>CAVUZE010000008.1:0-4034055 GCA_963745845.1 uncultured Acidobacteriaceae bacterium | reverse complement strand
AAGCGCGCTCCCAAACTGCGCCACAGGCCCACATGCTGCGGAGATGCAACTTTCCTATTCTCTCTGCTGGGGTGGGATTCGTCAATGCGATGCGCCTGCGCTTGCGAGCATCGCGGACAGGCCCGCCACAATCAGGGCGAGACCCTCATCGAAACGTGCCTCGTGGTTGGTAAACATTTCGGCGCCCGCGGCTGCGGCGAGAGGATACAGCTCCTTGTTTACGCGCTGCTCGCGCACAGCCAGATCGTATTGAGGGTTCGGTTCGCCCGGCGCAAGCTGTGTCGCCTGCTCTTCAATCACAAATCCAACCGTGTAGCTATAAAGTGCACCAAGCCCGACCGCCGCTTGCCGCAGCGTGAAGCCTTCCCGTGTGAGCCTGCGCAGATTCGCTTCCATCGGTGCGTAGAGCTCTGCATCGGTCAGGTATGTGCCGCTGAACATTTTGGCGCCTTCGCGATAACGAAGCAGGGTTTTGCGCAGCGCCTGGGAACAGGCGATCGCCCACTCCCGCCATTCGGGCAACGATTCCAGAGCCGCACTTTCCTGGTAAGCCTCGCGGAAAACCTGTGTCGCCATCTCGTCCAGCAGATCGCGCTTATCCTTAAAATGCCAATAAATGGCAGGGGCTTTGACGTTGAGTCGCCCAGCCAGGCGACGCAAGGTCAATCCCTCAAGGCCCGCCTCGTTCAGCACGGCGAAAGCGTGGCGCAGGATGAGCTGCCGGTCGAGAGCCATCAAAAAATAGTAGCATTTCCGATTTAACGATGTTAAGTTAAACTTAACTTAGTTAAGGAGTGTGACCCAATGAAAGCTGCTGTTGTCCAAGTCCTCGGCCAACCCCCTAAGTATCAGGAATTTGCGGAGCCAGTCCCGAGCGCAAACGAAATTCTCATTCAGGTTCATGCAGCAGGCCTGCACCCCATCGTAAAAGCGATTGCGATCGGGGCCCACTACTCCGCAGACGGCCAAGTACCCATGGTCCCTGGCCTTGATGGCGTAGGAACACGTCCGGACGGCACGCGCGTCTATTTCGGTTCTGTGCGCAAGCCATGGGGAACCATGGCGGAACGCTGTGCGGCACCGGCGTCGATGTGCCTGCCACTGCCCGATGGCATCAGCGATGTGGAAGCGGCGGCCATCGCCAATCCCGGCATGTCCGCATGGCTCTCTCTAAAAGACAGAGGTGAATTGAAGTCTGGTGAAACCGCTCTGATCCTCGGCGCAACCGGAGTCGCGGGTCAACTCGCCATCCAAGCGGCGCACCTCCTGGGAGCAAAGCGTGTGATTGCGGTGGGGCGGAATGTCGATGCCATCGCCAAGGAAGATGCCGATGCGATCATAGCTCTGGGCCAGCCGGAAGACGCTGTGCGGGAGGCCTTGGTTGCAGAAGCGACCAAGGGCATCGATGTCGTCATCGACTATCTTTGGGGACGTCCCACGGAATTGCTTCTCGATGCGTTGGCGAAGACGTTCAAGCCCAGCTCGACGAGATCTACCCGACTCGTGGAGGTGGGCCAAAGCGCCGGACCGACCATTACACTTCCAGGTTCCGTGCTCCGCAGCGTGGACCTCAAGCTGCTTGGCAGCGGGTTTGGCTCCGTGCCGCTCGACACGATCCTCACAGCGATTCCAGAGCTGTTCAAGATGGCGGCTGCGGGCAAGCTCCATGTGGACGTAGAGCCAGTGCCACTGGCCGATGTCGAAGCTGCCTGGAGCCGCGTGGAGAAAGGCCGACGGATCGTCTTCGCCATTTGAGAGCTTCGCTCCGTTGGAATGGTGTGGCTTCGGACCACGCCCGTCTCGATGGAAATCTTCCAAAGTGCCCGTGACCGGGAACACTTCAGGGGGGTGCCGGTGTCTAAGAGAATAGATAACGCGGGAGATCCGGTTGTTGCGGCCGCTGTTCCGTCTCCCGCGTATTTCAGGTTGGCGAAGTTTGCTAGGCGATGTGGCTGTTCAGAAGCAGGGCAGCCGTGGACAACAGAAGCCGGTTATCATACTGGGCGCAGAATTGGAAGATGCCAAAGGTGCGCCATTTGCAGTAATGTGGGAGGACTGATTGCAGGCGGACCTCACCATGGGCAATCTTGCCAGCGCGTTGACGCTTCAGTCCGAAGAGACAGCTCTTGTAGCCGAGTTGCGCGCCGGGTCGGAAGAGGCCTTTGCGTGGCTCATCGCGCACTACCATCAGCCGATTTACTCGCTGCTTGCGCGCACCGTGCATAACCGGGCCGACGCAGCAGATCTGACCCAGGAAGTCTTCGTAAAGGTCTTTCGCGGCGTGCCGGGGTTTCACGGGGAATCCTCGCTGCGCACCTGGATTTACCGGATTGCCCTGCGCGAGGCTTCGAACCAGCGCCGCTGGTGGCTCCGGCACAAACAGCAGGAAGTTCCGATCGAGATTGAGATCGCGGAGAACGATTCAGGGATTCCCGTGAAGTTGAAAGACACGCTTGTCGACGCGGGCGAATCGCCGTTTGAGATGGCGGTGCATGAGGAAAACAAGGCGCGCGTCGAAGCTGCGTTGGGTCATGTGCCTGAACCGTTTCGAACCACGCTGATTCTGCGCGACATTGAAGGCTTCGTTTACGAGGAAGTCGCTGAGATCCAGGGCGTAAACCTGGGGACAGTTAAGTCCCGGCTGGTGCGTGGCCGCGCCTACTTGAAGCAACTGTTGACAGCGACGCCGAAGACGAAAGAATTGCCAACCCGCGAGGGCCTTGAATTGCCTTTGGGAGAGGAGGCGCGATGAGCAGCTGCACTGCCATGCGGGCGAAGTTTTCCGAGTATCTCGATGGGCGGATGACTGGGCGCGAAATGCAACGCACTGCCGCGCACCTCGACCGCTGCCCCGGATGCGCCGGCGAATGGAGAGCCCTTCGGCAGAATCAGGCTGCGCTTGCGGCGCTCGGTTCCGTGCCGGAGCCGGAAGATCTGGTGCTTCGCATTCGAGTCGCGGTCAGCCGTGAGCGGGCGCGCCGGGACAAGAGTGCTTTTGCGGGGTTGTCTCTTGCCTGGAGGAACACGGTCGGGCCTTTCCTGCTACAGGCTGCGGCCGGTTTTGCGAGCGCGGTGCTTCTGCTTGGCACGGTGACGGTGCTGGTTGGTATGTTTACCCAGCCCGAGAGCGCACAAGCGACGAAAGATGTTCCGCTGGGGGATGCCACGGCGCCGCGGCTGCTGGGCTCGCTGGATAGCACGGCGAGCGGCGACGAAATGGGCGCTGGGGTGGCGCCGGTGGTGGTGGAGGCCTATGTCAACAGCCGTGGGACGGTCTATGACTACCGCATTGTTTCCGGTCCCACCGATGCGGCAACGCGGGCACAAGTAGAGAACATGCTGGTGTTGAGCCGTTTCGAACCTGCTCGATTCTTTGGCCAACCGGTGCGTGGTCTTGCCGTGCTCTCGTTCTCCGGAGTTTCCGTCCGCGGATAGTTACTTCAGTAGTCACCACCCGTTTGACCCTGCTTGCGCGTCTAACTAGACTTGCAGGCAGGGTTTCATCCATGCGGTTTTCGTTCATTCGTTCGTATTTCGTCCCGTCGGCAGTCTTCTTCTGCCTTGGGGTCGCACTTCTGCCGAGGTTTGGCAGTACCCAATCGTCCGAAAAAGCCCCAACCGGCTCCCGCCAAAGCTCCTCTTCATCCGCCGCAGCCATCCAACAGGAAAAGGCACCTACTTTTCTTGTCGATCCCGCCGGGCCCACCATCTCGCTGATTAGTTCCGAGCCTGTCTTTTTCATGGCGGCGGCGCTGAATGCATGCGGCTACGACGAGGGACTTGAGGAAAGTGCGCCTGTGCGGCAGCGCGTCCGCGAAGAAATGAACCAGGCCCTGGCGAAAAACGAAGACGCCCGCGCCAAGCGGGACAAACTCTGCCTGTTCATCGCCCAACATCGGATGACAGGCTCTGAAAAGGATATTTCCCAATACATTTCGCTGGCGCTGTATCTGAGTCCGCCGCCGGAGCTTGAAACCAGCGTCGATTTGCCCGAAATGCCTCCGGATTCCACGCAGGTTATTGAGATTGTGCCGCTCCTGCGCGACTTTGCAGCCGCTGTCGATCTCCACGGAACCTGGCTTGCTGTCCACCATATCTACGACGAGGAGACGGATCGGCTGCACGATCCCCTGTCGAAGATGATCGTGAGCACCAATCTCTATCTCAAAATGCCCGCCTCCACGTATGACGGAAGGCGGTTTGTGGTCGTGATGGAGCCGCTTCTTTCACCGAAGCTTGTGAATGCGCGCATCTACGGAACGGAGTATGTGGTCGTGGTTTCTCCGGTCAACGGTACGATCCCGATGACCGCCGTGCGCCACACGTATCTTCATTATGTGATTGAGCCGTTGCTGTACACGCGCGCCAATGCGATTGACAGAACCCAGCCAATCCTTAAGGAAATCCGCGACGCTCCGCTTGAATTCCATTTCCGTTCCGACACCGTGGCTCTCACGGTGGAGTGCCTCATTAAGGCGATCGAAGCACGGACCATGGATACAGGTGTGCCGGAATACAAGATTCCGTCGGGAGTCGAGCGGTCGGATTTGCCCCGTTACGAGCATGAACGGCAGGTCTATCAGGAAAAAGTCGACGCGATTAAATGGGCTGCGGTCAAGCACGACATGACGCAGGGCTTTGTGCTCACGCAATATTTTTATGAACAGTTGGTCCAGTTCGAGAAGGACCCGGCCAGTCTCCAGGACACGATTGGCGAGATGGTTTACACCATGGACGTGGAACAGCAGGAGCATCGCGCGCGCCTAATCGAATTTGACGCGCAGGCGGATGGCGACGTGTTGCAGCGCAGCAAGCCGCGAGTGCTGACCGGTCTGGATCTAGCCGAGGCGCGCCTTGGAGCAGGAGATGTTGCGACGGCCAGTGCCCTGGCTCGGCAATCGCTCGCCGTGCACGGCGATACCCTGGAATCGGTGGCCGACGAGGCTCGTGCCAACTTTGTCCTGGCGCGGGCGGCCATTATGACAGGGCATCCCGAAGAGGCGATCGATCGATTCCAGAGGACGATCGCCACGAGCAAAGAACCGCGCCTTCTGGCGTGGTCGCACATTTACCTGGGGCGCATGCTGGACCTGGATTGCAAACGCGATGCTGCCGTGGCGGAATACAACCAGGCTTTGGCCGCGCGCGATGGAGAGCAGGATACGCGTCTGGCTGCCGAACGGGGAGTCAAAGCCGCATATACGGTGAATGGACACAGCTGCGAGGATGCCGAGGACGATTCCGGCGGAGATTCCCCGGGGAAATCAGGCCCGCCAGGGGGTAGCCAGCAGGGAACGCCGAAACCGCAGTAACCTGTTGCATGATTCTCGCCAACCAGGGCGGGTGTCTATTAGAAAGACTACCGATGCCCTTCAACGGATCTGGAAAAAGGCTTGGTGCGGGATCGAGTGGCTTATATATGAAGTGCTAAACGGATCGAGGGGACTTTGGAAACTTCTCTGACTGCGTTGGAGATCGCACTGGGACATGGCTTTGCCAACCCCGAGCTGCTCCGTCGCGCGCTGACGCACCGATCGCTCGCCAACCAGCGAGCCTTGGAGGACGGAAGGAGCGGAGCCGAATCCGAAGGGGACAACGAGCGACTGGAGTTTTTAGGCGACGCTGTTCTTGGACTTGTTGTCGGTGAAGCGTTATTCCTGCTGCATCCGGAATGGAGCGAAGGCGAACTCACCCGCGTCCGCGCGCAACTCGTGAGCCGCCAGCATATGGCCGAGGTTGCTGCACAAATCGGTCTCGGCGGTCATCTTCGCCTCAGCCGAGGAGAGGATCGCACCGGGCTCCGACGCAAAAGTACGGTGCTCTCCAACACGATGGAGGCCGTAATCGGTGCGCTTTTTTTGGATGGTGGGCTGGAGCCGGTGAGGACGTTCACTCAACGCTATGTGTTCGGCGATGTTGTGGAGCAGTTGGCTCGGGAATTGCGTTCTGGGGCTGCGCTTGGGAATTACAAGTCGGCGCTGCAGGAGCGTCTTCAGGCAGCGCGCGCCGGCACTCCGGTATACAAGGTCAAAAGCGAGAGCGGTCCCGATCATCACAAGCGCTTTCTTGTCGAGGTTCGATTGAAGCCGGTTCAGGGTGAGCCCGGCAAGGCTCTGGCACGTGGCTTTGGAAGCACGAAAAAGGACGCGGAGCAGGACGCCGCTCGTCGCGCGCTCGCCCAGTTGACCTCCGCAGAGATCGGCAGCGACGCGGCGTTTACGGAGAGAGAGGAACAGGCGAAGCAATGAGCTCCCCGGCTCAGGTTGTTGCAGGCCCGAAGATACCGGTGTCGCGGTTGCGATTGCATCTGCCCACTGTGCCAGAGGCGTTTGCTTCGTTGCTCCGGACCGTAGTGGTTGCTCTGTTTCTTCTCACATTTGTGCTTCAGCCATTCCTCATTCCATCGGAAAGCATGGAGCACACACTTTTGGTGGGCGACTTTCTGCTGGTGAACAAACAGATCTTTGCGCCCGCTAGCTCGCAAAAAGGATTGATCCACTGGCTGATGCCGTATCGCGATGTCGACCGCGGAGACATCGTTGTCTTCCATCACCCCGATCCGCCGTACCTGGTAAAGCGAGTTGTTGGCATTCCCGGCGACCGTATTCGCATTGAAGATGGAAGGGTAACAGTGAATGGCGTCACGCTCGACGAGCCTTATGCAGCCTTCGAACCTGCTGCCCCCAATCCATTCCGCGATAACTTCCCAGCCAGGATTTACACGGACCCGAACATCGACCCTACTTGGTGGAGGCAGTTGCAGAGCTTGACGCACGACGGAGAACTCGTTGTGCCTCTCGGCGAATACTTCATGCTGGGCGATAATCGCAACCACAGCAAAGACTCCCGCTTCTGGGGATTCGTTCCGCGTGAAGCAATCATTGCCCGCCCGCTGGTCATTTATTTCTCGGTGAAGCGACCGTCGACAACAGATGTACAACAGGCTTCGGATGATAGACTTGGGCACGACAGGGAACTCGCGGCGCGCTTGACAGGGTTTGCACGCTGGAAGCGGATCTTCCGAGTGGTGCACTAAAAGCGGGGATCAGTGAACAGTGATCAGTTTGACGTTACTAACTCGACTGATCCAGCGTGCCCGAAAGGAATTCCTAACTTCTGGCAAGAAAGTGCAGGTATTCTGTCCGACCACGGACTACTCTCCACTGTGCACTATTCACTGACCACTGATTTACGAGCGACAGGATGACGAAAAAAAATACCGAGCCAGCCAGGATTCAGACCGAAGACCAGCCCGCAGCGATTCAGGAAAAAGTCGAAGAGACGCCGTTCGAAGCGGTAGCCAGCATCTGCACGGTGCTTGTAGTAGGTCTATTTATCCTTTATTTTCTGGCTCAGAATTTCGTCATCCCGTCCGGTTCGATGGAGAACACTCTGCTGGTCGGCGACCACCTTGTGGTCGACCGGATCACGCTGGCCCCGCCCGCAAAATGGATGCCCCTGGTGTACTATCGTGAGCCGCAGCGCGGGGATGTGGTTGTGTTCCTGAAGCCGGGCTATCCGGATCTATTCCTGGTGAAGCGTTTAATTGCGGTGCCGGGAGACCACCTTCATTTGCGCAATGGCATTGTCATCATCAATGGCGTTCCCCAGGCCCAGCCTCACGCCCAGCCCACGACGCCTGAGAATCACTCGGATTTTCTCGATGAGTTTCCATCCGTTGCGCCCGTCCCGCAGCCCGATGCGACGCCCGAATCTTGGGCCGTCGATTTCCCGAACTACGTGAAAGACGGGGACCTGGTTGTACCCCCCGGCAAGTTTTTCATGATGGGAGATAACCGGCACGACAGTCTGGATTCACGCTATTGGGGTTTCGTTCCCAGGGAAAACATCGTAGGACGGCCGCTCTTCAACTACTGGTCCTTCATCACGCCTGAGCATCAGTACGAAGAAACCGGCCTGAGCAGCAACATCGCCTGGATGGCTCATGTTGCTCTTCATTTCTTCACCGAGACTCGCTGGAGCCGGACCCTGCACGTCATTCGCTGAGCCTCTCAGTGAAGGAAGTAATCAAGCCAAGATGACAGAAGAGACTCAGGGCGGCAGGCGCAAGAGAGTTCGACTTGTGCTGGCCCTGATCGCGATTGTTGTTTTGCTAGCCGTTCTGATCGTGCCGCCTCTGGTCAGCATCGGCCGCTACAAGAGCCGGGTCACTCAACTCATTTCGGCGTCGCTTGGACGGCCTGTGCGCCTGTCGTCGGTGGAGTTGCGGCTGTTGCCGCGGCCAGGATTCGTCATTACCGATCTCACTGTTGAAGAGGACCCCCGGTTTGGCGCCGAGCCCATGCTCCACGCCAACACGGTGGTTGCCGCGATCCGGCTATTGTCGCTGTGGCGAGGCCGTTTCGAAGTTAGCCGGCTCAGCGTCGATGAAGCAAGCGTGAATCTGGTCCGCGACAGCGTGGGCCGCTGGAACCTGGATCCTTTTTTTCGCGCTGCAACAGCGCGCAACGCTGGTGCCGCACAAGGCATAGCGCCCCCGCTTCCATATCTTGAAGCCACGAATTCTCGCATCAACATCAAAAGGGGAATCGAGAAACTGCCGTATTCGCTCGTGGATTCGGATATCGCATTTTGGCAGGAGAATGCCGGCGACTGGCGCGTGCGGCTGCGCGGTCAACCTGCGCGAACAGATGTGAGTCTGGATCTGGCCGACACGGGCATTGTGCGATTGGAAGCACGACTTGGCCACGCACCCGATTTCGAACGGATGCCGATCCATCTCGAACTGGATTGGCGAGAAGCCCAGCTTGGCCAGCTCAGCCGGCTGATCGTCGGATCGGATCCCGGTTGGCGTGGCGATCTGACAGGCGAGATGCAGCTTGATGGCACAGCGGAGTCTGCGCAAGTGAAAGCGCGCCTTCAGGCAACCGGCGTCCATCGCGCGGAGTTTGCGCCCGCGGAGGCGCTCGACTTCGATGCCAATTGCAACTTTATCTACCGCTATCTCGGCGGTGGCGTCGAGAAACTTTCCTGCGATTCTCCTCTGGGGGATGGGCACATCACATTAGCCGGAGACCTGCCTGCGAATGCTCCGCCGAGACTTTCAGTGGAAGTTCAGCATGTCCCCGTGAGCCCCGGATTGGGGGTATTGCGAACTTTGCGCAGCGGTTTCAGTTCCGATCTTGAAGCGAACGGAACGATCAGCGGCAAAATTACCTACGATGCGGCCATGGCAAATGCGCTTGCGGCGCAGGCCGTGCCGAGCGGCGGCCACGCGTCGACGAGGCGCCCTGGGAAAGGCCTCACCGCCGCGCCGAGCGGTCCGTTTACGGGCAGCTTTTCGGTTGAAGATTTGAGGCTGAATGGCGGTGGCCTGAGCCAACCAATCCTGATCCCGAAGACAACGGTGCAGCCGGCAAATTCTGCGCCGGGAAGCCCGCAGACCCTCACGGCCAACCTATCTGTTCCGGTCGGGGGGTCCACGCCATTGAGCGTTGCGGTGCAATTCGCAATGACTGGATTCCAGGTAACCGTTCATGGGCCGGCTTCGTTGCCGCGCATCCGTGAACTTGCTCGCGTGGTTGGGATCGGGGACATCTCCGCGTTGGATGGCGTGGCTGGCGAGCCGGCCACCCTGGATTTAAGCGCCGAAGGTCCATGGATATCCAAGCCGAAATCTCCTGAGACTGTACCTGCGGGCATTGCAGGAAGCCTCGACAATGCATTCGTTCTGAAAGACGCGGATTCCGACCAGTTGGCGGGCACCTTGACACTTCACAACGCAAACTGGAAATCGGGCGCGCTGGCGAACCATATTGAGATCGCGCAGGCCGTGCTTTATCTCGGCGGCGGAGCGATCGTGTGGGATCCCATCGAGTTTTCCGATGGGCCCGTGAAGGGAACTGCGAGCTTTCAGTTGCCTCTGGATTGCGAAGCCGGCCAAGAGTGCCTGCCCCAACTTGATCTGCATTTCGAAGAGCTCGATGCGGCTGCGCTGCAGGCTGCGTTGCTCGGAGCGCAGCGGAAGAGCACAGTGCTCTCTGAGCTTATCGACCGATTCAGCGCATCGTCCGCTCCTGCCTGGCCTCGCATCAATGGGAAGGTCGAGGCGGATTCCCTCAAGCTGGGCCCCGTCACACTGGAGAATACAGAGATCTCGTTACGCGTACTGCCCACGGGCGCTGAATTCACAAGCATCGAGGGAAAGCTGTTGGGTGGCAAAGTCCGCGGAACGGGAAAGCTGACGCAGGGCGACAAGCCGGCTTACGGGTTCCAAGCCGAGCTTGAGAATTTGAATGGGCAAGCTGTCTGCGAGATCCTGACCCTTCGCTGCGTGGCTGGTTCGATGGACGGCAAAGGAAAAGTCGAACTCGCTGGTTTTACCGACGGCGAGCTCGCCGCATCGGCCAAAGGCAAACTGCACATCGAATGGCATCGTGGAGGGATCGAAGAGAACTCATCGGACCCAAGCGAAATTCCCAAGGCGCTGGCGCATTTTGACCGCTGGGTCGCCGACGCCACAATCGCCGACAACGCTATTGAGCTCGCACCGAGCCAGGTTCAACAGGGTGCGCGCAAGTCAAGTGTTAGCCTGACTGTGACATTTGCGAATCCACCGGTCGTCAGCTTTGCCGGACCGAAACCGGTCCAATCCGCAGAGCGATAGGCCGGATTCCCGACCCGATACAATCGAGGCATGGCCTCATCGATCGCCGCTTCCCCTGTTCAAATCTCCTGCAAAGCCGTTCTTTTCGACATGGACGGTATTCTCATTTCGTCTCTGGGCTCGGTCGAGCGCAGCTGGACGAAGTGGGCCAGAATGCGTGGCGTCGATCCCGACTATACGATTCGGATCGCGCATGGATGCCGCAGCATTGAGACGGTCGCAAGGCTGAGACCCGACCTTGACGCGCAGGCGGAGAACGATCTTATTGAACGCCTGGAGATTGAGGATACCGACGGCGTGACAGCATTGCCCGGCGTTCTCGATCTGCTTTCGTCGCTGCCACCGGATCGCTGGACAGTTGTAACCAGTGCCACTGAGCCGCTGGCGCGCGTGCGTCTCGCGGCAGGAGGCATTCCCGTTCCCGAGCGCATTGTCACGGCAGAGAGCGTCGAGCAGGGCAAGCCTCATCCCGCCCCCTATCTCGCGGGAGCAGCGCTTCTCGGTTTTTTCCCCAGCGAGTGCCTTGTATTCGAAGACGCAGAATCAGGAACTAAGTCCGGTCGGGCAGCCGGCTGCACAGTAGTCGCGACCACCTTCTCGCATCCGATCGAGTCGCTCTCCGCGGCCCATTTCCTCATTCCCGATCTGACTGGTGTTACCGCGGAGATCCAGGCCGAGGGAGATGCGATCTCTCTCGCGTTTACTCCGCTTTCTGGGCGATCGAGTCATCGCGCCATCTAGGGACGCAGCGAGATCGCCGGTTGGCCCGCCAATCGCTGTCCGATGTGTCTGCCCAGGTTTTCGACGAACGCTCCGTTTACCCCCGGCGAACCATCGGTGTCGTTTGTGCCGAAACCGCTGCACAAACAAGAATGGAAGCGAGAAAAGAAAGGCCCGTCTTCCAGCCGTCAAGACAGTGAGCCTTCACCCTCTCGACAAGGCGCATTGTTCAGCCTCTCATTCGTTGGCTTCGATCCGCCGGCCACGGGTGTCTTGGAGCGGACGCGAGTTCATCGGAAAGATCGCTGTGAAAGCGCGCAACTGCGATCGACTCACGCTGAGCACATCCTCAAAGACGAACCAGCGCACGCCTTCTGTGCATGGTGGTGCTGTTAAGGAACCCACATACGTCCAATAGCCGCGATCGGCGGGGAGAAAGCCTCCGGCGTTGACCACGTCAGCGACTTTCTCAGTCTCCCCTGTGTGCGTCGGCAAATGAGGCCACAAAGTGGCCAGCACTGCATTGGCGTCGCCGCGATCCATCTGGAGCCGTACGGCGATCACGGCCTGCCTGCCGTCGGCGCTTTTGTGCACAAGGTGAACAACCATGTCGGTCAGCTTGCCTTTTACCGCTTCCTCACTGGGATGGTGAAAATGAAACTGCTGCAGATCGTAGCGCACACCGTCGTACACGATGTAGCTGCCCGGATCGACATAAACGCGAACAGTGTTGCCCGTGTTCTCCATCGTGACCGGGCCGCCGATGTAGTGGAACTCGATGGGCGGCAGTTTCCTGTTCAGGTGCGCGCCGCGAATGTCGATAGGGGATTGTTCGTGCCCCTGCGAACAGGCTTTATAGGCCGGGTCCAGTTTTCCCCAATTGAGCGGCCCGGTCTTCCCCTGGTAACTCCAGGGCGCGGTTGTTTGCGCGGCGGCAATCGACGCAATGGTGAACGCCAAAGCGGCGACTTGATGAAAGCGCATGAATATCTCCTCTTTCCAAGGACGCACAGCAATCCCGAGAAATTCTACGGTATCGACGTTGGTGAACCCAAAAAGAATGGGACCCTTCGCGTGGAAGGGTCCCATTTGTTGCATTGGATTCGGAGCGGAATCTACTTAGCTGCGACAGCTGCTCCTGCCTGCTCGGCCAGTTTGGCAGCCTTGTCTGTTGCTTCCCATGTGAATTCGGGTTCGGTGCGGCCGAAATGCCCATAGGCCGCCGTCTTCTGATAAATGGGACGCCGCAAGTTCAGGCTCTCTATGATCCCCTTCGGAGTGAGCGAGAAGTTTCTGCGCACGAGCTCGGTCAACTTAGCCGGACTGAGCTTTGACGTGCCGAACGTATCTACGAGCACGCTGACCGGCTCCGCTACGCCGATGGCATACGCCAGCTGCACTTCAACCTTATCTGCGAGTCCTGCGGCAACAATGTTCTTCGCGATGTGGCGAGCCATGTACGCCGCGGAGCGATCGACCTTGGTTGGATCCTTGCCGCTGAAGGCACCGCCGCCGTGCCGCCCTGCGCCGCCATAGGTGTCGACGATGATCTTGCGCCCGGTGAGGCCCGTGTCGCCCATGGGACCGCCAATCACAAAGCGCCCTGTCGGATTGATGTGATACTTGGTGTGCTCGTCGAGCCATTTTGCGGGCAACACGGCCTGAATCACATGCTTCAGGACGTCCGCATGCAACTCGTCGTTCCCGACGGTCTCCGAGTGCTGGCTCGAAATCACCACCGCGTCGATGCGTGCGGGCTTGCCGTTCTCGTCGTACTCCACCGTCACCTGGCTCTTGCCGTCGGGCCGTAGATAGGGCAGCTTGCCATTCTTGCGCACCGTGCTCAACTGCCGCGTCAATTTGTGAGCCAGCGAAATCGGAGCCGGCATCAGCTCCGGCGTCTCGTTCGACGCGTAACCGAACATCATGCCCTGGTCGCCCGCGCCACCCGTGTCCACGCCCTGTGCAATGTCGCCCGATTGCTTGTTAATCGTCGAGATCACCGCGCAGGTGTTCGAGTCGAATCCGTACGAAGCATTGTCATAGCCGATTGAAGCCACCACGCCACGCACCAGAGTCTGGAAATCCACGTACGCCTTGGTTGTAATTTCGCCGGCGATCACGACAAGCCCGGTGGCTGTCAGCGTCTCCGCTGCTACGCGGCTATAAGGGTCCTGTTCAAGACACGCGTCGAGAATGGCATCGGAGACCTGGTCTGCAATTTTGTCGGGATGACCTTCGGTCACGGATTCAGAAGTAAATAAAAAACGATCGCTCAACTTGACATTCCTCCCCTAAAGACAATCTCAGTAATTGGCTCGGCGCGGGATATTTTAGCCCAACGGGAAACCAAGGCAATCCATCCCGTTCGGGGAGAGAAGCCACACACCTGCCCTGGGTGTGGGTGTGCCTTTCCATGGTAACTGCGCGGAGCGGTTAAGAGCAAAAGCCATCGGTAACAGGAATCCAGTCTCGCCTTCCTTCAGCGAACTTGGCACAACCTTGCCCGCCGGGTCTGGACTCTTGAAACGGAATACGCGGAATTGGAGGACCGTTTGCGGTTTTGAGATGAGATCGGAGTTTGCTATCGCAGAAAAAGCGAAATTCCATGCAGGATAAAGGCATGGGTCTTGGCAGAAACGCTTTGAACAGGGAGCAGAGTGCTCCACCAACCCGCCCGGACACCGTAGTAGCGCACGGTCAGAAAGCCTGCGACCATCGCGGCCACCATCAAGACAATTGCCCCCGCCCAGCGCAGTCGCATTTCAGCGGCTTTGCGCCGCTCCATGCGGACTTTTCCAACATTGGAGGCAAATTCCGCCCAGCCACGATCAGACTCGGTAAGTGTGCCGGTTTCCGCTGTTGCTTTGACGAACCGATTGGTCCAGTCCTGGACATCCAAACCCACAGCGCCCACGTAGCCGCGCACGATCCCTTTGCTCAAAATTCCGCCAGGAAGCAGCCGATATCTGTCTTGCTCAAGCGCAATCAGATGGCGCTGGCTGATCTTCGTGACCTCGGTGATGTCTTCTAACGCGATGCCTCGGGATAACCGTTCAGCGCGTAGGTCTTCTCCGAAACTGCCCATAAGTAACCAACAGAGGGGATTGTCCCACTTGGATTTCCACAACCACAATAAACCCCGGTTTTCGCCGAGTCAAAACTTTTCAGGGTCTTCCCCTTTATTTTCACAAACCTGAAGTAACCAGACCGCTCCAACGGCTATTGTCGAAGTTTACAACTGTGGTTTGGCCCTCAAAGTGATCTTTGGCACTTTCAGTACCCTGAAACCTAAACTTGCTTGGGAAAAATGTCCATATGTACCAACAACATCGTGCCAGGCATCCGTTGCTGGTACGCTTGACACGAGGGTATCAGAAACGCACGCCTTGACACGAATACCCCTTCCAAAAGATGAACAAGCTGGTTTTTGCCAATCTGCTGCATCGTCCCCTGCGCTCTGTGATCAGCGTCCTCGCGGTGGCAATTGAAGTCGTCATGATTCTGTCCATCGTCGGCATCTTCATGGGGATGCTGAACGACCAGAAGGAGCGCACCAACGGAATCGGGGCGGACATCATGGTTCGTCCATCCAACGCAAGCTATATGAATGGAGTCGGCGGGGCGCCGATGCCGGTCAAAATCGTCGATGTTCTCCGCAAATTGCCACATGTGGCCGTGGCTTCTCCAGCCATTTACAGTCTCTCCACTTCGCCCACCGTTGAAGTGATCTACGGCATCGACTATCCGAGCTTTGACGCCCTGAAGCCGTTCGTTTTCATCTCTGGCGGACCCTTCCAGGGCCCAAATGACGTGATTGTCGACGATGTATTTGCCCAGGGTGACGGCGGACACAAGGTAGGCCAAACGATCAAAGTAATGAACAATCATGACTTCCGGATCTCCGGAATCGTGGAACACGGTAAGGGCGGCCGCAAGCTGATTCCCATCGATACGATGGGGGCCCTTCTGGGCTCGGAAGGCAAAGCCTCGCTCTTCTATATCAAGTGCGACGATCCGGCGAACATCGGCGCCGTGATCGAGGAGATCCACTCTGTCCGAGGAATGCAAAATTACAACGTGCAATCCATGGAAGATTGGCTCACGATGATGACCCCCGACAAGCTGCCGGGGTTCAACATCGCGCTCGATATCGTCACAGGAATCGCAGTCATTGTCGGTTTCCTCGTGATCTTTCAATCGATGTACACTGCAGTGCTTGAACGGACTCGTGAGATCGGGATACTGAAATCACTCGGCTCTTCGAAAGCGACGATTGTGACCGTCGTGCTCCGCGAGACGGCCGTCTTAGCCATTGCCGGCGTTCTTCTCGGGATCTGCGGCACCTATGGCGTACGTCTGTTGTTGATCCACGTGTTTCCCACGCAGCATTTCGAGATCACGGCGCACTGGGTCGGGCTAGGTGCGGTGATCGCTTTTATCGGCTCAATTTGCGGCGCTCTTTATCCAGCCTGGATGGCGGCGCGCAAAGACCCGATCGACGCGCTTGCGTACGAATAAGATTGTCTGGCGAATGGATCTCTCCACTTTTGCAAATCATTTTCGTCGCGAGGCGCGGAATGAAACCATCGTGGCGCGGCCCATCGGATAGAGATTGCACACCGCGGAACTTCGCGAAGGAGTTGCGCAGCTAGTTTGTACTCCATCTCCCGAATTAAAGTGGCAGCATCTGGCCTGACCAGACCCCGGAGAAGATCCCCTCCCCCCCAACTCCGGTGCCTCTCAAACGGTGCAACTCCTCAGTACCTGAGTCACCGTAATCCTGCGCAATTCCCCACCAACATATGTATCCGCAAACACAATTGTTCCACGTGGAACAATTGTGATCGCGGATACGCGCCGCGGCGCCCCGAAGCCGCTCTCTGGACGGCGAAGGCGAGTCCAAATTGTTCCACGTGGAACAATCTCGGCGATCCCGATGCAGCTGCACCGCCACTGGAAGCAATTGTCTGCACGACCAGTCCTGGCCAGTCCTCCCGATATACTCAGAGACAACTCACCTCTTCTTATCCATTTCTGCAGCACGCAGTTCTCCGGAGAAGGCACTTGCCGACTGGAACAAAACGCTGGCTTGGTGCTGTCTGGGTCGTCCTGATCGGCGGCTTTGCAGCCTTGCATGCACTGCATCTCAGCGCCGATTTTCCCAATCACTCACCCTGGATGAACGACTGGGCAAAATATACAGATGAAGGCTGGTACGGAAATGCGGCTATTCGTGCGCATCTTTTCGGCCACTGGTACCTCGCGGATGACTTCAATCCGGCGGTGGCGTTGCCGGTGTGGCCATTTCTCGAATGGATTTTGTTTTTCCTTACCGGAGTGACCGCAGAGGCAGCACGCGGGCTGGCAATTGCGCTCTTCTTTGCGAATCTGGCTTTGGTTTATTCGCTGCTGCGCAAAACCGGAACGCGGTGGGAGGGGCTTCTAGCGCTCACGCTGGTGGTGACGAGTCCTTTTCTCTATTGCTTCAGCCGACTCGCAATCCTGGAGCCTTTGCTGACGGCGCTCACCCTGGGGGCGTTGAATCTTGCGGTGCGAGTTGCGGAAAGGCGGAGGCCAGTCTGGGGTTCGGTGTTGATTGGGTTCCTGTTCACCCTGATGATGCTCACAAAGACCACCGCCATTTTTCTTTTGCCGGCATTGGCATGGGCAGCACTGTTGCCCTTGCGCGGGAATCGTAGACTCGCCCTTCGATGCGCTGCCGCAGCTGCAGGAACCAGCGCGCTGGCCTACGGATTTTGGATGGCGTTGGTTGTGCGAGCCGGGTTGATGGCGGACTACAAATATCTTTTCTATATCAACAACTATCCCAAGCCCGCGGAGAAGTATTGGCTGCTGATGAGCCTGTGGTGGTCGTTTCACGGAGGCCTTTGGGTCGACCATATTCTCATTCCTCTCGCGGGACTCATCTTTCTCGCAACGTTGGTTGGGTGGCGAACGACCTGGGGACGACGCCTTCTTGCAGATCCGGTCTTCGGCGCGTCCATCGCGGCCGTCGCGGGTTACATCTGTTTTATGACCGTGCAGAACCATCCACAACCGCGCTATTTCGCGGTGGTGGCGTTTTTCTGCTTTCTGGTTGTGGCACGCGGCGCAGGGATGCTGCTGCAGCAGACGGGTGGTTTGCGGCAACTCGGTTGGGGCGTGGTTGCGGTAGCTTCCATCGCTGCAATTCTCAACGGGACCTGGACGCTGAGCTATGCATGGCATCCGGAGTACACATTTGTGCAAGCGGCGCAGGGGCTGGCGCGCTATATCGATCAGCATCCGAGCGGGAAACGGGTACTGGTGGCAACGAGCGGCGACGAAATCACTCTAATCGCCCATGTGCCCAGCCTGTGCGATGACTTCGGCACAGCGCCGCTCCACGACAAGATTGCGATTTACCAACCTGGCTGGTTCGCCACCTGGAACGATCTCGATCCTGGCACGCTGGCCGACCTGCACACACATTATTCGTTGGAACAAGCCGCCAGCTTTCGAGCCCTCGACGACCCGGAACGCAACCGGCTGGTGCTTTTCAAGCTGCATCCATTGCCACATGGCCTGGTCCGTGATCAGGTCGACCGAAACTTGCAGATCCAACTGCCCGAGGATAAGTTCGATATTCCGATTGAGTGATAGGGCGTGGCGGAATCTCGTCTGACTTTCGACAAGCGATTTGAATCCTGACTGTGCGCGAACGGCGGTCGCTCCATCACTTCAGACCTTCCGCAATCGTCTTAGTCAGGGACCCGTGGGGGTCATCGTCATTGAGCGCCCATACGTATGTGCCGCCAAGCTTGTTCTTCTTAATGTAGGCTGTTTTCGCCGCCACTGTCGCGGGGTTGTCGTAGGAGTAGAAGGTTCCTGTTGCCGGATTGTAGAGCGTCGCTCCGACTCTCACCGAGTCGTACCAGACGGTGTAGCCGTTATTGCTGGTGAGATTCTCGATTGTCGAGTAAGTCAGGAATCCCGCAGTCAACACAGTGTCACAACCCGGCGAGGGAGCGGTCTTGCTTGGATTGGGGCACACCCCCGATCCGTCGGCAAGAAGAACCGGAGAAGCGCCCGTTGCATTTTGATATAGGCCGTGGTTGGCGCTCTGGACGCCAGCCCAGCCAACGCCATACAAGGGCATACCCATTGTGTACTTATTTGGTGGCACACCGGCCTTGAGGTAGGCTTTTACGGTCGCATCGATGGACCGGGATTCAGCATACGCAGGGTCCTCGGCGACATCGTAGAGCGAAGATGCTTCGTTGGTTTGCTTGTCCCAGGTTCCTGCGTAGTCGTAGCCGTCGATGGTGAGGAAATCCACCTGGGCTGCGGCCGCCTTCAGATCGATGTTGACGTACTTCTCGGGGCCCGCAGGCGAGTCGAAGGTCAGGACATATTTCTTCCCCGTCGTTTTGGTCAAATTATCGAGTTGTACGCGAAACTCTTTCAGCAGGGCGGTGAAGTTCTGTTTGTCCGCGGCCGTCGGGAACTCCCAATCGATATTGAAGCCGTCGAACAAGCCGGGCGCCGTAATGCCGGGAGCGATGTTGCCCCTGACAAACATGTCGATGCACGAAGAGGCGAGCGCGGCGCGGCCGGCCTCGGTGCCGGCTGCGGTTGTGAAGCCTCCAACGTTGCCGGCTTGTCCTCCCAGCGAGATCAACACTTTTAGATCGGGATGAAGCGTTTTGAGTTGTTGAATCGCGCCAAAGTTTCCGAAGAGCGGCCCTGTGTAAGGCTTGCCACTGACACTCGGAAGGGTCGAATCCTGGTAGGCCGCTACCGGATCGGCAACCGCGCATGCCGGCGATGCAGTGGGTGTTACATTGCCAAAGGCGTAGATGAGATGCGTCAGTTCATTGGCAACGCCATTCCTTTGCAAATCGGCAATGTTGTAATTCGCGTAACGGATGCCCCATTCTTCAAAATACCCCCCGAAAATTCTTCCATGGTAGGGTGCTTGCGAAAGCGATCGGGAAGCGCAGATATCGAGAAACAGAAAACACATGAGTGCCGCACGAAGTTGGCGCGGCGGGAAATATCTCGGCATTTTGAGCGCCTCAAGAATTCGAAGAGTATCGACTTGACGAGGATAGCTGCCTGACGGCGGCGGCAACAACAATTCCATCGATCAATAGAAGAGATTCGTCAACAACGTCCTTGAATTAGGGATCCATTCGCAGCCAGCGGTTTTGTGTTGCTTTTTTTGCAGTGCGAGGAGGATCCCGGTTGCGCGTCCGCGTGTCCGCGAACGAGAATTCAAATGGAGACAGATGTGAAAAATGTGCTGAGACGGTCGATGGCGATCGGTGTCATGGTATTTGGAGCCAGTTGGAGTTTGACCTCTCGATCGCAAACCGATCCCGGGCAGGCGGCGGTCGCACTCGAGCAGCAGGGAAAGACGGAAGAGGCTGAAGCTGCTTGGCGCGCGTTGGCGAAAGCGCACCCAACGAATCCCGAGCCGTTTGCCCACCTTGGTCTGCTGGAGGCCCGTCAGAAGCATTACGCCGAGGCGGTCGCTTCATACCGTAAGGCCATGGCGCTGGATCCCACCATGCCCCGCCTGCGTTTCAACCTTGGCCTTGCGTATTTCAAAGCGGACGAATACAGAGAGGCCCTTCAGGAATTCAATCCACTTCTGAAGACCGAGCCGCCCACATCAGAGGAGGCGCAACGGCTCGTCATCCTGATCGGCATGTCGCACTACGGGCTGGCCGAATTTACCGCAGCGACTCCTTATCTGAAGCAGGCTGCCGATCGCGACGCGCAAAATCTTCCGCTGCTTCTGACGTTGGCGCACAGCTGTTTGTTATCGAACCAATACCAATGTGTTCTCGACGAGTTCCACCAGATTATGTCCCTCAATCCGGATTCTGCGGAGGCTCACATGCTGGCCGGAGAGGCGTTGGACGAAATGAAGGAACCGGTCGATGCCACCCGGGAGTTGCGCGCTGCTGTGCAGGCCAATCCAAGAGAGCCCAATGTGCATTTCGGTCTGGGCTATCTGCTATGGACGCAGGGCCAGAGCGAGGAGGCCGCGCGGGAGTTTAAGGCTGAGCTCGACAACGATCCGCAACATATCCAGTCCATGCTCTATCTAGCCGATTCTCAAATCCAAATGACTCGGATGGAAGACGCGCGGCCGTTGTTAGAGAAGGTCGTGAGGATCGACCCCGCCAATCCGATGGCGCATCTCGATCTCGGCATCGTCTACACCGAAGCGGGTCGCAACGCGGATGCGCTGCGCGAGTTGAAAAAGGCTGCAGCTCTCGACCCCAAGGATGTGAAGGCCCACTGGCGACTGGCGCGGCTTTATCGCTCCATGGGAAAGACGGCCGAGGCCAACGCCGAACTTACCAGGACCAAAAACATGAACGAGGCTGCAGATGAAGGACTACTGAAGGCAATGTCCAGAGTTCCGAAACAAGAGAGCGCGCCCGAGGGTGAGGCTACAGTGCCCGCGGTTAAGTGATCGCGTAACCGATCGCCTGTGCATCGGAAGAGATGCGTGCAAAAACAAAGGCCGAGGCGAATGCCCCGGCCTTTGCTTTTGTGCGTTGAGTCGGCAGATCTAGAAGGTAACCTTTGCACCCAGCTGAAGGATACGCGGCTCGTGGTCGCCGTTAATCGTTCCGAAGCTGGCTCCGTCGCCGATGTTGTTGTCGATGGAAGAGAAGTTCGGGTGGTTGAAGACGTCGAAGGCCTCTGCGCGCAGTTGAAGATTGATGAATTCGGCAATCTTCGTGTTCTTGGCCAGAGCCATATCCCACTTCTGCATTCCGGGGCCAAGGATGGAACCGCTGCCCAAGCTGCTGAACTGGCCGGCCGCCACCTGGTAGGAGGAGGTGCTGAACCATTGGGCCACAGTCTTGGTCATATGAACAGGAGCGATCTGGTTCACGCGGGCAGAGATATGGCTATCGGGATTGCCGATGCCTATGCCACGAAGGCCTTGTCCTGCCACATAGCCATCGGCGGGATTCGTGTCGCAGAGTCCGCTTGCCAGGGTGGGGCAGGCGTAGGGATCTGAAGGTTGAATCACAGACAGGTTGCTGCCGGTTAGTGCCGTGGTGATCCCGGAGAGCTCCCAACCGCCGAGCAGCTTGCCTTCGTACCCATTTTGACCCTTGTAGAACGGCAGGTTATAGACATAATCAACAATCAGCGTCTGAGGTTGATTGAATGTGGCCGGACCATAATCGTCCTTCAGGTCGTAGGTGTCGGTGGCTGCCGTGCCGCGGTCGTTGGAATTCGTCGTCAGAGCCTTGGACCACGTATATGCTGCGCCCACCGTCAACCCTTTGGAGGATCGATGTTGAAGATCGATTTGTAGCGCGTTGTAGTTGCTGGTAAAGATTGTGCCCTTGGTGTCGAACCAGCTGTATCCCGCATAGGGACGCAGCGCATTGACATCGGTGTTGGGATCAGCGGCCAACCGGGAGCCAAGCGTCGGTTGGTTCATGTCGAATTCGCCGATCAGGTGGCGTCCCCTCCCACCTACGTAAGCCGCCGAAAGCACGGTGCTGGGCAGCAGCTGACGCTCGACAGTGAGGTTGTAGTCTGCGTAGTTCGGAACTTTAAAGGCCGGGGTGCCGGTGGTCCACATCAGGTTGGGTCCGTAGTTGGTGGCGCCGGCCACGGCTAGCGGTTTATCAAAACTGGTATTGTTCACGGTAACGGACTGCACCTCCGGCGGATCGTAGAACGCGCTCTGTTCGAAGATGCCGTTGAGCACACGATCATAGAAGATGCCGAAGCCGCCGCGAATCGAGGTCATGCCGTGGCCGTCTGGATTGTAGGCGAATCCGACGCGCGGCGCGAAGTTAGCGCTATAGGTTGGGTCGATCGTCTTGCCGTAAGGCGAGCACTGGACCTGCGCAGAATAGGTCTTCGCCGTTGTACATGCCGGGCCCTGCGGGAAGATGATGCCGTTGGCATAGGTCGCAGGAACCAGGTTGAAGCCGCCGATGGATTGGCCCGGAATGAAGTTTCCGGTTCCCGGGTCGATTGCCGGCGCCAACTGCGGACTGTAAAGTGCTGGATCGAAATTGGCCAGGATGTTGGCCTTGTCGTGCGGTGAGGGCAAGTTGCTCCAGCGGACGCCGAGATTAAGAGTCAGCTTGTGGGTCAGCTTCCAGTCGTCCTGGATATACGCTTCGCTGTTTAAGTACTGGAGGTCGGGGATGGTGTCTTTGTTCTGCTGCGTGTATTGCACCACATTACCCACGAGGAAGTCGGCAAAGGGAACGTCGGCCCCAACACCGGTGCCGAAGTTAAAGCTGGCTTCTCCGGCTACGGCATTCTCGCTCTTCAGCATCTGCTGGATCTGGAAGCCGAACCGCAGGGTGTGCTTGCCGAGGTTCACAGCAAGGTTGTCGAAGTAGCTGCGATCGAGATTGCGCTCTTTCCAGGGAGTGGATCCAGCACCGAAACCCGTAACGCCGGTAATGTTCACTGCGGGAAGGCGGCCATAGGGATCGTTGAACTCCTCGGTGTTTGGCTGCAGGGCACTGAGGGCCGATGCCGAATTGGCAAAGGGAGTGCCGATGAAGGTGGAATGATAGGTGCCCTGGGAGTAAACAAACTCCAGTTCGTTGACGATCGTGGGCGAAATTGTCCAGGTCAGGTTGCCCACCACGTTCTTCCCAGGGGAATCTACTGCCGCAGCGGCCGCGCCGGGGTAGTTGTTGCCCGCCCAAAGGCCCAACGGCTCGGTGACCGGCATGATATCGTTCATGCCGCGCGCGTAGAAGTGAAGCTTCTCGTTGAAGTAGTGGTCGATACGGACAATATCATCGCGGTAGCTGTTCTGAGACGGAAGGTTGAGGGTCAGTAGCCCGCTGCTGTTTGCGTTCGGGGTGAAAAGGTCAGTCAGATAAACCTGTGCATTCTTGCTGAACGCGCTGGTCGGAATCGTCGATGTGTTTGTTGCGGCGTTATAGGTCGCTTGCGGGTACTGGGCCGTGATATTGCCCGCAAACGTGCCCTGCACCTCGCTCGTGGTTGGCACGGGAATGGTGACGCTGGAGGCCGCGGATGTGATCTTGTGCCAATCCTCGGACCAGAAGAAGAAGGTCTTCTTCTTGTCTTGGTTGTAGACCTTGGGAATGTAAACCGGTCCTCCGATGGTGAAGCCGTAAACGTTGTGATGGTTCTCGCCGGCATCGTTGGGCAGGCCTGCCGCGACCTGGCTTTCCTTATTCAGCCAGTCGTTGGCATCGAACATGGTATTGCGCACGTACTCATAACCTTCGCCGTGGAAGGTGCTGGTGCCGCTGCGGGTAGCCACGATGACCTGGCCGCCTCCAGACCTCCCATAGCCGGCATCGTAGTTACCTCTCTCCAGCGTGATTTCTTGAATGGCATCCATAGCTGGTTGACTGACCACGGTGCCGTTGGAACCTGAGTCGTTGATGTCGGCGCCGTCTACCGTCCAGTTATTGGCCGTGGTGCGTGCGCCGTTGACGGACATAGCCGTTCCGCCCGAATTGGGCTCATCGCCCAACTGGCTCACAACGCCCGGCTGCAGCGTGAGCAACTGCTCAAAGTTGCGGCTGTTGATTTCAAGCTCCTGGATCTGCACGCTTGAGATCGTGCCGGCCTGCCCACTGGTCTCCGTGTCGACCGAAACCGGGTTATCCTCCACGATCACTGTCGTGGTAGTCGCCCCAGTCTTCAACTGGACATTAAAAGCGTGCTTTTCGGCGACATCCAGAACGATGTTCTTGCCGGTGAAAGTCTCGAAACCCTGAGCCGTGACAGTGACGGCATAAGTTCCCGCCGTCAGGTTGGTGGCGACATAGTTGCCGCTGCCATCGGATTCCACAACGCGAGCAGCGCCATTGACGCCGTTCTGCGTGATGGAGATGGAGGCATGCGGAATGACAGCCCCCGAAGAGTCGGTGACAACGCCGCTGAGCGTGGCCGAGAGTTCCTGCGCCCGCGCCATCAGCGGACTGCACAGAAGCAGAATTGCGAACATGAAAAGCAGAGTGCGGGTTCCCTGGCTCAGAATTCTCTCTCTGAAGAAGCCATTGAGCTCCAGGTTGCTGCACCGCGATCCAGACAAATAATTCGAAGATCTCTCAAAGTGATTGATGATCATCGCGCCTCTCCTTGAAATCCAGTGGTAGTCGATGCGCTCGTTGGGCACCGATGGTTGATTTCTGAAGCCATGGAGCGGAAGACTTGCAGGAAACTATCGCCCCGGGATATTCAAAAGAGGCGTGGAACAGAAACGATCGAATGCATCGCAATCAATGGCAAAGAGCAACCGGTGCTTGGTGCCGGAAGTTCGCGATTGATCGTTCTGTCTGCGCATCACATCCATCCAAAAAAATGGTTCAAACAGAGTCAGCCTGGCCATCTTTCTGAACTGGGCCAAGTCTCCTCTCTCGGTCCGTCGCGGCGAAGAGCAATGGGGTAAATTCGTCGGCTCATGCGGCAACGCCCAAGGTAGGTTGGCAAGAACATTAAGCCAGGGTTTCGACGTTGGCAAGCAAAAAATGACTAAACATGGGCAATATGATCATTTTTGTGGAAATTCTTGTACCCATGGTGCAACTCCGTCCCGGTATTAGTAGTACAGATTGCGCATAAGGATCCTATCAGGATCCGAAAGAGAGGCTCGGTTGGATCCTGTAACGGGACACCTATCCATTCCATTTTGTCTTCTAAGTTATTCAATATAATATATCTAGTCTGTGTTGCCGTGGA
Source organism: uncultured Acidobacteriaceae bacterium (assembly GCA_963745845.1). GTDB lineage: Bacteria > Acidobacteriota > Terriglobia > Terriglobales > Acidobacteriaceae > Telmatobacter. The sequence continues at coordinate 4,008,992 of CAVUZE010000008.1, read as the reverse complement.
ATTTTCAGCGGACGTTCTTCCTACGGGCGTTCACGAACGGAGATCCTGCTCGACTCTTGCAAGCCAGGTTACTCCGCATGTCAAATTTGGCATATATGATCAAAGTGTTGAGCAATAGCATGATTTTCGACCATATTTTTATCATCCTATTGGAGCTTTGATATATGCTCAGAACGAAAGCGCGGACGACGCTCAAACCCAATGCTCGAAAAGCCTGTTTTCGATACTCATTCATTTGCTCGAAAGAGCCCGATCTTCTCACATCATTGGAAAGAATGCCCTTGCCATGAAAGTCCCTGTCTTTGAGCTTTGCGTAACAAACCTGGAGGACGCGCGAGCTGCCGAAAGTGGGGGCGCCGATCGCATCGAGCTTTGCTCCCAACTTTCGATCGGGGGGCTAACGCCTGACCCCGACCTGATGAAGAAGACCATTGAAACGCTGTTGATTCCGGTGTACGTGCTGATCCGTCCACGCGCTGGGGGATTCGTATTCACTACTGCCGAGTTTGACCAGATGAAGCGCCAGATCGGGGAGGCGAAGACTGCCGGGGCCGCAGGAGTTGCAATCGGCATCCTGCTCCCCAATGGTCGGGTGGACGTGGAAAGAACCTCCGAGCTGGTGGAACAGGCCAGGCCCCTGAGGGTGACCTTTCATCGGGCCTTCGACGAGACTCAGGACATGGCCGAAGCCCTTGAAGACGTGATCCGCTGTGGCGTCGATTGCCTGTTAACCTCGGGGGGCGAACGGGATGTGCTTACGGGCGCGGAGTCAATCGCAAGAATTCGCAAGCTTGCGGGCGGACGGTTGGATGTCATGGCGGGAGGCGGGCTGCAGTTGATCAGTCTCGTGGAGGTTTTGCGCCGAACCGGCGTTTTCCATCTGCATGGATCATTGTCCCGCAGGCTTGTTGGGAAGAGCGAAGGCGGTCCCAGGCGAAAGCAACTTTCTTCGCACGCTGCGCCGGTGGTCTCGGAGGCGGATGTGCACGAGGCAGTTCGCTTGTTGCACCGGGAGTTTGCGGCCCGGGAATTTCAGGCACAGGCTGCACAATAAACAAGCGGCAGACGACGCAAGGTCGTAGAGTTTACCGCGCCGGATCATCTCAAGTCGCAATTCGTGCGGCTGGTTATACGCGGATTACACGAATGCCCTGGCGTTCGAAGGGGGCAACCGTTTCGACAGAAGCGCCGGTGTCCGTAATCAAGATATTGATATCGCCGGCTGGGCAGATGAAGGCTGGGCTGATATGGCCGAGTTTGCTGGAATCTGCTGTGACAATCACTTGCTTGGCCTGCTTGAGCATCTTGCGGTAGACCAATGCCTCGTCGGTCTCGAGGGTCGTGGCGCCACGTTCGACGTCGAGGCCGGTGACGCTCAGGAACACTTTGTCCATATAGACGTTATCCAGGAAGCTGGTCGCGGCGTTGCCGGTAAGCGAGAACGACCAGGCCCACGGGACCACGCCGCCAGTCACATAGGTGCGTATCCCAGGCTGATTGCAAAGTTCCATGCCTATATTGATGGCGTTGGTGACAACTTGAATCTTCTCGCGGTGGCGCAGGCTGCGACCGACATGGGTCGTGGTTGTGCCCGCAGTCAGGCCCACTGTTTCGTTGGGCTGGACAAGCTCTGCCGCAGCCAGCCCGATCCGGCGCTTTTCGGTCGCGTGGCGTTGTTCGCGCGCTAGAAAGGAGCTGTCGAAACGAAAGGGCTCATAAAGCAGAGGTTCGACAAGCGTAGCCCCGCCGTGGGTACGGCGAATCAATCCGCGGCCTTCCAGTCGCGCCAGATCGCGCCGAATGCTCGGTGCAGAAGATCCCGCAACGTCGAGAATCTCTTCTATCGTCGCGGTGCCGGTCTGAAGAAGCAACTTGATGATTTTCTCGGAGCGCTGGTTGAGTGAGTCGGACATGCTGGGCAATTGTATCCTCAGCGCCTCGACATGTAGAAGTTTCTTTGCGCATTATCCGATCATTTCGCCTTAAATATTCCAAAAAGAGATCTGTTTGGCCCAAGTATGATCGCGATCTGATCGCTTTTCGTGTTTCCCAGGTCTCACGCCCTCGCAACTTGACAGAATGGACGCAACCAGCCGGAACACCTTGAGGGATGATGTCTGAGCGCAGTTTATGAACTACGATTGCCAGCCACCACCAAGCGCGCTGTAAAGCTGCACCAGAGTCAGCGCTTCTCCTTGTTGTGCACTCACCAGATTCAGCTGAGCAGCAAAAAGATTGGAGTCGGTGGTGAGCACCTCGAGATACGCCGTAGACCCACCCTGGTATCGGATGCGAGCCAACCGTGTGGCATCTTTTGCGGCCTCGACCAGCTTTTCCTGTTGTTCTCGATAAGCGCGCTGCTTGTTCAAAGCGATCAGGGCATTCGAAACATCGCGAAATGCGCCCGCAATTGTCTTTTGATAATTCAGCACCATCTCTTTTTGGGTTTCTTGCGAGAGCTGAAGCTGGCCGCGCAGTTTCCCGCCTTCGAAGAGAGGCTGAGTGAGCGTACCGATACCGTAGATCGTCTTCCCAGCTGGGGCAAAGATGCTGGAGAGGCTGTCTCCACCGACTCCGCCGGATGCGCTGATCGAGAGGTTAGGGAAAAACTGCGCGCGCGCAACGCCGATTTGTGCGTTGGCGGCGATCAGAGTGGCCTCCGCCTGTTGAATGTCGGGCCGCCGCTCCAGGAGTTGAGAAGGCAGTCCGGTGGGAAGATCCTGGGGCGGAGGAGCAAGCGCATTTGGGTCCTGATGTGCGATGGGACCGGGATTCTCTCCCAGCAGGAACGCGATTGCATTCTCCTGTTGTTGAATCTGCTCTTGAAGCTGCGGAACCTCCGAGGTCGCAGCATAGAGCAATTGTTCGGCTTGGCGAACATCGGAGAGTGGCACCGATCCTCCGCTCTCCAGGGTCTTCGTCAGGTCCACCGAATCTCGCCGAACTTTGATCGTCGCCTGTGTAATCTCAAGTTGAGCGTCAAGTGCACGGATTTGCAGATATGCGGTGGCAACCTGCTGCACAAGCGTCAAGCGGATTGCGCGCTGCGCCCAGGATTGAGCCAGAAGCTGGGCCCGTGCGGCCTCCGTCTGCTTGCGGTAGAGTCCCCAGAAGTCCGGGGTCCACGCAGCCGAGACGTTGAATGATCCCTCTACCAGCGGACTGGGGATTTGAGTGCCAAGGGAAGATGGCAACGTTGCGCCAATGGCGGTTCCGCCCACAGTGACGCTCGGAAACTGCTGCGAGCGGGTGATCTTTACCTGAGCCTGTTGCTCAAGGATGCGCTCGGCCGCAATCCGCACGTCATAATTGTTGGCCAGAGCTTTCCGGATCAGATCCTGGAGTTCCGGTTCGCGATAGACGGCTGCCCATTGCTCATCGCCGAGAGAGTTCTTGGCGTCACTTGTAACCGGGGCATCGTCCGCCCCACGAAATGCCGCCGGCGCGGTGTAGTTCGGCCGCACATATTTTGGCCCGACATTGCACCCTGCCAGAATGCCAACTGCACACGTAAACAGGATCAGGCGCCCGAAACTGGAAACGGTCATCATGCCTGCCCTCCTTCCGCGCCTGCATGCGCACCGACTGGTTCTGCAGTCCCGCCAACTGAGGTGCCCGGTCCGCAGATCGAGTCCATCGTTGTGCCTTGCCCCCCTCGAACGAAACGATGCGAGAGGAACTCGACCACTGCGAATGTAACTGGGATGAAGATGAGGCCCAGGATGGTGGAGAGCGTCATGCCGCCGACCACAACTGTTCCAAGGATCCGGCGTGACGCGGCGCCTGAGCCGGTTGCGGCCCACAATGGCAAACAGCCTACGATGAAGGCCAGGGCGGTCATCACAATGGGGCGGAAGCGCAGTCGAGCTGCATCCAACGCCGCTTCGCAAATGCTCTCCCCGCGCTCGTAGTTCATCTTGGCAAACTCGACAATAAGGATTGCGTTCTTCGCGGAGAGACCGATGAGCATGACCAGACCGATCGTTGCGAAGATATCGTTTTCGAAATGCCGCGCATGCAATGCGAGATACGCTCCAAGAATTGCAACGGGTGTGCTGAGCAGAACGCTGAAAGGCAAGGTCCAGCTCTCATAGAGAGCCGCGAGAATCAGGAAGACGAAGACCAGCGACAGACCGAACACTGCCCACGACGGCACGCCTTTTTCAGCCTGCTGCTCCTGGAAAGACATGCCGGAATAATCGAAGCCGGCGCCTGGCGGCATGGTCTCCTTGAAGACTTCTTCCAAAGCTTTTCGAACCTGACCCGAACTGTATCCGGGCGCGCCGGTGATGTTGAGCTGTGCTGCATTGAATTCGTTGAATCGGTAAATGAATTCGGGACCCGTGACGCGGCTGACCTTGACCAGAGAGCTGAGGGGAACCTGGCTGCCGTTGGCGCTGCGTACATAAAACTGATCGATGTTCGCGATGTCGGTGCGGGATGTGCCGTCAGCTTCAACGTAGGTTTGCCACTGACGGCCGAATCGATTGAAGTAGTTCACGAGATAGCCACCCATGAATGTTTGCATGGTGGTATAGATCGTCGTGAGATCGACTTGCTGTTGAAGGGCCTTTTCCTTATCTACGTCGGCATAGAGCTGAGGCACGGCAGGCTGGTAGGACGGAATGGCGGCGGCGATCTCCGGACGTTTCGAAATCGCGCCAAGAAAAGTGAAGACGTTTTTCGTCAGCGTCGTCGGATCGTCGGAACCCGAGCGGTCTTCAAGAATCATCGTGACGCCGCCCGAGGTGCCGATGCCCGGAATGGAAGGCGGTGGAAACGCAAAGGCGATGCCGTCCGGATTCGCGAAGAGCTGCATCTGCAGATGGCTCTGGATGTATTCGAGCTGCTGCTCTTTGGTTTTCCGAACCGCCCATGGCTTGAGGTTCACGAAGAAAAAGCCTGCGTTGGTGCTCTGGACCTGAGTGAGGAGCGAGAAGTTGTTCACGGCGATGACGCCTTCGACGCCGGGAGTTTTCAGCAGGGCGTCACTTATCTTTTGCTCCGCAGCGTCGGTGCGCTGTGCCGAGGCTCCGTCGGGAAGCTGCAAGGCGAGGAACATATAGCCCTGATCTTCAGTGGGGATGAATCCGCCCGGGAGGCTGCCGCCCAGGAAAACCGCAACGGCAAAGACCACGATGAGGCCGAGCATGGCAAAGGCCGATTTGTGAATCAAAATGCGAGAGGTGTGCACGAATCCATCGGTGGTTCGGCCGAAGATCCTGTTGAATTGGCCAAACCCCCTGGCGAGCAGGCTCTTTTTTCGGCCTTCTTCCCTGGGCTTGAGAAGAAGCGAAGCGAGCGCGGGAGATAACGTCAGCGCGTTGAATGCCGAAATCAGAACGGAAATTGCGATCGTGACTGCGAACTGCTGATACATGCGCCCGGTGATACCGGGAATCGCCGCAGTGGGAATGAAGACAGCCGCAAGAATGAGCGCGATGGCAACCACAGGGCCGCCCACTTCTTCCATCGCCTTCTCAGTGGCCGACTTGGGATCCATGCCCTCGTCGATATGGTGCTCAACGGCTTCCACAACGATGATGGCGTCGTCGACCACCAGACCGATCGCGAGCACAAGACCGAATAGTGAAAGCGTGTTGATTGAGAATCCGAGCGCCGGAAAGATGATGAAGGTACCGATGAGCGAGACAGGGACGGCAAGAAGGGGAATCAGTGTGGCCCGCCAGCCCTGGAGGAAAATGAATACTACGATGACTACGAGACCAAGTGCTTCAAAGAGAGTCAGCAGGATTTCGTGAATACCCGCCGTGACGGCCTTGGTGGTGTCCAGCGGAATGCTGTATGTAATGCTGGGAGGAAATGAGGCGGAAAGCTCCTTCATCCGCGCGTTCACTGCCGCGGCAGTCTCTACTGCGTTGGAGCCAGGCAGCTGGTAGATCGCCATCACGCCGGATGGCGCCTGGTTATAACGCGCCGAAACTCCATACGCCTGGTCGCCAAGCTCGATGCGCGCAACATCGCTGAGGTGGAGAATCGAACCATCGGGATTGGCGCGAAGGATGATGTTCCCGAATTCTTCGGGCTTGACCAGGCGTCCTTGTGTCCGAACCGTAAATGTAAATTGCTGCCCTTTAGGAATGGGTTCACCGCCAATCTGGCCGGCGGGATTGACATTGTTTTGGGTTTGAATCGCTGAAATAACGTCTGTCGCCGTGATGCCGAGCTTTGCTAGTTTGTCCGGCTGAACCCATACCCGCATTGCATACTGCCCACCGAAAACCTGAACGCGGGAGACGCCGTAGACGCGAGCAATCTGGTCCTGCAGATTGATGATGGCATAGTTAGTAAGAAAATCCTGGCTCAACTTGCCGCCCGGCGAATTGATGGCAACGAGCATAAGCGGCGAGGTGAGCGCCTTCTGTACCGTAAGACCGGCGGTAGTCACCTCCGCGGGAAGTTGCGATTGGGCCTGGTCCACGCGCAGCTGAGCAAGAACCTGGTCGATATTGGGATCGGTCTTGACATCGAAATCCACAAAGAGCTGAACCACGCCGTTGTTAGCGCTGACGGAGTCCATGTAGATCATGTTATCGACGCCATTCATCTGCTGCTCAATCGGCGTGGACACCGCTTGACTTACAGTCTTGGCATCGGCGCCGGGATAAGTCGCTGTAACAAGGATCTCCGGTGGCACAATGTTGGGAAACTGCGAGATTGGCAGCGTCGCCATCGACACTGCACCAACCACGACAGTTATGATCGCGATGACAATGGCTACGATTGGCCGGCGAATAAAGAATTTCGACATAGATTACCTTCCCGCCGGTTGGTTCGACTGCGCGTTGGCCGCGACCTGAACCTTTGCGGGCTGTGGGCTGACGGGTGCTCCTTCGCGGAGCTTCTGAAGATTGTCGACAATGACAAGCGACCCGACTGAAATGCCGTTTTCGACGACCCAGTTATCGCCATACTGTGGGCCGAGCGTCACGTTATTCACGTGAACCGTATTGTTCGCCCCGACGGTGTAGATCTGTTCCTGACCTTGAAACTCTGTAACCGCTAACTGCGGAACCAGAATCGCATCGTGGAGCACTTGAGTCTCCGCTTTCACTCTTCCGAACTGTCCTGGGCGAAGTATGTTCCCCGGATTCGGGAACGAAGCCGCAATGCGAATTGCACCGGTTTGTGAGTTCAGCTGTCGATCGACGAAGACGACTTGGCCCTTTTGCGGATAGACTTCACCATTCGCGAGCGTAAGAGTCAGGGGAATTCTCGAAGCTCCATGCAGCAAGTCGCTGCCGCCCGCGCCCGCCCGCTTGGTTAGCGCAAGATACTCGCTGTCGCTGATTGAAAAATAGACTTTGATCGGGTCGAGCTGTGAGACAGAAGTAAGTACGGATTGAGTGCTGACCAGATTGCCGACCTGGGTTGTAGCCTGGCCTGCGACGCCGGTGATCAACGATCGAACCTTGGTAAAGCCGAGATTGAGATTGGCCGTCGCGACTGCGGCTTCCGCTGTCTTTACGGAAGCTTCTGCTTGAGCTTTCTGCTGGATTTCGTTGTCCAGCTGGCTTCTGGCGATGGCATGAGCCTCGGCAAGTGGCGTGTCGCGGTTCACGTTGATCTGCGCCAGCGCAAGTTGCGCCTGCGCCTGGCCCAATTGCCCTTGGGCCTGTTCGAGAGCTGCCTCAAAGGGCCGAGGATCGATTTCGAACAAAACCTGGCCCTCGGTGACCTGCGATCCTTCTCGATAATCCTGGCGGATCAGGTAACCATTCGCCTGAGGTTGAATCTGCGCGTTGACATACCCGTCGAGCGTGCCCACCCACTCACCGGTCAACGGAACATCGGTTTGGTCAGCCTTTACGACCGACACTCTCATCGCGGGTCGAGGGCCAGAAGGGGTGGCTCCTGCACCCTTGTCGCACCCTGCGAGTAACCCGGCGCCTAACACGAGTGCACTCGCACAAGCTAGATAAATCGCGCTGTAGGGGAAGGGAGTTCCAGTGGATGATTCTTGCCGCACAGCCATACTCATTCTCCAATCAAGCGTGAAAAATGTTCTCTGCAGGGGATCGTTCGCGCCGCGAAAACACCTATGCGTGTCCAACTTTGATGAATCGCTCACGAATGCGGATTCACAAAGTGGGCAAGAGGCTCTGCAGTTTTTCATCGCATTTCGAATGGAATCCACGCCAGCCGTAGATTTTCAGGGACGATACACATCAATGATTTAAAGTGCGTCCGCCGTGAAACGTTTGCTGCCAACTGGCCCGGTAACTCGTCGACATGAACGCAAGCAAGAGCTTTCCTGCGTCTTGGAATCGAGACATGGTTCGGTCGAACCGGCTCAACCAATTCAAGAAATGGGATGAACTACAACCCACGTTGGGCTCTCGACTGAGCATGCCGCGGAAATGATCAGAAGGCGAAACGACCACCGATTGTCGGAGCAAAGTTATTGTCGCTGTTATAAGGGACGCCGGGGCCATGAGGAATGGCGATGGCCAGACCGCCGGTCACGTAGGAATACGCAACTCCGGCAAAAGTGTCGAAACGCTTGGTGAAGTGATGGTCCGCATAGAGAGACCCCTCGTTCAGGGTGCCCGCGCAGGAGCTACGGAAACCGGCTGTGGCCGAGCAGGTCGGCGGAGTACGGAAATCGTTCTGCCGCTGTTGATACCAGGCGAAGGTGAAGTCGGTTTTGCTGCGGTAGGTGTACTTCGCGCCCGTCCACCAGATCTGCACCAACTTTTCACGATCGAGATTGTTGTCTTCGACTCCGCTCATAAAATATCCGCCCTGGTCCGAGGCGCCAACGCCCAACGGATTCTTGGGGTTGTTCTGCCAGATGTTTTCATAGCCGGCATAAAACTTGATCGGGTCCGACGAATACTTGGCAGCTGCCATCACTGCGTTGTTGTCGGTCACGATGCCATAGACGGTGTTGGTCGTAGCGATGAGATTGACCCCGGTGATGGGGTTTGTATTGATGCTGTCTGTGGTTGACTGAAAGGACTGCGACGGACTCTGACTCTGTGGCCCCAGCAAGGGGTTCAATACGCTGATCGCCTGGTTGTAATGCTGGTAGACGATGTCGGAGGAGAACTGGCCGTAGTTCCCGCCGAGGTCGAACCCGTAGGCGTTGTTATGCGCCTCTTCCGCCGTACAGGTGGCGGCAGTCCAGGTTGCGGAGGCCGAGTAGCAGCCGGCAGAACCATCGGCGAATTTATACATCGCGCCGAAATGGGCCGGGCCATAGCTGAGGCGATACTTCAGAGCGTCGTCCCAACGGCTGTCCTCCGTGTCGCCACCGCCAGCCATTGTGCCGTTATACCCGATGTAGGAAAATGCATAGCTGCCGCCAGCCGGATCGTAAAGGAGCATCGCATCGGTACCGAGACTGCGCTGGCGACCGAAGGTCATCGTGCCGACATACTTCGACGATATACCCGCGTAATATTCGTCATTGAAGGGTTGACCCGCGCGCGCGCCGTCGATGGCTTCAGAATAGCTGGCTCTGGGAAGGCCGTTGTTGATGATGTCGGTTTGTGACGCGTTGGCGAGCAGGCCGGACTGAGGATTGATGCCGGTTGAAGCATTGAACACAACCGACCAGCCAAATAGAAACTCTTCTTTCCCTCTGATACCGAAACCTGTCTGCTGCAGGTTATTCGGTGCGATCAGGAATCGATGTTGATAGCCGTTTCGGTTGATCAGAGATTCGCCTTCATAGTTGTAGCCGTTTTCGGGTAAGCCGTGGCTGACCCAGCCGACGCCGATATCATACGCACCGTAGAGCGTGATGCCGTGCCAGGTCAGCGCGCAATCGGTGGTGGCGAACTCGTGGCCGCTCGTGCAGGGGTCGGGGGTCTTCGGCTGCGTCTTAGCGCCGGCCGGGACAGCCTGCCCGAACGCCAGGGTCGATGAGAAGAAGAGAACCGAGAGGAGAACGGGCGCCGCAAGAACCAACTTCCTCTTATTCACATTGTCTTCAGAAAGAGTTTGAAACGCTGCACCTGCCGGTGTAACCCGCTGTGACTCCTGGTTCTGGTTGGCCCTGGCCCGCGCCCACCGCTGACCGACCCGGCCTTGGCTGGGGAGCAAGGTTGAGGCAGAAAACGAGACAGGGAAGGGAAGAAAAACTGTGGGGAATTTCATCGTTTCTCCTCGAATCAATATGACTCTGTGCAGTTTACAACGAGGAAATCGATGTCGAGAAGAACTTGCAGCGAACAATGGGGCTGGGTCGCCGGATGGCACCGAAACGGCGACGAAGATCAAAAGCAGGCTTTACGGCCGGGCGATCATCACTTCCGTGGCCTTGATGAGCGCGAACGCGGCGTCACCGGGCTTAAGCGCGAGTTCGTTCGCCGCATCGGCTGTGATGATGGCTGTGACGCGCTGACCACCAACCGCCAGCACGACTTTGGCGAGCAAGCCATCGATGACAACCTCTGCGACGGTACCAAGGAGCTGATTGCGACCGCTGATGCGCGGCGATGGGCCCTTTGCGGAGGAAGGCAGAAACTCTTCCAACGACTCAAGCGGGATACGGTGGTGCCCCCCCGGAGTTTTGACGGTGTGGATGCGCCCCGCGAGGATCCAGTGCTTCAGCGCAGGGTAGCTGATGCCGAGTTTCGTGGCGGCTTCGCGAGGAGTGAGAAGTTTGGATGGGCCCATTAGAGCGCAGAATCTCCTTCGCAGGTAACTGTATACGGCAATGCCCGAAAACGCGAGGAAAGTTACAGAAGGGACAGGGTTTGAAGATGTCGGAACCCTGTGACTGCAATCACTCGACAGTGCCGGGGTCGGATGATAGCCTTCCGATGACTTTTTCAGGGCTCTTTTGAGGTCGGGATTCTTCGAAACCATTCTGAGTACGGCTTCAAACCACAATGTTGGGAGGACATGTGACTGCACAAGACTGGGTGTACTTTTTTCTCGGAGTGAGCGTTTTGTCGCTCATTCTTGCGTTTTTTAAAGAAGGCGCTGCGGCCTTCCTGAAGCGGCAGTCGAAGACACTCGCGGCCGGCCTTGGATTGGGTCTGCTGCTTCCCACATTCGCTTACGCCCAGACAGAACATTCGGGCGGAGGCGAAGCCAACCTGGTCCTGCCTGATTTGAAGACCGTGATTTTCGCGAATTTTTTCGGACTGAATGGACATGCGCTGTTGACGTGGGGATTGCTGTTCTGCGTCGGCGGCCTGTTGTTTGGCCTGGCGATCTATGTGCAGTTGAAGAACCTGCCTGTCCATCGCAGCATGCGCGAAATCTCCGAGATGATCTATGAAACCTGCAAAACGTACCTGATCACGCAAGGCAAGTTCATCCTTCTGCTCTGGGTTTTCATCGCCGTCATTATCTCTCTGTACTTCGGCGTTCTGGCGCCGGTGCCGGGCAAATCGGTCGCGGTTACGTTGCCGATCATTTTGTTGTTTTCCCTCATCGGCATCGCGGGCAGCTACGGGGTGGCGTGGTTCGGCATTCGCGTCAACACCTTTGCGAACTCGCGGACGGCGTTCGCGGGATTACGCGGCAAACCGTATCCATGTTTTGCGATTCCGCTGAAGGCCGGCATGAGCATCGGCATGTTACTGATCTCGGTCGAGCTGCTGATCATGCTCTTCATCCTTTTGTTTATCCCGCGCGACTATGCCGGTCCATGCTTCATTGGCTTCGCAATCGGCGAATCGCTGGGGGCTGCGGCCCTGCGTATTGCCGGCGGCATCTTCACCAAAATCGCCGACATTGGCGCCGACCTGATGAAGATCGTCTTCAAGATCAAGGAAGACGATGCGCGTAACCCCGGCGTGATCGCGGACTGCACGGGTGACAACGCGGGCGACTCGGTTGGCCCCAGCGCGGACGGCTTTGAGACCTACGGCGTGACCGGTGTGGCCCTGATCACCTTCATTTTGCTGGCGGTCAAGGAGCCGACAACGCAGGTGCAATTGCTGGTATGGATCTTCGTCATGCGCGTGGCCATGCTGGTGTCAAGTTCCGGCGCGTACTTCCTGAATGGCGCAATCGCTCGCGCCAAATATGTGAACGCCGACGAAATGGACTTCGAGACGCCTCTGACCTCGCTGGTATGGATTACGTCCATCATTTCCATCGTCCTCACCTTCATCGTCTCGTACCTGATGATTCCCACTCTCGGTGATGGAACGCTGTGGTGGAAGCTGGCTTCGATCATCTCGTGCGGGACGCTGGCTGGCGCGGTCATTCCCGAGTTGGTGAAGGTTTTCACTTCAACCAAATCGAGCCATGTCCAAGAAGTCGTCACATCCGCGCGAGAAGGCGGAGCTTCTCTCGGGATCCTGTCGGGATTCGTGGCCGGCAATTTTTCAGCCTACTGGCTGGGACTCAGCATGGTCGCCCTCATGAGCCTGGGCTATTACTTCAGCACGGGCCAGTCCATGTTGGACCTGATGCTGGCTCCAGCCGTCTTCGCGTTTGGCCTGGTCGCCTTCGGCTTCCTTGGCATGGGCCCAGTCACAATTGCCGTGGATTCCTACGGACCGGTTACCGACAATGCGCAGTCCGTGTATGAGCTGTCGCTGATTGAAAATGTTCCAGGCATCGAAGCCGAGTTGAAGAAGGACTTCAACATCGACGTTCAGTTTGAACGCGCAAAGCATTTGCTGGAAGCCAACGATGGGGCCGGCAACACCTTCAAGGCCTCGGCCAAGCCGGTGCTCATCGGCACGGCCGTGGTGGGCGCAACTACCATGATTTTCTCGATCATCATGGCCCTTACTGGCGGACTGACTCACGATGTCGCGAGTCTATCTCTGCTGCACGCGCCATTCCTGCTGGGACTGATCACCGGCGGAGCCATGATCTACTGGTTCACCGGCGCTTCAACGCAAGCAGTGACCACCGGCGCATATCGCGCGGTCGAGTTCATCAAGAAGAACATTAAACTCGAAGGCGTAGAGAAGGCATCGGTCACGGACAGCAAGAAGGTGGTGGAGATCTGCACCAAGTACGCGCAGAAGGGAATGTTCAACATCTTTCTCGCCGTCTTCTTCGCTACGCTTGCGTTCGCGTTCATCGAGCCGTTTTTCTTTATCGGCTACCTGATCTCGATTGCGATCTTCGGCTTGTACCAGGCGATCTTTATGGCGAATGCCGGCGGCGCATGGGACAACGCGAAGAAGGTTGTAGAGGTTGACCTGAAGCAGAAGGGGACGCCATTGCACGACGCAACCGTGATCGGAGACACAGTCGGTGATCCGTTCAAAGATACTTCGTCTGTGGCATTGAATCCGGTGATCAAGTTCACTACCTTGTTCGGACTGCTTGCGGTCGAGCTTGCAGTGACCCTCAGTGCGAAGAATCCGGTGCTCGCCACCGCTCTGGCAGTCGCATTCTTCCTGGTGTCGGTGTTCTTCGTGCACAAATCCTTCTATGGGATGAGGATTGACACCAAAGAAAGCAACTGATTCCTAATTTACGAATTGACGAAGACGTCGCCCGGAAACGGGCGACGTTTTCTTTTTATATGCCGACGAATGAATGGCTGAAACGCAGGGATTTCAGATTTGCTTTGAGAACTATCGATGGCTCCTTGGTGAGAGGCCGCGGGGCCATCTTCCTTTCCTGGCACGCTCGCCAATTGTCCACAACTCCCACAGGCATGATTCGATATTGCACCTGTTCTGCGCCTTGTCCGGGGGTCTTTAGGGGCATAGGCTTGTTTCGATGAAAGGCTTCGTGCTGCGGGCCACGATTTCATCGGACACGATTGCACCGGATTTGAGGCAATTTCCACCTGCCAAACCCGTGTCTGGCAAGGCTGTTTGCGCTTTCCACAGCAAAATTGGCCTATTTTTTGCGAGCCGCTCCGCGAATCCGCAAGCTGGAGCTGGAAGTGCGAAGAAAATACCAGATATTGTGGTTTGCTGTTGACTTGCACCATAGACAGCGGTATTTTTTCATCTACGGCTGTGAACGGACTGTAAAGAAAACCCGGCGGAAAGGCTCCCAGTCCAATCCGTCGAGGGCGAGAATCTGCGGCTTATGTCTCTCTAGACCCGTTTCCCGTGCGTTGCCAAGAAATTCCCCGACCCAGGGCTTATGCGCTGGCGGAGGCAGGGTTTTTACTCGAAATTTGCTGATTGAGAGGATTTCAAATGAACGAGACTCATCTACATACTTCCGCCGCACCTCACCAGACCGCGACCAGCTCTGAGCCGGGTGTGGACGGGCTCAAAGTCGCCCGGCGTTTCTCGCACGAAGGCGTTTCTCCTTACGACGAAGTGCAGTGGGAAAAGCGGACAGCGCTCATCACCGACAACAAGGGGAACACCATCTTCGAGCAGAAAGATGTCGAAGTGCCGCTGGATTGGTCGATGACTGCGACCAACATTGTGGCCTCGAAATATCTGCACGGTCAGCTCGGCACGCCGGAGCGCGAGACAGGGGTTCGGCAACTGGTGGGCCGCGTGGCGGAGACGATCCGCGACTGGGGTATCCAAGGCGCGTATTTCGCTTCGGAGAAGGAGGCCAAGACATTTCACGATGAGCTGGCAGTAATGCTTCTGACACAGCGCGTGGCGTTCAATTCACCTGTCTGGTTTAACGTGGGCTGCGATCGGCTGGAGCCGGAGGCGGACGGACAGAACTGGCATTGGGATGCGCCGTCAGGCGGCGTTGTGTATTCGGGCACGGGTTATCGGAATCCGCAGTGCTCTGCCTGCTTCATCAATGCGGTGGATGATTCGCTGGATTCGATCCTGACGCTCGCGAAGACCGAGGGCATGCTCTTCAAGTGGGGATCTGGAACCGGAACGAATCTGTCGACTATCCGCGGCTCGCAGGAACTGCTGTCGGGTGGCGGATCGGCATCGGGCCCGCTCAGCTTCATGCGTGGCTTTGATGCGTTTGCCGGAGTCATCAAATCCGGCGGAAAGACGCGCCGTGCGGCCAAGATGGTTATCCTGAATGTGGATCATCCGGACATCATCGACTTTATCGAGTGCAAAGCGAAGGAAGAGGCAAAAGCTTTCACACTGATCAAGGCAGGATACGACGGGTCTGGGCCCGACTCGGAGGCATATTCTTCGATCTTCTTCCAGAACGCCAACAACTCAGTGCGCGTGAGCGACGAGTTTATGCGCGCCTATGAAAGCGATGGCGAGTTCACGACGTATACGGTGAAGGGCCATGAGCCGGTAAAGACATACAAGGCCCGCGACATCATGCACAAGATTGCCGAAGCGACGTGGCTGTGTGGCGATCCTGGCATGCAGTTTGACACCACGATCAATCGCTGGCACACGTCGAAGAACACCGCACGCATCAACGCTTCCAATCCATGCAGTGAATACATGTTCCTGGATAACTCGGCGTGTAACCTGGCGAGCTTCAACTTGCTCAAGTTCGTGACGCCTGCAGGAACGTTTGACATCACCGCATATCGGCACGCGATTTCCGTTGTGATTACGGCCATGGAGATTCTGGTCGATAACTCGGGCTATCCCACGGAATCGATCGCGAAGAATTCGCATGACTACCGGCCGCTGGGCTTGGGCTATGCCAATCTTGGCGCGCTGCTGATGGCGTTCGGTCTGCCGTATGACTCGGCTGCCGGTCGCGATCTGGCCGCGGCACTTACAGCCATCATGTGCGGCCAGGCGTATCTGCAATCCTCGATGATCGCGGCGCAATGCCCATCGTTGGCTTCGGCAACGCCGCTGACGGCCCGCGCGGAGCGAAATGGCGGAGCGTGCCCAGGGTTCTACGTCAATCGCGAGCCGTTCTTGGATGTGATTCGGATGCATCGTGCCGAGGTCAACAATATCGGCAAATCGCGCCAGAGCGGCGAGCCGTTCATAGTTCCGCAACTGGATGCGTTGATTGAAGCCAGCCGCGAGTGCTGGGATATGGCTTTAATCTTTGGCGAGCGCTACGGCTATCGCAACTCGCAGACCACGGTGCTGGCGCCTACGGGCACAATCGGCTTCATGATGGATTGCGACACGACGGGAATTGAGCCCGACCTGGCGCTTGTGAAGTACAAGAAGCTGGTGGGCGGCGGCATGATCAAGATCGTGAACAACACGGTCCCCGCCGCGCTCTTCAAGTTGGGTTATGACAACGATGCGGTGCATGCAATTGTCAGCTACATTGACGCGACCGGCACCATCGAAGGCGCGCCGGGCATCAAGCCCGAACACCTTGCGGTGTTCGATTGCAGCTTCAAGCCTGCGAAAGGGACGCGATCGATCCACTACATGGGCCACATCAAGATGATGGCGGCGGCGCAGCCGTTCCTGTCGGGCGCCATTTCAAAGACGGTGAACCTGCCGCATGAGGCAAACGTGGAAGACGTTGCCGAGGCCTATGCCGAGAGCTGGCGGCAGGGAATCAAGGCTGTAGCGATTTATCGTGATGGCTCCAAGGGTACGCAACCGCTGAACACCAGCCTTGACGCCAAGCGCGAGATATCGGCTCTGGATGCTGCTGGGAACCGGATTCTGTCTCAACTGGCGGCCGGACAGCCTGCGGCTGAAAATGATGTGAAGACTCTCGAAGCAAAGATTGGCGAGAAGCTTGAAGTGGCTGCGAAGCAGGTGGTTGCCGCTGCTGCAGCGTTCCAGAAGGCAATGGAAGAGATTGCCGGGACTGCGGGTACGCCGCTGCTGAATCCGGCGGCGGCATTGGAGGCAGGGCGCGAGCCTGTGCAGGACTTGAATGCGCCGCCTCGTGCGGTACGGCACCGTTTGCCGGGAGAGCGCGCCTCGGTGACCCACAAATTCTCGATTGCGGGGCACGAGGGCTACATCACGGTGGGTCTCTATCCCACCGGCCAGCCGGGCGAGATCTTCATCAAGATGGCAAAGGAAGGTTCGACGGTATCGGGCCTCATGGATGCCTTTGCGACCTCGATCTCTCTTGCCCTGCAACACGGAGTTCCACTGCGCGTGTTGTGCGAGAAGTTTGCCCATACCCGATTTGAGCCTTCGGGCTGGACCGGGAATGAACAGATTGGCTATGCGAAAAGCTTGATGGATTACATCTTCCGCTGGCTCAACCTTCGCTTTCTCTCCGGCGAACAGCTGACTTTGTTTGCCGGACTGGCGCCGCAGGCGGCTCCATTGCCGGCTTCGCCGACGATTCTGCTGGAGACTGAATCGGAGATCGAGGGCATGAGCCAGGGGCAGCTCAACAGGCTTGCCGAGGAAGTAGCGCGCAAGTTGAGTCACGGAACCGGTCATGCGGGTGGAGGAATGGGAACGACCACTCCACCGAGTGGCGGCATCGCGCCGGAGATCGGTGCGAGTCAAGGAGTTCTTCCTGGACTGGCACCGGAGAAGCTCGGACTGAACATGCAGGATCGCGGAATCTATCATGCCGCCGACGCCATGCGCTCCATGTACGAGATGGGCGATGCCCCGAGCTGTTCCACGTGCGGGGCCATCATGGTTCGCAATGGGAGTTGCTACCGCTGCATGAGCTGTGGATCGACGAGCGGATGCAGTTAGAAACTTTTATGTACTTTTATGGAGCACAGCAGCTGTGGGGTGACCGCCGAAATGAAAGTTTTGACCCTCATCATGAAAGTTTTCACCCCACATGAAAGTCAACTTTCACGATGGTCCATCCACCCAATATCCATCCAGCTTCTTTATCTTCATCGTCCGGCCTTCGAAGGTCACCCTATACGGGCCATCCGGCAAGTTCTCAGGAGCAAGATGAATGTCACATTTGACGTACTCCCAGATATCGAGTTGAGGGAGTGACACCTTCACCGCGCTCACGGTGCATTCTGCTTCGCGGCCCATGCCCTTCAACCATCCCAACATCATCACCGTTTCACGCTTCGATTTCGACATTTGTCCCTCATCGTTCTCGACTCCAGGGATACTTGTGCAGGATGCACCGCCCGCACCAGGATTCTTGATGTCTGTCTGCTTTCTTCCACTTAGCGCTGCCCTAACTTGCGTATGAACGGGAAAATCTTGGTCTTGAACATGAATCCCTGGCGACCTTCGCCTGCTAGAGCCTCTGCTACATTCGGGCGGTGCTCTACGGGGTCGAGAAGCATCTCCGGCCTGAAGAACTCATAGATCATGCGCCCTTTATTCTTGGCGTGGTACATCGCGGTGTCCGCGTTCTTGATGAGAGTTTCGGCGTCTTGAGCGTCGCTAGGATAGACGCTCACGCCAATACTCGTCGTGAGGTGGATCTCGTGTTGATCAATGGAATGAACATCTGCGACCGCCCTCAGCAATCTTCCCGCCGTGGTCGCGGCATCTTCAGGCTGTTGTAGTTCCTGAATTAGCACGACAAATTCATCGCCTCCCAGCCGGCTCACCGTGTCTGGTGCGCGCACACAAGCCAGCAACCGCATCGCTACAGATTGAAGAAGTTTGTCTCCGACCTGGTGTCCAAGAGAATCATTGATGTGTTTGAAGCCATCCAAATCCAGAAACAACACAGCCGCTCTCCCCGAATTTCGCTGTGCAAGGGCGATCGCTTGGCTCACCCGGTCGTTAAGTAGCATTCGATTGGGCAAACCGGTAAGGAAGTCGTGCTCAGCCGAATGAGTCAACTTTTCTTCCAATGTCCGTGTTGCAGTCACGTCACGAAACACGATGACCGCTCCCGTGACTTGCCCATCACGGCTATGGATGGGGGCGACGGAGTCTTCGATGAAGATTTCATGCCCGTCTCGGCGAATCAGAAGAGAATTCGTCGGCAAGCTTCCCGCTCGATCCTCGGACGTAGCCTTGGCCATCGGATCAAGGATGGATTCACGCGTCATGGCGTCCACGATCTCGAATGTCTCGCTCATTGGCCGTCCGGCAGCATCTTTGAGCGTCCAACCGGTCATCCTTTCCCCGACAGGGTTGAGAAAGGTGATGTTGCCTGACGAGTCAGTGCAGATCACAGCATCGCCAATGCAGTCGAGGGTAACTTGAGCGCGTTCCTTCTCAATGAAAAGGCTCTCTTCGAACATTTTGCGCGCAACTGAATTGAGGAGAGCCCGCATCAGCGATCGCGGCTCGATCTGGCCCTTCATCAGATAGTCTTGCGCGCCCTCTTGAAGGGCTTGCAGCGCAATCTCCTCATCGTCGGCGCTGGACAACACTACAATTGAGGCGCGGGGATCGATAGCGCGCACCCGCCGCACCGCTTCGAGTCCGGCCAGATCCGCCAATCCCAAATCCATCAGGACAATGTCGACCGATCGCCCGGCCAGATATCTCTCAGCGTCACCTATGGATTCAACCTGAGTCAACGTAAAGGCGCACGCGATCGAGTCCATCAGCATCTCGTCGACCAGGCGAGCGTCTTCAGCGTCACTCTCGATCAAAAGGATTGTCTTAGATGGTCTTTTTCCCATTGCTTGCACCTCGCCGGCCGACCTTACTCTCCGGAATTCAGAAAACTTGGACACACAACCTGGTGGTCTGACGTCGCGAACGGTTCGATTGAAGGCACGAAAGCACGAGGAATACTCGTGTCAAAACTGCCTATTTCATGGCAGTTTGTTTTCCTGCCAAGGACGCCGATCGCTTGAAAGCATTCAAGGCAACCAGACCCGCCCAGGCTCGACCTCTACGATCTACGGTCGCATTATTCGCCTTGCCGCGGTCTGAAGACGAAGAAGTGTGACTGTGAGCGGGTCACGCGACGCTGCCAGTGTCTTGCAGCACTTCGCTTATTCTCTCGATGAGAAGTGCCGGATGGATGGGCTTATCTACAAGAACAAAATCATGTCCATCCGCTTGTGCCTGAGCGAGCAAATTAACAATGGAGACTTGCCCGGAGAAAAGCATGACTTTGCAATTCGGGCAGTCCTGTCTAATTTGGACGGCCAGTTCAATGCCAGTCATCTTCGGCATCATTACATCGGTGATCAGGAGATCGGGAGACTCAGACTGTGCCGCATTCAGAGCAGCGAGTGGGTCAGCGAAAGAACGTGCGTCAAAACCTCGGCTCATCAAGATGAGTTCAAGAGTCGAAGCGATGACATTCTCGTCGTCAACCACAAACACCCTCTGTTTGAGTTCGCGCGACATGTTCCCAACCCCTCTCTCGAATTCGGCCAGACTTGTCAGTCTTCCTATTGGAGTGGGTTGATCGTATGCGCTACTCCACCGGAACTCTGAGCAAAACTGAACAACGGATCAGCAGCTCGGAGTTGGAAGAGATTGCGAAGGAAGAACGGCCCTCACTGCAATCATGCTTGTTCTGACTGATATGGCCTCTACGGAAGAAGTGTGGCGAGGCTCCCGGTGAAACCATTGGACGTATCTCCTTAAGTAGTGAGCGATCCGGTACAGACTCGCCGAGGCAAATGAGCGAATCTGAGGGCCGGCTCCTGGGGGCGAGAGTTGTCAATTCTCCCGAATCCGGGCTTGGCGCCGTTCAAAGGATGAATATGAAGACGACGAAGTTACTCGTTATTGTGCTGACTCTGTCTGCAATTGGGACGATGGTCGGCTGCTCGAGGTTTTCTGCGAAGGCACCAACTGTTTCTGACAGTATCAGGAAAGCACTCGATCAGGCTGGCCTCAAGGACATCACAGTTAGTGAGGATCGTGACAAGGGCATCGTGACCCTTGGCGGACAAGTCGCGAGGGACGACCAGAAGGCACAAGCTGACTCTCTGGCAAAGTCCTTTGCTGGCGGAGAGGTCGTCGCGGACCAGATTGCCGTGATTCCCGTGGGGGCAGAAAAAGAAGTGACGGCTATGAACTCTGATTTGGATCAAGGCATCGAGAAGAATCTGGACGCCGCGCTGATCCAGAACAAGATGCACCATGACGTGAATTACAGCGTCAAGAATGGCGTAGTCACGCTGACCGGAGAAGTAAACTCGCAATACAATCGCGCGCTTGCTGAGAAGGTGACGACCGGCGTGCCCAATGTGCAGCAAGTCGTGAATAATCTCCAGGTCAAGAATCAGAAGGCCACTTCAGGGCAGTAAAAATTGTGGGAATATTCGGTGGCTGGTGCGGAATGTGGCTACCGAAATCCGAACTGCCGCTGCAAGCGTGGCGGGTCGGAGACTGGGCGGACTCAAAGAGTTCGGAGAGGGGCAACTAAAATGCTCATACTCATCATAGTTCTTGTGTTGGTATTCGGCTTGGGCGGAGGATACTACGGGTACGGTCGGTGGGGCACTGGCGGTGGCGCAGGCATAGGGCTTGGCACAGTGCTTGTGATCTTGCTGGTGTGCTTTGTGCTGGGAGTTTTCCGATAGTTCGATTTGCGGGAAATCCGTCTCGTGGATGAGAAATAGTGGCCCAATCGATCGCCCATTGGAAGCCCGGGGTGAAGTTCCGTGCCGGCTTCACAATCTGGAAAAACCTCGAGATCCACAGCCTCCGGCTGCTATAGCTGTAGCTGTGTTCCATCATCATTGAGAACTGCACCGCTTACAGGGCAAACAACGAAGGTGAGGACCTTATACCCTGCCGAAATCATTTCATCGGGAAGTTGCTTCTGTACGAGCGGCACGTTGTGAATGCCGCGGATCGGCGGGTCTGAGCCCTTCTTCCTGAAACATGGTTTTTCATACGCAGGTCGGGGTTGGAAGTGTTTTTGCACCGATCATAGCAGCGGGGTGGTCAGAATTGACCATTCTCCACTCGATGCAATGGCGTAGCGTAATTGCAACGGCAGCCCTTCCCCAAATCTGCAAGCAACACTTCAAAAATCATCCACCTAAGCTGCATTGATATCCCTCCTCCGCTGCGCATGAGCCGAGAGGAATCTCGGCTCATCCATAGCGTCGCATCGGTCCAACCAGAGTCTTCTGAATCCACCGGTACTTCGGAAATAGCCTTCATAAATTAGCAGAAGTTGAGCAATAGGGCTCAGTCGCCGCAAATCTCAGAGTGGAAAATCTGAGACTAAGACGAGGCAAAATGAGCCGCTTTGGAGGCATATGGTCAACTCAACCCTTCCGGTTTCGTTGTTTGACTCTAATCCCATTCCAGCTTTGCGGTGTCAACGCCTCGCATCGCCGACCAAATCCCATTTAGATGATGTTTTAGCGCGAGCCCAAGCCGGGGACCCTGATGCTTTTTCGCAACTTTACCTGCAGCACAGGAAACGCGTTTTCACGATTTGTATAGGCATGGTGCACGATTTCTCGCTGGCCGAAGACCTGACGCAGGAAACCTTTCTACAGTTGTATCGCAAGCTTACTTCTTTTCGCGGCGACTCCCTTTTCACCACTTGGCTGCACCGAATGACCGTCAATATCGTCCTGATGCGCCTTCGCAAGCGTGTTCTGCCTGTTGTTTCACTCGAGCAAATGATGACAGACATTCCGGAGGAACATGTTGGGCGCGGTTTTGGCACTCGTGATCGGACCCAAACTGGCGTTGTTGATCGAGTAGCCATTGAGCGCGCTTTGGATACTCTGGCACCTGGCTATCGGAGATTCTTCCTCCTGCATGATGTCAATGGTCTTGAGCATCGCGAGATTGCCTCAATGGAAGGTTGCAGTTTAGGCAATTCGAAATCGCAGTTGCACAAGGCGCGGCGCGCATTGCGCGGCGCCCTTTCTGCACAAGCAGGACCGAGGGCTGCCGGACTGGAGGAGCGGACCTTTGGGATGAGGTAAAGGACAAGCTGGACGAGAGCGGGCTATCGCTCTCTGGCGTCAGCAGCGAAGGTTCTGCATCGCGAAGGCCATTGCGACGGAGCCCGAAGTTCTGTTGTTCGACGAACCTTGTTCCGCGCTTCGACCCAGTTGCTACACGAAGCATCGAGGAACTCATGAAGCAACTGAAGGCCGACTTCGCCATCGCCATTGTGACTCACAATCTCCAACAGGCCCAGCGCGTGTCCGACGACGCGGGCTTCTTGTATGTCGAGACCTCGGAAGCTGCCGGACCGGCTACTTGTGAAGTTCGGGGATTCCAACCAGATATTCCACGACCCCAAGCACAAAGAAACTCAGCAATAAATCAGCGGAGAGTTCAAATAAATCGGGAGAGCGCGGAAGCCTGATCCCTGGGTCCGACGTTTTAGCCGATAACAATCACAAGGAGAATACCTATGAGCGATCGTGCGGGGACCAGTCAACCAGCCTACGGCCGTCTGCCCACGGAAATCGAGGGCTTTGAATCCCTGGCTGAACTTGCGCTGAACTTGCGCTGGTCGTGGAACCATCGCGCCGACCAGGTGTGGCGGCAGATCGATCCTATGCAGTGGAAGCTCACCCAGAACGCCTGGGTGGTTCTGCAAACGGCCTCGCGGGACAAACTCGCGAAGTTGCTGGCCGATCCGGCATTCCGCGAGAATGTCAATGACCTGTTGAGCGACGAACGTCGAGCGGCGGAAGCGCTGGGATGGTTTCAGCAACATCATGTTGAGGCTCCCTTGAGCTGCATGGCGTATTTCAGCCTCGAATTCATGTTGAGCGAAGCGCTGCCCATTTACTCAGGCGGACTCGGCAACGTGGCTGGCGATCAGCTGAAAAGCGCCAGCGACTTGGGTGTGCCGGTGGCCGCAGTGGGGCTGCTCTACCAGCAAGGTTATTTTCGACAGGTGATCGACAAGGAGGGCGCGCAAGAGGCTCTCTTCCCTTATAATGACCCTGGACAGTTGCCGATCACGCCGGTGCGCCGCGAAAACGGCGAGTGGTTGAGGTTGGAGATCCCCCTGCACGGTTACACGACTTGGCTGCGGAGCTGGCAGGTCCTGGTCGGCCGAGTGAAGCTTTACCTATTGGACAGCAACGACCCAGCCAACTCCTCCGAGGATCGGGCAATCACCAGCGAGCTGTATGGGGGCGACCCGGAGTTGCGTCTCAAACAGGAGATGATTCTCGGCATCGGCGGTTGGCGGCTGCTTGCCGAGCTTGGTATCCATCCGGAGGTTTGTCACCTGAATGAGGGTCATGCGGCCTTCGCGGTGTTGGAGCGTGCCCGAAGTTTCATGCAAGAGGCGGCACAGCCCTTCGATGTGGCGTTGGCCGTCACGCGCGCGGGGAACCTGTTCACCACCCACACAGCGGTGGCTGCCGGGTTCGATCGCTTCCCGCCGCGTCTGATCGAGCAATACCTCGGCCACTATGCCGAGCACGAACTCGGCATCAATCTCCACAATTTGCTGGCCCTGGGCCGCCAGAATCCGAGTGATTCGTCGGAAAGTTTCAACATGGCCTATCTAGCCATTCGCGGCAGCGGCGCGGTGAATGGCGTGAGCCAGTTGCATGGGAAGGTCAGCCGGGATCTCTTTGCGCCTCTTTTTCCCCATTGGCCGGTAGACGAAGTGCCCATCGGCCATGTGACCAATGGGGTCCATGTGTCCACCTGGGATTCACATCCGGCCAGTGATCTCTGGACCAAAGCATGTGGAGAACACCGCTGGCTGGGGACAACGGAAGCTCTGGAGCAGAAGATCCGCGGTGTCTCCGACGAGAGCCTCTGGCAGCTCCGCACTGCCGCCAGGGAGTCCCTTGTTGCATACGCTCGCGCACGATTGTCCAGGCAACTGGCCGTCTCCGGGGCATCGCCCGAAGAGGTTGACGGCGCTAAGCAGCTTTTCGATCCCAAGGTATTGACGCTGGGGTTTGCGCGGCGGTTCGCGACCTACAAAAGGCCGAACCTGTTGCTGCACGACCCGGGGCGGCTGCTTCGCCTGCTAACCAATCCCGAGCGGCCGGTGCAACTCATCCTTGCCGGCAAAGCCCACCCGGCGGATCAGGGAGGGCAGGCCTTGATTCAAGAGTGGATCCGCTCCATCCGTGGGACCGAAGCCCGGAACCATGTAATCTTTCTCAGCGACTACGACATGCGTATGTCCGAACACCTTGTACACGGGATAGATGTCTGGCTGAACACGCCGCGCCGACCGTGGGAGGCGTGTGGCACCAGCGGTATGAAGGTGCTCGTCAATGGCGGGCTCAATTATTCGGAGTTGGATGGCTGGTGGGCCGAAGCCTATGCCCCGGATCTCGGCTGGGCGCTCGGCGACGGCCTGGAACATGGCACTGATCCGGGACTGGACCACATCGAAGCGGAGATGCTTTATGACACGCTCGAACGGCAAGTTGTCCCAGAGTTCTATTCCCGAAGCGAGAGTGGCATTCCGACGGCCTGGGTTGCACGAATCCGCGAGAGCATGGCGCGGTTGACTCCGCAATTCTCCGCTAACCGCGCCGTGCGCGAATACACTGAGCAACACTATCTGCCAGCTGCCGCGGCCTACCGTTTACGTACTGCGGACAAAGGCGCAACCGGCAGGCAGATTGTCGATTGGCGGCGCAGCCTGGACGAGAAATGGGCCTCGCTGCACTTTGGCGAAGTGAAAGTTGAAACTCGTGGCGAGAAGCACGAATTCGAAGTTCAGATTTGGCTCGACGATCTTGATCCCAGCGCAGTGCGGGTAGAGCTTTATGCCGAAGGCCTCAAAGCGGCCGCTCCGCTCCGACAGGAGATGAAGCGAGATCACGAACTGCCTGACACGACCGGCGGCCGAGTTTACAAAGCGGCTGTGTCTTCGGCCCGGCCGGCGGGCGATTACACGGCGCGAGTGATGCCGCACTTCGAAGGCGTTTCCATCCCTCTGGAAGAGACGCGAATCCTTTGGCAGCGATGATCCGAAGAATTGCTCCGACACCGGACGTAACGCCTACTTCATTCTGGTTAGATCCATTTCCTCCACAGCAACCATACCTTGATTGCTTGCGTAAGGCACGAGTAGGCAAGCAGTGTGGCGAGCAGAATCGGCCAGTAAAGCCCCGGCAGGTGCACGAGACCAAGGGAGGAGGCCAGCGGGGAGTAGGGAAGGTAGGCGCCGACGGCCATGATGACCAGTGTCGTGAGCGTGAGAGACCAGCTTGCTCGGCTCTGAAAGAAGGGGATCTTATTGGTGCGAATGATGTGGATGATGAGAGTCTGCGTCATGATCGACTCGACGAACCATCCGGTCTGAAATAACGGCGCGCGGGATGGATCCCAGCATTTGAACAGGTAGAGCATGACAAAGAAAGTGGTGTAGTCGAAGATCGAGCTGATGGGTCCAATGCAGAGAATGAACCGCTTGATCTCTCCAACATCCCAGGGCCGCGGCCGCGCCACGAGTTCTTCATCCACTGCATCCGTCGGAATCGGCACCTGGGAGAAGTCATATAGCATGTTGTTCGTCAATATCTGAATAGGCGCCATCGGGATGAACGGCAGAAAGGCGCTGGCTCCCAAGACGCTGAACATATTTCCGAAATTGGAACTAGCTCCCATCCGGATGTACTTGAGAATGTTCGCGAAGACCTTTCGCCCTTCAATCACTCCCCCTTCGAGCACCATGAGGTCTTTCTCGAGCAAGATAAGATCCGCCGACTCCTTGGCGATGTCCACGGCAGTATCCACCGAGATGCCGATATCCGCGGCATGCAACGCGGGAGCATCGTTGATTCCATCTCCCATGAATCCGACCACATGCCCCTTGCTGCGGAGAAGGCGAACAATGCGCTGCTTGTGAGCCGGAGTAAGACGCGCGAAAAGGGTCGTTTTTTCCGCCGCATCCGCCAATTCCGAGTCCGGCATCTTCTCGACAGCCTCGCCCAGTAGCATTGGATCGGGCTCAAGTCCCACGTCCCGGCACACCTTGCGGCTGATCAGGTCGTTGTCGCCGGTGAGGATCTTCACTCCTACACCGTGCTTGTGCAGGGCCTGGATGGCGATTGCTGCCGTACCCTTGGGCGGGTCGAGAAATGCAACGTACCCTTTCAGTACGAGGTCGCGCTCGTCTTCCTTTGAGCAGGACTGCTTCCCCGGCAGTTCCTTGACAGCTACGGCCAGAACCCGGAAGCCGTCGTTGCTGAGGCTCGCATACTCATCCCGTAACCCTTTCATCAAAGCGGGATCCATGGGTGACAGCTTCCCATCCAATTCGAAATGAGAGCACTGGTGGAATATCTCTTCCGGAGCGCCTTTGGTGAGGAGGATTGGTTTAGCTTCAGGAGTTTCCACCATGACGGACATCATGCGCCGCGTGAAATCGAACGGGATCTCATCGAGTTTCTTGTACTTTTCGACCAGCGCTTTCCCATGAAAGTCCGAACTGTCCAGAATCGCGGCGTCCAGCAGATTCTTAAGGCCGGTCTGGAAGTAACTGATCAGATAACCGTCCAGCAGCACCTCGTAGGTTTCTCGTCCCGCTACGTTGCAGTGGCGCATGAGGACGACACGGTCTTCAGTGAGCGTGCCAGTCTTATCTGTGCACAGTACGTCCATTCCGCCGAAGTTTTGTATGGCATTGAGCCGCTTGACAATCACCTTCTTGCGGCTCATCGCGATGGCACCCTTCGAGAGGCACACGGAGACGATCATGGGCAGCATCTCAGGAGTCAGACCTACGGCCACCGCCATCGCGAAGAAAAAGGCGCTCTTCCAATCATGCTTGGTGAAGCCGTTGATGAGGAAGACCAGAGGCACCATGACCGTCATGAGTCGGATCATGAGCCATGTAAAACGGCTCAGGCCGCGATCGAAGCTGGTCGGCGGCGCTTCTTCCGTGATTGAGCCGGCCATGGTGCCGAGATAAGTATTGACACCCGTGACAACCACAACTGCGGTTGCTGTACCACTTTCAACGCTCGTCCCCATGAAGCAAATGTTCTTCAGGTCGATCGGCGAATTGGAGGCGTTGGGGTCCGGATCGTGGAACTTCTCGACAGGATAGGACTCTCCAGTGAGCGTACCCTGACTCACGAACAAGTCTTTCGCAGTGAGAATCCGCACATCGCCGGGGATCATGTCGCCGGCGTGCAGATTGATGATGTCCCCAGGGACCAGATCGCGCAGCGGCATCTCCAGCGGCTTGCCATCCCGAAAAACATTGGCGGTCACGTGGATCATGGCTTTAAGCTTGGCCGCGGCCGCGTCCGCACGGGCTTCCTGCACGAAGCGCAGCGTGGCGCTGAGCACCACCATGCAAGCCATCACGGTCCCGGCGCGCGCGTCACCCGTAGCAAAGGAGATCGACGAGAGGGCCGCCAGCAGAATCACCAGAGGATTGCGAAGGATGACCAAGAGCCGAACGAACCAACCGCGCCGGCGTTCCTGCGCAACCTCGTTCGGGCCGGCGGTCCGCGCTCTCGCTTCGGCCTCCGCTTCCGTCAGGCCCTCGGGAGTCGTGTGCAACGACTGAAGCAGTGCATCGCCGTTCTTCCCCGCCGCATCGAGGACGACGGGGGAAATACGGATGTTATGGTTCTTCGCCTTTGCAGCTGTGGAAGACTCGTCCGCCTGCGCCGGAGTTCCCGCGGGGCCAACGCCCGCCGGGCCGCTTTTCTCGGCTGATTCTTCTGATACAGAATTCGTATCGGGTGCTGTCATCGTTCTCTCGACCGCACTTCTACTCCGTTATCTCAAGTCTCTCCATGGTTGCGTGATGCATGGATAAGAAGCCGCAGATTCGCAAGAGGAAAAGGTCTTCGGACACCAAGACGATTCAGCGATGGAATTCGGCTCACGAAGAGTATCGGGTCAAGGAGATACAAAGACTGTTCTGTTCTGCTCAAACGCGAGCATAATACAGGCCCTGCGCTGCAGCCAGTGGTGCCAAGAGCACGAGGCGGATTCGTGGACTACCCAATCTTTTGCACCAGCGACTTGTCAGTGGCCCTCTCAATTCGTGCCAAATCGTCTGAGCGCGTTTCCCAATCGATAGATCGCTAATCACGGATTGGGACATGGCCGTTAATCGAGGGTCACTTCCGGAGCGCCCGGTGATCCTCCCGAAACTACGCCTACGCCTCGCGATGCCCTCCGACATGCCGACTGCCCTAGGATACGTACTCTGTCCCAAACAGCTCAGCTTTCTCTCTGTCTGTTGGAAGAGAATAGGATCCAGTCCGGTCGAGGAGATCATTCCCTGGCACCAGAGTCCCCTCGCCGCTAAGGTGGCGCATGTCCCCTTCTTCATTCGAGCCGATAGCTGTTCAGTCGCCTTCAGAGAACTGCACACGAATCAAGAAGCTTGGCTACATCGTGGGCAAACACGTAAATCTGTATGGCGAACACATGGAGTTGGTTTCAGATCCATTTGACGAGGGTGACTGCGTAGCCGCCCATGCCATCAGCAGTAATAATCCAACCGTACGGACGATCGAGTTGCCAGTATCTATCCTCGCTGGTTGGGAGGACCTGTTTCAAGAGCTTGAATCTCCCGCCGCCTCGGAGCTCACCGCAAAGACGATACTTCCTGAGTCTGCGGAACAGACAGAGTAAACCTCGATCCAAAGGCGAAATCCCCCGGCTTTGTCAGGTTAGCGGTACGGGCTTGTCAGTTCCGGGAGCATGTTGTCCCTAAATCTGCCTAAAGTGCGATGTCACTATCGACGAGCCCGTAGTTCTGCACGAACTTTCATCTAACCCGTCCTTTAGCTTTCATTTTACTGTGACTGAGGAAGCTTAAGGTGCTGAATCGATTAGGGCGCGACTTCCAACTTAACTGTCACCCTACATCTGGCCTCCGAAAATGAGTCTCAAATTCTCAGTGAGCCCATGATCGCCCTCGCGTTTCCAGACCTTGTAATCTGGAAGGTCGCTGCGAGCCCGCTTTTGAGTGTTCAAGGGCTGTGCCACCGCGGACGAGAGAGAGAAATCCCGCCAGGAAATTGAGACTGACGTCGAAGCTCTTCTGTCAATGAGAATAGGAAGGGCGCCGTAAACTAACGCCGCCCCTCGGTATTCCGATTGGTCTTGTTTAGTGCGTAGGAGAGATTTTTGGTGCAGGCGCGGCTTCGGCGACGGGTTTGCGCGCAGGCTTTGCGGCCGGCTCGCCCCCCCAGTACTGAGGATCAGCGTCGACCCAGGATTTCTCAACGAAGCTCCAGTCCGGATTGACCATGAAGAGGTTGTCCTCGACGCTGGCCACGTTCTCCTCGGAAAGCTTGTTCATCCGGTGCCTGCCCTCGTCGCCCAGCGCGGCGCCGAAATCCTTCCTATGCGCCAGGCCCGTGTCCATATCCTTGAGAGAAGTCATCGGGACCAGGATGAGGTAACTGTCCGTCACACCCATTACTCCTTGGTAAGCCGACCAGGGGATGTTCTGGTCGCTCTTGAGGTAGGCGTCGCGATAAAGCTTCGTCATTTCCTCGAATTGCTCGACGTGACCGGGCCGCATATGGAAGACGATCACCTCCCAGTAGTGGGAGTGCGGTATATCGGCGCCTGCGACGTTGTTGCTGAGGTCCGGGCGGTAATGCCAGAGCGTGTGGTGAACCTCGGATATGTATTCGCCCTGGCGTGCATCCAGCGCATCGATCTTAGTGTCAGCCGCCGCGTCGGTGGGAACCCATTCCTCGTTCTTTTGGAGCGCCTCGAAAGAATCGAAGCCGGAAAGGTAAATCGCTCGAGGCGAGCCCGTCAGGGCCTCCATCGCTACAAAGTGGATCGGGTCCTTGAGTTCCTGCGACAAGGCGGGGTATTCAGAAGCAACTCTATCGTAGGGTCCATCGGCGTAGGGTTTGATGTTGATGGTTTCAATGTTGAGTATGTTCGGTGGCGGCACTGCCGCAGGTTGTGCGAATGCGGCTGGGCAGCCTGCCAGTGCAAAGGATAATCCGGCGGCGGAACAAAACCATTTCTTCATGTCTGCCCACCTCCCGGGGGCCAGAAGACGAATTGTGGAAGAGGAAAACCTGCGAATACCTCAATCCCTCGGCACACCTGGGTCCGAGGGTGTTTCTGTGGAGAGTCTGCTTCACGTGCCGACAATCGGCCCGGGACGCTCATGTCTCCTGACGAAAAGTCAACGTGGCTAGCGTGGAATCACTACGACGATTGGGTGACCCCTGTGGTATCTGTGGTGTCTCCGGTGGTGGTTGGCGTAGGCAGGCGTGACCGCGAATATCGCGAACAGAGCGGCTAACATCAGGACCATGATCTTCTTCATTTTTTGCTCCATTAACTTCTCGCTGATGGACTTGAGCCGGAATTCAACTTTGAGTCTCTTACGCAAAGATTTAACCCATTGCCGGCGGCGTGGGTCTGTTCACAATTGCTCACTTTGTCAGGAGGTCTGGATTGAAACTCGCTATTGCACGGACGTCGATTCGAACATTGCAAATGAATGGCGGTTTCTTCGAAAGCTTCGGTTCTTGCTGTACAGCTCCGAGCTAGCGTGGCTTGGCGACACTGCAGTCCTCCCGCACCGAGGATCGTCCATCTAAGTCACCAGGCCATTAGTCAGGCTCGTGCGCCCAATAGCTTCGTCAGCGAGCTGAGATCAGGTTGGCGCGATCAGCAGTACGCGAACTTCCCCATATTGGCTGATTGGGCGGAACTTGTGCGCTGGAGACAACAGGCGGCTTCTGCGAATTGTGCTCGGGCAATTGGTCGAGCAGGACCACATTGAGCAACGACTTGTGCACCTGGATGCGGCCGTTGTAATCAATCAGACCGAGCTTGCGGAAGCGATTCATAAAAAAGCTGACGCGAGATCGAGTCGTGCCGATCATTTCTGCCAGCGTCTCCTGGGTAATGGGAGGAATGAATTGTTCAGGTTCGCCTGGTTTGCCAAATTCCGCCATCAGAAGGAGAATCCGCGCCAGGCGCTTTTCGCTGGAGTTGAAGAGCTGATCGACAAGATCGGCCTGTGTCCGCATGCTGCGCGCGAGAAGAAACTTAAGAAAGACATCCGCAAATGCAGGCTCATCATGCATAACACGGACCATTTCATCTCTTCCGATTTTGAGTGCTGTACAGTTATTGACGGCGGTTGCCGTGGCCAGACGCAACCCCACGATTGCCGCCAGCGACTCTTCTCCAACAAATTCGCCAGCCGCCAGAAGCGTAATTGTAGCTTCTTTGCCGCCCTGCGACACGACAGTGAGTTTTGCTCTTCCCCTCTGCAAGTAGAAAACCGCGTCCGCCCTATCCCCCTGGCAAAAAAAAGTCTCACTGGATTTCAATTCGATAACTTTTCGTCCGAGTCCGGCGTTGGCAAGAAAGGCGGCGGGATCAAACGCCGTGCTGCTGATACTCGCCATCATCATAACGTCTCCTTGCGGGGCTGTTTGTTCAGGTTGCTCGTTTCCGACGATGCGGCTCTCGGAGAGCAGACAGATGACTCAACGAGTGTCGCGAGTGAATCAAAGACCGTGGAAGTCGACACTTCAGGGGGTGAAGCGAAGCATTCCTGACACTCGGATCGCCAGCAGAGCGATCCTGGGCCTCTCACCGCGATGTAGGCATCACGTTGCGAGCGGATTCCCCACGTGCCTCAGCCCTGTCAATCATCGCCAGGCTAAACGGCTGCCGTCTGGTCAATATTGCACAGTGGCTGAATATTTCTCAAACCATCCCATACACGGACCAATCAACACCGCCGATGAAGGCCGCCGGTCCCTCGCCGCGCTTGCCGGCGGAGAACAATCGGTGAGCGTTGACGACATGCCTGCTATCGGGCGCCTTTTCAGCATCAACTAGTTCCCCGCAGAGGATCGATTCAGGGAACCGGGAGTTCCTGCCGGCGTAATAGCCCTCTCGTCGATGTTTAGCTGACTCAAAGTTGTCTGCACGAATCTGCTCAATTCTTGAGACGCGCGTACTAGAGCCGAATCGCCGTCGGAGATTTGCTGCGGCACGGATTGCAGATCTCCACTGATCTCATTGGCATACTCAATCTGAGTGCGTGTTCCGAAGGATGCGGATTTCATGCGGCTTACGGATGGGATTTTGCTGACATCGCCAATCGCGATCAGGAGGCGGCGCAATGTAGTTGTATCAAGCGTTCCCGGAGGAAACACCCGCGATGGAGGCGGCTCAATATGAAGAGCAATACTTTCACCACCAAATTCTGCCGTGGCCCCGCCATCATTGCGTATCGCCACATTGTAGGCACGCGAATTGGTAGAACGCGACTGTATGATGGTCGCGAGAAGTCCAGTCCCGCTATCTGTCGTTTCTTGTTGCGAATCTGGTGTGGCTTGGCGGACCGAGCCACAGCGTAGGTCCTGGACGTGATTGTTGTCCTCATGTTTGTCGGATGTTATTTTCATAGCGCTTTTCCTCCACGAATTAATGCTTGAAGAAATGCCCTAAGGAGTCGACGACGAAGACAAACTCGTCGTTTCCGTGTGGCTGGACTTCGCCGATCTATCCGATCAGATCAACTAAGGCGCTCCAATTTCTATTGCGTGGCAGGTTGCCGCCGGCGGGACTCCGAAGAAGACCTTCAAGGTAGAGTTGCGATTTTCCTGCGCTGGATACAGTGTCAATCGTTGGCAAGGCTGCTGACAGTGTTCTGTTCGTCTACGGAGAAGCCCTGGCCAATTGGTAGCATGTGACCGACGCTCGCGTATCCGAATACTTGCATGTAAGAGCGCGCAACCCTGTTCCAAACCATATCTCGTCCATAAAGGTATGCACGTTCCCGCATTGCCTGGCAGGCCGCACGATTCTCCAGCAGATCAATAGCCGCAGTCGCAATTGCCCCCGGATCGTCAAAGGGAACAAGCGCCCCGCGTCCATCGTCCAGCAGTTCCATTGCATACCAGTACGGAGTTGAAATAATCGCCTTTCCGGCACCCATGGCAAACGCGAGCGTTCCAGACACTGCCTGTGCCTCGTGGCTGTACGGTGTGATGTAAATGTCGGCTGCTGTTACAAGCGAAGCCATCTCCCGAGGAGCGAAGAAGCGGTTATGGAAAACCACGTTCTGCTCAACTCCCAGTTTCCTGGCCAAAGTTTGTAACTGAATTCGGTATCGGTCACCCTCGCGGAGCCAGACCTGGGGGTGAGTGGCGCCCGCGATGATGTAGATAACATCGCCGTGCCGGGACAATATGCTCGGCAGAGCCTGAATCACGTTTTCGAAACCCTTGTTTGGAGACAACAAGCCAAACGTGAGCAAGACAGTTTTTCCTTCGGCCGAAAAGCTTCTCTTACAGGCATCCGGATCGACAAAGGGCAAATTGGGGATGCCATGAGGTATTAGATCGATCTTTTCATTTGGAACTTTAAATACATCCCGCAAGAAGCGAGCAGAGTGCTGGCTCATAACAACAAGACGATCCGAGAGCGCTGCGATTTCCTCCATGACGAGTCCTTGGTCGAGATCTGGCTCACGAAGAACTGTATGGAGAGTCGTTACGATGGGCATTTCGAGGTGCTGCAAAAGCCGTAAGACATGACTGCCGGCTTTTCCTCCGAAGATCCCATATTCGTGCTGCAGACACACGACATCGACCTTGGCTGAATTGAGAAACTCCGCGGCCCCTTGATACGACGATAGCTCCCCCTCAGTTATTGAATAACGCACTCGCATGGGATAGGCGTATGACGATCCCACATCATTGACAGCAACCACGATCAAATCACTCGCTGCGGACCCCGCAGCGATGGCATCGCACAGGTCTGTCGTGAAAGTCGCAATTCCGCATTGCCGGGGAAGGTGGTTCCCGACCACTGCGATTCGCAAAGGACGCGTCCTGCGCGGGCCCATGAACAAAAGCGGTGCTGAATATGCCCCGACCCTCTCAGGCCGCGCTTCTTGCACTGCTATGGCGCTCGGTTGCGAATTCAACAAAACGTTAGGCGCGGACATCGCATCCTCCCTGGGTTATGTCTTGGTTGGAATGGCACCCAACCGAGAGGAAATCTAAGCTCTGGTCTTCCCGAACAGGCCTACCCAGACCAACGCGCGGAAACCGATCTGGCTACCAGTCCTTTCTAAACAATGAGCGGACCTGTGTGCTGTTCACAATTGACCGGACTTCTCGCCGCCTGCTCTTGGATATTAGTCATGCTGACCGCGCATCAGCGGCCTCTGCCGAATCGAACCACAAATTCCGGCGCAGCGGAGGGATTGACCATGCATGCAACAGCCGTTGAGAAAATCACACCCCAACCGAATAAGCCCCTCGAAACGGCACGTCGGATTCTGCCGCCTGCAATCAGCTTTCTGCTGAGGTGGGGCCTCTTAGCCCTGATTACACTTGGCGTCGTTCTGTCGGTTGTTCTGAACCTAGCTCAAAAGTGGCTCTGGATGCAGCAGCTTGGCTACGTTGGCATATTCTGGACGCTTCTATCTATAAAGTGGGGGATCTTTGGTCTCGTTCTATTCACTTCAATCCTTTATCTGTGGATCAACCTCCGCTATGCGGCGAAGAACATCGACGTGCTGCGCGGGACCAGTTTCTTCAGTACGGCATTTACTCATCCCGCCGACACCAGCAAGACGATCGACATCGACATCAGCCCCAAGCTCTTGGTGTTGGCGATCGATGCGTGCATTGTGATCTTTTCGTTGCTGTTTGCACTTAGTGTTTCCGGTCAATGGGATGTGTATCTCCGTTTTCGCTACGGCGGGCTATTCGGAATTGCCGACCCACTCTTTGGCGTTGACCTCGGGTTCTATATCTTTCGCTTGCCATTCTACGAATTGCTGCAGGCTAGCATTACTGTCCTAACCGTGGCGGCGCTCGCGATCCTTACCTTTTGCACTGTATTCGGAATTCGGCAATCCAAGTCCAGCAGAGTTCTTACTATGCCTAATGGCGCCGCCAAGCACTTCTTCGTGCTGCTCTTCATTCTGGCGGCGAATTTCACCTGGGGCTTCATTCTGGATCACTTCGAACTGGTCTATTCGACCCTTGGCGTTGTTCACGGAGCCGGCTATGCGGCGGCACACGTCACAAGAGTGGCCCTTTGGGTGATGACCTGCGCGTCGGCGCTCGCGTGCCTGCTTTTGGCATTCGGCTTTTTCCGTCCAAGGGCGAAACTGGTGGTCGCGGGCATCGTAGCTTACGTAGCGCTGTATGTGGTTGCCGTGATGGCGCTGCCTTACCTCTTCCAGACATTCGTTGTGAAGCCCAATGAGCTAAGCCTTGAGACGCCGTATCTGAATCATTACATCGACTTCACGCGGAGAGCCTATAAGCTGGACGGCATTCAGGAGACCGCTTACCCAGCTCTCTCCGATCTGACTCCCGAGGTGATCGCGAGAAACCAGGATACGATCCAGAACATCCGTCTCTGGGACTCACGGCCGCTGCTTCAGACCTATCAACAGACACAGGCGATTCGCCTTTACTACCAGTTCTATAACGTGGATGTCGATCGGTACCGTCTGCCGGATGGCTACCATCAAGTGATGCTTGCCTCCAGGGAACTGGCGTCGCAACTCCCTTCAGAGGCTCAGACTTGGGTCAACGAAACTCTTCAATTCACCCATGGAGAGGGGCTGGTGATGAACTCTGTCTCGAACACGACGGGTGGAGGTCTCCCGCAATATCTTGTTGACAACGTCCCTGCAGAATCGCAATACGGCTTGAATATAACGCAGCCCGCCATTTACTTCGGGGAGGTTGCACCTGGGTACAAGATCGTCTCAACCGGGATAAAGGAATTCGACTATCCGAAGGGCAATGAAAATGTCTATGCGAGCTACCAGGGAAAGGGCGGAATTCCGCTCGACAACATTTGGAAAAGGCTCCTGTTTGCGTGGACTCAGAAAGACATCAATGTTCTACTGACCTCCTATCTGACGCCGCAAAGCCGGATTCAGATATGGAGAAGCGTTCAAGAGCGCGTCTCTCAAGTTGCGCCGTTCTTGCTTTTGGATCATGATCCGTATGCCGTTTTGAGCGAGGGTAAGCTGTATTGGATTCAGGACGCCTATACGGTCTCGGATCGTTTCCCTTATTCGAGCCCGCAGACAACCGGTTCGGCCCAGGGGATGAACTACATTCGCAATTCCGTAAAGGCCGTTGTGGACATGTACGACGGAACTGTTTCCCTTTACGCAATGGATTCGAAGGATCCTGTTCTCGCGATGTACGAGCGGGCATTCCCGGGGGTCTTCAAAGATCTGACCGAACTCCCGGCGGACCTGAAGGCTCATCTACGCTACCCCGAAGACCTGTTCGGAATCCAATCAACCCAATACGAGACTTTCCATATGACCGACCCGCAGGTTTTCTACAACCGCGAAGATCTCTGGGTTCCTCCGCAGGAGAAGTACGACGGGACGGTCAACCCTATGGATCCTTACTACATGCTGATGAAACTCCCCGGAAGCGGGCAGCTTGAGTACCTGATCATGACTCCTTTCACGCCCCAAAAGAGGGACAACATGATTGCATGGCTAGCCGCGCGTTGCGATTTCCCGGACTACGGGAAGATGCTGTTCTACGAACTTCCGAAAGACAAGCTGATCTTTGGGCCAAACCAGATCAGCGCGATGATCGATCAGAGCACCACCATCTCGCAGCAACTTACTCTCTGGGATCAGAAGGGATCGGGAGTCATTCGCGGCAAGCTCATCGTTATTCCGATCGAGAACTCGTTCCTATACGTTGTTCCTCTGTATCTGAAGGCTGA
Organism: uncultured Acidobacteriaceae bacterium; assembly: GCA_963745845.1. GTDB lineage: Bacteria > Acidobacteriota > Terriglobia > Terriglobales > Acidobacteriaceae > Telmatobacter. The sequence goes on along the minus strand of CAVUZE010000008.1, from coordinate 3,971,712 downwards.
AGGGACGAACTTTCCTCAACTGAAACGAGTGATTGTTGCGACGGGCGATAAGGTCGTGATGGAGCCGACACTCGACGAAGCGCTCAGCTCGCTGTTTGGTACGGCACCGGCACAGTCGGTTGCCTTGGCCGGGAAACAAGCGGGAGTGCAGGCGCCGCTGTCGAAAGCGACGCGGGATCAGGCTGAGGTCAAGCTTGCCGAGGCGCAGAAAGCAATTAACGCGCTCAAGGAGCTGCTGGCAAATCCAGTTCAATGAAGCGGCGGGAGAGACTTCTGCATCTGAATTTTGCTACTCCGCCGCGCGGCGTGGCGATTCCTCCCAGGAGATAGAGACGAAATGACAGGTAGCAAGCACAACCTGGAAGGAAATAGCAGCGAAAGAGGTGAGCCCGATCCCGGTCCTTACTGGAGACGGATGCATCGTGACTGGCGCTTCTGGATAGGCGCTGTGTTTATGGCTGCCGCGCTCGCTATCTATGTCTTAAGTGGTGATCTGGCGTGGGTTCCAAATGGCCATCGGCAACCTGCGATACCGGCGAGTGCTGCGAATTGAGATCTCGATGATAAAAGACGGACTGTAAACAATGGATAAAGTACAGTTATATCCGCTCCGGTTCGAACCCATCTACCAATATCGTCTGTGGGGCGGCCGGCGCTTGTCTAGCTTGCTTTCCGCGCCGCTTCCGGGCGATGGACCTATCGGCGAAGCGTGGGTGCTGAGCGATCGCACCGACCACCAAAGCCTGATTGCGAATGGAGCGCTTAAGGGCCGGACCATTGGACAAGTGATGGAGCAGTTCCGAGAACAGCTGATGGGGAAGCTGTCTCCGCGCTTCCGCCGTTTCCCATTGTTGCTCAAGTTTCTGGACGCGCACGAGATGCTCTCAGTGCAAGTGCATCCCAGCGATGATCCCTCTGAGCTGAATCCAGCAGGCGATACGGCAAAGACCGAAGCGTGGGTTGTGATTGAAGCTGAGAAGGGAAGCCAAATTTATGCTGGCTTGAAATCGGGCACAACCGCCGGCAGTCTGAGAGAGTCGTTGCGCGACGGAACCGTTTCGGAACACCTTGTGAGCATTTCCCCGAAACCGGGCGATGCCATATTCATCCCTGCGGGAACGGTGCACACTCTGGGCAACGATGTAGTGGTTTTCGAGGTTCAGCAAAATAGTGATGTGACATTCAGGCTTTACGATTGGGGCCATATCGACCCGGAGACCAAAGAGACTCGGCCGCTGCAAGTCGATCAGGCTCTTGCCTGCATAGAGTTCGGAGCGAACAATAGCGGCCTGGTTGCGCCCCCCGTGGAGACTACGACACCTGTTGAGCGCGAGAGACTCTTCGATTGTCCTGCCTTTCTGTTGTGGCGAGTCCTTGGGCAAGACCAGTTCACCGTTGGTGCGACGGGAGAGCCACGGGTGTTGGTCGGCATTGAGGGATCAGGGAAGATCGTGCATGATGGCACTCCTTACGCGGTAGAAAAGGGAGATGTGTGGCTCTTGCCAGCCGAGGCCGGAGAGTGCGCGTTTCAACCCAGTAGAGAGGTAACGATGCTGGAGATCGCGATCCCTTGATGATTAAGAAATCATCTGTGCAACAGCACCTCAGACCGGGAGATGAATGAAAAAGCTCATTGTGTTCGATTTGGACGGCACCCTCGCGCCCAGCAAGTCGTCTCTCGCTCCACAGACGGCGGGGCTGCTGCGCGATCTCCTGGGCATCGTCAAAGTGGCAGTGATCTCTGGAGGCGCGTGGGTGCAGTTTGAAGAGCAGCTACTAACCGATCTTCCTTCGGACAGTCTCCTTTCGAATTTGTCTTTGCTTCCAACCTGTGGCACGAAATTCTTTCAATACAGCGGAAAGTGGGAGGAGCTCTATTCGGAGGATCTTACGGCGGAGGAAAAACGGAAGATTATTGACTCACTGGATAAGGCAGCTGGAGAGGCAGGCTTTCGGGCAAAGAAGGTGTGGGGAGATGCAGTTGAGGACCGGGGAAGCCAGGTCACATACTCTGCGTTGGGTCAGCAGGCGCCTCTCGCAGAAAAAGAAGAGTGGGATGCAGACTTTGCCAAGCGGAAGAAGATTACGGCGATCCTGGAGACGCTTATCCCGGAATTTTCTATTCGTATTGGCGGTGCAACCTCAATCGATGTGACCAAGCCTGGAATTGACAAAGCCTACGGCATAGGAAAGCTGCGGGACAACCTTCACGTTTCATTCAAAGAAATGATTTACATAGGCGATGCATTGTTTCCAGGAGGGAACGATTACCCGGCGGAAGAGTCGGGTGTCGTGTCGATTCCTGTAAAAGGGCCTGACGATACCGACCTGGTCATCTCGACGATCCTTGCTTGCCTGGGCGACAAGTGAGCATGGCTGGTGAAGCAAACGGGCGAGGAGATTCGATGAGCGGCTTCAAGTTGCAACGAATGGGCATGATCATGGAGCCGGAGCCCGGTAATCCGCATGAAGTCGAAGGGGTTCTCAACCCTGGAGCCGTTCGAGGTCCTGATGGCGAACTGTATCTCTTCCCGCGGCTGGTTGCGAAGGGGAATTATTCGCGGATCGGCATAGCGCGGGTGCGGTTCAATGAAGCTGGCGACCCGATGGGCGTGGAGCGTCTTGGCATCGCACTAGAGCCCGAAGCCGATTATGAAATGCGGCCGGGAGGCGGCGGATGTGAGGACCCTCGTGTCACGTTCGTCGAACCGCTGAAACGCTACATCATGACTTACGCGGCATTTTCGCCCATGGGACCAAGAATCGCGATGGCCGAATCCGAGGATCTCTTCCACTGGAAGCGGCTAGGACTCGCAACCTATGCTCACTGGCATGGCATCGAATTGGGCGATGTGGACGATAAGGATGCGAGTCTTTTTCCTGTCGCGATACCTAACTCGACCGGAAAACTGGAACTTGGTATGCTCCATCGACCGCTATTTGCAGGTACCCAGCCGACGGAGACCGCACGCACCTCGGGAGCTCGTCAGGTGGATCTTGACCGGGAGAGCATCTGGATTTCCTACTGCCCCGCAGCCTTGCGGAGCCGTGTCCCGGATCGCCTGGACGAGTTTACTTCGCATCACCGATTGGCGACTCCTGTGTCGCCCTGGGAGCGACTCAAAATCGGTGCAGGAACTCCGCCGATTCTAACGAAACATGGCTGGTTGATCGTTTACCACGGCGTGAGCGAACTGCCGGGTCCAAGTGGTGTTCGCCCTCCTCTGTGCTACTCGGCCGGAGTGATGGTGCTCTCAAAGCAGCATCCGCGATTGATCCGTTATCGTTCGGTTCAGCCGGTGCTGGCGCCGTTGCTTCCCGAGGAGCGCGATGGGACCGTTGCCAATGTTGTTTTCCCAACGGGCATCGACCGGCGCAACGATCTTGGCACTCCAGATCGTTTCGACGTTTACTACGGCATGGCGGACAATCGGATTGGTGTGGCGCGCCTTGATTTGCCGGAACAAATCCTGGCAGGTGCTGTCGCAGACGCGCCTGAAGCAACGGTGTAGATCGCTAGCGTTGCCAAACAATTTGGCCCGCTTCGAGCGGCACGAGTGCATTAGGATGCCGGGGGACGATACGCTGAGCTCGCTGTCGGGCGTTTCCCACAACTCGTCCGCAGCATGGTTCCCGGACCAGTGAAGATTGAGCGCCAACTCAACCAGCGCATCAACTTCATCAACCTTAAACCAATCAGATGGTGCCTTCGGATCGTTCAATATCCCCTCCCCGTGCTGGAGTTCAGGAAACGAAGGCCGCTATCGCAAACCTTTTGCGATAGCGGCCTTTGCCTCGATTTTGGTCGGCTGCTGATTAACTGTCGGTAAACATTGCCTTCTGCGGATGCCCCTTGGCAAGCGGAGCCGGCGCGGTCGCATCGCTGAAGTCCTTCGTCCACTGCCAGTTCCTGATCTCCGGCATATCCTCCAGGTGTTCACGGATATAGTCGTGGTGGCGCTGCAGTTCCTGGTTGAAGAAGGTAATGGCATGCTCGGCCTGCAAACGGAGGCGAGGGATGTGTTTCAATGCGTCGAGCGCAAGGTGGAAGCGGCTCATTTCGTTGAGAACCACCATGTCGAATGGCGTTGTGGTCGTACCGCGGTCCATATAGCCGTGCACATGGAAGCGGCCTTCATTGGAGCGCCCGTGAACAAGGGTATGAATGAGCCAGCGATTGTTGTGGAAGGCGAAGATCACCGGTGCCGTCTGGGTAAAGAGCGCGTTGAACGACATTTCGTCCATTCCGTGTGTATGCTTGTCGGGAAACATCAGAGTCATCAAGTCGACAACGTTGGCAACTCGCACCTTGATGCCCGGCACATGTTTCTGTAGCAGCCATGAGGCCGCGCAGGTCTCGATCGTTGGTACATCCCCTGCGCAGGCCAGCACGACATCCGGCTCCCCGCCTTCATCGTTGGTTGCAAATTTCCAGGTGGAAGCGCCGCGCGAGCAATGCTCGAGCGCCTCATCCATGTTCAGCCACTGAAGCTGCGGCTGTTTGCCGCAGGTGACGACGTTCACATAATTGCGGCTGCGCAGGCAATGATCGAAGACACTGAGAAGACAATTGGAGTCAGGTGGATAGTACACGCGGATCACTTCACTCCTGCGCGCCAACGCATTGTCCACGTACCCGGTCGCCTGGTGACTGAATCCATTGTGGTCGTTGCGCCACGCATGACTTGTAAGCAGAACATTGAGAGACGCGAGCGGCCTGCGCCAAGGATACTCGCGGCATTGCTCGAGCCACTTGGCATGTTGGGTGGTCATCGAGTCGACAACCTGCGCGAAGGCTTCATAGGAGGACCACATGCCATGGCGGCCGGTGAGCAGGTAGCCTTCAAGCCAGCCCTGGCAGAGGTGCTCGCTCAGCACTTCCATAACGCGACCGTCCGGACCCAGTTCATCGTCGATCGAGACAATTTCGGCCATAGAGCATCGCTTCGTTGCCTCGAATATGGAGTTCAGGCGATTAGAACTCGATTCATCGGGGCAGAACATACGGAAGTTCCCCAGATTCGTTCTGAAGATGTCGCGGAAGAAATCTCCCAGCTTGCGCGGAGCCTCGGCCAGAACCTGACCGGGGCCGGGGATTTCAAGCGCATAATCTGTGAAGTCGGGCAGCGCGAGAGTGATTAACTCACGTCCGCCATTGACATGTGGGTTGCCGCCCATGCGCCGGTTGCCTACGGGCGAGAGAGCCGCGAGTTCGTCGATGAACTTGCCGTCTTGGTCGAAAAGTTCTTCGGCTTTGTAACGCTTCATCCAAGCTTCAAGGATCTTGAGATGCTCTGGATTCTCACGAACTGTTGCCAGCGGGACCTGGTGCGCGCGGAATGTGCCTTCAATCGGGATTCCATCCACTTCCTTCGGGCAGGTCCATCCCTTGGGCGTGCGGAATATGATCATGGGCCAGACGGGCTGCATTTTGAAGCCGTTCTTGCGCGACTCCTGTTGAATTCCCCGAATCTCGGCATAGCAATCCTCAAGCGTTTGAGCGAGGAGTTGATGCACGACTTCGGGATCGTCACCCTCAACAAAGTAGGGCTTGTATCCGCGACCCACATAGAGGGCATTCAAGTCTGCGTCGCTGGTGCGTCCCTGGGCGGTTGGCCCGGAGATCTTGTACCCATTGAGATGAAGAATCGGCAGGACAGCACCGTCTCGCACCGGATTGACGAAGTTGACCGACTTCCAGCTTCCTTCGAGCGGACAAGTCTCGGATTCGCCATCTCCGATGACGCAGGCAACAATCAAGTCCGGGTTGTCGAAGGCCGCGCCGAATGCATGAACCAGCGAATAGCCAAGCTCTCCGCCTTCGTGCATCGAATTCGGGACGTGCGGCCCGCAGTGGCTGGGCACGCCGCCCGGCGTCGAGAACTTGCGGAACATAAGCCGCAGGCCGTCTTCATCGTGTGTGATTTCAGGGTGAACCTCGGTGTAGGTGCCCTCCAGATAGGAGCAGGCATTCAGAGAAGGACCTCCGTGCCCCGGACCTGAAATGTAGATGATGTCGGCATCATGCTCTTTGATGAGCCGGTTCAGATGAATGTAGATGAAGTTCTGGCCTGGCGAGGTTCCCCAGTGACCAAGCAATCTGGGTTTGATCTGCTCTGCCTTGAGTGGTGAGCGAAGGAGGGGATTGTCAAAGAGGTAGATCTGACCGATGCAAAGATAATTCGCAGCGCGCCAGTAGCGATTCATTTTGTCGAGCATCTCGGGCGAGAGTGGCCCCTTGGGCTTTGGGGTTCTCTCTTCATTCTTGCCATCGGCCGCAACCGCGGTCGACAGGCTCACGTCGAAGATGAACCCGGATGAATTGCCAAACTGATCGAAGTTCTTGCTGAAGGGTTGAGCAGTATCGTCCTTCTCAACGCTGACGGGGAGTTCGGTGGTGGACATATTGAATGTTCCTTTCCATTTCTCCGCGACTGGTAACAGCGCGGTGGGGGCTGACATCGGTCTTCTTGGGTCTGCTTGCGTTGAATCTCCGGCGTCATTTCGCCAGCAGCTTTTTGATCGACTGCAATTCGAGACGGCGTTTTTCGGTGGTTCTTGGATACGCCATCTTGAGCCTCCCCAGCGCATCAAGAACGATCTGGGAGACGATGAGCCGCGCGTTCTCCTTATCGTCGGCGGGTACGACGTACCACGGCGCATGATGCGAAGTTGTAGCCTGAAGGCACTCCTCGTATGCCTTCATGTAGTGATCCCAGTATTTCCGCTCGTGAATGTCAGAGGTGCTGAACTTCCAGTTCTTGTCTGGCTCATCGATGCGCGCTAGGAATCGCTTCCGTTGCTCTTCCTTGGAGAGGTGGAGGAATATCTTCACAATTTGCGTCCCATTGCGATAAAGGTGTTTCTCCATGTCCGCGATGGAGTCATACCTTTGTTTCCAAATATCCTTCTCGTCGCGCAGTTCCTCGGGAAGCCCTTGGCTGCGAAGAATCTCCGGATGCACGCGAATGACGAGCACTTCCTCGTAATAAGACCGGTTGAAGATGCCGATCCGGCCGCGCTCCGGAAGCCGACACGTGGTGCGCCAGAGGAAATCATGTTCAAGCTCTTCGGCGCTGGGTTGCTTGAAAATGAAGACCTCGCAACCTTCAGGATTAACTCCAGACATCACGTGACGAATGGCGCCGTCTTTGCCGGCGCCATCCATTCCTTGAAGGATCAGCAGCAAAGTATACCGATGCGATGCGTAGTGAAGCTGCTGTAGTGAGCTCAGCTTCTCCATGTGTTCTTGCAGGAGTTCCTTATACTTCTTCGTCGAATTCGCATAGGGATCGACAACCGTCGGCCACTTGCCGAGGTCGATCTTCTTGTCTGGAGGCACACGAAAATCCGTTGGATTGATTTTTATCTTCAATTTGTCGGTCATGGCCGCCTCGTGGCTCGTGTCTGATTATTTGTGAGTTTCATGTTCCTCAAGTTCCAGATGCGTTTTCTCCCAATCCTGAACTGCTTGAACGTCCTCCCGCCCTAGCTCCTCGTAGAGTTCATGGACGCGCTTGACCAGCTGTGGCGGCACGTCAGGCTGTGGCTTGTCTTCGACTTCGAGCTTGGGTTCAATCTTGGATTCGGGTCAGAATCGCCAGTTGCGGCCTCTGGCTTCGACCGGCCATCGGTCCCATCTCGCAAATTCCCGCTCTGCCTTCTGCCAATCCTGAGCTGCTGTTCCACCGTGCAGACATGTCAGTATCGAAGCTGGCATTCGGCCTGATCTCAGGCATCAGCCAAATTGGCAGAGCAAGACAGGCCTGCGCTTCTGGAGCGTGTGCTGGCAGGATGGGATGCGGCGGTCGCGTACGGTACACAAGTGACACACCACCACCTCTGCGGTACCGGAGCATGAAGCGTTCAGTACGCATGGGCATCGATTCGAGAAAGAAGGTCGAGCAGGCCGGTTACTTTGAAAAGATCGAGTGATCCTTGTCGTAACGCTGTTCCGTTTTCGATGCTTTCTCCGCAGCTTCCTTAGCCAAATGGTTGATTCTCTTTTCTGTTGCCTCGTCCGAGTCCGTCTTGTCTTTCAGTTTCTTTGCTTCTTCGTTCTCGACTTGTTGTGTCATCTTGATCTCTCCTGTTATCACCATGCCTCCCATTCCACGAACATTCTGGTCAGTTTTGCTCTCCGTATAGGAATCCCATGCGACGTGCGGGGAAATCACCTGCCAGGTTCGCGATCCACGCGCCATCGAGAGGTATTCAAGAGGTAGCGGCACAACCCGGCGGATTATCGCGGTTTGTACGGTAGCTTTTCACGCTGCAACGAGGGAAGGCGTCGCATCTACCGAGGTTCGTCTTACCGGCATGTCATCTCCACACGGTGAGCAATTCTGGCCAGCGTTCACGCGCAAGGCCGTCCATGATGGATTCTGCGGATGTTCCTTCTCCGCCCGCGAAGCCCTCATTCACCCTTTGCCTTCCAGGAGAACACCATGTTCTATCACTTCACGAATACCCAGCTCATCACTGCCGTGGTTGTCCTTATCTTTCTTGTTTTCGTTGCAGTCGTAGGGTTCGTTCATCGGCGCGGAACCCGTACTCGTGCCTTCCGCAATCGTTTCGGATCGGAGTACGACCGTGCTGTCGTGGAGCATGGCTCTTCGCGCAAGGCCGAAGCAAAGCTGGCCGATCGTGAAACCCGCGTGGACGCACTGAAGATCCGTGAACTCGGGGCCGCCAACCGGGAGCGATTCGTAGCCGAGTGGCAAACCGTGCAATCCCGCTTCGTCGACCACCCTGCGGCCGCGGTCACCGAAGCCGACGACCTGATAGCCGCGCTCCTTGAGGCTCGCGGCTATCCCAGGGCCGACTTTGAACAGCGCGCAGCGGATGTGTCTGTTCGCTATCCCCACGTTATGGAAGACTACCGCCGCGCTCACTCGATCGCTGTCCGTATCGGTCAGGTCGAAGCCACCACTGAAGAGCAGCGCACCGCAATGATCCAATACCGCACGATCTTCGATGACCTCCTCCGGACACCGGATTCCGTCGCAACAAGAACCGCCGCGTAGATTCAAGTCTGCGGCGTGAAGTGCGCAGACCAGGGCGCGAGTCATACGAGCAGGTTCTGACACGGCCCTTCTCCTGACGTTTACCGGCGCTGGCCTAACGGCCTATTGCGCGTGAAGGAAGAGCAGTCATGAGAGTCCTAATGGCAGTTGACGATTCTGGGTTTGCTGAAGATCTGCTTCGTGCCGTGGTTGTCGGGATCCGGCACGAGAATACTGAGATCCTCGTTTTGCACGTGCTGCAACCGGTTGACACTGTGCCTCCGCCTGAGATGGCTCAGGGTTATGCTCCTGAGTTGGAGGATGACAAGCAGCCTGCTTGTGCATTGGTTGAGCGGATTGCGGCCGAACTGCGTAAAGACGGATTCACGGCACAAACTGGCGTACGGATTGGAGACGTAGCAAACACAATTCTCGGTCAGGCAGCCGAATGGGATGCCGATCTGATAGCGGTCGGTTCGCATGGGCAAAGGAGCATTCATGACTTCTTGCTGGGCAGCGTGGCGGAGTCGGTAGCTCGTCGAGCGTGATGCTCCGTGGCTATCGTTCGCAAAGCGGCCAAGAACTAAAGAGCGATTCGGACCTAGGGGATTTGCAATGAGTACACTGCCGTTCTTGGTATTTGTCGCATTTGGCCTCACTTCTGTCGGTCAGAACGAGAACGCCAATTCTGGCTCTGCCCAACAGAGCACGCAGCCAGAGGAAGCTGCAACCTATTCAAGCCTGATGCAGGAACCCGACGATCTTCGCCAGGAACTCGACCGGGACGCTCTGGCGTTGTCGAAAGTGCCAGCGGACCCGATTCTCAAGACCGATCCATTTGGTGCAATTATGAAGCCATTTGAACGGCTGACGCTTCATATCAACGAGTCCGCGAAACTGAAAATCGGCGCGACGTACACCTTCGTGAACCAATACGCGTCAGTCGCGCCGGATGGCGTGCGGCGCGATCAAACCAGCGGCCGGGCTGATTTCACGGCAGCCTGGAAGGTTTACGACCGTGAAAGCAATGCTGGGACGATCAGCCTTCTGGTGAGATCGGGAACCAATATTGGCATCAGCCAGCAGTTCAACCTCAGCGATAGTCTCGGGTCGGCCCTAACCCTGAACTGCCTGGAGGGAGAAGGCCCGCAAGAGCCGATTATGGTGAACATCCTCTACTGGCGCCAGGATTTGTTCGATGAGAGGCTGTCGCTCTACATCGGCAAGATCCATCCAAACGAATACATCAGTCTGAGCATGTTCAACAATGACGAACGCGCACAGTTCCTGAATGGGGGAAGCGACGGCAATCTGACGTTTGCCTCCGATGGAACATACGCCGGCGGAGCGGCGGTGGAACTTGAGGCCACGCAACATGTTTACATTCATGCTCTGGTCGTCGATACCGAAGGCTCACCGCAAGGAGACCTCAAGACCCTGGCAGATCGCAAGTATATGGAGTCCATCGAATTCGGCTGGCTAGGCGGTTTACCTGGAAAGCAGTTCAGGGACTATCGCATGAACTTCTGGCGTGATGACACTGCGACTCTTGGCAGCGGCGTGGGCGGGGGCATCGGCTTTGAGCACGAATTGCGCAATGGTTGGACGCCCTTTGGGAGACTTGGCTTTGCATCGAATACAGGAACCGCGATCAAGCAAGTGGAAGAACTAGGCCTGGACCAGGTGAAGCCTTTTGGAAGGCGCGGAGATATGTTCGGTATTTCATTCATTCACTCCGAACCGAGCTTAGGTGCTAAACACCACGAGAGCGTGATGGAGACGTTTTATCGGCTTCGCTTGACGAAGAGTGTTGACCTTGGCCCGGACCTGGAGATTTCAAACCACCCCACATATGCAAGCAAAGCCTATACCACCCCATTGCTCGGGATGAGAATGCGAATCATGTTCTAAACAACAGAGCCCTCAAGTGACCGAGGGCATGTTCGGTTATTAGGAGCATTTATGACGACCAAGCAAAAGTGCGAACATCCTGGCTGCAATTGTCAGCCCGCCATCGGCAAGAAGCATTGCAGCACGGAATGTGCAGACGAAACTAAGAGTCCAGCGACACCGTGCAAGTGCAAGCACCCGGAATGCAGCGATGTAGGACTCAAGATGTAGCTTGGCTATTCCCTGACTCATCAGTGAGTCGAGAGTTCACGAGTGAAATTCACCCATTTCAGTAATGAAAGGCAAAACCAGCCATGGCGCCATCTGCAATCCTTGCAGCAACAGCTGCTCCACCTGCCTTGGATGAGTTGTGCATCAACACGCTCCGTTTTCTTGCGGTGGACATGGTGCAGAAGGCAAACTCAGGCCATCCTGGGCTGCCAATGGGATCGGCAGCCATGGCGTATGCACTATGGGATAAGTCGCTCAAGTTCAACCCTCGGAATCCCCACTGGCCAGACCGCGACCGGTTCATTTTGTCGGCCGGTCATGGGTGCGCGTTGCTCTATGCTCTGCTTCATGTCACCGGCTTCGACCTGTCTCTTGAGGAATTGAAGAGGTTTCGCCAGTGGGGTAGCCGCACACCGGGTCATCCGGAGTATGGCAGGACACCGGGCGTCGAGGCTACAACAGGTCCTTTGGGCCAAGGCCTCGCGAACGGCGTGGGCATGGCCATTGCCGAAGCGGCGCTCGCGGCGCGATTCAATCGGCCCGGACACCAGATCGTAGACCATTACACGTATGTGCTTGTAAGTGATGGCGATCTTGAGGAAGGCATCTCATCGGAGTCTGGATCGATAGCGGGCCACCAACATCTTGGAAAACTCATCGTTCTTTACGCAGATAACCACATCACGATCGAGGGAAGCACAGAGTTGACATTCACCGAGGATCGAATGGCTCGGTTCGCTGCCTTCGGTTGGCATGTGCAACGAGTGGAACAGAGCAACGACGTAGAGACTATTGCGCTGGCACTCGAGAACGCCCGAGGGGAAACAAACCGCCCGTCGTTAATTGATGTCCGCACACACATTGGCTTTGGCAGCCCTCATAAGCAGGACACTGCCGCCGCCCACGGAGAAGCTCTTGGCGTCGAAGAGGTGCGGCTTACCAAAGAAGCGATGGACTGGCCCGTTTCGCCTTCCTTCCACATCCCCGACGAGGCGCTAGAGCATTTCCGTAAAGCAGTCACCCGGGGAAGCGCTGCGCAAGTGGAGTGGGAGTCGCGATTCAAGGCCTTCGCGCAAGATCACGTGACCCTTGCTGCTGAGTTCAACAGAGTGATCGACAGGGACCTGCCTAAAGATTGGGACATCCGACTGCCGGCGTTTACTCCAGCGGATGGACCAATGGCCACTCGCGTCGCTTCGGGCAAAGTGATCGAGATCCTTGGCACACGTTTACCGGAGATGATGGGAGGCTCCGCAGACCTCGCTCCAAGTACCCATACAAATATTGACGGGACCGGCAACTTCGAACCGGAGGACTGGGCTGGGCGCAATATGCATTTCGGTATTCGCGAAAATGCGATGGGGGCCATTCTTAATGGAATGGCATTGCACAGCGGTTTGATTCCATATGGAGGCACGTTCTTTGTCTTTTGCGATTACATGCGGCCTCCAATGCGCCTCGCTGCTATGAACTCTCTCCCGGTCATTTATATCTTTACGCACGACAGCATTGGCATGGGCGAGGACGGCCCTACTCATCAACCAGTGGAACAACTTGTAGGATTGCGATCGATTCCAGGCATGGTTGTCTTGCGGCCAGCGGATGCCAATGAGACAGTCGCCGCGTGGCGAGTTGCGATCGGCAGAAAGCATGGCCCTGTCGCATTGGTGCTCACACGGCAAAGTCTTCCCGTGCTCGACCTGAATTCCTATCCCACCATTCCGGACGGAGTTCCGTTAGGCGGCTATATCCTGGCGGATTCTCCGACAAGTGAGCCGCCAGACATCGTGCTCATCGCTACAGGGTCGGAAGTCCATCTGGCGCTCGAAGGTCGCGAGCGGCTCGCCGCAAGGGGTGTTCACGCGAGAGTTGTGAGCATGCCAAGCACGAACCTGTTCGCAGCACAGTCTGACGATTACCGAGAAAGAATTCTGCCTACGGATGCGCCAATCCTGGTGATAGAGGCTGGATCCCCGGTAGGTTGGCAATCCTTTGTAGGCCCCCGGATCGCCGTTATTGGAATAGATACCTTTGGCTCGTCGGCGCCCGGACCTGTGGTAATGGAGCACTACGGCTTCACTTCTGAGAACGTCTGCCGGCAGGCTCATCGCGTACTTGACAAAAACAAGGAGGGAACAACATGCGCGTCGGAATTGCCTCAGACCATGGAGGGTTCGTTCTGAAAGAGCAGATCGCGACTTTGCTGCGCGATGCTACCCATGAGGTTGTCGACTTTGGCGCGCTTCATTCGAGCCCCGGAGACGATTATCCAGACTACGTGATCCCACTGGCCAGAGCCGTTGCCGCCGGCACAGTCGATCGCGGAATTGCGCTCTGCGGCAGCGGTGTGGGGGCATCGATCTGCGCTAACAAGATTGCTGGTGTACGCGCTGGGCTCATCCACGATGTTTTCTCCGCTCATCAGGGCGTTGAAAACGACGACATGAACGTTTTTTCGCTCGGCGGTCAAGTAATTGGGCCGGCGTTGGCATGGGAATTGATTCAAACTTTTTTGAAGGCCCGCTTCAGCGGTGCCATTCGACACCAGCGCAGGGTCGAGAAAGTGCGGGCGCTCGAAATGCACGAGGTTGAATGTTGAAAGTGCTCATTCAACTAACCGCAGTCCGACTCCAATTAAATGGAATGGTCGACTGTGGATCGAGGGAGTTGAACTTCCTCAGCCCGCGTGGGTGAGGCGAGATTATGTTCGGCATCGGCGAGGAAGTTGTTACTTAAGAAGGCACGTAACGGAGGATAGTCCATGATCGAGATACTGAAGAACTTTCCCGACAATGTTGTAGCGATCTCCTGCGGGGGTCAGGTCACAAAAGAGGATTACGAGGGAGTTTTTGTTCCTGCAATTCTCAAAGCGCTCAAGGGGCACGATAAGATCCGGCTCTTCTATGAGACCTCCGCGAACTTCACCGGCTACGATCCAGGCGCGATCTGGGAGGACCTAAAGATTGGGGTGGAACACCTCAATCGCTGGGAACGGATAGCGGTGGTCACCGACGTTGACTGGATTGTGCAAATGATCCGTATCTTCAGCTTTCTGATGCCTTGCCTGGCGAAGTTGTTTCCTCCTTCAGAGGCACCGCAGGCGAAAGCCTGGATCACCGCCGCCAGTTGAACGTGGAAAGAGCGCAAACAACCCGTGCTGCTTAACAGTGTTGGGAAGAGGAATGAAATGAATCGAACGACCGAGAAATTGCATGAAATTGGTCAGAGTATCTGGATCGATAACATCACACATGGTTTGCTCGCCAGCGGTACGCTGCTGGGCTATATTCGAGAACTCTCTGTAACGGGTCTCACTTCGAACCCAACCATCTTCGATCACGCCATCAAGAACAGCAATGACTACGACGATGTTATTCGCCGGAAGTCGGATGAAGGCAAGTTAGGCGAGGTGCTGTTCTTCGAGTTGGCTCTCGAGGACCTGAGACAAGCGGCCGATCTTTTCCGGCCCACATACGACCGAACTGACGGTGTGGATGGCTGGGTCTCTCTGGAGGTATCGCCCATGCTGGCCAATAACACGACCGGAACGGTCGCCGCAGCCAAAGCTCTCCACAATCGCGCGGCGCGGCCCAATCTTTTCATTAAGATTCCCGGCACCACCGCGGGGCTGCCAGCCATCGAGGAGGCAATCTTCGCTGGCATCCCCGTGAATGTAACCCTGCTGTTCTCGGGCAAGCAATATGTCGCCGCCGCAGAAGCTTATATGCGCGGCGTCGAGCGGCGCATAGCTGCCGGGCTCAATCCCGATGTTGGTTCCGTGGCGTCACTCTTCGTCAGCCGTTGGGACGTAGCTGTCGCACAGAAGGTGCCGGAAATTCTGCGCAACCAGCTTGGCATCGCCATCGCCAAGGATGCTTACGAAATGTATCGCACGCTACTGGATTCGCCGCGGTGGCTACGCATCCAGAACGCTGGAGCCCGCCCCCAGCGCCTTCTTTGGGCGAGCACAGGAACCAAGGATCCCAACGCCTCGAGCATCCTGTACGTCCAGGCTCTCGCCTTGCCATCCACTATCAACACGATGCCTGAGGCAACCCTGAACGCGCTTGCTGCTCATCTGGAATTCGGCGAAGCTCCGTCCGAGAATCGCGACAACATCTTCACTGAATTTGAAATAGCTGGTATTGACACGGACGCTGTCGCTGTCCAGTTGCTCGGGGAAGGAGTCGCATCGTTCGCCAAATCATGGAACGACCTTCTGGATTGCATCGCTTCGAAGAGCGCGGTGCTCAAGGCAGTCGTTGCCTGAGTTGACCGGGAAGAAATCCACCAACCAAAATTACGTCAACCATCAAAAATGGAGATCCAAATGAACTCGAAAAACTCTGTAGCGGCAATTTATGAAACGCACGAGCAGGCGGAAAAGGCCATCAAGGAACTGCAGGAGGCCGGAGTCAATATGAAGAGCCTGTCGATTGTGGGGCGGGATACGCACACGGAGGAACATGTGGTTGGCTATTACACTGCTGGCGATCGCATGAAACATTGGGGCGGGGTGGGAGCATTCTGGGGCGGGTTCTGGGGGTTGCTGTTCGGATCTGGTCTGTTTTTCATACCGGGACTCGGACCTATTCTTGCCGCCGGTCCAATCGTAGCCTGGATCGTAGCCGCCCTCGAAGGCGCAGTTGTTCTCGGCGGCGTGAGCGCAATTGGCGCGGGCCTGGTAAGTATCGGCATTCCCAAGGACAGCGTACTGAAGTACGATGTCGCCTTGAAGACCGACAAGTACGTGCTTATCGTCCACGGAACACCTGAAGAGGTGGAGAAAGCCAAGGACATCATTCACGGAACGGAACAGAGCCATTACGCGGTTTATGGCCAGGCCGTTCTCGTCTGAGAACCGGCCAGCCTGCGCTGCGACGGCGTAGAACTTCACGGGGACATTGTGAGGCCTGCTCTTTCGCGGCGCGGCATGCGCAGGCAGCCAGAGACAACTCATCGAACCAGCACATACGAAGGGAAACGCAATGTTAATCAAAGCAAAGGCGCTAAATGGATACTCACTCGCGAGCCTCGATGGGGACATAGGATCGGCCAGCGAGTTCTTCTTCGACGACCAGTATTGGGCGATTCGTTACCTCGTCGCAAATTCAGGAACCTGGCTCACCGGCAGACAGGTCCTGATCTCTCCTTATTCGCTTGACGGTGTCAATACTGTGGAAGAGAAGGTGTTTGTTCTGTTAAAGAGGAAGCAGATCGAAGATAGCCCCTCGATTGATATGGACGAGCCGGTTTCCCGCCAGTATGAGGGCCTATACAACGGATACTATGGATACCCTAACTATTGGGGCGGCCCGTACATGTGGGGAGGCAATCCGTACATCCTACGGGATCGCAGCAGGTGGGGCTTGGCCGCTTCTGAAGCAATGGGGTGGGACCGCCATCTTCGCAGCACCCACGAGGTAACGGGCTATCATTTCGCTGCGCTTGACGGAGAGATCGGCCATGTCGATGACTTCATCGTCGATGACGAGACTTGGGCAATTCGCTACCTTGTTGTGGCAACAAAGAACTGGTGGCCTGGGAAAAAGGTTCTGGTTTCGCCAAGGTGGATCAAGAATGTGAGCTGGGAAGCGGGGGAGGTTTCGATCGGCCTGTCTCGCGAGGCGATCAAGGCCGCACCGGAATTTAACGACGAGTCCCTGCTCACCCGGGATTACGAAACCAGCCTGTACGGGCACTACAATCGCGAAGGATACTGGGTCGAAGAACTGGCGGCCGTCTGAGTGCAATTCAACCATTTGCTAAAGTAGTTCGATTGCAAATGTGCTCCTGGGCGAATGAGCCGCAGATCCTTCTTTCACGGGGCCTGTGGCTTATTTTGCTTTGCCATCGCAAACTATCTGCGAAATCCATGTGCACCGAGCTAAGAAATTCAAGGGGACCATTCCCTGGCGAGCATCCGGATGGATGAGCAAACTGGAACAGCATTTGTCCTTGTCGGGTGAAACCCTCTTTGGATGAATGATCATATTCGTAAAGGCCATGAAGACCTTCTTGACAGCCTCGTCGGCGGCAAACTGCCGCGCAATCTGAGTTGGAGCTCTGTAGTTGACCTCATCGGACAGATTGGCGAGGTCCAGCCGCACGGAAACGACGAGTTTGCGTTTGTAGTGGGATCCCAGAGGGGGTTCTTCAAGCGTCCCAGCACCCATAATCTCGAAGTCGAAGAGATCTCGGCGGCAGCCGGCCTGAAGGCGAAGTCACCGTCAAGCCGTATGATCCATTTGGATTCCAACATCATCTGATCCATCGGAAGGAAGCCCATTTCAAGGGTGATCAGGTTCCAGAGGAAGAATCGTACTACGAAGAGATTGCAACGGATCTTTTCCATGCGGAATCGATCATCCTCATTGGTCATGCAACGGGCAAGAGCAGCGCAGTAAATTTTCTGAGTGAGTATTTGAAGGCGCATCATCCTGAGACGTTTCAGCGCATTATCGCCACCGAAACGGCGGATCTTTCAGCGCTGACCGAGCCGGAGATCGAGGAGATCGCGAAGAAGCACATTCGGGCAGCCACTGTACCCGTCTGAGAAGCAGATCGGCGGTTGCGCGCAAAGCAGTCTGACGGTCAAGTGCCCTGATAATCCCCCTGTATCTTTTTGGAGCTGCTTGGAGCCGAAAGCACCGGCGCTTGCGGTTATCGCCGGAGCGATTCCGGAATAACAATTGGCGAGTCTTCTGCCTCCACTATCAAGGTGAGATCAAGGCTTGGTGGCAGTCAAAGCTCGGGCCATGCTTCGCTCCTGCTTTTACGACGACGGGGTTTCTCAGCGTATCGGCGATGTGCAGTGCGGCCCTTAGAATCCGCTGCGAAGGAAGCCGGTTGGCGGCACTTGTTGCGTATCTTTTATTCTGCAACTATCTCTTTCGCGTGTACCGCAAATCTTTCCGGAGCTGCGCCGATAAAGTGAAATGGGTAGCACGTTACAAGAGTGATGGCCGATCCGGTCGAGGGGGACAGGATTGCGGTGTCGCTGGGAGCAACGATCTGCACCCAATCGACTTCGTAGTGCGAAAGCCCGGTCGGGGTCTGAAGCTGAATCTTGTCTCCTGTGCGAATATCCTTCAAACCACGGAAGAACGTATCGCGATGCCCTGCGATTCCGATGTTTCCCGGGTTTCCAGGGGGAGCAGTACCTCGAATGTGTCCAACCCCAAGTCGCAGAGTTCGTGATGTTGTTCCCTCGAGAACTGCCACCGTCAATCCGAGCCTTGGAATCTCAATGCGGCCCAGTAGATCGCCTTCTTTTGCCACGGTTCGAGGCTGGCTCGCACCGAGCCGCACTTCAGTAGATATCTGCCTGTCCAGAGAATGACCGGCTGCTTCCTGGTAGAACTTTGCATACAGAAGTGTGATTACGACGTAGGAGACCGCGAGAGCGCCAACAGTGATAAGAGACCTCTGCGTCCAGTAAAGGAACAACCGGCTTCGCGGTCCGATAATCCGGTTCTCCGTTGTCGGCCTCATGGTTGAGTGGCTTTCGCTGGAGTCGCCGGCGATGTCAGTGGCACCAAATACCCGGCTCGGGTGCGGACTGACAAGCGTCCACGGCCGCGCGAGCTTGCCTTTACCGCAATGGTCCGGTATTTTCCGTCCTGCGCTTCGATCGTTGGGATGTATGCCAGAGTGTACTGGTTCCTGATATCGCGAGCTATGCCCTGACAGATCCCGGCGACATCTCGGGAGGATTGCGGAAAGAAAGCCTCACCGCCTGTTTCTTTAGCAAACCGCTTCAACACAGCAGGGTTTCTATCGTCATCCTGTTCATCGAAGATGCCAATTGTGTAGATGATTGCGGCAGACTGCTTGGCCAAGTCAACGACCTGCCTTAGGCTGTGCTTACTCGCGGTGTCACCGCCGTCGCTGATAAGAATTAGAACTTTCTTGTCGCGGTTGCCCTGCTTGAGATGATCGAGGCCGACGACAATCCCGTCGTACAGCGCTGTCTGACCGATCGCTGTGATCCCGAAGAGGGCTCTTTGCAGCTGTTCCCGCCGTTCGGTAAAGGGGAGGTCCGGCGGGAGCCCAAGGAACACCCGATCATTGAAATTGACGACGAACATCTGGTCCTGCGAATTGCTGGAACTGGCGAATGCCAATGCCGCTGCGATTACGTCGTCCCGCTTCGGCCCCATGCTTCCGCTGTTATCGACGAGAATACCTGCGGTAATGGGAGTGTCTTCGTGGCTAAAATTCGTGATGTTTTGAAGTACGCCGCCCTCATAGATCCGAAAATCGTCCTTGCTTAACCCTGAGACAAGCGCATTGTGGTTGTTCAGGACCGTTGCGCTCAGGATCACCATGTTGGCGTTCAGTCGGAGGGTATACTCGTCGTCCGACCCGCTCGGGGACGGTGGAGGTACCTGTGGGATAGCGACAAATCGTGTCAGGGCCATGGCAAAAAGAGCAATGTACCCGAGTGCAGATTCAGTCACATGAGTCATTCCGTTCAACGCCGTACGTCTCGTGGGTAAGGGAAGCGATACTCTGATATCGTCACCCTTAACACATCGTTCCAGCCTGAAGGTCGAGTCATCGACCTCTTCAGTCGACTTAAGCAGAGCGTTTCAGGACGCCCGTAACCACAAGTCCACTGCCCAGTGTTAGCAGCCCGAGTAGACCAATCAGAGGAAGATAGCTAGCTGTCTTAGGAAGAGACGTTACTTCAGGCGCCGATGCAACTTCTTCCGGAGGCGCTTCAACTACCGTGGCTGTCTCGACCGTTTCTCCATTCGGGTTGACTGCCTCAACCGGTGCCGCCTTCAATGCCTCGACGGGTGCGGTTTTAAGTGGCAAAGGGGTCGAAAGGACAACTTCGTTGGTTTCCTTGGCAAGGATGATGGCCCTGGGCTTTTCGTAGACGAATTGGTCGCCCCATTCACGGCCCGGATAGAACCATGCCTTCAGCGCCTCGGGCTCGCCAGCAGGCCGCTCGCGAAAAGTGATAACCGTTTTGTCGGTAGCCTTCAAGCGATAGTTGGGAATCGCGAGGATCGTGGTGTACACATGGGTTTCGTCCTGGCTCAGAATCTGAACGATGTGACGGTCTGAGGGTGAATCCAGGACCTTGAAGATGTAAGTGCCTGGCGGCAAAGTCTGCGCGCCTACACCTGGAACTTCGACGGGCCCGCTGAAAGTGACTACGGTCTTTCTGTCGAACTGGTCAGCTTTCGCGCTGGGCATCGCGAGCAGGCCGAATACAGTAAGACACAGTCCAATTCTTAGTCCGTTTACAAATTTCATTTCTCTCCACAATTCTTTCCGATTCACGTCCACGGCTTTTGTCATGCGTTCCCCTGTGTTGTCGGCATCACTAAATGCGCACGCCGGAAAATCCGGCAGCTTGGGTCCGTGGCGTGTCTTTCAATCGCTAGTGTCACGTAACCGTCCGAGGATTACTGGGCAATATTGACCGTTACGTCCTGACAGCCGGGCTTCATCGTTGGCGGTAACGAAACGGCTGAAGCCTCCGGTGTAGAGGGTCATGAAAGTGACTTGGTGAGTGCATCGTAACAACGGCAGATGTGCATTGCATGAACTGCTGAGGAAGGTTTATCTTGCATCGCTTTGTTAAGACGCACAGGTAGCCAGAATCGGAAGCAAGTGAGCCATTGAGCGGTGAATGGGTATCATTAACCAATGCCAAAAGCGAAGAAGCATATTCAGGCCATCGCGTTTATTCCGGCCTGGGCCGGCACTGGGGCAAGCCTGATGAGGTGCTCAGCTCGATTGACAGTTCTTCGATTCTCTGGACCTTCGGGACGCGAAATAGTTGTCTGCAACTGATTATTCGACGACTCTTGTCTCGACGGATTGATTAATTGCGCGTCAAAACAACTCAATTGAGCGAGCTAGTCTGCCTTCCGCCAAGTCGGATTTCGGTCGTATTCCACGATCGACTTTGTGATCTCAGCGGTTCTGCGGCCGAGATCCTTTTCATAGACGATTCCGTTTTGATCCACAAGGAATGTCATTACTCCCGATGAGCGGTATTCCGCAGGATAGGCGAGGAAGGCGAACCCCCGCGTCATCTTCCCGTCCACAACATAGCTTTCTGCCTTACCATGCGCATTCGCTTCTTGTCCCTTCAGGACTCGAAAGTAGTAGCCGTGAAACGGCTGAGATTTCTGATCTCCGTCCTCCGCATAACCCTCGCGCTCGGCCGACGCCACCAAAGGGCCGAGAGGGCTATTGGCTTCACCGGGGCCCGCTTTCCAGTAGAGACCGTTTTGTTTCCCTGAATTGCTCAGTATTCTCTGTGCATACTGCCTCTCTGAATCGCCGTCATGCGGTTGTGCGTCGTATTCTTTCTCGGCGTCTACCAGTTCGTGGCATACCTGGATCACAGTCAATTCGTTGTCGCCGACTCTTCTGTATAGGATCTCTTGTTTGCCCGCCGCCGTATCGAAGTGCCAAGTGTTCGCTCTATGCACGAGCGGAATGGGCGTCGGCCAGTTTTCCGCACCAATGTACAGCGTTGTGGTGCCATCCGGCTCGGTGATCAAACGGTGCATCTGCTGATACTTCTGCACAAACTGTTCTTTGTTTTGTTTGTCTTCGGTCTCATCGCCCGAGGAGAGGATTTCTTCAGAGCCCGGTCCCAGCACCTTCAATAACGATTGCTGATCGTCGTTCTTAAGAGCTGCGACCAATGTCTCGCTCGCTTCTGTTGCAGAGGAAAAGGCCTGCTGCCCAGCCGGGACTTCTGCGGACCGATGGCTTGCCGATGTATGTCCGGATGCTACAGGTGGTGGTGGAGTAGATTGCCCTGCAGCCGGAATGGAGCCAAGTCCTAGACAAGCCGCTACAAAGGCGAAGGTGGCCACGCTGCCAGCAGCATCGCGAAGGCTTTCATTTGAACTGCGCTTAAACCACATGATCCCTCTCTCCATTCTGGTGCACATGTACCAATTCGAGCCGCGTCTTGTGTGATTCATCTCCTGAGTTAGCGATGTCCGCCACCGCCACCGCCGCCCCGCATGCCTCCACCGCCACCACGCATGCCCCCTTCACCTCGCATACCTCCTCCACCCATGCTCGACATTCCGCGGGAGGAGCTGCGTCGTGCAAAGCCACCGTGGCTGACGTTCCCAAAGGCACCTGGCCGCGAGCCGGCATTCCCTCTTCCGCCTGCCGCCCCATAACCGCGCAAACTTTGATCCCCTCGCGAGTACGACGCGTTGCCGCGATAATTGCCACGAAAATATGCGTTGCGATCATAGAAGCTGCGGCTTTGAAACGCATAGCGTCCGCCACCATACATCAGGCCTCGATGGCGCCAGTCAAGGCCCCAGCCATTCCAGCCCCATCCATACCCAAAGAATGGACTCATGCCATACCCGATTCCGAAAGAGAGATATGGATCCTCGACGCCCCACCAAGGGTAGAATCCCGGCCAAAGCCCAACCGGATAGCCATAGGCCAACTCGGGATCATAGTCTGGAACGTACACGGTGTCCGCATTCACCGGCTGGATGACGACTTCAGGCCCTTGATTCGTTACGCTCTGTTGTGGCGTCGTTTTCAAGTTTCCTGCCGCTTCGGCCTTACCTCGCATGAACTGAATGGCGCCCATCACGTCAGCCTGCTGGTTGGAATTCACATCGCCCAGCTCAGACGTCCACGAGAGATTTTTATCCAAATCCGCAAGCACTGAAGGGAATTGAGTCAGAGCCTTCACACTTGGATCCCACTCCTGTTTGTCTACTTCGGCCCCCAGCGCCGCGCCTTGCAGACCAGGATTCTGCTGAATGAACCGTTCCGCTTCTACAATTTCCGTCGGATATGTTGACGCTGCGAGAATTTGCGCCACCAGCGCATCAGGGTACAGCGCGATCGGCGCGACCAACTGTTGCAACTGTTCCGGCGTTAACGTCGAGGAAGGCGGCTGCCCTTCCATCGGCGGTGGCGCCTGCTGCTGTTGAACGGCTTGCAAGCGGGCGGCGCCGATTGTGAATGTTACAGACATCGCGAAGATGCCGAGCCGAATGGTCTTAAATAACTTCATCGGGATTCTCACCTTGATTGCCAGGAAAGCGGGCTTCTACGCCCATAGGGTTGTGAGAGGATGTCTCGTTTTACTGCTCGGTGTGGCGGTTGATCTTCGGCTGCGCGGTCACATCTCCCATTTTGATCGGCAGGACCTGTTCACTTGGCAATGCGAGCCGCTTGACCAAGTTCCCGTGAGCGATTTAACAGCGGCGTGGACAAATATGATGCTCTCTTTTGCACACTTCGCCGCAACAGTTCGACGCCTCATCGCTCGTGAGGCCGTTAGGCGCGATTGGCTGAACCTGCTCTGCGGTCGAGCTGTCTGGCAAGGATACGACAACGCTGCTGGCGCTCACATGGCTAGCTGTTCCTATCATTTCGCTGCCACGATTTCAGAGTGCGCCCCATTCTGAGCTAGGGCACTCGTCTCTGGGTTTTCGTCATTGGCGGGTGGACCACCTCGCAGTCAGAACAAAACCGGGTGGCGTGTGACCAAGATTCGTTTCTGAAGCTTGGTCACGACATGACCGGATTGATGTGCAAATACCGGTGACCAATGTGATGTCTCAATCACCAGATCAAGTACGGGCTCTTGCAGCGAGGGTCTTCCATGTCAACCGTCTCTCTCCTGCAGCGAGGGTCATCCATCTCAAGCGCCACGCCATAGAACAGGCTCTTGCAGCGAGAGTCTTCCATCTCAATCTCGACGCCACTGAGGAGGCCCTTGCCGCAGCGAGGATCATCCATCTCAAGCGCCGCGATCCTGCATCGAGCGTCTTCCATCTCAATCTCCCTGTCATTTGGGCAATCTCTTACAACCGAACATTTCAGCGAACTGAGATTAGGGTGAGGCGGCCTGCGAGACGCGGGCTGCCCAATATTGCACACTTGGTTCTGGCTCAATTTGAAATGCCGGACTCGGCCTTGATGAACTCGTCAGGCGAAGCTTGTTTTGACGGCGGCGGCAGCGTGTCAGGGGTGCTTCCTTCAGGGGTGTTAGCCGTATCATCTGGCATCGCTGCCGCCGCTCTAGGGGGTGGGCACCTTCAAGCATATTCCCGCTCGGGTGTCATAAAAGCTGTTCAATATTGCTCACTGATCGTTCAATGTTCGCGATATGCTAGCGCTTACCCGTTAAAGAGGCTGACATGACCGTCGCCCTCAAGCCCGGTTGGAGCAAACCCTCCACCATCCTCTTTGCTTCCGACTCTCCCACCAATGAAAAGGCCTTCAGTCTTGCACTTACGCAGGCTTCCGAGTTCGGCGCAAATCTCATTATTCTTTACGTGCATGACGGTTTGAAGGCAGCCGCATCGGAAGCCTCGGCGATTGTTGATTGTGACGACGCCACTGCCCAGAAGCACCGTCTTGAACTTCTCTCCCAACGAGCCATCGATATAGGCATCCATTGCCGGATCGTGGTCCGGGCCGGCTTGGCCGCGGACCAGATCATTAGTTATCTGCGCGAGCGGAAGATCGATCGTGTCATCATGGGGGCTCACTCTCCCGGCCCTGTCGGCAAGCTGCTGGTGGGATCGGTGGCCGAGGCCGTGCTCCGCATTGCCAATGTGCCCGTCTGCATCGTCGGCCCCAACGTGGTCGAGGGTTCCTATCGCAACCCTGTCACCAGAAAGATCCTCTGTGACGTCAGCAAGCAAGAGGTCAGCAAGGTAGTAGCAAACATTGGCGCGGAACTAGCGGCGCAGCACAATGCCAGCCTGATACAGCAGGTCATCCCACCGGAGGAGCGCGCCACGGTCCTGGCCGATCTGACGATCCGCCAGATTGAGGCGGAGCTGCCCACCCTGGTTCCGGCCAGATTGAAGTGTAAAGTCCGCATACAGACGAGAGTGACGCTCGGTGATCCGATAGAGGAGCTGCTTTACCAGGGCAGAGCCCAGCAGGCAAACCTCATCGTGCTGGGCGCTCACGGCGCGTCCCACTTTGCTGCCGTCACTCGCGCCGGTACCGTGTACAAGGTGCTGGCCTTCGCGCACTGCCCGGTGATGACGCTGTCGCCCATCGTTCTGGCGGCGTGCGGTGCCCAAGCGGAGAAACACCGACCGTGCGAAGTCAATTTCATGGCTGGTGTGATTTAGGAATATCGAGAGCCCGCAGGGATCCAAACCAGAAGACGAGAGATTACGTGTTACGTCGATAAGGAAGCGATGGCGATGAGCAGGCCATGGGAGAATACTCGGCCATATCATCCGTGTATTCTCGTCAATCCCAATCATTTTTTGTTCTTGTCGTGATCGTCGCCGCGGCGGGGACTGAGGTGTTGGCTTTGGTAAAAAGCAGGCCGAGACCAACACCATATATGGAACGTATTCCAATCTCCAAGCGCAAAGACACCACAAAATATTGGTCCTTCATCCATCTATACAAGACGGCTCATTCTGCGGGGGCTTCCGACCTCGGCCCGGAAGCTTCGCGCATTGTCTCCGAATACCGCGCAAGGTACTCGTCGAGGGTGGTGCATTTCTCAGGTGCTGTGTCACAGAACCATGTGCCATCCTCGTACAGGTAAAGGATCCGCGCATACGGGCCAACCCAATAGATATCATTTGGCCTCTCGATCAGCTGCCAGCCATGTTTTTGTAGCAGTACGCGATCCTCGGGCAGTCCGGCTGTGCTTGGTTTGCTTTGCCAAAACTTATTCGGACAATCACAGACTAGGCGTCCGTAATCGTCCGGCGTCGGGCGCCTGTTGCAGGTAGTGCATTCATCGGAACCACGTTGTCTGCTCATTGTGAATCCTGGGCTTCAGCGTCCACGTTTCATAGGCGTCGTAACAGAAATGCCACGCCTCGGGTCGTATTCTGTGGAAGGCCGAAGTGACGGCTTCGAACGTCTGGATCTTGGGCGTTCCATCGATCATTCTTGCAGGTTTTCTCAGCACCTCTGGAAAAGCATGTGGACAAATCGGCTGCTCACTGCAGAGAAATCGCCGTTTTGCCGCCGACAAACGAAATGGAGCATCTCCCAATTTGGGAGACTAAACCCGACTCGCATAAATACGCCTGTCAAGAAGGTGGTTGGATCGGTAGCTCAGGTTCGCAACCAGGACGACCGATAACGTTCGGGGACTATGCGTTTTCCGGGCGAGTTGCAGCATCCGCCGAAGAATCTGCGCATACGAGTAAAACCGACCGTTGAACTGGTTTACCTCCTCCACTAGTTCCGCCCAGGTAAGGTGCGTGTAGCTGGCCACCGGATAAGTCAGAGTGTAGTATTTCCAATCCTCTGGGTAGTCGTTCGACCGGATCCTGCCTTCGCGCTCCATTTGAGCGTAGAGTTTGGTTCCTGGAAGCGGAGTAAGGATCAGAACATTGGCGGCGTCGATGCCATACTCCTTGGCCGCGCGCGCGATTGTCTCGCCAATCCCTCGCTGGTCCGTGTCGATCCCTATGATGAAAGAGCCCACAACGCATATGCCGTGCCGTTGAATCCGCCGGACGGACTCGCAGAAATCTCTCCCTTTCTGGAGGTTGAACTTCTTGCCTAAGGCCATCAAACCTTCCACGGTGGGGGATTCGAAACCGATGAACACGCCTTGGCATCCCGATCGCGCTGCGAGCTCCAGCAGTTCGTCATCGTCGGCGAAGTTCATGGTCGCCTGGCAGATCCAAGGCCGGGTCAGCCCCTCTTGAATCATGGCCCGGAAGAGATCCTTGGAGTATGCGAGATGGTCCTCACGAGTACCAACGAGGTTGTCGTCTACAAACAGGATGACTTCTTCCCGGATCAGTCGCAGCTCTCGAATGACATCATCGACGGGCCGGTGGCGGTACGTGCCTCCATTGAACGCGGTCACGCTGCAGAAGCTGCAATTCAACGGACAACCACGCGTAGTTTGTACCGAGCCGAGGTAGTACCGTCCGTGGAGCAGGTCGTGGCGAGCAGGCGGGATCGCATCCATAGCGCTGATGCCACCGTCATACACCCTGCGCAGGGCATAGTTGCGCGCATCCGCCAAAACCTGCTCCCACACCGATTCCGCCTCTCCCGTGACCACCGCATCCACATGCTCCAGCGCCTCATGGTGACAGAATGTGGCATGAATGCCTCCCATCACCACCGGCACTCCCGTCGCGCGGTACAGTGCTGCGACTTCGTAGGCCCGCGGCGCTTGGGAAGTGAAGGACGTTACACCGACGAGATCAGGCTTGGGCAGACGTCCGTAATCGGGATGGCCCAGGTTCTCGTCGATCAGTGTCACTTCCCAGTCCGGCGGTGTCAGTCCTGCCACCACGAGAAGCCCTAGTGGTTTCCAGACTCGATACTTGTTCAGACGGTTCCAACGAACTTTGTTCAGGCTGACGACCGGATTGTCGGGATTGACAAGATAGAGTCGCATCTTTTCTCTCCGGTCTACTGCTCGATTCTCCCTTGCTCGAAAGAATAGTCTGTTCTTTTTTGCTCATATTTGAGAGATTTCGCAAGATGCTATTGGGGTCACATGTTGAAGAATCGCCGAGTGACTCGTTGAGGTCTTGGCCTGCGCCCCTGGATCCATACAGAACTGACTGTGGTTTTCTATTCGGTATAACTGCGCAGTTTCGAGTTGAAGAAGCGGATTTCCGCCTATGGCATTGCGGACAATCACGTCTTCGGGTCCGTAGGCCCCCAGAATGAGCAAAACAGACCATACAACCGACCCGAATTCCGACGATTCTGCGAAGGGTGCGTTTTCCAATCCGCTTGAGTCCGGAGTCCCGCATGTCAGGGATCGAAGACAAAGCGGAGATCCAGCACATTTGCACAGATCACCAGTTGTCTGCGCCGGTTCCCTGGTATCGAACGCGCTGGATCCTGTGGGCAGGCGCGCTTCTCATGCTGCTTCTGGCCGCGATCGTCATCTCGGCATATTCACGTCCTCCAACAACGATGATGGCTCCGGCAGCATCATTGCCGAATTCGACACTATAACTTGACTTGACTCCTCTCGCCCGTAAGAACTTAGTGCTTCTTCCCTGCTACGTTGCCGTGCCCATCGCGCACTTCATTCCCTTTGAAGTGCGCGACTTTATCGAGCGGCTTAGTCGGCTCGGGCTTCTCGCCACGTTGTGGCTTTGGGCCGGTATAGCCGTGTTCGGGATGAAGACGGTTATTTACGTGCCCCCGGAAGTTCTCAGGGCCATGAAACCACGGGCCAGTACCAATGAAGACGCCTCCCGTAAACCATTCCGGGCCATAATAGCCATAGGGAGCACAGTCATAGGGTGCGGCGTCATAGTAGCCATAAGGACAATCGGGCGCAACTCCGACTTCAACTGCAATCTGAGCTGCCGTTCTTGGAGCCGTTGCCAACGTAAAGAATCCAGCAATGGTGGCTAATACAACGAGTCTGAGTCCGCTCATATGCTTTCCTCGCTCTTGTGGCGCGCCAATCGAGCGCCAAGCCTATTATCGTAGCGACTTGGATCATCATCGTCTGAGCAAAATGGAACACATCCGAATTGTGTTACAGTTTCTAGTTTGCAGCAAAAACCGGCTGGCGCATTCCTGAAGCAGTGAGCAATCCTGTACAGCGTCACTGAGACAAGTGAGCGAATCTGAGGGCGGCTCCTCGGGGCTGGAGTTGCCCATTCTCCGGGATTCGGGCGAGGCGTCGATCAAAGGACGAATATGAAAACTACGAAGTCGCTTGTCATCTTGCTAACTCCATTTGCAATTGGGACGGTAGTCGGCTGCTCGAGGTTTTCCGCGAAGTCGCCAGATGTTTCGGACAGCATTCGTAAATCGCTTGATCAAGCGGGCCTCAAAGACGTCTCCGTTAGTGAGGATCGTCATAAGGGCATCGTGACTCTCGGCGGACAATTCGTCAGTGACGACCAGAAGGCACAAGCCGAATCCCTTGCAAAGTCCATCGCGGGGGCAGAGTTCGTTGCGCGGATCAGATTGTTGTGCTTCCTGCGGGTGCAGAAAGAGAGGCAAAAGCCATGAACTCTGATCTGGACCAAGGCATCGAGACGTAGCGGGACCCTAACGCCAGCCCCTGAATCCGCAAGCGGCACCCCAAATCATCACTGCATTTAGGCCGCACTAACATCCCTCTCCCGCCGGGTAAGAGCCGAGAGTCCTCTCGGCTCGTGTCTATTCCAACGTTCCCATCTGCGACTACCTCCGAGAGAAATCGCAATTCGCACTCGCTCCAGTCGGAAAAGTGTCGGTGCGTGGCCGGATCGCGGGGCGCCATGCTCTTTCGATCGAGGATGCCTGTGCCACCGCCACGAATGGTGTAAGGACAAAGGCAACCAAAGCAATGCATCTGGGAGGGCAGGTGTGGATCACTAGCGCACGCGGGGGACTTTGGAAGAACTTTGGGTTGCATTCGCTCGTCCCACGCTGCACGCGTTGCGTTGATGCCGCCAACTCCGTGAACCATGCAAGCATATCGTGAGCCCTAAGATGCCACACGTTGAACCCCCCAGTAATGGGGGCGGAGCCAAGTGGGGACGCGGCTAGATGGTGATTTTGGGTCAACTGGGTAGCCAGGAATCGAAGCGCCGAATGATCGGCTGAGGTTTAGGGGCAGAGCCGTTGGCGCGATTGTCTTGGCGGGCCTTGGCGCCTATTCGATGTATTGGTGGACACTTGCGGCCATATCAATCCGGAGGCAAGGTTGGTATGACGTGATCGCAGGTAAAATGCCATACTCAGCATCTGTCCGCCGCAGCTATAATCACCGCGAGCTGAGCGGAGAATAGGGCCATGCTAGGAAGCAACCCGAGCGCCGACTCAGTGCCTCGACCGATCCAAGGGGATGCTCGGAATCCCTTTTACTGACCGGTGAGGTCCCCAATCGGAAGAGGCACCAAAGCGCTAAATCCTGGGGATGCGGGGGCAAAGCCCTGGGCAAAGCCCCCGCGCCACAGCCTGCTCCCATGCAGGCGTCCTCTCATAATGCATAACTTCTCTCTCATGACCGGTTCCTTCCGCTTGTGGCTCGGGACTGTAGTTCCTCAAACAAACTCAGCCTAACCCGCGACTAGCGCATCGAGCCGGTCACACCATAATGACTTCCGTATGGACGGTGATACACCCAAAATCCGAACATCTACGGTTGGTCTCTGACAGAGCAGGTCAGCGAGCCGTGCCGGACTGACATCCACAACGATGTTTCCACCGCCGACAAAATGAATCTTCGTTGCTACAATCGTTCCGTTGTATTTATTGAGTTCAAGATGTGTATGCGTCTCCGCCGTGACGGGTTTTCACTTGCCAGGACCACCCTAACCACACGACCGGTAACCATCGTCGAATTCCGGTCAATGTGGGTTGGTCCCGGAGTCGGCGGCTGCTTCTGACGTTCCTCCGCCACTCCCTGTGCTCACTGACGCCCGGCGATGCAGCGTTCGTCCGCACACTGATGGAGCGTTCGTCATCTGCTTCAAAAAGGTGTCGTAGCCTGGCCGCCCGGGTCGCAAGGTCGACCAGTAGCTCGACGGCGATAACAGCGGCTTTCGCTGATCGATCAGCTGGTTGGTGAGGATCTTGACTCCGCAAAGCAGGTTGTTTTTGGGCTGCAGGATCGTCTTTTGCGGATCGTGCTCCGCGAGCGCCCTGTCCCCAGCCCAATCGAAGTCGCAGCCATAACGATCCGCGTCTTCGAAGGTCAGCTGCAGAAGTCCCTCGCTGCGCACCATGCGATGGCTCACACTATCCACAACCGCGGTCTCTGGTTCGGTGTGTCGCACGTCTGCCGTTGATCTCAACCCCGCTTCTGCTCCAGCGAGCGCCTGAAAAAAGTATGCCCAGTAGGCACGCTTATCCGCAACCGCCAACACATTGAACCGCGGACAGAAGGCCTTAACGTCCTTCGCAACTTTTGTCGATAGCAGATCCGGCGGCAGTGCATCCTCGATGATTTTGTCCCACCCCGGTTTCCAGGTCTGGTCATCGCCCAGCGCGGCCTTTTCTTTCGCCATCGGAGTAGGCGGAGCTGGTTTCTCTTGTGGCTGAGGCTGTGCCACTGGCGCATGGGATTGGACCTGCCGGCCGCAGCCCACGGGCAGCGCCGGAGCCAGAAGCACCGCAATCCACCACTTTGCCCACATTCCAACGCACACCTTACCAGTTGAGATGCGGAGTCTCCCCACAGACGCATGTGATCAAAGCAGAATATTCGGTTCGGTTGTTATTGCTTCACCTCAATAGGCAACGAACATGCTGACGGGGATTGAAGCTGAGTGCGAGGCCATGCGGGGCCGTGGAGAGCTTACCGTGGATTTGCCGCCCTGCCTGTTTCCTTACATCCTGCCCCATCATGCTGATTCGCTCCCACGATACGAGCGCTATAACCGGCCGGGAGACTATCACAACGGGTGTGTGTGGCCGTTCATTTGCGCTTTCTACGTCTCGGCGTGCGTGGCCTCAGGGCAGATGGATCTGGCAGAGCGAAAACTCTTAGCTCTGACAGATCTGGTCAAGCCATGGCATGAAAACGCAGCGGAGTGGGGCTTTAACGAATGGAATCATGCCCAGACCGGGAAACCAAGCGGCCGGGATTGGCAAACCTGGTCGGCCGCCATGTACCTATAAGCAGCTGATTGTGTGTTGCAGCGGAGAACGCCGTTCCTCGATGATATACGTGGGGGCAATCTGAGCGTAGCAATATAGACATGGACGTTACCAGATATCTGGCTCAAGGCTGATCTGTTTGGTTTCGACGGAATATCGATTTCGGGATCACGACGGTCAATGCTCGACGTTCGCCCATTCTTCTAAACGACGAACTTTCTCAGGCGCTCAAAGGGAGCGCATCGTCGTTAGTTGATCGGAATAAATTCATAGAATTTTGTGCCACTTAATCTCCACTCCACGATCCTCCAGTGTCGGAATTAACCGCGCGAGTTTAACGGATTCGTCGGAATAATAGACATTTAGAGTTCCCCTAATCTCATCTCCTCGCTTCACGTTATCCAACCAAAAGATCTGCTGAATTTCAATGTCCAGTTCTTCTGGCGACGATACTTTACACGGCCTTGAATCAAGCATGGAGAAACTCCTCACGTGTTCTAGAAATGACGCAACGATAGCTGAAGATAGGTCCTGTTCGTGAAATCCTGTAAGCCAACTCGCGATTTCACTTTCGAGGTCAGAGCGACACAAGAATCACTTCTTTATTCAAGATGGCCTTGGCACACCGGCGATGTGTTCCAAGGCCCGACGCACTTGCCAATCTCCTCGTCGGTGAGCAAGCAGGATATAGCACCCCCCCGAGGCACGCCAAGGCTGACATGTTTGATAAGGCTCGCGGAGGCTCGTCCACTCGACGAAACAGAAGAGCACGCGCAGGAGTCACTTTGAGTCCGGCCTCACTCCGGCGGGCAGCGCCGTGAGGGCTTTAGAACTTTTTTCCGTCGAACATCCTTCAGCATCGTTTAATCCAGGGTCAGCTCAGCGACCAGCTGTTTCAGCTTCGTGTTCTCGTCGCGAAGCTTCCTGCTGCACCTGGTCGACTTCGAGCCGGGTGTACTTGGCTTTCCAACGGTAGTATGTCTGTTCGATGATTCCAGTCTTGCGAATCAACTCAGCCACGGGAACTACCTCGGACTGCTTCAATACCCCAACTATTTGCTTCACAGAAACGCATCTTCTTCATCGGCGAAATCCTCGGCCTTCTTCAGGCTGGTTCTTGCCAAGATGCTGACCGCACATTTGGTCCCGTTCTAGCTAGGCCCATCATCGAGCAGAGACCAAGAGACGAAGGAGTGAGAAAGAAGGGTGTGCGGTGGTCATTCTTGATCAGTTTCGTCTGACTGCCTCAGCCACACTCACTAAAGGAAGATTTCGGATCTGGAGTTCGCCAATTTTGCGTCCTATTTCTTCAGGAGATCCCAACGTGAGTAGAACAATCGGCATTGATCTTGGCACTACGAATTCAGTTGTAGCGGTCATGGATGGTGGCGAAGCCAAGGTCATCCCCAACGAAGAAGGCAGCCGCACGACACCCTCCGTCGTCGCTTTTGCGAAAAATGGCGAGATACTCGTCGGACAAGTCGCAAGGCGCCAATCCGCCACCAATCCAGAAAATACGATTTATTCGATCAAGCGTTTTATGGGACGCCGCCACAACGAAATTGGCGAAGAGCTGAAAATGGTGCCTTACAAAGTAGAGCCCGACGGCGACCATGTAGTGATTGTGGCCCAAGGCAAGAAATACACCCCGCCGCAGATCTCCGCCATGATTCTCCAGAAGCTGAAAAAAGCAGCGGAAGACTACTTGGGAGAAAAAGTAACTGAGGCGGTCATCACTGTGCCCGCATATTTCAATGACGCGCAACGCCAGGCTACCAAAGATTCCGGAAAGATTGCCGGACTCGACGTTAAGCGCATTATCAACGAGCCTACGGCAGCTGCCCTTGCCTATGGCCTGGACAATAAGAAAGACGAGACCATAGCGGTTTACGACTTCGGGGGCGGGACATTTGACATCTCCATTCTGCACGTCAGCGAAGGTCTCATCGAGGTTGCGGCCACAAACGGGGACACGCACCTCGGCGGCGACAATATCGATCAGCGATTGGTTGAGTGGCTGATTGATGCGTTCAGAAAAGAAGAAGGTCTCGACCTGCGGGCCAAGGGCAACGAGATGGCGCTTCAGCGCCTGAGGGATGCGGCAGAGCGCGCTAAGATCGAACTCTCTTCGACTATGGAGACCGACATTAACCTGCCCTTCATCACCGCCGACGCCAATGGACCGAAGCATATCGTCAAGAAACTGACGCGCGCCAAGCTGGAGTCGATGGTCGAGGATCTTGTACAGCGCTCGGTCCCGCCGTGCCAACAGTGCATGAAGGACGGCAATGTCGATAGCGGCAAGATCAACGAGGTCGTACTCGTCGGTGGCCAGACCCGCATGCCGCGCATTCAGCGGCTGGTGAAGGAACTGTTCGGTAAAGAGGGCGATAAAAGCGTTAACCCCGATGAAGTTGTTGCTATAGGGGCCGCGCTTCAGGGAGGTGTGCTTCGAGGTGAAGTGAAGGACCTTCTACTTCTCGATGTAACCCCGCTTACACTGTCGATCGAAACACAGGGCTCCGTATCGACGCCTATGATTCCGCGCAACACAACGATTCCGACGCGCAAGACAGAGGTCTTTTCTACTGCCGCGGACAATCAGTCTACGGTCGAAGTTCACGTTCTGCAAGGCGAGCGTACCATGGCAGACCAAAACCGCACGCTTGGCAGATTCCAACTGACTGGGATTCCGCCCGCTTCACGTGGAGTACCACAGATCGAGGTCACATTCGACGTTGATGCCAACGGAATCTTGAACGTAGCCGCAAAAGATATGGCGACAGGCAAGGACCAGAAGATCACAATTACTTCGTCTTCCGGCTTAAGCAAGCAAGACATCGAGCGGATGGCAAAGGAAGCAGAGTCGCACGCAACAGACGACAAACTTAAACGCGAACAGATTGACGCGAAGAATCAGCTGGACTCCTTGATTTACAACGCGGAGAAAATGCTCAGCGATCAAGGGGGCAAGATTTCAGGCTCGGAACGCGGCGAGGTTGAAAACTCGCTCGCCGATGCCAAAGGGGTCCTAGAGTCGGGCGATAAGGATCAGGTGGACCAGGCTCGCGTGCGTCTGACGCAAGCATCGCACAAGCTCGCGGAGCAGATGTACAGCAGAGCACGACCCCAAAGCGCATCCGGCGCTGGTCCGAATGGCGGTTTCAGTTCCGCAAACGGTGGCCGGTCCACTGCAAACGAGGGCGTGATTGACGCTGAGTATACAGACGTGGAGGAGAAAACATCGGCTTAGTTCCGGGGCAGCGCAGCCGCAGAGGGAGCACCAACGCCGTGCTGTACGAGATTACGGTTGTGTTCTCAGATAGAGAGTATGTGGCACTATCGACTCATCGGCTTGTAGACGTCTCCGCCGTGACAGGTTAGATTTGCTAGGACGGGAAGCGGACTTCGCGATTTGCGAGTCAGCTACGCAGCTGCGGTGCGCACGGAACGATCTCATGCAGTTGCTCAAGAGCTGAGTCACCTAGCGTCTGAGCGCAACGTGCAGACGTGTATCTGCTACTCATGCGAGCGTCTCGTTTTCCGGGCGAGAGACACTGGCGAAGCGGTGTCGTACGAAGAGTGACGGGTTGGAATCAATCGTCCAGCTGCTAAGCATCGGGCTCCAACCCGCGCGCCGCATTCACGACGGAGAATCTTTTCCAGGAGAATCAACGTTCCTTCCCGTTTTGCCTCTTCCGCGCGAGAACGACTCATCGCGGTGAACGGCTTTGAACACTGTGCTCTCTTTACCATGGGACGGTCTCGGCGTTCGGGTTTGAGCTCACTCGATTCCGGCATAGGCTTCCAACGCTCTCCGATCGGAAATGATCAATGTCGATCCTCGTGATTCCAGCAGCTCCGTGGTTCTGAAGTCACAAAAGAGGCGAGTGACCGTCTCGCGGGAGACGCCGATAGCCGTATCAGCACTGAGTTTGCAGCGTATCAAGATGTCGAGATGGAGCGCGCGCCAAGAGCGATCTCGAAGAGCATCGTGCAGTCTTCTCCGCAGTGCTAAGGACTGATCCATCGCGAGAGTTGCTCAAGCGCAGATTGCATCAGAGGTTGCTGTGCGGGAAACACTTCTGGAGTCAAAACCGTTCCCCAATCCGTGGATGCCGGTTGCACTCCGAGCAGAACAACTTCCGCAGGGGCAGCATCCATCAGACGCAAAGCGCACATCACGTCTGAAAAGCCAAGGAGATGAACACTCTTCGATACAGGTAAGGCGTCAATTTCTTCACCTTCGAATCTCAAGAATGTGCCCGGAAGAACGCCGGTGTCTACTGCATCGAGAACCAGGAGGTGCGAGATGCCGCGAAGACCCTCAAGCAGGTCAAGCCCAAGTGTCTCTCCTTCAATGACGCGGACATCAAGTGGCAGCCGGCCACACTCTTCGAGTCTGCGCAATGTTAGCATCCCGACAGCATCATCGGTTCGCATCAGATTGCCTAGGCCCAGCAATGCAATCTTGAATGGGGCGTTATCACTCATCGTTTGCCTTTCACCGGCCGCCTGCGTGGGGCAAGGCCCTGGTTTTCAGCTTCCGTCACCTCATCGACAAGGCGCCTGGGGACAAACTTCCAGCCGGTGAAGATGCTTTCCATCTCTCCGTTTCTTTCGCTGATTCCGACCAATAGGGCGCTGTAAATGTGATGAATGAAGAAGGCAGCGAGAAGAAACATGATCAGAAAATGCGCGCTGCGTATCCATTGGATGTTGATGACGCCGGGAATCCATCCCACGAATATATTCAAAACGTGGCCACCCTCGACCACGCTGAAGAGTATCAGGCCTGTGATGAACTCCAGGGCCACCAGCGAGAAGACGACGATGTAGGCGAGTGCTGCCAGAGAGTTATGACCAATCTCTTCGAAGGGCTTACGGCGCCGGAATGCGTAATATGCAACCATGCTCTTTACGCTTGTCCATTGACGTGCAGTGTGAGGAATCCACGAACGCCAAGACGCATAATGGTTGCCCGCAAAGAACCAGTAGATGCGTGGAATGAAAATGGCGATGAGCAGGAAGCCGGACAGCTCATGAATGAAGCGCATCCAGCCCATCACCCAGGCGCGCGAGCCATTCGCAGTAAGAAAGGGACTGTGCATATAGGTTCCGGTGACCGTCAGCAGCACCAGCGATGCAACCAGTCCCCAGTGGGCAATCCGGACAGGCAATTCCCAGACATACACCGGAACTATGCACTCCGGACTTTTCGCCAGCTCATCGGGGGTGCATGCGGGCGTTGTGGTGGTAGCCATAATCCTTCACTCCTTCTCAGCTCGTCAGCGCCTCTTGTTGTTTCTCGTGCCCTTTCGCTTGAACTACATGTACGGCACACGCCAGGCATGGATCGAATGAGTGCACTGTGCGAAGGACTTCCAGGGGCCGCTCCGGATCGGCAATCGGCGTATCCAGGAGCGAAGCCTCATAGGGTCCACGTTGTTGCTGGGCATCGCGTGGGCCGGCGTTCCAAGTGCTTGGCGCTACCACTTGATAGTTCACAATCTTCTTGTCTTCAATCTCGACCCAATGGCCCAGGGAACCGCGTGGCGCCTCATGAAACCCAAAGCCCTGAGCGGACTTTGGCCAGCTGTCCGAATTCCATTTGTCCCCATTGTGGAGAAGCACATCGCCATGGGCCATATTGTCGTCCAGTTGCGCTACCCAATCGGAGAGCCGGCTGACCATGATGTCCGCTTCAAGAGCACGAGCGGCGACGCGGCCCAGCGTAGAAAAGAGGGCGGAAGCTGGAAGCTTAAGTTTGGCGAGGGTACTATCGACGAGTTGCTTCACCTGCTGATCGCCGGAAGCATAGGCGACCAGTGTTCTTGCCAGTGGGCCAACCTCCATGGGCTTGTCGTCATAGCGCGGCGCTTTGAGCCAAGAGTATTTCTCGTCGATTTTCAAGAATTCGTACGGAGGCTTCGGTCCGGAATACTTCGGATCAGTTACTCCCTGCGCAGGATGCTTTCGCGCCTTGGTCGCTATCCGGGTACTTGTACCAGGATCGCGTAACATACTCGCTTACATTGTTTGGATCGAGCGGGAGCACCGTTGCCAGATCGCGTCCCAGGACGATGCCTCGCGGAAAGGAGAAGCCGCTTGCGCTCTTCGTGTTGTCGCCGGAGTAATCGCCGTAGGTCATGTAATTCCCAATGCCCGCGCCATATTGAAACCATTCTGGGTAGAAGCCGGCGATGGCCAACACATCGGGCAAATACACCTGGCGAACAAATTCCTGAGCATTCGCAACTAACTCGTTGAGAAACGTGATGCGCTCCGGATTGATGGTTGCGTCAGGCTCGCTCCCATCCATCGTCGTCGCCATGCCACCCATCAGATAGGTCTGAGGGTGGGGATTCTTGCCGCCCAGCACGGCTTGAATGCGAATGAATTCGCGTTGCAGCTTGAGCGCCTCAATGTAGTGAGCCACAGCCAGCAGGTTAGCTTCCGGAGGCAACTTATACGCGGGGTGTCCCCAGTCGCCGCTGCCAAAAAGGCTCAACTGACGGCTATCGGCCAGCGTCTTCACGCGATCCTGCGCAGCCTTGAAGTAGACCGCGCTGGACTTGGGCCAATCTGAGATGGATTGAGCCAATTGCGCCGTCTTTGCCGGGTCGGCCTTTAATGCCGATATGACATCGACCCAGTCGAGCGCATGCAGGTGGTAGAAGTGGATGATGTGATCCTGAACGTTTTGGGTGGCCGCGATAATATCGCGCACAATCCGCGCATTCTCAGGAATCTCAACACCCAGCGCATTTTCGACCGCACGTACCGAAGCCAAGGCATGAACAGTCGTGCACACGCCACAGATGCGCTGCGCCCAGATCCACGCCTCACGCGGATCGCGTCCACGCAATACCAGTTCGATCCCGCGAAACATGGTGCCCGAACTCCATGCATCTGTCACTTTGTGGTCATTCACTTCGACCTCAATGCGGAGATGTCCCTCAATGCGCGTGACCGGATCGATGACAATGCGTGCCATTTATTGCGTCTCCTTTGGGGCGGCCTTCTCACTTGCCGCTGTTGTTTCTGTCTCGGAATGGCGCCGGTCACGAATAATGCTGGTCACGCCGTGAGCCGTAGTGGCAACGGCAACCGCTCCGACGACGGTCCAGCCAATCTCGCTCACCGTAACATCCACGCCGAATCCGGCGGGGTGCGGAAGGCGTTCGTAGAAGGGAGATTTTGTATCCCAGAAACGCGGGGAAGCGCACGCGATGCAACCGTGGCCCGCTTTGACTGGCCAGCTTGTGCTGCCGTTCCATTGGACGGTCGGACAGTTCAGATTTGCCTCGGGACCTTTGCATCCCATCTTGTAAAGGCACCAGCCTTTGCGGGCACCTTCATCGCCCCATTCCTCGACAAAACGTCCCGCGTCGTAGTGCGCTCGTCGTTCGCATTGGTCATGGATGATATCCCCGTATGCAAACAACGGCCGGTTCAGAGGATCGAGTGCCGGCATTTCTCCGAACGTGAGGTAATGGACAAGTACGGCCGCTGTGTTGGCCGAGTTATGTGGACATCCAGGCAGATTGACGACATGGAGACCGGGCACTGCGCCCTGCAGACCCAACGCCCCGGTAGGGTTCGGTCCCGAGCGAACCAGACCGCCATCCCAGGCGCATGCGCCCACCGCAATGATGGCGGCAGCGCTGCCGCAAACTTCTTGCGCAATATCGAGAGCCGTGCGACCGCCGATCGTGCAATACACGCCGCCATCGGCTGTTGGAATCGCGCCTTCGACGACGACGATATACTTGCCCTTCTCCTCGCGAACGACTCGCTGCAATGCGGACTCGGCAGCCTTGCCATACGCGGCCATGATGGTTTCGTGGTACTCCCAGGAGAAAGATTCGAGGACCAGGTCTTCCACGGTGGGATGGCTTGTCCGGAGCATCGACTCGGTGTTGCCGGCGCAATCCTGAAACTCGAGCCATACCAGAGCGGGCTTCTTCTTCTGACTGAGGGCAGTTGCGATGACGTCGGCATAGGCGGAAGGCAGCGCGAGAGTAGTAGTAACTGCCGCACAGAACTCCAAAAAACGACGGCGTGAAATGCCGTGACTCCGGCACAATTCGAGAACAGACCTGTCCATCGGACTCATCAAGTTTCTGACACTCGAAGGCGTGAATAACGGTTGGTGCGTCATGGATCTCACTCTTTCTGTGCGCAGCGATCTATTGGATGCCGAGAGCGGATAGTACCTTGGGCTTGGCTTCGTCCACGGCAAGCAGATTGTGGCAGACTGAGCAATCCTGAGGGATCGTCTTGCCATTTGTGGCCGTGTGACTGCCGTCGTGACAACGAAAGCAGCCCGGATAGCTCATGTGACCGATGTTGTTGGGATGGGTTCCCCAGGTCACTTTCATGAAAGGAAATACGTTCTGGCTGTAAAGGGTCACGAGCTCGTCGCCCGCCGACTTTACCAACGCGGCTTTTGCGAGGAGAACCTCAGGATGCTGGGAGCGATAGAACGCAGCAAGCTGGAGTGGAATCTGAATGCTCGCTTGAGCCTCAGAGGAATAATTGGCCTTGAGCAGTTCCAATCCTTGCTTGTGAACCCAGGGGAGATCCGGACTGATCCCGCCTTCGTCCTTGGCCCGGTTGAGCGCATCTTCCGCAGTCATGAAGGGATGTGCCGCTCGATTGTGACAATCGATGCAATCCATCAGCCGTCGCTCGCCCT
The DNA here is from genome assembly GCA_963745845.1 of uncultured Acidobacteriaceae bacterium. Lineage (GTDB taxonomy): Bacteria > Acidobacteriota > Terriglobia > Terriglobales > Acidobacteriaceae > Telmatobacter. The sequence goes on along the minus strand of CAVUZE010000008.1, from coordinate 3,931,341 downwards.
GGGGAACGCCCGCGCCCGCCGGTAGGGTTGTAAATACTGTCTCGGAGCCATCTGAATTCCGCCTTTGCACCCAGGGAATCGTGGTGCGGGTTGAGTCGGTGGCGACGTATTCGATGTGTCCCAGGTGAACGCCGTGAATCCCGCTGAGCTGAGAAAGCGAGTCCATGCCGCCCAGATGCAGCACGAGCACCGTCAGGGTCTCGGTATTCTTCTCGTCGTTGGCAAAGGAGGACTTGACCAGAAGCTTTTCACCGACATATCTGGCTGGCGCGTGGCATCCCTCGCAGATTTGCCGAGCTGGGCGCAGACTCTGTACCGGCGATGGTATAGGAGTGGGATAGTTGGGAATATACTTTGGCGCGAAATGAGCGAGAGGATGAAGTGTAACTTCAACAAGCTGTTTGGTGCCGTTCACTTTGGCACTAAAGTATGCTTCCGCGCCCGAGCCGATGTGGCAGTCCACGCAGGCAACATGGGAGTGCGGAGAGATTTTGTAGGCGGTGTACTCCGGATGCATCACGTGGCAAGACTGGCCGCAGAACTGCGGTGAATCCATGTAGGCCGCACCGCGATACGTCGCTATGGCCACAACCAGCAAGTTGAGGATGGTGGCCACCAGCACGATGTCCAGACCGTGGCGAAACATCCGGTCGTTGAGATCGACCTTGGGATATTCGACCGGAATCTGTCCGGCCTTCTGGAGTTTTTTGTGGCGGAGAAAGACCCCGATCGGTATCAGCAGCAAGCCGGCAATGAACAAAGCCGGAAGGAGCAAGAAGAAGATGATGCCAAGATAGGGATTGGCATTGGGCCGGCCTACAATTTGTACCAGCCAATAGCCGATCATCGTCACGCCGGAAGCGCTGGTGACTGCGCCGCCTGCAAGACTGATGGGGTTGTTGCCGAAGAACAGAGCCGGCCGCACCCAGCTTTCGCGGAATCTTTGCAACAAGGGCACTACTCCCCCAGGGGCTACATATAAATGGGCAGAATCTAGCGTCCCGCGGCGTTGGTTCTATTTCAATCCGCGATAGAAGGCTACGACTTCCTTGATCTGGGCGTCGGTGAGTCCTGCTACCGGTTTCATCTTGCCCTTGCCGTTCTTGACGGCGGCAATCATCTGGTCGTCCGTGAGCTTCTGGATGTCTGGATCGGAAATCGGCTTGATCCCCATCATTTTGGCCATCCCAGGGCTCGGCGTACCCGTCGCGCCATGGCACATCTGGCACTTGGCTTTATATGTCGCTTCGCCTGCGGATTGAGCGGAGCAGGCAGCACCGGCCAAAGAAACAACTGCGGCGAGTATCAGCTGGGTTCGAAGTGTTCCTGTCATCGCAAAGCTCCTGGAGTTCAATGGTCTTGTGTAGCGTGCGGCGAGACAGTCCGGTGCCGTCTAGAGAACTGCTGTGATGATGTAAGCGATGGCACACACTTCTACTCGCGCTTCACGCAGTACAACCTACAGAAGGGACGACTCAAAAAGCTGGTCAAAATTGCACATTTTCAAATACGTCCTCAGCAATCTTTCCGACGAGGCAAAATGAGACCTGCTCGACCCTCCCGAATTTCCCTTCATTTGTGAGCAAGATTGACCAATATAGGAATGAAATAGGCGGCAAGATTGTCCCGACGGGTAGTCGTTCAATAATTCGAAATCGACTGGGAGAATTCGATGCGAAGCACCGCAGCGCCAGATTTGCACGATATGCTCAGTGCGTCGAGGACCGGAGCGCCCATTGATCAGGTGTCACACGAAGCGCAGAGTGAGCTTGAATCTCTCAAAACACATTTCGACTGCCCGGCCAGTACGATTCTGTTCGTTGAAGAGCAAGCGCCCGACAATATCCTGTTTCTGCTGGCAGGGCAAGTAAAGCTTTCCATGAATTCGTGTGCGGGTAGACGACAAATCCTCGGGATTGCGAATCCTGGAGAGACGCTAGGTCTGGCATCGGCGCTTTCCGGTAGTCGCTACGACATCACAGCGGAGACGCTATCCCTGTGCAGAATTGCGAAGATCAGCCGGGAGAACTTTATCGGATTTCTGGCGCGAAACCCATCCGCTTACAAGAACGTTGCGCGCGAGCTCTGCCTGGACTGTGCTCGAGCCTGCGAACAGGTGCGAAGACTCGGTCTGGCGGTGACGGCACCCGCGAAACTCGCCCGGCTGCTGCTAGAGTGGTGTACTGCCGGCCAGACCACAGAGCGCGGAACGCGGTTATTTTGCTCGCTCACGCACGGAGAGATCGGCGAGTACATCGGCGCCTCTCGTGAGACAGTCACCCGCATCTTTAGTGACTTCAAATGCCAAGAATTGTTGGAATCGCGTGGAACGACGTTGATCATTGCCGACCGCAAAGCATTGGAGATCTACGCCGGCATCGCATGAGTTTCAAAAGCGGCCAGATGGTCCGCATCGTCTCTACTGAAGCAGCTAGGATCGAGCGGATATAGTCAATGATCCGTTTGGAAGGGTGATTGAGGACCGTCAACATGATGGGCCTACCTCACACCGCAAAGCCGCCCATGTTGAAGCAACGGCATTTGGCAAGAACAACCTGTGCAGTGGTTCACAGGCTGGTCTTAAGATCCTGCGACGCGTTGTTAGCTGTAGCGGACTCCGCGGAAATAGCGAAGAACAGCACGCTCGTGCCATTTGTCGCAATTCGCTGTTTCAAGACTAGCCATTTCAACTTTCGGTTCGCTCGTCTCATAGTTTACTCGCGTGTCGCGGACCGCGCTGAACCTGTCGTCAGTTCCTTCTATAGCCCCTATCAGGAGCCCCGATCAAAGAGGGCTCGAGGAGTGGAAACCGCCTTCGGGGAAGGGCACCATCAATCGAAGCCAATCGTAGGGAAAGTATCCCCATAAATGAAAGCGCGATATCTATATGACTCTACGATAGATGTAGAAGATCACCCCGTGCGCGGCCGATGTGCGCGCAAGAAAACTTTCACGCTAACCGCCAAATCACTTTCATTTCGGTGCGCAGAGCTCAAGCCAAGTTACTCATTCCGCAGTGTCGTCACTTTCAACTTAAGCGTCTCCCGACAGAGCACACACACAGTTAGTCAGTCTCCGGTTCTACGCATTGGCACCGACCGCTCGGGACGATCGAAGATGATCGCCAGGTTCATTAGGTCAATTCGCACTGGGACAGAGCTGAAAGCTGAATTCGTGCTGCGGGAGGGCGCACCGAAAGACTGGTATTGGCTCGAAGATCGACTGCCAAATGTGAATGTGACGCGCTGGCAGCAGCGGGAAAGCTGGATCGCTTCATCTGCGCAGAGCCCCAGGGTAATGGGGGCTTCTCAAATGCGCTAATTGAGTTGTTCAGGCGCTCTGGAATGTCAGCAAAATGAAATCGAGTGTGCCGGTGGCAGCCCAGAGTGGTTTGATTGGTTTGCGATCGCAGCAAACATCCAGCAGACGATACAAACCGCCGCGCGACGATTGATTGCTTAGTTTCCGACCATCGCGAATGCAGATGCATGAACGTTCGTTCAGTTTTGCAACATGACACCCAGTGATGCGACTTCGACAACGAATTCGTGTACCTCGAGGTCATTGGCGCCCCCTTCGAGACAGCCAGCTCTATAGGACTCACTGGAAGCGGCCCAGGCTTGGTCTCGCCCGTCGATAAGTGAGAGTGAGTTGCAGCGCCATGAGGGTCTTATAAGACGAAGGTATCGATCGATACCTTCGTCTCATTGTTGCAATTCTTCTCCTCTGGCCTAATCACCGCATCAGGCTCGCGACGAGGTCTCCGGAAACAAGATTAGTGGTCCTGAGGCTTCATCCCCCTGAAGGTTCGACAACGGGCTGTGGAGTGCGGACGATAGAGAGTCGGACCTGCATAGAGAACATCACACGATACGCTGTCGCAAGCCAACCGACGGACTTGCAACGCGATTTTGGAGAACTCAAATGAGCTTAATCGAACGCGCGATTGCGGCAAACCCGCAACAGAGCGGAGCACCGGTTGGACGGAGATTCGCCACATGCCGCGCGTCGTGCACTGCGAAGTGACTGCGTCGCCGCGGTTGCGTGATGGAAAGTTGTTGAAATGAGATCTCGTCATCAAGCGACGCAAACTCCGTCACGGGCAGTGGTCTCGAGGCTACTTGCACTTGAGGTCGCGATGACAACTCTGCTGTCGGTTGGAGTATGGGGTCAAACGGCCCCGGCCACGCCGAATGTGCCTTGGTTACCAGACCACCACTCATTGGAGCGCGACATGACCATTGTCGTCTCCAGTGAAACGTCGATAGATGCTGAGCACGTTTACACCTTGGGTGAGCTGATCGACGTGGCAGAATCGAACAGCCCCACGACACAAGCAGCTTGGAATCAAGCTAAGGTGTCAGCCGCATCGGTCGGGATTGCCAAGAGCGAACTATTCCCGACAATTATCGCGGCGACGTCCGGCAAAGCTTTTTTGAACCCACAACTCTTCGGTCCGACCTTTGTCCTTCAGGACTGGGGCATTTTTGACGCGGAGTTCCGTCTGGCTTATACGCTTGTGGACTTCGGTGCGCGACGTACCGAGATTACTGCGGCTCAAGCGCGACTTGTTGCTACAAACCTGGCGTTCAACAATGCGCATTTGATCCTCATCCGACAAGTTAGCCAAGCCTATTTCAACCTGCTCAAGGCAAGAGGATTGCGGGAAGCAGCAGAGGTTTCCCTCAACGACGCCAAAACAACCGAGTCTGCTGCGCAAGAACGGCGTAACAACGGGCTAGCTACCGTACCGGAAGTGCTGGAGGCCAAGGCTGCGACTGCAAAGGCAGCTTATGATTTGCAGAGTGCGATCGGGGCCGAACAGGTCGAAATTGGAAATCTCTCCAGGGCTATCACCGCGAATCCGCTGAAACCGTTGAAAGTGGAACCACTCGATCAACTGAGAATTCCAGACAAGCTGGATCAATCAGTCGAGGATGCAATCAACACGGCATTCAAAGATCGCCCCGACCTGCAAGCCGACGAGGCCCGCGTGCGTGCGGCGCAGTCTGAAGTAAAACATGCTCACGCCGCCTACTACCCCACGTTGACATTTGACGGTTCGAAAGGTTGGATCCGTGGCTTTGGGGAGCAATATGGCTCGTCTGCTGACTATGCCAAGACTTATACCTACGATGCCACCCTCGGTCTGAAATGGACGGTCTTCGATGGACTCCGCCGGGAAAAGAGCATCAGCCGGGCGAAGGCAGAGGAGAAAGTGGCAACAGAGGAAGTTCGCGACCGTCAAGACGAGATCACAAATCAAGTCTGGAACGACTACGCAAATGCAGCGACGGCGCTGGAGCAAAGGCAGGCGGCTGCGGCCCTGTTAAGAGCTGCGTCCGAGTCGTACTCGGCGGCGTTGGAGTCGTACAAGGATGGCGTCCGCAATTTCCTGGATGTGCTGGCGGCGGAGGATGCTTTGGCGCAAGCCCGCGCTATCGACGTCACTGCCCGCACTCAGGTGCTTCAATCCTTCACCGATCTTGACTTCCGAACAGGCGACTTATTGGCGAATCATCCAAGAGGCAAGAATCCATGAGCACCAATCACGAATCATTTGAGCGCTCCAACGCCCACCGATTGTTGATCAGCCTGATGGCAAGCGTGTTTGCGCTGGCAATCTCCGGCTGCTCCGGCCCCCCGGTGTTCAACATCCTGGGATCGTATTTCCCGTCGTGGCTTGTATGTCTGGCAATCTCGATTGGATTGACGTTTGTGGCTCACGTGTTCGTTACAACGAAGAAGCTCGCTGACCAGCTTTGGCCTTTACCGATCGTGTACTCGGCGCTGCTGTGTTTCTTCAGTTGCACCCTTTGGCTGATTTTTTTCATATAGGGAGAAAACTGCAATGCGAATGTCGCTTCCAAAAATGTTTCCACGAAAAGGATCGATCGTCAGCGCTTGCATCGTTGCCGGCGCACTTGTCTCTGCCGGACTGGTACTGGGCGAGGCGGTGCTGTATCCGCGCACGGATGACGCCGAAGTGACAGCGAACTTCATCGGGATAGCGCCCGTGGTTGAAGGCCCAGTGGTGCAGCTACCGATTCACGATAACGACCTCGTCAAGAAAGGCGACTTGCTGTACAAGATCGATGACCGACCCTACCTCTATGCCCTGCAGAGCGCACTCGCTGCTCAAGCGGAGCTCGAGGGCGAGATTGAGAATGAGTCCCGTCGAATCTCGTCCCAGGTCAACAGCGTTGATGTTGCCAACGCAGGTGAGCAAAGCGCCCTGGCGAATGAGACCAGGGCAACGGATGAAATCCAGGTCGCTGAAGCCGCAATTGCGCGATCAGAAGCCGCACTCAAACAAGCGCAGGCGGACGAAAGCTACGCTATTGGCAATTTTCATCGTATCGAGCCGCTTCTTGCGAAAGGCTTCGTGACCGAGGACGATGTCCACAAAGCTCGTACTACGGCCGACGCGAAGACGGCAGCGGTAGATCAGGCGAAGTCTCAATTGCAGCTGGCAAAAGCGAGTTTACTTTCTGCTTCTGCTCAAAAACAGCAAGCTACGGCGCAGATCTCCCAGAGTCAAGCCCAAGTGAAGGAATCGGCACATTCGGTTCTGGTTCTGGCGCCTTTGCTCGCGCAGCGCGAGAGCCGGGCCGCAGCGGTTCGACTCGCTCGATACAACTATGAGCAATGCAGCGTGGTCGCGCCATTTGACGCCCGCGTCACCAACCTCACCACATCCGAGGGGCAGTACGTGAAGGTTGGCAACCAATTGTTCACCCTGATCGACAATCGCACTTGGTGGGTGCTCGCAAATTTCAGAGAAACCCAACTTTCACACATCCGACTCGGAACGCCCGTTGATGTGTTTCTCATGTCCGATTCAACCAGAAAATTTCATGGCGTGGTCGAGAGCGCGGGTTTTGGTGTCACACCCGATCCAGATGTGGTGGGAAAACTTTCGCAGGGATTACCGGAGGTGCAGCGCACGCTCAATTGGGTGCGTCTGGCGTCACGATACCCGGTGCGCGTCAAGATCATTGACCCGCCTCCGGCGGTACTTCGCGTTGGCCAGGTCGCTGTTGTCGTGATGCGGCCCTCTCACCGGGATCGCTGAGGCTGGCCATGACAGCGTATGGCGAGTCGAAGGCGTCAGTTCGGAATCTTGTCGAAATGCTGCGCGCAGAACTCGCGTGGTATCCGGGGAGGCCAGCCCTGGTGGGGCGAATGGTACTCGCTTGCGTGAGTGTGATGCTGCTGGCCGAAGTCTTTCGACTCCCCGGTGCGATATTGGGTGCTGCCTTCCCGATATTGATTTCGCGAGAGAATCTGAAAGCCACTCGGAAAACTGCCTTCCACATCGGCCTGGCTTGTTCAATCGGAACTGCCGAAGCAATTGTCGGTGGGATGTTGACAGCAGGCTCACCCTTTCTTCACGTGTTGTGGGTGATCGTGAGCCTCTTCGCTGTTTTCTACACAATCAGCAGCTTGAACTTTATGAATGCGTCCCTGACTTTCGGCGCAGTACTCGCGCTTGCGATCCGGACATGGGACTACCCAATCTCTGCTGAAGAGCGCGTGGAACTTACGCTCTACACGTTGCTCTCAATTCTTTTGGCTTGTGTAGTGTCCGTCTTAGTTGAAACTGCATTTGCGAAGAAGAATCCGCTGGACCCAGTGCTCGACGGAATCTCACGCCGCTTGAATCTAATGCAAACGCTCTTGAGTCAAACCTCCGCGGCAGGGTTTCCCTCGTCAACGTTGACGATTCAGCTCGCTCGTTCTGCCGCGAGAGGTGTAGACGACTTGTGTGAGCTCCTTGCAACCTCCAGTTACGACGCAGGCTTTCGCGATTTGCTCGCCACTGCGACCGCCCTCACAAGGCGGCTCATAGAGTTGGGGTCGAATCTTGTCGAAACAGCTCCACTCATATCTGTCGAGGACCAGGAACGTTGCCGAGCCACGGCGCGCAACCTAGGTTCAGTTCGTTCCAGCCTCGGGCGCTTGGAATGTCCGGCATGGATCGATCTTCCTTTCGCCAGTCACGCATCAGAGCCGATATTGGTAGAAATTGAACGCACGACCGGTCTAATCGCTCAGACCTTCTGTAACGAGAGTTTTCGTATCCACTGCTGCTCACCCGCGGCAGCTCCGACCAAGTCGATGAGTGAGTTCGTTGCTGACGCCCTTCGAAATACGGCGCATATGAAGTTTGCGGTGCGCGGCACGCTCTCCGCTCTGCTTTGCTACCTGTTCTTTATGAGCACAGGTTGGATGGGTCTTGCTGCGCCGTCGATCTTAACGTGCGCCCTTACTGCCCGGCCATTGACCGGCGCAGGCCGGCAAAGACAGAGCCTCCGATTCGCCGGATTCATTGTGGGGGCAGGCGTGATCGGATGGGGAACAGAGGTGTTCATTCTTCCTCAGCTAAACACGATTGCGGAGTACGCTCTTTTGTTCGCGTCGGTCGTCTGGATTGGCTCCTGGGTGGCGACTTCCGGTCCACGCGTGGCATTCTTGGGGTTTCAGATTGTTCTGTCCTATAGTTTGGTGAACCTCAACAGGTTCACGATCAATACCTCCCTTGTGCCCGCGCGCGACGCGGTTCTGGGTGTCTTGCTGGGGGTTGTAGCAATGTGGCTTGTGTTTGACCATCTCTGGGCACAGACTTCCAGTGCATCTGTCCGCAGTCTGCTTCTGGGGACACTGCGCAGCGTGGCCAACTTCAATGGGGTTTTGGCAGGGTCTTCTCAAGACGCGGATCGGTTGTTGACTGGCGAGAGTTCGAAGATCAACCGAAATTTCGACAAGCTGCGGGATCTTGCCGATTTGTACGCCTTTGAATCTTTCCCGAAAAAGCCGAACGAAAGCCTGGTAAACCGGAGCATTCTGACGCTCGTGCCGGAGTTGCGCGCGTTCCTGCTCGTGAAGACGGGACTCCTGCAGCATAGGAACCTGGCAGTTTCCGAGGGAGAAGACGCGCTAATTCATGAGGTGGAAGATAGAGCCTCCAGTGTGCTTCATGGATTGGCGAATGCAATCGAAGCAGACTCACCCGAACAGCTCTCCTTGTGGAGTGTGCGTGCAGAGGAACTCCGCGCAAAGGTATCAATCGAGGAGGCAAAATCAAGAGACGAGAGAAACCTGCCGAAGCAGACCGAAATGCGGTTGTGTGTTTCCCTCTTGGATCTGGCTTCCGATCTTGAGCGGCGAGCTAGGTTGAACTTCGCGCTGAAGACTGGCGTTGAAAAGGTAGTTGACGATTGGTCTGTTGGGACAGTCGCCGAAACCTAAGGGACCGTCCAGGGGCTCCGACGCTCCGAGCATTTCCTCACTGCTTTGGGTTAGTGATTTCTGGTAGCAAACACACGCTGGATTTATCTAGGGCCTAGGGGCACGGCGGGAAGGTTCAAGTGAAAGGTTGCGCCGCGTCCTGTGGAACCGACGGTCCACAAGCGTCCACCATGAGACTCGATGATTGAACGGCTGATGCGAAGCCCCATGCCGGTGCCGTGGGGTTTGGTAGTAAAGAACGGGTCAAATATCTGTTCCGCGAGCTGCGGCGGAAGTCCTACGCCGGTATCACTCACCGACACCAGAACCTTCCCGTTTTCAGCTCGCTGCGACTTAATGACCAGCTCTCGTATTCCTTCAACGTCCCTCATCGCCTCGATGCTGTTGACGATCAGATTCATCACGACCTGCTGCAATTGGACGCGATCTCCGACGATATTAGGAAGATCGGCTGCCAGTTCGGACCGGACCGATATGTTGTAGCGTACTGCCTCGCTGCGCAGGAGCGCGACAGTTTCTCGAACCATCTCACTTACATCAAGAGTTTCTCGATTCGTGGATCCCTTTTCGAATTGTGATCGAATCCTATTTAAAACCTCAGCAGCACGTTCTGCATCTCTTACCATTCTGGCGACGACCGTCCGCACGTCATCGAGATCGGGCTTATCGTGTCCCATCCTTCGCAGGCAGATGTTGGCATTGGTGATGGCGCCACTGATCGGTTGGCTGATTTCATGAGCCAGCGATGCCGTTAACTCACCCATGGTTGTCACCCTGTTGATGCGTGCGAGATCGCCCTGCGCCTGGCGCAAAGCCTCTTCGGTGCGCATGCGTTCGGTGACGTCGCGTACCGCGCCGGAGACGAGCGTGCCATCCTCCGTCTCCAGCGGACTGAGACTGATTTCCACGGGAAATTCGGTTCCGTCTTTCCGCCGTCCGTACAGTCCCAGACCTTCACCCATCGGACGCACCCGTGGCTGGGCGAAGAACCCATCGCGGCGTTGGGGGTGTTGTTCACGAAATCGTTCTGGCACCAGTATTTCAACTACTCGCCCCAAGAGGTCCCGCCGTTGGTAGCCAAACAGTTTCTCTACCTGAGCATTGACCAGCACGATCCCTCCTCGGCGATTCATCACGATCACGGCATCCGGGGCGGATTCCAGAAGCCCGCGGAATTTCTGCTCGGCCTGGCGCAAAGCCTCTTCGGTGCGCTTCTGGTCGTCGATGTCGGTGCTCGTACCCACGAATTTGGGGTCATTTCCCCGCCGTTGACGCAAGACCACCGCTTGGTGGAGGTGCCAGCGATAGACCCCGTCTGGAGCGCGAAGAGTCCGGGCTTCGAACGCAAAACCCTGTCCCGATTGCACGCCCCTCCAAAAGCTGCTGGCGGCGAACTCCCGATCCTCAGGATGGACCGCGGTCATCCAGGCCTCGGGATGCGACCGGACGAAATCGAGGGTTTGACCGGAGAATTCAAGCCAAACATGATTCACGAAATCCGGAGTGCCGTCGGGCCTGAGCGTCCAAGCGGATACCGGGAGTTGCTGCAGTACCTCAACTTGTAGTTGCAACTCCGCATCGGTCTGCTGCAGCTCATGATAGAGACGGGTTCTTTCCGCCAACCGCTCTTCGCTGAGGCGTAGTTTCTCGCGTTCTATTTCCGCCTCGCCGCGCATCCGTTCTTCGCGCTCCGCAGTTTCGCGGCGAAGATTTGCCATTTTGACATGCGCAGCTACCCGCGCCAGCAACTCACGCGCAGCGAATGGCTTGATGAGATAGTCGTCGGCGTCGGCCTCCAGTCCTTCCACGCGCGACTCTTCGCCTGCCCGTGCCGACACCAGGATCACCGGAGTACTTGCAAGGGAAGAGTCCTCGCGAATGGCTCGGAGTAAACCAAATCCGTCCAGTTGTGGCATCATCACGTCCGCCAGCACAAGAACTGGCCGCAAGCTCCGAGTGACTTCCAGCGCCTGGCGGCCGTCAGCAACCGCGTGCACCTCATATCGCTCGTTCAGCAGGCGTGTGAGGTACTGGCGCATGTCCGCATTGTCATCGGCCAAGACGATCAGTTCGCGCTTCCCCGAGGGTGAGGGTTCCGGCCTGGCGGCAAGCGAAGCTTGTGTGGGAAGTGTTGCCGCATCAACCGCCACTCCCGGTTCATTTCCCAACCACTGTTGCAGCTCTTCGACATAAGCTTCGGCACGATTTGTGGTGGAGGCGAGCGACTGTGGGGCGTGAATGCGCTCGGCGGGCAGATGCTCCTTGCCGCGCGGAATAGTCACCGTGAATGTGCTGCCGGCGCCAACGGCGCTCTCCACGCGCACAGTGCCGCCGTGCAGTCTCACGAGTTCCTCAACCAGCGCCAGTCCGATCCCTGTGCCTTCGTAAGTCCTGGCCTGGGTGCTTTCGATGCGATGGAACCGCTCGAACACGTGTTCACGATGCTCTTCGGGTATACCCACGCCAGTGTCGCGGATCTCTAACTCGATTGCGCCGTCCACGGATTTCAATGTGAGGGCAACCCCGCCCGCGAACGTGAACTTATAAGCATTGGAGAGCAGATTCAAAACAATCTTCTCCCACATGTCGCGATCCACGTACACCGGGTCGGCGATGGGCAGGCACTCGACTGAGAAACGGAGCCCGGCGTTCTTCATCGCCGAGTCAAACGCGCTTGCGATTTCTGAGGTGAAACTTGCCAGGTCTGTCGGCTGATAGGACGTCTGCGCGCGACCGGCTTCCATACGCGAGAAATCCAGGAGCGTGTTGACGAGCTTGAGTAGCCTGATGCCGTTGCGGCGCACAGTGACCAGCAGCTCGCGACGTTCGGGACTCAGCTGCTCGCTTGCTTCCTTCTGAATCTCCTCAAGCGGTCCGAGCATCAGGGTCAACGGAGTTCGGAACTCGTGGCTGACGTTGCTGAAAAACGTTGTCTTGGCGCGGTCGAGTGCGGCGAGAGACTCTTCCACCAGCTTCTGATCATCGATGTCGGTTGTCGTACCGACGAATTTGATGACGTTTCCTTGCGCATCGTGCAAGGGCACGGCCTGCTGAAGGTGCCAGCGATAGGCCCCGTCGTGAGCGCGCAGACTCCTGTTTTCAAACACGAACCCGCGTCCCGAACTCACGCCCTCCCAGAAGGTCCTAATTACTTTGTCACGATCTTCAGGGTGGACCGCGTTCATCCAGGCCTCAGGATTTGACCGGACGAATTCGAGAGTTTGACCGGCGAATTCAAGCCAAACCCGATTCACGAAATCAGGTGTCCCATCAGGATTGAGCGTCCAGGCAGCGACTGGAAGTTGCTGCAAAAGATCGACTTGGATTTGCAACTTTGTTGCGGCTTGCTGCTGCTCACTGTAAAGGCGGCTGGTCTCCGCCAATCTCTGTTCGCTTGCGCGCAGTTTTTCGATTTCCTGCTGGCGCTCCTGTTCAAATGCGCTTGCGCTGTCCAGCACGATTCGTACGCTCGTTCGGAGGGCTTGCGGCCATTGTTCCACGGGGCCGAGCGGCGTAGCCGACCAGTCGAGCGCGCGCATTCGCGTGGCCATCTCGCTGTCACCGGCAAATACTGACTCGATCAACTCTCCTTTGTTAGGCTCCATCTCCAGCTCCTCCAGCTCGGCGGCAACGCGGAAAAGCCCTGCGACTCATGGTTGATTAATCAAGTGAGCCGCCCGGCTGTGCGGACCAGGCAAGCATTGGATGTGCTCGACGAAAGAACGTGGGTCCAACGGATCAGGAGCATGGGTCTCAGCGGAATTCAGGGGAAACCAACAGGCCCAATCGCCTCGAACGTGCTGGTGCAAAGCGATGCCAAATTATAGCGTGCGCCGAAAGCGGAGGGGTGACGGTGAGAGATACCAATACCAAAGTATGAGTGGCAATTGCTCGGCGCATCTGCCGTGATATTGTTGCGTCAACTGGTCGCCTGGAAGAGACTCTATCAGCCGCGTTGTTGATGTGCGGAATGACATTTCGGCGACAACAGCATCAATCCGGTGCCTAGATAAAGCACGTGAGGTTCTCCGCGGTGGTCACGCTAACAGGAGAACTTTGCCGATGCCGCCTTTCTCCGCTTCTGCGTGTGCTTTCGCTGCATCGGCAAGCGGAATTGTGCGATCGACAGGAATCCTGAACTTTCCGTTTGCCACGTCTTCTGCGAGCGAACGCATGCTCGCTGCATCAGGATGGGAGCCAAACGCTTCCACCTTTACAGTAGGGTGAAGTTTGGCATTTGGGGGAGGCCCTACGACGGAGGCGTAGATTCCGCCCGGCTTGACTTTGGCCATAAGCGCGTCGCCGACGTTGCCACCAATCGTATCCGCGACAACCTCGACCAAGCCTAGTGAGTCCATCTCCTGGCGGCTATCGAGCGCGAGAACGGCATCGGCCCTTAGCTCCTCTGCAGCCATCTTCTGTGAACCGCGGACGCCGGCAATGACGTGCGCGCCGAGTTTCCTTGCCACCCAGACGGCGGTGCGGCCTACGCTGCCCAATGCGCCAGTGATGACGACGGTTTGTCCAGGTTGAACCTTACCAGCCTGAACAATGAGTTGTTGACCGGTGTTAAGCACCACCGGGAGTGCTGCGGCTTCGATGTGATCAACACCCTTCGGGAGCTTCGACAAGCCTGCGGGATCAGCTAGAAGGAGCTCGGCGTAAGTCCTGCCAGCGCGCCCGAAGACCATGTCACCCTCTGCATAGTCCTCGACGCCCTTGCCAACCGAGCGAACCACGCCGGAATAGTCGTAACCGAGGATAGCGGGCAGTTCCAGTGGCATCAAAGTCTTCATGGCTCCGCTCCGAATCTTCCAATCGATGGGATTGATTCCGGCTGCGACAACGCGAATAAGGATCTGGCCGTCGCCCGCCTGAGGATCGTCCCACTCCTCATACTTCAGCTTATCGGGGCCGCCATACTCATGTAGCACAACTGCTTTCATAATCATCCCTCGCAAGCTTCAAAGGTTAGATGTGTTTGATAGCGGCGCGGGTTCACAGAGACGAACTCGGTTTAGCGGACAATGTCTAAGACAGCGGCGCATTCTCCACGGACCTCGACGTTGACGAGAGCTTCTGGTTCAGGTTGGCCGCACCTTGCTCCAAGGATCTGTCCGCCGTCCTCAAACGTTTGCGATCCATAATTGCCGCCATTTTAACCAGATCGGCGATGGAGTCGGCTCTCATCTTTTGCATTACCCTTCCACGATGCGCCTTCACGGTGGTCTCAGTGATACCGAGTTCATTGCCTACCTGCTTATTCAACAAGCCAGATGCGACCAGCGACATCACTTGCCGTTCACGGCCGGTAAGGGACGCGTAACAGTCCCAAAGCGCCTCCATCTCCACCTTGCGCGAAAGAGCAACTCGGCTACGTTCAAGGGCTGCCCGGATGGCGATCAAAAGCACGTCATTATTGAACGGCTTGGTCAGAAACTCCTGAGCTCCCCCCTTCATGGCCCGGACCGTCATTGGCACATCGCCATAGCCGGTTATGAAGATGATGGGCAAGACGTGCCGTTCGACTGCTATGCGCTTCTGCAGATCCAGACCGCTCAGGCCCGGGAGCGAAACATCGAGCACGAGGCAGCTTGGAACAGAGACACGAGGATGTGCCAGAAACTCCTGCGCCGCCCCGAACATCACCGGCTGCCAACCCTCAAAACGAATCAGGGATTCCAGGGACTCGCGTACAGACAAGTCGTCGTCGACAACGAATACGATCGGTGTGGTATGCGGCATGATGAATGACCTCGTCCCAGAGCCACTCTCCGCTGACTCGATACAACATACGCTCCGAGCAACACAAAGAAGCTGCGGTTGTTCGGCTCCTTGCCAATGCGGCACTATGCGCATCGACAAGAGCCGATTCAGAGAATGCTTTGAACTGACATTCGACGGCGTCCCGTTTGAGCAGGCCGCTTTGGCAACCTGGCGTCTTCCTCTCTCATTCTGAGGATCACCCTCGAAGAGGCAAGAATCACCCTTCGTCTTCCCACCCGGAATTCTCAGCATCTTGAGGAATGGAGAATACGAATGTCGCGCCCGGGCCATCATTTCGAACAGCCCATAAGCGGCCATGATGAGCTTCGACAATCGAGCGGCTCACTGACAACCCGATACCCATTCCTTCTTGTTTGGTGGTGAAAAAGGACTCGAATAGCCGGTCACCGATTTCCGGACTAAAGCCAACTCCCGAATCCCGAACAGAAACAGTGACGTGATCGCCGTCCAACTCCGTCCTGATGAGTAGCTGCCTTGGCCGGTCGTTGACCGTAGCCATAGCGTCTGATCCGTTGCGGATGAGATTCAGAATGACCTGCTGAAGTTGAACCCGGTCACCGTAAACAGTCGGCAGAGGATCGCCAAATTCATGCCTGAGAATGACGTTGTTTCTCTGCAGTTCGCCGGACAGCAGCGAGATGACTTCGCGAGCCGCTTCATTGAGGTCGACCGATTCGACATCAACTTGCTTCTTGCTGAAAAGCGTTCGCAGTCGAGCGATCACCTCTGAAGCGCGATTGCCATCGCGAATCGTCCGTTGTGCGGTCTCCCGTGCACCATCAATATTCGGAGGATCACTCTTCAACATGCGAAGACAAGTGCTCGCATTCGTGATGACTCCCGATAGCGGTTGACTGACCTCATGGGCGATCGAAGCAGTCAGTTGCCCGAATGTCGTGACCCGCATCATTCTCGCGAGTTCGTCCTGAACGTTGCGTAATTGTTCCTGTGCCTGCTTCCAATCGTGCATGTCCACAACTGTGCCGTGCCACCTTACGATGCGCCCTTCCTGATCAAACAAGGGCAGAGCATTCATCACACACCATCGATATGTGTTGTCGGCAGCGTGGAACGCGCGAACTTCGACCCTGTAGGGAGCGCCGCTTTTCACACATGACTTCCAGACTTCCAAAGCTGGTTCGACATCATCGGAATGCAAAAGTTTCATCCAACCATCGCTCATGACTTGTTCGAGACTAAAACCGGTGTAATCAAGCATGCGGCCATTGCAGTACTCGATTGCTCCACTCTGAGAAGCACTCCAAAGCATCTCCGGTATAGTTTCTGTTATCTGGAGCAGGTTCAATTCCCGCATGCGTAGCGCTTCTTCGGCGCGCTTGCGGTCATGCACATCAATCGAGAAGGTATACCACCGGTTGATCCGGCCCGCATTGTCTCGCACGGGAGACATGCAAACCTGAAACCATCGATATTCACCGCCGGCCCGACGGTACCGGATCTCATAGTCGAGGGGGGTTCCGGTTGTTAGAACATGCCTAAGGTTTGCGTTAACACGAGGCATATCGTCCGGGTGAATAACATCCATGGTCCTCCAGCCTGCTAATTGCTCAAGCGTCAAACCGAAAAACTCCAATGACTGCCGATTGACCAGTTCAACGTCACCGGCCGGACTCAAGGTGCCCACCAGCCCGGGAATGCTGTCCAGAATCTGGCGAAGATTGTTTTCGCTAGCTCGCAACTCTTCTACGGCGCGCTTCCGGTCCTCGATGTCAGTCATGAGGACATACCAGCCGGTGATTCTGCCGTCTGTGTCGTGCACGGGAAGAGCGATGAGCTGGAACCATCGATAGACGCCATCGGCCCGGCGGCAACGTAGCTCCAGTTCGTGCGGATTTCCGGCTTTCATCGAGTTCGTAAAGATTTCTATTGAGCCAGCGAGGTCGTCTGGATGGATGGCATCGTTGGTTGCCCAACCCTTCATTTCCTCCATCGTCTTGCCGTAGTAATCCAAAAATCGCCGGTTGACAAGTTCGAGCTCACCGCTCGGGCTCATGGTAGTAACGAGCCCCGGAATGCCGTCGACAATCTCGCGGAATTTGTTTTCGCTCGCCCGCAGGGCTTCCTCGGCGCGCTTCCTGTCGTCGATATCAGTGTTTGTGCCATACCATCTGACAATGTTTCCGGATTCATCACGCAATGGGTTCGCACGGAACAGAAACCAGCGATACTCTCCGTCAAAGCGGCGCATGCGCGCTTCCGTATCGACAGGCGTACCCCTGCTCAGGTGCGATTGCCAGTACTCCACAAGCTCATTCAAGTCGTCCGGATGAATCGCGGCGCCCCACGCCCAACCACGCCCCTGATCCGCGGAGAGACCCGTGAATTCGAGCCAATGCCGATTGGTAAAGTCGCAGAAACCGTCTGCTCGAGTCGACCACGCCATCGCCGGGATCGTATTGATAATCGAGCTGAGATCGCGCTCACTGGCCCGGACGGCATCTTCGGCCCGCTTCCGGTCCTCGATATCGGTCCCCAGGATGTACCAGCGCGCGATCCGGCCGTTTGCGTCTCGTACCGGAAGAGAGCGAAAGTGGAACCATCGGTAAACACCATCGGCACGGCGGCACCGGTGCTCGGTGTCAAGAGGGATCTCGCTTGTGATCGACTTTGAATAGACGTCGATCACGCGAGGCAGGTCATCTGGATGAACAGTTTCGTTGGCGTCCCAATCTTTCAATTCATCAAACGTCTTGTCGTAGTACTCCAGGAATTGCCGGTTGACATATTCGACCTCGCCGATCGAATTCACGGCGCAGACATACCCGGGAATGCTATCGACAATCTGGCGCAGATTGGTTTCACTCGCTCGCAGCGCATCTTCGGCTCGCTTCTGGTCGTCGATGTCGGTGGTCGTACCGACGAATTTGAGGACTTTTCCTTCTGCATCTCTCAAGACCACGGCTTGCTGGAGATGCCAGCGATAGGTCCCGTCCTGAGCGCGGAGGGACCGGGTTTCGAACGCAAAGCTCTGTCCCGAGCGCACTCCCTCCCAAAAGGCCCTCAATGCTGTCTCCCGGTCCTCGGGGTGGACCGCAGTCATCCAGGCCTCGGGATGCGACCGGACGAAATCAAGGGTTTGACCGGAGAATTCAAGCCAAACTCGATTCACGAAATCCGGTGTCCCATCCGGCTTGAGCGTCCAGGCGGATACAGGAAGATGCTGCAGCAGCCCAACCTGGAGTTGCAGCTCTTCGTTGGTTTCGGCAAGCTTCCTTGTTCGTTCCGCAACCCGCCGATCGAGTTCACGTGCGACGCGCCTTTGCTCCTCCAAGCGCAGTGCGTGCTGTAACTCGATCGCTAGCTGATTCGCGGCTACTCGAAGTACCAGGCTCTCGGTTTGTTCCGGGAACCCCGCTCTCTGAGATCCTGCCACGATAAGCCCGAGTTCGCCTTCTATTCCCATTCGCACGGGGAGGAATGCAATCTCCCGGTTTCCAATTTGGCGTCGTGTTTGTGGGGCTGGCTCAACCCCCTGTTCTTTGAGCCACTCCGCAATCAGCTGGGAGATCTGCTCCGACTCCTCGCTGGTTTGATACGACGGACCAACCCTGAGCGCTTCGATTGATCTCTCGTCGGCTTTCAACATCACTCGCGCATAGATGAAGTCGAGAGTGAGCATTGCCATAAGCGAATCCAAGAAGGTGTCGACAAATCCAGCTGGTTCGCGGCCTCTCCATGCAGCAGGGAGCGCCAGCACGCCGGCCAGATCATTCATGCAACGCCGAAGGTGCTTGATTTCCAGGGCAGGGTCACTCGGATGATCGACTTGCTCACGAAGGATCACTTTCTCTTCCTGCAGGCGCTCATTCAAGCGCTTGATCTCCTCGAAGGCCTTCACCAATGCGATTCGCAAGAACTCCCCGGTTTCCATTCGTTGTCGGATCAGCGCTTCGAGAGGTTCACCCCCCGGATTCTCCAGAACGAGCACTGGCTGCCTGTCGTGTTGAACGAACCCGATAGGACGAACGCTCCATGCCATATCTAATTCGTCGCTGAGAGAACCTTCGTCTTCGATTTGCCTGAGACTGGAGAGTGCCCGGTGAGGCGACATGGGCGCCATCAGAAGAATGGATGATCGTGCCCCGTCGTCGGGATTTCGGTGCTGGCCCCGATACAAGGTGAATTCCTCGTCTTTCCGAAGCGGTTCAAGGATGTACTCTGAGAGATCCATAACGCCTGCCTCCGCTCTGCCCGGGTTGATTTTCAAAAATGGAGTCCTGCAATCTGGAGAGGCGAAATCAACGAGCGACGTGACCTATCCATCCCGAAACCAAAATTTGCGCGACCTGACCTCACGCATCCCGGCATCGTCTGCCGGACGCTTTCGTTTGACAAGATGTTCTTGGCCCACATTCGGGAGCTGATCCTCGCCCACCTGTCGCCGCTTGCAGGACCGGTGGGAAAGAGATGCGCCGGGCTTCAGGTGGACGATCTGGGAAGCCGAAGTCCAGCGCAGGTTTCGATCAGCCGGCGGATTTCGTACCGCTGTCGTCGAGCCGTAAGGCTGAACGAACGGTTTGGAGCAATTGCTCGTCGTTAAAGGGCTTGCTCAGGAATGCTACTGCACCCGCTCGCATGGCACGACCACGCGCTTCCTTATCCTCGTGAGAGGTGATGAAGATGATAGGGATGCCGTAACCTGCGGAAGCGAGCTCCTTTTGCAGCTGCAATCCATTCATGCCGGGCATCAGTACGTCAAGGATGAGGCATGAAGTATTGTGCGCTTGACCGGATTTCAGAAAACTCTCCGCAGATTCAAAGGCTGCCGCGCGAAAGCCAAAAGACTCGATGAGAAATGTCGTGGTCCGGCGGATCGACTCTTCGTCGTCAACCACAGAGATTAGACTCTTTGTCACCTCAAATTCCCCTCGGAAGGCCAAACGAATTGTCCGCAGAAGCTCCTCGTCATTAAAAGGCTTGCCCAAAAATGCGACAGCACCGGCCTGCAGCGCTTGTCGACGGGAACCATTGTTCTCGTATGCGGTGATGAAAATGATGGGAATGCCACGGCCTGAAGCAGCCAGCTCGCTTTGGAGCTCCAATCCGCTCATGCCCAGCATGTGAACGTCAACGATGAGACATGAAGTTTCGCGCAATTCGACAGAGTTCAGGAAACTTTCCGCAGATTCAAAGGCTGCCGCTCGAAAGCCGAAAGACTCAATGAGAAATGTAGTCGTCCGGCGGATCGACTCATCGTCGTCAACCACCGAGATTAGCTTCTTTGTCACTCTCAACCCCGCAGTGCCTCCACGGTATCGCCAGGCGGGGAAAGAATCTATTGGATGTTGGGACATGCAGTGTCTCAAAAAGGAGCATTCGGATAAACTTTCGCTTATCGGACCTTTTCGGAAAGGCCGCCCTTGATCTTCTCGATCATTCTTATGAGGTCGACAAGAGACGCGGCATGCATCTTCTCCATCGCCCGGCTGCGCTGGACTTTCACGGTGCTTTCAGCCGTTCCAAGCTGGTCCGCAATCTGCTTATTGAGCAAGCCTGATGCGACCAAGGAAACCACTTCCTTCTCACGCGAAGTCAATGAGTCGAAGCGTCTCTGGAAGGTCGTTATTTCCCTTTCCTGTTCGCGTCTGGCGCGATCTCGCTCCAGTGCGATGCGAACGGCATCCAGAAGATCCTGATCGCGGAACGGCTTGGTAAGGAACTCGACGGCCCCAGCCTTCATGGCGCGAACACTCATCGGAATGTCGCCGTGGCCGGTGAGAAAGACAATCGGAATACTGATTTTCCTCGCTGCCAGCTCGCGTTGAAAATCGAGGCCACTCAATCCAGGTAGCCTGACGTCCAATACAAGGCAGCTGGGCGCATCTGGAAGATTCCTCTGCAGAAAGGTATCCGCCGAGTCAAAACTCTCAACGTGCAGCTCCACGGTGCTTAGGAGGAACTTCAGTGAAGAACGTACCGACGGATCATCATCGACAACAAAAACAACCGGAGCAACAGTCATGAGGGACTCCCGCCGATGGCCGGTAACGTGAAGGAAAACACAGCGCCGTTGGGAGAGTTAGGCTTTGCCCAGAGTCGACCGCCATGACTCTCAACAAGTGAGCGACTGATCGACAAACCCATTCCCATCCCGGTCGCTTTCGTTGTAAAGAAGGGAGTGAAGACACGGTCCATCTCTAGTCCAAAACCCGGACCCGAGTCGCATATCGCAACGAGCACGTCCCCAGATTCGTCGATCCTGGATTGCACCCAGAGTAAACGAGGTCGGTCAGTCACCGCGGTCAAGGCTTCGATGCCATTCATGATTAGGTTCAGCAGGACTTGTTGCAACTGAACGCGATCAGCCAACACGAGCGGGAGATCTGCTGTCAATTGACGGTGAACCAAGACTTGATTTTCATAAAGCGCATGGCCCGCCAGAGCCAGCACCTCGTGAATCACTTCATTTATATCCGACGGATTCTTCTCAGCAAGTTCTTTCTTTATAAATGCGCGGATCCGAGCTAAAACGGCACTTGCGCGAGTACCATCGGCAATAATTCCTTCGAGAGCACTACGCAGCACCTCAGGTTCTAGACCGCGATTGGCGAGCAGTCTCAGGCACGCGCTGCCGTTATTGATTACCGCGGTCAAAGGTTGATTGACCTCATGTGTTATCGACGCTGCGAGTTCACCCATCGTTGTGAGCCTGGACATCTGGGCAAGCTCCGATCGAGACTTGTCAAGCGCTTCTTCAGATTGCCGACGCTCGGTAACATCCTGGATTACAGCTATGTATTCGAGTTGACCATCCTGGTCGCGAGTCGCGTGTGCGACTGCATGCATGTATTTGATCGAGTAGTCCGGCATCAGCAAGCGGAACTCCCATTCAAAGTCTTTGCCGCCCCTTCGTGCCTTTTCAACCATTTTTTCGTACAAACTGCGGTCTTGCGGATGAACTCGAGTACGGATAAGTTCGAGCGTCACAGGTGCGCCGACTTCAAGCTCGTAGATGCGATAGAGCTCGTTTGACCACTTGATTTCGTCTGTCGCGACGCGCCAGGAATAGCTGCCTATTTGACCGAGACGTTGCCCTTCCGCAAGGAAAGCCTCGCTGCGACGCAGAGCTTCTTCCGCCCGTCTTCGTTCAATGACCTGGGCGATAATACCGGCGGCAAACGAAAGAGCTTCGAGCGTATTTTCGGTGAGCGGCTTCTGTGAGAACATGCCCATCACACCCACTAGCCTGTCCTCCAGAACCAGCGGGTAGCCCGCAAAAGAGGTCATTTTTTTCCGTCGTGCCCAGTCCTTGTCACTGACACGGGAATCATTTTGGGCGTCGTTAGTGAAATGCGGTTTTCTCTCTTGAGCGATCAGACCGATTTTGTGCTGTCCGACGGGGATGTGGCTGTGGGGTCCATCCAGGTGTGTGTACATTCCCGCACTGGCTTGCAACTCCAGTTCGCGGCCATCGCCGCTGAGCGTCCAGATACGGGCGAATGAAGCATCGAGATGCCGAACCACCGCGCCAGCAAAGTTGTGCAGGTTTCCCTTCAAATCTTCTTGGTGCGACAGAGCCATCCCGATTTCTTCCCGGAATGCGCTAATACGCGATCGCTCATCCATCGCCGCACGCAGCGCTACCTCCGCCGCCTTTCTCTTGCTGATATCACGGAGGAAGCCCGTAAACATTTTATGGTTGTCACTGGTTAGCTCGCCGAATGAAACCTCTACAGGAAACTCCTCCCCATTCTTGCGAAGTGCGGTTAGTTCGGTGCCTTGCCAATTTATATGCCTCTGGCCGGTAGCCATATACCTTGTAAAACCGCTCTCGTGCAGCTCCCGCATGTATTCAGGCATTAAGACGGTCAAGGGTTTCCCCGTCAGTTCGGTCGGGTCGTAGCCAAAAACCGTCGCGGTGGCAGGGTTGGCAAACAAGATCGCCCCTTGATCATCAATGCTTACGATGGCGTCGCTCGCCGTTTCTACCACAACGCGATACTTCTCTTCGCTGGTTCTGAGATCTTCCACGGCGTGCTTGCGGTCGGCAGCCTCCTTGCGAAGCTCTTCGTTGGTTTCCGCAAGCCCCCTTGTTCGTTCCGCAACTCGCCGATCGAGTTCACTTGCTGCGCGCTCCCGTTCACTTAGGAGTAGTGTCTGCTGCAACCCGATCGCTAAATGATTGGCCGCTACGCCAAGCACCAGGCTCTCGGTTTGTTCCGGAAATCCGGCTCTCTGAGATCCTGCCACGATAATTCCGAGCTCGCCATTTATTCCCATTCTGATGGAAAAAACCGAAACCTCCTGCCCTCCCAGTTGTCTGATAGCTTCCTCAGGCCACTGCCGCGGAACTTCTCCAAGCCCGAGATCGAGAGCTTGCCGAATCTCCTCTCGGCTATAGCTCGTTCCGGAGAGCTGAGTCGTCTTAAGCACGTCGATCGGGGCTTCGTGCGAGTCGAGTCGCACTCGCCCATAGAGGAAATCGAGATCGAGTATTCCCATGAGGGTATCGAGCAACATCTCCAGGATTCGACTCGGTTCGCCGCCACTCGAGACGGCGGGAAGTGCAAGGACGTCGACCAGATTTCTCATGCAACGCTGCAGCCGTTTAACTTCACCCGCAGGATGATTCGTTGCTTGCTGGTGCATATGGGCCACCGCTACCGGCGATTTGTTCGTCCAGGCAGCCATCCGCGAAATTCGCGGACAAACTTCCCAGGACGCGTGAAACAGTGGGGTGTTGGGGATGCCACCCCATTATGACCATCGACCACGTCCGCATGATGTCGATCACGGCATCTGCGCGGAGCTGCGCGAGATGGTATGTACAGATAAGAATTACGAGTGTGTGTGAGTATCCCGAGCCCAAATCACTGACTTATCAGTGATTTCACTGCAAATCGCCAAAGAACAAGAGGAAGGGCGGACTCAGGACCATGGTGCCTCATGCGAATCGACCAGCACCGCCAATGGTGCGTAAATTCTATAACGGCAACTACCTTCCTCGACACAAAAATCCTGGTCCTGTCGATTTCCGCGCAAATAGGTATCGCCAGGTTGCCGCGGCTGCGAACGACGCGAAGAATGCAGCTTCGCGAGTCATGGCTCTGCGGCTCTTTGCAAATTGCGCAGTATTGCCAGCGGATCTCGAAGATAGGTTAGAAATCGTTGTGCGCAAGATCTCGATTGCTGCGCGCGTCTGGGTCTCGATCGATAGAAGATGGAATGGGCGAGTCCGTCGATCGGGAGCATTCACTGATCGACCAGGGCAGCTGCGTGAATTTCGTTGTCGTGGGAGACAACCGGTGCGTTTGGGCACTTAGTCCAGGCAGCGCTCGGAAAAACCTCTATACAACCTGGACTGGATCAACGCACATGCGTATTCCCGCTCGATATCGGCCACACAGCTTTGAACGCAGAACAGCCGTGCTTCGGAGCGGTAGGTTTGTATTCGCCGTGCTGCTTCTCAGCCTATAGCCAGAACTCGGCCAGCTTCGCGACATCCAAAGTACGAAGTTCCCGGCCAGGCAGCCGCGTGGTGATTTCCTGAAACAGCCATGCATTGCCGTCGGGATCGTGAAACGTGGCGAACGAGCGGTAGGTGGCATGGGCGGGGTCTGGCCCGCTGATACGACCGCTCCCATCGATCTGGAACTGCGCGCCCGGCGTTCCGGCGTGGAACACCTCACTCACCTCAACACCGCGTGCGACAAGATCTTTCCGTGCTGCCTCGACATCGGAGACAATCAGGTAGAGGCCCTGGGCCGATCCTGGTACAGCCGGTGTCATCTTGGTGCCGAATTGGACGGAGCATCCCGAACCAGGTGGCGTGAACTGGACAACCCGAAAACCGTTATCGAACGGGAAATCAGCGTCGACCCGCCACCCGAGTTTGGCGTAGAACTCCTTCGAGCGGTCAACATCTGCCACCGGAATAACAACCGCCTCAAGCTTCATATCTGCTGTCTCGCCACTAGCGCCGTTGATTGGCTCACTGCTCGGAGACGCATACAGGGTTGACATGTTTTCTCCTTATTCCTTCCCAAATCGCGGGTCACGTTCTTGCGTACACGCTGGTCTTCCTCGGCTAGACGGAGACGAATTGCTGGCCGCCGTCGACGTCGTAAGTTGCACCCGTAAGGGCGGTGTTGGTCATGATGTGTACCGCTAGTGCGGCGACATCTGCTGGTTGAACAACCCGCTTGATGGGAAGTTTGGCTCGAAGCTGGCTGCGGCGGTTTTCGAGTTCATCGCCCAAGAGTGATGCAGACAACTGCGTGTCGACGAATCCGACGGCGATCAGATTCACGCGAACGGGAGCCAGCTCAAGCGCTAGATTGGCCGTAAGGGCGGGAAGTGCGATACTCACTGTCGAAGCGATTCCGAGGCCAATGCTGGGGCGGCGATCGCCGGTGCCCCCCATGAATATCAACGTTCCCCCGGCCTTCACCTTATCAGCTGCGTTCCGGGCGACTTCGATGAAGAGTGGGACATGCTCGTCCGGCGCACGGCGCGCGCGGGCGAGATCCAGGTCGATGAGGCGCCCATAATGAGGCCGGCCGGCTGTCACCATGACGTGATCGATTGAGGTAGGCAGGTCGCGGAAGAACTGCTCGAGCAGCAGAGGATCCGTGGCGTCAAACGCGCTGGCGCCCACCGCATTGACTTCGCTCGCCGCTCGCTGCAGACGCTCAGGACTACGACCGGTGAGGATTAGTTTCGCCCCCTCCGCGCTTGCTCGTCGTGCTGTCTCTAGTCCGATGCCGGCACTTCCGCCGATTACGACCACAGTTTGTCCTAGGAGTTCCGGGCGCCGCTCGATGTGGGAGACAGTCGCTGCATTGTTCATAATTGCCCCGGTCCACATAATCTTGATTAGGCCAGAATCAGGGCGATGAATCTATTGGACGAAGGTATCGATCGCCACCAAGGTAGGGATTGGACCTATGGGCAGAGAGTGGTGCGTACTTATTCCACGGGGGCCGATATCAGAGATCTAATTCGACCGCGGTCAGCGGAGTCGAGCAACAGATCAAAACGTTCCCTTCGGCGGGCCGATCGAGCGGCTCGGGTGCATAGCCGATCATTCCGTCGATCAACCGGGACTCGCACGTGTGGCAGACACCTACCCGGCAGGACCACCTGATGGGAATATCGCAAGCTTCGGCGAATTCGAGAAGACAACCATACCGCGAGTCCCACGGCACTGTGAGACCGCTGCGTGTAAAGGAAACCTTCGGGCCGGCGCCAATGCTTTCGGCGGGCGGATGCGGGGAAACGGATGTGGTGCTCACGATTCCCGGTGTTATCGACGACTCAGCACCGAACACCTCCGAGTGGATACAGGTGTCTGGGACACCCCAGGACTTCAAGTCAGCAGTGAAGTCGCGAAGGAAAGCAGCCGGCCCACAGAGATAGAAGTCCGCTTCCTTCGGTACCTGAAACTTTTGCAATGATGAGAGATCCAGGTGTCCGGAGACGTCGAAATCCTTACCTGACTGATCTGCATCTTCCGGCTTGCTATAGGCGACGACGGAATGACTGTGGGGAAGACCGCTGAGAAGGGCTCGGACCTCCGCCGCGAATGGGTGTTCCGTGCCATTTCGAGTACCGTAACACCACCAGACTTCGCGCATTGAATTTGCCGCACTATCCGCGAGCCAGTGAAGCATTGAGAGAACCGGGGTCGCCCCGATACCACCGCTGAGCAGGACAACAGCTCGGTCGCCCAGAGCAAGCGTGAAGCTGCCTCTCGGCGCGCTCACCTGAAGCAGGTCGCCAGCCCGAACCCGGTCATGAAAGTAGCGGCTCCCTGCGCCAGCGGCACGCTTCACGCTGATCCGGTACTTTCCCGTATCGGACGGACCGGAAATCGAGTAGTTTCGTAGGATTGGATCTGTGTCCTTGTTCAGTTCGAGTTTGAAGACCAGAAATTGACCGGCAAGAGGCGCAGGCAGTGGGCTCCCTTCCTCTGATTCCAAGATAAAAGAGAGTACGTCGACACTCTCACGTTGTATCACCGCAACGCGCAGTGAGCGAAACCCACGCCACATCGGAGGTGGCGCGGAAGACGAGGCAAGGCCCGCATTTCCACCCCGGTCGTGTTTCCCTTCGGCCGCGACCAGCGATTTGAGCGATCCCTTCCAGCCCGCGCTGAGTGCTGGAATGCGCAGGGCGCTTTGCAGTCGATCCGGCGGGTGGTCGGGCAGGTAGAGCAGTCCATCGATTTCCTGGACAGTGACATGCTCCGGTCCGTCGGCGACCTTCACGATCTCGTCCCCCGCACCAATCTCCCCTTCCTCGATGACGCGGAAATAGAAGCCAGGTCTCCCATGCGAAACCAGCAGCGCCGGCATCGCTGGATTGTTCATCCGTATGCCCACCCGATAGCAGGTGACGCGCGGCTGAGTTACTTCAAACAACGCGCCACCGATCCGGTAGAGATCTCCGATGCAAACCTCGCTATCTCGCAGACCATCGACAGTCAGGTTTTCGCCGAACTGGCCGTACTCAAAATCATGCCTTTGAAGATACTCCTCCCAGTAGCGATAAGAGTCGAGCTGATACACCATCACGGCGCGATGCTCTCCACCGTGCCCCGCGAGATCACCCTGCCCATCGCCATCGAGATTGAGTCGGCGCGCCATCACTCTGCCTGCTACGGAACGTTTCCAGACAGCCGTGTGCACTACCTTGCCCTGCCATGGAAGGTCGCGTGGAAGACCGACGTTTACAGAAACAACAGAATGCACAACACTCCTGCCTTTCGACGTGTGATCCACCCGACCTCATTTGCGCGTTGTCGATGAAGCCATCGACCTTGGCGAGTTCCGGCCCCAGCAGCTCCGCCATCCCGAAGCACGTATCGAATTGGCCGCATTTTGGATTGACTTCAGGAATTCCACAAAACGAAACACACTCCTTTGTTTGATTGACGACCCTTCGCAATATACCGAACCCGCGAAAACGGCCCCGAATGGAGGGGCGTTTTCCTTGGCTTGTGTCCTGGGTTAGCTTGCCTTCTTGTGAGCAGCGTCGAGAAGGATATCCTCCCGCTTCGGTGTTACTTCTCTCAACGCGCCTGTTGACAAATCAAAAACAAATCCGCGAATCGCTATGTCGGAAGGAATCCACGGGTGCGACCTGAGCTTCAGTACCTGCTTTTGTGTCTGCAGATTCACATCGGAATAGCAGTGAAATTTATCGGGAGCCACTGCCCACACGCCGCATTGTGTGTGAATGTGCTTCTCGAAGTCTTCCTCCGAGAATATTTCCATTCCACAGCCAGTGTGCCCGACGATCATGATCTCCCGCACGCCCAGGACGTGAATTGAAAACATGAGAGACCGCACAACATCTGTCGTTGCCGCCGTTCCGACGTTCCGAATCACATCCGCATCGGCGGGTTTGATGTCCAGCCATTCGAGCAGTTGGTTCAGGCGAGGGTCCATACACGTGAGGATTGCAATCTTCGGAGCTGGTTTGTTTGCCAGTGAAGGATCATGGTGCTCTGCTCTCTTGCGATTTGCCGCAATCGCGCGATCGATCAAGCTCATTTGGATTCTCCTAAATCGCGTTGCAATTCCGGGAAGTGGTTTGCTGCGACGCGTGGTTTGATGTTGTTTATGCGGATCGAACTCTCGTACGATCCCCGCACTTTGTTCTCCAAGTTCCAGAAAGGAGGATGCCTCAAAATCGCTACTCCTGGATCCGGTGGCACTGGTCTCACGCCTTGGTGGGGAGGCTCATGTGGTGATTAGGCCATGGGAACAGGGTTGAAGCAATTGGACGAAAGTATCGATAGACACCTTCGTATGATGGAACACCCGCCTGTAACTCACTATCGCTTGTCGGTAGCGCCAGCCTGGTCTTGTCGTCGATCTTCGCGATTAGGCCAAACAAGTGAAGAGTGGATCTATTGGTGCAAAGGTATTGGTCGATACGTTCGTACAATAGGATTAGTCTCCGCTGCTCTGGCCTAATCGTGTGGTCATATGCGATGAAGTCGGATGACGCAGAACGGCCGGTTATGTTTCGTTCTACTGGGGCGGCGCCATGATCGGACGTTTTGCGGGCGCGCTGTTGCTGCAGCGATTCAAGCCGGCATCCTTGCTCGTTCTTTGTACGAGCATTGCGGCGGCGCTGGTGACGACTTCAATGATGTTGGGAGGTCACGCGGCGATGTGGAGTATCCTCGCGGTCGGCTTCTTCAATTCAATTATGTTTCCCACCATCTTTACCCTGGGCGTAGCCGAACTAGGTCCGCTTACGGGAAGTGGTTCAGGGATTCTGAATATGGCCATCGTCGGCGGCGCGTGCCGTTGCTCCAAGGTGTGATTGCCGACCGTATCGGACTTCGGCACGCTTTCTTTGTGCCCGTGGTTTGCTATTTGTACATCCTCTACTACGGCATTGCTGTCCAAAATAGCTGATATCTGCAGATCGGAGAAAAGTGTGATGGGGTTGATCCCCAGTTACTCTGAAGTGGGTTCCCGGACAGGACCACATTGAGAGAAGAGAGGATCAGCCATGCTTCAAGTATGCAGTGTGTACTCGCAGCTTTTACAACTGTTTTCGCGCGGTCAGTTCGCGCGTGCAGTCAAGCACCACCAGGCCGAGCGCAACGCCAAGGGGTTCAGCAGTTGGGAGCAATTTGTGGCCATGCTGTTTTTGCCAGTTGGCGCATTTGAACTCCCTGCGCGAAGTGTGCATGGGACTGGCCAGTTGTGAATCCCCGCTGAAGCATCTGGGCATCAGCATCACGCCGAAGAAATCGACTTTGGCGTATGCCAACGAACAAGCTGATGAGTCTGGACGGCAGCATCATCGAGCTGTCGGCGACCATGTTTGACTGGGCCAAATACACGCAACAGAAGGGCGCGATCAAGCTGCATTTGTTGCTGGACCACGACGGCTACCTGCCCTCGTTCGCAGTGGTGACGGAGGGAAAATATAACGAGTTGAACGTAGCCCGGGACTTGCGCCTGAAAGCGGGTACGATCCTGGCCGTTGACCGGCTACAACGATTATGTGTGGTTCGGGCAGTTGACGCAGCACGGGGTTTTCTTCGTCACGCGGATGAAGACCAACACGGTCTACACGACCGTTGAGGTGCGTGCGGTTCCGGAAAAGGGCAAGGTGCTCAGCGACCAGATCGTCTCTGTGCCTTCTTTGCGCAAGCCTAGCGATGCGCCGGTTCTGTTTCGGCGAATCGAGTACCCGTGCCGATATTTTTGGCATTGGCTCTGGGTGCCTTATTTGTCTGGATGCGTGTGTTGCACTACTCGGATGACAACGCCAACCAACGCAGGGATTCTCTGATAGCGACGTTGATGAAGGCGGAGTAGAGTTTCAAGCACCAGGGCAACTTCAACTCAACGCTCTTCTCTCTCATCCTCATCCCATGCGATGCGACATCCAAATCATGCCAAGCTGCGGAGCTGATTCGGGGTAAGGAAAAAGTAAGGATCAAACTTTACATTTCTTTAAGGTCTGGGATTTGCGATTCTTTAAAGGTCAAGACTCTTTACAAAACTTGTGAGCGAAGGCACGGAACCGCTTTCTTCTAAAGCGGTTCCGGAAGAAACGTTACAAAAAAGGTCGCAGGTACGTCTCAGAATGGAATGTCGTCGTCGGAGATTTCCGCCTGCTGGGCGTATTCGTCATTACCGGCAGGGGTACGCTGATCCATATTCGTAGACGCGCTCGAGCCGGTAGATGCGCGACTGTATCCTCCCGAGCTGCCTTCGTCTCGTCCGGAAAGAAGGGAGATGTCGTTGACGATGATTTCGGTGCGATAGCGCTTTGCGCCGGTCTCCTTGTCATCCCAGCTGCGGGTCTGAATCTTGCCTTCAATGTAGAGTTTGGAGCCCTTCTTCACGTAGTCGCGCACGATTTCGGCGAGCCGCGTAAAGGCGACGAGATTGTGCCACTCGGTGCGATCTTGCCAGTTGCCCTGCGGGTCTTTTTGACGGTCGCTCGTGGCGAGAGTGAAATTGGCCACCAGGGTGCCACTCCCGGTTGAGCGCATTTCGGGGTCCTTGCCCACATTGCCCAGAAGGATGACTTTGTTCACCGATTTCGCCATTCATTTTCTCCCGTGTTGTCCACTGCCAATTTTTCATGTCCTTGGCCAAAACCTCATGTCAAGGTTGGCCAAAATCTCGTGTCATGCCAAAATCTCGCGTCGCGTTTCTCCAAGGCTCGGCGATTCAGAGGTTTGCGGCAGAATTAGTCAGGAACGTTTGTTCTTTCTCCCCAGATCTCTGGTGACGAGTATAAGCGGGCGAGGAGAAGTACAGCAAAATCTGACGCCTTCGCCGACTGAAAGGCCGTGGAAATCTGGGAAGATTCGGTAGTGTACCTGCAAATTTGGGGGCTCAAGTGAATTGAGATATGTGCGATGGCGTTTCCTAACCTTGGCGCGTTTATGAGAGTTCAACTCATCTCTCGTCGCTTGCCGAGAGTCGATAGCGCTCTATTACTGTCGTCGCTCCTTCTTTACATGTGCCGTGTGGTGTGTTCTTTGTAAGATGAGCGTCCGCGAGGGAATGCCTTTGCCGATACCTCGGATCCAGGTGGTTCACGGAACGGTTCCACAGAAATGCGCTCGTAACACACTTCCAGAACCGTCAGGGATTCTGTCCCGCCCGGTGCGTGGAGAACTACGGTGTCCCCAGGCGTCGACTTCATCAACGCGCGCCCCAGAGGTGAGACCCAACTGATGTGGTTGCGGTTGAGATCGACCTCGTCGGTGCCTACGATGCTCACCACTCGCTCCGCTCCCGCGGCATTGGCATAGCGCACGGTCGCCCCGAAGAATGCCCTCGTTTCCCGCTGGCCCGATCTCGAAGCTTCCGGATCGACGACTTCCGCAATTTCGATTCGCTTCGTGAGAAAGCGAATGCGCCCATCGATCTGCCGCAGGCGTCGCTTGCCGTACTGATAGTCAGCGTTTTCACTGCGATCGCCGTTGCTGGCAGCCCACGCCACCACCTCCGCGACGGCCGGGCGTTCCCTGGTGAGCAGAAACTGGTGCTCATCTTTGAGGCGTTGCAGCCCGCTCTGCGTTATGTAGTTCTTGCCTCGCGTCGCGGGCGCGTCACCTTGTGGTTCTCTCGTGAACCTTTTCCGCATTTCGTAGTCCTCAGCGCGCATCCACTGGGTGCCCAAATGAATGGAGATGAACGACGATGGAAACACTGGAGGTCATCCAGGTTCATGGGAGTTCATCTGCGGCCGTGATTGATTTTTTCACGGCTTGGCCCCTTACCGAACCTATTTATCTTCTCGGACAAGTGTCGGCTAAGGCATGCTTGGGAGATCAACCTGATGAGTTGGCAGGTGTTTACAAATCCAATTCATTTGGCCGTGAAACCACTACAGTTTAAGCAGCCTGGCAGGTCTACGACGTGGCGACTTTTCACTCTCGTGGCATGTCAGCCTCTGCCATGATAGCGAAAAGGGGGGTCGTAACCTACAGAAGTAAGTGTCACGGATGGCTTCTTGAGCTCTGTAAGGCACGCCCGGGGATCGTCATTGAACCCATATCAACCCCCGGCGGAGGCAGTGGGACCATCCGTTGGTTGACGAGAAGTGTCCTGCTTCACGGGGACCTTACGCACCCTCGACAATGCGAAAGTCGCGTTCCGCTCCGGAACCGAGTGCCTGAAGCGCCTTCTGATATGCCTCGCTTTCATGAGCCGCGAGAGCGATTTCGTAGCTGTTGAATTCGACAAGTATCGTCCGCAGCTGCAATCTGCCTTCGTGGGTTTGAATCTGGCTCGTGGACCTAGTCAGAAAGCGCCCGCCGAATGACTCAACCGCCGGCAGTGCCAATGCTCCATAGGCCTTCATGGCTGATTCATCCGAGATTGATCGATAGACAACGACCCAATGCCCCTTCTTCATGGTGTCTCCCTTTCAGTGTGCAGCATTG
Organism: uncultured Acidobacteriaceae bacterium; assembly: GCA_963745845.1. Lineage (GTDB taxonomy): Bacteria > Acidobacteriota > Terriglobia > Terriglobales > Acidobacteriaceae > Telmatobacter. The sequence continues at coordinate 3,898,403 of CAVUZE010000008.1, read as the reverse complement.
TCAGATTGTGTGAAATCACGTCCTGGCCTGCCGCATTCTTAAGCTGCGTATCTGTCCGCGGCCACGCCGCTCCGGACTTCGATGGCCTTGACGCTGTTTGTAAACGCCTTTTCCAAAACGCTCTTCCCGATCGTACCGAGCACGAGGCCGAGCAAGAGTCCCTTGAGATTCTTGCCCTCGCGTATGACGGCCACGTCAATCTCTGTGGTGCCTTCGGGCCGCCGAGTGAATGTGTAGGTGTGGCCCGAAGCGCCTCCCCACGCGTTTGAGTCGGTCGTCGTAAGGACGACGTGGTTCGGATCGGACCAGTCGTAGTGCAGGCGTTCCCAGATGCCGCCTGAGCCTTCGGTGACGTCGGCCGACGTGCGGCTGCGCTGATGCACCTTGAGATACTCATCGGCGCTGTTGCTGAAGAGCTCTGAACGGCCAGGCCCGAAGTCGGTGAGCCCAGCGACATATTGCTCGGGCGTCAAGCTGGTTGTCTGGTGAAAGTGGATCGTGGGCATAAATTTCTCCTTTTGCGTTGAACGTTTTGTTTGGACAACTTTCATCTTCGATGAACGGCATTCCGCCCTTAGCCGCGAAGGATGGGCGCTCCGAAAGGAGCACCCGTCGCTCCGCCGTCGACGACGAGTTCGACCGCATTGATATACGACGAATCGTCTGACGCCAGAAAAAGCGCGGCCTTGGCGAGTTCTTCCGGCTGGCCCCAGCGGCCCAGCGGAATTGTGGAAGAGACAAAGTTCGAAAGCTTGGCGGACTCCTCCGCCGTGGCGGAAGCGCGGGCCCCGCGTTTCCAGATTGGGGTCTTCGTTGCTCCGGGCGCGACCACATTCACGCGAATGTTGCGCGGCGCAAGGTCAGCGGCGATAACGCGCGCCATGGAGACGAGGCCACCTTTCGTCGCGGCATATGCCGCATAGCCGGGCTGGCCTAGATAGTTGTGCACCGATCCGTTAAAGATGATGCTGCCGTTGTCGTTCAATAGAGGAGCAGCGGAATTGACCGTGAAGAATGCACCGTTCAGATTTGTGTGGACAATGGTCTCAAAGGCGGCTTCGTCGGTCGCGCCGGTAGGCGTCCTGCCGCCGATGCCGGCATTGGCGAAGACGATGTCGAGCTTGCCGAAGTCCTTCGCGAGTTTAGAAAAAAGCCGCTTGCGGTCCTCGGCCACTGTAACGTCTGCGCGATATCCGCGAGCGTTTGGTCCGAGTTCGGCTACCGCTTCATCCAGCGTCTTTTGGTCTCGACCCGTAATGGCGACTTGAGCGCCTTCGGCGATGAAGAGGCTGGCCGTGGCAAGGCCAATGCCGCTGTTGCCTCCAGTGATGAGAGCTTTCTTGCCTGCGAGTTTCATGTTTCCTCCTCGATGACTAGGCCTCAACTATGATGACCGTCATGCATATGGTATGATGACCACAATAGATGGAGGATGCGAAAAAAATGCGCTACCCCGCCAAAGAGACCGCCGCAAAACATGACAGGATCGTGAAAGAGGCTTCCCGGCTCTTCCGGGAGCGCGGATTTGAGAATGTGACTGTGGGCGAAGTCATGAAGGCCGCCGGCCTTACTCATGGCGCCTTCTATGCCCATTTCGCGTCGAAGCAAGAACTCGAGAAGGCTGCTGTTGCCTACGGACAGAATGTTTCGGCTGGGCGCGCACGGAACTACGGCGCGACGAAAAAGGGCTGGAAAGCGTATGCGGATCGCTATCTGAGCGCTCGGCATCGCGACAATCCAGGCGACGGCTGCACCATGGCCGCACTGGCGCAGGAAGTGGCCCGCTCAGCGCCCGAACTCAAAGCAGCCTTCGAGAGCGGATTCGAGGAAATTCTCTCCGCCGCCGGTCGCGATCGTAATGAAGCCATCTTTCAGGCAGCCGCGTTGCTTGGCGGCGTCGTACTGGCTCGCGCCGTCAAGGATCCGCGGCTCTCGAATGAGATTCTTCAAAGTGTACGAGAGAAGGTCAACTGACGGAGACGGGTCCCAATGACCTCCCTAGTGACCCAAACCGGCGGAACGCGAGTTCTCTGTCTTCAGTCGCGGTTCACGCGCCGCGGCGCAATAGGTCCTCGAAAAACGCCGTAGCATCGCGGTTAATTTAGAAAAGCCCTGGCCGACTTTTCATTAGAAATCACAACTACGCCGTACTCAATAAACAGTCCCCGGCAGTTTGACGTCGAAAGATCGCGTCACATCTCCTGTTGCTTTCCAAAAGGAACCATGCCATCATTCCTGTAGGAAACCTAAAGGTAGATTCGCCATGAAGGAAAAGCCGGACGTATTGCAGGGAACGCTTGCGCTGATGGTCCTCAAGACATTGGACATCCTTGGGCCGCAGCACGGCTACGGTATCGCTCGGCGCGTCGAGCAGATCAGCGGAGACCTTTTGGCGGTCAATCAGGGCACGCTTTATCCCTTACTGCTCAAGCTGGAGCATGAAGGCTCGATTGCCTCCGAGTGGGGCGCATCGGAAAACAATCGCCGGGCACGCTTCTATCGCCTTACTGCGGCCGGCCGCAAGCAACTCCAGACGGAAACTCGCGAGTGGGAGCAGACCGCCGCTATCATCGCCCGCTTTTTCAATGTCAAAGCGGAGGATCTGGCATGAAATTTCTACGCCGTTTCCTGATACGCCTGTTGAATTTCGCAACCAGGCGGCGCGCCGACCAGCGCCTGCGCGACGAGATCGCCGAACATCTCGCGTTGCAAATCGAAGAGAATCTGAGCTTGGGAATGGCCCCTGGCGAGGCGCGGCGACAGGCCGCACTTAAGCTTGGCGCAGCCGAAGCGATAAGGGAACACCACCACGCTGAGCAAAGTCTTCCATTCATCGAGAATCTGTTTCTCGACCTGCGGTTCGCGGTTCGCATGCTGCACCGGTCTCCCGGATTTTCCCTGATTGCCATCGCCATCATGGCCCTCGGTGTTGGCGCCACGACCGCCATCTACAGCGTCATCGACGCAACTCTGCTGCATCCTTTGCCCTACCCCCACCCCAGCGAACTGGTGCGCATTGAAGCCAACCTTCCCGGCGTGGGCGGGCACGACATCGGCCTCTCCGTCCCTGAATTGAGAGACCTCCAGAACTCGGGAATCTTCCAATATGTGTCCCTCTGCTTTTTCGGCACCAACAACCTTACCGGAAGCGCCCAGCCCACGAGCATCGTCTCAAAGTCGGTCTCACCGAGCTACTTCGCGGTGCTCGGTGTCGACGCAGCGTTGGGTCGCACCTTCGATCCGCACGACGCCACACCCGGCTTCAACCTTGAAGTCGTCATCAGCGATGGGCTCTGGAAACGCGCATTTGGCGCCGACCCGCACATTCTCGGCAAAAGTCTGCGCCTGGATAACGACGTCTTTCATGTTGTCGGCGTCATGCCCGCCGGCTTTCGCGATCAGGGCCAAACCAGCGAGCAGCGCAGTACCGATTTGTGGGCCGCGGCCGGATTTTATGGCGACCCCGCCCCGCCGCCGATGCGCGCCACGCGTTTCCCCTTCGAGACCATCGCGCGCCTTCAGCCTGGCCTCTCGCCTGAGGCCGCCCAGGGGCGCCTCGATGCCCTGGTTGCATCATTGAAGAAGCAATATCCGGCGGATTACCCGTCCCAGGGCGCGTGGACTCTCCACCTCACTCCCCTGGCCGAGACGATTGTCGGCAGCGTTCGCCAATCGCTCATTCTGCTGTTCGGCGCGGTGGGCCTGGTCCTGCTGATCAGCTCCGTCAACGTCGCCAATCTGCTGCTTGCCCGTGCCAGCGCGCGCGGACGCGAGATGGCTGTTCGCCAGGCATTGGGAGCCGCAAGAACGCGCCTCATTCGTCAGCTGCTCACCGAGAGCTTGTTACTCTTCGTGCTGGGCGGCATCACCGGTTTCGCGGTGCTCTTCTGCGCCCGGAAGTTCCTGCTGCAATTTATTCCCGAAAGCTTGCCGTGCCTCAATGACATATCCGTCAGCTGGGGCGTGCTGGCGTTTGCCATCGTTGTCTCCATCGCCGCGGGAACCATCTTCGGGCTTGCCCCCGCGTGGCTCACCAGCCGCCTCGATTTGACCACGACGCTCCGGCAAGAAAGTCGTGGCTCCAACGGGTCCCGGCGGCGCTCGCGCTTGCGCCCTGTTCTGGTGATTGGTGAATTAGCCCTTTCCCTGGTGCTGATGGTCGCCGCCGGCCTTCTGCTGCGCAGCTTCTGGGACTTGTTCAAGGTGCAGCCCGGCTTCAATCCCACGCGAGTCGTGGCAGTCGAGACCTCGCTGCCGAATCCTAACGATCCGAAAACCGACGTTTACCACACCGCCACGCAGGAAGCCGTGCTGCTCCGCGAAGTTCTGCGCCGCAACCGGACGATTCCGGGCGTGGAAGAAACCGCCGTCGGTGATTGGGGGGCCATTCCCCTTGGCCATAGCCAGAATGATCGCAGAACGATTCCATTTGTTCGCGAGGGCGAGCAAGTGAGAAGCAGCCAGCCTCCGCTGATCGATACACTGACCGTCTCGCCCGAATACTTCCACCTGCTGGGCATGACTCTCCTGCGTGGACGCCTCTTCGTCGACCAGGACCTTGAAGCTACGCCCTTGGTCGCCGTCATCAACCAGGCCGCGGTCCGCATGTACTGGCCGGGCAAAGATGGGAAGGGCGAGGATCCAGTCGGCAAGCGAGTTCATTTGTTGGGCCGTTTGGGCCGTGCCAGGCCGGACTGGACCACCATCGTCGGCGTAATTGCCGATGCACGCACAGAATCGCTCGCCGACGACGGCATTCCGCAGATGTACCTCGACATCTACCAGCGCCCCGCCAAGTTTCTTGCGTTCTACCTGCGTGGACAGGTCGATCCCGCCGCCATCGCCGCACAGGTGCGCACACAAATCCAGTCCGTCGATGCGGAGCTTCCTGTCTTCCGCGCGGAGACCTTGGACGACGTTCTCTCCTCTTCGCTTTCCGTGCGGCGGTTCTCCATGGAAATGGTGGCGTTGTTTGCCGCAACTGCCCTGCTGCTCGCGGGCCTGGGAATCTATGGAACCATCTCCTTCCTGGTCAATGAGCAATCGCGCGAGATCGCCATTCGCCTCGCGCTGGGCGCGCAAAGGCGCGATATCCTCAAGATGGTTTTACGCCAGGGCCTCACTCTGGCCGGCGCCGGCGCCGGCGTAGGCCTGGTTGGCGCGCTTATTGTTTCTCATCTCATGGCCGGCCTGCTTTACGGTGTCTCGCCCTACGATCTCGCAACCTTCGCCGGCGTAACCGCCGTGCTCACCGCCGTCGCCATCGCCGCCAGTTATATCCCTGCGCTGCGCGCCATGCGCCTCGATCCGATCACGACACTCCACGCCGAATGACCTGGCACTGCTCGAGACTTGTCGTCGCAAGTTGTTGCCATCCCAATGACCTCCTTCGGGATGCTGATGAATTCACCCGACAGCGAGTTCCAGAGGATCAGTCCCGAAAAACGTTTGCGACTGCGACCCTGATGATGGGCAGATCACGATATCCCAGCCGCCATGCCGATATTTGGGGACCTATCTTTGGTCTGAAAGAGTGAGTTGGCGATTGAGCGCCAATGCGAATCACCAATTTTCGTCCTGAGAACTGACGTGCTTTTAAATCTGCTGAGTGGGCAAGGCTGCTCGGTGCGCTATACAAAACGAAGTAGACGATCTACCTCCATTGGGGGTAGATTGTCTACATCGATGAGCGAAAAAGACCAGTATAAGAACCGGATTGAGCTGTTGCAGGGGACACTCGACATGCTTATTCTTCAGACCCTGCAATGGGGACCGCAGCATGGGTACGGCATTGTCCAGGCTTTACGTTTGCGATCCGGAGATGTGCTTCAGGTGGAGACTGGATCACTGTATCCGGCTCTCCATCGATTGGAGCGTCAGAGCTGGGTGCAGTCTGAGTGGAAGCAGTCAGAGAGCAAGCAAAGAGCCCGATACTACCGAATCACAGCCAAGGGGAAAAAGCAGCTGGCCTCGGATCTGGGCCGATGGGAGCGGATTGTCGAAGCGATTGGGTCGGTGATGTACGTCAAGCCGGAGGAGAGTGAGTCATGAAGTGGTTCCCGAGCTTCGGTTTTCAGCGGCGCAAGCGCGAATTGCAGGAAGAGATTGATGCGCACCTGCAGATGGCGATTGCAGATCGAGTGGCGCGAGGCGAGACGGCAGAGACGGCGCGGCAAGCGGCGGCGCGGGAATTTGGAAATATCCCTCTAGTGCAAGATGTAACGCGCGAGATGTGGGGCCAGGGCTGGCTTGAACAATTGGGCCGGGACGTCCGTTACGCGTTACGGCAACTGCGCAAGAGCCCCGGCTTTACGATCACCGCGACGGCGATGCTGGCAGTAGCTATCTGCGCCAACAGCACCGTATTCAGTTGGATCGACGGCACAATGTTGCGTCCGATTCCTGGCGCGCGGGACACGGGCGATCTTGTGAGCCTGCAGCGGGGGGAACGGAACTTCTCACCCACTCCGCCCTTCTCGTATCTCGACTATCGCGATCTGCGCGAGCAGAACCACACCTTCACGGGAATACTTGCCTATCATAACGATTGGATTGCGCTGACTGGCGGCGCACAGCCGGATCGTGTCTATATAGCGAATGTGTCGGCTAATTATTTCGACGTGCTCGGCATCAAGCCGACGCTGGGGCGATTCTTTCTGCCGGACGAGGAGGCCCGTGCGGTACCCAACGTGGTCCTGGGTTACGCGCTCTGGAAGACGCGTTATGGCAAAGACCCGGCAATTGTGGGCAAGTCGATCGAGGTCGCCCGGCATCCGGTGACGGTGATCGGTGTGGTGCCGGAGGGGTTTGTCGGAGCAGCTCCCGGGCTGCGTGACGATCTGTGGGTAACGCTCGATCCCCTCGGGACGGATGTGTGGCGAATGACCCATCGCGACTCGGACTGGCTGATCTTAATAGGAAGATTGCGGTCCGGCGTGAGCCGTGGCCAAGCAGTCCAGGATCTCGACACCTCGATGCACCATATTGTCGCGGCGTTTCCGACCGATCATCTGGGCGAGAACCGGATCACGCTGGATCCCATGTGGCGCTCGCCATTCGGCGTCAACGGATACATGGCGTCGACGCTGCCCATTCTGCTCGCCTTCGCTGCTGTGGTGCTGTTGCTGACCAGCGCAAACGTGGCGACGCTCACGCTGGTGCGGTTTGTATCCCGACGGCGCGAACTTGCCATCCGGCAGTCGCTCGGGGCGAATCGCATGCAACTGGTGCGGCAGATGATGCTGGAGGGCGCTGTGCTTTCCATCGTCGCGGGAGCCGTGGCACTGCTGTTGACGTCGTGGACATCGAAAACATTCGCATGGTTCTTTCCGGCGAACTCGATTCCCCTCATACTCAACGGGAGCATGGACCATAAGGTGGTGATTGGGATTGCGGTGTCTTCTCTATTGGCCGGCATGCTGTGCGGCGCGCTTCCCGCCTGGCGTTCGTCTCACGCGCCGGCCATTGAGGTACTCAAGGCGGAGTCTGCAAGTATCTCCGGCGGCTCACGCAACCGGAAATTGCTCAGCGGGCTGGTGGTGGCGCAAATCGCCCTATCCCTTCCACTGCTGTTGTGCTCCGGGCTATTCCTGCGAACTCTGCGGAATCTCGCCGCAGCGAACCCGGGCTTTGAGCAAGACCACGTTCTCACTGCGTCGGTGGGCCTGAATATTGCCGGCTACAGCAACGACGAGGCACAGCTGATCCGTCGCAAGATACTTGACCGCGTGTCGGCACTGCCCGGCGTGGAGGTTGCGTCTCTTACCGACTGGATTCCGATGACCCTGATTCAAAAGAGAAACGATGCGTATCCGGAAGGGTATGTGCCGCACCCTCATGAGTCTTTGCTGGTGGAGAATGCCGAGGTGGGCCCGCGGTATTTCGAATCCCTTCATATATCCATTTTGGAAGGACGCGAGTTTACTCGGAATGACGATGAAAAGGCCCCGAGAGTCATCATTGTGGATCAGACCGCGGCGAGGCGCTTCTGGCCAGGTCAGGATCCGGTGGGAAAGAGACTCAGGGTGTGGGGCAGCCTTTTCACGGTTGTGGGCGTTGTGAGGAATTCAACCCATACATTCGTGAATGAGTCCCCGGAGCCTATGGTGTATATGAGCTTTTTCCAGGCGGGGTACGAGACTATCGTGCAGGTGAAGACCGAGGGAAATCCCCTCGACCTGGCGCCGGCGGTGGAGCAGGCCATTCATGGGATCGATTCGCGACTGCCGGTTTTCGATGTGCGTTCCATGCGAGAGAGTACCCAGATGGCGAGCAGTTTCGCCGTCATACAGAGCGTCCTGGCGGGAATGTTCGCGCTGATCGGGCTGGTTCTTGCAGTAACCGGGATCTACGGAGTCGTGGCCTATCGAACCCAAATGCGAACCCACGAGATCGGAATACGAATGGCGTTAGGTGCTTCACGTGTCGATGTGCTGCGGCTCGTGCTGTTGCAGGGATTGTGGCTCACAGGCATCGGGCTGGTGCTAGGACTGGCGTTTGCGTTGGGAGTGACACGCCTTATCGCACGGCTGTTGTACGGAATCGGCGCCAACGATCCCATCACCGTAGTTTCCGTCGTCATGCTCCTGGGAGCAATGTCATTGGCAGCATGCTACCTTCCCGCGCATCGAGCGATGCGCCGGAACCCCGTGACCGCGATTCGCGAACTGTAAACCGCAGCTCGGACTCGACGCGAATCGGACGGATTCGGGATATGCGTGGCGCTCCACCTGGTTGGCAAGAAGGGTAACCGGATTCCACCGGTCAGAAACCAATCTCCGCCCGGTGGGTCTTCACTGTGCGTTGACGTGAACAGGCCAACGCGCTCATCTAGCGTGCTTTATGGAATGGCATCTGGATCGGTCCTGAAAAAACGCCGCAGTGTTTACCGATTTCCAGTGGGTGATTTTCCACATGGCTGAGTAGTCGCCTTCTCGTCAAATTGAACTTGGTTTTGCCGCTTCACGCTGCCTGGGAATCAACTCTACGGGAAGGCGGTTTTACGGCCATGTGGATTGGGTTTGTAAATACTAGCTTTTTCGTTACAAATCCATGGGGGCATCTTCATCGGCAGTTTCATGATGAAAGGCTGGTCCATATCGGGCACCAGTTCCATTCATCATCCCGAGACTCCGAAGCGGAAAGTCAACCGTCAATATACATCGAAAGATCGCGCCTTTTGATCGTCACCCAGGCAAGCGATAATTGCTTCGATCACGCGCTTTGATTCGGTGGGGCTCTTAACAGGAATCGAAATGACACCTGCCTGTTCGGCAGGGTAGTCATTTCCCCCTGGGAACAAGGCGTCTCCAACGTAAATCATCTCTTGCACCGAAATACCGAGAATGTCGCGTAGCTTTTTGATCCCGTACGCCTTGTCAATGCCAGGCTTGGTGACGTCGATAGATGTCGCGCCGCCGAGGCGGACCGAAAACTCCCGAATGAGAGTGTCGAGGACCGTTTTGATCTTCTTCCGCTTGGCAAAATCAGCGTCCCGCTTCACTTTTTCTTCCAGCGGGGCCTGCTGACCCAGCGATGAGTAAGTTATCTGACTTCCCCTATCCTCGATTGTCTCTTCCCACGTTTACTATGAGATTTAGCCGTGCTTCATCCCGCCTAAACTGTCTTTGTTCGAGCTGGGCGGGAGCGCGACTTACGGCAACCGGTGACCGTGTGGCACCCATGCCAGGTCGCCGCTCATCACATAAACAGCAAGCGCCGCCGCCATAAGGAGTGCCCCGAACCAGAAACGCCAGTCGCGATGCATCCGCGTCCAATAAGGGCCAGGACCGGGCCCACCTTTGTCGCTGCTGTTTCCTTCATGATTGTGCTTGCTTCCCGTCATCTCTTCTCCGTTTCCATCGTGTATTTGCCCTGAGATCCGGCAGGTTGCAATCTGCGTGGTGATACAAAGCCCGCTGCTTTGGATTCGCGCCAAGTATCAGTGTTGCCAAAGAATCTGCCCCGCTTCCAAAGGAACAGAAACATTTGCGTGATAAGGAATGGTCCGCGCCGTGTAATCGCTTGAAGCGCGCGTGGCGGGGAACTGAGCCGAATACGTAAGCATTCCTTGTGAATCCGCACCGGGTTCCGGAGCCTTCATGGATTCAATCGGCGATTTACATCCGTCATTTGAGTTTGCATAGAGTTCCACACTTATTTGATCGGGATTGAGCGCGCCTAGAAAGTAAGCGTTCGAAGTTTCCATCTGGCGCTTTCCTGACCGAAGTCTGACCATGCATTCATGCAACAGGCAGAAGGATCCGGACGTCGCGCTCGCCGGTGGCGATCGGTATCGGAGAAGCGTCAGATAGTGCAGCTGACGATGGAACCCGGGGCGAGTGTTGCCCTTGTGGCTCGTGCGCATGGTTTGAACGCGAACCAGCTCTTCAAGTGGCGCCGTGCTTTCGAACGCGGTGAACTTATCGATTCCACAGTGTCGCCTCGAGCTTTGCTTCCAGTCACGATCACAGCTCCGAGTGCTCCCGAGATGCGGGAGCCCGTCTCCGAGGAGTCTTCCGCGGGGTCTGGATCTATCCACATCGAGTTTCCTGGAAGGGCGATGATCAGCGTCGAGAGAGGCGCTGATTCGGGGCTTTTGCGTACTGTTCTTGAGAGTCTGCGGAAGTGATCGATCTTCCTACAGGAACGAAGATCTGGATCGCTGCCGGCGTGACGGATATGAGACGGGGCTTCGACGGTCTGAGCGCACAGGTGCAGACAGTGCTGAACGAGAAGCCGTTCTCTGGCCATGTCTTCGCGTTTCGCGGACGCAGAGGGTACATCGTCAAGCTTTTGTGGTGGGATGGATATTCTCTTTGTCTATTTTCCAAGCGTCTCGAGAGAGGCCGCTTTATCTGGCCGAAGGCAGAGAGTGGAACGGTTTCCCTGAGTCGCGCCCAGCTTTCGATGCTTCTTGAGGGGATCGACTGGAGGCGACCGGAGAGAACTTTTGAACCGCAGGTTGCGGTCTGATTGATTATCGTGATTCCCCTTTATTCATGCGGGTTTTATGCGTGATTTCCACTCTCTTTCGTGGCATACTCTTGCCATGATTCCTGCTGTTTTGCCCGACCTCGACAGGCTCGATCCTGAAGCGCTGAAGGCGCTTGTGATCGCCAAGCACAGCGAGTCCATGGAGCAGCACAAGGAACTCACATCAAGTGCATATGAGATTGAGCATCTGAAGCTAACCATCGAGAAGTTGCGGCGGATGATCTTCGGCCGTAAGAGCGAGAAGCTTGCAGGAGAACTGGAACAGCTTGAGTTCCGTCTGGAAGAACTGGAGACTGCTCAAGCTGCAGAAAAAACTGCACAGGCTGCAACCGAATCAGCGCAGACTGATTCGCCTCAGGCTGATTTGAAGCGTCGATCCCGCCCTTCACGCAAGCCGCTTCCGGAAGATCTTCCTCGAGAAGTTGTCACCCATCTTCCCCCGCACACCAACTGCCCCGATTGCGGCGCTGTGATGCATCAGTTCGGAGAGGATGTCTCTGAACAACTGGAACGGATGCCGGCCACATACAAAGTGATTCGCCATGTACGGCCCAAGTTCTCCTGCGCAACTTGCGAACACGTCATCGAGGCGCCTGCTCCTGCACGGCCGATCGACAACGGGCTTCCTGGCCCGGCACTGCTTGCCCATGTACTCGTTTCTAAATATTCAGATCACCTTCCACTTTATCGACAGTCCCAGATCTTCGCTCGCGAAGGTATTGATCTGGAACGTTCAACTTTGGCCGGCTGGGTGGGCGCGTCGAGCGAGTTACTCGCACCACTGGTCGACGAGATCAGGAAGCATGTTTTCTCCGCGTCGAAGATCCACGCCGACGACACGCCAGTTCCGGTACTTGCTCCCGGCAACGGCAAGACCAAGACCGGAAGGCTCTGGACATATGTGCGCGATGACCGGCCGGCAGGATACTCCACCGCTCCGGCGGTGTGGTTCACCTATTCGGAAGATCGCAAGGGCGAACATCCGCGAAGACATCTGAAGGGTTTCAAGGGAGCCTTACAGGCAGACGCGTACGCAGGCTTCCATCATCTCTACGGCGACGGTGCGATCTATGAAGTAGGGTGCTGGGCTCATGCCAGGCGCAAGCTGTACGACATCCATGTAGTTCATGCCTCGCCCACTACCACCGAGGCACTCACCCGCATTGGTGCGCTGTACGGAATCGAAGAGCAGATTCGCGGGAAGCCCGCGGAAGTTCGCACTTTAATACGCCAGCAACGGGCCAGGCCGCTGCTCGATGAGTTGCACAATTGGATGGAGAAGGCGCTTCGCGCACTTTCAACCAAAAGCGAGACTGCCGGCGCTATCCGCTATGCACTCTCACACTGGCGTGCTCTGACGCGCTACGTGGATGATGGGCTTCTGGAAATAGATAACAGCGCGGCTGAGCGCGCACTACGCGCCGTTGCAATCGGAAGAAAGAATTATCTCTTCCTGGGATCTGATTCAGGAGGCCAGCGGGCCGCATCGCTCTACAGCCTCATTGGGACAGCCAAGCTGTGTGGCCTCGATCCAGCCTTCTATCTGCGGACAGTCCTGGCAACGATCTCAGACCATCCCATCAGCCGCATCCAGGAACTGCTGCCCTGGAACGTCGCCAATTCGCTCAAGGACGACACTTCCCAAGCCGCTTAAACCCACGCAATAGGTGTCCGCTTATTCTTAGCGGACACCTATTGGACACTCTCTTCGAGGGGTGGAAACTTCGAACGCTTACCCTAGAAAAACCTCGACTTGAAAGAAATGCTGGCTGTCATGAGTCTCCACCTGCTTCGCGCCAAAGCTTACCGCATTCCAATGCCGATCCAATTCTTGTCGCCAATGGAGCACGGCCAAACCCTGCTTGCTGTCTTCCGCCGCACGTTCCTGGTAGTTTGAGGCGGCAGGCAGATAGTGATTCTCGGTGTATTCGCGGATGGCACGGGTGGCAGAAAACTCCAGCGTGAGCCTCGCCATGCTCTCGCGAATGTGCCCCAGCCATTTGGACGGCATATTTGTCTCATCCCGTTCGTAGAACTCCGGCACGACCTCATGTTCCAGCAAGGTATACAAAGCTTCTACCTCCTGCGCATCCCATGCTGGATCGTCGCCATGTTCCTGTCCGACCCCAATGGCCCAGCCAACTTCCGGAGAGTAGGCCTCCGCCCACCAGCCATCCAACTCGGTAAGATTCAGGCCTCCGTTGACTAGGACCTTCATTCCGCTCGTCCCGCAAGCTTCCCACGGCCTCCGTGGTGTGTTGATCCACAGATCGACATCCTGAACCATTTCCTGAGCCAGCAACATGTCGTAGTCATTCAGGAAAACAACACGGCCTTGGATGTCAGGAAGTTTGATGAAGTCCTTCCATTGTTTGATCAGCATCTGCCCAGGCACGTCCTGCGGATGAGCTTTGCCAGCAAGAATCAACTGGACAGGACGCTGCGGATCGGTAAGAAGGCGAATCAGTCTCTCAGGATCGTGCAAGAGAAGATTGGGACGCTTGTATGTCGCGAAGCGGCGAGCAAATCCCATCGTGAGCACATTCTCGTTAAAAATGCCGCTCGCACCCGAAGGCCCTCGATCCTCCGCGGCGAGTTGAAGCGCGTACCGTTCGCGCAGACGGCCGATCATCGTCTTTCGTCCGGATGTGCGCAATTGCCACAATTGCGCGTTCGTAAGTTTGCGTATATCGTCTTCGGCTGGACGATCCCCGCGCCAACGCTTCTGGCCGAAAGCTGTAGTCCAGAGCGCATCTGCCGCTGCTGAGTCCCACGTGGGCACGTGAATTCCATTGGTAACTGAGCCGATGGGCACCTCTTCCTGCGGCCATCGCGGAAAGAGTTGCGCGAAGATTTGCCTGCTCACTTGTCCATGCAGCTTGCTCACGCCATTCACCTGGCCGCTGGCACGGAGCGCGAGGTAGGCCATGTTGAAAGGCTCTGAAGCGTCTTCCGCACTCTGCCGGCACAGCGCGAGCAGATCTTCGACCGGAATGGAGAGTTCATCGATCGCATAATGACTTAGGTACTTGCGGATTAGATCAGGATGAAAGCGGTCGAATCCGGCGCTGACCGCCGTGTGCGTAGTGAACAGATTCCCGGCTCGCGTAACATTCAGAGCAACATCGAATGGTTGCTTCGAGTCCTCCATGTAAGAGCGGGCGCGCTAAGGAACCTCTGCACAAGTCCGCAGCCCGTGTCATTCTTGAATAAACTATAAGCATGAAACGAGGGGCGCGTTTTCAGCAAACACTGGCATCGCAGGCGAGCTTTGCGAAGTATAGTCGCAAGAGCAAGCGGGAGCTGTTTCTTGACCAGATGAACCAGGTGGTTCCGTGGTCTGAGTTGCTGGCGCTGGTCGAGCCCGTGTATCCCAAGGCAGGCAATGGCCGGCAGCCGGTGGGCTTGTCGATCATGCTGCGGACCTATTTTTTGCAACATTGGTTTGGCTTGTCCGATCCCGGGATGGAAGAAGCGTTCTATGAGTCGGCTGTGCTGCAGCGTTTTGCTGGGGTGGATCTGGGCGTGGCCGCGGCGCCAGATGAAACCACGATCCTCCGCTTCCGCCACCTGCTTGAACAGCATGATCTGTGCGGGCAGATGCTGGACACGGTGAATCGCTACCTGGAAACGAAGGGCATCCGCATCTCGACTGGCACCATCGTAGACGCGACGATTATCCACGCACCGAGTTCGACGAAGAACAGCAGCGGCCAGCGGGACCCTGAGATGCATCAGGTCAAGAAGGGCAATCAGTGGTACTTCGGAGCCAAGGCGCACATCGGTGTGGATAGCAAGGAGACGGTGGTGCATTCGGTGGCTACCTCGGCGGCCAGCGTGTCGGACAAACATATGCTGCCCGACTTATTGCATGGCGAGGAGCGCAAGGTTTGGGGCGATGGCGGCTATCAGGGTCAGACCAAGGCGATTCACGAAGTCGCGCCGAAGGCGCAGGACATGACTTGCCGCCGGACCAAATACAAGGGCTATGTGGATGAAGAAGCCAAGCGCAAGAACACAACCAAGGCTCGAGTTAGAGCCAAGGTGGAGCATCCTTTTCGTATCCTGAAGCGTGTCTTCGGATTTACCAAGGTCCGTTACCGTGGCATCTGGAAGAATCACCAGTGGCTATGCGCGGCCTTCGCGCTGGTGAATCTGTACCAGCACCGCAACCGGTTGACCACCCAAAGGGCATAGTGTCTCTTGAGGCTGCAAAAACTGCCTCACAGAGATCAAAAAGACAAACTCCGGCCAGTATCTTTCATCGCAAAACTGCCTCACAACCCAAAAATCATCTGCGGCCAAGTCGTCGCTACAAAATCAGGCACCTGCGCAGAGGTTCCCTAAAGCGTGGCGAAGGCCGCATGGCCTTCATTGAGATGGCATACCTCTGGCCGCAAGCCCAACGTTCGCAGCAAACGCCAGCCACCGATCCCAAGAACGATCTCCTGCTTCAGGCGCATCTCCGCGTCGCCACCGTAGAGTTCACTGGTTATGCCACGGTGAGCCGCCGTGTTTGAAAAGTCGTTGGTATCCAGCAGGTACAGCTTTGTTCTGCCAACGGAAACCTCCCAACAACGGAGCCAGATCTTCCCCTCCGGCAGTTGGATCTGCAGCCGCAACCACTCGCCGTTAGGCTGTCGTAGCGGGCGGATGGGCAATTGACCAGGATCGTTGACTGGATAAAGCGCCTGCTGGCGTCCATCTGAATCGAAGTCCTGGCGGAAATATCCCTGGCCGTAGAGCAAGCCGACGCCGACGACCGGAACTCCCAAGTCGCTGGCTGCTTTCAATTGGTCGCCTGCTACGTTGCCCAGTCCACCCGAGTAGATGGGCAGTGCCTCGCTCAACATGAATTCCATGCTGAAGTAGGCGATCGACTTCAGCGCGGCATTGGGATGCTTGCGCTGGAACCACGCATCCGCACTGTACGATGCCCGATTGTGGCTCAGCAAAGAATCGAGACGCTGGCGAAAACCGGGGGCGCTCAGTGCGGATTTGATCCTTTCTTTGGAAACCGTCCGCAAGATGACCCAAGGATTCTGCGTCGCGGCCCAAAGCTCTTTGTCGAGCTGTTTCCATAGTTCGTCTGCTGCATGGTTCCAGGACCAGTGCAGATCGAGCGCTGACTCAACCAGAGCTTCCGTTCCATCGATCTTTGACCAGTCGGTCTTTAGGATCATTCACTTTGTCTCCCTATTCGTCGGATGTCAGAAAACGAGCGCAGCTATCGCAAATGCCTGGCCGGCGATAGCCACCCCGCCTCAATTTCAAAAGCTTTTCGCTTAGCTGTCAGTGAACAGGGCCTTCTGCGGATGTCCCTTAGCCAAGGGAGCGGGCGCGGTCGAATCGCTGAAGTCCGCCGTCCACTGCCAGTTCCTGATTTCAGGCATATCCTCAAGGTGCTCGCGAATGTAGTCGTGATGTTCAGTCAGTTTCCTGCCGAATAGCTGGATTGCATCCGCAGCCTGCACGCGAAGCCGGGGAATGTGCTTCAGCGCATCCAGCGCGAGGTGGAACCGGCTCATCTCATTCAACACGACCATGTCGAACGGCGTGGTGGTAGTCCCCTTGTCCATATAGCCATGCACGTGGAAGCGGCCTTCGTTGGAGCGTCCGTGAACCAGCGTATGAATGAGCCACCGATTGTTGTGGAAGGCGAAGATGACAGGCGCCTTTTCGGTGAAAAGCGCATTGAACGACATCTCGTCCATCCCGTGCGGATGTTTGTCTGGATACATCAGCGTCATCAGATCAACCACATTGACGACCCGCACCTTGATGCCAGGGACATGTTTCTGCAGGAGCCATGATGTCGCGCAGACTTCGATTGTTGGCACGTCGCCTGCGCAAGCCAGTACGACATCAGGCTCTCCGCCCTCATCATTGGTTGCGAACTTCCAGGTCGAAGCACCGCGCGAGCAATGCTCCAGAGCCTCGTCCATGTTCAACCACTGCAGTTGCGGCTGCTTCCCGCAAGTGACGATGTTCACGTAGTTACGGCTCCGCAGGCAATGATCGAAAACGCTCAGAAGGCAATTGCTGTCCGGCGGGTAATAGACGCGAATGGTGTCGCTTCTGCGTGCCAGCGCGTTGTCTACGAAGCCGGTGGCCTGGTGGCTGAATCCGTTGTGATCGTTCCGCCATGCGTGGCTGGTGAGAAGAACATTCAAAGATGCTATTGGCTTGCGCCACGGATAATCGCGGCATTGCTCAAGCCACTTTGCATGCTGAGTCAGCATGGAATCGACCACCTGCGCGAAGGCTTCATAGGAGGACCACATGCCATGCCGTCCGGTAAGCAGGTAGCCTTCCAGCCATCCCTCGCACAGATGCTCACTCAATACTTCCAACACGCGGCCATCGGGGCCGAGTTCGTCATCGATCGACACAAGCTCTGCCATGGAGCAGCGCTTTGTCGCTTCGAAGATCGAGTTCAGTCGATTGGAGTTTGTTTCATCGGGACAAAACATGCGAAAGTTTGTGAGATTCATCCTGAAAATGTCACGGAAGAAATCGCCAAGTTTGCGCGGAGCCTCGGCTAGAACCTGACCCGGTCCCGGAATTTCGAGTGCGTACTCCGTGAAATCGGGCAGAGCAAGCGTAATCAGGGATCGACCGCCATTCACATGGGGACTCCCACCCATGCGCCGGTTGCCGCGAGGCGCGAGGACCGACAATTCTTCAATGAACTTGCCACTTTCGTCGAAGAGCTCCTCTGGCTTATAACTCCTCATCCAAGCTTCAAGAACTTTGAGATGCTCGGGATTCTCGCGAACGGTTGCAAGCGGGACCTGATGCGCACGGAAGGTGCCTTCGATGGGGATTCCATCCACTTCTTTCGGGCAAGTCCATCCCTTGGGCGTGCGCAGAATGATCATGGGCCAGACGGGCTGCTTCTTGAACCCGTTCTTGCGAGCTTCCTGTTGAATCGACCGAATCTCGGCATAGCAATTGTCCATCGCCTGAGCCAGAAGCTGATGAACAACCTCAGGATCGTCGCCCTCAACGAAGTAAGGCTTGTACCCACGGCCGGTGTACAGCGCCTTCAGATCTGCGTCGCTGGTGCGCCCCTGGGCGGTCGGCCCCGAAATCTTGTAGCCGTTGAGATGCAGAATCGGAAGGACCGCGCCGTCCCGCGTTGGGTTAAGAAAGTTGACCGACTTCCAGCTTCCTTCAAGTGGACAGGTCTCGGATTCACCATCACCAATGACACAGGCAACAATCAGATCGGGATTGTCGAATGCCGCGCCGAACGCGTGAACTAGCGAATAGCCAAGCTCTCCACCCTCATGCATGGAGTTCGGCACATGCGGCCCGCAATGACTCGGAACTCCGCCAGGCGTAGAGAATTTGCGGAACATGAGCCGCATCCCATCTTCATTGGCTGTGATCTCGGGGTGTACTTCGGTGTAAGTGCCTTCCAGATAAGAGCACGCGTTTAGCGATGGGCCGCCGTGTCCCGGGCCTGAAATATAGATGATGTCGGCATCATGTTCTTTGATGAGGCGGTTCAGATGAATGTAAATGAGGTTCTGCCCCGGTGACGTTCCCCAGTGTCCTAACAGCCTCGGTTTAATCTGTTCCGCCTTGAGTGGTTCGCGAAGCAGCGGATTTTCGAATAAGTAGATCTGCCCGATGCAAAGATAGTTCGCTGCTCGCCAGTAGCGATTCATCCTGTCAAGCATTTCAGGTGAAAGCGGCCCTTTGGGGACAGGCGCATGTACCTCTGTATTGCCATTTGCCGCAATCGCGGTGGATAAAGACACATCGAAGATAAACGCGGAAGATTTCGCAGCGGGGTCAGTGCTTAGAGGGAGTTCTGTAGTGGCCATATTGTGGTTCCTTTTCTACTTCTCCGCGGCGGTAAGAGAGAAGCGGCGGTTTGTGACGTTGATTTCTGATGCGCCCACAGATGCCCTCTGACGCTATTTCCTCAATTGCTTCTTAATCGCCAACAGTTCGAGGCGGCGCTTCGCGGTGGTCCTGGGATATGCCATCTTGAGTCCACCAAGTGCATCAAGGACGATTTGGGAGACGATCAGCCGTGCATTCTCCTTGTCGTCGGCGGGCACGACGTACCAAGGCGCATGGCGAGTGCTTGTCGCATGCATGCACTCTTCGTAGGCGCTCATGTAGTGCTTCCAATATTTCCTCTCGTGAATGTCGGCTGTGCTGAACTTCCAGTTCTTGTCTGGCTCATCGATGCGCGCCAGGAATCTCTTTCGTTGCTCCTTGTAAGACATGTGCAGAAAGATCTTGATGGTCTTTGTTCCATTGCGATGAAGATGCTTCTCCAGATCGCGGATGGACTCATATCTTTGAGTCCAGATGTCTTTCTCATCACGCAGCTCTTCGGGCAACCCCTGGCTGCGCAAGAGCTCCGGATGAACACGAACGACCAGCACTTCCTCGTAATAGGAGCGGTTGAAGATGCCGATGCGGCCGCGTTCGGGAAGCCGGCACGTAGTGCGCCAGAGAAAATCATGTTCGAGCTCCTCGGCACTCGGCTGCTTGAAGCTGAACACCTCGCAGCCTTCCGGATTGACTCCGGACATGACATGCCGAATGGCTCCGTCTTTGCCGGCGCCATCCATTCCCTGAAAGATCAAAAGCAATGCATGCCGATTGGAGGCGTAGTGAAGATCCTGCAGCGAGCTTAGCTTCTCCATGTGCTGCTGCAGAAGGTCTTTATACTGCTCCTTTGAATCGTAATGAGGATCGACAATCGTCGGCCACTTGCTGAGGTCAACTTTCTTGTCTGGCGGCACTCGATAGCTTTTCGAATCGATCTTCATCCTGTCCCTTCGGTGTCGCACGGGCTTCTACGCGATCTTTTTCTTGGTTGCCGCGTCGTTGCCTATTTCGCGTTCCGCTTCAAGCCAGTCCTGGTCCTGCTGACTCTCGCCATGGACTCGCTGCTGATAAAGCTCGTAGGCGCGGGCTGCGATCTCGGAAGTGCGATCCACAGGCTTCCGGGAGAGCAGTGCAGGCTTGGCCGGGTCAAAGATACGGTAAGCAAGCAGCTTCACGCGGTCATTGATGAGGGCCCAGATCAGAGCGTAAGCCCAAACGAATCCTGCCCACTTCCAGCCGAGCGGGGCCATGAACAAGCCATAGACCGCAATCAGCGTCGCGATGGTCTGCGTTCCAAGCACCGCTATCCAGAGAATCCGAGCAGGGCGTATGGACCAGAAGGGACCGCGCGTACGCGTGAGGAAGATGGTCAGATGGCCGGCGATCGAGAGCTTCAGGTACATCAACGTCTGGATGTGCAAGCGGTCCATGTGAAAAACTCGCTCACCGAGATAGAACAGAAGAAACGCAGCGGCAACCCCGATAACTCCGAGCACAGTGGAGATTGAGAGCACAAGCCGCATATTCCAAGACTCAGGCTTGTTCTTGTAGAGGACGTTGTCGTAAGCGATGGACAGGATGGCTCCATCGTTGAGCAGCGCCAGCATCACAATCATGACGGCAGTGAGCGGATAGAAGTTGAACACCAGGATTGCGAGTGTCATGAAGAACAGCACGCGCAGCGTTTCGGCAATGCGGTAAATGGCGTAGCTGTTCATCCGTTGGAAGATGCGGCGGCTCTCCTTGATTGCATCGATGATGACCGACAAGCCCGAAGTGAGCAGTACGATCGATGCGGCTGCCCGTGCAGCGTCAGTGGCGCCCGAGACGGCGATTCCACAATCGGCCTTTTTGAGCGCGGGAGCGTCGTTGACGCCATCGCCAGTCATGCCCACGATGTGGCCACGCCGTTGAAGAATATCGACGATGTGGTACTTGTGCTCGGGAAATACCTGTGCGAATCCGTCGGCCTTTTCGATGGCCTCCTCGGTTTGGGTCGACTCTTGCTTCTTCGTGTCGCCCAGGGCGCCCGCATCCAGGATGTTAGTGCCCAATCCGAGTTGTTTCGAAGTCTCCCGGGCGATGGCGATCTGATCGCCAGTTACCATCTTTACGTCCACGCCCATCTGCCGGGCGCTCGCAATGGTCGCTTTGGCCTGCTCGCGCGGCGGATCAAACAGCGGCAGCATGCCGGCAAATATCCACTTGCCTTCTTCGTCGGCTCTTGCAACGCCCAGCGAGCGGAAGCCGCGGCCCGCAAATTCATTGATGGCGTTCTCGACTGCGTCCTTGACCTCGTTTGCGTTGGTTGCCAGTTGCAAAATCGCCTGCGGAGCTCCCTTGGTCACGAAAAATTGTTTGCCGTCAGTTCCTTTAACGGTGGCTTCGGTGCGTTTATGCACCGGATCGAAAGGTTGAAAGTGAAGTACCGTGAAGCTCTTCAGCTTATTGCCGTCCTTCACGCCACCGATTACTGCCAGGTCGATCGTGTCCTTGTCTTCGGCTCGCGACGCGAGCGCTGCCCAGAGGATAACGTTGTCCGGTGCAATGCCATTCAGGGTGAAGGGATCGCCGAGAGTCAGTTTGTTTTGGGTGAGCGTGCCTGTCTTATCCGAGCACAACACATCCACGCCGGCGAGTTCCTCAATCGCCGACAGCCGGGTGACAATCGCTTCTTTCTTCGCCAGCAGGCGTGCGCCGACTGCCATCGTTACAGAGAGCACTGTGGGCATCGCTACCGGGATTGCTGCAACCAGGAGAACAAGACAGAATTCCAGCGTGGTCAGAACCTTGTCGCCGCGGAAAAGCGCGACGATGAGAATCAACACGACCAGCGCTACCGCCAGCACGATAAGATAGTCACCTATCTTGAGCACGGCCTTTTGGAAATGGCTTACAGTATTGGCTTCTTGCACCATCTGAGCGGTCTTGCCGAAGTAGGTTTTCGTTCCAGTGGCATACACCATCGCGTCGGTTTCGCCCTGTCGGACGATCGATCCCGAAAACACTGCGGTACCCGGTTTGGCGGTTACAGGCAGTGATTCGCCCGTCAATGCGGATTGATCTACCTCGATCGGGTCGCCATCGAGCAAGCGCGCGTCCGCCGGTACGATGTCGCCCAACCGCAGTCGAATAACATCTCCAGGCACCAACTCACTTGCCTTGGGGTTTTGCCACTTTCCGTCTCGCTTGACTTTGGCCAAGATTGCCAGGCGTGCTTTTAGAGCTGCAATGGCGTTGCCGGCCTGGTGCTCTTCCCAGAATCCGACTACAGCGTTCGAACAAAGCAGTAGAAGAATGATGAAGAAATCAAGCCAATGCTGCACCAGTGCCGACAAAATCACGGCGCCTTCTATCATCCACGGAATGGGACCCCAGAAATAGGAGAGAAACTTTAATAACTGATTGGTCTTCTTCTCAGTAATTTCGTTGGGGCCGTATTGAGTCAGGCGTTTCTCAGCCTCGGCCTGGCTCAGTCCATCCGGGGTCGAGCCCAACTTCTTTTGCAACTCCGGCATCGGAAGGGTTTTGAGATTGTCTTTGGACGCTGGGTTGGAGTCCTGCTTTAATTCTGGCTTCAACTCGGGCTTCTCTGCAATCGCTGTCACGATGGATGCTCTCCTGTTCTTGTTCCTGCCACCGAGCGTGGTGCTGGGGGAGGCCTGGAAGACTGCTGAATGGAGGAGATACACTGCCGTTCCTGCGCCCGTGCGTTGGAACGTGGCGCCGATAGGACGGACCAATCAGAGAAGAGATGCTCTGACGAGCAGGTTACTTCGAAAAGATATTGTGATCTCTGTCGTAACGCTGTTCGGTTTTCGTCGATTTCTCGGCAGCTTTGTCAGCCACGCGTTCAATCCTTTTCTCAGCAGCTGCGTCCGAGACTGTCTCGTCTTTCAGTTTCGCTGCTTCAGAGTTCTCAAGTTGCTCCGGCATGGCGTTTGCTCCTGTTGTCACGGTAGAGCCTCACTCTTCAAGATTCTGTTCACTTTTGCTCCCCCGGTCGAATCCCGCGACGGTTCAATGCGTTGGGGCCGTCTTTTTTAAGGCGGACGGCCGCCTCATTGCCCGTGAGGCCGTTAGGCGCGATTGGCTGAACCTGCTCTGCGGTCGAGCGGTCTGGCAAGGATACGACAACGCTGCTGGCGCTCACATGGCTACCTGTTCCTATACCTTCGCTGCCACGAGTTCAGAGTGCGCCCCATTCTGAGCTAGCGTCTCTGGGTTGGCTGAGCGAAGAAGCAAGAGCGGGCATTTCACGAGCTTGACTATCTTTTCGGCAATGGAGCCGAAGACTAGCGGACGCCACCCGGAGATGCCGTGCGTGGAAATGACGACCATGTCGATATGGTCCCGCTCCACCACTTCCATGATGTTTCCCGCTACGTCATTGCCAACTTCGATACTGGAAGTTGACTTCACACCCTTGGCCCTAAGAGTTGCCTGGCACTTTGCCAGATGATCCTCTGCAAGTGTTCTCGCCTCCTGAAGGAATTCGCCTTCAGGAACGAGGTCAGGGAGAGTCGTGGTGGGAAACATTGGAATCACGTTGAGAAGGTGGAGTTCGGCATGAAAGTGCCGCGCCAGATCAGCGGCCATCTCCAAAGCGGCACGGGATGATGGACTAAAGTCAATGGGCAAAAGGATCTTCGTGGGGATGGATGGGAAAGCACGAACTTCGGGCATGATATTCTCCCTGGCCGCGTGAGTTAGGCGACTGGAATCTCATTTTCCTCCTGGTACAGCAATAAAGGCTGTGCTCTTTTGGCCACTTCATAGCTGAGAGCATCCCAATGTTCGAGCAAAAGTGACCATCTATCGAACATCCAGCTCTGACACTATCTCTGTGGACATAGCGGAGCGTGTTTGAACGGCTCCTCAATCGATCTCAGACAACCGATGAACATGGAGAAGAGAATGACCGCGACCAATTCTGTAGTAGCAATCTATGACACGCACGAGCAGGCGGAGCACGCTATCAAGGAACTGCAGCAGGCCGGTGTCGACATGAAGAGCCTCTCGATTGCCGCGCGAGACACACACACCGACGAACATGTAGTCGGCTACTACAACGCCGGCGACCGCATGAAGTACTGGGGCAAGGTCGGCGCGTTCTGGGGTGGATTTTGGGGACTGCTGTTTGGATCTGCGATGTTCGCTATACCGGGTCTCGGGCCGATTCTCGTGGCTGGTCCGCTGGTGGCCTGGATCGTCGCCGGTCTTGAAGGCGCCGCCGTTGTTGGGGGAGTGAGCGCTGTGGGCGCCGGCTTGGTAAGCATCGGCATCCCGAAGGATAGCGTCCTCAAGTACGACGTGGCCTTGAAAACCGACAAGTTCTTGCTGGTTGTCCATGGCACGCCGGATGACGTGCACAAGGCCAAGGACATCATTGCTGGAACAGAACACAGTTCTTACACCGTTCATGGCGAGACGGTCTACGCCTGAACAAAAGGTAGAGTCGCACACGCAGGGCTGGAAGCCGAACCTGCTTCAGCCTTGCCGTCTCGGCACAGGATGAGAGGCAATTGATATGAAGCAAAGCAATTCGTTCCCAGCTCTGATTTTCGTGGTGATTCTAGCCATCGGCTGTGCTGTGGCGTTTGGTCTCCACCGCATTTCCTCCGACGGGGCCGCCATTGCCGTCCTGGTATGTTCGTTCGTATTGGCATACATCGCCGCTTCCGCAATCAGGGTTGCCGATCAATGGAACAAAGCTGTGGTCTTGAGGTTAGGTAAGTTCCGCTCTCTTGAGGGCCCAGGGCTGTTCATGATCATCCCGATCGTTGAGTCCATCCCCTATTGGATCGACACGCGGGTCCTTACAAGCTCGTTCAAAGCGGAGAAGACTCTAACGAAAGACACGGTCCCGGTCGATGTGGACGCAGTGCTGTTTTGGAAGATCCTCGATCCTAAGAAAGCAGCTCTTGATGTGGCAGACTACCAAAGCGCGATCAACTGGGCCGCGCAAACAGCACTGCGTGATGTGATTGGCAAGACCATGCTCTCCGATATGCTCGAAGGCAGGGACAAGATCAGTTCGGAATTGCAGAAGATCATCGACGTGCGCACTGAACCATGGGGAATCAACGTCATTTCCGTCGAGGTCAAAGACGTGCTCATCCCCTCAGCGCTCGAAGATGCGATGTCGATGCAGGCACAGGCCGAGAGAGAGCGTCAGGCTCGTGTCATTCTCGGCGACTCCGAGCGCCAGGTGGCGGAGAAGTTTGGCGAGGCGGCCAGGACCTATGCGAATGATCCAGTGGCTCTGCATCTTAGAGCGATGAACATGCTTTACGAAGGTCTGAAGCAGAATTCAACAATCGTGATTGTACCTAGTACGGCCGTCGAATCGATGCAGTTGGGTGGGCTCGCCGGTCTGACGGCATTAACAATGGGGCTAGGCCAGGAAAAGGCGCTAAGAGAGAGAGCCGCAGCAAGCGGAATCACATACGGTCCAGTACCCGCGTCGGCTCAGGAAGTGGAGTCTTATTCGGTCTCTCACAATGGGCATCTCGACGCCCCTGCATCCAGATAGGGCATCGAGCGACGGACAGTTGGCCCTTCGATATACGAGAACAAATTGCAATGGCACGTCTGGCTTATGGCTACCATTCGCGCATGAGCACAGACGGATCCGAAGCGCCCGAAAGTGCGGTGCGGTAAGGAGTCCTGATGAGTGCGGTGACGGCTGTCATTGTAACGACTTCGGTAATCGAACAGCTGAAGGAGACGGAGACTTATCCAGCGATCGAGTTTATCAACCATCGCGCCCGGGAATTCGCGAGCTCAGGTGAATTTGTGGAAGTGAGCCGATGGGCCCGAGGAAAGCACCCGGAAAGTCTCATTTTTATCGCGGGATTGAACTTCTGCGATCTTGGGCTGCTTCGAGCGGTTCTCGAATCCGCGCCATGGCGAAACCCCGATCGGGTTCAGATCCTCACCCGTGCAGGCGAAGCGGAACGCTTCGAATTGTGCGCTTGGTCGAAAATTGCAGGCGGGTCGGCCGCGCCATCTCTTGCGTGATGGAGAAAACCTTAAATGCCGTGACGGGCGGGTAGGCCAGCAATAGGCTACGCGGCCACTCGCTAGGCGGCTGTGTCTGGCGATCGCTTCATATCGCTCTGCAACGCACGCTTAGACACCAACAAAAAATGGTCAATTCTGCTCGCTGCGTAGAGGAAAACCCTGTGTGTTTTGTGGATTGCAGCGAGCAGTCGGTCCTTTGCTCAAACCTGAGGGAGGGCGCTTTTCCCTGTTGCGTTCCGGTCGATGTCACGACTGAGCTAGACGGCTCAGACCGTCGCCGCTTGCGGTGCAATGCTTAATTATGACCAAAAGACGCGAGAGAACGTTCAATGCTGATACATACCTCGCGAATGCGGGGCCCGGACGACAAATCATTCGTCTCAAACCTAAGCAGATCTTTTCTTCTCAGGGGGACCCTGCCGACTGCCTGTTCTATCTTCAGACGGGCCACGCTAAGCTCACCATTGTCTCTAAGACCGGCAAAGAGGCCACGGTTACGCTGCTCGCACCGGGAGACTTTTTCGGTGAGGAGTGCATGGCGGGACCAAACGAGCTCCGCACCACCAGCGCCACGGCCATTACGATTTGTTGGGTGCTCAGGATCGCTTTCGGGGAACTGACCCGCGTCCTGCACGAGGAAAATGCATTCTCAGATTTATTCGTTCAGTTCCTCGCCCTCCGGAGCACGAGAACCCAGGCGGATCTCATCGATCAGTTATTCAACAACAGCGAACGGCGCCTCGCGCGAACCCTTCTGCTGATGGCGGACTACGGCAATGCGTCCGGCCCCGAGACGCTGATTCCACCTGTAACTCAGGAAACCCTCGCAAATATGATCGGCACCACCCGGTCACGCGTCAGCTTCTTCATGAATCGCTTTAGAAAGCTCGGCTATATCAGCTACAAGAGCCGCATCCGCGTCCATAGATCGTTGCTGATGATGGTTCTGGAGGACCGGTTGCCGGAGCAGAACGCGTCACGGCCGAAACTCCTCGATCCCCCGCCCGGACAGACACGAACTGCCAGACGAGCGAAGCTCTTGGGAGCCTCGCATTTCTCACGCTAAATTGCACGTTTAGAAAACCTCGCCTGTACCCTCCACACAATCTTGTTCGGATGCAGGCGCGCCGGAGAATAGTGCGCTTGCCGGCTGCGTTGTTAACAGGGTGTTTACCCTTATGACACGAAGAATTGGCAATTTGGCAGATTCTAAGTTCTTTATTTTCTGAGAAGGTTATGACACGAGAAATTGGCAGGGAACATGGTCAGCCCGGATTTGATCCCCCATCCCCTCCGCTGCGATCATCGCTGCGGACTTCTCTTGAGGCGCTCGCATGATCAAAAATTCCTTCCTCTGTCTGACTCTGTCAATCTTCTCCACAAACATCATTGCCCAACAGCCCGCCTGGCAACCGGCGCCTGGTCACCTCACGTTGCCGCTCTGGCCCGGCGCGGCCCCAGGCGCGCCCAATAATCTGCCACCTGAAGTCGACACGACGACACCTCAGCAGCCCCTGATCGCAGGCAGACCCATCATTCGCCTCGGCAACGTCGCTCATCCCACCCTCACCGTCTACTCGCCTAAAGCCAATAACACCGGCGCCACCGTGGTGGTCTTTCCCGGAGGCGGCTACCAGATCCTCGCCATCGATCTCGAAGGCACCGAAGTCTGTGACTGGCTCAATTCCATCGGCGTAACATGCGTGCTCGTCAAATATCGCGTGCCCAATACCGGTCCTTATCCCAAATCTTCCGCCGCTCTTCAGGATGCCCAACGCGCTCTCGGTCTTGTTCGTGAGCACGCGGCAGAGTGGCAGATCGATCCCCACCGCATCGGCGTTCTCGGCTTCTCCGCAGGAGCGCATCTCTCCGCCGCGCTCAGCACACACTACGACCAGCGTCTCTACGATCCGGTCGACGCCGCCGACAAACTCAGCTGCCGTCCCGATTTCGCCGTGATTGTTTATCCCGGCTATCTCGCCCTCGCCGACCAGGGCATGGCGCCCAATCCAGAAATCCGTCCCACCGCCGACACGCCGCCCTCGTTCATCGTGCAGGCCGAGGACGACCCCGTGCATGTCGAGAACTCCACCGTCTATTTCTTGGCTCTGAAGAATGCCAAGGTTTCCGCCGAGCTGCATATTTACGCGCAAGGCGGACACGGCTACGGTCTGCGCCGCACCGCTCTTCCCGTCACCACTTGGCCACAATCAGTCGAGACATGGCTGCACACCATTCGCGTGCTGCCCACGTCCTAGCCTCTACAATCGCAGCATGCTTCTCGCCGTTCTCACTGTCTCCGATCGCTGCTCACAGCGTCTCGCAATCGATGCTTCGGGTCCCGCAGTCGCGGCGTTCCTGCGCCGGACCTGGCCCGACGCCGAAATCCACACCGCACTTGTCCCCGATGAGATTGCCGAGATCGGCGACCGTCTCATCGAGTGGTCCAGCCAGGGCGCCGCTTTGATTCTCACCACCGGCGGCACAGGCCTTGGTCCCCGCGATTGGACTCCCGAGGCTACTCGCCAAATCATCGATCGCGAAGCTCCTGGAATCGCGGAAGCCATGCGCGCGCAAGGCGCCGAGAATAATCCCTTGGCCTGGCTCTCGCGCGGCGTCGCCGGACTCAAAGGCCGTACTCTGATCGTCAACTTGCCTGGCAGTCCCCGGGGAGCCGAGGAAAGCGTCATTGCCATCCTGCCTCTCATCCGGCATGGCTTGGAAACGATCGCCGGAACCGAATCCCACTCTTGACCCCCGCGGCCTGTTCGATCGGATTACTTCCGCTGCAATCACCCAGGCCCACTTCAAATTTCATCGCAAAGACAGCAAACGCTTTCCGTAAAATCACTTAGGTGTTCGTTGCCCCTCCGCGCTGCCGAAACTCCACTTGTCTCAAAACCTAGACAGAGTTACAACTTCTAGGCGTTTGGGTCAGGAACTCGCCTCACCTCTCACTGAGAAACATGAGAAAAAGAGTGTAGAATCGCAGCATCGTGAGCTCGTCAAAAGACAATCCAGCGGAGCGCCGTCGACCTGCCACGGTCAGCATTCGTGATGTCGCTCAGCGGGCTGGCGTTTCCATCGCCACTGTCTCGCGGGCGGTCAATCACATCTCCACCGTCAACGCCGAGCTGGCACAGAGAGTCTGGAAGGCCATCGAAGAGGTCGGCTACCTGCCCAATACCCAAGCCCGCGCCCTGGTCTCCGGCCGAAGCAAGATGCTGGGGCTCATCGTCTCGGAGATCACCAACCCCTTCTTTCCCGAACTCGTGCAGGAGTTTGAAACTCTCGCCGTTGCCCAAGGTTATGAGGTCCTTATTGGTTCCACGAACTACGACCCGGCCCGCACCGAAAGCCTGATGCGCCGCCTTCTCCAACGCAACGTGGATGGCGTGGCCGTCATGACCTTCGGCGTCGAAGAAGAACTGGTCAAAAAACTTGTCGAGCGCGAATTCCCGCTGGTCTTCGTCGATGCCGCACCCGACCTTCCCAACATCCACATCCTCAAGGTGGACTATGCCGAAGGAATTCGCCAGGGTGTCCAGCACCTCGCCGCGCTCGGTCATCGCCGCATCGCTTTCATCAGCGGGCCCTTGTCGCAGCGTTCACCAAAAGCCAGGCGTGACGCGTTTCTCAAGTCCATGGCCGAACTCGGTCTGAAAGTCCCGCCCGAGCACCTCGTCGAAGGCAGCCACACCATGGAAAGCGGCATTACCGCCATGGAGCGCCTCATCGCCCTTCCTGAATTGCCAACCGCCGTGATGTGTTCCAACGACATGACTGCCATCGGCGCGCTCCACGCTCTCTATCGCACCACACACAAGGTTCCCGAGAACATCTCAGTGGTGGGTTTCGATGATATTCACTTGGCGCAGTTCATGCTCCCGCCGCTCACCACGGTGCAAATGTCCTGCAGAGATCTCGCTGCCGCAGCTGTTGAAGGCCTCCGCGCCGGCATCGAGCCCGACCACCCCAAGCGCGGTAGACGCGAGTGGCACATTCCCACACGCCTCGTTGTCCGCCAGTCCTCCGCATTTCCGCGTGGCAGCCTGCCTGCCCTTGTTTCCGGTACGCAACCCAGGCGCTCCGAGTCTTGATTCAAATGAACCGTCTCTCACCATTGAGATGAGTGTTGTTCCAATCTTCCCGTCGCCCCAATCCAACCTGTAACTTGTGCCGTACCTTTCGTGTCTAATGATTGAAGCTAGGGCCTGGTCGTGTGAACCGCCCCTAACGTCCCCGCGAGGTCGCACCATGCTCATCGGCAAGCCGCCCGAGATTCCCTCCTCGGCAATTACATCCAAGGAAAGATATTTGAATCGTCGCCGCTTTCTCCGCGGAGCGCTCTCGACCGCCGTGGTAGCCGGTGTCGCCGGAGCCGCAGGAGAGCGCGCCGCCGAAGTCCTCTCGCCGTCCACTGATGTACACGCGGACACCAAGCTCGACACCATCAAGAGCCCGCTCTCAACCACCGGCGAACAGTTGACTAGCCTCGAAGACATCACGCACTACAACAACTTTTACGAATTCGGCGTCAACAAGGGCGATCCCGCTCAGAACGCGGGCGTCCTGCCCACGCGTCCCTGGAGCGTCAAAGTCGATGGCCTCGTGAAACAGCCCAATGTCTTCGATATCGAAGACCTGCTCAAGCTCCGCCCGCTTGAAGAACGCGTCTATCGTCATCGTTGCGTCGAAGCGTGGAGTATGGTCATCCCCTGGGTAGGCTATTCGCTCTCCGAGTTCATCAAAGCCTGCGATCCTCTCAGTAAAGCGAAATACGTTCAATTCCTCTCCTACTACAACCACAAAGTCGAGAAGTGGGCCTCGGAATCGACCATCTATTGGCCCTACTCCGAAGGATTGCGCTTGGATGAAGCCATGAATCCTCTCGCGCTGCTGACCTTCGGCCTCTATGGCGAAGTCCTGCCCAATCAGGATGGCGCGCCCATCCGCATCGTTCTTCCTTGGAAATACGGATTCAAGTCGGCCAAGTCCATCGTCGAAGTGCGCTTCCTCGATAAGCAGCCGCCCACGACCTGGAACGACATGGCTTCCAATGAGTATGGCTTCTACTCCAACGTCAATCCTAACGTCGACCATCCTCGCTGGAGCCAGAAGACCGAACGCCGCATCGGCTTGCCCTTCTACGCGCAGCGCCGCAACACGCTCATGTTCAACGGCTATGGTGAACAGGTGGCCTCACTCTACAACGGCATGGACCTGAAGCGGTTTTACTAGGTCTCTTACGCTCAATCAGGTGCGAAAAATGGGTGCCCTCAGGTCTCGCGTTTGAGACCTGGGAAAGCACGAACTTAAACACGCGAATCACAAAGTGAAAGACCTGGCGAACCACTACGGCAGTTCCACAATTGCTGTACCCCAAGGCCACCGCTGCCGAGTGGCATTTTCCTTAAGAAAATGACACCTTTCGCGGAACTGAAAAGGGCACGTGAATTGTGGAACTGCTCTAACTCGCCATCTCATCAACCGGCTAACCGGTCTAATTATTCGACTATGAACCGCAAGACCATCCTCATTCTCAAATCGCTCACTTGGGCCGCCTGTCTCTGGCCTTTGGCCTTGCTCGTCTACGGAGCCGTCACCAATAATTTGGGCGCTGATCCAACCGCAAAAATCACCTTCACCACTGGCTACACCACGCTCCTGCTTCTGATCCTCTCGCTTGCCATCACGCCAGTACGCAGCTTGTCGTCTCGCCTGAGCTGGCTCATTCGCTTTCGCCGCCTGCTCGGTCTCTTCGCCTTCTTCTACGGCACGCTGCATTTACTCACCTACGTGGCCCTCTATGCAGGATTCGACGTCCACGCCATGCTCGCCGACATCGAAAAGCGGCGCTTCATCACCATGGGTGTCACTGCGTGGCTCCTGTTGGTCCCGCTCGCCGCGACATCCACCAACTGGTCCATTCGCAAGCTCGGCGGCAAGCGCTGGAACCGCCTCCACAAGCTCGTCTATGTCGCGGCCATCTGCGGCATCATTCACTATTGGTGGCAGGTCAAGCCCGGCGTGCTGAGTCCTCTGCGCCTCACCATCGTTCTTGCGGTCCTGCTTCTCGCGCGCCCGATACTCACCTACATCCAGCGCCGCAAGAATCCGGTTACAGCGTGACCGGTTCCAGAACGACTTCATCCTCGCCAAAATCAAGCATCCGCTGCGCCACCGGACTCCAATTCTTCCTATGTAGCGGAGTGGGTCCAAGCCTCGCCAGCGCTTCCAGATGTTCTCGCGAACAGTAGCCCTTGTGGCTCGCCAAGCCATACCCCGGATATTGGCGGTCAAACTCCACCAGCAGCCCATCGCGATACACCTTGGCCAGCACGCTCGCCGCCGCAATCGAATAGCTTGTCCCGTCGCCTTGAATGACCGATTGCTGGGGGCAAGGCCACTCGATCGTATCCACGCCGTCAATCAGAAGGTAATCCGGCGCAACCGTGAGCTGTTCCACCGCCAACCGCATCGCCAGCAGGGACGCCCGCCGAATATTGATCCGGTCGATCGTCTCCGCATCCACCGCAGCAATCGCCCACGCCACAGCCTTCGCGCGGATCTCCACATCGAGCTCAACACGCTTTTGCTCGGTCAGCTTCTTTGAATCCGTGAGCCCGCGAAATCGCGTGTTGCAATCCAGAATCACAGCCGCAGCGACCACGGGCCCGAACATTGGCCCGCGCCCCACTTCATCCAGTCCCGCAATCCGCAGCGCGCCGCATTTCTGTGCGGCCTTTTCCAGCTTCCACCCGCACACCGGCGCTTTTGCCCGCTGAACTTTCTGTGCGGAGCGTGAAGCAGCGACCTTGGCCATGCCTTCCAGTATAAAAAGCAAAACCCCCAGCCGCTTGGGCTGAGGGTTCTGCAAAACTGGCTACTAATTGGAGGCTACGCCTTGGTCCGCTCCACTTCCTTCAGGCGCGCAGCCTTGCCGCGCAGTCCGCGAATGTAAAAGAGCTTTGCGCGCCGCACTTTGTAACTACGGATTTTTTCCACCTTGTCCACCACTTTGGAGTTGAAGGGGAAGATGCGCTCCACACCTTGGCCAAAACTCATTTTGCGCACGGTGAAGGTACCCTGCGGGCCGTTGTTGATGGCGATGACCAGGCCCTCAAACGCCTGCAACCGCTCCTTGTCGCCTTCTTTAATCTTCACCTGTACACGAACTTGGTCGCCGGGAACAAAGACCGGCAAATCGGTGCGCTTCAGCTTGTCGGCCAGGCGCTGCATAACTGGATGAATTGACATGGGTTTCTTCCTGCGTTGAACTCAGAGATTTAATTTTAACAGACAATCCATTTTCGCGCCTAATCCCCGCATCGCTACGCTAGACTGTCGGCCATGAACGATACCCGCGAACTGCTGCGCCACACCCTGGCCACCCTCGCCTATCGCGCAACCCGCACCCTCGAAAATGCTCCTGAAGAATTTGCTCACTTCGCCGGCGCCGGTCGACGGCCTGTACAGATTCTGGCCCACATGGGCGACCTCTTCGATTGGGCGCTCAGCATGGCCGAGGGCAACCCCCAGTGGCACAACTCCGATCCTCTCCCCTGGGAACTGGAGAAGGAACGGTTTTTCACCACGCTGCAGGCGTTCGATGCCTGGCTCCTCTCCGCTGAACCGCTCCACGCACCCATTGACCGGCTCTTTCAGGGCCCCGTTGCCGACGCTCTCACCCATGTTGGTCAACTCGCCATGCTCCGGCGTCTTGCCGGTGCGCCCACCCGCGGCGAAAACTTCTACGTCGCTGCCATTGTTTGCGGCAAACTGACGGATCAGCCAGCGCCCGTCCAGCCGTTCTGAATCTGAACACGGGTCCATCCCTGTCAACAAACGGCCGACGTCACCGGAGGAACGGAATGTGGCTGCTCGAGATGTATTTTCAGGATGAGTTCATCGAATTGCACGCGGATCTCGGTGCCGAACACGTAGAAGAGGAATCCCGCAGCCAGCATGGGCCACCACGTGTACGCCGCTCCCGATGCCAGAAGCATTCCCAGCGTTGACGCGTAAACCGGGTGCCGTATCCACGCATACGGGCCTGTCTTGACCAATTCGTGATTGGCGTTCAGCGCCGCCTGGTAGCGCCAATGCTTGCCAAGATGCCGCGTCGCCCGCCACGCCAGCACCGCGGAGGGAGGCCCGAGCAACATCGACGCAACCAGTTCCCACACTGACTTCTCGAATCCCGCCGGCCGCACACAAGCCCAGATACACCCGAACCCCACCAAGTTCAGCAGAATCCCCCAACGCGCTGCCGGAGCGTTGGCGATCGCCTTCTGACCTGCTGAAGCCCGCAACGGTCGCACAAATGCCGCCAGCCACCCGAGCCAGCAGACCGTCAGCTCACAATAAGCGACGAGTTGAAGCATCGCATGGACCATCTCATCCCTGCTGCCAACCTAAAGAAAGAAGCACTCGCCTGTCGTCTTCGCTCAATACAGCCCGGTCCAAAAGATCCGGCCGGTTCTCGAGCGTCTTGCGCAATTGCTGCTCCCGCCGCCAGCGCCGAATCTGCTGATGGTCGCCATTCAGCAACACCTCCGGTGCGGCCAATCCCTTAAACTCAGCCGGGCGCGTAAAGTGCGGGTAATCAAGCAGCCCGCCCGATCCGTGCTGCGACCGGGGTATACCGGTTTCATCGGTGGAAATGGCGGAATCCATGATGCCAAAGCTTTCAAATTCGCTCGATGCCTCGTTCCCCAGCACTCCCGGAACCAGCCGCGTCACCGCATCCATCACCACCGCCGCCGCGAGCTCCCCCCCGCTCAAAACGTAATCGCCGATCGAAAGCTCCATGTCGCAATACAGAGAATTGATGCGTTCATCCACTCCTTCGTAGCGCCCGCACACCAGAATCACACGTTGCCTTCGTGTAAGCTCCCGCGCCACCGCCTGCGTAAACCGTCGCCCCTGCGCCGAAAGCAGAATCACCTGCGTCCCAGCAAGAGTCCCCTCCTCAATACCGCGTGTCTCCACGGAGTTGGGTGCCCCATCCTTGCGCGTTGTTTCTGGCACAAGGGGGGGAAACGACAATCCTCGCTCCGCCTTCGCCGCGATACCCAGCGACTCAAGCGCCTCCGCCAAAGGCTCAGGCTTCAACACCATGCCCTCGCCGCCGCCAAAGGGCCTGTCATCGACTGTCCGGTGCCGGTCATGCGTAAACTCGCGCAAATCGTGCACCCCCACCGACACCAGGCCTTCCTTCAGGGCGCGGCGCACCACTCCATGCTCAAAGAACCCGGAGAAAAACTCCGGAAAGATCGTAATGATTTCGAAACGCATCCCCGAAGATCATATAAGCCCGCTCGCGCCATGCGTCAGTCGCGCGCGAAGACTACGCACCAAACCCTCGCACGGGGCAGGGAAGCACAACCCACCTCACAGCAGCCCGCCAGCGACTGTGCTCTAATACGCCCATCGAAATATGCCCGATATTGAGCCCCTTCTAACCCGCTGGCAATCCGCCGGCGTTCTTGACCCCGCCATTGCCACCCGCATACGCGCCTGGGAATCCGAACAGAAACATCCAGCCGGCATGCGCTGGCAGGGAATCGTCGCCCTCATCCTCGGCGCCCTTCTGCTCGCCAGCGGAATCGTGCTCTTTGTCTCCGCACATTGGGATGAACTGGGACCCGGCATGCGCTTCCTGCTTGCCCTCGCCATGGTGGGCCTGTTTCACACCGCCGGAGCGGCCACGCACCCTTCCTTCCGTGCCCTCTCCACCGCGCTCCACGCCGTCGGCACAGCTGCGACGGGCGCATCCATCGCGCTCGTAGGCCAGATCTTCAACATCCAGGAACACTGGCCCGCCGCCGTTCTTCTCTGGGCACTCGCGGCCCTGGCCGGTTGGGCGCTGCTGCACGATGAAGCTCAGGAGATTCTTACCCTGCTCCTCATCCCTGCATGGCTGCTCTCCGAGCTCGCCTTCGCCACGCAAAACCACATCGGCCAAAACGTCTACATTGGCCGCTTCCTCTTTGCGTGGTCCGTCCTCTACCTCACGTTCTTTCTGGACTCCAAACGCAAAGCGGTGCAGGGGATTCTTTTCGCAGCTGGAGCCATCGCTTCGATAACGGGCGTCGTCTACATGCTTGAAAGCTGGAGTTCGTGGGCGGAACGGCCGTTCCTCCCCCTCCATGTCAAATTCTGGTGCTGGGTTCTGTTCGCAGTTTTGCCCCTGTTTGCAGCCCTCTTCCGCTTCGGCAAGGGCTTCATCCCGGTTGCTGCCGCGGTCCTAGCTGCAGCACTTCTGCCTTGGTGCAGTCACATGTTGGTGACGAGCTCCGAGTATCCGGAGGGGCACCCTGTTTCTTATTCGCATGCCGAACCCAACATCCTCGCCCCCACCCTGGTCGCCGCTTTCGCCGTCTTCCTCATCTGGTGGGGAGTTCGCCAGGCCAGCAAATCCCTCGTCAATCTGGGCATCGTCGGCTTCGCCATCACGATCGTCTGGTTCTACTTCAGCAACATCCTCGACAAGGTTGGTCGCTCCGTCGGCCTCATCGGCCTGGGCACCCTCTTTCTCGCCGGTGGATGGGCTCTCGAACGCATGCGCCGTCGTCTCATCTCCCAGATGTTGCCGCCCTCTGGGGAGCCCGCGCAATGAAACTCGCAAAAGCCTTTCTGGCCGTCCTCGTCATTCAACTGGTGCTGATCTCGTCCATCGCCGCCAAGTATTACTACCAGCGATTTCACTGTTGGAGGGTCTGGACTCGCGCCGCGATGTACGATCCCAACCTCATCATGCGCGGCCGCTACCTCAGCATGCAGTTGACAGTGGACGGATGCCAAAGCACCCTGCCTTCCGCTAAGCAGGCTGGATTCCCACGCAACCTTGACGGCGTGCCCAACGGAACCAACTTCTCCATCGCCGCACAGCAGCCGGTTGAGTTTCCGGCTAGGCTCGCGGTCCATGCCAACAAGCTCATCGCCATCCGCATCCCAGACACCGATGACGTCTCTTCTGGACAAAACGTTATTGCCATGTCCGGCGCGTCCTGCGACCAGATGCACCTGACTGCGCCGGTCAACTTCTATCTCGCCGAACACGCCGCAAGCCCGCTGCCCGTCAAAGCAGGCCAGGAACTCTGGGTCGAAGTCACCGTCCCACCCCAAGGCCCCCCACGCCCCATCCAGCTCGCCCTCAAAGACAATGGCGCCTGGAAGCCACTCGCATTTCAATAGAGAGTAAGGCTTCCGGCAGCTTGATCCACCACGAAAATGGGTGCCCCATCCTAGCTTTGCTTGGGTGGGAGAGCAGTGGGCGCAAAGATCGGCCCTCACTCCCCCTGATTCAACTCAACCAACCCCTCGGGCAACGCCATCTCCACCCGCTTCCCGTCCACATCCAACTTCCGCAGATAGCTCTTCGCGAACGGAACCAGCACCTCGCCCCGCTTCCCCTGCACCACCAGCAGTGGCACCGGCCCAGCCATCGTGTCCACGTCCTCAATCTCGCCCACCGCCTCCGGCTCTGCGCCCGACACATCCACCAGCGCGCACCCGACCAAGTCCCCAATGTAGACTTCGTCCTCACCCAGTCCAGCCCGCTCCGCCCGAGGGATCGCCACCATCAGCCCAGCCAGTTTTTCCGCATCCGAAATCGAATCGACCCCGGCAAAGTGCAGCACAATGCCGCCCTTGTGCCGCCAATGCGCCACGAGCTCGACCTCCCGCAGATCAGGCTCATCGCCCTCATGAACGTTCGCCGGACGCGCAGTCCTCGCCGGACGCGCAGCTTCGTGCAGCAGCCACAGCCGCTTCCGCTCCGCAAATTTTTCAGGAAAATCGGTGAGAATGTCGGCGAAGACCTCGCCTTTGCGTCCCTGAGTTCGGCGAATGCGCGCGAGCCACACCCATTGCTCCGCCGCGCTCATGCACTCCTCCGGCAAAATTTCGCCAAATTCTGCTCCGGCAGAACGCCTCAACGGCTAAGGCTCGTCGTCCTCTTCCAGGATGTCGAGCGTGAAGCGATGATGCAGCTTCATGCTGACCGCCCCCAGAATTGTGCGCACCGAACGGGCCGTGCGCCCTTGCTTCCCGATGACCTTGCCCACATCCTGCGGCGCCACCCTCAGTTTGAGAACGGTGTTTTCATCCCTGCCAACGGCCTGCACCTCAACGGCTTCCGGCTCATCCACCAACGCCCGCGCAATCTCGCGCACCAGCTCTTCCACAGCGACCATATCGTGTTGGGTCATCTACTTGCCTCTGACCGTCTGCAACCAGAATCAAGCAATTCGATTGCGTGCGCGAATAGTAGCACACCTGTGCGCCGCCGTCAGCATCGGGACGAACAGCTTGTCATCTCCCAGGCGCATGGGCCGCGCATGTCCAGGGAATCTAAGTCGATGCTCAGAAAGAGCACGGCCCTTAATCGTGCTGCAAGGGGCTGGGAAAAAACTCGAAGGGAGGCGGGGGTTTCAACCCCCGCATTGACCCAACAAAATCGACGCCGGCTTTAGCCGCGGAGAGACCGTCGTCAGGTTCGCGCGAGATTTCGAGTTTTTCCGGAGCCACCTGAGTCGTTCCATAAACGGCCCACAAATAAGCGGGCCCTTTGGCCCCTGAAGAAATTTCGGCCCAACAGCCCACCTTATGTATAGACCGGTTGCAGAGCTACGCCGCCACGGGTGCCGTCGCCGGATGCTTCTCCACGATCTTGGCCACGGTCGGCGAAAGCTGCGCACCCATTCCGCGCCAGTAGCTGATGCGCTCGTGCTTCAAATCGACGGTTGCGGGGTTGGTGCGGGGATTGTAGGTGCCCACGACCTCGATCGACCGGCCATTGCGGGCGCGGTCCTTCTCGATCACAACAATGCGGTAATAGGGCTGCTTGCGGGCGCCAACGCGCGCCAAACGAATCATGACCACGGCGGTTCGGTTCCTTTCAAATTCCAATGCTGTCGGAGTCTCTCGGAGATACGATCAACGCTCGGCTGCCGGGGAACATTCCCTCCCCCCATCCCAGCCAAACGAAAGGCCAGACACGAAGCCCGGCCCGCGCAAGACTCAACATCTAAGTATCGCTGAAAATGGGCATTTCAGGCAAGCTTGGCCCCATCCGCCGGAAACAAATACCGCAGCATCGGCCGCACCCGCGTCGCCCAGCTCGCCTCATCGTGCGTGCCCCCATGCACCTTTTCAAAGTGCAGCGACTCCTCAGGCCGCCATCCATTCGCCTTCAGCCGCCGCGCCAAAAGCTCCACATCCCGCAGAGTCTTGTGGCCTTCTTTATCGCCCACATCCAGCCAGATCCGCGGCCGCTCCCACAACTGTGGCGCATGCTCGTTCACATAGCCCACAATGCTCTTGTGATTCCACCACACGCTCGGCGACATTACCGCCAGTTTGCCAAAATGCTCCGGATGGCGCAGCCCCAGAAACAGCGTGACCAATCCACCCAGTGACGACCCGCCCAATCCCGTCGACGCGCGCTCCTGCCGTACCCGAAACTGCGTCGCAATCCACGGCATCAGTTCGCGCGTAATCATCAGCCCATAGCAGTCGGCCTCACCGCCGCCCATCTGCTGATTCTCATCCTGCGTGTATTCGGCCAGACGCTTGTCGCCCGTGTTGTAGATGCCCACAATCACCAGTGGCTCAATCTCGCCCGCCTCAATCGCTGCGTCCGCATGCTCCCGCACCTGCCACGTGCGCCCTGGGATAAACGAAGTCCGCCCGTCGAACAGATTCTGCCCATCGTGCATGTAGAGCACCGGGTACGCGCGATCCGGTTCGTCATCGTAGCCCGGCGGCACATAGACGACGAGGTCGCGCTTTTCGGACAGATAAATGCTGGCGAATTCGCGATGCATTCGTAGCCGCGGATGCGGCGTCGCATCGTCCGCCGCCGACCCTTCTTCGGCCAAATCCGCATTCGGTTGTTCTTCCAATTCCAATTCTTGCGATCCTTTGCTCAGTACAAAAATGGGTGCCCCAGGTCTGGATTCTCACCGGGGTCCCCTGCGACAGGTCTTCGTCGCCGGCGTGGTTTCGGACCTGGGAAAGCACGAACCCCAACTTCGAACTCGCGCGCTCCGAGATCCAGCTTCCTTCAACCGCTCAAACACAAACCCGCGGCTGTTACAGTATCAAGAAAACCGCCGTTCTCCAATTTGTCCGGGGCCCCCAGGGCCAGGTCTTCGTCCTTGGGGTGGCGAATTGCACCAACCGGGAGAAACATGAACCGCGAGTATCACAAGTGGTATTCCGGCCGCCTCGGCCGCGACATGGAACTGCTCGTCTTCGGTCACGCCGGCCTGCCCATTCTCGTCTTTCCCACCTCCGGCGGCCGCTTTTATGAATTCGAAGACCGCGGCATGATTGGCGCGGTCTGGGACCGCGTCGAGCGCGGCGATCTCCAGTTCTACTGCGTCGACACCGTCGACTCGGAGAGCTGGTACAACCGCAACGTGCCCCCGCGCTGGCGCATCGCGCGCCATGTGCAGTACGAGGACTACCTCATCCACGAAGTCGTGCCGCTCATCCGCCTCAAGAACCGCGACAGTCATCTCGTCTCGCTCGGCTGCAGCTTCGGCGGCTATCACGCCACCAACATCGCCCTCCGTCATCCCGACGTCTTCACCGGCCTGCTCACCATGTCCGGCGCATTCGACATCTCCAATTTCCTCGATGGCTACTACGACCAGGATTGCTACTTCAATCTGCCCACGCACTACCTGCCGAATCTCAGCGATCCCTGGTTCTTCGACCACTACCGCCGCAACGCCTACATCCTCGGCACGGGCTGGGACGACCAATGCCTCGGCCAGAATCAGAACCTCGACCGCATCATGAGCTCCAAGGGCATTCCCCACAAAATCTACACATGGGAGACATGGAACTCCCACGACTGGCCCACCTGGCAGCGCATGATCCAGGAGTATCTATAGGGACAGTGGACAGGGAACAGGGAAGACTCGGAGGCCGCCGAAGTTTGCAA
Source organism: uncultured Acidobacteriaceae bacterium (assembly GCA_963745845.1). GTDB lineage: Bacteria > Acidobacteriota > Terriglobia > Terriglobales > Acidobacteriaceae > Telmatobacter. The sequence goes on along the minus strand of CAVUZE010000008.1, from coordinate 3,857,563 downwards.
GCACCTCAAAACCAGCTCCGTTAACACCGCTAACTCGCTAACTCGCTGACCGGCTAACTCGCCATTACCCAAACCAAATCAGGAGGCCTCGCATGCCCGAACTCAATCCCTACGCCAAATTTCTTGACGGCCGTCCCCTCGAAACAATTCTCTCCGCCACGCCCTCCGCGATTGCGACCCTGCTCGAAACCATCGGCCCCCAAAAATCCACCGCCCCACCCGCCCCCGGCAAATGGAGCGCCGCCGAAATCGTCTGCCATCTCGCTGACTGCGAACTCGCCTTCGGCTTCCGCCTCCGCCAGACCCTCGCCGAAGACAACCACGTCATTCAGCCCTTCGATCAGGAAAAATGGGCGGCCACGTATCCCGGCATCGCAGCCGCGCAGGCCCTCATCGTCTTCTCCGCCGTGCGCGACTGGAACCTGAGGCTCATCGCCAAAGCCTTGCCCGCAGCTGCCGACCGCAAGGTCACACACCCTGAGCGGGGCTCCATGACCTTCCAGACCATCGTCGAAACCATGGCCGGGCACGACTTGAATCACCTGGGTCAACTGCAGCGAATCGCTCAGTAGAGGCTTCTGCGGCGAAGTCGCTCCCGCACTCCGTCCGCGGCCCAGGATGCAAATCTCAGGCGCCTTTAACTACGCCCTCACACTCCTCGGTCTCCAAATGAGACCTCGAATGAGCCAAGCCAAGCATCGCCGTCAAAATCACCTGCGCCGTTGCGTCTTCATCTTCCCGCGACGAAATCATCAAGTCATACAAATGTGGATTGTTCCAGGCCTTTCCAAACGTCTGCTGCAGGTAGTCGGCTCGCTCTCCATCCACCGCGTGAATGCGCTCCTCGATATTCACGCCTGAACCAAGCCTGCTGCGCAGCCGGCAAACTCGATCGCGGAATGGCGCATAGACGAAGACGTGAAATGTATCTGCTTTGTCCTGCAAAATGCACTGCGCGCCGCGGCCCACAATCACGCAGTGGCCGTCAGCGTGCGCCTGCTTCACAATCCTGCGGGTCACCTCGGTCATCACCTCAGGGTCAAAGCAATGTTCGTCCTCGGGCATCACCCCGGCCGCCAGCGCCGCTCCGCGCATGGCCCTGCGATTCATGCGGCGTACCCAGGATTCCATCCGCTCGTCAAAGCGTGTCACCACGCGCGGATCCACATGTGCCGAACAGGCGATCGCTTCAATCAATTCGCGATCAATCAATTTCCAGCCAAGCCGTTCCGCAACGATCTTCGCAATTCGTCCGCCGCCGCTTCCAAACTCCCTTGAAACCGTCAATACCCGGTAGTCCACAGTCGCCTCCGTCCAACCGACGGTCAATAATCTAGGCTCCTCAAGCCTTCTGAGCAGTGCCGCCCGACACACCTTTCGCTCTCAACGGAAAGTCCCAAACGCGCCGTCCAAAATGGTCTGTTTGCAACCGTTTAATGGAATTGTTTTCAGGAGTGTGAATTCTGCTGCATCCTGCTTCCTCCCTTCCACAGGAACTTCACAGCTCAGACGACCTTTGCGCCATGGTCCCTTACACTGTTGACAGAAATGAATCGGATGTCCCGGACATCTGCGCAATTCGTTCATTTCGCCGTCCAATCCGTCAGGAGGGGTAGATGAAAAAAATCGGCGTTCTCTTCGGCATGGAGGATAGTTTTCCAGGCGCTCTCGTCGAGCACATCAATTCGCGGCACGTCGAAGGCATCCAAGCCGAATTCGTCCAGACCGGCGCCGTGCCTCTCAATCAATCGCCTCAATACGCCGTCATCGTCGACCGCATCTCCCACGACATCCCGTTTTATCGCGCATTTGTCAAACACGCCGCTCTCAATGGCACGTTCATCATCAACAATCCCTTCTGGTGGTCGGCCGACGACAAATTCTTCAATTACACTCTCGCCGACAAACTCGGCGTCGCCGTCCCGCCGACCGTCATCCTGCCCCATAAGAAGCATCCCGAAGGCACCACCGACCGCTCCATGCGCAACCTCGAGTACCCGTTGAATTGGGATGCAGTCTTCACCTATGTCGGCGAACTCGGCTTCATGAAGCCCGTCGATGGAGGCGGCTGGCGCGACGTCCACCACATTCACAATCGCGACGAATTCTTCAATGCCTACGATCAGTCGCATCAGCTCTGCATGATGTACCAGAAGGCGGTCGATTTCACCGAGTACTTTCGCTGCTACGTCGTGGGCCAGCACAAGGTCCACATCATGCCCTACGATCCGCGTCTTCCCCATCACGAGCGCTATATCCAGAACCCGCCCGAGTACGACCCCAAGCTTCTCAAGCGCATCAAGAAGGATGCCCTCAAGCTCTGCCGCGCACTCGGCTACGATCTCAACACTGTCGAGTTCGCCGTCGAAAACGGCATCCCCTACGCCATCGACTTCATGAATCCCGCGCCCGACGCCGATCTGCACTCAGTCGGCCAGGCCAACTTCGACTGGATCGTCAAAGAGGTCGCCGACCTCGCCATCGACAAAGCTCAGGACGCACCGCAGGTGCCGGAACTGCACTGGGCAGCCTTCCTCGGTGAAGCCAAAGCCGCAAAGAAGGCCTCCAAACACGAGGAACCAAAGACGGCCGCGAAGTCATCCGGGAAGTCCGCCGAAACCAAGCACAAGAAGAAAAAGAAAAAGACTCACGCCGCTCCGGCGGAGGACGTCGCCAAATAATCATTCGAGGGGACATCTGCTGATCACCGATCTCTGACCGCTGATTACTGTCCACTGTCTCCCCGCGCCTCCGCCAACAGCCTGCGCACCTCGTCGTCGCTCGTCGGTTCAAAGTCGCGATAGAACCGGCCCACCGACTCAAACGTCTGCGGCGTCGAGGGACAGACAAGCCAATCCACTTCGCGCGCAAACTCCCGACACGTGCTCTCCGCGCCAACAGGAACCGCAACCACGACCCGCCGCGCACGCAGCCGCACCGCCTGCACCGCGGCGCGCATGCTGGCTCCGGTCGCAAGCCCGTCATCCACCAGAATCGCCGTCTGTCCCTCGATCGCAAGTGCCGGCAACTGATCCCGGTATGCCCGCTCCTGCAGCTCCAGCTTCCGTTTTTCCCGCGCAATCACCGCGTCCAACGTGTCCTTGGGGACATGTAGCAACCGAAGAATGTCAGGATTCAGCGCAACGGCTCCGCCGCTCGCAATGGCCCCCATCGCCAGCTCCGGCTCACCGGGAGCTCCGAGCTTGCGAACCACAAGAATGTCGAGTGGCAGCTTGCACAAACGCGCCACTTCAAAGGCAACGGGCACTCCGCCGCGCGGCAGGCCAAGCACAACGGCATCCTCTAGATTCGGCAACATCGCCACAGACTGCGCCAAAATCCTTCCCGCGTCCTGGCGGTTCTGAAAGAGCACCGCAGCAAGCCCCGAGAGGATCGTACATCTTCATCACCTCGACGGCGCGCTTTTCTGTGCCCTGATCCCAGATCCCAGATCCCTGATCCCTGATCCCTGTTCCCTCGTTCCTCCGTCCCTCGTTCCTCCGTCCCTTACAATGCCCTCAAGCTGTACGAGGACTGAATCATGCGGCCATCCTTCTCGCTCGGCATTGAAGAGGAGTACCAGACTGTCGATCCGGTCACCCGCGACCTGCGCTCCCACATCGAAACCGAGATGTTGGCGCAGGGCAAGCTCCGCCTTCAGGAGCGCGTCAAGGCCGAGATGCACACCTCTGTCGTCGAGGTCGGCACCCGCGTCTGCCGCAACATCGACGAGGCCCGCGAAGATATCTACGAGCTGCGCCGCGAAATGATCAAGCTCGCGCGCGAACATAAGCTCGAACTCGTCGCGGGCGCCACGCACCCTTTCGCCGACTGGCGCACCCAGGAGATCTATCCCGACCCCCGCTACCACCAGGTCGTTAAAGATCTCCAGCTCGTCGCCCGCGCCAACCTCATCTTCGGCCTGCACGTCCACGTCGGCATCGAAGACCGTGAAGCCGCCATTCGCATCATGAATTCGATGCGCTACTTCCTCCCCCACATCATGGCCCTCGCGACCAACTCGCCCTTCTGGCTCGGCCTCAACACCGGCTACAAGGGCTACCGCGCCAAAGTCTTTGAGAACTTCCCGCGCACCGGCATCCCCGACGCCTTCTCCAGTTACTCAGAATTCGAGAACTACGTCAGCCTCCTCGTCCGTACCAACTGCATCGACAACGCCAAGAAAATCTGGTGGGACATTCGCCCCCATCCATTCTTCAACACCGTCGAGGTCCGCGCCTGCGACATCCCTCTCCGTGCCGAAGAGACAGTCGCGATCGCTGCGCTCATCCAGGCCACGGCCGCCTGCCTCCACCGCCTCCACGAATCCAATCAGGACTTCCGCCAATATGCGCGTCCGCTTCTCATGGAAAACAAATTCCGTGCCGTCCGCTACGGCCTCGACGGCAAACTCATCGACTTCGGCCGCCAGCAGGAAATTCCTCTCCGCGATCTCATCGAGGAATATCTCGCTTTCGTCGATCCCGTCGTCGACGAACTCGGCAGCCGCGAAGCCATCGACGGCATTCGCAAAATCCTCGCCACAGGCACCGGCGCCGACCGCCAGCTCAAAGTCTTCGAAGACTCCAAAGGCGACCTCAAAGCCGTCGTCGACTACATGGCCACTGAAACCTGCGCCGGCCTCTAACACGCCATGACGAATCAAAAGCACGAAAGCACCCCCGCACTCCTGTCCACAGTTCAGCGCCACGCCGCCGAATGGTTTTCCGCGCTCGGCTCCAGAAATGTACGCGCCAGCCTCACCACCGGCCAACTCCGCGACCAACTCGGCGGCCCGCTCCCAAGCGAAGGCCCCCTTCCCCTTGAAGGAATGGACCCCGAAGCCCTCATCAACATGCTCGCCACTGCCGGAATGCAAGGCACAGTCGCGACCGCAGGTCCGCGCTACTTCGGCTTTGTCGTCGGAGGCAGTCTCCCCGCCGCCCTCGCCGCAGACTGGCTCGTTTCTACATGGGATCAAAACGCTGGCGTCTACGTCATGTCTCCCCTGGTCTCGGTCATTGAGCAGATCACCGGCACATGGTTGCGCGAGATCGCTGGCCTGCCCACATCCATGAGTTTCGGATTCGTCACCGGCTGCCAGATGGCCAACTACACTAGCCTCGCTGCCGCCCGTCATCGCGTTCTCGCCAACGCAGGTTGGGACGTCGAAGCCAACGGCCTCTTCGGCGCTCCGCCCATCCAGGTTGCGATCAGCGAGGAATCGCATTACACCATCTCCATGGCCTTGCGCTTGCTCGGTCTCGGCGCCCACCGCGTGCACAAAATCCCCACCGATAGCCAGGGCCGCATGCGCGCCGGCGCATTAGCCGACAACTTGCGCACCCATCAAGGACCCTGCATCGTCTGCGCCCAGGCCGGCAACGTCAACACCGGCGCATTCGATCCTCTCGTTGAAATCGCCGCCTTGGCAAAGGAGCGCGGCGCGTGGCTGCACGTCGACGGCGCCTTCGGTCTCTGGGCCGCAGCCTCGCCCGCCCACGCCCACTTAGTCCGCGGCATCGAGCTCGCCGACTCCATTGCCACCGATGCGCACAAGTGGCTCAACGTCCCCTACGACTCCGGCATCGTCTTTTGCGCCGACGAGGCTGCCCACCGTAGCGCCATGTCGTTGGCCGCCGCCTACATCGTCGCCACCGGAACCGAACGCGACCCTCATGAATTCGTTCCCGAAGAGTCGCGCCGCGCCCGCGCCGTACCCGTCTACGCCGCGATTCGTTCCCTCGGCCGTCAAGGCCTCGCCGAAATGGTCGACCGCCACTGCCGCCAGGCCCGCCGCTTCGCCGACGCCCTCCGCGCCGCCGGCCATCAAGTCCTCAACGACGTTGTGCTCAACCAGGTCCTCGTCTCCTTCGGCACCCCGGAACAAACTCGGCGCACCATCGCCGTCCTTCAGGAAGACGGAACCTGCTGGTGCGGCGGCACAGTCTGGAAGAATCAAACCGCCATGCGCATCAGCGTCAGCAACTGGTCCACCACCGACGCCGACGTCGACCAAAGCATCGCCGCCATCCTCCGCGCCGCGAAACAGTCAACCTCGTAGAGCATCACACTTGGCCCACAGACCCGAGCAGAGGATCAGGCAACACAGGAGCGGAGCACGTAAGCCAAACAAAAGAGCAAATTCACCACCGCCCTTCTCCCGAAGGGAGAACGGAAAATAGCCCAGGGTGAAGCGCAGCGAAACCCTGGGAGAGCATCCATTAATATCTGTGCGTCCCGTAGGGACGTAAGGATCGTCACCGCCACCACCCCAACGGCGCCCCACCGCAGGTAGGTTTCATTTCTATGAATTCTTCGATACCCTAAACTCACACCAACCGCATTTGCGGCCCTTTACTGAACGGAGCACCGAACCCATCGCAATGTCCACCGCCACCCATCTCCTCGCCACACCCTACCCCGCCGAATTCACGCCCGGCGCCCGCTCCGCCGTCACCACCTGTTTGCGCATCGACCCACAGGAAAAAGTCACCCTCATCACTGACACCGTCACCGCCCCCATCGCCGCCGCCCTCGCCGCCCAGCTCGCCGCCAACGGCTGCCAGTGGTCCGCCTTCCTCCTCGACGACCTCGCCCCGCGCCCCCTCGCCGACATGCCCGCCCCCGTCCTCGCCGACATGGAGTCCTCCCAGGTCTCCATCTTCGCCGTCCAGGTCCAGCCCAACGAGCTTCACTCGCGCATGCAGATGACCGACATCGTCAACCGCCGCCACATGCGCCACGCCCACATGGTCAACATCACTCCCGAAATCATGTGCCAGGGCATGCGCGCCGACTTCAACTTGGTCGACCGCCTAAGTCAGAAAGTCCTCGACCGCGTCCGCCAGGCTACAAGAATCCGCGCCACGACCGCGGCTGGCACGAACATCGTCGCCGACATGAACCCCGGCTATAAGTGGTTCAAAACCTCCGGCATCATCTCTCCCGAGAAATGGGGCAATCTCCCCGGCGGCGAGTGCTTCACCTCTCCCGGAGAAGTCAACGGCGCCTTCGTCGTCGATGGCGTCGTCGGCGACTGGCTCTGCGCCCGCTACGGCCTCCTCGCCGCGACCCCACTCACGATCGAGATCGCCGCCAACCGCATCGTGTCCTGCGCCAGTGCGAACAAGCAGCTCCAGTCCGACTTCTGGGCCTACACCCACACCGACGAAAACTCCGACCGCGTCGGCGAATTCGCCATCGGCACCAACCTCGGCGTCGAGAAGGTAATCGGAAACATCCTGCAGGACGAAAAATTCCCCGGCATCCACATTGCTTTTGGCAACCCCTACGGCGAACACACCGGAGCCCCCTGGCGTTCCGGTACCCACATCGATGTCGTCGGCCTCGGCTTCAACATCTGGCTCGAATCCGAATCAGGGTCAGAACAGATCATGCGCGAGGGCCGCTTCCTCATCGCCGCATAAGTTGGCCGCGACTCCATCTGCTCCAATCAGCACGAAAATTGGTGCCCCATCCTAGCTCTGCTAGGGTGGGAAAGCACGAACCCCACGCCGCGAAATTGTTCCACGTGGAACAATTGTATTGGCGATCACCAGTGTTCATGCGGGTTTGCGAAGTATTGGAGGAAACGGCGGGAGTGCGAAGGATTCGCGTGGCGATGAGGAGATTGTTCCACGGATTCAAATTGTTCCACGTGGAACAATTGTGTTGGCGAGCACAGGTGTTGGTGGGGATTTGCGCAGAATTAGGGTGACGCAGGTACTGGAGAACTGCACCCTTTTTACGACATGGGTGGTGGGGGGAGGGGGGTAGCCCTCCGCGGTGGTGCGGACGAGCAGATGCGGGACCACCCGCATCTGCACCAACTTCGATTGTGCGCCGATGGTGGGAATTCTTATGCAAGATGAGAATCGGGATTCTAAATCGGGCATCTTCTGTCGCGAGCGCGTGTTCGACTTCGTGCGCGAGCGTTCGAAGGTCTTTTGCCGGTGCGGGCAATCTGATATTCCCGACAACAAACCGGTCGAAGGGGCGGGCGCACTTTTCCAGGAGCGATTCAAAGGCGCGGCGGATGTTGCCTTCGTTGTCGAATTTGCCGCGCCCGAATTTCTCCAGCGTCTCGTAATATGCTTTGACGGGCGCGTGGGTTGGCTTCAGCTTGAAGTTGCTCATGAGTGCAAGTCAAGGGTAAACGGCGAGAGTGGGGTTGGGTTTTCGAGGCTCATGCCGTTGAGTCAGGGTTGATACCCAGCGCGAAAAGCAAAAGCCCGCGGCTAAAGCCGTCTTTATTGTGGGCCAATTTTCAGGGGCCTGAAGGCCCCTGCTCCCTCCGTTCATTCAGGTCCAGAAGGCCACTGCTCCCTCCGTCAGGAGCTGTTCGAGGTGGAGAGATTGGAGGTGCGTGAGGAGCCGGTCCATTGCTGCGCGAAGCCATTGCCTGGACGGCCAGTCCTGATGTGGGGCACCCATGGTCGTGACGATTGAGATTGTAGGAAAAGGCGATTCTTCGCTGCGCGAAGCGATTGCCTGGACGGCAAGTCCCCTGGACGGCGAATCCTCAGAGTTGTTCATCGCAGACGAAGATCGTGCCATCGTCCTCGTCGCGGAATACGCGATATTTGCCTGCTCTCTTGGGCGTCCATAGCGCGTAATGATTGAGTGGTTTCGGGAGAAACCACCGCGGAGGATTGCTGCCGCACACGGTGAGCGCACCCGCATCAGGAACAGCCGGGGTCATCACCTGTGGATCTGTGAGTCCGTTTGCAAATCGGATGGAGCCGCGCAGCGCAATGTAGTACCGGTACTCCGTACTCCAGTGGATAGATTTCCAGTAATAGCTGTGCCGGACCTCCACATCAAAGGGCTTGTCGAAGCCGAAGATCCGTTTGAAATTGTCATGGTCGTCGACCCAGGTGCCGCTGCATCCCCCAAGCATGAGTCCGAGCATCAACAGACCCGCGGTGACTGCGAAGACTTGTCCCGTTCGCTTCAAAATCGGCCCCTTGAGTTGCGTACCTATCCTACTGCGAACAGCCGGCCCATGTTGGAGTTGGGCTGGATTGCATTGTTTTCGGGTCATTGCGTGTTGGCAGGATCATCATGTCGGGAATAAAGCAGTCTGCGCGCTGAGATAGCAGTCAAGTGCTTCTCATAGCGGCGTAGACTTTAGATATGGCAAATGAAGCAACGATGACGTTTCGTCTATCGGTATCGGATCACTTCCAATGTTCCTTCTGCGAGGAAGGGAAGTCTGAAGGCAGGTTTGCTTTACCGACGAGCATGTATGACCTGCTCTCTTCTTTCGAGGATCACGTGACAAAGTGGCACACGGGAGGAAGTGGGACCACGACCGTAATCCTGGCTGACGAATCGCGGTAATTGCGATTGGTTAGTGAGCGGTTCGCGCAGTCTACCGCAAACCCCCGCCCTGCACTGCAAATCCTGCAACCAGCCGATTCCGTGCTCATCCAACGAAGTGTGATGACAACTGCGACTTCTGCTGCACCTTCTCTCCGCACACTTGGCAACTCAGACTTGAATCTAACTCCCGTCGGCTTTGGCGCATGGGCCATTGGCGGCGGCAACTGGGAATTTGCCTGGGGTCCGCAGGACGACAGCGAATCCATCGCTGCCATTCACCGCGCCCTCGACCTCGGCGTCAACTGGATCGACACCGCGGCGATCTACGGCCTTGGCCACTCCGAAGAAATGGTCGCGCGCGCACTGAAGACGACGAGCCACAAGCCGTATGTCTTTACCAAGTGCTCCATGCGCTGGCACGCGGACCGCAGTATTTATCGCTCGCTGAAGGCGTCTTCGCTTGAGGACGAGCTGGACAATTCGCTGCGCCGCCTGGGCCGCGACAGCATCGATCTCTACCAGATTCACTGGCCCAATCCCGAAGAGGAAATTGAGGAAGGCTGGGAGACGCTGGCGCGATTCCAGAAGCAGGGAAAGGTGCGCTGGATCGGCGTCTCCAACTTCAACGTCGAGCAGATGAAGCGGGCACAGAAGATTGCGCCGATCACCAGCCTGCAGCCGCCGTACTCCATGCTGCGCCGCGCCATTGAAGAGGAGATTTTGCCTTTCGCGCAGGCGAACCACATTGGCGTCATCAACTATTCGCCCATGGTCTCGGGCCTGCTCACGGGAAAAATGACGGCAGAGCGCGTTGCGGCCTTACCCGCGGACGACTGGAGAAAGCGCTCGGTTGAGTTCAACGAGCCGAACCTGAGCCGGAATATGGAGCTGGCCGAACTTCTGCGGGAGATCGGCAACGAGCATGGCGTTGCTCCGGGCGTGGTCGCTGTAGCCTGGACACTGCATCATCCGGCGATTACCGCGGCCATCGTGGGCGGCCGCAGCGCGCAGCAGGTGGATGGACTCGCGCCCGCGCTGACGTTCCGGCTCACCGAGGGCGAGTACGCGCAGATCAATCGCTTTCTCGCCACGCACGCCGTTTAGATTTTTGCGGATTCGGACGCAATGCAAAAACCCCGGTGGAAGCCGGGGTTTTGCGTGGAGCGGGAAGCGCGGATCTACATCGCAGCGACAAAGTCAGGAACCACAATCGCCGCGTTCTCCTGGAGCAATTGAGTCATGCGCGCTGCCATGCCGGTGTACATCGACGCGGCGCGAAACGCATTGACGCGAACACCTTCGCTGGCCTGGCTGAACGCATATTGCGCTAACGCCATCAGCACGCACACGCGAATCTGAAGCGCATCGCTGCGCAGCGTCTCGATGAGTTCGCGGCTGACTGACGCGCAGTTGCGGCCGGCATAATCTGCCATTTCCAGCATGACTCGGGAGTTCTGGTACATGGCCCACAACCCGTGCGCGCCATGAATGCGCTTCCAGGTCTCTTCAGGCGTGGCGTTTACCCCTTCCTTCCACAGGAAGTGGTCGCTCAAATCCCGGGCACTCCAGTCGGGCCGCAGCCGGACGATGAGAGAATCCCACGACTGAGTATTCCGCCGGCGTACTGCTTGCCGCCAGCGACCAAGGTAAAGAGCCACGATTGTGAGCGTGGCAACTTGAATCAGAGGAAAGATCATCTGCCATCCTCAAGCCGTACTGCGGGGCACCTTTCTTCGAAGGCCGCCCCCGGCGTTCTCAGAACTGATTTATTACTCTTAGCAGAAAACCATGCCTGTGGAAAAACAAAGCTGCAGAATTCCACGTACATTTCTCCGATCAGTACTCACGGATTCCCTACACCTAAGTAACTTAAAGTAATCAGACAAGCGGGTCAATGATACTTTCCGGTGAGTCCACAGCTGGAGTGATTCCTCTTTAAATATAAGATATTATTATGTTTAGATAGGAGACATGTTGTGGCTCCCGGCGCTGCAGCCGCAGCTGCCGCGTTTGGGGCATGTTGAGCTGAAAAGAGACAGTAAGTTACTGGCCGTTTCGTTGCTGGGTTGCTGGTCGCGAAGCCGCAGTGAGGGCCGTGCGCTCCGCCCGGGCCACGCCAGCCACTGCCAGCAGCAGGTTCTGCATTTGGGGAGTGAATTCGCGCCGCTCGGCTTCTTTCTGGGAGAAGCAGAAGACCCAATAGGCAAGGGAACTAATGTAACATCCGACGAGCAACTGGTTCGAATGCAGCCACTGAATCCAGGTCGATTGATGCACACGAAGCATTGCGGTCCCTAAATTAACCAGTGAGACGAATCCCAGACCGGTAGCTATCTGCAGCTCGCGGTCACGCCAGCCGATGGAAAGAAGCTGGCTGCATCCCGCCAACGCCAAGAAGAAGAGAACCCTGAGAATCGAGGTTGTCTGTTGCAGTTGTGCGATTTGTCGAAGGAGCGGAGCAAGATTTGAGAAGGACCGTACCGCCGAGAACGGCCATATCGCAGCACCGAGCGCCAAAACGACAATTCCGATCACAAACGGCGTGCGGCGCGGCAGCGAACTACGGAGGGGCCGAAGAACCGACCAAGCCAACTCCACAAGAACAGCGAACTCCAGTATTGAACTGATGACGGAAGACAGCAGGTAATAGAAGAGATGGGCCTCGCCCGCATAGCGTCTGACTACGAACGCTCCCAAGTCCATCAGAACTTCGGAGCCGCAAAATATCAAAAAGAACGGAACATTTCGCCAAGCGCGGCGATATATCAATAACGCTACTAATGCCGTCTCGACAAGCAGACCGCAGATCCACAGCCCATTATCTAGATTCATGACCCGCATCCAGTCCGCACTTCGCGATGCGACGAATCGAGTCTATCAGCGATTTCAATCACTAATCCTGAGAATCGCTCCGGCAAGCAGTAGCTATTGGTTACCGCTGTTAGACAGCCTTGGGCGGAAAGACCGGCATGGCAGCATGGCCGCTGGGCGGAAAGACCGGCATGGCAGCATGGCCACTGGGCGGAAAGACCGGCATGGCAGCATGGCCACTGGGCGGAAAGACCGGCATGGCAGCATGGCCGCTGGGCGGAAAGACCGGCATGGCAGCATGGCCGCTGGGTGGAAAGACCGGCATGGCAGCATGGCCGCTGGGTGGAAAGACCGGCATGGCATAAGCGCATACAGCAGAGGCCAAACCGAGGACCAAGGCAGCGACTTTGAGCACGTTCAAACGCATGAAATTAGACTCCTTGCAGCCCATTACTTTAGGCACGCAGGGAAAGACTACCCCAAAAGATGCACGAAAGCTACAACAAAGGTACTGAAATCAGAATAATTTTTTGAGAGACAGTTGTCTCACGATTTCATTGGTGCGGTGAAAACCGGGAAAAACAGAAGATAAGCCTAATGAATCCAATGGAAACTGGAGCGGACCGGAATGCAAGAGTTTGGGACAAAAGCCCCTCGATTTTGGAAAAAATCGACCCAGACGCGGTGCATTCGCTGTTTGTTAACTGATCACCTTTCCCGATCCTGACAATTTTGGCAGCCGGAATGCTCGGACCGGCATACCTTTGATGATGTCGTCAGTAACTCTTTGCCTGCCCGCTGCCGCAAAGCGGGCTCCTCTCAATCTTTGAAAACGATGGATTTCAACTCAATTCATCTCTTTGCTGAATCCTCGGTTCCTTCGGCGGTATGTTCTTATTTGGTGATGATCCGGCCGCGCACTTAGAGAGGAAAACGCGTGATTCCAGAGCTGCGAACGCGCTTCAATCGCGATTACACAGAAGAGAAATATGTTGCACTGCGCATGCTTCTCGACGAGAGAAGCGGAACCAAAGTGGAGTTTCGCGTATCTGAGACGCCAGTGTTTGTGCCGCAGTCGCTTTTGCAGCGGATTGCGGACGAGGGTGGAGATCTTGCATTTCGATTGATTGCCGCCCCGAAGTATTTGTCAGCGGCGCGGGCGGCCATCCCGCAGGGGTATTGCGTTGCCAGCGAGACACGGCATCCGCATTTTCTTACCGCCGATTTTGCGCTTGTCCGCAATGAGTCCGGCACGCTCGTCCCCAAATTGGTTGAGATTCAGGCGTTTCCCTCGGTGTTCGGATACCAGGCGCTGCTGTGCTCGGCCTATCGAGAGATTTATGGTCTACCGGGCACGCTGGACTTCTTTTTGAGCGGTCTCAACGAGGAGAGCTACTGGGACCTGCTGGCTCGAACCGTTCGCGGTGGCCATGATCCAGAGAACGTGGTGTTGACCGAAATCGACCCCTGGCACCAGAAAACCTTGCCAGACTTCACTTGCACGGCGAAGCGGCTTGGGATTGCGATCGTGGACATCACCGGGCTGACGCCGATCGGAAACAAACTGTACTACAGAAATGCGAGCAGCCAGCTGGTACCCATCCATCGCATTTATAACCGGGCGATCGCCGATGAGCTGATCGAACGCGGCATTCGTTTGCCGTTCGATTTGGCCAGTAACTGGGATGTCGAATGGGCCGGCCATCCAAACTGGTACTTCCTTATCAGTAAGTTCTCTCTGCCATGGTTGTCGAACCCAGGCGCACCGAATGACATCATCCCGCCCGCTGTCTTTCTCGACGAGTTTCTTGAGGGAGCAGGGCGATCGAAGCTTGCCGCTGCCGGCGTCCGGCTCTCTTCCGCCAGCGATCCAGAAAGTGTCTACAGCGAATTGCTGCTCAAGCCTCTTTTCAGTTTTGCGGGTAGAGGCATTCAGTTTGGACCAACGCAAGCGCAACTTGAGGCAATTCCCATTGTGGAGCGTCCGGGCTATCTCCTGCAGCAGAGGATGACTTTCGTGCCAACCATTGACACTCCGCATGGGCCGACTCAAGCCGAGTTCCGCATCCTATATTTGTGGCCTGACGGCGGAGAGTTGGTGCCTGCACTTTCTCTGGTCCGGCTGGGGCGAGGAAAAATGATGGGCGTGGATCACAACAAGAACCAGGCGTGGGTGGGCGCTTCGGCGGCGTTCTTTCCACGAATGTAGGCGCGAAGCGAAGCAGAGGAAATCGACAATCTGCAACTCCTAGATGTGGTGGAACATGATCGATTACCTAGCGAAAAACTTTCGTGCCCTACGTTTAATCTGAAAATTCAGTTAAAGTGTCGTGTAGGCGTCGGAAACGGGGGCTCTGGAAAGCAACATGAAAGATACCTCAAAAATCAAATACGCACCCAAGAATGGGCTCTCAGCCAAGACCGCTTCACGGAAAGAAGTTCGGTGTGCGGTTCGCTTTCCACTCTCGCTTCCGGCGGTTCTTTCGGCTGACAACGAGGAGTCGAAAGCTCTTACGCGGAACGTCTCCGCGAGCGGCGTGCTGCTTGAAGTGCACGACCCGCTTGAAGTCGGACAGGGCATCGATTTTTCAATTCAGATGCCTGGCAGCGTGTTGGGAGCGCCGAGCGACGTCATGGTTCGCTGTCACGGACGTGTGGTACGCTGCTCCTTAAGCCAAGGCCAGTACGAGGCTGCTGCAACAATCGACGATTACCGGTTTGCGGAGCGGTGAGGTCACGCGCTGGCGGTTTTGCAGCCTAGTTTATGGAATTCTTGGACGAAACTCCTGAAGGCGAAGTAGTAGACGGGCCGGTGAGACCGGGTGCGATCCGGATTATTCTTGCGGACTCCCAGGCGATTTATCGCGTTGGAATCAGGAAGATTTTTGCGCTGGAAGACGATCTTCGAGTCGTCGCGCAAGCTGACTCATTCGAAAATCTGCGCTCCGCCATTGAGCGCTATCCAACCGACGTTGTGCTTTTGGAAGGCGGCCTGCTGGTCGGCACAACGAATGCCATCCCGGACCTGTTACGCGTGGCCCCCGATGTGAAGCTCATCGTGCAGGCAATCTCTGCCGACGAGAGCCAGACGGTGGAACTCTATCGCCGCGGCGTACGGGGAATTATCTCTCGTTCCATCTCGCCGGACCTGCTTGTTCGCTGTGTGCGGAGAATTGCCGCGGGCGAGACCTGGATCGACAATCAATCCGTCAACTGGGTGATCGATGCCTATCGATCCCAGGCCGCTGCGCTGGTAAGTCCGCGGAGTCAACCTCGTTTGTCACCCAAAGAAATGGCGATCATCACCTGCATCACGCAGGGCAAGCGCAACAAGGAGATTGCCTTTCAGCTTGGAACAACGGAGCAGGTCATCAAGAACTATCTTAGAAAGATCTATGACAAGTTAGGCGTCTCTGACCGTCTCGAGTTAGCTCTCTATTGCTTGCACAATAAGATTATTCAGGCCGATGCGGATGAAGAGACGATTGCCAAGAAGATCGTGAGCCGTTGAGAGCAATACCTCGCCACCCGATCCCTGCGTTCCAAGATGCAAAGTTCCAATCGTCCGGATGCGAGCGTCAGCCGGCCTTTGGATCGTTGCTCGTTCCGTCACAGCTCACGTGATCCGACGCCGACTTGCCATCGCAGGTGACTCCGTTTTGAGCGTCGACGCAGGGTTTCCGTGCGAGCTCGAGCAGGCGCGTTAACTCTGCCAATTGATTCTCATCCAGGTGTCCGAGCAGCTTCTTTGGTTCGTTCTGAATTACCGGATCCATTTGGCGCAATACTTCGAGCCCAGCGGCGGAGATTTGCGTCCACACGACGCGACGATCATGGCGGTCGCGCTGCTGACGGATCAGCTTGAGAGCTTTGAGGCGCGCCAGCAAGCGAGTGATATCCGGCTCTGCGGTAATCATTCGTCCGCCGATCGCCGAGCAGGTCAGTCCTTGCGGCTGAGCTCCGCGCAGAATCCTCAGAACGTTGTATTGCGTGCTGGTCACTCCCCACTCACGGCTTATCCGCTGAAAGGCTCTTTGGAGACAATCGGCAGTTCGAAGCACGTTCAGAAGGGTCTCTTCCTCAGCGCTCGAGAAAGGACGCTCTTGTGCAATTTCGCGCTTCAGACTTGACATTCCTTGTCTCCGAACGGTAGTTGAGCCTGACCATGAAGATTGAAGGCTGCAAGCGCAGCCTTCTTTTCCCAATCGGGATTTGCTATTGCCTGGCAACATCCAATTCGATGTTGAGCTTTACGTCGTCCCCGACCACCGTCGCCGGATACTTTGACGCAATGCCGAATGCGGTTCTGCTAAGGGCGGTGGTTGCCGAGAACGCCGAGTGCGGCTTATGGTCCATCCCCGGAACGGGACCTACCGGACCCTCTACTTCGAGTGTTACTGGCTTGGTGACTCCATGAAGAGTCAGATTGCCGTTGACGGTTAGCCCGTTTCCGGTCTTTGCGACGCTGGTGCTGACGAAGGTTGCCGTCGGGAATTGAGCAACATCGAAAAAGTTCGAGCTCTTGAGATCGTTGTCTCTTGCGCTGACGCCGGTATCGACCGAGGTGACATCGATGGTGATGTTGACGGTGGATTTCTTAATGTCGGATTCGTCCCACGTGATGGCGCCGCCGATGTTGCCAAAGCGGCCGTGCACATGCGACAAGCCCATGTGCAGGATGGAGAAGTCGACTTCGCTGTGTGCCTTGTCGGGCACCCAGGTGGATGTTTGCGCCATGGCCAGGGGGCCTGCCAGGGAGAGGATGCCAGTGAGTAGTGCCAAACGCTTCATCATTCCGATCCTTTTGGATGCGGGGCCTTTGAGGGCCGCAGCGGGCTGGCGGCCAGGTCGAACGGGACCGGGCCGAGGAATTGGGTGGAGGTGCCTGGAAGAGCCGTCAGGTCCTGAACATAAGGTAGTGCCTATCATTCAGACGGCGCAGGCAGAGTATTCGTTGCAACAAATATCGCTCAACTGTGAGGCCGGCCCACGGCTCTTAGATCTGCGCTGACCAGACAGAAGAAGCACCGAAGTGTCTGCTATGCTCCCGATCATGTCTTTTGTCCGCGACTTCCAGCAGCTGAGCCGCCCGCAACGCAACGCTTTTATCGCTTCTTTTCTAGGCTGGACATTGGACAGCCTGGATTTCTTTCTCTTGATCTTTTGCGTGAAGGCAATCGGGACGGATTTCGGCGCGAAACCGTCTGACGTGTTGGGCGCGGTGTTTCTCACGCAGGCGTTCAGACCGGTGGGTGCTTTGATTTTCGGCATGTTGGCGGACCGCTATGGGCGCCGGCCAGTGCTGGTCTTCAACATTCTCAGCTTTTCGATCATCGAGCTGGCGTGCGCTTTTGCTCCGACGATGAGCGTGCTTCTGGTGTTGCGGGCGCTGTTTGGCATTGCAATGGGTGGAGAGTGGGGAGTGGGCGCGGCGCTCGCCTTCGAAACGCTGCCCAAGGAGGGCCGCGGCGCATTCTCCGGGATACTGCAGGAGGGCTACGCGTTGGGCTCGATTCTGGCTTCGGCTGCGTTCGCGGTCCTCTTCCCGTTGATCGGGTGGCGAGGACTGTTTATGGTCGGCGCCAGTCCCGCTCTCCTCGTGCTGTACGTGCAAACGAGGGTGGAAGAGTCGCCGGTGTGGCTGGCAGGGGCGGGGAATCGCACGAAACGCGGGCAGTCGCCTATTCTTCCTGCGCAGATTCTAAAATTCCTTCCCACGTTCCTGTTTCTGATATTGCTCATGACAGCCTTCATGAGTTTTTCGCACGGCACACAGGACGTCTATCCGACATTCCTGACAGTGCAGATGAAGCTGTCGCCGGAGACGGTGGGCCTGATCGGCGTCCTGTATGGTCTCGGTTCCATCGCGGGCGGCTATGCTTTTGGGGAGCTTTCGGAAAAGTGGGGCCGCAAGCGAGCCATCGTGACTGCCGCTCTGTTGGCGATTCCTGTGATTCCGCTCTATGCGTACGGGCACAGCGCGCTCACGTTAGGAATCGGCGCGGTCATGATGCAGTTCATGGTGCAGGGCGCGTGGGGCGTGGTTCCGGCATATCTGACTGAGCTGTCGCCGGCCCCGGTGCGAGCCACAGCTCCGGGACTGGCGTATCAGCTTGGCGGCCTGATCACGTCGTGGAACGGCAAGGCGCAGGCGTTGGTTGCGGAGCGATGGGGAACCTATCCCCCGGTGCTGGCGATTACGGTGGTGATTGTGGCGCTGGCTTTGGCGGTGTTGGCTGCAGTGGGGCACGAAGCCAAGGGAGCCGAGATGGGCACTGCGTGACCGGCGATTGGGCTAACGATGGATGCTGGCTTCCAGCCGGCCGGGTGCAAGGACGTGGCCTTTCATGGCATAAGCGGGCACCTGCCGCTTCTTGCGATCGCCGACATTGTCGGTTCACATTGCGAAATGGTTCCTTTCGTGCCTCCCGTACAAGGTCCGAGGGGGGAATTTTGCAGACGAGTAACAATTCATAGTGCACAATCATGTAGGAGAACTGTTGTCGTGCCGCGCATACATTTTCAGCTTCAACTCGCCGAACTCAAGGACAAGCTCCTTGCGATGGCTGCTCTTGCCCAGCTGGCGGTTGAGTCCGCGGTGGACGCCTATCTGCAGCGCGACAAAGGTCTGTGCCAGTATGTCAAGCAAAACGAGACCGCTATCAACACCGCGCAGCGGGAACTGGACGAAATGGCGTATGAGCTGCTGGCGAAGGAGCAGCCGATGGCCATCGATCTGCGCTTCATTCTCGCGGTGATTAAGATCAACGGCGACCTGGAGCGCATTGGCGACCAGTCGATGGGCATTTCTCGCCGCACGCGAGACATTATCAAGACCGAAGAGGTCGAGCTGCCGGTGGATTACGCGGCAATGGGCGAGTTTGCCGGCCGGATGATCCGCACCGCGATTCAGTCATTGCTCGAAGGCGATGCACGTCTTGCCGACACAGTTCGCGAGATGGACGACGAGATCGACAGGATGAACCGACGCGCCCATGCCGATCTGCTCAAGCTGATCCAGGAAAAGCCGATGTACACGCAGCAGGCGATGAATGGACTGATGGTTTCGCGGGGCCTGGAGCGAATCGCTGACCATGCCTCGAACATTGCCACCGATGTGATCTTCTGGATTCGCGGCGCTGACGTGCGGCACCAGCTGAGTCTTTCGATGGACTGATAAGAATAGGGACTAGAGAATAGGGAAACAGACGCAGGTCGCGCGGGGCGCGACCTGCGTTCTTTTTGGGGGAGGTAGAAGAGGCAATATGCTTGTCAGCGTGTGGATTCGAAGAGGAACCACGCGCGCCGTTCCGCTTCATCGATCCAAACTTCGATCAGGCTGGTGGTAGCGTAGTCGTTTGCTTTTGACGCGACCTCGTGCGCGGCCCGCAGGCTTTCTACCAATGCCCGGTTGTCGCCGTGGAGTTCGACAAGCATATCGTGAGCCGAAACAAACTCCTGGTCGTTGTCGGTGATTCGCTGCAGACGGGCGATGTGTCCGATGGAGCGAATGGTCGTGCCGCCAATTTTCCTGACTCGTTCGGCGATATCGTCGCTGATGGCAAAAATCTGGGACGCCTGGTCATCGAGCAAAAGATGATAATCGCGGAAGTGCGGTCCGCTCATGTGCCAGTGGAAGTTCTTTGTTTTGAGATAAAGAGAGAATACATCGGCCAGAACCGCGTTTAGGACGCTGGAGAGATTCTTGACATCCTCGGGGCCGAAACCGTCCTGAACATTGGTTTTGGCCGCCTTTGACTGCACGCTCGTATGGGTAGACATTAGGCTCCTTTTCTCTGCAGGCAAATTCTGAACGGCGGAGAGTCCATTCTGAGATTGGCTCTTGCAGTGGTTAGGATGCCTTGGACGAAGCAATGGCTTCCTTTTTAGACTTTGTGGAAAAACAAGACGGGCGTCCATTCAGTCGAATGTGCGCCAATGCCTCTAGAGGCGGCCGGAGGTTTTCAAACCCGCTCGATTGGGTGGGTGTCGTAATGCAGCAAAACGGCGACGGCGCAGCTGGTCAGGCGGGTTGCGGCCGAGTCAGCGCGGCTGGTGAGGATCACCGGAACGCGCGCGCCGAGCACAATGCCCGCAAGCTGTGCGCCGCCAAGATACTCCAATTGCTTGGCGAGCATATTGCCGCTCTCGAGATCGGGAACGACCAGGATGTCGGCCTGACCGGTCACCGGCGAACTCAGGTGCTTGATCTTTGCGGCTTTCGCGCTCACGGCGGTGTCGAATGCCAGGGGACCGTCGAGGATGCCGCCAGTGATCTGCCCGCGGTCTGCCATCTTGCACAGGGCAGCGGCTTCCATCGTTGAAGGGATCTTGGGATTTACCGTCTCCACGGCGGAAAGAAGCGCGACTTTCGGTTCAGAAATGCCTAGCGCGTGGGCCAGATCGATTGCATTCTGCACGATGTGGATCTTGTCTTCGAACTCAGGCTTGATGTTGATTGCGGCGTCCGTGATCATCAGAGTGCGTGCGTAGGCCGGCGTATCCATCACGAAAACATGCGTAATGCGGCGCGAAGTACGCAGCCCGGTGTCGCGCTGCATGGCGACCTTCATCAGCTCGTCGGTGTGCAGGCTGCCCTTCATCATGGCCTGGGCGTTGCCGGTGCGGCACATGGCCACGCCGATTTCGGCAGCCTTCGACTCCGAATCTGCCTGCAGAATCGGGAAAGGGCTGATGTCGACTCCAATCTTTGCGGCCAGCGCTTTCATCGTGGGTTCATCGCCGATCAGGGTCGGTTCGATTAGACCTTCGGCGGCTGCTTCGGTGGCTCCCTTCAGAGCTACGTCAGAAAGTGGCCAAACCACGGCGGTCGTGATGGCCGGCAGCGATTTGCAGCGCTCCAGAAATTTATGAAAGACGTGGTAATCGGGCGGGTGAGTCACCAGCGGGTCAATGGTCACGGCTTCGGCAATGGGAGCGAGGTCGCTCATTTGATCTCCTGGCCGGAGAAGGATGGATTCTCCAGTCTTACGGAACCATTCTTACGCGACCACAACAATCCCAGTGTGCGTAACGTCACACCGCGGCGCACTGTACCACTTTGCGAGACATCGATGAGTCGTACAGGAGTTAAACCCTTGTGCTTACAACGCTTTCGCGTCGAGAGCTACTTAATCCCGACGACCATGGCATCAGGCCCGACCAGGTGTTCGACACGGGCCTCGCGGAATCCGGCTTCCTTCATCCATCCCACGCAGTCGGCGCCGGTGAAATCGAACCCGCCGGGGGTTTCGATGAGCATGTTCAGGCTCATCAGCAGGCCGAACGCGTTTTTCGAACGGTCGTCATCGATCAAAGCATCGTAGGCAACAAATGCTCCCCCTTCAGGAAGCGCTTCATAGGCTTTGCGAATGAGCATCTTCTTCTCGTCTAGATTCCAGTCATGAAGGATGTGGCCCATCAGGATGACGTCCACTTTCGGCAGCGGATCGCGGAAGAAGCTTCCTCCCTGGAAGCGAACGCGCGATTGGACGCCGTTGGCTTCCACATATTCTTCGAAGATGGGCGCCACCTCGGGAAGGTCAAAGCCGATTCCTGAAATGTGCGGATTCTTCAGTGCGACCTGGACGATGAGATCGCCTTGCGCGGTGCCGCAATCGGCTGCGGTCTTGTACTTGTCCCAGGGAAACTTCGCGGCGATGGTCATGTTGGCGCCGCGGCTGATGCCGGTCATGGCGCGGAGGAACCCCTTGAGGCGCGCTGGATCGGCATAGAGTGCGGCAAAGGTTTCCTCGCTTCCCGCGGCTTCGCCCTGCCGTTCGCCGGTGCGGAGAGCAATTGTGAGCTTGCCCCAGTGATGAAACAGGCGCTTGTTGGCCATCTCGAGAATGCCGCCGATGTAAGACGGTTTGTGCTTGTCGAGGAAAAGGTCGGTCGAAGGCGTGTTGGCGTAGGTCCCATTGGTGCGCTCAAGAAAGCCGAGTGCGACCAAGGCGTCGAGAAAATCGCGCGAAGAGCGGGGATGCAAGCCGAGGCGACCGGTAAGTGCTTCCAGGGTCTCAGGTCCCTAGGCGAGTTCCGTGAAGACTTCCATTTCGACGGCGCTGAGGAGGGTCTTCGAGGCCCAGAAGGCCATACCGGTTTGCAGGATGTGATCGGGATTGGGTGCAGACACAGTCATCTTGTCTTTCTCGCGGAGAAGGTTAGATTTTCGCTTTGAGGGGAAACCGTGCAGGAGCGAGTGCAAGGAGTGTACAAGATGGGAGTTTTTTTGTGCACCCGTTTCTTTGGACGAGCGGGGCGACCTTTCCGGTGAGCGGCAAAGCTGTTATGCTGCAAGCGCTAAAAAAACCGATTTACACAAGGAGCGGGCTGCAATGTGGTTCCTCGGAATGGATGTGGGTACGGGAGGCACGCGTGCCGTGGTGGTGGACGCGGCGGGCAAGCTGATCAGCGGGGCATCCAGTGAGCATGCGCCTTTCCGCACTCCGCACCCAGGCTGGGCCGAGCAGGATCCTGAAGACTGGTGGCGTGCCGCGCAGGATGCCATTCGCAAGGCGCTGTCTGCTGCTCCCGAGCCGAAGCAGCCGATTGCGGCTATCGGACTGACGGGGCAGATGCATGGCGCGGTCATGCTCGATGAGAACGGCGCGGTGCTGCGGCCCTCGCTGATCTGGTGCGACACGCGTACGCAGCCGGAATGCGATTGGCTGCATGAAAAAATCGGCTACGAAAAACTGATCGAGCTGACGTGCAATCCGGCGCTGCCGAATTTCACGCTGACCAAGCTGCTGTGGGTCAAGACGCATGAGCCGGAGATCTTCGCGAAGATTCGACACATCATGTGTCCGAAAGACTATGTGCGCTACCGCCTCACGGGTGAATTTGCCATCGACGTGCAGGAGGCTTCGGGAACGCTGTTGCTGGATGTGACTCATCGGCGCTGGTCGAAAGAAGTGGCCGAGGCGGCGGGGATCCCGGAAAACTGGCTGCCACGAGTTTACGAGTCGCCCGAGATCTGTGCGCGGATCAGTGAAAGCGCGGCAGGGCTGACGGGATTGCCTGCGGGCACGCCCGTGGTTGCGGGTGCAGGCGATCAGGGCGCCGGCGCGGTGGGTATGGGCATTCTGCAGCCGGGTTCGGTGTCGGCAACCATCGGGACTTCGGGTGTAGTATTTGCGGCTACCGCGCAGCCGACGAAAGATCCGAAAGGGCGTTTGCATACGTTTTGCCATGCAGTTCCCGGCTTATGGCACGTGATGGGTGTGACGCAGTCGGCAGGGTTGAGTTTCAGCTGGCTGAAGGAGACGTTCTTCGCGGGACAGGATTACGACGGGCTCACAGCGGCAGCAGGGAAGGTTGCGGCGGGCAGCGAAGGGCTCGAGTGGGCGCCCTATCTGCTCGGCGAGCGCACGCCACATCTCGATCCGGAGGTGCGGGCTGCGTTCGCGAAAATCGGGACGCACCATACGGCGGCGCATTTTGTACGGGCTGTGCTCGAAGGTGTGGCGTATTCGCTGCAGGATACCTTCACGCTCTTCGCGGAGTTGGGAATTCCGGTCAGCGCCGTTCGGCTGGGCGGTGGAGGGGCGCGGGGTCCCTTGTGGCGCAAGATTCAGGCCGGTGTCTACGGGCGGGCCGTCGAGGTGCTCACGGCCGAGGAGGGCGGCGCTTTTGGTTCGGCGCTGCTGGCGGGTGTGGGCGCGGGACACTGGGCGAATTTGGACGCGGCATGCGGGCAGGCCATCGAAGTTGCGCAGCGCATCGAGCCCGATCCCAGCGACCTTGTCGCTTATAAGGCTGGCTACGCGCAATGGCGGAAGCTTTATCCGGCGCTGAAGAGCCTGCGCTAGGCCACCTGCGGTGGGGCCAACTACCTTCGGCCACCTGCGGTGGGGCCAACTACCTTCGGCCACCTGCGGTGGGGCCAACTGCCTTCGGCTTCATTCCCCCGAGAATCGTGGTGATGCGAGAACCGTTTGTCGGTTTCGCGCTACGTAGTTACTTGCTGTCCTGGTGAAACGTAATTACAATATGTATAGAGGAAACGTATTGTGGCACAAACGGTGGCTCGTCCCAGGGAATCGACGTTGAATCTGCGCATAGATGCCGATCTGAAGGCGGAGTTTGCGGCCGCAGTGGAGGCAGAGGAGCGGCCAGCCTCCGAGGTCTTGCGCTCTTTGATGCGTGACTACGTGGAAGAGGCGCGGAAACGGCGCTTTGCTGCCGAAGCGCGCAGGCAATCGCAGATGGTCTCCAACTCGAAGGATGAGACTGAGGTGATGCGCTGGATTCAGGATGTGAGCGCCCTTGAAAGCGAGCGATGAAACGCGGAGATGTTGTGACGATTGCCGTTTCCGGCGACTTCGGCAAGCCACGGCCCGCACTTGTTGTGAAAGCTGAAGCGTTCGACTTGCTTCCTTCGGTGACGGTGCTGCCTTTGACGAGCGAGTTGCACGATGTGCCCTTGTTTCGGATCACTGTCAACGCAGGGAAGAGCACTGGACTGACAAAACGGTCGCAGGTGATGGTGGACAAGGCGACCACGGTTCCGCGCAGCAAGATCGGTCCGCGGATTGGCCGCGTGGACGAAGGAACGATGAACGCCATCGATCGGGCATTGCGCGGGTTTCTCGGGCTGTAGGCGCGCAGGGACGAGATGTCCGCGAGCGTTTAATGCCGAAATATGTCGATTTTTTGATCATTTTGCCATCATGTGATTACTTTCCCATGTACACGAGACGTCCTGATGCATTAGCCTTGCAGGCAAATTGCTTTGCCGTGAGAGGTTTATGCGTCGACTTTCTGTCCTGGCATCCTTTCTCTTGATTAGCCCTGCAGTATATGCAGCCGCCCAGGCACCAATTCCCGCCGCTCCGACCTGTGCTGACTTGCACCTGGTCCCTGCGCCGCGGGAATGTGTCGCGGTACAGGTGACTCACCTTCGTGGACCGAGTTCTTCCGCCGAGCTGGAAGTCAAAGTGGGATCCAAAGATCGCGATTTGCAGGATGCGCGTTCGGCGGCCGAAGACCTGGAGGGCTGGCTCACCGACCATGGGATCAACCCCCATGCGCAACGAGCGGCAGGGATTTCATTCGCGCCGGCAAGTTCGCAAAGGGAACTGCTCGCAAGCCAGCACCTCAGGTTCGATCCGGAGATGCACGATGAAGGCTATGCGATCCTGCCCGACGGTCACGGAGGCGTCGTTGTCGTTGCCGAGACCTCAGCTGGCTTTTTCTACGGCGCCCAGACTGTGAAGCAGTTGATTCGCGGCTCCGGTAAAGATGCGGTGTTGCTGGTTCCGACGATGCGCGACTGGCCCGCGATGGCGCACCGCGGGTTGAGCGATGACTGGTCGCGTGGGCCGCTGTCTAACATGGAGTTTCTGAAGCGCGAGATTCGCACGCTGGCGGCATACAAATACAACATCTTTTCGCCGTACTTTGAACACACTTTCGCGTACGACTCGACGCCTGTTGCGGCCTTTCCTGGTGGTGCGATGACGCCGGATGAGGCGCGCGAACTCGTTGCGTATGCGGCGAAGTATCACATCACCGTGATCCCCGAGCAGGAGTCTTTCGGGCACCTTCACCACGTGCTGAAGTTCGAAGAGTACTCGCATCTGGGCGAGACGCCGCATGGTTCGGTGCTCGCGCCGGGCGATGCGGGCACGCTGCCCCTCATTGGAAATTGGTTTGGGGAGTTGGCGAAGGTGTTTCCGGCGCCGTATGCGCACATCGGCGCAGATGAGACGTTCGAGCTTGGGTTGGGCCGCACGCGCGACCAGGTGAAGCAGCAGGGGCTTGGCGCGGTTTATCTGAGTTTCCTCTCGCAGATTCACGAGACGCTGGCTCCGCTTCACAAGCGGCTGCTGTTCTGGGGCGACATTGCGGTCAACTCGCCGGAGCTGGTCGGCACTCTGCCGAAGGACATGATCGCGGTGCCGTGGGTTTATGATGCGCGGCCGGATTTCACGCCGGAGATTGTGCCGTTTACCAAGGCCGGACTCGAGACGTGGGTCGCTCCCGGGGTGAGCAATTGGAACCGTGTTTATCCCAACAACAATGTGGCCCTGGGCAACATTCGCGCGTTTGTGCGCGATGGGCAGAAACTGGGCGCGACTGGCATGTTGAACACGGTGTGGAACGACGATGGGGAAGGCATCTTCGACGAGAATTGGTTCGGGGTGCTGTTTGGCGCCGCAGCCGGGTGGCAGCAGGGCGAGAGCTCCGAGGCGAACTTCATCGCGAGTTTTGGCCAGGCATTCCACGGTGATGAGACAGGCAAGATCAGCCAGGCGCAAAGTGCATTGATGGATGCCCATGCCGTGCTCAAAAAAGCTGGACTTGAAGACGCGCAGGATGACTATTTCTGGCTCGATCCGTTCTCGGCGCCGGGGCAGCAGGTTTCGGTCAAGCTATTGCCTGTGGCCGGTGACTTGCGGCTCGATGCGGAGCGCGCCATTACGCTACTTGCGCAGGCTCGCCTGGCGGGCAAGCTCGATAATCAGGAAGCGCTGGATGCGATGGAGCTGGGTGCGCGACGCATCGACTTCATCGGCTACAAGTTTCAGGCCGCGGCGGAATGCGCGAGTCTTTACAGCCGAGCGCAGGCGATTGCCGGCGATAAGAGCCGATGGGACGAAGTTTCGGAGATGCTCGAAACCATCGGCTCAAACAACGGGCGTTTGGAGGACATGCGCGATGGCTATGCGCTGCTTGGCCAGCTTTACGAGCAAGCCTGGCTGCGCGACAACCGGCCGTATTGGCTCGCTAACAACACGGCGCGCTACGATCGTGCTACGCAGATGTGGGTAGGCCGCGCGCAACAGTGGCAGCTTGTGATCGATCATTGGGATACGACGCACACATTGGCCCCGGCCTCGGAGGTGGGACTGCCGGAAGCAGCCAAGTGAGCTTTATCCGACTTGAGGGACGGGGACCTCGTTCTGGGTGAGCGAAAAATCTGCGTAGACAAATCCATCGCGATCGACGGCTTCGCCTGATTGCAACGGGATCGGATGACGGAACATCGGTCCCTCGTAGACGCACGTGTGAAACTCGCCGCGCTCGCCGCAAGGATCGGCTGAAGCTGGCAGATCGCGGAGTAATGCGGCATCGAATGCGCGGCCGGCAAATGTGGCGGACAATTGC
The DNA here is from genome assembly GCA_963745845.1 of uncultured Acidobacteriaceae bacterium. GTDB lineage: Bacteria > Acidobacteriota > Terriglobia > Terriglobales > Acidobacteriaceae > Telmatobacter. The sequence continues at coordinate 3,830,311 of CAVUZE010000008.1, read as the reverse complement.
TTCGTGTCAATGCAGGCCAATCGGGCCCGCAGTCCGCCGGCGATCATGTCGCGCGCGAGCTGATCGGTTGGGATCTCCCAAAGCGGAAAGAGCGGTTCGAGTCCGGTGGGCGCCAGCTGTTTCTCGCGATAGGCGCGCACGTCGCGCAGGAACAGGTCGCCAAAGGCGATCGCATCGATGTGTTCACGGACGGCACGATCGCAGACCTCGGCCATGCGCTGCTCGTAAACCTCGTTGGAGCAGGGCCAGGGCAATGGAACGATCCATAGCGGGAGTTGAGCGGCATCGGCCTGCGCTTCGAGGACCGAGCGGCGCGTGCCATGCATTGCGACGCGCTGGAATTCCGAGTTGAGTGTCGTGAGCAGTCCGAGGATCTCGATGCCGGGGTCACGGCGCAGAAGATGGAGGGCCCATGCGCTGTCTTTGCCGCTGCTCCAGGACATGAGGACGCGCTTCATTCGGCTATCCTACATGGCGAGAATGCGGCCGCAGAGACATGCTGGCCGAATCGGGTGCGCAAAGGCATGGCGAGAATGCGGCCGCAAAGAGATGCTGGTCCACAATTGAGCGCAAGAGACTCGCACGATTCGTAGTGCGGGTGGAGGCATTCCGTAAGGCTCGTCGATTCATAGAGGCAAGATGCCTTCCAATTCAGAGGATTGGCCAGACCCTCGTGTGACATTAGTCACAGTACGGGGTGAATCGTGTCACTGCCTTGCATCTCCCCACTAGAGCAGACTCGGTATCCAACAGGTAGAAAAGGCATGGCGCCCGACGGCGCCGTGGCTTCGGGAAGCGACTTCCGTCACTCGTCCGCAGTGTTCGCGAAGAAGGCGGAATGCAGAGGAAGCCAATTCTCCGAGGGCGCTGCTCGTTCAATGGGGGCTCGATGGGCTTCGAAACCGGATTAAAAACGATTGTTGTTGCGACCGATCTGGACGGCCGATCGGAAGCAGCTCTTGAATATGCCCGCAAGCTCGCCTCCGGTTACGGCGCGCGCATTGTGCTTGCGTATGGTCTCGATCCGATGGATTATGCCGCAGTCGATGCGGTTCCTGGGCGAATCCGTTACCGGCTAGCGGATGAGGCGCGCGCGGCGCTGGACAAAATGACCGACGACCTTTCCCGGGAAGGCATTCATAGTCATTCTGAAATCGGTCAAGGAGCCGTCGCGCAGATGCTTGTTGATGTAGCCCGTCACTACGAAGCTGGGCTCATCGTCATAGGCACGGAAGGCCGCGAAGGCGCCGGTCCGGTGGTTGTCGGGGCTGTGGCGGAGCAATTGGTTCGGATGGCGCCCTGCCCAGTTCTGGCCGTGGCGGCAGATTGGAACGCGGGCCCGTTTCGTCCTGTTCCTGGTGGCCCAATTTTGCTTGCTTTGGAGAGGAATGAGGCGACGACTGCAGCCGTTGCCATCGCGCGTTCCCTGGCGAAGACGTTTCAACGCACGCTGCTCGTGGTTCACGCGCGCAGAGCCGCCGAGGTATCTGCCTTTCTGAATCCTGGTGCGACCACTCTGGAGGAGTTTGGAATCCGTTCCAGCGATGCATTTCCCGTGCGTTTCGTTGTGAAAGACGGCAAGCCAATTGACGCAGTTTCGAATGCGATCCATCAACATCACCCAAGCATCCTGGTCGTGGGTGTGAAGCGTACGAGCGAGTCGCGTGGTCCGCATGGCACTGCATTTTCATTGCTCGCCAGTTCGCGGGTCCCGGTGCTCTGCGTGCCCGCAGAGACCGTACCGTTCGCCGAGGAGCGTTTGGCGTCGACTCCAGTCGAGATGAATTGAGGCAAGCGCGGGAGGCTTATCGACATTCCGAGCAGCGATGCTTGCGCGATTGAACTACGGATCGATGCATATGCGCAGAAGGCAAGAATTCGCAGAAGTTTCGTTTGTCATGATGGTCGCAAGACCGAGTGGTTTGGAATTAGGTTTCTTTGGCGCGTTCGGAGTCTGGTTCATCGCTCATCCGTGAGTGAAGTACCCACTGCGAGCTTCCGTCCAGACAGGGATGGCAACGAAAGAGCCGTGTTGGACTTGAAGCCTGGTGGGTCGAGGGAGATGGAACCATGCAGTCAGAGGCAAAACCCGAGGGTCGCGAAGTTGCATCGCATTCGCTGGCAGAATTGCTGGCCTGCCCGCCCGCAACGGCAAATCTACTCAACTCCTCGGCCGAATCGATGGAGTTTGAGTTCGGAGAGACGATCTTTCGCCAAGGCGAGACCTGCCGCGGGCTCTACGTTGTTGTTTCCGGACAACTTCAGCGCAAAGCAGACCGAATGCAGGCACGCGTCATTCTGGGAGTAGTCCGTGCAGGGGATCTGGTAGAACTTGCGGCCGTTCTGGGGGACGGCCACCACACCTATACCCTGGTCGCGAACTCTCCGGGTTCTCTCATGATGCTTCCCAGAAACACGCTTGAGGTTGCATTCGATATGTATCCGCCTCTTCGAATGCAGTTGCTCGAAGAATTGGCGCGGGAAGTTTCGCGAGCGTATGTATCGTGTTGTGCGGCACGGACGGCGGGGATTCGCCGCCGTGGAACAAGAGCGACTGAAACCCCAGGCCAGCCCGTTTAAGTGCATTTGGGGGGCCGATTCCTGGGGCGTGGATAAGAAGTCTGACTCTAATTCACAGCTTTCAGCTCATCAAAAGTGCGGTATACTCCGGACAGACCTTCGAGTAAATCTAGACCTACGGAAGAAGTATGGCTGCACTCCACCCTCATCACCCACCGGAAGACTGTCTCAACTGCGAGCACCGCCATCTGCGAATGTTCTGCAATCTCACCCCAGAGGCACTCCAGGATTATGACGGCATCGGCATTATGATGAGCCACGCTCGCGGCGCCAAGTTATTCTCCGAGGGGGATCCGGCGCGGAATGTGTTTGTCATTTGCTTCGGTCAGGTCAAGATCTCATCTACGTCGCGCGACGGGAAGACGATGATCCTCAAGATTGCAGGTCCGGGCGACTTGATGGGGTTGAGCGCCGTGCTGGCCAATGTCCCCCATGAAGTCACCGCAGAAGCCATTGAACCCTGTCAGGTCAAGACGGTCCGCAAGCAGGAATTTGTAGATTTTCTGAGCCGCCACGGGATTGCGAGCATGCACGCCGCGCAGGCTCTGTCGGGCGAGTATCTCACCGTGTTTCACGATGCGAAGCGGCTTGCCTTGTCAGGCTCTGCTGCTGGACGGCTCGCTCGTCTCCTTCTCGACTGGGGCAAATCGGCGGCGAACGGGAAGGCCGAAATCCGATTCACGATGGCCTTGACGCATGAAGAGATTGCCAATATGGCAGGCACTTCGCGCGAAACAGTCACGCGTCTGCTGAATCAGTTCCGCCGCGACGAATGGATTGTGATCAGAGGTTCGAGCATGACGATCGCCAAACCCGATCAACTCGAACGTCTCACGGCCTGAGCGAGTTCTCACCGCGGTTGCAAAGCGACCCCAGAACGTGAAGCATTCCATCAGGCTGCAGCTCTGACGGCCCGCGCTCACGGACTTGAAGCGAACTCTTCCTCTCCAATCCCTCTTTCAAATGAGCGATGCGTGACTGAGGTTGATCGCGATGAGTGGCTTGAAACAGGTCAACGAGCTGTGCAGGGCCAGTCGATATGTCGCAAATCCCTTTGATCCCAATCCACGAACCGTTCGATATATTCCCTGCATGCAATCGACGCACCCCTAACGATTGTGACTAAGTTTCCCGATAGGTTGAAGTGTGTTTCGCAATGGATCAGCGTAGTCGAAGAGGAGCATTCGGTGCGCATTGAAATCGATGAGAGTTCCATCATCAAGGCGAATTCTCAGTTCTGGGAGCAGATGCTCGCCATGAGACTCGATCCCTTACCTCGTCTGGAACAATTCTGTATTGAGTCGGGGCACGTATTGGGGATGGTGAGCCTTTCCGGCGCGTGGAATGGGCGGGTCGAGATACGAATGGAAGAGGGATTAACCCGTCAAGCTACGGCGGCCATGTTAATGCAGCCATTGGAATCTGTGGCGGAAGCTGATGCACTCGATGCGATCCGTGAGATCGCGAATATGATCGCGGGCGTGATTAAGTCCTCGCTGCCAAGGCCGTGTGCCATGACGGTGCCGAAAGCTGCAGTCGAGCTCGAACAATTCTGCGGCCAAATGAGGAGTGACCACTCCGTTTCCGTTGTTTTTCATCACACATTTGGGACCATGGTCGTGCGCGTGCAAATGCTTGAGGCAATAGGCCCTGATCCCATGGGGTGAAGAATCTCCCAATTCCGATCGCCGATTCCCAAAGACCGAGCCTCCAACCCTTTTCCTGGGAATCTGCTTCAACATCCCGTCATGGACCTTGCGGTCGGTTCGATTCGACCCTGGCAGCGGCCACTATCTCACGTTTCTTCATTGAATCTTTACGGGCGGCGGAACTATGTTGGGTAATGGAATCCACCCACACAGCCTTCTGTACCCGTAGGCTCCCAAGAAAAGACTGAGCATTCGAGCGATTTTGTGCGCTTGTGCTTCTGTACGAATTGACATTTTTTTGGCGCAACCAGAATCCACAACTTTCAGTGATTTCCGGAGGTCAGGCGAAATGCTTAATCGACGTACTCGAGTTGTATTCACAGCCATCCCATTGGTGCTCGCATTCATGCTTGCACTGTCGGTTACTGGATTTGGCCAGACGAATCGCGGCGCTCTCAACGGCATCGTGACCGACCAATCGGGTGCCGTGGTGCCCGGGGCCCTAGTGGAAATTGTGGATGTGGGAACGAGCGCCTCCACGAAGGCAGTGAGTTCGAGTGCCGGGGAGTTCAGCTTCATCGGCTTGGAGGTCGGCTCCTACACTGTCAAGGTAAGCGCGTCGGGGTTCAAGCCGGAGAAGATTCAGGGCGTTCCCGTATCGGCCGGAACGACGTACACGCTGCCTGTCAAATTAGGGATTGCCTCGGCCGGAGAGACCGTGGAGGTCTCCGCCGATGCGCTCGCGCTGGACACCACGACGACGGTAGAGACCACCGACATTCCCAGCGAGACTGTACAGAACACACCCATGAATGGCCGTGATTTTACGCAGCTGATTGCGGTGACGCCAGGGTATGCCGGATATTCCGGGGGCGGATACGGATCAGTCAACGGCTCCCGCCCGGACATGGTGAACTGGCAGATTGAGGGCGCAGACAACAACGACGTTTGGTGGAATATTCCAGCGGCCAATCAGGGCGGTATCTCTGGAATCGCGGGAGTGACGCTGCCGTTGGATGCTATCGAACAAGTTTCGACGGTGACCGAGGCGGGACCGGATATTGGACGGAGTCCCGGAGCAACAGTCAATCTGTCGATCAAATCGGGGACCAACCAATTCCATGGAAGCGCTTACTACTACAACCGCAATGAGGCGCTGGCGGCGAAATCGCAGTTGTCGGTTGTGAAGCCGGAATTGCGCAACCAGCAATTTGGATACTCAGCCGGCGGCCCCATCTGGCGGGATAAGCTATTTTTCTTCACAACCTATGAAGACCAGCGATTCCTAATCGGCGTGAACACGCCATCGACTGAGCCGTCTGCCGCTTATCAGGCTGGCGCCAGTTCAATACTTGCTGCGTACGGTGTACCGGTCAACCAGACAGCGTTGAACTTGTTAAACGGCAACGGATCCAATCAGGGTTTGTGGCCTGCGGCGGTGTTGAATGGGCCGGCGACACCCTTCAACTACCTCAACCCCGAAAACGAAGTGGGCTGGAGCCACAATGGCCTGGCCAAGCTGGATTACACGATCAACGACAAGAACAAGCTCTCAGCTAAGTGGTATGTGGGCCAAGGACCGCAGATCGCGCCAACGGTCTCGCTGTTGACTCCGTACTACGAAGTCGGACCGATGCATGTGCAGAACTATAACCTGACCTGGAATTCAGTATTCTCGCCGAGAATTGCGAATCAGCTTTTTGCCGGCGTCAACTACTACAACCAGTCTTTTTCTGATGCGAGTGACAACTATCAGCCAGTCGCTCTCGGTTTGAACACCGGGGTCAGCAGCCCAAGTTTGGCAGGCGCTCCGCGCATTCAGATCGCGGCGCCCACTGCCAGCAGCGGGTTGGGCTCCTCGTCCGATGGATTCGATTATGTGGGCGCTACAGTCGACTCCGGGCGCAACGATATCACCGGGCACCTGGACGAAACCCTTTCGTGGACGGTGGGCAAGCACCAGCTTCACTTCGGCGGCGAATTTCGCCAGGCGCAGATCGACGATTTCTACCAGGCCGATCAACGCGGAACCTTCAACTTTGACGGAACGCAGGGCCCATGGGCGGGGAACGCCGGTACAGCTTGCGACGGATTGACAGCCACGGCGCCAGGATCGGTGACGCTTTCGGCCTCCCTTACCTCCGATCCCCGGTTCCTTCAACTTGCTGACTTCCTTGCAGGATGCTTCGATGCAGGGGACACCAGCATCGTGCAGGGCGATCCCAAGCGGCAGGTGTTCCTGAATTCCTATGGCATATTTGCTCAGGACACCTTCCAGGTAACGCCCACCTTGAATTTGAACTACGGTCTACGCTATGAGTACAGCGGCCCCGTCCACAGTCAATACAACGACCTGACAACGTTCTTGCCGGGAGCGCCGAACGGCTTGGCGACGGTCGGTGTTGATCTCGCCCATCTCTATCCCCAATATCACGGGGGCTGGGGTCCGCGGGTAGGCTTCACCTGGCAGCCGGGCCATGATAGCAAAACAGTGATTCGCGGGGGCTTCGGCTTGGGGTATGACAACCCCAATATCGTGAACTTCCTCAACTCGCGCTTTTCGAGCAACGGTGGCGCCTTCGGCGTGCAGGACAATCCTTCCGGTTCAACGCTGGCCATCGATACAGGCCCCTCCGCGCCCTATATTCCATCCGGAGCCTCCATGGGCGCTCCCATTTTCCCGGATGCGTTGAGTAGCACGAACACGTGCATCACCGAGCCGAGCCAGGTCAGTCCCAATTGCTCCAGTGTCAATGTATTTTCTGTAAGCCAGAAGCTGCGGCCGGGCTACCTGGAGAATTTCAACCTGAATTTGCAGAGATCGCTAGGGAATAATCTGTTGGCGCAGATTGGCTACGTCGGGAGCGCGGGACGCAGGCTTCGCGCGCTTCTGGATATCAACCAGGCGGCGCTGGGAAGCGGCGGGGCGAATTCGGCTCGGCCATTTTATTCCCTATACCCGAACTACGGCGTCATCAACCAGATTCAATCGGTGGGCACGTCGGACTACAACGGCCTTCAGGCGACGCTTCGGGTTGCCAGTTGGCACGGGATCACTTCGCAAGTCGCTTATACATGGGCACACTCGCTGGATGAAGCCAGCCAGATCTACCTGTATAACCCACAGAACAGCCTCTGCTTCAAGTGCGACTACGGGAACAGCGATTTCGACGTGAGGAATACGGCTGTAACCTACGTTACGTATATGCTGCCGAATGCGGCTCACGGTCCCAAGCTGCTGACCAACGGCTGGCAGGTGAACGGCCTGCTCAGCTTCCACGGCGGCCAGCCGTTTAGCATCTTTTCCAGCAACTCAGGAGGAAGCGGAACGGGCGAGTTTGCCGAGCGAGCCAATCTCAACGCTGGGACTGGCCCGTACGCAGGGGTATCGCATTCCGTAGTCGGCAATGCTTCGACAGGTTACTCCGTGAACTGGATGAATCCGAACGCATATTCGCCTTCAGCGAATGGAGCCTTCGGTGACAGTCACAGGAACGATCTGCACGGGCCGGGTTTCTCAGACGTGGACTTCTCGGTCTTCAAGAACACGAAGGTCGGCGAGTGGGTGACCACACAGTTCCGTGTAGAGATGTTCAACCTCTTCAACCGTCTGAATCTGGCAGCTCCGGGCGATGGCTTCTGCACCGATTCACAAACCTGCGCCATTGGCACAACCATTGGCGCCAACTACGGCGCACCGGGCATCGGCGCCGGCGAGCCCTTCAACACACAACTCGCGTTGAAGATCATCTTCTGATTCAACCGAGACCACCCGTGGACTCCGGTTCAACCTTTGCGGCGCACAGAGCAATCTGTGCGCCGTTGCACGTTGCGGTCAAGAACAATTCCGATGGCCAGATGGTTTGAATGGGCAAGCAAAGAACAAAAGCCTCGCCGAAGTGGCGAGGCTTTGAGTTCAAGTAAACCTGCTTGCGATGTGACTACGACAGGTGGGTGAATGGATGCTCTGCGATCCGCCGCGGGAGCGGTGCGGGCGTGAGGCCAGCCGTTGATGAATTCATCACTTCTGTGAAGGACTTGCGGAAGGCCATCATCTCGTCGTGTGTTCCAACGGTGATACGCAGGCTGTTGGGCCAGGCGGGCCAGATGCGGCCCACGAACATTTCTTTCTGGGCCAGCGCAGCTTGCACTTCTTTGCCGGGCCGGCGCACATCGACCATGAAGCAGTTGCTTTCCGATGGAGTGGCCGCGTAGCCCTGGCTCCTGAGCCACGCGAGTGTCTGCATGCGGATTTCACCAATCGCCTTCTTCCGCGCGGGGACGAGGTCTGCCTGGAGCAAACTGGTCTTGGCTGCGGCCATCGCAGTGATCGGCAGTGCGTTGAATCCTCCATGTACCGAAATCTGCTTCAGAAGGTCGGGACGTCCGACGGCGAATCCCATGCGGATGCCCGCCATGCCATAGAGTTTCGAAAACGTGCGCAGCACGATGACATTCTTTCCGTCCTTCACGAAGTCGAGCGAGCGAGGTGCATCGCAAAGGTGGATGTAGGCCTCGTCGATCAGCAGAATCGTGTCCTTTGGTGCATTGGCGACGGCACGCTCGATTTCGGCGCGAGGCGTGCAGGTTCCCGTGGGATTGTTGGGGTTGCAGATGTAGATGACGCCCGGATTGGCTGAGGCTGCGAGCATCGCGGGGATGTCATGCTTGGCTTCGCCTTTGGGGTCGGCAAGGGGAACCTTGAGAACGTCCGCGCCCGCAATTTTCGCGGCCCACGTTGGGGCCTCATAACCGGGGTCCGCCACCACCAAGGGTTTGCTTTTGCTGGTAAACGTCAGCACTGTGTAGTGAAGCGGTTCGCTGGAGCCGGCGTATGCAGCGACCGACTCGGGATCGAGACCTTCCATCTTGGCGAAGGTCGATGTCAGGTCCTCCTCCATGTCCATCAGGTAGCGCCCGCCCCTGGGAACGATATCGATCATCGCCTGGCGTGCTGCGTCGCAGGGACCCATGGGATTCTCATTGGCGTCGATGTGGATGCCGACGTTGGGGTCCGCGAAATGGGGCCGTTGCGCTAGCGCGAGATGGGCTTCGGTGAGGATGGGCACGGAGGCCAGCGCGGAAGCGCCGGCGGCGTAACGGAAGAACGTGCGCCGGGAAAAGCCGCTACAACCGATGGGATCTTCAGAAGTCTGCATGGAATTGGCTCCTTTTGACGAAGTTTTGCTGGGAAGGAAGTTGCCGCGAATGTCCTCGAGCGGAGACAGATGGGCAATCGATACGGCGGAGAGAAGGGAAACGGTGTCCCATGTCTCAAGTTATCCTCGGAGGGCCGCTAAAACAAGGGGAAACGCATAAGGAAACTTGCTTTCTCTCTTCGCCGATCGCCGGTCTTGCTTGTTCGTAGAATGCAATTCCGCGATTCATTGAACCCGTTCTTTGGAGGCGCAGGGTTTCCAGAGGCCCGCGGGATGTGCGAGTGATCGTGTCCGTATTGTCTTGCACGCGGTGTGTGGTACACTTCGTCGGGAAAACGCTTACCAGTGCGATGGGAATCCTGAATTCTGAGCCGCATTGGCCGTCAACTTTCGAAGAAACATCGACGAATGAAGATTAACCGCGTCGTCCTTTGGCGCTTGACAAGTCTGACAGTAAACCCATTTACTTAGGGCGAACGTCCGGTGGTGGGTTGCGGACGGGTTGCATTTCAGCAGGTGACGCAATGTTCGGATTGGTCCCGCTTTCAACAATTGCCGGCTCCTTACACACTATGCCGGCGCTCCTTGCCTTTGCTGCTTCTCCCTTGGCTCGGCTCAGTCTGCTCGATATAGCCGTCATCGTCATTTACTTCGGAATGGTGATCTGGATCGGCTTTTATCTTAAAGGCAAGTCAAACACCAGCGAAGAGTTCTTCATGGCAGGGCGCGAGATGACCGCGTGGATTGCCGGTCTAAGTTTTGTCTCGGCGAATCTCGGCTCGCTCGAACTCATGGGCTGGGCCGGTTCGGCCTACCAATACGGCATTCTGGCAACCCACTGGTATTGGATCGGCGCCATTCCCGCCATGCTGTTTCTGGGCCTGGTGATGATGCCCTTCTATTATGTGTCGAAGACGCATTCGGTCCCTGGCTACCTGAATCTGCGCTACGGCGAGCACGCCCGTGTCCTGGCCGCATTCTCCTTCGCCCTGGAGATGATCCTGATGAGCGGCGTGAACATGTTCGCCATGGCCGTCGTGATGAAGGTGGTCCTGGGCTGGAGCATCACCTTTAGCATCGTGGTATCGGCGTTCGCAGTAACGCTGTACGTCGCGCTGGGTGGATTGCGCTCGGCCATTTTTAATGAGGTGTTGCAGTTTGTGCTCATCTGGGGTGGCGCACTGCTGGTGCCTATCCTGGGCCTAGTGCAGACGGGTGGGTGGAGCGGACTCCAAGCCCAGATTCTGAGGAATCTGCACAACGATTCTTACCTGCACCTCTGGCGCGACACCGGCCACTTTTCCGCCAATCCCATGGGAGTGCACTGGACGGGGATCGTATTCGGCCTCGGTTTTGCAATTAGCTTTGGCTACTGGACCACGGACTTTCTCGTCGTGCAGCGGGTACTGGCGGCGCACAATCTGCGTGCCGCGCGCATGGCGCCGATCATCGGCTCATTCTTCAAGATGGCGGTTCCCTTCATCGTCATTCTTCCGGGCCTGCTGGGGCTGGTGCTGTTGCAGAATCCTGACGGCAGCCGTCGCCTGCTCGTCGGTGAGGATGTGGTGAGGTCCTGCACAGCGAGCGTCGGGGGAGACCAGGTTGCCGATCCGAGTGCATGCAGTGCCGCGATGTCGAAGACGTCTCTTCCTGCCAATTACCAGCAAAAAGTGCTGAGCGGTGCTCCGGGAACAGAGCTTCACAGCTATAACGAAGTGCTGCCGCTGATGCTGGTGCGTTATTGCGGACCGGGGCTGCTCGGTCTGGGAATCACCGCGCTGATCGCAGGTTTTATGAGCGGCATGGCTGGCAACGTCAGCGCGTTTTCCACGGTGTGGACTTACGACATCTACAAGCCGCTGATCAAGAAGAACGGCACAGACAGCCATTATGTTGCGGTGGGGCGCATGGCGATCGTGATCGGCGTGGCGGTTTCGATTGGGGCCGGCTATCTGGTGCAACATGCGCACGGCATTATGGATTATGTGCAGGCGCTGTTCAGCATCTTTATTGCTCCGCTGCTCGGCACGATTTTGCTGGGCATGTTTTGGACGCGAGCGACAAGGCTTGCGGGATTTCTCGGTTTGCTGTTTGGGATTGTGTTTTCAGCGAGCCTTTTCGAGTGGGTTCACCTCGACCCCGCCGCGCTGGCGCATGTAGCACTCTCGCCCGATGCGAAGCCGATGGCCGAAAACGTGTTTCGCGCCTTGTGGGCATTTATCTTCACGGTCATCGTGATCTTTATCGTGAGCATGTTCACCAAGCCGCGGCCTGTGGAAGAGCTGGATGGACTGGTGTATGGCGCAACGGTTCTGCCCAAGGAGGAGCCGGTTCCGTTCTATAAGAATGAGTGGACCTGGGCGATTCTGGTGGTGATTATCTTCGTGGCGCTTAACATTACGTTCTGGTAGGAAAGGAGCTGAAGATCATGCATGGTTCGGGAATTCCTATCTGGTTTTTTGTCGGAGTGCTGTTGGTAGCTTATGGCGCGATGATTTGCGGCTACGGCCTGTATGAACTGGCCACCGGCATCTATCCGCCGGGCGTGCAGTTGACCAATCTGCACACGCCAATCTGGTGGGGCGGAACCCTCTTCTTGTTGGGCCTTCTGTATGTGTTGAAATTTCGTCCGGGCAGAGCTCGATAAGTGCTCGGAAAGTTGGTTTTTTCGGTACGGCATGTTTTGTGCTGTGATGAACGCAATCATTCCTGCTGCTGAGCCGAGGCTTTGAAGCAGATGCAACGTGCCGTGCGACGCGGCGGAGATCAAGAAGGAGTCGAAACATGGCAAGCGAACGAAAAATGACGTTTGGGGTGGTGGTGGGCAATCGGGGATTTTTTCCGGATCATCTGGCCAAAACAGGCCGCGAAGAAATCATCTCCGTCTTGGAGTCGGCTGGTGCGAAGGCAATTGTGTTGAGCCCCAAAGAATCAAAATACGGCGCGGTGGAGACATATACCGAGTCGCAGCACTGTGCCGAACTGTTCAAGAAGCACGCGGACGAGATTGACGGCATCATCGTCACGTTGCCGAACTTTGGCGAAGAGCGGGGAATTGTGGACGCGATTCGACTTTCCGGGCTTAGGGTTCCGGTGCTGGTGCAGGCCACGCCCGACCGGTCCGATGCCATGACAATTGCCACGCGGCGCGACAGCTTCTGCGGGAAGATGAGCGCGTGTAACAACATGATGCAGTACGGCATTCAGTACTCGCTGACCACGTTGCACACAGAGAGCCTGACATCGCCTGAGTTCAAAGCCGATCTCGAGTGGTTCTCCCAGGTTTGCCGGGTGGTAAAGGGACTGAAGAATCTGCGTATCGGCGCCATTGGCGCGCGTCCCACGGCCTTTAATACCGTCCGCTATTCCGAGCGCATCTTTGAAACCAGCGGCATCACGATTGAGACCCTCGATTTATCCGAAGTTTTCGGCCGAATCAATCGCATGGAAGATAAGGACGACGCGGCGCAGGCCAAGCTCGCGGCCATCAAGAAATATGTCAGCACCACAGGCATCGCTGACGCGGCGCTGCTGAAGATGGCCAAGCTGGGTGCGGTGATCGACGGATGGATGAAGCAGGCGCATGTCACCATCAGCGCCGTGCAATGCTGGACCTCCATGGAGGAGTTTTTCGGCGTCGTGCCTTGCACCATCATGAGCATGATGAGCGACAACCTGATTCCTTCGGCTTGCGAGACGGACGTGCCCGGCACTCTGAGCATGTATATGCTGGCGCTGGCGAGCGGTACTCCTTCGGCATTGCTCGACTGGAACAATAACTACGGGAGCCATCCTGATAAGTGCGTCTGCTTCCATTGCTCCAATTTGCCTAAGCACTTCTTCAAGGATGTGCGCATGGACTATCAGGAGATCATCGCCGGTACCGTCGGGAAGGAAAATACATTCGGCACGTGTGTAGGCCGCGTGAAATCCGGCACGATGTGCTTTGCGCGTTATTCCACAGACGATCGGCGCGGGATTGTGCGCGGCTACACGGGCGCGGGCAAATTCACGGACGATCCGCTCGAAACTTTTGGTGGAGCGGGTGTGGCGGAGATACCGCAGTTGCAGAAACTGCTGAGGTTCATTTGCCGCGAGGGCTTCGAACATCACGTGGCTGCGAACTTCAGCGATGTTTCGAAGGCCATTCATGAGTCGGCGCGGTACCTTGGCTGGGAAAGCCACTATCATCCGGCGCTCGAGGACTAGCGAAAGCGAAGACAACATCGGGCGTCGACATCATCTGTTGACGCCCGCAGCACGTAGGGGCGTTTTTTGAAGGAAGCGCAATCATGAGTAAGAGAATTGGTAAGAGTCTCGTAGTGAATGGTTCCCCGATCGTCGCGGAAAGCGCATGGAACGAGGAACTCAATGCGAAGCACGAGAGGCTGGTCGAATTCCTGCGGACGCAGAACCTCGCTGGGGTTCTCATCCGCCGCAATGAAAATGTTGCGTGGATCACGGGCGGCGCCGTGGAGTTGCGTGTGCTTACTCCATGCGAAACGGGTGTGGCATCGATTCTTGTGACTGCGAAAGGCAAACGCTACTACTTCACGACGGAAAACGAAGCCCCACGCCTGCACGATGAAGAGTTCGGCGCATTGGACTTCGAGCCGGTGCTCTTTCCGTGGTACGCGGATGACACACTTGCGGCTGCAGCGCGCCTCGCGGGGGGAACGCTCGGGTCCGATACAGCCGGCGCCGGCCTGACTCCGGTGAACCTGTATCCGCTGCGAGCATCGCTGAGTGAGACAGAGATTGCGCGCTACCGCTGGCTTGGCGCGGAGACAGCAGAGGCAACGGTTGAGTCGCTCTATCAGGTCGAGCCTGGCCTGAGTGAGTACGACCTGGAGGCCCTGACTGCGGCGAACTTGCTGAAGCGCGGCATTCTGCCTTCTGTGTATCTCTACGCAGTCGATGAGCGGATTTTGAAATACAAACATGCCGCGGCTCGGGGAAAGAGGTTGAAGTATTACGGCATGTTGAATCTCTGCTCGCGCAAGTGGGGGCTTTGCATTTCCATCACCAGGTTCGTTCACTTCGGACCGGTGCCTGCGGAGCTCGAAGCGCGCTTCAAATCCGCCGCGCAGGTGAATGCGGCATTGCTGGATGCAACTCGGGTTGGCGCGACCTCGGCCGGATTGTTCAAGATAGCTCAAGGGGCCTATGCCGCCGAGGGTTTCCCCGGGGAAGAGAGATTCCATCATCAGGGCGGTCCCACAGGCTATGGCGAGCGCGAATGGGTGGCAACACCCGATGGAACTCAAACCGTCGTGAACAATCAGGCTTTCGCCTGGAACCCGAGTATTCGCGGCGGCAAGGCCGAGGATACGGTGCTCTTGCAGGACGGCAAGATCGAGTGGCTTACCGCGACACCGACTGTTCCGGCGATTGAGGCGAAGGTGAACGGAAAGGGCTACCCGGCTGCGGGAGTGCTGGTGCGGTAAAAAGCAGGGAACAGGGAATAGGGAATAGGGAATAGGGAATAGAAAAGCCCCTTCCCGTGGTCCTTTTCTCTAACTCGGCTGATTCAGCGATTCCGCTGCGATGGGTTGCAGAGTCAGTCGCGCCGTCAGCACTACGAGCGCAGCCCACAGAGCGTCAGCGCCCAGCAGGTGAGCTATCTGCAACCACACGGGCGCCAGCAGCACCACATCGAGCACGCCCAAAGCATACTGCGCAGCAAGCAGGATCAAAACCACTGCCGAGAGTACGCGATTATCCCAGTGCGCGTCGCGCTTGGCTGCTCGCACAAGAAGCCAGATCAGGAAGATGCTTGCGAGAAAAGCGAATGTGGGATGCGTCCAGCGCCATCGGACCAGCCAATTGCTCCCCGCGCTGAAGTCCTGTGCGAGGGATGAGCCGAACGAACTTGCCGGGAAAAGCGTGTCGCCTAACGCTGCGAGAGAACCTGTAACCCCCACTGCCAGCAGCACCAAAAGACCGGCAGCCGCGCCGAACGGCGACACAAGCCGCAGATCACTTCGCAGGTAGCCCCGCTCTCGGCTGAGGAGATGCGCGGTGAGTGTGAGGGCTGCAAGCAGAAGCATCGTGTTGGCGAGATGCAGAGCCAGGTATGGCGCACGGAGGGGCGATTGACTCTGCGCAGTGAGCCCAAGCTTGACGAGCAATGCGCCAAGAATTGCCTCAACGAGTGTGAAGGCAACGGTAGCAATTGCCGATGAGCGTGCCAAATGCCCGCGTACAGTGCCGGCGTATACCCACACCAGCAGGCCAACCGCGGAGAA
The DNA here is from genome assembly GCA_963745845.1 of uncultured Acidobacteriaceae bacterium. Classification (GTDB taxonomy): domain Bacteria; phylum Acidobacteriota; class Terriglobia; order Terriglobales; family Acidobacteriaceae; genus Telmatobacter. The sequence goes on along the minus strand of CAVUZE010000008.1, from coordinate 3,814,675 downwards.
AAAGGATAGGCCACTGGTGATGCGATGGGTGAACTCAATCATCGTGTCGACGCGCGGTGAGTGCTGCATTACGGTGCCGTTGCAGAGCGGCCAATGGTCGCCGCATCCCGCACCCGAGCCTGTCGCGCGCACCAGCGCACCCCACAAAATGACGGCAATAAAGTAGACCAGCACCACCCATGCAAACCGGCGCAAGGAAGGCGAAGGCAATCTATGCGCGACCATGGGAGCGGCTGCAAAGGTCATGGTTGAAGGACCCAACCCTTCAGTGTAGATCAAGCAAGAGAGCCAGATTTGGCTGGGGGTAGTGTCCTGAGTTAGGACACTACCTTGGCTGGGCAGCGGCGGCGCAGACGACGTAGCGCATCTAACCGTTCAGCAGCCGCACCACGTGGTTCACGATGATCAGATCTTCAGCGGGCGGAATCACGCGCACGGTCACAGCGGAGTTTTCTGCCGAGATGACGGCCGGACCACGCACGTTGTTGCGATTTGGGTCCAGCACGACGCCAAGCGCACTAAGTCCCGAGCAAATCTCAGCGCGCGAAGCAATATCGTTTTCGCCGATGCCGCCGGTGAGAACCAGCAGGTCAAGGCCACCGAGTTCGACAAAAAAGCTGCCAATCCATTTCTGAATGGTCCAGACAAACTTATCGACCGCAAGGCGAGCTTTCGCATTTCCGTCTTTGATTGCATCGCGCAGGTCGCGCATGTCATTCGAGAGCTCGCTCACGCCGAGCAGTCCAGCTTTCTTGCTCGCGACAACTTCCAATTGATCTGCAGCCGCCGAAGCGCTCTCGGTCTTCTCGGCGATCTTGCGCAGGATGAAGAGCAGCACACCTGGATCGATGTCGCCCGTGCGCGTGCCGCTGATAATGCCGCCGGTGGGCGTAAGACCCATCGACGTATCAAGGCACTTGCCTTTGCGAATCGCAGAGATGGACGCGCCATTGCCGAGGTGGGCGACAATCAGCTTCTCCGGCACGTTGGGCTGAAGCTGATACACGATCGATTCGTAGGAGATTCCATGCGCACCGTAGCGGCGCACGCCCATCTCGGCGTACTCCGAGGGGATCGGCATGCGCTTTGCGACCTCCGGCATGGTGCGATGGAAGTAGGTGTCGAGAATGACGAAGTTGGGGATTTCAGGAAAGAGCCTCAGCGCCTCGCGCATGATGTAGACAGCAATCGGTGTGTGCAGCGGCGCGAAAGCTGTGTAGCGCTCCATCTCATCGACCAGCGCGGGTGTGATGAGCTGGTTCTCAAGAACAGTCGGACCGCCGGAGACCATGCGATGGCCGATGGCAAGCGGCGAAGGGAAGTCGGCCGAGTGCAGCGCATCGGCCACAAGTTTGAAAGCCACGGCACGGGTGGGCAGCGCCGGTGATTGATCCACCAACTTTTTCCCGTCGCTATCCTTGATCCAGAAACTTCCGAGATCTGTGCCGATGCCGTCGACAGCGCCCTCGTGCAATTTGGTGCGGGCGCCGTCGGCTGCTTCATAAACAGAAAACTTGATTGACGACGAACCACTGTTTAAGACCAAGACCGGCAAAGACGTCATCAAAGAGAGCCCCTTACTCGCGAATTCAAATCAATACTCCTATTCCGCCGGCCAACGCCAATCGCGAATCTCAGGCAGATCATCGCCGTTTTCAGCCACATACAATTTGTGGCGCTGAATGGCCTCGGAATACCACTGTTGCGCATGGTCGGCGATGGCGGCTAGTTTAGGTACTCGCGTGATGGCATCGAGGGCCAGCTGGAAGCGATCGATGTTGTTGAGCACGCACATATCGAATGGAGTGGTGGTCGTGCCCTCTTCCTTGTAGCCGCGCACGTGGATGTTGTCGTGATTGTGGCGCCGATACGTGAGCCTGTGAATGACCCACGGATAACCGTGGAATGCGAAGATGACGGGCTTGTCTTTTGTAAACAAGAGATCGAAATCTTCGTCGGTGAGCCCGTGTGGATGTTCCGACTGCGGCTGCAACGACATCAGATCGACGACATTGACCACGCGGATTCGGAGGTCCGGGGCACGCTTGCGCAGAATTGTGACGGCTGCGAGCGCCTCCATCGTGGGCACGTCGCCGCAGCAAGCGATGACCACGTCGGGATCATCGCCGCCATCCGTCGATGCCCATTTCCACACACCAGCTCCAGTCGTGCAATGAGCGACAGCTTCGTCCATGGTGAGCCATTGCGGGGCCGGTTGCTTGCCGGCAACAATCAGGTTGATGTAGTGCCTGCTGCGCAGACAATGGTCGGCCACTGAAAGCAGGGTGTTGGCATCGGGCGGCAGATAGATGCGTACCACATCAGCCTTCTTGTTCATCAGGTGGTCGATGAAGCCGGGGTCCTGGTGACTGAAGCCGTTGTGATCCTGCCGCCACACCAGCGAACTGAGCAGGTAGTTGAGCGAAGCAATCGGCTTCCGCCAGGGAATCTGCCGCGTCACCTTGAGCCACTTGGCGTGCTGGTTGGCCATCGAGTCGATGATGTGGATGAAGGCTTCGTAGCACGAAAAGAAGCCATGGCGTCCCGTGAGCAGATAGCCCTCAAGCCAGCCCTGGCACATGTGCTCGCTCAACACTTCCATCACACGTCCGGTCTGCGAAAGGTTCTCGTCCACCGGCAGTGTCTCGGCCTCCCACGTCTTGCCGGTCCCCGTGATCACATCCTGGAGCCGGTTGCTGGCTGTCTCGTCCGGGCCGAAGACGCGGAAATTCTTCTGGTCCTTATTCGCTTCCATCACTGCGTGCAGCAATTGGCCAAGGATGCGCGTGGATTCCTTGTCGACTCGCCCCGGTTTTTCAACGTTCACCGCAAAGTCGCGGAAGTTGGGCACGCGCAGCGGCTTCAACAGCAGACCGCCATTGGCGTGCGCATTCATGCCCATGCGGCGCCGACCCTTCGGCGCGATCTCGGCAAACTCCTCGCGGAATGCGCCCTTCTCATCGAAAAGCTCTTCGGGTTTGTAGCTGCGCATCCACTCGTCAAGCAGGTGCAGGTGCTCAGGCTTTTCGCGGATCAGGTCCAGCGGAACCTGGTGCGCGCGCCAGGTATTCTCTACAGGTTTGCCGTCGACGAACTTCGGTCCGGTCCAGCCTTTGGGTGTGCGCAGAATGAGCATGGGCCATGCCGGTCGGTCGGTCGAGCCTTCTTCCCGCGCGGCCTTTTGAATTTCAGCGATGCGATCGAAAATCTTGTCGAAGACTGCGGCGGCCTGCTGATGCATCGTGTCCGGGTCTTCCCCTGCGAGTGTGAAGGGTTCGTAGCCGTAGCCGCGCATCAACTCTTCCAGTTCGGCGTGCGGGATGCGCGCCAAAACAGTCGGGTTCGCGATTTTGTAGCCGTTCAAGTGCAGGATCGGCAGCACCGCGCCATCGGTGGCTGGATTGAGGAATTTGTTCGAGTGCCAACTGGTCGCCAGGGGGCCGGTCTCGGCCTCACCATCTCCGACGACGCAGGCCACAATGAGGTCCGGGTTGTCGAATGCCGCGCCATACGCGTGCACCAGCGAGTAGCCCAGTTCGCCGCCCTCGTGAATGGAGCCCGGCGTCTCCGGCGCCACATGGCTCGGAATGCCGTAAGGCCAGCTGAATTGCCGAAATAACCGCTTGATGCCGTCCTTGTTCTGCTCGATGTGGGGATAGATCTCGGTGTACGAACCTTCAAGATAGGTGTTCGCCACCAGGCCTGGTCCGCCATGTCCCGGCCCGATGAGGTAGATCATGTTCAGATCGCGCTCGCGGATCAGCCGATTCCAGTGCACGTAGAGAAAATTCAATCCTGGGGTTGTGCCCCAGTGGCCGAGCAGACGCGGCTTCACATCGTCCAGTGTGAGCGGCCGATCGAGCAGAGGATTGTCCTTCAGGTAAATCTGGCCAACAGAAAGATAGTTCGCCGCTCGCCAATAGGCGTTCATCTTTGCCAGCGTGTCTGGACTCAAGGGCCCGTTGCTTCTCGCTTCGGTTGTGGTCTCTTCGGCAGTTGCGTTTGTCATGGGGCACCTCGGGGGAAAGGGTTGCGTGACATTCAAGGCTAGCAGCCACGTGTTAAAGCGATGCGTGACTCGCGTCACAAATCGAGTGGGACGCCGGATCAACAGGTGGAACGATGCACCCTGGCAGGAAAAGCCCGAGTCCGCACGCAATAGACCGCAAATATCGCACGCGTCCAGGTGCAAATTACCTTGACATTCTACTTATGTGATCTTTATCTTTTCCTCATCTCATGGCGCTTTTCACGCGCTGACGCCTCAATTCATGCTCTTGAAAATAGGAGCAGCCAGGAAAAGGGGGCAGTTCCATCTATGAACGGACTGGAGCAGATTGCGCAGATTCTCTTGGTGGGCATCTTCCTTTTTGCTGGATTGAGCAAGATCTTCGCTTTCCAAAAAGAGCCGCAAGTACAGGCGGGCTCGTACTGGAGAGGCGATGGCCTGCCGCGCGGGGTTGTGTATGCCATCGCCGTGGTGGAGATTGCCGGAGCCCTGGGATTGGTGGTTCCGCTCAGTTTCTGGCAGTCCGACATGCTTCCGCGGCTGGCCGCCGCTGGACTTGCACTACTCACTCTGGCCGTTTCTTCCTATTACGTTCGCCGCAAGGAACCCGCTGCAGCACCGATGATGGCGCTCTTTCTGCTCATTCTGCTCGTGATTGTCGGGCGCTGGCTATAGAGGGGATGAGTCATCGAACCAGGATTCTCCCATCGGCAGAGTGAGGGGCCGATTGCGGTTGTTCGAATTCTTAACGCGACGAACAGACGAACGTTGGTCTTTGATCTGCAGGTGCCACGTATCGGGAAGTCAGTAGCTGGGTCCGGTTCGACGCGCGTCTTCAGAAATAGCGCTTGAGCTTGAGAATCTGCGATTCGAAGCCGAACCAAAGCGCAGTTGCACATGCGGTGGATGCCGCCAGCCGGAAGGCTACGATCGCCAGGTTTCCGGCTGTCCCATGGGGGTTCATCTTCAGATCGAACCAGCCGAAGTAGATGAAGACCATGATGTGAATCATGTAAAGGCCATAGCTGATGCGGCCATAAAAGGGCAACGGGCCGCGGCGCAGAAGGGCATTGATCGGATTGCGCGCGCCGGTGGATGCAATTGCCGCGAGCACAGCGCCCGCAAATGCAACTGCGAGTGCCGAGTCAAGGAATGCCGTACCGCCTGCGAAAGTTGCGGCTGCTACTACTCCGGACACAAAGGCTACGCAGCCCAGGGCTAACCAGACGCTTCGGTTCAGACTTCGAGTGTAGAGGCCGAGCGCGAGCAAACTCCCCAGCGCAATCCCGTCCAGGTGAGTGAGTGTGTGTGTGGATGTGAGACCCAGAGAATGGGCCATGCGAAAGAGCGGACAAACCACGAGCACGGCAGTTAACAGGACAGCCAGGATCCAGGGCTGACGAAGAATACGGACCACCGGAGCCCAGACGAAGTAATACTGCTCCTCGATGGCGAGGGACCAGGTTTGCCCGATGGCCGGCGGCAGTGCGAGATGAAACAGGTTCTGCAGAAAAAGCAGGTAGGCCCACCAGGGTGCGGATTTCACCGCGGCCCACACGCCCGCGCCAACGAACCACGGCGCATTGGCATAGCAGATCGCGAGCACCAGCAGGTAGACGGGCCAGATGCGTAGCGCGCGGCGCGCATAAAAGTTGCGAAAGTAGTGTGGTTTGTCGCGCGCCTCAAGCAGGATGGACGTAATCAGGAAACCGGAGAGGACGAAAAAAAGATTGACGCCGGCCCATCCCCACAACGACGGGTAATAGAGCCAAGTATCTTGCAGGCGCGGGTGGCAGTGGTAGATGACAACGCCCAGCACGGCCAGTCCCCGCAGCCCCTGCAATTCCGGGATGTATTGTGGCAGCCAGGATGGGCGTTGGATCGGCAATTCCGTTGTCTTACCCTGCTGCAAGTTCCTTGGCGCGCTGCGTGGCCCGCATTACGGCTTTGATCAGCGTTACGCGAAGGCCGCCTTCTTCGAGCTCCAGAATGCCGTCGATGGTGCATCCTGCGGGAGTGGTCACTTCGTCCTTCAACAATGCCGGATGATAGCCGGTTTCGAGAGCCATTTTGCCCGCGCCAAAGACGGTCTGCGCGGCAAGTTGGGTCGCAATGTCGCGCGGGAGTCCCACCTTCACGCCCGCCTCCGCGAGCGCTTCAATAATGATGTAAATGTAAGCCGGACCCGAAGCCGAGAGGCCCGTCACTGCGTCCATGTGTTTCTCGTCGACCACAACGACGCGGCCGACCGTCTCGAAAATCCGCTGCGCCAGTTCCATCTGCTCGGGCTTCACAAAACGGCCACGGCAGAGGCCCGCGGCGCCGGCGCCAAGCGCCGACGGCGTATTGGGCATGGCGCGAAGCACGCCGATCTCCAGGCCGGCCGCATCTTCAATGGCGCGCGTCTTGACTGAAGCCGCAAACGACACCAGCGTCATTTTGCTGGTCAACGCCGGGCGAATTTCCGCGATCAGATCGGGCACCTGGAATGGTTTCACTCCTACCAGAATCAGGTCGGCTTGTTGGACAGCGGCGAGATTGTCGGTGCTTACGTCGACGCCCCATTGCGCGCTGCGCGCGATGGCCTTCTCCGCGTGCGCAACGGTCGCGTGAATCTGGTCTGCGGCAAAAAGGTTGTTCTTCAAGAAGGCCTGCACCAGGATGCCGCCCATTTTTCCTGCGCCCAGCACAGCGACGCGGGTGCGGGGCAATTGCGCGGGAACCTGCGTGGCCTCAACGGCGATCTCGGTCATTTCGTTCCTTGTCTTCAGTGAGAGTAATGGTCCAACCATCAAGAATACGCGGGACGGTTGCGGCGACGCTACCAAGAGGCTGCCGACGCCGGAGTCTCGCCAGATTGTGCAATCTACTTCTGGCCCGCTGACCGACTCGCAATCCAGGCGTCGATGCGATCGCTCAAAACATCCAATGGCAACGCGCCCGAGTCCAATACCTGGTCGTGAAAGGCGCGAATGTCGAACTTGTCGCCTAACGCCTTTTTGGCCCGGTCACGCAACTCCAGAATCTTCAACTGGCCCGTCTTGTAAGCAAGGGCCTGGCTGGGCCATGCGATGTAGCGATCGACCTCGGACTGAATGCTGGTTTCATCGATCGCCGAGTGGTCGTGGAAGTAATCGACCATTTGTTGGCGAGTCCAATGCTGGGAGTGCACGCCTGTGTCGACCACGAGCCGAATGGCGCGCCAGATATCGCCCTCAAGGCGCCCGTAATCGGAATAGGGGTCCTGGTAGAACCCAACGTCTTTGCCGAGCCGTTCGGCGTAGAGTCCCCAACCCTCGGTATACGCCGTGTAGTGCATGTGCTTGCGAAATTCCGGCAGCCCGTCGAGTTCCTGCGCAATCGAGATTTGCAGGTGATGGCCCGGAATGCCTTCGTGGTATGCGATGTCTTCCACCGAGTAGAGATTGCGTTCAGTGGCGTCGTACGTGTCAATGCGCAAGCGGCCAGGACGGCTTCCGTCAGGCGTGCCGGCCTCATAGTAGGCAGGCGCCGAGGTTTTCTCGAGATAATCCGGAACCGGTGCAACTTCGAATGGCGCTTTCGGCAGGCGGCCGAAAAGCTGTGGCAATTTGGCTTGCATAGGCGTGAGGTACCCATGGTACGCAGCGAGCAAAGCCTCGGCGGAAGATGGATGGAGCTTCGGATTGGTTTTCAAACTTGCTCGAAAGCTTTTCAAATCCTGAAAACCGAGCTTTTGAGCGATGGCCAGCATATCGGCTTCGTCCTTCTTCACTTCGTCGAGGCCGATCTGATGAATTTGCTCTGCGGTCAGATCCGTCGTGGTCGTGCGGCGAATAAGAAACCGGTAGTACGTTGCACCGTCGGGTAACGACGAGATGCCGGGCTGTTCGCGGCCTGCCGGAATGCAGGTTACTTCGAGAAAGCGCGCGAAGCGTTGATAGGCGGGAAGGACCTCTTTGCTCATTGCGTCCAGCATCTCAGCCTTGATGCGCTCTTGTTCGGCCGCCGGTACTGAAGAGGGGAAGTTCTTAAGCGGCATGGCCAAGGGTGAATCCTCCGGCTTCTGAGCCGCCAATTGCTTCACATGCTCCAGCGCCTTCTCCAGCAGAAACTTCGGAGGCACTCGTTGATCGTCGATGCCGATCGACATATTGGTCGTGGTCTGGTCAAAGGCCTTCGGGATTGCATGCAAGCGCGCGATCCAATCGTCGTAATCCTTCACCGTGGCGAACTTCAATTCAGCTACCAGCTGTGGGTACTCGGAATAGATGCCGCCCATCTGATTCACCGGCATCTCCCACTCCTTAAACTCGGCAGCCTCTTGATCGTCGGCAATCGCGCGCAGAAGCAGGTCCCCGCTGGTTCGCTCCTGGTCTGTTAATCCCGTGGGATCGATCGCCGCCAGCCGCATCAGATAGTCTTGTTCTGTTGCCAGCCAGTTGTTCATCGCCTTGACAGAAACGTCGCTGATCTTATCGTTGAAGCGATTGTCCCCAAGCGTCGATGCGAACTCGGGTGAGTGTTCCAGATTCGCGTCCCAGTACTCGTGAAAGAGCTCGTTCAGTGCTTTACGGCGATCTTCCACGGGAGCAATTGACGAGGCCTGCGGCCATAGCGCGTGCTGCGCGGTGGACATGAGGAGCCCAAAAGCGGCGAGGGCAGGGAAGAGGATTCTTTTCAAAGGGAATTACCTCGATGCGGGGAGAATGGGGCAACTGCTGTTGCATCGAGTGTAGAGCACCGAGGCCGGCTTTTGAGGGCACTCGATAGCATCAGTGCGGACTACTCTGTTCTCGGCTCGCGATGCGGCGCAAACCGTTGGGTGAACCGGAATTCAGTGTGCCAGGACTGAGTCATTGCCGAGGATTCGGTAGAGCGTTGAACGGCTGATGCCGAGTTGACGCGCCGCGCGGAGCTTGTTCCCGTGATTGATCTCGAGGACGTATTCGACATGGTTGTGGATGACGGTGTCGAGAGCAAGATTTTCGATGCGGGGCGGGATTTGCGCTTCTTTGCAGGTTTGGGATTCCGAGGACAGGAGAAGATCTTCCGCGCGAATCACGCCGTTCGCCGCTTCGAGGAGCGCTGCCTCCAGCACGCTGGCAAGTTCACGAATGTTTCCGGGCCAATTGTGTTGCAGCAAGCGCGCCATCGCTCCCGGACCCAGCGCCACAGGCCTTTGCTGATACCGCGCACAAATGCGAGACAGGAGTTCTTGCGCCAACGGAGCGATGTCCTCTCGACGCTGACGCAAGGGCGGAATGGAAAAGCGCACCGCGGTTAATCGGAAAGCAAGATCGGGCATCAGAAGCCCTTGCCCTGCCATATGCCGCAACGAGACTTCCGACGAAGCCAGAACGACGGCGCGTCCGGGCGGACGATCCTGCATGGCCTTCAACACACCGAGCAGCAATCCCTGGCCCGGGGAGGCAAGCAAGTCGACGCGATCGAGAAAGATGAATCCCGCCAGCATCGCTGGATCAGCTTCCGTCACGAGCCACTCGCGCGCGTCGTGACGTTGAAAGGGCGACTTCGCCAAGATAGATCGGCTATGCAAGAAGCGGGCCAGGGTCTGTTTTCCAGACCCGCTTTCGCCTTCGACGGCAGCCAGCTGCAGGTGGGGCGCTACCACCTCGGCCTGCAAAAGAAGCTTCCGCCAACCTGAGTTGATACCCACCAAATGGCCCGCGACCGGCGCTTCCAGCGCGAGATGCCGTGGCTCTGAGACCGGAGTACTCGATTGAAGTTGAGGGGCAGTTTGCATTGCCATCAGCGTGCCTTGCCTCCGCCCCGGTCGCTCGTACGGGGGCCGTCAGCACTCTCATCGGCTTTGTGATCGAAAACATGAGGCGAAGAGACGCAGCCCCGGCTCAGGCTTTGAACGGCGTCTTTTATTACACACGCGCGGCATCCTTGCGGAAACGCTTGGAGGGCTCGTCGGAAAAGATCTGACCATCGCGGATATGCACCACGCGATGCGCATAGTCGGCGATGTCCGGCTCGTGTGTGACCAGAACGATTGTGTTGCCCTTGGCGTGCAATGTGTCGAACAGCGCCATGATCTCGATGCCGGTTTTCGAATCCAGATTGCCGGTCGGTTCGTCGGCGAGAATGATGGAGGGGCTATTCACCAGTGCGCGCGCAATCGCAACGCGCTGGCGCTGACCGCCGGAAAGTTCATTGGGCTTGTGATACATGCGATTCTCCAGCCCGACGTTGGTGAGCGATTCCTTGGCGCGCTCGATGCGCGCCGCTGCTGGCGTACCGTTGTAAATCAGTGGCAACTCCACGTTGTGCAGTGAACTGGCACGCGCCAGCAGGTTAAATGTCTGGAATACGAACCCGATCTCTTTATTGCGGATTCGGGCAAGCTCGTCATCATCCAGCTCGCTGACCAGCTGGCCGTTCAGCCAGTATTTGCCCTTGGACGGTGTATCCAGGCAACCGATCAGATTCATCAGCGTCGATTTGCCGGACCCCGATGGACCCATGATCGCCACGTACTCGTTGTGTTTGATACGCAAGGAGACGCCGCGCAGGGCTTGCACTTGCTGCTCGGAACCCATGTCATACGTGCGCCAAAGATCCTCGACGACGATTACGTCGCTGGAGGGTGGTGAAATCTGCTGCGGATCGACCTCGGTCATTATCATGCTCTCCACAACCATCCGAATCCCATCCTTCTCCTCTATCCCTGCCTGCCGGTGAACAAGGAAGCTGACTGCGTCTCTCTCAGGCCCGCAGCAGCGCGAATCGACCAATATCGAGGAGGTCACTCTGTCTGCATCCTTTTGAAAAGCGCTGAAAAACCTCGTTGCTCCTCGGGTCGAACCTGTTCAACTCGGCAGATCTTTCCGGTGACTGAGTGTGCGCGATGCTCAGGCATTTCCGTTCGTCGGGGTGGCCGGTTTCTGGGTATCCCGTTTCAGCAATGCTCCATCTTTCAAGACGCGCAGGGTTTTGTATGGTCCTGTGACAACTTCCTGGCCTGCGCTGAGTCCTGAAACCACCTCTATGTCCGTGGCTCCCGTAATGCCTGTGGTTACCGGAACGAACTTTGCGCGTTGCCTTCCGTGCGCGTCCTTCTCGAGGACAAAGACACCTTGCTTCGCAGGGGCGGTCGCGCTCGGAGACGATGTGGACGCGGCCTCAACCTTGCCGTTGCTGCCGGGAGGTGGAGGCGAATACATGGTTAATGCCTGAATCGGCAACGCGAGCACGTTGGACTTGCGCGCTGTCGTGATCTTCGCTGTGGTTGAAAGGCCAGGACGCAGCTCATTTGATTGGGTGTCCAACGTCACCACGACCTTGAAGTCCTTGGCCTCTTCTGTGCCTGTGGTCGATTGCGATGTAGCGACGCCCGTCGAGCGCAGGAGGGCCTGATCGCCGACCAGCGTGACATGTCCCTTGAAGATTTTTCCGGGAATTGCGTCTACCGTCACATCGGCCGGTTGACCAATTTGGATATTCACGATGTCTGTTTCGTCCACCTTCACTTCGGCAGTGATCACGCTCATATCCGCAAGCGTCATCAATGTCGAACCTTCGGCGTTCTGGATTCCGACGACGACCGTTTCGCCCTCGCGCACAGGCAGGTTGGTTACGATTCCGTCGAATGGCGCAACCGACACCGTCTTGCTTAATGCGTCTTCGTTGTAACGCAACGTAGCAACATCTGTTTGCAGGTGCCCGCGAGCGGAATCGGTCTGCGCCTTGGCTTGGTTGAGGCCCGCGACAGCTTGGTCGAGAGAGGCCACATCTGTGTCATACGCAGCCTTCTTGGCGTCGAAATCCTGCTTGGCCAGGATACCCGCCTGATAGAGACCCTGGGCCCGCACCCAGTCCAGCTTCTTTTGCTCCAGATCGGCCTTGGCGTGCTCCACATTGGCTTCGGCGGTCTTTTCCGCTGCAATGTAGGAGGAGATGTCGGTCTTGGCTGCGGCAATGGTCGCCTTTTGGGCATCCACGTTTGCTTCGGGCTGGACGTTTTCGACAGTCGCGATGACCTGACCCTTCTTTACGTGATCGCCTTCCTTGACATAAAGGTGGGTGATGCGTCCGAACGAAGTCGCGCCGACATTCACATAGGTCTTTGGCTTGATCTGACCGGTTCCGCTCACCACGGTGGCCAAGTCCTGCTTTACGAGTTTTGCGGTGAGCACCTTGGTATACCCGGACTGCTGCTTATAAACCATGAAGGCAACAAGTCCAGCAGTCACAGCTACGGCAAGAGCAATTAAAAGAACTTTTTTCATTTGAGTTGGCTGCTCCAGGCTTCTCCCAGTCTAATCTACGCAAGGTTTGCGCTGACAGTTCCCAGGTTTTCAGAACACTCCTACCCGCGGCAGAAATGCATGTTATCTTCCGTGGCTCAGGGTCCTGATCATTCGGGAACGAACCGCATCCGGCTTTCGGATGCTCGAACCCGCCGGGACCCATTGATCCGAGGGAAAAGGTGTCTGGACTTGTTTCTGCTGACGGACGAATGCTGTGTAAGGTCTCAAAATTGCGGTTTAGTCGCGATTGAGCGACGGCAGACTGATCACAATCGCGGTTACCTTTATTAGGCTATCCCGTCCAAAGGGTGCGTAGCCCTATGCAAATCCTTGCTCCGACCAGCTGGGACTCGTAAAATAAGGGGATCGCAGGAGTATCTTTGAGGCAATGACGTATAAAGGCCGCACTTTCCTCTATCTCGCACTGGGCTGCACTCTGACTTTGGTACCTGCATCTGGTCTTGGAGCCCAATCCAGTGGCCAGCCCGCGCAAGCACAGCCCTCCGGGCAGGATCAGGAAGTGGACCCCCTCACGCGGCCCCGCAGTGATAAGGAACAGCAGCAGGCGCAAAAGGCCGTCCGGCAGGAGTTGAAAGGAGCCTATAAGTCATGGCTCGATCAGGATGTCGCCTACATCATTTCGGATGAAGAGCGAAAGGCGTTCAGGAACTTGAGTAACGATGAAGAACGCGACTCCTTCATCGAGCAGTTCTGGCTTCGCCGCAATCCTAACCCCGACTCGCCCGATAACGAATTCCGCGAAGAGCATTACCGGCGCATCGCGTACGCCAACGAGCACTATGCCGCAGGAAAGCCTGGTTGGAAAACCGATCGGGGACATATCTACATCGCCTTTGGCGCACCTGACTCCATCGACTCTCATCCTTCCGGTGGCAGTTATCAACGGCCCATCGATGAGGGGGGCGGAGAAACCTCGACCTTTCCTTTCGAAGTCTGGCACTATCGCTATTTGGAAGGCGTTGGCGACAACATCGACATTGAGTTTGTCGATACCTGCATGTGCGGCGACTATCACTTCACCATCGATCGTGGCGAGAAGGACGCTCTCCTGCACGTTCCAGGCATGGGAGCCACGCAGTGGGAAGAGATGGGGATGGCCAAAAAAGCCGACCGTTTCAAGGGTGGATTTGAGAACCTCGGCACCGGTCCTCTTTCTTCTTCGCAATCTTCGAAGGAATTTGACCGCATCGAACTCGCCTCCAAGCTTTTTGCTCCGCCGCCCGTCAAGTTCAAGGATCTCGATAACTTCATCTCCGAGCACAAGCTGATCACTGGCCCAATCTTTCCCTTCGATGTGCGCACCGACTTTGTCAAAGTGACCGACAACACGGTTCTGGTTCCAGTCACCATTCAGATCAAGAACCGCGACATCACCTTCGTGACAAAGGACGGAGTGGCGAAGGGTGTGGTGGATATTCTGGGAAAAGTTACGACGATTACCCACAAAACTGTGCAGACTTTTGAGAGCACGGTCGAAGTCGAGCAACCCGCCGAGTTGCTTGAAAAATCATTAGACCGGAAATCGATCTATTGGCAGGCCGTCCCCTTGCTTCCTGGCCTGTACCGTCTCGACATCGCGATTAAGGACTTGAACAATCCGGATCATGTCGGCATTTATGGCCGCGCGATCGAAGTGCCTGAGTATCACGATGAGAAGCTGGCTACCTCTTCGCTGATTCTCGCTGACCAGATCGACACCGTATCTTCGCATGACATTGGCTCCGGAAACTGCGTCATCGGGAATACCAAGGTATGTCCCCGTGTGAGTGCTAATCCTGCTACGCCGGTCAGCTTCAGGCGTGGCCAGCAGATGAGTTTCTGGATGCAGGTGTATAACCTTGGCATCAACGAGGCTACCAAGAGTAATGAGGCTCAGGTTACTTACCAGATTGTTGATGCCGCAAATAACGCAATTCTTCTCGAGAAACATCTCGATTCAAAGGATTTAGGTGCGCATAGCGACCAGCTCACGGTACAGAATACTGTGCCCATGGCTGGTCTTCAACCTGGCAAGTACAAGGTGACGATTCACGTAAATGACGAAATCTCAAAACAAGAGATTGCACAATCGGCGCCTTTTGTCGTGGAATAGTATGTATCTCTCGCAACGGGGCAATCCGGCTTCAGATCGGCAAGCTCGCGTGGGATTTTTCGGGAACAGATCTGCCAGGGACGCCGCCGGTTCACCAAAACGAGTGATGACGCGCAGGCTTCATTTCGCCTTTTTCATCGCGCTGATTGCTCTGGGTGCCGTTCCTGCAATGGGGGCTGCTCCCGGATCCATTTCGGGCGTGGTGTGCAACTCCGCCGGGGTGCCGCAGATCGGCGCCGTAGTGCAGTTGCTGCGCCCGGACCTGAGCATTCTCACCATCGTTTACACCGACGACAAAGGTCAATTCTCCATTCCCTCCATTCTCCCCGGCCGCTACGCGGTCAAGGCCATGGGGACATCCTTCCTTCCTTCGCTGCGCGAAAACGTCCATGTTCGCCGTGAGACGGTCGTGAATCTTACGCTAAGCACGCTCTACGAAGTGATGCAGTGGCTGCCCGCACAACCACGTGCTGCCAATGCACAAAGAGATGACTGGGCGTGGACGCTGCGTTCGGCTGCAAATCGGCCGCTTTTGCGCTGGCTCGAAGACGGGCCGCTGGTGGTGGTTTCCGATGGCACCGGCGCTCAACCGAAGCTTAAAGCTCGATTGATGGCGACCGGCAGCGAAGGGACGTTTGGTGAAAGCGGCGAACGTCTCACCGCATCCGTAGAAAACACTCCTTCCGACAGCCGCGAACTGCTGGCTCGCGTCGACTTTGCTCCCGGCACCGACGCCGGAATGGAATCGATGTTGGGTTTCCGTCAGGATCTTGGATTCGCCGGTTCCGTCCAAACGTTGGCAGCGGTTGCGATTCGGCCTGAAATCGAGAGCCTGGGCGCTGACGGCGTGGATGAAGCAGCGATCCGCACCTCGGAAAACCTGAATCTTGGCGATGAATTCGAAGGTGAGGCCGGTTCCGAACAAGTGCTTGCGCGCTTCGGTCAGAACTCCCCAAACACAGTTGTTGCGGCGTTGCCATTCGCGTCGGTCAGTTGGCGCGACGGCAATTCTGCAATCCGCTACCGCATGACCACGATGATGCCGACTCGACACGCCGATAACGGCTCACAGGCTGACGACTACCTGCCGTCCATCGCGTTGCGCAACGGCGAACTGGCGCTCGAGCTCGGCTTACACCAGGAGATCGCCTGGGAGCGGCAGACAGATGCCTCCTCCATGTCCCTGATGGTCTTTGCGGATAGCATCAGAAATCCCGTCATTGACGCAGCATCCCGGATCGCGGCGGGTGACACATTCTTAGTTGGAACCGGCCTTCTGTATGACCGGGCGAGCGGCATCTTGCAGACCGCCGGTCCCGATTTTGCCACGACTGGAACGATGGCCGTTGTCGAGCGGCGTCTGCCTGGCGGCAACCTTGTGCGCTTGAGCTATGCCAATGGTGGTGCACTCGCAATGCCCGCAGCCGCCCATGCAATGCCTCTCGCGCAAGTGCTCGGCGCAGCCCGCCCACGCCGCGTTCAGACCTATTCGCTCTCGTTGTCAGGAACACTCGAGGGGACGGGAACGAAGTGGCGCGCGAGCTATCGCTGGCAACCCGAAGACACAGTAACCCAGGTGGCGCCATTCGCTGTCGACGCTGCGAATCCTTATCTCAATGTTCATCTTCGCCAGCCGATTTGCACACGCCGCGAAGGCACGGGCGGCATTGAAGCCTTGCTCGATGTGAGAAACATGCTCGCCGAAGGCTATCGCCCTTACTTGCTGAGCGACGGCTCTGTCCTCCTCTTCGCGCAAGATCAGCGAGGCGTCAGCGCCGGGTTGGCGTTCACGTTTTAATCGTCTCTCCGCACATCGGCAGCGGCATTTGAATCCCTTCTCGTCTGTGCTATATTTTTCAAGGGTCAGCGAGAATTTCTGCTGCTCGATCCGTGCTTTGATTCTCCTTCCGCACGGATTTTCAATCGCTGGACGCGTAGCTCAACTGGCAGAGCATTCGGCTCTTAACCGACAGGTTGTAGGTTCGATTCCTACCGCGTCCACCAAGAATCAACAAGATAGACGGCGTTCCGTGCCATTCCCGTGCCGTTGAGCGCGAGACCCACAATTTTGTTGTGAGCCTGGTCATGTCCGGCGTGAATACTGTGCCGTATGTGTTCATTGTTGTGCGGCTGTCCGAGCGACGCATGAGTCTTTGCTGTACGCCAAGCGGAGTGCCGACGGGACCAGGCCACGTGCGCAATGTGTGCCGTAGGCTGTGTGTCCCGAGTCCGCCGGAGCATGCTGGCAGGACCTCTCGCGCCTACCATCCACCAGCAGTGGTTCATGGGCCAGTTGCTCGAGGGCGACAAACGCCACTGGCTGCAGGGCTTCCACGTCGCTAAAGCTCTGCGTGGTTCCACACTTGTCTCACATCCGTCTGCACTTTTTTTCAAAAAAACCGCAACCTGCGAGATATCTTCGCATCTATCCGTCAAAAGCCGGTATGCGCTGCACGATCGGCTCCCATCCGGTTCCGCAAGAACTTCTAAGTCAGGTGCCTTGCATTGATTTCCGCCCTCCCCGTTTGTCTTCGCTTATTGGCGGAATATCCGGGCAATGATTGCCCCAAAAGCCGGAGTACACGAATGCAGTTAAGCGTCTGTTTCGTGCCACGAACGAAGCTAGTAGCAAGTGCAGCGTCGACTTTCGCCGCTTGCATACATCGACGAAAGATCCAGCACGCGTGATGCTCTGAGGGCGCTCGTGTAAGTGACGCTCTCCCAATCAAAAGCCACGTTGTACGTCAACGGTCGCGACCGTTCCAGGCGTAGGGGAAGGTTTGCGTCGCGGACAATCTTCAATCATACGGAGATCTTGCCTCATGTTGCAGCAGCAACAAGAAGTGCAGCAAACGCCTTTTCGTCTCGATGTTGAGCTTCATCAACTGCTCACCAAACCTTCCAGCGGCGCGGTCGAGTTCCAGCCTGTCGGGATACCGCAACGATTTCCCGATCCTGTTTTTCCGCAGCGCCCGGAATTGCTGGGTCCAATCGACATGGAGGACGCCTGGCAGAAGCCCGAAAAGCGGCGCTTTACCGCGGGCCAGATCTATCACGCAATGCAGGGTTGGCTTTTCCCATACGTTCGCTCACGTGTAACGTCTGGCGACTTCCATCCGCTCATCGCGTATCTGTTCACAGAGTTCAAGTGCAATCTGGATTGCCACTACTGCTGGGCATTCGACAACAAAGTGAAAGGGATGACGGAGGATACAGCTAAACGTTCCGTCGACTGGCTGCATGGCACAGGCTGCCGGGTGCTTGCCTTCATGGGCGGCGAGCCGCTGCTCCGGCCTGACTTCATCCATCGCATTAGCTACTATGCAGCGAAAAAGAACTTCTGGATCTACCTGCCCACCAATGCGCGCCTCCTGCGCACGGATGTGATCGACAAGCTTGCCGATGCCGGAGTCTCGACATTCAATATCGCGGTGGATGCCGTTGATATCAAGGAGGGTTTGCCTAAGGCGCTCAAGCCGATTCGCAAGCAATTCGACTATCTCTACCGAAAGCAATTCAGTTACGGCTATTCGATGTTTCTCAACATCAATATCTGCCGCAACAATCTTGACGATGTGAAAGAACTGACCGAAATAGCCCATGACCTGGGGATGGCAACGGATTATCACATCAATGAATCTCCCCTGATCGAACAGGATGAGCATTTTAAGCACGCGGCACAAAACGTCACCTACATCACGAAGGATGACTGGCCCGCCGTGGAAGAGACCGTCCAGTGGCTTACGGAAAAGCAGGATGGCGGCTACAAGATGGTCAATTCGAATACGCGCCTGTGGCAGATGGTCGACTTCATGAAGGGCAAGCACTTCCCGTGGAACTGCCGCGCTGGGCAGAACTCCATGATCATCCGAGTCGATGGAACTCTGGCGCCTTGCTTCCCGATGTACATGGCCACCTACGACTGGGGCGTTGTCGGTGACCACCGGTTCGACACCAAACAGCTTGATCACCAGAAAGAGACGTGCCAGACACACTGCTTCTCGACTCTGAATCACATTCTTGGCTGGTGCTACAACGACCAGCGGGTTATCAAGTACTTCTTCAAGCAGCTCGCGCACGGATTCCAGGGAATTCACGGACAGATGTGAACGCGGCGCGGACCTTCCAGGGACCGTGCACAACAAGGGCATCCTCATCCCCAAGGAGAAATTATGCCAACGCTGAATCAAGAGGTCATGCAAACGGATTTCGAGATGGAGATTCAGGCTCGGATCGATGCGGAAAGAGCGCGGTTGCGAGCGGAAGCGGGCCTGGCTCGCATGCGGGAGTTCAAGAAGCCCGTGGAGCGGACTTTCACAGCGGCAGAACGCGATCACGTAACGATCCTCTTCGGCGGTTTGACATGGAAGCACGAAGAGATGATTAAGGCTGTCTTTCATGGCAGCGGGTATCGCTGCGAGAACATTCCCACTCCGGTGGTGGCCGACTTCCAGGCCGGCAAGGAGTATGGGAATAACGGACAGTGCAATCCGACCTACTTCACCGTCGGTAATCTAGTCCGCTATCTGCAAGATCTTGAGAAGCAGGGCCTTTCGCGGCAGAAGATCATCGACAACTATGTTTTCTTCACCGCCGGATCGTGCGGGCCGTGCCGCTTTGGCATGTATGAAGCCGAATATCGTTTTGCCTTGCAAAATGCCGGATTCGAGGGATTCCGGGTCCTGCTCTTTCAACAGACAGACGGCATCAAAGCGGCGAGCGGCGAGCCGGGCCTCAAGTTTTCAGTCCACTTCGGCATGGGTATGTTGAACGCCCTCAATCTAGGCGACGTGATCAACGAACTCGTCTACCAGGTCCGGCCCTTTGAGGTGAACAAGGGCGAGACCGATCGCGTCATTCGCGAGTCTGTCACAAAGCTTACCGACACGCTGCGCGACAGAAAGCTCTTTTACCTGAGGGAAGCGACGCCGCAATGGATTCATCCGTTCTTTGACAAACACAAAAAGATCGAGAGCGTAACGTCCGTACTCGGAAAGGTTGTGCACAACCTTTACGGCAAGGAGTATGTGGACGCCCTACATACATGCCGCGACAAGATCGATGCCATCGAGGTCGATCGCTTGCGCGTCAAGCCGATCATCAAGATCACCGGCGAGTTCTGGGCGCAGACCACCGAGGGTGACGGGAACTTCAACATGTTCGCGTTCCTTGAAAAGGAAGGCGCGCAGGTGCTTATAGAACCGATCGCAACCTGGATCGACTACATGATGTTCGTTGCCAAAGAGGGCTCCAGGGCGCGCGCGCAAGCGAATCTTCCCTATCGCGATCCAAAGTGGCATGAGTTGAAGAAACATGCCGTGAACAACTTCACGCTTTTCAAGAAGACTGCCGGCCTGAGCGTGGGCAGCACCATGTGGACCTACTTCTATCACCGCACCATCCGCCACATGGGCGGCACCGGTCATCACCTCATCCCACAGGCCGAGCTGTCGCGGCTGGCGCATCCCTTCTATCACCAGCTCGCACGCGGCGGCGAAGGCCACATGGAAGTCGGGAAGAACATCTACTACACCGTGAATCACCTCTGCCACATGGTTCTTGCCCTCAAACCCTTCGGTTGCATGCCCTCTACGCAATCCGATGGTGTTCAGTCTCGCGTTGTGAGCAAGTTCAAAGACATGATCTTCCTGCCCATCGAGACCTCCGGCGAGGGCGAGGTCAACGCGCATAGCAGAGTCCAGATGGCATTGGCCGAGGCGAAGGCGAAGGCGCGTGCGGAGTTTGAGGGCGTGCTGCAGAAAACAGGGAAATCGCTCGACGATCTTCGCGGCTACGTCTCTGAACATCCAGAGCTACGCCGCGGACTGTACAAGGTTCCTCATCGCGACGGCATTGCCGGAACAGCGGCGCAGTTTGCCTTTCACGTGAACGATCTGATGCAGAAGGATCGCGCCTATCGTCGCCGTACGCGCGTGGCGATGTCAACACAGCAGGTGGCGTGATGCGCATTGCCTTGCGATACATGGCGGACGGGTGCCTGTCGGTGGTGACCCTTTTGATTGCTGTGGTGTCTGATGTTGCGCTCCTTGGCATCTTCAGGTCCCACTTCCGGCAGGCTCTTGCCGTTGAGCGATATCGGCCCGTCTACTCACGCTCTGGTCGTCGAAACAGAGTTCGGTCCTGAACCGGACTCAGGAGAAAAGCTGATGCAGCAGCTGCTGGTAGGGCTCGATGTGGGCTCGACGACTGTGAAGGCCGTTGTGGTGGACACAGCAACGGATACGACTCTCTGGCAGGATTATCAACGGCACGAGACTCGCCAGCCGGAAAAAGTGCTCGAGTTTCTGCGCCGCATGGAAGCCGACACCGGTATCTCCGTAGAGAACACAAGGATCTTCATTACCGGTTCCGGCGGCGGACCCATCGCGGAGATGGTCGGCGCCAAGTTTGTGCAGGAAGTGCATGCTGTAGCCCTCGCCGTCGAAAAGCTGCATCCTGAGGTCTACTCGGTCATTGAGCTCGGCGGCCAGGACGCGAAGATCATCGTCTTCAAAGACGATGAAGAGACTGGGCGCAAAAAGAAGATCCCGTCCATGAACGACAAGTGCGCAGGCGGCACCGGCGCGGTCATCGATAAGATCAACGCCAAGCTAAAAATTCCCGCGTCGGAGCTGGCGAACCAGGCATATCACGGCATCAAGCTGCACAAAGTGGCCGGTAAATGCGGCGTCTTTGCCGAGACAGACATCAATGGCCTGCAAAAAACCGGAACTCCGTCGAATGAATTGATGGCGTCACTCTTTGAAGCCATCGTGCTGCAGAACCTGAGCGTTCTTACGCGCGGCAATACGCTGCGTCCGCACGTTCTTCTGCTCGGCGGTCCCAATGGGTTCATCCGCGGCATGCGCGAAGCTTGGCAGGCGAACATTCCGCGCATGTGGAAAGAGCGCAAGGTTGAGATCCCCGAAGGTTCGACGCCGGAGGAGCTGATCAAGGTTCCGCAGAATGCGCAGTACTTCGCCGCGCTGGGGGCAGTTGAGTTCGGCAAGGATGAGGAGCGAGAAGTTGGCCGCTATCTCGGCATCGAAAAGCTTGCCTGGTATATCGACTTCGGGCGCGCAGAAGAAAAAGCAGCATCAGGCGGCAAAGGCCTGGTCACCGACAACACCGAGCTCGACGAGTTTCGCTCAACATACCGGCGCAGGAAGTTTGTTCCGGCCGATTTCGCGAAGGGAGAATTGATCTCTGGATTTGTCGGCGTGGACGGCGGTTCGACGTCGACGAAAGCTGTATTGCTCGGCAAGAGTGGCGAAATCCTCTGCAAAGCCTATCAGCTTTCGAATGGAAATCCGATCGAGGACACGATCGAGATGTTTGAGAACCTGCGCAAACAGGTGGAGAGCCGAGGGGCATCGCTCGAGGTGTTGGGCGTTGGCACTACCGGATACGCCAAGGACATTCTGAGAGACGTGCTCAAGGCTGACGTGGCGCTGGTTGAAACCGTCGCGCACACTGAGTCGGCGCTCAAATTTTATGAGGATCCTCACGTCATCATCGACGTCGGCGGGCAGGACATCAAGTTGATTGTGCTCAAAGACGGCCGCGTGAAAGATTTCAAGCTCAACACGCAATGCTCGGCCGGCAACGGGTACTTTCTGCAATCCACTGCCGAGGGCTTCGGCATGAAGGTGGAAGAGTTCGCAGACATTGCCTTTTCCGCGAAATCCATGCCGTCGTTCGGCTATGGCTGTGCTGTCTTCATGCAGTCGGATATTGTGAACTTCCAGCGCCAGGGCTGGCGCTCTGAAGAGATTCTCGCCGGGCTCGCCGACGTGCTGCCCAAGAATGTTTTCCTCTACGTTGCGAGTATTCCGAATCTTGCCTCGCTGGGTACTCGATTCGTATTGCAGGGCGGCACACAGAACAATCTCGCCGTCGTCAAGGCCGAGGTCGACTTCATCCGTTCAAGCTTTCGCGCCAACGGCAAGGAGCCGGAGATCATCGTTCACGAGCACTGCGGAGAATCCGGCGCGATCGGCGCGGCCCAGGAGGCTTTGCGCCTTTGGAGGCGCGGCAAGGAGACAACCTTCATCGGCCTCGATGCTGTGCGCGCGATCCGCTATCGCACCACGCGCAATGAAGATACGCGCTGCTACTTCTGCAAGAACAACTGCCTGCGCACTTTTATCGACGTGGACGTGAGCGGCGCGGCATCGCAGGAGTTGGTCGTGGCTCATCCGGCCGAGGACCGCGCGGCGACAGATGAAGAAGTGGCCGCAGTGGTCGGCAATCTTCCCAGCCCTCTTCCCAGTCCCAGTCTTCCGAGTCTTGCCCAGATTCAGGCAAATCTCCCCACGGCCTCCCACGGCTCTTCGTGCAGCACTGGCCATTCTCACGATCACGCAGGGGGAGGATGCGGATGCAGCTCCACATCGAGCACATCACTCCGCGCCAAGGTTGAGCCGTTGATCCAGATTCAGGCAGCCTCTGGGGCGAAAAAGCCGATAGAGGTTCTCAAACCCACAGGAGAATTCCAGCCCCGCAAGACCAAGGTTCCGCTCCGCGTAGGCGAGCAGCGCCTGATCATCGCTACCTGCGAAAAGGGGGCGGTAGAAGACCTGAACGACATGAAAGGGATCAAGGCGGACATTGACAAGATCAAGGCCGCGAACCCGAACTTTGTCGACATTGCCGCGCGCGATGTCTTCCGCCATCGCGAAGTGGGTCTTGTCGCCGATCCGCTTCCGAGCACCAGGGGACTATTTGTCTCGAAGGCCGTCAAGGATCGGGCAGCACTCATGGGGCGCCGAAAGGATTTCCGTGTCGGCATTCCGCGCCTGCTCAACACCTACACTTATGCGCCGCTCTTCAACGCGTATTTTGCAAGTCTGGGTATGCAGGCTGAGAACATCGTCTACTCCGACTACACTACTCCGGATCTCTATCGTGCCGGGGCCAGCCGCGGCGCTGTTGACCCCTGTTATCCGTCGAAGATCGGAATCGCGCACGTCTACAATCTGCTAGCCGTGAAGCACACCAAAAAGCCGCTGAATGCTATTTGGTTCCCAATGTACGATGTGCTGCATTCGCCGCTGGTGAATCTCACCGGCTCGAATGCATGCCCCACGGTAACCGCTACGCCAAATGCGGTGAAGGCCGCGTTCACCAAGGAGAGTGATTTATTTGCGGAAAACGGAATCACCTACATCGACCCGATTCTGAATCTGCAGGACCGGAAAATCTGCGCGGAGCAGATGTACAGGGCATGGGCGCCGATGCTGGGCCTGTCGCGTGAAGAGAACGACCGGGCCATCGAGGCCGGCTTCCGGGCGCTCACGGATTGCGAAAATGAGATTCGCCGCCAGGCACGCGAGACGCTGGATCAACTGGAGCGCGAAGATCGAATCGGCATCGTCATGCTGGGCCGCGTTTATCATCACGATCCAGGCCTGAACCATGAAATCATGGAAGAATTCCAGAAGCTGGGTTATCCGGTGTTTTCGCAGAGCACACTTCCGCTTGACGAAGATCTGCTGGAGCGTCTGTTCGGAGATGAGGTGCGCGCCGGCATGATTACGCATCCGCTGGACATCAGCGATGTGTGGAAGAATCGCTATTCCACCAGCACGAACCACAAGGTATGGGCGGCGAAGTTTACCGCGCGACATCCGAATCTGGTTGCGCTCGAGGTGTCAAGCTTCAAGTGTGGCCATGATGCGCCGATCTATGGTGTAATCGAAGGCATCATCGAGCGGTCCGGCACCCCGTACTTCTCTTTCAAGGACCTGGACGAAAACAAACCCTCGGGTTCGATTCGCATTCGCGTGGAGACGATCGACTATTTCCTGCGCCGCTACCGCGACGACATCATCGAACGGAAGCGCAAGGAGATGGACATCGAGAGTGAACTCGCCAAATTTGAAAATGCCCTACGAGACAAAGACCAGGATAGCTATGAATTGGCGATTGCCGGCGATTAATTGGCGCGCGAGGCGCTCGGCGTCTCAGTGTGGATGGCGAACGGGTGGGTCGGTTTTGGCGGGCTGCGCAATTCTGCTTGTCAGCGCGATCTCCGCGAACGCGAGCGACTCTCCCGCCATTTCGCCAGCGGGCGAGGGAACTGCGGCCGCCTCGATTGTGCAGCGGCTGGTGGAGAACAACAAGGATCGAGCGGACAGGCTGCCGGACTGCACGTCAAAACGCCATTACCACATCCAGTTCCATGGTTTCGGTCGCACCATGGAAGCGGAAATGGATGTCGAAGTTCTGGATCATGGTTCGGCATCGAGGACGTTTCATATCACGGCGCAGTCCGGCTCACATGTGCTCCTCGATCACGTGCTGAAAAAACTGCTCGAGAGCGAGCAGGAAGCAACCCAGCACAAAAATGCGACTGGGCTGACGCCACAGAATTACAGATTTGCGCTGATTGGGAACACTAACGAAAAAGGCCGGCAACTTTTCATACTGCAGGTCGACCCGAAGATCGATCAGAAGCTTCTGTACCGCGGCAGGATCTGGGTGGATGCAACGGATTTCGCGGTTGTGAGAGTCGAGGCACAGCCGGCGCAAAATCCATCCTTCTGGATTCGGAGCACCGAGATTCATCACGTCTACTCGAAAGTGGGAGATTTCTGGCTGCCGCAACGGAATGTAAGCGAATCTAAGATCAGGTTTGGCGGAACAGCTACCCTCACGATCGATTACGGCGATTACGAGTTCGAGCACTCAGAAGTTACATCAGCGCCGCCCAATCCAATCATCTCGACCAAATAGCCTCTGCCCGCCCATTGAAGGTCGAGCAGGCTCTCTCCCGCCTGCTCGATTGTCCCTCCAGATGAGCCCGCTCACCGATGATACTTAAGAGTGCGTCGAGAGAAGTCCACTAACTCGCAACTGCCAAATCGTTGTTCCGATCCGAGTCAAGATGGAAGGACTTCTCGTAAGGTTCAACCGGATAGCCTTTTGCTCGCCAACCGTCCAAGCCGCCCTTCAGGAATTTGACTCGTGAGAATCCCATCGCGAGAGATTGCTGCAAAACAGCAAGACTGGTCCTATCGCTCGGGCACGTACAATAAACGACCAAATCTCTTCTTTCCGGAAGGAGGGACGGATCATTAAGCACTTGCCGAGGAGGAAACCATACTGCTCCCCGGATGATCACGGAATCGCCCAATAAGTCGAGGGGCTGCCGAACATCAACGACGACCACATCACGATTTGAGGCCAACAATGCATGAAGCTCTTCCGGCGTGATGGTATGCCGCTCCAATTCACGTTGATCTCCAATGCGTTTCACGAGCGCAGTCGCTACCAGAACAGCAACGCAGATTATCGTCAAATCAACAGCCATCTTTACTCCCCACGACTCTAGTAAGATTCATTGAAGGCCTGGTAGGATTCATCCTCTGATTGAAGAAACTGTCGGTATTGCCCGTGCACAAACCTAGGTTCCGCTTGCTTGGGCGCCAGAAATCCTTATGCGAGCCGTGGTTCATCAGGTCTAAGCCAGGATTGAAGCGGACGGCAAAAGCCACGAACATGCAATCGCAATCAGGTCGCGCAGGATGCGCAGACTCGCATTCGCTGAGTGGCATTCATGGAGAACTGCAAGCGACCCAAGTTTCTCGACTCAAGGTTCTCATCGTCGAGCTGGATGTGTTTCTGTCCGCTTGGCAGACATGCAAACCGGAAGTTAGTACTTCATCGATATCTTCACGAGATCAGGTCATTCCTTGGAGCCGAATGTTCAGTGCTTGCCCTTGCTCAGACAGGCCTTCGAGTTCTTCGATGAAGCTCAAAAGCTCTTTGGCGGACCGGCGTCCAACGACGGGGCTCGTGGAAAGTCGATCTTGCGGGCGAGGGCTTGATAACGGGGATCGTCTTTCAGGGTGAGTAAATCGGTCTGAGACAGGAAGGCGAGTACTTCGATATCTTTACGTGCGAAGGCTTCCTCCATGACATCGAGCGCTTCCCCTGTTTTCGCCTTCATCAGACAGACTCTCGCCAGCAGAGGCGCGTGTGCCTTACCCATCGCGTAATATTGCTTCTCTTTCGTGTAGAGGGCCTGCAACAAGCCGCGCTCGCCGTCTCGCTTGTAGCCAGCACGGGACGATGCGATGGTGTCGAGGAGCGCAGCATCGCCGCTGGATTGGGCGGTAAGCTGCCCTTCGGAAAGAAAAGATGGGTAGTCGCGCAAATCGAGAGCGATCTGCATCAGATAGGAGTGCGGCGAATAAAATTCCGGAGCCGAGTGCTCGACTTCTTTGAGTAGTTCGATCCCCTCGTGCGCGCGGCCCGCGTTGTAAAGCAACCAGCCTTTATCGGCCATCGTGGCATGCGAGGTGGGATCGAGTTCCTGCGCCTTATCCATCTGCGCCAGGGCCTCCGGATATCGACCGCCGACGCTCAGTGCATTTGCAAACCAGCGGCGCGCCTGCGGGTCTTTCGGGTCGAGTGCAATGGCACGGCGGAATTCGGCTTCCGCACCCGCAAAATCCCACACGCCGTACATTTCAGCAAACGCGAGGGCTCGATGAGCCTCAGCCAGGGAATCGTCGAGTGCCACCGCCTTCTTCGCGGCAGCGATCGCGCGTGGGAACGCATCGCTGTCGGCATCGGTTGAATACTCCCGCAGCAGGTCGTATGTATCCGCCAAGCCCGCGTAGGCACGTGCATCGCCGGGATTGTGGACGATGGCTTGCGTGAACAGGTCAAGGGCGCGATGCAAGCTCGCCGGCGTTCGCTGATTCCATTCATAGCGGCCGCGAAGATAGAAGTCACTCGCCGCGCGCCGCTCTGCTTCCGAAACGGCCAGAGGCGCATTCGCTTTCGCATGGCCCCCCAGAAGGCCGCGCAAGGCCACGGCAAGAGGTACGGCCCGCAAACGGACCGCGATATCCAAGGTGGCAGCTGCAAGAAGAAGAGCCAGGCCCGCGAGCAGCCATTTTCGCCGCAAAAGCGACGGCGGGCGGGTCGTCGGCGGCGCCGTGACGGGAGCTCTCAGAGGGAAGATAGGGTCAGGGATCGGTTCTGGGGGAGTCAGCGACTGAACCGGCTCCTCAGTCCGATCTTCGGTTGCGCCGTCCGTGTTCTCGAGCCAGCGGTCAAGTTCGTTCGAGTACGCGTATACCGATGTCTTCGCCGTTCCAGGCACCCGGTGGACAGGGAGGCCGCGGTCCCTTCCCCAGCGCTTGACCGTTCGGTCCGTCTTGCCAAGATACGCGGCAATGTCCTTCCACCCAACCAGTCGGGTACCCCGACCAGCAGTTGGGAAGGTTTCCTCGGTATTTGCGCGCGGTAAATGCATAAAGAGCTACACGTTAGGGCCCTGACCCTATTTGTCCCTCATGCGACACCACATGTCCCTTTTTCGGCGTGAATTGAGCCCTCATGATAGCACTGGTAGTTTGTTGTCACACCCGCGCAATTGCCCTCCCCCACACGTCGGTTTCGAGAGCAGCTTAGGCTGTTCTCCCCACGACGACGGATAGTGAGTTGAGCGGTTTTCTTCCAGGGGCGACTTGGGATGCGGTGTCCGTCATCGAATACACAGACATTCGTGCTCATAACTCGTGCTGCCGCAACATTAAGCCGATGGAGCCGGAATGAGTGAGAATGAATGCCCCGCTGGGTGTCGGTCGGGGGAGGGCCTTCGCCGGGTGGGTCCCTCTGAATTGAAGCTCACGCCGCTGATCCTGACCGCCTCAAGAATGCAGGAAGACGATCAGCTCATGCTTTGTAATGCCTGTGGCCGCGTCCTTCGCCGCTCGTTTGACTCGTACACTTTGCATTTTCGCCTGCAGTCTCTTGGGACCTTCCATGCGCGTCAAAATCAGTTTGAACCGGGACCATGGTTGCTGAGCGAGATGGAGCGTCTAACCAGACTCTCGCCCCCAAACGCCACACGACGATAACAGGTCATGCGAGCGAGTGCTCGCGAGGGCCGCGGCCGGAGATTCCCAGATTTGCTTTTCCGCCGACATGGTCGTTGATGCGATAGCCGGTCCTGTGCTCGAGACACCTGCCATTTTGAGGCCGCGAAAACTCGATCCCGGCAGTTCTAAAAAGTTCCCTTTCCCGCGACGACCGATCGAGCGTAAACTGGCTCTCCTCTATGAGTGAGAATCAGGATGTGACGCTGCTGTTGTCCGCGTTGACGCGCGGAGACAAGGACGCCGCATCAAAGCTTATCCCCGTTGTGTATGCCGAATTACGCAGGCTGGCGGGCAGCTACATGCGGCGGGAGCGGACCGACCACACCCTGCAGGCAACGGCGCTGGTGCATGAGGCGTACCTCAAATTGGTGGAGCAGCGGTCAGTGGATTGGCAGAGCCGCGCTCATTTTTTCGGAGTCGCCGCGCAGTTAATGCGACGCATCCTCGTCGATCATGCGCGGGGACATTCTCGGCAGAAACGGGGCGGGGAGCAGGTCAAGGTGCCTCTGGACGAGGTATTCGTGTTTGCCGAGCGTCAGGCAGATGAAGTGCTGGCGGTAAATGATTCGTTGGAGGCGCTCGCAAAGATTGATCCAAGACAGGCACGTGTTGTGGAGTTGCGCTTCTTCGGCGGCCTGAGCGTGGAAGAAGCGGCCGATGTGCTGGGCGTTTCACCGAAGACTGTGAAGCGGGAGTGGAGCGTCGCGAAGGCGTGGCTGACCGCCGATCTCAAGCAGCGCCATGGGATCGACGCGGCACCGGCTTGAGGCACCTGACGCGCGCTCCGATGGCGAGCGGAGAGCGGGAGAGCGGTCTGCACTTCTCGGCGAAGACCGCTCATAACGGCTACTGAACCTGCAGTGGCTTGGCCAGTGAGAACGTATACGCTGTCTGCTCGTCGAGCAGGACTTCTGTCTCTTTGCCTTCAACCCGTTTCGCAAGACCCTTCATGAAACGGCGGAACTTGGTTTTGGCCTGGATGGTCGGACCAAAGCTGCGGACCATGGTCTGAACGTGGAAGTGTTGATTGTCGACGCTGAGTGAAGTGACCTCGAGTTGCAGATTGGCTTCTCCGGCAAGCGCCCCTGTGGGACGGGCCGCAACGACTTTTCCCTGCACCGATGCACCGGCCGGAATAATGGTCTTGCCGCCGAAGTCGATATCGCGATCCAGCGTTGCCGAGAAGGCCTGGTCGGGCTGGCTGATGCTCGAGCCAAGCGCCTCGGTGAGACGCACCGTGAGCTGTGTCCCTGTCGGGAGGAAGATCGCGGGCGACGCTATGACCGCGGGAGCCATGTAAGACGTTGTGGTCACCGGCGCACCAGGAACAACGCGAAGCACGTGTAAACTGGCTGCTTTCCGCAACCGCACAAGACGAGCTGTGTAGGCCGCTACCTGCTGGTGCCGAACCAGTGCTTCCTGAACTCCCTGATCGGGCGCGGGGGCTGACCCTTGATCGTTGGAGCCGTCAGCCAACCCAGTTTGGTTCTGATCGTTCGCGGCGTTCTGATCTGCGGACTGATCCTGATTCTGTTGCCCATTGGGGTCGGTCGATCCATCGGCGGATTGCTGCGCGTTCGGATCGTCCTGGCGATCGGCCTGCTCAGCATCGGTCGCCGGGGTTCCCGCATGCGGCTTCGGGACTGCCGGTTGCTGCTCTGCCGACTGGCTGGTGGCGGCTGCCACTTCGTGATGGCGGTTGGCGATTCCGTTGTAAACAATCGCCGACGAAACCAACGCAGATCCGAGAACGAAAGCGATCGAACCTTTGTTGGCGATCAATCTGCTGGCGGTCAAACCTTTGCTGAACATCATGGCCGTGCTCCTCTCCTATGAATTTGGAATGAATCGGTGGCTATTTATCGAACTGCCCACTCGTGCACGTGCACGGTGACTACTCTGTGCACCGGCACCACGCGTGTGTAGATCGTTACGGGATGCCGCCGAACAACGACTACCGCCACCGGGGGCCGAACGACTGCTACGACTGCGGGAGGCTGAACGACCGTGACGGCTGCCAATGGCTGAGCTACGCCAACGGTCGCTGTTCCCTGAACGGACGCGTCCGTTGCTGTCTGATCGTTTGTCCCATTGGAGGCGTCCTGAGCGGCCGCGGCGCTCTGGCCGGCAGATCCATCCTGATTCTGCGCATTCGCGTCGGTGGTGCCATTGGCGGGCTGCTGCGCGTTCGGGTCGTTCGCGTTGTTGGCCTGGCCGGCATCGGGTGCCGGGGTTCCCGCATCCGGCTTCGGGTTCGACGGTTGCTGTTCTGCCGGCGGCTTGCTGGCGGCTGCCGCTTCTTGATGGCGGTTGCTGATTCCCTGGTACACAATCGCCGACGAAACAAACGCAGATCCGAGCACGAAAGCGATCAAACCCTTGCTGGCAATCAATTTGCTGGCGATCAAACCTTTGCTGATCATCATGGCCGTTCTCCTCTCGATGAATTCGGAATGAATTGGCTGTCGCAGTTGAGGATTGAGGCGCGGCAGGCTCGCAAGGGTTGTTGCAGAGGATGCCGCGTCTCAAGGCTGGGGAAGGGACATTACCGTCTGCGGCCTCCGGCCATCCGAGCGCCGCCGCCGCCGAAACCGCCGGAGCGGCCGATCGAAGCTGGACGGCTCATCGACCGGTTGCCACCACCGAAGGAAGACCGGTTGCCGCCGAAACCGCCCATCGAAGCAGGACGGCTCATCGGCCGGCTCGCACCCATGGAGCGCCCAGTGCCCATCGAGCGGCCTGCACCCAGAGAACGGCCTGCGCCGGAACCCATGGCGCGATTTCCGCCGAAGGAACGAGCCTGGTTTGTCGAACGGCTGGCGCCGAGGGAGCGGTTGGCGCCCGTCGAGCGGCTTGCCCCGAACGAGTTGCGGTTGGCGGACATGGACCGCCCTCCGCCGAGCGAGTGGCTGGCGCCAGGCGAACGGTTGGTCGAAGCCGTACGACCCATGGATGTGCGGCCATACGATCCGGAACGAGCGCTATTGGGGCTGTGGCTGGTTGATGGGCCGCGGCCCCCAGTACGGCTGAGTGAGGAGCCGGTGTGGCCGGCTGCCGGGTTGTGAACCGTGTTGTGGGCCGTGTTGCGAGCCGTCGAAGGCGAGCGGCCAGTGGTATGGGCACCGGCGTTGCGGCTCGACGACGAAGTGTGGCTCGACGCGATAGAGTGCGAGCTGGCAACTGACTTCGACTTGTTGATCGTTGCGTTCTTCCGAACCGAGGTGTTCCTCGAGACCGAAGCCGAGTGGGCCGAACCGGCGTGCGCGGAAGCGCGGAAGCCGTTTGGTACGCCGCGACCGCCGTGCTCGAAGGCAGCGCTGTCGTGGGCACCGAAGTTGCCGTGGTTGATTACGCTGCGGCTGTGGGAGATGTACGTGCTGTTGCCGCATTGCACAGTGCCGGTGCCCCAGGAAGCCGACCAGGCACTGAAGCCCCAACCAAATTGGCTGTAGACTCCGACATTGATCGCCGGTTCAAAGGCGACTGCGGAGGTGAGAACCACACCGACCGGAGGAGGCAGCACAACGTAGCCGGGGTATGAGACGAACAGTGCGCCCCAGATGTGCCACGGATTGTAGTAGGGGACAAAGACGACGGCCGGGTTGACGGGCAGAATCTCGATGACGCCAGATTCGACGACAACATTCTCCTGTACCGTGGTGACGAGAAAGTGTGCTTGCTGAGCCTGCAAACGCATGGCCTGGATGGCATTCATCACGTCGCCGGGCTGGTTGAAGTAAGCGTTCCCGAGTTGCTTCGTCCAGTCGATGTTCTTCTCCATGCTGTCGAGAACGGCGGGAAATGCAATCAGACCCTTGATCGACGCGTCCCAGGACATGTTGTTGGCTTGGGCGGCGCGCTGGTCGGGGCCGAGGTTCATGTTCTGGTCCAGCCAGTTGTCTGCGTCATTTACTTGGTCGGGGAATGTGGACCCGGTTAGAATCTGAGCCACCAGCGGGTCAGGATCGAGAGCGATGGGCGCCACGAGCTGGTCCAGCTGCACCGCGTTGAGTTGGACATAGACGGGAGCAGGTGCGAGCACCTGAGCCTCCGACTTCAACTGCGCAAAGGGAGCGATCAGGAGCGAGAGAATCGCCGCGATGAACAGGTTGCGGTGCGTGCGGCGTGTGGAGCACGCTGCAGTCTGGGATGGGGAATTCTTCAGGCTTTTCATGGGTGTCTCCTCGGTGGATTGTGGGGTTGGCTGAGGATTGATTTCAGCCTTCACCTGGTAACGCGACAAAGCCGAGCAGGCGGGGTCACACAACTCAAAAGAAGTTGTCCTCGAAAACCGATCACGATTCCGAAGATCTCTATGGAATTGACGCCGCAGCAGTGGGAGAAGGTAAAGACGCTGTTCGGGAGCGCGCTCGAAAAGACGCCTGCCGAACGGCGTTCCTACATTGCGGTAGCCGAAAGCGATTCCGAGGTGCGGAGCGAAGTGGAGCGTTTGCTCGCACACCACTTCGAAAGCGGCGGTTTTCTTTCCGATCGCGTCTTCCCGCTTTCCCCTTCGCCGGCGGAGCCTGAACCAGGCCAGTCATTCGCTGCGGGCGACGT
Source organism: uncultured Acidobacteriaceae bacterium (assembly GCA_963745845.1). Lineage (GTDB taxonomy): Bacteria > Acidobacteriota > Terriglobia > Terriglobales > Acidobacteriaceae > Telmatobacter. Next base: position 3,781,837 of record CAVUZE010000008.1, on the reverse strand, counting down.
AGTTGCTGCGCGATTCCGCATCCTCCGTTTTCTGGCGCGTGGCGGCATGGGCGAGGTATATGAAGCCGAAGATCTCGAACTGCACGAGCGGGTGGCGTTGAAGTCGATTCGCGGTGAATTGCTTCACGACGAAAAATCACTGGAGCGATTCAAGCGGGAGGTTCACCTGGCACGTCAGGTCACCCATCCGAATGTCTGCCGGATTTACGAGTTGTTCTGGCATTCACGGAGCCACGAGGGCCCCCTGGGCAAGGACGCAGTCGTCTTTGTCGCCATGGAATTGCTGGAAGGCGAAACTTTAGCCGAATTTCTCAAACGCACCGCACGTCAGCGCGCAGAGGATGCGCTGCCCATCGCGCTGCAGATGGCAGCGGGCCTTGGAGCCGCTCACACGGCCGGCATTGTGCACCGCGATTTCAAGCCGGGCAACGTGCACCTGGTTTCCCGCGCGCGGGGCATGCGGGTGGTTATCACCGATTTCGGTCTTGCCCTTCGCTCAAGTCACGACCTCAGCACATCTCTTTCGGTCACGGGCACAGGGGAAGTGCTGGGAACGCCGGCTTACATGTCGCCGGAACAGGTCGAAGGCAAGGAACTGACGCCGGCCTCCGATGTCTACTCGCTGGGCCTGGTCCTGTATCAGATGGTTACGGGAACGCGGCCGTTTGAAGGCTCTACGCCTCTGTCGATGGCCGTCCAGCGGCTCAGGGAAAACCCGGCTCCGCCGCACCGATTGGTTCCGGACCTTGACCGGCGTCTGGAGACGGTGATCCTGAAGTGTCTGGCGCGCGATCCGAAGGCACGCTTTCAAAGCGGAGAGGAAGTGGCCGAGGCACTCCGAGGCGAGAGTCGGCGCCAGGGAAGCTGGAGCTTTGCGCCCGGTGTGCTGCTCGGGTCCCTCGCCTTGATCCTCGTGATCCTGGCAGGCGTGTTCCTGATTCCCAGGTTTCGTCACCAATCTCCTGCCGTCACCGATACAACAGCCACTTCGCGGCCGATTGCATTCAGGAGATCGGTTGCGGTGTTGCCTCTCCGCAATCTCTCGGGTTGGGCCAATAAAGAGTGGGTATCGACAGCGCTGCCCGAAATGCTGTCTGCGGAATTGGCAGCAGGGGGCAAGCTGCGAACCATCCCCGGCGAGAACATTGCACGTGCAAGCGCGGACCTTAAACTGACCGGCATGCAGACTCTCGCTCGCGACACTCTGGACCAACTTCGCAAGTATCTGGGAAGTGATTTTGTAGTCTTGGGGTCCTATCTTGATCAGGGCAGCAAGTCGGAGGGACAAATTCGAATTGACCTCTGGCTGCAGGATGCGACGACCGGTGAGATCGAGGCAACTGTCTCCGAAAAGGGAAGCGAAAACGATCTGGATAATCTTGTGACTCGAGCCGGAACGGATCTGCGGCAGAAGCTGGGAGTGGGTGAAATAACGCCTGGAGAGGCAGCGCTGGTGCGGGCTTCTCTGCCATCCAATTCCGAAGCGGTTCGGCTCTATTCTGAAGGCTTAGCGAAGTTCCGCGTCGCGGATGTAATCGCTGCACGGGGTCTCTTGGAGAGCGCCGTGTCTGCCGATCCCAATTTTGCTCTCGGACACTCTGCCCTTGCGGATACGTGGGCCGCGATGGGGTATGACCTGAAAGCACAAGAAGAATCGAAGAAGGCGCGCGAACTTTCATCCGGACTCTCGCGCGAAGAACGCCTGTGGATCGAAGGCAGAGATTGGGAGCTGAACCGCAAATGGGACAAGGCGGTCGACATCTACCGGTCGCTGTTTGAGTTCTTCCCCGATAACATCGAATACGGTTTACGTTTGGCGAACGCGCAAAAACGTGCTCGAACGGTCGATGAGGCCCTGGCCACGCTTGCCGCATTGCGAAAGCTGCGTGCTCCCGATCGCGACGACCCTCGCATCGACCTGGAGCAGGCCGATGTTTTCGACGTGAAGGGCGCGTACAAGGAAGAACAAACCGCCGCCGAAGCTGCTGCGAACCGCGCGCGAACGCTCGGCGAAACGCTGCTCTTGGCGCGCTCTCTTGCGCAGGAAGCGCGTACCTTCGAAAAACAAGGGAAGTTGGATGACGCACTCCGCGGCGCGGATGATTCAGCGCGCATTGCCGATGCAGCAGGGGAGCGCGTAGAGGTGGCGAAAGCGCTCTCGATTACCGGGATCGTTTACTTTGACCAGGGCAACTTTCCTGAAGCAGTCAAAACTTACAACAGCGCATTGGAAATACAACGCGAAACCGGGGATGTGCGCGGCACGGCGACCACGCTCAATAATCTCGCCAACGCAATGGGCGAACAAGGAGATTTATCGGGCTCCGTCAAGATGCTGAACGAAGCCCTGCTCATGTTCCGGCAGGTCGGAGACAAGCACAGCGCGGCGGCCGTCCTCGGAAGCATCGCTGCTCGAACCCTTCAGCAAGGCGACCTAAGACAAGGCAAAAAGTTGTTGGAGGAGGGACTCGCGGCTTCGCGGGAGATCGGCGATCAGGAGAGGACCAGCACCGCACTTTACAACCTGGGAGAAGTCCTCCGCTGGCAGGGTGACTTGAAAGGCGCGCGCAAGATGTACCAGCTGGCCGAAGACCTGTCGAAACAGATCGGCGATCAAAGCGGTGTCGCGTACGCCCTGTTCAGCCTTGGAGATGTTTCAACGGCGGAAGGCGACTTGACTGCAGCCCGTGAGAAGTACAACGAATCGATCGCACTGCGAACCCAGATGGGGGAGAAGGGGAATGTCGCCGAAACCAAGATGGCATTGGCCCTCGTCGAGATTGAAGAGGGGCACGCAGGCGAAGCCGGGAACACGCTGACCCAGGTGAGAGAAGAATTCCGCAAAGAGGGATTGGGGGATGACGAGATTCTCGCCGACACTTTGCTGGCCCGCGTTTTTCTTATTCAGGGAAAGGCAGCGGATGCAGAAAAGGAATCTTCTGCGGCTCGCAATCTGCTTGCCCAGAGCCAGGACGTCTCGGTTCGGCTGAGAGCGGCGATTGGGGGAGCCAATGTGCTGGCCGCTGCGGGGAAGCCGGAAGACGCGCTGCGGATTCTTGCAGAGACAATCGCAGCCGCAGGAAAATCCGGATATGTTGGGTATCAACTGGAAGCGCAGCTAGCTCTGGGTGAAGCAGACCTAGGGTCGGGAAGGGTTGCAGCGGGTCTCCCCGTGCTGCGGGACGTCCGAAAACAGGCACAGCTCGCGGGTTTTCATCTCATTGCGAATAAAGCCGCCCTGGCGGAATCGAAGTCGGCGATTGCCCAGACAAAATAGGCGCTCGGGATACTGGAAGAGCTGACTCTTCGACACCTATTCAAATTCATCGAGCTGTAACGTGAAAATTATCATTGGCGCGGTTACTGAAGGTTGCCCCCATCTGGTATCGTCGCTCGAAAAAGACTGCGGTTGTCCCCGATGCGGAGCCGACGACGAGGCCAGCGATGCCGTGCGATCCCAATGAACTCCGACACGTTCCCCTGTTTGAACTTCTTGACGACGATGAGGCGCAGGTTTTGGCGGCGCAGATAGAAGTCAGACACTTTCAGGCGCGCCAGCGCATTTTCAAAGCCGGCGATCCGGCAATTCACGGATATGTCGTGATGTCGGGTGCGGTCCGCGTGACGACTACAGACAAAGATCAGCAAGAAGTATTGATCGACGAGCCGGCGCATGGGGATTTCTTCGGCTTTGCGTCCATGCTCCAGGAAACGGACCACCAAACGTCGGCTATGGCTGCGGATGAGACAGTCTGCCTGGAGGTTGGCCGCGATGACATTGCGGAATTGCTCAAGCGCAGGCCAATGACGGGTTTGGACATGCTCACGATGCAGGCGCGGCAGTTTCATGCAGCGCAGAAGCTGGTGCAGAGCCGGTCGAATCGCAACCCCAACGAATTAATCGATGAGCAAACGACGTTTGGCGAGCGCATCGCGGATTCTGTGGCGCGTTTTGGCGGCTCCTGGTCCTTCATCATTTTGTTCGGGGTCGTGCTTGTCGTGTATTCGGGACTGAATGTAGCTCTGCAAAGCCGGGCATGGGACCCATACCCGTTCATCTTGCTGAACCTGTTCTTATCGATGCTGGCCGCGATCCAAGCGCCGGTGATCATGATGAGCCAGAATCGGCAGGACGAAAAAGATCGGCTGCGGAGTGAGCTGGATTTTGACGTGAACGTGCGTGCAGAGTCGGAGATTCAGTCGCTGTCGCACCGGCTGAGTTTGCTGATGGACAAAGTGGAAGATGTAGAACAAGTGGTGCGTCGCGCAGTGAATCCTCCCTTGAGAACAGAATTGCAACGAGGCGTGAGCGAATCAGAGGCGTGATGCCGCGGCCCGTCGAAGGGGCACGTTCCACCAAACCCAACGCCACCCCCAATCAGGAGCGAAATCAATGGCAACGAGTGTCCTGGCGTCGATTGGCGATCTCGGAGTGTTGAATGCACCACTCACGGCGGAATTGTCCGAAGTCTGGATCGACCGCGATCTGAGCTGGCTGGATTTCAACGAGAGAGTTCTGGCGGAGGCGCTGGATGAGCGCACGCCACTGCTGGAACGGGCCAAGTTCCTGGCCATCTTCACGTCGAACCTCGACGAGTTTTTTATGAAGCGCATGGCCGTACTGCGGCAGGCGGGCACTCCGGAACAGAGCGCGCTGTTGCTGAAGCTCCGTGAGAAGCTGCTTCCGATGCTCCGGAGGCAGTCCGAATGCTATCGCGATGTGATCAAGCCGCGATTGGCAGAGCATGGAGTCCTGCTGCGCCGCTGGGACGATCTGACAGATGCGCAGCGCCAGGAGGCTGCCGCGTATTTCGACACCAATGTTTCCCCGGCGCTGACGCCGCTGGTGATAAACCCCGAGCACCCATTTCCATTTCTTTCGAATCTATCCACATCCCTGACGTTCCGCCTGCAGGATCCGGAGCGCGCCGAGCACATGGTGGCGCGGATGAAGATTCCAGTGGGGCTCAGGCAGTGGGTCCCGCTCACCGCGGAGCTCAATCCCGGTCAACGCCTTTTCGTTCCGCTGTACGAAGTCATCAAGGGAAACATCGAGAAACTCTATGGCGGCATGACGACTTCGGGAATGACGGTGGTGCGCATCACGAGGGACGCGGAAGTGGACCTCGAAGAGGATCCGTCGGCGGAGATTCGAGCCCTCGTACAGGAGCAAATCCGTCAGCGGCGCTACGAGCCCGTGGTGCGCCTGGAGTTCGGGCCGGGAGCCGATGCCGGCATTCGGGATATGCTGCGCGAACGCTTCGAACTCTCGGTCGCGGATGTGTACGACCTGTACGAAGAGGTGGATTACACAACGTTGTTTGAGATCGCGGGGCTGCCTATTCCCGAACTCCGCGATGCGCCCTGGACGCCGCTTGTTCCACCTTCTCTAGGCAGCGTATCGATCTTCTCCGCGATTCAGGCGGGAGATGTGCTGGTGCATCATCCCTACGAGAGCTTCGACGCCTCAGTCGAGCACTTCATCAGCGCGGCTGCCGACGATCCGGAGACTGTCGCGATCAAGATGACGGCCTACCGCATCGGCGACGACACCCCATTCGTGAAGTCGCTGATCCGCGCCGCGGAACATGGCAAACAGGTCGCCTGCGTCATGGAGATCAAGGCGCGTTTCGACGAAGAGCGCAATCTGCACTGGGCCGCGGAGTTGGAGCGGGTCGGGGCGCATGTCACGTTTGGGGTGAGTGGACTCAAGACCCATGCGAAGACCGCACTGGTCGTTCGAAAGGAAGCCGGCGGCTTGCGCAGCTACGTTCACATCGGGACCGGCAATTATCACGTGAAGACGGCGCGTCTCTACGCGGATTTGGGGTTGCTGACTATCGACGAGCAGCTCACGCGCGACGTGGTAAACCTGTTCCACTATCTCACCGGCCATGCCCATGCTCCAGCATGCACGTCGCTGCTGGTTGCGCCATCAACGATGCGTCCGAAGCTGCTGGCGCTCATTGAACGGGAGATCGCCAATCGGAGAGAAGGAAAGCCGGCGAGGATCGTTGCCAAGATGAATCAGCTCGAGGACCCGGAAATGATCCAGGCTTTGTGCGAAGCGTCGGCAGCGGGTGTCCCCATCGATTTGATTGTTCGCGGATTCTGCTGCCTCCGTCCGGGAATCCCTGGACGAACAGAAAACATCCGCGTGCGTTCGATTATCGGGCGGTTTCTCGAGCATTCGCGCGTTTTCCATTTCGCGAATGGATTCGAGAATCCCATCGACGGGGATTTTTTCATCGGCTCGGCGGACTGGATGTTCCGGAATCTGTCCAAGCGAATTGAAGTGGTGACGCCGGTGCGTGCGGTTAACGCGAAGCCGAAGCTCTGGGAGTTTTTGGACATCTGTTTGCGGGACCGGAGACAAGCATGGACGCTGGGCGCGGACGGAGTCTATGCGCAGCTGCATCCAGAGAGTGCCGGAGATGGACCGGAGACGGTGGGGACTCATGCGACGTTGATGCGTCTGACGCGGGAGCGGATGGGCGAATAGCGCAGTCCCAAACCGTGCTTTGCGGTTCGAATTGCCCAGGACCGGAACCATGCAGTCATGTGGTCTTTCCACAACGAAGCTCCGCAGCGACGAACTTGCGTCGCTGGGACCGCTTTGTCTCGGAGATTCTACGAGACGGATGCCCTCGCGGGGTTGAGCCTGCGGTCGGCGTTCATCACAGCGAGGGATTCCCGGCTGTGGAATGGTTTTGACGCACTTTTCACGCGGACGCATGCGGCTGGACGTATGGTTTGAACGACGGCCTGTCGCGGGTCGAATCGTGCGCGAGATTTCGAGGTAGATTATGACGCTTCATACCATTCCTGAGCTGAATCCCGAGTTGTCTCTGAAAGGCCAGAGGACCGCCCCTGGCGTGGATGCCCTAGCATCGTCGTTCCTTGACAACCTGTTCTTTGTGCAAGGCCGGTCTCGCGAGCGCGCGACGATCAATAACCTCTATATGGCCCTGGCGCATACCGTGCGCGATCGTCTGGTGGAGCGGTGGATCCAAACCGTACTCAACTACCGCGCGCAGGATGTGCGCGTAGTGTGCTATTTGTCGGCCGAGTTTCTGACGGGTCCCCATCTCGCCAACAATCTCATCAACCTCGGCATCTACGACGATGCCGAGGAAGCGATGCGCAAGCTGGGTCTCGACCTGCATACGCTGATCGAGCAAGAGGAAGAGCCTGGCTTGGGGAATGGCGGACTCGGGCGGCTGGCTTCCTGCTTCATGGATTCAATGGCCACGCTGGACATACCGGCGATCGGCTATGGCATTCGCTACGAATACGGCATCTTCGATCAGGAGATTCGCGACGGCTGGCAGGTCGAGACCACCGACAAGTGGCTTCGGCTTGGCAATCCCTGGGCGCTGGAGCGGCCCGAGGACGCATTCGAAGTCAAGATGGGCGGCCGCACAGAGAATTACACCGACGCCGAGGGGCATTTTCGCGTGCGCTGGATTCCGCAAAAGGTCGTGCGCGGCATCCCCAACGACACACCAATTCTTGGCTACCGCACCAACACCGCCAACACCATGCGCTTGTGGTCGGCGCAGGCCGTCGATTCCTTCGATTTCGGCACTTTCAACACGGGCGATTTCGTCGGCGCCGTCGCGGATAAAGTCTCTTCTGAAAATATCTCGAAGATCCTCTATCCCAACGATGAAGATATTCAGGGCAAGCAGTTGCGCCTCGAACAGCAGTTCTTCTTCGTCTCCTGCTCACTGCAGCACATTGTCCACATCCAGAAGCACGCGGACCGTCCACTGGCCGATCTGCATCGCTCGTTCGCAATTCAAATGAACGACACTCATCCGGCGATCGCGGTGGCAGAGTTGATGCGCCTGCTGGTGGACGAAAACGCGATGGACTGGGACACTGCGTGGAATGTGACCACCCACGCTCTTTCGTACACAAACCATACTCTTCTGCCGGAAGCGCTCGAGCAGTGGCCGCTGGGCCTCTTTGGCTCGTTGCTGCCGCGCCACCTTGAGATCATCAATGAGATCAACCGCCGTCACCTGGACGTCGTGCGCGCCAAATTCCCGGGCGACGAAGATCGCGTGCGCAGGCTTTCGTTGATTGACGAAGGTGGTGAACACCACGTGCGCATGGCGCATCTCGCCACGGTGGGCAGCCATGCTGTGAATGGAGTTGCCGAGCTACATACCGAATTGCTGAAAACCCACGTATTGAGCGACTTTTACGATCTGACGCCGGAAAAGTTCTCGAACAAGACCAACGGCGTGACACCGCGCCGGTGGATGGTTCTGAGCAATCCCCGCCTCGCCAGCTTGCTCACTGCGCGGCTTGGCCATGGCTGGATCCATGACCTCGAAAAGCTGCGCCGCCTCGAATCGATGATTGACGATCCCGAGCTTGCGCAGGAGTGGCGCGCAATCAAGCAACACAACAAGCAATGCCTTGCGGCTTACGTTCACGATACCTTGAATATGGTCATTGATCCTGAGTCGATGTTCGATGTGCTTGTCAAGCGCATGCACGAATACAAGCGCCAGCACCTCAAGGTTCTGCACATTCTCACACTCTACAAGCGCATTCAACACCACCCCGATGTCGATATTCAGCCTCGCACCTTCGTATTCGGTGGGAAGGCTGCGCCGGGCTACCACATGGCCAAGCTCATCATCAAGCTCATCCATTCCGTCGCCGCGGTGATCCACGGCGACCCGCTTGTCCGCGACCGGCTCAAAATCGTTTTTCTGCCCAACTTCGACGTCAAGCTGGGGCACCGGGTCTATCCAGCAGCCGACCTGTCGGAGCAGATCTCTCTGGCGGGCAAGGAGGCTTCTGGCACCGGCAACATGAAGTTCGCCATGAACGGCGCCCTGACCATTGGCACGCTTGATGGCGCCAACATCGAAATTCGCGAGGAAGTCGGCGCCGATAATTTCTTCCTCTTCGGGCTAACCGCGCAGGAAGTGGAGCAGAAAAAGGCCGAAGGCTACGATCCGCAGGCGTTTTACGAGTCGAACGCCAATCTGCGTGAGATTCTCGATGCCCTTGCTGGCGGCGAATTTTCCCACGGCGACCGCAGGCTCTTTGAGCCACTCGTCGAGTCGTTGCTCACGCACGACGACTACATGTTACTGGCCGACTACGAGTCGTACATCGAATGTCAGGACCGCGTGGGCGCAGCCTACCGGGATCATGACCATTGGAACCGCATGTCAATCCTCAATGTCGCCCGGATCGGCAAGTTTTCGTCGGACCGTTCTATCCGCGACTACTGCTCCGATATATGGAAGACGTGGCCGGTCAAAATCGAACTTTGAACCCGGAGGGGATTTCGTTCACAAGCGGCGGTCCGGCCAGCGACCGCCAGGTAGCCGCATTTACCGCTGAATCCGCGCCGATCCTCCATGTGCAAACGCTCGCACTTGTTCCAAGGTAGCCATCGTCGTATCGCCAGGAAATGTGGTGAGCAGTGCGCCATGCGCCCAGCCAAGCCTTACCGCTGCTTCCGGCGTCTCACCGGTCAACAGACCATAGAAGAATCCTGCTGCAAAGCCATCCCCGCCGCCGACCCGGTCGTACACGTCCAGCTCCGCAGTCGGCGCGGTGTACGTCTTGCCATTCATCCAGGCGACGGCGCTCCAGCTATGGCGGCTGGTCGAATGCACTTCCCGTAATGTCGTCGCGACGACCTTTACGTGCGGATGCTTGTGCACAACCTTTTCGATCATTTCAAAGAAAACCCGCGGGTCGAGCTTCGATTTGGAGGCGACTTCGGGTCCTGCAATGCCCAATCCCTTCTGCAGATCTTCTTCGTTGCCGACCAGCACGTCTACGTTCTCGACGATGCGTCCGATCACGTCGACCGCATGCTGATTGCCTCCGGAAACCTTCCATAGCTTCTCCCGGAAGTTGAGATCGAAGGAAGTCACTGCGCCGGCAGCCTTGGCCTCGCGCATCGCTTCCACTGCGAGCTCTGCCGTGGTCGGCGAGAGCGCGGCAAAGATTCCTCCGCTGTGAACCCATTTGACACCGCTTGCAAAGATCGCTTTCCAATCAAAATCGCCAGGCTTCAATTCCGCGGCAGCTTCATTGGCCCGGTTATAAAAGACCACTGGAGCGCGCACGCCAAAACCCCGGTCGCTATAAACCGCGGCCATATTGGGCCCGTTGACGCCATTGTGGGCGAAGCGTTTGTAGAAAGGCCTCACACCCATCGCACGTACCCGTTCGGCAATCAAGTCTCCCAGCGGATAATCCACCATCGCGGTAGCAATACCGGTCCTGAGTCCGAAACAGTCAGACAGATTCGCAGCCACGTTAAATTCACCGCCGCTCACATGAATCGCGCATTGCGTCGCCTTCCGAAACGGGATGATCCCTGGGTCCAGGCGGTGCACCAGCGCACCCAACGAAAGAAGGTCCAACTCGGCATCTTTGCGAAACGTCAATCCGGTCCCTTTTGATTCACTCATCGATACGTCCCCTCATGAGCGCATTCGAGATCCGATGCGATGCGTCGCCCAGAAAAAGAGAATGCGCCCCGAAAAATAACAAACACCACAATACACGTTCCAGGCGCGTCAACGGCTCATCCTATCGCAAGGAATACCAAGAACCTGACCGTGCATAAAGTCACTGGCACCGCCAGGGCAGGAATACTGCGGCCTCCAAGGCCCTCCCGGGAACAGATTCTTCCGCTTGCGCACAGGGTGATCCGCCCGTCCCAACCGCGAATTCCCCGAAAGACATCTTTTTTAAACCTTTCCATCGAGATTTGAGTACCTTTCTTTCGTACCGCTCATAGCGCACAAAACAATGGCCCGCCTCGAAACAACCGGGTATATTCACTTGTACCGGAGACAGCAAATTGGAAGACATTCTCAACATCCAGGACTTCCGTAAGACCGAACACCTCGCTACCCCAGACCATCGCCCCCGATCAATTCCGGAAGTTGGCGTTCGCGAATCGGTCCTCGAAGACATCGCTCTCAAATCGCTCTACACTTCAGGCCCGTTCTCGGTTCTCGATCTCGGCGAACATATGCGGCTCAATTTCGATGTCGCCAATGATCTCTTCAGCCGGCTGCGCGGGAAACTGCTTTGCGAAGTCACCGGCATGACGGGCAACATTCCCTATATCGCGATCACATCCCAGGGAAGGTCACGCGCGCTCGAGCTTCTCTCGCATAGTCAGTATGCCGGTCCTGCGCCGGTCTCATTGGCCAGCTACGTCGAGCAGGTCCGCCGCCAGAGTGTCCGCAACGTCGAAGTGCATCCGCCGGACGTCGAGCGCGCCTTCGCTCATATGGTGATCGACAGCAAAACGCTGGCTCAGTTTGGAACCGCACTCAACTCCGGCTCTGCCATCTTCCTTTACGGCCCTCCCGGCGTCGGAAAAACTGCGATTGCCGAGACCTTGTCGCGCGTTCTCGCTGAAGATGCAATCTGGATTCCGTATGCGATCGAAGTCGACGGCCAAATCATTACGCTCTACGATCCCGCAATTCACAAAAGGACCTGGGAGTCCGAATCGGACAACCGCGATCTGCGCTGGGTCCGTTGCCATCGTCCCACGGTGATGGTCGGTGGCGAATTGACCGCCGAAATGCTTGACCTCCAGTTCAACCCGATCAACAAGTTCTATGTCGGTCCCATGCAGATGAAGTCGAACAATGGCGTCCTGATTATCGATGACCTTGGACGGCAACGCATTCGTCCCGACGAGCTTCTGAACCGCTGGGTCGTTCCCCTCGATCGCAGAATCGAGTTCCTCACCTTGGCGGGCGGACGGAAAATCGAAATCCCTTTCGAAATGCTTGTTGTGTTCGCTTCCAATCTCGACCCGGCCGATTTGCTCGATTCGGCATTTCTGCGGCGCATCCAGACCAAGATCCGCATTGGCGCGGTCAACGACGACCAGTTCTGCGAAATCTTTCGCCGTGTCGCCAGGGATCGTGACATTGACGCTGATCCCACGCTGATTAGAGAACTCATCGCTTTGATTCGCGACTCGCTGAAATTGGAGTTGCGTGGTTGTTATCCGCGCGATCTCGTGAATCAGATCTGCTGGTCCGCGCGCTATGAGGGCATTCCCCCCAAGATCGACCATGCGACTCTCATGCGAGCCGTTGAGGCGTACTTCCTGCCCAACGTCAAAGCGTAGCGCCCATCCTGGTTCCAAAAGCAGATTGGCGCAGCCAGCGAGGCTGCGCCAATTTGCTTTTCGCCGAAACGCTGTGCGAACAATCGCGCCCTAAAATAGGTTCCAAAGCGACTGATTGTAAACAGCGTGGTGGAACTGCACCTCGGAGCCTTTCACGATCGTTCCCAGTTCACGAGGGGAGCGATTCGCGACTGCCTGCTTCAGGTCGCCATAGCGGCCCTGCACATCCGTGCCCAGAATCTCCCCGATCCACTTCGAGTCCATGAAATCCTGGAGCGCGTCCTGAATATTGTCCGGCAGGTATTTGCCACCCTCGCGCAGGTTGCCGGCTGCGGAGATTTGCCCGTCGATGCCCGTCTTGAAAATGCCGTACAGCGCGAGGTAGGGGTTTGCATCCGGCGCCACCGCGCGCACTTCCGTCCTCATCGACCGATGGTTGCCGATTGGTACCCGCACCATTGCGCCGCGGTCCACTGCCGAAGCACGAATCTGGTTGGGCGCTTCGAAGTGCGGATCAAGCCGCCGATAGGCGTTCACGCTCGAGTTAAAGATCAGGCACAGATCCAGGGCGTGAGTCAAAATGCGGTCCAGGAAATCCCAGCCGAACTTCGACAACTGCTCCAGACCGTTCTCGTCCCAGAACAAGTTGGTCTTGCCTTGCGAAACAGAAACATTGGTGTGCATGCCGCTGCCGTTTACGCCCACCACGGGCTTGGGCAGGAAGCTGGCCGTGTAGCCCATGTTGCTGGCGATCTGCCGGCACAGCAGCTTGTAGAGCTGTATCTGGTCGGCCGCGGCAACCACCTCGGCGTAGCCATAGTTGATCTCAAACTGGCTCGGCGCAACCTCGGGGTGGTCTTTCTCGTTCTGGAAGCCCATCGCGCGCTGCACTTCGGCGGATGTATCGATGAACTGGCGCAGCGGATCGAGCGGCAGCGAGTGATAGTAGCCGCCCGTGCTGATGAACTCAAACTTGCGGGTCTCGTGGTATCTCTGCTCCGCGTCGCGGCCCGCGAACAAGAAGCCCTCAATCTCAGTAGCGGCATTGAGTGTGTACTGCTTCTCCTTAAAGAGCCTTTCGGAGTAGCTCTTGAGTACGCCACGCAGATCCGCGGCATAGGGTGAGCCGTCTTTGTCGATGACATTTCCGAACACCAGCACTTTTCCGGTGCCGAATACATCGGATGGCACCCAGTAAAAGGCGCTCCAGTCAATGCCCAGGCGGAGATCGCTCTCCTTCTGCGCAGTGAATCCGCGAATCGACGAACCATCGAATGTCAGGTTCTCAGAGGCGCCAAGAAGGAACTTCTTGTCATAGTCAAGCAGATGCAGACGGCCCTCCAAGTCACTGAAGAGAACCGTCGCGGCCTTGATCCGCTTTTCATCGGTCAGGTATTTAATCCGCTTTTCGCGAATCTCCTCGATCGCCACACGGTTCATGCGATCCGCTTTGGCTTTCAGATTCAATTCTTCCAGCTCTTCGTACGAAAGGGCGAGAAAATTGCGCAACTCAGTCGACATACATCTCCTCTGTTTCGGCGCTAAATGGAGTACCCGACAGGATAAACCATTGTTGCCGGGAGCATGTCGAGTGGAAATCAAAAGGGGATATCGACGGATGCCCGCAGAGCAGCCCCCCGTCTTCCGCCAGCCTGCGGGAATGGAAGATTCGCTTCTCTAAATTTGAACTATTCAGTGAGAACTTTAAGGGCTGAGCCGGTGACGGAAGCGCCGCCACCGGCTTTGTGCAACAGAAGATCAGGCGACGGTCAGCGTGGGTACCGGAACGCTGTTCACCGTCTTCACAATCCGGGAAACGATCTGGTACGGATCGGCCTCGGAGTTCGGACGACGGTCCTCAAGGTATCCCTTGTAACCATTCTTGATGAAGTTTACGGGCAGCCGGATGGACGCTCCGCGGTCGGACAGGCCGTAGCTGAACTTGTCGATGGCCTGGGTCTCGTGGTGGCCGGTCAGGCGCAGATGATTGTCCGGCCCGTACACGTCAATGTGCGCCGAAATGTTGTTTTGAAATGCTGCCATCAGCGCTTCGAAGTATTCCTTGCCGCCAACTTCGCGCAGCTGCTTCGTGGAGAAGTTGGTGTGCATGCCGGACCCGTTCCAATCGCCCTTGATGGGCTTGCAGTGCAGCATGAAGTCCACTTCGTACTTTTCGCAGAGCCGCGCCATCAGGTAGCGCGCCGTCCAGACATCGTCCGCTGCCTTATGCGATCCCTTGCCGAAGATCTGGAACTCCCACTGGCCCTTGGCCACCTCGGCGTTGATGCCTTCGTGGTTGATGCCCGCATAGAGGCACAGTTCGAGGTGCTCTTCGACGATGGAGCGCGCAATGCTGCCCATGTATTTGTACCCAACGCCGCAGTAGTACGGCCCCTGTGGCGCCGGATAGCCCTCTTCCGGGAATCCGAGCGGACGCCCGTCCTTGTAGAGGAAGTACTCCTGCTCGAAACCAAGCCACAAGTCGGGATCGTCCTCGGTCGTGGCGCGCATATTGGACGAGTGCGGCGTGCCGTCGGGGTGCATCACTTCGCTCAGGACAATGTAAGCACTTTTACGGCTTCCATCCGGATAGAGAGCCACAGGCTTCAAAATGCAGTCCGAGCTTTTGCCCTCTGCCTGCATGGTGGAGCTGCCGTCAAATCCCCACAGGGGCAGATCGGCGAGAGTGGGCGGCTTCTCAAATTCCTTGATCTGGGTCTTGCCGCGCAGTTCAGGAATCGGCTTCTTGCCATCAAGCCAGATGTACTCAAGTTTGTACTTTGCCATGGGTCTCCTTCGACCGGAAAAGATGTGAGTTTGCATTCAAATCGTAGAGCCCCGGTCATAAGGAATCCGTGAGGATTTTTCGATCAAACGGCTCTACTTTCGGTGGGCAATCAGCATCATCAGCAGAAGGATGACAACAGGGATGAGAGCAATCGCGGAATAGTACAAAATCGCCCGCGGGAGCTGAGCTTTGCGCTTGCTCCAGTTGTGGATTTCTGGCCGATCTTCCACGCCGACTTCATCCAGATGCTGCAAATCGTGTGCAAAATCCTTGGCACGCGCATAGCGGTTCTTCGGGTCGCGTTCGAGCGCGCGATACAGCACTTCCTGCAACTGCGCTGAAATTGCCGGATCCACCACAGACGGCGGTGTCGGATAGTTCAGAAGCCGATCGTTCATCACTTCCAACGGCGAGGCGCCTGTGAATGGCTGTTTGCCCGTCAGCATCTCGTAGAGGATGATTCCCATCGAATAAATATCCGACCGCCCATCCCCGCGCTTGCCTTTCACCTGTTCCGGGGAGATGTAGTCGGCTGTGCCGAGCGTCGCCGTAAAGTTGGCGTAAGTGAGCCGCCGCGCAGCTGAATCGCCGGCAATTCCAAAATCGATGAGCTTGATGTTGTCTTCGGCGTCTACCATGATGTTTTCCGGCTTCAGGTCGCGGTGGACAACGCCATTCTCGTGAATGTACTCGAGAGCATCGAGCACCCTGATCGCGGTCCGGATCGCACGGTTCTGAGACATTTTTCCTTCGCTTAGAATCTCGCGCAACAGCCGGCCATCGCACCACTCCATCACCATGTAGACGCGCGAGCGTTTTTCGCCGTCAAATACCCGCATCACTCCCGGATGATTCAGCCGTTCGCCGATGCCGGCCTCGCGTTGAAACCGATCGAATAGAATCGGGTCGGCTTCCATGTCAGGGTGGGGGATTTTCAGCGCCACGACCCGGTTATCGCGCGTGTCGGTGGCGCGAAAAATTGAGGCCATTCCGCTGCGCGCTACGGGAGCGTCAATGCGGTACGAGTCGATCTGCGTTCCAGCTTCGACGCTGTCGAGAAAACCCATCGTGCGTTAATTACTCCGTGGATATGTTCACTACTTTACAGGGTGACACCTTTAAAGGGCCTGTCTGGTCGATATCGGATTGGCGAGGCTTAAGAGGGCAAGCTATAGGGCCGGCCGCGATACATGCCTACCTGCTCCACCGACCGCACACGAATTACTTGTGCCGTGGTGTTGTCGTTACCATCGATCTCCACAGCACGCGCCACCAGCTCGCGCGCAATCTCATCGATATTCTTTTGCTGGGTCACAATCTCGGCAATCATGGTGCTGCTCATCTCGTCGTGCAGCCCGTCGGTGCACAGCACGAGGAGATCCCCGGGCTGCAGCGTCAACGCCGTCGTATCGGGTGAAACGAACATCTCTGGCCCAAGCGAGCGAATCAACACATGGCGTGCGTCCGATTCGGCGACCTCGCTCGCTGAAATCAGGCCAAGTTTTCTTTGCTCATTCACCCAGGTATGATCCTGCGTAATCTGCTTGGCCTTGCCATTGCGCACCAGGTAACATCGCGAGTCGCCCACATGCGAAACGATGGCCTGGTCATGCCGCATGGCACACGCCACCACGGTAGTCGCCATCTTCTTGCCGCGAAACTGCGGAGTCAGGGCGCGATCATGCACCGCAGAATTGGCAAAGTGGATGAGCCTCGGCAGAAGGCTGATCAGCATCGCTCCCGACTGCGCCTTTGCAAACTCTTCGGTGATTACCGAAACGGCCGTGGACGAAGCGACCTCACCCAGATCCAATCCACCGACTCCGTCGGCCACGGTGAAAAGAAAACCATGCGAGCGGGCCTGCTGGCGCGAAGACGGAATGAAGGATCCCATCGAATCTTCGTTATTGGTTCGCACCTTGCCCGGATCGCTGGCTTGGCCGAACTGTACCTCTAACATGAGCGACGCCACCTGAATGTTCTTCCGCGACTTCGCGGGGGATTTCTAAAGTTCATTAAGCTACGAACTTGAAAAGTCTACTGGGTGGTATTCCGTGGTTGCCTTTGTCGATGCAGTCCTCGGAGATGCCACCCAGTGTCTGTGTTTCGGTTTCTGTCGGTTCAACCGCTAGGTGAGAACGTTTTTCGATTCGAGCAGAACCGTTTTTCCCTTTGCCTTGGATGAACGGAGGAAGTAAATGGCTCCATACAATCCCCAGATCAACGAGATTCCCAGCGCACAGAGTGGTTCCATCTTTGTGCCCAGGTTGAAGAATGGGCCCGCCACATAGAAGCCCATGCACACCAGGTTGGCTAACAGGCCGAAGCCAGGGATCAGCGTGTGCACCAGAAAATTGTGATCCGGCCGCTCGTGATACGCCACGATGCACAGGAAGCAGCTCAGCGCGTAAAGAATGAACGTGCCGAAGTTAGATGTCAGCGTGATCGTCAGCAGCGAGTTTGGCAGTGCCGCCAACTTGTCGTGCGTCGTATACCCGAAGCTTGAGAATATCCCATGTGGCAGGGCGGCGATAGTCGCGTCAGTCGGCGCGGTGGCATCGGCAAAGACCAGGGAGACTGCGACAACGCCGATTACGGCGGAGATAACGGCCAATGTCCAGATGGCTCTCCTTGGTGACAGAGACCCCGCATGCAGGATTCCGAAGTGTTCGGGAGCCTCGTCGTCCTTGCCCATGGCGTAGGTCACGCGGGCGCCGGTGTTCATGCAACTCAGCGTGGTGCCGATCAGGGCAAAGAAGACGGTGATCGCTTCGGCGAGCATGAAGTACTTGCCATGCCCCTGTCCGAGCAGTGCATCGCCGACAATGATCATCATGTCGCCGATGGGAGCAGCGGAGCCCGTCGCGCTAGCCATGGTGTAGCCGGAGTTGAGGAAGTAGTTGGCCGCAAAATACTCGATCAAGTAACAGACAAGACCTTGAATCAGCAATGATGCAATGACTGCAATGGGAATATGTTTTGTCGGGTTCTTCGCTTCGCCTCCCATCGAAGTCACCGATTCGAAGCCGACCAGGATCAGAATCGCAACCGTGGCCTGAATGAACATGTAACTGAATTTGTGCGGCGCGATCACCGATGCGGCGTTAGGGTGGGCCAGGAAGTTGCCGCTCGCGTCTGTCTCGGTATAGTCGATGGTGAACGGAACCGGCTTGCCGGCCTTGTCCAGCAACGGCAGGGGGTTTCCACTCGCGTCGCGAACCGTTGAGCCGTCCTTGGCAGTGGCGAACTGATACGTGTACGTCGAGAGAGTTTGTCCATCGTAGTTAAACGCAGGTGAACCTGCGGGATGGTTAACGCGATAGCCGAGCGCCAGCACGCTGAAGACAATCAGCGCGGAGATCTGCACAATATTGATCGCCAGGTTCACTGCTGTCGAAGCGCCGGCGCCCTTGGAAGCGATCCACGCGACGAAGAATGAAAAGACTACCGCAACCAGTCCCATGAACACCGGTCCTGGATTCGATCCGCTCATGACATTGGGATAGAGGAAGCCAACGATGTAGCCACAGAAGACGCCGGTGACAGCCACCATCACACCCGGATAAACCCAGTAGTAAAGGTGCGAGCCCCAGCCGACAATAAATTTTGCGATGCGGGCATACTTGAAGGCCTTGTCCTTCGACAGCATGGCCTGTTCCGCGTAGTAGTAGCTGGAGCCGGTGCCGGGGTAAAGCTTCGAAATTTCGGCGTAGGCAACGGCTGTCGCCAGACACAGGAGCAGGGCGGCGAAGATGCCAAGCCACATGGCGGGCGCGGTTGAGGGTTGGCCGGCGACTCCGGTGCCGGCTTGAATGGCGAAGGTGAGCCATAGAAAGGCGCCGGGAGCGATGAGCGCCATTGCGTTGCTGGTCAGCCCGGTGAGACCGAGGGTGGCCTGCATCTGCGGTGCTTTTTGGTCTGCCATGAGCATTCTCCTGGAAATTTGAAGTTCGTAAGTCTTCTCCGGGTGAGAGATTCCCGGGGATTTCGATTGGCTCGCCCGTCTCCGATGTTCCTACGCGGGCTGATGCAGGTCGGATTCTTTAGGTAACTGCAAGGCTAGAGTCGCTTCGATAAAGATGAAATGAAGAAACCAAACTCCAGCCATAAGGAACCCGTCTGCCAGGATCGCGGAACCGACGGTGCGTTCGGTCAGCCCCGCGATTTCGTATTCGTTGGCGCTTGGGACCGAAGAACGCTAGGAACCCTTCGGAGCCAGCTCCTCGATTCGGCTATTTTTCGGAAACGTTCTTGCCAAAGATGAAGCCGAATTCCAGTACGCCCCTGAATTGGTCCGCGTTCGTTCCCGCCTTTCCAAAGACATCTCCCGGTGTGTTGTTCGTTGCGTGCACCCACGCGAGATCGCTGCGAAGATAAATTCCACCTTTTTGGTAGGTTGGCGTCGCGGTGAAAGTGGTGCCTGCGCTGCCGGATCCAAAGCCCAACAGGTTCACTGATCCATCTTTAGGGCTTCCCGAACTCGTAAGATATTCCACGCGCGCCGGAAGTGAGAATCCGCTTTTAAAGGCGTAGCTGGCGTTGAGCGCGCCGCCGGTAGCGGATGTGCCTTTGGGGACGCCGACCTTCAGGTTGGTTGGCACCTTGCCGTACTGGAAATACGGCGAAATGATCCACCGGCCCTTGGTGTACGTATAGATCACCGCGTGCATGTAGCCGTTGTTC
Source organism: uncultured Acidobacteriaceae bacterium (assembly GCA_963745845.1). Classification (GTDB taxonomy): domain Bacteria; phylum Acidobacteriota; class Terriglobia; order Terriglobales; family Acidobacteriaceae; genus Telmatobacter. The sequence goes on along the minus strand of CAVUZE010000008.1, from coordinate 3,762,218 downwards.
TGCACCGGTGTAGCCGCCGTTTGATAGACGGTCTGTCCAAGGTTCCCCATCCCGTCGTACACCAGGCTATGAGGCCCCTTCGTAAGGGTCGCCGAGCCTGACAGCCACGAGTAGCGGTCGGAATAGTAACCGTCGTTCCAACTGAAAGCAGCGCTGAGGTATTTACCGATCGTTTGATTCACCTGGATGCCGCGATTGACGGCATTTTCCTGGTTCCAAACGATGCCCCGCTCGATGTTGAAGTTCTGGTACGTGAAGGTGGACTCGGCGCCCATCAGTGTGGGAAGAGAGCCGATAAGGAACTGCGTGTTTTTGGCTGCCTGCAACTTCAGGTAGGCGACCGGAACAGGCCCGTAGAAATTGTTCACGGTATTTTGAGCGTTAACAAACGGCACGCCGAGGGTCGGCATGGTGTAGACGCCGGCTTGGATGTAGTACTGAACCTTCCCTTCCGCCCTTTGGATGAAAATTTGTCCGTTGCTCAGAGTGGCCTGCGCACTGTCTTCTCCCGCCACGTAATTGTTCTGGAACACCGAATAACCGGTCACGATGCCGTTGACGGACAGCTTGCCCAACGGTCCGGCATCGAAGGTCGCCGGCGGCAGCCATTGCAGTGGACCCGTGAGAACGAATGTGGAAAGCGGGGCTGGCGTCTGCTCGGCAGCGGCCGCCGGCGTTGCAGCCGGGGCCTGTGAAGCCGGTATAGGGGCAGGCGCCGGTGGTTGTGCGGTCGTTGCGGGTGTTGCAGCGGGAGCTTGATCCGTCGCGGGTGCGGGTGCAGCGGACGTTTGTGCGACCACCGGCAGCGCAGCCGTAAGAGCCGCTGTAGCAATCGAAAACAGAAGGCGGTTTAGGTGCAGGGATATCGACACTGTTCCTCCGGAATACGATGAATTTTGGGTGGGACGCGGAAAGTATTCAGAGACAGCAGGGGGCAAGGTCGCACGTGGTACCGTGCGGACTCGATTCCGGCTGCAGATGCGGGCCGTGCGGGCTCGTTGGCCTAAAGGGCCCTTTGTTGAGGGGCGGGAGTCGTCTTGCGCTTCTCCTCGGATTTTGGTTCTTGCTTCGTTAGCTCTAGTAATGCAAATGACACATAAAGAGAAAATGAGGAAAATAAAAAGATATCTTTATATCGCTCGTCGTCGTATTTCGTTCATTTTTTATGGAGTATGCCGCTTCGATCGCACTCCCATGGCTCGCGCGTACACCTCGGCCCATAAGAATGGCATGGAAATCCTGATAAAATTCAGACACGATTTTCAATCGTTGAAGGGTGCGCCGCCGCAAGGGGCGAATCTGTTCGCTCAATTGTTCCGATCCCCCGGACCAGCGCGGCGCACGAAGACGCGATTTCAAACTGAATCAACGGAGATTCCGCCTGAGCGCCCGTATGGAAAGGACGTAGCCCGGTGTCTGGTACCTACATCCCTTTACGCACCACGCTGGGCTTCCGGCGCACCCGTGGCACAGGCTCACGCGCGCTCCTGTTTACGCTGGAATCTGCACTGGGAATTGTGGGAATTTGCTTTGTCGGCTTGCTTGCCCATTGGCTCCGCTGGCTGCTGCCGGTCTCGGCTCTTCTGTGCCTTCTGATCGTGGTTCCGACCGCGTTGCTTTGCGGATTCTGGCAGGCCGTCCTGGTCTCGCTGTCGGGCGTCTTTGTGCAAAGCTACCTGACCGCTCGGTGGTCGGGCGTCAATCCAGCCGCCGATCCCGCCAATTCGGTCACGCTGCTTGCCTTTGTGCTGACTGCCTTGCTGGTGAGCCGTCTCTCCGCCCGTGTCACCGAGCACGCGCAGGAAGCCGAATCCTGGGGCGGCCAGATGCACGACCTCTACGAGTTCACTCGCCGGACCTTGCAGATGAATCTTCACGTCGAGCCAGGCGCCCAACTGGCCGAGTTGGTCCACGAGATTTTTGCGCTCGAGGCCGTGGTTGTCTTCGATGCCGATCTTCACGAGACCTACCAGGCCGGCTTCTGGAATGAGGATGCGCCGGAGATGGCGCAGAATGTCTACTACTTTGAAACCTCAGACGACGACTCTGAAACCGGAATCGGCAGGCGCGTTGTCCGGCTCGGTACCGTGCCGATTGGAAGCATGGTCGTTCGCGGGGATACCACGCCGTTGATGAACAACGCGATTGCCTCGCTGATTGCGATCACCTTCGATCGCTATCGTGCCTTCGCGAATGAGAGCCGCATTGAAGCCGAGCGCCGTACCGAGCAGTTGCGCGCCACTGTCCTCGATAGCCTGGCACACGCCTACAAGACCCCCCTCACGGCTATTCGCGCGGCGAGCACGGGCCTCAACGAAATGGGGCATCTTTCTGCATCGCAAGCGGAACTCGTTTCGCTCATCGACGAACAGGCCGGTCAGCTCAGCGACCTGACAGCGCGGCTGCTCACAACCGCCCGCCTCGATGCCGGCGAAGTTGCAATCGACGCTCATCCCCTCGAGGTCCGCTCGCTGATTGAAGAGGTCGTTGCCAGCCTCAATGACCGCCTTGCAAGCATGAAGGTAGCAATTAGTCTGCCCGGCGACGATCTTATGCTCACCTGCGATCGCCAGTTAATGGTTATGCTGCTCTCGCAATACATCGACAACGCGTGCAAGTACTCCATCTTCGGCACCACCATCACCATTCGCGTTGTCCAATCCAAAGCTGAAGTAATCTTTTCCGTCCACAGCTTCGGTCCCGTCATTCCAATTGCGGATCGCGAGCGGATCTTCGATCGCTATTACCGCTCTTCCACTTCGTCCAACCGCGCTCCAGGGACTGGAATCGGTCTTGCCGTCGCCAAGCGCGCCGCCCTGATCCATGGCGGGTATGTCTGGGTAACCAGCGACGAGGAGGAAGGCACAACCTTTTACGCGGCCATTCCCGCTCCGATGCAAAAGAGGAAAGCTCAATGAACCAGCCTGCCATTCGTGTTCTCATCGTCGACGACGAAGCGGCAATCCGCCGCGCGCTGCGGCCTCCTCTGGCCGAACTCGGTTTCCAGGTGCATGAGGCCTCCCGCGGCGAAGAAGCCTTGCAGCTGCTTCACTCCTCTCCCGTCGACGTCGTTTTGCTCGACATCAATATGCCCGGCATCGGCGGTATTGAGACGCTTCGGCGTATCCGTGCCTTCGCACCGCGCTTGCCCGTGCTCATGGTGACGGTCCTTGACGGGGAAGGAGAAAAGGTGGAAGCACTCGAGCTTGGTGCTGACGACTACATCACCAAGCCCTTCAGCACGCGCGAGCTCATTGCCCGTATCCGCACCGCCCATCGCCGGGTCCATGCGCCGACCCGCATGGAAGATGCTCCCATCGAAATCGGCGAAATCCGTCTTACGCCGGCGCGCCGCAGCGTGATGAAACGCGGCCAGCCGGTTCACCTCACCCGCAAGGAATACGACATTCTGTATTGCTTGATGAGCCGTGCCGGCCGTGTGATCACTTACGCGCGCTTGCTTACCGCGGTCTGGGGTGCCGATTGCCGCGAAGAGGTCGAGTATTTGCGTACCTTCATCCGCCAGTTACGCAAGAAAATCGAGGATGACCCATCCAATCCGATCTACCTGCTCACCGATGTCTACGTGGGCTATCGATTCGCTGACGCGCAGATGCTCCTTGAAAACAGCGAAAGTGCTTCCTTAGACGGGACCTCCCCCGAGACCGAATCGGATGGCGCACTCAAGAGCATCGCCGATTAATTGCGGAGCCTCTGAAATGCGGCGCTGCGATAATCGGCAAAGATAATTCAGTCGGGTTCTTTCCCAGCCGCAAAAGCGCGCAGCGCATCCTCTGCATGCGATGCCTATTCGTCGTAGTGCAGGAGACTGAAGACGTCGTATCCCGCAAAGCGATCGCGGCCCTTAAGAAAATCCAGTTCCACGGCAAATCCCAATCCCGCAATCTCGCCGCCGAGCTGCTTCACCAGCTTCACGGTCGCTTCCATCGTGCCGCCAGTAGCCAACAGATCGTCGACGAGGACCACTCGCTGGCCGGGCCTGATTGCGTCCATGTGGATCTCGAGCGTATCGGAGCCATACTCCAAGTCATAGGTCACGCGCGCTACCGGTGCGGGTAGTTTACGAGGCTTCCGAACCGGAACAAATCCTGCATTCAACCGATACGCGAGCGCCGGGCCAAAAATAAATCCTCGTGCCTCGATACCGAGAACCAGATCGATTCTTTCTTCAATGTAGTGCGCCGCCAGCGCATCAATCAGCTGCGCAAAACCGGTCTTGTCCTTCAACAGTGTCGTGATGTCGTAAAACAAAATCCCCGGCTTGGGAAAATCCGGTACCGTGCGCACCAGAGCCTTCAAGGCTTCGATATTCACTGGCTTGGGTTTCTCGGGCATGCGTCTGCTCACTCCTCAAAAGTGTTTCAAGCTTTGACTCGAAGAATCTGCGGGAAGGGAACAGGCGGGTCTACGGTTCGTCTTCCCTATCGATTATAGAAGACAGGGAACAGGGAAGCAGGGAACAGGGAAGCAGGGAACAGGGACCAGGGAAGCAGGGACCAGAGAACGAGAGAATGCGGTGCTGTGGAAACTTGATGGTGAATGAACCTGGCACTTTTCCATTCCCCGTTCCCTAATCCCTGGTCGCTGCTTTACCACGCTCCCTCGATCCGGAAGGTCTGAAGATCTTTCGACTCGCTCTCATCGAGATGGTGCTCCACCACACGATCCACACGGCTCCCGCGCGGACCCTTCTTCAAGCTGGCGCGCAACTCGGCAATATCCTCGGCCGTGCCCGAAGCCACAACCTCCACATCGCCATCTTCGGTATTGCGCACCCAGCCGCGCAGATCCAGTTCGCTCGCTTCTCGATGCACAAACCACCGAAAACCCACGCCCTGCACTCGTCCCTGAATTAAGAAATGTAGAACCATCTTTTGCGAACCTTCGCCAGTTTTGCAGATGCGCTCGCCAGGGCGCAACCGCGATCAGTTTCGTAGGGCGCTATCTTTCCTCGAGCAATTTCCTCAGCCGTCTGATCGCAACGGCAATTCTCGTTCGCTCCGGCTCCGTCGCTCGCTCCAGCGCCGCCTCCAGAGGTCCCCGCGTGAGGGTCGGGATTCTGTCCCGGACAAAATCCTGCACCACCGCGGTGGGAAACACGCGGCTAATCCTTCCATCCGTTGCATCCGGTCGTCGCGACAGCATTCCGCGCTTCTCCAGCCGGTCCACAATCCCGCTTACAGTCGAGTGAGCCAGACAGACCTCACGGCTCAAATCCTTCAAGCTGATGCCGTCGCGCCGAACCACCTGGCGCATCACAAGGATCTGTGGTGCCGTCAATTCGCCCTTCGCGACCTCCGCATCGAGTGGCCGGCGAAGCGCCTTGCGAATTCCGCCGAGATCGCGATCCATCTGCTCAGCCAGCGTCGCAATCGCTGTCCTTTTGCTCAAAGCTCCGCGCGCTCCCATCAGAATATTCCGGGGATCAGTGCCTTGACCCGTTGCCGGTATTGCGGATATTCCGCTGGGAACGTCTGCATCATCATCTTCTCTTCCTGCGCCATCTTGAGCACGAACGCCATCAGGATTACGATCACCGCGACAATCCCGCGCCATTGCCCCACGGCCAGCGCCGTGCCCACCAATGCCAGCAGCAGTCCGGTATAAATCGGGTGCCGCGCTACCGCGTATGGTCCGGTCGTTACGAGTTCGTGATCGGCCTTCACCGTCACGCGCCCGCTCCAGTTGCGGCCCAGCGTAAGCCGTGCCCAGATAGCGAACCCGCAACCCACCACCGTGAGCAGCAACGCTGCATCGGCGATTGCCGCTGTGTGCGGCGCAAACCGCACAAAAAGCCATTCGTAGGGAAACCAATCCCGGCAGTGCCGGCTCAACAGCAGGAAGCCCAGAGCGGCCACCGCCAGCTGGAACAGCCGGGTCCCCGGCGGCTGGGTCCGCACCGTTCGCTTAGTGAACGCCACGCCGGCCAGCCAGACCAGCGCCAATGCCCCCCAGGTGTACCCGATCGCCGAATCAACATTGAAAGGGGTCATGCCAACCTCCGTCGCATACGATACGTCGTATACGACGTATATTGCGCCAGTCTCTCGTTTCTGTCAACTCCCAGTTTTTCCTTTCGGCCGTTTCCCGAATCCCGCGAGCGGTCTCCCTGGGTCAAACTCCCGAAAGCCTGATCAGCTTACAAGGGCGACCCTGCGCATCCGCGCGCTACACTGGAATTCACGATGGTTTTCGTTCTCGACAACTACGACTCTTTCACCTACAACCTCGTCCAGTACCTGGGTGAGCTGGGTGCGGAGGTCGTGGTTCGCCGCAACGACGAGCTTTCCGTCGACGAAGTCGAGGCTCTCAAACCCGAGCGCATCTTGCTCTCGCCGGGCCCATGCACTCCGGGCGAGGCGGGCATCCTGGTTCCGCTCATCCGTCGCATGGCCGGTAAAGCGCCGATCCTGGGTGTGTGCCTTGGTCACCAGGCCATCGGCGAAGCCTTCGGGGGTAAGGTCGTTCGCGCCCGCCATCTGATGCACGGCAAGACGAGCACAGTCCAACATGACGGCCATGGTATCTTTTCCGGCCTGCCGACTCCGCTCACGTGCACACGCTATCACTCGCTCATTGTTTCTGAAGACTCGCTGCCTGCCGCACTCGCCGTCACTGCGCGAACTCCAGAATCGAACGGCGCAGGCAAATCCGGCAGCACGGTGATCATGGGCCTCCGCCATCGCGAGTTCCCCATCGAGGGCGTCCAGTTTCATCCCGAGAGCGTGTTGACCGAGGGCGGCCACCAGATGATCAAGAATTTCCTGGAAATGTAGCGTGAAGCCACCCTCATCCCCAACGACACGACGCCTGCACAGTCGTGCGATTCGTATCTCCGCGCTCCCGGTATCCGCGATTCTGGTCCTCGGAGTCTTAACGTGCGCGCCTCACATTCACGCACAAACTTCTGCAGGCGCTTCTGTCGTTCCCGCCCCCGCCGATTCGACTCCCGTCAATCCCCTTGCAATCGTTGCGCTCGACAGCCGGATCCCCGGCAGCGCGGCAATGGTCACAGGGGCTTTGCAGGTCATGGGGGGCAAGGCCGTCATCGCCGCCAATGGCACGGTCACTGCCGGGGCTACCACCACCGACGTGGCCCTGCCGCAGCGCGGCACTCTGCATGTGTGCGCTTCCACCACCGTCAAGTTGGCCGCCGATTCTAGTGTTCCTCCAGGCGAACTGCCAGGCGTCATGATGGCCATGGACCACGGCGCGGTGGAAGCAAGTTTTGCCACCGGCCGCAATGCAGACATTGTCCTCACGCCGGATTTCCGGATTCTCATCGGCGGTCCCGGCACAGCCAATGTGAAGATCCGGCTTGGCGACGGAGGCGACACCTGCGTCGATAACCCAGGCGGAGCCGCTCCTTACGTGCTTGTCACCAGCGTCTTCGATGGAAGCGTCTACCGAGTGCAGCCCGGTCAGCGAGTGATGTTTCAGCATGGAAGCGTGCACGAAGTCGTCGATCAGGAAAAAGAGCCCTGCGGGTGTCCGCCCGCTCCCGCTCAGGTGCGGGGCAACGACTTTCCTCTGGCGCAAAGCGAGGGCCTTGCGCCCATCGTGCCCAACCCGCCCGCTCCCGCACACGCCAGCAAGGCGCCGGCCGCAGTCCAGCCTCTGACGTACGACGCCGGCGATACCACACCCGCGGCGGCTACCCCATCCGCTGAATCGCCGAGCGCCGCAGCGCCAACACCGCCGCCACCAGTGCAACGCAAGAAGGCAGGCTTCTTCGAGCGCATCGGGCACTTTTTCCGCCGTATCTTCGGCGCCGATTGAAAGTCTGCGACCCCCTCAGGACCGCGTTGCCATTCGCAATCCGGCGCTGGCGTCCGATTCGGCTGTCTACAGTTCCTGTGCCTGTTTGATCGCCCGGATCACCGCCTGTGCCTTGTTCAGCGACTCCTCGTGCTCAATTTCCGGCACCGAGTCGGCCACGATGCCCGCGCCTGCCTGCACATAGCCTTTGCCATCCTTCGCCAGCAGCGAACGGATCGCAATGCAGGAGTCGAGATTCCCGGAGAAATCGGCATAGAGGACCGCCCCTCCATATGTGCCGCGCCGCGCCGGCTCCAGCTCTTCGATAATCTCCATCGCGCGCACTTTCGGCGCACCACTCAGCGTGCCGGCAGGGAAACAGGCGCGCAGCGCATCCACGGCAGTCAATTCCGCTTTGAGTCGACCTTCAATCGTGCTCACAATGTGCATCACATGGCTGTAGCGCTCCACAAACATCAGCCGGTCCACCTTCACGCTGCCGAATTCGCTCACCCGGCCCACATCGTTGCGGCCCAGGTCCACCAGCATCACGTGCTCGGCGCGCTCTTTTTCGTCATGCATCATCTCGTTCTCAAGCGCGAGATCCTCGGCCTCGTTCGAGCCACGCCGCCGCGTTCCGGCGATCGGCCGGTATTCCACTTTCCCGTCGTGAACGCGAACAAGAAGCTCCGGCGAGGAACCCGCAAGTTCCAAAGGCGACGAAAGGCGCTTCTTTTTGAAGGATTGTTTCGTGGCTTCACCCAGTGGCCCATCCGGCGTAAACCGCAAAAAGTACATATATGGACTGGGGTTCACCGTGCGTAGAGCACGGTACACCTGGAACGTGTCCAACCTCGGCTCCAAGTCGAATCGTTGCGACAGCACTGCCTGAAACACATCGCCTGCCGCGATGTATTCTTTGATTCGCTCCACTGAGGCCAGAAAATCCTTCTTGCGTGTGCGGTATCCCACCTTCAATTTTCCGTCGTCTTTGGCGGAGCGTAGCTTGGGCAGCGGTCCGGCAAGTCGCTTTTCCAGTTTTTCCAGGCGTTGCACTGCACGTGCATAGGCTTTGTCAGGAGCCAGCAATGTCACATCGGCTGTTGCCATCAGCCAAATCTGTTTGCGCACATGGTCGAAGGCCAGCACTTCATCGAAGAAAAGCAGGCATGCGTCCGGCACGCCTAGTTCGTCTTTTGTCAGCTCGGGCAAACGCTCAATCTGGCGCACGGCATCATAGGCGAAAAACCCCACAGCGCCCGAAGTGAACGGCGGCATTCCAGCCAGCCGCGCTGGTTTGTGCCCGCCGAGAGCATCGCGCAGGACCGCAAAAACATCTCCCTCCAGATGCACAGTTCGTTTGCCTTCGGTGATCGCGATGTTGCGTCCGCGCGCGACAATGCGCTTGTAGGGATTGAGGCCAATAAAGGTATAGCGGCCGACTTGTTCGCCGCCTTCCACTGACTCGAGCAAAAAGCATTCGCGCTCTTGCCACGCCGCCCGCAGGAATGCGGAAACCGGCGTCTCCAAATCCGCCGTTAATGTGCGATAGACGGGAACGAGTGTGTGCGCCTTTGCGAGTGCCAGAAATTCCTTGCGGCTGGGCCGAATCAGTTGCGTGGAGGGCTTCACAAGCACCAGTTTACCCGTCCGGATTCCCGAACGAAGGGCCCGACCGACAGCTCAAAATGCCAATGCTTCCTAAATCCGGTGTGCCGGTCCGATCACATGCCAATGCAAGGAAAACCAGCTCAGAAAGAAGCACGCCATGCCGACCAGCGAGAACTTCACCCTGGTGATCCAGCGCAACTCATCCCGCCACCAAATAGTCACGGCCGACGCGATCGAAAACACACTCAGCACCAGAGCGAGCGCGGTGGCCCAGTTCAGCAGCATGAGCCACGGGAACCAGGATGGCTCTGGAATCGTGATCGCGTCGCGCGTGGCAATCTGCCAAATCAAAATCGTCGCGCTGAGAATGACCCACACAAAGGCCGCCATGCGCGGTCCCCAAGTGAGCCACTTGGTTCCCGGCTGTGGACCGAGCCGCGGACGCCTGCGCCAGAAAATCCGGCGGCCAATCCGCAACAACGTCGCGATAACGACAAGCAGGAGCGCACCCAGACTCGTCCAAAGGGCCGTCAGCACCAGTCTGCTGTTTTCGTACCAGGGGACCCGCTGCAACTGCATGCCTGGAAAATCAATGGCCAGCCGGATAATTCCATTCCGTCCGCCGCGTATGGCGAAGATTCTCTGCTGGTCGTCTTCGGCCTGCCACAAATCTTTCCCGATCGGCTTCCACTTGATTGGGTGCCCTCGCAGGTCCTTCGTGTCCTGGATGGTGAGAACGCCATCCTTGTCCACACTCGCGCTGCGCTGGCTGAAGAGCGTCAACAATTTCAGCTTCGTGGTCTCGCCACGCCGTGTGGCTTCGTACTGTCCGTCAATCGCGTGCAGTTCTTTGGCCGGTGTCTTCAGATAATCCACCTTAGGTGCGCCGGGGAAATAGCGGTCCGAGAAAAAACGAATAATCTCGGGACGCGGCTGAGCCCCGCCCCCTTCCGAGTTGTACGAAACAAACAGGACGATCTTCTCCTTTGGCTCTACAAAGAAGAGGCTGTGAAACGCAATCAAATCGCCTTCGTGCCCGATCCAGCGCAGTCCGTTGCGCCAATCCTGATAGAAGCCCATACACTGCGCCGGGAGCTGATCGCTGGCGCGGAACTGCGGCGTCCACATCTCAGCCAATGTTTCAGGCTTAAGGATCGTTTTGCCATCCAGGCTCCCGCCATTCAAAAGCGCTTGCCCGAACCGGCCCATGTCGGCCGCGGTGGAAGAAATTCCGCCCGCTCCCACGGGATTGAAGAACTCGAAACCGACTGCAGGCTTGGTCGTATTCGAGCGGTATCCCTCGGAAGGCAGATTGGCAAGAGGCTTTTCGAGCGGCTGGTGAAACGACGAGTGCGTCATTCCCAGCGGGGCAAAAATGTGCTCCTGCACATATTGCTCGAACGGCTCTCCGCTTGCGCGCTGCACAATGTAACTCGCCAGCCCTACCCCGTAGTTGGAGTACGCCGGAATCTCGCCGGGCGGAAAGATGCGCATCGGCTGATTGGCGACGAGGAAATCGCGCAGCGACATAGCTTTCTTCGGATCGGTAAGAATGATGTCGTCAACCGTCTCCTCAAACCCGCCCGTGTGGGTCATCAGATTGCGCAGAGTAATTGGCTTGTTGAACGCCGGCCGAATCTGAAAATCAAGGTAGCGATTTACATCGGTGTCGAGGTCAAGCTTGCCCTGCTCTTTGAGCTGCATCACCGATACCCACGTGAACAGTTTCGAAATCGACGCAAGGCGGAAGATCGTCGTAGCTGGATCGACGGGCCTCTTCGATTTCAAATCCGCGAAGCCGTAGCCCTTCTCGAGCAGCACGTTCCCGTCTTTCATCACCAGCACTGTGGCACCGGCAATGTCGCTTCGTTCCAATTGCAGGGGAAGCAGCCCGTCGAAGAATGACTCGAGGTCGGCGGGATCAAGCGGATGTCCTGAGATCGCCGGCGCAATCGCCGGTACAGACTGGGGGGCAGGCTGCGTCTCAGGCGGCATGTGGACCGGCATCTGTGCCTGAAGAGAAGAAACTGCCAGCCCGAATCCAGCAACCAAGGCCAGTTTTTGAAGTTGCCCCATTCTTATCTCCACAGAATCTGTGCAACTGCAACCGCGCCAGTGTCTATGAATTGTCGATGGTTTGGCAACACAATCTCTCGTCTCGCACGCTGTATTTCCAGCTCCGAGCCCGCTGCCGGGCATCGATTGCAGCTTCGGCGCAGTCATCGCAGTTGGTAAGTCGCGAGCCACCTCTTCATTGATTCCGATGGAAGGGGATAACTGAACCAATAGCCTTGCGCACCATCACAGCCTTTCGCTCGCAACATCTGAAACTGCTTCTGTGTCATGACCCCTTCAGCAACTACGCTCAGTTTCAGCTCGTGGCCCATCTCGATGATTTTTTCCACCATGACTCGGTCACTATCGTTCACATGCATCTTCTCGACGATGCTCTTGTCAATCTTCAGTTCCGTGGCCGGGACATTCTGCAGTTGACGCAACATTGCGTAACCGCTGCCGAAGTCGTCGATCGAAAGCTGAAAGTTCTTCATCCGCAGCCGCGTCACAACGTCCAGAGCGTGCGAAAGCTTCTTCATTAATCCGGACTCTGTAATTTCGACTGCGATCTTCTCAACAGGGAATTCGTATTTTCGCGCAAGGCCCTCGAGCGCGTCCGGAAACTCCAAATCGTGCAAAGAGCGCGTGGTCACGTTGATCGAAACCCGCAACAAGTCGCCGTTTCGCTTCGCAAACTTCTTGGCCTCCGCCAGGGCGAGTTCCGCAGTGCTCCAGCACAATTCATCCATCAGGTTGAGAGCTTCAAGGCGCGAGAGGAAGTTTTCGGGCAGAATCACTCCCCGTTCCGGATGGCGCCATCTGGCCAGGGCCTCGGTGCCCATCACATCCCCGGTTTTCAGGCTGATCTGCGGCTGATAATAGTTCAGAAACTCACCGTGCTTCACCGCATCGCGAATCTCTTCGTCGGAGACGGCGAAGGCAGGAATCACTTTGACGAACTCCGGCTCTTCCATTGCGGCGACCGACTCCAGAACCGCCCTCAACTCCGGAAGCGGAAATGGTTTCTGCAGGTGCCCGACAACTGCCAAGCCGAGACTATGCGCCAGCCTCTCAGCTGTCTCCAACACCCTTTTGTCCATTCCGCTCATCAGCAGGATGCGGGCTTTGCATCGGCGTTCGGCCAGCAGCCTTAGAACTTCGATGCCATCCATCCCCGGCATCATCAAATCGAGAAGGATTAGGGACGTCTCCGGGGTTACGCGCTCCAGGAAAGCGGCAGGGTCTTTGGTGGCGTCGCAGTTGAGCCCCATCGTTGTCGCCAGCGCGGAAACGAGCTCGCAAACTACGCTGTCATCGTCAATGACAAGGACCCTATCGGCATTTGCCATCGCTTCTCCAGGCTACGCGGGCAAATCTTTGGTCGGACGTTGGTTGCTCCGAGCCGCTGAATGCGAGACCAAGAGACAGTCTGCAAGCGCTACGCTGAGTGTAGCTTAGCCCGGAACCAGCGCATCCCCATTTCATTGTTCCCTTGTCCTTTCGTCGTTCGCTGGTAACCTGTGCTGTTGTCCTGCGATTGCATCGCGAACCCACGGATGATCGAATTCTGATTCCCAACCGGCCTTTGCTGACTTGACTCAGTTCGCGCGTGCGCGGACGGAGGAGAGGAACTGGCTGCATCTTATGTTCGGCCTGAGAGTTGGACGAAATTCCGTAGCTCTGAGCCGCCTCAAACACAACCTCGAACCGCTGATTGGGGGTTCACAGGCAGGTTCCGAAAGGGTGAAGCAAGGTTTCCGCGGTGCTTGACGCAGCTATTCCCTGGGCCTAGACTCACAGGGTTTGGGCTTAGGACGATTTGGGCCTGCATACAAGCCTCCTTGGACGCATCCAACGCGTGGCATTGGAAGAGCAGTTCCCAGTCCTTTCGGCGCCTGGCGCCCGTTCGCGTCTAACGGGGGGGCATGGGTACTTCGTCCGGTCCATCGCTCGGTGTTTTGCAAATGAACTGGAGAAATATATGGCAATCGCAACACAAACCGTGACTCTGGACCAGGAGATCAATCCCTGGGAAGCCCAGAGTGCGCGGTTCGACTTCGCGGCACGCAAGCTCAATCTCGACGAAGGCCTGTGGAAGCTGCTCAGGACTCCGGCCCGCGAAATCATAGTGCACTTTCCTGTGACCATGGATGATGGTCGTATCGAGATGTTTACCGGTTTCCGGGTGCAACACAATATTGCGCGTGGCCCCGCCAAAGGAGGGATCCGTTACGCGTCCGACGTTACATTGGATGAAGTCCGCGCCCTTGCCAGTTGGATGACCTGGAAGTGCGCAGTCGTCAACATTCCCTTCGGCGGCGCCAAGGGCGGCGTCATCTGCGATCCAAAGACGCTGAGCCAGGGCGAGCTGGAGCGCATGACCCGCCGCTACACCTCGGAGATCATCGATTTCATCGGACCCGAAAAAGATGTCCCGGCGCCCGACATCAACACCAATGAACAAACCATGGCCTGGATCATGGATACCTACTCCATGCACATGGGCCGCACCGTCACCAGCGTCGTCACGGGAAAGCCCCTGAACATCGGTGGCTCCCGGGGCAGGGTCGAAGCTACCGGGCGCGGAGTCATGGTCGTCTGCGATGAGAGCCTGCGCTACCTCAACTTGCCCATCGAAGGCTGCAAGGTTGTCATTCAGGGCTTCGGCAACGTCGGGTCCAATGCTGCACGCCTGATGATGGAGCACGGCTACAAGATCGTTGGTCTCGCCGAAAAGGATGGCGGCCTCTACAACCCGAATGGCATCGACATTCACCAGTTGGCCGAGTACAAGTACCGCAACGGCACGACTCTCGGTTTTCGTGGCGCCGAGGCCACACCCAGCGAGGAACTCCTCGTCTCCGACTGCGACATCCTGATTCCTGCGGCCACCGAGAACGTCATCACAAGCCGCAATGCGGATCGCATCAAGGCTCGCATCATCGTCGAAGGCGCGAACGGCCCCACTACGGCCGTTGCCGACGAAATCCTTGCCGAAAAGCGCATCTTTATTGTGCCGGACATCCTGGCCAATTCAGGCGGCGTAACTGCCAGCTACTTCGAGTGGGTGCAGGACCGCCAGGGCTACTTCTGGAAGGAAGCCATCGTCAACGAGCAGCTCGAAACCATCCTCCGCGACAGCTTCGACGACGTGGTCCGCTACGCCGAGGCCCACAACGTCAACAACCGCATCGCGGCCTATATGCTGGCGATTGACCGCGTCGCCTTCACCATCAAGCAGCGCGGCATCTACGCCTAACCGCCTTCTCTCCATTGTCAGTCCAATTCTGAAACAAAACGGGTCGCCTCGCGCGGCCCGTTTCCATTTAATCGCCCGGGGCGACTGCGGGTCCGCCAGTTCCCGTGAAATCGCAGATCAGTGCCGTCAGATCGTCTTCCTGCGAAGAAGCCCAGCGCTGCACTTCCGCAATAATCCGCTCAACAGCATCGGCCGGCGCGAGTGCGGCTGTACTCTGCAATGCCGTCGCCAACGATTTTTCCCCGAAAAGCTGGCCTCCCGCATTTTTTGCTTCCAAAAGGCCGTCGGTATAGAGCAACAGGCGGTCTCCACGTTCCAGCGCCATCGTCTTTTCGGTATAAAGCGCGTCGCCCGCTGCCGCCAGCAGCAGGCCATTCTCCGCGATTTCCGATACGCGCCCCCCGCGCAGCAACAGCATGGCAGGATGTCCCGCCGCCGCATACCGCAGCTCTCGTGCCTGCGAATCCAGATAGACAAAAGCCGCCGTAACATACTGTCCCTGCGTATTCCCGCAGAGTGCATCGTTCATTCCCGCCAGGAGTCGGGCCGGGTGCGCCGCTTCGTGCCGTTGCGAAGTTGCCGCCATCTTCACCATCGACGCAATCAGTGCGGCCGGAACTCCATGCCCCGACACATCGGCAATCAGCAATCCCGCCCGACCCGGGTCGGTCATCAGAAAGTCGTATAAGTCCCCAGCTACTGATGTCATCGGCACGTATTTTGCCGCCACGCGAAAGGCCTGCGAGGCAGGGAACTCGCCCGGCAAAATGGATAATTGGATGTCTCGCGCAATTTCTAGCTCTTTTTGAATCTCGCCGAGCTGCTCATCGCGCTCCAGCGTCCTCCTCGCAGCGACATAACCCAGGCATCCAAGAAGAACAGCAAAGCCGAATGGTTCCACAAGGGTTGGAATCCAGTTCCCCGCAATGTTGTCCCACAGTGCGAGGACCACAAAGCAAAGCACGCCAATGCGCACCACAGCGAAGTCTCGATCCTCTTTTGCCTTTTTGCCCAAAGATCGAGCGAGCAGAATCCAAAGCGCGCCGGTCACCACAAAGCCGTTGATCGCGTCAAACACCCGCAACGGTCCAAAGGCCAGCGCTCCTGCGAAAATCCCACAAAATATCACATTGATCGCGAGGGCCAGCCGCTTGCTGTTGCGATCGCTCCCCAGAAACCCCGCTATGCGAAAGAAGACAAATGCCGGGATCGGTATCAGGTAACTGATCGCCGTGCGCAGCCGAGAGAAGATCAGGTTGTTATGGAACTCGATGCGCAGCAAATGTGCATGCAGCCACAAGCGAAGGCCGTAGAGGCCGGCAAAGATCGCCATCCACACCAGAAGCTTGTCGAATCGCCGTCGCAAGACGCAGTAGGCAATCGAAACAAGGCCCACCGTAATGAACGCAGCCCCGAGAAAAAGATAGGGCGCATCGCGATCAAAGGCCTGCAGGACCTGAGTGACCGTAAGTTGCGGATCGATCAGCAGCATGGCAGTTCATCGTACACGATGGAACGAAAGGCACGGTGCGCGGACGCCAATCACGCGCAGCCTCGATGTTCCGGTGCAATAATGAACCCTATCCGGACTTGTTTCCGGCAGGTCGACGAATGAACCTCCCCAACTCCATAACGATGAGCCGGATCGTCATGATCCCGCTGCTGTTGTGGATCCTTTCGCCGCACTTCCCATGGCAGGGCCCCTACGGCCAGGCGGAGATTCTTGCCTCCGTCCTCTTTGTCCTCGCGTCCCTCACGGACGGCCTCGACGGCTACCTCGCACGCAAGCGCGGACAAATCACCACCATGGGTATGCTGCTCGACCCCCTGGCCGACAAGATCATGGTCACCGCCGCTCTCGTTGCCCTGGTCGCCTACAACCCCGCCGTGGTCAAGGTTTGGATCGCCGTGGTCATCATCGGTCGCGAGTTTCTGATCTCCGGCCTGCGCTCCATCGCTTCTTCCGAAGGCTTCACCATTCAGGCCAGCGATCTCGGCAAACTCAAAACCGTCACCCAGATTGTTTCGGTGGTCTCCGCAATTCTGGCGCATCATTGGTACGACTGGCAGATTGGCCTGCTCGTGATCCCGGTGCAGTGGATCGCCGTGGCTGCAATCTACTTCACCGTGCTCGTCTCCACCATCTCCGCGATCGATTACTTCGTCGCATTCTGGAAAAAAATCGACCACGCCTCCAACGATCGCCGCAAAGCCTTCGTCCTGACCCGCGGCGCCCGCGGCAAGACGCCACCGGCCTCCAGCACGACGCGGTGATGCGTCACAGCAAGTGACTCGTTCGTCCGGTTACCCTTGCGGCACCCAAGGTATTCGCATACCCTAGATGCTATGGAAGTGCATTTCACACCAGAGCTCGAAGCGAAGCTGGCGCAATCTGCCGCTCAGCAGGGTCGTAATCCCGACGAGCTTGTGCGGCAGGTCGTGGCACGTTATTTCGACGAGGAAAGCCGTTTCCATGACGCAGTGCGGCGTGGCGAAGAGGCTCTGCAGGGCGGTGCCTACCTCACCCACGAGCAAGTGGGCAAGCGTCTTGAGCGGTTGTTGCGACCCTGATGGAAGTTCGTTGGTCGATACCCGCAGTCGAAGATCTAGAACATATTTGCGAATGGATTGACGGGACAATTCCGAAGCTGCCGGGCGCATTGCGCGAACGATCTATGACGAGTGCGGCAGGCTGAAGGATTTTCCGAATCTAGGACGAGCCAGCCGTCGCATGGCGGGACGGCGTGAACTTACTTTCGCGCCATTACCTTATATCGTTGTCTATCAGATCAAGCCAGACGCGATCGAGATTTCGCGCATCTTCCACGGTGCCCAAGACTGGCCATAAAGCCCGCCTTCACATGCAGATCAGCTCAAAGTTCTGCAGCGGCTGAATCATCCTTCGGCTTCGGCCCTCGCGGTATGACAGCAGGCACCCCCGCTTCGTCACCGCCGAAGCCATTGAAGGGCGGAGGGACTTCATAGCCTTTGAAGCGCATGGCATAGACGGGCCGCCCGCGCGGGCTTGAGCGCAGCGCCTCAGCCAGCGGTACAATCGCTTTGATCACTTTGGATCATTCCACCGCCATCACCGGCTCCAGCAGCACCGGGGATGCTTTCCTGGCCGCTTCCTTGACCGCGATCGATCCGGCAAACTTGAACGCCATTTCGTTGGAATCCACTTCGTGATAGCTGACGTCGAACAAAATCACTTTGACATCGACAATGGGATAGCCCGCCAGGATGCCAAGCTCCAGAGCACCCTGCACGCCCTGATTGATCGGCTCGACGTATTCTTTGGGAACCACGCCAGCGTTGATGGAGTTGATAAATTCGTAGCCTTTGCCCGACTCGTTTGGCTCGACGCGCAATTTGCAATGCCCATAATTGCCCGAACCGCCGGTCTGACGAATGTACTTTCCCTCGGCCTCCGCCGCCCTTCGGATCGTTTCGCGATAGCTGACTTTCAATTCACCGACCTCAATCGATCCTGACTCGAGAAGTTGCTTGCGGACGGATTCCAGCTCCAACTCATCTTCGCCACGGATCACAATCTTCGCTTCAGAGCTCTCGATGTTTATCTTGTATGCCGGAACATGCTCGGCCAGAGAATCCACCGCTTGCTTGAGATCTCTTCGATCTCGTTCATCCCCTGACGCTGCGCGAATGCTGACGGACAAGATGGAATGGACTTGGCCACCGTTCATCGATACCTTCCCCCAAAGCGAGAATACCTGAGATCAGAATGGGAGCCATTGCGGTACAAAAATGAAAACCCCGGCCGCGGCCGGGGTCTCTGTTTTTAGATTGGGAAATCTCTACGCCATCGCAACCAACTGGTCCTGCGCTTCCACCGGAACTACAGGGACAGGAACAGGCACGGACGCCGCAGGTTGCTGTTGCGTGTGCGTGCTGCGCGTCAGACGGTGGACGAAATGGTAGGGTGGCCACGGACCGGAAACCTGCAGCTGGCATTCCCGCATCATGGCGCTGGTGGTGGCGAACTTGTTCTGATAGCGCTCCACGTATTTGCGTTCGATCAGGTGCGCAATGTCGAGCACCATCTTGCCGCTTTCCGTCAGCCGGCAGCTGACTTCCTCGTCGAGCGGCAGAAAGAGCTTGTGCATCTGGAAGCTCACCGCGCGCGCCCGCGTTTGGCGTTCACGCTGCCGTGAAGCAGTTTCGCGCAGATTGGTGAGATACTCGCGTCCGACGGTTTCCGTCGGGAGGGTCCGCGCGATCTCCTTAGTGCAACAATCGTCTACGAAGATCTTCAGGTGCATTTCGGTCTTCCCGCGCAGCTTATCAATGTTCGACAGGAACTGGCGCTGGTTCGACCGGATGGAACGCCGCAGGCTCTCGTCGTCGTTAAACACGGTCCCGAACCGGAAAGGGAGCACCGTGGAGTGTTGAAAGCAATCCGCGATGACCCGGGCATGATCTACGCCCGCTTTCTGACTGAGTGCTTCGGAGGGGTTGTGTTCGCTGACGATAATGGCGAGATCGCTGGCGGGGTAGAGGAAAACCTGGTTGCCGCTGACTCCATGTACGGATTCCATCGGAACAGGTTTGCGATGACGGGCTAGTTCTGGAAAAGCTTGCTTTTCACCTATGCAGTAGGCATACCATGCCATGACTTTGCACTCCGTGTGCGCACGCCGGTAAGCGCCGCTCGTTAGTGAAGCTCTGTGAACTCAGGAACAACTGCATCGTGGACCGGGCAACGAAAAACCAAATCGGACTGTGGGGAATACTAGCCCCCCGAAAACACGACTGGCAACGTCCGCGAGCACCAAGGCCGTAAAAGGAAGCGCAAAGCCCTCAAATAGTTTTTATGAGATTGAAAATAATGTTCTAGACATAAAAATCAGGCCCATTTCGCACCAAAAACAGTTCGAACTCTGGTTCACTGGTCACACCTCTGCCAAAACCCCGTGCGCTGCGGCACCGGCATTTCCTAGTGAAGCGTCCCTCTCGTGCTCAAAAAAAGCGCCACATTCGCACCGATCGAAACCACCAGCAAGGTCAACCCGACGAGGGAAAAGACCAGCACTCTCGATCGAATCTTCACTACCTGCTCCATCGTCTCTCGCTGCTCAAGTGTCGTGCGGTCGAGTGCGTCCTTCATGCTCTCCAACTGCTCTGTGATGCGCTTCAATGCGGCGTTCTGCTCCGCATCCATATCGTGCAGCACGGAAAACTCCGCATGCAGCCTGGCCAGCCCCACCTCGATAGGATGAGTGTCCACACGCGGTGCCTGCAGCCTCGGAGCTAACAGGTCGGCGATGACGGTCGCCACGTTCCCATCAAGCAGCGGCAACAGCTTATGCACCAGCGGAACTAGAGTGCGAATCGCGGTCGTCGTGCGCTGAAAGCCAGACCGATGCTCCGGACGCGTCGCAGACTGCGCTTGCCTGCCTTGCGTAACGTGAAGCGGTTCAATCGCTCGATCGGCGCTTGTCCCGGTGCGCTCCACGTCCTCAATTTGATCCTCGCGCGGTATTTTCTGCACCACTGCCCCTGCTTCGGCCTCACTCATCGTCTGCCCTTCCTCGTCGCTTACAGAGTAACTCCGCGTGCTCCTGTGGATTGGATGCGGCCAATTCCGCCGCATGATCCCGTTCCGAACGTACCTGTGAACCGGCTCTGGAAGGGCTCTGCCCCGAACAGGGCTCGCGTATCCTCGATTTCAGGAGAACCCTGTGCGAACAGTCGTCGCAGACGTGTTGCGCCATACGCAGCGATACATGCTGGCTGGCCTTATCACCATCGGGCCCCTCTTTGTTACCTGGATCGTCTTCAGCTTCGTCTTCACCAGTCTGGCCAATGCGGGCCTGCCCATCGTTCGCCTGCTCGGCGGCGCTCTTCCCAGCGATTGGATGGAGCAACCCTGGCTGCAATCCGTCCTGGCCGTCCTGCTCACCCTTGTCGTCCTTTACGGCGTCGGCCGCCTGACATCGGAGGTCGTCGGCCGCCAGGCATTCAATCTCTTCGAAGCATCACTTGAACGCCTGCCTGTCGTTGCGAAGGTTTACTCTTCAGTTCGCCAGCTTATCGAATCGATGATGTCCAAAAAGGAGTCCAGTCAGCGCGTGGTGCTGATCGATTTCCCCATCGCGGGACAGAAGAGCGTTGGTTTCCTCACCCGCACACTTACCGACTCGACGACGGGTCAGCAATTGGCGGCTGTCCTTTTGCCCAACGCCATCAACCCCACCTCAGCCTTCTTGCAGGTTTTGCCCATCGATCGAGTCACGGAAACTGATCTGACCATGGAGCAGGCAATGAGCATGCTCATGACCGGCGGCGCCGTTTCGCCGGAAGCGATTCGCTTTACGCAGCCAGTGGATGCGAAAGCCGCTAGCGTGCTCGAGAGCTGATTAGGCGGCTTGCGCCCTTGGTTTCACCTTGGCGAGGGCTCTGTTTTTCGATGCCAGCCACAAATCGTGATCCATTTGCAGCCCCAGCCAGAACTGCGCAGAGGTCCCAAAATACGCGCTCAGTCGCATGGCGGTATCCGCCGTGAGCGCCCGCTTTCCACGGACCAGATCGTTCACCCGAGGCGCGGAAATGTGCAGCTCTTTTGCCAAACGATACGCGGAGAGCCCGAGAGGTTCCATGAATTCGGTCTTGAGAATGTCGCCCGGATGAATTGAGAACGCGAAAGGAATCTTCTCCATGGATTCTCCTAGTGGTAGTCGACGATTTCGACATCGCATGCGTCGCCATCTTTGAACACGAAACAAATCCGAAACTGATCGTTGATACGAATACTATGTTTCCCTTTTCGATTGCCGGCCAGCGCCTCAAGACGGTTTCCAGGAGGAACATTCAACTCGGAAAGGCGACTCGCGCGATGCAAAATGCGAAGTTTCTTCAGCGCCGAAGTGTGAATCTTGGAGGGAATTCTTCGGCTCCTGCCGGTGTCCCACAATTGCTCCGTCTCGGCGTCCGCGAAGCTCTTGATCACATCGCAATAATAACGCAGCGTGTTAAGAATGCCAAGCGTTATTAATGAATTGTCCTACTCAGTCGCTCCCGCTGCTTCAAGATCTTCCTCGGCGTGCTCGCTTTCCACGGTGACCTTGCGCAAGCTCACATGTTCAAACTGCGCCCAGATCAGGCCAAAGGGAACGATGCCCAAAAACGTGACCAGTAGAAGCATCGCGGCGCACGCCGTGGATGCCTCCGGAGCCACGCCAAAGAACTTTGAAATCGCTGCGGCTACAAGCCCGATTTGCGTGAACCATCCCAGCACCGGCAACTGCACGATGCTCGATACGCCGCTTACCACCATCAGCAGCACACACTTGGCTGCCGTCATCGACGCCAAAGCAGGGCTGGCCACGAAAGCCTTTGTCGTCTCCAGGTAAGATGCGGCAATCAGCAGCCACATGGCGATTGAAAGTCCGGCCGCTGCCGCAAAATCGGCGAACGAGCGCATGGTGTCGAGACCGGTGCGAAACTCGCGGACCTTGTGTCCAACCGCTTGCCCGATCTTCTTCGATAGCACGCCCAGCGTGCCCTCAAGAAAAGCCGCAACGACGTTGCCCGCGAAGCGCACCGCCACCAGAAACGATGCTCCCGCAAGCGTGCCGGCCATTCCCCAGTAGCCGGACTTCTTCACCAGCTCAGCGTGCGGTAATGCGCCGGGCGTGCCAAACCACGTCGTGAGCAGAATCGCGGACGAAAAGATCAGCGCCATCGTTCCGGCGTCGAAGAGCCGTTCGACGATGTACACCGCAATCTGATTACTCAGCGGCAAGCCGGTTTTTTTCGCAACCAGATACGGCCGCACCGGGTCTGCCACGCGGCCGATCAGCGCCACGGCGGTAAATCCGATCACCTGAGTTCCTAACAACGAGAGCGGATGGACTTTCTTGTTGTGGCGGAGAAGGTATGCCCAGCGCAAAGATCGGAATACATAGGCAATGTAAATGCAGCCGAAGCCGATGCCGATCCGCACCCAGTTGACCATCGCCAGCTGCACGCGGAATTCGTGAAAATCGAAGTGGATTCTGTCGCGACCCCAAACGACGAGCGCAACAATCACCGCCAGCACGATCAATCCAACGATCAACTGATTCTTCTTCAAGCGCTCTCCGTCCGCGTCTAGGTAATCCGATTCTATGTTGTCGCCGGCTCGGAACGAGGTGCTTATTGGGATGCCGATGCCTTTGAGGTAACCTGCACGCCTGCAACCTGCTTTAGCTGCGCCTCGCGAGACTTTACACGCTGGTTAAATTCGTGAATCACGCGCGCTACATATGCGCGCGTCTCATGATACGGCGGAATCCCATGATACTTGTCCACCGCCGCCGGACCCGCGTTATAAGCCGCCAGCGCCAGCCCAAGGTTTTCGTGATAGCGCGTGAGCAGCGCATCCAGATACGCTGATCCACCGCGCACATTCTCTTCAGGCTTGAAACTATCCTGCACGCCATGATCGTTGGCCGTCGATGGCATCAACTGCATCAGGCCGCGCGCTCCGGCTCGGCTCACGGCGCGGGCATTTCCGGCACTCTCGGCCTTCACTACGCTGGCCAGCAAATCTTCATCAAGATTGTGTTCCTGGCCTGCCTCCGAAAGCATCTCATGCAAGTCCGCGGCACTCAGCTTGGCCTCTGCCATCGGCACGTTTTCGACCTTCGGAGCCGCCTGCGGAGCCGGGTCGGGAAGCTGCTCGATTC
Source organism: uncultured Acidobacteriaceae bacterium (assembly GCA_963745845.1). Lineage (GTDB taxonomy): Bacteria > Acidobacteriota > Terriglobia > Terriglobales > Acidobacteriaceae > Telmatobacter. The sequence goes on along the minus strand of CAVUZE010000008.1, from coordinate 3,738,824 downwards.
CCGTCACTTCTTCCGGCCGCATTTCAATGTAACTGCTCTCACCTGAACTCAGATAAAGCCGCACTCTGCCTTCCACCTGCGCATGGTGATTGCAGTCCATTGCAAATCCATTGCTCAGTGTCACGCGCTCAGCTCCGTAGACGCGCCCACCTAATGCAGCCAGGGCCGCCAACGCACTCGCGAGAAAAATCCGTCGTTGCAAGTTCAACTCCGCGCCGTCGTGGCCCAGTGTTTGGGGCGATCGTTGATCGGGCTCCGCCGCGCGATTGCCGCCTCCAGCACCACAGCCACGCCATCCTCATCGTTGGGGAGTGTCTGCTTCCATCCGCGCGTCTTCGCCATGGTGCGCAGGTCCTTTGCGGCATTTCCCATCATGATGCTTTGTCCGGCCCACTCCAGCATGTCCACGTCGTTCCAGTTATCGCCTATCGCCATGGTTTCCTTGCGATCAACACCCAGGCGGTGCGCCAGGCGTTCCAGCGCCCATCCCTTTGAAACTCCGTGCGGCAGAAGGTCCAGAATCGCAAGATCCCGCGCCGGATATTCCGTCCGCTGGCACTCGCACGACACTGCCCAGACACTCGCCTTAAGCGCCTTTTCCGCCTTCTTCATCTGGCTCAGGCCGCCGGCCACCATACCCTGAATGGGATCGGCGCCGTCCACGAGTGCCTTCTCAAGCGGCTTCACCACTTCAATCGCATCGCGGTTCGCCTCCACCCAAAGCGCAATCCGTTCCATTGCCTGTTCCAGGTCCTCCACTACCATTTCTCCACGGCCGATCTTGTCGAACGAAAACACCATGGCGCCGAACTTGCGCAGCAGACCGCACAGCCCGCGCGCGACGCGTGCGTCCAGCTGGCTTCGATCCATTGTGTCGCCGCCGAGAGTCCTCGTCACTGCCCCATTCGACGTAATCAGAGGAGTGTCCGCTCGCAGCCCCATCTCTTTGAAGAGAGGCGCCGTGTAGGCGGTTCGTCTGCCCGTCGCAATCGCAACATGGATGCCGGCCTGCTGAGCAGCCTTCAGCGCCCTCGCATTGCGTGGGCTGATGGCTTGGGAAAACGTCGGCAGAAGGGTCCCGTCGATGTCGATCGCCACCAGGCGAACAGGGGGGTGCATATCTTCAAGTGTACCGGGTGAGTCGCTCTGGAACCGAACCGCTTGCCAGCCCCGATGCACACCAAAGTGTGACCGGCGGCACAAACTGGCGGCGCACAGGAAGGCGCACAATGGCGGCGCAGTGCGGAGGAGAATCAATGCCAATCCCCATTCTGATCGCCTATGCAACGCGCAGCGGATCTACCAGAGAAGTCGCAAGCGCGGTCGGAGCCGCTCTGCGCGAAGCCGGCCTCGACGTTGAAGTGCTTCCTGTGGACCAGGTGTCTTCGCTCGACGGAAAGACTGCCGTGCTCCTCGGCGCGCCGCTCTACATCGGAAGCTTACCCAAGGAGTTTCACAAGTTCCTCGTCTCCCATCGTGCGAGACTAGCGCCGCTACGAACCTGGTGCTTCGTCCTCGGGCCCACACGGACCGAGCCCGGCGACTTTGAAGTGGCCGGAAAACAAGCACAGAAGGAACTCGCACGCCATGCCTGGCTTCATCCTGTCGAAATCAAGGTTTTCGGGGGTAAGTGGGACGTGAAAGGTCTTCCCTTCCCATTCAGCCTCGCGCGCTACCTTCCTATGAATCCGATGAACAAAATTCCCCCCTCGGATATCCGCGATTGGCCGGCGATACACGAATGGGGGAAGGGAATTGCGCGCCAGCTCAAGTCCGCCGCCTGAGATCCGCACGTCCGATTCCACTACACTTGCAGCATGGAACGCGTCTGCAGCCAATGCCATGCCGTCCTCGACAAAAAAACCAAAGCCGACTGGTGCCCCGCCTGCGGCGGCGCGTTGATCGACCGACCCGAACTGCCTCAGAAACCGTCCGAAAGTCTGCCCCCCGCAATCGACCATCGCGGCATCGTCCTTCCCCGCCGACACCCCGTCGGCGGCATTATTACGCCGCAATAATGCCCGCGCAGGCTTTCAAATTAATACGATCTCCTGAACTCTTCATGATTACCCTTGAACCGATCGCGCCCGGGAATGCACTCACCTTCAAGGAAGTTCGCCTGCGCGCGCTGCAGACCGATCCCACTGCTTTCGGGAGCACCTACGCAAAGGAATCAAATTTTCCCGACGAGGAGTGGATCAATCGTTCGGTTCGCTGGAGCAGCGACGGCTTTATCGCCTACCTTGCATCCGAAGGGGAAAATGCCTGCGGTCTGGTTGCCTGTTACACCGACGAGCAAGACCCCGGGCGAGCGCATGTCATTTCCATGTGGGTCGATCCGAAGTACCGCCGCGCAGGCGTAGGAACAGCCCTGATCGACGGCCTCAAGGCGTGGGCATCAAATCGCGGAGTAGCTCAATTGAAGCTCATGGTCACCAGCGTCAATCGAGGCGCGATTGCATTCTACGAGCGGCTGGGGTTTCGGATGACGGGCAAAACCGGGCCCTATCCCAACGACCCTGCCATCACGGAATACGAAATGACGCTGGCTCTCAATTCTTAGCTCAAGGCAACAAACTTATTCGTATCGCAGCGCCTCAGCGGGCAGCACCCGCGACGCCGTAAAGGATGGATAGAAGGTTGCGAGCAGCGAAATCCCGATCGACACCGCCGACACAATGACGCCATCGACCACGCGCGGCGCAAAGGGCAACGTGTCGATCGAATAGACATCCGGCGAGAGTGGAATGCGGTAATACCCGCCTGCCCACGCGGCCACATAACCAAGCACCAACCCCAGCGCAGTGCCCACTATGCTGATCAGAAATCCCTGCATGAGAAAGATATTCCGTACCTGGGCAGGCTCCACGCCGAAGCTCATCAGCACCGCGATGTCGCGCGTCTTCTCCATCACCATCATGGTCAGCGCAATCAAAATATTCAGCGCGGCGACAATCACAATCAATGCAATCACAATGAACGTCACATACTGTTCGAGTCGCAGCGCTCGAAAGAGTTCCCGGTTCTGCTCCATCCAATTGTTGGTCATGAAGCCCGGCCCTGCGGCTTCTTCGAGTGCACGGCCAATCTCAGGCGCGCGATTCATGTCGTCCACCTTGAAGCTGATCACCGACAGCAGATCCGGTTCATCGAACAGCCGCTGCGCGTCGGCCAGCCGCATAAACCCCATCTGCGCGTCATATTGATAAAAACCCGAATGGTATGTCCCCACAAGGTGAAAGGGCTTGAACATCGGAATAATGCCCATCGGCGTCAGGTCGCCCTGGGGGCTGATCAGCATCACCCTGTCGCCCACGGTCGCGCCAATCGAGTCCGCAAGGTCCTTGCCCAGCACAATCGGCGGATCGGTGGTGGCTCCCGAAGCCTGCTCGGTTTGCGGCTCCAGCGCGCTCACAGCTCCTGGCGTTGCTGTGGACAAAAGGCTGCTGACCGTCTTCTCCTGGTCGGGCAAAATCCCTTCGATGAGCGCAAATCCATCGCGTGCCTTGTACGCCACCATCACCTGCTCGTAGATCCCCGGCGAGGCCGCGGTCACATGCGGCAGCCTGCGCAGTCTCTCCAGCAAAGGCTGCCAGTCTCGGATGCCATCGCCCTTCACGCGCATCAACTGCACATGCGCGCTCGAATCCACCAACCTGTCCTGCAGATCACGCCGCATGCCGTTAGTGATGGCCAGCGCGATGATCAGTGCGGCCACGCCGGCAGCCACACCGGCCACTGAAATCGTGGTCACAACCCCCACCACGGCCTGCCGCCGCTTGGCTCTCAGGTACCGCGCCGCAACAAAGAATTCAAATCGCATCGGGCTAGCGCGCCTTACTTTCCGGTCGTGCTGAACACCGTCTTCGCCACGCCGACATTCTCAAATCTGTCATAGACGCGCACTGTCAGCAGGTGCTCGCCTGTCTTGCCTTCAAACGCCGACGCCGGAATCTGAAACTTATAATGCTCATGCCTGGAGTCCGAAAGTTCGCCCACCGGCGCGACGAACTTCCACGGCCCCGCATCGAGCGAATACTCAGCATGCGCAATCGGGGAGAATGCATCCTGGGCCTCGAACGTCACGTGCGCAGCTTGGGGGCACTTTCCCTGCGCGCATGGAGCCTGTTCTTCCACCGCTGTCAGCGCCTGTACAACCGGCGGAGTCGTATCCACTTCAAAGCGGTCGCTGACTTTCTCGCCAGTCAATGCTTCGCCCGGCGTGTGCGACGGCGCGTCGGATGCCAAGACCTTCACTTGGAAGCCTCCGTCGGGAATCAGCGTCGCGTCAAAACTGTAGGCCTTCTCAGTCAAATCGTCTTTCAGCAGCCGCCACACATGTTCACCGTCTCCACGCAAATAGAGTGCATAGCTCAGGTCGTCGCCATTGTCATCGTGCGCGGCCCACCGCACCGTAATTGCGGTACGATCCTTGATCGCCTGGATGGGACCGCTGGCTCCCGCATCGAACGAAACCGTCGCTCCCTGATTCGCCGATGGCAGGGCGATGCTCACCATTTGCTGATTCGCTGCCTGATTCTGTGGATTGAGCCGCGCGCCGGGCACCACGACCACATCGTCCACCATCGGTGCTGCGTTGACCGGCAGATAGTTCACGCCGACACTACCGAGAACTCCGTCCCGGCTTAATGCCGCTTTCCACTGGAGGAATCGCCCCGCCGGCGAAGCTACGACGCCATCCTTCAAGGGCTCCCAATCGCTCCAGCCGCGCACAGGCTGTTCTACGTTTCCTGAACGGGTCCACAACTCATACTTGTTCGATCCCGGCTCCACTTCAATCCGCCCGAACCGCGCCATGGCGCCCGCATCCAGCACGTCGCTCGCATATTCGTGCTTCTCCGCAGCTCCCAGCGTAAACAACTTGCCCGTGTTTCCGGTTCCAATCAGCAGCTCCGATCCAGTGCCGTGTGCGAAGCTCAATCCCTGCTGTGCCTCCAGGTGCGCTACATCGGCGTAATCTCCGTTTGGCTCGATGCGGAAGATGTGTCCGCGATTGCCGCTCAGCGCTAACAGGCCATCCGGCTGCGCCGCCAGCGCGTATACAATATCGTCTTTGCTCGACCAGAGTTTTCGCGCCGCCTGCCCGTCGCTCAATGCATAGATGTCGGTTCCTTCAGGCACGGAGGCGCTGGCATTCGCGGCCTGCAGCGACCCCGGCTGGACAATGGTGATCGTGATCGAGCCAATTCCCTGCACCGGCAAGGGCGGAAGCGGATTGTGGCTCTTGTCGCCTACGCTAGCCGCATAGATCGTGCCATCTGCGCCGATCGCCACAGATGTAATCTCACGCCGCGGCGCCTCGAACAGGACATAGCCCTTGCCTTTGAGCCCCTTCGCTTCGGGACTGATGCGGTACACAAGTCCACTGCCATCGGACCCGGCAATCAAATTCCCCTTCGCGTCCCAGGCCAGTGAGCGAATATGCTGCTCATCGCTCTTGAAGAATTCCTCTGGCTTGTTGGCAGGCTTGGAAGGATCCACACGATACACCGCTGCGGGACCGCCCGTCGCGATGTAGAGCCGCCCTGCCGAGTCGAATGTCATGTCCCAGACGTAGTGAGATTTTGCATCCAGCTTGTCTGCGTCTGCGGATTCCTCCGGCTTTCCATCCGAACCTGCTTCGCCCGACTTTGCGAACTCGATCTTCGAGGCGTCAAAGACTACCGGCGCCCGCTGTTCGTCGATCTTTGTCGTGGCGGCCGGGTCCAGTTTGTAGATCTTCCCACTCGGCAGTGTCGCGGCATAGAGAGCCCCATCGGGTCCCAACCGCACAACTTGCACGTTCAGGTCTTTGCTTTCGAAGAGCGTGAAGGGCTTGCCGTCTTTCCCCACCCGCAGCACCGTGGCTGGCGACCCCGTTCCCAGATAAGCGGTACCGTTCTTGTCCGCCGTTACCGACCACACAAAAGTCGAAGGCGTGGTCAGTGTCTCTTTCAGCGCCGGACCCTCGTGCAAATGGCCGTCACTGCCGATGGCGACTCCCGCGGGCGTCCCCTTTTCGAATTCTTCAAATCGCGATTGAGTCCATAAATGCGTGCCCTGAGCGACGGCGAAGTGTGCACTGCCAATCGTGAGCAACGCGCCAAGGGCAGCTACAGCGGCTCCACAATTGCGGTATCCCGAAGCCGTTGCTCTCAAGTGGCGTTTTTCCCGAGAAAAAGCCACCTCGCACGCGCTTGAAAAGGCACGTGAATTGGGGAACCGCTCTAACAGCGAGGCGCAGGAAGGGAAGCGAAGGGAGCAGAATGAAACAACCATGCTTCCGTTGAGTCTACTAGACGGCACACGTTGCATGTGTCAGTGGCGATGATCGCATCTGCGAAAAGCGCGCTATGCTTACGCGCCCCCACGAAACTGAATAATTCGTCGCCGGTCCCGTTTGCTCGGTCGCCGTTCGGGCACCGGCGCATACTGTTGCATGGCCTTTCGCTCTGCGGCCGCCTTCATTCGAGCCTCTCTGCTGGCTTCAGTCTCGCGATAAAGCGTCTGGGCGATTGCCGCGGGACCCCGCATCTCACTCAGGCCCACGACCTCAATCTCAAACTCGCCGCCCTCATTCCGCACTTGAAGCATGTCGCGCACGCGCACTTCGCGCGCAGGCTTAGCTTCCACGCCATTGGACCGAATCCGACCCAGGTCGCACGCCCGCGATGCGAGCGCCCGCGTCTTGAAGAATCGAGCTGCCCAAAGCCACTTATCGATACGCACAGAGGTCACAATGGATCGCGGGAGAAAGTTCGACAACATTCCTGCGCGAATTCGATTACGACTCCGATTCTGCCTTCCAAACGTAGAGGAATTCAGAGTCACTGGAGGTAGCCACGTCGATTCCTCTTTGCCGCGTCGCGCGATTGAGGGCAGCCCGAATGTTTTCCTTGCTGTCAGGCAAGGCCGAAAGTGGAATCTTCAGCGCCGCGCCAGTCCCCAATTGGTCAATGTCACTCAGCAATTGGCTGACAATCTGCTTGTGCTTTCCATCCCGGCCTTTTGGAACATCGAGTTGGGGTATGGATTCAAACTTCATCCGGGAGCCGTTAGAGTCCGAATTGGTGGCCATGTCCTCCGACCTTTCCCTACAAGGTTCTTGCGCGAACGCTTGCATTTAACGTATCCCTAAACTCGCGTAAACCTAATCTTGTAGTGAAAGGATACTGACCGGGCAGAGAACTTGCAAGGCCGTGATAAAGAATTTGTCAGGACTTGCCGAGAATTCAAAATCCAGTAAACTTGACTTCCTGATATTGCTTATAAAAAGCTGATTATAAAGAGTTAACACGTATTCCGCAAAGACTGCTAGCTTGATTCAAGAGGTGACATTGAGATGACCGGAAGAAGGAATTTCCCCACCGTGCCGATCGAGGAAGTACCACTCTCCAATTTGCGCGGCAATCGAGATGGGCATCGCCCCGTCGTCATGGTCGTCGATGACGAGAGCAGCATTGCTGATACGCTCGCAGAAATCCTGTCCCGCAGCGGCTATGCGGCAGTGACCGCATACGACGGGGACAGCGCCCTTGAGACTGCGCTCCTGATGCCGCCGGAGATGCTGATTACCGATGTGGTTCTACCAGGGATGAGCGGCATCGATCTCGCCATCACCGTGAAGCGCGTCTTCCCCGATTGCAAAATCATTCTCTTTTCCGGGCAAGCATCAACCGCCGATTTGCTCGCCGCTGCCAACCGCGACGGGCATCAATTTGTCTTGCTCAGCAAGCCCGTCCATCCCGCGGATCTCCTCAGCCGGATCGCCGATGGCCTGAAGCATCGCAAACATCAACCGGCCACGACCGTCTAAGGGCAACCTTCCGCAGAACCCGGGCCAATCATTGCACGTCTCAGATGGTTTGATCCTGTTCTCCGCGTCTGTGGGGAGCAGACGACCGTGGGCGTGCGTGGATTCATCTCTGGTCGAGAATCAGTTGGCCAGCACGGCGCGATAGCGCACTTTGTTCTTTTTCACTTTTTCAATTGCCCGGTTCGCATCCGCCATCGCAAAGCGCTCGGTCTTGGCTTGCACTTTGTGACGCGCGGCAACGTCCAGCATCTCGCGCAGTCGCGATGGGCTGCCTGTGGGATTGCCTGTAATCGAGCGAATGCCTGCAATCAGTGGTAATGCCTGAATCGCCATGGGCGATGGCGGCACTCCGACAATGCATAACGTTCCCGTGGGGCGGAGCGCCTGGATATAGGTGTTCCACTCCTCATTGGCATTCACGGTGCTCAGAATCAGGTCTAGCGCTCCAGTCACTTCGCGCATCGCCTTCGTCTCGCGTGAATTCACAAAATGATTTGCGCCCAGTTCCCGCGCCTCATCTTCTTTCGCCGCCGTGGTTGAAAATGCAACGACCTCTGCGCCGAAGACGCGCGCGAATTGGATGGCCATGTGGCCGAGTCCGCCAATGCCCACCACGCCGACGCGCGACGACGGATTGATGCAATGCGTGCGCATCGGATTGTAGACCGTGATGCCTCCGCACAGTAGCGGCGCCGCCTGTTCACTCGGCAACGCATCCGGAATCGGCACGACAAACCGCGCATTCGCGCGCACACGCTCCGCATACCCGCCATTGCGATGGACACACGTGGCCTCGGAAGCCGCGCAAAGATTCTCCATGCCGCGCATGCACCACTCACACTCGCCGCATGAATTCGATTGCCATCCCAGGCCAACCCGTTGGCCGACCGCATGAGAACGCACCTGCGTGCCCACGGCGGTGATCGTACCAATCACTTCGTGCCCTGGAATGAATGGATACTGGCTGATGCCCCAGTCGTTCGCAATCAAATGAAGGTCGCTATGACAGATTCCGCAGTGGGTAACGCCAATTTCGACTTCCTGCGGGCCAAGTTCACCCGCATCGTAGCGAAAGGACAAAAGCTCGGCTCCCGCCGCGTGCACTGCAAGTCCTCGAATGAGACTCATCGTCGTTCCGCGGTCCTCGCTCGGGTCTTGCTGGGCCGGTAAACCCGACACCCCTCAGCCCGCCGAAAATGCAGGAGATAATTTCCTGTTTGCCGTTCTTTAGTTTAAACCGCCGCCGCCCTCGATGTGCAGGTTCAGAATTTGGAACCCGGTCAGAACTCCGCCTGCCGACGCTTGCCCCGCCACGACGGCTGATTCTCCATTCATAGTCACATCCTGTCCGGCATGTAATGTCTCAAGAGCATTCGCCATCGACAAGGGCAATCCCGAAAGCGTCTGTCCTTCCATATTCGCTTGCGTCTCCGGTGCCAGCAGGCTCACATAGACGCGATCGGCAGGATGCATGCGGCGTGCCTGGGCCAGCGCAGTCTCCAGATCTGCAGGACGCTGCGAAAGTCGAGGTTGATCCATCGTCCGATCCAGCGTCCCCGCATCGGAGACCAGCAGCCGCAAATTGCCCGCTCCCAAGCGGTCCGGCACTTTGATCGGAATTCTGACATTCCGCGCCGGTTGCTGCCACGGATGCAACGTCGCCTCCACCACGATCGAATCGCCGGCATGCACAATGTCTCCTGAGACAACGCGCGCCGTCTCCAATGTCACCTGCATGTTGCGCGGAATCTCCTCCACATTCAAATTGATCGAGTGCACTGTTCCCTGGCGGGTGCCATTGGAATAAAGCTTTGCAAAGCTCTCACCGGTCAAGAGCGCGGCAGCCAGCGGTGCAGGCAAACCGTTGCCGCCCGGAGCCCACAGATCGAGCGGCGATGGCGGATATCCGTCCAGATCGATGCTCCCTCTCACGTGGTAGCTCGTATCCGCGGTGCTCTCGTTGGTTTCCAGTAGCGCTTCGTACAGCGATACCATCACCGCCTGCGGCGTCAACGCGGGCAGGTCCAGCACTTCAAAATTCAGCTTCCTTGCTTGTTCTCCTCCATGGACCGCCACATGGACGGGAATCATACGCGCCTTCATTCCCAGAACGCCGCTTATGGCCGAATCGCGATCCTGCGTGAACGCTCCGATTGTCTCGCCGGTGTTCACAATTTTGAAGGCGTTGAGCGGCGAAGCCAGCGTTGCCACCACATCGGTCGTCGTCATCGGCATCGACACGGGGCCCGCCTGCAGAATCGGATGGCCGCAAGCCAGCAGCCGCTTCGGATCGACATACGTGACGGTGCACGTAGCCGAGATCTCCAGATCGCCGCGAATCAGCTGAGCGCTCACCGCGGAGCCGGGCACGACGCTCGCCATCGCAGTCTCGGAAATATCCCCATTCACCGCGCCATCGGGCCCGGGAAGGGAACTGCCGCTTCCGCCCCCCGCAGACACCATCTCCAAGCCGGTTCCCGCCATCTTCTGCTGCCACAATCGAACCGCCTCGGGACGGAATCCGCTCATGACCAGCGGTGTCTCCATCGCCTGGAAGTTCATGCTGTCTGCTGTTACGGTGTCGCCGGATTGTGTCGCAATAAGCGACGTTCGCGCCTCATCGACTCGCAAGTCGCGAACCTCCAGCATTTGCTCAATTGGAGTAATCCCCGCGATCGGATCTTTGCTGAATTGGCCAATTCGGTAAGAGAGCGAACCAAGCAGCTTGTCCCCGATGTAAACCGGGCTCCCGCTCATCCCCGCCACTACCCCCGTGTATTCGGGCTTCGTTCCATGCAATTGCGCGAGAATCATGTCGTGTCCCGGCCCGCGCGCGCCGCGCAAGACACCCAGAATCTCCACTTGCATCGGCTCTGGCTTGTCTCCTGTAAAGACCGTCCAGGCCGTTCCCATGAGGCCGCGATGCACCTGGCTCAAGGGGAAAAACCCCCCTGAGGAGGGCGGAGGAGCCGAGGGTACGTCCGCATTCTCCGCACGCAGTGAATTTGGCCACACCAAAACCGCAACGGCCAATCCCAGCGTCGGGAGACCCCAAAAGATTTCCTTCAGGCGTAATCTCACGTCTATAAGAGTACAACCGGTGGCATTGGTTTTCGATAATGCCATAAAGCGGTCCGGTACGCAGGTTTAAGTGTTTTGACGCAGCGGGCGCATTGTTTGTCACCTGGCCAATCAATGCGTCGATCGTCGGGAATCCCGTATGCTGTCTTGAGCACAGAGGTTGTCATGTCAAAGATGCATGTCTCCGATTTACCAACCCCTCCGTCGAAGTCCCTTCTATTTCTTCTTGTGGCAGCGCTTGCTTTTTCGTCCATCGCGCGAGCCCAGTCGCAGCCACAGCCCCAGTCCCAGCCCAACCAGCCGTCCTCGCAGCCCTCTGACCAGGCATCTCCCGATGCAGGCGGCCCTGGGGGGGACAATGGCGTCATTGCTCTGCCCAAAAAGAAAGAGGCCCCGGAGGATGCGCCGCCCCCTGCCCCGGCTGCGCCCAAGTTCAAAAACCCGCAAGGATTAGAGAATTATTCGATTCGCGTCGATGTCCCTGAGGTCAGCGTGGACGTGGGCGTGCTGCTCGAGAAGACGGGCCAGTTCGTGCCCAACCTCAAACCCGCCAACTTCAAGGTCTACGAGAACGGAGTGGAGCAGAAAGTTGTCGGCTTCAAGCGGATCGAAGCGCCCATCACCGCTCTCCTGGTTTGTGAGTTCGCCGCAACCAACTACCGCTTCATTTACGACATGCGCAATGCGGCGTGGTCGTTTGCCCAGCAATTGCGGCCGCAGGACTACGTGGCCATGATGACCTTTGACATGCGCACCCAGATCGTTACCGACTTCACGCAGGATAAGCGCCAGCTCTACAATGCCATCGGATCGATGATGATCCCCGGGTTCAGTGAACGCAATCTCTTCGATGCGCTCTATGAAGCCGAGGATAGACTCACACGGATCGAAGGCCACAAATACATCATTCTCATCGCATCCGGCCGCGACACCTTCTCGAAGATTACGCTCGACAAGATTCTGCAGAAGGTGAAGAACACGCCCGACGTCACCATATTTGCCGTCTCCACCGGTGGGGCCATCCGTGCCATGACCGAAGGCGGTCCCGGTTTCCGTCAGCAGCTCAACGATCTCGATTATCTGCAAGCTGACAACCAGATGAAGACCTTCGCCAAGATGACCGGCGGAATGTGGTTCGAGCCGCGCTTCGTCGCAGAGATGCCCGACATCTTCTCCAGCATCAATTCCGCGATCCGCTCAAAGTATCAGCTGATCTATCACCCAACCGACCCCAAGCAGGACGGCACCTATCGCAAGCTTCGCGTCGAACTGGTCGACGACGAAGGGCAGCCCTTGCGCATGCAGGATGAGAAGCACAAGCCCTTGAAATACGACATCATTGCGCGAGACGGATATCGCGCCCGTCAGGAGGTCGAATGACGGGGCAAGTTTTTGAATGGGTAGGGCGGCAATTCTGCAACTGCCGTCCTATCCATCGGCAACAGGGAGAGTGGTCGCTTACTTAAACTGGTTAAAAATGTCGACGATGTAGTAGCCGAGTACTAAAACCGTCGCAACGCCCACGAGCCATAGTGCAACCCGAAGCAGGGGCTGTACCTTGTTAACCTTGTCGACTATCGCGGCCTGGGCACTCTTGACGTGATTAAAAGAGTCATCCAGGAAAATCTGATCCTCTTCGTCCTTTGTCAGGTTCGAACGGTAGATGTAGAGTGCAGCCGTAAAGATCACCAACGCACTCCAAACCGTCCACAGAATCGGAGCAATTCCCATACAACACCTCCAGAGAACTTGTGGGTCCCAGATACCGGCGGGCCGTGCACACTACAAACCGCGGTCTCGTGAGTAGAGGGGCCGTACGTGACCCATAATAGCCCCGTTTTGGCACAGTAATCGTGACCAGAATCACACCATTTTTAGGGGATGAACGGACGGTTAATCGCGGTCCGCTCGCGTCAGGAGGGCCTCTGGCAGGACACCGGGGCCAACTTAATTGGGCTCGATCCTTGCAACGATCTGTGTCCAGGCACATCAAACTATTGTGTGTCTCGGGTTTGGGCCTTGAATCCCAGGACGCCGGGCAGTAGAGTTAAGCTAAAGGGAAGAAAGCCAGTTCCCAGGACGCAGCCCAAGGATTGGAGAGTTTATGTCCACAACGACCGTCGCACCCCAAGAAACAGTAAAGAAAGCCCCATTGATTCTGACCCCACAGGCAATTGCCAAGGTGCGCGAAATCATGGCCACCCAGGATCCTCTGCCAGCCGGACTACGAATCGGAGTTGTTGGTGGCGGATGCTCGGGCTTCCAGTACTCGATGGCCTTCGAGAATCAGAGCGGTATGATGGATAAAGTATTCAGTTTCGATGACTTAAAGGTCTTTGTGGACGCCACGTCGCTGATGTACCTCAACGGCTGCACCGTCGATTATGTCGAAACCCTTGAAGCAGCAGGCTTCAAATTCGAAAATCCCCAGGTTAAATCGACCTGTGGCTGCGGTTCTTCCTTCAGCGTATAAGCCTGCTTCTGGTTAGCCTTGCGAGCACAAAAGCCCATCCGCCTTGGATGGGCTTTTTGATGCGAGTCTTCTTCTACAGGGTCAGTACGGGCCATCACTGCTGGGGCGTCGTCGGAGAAGTCGGCGCAGTTGGCGTCGTGGGCGCTCCAATCCCTGGGCTGTTGCTGAATCCTCCGAGATTGTTGTTCTGTGTGCCTGTGCCGGTCGTACCGCCCATTGGTTGCCCGATCGTGCCCAGGTTGCCGCCCTGCATCATCTGATCGGCGAGTGGGCTGTAGAGAAACTCCCACTCGTTGTAGTGGTTTTTCTTCTTGTAAACCAGGATCGATTGCTTCTCACTGCCCGGCGAGAATCCGATGATGCCCCCGCCGCCAAAGGTCTGGGTCGAGCTGATTCCGCTGCCGCTTGAATCCGTTCCACTGGTTCCTGAAGTTCCGCCAGCGGTTGTTCCCGCAGTAGTTCCGCCGGTCGCCCCCGTTGGCGAACCTGTCGGACTTGACCCGAAGATCGAGCTTCCACCCGTGGCGGAACTGCCGCTCGAAAACCCGCTTCCGCTCGACGTGCTGCCGCTCATGAAGTTCGATCCGGCCGATGTCGCCCCCGCAACTCCGCCCGGCCCTGTTCCGGCCAATGCCGCTCCCGCCAAAGGCTGCCCGAAGAATCCCATCGCCAGCGGTGTCTTATTCTGCCCGAATGCAATTGGCTTCCAGTCGTCCTTCCCGGTGATGGGATCGGTGTAGCGCTTGCGCAGAAAGCGAATCTCGTTGGTCTTCACCAGCGCATCCACGCTCGGTGGATATGCGTGGAATTTTTTGTAGTAGAGCTTGATGGCCCGGATGTACTGCTTGCCACGATTCATCGTCTCGATCTCGCGGTCGCGCTGAATGTCTTCTCGAATCCTGGGAACCGCAACCGCCAGCGAAATAATCAACAGCGCCAGCATGAAGATCACCGCAACAAGGATGTACCCCTCTTCCGAAGGCTTGATTCGCGGCGTTGTTGCAATCCGATTCACAGTTGTCTATTCGTTTCCCTGATCCCTGATCCCTGCCTTGATCAATTCGCCGTCAAGGGCACCGTTTGCGTGTTGTTGTACTGCAGGTCGGTCACCTGCACATTGCCACGCACGATGGTCACCACCTTGTAGCGGTGATCGACAATATCACCCGGCCGCGCCATAAAGATGTCGTCTCCACGCACCAGAAACGCCCGCAGCGATTTGTCACGCGTCTCGGTGTAACCGAAGTATTTCAGGTCAATCGGTGGCGGCTTTGGCGCTTCCGGTGCAGTCACAACAGGGGTTTCTATCCGCGCGCTCTTCACAGGCTCTGGAATCGCGATCGGCGCGGATTCCGCCGAAAAGATGTTTCTTCCAGTCCCTGCGTAGACTACGTCCTCGCTCAAGGCCAGTTTGCTCAGGTGCAGTGCCGGATCGATTCCCGCATTACTGAGTTTTGCCGCTTCAGGCCCACCCGCTGCACTCGTCCGCGTCGCGACTGCAGGCCGGGTCACAACGCTCGGTTCCGGTGAGCTCGAAAACGAACTGAACAATTCGTAGGCCCCAATTCCCACAACCACGACAACCAGCCCGATCAGCAGATACACCTGCCGCTTGTTCTCAGTACCCAGCGCGAGTGCCATGGCTATTGGCCCTCCCTTCCGGATTCGGAAGCGCTCGCGGAACCAGCCGGCGCACTCTCCGTCTGCGGTAGCCCGCTATTCGCTGCATCTGACGCACGCATCCAAGTCGACACGCGCAGGCGCAGATTCACCATGCCGCCCTGTTGTCCCGTGAGCGCCATCGCGCGAATCACGAAGAACGTCTGTTCTCGCTCGAGTCCATTCACAAAACGCATGATCTGTGGGTAGTCGCCGCTGATCCCCGCGTCCATTGAGATCTCCGTCAGGTCGCCGCTCGGCGCTCCTTGCGTGTACAACACGCGCGACAGCCGCACACCCGACTTCACTTCGAGATCGCCAATCCGGCTCGCAATCGACGAGTAGTTGGCCGGAATTCGCTTGGCGTAAAACTGCTTCATCTGCTCCCGCGACTCCGCCACGCGCGTATCCAGCCCCCGAAGGGGAGCCGTTTGCAACTCCAGCGCCTTCAAACGGACCTGATCATCCATCAGTGCATCGGTCGTGCTGCCATGGGTCGCCGACCAGTCCATCCCCAGCCGCACCCCCAACCCAACCACAACCAGGATCAGCACCCCCAGCCCCACATAGTGCCACGTCAGCGGAGAGGCCAGCCGTTCGCGCAAAGAAGTCTGCTCGCTCATTGCGGGCCTCCCGGTCTCGGTTGCAGCGGCGATCTTGGTCTTGGCATCCCTGTATAAGGTGGCCGATTCGCACCCGGAGGTGTTGGAAGCAGTGTTCTGGCTCGGGGATGTTCGATCGCGCCGTCGCTTGCACGATCTGCGATGATCGTCTTCGCCGGCCTGCGCTCACCCGGCTTCGCGGGAATGTAATCGGCCAGTAAATCGAAATTCACGCGGTTCGACGCGCTCACTGGTTCCATGTGCTGATTCGGGCCACCCTGCGTCTCCGAGTTCTCGCCCGCGATCCGCGGACTCAGGAATCGCCTCGAGTGTTCCAGGTTTTCCACCAGGTGAATCACGAGGTCGCGCGGACCAACAACGCGCAGCCGCAGCGTGATGTGTGCATCCTTATCGCGTGCCGGCTCCAGAGTCGTCACCTGCACTCCGCCCGGCAGCACCGTCTCCAGGTCCTCCATTGCCAGCGTCCAGCTGAACGCCTTCTCATCGAAAAGATGATTCAGGTTCTCTGCCTGCGAAAGCACTGCTGCATTCTCCGGCTGGCGCATCAACGCCTGGTAGCCCTGCCGCTCCCGATTGAGCCGCGCAATCTGTTCATCGAGCGCGCGCACCTTGTCCCGCGCAATCTGCGCTCTCTGGTCCAGCGCATGTACGCCAAATCCCAGCGCAATCGCCACCAGGACAAGCGCAACCATTGCGATGCGCAACCGCTTTAAGAGCGGCCCAACATCCGCAAATGGCCGAGTGGCGAGATTGAGAGAGATCCGCATTCAGTTAAGCCACCCCCGCCAGCGCTCCGATGATGCCCGCGAAGCTCAGCTTACCAAGCGGTGTCGCAGCGCCTGTCGAAGGCCGCGGCGCGAGTTCCACCACCGTCAGCTCCGCGTCGCTCAAGCGGACCCAGCGTGCAAAGTCATCTGCCCCGCCCACACCGCCATAGTAGAGATGCCGCGGCCGCGTCGCCAGCTTGTCTTCGTAGTAGGCCGCAGCCACAGCGATATCGCGCTGCACTTCTTCCAGGCGCTGTGCCGGGTCTGTGGGCAGCTCAAGCGTGCGATACAACAACAGATCCTGCCCGCTTGTAATCGATGTCGTCAGAGAAGCTCCGCACAGGCACGCTGCGAGCGCTGGTTCCGATGCCTCCAGTGCTGCCAGCGCCGCCAGGCTCGAAGGCAGCACGGCGCCGGGTTCATATCCCGTTGTCCGTACCACGGCTTCGTATTCTTCAAGGATCGGCCCGGGCAAAACAGCGATCAGCACGCGGCATTCGTTCTTATCCTCGGACAAAATCTGGTAACTGACGCCTGCCTTTTCTACGTCAAAAGGAACCATCTTGCGCAACCGGAAGCGCAGTACGGGAATGACATCGGACGCCTTCGGGGGCAGGGAATCGAAGTCCAGCACAAATACGCGTACCGCCGTGTCCGGCAGCACAAGCGTGATGTACCGTGTCCTTGGCGTTACGTCCCCTAGCGCAGACTTGATCGCCTCGGCAACCGCCTGTGGCGCGCGTAGGTTTGGCTCGTCAATCCCCGGCACCAGAGCGCCTGCCGCCAGGGGCGTAAACGCGTACACCGCGGCATCGTTCTTGTTCTTGCCCTGCATCGCCGCAGCCAGCACGCCCTCGGGCATCAGCTCGATTGCCGCCGATGGCCGTGTGCCCACGTTTGCCCTGGTTTTGCTCGTACTCGAATTTGAACTCACAGTCGCTCGCTCTTTCAACAAAAAGCCCGGGCCTAAAATCACAGACAACTCAAGACTGACCCCTGATAACTGACCACTGACAACTGCTCTTATCGCGAGGCCTCAATGAATGTCACCTTGTTGATTTCTTTCAGCGTTGTCAATCCGCGACGCACGCGGTCCAGTGCCGACTCACGCAGGAACGACATGCCTTCCTTTTGCGCGAGCTTACGCACCTCCGACGTGGGCTTTTTCTCCAGAATCAGCTCGCGGATCGGATCGGTCAAATCCAGCAGTTCGTGAATCGCAGTGCGTCCACGATAGCCGGTGCCACCGCACTCGATGCACCCCGCGCCCTCGCGGAATCCAAATCCCCGCCATTCTTCCAGATTCATGCCACTTGCCAGCAACAGGTCTTCCGGATATTTCACAGTCCGCGCGCAGTATTCGCAGATGGTGCGCACCAGCCGCTGCGCCAAAATGCAGTTCAGCGCGGAAACGAAGTTATAAGCCTCCACTCCCATATTCAAAAAGCGCCCCAGCACATCGACGACGTTGTTCGCGTGCACCGTCGTAAACACCAGGTGCCCCGTCAGCGCCGAGTTGATCGCAATCTGCGCCGTCTCCTGGTCGCGAATCTCGCCCACCAGAATCTTGTCCGGATCGTGCCGCAGAATAGACCGCAAGCCGCGCGCAAAAGTCAGACCCTTTTTCTCGTTCACCGGGATCTGTGTGATTCCGCGAATCTGATACTCCACCGGGTCCTCAATGGTGATGATCTTGTCTTCATCGCTCTTGATCTCGTTCAGCGCGGCGTAGAGCGTCGTTGTCTTACCCGACCCCGTCGGCCCGGTCACCAGCACCATCCCGTACGGTTCGCGAATATACCGACGAAACCGCTTCAAATCCTCATCCGCAAAACCCACCACATCCAGTGTGAGATGGCGAAACTTCTCGCTCATCGACTCTTTGTCGAGTACGCGCAGCACTGCATTCTCGCCATGAACCGTCGGCATGATCGAAACGCGAAAGTCAATCAGCCGTCCCTTGTAACGCACCCTGAATCGCCCATCCTGCGGCACTCTTCGCTCGGCAATATCGAGCTCGCTCATGATCTTTACGCGACTCAAAATCGTGGTGTGGTGCTCGCGAGCAATTGGCGCCATCGCCTCCTGCAACACGCCGTCAATGCGATATTTCACATGCACCGAATCGTCGTAGCTCTCGATGTGGATATCAGAAGCGCGCCGTTCCAGCGCTGTGAAAATCGTCGTATCCACAAGACGGATAATCGGGCTGATGTCCTCGTCGCTGGTTAGCTTTTCAATCGAGATGTTTTCATCGGAGTTGTCATCGCCCGTCAGTACGTCGAACGTGAGCCCTTCACTAGCCTCGTCCAGCACGCGTTGCGACTGCTCCGTCTTTTTCAGCAAATCTGTAATCTGCGAGAGCGTCGCCACCCGCGCAATAATCCTGTGCCCCAGCAGGCCCGCAATCTCATCGAGCACCATCAGCCGCGAGGGATCGCTCACCGCAATCACCAGCGCCTCGCCCTGCTGCTCAATCGGCACAAAGTTGTAGCGGAACATCAGCTCCACCGGCACCGTCCGCAGCAGATCGTGCTGAATGCGAAAGTTCTTCAGGTCGACGAACTCTGCGCGATAGCGTGCGGCGAGCGCTTCGGCCTGCACGCGCTCCTCCGGACTGCCCGGCAGCGGCCCCGCTGGAATCGAAAGGACACTTGTATCAGCCATAGCTAATTAACCCTAACCTCCGGTTGCCGACCCCAGGGAAAAGATCGGCAGGTAAAGCGAAATAAGAATGAAGACCACGACAACTCCCATGACGATCAGAATCGCCGGCTCAATCAATGCCAGCGCAGCCGTGAGTGCCGTGGCCACGTCTTCCTCAAAAAACTCCGCCACCGAATTCAGCATCTGCGGCAGCGCGCCCGTCTGCTCGCCCACGGAGATCATCTCGGTGGCCAGATCCGGAATCACTTTGGTTGTCGTCAGTGCATCCGCCAGGCTCTTGCCCTCGCGCACTGTCACAATCGAGTCCTGTACCGCTTTCGAAACTTTCCGCGACGAAATTGAGCGTGCTGCGGTGTCGAGCGACGGCACCAGCGGCAGACCGCCTGTCAGCAACGTGGAAAGCGTCCGTGCAAACAACGCCACTTGATACTTCAGCCAGATCTTGCCAAACACCGGCAGCCCGACGCGGAAGCTGTCAACAAAATCGCGGCCCTTTTCGGTAATCGAAAACCGGTATCCAACCACGCCCACAACGACCGCGATCAGCGCGATCCATACAATGTTGCGCTGAGTCCAGGTGCCGAATGCCAGCAACGCCAACGTCATCGACGGCAGTTGTGAGCCCATCTCATCATAGAGTTTGGAGAACTGCGGAATCACAACCGTGAACAGAAAAACCATCAGCCCCGACACCAAGGTAAGCAGCAGGCAGGGATAGATCAGCGACGCCGTCAGCTTTTTCCGAAATGTCAGCGACACGCGCTGGAACGCCACATACCTCTCCAGCACCTCCTGCAAGTTGCCGCTGCGCTCGCCGGCCAGCAGAGTCGTGGTGTAAATCATCGGGATGCCCGCCTGGGCCTCGAACGCTGCCGAGAGGGATTCGCCTGTCTTCACGCGATTGGCAACGTCCACCAGTTGCCCGGCGAATTGCACATCCTTCTGGCCCTTGGCCAACATGTTCAGCGACCCGAGAATCGGCAGGCCAGCCCGAACAAGCGTCAGAAACTGCTGGTTGAAGATCAGAAATTTTTCCAGCTTGACCTTGCGACGCCCCAGCAGCGACACACTGCCGCGTGCCCGCACGTCAAAGACGTGATAGCCGGCATGCGCAAACCGAGCCCGCAATTCCTCGGCGGATGCCGCCGTCTGGATCTGCTCCTGCACGCGGCCACGCTCATCGGCCAATTTGATGACAAACTCTGCCATGTCTTGGAGTACCGGACCGGCGCTGGTCGCGCACCGTTTTCTCGGTCACTTTCCCATTCAAGGGTAACAGTCTCACTGCACCATAGACGCAATTCCGCTCGGAAGCGTTCGCACGTACCAGAACGTGTCCATGTATGCTGATTGCGTTCCCTCATTACGGAAACAAATGGAAATTCCCTGGAAAAATCCGACGGTTTGGCCGGCGATGATCCACTCGATGGGTGCCGGGAAGCGCCGCACCCGCCCGGTCCTCTGGGTTGTCCTCGCCGGGGTACTGTCCGCCGCTGCACTTGTCGCGCTCCATGGCTCCGGCTTCCGTTTCGGCCTTCAGACCGCCAAGCGTGTCGCCCCCTATCCCCACGAACTCGCCCACGTCAGTTTTGCCGTCGCCGGGGATGTCATTCCACACGAGGCCGTCCGCGCCGCTGCCGCCGCCGAAGGCCCCGAAGTTCAGGGCTGGACCGCGCTCTTCTCCGATGTTACCGACGTTTTTCAATCCGCAGACTTCGGCTTCGTCAACATGGAAACCCCCGTCGCTCCCAATCACTCCAAGGGCAGCAAGCCCTTCATGTTCGACGCACCGCTCGCACTGCCCCAGGCCCTCAAGTCCAGCGGCATCAAAATCGTCTCCTTCGCCAACAACCACGTCATGGACCAGGGCTGGCCCGGCTTCATCGAAACCCGCGAGCATCTGCGCGATACCGGCCTCCTCTTCGTCGGCACCGCCGACAATGCCGCTTCGACCTTTCAGCCCGTCTTGACTGAGGCCAATGGCATCAAGGTTGGCTGGCTCGGCATGACCCGCTGGCTCAATGGCAACCGCAATCCCGACAACCCCGACCAGCCCCACGTCAACTTCTTTCCTTATCCTGGCGAGTCGGGAGGGGCCCCAGGTGCCGACGAAGCTCAGGTTCTCGCCGCCATCAAAGTTGCGCGAACCCAGTGCGACCTGCTCGTCGTCTCCATCCACTGGGGCATTGAATACGCAACCACACCGCGCCCCGAAGACGTCGAAATCGCCCACAAGATGCTCGACGCCGGCGCGTCGGTCGTCGTCGGTCACCATCCCCACGTTCTCCAGCAGGTCGAAACCTATCGCACAGCCGACGGACGCAACACAGTCATCTTCTATTCTCTCGGCAACTTTCTCTCCAACCAATCGCGCAGCTATGTCGACGGCCTCATGCCCGACAAGGACGGCGATCCACGCGACTCCATGATCGGTCTCTTCTCCGCAGTGCGTGAAGACTACGGCCCTGGCGGCGTCCGTGTCGAACTCGGCCACGTCGGCATCCTTCCCGTCTGGGGCGAAAACAACCGCAACGAACTTGCCGCTGGGAAGACAAAAACGCCCATCATTCGCCCGGTCTTAATCGATCGCGAGATGCCGCGTCTCCAGGCCCGATTGGACGAGTTGGCCAAGCTCGCCAATCCGAATGCGCAGACGCCCAAGACCTCCAGTTCCGCGCCTGCATCCGCCGCGCCCACTGCCGACAAGCCCTCGGTGCCCAGCGCACTCACCGGGGCCCCCGGCGATAGGTCTTCGTCGCCGGGGTCGCTCACTGCAGATCAGCAGAAGGAATTCGTCGAAATTACCACCCAGCTCAAGCTGCTCGACGACCGCCGCAAGCTGCTCCTCGCCCGCACCGGCGACGACTATGTCGCCGACCCGCCCAAACTCCCAGCCAAGCCTTAACAGATCCGGTCTGGTTGTGAAGTGTCATCCTGAACGGAGCACGTTTGGGCCCTGCGAACGACTTGTCGTTCGTGGGGAAAGCGGAGTGAAGGATCTGCTGTTTGAAACCTTATCAATGGCACTGGCGCGACCCGACAGGCGACACAGAAAATAGATCAATGCCCACCCGCCACACCACCGGATGGATCAACGTCACAAGCTACGATCCGAGACCCTACGACGAAACGGAGGGCGTCACCCTCTCCGACGTTCGTCTCACACAGGAGTTCACCGGCGGCCTCATCGGCACAGGCAACGCGCGCTTCCTCATTGTCCAGCTCTCCGACGGCGGCGCACACTTCACCGGCATCGAGCTCTTCATAGGCACCCTCGCCGGCCGCTCCGGCTCATTCCTTTTGCGCAACATGGGAGTCCTCAAAGACGGCTCTGTCACATCCGAGTGGCAAATCCTCCCCGGAAGCGCGACAGGGGAACTCGCAGGCCTCAACGGTACCGGCGGCGTCAACTCCTCCGGCTACTCCTTGGATTATTGGTTTGATTGATCTCGACGAGGCGAACCGGCGTGCCGTTCCTCTTCCTGCCGTTTCACGCGCCTCGCCCACGCCAGCTCCGGCCGCGATGTTCCCATCCCGCGCCGCTCCGGCTCCGCAGACACGCCTGTGTAGCGGAAATACTCCCGCTGTGCCGGCGTAATCTTCAGCCCGATCTCTGCCGCCGATTTCATTCGGATTATCCGCTCACTCCGCAAGTCCACAAAATCCAAGCGTATCTCTACGTCTCTGTGCACTGACTACTGACCACTGGCAACTAAGAACTGGCTACGCTAGTAGCCCCGCGCTACCAACCAAGACGCAGTCAGTTCAAACTCCGGCCTTTTCTTCGAAGCCTTCATCTCCTGATACGCCAGCTTCACAAGCACATCCGCTTCCACATTCACCGGCGCGCCCACTGCCAGTGTGTGCAGATTCGTCCGCCAATACGTCAGCGGCAAAATCGCAATGGAGATCTCATCGCCCCCGCTCTCCGCATTCATGATCCCGGCAATGGTCAGGCTGATCCCCTCAATCGCCACCGACCCCTTGTGCACCATCCACTGCCGCGTGTTCGCCGGAATCAGCACCTTGAGCGTCCAGTCCGTCGTCTGCTCATCGAAGTCAGGACTCGTTCTCGGAATTACCGGGTCCAGCGCCGTCATCACGCCCGCGCCATCCACGTGCCCCTGCACCACATGCCCGCCCAGCGGACTCCCCGCTGCCGTCGGCAGTTCCAGATTCACTTTTGATCCGGGTTTGAGTGCGCCCAGCGACGTCCGATCCAGCGTCTCCTGCGCCAGGTCCGCGTGAAAGTACTGCGGGTCCGGATCGAGCGCCGTCAAGCACACGCCGCTCACCGCCAGCGAATCGCCCTCCCGCAGCCGCTCCGCAATCCCGGGAGCCTCCACCGTCAGCCGCCGGACACCGGATCCGCTCGTTGGGCCGCGATCCGTCACGCTCACCAGCGTTCCCGTCTGCTCAATAATCCCCGTAAACATGGCTCTAGTCTAAGCCAAAGGTCACACTGCTTCAGGACGGCGCAGCCCTTCAGAACCGCAGCGTCACGCCTTGCTCGCACATGTCCGTGAGCACCGAGAGAAGGTGGGTGAGTCCCAGTAGGTCGCGAATCTGCTTCCCCAAGTGGATAAGCTCCAGCCGGCTTCCGCTGCCGCTGGCCGAAACATAGAGCCGCACCAGCGTGCCCAGACCCATACTGTCCATGAATTTCACGTCCGCGAGGTCCAGCACAATGAGCTTGCAGTCGGGAATCAGAGGTTTCACGCCGTCGTAGAGTATCTTGGTCGCCCCCGCAACCAGCCGTCCGTGGCAGTGAACCATCGCCTTGTTGGCTTTGTGCTCGACTTCCAGAGTGAAGGTATTTGCGATTGCTGGATTCGGCATCAGGACCTCCTTAAACCGGCTTGAGGAACGGAAGGATTGCCCATGATTCTCTCACGGCCCGTTGATCTCGGCATCGAGATTTCCGCGACCGTCCTCTACGTCTTGGGGCCTCTACGTCTTGAACCAAGGGAGCGCACAGCGGCGAGCACAACCACCTACTTCGATTTCAGCCACTGCAGAATCTCCCGCATCACCCGCTCCCCCTGATCGGTCTCGAACAAATACTGCGCGTGTGCCGACCCCTCCAGTAAAACCAGCTTCTTTGGCTTCGGAGCCTTGTCATACTGCTTCAGAATCCACGGCGTCCGCGGGCCGCTCGCGCTCGTATCGTCCCGCGCCACGATAAACAGCGCCGGCGATTTTAACTTCTCCGCCGGCAAGTTGGGCGCCGCGCCGAGCATCACGATCCGGCCGATCTCTCCCGGCTTCGACATGATCGACGCATCGCCCGCCGCGGCGCCGCCCATGCTGCCACCCACAATCGACACGCTCTTCGCCCCGTGCGCATGCAGATATCGCACCGCCGCCATCACATCCATCTCCAGCTGTTCGTCCGAGGGATCGTCGCCGCCCGGCCCATGCGACTCGCCGCGCCCGCGAAAGTCGATGGCCATCACCTCGAATCCTGCCTTGACCAGCACCGGCGCCTGCTTCGCCCAGCTCTCCTTCGTGAACCGTCCTCCATGCGCCAGCACCACCGCGCGCTCGCCCGACCCATAGACGTCGGCGTACACCACGCCGCGATCCTCGGTCGGAAACTTCACCGTCGCCTGCGCCAGAGCGCCCTCAACGATCCACGCCACCCCAACAATCGCTAGAAGTACGCGCATGTATTCCCTGTTCCCTAATCCCTGGTTCCTGTTTTTTCCCACGGATCCTTGAGCAGCGAGATAAGCTCCAAATCGTTTTCGTACCGCTTCACCTCCACCTGCGCCATGTGAATCGCCTGCGGCATACCCTTAAACGCCGGCACCGCATCCGACCCCATGATCTGCGGCGACACGAACAGATGCACTCGATCGACCAGCCCGCTGGCCAGCAGCGCCGTGTTCAACCGAGTCCCCGTCTCCGTAATCGCCGTCAGAATCCCTTCCTCGCCCAACTTGTCCAGCACCTTGCCCAGCGGCACACGCCCAGCTTGTGACCCCAGCGACGAGGACCGGTCGCCGGGGTGCCCAGCTTCCGCCTGCAGAACTTCCACACGCACGCCGCGCGTTCGCAATTCCTGAATCCGCGCTTCGTCCTTCGAAACCGTAAAAATCACCACATCGTTCTGCGCGCTCTTCACCATCTTCGAATCGAGCGGCATGCGCAGCGCCGAATCCAGCACCACCCGCAACAGCGGCCGTCGCCGCCGCAATCCACTCCGGTCTGTCAGAAGGGGATCGTCCGCAAGCACCGTGTCCACGCCCGTCAGCGCCGCGTCCGCCTGCCAGCGCAGTGGCTGCACCGCCGTGCGGCTTGCCTCGCACGTGATCCAGTACGGCTGATGAGGAGCCTGCTGCCCCGCCGGCGGAGCGATGCGCCCATCCAGCGTCATCGCCACCTTCATCAGCACAAACGGCCGTTTGTGCTGGCTCCATCGCGCAAAGCCTTCATTGATCCGCCGCGCCTCCGCCTCGCACACACCCACAATCGCCTCAAGCCCCGCCGCACGCAGCGCTTCAAGTCCATGTCCCGCCACATTTGGATTCGGATCGATCGTCGCCGCAACGACACGCGTCAGCCCCGCCGCAATCAACGCCTGCGTACACGGCCCCGTTCGGCCCGTGTGATTGCACGGCTCCAAAGTCACGTACGCCGTGCCGCCCTTCAGCCGATCCTCTCCCTGGCGCGTCAGCGCATGCTGTTTTGCTTCGTCCAGCGCGACAACTTCGGCATGATCCAGCAAGTCATACTCGTGCCAGCCTTCGCCCACCACCTGGCCCGCGCGATCAAGAATCACGCAGCCCACCGCGGGGTTCGGCGAGCTCACACCGATGCCGCGTCGCGCCAGCTCCAGCGCGCGCCGCATCCAGTAAATATCTTTTTCCAATGCATCTAGCGCATTCATGGCTCGAAGTTCTCAAGGTTTAGTTGCACGAAGCAGTCTAAATGCTCCATCACCCTCCGAGCAGTGCGCGCACGGGAGCTTCATCCCACCAGGGCATCCACAAACGCGCCCGCGTCAAACTCCAGCAGATCCTCCATCTTTTCCCCCACACCCACAAACCGCACCGGCAAATTCAGCTCGCGCGCAATCGCGACAGCAATGCCGCCCTTCGCCGTCCCATCCAGTTTGGTCAGCACAATCCCCGTCACGCCGGCGGACTGCGTAAACTGCCGCGCCTGCTGCAATCCGTTCTGCCCTGTTGTCGCGTCCATCACCAGCAGCACTTCATGCGGAGCTCCCGGCACCAGCTTCGCCGCTGTCCTTCGCATTTTGTCCAACTCATCCATCAATCCCGTCTTCGTATGCAGCCGCCCCGCGGTATCGACAATCAGCTCGCCGATGCTGCGCGCCTTGGCGGCCGTTGCCGCGTCATACAGAACCGCTGCCGGATCGCCGCCCTGCCGCGTTTTGATCATCTCCACACCTGAGCGCTTCGCCCACACTTCCAACTGCTCAATCGCCGCCGCACGAAACGTATCCGCGGCACACAAGAGCACGGTCCGATCCCGCGCGCGATACCACGCTGCCAGCTTTCCGCTCGTCGTCGTCTTCCCCGTTCCATTCACGCCCACGAGAAAGGTCACCTTCGGCGGCGCATCAGGTGAAGGAACCGGCCGCTGCGGCGCTTCAAGAATCGCGCGCAACTGCTCCTTCAGCAGATCCCGCAGCTCAGCTCCGCCTTCAATCGCCTGGTGCCGTGCCCGGTCGCGCAGAGCCTCAAGAATCTCCGTCGTCGTCTGGACGCCAATATCGCTGGTCAGCAGCGCGGTCTCCAGATCTTCCAGCGCCGCCTCATCCACTTCGCGCGTCAGCGCCACCAGGTCGCCGATCCGCGAGGAAAACGACTCCCGCGTCCGCGTGACCGCATCGCGCATGCGGCCAAAAAATCCGCGCTTTTCCTCGGGTTCCGGCGTCTGCTCCGGCTTATCGTCCTGGTTTCCAAAAAGTGTGATGAATTCGGGCATATGCAGCCTTCAGTCTAAAGCACCGATAGACGGACCACTTTCGCGCAACTCTTCGTCAGAACAATACAGTTTTTTAGGATGCCCGCCCCGCGACACTTCGCTTACCATTTCCTCCATGCGATGTTCCTGCTTCCCCTCGTCCTTCTGGCGTGCCGCGGTATTTTCGTCCGCATTCCTTCTCGCCGCTCTTCTTTGCCTTGGCGCACTCCATGCATCCGCACAATGCAGGTCCATGGGTGCCGGTCACAGCATGTCCGACATGCAGCCCATTCCGCCGCCCGAGCAGCTTCCCGTTCCCATCAAAATGGCGGGCATCGGCAACAGCCACATCGCCATCAAAGCCACACCCGAAGCGCAGGCCTGGTTCGATCAGGGCCTCAGCCTGCTCCACGACTTCTGGGACTATGAATCCGCCAAGGCATTCGAGCAATCCATCCGCGTCGATCCGAACTGCGCCATGTGCTGGTGGGGACTCGCCCAGGCC
This sequence comes from uncultured Acidobacteriaceae bacterium, assembly GCA_963745845.1. GTDB lineage: Bacteria > Acidobacteriota > Terriglobia > Terriglobales > Acidobacteriaceae > Telmatobacter. The sequence continues at coordinate 3,711,298 of CAVUZE010000008.1, read as the reverse complement.
CTCGGCATGCGCGGCGACGAAAGCGTGAAGTCCTACGTCGAACACGCCATGGACGAAGCGGAACGCCTGAAGAATCACGCCAGCGGGTCGGACAAGCTCTACATCGAGGCGGGCAAAGCCGATCTCCTTCGCCGAGAGCAAGGCCACTCCGCGGCAATCCCCGCCCTCCGCAAGCTGGTCAAGAAATATCCCCACGACATCGAAGCGCGCATCTTCCTTGCGGAAGCAGTCGGTGATGGGTACGACGAAAACGGCGAGCCGAAAGCCGGCCAGAAAGCGCGCATCGCCCTTCTTGAAAGCGCTCTGCGCGATGCGCCCAACGACTCCGCCGCGAATCACTACTGGATCCACGCCATGGAGCCGAGCAATCACCCCGAGCGCGCCATCCCGAGTGCGGCGTTGCTCGCGAGCCTAGCGCCCACCTCCGGCCACATGGTCCACATGCCCGGCCACATCTACTACCGCGTCGGCGACTATGCCCAGGCTGAGCACTGGTTTGCCGCATCGATGACCGCCGACGAAACCTACATGCGCGATCAGCACGTCGCGGTCGACGACGACTGGAACTACGTCCACAACATGATGTACGCCATCGCCAACCTGATGGAGCAGGGCAAGCTCGCCGAAGCTAACGCGCTCTCCGACCATCTCTCCGCTGCGCGCGGGCAGCTCTCGGCCACTCTCTACATCTGGTCGGCCCGCGATCAAATGGCGCGCATCCACCGCCGCCTGCCTGTGGCCCTCCGCACCGCAGATTGGGACACGGTACTTGCGCTGCTGTCCCAGGCCAATCTGCCCGACACCGACAAAACCGCCAATCTTCACTTTCTAGCGTCCTCGCTGACCGACTTCGCCACCGGCATGAAGGCTCTCGACGCCAACGACGTCGTCGGCGCGCAAATGGCCTCCGATCGGATGGATGCTGGCCTTTGGCGCCAGCGCGAATCCGAAGCGGCAGACGAGGCGAAGAAAAAGGCCGACGAACTCGCAAAAAAGGATTCGGCCGCAAATCCAAAGCCGCCCGCAGATCCTATCTCGCCCGATGCCATGGCCGGACCATTGCTCAAGGCCCTTAGCGTCGCGTCTCTTGAACTGCACGCCGGTGTCGTCGCGGCCCAAGGCCACCTCGATCAGGCAAAGAAGCTCTACTCCGACGCAATCGCCACCGAAAGGAAGCTCGGCTATCACGAGCCGCCTATGTACATACGTCCCGTTGGCGAAAACGAAGCCGTCGCCCTCATCCGTGCTAAAGACTACGACGGCGCGAAGGCTGCCTACGAAGACGCCCTCAAAGAACGGCCCAACTCCGGATTTGCGCTCTACGGTCTCGCGCATGTGCGCGAACTCGCCGGCGACGCACCCGGGGCCCGCGAAAGTTATCAGGCGTTTTTGAAGGCTTGGTCCGCCGCCGATTCCACGCTGCCCGAAGTCGTCCACGCGCGCAAGATTGTCGCCGATACCGCCGTCGCTGCACGCTAGATGATGTGCAATTCAATGCGAGTTTGTGCAGCTTCGGTGCGCCGAATCGACCATCCATCCGCCTCGCCACAAATCGCTTGCATACTGCAACCAAATTCGGAACAATCGCAGCGGTGCACCTTCCGCACTCATGCGGATGAAACCAATCGAGGAGCTCCCGGCACATGAGCAATGTGCGTGTTTTGGTCGGAACGCGCAAAGGCGCATTCATCCTTACCTCTGACGGCAAACGAGAAAACTGGCAGGTGAGCGGCCCCCATTTTGGGGGCTGGGAGATCTACCATATGAAAGGTTCGCCAATTGATCCCAACCGCATCTATGCCTCGCAGACCAGCGGCTGGTTCGGCCAGATCCTGCAAGCTTCCAGCGACGGCGGCAAAACGTGGTTTCAGCCCGGCGTCAAACCTGAAGACGCAACACCTTCCTGGCCACCCATAAAAAGCAACCGCTTCGCCTACGACGACTCCGCCGAAACCGGCAAGCCTCTTACGACGCATCAGTGGTACGACGGCACACAGCATCCATGGGAATTCAAGCGCGTCTGGCATCTCGAGCCGTCACCCACCGACTCCGACACGGTGTACGCGGGCGTTGAAGATGCCGCCCTTTTTCGCTCCACCGACGGCGGCGTCAGCTGGCACGAACTCCCCGGCCTGCGCGGCCACGGTACCGGACCCCACTGGCAGCCGGGCGCCGGCGGCATGTGCCTTCACACCGTGATCCTCGACCCCACAAATCCTGACCGCATCTACATCGCAATCTCTGCCGCCGGAGCTTTTCGTACCGACGACGGGGGCAAATCCTGGAAGCCCATCAACAAAGGCCTGGTCTCCAACACGATGCCCAATCCCACCGGCGAAGTCGGTCACTGCGTGCACCACATTGCCATGCATCCATCTCGCCCCGGCGTGCTCTTCATGCAGAAACATTGGGACGTCATGCGCTCCGATGATGCTGGCGACAACTGGCACGAAATCTCGGGCAACCTGCCCACCGATTTCGGCTTCGTCATCGATGTCCACGCGCACGAGCCCGAAACCCTCTACGTTGTTCCCATCAAGAGCGACTCGCTGCACTTTCCCATCGATGGCAAGCTTCAGGTCTATCGCAGTCGCACCGGCGGCAACGAATGGGAGGCGCTCACTTGCGGTCTGCCTCAAGAGAATTGTTATGTAAATGTGTTGCGCGACGCCATGGCCGTCGATTCGCTCGACGATTGCGGCATCTACTTCGGTACGACCGGCGGCCAGGTCTACTGCTCACCAAATGGCGGCGATTCCTGGCAGCCCATCGTCCACGACCTCCCCGCCGTTTTGAGCGTCGAAGTCCAGACTCTCGCTTAGCGCGAGACTTTAGTCAGCTCGAAAATGGGTGCCCTATCCTAACCGCGCCTTTTGCGGTTAGGTGTGGGAAAGCAAGAAGCTATCAAGGACCATGCCCGACCCCGCCACCATCCGCGTCCAGCTCCCCTATCACCTGCGCACCCTCGCGCATATCGACGGCGAAATCGCCCTAGCCGTCGCGCCGCCCCTTACCATCGCTTCGGTACTCGACGCACTCGAAGCCCGCTATCCGATGCTCTCCGGCACCATCCGCGAACACGACACCCACAAACGCCGCCCATTCCTCCGCTTCTTCGCTTGCGAAGAGGACATCTCGCTCCAGCCGCCAGACGCACCTCTCCCGGCCCCGGTTGCCGAAGGTAAAGAACCTCTCCTCATCATTGGCGCGATCGCCGGCGGCTGATCCGAGCCCCAGGCAAATTCTCGCCATCCAGGACGACATCGGTACAGCCGTTACCAATGCCCTCACCCAATCCACCGCCTTTGGCTCGAATCAAGGTCAATCCCAATGAGTCCGTGGCTCGGGACCAACCGAGCAATCAGCGAGCGCCACAAGAAGCCATCGCCTAAGTCCCTACGCGAAGTACTTTCTCAGCGGTTCCCAGTAGTGACCCTTCCAGCCAAAGTCCAGGTGGGCGAATTCGCCTGCCGGAAAGCCCGTGTGGTCGAAGAGCAGCGTGCATTCCTGCTCGTGCGGCTTCAACTCGAAGTGGACGATTGAGTAGACGCCCGGATCCCAATGCGTCGGTCGCCAGGCCTGCACAATCCGCTGTCCTGGGACAAGTTCGACGTTGCGACCGACAATGAGACCGCCGAACATCGAGAAAGCCCCGCCTGCTGCCGAATCGATCGTAGCCGGCAGTCCGGTGAATGCTGAAAACTGCTTCTGGTCGAGGATCACGTCATAAAAGCGCTGCGGACTCGCTTTGAACTCAAGCTCGTAGTGGATTGACGTGCGGATGTCATGGGAGTTCTCCGCGGGTTGCTGTCCCATCGAGGCCTGCCGCGCCTCCGCGCGTGTTGTAGATGCAATGCTGCTCAGGACCACGGCGATCCCTGCGAGAGCCTGACGGCGTGTAGGGGGAGGCGCGAAATCATTCATGTTGACCTCACAATAATTAGCAACGACCCGAACATCGGAACACGCTCAAAAGCTATGTTCAAGAACATATTTTGATCGACGGCAGTGCAATTCACGGACGATACTGCACGCATGGGAGGAATCTTGCATGCCCTATCCCGCAGGTCATCGGACCGAAGTGAAAAAGATGATCGTTTCCAGCGCGCGCCGCCTCTTCAATCGCCATGGCTTTGAAAGAGTCACCCTAGACCAAATCATGGAAGGCGCAGGACTCACCCGTGGTGGCTTTTATAGCTACTTCGAGAGCAAGAGCGACCTCTACACCGAGGTGCTAAGCTGCTTCTTCACAGACCCCGAGTGGCAGAACTGCTGGGAAGGCGTCAAAGTCGACCTCAAGTCGACCGATGTGGGCCGCCAGGTGGTCCGCGCCTACCTTTCCATTCAGCATTTCGAGGATGTCGAGAACTCCTGCCCCATGGTCGCGTTGCCCACCGATGTGACGCGCAGCGCTGCAACCGCGAAACGTGCGTTTGAAACCGTCTTTGCCGCGATGGTCAGCGTTCTTGAGCGGAGTATGCATGTGCGTGGACGCGATCGCCACGCAATCGCACAAGCCATCGCAGCATTGTGTGTCGGCGGCATGGTCCTCGCTCGAGCGATGGAGGATCGCCGCGCCGCCGACCGTCTGCGCCATGCCTGCATGCAGGTCGCCCTGCACCTCGGCGGCTGGAACCGTCGAGAACCGCACGCCCGCAAGATGGCCTGAGCGATCTTCGACCATGATCTGTACTGCCTGCCCCGGCGAGTCGCCACGCGAAGCCATTGCCAGGACGGCCAGTCCTTACAACTCGCCTTTCCCCGGCCGCAGCATCAGATCCTTGATGGCTTCGCGCGGATCTTTCCCCTCATCAAGGATCAGCTCCATCTGCTCGGTGATCGGCATCTCGACGCCATGACGTCGCGCCAGTCCCAGCGCTGCGCGCGTCGTGCGCACCCCCTCGGCCACTTTGCCGCCCAGGCTCTCCAGAATTTCCGGCAGTTTGCGCCCCTGCCCAAGAGCCTGCCCCACGGTGCGATTGCGCGAGAGTGATCCCGTGCACGTCAGCACTAGATCTCCAACCCCCGACAATCCCGCCAGGGTTTCGCGCCGCCCGCCACAGGCCACTGCCAGCCGCGTAATCTCCGCAATGCCGCGCGTCATCAGTCCAGCCGCGGAGTTGTACCCCAGTCCCACTCCAGCCGCGATGCCTGCCGCGATCGCGATCACGTTTTTGAGTGCGCCGCCCAGTTCCACGCCGATCACATCGGTCGACGTGTAGAGGCGCAGTGTTTCGGACGAGAACTCCTGTTGAACGAGTGCCGCAATTTGGGGATCGCTGAACGCGACAGTGACCGCGGTGGGCTGGCCCTGCGCGACCTCAAGCGCGAAGCTTGGTCCAGAAAATGCACCGATCGGCAGCAGAAGCCCGGCCGGTTCGAGCGTCTCCGAGATGACCTCTGTCATGCGCAGGAAGCTGCGATCTTCCACACCCTTGGTGGCGCTCACCACAAACTGTCCATTGCGCAGATGCTTGCGAAGGCGCATCAGCGTCGGGCGCAGGAACTCCGACGGGATGACCGATATAAGGATCTCCGCTAGCTCGATTGGCGCGGTTTCCGCGGTCACAGGAAGATCGGCCGGAAGCGGAATACCAGGCAGAAAAAGGATGTTTTCCCTGGCATTGGCAATCTGACGGGCCTCGTCGTCGCTGTGCGACCAGAGCGCGACCTGGTGAACACCGCGGCGGTGCAGCGAGAGTGCGATGGCAGTTCCCCATGCGCCGGCGCCGAGAACAACAATGCGGCTCATGCGGGCTTTCCTTCTTGGCGCTGGCCGAATCGGCTTTCTGTTCCCGAAAGAAGGCGGCCAATGTTCTGGTGATGCTTCGCGATGATCATCAGTGCAACTAGGGCCTGCACTGCAATAAAGAAAGCAGGCTTGGAGCCATGCACCAGAAACCACGCGAAGATGGGAAAGCTGGCCGCGCCGAGAATCGATGCCAGCGATACGAATCGCGAGAGCGCGAGAATCACAGCGAAGACGGCAATCGCGGCGAGAGCCGCCAGCGGCGCGGCAACCAGGAAGACGCCAAAGCCTGTTGCAACGCCTTTGCCGCCGCGAAAATGCAGCCACACCGGAAACATGTGGCCGAGTACAGCGCAAAGGGCTGCAAGCGCCTCAACACTGCGAACAGGATCGCTCGGCATCAGCAGCGGGCCGAGGAGCGCGCCTAACCACACCGCGCAACACCCTTTCAGTACATCGAGCAGAAACGTCACAGCGCCCAGTCCACGCGCCCCCGAGCGCATCACATTCGTTGCACCGATGTTGCCGCTGCCAATGGTGCGGATGTCCTGCTTGCGAAAGAACCGCACCAGCAAATATCCGGTGGGGATGGAGCCAAGCAAGTAGGCGGCAGCCACGACCAGAAGGCTTGCAAAGGGCATAACGAGATCGAGTGTAGCAGGTGCAGCGGCCAATTCTCTGGCGTGTCTGACTACACGCACCACACTTCAGAAGCGCTCATCCGCCGAGGGTCCATAGAGTGCGGAAACAGGCGAAGCCGCGAGGCGCAGGTAGACGATGAGCTGCTGAATTAAGCCGTCTGCTCCAGCTCGTAATAGCGCGACGCGTCACCGTGCTTGAACAGCACATACCACGCATCAAGTGCGCCGCAGTCGAACAGGTTGAGGCATTCGAAAATCTCCCGCGCAAAATCGACCGGAGCGACACCGGAGGCAGTAATAACGCCTTGGTCGCTCACGGCCGGCACATCTTGATACCACTTGCCGCCGCGATAGCCGCTGGAGGCGAGATACGCGCGTGCATTGCTGGTGTGATAGCGGTTGTCGAGCAATCCGGCGCGCGCCAATGCCAGAGTGGCGGCGCAGATCGCCGCGACCGGTACGCAATGCGCGATGAATCTCCGCGTCATCTCAATTGCTTCATCATTGCGCCCTGACTCCCACTGTTCGCCGCCCGGCAGGATTAACATGCGGCTTTGCGCGGGCGAGATCTCGCTGAGAGCCATGTCCGGTTGGACACAGATGCCTCCCATCGTCGTGACCGGCCTCCGGCTCAGGCCGACGGTGACCACTCGATACCGTCCCTGGACCTTCTGGAACTGGGGGTTATTGATCACGGCAATGGCGAAGGCCGCTTCCCAATCGGCCATCGAATCGAAGACAAACAGATGAACTGCGTTGCTGCGCATAAAGCTCACCTCGAAATGACATATTCATCATCCTTCGCTAAATATGACAATCAGTGTCATATATGATCGGTGAGAATAAAAATGTTGCGAATGGGAAGGAAATCGAGCTGTGAAGGCTGATCGGCTGCTTTCGGTGCTGATGCTGTTGCAAGCCAAAGGGCGTGCAACCGAGCGCGAGCTAGCCGAACAGCTGGAAGTCTCACAGCGCACCATTCATCGCGACCTCGAATCGCTCAGCGCGGCGCGCGTGCCGGTTGTCGCCCTGCGCGGCTCGCAAGGCGGTTGGGAACTGGAAAAGGGCTGGCGCACGCAAGTCCCGGCATTGGACGAAGCGGAGCTGCGCGCTTTGCTCATGGCTCAGCCGCGCGCGGTTGGACACCCACGATTGGCAGCCGCCGCCGAAAGTGCGCTCAATAAGCTGATGGCCGCGCTGCCTGGGCCCATGCGCGCGCAGGCGGCAGCGATGCGGGAACGGTTGCACGTGGACGCAACAGGATGGCGGGAGACGGGCGAAGATCTTTCCATGCTGGCGATCGTGCAGGATGCTGTGGCACGGGAGCGAAGACTGGCCTTCGATTACACGAAGGCCGACGGCGAAAAGGCGCCTCGGACGGTCGACCCTTTAGGTCTCGTAGCCAAGGGCCTGAGCTGGTACCTGGTGGCGCGCGGCGCGAACGGTATCCGAACCTATCGGGTTTCTCGAATGGAAGCCGCGACGGTTCTCGCGTCTGGATTCGAACGGCCGGCGCGTTTCGACCTCGCAGAATACTGGAAAAAATCCACGGCAGAGTTCGACCAGCAGCGGAGAAGGTATGCGGCGACTCTATTGCTCACGGCCCATGCGGCACGAAGGATGCAGAAGTGGTTTGCGACGACTGCGGCGGCCGGCAACAAATCTATAGCGAATTCCGAAGACAGGATGACATTGCGAGTCGAGTTCGCAGCGGAGACCGAGGCGCGGTTTATCGTGCTGGGTTTCGGGACTGATGTGGAAGTGATCGAGCCCAAAGAACTGCGTCAGTGGGTGCATGCGGAGGCACGCTCGATCTCTGAGCAAGCGATTTCGCAGTCTGTGGAAGATTGATCGCGACCGTGATGGACGTGCCCGTGTATAGTTGGGTCCTCACCCGGTGTCCACAGATTTACACTTCCCCATGAAAGGCGGAAATCCATGCCCAGTTATCTCATTCAGGCGTCGTACACCGTCGAAGCGCTGCAGGCTTTGATGAAGAAACCGCAGGATCGCACTGCGGTTGTGGCCAAGGCCGTTGAAAACCTTGGCGGTAGTTTGACCGGTCTCTGGCTGTCATTCGGCGACCAGGACATTGTGGCTCTTGTGGAGTTGCCTAACAACGTGGGCGCCGCGGCTCTCGCCCTAGCGATTGCGGCAGGTGGTGCATTGAAGACCACGAAGACGACGCCGCTTCTCACCGTGGCCCAGGGAATACAAGCCTTGAAAAAGGCAGCTTCCTCGGGATACACACCCGTGACCACGACGTAGGTCTCTCGCTGGCTAATTCTTCATGAAAAGGGGTGCCCCAGGTCTCGATTTTGAGACCTGGGAAAGTGCGGACCCCAATGCGCGAGATCACGTGCTTAGAGATCAGATCACGAATGAGACAGATCCAGGAGGCGTGGAGCGGATCGGGTTCATCGGGCAGTATCCGCTTGGAACTGCGCCCTACGATCAATCCACCATGATCTCGCCGGGCAGAATGGGCCTCGTACGGGGCAGCGCGCCGTTGTACGCCGCGCCGCCTACCGCAACCAGCGTCCCTGCATACACGACCAGCTTGATCAGGCTTCCCGTGCGCATCAACGGCAGCGTTTTCCACAGAATCAGAAGCAAAGTCTGCGCAATCGTGACCGCCCAGACCGAGCCGTAGAAATAACGGCGCTCTGTCCCTTCGCATTTGGTCGACCGCCCCACCCGGGGCAATTTGCCGAACGCGCCGAGCAGCAGGATCAGTGCGCAGAGAGGGAAGTAAACGTACTGATACAGCTGTTTCATATACCAGACACCGGTAACGGACGCGATCACCAGCCCTGCTAAATTGAGCAGCGCGAAGTTCAGCACCGCATTCCACGCGAATGTGTAGCAAATCTTGCGATAAAGCGGATTGGGTTTGTCCTCATCGAAGCGCAGGATATAAGGGCGTGGTTCAACTCCGGGCATCTGCCCGTAGAGGCCCGCAATGCCTGTCCCGATGAGAACGGCTCCCAGCCACGCCGAATTTGCCCAGCTGAAGCCATGCGCGAAGAGCGAGAACGTGAGCGGCCCCGGTGCGAGGAAGTAGACCCAGATCCAGATCGGCCAATGCAGCACCCGGTAGTACCCTTTGTTGCGCTGACGAATTTTACGGGCATCCGCATATTCCACCCTGCCGCTGTATCGCATGGCCGGAGTTTTGCAGAGGGGATGCTGGTGAGTCAATGATCCCTGAACTCTGGGCGGCGCATTGTCTGCGCAGGCGAGCGGTTTTTACCGCCCTGCCTGCGGACAATGACAATCAAATGGGATTCTCTCTGAAACTCACTGCTTCAAATCAGGATCGTCGCGAAGCCATTATGCGTGCACTTCACCGTGCGCTTCAATGTGGTGCTTGGCGGCTTCCTCGGCGTGTTCGGTGGCATGGACATTGTGGCCGTGGGCCAGGTGAGCGTGATGGGCAGCCGCTTCGTGGTCGCCTTCCAGATGATGCTTGGCGGCTTCATGGTGATGGCGCGCAGCGTGCTCGTGGTGCTCCGCTGCTCGGGTGTGATGGTGTGCTGCTTCTTTTGACATGGGGAGTTCCTCTCGTCGTACCGGTCGCTTTACGGCACGCGAGGATTATCGACATCCGCGCTCAAGGGAGGGGTTACAGTGTCGCGAATTCGAGATGAATTTAGTGCCTCGGAATTACGACTCTACAGGTCGTGCGACGATGGTGAGGAAGAAAGAATGCGCACTACATCAGTTTTCTGCGGATCAAATCCAGAGCTTGTTGCGCGGCCCACTGCCGTACGCGGTCTCGATCGCCGCGAAAAGTGCGGTTAAACGAATCGGTCTTCTGGGAATCGGATACTGCGAAATACACCAGCCCGACGGGTTTGGATTCGGTGCCACCGGTCGGCCCGGCGATTCCGGTTACGCCAACGCCGAGCGTTGCTCCGGTTCGCTTCCGAATACCTTCCGCCATGGCGCTCGCCACCTCTGCCGAGACCGCTCCATGCTGGGCAATCATCTCCGGTGGCACGTTCGCGAACGTGGTCTTGAGCGGATCGGAATACACAACTGCGCCGCCAAGAAAAGACCGCGAACTGCCGGGCACTGCCGTGATGCGCTGCGCGACGAGGCCGCCGGTGCAGCTTTCCGCCACCGCCAGCGTTGTCTGCCGCAGGCCAAGGTAGTAAAGAACGATCTGTTCCAGCGATTCACCCTCCGAGGAGTAGAGCCAGTCGTCGAGCGCTTCTTCGAGCTTGCCCGCGAGTTCTTCCACGCGCTGATTGGCCGCGGCCTGCGTAGGTTTGGAGCAGATTAACGTGAGCTGAATGTCGCCATTGTGAGCCAGAATGGTGGTCTCTACATCCTTGTACTCGGTGTAAATCGGAGCCAGAAGCTTGTCGGCCTGCGACTCGGGGATCATCGCAGCTTTGAGTGTGCGCACGGCAATCGCGCGTGGAGGCAGCTCGTCGCGCAGGCGCGGCAGGCACTCACCGTCGAAAAGCGCGTGGCACTCGTGAGGTGGTCCCGGTACCAGCACGATGAGCTTGCGGTAGCCTTCGAACGTGGTGTCGAGCCATTGGCCGGGAGCGCTGCCGTTGGGATTCGTCAAGACCGTTGCGCCCTGAATCACGTCCGCTTGCTTCAGATTATTCTCCGGCATGGAAATACGCCATGTCGCTGCGCGCGCGTGCAGGGCCGCCACCTGGACCGGTTCCCGTCGCAAACTGAGCGAAAGAGTTTCGGCCACCGCTTCACGGGTAAGATCGTCTTCCGTCGGTCCCAGTCCGCCGACCAGTATCACAACATCCGTGCGGCGCAGAGCCGTGCCGATGGCGCTGACGAGGTCCTTGCGCCGGTCGCCGACAATGGTCTTGAACGCAACGGTAACGCCGATCTCATTGAGCTTTTCTGTGATGTAAAGAGAGTTGGTGTCCTGCCGGAACGGGGTGAGCATCTCGGAGCCGACAGCGATGATTTCTGATTTCATATTTGCGGGGACTAGCTCCTGGCGTTGAGCCTCTATTCAGGATAATTCGCCGGCTTCCGCCGCTGGCTCTTCGCGGTAACGCCGCGACCGGAATGAGACAGCGAAGAGCGGGAAACCCTAAGAAACATTCATCCCTTCGATGCCCAGATCAACGTCGTAAACCGCCTCGTTGGTGGCCAGGATCGTGGTGCCGAGGGGTGAAAAGGCCACGCCGACAAGGTTATTTCCGCCGACCACGAGGCTTGTCTCGCCTCCAGGCGTCACGCGCACAAGTCCGCGCCGTCCGCGCAAACACGCGGTCACATAAACGTCGCCGTCCTTCGACAATGCCAGCCCTTGCGGCCGTCCAAGACCGCGATACCATGCGCGCGTCTGGCCGTGGCTGTCGATCGCCCAGATCGCGTCGTTCGAGCAGAGTGTGGGACCGGTAACGTAAAGAGTGCCCTCCGAATCGATGGCAAGGTGGTAGGCCGATATACTCGGCTCCAGCGTGGCGAGAACGAAAATCTTTCTTTGCGAATCGATCTTGAAAATCGTGCCGCTCCGGTCGCCGACGTAGAGATTGCCCTCCTTATCAAAAACCGCGCCCGTGGCAACGCCCATGCCTTCGGAATAAAGCGTGGATTCGCCCGCGCCATCCACGCGATAGACATTCCCTTCGGCCCGCGAACTCACGAACAGATCGCCTTCCGGACTGAAAGCCAAGCCTGTGGCGTTCAGGATTCCAGTCACAAAGGGCGTGGCGCGCCCGTCGGGACTGACCCGCACTACAGAAACAGGAGTCTGCTTGCCGCGTGGGCCGGATATCGTCGAATAAACCATCCCTGAGCGGCTCACCGCGGGGCTGGTCACGGGGTGCAACCCGCTGGTGAGCTCGTGTGCCACACGTAGCGGCGCAGCGTTGCTGACACCGACAGGCGAACGCACTTCAATCAGCCCGCTCGTAGCGCCCTCCGGCACGCGAAAGGCCAGACGGCTGGGGCGGCTCATCAGCACGTGTGCAGGGTGCGTGCCCACCAGCACAACCGGTGGCCCCGAAGAGTGAGGACCAAGATGGATGCCTGTAACTTCCACTTCGCCGAGTGGCAGTGCCGATGAGGGTACGATCTCGTCGATGCGCGGATCGGCAAATACGTCTTCCGTTGCGGATTGAGAACGCGTCCGAACCATGTTGCACCTCAGGGCCTGTGACTCGGGCCCTAGCCTTGCAGCAACGGTATGAAATGCCGCAGCAGCCAACCTACAACCAAAGCATACAGCCCGGCGGCCACGTCGTCGAAGACGATGCCCCAGCCTTTGGGAAGCTGCTCAAGGCGTCGCACTGGAAAGGGTTTGGTGATATCGAAAAGGCGAAAGAGAATCAAAGCAAGCAGCGCGTGACGCCAGTTTGCGCTCGAACCAAGGAGCGCGATCCATTGCCCCGCGACTTCGTCGATGACGACGAATCCCGGATCATGTCGCGCGCTTTGCTGCTCCACGAGTGTCGCTGCGGGAACGCCGAGAACGATCGACAAGGCAATCCCGCTAAGAAGCGCGGCGAAGAGCACCCACGCGCTGGGATGAAGGAGCCACGCGTAGACCGCCCAAAGCAGCACCGCAGCCACCGAGCCCCATGTGCCCGGCCCTGGCTTCCCAAAACCAGCTCCAAAGAATGTCGCAATGGTCCACGCCCACGGCGTCTTGTGCATGGTCTGCACCGGCGGGGCTGGCGCCGAGGGGCTATTCATCGCCGTTGCCCCGGTTGTGGCCACCGGTCAAGCCACCGAGGTCTTCGAGCACCTCCGGATCGAGGACCGGCGAACTGATCTTGTACACCCCCATCGCCCATTTGCCCAGATCGATCTTGCGGCAACGGTCGCTGCAGAAAGGGAAATCCTCGTCGTTGGGCCGGACGAGCATCCCGCAGGTGGGGCAATGCAGAACCTTCACGGATTTTTTCTTCGCGGGCACGTCTAGGTCTCCGGCACAACTTCCTGAGAAGATTTTCTCACCAGTACAACAATTCCCGTTGACCATACCAGCGGCAACATCACGAACCGCGGGTCATTGGCCAGATGATCCAACAGGGCCTGTGCCTTGTCCCCATGGCCCTCCGGCCAGTTGGGCTGCGGCAGCATGTCGTCAATCACGTAGTAGCCGCCGGTCTTCACAATCGCCAGCGCTTCGTCCAGTGCTTCATACTTGCCGGGAATCGCATCCGCGAAAACCAGGTCGAAGCTCTTCTTGGGCTGGCGCCATAAGAACGCGGCTCCATCATGCGACAGCAGCTTCAGCCGTGTGTCGTGACAAAGAGCCTCGCGCGCCACAGCCTGCACCTCTTGATCCGTATCGACGCTGATTAAAGTCGAGGCAGCGTCCATGCCCGACAACAGCCACGCCGTAGCAATCCCCGTTCCCGTGCCCAGTTCAAGCAGCCGGCCGCCCGGTTTTGAAGCCGCAAGCATCTGCAGCAGTGCACCCGTGCGCGGCTCCGACGCCATGTCGAAATTCAGTTCCGTTGTGCGAGCCAGAATGGCAGCCAACGCCCGCGGCGGCCGCAAGTAGCCGAGATCGTCCATTAGGAGACAGTTTAAAGCGGTCCCGACGTCACGCGCGCCACTACGTCGTACTCGTGTGCATCGGTGATCTGTGCCCGGTAAAAACGGCCCGCCTCCAGCGATTCCAATTCGCCGAAGTCGTTGATATAGACCTTGCCGTCAATTTCAGGCGCGTGAAACTGCGTGCGGCCCTCCCACAGCATCGGCGTCTCTTCACTCTCGCCTTCGGCCAGCAGCGTCACCTCGCGCCCCATCCACGCCTGCTTCGCGCGCTTTGAAATGCCCTGCTGCAGCTTCATCAGCCGCTTCTTCCGCGCCTCAATCGTCCGCTTCGGAACCTGCGCATCCAGAGAATAGGCCTGCGATCCTTCTTCACGCGAGTAGTTGAAGACGCCAAGCCAGTCGAACTTCGCCTCGCCAATAAACTGCTCCAAAATCTCAAAGTCGCGGAGCGACTCGCCGGGAAAGCCGACAATGAAGGACGTGCGCAGTGCAATCCCCGGCACCGCAGCACGCACCTTGTCCAGTGTCTTGAGAAAAATGTCCGCCCCCGCGCCGCGCTTCATACGCTTCAGCACGTCGGACGACGCGTGTTGCAGCGGTACATCGAGATACTTGCAGATGTTATCGTGCTTCGCGATCGTTTCCAGCAGCCGGCCCGTAATTCGATTCGGATACGCATAGAGGAAGCGCAGCCAGCGCAGACCCTCGATCCCGGCGAGTGCGTCAAGCAGCACGGCCAGCCCCTCTTTGATCCCCAGATCCTCGCCGTAGCATGTCGTGTCCTGTCCGATGAGTGTGATCTCTTGAACGCCGCTTGCCACCAGCCTCTGCGCCTCGGCCACTACCGATTCGAAGCGCCGCGAGCGAAACTTCCCGCGCAGGTTTGGAATAATGCAGAAGCTGCACGGGTGATCGCAGCCTTCCGCGATTTTGATGTATGCCGATGTGCGTCCGGTCGACAGCAGGCGCGGAGTCGACTCGTCGTACAGATACGTAGGCAGCAGATGTCCTGCACCCTGCCAATCCTCGCGGCTGAAACGCCCCTGCTTTTCCCGAAGATCGCCCTCTGGCCGGAAGCCCTTCGAGCCGTTTCCGTTGTCGTGCGAGTGGCTGGTCTTGTGCGTTCCGGCGCCCGATTCGCGTCCTTCGCGAATCTCCGCGTGTCCATTGCTGCTGAGAATGTTGAACGGGGACGCCGGCACGATCGCCTTCGGCGCAAGCCCCGCGGCTTCCAGAATCGACTCCAACTCTCCCGTGCCGACCACGGCATCCACTTCAGGGATGTTCTTCCGGATTTCGTCGCGATACCGCTCCACCAGGCACCCTGCGACGATCAGCTTCCTCGCGCGGCCCTCGGTTTTGTGCCGGGCCATCTCGAGAATCGTGTCGACTGACTCCTGTTTGGCCGTATCGATAAAGCTGCACGTATTGACGACGAGAATCTCTGCCTCTTCGGGCTTCGCGGTCAGCCGTGCACCGGCGCGATCGAGCAGGCCCATCATCACCTCAGAGTCGACAAGGTTTTTGGGGCAGCCCAACGAAATAAAGCCCACGGAAGGGGCCGTGGGTGGCGAAAGTTTACTCACTCTCTCATTGTACCGGGAACGGAGTTTCATCGCGCATAATCGCCTCAGGGGGCATTATGATCGCGCGACATTGGCGTGGCTGGACAACGGCGGAAAATGCAGATGCGTACGAAAGCCTTCTAAAGGCAAAGGTGCTGCCCGGTTTACGTCAAATTGAGGGCTACCGGGGCGGGTACGTACTCCGCAAAGACTACCCACCGGAAACCGAATTTATTGTGGTCAATCTTTTCGACTCGCTCGAAGCAATCAAGCGCTTTGCGGGCCTGGACTACACGACAGCAGTTTTTGAGCCCGAAGCAGCAGCGCTCCTTAGCCGAATCGAACCAGTCGCAACCCACTACGAGGTTCGGGCCTGCACGGTCTAGCAAACGCGCCCTTCGCGCATGCTTAAACCCGATCCAGGTTGTCGAGAACCTGGTGGATATTCTCGTTCACGTCGTCCTGCAGCGGAGCAGTTGCGCCGAAGTGCGGGTTGCCGTCTGCCTGGTTGCGTGTCAGAAGCCCCGCATAGCCGTTGGATTGGAGCGAACGAAGCGAGTCGACTGTGAAACGTCGCTGCATCTCGGCCAAAGTCAGGCCTGCTTTTTTGCCTTCTTCCACCTTCTCGGTGAGTTCTTCAATGTAGTTTCTCTGATTCATCATGACGGTGCGGTCCGACTGCAAAGGGCCATGACCGCTGAGAATGTGGGTGAAGTCGGCCTGGCTCACTTCATCGATCGTGCGTGGCCAGAACCGCGGAAAGCCATCCGCGATGTTAGGCAGCCAGCCATGACTTGCGTCGCCAGTGGCCAACGCGCCCCGTTGCGGGCAAAAAACGAAGAGGTCTCCGGCTGTGTGTGCATGTCCATGGAAATCGAGATGCAGGTCGAACGCGGGATCGGAAAGCGCATAGGATTTGTCGAAGGTGATCGTCGGCAACTCAAGTTTGTAATTTTTGAGCTCAGCCAGGTAGGACTCCATTTGGCGAATCTGGTCTGCGCAAAAAGCCTTCTCTTCCGCTGACGTTGAATGCGCAGCGCGGTCGCGCAATTTGTCGATCTTCTGCGGCACGGCATCCACTGAAGCCTTCATGCGAGTCACCGCCAGATCCGACATGAGCTGCTTGGTGGCTGAGGTGGCGATGAAATCAACTTTCGATCCAGTTTCGGCATAGGCCTGATTGCCCTGGGTGTGGTCCCAATGGAAGTGAGTGTTGATCACGTAGCGAACCGGCTTCGTCGTCACTTCGCGCTTGATTTGGGCGAGGAGCGCCGCGGCTGCCGACGGCTTGGAGTGCGCGTCGACGATCACCACGTCCTTTGATCGCACAAACACAGCGGCGTTGCAGTTGATCATTGCTTGTGCGCGCATGGGCAAAGAAAACCCCATCCGCCGCCTGCTGCAGGTCGAAGAGATTAGCGTCTGCGGGAGCCGCGGCACGCGCCCACGCTGCGCGGTGGTACGCGAGTTCCAGGGCCGAAGCGCCGGCGAGTGCGCCTCCCATGAGCACGCGGAAAAAGTCGCGTCGCGACGAGTGTGCACCACCGGCTGCAGTATGGCTGTGAAGATGTGCGTGGTGATCCGGATAGAGGTCGTTGTGCGCATGGGGGTGACCATGCGGATGTTGATGAGAGCCAGCTTCGTTCATACGGATCCTGCGCCCTCCCGTACATTGGTTTCTTTGGCGCGAAAAGGATACGCCATCGCACCTTGCCTGGCGGTCCTTTTCCTTCGCAGGACGTCCTGGTCGGGCGGTTTGGCGGGAGAAACTCTTTCCCGCGTGGGTGGTAAAATCAGGCAGTGCCGGGTCCTACGCGACGTAATCCCGCCAACCCCGCCAGGTCCGGAAGGAAGCAACGGTAACGGGCTAGTACGGGCGCAGTAGGTCACCCGGTACTTTTTTGCGGCCGTTGGCGCTTCGTGCGAAATTCCCGAGCGCGCTTTTGCTTTGAATCGTCCGGCTGATTTTGCCCGACGACCAGTGTTGTAAGGAGACGTCCATTGAGCCTCACCGTTCGTCCTGTGGTGGGCCGGCGCGCTAAAATCACCGCGCTCGGCACCTACGCTCCCCCTCAGATCCTCACCAATCAAGATTTAGAAAAAATGGTCGACACGAACGACGAGTGGATCCTGACCCGCACGGGAATCCGCGAGCGCCACGTCTTGGCCAAGGGTCTCGGCGTAAGCGACATCTGCGTGGAAGCGGCCAAAAAATGCCTGGCGGCGCGTGGCATCGAGCCAAGCGAGGTCGAAGTGATCATTGTCGGCACCGTGACGCCTGACATGATGTTCCCATCGACGGCGTGCCTCGTGCAGGACAAGATCGGCGCCAAAGGCGCGTGGGGATTCGACGTTTCCGCGGGTTGTTCGGGATTTGTCTTCGCCTTGCAGGCCGGCGTCAAACTGGTCGAGAGCGGAGCGCATGCGAAGGTGATGGTCATCGGAGCAGACGCCAACACGCGCATGACCGACTACACCGATCGCGCCACATGCGTGCTCTTCGGCGACGGCGGCGGCGCGGTGCTGATCGAGCCGGCCGCGGAGGGCGAGATCGGATTCATCGACTTCGTTCACGAGATCGACGGCTCCGGTGGAGTGGCGCTCAACCTGAAGGGCGGTGGCAGCCTCAATCCGCCCACCCACGAAACCATCGACAAGAAGATGCACTACATCTATCAGGATGGTCAGGCGGTTTATAAGTTCGCAGTCCGCAAAATGGCCGAGGCTACCGTGAAAGTGCTTGAGCGCAACGGCGTCACGGGCGCGGATCTGGATTTATTCATTCCCCACCAGGCCAACAAGCGAATTATTACCTCGACGGCCGACCGTCTGGGCATGGATCCCGAGCGCGTGATTATCAATATTGACAAGTACGGAAATACCTCGGCTGGAACCATCCCTCTCGCCATGGAAACGGCCATTGAGCAAGGCAAGCTCAAGAAGGGTGACCTTGTTCTTTTGGCGGCTGTGGGCGCGGGGTTCACTGTGGGCGCGGCACTGCTGCGTTGGGAGATCTAGCGACCTCGGAACCTATCTCGGGCTCGCTGGTTCATGCGCCTGTTGATTGGCTAAGTCAAAATCATAAGGAGGAAGTACACCCGCCTCCGCTGCCAACCGGAAAAACCCGCGCATCCCCTCCAGGCACTCTTCGTCCAGAACGTAATGAATGTTCGTCGTCAGATACGACTGAATCGTCTGCTCTGTCAACGGAATTTTCCGCGACCACTCCGCAGCAAGCGCATCGATGTTCTGCAGTCCGTGATCGCGTGAACGGATCAGATCGTGGGCAACCCGCTCATCCAAAGTCCCGCTCCATGCAATGGGCGGCAAATCGCCAACCGAAGCCGATGCTCTCAAGCCCCAAATAGCCGACACGAAGGGCAAACCGGTCAGCGCATGCCACTCTTCGGCCAGGTCGCGATAGACAAGCTCTTCGCCGGTGCGTTCCGAGTGGTTGACGCGCTCTTCGAGAGCCATGAGGGCCGGGTCGCCGATCACGATCGCGGCGTCGGCGCGTTCCAGCATTGCATCGAGATCGGCTGCCATCGGTAGAAACTGAACGTCGGGATTCCCCCATTTGTGAAACAGAATGTGCGTGTACGCCAGCGTGGTCCGACTGGCAGTGTCGGCGGCAACCGTGCGAAAGTTGCGCAGCTCCTGTCCGGCGCGATGCACCAGGAGCAGCGACCGCACACGCCCCTTTGAAGCGATCGTGCAGCCTGGCAGAGCGCGGAGCCCGGGAATCGTAGCCAGCGCGGCGATTGGCACCAATCCGATGTCGGCCGCACCCGAGGCCAACTGGTCGGCGCACTCCGAAGGCAACATCCAGGCGATTTTGTAACGGGACGCCAACTCCTCATCGAGCGGCGGATGCTCAAAATCCCACATCAGCGGCGCAGGATTCAGAAATCGAATGGCCGCAATGCGCAGCCGGCTATCTGTTGGTAAACTCACGTTCTCTTAGACTAACAATTGGACGGGACCGGCGCTTTCGCTTCGACGCTGAACGTGAAGAACCAAACGAATCTCAACAATCGCGGACTGGGGCATGAGTTCGCCGGGGAAACATCTGTGGCGTCCATCCTTGACTTCGATTGCAATGCCGGTTAACGTGACGAAAATTACCAAGAAAGCGATTCCGGTTACCCTCAGAGGGTTTTCGATTCACATGTTGCCGTTTTGAAGATCGTGCACGATGGCGCTTCTCGAGAAGAAAGCCCCACGGCCTCTCGGCTTCTGTAAGCACTTGAATTGAAAACGCTGGAACGGTGGATCGGGAGTGCGTTTCGACGCATCCGCGCGCTCCAGTGAGTACAAGTTCGTTTCCACAATCGACTGCTCCGGCAGCAACCCGTCTTGACGAGGATCGCCTCGCGTGGCTGGCCTTGACGCTGGCGCCCGGCCTTGGTCCCAAGCGTATCCTGGATGCCGTCAAGTTGCTGGATGCGCCGAGCCAGATCTTCCGCATGTCTCTCACCGAGATCGAAAGCCTGAGATTCCCGGCTCCAGCGGCGCAGTACATCTTTGACGGCAAGGGCCGCCAGGCAGCCGAACAAGAATGGGTACAAGTGGTCGAGCAGGGCGGGACGATCTGCACGTACGGTTGTAGCGAGTATCCCGAAAGGCTCAAGGAGATCTACGACCCGCCTCCGGTGCTTTGGGTCCGCGGCAATCTGAAACTATTAATGCGCGCATCGATCGCCATTGTCGGCACGCGTCATCCTTCTCCGTATGGCTCCGGCGTTGCAGAGATGCTGGCATGCGATCTCGCGGCGCGGCGTCTCTTGATTTTGAGCGGCATGGCCCGTGGCATCGACACGTGTGCTCACAAAGGCGCGCTCGCTGCGCGAATGCCGACAGTTGCTGTTTGGGGCACGGGTATCGACGTCATCTATCCAAAAGAGAACAAGAAGCTTTCTGAGGAGATTCTGGCCACCGGCGGCGCGATCGTGAGCGAGGTGCCTCTGGGAACGTTTCCGGCGCCGCAGAATTTTCCGCGGCGCAACCGAATCCTGAGCGGGCTCAGCATCGCCGTCCTGGTGGTAGAAGCGGGCGAAAATTCAGGGACTCGCGTGACCGCGCGCTGTGCAGCGGAGCAGAATCGAGATCTTTATGCGGTTCCGGGCAACGTCACCAACAAGAATTCCTGGACCCCGAACACGTTGATTAAACAGGGCGCAAAGCTCGTTGCAACCTGGGAAGACGTATGGGAAGACCTGCCTTCCCAGGTGCGGCGCGAGCTGGAGGCTGAAGCCCAAGTCGAGTCCGGCCATGAATCCAAACGTGAATCCCCCGCATCTCTTCTGCCGGACCCGGTATTACGGCCTCAAGAGTCGATTGTCCTCGAAGTCCTCCGCGCGGATGAGTCTCTCCAAATCGACGAAATACTGGAAAGTTTGGAGAGCCAGTTGACCTCCGCGGAGGTCTTCACAGCTCTTTTTGAATTGGAAATCGCCGGCCGAATTCGTCAGTTGCCGGGAAAGAATTACGTTCGTGTGCTATGACGCATCCCGATCGAGCGCTTGTCCCCAAACGGGGTTTTTTGCGGACGTTACCGCAATCTCCGCGACTTCTACGGGTACCCAATCAGGAACGGTCTTCCACCGAAACGCCGTTTTGCGAGTGGAAACGCACCCCGGTTCCGTGGTAGCGTGCAACTTTTGCGGTCTATTTCCTCAAAAGTGAGAAACGCGACCGCACTGCACGGCGTAATAAAGCGTATTGAAACAAAACGGATCGGCTTGCGGCGGAGTCAAACAGGCCAAATGCGGTCCGGAGAAAGAAACTAAGGAAGACAATGAGCAAATCACTGGTGATCGTCGAATCTGCCACCAAGGCGAAGACGATCGAGAAATATCTGGGCAAAGGATTTTCGGTGTTGGCCTCGGTAGGCCACATCATGGACCTGCCCAAAAAAGAGATTGGCGTAGAGCTTGAGAATCGCACCTTCGAGCCGACGCTCGAAGTGTCTCCCGACAAGCAGAAAGTCGTTGCGCAATTGAAGCGCGCCGGCGCCGCAGCCGACGAAATCTTCCTGGCGCCTGACCCGGATCGCGAAGGCGAAGCGATCGCCTACCATCTCGCCATTCAGCTTGGAACGAGTGCCAAAGAACGGAAAAAAATTCGTCGCGTCACCTTCAATGAAATCACGAAAAAGGCCGTGCAGGAGGCATTCAAGCACGCTCGCGATGTAGATCAGAATCTCGTGTATGCGCAGCAGACACGCCGTGTGCTCGACCGGCTTGTCGGCTATCAGATTTCTCCGCTGCTTTGGGACAAAGTACGCCGCGGCCTCTCCGCAGGTCGCGTGCAGACCGTTGCAGTGCGGCTGATCGTGGAGCGCGAGCGGGAGATTGGCGCGTTCCAGCCCGTTGAATATTGGACTCTCGATGCTTTGCTCCATCCAGAACGTCAAGCGGATAAGACTTTCAAAGCGCGATTCGTCGGCATCGAAGGAGAGCCGGTGCGGGTCGCGAACGGCAAAGACAAGGACGGCAAAGATCAGTTCATCGCCAATGCGCTGCCAGACAGAAAATCGATGTCAGAAGTGGTCGGCGCTCTCGAAGGAGCGAAATGGTCTCTGGATTCAGTTCAATCGAGAGAACAACAGCGCAAGCCGTTGCCACCATTCATCACCAGCCAATTGCAGCGCGACGCCTCGAGCAAGCTCGGCTTCAACGTACGCCGCACCATGGGTGTTGCGCAACGCCTCTATGAGGGTGTCGAAATCGGTTCCGAGGGAATGGTCGGCTTGATCACCTACATGCGTACCGATTCTCCGCGCGTTGCCCCGGAGGCAATTGAGGCCGCGCGTGAATGGATTGGCAAGCAGTTAGGTCCGAAGTATCTGCCGGAGTCGGCGAATTTATACAAGGGCAAAAAAGATGCGCAGGATGCGCATGAAGCGATTCGTCCTTCCGATGTTACCCGGACACCCGAGTCGATCGCGCGCTATCTTACCGAGGAACAACTCAAGCTTTACCGCCTGATCTGGCAGCGTTTTGTGGCTTCGCAGATGACGCCGGCGATCTTCGATGTAACCACGGCGAAGATTGTTGCGGTTTCCTCAAAGACAGGCAAGTCGTATGACTTCCGCGTAAGCGGTTCGGTGGTGCGCTTCGACGGCTTCCTCAAGGTCTACGAAGTTCAGGAAGAAAAGAAGGATGACGAAGAAGAGTCTGCGAATAAGCTGCCCAACCTGGACAATGTGAAGGCTCTGGCTTTGGAGAAGCTGTTCGACGAGCAGCATTTCACCTCACCGCCTCCACGCTACAACGAAGGCTCCCTGGTCAAGGTACTGGAAGAGCGCGGCATCGGCCGCCCTTCCACCTATGCCTCGATCATCAGCACCATTCAAGATCGCGAGTACGTGAGCAAGATCGGCGGCCGCTTCTATCCCACCGAAATCGGGATGGTGGTGTGCGATCTGCTTGTCGAAAGCTTCCCCTACATCTTCGACACCAAGTACACGGCGCGGCTGGAAGAAGAACTGGACGACATCGAAGAAGGTAAAGAGAAATGGACAGATCTGCTGAACGGCTTCTACGACCACTTCGAGGATGAGCTGAAGCACGCGGATAAAAAAATGCGCAACGTCAAGCGCATGGAGCAGGTGACCAACGAGAAGTGTGACCTGTGCGGGTCGCCGCTGGTGCTCAAGTGGGGAAAGTTCGGCAGTTTCTTTGCCTGCTCCGCCTATAACAAGAAGGACCCGGCCAGCTGCACCTTCACCAAGGAAAACACAGCGGGCAAGCCGGATATGAATACGCCCGAGGCGCAGGAAGCAGGCGAGCAGGAAGAGTATTGCGAGAACTGCGGACGCGTGATGGTGCTTCGTCGCGGGCCATTCGGCATGTTCATGTCGTGCCCCGGCTACAACGACGATCCTCCGTGCAAGACCTTCCGCAAGCTGAGCCAGAAGCAGCAGCAAAAGCAGTCCACTCCCAAGCCGACTGGCGAGGACTGCCCCGTCTGCGGCAAGCCACTTGTGCTGCGCCAGGGCGCTTACGGCGAGTTCGTCTCCTGTTCTGGTTATCCGAAATGTAAGTACATCAAGCAGAATCTGATTGAAGGAATGAAGTGCCCCAAATGCGGCGAAGGCGACATCGCCGAACGCAAGGCGCGGCGCGGCAATATCTTCTGGGGCTGCACGAACTACCCCAAGTGTGACTTCACTTCGAACTATAAGCCGGTTCCCAGGAAGTGTCCCGAATGCGGCAGTCCCTATCTGGTCGAAAAGACTCTCAAGTCCGGCGTCTATCTAGAATGTCCGAACAAGAAAAAGGGCGCTGAAGAAGAAGTGAAACCGAAGAAGCGCGGCAAGAAGACACCCGAAGCTGCCGAGAGCACAGTGGTCTGCTCTTACTCGAAGCGCATCGGGGACGCGCCCCCTCCGCCGACTGTCGAGACGCACGGCCCGGTGCCCGAGAGGGATGCAGACAAGAAGAGGGAATTGCAACCGGTGTAACAACTCGCATGCGCAGGTCTCCGCTGAATCCGTTACTATGAGCCACGGAGACCTTCCATGGAACGCATGCTCGCCACGCCCGCCGACGCCGAGATCATTCTGAAGCTCTATGAGCTGCGCACCGAAGCGCTGATGCGTCAGGCGCGCGCCTGGATGACGGGAGGATTCTGGCCCGAGACCGTGGAGGATTTCTTCGCGGTTGCCTCAAACCCGGCCGATCCCCACAACGCCTGGTTCCGGCAAGTGACCACTTACTGGGAGATGGCGGCCGCCATGGTGCTGCACGGCGCAGTATCAGCCGACCTCTTTGTCGATTGCAACGGCGAAGGCTTCTTCCTGCTCGCCAAGTTTGCGCATATTCTGGACGGCATTCGCGAACGCCTCCCCGGCTTCCTCACCAAAACATCCGAGCTGATTAACCGGTATCAATCCGCCGCTACTCGCTATGAAACGATCCAGAAAAATGTGGAATCACGTCGCGCGCGGATGCAGTCTCATCAGGAGCCGGCCGGGAAATACTTCTATCCGACAAAATCGTGACAATCTGCGGCTTGTGCATCGGAGTTCGATGGCGCATCATGGGGACCGGTACAATATCCAAATCCCCGGAGGCTATTGTGAAGCGTCTTCTGACTGTATTTCTTCTCGCCGGCTCCTTCGCTGCAATTGCGGCACATGCGGCCGGTTCCACCGAGATCAAAGGTTGGGTCTCCGACTCGATGTGCGGAGCAAAACATGCGGGCTCCGGTGCCGCTTGCGTCAAGAAGTGCATTGATGGCGGCATGTCCCCAGTCTTCGTCGACGAAGACAAGAAGGCCGTCTGGAGCATCGACAACCCCGATGCCGTCAAGGGCTTCTACGGCTCCCACGTGACGATTCACGGAACTCCCGACGTGGACAAAAAGAGCGTCCACATTGACTCGGTTGAAGCCGCCAAGTAGGGGCGAACCTCGAACCGTACTCGCCACAAGAGCCATTCTCTGTTACTGTCGTATCCGAAATCCCTCCGCCGGCGCGCCCCGTCGGCGCAGAGGGTGGAACGCAGGATTGGCCGGTAACCTTAATGGCGAGAGCACTTTGGAATGGTAAGGTAATCGCAGAGAGCGATGTTACAGAGACCGTGGAGGGCAACGTCTACTTTCCCGAAACGAGCCTCAAACGGGAGTTTTTTCGCCCCAGCAGCACCACTTCCACCTGCCCCTGGAAGGGCCAGGCCCGCTATATGAGCCTGTTGATCGACGGCCAGGACAACCCTGACGCGGCGTGGTACTACCCCGATCCCAAGCCGGCTGCCCGCAAAATCAAGGGCTTCGTTGCCTTCTGGCGCGGCGTCGAAATCGAGAAATAACCGCGGTATTTGACTCATTCGCCCACGGAACAGTCTGAGTAGTCGATGTTTTGAATGGGCGCGACTTTAGTCGTGCCGTAATCGGAGCAAAATGAATGCGGGCTTTAGCCCCTGAGGGAATCTGGGCCCCGAAATCGACTCTATGCAGAGATTTCCGGGCGCTGCTTGCAAGAGCTGCCCACCGCAGCGCGCAAGTCATCCTTCTGCTGACGGTTGCCCTCTCATCTGGTTGTGCCCATCAGCCCGCCGCTTCAACGCCCGCCGTCGCTCCAACACTCTCTGGTGACTCTGCCCATCCCGGCCAGACCAAAGGTTGGGTCGATACTAAGCTCTACTTTGGCCTCGGCCCCATCATTCCCGACCGCAAGGGCATCAGCGAAGAACAATGGCGCGCCTTCCTCGACAAGGAAGTGACCCCGCGCTTTCCTGACGGGCTCAGCGTAGTCGACGTCTACGGTCAATGGCAGGGCAAGAACCAAACCACGCCCGAGCGTCTGCGATCCAAGATGCTCATCATTGATTATCCCGACACGCAGGGAAACCGCGACAAGATCGAAGCCATCCGCACCGCCTGGAAGCAGATGACCGGCGATCAATCCGTTCTCCGCGTAACCGAGCCCGTCGACGTCTCGTTTTAAGCATCGAAGCGCACGGAATAGCTCAGCACGTCACAGCGCAACCCCGGCGAAAGATTCGGAAACTCTGTGTGAGCAACGCGCATGCCGTCGCACTCGAACCCGCATTTCTCCAGCACATGGGCCGAGGCGCGATGTGCCGCGTGGCACACCGCCTCAAGCCGCTTCACGCCAGTCTCCCGCGCCAAGTCAACCATCGCGCGCAGGGCTTCGGTCGCGAAACCCTGCCCCCATGCGTCTTGCGCCAGAACGTAGCCGGTCACGGCGAACACAGGCGTCTTAAAGGAAAGTCCCGTCCCGCCGAGAAGAAGGTTCTCCTTCTGTCGGGAAAAGATCAGATACGACCCCGCGGGCCATTGATCCCAATCCGCCTCGCTCCAGGCTAGAAATGCATTCGTCTCGGCGACGGTGCGGTGGGTAGGCCAGCTCATATACCGAGTAACTGCCGGGTCGCCGGCATAGCGTTCGAAAATCGATTGCGCGTCGTTTACGTTAGGTTTACGCAAGAGAAGTCGTTCGGTCTCTAGCGCCTGGGGACCTTTCATCGGCCTCTTTCTCCGTACACAGGAACACTATTTTATAGGTTTGCCGATTTCCCAGTGATGGCCAAAGGGATCAACCACACGGCCAATGCGCCAACCATAACGCTGGTCGACAACAGGCCATAAGCCGGATGCTCCAGCCGCCACGGCTCGGTTGAAGACACTGTCTGGGTCATCCACAACCAGCACCATGCGCACGGTGCTGCCGCCGAGGCTCTCCGGGCTGAAGTTCTGGTGCTCCGGTGCCTCATCGGCCAGCCAGAAGTCGCAATCGCCGATAGACAGCTGGGCGACGACTGCTCCATCGGGGCTCTCAGTGCGAAAGATCTCTACAGCCCCAAATGCCGTCTTATAAAACTCGATCGCAGCTGCCCCTCTTCGCACAGAGAGCAGCGGCGCTACCGTTGGATTCTTCTTTGCCTCGGACACCCCGCCCCCAATCCCGGCGCAATTCTCTGCCTATCTCCCGCACGCAGTGGTTCAATACGCCTGCAGCTGATCCAGCGGCAAACGAATGCGAAAACAAGTCGATCCCGGCTCGGAACGCACGCTGATGTGGCCGCGATGCTTGCGAACAATGCGCATTGCGTTATCGAGACCCAGCCCGAGGCCCTGTCCCGGCGGCTTGGTCGTAAAGAACGGCTCAAAGATCCGGTCCTGCAACTCAGGCGGAATCCCGTGGCCCGTGTCCCAAATCTCCACCAGAAACATCTCGCCTTCGAGCCGGCACGCCAGGCGCAGCAGCCCCTGGTTCCCCAAAGCATCGAGAGCATTCTCGATCAATGCAGTCCAAACCTGGTTAAGCTCGCTGCCATACGCGCTGATGCGGGGCACGTTCGGTTCGTAGTCGCGCTCGATCGTCACGTTCGTCATGCGCGATTGAAGCATTTGCAAAGTTGCGTCCAGTCCTGCCGGTACATCGACTTCGAGGATCGGCGCACGGTCCATATACGAGTAGGCTTTCACGGCGCTGATGAGATCGAAGATGCGGTCTGAGGAGTTGATGAGCGTTTCAACCGAACGATTGGATCGCAAATATCGCGTGAAGAACTGCAGCGCCACGCACATCTCCTTCGGTTCGAGAAGAGTTCGCAGGCTGTTCAGGTCTGCTTCGCAAACGCCCTGGTCGTTGAGTTGAGCCGCCACCTCCCAGGATCCTTCGCAGGGTAAATCACTCAACCATTTGCGCAGAGATTCTTCGCGCGCGATCAGTTCTCCTGCATCCCCACCTCCAGCGGCCCCGCGACGGCTCAGAACGCGCTGTTCCCAGTCCTCGATCCCTCGAATCTGCTCTTCAGAGAGGCAGAGGTTCACCAGCTTGAATCGATTTTGGCGGTTCGCGCGAAGCTCGGTTACAAGGTTGGAAGCTGCACGTTGAGCCGCCGAAGCAGGATTGTTGAGTTCATGGGCCAGGTTGCCCGCCAGTTTGCCGAGCGCCGCGAGTTTTTCCGCTTGCTGCTCGATGCGTGTCACTTCGCGCACGCGATCCAGCAGTGTGGACACTACCCTCTGCGCCATCGAAGGAATTGCCTGCAGCATCTCCGGGAAGAGCTCTTTGTGGATCGTGAGTACCCATACCGGCGTCACGGCAAAGCCCTGTCCGCCCGAGATCTTCATCCGCGAAAAAGGGAGATAACCGGTCATTTGTCCAGCGCGGCCGATAAAAAGCTCCATCGGGCCCCCGCGTTGGCGGCGCACATGGATCTCGCCCTTCAGGATGAGAAGCATGCGATCGGCCGGAGTGCCCTCTTCGAAGAGAATCTGCCCAGGGTCGCCGACAACTTCCTCTCCATGGCGCGCCAGCCACAGCCTCTCTTCAAGACTTAATCCATGCAGGGGAACAACGCGATCGATGGCGGCAGCAATCTCCTCGACCGGGGTAGGAGATACAGGTGCGGTGAGAGCTGGGGGAGAAAGCATCCGGGACCTCCGGGTTGCGCTTTCAGAATAGCTGATTTGGACTGAACGCAATCCTCCTGTGTGACAGATTTCAAGGTCGATTGTTGCGAATCGGTGCTCACGAAAAACGAGAAGCCTGAATGGTATGATGGGTCGGTTTGCAGGGAAGGGAAGAAAAACACCCCATGCTGAAAACCTTTTCAGGATTAGCCCTCCTGGCCGCCTCCATCACCATCATGGCTCAAACTCCCACGTTCGATAGCGACACCCACACCTTCCGTCTCGATGGCGGAAGCGTTTCCTACGTCTTCGGCGTGAATTCGCGTGGCGAACTGCAGCAGCTTTACTGGGGTGGCCGTCTCGCCGCGACAGATCGCTTCCCGCAGGCAGCACCCATGCGCGAGTGGGCTTCGTTTGACGACTCCTACACCAACACGCCGCAGGAGTACGCCGGCTGGGGCGGCGGCCTCTTCAACGAACCCGCGCTCAAGATCACCTTCGCCGACGGCAATCGCGATCTCGTCCTGCATTACGACAGCCACAAATCCACGCCGAACGGATTTGACGTCGTTCTCAAGGACATCAAGGCCGCCGTCTTTGTTACCCTCCACTACTCCATCGATCCCGACACCGGCATCCTCGCCCGCTCCGCCACCATTGAGAACAGAGAATCCCAGCCCGTCACCATCGAGCAAGCCGCCGCCGCAGCCTGGTCCCTGCCGCGCGGCCAATATACTCTCAATTACCTCACCGGCCGCTGGGCAGGCGAATGGACCCTCACCCAGGAGCCCGTCCATCCCGGCGCCCGCATCATCGAAAGCCGCCGCGGTTCCACCAGCCACCAAGCCAACCCTTGGTTTGCAATCCAGTCCGGCGACCCCGATGAAAACCACGGCGAAGTCTGGTTCGGCGCGCTCGCCTGGTCCGGCTCCTGGCGCATCACCGTCGAACAGGACCAACTCGACTCCATCCGCATCACCGGCGGCTTCAACCCCTTCGACTTCGGCTACGTCCTCCATCCCGGCGAGTCTCTCGAGACACCCGCCTTCTACGGCGGCTATGCAGCGCATGGTCTAGGCGAAGCCTCGCGCATTCTGCACCACTTTGAAATTGCGCACGTCCTCCCGCATCGCATCGGAGAAGGCGACAGCGCCGCACCTAAGCCGCGCCCTGTCATCTACAACTCCTGGGAAGCGACAGAAATGAATGTCACCGAAACCGGCCAGGAGGCCCTCGCTGAAAAAGCCGCGGCTCTCGGCATCGATCGCTTCGTCATGGACGATGGCTGGTTCGGCCAGCGCAAGACCGACCACGCCGGCCTCGGCGACTGGTACGTCAACACCGAGAAATTTCCGCACGGCCTCAAACCCCTCATCGATAAAGTGCACTCCTTAGGAATGGACTTCGGCCTCTGGGTCGAGCCCGAGATGGTGAACCCCGACTCCGACCTCTATCGCAAGCACCCCGACTGGGTCCTCAACTTCCCCGGCCGTCCGCGCACCGAGCAACGAAATCAACTCGTGCTCAACCTCGCCCGCCCCGACGTGCGTGCCTACGTCTACGGGTTTCTCGACAAGCTCCTCACAGAAAACGACATTGCCTTTCTCAAGTGGGACTACAACCGCAACTGGAGCGAGCCCGGTTGGGATCAGCTCCCGCCCGCCGAACAGAAAAAGGTCTACGTCGAGTTCACGCGCAACCTCTACTCCATACTGGCCGAGCTCAAAACCAAGCACCCCAAGGTCGAACTCGAATCCTGCTCTGGCGGCGGTGGCCGTGTCGATCTCGGCATCCTTCAATACGCCGACGAGGTCTGGCCCTCCGACAACACCGACCCCTTCGATCGCCTCACGCAACAGGACGGTTTCACCTACGCCTACACGCCGCAGGTCATGATGGCCTGGGTTACCGACTCGCCCCACTGGCTCAACAAGCGCACGACGTCACTCGAATACCGCATGTTGAGTTCCATGCAGGGCTCGCTCGGCATCGGCGCCAACATCGCCAAATGGAGCGATGAGGAAGCAGCGACCGCCAAGCGCCTCATCGCCGCCTATCATCGGGTGCAGCCCACCATTGTGCAGGGCAATCTCTACCGGCTCATCTCCCCGCGCAACGGCAGCGAGTTCTCCGCAACGCAAACCGTCAATCGCGACAAGAGCCAGTCGGTAGTCTTTCTCTTCATCCACTCCACGCAGGAAGGCCGCATCTTCCCGCGCCTCAAGCTCAAGGGCCTCGATCCGGCAGCGCGATATTCTCTGACATCCATCGAAGGTAAAACGATGCCTGGCACGCCAACCACAGCCAGCGGTGCCTGGTGGATGAATCACGGCCTCGATATGTCCGAAGATTTTCGCGGAGACTTCCAAGCCGCCGCCTTCCGCCTCGACAAGAAATAGCGCTAGGGCATGACAGAAGGGCGATCCCAGCGGTCTTCCCGGAGGGAAGACACGAAAATAGCCCAGGACAGAGCGAAGCGCCATCAAGCGCTTTGTGACAGGGCACGGCTTCAGCCGTGCCGAATACAGCCGAACAACCGCCCTTCTCCCGGAGGGAGAACACGAAAATAGCCGAGGACAGAGCGAAGCGCCGTCCTGGGACAGCATCCCCAAGCACATTTTCGCGCCCCGTAGGCGGCGAGTAATTGAGCCACCGCTCGTCATGCGGAAGCGCGGGTAGCGGCGCGTGTCTTCGAGCCTCGAAATCCGCAGTTTTCAAGTCGTGCACATCGATGTTGCAGGTGGAGGCAAAGTCGAGCCTGAGCCATCAGCGCAGGCCGTGCAGCATCGGTAAGCGGCGCGCCAGAACCGGAAGAGACAATAAACCTTCGGGCACCGCTAGCCGACTCGTGTTGTAGGGGGCAACTGGCGACCATGACTTGCGCACGTGTCAGGGTTCAGAGATCAGGGCAGCAATCGACAATCGCAAAATTCGTGCTTGACACCGACAGAAAATCCACTACCATATGGTTGTGGATAGGTTGGGTACAACATTTGCCGCTCTGTCTGACCCAACCCGAAGGGCGATGATCGAACGACTCTCCCGTGGGCCTGCCTCTGTGCATGGGTTGACGGAGCCGTTCCCACTTTCGCAGCAGATGATTTCAAAACACATTGCCTACCTGGTTCGAGCGCGGATTGTGATCAAGACGAAACGTGGACGGGAGAGTGTATGCGCGCTCAGGCCGGAGGCGATAAAGACGGTCAGCGATTGGGCGAGTAGCTATCGCCGATTCTGGGAAGAGAGCTTCGACAAGCTGGAGGTGGTTGTGAATCAAATGAAAAAAGACGGAGGTCAGAGATGACAATTGACACGGTTAACGAGACGGAGCGGATGACTGTCACACGAGTTTTTGATGCCCCACGCGAATTGGTTTGGAAGGCGTGGACAGACCCCAAGTACATCATGCAGTGGTGGGGGCCGAAGGGTTTTACTGCGCCTGTTTGCAAGATGGATTTTCGCGTGGGCGGAAAACTTCTCTGCTGCATGCGATCGCCGGATGGACAGGAGTTCTGGAATGCCGTTGAATATCACGAGATTGTTCCGCCCGAGCGGATCGTTTCGTCCATGTACTTTTCCGACCCGGAGGGAAACAAGGTCGACCCTGCGCAATTAGGGATAGAACATGAGGCCATCGAAGGTGCGTACGACGTGGCTCTTTTTGAAGATTTAGGAAACGGCCAGACGAAACTCACCTTCATTGGAAATGAACCCATGGAGAGCGCAAAGAACAGCGGGCAACTCGAGGGTTGGAACCAGATACTCGATAAAATCGCTGACGTTGTTGCGGGGCTGGCGCAGGCGAAATAAGAAGTTGGGTTTTTGACTGTCGTCATGCGCGAGATTCAGCTAAGGGTGACGGGAGGCTGCTTAGTTCGGGCTTCTCGTCACTTCGCCGAAGAGTCGGCGGGTGGCCCCGGTTGTGCAAGCTTTGTAACCACGGATGAGGGTGCCCCCGGTCCCTCGCGCTTGGGGACCGGGGATTCCACCGGCCTCAACAGGTCAGAGCCCTAAATCTCGATAGATCCGGAAAACGCCCATTTCGCCAGTTTTGGGGTTCCGCCACGCCTTTCGGGCGTTTCATCCCGAACGCCGATAGGCGCCTGGGACAAGAAGATCTACGACCTCCGTTGCGAACAATTACCAGCTCCCAGCGCACAATAGAGGCTAGGCAAAGGCACGAAAGCCGAGAGTTAACAGGGGAAATCTGCTAAGTCCTTTGCCGAGAAATATTTCGCCATAAGCGATTGATTTGATTAAGGTTAGTGTAAGTTATTGATAAAGCTAAGTCGAATGGGCAGAGATATTTAGCCAAAAAACGAGGGGAGGGGGGTATCCCCGGGCATTCATCATCTCAGGGCAAACAGGCCCGCCGGGTGCCCCACCCAAGTTTCGCCTGGGTGGGACCGGCATCAGCGCGACCAGATCAGCGCGTCTTGGCAACCTCTTCCACGGTGACCGGATCGAGGAAGGGCATCGAGGCACGCAGCTTCTTGCCCACAATTTCGACCGGATGCTTGGCTTCCGCTTCACGAAATGCCAGGAACTCCTTGCGTCCGGAGTTCTGGTCGGCAAGGAACCGCTTGGCAAAGCTGCCGTCCTGAATCTCCTTCAGAATCGCCTTCATCGCCTTCCTGCTCTCCTCGTTGATCACCCGCGGCCCGGAGACATAATCGCCCCATTCCGCAGTATCGGAGATGCTATAGCGCATATAAGCCAGGCCGCCGCGATAGATCAAATCGACGATCAGCTTCAGCTCGTGCAGCACCTCGAAATACGCGCTCTCGGGCTGATAGCCAGCCTCGACGAGCGTTTCATAACCGGCTTTAATCAGCGCGCTCACACCGCCGCACAGCACCGCCTGTTCGCCGAAGAGGTCAGTCTCTGTCTCCTCTTTGAATGTCGTCTCCAGCACTCCGGCGCGCGTGCAGCCGATGCCCTTCAGATAACTGAGGGTCAGTGCATGCGCCTTGCCCGTCGCATCCTGATGCACCGCGATCAACCCGGGGATTCCGCCGCCTTCGGTAAACACCTCGCGCACACGGTGTCCCGGTCCCTTCGGCGCCGCCATGCCTACATCGATGTCGGCCGCAGGAGCAATGGTCTTGAAGTGAATGTTGAAGCCATGCGCGAAGAGCAGCAATTTGCCGGGAGAGAGATTCGGTCCGATCTCTTCGGCATACAACTTCGCTGCGGTCTGGTCCGGAACCAGAACCATGACCACGTCAGCCCACTTGGTGGCGGCAGCCACTGTGTCGACTTCAAGGCCGGCTTTCTGCGCCTTCGCAATGGATTTGGAATTGGGTGCGAGTCCCACTTTGACTTGAACGCCCGAGTCTTTGAGGTTAAGCGAGTGAGCGTGTCCCTGGGAGCCGTACCCGATAATCGCGACCTTCTTGGCTTGGATCAGCGTGAGATCGGCGTCGTGATCGTAGTAAGTCGTAGCCATTTGTTTTCGATTTTTCCTTTGCTTGCATGTTGGGAATCTCTTTGTGGATCAGTGGCGCAAAGCCTGATGTTTTTTATGCCTTGACGAATGTGGTCAGGCTGCGTCGAGCGCGTTCGCGAAGCTGGCAATCGCGCAGTTCATCGGCGAGCGCTTCCAGGTGAGGCACTCCGTAAATCGAAAAGTTCTCAAGCTCCGCGTCGGAAGAGTAAAGGTGCAGAGAAGCTTGACCCAACAGGCGGCTGCCAATGGGCTTTCGCAATTCGAAGTGGTCGATGCGGAACAGCTCGAGCGATTCCTGAACTTTGGAAAGCAGGCCTCGTTCGAGCTTGATTCTCTGCGTGGTGATCCGGTAGTGGACTCGCCGGCTCTTGGTGTAGAAGACGAGGCAAATGAGAGCACAGGCAACCAGGAAAAAAAGGCATAAATACAAGACGTACGAATCGGATGGTTCGATATATCTGGCCTTCATGGCGTACGCGACAACCGCCGTTATGGCAATCACGACAAGAAAGGGCATGAGTTGGCCAGCGGTATAGATCAGTGCAGGATGACCTACGAAGAGATCACGCTCGGTCTCGGCCTCTTTGGCGGCAGCGAATTGCGTCAGGTCAGAGTTGCAAAATCGGCATTTGATTGCGACGGCCTTGATGGTCTCTCCGCAAAACGGGCAGGCCTTGCTGTCTGGGTCCATGATTCGCTCCTTCCCCGAGAGGATACCAATCCAGATCAGGATACCAATGCGAGGTGAGCCCGAGGGCAAATGCTACGCGGGCTCGATGTCCGCGTTTTCTTCAACGGCATCGGCGGCTCGGTCTTCGGACACCGGTTTTTCGTCCGCTCCCGCGCCCATCGCGCGAAGCACGCGGCTGGTGTGATGGCCGCGGCGCATCGTCATCTTGCCACTGCGGCAGATTTCGAGAATGCGTTCCTCGCCCTCATTCAGCACTTGAATGAGTCCTTCGATCTTGCTTTCGACGCCGGTCATCTCAATCATGAGCGATTCGGGAGCGAGATCAACGATTCGTGCACGAAAGACCTCGACCAGCTCGAAGATCTGCGACCGATTTTGCGGTGTGGCAGCCACCTTGATCAGTGCGAGTTCGCGCGTAACGGAAGGCGCCTGCGCAATGTCGTCCACATCCACGACATTCTCCAGCTTGAAGAGGCTGGCCTGAATACGATGTCCGGCTTCAGCCGACGCCTCGCAGACCAGCGTCAGCCGTGAGAGCCCGGGGCGCTCGCTGCGCCCCACCGTGAGCGAATTGATGTTGATGTTCAGACGGCGAAACAGCGACGCCACGCGCGTAAGCACGCCAGGCAGGTCTTCAACGTATGCGACGAAGGTGTGCAACATAGCTTGCCTCTAGCTTCTAGCCTCTAGCCGCTAGCTCTCTGCTTTAGCCTGTGCGCTACCGACGTTTCATGATCGGCAACGCAAGAGTTTGGAGCTGAAAGCTGGCAGCTGGAAGCTGTCTCAAAGATCTTCCGGTGACTCAAGCAGCGGGTCAACTTCAGGGCGGCGAATCATTTCATGCAGAGCGGCGCCGACCGGAATCATCGGATACACCGAATCTTCCTTTTCAACCAGGAAATTGATCAGGAACGCGCCGGAAGAGGAGCGTGCTGCCCGGACAGCGGATTCGACTTCACCGCGTGTGCGTACCGCCCGTCCGGCGATGCCGTGGGCGTCGGCGAGCTTGACGAAATCGGGGCTGACCAGCGGCGTTGATTCATAGTTGCGCTCGTAGAAAAACTCCTGCCACTGGCGCACCATACCGAGATAGCCATTGTTGATGATCGCGATATTAATCTTGAGCTTCTCTTGCACAATTGTGGAAAGCTCGGCAGCGGTCATCTGGAAGCCGCCATCGCCGGCAATCACCCAGACTTCTTTTTCGGGACAAGCGGTCTTGGCGCCAATTGCCGCGGGCAATGCGAATCCCATCGTTCCGAGGCCGCCCGAGGTGATGAGTGTACGTGGCTTCTCGTGATGGAAGTATTGCGCCTCCCACATCTGGTGCTGGCCTACGTCAGTTACCACAACGGCCTCGCCTTCCGTAATCCGCCACAAATCGTGCACCACATGAGCTGCGTAAAGATGACCATCATCGGGCAGGTTCTTGATGTCGCGCACCGCGCAAGCGCCCTTGCTGGCCTCAATTGTTTTGAGCCAGGCGCTGCCGTCGCGGCCTGCGATGCGCGGCAACAATTCTTCCAGCACTTCGCGCAGGTCGCCGACGAGCGCAACATCAACCTTTACGTTCTTGTTGATCTCTGCAGGATCAACCTCGATGTGAATCTTCTTTGCTTTGGTCGCGTAGGAGGCCAACGTGCCCGTCACCCGGTCGTCGAAGCGCATGCCGCAGGCGATCAGCAGATCGGCTTCCTGAATCGCATGGTTTACCCAGGCCTCACCATGCATGCCCATCATTCCCATGTTCAGTGGATGAGACGCAGGGAAGGCGCCGAGCCCGAGCAGCGTGAGAGCCACGGGGATCTCTGCGCGCTCAGCCAATGTGCGCACCTGTTCCATTGCACCGGATTCCGGAACGCCGTGGCCGGCAAGGATGATCGGCTGCTTTGCATTCCGGATCAATTCGGCTGCATGCTCCAGCCCGCACTCTTCTACTTTAAGCATGGGGTGAGGACGATAAGAATGCGGCTTGGCCGCAGCAAAGTCGAAGATGGCT
Source organism: uncultured Acidobacteriaceae bacterium (assembly GCA_963745845.1). Taxonomy (GTDB): domain Bacteria; phylum Acidobacteriota; class Terriglobia; order Terriglobales; family Acidobacteriaceae; genus Telmatobacter. The sequence continues at coordinate 3,674,813 of CAVUZE010000008.1, read as the reverse complement.
TTGCCTTGCTGCGCGTCCTTGGTGATGTCGACGAGCACGGGACCGGGGCGGCCGGAACGCGCGATCTGAAACGCGTGCCGCAGCGCGGGCGCAATGTCTTCCGCGCGACTGACGAGAAAGTTGTGTTTGGTCACAGGTAGCGTGATGCCCGTGATATCGACTTCCTGAAATGCGTCGGTGCCGAGTACTTTGCTCGATACGTTGCCGGTGATGCACACCATTGGGATCGAATCGAGCATTGCCGTGGCGATACCGGTGACGAGATTTGTTGCGCCCGGACCGCTGGTGGCAATCGCGACGCCGACCTTGCCTGAGACGCGCGCGTAGCCATCGGCCATATGCGCGGCGCCCTGCTCGTGGCGCACCAATGTGTGGTGAATGGGAAACTTGCGGAGTGCGTCATAGACGGGCAGGATCGCTCCGCCGGGATAGCCGAAGACATCCGTGACACCCTCGCCCACAAGGGTGGCCCACACGATCTCCGAACCCGTCAGGCGCGTGGGTGTGGTGAGGTGTGCGTTTGCTTCCTGCGTGTTTGCGTTGCTTCCCATGGGTGACTCCTTTTCAGCTACTAGCCTTTAGCCTCTACCTGCTAGCCTGTTTTTTGCGCGGTGCCAGCTTGGTTCTGTTGCATCTAGTTACGGGCTTTTGGCTAAAGGCTAGTAGCTAGAAGCTGTTCTTACGTTGTTGCGCCGATTGATGCCGAAGTGACGCGATCGACATACTTGCGAAAGACACCCGCCGGCCATCGAAGCGCGGGCGGTGCAAAATCTTTGAGGCGCTTCGCGATTTCCGCATCGCTCACCTCAAGCGTCAACTTGCGATTCGGAATGTCGAAGTGAATGATGTCGCCTTCGCGGACCGCGGCGATTGGTCCGCCAACGAAGGCTTCGGGAGCGACGTGGCCGGCGGTGAATCCGCGCGTTGCGCCGGAGAAACGGCCGTCCGTCAGCAGCGCGACGTGCGCACTAAGTTCGGCGTTGGATGAAATGGCTGCGGTCACCTGCAACATTTCGCGCATGCCAGGGCCGCCCTTCGGACCCTCGTAGCGAATTACGAGCACATCGCCGGGCCTGATTCTGCCTTCCTGGACCGCGGCAAAGCAGGCTTCTTCCGTATCGAAGACGCGCGCAGGTCCGCGGTGCTCCACTCGATCGGCGGCAGCAATCTTCATCACACAACCTTCCGGCGCGAGATTGCCTTTGAGGATAACCAGGCCGCCGGTCGGCTTGATCGGTCTGTCGAATGTGTGGATGACGACTTGGCCGGGCGTCTCTTCGGCCAGCGCCGCCTCTTCTGCCAGGGTGCGGCCGCTGACGGTGAGCGCAGAGCCGTCCGCGTGCCCCGCGGCGATTAATCGCTTGGCCAGCAAACGTGAACCGCCCGCAGCCTGAAAATGCGAAGCCATGTACTTGCCCGCCGGCACCAGGTCGCAAATGAAGGGCGTGCGCTTCGAAATCGCGTCAAACTCATCGATGGAAAGATCGATTCCCAGCTCGCGCGCGATCGCCAGAAGATGCAGCACCGCGTTCGTCGATCCACCGCTGGCCGCGACACTGGCAATCGTGTTTTCGAGAGATTTACGCGTGATGATCTGCGAAGGACGGCGGTTGGCGCGCACCGCATCCATCAACATTCGGCCCGCTGCGCGCGTCGCGGCATGTTTGTCCTTCGCTGTCGCGGGAACGCCTGAGAGGTGCAGGGGAGAGATGCCCAGCATCTCGCCGGACATCGCCATCGTGTTGGCAGTAAACTGGCCGCCGCATGCACCCGCGCCCGGACATGCATTCGCTTCCAGTGCTTCAAGTCCGGCCTCGTCAATCTTGCCGGCGGCGTACGATCCAATGCCTTCGAATACGTTTTGGATCGTGATGTCGACACCGTTTAGTTTTCCAGGAGCGATGGACCCGCCGTAGAGCATCATCCCTGGAATATCGAGGCGACAGAGAGCCATGATGATGCCGGGCATATTCTTGTCGCAGCCGCCGATGCCAACGAGGCCGTCGAAGAGATTGCCGCGCGCGACGAGTTCAATGGAGTCCGCAATAACTTCACGCGAAACCAGCGAAGCCTTCATGCCCTGTGTGCCCATGGTGATGCCGTCAGAGATGGTGACGGTGTTGAATTCCATCGGCGTGCCGCCGGCTTCGCGAATGCCTTCCTTCAGCGCTGCGGCGATTTCATGAAGGTGCACATTGCAGGTCCCGATTTCGGTCCACGTATTGGCGATGCCGATGATTGGTTTGTGAAGATCGTCTTTTGAGAATCCAGACCCTCGTAAATAGGAGCGCGCAGCGGCGCGGCTGGGGCCTTCAGTCAACGGAATGCTATTGCGCTTGCCTTCGATGGTCATTGGCTCTCTTCGTTCGCCAGCTGTTAGCTGCTAGCCTTTAGCTGCTAGCTCGTTTGTGTTGCCATGAATGTTGAATACTTCGCTTTCAGCCAGATCGCGTTGTCGTGTTTGGCTTCGAAAGCATCCAATGCCGCCGCATGGCGCAAGGTCAGGCCGATATCGTCGAGGCCTTCGAGCAGGCAAAACTTGCGGAACGGATCGATCTCGAAGGATGCTTTGAATCCGCTCGCATCGGTCACCGCCTGGTCTTCCAGCGAAACTGTGAGTTGATAGCCGGGAGTTTTCTGCGCGTTTTCGAGTAGGGTCGCGACCTCTTCTTCTGTGAGGCGAGCGAGCACGATGCCGTTTTTTCCGGCGTTCGAAAAGAAAATGTCGGCGAACGTTGGTGCGATGACGCAGCGGAAACCGAAATCGCCGAGCGCCCATGCGGCGTGTTCGCGGCTCGAGCCGCAGCCAAAATTCTTTCCAGCGATTAGAATTTTCGCGCCCTTGTAGCGCGGATCGTTGACCACAAAGATCGGATCTTGCTCGCCGGCCGGAGTCCGGCGCCAGTCGAAGAAGAGAAACTCGCCATAGCCGGTGCGCTCTATGCGCTTCAGGAATTGTTTCGGAATAATCTGGTCGGTATCGACGTTGGCGCGATCGAGGGGCGCGGCCAGTGCAGTCAGGGTGCGGAACGGTTCCATTAGACGGCCACCTCCTCATTCACATTCCAGGTGCGGATGTCCACAAAGTGGCCGGCGATAGCGGCCGCTGCGGCCATCTCGGGGCTGACCAGATGCGTGCGTCCACCTCGTCCCTGGCGGCCTTCGAAGTTGCGATTGCTGGTGGAAGCGCAACGCTCACCCGGCGAAAGAATATCGGGATTCATACCGAGGCACATGGAGCAGCCTGGCTCGCGCCAATCGAATCCCGCCTCCCTGAAGATCACGTCGAGGCCCTCTTTTTCGGCCTGCGCTTTGACAGCCTGCGAGCCGGGAACCACCATCGCGCTTACGTGGTTCGAGATTTTATGGCCGGCGGCGATGCGCGCGGCGGCCCGCAAGTCTTCAATGCGCGAGTTGGTGCAGGAGCCAATGAATACGCGATCGACAGCCACTTCCCTCAGCGGCGTGCCTGCCTTCAGTCCCATATATTCGAGTGCGCGCTCAAGCCCCTTGCGCTCCTGGTCAGTCGGTGCGGAAGCAGGATCCGGTACGTTGTCAGTCACCGGCGCAACCATCCCAGGACTCGTTCCCCAGCTGACGTACGGCACGAGCCTGGTGGCATCAATCACCAACTCGCGATCGAATTTTGCGCCGGGATCGCTGGGCAGCTTGTTCCACTCGGCCACTGCGCGTTCCCACGCTTCTCCCTTTGGAGCAAATCTGCGGTCTTTGAGGTAGGCAAAGGTCGTAGCGTCGGGCGCGATCATGCCAGCGCGCGCGCCAGCTTCGATGCTCATGTTGCAGATGGTCATGCGGCCTTCCATCGAGAGCGCGCGGATGGCGGAGCCTGCATACTCAATCACGCAGCCAGTCGCGCCATCGGTCCCGATCTGCCCGATGATGGCGAGAATGATGTCCTTCGCAGTGACGCCTTGTGGCAGCTTGCCTTCGACCGCGATCCGGAAGGTCTTTGGCTTCGACTGCGGCAGGGTTTGCGTCGCCAGCACGTGTTCCACTTCGCTGGTGCCGATGCCGAAGGCCAGTGCTCCGAATGCGCCGTGGGTCGACGTGTGCGAGTCACCGCAGACGATCGTCATGCCCGGCTTGGTGATGCCGAGTTCCGGGCCGATCACGTGCACGATGCCTTGTTCGCGCGAGTCGACGTCATAAAGTTCGACGCCGAAATCGGCGCAGTTCTTGCGTAGCGTGGCGATCTGCGTGGCGGCGATTTGGTCGACGATGTTCAGCCGGCCTTCAATGGTTGTAGGCACATTGTGATCGACCGTTGCGATCGTGCGATCCGGACGGCGCACCTTGCGGCCAGCGAGGCGCAGCCCTTCAAATGCCTGCGGCGACGTTACCTCGTGCACCAGCTGCAGGTCGATGTAGAGCAGAGTAGGCTCACCCTTCGGCTCAACCACCAGGTGTTGCTCCCAGACCTTTTCGAATAATGTCTTTGGTTCAGAACTCATGAAACTATCCTCATGTCGGTCCTTGCTTATGCGTTGACGAGCATCGTTTTGACAGTCTCGCGCACTTTAGTTCCCATATCTTTCGTCGAGAGCACCGTGAGTCCCTCGGCATTCGAACGGGCAAGATCGGGCGTACGGAAGCCTTGCTCGAGCACCTTGCGCACCGCCGATTCGATGGCCGAAGCCTCGGCCTCGAGCTTTGCGGAGTGGCGAAGAATCAGTGCTCCGGTGAGGATCGCGCCCAGTGGATTGGCGAGGCCCTTCCCGGCGATGTCGGGCGCGGAGCCATGGACTGGCTCATAGAGATTGACTTTACCGCCGATTGTTGCCGAAGGCAGCATGCCAAGCGATCCGGTGATGACGGCAGATTCGTCGGAAAGAATGTCTCCGAAGAGATTCTCGGTCAGCACCACGTCATAGTTGCGCGGCTGACTCATCAGGTGCATTGCCATCGCGTCAACATATTGGTGTTCGACCGTCACGCCGGGGAACTCCTTCGCCACATCATTGACCGTCGCGCGCCAGAGCTGCGAGACCTCAAGCACATTCGCCTTATCGACGCTGGTGAGTTTCTTGCGGCGCTGCGAGGCCAGCTGGAATGCGACGCGAGCGACACGCGCCACTTCGTCGCGTGTATAACGCATGGTGTTCCAGGCTTCATTAGTAGTGCGGTTCCATTCGCGCGGCTGGCCGAAATAGAGGCCGCCGAGTAGTTCGCGCACGAAGAGAATGTCGGCGCCATCAACGATCTCGGGGCGCAGCGGGCTGTTGACCGCGAGTTCCTTGAAGGCAAAGGCAGGGCGCAGATTGGCGAATCCGCCGAGAGCTGAGCGAATTTGCAACAGGCCGGCTTCAGGGCGCTTGTCTGGGGGCAGGGAATTGAACTCATTCCCGCCAACTGCGCCAAGCAGAACGGCGTCGGATGCCAGCGCGGCTTTGAGCGTGTCGGGAGGCAAGGGCGTACCGTCTTGTACGATTGCGATGCCGCCAATCCGCTTCTGCTCCAATGCCAGGGTGTGGCCGCCGAGATGCATCACTTCTTGCAGCACGGCGGTTGCCTCGATCGTGACTTCGGGGCCGATGCCGTCGCCTGCGGTGACTAGAATCCTGAGGTGCATTTCGCGTTGTTCCCTCGAGGGCTAAAGCCCTTCAATCATTCTTCTTTTGCGGCACGGCTCAAGCCGTGACCTTTCAAAGCACACCCTGACGAACAGCGTTAATCCAGTTCCGACACGGGCTCACTGCGCCGCTCGCGAATCTGGTCGGGAAGGATCCCAATCAAGTCCTGGTCGTAAATGTTCTTTTTGCGGTCGGCCAGCGCGACAAAGCGGTAATAGACATGCTGCAACTCATCGCGGCTGACTGTGAAGCCAAGCTGTTCGAGACGATGCCGCAGCGCGGCGCGGCCAGAGTGTTTGCCAAGCACGAGGTGCGTCTTTGAGACCCCAACCAGAGCCGGCGTCATGATTTCGTAGCAGAGCGGGTTGGCCAGCATCCCGTGCTGGTGAATGCCGGATTCATGGGCAAATGCGTTCGCGCCCACCACTGCTTTGTTGGGCGACGGTTTGAAGGTGATGATCTGGCCCAGCACCTCGCTCGTTGGATAGAGGTTGGCGAGTTTGATGCTGGTCGAAACGCCATACTGGTCGCCTCGCACGTAAAGTGCCGCGGCAATCTCCTCGAGAGACGCGTTGCCTGCGCGTTCGCCGATGCCATTGATCGTGCATTCCACCTGCCGCGCGCCGGCAGAGATCGCAGCGAGCGAGTTGGCAACCGCAAGTCCGAGATCATCATGGCAGTGGGAGGAGAGCACGATGCCCTTCTCGTCGATGGCTGGAATACGCTTGCGGACCTCGCGAAACATCTGGCCATACTCTTCGGGCGTCATATACCCGACGGTGTCGGGCATGTTGATGGTTGTGGCGCCTGCCTCAACAGCGATGCGCACCATGTCGATCAGAAAATCGCGGTCCGAGCGAGTTGCATCCTCGGGCGAGAATTCGACATCGTCGGCGAGCGAACGAGCCAGGCGCACCGATTCACCGGCCAGATCGAGCGCTTCCTGACGGCCAATCTTGAGCTTGAATTCAAGGTGCAAATCGCTGGATGCGAGAAAAACGTGGATGCGGGCACGATCGGCAAACTGGAGGGCACGCGCAGCCATTTCGATATCTTCAGTCTTGGCGCGGGCGAGGGAAGCAATGCGCGGCTTGCGAATGGCCTGTGTGATCGTCGAAATAGCGGCAAAATCGCCTTCAGAAGCCATGGCGAAGCCAGCCTCGATGATGTCGACTCCAAGGTCCTCAAGAGCATGAGCCATAGTGAGCTTCTCCTGAGTGGTCATGCTGCAACCGGGAGATTGTTCGCCGTCGCGGAGAGTGGTATCGAAGAAGACTACGTGGTTGGAATTCATAGGTCTGCCTGCCAGGAAAGCCGCTGCAACAATTCAAGTGTCTCGCATTCCTAGTATATAAGGCAAAGTTATTATTGTTGGGGAACCGATTAGGAACTGTTATGGTCTATGCGGTGGGGAGGTCCGCGAAGCTGCGCCATGGAGCTCACTCAGCTTGAGACTTTTCTTGCCGTGGCCGAGGAGCGAAGCTTTTCGCGCGCAGCCGTGCGCCTGAACAGAACTCAGCCGGCTGTCAGCCAGGTAATTCGCAAACTCGAAGCGTCTCTCGGAGAAACGCTCTTCGACCGCGCTGCACGGGATGGGTCCATGACGGCGGCTGGCGCGCTTTTGCATGATTATGCGCTCCGCCTTATGGCTCTTCGTCGTGAGGCTACCAGCGCGCTGGGGGAGTTGAAAAGCCTGGAGCGCGGACAACTGCAGCTGGCGGCCAATGAGTACACCTGCATGTATCTTTTGCCGGCCATCGATGCGTTTCGGCGCGAATTTCCCCATATCAATGTCACTGTCCATCGCATGCTGGCGAGCCGGATTCCTGAGGAATTGAATCTGCGGACCTTTGAAATCGGGGTAATCTCCTATAGGCCGGATGCGGCGCAGTTTCGGACGATTGCAGTCTATGGCGACAGTCTTGCACTCATCGTGAGTCCAAGTCATTCCCTTGCGAGCGCGGAACGTGTCTCGATCAACGACCTTGGCCAACAGGATTTCATTGCTCATCACGTTGCGTCGCCGCTGCGAAGAAAGGTGATTGAGGCGTTTCAACGTTATCGGACGCCACTCAACATGAGTATCGAGCTTCCCACCATCGAGGCCATCAAACGATTTGTGGCCATGGGTACAGGTGTGGCCCTGGTGCCCCGACTCGCAGTGGCGCGCGAACTCGAGTCTGGAGAATTGGTAAGTGTAACTGTCGATGAATTGGAGATGAAGCGTGTGTTGCGGCTTGTGCACCGGCGTCAGGCCACGCTCAGCTACGCGGCACGCGCCTTCCTGAGGACGGTGCGCTCGATGGCGGAGGACCAGGGTCCGCCCTTTTACTACCATGTGGAGAGAACGACGTAATGGATGTGCGTTACCTCCCCTTCAGAAGAGAATCAGTGCGCCCTTGGAGGGGGTTGGGATGGCTGTGATTGCTCGCGAAGGGATAATGTCCATTTGAAATCGGCTGCGTCTAAGGCCATAAGAGTCATTCCGGCGTAACCCCTTCTGCCGTGCCCCGTTCCAGCCGTTTACAATGCTGAGAGCGGGGCCCGGCACGAACCGGCGCACCGGAATCAACGAGATTGGTTGCCGGCCGTACGGTTGGGCAGTCGCGAGGTTCTACACGGGATGAAGAAGATCGCTTTTATTGCATTCCTGCTGGCAGTGTGTGGGTCAGCGGGCCGTGCCCAGGAGAGCAGGCAGGACATCAGCATTAGCGGAACGGGCATCTACGAACCATTCAAGGCTTCTACCACAGATGTTCAAGTAAGCTCGGATGTGGGTGAAGGCGCCATGATCAGCTACCGGTTCATGCTCACGCCATCGAGCGCCCTCGAAGCTAACTATGGCATTACCTACGAAAATAAGCTTCACTACCTGATCAGCAATACCAACAATTACGAAGTGAACACGCGCACGCAGGAGATATCGTTTGCCTATGTCCGCAGCTTCACTTTTCGGAAATACAATCCTTTTGTCGAGGTTGGACCGGGCGTGCTCATTTTTCTTCCCATTCGCGATTCCACTACGACCTCGCTGGATGTGAAACAACAGACGGGTATTGGCGCGCTCTATGGCGCCGGCATCGCCTATGAGATCAGCCCTAGCTTCGATATTCGCGCCGAATACCGCGGTATCGTGACAAAGGTGCCCACCTTCGGGTACTCGCAGCTCGATACGAAACGCTGGTACAACATTTCAGTTCCAGCGATCGGCGTTGCGTATCACTTCTAAATGCGGGAAACAGGGAACAGGGACAAGAGGGTATTTGCACTGGGCTCAGGGGTGTGATCAGCCCTCTTCGGGATCACCGAAGGTAGTTTTTGGAAATGCAAAGAGGGATGGCGATGCCCATCCCTCTTTGCATTGCATGATCGAAAACCGGAGCCGGGATTATTAGCCCCTGTTCTCTATTCCCGGTTTTTCTCCGCTTCCTTGTAGCGGCCCAGTTCCTTCACCATGGCACAATGTGGCTGGAGCGCGTGAAGGGCGCGACTGCCCTCTTCGGCCGAACGAATTTGGCAGTCAACATAGAAGATGTACTCCCAGGGCCTGCCGTGAACAGGCCGCGATTCGATCTTGGTCAAGTTCGTTCCGATCAGCGATAACTCGGCAAGCGCAGCCACCAAGGAACCAGGACGGTTTTCGACCGAAAAAGCGATGCTGATTTTGTTCGATTCCGGATCGGCGGCAGATTCCTGTTTTCGCCGTACGAGAAAGAAGCGAGTGAAGTTCTCCGGGTTGTCTTCAATATCTGCTTCGAGAATGCTCGCGCCGTAAACCTGTGCGGCGGCCGCGCTGGCAATCGCTGCCGCGTTGTGATCATGCAGTTCCGCCAGTTGCTTTACGCTTCCTGCCGTGTCGTAAAAAGCGACGGATTTCATCTTCGGATGTTCTGCCAAAAAACGCCTGCACTGCGCCAGCGCTACAGGATGCGAAAAGACGCGATCGATGTCCTCGATTGTCGATCCGGCAAGCGCAATGAGATTGTGCCGAATGCGCAGCAGTGTCTCGCGCTCTACTTGCACATCGTGGGCCAGCAGCAGGTCGAAGTGTTCCACTACCGATCCAGCCAAACTGTTTTCAATGGGAATGACCGCTGCATCGACTGATCCATTCGCGAGCGCGGCGAAGACTTCAGCAGAAAGCGAAAAAGGCGCGATCTGCCCCTCGGCGACGAGTTTTTTCGCCGCTTCGTGACTAAACGATCCGAGTTCTCCCTGAATTGCGACTTTCATGCCCAATGCCTGGTCCTGCGCAGCTGCCTGTCTTTGCTTCGAGACTCTTGCACCATACCGTAGCTGTGAAGCGGGTTCGTTTGAGACTTTGCCTGAAGAAATTGAAGTGTTACCTCTGCAGCCATAGATCCGTGGCAACAAAGACGAGGAAGACCATGGCAATGACGCCGTTCATGGTAAAGAAAGCCGAGTTGAGCCGGCGGAGATCGTCTGCAGAAACGATGGAGTGCTCATAGACGAGCAAAAGAGCAACGGCCGCAATGCCCAGCCATCCCGCAACACCGAATCCAAAGAGCCAGGCAAACCAGGCGAGGAGTCCCAACATGGCAAGGTGCATCGTACGTGCAGCCCAGAATGCCGCGGGTATGCCGATCGATTGCGGAAGGCTATAAAGTCCCGCTGTACGATCGTGTTCATAGTCCTGGCAGGCATAGAGCACATCAAATCCGCCAACCCAGAGCGTCACTGCGGCCGTAAGGACGAGGATGCGCGGATCGAGGCTTCCACGGACGGCAATCCACGCTGCCGCGGGAGCGAGTCCGAGCGCGAGCCCGAGAACAAAGTGCGACCACCGGGTGATGCGCTTCATGTAGCTGTAGCCGAGCAGTACGACCAAGACGACCGGACTCAGCGCAAAAGTGAGCCGGTTGAGATTCGCCGCGGCGACAACGAAGAGAATCCCCATCAACACGGTAAACCCAAGGACGAACGACGGCGACAGCAGCCCAGCGGGAATAGCGCGCGATCGAGTACGTGGATTGGCGGCATCGATGCCGGCGTCGGCCCAGCGATTAAATGCCATGGCACATGCACGGGCCGTGACCATTGCAACCAGAATCCAGACGAGGACCCGCAATGCAGGTATCCCGCGCGCCGCGAGAAGCGTTGCCGTGAGAGCAAAAGGCAGCGCGAAGATGGAGTGCTCCCACTTGATCATTTCCAGCGTCGTGCGTATCTTTGCCAGAATTTGCACCGAGCCTCGCTCCATCGAACAGTTTACATGTGCCCTCGAAGTCTTCGTCGGTTCTGACGACGCGAAATCGACGGCGCAAGGCGCTGTTGATCTCATGACTGGCGAAGACGACAACGCGCCAGAGCTGCTGTGCCCCGGCGCGAAGTGAGTTTGCGATCAGTTAATTCTTGCTCGACTCGGTGGGCTGCCCGGCTACCTGCAGATAGTTCTTTACACTGAAGACGCCGGGGACCCCGTTGGCCCGGATGTAGGCCGTTTCCTTATCGGCTTGCGAATCAACCGTTCCGTAAAGCTCGACATGGCCGTTTTGCACGGAAATGCGAATCGGCTTTCCCGGATCGATAGCGTACTTGCTGAGCGTCGGATAGCCATAAACTGCGCGAGCAACCTGCAGCCTCGTCTGATCGTCCATGATCGACGTAGGATCGACCTCGATTTCGTTGATCACGTCTTTCACGCCCGGATAGGTGCTCACGAGAGCCACTGCCGAGTCACGATCCGGGTAGCCGTAAGCATGGCCGCCCAGAGTCACAACGCCGTTCTCCACCTTGATGGCGATGGCATTGAAGGGGGTAGTACCGTAGCCGACGCGGTCATAGGCGAGCTTTTCCGCAAGCTTGTTTTGGAGTTCCTGGTCGGAAACATTGGGCCCGGCTACTTCGATCGTATTTCTGACTGCGGTGACTCCCTTCACCTTGCTGATGCGCTTATCCGCGTCGGCTTTGTATTCGAATAAGTCGACGCTGCCTGTCAACGTGGCGATTCCGTTTGCATCCACACTGACTTGGACGTTCTTGAACTGCGATTTGCTCAATTTCGATTTTGCTGCACTCGTTACGTCCGGCTGTTCCTGCCCGCCGGTTGCAATTGCTCCGGAGTTCCTGGCCATCGCCAAGGAGACTTGGGGAAGGCTCAGGAGGGATCCAGCAAGCGCGGCTGCCAAGATGGCTGCCCTGGAACGGCTGATCTTCGTCGTCATACTTCCTCCTCTTTCTGGTCGAGCGTACGGCAGGTGTCATGGGAAAGCTACCGTACGTTTGAATAGACACGGGGAAGGGCATCGGAGTTGTGCGGTTCGAAGGATTAGGCTTAGGGATTGGCTTTCCGATGCAATGTGCCGTCGTGCCAGCGCAAAGGCGCTGAATCTTTGACAACAGGAGGCCACAGGACTGCATCGTAAGTTTGGGGAAGTGAAATTGAGTACTTCCCCGGCCTCGATGGGATCTGCATTGCCGAGCGGTTTTTGGTAATAGAGTATCCGTTCGACCAGCGAGGTACGCATATATTGCGCTTCCGCAATTTAGGGGATTTCCAGTCGCCAGCGGAGGCGGTGAATTAACCGACGAGGCGAACGAAAGGGAATGATCGATAAACGTATACGTTTACTGGTAACAACAATCGTAAGAGTCGTAGTGGAAGGCGCTGTTCCCCCTCAATTTCTGGCGGACAAACCTCCGAACCAGCCGGGTGAGTTCCGATTCGGGGAGCAAGGTAGATTCGACGCAAGTAATGGAAATCGGCGTCGGGTTCTGGTCGTGGATGACGAGAGCCTGATTGCCGATAGCGTCGCGATGATCCTCAATCGCAATGGCTATGAAGCGGTTGCGAAGTACAACGGCACGGATGCTCTTCAAGCGATTCAGGAACGATGTCCGGACATCATTGTTTCCGATGTGGTGATGCCGGACTTCAATGGAATTCAGTTAGCGAAAGCGATTCGTACTCTCTGTCCCAGTGCGCGCATCGTACTCTTCTCCGGCAATGTCGATACAGCGAGCCTGCTCGATGACGCGTCGTTGGAAGGCTACTTCTTTGAGATTCTCGCCAAGCCCATTCACCCTACTCAATTGCTGAAGGCGCTGAGATCCTGAAAAGCGAAATGAGTGCTCGGATCGATGGGAATGCCGAAGCGCGATTCAGGCTATCGATAGCGCCGCACAGCCTTAAGAACCATCGAAAAGACACCGGACTCATCGCGTGCTACAAGCAGTGAAACATGCCTGTTGATGGCAATTTCAGCCTGTATCAACTGTTGAGCCGTGGTGTTGACGTCGGTTGCGTAGGTGAGAGTGACATATTTGCTGAGCTGCTCTTCTACTGTGATTCGAGTGGTGGAGTTCCCGAGGACGCCAAGATAATTAGGGTCGAGCTTCACGGAGCCGGCACCGAAAAGTTTTTGCACTCGACTGCTGACGGTCGCGTTCAGTGCTCCGCCCAGCAAAGCCTCCGTTGTCGGATTTGCGGCAACCTGTTCCTGTTGCTGCCCGTAAATCTGTTGCGCGCTTTCAGTTCGCCCCAACGCCAGCAACGCGACTACGTCGGCTTCCGGCAGCGGGGGGTCGCTGCGATAAGATACGGTCATCTTGCTCAGAGAACCGTGAAGACCAAGCGTGATGTCGTAGTCTTCCACACGAGCAGTCGCGTTCAGATCAATGGACGGTTCGATGCGAACTGGATTCGTGAAGGTGATGTCTCCGCGCTGCAACTCATACCGTGTCCCTGCGATCGTTGCATTGCCTTCTGTGATCGACACGCGGCCGAGAACCGAAGGCGCAGCGAGCGTGCCACGCAAGCGCAAATCTACGTCGCCCGCCAGCTTTGCGTATGCATTCTGGAAATTCAACTGCGGAGAAGACTGGATGTGCACATCGAGACGCACGTGATTGGAAGGTGCATCGGGCGGCGCGACTGGCTGGAATTTGCTGGCTTGCGTCGCCAATGCGGCGATGTCCAGGTCGGGGCTTACCGTGAAGCGCGTAACGGTTACGCCGCCACTGAGAAGAAGATTGTTTTGGGTCCCTTGCAAATGAAGGTCGGCGTCCGCGAGCGAACTCACGCCCTCGGGATAACGGATGCGAACTCCTTTGCCCGAAACCGAGAGGTCGGCAAAGATGCCGTGTTGATAGGCTAGATAGCCCGAAATGCTCAGTTGGCCGCCGCCGGTCATCGCTGTCAGCGAACGGACTTCGAGTCGATTCTGGTTGAACTCGAGGGTGCCGTGCAACTGGCTCAAACTATTGGGCAAATCTTCGAGGGCGATCGAGGCATTCTGAAAATCGATGCGGCCGCGAAGACCGGGATTGCTGAAGGGACCGTGCGCTTCCATTTGAAAAGTTGTTGTGCCGTTCGCTGTGAGGTCCGGATCGAGGGTTTCAGCGAGCTTCAGATTGATGGAGCCGTTGGCAGCAAAATCGACACGCTTGTTCGCCTTGAAATCGATGCTGCCTTGGGCGTGCAGATCCGTCTCTTCTCCAGTGATATGTATTGGGTCCAGATTCACGCGTGAGCCGGCCAACGTAGCGTGAACCGGCCCGTCGCTGGCCAGATGAACGCCGACGAGAGTGACAGCGAGGTTCTGTAGCCGCGCTTCGCCGTGGAGTTGATCAGGCTTTGCGAGTGGTCCCTCAACCGTTACCGTACCAGCCAGGGCGGATTGACCGGTTAAGCCTGGCACGTGAGCTGCCTTGAGAAGACCCTCGATGTTGAACTCTGAAAATTCGAGTCTCGCCTGGGTCGCATACTCGCCGTTCAAAGCAGTCTGTCCGTGGGCGGTCAAGGACGCGGATTGGAAATGTGTCGCCAGGTCATAGAAGAGATCACGGCCTGCGGTGTGCGCCGCGATTTGAAGATCGCCGATTGGCTCACCTTCGAGAACCAAGCCTGAGATATCGCCCTGCGCCTGAAGATGTGGATCCGCCAGAGTACCACTTCCGGTGACAGAGAATTCCAGTTTGCCTTCGGCCGCCAATCCCGCTTGTTGGAACTGCCGAATTTTTCCGACGTCAACCCCATTGCCCTGGGCGACAAGCTTGAACTGGTGTGAATCCAATGCGAAATTTCCCGAGCCCGAGATCTGTCCGGCTTCATTGTTTGCCGTGATTGAGGCAAGTTGTATTTCACGGCCTACGACCTTGCCTTGTGCGCGAATGCGCGAGAAGGGTTCGCCATAAACGACGCCCTTGTTTAACTCGATCCACCCTGTGCCATCGAGTGCATGAATAGGCCCATCGGCTTCAATTTGGGCGCTGAGCTGGCCGGACAGCGGCAAACTTTCTCCAAAGAACGGCAGGATCTCCCCCATGCCAACTTCCGCAGCAGTCAGATGGAGATGAAGCTCTGAATTCAAATCGAAGTTAGGCATCCGCTTCTCGTGCGGTAGCAGAGGAGAGGCTGTCAATGAGCCATCCATGTGGATCGTCGCCTGTCCGTGCTTGAGCTCACTCCGGTCGATTGAAATACGCGTCGCGGAGTAACTCCCGGTTGCTGCCAGACCATCCCAGTGCACTAACTGCGGCTTTCCTGACGCGTCCTTGGGGTTCGCTGGTAATTCAACGGTCAAGTCGGTCGCATCTAAATTGCCGGCCAGGTAAGGGTCACGGAGAGAACCCGACCAATTTCCGTGAAACTCCGCCTTTCCTCGGAGGAAAACGGGAAGGGCTGCTGTTCCAGCTTTTCCTTCGCGCTTCAGTCCAAGGTCACGAAGCACTGTGTCGAATTCGCCGAGATCATGCGAACGAAAATCGACGGAGATCGCGGTTGGACTGCTGACTGGATAAGCGCCCAGATGTCCGTGTGCCTCGATGCGGCTCCCCGGCAATGCAACATCGAGTTCGCGCAGGTCCACGGCGCCGTCCCGTTGTGTATAGGTAGCATCGATCGTGCCCGTTGCAGGCGCCTCTCCGGCGGGAATCTTGCTCGAAGGACTGAGGTTCAATTTGGCACTGACGGCTACAGTCCTCGTGTCGCCGTTCGACCAGGTAGCGGTCGCAGGACCATTTAGGCGGGCGTCGATCCCAAGACGCTGGAAAGGCCGTTGCCCAACGATGTCGAGGATGGTGTCGGCCGAGACGTCTCGAAGCTGCGCCGTAACTGTGCCATTTACTGGGATTGGCAGAGGTGCAGGATGGAGCGGCTTTTGCACCGGCTGAGGCGCTAGCTGCTGTTTTCGCCCGAGTCTCCATTTGTTGACTGGCGCCGCTGTTGTTGCAGCCTCTAGAACTGGAGTGCCTGGAATGACTGGAAGCCAATGATCGAGCGCGACTGTTCCCTCCAATTGGCCGCCCTGGCGAAGTCGCGCGACGATGGATGTAATCAGTAGCTGCTCCGCATCTGCGTGTACATGCGCATCCAATCCAACACCGCGGGCGTTCACGCCTGGGGCAATGTACGAGCCGCCATCGACGTGAACAGATCCGTCGATGCGAAATTGCCCGTCGTGGCCTTCGCCAGCAAGATCGAGACGAGCCATCCCGTCAGGCGAGTTTGGATAGCCCGTCGACGGCTCAAGAAGGCGCATGTCAAGAACACCCCGAGTGGTCGCCTGCCAGCGTGGTCGGGCAAAATCGATGAGCGAGCCGGAGATTTCGAGCGTTTGGTCTTCTGTATCCTTGCTTCGCGAGGTGAGCCGCAGAGAGCGCAGATACGCCGCATTGCGGGTCAGGTCGAGCGTAGCCTGCGCAAATCCTTCCGCCCGCTGCGACGCGGGATGCGCAGCATCGCCTCGTGTAACTTCGAGGTCGCGCGCCCCCGCCTCGATCCGAAAGCTTTCGGGAATCTTGTCATGGGCTCCGACATGCGAGATAAGCGCAGACACATCGTTCGCGGCGAAATCGAGCCGTAGATGGCGATCTTGAAAGTCAAAGTCTGCTGCACGGTTCTCGCAGTCGAGAACACCCTGTTCCACTGCGACGTGACCCGCCCTCAAATCGAAGAACGTATCGATTCCGGACTTGCTCGCTTTATGTGGCCTCGAGGGCCGGGGCTGGTTCGTTGAACCATCGGGATAAACGATCAAATGAAAGACGGGCTGGGTAATTTCGAGGTCGCGCAGGAGAATGCGCGGGCTTAAAAACCCAAGCACGCTGATCGCGACGTGTACACGGCCAACCTTGGCGTACGGTGCTTCACTTGCAGTCTCGCGACCATGAATCACAACCCCCGATGCCTCTGCATCAAGGCCAAACAGATGCCAATGGAATGAGGCAATTTCGACTCGTCCGCCAGTCGCAGCCTCGATTTGTGCGATCAGCCGCTTGCGAACCAGATTTTCGAAGCCCGCCGATCCTGTCCAAAGAATGAGTCCTGCGACGCTCGCGATAAAGATCAAAGCCGCGCCGCCTCCCAGCAGGAGCAAACGCCGGCGCCCTTGTTTTGGCTTCTCCGTGGATGGGGCGGTCTGTTCCGGGGTGCTCATTGGGATGCAGCGCCTCCCTGAAAAGAGCCATTCACGGCATCAAATGAGGAATCCAACACTTCGACGTCGCCCTGCTTGCGCAAACTATCAAGCCAGCCGTCGAACATGGCATTCACCTGCTGTTGGAGCAGGATCTCCTCAATGCGTGGAGCGACTTCTGCGAGAGGTGGAACCGTCTGTCCGGTTTGATACTGCGGCACAAGGGTGTCGCGGTAGTAGGTCTCGATCTCTCCCTGCGAGATTTGAATGCCTTGCCGGAAGCGAATTTCAATGAAATGGAGAATCTCCATGCGGCCGCGCAGATACGATTCCACGCGTGTCTCTGTCAACCCATGACGATCGAGAAATTTCTTCCAACCATCGTCTGAAGAGCAATGCTCTTGCACGCAAACCGGCAATAACTTTCGGATATCGGAGAGGCGGTCTTGCATCTCTTGCGGAGTGGGTTCGATCGATCTCGCATCCTCCTCGCGAATCTGCTGCCGGATGAGGGTGCGGCCGATGATGCGCTGCAGGGCCGCTTGCGGAGTCTCCGTGCTTTGCTCGGTCTCCTTCGGTTCCAGTACCGAGAGAAGCATCTCCTCTTTGACGTCGCTGGCCAGGATTGCGCGGTTGTTCACGACCGCCACCACATGATCTAGAACCACAGGCGTCGCGGTCGGAGCAGGTTGAGCCCGCATCTGCGTTCCACCGGCAAAGGTCAGGCACAAAAAGACTCCTCCCAGCCATTGCGGCCAGGTCTTGCACCCGAGTTGAAGATTGGCGGAAGAAGTCATCAAAATGTCTGACCCAGGCTGAAGAAAAAGTTGAAGTGGCTGGCTTCGCCCACACGTTGATCGGTGTACGGGTTCGATAGCGAGTAGTTGACGTTGACCGGATAGATGGGCGGATTCAGGTTATAGCTGAAGTCGAGGCGAATTGGCCCAACGGGCGTATGGTAGCGCAAACCGAGTCCGGCAGCATGAGAGAAGTAATTGAAGCTGCAATTTCCAAGCTGGCCGATTGAAGTTGTCGGTCCGGTCGGGGCAGGAGGTGTTGGCGGGTTGGTACTGTTATCAGCCGGTGTGAGCACCTTGCAGGTGTCGCGATCAGGCTGATGGATACGCAAGGCGCTGACCCATGCGTCCTGGGCGTTGGCGAAGATGTTTCCCATGTCGTGGAAGAGGACAACACTGACCGAATCCCCGACCCATGGCAGTGTGGGCGGCGGTAAACGGAGTTCGGTGCTGTTGACCAATGCTCCGGCGCCACCGATCGGGAAGCCGGTTTCCGGATCACGAGGGCCGGCAGCATTGACTGAAAATCCGCGCAGCGACGTCGGACCGCCGGCGTAAAGCCGCTCAGGAAGGGGGATCAATTCGTCGCCACCGGAGCCAAAAGTACGCTCTTGCGCATACCGGCTGTTACGCGCCAGGACGAAGCGATTTTTTTCGAAGCCGTAGAAGCTGGAGTTAGAAAGGTCAACCCGATTGAATTCCGCCTGCGAGCCGAAGGCGTGGTTCGAAAAAAACTCCTGAAAGCTTGTGTAGGTTCCGCGATGCGCATCCAGCGGAGAATCGCGAGTGTCGCGCAGCCAGGTGACCCCTGGTCCAGCAACGCGAACAGCCTGCGACAAGATCGGAATTTCGGTTGGGAAAACCTGCAAACTGCTCGCCGCAACCTTTACACGGCGAAAGTCGAATTCGTAAACGAAGGTGTTAGCTTTCGAAAAGCGCGACCCGGCGCTATTGGCGCGTTCAGTCCACCGCATTCCGGCATCCAGCTTGGAAGCGACGTAGGTCGTGACATCCTGGCTGTTCGCGTACCCGCCGGTGAATGTGAGTCCAACGTTTTGACTTCCATAAAAATGCGGATTCTGGAAAATGAGGTTTACCTTCTGTTCCAGAAGGCCATAGGTGCCCTGAACTGATGCCGACTCTTCTCTTCCAAAAAGTCCATTGCGCGTAAGGGCGGCAAGCACGCGCGGGCTGATTCCCGTCTTGCCATTGGGAGAACACGGAGTTCCGGTCGCAATGTAGCCGGCGCAATTGTTTTGTGGGGTTCCTGTCTGCGCCTCAAATCCCAGTCCATAAGTAAGTGTCCATCTCCGGGCTTCGGTAGTTTGCAAAAGAACTGTTTTCCGTGTCTCAGAGCCGTTGGGGTTTTCGACGGCAGTGTCGACCTCGTTGAATAGAGCGAAGTTGTAGAGATTTCGTTGCGTGTCGAGGAGGGCGGTCTGGTTGAGTGGGTCGCCGGGGTGAATCGTAATCGCCTTGGCCACAGCGTCAGGACGCGTATAGACCAATCCGGTCAGCAATACTTTGCGGACGAAGACCTGCTGGCCTTCCGTGATGTGAAAGACAATATCCTGCACATTGGGAGCGCCAGGGTGTGACTGCTCCTCAACTTCAACCCGCGCCTGATCGAATCCTCGGCTCAGGTAGTCAGTCAATAGGGCGTCCCGGTCTCCGGCAAGGTTCTGGGGCGAAAGCAGCTGGCCGGCTGAAGTATTCATTAAATCAAGAAGCTTCGCTGCTTCGGTGTGTTCATTTCCCTTCAGCGTCACCGTTCCAACTCGTTGCTGCGCTCCTTCGTCGATTTGATATTCCACCGCGATGCCGACCCGTTTAGAGGAGCCATGAGAAGCCTTGCCTGAACTCGAAGACGCCGTCGTAACCGGCGTCGTCTTCGGGAAGACCCGAACAGACGAGAATCCGTTGTTCTGATAGACGTTCTCAAGAGCGCTAACGTCCGCCGCCAAAAGTGCTTGACTGTAGACACCCTCCCGGTCAGCCGCGTCGAACGCATGAACACTCAATAGATCTTTCAATGTGGCGGAATCGAAGTAGTGATTTCCGGAGACGGAAACACCTTCGACCCGGCGCTTCATTCCCAACGCGATCGTGTAGAGAATCACCACTTGGTCCGGTTCCGGCGTTTGACGCTCATGATCGACCTTCACGTCGACATAGCCTAGCCGCTGAAAATAGTCGCGGAGCCGCCGATTGCCTTCGTTGAGGAGATCTTCGTCCACCGTACCTTCCTCGTAGACAGGAATCGCGTGCTTCACGCGTTCAGGGCCGATTGCCGCTCCTTCCACCCGAATCCTTACAACGGGTCCGCGATTCACGGTGAACACAAAGTTGGACCGCTTGGTGTCCGACGTATAGCTTTCTGACTCCAGCTTGATCTCTGCCTCGAGCCGGTCCTGTCTCTGGTAATACTTCAACACTCCATTCAGAGCGCGATTCGCTGTGTCGTGATCGATGCGGGCACCGGGCCGCAGATGGGCCAGCCGTCGAAACTGCTCGATGCTCATGCCAGGCTCTCCGTTGACCTGAACTGTGCCCACCCGCGCCTGTGGTCCCGAAACCACTTTGAAATCGATATCGACCAGCTGTTCCTTCGGACGCGGGGTGAGGGTATGGGTGATCACGGGCTGATGAAAGCCGTTATCGGCAAGTGCCTGGCGCATGCGGTCTAACCCCTGGTCCAGCCGCGAGGCGTTGAACCGAGTGCCCGGTTGGAGCCGGGAAGAGCGTTCGAGTTGCGTATTCATGGTGGCGCCCTTCGCACCGTTCACGCTCACCGTCCCAATGAAGATGCGAGGCGTTCCGTTGAAGATGAGAGCGACTCCCCCAGGCTCGCGCACACCTTCGACTTCGATGGTTTCGTAGAGCCCGGTTGCAAATACCTGGCGGAGACTCTGTGCGACGCTTTCCTGAGTGAGTTGAGTTCCGATGATTTCTGCGAGTCGCTCGGGAAGAGGCGTGAACCGGGCCGGATCGACTCCCTGGAAGCCGATGCGAACGATCGGCAAACCCAGAAGCTTCTCCATGGGACCGGATTCGGGGTTTACCGAAGCCTGAGTCTGCGGTTCACCCGCGCCTGTGGAATTCACGCTATTAGCTGGGGAGGTACTCTGTTGGCTGCAAAAAAGAGAAGTGGCTCCGAGGAGAACTACCGCAACAATTCCGGTCCGCGGGATACCCGACCTTATTCGCTTGCGCAAGGTTCCCGCCGACGTTGGCCTCAAAATCATTTCTCCTGAAAAAACACTAGATACAAGGCTTCGTTGCGGCAAATGATTGCATCCAAATAAGAATCTGCATGGCATCGCCCAAGTCAACAGACGCCGAAGCACCGCCATCGAGAATGCTGCACCCTATACTAACCACCAGAGAAGGTCGGTGCAGCAATACCAGACTTGCAAACGTAAGCGATTCCCCCGGAAGGTTACGCATGCCCCGATCGAATTCTGCCAAAGACGCCCCGCCGCACCCGGAGACTGCACCAACGCAGGCTGTGGATACGGCGGCGGAGCAGCCCAATACTCAGTCCTCCACTTCCCCAGAAGCCAACAACACGCTGGCCCGCGCGCAAGCCGGAGATCACCTCGCGTTTGCCCAACTCTATTCCATCCATAAGCGACGGATTTACTCGCTCTGCCTGCGGATGGTAGGGAACGCGGCGGAGGCCGAAGATCTCACTCAGGAGGCATTTCTTCAGTTGCATCGCAAAATAGCCACGTTTCGAGGCGATTCGGCATTTTCCACCTGGCTGCACCGTCTCGCGATCAATGTTGTACTCATGCACCTGCGCAAGAAAGGGCTTCCCCTCATGTCCTTGGACGAAGCAATGGAGCCTTCGCACGACGACGGCCCAGGCCGCAGCTTTGGAGCACCGGATTTGTCGTTGTCCGGATCGATCGATAGACTGGCGCTCGAGCGCGCGGTTGCCGAGCTGCCCGCAGGCTACAGACTCATCTTCGTCCTGCACGACGTGGAGGGCTATGAGCATAATGAGATTGCAGGCATGCTCGACTGCTCGATTGGCAATAGCAAATCGCAGTTGCACAAAGCGAGGTTGAAACTTAGAGATGCTCTGCGCACTTCTCTCCAGAGGGAGGGGCAGCGATGACCGATAATCGCAAGGACTTAAGTTGCCAGGAGTTTCAGGCGCAACTGGCGGATCTGGTTGGATCCGGCGAAGACATGTCCACGCACCCGCATCTGCAGAACTGCGCGAACTGCAGGGCGCTGTTAGCTGACCTCCAAACGATTGCCGACGCTGCCAAACAACTCCTACCCATTGAGCAACCGAAAGAGGATCTGTGGGATCGCATCGAGCTCGCAATTAAGAAAGAAGAAGGTTCCACGCAGCCCGATTGATCTCGGCGCCAGCCGCTGCTCCGCGCCTGCACACGTTCTTCACCGGCTGGCGCTCATCCTTCCTGTCAATTTAGTCGATATATTGAGCCAGCTGAGGTGTCTGCTGCAATTCTGCGGAAGCACGAGCTTAGCGTTGCCAGAAGATAAAAATCTGCACTTTAGGGCGAAAGGCCTCGACTCTCTATTGACGAACATTTCTCCTTGGAGCAGGCTTTCACCTTGGAAACTTCTGCGGCTCTAAAGCGTACTGAGAATCGTTGAATCGTTGGGGACCGGAAAGAGAGGGCGCTAGAGCAGCCAACATTCCTGCAACTTTTCCTTTCCTTCGCGCTCTAATGAAGGAAAGTTGATAAAAGGACACTCAATGCCGAGCCAGCCAATTATTTTGCCGCCCGCAAACCCTTCTGGACCAACAGGCCCTCGCCGGGTACCCGTCCTTCCCGTTCGGGATACGGTGCTTTTCCCCCATGCTGTTCTGCCGCTTACGGTTGGGCGCGAAAGCTCCATCCAGCTAATCGAATCTCTGGGGGAGGAGCGCTCCATCGTCGTCGCCGCTCAGCTCGACCCGCGGTTGGATTTGCCTACTCCCACTGACATGCACGGAGTGGGCACCCTGGCTACCGTGCACAAGGTTGTGCGCATGCCCAACCAGAGCCGCTTCGTTTTCACCGAGGGGGTTGGCCGCGTGCGGTTGCTGCGCTACGTGCAGACGGAACCGTTTATGGTTGCCGAGATCGAGGAACTGGAAGACGCCCATCCGGAGTCGAACGCCAGCGTTGAAGCGCTGGTGCGCAATGTGATCGGGCAATTTCAGCAGATCGTTTCCGAGTCACCGACTTTGTCGGATGAACTGCGGACAATCGCCGCGAACATCGAGGATCCGGGGCGTCTGGTGGACTTCGTCGCCTCGTCATTGCCGTTTCTAACCACCGAGGACAAGCAAAAGCTGCTTGAGACAGCTTCGATCCAGGCGCGGCTCGAACAACTGAACAAACATTTGGCCAAGGAGATCGAGGTGCAGCAGTTGCGCACCAAGATTCAGAGCGAAGTGCAGGATCAGGTCCAGCAATCGCAACGCGATTACTACCTCCGCGAGCAGATGAAGGCCATTCAGAAGGAGCTCGGCGAGCAGGACGAAGGGCAACGCGAAGTCGATGACTTGCGCGAGAAAATCGAAGCCGCAGGCATGCCGGACGAAGTGAAGAAAGAAGCGATGAAGGAGCTGAATCGGCTTGGTCGCATGTCACCCATGGCCGCCGATTATTCTCTGACTCGGAACTACATTGAATGGCTTGCCGTTTTGCCCTGGTCCAAGAGCTCGGGCGAGAAGATTGACATCGGCAAAGCGAAGGAAATCCTCGACGAGGACCATTACGAACTGAGAAAGGTCAAGGATCGCATCCTCGATTATTTGTCGGTCCTGGAGTTGAAGCCTGACATGAAGGGGCCGATCCTTTGCTTTGTCGGGCCCCCCGGCGTGGGCAAGACGTCGCTGGGCCGGTCGATTGCGCGCTCTCTTGGGCGCAAGTTCCAGCGCATTTCGCTGGGCGGCATGCATGACGAGGCGGAGATTCGCGGGCACCGGCGCACTTATATCGGTGCTCTCCCTGGCCAGATCATCCAGAGCATCCGCCGGGCCGAGACCAACGATCCGGTGATTATGCTGGACGAGGTCGACAAGCTGGGGCGCGACTTCCGCGGCGATCCCGCTTCGGCATTGCTGGAGACGCTCGACCCGGAACAAAACAACACGTTCCGCGACAACTATCTGGATGTGCCCTTCGACCTGTCGAAGGTGCTGTTTATCTGCACGGCCAATATGCTCGACACCGTGCCGGCGCCTTTGATCGATCGCATGGAGATCATTCCTCTGCAGGGCTATAGCGAAGAAGAGAAGGTGCACATCGCCAAGCGCTACTTGATTCCACGCCAGATCAAGGCCAACGGGATCACAGCGGAGCATATTGAGTTTCCGGAAGAAGCAATCCGGCATATCGTTCGCCACTATACGCGTGAGGCCGGGGTGCGCAAACTCGAACAGGTCATCGGCACAGTTTGTCGTAAGCAGGCGCGCCGCATTGTCGAAGGCAAGACGGCGAAACTGGTGGTCACGCTTGAAGTCCTGAAGGACTTTCTCGGAGGTATCCAGGTCCGCGTCGAAACCGAAGCAGCCGAGCGCGTCAAGCGGCCGGGCGTGGCGATCGGTCTGGCTTGGACCCCGGCCGGAGGCGACATCCTTTTCATCGAAGCCAACAAGATGAAAGGCAAAGGCGGCTTCACCATGACCGGCCAGATCGGCGAAGTCATGCAGGAATCCATGCAGGCGGCGCTGACCTGGGTTCGTTCAAATTCCAGTCGTTTGGGGCTGGCCGAGGACTTCAACAAGGATCTCGACCTCCACATCCATGTACCTGCGGGCGCGATTCCCAAGGATGGTCCTTCGGCTGGCGTGACCATGACGACTGTACTTGCGTCGCTCTTGACCGACACGCCGGTTCGTCCACTGACGGCAATGACCGGAGAGATCACATTGAGCGGCAATGTGCTGCCGGTAGGTGGTATCAAGGAGAAGTTTCTGGCTGCGCGCCGGGCAGGCGTGCAAACCATCATCCTGCCCGCGGAGAATCGCCAAAACGTAGAAGAAGATCTGACGCCGGAGATGATGCAAGGGGTCGACGTTCACTATGCCGCTCACATTGAAGACGTGCTGTCCGTGGCATTGCCGCTTCTGAATGCCCGTCCGCAGACCGTTCCGATTGCGGAGGCGGGAGCCAGCGTAGCTGCGTGATTCCGTGCTCGAGTTGACAGAAGAGGCCGGCCAAACTGCCGGCCTTTTTGCGCCCTTCACAATCTCAGTCTGCCGAATTGGGCAATCTCTCCCACTTTGTCTACCGATTCGGGCAATCCTGGAGCGCTCTCGATTTCGACTCTCGGTTTGTTGGAGGATTCTGCAGCACTGCCGATGAAGACCACAGAGCTTGAACGCATTAACCCTGTCGGCGGTGATTATGGCGGCGCAATCGATGATTCCACTCCACCTTTCGGGAAACACCACAGAATGCCAGAACTCCCAACTCCTGGTTTCTCTGGGAGAGGCTGCTCAGCAAGCCTGCCGGATTGCGATTGACCAGTTAGACCGGAACCGCGCTCAGGTCGTCCTCGACTTGAACCAGAAGCTCAAGGCCGAGGTGGTTAATTCCATCGTCGGCATCATCCATCAGCACACGATGAGCGACAAGTTCAAGGCCGAGGAGGTGCTTTCCGAGCGTGCCTATCCGCCCAAATATCAGGTCCGTCCGGTGGAGTCGCAAGGTTACCGAATTGCGCAAACTCTTTCCATCGCTAGGCAGTTGTATGGAGAAATTAAGCCGGAGACCGCTCAGTGAAGGCGCCGAAGCCTGGTTTGCCATTCCGCGCTGGCAGGCTCTGGCGCCGACATACAACCAGGCTGTCGAATTGGCGCTTTCAGTTCTCGGTACGCGCAGGAAGTCTGGCCACCGGCTTGCAGGCAGGCTTGGCCCGACCTTTCTTCGCCAGGCGGAACGATCCGTGCTGGCGGAGAAGATTCTGGCCGATCAGCAACAGGGGCAGGATCTTTTTGTAGTGGCTGCCCAGGCCGGCATGCTTCATCGCGGCCGTTCGGCGCGGCGAGCCCGTGTGTCGATGGCCGGGAACGAATTTGGACTGGGCGCCTTCGCAGTTACCTGTATTCTCCTCACCCATCCTGAGCGGCTCTCTGCGGAGAGTGGACTCATGATCGATTGCAGCGGCGACGAGTATTCCTTTCGCGGAGACTACACGTTTGACCGCGTTCCATTATTTGACTACGACATTGCGGGCATCGAATTCAGCGTTTTCTACGAAGACCGGGCCCGCGACCTTTGGGGCACGCCTTCCGGCTTTCTCTTCAAGATGTCTTAGGTTAGACAGCACCTCTCTTCGCGGCCTGCCGCGTCTAACCCGAAGGCAGTATGCTTTCTCCTATGATCCAGGCAGGGATGATCCAGGTCCGCGTGCTTGCATTCGGTGCGTTGAAAGACGTGCTTGGCACAAATGCGTCCGAGATGGTGTTGCAGGAAGGCGCGACTGTCTCCGATCTGATAGCACTCCTCAGCAGCAGTCATCCCTACGCAATGTTCCGCGGAATCGCCGTGAGCGTAAATGCCGAATATGCCCCTGCCACGCAAGTCTTGAGCGAGGGCGATGAAGTGGGCCTTCTGCCGCCCGTCTCCGGCGGTGCTGGGCGCACGACGAACGCGAACTTGGGCGTTCAACCAGCGCTGGACGTCGTCACCTATCTGACGCGTGAGCCGATCAATACCGAGCAGCTCGTCGCCAAAGCCAAGCAGGCCGAAGATGGCGCGGTCGTCGTCTTTGACGGCATTGTGCGGAACAACTCGCGCGGCCGTCAAACGCTGCATCTCGACTACGAGGCATACGAAGAGATGGCACTGAGCCAGATGCGCGAGCTTGCGATTCAGGCGCGGGAGCGATTCGGCGTGCGGCAGGTAGCCATGGTCCACAGGCTAGGCCGTCTCGAAGTAGGGGAAACCAGTGTGCTGATTGTCGTGGCGTCGGCCCATCGGGCGCAGGCCTTCGACGCTTGCCGCTGGCTCATCGACACGCTGAAGACCACTGTGCCGATTTGGAAGAAGGAGACATTTGTCGATGGCGCCGTTTGGGCCGCGGGTGAGCCCTTCCCGGAGGGGCTGGGCCTGGAGGCGACCGATGCTTCGTAAGGCCGGGCTGGCGGCATCCAATCGACTTCCCCGTATTGCGTTTATCCTGGCATTTCCCGCTGGACTTCTCGCGCAGGATAGCGGCGTCACGTTGCGCATGGACGTCAAGCTTGTCAACGTGTTCGTCAACGTGACCGATGCGAACGGTGCCCTCGTCGGCGGCCTGACACGCGACGACTTCGCCGTTGCCGAGGACAATCGTCCCCAGCAGATCGCTGTCTTCGAACGTCAATCGGAGTTGCCGCTCAATCTGACCCTCGCCATCGACACGAGCGCCAGCACCTACAAGGACCGCGGCGTCGAGCAGGAGGCGGCCAAGCGATTCGTGCGGGCTCTGATGCGAACCCAGGATCAGATGAGCGTTCTCGAGTTCGACACGTTTGTCTCAGAGCTCACGCCCTTCACCAACAAGGTGGCGCAAATCGAACGCGGCCTCGATCGCATGCGCGGGGAAGGGGGCACGGCGCTTTACGATGCCATCTATCTTGGCTCCCAGCGCCTGGGCGCAAAGGAAGGGCGCAAAGTTCTGGTACTGGTCTCAGACGGCGGTGACACCGTGAAAGGCACTACCTATTCACAGGCGCTGGAACAGGCTCTGCGCAACGAAGTCATGATTTACTCCATCATCGACGTGCCTATTGAGGCCAGCGCCGGCCGCGATCTGGGCGGCGAGCATGCGCTGATTACCTTGTCGGAACAGACCGGGGGCAAGAGTTTCTATGCCAGCGCGGGCGGTCTCGACAAGGCCTTTGCGCAGGTAAGCGAGGATCTGCGCACCCAATACGTCCTGGGTTACTATCCGCATCACCAGGAGCCCGGGAGGATCTTCCATCGTCTCAGCGTCAGCATCCCGCGTGCTGCAAACGAGGCCTTTAACATCCGCTACCGCACGGGCTACTACGCCGACTCTCCTGCGAAGAGTGACTGAGCACCTGGCGGAGCCCCGCCACGCACGCAATCTTTGCTCGCTGCGACCCTGTTTTCAGCGGGCCTCGATTAGTGAGTCGGGAGCGGTCGATAGATCAGCCCGATGGAAATCCCGGCAACCGTCCACTCCACAAAATAGGCGACTGCCGATTGGATGGTGAGCGCGAGTCCGATATTCAGGTTGGCATAATTGTGCAGGACGAAGGACCCGATGGCAAACAAGCCGATCAGGGCGCCGAAACGCGCGCCTTCCATGAGGCCAGAGCCGCCCTGATAGGTAAGCGCGTACAGCACCGCCAACACCAGCATCGACAAAAACGTGGCAGCCATTGCCACGGGCATGTGGCTCATCTGGCCTTCGTGGTCGCGATAGACGTTTGGGTACTTGAGGAATTCGGTTTTCAGAGAAG
Source organism: uncultured Acidobacteriaceae bacterium (assembly GCA_963745845.1). Taxonomy (GTDB): domain Bacteria; phylum Acidobacteriota; class Terriglobia; order Terriglobales; family Acidobacteriaceae; genus Telmatobacter. The sequence continues at coordinate 3,646,597 of CAVUZE010000008.1, read as the reverse complement.
GAACCAGGGCGAAGATCAAACCGCCTAAAAGAAAGTACGCCACAAGACCGCCGAAAGCTGAAAGGACAAGACGCAAGAGGTTCATGGATTCTCCTTTTCGAATGAAAGGGGAGGTCCGAAACGAATGTGATGTATCAAGCGCGACAAATCCGCTTCGCAAGCGCGACAAATCCGCTTCGGTTGATGCGCTCGACCAATCTAGTGCGTTCAATGTAAGCACGGCCGGTCTTCGAGTCAAGCGAGGTCTGAATGCGCAAGCGGCGGGCGGAAGGGATTCACAGCAACTGCGCGACTGCCTTCGCTGCCTTTGCATCTAAAATAGCGTCATGACACCACCAATATCAGCGCATCGCCGCTCCAAGACTCCGCCTCCCGGTGAAACTGGACAGGAAGCTATGTATCTCCGCTCTCTCAGCGAGCGCCAGGTGCCGGTTGCCGTCAAATTGTGGGATGGGGAAACCGTGCGCGGCTGGATCGAGTACTTCGACGATGGGATGCTTCGTCTGACTCGGGAAGGCAAGCCGAATCTCTTCATCTATAAACACCAAATTCAGACCATTACGGAATCGGGTCGTCGCCGCGGCTCGCGCGCGGCGTTTACGGATGGAGCGGCTTCGTGAGCGGTGCCGCGTCCGGCATACAGCCATTGGTGTGGGTTCCGAAGGCTTCTGCGATTGCTCGTGAGGCTGGCGCACGCCTGCGCGAGTTCTTTGCCCAGGGTGTCGAGACGGAATACAAGGGCGATGTTGATTTGGTCACGGTCGCCGACCGCGCGGTGGAGAAACTGATCCGGTCTCGACTGAGCGAGACGTTTCCGGATCACGGCGTTTACGGCGAAGAGGGAACGCGCGACCGCCTGGATGGGGAATTCCGCTGGTATGTCGATCCGCTGGACGGTACGACCAACTTTGCCCACGGTTTTCCTCAGTTTTGCGTTTCGATGGGCCTCGAGCAGCGTCCCGCAGACCTAAACCCGGAGGAGGATGGAACCCTCGTTGCAGGCGTGATCTATGATCCGCTCCGCAATGAGCTCTTCTCAGCCGAGAAGGGAGCGGGCGCATTTCTCGATGGGAGGCAAATCCACAGCTCGTCCATCCCAAAGCTAGCCGAAGCCCTGCTTGCCACGGGGTTTCCGAGTCGAAAGCGGCATGCCAGCCCGAATATCCACTTTTATCAGGAGTTCACGCTACGATCGCACGGGGTTCGCCGAGCAGGTTCGGCTGCGCTGGACCTTGCTTACGTTGCCGCCGGGCGTCTGGAGGGTTTTTGGGAGTTCAATTTGAATCCTTGGGACACGGCGGCCGGTATTCTGCTTGTCGAAGAGGCAGGCGGCAAGGTCACCGATTTCGAAGGCCGGCATTTTCGAATCGATAGCTCAGAAATCCTTGCTTCGAATAGCAGGATTCATGCGGAACTCGTTGGCCTATTCGCAGACCTTTTTGCAGGTAAAGACTTGACACCAATTCCGACTGCAGCCGAGTGGGCTGCGGAACGGGAAGCACCCGATGTAAAGGGCCTGCTCTAGCTCTCTTTTTAACGTAGAGCACACCTGTGTCTCTATCTGTCCGAGAACATCTGATCCCTGATCACTGTTCCCTGATGCCTGCCTCCGCCATTCCCGCATAGCAAAACGCGGCCCTCGGCCATTGCCTCTCGCCTACGGTGTCCTGTGCTACTATCAGCGTCGAGAAGATACCCTTCCGGAGAACTGCACGATGGCATATGTGATTGCAGAACCTTGTATCGGCACCAAGGACACCGCCTGTGTGGACGCTTGTCCAGTCGATTGCATCCACCCCAAAAAAGATGAAGCTGGTCATGCTGAAGCCGAACAGTTGTTTATCGATCCCGTGGAGTGCATCGACTGCGGGGCCTGCGTCCCGGCGTGCCCGGTTTCCGCCATCTTTGCGCTGGATGACCTGCCAGAGAAGTGGGCCCATTTCACCGAGAAGAACTCTGCTCACTTCGGTCGATAGCAACGAGCCAGAACCACCGGTGTCGTTACGGTCGGTAGATCGCGCGCGCTGTTTCTCAACGGCGCGCGCTTTTGCTTTTTGCACCTCGCCGGAATTCGAAAATCGCGGCAGCGAATAAACGATCTGAATTCGGGTTGTTGGTGCAAGCGGGCCTTGCGGGACTCCGCCTGCCCCCATCGACCTCGCTGCGAATCTAGCGGTTTGAACCTCCCGAACGGGAGTGCTGACCGCCTTTCACCTGGGCTTCGTGACTGGGTTGGTTGTGGGAACGGCTGTCGCCGGGCTCGTTGGAAGTGTTTTGGCTACCCTGATGGGAATGTTGCCCGCCTTTCACTTGTGCCTCGTGACTGGGCTGGTTGTGGGAACGCGCATTGCCAGACTCGGTGGAGGTGTTTTGACTGTCCTGTTGAGAGTGCTGACTGCCTTTGACTTGCGCCTCATGACTCGGCTGATTCTGTTCTTCCGTTGCATGCTGTGCCATTCAGATAAACTCCTCAGGGAAAGTTCCGTACATTTCGAACTTCGATACTGGATTTCGTGTGGGTGTTGTCCCTCGCGCCGGCTTTTCCATGGACTTCTTCGACGCGGCTTTCGTGCGTACAACGCTCAATTTCGTGACGCTTCAACTTCTGCGCTCTCAATCGCGGATTCAGGCTGTCGAGAACGGCGCCTTATTCTCGATCAACTCGTTTGACATCCGACTCATCCGCCGATAGATTGTCCGGTGATCCCAAATACAGCATTGCGTCCTGGTCAAACCGGAAAGTGCTCGGCGTACCTGCATAGGAAGCGCCATTGGTCGGTCTTCGGCATCGACGTTTTTCTGGTTGCTGCCTTCGTGTTCGTTGGTTCCGTTGCCCAAGCGCAGTCGCCCTCTGATGGAGCAATCCGAATCTTCGCGGACTCCGCGTCTCCGGGGCAGCCCTTGGTTCACTTCTGGAGCAAGGTTGTCGGCGCGGGCCGTGCGAATGAAGGCCTGCGGGCGACCTGGCAGGAAGAGTTGAAAATCGCCGTACGCGAGGATGGCTTTCAGTACGTTCGCTTTCACGGTCTCTTTCACGACGACATGTTCGTCTACCGCGAAGACGAGCAAGGCCGGCCGGTTTATAACTTCCAATACATCGACGATCTCTTCGATCGCATGCTTGCCGCGGGTGTGCGTCCTTTTGTCGAACTGAGCTTTGCGCCGGCAGAGATGGCCACCGCCCACAACACGACCTTCTGGTGGCAAGCCAACGGCGCGCCGCCCAAGGATTACAAGAAGTGGGCCGATCTGGTGCGCGCAACGGTGGAACACCTCGTTGCCCGCTATGGCGTGAAAGAAGTGCGCCAGTGGTATTTCGAAGTCTGGAACGAGGCCAATCTCGACGGCTTTTTCAAGAATGGCACGGAGAAACAGTATTTCGATCTCTACAAGATCACGGCGCAGACGATCAAGGGAGTCGATCCACAAATGCGTGTCGGCGGTCCTGCCACCAGCAACTTCAATCTCGACGAGAAGGCCGTGAAGGCCGCCATCGCCTCCGGCAAGCCCTACGACCCGCTGCAAATCCCCTGGCGTCCGGTCTGGATAGAGGATTTTCTCGCCTACTGTAAAGCCAACAACCTGCCTGTCGACTTTGTCTCCACGCATCCCTACCCGCAGGATTTCACGATCGACGATCCTAAGCTGCCCAATCACGATCACCTGCGCCGCAGCATCGACTCCACACGCGACGACCTGCGCACGCTGCGAGCGATGATCGATGCGAGCCCCTATCCACATGCGGAAATCCAGCTCACCGAGTGGAACTCGAGCCCGTCCCCTACTGACCACACCCACGATTCGCTCGCCGCTGCAACCTTCATCGTCAAGACCAACCTCGACTCGATCGGACTCGTTGACTCGCTCTCCTATTGGGTCTTCACCGATGTCTTCGAAGAGAATCGCAAGACCGACTCCGTTTTTCACGGGTCTTTCGGCCTGATCAATTATCAGGGGATTGTGAAGCCGGCCTTCCACGGCTATCGCTTCCTCAATCGGCTGGGCGACGAGCAACTCGCCCGCACCGACGGCGCAATCGTCACGCGCGACAAAGCATCTAGCAAGATCACGGCTCTCGCCTACAACTACCCTCCCGAAGAAAAGATTGCCCTGCCCCTGACCGATACAGTGGAGGAGGCTGATGCTCTCGACGCCTTTGGGAGCGCGCGCGACCTCAATCTGCGTCTGCGCGGATTGCCTCCTGGAGCGTCCTTCCAGATCGAAACCCTCGATCGCCAACACGGAGACGCCATCCCCGTCTGGGAAAGCATGGGCAAGCCTGAGCCGCCCAATCGCGAACAGGCGCAAGCGCTTCGCGACGCTGCCTGGGCGACGAAGAAGGAAGTGTTCCGTGCCGATGCGTCCGGCAATCTCGAGTTCCACCGTTCACTGGAGCCGTGGAGCCTGGTGCTGATCCGGCAATTCTGAGCACGCGTTGTGCATCCGGCATGCGGAGTGTCGGGACATTCACCCTATGCAGTGATGCGATGATGGAGTCCGATGGCAGTTCTCACCTCGGAAGCGGTCGTTCTGCGCACGTGGCCAATCCACGAGGCCGATCTGATTGTGAGTTTTTTCACGCGGGACCATGGCCGGATCAAGGGCGTCGCCAAAGCTGCGCTTAAAAGTCGTAAGCGCTTCGGCGGTGCTTTGGAACCTATGACCCTGGCGCGTGCATGGTTTGCGGAGCGGCCGAGGCAGGACTTGGTGCGCCTCGATCAATTGGAGATCATTCGATCGCCGCTCTCCGGTCCAGTGGATCAGGTGCGCATGACGGTGCTGAGTTTTTTCGCAGAGCTGCTCGACCAGGCGCTTCCCGAGCATGATCCGCAGGAGGCAGTTTTCCGGCTGCTTGTCTCGGTGCTGGAACAGACGACCGTTGAGCAGCCGTGGTTGCCCCTGACGTATTTCCAGCTTTGGATTACACGCTTGATGGGCCTTCTGCCGGACATCGCGCATTGCACCGCATGCGGCGAGACGCTGAAGGCGGGGGAAACCAGCTTCAATGCTTTTCAAGACGGCCTCTATTGCGTCGTGCATCGCAGCAGCAATGCGAGCGAGCTCTCCGCCGACTCATGGCAGCTGGCGCAGCGCATGTTGCGTGCGCCGGTGGGCGCATTTGCCGCCGAGCAGTGGCCTAAAAGAAGAGGGCACGATTTACGGCGATTCACATTGCAGGCTCTGGAGCGGCATCTCGAGCGCAAATTGCGCACAGCGGAAGTGCTGGCGCGCCTCAGTATGTAATCGGCCTCGGCAGCCGGTCTCAGCATCGGAGGTCGTTGAATCGGAATTGCTGAATCGGCTGATAAGATAGTCGAGAGTCCCGTAAAGAGAGCCCTGCCTGTGTCGTCGAGCCTGATTGAATCCTCACAAGAATCCTCCGCACTTACTTTCCAGGAGTTACTGTTCCGGCTGCAAAGCTTCTGGGCTGAGCGCGGCTGCGTGTTGCAGCAGCCTTACGATGTGGAAGTGGGTGCGGGAACCATGGCGCCGGAAACATTTCTGCGCGTGCTTGGGCCAAAGCCTTACAAGGTGGGCTACGCGCAGCCTTCGCGCCGTCCTGCCGATGGCCGCTACGGTGAGAATCCGAACCGCCTTTTCAAGCACACGCAGTTTCAACTCATTTTGAAACCGCCGCCGGTGAATGTGCAGGAGCTCTACCTGGAGTCTCTTGAAGCACTGGGAATCGATCTAAGGAAACACGACATCAAGTTTGAAGAAGATAACTGGGAGTGGCCGGCGGGCGGCGCGTGGGGCGTAGGCTGGCAGGTCATGTTCGACGGACAGGAAATTACCCAGTTCACTTACTTTCAGCAATGCGGCGGCCTCGATCTCGACCCGATCTGCGCTGAGTTGACGTATGGCCTCGAGCGCATTGCGCAGGTGCTGCAGGATCTCGATTCGATCTACGACATTGTGTGGGCGCGCGACCCGGAAACCGGCGTGCCGGTGAAGTACGGCGACGTTCGGTTCGCCGAAGAGCTGCAGTTCTCGGTGTACAACTTCGAAGCTGCCGACGTCGCGAAGCTTTGGGAACATTTCAATCTTTACGAGGCTGAAGCGAAAGAGCTGCTGGAACATTTCGAGAATATCGGCGTTGCCGAGTCGGTGCTTGGCGCGGACGTTGACGTGGCGCGCGAGAAGAGGCGCTTCCCGCTGCTGGCAACCTACGAACTGGCGTTGAAATGCTCGAACCTGTTCAACATTCTTGACGCGCGCGGAGCCATCAGCGTGACAGAACGGGTAGGCGTGATTGGCCGCATTCGCGCTCTGGCTGTGGGCGTGGCCAAAGCCTATGCGGTGCAGCAGGCGGTGGCATAGCATGGCAGATTTTCTTTTAGAGATTGGGTTGGAAGAAGTTCCCGCGCGCATGATTGCCGGCGCCGAGGCGGAGTTAGCCCGGCGTGTCACCGAGTTGCTGACGCGTGAGAGGCTCTTGGGCGAAGGCGCGAAGATCACGACGTACTCCACGCCGCGGCGACTGGCTGTGCTGGTAGAAGGCGTGCTGGCTGCGCAGGCCGACACCGAAGAGCAGATGACCGGGCCCTCGTGGAAAATCGCGTTCAAAGACGGTGCTCCGACGGCGGCTGCGGAGGCCTTTGCGAAGAAGGCGGGCTTTGCTGTCTCCGCGCTCGAAAAGGTCACGACAGCGAAGGGCGAGTATGTTGGCGCGTCGATCAAGCGGCAAGGGCGATCTGCGACGGACGTGTTGACTGCGGAGCTGCCGAAAGAAGTGCTGGGTCTTTACTGGGCCAAGAATATGTACTGGCGCGCGGGTAAGCCGGAGCGGTTTGTGCGTCCTGTGCGCTGGCTGGTCGCGTTGCTCGATTCGGCGGTTGTGCCGGTGGAGATTGCGGGGATTACCGCAGGCAACGCCAGCCGCGGCCATCGCGTACTCTACGGCGATGCGCCGGTGGTGATTGCATCGGCCAAAGACTATGCCGCGACAATGCGCAAGGCATTTGTTGTTGTCGATACGGCAGAGCGCAGGCAGATTATTCGGAAGGCGCTGGACAGGGCGACGCGGACCGTTGCGGATGCGCGCTGGCGCGAAGACGAGCCGCTGGTCGAGACGGTGCTGCACCTGACCGAGTGGCCGACGGTGATCCTGGGCGATTTTGAGCCGGAGTATCTGAAGCTGCCGGAAGAAGTGCTGGTCACGGTAATGCGCGACCACCAGAAATACTTTGCGGTGGAAGGCGCGGACGGTAAATTGGCTCCGCATTTTCTGGCTGTGCTGAACACGGCAGTCGAGGAAGAAGGCGAAGCCATCATTCGCCACGGCAATGCGCGCGTGCTGCGGGCGCGGTTCAAGGATGCGCAGTTCTTCTGGGACTTCGATCAGAAGATACCCCTGACCGAGCGTGTCGAGAGCCTGAAAAATGTGACTTTCCAGAAGGAGTTGGGCAGCTACTACTGGAAGACAGAGCAGAATCTCCGGGTCGCGCGCGAGTTGGCGCTCGCGGCGGAGACCGCAGGAGTTGCCTTTGAGCAAGCCGCGCTCTTCAGGGCCGTCGAGCTCGCGAAGACCGACCTTACGACAGAGCTCGTAAAGGAGTTTACCGAGCTGCAAGGCGTCATTGGCGGACTCTATGCGCGCGCGCAGGGTTTAGGCGAACGCGTCGCGCTCGCCATCTACGAGCAATACACGCCTGCTGGCATGGAAGATGAGATCCCTGTCTCAATCGAAGGCCAGATCCTCGGACTCGCCGATCGCATCCAGACCATTGTCGCCATGTTCGGCATCGGCAATGCGCCGACTGGCTCGAAGGATCCATTCGCGCTGCGTCGCGCTGCCAATGCAATTGTCAAGATTCTGGCTGAATCGGAGGTTCCGCTGACAATTGGAGATGTGCTCGCCGCGACCGGTCCGTCTACGCCGGCGCGTGAAGAAGCCGCAGCTTTTTTGGTAGAACGCGTCGGATTCTATCTCAAGGAGGTGCGCGCCTTCGCTTATGACGTGGTCAACGCCGTGCTGGCCGCAGGCTGGGACGACGTACGCGATGCCGTTGCTCGCTGTGAAGCATTGACGGCTGTGCGTCGATCGGAGGATTTCGCTGCGGTTTCGGCAGCATTCAAGCGCATCAGGAACATCCTGCGACAAGCAGAAGAGAAGGGCGAACATTTTTCCATTTCGTTCAACGATGACGAGTTCTATGAAGTGTTGGTTGAGCCCGAGGAGAAGGCGTTAATTCAGGCTTCGGACGATGTCGCCGCAAAGGTTAGTGAGTTGCGTGCCAAGCGGGATTATCGCGCAGCGCTCGAGATGGTCGCCACATTGAGGCCCGTCGTCGATGCCTTCTTCGAAAAGGTAATGGTGATGTCTCCGGACCCGAAATTGCGAGCGGCTCGGCTCGGGATGATCCGTCAAGTACGCGAGGGGCTCGCCGGCATCGCCGACTTCAGCGAGATCGTAACCACGTAAAGGTTCCCAGCCTTTCGCCGGATTTCCGAGGTTTGTGCTTTCCCAGGTCTCGAAAACGAGACCTGGGGCACCCGGCACCCGGCTGCAGATTGCGAAGAATAACGGTTACCCAGATACCCAAGAACTGCCCAATTTCTAAGTCAAACCCAGCTCGGGGCATAGGGGGGAGGGGCCCCCTAGGGGGGTGGGGTACCGCTGCGAGCGGCCCAGGCCGAGGTACGCCTTCCATCCAAATGCCGGACAATTCATTGTGCGCCGGCAAGAGGAATTGATCTGCAAAACGGAGAATCGCCACAGGTCAATTGCATGAACACGCCGAACGCAGATTAAGGACTTCGCCGCGCCGCCTACGGGGCGCGAAAGGCGAGGGGGATGCTGTCCCAGGACGGCGCTCCGCTTGTCCTGGGCTATTTTCCGGTCTTCCCGGAGGGAAGACCGCCGCGATCGGACCGGTTCGGCGCTCGCAGAGGACCGACCTTGACACCCAGTTTTGTTCATGCGATCGCCTGGGTATCGCCAGCAGGTGTTTTCCGGTACCTGCGTCCATGCATGGCGGTGCGACGGTGAATGTCAGCAGTTCTGGTATTTCCAGTTGCGCTGTTTGCCTTCGCTGATCCACTCGATGGCCGTGGCAATGCGCTTGTCGCGTGTCTCGTCGCGCTTGGCGTCGGCAATCCATTCGACATATTCCCGTTTGCAACTGGGGCTGAAGGCAGCGAACGCGGCGGAGGCTTTCTTATTCGCTTTGAGCGCCCGAGTGAACTCCGGAGGCGCTTCCACAGCGGGTTTGGGGGCCTTGACCACTTTGTTTCGGGCGGCGATGGGGCTGGTGTACTGGCCACTGTCGATAAATCCCGCGGCCTGGCGCAGTAGACCGAGCATCTGCTTGTCGGCGGGCAGGTCCTCTACGCGCGTGATACGTCCGAGCGAACCCATGGCGTCCGGCTGCAGAAGCTTTGCATCGCGCAGGACGGCCGCGATTTCTTCGCCCCAGAATCCGAAGCTGCAGTGCTCGTTGAACGCGGACATGTTGGCGAGGATGACGCCCTTGTATTCGAAGAAGGGCCGGCTCCATTTGATGGTTTCGACGACGCCGGGGCAAGCCTTGTGCACCAGTTCACGGATGTGATTCAGGATGGGTTGTGCGAAGGGTTTGGCCTTGGCGATGTAGGCGTCAATTCGGGGATTGAGGGCGCGGGAGTCGAGGGTGCGGGCTGGGCTCACGATTCGCTCCTGAAAGTTATGGAGAACAGTGTAAAGGCGTCGGGTCCAGAGTGTTTTTCCAGAAGCTATTGGTAAATCTGGAAATGCCAAAAAGCAGATTCTTCGCTCACCAGCCCCGAACTGAAATGCGTTCGGGGCCCCGTTCGCTCAGAATGACACCGCCAACTTCTGTGTGAACTTCATGGACAGGACACTCGATCTGAAGGCTCGGCTCCTCGGATTGCGGTGCGGCTGGAGGTTCCTGCTCTCCCAGGTCTCAAAAGCGAGATCTCCACCCCACGAACGAAGACCTGTTCGTAGGGACCCCGGACCCTGGGGCACCCGGACTTTCAGTTGAACAAGCTGGGGCAGTGCTGAAGTTTGCGCGAATCTTCGGCTCGGGCCACCCGTCTAAAATCAATAGAGATGTCCGACACACTTTATCTAAGTCTGTGGTACCCGAACCTGCGCCTTGCTGCACTCCCCGACATCATGACGGCAGTTCTCGGAACCTTTTCTGCGCATGGCGGAGACGCGCGCGTTTATTCCACGACGGTATGGCCGGTTGGCTGGAGCGAGCCGCCCGTGTTTCAGCGTGTGTACGGGGGCGGAGAGCGCGGCGCCGAGCCCCGCGTTGCCGTGGAAGACGCGATGGAGTTGCTGCACGACGACTACGCGTACGAATTTCAGATCGGCTGGAGCCTTTGGGAACTCGAAACTTCCCCGAACGTTGATCCACGTTGGGCGCGCGTACCGCGGCTGGTGCGGTTGACGGGCTTTGGGCCCTTATTCGACGAGGGGACCTACGAGCAGGACGGGCACATCCGGATCGACTTTGGCGATGATGCCGCGTTTCTCGAAGTAGACGCGGAGCTGGACGCGTTCTCGGCGCGGCACGTTGAGGAGAATGTGCGGCAACTGGTCGATCTGACGTCGGCCCTCGAGAAAGGCTCCGGAGCCACCGCACGGGTGTTGTGGAGTGAGTTGGGAGAAAGTCTAGCCCAGCGGCTATCGGCACGGCTCGGGTTGGGGAATTAGGGCGTGCGCATCACGCTTGAACGGATACGGACGGTCGTTTTGGTGGCGGGAGTGCTGCTGGTGGTGGCTCTCGGGGTCTTCCTGACCATTGGAAGATGGAGGAGTCCTTTCAACCGCCGCGACCTGCCGAAGAAGCTTGGGATCGATATTCAAAGGGAATCGAACGGCTTTACCCAGGCCGAGTTCAACGCCGGGCACGCCAAATTCAAGATCACTGCTTCAAAGGTCGAACAGCTCAAGAATGACCTTTATCGGCTGCATGCAGTGAAGATCGAGATGTACGACCCGAATGGTGGAGGGACCGACCGGATCGAGGGCTCGGAGTTTGAGTACGACGAGCAGGCCGGCATTGCGACGGCGGCCGGTCCGGTTGAAATCACGCTGGACAGGCCCGCGAATACGCAGCCGGGAGCGGGGAAAAAGTCGGCGAAGCAGCCGGCAATGGAGCAAAGGAGCGGTGGGCCTGATCCTGCGCGAGCGGCTTCCGTGGCAGACCAGATTCACGTGAAAACGAGTGGCCTGACCTACAACCACAATACGGGTGTGGCCAGTTCGAACCAGCATGTTGAATTCGAGCTGCCGCAGGGTTGGGGCAGCTCAGTGGGAGCTTCGTACGCCTCGCAAGATGGACGGCTGGTGCTGAACAGTGCGGTGGAATTGAATACGCATCGGGGCGTAGATCCGGTGGCGATTGCGGCTCAGCATGCGGAGATCGATCGCGACAGCGACGTTTGCCGGTTGGTGGCCGGCACGGCCCGTTTTCGGCACGGAGAGGCCCGCGCCAAGCAGGCGACGATTGAGTTCCGCGAGGACGGTTCGGTGGTGCAGCTGGACGCAACCAACGGCCTGGAGCTGACCACAGCAACGGGAGGGCATTTGGCAGCGCCCAACGGATCGCTTCAATTCGACGAAGAAAATCAGCCGAAGGCCGGCCATCTCGATGGCGGGGTGACGATCGATTCCGACAAAAATGGCCGCAAGCTGCATGGAACGTCGCCGACGGCCGAACTCAAGTTCACATCCGAGGGCGTACTGCGTCTTGCCCATCTGGAGCGAGGGGTGAGTTTTAGCAGCGACGAAGAAACGAATGCGGCTGGTGTTTCATCGCGCTCTCATCGCATTTGGGAGTCCCCGGTTGCCGATCTTGCATTTCGCGATGCCGGCAAGGGCCAGGTGGAGCTGGACACGCTGCACGGGATCGGCGGAGTGGTCGTCACGAGCGAGAGCCAGCGCGGCACGAGCGGCCCAGCGCATGGGCGCATGACGGCCGATGACGTGAAGGGAACGTTTGGCCCGGACTCAGCACTGCGCACGCTCACCGGGGTGGGGCATGCGAAGATCGAGCAGACAACGGAGACTGGGACAGTACAGACAACAACCGGAGACAAGCTCGAGGCGCGTTTCACGGAAGCAAAGACCGCCGATGCCAAGAACCGTACGCAGAAGGCAAACGGATCGAGTGGAGCAACGCAGATTGAGGCAGCGACGGTGGTGGGTCATGTTGTGCTTGTGCAGCAGCCAGTGGCCAAGCCAGGATCGGCTGCGCCCCCTGCGCTGCGAGCGACGGCGGAGCGGGCAGACTACGAGGGAACTGGAGAGTTGCTGCATCTGACTGGAAATCCGCGTGTTCTGGACGGAGGGCTGGATCTTTACGCCGACAAGATCGACGTGGCGCGGGCATCGGGCGACGCATTTGCTCATGGAAACGTGAAAGCCACGTGGTTGGGCGAGGAACGAGCAGCGAGTTCCAGGCAGGTCCCAACCTCCGGAACTGCTCCAGGACCGGGTTTGGGATCACAGGGTCCGACGCATGTCATTTCCGCCGAGGCGCAGTTACACCAGGCGACCGGCGAAGCGACATTTCGGGGACAGGCGCGGTTGTGGCAGCAGGGGAATTCGGTCGTGGCGCCCGTGATCATTCTGGACCGGACGAGGCAGACCCTGGTGGCGCGGACGGCGAGTGCGGCCGATCCGGTGAAGGTGGTGCTGGTGAGCGCAGCCAAAGCCGGGCAAGGCAACGCGAGCAAACCGAGTTCTCCTTCTGTGATTCGGGTGCGGGGCGGCGACCTTAAGTACTCGGACGCCGAACGGAAGGCAGTGATGCAAGGCGGCGCTCTGGGCAGCGTGATTGCAGAAACCGGAGATTCGACCACGCGGTCCAGCGAAGTGGAGTTGATCTTGCTGCCGCCCGGGAATCATGCTGCACCCGATGGCGGGAGCGCGCAGGTTGACCGGATGACGGCGCGCGGGAACGTGACGATCGATTCGCAGGGCCGACACGGAACAGGCGAACGGCTCGACTACTCGAGCGAACGGGGGGAATACGTGTTGACGGGAACAGCCGCAGCGCCTCCGCGCATGACCGATCCGTCGCGCGGTACCGTGACGGGCGCGTCTTTGATTTTCAATAGTCGCGATGATAGCGTCAATGTCGAAGGCGGCGGACGCGCAACCACAACCGAGACCACGGTCCAAAGACGGCCGTGATGGGCCCCAAGAACGCTTGAGAGCTTAATGGAAACATTGATCGCCGAGGGAATCGGCAAGACCTATAAAGGGAGGCAGGTTGTGCGCGGGGTCAACCTGAGAATCTCCCGCGGCGAAGTGGTAGGGCTGCTGGGGCCAAACGGCGCCGGCAAAACGACGAGCTTTTACATCATTGTCGGCCTGATACCACCCGAAACGGGCCGAGTGATGGTGGACGACGTCGACATTACGCGCACTCCGATGTATCTCCGGGCGCGGAATTTCGGCATCAGCTATTTGCCCCAGGAACCTTCGGTTTTTAGGAAGCTGACGGTAGAAGAGAACATTCTGGCCGTCCTGGAAGTGCAACCACTCGACGCCCGCGAGCGCCGAACCCGGACCGAGCGCCTGATTCAGCAGCTCAATCTGGCCCACATCCGCACCACGCGCGGCTACGCTTTATCGGGCGGGGAAAGACGGCGCGTGGAGATTGCGCGATCGCTTTGCATTCAGCCGAACTTTATTCTGCTCGACGAGCCGTTCAGCGGGATCGATCCAATTGCGGTGCTGGAGTTGCAGAAGATTATCTTCGATTTGAAATCGAGCGGGATCGGAATCCTGATCACGGACCATAACGTGCGCGAGACCTTGAGTGTGACCGACAGGGCTTATATCATTGCAGAGGGGAAGATCTTCCGTACCGGGACTCCGCACGAACTCGGCACTGATGTTGAAGTGCGGCGCGTCTATCTTGGGGAAGGATTCTCATTAAGTTGATGAGGGCGGCAGGGGTGCGCATCCTGAATGGATGGAACACCACGGATTGAACGCGACAAAGGGTGCAGAGTCAATTCCGCAAAGGGTGTAGCGGGCCGAGTCCTTCCAGAAGTAGACTTCCGAACAGGAATCTACCCAATTTGGGAAAATAGTGCAGGTGGATGGGGTCTACTCCTGCGGGCGTGTTCGCGTCCACGTACACTTATTAATTGGAACCAATCTGGAATCGAGCATTCTTATGCCGCTGTTGCAGCCAAGACTAAATCTAAAAGTGGCGCAGCGCCAGGTCCTTACCCCGGGCCTCATGCAGATGGTGAGCGTGCTCGCGCTCAACAAGCTCGAACTGAAGGAAATGATCGATGCCGAGATGGTGGAGAACCCCGTCCTGGAGGAGATTGACGAAACCGTTCCGATGCTCGACGAAGTGGCGGCACGCCAGGAGCAGCAGGAGCGCGATGGGCGCATCGAGCAACTTGAACACGGTACCGCGGAGCCCGCGCCCGCGCAAAAAGACCCCTTTAACGAAATCGATTTCGGCTCTTATTTTCAGGATTACCTGGACCCTGGTTACCGCACGCAACCTGAGTTCGAAGAAAACGAGCGGCCCTCGTTTGAGAATTTTCTTTCCCAGCCGACGACTCTCACCGATCACCTGACATGGCAACTGGGAGCGTCGACAGTCGACTCTCGGCTGAGGTTGGTCGCGGAATTCATCATTGGCAATCTCGACGAGGACGGCTATCTCACAGTGAGTGAGGAGGAGTTAGTCGAAGCTCTGCGGCAGTTTCCTGAAAACCAGCCTCTCGAAAATCAGGATCTGGATGACGCGGCCGCGCTTGAACTGGTGCGGCGCGGAGTCGACCTTGTCCAGCACCTCGATCCTCCCGGCGTTGCGGCAAGGGATCTCCGTGAATGCCTAATGATCCAAATTGCAACGCAGCAGCATGAGTTTGGACAAGTCTATACGCGTCACAACGAGGATGGCAGCGAAGACCTTCATCGCAGCTTTCGTGCCGAGGCGGAGGTAAAACTGGAAGATCGGAAGCGCTGCATGGAGGTCGCGGCGATGATCGCCGATCGCCATCTTCATCTGGTTCAAAAACGGGATATGAAGGATCTGGCGCGGGCTTTGCAGGTGACTCCGGCGGAAGCGCACAGCGCGGTTGACTTCATCCGAACGCTGGAACCGCGACCCGGAAGACTCTATAACCGCGAGCAGACCCGTTTGATTGAGCCCGACGTAGTGTTTGTGAAGCGAGGCGGCGAATGGGTGGTCACGATGAACGAGGAAGACTTGCCCAGTTTGCGACTGAGCCAACGCTACCGGCGCATGCTGGTGTCCGAAGGCACCGACAAAGAGGTCAAGGAGTATGTGAAGGAACGATTCCGTTCGGCGTTGCAGCTGATGCGCAACATCGCTCAGCGCAAGAGCACGATATTGCGGACCTGCGAGGTGATTGTGCGGCGGCAACAAGATTTCCTTGACCAGGGGATCGAGGCGCTGCGTCCGATGATGATCAAGGAGGTGGCCGAGGAGATCGGAGTTCACCCCTCCACGGTGAGCCGTGCGGTGGCCAACAAATATGCGCACACCCCGCAAGGCGTCATCGAATTGCGGTTTTTCTTTTCCGAGGGGTCGAATGGGCCAGAGGGCGCAGATACACCTTTGCTGGTGCTTAAGCGCAAGGTGAAGAAGCTGATCGAGGAAGAAGATGCCAGACGCCCTTTGACCGACGACCAGCTGGCTGGGATGCTGCAGGCGCAAGGGATCCAGTTAACCCGAAGGACTGTTGCCAAGTATCGGGAGGATATGAACATACCGTCGACCCATCAGCGAAGAAGACGGGACGCCTAGCCCTAGTCGCCGACTCGATTGATGACGACAATTACCTCCGTACCGATTTCATAGAGACAATTTCTCGCGCAAATGTTTCGATAGACAACCCTCCTCAAAAAAAAAGCATCCCTCCTTAAGCTGCGCGTACACGATCAGGTTGGCCAATTCCCCCGGGACAGTTTCCGCAGGCCGTTCAATATCGTTGCGCCTGGCAATTCTTTATTCGAGATCCGTGCCAAAGGCGTGCCCATGGAGACCGTAGTTTCGCAGCCTGTCATTGGACAGGACGAGCCCAGCAGCTTCCCTCCCAACGGTTTAGAACGCACCCCCCCCGAGTACATGGCGGCCATTCTGCAGAGCCTTCAAACTATGAAGGACGGGGATTTCAGTGTCCGATTGCCTGTTTCATGGACGGGGCTGCCGGGCAAGATCGCCGATAATTTCAACGAAATTGTGACCACCAATGAGCAGATGGCGCGCGAGCTGAAGCGCGTCGGGCTGGCGGTCGGTAAAGAGGGCAGAACCCGCGAGCGCATACGCTTTGAGCGGCACCGGGGCGCCTGGGACGACATGGAAACCTCCGTCAACACCCTGGTCGAGGACCTGCTTCGGCCCACGACGGAGGTGACGCGCGCCATCGCCGCAGTGGCGCAGGGCAATCTCACCCAGACGGTCCGGCTCGATGTCGATGGCCGTCCGCTCGAAGGCGAGTTCCTCCGCTCCGCCAACATCGTGAACACGATGATTCAGCAGCTGGGCGTCTTTACCGCGGAAGTGACGCGCGTGGCCCGCGAAGTGGGCACGGACGGCAAGCTGGGCGGCCAGGCGGTGGTGCCCGGTGTGGACGGAACGTGGAAGGATCTGACGGACTCGGTGAACTCGATGGCCTCGAACCTCACCGGCCAGGTGAGAAACATCGCGGAAGTGGCGACGGCCGTGGCCAGCGGCGACCTTTCCCGCAAAATCACGGTGGACGTGCGCGGCGAAATTCTGCAGCTCAAAGAGGCCATTAACACCATGGTTGACCAGCTGCGTTCCTTCGCGTCCGAAGTGACCCGTGTGGCACGCGAAGTGGGCACGGATGGAAAGCTAGGCGGTCAGGCCGTGGTGCCGGGCGTGGCCGGAACGTGGAAGGATCTGACCGACTCAGTCAACGCCATGGCGGGCAACCTGACGGCCCAGGTGAGAAACATCGCCGAAGTTACCACCGCCGTGGCCCGCGGCGATTTGTCGCGCAAGATCACGGTCGACGTGAAGGGCGAAATTCTGGCCCTCAAAGACACCATTAACACCATGGTCGATCAGTTGAACGCGTTCGCCGGCGAAGTGACCCGCGTGGCCCGCGAAGTGGGTACGGAAGGCAAGCTCGGCGGGCAGGCCAACGTGCCCGGTGTCGCCGGAACGTGGAAGGATCTCACCGACAACGTGAACTTCATGGCCGGCAACCTCACCGGTCAGGTGCGTAACATCGCCGAAGTGGCAACGGCTATCGCCAACGGGGATTTGTCGCGCAAGATCACGGTTGACGTGCGTGGTGAAATTCTGCAACTCAAAGAGACGCTGAACACGATGGTGGATCAGCTCAACCGGTTCGCCGGCGAAGTGACGCGCGTGGCGCGCGAAGTGGGCACGGAAGGCCGTCTCGGCGGCCAGGCCAACGTACCTGGCGTGGCCGGAACGTGGAAGGACTTGACCGACTCGGTGAACTCGATGGCCGGCAACCTTACGGCCCAGGTGAGAAATATTGCCGAGGTGACGACGGCCGTGGCCCGCGGCGACTTGTCGCGCAAGATCACGGTCGACGTGAAGGGCGAGATTCTCGAATTGAAAAACACCATCAACACGATGGTGGACCAGCTGAACGCGTTTGCCGGCGAAGTGACGCGCGTGGCCCGCGAAGTGGGCACGGATGGCAAGCTCGGTGGCCAGGCGCAGGTGTCGGGCGTGGCCGGAACCTGGAAGGACCTGACCGACAACGTCAACTTCATGGCGTCGAATCTTACCGGCCAGGTGAGAAACATTGCCGAAGTGGCGACGGCGGTGGCCCGTGGCGACTTGTCCCGCAAGATCACGGTGGATGTGAAGGGCGAAATTCTCGAGTTGAAAGACACCATCAACACGATGGTCGACCAGCTGAACGCGTTCGCCGGCGAGGTGACGCGCGTGGCTCGCGAAGTGGGCACGGACGGCAAGCTCGGCGGCCAGGCACAGGTGCCGGGCGTGGCCGGAACCTGGAAGGACCTTACCGACAACGTTAACTCGATGGCGTCGAACCTAACTGGTCAGGTGAGAAACATCGCCGAAGTTTCAACCGCGATTGCGACGGGCGATCTTTCGAAGAAGATCACGGTCAACGTCAGCGGCGAGATCCTGCTGCTGAAGGAAACCATCAACACGATGGTGGACCAGCTAAACCGGTTTGCCGGCGAAGTGACGCGCGTGGCTCGCGAAGTGGGAACCGAAGGCCGCCTGGGCGGTCAGGCTAACGTGCCTGGCGTCGCTGGAACGTGGAAGGACCTTACCGACTCAGTCAATTCGATGGCCTCGAACCTGACCGGCCAGGTCCGCAACATCGCTGAAGTGACAACCGCCGTGGCGCGCGGCGACTTGTCCCGCAAGATCACGGTCGACGTGAAGGGCGAAATCCTCGAGCTAAAGAACACGATCAACACCATGGTGGATCAGCTCAACGCGTTCGCCGGCGAAGTGACCCGCGTGGCCCGCGAGGTGGGCACCGACGGCAAACTCGGTGGTCAGGCCGTGGTGCCTGGCGTGGCCGGAACGTGGAAGGATCTTACGGACTCGGTCAACTTCATGGCCGGCAACCTGACGGCTCAGGTGAGAAACATCGCCGAAGTGGCGACTGCAATCGCCAACGGAGACTTGTCCCGCAAAATCACTGTCGACGTGCGCGGCGAAATTCTGCAGTTGAAAGAAACGCTGAACACGATGGTGGAGCAGCTTCGGTCGTTCGCTGCGGAAGTGACGCGCGTGGCCCGCGAAGTGGGTTCGGAAGGCCGTCTCGGCGGACAGGCCAACGTTCCCGGCGTGGCCGGAACGTGGAAGGATCTTACGGACTCAGTGAACGCGATGGCCGGCAACCTGACGGCCCAGGTGAGAAACATCGCTGAAGTGACAACCGCCGTGGCGCGCGGCGACTTGTCGCGCAAGATCACTGTCGACGTGAAAGGCGAAATTCTCGAACTCAAAGACACCATTAACACCATGGTGGACCAGTTGAACGCCTTCGCCGCGGAAGTGACGCGCGTGGCCCGCGAAGTGGGTACGGAAGGCAAGCTGGGCGGCCAGGCGCAGGTGCAGGGTGTGGCCGGAACCTGGAAGGATCTCACTGATAACGTCAACGTCATGGCTGCGAACCTGACGGAACAGGTCCGCGGCATCGTGAAGGTGGTGACCGCCGTCGCCAACGGGGCGCTCACGCAGAAGCTCACCGTGAATGCGAAGGGGGAAGTTGCGGCGCTCGCCGAAACCATCAACAACATGACCGACACGCTGGCGACCTTCGCCGATCAGGTGACTACCGTGGCCCGCGAAGTGGGCGTCGAAGGCCGTCTCGGCGGCCAGGCCAACGTGCCGGGCGCTGCGGGAACCTGGAAGGACCTCACCGGCAACGTCAATCTGCTGGCCGACAACCTGACCAACCAGGTCCGCGCCATTGCCGAAGTGGCGACGGCGGTGACCAAGGGCGACCTGACTCGCTCCATTCAGGTCGATGCCCGCGGTGAAGTGGCCGAGTTGAAGGACAACATCAACACGATGATCGACAACCTCCGGCTTACCACAGACCGCAATACGGAGCAGGACTGGTTGAAGACGAACCTCGCGCGGTTCACCGGAATGTTGCAGGGCCAGCGCGATCTCGCGACTGTGGGCCGCATGTTGCTGTCGGAACTCGCGCCTCTCGTCAACGCGCAGCAGGGCGTCATCTATCAGATGGGCATCGAATCCACCGCGCCCGATGGCAGCCTCGTTTTGCTTTCGACCTACGCCGATACGCCGGAAGGCTACGTGAAAGAAGTCAGAATCGGTGAAGGCATGATCGGCCAGTGCGCGGCGGAAAAGCGCCGCATGCTGATCACGGAGCTCCCCAAGAAGACGGTGCCAATTCGTTCAGGGCTTTTCAAGGCAGTTCCGAAAAATGTCATCGTTCTGCCGGTGCTTTTCGAAGATCGCGTCAAAGCGGTGATCGAACTTGCCAGCCTCAGCGCGTTCACCGCATCCCATCTCGCGTTCCTTGAGCAACTCACGGCCAGCATCGGTATCGTGCTCAACTCGATTGAAGCCACGATGCAGACCGAGGGTCTGCTGAAGCAATCGCAGCAACTCGCGACGGAATTGCAGACACAGCAGAAGGAACTGCAACAGACCAACGAACAGCTGGCGCAAAAGGCGCAGCAGCTGGCCGAACAGAACTACGAGGTGGAACGCAAGAACCAGGAGATCGAGCAAGCACGCCGCGCATTGGAAGAGAAGGCGCGCGAACTGGCGTTGACTTCCAAGTACAAATCGGAATTCCTTGCGAATATGTCGCACGAGTTGCGGACACCGCTGAACAGTATTCTCGTGCTGGGACAGCAGCTGGCAGAGAACCCGGACGGAAGCCTGACCGCAAAGCAGGTGGAATTTGCGCGCACGATTCATGGCGCGGGCACCGATCTCCTCAACCTGATCAGCGATATTCTCGACCTCTCGAAGATCGAATCCGGAACTGTTTCGGTCGAAGCAGAAGAGATTTTCTTTGGCGCACTTCTTGAAACAGTTTCGCGTCCGTTTCGTCACGAGGCGGAGAACCGCAGGCTTCGGTTTGAAGTCACGAGCGATCCGCGCATGGGCCGGAGCCTTGTGACCGACTCCAAACGCTTGCAGCAGGTGCTCAAGAACCTCTTGTCGAATGCGTTCAAATTCACCGAACAGGGTGGCGTCCGGCTTACCGTTTCCAGTGCGTCAGAAGGTTGGAGCCACGATCATCCGATTCTGAGCGGAGCCGGTTCGGTGGTTTCCTTCTCAGTTTCGGACACGGGAATAGGCATTCCTCCGGAGAAGCAGCGCATCATCTTCGAAGCCTTCCAGCAGGCGGATGCCGGCACGAGCCGCAAGTACGGCGGAACGGGTCTGGGCCTCGCCATCAGCCGCGAACTCGCGAGTCTTCTCGGCGGCGAAATCCAACTGCGGAGTACCCCGGGGCACGGCAGTACGTTCACTCTCTACCTGCCGCAGACCTACGTAGGTCCATCGGCGCCGAGCGTAGTCAAGACGGAGAAGAGCGGCTCGCAAGCGGCGAATCCAATCTTTATCACGACTGTTACAGCGGTCGAGCAGGAAGCCAGGATTGAAGACGACCGCAACAATCTCAATGAGGGGGACGCGGTCCTGTTGATTGTCGAAGACGATCCGCACTATGCCCGCGTGCTCTGCGATTTGTCGCGAGATAAAGGCTTCAAGGTTTTGAGTGCGATGACCGGGGCGGAGGCGTTGTCGCTGGCGCAGGAGTACAGTCCAACGGCGATCTCGCTCGATGTTTTTCTTCCCGACATGCTCGGATGGACGGTTTTGAATCACCTGAAACAGGACGCCCGGACACGCCACATTCCGGTGCAAATGCTTACCCTGGATGAAGACCGGCATCACGGCCTCTCGCGCGGCGCGTTTGCATTTGTCACCAAGCCGACTTCCACCGAGGAACTGGATGCGGCCCTCACGCGGATCAAGGATTACTCGCAGCCCCGGCGCAAACGTCTCCTTCTTGTGGAGGACAACCCTGCTGAGGTTTTGAGCACGCGCGAATTGCTGTGGCATGAGGACATCGACATCGAGGCCGCCGAGTCCGGTGCGAGTGCGATCAAGGCGCTCGAGCAGGGAAGCTACGACTGCGTCGTTCTCGATCTGCGGTTGCCCGACATGACCGGTTTTGAGGTTCTGGAACAGCTACGTGACCGGCCCCAGTTGAAGGATTTGCCGGTGGTGGTTTTCACTGGCAGAGAGTTAACGCCGGAAGAGGATGCGCAACTGCGCACGCTCGCGCGCAGCGTCGTCCTGAAGGATGTGGAGTCGCCGGAGCGCTTGCTCGATGAAACCGCGCTCTTCCTGCATCGCGTGGTTGCCGACCTGCCGCAGTCGAAACAGCAGATGCTCGATCGTTTGCATCGTTCCGACGATGCCCTGGCTGGGCGCAAAGTTCTGGTGGTTGATGACGATGTGCGCAATATCTTCGCGCTCAGCAGCGTTCTGGAACGCCGGGGAATGACGGTGCTCTCCGCGGGGACAGGGCGGGAGGCGATCGAAACCATTGAGCAGACCACCGATCTGGCCATTGTTTTGATGGACATCATGATGCCTGAGATGGACGGCTACGAGACGATGCAGGTGATCCGGCAGAATCCCTCGCTGCGCCGTTTACCCATCATTGCACTCACGGCCAAGGCGATGAAGGGTGACCGCGAACGATGCCTTGAAGCCGGCGCTTCAGAGTACCTAGCGAAACCTGTTAACACCGAGCAGTTACTCGCCGCATTGCGGATGTGGCTGCACCGTTAATCGAAGGAACAATCGTGAATGCGCGGGAGATTGAGCCAAGAGTAATTAATCCGTCGGCACGAATGCTTTCGATTTTACCGGTAACCGCTTGGTGCGGAGAGGCGAGGAATAGAGATCGATGACGGCAGAGAAGATCAATATCCTGATGGTCGACGACCAACCGGCCAAGCTCCTGAGCTATGAAGTCATCCTCGCGGACCTGGGTGAGAATCTCATCAAGGCGCATTCGGCAAGCGACGCGCTGAACATTCTCTTGAAGACCGACATCGCGGTTGTGCTGATGGATGTGAGCATGCCGGATGTGGATGGATTTGAACTCGCCGACGTAATTCGCCAACATCCCCGCTTTCAGAAGACAGCGATCATCTTCATCTCCGGCGTCCATCTTGCCGACTCCGACAAAATCCAGGGCTATCGCAGCGGCGCGGTTGACTACATCTCGGTTCCCGTCATACCGGAGGTTTTGCGCGCAAAAGTCGGCATTTTTGTCGAATTGCACCGGAAGACGCGCATGCTGGAGAAGCTGAACAACGAGCTTGAGCGCCGCGTTGCAGAACGTACAGAGGAACTCCAGCAAAGCGAAGCGCGCTTTCGTACCCGTGCGGATCTTTTGGAGCTTGCCTCCGAAGCCATCATCGTGCGCGACTTGGAAGGAGCCATCCGTTTCTGGAATGCGGGTGCGGAAGCTCTTTATGGCTGGAGCCGGGAAGAAGCAATCGGGCAGGATATGCACAGACTGCTTAAGACCGTCTTTCCTGTTTCGCGAGAGGAAGTGGAGAAGGCGCTCACGGAGACGAGAAACTGGGAAGGCAATCTGTTTCAGCAGACGAGAGACGCACGGGAAATCGTGGTGGCATGCCGCAAGACGATGAATCGCGAAGGCAATGCGGTGCTTGAGGTGAATCGCGACATCACCGTTCAGCTGAAAGCGGAGGAGGCTCTGCGGGAGAGTGAAAAACTTGCCGCAATGGGCCGTGTCGCCGGCATTATCGCGCATGAGATCAATAACCCGCTTGCGGCCATCACAAATATTTTTTATCTGTTGCGCAACCACCCATCGTTAAACGACGAGGCCCGCGGCTACGCGGATGCCGCCGAACAGGAACTGGTACGTGTCTCGCACATCACCAGGCAGACGCTGAGCTTCTACCGGGAATCGAAACAGCCAACGCCGATCCGGGTGCATGAACTCCTAGACGATGTTGCCGAACTGCAGAACCGCGCTTTCCAGGCGAACAGAATTGAATTGCGGAAGAAGTACTCCAGCGCCAGCAATGTGACCGGATTTCCGGTGGAACTTCGCCAGGTGTTCCTGAATCTGATTGCTAATGCGATTCAGGCAATGCCGGCGGGCGGAGTGTTGCGGCTCCATGTCCGCGAAGCAACGGACTGGGTCACCCAACGGCGGGGGCCGTCGATCTCCGTGATTGACACTGGTGTGGGGATCAAGCCCGAAGATGCACAGCGGCTTTTTGAGCCGTTCTACAGCACGAAGGCGGCAAAGGGCACGGGCCTTGGACTGTGGATCAGCAAAGGCATTCTGCAAAAGTATGGCGGCCGCATTTCTTACCGAAGCATTCGCCGCGAAGGCGGATTCGTCACCTGTTTCAACGTGTCCATTCCTGGAAATGGAACGCTGAACCTTGTTGCGGACGGGGCCGACGGGGTCGCGAATGTTGACCGGGGGCTCTCCACAAAGGGGGATGGAGAGTGGCGAATGGCGGAGGCCTCGGGTCCCGCGGTACCGGCGACGGTTTTACGTTGATACTCGATCGGCGCAAGTGCCCCTCGCGCCAGAGGATTCCGTCGCGGGTCAATAGCCGGCGAACCGTACGACTTTCCACCGCCGATCATCCGGCCTGGTCGCTATAATTTGTCTCATGCGTTGCGGCGCCTTAAGTCGTCGCCCCAATGACTTCTAAGGTTCGCCCAGCTTGCTGTCGGACCGGGGCCGTGACGGATAGGATTCTGCGTTGAGAAGCTAAGTGATCCGCATCGTTGCATTGCTTCAGAGATTGAGCCATCATTTCGATTTCGCTTAGAATTCAGCTCAATCGGCGACGAGTGGAGCGGGACGAGACGATCATTGCAATTCATATCTGCCGGCGGAATCAGCCGCCAGCAGAAGAGTGACTGGAGGGCTGACGATGCAAGTGGAATTGACAGCCAGACAAGTGAAAGTCTCCAAGGCATTGCGTGCACAAGCCGAAGAGGGAATGGATCGGATTGCACGGATTCTCGGTCGAACCACAAGCGCGAGTGTCATCTTTCGCGTGCAAAGGCATTTGCAAATTGCCGAATTGACAGTGAAAGCGCGCCTCCAGACGATTGTCGCAGCGGGCCAGGCCGATTCATTGGAGTCGGCGTTGCGTGAAGCTTTGGCCCATGCAGAGCACCAGGCTTTGCGCTATCGGGACCGGCATCTCACGCGTAAGCGCCTGCCAAAAGAGGAAAAGGTCCTGACCGCACCCCCGGTTTCCCGGCCCAAGGCGCGGCCCTCCCTGGTGGAAGAATCTTCACTCAACGGAAAGCAGGGGAGTGAGAAGGCTCGGGCGGCGATTGCGGTGCACTCGTTTCCGACAAACTCGACGGTGGTTGAGCCGCACATTCTAACCAGTGCCGAGGCAATCGCCATTCGGCCGATGACGATTGAGGAAGCTGTAAAGGACGCTGAGTTTCGCGACCGTGACCTGCTCGTCTTCCGCAATCCGGTAGGAGAGCTGTATGTGCTCCATCGGCGGCGCGATGGCCAGATGGAATTGGTAGAGATTCCCTAATATGATATGGGCGAGGGCTGAAGTTCCCGCGCAGATTCCCGTTACCAAGAGCGGAGCTTTCACGCTGCGGCAACTCATTCGCGCTTCACTTCGGTGTACGATGTGCCCATGATACCTTCGTCGCGGGTGTCCCTCACTTCATCCAATAATTTGCCTGCCGACCACAACGGGCGGAGGAAAAAACCGGAAAAGGAACTGGTCATCCTAACCGGTATCTCCGGTGCCGGGAAGGCTTCGGCTCTTAGGAATTTCGAAGATTTGGGCTACCACGCTGTGGATAATCTTCCGCTGGAGCTCTTGACTGAGTTCGCTGAATTGGTGGGCAAGTCAAACGAGATCGAACGCGCATCCATCGTGGTTGATGTGCGCGAAGGACAGACCCTGGACCGGTTGCCGGAAATCCTGAAGCAGGTCAGGCAGATCCTGCCGACACGGGTTGTCTTCCTCGACGCGCAGGACTCCGTGTTGGTAAGGCGGTACTCCGAAACGCGAAGGCCGCACCCGCTGCGCCGGTCCGAAACGGTCGAGCGCTCCATCGTAGAAGAGCGGCAACTACTCGACCCAATCCGCAACGTGGCTGACACTTTGGTCGACACTTCGAATTTCAATGTGCATGAACTGCGGGCACATATTCAGCAGCGATTCGGGCATGAGGAGCAAACGAAACGCCTGCTGGTAAGCTGTTTGAGCTTCGGCTTCAAGAATGGCGTGCCGCTGGACGCCGATCTTGTCTTCGATGTACGCTTCCTGCCTAATCCTCACTTTGTGCCAGAATTCCGGAAGAAGACCGGCAAGGACCCGAAGGTGGCCGCCTATGTACGAGGGTTTCCCCAGACCAAGGAATTTCTGGGCAAGGTGACGGACCTGATGCTCTACCTGCTTCCGCACTATGTGGAAGAGGGCAAGAGCTATTTGACTGTTGGATTCGGCTGCACAGGCGGCCAACATCGCAGCGTCATGATGGCGGAAGAAATGACCAAGCGTCTCAGGAAAGCCGGTTATCAGGTCAAGGCCTTGCACCGCGACATTCCCCGGTGAACGGGCCGCGAAGGAACACAGAGCATTCCTCGATCGGAACAGTTTTCGCATATTTCGTTTGCTGAACGCGGTCGTCCTATTGATTCTGGCTGCGAGCCTGCAGATCATCGAGCCAGCGGGAAAGCGCGAGGACGTAATTCTTTTCCGCATCCGGTGAACTGTCGAGCCAGACTCGCATTTTGCGCGTCTCGACTTTGTCGTACGCTTTCGTGGTGAGCAGGCGCGGCTGTCCGGACGCCGTCGCTTGGTA
This sequence comes from uncultured Acidobacteriaceae bacterium, assembly GCA_963745845.1. Lineage (GTDB taxonomy): Bacteria > Acidobacteriota > Terriglobia > Terriglobales > Acidobacteriaceae > Telmatobacter. The sequence continues at coordinate 3,620,231 of CAVUZE010000008.1, read as the reverse complement.
AAACCACAGAGAAGGAACTTTCAAATTCGTGGATGAGACAGCAGTGTCCCAACGGTCATGAACGAGCATGTGGGCGGGAACCAGCCGCGCCCGCGAATCGTTGAAGATCGCGTCCGTGGGCGTGTCGAGCGGATCGTCTAACACGACTCCCGCAAGCTCAGGGTGAGCGGAGGCTACCTCAAGTGCAAGGTCGGCACCCAGCCCCTTTCCGACGAGGATCATCGTGCCGGCGTCAACATGGCGCGTGTCCCGCACATACGCGATGGCCGATTCCGCATCTTCGCGCCAGCTTGGTTCGCTTGGGTGAATGAACCGGCTCATTCCGTAGCCGCGATAGTCGAAATCGAGGATGTCGAGGCCGACGCTGTGGAGCGGGATTAATGGGTCGAGGGTGTCGCCAATATTGCCGTCTGCACCGTGCAGGTAGATCCCCGTGAAGCGGCGATTGGGGACTGAGGGTATCCACCATCCGTGAAGCTGCGGCTGCCCTGATTCGGCTGCCGCAAAATCGACGGAGTCAAAGGGGAGTCCTATATTGGCGGGGGTGCGCGTCACCTGCGCGGCTGGATGATAGAGCAGCTGCCAGCTTCCCTGCCAAAAGGTGAGGCAGAGCGCGCCCCAGACACAGAGAGCGGCGGCCAAAAGGGCAATCGCTACAGCTTTGGCGATCCATCGGGCGGAAACCATAGGCGGCAATTCTGCAGAGCCTGATGACGCGGGAATCGACCTGACAGGAAGCCGGGAAGTTTTTGGGGACGGATTTGGCTTGCTCATTCGCTCTTGCTGCCTCTGCGTGGCGCTGCCTTATGCTAATTTGATCGTCATGCTCCGAGCGAGCAGCCCGATTCTATTCCGACTTGTGGAGGATCGCCATGTCCGACTTTGTGCGCGTCTGTGCCCAATCTGAATTGCCTCCCGCGGGCCAGGTCCGCGAATTCGTCATTGCAGGCCGCGCCCTCTGTGTTGCCAATGTGGATGGGGCGATCTGTGTGCTCGATGGAACATGCCCGCATGAAGGGGGACCGCTGGGCGAGGGAAGCATCGAAGATGGACGGGTGGTGTGTCCATGGCACGGGTACGCGTTCGATCTGCGCACTGGCGCGGCTCCAGACGACCCCGCAATGAAGGCTGAAGTGTTAGAAGCCAAGGTTGAGGGCGGCGAACTGCGTGCCGCTGTGTAGGCCTGTCTTTGCATTCGGGCCGCTGCAATTTCTTTCGGATGCTCAGGATTGCTTTGCGGGAACCTTTTTTCCTTCTTTTCTCGCTTTGGAAAGCCCAATAGCGATCGCCTGCTTCGGGTTCGTCACTTTCTTGCCACTGCGTCCGGACTTGAGCGTGCCGCGCTTCATCTCTTTCATCTCGGTCTCGATGTTCTCGCTGGCGGACGGAGAGTATTTGCGGCCCGAGGTCTTCTTCGCTGCCGTTTTCTTTGCGCTGCTCTTTTTTGTCGCCATCCTTCATCTCCTCGACAATCAGATGGCTGGTCGCGGGAATGCAGTTGTCCAGGGACGAGACCGAAGAGAATGCACCTCGAACGATGTGCGAAGCGCATTCACTGGCGATACGGGATTGCGGCTGTCAATACTTGACGATGGCTGTGAACGAATCGGGTTTGAGGCTGGCGCCACCGACGAGTGCGCCATCAATCTCTTCCTTGCCAAGAAGAGCGGTGGCATTGTCGGGCTTGACGCTGCCCCCGTAGAGGATACGCATCTTTGATGCGACATGGGCTCCGAGCAGCTTTGCCACCTCGGCGCGAATTATTTTATGTGCATCCTCTGCCATCTCCGGAGTTGCTGTCTTGCCTGTACCGATGGCCCACACGGGCTCGTAGGCGATCACGATCGGCGCTGCGGCCGCAGCGGTGATGCCGGCAAAGGCGCCGGTGACCTGTGTCTTGAGAACAGATTCGGTCTTACCCGCCTCGCGCTCCGCGAGCACTTCGCCTATGCACACGATGGGGATCACGCCGTGCTTGAGCGCTGTATGCAGCTTCTTGTTCACAATCTCATCGGTCTCAGCGAAATACTGACGACGCTCGGAGTGACCGATGAGCGTATGCGTTCCGCCGACTGCCTTCAGCTGGCCGACCGAGGTCTCGCCGGTATACGCGCCTTCCTCGGCGAAGTGGATGTTCTGCGCTCCAATTGCAACGTGAGAGCCTTTGGCAGCTTCGATCACCGTGGGGAGCAGAACCGGCGAGGGAAACAGAGCGATCTCATCGCGCGTGTGGCGTGCAACAAGCGGCAAAAAAGCATCGACGAACGCCTTGGCTTCGGCAGGTGTTTTGTACATCTTCCAGTTGGCAGCGATCAGTTTCTTCCGTGACATTTTTTCTGGGATCCTCAGGGCGATTTTATCGAACGGTTCCTGAGTGCCGGGGTGACCGGGAGCACAGGAAGCTGAGAACCGGCTTAGGGATCGGAAAGTTCGGCGCTAGTGCTGCGGACCGGTGACGCGGATGGCCGATAAGTCGCCGGGCATTTCGCCGCTGAGAAAGGCGGCTCGATGATCGGGGTCGCCGAGGTCCATTTTGAAGTGAAGCCAGACCCCGTCCTGCAGGATACCCATATTCCACGGTCCTGAAACGGAATCGGAAAACTGCCACACGATGTGATAGCCGTCCTCGTTAGTGAACCCTTCATTGTCGGCCTGGATAATCGCGTCGCCGCGCTGCCAGAGATGCGCGCGTAGCGCATTCAGGACGCTGCTGCCGTCTTCCGTATCCGCTCCCTGCAGGTGCTGAAAGGCGTAGACCGTCTTGACCTCGGCCAGATACTCCTTGAGCCAGGCGACGCCAGTTTCCGGCTGGCAATCTTCGAGGTCTTCGAGGAGATCGCCGAGTTCATCGGGATCGAGGACTGGAATTCGTTCGAGGAGGGCGACTTCGACTTCGTCGTTGCCGGAGAGCAGGAGCGTCTCCCATTCCTCCTCTTCGCCGTCTTCCACCGTCAGTTTGAAATCGGGATGCTCGGCGCGGACCCACTGCGCGAGTTCGTCAAAGGGAGGGAACTCGGAGTCTTTTGAGAGGACTCGCGTGTAGTAAGGCATGGGGCTCCTTGCCGGATTCTGGGCGGCTCAGTCTCTGAGTCTAATCCGCGGCGGTGCAGTCATTATGAGGACCCGTAGACGGTGTCATGTTAGAATATGACCATAGTCGGTGACTATGGGAGGAATAGAATGGCAGTCACGATTCCCGCCGGAGAGTTTAAGGCTAAGTGTCTGAAACTGCTCGATGAAGTTGCGGAGAAGCGCGAGACGCTGGTGATTACCAAACATGGGAAGCCGGTTGCGCAGGTGATGCCTATGCCGCCGGGGGAGGGAGACTTTGTCGGGTCGATGCGGGGCAGTGTTCTTTGGGAAGGCGACATTATTTCTCCGCTCGATGTTGAGTGGGAGGCGATGAAGTGACCAGCCTCGTCGCTTCGGAACCTGCGCGAGCGCCGCTCCTGTTGCTCGATACGCACACTCTGGTGTGGTCGGTTCGGGACAGCCCGAGACTTAGGTCGCAAGCGAAACAAGCGATCAACCAAGCGGCGCGCGAGCAGCGCATTGTGGTCTCTGCGATCACGCCGTGGGAGATCGCGTTGTTGGTGAGCAAAGATCGGTTACAACTTGGCGTCGAGGTGATGCAGTGGATTCACGTCGCGCTGGCCAAACCGGGCGTTAAGTTGGCTCCGCTGGAGCCGGAAATTGCGGTTACCAGTACGCGACTGCCTTTTGAGATGCATCCCGACCCAGCTGACCGGATTTTGGTGGCGACGGCGCGGCATTTGGGGGCAACACTGGTGACGGCGGATGGGGCGCTGCTGCGGCTGGCGGGGAAGGGGTGCTTTCGGGCGATGGATGCGGGGAGTTAGGCTGCGATGGCCTTCCATGCGCGAAGGCCGAGAGCCAAGCTAGGGCGCAAAACTTTCTCGTAGAATTCAGTCGCGCTCAGAATTTTTGTTCTGCCCAGCGTGCCCCATTCCAGCAGTCCTGAGCGCTTATCCCCGGTGACGGCGTAGTCGGGCTGTGCGGCGTCGATTAGATCGAGCAGGTAGCTGTCTGCCGGGTCGGCGGCTTTGTGCCGGTGCGATAGTGGCCCCGGCCACACGGTCGCGGCATAGAGGTTGTTGAGCATGGTGCCGAGCTTGGTGAGCTTGAAACAGGGTGCGGAACTTAGGGTTGCGGCTTGCTTCGCGAATCTCATCAATCTGGTGCTGGCAGGTCAAGAGGTCAAACCTTCCATTTTGCCAAGCTTTCACGATACGAGCAGGTAGTCCGTGCGGAGAAATCAATGCGCTGAAGAAGAGGTTGCTATCCAGCAGCACCAACATCAGCGCTTTCTCATGCGTGCGCGCGCCCAGGCGAGAGACTCCTCGACGGCCGCTTCAATCTCTTCCTGAGGCACGTCGGCGTTGTGTTCGTGGACCGCCTTGAGGGCAGTATCGAAGATGCGCTTCTTCACCGCCTCTTCGACAAAGCGGGAGAGATCGCCCTTTTTGCCTCCGCCCTCGGCGGCTAGGAATTGACGCAGGGATTTGTCGGTTTGTTTGGAGACGACGAGATTCCAGCGGGTTGTGTCGGTGGCCATGAGGACTCCGTCTTTCAGCGAACGCATAAACAGATAAACACACAAACACCTAGCAACCCTGCGTGACTATACTGCAGGCTCGCGAGTGGACGCGGATTCCGCGTCGGGAACGCTCTCCGACTTCATTTTCGTTGTGTTTCTGCTCGTATTCGGAAGAATTGGCGGAAAGGGTGAAGCACAGGAGTCGGTCGGTATCGAGTGCTGTTGGTTTGGGCCGTGCTCTCCCAGGTCTGAGAATCCAGACCTGGGGCACCCGTCTTCGTGCTGATGGATGGTGTGTGAAAAACAAAAGCAGATCCTTCGCTCCGCTTACCCATAGCCGACTGGCGTCGTCTACGGGGCCCCCGGCGTGCTCCGCTCAGGATGACAATTCTGTGGTTGTGTTTGCATTGTGGTTGAGTTAGTAGTCGCCGGAAACGAAAAAGTCGCATCCGGCGAACGCTACTGGCCGGATGCGACTTTGATCTATGACTATTGCTTCAGCGCCGCGGGTGCTTGGTTGCGACGCAGGTGCTTACTTGTTGGTCAAAGCTTCGACGCCGGGGAGTTTTTTGCCTTCAAGGAATTCGAGGCTGGCTCCGCCGCCGGTGGAGATGTGGGTGATCTGGTCGGCTACTCCAGCTTGATTGATGGCGCTGACCGAGTCGCCGCCGCCGATGATGGAGGTGGCTGCCTTGTTGGCCGCGACTGCTTTGGCGATCGCATTGGTGCCTACGGCGAAGCGCGGAAACTCGAAGACGCCGGCGGGGCCGTTCCACACGATGGTGCGTGCGGTCGAGACTACATCTTCAATCGCCGCGATTGACTTGGGCCCGATGTCGAGGCCCTGCCAGTCCGGCGGGAAGTTTTTCGACGTGTCCCAGGGCTGGGTTTTGGCATCGGCTGCGAAGTTGTCGGCGAGGATGTTATCGACAGGCAGGAGGAGATTGACGCCCTTCACTTTTGCCTTCTCGAGCGCCTCCTTCGCCATGTCGATCTTGTCTTCTTCCACGAGCGATTTGCCGGTGGTGACGCCGAGGGCGCGCTGGAAGGTGTAGGCCATGCCGCCGACGATGACCAGCGTATCGACCTTGTCGAGCAGATTGTCAATGACGTCGATTTTTCCCGAGATTTTTGACCCGCCGATAATGGCGACAAACGGTTTCTCGGGCGATTCGAGGGCTTTGCCGAGATAGGTGATTTCCTTTTCCATGAGCAGGCCGGCGACGGCGGGCTTGAGGAAGTGCGTGATGCCTTCAGTGGACGCGTGGGCACGATGCGCGGAGCCGAAGGCGTCGTTGACGTAGAGGTCGGCGAGCGAGGCGAGGGACTTGGAGAACGCCGGATCGTTGGCCTCTTCTTCGGCGTGGAAGCGCAGGTTTTCGAGGAGAAGGACCTGGCCTGACTCGAGCTGACGCGCGAGTTCGCTGGCGATTTCGCCGATGCAGTCGGGCGAGAAGGCCACGTTGACCGATTCGCCAAGCTCTTTGTCGAGCAGTTCGCGCAGTCGCACCACGACCGGGCGCATGGAGTATTTCGGGTTGGGCTTGCCTTTGGGACGGCCGAGGTGCGAGGCGAGGATGACCTTGGCCTTGTGGCGGAGTGCGTAGACGATGGTGGGCAGGGTGGCCACGATGCGGGTGTCGTCGGTGATGGTCGAGCCGTCTTCGGTGAGCGGCACGTTGAAATCGACGCGAATGAAGACCCGCTTGTTGGCTAATTGGATGTCGCGGATGGAGAGCTTGGACATGGAGAAAAGCCTTTCTGGGACTAGGGAACAGGGACTAAGGACTAGGGACTGCATCCTCGATTACGGCGTCCATTTCGATTTCAATGCGCCATGCGGGATTCAGCAATTGGGCCACAACCACCATAGTCGCGGCGGGACGGATATTGGAGAAAAATTCGCCGTGGACGCGGCCGACAGCTTCCCAGTCTTCCACATGGGTGAGGTACATGCGCGTGCGGACTACGTTGTCGAAGGATGTACCGGCTTCTTGCAGAGCTTTTTCGGCGATGGCGAAGATGCGGCGCGTTTGGCCTGCGGCGTCTTCGTGTTCTGCGCCGACCGGGCCAGTGCCGGCAAGATGAACGGCATTGCCGACCCGCACAGCGCGGGAGAAGCCGATGATGGGCTCGTAGGGAGAACCGCCGCTGATGTTCTGGCGCATGGGAAGACCAGGGATCAGGGAACAGGGATCAGGGAACAGTTGCGATCTGCTCGTGCGAGCGAAATCGGCTGCCCCGGGAGTGTCTGAACCCTGACTGCTAGGTTATGGGGTCAGGAAATAAGGTGAGTTTCAGTTGATTGCGCCTGTGCCAGCGTGATGCGACTGATCCCTGTTCCCTATTCCCTGATCTCTGTTGTTACAGCCCCTTCTTGACCAGGAAACCGATGAGGTCGACGACGCGATTGGAATAGCCCCATTCGTTGTCGTACCAGCTGAGCACCTTGACGCTGTTGCCGACGACCTTGGTGAGAGGCGCGTCGACGATCGAGGATAGCTTGTTGCCTTTGAAGTCGGAGCTGACAAGCTGGTTCTCTTCGTAGCCGAGGATGCCCTTCAGCTCGCCTTCGCTGGCGGCTTTGAGCGCGGCGTTGACGGCCTTGACGTCGGTCGGCTTCTCGGCGACGTAGGTCAAGTCGACGATGGAGACGTTCGGAGTCGGGACGCGCAAGGAGAAGCCGTCGAGCTTGCCGGCGGTTTCCGGAAGGACGAGCTTCAGCGCCTTCGCGGCACCGGTGGAACTCGGAATCATGTTGAGTGCGGCAGCGCGAGCGCGGCGCAGGTCCTTGTGCGGGAAGTCGAGGATGACCTGGTCGTTGGTGTAGCTATGAATGGTGGTCATGATGCCGCTGACGATGCCGGTCTCCTTGAGGAGAACCTTGACGACGGGGGCGAGGCAGTTGGTGGTGCAGCTGGCGTTCGAGATCACGTTGTGCTTCGCCGGATCGTACTTCTCTTCATTGACACCGAGCACGAGGGTGACGTCTTCGTTGGTCGCCGGAGCGGAGATGATGACTTTCTTCACGGTCGTGCCCAGATGCGCCTTCGCCTTGGTCGCGTCGGTAAAGTGACCGGTAGATTCAATCACGATCTGTGCGCCGACATCGGCCCAGGGCAGCTTGGCGGGGTCGCGCTCGGCCCAGACCTTGATCTTCTTGCCATCGACGGAAATGAAATCGTCCCCGGATTGGATGTTGTTGGGCAGATTGCCGAGGATCGAGTCGTACTTGAGCAGGTGCGCCAACGTTGCCGGACTGGTCAAATCGTTCACAGCAACAAAATCAATCTCGGGATTGCCGAGCGCGGCGCGCAAGACGTTGCGGCCAATGCGGCCGAAGCCGTTGATGCCAACCTTAACAGCCATGTGTCTTCTCCTTGGTATGTGTGAAGCTTCAGTGCGGATCGAGTGGCGTTCGGAGGCTAAATTCTGCTCCGGCAGGCTATTCCACCAAACCCTTGATCGTAACATCCTGGACTGCGCCGCGAGTTGAAAACGCAGGCATCTCACTTCGAAGCGCGGTCCCGTCTCTCACAGTGTGGAGGCCGATGCAGCAGATGGTATGTGACGCACTGCACACGAGATGGCCGGGGCGACGCCGCGAGGTGTTGACGGCTGACTGTGCCGTCGAGGCTCAACTCAAAGCATTGCATCGCGCGATGCACGATATTTGCAGTGCCCCAAGGCGATGTGGTATCTCCGTATCAGAATGCAGGTGTAGAACGCAGCATGAGAAGACGTTCCAGGCGTCCCGCAAATACTTCGGAATCCACAGGGAAGATTGGCCAGGAGATCCCTTCGAATCAACCGCGCCCACTGGTGCCGCTCTATCCGGACGACTCGTCCGCGGGCCCAGCTCGCATCGAGACGTCTCATGCGCAGCAAACGGCTCGACCTGCTCCGGCACCCGAGCGCCGCGTAAGGCAGGCCCCCGCGGCGACCCAGCCCACAAGCCCGCAATGGACGGAGCCAGCGGATTCAGGGCGTCTCGAAGTTGAAACACAGCCCGAATCTCCTTCTTTGCCGCCGCCCGAGGCGCAGGCCGCCGAGCGGTCGCCCCAAGCTCCCAAGGGTTTTGTGGTGCTGGCGATTGGGCTGCCGGGCTCGGGCAAGACGACGTGGTTTCGCCGTCGTGGCGTGACGCCGCTGTCGAGCGATCTGCTGCGCAACATTTTGTTTGACGATGTGGAGGAGCAGCGCTACCAGGGGCTGGTGTTTTCCACACTGCGTTCGCTGCTGCGCGCAAGGCTCATTGCGCGCATGCCGTGGAATTATGTCGACGCGACGAACCTTTCCGTACACGAGCGCCGCCAATGGATCAAGATGGCCAAGAGCTTCGGCTATGAGGTGCAGGCTGTCTTCTTCGATGTGCCGCTCGAGGTATGTCTCGATCGCAACCGGCAGCGTGATCGCTCGGTGAGTGAGGAAGTGATGCGCAGGATGGCCGAGAAGCTGAAGCCGCCGGTGTTTGAAGAGGGGTTCGCGAAGATCACCGTGGTGCGGGTGAAAAGCGCGGGGTAAGTTTGCGGGCGTAATGAGATTTATGTCAGTCGCAACTGCACCGCTGCCGATTCCCGTTCCGGCAACCGACGCTCATTTCTACAAGTATGCCGCGTTCACCGACCAAGAACGGCTCAAGGAAATACTCCTTGAGCATAGGTTGTACTTACCTTCACTGGATCAATTAAATGACCCGGCTGACGGCAGGCCAAAACTCGCGGCCATATCAGAGGAGAAATTGCTCAATTTTTTCTACAAAGTTCGGCTGAGCAAGAATCCTCACATGTCCCTGGAGCAACAAGAATACGAAAGACGGGTTCTCGAACATAATCTTAAGCAGCACGGCAAGGAATTCTTTACGCGTGGGTTGTCGAAATCTTTGAACAACGAGTTGAATGACTGGAGGATTTATTGCCTGTCAAAGCGTTGGGACAATCTAAGTCTGTGGGCGAAATATGCGAATGACCATTCAGGCTACTGCTTGGAGTTTGCCAATATCGGTCCATTCTTTACCTCTGCAAAAGTGGTCCGCTATGGGGAAGCCCCTGAAATCGATCCGACGAACCCTGAACACGGGGACGGTAGGTGGTTCTTTATTAAGCGTGAGGTTTGGAGTAACGAAGAGGAGGTCAGAGTCCTTATACCGCGCCATTCTAGCTGTAAGGCCAAGATCGACCCAAAATGCCTAACGCGGCTCATTCTCGGTTGGAAAATGACTGAAGCCAATAAGCAGCGAATCCAAAAATGGGCGAAAGAGCGCTTGCCGGAATTAAAAGTGGTGAGCGCGGTTTACGATCCGATGGACCAAGCACTCAAAATTGCAGATTAAGCCACTTCACCGATGGCTTCGCGCGGTCAATTTTACGGCAAAGAATGAGACACACCATTTTGGTCGCCAAAATAGCTAATTTAGCTATAATAGCTGCATCGGAGGGCGGCCATGATCACCAAAACTTCAGCCGAGGCCCAAAACCAGTTCGGCCAGTTGCTCGATACGGTCCAGCGCGAGCCTGTCGCCATCACTCGTCATGGGCGGCCTGCGGCGTTTATCGTATCGCCGCGCGACATGGAAGAGCTGATGAGCCTCAAGGAACGCCGCAGTCAAGCGGTCAAGGATCTGGAGGCTTGGCGAGAAATGGCGCGCAAGAGCATGACTCCGGCCGCAGCTGCATTAACGGATGAGGATGTGAATCGGATGGTCCATGAGGAGCGCGAGGAGATTAAGACGGCTAATCGCTCGCGATGACACGTAAGGTCGTCTTCGATACGAGTTGCCTGGTTAGCGCGGCGCTTCGACCCTCTTCGATTCCAGATCAGGCCCTGACGCTGGCACTAAAGACCTGCCAGCTATGCGCAAGCGTTGATGGTCTGGAGGAGCTGAATGAGGTCCTGCAAAGGAGGCGGTTCGATTCCTACGTCGATCTCGATTCGCGGCTTGCTCTGCTTGGAACAGTCCGCACTCATGCTCGGATCTTCACGGTGACCGAATCGACTCTAAATGGAGTGAAAGGGAGTTGCCGGGACGCAAGCGATGATTTCATTTTGGCTTTGGCGAGCTCTGCCGAAGGCGACATAATCGTTAGCAGCGATCGGGATCTGCTGGTCCTGCATCCTTGGCGCGGGATTGCTATCATGACGCCGGCTCAGTTTGTCGAACAATTTGCAGTTTGAGGATTCTTCCCCATGAGTACTTCCCCAGTGCGAACGCCTTACGTTGAGCCGTGGTTGCGCGGCACTTATCCCGAAGTTCCTGCCGTGGCCCGGGCGGTGTTGCACGCGTTCGATCTGGCTCTCGACGACATCACGAAATGGACTGAAGGCCTGACGGACGCTGAAGTGCATGCGAAGCCGCTGGGGCTGCCGTCCGTCGCATTTCATTTGCGTCACATTGCGCGTTCGGTGGACCGAATTCTGACTTACGCCGAAGGCGGCCAACTGACCGCCGAGCAACTCGCCGCGCTCAAGACGGAGCAGGGCGGGCCCCAGAACGAGGTCCAGGAATCCCTGGCTGAGCTTCTCGGCGACGTGGAAGCATCTTTTTCGAATGGGGAGGGCCGGGTGCGCACCCTGGCTACCGCCGACTTCAACATCTTTCGCGGCGTGGGCCGCAAGCAGCTGCCCACCAGCATCGGCGGCGCGCTGGTTCACGTGGCCGACCACACCCAGAGGCATGTGGGCCAGGTGGTCACCACAGCGAAAGTGCTGAAGGCTGTGCGCGGGATTTAGGGCATTCTCGGGCAGTAAAAGTCCGGGAGGTTCTTAAAGCTGGCCCGGTGTGGATTAAGTCCAATATAGTCTTTTATTTAGATAGAGAGGCTTCGCCGGCAAGCCCCCTATTCGCTTGAGGGATTCGACTCTCTTTCTCGGCGGCTGTGCACAAAGAGCGAAGACTCCTCTCCTTCCAGATGTGGAACGAATGAAGTGACATCTGTCACAGCCCGCGCCGTCTCCAGAGCGCAACATACTTCGGGCTCGGAGGGTGGAATCCCTCGTGGCCAGGAGGCGCATGTTGCAGGCTGAGGACATACCATTCAACTCGCCGGTCGACAGCGCAGGAGCGAAACGCGCAACGCGCGACTCAGCCGATGGAGGCGACCGGAAATGACCTGGAACGCAGAGTACCGGGCCAAATGCAGGAGCGCTGCCGCAGCGCTTGCCGCAGTTCACTCCGGCTCCCGGGTATGGATCCAATCGGGATGCGGAACCCCCTCCACGCTTGTCGATGCGATGGTGGCGCGCGCGCCTGAGGTTCGCGATGTCGAAGTCATCCATATGATGACGCTGGGCAGCGCGGACTATACAAAGCCCGAATACGCGGGCCGGTTTCGTCATCGTGGGCTGTTTCTCGGTCCCAATGTGCGCGAGGCCGTGGCAGCCGGACGCGCCGACTACACGCCGATTTTCCTGAGCGAGATTGAGGGCCTGTTCGAAAGCGGCGCGATGCCGCTGGACGTGGTGCTGATGCAGGTATCGCCGCCCGATGCGCATGGGTTCGTGAGCCTGGGGACCACGCTCGATTGCACGCTGACTGCGGCGCGCTGCGCATCGGTAGTGATTGCCGAGGTGAATGACGCAATGCCGCGCACGCACGGCGACACATTCCTCCACGTGAGCCACATATCGTCGATCGTCGAAACATCGCATCCGCTGCTCGAACTATGCCGTGAGCCGCTCACCGACCTGCATCTTTGCGTGGGGCGCAATGTGGCTTCGCTGATCCCGGACGGCGCGACGATCCAAACCGGCGTCGGAGGCATCGGGGACGCGGTGCTGAAGTGCCTGGAGGACAAGCGCGATCTTGGCGTTCACACGGAGATGTTCTCCGATGGCGTGGTCGATCTGGTGGAAAAAGGTGTGATCAATGGCGAACGGAAGTCGCTGCACCGGGGAAAGATCGTCTCGGCCTTCGTGCTCGGCAGTAAGCGGCTATTCGACTTCATCGATGAGAATGCGAGTTGCGAATTTCGCACCATCGCCTATACCACGGATCCATTCGTAGTGGCGCAGAACGATCGCATGGTGGCTATCAATTCGGCGCTGCAGGTGGACCTGACGGGACAGGTGTGCGCCGATTCGCTGGGCACAAAGCCCTACAGCGGATTCGGCGGGCAGCTTGACTTCATTCGCGGCGCGGCGCGTTCCAAAGGCGGCGTGCCGATCATTGCATTGCCCGCGACGGCGCAGCACGGGAAGGTTTCGCGTATTGTGCCGGTTCTCGAACCAGGCGCTGGCGTGGTGACTTCGCGCGCCGATGTGCATTATGTGGTCACGGAAAATGGCATTGCTTATTTGCACGGCAAGACGTTGCGCGAGCGTGCGCAGGCGTTGATTGCGATTGCCGATCCGCGGTTCCAACAGGAGTTGGAAGACTTTGCAGTACGCGCCCATTACCTGGAACGCGGAACCGTGGCGGTGTGTGTCTGAGGGCCCGCAAATGCACGAGCAGGAGCGAAAGAGATGAGCGGGGAGAAGCGAGACAGAGGCTTGCTGCAAGTGGATGGGGACGAGTGCAAGGGCTGCGGCATGTGTGTCGAAGCTTGCCCGCCCAAAGTGATCGCCCTCAGTGACCGGCTCAATCACTACGGCTATCGGACTGCGAACTACGCCGGATCAGGTTGTACCGCATGCGGAATCTGCTTCCTGGTTTGCCCGGAGCCGGGAGCGATTACTGTTCTGCGCAGAACCAATCGCGGGGCCACTGTGAATGCCGCTGAGAGTGCGGCATGAGGGGAGCCACTTGATGCGCAAGCAATTGATCCAAACTCGCAAGCAACTGATCAAAGGCAACGAAGCGATTGTGAAGAGCGCGATTCTCGCCGGTTGCCGCGCATTCTACGGCTATCCTATTACGCCGGCGAGTGAGATTACGGAAGCCGCAGCGCTCTATATGCCGCAGGTTGGCGGAGTGTTTCTTCAAGCGGAGAGCGAATTGGCTGCCATCAACATGCTGTATGGTGCAGCCTCAGCCGGTGTTCGCTGCATGACGGCGTCGAGCGGCCCCGGAATCAGCCTGATGCAGGAAGGCATCAGTTACATGGCAGGCGCGGAGCTGCCGTGCGTTATCGCCGACATCACGCGCGGAGGACCCGGACTTGGCAACATCGCAGCCGAGCAGAGCGACTATCACCAGGTGGTGAAGGGCGGCGGCAACGGAAACTACCGCACCCTCGTTCTGGCACCCAATTCCGCGCAGGAGATGGCCGACCTGACCGCATTGGCCTTCGAGCTGGCCGACCGTTACAGGAACCCTGTCGTCCTGCTGGCCGATGGATTCGTCGGGCAGATGATGGAGCCGGTGGAGTTTCAGAAGATTGCCGTTGCGCCGCATCTACCGAAGTGGGCTGTGGCGGGCACCGCGGAATCGCGCCCGAATTTCATTACTTCGCTGCATCTCGAACCCGACGAACTCGAAGCGCATGTGCGCGATCTCGAAACTAAGTATCGCTGCGCGGAACAGCGTGAGACGCGCGCGGAAGAAGTTCAGACCGAGGATGCGGAGATTGTGCTGGTCGGTTACGGAATTGTAGGCCGCATTCTGAAAGCTGTGATGGCTGAGGCGCGCGCGGAAGGTATCCGCGTAGGCGCGCTGCGGCCGATCACGTTGTATCCGTTCCCAACCGCGCATTTTCAAAGGTTGGCCAGGAGTGCGTGCGTGTTTGTGGTCGTCGAGATGAGCAACGGCCAAATGCTTGAAGATGTGCGGCTGGCTCTCAATGGTAGACGCCCGGTGGAATTCTTCAGTCGCGTCGGCGGCAATGTGCCATCGCATCATGAAGTGCTTTCGCTCGTACGCGGCCTCGCTCAGCAAATGCCTTCAGCGCAGCCGCGCAAAAGGGAGGTCCTGGCGCATGCCTAGCGATTTGATTTCCGGATACGAAGTTGCGCACGGCAAGGCGAAATCCTTTTACGACAGCTACGAGCGGAAGGGTGAACTGCAGCATCAGACGCACTACTGCCCCGGATGCGGTCATGGAACGATCAGCAAGATGCTGGCGCACGCCATCGACGAACTGGGCATCCAGGACCGGGCGATCCTGATCAGCCCTGTAGGCTGTTCGGTTTTTGGTTACTACTATTTCGATGTCGGGAATATTCAGGCCGCACACGGACGTGCATCGGCGGTGGCCACGGCGGTGAAGCGGAGCAGGGAACAGAGCATCGTCATCAGCTACCAAGGTGACGGCGACTTGTCGGCGATCGGCTCGGCGGAGATTCTGCATACGGCCAATCGCGGCGAAAACATCACCGTGATCTTCGTCAACAATGCCATCTACAGCATGACGGGCGGTCAATTCGCGCCCACCACACTCATCGGCCAGAAAAGCACGACCACGCCAAGGGGCCGCAGCGCGATGAATGAAGGTTATCCGCTGCACGTGAGCGAGCTGCTGGCGACGCTCGAAGCTCCCGTCTACATCGAACGAGTTGGCCTCGGCGACAACAAGCAGATTGCGAATGCCGCGCGGTCGATCCGGCGGGCGGTCGAGAACCAGGTGCGCGGGCTGGGCTTCTCGCTGATCGAAGTGCTCGCGCCTTGCCCAACAATCTGGAAGATGACCCCGGTCGATGCGCAGCATTGGGTGCGCGATGTGATGGAGAAGACCTATCCTCTCGGCGTCTTCCGTGACCGAACCAAAGACGCAGAACCACGCGCGCCGGGGGCCCTGGCGCCATCGCTTGAAAAGATTCCGCAAATTCTTGGTCTCGAAATGGAAGGGCCGCAAGAACCAGCGCTCACGGCACGGACCACTTGCCCAAATCCTGATCTGCACGTGCGGGTGGCAGGATTCGGCGGTCAGGGTGTGCTTCTGATGGGAGAAGTGCTGGCCGAGGCTGGACTCGATGCGGGTCTAGAAGTCTCCTGGCTGCCCTCCTACGGGCCGGAGATGCGCTCGGGCACGTCGAATTGTCACGTGCGGATTTCGTGCGAGCCGATTGATTCGCCTCTCGTGTCATCCCCCAATGTCCTTGTGGCGATGAACGAACCATCGCTGAGGAAATTTGACGCACAGGTTCAGCCGGGCGGATGGGTGATCTACAACGGCGATTCATTCCCGGAGGAGTGTGCGCGTCCAGATGTACATGTGCTGGCGCTGCCCTTCACACGGATCGCCGATGAACTGGGCGATGCGCGGGCGGCGAACATGGTGATGCTGGGCGCGCTGCTCGAAATCACGGACGCCCTGCCGCAGGCCAGCATTGACGCTGCGTTGCGCCGCCTGGTGAGCAGCCCGCGCTGGATGCAGTTGGATCATCGTGCGCTCGCAAGGGGCCGGGAGCTTTATCGCGAGTCGCAACAGGAGGTGTGCCGTGAAGGCTGAGGCGGACCCGAACCTGATTGTCTATTTCGCCGGCGAGTACATGCCGCTATGTGAAGCGCGGTTGGGAATCCTGACCCACGCGCTTCACTACGGAACAGGCGTGTTTGAAGGCATCAGGGCCCATTGGGATGAAGACGCGCAGCAACTGTTTGTGCTTCGTCCCATGGAGCACTTCGAGAGATGGAAGCAGAACTGCGGCATCCTGCGCATTGATGTACCCGCGCCGCCGGAAACGCTCTGCGCGATCACCGTCGAACTGATGCGACGCAATGGACTCAGGACCAACGTGTATATTCGACCGCTGGCCTACAAGTCTGCGGAACGAATCGGTGTGAGCCCCGACAATCAGGATGCGTTTGCCATTGTTGCGTTGCCGTTCGGCGATTATCTGCACGCGGAGAAGGGAATTCATGCAGGCGTGAGTTCATGGCGGCGCATCGAGGACAATGCGATCCCCGCGCGCGCGAAGATTTGCGGAGCCTATGTGAACAGCGCATTGGCCAGCGACGAGGCCCGCCAGAACGGATTTGATGAAGCTATCCTGCTGAATGAGAGCGGTCATGTGGCCGAGGGGGCAACCTGCAACATCTTCATGGTGCGTAAAGGAACGTTGATCACGCCGCCGGTGACCGAGAATGTGCTCGAAGGCATTACGCGCGACATTGTCATGCAACTTGCTCGGTGGGAACTGGGACTGGAAACGATCGAGCGGGCGATCGACCGCAGCGAACTCTATATATGCGATGAATTATTTCTTACAGGCACGGCTGTCGGCATAGCGCCGGTGGTCCGCGTGGATCATCGGCCGGTGCAACAAGGGGAAATCGGCGCGATCACACGCGAAGTACAGCAGTTGTACTTCGACGCGACGCGAGGACACCTGGAACGCTATCGAAAGTGGCTGGTTCCTATCTACCGGCCACAGCAGGAACCGGAGGCGAACGCGGTTTCGCTGGCGGGGATGAACGTTATTTGAGAAGACGCCACCAGGAAACCCGTCCGCGCAGGTTCATGCAAGGAGGGTGAAAGAATGCTCACGACGAAGATCACAGGCAACGCATATGACGTTGCTCTCGAGAACTTCGATGCGGCGGCAAATGCGCTGGAACTCAACAGCGATACACGGGAAATGATCAAGTATCCGGAGCGCGTGCTCACGGTGACTGTGCCAGTGCGCATGGACGACGGGCACATCCATCGCTTCGAGGCGTATCGCGTGCAACACAGCTCGGTACGCGGGCCGGCGAAGGGCGGCATCCGCTACCATCCGGGGGTCACTCTCGACGAGGTAAAGGCGCTGGCCACATGGATGACATGGAAGTGCGCGGTCGTCAATATTCCTTTCGGCGGCGCAAAGGGAGGCGTCACCTGCGATCCCAAGCACATGTCGCAAGGCGAACTCGAGCGCATGACGCGCCGCTATACCAGTGCAATTCTCCCGCTGATCGGACCAGAGCAGGACATTCCCGCGCCGGATGTGTATACGAACTCGCAGACGATGGCATGGATCATGGACACATACAGCATGACCAAGGGGTATCCCATTCCGGGTGTCGTAACGGGCAAGCCGATCTGCCTTGGCGGGTCGCTCGGCCGCAACGAAGCTACGGGCCGCGGCGTTTTCAATACGATCGAGTGTGCCTGCGACCATCTGCGCATGCCCTTGAAGGGTGCTACGGTTGCGGTGCAGGGTTTTGGCAACGCCGGTTCAATTGCAGCGCAATTGCTGCATGAAGCGGGCGCCAAAGTTATCGCGGTGAGCGATTCGACGGGTTGCATCTACAATCCGCATGGCCTCGATATCACAAGCCTGATTCATCTCAAGGCACTCACCGGGAAGGTGGAAGGATTCCCGGAGGCGGAGAACATCAATCCCGAGGAGTTGCTGGCATTGGATTGTGACATTCTGGTTCCCGCAGCATTGGAGAACGCAGTCCACGGAGGGAATGCCGAAAGCGTGCGTGCGAGGATTGTTGCCGAAGCGGCGAACGGACCGGTGACGCCTGCGGGAGACAGAATCCTTGAGCGCAAAGGTGTGTTCCTGATTCCGGACATTCTGTGCAACGCGGGCGGCGTGACCGTTTCCTACTTCGAATGGGTGCAGGATGAGCAGCACCTGTTCTGGGAGGCAGACGATGTCTATAACCGCTTGGAACGCGTGATGAAGGGGGCATTCCGCGACGTACTGAAGATTCACGAGGAGCGGAACGTCCCGATGCGCATTGCGGCAAATATGCTGGGAGTCGGCCGCGTAGCGGAAGCTGTGAAGATCCGCGGCATCTATCCGTAGACCGGGTTCCGAGCATGACGAACAGCATCGCCCGTTGCGCGTCGCGGATCATGGCGGCCGCAGCGAGCGATGCGTCGCCAGCGCCGATCAAAGCAACGAATCGGTCTCGATGCGATCGAAGATGTGTCCCATCTTTTCGTGCTTGGTCTTCAGATAGCGCTCGAAGCTCTCCTGCGGTTCCACTTCCGCTGAGATTCGCTCGGTGACAGCGATTCCCGCCGACTCAAGCGCGGCAACTTTCTCAGGATTGTTGGTGATCAAGCGAACCTGGGTAACGCCGAGTTGCTTGAGGACTTCGGCAGGCAACTCGTACTCGCGGCAATCCGCTGCATAGCCGAGTTCGACGTTTGCTTCCACGGTATCGAGTCCGTGATCCTGCAACTCATAGGCTTTCAATTTGGCCATCAGGCCAATGCCGCGGCCCTCCTGCTGCTCATAGAGCAGAATGCCCGCGCCCACTTCGGCGATTTTGGTCAGCGCCAGTTCCAACTGAAGACGGCAGTCGCAGCGGAGCGAGCCGAAGACGTCGCCTGTGAGGCACTGCGAGTGAATGCGGACCAGGGGAGGCGCGGTATGAATGTCGCCCATGACCAGCGCGACGAGCCCCTCGGTTTTCCTGCCCGACTTTTCGCCGTGTTCGCAGCAGGGGCGCGGCGCAGGCAACACGCCTTCAAAGCCCATGATGCGGAACTCACCCCAACGGGTGGGAAACTCCGCTTCGGCGATCTTCTTCACGCTTTCGAATGCCATGGCTCTATTTTACGTTGCTCGGATTTGAGCGCGGCCGCGTGAGCCGCGGCACGCTAAACTGCCGTCACTCAACGGCCTCCAGGGCGCGCTGAGAATTAGATGCCTCCGTCGCCGACACGATACATTGGTGGGGTGACCGACAGGCTGATTCTGATTACGCTTCTGGTGAAGCTGGGCGTCGTAGCCTCGGTTGCCAGCGTATTGGCGCGGGGCAGCACGTTTCGGCGCCTGTTCTTCGCGGAAAATCGCCGGCCTCGTCAGACGCTCGCCCTTTTGGCATTTTTTCTGGTTCCCCTCACGATCGGCGTCTGGATCCGCACCGCGGTTCCCAATTTTCTGGCCGCCGACATTTCGTTTGAAACGATTATCCTGCTCGGTCTTCTTCTTGGGCCGGGCTGGGCCGTGCTCAGCGGCATCGTGTTGTCCGTACCGGCGCTTCATCACGGTGAGTATCTGGCGTTGCCGTTCAACGCCGTGCTCGGGCTTCTTGCCGGGGTTCTCGGTCAGTCTGTCGAGGCGGAAGAGATTTGGTCGTTTACGCCGTTTATCGATCTCAGCCTGTATCGCTGGGTGCGGCGCATCTTGCGCAGGCCGCGCATCGATCGCCAGTTCCTGATGCTGTTTTTGATTGTTGCCGCCGAGGCATGCCGCGACTGGCTGGCGCACGAGTTTCCCCGTCGCCTGTTTGCTCTGCTTGCGTCTGAGATTTGGTTGCAGGTTCTGGTGTGGTTCACGGCCCCGATCGTGGTGGGGATTGCGATCAAGGTGTGGAATGCTCTTCGATTGGAGATCAAATTCGAAGAGCAGAAACGATTACTGCTTGAAGCCCGCCTCGATGCGCTGCAGCGGCAGATCAATCCTCACTTCCTGTTCAACACCCTCAACTCCATCGCTTCGCTGGTGCGCGTGAAGCCGGAGCTGGCCCGTGAGATGACGGTGAAACTGGCGAATATTCTGCGTGCGCTGCTCAAGGATCACGACACTTTTGTGCCCTTCAGCGATGAGCTGCATTTTACCGACGACTATCTCGACATAGAAGTGGTGCGCTTTGGCGCCGACAAACTCCGCGTCGAGAAAGAAATCGACCCGCGCACGCTGGAGATCCTGGTGCCCAGCATATTGCTTCAGCCGCTCATTGAAAACAGCATCAAGCACGGGCTCGAGCCAAGGATCAACGGGGGAACGGTGACGCTGCGCAGCAAGCTCGAAGGTGACCGGGTTCGCATTGAAGTGGCAGACGATGGTGTGGGCATCGGCAACCGGCCGCAATCGGCGCTGCAGCGCACCGGCAACGGCATAGGCATCAAGAACGTGCAGGAACGGCTGGAAGTTCTCTACGGCAACCAGGCGCGGTTTAGTGTGGTCAGCAATCCGGGCCGAGGAACGGTTGTGTCGATCGAAATCCCGACGAGCATTCCAGGGGCGACGTGAGCCTATTGGCGCTTGGCAGCCGGGTCCTGCCCGGTTAACTTCGTATGTTGAGTTCGTGCTATCCCAGGTCTCAAACCACCCCAGCGACGAAGACCTGTCGCTGGGGGCCCCGGTGAAAGGCGAGGTCTCCACCGCACGAACGAAGACCTGTTCGCGGAGACCCCGAGACCTGGGGCACCCGTTTTTGTGCAGGATCAGGCGGCAAACACCTGGCGTTTCGCAGCTAATGCTTTGCTGTCAGCGCCAACACCGCGTATCCGGTCGCAGCATCGCTCATAAATTGGCCGACATTCGATTGGGGATCGCGGTTCTTGTTGAGCGACCAGGCAGGCCACGCGCCGGTCGTCTTGTCCTGGTTTGCAAGCAGCCAGTCGTAGCCACGTCTCACATACGAGCTGGAGATGCGGTTTTCTTCGAGCGCCAGGACTGCGATACCCGTTGCGTATCCATCGGACCGGGTCTCAAGCGGCGTTTTGTCGCGTCGCTGCCAGGTTCCCAGGTCAGTCAAACTCCAACCGCCGTCATCGCGCTGGTGGCTGTAGATCGCGTCGATGAGAGATTTGCGCTCGGTTGGATTGAGAAGGCCGGTGAATTGCGCGGAGGCCCACAGGACCACAATCTTGTTGAGCAGAGGTTGTTGGTTGTAGTGGCTTCGCAAATAGACGCGCAGTGCGGCAAGATTCCCGACGATCTCCGGGTCGCTGCCGTAGTTGTCGGGAGCATTCGCAACCACTTCGGCCAGCATCGCAGCCCAATAGTACTCCGACTCCTTTGACTCCCACGGCGTGTAGTCGAAGTTTTGCCAGACCCACGCGCCGGCGTTGGGTCCAGTCTTCGATTGCAGGGCCCAGGCATTGTCGAATGCGAGACGAGTGACATCGCGCAAATGCCTTCGAGGCGCGTCGTAGCTGGCCAGGATCACGGCATTCAGTACCGCTTCGGCGTTGCGCGATTCAACTTCCTTCCCTGCGCCGTAGACCGCGTCGCTGTAAAACGGAAGCACGTCCTTCCACAGGCGTACGCGCTTTTCGACGCTTGCCACCATGGCTGTTTCCGCAGCGGTGGGGTTTTCGCCGATCTCGGTGTGAAGCAGTGGGCGGGCCAGTGCGAACGGCGCCTGGGTGTGGCAGGAGATGCAATACGTTCCGTGATCCTTTTGGGCGCGATCCCAGCTTTGCCACCACACCTCGCGGCTGTCGAGATACCGCGCCGCGGCCTGCCGGTCCCAGTCCGTTGCGACTGAAGGTGCAGTGACGGGGGGCGTAGCTTTGTCTGCGGCGTGCAACAGGTTTGACTCTGCGACGGAGAGCGCGGCAAGTGTGAAGAAACAGGCGATTCTGGCCGGAATCGAAGGGATCTGCATCGTGTGCCCAGCATATCCGCCCTTTTGGGGCGCCGACCAGCTTTTTCTTGTCTGTTCAAAGCAGTTCCGATTCAGCACGCGGTTCCCGCGGAGTTAACATCGCTCTCGATGTTGCACAGCCCCAAGCGGTATTCTCACAGAATGGTCCGATTCACTGTGCTGGCGTCAGGTTCGAAAGGGAATTGCACAGTGGTGTCAGGCGGGCGCACCCGGATTTTGGTGGACGCGGGACTCAGCTGCCGCGAGCTTTTCCGCCGCATGAAGCTGGCCGGCGAAGATCCAGCCACGCTGGACGCGATCCTCATTACCCACGAACATCAGGACCACGTCAACGGCCTCGCTGTGACGGCCCGCAAGCTCGGCATACCGGTCTATTTCACCGAGGGGACGCACCGCGCCTGGATGCGCTGGCTGACGCCGCGCCGGCAAATGACCTATGCCCAGTGGCTGGAGCAATGCCGCAAGCAGGCTGCGGCCCGTCAGGCGGAAAGCGAGCCCAATGAAGGGGAGCCGGACGAGGGTGATTCTGCGATGGAATTGGAAGCAGAGACCATCACGGCGAGCGCGGAAACTGCAACCTCAGAGACTTCCGCTGCCAATCCGGAAAGGGATCCGCCCAAAGATCCGACATGGCTTCCATCGGTCGAATACTTCCAGGCCGGCCAGCCCCTGCAGATCGGCGATATCGCCGTGAGCCCTTTTACGATCCCGCACGATGCGGTCGATCCGGTGGGGTTCGTCTTTCAGACCGAAGGCATAAGAATGGCCATTGCCACCGACCTTGGCTACATTACGCCAAACGTCAAAATGCAACTGAAGCAACTGGATTTATTGCTTCTTGAATCGAATCACGACCTGGAAATGCTGCGCGACGGACCGTATCCGTGGTCGGTGAAGCAGAGAGTGTTATCGCGGGTGGGACACCTTTCGAATGAGGCGGCAGGGCAATTTCTTGAAGAGGAGTACGACGGCCAGGCGACTTACGTGATCCTCGGGCATCTCTCTGAAAGTAATAACCTTCCTGAATTAGCGAGGGTTTCGGCCGAGCGCGCTCTGAATGGCCGAGCCAGCCTTCTAGCCAATCGGCTGTTGCTTGCCGAACAACACGCACCGCTCTTACCTGTTTGTTTTTAGGCATTTTCGGCTACAATAGGGGTTAGGATGTCTTCGCTCTCGTGGCTGGAGAATAACGGCCGGACGGATGAGCGGAGTCCTAAAAAGCAGTGCAGATTGGGTGCCATCGGAATCAAGCCCTGGTGGTGAAGCATCCAAGAGATACGCGCTGCCCTTTGCCACATGCGGTGCGCTTGATCACAGAATTTGGACGAACCGAAGAGCAAAGTGAGTCTAAACAACATGGTAAGAAATCGATGCAATGACCCCGTTGTGGGCGCAATTCTGGCTAGCTGGCGATACGACATTTCCGGTATTTCTCCGGAGATGCGCAAGGACTACGAGCACCACCTGGCAGAATGCAGCCGGTGCAGTGCGCGGCAGAAATTCCACCGCAGCTTGGATGTAACCCTGTCTGTTTTGACCGCCTTGTCTGTGTTCTTCTCGGTCTTTGCTCTGGCAGTGCTGATGCACATCAAGCCTCTGGAGCATGTTGCGGTCAATATCCTGGGTCTTGACATGTTTGACATGTACCATATGCTGGTGTCGGCAGCCATTGCAGGTGTTTGTTTCTCGGTGATCGCGTTCGCCCTGGTCATGATGGCCACCCCGGCTCCGACCTATCTCAGCGGCATTGCCGCAGAGCGGGCGAGGTTGCTTGAAGATCGCTTGCCGGATGCACTGAAGAGCTTGCGCCTACGGTAGACGAGAGTTTCATTCTGATGCGAAAAGGCCTCCTAAAGTGGAGGCCTTTTGCGTTTGCCGGTGCATTCACTCTTTGGACTTTGCCCCAAAACTACTTTCCGAGGGGAACGCGCAGATCGCCGCCGGTCATTTGTTTCGGCTCGTCCAATTTGAGAATTGCCAGCAACGTGGGCGAGATGTCGCGCAGCGATCCATCCGTGCGCAGGCGGTAGCTGCTCGCTTCCTCGCTGACATAGATGAAGGGCACCGGGTTGGTGGTGTGCGCCGTGTGTGGGCCGCCTGTGACCGGATCGACCATCATTTCGGCGTTGCCGTGATCTGCCGTGATGAGCCAGCTTCCATTCGTTTCCTTGATGGCCTTGTAAATGCGGCCGAGCTGCGCGTCCACGGCTTCGCAGGCTTTGATGGTCGGCTCGAGTTTGCCCGAATGGCCGACCATGTCGGCGTTGGCAAAGTTGGCGACGATGAGGTCAAACGCGGTGTCGTTGACGGCTTTAACGATGGTGTCGCCGATGGCTTCTGCCTTCATCTCCGGAGCAAGGTCGTATGTCGCGACTTTGAGCGATGGGATTAAGATGCGGTCCTCGCCGGGGAAAGGCGTCTCGATGCCGCCATTGAAGAAGTAGGTGACGTGTGCGAATTTTTCAGTCTCGGCCACGCGCAGGTTGCGCAGATGATGCAGCGCAAGGACATTCGCAAGGATGTTATCCATGGATTCCGGCAGAATCACCAGCGGAAGCTCATAGAGCTTGTCGTACTGCGTCATGCACACATAATGGAGATTTTTGGGAATCTCTGTGCGGGGAATTGTCTCGTCAAGCGACTCCCATCCTTCGAGATCCCGTCCGCCTTTCTTGTTCAGGCCGCTTTCGCGCGCGAGCACGCGAGTGATCTGGCGGGCGCGGTCGGCGCGGAAGTTGAAGTTGAGGCACACGTCTTCGTCCCGAATCTGGCCCACTGCCTTGCCTGCGCCATCGACAACAACAAATGGAATGAGAAATTCATCCGTGACGCCGTTGTTGTAGCTTTCCTTGATGCGGGCCACAGGGTCGGTATGCGCACCGCCCTCGGCTTTACCGACTACCATGGCGTCGAACGCCTTGCGCTCGCGCTCCCAGCGCTTGTCGCGGTCCATGGCATAGTATCGGCCGTTGATGCTGGCCACCTTGCCGACGCCGTATTCGCGCATCTTCTGCTGGAGCGCGGCAATATAGCCCGCACCCGATGTGGGCCCGGTGTCGCGTCCGTCCATGAATGCGTGCACGAAGACGCGCTCGAGGCCGTATTCCTTCGCGGTGCGGAGCAGGGCATAAAGATGCTCCTGGTGCGAGTGCACGCCGCCGTCGGAGACGAGGCCGAAGAGATGCAGCTGCCGACCGGCTTCGCGCGCGCGCTGCATCGCCTTCACGATCTCGGGGTTTTTGCGAAACTCGCCGGAAGCGATCAAGGCATCGATGCGCGTGATGTCCATCTGCACGATACGCCCGGCGCCGATGTTCAGGTGACCGACTTCGCTATTGCCCATCTGGCCGTCGGGGAGTCCGACGAAATGCTCCGAAGCACGAATCAGGGTGTTGGGAAACTCGCGCAGAAGCTTGTCGTATGCGGGCTTGCGGGCGAGAGCAATGGCGTTGTTGGCGGTTTCGGCGCGATAGCCCCATCCGTCGAGGATGGTGAGAACGAGAGGATGTTTGGGCACGAAGAAGATACCTCGGTTTTGAAGGAAGTGTCCTATTGGAAGGATAAATGGCGGACCAGCGAACGCCGTTGTGCGCGCTGGCACCGATGTTGGGCAAGAGGATCAACGAGGCGATCTCTACGTGGAAGCCGGCCCGAAGCGATATCTGCCTCGAACTCCCGAATCCGCAACTCGTGCCTCACAGAAGCGGTTATGAGACGCTATCAACATGAGGTTCTCGCACCCCTCGCGCACGTCGCACCCCTCAATGCGTCTATTCATCTAAGAGGCGAATTAATGGCATCTCCCACCCTGCTCGCGCCGAGCACCGGCCGTTCGAGACTCAAAACCGTTCTCTGGATCTCGCTTGGTCTTGTTACGCTGTTTGTCTTCATCACTTCGGAAGTTCTTCTCGTTACCGATTACCCCATGTACCACGCCTACCGTCTGCAGGTCATCGCGGACCGCCAGCTCCTTATTCCGCATACACTCTCCGGCATCATCGCTCTGGTGGCCGGACCGCTGCAGTTCTCTTCGCGTTTTCGGCAGCGTCACCTGAAGATCCATCGCGTGCTGGGCCGCGTCTACGTGATCTGCGTGTTTGTAGGCTCTTTCACCGGGATCGCCCTCGCCGCCGGCCGCCCCGGTTTGCCAGGAACCTCGATGCAGGCAGCCGCGTGGATGGTTTGCACTACCGCTGCTTTCCTCACCGCGCGCAACCGCCAAATCGTCCAGCATCGCCAGTGGATGGCTCGGTCCTATGCCGTCACGTTTACCTTCGTCTCGAGCCGCGTACTCAATCTCTGGCCCCGCTACTGGAGCCATCTTGGGGACTCACTTTCCGCCGTCGGCGTCATCGCCTTCACGCTGGCTTCTCTTCTTCTTGTCGACCTCGGCCTCAACTGGCGCGAACTCACTACGCGCCGCGGCTGAGTGGGCGCGCTCACAATTCGCTCTTGCACCCCGTCAAACCCTTGTTCCCGAGCTTTGGATTTCCGATTGCGAGCCTAGCGACATGAAGCATTCGTCATGCAACACCGCTTCAACGAGCAGTACAATTCGAGCGGATCGGATCCGACAAAGGAGATTCCAGTTACAACCTCCCATCTGAATCGGATTCCTTACGAAGACGAAGCTCTCATCCTCGGTGGTGGAGTGGCGGGTTGTGCGGCTGCGATCGCACTCGCCCGCAAGGGACGAGGCGTTACGCTGATCGAGCGCGAGCCTACACCACGGCATAAGGTTTGCGGTGAGTTCCTAAGCGGTGAGGCCCTTGAAGACCTGCACGCTCTCGGCATCGACGTGGCCTCGCTTGGCGCCGTGCCCATCGACTACGTTCGACTCGCCGCTGCGAGGCGAGCCGCGGAAGCTCCTTTGCCTTTTCCCGCGGCCTCGCTCACGCGCAAGTCGCTTGATACGGCGCTTATCGCCGAAGCCATCGCCGCAGGAGTTCGCGTGGAGCGCGGTCGCAGTGTGCAGGCGCTCTTCCGCAAGGCAAGCAACTTCTGGCAGGTTACGCTCGACGACGGCACTGCACGTGAAGCTCCAACGGTCTTTCTCGCCACCGGTAAGCACGATCTCCGCGGGTACACGCGTCCCGATGACCCGCAGCGATGGGTCGCCTTCAAGATGTATTTTCGCCTGACGCATGGGCAGGCCGCCGAGCTGGCGCACGCTTCGGAGCTGATGCTCTATCCCGGAGGCTATGGCGGTATCCAGCCGGTTGAGGGCAGCATTGCAAACCTCTGCTGCGTGGTGCAACAGCGGTATCTCGCACGTGTGGGCTATCGCTGGGAGAACTTCCTCGCGAAGATGCAGCAGGACTGTCCACACCTCGCGATGAGGCTTGCCGGTGCGGAGCCGTTGCTCGCCAAGCCGATCGCCATCACTCATATCCCGTATGGTTACATTCGCCGCACAACGGAGAACGGGTTCTACTGCATCGGCGACCAGGCAGCCGTCATCCCCTCGTTCACCGGAGATGGCATATCCATCGCGCTGTTTACTGCACGTTGTGCTGCCGCTGCGTATCTTGCGGCCGAGCCGGCACCAGTCTTCCAGGCTAAACTGCGGTCCGCACTGCTGGCCCAGATGCGCCTTGCCGAGTTCGCCGCCGATGGCTTGAACAACTCGCTCGCGCGCGCGTTATTGCCGTTTTGTCTCAGGGTCTGGCCCGGCGTGATGCGCGTGACGGCAAGACTGACACGCGTCGCCCAGCAAGGCGTTGCTGCAACCCATGCAGTCGCCACCTGAACCGAACAATGCCAAAAGCAACAGCTCGACGCCTCATTGCGAAGGCCGCGCTTTGGAGCCGATCCTCACGCATTGGTCCCAACCTCTTAGGAGAGATGCAATGAAATCTTTCGAAGTCTTCGCTTTCGCTGGCCTGCTCGCGCCAGCCGCGCTCGCGCAGCATCAGACCTTCGTCGTCAATCCCGATGCCAGCGAGGTCAAGATGACGCTCAATACAACCCACGAGGTTGTCAACGGCACTTTTCACGCGCAATCCGGATCGATTGAATTTGACCGCGGCACTCCCAACATGTCGGGTTCGGTGGTTGTCCTCGCCGGCAGCGGCAAGACCGGCAATGGCAGTCGCGACAAGAAGATGTACAAGGACATCCTGGAGGTCGAACAGCACGCAACGGTTTCTTTTGAGCCGAAGGCCTACACCGGCACCCTCGCTCCTTCAGGGGACTCGAACCTCCAGGTAACCGGAGTCTTCACGCTGCTGGGCACGCCTCACGAAATCACCGTCCCCTTGCAGGTACATCTTGAGGCCGCCAGCGCAACGGCCAAGGCTCATTTTGTGGTGCCGTATGTCCAGTGGGGGCTCAAGAATCCAAGCTTTCTGATTTGGAAAGCGGATAACGATGTCGCGATCGACCTCAATCTTGTGGGCACGATTTCAAAGTAGCTTACGGTTGTCATCGGGGATTGCCTGCGACATTTGCTGAACACGGGGACGCGCATGCAAACGGAGGGGACCAACGCCCCCTCCTTTGAATTGGTTCGAATGGCGAATGCCGCTATTCTTCTTCGTCGTAGTTCAAGGCTTCAAGTCCAAGAAACACCGCGCCCGCGCCCAATTCTTCTTCAATGCGGAGCAGCTGGTTATATTTGGCAATGCGATCCGTGCGGCTGACCGAGCCTGTCTTGATCTGGCCGACGCCGGTAGCGACAGCCAGGTCGGCGATGAAGGTGTCTTCCGATTCGCCCGAGCGGTGCGACATGACCGACGTGTAGCCATAGCGACGGCCGAGCTCGATGCAGTCAAGCGTCTCCGTGACGGTGCCGATCTGGTTTACCTTGATCAGGATTGAGTTGCCGACGCCCTCTTCAATGCCGCGCTGCAGGCGCTTCACGTTGGTGACGAAGATGTCGTCGCCGACGAGCTGAATGCGGCTGCCCAGTTTGTCGGTGAGGATCTTCCAGCCTTCCCAATCGTCCTCTGCCAGACCGTCTTCGAGAGAAACAATGGGGTACTGCCGGATCCAGTTGTCGTAGAAGGCGACCATCTCTTCGCTCGACAGCTCGCGCTTGTCGCTCTTCTTGAAGACGTACTTGTTTTTATCCTTATCGTAGAATTCGCTCGACGCCGGATCCAGTGCGATCGCGATCTGCTCGCCGGGTTTGTAGCCGGCCTGCTCGATGGCTTCGAGAATCAACTCGATGGCTTCGCTGTTGGACTTGAGCGAAGGAGCGAATCCTCCCTCGTCGCCGACAGCGGTGTTGTAGCCCTTCTTCTTCAACACGCTCTTCAGGGTGTGGAAGGTCTCCGCGGCCCAGCGGAGTGCGTCTGCAAAGCGTTCGGCGCCCACGGGCATAATCATGAATTCCTGGAAGTCGACATTCGAGTCGGCGTGCGCGCCTCCGTTGAGCACATTGAGCATCGGCGTGGGCAAAATGGAGGCATTGATGCCGCCGAGATAGCGATAGAGAGGAATCTCCAGTGTCTGCGCAACGGCACGGGTCGCGGCCATGGAGACAGCGAGAATCGCATTTGCGCCCAGCTTGCTCTTGTTCGGCGTTCCGTCGAGAGCAATCATGGTCTGGTCGATGAGCCGTTGATTGCCCGCGTCCATGCCTTCGAGCTCCGGCGCAATCACAGTTTCAACATTGGCTACAGCCTGCAAAACGCCCTTGCCCTGGAAATGGCTTTTGTCGCCGTCGCGCAACTCCACCGCCTCGTGCTCGCCGGTAGAAGCGCCGGAAGGAACAATTGCGCGGCCCAATGCGCCGCTTTCAAGAATGACATCAGCTTCGACAGTAGGATTGCCGCGCGAGTCAAGAACTTCGCGCGCGCGAATGGCAACGATTTCAGTCATATCCGTCCTCACAATGCGGTGCAGCAGCCGGTCGTTCAGTTTGGGACGACGATCCACGGCAAGGACTTCACCGGCGGCGCTCTGAATCGTTTTCAGAAGCCCCTCCATGGTCAAGAGTTTCCTCCCCGTCCCGTTTCCACACATTTCCATCATCGATTCATCCGCGCGTGCGCAATCACCAGGCGGCGAGGTCGCAAGAATTCAAGGAGGGTTAACGATCCTGGAAATGCCGGAAAAATGCGAGATGTATCCGTATGGATTCTAACAAACGGTGATGCGGCGGGATTTGTGGCAGGCGTCACAGCAGCGCAGTTCGCAACCGCGACCCCAGGGAGTGTGACAGGTGCATGAATTGATTCGTGCCGTCCGAGGCACCTGCTCCGTGCGATGATTCGATGTCTTCGGGAACACCTGTAGCATCAGATCAGGTGAATTCTGCGGTATCTGGCTCGCGCAAAGTTCACAGAAGAACTTTTCGTTGTGAGCGGGGTCTAACCAAAAGGGAAGTCCTGTTTACGAGAAGGAGATCTGGATGAATCGGCCTGCTCTCGTCATCGCGTTTGTTGCTGTCGCCACTGCGAGTCTACTGGCACAGGAATCAAGTCAAAACAGTCCCTATCAGGGAACCTCCAACCCTCCCCCTGACGATTCGATCATCACAGACTCTGGCGATCAGCCTCAGGCCAAGCCACCGGCCGGCCATCCGATGACGACGCCGCCCGATGCGGCCAGCCAACCAAGCGCGGTAGCCCCGCAGGCGGTTGTGCCTCCGGCGGCCGTGACAACGGGTTCGGCCAAGGGCGTCGCCGCCTTGCCCGCTTCGGGCGCTCTGCCCGCGGATCTGACAACCGGGGCGGCGCTTTCCGATCCCGATGCAGACATCGTGCATCCCGCACCGCTTGGCCCAGGAGAAATTCGCGAAGGGACAATGATTCGCGTCCGGCTGCTCAACGACCTGTCGAGCGCATTTACGGAACAGGGCCAGACCTTCCGGACCCGCGTCGCCTCCGATGTCCTCGCCGGCGGTAATGTCGTGATCCCTGCGGGCGCCGAGATCACCGGCAAGGTGGTCGGGGTTTCAACGGGCCACTTTGGCGGACACGGCACATTGATGCTTAAGCCGGAAACGGTTACGCTGCCTAACGGCGGGAGCTTCCGGCTGCACGCAATCGTCGCGACCGCCCCAGGCACGCACACGCGCGTCGATAATGAAGGCACGATCTCTGCCGATTCGCGCAAGCTGCGCGCAGGCATTGAATATGGCGGCGCGGTAGGCGTGGGCGCCGTAGCGGGAGCTTATCTTGGCGGACCGGTGGGCGCACTGGCCGGCAGTCTCGTTGGCGCGGGGATCGTGACGACGCATCTGCTCGTAAGTCATCCGCAGGCACACCTCGATTCCGGTGATGTGCTGATGCTGACGCTGACCGAACGCATGCACATGGATCCGGTCGCCAACAGCGGAAATTAGGTCCGGAATTGAAGCGGCTGCCGCGGAGCTTTACTTAAGAAACTTGAGTTCGACGCGCACTGTCGGCGGTCTATTCGGCAGCGTTAGCGCGCTTTCGGGTGTCTCCGCATTCTCGATGGAGTGCATCGGCTCCGGTTCCATCCAGGTCACACGCCATGCACCGTCCGTCGCGGGCCTTTCCCTGCTCGGCATGTCGTGGACGGTCCCGTCGGGACGATAATACCTCTGGTGCGCGGTGCGGCCACCTGCATCCCAAACTAGAAACAAGCTTGGCCAGCGGTGGTGATGCATCGGCTCCTTTGTGCCCGGAGGCACCTTAACCTCCAACACCCTGACAAAGGCATTCTCAAACAGGACGCGATGACTGTTCGGCGCTGCCTGCACGGCATCGAATCCGTCGGGAAAACCGGATTGGTTCTGCGCGGCAACATGCGCATGCACGGCGAACAGGGCAGCGAAGGTCAACAGAATTACCGCCGCAGCAACGACGCGTTTTCGCTGGTTGAGAAAGCGACTGGCTTGATTCATGTTTCGTACTCTATCCGAGACCTAAAGGAATAGCCAGTTGTGAGACGGCAATAAGCCCAGGAGAAGAGTGGAAACCGGCTTGGCTGTTACACTCCCCAGTGCGGAACACGAGGGAGCAGCCGTGGTCGACATTGAAACTGTAGCCGTCATCGGCGCCGGGACCATGGGTTCCGGCATTGCGCACGTCTTTGCTCGGTCGGGATTTCAGGTGCTCCTCTGCGATGTGGAACGGCGCTTCCTGGATCGAGCCCTGGGCCAGATTCGGACCAACCTCGGCCGCGAGGTCTCCAAAGGCAAGCTGGACGCCGCGGAGGTTGAACCGGCGCTCGCCCGCATCACAGCAATCGTCGACCGCGAAGCCCTGAGCCATGCTGAATTTGTTGTGGAGGCAGCGCCGGAGCGCTTCGACTTGAAGGCCGAACTTTTTCACGCTCTCGATAAGATTCTGCCTGAGGGCGCCATTCTCGCCAGCAATACTTCTTCGATTTCGATTACGCGGCTTGCGGCGCTCACGGGCCGTCCGGCCCAGGTCGTCGGGATGCATTTTTTTAATCCCGTGCCGGTGATGGCTTTGGTGGAGGTCGTGCGTGGGCTTGCGACTAGTGACTCGACGTATGCCACGGTATATGAGCTTTCGGTGCTGGTGGGAAAAACGCCCATCGAGGTGAGCGACGCTCCGGGATTCGTTTCGAATCGCGTCTTGATGCCGCTGATCAACGAGGCGGCGTTTGCGGTGATGGAGGGCGTGGCGGCGCCGGAAGCAATCGATCAGGTGTTCAAGCTTGGCATGGCGCACCCCATGGGCCCCTTGACGCTTGCGGATTTTATTGGACTGGACGTTTGCATCGATATTCTGCGCGTGTTGCAGGAGGGCTTCGGCGACCCGAAGTATCGCCCGTGCCCGCTGCTGGTGCGGATGGTGGACGCGGGATGGCTGGGACGCAAGTCGGGGCGCGGGTTCTTCAGCTACGAGAAATAGCCTACTTGAACTCATTCCTTACCTCAAGTAAGGATGTAGTGCATACTCGTGTTGAGGGCATGCAATGGCAACCGCGTCGCTCACTTCCAAAGGACAAATCACCATTCCCATCGAGGTGCGGAAGGATCTCGGACTGAAAACCGGGGACCAACTCCAATTCATCAAGGGCGAGGATGGCGAGTACAAACTGAAGGCCAAAACCGGATCAATACAGGATGTGCGGGGCATGTGGAAGTGGACCGGCAAGCCTTTGACGATTGAAGAAATGAACGACGTGATTGCCAAGGGCTGGTCAGGCCAGTTGACCTTCGAGGATTGATCGGCGCGGCATGATTGGACTCGATACAAATGTGCTCGTCCGCTATATTGTGCGCGACGACCGAGCCCAGGCGCAGCGTGCGGACGCTGCAATTCGTGCATGCACGGCAAAGGAGCCGGGATTCGTCGCAATGGTTTCTTTGGCGGAGATGGCTTGGGTGCTCCGCAGCTATTATCGAATGCCGAAGGCACAGCTGCTGATCTGTATTGAGCGGCTCTTCGATGCACAGAACCTCGTGATGGAAGGCGCACCGGCCGTTCGCATGGCGCTGGATCGGTTTGCCCGTGCGAATTGCGACTTCACCGACTGCCTCATTGAACGCAGCGGACATCAGGCCGGTTGCCGGCATACGGTCACATGTGATGTGAACGCATCGAAAACAGCGGGAATGAAGCTGCTTTAGCTTAGCGTTTTTCTATTCGCTTTTCGCCATCAGCTTCCGAATCGGCTCATTGTCGGCGTAGACGCGCCATTCTGCGACCAGGCCGTCCTCCACAAAGGCGCGCACCGCGAGCGGCGTGCGCCAGGCGTTGGTCTGCGTCAGTTTGCCATCCTTTGAATAGGTGCCCTGGGCGATCCCCATCAAGATCACGACCGGCCCGTTCGAATAGATTTCATCAATGGCCAGGGTGTAGTCGGGAACCATCTGGAAATAGCCGGTCCAAGCCGTGCGCAGGTTCTCCCGCCCCTCGACGACGTTGCCGAGGGAATCCACAAAGCGGTGGCCGGGTGTCATCAGGGCGGCCAGCGCATCCGAGTCCTGGCGGTTGATGGCACGCACAAACGCGTTCGTCACAGACTGGGGCAGATTGGCAGCTGATTCCATGGTTCGCCTCTATCCTTGATGATTGTAAGCATGGCAGATTGTGGACTTGGCGCAGGTGTGAGCAAGGGAACCGCGCCTTTTCAAATTGCGTATTTGCGGTCAGGTCCTGATTCTGCACCAGTTTGAGGCGCAGTACCATTTCCTGAAGAGGCCAGTCGAACCGTCATGCAGAACTTTTCCGACACTCTCGGTCAGGTCTTCCGCGCCATTGCGGCCAACAAGCTGCGCAGCTTTTTGACCATGTTCGGTATTGCGTGGGGAGTGGGATCGCTCCTGGTGCTGGTCGGACTTGGCGAAGGTTTCCGCAGCGGCCAGCACCGGCAGCTGGCGACCTTTGGCAACGACGTGGTGATGATGTGGAACGCTACCATCCCCGCGCTCGCGAATCAGCACACCGGGATGCGCCCATACCAGTTCACCCCGGGCGACGAGGCCGCCCTTCGAGCTCTTCCCGAATTGCGTTCCGTTACCGGCTTCCTGAATCGCAACGATCTTTATGAAGTGAGCGCCTATGCCAACTCCTCCGGTCAGGTCATGGGTGTTGAGCCAAATTATGCCGATGTCCGGTTTGTCCCCATCGCCGAGGGTCGTTTTATCGATCAGGCAGATCTCGCGGATCGACGCCGCGTTGTAGTGCTCGGGTATAAGAGCGCGATGCTTCTGTTTCCAGGCCGGCCCATGCTGGGCGAGACCATCAACATCAACGACGTCCGATTCACCGTAGTCGGTCGCGTGGAGACGATCAGCCGCGGCAACAACGACGGCGACAATCAAAAGGTCTATATCCCGGTTACCACGATGCAGGAACTCTTCGCCATGAAGGGCGATAACGTTCCCCACGACGCCCTCAGTTCCATCCAGTATCAACCCGCTACCAAGGGCGATACGACTGCGGCTGTCCCCGCTGTGCATCGTGTCATCGCTGAACGGCACGGCTTCGACCCCTCCCTCAAAGACGCTTTCGAAGAGTGGGACACCATTCAGGAAGAGCACATGATTGGCGCGATCTTCAATGCCATGGATATCTTTCTCGGTGGGGTGGGCATTGTGACTCTGGCGCTCGGCGCGGTGGGAATTATCAACATCATGCTGGTCTCCGTCACCGAGCGCACTCGCGAGATCGGTGTGCTCAAGGCTATTGGTGCTACAAAACGCGCGATCCTGGCTCAATTCTTCTGGGAGGGACTGCTGCTGACCGCGGTAAGTGGGATTATTGGCATTGTCGTTTCCGCGGGTGGCATGTGGATCTTGCAGGAATTGCTCACGGGCAAGATTCCGGGATTCGATCCGCCGCGC
The DNA here is from genome assembly GCA_963745845.1 of uncultured Acidobacteriaceae bacterium. GTDB lineage: Bacteria > Acidobacteriota > Terriglobia > Terriglobales > Acidobacteriaceae > Telmatobacter. The sequence goes on along the minus strand of CAVUZE010000008.1, from coordinate 3,585,275 downwards.
CTGGTGCCGTGGTCGGCCGCGATGGCTTTGGTTTGTCTTGTGCTTTGCGGCGTAGTCGCCGGCCTCTATCCCGCGAGTAAGGCGGCCGCGATGGATCCGATTGAGGCATTGCGGCGGGAGTGAGAAAGGCAGGGAACAGGGGTCAGGGATCAGGGAACACCTCTAGCAGCGGGTGACTGGTCACGCGCACTGTTCACTGTCCACTTGGAGGCAACGTGCTGAAAGATATTCTCGGCCAGGCGTGGGAAGCGATGATCTACAACCGCCGCCGCACGGCGATTACCATGGTCGGCATGGCGTGGGGCATTGCCACGGTGGTGCTGCTGGTGGCCTATGGCGCGGGTTTCAGCAATGCCATCGAAGCCATTTTTGCCAAGTTTGGAACCAACACCATCATCTTCTGGGGAAACCGCACCAGCGAGCAGGCCGGCGGCGACAAGGCAGGTGTGCGCGTGCGCTTCACGCTCGATGACGTCGATCGCGTCTCCAACAGCGTTCCCGGCATCCTGCACATTTCGCCGTACGCAACCAAAAGTGTTCCCGTGCAGAACGACCTTCACACTTACACCTGGAACGTGAATGGGGTCCGGCCTTCGTATCAAGAGATCTGGAAGCTCAACCTCGAGCAGGGCCGTTTCTTCGATGGGGCCGACGACCAGCAGCGCGCCCATGTATGCATCCTTGGATCAGAAAACAAAACCAAGCTTTTCTCGGGCGGCTGGGCGCTCGGGGAAAACATCCGTTTGAATGGCGAAATCTTTACGGTTATCGGGGTCATGAAACCCAAGATGCAGGAGGGCGACAACGACGACAGCAATCGAAACATCTATATTCCCTTCAATACCATGAGCGACCTGATCGACACGCATTACCTTGACAGCATTTGGCTCGACTATCGGGGCGATAACGAACTGGTGGAGAAAGCCCTTCGCGAGACCATGGCCGCCGCGCATCACTTTCGCCCTTCCGATCACAACGCGATGGGCGTGGCCAACCTGATGACCCAGGTGAAAGTATTTCGGCTTCTGTCGATTGCATTGTCGGTTCTGCTCACGTTGGTAGGTGCTCTTACACTTGGCATCGCCGGAATCGGCCTGATGAACATCATGCTCGTGGCCGTGCAACAGCGCACGCGCGAGATCGGGATTGAAAAAGCGCTCGGTGCGCAAAGGCACCACATTCTCATCCAGTTTCTCGCAGAGGCACTCGCCATCACCGTGGTTGGCGGTGCGGCCGGCATTGCGCTGGCCTATGCGGTCTCCGCCTTGGTGGGCCGTATTACGTTCTACAGCGCCATGGCCAAGAATGCAGAATCCGCCGACATCCGCCTTCTTATTTCGCCCACGTCGGTCGTCGTGGCTACAGTGATCTTGATCATCACGGGGCTGGTCAGCGGCATGATTCCCGCAATCCGCGCCGCGAACCTCGATCCGATCGAGGCGCTGAGGTACGAGTGAAACAGGGAACAGGGAACAGGGAACAGGGAACAGGGAACAGGGAACAGGGAACAGGGAACAGGGAACAGGGAACAGGGAACAGGGAACAGGGAACAGGGAACAGGGAACAGGGAACAGAACAAACCTATTGGCTACCGGTTTCCCGGTAAAGACTGCACAATAACCATCCCTCTCCTCCAGTGGCTTCAGGAACGTTCAGAATTCCGGTTGAGCACGAACAACTATTCCCTGGTCCCTATTCCCTGTTCCCTGCTTTACTCACACCGGTGGAATCGCGTCGACGACAGGAACGCCAGCGGGTGGCGTGAACTTGAACGCGCTGTCGGGAATCGCCACATTTGTCTCTTCGCCGGAAAAGGTGAAGCGTGTTGTGGCGCCATCGGTCTCCTCGATATCGATTGCCACGATGGCGCCTGTTGAGGGCGCGACAGTGAGCGAGATGCTGCGCACACGGTTCTCCTGCCCCTTGAGTTGTCCGACAAGGGTGTACTCACCAGGGGCGGTGGGAGTGGACGCGAGTTGAAGGCCGGTCAGCTCCTTCTCGAGCTGCGTATGCCCAAGCAGAAAACGGAGCGGCGACCGCAGATCGTCGAGCTTTGTGGCGGGAATGCGCTGCACCTGCGTCGCACCGCGCCCGTAGAACCAGGCGAATTTGCCATCGATGAGAAACAGCTTGCCCGCGGGGGTCGTGTAGTCCCAGCGCATGCGGCCCGGCTTGAGCAGGAGCAGTGTGCCGCTCTCGGCGCGCGACATGCCAAGCCCTTCGTAGCTCTCGGTAAAGTTGTCTCGCAGGGAATGGAGACGGTTGTAGTGGCTGTCAACCAGCTGTGCTACCGCGTGAGCATCCCGCAACGGCGGTGGCTGTTGGGCGTCGAGAGAGATGCCTGTTCCGGTAGAGAGCGAAAGCAGCAGGAGCGTGCACAGTAAGAGATAGGAGCTGATTCCGCCATTCTGCTCGAAGGCTCTATCGAAAATCGCAGCAGCGGGACGAACTGCCTGATCCCTGTTCCCTGACCTCTGTTCCCTGTCTTCCCTCATTGCACCATCTGGGTGCAATTGGTGCCGCCTGCGGGGTCGGCCTTCATGGAACCGCCAGCCTCAAGGCAAAAGCCGCGGTCGCCTGTCTTGCCCGGGGTAGCGGGAACGGCCGTGGCCGTGTAGCTGGTGATGCGATCACCGTTGTTGATGGTCACTTTCGTGCAATTGGTGATCGTAAAGATGTATCCCGACTTGATGCCTGTGGCGAGTTCGCCGGTGATCATGCCCGCTGCGGTGGGGCTCGACGTCCCAGTGCCGGGGTCGCCGCCAAGAGCGGTGAGGCTGCACGCGAACCCGTTGGTCGGGTAGGTGGACTCATACATCGACTCTGCCTGCTCGATGGTCTGCAGCGACTTCTGGGCTGAGAGCTCGTTGGCGTGCTTGCGAATCTTGCCCGCGGTGGGAATGGCTACCAGCATCAGGATGAGGATGATGGAGATGACGATCAGCAGCTCCATCAGCGTAAAACCATTCGTCCGCCGCGTCTGGCATGCGCCACGACGCCTACTAAAGAGAGAGAACTTGCCCTTCATGAGAATCCAAAGCCTCTGACGCGGCCGTGTACACCGGACCGCCCCACAAAATGCTACAACTTATGGACGCGGAAGGGAAATGGGACGCTCGAAAGGCAGCCTCCAGCTTCTAGCCGCTAGCTTTCAGCTTTTCTTTGGCCGGCACGATACTCTGCCGTATTCTGAGGCCACCTGACCGAAGAAGTTGAAAGAATATCGACGTGCGAATCGAAAGCTAGGAGCTAAAAGCTAGCAGCTAGAGGCTGCGTTTCAACACACCAATTGCTTGCGCGTAAGCTTGACGCCATCCAGACGACCAAGCAGCGTTATGGCGATGCGATTCGGATCGAAGAGGCGCTGGGCCATAGTCTGTACCTGCTCTGCCTGCACGGCGTCGATGCGCGCAGTGATCTCTTCCACGGTGAAGAATTGCTGGAAGTACATCTCCTGGCGCGCCAGATTCGCCATGCGTGAGTTCGAGCTTTCGAGGCCCATCAGGATGTTTCCCTTGACCTGATCTTTGGCCCGGGTCAGCTCTTCTTCGCTCAGAGTGGTTTCCTTGAGCTTGCGCAACTCGATCAGGATGAGGTCGACAACTTCAAGAGCCTTACCCACTGAAGTGCCGGCGTAAATGCACAGCGTGCCGGTGTCACGGTACGGATTGAGGTCCGAATAGATGGAGTAGACCATCCCGCGTTCTTCGCGGATCGTCTGAAAGAGGCGCGAGCTCATCCCGCCGCCGAGCACGGTGTTGAGAATGAGGGTCACGTAGCGGTTCTCGTCGGTGATGGCAGGGGCGGGCACGCCGAGGCAGATCTGAACCTGTTCGAGAGCTTTCTTGTTGCGCAGCACGATGCGCGCGCTGGCCTCGGGAGCCTGCTCTTCGTGCACCGATTCACCCAAGCGAAGATCGGCAAATTTGCGCGAGACTTCTTCGACAAACGGGTCGTGCTCCAGATTGCCGGCGGCGGAGAAAATCATATTGCTGCCAAGAAATCGTCCGCCGTGATAATCGAAGAGCTTTCCCTGATCGAGTTTGCCCACCGTTGTCGTGGTTCCGAGGATCGGCTTGCCAAGAGGATGGTCTTTCCAGAAATTCTGCGTGAAGAGCTCGTGCACCAGAACATCGGGATTGTCTTCGTCGATCTTGATTTCTTCGAGAATGACGCCACGCTCGCGTTCGATATCGCCGGAAGCGAAGGTCGGGTTGAGGACCAGGTCGGCGAGCACGTCGAGGGCTATGGGCACATGTTCGGCGAGCGATTTGACGTTGAAGCAAATGGTTTCCTTGCCGGTAAAGGCGTCGAGATTACCACCGATAGAATCCATTTCGCGCGCAATACTCAGTGCGGAGCGCGAACGTGTTCCCTTGAACACCATGTGCTCGACAAAATGGGAAATGCCGTTGGTCTCTGCCGGCTCGCAGCGGGAACCGGACTTGATCCACACACCCATCGCCACGGAGCGAAGATGTTCCATGCGCTCGGTCAAGACAATCAGGCCGTTCGGCAGTACGGTGCGTCGAAGATTTCTTTCTGTGGACATAGTCTTCGTTTCTAACTCTCTAACGTTTACGGCTGAAGTTCTAAGGCACCCCTGTGCCGGCCTGAGGATGTAAAACGGGAAACCTTCTGAAGCGAGTCAGGCTGCCGGGACTGCATGCCTGTGGAGAAATGCTCTATCCTGAGCCCAGCCGTGAGCGCTCGATCCAATCAACAGCTTTTTAGATTAGACACCAACGGCCCGGCCGTGGGAAGCGGAACGGTTCTCTTCGGTTTAGATGCAGAAACGCTGGCGGCACGCGTGGTGGAAATCGGCGAGCCTCGCTGGCGGGGACGACAGTTGGCGGAAGCAATGTACCGTCAATGGGTTGCGGAGCTGGACAAGATAACTACGCTCCCCAAAGCGCTGCGCATCCGGCTGGCTACCGAGGGATGGGCGATCCGCCGCCCGCGTATCGTTCAGACGTTCGTCTCAAATGATGGGACGGAGCGCTACCTTGTGGAAGGAACGTTGTCTGATGGCCAGACTGTCGAGACAGTCTGGATGCCGGACGGCGATGGCGGAGAGTCGGGCGACGGCAGCGGCGCGGACGTGCCGATAGCACGCAGGGGCGATAGCGACAAGAAATGGGAGCGCGCGACAATCTGCATTTCGAGCCAGGTAGGGTGTGCGGTGAACTGCCAATTCTGTCTCACAGCAAAGTTGGGGCTGCAACGCAATCTCACCGCTGGCGAGATCGCGGGACAAGTGGTTGCGGTGCTTGACCGGCATGGCGTGGAGGTTGGCAAGGATCGCATGAACCTGGTGTTCATGGGCATGGGTGAGCCGCTGCTGAACTACGAGAACTGGATGGCTGCGGTTCGTCTGCTGGTGAATGAGGTGGGCATCAGTCCGCAGCGGATGACGGTGTCGACGTCGGGGATCGTGCCGGGGATTGTGCGCCTTGCAGAGGAGCCAGCGGAGGTGAGACCAAAGCTCGCAATCAGCCTGAATGCGCCAAACGACGAGATACGCAGCGAGATCATGCCGATCAATCGCAAGTGGCCGGTTGAGGCAGTGGTGGATGCGGTGCGACAGGTGCGGCTGCGGTCGCGCGAGCGGATCACCTTTGAATATGTCCTGCTCGGCGGCGTGACGGATCGACCCGAACATGCACAGCAGGTGGCACGGTTGGTGCGGCGCAGCGGCCTGGCCGCAAAGGTGAACCTGATCGCCTGGAACCCCGGTCCCGGCATCGCCTATCAGATGCCAACGCCCGATGCCGTTGAGCGATTCAAGCGGACGCTCGCCGCCGAAGGCATATCGGTCAATCTGCGGCGGCCGCGCGGGCGGGATATTTATGCAGCGTGTGGGCAATTGAAGCGCACCGTCGGGGCCTGAGCGTCACACCCTTCCTGAAGTGCCGAGTCGTCCCGCCAAATGCTGCACGAGATTTTTGCATGACCTGCCGACACCACATCAGTCAATGTGACGGTGCCATAGGCCGTTTGGAGCTGCGCTTGACATTGATGTGTGCTGGCCATCGGTGCCCCGCGCGGCTGCGACATCCCCACCGCCGCGGCCAATTTGCGGCACTCAAGAGGAGCCCCGGCTGTGGGCTCGCCTGAAAGAACCGCTGCAGCCCGCAAAAAAATTGCAGCCAGTCGCCTCACAAGGTGAAGTCGCTGGCTGCTACATGCTCAGGCAAATCTGGGGAAATGGGGGAGGGCTGCTCAGGCACACCCCGTTAGCTTGAGATGCCAGGCTTAGCAAAAGGTTGCCCAGACGATCGCGACGAAAATTCCGAGGGGTAATCCGAGTACTGTTTGCGTGAGATTGCTGCTGATTCGTAAAGGCTTAGTGTTCTAGAGCGAAACCAGAGTAACTGTGTACTGTTCAGCTTTGTTCAGGGTCGCCGCTCCCTGATGGTCACGTCGACTTGAGTTCGGTGGTTTCGGGATATCGACTCTGGTTCCGCTATAACGGGATTGAATTTCCAATGTCTAACAGCGCGGCGGTCACGCGATTCGCATTGTGCCGGACCACATTTTCTTCGCTGGCGAAATCGCCGACGATGCAACGCACACCGAGCGCCTCGATGCGGTCGATATCGGCCTCAATGGGAGACGCATTCTCTTTCGCGTAACGGGCCAGCGTCGGTTCTGAAAACGGCGCGGTATTGACGATCGCGTAGTCAAAAATGGGCGCGCGCGTATGTTCGTATATACGCTGAATATGCTCCGAGGCAGTGAGCCCGAGGCTTTCGTTTGCCTGTGTCATGAGATTGCAGATGAAGACACGAATGCCTTGCGCGCGAGCCAAAGCTGAGGGGATGCCCTGCACCAGTAAATTGGTGATCAGCGATGTGTAGAGCGATCCTGGCCCTACGGTGATGAGATCGGCGCGCTCGATGGCCTCGATCGTCTCGGGAAGGGCTGCGGCCCCCGGAGGATCAAGCATTAGTTCGGCAATGCGCCGTCGGCTGGCAGTAATGTTGGTTTCGCCGCGGACAAGAGAGCCATCATCCATGCGTGCCACGATCGTTGCGTCCGCTGTGGTTACGGGATAAATACGGCCACGCGTGGCGAGGATCTTCGATGCCAACTGGATTGCATGGGCGAAATCGCCTGTAATCTCGGTCAGGGCAACCACGAAAAGGTTGCCAAAGTTGTGTCCACCGATCCCGTTGCCTCCGCGAAACCGATGCGCGAACAACTGCACCAGCAAGTCTTCTTCCTCGCTGAGGGCAACCATGCAATTGCGCAGGTCACCGGGAGGCAGCATGTTGAAGTCTTTGCGAATGCGCCCGGATGAGCCGCCGTCGTCGGTTACGGTGACGACTGCCGAGAGGTCCGCGATCTGGGAGGGTTCCGGGCTGGCTGACCCGGGCACACTCACATGCCGCCGCAGGCCGCGCAGAAGCGTGGAGAGACCTGTGCCGCCGCCGATGGCCACCACTCGCAGAGGACGCATAGCCGATTCAGGGACAGTGATGCTGAGCTTGGATGATTCCGGGTTTTGCAGGACGGTTTTTGAAAACGGCACAAAAATCACAGATTTCTTACGGGATTTCAGGATACAGCAACTCTGTGAACCGTGGATCGTCAACCATATTTTGAAAATCGTTATCGGAACGAGCCTGCAACCGATTCTTCGGGTTCAATTCGATCGCCTTGGCAAGATTATCAAGGCACCCCTGCACGCGTCCCGTGATCGAGTCGATCAGAGCCAAACCGTAGTAGGCGTAATCGGCTTGGGGATAGTCTGCGATGATGCCGCGTAATTGATCGGCAGATTCCTCGAAATAGCCGCCATTCAACTGCGAAACAGCATAGTCGTAGCGTTCCTCGGGAGTGTTGAAGGCCAACCCATGTTTATTGATCTGCCGTTGACAGGTTTGAATGTACATGCGGCAGCGCTCGATGATTTCGAATGGCGCGGCAGGGAGGAGCTTTTCAAAGGCCGCGAGGGCCTTATCAAACTTGCCCTGCTGCACCAGCTGCACGGCAGTCTGGTAATGCTGGAAGGCAGCGGTATGGGCAGCGGAAGGAGCACTGCCGGATTTGGCAGCCACCGGAGCAATTTTCTTGCGGCCTGTTGCCGCGGAACGAGCCTCTTGCGTCATTGATTCGCCATTGGCACATCTCCAGGAACAGTGAAATGAGCCGGATTCCTCCGGCTGGGAATCATGCGCCTGGGAGTTGCGCTTCTTTCAGCATCTCCAGGTCTCCCGTCCTCGTTGCCCTCTTGCAAGAACGCCGCTTCAATTGGTCGCGTCGATTCGAGCGCAAGGGCGCATTGGACATAGAGCCCGGGAATTGCTGCTTGAGCAACTTTTATACCCAGAAGATGGCAGAACGTCAAATGGGCTTCATAAAGGTGAAGGTCAACGTTCCGCACCATGAGTCGGTTTGCGATAGATGGACGGGTTGAGCGAAGGGTCGTTATACATCTTCAACTGACGGTAGAGCTTGAATCGGCGAGTCCCGGCAAGCGTCTCACGCCAAAGCGCATCGAGGCATACGGCAAGATCAGCGCGCTGTTCTTCAAGAATGGCGAGACGCTCGCGATTCCGCTCGGGATGACCGGCTGGAGCGCCCGGCCGCTCGCATTCTTCGCAAGTGTGGTAGATCTTGAGCGCCTGGATCGAAAGCCGATCGATCATGAGCCCTGGCGACTCGGAGTGCAGCGGTGCGTCTGCATTGGGCAACCCCTGTGGCATCAGCCAATCCATCAATTTCCGATCCAATTTCTCAGCAAGGTCGTTGCGCAGCTGGTTGGTGGTGTCGATCCGCCGCTTTACATCCGCCAAAGCTGCGTCGGTCGCTCCCGGGGTGCGTGCCTCGTCCTCGATATGCCAGAGATCGAAATTGGCTCGATGCTGACGGGCCACGCCCGCCAAAAAATCCGATTCTGCATCGGAGTCGGACTTCCGGTCAGCCTGATTCGGAAAAGGAATCACTTCAGGTTCTTTATCGCAATGCGGAGCGTGCCATGCCCGTGTCAGCTGGTCATGTAGATTGACGATCGCATTGGGCGAGAGCACGGCTAGAATTCCTTGAAATGTAAAGATGTGCGATTTGCAGGTTCTAGGATAGAACTGTCCTCCCCTTGAGGCCAATGTTTGGAGGCGCCATGTCTGAGACGACGCAGCGAATTCTCTGCATTGCAAGCTACCAAAAAGGGCAGCCTTTTCTCCGCCAGTGCGGTGAGCTTGGCGTGAAACCCACGCTCCTGACGCTAGACAGGCTGCGTGACGGCGACTGGCCGCGCGACATTCTGGAGGAGATCGTAACGACTCCAGCGGAATTGAGCCGCGAGCAGATTTTGAACACGGTTTCGTGGATGGCGCGAGGCCGGCGCTTTGATCGTGTTGCGGCCTTGGATGAGTTCGACCAGGAAACGGCTGCATACGTCCGCGAGCACATGCGCCTGCCGGGAATGAACCTCAGCACAGCGAATTGCTATCGCGACAAGTTAGCGATGCGCACCAGCGCGCGGCAAATGGGTTTTCTGGTGCCGGAGTTTAGCGGGATTTTTTTCTATGACGATCTTCGTGCGTACATGGAACGCGTTCCGGCGCCTTGGCTGCTCAAGCCCCGCGCAGAGGCGTCGGCTCTGGGCATTCGCAAGATTCACGAGCCGGAGAAACTGTGGCGCACGCTGGATGAGCTCGGCGACGAACAGAGCCACTTTCTGTTGGAGCAGTTTGTTGCTGGCGACATCTTCCATGTCGACTCGATCGTCAGCGAATCGAAGGTCGTCTTCTCCGTCGCGCATCAATACGGGCGTCCTCCCATGCAGGTGATGCATGAGGGAGGTGTGTTTACGACGCGCACGGTGGATCGCGCAAGCGAGGACTGGAAAAATCTGACCGAGTTGAATGCGCGGCTGGCTCCGTCCCTGGGGATGGTTCGCGGCGTCACGCATGGGGAATATATCCGGGCCCACGACGACGGGCGCTTCTATTTCCTCGAGATTGCGGCGCGCGTGGGTGGCGCCTATATCGCCGAACTGGTGGAGACTGCGACGGGCATCAATCTCTGGCGCGAATGGGCCAAACTCGAAGTGGCCGATCTGCGGGGTGAAACATATACCTGTCCCGAGGCGCGAGCCGATTACGCCGGCAGCGTCTTGTGTCTCGCGAAAACCGCGGAACCGGACACGTCGGGTTTCAATGCGCCCGAGATCGTGTTGCGCTTGAAGAAGCATCATCACGCGGGCCTCATTGTTCGCTCGCCGGACCCTGGGAAGGTGGCGGAATTGCTGGATCAGTACAGCATCGAATTCGCCGAGAAATTTATGGCCAAGATGCCGCCGCCGCCGAAACCAACGAGCTAGCTTCACTCATGGCGCGATTGGGACATCGCGGAGCTCTGTTCCTGAACTCGACAGATAGCGGCCTTGAACTCGTCGGATATGAAGAAGGAGGCCACGATGGTCAACGAGAAAATGCCAACCGCGCAAGAAGAGCCGTTTCCTCGCGGAGTCCCAAAGCCCGCGCAGCGAGCGCTCGTTGCGGCTGGATACGCACGCCTCGACCAACTTGTGAATGCCCGCGAAGCGGATCTTGCTGCGCTGCACGGCATGGGCCCCAAGGCGTTGGGCATTTTGAAAACGGCGCTGAAGGAACGGGGGAAGTCGTTCAAGCCGTGAGCAATCAGGTCTTGCCTGGGCGCAATCCAAGTGCGCAGAGCAAAATCCCTTCGCCGTGCCCTTACAATCGATGCGGGAGAAAGAATGGAATCGACAGGTCAGTATCCCCATCGCCGCTGGAACCCGCTGCGGCAGGCATGGGTGATGGTGTCGCCCCATCGCACACAGAGGCCTTGGCAAGGAGAAGTGGGACAAAAAGCCGCTCCTTCCGGCGTGGCATACGATCCGGAGTGCTATCTCTGTCCTGGCAACAAGCGAGCGGGCGGAGCAGTGAATCCGCCGTACGATTCAATCTTCACTTTTGTGAACGATTACGCAGCTCTGGTCCCGGATCTGCCGGACACGACACCGTCGTCAACGTCGCCGTTGTTAATTGGCGAGCCCGCACGAGGGCTCTGCAAGGTGCTCTGCTTCCATCCGGAGCACAGTCTTACGCTGGCGCGGATGACGCAACCCGAGATTCGTCGTGTGGTGGATGCGTGGACGAGGGAGTACGAAGAACTGGGCAATCTCGACTGGATCGAGTACGTGCAGATCTTTGAAAACCGTGGCGCCATGATGGGCGCGAGCAATCCTCATCCGCATGGCCAGATCTGGTCTACCGGATTTGTGCCGGACGAGCCGGCTGCGGAAACCAAGGCGCAGCGCGAGTTTTTCGATCGCGCGGGCCGCTGTCTCCTGTGCACTTATCTGGTCACCGAGCGCGCTTCGGGTGAGCGCGTGGTGATGGAAAACGACCACTTCGCAGTCGTGGTGCCGTGGTGGGCTGTTTGGCCGTTCGAGGTGCTGGTGGTGAGCAAGCGCCATTTGGGAGCAATGCCCGAATTGACCGGGATAGAGCGCGACGCGCTAGCGAATGTGCTGAAGCGTGTGACCACGCGCTACGACAATCTATTCGAGACCAGCTTCCCCTACACGATGGGCTTTCACCAGAGCCCGACGGGCAGTGGGGCAGGGAAGTCTGCGGCAGCGTCCGGGGCCTCCGGCGCCAGGTCTACCGTCGCTGGAGTGGGAACTCATCCCGAATGGCATTTCCACGCCCATTTCTATCCGCCACTGCTGCGCTCAGCCACGGTGAGGAAGTTCATGGTCGGATTTGAAATGCTGGGGATGCCGCAACGCGACATCACGCCGGAGAGCGCAGCAGAACGGCTGCGTGCGTGCTCGGAGCAGCATTTCTGGCCAAGAGACTGACGGCGGGATTCCAGTCTGCCCGCATTCCTGTGTCGGGATCCCCACTGGAGTTCAGCGGCAAGGCTGTTGACCAAGTTCCACTCAGACAGGGTGCTCAGACAGAGCTTCGAGTGTGTCGCACGAATGCTCCGCTTCAGCTCTTGCGCGGACTTCCTCCACTATGGACCGCAATCCTATGTAGCGTTCTACTTGACAGGGTCGGCTGACCCGCCCTATAAAGATTTCCGCATAGCAATTGCCGTTCAGGAGGAGCTTCGATGAAAGCGATTTGTGCTGTTGAGCTTTGATTCACCGAATTGGAAGCTGAGGTGTTTCTTGGACTTTGAATATGTAGTCCTACCCGCGTTCATTCTGCTCATCGGAGTAATGGTTATCTGTCTGAGCGTTCGCCGCATCCTTTCACTTTCCGCAAAGGTCTCTGCGCAATGGCGGCGGGTTGCCGAGAGGATTGTATTGTCCGCAATTGTTCTGGTCGCGGCTGTTGTGGCTGGGAGTGCCAGTTTCAACGCCATCGCACGGCTCTGGTTTCGCGCCCAGAACCCACCACCCGGACAAATCTACGCAGTCGACGGCTACAAGATGCACATGTACTGCACCGGAAGCGGCTCGCCAGCGATTGTTCTCGATGCGGGCCTGGGAGATGACGCGGTCACATGGGCAGGTGTCCAGCCCGAACTCGCGAAGACCACGCGCGTCTGTGCCTATGATCGGGCCGGATTCGGCTGGAGTGAAGCAGGGCCAGCCCCGCGCGATGCAGACCATATTGCGGCCGAATTGCACGGCCTGCTGCGACAGGCCAAGATCGGCCTCCCCATTGTCCTGATGGGCCATTCGATTGCCGGCATCTATATGCGCGATTATGCGGCGCACTATCCCGAGGATCTTGCCGGGATGGTGTTTGTCGACGGTTCAACGCCCATGCAGCAGGAAAACCCAGCGATCAAGGCGATGATGGGTAATGGACCGCCTCCGTGGGTGATTGCCCTGGTCGGGAATGCCGCGTTCAGCGTCGGCATTCCCCGCCTCATGGGAATGTGTTCGCGAACCTCGCCCGGCCTCAATGCACGGTACTTGCGAATGCAGGCGGAGGACCACTGCGAGTTGCATGTCAATTCCTCAATGAATGAGGCGCGCAATATGGAACGATCCGGCCTGGAGACGCAGCATTCGGGCCCGTACGGCTCATTGCCAATTCTCATTTTTTCGCATGATCCGGAGAAGACTATGGCCACCGAGAATTCGACGCAAAAGATGGCAGAGGGGGCATGGAGCCAGATGCAGGAAGACTTGAAGAGGCTTTCCACGAGGAGCCGGAGAATCATCGCGAAAGGCGCCAAGCACTACATTCAAACTGACCGCGCGGACCTGATCGAGAAAGAAGTGCCGCTGTTTATCCAGCAGATTCGCGGCACCGCACCGCAACCCACCAATTATGGGTCTACCGTCACCGAGTAAGGCATCGTCGGGACAATCGCGGGTTGACTTGCAGATAGGCGACGAATCACTTGTCGAGTCGGACCCTTCGTCGGTTCAAAGGTTGCAATACCGCCGGGTCGCTCGCGAAGCTAAGAGGTCAGAGAAATCTACAAATCCCGCGTCCCGGGAGAGGACCCTCCATTCGGAAGTTATCTTCCACCATGGCCGAGTCTTCGTCGCTGTCTCTATACCGGCTTTCTAACCCTCACGTGCAGAAAGAGCGGCGCGACCAGCGTATCGGCGACCGCAGGTTGCGCATCGGCGAGTTCGCGGCTCGCCGAGGGCTCGCCGAATTTTTCAATCGAAAGGCCGGCAGCGCAGATCAGATCGACCCAGCTGCTCAACGTGCGATGAAACATCGGTGCGCGGAATGGCTTGGTACGCCCGCGCTCTTTTGCAGGCACGGCAGAGAACATCCATTCATTGATCTGGCCATTCATCGGTTCGAAGTAACGCCCGATTTCGAGGCCGACGACCTTGCCTTGCCCGTCGCGGAGTACGCGGCGATGCGGCGGCGCGAAGCAGGGGTGAATGATGGAGAATTGAAAGAAGCCTCCCGGCCTTAGCACGCGCGCGGATTCCTTCAAGGCCAGGCCATGGTCGGGCATGTCCATCAGCGACATGAAAGCGGTAGCGAAATCGAACGTGCCGCCGGCAAAGGGAAGATCCATTCCATTGGCCACCTGATACAGAATGCCCAGTGGTGCGGCTTTTTCAGTTGCCTCTGCATGGCGAATAAGCGTGGGCGCAACATCGATCGCCTGCATATGGGCGCCAAGCCGCGCGAGCTTGCGCGTTTCAGCCCCTTCGCCACATCCAATATCGATCCCGAAGAGGCCACGGACGCCGGGCAACATCGCCAGAAACGCGGGCGTATTCAGGGCGTCGCGATAGACGTCGTAGCCAGCCCGGACAAAACGCGTCCAATACTCCGCGTTGGCTTCCCAGAATTTGGCGGCCTCGGCCGATTTCATGGTCTTCCCCGATAGAGATGCGTTTCAATTGGCGCGGCGCTTAGGAAGTGGACAGGTGGGGAAAAGCGGCTTCGAGTGTGGTGAGCTCGCTGGGACTTCAACCCAGGACCCACGCCCTTCGCCTGTGGGAGAACACCACCAGCCTGCGATACAGGAGTGTGATACATGGCCGGGAAACCAGCACCCGTAAGCGGAGTATATGAAAGAAGCCCCAGCAGCGACAACTAGTTCGCCAGAATCCGTGTGAAAAGGAAGCTGGTGCAGAAGAGCTTCCGACTGGGTCCAAAGGCCGGGCCGAGGCGCTGTCTCAAAACAAAGGCGCCGGAAAGCGCCGAAGCCAGCGGCAAGCAGCTCCGCGAGCGGGCGCGGGATGCGCTGTTGCACGCCGAGAATGCGGAAAGAGAAACCGACATGGAGATGCACATTTTGCCGAACTCGTCGGGATGCAAATGATCCTGATGAATGCACTCGGTGCACTCCTGAATCGTGAAACACGGGCCAAGGAGGAAGTCCCCGTACACGCAAGAACTTCGCGATTGGCTGCAATGGACTCGGCGCGATTTCCGCGAGTCCGACGTAGAGGCAGATCCTGACGCCAATGCACGGATGATTTCCCTAAACGGTGGTGGAGGCAACGTTCCTCATTTGGTTGAGAATGGCAAGGTGATTCAGGCCGCCTGGCAAGGTCGGAGTTGCGTCGTGGGCATGGTGAATCGACGTCAGTGAATCGGCGATACTCCTCTGAACCCTGGTAGATCGACTTCACAACTGCCAGAGAAGAATGTTGAACAGTAACTATGCAAGGAGACCATCCTCGGACTCGAGGATCCTAAGCTCGCTCAATTGTGTTCAAGATAGTTCTCCAGGTTACTCTGCAACGCCGCTCTGCTGTAGCTTGTTGCGCATTTCTTCATTCAGTTCGTTCTTAGCTTATCCATTTCTCTGCGCGCCATCGATGAATTCGATCGTTTGCTAATTCGGCAGAGACAATTAACAAACGGTTATATCTAAGCGGATATCTACTATTGATTCAACTGGAACTAACTCGTCCTGCTAAGTCATCAGACTTAGCTATATCAAACGGGCATTCTAGGTAAGCGAAAGAGCAGAACGAACGGAATCTCTATATTCATGGGTTGCTTATGAGCTAGTCACGTCCTGCTTATAACTTTGTTGAATTCACATATACGATCTTTACGACCAGCATCGTAATTTCGAGAGAACTCAGAGGCATTTGTCAACTACCAGAGCCTTCTCTTCTGGTCTTCACGCCGCTATTCGTGAGAACACGGAGAATGGAAACTGGACAGATAGCAGCGTCCAAAGTCTTTACTAATCACGCAAGAGAAACGTCTTGTAAACAGGGAATATCGCCGTGGGGCCGCGGGGAACTGTGTCCCATAAAGCAGAGTTTCTGTTACGCGGTTCAAGTCCCATGTATTGCCGGCGAGTGCACTACAACTTTCTGTGAAACTCTTTATGCGATCCTCATGAAAGGAAAAAACGAGCGAAGAAATTGTTGATGAAATTGAAAAGACGACCATTCGCTGATATTGCGCTGATGGCCAGAGGAATTGTGTGCCCGATAAGCTCCTGCTGGTGGGGCTGACTTATCGAAATCGATGCGTTTTCTTTGCGTTTCCTTTACGACGCCTTGCATATGAATGGGTAACGGGGATACGGAGCAGGTTAGTCAGTTATTCCTCACAAAGAGCTAACGCTTTTTTAGCCCGGCGACGCAAACGTCGCGGAGGTCAGATACCGATGATGAAAAACTTCAGGACGGCCATCGTGCTAGGATTTGCAGCCTGCGGGGTTGTCCCTCAGCTCGCGAGTCAAGGCCGGAGCGCGGCAACGAGCTCAAACAACAATTCTGCACCACAAGCCGCCACCGATGCGTCTGCACCCGCAAGTGCCCCAATCAATTTTGCGGCCCTGGAAGCGCCTGCGACCGGCCCTGGAGTCCCACCCATGAAAACGGCCGGAACAGCTACGGATTCCACTTCCACAGCGTCCGGATCTTCCGATTCGGCGGCTCCATCAAATTCAACTGATTCAACCGCGACTGCCGCTGTGGTGCCGACCAAGAGCGACGCGGTGATCAAAGAACTCGCCGATATGAAGAAACAGTTTTCGCAGTTGACGCAGATGGAATCCGATATGAAAGCGCGAATCGGCAAGCTCGAGTCGGAACTGAATACAAACAAGGAAGAGGACGATGCGGCGCGCGACGCCAGCGAATTGCGCTCAGCTGAGGGGGGAAACGGCGGTGCAATGACGCCGGGCCAGCAAGCCGTAACATCGACCCCTGCGGCGACTGCTCCGACTCCTCCTGAGATTACCGCGCAAACAACCACCTTGGGCGAACCGTTCCCCGGCGACTGGACCTGGACGAACAACAACGGACACGCCGTTGACAGCCCCATGGCCACTAAGTACTTCACCCCGGAATTCCGATCGGACGCGAACTACACCATCGATATGAACCACCCCGAGGACGACACGCTGGGCGGTTCGACGGAGACCTTCCGTTCCGACGAGTGGCAACTTGAGCAGATCTCGGTCGGCGGCGATATCCGCATCCAAAATGTGCGCGGGCGTTTTCTCTGCCTTTGCGGCGGCCTGTGGTCAGTAACCACCACGCGCAACGACCCCAGCGTCGCGCGCGGCACATGGGACCTGTCCGGCGCATACAAGTATATTGCCGAGGGGTGGGGCGGGTATCACTGGGACTATGCGCACGGCGTCAACCTCGATGCCGGCATCTTCGTCTCCTACATCGGCCTGTTCAGTTATTACAACTTCGACAACTGGACGTATCAGCCTTCGTTTGTCTCCTCGAACACTCCGTGGTTTTTCAACGGAGTTCGTCTTCAGTATTTTCCTACCTCCAAGCTGAAGATTGAGCCATGGTTCATCAACGGCTGGCAGACGTATGCCCGGCCCAATGGCAAACCAGGCGTGGGCGGTCAGGTACTTTGGCGTCCCTCGGGATGGTTTGAAATGGTGAGCAATAACTACGGTCTGGGCGAAGACGATCCGCTTGAACAGCAAAGTCAGACTGTCGGTGGAAGCGGCGCGACGCGGTCCCGTATCCATACCGACGACAGCATCGAGTTGAAGTACTACGACAAGCCTAAGAACTTCATGGATAAGATGGCCTTCACCCTTACCGGCGATCTCGGCTGCGAATACGGCGGTGGGGCCCCGAGCGGGTCGTACGCGGCGAACGGTCAATCCCCGGAGATGGGCACCGCAGACACCTACAGCGGCGGCGTGAATTGCCACAACTCTCGCAACGGCAAACCCAAGCAGGCCTTCGAAGGCTGGATGGCGTACCAGCGCTTCTGGTTCAAGAAGGATATCTGGGCAATCACGCTCGGCGGCGGCCAGATGACCAACCCCGGCCGTTACCTCACGCTGCTGCCCCCAATCAACAATGCCACGGCTGTCACTGGCAGTCCCTACTTCACGGAGAATGGAGGCGATCGCGCCCAGATGCACGACGGAACCTTCACACTGGATTACATGCCGGCGCAGTTTATTACCTTCCGTTGGGAAACCGGCTATCGCTACTCCGACATTCCTTACTGGACGGGCGGCAGGAATACGCATGTCGGAAATATCCTATCCGGTACCGGCCTCACACCTCCGGGTGGCGCGAACGGCAACCCGGCGGACTACCAGTGCGCGGCTGGCGGAGATGCAGGAGTCGGCTACTTCCCCACTCCAAATGGAGCGGCGGCTGGTTTTACGACAGGCCAGGCACAGGCGATCTCGAACTGCGTCGGCCTGGGCTTGAACAACGGCAACAACGGGGTGGGCGCCCTCTGGTGGCCAAGTCTGGTTAAGAACCAGACTGTTGCCACCATGGCGGTCATGATCCGGTTCTAGAACAGGTCTTCGTCATCCACAATTCGTTTCTCTCCATTCGACAACACCGGGGTTGTACGCAACTCCGGTGTTGTGTCAGAGGCGATCGGACCGCCTGATCTGCAAGTCGGCGCTGTGCAGCAGTTCTTTGGTTGGTGTCGGACGGATTCACGACGGAGCGTGGCTCTTCCCCTCAAGAGAAAGCCGCGTTCCTGGATGCCGGAAACTTCGCGTGAATTGGAGAACTGCTCTACAATGCTCCCGTCAACCAGTTGCTGTGAACGGCATTGCAGTGCATTGATCCAATAGACTTCATAGGACATGCACCGACTTTCGCTGCTGGTTTGACCAGGCTCTTCGTCAGAAGACCTTGCGTACGCAAAGGAGTCATCATGTTGACGCGTAGAAATCTCGTATCGGCCATCGCGGTTCTTGCCGCAACCCGAGCCAACCCCCTGAGTGCTACTCAAGAGAAGGATACCCTTGGCAAACCACCGGATAAGCTCACGCTGGGAAGGGAACAAGTCGAGGAATTGCTCCTTCTCATGGACGCGGACAAGAACGGAAAAATCTCAAAGCAGGAATGGATGAAGTTTATGGAAGCGGAGTTCGACAGACTCGACACCGACAAGAGCGGCGAACTGGATGTGAAAGAAATCGCTCAGTCGCGGTTGCGTGCGACTCGCCACGTAAATACCGGCAAGTAGCCTGAGTGCGGCGCGCTTAAAACGATGCGCCCCGCAACATGCATCATCCGGCCGGAGGTAGGGACATTTTTTGTGCGTTTGAGAATCTGTCGCGTCTATTTGTTCACTGATGCTCTTTTCTAGCCGCGGCAACGGATTCTCAGCACAACCCGGAGCGGAATGAAAGTGATCTGCGATTCACTGCGAGCGCGTGCAATTCAGTGCAACACCGCAACCTGCATTTCGAATCAACCGCATTTGCGCGAGGATGCGCATGGATCACTTTCGTATCAGAGCAGCCTAAAGGGGTACCCCACTCGCATTGAAGTAAGTGATTTGTTTTGAGTGGTGAGCTCGCTGGGACTTGAACCCAGGACCCACGCCTTAAAAGGGCGTTGCTCTACCAACTGAGCTACGAGCTCTTAGGCCGCTTTACCAAAGTTACCACAATCGTTGAGACGGTCCCGACGAGCCCATCGGCCCTGAAAACCCGATCACATATGGCAGAATTCCGACTCCGTGAAGGCGTAGTTCCACGTTTTCTTGGGTGTATCAAGCCACTTTGGCTGGTCAGGGAGGGGAAAATTAAATAATTCAATTTTTTCTGTTGTATTTATTAATTAAAATGATTATTGTTTCTCTTGTAATTGAATTCGTGAGGTTCGCGGATGGCATCCGACGCAAAACAAGCTTCCGATTGGCAGGAACTGCTCCGGATTGCGCAGGGCGCGCCGCTGGTGATCGAGCGGGTCCGTATCCCCGGAAAGCAGATCGTTATTGAGGGTGCTTTCACTCTGCCGGAGTTGGCGCGCCTGAGTCTCGAAGACCAGGTTTTCATCACAGCGTTTCTGCGTTCCCACGGCTCCATCAAGGAGATGGAGCAGATCTTCGGCGTCAGCTATCCGACCATCAAGTTGCGTTTGAACCGCATTGCCGGCCAGCTGGAATTTGTCGACAACAATCCGTCTCCATCCCGCGCGGAGGTGCTGGAGCGGCTCAAGAGCGGCGAGATTACGGCTGCCGACGCGATCCGCGAGCTGGAGGCAATGAAATGATTCCAAGCGTTGCTGTCATCCGCATCCATCCTTGCCGCAGTCGCGGGTTTGGGCTTTGGCTGCCGTTGTTCCTGCTTTGGATTCCCCTGATTCTGCTTGCGCCACTGATCCTTCTGGCTCTGCTGGTGGTCTGTCTTGCAACTCGCATCAGCTTCTGGCGATCGATTGCAGTCTTCTGGGGCATTCTATGCAGTTTGCCCGGGACGAACGTTCATGTGCGAGCGGACGGAACTCAGGTTCTGGTTCGAGTCATCTAGTTCGAATCTTGTAGAGGTATGTATGGACACCGATCGTCGTGCCATTTTGTCGCTGGTTGCCCTGGGGCGCATCACGCCACGAGAGGCCGAACGCCTGTTTGCTGTCTGTCCGAATGGAGATGATGCCCTTTTGAGGCTTGCGCTCTGTCTCGCCTTTGCGGCGTTGGCGCTACCCGGCTTAAATGAGCTGTTTTTCGGAATCACGCATGTGCTTGCGGCGCTGATGCCAGCGCTGCACGCCACAGTGCACCACACACTTGCCTGTGTCGCACAGGTCTGGGGAGGAATTCTATGAACGAGAATCGCCGTCAAATTCTGGAGATGCTGGCTGCGGGCAAGCTCACCGCGGACGAGGCCGAGCGCCTACTAGCTGCGCTTGAGCCGGAGATGAAACCTTCTGCGCACGAGTTCGCAGGCGGCGCGGGCGCGGGAAGCAGCGCGAAGACCGCAGAGCTGAAATCGCACGCCAAGTATCTGCGGGTGCAGGTTGAGGCGGACGAGTCGATGACTGGCATGAAGGGCCCCACGACTGTGAACGTGCGCGTTCCGATGCAATTGCTGCGCGCCGGCGTGCGGCTCGCAGGTCTGATTCCCAAGCAGGCGCATGACCAGCTCGACGAGGCGTTCAGCAAGCATGGAGTTCCGATTACGCTTTCGCAGATCAAGCCGGAGAATCTTGAGGAGCTGATCGACCACCTGGAGGATTTGACCGTAGATGTCGATGGCAAGGATGGCAACTCAACCAGGGTGAAGGTCTTTTGCGAATGATGAGACGTTCAGACTCGCCGCAACGGCTTGTGCATCGGGACGACTTGCACTGTGACGTCGCGGATTTGCGAAAGAAACTTGTTGAGCACCGAGCCGCGCAGAAGAATGTCGAAGCGCGAACGCACCGGCTGACCGAAGATCACGTGCGAGATGCTTTCCTGCTGGGCAAAGCGGATCAGCGCATCGGAGACGTTTTTGTCGTTGAGCACAACGACCTGCGCGCCCAGATCTCGAGCCATGCGCTGGTATTCTTCGATCCGCTGAAACGCCTCCGGGTCGCCGTGGCCCTTGTCTTCGTCCGGCCGGGCGACGTAAACGGCGTACCAGTTCGTCGCCAGTCTTCCGGCGACACGCGCGCCCACGCGAATCAGCCGCTCAGTGCCGGGCCGCGAGCTGAGGCAGACCATGACCTTGTCGGGAACAGGCGCCTGTTCCAGTCCCTGAGTCCGCCGATAATCGGAAGCGTGCTTGCTCACCTGCTCCGCAGTGGCGCGCAGGGAAAGCTCGCGCAACAGGTTTAGATTGCCCTTGCGGAAGAAGTTCGCCAGGGACTGCTCGACCTTTTCCGGCGCATAGATCTTGCCTTCGCGCAGCCGGGACCGGAGCTCCTCCACGGTGATGTCGACATTGACGACCTCGTCGGCTCGCTTGAAGAAGTTGTCAGGAACGGTCTCGCGAATGACCGTATTCGCAGATCGATTCACCGCATCGTTCAATGTGTCAAGATGCTGGATATTGACAGCCGTCATCACGTTGATGCCGGCTTCAAGCAGATCGAGAACATCTTCGTAGCGCTTGCGGTTTTTACTTCCGGGCACGTTGGTGTGCGCCAACTCATCGACAACCACAGTGTCGGGATGGCGCGCGAGAATCGCATCCACGTCCATCTCCTTGAGGTCGACGCCGCGATAGGGAATCACGCGCTGCGGCACAATCTCGAGATCGCGAATCTGCTCCGCAGTCTCCTTGCGCCCGTGGGTCTCCACCAGACCGATCACGACATCCACGCCCTGCTTGCGCTTCAGCAGCGCGTCGTTGAGCATGTGATAGGTCTTGCCGACGCCGGGAGCTGCCCCGATATAAATACGAAGCTTGGCCGGTTCCTGCTGCCGTTCGAGCTGGATTTCCGCCATCAACCCACCTCGACCGGATGCTGGATCGTATCTACAACAGCCACGGGAAGCGTGAAGCGAAACGTTGTTCCGTGTCCCAGGCGGCTCTCCACGGCAATCTGCCCCCCAAGCGACTCGACCAGGCGGCGCACGAGCGCGAGCCCGAGACCTGTTCCGGAGTCGGAAAAGGCATTGAACCGGTCGAAGAGGTTGCCAAGGCGTTCGGCTTCAATGCCGCGACCGGTGTCGCGCACCGTGAATTGCACGAAGTTCTTGATTTCTTCCGCGGCGAGCAGGATTTCTCCGTCGGGTGGCGTGTAGCGGATGGCGTTCGACATCAGGTTGTCGAAGATGGACCGAACCGCACGCCGGTCTGCCTGCACAAACGACAAATCGGCGAAGGCGCTGACTTCGACACGAATGTGTTTCTGCGAGGCTTCTTCGCAAAAGCGATCGCGGGCTTCGTTGAGCAACGGCAGCGGGCGCAGACGGTCGGGATGAAGTTCACGCTTGCCTGTGTCAAGTTCGGCCACTTCAATAAGGTCTGTCATCAGGTCATTCAGCTTTTCAGACTCATGGCTCGCGGCGGCTACCAACTCGCCCTGCAGGGGCTCCAGCGGGCCACCGAAGCCCTGGCCCAGCGCGTAAAGACCCCGGCGCAGTTGCAGCAGCGGGTCGCGGAGTTTGCGGCTGGCAACGGAGATGAATTGCGTCTTAAAGCGGTCTACATCCTGCAGGCTGGTTACGTCTTCGAGCGTCGTCACAGTGCCAAGAAGACGGCCATCGGAGTCGCGCATGGGTGTGGTCCGCAGGCGATAGCTGCGCGCCTGTTTGCCGATGCGCATGGGGAGCAGGGCGGCGTCCCCTTCGGCTGCTACGGGCTTCTGCATCGATACTGCGTCGCGAATCGCGCTGAGGATCTTTTCACCGCCGGGAGTGGTGGTAAGGGCCATGCGATCGGCTGCGGCTTCGCCCAGGACCTCGGCCGCGGCCTGATTCACTTTCAAGACGTGCCCCTTGGCGTCTGTCACGATGATGGGTTCGAAGATGGACTGCAGCACGGCATCGGAGAGTTGAAACTCCATCTGCTTCCGGCCCGCCTCGCTATCGCGAAGGTCGCGGAGCCGCACTGCAATGCGATTCAACTCACCGGCAATTACGCCGAAGTCGTCATGACTGTTCCATTCGACGCGATGTTCGAGATTGCCTTGAGCAATCATTTTCGCGTCGCGAGCCAGTATACGAATCGGCCGCAGAACCAGGAATACGGTTCCCGCACAGGTCAGGAGCGAAGCTCCAGCAAAAAGAATGGCGAGGTGCCCCTCCCCGCCCGCTTGAAGCGCATGGCGCGCGGCGAAGGCGAGGCCTCCTGTGAAAGCGGCGAGAAGAATGCAGCCGAGGATCAGACGCTGGCTAAGATTCAGCATGAACCGGGCTCCGGGCCGGAATCGTGGCTCAATTCATTCTGGGGGAAACACCCTCATCCCGCAAAATCCTGGTTCTTGTGCACCTACGCCGAGGATGATCAGGGGATCTGGCAGACCGAAAGTGTGCTGTTGTGCCAACGGCAGATGAGGCCTTGGGGCTGAGGATAGGTCACCAGGGCCCAATTTACGCCGAAATCCAACTTCAAGCGCTCGAAGTCCGTCAGAGTGAAGCGCGTCCAGCCAGCCTGTGCATCGACTTGCCGTTCCCAAGTGGGGCCGAGTTCGGGCACTTGCGTTACGACTGCCGTGTCCTTGATGGCGTCCGCGAGTTGGCTTCGCTCGGCAAGAGCGCGGAAGTTGTGGTAGTCCTCGCCCGGTGCGTCGAGATAATTCGGGTCCATTGCGAAATAGGCGTCGGTTGGTGTGTTTATCCGGATCCATGCGAATGCCTGGAGCCATGGATTGCTGGTTCGGACTCCAGGCAATTCGAGGTGTTCGCTGCCGCTGAAGAGTGCGCGCTGGCTCGCGAACATGCCGACGTTGATCACCAGCAGGTAGACAGCCCATCGCCAGGGGGAAGACTTGACCCCGAACTTTGCCAGCAAACACCCGGCCACCAGGGCCATGAAGAAGTAAATGAGATGCAGGTAGCGCATCGGCTGCATTGGAGTGATGCGCACCAAATGCGGGGATCCGAGGATGACCATCGCCGCTACCTGCTGAAAGACGCCATAGGCGAAAACCGCCATGGCAAACCGGGCTAGCAGCGTTGCCCCGCGTTTCTCGGCGATGCGCCAGAGGAGCCAAAAAAGGAAAAGCGGTGCCAGTGCACCAAGCCACTCGTACCATGTCCACCGGTAAAGAAAGAAGTAGGAGCGCGTATCCAGCGCTTTGCGCCAGACAGGCGTGGGCGACTCGAAGATCCAGCCCAGCGGGATTGCAGCAGCCAGGGAATCGCGCAGCGAGCGAAGCCAGATATGCACCGGTTCCAGTGTCGCCATGGTGAGAAAGACGCAGAAAGACGCGCCCAGAGCGGCCATGATCGGATGCACGACCAGGCTCAACAACAACAGCGGAACCGCCTGCCACCTTTGTCCCGCAAGGATGCGCGAGACCGCGATCAGAACAATTGCTGTGGCTACATTGCGGGGGTGCAAATGCTGATCGGCGAGATAAAGAGCCGTGCCCGCGACCGGCAACGTCATCATGGCAGCTACCATCGCGACCCCGCCCCATTGCGCGCGCTCGTCCGAGAAGAGGCACCGCGCGATGCTCCAGCAGCCAATGATCATTAGGACGATCGTGGCAAATTGCCACAAGAGCTCGGAGACGGAAACAGGGATGTGGGTCCAGTGGATGAATCCGGCAACCCATTTGTCGAACATCGTCGCCTGGAGCTGAACCCGAAAGAATTCTGAATCGTGCGGATAGAGCGCCGGGTTTAAGTCCCCTTTGACCGCGGACAGATACACGCCGTCATCTTCAATTCCGGGGTGATAACCCATCACGATAAGCGCGAGGATCGCGAAGGCAAAAATGAGCCCAAGTGTGCGTTTGCGAAAGATCTCCACCTTCTCCTGTCCTGCAAGTCAATTGAGGGCCACGCTGAGCGGGGAAAGTCTGCAATCCGCTTGTGTCGAGGGCAGGGAAATACCTCCGACGCTTCGCGTAAAGTGGGGCCTCTTCACACCGTCCCGCAGAACCAACTTGAGTAACCACGGCGGACCGATTCGCAAGGGCTGGGAAAGCATTCTGCAAACTATAATCCCAATTGTAGTGGACGCAGGTGGACCCCCGTCTTCAATCCAATCGAGCCGATGATGGTTTGACGCGTTTTGCCGGTTCCGGATTACACGGGTCTGCGTCCCTGCTGCACGAAGGGTTGACATCATGAAGCTTCGAACCATGCGGGCCGTCGATTACTGGATCGGCATACCGCTCTGCTTCCTGGGCACACAGCTTGTGCGCCTGATGGGCGCGCCAAAGGGTCCGGAGAAGCCGCGCCGCATTCTGTTCGTCGAGCTCTCTGAAATGGGCAGCACGGTCATTGCCAATCCAGCACTGCAGAAAGCCAAAGACGCGCTTGGCGCAGAAATCTTCTTCCTCATCTTCAAGCGCAATGTCGAATGCTTGCACCTTCTGCCTACCGTCCCTGAAGCCAACATCGTGACCATCCGCGAAACCAGCGTTTTTGCTTTGGCGCTCGATACGTTCCGTTTCCTGCGCTGGGTCCGCAAGGCCAAGATCGACACGGTTGTCGATATGGAGCTCTTCTCCCGTTACTCTGGCCTGCTCACAGGGCTCTCCGGCGCCCGCCGTCGCGTCGGCTTCCACCGATTCCATGCCGAGGGTCTCTACCGCGGCGAGATGCTCACCCATCGCGTGAATTACAACGGCCATATCCACATGGCGAAGAACTTCGTCTGCATGATCAATGCGCTGCTTGCGCCGCACCCCGAAGTTCCATATTCCAAGACCTACGTTTCCGACGAGGAAATCCGGGTTCCCATCCAGCCCGTCTCCGAAGACAAAAAGGAATTTGTACACGGCCTGATCCGCCAGGTTTTTCCGGACTACCGCCCCAGCTACCACCGCGTCGTTCTGATCAATCCCAACAGCTCCGAGTTGTTGCCGCAACGCCGGTGGGATCGTGAGAACTACAGCACCCTGGCCAGTCTGATCGTCAACGAATGGGAGGACGTTCTCGTCCTCATTACCGGTTCTCCAGCGGAGCGCGAAGAAGCTCTGCGCATGCAGGAGAAGGTTGGCCACCCGCGCTTCCGCAGTTTTGCAGGAATGCACAAACTGACGGTCATCACGGCTCTTTACAACGTTGCCGAGGTTTTGGTTTCGAACGACAGCGGCCCCGCGCACTTCTCCGCGATCAGTCCGATTCGCTCCATCGTCCTGTTTGGCCCCGAGACGCCAAAACTCTACGGCAGCCTCGGCAATACCGAGGCCATCTGGGCTGAGCTATCCTGCTCGCCCTGCGTCACCGCTGCGAATCAGAAAAACTCTGCGTGCAACGATGCGGTCTGCATGCGCCTGATTACGCCAGAACGCGTGTTGCAATCCGTGCGGGGCGTGTTGAACGGAACGGCCAAGCACGACAGCATGCCCCTCGCTGCATTGCGCTCGTAACCCCCGAAGGCAGTTCTTCTACAGAGCTGGTAGCAGGGTGCGCATCACGAGGAACCCGGCGACTCCAAGAAAGAAAACCAGCGCCATGCGAATGCCCGGCTCCCGGTTCACCTCGGGCACCAGGTCGCTGGCGCCCACGTAGAGAGCCACTCCGGCAGAGACCGGCAGGCCAATCGGCATCCACGACGGGGCCAGTTCAATCACCAGCACGCCCGCAAGGGTGGCCGCGGCCAATGCCACAGCAGAATAGAACGCGACCGTCCGGCTGCGCCCGCTGGCAAGCATCACGCTAGCCATCGTGAATCCCTCCGGCGCCTTGTGCAAAAAGATCGCCAGGAAAATCAGCCAACCCAGTGCATTGTTCACCACAAAGCCCGAACCGATCGCCACGCCATCGAACAGCGCATGCACGCTCAAGCCACCCAGAACCGAGTAGCCGGTGCCAAGCGAAACAAACTCGTCGTGGTGGGTTTCTTCGCCGTAATGAAAATGTGCGTTGATGGTGTGCTCCAGCAGGTGGACAACGCAGTAGCCCGCCATGATCAGAATTGGTCCCAGCCGCGGGCTCAGGCGCAGGCTCTCCGGCGTCATCTCCAGCAGCGCCGTCGCCATCAGGAACCCCGCGCCTAGAGCCACAAAGTAGCGCAGGTAGCGCTCCACGCCTCGCGCGCGTACCAGCACCAACCCGCCCGCCACATCGGCCAGCGCAGCAAGAATGCCGAGAAGAATCGAGAGCTTCAGCATCCCTTAACCACTATGCCGGATGTGGAGCACGTCGCCATCTTGCACCACATATTCCTTGCCTTCAAGGCGCAACGTGCCCTGCGCGCGCGCCGCCGCTTCGCTCCCGGCAGCCAGCAGGTTGTCCCAGCGAATGGTTTCCGCGCGGATGAAGTGATGCTCCAGGTCGGAATGAATCGCCCCTGCCGCTTGCGGCGCTTTCGAACCTGCGGGCACAGTCCACGCGCGGCACTCATCTTCGCCCGCGGTGAAGAAGCTGATCAGCCCCAGCAACTCGTAGCTCTTGCGAATTAGCCGGACTAATCCACTTTCATGAAGTCCATAGCTCGAAAGAAACTCTGCTGCTTCGGCCTCGTCCATTTCGGCAAGTTCGGCTTCAACCTTTCCACAGATTGCCGTGGCTCCGGCGTTCGGCCTGTTCGCTATATCGGCCAACTTGAACCGCCCAACTGCCGCATCGAGATCGTCCCCCAAAGTCGAACTTTCTCCGATATTAACCGCATACAAGACAGGCTTTTGTGAGAGAAACATAAAGCCTTTGATGAGTTTTTTCTCCTCGGAGGTCATCTCCAGTTCGCGTAACGGCTGCTCCTTTTCGAGCGCGTCTTTTGAGCGCAAAAGTAACGCTTGCTCCCGCTCCAGTTCGCCCGTGCGGCCTTTCTTCAAGTCTTTCTCGACGCGCTCCAGGCGCTTTTCAACCTGGGTCAGATCGCTCACCATCAGGTCGAATTCCACGTTCTTCACGTCCCGCAACGGATCGATCGGTCCCACATGCGGAATGGAATCGTCCTCAAACGCGCGCAGCACGTGGATCAAGGCATCTACCTGCCGCAGGCTGGTCAGAAACGCTGTCTCTTTCAGCGCCTCCTGACCGATCGCAGCCACGTCGACATATTCGACGCTGGCGTAAGTCGTCTTCTTGGGCGAATAAAGTTCGGAGAGCTTGTCCAGGCGGTCGTCCGGTACACGCGCGACTCCAATGTGCGTCTCGCGCGGATTCGAATAACCGCGCTCTTCTAATTTGGCCTTGGTCAGGATTTTGAACAGCGAGGTCTTGCCCACCTGTGGCAGGCCGATAATGCCAGTCTTCATTTGTCTTCCATCGCGGTCCCTATCAGGATGAACAGCGCTCAAGGACCTTTTCGATGATACAAGAGCGGGGATCGGCGACCGGGGAGTGAGGTGTGGCAAATGCGAAGAATAAGACCATGCAGCGTTACTCAAAACTCGGCAATCACGTCATGACTACTGAGCCATTCGCTGAACCTCGATGGCCCTAAATCAACTCTTTCGCTTCACAAACCGTAGAGCTGTGAGCGCCGCGGAAACCGCTGCTACCTTTGTATCCACGATTCCCGTCGCCAGCGCTGTTGATCGCACGATGTGCTCATTCAGCGCGTGGCCCGGCCCTTTGGGATAGATAAACCAGATGGGCACTCCACGACTCAGATCGTCCGCACACTTCTTCAGCGCCGCCATCAACTCGCTGGGGGTTTTGACACGCGCCAGAATCACATCGCCACTCAGAGTCGTCACGTCCTTCGCCTCGGAGATCGCCTTATTCAAAGCCTCATCGTCCACTGTGCCAATCATCCGGACCGTGGATTCCGCTGAGATCCCCAGCTTCTTCGCCAAACTCGGTGGCGGCGTGAGCAGCGCTTTTGCCCACTTCGCGGCAAATTCGCGTCCAACATCGAGCGCCACCGGTTCTCCACCGAATTTGAATCGCAGCCGCTCGCCCTCGGCTCGGATCTGTTTCATCGCTGAAATGGGAACGCGCTTGCGGATGCCTCCGCGCAGAATCAGCTCCGGCGGCTCAATCAGCGCCTTCACCTCGGTCTTCGTGCCGTTCCAGTCGCACGCGCATTGCGCTTCACGTCCCATGGCAGCCCCTTCTGAGCCAATGAGTCTTAGCCGCCTTGCTTCTTTCTGTCGGTCGCATCAAGGAGTGGTGCATAGCGCAGAATGACAACGCCCGACTTGAGCGGACGCGCTTCCAGCAGCATCAGCCGCTGGCGGGGTAGATCGCGGCCGAACAGTGGCGTTCCTCGGCCCAGCACAGCGGGTGCGAGTGCGAGACGGAATTCGTCGAAGAGTCCGGCCTTCGTGAGTGTCGCCGAGAGCGCCGCGCTGCCGAAGACGAAAATGTCCTTTTCGATTTCCCGTTTCAGTTTGGCGGTCTCCTCGGCCGTCCCTCCGCGAATGATCCTTGTGTTGTTCCAATCCGCCTCTTGCAGGAGGCGTGAGACCACAGCTTTCGGCAGGCTATTCATGAAATCGGCCACTTCCCCGTGTTCCGTCTTCCAATAAGCGGCCATCCCCTCGTAGGTGTTGCGTCCGAACAGCAACATTCCCGCGGAGCGCAGTTGCTCGATCGAAAACTCATCGAGTTCCTGGTCCCAAAAGGACTTGTGCCATTCAAGATCCCACTTCTTGGCGCCTTCAAAGTAGCCGTCGAGGGAGATTTGGTTCCACTGGATCAATCGGGCCATTCGTTGACTCCTGAGTTGAATTATTTGCGTGCGGACTCAACAACAGAAGGAGAATTTTGTTAAAGAAGAAGAATTTCGTTCAAATTCGAGTCGTCTCCGACCTTGCGATCAGGGCCACTGTGGCGATGCCGAGCAAGACGATGAGGAACTCGATGCCTTCGCTTCGGTTGTGGAGCCTGTTGAAGTCGACGACGGATGGGGTCGAGCGATCCTGGATGTCGATTGAGCCGCCGGCGGCAATCCGATCGCGTTCCATCGCCGGGATAATGCCGTATTGCGAATACGCGGTGCAGGCCAGCATGAGCACAATCAGGATCATAGGAACGAGGACCGCGCGCGGTTTGTAGATGGCACACGCAGGAGCCAGCGCAAGCACGGCAAGCGCCGCGGCGCCAGACACAAGTCCGATATTGTGCAGGATCCCCAGGAGTTCCTTCACAATTGTACCCGCGAGGTGAGTATTCAATTGCAGTGCATCAAAGGTGACTGCGGCGACCACGGGAAAGAAAATCTCACTGCCCAGCCAGGCGATCAAGGCAAGATACAGCAGCGTGCGGAGCAAGGTTTTCATTAGCGAAGGATACAAGACCTTCATCGGCGAGGAAGAGAAATCGAGAGACCGGGAAACCTAGAAGCAGGGAACAGCGGGCAGGGAATAGGGAAAAGCGGATTCGATGTTTATGTGGAAAGGGGCTTACAAAGATCGCTGCCTACGTAGAAAAGAAGCGAGGGATTTTCGACGTCTCCATGAAGCAATTGGGTCCAAGCGGGCTCTGAGAGCGCCTTCGCTTCACTTTTTTGAGCCCTTTCGAGCGGATTATTGCAGGACGCCGTGAACCGAGGGGCGACCGATGAGGCGCTCAATGCGCTTCTGGATGGGCGGATGGGTCGAAAAAAGGCTCATCAACGTCTCGCCCGAGAGGAGCGGCTGGACGATGAACAGGTGCGCCGAACTGGGCGAGGCCATCAGCGGAACGCGTTGGCTCACGGCGGCGATCTTTTCGAGGGCGCTGGCCAGGGCATACGGGTTTCCAGTCAGGTGGGCGCCGGAGGCGTCGGCCTCGTACTCGCGGGTGCGGGAGACCCAGAGCTGAATCAGCATGGCTGCGAAGGGGGCGACGATCAGCATGACGAGGCCGCCGAGGCCGCCACCTTCCCGGTCACGGCGATCACCGCCGCCGAATGCGCCGAACCAGAAGGCCATGCGAGCGAGAATCGTGATGGCGCCGGCGAGCGTAGCGGCGATGGAGCTGGTGAGGATGTCGCGATTGCGTACGTGGCCGAGCTCGTGGGCGAGGACGCCTTCGAGCTCCTCGTCGTTGAGCAGGCCGAGAATGCCGTGGGTGACGGCGACGGACGCGTGCTGGGGATTGCGGCCGGTGGCAAAGGCGTTGGGCGATTCGGTGGGAATGACGTAGATCTTGGGCATGGGCAGGCCGGCACGGCCGGTGAGCCGTTCAACGACCTGATAAGCACGCGGCAGCTGCCCGCGCGTGACCGGCTGTGCACCGTACATCGCAAGGGCGATCTTGTCGGAGTAGAAGTAGCTGAAGAAATTCGTACCCGCGGCAATCGCAAAGGCGATCCAAGCGCCGTCGGTTCCACCGAGGTATTCTCCCGCGAGGACGAGGATCAGCGTCAACGCGGTCAGCAAAAATGTCGTCTTGAGGGCGTTCATGTGCGAACTCCTAAGTTGACCGGCTCACTTGATTGGACGCGGAAGAGGGCGCTAAGAAGCGGAAATCGGGGACTTGTCGCCCAGGCAAGGTCTTCGCGCGGCGGCCCAAGACGTCGTTCCACGCTTTCGAAATTGTTCCACGTGGAACAATTGTGCGAATTGACACAGGTGTTGCGGGGGTTTTGCGAAGAATTTCGGAGATTTGGCGCTCGGAATGGTCGTGACGCGCGCGGTTCCGGCGCAGCGAAGTCAAAAGATCGGATAGAAAATCCTTTCTGGTTTCTGTGGGTTAGGGTGAAAGCTGCATCCAAAGGTTCAGTCACGGCCAGATGGACCCACGGCCAGGAGAGACGACCATGCACCTGAAGAGCTTTGCCCGACATTTACCGGCAGCGGTATTTGTTTCCGCGTTGTTGATGAGCGGTTGCGCGGTTCACGCGCGCGTCTACGATCCCTACTACCACGACTATCATGTCTGGGATCACGAGACGGTTTACTACAACCAGTGGGAACACGACACGCACCGCAACCATGTGGACTTTAACCACCGCAACGACGCGGACAAGAAAGAGTACTGGACGTGGCGCCACAACCAGGGCGATCACCACTAGACAAGGCCTGTTGGATGGTAGAAACAGAAGAGCCCTGCTCGAAAAGCAGGGCTCTTTTTTGCCAGGAGAACACTATAGGGGATCGAATCTAAGTTTTGTTTATAGTGCGAGCCTATCCCGGTTTCCAGGCGGGCCAAAGATTACTCGCGGTTTCCAGGGGTACGAACGTACTGACTGAAGCCACGTGTGTACCAGGTTCCGAATGGCGTGGGATCCACGGAGCCCCATCCAAACGAAAAAACACACTGTCGGGACTTGAGGATCTGCCATTTATGGAATAATCTGCCTGTCCTGCCGATATCGTCTGGTCTAGCATTTGACTGACGGCTGGTTCTCACGACCTGAGCGCCTGCGATGTCATCCGTTGCGCATCCCCGATTCACGCGCACTGTGGACCGGATTTTAAGTAGCTTCCCCTCAAGGCTCCGGGACTTAACTTGTTGCACCTGGGGTGAGTATGTCGGTGGAAAATCGCCGTAGTCCACGTTTTGATTGCAGAGGCGCGGCCGGCCTTCAAAGGCTGCCTGCCGTTGGGACGCCTATTTCCGCCAGAATCGAGAACCTGAGTGAAGGCGGGTGCCTGATGGAGTTAAGTAAGCCGGTAAATCTTGAGCTCGGCGAAAAGGTGGAATTGAGTTTTGAAGTCCACCACATGCCGTTTCGAGTGCTGGGACATGCGAGAGCACTTCGGTCGGAAACTTTGATCGGCTTCCAGTTCTGCGAAATAAGTGAACGGGGAAAAAGGCAACTGCAGGATCTGATCGAGGAACTTCGACCGCCCGATGGTTGACCACAGTCCCATCATGCCCCGAGAATCCGCAGAACCGGCTCGCATCGCCGATACGGCCACTGCTCCACCGGCCAAAAAACTAGGAATTGCGTTTGAGAGCGCGCTTGAGAACCACTTCGAGGGCGGGTTTGACTTCGGCGTATTCCTCGGGTGTGAGCGTGCCGTTCAGCTTTTCGCTTTCCAATGCGAAGAGCTCTTCCTTGAGAGCGTTGAGCAGCGCAGCGTTGTTCGATACCGGAGTTGGTGATGCCGACGCTGTGAATGTTGGCGCGGTCGCGGTGTGGCTGGCGAAGGCCGGCGTGGGCACGGTGGCCGGGTGCGGTGCGCCGTGGGCTGCGTGGCCCGTTCCGGCTAGACCGGTGGCAGCGCCGTAGGCGGGAGCGGCACCTCCGGCTCCGGCAGGTTTGCGGAGCAAGAAGGCTGCAGCTGCAGCCAGCAGCAGAGCGACGCCGCCGAGGATCCACCATTTGTACTTGGTGAGCGGGTCTGGGGTGTTGATGGGCTCGCCGATGCCGCCGCCGGGAGTGTTGCCCGGCGCGCTTGCGGTTTGAGTTGCATTGTCGCCCTGCTGGGGACCCCCTTGCGCTTCGCGAGGCATCGAGCCTGTTCCCGAGATGGTGAATGCGAGTGCCTGGCCGGGAGATACGTTTTTCGCGACGAAGGTCTGGACACCAGGGTCCTGCTGGATGGGCTGGAAGGTCGGCCCCGAGTCGGACGCGAACGTCATGGTCTTGGGCAACAGGACGCCGATGCTTTGCGTGTGGAGCGATTCATTGGGATGGAAGGTGAATTTTCCGCCGCTATAGGGGACGGTGTACTCCATCTGGAAGAGCGTATCCTTTTCGCCCTCATCGGGCTGAATGGGAAAGTTGAAGGCGTAATGACCCTTGGCGCCGGTAGGGTCGAGCTTGACGCTGGTGGGAAGGCCGGTCGGCCGCTGTGCGGCGACGCCGGCGATGGTGGCTTCGGGTGGGAGAACAACTTCGAAACTGCGCGGCGTCCACTGCGTACGCGGGGGCATGCTGGTGTTGTGGACGAAGTAGCGCTCGGTGACGCGGAGCTGGTTGGCGTCGCCTTCGAACTCGAAGACATCGGCTTCGATGGAGACGCCGTCGACTTTGGCGGCGACGTCGTAGACGGGGATGTCGCCGGGTGCATTGCCCTGGGGAGCGGCGATGAAGTAGCCGGCGCCCTGGTGGGTGACGCGAATGAGGTAAGGTCCGCTGCCGGGCTCGTTGAGGGAGTAGAAGCCTTTGGCGTCGGTGGTAGCGTGGGCGACTTCGCCCATGCCGGCTTGCACGTCGACCAGGACGATGGAATCGCCTGCGGCGGGCTTGCCGGTGGTTTTGTCGATGACGGTGCCGGTGACGGTGGCGGCTTGGGCGAGGGTGGCGGCGAAAAGGAGTGCGGCCGCGGAGGGGATCAGAAGATGAGTGGCTTTCATGATTTTGTTTGTGGTCCTATGAGCTTTTTGGGTTCGTGCTTTCCCACCTTAGCCGCAAAGGCGTGGCTAGAATGGGGCACCCATTTTCGTGCTGATTTGAAGTTCCCAAATGCATGACGGTCAGGGGTGCTGCTGGAGGAATTCGATTTCGGCCATCAGCTGGGCGGTTTCGTTTTCTAATAACGCGCGCTGTGCGACGAAGTCCTCTTCTGGATATTTGCCGGCGCGGTACTCGAAGTTCAGGTCGCGCAGATTTTCGTAGAGCTGGTCCTTGCGTTCCAACAGAAATTCAAGGCGCGTTTTTTCGTGCTGGTTGGCGAAGACGTTCTCGGGCCAGAAGGTGTAGATGAAGAGGGCGAGAAGCAGGAGCGCACCTGCGATGAATCCCTGGATATCGGTCATAGGCCAGATGCCTCCGTTTCGCGACGGATTTTTTCGCGCAGGGCGTCGATGGTGGGATCGGAGACCTGGGCGGGTTGGGTGCGGCCGACGGACCAGTGGCGCACGAGCAGGATGGTGCCGAGCAGGGCGGCGGCGAAGACGGCGAAGGGGGCGATCCAGGCTACAAGATCGAAACCGTGCGTGGTGGGTGCGGCGAGCACGGTGGCTCCGTATTTGGCGGCGAAGCTGGTCAGGATTTGCTCATCGGTAGCGCCGGAGGCGATAGCCGCACTGAGCTCGTCGCGCATGTGCCCGGACTCGGGGCAGCCGACGTGATTGCATTCACCGAGGAGCTGCGCGCAACTGCAGGTGCACATGAGGCGATGGCCGAGGTCGTTGAAGCGGGAGCTGGCATCGGTGGCGCCGACGGAAAAGGAGACGGCGATGGCGAGGAGCAGGGCCTGAGCGATTTTTAGGCAGAAGGACGCATTATTCCCAGGTCTCAAACCACCCCTGCGACGAAGACCTGTCGCCGGGGACCCCGGGAAAATCCAGACCTGGGGCACCCATTTCCGTGCCGATTTGAGATTCCAAAAAGCAGATCCTTCGCTTCGCTTACCCCACAAACGATGACTCGTTTGCGGGGCCCCCGACGCGCTCCGCTCAGGATGACAATCCTGTTTTGTATTGAGAGGAGGTGTGTCCTCCGGGGCTAAAGCCAGCGACGGAATTCGACTCTCATGCAGGGGCCTGAAGGCCCCTGCTCCCTCCGTCTCCCGCGCTTCGCACGGGACGATAACCCTAGGAGCAGACGCGGGACCTTCGACTTCGGTCGCTGCGCGGCCTTCGCTCAGGATGACAGCGTTATTTTGCGGAGTTGCCATCAATCGCCTCCCTTGAAGACGGGCTCTGCGGGCACGGCGCGAGTGGCCGGGACGCGAAGGGATGCGGTGGCTGGGGTGGTGGAGGGGACGAGGGCTATGAAAGTGCCCCAGACGATGAAGACGACGCCGGCCCAGATCCAACCAACGAGGGGGTTCAGGAACGCTTTGATGATGGGCTGTCCAGTATCGGGGTTGGTGCCTTCGTAGACGACGTAGAGGTCCCAGCCGGGAACGGAGTGAATGGCGACCATGGTTTGTGGCTGCTCGCTGGCGATGTAAATGCGCTTTTCGGGCGTCATCTGGAATAGCTTTTTGCCGTTCTTGTAGACGTCGAGCTGCGCGTACTCGGAGTTGTAGTTGGCGTTGGAGTCCTGGGTGAAGCCGACATTCACGAGCGTGTATGGCCCGATCGGTAGCGTGCCGTGCAGCGCGAGCTCGCGCTCTTCATTGCGATTGAAGGCTGAACCGCAAAGGCCTACGACGACGATGACAACGCCGATGTGGATGATGTATCCGCCGTAGCGGCGGGTGTTGCGGCGGATGAGCAGGAAGATCGCGGAGAAAAGATTCCGACGGGTTTGCTTCGCGATGACGGCGCCGCCGCGGAGGAACTCTGAAACAATGGCGGCGAAGACTGCGGCCGCGAGCGAGAAGCCGACGAGCGCATAAAAGTTTCCAGCGTCAAAGGTGCCGTTTTTCCAGGGCGACGCGCCGGCGGCGATGCATACGATGGCGGTAGCCCAGAGCGCGATGGTGGGCAGGATGAAGTTGCGGCGGACGGAACGCAGCGAGGTGGCGCGCCAGGGAAGCAGCGGGCCGACACCGGTAAGAAACAGGAGAAATAGTCCGATGGGGATGGCGACGCGGTTATAGAACGGCGCTCCGACGGTGACTTTGCTGCCTTCGACGTATTCGCTGAGGATGGGGAAGAGTGTGCCCCAGAGGATGACGAAGCAGGCGACGAGGAGGACGAGGTTGTTAAAGAGGAAACTGGATTCGCGGCTGACCAGCGATTCGAGGTGCTGCTCGCTCTGGAGGTGATTGCGCTGCAGGATGTACGTGAAGATGCAGACGGCCAGAGTGATTCCCATGAACACGACGAACCATGTTCCGATGGAAGATTGTGCGAACGCGTGCACGGAGCTGACGAGGCCGGCGCGGGTGAGAAGTGTGCCGAGAAGCGTGAGCAGGAAGGTGGAGAAGATGAGCCAGACGTTCCAGCTCTTCATCATGCCTTTGCGCTCCTGCATCATGACCGAGTGCAGGAAGGCAGTGCCGGTGAGCCAGGGCATGAAGCTCGCATTTTCGACCGGGTCCCAACCCCAGTAGCCGCCCCAGCCGAGCACGGCATAGGCCCAGTGCATGCCGAGGAAGATGCCGCAGGTGAGAAAGAGCCAGGTGACGAGGGTCCAGACGCGGGTGATCCTAATCCATTTTTCGCCGGGGTACCGCATCATGAGCGCGCCGAGAGCGAAGGCGAAGGGGACGGTGAATCCGACATAGCCAAGGTAGAGCATCGGCGGATGGATGACCATCTCGGGATATTGAAGGAGCGGATTGAGGCCGTTGCCGTCGTCGGGGATGGCGCCTTTCAAGAGCGAGAAGGGCGGCGCGGCGAAGTTGACGACTGCGAGAAAGAAGACCTGCACACCCGCGAGAATGGTGCCGGCGTAGGCGTAAAGCTTGACGTCGGTCTTGTGGGTGAGGCGGAGAACGAAGCCATAGGTGCCAAGCAGCCAGGCCCAGAGAAGCAGCGAGCCTTCCTGACCGCTCCAGAGGGCGGCGAATTTGTAGGGCGCTGGCAAAGCGCGGTTGGAATGCTGGAGGATATAGGTGATGGAGAAGTCGTTGGTGAAGACGGAATAGACGAGAGCAAAGGCTGCGACCGAGACCGCGTAGAAGCCGGCGATTCCGGCGCGGCGGGCGGTGTCGGCGAGGCGCTCTGGGGAGATGCGCGCGGGCTGACCGGTGGCGATGAGCCGCAACGCGATGGCGCCGGCTAAAAGGTTGTAGGCGGCGAGAGCCAACGCGATGAGAAGGGCAAAACTGCCAAGGGTTGCCATTGAAACTCCAACCTCATTCTCGCATCTGGGATTCGAGCGCAATCGCCGGGTTTGGTCTGCGAGAGGACCCGACAAGCTGATTGTCTTCTTATGATAGGCCTTCGGCGTGTGATTTAGCTCACACCAATGATGGAGGAAGGTCAGTGGAATGAATACCACCTGCGGTGGGGCAGACGCTCGCTATCCGCTCGCAGGAGGTTCGTCGCTGCCTAAGTGTCGCTAGCTAGAAGGAACGCGAAGGATCGGGCCCGGAAGCCGGTGTGGGTTGGAGCGCGGTTGGTTTGGATTCGTTGCTTTCCCAGGTCTCGAAAGCGAGACCTGGGGCACCCATTGCCTTGCCGATTGAAGCTTGCGGTGAGGACTGGAGGGTCAACCGAAGAGGAATTCCTTGTCGCGGAGTTCCTTGATCGAGTCGCGGAGGCGGGCGGCTTTTTCGAATTCGAATTTGCGAGCGGCTTCGCGCATCTCGGTTTCGAGTTTGGCGATGTACTGATCGACTTCGGCCTGCGAGGCAAAGTCGGGGAGGGAGGCTGCTTCTTCTTCAAGAACTTCGCCGTATTCGGAGCGGAGGATCTGGGCGAGACCCATGTCCATCTTGTTGATGACCGACTGCGGCGTGATGCCATGCTCCTCGTTGTAGGCGGTCTGGATCACGCGGCGGCGATCGGTTTCTCCGATGGCCTGTTTCATGGAGTCCGTCATGCGATCGGCGTAGAGGATGGCGCGGCCTTCAAGGTGGCGGGCGGCGCGGCCCATGGTCTGGATCAGCGAGCCGGTGGAGCGGAGGAAGCCTTCCTTATCGGCGTCGAGGATGGCGACGAGCGAGACTTCGGGAAGGTCGAGGCCTTCGCGCAGCAGATTGATGCCGATCAACACATCGAACTCGCCTTTGCGCAGGCCAGCGAGAAGTTTGACGCGCTCGAGGGTCTCGATTTCGGAATGCATGTAGCGGCAGCGCACGCCGACCTCGGTGTAGTAGCCGGCGAGGTCCTCGGCCATGCGCTTGGTGAGGGTGGTGACGAGGACGCGCTCGCCTTTTTTGGCGCGGTCGCGGATTTCGGCGAGCAGGTCGTCGATTTGGCCTTTGACGGGGCGGATTTCAACCTGCGGATCGACGAGGCCAGTGGGGCGGATGACCTGTTCGACGACGACGCCGGCGGAGCGGGTGAGCTCGTACGGACCGGGCGTGGCGGAAACGTAGATGGTCTGGTGGATGCGGTTCTCAAACTCCTCGAATTTGAGGGGGCGGTTGTCGACGGCGGAGGGAAGACGGAAGCCGTAGTCGACGAGGTTCTGTTTGCGGCTGCGATCGCCGAACCACATGCCGTGGACCTGGGGAATGGTGGCGTGGCTTTCGTCGACGAAGAGCAGGAAGTCGCGTGGGAAGTAGTCGAGGAGCGTGGGAGGGGGCTCGCCGGGCAGACGGCCGGAGAAGTGGCGCGAGTAGTTCTCGATGCCGTGGCAGTAGCCCATGGACTTGATCATCTCGAGATCGAAGCGGGTGCGCTGATGAATGCGCTGGGCCTCGACCATGCGGCCCTCGGCCTCAAGCTTGGGCACCCACTCGTTGAGCTCGGCGACGATGGAGTCGATGGCCTGCGATTTGCGTTCTGGCTGGACGACGTAGTGCGATTTGGGATAGATGGGCAGGCGCGCATATTTTTGTTTCACGCTGCCGAAGAGGGGATCGATTTGGGAGAGGGATTCGATTTCGTCGCCGAAGAGTTCGATGCGGTAGGCTGACTCGTCGTAGGTGGGAAAGACTTCGATGACGTCTCCTCTCACCCTGAAAGTCCCGCGGCGGAAGTCGACGTCGTTCCGTTCGTAGAGGATTTCGACGAGGCGGCGGGTGATGTCTTTGCGGCTGATCTTCTGGCCTTTTTCGAGCAACAGCAGCATGCCGTAATACGCTTCGGGCGAGCCGAGGCCGTAGATGCAGGAGACCGAGCTGACGATGATGGCGTCGCGTCGTTCGAAAAGGCTGCGCGTGGCCGAGAGGCGGAGCTTATCGAGCTCTTCGTTGATGGTGGCTTCTTTTTCGATATAAAGGTCGCCGGCGGGGATATAGGCCTCGGGCTG
The DNA here is from genome assembly GCA_963745845.1 of uncultured Acidobacteriaceae bacterium. Classification (GTDB taxonomy): domain Bacteria; phylum Acidobacteriota; class Terriglobia; order Terriglobales; family Acidobacteriaceae; genus Telmatobacter. Next base: position 3,545,504 of record CAVUZE010000008.1, on the reverse strand, counting down.
GTAGTAGTCGTAGTAGCTGACAAAGTACTCGACGGCGTTGCCGGGGAAGAACTGTTTGAACTCGTGATAGAGCTGGGCGGCGAGGGTTTTGTTGTGCGCGAGGATGAGGGCGGGGCGGTTGGACTGCTCGATGACCTTGGCCATGGTGAAGGTCTTGCCGGAGCCCGTGACGCCGAGGAGGACCTGGTGTTTTTCCCCGGCGGCGAGGCCGTTGACCAGCTCATCGATGGCGCGGGGCTGATCGCCCCGAGGCTTGTAGGAGGTGACGAGCTGAAAGTCCATCCTGGGATTTTAGCAGAAGAGCGAAGAAGAGGCGAAAAGACAGGGAACAGTGGTTCGTGCTTTCCCATCCTAGCCGCGAAAGGCGCGGCTAGGATGGGGCACCCATTTTCGTGCGGATTGAAGCGTCCGCTCTAAACTTCCTCCGAGGCTAAAGCCCGCGATGATTTCAGGCTTTCTTTCCGGGGCCTGAAGGCCCCTGCTCCCTCCGATTCCCGCGCTTCGGGATCGCGGTCGTTTTTACGCGGGGGCGCTGTGGCCGCTGCATTGGAGGACGCCGAGGAATTTTTTCCAGGGGCCTACAGCTTCGCGATATTGGTGGGCGAGGATGCGGGTGATCTGGTGCAGGTGGGTGAGGTCGTGGGCAGTCCAGGTAGCGATGAGTTGAGACAGCGTGACAGTGCCTAAGGCTGGATGGCGGCCGCGCATCTTGAGATCGTGGGGGCCAATGTGCAGGGAGTTCAGCTCGTCAAGATTCTTGGCGCGCAAACGTTTGAATTCATCAAGCAGCTCGGAGAGGGATCTCTCTGCAGCCATTTGCAGGTGAGCCGAACGATCCACGGGCTGAAATGTCTGGTTCTCGCCGTGATGCAGAATGATTCGGGCACGGACCATCCAATCGGATAGCTCGCCGTGGATGAGATGGGCGACGACGGCGTTAGGCGTCCAGGTGTTTTCGCCCTCATTGGCGTTGGTCCATGCTTCGGGTAGGTCACGAAGAAGGGTGTTCAGCGTTGCTGGGGTGCGGGAGAGAAGCGCGATGCTGGTTTGCAGATTGAAGTCCATGGACGCCTCGAACGAATAACTGAATTCCTGTCGGCCATCTTAGCTTTGCCAGCCGCAAAGCCTGAGTGCGATATAGAGAATTGCTCATCGGGTCGCGATTTCCCACCGATGCGCGGAATTACGCGCATGGATGGGGCACCCAGGTTCGTGCTGATCGAGGCAGTTCAAAAAAGCAACCGCAGGTCCTTCGACTCCCCTTCTCTTCGTTCAGGGTCGCTCAGGATGACAGCTGAATTGGGTTGAGTTCGGACTTTCCCACCCTAGCTTTGCCTGGATAGGGCACCAAGCTGGCTGCGTGAGGTTGGTTGTCGCGCGCGGTTACCAGGGGAGGGGTTTGCCGAGGTGGAAGTAGCCGCCAGTAGGGCCGTTGTCGGGAAGGGTGGCAAGCTCGGCGGAGGTTTTGCCGCCTTCGCTCAGTTCCATGGGGGCCTGGTCGCCGCCCATATCGGTCTTGACCCATCCGGGGTGCGCAGAGTTGACCTTGATGTTGGTGTCGCGCAGTTCGTACGCGAGATGGACTGTGAAGGCGTTCAGCGCGGTTTTCGAAGCGTCGTAGGCGAAGGATTTGGCGTTGTAGATGGGCGAATTGGGGTCGGCTTGCAGGGTGAGCGAACCGAGGATGCTGGACAGGTTGACGATGCGGCCCGCAGGGCTCTTCTTGATGAGTGGCAGGAGTTTTTTGGTGAGGGCGACGGGGGCAAAAAAGTTAGTCGCGAAAACCTTGTCGAGGATGTCGAGAGGGACGTCGGATGCCGAATGCTCGGGACCGGTGCCGGGAAATTTGCCTGCGGCGAGGCCGGCATTGTTGATGAGGATATCGAGGCGGCCGTATTTGGAATTGAAGTAGTCGTAGGCGGCCTGATGATCGGCTGAATTGGTGATATCGAACTTGAGGACGTCGGCATCGACGCCTGCGGAGCGCAGCTTGGCGACGGCTTCTTCGCCTTGCTTCTGGTCGCGCGAGCCAATGACGACTTTCGTGTCCGTGGATTTGAGGTCGAGAGCGGTCTGGAAACCGAGGCCGCGATTTCCGCCTGTGATGAATGCTACTTTTTGAGACATGGGGAACCTTCTCCTGTCCCCTTTGGATTCAGACAGGTATGCGAAAGGTGCAGGGATTCGATGGGCACAATGGGGGAGGCTTTTACACTGGTAAGCGGTTTGCAGTATGGCCGCAGGGAGGGTATTGTTCCAGCTAGGTCTCAAGCCAACTATGCGCCTTTCCGATTCCCCAGAAAAGGACGCGGCGGCTCCGGCTGAGGACGAACGGGCCGCGCTTGCTCAATCCGCGTTAGAGAACCTGTTCGATGTTTCTCCCGACGCAATTTTTGTCACGGACGCCGCAGGCGTCATTCGTGGGGCGAACCCGCGCGCGGCGGAGTTGTTCGGTTACACACAAGGGGAGCTGTTTGGCCAGCCGATCGAGAACCTCGTCCCGGAACGCTTTCGCGGAAGACATCCAAGCCATCGCGAAAACTACAATGCGCACCCGCGCGCACGGCAGATGGGTGCGGCGCTGAATTTATTTGGGCTGCGCAAGGACGGGACCGAGTTTCCCGTGGACATCATGCTGAAACCAATGGAGACGGCGTCGGGGCCGATCGTGTTGAGCTTTGTGCGCGACGTGACGGAGCAGCGTCTGGCGATGGATGCTCTGCGGCGAGCCGATCTGCAGCTCCGCTCGATTGTGGAGAGCGTGAGCGACTACGCGATCTATCTGCTGGACAAGGATGGCTGTGTGGCTACGTGGAATCCGGGCGCGGAGCGCATTAAAGGCTATGAGGCGAGTGAAGTCCTAGGGATGCACTTTTCACGCTTCTTTATTCAGGAGGATGTGGAGCGAGGCAAGCCGGCGGAGCTGCTGCGGCTTGCTGCGGCACGGGGGCGCGTGGAGCAAGAAGGGTGGCGGGTGCGCAAGGACGGATCGCGCTTCTGGGCCGATGCCGTGCTCACGGCGATTCGCGATGTGAGCGGGGAACTCATCGGGTACGCGAAGGTCACGCGGGATTTCACCGACCGCAAACGTGCGGAAGAAGCGGTGATGCTGCAGTTGAGCGGCGCGCTGCTGGCCAACATGGATGTGCGAAAACTGCTGGAAGCGATTTCCGCGAGCCTGCGCGAAGTGATCCCTCACGATGCAGCGACTCTGGGACTGTTTGAGCCGGCAACGAGCACACTGATGACGCAATTCCTGGGCGCAGATGAAAGAGGCGCCCGGCGCGGAGATGTACGGCTGGTCGTGGAAGGGTCGCCGACGGGGTTGGCATTTCGCAAAGGCGAGCCGGTGGTGGTCAATCGACTGGAGGAGTCGCCGTTTGCGCCGGAATCAATGCGGCATTTGACCGGATTGGGGATGAAGTCAGGGTGCTGGGTGCCGCTGGTGCATCGCGGAGAGGCGATTGGGACGCTCATGGTGGCGAGCCGGATCGAGAGCGCATTCGGGCAGAGCGAAGCGGAGATGCTTTCCGAAATTGCGGGCCACGTGGCTATGGCGGTGAGCAACGCTGTGGCCTACAGGCAGATTTCCGAATTGCGCGACAAGCTGACCCAGGAGAAGCAGTATCTCGAAGACGAGATCAATCTCGAGAACCGTTTTGAGGACATTGTGGGGGAAAGTGCCGGGCTTCGGCAGGTTCTCAAGGAGATTGAGACGGTAGCGCCGACCGACGCGACGGTGCTCATTCAAGGCGAGACGGGGACGGGCAAGGAACTGCTGGCGCGCGCGATTCATCGGCTGAGCGGAAGAAGCGAGCACACGTTTATTAAGCTGAACTGCGCCGCAATTCCCGCGGGACTGCTGGAGAGCGAGCTCTTTGGACACGAGAAGGGCGCGTTTACGGGCGCGATTGCGCGGAAGATGGGCCGTTTGGAACTGGCGCACGAGGGAACGCTGTTTCTGGATGAAATTGGCGAGATGCCGCTCGATCTGCAGCCGAAGCTGTTGCGCGCACTGCAGGAGCGGGAGTTTGAACGGTTGGGTGGGAACAGGCCGATCAGCGTGAATGTGCGGCTGATTGCTGCGACGAATCGCGACCTGGCAAAGATGGTGGCGGAGAAGCAATTCCGCAGCGATCTTTTTTATCGGCTGAAGGTGTTTCCCATCTTCGCGCCGCCGCTGCGGGAGCGCGCCAGTGATATTCCAGTGCTGGTGAGGCATTTTGTGGCCACGCACAGCCGGCGCATGGGCAAGGTCATCGATTCGATACCTGAGGAGACGATGCGGGCGTTGACCAAGTGGAGCTGGCCGGGAAACATCCGCGAACTCGAGAACCTGCTGGAACGAGCGGTGATTCTTACGCGGGGATCGGTCTTGTATGTTCCGCTGACTGAGCTTCAGATAGCGGAAGAAGAAGCTTCCGAACTGGAGAACCCAACGCTGCATGCGGCGGAGCGCGAACATATATTGCGCGCGCTGCGCGAAGCGAAAGGACAGATTGGCGGCACGGACGGAGCGGCTGAGCGCCTGGGGCTCAAGCGCACGACATTAAATTCGAAGATAAAGAAGCTCGGCATCGAACGAAGCGACTATATGTAGTCCTGGTGACGAGATATCGTCATCGTCGCGTCGTCACTTCTGGATCGTCACGTGTTATAGATTTTGCGACTTGGCTTATAACTCCCTTTCTTCTCAGTAGACAAGCAGACAAAGCTCACGCTTATGCGGGTTTGGCACGGTAGTTGCCATATACAGGGCATGCTGCGAATCACCATTCACGAAACGGAAGACCGAATGGGCGTCACGTTGGAAGGGCGGATCGCGGGGCCATGGGTACAAGAGTTGGAACGCGTCTGGGTGGAAACGGCTCCGCGGCTCGGATCGAGAAAGCTATCGATTGATTTGAGAAATGTGACGTACGCAGATGCGGGTGGCAAGCGCGTTCTGAGAAGTATCTTTTCCCAATCAGGTGCGGAGCTTGTTGCCAATTCTCTTGGGGTTCAGGATCTGGCCGGAGAAATTGCCGGCAAATAATTCGCAACGGTTTTGCCGAGGAGGTTCGGAATGCAAGCGATTCATGATGGGATCGAGAATGTTGGCAGTCAGGTGCAGTATCAGGCGCATGGTCTAATGCAGTTTCCTGGCGAGCTGTTCAAGAAGTTCTCACCGGCGGCATGGAAAGATCTGTCGTCGCTGGGTGCTTCCTCCTCGTATCCGGCAAACTATGCCCTGTTCTCGGAAAAAGAGGAGGCGCACGGAATTTACATCGTGCTCGATGGCGAAGTGAAGCTCTCGATCAATTCGAGCGACGGACGGAGATTGAGCCTGCGGATTGCACGAAAGGGCGACATTCTTGGGCTGGCTTCGGCGCTGTCAGGCAGCACGTATGAAACAACGGCCGAGACCGTGTTTCCGGCGAGGTTGATTCCGATTGGGCGGCGTGAGTTTCTCGGCTTCATGATGCGTCATCCCGAGGCATACCAGGTGTTCAGCGAAGAGCTGACGCGCGAATTCACGATGGCCTGCGAGCAGTTGCGGACGGTGGGTTTGTCCTCGTCGGCTCCGGAAAAGCTGGCTCGGCTGTTGCTCGACTGGAGCGAGAATGGCCAGACGTTCGAATCAGGGACGAGGTTCCGGTTCTCGATGACGCACGAAGAGATTGGCGAGTTCATAGGCGCTTCGCGCGAGACAGTGACGAGAACCTTGAGCGTGTTCAAAAACCAGAGGCTGGTGGCATTCAATGGTTCCATCCTGACGATTCCCAGCAAAGCGGCGCTGGCGAGTTATGCGGGATGTTAGGAGTTTCATCCGTTCATCTATTTACTTTTTCTTTACCGGGCCCGTTTGTTTTATACATAGCAGTCAACTTTCATAAGCCACGGCGGGGAAAATGAATCCGCCGTGGTCCATAGAAAGCTCTCCCTCCAATCTTCGGCACGAATGCTTCCACGGTAGAATGGCAACCAACACTTCCGTGGAGGCATTATGCACAGGCTTCTTCTCGCTGTAGTTGCCCTTGTGTTCTCTGTTCCGGCTGCGGCGCCGCTACTGGCGCAGGGTGCGCCGCCGCAGGGCGGAGCCGATCAGCCCTATACCGTCGAGTACTACTACAAGGTGCAGTGGGGGCATCAACAGGAATTTCTCGACTTATTCCTCAAAAATCATTACCCACTACTGAAGCGGATTGTGGCGACGGGGCGGATGCTTTCCGTGAAGATTGACGCGCCCGCGTATCACACGACTGAAGATGGACGCTGGGATTATCGCGTGACGATTCGATTCAAGAATTCGACGGTGGCGACGACTTCGAATCCGGACGAAGAGGCAATCATCAAGGAGCTGTGGCCGGATCAGGAGAAGTACAAGAGGGAAGAGCAGCGGCGGTTTGAGATTCTTGCCGGCCACTGGGATTTGCCGGTGACGGAGATAACGCCGAAGAACTAGGGGACAGGGAACAGGGATCAGGGAACAGGGAGCGTGCGGCGATGAGCAAGATGATCGCGATCAAGAGGGTTGCATTGAATGAGGGGCACCTGCGTCCCGGCCGAACGAGGCACTCTTCCAACGGCAAGGAGTTCCGGCCATTCACTTCGCTGGCCATTTGCCAGTCTCCTGGCGACGCGGGCTATTTCCTGATGCACATTGGTGAGAAGGGCCAGGCTGCGGACACCTGGCACGAGAATCTTGAGGACGCTATGCATCAGGCCGAATGGGAGTTTGGGGTTCAGGCGGAAGAATGGACCGAAGCGAACGAACCCTTCTGATTCTCAACGATTGTGCTATTGCCTGGTGATCTGTCTTTCAGTTCCCTGTTCCCTGTTCCCTAGTCCCTGCACTTCCAGCGATAGACGAGGTCTTCTGCGGCAGCGGGCCAGTTTTCATACTCAAAGTGAAAGCCGGCGTCGAGCAGGCGCGTGGGCATGACGCGGCGGCTCTTGAGGAGCAGTTCCGTTTCGGTGCGGTGAAAGAATGCGGCGAGTTCGAGCAGGGGCGCGGGCGCGGGCAGACCGTTGGGCACATCCCAGGCTTCGCGCAGAAGCTCCATGAACTCGCGGTTGGGGAGCGGGTTCGGCGAGGCGATGTTGACAGGGCCCGCGAGTTCGTCGCGGGCGATGAGAAATTCGACCGCGCGGGCGAAATCCTGGTCGTGAATCCAGGAGACGAACTGGCGGCCGTTGCCCTGCATGCCGCCGAGACCAAGGCGGACGAGATTCGAATAGATGACGAAGGGATTGCCGGGCTGGGCAATGAATACGATGGCCGAGCGCATGGCGACTTTTCGCGTGCGCGGTGTGGGCGCTTCGAAGAGAGCGGCTTCCCAATCCTTCGCGACGCGGATAGAGAAATTCCACTTGCCGGGGGCGCCGGGTTCGTTGCCGCCGAGCTCACCGGTGATGTCGTCCATGGGACGGTCGAGGGCGTGGCGATAGATGGTAGCCGTTGATGCGTTGAGCCAGACCTTGGGAGGATCGGCAAGGTTGGCAATGACGCGGCTGAGAAGACGCGTCGTGTGGATGCGCGAATCGTAGATGGCCTGGCGATTGGCGGGATGATAGCGGCAGTTGACACTGCGCCCGGCAAGATTGATGCAGACATCGGCGCCCTCGAGATGTTCGGTCCAGGGGCCAAGGTTTTCGCCGTCCCAGTGAACCGTTTGCCACGGTGCAGTGTAAGGGCCACGGGTGAGGACGGTGACTTGATGGCCACGTTCTTGAAACCAGGGTGCGAGGACCTGGCCGATCTGGCCGCTGCCGCCAGGAATCACGATGCGAAGACGGCGGTCGCTCACTGCGGAACTTCTCCGTAGAGTGTTCGCAGCAATTCGCCGGCCGGGCGGTAGAGCGGACGCAACAACGGAACACCCCCGATTTTAATGGCGAATAGCATCATGCGGAGTGTCTTGTCGAAGAGCAGGTTTGTGTTCGTCTGACGGGGGGAACGGTCGTAGACCCAGTAGAGCATCAGGCCCATTTGATAGAGCCAGAGAAGGCGCGGGAGATAGGAAAGGATCGACGGGGGCAGGCGCACGCCCGATTCTTTCACGACTCGCGCGAAGTACGAGATGTCGCGGTCGCGAATGGCGGCGGTGGACTGGCTGAATGGCGAGAGAGGATGGGCCGGGTCGATGTGTGCAGAAAGCGCGCCCATGAGCGAACGGTTGGGTGCGAAGTGCTCGAATTTGTGGCCGATGAGGCCGCGCAAGCGGTCCCCCAGTGTGTGCTTGTCGAGAAGGATTCGATCGAGTACGGGAAGCATTTGAGCTTGCGACTCCTCGTAGAACGCCATGACGAGCGCGTCTTTGGAATCGAAGTAGTAGTAGGCGGCGCCGACAGCGACACCGGCTGCTGCGGCGATTTCGCGCATGGTGGCGTTGTTGAAGCCGCGCTCGCGGAAGACCTGGAGGGCTGCCGCGAGGATGCGAGCGCGGGTGGCTTCGGATTTTGCGGTTACTTTGGGTGTCATGGACTTATGCGGCGGCATGTTGTGTGGACCGGCGGCGCACCCTGGCGAGCACGAACATGTTGAAGAAGTGCATGGCTCCCAGGATCAAGAGAACGACGCCAATTTTGCTGCTCTCGAGCTCGATGATCTCGCGCAAGTTCGACAGCGGGTCGGAGGTCTTGAGGGCCAGCGCAATATATCCGGCGTTGACCAGATAGAAGCCGACGACGAGGAGTTGATTCACGGAATCGGCAAGCGGGGCGTTGCCGTGAAAGGCGTCAAGAAGAAAGACGCGGCCACTTCGATGGAGGGTCCGCGCGACCCGGATGGTCAAGGCAATGCTGATGGCGAGGTAGGTGAGGTAACTGGTTGCTACGTACATGCTGTCCTCCTTCGAAACGAAACTGAACGTGTTCAAAAACGAGAATAGACCTGAATTTGAGCGAGTGCAAGAGAAAAATGAACATGTTCAAAAAATAGAGTCAGCCGGGTTTTCGGCGGGGAGCGCTCGGCAGGAGAATTCGGATTAGTTTCCCAGCGAGTTCAGGCTCGCGGTTGGACGGGGGGCGGCGGCGGTGGGGGAGGATAGTAGCCCGCGGCGTAGAGCTGGCGGTGACGATAGTCGCGAATCGCGTTGACGATCAAAGCGGCAATGCCGCCAAAGATCATCAGCGGGATCAAGAGAAGCCAGCCTGGCTCGATGACGCGATTGCCGGTAACGGAAGCTGAATCGGCCGAACGCACATTGCCGAACATGGCGACCATGTCGTTGCCGACGGAGGCGTTTTGGCCGAGGTGGATTGTGCCGAAGAAATTCACCACGTCATGAGCAACGGAAGCGTTGTCATCGATGCGGGTGTTACCAAAGAAGTTGACGACGTCGTGATTGGAGTGCGTAGCGATGTGGACATCTCCGAAGAAGGCGACGACGTCATGATCGACGTCTCCTTTGGCATCGACGCTGCAGAAGAAGCAGACGGCATCGTGAATCGACTGACCCGGCGCCACGACGATATTGGAGCCGAACTGGACGCGGTCCCTGTCAGCTCGCGCGGGTGTGGCGGCGAAGGCGAGGGTGGCGAGCAAGGAAACGCAGACAAGGATGGGTCGGAGGTTCATTGGCTTCTCCCTTGGCTTGGTACGAGCCGGGGCGGAGAAAAGTTCCAGCCAAGAGCCGGAACGGCGCGGCTTCGAATTCAGTGTACGCCGGGAGAGCCCGTTTGGTTGCGAGTTTTCATCCTAGCGAAGCCAGGATGGGGCACCCACATTTCTGTGTGGAGTGAAGCCTCGCGAGAAACAGACGCGGGTTCTTCAACTCTCGGGCTCTCTCACGTTGACAATCTTCTCCAGGGCTAAAGCCGACGTAATTCCGGGGCTTCAGTCAGGGGCCTGAAGGCCGCTGCTTCCTCCGTATCGGAGGTGAGACTCATGCGAGGTGGAGTTTCCCGGAAATGCGCGGACATTCGTCCTATCTCTAGAATTCGAAGCGCATACCGAGCTGAATGCGACGGGGTGGGTTGACGGCGGTGACGTCGCCGAACTCGGGCGAGGTTTCTACAGTATCGATGCTAGAGGGATTCTGGTGATTGAGGATGTTGAATGCGGCTGCGGACATTCCCAGACGGGGTGCTTCGTCGTCCTTGTTGGCGGTGAGGGCGAAGTCGTGTCCCCACCGCAGATCGAGATCGACATAGGACGGGGAAGTCTGAGTATAGGGTGCGACGCCGGCAGGGCGGGTATTGAAAAGGTCGTCGCCGTAGAGGTCGGTGCCGGTGAGGATGGTCCAGGGACGGCCGGTGTTGGCGAAGATGCCGGTGGCGAGGTTGAATACGCTTTTCTGGTTGAAGATCGCGTACATGCCGAGTCGTTGCCGGCGGTCGAAGCCGGCGGTGGCCCATTCGTCGTTGGGGGCGTATTGATTCTGCGGGAACCAGCTGATGCCGCCCGTATTGGATTCGTAATGCGACCAGGTATAGCGGCCGAAGCCAGTGAAGTATTTGTTGAGCTGGCCGCGATAGGAGATGTCGAGGCCGTCGCCCTCGAAGAATCCGGCGGGCCGCATCTGGCGAATCATGCCGTATTCAGGATTGGGGCGGACGGTGTAGCCGGAGTCGGGTGTGGGTGCATTGATGTCAACGGAACGGAACTCGTCGATGCCGCGGGCGGAGTAAACACTCACGACGCCAGTGGCGCGCTCGCCGAGTTGTCGCTCGATGGAAAGGCCATACTGGAGTTGATATGGAGGTTTTGCGCCCGGCTCGAGCTGTGCGAGAGAGACAGGTGCGGTGTTTAGGTCGATACAGTCGGTGATGGGGACGCAGGGTTGTTCAGCGGCGGGATTGAGTGAGAGCTTGACGGCGCGGCGGCGTGCGGTTTCATAGCGCGTGAGGTCGAGGAGCGGAGCGGAACCGAAGCGGTCGTAGTAGATGCCGCCTCCGCCGCGAAGAACGAGTTTGGAATCCTGATCGAGGATCCAGGCGAAGGAGGCGCGCGGCGAGAAGCCGAGGCGGCGGGTGGCGAGAAAGTTCTGCCAGTCGTAGCGCAGGCCGGGGGTAATGGCGAAGCGGTCGTTGAGCTTCCACTGGTCCTGAATGAAGGCGCCCATCTCCTGCTGGTGATAAATGAAGTGGGTTTCGCCGGAGTTCAGCGAATAGCCGGAGGGAAGATTGGCGGCGTAATTCTGAATGGCCGGTGTGAGAACAGTGACTTGATCGGCGGCGACCGTGGGACCGAAGGTGTAGGTGCCGAGGGCGTTGGTGTTGTCGTCGTAGGCGCGGCGGTCGATGTGGGGCGTGCCGATGCCGGCTTTGACCATGTGGCGGCCGTGGGTCCAGGTGACCATGTCGTAGAGGCGGAAGTTGTATTCGGTCTGGAACGAGTCGCTCTGGGCGGAGCCGCCGGTGAAGTAGCCGCTGACCGAAATGCGCGGAGCCTCAGAGGCGTCGATGTTGCGGCTGAAATCGTGCTCGCCGACGAGAGAAAGCTGATTGAGCAGCACCGCGGACAGGGTGGAGTCGATGTGCACCGTGACGTCGTCCTCGTGATACTCGTTGTTGTATCCGGCGGAGGCGAGGGTTTGTCCGCCGACGGCCTGATTCTGCCCGGTCCAGTCCTGATAGCTGTATTGCGCGTAGGCGGAGTGGCGCTCGCGGAACTGGTGGGCGGCGCGAAGGCTGAATTCTGCGTCGCGGGTAGGAGCGGGAACGTTGGCCTGGAAAGCGCCGGTGGGGTTGGCGCTCGTGGGGAGAATGGTAGCGTTTACAACCGCGTCCAAGTCTTCTTCTGCGCGGTTGAAGGTTCCCAGAAAGCTGCTTTTCGCGAAGTGTGGGATGGGGCCGGTGAAGTGGCCTTCGTAGATGCGGCGCTGCTCGAAGGGCTTGGATGGCGCGAGCGCATTTTGCGCGTTCAAGGCTGAATCGCGGAAGTAGAAATTGAATTGGCCGTGGTAGTGGTCGGCGGCGGACTTGGAGATGATCTCCATTTGTCCACGGCCGGGCCAGTAATACTGCGCGGAGTAGGGGTCCTGATTGATGCGCACTTCCTGTACGGCTGATGGGGACACTGTAGCGCGGTTGGCTTCGACGCCATCGACGATGAGGCCGGTGCCGCCGGTTGCGGTGGCGCTGTCATCAAGGAAGGCGCTCATGGCAGTCTGGTAGTCGTTGTCGAAGATGGGCAGGGCTTTGAGGTCGTCCGCGGTCATGACCGAGGAGTCGTGATTGTCTTCAGGGGCGGTGAGGTCTTCACTGGCATCGGCGGTGACGCGGACGTTGGTGGCGACTGCGGCGATGGGAAGAATAATGCGGATTGGTGCTGCGAACGTATGCGTGGTTGTGGCGGCTGCGGCTGAAATGACTGGCGTCGCGATGACGATCGGGTTGTGGACGGTTTCGAAGCCGGGCTCGGAGACGATCAGGGTGTAGTTGCCGATGTGCGGTGCGGTGAGCTGGAAGCTGCCATCCCCACTGGAGTGGCCGCTGCATGTGATGGAGCCGGTGGTGTCGACGAGGTCCACCTCAGCGCCGGGGACGATGGCTCCTGTGGGGTCGGCGACTACGCCTTGTACGGACGGGGCTGCGGGTGGAACTGCGGGGGTGGAAGGTTTACAGGCGAGTGCGACGCCTGGAGCGACGAAGAGAGGGCTCGATACGATGAAAAGGAAGAAGGCATAAGAGCGCATGATTGCGGAATCTCCAAGGCAAAACCAAAAAGAAAGACAACTGTACCGATTGTTGAAGTGTGATTCGTGCGTTTCGCGCTATGGTTCCGCATTAATTTTTGCAGGGTGCAGAGCGGCTGTCCAGTCGGCGGGCGAATCGACAAGGATGTCGGGCGGGATGGCTTCAAGGCTGCCGGGAGCCAGGCCGAAGGTGCAGCCGACGCACCAGGCGCCGGCGTTGCGCGCAGTTTGGACATCGACCTGGCTGTCTCCGATCATGACGGTTTGTTCGGGACGGGCGCCGGCTTCCTGCATGAGGGCAAAGAGACCTTCGGGGTCGGGCTTTTTGGTGGAAAAGCTGTTGCCGCCGCAGATATTGAGGAAGTAGGGAGCAAGGCCCAATGCCTCGCAGATGGCACGCGCGGGGCGCACGGGCTTGTTGGTCAGGACTGCCATGGCGCGCGGCGTCGAGTCAGACTGGTCATAGACGGAGCGCAGGGCAGCGAGGGCTTCGAGTACGCCATCGTATGCGCAGGTGTAGTCGAGCTTGTGCTCGCGATAATAGTCGAGAAAGAAAGCGTAGCCCCTGGCGAGGGTCTCTTCGTCGGGCTCGATGCCGTCGTCGGCGGCAAAGGCGCGCCGGACTAAGAGTTGGGCACCATTGCCGATGTAGCTGGCAATGACTTCATCCGGAAGCGGCGGGCGTCTGAACTGAGCGAGTGTGGCGTTGACGCTGTTGCACAGGTCCTGCGCGGAGTCGATCAGGGTACCGTCGAGGTCGAAGACGAGGAGCTTGAGGGATTCGACAGGGATCGGACGGAAGACGCGGACCATGGTTTTAGTTTACGAAAGACAGTGAACCGTGGTCAGGGAACAGGGAACAGGGAACAGGGAACGGAGACTTGGTAGTGCTTGGAGTTGGAGTCAGCTCCAATGCGTCAGGAGTAGCGGGTGCCGTCAATTTCAACTGAGTCGCACCAGCGGCAGAAACGGATGCTGCGGCGCGAGCCGAGGCTGGAGTAGTCTGGCTGAGCCCAGAGGTGGAGGCCGAGGAGGCAGCAAAGATTGCGCAGCGTGCCCGCTTCGTGGGAGCGATGCGGCCAGAATCGCTGGAGGTAGCGCGCGAGTTCGGCGTCCGGCGATTCGATGGTGAGTTCGGGATTCTTGTCGGGCATGAGCTGATCCTCAAGCTTGGTGCCCGAAAGGAATGGGTGGCAAGCTTACTTGAGTTAGACACCGCGCGAGGCAGAAAAGTTCGCGGCGAACTTTTCTGCGACGGTTTTCAGCGGCAGGCTGCGTTGCGCGCGGTTGGTATCGCGAGAAACGTGATGCTGGCGAGTGCAAGAGAGATACGGCCCTTTGGTTGCGGAGCGCCTTTGATTGCGGGTAGATCGCCTTCGGCAGTGAGGGCGAGTTCGACGCCGTTGAGCTGGACGGTGGAAGTCATCAGGTCGCTCGAAGTGAGGCTGTAGCGTTGCGATTGGGAGGGAATCTCGAGATCGTGCGCGTTGGCTTTGTCGGCGTTGATGGCGAGAATAGCCACTCCTCCTGATTTATTTCCTGGTTTGTCACGCAGGCAGTGCGCGTAGACATAAAGGCCAGGGGTTTGGGATTCGCCGGCGTTGAGAACCGTGGATCCCATCAAGCGCCGCCAGAGCACGGCTGCCCAGTAGTTGGGACGGGGGTTGAGCGTGGACTCGTCGATCAGTGCGTAATCGCTGGCGTTGAGCGTGTTGTGCATGACGACCTGTACGCCACGCTTGGCGAGCGATCCGAGCTGGTTGAGATAGCGGAACGTGTCGATGAAGTCCGAAGCCCATGGATCGCCGCCGCATGCAGTCTCACCGGTTTCCGTGAGCCAGAGCGGCTTGCCGGGTGCGAATCGATCGCGCAATGCCGCGTAAAATTCCTCGTCGCGATTGGTGCGCATGAGCCAGTTTTCGGAGAGAGCTGCTTCGGGCGTGATGCCCATGGCGCCTGCGCCCATGCGCGTGCAGCGTTGGGACACCCCGCCATAGAAGTGATAGGAGAAGATGTCGAGCCCCGGGCCCTCGGCTGCCAGGATGTCTTCGGATTTGATGAGATTCATGCCGGGTATCGGTCCGAGCGAACCCGCTTCGCCGATCCCGCCGGGCCCAGCGACCTTCATCTCCGGATAGGCCTTCTCGATGAAGGCGTGGAATGCGCGAAAATCGCGCCCATAAGCCGTTGCGTCGTAGCCTTTCGGAGCGCCTCCCATGGAGGCGAAGGTAGGCTCGTTGAACATTTCAGCGGCAGCTACACTTCCACCGATGCTGTGGGTGTAGTTGAGGAGTTTTTGGGCTTCAATGGGGGTCCAGACGCCGTCGGCATCGCGGACGCCGGGACTGATGGCGAAAGACGTGACCAGCTTGGCGTCGACTGCGTGGGAGAAATCGATGACGCCGCGCCACTGGGCGCGGGTGAGGACTCCGTTGAATCCTGCGGGTGGCTTCAACCCCACGGACGAAGACCTGTCCGTGGGGGCCCCGGGTTTTGCTGGCGCGGGATCGTCGGAATCCTGAAAGTAGGTGGAATTGGCCCACGTGCCGCTGACGCGCATGTAAGCCGGGGCCAACGCAGCCGCGAGTTTGCGTAGTTTCGGATTGGACAGGTCGATCGGAGCGCGGTAGCGATAGAGATTGGCGGGCATGCCACCGGGAGTGGCTTGTGCGGTGTCGGCAGGGGTATCCGCTTGCGCTTTGTAGGGAGCCCAGAAACGGCCGCCGGTCACTTCCAGCATTTCAATGTTGTAGGACTGATAGCGCTCGTCGACGGAGCCGATGGCGGGCATTTTGCCGGGTTGGAGAGGAATGGCCGGACTCTGGGCGCGCAACAGGAAGGCGAATCCCATGACGGTGAAGAGAAAAACAAATCGAGACGAGGATTTCATGGGCACTCTTGAAACGTAGGCGGTCATTGCAATGGCATGGAAGACAACCACATCAATGTAGCCTTCGTGGCGCGGACTTGGGAAGTGATCCCCGATTGAATCGAAGATTTGGGCGATCGTTTAGTATTCGGGCCATGCGTTCCATACGGTTTGCATGTGTTGTCTTCTGCTTCTTGATGTTGGCGGTCTTCGCTCAGCGGTCGTTTGCGGAGAAACTCTCGGCTTTGCAACTCGTGGAGCTTGCGAAGGCGCACGACCCGCAGTTACGGGCAGGGATTGAGGCGTCCTTCGATGCGAAGAGATTGCAGAGCGGGACGGCATGGGCTGGGCACGGGTCGCAGTTCTTCTTTGCGGTGGACTCAGAGGCGGCGCCCATGCTGGTGATCGATGACTTCGCGGCGAAGCCACTGGAGGCGATTCCGGGCACGCATTTGTGGTTTGCGACTGCGGATGTGGAGCCGATGGGACGGCTGCACCAGTTTCATTATTTGGTGAATGGGGAGACATTTGGCGGAAGCCTGGATTTGCCGGCGTTGGGGCCGCTGTCGTATCTGGAGGAGGGCGTGCCGTCGGGGACGTTGTCGGAGAAGATCGTCCATACGAGCAAGGTTTACGACGGGATGAAGAGCGACTACTGGATTTATATTCCCGCGGAGTACGACCCAAAGACGCCTGCGGCGTTGATGGTGTTTCAGGATGGCGGCGCATATATCGATCGCAACAGCGACATTCCGGTGCTGAATGTCATCGACAACCTGATTGCGCAGAAGAAGATTCCGGTGATGATCTGCGTGTTCATCAATCCTGGAGATATTACGGACGCGCCGGGCACGCCGACGTACGCATTTGTCAGGGGACATGCGGAGCGATTCCACCGCACCCTTAAGGACGCGATGCGTTCCACCCTGTATGACACGGTGAGCGACCGGTATGCGCGTTTTCTTCGGGATGAAATCCTTGCCGACGTTGGCGCCAAGTACAACCTGCGCAAGGATGCTTATAGTCACGCGATTACCGGGCTGTCGTCGGGTGGAATCTGCAGTTTTAACGCGGCGTGGCAGATGCCGGACGAGTTTAGCCGCGTGCTTACGTGGATTGGGAGTTTTGCGAATATCCAGTGGAAGGAAGATCCAGCGATTCCGGATGGAGGGCAGGATTATCCAGACAAGATTTTGCGGGAGCCGAAGCGCAATCTTCGGGTGTGGCTGCAGGATGGGTCGAACGATTTGAGTTTTCCGCGGTGGGGCGACTGGCCATTGAACAACATTCGCATGGCGAATTCTCTCAAGACGCGCGGCTACGATTTTCACTTCAGCTTTGGGAACGGGACGCATAATGCGGGGCAGGGATCGGCGGAGTTTCCCGAGGAGATGATTTGGCTGTGGCGGGATTACGATGCGGCGAAGACGGAGCAGGAGTTTGTCGCCGATCCTGAGGAGAAGGACAAGCCGTATTTTCGGGTCGGAATTGTGAGCCGGTGAAGATAGAGGCTAAAGGGAATAGAGAACACTGCACAATTGGATGAGACTGCGATTGCAAAACGCTCAAAGGTTCACTCTATCGCATCAAATTGACCATCGGCTGTGAAATCTCTATAGGTTGTTGTCCCTTTGGAAGTCACAGCTTTCGGGAGACCGAATGGACGAGTGGACCGGTTGGAGCGCCATCACGTATTGAGCCTTAGTTTCTCCGGTACATCGTCCAGTCCGCTGTAGATTCCACCTCATGGAAATGATCGTGCAGATAGTCGCCGTAGAGGGCCATCATCGTGTCGAACGTATCGAATCCGAATCCCGTTCTACGATCGAGCAGCCGGGGTACCATCACGACTGATGAGTTACCCAGAAACTCACTGGCTGAGGGAGGATTCTTATCGTCAAAGGTGACGTGAAGGTCCCAGAAGAGAACGCGGTCGCGAGCCGGTTTTATCCCGAGAGCGAACGAGAACGGATTTGCAAAGTCGAGAGTGGTGACGCTCTCACCGCTTCGCAGGTTTCTTCTTAGTAAGTCGATTCCGTCGTTGATGTGGCCGGGTAAATCGCGGGCAGGCCAATAGCCGGTGATATGGTCTGTGCCTGAGGGTACATGGAAGTCAATTAGCTGAGTGGAATGGAATTGTTGCGATGCCGGGGTGTAAGGACGCCTTGCTACATCCCAAGCGACAGTGTAAGCATAGGAGGCAGCCTCGCCAATCATGATTGAGCCGAAGAAGAGCGACCACAGCAGCGCGAACGATGCAGTGTACACGATGCGAGCAGAAGAACCCTTTTTCGCAACATCTTCGGCTTCGATGCGGCGAAACAGCTCAAAAGTAATTACAGCAGTCAGAAAATACAATGGGTCTTCTAGCCCCTCACCTTGCGACGCATTGCCCGACTCGATGAACAGCACTGCCAGGATGATGGAGGCGGCAACGAGCCATATGCGGGCTATGGCGAACGGTGCCCTCGTTGATCGGCTCCATGTCCAACTCAACAGGGCAAGACAGAAAAAGAGCAGGTACATCCACATCGCGTTGTGATTGAGGCTTGCCAACAGGAGGTGGGAACGTGTCTCAGGCGACTGCACTTTCACGGCGTACACAAGATTGGCGACATATCGGGGCAGACTGATGCCGAGCAAAGCAAAAAGTGCCGCGCATACACCGGCAAAGGCCGCGCCCGCCGCTAAGTACCATTCGCGGAATTTGGGAATCAAGAACGCGGAGGCGATTGCGATCTCCACAGCCGCGACAAAATATGTGATCTTCCAGTAGAGCAGCAAGGCCAACAGCAATCCGGCAAAGGCACCATCAAGGCAGTCAGATCGCCGTACTGGAGCGTGCCGTTTGGCAAAGGCGCGATCGAAGTAGTCAGATTCCCATACAGGAGCGCGCCGTTTGAGGAATAAGCAAAGGCAAAGAGCCAGAAACAGCACATAGCTTTCGCGGTTGTAAAGCATGGCGTAACCAGTGTCGCGAATTCCGTATGCCGGCGGCCGGGGCGACAATAGATAGGTTCCAGCCAGAATCGAGCAGAGAAGAGCGAGTGCCCAGGGGAGGCGGTCCTTTGCGATGCGCCACACGAGAGGAAGGACCAGGGCTGCCAACAATACCACTCCGTACGTGATGGAGCTTGCTGATGGCGGAGCGATCTTCATACCGATGGCGGTGAACAGAGCGGTCATCGGTCCGATCGGACTGTAAAAATCGGTTTGCGGGACCTGCCCGTTGACCACGCGCCAGGCTTCATCGAGGAAGAGCAACACGTTCCACGGACCGGCGATGGGCGGGGCGCCGAGTGCGCATTCCATGAACGCGACAGGTATAAACAAACCAAGCAAAGCAATACCGCTGCGCCGGTAACCAGCCTTGGATACGGACGTCAGGATTGAGGAGAATCCCTCGGCGAGCCTGGCAATCCACACCCGATGCTCTACCGGGACTAATACTCTTGTTGCCAACACAGCCATTCGTGGAGTCCCTCTGGCGATGTCAATCGCGGATTTGGCGATCAGAGCAACAGAGCTTCCGATCGCGCTCTATCAATTGCAATGCATCCATCGAGGTAAGTCCGGAATCATGCGTCGTACCTCTCGCGCAGAGATCGGCTTGTCTCAATTCGCAAAGAAGACTGTTTGATCGCAGGTTACAGAGGACTTACCTCGATCTTTATGTTTAAGAAGACTGCCTTACTGTAACTGCACAAAGATCCTCCTGCTATGCCCTTTTTGGGGGATCGAGGGCGTAGGTTAAAGCGGATCATCTGACAAGCGAGGCGATTGAGCGTCAGGGAAGAAAGAACGGAGATCAAAGAACCGGAAGGATTTGGAAGTAGGGGAGGGTGAAAAAGGCAGGCGAGGCCCTCCCAGAAGACTTAAAGACCTCGCCTGAGGAACAACTTGTTGAGCGGCTGACCATAGCCGCGTTCAATTCGGTTTGTGTTTTCCCAGGTCTGAAATCCAGACCTGGGGCACCCAATTTCGTGCTGATCGATGCGTTGCGAAAAGTACCCGCAGGTCCTTCGACTTCCTCCGCTACGCTCCGGTCGCTCAGGATGACAATGGTCAATTTGGGTTCGTGCTTTCCCACCCTAGCGAAGCTAGGATGGGGCACCCATATTTGAACTGAAGATGCTTCTCGAAACCCGGTTAAGGTGAGTGCTTCCCAGGTCTCAAACTACCCCATCGACGAAGACCTGTCGCTGGGGACCCCGGTGAAAGGCGAGACCTGGGGCACCCATTCTCGTGCAGGTTGGAACTATCCGAAATGCTCCCTTTGACCTGCACTCAGTGGATGCGGATGTCGCCGGAGCCAGTCTCAATGCGGACTGTGGGGCCGCCGCCATGAACCTTGCCGGTGATGTGGTGGTGATCGAACGAGCCTTGCACGGCCATCTCGGCTTCGGAATGAACGCTGCCGGAGCCAGTGGAAGCGTCAAGAGTGAAGCCGGCGTTACCGGGCCAAAGCTCGACGTTCCCGGAGCCGGTTCCGAGCTTTGAATCCATCGAGGGAACACCGTGGAACTTGATGTCGCCTGAGCCGGTGTGGGCGTGCAACCCGCCGTGGATGTCCTCGAGTTCAATGTTGCCGGAGCCGGTTTCGGCCCTCACGTCGCCCTCGCCGGTTTGCTCAGCGACGATGTCGCCCGAGCCGGTACTCAGTGAGAAACTGCCGTGAAGCCCGCTGGCGTGAATGTTGCCGGAGCCGGTGGAGAGCTTTGCGTTATCGCCAACCTCCTCGACCTTGATGTCGCCGGAGCCAGAGTCGGCGGCGAGAAAGGTGTTGGCGGGCGCCTGGATTTCGTAATCGATGCTGATGTTATGCCAGTTCTCCTCGTGACGTTTTCCGATGCGGATAATGTCGCCTGTCTTCTCGATGGGAGGGTTAGCCGCGATGTCGTGAACGCGGGCTTCGTTGTCGCCGCTCCAGTTATTGGAGTGGACCTTGCCGTAGATGTGGATCTGGCTGTCGGACCCGCGGGTGATGTGGATGTTCCCCGAGCCGGTAGAGACGGTCAGTTCTACGTGACCGCTGACGGAGAGGTTACGCTCGAACGTGGCTTCTGCGGCAAAGGCTGGGAGCGCCGCTGCCATGAGGACCGCGGTTGCCAGAGCGAAGAGACGATTCATGGTGTTCCTCGATTCGAAGTACTGTGGACAGTGATCAGTTGTCAGTTGTCAGACAATCGGCGATACAAGCCTTGGCGGTGCATTCCGTTTGCCAAAGCCAATTCGATCCAAAGGCAATGAATTCAGAGCTCCAGTCTTGAAAAGTTTGGCTGCGTTGACGGTGTTTTGTTCGTTTTTGAACACCTCTGTGCGTGGGTGAACAAAACAAGGGAAGCGGCGGCGAAGCAACAACTGACCCCTGACTACTGATCACTGCTGCAGCACGACCTGGTCGCCTTCTTTGAGGCCACTGGCGATTTCGGTGACCGACCCGTTGGACAGGCCCACTTTTACCGGAATTTTACGGAAGCCTTCTTTCTGGCTCTTGTCGGGAATCTGGACGAACGCGTTCTTCTGGTTGTCGTAGGTGACTGCATTCTCGGGCACGGTAAGCACCTTTTTGTGCTCATCGAGGAGAATTTCTGCGTTGGCGGTCATGTTGGCCTTGAGTTCGCCGCCGGGATTGTCGATGGAGACACGGACTTCAAAGGTGGTGACGTTATCCTTTTCGACGCCGAGGGGGGCGATCTTGGTGACTTTGCCGTTGAAGATGCGGTCGCGGAAGCTTTCGACTTTAATGCGTGCAGGCTGGTTCATGTAGACGTGTGCGATGTCGGCCTCGTCGACCTTGCCCTGTACGTAGACCTGGTTGATGTCGCCTTCGGTCATCACCAGGGTGGCCGTAGAGCCGAGCACAAGGATGGAACTGACGGCATCGCCAATTTCGACGTCGCGGGAGAGGATGACGCCGTCCATGGGCGCGACGATGGTGGTGTAACTGAGCTGCTCTTCGAGCTGCTTGAGGCTCGCTTCGCTTTGAAGCACCTGAGCGCGGGCCTGCTTCAGCTTGGCGATGTCGACACCGATTTGTGCCTTGGTGCCGTCGCGCTTGTTGAGGGCGGCGAGGTAATCGCGATTGGCGTTATCGAGTGCCTGCCGGCTGACGACGCCTTCCTTCTCCATTTCAAGGTTACGATCGAGGGTGGTTTTGTACATGGGAAGGTCGGGGGCGGCGGCATTGACGCGGTCTTGCTCGATGTCGGCCTCGTAGGTGCCGACGTTGGCCTGTGCGGCGGCAAGCTGTGCGCGCTGTGCGTCGACCTGCGCGACGATTTCCTGCTGGTCGAGCTGGGCCAGTTCCTGTCCCTTGTGGACGTGGTTATTGATGTCGACGTAGAGCTTTTCGACGATGCCGGAGGCTTTGGACTTGACCTCAACTTTAGTGATGGGCTGGATTTTGCCGGTTGCTACGACGGAACGGGCGACGTCTCCGCGCTGGACTTTGGCGATGCGATTGGGGTCGATTAGGGTTCCTCTGACGAGGCGGGCGGCCATGATACCCAGCACCACCACGACAAGCAGAGCGGCGGAGCCGATCCAGATCCAAAACCTTTTGCCCTTTTTTGACGCAGCCACTTAGAGCCTCCCAGGGATGGTTCAGAGAGCGTTAAGGAATGCTCCCGATTGAATCAATGAAGGATGAAAACCGGCTTATGGGGTGGAATGAGAATCCATAAGTCAGACGGATGCGGCAACAAGCTGTCACCTCGCGGCTGATTTGCCGGGGATGACATGGACGCCGCGAACCTGTGCTGATGATACGCAGGGTTTAGCGGGTTAGTTCCAGCGTTCAGGAGTGTCAGGGCCGCTACCTTGCGATGCTATTCTCACAGGCGAGATGCACGGTCTGCCGCTGCTGCAATTCGTCACCGTAGCCATGCTGATTCTGGTCAACGCTTTTTTTGTGGCCGCGGAATTCGCACTGGTGAGCGTACGCGATACGCGGATTGAACAGATGGTGGACGCGGGCGTGCCGGGCGCGCGCGCAGTGCGCCGATTGCAGCACAATCTGGACGAGTTTTTGCCTGCGGTGCAGTTGGGCGTAACGCTTTGTTCACTGGCGTTGGGATGGATTGGCGAACCGCTGGCTGCCAGTATCTTTCTCGGCTGGCTGCAACTGCTGCCTGCCATTCCGGCGCATGCGCTGGTGTACGCCCACATGGGGGCGATTGCGGTCAGTTTCGCGTGTATTACATATTTGCAGGTGCTGGTGGGAGAGCTGGTGCCGAAATCGCTGGCCCTGCGGCGGGCTGAGGCGCTGGCGGTGGCGGTGGCGCCGCCGATGCTGCTGTTTATGGCGCTGGCGCGGCCAGCGGTGCGGTTCTTGCGGAATTCGGCGGCGTTGGTGCTGCGCGGATTCGATGTGCCACTGACGGAGCGGTCCCAAGTCCACTCGCCGGAAGAACTGAAGCTGATTGCAACGGCGGCGCGGCGGATGGGCGTGTTGCCGAAGTTCCAGGAGACGATCGTGCACCGAGCCCTGGAACTGGACGACGTGCCGATTCGGGAAATCATGACGCCGCGGCAGAAGATTTTTTCTCTGCCGTCGGACATGCCCGTGGAGGAAGCCAGTGCCCGGGTCATCGACCACATGCACTCGCGTGTGCCGGTCTACGACGAGACGCGCGGTCCCGAGCACATTGTGGGGGTGGTCTATTCAAAGGATCTTGCGAGACTGATCTATTTTCGGCCAGCGCAACGGGCTCCTGGTCGAATCGTGGGGGGTGAAAGGCAGGGGCCTGCAACCGGATTGGCTTCGGGTCCGGCGATTGTCGAGTTGCGGTTGAGCCAGGTGATGCATGACGTGCTGGTGGTTCCCGAGACGAAGACGGTGCTAGATCTGATTCGCGATTTTCAGCAAAGGCGGCGCCAGATGGCCATCGTTGTGGACGAGTATGGGTCGACGGTGGGCCTGGTAACGGCCGAGGACGCCATCGAGCAGTTGACGGGGGAACTCGAGGATGAGTTTGACGATCCGGCGCGGCCGGTGCTGACGACGGCGAGCGGGGCGCTGCTGTTGGACGGGGGCGCAAATCTGAGGGATCTGGAAACCCAGATGCAATGGAGTTTGCCGCGCGAAGGGGGCGTGGAGACCCTGGCCGGGTTTATTTTGATGCGGTTGGGCAGGATTCCGAGGGGTGGGGAAAGCGTGGAATTTGGGGACCGACGGCTGACGGTGGTGGAAATGGAGGGCCGGCGCATCAGCAGGGTGCGCGTGGAACCGATCGAGGTGAGAGCCCGAACCGCTGAATCTGCGTGACGATCACGCGAAACGGCTTCGGCCGGAGGAGCCGGCGCGTGAATTGCAGTGATGTCGGGGCAGATTAATCCTGACAACGATTACCTTGGTGCGGAGCACTCTGGATTACTTTGGAAAGGGGCGGTGTTTACCCGTGCTAAGCTACGCGTCTATAGCACAACCGGAGAAGGAAGCGGATGAGACAGGATGTGTTTCGAGTCGCATATGACGAGGCGAACTCAGAGCTCCTCGATATCTCAAAGAAATTTGAGGAGTTGAAGCGGCGTAAGGAGACGCTGGAAGGGGTGGTCACCGTGCTTGGGCCGATGCTTGGAGTTGAAGCGCCGAGCAAGGGAGCGGCATCACCGGTCGCGGGTGTCCCGGCCGAAACGCCGGCATCGCCAGAGCCCGCAAACTACACATTCAACCAGGTTCCAGTGCCATTGCCGGAGCCGGAAGAAGCGATCAGCGATCCGTTCCAGCGGCGGGTCAGGAACGCTTTGAAGTTCAACAGTAATAACAATGGCCACGAGCACCACGGGTTACAGCCGGCGGTTTAGAGAGTTTCTCCAGTCCCGTGGAGTTTCAAATTGCGCGCAGGGCAGCCTTTTGTCAGGGAAGAGGCCACTGAACCGTTTTGCTTTCCCCAAACAGCAACCGGATAACAGCTAAAGTTGTCCCACGGAGAGAGCGCGCCCAGAAACGGGGCATGGTCACAATTGTGGGGGTATCCCTGTTTTTCATCGAAGTGCATCAATTGCGGCCCTAGAGAGGGGCAGTTCTTTCGGGAATTTTGTTACCTTTGTACTTTTAGTATCATTACTTTCCGTCTGTTTTCAGATGGTTTCCGTGCTAGTCTACGCCCCTGGAGTAACCATGACACAAGATACCTACCGTTTTGCATATGACGAGGCGAATGCGGAACTCAGGGAGATTCTCGGGCAGTTCGATCAGCTACAGGCCCGCAAGGAGCGGATCGAGCAAGTTCTGGATGCCTTGAAGGCACTCCTGATAGAGGGTCCCCTGTCGGAGGCCGCTCCGGGTCCCGCGATGGAATCGGTACCATTCCTCGTGCACCAGGCTTCGGAAGTGCACTTAGAAGCTCAGCCTCAGGTTGCGCAAGACGCGTTTCCAGAGCCAGTCTTGCAACCGGAACCGGCGCCTCTTGCGGAGCCAGTTTACGCCGCAGAGCAGTCATCCGACCCGTTCCAGCGGAGGATAGACAACGCTCTGAGGCATGGTCTCGGATCGAGGGAATCGAGGATTCTGCCCCGCGGGTTGAGCGGATTGCTCTCCAGGGCATAAGGCAGACAAATGGAGTTTCGCCGCGTGGACCAGGCGCGATGCGCCGGAGCCGGATGGTTCGACCACTGGGTCAGGGGGTGGGCCGGTTCGAACGGTGAAACCGGGTATGCAATTCGGCCCGCAGTATCGGGATCAATGAAAGGCCGCCAAGCGGGATTCGGCTCAGGAAATGGGCCAAACAAAGATCGATCGGATCCATCATCCGAGCCAACACCGGCATGGAGGGAAGATGAACAAAGAGGTATATCGTTTCGCCTTCGACGAGGCAAACTCAGAGCTCACCCAGATTGTTGGGGAATTCGAGCAGCTTCGATTGAGAAAAGAGCGGGTTGAAAAGGTTGTTGAGGCACTTAAGCCATTGGCCGGAGTCGACGCCGCGCCCCCCTCGGGAGAAAAGAAAGACACGCAGTCGCCATCCTATTCGTATTAGGCCGATAGACCCGCCTCGCTCGCCGTTTTTCGCGGCGACGTGCGGCTCCTGCCGCTCCATTGGGTTCTGTCGTTGACGCGTCGCCAGACGCATCGAGGCCCGATAAGTCGGTACATTTAGGTCTACTCCGAAATCAAATTTCTGCGCCTTGTTGTCATCTGCGTCTGGGCTATTCATCGTCGCTCAGCCCGAATTGCGAGGAGAACCGGGCATACGGATTACCAAGCTCTCGCGGGCTCATGGACATCGAGAGCGCGATTGAAATCCCGATCAAATGAAGCTAAAAAGCGTGCGCAGGGTGTACGGTTGTACCTGCCGCGGGACGCTTCGTTTGCGCCGCGGTCTTCCGCCGGAGATGAACCCATGAAGCCCTGCCACGCCATAGCGGTGCTGTTGTTGGCGGCGCCGATTTTTGCTTCCGCACAACAAAAGGCAAAAAAACATTCTGACGTTTCCGCTTTGTTCGGAAATGCACGGTACGTCTACGTCGAATCGGAAGCTGGCGATATCACCCGGCCGGGTCTGCATCCCGGGATCGCGAGGCCATCGCCGCAATGCAGGACGGAATACAGGATTGGAATCGATACACGTTGGTGACAGAGCGCAAGCAGGCTGATCTGGTCTTTATTTTGCGCAAGGGACGCACTGTGGGAGAATCCAGCCGCGTGGGATTTCCCGGGGGTGTTCAGCGACCGCAAGGTTCGCCGACACAAAGTCGCCAGCCGGGACAGGCGCCGGATGATGACGGCATCGGTGTGGGAACAGATGTGGGACCAATAGATGACACGCTTCGGGTGTATACGACGAACCCCGATGGAAGACTGATCGGACCAGTGTGGAATCGCGAGATGAAGGATGGCCTGGACGGCCCCGACGTGTTGCTTTTGCGGCAACTACGAGTGGCCGTGGAGAAAGCTTATCCAATGCAACCCGCTGCGAAGAAACCATAAAAGCTTTTGCTGAGAAATTCACCAAGATCGCGATGCCTTGAGGAAATCGGCGTCACTCTGTGGAAATCGCGGGGAAAGACTGCGTTTCGGTTACCGCATCCCTCGTTCGTTACGCAAAGGAGTGACTATTTACTCAATGTTTTATCGGCGGCGGGGGATGAAAATGAGAACTGAAAGTCTGCACAGTTGTAGCAGGGAAGTTGCGCTTGATCTTTAAATTCCACAGATTGGCTGCGTGTTAGACTACGCGCCTGGAGCGAGCATGAGACAAGAGGTTTATCGCGTCGCATTCGATGAAGCGAGCGCGGAACTGAGCGAGATCTTGGCGAAGTTTGAACAATTACGCGTCAGAAAAGACCGGGTCGAGAAAGTTGTCGAGGCGCTCAAACCGCTGGTCGCGAGTGAAGCGATCGCTTCTTCGGCAGAGCGCGCCGCAGCTCCAGTCGAGCGCCAGCCTGTTCCGAGCGAGGGGCCGGGTCATGCTCTTTCAGAGGCCGGGCAAACCGCACCGCCAAGTCCGATTCCGTATCCCGTGCAGCAGCCTGCAAGCGATCCGTTCTCGCGCCGGATTGAAACATCTGTAGGGCAGGGCGGTTCGGCCAAGGATGTGAGCGAGTACACACGGCTTTTCAACACCGGGGTGTCCCGGGGGAGCTAAAGGAAGTCGCGGAGACCTTCGCGACAGGTTTTCCGCACGCGAGATCCATCGGCCACGATGGACTCGGGTGTGTTTGGGGGTTGGCTCCGAGGTCCATCGTTTACGGTTCTCCTACTTATTTAAGCCTTTCGACTCGCTGGGTGAATCCGCGCACGC
This sequence comes from uncultured Acidobacteriaceae bacterium, assembly GCA_963745845.1. GTDB lineage: Bacteria > Acidobacteriota > Terriglobia > Terriglobales > Acidobacteriaceae > Telmatobacter. Next base: position 3,518,265 of record CAVUZE010000008.1, on the reverse strand, counting down.
GGAGGTAGAGCGGAAGTGCAAGCGATTCTCAAGAACAGTGCAGGTTGACTAGTTCCGCAGCCGGAAGCGTTCCAGCATTTAGGTGCAGCATGCCGATGGTGACCGGCAGCTCGAAACGGCGTTGACCGCAGGAACCGGGATTGAAATAGAGCACTCCCTTTTTGTGTTCGATTGATGGACGGTGGGAGTGGCCGTAGAGGACGGCAGAGAACTTTGCGGCAACGGGATCGAGGCGCAGCGTGCCGCGATCGTGGAGCAGATAGAGATAATGTCCTTCAAAGAGCAGCACGTCGGTTTCCGGTAGGCGACTGCACGGGCCTTCGCGATCGACATTGCCACGGACTGCATGGATGGGCGCGATTTTTTCGAGAGCCTTGAGAATGGTGTGGTCGCCGACATCACCCAAATGCAGAATCTGCTCGACACCTTTGAGTGCGGGCAGGACTTCGGGACGCAAAAGACCATGGGTGTCGCTGACGACGCCTATCTTCATCGGCTGAAGCTAAAGACTTGCGACCAAATTCCTTTGCGAGGTTTTCCGGGGCGGGACCTGGTTTCGAGGAAATGGTCTTCGACCTGGCGCAGGCTTCCCGGGTCCCTGGGGTCTTCCATTGCGATGCAATACAGGTCGGTCCAATTTCCCTGCCAGTGCCAGCCGCGACCGGCGCCGATGGTGTTGCGCTCGATGTGGGTTGCGGCGTGTTCCGCGGAAAGAACTGAACTGCAGAAGACGCAGCGCGGCGACGCATCGGCGCGAAAATGGCCGCCGCACTCACATGGATTGATGAAAGGCTCCCATTCGGGATCGATCACCTGATGAGGAACAGAAGCGGGCGGCAAATTCACTAAAAAGCTATTGGAGTAATTGAAAGTGGCAAGCATGCCGCAGGTATCGCAATAGGCATAGGAGAAGTCGCCGAACCCCGCATGCAGCAATGTATACCGATAGGCTCGGGTGCAATGTTCGCAGTCGCCCTTGTGCAAGGCAAACATGGCTCCATCATAGCCCGATTTCGAGGCGTGTACGAGGGTCAAGCTGGTCGCGCAACGCATCGCCGAGGAAGTTGAAGCCAAGAACTGCTCCCGCCAAAGCGGCCGCGGGGAAGAGGAGAGGTGGGAAGAATCAAACAGATGGAGCCGTGCGTCGTTGAGCATGGCTCCCCAACTGGGAGCTGGCGCCGGAATGCCAAGGCCGAAAACGACAACGTTGCGTCCGCGAGGATGACGCCCGCCATTCCAATAGCTGCCTGCACCAGAATGGGTTGCACGATGTTGGGAAGAATGTGACGGAGGAAGATCCGGATGCCGCTGGCGTCGAGAGCGCGGGCGGCGTCGATGTATTCGCGGTCGCGCGCGGCCATGACCTGGGCGCGGACAAGACGCGCATATCCGGCCCACCCGCCGATGGCGAGGGCGAGAATCAGATTAGTAAATCCCGGACCGAGAAATACAACGAAGGCGATGGCCAGCTGGATGCCTGGCAAGGCGAGAGACGTATTTGTCGCGAAAGTGGTGAGAGCAGTGTCGACCCATCCCCCGAGGTAGCCTGCGAGGCGGCATGGCGGAGCGAGGCTGTCATTCGTATCCTGGTAACCTTGTTATTTGTGCTTCACCGACGCTACTCTGAGAGTGCTCTCAGCGATCCTTCATTCAAAAGCTGAAGTAGGGCAAGAGGCGGGAACAGGGTGCCCGAAAATTGCGATAAGGAATCAGCCCAAATCAACGTCCCAATCAATGCCCAAATCAAGGAAGGACACGCTGCAACAAACTGGCGGCACGCGGTCGCAGCTTACACTGAACCGCAGGTGCTGCGGGTGCTTGCACTCGGATTTGCCAGTGGCTTGCCGTTCCTGCTGACTTACTCAACTCTCTCAGCGTGGCTTTCGACGGTTGGCGTGCGGCGCGCAGCGATCGGCACCTTCGCCCTGGTTGCCACGCCCTACGCATTCAAGTTTCTGTGGGCGCCGCTGATCGATCGCGTACCCCCACCGCTGCCTTTGGGACGGCGGCGCGGTTGGGGAATCACCATCCAGATTCTTTTGATGGGCGCAATTCTCGGCCTGGGATTATGCAATCCGAAGCACAACCTGCCTTTGATGGCCGCCTTTGCGGTGGTTGTCGCGTTTCTATCTGCGAGCCAGGATATCGTGATCGAAGCCTGGCGTGTGGAGAGCATGAACAGAGATCAGCAGGCTCCCGGAGCAGCCATGGATCAGTCCGGCTACCGGATCGCCATGCTGGTTTCCGGGGCAGGCGGCCTGTTCATCGCAGCCTACGCAGGGTGGTTCGCGGCCTATGCCACAATGGCTGCGCTGCTCGGTGTGGGAGTACTGGCGTTTTTGTTCGGTCCCGAACCGAAGGTGTCCGCGGAAACTTCATATAACGCGGGATCGGGATGGCAAGTGCTTCGCCACGCGTTTTCGACCGCCGTGATCGGCCCCTTTCGCGATTTTATGCATCGGCCGCTCTGGCCCATCATCCTGATATCCATTTTCGGATACAAGCTAGGCGAGGCAATGGCGGGCGTGATGTCAACGCCACTCTATATATCGCTGGGATTTTCGCTTCCCGAGATCGCCGCCGCTTCGAAGATATTCGGATTTTTCTCGATTGTGGCAGGGATTCTATTGGGTGGTGTGGTGACGACCAGGTACGGAATCTTCCGGTCGTTGATTTTGTGCGGTATTTTGCAGTCGGTCGGAAACCTGTTTTTTGTTCTGCAGGCTGTAGGTGGGCATAAGATCGGCTATCTTGCTTTATGTGTCACCGCCGAAAACATCACAGGTGGAATGGCCGGGACCGCGTTGGTGACCTATCTTTCCAGTCTTTGCTCGCCCGCTTTTACGGCGACTCAGTACGCGCTGCTCGGCTCGCTTGCACAGCTTGGCCGCGCCGTCGTGGCCTCCTCGGGAGGCGTATTGTCGGAGAAGATCGGCTGGGTCCGGTTCTTCGTGCTTACCAGCGTCATCGGATTGCCGGTCCTCCTTCTTTTCCTTTGGACCAAACCCCGCGACGATTTCAGGAATAACCAACTCAAGCCAGCGCTTGATAGCACAGATGGCAGGTTAGAAGACCCGACCTCGGAGTAGAGTGTCCGGAACCGTTCTTATCGTGGAAAAAAGTATGCGAACACTGAGGCAAAGCAAGTTTGTTTTGGCGTGCGGGGTTTTGTGTGTGGGATTCTGGGGCGTGTCGCCCTCTGCTCATGGTCAAGCTCCTGCCGGCCAGTTGGTTTCGGGCGCCGGCCATCAGTTAATGGCGCTGGCGAATCAGGCGCGGGCGCAGGCGGGTGTGAAGGCGTTGCAGTGGGATGAGTCCCTGGCTGCGGCTGCGCGGGATCATTGTCTGCGCATGGCGGCAGAGGGGCCAATCGCGCACCGCTACGGAGGCGAAGACGATCTTTCAACGCGTGCCGGGAAGGCGGGAGCGCTTTTCAATTTCATTGAAGAGAATGTTGCAGTCGGCACCACTTTAGCGGTGATCCACGACGCTTGGATGCAATCTCCCGGGCATCGCAAGAACCTCCTCAATCCAGAAGTAGATCGCGTGGGAATTGCAGTGGTAAGAGCGCGCGGCGTGCTCTATGCGACGGCCGACTACGCGCGCGGCGTGCAAGCGATGACGCAGACCGAGGTGGAGGCACGCGTGGCGGGTTTGATTCAAACGAGCGGCCTGACGATTCTGTCTGACAATGCGCAGGCGCGTGCGGCTTGCGCGGCCGATCGCGGGCCGGCAGAAGCGCAGGGACCGTTACGGCCCGGGTTCATCATGCGCTGGCAGAATTCGCAGATGGCTCAGCTGCCCGGACCGCTGACGGAGAAGCTGGCGTCGGGTCAGTATCATCAGGCTGCGGTTGGCAGCTGTCCGCCGCAGGGGATTGAAGGCGATTTCACGACGTATCGCGTCGCGGTGCTGCTGTTTTGAGAAGCTTTTTTGTGGCGGGTCTGGATCTTAAGGGACGGCAGTTAATACAGTTTGTTCTCTCCCACCCTAGCGAAGCTAGGATGGGGCACCCGGTTCGTACATATTGACGCGTTAGATTTCGATTGTCTATCCGAAGTCGCGGTGTTCGTTCCAAAGCTCGGGCCAGGACAGACGCGGAGGACCGCAGACGAAGATGTCGGGGTGATATTGGCTCTCTTCGTTGCGTACGCCCTCGGAGTTGCCGTTGTGGCCTGCCCAGCGGCAATTGGTGAAGATGCTCTCGGCGTTCTCGCGCGAAATTCCAAGCACGATCAGCGTGGTAGGAGGCGGAACGGGATAGCCGCGCAGCCATGCGGAGTTGGTGGTGCTGATGGGCGGCGGCAGGTGATAGGCCGGGCCGAGCATCTCGATGGCGCCTTGCTCGCCGTAGTTGCCGACGGTGATGCCGAGATGAGCCTGCTGATCCGGGGTCAGGGAATCGCGGATGTTTGCAACCGTGTGGACCAGTTCGTTCCAGCCGAATTCTTCGCGGAGATCTTCGCTGTGGCTCAGCGCGAAATCGCGCAGAGGGCCGCTGGAGGCGATGGGCACCCAGCCGGCGAAGAAGTAGGCTCCCGCAACGAGTAGCCCCTGAAAGAAGACTATTTCGACTGTGACGCGTGCCCAGCGCGGCAAACCGCGCATCCAGCGCTCGCCGACCACCGTGCCCATGGCGATAAGCATGGGATAAGCAGCACAGAGATAGTAGAAGCGGCCTTTGGCGAGCCAGAGAATTCCGAGGGGCACGAGGTACATCCAGGCGATCATGCGGTAACGGGGGCTGCGCAGGAAAGCGACCAGGCCCGCAAGCCAAAGGAGCGCGGCCCAGGGGTTCGTGCAGGCAAGGAACTGGCCCTTGATGAAACCGTCTGCGCGGCCCTCGCGTACGTCGCGCGCGTGGATGTGCTGGAGAAATGTGTAGGAGATGAAGTCGTGATGGACCTGCCAGAGGAAGTTGGGAAGAAAGATGAGGAGGGCAAGCGCGATTCCAGCCCAGAACCAGCCTGATTTGAGAAAGCGGCGCGCGGAAGTAAGGACAATGCCGGTGAGGATTCCAGCGATGTAGAAGACGATGGTGTATTTGGTGAGAAGGCCCAGGCCGACGGCAGCGCCGATGGCGAGCCACCAGCGCGGATTGTCGGATTTGAGCAGGCGGATAGTGAACCACGCGATCAGCACCCACCACAGCATCTCGAACGATGTGTACTGAAACTCGGTGGCCTCAAAGATGGGTAACGGCGAGAGCGCGACTGCGAGCGCCGCTGTGAACTGAGCAAGACGGCCGCCGCCGAGATCACGCGCCATGAGGCCGCTGACCACGATGACTATCGCTTGCGCAAGGACGGAGAAGAGGCGCAGACCGATGAGCGAGAGGCCGAAAAGCGCGAGCCCCAAGTGTTCGATGAACGGCGTGAGCGGTGGGTAGGCGACGAAGCCCCAATCGAGATGGCGCGCGTCACTGAGAAATTGAAGCTCGTCGCGATGGAAGCCGTACTGGCCATTGGTGAGGATGTGAGCGAGGGCGGCAACGGCGGCGACGGCGAGCACCGGCAAGAAATCGGCGCGCCGCGATATCGCGTTCGGGTCGACACTGTGCTGTTGCTGGACTGAGAGCATGCGATTGTAGCTGCAATGATCCTACGTTTGTTGAAGAGACTCGGTTCCCCACTGGATTTGCGGCACGCGGACGGAGGCCATGCCTGCGGCGGTTGCGGCGTCGATGCCAAGCTCGGTGTCTTCGAAGACCAGGCACGCGGCGGGCTCGACGCCGAGGCGCTCCGCGGCAAGAAGGAAGCAGTCAGGTGCGGGCTTGCCGTGAGTGTAATCCTCGGCGCAGACGAGGGTGTCGAATTTGTCGAGGAGATTGAGCGCGGTAAGCGATCCGATGACGGAGGCGCGGCGGCTGCCGGAGACGACCGCTAAAGGAATGCGGCCATGCTGGGCGAGCACGTGCTCGAGTACGCAGGGGATGGCTTTGAGTTGGGGCAGTTGCTCGTGATAAAGAGCCTCTTTGCGTGCGGCAAGCGTTTCGACGGGCATTTCGAGGCCATGCATCTCATTCAAGTCGGCGATGATTTTGCGGACTGGCTTCCCGCCCCAGGAATAAAAGAGCTCTTCGTCGTAGCTGCAGTTCCACTCGGCGAGAGCTCTTTTCCAGGCGATGTAGTGGAGCGGCATGGAGTCGGCGACGGTGCCGTCACAGTCAAAGAGGTAAGCGCGAAACTCTCCAGCGGGCAGTTCAAGATTCATGGGAGCGATGGGACTCCTTGCGGGATGATGTAAGAATTTAGGATTGCGAGCGAAGGCTGGGTGGCCGATTCAAGATCGCCGGTTTTGTGGCTCTACACGCGGCAACAATCGGCTGGGTCAGAGAATCGGATTTCATCGAGCTGCGGCAGTTTCCGGCTGTGTGGCCACGCATCCGCCTTCGCCGGGCTTGGTGGGCTCCATTCGCAGAGCATTATTGAAACGGTTGAAATAGTTGAAGAGGCCGATGGCGCAAAGCAATTCGACAATCTCTCCTTCTGAGAAGAAGCCGCGCAGCTCGGCAAATTGCTCGTCGGTCACGTCGTGTGCGTTGCGGGTGACGGTCTCGGCGAGACGGAGGGCAGCTTTTTCGGCGGGTGTGAAGTCGTCGCGATGGGACCAATCGGCGAGATGAGCGAGTTGGTCGTCGGTCCAGCCCAGACCGCGCGCCAGAATGGTGTGGCTGGCGAGGCAATAGGGCGTGTCGTTGACCTGGCTGGTGCGGACGATGATCAGCTCCTTCAGTTTTGTGGAAACGGTGCCCGTGTTGAGGACCGCGCCGAAATGCGCCTGCATGGTCGAGAAGATTTCAGGCCGGTGCGCCATGACGCGAAACATATTGGGGACGTTGCCGCGCTGGGCGAAAGCTTTGTCGAAGAGTGCGGCCAAATCTGGAGTCACTTCGCTGCGATCGAGACGGGATATGCGGGCCATGGGGCCTCCGTTTTTGGAGCTGCTTTCATGGTACCGCCTGTGGACGATAGGTAACGTCGGAGCTTTTGACGCAGGGATGGCAGTCTGCTAACTTGTTAAAGGACAATACTGCGCCAGACACTCCTCAGTAGCTCAATGGCAGAGCATTCGGCTGTTAACCGAAGGGTTGTAGGTTCGAGTCCTACCTGAGGAGCCAAATATTCAATAGCTTACAGAAACAGCCTCGAATTTCAACCCCACAAAACCCCACGGTAACGCCTAGACCGCTTCAGCAAGCGATCTCTCCTGCTTCATCACCATCTGAACTACCTTGCTGTTGGCTCTACTTGAGCTATGGACTCATCGGAGGAATAGGAGTTGGATTCAGCTATATTGTTCCAATTGCTGTGCTCGTGAATACGGTCTGACCTGAATTATAAATTCCTGGCGCAGGCAAGAACGAAGGTGCGGGCGGGACTGTTGTTTGGGGGCCGCTTGGCGCCGACGGGTTATAAGTTATTGAGGCGCATCCGAAAAGAGTTCCTAACGTAATGAATCCAATGAGGATTTGAAGAGAGAGAGTTGCAGCATTCCAAACCGGGGCGAAGGATGTATGGGATTTCAAGGGGCCCTTTCGGACCGGCACTGGTGTCGGAGGCTTTATGTATTAGCGAATAAGTGCCAGTTTATGAAAATCTATTTCGAATATCGAGCAATGGCGCGACTAGATCGAGAGCTCCGAGCTTGAGAGCAGTCGTGCTGTCGCCTCACTGCAGTAGGTCTTGCTTGGGGAGAATGAATTTATTATGCCAGCATTCAGTTTTGAGCAAAACGATTCTTTGCAAAAAACTGTGAAAAAAATAGGCTCGAGGAGTTTTCCCAACGGTCGGATCGTTTGCTCATCGTGCAGCTCGGGCCGGCATGAAGACGAAGCCGCAGATGGTGCACAACTTAAAAGCCGTTTACGTTCGACCGGCCGCGATGAATGACGTGAACGAGTTCGTCATTATGAAGCAGACCGGCCACCGTGGGCAGTGCGATCGTCGGAATAGACTACACAGTTTCTCTTTGACGCCTGGGGTTGACGCCTGAGCAAGGGACTCCAGAATCAATGCGGATTGCTGAACCGCTGAACCTCAAAACCTTGGTCTCCTTAAGTGACTTCAGCATTGACCGCGCGTCCGCGCAAATTCGCAGGCGCCTTTTCAGCGCCCTCCAATCGTCCAGATGCATCTCGGCCGGGCGTTATCATTAGATGGCTGAGAAGGGAAGCAAAATGCCCGGATGGCGAAATTGGCAGACGCAGCGGACTTAAAATCCGCAGCACCTAAGCAGTGCGTGGGGGTTCAAGTCCCCCTCCGGGCACCATAAAATCAACAACTTACAGACTTACCGTCGAGATCGCCGATTTAGTTTTTGGCTCTGGTGATACTTATGGCAAGGGCGACGCCATCGCACTGTATCAGCAACGCAAATCGGATACTCGCGCCGGTGCTAAGCTGCCCAACAATCTGCGAAGCGCGGGAGTCCGATTCAAAGAACTCGCGGATGCAATTCTTGGGTACAGTGCATCGCACCATCGCGATACAAAGAACATCAAGATCAGGATCGCAAAGATCCTCTCGGATTTTGGCCAGCGCGTAGCCGAAAAGGTCAAGCCCGAGGATATCGATGCCTGGCTCACAGCCCACACCAAGACGCCGGCCACTTCGAATCGCTATCGCGCTTTGTTCAGCCTGGTTTATCGGAAGGCCCTGCGCAACGGGAAAGTGACGAGTAACCCAGCGCGACTGGTGAGGCAGCGCCACGAGGACAACATTACTATTCGTTGGCTGACGACTGAGGAGGAGAAGCGACTCGGCGCCGTCATGGCTGAGCATTATCCCGAACATATTCCCGAATTGGCGATCAGCATTGGAACGGGAATGCGCTTGACCAAAGCACTCATTCCAGGTCGAGATCGGGGCTCGGGCAGAGATTTCCACTGAGTGCCGGCTAAGAAGGCCCGCACCCGACGATAGTAAAAGTTGCGTCGTGTGCGTCCTAACGCGCTTCCATTTTCAGCGCATTAATCACGTACATTGAAGTTTTGTAGTCCTGTCCCGTCGCTTGATGGTAACGGTCGGTGGCGGTGCCGGTTTCGTGCGCGCGAAGCAAGTTCAGGAGTTGCGACCGCAGCGGTTCCTTGATTTCTGATGCAAGGGCTTTATAGTGCGCGAGAGCTGCTTCGTTAGCGGCCGCATTGTCGCGATACTGTTTTATTGAGGCATCCGTTGCGCACGGAAGATCATAGAACCAGCGCCCGTTCTCGTGGATCAGGTACACGACGTAACCTCCCACATCGTCGCCCTGCTGATAATCGATGTGCAGTTCTTGCGCGGGCTTCACCGTCCAGCGCTGTCCCATGCTTTCGAGCGCCTCCAAATTGCCTTCGTTTACCGGCATCACCGAGAACTTGTAATTCGGCGGAATCGGCTCTCCTATATGGCTGGCCATTGCGTCGTAGTAGTCCTTATTTTCGGGAGTTATGCACGCAAGAGATTTTGGGTAAAGAAATAAACGCAGCTGCGCGATATCCTTGGCGTTCGTCGCCGCTACGTATTGCGTAGCAAAGTTCTTCACGTCGCCGGGCACTCCCTGCGCGGACTGCGCTCCCGCTGAGCAGATCGCGAACAGTCCTATTGTGCATGCTAACGTGGTTCGCAACACGGTCGTCGCCTCCCCCGGAGCCCGGATTTGACAGGACAATGCCGTTAGTTCCAATATAAGGGCCTTGTGCAGAGACCTCGCTGCGCATCATTATGCCTGACGCCATAAGAAAAAGGCTCCGGTTGGGTTGTGGCCCAACCGGAAGGTGCAGCGAAGCTAGCTGCTAATCCAGCAGGGGAAGAACCTGCCAGTAGAACTTGCCCAGTTGCTACTGTAGTCATACCGGACGGCAGAGAGAGTGATCTCTCTAGCCGATGCTCCGGAGTAAACGCCCCAGCCGGCAAAGCGCAAGCAGCGTCGGGTCCGTCAGGGGGGCTAGCCAGTCAGCAGGCTGTAGCGAAAGGAGCGAACCGTTAGCCGCGAAAAGTCCACCCACTCGTAGCGGACTGTAGTGGATAGATGAGAACGCCGAATCTGTCTTCCGGAGGTGAAGGCTGTGTCGCCGGTGAAGGAACTGGGTATAAGCAACCGGCGAGTTCTCCGTGGTCATAGAGGGCTGCATGCTGACAAGGATGAGCAGTGAAAGCTCGGAACCACTCGTGGGCAGCCTAGGCGCTCCCGCACAGCAAAGGCTCTCCGTATAACCAGCGAATGCCGGGAAATCGGAGAGTGCACACGAGTGGCTCGGATGAGGTCAATAAGTGTTGATGGACAGGGACACTACAACCCTGACCGGAGCGAGGACCTCTGGGGTAAGGCCGTGAGGCCCTAGTGACTGTATCGGAAGAGAAAACCTGCCCGGCACAGAACGGGATCACAGGTCTCAGTCTTGGACGATACGAAGGATGAGAGCAAACTGTTGTGTTGCGTTGCGTACGCCGGGAGCAGGCTTAAGCAAATCAGCCGACAGGAAGGCATCATCTGAAATGTCAGCCTTGAAGCCGTACTGGGGAAAACCCGCCGTACGGAATTTTAGAGGGGGTTATGGAAACGGCGGCATCATTCGAAGCCCGCTTAGCGCCATAGCCCTACTCGACTTGTATTTCCGACAACAGTGCGCTCAGTTGTTTCATGGTCGTGGCGAACACATCGATGGCAGGAACTCGCGGAACTCCTGACGCTTCAGCGTGCGCACATACAGGAAGCGCAGCGCAGCTACGTGGTTAACAACGCTGCCGACCGACAGCTTGCGCGTCTTCAGCAGGTAGGCCTGATAAGTGCGCAAATGCTCCAGGCCAAGCTTGGGGGGAGCTCTAGGAATGGCGTTCGCGTACGCTGCCACCCAAATGATTGTCGGCCTTCTGCCCGAATACTCCACTCCGCACGAAGTCGTGATTCGCCTCAATATTGCTTACTTCCGCTTCCGCTTGGTCTTCGGAGGAGCGAGTTTGGAGACGAGCTTTTCCAGTTCAGCCAGACGACTCTTCAATCCCGCCACATCTTCTGGCTCGGGCTGTTTCACATTTGGCTGCCGAGTCGGCGGAGGTTTCCCAGGGCTGGTTGAGCGTTTTCCCCTGTCTGGCTTTTCATCGGTACCTGTGCGGACATTTTGCGTAAAGTCAAAGGGGATCAAGGGATTGGGCATTGCGCGATAGGCGTTTTGATAAAGTTCGAGCATCGTCTTCATGTACTGCAATGCACTCTCCTGGCTTGCCCGGCCAGACGCAACCACCATTTGGCGCAGCAAATCGAGGGGAAAGCTGGATTCCGGTGTCTTGGCATCCTCGACAATGATCTGGGTCAGGATAAGCCGCGTGATGTCTTCCCCGGAGGAAGCATCGACGACCTGCACATCGTTCCCCTGCTGAAGGAACTGCGCCACCTCTTCGAGGTTCACATAGCGGCTGTTGGTGGTGTCGTAGAGGCGCCGGTTCTCATACTTCTTAATCACGACGGTCTTTTGCGCCATATTTTTCCAATTCTACCCCTTGACAGGCGCGGAGAAGCGGTGCAGCATATATCTATGCTGCAGTGCAGCACTAAGCGCAGCATAAGATATGGAGGGATCAAAATGAACGCGACGAAGAAAACAAACAGCGAGCCGATCGCTGCCGATGTAACAGAAAAAAGGGAAACCCTGGAATCCGCCGTTACGTTGTACATCAAGGGCATAGAGCGCCTGGCCGAGATTCAGAAGAAAGGCATCGACCTTGCCGCAAAACAGAATGCCGAAATGATTGACATCTGGAAGAAGTTCGCCAGTGCCGTCCCCTATGCGCCGACTCCTGTGCTTCTCGACTGGGCAACCAGTGCATTCGAGCAGTATGCCGACGCCAGGAAGAACGCAATTGATCTGGTCGTAGAGCACAGCCACTCAATGGCGGCCCTGGTGAAGAACGGCGCCTCTTCGGCGGCCGGCGCCACTGAAAGCGCTGTGACGCTTGTGAAAGAGTTGGTAGACCGCTCGGTCACGACCCAGAAGAAAGCGCTCGAACTCTGCTCTGCGCAGACAAAGACCGTTTTCGAAAACGCAAAGCGGGTGTCCGGTTTTGCCGGCACGCCAGCCGCTGCGGCAGCCGACTCATTCCAGCGTGGGATGGACAGCTTGATTGCGTCCCAATTGGAGTTTTTGGACATCGCTGCCAAGCCGTTCAATGCGGTGCATTGAGCTACCAGGGCTCTGCGGGAAGAGCAGTGTCAAGGCCGGACGGCGAATTCGATTCCAAGGATGAATATCCTTGGAATCGAAGGTTTGTGCCGCCAATACAGGCGTATGCTTCTTGAGACTCATGGAAGGAGAACCTATCATGGGCGAAGGCAAAACGGAGAACGCAAAGTCGACTGATCCTTTCGAGCCGTTCCGCGAAATGCGCGACGCGTATCTCGACTCCATGGCCAAAGTGATGGTCGAAACAGTCAACACGGAAGGCTATGCCCAGGCCAACGGAGCCATGTTGGACAGCTACCTTACTGCGTCGGCGCCGTTCCGCGAGGCCATTGACAAATGGATGGTCATGACGCTTCAGCAGTTATCCTTACCTTCACGGCAGGAGGTTGCGGCCCTGGCAGAGCGTTTCACGAATGTGGAAATGCGGCTCGATGATCTCGATGCCAAGCTGGATGAGATTGCAAAACTGATTGTTGAAGCGAGGCCAGCCGCCGCAAGTCCACCCGTAGAGCCAGCGAAGTCCTCGGCTCCCGCAAAAACATCTGATTCAGCCGCTTCGAAGGCGTCCGCGCCCGCAAAGCGCGGCGCCACCGGAGCACAGAAATCTTCGCGCAGACAGAGCGCCAGGAAAAGCGAGAGATAAGAGATGGCCCAAGCTGCGGTTTTTCAAGATCAATTGGCGAGTATGGAGGAACGGCTTAGAACGGTCAACAGGGTAATGACGACGAAAGCTGCGATTGCGCAAACGCCCAAACAGCTGGTTTGGACGCTCAACAAGGCAAAGCTCTATCGCTATGTTCCTGTTCTTCCACCTGAAAAACGACATCCCATCCCCTTGCTCCTCATTTTCGCCTTGATGAACCGGCCTTACATCCTTGATCTCCGTCCGGGTCACAGCTTCGTCGAGTTCATGGTCAGCCAAGGCTACGATGTTTACCTTCTGGATTGGGGAGTTCCGGGGTTTGAAGACCGGCACTTGAAATTCGACGACTACACACTCGAATACATGCCGCGCGCAATTCGCAAGGTCAAGGCGCTCTCGGGCGTGCAGGAGTTCAGCATGCTTGGATGGTGCATCGGTGCCATTCTCACCACCATTTACGCAGCCCTGCGTCCGGACGATGGCCTGCGCAATCTGCTGTTATTGACCGCGCCGCTGGACTTCTCCAATCGACAGGGATTGACCTTTGCCCGCTGGACGGACGAGAAGTATTTCGACGTTGAGAAGGTCCTCGCCGCTTTTGGCAATATGCCGGGCGAAATGATCGACTATGGCGCCAAAGCCCTCAAGCCGGTGGAGAACTACATCACAAACTACTGCAAGCTTTGGGATAACCTGGACAACCCAATAGTCGTGGAAGCATGGCATGCCATGAATACCTGGGTTACAGATAACATCCCACTGGCCGGCGGCGCGTTCCGCCAGCTCATCGTGGATCTTTATCGCAATGATCGCCTGATGAGGGGCGAGATGATGATCCGCGGCCAGCGGGTTGATTTGCGGCGGTTGCGGGCCAATTTTCTCACTGTCATCGCCAAGGGCGACCACATCACACCGCCGTGCCAGTCAGAAGCAGTCCTTTCCAAGATAGGAAGCATCGACAAGGAAATCTTCCATGTTGAAGGAGGCCACATCGGCATCATGGCCGGAAGCAACGCACACAAGCTGACCTGGCCGCACATTGACGGATGGCTTGGCAGCCGCTCTCAATAACCGCCCGGCACAAACACCAACGGGCCGCAGTTCTATGCGATTCCATCATGGTTCGACTCTGGACGGTCGACCATGATGCAATCGCGAAGTCGGAACCCGCGGCCTCTCCATCTCTTCCGCGTTCCGCTCTATCCTCGGATCGCCTCTATCATCCTGACGAACAAACGAGCGCTCGCCTCTTCCAGTAAATGTCTTCGAACATCCTGTATTGTTCTGCACTTCCTCCTATCATCAATTCATGGATTCAAAGACGGCCGCGATACCTTGCCCTCCACCAATGCACATCGTCACCACCGCATAACGCCCGCCGATTCGGCGCAATTCGTACAGCGCTTTCACTGTCACGATCGCACCCGTTGCTCCTAGCGGATGACCGAGAGAGATACCGCTTCCGTTCGGGTTCGTTTTTTCCGGCGGAAGCTCTAGTGCGCGTCGAACAGCAAGTACCTGGGCCGCGAAGGCTTCATTCGCTTCGAAGACGTCAATCTGTTCCGTAGCGAGCCCGGTGCGTTCGTACAGTTTTCTCACAGCCGATATCGGGCCAATTCCCATGACACCAGGCTCTACGCCGGTCACGGCATAGTCGATTAGCCTGGCGATCGGCTTAAGCCCGCGTTTCTCTGCCGCATGTCGCTCCATCAATACCACTGCTGCCGCTCCGTCATTGATGCTCGACGCGTTGCCCGCTGTAACCGTGCCGTTCTCATCGAATACCGGTTTGAGCTTGGCGAGGTTCTCTATCGTCGCGTCGGTCCGCGGCGATTCGTCCGTGTCGAACCAGGTGGTGCCTTTTTTGGTCTTGAGTTCAACAGGGACGATCTGGCTCTTGAATTTACCTGTCTTGATTGCACAAATCGCACGGCGATGGCTTTCTACCGCCAGCTCATCCTGGTCCTCGCGCGTGATGCCCCATCTGCGGGCGACGTTCTCCGCAGTCATTCCCATATGGATTTCATCAAATGGGTCAGTCAGCGCACCCACCAGAACGTCAACCGCCGATACATCGTTCATCCGCGCCCCCCAGCGGACTGAATCCAACCAGTAAGGGGCCCTGCTCATGGACTCGACGCCGCCACCGATGGCCGCATCGGCGTCTTCATGTACGATCATCCCCGCAGCCGAGATAATCGCCTGCAGTCCACTGCCGCAGATACGATTAAGTGTGAGAGCCGGGGTTTCTTTTGGCAGTCCGCCCAGCACCGATGCGACTCGTGAAAGGTACATGTCCTTTGCCTCGGTGTGGATTACGTTTCCAAATACAACGTTCCCGATGTCGGAGGGAGAAAGTCCTGAGCGCTGCACACTTTCGCGTACAACGTCTGCAGCAAGACTAGTGGGAGGAACATCCTTGAGAGCTCCTCCGAATTTTCCAATTGCAGTCCGGACGGCGCTCAATACTACAACTTCTCGATTTGTCATGGCGCTCACCTTGTCTTTGCCGTTGGCGTCTGGCCCCAGCCTCGCCTGTCGCCAGCAGACTGTTCAGCAGAATCGATTCGAGCCGGCGATGATGCCGGAGTTACACGCCATTGCGGTTGCCAGGTTGAAGCGCAGTAGGTTGGAGAACTGCCGATCAATCCTGTGCCCTCGCGCGGATGCGCTTCCTCAGGACGAGACAAATTGCCCTCTCGAATCTCTTCCAGCTTGATCTTTTTGCCCGTCCACCCGCAGACGAGAAAACAGCTATGGCAGTGAAACAACGCAAATTCACACCATCGCGCCGCACTTATTCAATCGTTGTACCGGGAGGTGAATTGTGATAAATGCTTGGAGACCCGACACACCACCCGGATACTTCCACAACCGGGTGAAGCGATCTGCCTGCCAAGATTCGCCCTATGAGGGTAAGGAAAAAATTGGTCGAACGAACTGTCCACTAGGCTGAGGACGACCCCACTCTAGACCAGGTCTGATGAGAAGTACAGATTTATTTTTGCTTGGAATTCTTAGCGCTGATCCGCTTCGAGTTCCCCCCCGGTGTGCTCGAAAATAAGTGTGCGTCAAGCTGGACATACCACCAGGATGTATCTACTATGCTGCACAGCAGCATTGCGAATGTTGCTGAAGAGGTGAAAGAAATGGAATCTGCTTTGTTGGAGAATCTTCCCGAGACCGTAGGCGAAATGCCATTTACGCTGCAAGGCAAGACGGCGATCGTCACCGGCGCCGGCCGGGGAATTGGAAGGGCAATTGCCAAGCGCCTGGTTTCGGCGGGCGCCTGCGTCATGGTCAACGATCTGGATGAAAAAGTGCTCCTGGAGTCGGAAGCTCATCTGGCGCGTCCGAAACGCGTCCGCCATTTCACCGGCGACCTCACTGCCGCGGACATCCCAGAAGCAATTGTCCGCGCGACACTTGAGGAATTCGGCTCCGTCGATATCATCGTGAACAATGCGGGTTACAGCTGGGACAGCGTCATTCAGAAAACCACGGACGAGCAGTTCAGGGCCATGCTGGAAATCCATGTTGTAACTCCGTTCCGGCTTCTCCGTGCCGCCTCCACTTATATTCGCGAAACAGCCAAAAAGGAGATTGCGGCTTCTCGGCGAGTGATGCGTAAAGTGGTCAACATAACCTCCATCGCCGCTACCGACGGCAACGCCGGCCAGTCGGGCTATTCATCCGGAAAAGCCGGTGTAATTGGATTGACCAGGACGTTGGCGAAGGAGTGGGGCCGCTACAACGTCAATGTGAATGCAGTGGGATTCGGCCTGATTGAAACGCGCATGGTTCAACCGCTCGACGATGCTGCAACCAAGTTGGAAATGCATGGCCATGAAATTCGTCTCGGAGTGCAAGCCAGCATGTTGGAATCGGTAAAGACCGCATGCCCGCTGGGACGTCTTGGAACACCGGAAGACGCTGCGGGCGCGGTGCTCTTTTTCTGCTCGCCGCTCTCAGACTATGTCACCGGTGAAGTGTTGATCTGCGGCGGAGGGTTTCACTTCTAACCAGCCCGCGAACAACTCCGATTCACTTAGCCACTGAGGGGCTGCCGGCTCGGTAGTGCGAACTTTCCGCGACGGGTTGGTAGACCCTCAGCTAAATCCAGGCACGATTCAGTTGTGCGAAATATGCGATGTGATGTGAATCATCGTCCGGCACACTCCCTGATCGTGGGTGGAATCCCAGGAAGCAGCCGTGCAGAAATGGGCAAAACATTATTCAACTCAGTGCGGTGTTGGCTGTCAATGCATGCCTCTCGACTTCTTGAGGGGCGAAAGCTGATGCTTGAGCCGCGCCCCGATTTGATCTTGGTTTCCCGTCAACAGCGCGCGCCGACGAACGGAAGCCCATGGAGAGCGCGAGCTTCTGACGGAGCATCGATTCGGTGAGGCTGATCCGGAGATGACCCGCAGGCCCCTTAAGGAACCTGTCTCATACACCGGATTTGATAATTCAAAGAATCCACTTGAAAGAGTTAAGACCAGCAAGTGCCGATAGTCCAAGGGGCACCACTTCTAGCGTGCGCGGTCCCTCTTCCCATCGACGAAAGAGACGAGAAGCAAAGAATCATCAAAGACATAACCGGACAGTTCAGGATCTTGCTTTTCGACGAACGAATGAGTCATGAACCAACGACTCACGTTGCACTCCAGATTTGAGTTGGACCAAGCCAGGCGAACTTTGTCTTCCGCCTGGGACCATTCCACAGGGTCCGATATCTCACAGGCCTGCATGTTCACCTCCAGAAAGGAGTTTGTCTCGGGCGTCCAGGGGAGGAGTTTTTCTCGGGCTAGATCTGCAAGAAGGGAACTTTTCGGGACCTGGATGATTCCGAGGGAATCATAAAAGCATTACCAAAGAATTCTCGACAGTGACGGCTGTCACAGCTATTTAACTCAATGTAGTCTGATCACTTGGCGATTCGTATTTTGCCGTTCGCTGATTTTAGTCAGACCGCATCGGAGCGTGCAGTGAGTTTCGCACGCCAGCGCGGTTATCCACCCCCGATTCTTCGAACCCCGCTACGTGCCCCGGTGAGGAATTGAATTTGTCCAGAAATCCGGCGTTGCGGAGAATGCGCCGCACCTTCTTGGGTGATATCGATAGGCGCTCTGCAACTCGCGATATCCTCTTTTGTTCTCGCAGCCAAACCCTCGGAATCACAATCTCGGCGAATTCTTCAGAAACCTGCTGGAATGTTTTCTGCCCTACCATTCCCTCTGACCAGGCGCGGAGGGTGTCGTGGATCCCGGATTCCTGCATAACACGAGACTTTAATTCGGCCAGGTCGTCCAGAAGATGATCGCTCTCTCCGGCTCCGATGAGGCCTGTCGCTTCGCTCGCGCAGTCTTTGGCCAGGTCCCACTCCTGGAAGAAATCGTTTGCGGCTGTCATACCCCGGGCAATGTATGCCGCCGCGAGCAATCGCCGATTTTGGGTGTGCCTGGCCAGGGATAACGCCTCCTCGCTGAATTGCTTGGCGCAGTTTGCATGCAGAGCCGTGTCCACTTCTTCTCCGAGTTGCTCTTCGACCTTCGCATTTTCCGTCGCTGCCTGCAGGATCCGCGCCCGAGCCATGAGGATCTGGTCGTTCTTCTCGTGGCCGATACGATATGCGTCGAGGGCCTCACGGGCAGCGCGGTCGATGTCGCCTCCATCGAGATGGAGATAGCCTGAGTTGACCGTTACTGCCCCGAGTCCTCCGGAATGGCCGTGCAGAGCGTAGATCTCTCGCGCCTTATGTAACTGCGCAATCGCCTTGTCGCAAAGTTGCTGATACCGGGCACGCAGACCGGGAGAGCCGTTGGATGTTGGCCCCGACTTGCGAGTCCCCGGCGACTGGGGCGGCTTTTGTAGCTGTGCGTCAATCCTTTTTCGTAGCTGCAGAGCGACAAGCCGGTTCACATAGGCGGCATTGACCAACGCTCTGGCGAGGTTCCGATGGGTCGGAATTCCCTTGAAATACAGCGAGATCGCATTGTCGAAATGCTCCAGGGCCTTGGCGTATTCGCCGGATCGCCGAACGATTCTCCCTCGTGCTGACTCGATATTGCCCCGCGCGAGGTAGTGGTCGGTATCCTTAAGAGCTGCTTCCGCCTGGCTGAGCAGGGAAAGAGCCTCTTTCCTTAGACCTTTTTGGAACAGAAGCCAAGCCTCGTGGATCTGAATGACGGAAGTAAAGACGGTGCTTTCCGGTGAGTTTTGTGCCTGTTCGCGAGCAAGCACAATCTCCTGCAACGCAAGTTCGTATTCACCCTTTTTGCGGTGCGCGCGTCCTTTCCAGAAGTGTGCCAGGGTGGTCAGATGCTGGTCTGTTACGGCCGGTTCTGAGTGCAAGACAAAGCTGAGAACCTCGATTGCTGTGTCCATTTCTTCGGCCGAGAGCGCTCGAAACCCTTCCACCATGCGCAACCGGAGGTATTCGGAAAGAGCCATCCTGCCGCGGGATTCAACCGGGAACCGTGCAAGAAGAGGCTCAAGCAGATGATGGTCACGGTAACCCACGTCGACCCACTGCGCGATGAGAAGAAGCAATTCCGTTGCCTGCGGATGGCTGGGGGTCAACTTTCTCCAGCAGCCCTCTGCTGCGTCGAGCATAGCGATTCCATCGCATACTCGCCTCAGGCTGAGAGAGCGGGTCAAGTCTTGCACAAGCTGCGACCCCATCACCATTGTGAGCCGATTTCTTCCCAGGCCTTAGGTTCATCAAAAGCTGCGCGCCTGGTTGAACTCAGGCAGCACCGCAATGCGTGGCACCTTGCCGAAAGCCCACTGGAGGACGGACAGATTATGACTCTGGCAGGGCTCACTTGTCCACTCGCCCGATTCGGACTGTTGCCACTTGTGCTGCAACAATTGCTGCGCTCTACTCACATTACAACGCGTAGCCAGCTCAAGCAGCCCACGCCAAGGAGTGAGAAAGAAATGCGCACCAGCCCTTCATTCGATATCGATTGGGATTCACCTCGATGGGACGGAACGATTCGCACTTACGAACCCGGAGACGTAAGGAGGCTTCGAGGAACAGTTCACGTGGAACATTCGCTTGCTCGAGCCGGCGCAGAAAAGCTCTGGTCCATGCTTCACCAGGAGAAATACATCGCTGCCCTTGGTGCGCTAACAGGGAATCAGGCGGTCGAAATGGCGAAGGGCGGACTGAAAGCAATCTACCTGAGCGGGTGGCAGGTCGCTGCGGATGCCAATCTTGGTTGTCAAATGTATCCGGACCAGAGTCTCTATCCGGCCAACAGCGTACCCAGCGTGGTGCGCGCCATCAACAATGCGCTGATGCGTGCAGATCAGATTTCACACTCTGAGGGCCACGAATCCTTTGACTGGATGTTGCCGATTGTCGCGGATGCGGAAGCAGGATTCGGTGGAGTTCTCAACGCGTTCGAGTTGATGAAGGGCATGATCGAAGCGGGAGCAGCCGCGGTTCACTTCGAGGATCAACTCTCATCTGCAAAGAAGTGTGGACATATGGGAGGCAAAGTCCTGGTCCCGACAAACGAGGCGATTCAGAAACTTATCGCCGCCCGGCTCGCCGCCGATGTGCTGGGCGTACCGACGATCCTGATTGCGAGGACTGACGCCAATGCCGCACAACTGATTACGAGCGACTGCGATTCGAGCGATTCCATCTTCATTACGGGCAAGCGAACGATCGAGGGGTTCTTCGGATTCCGCGGTGGACTGGATGCCGCAATTGCTCGCGGACTTGCATATGCGCCGCATGCAGACATGCTGTGGTGTGAAACATCGGAGCCGAACCTCAGAGAGGCCAAGCGATTCGCTGAAGCAATCCATTTGCATTATCCAGGAAAGCTTCTTGCCTACAATTGTTCTCCTTCGTTCCATTGGAAGGCGAAGTTGAGCGACGGAGAGATCGCGCAGTTTCAGAGTGAGCTTGCCGCCATGGGTTATCGATTCCAGTTCGTGACCTTAGCCGGATTTCACTCGCTGAATCTCTCAGCTTTCGAGCTTGCCCACGAATATGCAAGATCCGGCATGACTGCCTATTCGCATCTGCAGCAGCGCGAATTCGAACTTGCCGAGCGGCTCGGGTACGGCGCAGTGAAGCACCAAAGGTTTGTCGGCACAGGGTATTTCGATGACGTTGCGAACACGATCGCGGCAGGCCACACGTCTATTCGAGCGCTTCCCGGTTCAACGGAGGAAGAGCAATTTGAGCCGGCAGTTCTTCTCACGCCTACCGATGCCGACTTCGTCATTCCTGTTTCGGGCGATTGAATAGATCTGAATCACATCAGCACACACAACCTTAAAGAGAGGGATGTCGCATGAGTGCTACGCTACCAGTCTTCGAAAATGTTGTCGCCAACAGCACGGCGGAAGCCGAGATACTCACTCCAGAGGCAAAGGAATTCCTTGGTTGTCTCAGTCGGCGTTTCGAATCCAGAAGAGTTGATCTGCTACGGGAACGCGATCAACGCCAATCCCAATTCGATGCGGGCAAGATGCCCAAGTTTCCCGTAGAGACGCGTGACATTCGCGAAGCAGAGTGGACGGTCGCCCCGATCCCACCTGACTTGCTCGATCGGAGGGTGGAGATTACGGGTCCCGTGGAACGAAAGATGGTCATCAATGCGCTGAACTCCGGAGCGAATGTCTTCATGGCCGATTTCGAGGATTCAAACGCGCCGACCTGGAGTAATTGTCTTGAGGGTCAGAGAAACCTTCGAGACGCCAACCACAGAACCATCGAGTACCGATCTCCGGAAGGGAAGCTCTATACGCTTGGGCCGAAGCCCGCTGTGCTCTTTGTTCGGCCTCGCGGATGGCACATGGTCGAAAAGCATTTTCCGATTGACGGCTCGCCCATATCTGCCTCGCTCTTCGATTTCGGATTGTACTTCTTTCACAACTTCCGCACGTTGCTCCATCGCGGCTGCGCCCCCTACTTTTATCTGCCGAAGATGGAAAGCTACCATGAAGCACGTTTGTGGAACGACGTCTTCATCTACGCACAAGAATATGTAGGAATCCCCCAGGGAACGATCCGTGCGACGGTGCTCATCGAGACCATCTCTGCCGCATTCGAAATGGACGAGATCCTCTATGAGCTCCGCGATCACTCCGCCGGTCTGAACTGTGGCCGCTGGGACTATATATTCAGCTTTATCAAAAAGTTCAGATGTCATAAGAAGTTCACCCTCCCCGATCGGGGCGAAGTCACGATGGAACAGCCGTTTCTTCGCTCCTATGTCGCACTGCTGATTCACACCTGCCATCGGCGCGGTATTCATGCCATGGGGGGCATGGCTGCGCAGATTCCGATTCGCGACAATCCCGAGGCAAACGAGCAAGCCATGGAGCGCGTCCGTCAAGACAAGCTTCGTGAAGTCAAAGCCGGTCACGACGGCACCTGGGTTGCGCATCCCGGGCTGGTACCGATCGCAAAGGCGATCTTCGACCAACATATGAAGGATTCGAATCAGATCCGCCGACCCGCCAAGGCGATATGCGCAGTTAGCGAGATCAACTTGTTGGAGACTCCACGCGGGCGCACAACCGAAGTGGGCTTTTATAGGAATGTCGACGTAGCCCTGCAATACCTGGAGTCCTGGCTGCGTGGCAATGGATGTGTCCCGATTTACAACCTGATGGAGGATGCTGCAACGGCCGAGATATCGCGTGCACAAATCTGGCAATGGATTCGGTACAACGCTCGCCTCACCAATGGCAAGAGAGTTGACCGGTACATGCTGTCCTACGCCATCTGGAATTTCCTGAATCAAGCCAAGCAGAGGTTGGGAGCGGAACGGTTTGCGGAATCCAAGTTTGAGCGCGCCGCGGAACTGCTCACATCGTTGTCCACGGGCGAATTTCAGGAGTTCCTGACGACCGCAGCCTACGCCGAGTTCGTCTGAACAGAGCGCCCGTCACTTGTTTTAAACGTTCTACACGGAGCCGGCGCGGACTGCGCTGGCTCCGCTCAAATCTCTTCAGACGAGCTCTGGAACTGCGTCCTCTGCAGAATTGAGGTCTTGGCCTATTTGTGAGTGCCCGCTTTGTATCGGAGAAATGTTCGCATCTCGTGAATTCCACCAAACACGAGCGGAGTGCGCTGATGAATGTGCTCGGGCTTGATCATCAATATAGGCTGCTCCCCGTCGATTGCCATTCCTCCCGCCTGCGCGGCCATGAATGCTAGAGGATTCGCCTCGTATACCAATCTGAGCTTCCCGCGGGGGGCCCGCTTCGTTGGGGGGTAAAGAAACACCCCTCCTCGCAAAAGTGTCCGATGAAAATCAGCCACAAGGGAGCCTACGTAGCGCAGGCTATATGTCTGTCCTTCGTCGGAAGGGGCCTTGCAAAGAAGGTCAAGATAGCCCTGATAATGCTCGGGAAACTGATCCCTGTAGGCTTCATTACAAGAATAATATTCTCCCTTGCGTGGCATTGTTATTCCGTCGTGGCTCAGGACGAATGTCGCAGTTCTGACGTCCAGGGTGAATCCGCAAACCCCGTGACCTTCGCTGAATACAAGCATCGTGGATGGTCCATAAAGGACGTAGCCCGCGGCCAATTGGCTAGATCCGGCATGAAGAATTGACGTGCGGTTCTCGGGATCTGCTTCGTCTCGTTTTTCATAGATGGAAAAGATTGTCCCGATGTCCACGTTCACATCGATGTTCGATGAACCATCCAATGGATCTAGCACAACAACATACTTCGTTCTATAACTGTTTGCCCTTTGCACAACGGGATCTTCGCATTCTTCTGAGATCACTGCGGCCACGCACTCTTGCGCCATGATGTGCCTGATGAACACATCATTTGCAAAGCGGTCTAAATGCTGCTGCACTTCGCCGTGCACATTTCTTTTACCGTCATGTCCGATCATGCCAGAGAGAGCGCAACCGCGAATTGTCGATGCAACCGTTATGGCGGCTTTAGCAATTGCCGAAATGATTGACTTTACCGAACTAACATTTGCGACAGCCTCTTTCTCTCCCGAGGAAGTCAACGTTGCCGAAGTTTCTAACATAAGATTTGAATATCCCTCTCGAATAATGGCAACGGCATCTTCGAAATCATTGGGCTACTGCAGGAAGCGACGTTCTACTACCACTCAAATCGTCAGTTCAGAAGTCCGGGTTCCAAGGATGAAGCGCGGGTTTTTCATCATCGCTGCTGACCTCCGAACTCTCGGCGTTATCTGGACCTACCGTTGGTAGTTTCGATGCAAACATCTCAAATCAACGGCTCTTACGCTACTGGACAAATTAGTGATCTAGCAATCCGTGCTCGTCCAATTCGGACACTCAAACCGCGCGGACGACCCATTTCATATATTGGGAGCCGAGCCGGCGTGGAGTCACGCAAGTGCTTATTCGATAGCTCGTTGGCGAGATGGGTTCTAGGGCGTTTATGGGGAGTGATCTTTCGGGATTCTCATCCAGCCTTTGTGCAGAGGATGAGATTACAGCTACGCTTCGAAGTAATCGCGCGGATATCGAGTGATCGCTACGTTCCGGATTGCATCCTTTCGCTTTGCGCCGGGCATTCCATATCCGCATGGGTAGCGTCGTTGGGAGAGCCCAAGTTACGACGATCAATCCAGTTTCGTAGACCCTCTCACTGGTTGGCCCTGTGATACTGGTTTGGCGCGCCAGGCGTTGGAACGTGGTTAGAGACCTGCGTTCCACTGGCATGTGGCTTGGTCAATGCAGCGGTGAGGCTGATACCGCTGCCGGAAATCTGCGCGCCAGCCGCATGCGCACGAGCAAGCGGAGCAGCGATTGTGAGTCTGGCGGTGCCGAAACCCCTGATCGAGGAAACAACCGCCGTCTCGGAGTTAGCGCCGCTGTCGATAGTGATGGTTTGGCCTTTACTAAAGCCGTTCACGTCGGCGACGGGGAGAACAGTTGCTCCCGCCCCAGTAGCAGCGCGCACAGTAGTGGCGCCCGCGGTGCCAACTGTAGCGATGATGGCATCCTCAAGATTCGTTCCCGAATCGATAAGGATCTTCTGGCCGGCGCTGAAGCCTTCCACGCTGGAGACCTTGATATTCGTTGCTCCTGAGGGCGAAGCAGTCGACAGAGCGGCAGCGGCCTGCGCCAGGAAGTCCTTGCAATTGCTGTCGGTATCGGCGCCGTCGGGGAATCGTCCTGCACTCGTATTAATGGCGATCGGGCTAGCAACGATCGACCACAGCTGTAACATTGCGTTCGGTGCGGGAGCGTAGCAACCGCTCTGCTCTGCTCCTGAAGAGGCTTGATAACCTTCAGCCGCCCAAGGGTCGACAAGGCCGCCGTAGTTGAGGCTGTCGGCAACGACTCCCGAGCCGTCCCTTAGCACCATGCTACCCTCTTCGATGGTGATGGTCCGGCCAAATATGGGGGAGTTGGTGGTCAACTCCGGTCCCCCGAACCACTGATTCGGCGCTGGCGTTCCTTGATAACCCGCAGTCTTGACGGCGTCATCACGAACAACCGCTTGAATCGCGTGGTCGTTGGTGACTGGCCTGTCGAGCGTGATACCGGTGCCAAGCGCCTGGACTGGCTCGTTGCTCGAATGGTCAAAGGCGGTCGCCGGCTGGAAGGTAATCCCGGTTCCGCGATCGCTGAACGGCAGGTTGGCCGCATGGTTGAACTTTAGAGGTGCGGCCAAATCAAGGCCCGTACCCGGAGACACGACCCACTCGCCAGTCACATGGGACTTGGCGAGCCCTGGCGTAAAGTCGAGCATGGCGCCGTCCGGCCCCTGGCCGCCAACGGCGGTGATCGTAACAGCTTCTTGTGTCGCTGGCGTGCCGACCGTAATCTTGTTACCTACCGCAAAACCCTCTGCTCGGCGGATGTTGACCCGGGTCGCGCCGGCGTTCGCAGGGGCGGAGAGATTTGTTTGACGCGCCGCTGTGCCGACATGCGCCACGGTTACCGTTTCGATTCCATGTCCGACACTGTCGATATCCAACCTGATCTTGTCACCGACAGAAATATTGGAGTCGGATGTTACTTTGATGTTGCCCGCTCCGGCATGCGCGTCCATCGCGAGATAGGCTTGTGTGCCCGGCTTGCCGACTGCTGTCACCTTGGCGATCTCGTACCGCTCCGCATTCGCTTCCAGGGTATTTGCGACGACGGGGTAGGTCGTGCCGTACCCGAGCGCGATCTTCTGGCCCACAGCGAAGCCGGCCACGCTCTCCACGGGCACATTGGTCGATCCCGCATAGAGCGTGATCACCGGTCCTTCAGGAAGCGGTTGCCACAGCGTTGTATGGTTGCTTGCAGCGGTTCCAAGGCTTGCGATTTTCCGGATTTCCACGCTCGAGCCGTCGCCGACGCTGATCGTATCGCCAACCGACATTCCATCCGTGCTCCTCACATGGAGGATGCTGTCGCCCGCGCGCGCGGGGACCGCGAGCCCCGAATTGGAGAGACCGAGCAAGTAGAAGCCGCCGGCTGCAAGTTTCGTTCCGACAGGGATTTTTACGGTCGAGAAGACAGCCTGTTGAGCGGGATGTTCGGTCAGCGTCCAGTTGGAGATATCGACGATTCGGGAGCCCGCGTTGTAGAGCTCGATAAACGAGTTCGTCGGGTTGGCAGGACCACCTGAACGAACGCGATATTCGTTGATCTTGATCGGCTCTGCATTCCGCACCTTTTCCGCCGCTGTGTCGACGTTCTTCCTGCTGCTGGTTGGGTTCGTCCAAGAAGCATTGCCGACGAGATCGCCGTTGAATGCTTCTGGCCCGGAGGTGACTTTGAAAGTAGCGCTCACGCGCTCACCAGGCGAGATCGGTTCAGCGAATGTCTTTGATGTTTCGGAGCTACCGGACACGACAGCGGTCCACTGTTCGGTGGGCACAGAAAGACTCAATTTGACGCCATCCACGGGCGCAGCCGTGGTGTTCGTAAACGTCACGGTGGTGTCCTGCGAGGAACCTGGAGTAAACGTCTGCAATCCTGGCGGCGTTGCCGGCGCAGCCCCAGGCGTCACAGTGAGCGGAGGCCCATCGTACCTCGCAGCCACGATGTTGGCCTGCACAAGCTGGTCGGTAGGGTTTGACGGAAATGTGCCGGCAGCTGTCAGCGCCCCTTCATAAAAGGTTCCTTGCGAACCGTCGCTGTTGTCGCCGCCGTTGCCCAGCAGAATAGCTCCCTGCTTGCGCATCGGGTCATAGGTGGGATTCACGCGCGGTCCATCAAACATGACCGAAAGAGCGCCCTTTTGCGCATCGCCACCCATGGATGTCCAGTGGTGTGGTTCCCCTTTGGCGATAGCGGTCACGAATCGCCAGGGAATGCTCGGTAGATCGGTACACCCTTTGGAACCATCCTCTTTGACGCAACCGACAAGATTGTTCTCCTGATCCGTCATGATCCATGGGCCCTGGCCGTTGCCGCTATACCAGGGAGTTGCGTTGCCAAAGTACAGGGTTTCCATCGTGCCGTTGTCATCGTCGCGGCTGTCGATTTCGGCGTTGCCATAGTCGAAGCAGCAACCGGAATTGAAGTGCTTGCCATTCACGACCCAGTATTCTCCCTCCGCCTGGTCGTCGACTGCGGTGCCTTTCGCATCGTTATGGCGCAGGCCCATGCCCGGCTCGATGAAGACGCCGTATACCTTGTGTCCCATGACTGTGATCGGCGCCATGTCAGCGAGAGGAAGGTTGTTGAACCCGCCCAGGGCAGGGCCGCCGAATCCGCCACGCGGTGCCTGCGTGAGATCGTTGTGCTTCGGAGACTGGTCGTAGACCGTGGTGATCCAGCAGTAGGTGTTGGCGCAGAACCTGTCCTGAGCGGCTGCGTCCGCGTATCCGCCCGCGTCCGCAACGGCCGCGGCAACAGGCTGGACGACACCAATATCCAGGGTCTTACCGTCCGACTGCCGCAAAACCTGATAGAGCGGGCCGCTATAGGAGGCGTAGAGCGCGCGTGTCGTGCTATGGGCGGCTACGCAGGGGTCGCCGGCAGCCGCATAAATGTCGCATGGTCCTTGTGGCCTGGCTGGAGGAACACCTGGTCTCGCCTCGGCCGGTTGCGCAATCGTCAAAGTGGCGCCCAATACAGTGAGCGCGAATGAGAGCATAAGTGCAAGATGGATTCTCGTTTTCATCTTGATCCAGTCTGCCCGCTAAATTGGCTTCAAAACTCGAAAGAGACAGATCTCGCCTCGGTTTTGGCAGCCAATTCCTTCGAACTTTCAGTCCGGAATACGTATACCACCTGACCCTGATCTCGCTCCATTTTGTCCAGTCTCGGGCGCAATCAGGAGGAGCGAGACCTCTGAGGCGAGGGCGATGGAGCCAACCAAGGAAGCGGAAGCAGGGTCGGGTATCAAAGATCCGGTTGGTATACGGACAAGCCTGGGATACGATGGAGCGCCTTCACGCGTAACGGAAGGCAGGCCACCATCCGCCAGGAACCCGCCGATTCATCGAAGCTTCAGGTGCGCGGCAGATTGAAATTGATAGGGAGTGCATGCGGGGCCGTTCATCGTAGAATTTGGGGCAGAAATGCCATTGGAAGTGCATGGAGACTTAGATGATGCGGCTGCTCCCCATTCTGGCATTCCTGTCCCCAACGTTCTTCCTTGCACAGGAAGAACATAACCACCCGGTACCCGAAAAGCTGGGAGCGGTGTTTTTTCCGACTTCGTGCAAACCTGAAACGCAGCAGGAATTCAATCGTGCAGTCGCACTGCTGCATTCCTTCACCTACAAGCCCGCAGAAGAAGGCTTCCGAAGCGTGGCCCAGCAGGATTCTCGCTGCGCGATTGCCCATTGGGGAATCGCGATGACGCACTTCCACCAGTTGTGGGACCTTCCCCCTTCGCCTGCGGACAGCTCCATTGCCCAGAGCGAAATCCGCCAGGCTGAAATGCTCGAAGAAGCCTCCGACCGCGAGCGAGGTTTCATCCACGCACTCGGCCTCGTCTTCGACGATGCTTCGACCGTCCCATACGGCGCCCGCGCGTTGAACTACGAGAATGCGATGCGTTCACTGGCAGAAGCGAATCCTAAAGACGTTGAGACCCAAGTCTTCTACGCGCTCGCCCTGATCTCAAACGCCTCCCCCTCTGACAAGGAACATAGAAGACAAAAGCAGGCAGCCGACCTGCTTGAACCGCTCTATCGTGAACTCCCGGATCACCCCGGCATCCCTCACTACCTCATCCACGCTTACGACAATCAGGAGTTCGCAGCGAGAGGACTCGCAGCGGCCAGGGTTTATGCCAGCATCGCTCCATCGGCTCCACACGCGCTGCACATGCCGTCGCATATCTTTACAAGACTCGGCCTGTGGAACGACTCCATTGCGTCCAATCTCGCCGCGAGAAGCGCCGCACGTCAACTTGGCGATATAGGAGAGGAACTTCACGCGATGGACTACCTGGTCTATGCCTACCTACAGAGTGGGCGCATTGAGGAGGCAGCTAGAGTGATTCAGCAACTCACGGCGATGCCAAGTCTTAGTATGGGCGATTTCAAAATCGGTTATGCGGCAACGGCCATGCCCATTCGCTACATCGTTGAGCGGCAGCAGTGGAGCGAGGCGGAAAAGATCGTCAATCCGCCGGATGGGGCTCAACCACATGTTCTGGCCATCGCCGTCTGGGCGCGCGGCCTAGGGTTTGCTCGAAAGGGCCAGACCGAGGAAGCTGACAAGGAATCCGAGACACTGCGTCAAATTGAGGGTCGCCTTCGGGCGTCAGGAAACGGCTATTGGGCAACCCAGGTCAACATCATGCAGCACGAAGTTGCAGCTTGGTCGGCTCAGGCTGCGAACAAACCCGATCAAGCTGTTGCCATTCTCCGCAGCGCGGCCGATGACGAAGATGGAATTGAGAAACTGCCGGTGACTCCGGGGCCGATCATTCCCGCTCGCGAACAGCTGGGAGAATTGTTCCTCGAGCAGGGCGATCTCGCTTCGGCATCCAGGGCATTCCAGACGGCACTGGTGAATTCCCCCGGACGCCTAGGAGCATTGCGAGGAGCTGCTCGGGCTGCACACTCCTATTGATTCGCGAGATCGCTCCGCATGGAGATTTCAGATCGTTGACGGTTGAAGCAGTCCCTCGTTGTGCTCATCGCTGTTCACTCGTGTATCTTTCCAGATGCCGTTGTCGCTGTGCCAGATCGTCACAGATCTGGCATCTCCGATGTTGCCCGAATCGTAGGGATGGTGAAATCGATGAATTCCGATCTATCTCCCACCTCTACGTCTCCAGAAGCGACACTTCGCGGAGGCTTGACCGGCCGCTGCCCGATGGCTGAATGAAGAGTGTCTTCAGTTCCCACGGACCCAGGTCGATGGTATGGTCAAGGCCGAGCTCTGAGCTCTTGACGATGGCTGTGGTGGCGGTCCCGGATCGTTCCTGGATGCGCAGGACGGTTCCTGCCGAGGCACGATCCACTTGACGTTCAGCTTGAACCTCGGCTCGCTTGACGGCTAGTACCCATACGTTATTGGGCATGACTTCGAGGAAGGAATGCTCCCAGGCTTCGGTCCCGGGGTGCGCAGAATCCATGACGTATTCGGCTGGAGTCTGCAATTCTTCGGCGCGACGGTCGAGCGCGAGTTCTCGATAGCTACCACGCCCGCACATGAGCCAGAATCTCCGTTCCTGGCGGCCCTGGTCCTGCCAGGCATTGTTGTCGTTGTACGGGACCTGGTTGGGGTTGTGGCGCGCGAAAGGTGCGGAACGGATCAGGACAGTGCGAAGAAGCCCGTTGAGGCAGTCGTAGCTATAGGTCGAATTGTTGACCAGGGCCACGGTGTAGTCTGCGCTGTTAAGTTTGCCTTGGATGCCTATCCAATCCTGATATGGCTCTTCTTCGCCGTTTACGCCCCGTTCGAGGACTTCACCGGGAACTTTGGCAAAGACGCGGGGATTGGCGAGTGCAGTGGGGATCTCGAGCTTGAGGATCTGCTCGTGCTCGCGCCAATCAATGACGAAGCGAAGCTCGACGAAGTCCATGCCGGCGAACTGGGCGATGTCGAGAACGATCTCGGAGTCTTGCCAGCGGGCTCGGTGACGGGTGATGCGGGTGACCGGGCCGTCTTCGACAATGGCGGACGAGACAAGGGTGGGACGGCCGATCTCCTGGCGGAATTGATTGATGCCGTGGGCCCAGGTGTCGCTGGTGTCGCTAATGGCGACGAGGCCGATGGGCCCGGCGAGCAGCTCGGTGCCGTCTTCGGCCTTGAGCGAGGAGATGCCGAAGCCAGTCTCAGAGAGGGTAACGAAGTTCTTGAACGGTTCGGCGTTGGGCGGGTCGCCGTGTGCCAGTTCGAAGACCTTGTAGCCGCAAGGCGGCAGCTCAACCCAGGCGTGAATGCGCGGGAACCAGGTCCCTGTCATGCTGGCTGAGGGACGCCACTGCACTGGGACTTTGACACCATCCTTCGATGCGAGGTGAGTGATGTGTGCATGGCCGGATGGATTGCTGCCGGTGTAGTACTCAACCAGAGCCTTGCGCCGCCAGGGCAAGGGATTGAAAAGGAAGACGGCGCCTTCTTCGACTCCAGAGATGTCCACGCGCTTGGCCATGGTTTCGAGGGCTTCGATCTTGGCCGTCTGCGCCACTTCGCAGGCGTACCCAACGCTGTCGCGGACATCTTGGTAATCAGAGTAGAGCGAGGTGCCGGCCATCATATCGTGGAACTGGCAGAAGAGGACCTTCCACCAGGCTTCGGAGAATGCCTCATCAGGATAGGCAGGGCCAGGATAGACCCGGCCGGCGCTGAGATTGGCGACAAGGGAGATGGTTTCGGCCTGGATAAGGGAACGCTCGGCACGGCGGTTGAAGTACTTGCCTTCGCCGTTGGCGGAGTAGCAACCACGGGCATGGTGCTGAAGTTCTCCCTTAACGACGGGCAGGGAAGCGAAGGCTGGGGTCGACTCGATCTCGGTGAAGAAAGCGCGCAGAGTGCTGAATCGGAGTTCCGGCAGGCTGGGGTCTTTGCTCAGTTCAAGAACCTGTCGCAGCTGCTCCTTTGTAACTGCGCCGCCATGATCGCCCACGCCAAGAAAGAATGCGGCGTGGTTGAAGCCGGGCGCGAATGCTCCGCCTGCCGCGGGATGGATCTCGTCGGCACTCGAGTCATAATCGTGCCAGATGCGGGAGACAAGAACGCGCGAGCCATCGGGACCTTCCCACCAGAAGAGGAGCGGGAGCTTCATTTCGTGCTCCTGGGGGCGCATGAAGACGTAGTAGCCATAGCCGGCGCGCTTGAGGATGGTAGGCAGGCCTGCGGCGTGGCCGAAGGAGTCAGGGTTGAAGCCTATCTTGACGTCGACGCCGAGGGCGCGCTGGCAGAATTGCTTGCCGTAAAGGCTGTGGCGGATGAAACTCTCCGTAGCGGGGATGTTGCAGTCAGGCTCGACGGGCCAGCCACCTACAACTTCCCAACGCCCTTCACGGATGCGCTGCCGGATCTCGGCGAAGAGGGTGGGATCGGCGCGCTCGACCCATCGATAGTGGGCCGATGAGGAATGGGTATAGCAGAACCCGGGAGTCTCGCTGATGCGATTGAGGGCACTGCGGAAGGTGGTGACGACCGCGTCTTCGCCGTCGCGCCACGGCCAGAGCCACGCGGCGTCAATGTGCGAGTGGCCGATGATGTGCAGGACTTTGCGCTGCTGTTCGTTCGGAACGGATGCGACGACCGGATTTGCGGCGGCGGCGCCAAGCGTGGCTGCGCTAAGGAGCAGGAAATCGCGGCGCGACAGTTCATTCCATTGCCTGGTCAATCTTCCTGCCTCCCAGGAACAAAACTATCTGCCCATCTTCTCACGCTGTTTGCCGGGCCGGAACTGATGATATAGTCACCTCCTAAGTTGATGCGATACAGTCCGCTCGATTCCCGCGGGCCGGTCACTCCATAATGACTTCGCTATTGACGGGTTGGCTGCGATCCGCCCGGAATTAGAAACTGAGTCGTCGAAAGAGTCTTCTGAATTACGCCAGCGCGGAGCTGGCGAACAGGCAGGGTGCGATAGAATACCGGCGCATGGATTCCGCTCAACGTCTGC
Organism: uncultured Acidobacteriaceae bacterium; assembly: GCA_963745845.1. Lineage (GTDB taxonomy): Bacteria > Acidobacteriota > Terriglobia > Terriglobales > Acidobacteriaceae > Telmatobacter. Next base: position 3,485,434 of record CAVUZE010000008.1, on the reverse strand, counting down.
TGAAGGGCTTCGAACTCGGAGAGTGGACGGTCAAACCAGAGGACGGTTCTCTTATTTCGCGGGAGCGGACGGCCCGATTGGAACCGCTGCAAATGGCTTTGCTCGTCTTTCTCTGCTCCCGCGCCGGACGGGTTGTCACACGGAATGAGATTCTCGAAGCCATTTGGCACGGTCGCTTTGTCAGCGACGACACCGTCAAGTCGACCTTCTACCAGCTTCGCAAAGCCCTAGGAGATGCGCCGCGCAAGCCGCGCTATATCGAGACGCTGCCCAAACGCGGCTACAGGACTCTGCTCGACCCTGTGCCCCTCGACCCGGCGAACGATGCGAGCGGACCGCATGCCGCCGCGGCCGCTCTCTATCGCAAGGGAGCAGCGCTGCTGGCTGGACAGCCCGGAATTGCTGCGCTCATGCAAGCGCGATTGTACTTCGAGCGTGCCATCGAGGCCGACGCCGCTCACGCCGAATCCGGAGCCGCGCTTGCCCAGACTTATATTCACCTGATTGCATCTGGAACCGAACGCGGGTCCGATCTTCTGCCGCGCGCCAGAGCTTACGCCACTCGCGCTCTCGAAGCCGATCCCAGTCTTTCCAGCGCCCATCTCGCGCTCGGCGTCTCGTGGCTGCTCGGCGATTGGGAGACCGCGGAGGCCGAAAAAAGCTTTCGCATCGCAATGGCCCTCGACCCTGCGGATAGCGCACCGCACAGTTGGCTGGCCCGGCTGTTCTCCTTCACCGGGAAACACATTCAAGCGATTGCCGAAGCTCGCGCCGCTCTCAAGATCGATCCGCTCTCGCTGGCCGTGCGCCGCGATCTCGTGGAAACACTGTTCGTCGCGCGATCATACAGCGAAGCCATCGCCGAAGGACAACACTTGCTTCGGATATCCGGCCAGACGGAGAGTGTGTGGCTGGGCTTGGCGTGGATCTACTGGATTGCCGGCGACGCCCAGCGGGCGTTCGAAGCCGTCGACGCCGGGTTCCGGGCCCTCGGCGTTGCAGCGGAGGTGCAGGCCCGCGCCCAGCATGCCTTCCAGAGCGGCGGAATGCGCGAGGTCATTGCGCTGTGGGCAGATCTGCTGCAGGAACAGGCCGACCTTGGTCAGCCCGCGCTCGATCTCGTCTTTCTGCATTCGCTTCTCGATGAGAGAGACCGCGCCTTTGAGATGCTCGACTTGCTCTTCAAATACTCGCACCCTGCTTTGCTGCTGCTGCCTGCGTCGCCTCTATTCGACAACCTCCGTTCCGATCCACGATATGACCAGCTGTTGGCGCGGATGAAGGCCAATCTCGGTTGACCCCACCTTTTCCCCACCTTGAATCCACCCCAAGTTCAACGACAGCGCTCCTTTCTCGACGCTAACGTTTCTTGAGGAGGTGGGGTACATGCGTTCTATCGTGCGAAAGATCGGATCGTTTCTCGGCTTCAGTTTGTTTGCTCTGATTCTCATCGGCGGCTCCAACGCAATCTGGGGTGCTCTGGTCTATGCCAACGCGTTAACCACGCCGTCGATTCCGTGGGCGCTTCCCGCGCTGGCGATCCAGCTCTGGCTTATATGGCGGTATCTGAGCGGAAAAGGGTGGCCGGCGGGCACGAGCATGCGTCGCAAACAGTTGCTGCGGGCAAATCCAGTATCCGCGCGCAACCTGGCTTGGTCCCTGCTTGCCGGTCTGTCGGCGGTTGTTGCGCTGGCAGGATTCTGGATCGTCCTGTTCCGTCTCGTCCCCATGCATCCGAACTTGGTCCTTCCCGCGCGGTTCACTTCGTCGCCTGTTCTCATCGTCGCCATCGCCCTCGGCGCGTCGCTGCTTGCGCCCATCATCGAAGAGAGCGGAATTCGCGGATACCTGCAAGTCTCCCTGGAGCGCGATTTCAGCCCAGCCGCCGCTATTGCACTCTCGTCCCTTGTATTTGCCCTCGCCCACGTCTCTCAAGGCCTCGAATGGCCGAAATTGACCATCTACTTTCTCGTTGGAATGACGTTCGGCACGATGGCATGTTTGAACGATTCGATCCTTCCGGTGATCCTGGTGCACATCGCCGGCGATCTCATCTTCTTTCTCTTTGTTTGGCCGCATGATGGCGCGCGGTCTCTGGTGTGGCAGACTGGTCCCGATCCCTGGTTCTGGCTGCACCTGGCGCAAACGGTCGGCTTTGGCGCGCTGTCTGTGCTGGCATTCATCAAGCTGGCCCATTGCGGCGAGAGGCAGATGTGTTCGGTTCCATACAGCGGGTCGATGCGGCCTGCCGGCCTGCCCTAGGTTCCCTCGGATCCGGCCGGATTCAGATCAGCAGCAAGCCCGGGTCGCGATGGCCCGGGCCTTTCATGCTCCTGGAAGGATGCAAGGGTTCTATGACAACCGCCCTCTCGCAGGGATAGCAACCGTACACCCTGAGTGCCGCAGGACGCAGTTGTGCTCGAATCGCCATCTACTCTTCAATCACAACCTGGTCAACTGGAGCGTACGTTGCGGTCAAAGTTGGAATCGACGAGTGACGTTCCGGCGTCATGGCCGGCCGCGTCCCGCCATCCAGGCCCCACTCGCTCCACCGATCAACTTCAGCCCGTGTGCCCCGACGTAGGCCCAAGGCTCCGGCCCTAGACGGGTAAGCGCCAGATAGATCGCCGCTGCTACCGCGCCCACGAGGAGACCGTGCAATATAAACCTCGACTTCACCCCGCGTCCCACCCAGAACCCAAACAGGAAACACAGCACCAAAGATCCTGCCGGTGCCAGGTATAGAAGTGGTTGCTGTCCCCACTTGATCGACACGGGAATCAACAGCAAGATCAAAACTGCCTCGGCGAGAAATCCGCCGATCAGAATCCGCACCCACTTAATCTTCACCTCAAATGCTGCCTGTCCGTTTTCCATCACGATCTCCCCATTTCTCAGTTGAATTTTCTCTCTTGCCATGGATTGTGGATTGGAAAAAACGGAAGTTTATCCTGCTGCCGGAGTGGTCGAAGCGTCTGGGAGAAAAGCTCTTCCTCTACTTGGGCAATGAAACCGAAGTGCCGCGGCCAAATCCCGGCGGTTCAGCATTGTGCTCCGTTCCTTCGATCAGCGTGAGTGCGTCGCGCACCGTGGTGTCCTCAGGAAAGAGCTTCCGGTATTGCTTGATGATTGTTCGCGCTCGCCATTCCTGTCCATTGCTGGCGTAATCGATCGCCAGCCGCGCGACCAACTGCCCAGAGTAGGGATAAGAGGCGATTCCGCGCTCGAGCACCGAATTGGCTTCCGCGTATCTCCCCATGTTGTAGAGAGCTGTAGCCAGGTTCAGATAAGTAGTGGGATCTTCTGAGCCGAGCCTGAGCGCACGAGAGAAGTAGTCGGCGGCTTCTGAATTGTCTTTCTTCTCGACGAGTGCGATCGCTCCGAGATAGTTCAGCACGACTGGATCGTTGGGTGTGGCTGTGCTTTGTTCATCAAGCTTTCTTCGCCAATAAGACCACAGGCTCGGGTCCTTGCGTGCCACCGTCCAATAAGCCTCAAGCTGAGATTGGTTGGGAAACTCGGCATCGGGAGACGGTCGATTGAGCCACAACAGGCCTGGCAGGTCGGGCTTGGGCGCTTCAAACGCAATCTCGGGCAAAGGTTCGCCGGGGTAGCGCACGATCCGATGCTTGGTGTCGTGGTTATGTGCGATTCCTGCGATTGGCCGTTTTTCCATGTGGCACTCGACGCAAGAGTCCCCAGCGCGCATGCGCGCTTCGTCCGCTGCCTTCAGCTTGCAGCCATCGACGGAGTGGCAACCGATACAGGCCGTCCGGTAGGCAGCGGTTTTATCTTCCGGCTTGGGAGTGTGATGGATTGAGTGGCACGTGCCGCACCTCAGCTTGCCATGGCTTGCCTGGTAGCACATGCTCAGCTCCATCGTCGAGTTCTTCCACCAAAGCGGCTCTTCCAGGCTGCCGCGCACCGGGGGTAGTGTCTCCAGACGATTGGCCTCTGCGCGCTCTTTCCCTGTCAGCGGACGCTTGACGATGTTCTCCGTATCGCTCAACGGCGTGCCGGGACGATAGTCCACGTAATCCTTGCCATGATTCAGAACGACCGCATCGCCTGCCTGATGGCAGTTCTCACATAGATCGTCTGCCAACCGCGGCGACAGTTTGGCCGGATTCACGATTGAAGTGTCCACTTCGTTTGATTGGAGTACACGTCCTGGATGCGCTTGCATCTCCTGCACGTGGAGCTCGCCCGGACCGTGGCAAGCCTCACAACTGATCCCAAGTTCATTCAAGCGAAAGGGCGGATCCTTGAAAATCCCCTCGAGATTCGGTTGCGGATCGGGCTGGCCGTTGTGGCAGACCAAGCAAGAAGTCGTGATCGCCCGCGTGAATCCAGGGTCGTCGACTGCATAGCCCGGCGATAACTCCCATCGCCCGGGATTCACATAGAAGGAGAGTGGCGCCTGAAACAGGCCCGCTCCGACTCTGAAGATATAGCTGTACCCTGTGTTTTCGCCTCCCGAAACATAGTCCAGTTTGTGCGCGACATAGTAGCTTTTGCGGCCCTTCTTGTCCAGCTCATAAACAGCCTGAAACAGATTCGCGCCGTCCTGGTACACCTCGTAATAACGATTGCTTTTGGGGTTGTAGACCGTGACTGGTTTGGGTACGCGCCCCAGTTCCGTGGATGAGTTGGCCGGAGCCATCGAATGCCCGTGAGGGGTAGGGAAATAGCTGCGACCGATGTCCTCGTGACAGCCAGGAACAACGCAGGTCTTTGAGCCCACATAGGACCCGGGCAGATCGGTGTTGCGAAAGATGGATGTTTGGGCGGCCACGGTTTGCGCGCGACTGCAGTTGCCGGAGAATACAGTCAGCGCCGCAAAACTCAAGCTCAGAGCGAATGTCGGAAAAGAGGGAGATCCTGCAGACACGAGCCGTTTGAAAACGTCTGTCTTGCTCCTCGAAACGACGAACCACTCCGGCACATCGCGTAAACCAGGTGCACGGCTCCCATAGCAAGGCCGCGGCGCACGAATTGCCGAAATCGTATTTGATCCATGGGCGAAAGTCGAACGACCGGCTAGCATGTTTCTATCGGATCATCGCTACTCGAGAAGTGATGTGAGTGGGATCACGTTCGGAAGTATGTCGTAACTACGAACCTCGACCGGAGCCGATGCAGAGTGGACTCGCGGAGCCGTGTTCGCCATAGGCGTGATTGCGTGCTTGGCGAGCCGCCGAAGAACGGCATAGTCGCCACCGAACGATGCAGATCACCCAGCTTCCTAGGACGCGATAAATCGCGGCGAGACTGACCAGCGTTGTAGGACGACTAGTTTCGTCACCGTCGAGTACCGATACATTCATCGAGCCGTTTGAGCACGAAGAGAAGGTGGGCGGCTGTCGAGTCACCGTCAACCCGGAATTAGCTTCCAAAATGGATTACGTTTCAATTGACCGCTCACCCGGCATTATGCATTCCCCTGTTTCAGAGAGACCTTGGATCGCACATCTTATTCCGCCGACTCCGCGTATGATTGCCGGCAAGATTCTCGAAGTGGAGATGGGCCGATGCAAGCAATCGTCTATCACCGTTACGGTTCTCCGGACGTACTCGAATTAGAGGAAATCCCAAAACCTGCTCCCGCTGAAGACCAGGTTCTGATCCGGGTTCACGCCGCCTCGGTGAATCCGTATGACTGGCACTTCCTGCGCGCCACGCCATCGTTCATCCGCCTGTTCACCGGAATGCGCCGGCCGAAGTTTCCGCGGCTCGGCGCCGATGTTGCCGGCGTAGTTGAAGCGGTCGGCGTCAAAGCTGCACCATTCAAGCCCGGCGATGCCGTTTTCGGCACGGCCAAGGGTTCCTTTGCGGAATACGCGTGCGCGACCGCGTCGCAGCTGGCCGTGAAGCCACAGGAGATTTCGTTCGAACAAGCAGCATGTTTGCCGATCGCGGGAATCACCGCGCTGCAGGGCCTTCGCGACAAAGGAAAGGTTCAGGCAGGGCAAGCCGTCCTCATCAACGGTGCAGCAGGCGGTGTGGGAACCTTTGCGGTGCAGATTGCCAAATCGCTTGGCATGCGCGTCACTGGAGTGTGCAGCACCAGAAACATCGAGCTGCTCCAGTCGATCGGAGCAGACGAAGTGATCGACTACACCCGTGAGGATTTCGCCCGTTCAAACCAGCACTACGATCTACTCTTTGACCTCGTGGGCAATCGCTCGCTCGCCGACTGCTTGCGCGCAGTCCAGCTGCATGGCACATACATTTCGTGCGGCGGCGGAGGGCCAGAACGGAGGACCATGGATTTCCTTGCGCAAATGCTTCGGAGTGCGGTTCGATCGCGTTTTGCCAGCCAGAAAATGCCCGGCCTGCTCGCCAAAATCAATCGCGAGGATTTGGCCATTCTCGCCGATTTAGTCCAGAGAGGCACAGTAATTCCCGTTGTCGACCGCACATACTCTTTGCGCGAAACTGCAGAAGCCGTGCGCCATGTCGAGTCTGGTCACGTTCGGGGCAAAGTTGTGATCGCCGTTGCCTAAACGGCTTGGGCGACCCAAGTCTCCCGGCCTTGGAAACGCGGAATGCAACGTTGCTCGATGCGGTCAGTCGACCACCGAACCGGAAGTTGCAACCATCTTTGATAACGGAAGGATTGGCCACTCGCTCGGAACCGAATCGTCGTCCCGTTTTGGCCGCCTCTTTTACGGCTAGCCTGTGCGCGGTAGATTCGGATTCACGCGTCTACGGATCTTTCCAGATTCCATTCCTACAATCTCACTACTTATTCGCCACCAGTTGCCCGCTTGCTATGTGGTAGGACTTCTGCTTATTCGGGTTTGTGCGGACGCAGGTGTAGCCCAGCTGCAGGTCGATCTTGCCGGACAATGCCGCGCCCCGTAAGTCGAACACCGCGATATTCACGGAATCTTGAGGCACTATGAGGTGCGATGGCTTAGCTTGCAATGTCCCGAAAACCTGGTCGACGACGAAGCCGCCGTCGCATAGTCCGTTTAAGGCAAGACCGCGAGTCACCTCATATCTCGCCCAAGCTTGCCATGGCTGCAGTTCCTTACCCCCGCTTGTCACGCGGAAGACCACCGGGTGATCGCCGGACGAGGAGTTGACACGCATATCGACTTGGTAATCATGAACGTCCTTGTCGGGCGCCGTTCCATTGCCGGAAGATGGGATTGGTGGCTTTAAAGCGCACGTATCAACGGGCTCGATGTTCTGCACACTTTGGGTAGTGTCCAGCGAATAATAGAGGTCGCCGATCGGCGAAGAAAAGACAGGACCTTTTGAACGAACACGACAACCTCTGAGAGCCTGCATCGGTTTCGGATCCTCTCCTCCAGGTATAAGTTGAATCGAGCCTTGTCCGGATTGCGCCCGATCCAGTTTTAGTTCAAACCATTTACGGAGGCCATCGTGATAAACGAGTTGACCGCTCAATGTCTCAGCTTGAGATGAAACTTCGGGTTCTTTCACGGTGGTTTGCGACGGTTGCTGTCCGAACGCGATTCCGGTTGTCAACGAACCGAGGAAGAGCGGCATCAGACAGGCTTTGGAAATGTTCATCGCGGGGTTCCTCCGAATTCCGCAGATTATATCGGCTTTTCTGTAGCCTTAGACTCGTGTGCGCGAAGATTATGAGTGGATCACCCCCCAACTCGTCACTTGCCTTCTGATGAACAACCCGTCTGCCTTCCCAATCAGACTCGGGCCGCCGCGACAGCCGACCCCGCGCCACCCCGGGGCCGCGACCCGCAAGCAGGGGTCCCAAATGCAGGGTGGTCGCACCATGCCCGTTAACTGCGCGCGCACGCCATCGCCTGTAGAATCGTCCTGAATCCTCTGAAGCGGAGTCCCCTTGCTCTACTGGCTGCTCTACGAAAAGCTCTACCCGTTCTTCCATCCTTTCCGCATCTTCCGCTACCTCACGTTTCGCACCGCCTTCGCCTCGTTTACCGCTCTCCTCATTGCACTTTTCATCGGACCTTATGTCATCCAAAAGCTGCGTGAGTTCCAAATCGGCCAGTACATCCGCGAAGACGGACCCCAGTCGCATCAGAAAAAATCCGGTACGCCCACCATGGGCGGCGTGCTCATCGTCATCGCCATCGTCCTGCCCACTTTACTCTGGTCCGACCCCGCGAATCCCTTCATTTGGATTACCGTTTTTTCCACGCTTGCCTTCGGCGCTATCGGTTTTGCCGACGACTACATCAAGGTGGTCAAGCGACGCAACCTGGGCCTGACCGCGCGCGCCAAGCTCTTTTGGCAGGCATTCGTCGCGGTCATCATCGCTGCCCCACTCGCCATCCTCACGCAATTCCGCCTGTTCTCTACCGAACTGACCGTTCCCTTCGTCAAGAGTCTTCACCCCAATCTCATCTGGCACTGGCCCTCCACGATGCCGCTCCTCGGCTTTCTCTCGTTTCTGCCCTTTGTTGCCTTTGTCATCTTTGTTCTGCTCGGCTCGTCCAATGCCGTCAACCTTACCGACGGCCTTGACGGGCTCGCCATCGGCTGCACCATCATCGCCGCCGCAGCCCTCACCGTACTCACCTATGTCACCAGCCATGTCGTCTACGCCGACTATCTCGAGTTGCAACGAATGCCGCAGGTCGCGGAATTGACCGTCTTTTGCGGTTGCATGGTCGGTGCTTCCATCGGGTTTCTCTGGTACAACGCCCACCCTGCCGAAATCTTCATGGGCGACGTCGGCTCGCTGGCCCTCGGCGGCGCCATCGGCACAGTCACCGTCATCATTCGTCAGGAACTGCTGCTTCCCTTCATCGGCGGCATCTTTATTATGGAAGCACTCTCGGTAGTCCTTCAGGTAGGCAGTTACAAGCTGCGCAAGAAGCGCATCTTTAAGATGGCCCCTCTGCATCACCATTTCGAACAGCTCGGCTGGAGCGAATCCAAGGTCATCGTTCGCTTCTGGATCCTCGCCTTAGTCTTCGCTCTGCTCGCGCTCACGACCCTCAAGCTGCGCTAGACGCGATTTTTTAACCTCATCCCGCAGTTTCAGCCGCCCAAACCAAGCCGCGCCGCGCCCTCACGGTGCACAATAGAGAAGTCGCGAAAATCTGACAGAAGAAATCCAATGATGGAACTCAAAGGCAAAAAAGTTCTGGTTGTCGGACTGGGCAAGTCCGGTCTGGCCGCGGCTCTGTTTCTGCGCCATCAGGGCGCTCAGGTTACTGTGTCCGACGTCCGCAGCGCCGAAGCCCTCGCCAAAGACATCCCTGCTCTCCTCGATGAAGGCATCATGGTCGAGGCCGGCGGCCACGGCCTGCTCACTTTTCGCCGTCAGGACCTCATCGTCGTCAGTCCCGGTGTGCCCCTCGAAACGCCTGAACTGGTGCAGGCCCGCAATTTCGGGCGTCCCATCATTGGCGAACTCGAACTTGCCGCGCGCTTCCTCAAGGGCAAGACCCTCGCCATCACCGGCTCCAACGGCAAAACCACCACCACCTCGCTTGTCGGTGAAATTCTCGAAGAGGCAGGTTTACCTACCCTGGTCGGCGGCAACATCGGCGTTCCTGTCGTCGCCCTCATCAACGAAAGCACCGATGAGACCTGGTCCGTCCTCGAGGTCTCCAGCTTCCAGCTCGAATCCACCGAGCAATTCCATCCCCAGATTGCCGTCATCCTCAACATCACCCCCGACCACCTCGACCGCCACGGCACCTTCGAAAACTACGCTCGCGCCAAGGAGCGCATCTTCGCCGCGCAGACCCCCGACGATTTCCTCGTGCTCAATGCGGACAACACCCGCGCCGCCGCCGCTGCTCCCCGATCGCTCTCGCGCGTTTTCTGGTTTTCGCTCGATCGCTCCGTGCCCCAGGGAGCCTGGGTCGAAGCTGGCCAGGTCGTCTTCCGCTTGAGCAAAGATACGCTCCCCGAAACCATCCTCCCGTTGCACAAGATTCCCCTCAAGGGCGAACACAACGTCGAAAACGTGCTCGCTGCCGTTTGCGCTGCTCGCCTCGCCGGCGCACCGCCCGCCGCCATTCGCCGCGCCATTGAAAAATTCAAGGCCGTCGAGCATCGTCTCGAATACGTGACCACCCTCAACGGCGTCGAGTACTTCAACGATTCCAAGGCCACCAACGTCGACGCCACCGCCAAGGCCATCGCTGCCTTCTCCACCGGCATCCATCTCATCCTCGGCGGCAAAGACAAAAACTCCGACTACACTCAGCTCGCACCTCTGCTCCGCGAACGAGTCCGCGCCATCTACACCATCGGCTCCGCCGCCGCCAAAATAGAATCGCAGCTTCGCGGCGTTGTCTCCCTCCGCTCCTGCGAAACTCTCGACAAAGCCGTGACCGCCGCGGCCACTGCCGCGCATCCGGGCGAAGTCGTCCTGCTCGCCCCCGCCTGCTCCAGCTTCGACCAATTCGAAAGCTACGAGCACCGCGGCCGCGTTTTCAAACAATTGGTCAACGAGTGGCGCGGCCTTAGCGGCCTGCCCATCGCCGTCGAGCGCACCCACAGCAGTTAACCACCTGTATCCCCGCAGTCTCTTCCACAGCCACAGCCCCGTCCCGCCTGCCTGATCCTAGAAGCAGCCAATTCGATTCGCATCGTCAGAATCGGAGGGAGCAGGGGCCTTCAGGCCCATGAATAGGTCAGAATATTTTCGAGATTGTCATCCTGAGCGGAGCGCGCTTGGGACCCAGCAGATGACGAAGGCGTCTGCGGGGTAAGCGTAGCGAAGGATCTGCTTCTCAACGATCCTCAACAAGGAATCAAATTGGCCAAGCGCATCGGCGTCGACAAATGGATCTTCTTCACCACCCTCACTCTCGTGGTCGTGGGCCTCGCCATGGTCTTTTCCGCCTCGGCCATCGTGGCGCAGGAGCATTTCCATAATCCCTATGCGCTCCTCGGCCGCCAGGCTGCCTGGGCCCTCGCCGGCGTCCTGCTCATGGTCTTCCTAATGTCCGTCGACTACGACCATTACAAATCCCCGCGTTTCATCTTCACCGCCCTCGCCGTCACCACCGTTCTGCTCGTCATCGTCTTCTTCTTCCGCAACGCCCAGCACGCCCATCGCTGGATTCTCTTCGGCGGCTTCTCCTTCCAGCCCTCCGAGATTGCGAAACCGGTCCTCATCCTTTTCCTCGCCTGGTTTCTCTCCAAACGGCTCGACACCATCGACGACTGGCGGCACACCCTGCTCCGCGCCGCCATCATGCCTCTCGTCTTTATTCTTTTGATCGTCAAGCAGCCCGACCTCGGCACCGCTCTCGTCCTCGCCGGCGTCACCGCCATGATGCTCATGCTCGCCGGCATGGAGTGGAAATACCTCGTCGCCGCCATCGCCGTCGCGCTGCCGCCCCTCGCCGCTCTGCTCTTCTGGGTCCCGTGGCGTCGCGCCCGCATGTTGGCCTTCCTCCATCCCGGCGCCGACCCACAAGGAACCGGCTTCCACATCAACCAGTCCCTCATCGCCGTCGGCACGGGCGGACTCACAGGCCGCGGCTTCATGGAGGGCATGCAAAAGCTCTTCTATCTTCCCGAAGCTTCCACCGATTTCATCTTTGCCAACGTTGCTGAAGAATTGGGCTTCCTCGGCGCCATGGCCATCGTCGTCCTCTTCTGTGTCCTCGGCTACCGAGGGCTGCGCACCGCCTACCGCTCAACCGATCCGTTTGCGCGCCTTACCGCCTTCGGCATCACCACGGCGATCCTGCTGCAAGCCTTCTTCAATATCTCGGTCGTTCTCTCCCTGCTGCCCACCAAGGGAATCCCGCTGCCGTTCATCTCCTCCGGAGGAACCTCGCTGTTCTTTACGTTAGCTTCGATAGGAATTCTGCTGAACATCTCCAAGCAGGTGGAGTGAGGGCTTCCCGCCTGCGAGCGTTTGATCGACGGCGCCTTGCGTAGCAAAGGTGGGAAAGCAGTGACCCAGCCCAGCTCCTTTCATTTCACGCGTTGGTGAGTCCGTCTGTCGTCCGCTTCCGTTCACTCCCCCATGCTGTGTCATCCTGAGCGGAGCGCTCTTCTCAGTGGAGCGAAGGATCTGCTGTTCAGGATGCTCGATTGATGTTGAGCCTATCGTTCCAGACAAACTATTCCGTGTCATCCTGAGGAGCCGCGCGCCTCTCGCGGTCAGTACAAGCTGCAAGCCTCTCTGTGTCCCCTACGACCGGAAAACAGTCTCTATCGGCTAAATCGCGCTTTCACCTCGGGTGCGGTTAACAGGTAAATCGTGAGGCCACCCGACCAGATCATCGAGCGCACCAGCGGCACGAAGTTCCTCGACATATCCGCATCCGGAAAACCGAAGCGCAGAATCGCGGTCACCGTGAGCTGATAGAGAAACCCCGCGATCGTATACACAATCATGTACCTAGTGAAGTGCTTGCTCTTCGCGTAGAACAAGTAGTTCAGTCCCAGCGCCAGCAGGGCCAGCAGCACGTTCGCGTACATCTGAAATGAAATTAGCCCTTCCAATCCAGGGTGTTGATCGAGGAATGCGCGCCCCTGGTCGGTGTAGAGAAGCGGGAAATGAACCGTGATGATTCCGCCTACGCGCAGAATCGGAATCACCACCAGGCCAATGGCCACAACAATCAGCCACCGGGAAAGCTTGGGGCGGTCTTGAGGCAGAGATTTGCCGCTGTAGATCGGGCCCGCCAGGTCCGGAGGCGGAGGGGCCGCAAGAACTGTGCTGCCGCACATTCTGCAAGCAGAGATTCCATCGGGAATATGCAGACCGCAACGCTTGCAAAAGGCAGGCATAGTCTTGTCGGAAGCTACCGGATTTTCTTCGGAATCTCTGTGGGAGTAAATGCCCCTTTTAGGTAGGCTCATTCTCTGTTTCATCGCTTCTCAGTAAAATCGAACCATGCCCGCCTACGAATACCTCTGCGACTCCTGCGCGACCCATTTCGAGCAGCGTCAGAAGATGTCCGATGCCGCCCTCGATGCCTGCCCCGCGTGCGGCGGGCCCGTCCATCGCCTCATCAGCGGAGGAGCAGGCGCGATCACCAAAGGCTCATCCTCTGCCCACGGCCACGCGCACGCCGATATGCCCCCTTGCGCTTTCGGCGGCGCCTGCTGCGGCGGCGGAGCCTGCGCCTCCGGCATGTTCAGCGAAAATTAGGAAAGCGCCATGCCCTGGTACGACTATCTCGCTAGCTTCTTCGCGGGAATGTTTCTCGCCAACTTCGTGCCCCACTTCGTCTCCGGCGTCTCCGGCGACCGCTTGCCCACGCCCTTCGCCCATCCTCCCGGCAAAGGCTTGTCCTCGCCCGTTGTCAATGTCCTCTGGGCACTGCTCAACCTGGTCGTGGGCTATGTCCTGTTCCGTGTTGGCGGCGTGTCCTCCACGAATTACGCCGCGCTCCTCGTCTTTTTTGCCGGCATCGCCGCAATCAGCATCCAGGCGAGCATCGTCTTCGCCAAGAAGCACTCGAGTTAGCCCACGACGGTGCACTGTCCACTGTCGTTGCAGAAAATTACGCCCTTCTGTCGCACACTGGAGAAGTAGCCGAAATCTCGGCCAGAGCGATTCCACAATTGCTGTACCCCGAAGCCGCATCCGCCAAGTGGCATTTTCCTTCAAGAAAATGCCGCCCTGCACGGGTCTGAAAGGGCACGTGAATTGTGGAACCGCTCCAGAAAGCCCAGCATGACAGCCGACGAACTCCAGACCGAACTCTAAGCAAGACTTGATCTTCCTGCTCTCGCCAACCGTGCATCGTCGTGTGCCGCGGCGCCATGGAGCGCGTCTGCGACCAGGCCATGAAGGAACTCAACCTCTTCGATGAGGCAGGACAGCCGATCGACCTCAAAGACGAAAATTGGTTAGCAAACCACGAAAGAGAGATGGAGCTTTTTCGCGCAGGGGCGGCTCGTGCTATCAAAAAGGCCAACAAGGCCTATCGCGAAGCTCTGCCGCCCCTTCGCGGCGCCGAGAATATCCGCGACTTCATCGCGTGCGTGGCTCACGGCATGGCCCTCGATGTCTTCGACACCAAGGAGGCCTCGAAAATGCTCTACGCCGCCCAGGTCGCGGCCTGCGCCGAGGCCCGGAGTTCCAAATCGGAATCCTTCTGACACCCCCACCCCCCTATGGGGGTAATCGATTCATCAATAACCGTGGTATCCCGCAAAGCGCAGTTTCCCGCCCATCTCTTGCAGAGAATTTCCCGACTCTGTGCTGATCCCTGATCCCTGTTCCCTGTCTCGATCGCTACCGCGATCGACCTGCCAGCTCCGCCAGCCGGTCCGCAATTCTCTCTGCAGCGCCGGGACGCGCTTGTTCTTTTGCCGCCACAGCCATCGCAGCGAGTTTTGCCGGAGAGGTGAGCAGCTCCTTCAGCGCGATCAGCAACGTCTCTGGAGTTGCAAGGTCCGTCTCGGTCAGCATCACGGCGGCTCCGGCTTTGGCCATCTCCTCGGCATTGCGCTTCTGGTGATCATCGGCCGCAGCGGCAAAGGGAACCAGCAGAGCCGGCTTGCCCGCGGCAGCTAACTCCGCCACCGTCGAAGCGCCGCTGCGCGCCATCACCAGATGCGCCCGCGCAAACTGCGCCGGCATGTCGTCGAGGAAGGCGCTCACCTGCCACCGCGCCGGATCGGCTCCGCTTGCCTCGAAAGCCGCCTGCGTTACTTCCACGTGACGCGCGCCGCACTGATGCAGAATCGTGAGATCCGGCAGGGCGTCGAGCAGCGCGGCAGCAATCTTCGGCAGCGTCTGGTTGAAGAGGCGCGCGCCCTGCGATCCGCCAAAGACAAGCAGATGCGGCGGCGCTTTCGGATCGGGCGCGGCGAGCCCAAAGAAGCCCGGCCGTACCGGAATCCCCGTCACCTCGGCGTTGCGGAACCAGCGAGCGGCAGCAGGGAAGTTGACCGCCGCAGCCTGCACGCGCTTGCCGACCAGCCGGTTCGCCAAACCCGGCATCGCGTTTGGCTCGAAAAGCATGGTCGGCACACGCAGCAGTAGAGCCGCCGCGACGCCTGGCCCCGAAGCGTAGCCGCCGATGCCGAGCACGACGTCCGGCTTGAAATCGCGAATGATCCGGCGGCAGACGAAGAGGCTGGCGGGAATGTCGAACAATGTGCGCAGCCGCGTTGCCAGCGAGACCCTGTTCAGCGGACCAATCTTGATGAGCTCAAGCGGGAATCCCGCCTGCGGCACGAGCCGGGTTTCCAACCCCCGCTCCGTACCGACCAACAGCACCTCCGCGCCGTGACGCGCAGCCAGCTCGCGCGCGACGGCCAACGCGGGAATGATGTGTCCGCCGGTGCCTCCGCCCGCGATAAGAACCCGCAATGCCAAGCTGTGCCTCTGATCTCAGTCTCGCAGATTCAGAACCCGGCTTGCGCGTGTCGGAGCCTAGCGCGTCAACAGTTAGCAGGCACAAAAAAGCCCGCCTGCCGAAGCAGACGGGCCGTCTTGCCCGAATCTAACTTGCCTTACCGGTGACCACCGCCGCCACCATGGCCGCCGCCCGCGAATCCGCCACCTGCGTGGCCTCCGCCGGCAAACCCGCCGCCTGCATGACCACCGGCGTATCCGCCGCCTGCATGACCACCGGCGTATCCGCCGCCCGCGTAGCCGTGAGGTGCGCCACCATAGGCATGAGCTCCGCCACCGTACCCGCCGCGATAACCATAGCCGCCGTAGCCACCACGATAGCCGTACCCGCCGCGATATCCATAGCCGCCGTAGCCCCAACCACGACGACCCCAGCCATACCACGGTCCGACGCCGATGAAGACGCCGCCGGCGAACCAGCTAGGTCCGTAATAACCGTAGGGAGCGCAAGCGTAAGGGTAATAAGGGTAATAACCCCAGTCGCAGGCCGGGGGACCATAGGCATAGGGCGCGTCGACAACCGCCGGCCCGACGCCAACCCCCACAGCAACCTGAGCGTTTGCCGTCGACGCGAATGCAAGAGGCAGAGCCAGGAGCATTGCCATCAGAACCAGCCGAAAACTTTTCATGAAGCCCTCCTTGTGCTGTCCCGTCCCGCCGATCTGGACTCCGGATGCGGGGGGCGATCCCCGCTTCTCAGCACCCGCCGGTATGGTTTGTTCTGCCAACCGGCATCTGTACATTTGAACAACAAACCTGCGATTTAGTTGCGGTAAATCTAACAGGAATCGCAAGTGAAATGATGCAAATTCCGGAACTTTTTTCCTGAATTTTCGCTCACCTGATCTGCATTGCAACGTCGTCGCGAACTTTCCGAATCAATTGCGGTTTTCGATCAGAACAGAACGGCCTCTCCCGCGGGAGAGGCCGTCGCGTTGCCGCCTTCGGTGAGAGCTACCTGCGGAAGTAGCCATGATCGAAGTGCCGATCGAAGCCGCGGTGATAGTCGAACCCCACGATGGGAGCCGGACGACGCCAGCCACCGAAGTTCCAGCGCCCTGGGACCCAGTAGCCATTCGCATAGTAGCCGGCCACCCAAACATATCCCGGTCCTGGGCACGGAGGAACATAGGCCACCGGCCCGCGAACGTAAACACCAAACTCTGCGGCTTTCGCCTGCGATGTTCCCAGGCCCAATCCGCCTGCCAATACTGCTGCACCAAGCATCCACTTTTTCATGCTGAACATATTTCCTCCGTCCCACCCAGCCCGATTTTTCATCGGCTAGTCCGGCTTTTCTTTCCTTGCCTCGGGCTTGGATCCTGCTGCCTTCAGCGCGCCGGTTATGTCCCGATTGAACAGCGAATGGGAGACTAGGTTGCGGTACCGAGTCGAAAATAAAGTGCCGCAACTTTCGCAGTTTTCCGTGTTTATGGCTGCCTATTTTTGCAGAGTGAATGGACCCGTCGCGCGAATGGTACAGTGGAGATTCGCCTTAGAATGTTTGCCACATCGCAGCACGCACATTTCATCGGAATCGGCGGGATCGGCATGAGCGGCATAGCCGAGATTCTGCTGAGTCTCGGCTTCAAAGTCTCCGGATCGGATCTGCGGCGGAGCCCGGTCACCGATCGGCTTGCGCAGCTGGGCGCCTCAATTTATGAGGGACACGAAGCAAGCAACGTGGTTGGCGCGACGGTTGTTGTCACCAGCTCCGCTGTTTCGGCTGCGAATCCCGAAGTGCTCGAGGCGCGTGTGCGGAATATTCAGGTGATTCAGCGCGCGGAGATGCTGGCCGAGTTGATGCGCTTGAAATACGGCATCGCCATCGCAGGCATGCACGGCAAGACAACGACCACGTCGATGGTGGCTGCGGTGCTCGCTGCGGGAGGGCTTGATCCCACAGTGGTGGTGGGCGGCCGCGTAGACGCCTTAGGCTCGAACGCCAGGCTCGGCGCGAGCCAATTCCTGGTGGCCGAAGCAGACGAAAGCGACCGCTCGTTTTTGAAGTTGTCGCCGATTCTCGCCGTGGTCACTAACCTCGACCGCGAACATATGGACTGCTACCGCGACATGCCGGACATCGAGCATGCGTTTCTGACTTTCATGGATAAGGTGCCATTCTACGGTGCAGTCACCGCGTGCCTTGATAACCCGCAGCTCGCGGCGATTCTTCCCAGCGTGCATCGGCGCGTTTTCACTTATGGTGTTGCCTCGGAGGCTGACTTCCGCCTCGAATTCCTGGCATCGCAGCCGGGAAGCTTTTCCTGTTTTCGGGTGAGGACGAGGTCCGGAGCACTGGGGCCGTTTGAGTTGCACGTGCCAGGAAGACACAACGTGCTGAATGCAACTGCGGCCGTGGCAATCGCGCATCAACTCGAGGTGGCTCCCGGAAAAATTGCCGAAGGGCTTCAGCATTTTCGTGGTGTGGACCGGCGTTTTCAACAACGGGGCAAGGCGCGCGGGGTTACGGTTGTCGATGACTACGGCCACCATCCCACGGAGATTCGGGCCACACTCGCGGCCGCACGCGAATCGAGCCGCGGGCGTATTCGCGTCGTTTTTCAGCCGCATCGTTTTACGCGCACGCGCGATCTTCTCGACGAGTTTGGCGCGGCTTTCACAGATGCCGATACGGTTGTTGTTCTTCCCATCTACGCGGCGAGCGAGGAGCCGCTGCCGGGAATCACGGCGGAGTTGCTGGTTGAACGGGTCCAAGGACCAAAGGCGCGATTTGTCCCGGACTTTCCCACGGCTATTGCCGCAGTCGTGGCGGAGGCGCTCGAAGGCGACTTGATTCTGACGCTGGGCGCTGGCAGCGTGAGCCAGCTTGGTCCGCAGATTCTTACCGCTCTCGAAGAGCGGAAGAAGTCTTAGTCAGACACGCATTTCTTTCTGTTTCAAGACCCCTGCTCAATCGTTTCACTCCAGTGTGTCGCCCTGCTATGATGCGGCGGGCAAAAGTTTGTACGCTCGAAGGAGCACGTATGAGAAACAGATCGCGCAGGGGATTTTTGAAGGCTGCTGCCACAACCGCAGCAACAATGACATTGGCACGTAGGATTCCGGTTTGGGCCGAGGCAACAGGAGCCGCTAAGGTCTGGAGCACCTACCGCGACCGCAGGCATGCACAGGGAGAATTCGTTGCGTGGAAGGCGGCCGGTCAGGTGGCTGCAGAGGCAATCGCGCTCGATCCTGCGGCGACGAAGCAAGAAGTGCTTGGCTTCGGCGCGGCGATGACAGATGCGACCTGCTACGTGCTGAGTCAAATGAGCGACGCCGAACGCGCGCCCCTGATGCACGAGATGTTCGCGCCCGACGAGATGGCCCTCAACGTGTGCCGCACGTGCATTGGCGCCAGCGACTATTCGCGCACGGTCTATAGCTTCGATGACAGCCCCAATCCGGATCCCGAATTGAAGAAGTTCTCGATTGATCACGACAAGGCATATATCCTGCCGATGCTGCGCGAGGCGCGCAAAGCCAATCCTGAACTGTTTCTTTTCTCGTCGCCCTGGAGTCCACCGGGATGGATGAAGCCGAACAACTCCATGCTGGGCGGCGCCATGCGCAAAACCAGCTTCGGACCCTACGCCAATTACTTCACGAGATTTCTAGAGGGTTACAAGGCCGAAGGCGTCGTGATCGACGCGGTTACAGTGCAAAACGAAACCGATGCTGAGCAGGAAGGCAACATGCCCGCCTGCTTGTGGGCACAGGAAGCCGAGATGGATTTTGTGAAGAGCCATCTAGGACCTGCGCTGCGCAAGACCGGCTCGCCGACCAAGATCTGGGTGCTCGACCACAACTACAGCCTGTGGGGACGGGCCATTGACGAGTTGAGCGATCCGGATGCATATGAGTACATAGACGGCATTGCGTGGCACGGCTACGTCGGCGAGCCTTCCGCGATGACGCGCGTACATGATGCGTTTCCCCAGAAGAACGCGTACTGGACCGAAGGCGGACCAGACGTGAAGCAGCCCGACTATCAGACGGACTACACCAAGTGGGCCGATACGTTTAACGGAATCCTGAACAACTGGGCGCGTTCAATTACTTCGTGGAATCTGGCACTCGATGAAAATGGCAAACCAAATGTGGGGCCGTTTTCGTGCGGCGGAGTTGTGACGGTCGAGAATGGGACCCACAAGATCACGCGGAGCGGGCAGTATTGGGCATTCGCGCACTACTCGAAACACATCAAGCGCGGCGCACGAGTCTTCGCGACCGATGGGGTGGGCTTCGATGGTGCGGGCGGCTCGGTATCGCACACGGGCTTCCGCAATCCCGATGGAAGTCTTGTGGTGGTCCTCGCGAATACCGGAGGACAGAAGCGAGCGCAGTTGGTGCTTGGAGGAAAGGCGCTGGAGATCGATTTGCCCGCGGATTCCGTGCACACGCTGGAGTGGGCGTGAGGACGAGTAAATTGGGGCTATTCAAACGGATTGGTTGGAGGACTGCAACTGCCTGGCCAAGCATGCGGGCAGCCCAATTCACACGAGTTACCGAAAGACCGTTACAGTGCGGATTCCCCCTCGCGGGCAGCGGCCGAAACCCACAACTGCGCGGTCTATAGTTGAGCCTGGCGAATCTTACTACATCGGTCAGGCGTGGCGACTCAAGGAAGTAACCGAACCCGGTCCCTTGTTTGGGAAGATGATGCGCCCGCGGAGTCCCGCTTCCGGCGCGTGCAGCAAAGTGCGCCTGCATCCAGGCGCAGCCTGCCTCTCGAACTGGATGATGACGAGAACCCAGCTGCATCGCCCAGAGGTCGTTTTTCCAGGCCGCGCTCCACGTGGTGGCGGCCGGCGACCACGTGGGGCCGCGCTTTCCTTGCGTTTGGACTGCTTGTTGTCGTGTGCGCGTTTGCCTGGGCGTTTCATATTTGCAAATCTTTTCTCGAACATGATTCGCGCTTTCGCATCGGCGGAACAAGCAACATTCAGGTGGTCGGGCTCGCCGAGGTAAGTCGGGCCGAGATTCTCCCAGTCTTCGGGGAAGATATCGGGCGCAACATTTTCTTTGTACCTCTTGCCGGGCGCCGCAAACAGTTGGAACAGATTCCCTGGATTCAGCAAGCGACCGTGATGCGTCTGCTTCCTGACCAAATCCGCATTTCCGTCATAGAGCGCCAACCCGTAGCATTCGTCCGTCACGGCCAGCAGATCGGACTCGTCGATGCGAATGGCGTGTTGCTCAATATGCCGCCGGGTCTGATGAGCCAGCATCATTATTCTTTTCCCGTGCTCACCGGCATCGATGGCGGCGACCCGTTGCCTTCGCGCAAGGCGCGTATGGAACTCTATCTACGGCTCATGAGCGAGCTCGATGCCAATGGCCAGCATCTTTCCGATCAGATTTCAGAGATTGACCTGACCGATCCAGAGGATGCGCGAGTGCTGATGCCGGAGCAGGGAACGGACGTGCTCGCACACTTTGGCGAAGATCATTTCCTCGATCGCTATCAGCGCTACAAAGCGCATATCGCCGAATGGCGCCAGCAGTACCCGAAGCTCGCCGCAGTCGACTTGCGCTATGAGCAACAAGTCGTCCTGGAGATGAATCAGGGGTCGACCAATACGCAGCCGGCAATCAGCACTGAAAATGCGCCGCCTGCCGCAGCCAAGCCCGTCGACTCGCCGGCCGCACCGAATGCAAATGCCAAGCCCAACCCGGCGAAGCGCATCGCGAGCGCAGAACAGCCTTACCCGATTCACTCCGCCCAAAGGCAGCCGATTGCTCATGTCGTCAAAGTGAATCGTTCCAACACCAAGACGCCAGCAAAAGGTTCCGTGAAAACCTCCGCCGCAAAAGCGAAAGATAAGAAACACGCGCAGACAAAACCGGTCGCGCAGAAGCAGACGAAGCAGATACCGAGGCCGAAGACACGCACGCCCGCGGCGGCAGACCAGGAGCAGTGAGTCCAGGATGAGCCAGAAGCAGGACAACCTGATCGTCGTGCTCGACATTGGCAGCGCGTGGACCCGCGTGCTGGCAGCCGACCTGAATGAAGGAGCATTGCGCTACCGCGGCCACGCCATCGTGGAGTCCGCAGGAATGCGCAAGGGGCTCATCGCCGATCTTGGCCCCGCTGCCAAAGCGGTAAGAGCCGCCAACGAACGAGCTGAATGGGTGGCTCGCGCCAACATCGACGAGTGCGTCGTGGGAGTGGGCGGCCCGCATGTTCGCGGGCTGAATACCAACGGTGGAATCGACCTAGGCAACCGCATGCGCGAAATTAGCCGTGAAGATGTGCGTGCTGCGATCGAAAGGGCCCGTGCCGTCGAGCGGCCTCCCGACCGCGAGATTCTGCACTTGCTGCCGCGCCAGTTCATTCTCGATGACCAGCCCGGAATCTTCGACCCCGTGGGCATGGTGGGCGCGCGGCTCGAAGTGGATCTGCACATTGCCACCTGCTCGGGCAGCGCGCTCCAAAGTAGCGTTACCTGCGCAAATCGCGCGGGCCTCGAAGTTACGGAGGCGGTTCTCGAATCGATCGCCGCGGCCGAAGCAACTCTCTCTGCCGACGAGCGCGAACTCGGCGTTTGCCTGCTTGACATTGGCGCGCATTCCAGCGACATGGCGGTTTTTTTCGAAGGCGCCGTCGTGCACACGGCCTCTGTGCCAATCGGCGGCGCGCACTTCACCAACGATCTGGCGGTTGGCCTGCAGATGCCCAAAGCGCAGGCGGAAGATTTGAAATGCCAGTTTGGCCACTGCGTGGTGACCGCGGTTCCACAGGAATCAGAGATTGAGATCGCTAATCCACAGCCACAGCGTCTTGCGCTGCGCAGCATTGCTGAGATACTGGAGCCGAGGGCCCGCGAACTGATGCATTTTGTCAAAGAGAGCCTTCGCCAGGGCGGCGTGGTCGACGCGCTTGGAGCAGGATGCGTTCTCACCGGCGGTGGAGCGTCGTTGCCGGGAATGCTCGACGTGACCGAGAGTCAGTTGAGAGTGCCCGCACGCACGGGAATGCCGGTGCGGCTTTCCAATATGCCGGGGGAGTTGGTGCATCCGGGCTTCGCCATGCCGATCGGGATGCTCTTGTACTCCCACCGTACGCGTGTCACGCGCGCGGCAGAGAGCAATAATCTGCGCGCGAAATTGCGCTCGATCTTTGCAGCTAGTTTTTAGAGAAAATTATGGAACGCGCCAAGGAGGACCAAGCCGCGATGGAGCCAATCAACGAATCTGGAGAGATGCGCATTCAGTTTCACGATGAAAGCGTGCGTGGAGCCCGCATCAAGGTGATCGGCGTGGGTGGCGGCGGCGGCAACGCCGTCAATCGCATGATCCAGGCTGGACTCGAAGGCGTGGAGTTCATTGCGGCGAACACCGATGTGCAGGCGCTCAAGCTCTCCCAGGCTCCAGTGAAGTTGCAGCTTGGTGTCCGTCTCACTTCAGGTTTGGGCGCCGGCGCGAATCCCGACGTGGGTCGCCGGGCTGCGCTTGAAGATTCCGAGAAGATCATTGAAGCGCTCGAAGGCGCGGACATGGTTTTTGTGACCGCGGGACTGGGCGGTGGTACGGGGACAGGAGCGGCGCCGGTTATTGCGTCCTTGGCCAGCGAGATGGGCATCCTCACCGTGGCTGTGATCACGCGGCCTTTTGCGTTTGAAGGCAAGCGCCGCCTGCAACAGGCCGAGCGGGGTCTCAAAGAGCTGCTCGAGAGCGTCGACACCATGATCGTGATCCCCAACGAGAAACTGCTCGCGGTCGCCAAGGATGCGGGATTTTTCGAGAGTTTCCGTATTGCTGATGACGTGCTGCGCCAGGGCGTTCAGGGAATTTCGGACATCATTACGATTCCCGGCATTATCAACCGCGACTTCGCCGACGTGAAAACGACGATGGCCGGCATGGGCCACGCCGTCATGGGCACGGCCGTGCGTTCCGGTGAGAATCGCGCGATTGAGGCAGCACAGGCGGCCATGGCTTCGCCTTTACTTGATGCGGGGGCGATCGACGGTGCGCGCGGCATCCTGATCAACATCACGGGTTCGAGCTCGCTGAAGCTCTCCGAGGTCAACCAGGCATCGACCTTGATTCAATCTTCCGCCCACGAAGACGCGAACATTATCTTCGGCGCTGTGCAGGACGAACGGATGGGCGATGAAGTCAAGATCACGGTAATCGCCACCGGTTTTCGCGACCAGATGCCTGAGCGCCGCGCGCGGATGTTGAGCGTGGAAGAAGCGCCCGTGGTTTCGGTTCCGGTGATGGCGCCCGACAACTGGATGCGCGAGGCTGCGCAGGCGCAGACGATCCCTCCCGGGCCAGGTCCCGCGCGCTTCATGAGCGAAGCGGAAAATCAAGCATCCGAAGACGACGACGAACCAGCGTTCTTCTCCGCTTCTTCCGTTTCCCGCAATCGGAGGGCTGCGGAGGAGCCGGATCCCGTGGGGGCTTCCGTGCATCCCCGCTTCGCGGAACCATCGGAGGATCAGGGGTTTATGCCGCTGCCCCGCAATTTGGCTTCAAGTTTTGACGGCGGTGGGCGGAATTCGGCTTTGGCGGACGATCTGGCGCCTCAGGGTGCGAAGACGTTCATTGCAGAACCGACGAATGAGGCGGAACGCGACTTGGATGTGCCGGCCTTCATGCGTCGATTGCAGTTCTGACGCCGTTCAGATGCCCCTATGACTCTTCGGTAACGTTTGGCAAGGGGGAATCCTTGTTCCATTGGAAGAAAAAGTCCAAAATCGAACGAAAGCTCTGAACCGATCAACGACGGAATAAATCAATCGTTTGGAATTTTCGAAATATGAGTTATTGTAGACTTAAGTAATAGAACAGCTGTCGAATAGGCATCGCTTCCGCTACGTTTGGACAGGCGAATCGACCGATAGAGCTGATGCAGGGCAGGGTTTTTCGTGGCAAAAACCGCGATATAGGTTGGGGAAAATGGGCCTCCGAGTACATGGACGAATGCCCATCATAGAGAGGGTTGGCAGGATGAGATTTTTTCGTGTCTTGGGCGGGGGCCTGGCTTTGGTTGGTTTTGCACTGGGTGCGGTCACAGCGTTGGCGCTGGATGCACCTCACACCTTGCACCGGACGAAGCCGGCAAGCCAACACCTATCCGTCACAAGCCACACACGAAGCCATCATACTGCAGCTCATCATTCCGTCTCGACAACTTCTGCACGGCATCGCAGTTATGCTGCCGGATCGACTCATTCCGGCGCGACGCTGCGCCGCGCGTCTTTGTCCGTCCGTCACCACCGCTATTATGAGCGTTTTACCGCGAGCTCCTTTGCGTCCGGCGATATCTTTGCGGATGACGTGACTGCTGGGGAGAATCCAGTTGTTCGTCAGGCTGCCATCGACGCACTGGGAGATATGAACGGCACGGCCGTCGTCATTGATCCTTCGAATGGCAGAATCCTGGCGATGGTCAACCAGAAGCTGGCGCTCTCCCCTGGAGCCGAGCCGTGCTCGACGATCAAGCTTTCTGTGGCGCTCGCCGCGCTCTCTGAAGGAATCGTCACCCGGGATACCATGGTTCGCTTGCCTGGTTTCCGCATGAATATGACGGAGGCCATCGCCCACAGCAACAACCTCTATTTTGAGGAACTTGGCCGCGAACTCGGATTCGATCGGGTCCGTCATTATGCCACCCAGTTCGGCTTGGGGGAATTGGCGGGCTACAACATTCCGGGCGAGCAGTTGGGGGTCTATCCGGACCAGCCCATCGCTGCATCAGAGGGTGGGGTCGGCCGCATGTGCAGCTTCGGCCAGGGAGTCTCAATGACGCCCCTGCAACTCGGCGCATTCGTTGCAGCCATGGCCAACGGCGGCACTCTCTATTATCTGCAGCACCCGACTTCGCCGTTGGAGATTGCCAGTTTCCAGCCCCGCGTGAAACGTACGCTCGACATCGCAAAGCTTGTGCCTGACCTTCAGGATGGAATGGCCGGGGCCGTTCAATACGGAACCGCTCGCCGTCTGCGCGCCAACTTCCAGGAACTGCCGGTCTTCGGCAAGACCGGAACCTGCTCCGATAACGGCACTCGTTTCGGCTGGTTCGTCTCGTTCTCCGACACGCCGCAAGGCAGCATGGTAACCGTCTTCTTCCTCGAAGGCGGCCGGCCGACGTTCGGTCCTCGGGCTGCCGAACTGACGGGCGAATTCTACAAAAACCTTTGGGATCGTAACTACTTCGCCGACAAGAGCACGCAATCGACGGCAGCCGCTCCGTCATCGCCCTCGACCCCGCAAGTTCAGCAACAGTAAAACTCTCCTGGCATCGAGAGCGGGCCGCCTCTCTGGGCGGCCTTATCTTTGTTCTGCAGGCGCCTGCCCACACTGCTTGAAACGAATCTGGTTGTGCGTCATCCTATACCTAGCATCCATTCGTAGACTGCCGGATCGGGTCGATCGAGTGCGAGCGATACTTCCCTATGGCATTGCCCACTCATATTCTGCTGACGTACGGCTACCTGCTGCTCTTCACGTGGGTTCTGGTGGAGCAGTTGGGAATTCCGCTGCCCGCCACCCCGGTTCTTCTTGCCGCCGGTGCTCTCTCCGCCGAACACGAGCTGAGTTTTCCCCTCGCACTGGCCGCGGGAATTCTTGCCTGCGTAACGTCTGACACCACCTGGTTTCTGATCGGGCGCCGCTTCGGTCATCATGTCCTCCGCATTCTGTGCAAGCTCTCGCTCGAGCCCACCATTTGCGTGCGACGAACTCAGGATTCGTTCGGCCGGCGGCGCGAAATCACCCTCATGATTGCCAAGTTTGTACCAGGACTGGCCACTCTTGCCCCGCCGGTTGCCGGCGAGAACGGAATGCCCCTGGAACGGTTCCTTCTGTTTGACGCCATTGGCGCGACCTTCTGGGTGGGAGCGCTGCTCTGTGCCGGCCGGCTATTTGGCGATGCGCTCAAGCGCGATCCCAGTTTGCTGAACTGGGTAGGCCGATTCTCCGGCGCTTTGCTGGTTGTTGGAATTCTGAGCTTCTTAATTTTCCGCCTGGTTCGCCGCCGCCGCTTCCTGCGCATGCTTATTGAGTCACGCCTTGAGCCGGTGGACTTGAAACGCCAACTCGACGCTGGTGAACAGATATTTATTGTCGACTTGCGGCATCCGCTGGAGCTGCTACCAGATCCGTTCACCCTGCCAGGCGCACTGCATCTCTCGCCGGATGCGCTGGCGGCGCGTGTCCATGAGATTCCGCGGGACCGGGACATCGTTCTCTACTGCACATGTCCCAGCGAAGCGACGGCCGCTAAGACCGCCATGACCCTGCACAAACTGGGCATCGACAGGGTGCGTCCCCTCCGTGGGGGATACGACGAGTGGAAGCGGCTTGGCTACCCGGTCGACGCCATCCAACCAGTGATGCCCCTGGTACAGGTCTCTCCGGCTACAACTTAAGACCCGGCAAACAGCGCCGCAATCTTCGGCCCGATCGGCGAACCAATCCCGCTGCACGGATCCGGTCCCGGCCCAGCATCATAGAATCCGTTGCTTCCCAACGTAATGTCGTTGAAAGCGCCCTGGTTTTGCCAGAGCTTCGGGGTTACAAAGCCCAATTTCCTTCCGAAACTGGCGAAAAGGCCCGCATAGAGCGGAGCCACCGCGCTTGTACCCCCGACGATCGCCGTCGATCCGTGAACGTAGATCGTATAGCCGGTATTGGGGTCCGCATCGGCGCAGACATCGGGAACCATGCGCCCTGTTCCATACTGTGTCCCCGTCGGCGCGGGAGGCGCTCCGATTTGAAACGCCTGGACCGGAAAGACCGTCGAATAGCCGCCGCCAGTCCCTTCGCCATCCGTGCTGCCTGGGTTGTCGTTCCAGACGGTCTCCGAGGTTGCAGTTTTGTTGGTTCCACCACAAGCCACCACATGCGGGCACGAAGAAGGCGCGTCGACATTGGCCGGCGTAGGCCCACCGTCGCTCGAATCGTTATCGCCAGTCGCGGCAAATACGGCCATTCCCGCGGCCGTTGCTGTCTGAGCCACGGTTTCCATCTCTTGAACCGCGGAGGTGCCCCAGACGGCTTCGTCACCGCCCCACGAGATGGAACAAACATCGCATCCATCCGCGGCGGCTTTCTGCACGGCGGTATCGATGTTTTTCGACCAGTACACGCGAATCGTCGCGGTTTTGCCGGTGGCCGCACAATAAGCCGCTCCAGACACCTGGATATCCAGTGCGACTTCGTAATCGGGATCGTCCGGTGAGCCGACGCTCTGATTGGGGCTGTTGTTTGTTCCGTCCACCGACACATCGGTGATCTGCGGCGGTTGCTGACCGATCGACTGGAAGAAGGCAGTCATGTCGGACTGCACCCATCCTCCGCCCAGCTCCACAATCGCGATCACACCCCCGCCTGCGAGGTTTGTCGGCCAGTTGTACGCCGCACACAGGTTTGGCAAGGTCCATGGGCCGGCCGTTGCCGCCGCGGCCGCGGTCGCTGGTTCGAGAATCTGAAAGTAAGTTCCATGCTTGGATGCGTGCCGGTGTCTGCGGATTTTGGCCATGTGGAGTCTCCTTCCGGTTGGGGGTGCATTATGCCTTAAAGCCAATCGCTCGTTCGTCGGGACCGAGTATCGTTAGAGCAACAGGATATTGGAGTAAACGGATTTGGCCTACAACGACCTTCGCGACTGGATCAGGATTCTCGAAAAAAACGGTGAACTCAAACGCATTCATGAAGCGGTTTCGCCGGAGCTCGAAATCACGGAGATCACCGATCGTGTGTCCAAGATTGGCGCCCGAGGCCATTCCGATGTTCAGAAAGTTGCCGCTCCTGCAAAGTACGCACCCGGCGGTCCCGCCCTGCTTTTTGAAAATGTACAGGGACATCCCGGTCACAAAGTGCTGATCAATCAGTTTGGCAGCGAACGGCGCATGGCGCTCGCCCTCGGCGTGGACAAAGTAGACGAGATTGCCGAGCGGATCAGCGGGCTCATGAACATGAAAGCGCCCGCGGGGCTGTTTGACAAACTCAAGATGCTGCCACAGCTCGGCGCACTGACCAGTGCTTTTCCAAAGACTGTCTCGACAAAAGACGCGCCTTGCAAAGAGGTCATCCTTCGAGAAAACTTCGACCTCAATGTTTTTCCGATTCTCAAGTGCTGGCCGCACGACGGAGGCCGATTCATTACATTGCCCTGCGTACACACGCGCGATCCTAAAGGAGCTGGGGGAGGAGCAGGGGGCACCGGCAAACGCAACATCGGCATGTATCGGATGCAGGTCTACGATGGCCAAACCACGGGCATGCACTGGCAGCGGCAGAAGGTTGCCGCCGAGCACTATCGCGAAGCATTGCGCAACGCCGCCTCAACGCACTCGACCGAAAATCCGCTCACCGCACGCGTTGCCGCAATGGCGGAGTCGGCGGGCGGAGCCGTTGCAATTCCCAGCGGCTCGATTGGAGGCTTGCCCCAGGTGTCTTTGGGCAATCTCAAAGGCTCCCGGCTCGAAGTCGCCGTGGCCATCGGCACAGATCCTGCCACAACGTTCTCCGCCATCGTCCCGGCGCCTCCTGAAGTCGAAGAGTTCATCATTGCCGGCTTTCTTCGCGGCAAGCCGGTCGAGATCGTGAAATGCGAAACCGTCGATCTTGAAGTTCCCGCGCACGCCGAGATTATTCTCGAAGGCTACGTGGAACTGGGAGAATTGCGCGCCGAAGGCCCCTTCGGCGATCACACCGGTTTCTACACCATGACCGATGACTATCCGGTCTTCCATCTCACCTGCATCACGCACCGCAAGGATCCCATTTACGCCGCAACCATTGTGGGCAAGCCCCCGATGGAAGACGCATGGATGGGTAAAGCCGTGGAGCGCATCTTTCTTCCGGCGATGAAAATGACCATCCCCGAGTTAGTCGACATTCATCTGCCCGTCGAAGCCGTTTTTCACAACCTCATGATCGTCTCGATCCGCAAGAGCTATCCCGGCCACGCGCGCAAAGTGATGAACGCCATCTGGTCGCTTGGCCAGGCGATGTTTACCAAGTGCATCGTCGTTGTCGATGAGGATTGCGATGTGCAGAACATTAGCGAAGTGGTTTTGCGCGTAGCCAACAACATCGATCCGGAACGCGACATCCAATTCACCCTGGGCCCCATCGATTCACTCGATCATTCGTCTCGCTTGCCCAATTACGGATCGAAGATGGGTATTGATGCGACCCGCAAGTGGAAGGCAGAAGGCTTCGATCGGCCCTGGCCGGCCATGATTGAAATGGATCGCGCAACGAAGGCCAGGGTGGATGCACTGTGGGAGAAGTTAGGGCTGTGAGCGCGTCACGGGGCAACAGAGTCCGCATCCAACCGCCATCTCAGCTTTGGTAAAATTCGGATGTGCCGATCAGCGGCAATTCCCATGCACGACTCGTTCCTCGTTGCCTGACTGCGATGACACTTTTGTTGTCGCTCAGCACTGCGTGCTTGGCGACCCCTCCGCGTTACGGAGTTGGCGTGGACGGCAAGCCAATCAGCGATCTGGCCGGTCCCGGAGTTCGGTTTGTGGTGCTCATCTTTGCCGCCAGCGATTGCCCTATCTCGAACCGCTACGTCCCGGAAATCGCGCGCCTGAATCGGGAGTTTTCACCGCAGGGCGTCCGGTTCTGGTGGGTATTTCCAAACGCTACTGACACCGCCGAAGTGGTCCGGCAGCACAACGTGGAATTCGCTATTCACGAAGATAGCCTGCTCGATGCGTTCCAGACGATGGTCAAGCGCGCCAATGTGACCATCACTCCGGAGGCCGCTGTGTTCACGGCCGGCATGCGCGAAGTCTATCGCGGCCGCATCGACGACCGATATCTCTCCATCGGACAGGAGCGTCCCCAGCCGCAACAGCACGACCTCGAGGCGGCCATTGCGGCGGCGCTGGCCGACAAACCGATCCCTCACCCTGCTGGCCCGCCGGTCGGCTGCTCAATTGTTTTTCTGCAGAAGGAATGAAGACGATTCGTTTCATTTCGTCGGTCGCAGTTTTAGCCGCCTGCATATTCTCTCTCAGCCGTCTGCGCGAATCGACCGTATCCGGCGCGAGCCCCGTATCCTCGCGTGCTCCAACGGCTTTATCCGCCGATAGAGAAAAGTCAGCAGGCCTGCCCCGGTCAGCACCTACCTGGAGCCATGACGTCGCAAGCGTTCTCTATAAGAACTGCGCCACCTGCCACCATCCCGGCGGAGCGGGTCCGTTCAGCTTGTTCACCTATGCCGATGCAAAGCGCTGGGGTCCGCAACTCCTCACAGTCACCCAGTCGCGGTTCATGCCTCCCTGGCTGCCCGAGCCGGGCTATGGGGATTTTTCCGACGTACGCCGTTTGAGCGATCATGATCGGGATCTCATCAAGCAATGGGTCACAAACAAGATGCCGCAGGGCGATCCTGCCGCCGCACCCGCGCAACCGCACTATGACGCCGACTGGCTGATGGGCAAGCCCGATCTCATTCTCAAGGTCGCTCGCCCTTTCACACTTCCCGGCGGAGGCACCGACGTTTTTCGCAATTTCATCTTGCCGTATCCACTCACGCAGACCCACTACATCCGGGCGATGGAGATCCGTCCGGGGACGCCGCAGATCGTTCATCACGCCAACATCACCATCGACCGCACCGCCATGCTTCGTAAGCAGTTTCCAAACGACTGGCAAAGTGGCATCAGCGGCATGGATTTGATGGTGGATGCCGGCTCCCGTTTCGACCCTGACAGTCACTTTCTTTTCTGGAAGCCTGACACTCCTGCCTTGGTTGAGCCTGCGGGCATGCCGTGGCGGCTCGATCCTGGGAACGACCTGATCCTGAACATGCACCTCAAGCCCTCGGGCAAACCTGAAACACTCGATGCCCAAGTGGGCCTCTATTTCACTCCCGATCCACCTGCCAGGCAGCCCATGCTGATTTCCCTGGATCGCGACGATGCACTTGACATTCCAGCCGGCGACGCGAGCTTCGTCGTGCAGGATTCGCTCACGCTGCCTGTCGATGTCGATGTGCTCGGAATCTATCCGCACGCGCATTATCTTGGCCGCGATATGCAAGGCTGGGCGACCTTGCCCGACGGAACAAGGAAGTGGCTGATTTGGATTCGTAATTGGGACATCGACCGTCAGGCGGTTTATCGCTACAAGGAACCGGTGTACTTGCCCAAAGGCACCGTTCTCCACATGCGCTACACCTACGACAATTCCTCCGCCAATGTACACAATCCCCATGCGCCGCCCATTCGAGTGCGCGCGGGCAATCGTTCGGAGGATGAGATGGCGCATTTGTGGTTCCAGGTGTTGCCCGTCAACGTGCAGCCGGGCGCTCCGGACCCGCGGCTTTTACTCGAAGAAGCCTGGATGCGCGCGCGGCTACAGAAACTCCCAAACGATCAAGTGAATCTCTATAACTTTGCGGCCGCCCTGGCTGGCCAAGGCAAATTCACTGAAGCGGTCCCCGCCTTTGAGAAGGAATTGAACCAATCCCCGCATGACGTGCGAACACTCACTGCGCTCGGCGCAGCGTTGGAAGGCGCCGGCGACTGGCAGCAAGCCCAGCATCAATTTCAGAGCGCAATTGAAGCTGCCGGAGCGAACGATTCCTCAGCTTGCGACGCTCGCTTCGATCTGGCCAGCTCCGAGTTTCGTCACGGCCAGCCGGGAGCAGCAGAGGAGCTTCGGACAGAGGTGGCCGCGTGTCCGAACGATGCGGAGGCATTGACGAGGCTGGGACAAATTGAAATCGAGGCGAACCAAACCACGCAGGCCATGCAACACCTGACCGCTGCGATCGGCATCGATCCCTCACTCGCCGAGACCCATGAGCAGCTCGCGCGTGCCTATGCGCAATCAGGCGATCTGCCAAGTGCGCTTGCGGAACTAGAAAAGGCTGCTCAACTCAAGCCGAACGATGCGGCGATTCATTCTGGTTTGTCTCAAGTGCTGGCGGCGACCGGCAGCTTGCAACAAGCCATCGCCGAGCAGCGTACCGCCCT
Source organism: uncultured Acidobacteriaceae bacterium (assembly GCA_963745845.1). Lineage (GTDB taxonomy): Bacteria > Acidobacteriota > Terriglobia > Terriglobales > Acidobacteriaceae > Telmatobacter. The sequence goes on along the minus strand of CAVUZE010000008.1, from coordinate 3,453,163 downwards.
GAAGCTTCTTGAAGACGATGCCGACGGGTGGAACAATCTTGGCGTTCTTGAGGCTCGCACGGGACACGCCCCCGCGGCGCGGGATGCGTTTCAACACGCCTTGCGTCTGGATCCGCAACATCCACAGGCTAAATCGAATCTGGAGCGCCTGCAGACTCAAAACTGAACTTCCGCGAAGCCGATAGCGCCTCTGATATACCTGAATGCATGCATGGTGTATTTCGCGGGCTTCTCGTTGCTCTTGCCGCAACAGGGCTCGCCCTGACGACATCTCTGCGTGCCCAGCAATCTCCCGACAACTTTCACTGGGTCGATTTTCACGCGAAGCAGGATGAGGATGTAGTTGTCTGGGTTAGGCGCGCTCTCGACCCGGAAAAGTGGTCGGCGATCCGCGAGATAGGCGTTGAGTACGATGCGGCGTTGGTTGTGACGACACTGCGCAAAACTCCACAAACGCCGCCGGTCCTCGATACGTTCTCCGTCTGGAGCGTCTCGCTCACCAACCACAGCGTGAATTTGCTGCTTACAGGAGCCAATCTTCGCCTGCTCGACTGGATGCTTTTTGCGATCGGACGCCCGCGCGACCTCGGCGCTCTCTACGACGACTGCAATGAATGCGACGCGTCGACATTCCTTACTGCGTTCTACTACGACATCACGCAGCACAGCTGGGCAGCGCGCTGGATGCGCGGCAAACAGGCGATCCTGCTCCTGAGCGCGAACGGTCCGCAGAACGTTACGGTGTCGGAGGCCTACGCGGTCCTGGCTGATCCCAACGGCCACGAGATTGTAGGAACATGGAACCACTTCGACTACGGCACCCTCAGGGATCCAGAAGATTATCTCTACCAGTACGATGTGGACCCGCTGAGTGGACTCGAACGCACCCAGCGTCTCAACGGCAAAGAGGCGGACGCGATGAAGCGGAGAATCTGTGCCGGGACCGATGCGGTCACGGGACTGGCGCGTGGTCAGAATTCATCCCTCTGCCAGTCCAAGCCTCAAACACCTCACAGGGCCGCTCGCAAGCCCGCGAACTGAGCGCTCACCGGGGCGCCGCCTTTTGCCGGCATTCTGCGTCCCTATCGGATTCTTGCGGACTCCAAGCAAAGGTTGTTGCGCGTAAAGCATCCAACCCAGGTGGAGCGAAAGATCATGACTCTGGTTTCCAGGTACGCATCCTGCCTGTCGATTTCTCTTTTTGCAGTCTTCCTCGCTACGGGCTGCCACAGCAATCAAAATCAGGCCAACACCAATCCTTCCAGTCCCGACCAAAGTCAGGACCAGGCGCAGGATCCGACGTCCGCGAATCTGGCTCCGATTTCAAATGCCTCGACGAGTGTCGCCAACACGCCTCAGGACTCGAGCGGAGCGTACAGCGATCAAGGCGCACCGTCTCCTGGCGACCAGCAGTACCAGCAGTACGCGAACGTGCCGGGCTACGGGGAACAGGTTGCGGATACAGCGCCGGATCCACCGCCGCCTCTGCCCGCATACGATCAGCCCGATTGCCCCGGCGAAGATTACATCTGGACGCCTGGCTATTGGGACTACGCATCGGATGGCTATTACTGGGTTCCTGGCGCGTGGGTAGAAGCCCCCTATGAGGGCGCGTTATGGACGCCCGGCTATTGGGGCTATGACGGCCCACATCATCGCTACGCGTTCTATCGCGGATACTGGGGACCGCATATCGGCTACTACGGCGGCATCAATTACGGGTTTGGCTATGTCGGCTTCGGATACCAGGGCGGCTACTGGAACCGTGGGCATTTCGATTACAACCGCAGCGTGAATCGCGTCAACGTCAATCAGGTGCACTACGTCTACAACCGCACGGTCGTTTACAACAACACCTACAACACGCGAATCAGCTATAACGGCGGCTCCGGGGGCGTCAATGTTCGCCCGCGCCCGGCGGAACTCGCTGCCCTCCACGAACAGCATGCACCGCCGATGACTGCCCAGGTGCAGCAGGCGCAACAGGCGCGCACCGACCGAGCCAACTTTGCTGCCGTCAATCGTGGCCGCCCCGAAAATCCGGCCGTCACGCGACCGCTCGTCGCGGACCACAACATCCGGCCTCCCGCGCAGATTGCGCAACGCAACGCAGCGCAAGAGCGGAACCAACGCCCTGCGGAACCGATGCGGCCTAATCCGCGCCCATCGCCTGAACCGGCGCGCGAGAATGGGCTCAATCGTCTGATGCCTCAGCCAAATACGCAGCCGCGCAACCAGGTCACGCCGCAGCCGAACAATCACCCCGCGAACCAGCCCGAGGAACGTGCTCCGATGCCGCGGCCCATTGCTCCGCACCAGCAGCCGCCGCCGGCCCGACCCGCTCCCCAATACACCCGTCCGCAGCCGAGTCAACCTGCGCGTCCATCGCCTCAGCCACAGCCGCAGCACACTCCTCCGCCGCAGCACGTGGAGCAGCCGCGGCCCACACCGCCGCAACATGCAGAACCTTCACGACCCACAGCGCCGGAGCATGCGCCGCCACCGTCTCGACCGGCGCCGCAGCAAAGCCGGCCTCAGGCGCCTGAGCATCGGCCGGACGAGAAGCATCCTCAATGAGGTGGAATTCGCTGTGATTGTGCGGGCTACTGTGCCGTGAGTACCCGGATGCCGACAAGATTGCGCACCCACCGTGCCGGGCGTTTTTCTCCGGTAGCGACGGGCTGCAGCAGTCCATTGTAGCCGAGCGATTTGCCGTCCACAGTGTCCGCGACTAGAACCGTGCCGTCATGCACATCGGGTGTGACTTCGCCGATCGAATAGACCACCTGGTAGCCGTCCGATCCCTCGGCCACGATGTAGAGGCGAAAATCCTTGCCGTGCGGCTTGGCCGTGACGCCGAGCGGCGTTAGCAGATCGATCAGCGGCACGCCCGAATACGTTTGATTTACCTTGGCGTGCTCGTTGTAGACCGTGATCGACTTATGCGGCAGCGCGGCCAGCGTTGCCGGAGTCCACTCAGCCGATTTCTCTCCAAAGGTGATCTTCAGCGGTCCAGACGGCGCAGTGGCGTGGTGCATCTCCTCCTGCATGCGCGATGTGTCGGGCTGCGGCGGGGGGGCCACCGGCTGGCTCTGAGGCTGACCGTAGGCAAGACCCGGCGCCGCGAATCCAATCGCCAGCAGCACCACAAATTTCTCAACCACTTTTCGTATCGAGAATCTCTCCACGCGATCCATCGTATACTGAACCTATGTCGATTGTGCGCAACCTGGCCGGCATCGCCAAGGGCATGAGCATCACCTTCGGCGAAATCTTTCGTCCCACCGAGGTCGAGAACTACCCCGACGGTCCCGGCCCTCTGCGCGGAGCCGTGTTTCAGTCGCGCTTCCGCGGGGCGCACGTCCTGCAGCGCGATGAGAATGGCCTGGAGAAGTGTGTCGCCTGTTTCCTGTGTGCAGCCGCGTGTCCGGCCAACTGCATCTTCATCGAGGCTGCCGAGAACACCGAGGAGCAGCGCATCTCCTCGTCCGAGCGCTACGCCAAGGTCTACAACATCGACTACAACCGCTGCATTTTTTGCGGATATTGCGTGGAAGCCTGCCCCACCGATGCCATCACGCACGGCCACGGCTTCGAGCTTGCCACTCTCAATGCGACCAACCTGGTCATGCGCAAAGAGGACATGCTGGTGCCGGTGGCTTCGCTCACCGCGGCGAAATAGAAGCAGAATGTCTTTCTAACGCGCCCTCCGCGCCAGCCTCTGTTGATCCAGCGCGTGCCTCAGCAAAGTCTTAATCACCGCTTGACGGCGCGGGTCGAACTCAAACTGCATTAGTATGACAGTTATACCGCAATTCGGGTCAGCCGTTTCTCCGCACGGTTTGTGATTCACGACACAGGCGAATTCGTCCAAGGCCTATAATCTTCTCGAGTCGATGCAAAGATTTCTCCAGGCTGTCACTATCGGTCTAGTCGCCCTGCTCGCGGGCGAAACGGCGGTCGTCCGTGTATTTTGCGGTATGTCGAGTCCCGCAAAGGCGCCCTGTGCTGCGGCCTGCCCGATGACGACGAGCCATGCGGGCATGCACTGCTCGATGCCTGGCGTTTCGAACCCGAGATGCGGGCAGAATTGCTGCCCGGATGCGGTGCCGCAAACCGCGGTGAGGTCAACACCAGAGACCAAATCCAAGGCCGGGAATGTGTGGTCGTCCGGCATGGCGATGCCGACGCTTGCAGACGCGAGCGCGTCTGTTGTCGAGCTACCTGCCCTATCTTTTAGCAGCTCGCCACCTCGGTACGTCCTCTTGCGAGTTTTCCGGATTTAGAAATCTCCTGACGTGCATGCCGATCAAGCAGCCCTGGGTACTCTGCCTCGGGCTTGGCATCCAATCGCAGTTTTCACGTTAAGGAGAAAACCATGAAGCGTTCAATCGCATACCTCTCGCTCGTCCTCGCCCTCACTTCAATCGCATTCGCCCAGGCGCCGAAAGCACAAAATTCGGCAACGTCCGCCTGCTGCACAACCTGCTGCCCAGGCGAGTGCGGCAAGACTTGCTGCTCCGACGGTTGCGCAGACTGCTGCCAAGGCAAATAACTGCTGCTTCAACCACGAGATCCGGGCCGCACTGCGATCCGGATCTCTCTTTCGTAATGCCAGGTCTTGTCCCAAAACATATATCCTGAATGTGTGGGTCTTTCCCGTTTCAGCGGCCAAGTGCCGCGCCCACACCGGTCAAAGACAATGACGACACACCGCCAACATCCTCTGTACGACATTCTCGAGCGCCGCATCGCCATCATCGACGGAGCGATGGGCACGACTATTCGCACCTATGGCATGAAGGAAGCGGACATCCGCGGAGACCGGTTCAAGGACTCTCAGAAGGACCTGCTCAACAACGGCGACTTGTTTTCCTTGACCCAGCCGAAGCTGATTGGGGATATCCATCGCCGCTTTCTCGAAGCTGGGGCAGACATCATCGAGACCAACACCTTCGGCGCCACCAGCATCACCCAGAGCGAATTCTTCGTCGAAGATCCACGCGAGCATGGCGGCCGCAAAGATCCAGCCTTCTACGAGAAGATCATCGCCGATCCTTTCCTTAACCGTCTGGCCTGGGAGATCAACGAACAATCGGCGCAGCAGTGCCGCGCGTGGGCCGATCGGGTGGCGAACGAGACCGGACGACCAAGGTTTGTAGCCGGAGCGATGGGGCCGCTCACCGTGTCTCTCTCGAATTCACCCGATGCCGACGATCCCGGCTTTCGTGTGGTCACATTCGACCAGGTCAAGTCAGCCTACAAACATCAGGCGCGTGCTCTCATTGCCGGCGGCGTGGATCTGCTGCTGGTCGAGACGATCTTCGATTCGCTCAACGCCAAGGCTGCCCTAGTTGCCATCCGGGAAGTGTTCGATGAGGATGGTCTCGCTGCGAATCACAGAGAACTCCCCATTATGATCTCGGCTGCCGTCGGCCGCGGTGGAGAGACGCTGATCTCCGCGCAGACAACCGAGGCGTTCTGGAACGCGGTGAAGCACGTGAAGCCGCTGTCTGTGGGGCTCAACTGCTCTCTTGGTCCTGACCTGATGTATCCGTTTCTGTCGGAGCTTTCGGAGAAGGCGGACGTGGCGATATCGTGCTACCCGAACGCCGGATTGCCGAATCCGCTTTCTGAAACCGGCTTCGATCTGGGCCCGGCGGATATGGCCCGTTTTCTCGGCAACTTCGCCAAGGCGGGACTGGTCAACATTGCAGGCGGCTGCTGTGGCAACACTCCCGATCACATCGCTGCCATCGCCAAGGCTCTTGAAGGCGTGCCGCCACGCCCGCTCGTAAAAGCGCCCAACGCAGAGTTCGAAGAGACAGCCGCCGAGGTCGCTCGATGAAGCCATTGCGTCTCTCGGGCTCGCAGCCGTTCACCCAGCAGCCTGGCGTCTACATCATGATCGGCGAGCGAACCAATGTCGCCGGTTCGCCCAAATTCGCCAAGCTGGTGAAGGAAGGCAAATTCGAAGAAGCCGTCAGCATCGCGCGCCAGCAAGTCGAGAATGGCGCCAACGTCATCGACATCTGCATGGACGAGGGCATGATCGATGGCGTTGCCGCGATGACGCGCTTTCTGCAGTTGCTGGCCAGCGAGCCCGAAGTCGCCAAAGTCCCCTTCATGGTGGATTCGTCGAAATGGGAGGTGATCGAAGCAGGCCTCAAGTGCCTTCAGGGCAAGGGCATCGTCAACTCCATCTCGCTGAAGGAAGGCGAAGAAAAATTTCGACAGAATGCTGCCGCGGTCCTCAAATATGGCGCGGCGACGGTCGTCATGGCTTTCGACGAGCAGGGTCAGGCCGCTACCAACGAGGACAAAATCCGTGTCTGCGCGCGCGCCTACAAAATCCTCGTGAACGAGGTCGGATTTCCTCCGGAAGACATCATCTTCGATCCCAACATCCTCACCGTCGCTACGGGCATGGAGGAGCACAACAACTACGCAGTCGATTTCATTAACGCGACGCGTTGGATCAAAGCCAATCTGCCGCACGCCAAGGTGTCAGGCGGCGTTTCCAATATTTCATTCAGCTTTCGCGGCAACAACAAAGTGCGTGAGGCAATGCACTCGGCATTTTTGTATCACGCCATCGCGGCGGGCATGGATATGGGCATCGTCAATGCCGGAATGCTCGAGGTCTACGAAGAGATCGAGCCCGAATTAAAGGTGCTCGTCGAAGACGTATTGCTGAACCGCCGTCCCGATGCGACAGAGCGTCTCGTCGAGTTCGGCGAAGCTCTCAAGTCCGCAAACACCGGCGCCGCAGTAAGTGAAAAGAAAGCGGAAGAATGGCGCAACGGCACAGTGGAGGAGCGTCTATCGCATGCATTGGTCAAGGGCATCGATGCGTACATTGAGATCGACGCAGAAGAAGCTCGTGTCAAGCTGGGCCGCCCTCTTGCGGTGATTGAAGGCCCGCTGATGGACGGAATGAGCGTCGTCGGCGACCTGTTCGGAGCCGGCAAGATGTTCCTGCCACAGGTTGTGAAGTCGGCAAGGGTGATGAAGAAAGCCGTGGCGCATCTGACTCCCTACATGGAAGCCGAAAAGGAAGCGATGGCCGCGGCCGGCGAAGTCGTGAAGGCGCAGGGAAAAATTCTGCTCGCGACAGTCAAGGGCGACGTGCACGACATCGGCAAGAACATTGTCGGCGTTGTTCTCGCCTGCAACAACTACGACGTGATCGACCTGGGAGTGATGGTTCCCTGCGAAAAGATTCTCGAACGCGCTAAAGCGGAGAAGGCCGACATGATCGGCCTCAGCGGCCTCATCACGCCCTCCCTCGATGAAATGGTGCATGTCGCCCGCGAGATGGAGCGTCAGGGTTTCAAGCTGCCACTGCTCATTGGCGGGGCGACCACGAGCCGTGCACACACCGCGGTCAAGATTGCGCCGCATTACAGCGAGCCGGTGGTGCACGTGCTCGATGCCAGCCGCGCCGTGCCAGTAACAACCAGCCTTTTGAGCGATGACGGCAAATCTGCATTCGTCGCGCAGCATCGCGCCGACTACGAGGCCCTGCGCAGGGTTCACGCAGCTCCGCGTCAGCAGGTCGTTTCTCTTGAAGCTGCGCGCAAGCGGCATACTCCAATCGATTGGCGCGCCGCAGACCTGCCCGTTCCTGAATTCACCGGCGTGCGCGTGCTGGACAATTTTCCCATCGCAACATTGCGCGAATTCATTGACTGGACGCCCTTCTTCCACACCTGGGAGTTGAAGGGTGTCTATCCTCGCATTCTCGACGACGAGAGACAAGGTACGCAGGCGCGCCTGCTCTTCACTGAGGCCAATGCGCTGCTCGACACCATCATCGAGAAAAAATTGATTGCAGGGCGTGGTGTCTATGGATTCTTTCCCGCGAACGCCTTGTGCGACGATGTCGAGCTCTACGCGGATAACAGGCGCACCACGGTGCTTGAGCGCTTTCACTTTCTTCGCCAGCAAGCCAACAAAGAGGGAAGCGAGCCGTGCCGGTCGCTCTCGGATTTTATCGCGCCGAAAGCCACAGGTCTGCCCGATCACATCGGAGCCTTCGCGGTCACAAGTGGCATCGGGCTGAAAGAGCTGTGCGATCGATTCCGTGCCGATCACGACGACTATAACGCGATCATGGCGGAGGCCATTGCCGATCGCCTGGCTGAAGCTTTTGCCGAGTGCCTGCATAAGCGCGTGCGCGATGAGTGGGGATACGGCCGCGAAGAGAAGCTCAGCATCGATGACCTGGTCCACGAGAAATATCGCGGCATTCGGCCTGCCGCGGGCTATCCGGCCTGTCCCGACCACACCGAGAAGGGAACGCTCTGGCGTTTGCTCGACGTTCAGGCGAATACCGGCATCCTGATCACCGAGTCCTTTGCAATGTGGCCGGGTTCGAGCGTGAGCGGTCTCTACTTTGCCCACCCGGAGTCGCGCTACTTCTCGCTCGGGAAAATCGACCGCGATCAGGTCGCCGACTATGCGCAGCGCAAAGGCATGACCGTTGCGGAGGTCGAGCGCTGGCTGGGGCCAAACCTCAATTACGACCCGGTGGAAGAACCTTTGACAAGTCCCGTGGCATGATTCGGCCGGCGATGCCGGCGAAGAAATGTGGGAATCTCTCCGATCCGCGCCGTTACTGATGGCACTCTGCCGAAAAATCTCCTCGGGGTGTGGCGTTACGCTCACCAATTTATTTTTCAAACGTCGCGAAACTTTCCCCGTAGCCTCGGTTTGGTACCGATATTCAAGTCGGTATGACCGGCCTCATAAATGCCACGAAGCCTTTTTGGGGTAAGTGTGAGACCCAACAGCAAGGCGGGTCTCATGGGTCAGGCAAAGTCAAGGAGCCGGTTTATGAGACCGGTTCTAGTCTCAGGGAAACCTATCTAAAAAAATGGAAAACTGGCCGGGCCGATCGAGGCACCGGTCTACGGAGGCAGTGTATGCGCAAAACACTTGTTGCTCTCTCTTTTCTTCTTGCGTCCCCGTTATTCGCGGACTCAGGACAACGTCTCATTCCCGCCGGATCTCTCATCAGTTGCACGCTCTCGGAGCCGAAAATCTCCTCCAAAAACACCGCGGTTGGCGACCCGATCCTTTGCCAGGTGGGTCACTCGGAACGCTACGGCCGCTCCGTGATGCCGTACAACAGCTACCTCGTCGGGCGGTTCGAGGACTTCAAGGATCCCGGCCACTTCGTAGGCAAGGGATGGATGGAGCTGCGTTTCGACCGCATGGTGGTTGAGCCCGACACCATAATTCCCATCGACGCACGCGTCGTCGATGTTCCCGGATACCGCGTCGACAGCCAGGGCCGCATTCTCGGCAAAGGCCATGAAGCACGCGACATCGCGTTATGGTGCATCCCGGTTCTCTGGCCGGTCGATCTCATCATGCTGCCGATGCGCGGCCCACGTCCCACGCTGAAAGAAGAAACGCGGGTGACGCTGAAAGTCATGGACGATCTCGCCGTCCCGATCAACGAAGGACCGCAGGCCGATCCCTATGGCCTGATGCATCGCCAGACCGGCGAAAACGATCCACCTCCGCCACCGCAGGAACCTGAACAACAGCCTGCCCCCGAACCCACCGCATACGATCCTCCGCAGGAGCAGGCCCCACCGCAGCCTGCCTATGCCTACGCGCCCGCTCCACCGCCGGTGTACTACGCGCCTATGGTCGTGGCACCTCCGCCGCCTGTCTTCGTCTACGGGTCTGTCCGGGCGTTCGCTCCTGTCCCCTATGCCTATGGATACGCCGGATACGGATATCGTGGTACCTATCGCGCGGGATATGGCGCAGGATATCCCGCCGTGCGCGGAAACTACGGCGGCGGATATGGCTACGGAGCGCGCGGTCCGGCTATGTATGCTCGCAGTTCGGCTGGGTACGCACGCGGTGGTGCCGCTTACCGCGGAGGGCGCTAGCGAGAGGGGTCGCGTTCGACTCGCGGTTTGATAGAAGAAATTGGGAATCGAGAATCAGCCGGAATGTTCTGCATCGTTGCAGTCATTCCGGCTGATGGGCCTCGTTCTCTTTATCCCGTGAATCCCATGCAGAAGATCGCACCGACGTTCCACTATTGCCGAACTCCAAAGCCACTGCTCTAAAATGCTTCTTCCTCGATTAGAAGCCATTTTGCGTGCGAGATAGAGAACGTAAATTGTGGAATCACTCTCAATCCATCTATCCTGTTCCGTGATTTCTTTTCGACGTCCGATGAAAGCGGGTAGAGCGATGCTCGGTGCATTCGTCTTGGCAGGCGCCTTGTTGTGCGGTTGCGGAGGGACAGGAACAGAGAGCAGCGGTTCTGATCCTGCGATCCCAATCGCCGCTCCCACTCTCAGTACGTCGCCGGCGCAGAACGGGGCGGTCCTCGTGACCCTGACCGCAGCTCCTGGCGCAACCATCTATTACACGGTCGACGGCTCCAACCCAACCCCCGCATCGCAAATTTACGAAGCGCCGTTTCTCGTCGCCTCAAATCTGACCGTGAAAGCCATCGCGGCAGGCTCCGGATCATCGAGCAGCATCACAAGCCAGTCCTTCGCGCCCAACATTCCTTCCGGGACGCTGGTTTGGTCCGATGAATTCACCAACACCACCAACTCCGTTGCCCCACCCAACCCGCAGGTGTGGACCTATGACACCGGCAACAACGGTTTCGGCAATCACGAGCTGGAGAACTACTGCGCCTGGGGCTCGAACACCGCGCCCTGTTCCACAGCCAGTCCGAGCGCTTACGTCGGCATGGACGGCTATCTCCACATCGAGGCGCAGCAACCATCCACTGGCGTGTATACCTCGGCCCGTCTCAAGACGCAAGGTCTTTTCAGCTTCCAGTACGGGCGCATCGAATTCCGTGCCATGGTGCCCGAGGCGCAAGGATTCTGGCCGGCGGCATGGCTCATGGGCAACAACATCGTTACCGCCGATTGGCCGGCCTGCGGCGAGATGGATGTGTTGGAGCGGGTGAATGCCGCAAAATCCCCCGACTGGAATGAGGGATCCGTTCACGGCATCGGATTCACGGGCAATAGCGGCCTGGGCACGGTGGTGAACTTTCCAGCGGGCCAAACCGCGGCCCAGTGGCATACCTACGGCATGATCTGGGAGAAAGGCCGTGTCTCCTATTACATCGATAACCCCACGCAGCCTTACGTGACCTACACGACAGCCGATTTGTCGAAACTGCCCGGCGCTGTTTGGCCCTTCGACGCGGGTCAGAGCAGCTTTATCCTCCTCAACCTGGCGATCGGTGGCGATTGGCCCGGATCGCCCGATGCCTCCACGCCGTTCCCTTCGGAGATGCTCGTCGATTATGTGCGCGTCTACACGAATTGATCGCAGGTTGAAACGCTTCTTAGATGCGAATTGACTCGCCGCCTAGTTTTTGCGGAATGAAATCCGCTCCGTTCTCTTGACGCGTAGGCTGTAAGATTCTCCTTCGGAGAAATCATGCCTCGATTCCGTTTGCTCCTGATCTGCCTGTTCGGCTCACTCTTCGCTGCGAATTCATTCGCGCAATCTTCAGACACTCGCCTCAGGGTCGCCTCGCCTGACGGCCAGATTGTCTTCATCCTCGGAGACGCGAAGGCCAGCCAGGCCCTCGAACCAGGCGTGAACGATCTCCGTTATGCCGTCGATTTTCATGGCAAATGGCTGATGGATGAGTCGTTGCTTGGTCTGAAGACGGAAGGGCAGTCTGCGTTGGGGCCCGGCATGAAGCAAGTGCGCGTACAGACCGGCCAGCACGACGAGACCTACACCATCCCTGTAGGCAAAACCAGCAGTGTGCGCGATCATTACAACTCCGCGCTTGTCGATTTTGCCGACGATTCCGGGCGAAAGCTTTCGATTGAAGTGCGCGCCTTCGATGACGCAGTGGCATTTCGTTACGTCCTTCCGGATCAGCCGTCTTTTCACCGCGTGCGCCTTGAGCAGGAGCTGACAGAATTTCACTACGCCAAAGATGCAACGCTCTATCCGCTCATCCTCGACGGATTTCAAACGCCGTATGAAGACGAGTACCAGGTGCGGCAGGTGAGCGGCATGCATCGCGATTGGCTCATCGGCCTGCCGTTGCTGGCTGACGTGTCCGGCATTGGGTGGGTTGCGGTGACGGAAGCCGATATCGACAAGTATGCGGGCATGTACTTGCGCAAAGACCAGCAGGCTTTCGCTCTTCACGCGGAGCTTTCGCCCCGTGTCAACGAAACCAACATTGCTGTCGAAGCGGATGCGCCCTTCACCACCCCCTGGCGCGTATTGATGATTGGCGATGAGCCTGGCCGCCTGGTTGAATCGAACATCATCCTCAATCTGAATCCGCCGTCGAAGATTGCCGACACGTCGTGGATCAAGCCAGGCAAGTCCGCGTGGGACTGGTGGTCTGGTGAGGCCGCGCCGAGCTTGAGCGTCAAACCCGGCATGAACACGGCGACCATGAAGCACTACATCGACTTTGCTTCAGCGTCGGGGTTTCCCTACATGCTCATTGATGCTGGCTGGGCTGTGGCCGATCGCAAGGGGCCGCAGGATTACGCGGCGCTGGCCGACATCACCCACGTTGTGCCCGAAATCGACATGCCGGAGCTGTTGCGCTACGCGAAAGAGAAAAATGTGCGGATCTGGCTCTGGTCGCACTGGACCTCGGTCGACAAGTACATGGATCAAGCCTTCCCATTGTTCGAACAGTGGGGCATCGCAGGGGTCAAAATCGACTTCATGAATCGCGACGACCAGCAGATGGTCGACTGGTATCACCGTGTCGTCGCTCTTGCCGCCCAGCACCATCTCATGATCGACTTTCACGGCGCCTACAAGCCCGACGGGCTTCGCCGCACCTGGCCTAACCTGATCACACGCGAAGGCGTCATGGGTAAGGAATATCTGAAGTGGTCTGCGCGCACGTCGCCCTTGCACAACACCACGCTGCCTTTCACGCGCATGCTCGCGGGCCCATTGGATTACACACCCGGAGCCTTCGGCAACAGTAACCGGGAAAACTTTGTGGCGCGCAATCTCATGCCGATGGGCCTTGGAACGCGTGCGCACGAGCTCGCGCTGTACGTTGTTTTGGAGAGCCCGCTGATGATGGTTTCGGACTATCCGGAACACTACGCCGGCCAGCACGACTTTGAATTCATCAAGCAGGTGCCGACCACTTGGGACGAGATTCGGGTCGTGGATGGTCGTCCGCGTGAGTTCATCAGCCTCGCGCGCCGCAGCGGCAACGACTGGTTCGTCGGCTCCATCACCAACTGGGACGCGCGTGCTGTGAAGGTGCCTCTCAGCTTTCTCGGCGATGGCAAATACGTCGCCGAGATCTACGCCGACGCTCCCGATGCAGCGAAAGAAGCGACGCACACGATCTTCACGAAGCAGGCCGTCGATCGCGACACCGTGCTCGACTTGCACATGGTTTCCGATGGGGGAAACGCCGTCTGGATCCATCCCGAAGAACATTGAGCTCAGAAGGTCATCACTCTTGCGCTGAGAGGCCGGATCGAGCTTGCCTCCTATCCGGATGTGCCGTATACTTCTGTATATGCCAGGCAGGAGGGAACCATGCAACGCACAGCCAGAGTCTTCCTGAATAACCGGAGCCAGGCGGTCCGTCTGCCTAAGGAGTTCCAGTTCTCCACCACCGAGGTATTCATCCGGAAAGAGGGAGAAGACGTGATCCTGTCGCCTCGCCCGTCGGACTGGTCCGCTCTGCTGGCCGGCCCGTTTGCTTCCGACGAGTTTATGGAGGGTGTCGAGGATCTTCCAGTCCAGGAGCGCTCGTAACTGAATGCGTTACATGCTCGATACCGACATCGCCTCGTACATCATGAAAGGTTCCGAGCCAAAGGTCCTGCGGAAGCTCAGCACAATCCCGGTCGGCAGTGTTTCGATCTCGGCTATTACGCAATCGGAGCTGATGTACGGCATTGAAATATCGCCTAACTCTGTTCGTGACCAGGCCCGCATTGAGGTCTTTTTGCGGCATGTGCAAGTGCTCGATTATCCGGCTGAAGCGGCTCTGCATTATGGCAGCATCCGGGCCGCTCTCAAGCAGTCCGGGAGGATGATCGGGGCCAACGATCTGCTGATTGCTGCGCACGCGCGCTGTTTGGGGCTAGTACTTGTTACGAACAATACCCGCGAATTCAAGCGCGTTCCGGAACTCAAGGCCGAGAACTGGTGCTGAAGCGATTCTGCGATCGAAGCGGCTAACCGGCGACCCTGTTTTTATCGCCGTTGGCGGGTCGCCTTGCCCCATTCGCTGCCATCCGTCTTGCGCTCCGATTCACCTTGTGGTACAAACAAAACATTCAGTTTTGCCCCCAAAGGGCAAGCCTGAGTTTCATGCAGAGTGGCTGAGGGACGAGCCCTGTGACGCCACGACAACCTGCCCGCGCAAAACGGGAGTATGGTGTCAACTCTTGCCCGGCAACGGGGAACATGAGATTCGGGGGTCGCTTCAGCATTCTTGGCAGAGGCGGCTCGCATCGGTACTTCGAGTCATTTCACGTTCGCTCTTCATTGAGCCAGTCACGCGCTCGTATACCTTGAGTCACTCGCGGACATGCGAGGGGCTTGTGACGACTGCTTACGAATTGCGATGTCGGGAATGCGGCAAATCCTACGGGGTCCAGCCGCTTTCCATCTGCGAGGAATGTTTTTCTCCGCTCGAGGTGACCTTCGACCTCGAGTACGCGCGTACTCGCTTCACCCGCGAAGCCATCGCCCAGGGTCCTCTGGACATGGGTCGCTATCGCGCTCTGCTGCCAATTCCAGACGGATACGAACTCGGTGCTCCGGTCGGATTTACCCCGCTTGTCAATGCACCCCGCCTCGGATCCCACATTGGCGCAACCAATCTTTACATTAAGAACGACGCCGTCTGCATGCCCACGCTGAGCTTCAAGGATCGCGTGGTGGCTGTGGCGCTGGCCAATGCGCAGGCCTTCGGCTTCGATACGGTCGGCTGCTCGTCGACGGGGAATCTGGCCAACGCTGTGGCTGCGCATGCCGCGCGCCTGGGACTGAAGACCTACATCCTTGTGCCCGCGGATCTCGAACCCGCGAAGATTCTGAACACCCAGGTCTATGGCGCCACGCTGGTGCGCGTCGACGGCAACTACGATCACGTGAATCGACTCTGCTCGCAGATCGCTGAGCGCTACAACTGGGGCTTCGTCAACTGCAATCTGCGGCCCTATTACGCGGAGGGATCGAAGACCGTCGGCTTCGAGATTGCCGAGCAGCTTGGCTGGCGTCTACCCGATAATGTTGTCGTTCCCATGGCCGGCGGCTCGCTGATTAGCAAGATTCGCAAGGCCTTTAACGAGTTGATCGACTTGGGCCTGGTCGAGAACAAGCGGGTGAAGTTCTTTGGCGCGCAGGCCACGGGGTGCTCGCCCATCGCGAAAGCCGTCAAGAACTCGACGGACGTCATCGAGCCGCAGCGCCCTAACACCATTGCCCGTTCCCTTGCCATTGGCAATCCGGCTGACGGTCTGTACGCTGCACGTGCGATCCGTTCTTCGGGCGGATGGGCCGAAGATGTCTCCGATGTCGAAATTGTGTCGGCAATCCAGGAACTCGCGGAGACCGAGGGCATATTCACCGAGACCGCGGGCGGTGTGACTACTGCGGTCACGGCGCGCCTTTACGCCCATGGCCGCATTCAGCCGGACGAGCTCACAGTCGTTTGCATTACCGGAAATGGCCTGAAGACGACCGATGTTTTGCACGGTGCTTTCGATCAAAGCCACGCCATCCGCCCACGGCTGAGCGAATTTGAAAACTTCGTGGAAGAACAAACTGCTGGAAGTCGGGATTGGGTCCTGGCCGGAGAAAGTTATGTCCGTTAGAGTCGTGTTGCCGAATGCGTTTCAGAAGCACACCAACAATGTGCGCGAGATATCGAGTGGCGCGGCCAATTTGTCCGAGCTGGTTACGGAAATCGAGGGCCGCTTCCCGGCCCTCCGTCCGCATCTGCGCGGTGAGGACGGCCAGATTCGCCGATTCATTAACTTCTACGTGAACGAGGAAGACATTCGCTTTCTTGGCAACGAGAAATACAGTTTCAAAGAAGGCGACGAAGTCCTTGTAATTCCGTCGATTGCGGGCGGTTCCTACTAAGTTCGAAACAATCCGAAGTTACTAAAGGCCTTCCTTAGTGAAGGCCCTTTTGTTACGGGCAAGTTACTGCTGGAACAAAGTATTTGCAACGTATTTGCGCCAATTTCACTTTCCTCTTACAATTCTCGGCGGATACTACTCCCGTGATTACGCGCGCTGGGCAGAGTTTTCCGTTCGTTCAATCACCCGGTTCCACCGAAGTGGTGGAAATCCCTCAATCAGTATTACTGACGGGCTCGGTCCCTGCACCTTCGAAGCCCCGCATCCATGCGGAGGTCGGTAAGTACCGGCTAAGACTCGCGGAATCGTTTGAAGATCGGGACGCTGCCTGCCGCCTTCGCTTCAAAGTATTCAATATCGAGATGGGTGAAGGGCTCGAAAGCTCTTACCAGACCGGACTGGATACCGATCAGTTCGACTTATTCTGCGAACACTTATTGGTCGAAGATAAGGCCACCCGCCGCATCGTGGGCACTTACCGGATGCAATCCGGACAGACGGCCGCTTCGAATCTCGGCTATTACTCCGAACAGGAATTCCACTTCGCTCCGTACGAAGCACTGCGCGCAGGCATTCTTGAATTGGGGCGCGCCTCGATTGATCGGGAACACCGCACGCCCGAGGTGCTGACACTGCTTTGGAGGGGTATCGCACAGTATGCTACTGACATGGGACTGCGCTATCTGATCGGCTGCTCCTCGTTCAATTCCAAGGATCCGAGCGAAGGATGGCAGATGTATCACCAGCTGGACCACTACCTGGTCCCGCCGGAGTTTGCGACCGAGCCGACCGCGGCGTATGCCTGTCCCATCGAGCAGGAGGGTGCAGACGCACAGCCGTCACCCCGCCAAGATGATTCTTCGTTGCCGGTTCTTCCCAAGGTTCCCAAGTTGCTCCGCACGTATCTCGCCATCGGGGCACGCATTTGCGCACCCCCGGCGTGGGACCGCGAGTTTGGCACCATCGATTTCCTCACCCTGCTCGATCTCAAGATGCTTTCGTCCTCTGCGCGGAATCACTTCCTGGCGCCGCTCACCTCTTGAACCTCCGCGCTATCCGGCGCGCTGTGGCGCTGGGATGCACCCTGACAATCATGTTTCTTCGTTACTGGGCTACGCGCCTGCGCGGTCCCCTCACGCTTGAGCAGCGTGCGGAATGGATGCAGTTTGCCGGACGTACAGCCCTGGCGAGCCTGGGAATCCATTACCGGGTCGAAGGCGAAATTCCGCAGAGAGGCATTGTCGTCGCAAACCACCTCAGTTATCTCGACATCGCCATCTTCTCGGCGGCGATGAAGTGCTTCTTCGTGTCCAAAGCCGAGATCAGCAGGTGGCCCTACTTTGGAAAGGCGGCACTTGCCGGCGGCACGATGTTTGTCGATCGCTCCAGCCTTGCCAGCGCGGAGAATGTCGCAAACGAAATCGGCGAACGCCTTGCGCTCCCCATTCCAACCCTCTTCTTCCCGGAGGGAACAAGCACCGACGGCAGCTCCGTCCTGCGCTTCCGCTCGCGCCTGTTTGAACCCGCGATTCTGGCGCGAGCCCCGATCACGGCTGCGTCCGTTCGCTACATTCTTGCCGAGGGCGCGGAGGAACGCGACCTTTGCTGGTTTGGCGATGAAGCCTTCCTCCCGCATCTCTGGAAGGCACTGAGAACCCCGGATTTCACCGCCGAAATCCGCTTCGGCGAGCCGCACATCTATGCGCATCGCCGCATCGCCGCTGACCAGACGCGAGAAGAAGTCGTTGCCATGCGCGAGGGCAATCTCGTCGAGCAATAGGCTCGCACCCTCCTGCCCCTCCGGTATTGGACGATTTTCGGTCCCTGTGGACAAACCGGCCTGACTTCCTCCATTAAACTGCAAGCATTGAGAGGTTCCCCAAATGCCATTGCCGCAGGATGAACGCATCGTCGCTCTTGCCAACGATCTGTTGCAACAATTCGACCAGCTTTTCGGAATCCATCCCGGCTTTCGCGCGGCCCATGCGAAGGGCTTGTTACTCACCGGCACCTTTACACCCGCAGCCGGAGCGCAAGGCCTCACCCGGGCTCCGCATGTTGTACGCGCATCGACGCCCATCACTATCCGCTTCTCCAACTCCACCGGTCTTCCCCAGATTCCCGATGGCGTGCCGGATGCCAACCCTCGCGGTCTGGCCATCCGTTTCAATCTCGCGGAGCACGCGCATACCGACATCGTGAGCCATTCAACCGACGGGTTCCCGACTCGCGATGGTTACGAGTTTCTGGAGTTTCTGAGAGCTGTCGCCGCCAGTGGTCCTGACGTCCCTTCGCCCAAGCCGGTCGAAACGTTTCTGGGAGGGCACCCGGCCGCGCTGGCTTTTGTACAGGCGCCCAAACCCTTCCCATCGAGTTTTGCGCGGGAGACGTACTTTGGCGTGACCGCCTTCGCTTTTACGAATGCCCAGGGACAAACGCGGTTTGGACGCTACCGCATCGTTCCTGTCGCCGGAAACGACTATCTTGCCGACGAAGCCGTGGCGCGCCTTTCGCCCGACTACCACTTCGAAGAGATCATGGATCGCCTGAAGAAGACGGCTGTTCAGTTCCGGCTCCTGGTGCAGCTTGCGGAGGCTGGCGATATCGTCGACGACGCAACCAAGCACTGGCCGGAGTCGCGCGCGATCTTCAATTTGGGAACCCTCGAAGTCACCGAGCCGATGCCCAACAACCTTGCCCAGCAAAAGCACATCATCTTCGATCCGATTCCCAGAGTAGATGGAATCGAGCCGTCAGCTGATCCGCTTCTCGAGTTGCGTGCGGCTATCTATTTGTTGAGTGGAAGGCGCAGGCGTGCAGCCCAAATGGAAGAACCTGGGCATCCAGCATAAAATCTCGACGGCCAAATCAAACCGTCCAAGATTTGTTTGGCCGCTGCGGCAGAGCGATGGTATCGTCTAATTTATCTCGTAAAAGTCATTAGCGGATGTGCCGTTCCCCCCAGGAAAGCTGCTTCAACTCATTCTTTTGCCGGTCTCTTGACTGATTGCATCTCTTTATCCCTTCTGGGATTTTGAAGAAGTGTCGAAGCACGGATTCTGAATTCGCTCTAAGTGCGAGGGATGCGTATGACCCAGTCTTACGAAGCAACCGATGCCAGTCGTGTCTTGACCTTGGAGGAGATTACGAGCCTCACTCAGGATGGCGGCAAGCCTGCCGACACCCTCTTGAACGTGGTGGCATTGATCGCGACGCGATTCCATACAGATGTTTGCTCTGCCTATCTGCTGGAGCCCGATCGCTCGAATCTTGTGCTGGCTGCGACACTCGGGTTGCATCCGCGCTGCATTGGAACTCTGCGCATGCCGATCAACGAGGGCCTTACTGGCCTGGTTGCGGAGCAGGTCGTTCCGGTGGCAGTTGCCGACGTGCGTAATCATCCCCGCTTTAAATATTTCAAGGAATCGGGAGAAGAGGAGTACCTGTCGTTCCTTGGCGTCCCGCTGGTCGATCGCGGCATTCTGCAAGGCGTGCTGATCGTGCAGACCAAGGAGGCCAGGGTTTTTCGCGAAGATGAGATTCGCATGCTCGCGGAGGCGGCGGGCGAAGTCGCTCCCGTGGTCAGCGAGGCGCGTACACTCGATCGATTCATCGCTCCAGCACAGGAGCGCCTTTGGTCGCTGGCGCGCAATTTGTGGTGGTGCTGGGACCACGAATGCGTGGCGCTTTTCCGCGATCTCAATCCCACACGCTGGCGCGAACTGAATCAGAACCCCATCGCGCTGTTAAATGAACTGCCCCTGACCGAGATCGAACGCCGTGCCGCGGAGTTGTCCCTGCACAGCCGTATCAACTATGTCTATCGCCGCCAGCAGGAATACATGAACGCTGACGCCACTTGGGGCGCTGAGCATGCCGGAGTGTTGCGGCCGCGTCCGGTCGCTTATTTTTCCGCGGAATTCGGGTTGCACGAGTCGCTGCCGATCTATTCCGGCGGGCTTGGCGTTCTGGCCGGAGACCATATCAAGAGCGCGTCCGATCTCGACATTCCCCTGGTCGGCATCGGCCTGTTCTACGGTCAGGGGTATTTCCTGCAGCGTCTCGACCGCAGCGGCTGGCAGCAGGAAGAGTATGTTCATACCGACGTGAACCAATGTCCCATCCAGCCTGCGATTGGATCGAACGGCGAACCGGTGGTCGTGGAGATTCAAACTCGCGGTGTCTCGATCCGCGCGAAGGTCTGGCGAGCAAAGGTCGGGCGTTGCGATCTCCTGCTGCTGGACTCGAATGTGGAAGGAAATGCACCGGAAGATCGCGATCTCACCTCGCGCCTCTATGGGGGCGATGGGCGCACGCGCATCCGCCAGGAACTTCTGCTGGGCGTGGGCGGCTTTCGCGCGCTCAGAGCCATGGGCATTTCGCCCGGAGTGCTCCACCTGAACGAAGGCCACAGCGGCTTCGCGGTTCTTGAAGCGATTCGCAGCCGTATGCAGGATGAGGGCGTTGACTTTGTGACCGCTGCAAGTCAGATTCCGCGCGAAGTCATCTTCACCACGCATACTCCGGTGCCCGCCGGTCACGATCGATTCAATGCCGATCTGATCGAAGAGCATTTGGGGCCTCTGCGCGACCAACTCGGACTCTCGCACGACAACCTGATGGGCTTTGGCCGCGTGGCCTCCAATGACTATCAGGAACAATTCTGTATGACCGTCCTGGGGCTCAAGCTTTCGCGACGCGCCAATGCCGTTTCTTCGCTGCATGGTGAAGTCTCCCGCGCGATGTGGTGGGCCCTCTATCCCGACAAACCGCAGGATGCCGTGCCCATCGGCCACATCACCAACGGAGTCCATGTGCCGTCGTGGCTCGCTCCCCAGATGTGCCGTCTCTACGACCGCCACCTTGGCGTTGGCTGGCAAGGGAAGAGTGGCGCGGCGCGAACCTGGGAGGGCATTGAAACCGTCGACGATGGTGAGCTCTGGGAGACGCACCTGTCGCTGAAATCGCGCTTGATCGAGTTCGTGCGTCGCCGCGCCTGTGAACAAGCGGAACGCCGTGGAGAGGCCCAGGAGACCTTGCAGAAACTGAGCAAACTGCTCTCGCCAGATGCGCTCACCATCGGCTTCGCCCGTCGCTTTGCGACTTACAAGCGCGCGAATCTGATTCTGGCGGATATTCGGCGTCTGGCCTCGATGGTCAACGATCCCAAGCGCCCGGTCCAATTCGTGTTTGCCGGAAAGGCTCACCCGCACGATGAACCAGGCAAAAGAGTCCTGCAACAGATCGCCGAATTAATGCGCAGCTCTGAATTCTCCGACAAATTCGTCTTCGTCGAGGACTACGACATCAACGTTGGTCGCTTTCTTGTACAAGGCGTCGACGTGTGGCTCAACAACCCGCGCCGTCCGCTGGAGGCCTCCGGCACGAGCGGCCAAAAGGTCGTGCTCAATGGCGGATTGAATCTCTCGGTGTTGGATGGCTGGTGGGCCGAAGCCTACGACGGCTTCAACGGATTCGCCATTGGCACGGGCAGAACCCACTCCAACATGGACGTACACGACAGCCGCGATGGAGAAGATTTGTACCGCGTGCTGAAGGATGAACTGATTCCTCTCTTCTACCAGCGCGATCGCGACGGCTTGCCGCGCGGTTGGATCAAGCGCATGAAACGCACCATTCGCACTTTGGGCTGGCGTTTCAATGCCGACAGAATGGTGATGGATTACACGCTCAAGTGCTACGTCCCCGCGGCGGGAGGCACGTCCAGCGAAATTCGGCCCCCTTGCTAGTTTGTCGTGCTGAAAACCGGAAGCCACGCAGCTGTTCTCTAATTGTCATAAAGCGAAGGCACGTCAGCTAATTTGCAGTTAGGCAGCGTTTAGGGACATTGATGCGACCTCTTGTGCATCGTTCTTCTGCTTTGCCGGCCAGGACATCGGCACCATTGATCCCGCCCCGACGGGATTGAGGATCGTCTCCCGTAAAATCCTGTCAATCTCGCTCAAAGCGCTTGCATCAAGCTTCCATCCTTCGATGCTGTCCACGGTCGATATCTGCGCAGGACGGCGCGCGCCCCAAAGAGCCACCGTCACTCCCGGCTGATCGAGCACCCATCGCACGGCAAGATCCAGCACCCGCTTGCCGTGATGCTCCTGAGCGAACTGGTCGAGGCGTTCCACGGCTCTCAAATACTGAGCATTTGCGGGCGGTTGGAACTTGAGATCGGTTTTGCGCAGGTCATCACCCCGAAACACCGTGTCCGCGCTCGTCCTTCCGCTGAGCAAGCCGCGACAAAGACAGCCGTACGTGAGTGCAACGATGTTATTTTCGCGGAGGTAAGGAAGCACATCACCTTCGCTTTGACGTTCAAAAAGGTTATACGGAGGTTGATCTAAGTGCAGGGGTGCAACCGAACGGAACCGCTCCATATCGGCGGGGGAATAGTTGCTCACGCCGATGGCGCGAATCTTGCCTTCGCGGTACAGCTGATTCATCGCTTCTGCGGTCTCTTCGACGGGAATGCGGGGATCGGGCCAGTGCACTTGGTAGATATCGATATAACTTGTTTGCAGGCGGCGCAAGGAATCGTCTACTTCCTTCAGAATTCGCGCGCGGGACGCATTGCGGAGCACCAGTCCCTTCGACCACTGAAGGCCGACCTTGGTGGCAATGATTACTTTGTCTCGACAGCCAAGCTGCGTTATGGCTTGGCCGACAATTTCTTCGGAGTGGCCAAAGCCATAGACGGGCGCACTATCGAAAAGGTTAATTCCCTTGTCCAGCGCCGCGTGGATGGTGCGGATGGATTCGCGGTCGTCGGCGCCGCCCCACTTCCAGCCACCAATGGCCCAAGTGCCGAGCCCGATCCGCGAGACATTTAGATCGATCCCGGGAAGAGTAGCAGTTTCCATGGAATTGCTCCTAATCATTGAGCATTCGCCACAATGCCAGTGAGCCAAATCCTTCAGCTCGATTCTCTTAGATGCGCAACGAGGGTGGAAAACGAAGGTGTGAAGATGAAAAGAACGGCCAGATCACCGAGGCCGTCCGACCCGCCCAGATCGGACAATACCGCTCTTTCCCGCCGTACAGTCCCAAATGCTAGGGAATGTCAAAGGGTACGCGCTGTTCACTCTTATACGGTGGGTCCTTCGGCTCGCGGTGTGGACGCATTCATTCTCCCCAGCTTTCAGGCCCTTGTGGGGTGGAAGAAAAAGCCACTGTGCTCGACATTCAAAATGCCACACACAAATTGGAGAACGCGACTAAGCCCCTGCCGGCGGCGCCGCGGTAGAGCCGCGCAGCACAAGGCTCGTTGAAACCAGGAACTCCCGCTGGATATGGGAGATCGAAGACTCTTCGGCCTGCTGGCGAAGCGCCTCGAAGGCGGCGCGTGCCAAATCGCCCCGCGAAAGGCGGATGGTGGTCAGCGGCGGTAGTGTAAATTCCGCAAAATCGATATCGTCCAGTCCAACCACCGACAGATCGTGGGGCACGCGCAATCCCTTCAAATAGGCGGCGCGCAGGACACCGATCGCCGTCATATCGTTCGAGCAGAGAATCGCGGTGGGCCCTGCAGCGAGCGCTTGCAGGCGATCGAATCCCGCCACGCCGCCTTTCAGGGTGTGGTCGCACTCGATGATCCATTTCTTCTGAATCGGAAGACCCACAGCCTCCATGGCCGTCCTGAAATCGTTCTCGCGCGTCATGGCCGAATGGATTTTGTGCGGTCCCGCGAGATAAGCGATCTTTTTATGCCCCAGCTCAGACAGGTGGTCTACCGCGGCGCGAATGCCCGTAGCATAGTCGAGCAGAATGGTGCTCGCCTTTGGGTCCTCGAGGCGAAACTCGGCAAGCACGATCGGGATCTCGTGAAATGCCAGCTGATCGAGAACGGGTTCCTCTTCGCCGAAGGTCAGCATCGCCACTCCCTCGACCTTGCGCTCGATCATGCGCCGCACGCAGGTTGTCAAGACCGCCGGATCGCTGTTCGACGAACTGACCAGGATCTCGTAGCCGTGCGCCACGGCGATTTCTTCGAAGCACTGGATCAATTCCGGGAAAAAGGGATTGGTAATGTTCTCGACGATAATCCCGAGAATGCGGCTTCGACCCGAGACCAGGCTGCGCGCGTGGGAGTTGGGAAAGTAATTCAGCTGTTCAATGGCATGCCACACCCGTTTGGACAGCCTGTCGCTTACCAGAGGAGAGCCATTGATCGTCCTGGAGACCGTCGCAATCGACACCTTTGCCATTGCGGCCACGGCACGAATATCCGGTGTTTTATCTACGGGCTTGCGCGCCCCTTTTCTTGCCACGTGCTAATCCTAAAGTAGAAATGAACAGCAAGTTACATTATCGGCCCGAATCCCGCCATACCGCGAACGAGTCATATAGGGCAGCATTCGACACCACATCGTCTTCCTCAAATTAAGCGTGATCTGCCATCAGCAATCGGAGATCGCGCAGATTCTGGCCGGTGGGCCCGGTAACGATCGCATCTCCCAGAGAGGTAAACAACGGACACGCATTGAATGCCTGCAACGACTCCTCCGGATTAAATCCAAATGCCCGCGCGCGTTCCACCGTTGTTGTGTCGGCGATGGCTCCCGCGCTTCTCGTATTGCCGTCGATGCCATCGGAGCCCGCGCTTAGAACTGTGATCAACTCACCGGGGTGACGTGCCAGGTCCAAGGCGCATTGCAGGGCAAACTGCTGGTTCCGGCCTCCCGCTCCGGGAGCGCGGTTCAACGTGACCGTCACTTCGCCGACCGAGATCAGGCAAAAGCGCTTATGCGACCCACGCATTTCATGAAAGCGCTCCAGCAGATAACGAGCAGCTTCAGCATAGTCCCAATCGTCGCAGGAGTTATCCACGGCGACAAAAAAACCGGCCTTTTCCGCAAGCGCCCGCGCCGACTCAACCAGGTCGTGGCTTGAAAGCAAAAGCTCAAAAACAGAGTCGCGAAATGCGTCAAGTTCCCCGGACATCGCTTCCGCACCGGTAAATGTGCGCACATTGGAGGCGATCAAACTCGGCACCTTGGGAAGAAAGCTCTGCCGCCAGTCCTTATTCCCGGGCGATTCCGGCAAGTCTCCGCGTTCAAAAAAAGCACGGACGGAGGAGGGAAGCTTCGGCGCCAGGTCATATTTCTTCAGAACGTCGCGTACATCCGCGACCGTCGAGTGGTCGGGCGATGTGGGACCTGAAGACAAGGCATCCAGCGCGCGCAAGGGGACGTCCGGCAGGAGCAGCGAAACTTTCATGGCCTCTGGAGCGGCAATCGCCAGCCGTCCGCCCTTCACTAAGGAAAAATGTTTGCGCAGCGTATTGATCTCGTTGATCGGAGCTCCGGAGGCCAGGAGAGCCTGGTGAAATGCAATCGTTTCCTCCAGCCCTATCTGCGAATCCAAAGGAAGGTCGAACATCGCCGAACCGCCGCCCGAGATCAGAAAGAAAATCAGCGTATCCTTCTTCGCCTTCTTCAGCATCGCAAGCGTCGCCCGGGCCGCGTCGAACGACTCCTCATTGGGAACCGGATGTCCGCCTTCGAAGTAACGAAAGCGCCAGTTCCGCTTTTTGGGCAAATACTTCGAACAGCAGATGCCGCGCAATCCATTGCGCCGCTTCATCCGGTCCAGCAGGACCTCAAGCATGGGCGCGGCTGCCTTCCCCAGTGCAATCACGAAAATGCGTTTGTACTTGGATAAGCTGATCGTGTCGGGGCCACTGCCGTCCGGGATCAGGCGTCTCACGGTGTTCCCTTCGAATCGAAGCCGCCTGTCGAAGGCCGATTCGATATTGCAGGCCTCTAACGCGCCGGTAAAGATTTCTGCGGCCTCGGCATGTAATGAATCAAGTGCGGTGTCACTCACGGGCGTCACAGCAATTGCTCCTTGAGCCAGCTGGCGAGTTCGTTTTGCATCGCGTCAAGCTGGCCTGCAAAAAAGTGATCGGCGCCCGGTAGGAGCACCAACTTTTTGGGTTCGACCGTGGTGGCGGCCACACGTTTTAAATCCGCGGCTGGAGCGAACTGGTCGCGATCGCCGCTCAGAAACAATTTTGGAAGGGAACAGTCAGAAAAAAAGGAATGGCGATAGTTTCGGCCCTCCGCGCGCGTCGGGAGACCCAAAGCCACCAAAGCGCGCAGATTTTTCCGCGCTCGCGGCCCCTTGACATCGCCGCAACAAGCAAGCAATGTCATGACCGCTCCGAAACTGAATCCAACCACAACGACAGGTCGCTTGAATTCGTTTTCAATCCAGCCGAGCGCAGCCAGAACGTCTCCCGCTTCCGCTTCGCCATCGTGCGAGCCCTCGCTCAGTCCGGTGCCGCGAAAGTTGAAACGCAACACCGGCCAGCCCAGCCCGAACTCCGGCGCGTTGAGCGCCTTCATGGCGTGATAGACCACCTTGTTATGCAGGTCGCCGCCGCCCTTGGGGTGTGGGTGGCAAACTACTGCGGCGAATGGCGCGTCGGCGGCTCCGTTGTTCAGAAGTGCCTCCAGCCTGCCGGCAGGGCCCATGATCGTCAAGCTCCGCAATGTCGCATTCCCGGCTTGGTTTGCCGGAGACGCGGGTATGGATGTGGAGATCATTCCACAAATCATTCTACGCGCAGATTGATCCAGCATAAACCCTGCTTTCATACTGGAGTAAATCGCTCAAGCAGGAGCGCGGCGGGACGCGATCCGTGGTCAGGAAGCGCGTTCGTCCGGAGAAAAATACCATCCTTGGCCCGTAAGGTATTCTGGCAGCAATATGTCTGCTGCCCCGCCGTTGGATCCAATCCGGCTTACCCGCGATTTGGCTGAGATCGAATCGACGACATATCACGAAGGGCCGGTGGGGGATTTTCTGGCAGACTTTCTCGCCGGGCGCGGATGGCATGTGGAAAAAACGCCGGTGCCACAGCCGCCGGAAAGCGCGGCCGGAGGCGCCCGGTGGAACGTCTACGCGGACCTCCCAGGCCAAACACCCGATCTTGTTTTTTCCACGCATCTGGACACCGTCCCCCCCTACATCCCATGCACCGAGGACGCGGACTTCCTGTATGGCCGTGGAGTTTCGGACGCCAAAGGGATCGTCGCCGCACAGATTGCGGCCGCGGAGAGACTGCGCGCGGCGGGATTGCGGATCGGTTTGCTGTTTGTTTCAGGAGAGGAGCGCGACTCCGCCGGCGCGATTCTCGCCAACCAGTCACCCAAGGGGAGCCGCTTCCTCATTAACGGCGAGCCGACAGATAACCGCCTGGCGCTAGCCTCGAAGGGAGCGTTGCGCGCCGTGCTTCGTTCCGCGGGGACGATGGCGCATTCCGCCTATCCCGAGCTGGGAGAAAGTGCGATTCACAAACTGGTAAAAGCGCTGGCAAAAGTGCTGGAGATCGAATTCCCTGTAACCGAAGACGTGGGTCCGAGCACGCTGAACGTAGGCCAGATTCAAGGCGGGCACGCACCCAATGTCATCGCCGACAAGGCCGAGGCTCAGATCATGGTCCGCCTCGTGGGAGACTCGGCTCCCGTTCGGGCGGCAATTCTCCAGGCCGCTGCCGGACTGGCCGAAGTTGATTTCACGCTCGAAATTCCCTTTGTTCGCATGCGGGCGGTCGATGGTCTTCCCACGATGATCGCGAAGTTCACGACCGATATCCCCAAGCTCTCGAACTGGGGCGAGCCGCTGCTGCTGGGGCCCGGCTCCATCCATGTCGCGCACACCCCATTTGAAAAGCTGGCAAAGAAGGAATTGCTCGAGGCCGTCGAGCTCTACATCAAAGTCGCCAGGCAGTTATTGGCCTGACTTATCGCTGCCATCACACTTCACAAAGGAATGCCTCATCAAGGAGACATCATGACCGCTTCAATTTATGACATCCCCGTTCGCAAAATCTCGGGCGACGAAGCTTCTCTCGCCGAATTCAAAGGAAAAGTTCTTCTGGTGGTGAACGTGGCTTCGAAGTGCGGGCTCACGCCACAGTATGAAGGCCTGGAAAATCTATACGAGCAATACAAGGGCCGCGGCCTTGTCATCGCTGGATTCCCGGCCAATAACTTCAAGAGCCAGGAGCCGGGCTCCGACGAGGAAATCCAGACCTTCTGCACGGCCAACTTCGGCGTCAAATTCCCCATGTTTAGCAAGATCAACGTCGTTGGCGCGGACAAACACCCCTTATACGCGGCCCTCATCGACGCTCAACCGAAAGCGATCAGCCTCAGCGAAGTTCCCTTCGCTCAAAAGCTGCATGGGTATGGGATCGAGACCAATCCTGAACCGGAGATTCTTTGGAACTTCGAGAAGTTCATCGTCAGCCGCTCCGGCAAAGTCGTGAAGCGCTTCTCGCCGGACACGGCTCCCGACGCGCCCGAGTTCGTCGCCTCTATCGAAGCGGAACTCGAAAAGAATTAGGGCCGGGAAGGCTTCAGAACCTCAGCGTGAAGGGCGTTTGCGAGCCGGAATCTTTGTGCGTGCGCGTGCGTTCAGTTGATCGGCGCGCCTGTCGGATCGACCGTGGTGTCCAAAGGAAGAAAAAGCCGGAAGACTGTGCCGCGTTCGACCTTGCTTCGAACCGTGATCTTCGACTGGTGCTTGTCGAGGATCCCTTTTGAAACCCACAAACCAAGCCCTGTCCCGGCGTCCCCCTTCGTGGTCACGAATGGATGGAAAAGACGTTCGAGCGTGGCCGGCTTCATCCCATGCCCGCCGTCGGCCACCGTGACAGAGACACCGTTGCGCCCTGCGCGATCGGTTGCCGGACGAACCCCCACGATTAGTCTCCCGTTTGCCGGCAATGCATCGAGCGCATTGCTGATCAGGTTTGTGATGACCTGTTGTATTTCGCCTGGCAAGCAGAGCACTGGCCCCGCCCGCCTGTGCCGCCGTTCCAGCCGAATTCTCCTGGACTTCAGATCCGGCTCGTTGAAGAAAAGTACCGATTCAATCAGCTCTTCCAGCGATGTAGGCGTGGGAGCCGTCCGCTGCCGGTAGAACTTGAGGCTGCGTGCAGCAATGTGGGAAAGGCGTTGCAACTCACGGTCGGCGACATCCAAAAGGTTTCGCGTACTGTCTCCGAGTGCCTCATCCATCTTGGCCAGGAAGAGCAGGTTTGTCACTGCCTCAAGGGGATTGTTGATCTCGTGGGCAATGCTCGCAGCCAACCGCCCGGCTGTGGCCAGTTGTTCCGAGCCACGTAATGCCTGCTCCGTTCTTTGCGTGCTGGTTGTGTCGCGCAAATAAAGAATGATTCCGTCTCCAGGCTGTGGGTAAATCAGGAATTTGAACCAGGATTCCGCTCCGTCGCCGGCAAAATACTGCTCGAAATCGACGGGGACTCGCTCGTCCATTGCCTTGCGAAAATTAGCTTCAACAACAGTTCCGACTAACATTGGATAGAGCTCCCATAAGCTCTTGCCAATGTGCGGCACTCCCGATCGTTTCGCAATTGCCGTCGCTGTTCGATTCATATAGGTGACGCGGAATTCGCGGTCGAACGTGCAGAATGCTTCCGGGATGAACTCCAATGCTTCCCAGGCAAACTGCCTGGTCTTGTTGATTTCACGGGTGAGAGCCGCTTCCTGTTCGAGCGCCTCGCGGCGCAGCTGCGCCATCTTCAATTGCGCGTCCACACGGGCGATGAGTTCCCGCGCCGAGAAAGGTTTGGTCAAATAGTCGTCGGCGCCTGCTTCGAGGCCCTCAATCCCCGCCTCTTCTCCGGCCCTCGCCGACAGCATAATCACGGGAACAGTCCGGGTTTCCGGATTCCTCCGCAGGGCATCGAGCAGCGCGAAGCCATCCATGTCCGGCATCATCACATCGGTCAGTACCAGGTCGGGTCTCCGTCGATTCGCCTCTTCCAGCGCCTGTTTTCCGGTCTCCACGGGACGTACCTGATAACGACCGCCGAGCAGGCCGATCACATACTCGCGCATATCGGCGTTGTCGTCGGCAAACAGGATCTCAGGTTTTCGATCTGCCGGATCGACACCTTCCGCTGGCAGTCCGCCGGCTTCATTCCATACACAGCCGTTCTGCCGATCAATTTGATCTTTCCTTGGCAGCCATCCCAGCGCTTCCTGCACATACGCCATCGCGGAATCCTGCACGATTGCGGGCTTCGGCGTCGCGGTCGCGAGTTGATTCTGCGGCAGGTGCGTGTGCCCGCGGGGAAGCGCAACTGTGAACATCGACCCACGGCCCATCTCGCTTTCGACTTGGATCTCGCCGCCGTGCATCTCCACGAGCTCGCGCACCAGGGCCAGTCCGATGCCGCTCCCTTCGTGACTCCGTCTGCGCGCCCCTTCTATGCGCTGGAAGCGCTCAAACAGGTGAGCTTGGTCTCTTTCGGGAATCCCGGTCCCTGTATCCGAGACCGTGAAGAGGATCTTGCCTTCGGATTCAGCAAGGCAGACCCGGATCTCGCCTTCGAATGTCGACTTCAGCGCATTCGATAACAGGTTGAGTTCGATCTTCTCCCACATCTCCCGGTCTACATAGACAGGTTCCGCAAGGTGCGGGCATTCCACGATGAGCTTGAGCCCGGCGCGCTCCACCGCGGAACGAAAGACACTGGCGATGTTGGCGGTCAGCAGGGAGAGATCGGTCGCTTCAAACGATGCGTGCGCTCGGCCCACTTCGATGCGCACAAAGTCGAGCAGCCCGTTTACCAGCTTCAGCAGCCGCTGTGCGTTCCGCTGCATCATCTCGACCGACGCGAGCGATGGCGGCGCTTGCGCCGTCAGTGCATCCTCGATCGGACCGAGAATCAAAGTCAGCGGCGTGCGCAACTCGTGGCTTACATTGCTGAAGAATGCCGTTTTCGCACGATCCAAGGCGGCCAGGCTCTCCGCGCGCTTTCGTTCCTCTTCATACGCCTGGGCGTTGGTGATGCTCGCTGCGATTTGGCCGGCAATGAGATCCAGGAACTCTCCATAGAACGAATCAAATTCCCGATAGGGATTGAGCGCGGTGATGAAGACGCCGACCGGCTTCTCCTGTCCCTGGCGTGCGATTGGCACCAGCCGCGCGCGAGAAGGCGGCCTGTCCCAGCAGCCGGTGGGCAAATCGGGGAACTGCTCCAGTAGGTTCTCCACTGTGATGGCGCGAGCGGTCCTCAGCACATCGCGAATCGGCCACGCCGCGGGTTCCATTTCCAAATCGATTGTGATCGCCGCAGCAGGGTGCGAGGTGTCTACGCCCGTCCGTGCTGCCAAATGGAGGTGCGTGCCTTCCTCATTCAGGAGGTAGGTGAGCGTACAGGGCATGTCTCTCTGGTCCGCAAGCCCGCGTTCAATCGCGGCAAATACATCCTGCTTCGAAATGGCGCTGGCTAGCTCGGCCGACAATGCGCTCAAGGCTGCAAGCTGCCTCTCGCCAATGACACGCACCGTGTCCTCAATGACAACGCAAAGCATGCCGGCAATGTTGCCGTCGGGGCCATCGAGAGGGCTATACGAAAAGGTGTGATAGGTCTCTTCGGTGAAGCCGCTGCGCTCCAGGAACAGCATGAGCGTCTCATCCCAGGAAGCCTCACCGGTGTCCATCACGCGGCGAATGCGCGGACCGATATCCTTCCAGATCTCGCTCCATACCTCGGACGCTGGCTTGCCCAAAGCCGAGGGATGTTTCTTGCCTAACGTTGTTCTGGCATAGGAGTCGTTGTACAGAAAGGTCAATTCCGGACCCCACGCCATCCACATGGAAAATCGCGACGTGAGCAAAATGCGGACGGTGTTCTTGAGTCCGTCAGGCCAATCTTCCATTGGCCCCAGGGGGGTCGTCCCCCAGTCGAAGGTTCGGACAAGTTCGGCCATCCGGGGGGACGCGAGTGCGCTGGGCTTTCTCACATCAGGGTCAATGGTTCCGGCGTTCATTTCGTCCATGGAGCTGCGCTCCCAATCACAGCGAGACCCGCGGCCAGCGGAATCGATCGATTCGCAGGGCGATTGTGCGATCTGTTTCCCCGCAAACCATGGAGAAACAGTCGCTCAGACCTGATAAATACTGTGTTTTTTGGATGCTGGCCCAACGGCCTTAGTTGTATTCGCCTCAGCCCTGGTCGACTCCAGCGCGAAAACAAAGTACCAATTGCGGCTTGGTAGCACGATCCGAAATGTCCATGTATCCTTACCGCATGCAGGAAAATGCCACCACGATCGCCGCCCCAAACCAGCTTGAACACGCTGCGTCTTCTTATCTCCGCTCGGCGCGCCACCAGCCGGTGCAGTGGCATCCGTGGAGCGAAATCCCGTTCGCCCGGGCTCAGGCCGAGAATAAGCCCATCCTGCTCGACATTGGCGCCGTTTGGTGTCATTGGTGCCACGTGATGGACCGGGAGTCCTACGAAGATCCGGAGTTGGCTCGCATCATCAACGAGCACTTTATCGCGGTAAAGGTCGACCGCGACGAGAGGCCTGACGTCGACGCGCGCTACCAGGCCGCTGTCTCGGCAATTTCCGGCCAGGGCGGGTGGCCGCTCACGGCGTTTCTCACCCCCGACGGCAGGCCCTACTTCGGCGGTACGTACTTTCCCCGCGACGATCGCTATGGCCGTCCGGGATTTGGCCGCGTTCTCCTCACCATGGCCCAGGTATGGCGCGAACGCCGCGACGAGGCGCTCGAATCGGCCAGCAGCGTCATGGCAGCCATCGAGCACAATGAAAGCTTCTCCGGCCGTGGCGGCGAACTGTCTCTTACCCTCGTTGACAAGATCGCAAATTCGGCCATCGCCCAGTTCGATCCCCACAACGGTGGCTTCGGTTCGCAGCCCAAATTTCCTCACCCGGCGGCTCTCGATCTGCTTCTGCAACTGTCTATCAACCGAGGCAATACCGCGGCCCACGAGGCTTTCACTGTCACTCTCGAAAAGATGGCGCGTGGCGGCGTCTACGACCAGATTGCCGGTGGATTTCATCGCTACAGTACCGACGAGCGCTGGGTCGTTCCGCACTTTGAAAAGATGCTCTATGACAACTCCGAACTCTTGCGCAATTACGTGCATGGCTTCCAGAGCTTCGTTCAGGAGGGCTTCCGCGAAACTGCGAATGAGATTGTGGCCTGGCTCGACGCTGTCATGACCGACCGCGAGCACGGCGGCTTCTATGCCTCCCAGGATGCCGACATCAATCTCGACGACGATGGCGACTACTTCACCTGGACCCTCGATGAAGCGCGCGTGGTGCTGAACCTCGACGAACTGAACGTCGCCAAGCCTTACTGGGACATCGGTGAACTGGGCGACATGCACCACAACCCGGCGCGGAATGTTCTCCATCGCAAGTTCTCGATCGAGGAACTGGCCGCCCAGATTCAAAAGCCCCCGGCCGAAGTGCAGTCGCTGATCGAGTCGGCGGGTCGCAAACTTCTCGCCGCGCGCAGCGAGCGTCCGACGCCATTCATCGACCGGACGCTCTACACCGGCTGGAATGCCATGGCCATTACTGCGTACATCGACGCCGCCCGCGTCCTTCGCATCGAAGGTCCGCGCAATTTCGCCCTCCTTACGCTTTCACGTCTGCTTGCTGAAGCCTGGGATGGCGACGCGACGCTCTATCACGTGATCGCCTATCCCGACGGCGTTGCCTTGCCGGATCGTGTGCCCGGCACTCTCGACGACTACGCATTCACCGTCCACGCTTGCATCGATGGCTGGCTCGCCATCGGAGAGATGCGCTTTTATCATGCTGCCGTCAAACTGGCAGACGCGATGATCGCGCGCTTCTACGATCGCACCGCCGGAGCTTTCTACGACGCGGCTGCGGCGGAGAAGGGAACTGCTCCGCTCGGCGCATTGGGCGCTCGGCGTAAACCTCTGCAAGACTCACCGACGCCTGCGGGCAATCCCACCGCGGCTGCCGCGCTGCTCCGCCTCGAAACTCTCTCCGGCCACGCCGAATATCGGGAGATCGCGGAGGATACGCTCGGCTCTTTTGCCGGCATCGTCGAACACTTCGGCCTTTATGCCGGCAGCTATGGACTCGCGCTCGAACGTCTGCTTCTTGATCCCATCCAGGTGGTCATCGTTGGTTCGGGCGAGGATGCAGACCGTCTCGAAACAACGGCTACCCTGGGCTTTGCCGTGAACAAGACGATCATTCGCCTGGCTCCCGAGCAACTCGTCGCCGAAAGCCTCCCTGCGGCCCTCGCAGAAACCGTGCTGCAAGCTCCCGCACCCGCCGGCGCTTCAGCGTGGGCTCTCGTCTGCCGGGGACGTACGTGTTTCCCGCCCATCGCCGATCCTGAAGAGCTTTTGCGTTCCCTGCACCCGGAAAACTAAACCCTCTTCCCTAGTCCCTCGTCCCTGTCTTTAGCTGCTCTCGCCGGTGAACGGATTTGTCTCCTGCGGCTTGATTGTTGTTGGATCCTTCGGTGCCGGAGCCTCGTGTTCCGTGGTCGCGAACGGGGCCGTGCCATGGCGGCCTGCAGAGCTGTCCACAAACGAATTGAAGACCCGGTTTGGATCGCCGGGCAGCATGTGATTCTCTTCCAGCGCAATCCGTACACGTCGTTGAAATTCACGTACCGGCCCATACTGCTGCGTTGCCTTCGTTTTGAAGACCACCGGAAAGATCAGTTGCGATCCCTTCATCGAATCCACCCCGAGAATCTGCGGGTCCGCGACAAATAGATCGCGATACTCCTTGCTCGTACGGATGTCCGTCGCAATGCCCGACAGCAATCCCAGCACCTTGTCCGGGTTCACTGAAAAGTCCACGCTCACGTTGATCGTTGCCACCGAATAGTCCACGCTCTGGTTGGCCACCGTCGTGATCTGCGAGTTGGGAATTACATAAAGCGTCCCGTCGCCTCCACGCACCGTTGTCTTGCGCAACGTCATCAATTCGACCGTTCCAGTCAATCCAGCCAATGTCACCACGTCTCCTACGTTGAATTGGTCCTCAATCAAAATCAGCGTCCCGTTCAACATATCCTTCACGATGTTTTGAGCGGCCAGGCCGATAGCCACTCCGGCGATCCCCGCCGAAGCCAGCAGGGGAGCGAGGTTCACACCGACCGCATCGAGAAACTGCAGGCTGACGATTGCGCCAACGACCGCAAGACCAGTGGTACGGATGACTCCCGCCAAGGTTTTGACCTGCGCCATTCGTCCACGACTGGCTGCGTGCGCCTCCGCGATTCGAATCATCCTCGACGTAATGATGCTGAGCAAACGACTGAGAACAAAGCCGATAATCGCAACTACAACCAAATGGGGAAGTTTGGTGCGGACAAATTCCTGGGTATCGATCGCCCATTCGTCCAGCACCTTGCCCATGAACGTGCCTTGGGCGAGCCAACCCGACATAGACGCAGCCAAAAATGCACACATATCAATCTCCTTTTCTATCTATACTGTCCGCAGACGGGCCGCTGGCTTCCCCATCCCTGTCCAAGCGCCGCTTCCTCACGGCGGGTCAATGTGACATCCAACTGACGAATTCGGGGTCCCTATGCAGCTGCGCCAACTTCAACATCAACCGTGCTCACCAAACACCGCGCGACTACAGCAAAACCAGGGTCGATGCATCCCGGAGCCGCAGGACTCAAGTCGACGTGACCCCAAGGAGCAGCGACCTGGAAGGATTTCGATAGGACACAGTTACCCTGATTTCGCTCTAGTATCGCGCCGTTCCAGGCTCCTGCTGGCCGCCGGAATTTTCTCGCTTGCGGCGCTTTCACTCCTCACGGGTGCTGCAAAGTCAAACGATCCTGTCACAAAGCCCATCGTTGTTCCCCAAGCGAAACGCTTGCCCGATGCAGACGACCAGACCAAAATGCGCGACCAGCAAGCAAAGCAACAGAGCTTTGATGCCGCCAGTGTCGAGCGCAAGAAGCAACTCTCCGATGACAGCGCAAAACTGCTGACATTGGCAATGGCGTTAAAGGCCGAAGTCGATAAGACGAACAAGGACATGCTCTCGCTCAGCGTGGTTCGCAAAGCCGACGAGATCGAAAAGCTGGCCCGAAACGTAAGGGAAAAGATGAAGCTGACCGTGGGCGGCAGCTAGGCTGGCGCCATCAGACGTTGAGGATCGAAAGGCGCCCATTCCTAGGGTTGCTGGGGCGGCACACGATGTGGGACGTGCAGAAATCACCGCGAGGGCAGAAGTGGGCCGGCATGTTTCGAAGGCATGCGCTCGGCACGCTTTTGTCGCTAATCGTCTTGGTCCTGGGTTCATTGGCCGCAGAGCCCGCCAGCCAGCAACCAATTCCCAATCCGATGAATCAACAATCCCGTGGCCTGTATGACGGCTTTGGCGACAAGGACCCCGTTCTGGCGGCGAGGCAAATGCGAGCACTGAACGCGGACCGGCAGAAATCCCTCGTCTCCGATACCGAGAAGCTGTTAAAACTCGCCAAGCAATTGAATTCCGAGATAGAAACTAGTAACCAGAACGAGCTTACTCAGGTGCAATTGCGCGAAATTGTGGATATTGAGAAACTAGCTCGAAATGTGAAGGAAAAGATGAGCACCTCCTTCGTCGGCGGACCGTCATTTGAGCCGATTCCTCTACAGCACCGATAGGTTGGGGCTCTCGTAATCGTTTTCACCGCTTGTTCGGCGGCCGCACGACTCAGGACTAAAGTGGTTGATACAATCTAAGTTGTTCGACTTTGCAACATCCTTTGGGAGTAAGGCGAATGGGA
This sequence comes from uncultured Acidobacteriaceae bacterium, assembly GCA_963745845.1. GTDB lineage: Bacteria > Acidobacteriota > Terriglobia > Terriglobales > Acidobacteriaceae > Telmatobacter. The sequence goes on along the minus strand of CAVUZE010000008.1, from coordinate 3,416,446 downwards.
CTTGCGGTTTCCACAGCTCGCGTGCCGGGAGCAGCTCTCGAATCTGGCCAACTTACCCCTCAACAGCTGATTGAAATCTACCGGTTGATGTTTCTCTCTCGCCGCGTCGATGACCGCGAGATTCTCCTCAAACGGCAGCAAAAGACATTCTTCCAGGTCTCGGGCGCGGGACACGAGGCTTTGCAGGTCGGCGCTGCTCTCGCCCTCCGTCCCGGCTACGACTGGTTCTTTCCGTATTACCGCGATCGCGCGTTGTGCCTCGCGTTGGGCGTGACACCGGAAGAAATGTTCCTCCAGGCCGTCGGCGCCGCAACCGATCCGGCTAGCGGTGGCCGCCAGATGCCTGCGCATTGGAGCAGCCGTCCTCTGCATATTGTCAGTACATCGTCTTCCACCACCACCCAGGTTCTTCACGCCGTGGGTTGCGCCGAGGCAGGCCGCTACTTCAGCCGTCATCCCGAAGCCGCCGCAAAAGTCGAAGGTGACTATCGCGCCTTTCGCAACGTGGAATTCAATGACAACGAAGTCGCGTTGACTTGCCTGGGAGAAGGCTCCACATCGCAGGGCGAGTTTTGGGAGGCGTTGAATACCGCGTCCAACCAGAAGCTTCCCGTCATCTTTTGCATTGAAGATAACGGCTACGCGATCAGCGTGCCCGTCGAGGTCAATACACCCGGCGGAAACATCTCCAAGCTCGTCGCAAATTTCCCAAATTTCCATTTCGCCGAGATCGACGGCACCGACGCCGAAGTTTGTCTGCGCGCCTTTCAGGCTGCTGCGGCACATTGCCGCGCCGGTCACGGGCCTGCTTTTGTGCACGGCCACTGCGTTCGTCCCTATTCCCACTCGCTCTCGGACGACGACAAGCTGTACCGTTCTGCAGCCGAGCGTGAAGCCGACGCGATGCGCGATCCTATCGCCAAGATGCAGATGCGTCTCCTCCGCGAGGGAATTCTCAGCGCCGACGAAATCAACGCCCTCGAGCAGCAGCTCGATCGCGAAGTTGCCGAAGCCGCGGATCGCGCTCTTGCTGCGCCGCTCCCGCCTGTCTCAAGCATTCCGCGCCACGTCTATTCTGAGGATTTGAATCCCACCAGCGCTTCGATCGCTACCGAACCGGCCAAAGGCGCCACGCAATCCGGCAAGTCCGCCAGCGCCAAGGGGAACGCTCCGCGCACCATGGCCGACCTCATCAATGCCTGTCTGCACGACGAGATGCGCCGCGATCCGCGCATCGTCGTCTTCGGCGAAGATGTGGCAGACGCCAGCCGCGAGTCCACACTCGCTGAAGTGAAGGGAAAAGGCGGTGTCTTCAAGCTCACTGCCGGTCTGCAGACGGCATATGGATCGGAGCGCGTCTTCAACTCGCCCCTGGCCGAGGCCAACATTGTCGGCCGCGCCGTAGGCTATGCCACGCGCGGCATCAAGCCGGTTGTCGAGATTCAGTTCTTCGATTACATCTGGCCGGCCATGCACCAGATCCGCAATGAGCTTGCCCTCATGCGCTGGCGTTCCAACGGCGAGTGGGCTTCGCCCGTAGTCATTCGCGTGCCCATCGGCGGCTATCTCACCGGCGGCGCGATTTATCACTCGCAGTCGGGCGAGAGCCTCTTCACCCACACGCCGGGACTCCGCGTTGTCTTCCCCTCGAATGCACTCGATGCTAACGGACTCTTGCGCACGGCAATCCGCTGCGACGATCCGGTCCTCTTCTTCGAACACAAGCGCCTCTACCGCGAATCCTATGGCCGCGCGCCCTATCCCGGTCCGGACTACGCAATTCCCTTTGGCAAAGCCAAGATCGTTCGTCCCGGCAGCCACATCACACTCGTGACCTATGGAGCCGTCGTGCCTCGCGCCTTGCAGGCCGCGGAAAAAGCGCAACGCGAGTTCGGCATCGACGTCGAGATTCTCGATCTGCGCACGCTCAGCCCTTATGACTGGGAGGCCATTGCCACATCGGTGCGCAAAACCAGCCGCGTGATCGTCGCCCACGAAGACATGCTCAGTTGGGGCTATGGCGCTGAAATTGCCGCGCGCATCGCCGACGAGCTCTTCGATGATCTTGACGCGCCGGTCCGCCGCATCGGCGCCATGGACACCTTCGTGGCCTACCAGCCGTTGCTCGAAGACGCCATTCTTCCGCAGCCGGCAACGATCCTGAAAGCCATCCAGGATCTTCGCGCCTACTGACGCTGGGGCCGATCCCCCATGCTGTCAGCTGACCGAAGCAGGACTCGTCAATGAGCTCTTAGTTAGTGCTGCTGTCGAAAGTGAGTGTTCGGGCTGTGGAAGTGCGCTGGACTCTGGTCGTCTCATCCGCCAACACCTCAAACCGACGCGATTGCGGTCCCGCATCAATGTCTTCGCAATTTCCCGCCGACACCTGTGACAGATGCCTCAGATTGCCCGGACGGCCAGTCCTTCCACGGGTAACAATTTGGAGGCGTGGAACAATCGCATCGGCCACTTCAGCCTTGTTTCAGGAGCGCTTCCACAGCATCCGCGAGCGAGGCAAATCGCCCATCCGCCATGGCCGCTGCCTTTTCCGCGCCCGGCCGTTGCGTTTCGGGGTCGCCCTCGATAAAGACCGTCCGCATGCCAAGCTGCCTTCCGAATTCGATGTCGGGAAGCCCATCGCCGATCATCGCACTAGGGGATGTGGTAATGTCCGGGAAGTCGCGCTGCGCCTGCTCAAACATGCCGGGCAACGGCTTGCGGCAGTTGCATTGTTCTTCGTCGTGTGGGCAGAAGTAGAAGGCATCAATATGTGCGCCGCTTGCCTTCAGCACGCCTTGCAGCTTTGTATGGATCGCCGCAACGTCCGTCGCCGAGTAGAGTCCCAGGCCAATGCCGCGCTGATTCGACACCACAATGACCCGTAGCCCGGCTCGGTTCAAGCGCGCGATAGCCTCAGGCACATCCGGCAACAAATGGAAGTCGGACCACGCCCGAACGTAACTTCCTTCCGGCAATTTCTCGTTCAGGACGCCATCCCGATCAAGGAAAATTGTACGAAGGGTGCCTGACCATGCACTGCCTGTGGAGTCCGTCACCCCGCTATGATAGCAACAACCATCCGCGGCCTTACGCTTTCGTCTATCTACCCTGGGCCGTCGGAAAGGGGGCGCCGTGATCGGACAATTGCATCGTGTCATCCACGAAATCGAGGACGAATGGGCCGGAAAACGCCTGCTTGTCGTCGGCGACGTGATGCTCGACAAATACATCTGGGGAGAAGTCGGCCGCATTTCGCCTGAAGCTCCCGTGCCCGTCGTGCGCGGCATGCGTCAGGATGAAAAGCCGGGCGGCGCGGCCAACGTGGCCATGAATCTGGCCCATCTCGGCGCTCAGACTACGGTCGTGGGCATCACGGGGAGCGACGAGAATGCGCGGATTCTCGAGGCACGTCTCCGCAGCAACGGTGTCGTACCTTGCTTCATTGTTTCCGATGGATTCGACACCATCACCAAAACCCGCATTCTGGGCGGACGGCAGCAGATGCTGCGTCTGGACTTCGAGCGCCTCGGTTCAATCGCGCAAGCGGCTATCGACGGACTACTCAAAAAGGCACTCGAGCTTCTGCCTGGCTCCCACGCGCTCGTTCTTTCCGATTACGCCAAGGGTGTCATCACGCCGATAGTTTGCCAATCGCTTATTCCTGTCGCACGCAAGCTTGGCATTCCGGTTCTCGTCGATCCCAAAAGCTCCGACTATTCGCTCTATCGCGGGGCCACCACCATCTGCCCAAATCTCGTTGAGCTGGCAGGCGCGGCGCGCCTCAGTCCTGCCGATCTCGATGCGGTCCTGACGGCGGCCGAGGCGATGGTCACAGCATTCGACATCGAGTTTCTCACCGCAACCTTGAGTGACAAAGGCATTGCTCTCGTGCGCCCCGGCAATCGCCTTGTAGCGCCTGCGCAGGCTCGCCAGGTCTTCGATGTATCCGGTGCGGGCGACACCGTCGTAGCGGTGCTCGCGTTGAGCCTGGCCTCTGGCTTGCAGCCGGAGACCGCTGTGCAGTTGGCGAACATCGCGGGCGGCATCGTGGTGGGCAAGGTCGGAACCGTCCCGGTAGAAAAGTACGAGCTGCTCGCCGCGTTGAGTCCACAGATCGCCCTTCATGCAGAAGACCGCGTCCTGACACGTGAAGAGCTCGTCAAGCGTGTCGCGCTGTGGAAGGCCAACAGCGAACGCGTCGTCTTCACCAACGGCTGCTTCGACTTGCTTCACATTGGCCACATTACGCTGATCGAGCAGGCGCGCCATTGCGGCGACCGCCTCATCGTAGCCATTAACAGCGACGCGTCGGTGAGTTGCCTCAAGGGACCAACTCGCCCGATTGTGAGCCAGAGCGATCGCGCCCGTGTATTGGCTGCATTGGCCGCTGTCGATGCCGTGGTGATCTTCGATGAGTCCACACCGCTGGAGCTCATCCTTGCGGTGCAACCGGACGTTCTTGTCAAGGGCGGGGACTACAAGCCCGAAACCGTCGTGGGAGCAAACGAAGTCCAATCCTGGGGCGGCGAAGTCAGGATCGTTCCCCTGGTTGAAGGCTTCTCCACCACACGCCTGATCGAAAAGGGCGCGGGCCGCTGATGGCCAGCCATCGAGACCTGCAGCCCAAATACTTGTCGTCCGGCTACAATGGTGGGATGCAGTCTCGTTCCCGCTTCCAACCTGCGTTGCAGCCAATTGATCCACAGGCAGGCCGCCGGACATGAAGCGATTCTTTCGCCTTTTGCGCTACGGGCTCCCTTACTCGATTGAATGGCTCCCCGGCGTTGTGCTCCTGGCCGCCGTCGGCATACTGGACACCTTTCGGGTCCTGCTCCTGCAGCCCATTTTCGACCAGGTCCTCCGGCCCGATGCGCCTGAAGGCCCCATCCTTCTCGGTCTTCCCAATAGCCGGTGGCACTTCGACCTCAGAGGCATCATTCCTCACGCCCTCCATATCCACAATGCATGGAATGTGGTGGCTTTTGCGCTCGTCGTCTCCACCCTCCTGAAAGGTCTTTGCGATTATCTGGGTACGTATCTCGTGAACTATGCGGGGTTCGGCACCATTACCGACCTGCGCAACCACCTCTACGAAGCCACGCTGCGCCGCTCTTCAAGCTTTTTTCATAAGCATCCCACGGGCACGATCCTTTCCACGCTCATCAACGATGTGGACAGAGTGCAGACCGCCCTCAGTTCCGTGATCGGCGAGTTCCTGCAGCAGTTCTTCACCTTCGTTGCCGGATTGATCCTGGTGATTAGGCTGGGTGGATATCTCAGTTGGGCTTTGCTCTTATTCATTCCTGTCGTCGTCACGTCCGCGCGCAAGATCGGCAGCGAAGTGCGCACCCGTACGCGCACGGGACAGGACAAGCTGGCCGAAATCCAGAACATCCTCCACGAAACGGTGACTGGCAATCGCATCGTCAAGGCATTCAACACTGAGCTGTGGGAGATTCTTCGCTTCAAGTCCGCTGCGCGCCGCCTCTTCCGGGCAAACCTGCGCAGTGTGCGCATTCAGTCGATCAGCTCACCCTTGATGGACACCATTGGCGCTATCGCCATTGCCATGTTTCTGTTCATCGGGCGTAATGAGATTCACCACGGTCGCATGACGATGGGCTTGTTTGGGGCATTCATCATCCTGCTCTTCAAGCTCTACGATCCGGTACGCAAATTCGCCTACTTTTACAATAGTTTCCAGCAGGCAATGGGAGCTTCGGCTTCCATCTTTACCTTTTTCGACGCAGAAGACGACGTGAAAGAGCGCCCGCGCGCTGCCGTCCTGAAGGGATTTGCCCGGTCCATTCGGTTCCAGAATGTCGGCTTCTCCTATTCAAGTGCGGAAGGCGAACATCAGATCCTGCACAATGTCGATCTCGACGTGCGCGCCGGCGAAGTGCTGGCTCTCGTGGGTCCCAGTGGTGCCGGCAAATCCACGCTCGTCAATCTCATTCCGCGCTTCTTCGATGTCACTTCGGGCCGCATCCTGATCGACGATCGAGATCTGCGCGATCTGACGCTGGGCTCATTGCGCCGCCAGGTTGCCCAGGTGACGCAGGAAACGATTCTCTTCAATGACACGGTGCGCAACAACATCGCTTACGGCCAGCCCGATTTGAAACATGATCTTGTCGAGAAGGCCGCGCGCAACGCACTCGCGCACGACTTTATCCTGCGCATGCCGCAGGGCTACGATACAGTCATCGGCGAGAAGGGCTTTCGTCTCTCCGGCGGTGAGCGTCAGCGCATTGCCATCGCACGTGCACTCTTGAAAGACGCGCCCATACTCATTCTCGATGAAGCAACTTCGGCGCTCGATGCCGAAAGCGAATCCCTTGTCCAGGCCGCGCTGGGGAACCTGATGCAGGGGCGCACCGTGCTCGTGATTGCGCACCGGCTGGGCACCGTCCGCCGCGCCAATCGTATCGCGGTATTGGAAGATGGACGGATCACGGCGATTGGTTCGCACGACGATTTGCTCATGGCTTCGCCCACTTACCAGCGGCTCTATCAACTCCAATTTATGGACATACAAGAACAGCAGCCGTCGGATTTGTTGTGCCTGGATCCCACGGCTCAATACCCATTGCTCTTTGAGCAAGAGTTATCCACCAGGGCGGGGGAATAGCAAGCATGCCGATCTACTCCATGACCGGATTCGCCCGCACCCAGGTGCGTGTCCACGATCAACTGGTCTACACGCTCAGTCTGAAGAGCGTGAATCATCGCTTTCTCGACATTCAGTTGCGCCTGCCATCGGGTCTCGATGCGTTGGAAATCGAACTGCGCCGTGCCCTCAAAGAGAACCTTGTGCGTGGTCATGTGGAGCTGGCGCTCTCCGTGGATCGTTCGACAACTCAGAAAGCGGGTTACAATCGCGACCTGGTTGCCGGGTACCTTGATGCGTTTCGCACCGCGCGCGACGAGTTTTCGCTCGTGGGTGAGCCTGATTTGAATGCCATCCTGCGCATGCCTGGCGCACTGCAAAGCGACAATCGATCGAATGGGGACGAAGATCCTGCCGCGCTCTCAGACAGTGTGATGCAACAGATTGGGCCGCTGCTCGAAGAACTGAAGACCATGCGTGCGCGCGAGGGTGAGGCTCTGAAAGCCATTCTGCAAGCCTCGCTCGACCGCCTCGCCGAAGCAACGGAGGGTGTAGCCGTATTGCGCCCGGAAGTTGAGCAGCGTTACCAGGAACGATTGACGCAGCGCCTTATGGCTGCTGCCGGCAACGAATTCAATCGCCAGCGGCTCCTCGAAGAGGTTGCGGTCCTGGTCGATCGCAGCGATATCGCCGAGGAGTTGGCGCGCATGACCACCCATATTGCGCATTTCCGCGAATTGTTATCCGCCAGCGGCGAAGTGGGCAAGAAGCTCGATTTTCTGCTCCAGGAGATGAATCGTGAAGCCAATACCCTTCTTTCTAAAACTGGCGGCGTAGGCGGAAAAGGAACGCGCATTACTGAGCTTGGACTGGCCATGAAAGCAGAGATCGAAAAAGCTCGTGAGCAGATCCAGAACGTGGAATAGGAAGTGTAAGCAGGCTGTCACAAAACGAGGGGAAGTGCAGGAAAGTGGCAGGAATCCTTTTCATCATTTCGGCGCCATCGGGCTCCGGCAAGAGCACTTTGGTGAGCGAGCTGCGCAAGCAGGTCAGCGGCGTCGAGTTCTCCATCTCCTGGACCACGCGCCCGCCGCGCGGTTCGGAAGAGAATGGACGGGAATACTACTTCACCTCGCGCGAAGAGTTCGAACGTATGCGCGACGCGGGCTTGTTCCTTGAATTTGCGGAGGTCTTTGGCAATTATTACGGAACAGCCCGAACCTCTCTCGATGAAGCCCGCCGCGCAGGTCATGATCTGCTGCTCGACATCGATGTGCAGGGAGCAGCTCTGGTGCGCAAAGCCATGCCCGAGGCTGTGAGCATCTTCGTTTTGCCGCCGACGCCCAAAGAGCTGCGCACTCGTTTGCGCAACCGCAGCCGTGCAGAGGGCGTCGTCAACGAGGCAGAACTCTATCGACGCCTGAGCGAAGCCAGGAAGGAAATTGAGAATTATCGCGAATACGTCTATATTTTGGTCAATGACTTCCTTGACAGGGCAGTAGCGCAATTGGAGGCCATTGTTCTTGCAGAGCGGTACTATCGCAATGGCGAGCCGATCGCCTACCGCTCAAGCAGGGTGTTGGAAGTCGCCGCAGGCTGCCGGATTGAAAATTCCCGGGAGCGGCTCAAACCTGTGCTGGAGGCCTTTGGGATCGACGGCGAATCCGGCCAGCAACAACTTCTATTTGGAGATGATTCCGATGACGATTGAAACCACATTCGATTCGAACTATCGCAAGGTACTTGTGGCGGCGCGCCGTGCCCGTCAGCTGCAGAACGGCTCGTCGGCACTCGTTCCCAGCCAGTCCACCAAGGCCTGCCGCATTGCTCAGGACGAAATCGAAGCTGGCAAAATCTCCTATGTGAAAAAGGACGTGCCGGTTACCAAGCCGCTCGTGGAAGACCGCGGCATTCCGATCCTCTCCAACTGAGGTCTGTCGCCTTTTTAATTCAGTAGATAGGCGCCGCATTGCGCTCCTGGCGCACACTATGATCCGGTGCGCCAACGCGTTCAGTCATCGCCGACTGATCCCGCTGTAAGTCCTTACTCACCACGGCCACTATGTCGACGGCCCTTGTGTTGTCCAATTTTCATAGCATCCAAATCAAGGGGCGGTGCTATGATCCATCACAGTTATGTCGATTGGGATGGCCAATCTCGATGGTGCGTTACAGGTCAAGATTGGTACGTTGTTCGGCCGCGAACTCATTCTCATTTCGCAGTCGACGATGGAAGTCCAGACTTGGTTCTTCTGCTTCATGATTGAGAAGCGCAAGTTCAATAACGAGCTTGTTCGGCAATTCCGTTACGAAGAATGGACAGAAAAAGGAATCCGCACCTGCGGCATTCGCTTCAAATACGATGGAAAGACCCAGGTCTTGGTGAAAACCCTGCTGAATGAGAGCACTTCGCTCCGTACCGTGGTTCGAATCATCAATGTCTACAGGTTTTCCCACACGGTGCCGGCGGATTTGGAGACCCAGCTCACGGGCTCTTGAACAACACGCCCTTGAGCAGGCAAGCTGAGAGTTTGCAGTTTTCACGCCTCGGCTCGGATGATCTTCGCTGGACCTTGTCTGCCACTTTACCCGGCAAATCAGACTACAATTTCAACTATGCGAGTAACGGTCGGCGTCTCGGGCGGGATTGCCGCTTACAAAGCGGCGGAACTGGTTCGAGCCCTGCAACGGCAAGCTCTCGAAGTGCATGTGGTGATGACCGAATCGGCGACTCGTTTCATTCAGCCGCTCACCTTCGCTGCGCTCACCGGCCACAAAGTCATTACCAGCCTATGGGAAGAGACCAACTCCGACGAAAGCGCATACGGCTCGTCCATCGAGCACATCGGCGAGGCCCAATGGGCGGACGCTCTCGTTGTCGCTCCCGCAACGGCCAACATCCTTGCTAAATTCGCTCATGGCATCGCCGACGATTTTCTAACCACTATGTACCTTGCGACGCAGGCGCCCGTACTCGTCGCGCCGGCGATGAATGTGAACATGTGGGAGCATCCGGCGACGCGCGCAAACATCGATATCCTGCGGCAACGAGGGGTGCGTGTGATCGAACCCGGCACCGGCGATCTTGCGTGTGGCATGGTCGGCACCGGCCGCATGGCGGAGCCGGATGCAATTGCCGACGCGGTTCTCGGCGCTCTCGGTCGTCGTCACGATATGGCCGGCGAAATCGTGCTGGTTACAGCGGGCGGCACGCGTGAGGCTCTCGATCCGGTGCGGTTTCTCGGCAACCGGTCCAGCGGCAAAATGGGCTACGCACTGGCCGATGCAGCGCTGAGCCGTGGCGCCAAGGTCATCTTGATCAGCGGACCGACGTCGCTGCATCCTCCGGCGCATTGCGAACTCGTGAAGGTCACTACTGCTGAGGAAATGCGGACAGCCGTTCTCGAACGCATGAAGGAGGTCACACTGATCATCAAGGCGGCTGCGGTGGCCGATTATCGGCCGGTGAATGTATCGAGTCACAAACTCAAGCGCACCGGGCCGCTCACACTCGAACTCGCGCCGACAGAAGACATCTTGGCGGAGGTGGTGCGACGCCGTCAGCCGGGCCAGTTGATCGTGGGATTTGCCGCCGAGACTGAGAACCGTATGGAGAACGGCCGCGCCAAACTGCTGCGCAAAGGAGCGGACGCCATCGTCGTCAACGATGTTTCGAACGAAGGCGTGGGAATCGATTCCGATCTGAACGCGGCAACGTTTCTAACCAACTCGACCGCGATTGAGTTGCACGAGATGCCCAAGCGGAAACTCGCAGACCGCATTCTCGATGAGATTCTTTCTCTGCGCAGGCCGCGACCGCTGGTTGTCGAGACTGATGATGCTGAACTTAGTCCGACAACCCAGGGGCCGACGACCCAGGAGCAGGTGCTGAGTCAGTCCGATGCTCCGGCCGCTCCGCGCCGCCAGCTCATCGTGGAGTAGCCGCTTGCCTCATTCGCTCGATGCCGCGACCCAGCAGGCTTTAGCTACGCGCCTGCGCTTCTATCGCGATCTAGGCCTCACCGAGTTCTACCGCCGACCTGTCGATCCGGCCCTTTTACAGAGCCTCATGGCGACTGTCGAAGAAGATCCGTCTTCTGTCGAGGCGACTGATTCCGAAGCCGCACCGGAGAATGAGCAGGGAACTGCGAACCCACAAACCCTTCAGGAGACCACGCCCATTCCGCCTCGCAAGACGATTTCCTCATCTCCGCAAGTGTCGGGCATTGTTGCCCCATCCGAGCGCGAAGCTGCTTTGCGCCTCATTCAAGAAGATATTGGCGACTGCACACGCTGCGCGCTGCACAAGGGCCGCCACAAGATCGTCTTCGCGGACGGAAGCGCGAATGCGCGACTGATGTTTGTGGGGGAAGGTCCCGGAGCGGATGAAGATGCGCAAGGTCTTCCCTTTGTAGGGCGCGCGGGGCAGCTGTTGAACAACATGATTGCGGCGATGGGCCTGAGGCGCGAAGAGGTCTATATCGCCAACATCGTCAAATGCCGTCCGCCGGGCAACCGAACGCCGGAACCGGACGAGGCCAACACTTGCTCGCCGTTTCTCTTTCGGCAGATCGATGTGGTGCGGCCGGAGGTTCTGGTTGCGCTGGGCGCGACTGCAGCGACTTACCTCCTCGGGCAGCGCCAGCCGCTGGCGGGGCTGCGCGGACGCGTCCACTCGGTGAGCGGTTCACGGCTGATCGTGACCTATCACCCGGCTTACCTGCTGCGCGATCCGCGGCAGAAGAAGGAAGCATGGGCCGATCTGCAAATTGCCATGAAAGAGCTGGGTTTGAAAGCGCCGGGTAAAGGCTAGAACAGGGATCAGGGAACAGGGAACAGACCCGGACTCAACCACCCTCATTTGCTTTGTAACAGGGCACGGCTTCAGCCGTGCCGAAAAAGTGCCGGTAAAACACGGCTAGAGAACAGGGAATAGGGAATAGGGAATAGGGAATAGGGAATAGGGAACAGGGAACAGGGAACAGGGAACAGGGAACAGGGAGTAAGGGACTCGGGACTAGAACACGTTGCCACCTCTGAACCTGCCCAAGAACTGTCACCCCGAACGGAGCGCGTCCGTCGGCGTCCCCATCCCAATCCGCACGAAAAATGGGTGCCCCGTCCATTCGCGTTCTTTGCGAATGGGTGGGAAAGCACGACACCCGGCTCGCACCGGAGGGAGCCGAGGCCTTCAGGCCTCGAAAAAGTAAGCAGCAACGTCAAGGCCTTCAGGCCCGGACACAGCCACTATGGGCGAGTTCATAACAAAAAGCGACTGTCATTCTGAGCGAACGGGGCCCCGAACGTTTTTCACGGGGTCCCCAAAGAGCGGTCTTTGCTCCTTGGGGCAGAGTTCGGGGGTGGTGAGCGAAGAATCTGCTTCTCAGGAAGCCCCAATCTGCACGAAAAATGGGTGCCCCGTTCAATCGCGTTCTCTGCGAAAGGATGCGAAACACGACACCCCAGCTCGCACCAGAGGGAGCCGAGGCCTTCAGGCCTCGGAAAAGTAAGCAGAAATGCCAAGGCCTTCTGGCCCGCGTTTGCCCAAACAGAACAGACAAATTGAAGAGCAGCCTCGGAAGATTCCGATGCGCAGTCGCGGCAAACGCGCTTACGGCGCATCCGCTTGCCTGGCTGAATCTTCGGGCGCATGATCGCTAGTTTTCAGAGCAACCGGTCGTACATTCCCTTGGCATGCGAGGACACATTTCCGGGGCGGTGAGCGCGGATGCACCGGCCAGCACTTCGAGAATGACAAGCCTGGAAATTGTTATCACTTGCCTGCCGGGGTCGCCTTCTTGTGCTCCACGAAGATGTGTGCTTGATGACAGCTCACACACGTCTTGCCTGTCATGAATGGATCAGACTTCAGTTGTGCCACCTGATCGTCGTGACAGGTGGCGCATGTGCTGAACGCCGGCGTGCCTGCGAAGTCCTTTGCTGTAGTCTCGCCATGGCACACGGTGCATTCGACACCGTTGGCGGCATGCGGGCTGGCCTTCCATTGGTCATAGATCACCTTGTGGCAGCTGGCACAGGTGTCCCCGTCTGGAATCAGCCGATGGTGAATAACCTTAGCTTGATCCTGCTGAGCAATGGCAGGTTGGACGGCAATGGCCAAAACGAGAAAAACCAGCGGGGTGAGACCGAACATGCGCGCACAGAAACGATTCACGGGCAGATCTCCTGAGTAGATGTTGGAGTATCGAACCGGCGACGGCTGCCGATCAGTGATACACATCACGTCTCACCGGAATGCGATCTGCGCACTACAGCGGTTCCGCAGCTACTGTGTCCCGAAGCCGCGACTGACAAGTGGGTTTTTCCTTAAGAAAAATCCACCCTCCACTGTCTGCCGCTGCGGTCGTGCAGATTCATGCGCTATGGTGCGCCCTTTCGCTACCGCCTCGGCTGAGGAGTTGCTGTCGCCAATCCACTCGTCGGGACCAACCCACTATCGCCATTGCAGATCATTTCCGCCCACGGGCGCACAATAAAACTACCCCAGTCCGCGCGCCAACCCTCCCCCCCGGCCGAAGGAGCTTAGAGGAGCCCGAAGGTACCCCCCCTCCCCCCCATCTTCATTGTCCACGGCGATTTTGCAAAGTATTTGGGTCCTGATCGGATCTTCAACAAACCCCGCTAACACGCGCTTAGCGCGGCCAACTCCGCCCGCTCTCTAATTCTCGGCAAATTCCTCCAAACACCTGTGCCAATTCGCACAATTGTTCCACGTGGAACAATTGTGACCGCTGGCACACCTCGCCTCGCACGAGAAGCTTTTGCCTGGACGGCTAGTCCTTGTTCCACGTGGAACAATTTGAAGTAATGTGACCCTTCGCGGCTACCTCGTTAGCCCTTCAAGCGCAATCTTTCTTCGCAATTTCAGACCGCGTGGAACCATTGCAGCACTCGCAAAGCAACTTGGAGGCCACACGAAGTCATTCCCAATCATCGGCAATCTGGACGGCCAGCCCCTGTGCGATGCTGGAAGGCATGTCAGCACCCAATGCCGGGGTGACGGCCCCCGTTCCCTATCTGAAGGACAGCACAGTATTCCAGTGGGAGAACCAGACGCTGCGCGGCGACCTGATCATTACGCTGCCGATTGCGCTGTGTCTTGGGGTGGGGATTGCTGTGGGACATCCCGCGGCAGGAATGATTGCGGCGGGCGGCGCGGCGAATACGGGGTTCGGCCAGAAGCATTACATCGACAACTCATATCTTCTGCCGATGATTTTTGTCACGTTCGGAATGGCGTTCTCCGGCTTTCTAGGCGTGCTGCTGGGGCATGAGAACCTGCTGCTGGTGCTGGTCTCGGCGCTGTGGGCTTTTGGATATGGCATGCTGACGGCGCGGCCCGATGGGTATAGCTGGGTGGGCCAGCAGTGCGTGATTACGTTGATGGTGACGTCGGCGTTTCCGGCTCCGCTGAGGGCGGCGGCCGATCGCGGGCTGCTGCTGTTTGCGGGTGGGGCGCTGGAGCTTGTGGTTTCTTCTCTGCTGCTGCAGATGTTTAGCGATTTGCGGATGCGGCTGTTTGATCTGACGCGTTATCTGCGGGCGGAGGAGACGGCGTTGCGCGTGGCGCTGACGGAGACCGCGGCCTCTGTGCGCCAGTTGCGGTTTGCGCACTCGGCGCTGCCGTATTCGATTCGATTGGCGTTGACGATCGCGCTGGCGACGGAGATCTACAGGAGATTGCATTACCCGAGCGGCTACTGGATCCCGATGACCGCGCTGCTGGTGCTGAAGCCGGACCTGACGGATACGGTGAGCCGGGCAATTGCGCGGACGCTGGGGACAATGTGCGGGGCGATTGCAGTGAGCTTTTGCCTGGCGCACCTGCATCCGACGCCGGTGGTGCTGGCGGCGTTTACAGTGTTGTTTGCGTGGCTGGCGTATGGGCTGCTGAACGTAAATTACGCCCTGTTTTCGACGGCGGTTACCGGGTACATTGTTTTCCTTTTGGCTCTGGATCAGGTGCCGGGCCGGCTGATTGCGGAGCACCGCACGTTTTGTACGGCGCTGGGCGGAGGGATTGCGCTGGTGATGCGGGTGATTGTGATTTCGTACAGGCGGCGGCACTGGTTGAGGGCTTTGGCCGTGGTGCGGCATGCGGTGCGGCCAAATCATGCAGGGCGGCCAGGTCGCGGAGCGAGTCCGCTTCAATCCTAGATGGACCGACTTTGGGACGGAATAATTTCGGCGTGCGGGGCGCGCGGTTGACGGCGCTCCTGCACGGGTAGAGCCTTTTTCACCTTGTGCTTGAGGTCTAGAAGAGAATGCCCAGCTGGCCCGCTGGACGGATGTCGGGCGACCCCGTGGGTTTGAAGACGGAGTAGCCGTTGCGGCCCCTGGCCTTTGACCGATACATCGCCGCGTCTGCATTCTGGAGCAGATCGTCGGAGTGGATGCCCTCGTCGGGATAGGTGCAAACGCCTACGCTGACCGAGATGGAAATCTGCCGGCGTCCCGGTTCGAACGGGGCCGAGAGCGACGACACAATCTTTGAGGCAATCAGCTCAGCCTCCTCATGTTCGTGGAGATCCTCGAGAAGAACGACAAATTCGTCGCCTCCGATGCGCGCCACAGTATCGGTTTTGCGCACCAGGGCGACGAGGCGTTCGGAGACCCAGCAGAGCAGCTGATCTCCAGCCAGATGGCCGAGCGAGTCATTGACTTCCTTGAATCGATCGAGATCGATCATCAGCACGGCCAGGACCGAGCGGAACCGTCGGACCCGCTCCAGCGCCATTTGCAGCCGGTCATTGAGCAGGGTGCGATTGGGCAAATTGGTCAGCGCGTCGTGTTCGGCCAGGTGACGCAGGCGCTCCTCGTTGCGCCGGATCAGCTGAGTCTGCTGGTCCACTCTCCGGCGCAGGAGAACGACCCAGAAGATCGCAGCGGTGGCGATGGTCGCGAGCAGAGCCAGCGTCAAGATTGCGCGGGTTGGCGTCCACCATGAAGGCGTCTGGAGCACTTCGATGTCGGCGGGAGAGCGCAGAAGGAGACGAACTGATTGCATTCGGACTGCGCCTTCCTGCAGCGTGGTTTCCTGAACGTCGGCCTGCACGGAACAGATCCCTGTGACGCGCAGGGTGCTTCCTTCTTTCCAGGGAGGACCTTTCGCGCCGGGGTGGGCGGGTGGCAGAATCACGGAAAAAAGAGAGTTGTCTTCTCTGAGAAAGAGTGTGGGGTTGCTGGTGGCCTGGTCCCCGCCAAGCAGGACTCCCTCGATCTGGAGCAGTTCACCGTCGTTGTCGCCGCGGAGCGCATGGGCGGCCGTCATCCTTTTCGGCAAGGGCAAGTTGCCGGTGCCCGCGGGGCGAAATGTGGCGTTCTCTAACGTTGTCTGGAAATCACTGGCGAAGGGGAAGCCGATGACATCCACCCGATCACCCACGTTCACCTGGGTCTGCTGCGATGCCTGCATGCACAAGCCTGTGCTGGCCTGCTGAATGCAGAGAATTTCGCCTGGCCATTGCAGAGTTACGGTGCCCTGCAGGTGGACCCGATGGCGGAACTCGAGATTTGGCGTATAGCGCAGTAGATCGGGAATTGGCGCGACGGGCAATGCAAAGGGATCTGACGGCGCTGCCTGCACCACACTCACCTGATTGAGCCCGGGAAAGAGGAGACGCACGCCAACCAGCTGACGGCGCCGGTTAAATACCGGGGACGAGTTGGCGTGGAGACGGATGAGCGAATCGACCAGACCTGCGTAATCCTTGCCCGGCTCGCGGAGGGTTGTTGCGCTCAAAGGACCACTCACGGTGGCAATATCGAGGGCGACGTGATGGGCTGTCATGCGTACCGCATGGACCAGTCCCTCCACCTCAACCCATTGGCCATCCTGGGGTGGGGAGAGCAGTTGCTCCATGGTCACGGCCGGAGCTTTGGGCGGAACCTGAGATTGACCGAGGACACGCACCTGAGATTTTTGAATGATGGGCGCGTAATCGCCGGTGCCGCTGACTCCCGTCACTTCGACCAGGCTGCCCGCTGTGAGAGGCAGAATGGGGCGGGCAGGGAGTGCAACGAAGATGCTGCCCGAAGAATCGTGGACAAAAAGGGCGCCATGCCGGGGATCAATATACGGATCGTAATAAGTCACCACGGCGCGCAGACGAACCGGATATTGCCGCGACGCCTCATCAAGGGGAAGGCTGTGCACCTCATGCGCTGTGTTGAGAGTGGGCAGGGGCTTCAGGGGGTTCTTCGATTTCTGGGCGTCCGCTGCAACACAAGCAAGTGCCAGAACGCAGGCAACGACACTTCGGAATTTGGGCGGCTTCAGATCCCAGCCCTGCGGTCGCCTGTCGTCGTTCGTCGCGAAGGGCGCTGCTTCACCCATTCCCTGTTCCTATCACGGCACTTGTGATCGCCGGAGATAACTGTGTACACACTAACCAAGAAAAGGGTACCACCGCCTTGACCAAGGACCGGCACCGTTGCCGATCGGATTGAGTACGATGGTTTCCGCCTTCGGGCGCGTGTGCGCCCGACCAGGAGATTTCGGTTCTTTTGCATCGAATTGGATGTGCGGCTTTCTTGCAATCACCACGGTTGTGCTAGGTTACTTTCTAGGGCGCGATGATCGTTGGGCGCAGGCGCACTTCGATGAAGTTGAGAGTTGAGGTCCCCCTTTTCCGACAGATTCCTTCGTACACGTCGATTTGGCTGTTTTCTATTTCTGCCGCGGTCTCGGTGTTTTCGATTGCGATTCTGCTGCAGTGGCTGATCTACGACGACTGGATGCACCGCAACGGGCCGCTTCGATTCGTTGGGAGCGTACTCGCATTCGTGCTGACGTTGTTGTTCGCGCTGCGCTGGCAGCTGGCCAGGCGCAGGCAGATGATGGAAATGGTGCGTCGTTTCGAGACCATTCGATGGATGAACGATCGGATCAGAAACTCTCTGCAAGCGATTGAATGTTTGGTATTTGTGACTCATCCGCACGTGACGGACCCGGTGCGGGACGCGGTAGACGCGATTGAGGATGTGCTGCAGGAATTGCTGAACGAAACGCACGAGTCGCTTACGGTTGAGAGGGCAAATGCTGCGGGGACAGGATCGGTCAAGCAGGCTTTATGAATGCGAGCGTGCGCCGGGAAAAATGCGAACAGGTGAGCAGCATGCTTCGGGTTCATATTATGTATTTTCAATAAGCTAGAGAATATTCACAGGATAATTCTTGAAGTTTTGCTCATCGGCCGTGCTAATCTGGTGCAACCCTCTCCCCCAGATAGCTGGACGCCCATTTCGGTACCGCTGTGGTCCGGATCGAACACAAGACCGTGGGCTGACAAGTGTTCAGAATCACTGTGCGTGGCAGATGCCGCCGAATCGGAATCGGCAGTTGAACGATTTGATTGCCTGGGGAGAGAATTTCGCCCCAAGAAAGTGATTGGGAAACAGGGAAGATGAGAATCGGGACGTTGCGTCTTCACCCGAAGACATTGAAAGGTCTCTATTACGCTGCTGGGAGTTTCACAGTATTGGTGGTGGGAGTAGCTTTCTTTTTTTTTCTGGGCCTGCTCATGATGCCTGAGGCCCGAGAAGTGCCTTGGCGGTGAAATCGAGCGGATTCGAATCGCGATAGGACCGGTTCACGCCATCAAGGCAGCGGCACCGGACAAGAATGGCGCCCACTGCCATTCTGCTGTCGCTCCCAACTTTGATGCGGCCATCCGTACCCGTCCCCGGAGTAATGTGCGATCGGGAACGGCGATGCTCTTCCCTCAGGGGAGCGTGTTAAGTTTGCTCGCATGCAGCCCAATCCAATTTGCCCGCGATGCGGCCAGGCGGTCGTGCAGGATCGCTGTCCGGGGTGTGGCAGTGTTTATCCGCCGGGATACTTCGGCAAATCGAAGGGGTCGAGCGCCGGCCCTTATCTAATCGTAGGCCTGATTGCGTATCTGTCGTTGGGTGCGTTGCTTCTGGTGGTGGTTGGCCGACAGATGCTGAATTGGGCAAAACAGGCGGCGGCCCATCCTGCGCAGACGCTTAGCACGCACCACGAAGGACCGGTGGCGCGACTCGACGAGCTGAAGGGCAGGGGGACCATCTATCTGGTCCAGATGGGGGAGCACACCGCCCCTTACTCTTTGGATGATTTCGCACGGTGGCTGCAAATCAAGTACAAACTGGACGTGCGGGTGCTTCCGCCGGCTCCGATAGACAAATCGACGTGGGACGCGACGCGACGGCAGTTTGTCGCGGAGGCGCTGTACGAGGAGATGAAGCGGGATCACGCGGACCTAGCGGCCGATCCGGATGCCTACCTGATTGGATTCACCGACGCGGACATGTATTCCAATCACTTCCAGTGGAAATCGACATTCACGCAGCGGGACATGGAACGCGCGGCGGTGATTTCGACCGAAGGGATGCAAGATAGCGAGCGGTGGCGATACGACCCTGACGCCAGCCGGGACCCGGCGGCGAACGCAAAGAGGGCGGCGCAGCATTTTCAGGCGCGGATGCGGCGGATTCTGTTGAAGGATGTCGCAATTCTCTACTGGCACCTGCCGTTGAATGACGATCGCAGCAGCCTGCTGCACAACACCCTCGATCCCGATTTGCCGATTGAGGATGTGTTCGAATCGGACCTCGATCCGGCGCGCGCACCGGAGGGACAGGTACTCGAAGAGCCATGCATTTATTTCGAGTATTCGGCGAAGCGGGGAATGCAGCCGAAGGCGGGGCAATTGATTCGCAGCTGCGCCGACATTGACGATCCGAATGAAGACGAAGGAGTGGAACGGTTCGAAGTGGACTTGAGGCTTGGGTTGTTGATGGACAAACGGACCGACCTGTTTTTGCCCGACACGATTCCAATTGCGTTTCAGCGCGTGACGCGGGATGGATGGAGGGGGAAGAATCCATTCGGCATCAGCGGCACGGATAATTACGACGAGTATCTGTCGTCGGCGGATAACATCACGATTTCGGTGGTGAAAGCGGACTCTGGGAGAATCGACCTGGTGCGCGAGCCGCGCTGGCTTTCGGATCTATCGCTGGTGAAGTATGTGGACACGGACAAGAGCGGGTTTTACGAGATGCGGTGGAAGCCGACACCGTATGAGCACTACGACCTGCGGCGCTTTGACGGGACGGTGAAAGCCTATTTGCCGTGCAGCGGTCCTTCGGTGTTTTGTTATCTGACTGACTACAGGAATGCGCAGGGAGAGGAACTGAAGTTTGAGCGCGGAGTGGGGCGCAGGTTGATGCGGTTGACCTCGCCGCATAACAGCTGGGTACAGATTGGATACGACGCGGCGGGCCGGATTGCGGAGGCAACCGATCATCGTGGACGTACGGTGAGTTATGGCTATGACGGGCAGAATCGGTTGACGAGCGTGACCTTTCCGACGGGCGAGGTGTGCCGCTATGAGTACGACAACACGCAACACCTGCTGGCGTTCAGCGAATCGCCGGATGGGAAGACGGCACCCCGCGTGCTGTTGCGCAATGAGTACGCGAATGGCCTGGTGGTGAGGCAGACTCTGGCCGATGGGAGTGTTTACTCCTACAGCTACGATGCGACAGACCCCACCAAGATTCGATCGGCCACAGTGCACAGCGGGGATGGGAGGACCTTCCACCTCGACATCGCTTATACCTCTTCGACGGTGCACGAAGAGGGTACGCTCCGACCGGCATCGAGCCAGCGCTGACCACTGGCTGGGTATGATTGAAGTGCAGCATTCATCGATGATGGAAAGAGCGAATGGAAGGTCTCAAAGGGCTTTTTGAACGGTGTTTCAAGGCAGCCGCAGAAGAAATCAAGCCGCTGCAGGGGCAGCTTGGCGGTTCGGGCCGGGCGATTGTCCGGCTCACGGGCGGGGGACATCGAGCGATTGGGATTGTGTACCCGGTGCGGGAAGAGAATGTTGCCTTTCTCGAGTTCACGCGGCATTTTCGGCGGAAAGGATTGCCGGTGCCGGAGATTTATGCCGAGGATCTGAGCCAGGGTGCCTATCTCGAAGAAGACCTGGGCGACACGACGCTGTTTGAGTATCTAAGTGCGCATCGGGCAGGTGACGCGATTTCACCGGAGGCAGTGGAGGCGTACCGCAAGACGGTTGCGGTGCTGCCGCGTTTTCAGGTGGATGCGGGGAAGGATCTGAACTACAAGGTCTGCTATCCGCGGGCGAGCTTCGATCGGCAATCGATCGCGTGGGATCTGAATTATTTCAAATACTATTTCCTGCGGTTGGCGGGTGTGCCGTTCAATGAGCAGGCGCTGGAGGCAGACTTCGGGCGGCTGACGAAGTTTTTGCTGGGCGCGCCCCACGAATACTTTTTGTATCGGGATTTTCAGAGCCGCAACGTGATGCTGCGGGATGGACAGCCGTTTTTCCTGGATTACCAGGGCGGGCGGAGAGGTGCCCTGCAGTACGACATTGCATCGCTGCTTTACGACGGCAAGGCCGATTTGCCGCCGGCGCTGCGACAGGAGTTGCTGGACTACTATCTTGATTGCCTCAGCGGACACATCGACGTGAAGCGCGACTTATTCATGGAGCACTACTACGCGTATGTGTATGTGCGCATTTTGCAGGCACTGGGGGCGTATGGGTTCAGAGGGTTTTACGAACGCAAGTCGCATTTCTTGCAGAGCGTTCCCTATGCGCTGAAGAACTTGCGCTGGCTTGCAGAGAACGTCAAGCTGCCGGTGGCGCTGCCTGCGCTGATGGAAGCGTTGGGGAGTTTGTCGAGGTCGGAAAAGCTGCAGGAGCTGGCGCCGCCGGCGAGTGGGTTAACGGTGCGGATTTTCAGTTTCAGCTTTCATCGCGAAATGCCGAAGGATGAGTCTGGGAACGGCGGCGGATTTGTGTTTGATGCGCGGAGCCTGCCCAATCCGGGGAGAGAGGAGCGGTTTCGGACGCAGACGGGCAAGGACGCGGCGGTGAAGGAATATCTGGAGGCGCAGGGGAGTGTGGGAGAGTTTCTTCGCAATGCCGAGACGCTGGTGGATGAAAGCGTGCGCGCATATCAGCGGCGCGGGTTTTCAAACCTGATGGTCTCGTTCGGGTGTACCGGGGGGCAGCACCGGTCAGTGTATTTGGCGGAGCAGTTGGCGAAGCATCTGCGTGCGGCGAACGGCGTGAATGTGGTGCTTCGGCATGTGGAGCTGGAGAAGATGGGCCGATGAAGGCGATGGTTCTGGCGGCCGGGTTGGGTACGCGACTGCGACCGCTGACGAACGATCGGCCGAAGGCGCTGGTGGAGGTTGCTGGACGGACGCTGCTGGAGATTGCGCTGACGCGGCTGAAGGGATTTGGCGTGCGCGAGGCGATCGTGAATACGCATCACTTTGCGGAG
The DNA here is from genome assembly GCA_963745845.1 of uncultured Acidobacteriaceae bacterium. Lineage (GTDB taxonomy): Bacteria > Acidobacteriota > Terriglobia > Terriglobales > Acidobacteriaceae > Telmatobacter. The sequence continues at coordinate 3,394,503 of CAVUZE010000008.1, read as the reverse complement.
ATGATTCCGGCGTATCTGGCGAAGCATGACAACTTCGGGATGCGGATCGAGATTTCGCATGAGGAGGAGTTGCTGGATACCGGCGGAGGGTTAAAGCAAGCGGCATGGTTTTTCCTTGAAGACGGACCGGATGCGGCAGAGCCGTTTCTCGTGCACAACGTGGACGTGATCAGCACGATCGATTTGGGACGGATGGCGCAATTTCACAGAGAAAAAAATGCACTGGCAACGATGGCGGTGCAGGATCGGGAGACTTCACGGCCTTTGCTCTTCGATAAGGCCGGGCGATTGAGCGGGCGAGGGGGCAAGCATAGTGGCAGCGCGGACCGAGTTGAAGAGCGGCTTGATTCTCTGGCATTCTCAGGGATTCATGTAGTCTCTCCGCGGCTGTTCGCGAAGCTGGATGAAGAAGGCGCGTTTTCGATCATCGATGCTTATCTGCGACTGGCAGCGCAGGGCGAGAGGATCCTCGCATTTCGGACCGATGGATACGAGTGGCGCGATCTGGGGCGGCCCGAGAATGTGATTGAGGCGGAGCGGGAACTTCGCGGCGCGCAGTAGAGCGTTTCGGAACTATCTTCGCAGAATGATCTAAAGAACCGTACCAGCTCGCAGGAGGACGCGCACGCTGCAGCACCTGCCGGTCTTCCGGCTCGCGCTGGAGGAAAAGCGTGAGATCGACGGGAAGATGATGTCGCGCAAATCCTGAATGCGCTCGACGAGTCTGGATTCCTTTTCAACAACCGAAGCGGAAACCCATTCGGAAGGCAGGCTATCGTGTGCTTTGGCAATTGCCGCGTGGCCGTGTTTGCGAATGTGTTCGATCCAGTCATGAAGGCCGCTGACCATTTCGGACTCGGGATAGATGAGCCGGTCCGAATAAAGGCAAGAAGTCAGGCGCGCCACTTCCTTCGATCCCATGAGCGCAAAGGAGCTGCCGTGATCGATGAAGATGGCTCTCAGGGTTGAGGGAGCTTCATCGGGAACGAAGAGCGCCTGGCGGATCTCGAAGCGTTCAGTCCACACGTCGGCCGCGTAGGCCCCCCAGAAATCCGAGCGATTGGTCACGCGCGAGAACATGCGGGTTGGAAGGTATTCATAGAATGCACCGCCGGTAGGCGAAACCAGGCGCGATGCGAAATGGATTCCCGCGTGAGGCCGGACCATTCCTTTGGGCGTGCTGATCCACATCTCCGGGTGCGCATCGATGACTTCATCGGGAATGTCGATGGTGGTCCAAGTAGAAACAGGAAGGCCGAGGTATAAATAAACAGAATTGCGGAGCGCCTCAAGACGCACGCCGACGGTGGAGCGCGGGCCGTGCATCCATTTGACGACATATTGCTCGTTGTCGTTGGCCTTGATCAAAGCGGCCTGCGACTTGCCTTGCATCTTGCGAACGAAATCGATCGCGGAAATTGTGCCACTTGGTCCAGAAATCATACTTCCCTCTCGCTGAGCAGGCCCCTTGCAATCGGCGATTGATGCGCCGGAGCAGGGTTGGTGATGTTCTCTGCTGAAGCGTCTGCCTGCTATCTAATCTGAGGGTCGCGTGCGCGGAAGGGAAGTGCTGAAGGTCACGACGGGGATAACAAAAGTACCGGCGAGAATTCTTCGTTCAAGACTTGACGAAGAGATTTCGAGAGCATGCTGCATGCGGATTTAGCGCGGCTACAGCAGATTAGGAAATGGTGCAGCCAAAGAAATTGGCCTCAAGTTGACGCGACCAGCAGGGAGCGGCGACCTTTTAGTACCTCAAAACGGACACAGATTTTCCTAATCTGCTCTAACGAGGCTTTCGCTCTCAGGCCCACTCGCGCCAGAGAGCGACGCCGCCGAGGAGACCGGCTTCGTTGGAGACGATCTTCACATTCTTGCCGGGCTCAAACTCGATTTTCTTGGTATTGCCGCCGCCGAGGTAGAGGTGATCCCAATTGAAGAGTTTTGCGGTTTGATCGATGGCTTCCTGCACCAATTTGTTCCAATGCTTTTTGCCGTATTTATCGAGTCCACGCCGGCCGAGGAAATCCTCGTAAGTTTTTCCTTTGCGCCAGGGATGATGCGCGAGTTCGAGGCCAGGGCAGAGACGGCCATTGGTGAAGAGCGATGAGCCAAGGCCGGTGCCCAATGTGAGCGCGAGCTCCACGCCGTCGCCGACGACTGCGCCATAGCCCTGCACGGCCGCATCATTGGCTACGCGGACGGGCTTCTTCCAGCGGTTCTCGAGTTCGACCTGCAATGGGAAACCCACCCACGCGGGATGCAGGTTGGCGGCGGTGTACGTGGTGCCGCGCTTGATGACACCGGGAAAACCGACCGAAACGCGATCGAAACCGGCAAGCGGTTTGAGCAGTTTATCGAGTCCAGCGAGCACCAGCGGCGGGGTGGGAACGGCGGGCGTGTCGACGCGCTGGCGCTCGCTCACGGGTTTGCCCGAGGGGTCGAGCAGCATGGCCTTGAGGCCGGAGCCGCCGATGTCGATAGCCAGGGTGATGGGGGATTTGCTGTTGGACGAAGCGCTGAGCGCGGGGGCAGAGGGTTTGGAGGCTTTCACGGTCATCAGCATTGAATTGTATCGGAAGCAGGAGGCAGGGAACAGCGAACAGTGAGCAGGAAAGTGAACAGTGAACAGAGAACCAATGACAGTGAAACAGTGCAACTGGAATACGGTGCAACCTCGATGCTTTGGGCCCAAAGGGTTGGGCCCGCCAGCGACCTTGGCCGGGAGGCGGACAATGGACGCCTGGGAGCATCGCCTACACTGAGGGATGCCGCCCATGCCTGGATATTGCGAAGTCGCGTTGCCGGTGCCGCTGGACCGCACATTCACTTACAAGGTGCGCGACGGGCAGCAGGCGCGACGCGGTGTGCGTGTGATTGCGCCATTTCGCAGCGAGAAGCTGATCGGGGTGGTCACGGCCGTATCGGATGTGGCGCCTGTCGATTTCGATGCGAAGCCGATCGAGGCGGTTCTGGATGAGGAACCGCTACTGAGCGAACATCTGCTCGCACTGGCTGAGTGGATCGCGCAGTACTACCTGGCGCCGCTGGGCGAAGTGCTGCGGGGCATGCTGCCGCTCATGGCCGAGGTGCGGCGGACGGTGTACTACCGGATCACGGACCTGGGACGGGATGTGTTGGCACAGAGCGTGGATGGCGACGGATCCCACCCTTCTCGCACAAAACGCGAGAAGGATGGGGCACCCAATCTTGGATACAAGCAGAGGGCAAATCTTAAGCGTCGTGGCAGAGTGTCGCCGGAAGGACAGGACATGGAGCATCGTGTCCTGGAACGACTGGCAGCCGGCGAACCGGTGAAGGTGTCGACACTGCGCACGGCGACCACGGCTTCACTCGCATTGCTTTCCGGGCTAGTGCGGAAGAAATGGATCGCGCGGGAGACCTCAGCGATCGAGCGTGATGCGCGGCGGACAGAGCGTTTCGCGGTTTTGATTCCAGAGACGCGGTTGCCGGCGTTGACGGAGAAGCAGCAGGCGATTCTTGCGGAATTGGCAGCGTGCGGTGGTGAATTGCCGCTGGCTGAGTTGCGGCGCAAGGAACTCCCCTCGTCGACTCTGCAAACGTTAGTGCGGCGCGAGTTGGTGCGGATCGAAGAGCGTGCTGCGGCATTTCGGTTGGGAGGGATCGAACCCACCACGGAGCCGATGCGGCTGAATCACTCCCAACTTGACGCGCTGGCGCCGATTGCCGCGGGCCTGGGGGCGTTTCACACGTTTCTGTTGCATGGCGTCACCGGGTCGGGGAAAACTGCCGTGTACCTTGCCGCGATGCAGCGGGCGCTCGATCGGGGGCTGGGGTCGATTCTGCTGGTGCCGGAGATCGGGCTGACGCCGCAGACGGTGGGTTTGCTGGATGCCGCGTTCGGCGCGCGGGTCGCGCTGCTGCACTCGGCGTTGACGCCGGAAGAACGCAGCGAGCAGTGGCGGCGCATTCATCGCGGAGAAGCTCCGATCGTGGTGGGGACCCGGTCGGCGATCTTTGCGCCGGTGCCTAATCTGGGGCTTATTTGCGTGGATGAGGAGCACGACCAGAGTTACAAGCAGGAAGAGACGCCGCGCTACAACGCGCGTGATGTGGCGGTGATGCGGGCGAAGCTGGCCGGAGCAGTGGTGGTTCTGGGGTCGGCGACACCGTCGCTGGAGAGCTGGCAAAACACCATTGCGCAGAACGGGGGGCAGGGGAAATACATCCGAATCGCGATGAGTGAGCGGGTGATGAATCGACCGCTGCCGGAGGTCGAGCTCGTCGACATGCGGCGCGAGTTTCAGGAGACGGGGAAGGAACAGCTTTTTTCGCGGTCTCTGGTGGAGCAGACGCGCGCTACGCTTGAGCGCGGGGAACAGGCGCTGATTCTGCTGAACCGGCGCGGGTATTCGTTTGCTGTGATCTGCCGTGCGTGCGGAGAAAAGCTGGAGTGTGTGAATTGCGCGATCGCACTGACGCACCACAAACCCACGCTGGATGAGGATGGATTGGCGCAGGCGGGGCAGCGCCTGGAGTGCCACTACTGCGGCTACAAGCGCACGGTGCCGGCGAAGTGCCCGAAATGCGAGAGCGAGCATTTGTACTATCTCGGCGCGGGATCGCAGCAGGGCGAGGAGCGGCTGGCGGAGATATTTCCGGGCGCGCGGATTGGGCGGATGGATCGCGACACGGTGCGCGGGCGGCACGACCTGGAGCGCCTGTTAGCGCGATTGCATTCAGGGGAGATCAATCTATTGGTTGGGACGCAGATGATCGCAAAGGGGCACGATATTCACGGCGTGACGCTGGTGGGTGTGGTGGGTTGCGATCATGCGCTGTCGATGCCGGATTTTCGCGCGGCGGAGCGGGTGTTTCAGCTGATGACGCAAGTGTCGGGGCGCGCAGGACGCGGCGAACTGCCGGGGCGCGTGGTAGTCCAGACGTATTATCCGGATCACTATGCAATCGTGGCAGCGAGCACACACGACTACGCGAGCTTTGTGGAACGCGAGCTGAAGTATCGCCGCTGGATGCACTATCCGCCGTTTGGCGTGCTGGCAAATGTGTTGATTCAATCGGAAAAACTGGAAGAGGCGGCAAAGTGGTCCGCGGAATTGGGGAAGTGGTTTCAGAGCGCCACGCCGGAGGGAATTCGAGTGCTGGGGCCTTGCACGGCGCCGATTGCGCGGATCAAGGGAGTGTATCGCTTTCACCTGATTCTCAAGGCGAGTTCGCGCAAGACACTCAATGCTACTTTGCGGGCGGCGTTGGCCTATGCGGAGAAGGCCGGCGTACCACGGAGAAATCTCACTTTGGATGTAGATGCGCAACGGCTGATGTGATCAGCCGAGTGGGGCCAACTGCGCCTGCGGGGCGGACGTTCTTCAAGCTGGCGGGTGACGTCATGACGTTCTAAAAGTGCGTTGAAGCCGAGGGCGGTTAACTTTAAAGGCTCTGGGGCAACAGTTGGGCGCCGTGATAGATAGCGAGGATCACGATATGGGCTTTGGAAACGGCGTAAGCAGAGATGAACGGTGTGTTTGCAATGACCAGCTCACGCGTGCCCGAAACTCGACCGGCTCTGCCTGACATCGGGAAGGCTTCGAGCTGCTGAACGGCGGTCACGATCTGCATTGCGATGCGGGAGGCTATCTCCTCGGAGTTTAAGAGTGCGATGTAATCGTGGGCTTGGTCAAGTTGCCGGGTCGCTTGCTCCGTCCATTCGATCATCGGCTGGCGCGGCCTGTCGTTCGCAGGCGCTTCACTACCTCATTGTGGCTCCTGACGCGGCCTTGTCGCGTCTCCTTCTGGCCCTCGCGCACCAAGGAGTCCTGGTAGGCGTGCAATTCGATGTAATTGGCGATTGCCTGGTTGATCACGTAGCTGCGCGAACGGTCCTGTGCGGCGGCCAGGGAGTCAAGGGCGTCGATCTTTTCGGAAACTGCGCGGAAGCTGATAGTTTTTTCGGCGCTTGGCATAATACGAAAATAATATCCTGTATTATTTTGTATTACAATCTCCGACCAGTTCACAGCCGAGTTTTGCCGGTATGGCCAGCGAGTCATGCTGGACGGCCCAGGGCTGGACTTGTGCGGGCAGATGAACTCGCATGCAGAATTCCCATCTATCTTCTGCCTTTGCTAGCGGAAGAGGGAAAACCGCCATAATGAGGCTTCTGTTTCCCATGCCGATCATTGACGCGCAGAGAAGTTTCGTCAGCTGGATGCCGGCGAGCCTTTGGTCCCGTTTCCGTCGGTCAGCGTGTGCAGCTCTTTGCCTGGTTTGAAGCGCACGGCTTTGCCGGGTGTGATGCTGACCTCGGTGCCTGTGCGTGGGTTGCGGCCGATCCCGGTTTTGCGGGCGCGCACGCTGAAGACGCCAAACCCGCGCAGCTCGATGCGCTCGCCGGCCGCCAGAGCCTCTTTGAGGCCCTCGAAGACCGTATCCACCGCAGCTTCAGCTTTGGTGCGGGGCAGCCCCGTGCGCTCGATCACGTGATGAACGATGTCCTGCTTAATCAAAGCGGTTACCTCGCTGCGACTACGGCATTCCCAGGGACACCGTGCCGTTTTTCACTTCGTTCAGAGTCGAAGCTCCCTGCTGGCTGCTGCGACTCAGGCGTTTACCCTTGGATGCATCCGTCCCGGTCATGCTAGGACAAGACTTTACCACGCCCTACACAGTCGATGGTACAGATTTTGCTCCATTTAGGGAACGCGCACAACAGGTAGGATGAGGAAAAACCCGTCGCCGCTGCATGGGGCGGCTGCAGGCGTGACTTTTTGCTGCCTACTTTTCTCAGGCCCGTTGTCTTCCAAGAACGCGTTTCGTAAGATGAAGCCTTCAAGAGGGCATTTTGGCCAGCGGGACAGGCCGAACCCGGCCAGATCCAGTGGGGGCGGGACCGGGGAGGCATGTCGATTCGTGGCCGTTGGTCTGGAAGCAAGCGCCAACGCACCTTACCAACGCGGGGAGCATGCCAGGACCTTTATTGCAACTCGAATGGGATCGGCGAGATCAACTTCGCGTACCGGAGGGCAAATATCAAGAGCGAAAGGGGTTGTTCTTCCAGACTATGAGAGTGGGATCGGGCTGCCAAGCAGAGTCGAATTCATCCCATGGATGGAACCGCATCAGGACTGTGCGGCCGGGCCTCACACTGCCTATGAGCGCGCAGTGCGGCGGAGACCAAAGTAAATGCTTGTGAATAGCCCAGCCGTTGCGATTCGCGTAGGCGTGGTGGCTGGGGAGCCGATTCGCTTGGAAGGACTGACTAGTATCTTTGAGCGAGAACCGGAGTACGGACAGTCGGCCCTGATTCCCGTGATCGGCACCCTCGATGAACTACTGGCCGACCAGGATCTGGAGTATCTGGTCATCGACCTGAATTCGTCCCCCAAGGGAATCGAGACCCTGAAGGAAATTCGCAGGCAGCGTCCGGCCTTGCGCCTTATCGTGATCGGTCCAGCCGGCAACGACGCGCTCGTCATGGATTCGATCATTGGCGGAGCGCGGGCGTACCTCGACTTGACTGCGGGACCTCGGGTAGTGCGGGAAGCGATCGAGGTGGTGGTTTCCGGGTCGATCTGGGCTCCGCGGCGCCTGCTCTCCCGGCTGATCGACCGTTTGCTGCAGTCTGCCGAGAGCAGCTCGAACCCAATGGGGCCACGCCTGACCGCGCGCGAGCGGCAAGTGATGGACCTGATCCTGCTGGCCCGGTCGAATCGGGAAATTGCTCGCGAACTCGGCATCGAGGAGCGGACGGTGAAGGCGCATGTGGGACGGCTGATGCGCAAGACGGGCTCGGATAATCGGATCGATCTCTCAATGAGAGCACTTAACGGGCTGTTTCCACGAAAGACGGTGTCGCCGAATGACAGGGCTCAACCGGCTGCCCTGGAATCTGTTACGAAGGGGGCCTAAAGCGAGTTACTAAAAGGCTGCGAACCTTCGTACTCTTGTACCTATTGGGTAATCAGAGGAAACTCACTTACAGAAACAACGCAGATCTGGGGAAAGGAGTTCTCAGGCCCCATGCATCGCATGATGCCTGAGAACTCCTCTTTTTTCTTTTACTTGCCCTTTTTATTAAGGGCAATCCCGCCAGACTTTTGTTTCGCTCCAGCCGACTTTCCCGCTCTCCCGCAAAAATCCTCAATCCAACAATTGCGAAGCCCAATGGAGCGGCCGGTTGATGCGCGCTTCCACAGGGGCTCGTATTGCACCCGTAGCATTTGCCGCATACACTTTTCGAAAGCCTGCCTGGAGCAGCCCAATGCGGCGCTGCTGTTAACGAATTTGGTGTCGTGATGACTTTCAACCGCGACATCGCAGCGAGCGCGCTGTCTCTTCTCCTATAACGCATCTATGCTTCCCTGTTGATAAGCTTGGAATCGCCTTACAACGCGCGCAATTGAGCGCGAACTCGAAAGGATCCCCATGAAGAGAGCAATTTCATCGATCTGCCTTTGTTTTTTGGTAGCCGGACCCGCGTTCGCTGCGAGTTCGAAACAGGATTTGCAGGATCGAATCGACAGCGCAAAGACGGTCATGGAGCAGATCATGACGGCCGGAGATCGAAGCATTCCACTCAATATTCTGCAGCAGGCCACGTGCGTGGCGATTGTGCCGAGCTTGATCAAGGGCGCGTTCGTCTTTGGCGCGCAGTACGGACAGGGGGTTGTTACCTGCCGCACCGGACACGGGTGGAGCGGGCCCGTATTCATCCGCATGGCGGGTGGCTCGTTTGGATTTCAGATTGGCGGACAGGCGACGGACCTGGTGCTGGTCGCTGTGAATGACAAGGGGCTCCAGGATCTGTTGAAAAGCAAGTTCAAGATCGGCGGAGATGCTTCGGCGGCTGCAGGTCCCATTGGCCGCTCCGGGCAGGCCTCGACTGACTGGAAGATGAATGCGGAACTACTCAGTTACTCACGCAACAAGGGGCTGTTTGCCGGTATCGACCTGGATGGGACGAGCGTGAGCCAGAACAAGGAAGACACGGAGCTGTATTATGGCGCGCCGCAGCACTTTGACACGGTGCTGAAGGGCGACGTGGAAGTGCCGCCGGGGGCCGTCGAGTTTGTGCGCACCGTGGCGCGGTTTTTTGTCGAGGCGAAGAACAAATAGGCTCGATGCGTATGCAATCTGGAGGGGCGGCTTGAAAACAGGCCGCCCTTTCTGTTTGAGGCGCAGGATTGACGTCCGCTTCGAACGCAATGCCGCCGCGCAGTGATGGCCTACACTTGATCTTTGACCTTGAAGATGCAGGAGCTGATCGAATACTGGCTGGTGTTGGCCGTGGCGCGCACGTTGGGATGGATGCCGCGGGGGATGGCGCGCCTGCTGGCCGGAGGAATCGCGTGGACGGTTTACCGGCTGCTGGGGCGCCTGCGCCGCGTGGGCGAGCGAAACCTGGAAATGGCTTTGCCGGAGCTTGCCCCTGCCGAGAGACGGGCGTTGCTCCGGGGTGTCTATCGCAATCTCGGCTGGCAACTGGTTGAGTTTTGCCGAATGCCGCGCTACACAACAAAGAATGTCGAAGGATGGATCGGCACGGAGGGATTGGAGCATTATCTGGCCGCTCGGGATCGGGGCAAGGGCGTTCTTGTGCTCACGGGCCATTTGGGCGCATGGGAGCTTTCCAGTTTCTATCACTCGCTGATGGGTTATCCGATGGGGATGGTGATCCGGCGGCTCGACAATCGCCGCCTTGATGAGTTCGTGAACGGCATTCGCTGCATGCACGGCAATTCCGTTCTGCACAAAGACGACTTTGCGCGCGGCCTGATGACGGCAACGCATACAGGCGAAACGGTGGGCATTTTGATGGACACCAACATGACGCCGCCGCAGGGTGTGTTTGCCCGTTTCTTCGGGATTGAGGCATGCACGGCTTCGGGCCTGGCTCATGTTGCGCTGAAAACAGGGGCAGCGGTCGTACCGGGATTTCTGATTTGGGAGCAGGCAGAGCGCAAGTATGTGTTGCATTTTGGCCCTGAACTTGAGTTCGCGCGGACAGGGCGAACGAAAGAAGATGTTCTGGCTGCAACGCAGCAATGCAATGATGTATTGGAGTCCTGGATTCGGCGTTATCCCGACCAATGGCTTTGGATTCATCGCCGCTGGAAGACGCGTCCTGCAGGCGAGCCGGGACTCTACCAGCGCGAAACCAGGGTTTCTGCATAGTCGTGATTTTCGAGCTAGGTCGCCGCTTCCTGATGGTCGCGTCGACTTGAGGGTTATGGCTTCGGGAAACATCTGCCCTGGTTTTGCTGTAAAGGAGCGAAGCACATGACGCTGAGCGAACTGATCGAACGGCTGGGCGGCAAATTAGTGCAGGGCGATCCAGAGTGGATGGTCGACGGGGTGAACCTGTCGGAGCGCGCCAATCCCTTCGATGTCGTATTCGCCGACAGCTCTGCCACCGTTTTGAAGGCGCTTTCAAGCAAGGCTGGTGTCGTTGTGCTGCTGCCTGCCATCGCGGGCTCCTATCCGCGCGGCAAGTGCATTGTGGAATACGACAATCCTCGGCTCTGGTTTGCGCGGGCGGCGAAGCTGCTTGTGCCCGCGACGCCATCCACAGGCGTGCATCCAAAGGCGGTAGTGATGCCGGATGCGATTCTCGGCATTGGGGCCACGGTGGAGGCTTGCGCTGTGGTTGAGTCGGGAGCGCGGATTGGCGCGCACACGCGCGTCGAGGCCGGAGCGATTATCGGACACGGTGTGCAGGTCGGCGAAAAATGCCGAATCCATCCCCGCGCGGTGCTTTATCCCGGAACAAAGATCGGGGATCGCGTGATCGTGCATGCGGGCGCGGTGCTGGGAGCCGATGGATTTGGCTACGTGCGCGATGCGGCGACCGGCGCCTACACGCAGTTTCCGCAGCAGGGAACGCTGGTGGTTGAGGACGATGTGGAGATCGGCGCAAACTCGACGATCGATCGCGGAGCGCTGGCGGAGACACGGATTCGCCGTGGAACGAAGATCGATAACCTGGTCCACGTGGGGCACAACTGCGATATCGGCGAAGACGTGATTCTGGTTGCGCTGACCGGCATCTCTGGATCGAGCAGCGTCGGGAAGGGCGCGATTTTGGCGGGGCAGGTGGGTATTGGGGATCATGTCAGGATTGGACCAGGGGTGATGCTTGGCGGCCAGGCAGGCGTGTTGAGTGGAAAGACGGTCACCAACAAAGGTCTGCGGCCAGGCACGGTGCTGTGGGGCACGCCGGCGCGGCCGCTGAAGCAGGTCTTGCGCGAACAGGTGATGTTGATGCGGCTCGCTCGGCTGGGCTGGCGCAAGTCGTCTGGGATAGAGACGGAAACCGGGGAAGATTGAGCGAACCGGAATCAGAATCTTACGATGCCGATTGTCGTGGTAGGCGGGAGCGGGCGTAATGTCGGGAAGACAACGCTGGTGTGCGGGCTGATCAAAGCGCTTCCGGAATTTGCATGGACAGCGGTGAAAATTACCAGCCACAACCACGGCAAGCCAATACCTATTTGGGAAGAGACCGAGGCCGGGCATGCAACAGACACCGCGCGCTATCTGGCGGCGGGAGCGCGGCGCGCGTTTTTGGTAACCGCAGCCGACGAGAATATTCAAATGGAGGCAATTCAGGCTGCGCTTGATCTGGACTCGATCGCAATCTTCGAATCGAATCGGATGGTGAGTCTATTGGCGGCTGATCTCTGTATTGGCGTGATCGGCGGAGCAGGAAACGAGAACAAGCCTTCCTTCGAGCAGTTCTGCGGACGCGCCGATGCTTTTGTGATTGCCGCGGACGGGGATTTCGGAAGTTTTAAGCCACCGACATCGGCCAAGCTGTTTCGGCTGGTTCAATTTGTGAGCATCTCGCCGGAGATGCTTGACTGGGTTCGCGCACGGCTCAATTTGCAGCGGCTCACCCCATAACGAAGGCGCAACTTACTTTTCTGCGGGAAACGGCTCCGTCTTCAGCGATCCATCGCGCTGCTTGATGAGGATCTGCACCTTGCCTTCGGCTTCCTCCAACTCCTTCTTGCAGGCAGCCGAGAGGCCCACACCTTCCTCAAAAAGCTTGAGCGAATCTTCGAGGCTCAGGTCGCCCTTCTCGAGTTTGTCGACGATGGATTCGAGTTTCTTAAGGGACTCTTCAAACGACGGCATCGGGTAGCTCCGAAATTGCTGTGGCCTTCGGTAAAACGCTGGCAATGACTTCGGCAGCGGCACCGTAGCGGCCGGAGGGTGTGCTGACTTGAACGCCCTGCACAAAGGGGCGCACCGAATCAAGCATTTCCTGGGCGATCTTGACGCCTTCCTGGCGCGCTGCGTCAGGTGTGTCGGCCTGAGCCATGCGCAACATAACTTCTTCGGGCATGGAGACGCGCAGGTCGTTCTTCATGAACTCAGCGTTGCGCAAACTGGTGAGCGGCCACAAGCCTGCGATGACGGGAATGCGGAACTGCGCGATACGTTCGAGAAAATCTTCGAGAAGACGCAGATCGAAAACCGGTTGGGTGACGACGTACTCGGCGCCAGCTTCAACTTTGAATGCGAAGCGGCGTAGTTCGTGCTCAATGTCGGGCACGCCGGGGTTGGCAGCGATGCCGATGGTGAAGTTAGTGGAGGCGCCGATCGAGTTCGATCCGATGTCGAGCCCATGATTGAGCCTCCGCACCAGGTTGACGAGACCGATGGAGTCAACGTCAAAGACAGCAGTTGCATCAGGATAGTTGCCGAGCTTGGGCGGATCGCCGGTCAAGCAGAGAATGTTTTTCAGCCCGATGGACGAGGCGCCCAGAAGGTCCGATTGAATGCTGAGGATGTTGCGATCGCGGCAGGTGTAATGCAATATCGTCTCGATGCCGGTGTGCTGCTGAATCTGGATGCAGAGGCTTTGCGCACTCATGCGCGCCGATGCACGTGGGGAGTCGGGCACGTTGATGGCGTGCACCCCGAGCCGCGCCAGCAGCCGCGCTCCTTCTATTTCTTTGGTGCAGTTGATGCCGCGCGGGGGCACGATCTCAACCAGTGTGACGAATTGGCCCTGCTCGATGAGGGAGCCGATCTTCGAGCGCTGGCCCAACGGAACCGGTGGTGTTTCGGTGGAGAGCTCGATGGTTGCTCCACCCTCCGCGATGCGAGCTTGTGCATCGATCGCGCGCATGGCCGAGCGCATCGCGCGAATGTGATTGGGCGTTGTGCCGCAGCAGCCGCCAACCAATTGCGCGCCCGCCGCGATGGCTTTGCGCGCGAAGCTGGCCATGTACTCAGGCGAGCAGAGATAGATGTTGCGGCCCTCAATAGCGCGGGGCATGCCGGCGTTGGGCATCGCGGCCAGGGGCAAAGTGGTGGCATGTTGCATGGCTTCGAGGGCAGTCAACACCGTCGATGGGCCGGTGGAACAATTCACCCCGATGGCGTCCGCGCCCCACTCCGTCAGCAAAGCGGCGGCCTGTTCGGGCGACGAACCATCGAGGCAATTGCTCTCGTCGTCGACCGTGACCATGACCAGTACCGGCAAGTCGGGAGCGGCCTCATGAGCCGCATACAGGGCTTCGCGCGCTTCATCGAGCGCGGGCATGGTTTCGATGGAAAGAAAATCCACACCGTTCTCTGCCAGGGCGCGAATTTGTTCTGCAAAGGCTGCGCGGGCTTCATCGAGGCCTGTTTTGCCAAGCGGCTCGAGGCGAACGCCGAGAGGGCCGACGGATCCCGCGACCCATGCCTCGCCTGCCTGTTTTTCGCGGAGGTGTTCCACCGCCTGACGCGCCAGGCGCACACCGGCTGCGTTGATCTCACCAACTTTCGCGGCCAATCCATGACGTGCAAGACGGAAACGGTTCGCGCCGAAAGTGTTCGATTCAACGATTTCCGCACCAGCCTGCAAATACTCTTCGTGAATGGAAAGGATGAGGCTGGGATCGGAGAGATTCAATTCGTCGTAACAGCGGTTGATAAAAACGCCGCGGGCGTAGATCACAGTGCCCATGGCGCCATCGGCGAGCACGGGGCGGCTGGCAAAGATGTCGGCGAACTTTGGCATTCTCATGACATGCTACGGCAGCGCGGGCAGCGATGCCAGCAGACAGGGTTGCTTTGTTATACTTCGGGAGTCAAACCAGGTGTAGGAATCGATTCCGGACGATGCTGTGGGCGGCGTCCGGTGAAGCGGCAATCGCCATCCATTTGTTTACGTTACGGCTGCGGCACGCTCCGCGCTAACCCTCGAGGTAAGGGATTTTGAAGAAGAGAAGTCTTTGGTTGAGTGCTGCTGGAGCTTTGTTGATCGCAGCCGTAGTGGCGGGATGTGGCGGGACAACCTACTTTGCAGGGCGCAATCTTCCCCCGAGCGGTCTGACAACGCGCGTGCTGATTGCGATTCAGAATCCCAGCCCCCTGACGAAGGGCGCGCTGCAGATCGTCGATGCGTATTACGACACGCGCTACAAGTTCAACAATCCCAGGGTGACCTATTCCATTTCCGGCTATTCGGGCGCGCTCCCGATCAGCATTCAGAACATGCCCGAGGAGCAGCTTGCCGGGGTGTACGGATCGGGTGACGGCAGCTTTACGATGGTGAACTATGGCAAGGAGAGCTCAAGCGGGGCGACCAAGGGACTGAGCGGGACTTCATCGAGCATCTTTGTCACCCGCAGCCAGACCTATATTGTTGCCGCGCAGCAAGCAGCTCACGTGCTGACCATTGTGAATCAGAGCTCCGGGGCGGGAGTTTCGCTTGGCCTGCCGGGCATTTATCGCGTCAGCGTGAACCCGGGCGGTACCATGGCGCTGGCCTTTGTTCAAAACTCGAACTACATCTACTATCCGAGGCAACTCACGGCAGCGCAGACCATCGCCTACTCCGGCGGGTCGAGCACGTGGCCCAAGGCGGCTGTGGATTGCGAACCCCAAAACGGGCCGCTCTGGTGTCTCTTTCAGGCGCAAAGTCCCGACGCGACCGATGCGACGGGAAATGCCTATGGAGCGCCATTGGCTTTCGATCGACCTGTGAAAGCCGTGTTCTCAGAGGACGGCGGAACGGCGTACGTTTTGAATTGCGGACCGGAGTGCGGCGGTTCTGGGGCTTCAGTCTCGTTGATGCCGGTTGCGCCAATGATCTTTCCCACCGGCCAACAGTCGGGGACACTGCCAGTCACCGGCACGATCACGACGATTCCCGTTCCTGGCGGCGCCAGCAACGCTCTGGTTACCGGGTCCACGATGTATGTTGCCGGTCAGCAGCTTTTGCCGGACGGACTCTTTACCGGCAATCTGACCGTGTTGAATCTGACGAACAACACAGCGGGGACGTCGACTTCCATCAGCGATGGGGCGCCGGGGGCGGTGAGCCGCATGCTTCTTGGCGACGATAACACGCTGTGGATCGGCATGACGAAGTGCAACAATGGCGAGCGATTTAACACCGGGCAGCCTTACGGTTGCTTGACCATGTACAACACCTCGACTAACTCGGTGACCCTGCTTGAGCCCTATCTTGGCGATGCGACCGGCATTGCAAATGTTGAAGGCTATCACAAGGTCTATGTCGTCGAGGGTGGGCAGGTGTATATCTTCACCACGACCGACGGCTCGTCGATCAACAACCAGTACGTGACGGTAACCGGCACAGCCTGGGATGTGGCGTTCATGGATGCCAGCACCGACTCCGACAACACAGTGTATTAGCCCCCAATGACGGATCCTCTAGATGCTCCGCAGACCGATGTGCTGGCGATTGCAGCGCATCGCGACGATGTGGAACAGACGTGCGGCGGCACGCTTTTGCGCATGGCTGCGCGGGGATTGCGCACCGCAATTCTCGATTTGACGCAAGGCGAAGCGGGATCCCGCGGAACAGCCGAAGAACGCGGGCGCGAAGCTGGGGAAGCGGCGAAGCTGCTGGGCGTTGGCTGGCGCGAGGCGCTGGATCTGCCGGACGGCGCAGTCGAAAACACGCTGGAAAATCGGATCAAGATTGCAAGAGTGGTTCGCGAAGTTCGTCCACGCGTGGTGATCTTGCCTTATTGGCAGGCGCGGCATCCAGACCATGCGATCACTGCGACGCTGGGCTATGAGGCATGTTTTCTTTCAGGACTCAAGAAGATTGAGACGGGCAAACCGCCATACCGGCCATTCAAGATTGTGTACGCGAGTTTGTACGCGGATGTGCGCCCCAGCTTTATCGTCGACATCACACCGTTCATTGAGCAGCGCCATGCAGCTTTGATGAGCTATCAGTCTCAGTACGCAAACCAGGCGGCGGGGGACGGGCTCTTCGTGCCAGAAGAAGAGATTCGCGAGCGGACGTTTGCCGAGGCGCGCCATTACGGGTTACTTGCGGGAGTCAAATATGGCGAGCCTTTTGTGCAGAAGGAAGTCGGACTCGTGGACGACCTGACGCTGGTGCCGGTGCAATCGATCTAGTCAAGGCGCGCTTGCGGACGGCATAATTCCTACTTATCCAAACACAAAATAGAATAACTTTGCTTCATGTCTCCGATGCGCCGAAACTGATGGTGGAGGTGATTGTGGCGCAGACCTGGGATACGCAGGCATATGAGAAGAACGGCGCATTTGTTCATGGACTGGCGGGCGGTGTGCTGGAGTGGTTGGCGGCTCAACCGGGCGAGCGCATTCTCGATCTCGGCTGCGGAGATGGACAGCTCACCCAGCGCCTTGCAGCGACCGGCGCGCGCGTGCGGGGCGTGGATGCTTCGCCGCAGATGGTTGCTGCCGCTCGAGGGCGCGGCGTAACCGTGGATGAAGCGAGCGCGGAGGCGCTGCCTTATAGCGACGGCGTGTTCGATGCGGTGTTTTCGAATGCGGCACTGCACTGGGTGCGCGGGCAGGACGCAATGTTGGCGGAAGTGCATCGCGTGCTTCGGAGCGGCGGGCGCTTCGTCGCAGAGATGGGCGGCCACGGGAATATCGCTGCGATTCGTGTGGCGCTGATCGCAGTGCTGGCGCGATCTGGACACGGCGAGCTTGAAAATGAAGTGAACTACTATCCGAATCCGGAAGCGTACACGCGGCGGCTTGAGCACGCAGGTTTCCGCGTCGAGCAGATCGCTCTGATCCCACGCCCGACGCCGCTTGCCGCAGGAGGAATGGGCGAATGGCTGCGGACATTTCGGCGCGGGGTGCTGGACAGTCTGCCGGTGGAACTTCGTGAGCCGGTCATTGCGGAGACCACGGATTTGCTCGCGCGCGCTCTTCGTGATGAGGATGGAAACTGGGTTGCCGATTATGTGCGCCTGCGATTTGTCGCGCGGGCTTAATACGCGTGGACGCGTAGGATAACTTCCATTAGATATCGAAAGTTTATTAGTTGAGTTACTTGCATTTATGCAGAACCTATGGCAAGGTAGGTCTTGCGTAGGAGAACGCCCGATGAAACATACAACGCAAATCTCGATGCGTAGGCCAGGACTCACCGGCCGCCGGGCGTACTTCGTCAATTTCCAGTAACGCCTGCGGCGTCCTGATCCTGCGCGCATCTACAACAATTCAGCTGCAAATGCGGCACGAGTAATCGCCCCGAGTGGCGAAGAAGACAGGTACTTCGACTGGTAATCGATTGCCCATGGGGCCCTGTCTCCGCTTATTCCCTCGGGTAAGTTTGGCTAAGTTGGCTGCTCGATATCTTTGCGCTGCCGAGACAAGTGCCTGCGGCCTGCGGAAGGATAAGTGCGTTTCTAACCCGATTGGTTTAATTTGGCCGGTGGTGTAGGCAACGGATACTTCGCCTTGGAGCCGGTGGTTGCGGGTTCGAATCCCGTTGCAGGCGAGAGTCTGCGTGGCTCAATGGCAGAGCACCGAAAGAGCCCGTCGCCGCTTGTTCCCCGGCTCTGGGCAGATCTCGAACCGCTCGGAACTCGACAGGTTGAGCGCAGCGGCAGCATTGGCGGTGCTGATGCGTGAGATTTGCGAGCGGCTCGTGGTGTATGCGACCGCTGGCAATGATGCAACGCGGGTTCATGCAACGATGCAGGTGCCGGCTCGGCGAGGATTCGCACTGCGCGATCTGCTTTCGTATGGCGCGACGTCGCGGGTCATTGGAGGTGGGGGGATCTTCCTCGAGCAGGTGCTCGAGCACGTGCGCAAGGAAGAGAAGGGGAGTGCAGACCGGATCATCGTGATTACCGATGAGCAGGATTGCGATCTGGTGAATAAGCCAGCCAGCGCAAAGCCCTTTGGGAAGCGGAACTACCTGATCAACGTGGCCAGCTTCAAGAGCGGCATCGGCTACGGAGAGTGGGTGCATATCGACGGTTGGAGCGAGGCCGTGATCAAGTACATGGCCGAGCTCGAGTCGAGCGAAGATGCGCCTTTCGTCTGAACAATTCACCGGAGCGAAGAGGCGAACCGGCCTCCTCGAGCCAACACCAATGCGGGGAGACCGTGGAAGCGGATCTCCCCGTTTTTGTTGGCTTATGCGAATCGGCTATACAGCAAGTTCGTTCTCGACGGCGCGACGGTTCTTGATTTCCGGCATGGGGTCTTCTGCTTCGAGAGCCTTGATGCGGAAGAGTAAACCTGCGACCACGCCTGCCACACTCGGCACAAGAAGGAAGAGCCAGACCTGGGCGAGTGCCTTCCCGCCGACCAGGAGAGCCGGACCAAAGCTTCGCGCGGGATTCACGCTGACACCAGTGATGTGAATGCCGAAGATGTGAATCACGACAAGAGTAATGCCGATGCCGAGTCCGGCAAAGCCTGCCGGAGCCGCTTTCTGCGTGGCTCCCAGAATGACGATCACAAAAATGAGAGTTGCCACAAACTCAAAGACGATGGCTGAGGTCATGCTGTATTCGCCCTGGTAGCCCGGCCCCCAGCCGTCCTGGCCGAGGCCGCTTGCGGCAATGTTATAGCCGCCGCCTACGCCGCCGATGATGAGGGACAGCACCCATGCGGCGAGGATTCCGCCGATGAATTGGCCGACCCAGTAGCCGAACATGTCGGTTGTCTTCATGCGGCCCGCCGACCATACGCCCAGGCTCACTGCTGGATTGATGTGGCATCCCGAGATGGGGCCGATGCCGTAGGCAGCGCCGATGAGCGCAAAACCGAATGCGAATGCGATGCCCAGGATGCCGACTTTATCGCCCGCGACGACGGCCGTTCCACAGCCAAAAAGAACCAGGATGAAGGTGCCCACTAGTTCCGCAAGGTATTTCTTCATATTTCCCTCCTGTTTGATTTTTTCTCCGCATCAAAGGACGGAGCGTTGCATATCCCGCGTGAAGAGAAACTGAGGGAGGCCAGCAACCGACGGGGCCGCTGGAGTGGGGGAGGATTCCGCTCCTCGGTTGGATACGCGCTCGGAGTGTGGCAGAGTGCGGCGGGCGGAGTCAAGTCAAAGCCTGCAAGCTCGGCGGGAGTCGCCGTGTTGCCAGAAATCTCGGCACGCGCACCGAGTCTCGGACGCAAAGTTGGCGTCTAATGTGGAAGTGAGTCTTACACGAGCGACCTTCCCCGGCGCCGAAACTAACGATGGTGCATAAGCTCGAACGCCGACCCGAACTCGACGCTTTACGCGGGCTCTTCCTGGTGTGGATGACGCTCACGCACCTTCCTACGCGCTTCAGCGATTATGTCAACCAGCCGATCGGCTTTATCTCGTCTGCCGAGGGTTTCGTTTTCATCTCCGCGCTGCTGGTGGGGCGGCTTTACATTCGCAAGTTTGTGCTCGATCCGGCGAACGCGCGGTCGAAGCTGTGGAAGCGGTCCTTCAAGATTTACGGCTATCACCTGCTGATGCTCGCGTTCGCTTTCACGGTCGTGGCGGCCGTTGCGGTGCACACGCACAAGGCCGCGCTAGTCAACCTTCTCGACTTCTACCTTGCGCATCCGAAGGCGGCAATCCTCGGTTCGGTGCTTCTGCTGTATTGCCCGCCTTTGCTCGACATCCTGCCGATGTATGTCACCTTTCTCTTCTTCACACCGATGGTTCTTTCTGCGTCGGTCCGGTTCGGGTGGAGGAGGATCCTGGGGGTGAGCGGCCTGCTGTGGATGGCTGCGCAGTTCGGGCTGCGCGACGTGGTACACAACTGGGTGGTCCACGTAACGCATCTGAACATCCCTTTGCAGGAGACGGGCGCTTTTAATCTGTTCGCATGGCAGGCGGTTTGGACGGTCGGTTTATGGATAGGCGCCAAGACGGCGATGGAGCGAGAACCGTTCCGGCCGATTCCGGCCTGGATGGCAGGGTTGTCGGCTGCCACTTGTATTTTCTTCGTCGGAATCCGCTATGGATGGCTGGGACCGCACCTGACGATGCCGGCGTTGGCGATCGAGCTGGATAAGTGGCAGATCGGGCCGCTGCGCGTGGTGAATCTGATCGCTTTTGCCGTCTTTTTCTATTGGTTGAGAAAGTATGTGTTGCGCGCGGTGGCGATCGAACCGTTTCCGACCCTGGGAAAGGCGTCGCTGCGAGTGTTTTGTGCGCATATATTCTTTGTCTTTGTCGGCCTGGCCCTCCTCTATGGAGATTTCAACGCGGACGGCTTGGACCAACTGCACGGATTACCGGCGATTGCGCTGGTTGTGATTACATTCACAGCACTCATTCTTGTCGCGGTAGATGAGGTGCGCAAGAAGCGGAATCGCCGCGAGCAGGAACGACGGGAATTGCGGCCTAAGCCGCCTCTGCCAGGGGGATCTGCGGGTCAGAGCTTCCAGCCGCTCGCGGAGTCTCCGTCGGCAATGGCCCCAGACTAAGTCTTGACGAGTCATCAGTCCAGGGGCGAATTCATCAAACGTTTGCATTCTCTTTGCCCCCGTGCATTACTCTGTTAACGACTTCGTGCGGCCTCCGCATTTGAAATTCAACAGGCCGCCGAGCGAGGGCTGACCGGTTGAGCCAAACCGTATTTGTACTGGAAGACGACACTGATATTTCGAGGCTGGTGCAGCATCATCTGGAAGCAGCGGGCTTTTCGACCCGGTTGTTTCATACCCCCTCTAACTTGATTCCGGATGCCGAACGGCAGCCGCCGGCGTTGTTCCTTCTCGACATCATGGTGCCGGGGGGCGACGGGCTGGATGTTTGCCGCCGGTTGAGGAGCCACAGCGGGCTCTCCACGGTTCCGATCATTTTTCTGACGGCACGCGCAGGAGAGAACGATCGGGTACTGGGGTTGGAACTTGGGGCCGACGACTACATCACCAAGCCATTCGCTACCCGCGAACTGGTCGCACGCGTCAAGGCAGTGTTGCGTCGATTCGAGCGGCCTACGACGCCCTCGGTCATCAGTTTTGAAGAAGTGATTATCGATGCAAACGCGATGCAATTGAAGGTCCGCGGCGAGCTGACTACGACCACGGCGACGGAATTCCGTCTACTCGATTACCTGGCGCGGCATCCGGGCCGGGTATTCAGCCGCGACCATTTACTCGATGCGGTGTGGGGCGACGCACGCTTTGTGACGCCGCGTTCGGTCGACGTCTATGTGCGCCGTATCCGTGAGAAAATCGAAGTCGATCCGGAGAACCCGCGTTACCTGAAAACGGTGCGAGGCGCGGGCTACCGCTTCGAAATTCCGAAAATCGACTAAGGTCCAGGGCAAGTGCCCGGATGAGCAGGCCCACGAGTGACCCGCAAAGTATTTATCAAGGTGATGGGACTGTTCGTCCTTTTGCTTGTCTTTCAGACGGTGGCGATGGAGTTAATCCTGCGCCGCTTTGTGGAGCACACTGCGGGGACAACGCTGCATTTCTTCAATCGCGAATCCTTGTGGTCGGGATTGATCGCGCTTGCTGTCGCACTGCCATTGGCAGCGTGGGCGGCCGGCGGCGTGACGGCTCGATTGCAGCGCGTCGTTGCCTTTGCGCGACGCATCGCACAAGGCGATCTGAGTGCCCGTCTTGAGGTCTCCGGCAACGATGAACTTGCGGCGATGGAAGGTGCGCTGAACCAGACTGCCGAGCGCCTTGGCCAGAGTTTTGCCGAAATCGAGAGCCGCCGGCATGAGCTGGCGACGATGCTTGACTCCATGCAGGAGGCCGTGGTCGCGATCACTCCCGAAGGACAAGTGCGCTGGTCGAATGCGGTGATGCAGCGCATTGCCGGGACGCAGATTCGCGCGGGGCGCCCGCTGATTCATTCCGTGCGCGACCCGGAGCTGCTGGCCTGCGTGCGCGGCGCGCTGCAGGATGGGGAGGTGCGCTCGGGCCGCGCCAGCACACTCGCGTCCGGGCGCATTTTTGAGATCAGTGCGGCTCCGTTGCCTTCGGGCGGAGCGATCGCTGTGCTTCACGATGTAACGCGTATCGAAGCTGCGGAAAAGTCGCGCCGCGATTTTATTGCCAATGTAAGCCATGAGCTGCGCACTCCGCTCACATCGATTCAAGGCTACGTCGAAACGCTGGTTGAGGAGGAGAAGCCAAATCCTGAAACCTCGCGGGAGTTTCTCGGGATCATTCAAAAGAACGCGAGCCGCATGAACCGTCTGACCGAGGATCTGCTCGCATTGGCCAGCGTGGAGAGCCCCGATTACAAGCTCACGGTACAACCCATCAAAGCCAGCGCGCTGGTGCAGGATGCGATCGAGTCCCTGGGCGGCATCGTTGTCGATTCGGAGATTGAACTTGGTTCGGCCGGGGCGCCGGACATTCCAGTAATGGCCGATCCAGACGCGATGAACCAGGTTTTCGGCAATTTGATTGAGAATGCGGTCAAGTACGGCAAGACCGGCAAGCGAATTCTCGTTGGTGCGCGACCACTCGAGAATGAAGTTGAGTTTTTTGTTCAGGATTTCGGGACGGGCATAGCTTCTGAGCATTTGGACCGTATCTTCGAGCGGTTTTATCGCGTCGATAAGGCACGCTCCCGCGAATCCGGCGGGACCGGGCTGGGACTTGCCATTGTGAAACACATCGTGGAGGCGCACGGTGGGCGCATCTGGGCGGAGAGCGAGCTGGGCGCAGGTGCGGCCTTTCACTTTACACTTCCTCTGGCATCGAAGCAGCATGCCTCTGGCGAAACCACCGAACCTGCTGCCACGGCGTCGCGTGCCGCGGATTGAGCCGCATTGCCCGGCGACGATCGCATCGTTGCGTTGAAGCCTGCTGTTGGGTTGCTTGAAAGCTTGTTGATATGTCCGCAACTGCTGCTCTTACGCGCATGTTGCGAAGACCGCAATGCTCTAAATCCCATCGGTTATTCAAATCCCCGTAACATTCGCGATAGAGAATCGAAGACGGCACGAATTCTGCAAGGGAGCTATCAGTGAAAAAGACTTTGTTCGCAGTTGTATTGTCGGTGTTGACCCTGAGCTCGGCTCAGGCCCAGAAATTGACCGGAGCTGGCGCAACATTTCCGTATCCCATCTATTCGAAATGGTTCGCCGAATACAGCGCGGGGCACGGTGGGGTCGAAGTCAACTATCAAGCCATCGGATCAGGCGGCGGCATCAAGCAGGTGACTTCGGGTCTGGTCGACTTCGGGGCTTCGGATATGCCCATGACCGACGATATGCTCGCGGCGTCGAAGATCAAGCTGATTCACTTTCCCACTGTGCTTGGCGCCGTGGTTCCGATTTTCAATGTCCCCGGAGTAACCCAACTGAGATTCAGCCCCGATGTGCTGGCCGATATCTACCTGGGCAAGATTGCCAACTGGAATGACGGGCGCATCGCGAAAGACAATCCCGGCGTGAAGCTGCCCGACCAGAAGGTCATCGTTGTGCACCGTTCCGATGGCTCCGGCACGACCTTCATCTTTACCGACTACTTGAGCAAGGTCAGCAAGGAGTGGGCCGATGGACCCGGAAAGGGCTCCGCGATCAGTTGGCCGGTGGGCGTGGCTGGCAAAGGAAATCCGGGCGTCGCGGGTTTGGTGCGCCAGTTGCCCGGCTCGGTTGGCTACGTCGATTTGATCGATGCCTTGAAGAACCACATCGCCTTTGCCTCGGTGAAGAACGCTGCCGGCAATTGGGTCACCGCATCGATCCCCGGCGTCACAGAGGCTGCGGCTGGGATCAAGCAAATGCCCGCGGATTTCCGCGTATCGATCACCAATGCACCCGGGGCGAATGCGTATCCAATCTCCAGCTTCACCTACCTTCTGATTCCGACAACCGGCACCAACGAAGCCAACCGGAAAGTCCTCAAGGATCTGCTGAGCTGGATCGTGAAGTCGGGCGAAGGCGAAGTCGAGGCGTTGTCGTATGCTCCGCTTCCGAAGTCGGTTGCGGATAAGGAACTCCAGGCTATCTACAACCTGAAATAGACCAGTGTCGACGGTTCGGTGGCCACGCCGGACCGTCTTCTCTCTCCCAAGTTGCACGCTCTATTCTTACTGCCTTCCGGGAGAGTAAAAGCCTGCATGTTCTGAGCTGCGGGCACGCATCAGAATTGCGTCTGCATGTCGCTGTATCTGTGCCGCTACTTTGCAGTCTTCTCCTGTCCGTTCTCTTGAATCAGGCGGTCGACGAGCGGTTCAAGGAACTCGCCAGTGCGGGGCAGGACAAATGTGCCCGATTTTTCTTCCCAATCCAGCTTGAAACTGGTGGCGAGCGCGGAGATCCAGATCTGCCGCACCGGGGTGTTCGGCGTGATCACAAATTTGGCTGGCGGCTCTTCGAAAACGACGTTGAGCACGCCGTTCTGCTCTTCGACCTCGAAGCCCGACTCGTCCTCTTCCTCGCGTGCGATGAGGTGCTTTTTCAACCGCTCCAGGGACTTCTCCGCTGCGCGCCGGAATTCCAGTTCATCCTGCATGGCCCAAGTGTAACAAGGCGCGTTCGAACGAAGCTTGTTGCATCACTTGGTTCGTTTGTTCCAGGTTTTTAGGGTTGATTCTCCTATATTCTTCCCTTTTTCATCCATTGACTGTAAACCCTTCATGAGTCTGCCGTCATACTCCACTCAGCTTCCTCATCTCTTTGTTCCGGAGACAAGACGATGCGTGTGCACTGGGTCAATTTGCTCTTTGTGGCTTCGGCGCTCTCGATTCTAGCCTGCGCGCCGTTTGACTTACACGCCGAGATGCAGGCGCCCGAAACGCCGGCTCAGCTTGTCCGCGATGTCGCATATAACGAACTTCACGATCATCAGCGCCACGGGTACTGGCGATATTGGATCGAGAAGCAGGCTCAACAGCAAACCAAGGTTGAAGAACAGGTGGAGACCGCGGATGGGCCGGTCACACGTCTCGTGTCCACGGGCGGACGGCCGTTGAGCGCAGCCGACCAGCAGGAAGAGCAGCAACGCCTGGATCATCTCCTTCGTTCGACCCAGGAGCAGGCTCGACACCGGCAGGATTATAGCGACGACGAAAAGCGCATCGGGCGGATCCTGGCGCTCCTCCCTGAGGCATTTCTCTATGAGGACGCTGGGATGGAGAATGGCTGCTATCACCTGCGCTTTCATCCCAATCCGGACTATCCTCCCCATTCGATCGAAGCGCGCATCTTTCATGCCATGCACGGGGATCTGTGGATCGACGCGCGCATGAAGCGCATGGAACGGCTCGACGGACAACTCGAGGAAAACGTTGATTTCGGCTACGGAATTCTTGACCGTCTCTACAAGGGCGGCTGGTTTCGCCTGCAGCGCACGCAAGTGAGCCCTACCGATTGGAAGACGGAGCGTCTTGAAATTCACATGAACGGTCGAGCCCTGTTCCTGAAGACGATTTCGCGGGAAACCAGCGAAGTGCGCGGCGGGTTCGCGCCCGTTCCGGCGGGCTTGAGCCTTGCCCAGGGCATGCAACTGCTGAATCCGGACCAAACCGCGGCGATGGTGAAGCCGGCCTCCTTTCAAGCCGCGCATTGACGGCAGTTCCGAAGAGGCGGTCTCATCCAGCCGCCGTTTGATACGGGGTCTGTGTGCGTGCCGCGTTGAGCGCCAAGGCCCACCAGCGCAAACGTTCCAGCATCGTTCTCATGGAGCGCTCGGCGCGCTCGGGCTGCAGTAACACACCCGCACCGTCAAATTGCTCCCACGCGCCGGCAAAGCTTACGCTGTCCCGGATTGTCACGGTGTGAAGCTCGGCGAAGACAAGGCGCAGTTGTTCCACAGCGCGCAAGCCGCCGGAGATCCCGCCGTAGGAAACAAAGGCCACCGGTTTGGCTTGCCACCCGGCCCCAATGGAATCGATCAGGGACTTGAGCGGCGCAGGATAGCCATGGTTGTACTCTGGCGTGACGATGACGAACCCATCGCACTCGCCGACGCGCCGCTGGAGTTCGTTGTCGTCGGTGATCTTGGCCGGATCGATCGCCTGCACCTCAAATCCGGCCGCAGCGGCCATCTGGCCGGCCCATTGGGCAACTTTGTCGCAGAACCGCCCGGCACGGGTTGACCCGTAGATCAGGCCGATTTTTATGAATGCACTCATGCTCGCTCCTTTTGCGTCTCTTGTGTATAGCCTAGGACCTCAAGTATTCTTGAGGTCAAGCAGGAAACGCATGACGGAAACCAACCCAGGCCAGATTCCCATGGAACTTACCGTTGGTCAGGTGGCGGCACGCAGCGGCGTCGCCGTTTCAACTCTTCACTTCTATGAAGCGCAAGGATTGATTCAGAGCTGGCGCAATCATGGCAACCAGCGCCGCTATCCACGCGAGGTGCTGCGCCGCGTTGCAGTCATCAAAGTAGCCCAGCGGACGGGCATCCCGTTGGCCGAGATTCGCGATGCCTTGGGGGCTCTTCCGGACAAGCGCGCGCCCACCTCCGGCGATTGGAAGCGGCTCTCGACGCTGTGGCGCGCCGATCTCGATGAGCGGATCAACCGGCTCACGCGCCTGCGCAACCAGCTTGATGGGTGCATCGGCTGCGGCTGTCTGTCTTTGGAAGCGTGCCCGCTGCGGAATCCCTGGGACATGCTCGCAGCGCAGGGGCCAGGACCGCAGCTGCTCGATCCAGGGTTGTGTGCGGAGAGTAACCCCCAGAGCCGAAAAAGAGGTTAGAAATCCTAATTTTCTGCGCATACTTGCCGATAAGTCACTTCAAGGACCAGTAGGCTATGGAATTCTCACCGATCGCTGGAATCAACTCCATCACGCTTCTGAATGTGCAGAAGCCGGATCGTGTTGGGCCACACTTTCAGGTCGAAGACTCCGCACGCACGGGCGATGAGCCCGATTCTTCAAGCCAACAGGCCCCGGATCGTGGTCTTGAGGAAGAAGACGACGCTGAAATCCTGGAGCAGGCTGCATCGGAAAATGAACCTGAACAATCTGAGAGCGAGTCAGGTGGAAGTCTCAACTGGTTCGTCTAGAGCTAAACCAGAGTAAGCGCCCTCGTGATCTTGCTGTGAGCTGGAGGACCCTTTCTCCCAGACTCCGGTCCCGCTGATTTCAACCTTTGCGAACGCCTCTGTGCGATCGATGCCCTTTGTGAAGACGCCATCGCAACCGAAGAAGCCTATTCATTGCAATAATTTACAGCAAAATATTCAAGCGGCCTTGAAAATCGGCTTTGAATCGGAGTATGGTTTACTAACCAGTTAGTTAAAAATGGCAAACTATGACACCGACAGCCAATCACGCTTCCACCGACCGCGCCTCAGAGACACGTGCCCGGATACTCGACGCTGCTTTGGGCGAATTCAGCACCCATGGCTTGGCAGGCGCACGCACCGATCGGATCGCCAATTCCGCGGGTGTGAACAAGGCGCTGCTTTACTACTACTTCGAGAGCAAAGAGAACCTCTACCTGGCAGCATTCGAAATGATCTCGGCCAAAATCCGCGACCGGAGTCTTGCCGTGTTCCTGCGCGAATCCTCTCCAGGCGAAAGAGTCTTGCGGTCGGCGCTGGAGCACTTTGACCGGATCCTGACGCAACACGAATTTCAGGCGTTGATGCAGCAGGAGATGATTCGCATGCACAACGGCGAGGAGGGCGCGCTGCCGGTCCTGGTGAAGCGGGTCTTCGCTCCGCTCATGACAATGTACGAGTCGATGGTGCGTGAGGGCATCGAGTCAGGCGAGTTGATTCACACCGACTGGATGCAGATCCACCTCGCGACTCTGGGAGCGAATGTCTTTTACTTCCTGACGGGCCCAGTACGGCGGATTCTGTACGACGTGGAGCCGTTTTCGCAGGAGGCCTTGGCCCAGCGGCGCGTCGCTTTGGTGGAGTTTTTGGGGCAGGCGATCTTTGCCGATCGGCAACGGGGTGCTGAACTCGCCGCAAGGGTACTTGCCGATACGCCCATGCCCGAAGTGAATACTGATCGGCTGAACTTTGGGAGGAAAGATGAACGCGCGTAATAGAGTTTTCATGGTTCTGGGACTGCTCACGCTTGGCTCGCTCATCTGGTATTTGGTCACGGCCCGAACGCCAAGCGACTTGAAGCTTATTGGCACGGTCGACGCGAATGAAGTTTTGGTGAGCGCCAAGATTCCGGGGCGTATTCAGACCTTGACGGTCGAAGAGGGCCAGTCTGTGACGGCCGGACAGCTGATCGCAACGGTCGAGAGCGACGATCTTGCGGCAGCGCGCAAAGCTGCGGAAGCCACGGTCTCAAGCAATCGGTGGAAGCTGAACGAGACGGTCGAAACGCAGCGTCAGAATCAAGGGGAAGTATCAAGTGCGTCGATCAATGCAGAGGCGCAGCTACGCGGCGCACGCGCGGCCCTTGCGCAGGCACAGGCGAATCTTGACCACCAGAAGGCCGACACCACACGAACCGTTGCGCTCGCGAAACAGGGAATCATGAGCGAGCAGGCGAAAGACGATGCGGAGACCAGCCTGCAAGCCGATGAAGCCGCGGTGGAATCAGCACGCGAGAATGTCTCAGCTGCTGAAGCCGCACTGAAGCAGGCGCATGCACACGAACTGCTGGCGCTTGTTTCGGCTCGGACTGTCGACTCGACGCGGGGGCAGGTCGAGAACGCGCAGGCGCTTGCCGAGCAGGCGAATGTCGAGCTGGGCTACGCGCGGGTGATCGCACCGGTGACCGGCAAAGTGAACGTGCTCGCGGCCAGGCAGGGCGAAGTGCTCGCGGCAGGCGGAACCATTGCTACAGTGATGGATTTGACACAGACCTGGGTCTACGCGCC
Source organism: uncultured Acidobacteriaceae bacterium (assembly GCA_963745845.1). Classification (GTDB taxonomy): domain Bacteria; phylum Acidobacteriota; class Terriglobia; order Terriglobales; family Acidobacteriaceae; genus Telmatobacter. The sequence continues at coordinate 3,365,520 of CAVUZE010000008.1, read as the reverse complement.
GTTGCCGGAAACGCAGGCAGATGCGGTGCAACTAGGCGACAGCCTCCGCGTGGTGATGCCGAGTGGAGCGAGCATCGAAGGCAAGGTGATCGCCAAGTCGTCGCTGGCTGATTTTGCGACGCAGCGCGACATCAATGGCGGCCGCAAGCGCGACATCAAGACGGTGCAGATCAAGCTGCTCATTCCGAATCCCGACGAGCGCTATGTGCCGGGCATGACCGCCGAGGTTTACATCCCGAAGAGCAAATTGGTGAAGCAATGACGGCTGAAACGACCGATTCGACCAAAGCGCAAGCCGGCTCGCAGTCGCCTTCGGCAATCCACGCCAATGGCAAGAGTGGCGCGCCGATCGCCATTGCCGTCGAGAACATCGTCAAGCGCTATGGCACTTTCGAAGCTGTAAAGGGAGTCAACTTTTCTGTGGCGGAGGGCGAAATCTTCGGACTGCTGGGTCCGAATGGAGCGGGGAAGAGCACGCTGATCCGCATGATGACGACGCTGATTCCGGTCACGAGCGGGAAGGCTATTGTTGCTGGCCACGATGTCAGCAAGGATTCCGACGAAGTTCGCCGTATGATCGGCGTGATTCCGCAGGCGCTGACAAGCGATCCGGACCTGACGGTGGGTGAGAATCTCAGCATCTATGCCAAGCTTTACAGCGTGCCCCGCGCGGAGCGTGAGAAGAATATTGCCGAGGTGCTCGAGGCTGTCGATCTGACGAAGTGGAGAGACGCCCAGACCAAGACACTTTCCGGTGGAATGCGCCGGCGGCTTGAGATTGCCCGTGGGCTCGTGCACGATCCTCGTATTTTCTTTCTCGACGAACCGACCACGGGGCTCGATCCCGTATCGCGCATCGCCGTGTGGGAGATGCTGAACAATCTAAAGAAGACGCGCAACCTGACCATGCTGCTGACCACGCATTACATGGAGGAGGCCGATCGTCTCTGCGACCGCATTGCCATTGTCGATCACGGCAATCTTGTGGCGCTTGGAACGCCAGTCGAATTGAAGCAGAGTGTTCCGGGATCGAACGTCGTCGAGGTCCAGTTCAACCGCGAGGATCCGGAGTGGAAGGCGCGGCTTGAGGCTTTGCCCCAAGTCACGGAGGTGCAATCGCAATCGGCGGGGGTCTACCGCGTGCTGACATCCAATGGATCGCAGACCACAACGCAACTGGTCGAGATGGCCGCGTCGCTCGGCGAGCAACTGACTTCGCTCAGCGTGCAGAACACATCGCTCGACGACGTTTTCGTGCACTACACCGGCCGCCAGCTCCGCGATGAGCAGGTGAAGTCCGTTTTCATGATGCCGCCACGGCCGGGAGCACAACCATGAACAGAATGTTCGCCATTATCGAGCGCGAGATGCGCAAGTTCTTCCGCTCGCCGACGCTGATGATCATGTCGCTCATGATGCCGATTCTGCAGTTGATCATTTTGGGCAACGCGTTCGGCGGCAAGATTGTTGGCACACACGTGGCGGTGGTGGATCACGACCATGGGCCGGAGGCAGTGAAAGTGCGTGAGGCCTTTGACGCGATCGCCGTGAACATCAAGACCTTCACAACCTTCGAGTACCAGAACGATGTGCAGGCGAGCGAAGATGTGCGCACGGGCAAGATCGACGCGGCAGTGATCATTCCCGCGCAATACTCGCGGCGAGTGTACGCGCAGGACGCACCCAAGCTTGGTTTCGTCGTGGACAACTCCGATTTGTTCATGTCGTCGAGCCTGGAAGCCGAGATGCAGTCGCTGGTAGACGCGATGAACGCGCCGCAGACTCAGAACCGGCTGGCGACGTCGATTGCTCTCGAGGTGGTGGAGCTTTATCCGTATGTGAATTACCTGAAGTTTCTTCTGCCCCTCACGATTGCCCTGGCTATGTATATCTCGGTGATGATAGGCGGCGGCATGCTCTACATCGACGACAAGGCAAGGGGTGTACACGAGGGCTATCTTGTAACTCCCATCACTAAGTTCGAGTTAGTCTTCGGCATGAACATCGCCGGCTCGGTGAAAGCCGTGCTGGCGGGCATCAGCCTCACCGTAATCGGGTCGCTCATGGCCGGTCTCGGAGTTATCTTTCATCCTGAAGCCATGGCCGAGCTTTTTTGCCTTATCGTTGCAGGCTCCATTGCTTTCAACGGCATGATGTTTCTACTCATGGTGCGAGTGAACGATCCGCTGGTTCCCCGCGCCATGTTCGGAGTTCTCAACACTCTCCTCCTCTATCCGTCGGGAGGTATGTATCCCATTGCTGCATTTCCGCGCTGGCTCCAGGCTATCTCGGTCGTTGATCCCTTCACCTATTGTGTCCACGGCTTCAAAGCCGTGCTTCTTAAAGATGGCGGCTTTGTAGCCATTCAATACGATCTGCTGTTTCTGTTTGCGTTCGGCATCGGAACGCTTCTGATTGCTACACCGCTTTTCAAGCGCACTTTATGAGAGCTGAAAACTCCACATGGAGCTGGAAACGTGCCCTGAAATGGATGTTTGCATTGAAGCAAAGACCAACAGAATTCCAGTTCTACATCGAGCTTTGAGGGTTTCCGGCGGGCGCTCGTCCGGAATGCAGTGAGGCGGTCTACTCCTTGTGGGAGGGTGGGCCGCCTCAGTGTTTTGCGATCGGCACGATGTGTGTGGCCGAGACAATCGGTGACGCATTTCGGCAGATTGGCGCCACGGGGCAAGCGTCGGGTTTGAGCGCACTCGCAGTTTTCTCTCTTTGCACCGATCGGCTGCGATCCCTCATCCTAAAAGCGAGGAGATTTTCAGCATGACGACACACGTTGTTTCCGCGGCTGCTGCAGGCACGATCACGCTGGGCGATTTGACGGTCAACCGCCTGGGCTACGGCGCAATGCGGATTACGGGCAAAGGAATATGGGGACCGCCAGCGGATCATGCAGCGGCATTGGCGACGTTACGGCGCGCAGTGGAACTGGGCGTCAACTTGATTGACACGGCGGACTCGTATGGACCCCACGTTTCAGAAGAGCTCATCGCCGAGGCGCTGGCGCCTTATCCGGCAGGACTGGTGATTGCAACCAAGGGCGGATGGGAACGGGTTGGGCCAGGACAGTGGATTCACAATGCGAGCCCGAAGCATCTTGAAGAGGCAGTTGCGGGAAGCCTGAAGCGGTTGCGCCTGGACCGCATCGATGTGTACCAGCTGCACATTCCCGATCCCGCGGTGTCGTTCGACGCTTCCATGGAGACGTTGGCGCGGCTGCGGGAGCAGGGAAAGATCCGGCATGTGGCACTGTCGAATGTCACGCTGGAGCACGTGGAGCGAGCACGCAAAATTGTGCCCATTGTTTCGGTGCAGAACCGGTACAGTTTTGCGGACCGCGAGTGGGATTTCCTGCTGAACCATTGCGAGAAGAACGGGATTGCCTTCATCCCGTGGGCGCCGCTCGGGCAGAACCGGCAGGCGCACGAAGTACTGGAGAAAGCGGCGAAGCAGCTCGAGTCGACGCAATTGCAGGTGGCGCTGGCATGGTTGTTGCAGCGGTCATACGCGACGCTGCCAATCCCGGGAACGTCGTCCGTTGCGCACCTCGAAGAAAACATTCAAGCGGCAGGGCTGCACTTGCCGGAGACGGTGTTTGGGGCGCTCTCGGCGGTAACTTCGCCGCCGGCGAGCTTGCGGTGAGCGAATTGCGGATTCCGCGGTTGTTTCGCAGAGAAGAATAGAAGATGCAGCCGCCGGGTTCGGATTGTCGATCCGAACCCCGCCTGCTTCTCGGCGGTGTATGCTGGTCTGCGTCATGATGAGACCAGTTTTGCACCCTCTCCAGTTTGCGATTGTCGTTGCCATGGTTATTCCTCTGTTCGCCCAGGAAAAGCCCAAACCTGAAGACACGGAAATCTGGCAGCCGGAGCCAAAGATCGTGACGCCGGGCGCTACGGATTCGGCGCCGCCTTCGGACGCGATTGTGCTGTTCGACGGCAAAAACCAAGATGAATGGGTCTCCGCGCAGGACCACACCCCGGCGCGCTGGGTCGTGCACGACGGGGTTCTGACCGTGAGCAAAGAGCACGGCGTCGGCAACATCGAGACCAAGCGCTCCTTCAAGAATTACCAGCTTCACGTCGAATGGAGGATTCCCGAAAACATTACGGGCAGCAGTCAGGCGCGCGGCAACAGCGGCGTGTTTCTTGCTTCGACGGGACCGGGAGACGCGGGCTACGAGTTGCAGGTGCTAGATTCATACAACAACAAAACCTACGTCAACGGCATGGCCGGAAGCCTCTACAAGCAGAGCATTCCTCTCGCCAACCCCATGCGGAAGCCGGGCGAGTGGAATATCTACGATGTCGTCTGGACCGCGCCCGTCTTCAACGACGACGGCACGGTCAAAACGCCCGCCTATGCTACGGTCTTCCTCAATGGCGTCGTTGTCGACAATCATTTCGAGCTGAAAGGGCAGACGCTCTACGTGGGCCAGCCCTTCTACAAGAAGTATGACGCGGCGCCGATCAAGCTGCAGGCTCACGGCGACAAGAGTGAGCCCCTCAGTTTCAGGAACATCTGGGTGCGAGAGCTGCCGTAAGGCGCGAGCTCGGCTTTCCTCGGGTGGACCTGAGCACCTACAATGGGTGCTGACTTCAATCCACGAGGAAACCGATGCCGCTGTCCGGAGAAGCGATCCGCCTGATGAATTACATTGACGATGTGTCTGTGACTTTGCGCCGCATTCTGGCGTTTGCGCCGACGCTCTCTGAAGACGAACGTGCGCGTGTGGCCGACCATTTGGTGCGCTCCAAACCCAGCGCCGACGAAGTGCTGCAGGCCCTGAAAGCCAAGTAAGGTTTTCTTGTCAACCGTGGCGATTGTGGGTGCCGGCCCGCTGGGCAGGTGGCTTGCTTCAGCTGCTGCGCGCGCCGGCTATGGCGTTTTGCTGGAAGATGTGATGCCGTCGAACCTGCATCATGCGCGCGAGGCCTTGCGGCGCGAGTTGGGTCCGGAGGCGCTGCCGGCAGTGAAATTCGTTTCCACCATAGAAGACGCGGTGCGCGATGCGGATCTGGCGATTGACTGCGTGCCGGACGAGCTCGAGTCGAAGCTGGAGATTCTTTGGCTGCTGGACAGGATGGCTCCACCACGAACGGTGCTGGCCACGCCCACGACGAGGCTGTCGATTGCCGATCTGGCCGCGTGCACGTATCGAGCGGATCAGTGTGTGGCGATTGTGGCGGAAGCTGGAGATCTGGCACGGCGGGACGAAGCGACGGCCGGTGAGTTGCTGGTGCGCACTACGCGGCAAACGGCGACCGAGACGATCGCAGTCGTGAAGGAATTCTGGGAGCGGGTTGGCTTCGAGCCGCGGTTTGAGGTGGAATCGGATGTGAACGGGCAGCCGTAGAGCGGAATCCGAACAACCGTGCCCATGTTGGTGGAATTGTGCAGGATGGCTTTTTCTTGATGAAAAAGCCACTCGGTGGGTGTTCTTCTGTTCGGATGCCGCGGGCGCGCCTGTCTCAGCGCGCGGCCCCGAGCACCTGTTCGTAGTATCTGACGTAGAGCGGCAGCACCAGCGTGGCGCAGAAGCGTGAGCGCGCGGTCTTTCGGGCGGCGTCGCGCATGACCTCCAGGCGCTCACGATCCTTCAATAATTGGATTGTGCCTTCGGCCATATTCTCGACATCGCCAACCGGATAGAGCAAGCCGCTGACACCATCGTCAATGAGCTCCGGCACGCCACCGACATTTGTGGCGATGGCGGGAACTCGGCAGGCCATGGCCTCAAGCGCGGCCAAGCCGAAGGACTCAAGCTGGCTGGGCATCAGCATGACGTCGGCGAGCGGAAGAAGCTCGTTGACGCGCTCCTGCTTTCCAAGGAAGTGAATCTTGTCGTTGATTCGGAGGTCGTGTGCGAGCCACTCAGCGGCTGAGCGGTCGGGGCCGTCGCCGACGAGAACGAGCCGCGCGGGAACCTGCTTAACGACCTGCGCGAAGACCTTGACTACGTCGGTGACACGCTTGACGGGCCGGAAATTCGACAAATGAATCAGAAGGGCTTCGCCGGGATTTGCCAGGCGGCGACGGGCCTCGTTGCGAACGGCTTCGTCTTTGTAGGGCGTGTAGACATCGCAGTTGACGAAGTTGGGAATGACCTCGATGGGGCGCGCGATACCGAAATCGGCGACAGTCTTTTCCTTGAGGTAATTTGAAATGCTGGTGACACCGTCGCTTTCCTGAATGGAGAACCGAGTGATGGGAAGATAGCTGCGGTCGAGGCCTACCAGAGTGATGTCGGTTCCGTGCAGCGTGGTGACGAAGGGCAGGCTGCGGCCGCGTGCCGCGAGCATCTGGCGCGCAAGCAGAGCGCTGACGGAATGAGGAATGGCGTAGTGGACATGCAGCAGATCAAGCTCATAAAACTCGGCCACTTCGGCCATGCGCGAGGCGAGGGCGAGGTCGTAGGGAGGGAACTCGAAGAGCGGGTAATTGGAGACGGGCACTTCGTGGTAGAAGATTCCGTTGTCGCGCCCGGTGAGGCGGAAGGGCTGCGAATAAGAGATGAAGTGGACCTCGTGGCCGCTGGAAGCGAGCTCGATGCCGAGTTCGGTAGCTACCACACCTGAGCCGCCATACGTGGGATAACAGGTGATGCCAATGCGCATGGCGTTTGCTTGCTCCGTTCTCTCTGCGAAAAAAGGCAAAACTTTGCCAAACGGCAAGGTTTTGCTTGTTTCCAAAAGTTGTATGACGTTCCAAATTCTGTATTCAATCCTACAGGATGCCGATTCAGCCTTTCGGACGCGACTTTTGTCACACAGATTGTCTGAATCTCTGCTTAAACAATCGGGGTCACACATTACCAAGTGGTAAACATGCAGAGAGAGATATGGAATTACCTGGCCCGTAAGAAAACTTGCCTCTGAGAAGAGGAGATTTCCCGGGACCAGTGCTGGAGCAGCTCTGATCCCGGGATTTTGCAACGACTGCTGCCAGCCATGTGAAGCGAGCGTTGCAAGCGTGCGCCGTGAACCTGCTCAGAGACCCAGGCTCGCCGACGCATTCTCGCGGAACATTTCGCCCGGCCGGATGAGGGGAGGGTGGGCCCCCGGCTGGAGTGAGGGAAGGTGCTCCTTCCCCTCAAGGACGTTTGGAGCGAGACTGAGACAAGAAAGGGGTGCTGCTTGGAGCCATTGCCGAAGCCTTGCTATGCGATCCTCCACATCGGAGCTGGACCGACTCAATTTCAGGAAGCCAATGGACTGGCGCTCATCGTTAAGGATGGCGGACGCTTTCCTTTGAGTGATGACATCTGGATCGAACGGTTGGACGAGTCCCTAGCAAAGAAGGTGCAGAAGGCGTGCGAGCCGTCGCATTACAACATCGGCACTCAGGAATATGACCGGCACCTTTATGCCTTTGTGCAGCGCGTCGCCGACATCGAACACCGCCCGTATGAAGGACTGGAAACCCTTCACGCAGTATTGGCGTTGTCCCGCCTCATACACCCGACCAGCGTAGGTGACCGCTACTGCGCCAAGATATTCCATTACGGACTGCCGGATTCGTCGATCTACGCTGTGCAATATCGCGGTATCAGCCCGGACATCTTTCTGAATGCGAAGCAGCGCGATTGGCTTTCACCGGAGGACGGGAAAACGCTCCGCCGCCTGATGCGTTGGCTGTCGACAAACAAGCCGATGCACCATCGCGTCCACCGTGCCTACTGGTATCACGAATACGTGATGCGCTCGTCGATGCTCGATATCCGATTGCCTCTTGTCACAACGGGACTCGAAGCTCTTGTGAATACCAGCGAACACGGCAGCGGCACGCAATTCCATGTGCGTGTCGCGCAACTGGCGGCGGCGAGTGGCATCGCATTCTCGGAGACAGAAGCAAAGAAGGCATGGAAGCTGCGTTCTAAGCTCGCTCACGCCGAAGCGTTTCTCCATGGGCTGGACATGGTACTGCCGGCAAACGAGCACAACGATGTGTACGAGAAGCTGGAAGCGATTCTGCGCTCGACCGTGCTGCGATGCTTGCTGGACGAGAGTTTTGGAGATCGGTTCCGCGACGAGCACACAGTAGACAGAAACTGGCCTCTGAAGCCTTAGTTCAGAAGCGGTATTGTCAAAGGCTGCCTGGGTTGGCGACACACCAAGCCCGCAGTTCTTCGCTCTTCGAGAGCGCATACGGGAATGATTGCAGCAGCAGCCTGACCGAATCCTCCGAAACGATGGCGTTCATCGGATGCACCGCGTCATTTCTCTGGGCTCGGACGGCTTCATACAGCGACATCAGGTGTGTCGTCGATCCCTCGGAATCGGTGTATGGGATGACCTTCGCGGTGACGCCTTGCTGAATCGTATCTCTCACGGTCTCGAACAAGTCTAGGAGCTTCCGACGATCTAACAACCCTCGCAACTTACTTTGCTTCTTTGGGTCTTTCAACGCCAAGAACGCCGATTCCGCCAGAAGATACAGTTCTTTTTCAGAGGCGGCTCCGAGCATCACGGCAGAGGCGAAGTACGCGTCTCGGTCGAAGGCGGTCAGAGCTTCGATGACATACTGCTCAATGATCGGGTCGAGCGCGGGAACCCGTTCACGCAGAAATTTCACGTACCGCTCAGCATCTTCCGGGAGTGGTTCTTTCCCTTGGAACCAGGCCCGGCCCCTCTGTGTCACGTTGAACATATGCAAAGGCGGCGGGTTCAGATGGGAGTCTGGAGCCGCGGGCGCAATATATCCCTTATGAAAAATGTGGAAGAACGCTTCGGAGACCAGAGCACGCAACTCGTGCGGCATCGCATCGTACTGATACGTTTGCCCTCCCGAATACTGACCGAGCTGGAAGCGGGCCACGCCCGGAACCTGGGCTTGTTCCAGTTGGGCGAAAAGAGCGTTCGCATACGTCCGGAACTCAAAGTTGCTAGTCTGCCTTAGCGCTCGCCGAACATAGGGGAGAATCCACGCCAGAGTGTAGTTGCCTTGAGTCATCGGGTTCACCAGACACTATAAATAAGGCCGGAGCGTGGGAGAACACACTCGTCCCAGATCATCCACTTTAGCAATCACCTTCAAGCGCTTGCGTTTATTACGTTTGCAGCGAGAGTTGTGCAATAAAATGGACTAAATTAGAGGCAGAAATGGCGATACCGAATCGGCTTCTCCCCAAGAAGATCGGGAATTCGGACATGATCGGCGCGCGAGGCGTTAACCTCATCGAGCGCCGCATCCTGGAGATGGGCTACCTCTGGTATCCGAGCGGTGGTGTTGAGGCCGGCATCGATGGTCGTTTGGAGATTCGTAACGAGAATGCTGAGGTCACAAATCTCATCCTCTCGGTACAAAGCAAGGCGACTGATGGGACCTTTGAAGGTGAGACCGCAACAGATCTGACGTATACGTGCTCCGAACGCGATCTCCGCTATTGGTTGAAGGGCAATCTGCCGGTCATTCTGGTTTACTCCCGACCGAAGACGGATGAAGCCTACTGGCTTTCGGTGAAAGACTATTTCTCCGATCCGATTCGTCGAGCTTCCCGGAAGATGCGTTTTGTAAAGGCGCAAGACGCCTTCGACCTGGCCGCAAAGGACGCTTTGCGTAAATTGGCTCTCCCCGACGGCGGTGGTCTGTATCTGGGAATGACTCCCAAGCAGGAAACAATCTTTACCGATTTGTTACCTGTCGCACAGTTTCCAGAGCGCTACTATCATGCCCGAACAACCTTCTCCTCTCGCAAACAGGCATTGGATCATCTGTATGAACTCGCCAAAGGATCTGGGCGTGAAGTCTGGCGCGGATTCATCGTCAACGGTTCCACCGTCTACTCGTTTTATGATCTATCCGCTTCGCAGTGGGGAGACTTGGTTGATGCGGGCACGGTTGAAAGTGACCTCACGTTCGAGTGGTCAATGACGCACGATGCGGACAGGAAGAAGTTGTTTGTCGAGCTGTTGAACGTCACGCTGCAGGATCAGCTCCGGGAAGATGACATTCACTATTCCAATATGGACAAGTTTTATTTTCATCGGGCCAGCGACGATCTTAGCGATCGCTCGCGAAAGTACCGTAGCCGACGCAAGAATGCGAGCCGAGAGGTTTTCAAACGCTATCAGTCCAAGCTCGATCCAGAACGAACCTCTTACTTCCGGCATGTGGCGTTTTTTGGACACTTCCTGGAAATGGATGGAAACTGGTTTCTGCAAATCACCCCAACGTACCGATTCACCAAGGATGGTTATCGAGATAGCCGCTTCAGTGCCGAAGCCCTTAGCGGCATTAAGCGCTTGGAGAACAATCAGGCCGTGCATGGTCAGGTTTATATGTGGGCAGACTTTCTACAGAGAGAAGCGTTATTCAGTCGCCAGAATCTGATTAAGTTTCATCCGTTAATGCAGTTCACCGCCGATAGCGGCTTTGAAGATTCCGACTGGGTAAAGCGGGAAGACAAGGAACGCGAGGACACTGTTTTCGCCGAAGACCAAGAAGAACAGGCGGAACTCGAACTATGAATCTAACGATTCTCGAAGAACCGGAACTCGAATTCGGAGGCAGCAATCGTCACGTTGATATTCGCTTCGGCATCCGTGACTATGGCCCCTTTGATCTCCAGTCACCGCGCGCCCCTAAAGAAGTCCGCGTCGGACTGATCGGTACGAGCGAGACGGTTGAGGGGACCACTCGCTGGATGGAAAAGTGTGCCCAAGGTATAGCTCAGAAGCGGACGAAACAGCCTAACCTGTTTCCGGCATTCCCGGCTATTTCTTCGACCAGTTCCTTCTGCTGTGCTTTTATATCGGATGCGTCGCTAACCCGAACGCTTACGAGCGCTTCTCTTGAAACGGTGTCCGGAGCAGTATCCATTGCGGAACGAGTTGAGAAGGCGGCCGAGTTGTTCGTCAAAGAGGTCGAATTTCTGGCAGAAAACAGCAATCCCAACGTCATCATGTGCGCGCTTCCGTTGGAATTGCTCGAAGCGTTGCACGAAGAACGAAAGAGTCCAGGGCAAAAGGATCTCCACCATCTCCTCAAGGCGAGGACGATGCAGTGGCGGATTCCGATTCAACTGATTTTGCCTGGCACCTATGACGAGTCCAAAGCAAAGAAAATGAAGCGCACGGGCATTCCGCGACCACTTCAGGATGAAGCGACCCGCGCATGGAATATCTTTTCCGCGCTGTACTATAAGGCGGGCGGAACGCCGTGGCGGTTGATGCGTGACTCTTCGCAACTGTCCGCGTGCTTTGTCGGCATCAGCTTCTTTGAGAGTCTGGACCGATCGCGCCTCACCACAAGCATGGCTCAGGTCTTCAATGAACTGGGAAAGGGTGTCGTCGTTCGGGGTGGCGCTGCTTCCTTGTCGAAGGACGACCGCCAGCCGCATTTGTCAGGAGAAGACTGCCAGGCGCTCATCACAGACGCGCTCGCGAAATATCGCGACGTTCATCGCACGTCGCCGGCTCGTGTTGTGATTCACAAGAGTTCGCCATTTTCTCCGGATGAGGAAGCAGGGGCAAGAAGAGCCATCAAGGACGCTCGTATCGACATTTACGACCTCGTTCATGTCAATGACTCAGAGATCCGCCTGTACCGGGACGGCGTGTAACCGCGGCACTGAAGACAGCTCTTCAGCCGGGGACGGCGCTTGACGGAGAACTGGTGGCATTCGACGAGATGGGCAGGCCAAGCTTCGCGGCGATTCAGGATGCCAACGCCAAGACCAAGGTGGTTTTCTTTGTTTTCGACATTCTTCAGAGTCTCGGTAAAGACGCAAAGCGGTTGCCATTGAGTGAGCGACTCTCCCTTCTTCTGTCCGCTTTCGTCTCGTCGGATCTTGTTCAGCACTGCGAGCACTTCATCGGGCCTGCGGAAAAGTTCCTCGCCGGGGTGCGGAAAATTGGTGGCGAAGGAGTCGTCGCAAAACGACTGAGTTCGACTTATGAATCGGGCAGGAGAAGCGGATCCTGGACCAAAATGCGCATCAACGTTGGACAGGAGTTCGTGATTGGCGGATTCACTCCTGGCAGCAATGGCATTGATGCCTTGGTTGTCGGTTTCTACGAAGGCAAAGCGTTTCGCTACGCGGCGCGCGTCAGGGCAGGCCTCGTTCCGGCTTCCCGGCGCGAACTGCATGGCCGGTTGAAGCGGCTGGTCGTAGAGGCTTGCCCGTTCTCGAATCTACCGCAAGCGAAGAGTGGCAGATGGGGCCAGGGACTCACTGCCGAGAAAATGCGAGAGTGCATCTGGGTTCGGCCGAAGCTTGTCGCGAATTGCGAATTTCTCGAGTGGAGTGTGCTGCAGAAGTGCACGAATGAGGGGGCAACATGACCTAACCAAATCGTGAACGTGCTGTGCAATCGATAAGGGCGGGCCCCTTGAGATCGGTTTACAGGAGCAGATCTCAAACCACCTTCAAGCAGCTGCGGTCAAAAGCCGTGGTTGTGAGCGTTGGAGGAAAAGCATAAGGAACACTTGTGCAGGTAAGCGTCCGAGAGACGAACGAGAGTGAACCTTTTGATGACGCGTCGTTAAGAATTCAGGTGTCGTCGAAACCAGAGGCGTCCATTTCTTCTGGGATAAATCTGCTGGGTGCCTGGTGACTGAGCAGGTGGCGACCGGCGTAGAGAGGGCGTGAAGCGGATGCAGGCGATTGCACGGAACTGCAGGAACCAGTCTCCGATGCTAAGGGAGAAGCCCAAGCGGCCAAAACCGCGAGGCAAGAGTACTGAAGCGGAGCACTGGGGCGGACCGACTCGTAGGAGCGATGAAAGCCCTGTAATGGGGCTAGAGCAAAGGGGTCGGGTCAGGTTGTGGTATCACCGAAACAACTGGCAACAGGATGAACTCGATGCATGCGACAAACAAACCATTCAGTATCGATAAGCGTTTGGTGTACGAAGCGTATAAAGCGGTGAAATCCAATCGTGGAGCGGCCGGAGTGGACGAGCAGTCGATCGAGCAATTTGATGCCGATCTTTCAGCGAATCTGTACAAGATCTGGAATCGGATGAGCTCGGGAAGCTACTTCCCACCGCCGGTGCGTGCCGTCTCCATTCCCAAGAAGAGTGGAGGAGAAAGGATTTTGGGTGTGCCCACTGTAGCGGACCGCGTGGCGCAGACGGTTGTTAAGCAGGTGATTGAGCCGATTCTAGACCCAATCTTTCTGGCAGACTCCTATGGCTACAGGCCGAACAAATCGGCACTGGACGCTGTTGGGATCACGCGAGAGCGATGCTGGAAATATGACTGGGTCCTGGAATTTGACATCAAGGGACTGTTTGACAACATCGATCACGAGCTCCTGCTACGAGCCGTCCGGAAACACATCACGTGCACTTGGGCCTTGTTGTACATCGAACGATGGCTCAAGGCTCCGATGGTGCTGGAAGATGGGACCATCAAAGAGCGAAGCCGCGGTACGCCGCAAGGCGGTGTGGTTAGCCCGATTTTGGCCAATCTTTTCATGCACTATGCATTTGATGCATGGATGACGAGGACACATTCGAAACTCCCATGGTGTCGGTATGCGGATGATGGGCTGGTGCACTGTCGCACCGAGCAAGAAGCCGAGGCTCTCAAGGCTGAGCTTCAAGCCCGGTTGGCGGAATGCCACCTGGAGATGCATCCGACGAAAACCAAGATCGTCTACTGCAAAGACGGAAAGCGAAAAGGCAAATACCCAAACGTCAAGTTTGACTTTCTTGGGTATTGCTTTCGGCCTCGTCGGGTCCGACGTCTCCGGGATAACTCACTGTTTGGAGGATTCAATCCAGCAGTCAGTTCCTCGGCGATGAAGGCTATGCGCAAGGCGATTCGGGACTTGAATTTGAGACGTCAAACACAGCTGACCTTGCAGGACATTGCCCAGCAACTCAATCCTCTCCTTCGGGGATGGATTGCGTACTATGGCCGCTATGCCCCCTCGGCGCTGTATCCCTTGCTGCGTTACGTCAATCAGACGCTCGTGGCGTGGGCGATGCGCAAGTTCAAGCGCTTCAAACGACACAAAGTTCCAGCGAGCCATTTTCTACAACGGCTTGCGACGGAATGCGTGGATCTCTTCGTCCACTGGCGACTCGGGATGACTGGCGTGTTTGCCTGATGGGAGCCGAGTGAGGCGAGAGCCTCACGCTCGGTTCTGCGAGAGCCTCGGGGTGAGATTCCCCGGGGCTACTCTCCCAGATTCCAATCACGTCCGCCACATCAAATTCGTAGGCCTGAGAACAGACAAGAATCCCAGGGCCGTGACGCGGGAATGATTGCGAGTCGGCATCCTTGCAATCGTGGAATGTTCTGCAAGATTTGCAGGGAAGTGAGATCCCGAGCCGGAGGAGCGAGCCCGATGCTAGCGCGAGCCGTAAAACCCTGCAAACTTGTGGGATGATCCAGAAGAATCAATCAGGTTTGGGACCGGTGCTTCTTTCTTCTGCATTGCCGAGCAGTTGAATTTGTCCAGTGGTGACATGCGCCTGCAACCGATAATCGCCACCTGCATTCTCCTTGCTGAAGGTTCGGAAGAGGCCGCCTTTGTCGGCGCCGAAGGCTTGTGCCTGGACTTCGCCTGCGCCGACGGAAGCTTTTACGCTGCGGTAGTCCCCAGCGTGAATGGAGGAGATGGTGATCTGTCCCGCTCCGATCTCGACATCCTTGTCGCCCTTGACCTCTTCTACCGTAACCTGGCCTGCAAACATACGAACACTCAGGTTGGTTCTGCGGGGAACCTCGATCTTGATTTGGAGGCTGTGGTTGCCATGCTGTGCATGCGCGCCCTCGATCGACAATTTGCCCCCATTTGCTGCGGATGAAAAATGAAGAGCGATGTTGGCGGCGTCCTGGTCGCTGCCGGCGGTGCAGGAGACACGAAGCTCCTCCCGGTCAGTGCCGACGATCTGCAGTCCTGCAGGTGTCGAATCGACGATCAGCGCGGCCCGAGGTCGCAGAGGGTGCGTGATCGTCTGACTGCAAGGGATCTTTGTCTCGGCGAATCCGGCGATGGGCCAAGCGAGGAGAGCGACGCCCGCGGCGCAGCAGACAGTTCTCATAATGTCACCTACGCGGGTCGCGTCCGATTGGTTCCCAATACGCTGACGGACGGCAATTAGCGCGACGGTGTTTACGATTATCTAACTTCCGAGTGGGAGTTATCCAGGCGCAAAGCCCGTCTGCTCACCACAATCCCAGGATGAGCAGGCTTGCGAAGAGAGAGGACAGCGCCAGCGCCCGCTGGCCAACTTTCGTGAGTGGAATCTGGAGGGCCGTAGTACTCCGCTGGCAACGGAGATCGTACCCGTAGCCCACAACAGCCACCAGCAGCGCCAACGCGACGAATCCACGCCTGAGGACGATGGCGGTAACCGCAGCGCAGGCCATCACAATCAGCGAGATTTGAGCCGCGCGACGGAAATCTTCTCTGGCGGGTTCGGTTGTGCGCAACGCGACGCGCGCGGCAATCCGTGCGTCGAGACGCGCGTGGACTACCAGGATTCCGGCAGTGGCTTGCAATGCTAGCAGGAGCCACAGCCACAAGCACCAGGCGGCGATGGCTCCGGTCGCCGAAAGCGAAGCGGCCAGTGAGCTGGATGTCAGAGCCACCGCGCTGGCGATCTGAAACAACGTAGAGCGCTGGCGGTTCTTTACATTGATGCCGATCGCCAGCGCCGAAAAGAGTGCAACGCCCAGGCCCATGGCGACGATCGCCTTGAGGGGCCAAGCAAAGACAAGCACAAGCCCGCTTACGATGAGGATCGCCATCCAACCGGTGAACCACCGCGCGGCCGCGACGGTCTCAGGATGCTGCGTTTTCCAAATGCAGCGCTGCCTTGCCAAAATGACCAAAGGATCTTTGGCGGCCAACGCAGCGAATGCGGCCGTCAGAGTGGCGACTTCACTCCAGCGCCACGCTCGCGCAAGAATCGCGGCGCAGACGATAGGCGTGAGCAGTATCGCTGTAGCCCCATGCTCGCGCGGCAGGAACCACGCGCTCATATGTGGTTGCCCTACATTGCTTATGATTGCCTGTTTTGTTGCCATGAATCTCCGATGCTCTTCATGTTACTTGTCACCTTCGCACAAAGCGCACCGCAAACGCTGTGACTTAAGTCCTATTCCGGGCTGCGGTCGCCGGCTATCGTTAAGCGCAGAAGGATTCCATGTTGACCTTATCCGCGCCCCCGAGCGAGGCTGCAGCGACCCACAACGTCCCGGCAAAGCAGAAGAAACTTCTGGTACGCAGATCATCGCCCGACCGCTCGCAAGAGATTCGCCGTTGTGTGCAGATTGCTTTACTTCTGCTCAACGCATATATCGGGATCCGATTTGTACTGTGGGTCCGGTATTTTGAGAACCAGGGCAATTCGCCCTATATCGAGCGCCCTGCGGGCGTGGACGGCTGGTTGCCGATCGCCGGTCTAATGAACCTGAGATATTATCTCGTCACACACCATATTCCAGCGATCCATCCGTCGGCAATGGTTCTTGTTTGCGTCTTTGTCCTGTGCAGTCTATTGGTTAAGAAGTCGTTCTGCTCCTGGCTCTGCCCGGTCGGTACGGCTTCAGAATATCTGTGGAAGCTGGGACGCAAGCTGTTTCGACGCAGCTTTACCGTGCCGCTGTGGCTCGATCTGCCGCTGCGCAGCGTCAAGTATTTTCTGCTGGCTTTCTTTCTTATCGTCATTTTCGCCATGACGGCAAAGGAACTCGGCGATTTTCTGGTGTCGCCGTTTGGGATCGTGGCGGACGTGAAGATGCTGGACTTCTTCCGTAACATAGGCGCCCTCGGAATCGTGGTGCTAGCGGCGCTTTTCGTGCTTTCAGTCCTTATCCAGAATTTCTGGTGCCGTTTTCTCTGCCCCTACGGAGCACTGATGGGCATTATCTCCGTTCTCAGCCCGGTTAAAATTCGCCGCGACGCTCAAGCCTGCATCGACTGCGGCAGATGCAACAAGGCCTGCCCATCGCATCTGCCAGTGGACAGGCTGGTGCAGATCCCGTCGGTCGAGTGCACTGGATGCATGGAATGCATCGCTGTGTGCCCCGCGGAGAACGCACTGCAGCTCTCGCTCGCGACCCGCAGGCCGCGCACCTCCGAAGGCCTGCCGGCCGAAGCTGTTGCAGCTCGATGGTGGCAGAGCGCACTCAAACCACAGGTAGTCGCAGCGCTGCTGGCACTTGTGTTTTTTGGATTGATAGGCGCGGCGCGCGCTTCCGGCCACTGGCAGACCAACATCCCGCGCGAAATCTACATGCAGCTTGTGCCCAATGCGGACAACTTCGATCACTGACTTTGCTACGCGGCCGCCGTCAGCAGTGCGTTCAGGCCGGCCTTATCTTTCAACACGATCTGCCGCGCGTCCACATCGAGGAGGCCCTCGGCTTGCAACCGCATCAGGTTGCGCGAGATCAATTCGCGCACTGTGCCTAGCTGGCTGGCCAACTCCTGATGACTCACCGGCAATTGAAATTCGATTCCGCGCGGGGTCTGCCTGCCTTCGCTCTCAGCAATCCGCAGAAGCAGAGAGATGAGGCGCTGACGAATGGTGGTGAATGAGAGCTCCTCGATGATGCCCACCAGCCTGCGCAGGCGCGCGCCCACCACTGCCAGCATTTTGAGCGCAACCTCGGGATGCTCCATGCAGAATGCGTGAAAATCCTGGCGCGAAATAAAGGCAATCTCAACATCGTCGACCGCCATGGCAGAAGCCGGGTAGCGGCCGCCGTCAAACACGGGCAACTCGGCCACCGACTCGCCCGCATGGTTCATCGCCAGCACCTGCTCGCGTCCATTGACCGAGGTTTTGAAGATACGCACCTTACCCTGCGCGATGATGTGCAGGCCGTGGCAGGGCTCGTCCTCGGAAAACAGCAACTCGCCGTTGTTGAAATGCTTGCGCACCGTCCGCGCCGCCAGCGACTGGAATTCCGCGCGCGACAGGCTTGAAAGCAGCGCGGTCTTTTCGAGGATACTCGCGAGATCTGTGCGTTCGCTCGCCATGGGAAAAAGTTTAGCGCATTGCCAAGGCTAAGCGCCGCCGATTGATTTCGCCCCGAGTGACTAAAGTCGCTGCACCGCGTGCGCGGCGCTTCTAAGGTGAGTTCAGGAGATCATCATGATTGCCCTTACAAAGACCGTTCGCGAAATTGCCCTCGAACAACCCTCTTCGATTCGCGTCTTCGAGCGCTTCGGCATCGACTACTGCTGCGGCGGGCGCAAACCCCTGGCCGAAGCCTGCGCCGCCAGCCAACTCGACGTCGACGAGGTGCTCGCGGCACTCGAATCCGCCGCAGGCAACGGCGCGCCTTCTAGCAGTTGCCTGGGAGCAGGCCTCGCTTGGCCAGCTCATAGAACGTATTGTCGCCACACATCACTCGTACGTGAAAAGGGAGTTACCGCGCTTGGCGGTGCTGGCGCAGAAAGTCGTGAACCGCCACGGCGATACGCAGGCGCATTTGCCCGCCATGCAGAAGGCACTGGCGCAACTCGACGACGAGCTGATCCACCATCTTGGGAAGGAAGAACACGTCCTATTTCCTTACATTGCAAAACTCGAGGCCGCTGTCGCCTCCGGCAGTGCCACACCCGATGCGTGCTTCGGCGCCGTGGCCAATCCTATCGCCATGATGACCAGCGAACATGATGCCGCCGGCGCGTGGCTAGCCGAGATTCGCCGCTTGAGCGACAACTTCACCACTCCCATTGGTGCATGCCCCACCTATCATGCGTACTATGATGGCCTGCAGGAATTTGAGCAGGACCTGCACCAGCACATTCATCTGGAAAACAACATCCTGTTTCCTCGCGCCATCAGTCTGGAATCGTCGGCAATTAGCGCAACAGTTTAGTGAGCGAACCGCCGCACCACAATCTCGTCGTCCAGGGGGAGGTTCGGATCAAAGGATCCGCGCTCCGATGTCATTCGTCTCGCCCTGGAGTTGTCGTACCGGTGATGTCAGTCGTTTCTGCGGGATTGCGGTTTCGCCATAGGGGATAGGGCACGCCCGCAAGCCGATTGATCGCGAAAGCTTGGGCCGTAAGCAGGATCACTGCGACTTCAATAATGACGAGTTCTTTGGGTTGGGAGATTATGCCGAGCGAAACGATGAGGGTCGTGGCTCCTGCGGGCGGATGGCTTACCCGGAACAGCGCCATAAGCGCACCAGTAGCCGACAGCGAAAGCGCAGCGGCCAGGACCCTGGGGCCATGGACGCCTGGATGCAAACCGAAAGGTGGGCTGGAAGCCACAGTGAGCGCGAAGGCGGCATAACCACAGATAAGTCCGATTGCGTGGCCCAGAATTGTATTGAGTGGGCTCGAGGCCTCCGCCAGAGGAGAAAAAAAGAAGAGATACGCAGTTGGGCCGAGCGACGGAAAAACAAAGGGACTGCCCGTAAGAAGAGCCAGCAACGCGAGAAGTCCGATGGTGATGAAGCCGTTGATGCATACATAAATCGCCCACACGACACGCGTTGGAAAGTGCTGTAAGAGCCACTCCAGACGCAGATGAGCAAGCAACACAGACACATGCTCGATGCTGCCGGATCTTCCATTCACTTGGTTCTGATTATTCATGGAAATGATCAGATGTTCGGTAGCAGATCGAAGTACTCATCGTCTTCATTCTTACCGCCTTCTCCCTTGCCGAGCTTCTTTTCCGATTCGACAAACTCGATGCGCTCGATCCACTTCACCATCTTGTAGCCGAGCTGGTTTTCGACCCGCAGCCGCAAAGGGGCGCCGTAGACCTCGGGCAGCGGCTGGCCGTTCATCTCGGAAGCGAGCAGGCATTGGGGCTTGAGCACGTTCTCAAGGCTCTGGGTGTCGTAGTAAGGTCCGCCATAGAGCGCCTCGCCAAAGGAAAAGAAGGCGACGGTGTGGGCTTCGGGACTGGGGCGAACGAGATCGATCAGCGCCTTCATGGGGATGCCGCCCCACTTGGCAATGCCGCTCCAGCCCTGGATGCAATGATGCATGGCGATGTGCTCCAACTCGCCCAGGTCGCGCAGGTCGGCCAGCGAAAGCTCGACGGGATTTTCGACCAGGCCGCCGACTTTTAGCTTGAAATCGCGGAAGTGGTCCATGGCCAAGTGCTTCCAGTCGTCGCGCACGGGCAGCTTGCCATTCGGCCACATGTAGGGCGAAATGTCCTTTTCGGAATACGCTTGCTGCGGCATGAGCCGGTTCAGCGTGAGCAGTTGCATGGGATAGGTGACGAATTTGAGCGCATGTTGCAGCGCGCGCGGCTGAAACCAGGAGAGATAGTGCGCGACGATCCAGCAAAGCACCACGACGCCAATGCCC
The DNA here is from genome assembly GCA_963745845.1 of uncultured Acidobacteriaceae bacterium. Lineage (GTDB taxonomy): Bacteria > Acidobacteriota > Terriglobia > Terriglobales > Acidobacteriaceae > Telmatobacter. The sequence continues at coordinate 3,345,254 of CAVUZE010000008.1, read as the reverse complement.
ACAAAGCCCAGCCAGATTCCCACGCGGCCCGCGTCATTGGTGCCGAGCACGATGTGATTCATGTTGCGCGCAAAGCCGGTCATGACCACCAGGGTGATGTGCACGACCAGAAACGCGAGAAAGCTGAGCATGGTGAGGAAGTGAATGGAGCGAGCCGATTGCCTGCCGCCGAATAGCTTCGCGTACCAGGTGAAGTGATTCACCACTGCGGGCGACATGGCGATGCCGGTAAGAATGGCTAGGGGACCGAACACGAAGACGACGGTGAAGTAGGCGATCTGCTGCAAGGCGTTGTAGCCATAAAAGCCGTTGGGCTCGGCAGGCAGATGAAAGGTGGCGTAATGGACCCAGGTATTCCACGCCTGCAAGACGACCGTGGGCGATGCAGGCACGAGACGCGTCCACTGGTCAGTGGTGAAGAGCATGGTGATGAAGTAGACGCCGCAGAGGATGAAGCCATGCACATTGATGAAGTGCCAGACGCGCGCAACGCCGATGGTATGCCGGTAGCCGGGCGTGCCAATGAGCGGAGTGAGGTAGCGGGCGTCGTCCTTCGCCGTCCACAGGCGGTCGCGCGGAACCTTCAAAGGCGTGAGGCGAATCCACTCGCTATTCGGCGTGCAGTCGTCGTTGAAATAGAGCCGGGGATGATCGGCGAGGATAGAAAGGCCGCTGCGAATGAGCATGGTGACGAAGAGGAAGTTAAAGAAGTGGGAATAGCGAACCCAGAGCGGGAAGCCGTGGGGTCCGGCGAAGTCGCTGGGATAGACGAGTGGGACGGGCGGAATATGCGGCAGGCCGGCCACGGCCACTTCAATCCAGGCCGCGGCTAGAAACGCGGCAAGCACCGCGCCGATTCCGATCAGAATCGAAGGACGAATCCAGAGGCGGTGGCGGCGATCCGGGGGATAATGAACGGCGGCGTGTTCCGTGTCAAGCTTGATCACTGAATGTCTCCTTTGGCGGTTTTGAGCTCTGCCCACCCCGGATATCGTTTGAACTAAATCTGGAAAGATATGCTTCGTTCCGACTCTCGCACCACTGCTCGCCGTCGTCCCGAAAGCAACTCTGGCGCCCCGATATTCCCGCAGACGCGCCCCGTTTTCCGATCCACGACCGGCATGTTCATCACTCCTGTGGTCGCCATTTCCTCCGCGACTGCCCGGCAAGTCTCATCGGAGTAGGCAAAAGCGTCCGGCAACACATCGCTTGCAGCTTCCACTCCGCCCGATCCAGACAGCTCTGTCATCACGTCCGCTACGCTCACCATTTCGAGAGGGTCAACGCCATATTCACGCGATAAGTGGTATCCTCGGCGGCTTAGCTTCTCCGTCAGGATCGACCGTGGCATAACTAATGACGTCACCAGATAGGATGCGGTGCACGCTAATGCAAGAGGCAGCATTGCCGGCAGAGCATGGGTCAGCTCCAGAGAAAAGAGAATCGCCGTGAGCGGCACACCTAGCGCGCCTGAGAGCATCGCCCCCATTGCCATTAGCGCCCAAAGCGCCTGTGTTTCGCTTGGCATATGCGCCAACTGCGCCGCAGCCTCTCCTATCGCAGCGCCAATCATCAGGATCGGGGCCAACACGCCGCCTGAAGTCCCGGAACTGAGTGAAAACGCCCACATCAGCGATTTGGCAACAATGAGTCCCAGCAAAAGGGCCACCGGGGCATTCCCGCGCAGAACTTCCGCGATGTTGTCGTAGCCGACGCCTAGTCCGCGCGGAAAGAAGAATCCGCCCGCTCCAATACCGATGCCCCCAATCGCCGGCCACCACATCCAGCGGATGTGAAGGCGGCCGCAAAAGTGCTCAAACCCGTCTTCGAAGCCATACATCAATCGGCTTAGCCCCGCAGAAGAAAAGCCGACGAGTATGCCTAACGGAGCGGCCACAAGGAGCGACTGTTCTAGATGAATCGCGGAGTGTAACGTGACGGGGAAAAGTGGCCCCGGGCCGAGCCAGCGAATGCGCAGCGCGCCTGCCAGGACGCTCGCCACCGCTACAGGAACCAGCGAACGGGGCCGCCACTCAAAGAGAAGCAACTCCACGGCGAGGAGGATCGCTGCAATCGGCGCCGCAAACGTTGCTGACATTCCCGCAGCGGCGCCTGCCACCAGCAGTGTCGTCCGTTCCGCATCCGAAAGATTAAGCCACTGCGCGACCAGCGAACCGAAAGCTCCACCGGTCATGATGATCGGTCCTTCCGCACCAAAAGGGCCACCGGAGCCAATTGCGATCGCTGCAGAAAGCGGTTTGAGAACCGCTACTTTGGGGTCGACGCGTGCGCCATTTAACAGAATTGCCTCAATGGCCTCGGGAATTCCGTGCCCGCGAATCTTGTCGGAGCCATAATAGGCCATGAGTCCAACAATGATTCCTCCAATGACTGGCACCAGCGTCATCACCCAAGGCGCTTCAGCTGATCCGGCCGGACCGACCATCGCCAGGCTGATTCGGTTGTAGTAGAAGATGTTGGTCGCGAACGCAATGGCCCTGAGCAGAAACACAGCCAGCGCGGCTGCTCCTGCGCCAATCACTGCCGCCACGCCGGTCAGCAGCCATACGCGACGGTCCACTGTGAAGTCGCGCAGCGCAGAGGGGCGCGATCTCATCGAGTCACCGTGTAAGAGACACCACACGAATGAGCCTTGATGCGATCCAAAGCTTCTGCCAGACGCGGCGCCAGTTCGTTCAGCTCCCGCGCATGATTCGCTGAAAGCCGGACCAGAAGCATCTTGCCTTTGCGGGTTGCTCGCAAAATCACCCGCCGCTTGTCGCCCGCGTCCGTTTTTCGTACCAACAGGCCCTCGCGTTCCGAACGATTGACAAGCTCGACCGCACTGTTATGCCTCAACCCGAGCCTCCGGGCGGCATATGCGATCGTCACACTCGTGCCCTCAGGGGCCCCCGCGACCTGTAAGAGAAGTTGATGTTGCTTTGGGTGCAATCCTGCTTCCAGCGCAGCGCATTCGCTGAAGTGCAGGAAGCAACGCACCTCGTAGCGAAAATCTGCCAAAGTTCTGAGCAACGAGCCAGAAGTGGTCTCTGGAGATCCAGCTTTCATATTTATATCGTATCACGATATATAATGAAACGACGAATCGCTCACATTGAAACAACGATCAACAGTTTCAGAGTTGGTACCTGCATGTGCAAAGGATCCCAGTGAGACCACGCGAGAATTGATTGCCCAGTCATGAATTGAGCGATCAAACGGACCTCGACTGTCGGTACATCGAGCCACTCTCTGAATTGGCAACGAAAGACGCCGCAGGGTCTGCCGACGGAGTAGAGCCTGGACTGTGGCCGATTGAGAAGTAACCCCCGTTTTTCCGTTTCGGGGTTACTTCCCGATAGCGGGTGACACACTCGGAACCCGAAATTCCAGACCTAACCAACGGCTCGATGAGAGCTTCGTTGATCAGCAGCAGATTGGCGGTAGAACGAGGACCGATTCGAACTAGCTTCGATGCCCGGCAAACGTCCGTGAAAACCAGGAACCTCTACGAATTGTCGTGTAGGCGGCATCGGCAGGAACAATCAGTTCCACTTCGGTGCCGGCGCCGACTTCGCTCCACACAACCAACTTGCCTCCTATGGCATTTCCGCGTTCCCGCATGCCACGCAACCCATAGTGTCCCTTACGCCCCGATAGAACCGCTGTGTCCATGCCTTTTCCATCGTCCCGCACACGCAGCTGGAATTGTTGATTGTCATATCGAATCTCAACCTCGACCTGCTGCGCCTGGGCGTGGCGAAACGCGTTCCGCAACGCCTCGGCGGCAATCCGGTAGATTTCATCGCGCAGAATCGGATGCAGGTCGTGCGACTCACCTTCAACCGTGACGCGAAATGCGGGAGACCCGTGGTTGGCTGGATCAGCGGCGAGTTCCTCTCCCAGGGTATTCACAGCCTGTGCGAGATCGTTTGTCTGGACCGTAGACTCGCGTAATCCTTGCACCGCATCCCGGCCTTCGGTGATCGCCTCAGCGGCCTGGTCAATCGTTCTGTCCAGCGTCTGTTGCGCTTCCATCGGGCGCTCTCTCAACACCTGCGAAAGAATCTGCAGCCGCAGCAGCACTCCATGGAAGCTCTGAAGCAGAGTATCGTGAAGCTCGCGTGCAATTCGAGTGCGCTCGGCGACGCGCGCCTCCAGTGTCAGGTCAAAGTCGTGGTGCAATTGCCTGACTCGGAATTGGTAGGCTGCCCACAGCAGCGTCACGGCAACGACCACGCAAAGGACGCGAAACCAGTTTGTACTCCACCAGGGGGGCGTGATGAGGATGGTCAACGACACGCCTTCTTCATTCCATACGCCATCGCTGTTTGATCCCTGCACGCGAAAGATATATCTGCCGGGGTTTAGATTGGTGTAAGTAGCCAGGCGATGCTTGCTGTCCACCTCGTTCCAGCCAGGTTCTAAGTTCTCGAGCTTATATCGATAACGGTTCTTCTGGGAATTTGCGTAACTCAAGGCCGCGAATTCAAAGGAGAAGACATTGTCCCGGTAGGAGAGAGTCAGGGAATTGACGTATGGGATGGCTTTCTTAAGCACCGACTTAGGGTCGATGGGCACGGGTTTGTTGAAGATTTTGAAGTTGGTGATCACGACCGGGGGCAAATAGGGATTGTCGCGGACATTTTCAGGGGAAAATGCATTCAACCCATTGGTGCCGCCAAAGAACATCTCTCCATTTTGGGCTTGATAACAACCGGTGCTGAACTCATTGCTCTGCAAGCCGTCGTACACGTCGTAGTTTCTAAAAGTCTCCGTTGAAGGATCGAAGCGCGATATGCCCCTCTGCGTGCTCAGCCAAAGCCTGCCAACTCCGTCTTCCAGAATGCATCGGATCGTGCTGCTCGGCAGGCCCTGGTTTTCCGTGTAGCGGGCGAACGCTCCGCTTTGTGGGTTGTACCGGTACAGTCCGTCCATCGCTCCCACCCACAGTGTTCCAGTCCGGTCTTCGTGGATGGTGTTAATGCCGCCGCCGTGTAGTTTGTGAGGGTCGCGCGGGTCGGGCGTGTAATTCAGAAAGGTTTTCGCGTTGTCGTCGAAACGGCTCAACGCGCCGCCCCAAGTCCCTGACCACAGCGTGCCAGAACGATCCTGATGAATGACCCAGACTGTATTTGCCAAAAGGGAAGGGTTATCTTTAAGAGGCTGGTAGTTCGCAAACTCGCCCGTCGCTGGATCGAAGCGGCTTATACCACCGTCCTGGCCCACCCAGACATGGCCGTTTCGGTCTCCGAAGATCGTATAAACGTTATCAGAAATCAAGCTGTTGGGATCATCAGGGTTATGCCGGTAATGGTTGAAGCGCCCGGTGCGTTCATCGAGCCGAACAAGACCGCAGCCCCCGCCACCCACCCAGAGATAGCCCGCCGAATCTCTGTAAATGGCATCAACGTTCGTGCCTTCCCCGAGCGTATTCTCGTCGCCCGGGTTGGGAGCGAAATGGGTGATCTTTCCAGTCTTCCGATCCAATCTATCCAGAGCGCGAGGAAAGAAGCCTACCCACAGAACCGCATTGGGATCCTGATAAATTGCTTTGACCCTGCCGGGCGAGACACTGTTGCGGTCGGCGGGGCGATGCACATAGCGGCCGAACTGTTCTTGCCGGAAATTGAGGATGTTGAGTCCCGCATGTTCAGTGCCCACCCACAGCACGTCACCCCTATCCCGATACACTGACATGACGGCGTCATTATCGAGGCTATCGGGGTCGCTCTCGTCGTGCTGAAACCGGTACGTGAAACGTTCTGTTCGCCGGTCGAAGTAATAGAGACCCTGGCTCGATGGCACCCATAATCCATTCTGCCCGTCAGCCACAAGGGTGCCATTCGCTGATCCCCCGTTCTCCGTCGATGCCATTACGCCGACAGCACGGGGGCCAAGTGGATATCTCGTGAGGCGCTCAGCCCGTCGATCATATTTCACGAGCCCGACCATCGGAGAATCGGGCAGCATCCACAAGTTGCCGGCTTCGTCTTCATACACACTCTCTGCGCTGGGGCCATTCCTGGTTGAAAGAGGGCGAGTAATCTGTCCGGTTTGTGAGTTCAAATGGAACAGGCCGCGCTCGCCAACAAACCAGATCTCGCGATGCCTATCCTCGATCACCTGGCTGATCCTCCCAACAAAGTGGCCATCGCTGTCATTTCGATAGTGAGTAAATGTTCCAGTCGTTGGATCGAGCTTGTCGAGGCCGCTATCTTCGGTGCCAAACCAGAGAGAACCGCGGCTGTCCTGGGCGATGCTCTTGACCGAGGCGCCACCGAGACTATTGGGATTGTCGGGGACATGAAGGTAGTGGGTAAAGTGTTCGGTTTCAGGGTCGAATTTGTTCACCCCGGTGTTGGTGGCGATCCACAGATAGCCGTGATTGTCTTGCATCAGGTCCTGCAGAAAGTTGGAGCTCAAGCTGCCGGAGTCGTTGGGATTGTTCTTGTATACGACGAAGGTGTTGCCGTCATAGCGATTGAGGCCGTCCCGGGTGGCGAACCACATGAAGCCCCGGCGGTCCTGCAAAATCGCAACGACATAGCCTTGAGAGAGGCCATCGTTGGTGGTGAGGTGGGCGAATTTGAGGTCGCTTACCAGAGCATGGACGTCCTGAGGATGGATATCCCGCGAGTGGCGAGCAGTCGGGTCAGCTCCGGGTTCGGAGTCCGTGCGAAAGGCAGCTTTCGCAGTCAGGTGCGCGAAGGGTGCGTCACTGCCCTGGGCCATTATGACTCTGGCGGGGTCGGGTTCAGCTCTTACGGCAGAGGAACAGTGAATCATGCTCAGAAGCAAGATCCTGCTCGCTTGACGCAAGGCCCGCGCTGCATTTCGGCGGATGGCGATCATGCTCTCCCGTCAAACTTTTGCGACAGCCAGGAACTTCGCCGAGCTGTCGTGTATGCGGATGGGGTCTGGGCCATGCCATAGATGTTGCCCAGCGATAACTCATCCCGCATAGTCCAAGTACGGAGCGATGTTGTTCTCCTCTCGCGCCTCTTTTAAGGGCTCAGGCTTCTTTGGCGACGACGGTGATGTTGGCGCTACCTGCTGCAGAGGCGGGAAGAGTTGCCCACAACAAATCCGGCGTGAGCTGCGGACGGTACGGAACCGAGAGTAACAAACGGTCCCCGCTTCGGATTTCGTAGGAGCTCAGCGGCCGTGCTCCTGCGACTGCGGTATTCCAGCGAACCGTAACCCGATCGCCGCCATTCACCTTGTCGACCTTAATCTCTGTAGGCTGAATCAGGCCGGACGCCTTGAGCTGGAAGTAATTGGTTGTAGCTCCGTAGCGTTGCGCGACTTCGCGTTCGATGCGCTGCCGTTCGGGGGGGGAGGCGAGATCCTGGGTCGCGGCCGCCAGATTGGATACGAGCTGATCGTTCTCCGGCCTTTCCCGATCGATCGTTCCGATACCCGTCACGGCGCACGACACTCCGGGAATGGAGAGGGAATAGCGTATAAGATCCTGATACCGGGCGGCGTTGGGCTTGCCAACTGTCCGGACGACGTCCGCTGGGACCTTGGAAAAATGAGGGTCCTTTCCATAGAACGTTCCGTCGCCAAAGAGTTTCATGGCGATCACTCCCATGCCACGCGCCATAGCCAGTTGCAGAACATTGAATTGATGCGAGGTATAGAGCGTGTCGTTCGCATTCAAGGCAACCAGCAAGGTATCCAGGTTGTTGCCCGTGTCGCGCCGCAGCATCTCCATCAGCACCGGAGAACTGAGGTGTCCCGTCGCTCCAATGTGGCGAACGTACTTCTTGTGCTCGGGATTCAGGCCGGTGTAGTTCGTACCGTCGCGATAGTCGAGTAGGGCCGGGAAGGCTCCGATGCTGTCCGGCATCTTGGAGCCGCGCTCGGCCATACCCAAATAGAGCTGATCGACCTCGTCCATCGTGGAGATGGCATGCATCTGAATGGCATCCAGATACGCGCCTTCAGGGATGTATCCCTTCCCGTCGCCGAACATCTGCGTCAGCGAGCGCTTGATATCGGTTACAGCCGTTGCGCCCGGCGAGGTTGCTGCCGGACTGGATGGACCGAGCGCGAACCGTTCGCGGGTTTTCGTCGCGATATAAAGGCTCTCGCGAAGCGGCGCGTTGTAATCGGAGGCTCCTGGCACCAGATGGATACGCCGGAATGCCTCTCCATAATACATCTGGCTCGGTCCATAGATATTGGCCGAGTCCAGATAGTTCAGTCCCAATTGGATAGCACGCACGATTATGTCCGGGGCGTCGATCCCTGGAGCGGTCCACTGGAGGGATGCTTGCCCGCCAAGAGCGAGGGGCGTCACCCATCTGCCGGTCCGCCCCAATAATCGTTTGGGAAGTCTCTCGGTTGCTGCTTCTGCCCACACTTGGTTGGTGGTGAGGTACCCGGCTGCCGGAAGGGTGCCCAGCAGCTTCAGAATATTCCGTCTCGAGATCATCAGGACTCCCCCCTTTCTGCGCAGATTATAGATCGTCGACAATCTTGAGGAATTGGCAGGATTAGTGGAAATGCGCTAGGGTTCAGGAAAAGACAGTGCCTGGATTGTGGGCTATCCGTCAATAACCAAAAATGGTGCAATGTCCGGGTGGGGGGCATTCGATCGGAACCCGAGTTTACTGGCAAATAGTGATTATCAAACAAGAGAGTGAAATATTGTTTGACGGCCACGATTAATTCGCTATTATTGAATTAATGGCGGACCGAAGCTACCTTGGAGAGTTTGAACTCATGCTCCTCCTTGCCGTAATTCACATTGGCGAGGAAGCCTACGGTGTGCCCATCTCGCGCGAACTCGAAACCTACCGTGGTCGGGAAGTATCAGTGGGCAGCGTGTATGCGGCTTTGGAAAGACTCGAAGCGAAGGGCCTGGTTGCCTCAAGCCTCGGCGATTCTACCCCAGAGCGCGGTGGCAAAGCCAAACGCTATTTCCGAATTACCAAGGAAGGGTTACGGCAGGTGCACGAGACGCGCCGCGTGCTCACTAGGCTTTGGCAGACGATCCCTGATCTCAAAATGGACCTTCGGAAGGGGACCTTGTGAATCGGACCGACCCTCCACGCTTTGCCACATGGATGCTTGAGCATTTAACGCTCGCCGACCGCGATGGACCGCTTACAGGAGACCTCGTCGAAGACTTTCGCACAGGTCGATCTCATGGCTGGTATTGGCGCCAGGTGATAGCCGCGATTGTGTTCGGATGGATCCGAAGCATCTTTCATCACCGCTTTGCGCTGCTTTTCGCCGCATTGTGGTCTATGCTCGCTCCCGCGTGGCTTCTCATCATCTTCAAACTGGAAATGCAAAAAAACCTGATTGGGTATGTTTGGCGTATTCCCTGGCCATGGTCAAGCATTTGCGATTTTGGATTGTCAGTGGCGGAGTGTCTCCTCTTCATATGTGCCGGGATGCTGATCTACTTGATTCTTCACCGGAAAATCATTAGCAGAGTGAGCCTTCGTTGCCTCGCGCAGGGATGCCTGCTTGGCCTACTCGCGTACGGTATCAGCTGGGGATGTATGGTTGCGCTTCTTCTCATCATCACCGCTCCGCACCATGCTCCGCACCCGATGGTTGACGAGCGAACACTCACCATACTGGGCGGAATTACATTCTTTGGGCTCAGGAGCAGTCTTGCGCGTTTGGCCTACTTTGTCGGCACAGCGTGCTCGCTGTGGGCCGTCGAAACGAAGGTGGAACGCGTAAACAGGATTGACGCGTAGTTGCAAACATGCATGCCGTTACGCGGCACGCAGTTTGCGCGAGAGAGTTTTCGCGAGGCTCAGGTTGTATTGTGGGCTACTGAGAAGTAACTGCGTTGTGCAGTTTTGGCGGTTACTTCACAGTAGCGGTTACTCGACCGCTATGCCCCGCATGCGAGTGGCGGGCAGGTACGTTTGAAACGTCTACTTGTCCTCAAGCGTGAGCGCGTAGATATCGACGCTTCCAACGTCGTGCAGCACCAGCGGAGCGTCGGTGGGGTCAAGGCTCATCGAATATCCGAAAAAGCCAGTCAAGTGCCAGTCGGTCATGTCGACAACGCGTTCTTCCTTCCCACCTGTCACGGAAATACGGAAGAGACCCTGATCGAGCCCGTAGCGCAGAAAATAGATGAACTTGCTGTCGTTGGAGAAGTTTGGAAATTCAACTTCGCCATTCACCTTGAGATCGAACCATCGCTTCAACTGGAGATCAAAAACCGGCACGTGGGCCATCATCGGGTTGGTAAGCGCCGCGATGTACCGTCCATCGGGAGACCAGCGCGGCGACCACATGCCGTCCGAACCAGGGAGAATCGTCACTTGCCGGGTTTCGAGGTCGACAATGCGCAGGTCCCGCTTTTCTGTTTTGAGATTGATTCCACCCTTGGCGAACACAACCTTTCTTCCGTCGGGTGACCAGTTCGCATCGTGCAGATCTGCGGACTCTTCGGACATGAGCCACGAGGGCGTCCCGTCCGCTGCGGAGATGCGATGGATGAAATCATGACCGTCGGGGCTCTTCGTCGTGAACACGAGTTCCTTTGAGCCCGGAGACCATCGCGGGTTGACGACATAAACCGGCATCTTGAAGAGCTCCACGCGGTTGCTTCCGTCGCGATTCGCCTTCCATAGAGTGCCTTCGGGAAAAGAAACGTAAGCTACGGATTTCCCATCCGGGGAAAACGAAACGAATTCAGCAGAGATTCCGCCGAGGAAGGGCTGAAGGCTACTTGTTCTCGTGTCGATCCGGGACAGCTCACCGCGCCTAATCGCCCCCGTTGCGAAGACTTTTGTCCCATCCTTGCTTGGTATGGGCGGGCCCCACGACAACGGCCCATTTGTCAGCTGAATAGGCGTGGATGTCCGCGCCCGGAGCAGTCCGCGCCGTTCATCCAGAGCCCATATCTCACCCTTGCTCGAGGTAAACAGATCAAAAAGATAAAAACTCCCGTCCGGTGTCCACCGTCCGCAGCATTGCGGTCCCTGCTCTTTCCAATCAGAAAGCAGACGATGAATTCCAGTTCCATCCGATGACATCTCCCACAGCAGACCGGCCCTTGTGAATCGGATGGACTTACCATCCGGCGACCACCGGAACCAATCAGCAAAAGTTCCCACGCTCGCCAGCTTTCGCTTTCCGGTTCCATCGGTTCGAACCATGAATACATCGCCGCCGTCGACGGTGGTGTAAATGACCGAGTCTCCGTCGGGAGAGAATGTCCCTCTACCGCCATCCTCCAGACGCGTTGCTGCTCCGCCCAGCATCGGAACAACCCACTGGCCCCAAGTCTTGCGGTCTTGCTCGAAGCTGAGGACGACCGCATTGGAACCATCCGGAGAGATATCCCTCAAGAACGGAACGCCCGGAATCGCGAAGTGCAGATCTGATACCTCGCCACCGTGCACTCCAACCTCCGCGATCCTTCGCGGTGACAATTGGTAGAAATACAGGCGGCTTCCATCGGTCCCCCCCAGAGTCTTAGTGCGTCCGTCGTGGGTGATCTGTGTGTAGGTCGTAATCCTCGGCGGACGCAGCGGGCGCCGCAGGTACCAGACCCCCACTGCGAGTAGTGCGAGAGCCACGGCCCCGACGGCCAACACCCATTTCCACCCGCGAGCCTTTCGAGTCAGCCCATCCGGTCGGAGCGCGGGCGTGCTCGCCCCGCTGGCGGTCTCTTCCGCTTCCGGGCGGGGGGCAGTGGTTGGGTCCGGCGCTGTCACGACACCCACCGGGTCCTCCACCGCGTCCACCTTGCACACGAACCGGTAGCCCACCGTGGCCACAGTTTCGATGTAGCGCGGATTGCGGCTCTCATCTCCGAGTAATCGCCGCAAGAGAGCAATGCTTCGGGTCAGCGAATTCTCCGATACTGCGGTCTCGCCCCACACCGCATTGAGTAGCTCTTCCTTCGAGATCAGCTTTCCCGGGTTGCGCAGCAGGATCAGCAGCACACGAAACGCCTTCGGCTCGACCGACAGCGTCTCGCCCGACTTGAGGAGACAGAACTCCCGCTCGCGGACCTCGACATCGGCAAATCTGAAGACAAAGGGCTTACTCGCCATCATCATCCCATCACAAGTTCATCAATTGCGTTCAGGAATTGATCAACCGCGTCCAGAAACAGATCAGGAGCCCGTCAAGACCACGTAGAAGCACGCGCTCAGAGTGCCTTCAGCCTACCCGGCTGAGGAGCACTCACAATGACAAATTTCAAGGGTTTCGCTTCGTTGGTTCTTGCCGCAACCATCGTCTCCACGCTCTCCGCAGAAACACATTGCCCAGGGAACGTCGCCAGTGTACGCCTGCCTATGGCGAGCCGCTCGCGAATTATCGTACCGGTCGAGATCAACCATGTCGGCCCCTACAACTTTCTGTTGGATACCGGAGCGCAGGTAACCATGGTCGATCCATCGCTGGCTACTGAACTCGATTTGAAGAGTCAGGGCGAGGCTGCCTTCGGCGGTGTTGGATTTCTCAAGCATGTTTCCCTCGCACAAGTGGATTTGCTCGAAGCCGGTTCGAAATCTGTGGCCAATCCACTGGTTCTGGTGCAGGACCTTGATGGTTTCCAGGCATCCGGTCTCGATATTCGCGGAGTTCTGGGCGGCAACTTCCTTGGGCGTTTCAACGTGCTGATTGACTACGCGCACCGTATGCTCTGCCTCGACGACGCAAACCGGATGCAGACAGAGGTCAAAGGAGAACATATCGCGCTGGCGAATATGCCCCAGACGGCGAATGAAGTTCCGGGAACCATGCCCCTCATCGTTCCGGTCCGCATGCCGCGCTCTGGGACCCGGCCACTGCTGCTGAAGCTCGATTCAGGAAGCAACGTCACCTTTATCTACGATCCAGACAAATGCCTGGCGCTGGGATTGCAAAAGGGCGTCCGCTTGCAGGGAAACAGCGCCGACGGAGCGCAAAGGAGATTTGCGCTCTTGCCGCCTCAGGATATGCTGATCGGCAAACACACTCTCCCGCTGGTGCCGCTGGTCAGGCTTGCTGCCAACGGGCGAGATATCCCAGCGCATGAGGTCGATGGGTTGCTGACGACCGGGCTCTTCCGGAGAGTCTTCATCAGCTACGCCGATCACTTTGTAATCCTCGATCCGTGGTAGGACTGACGAGGGGGCCACTCCGGCTGATTTGTCGCCTGTAGGCTGCTCGATCCAGTACAGGCCGAGAATATCAAAGCGGATAGTCGGTGTTCAGAGACTGCTGAAAACGACCTGTGTCAATGCCCCAACTCTCGATGAGCTCCTCGACTTCTTCGAGCGATTCGAGTTCGATCCGTTGCGAATCAACTAAATCTTCCTCTCCGAACCATTCATTCATGTTTGCTTCTGCAATCTCAAATCTACGGACATGCCAGTTCGGAACACGCTTTTCAGGCCACGGCGGATGAACACCTATGAACCCGCGACAACTTGAACGCACGGCAGGTATCTCCAATGCCGCCGAAGAATGTATTTGAAAGCCGTTGACGACTTGTAGCGTAAACACTCAAAATCCCGTGCAGATTATTGCAGGTGATGGCCCGCTTTCGGTAGCGGTCGGGTCGTGGGCGATCCGGAAGGTGCAGCGAAGCTAGCTGCTAATCCAGCAGGGGAAGAACCTGCCAGTAGAACTTGCCCAGTTGCTACTGTAGTCATACCGGACGGCAGAGAGAGTGATCTCTCTAGCCGATGCTCCGGAGTAAACGCCCCAGCCGGCAAAGCGCAAGCAGCGTCGGGTCCGTCAGGGGGGCTAGCCAGTCAGCAGGCTGTAGCGAAAGGAGCGAACCGTTAGCCGCGAAAAGTCCACCCACTCGTAGCGGACTGTAGTGGATAGATGAGAACGCCGAATCTGTCTTCCGGAGGTGAAGGCTGTGTCGCCGGTGAAGGAACTGGGTATAAGCAACCGGCGAGTTCTCCGTGGTCATAGAGGGCTGCATGCTGACAAGGATGAGCAGTGAAAGCTCGGAACCACTCGTGGGCAGCCTAGGCGCTCCCGCACAGCAAAGGCTCTCCGTATAACCAGCGAATGCCGGGAAATCGGAGAGTGCACACGAGTGGCTCGGATGAGGTGAATAAGTGTTGATGGACAGGGACACTACAACCCTGACCGGAGCGAGGACCTCTGGGGTAAGGCCGTGAGGCCCTAGTGACGGTATCGGAAGAGAAAACCTGCCCGGCACAGAACGGGATCACAGGTCTCAGTCTTGGACGATACGAAGGATGAGAGCAAACTGTTGTGTTGCGTTGCGTACGCCGGGAGCAGGCTTAAGCAAATCAGCCGACAGGAAGGCATCATCTGAAATGTCAGCCTTGAAGCCGTACTGGGGAAAACCCGCCGTACGGAATTTTAGAGGGGGTTATGGAAACGGCGGCATCATTCGAAGCCCGCTTAGCGCCATAGCCCTACTCGACTGACCTGATTTTGGTGCAACTTCCCAATTGCGGGTCACACGGGCGGAGTCAATTCCGAAGCTCACCAATTCGCGGATCGGCTAGGTAAATCAAATCGCAAATCTCGAACACGGTTGTTGCTACGGGATTGCCGACAACATCTCCTCGGTCCAACGCACGCGACACCAGCGGACTCGAACCAACTCGACGTACCGATGCGTCCTGAACCATGAAAGACGGTCCGTTATCAAGAACTCTGAATGCGACTGAGACGGCTTGTCGATCACTCGGTTCCGCATCTTCACCCCATTTACCTAATATCAAATCGAAGGTCGCGTCCCTCTGAGGATGTGACGGCGTCCATTCCACGAAGTAGGCGGCGGTAGCAACGTTGGCTCGATAGACATAGCCCCAAACCCGTTTCGTCTTTTGTCCACAATCGGGGCAAGGGCCAAGGTCAGCCTGATTTGCGTGATCGTACTCCAGTGACATCATTGGCAGATTGGGGATGCTGATGCGCTCCATGGAGGCATGCTACCAGCCGCTTTCCCGGTAGCTCCTGGATGGTGGGCGATCCGGAAGGTGCAGCGAAGCTAGCTGCTAATCCAGCAGGGGAAGAACCTGCCAGTAGAACTTGCCCAGTTGCTACTGTAGTCATACCGGACGGCAGAGAGAGTGATCTCTCTAGCCGATGCTCCGGAGTAAACGCCCCAGCCGGCAAAGCGCAAGCAGCGTCGGGTCCGTCAGGGGGGCTAGCCAGTCAGCAGGCTGTAGCGAAAGGAGCGAACCGTTAGCCGCGAAAAGTCCACCCACTCGTAGCGGACTGTAGTGGATAGATGAGAACGCCGAATCTGTCTTCCGGAGGTGAAGGCTGTGTCGCCGGTGAAGGAACTGGGTATAAGCAACCGGCGAGTTCTCCGTGGTCATAGAGGGCTGCATGCTGACAAGGATGAGCAGTGAAAGCTCGGAACCACTCGTGGGCAGCCTAGGCGCTCCCGCACAGCAAAGGCTCTCCGTATAACCAGCGAATGCCGGGAAATCGGAGAGTGCACACGAGTGGCTCGGATGAGGTCAATAAGTGTTGATGGACAGGGACACTACAACCCTGACCGGAGCGAGGACCTCTGGGGTAAGGCCGTGAGGCCCTAGTGACGGTATCGGAAGAGAAAACCTGCCCGGCACAGAACGGGATCACAGGTCTCAGTCTTGGACGATACGAAGGATGAGAGCAAACTGTTGTGTTGCGTTGCGTACGCCGGGAGCAGGCTTAAGCAAATCAGCCGACAGGAAGGCATCATCTGAAATGTCAGCCTTGAAGCCGTACTGGGGAAAACCCGCCGTACGGAATTTTAGAGGGGGTTATGGAAACGGCGGCATCATTCGAAGCCCGCTTAGCGCCATAGCCCTACTCGACTGACCCCGTTTTGGTGCAACTTCCCAATTGCGGGTAAACCAACCGGAGCTCAGAAAATCGCAGATTCTACCCTGTCGAATGCTCGTTGAAGCGCATTGGCGATTATATGTGAACTGCACCCACCTCCTTGCGATTCGGGGACACAGCAACCAACTCCAGAATCGCCCACATCGAAGCCGGAACAGCCCGTCCTTCTGCCTACCACGGCTCAATGACGGCAAAGTGATCGGCGTGATTGATGTATACGCGTTTGAAGAGAACGGTCGGTAACAAACCTGCTTCATCGCGGGTTGGGATATTCAGGCCAACGCTAACGGGTGTCACGAAGTGAACTTGACTCACCGTACGGGCGCCGATCCGCAGATCCTGTGGGGGCAAGTCGGCGAACGCCTGCTGTGCATTGCTCACGTTTCCGCTCCGACGAGCCGCCTGCTTCAATATCCCCCGTTCGGCTTCATCGGTGCTTGGATAGAGAATCGGACCATCGCTGCCGGAATCCAGTTGCAGAAGGACCTGCCGATTTGCAATACCAGAGAGACGAACCGATAACACCAGTCGCTCTGTGTACGCCAATTCGCTCTCAGAGGGTGGCGGAGCCACTAGTTGAATATGCTCGCCACGCACTTTCTCCCGCATCGCGTGGGTCTCGTCGAAACAAAGCAATTTGTGTTCGTTGTCAATGAGCATGTCGAAGTGTGTGAGAAAGGATTGACCGAGAACCCCCCGAATGTGGGAATCGGCGGCCTGAATCTGTCCGAGATCCTGGACCGCTGCGAGCAGCTTCTCGACTCGATGGGAACCTGCCTCCAGCGTGTCCAGAATGGTGACCGAAGCAGCTGCATAGTTGGCGGCCGAAACAAGGCCCACTGTTCCTTGCACCTTGAGCTGCAGTTGCGAAGCCAGCGAAGGGTCGACGACGACAATCTGGCTTCCTGTATCCACCATGAAGTCGAACGGACCAGCATTGTTGATCTTTACCGGAATTACAATCAACGCGCCCTGAACTATGCGCGGGGTTATACTTGCGACATTCCCTGGACAATGGGTCTCTGCTGAAACGGTGGAGACGACTGTTGCAGCAAAAACCAAAGAAGCGAACCACTTGAGATTTGCCATTGCGAGAGCTCCTCAGCCGAGTTGGCTGAGGGCACTCTGGGCGCGTGCTTCTACGTGGTCTTGACGGGCTCCTGATCTGTTTCTGGACGCGGTTGATCAATTCCTGAACGCAATTGATGAACTTGTGATGGGATGATGATGGCGAGTAAGCCCTTTGTCTTCAGATTTGCCGATGTCGAGGTCCGCGAGCGGGAGTTCTGTCTCCTCAAGTCGGGCGAGACGCTGTCGGTCGAGCCGAAGGCGTTTCGTGTGCTGCTGATCCTGCTGCGCAACCCGGGAAGGCTGATCTCGAAGGAAGAAATCCTCAATGCAGTGTGGGGCGATGCGGCGGTCACCGAGGGCTCCCTCACACGCTGCATCTGGCATCTGCGCAGCGTGCTGGGGGATGACATACGCAGTCCTCGTTACATTGAGACCGTGGCCACGGTCGGGTACCGGTTTGTTTGCAAAGTTGAGGTTGCTGAGGATAATCCGGCAAATCTTGAAGGGGCCGGCGAACAACAGGCTCAGGCCGGGCGCGATTCTGGTGAGACCCAGAGCGGGAAACAGAAAGCCGGGAAGCGTGGAAAACAATTGGCTTGGTTGTTGTCAGGTTCCGCCGTTCTCGTCGCGGGCTTCGCCGCTGTCATTTGGTATTTCCACCGTCCACCGCCGCCGCCTCGCATCTCGGGATACAGACAGATCACCCACGACGGCCATAGAAAATATCTCGGCGGTACGGATGGGAGCAGACTTTACTTCAATTTCATGTCGCCCCGGTCGATGGCGCAGGTTGCAATTTCTGGCGGAGAAACTGCATCGATCCCGGTTGCGGTGCCGGGCGCCAGTCCTTCTTTGCTCCGCGTTTCGCCGGACGGATCCAGTCTCCTCATATCCAGTTTCCTCAATGAGTCAGTCGAGGCTGTAAACTACGCCGCAGACTCGGCTTTATGGAATGTCCGTATACTGGGAGGCTCGTATCGCAGGCTTGGAAACGGCCTGAGTAGTACCTTCTCCCCTGATGGGAATTTCGTGGCCTACACGAACGAGGGAGACCTGTGGATCGTGCGGAACGATGGGACAGGTGCTCACAAGCTAGCCTCAGTAGGAGACAAGGTTTCCAACCTGGCGTGGTCGCCGGACGGCGGAACGATCCGATTTACTCGCGACAACTTGCTTTGGGAGATAAATTCGGACGGATCGAACCCTCATCAACTACTTCCCGGCTGGCGAGCCTCCGCAGCGCAGTTTTGCGGCAGTTGGACACCTGACGGGAAATCCTTCATCTTCATCTCTGCGGAGTCATCTTCGCTGAGCTCGGAGATTTGGTCCATCGATGGACGCCGCGGACTGCTCCGCCGCCCACCCACTGACCCAGTTCAAATGACGATTGGGCCCATTCGTTGGGATTCCTTGATTCCTGGAAAGGACGGAAAGGAGGTATTTGCGGTGGGAAGGACTCCACGTGGGGAGCTTGCCCGTTTCGACCTCAAGACCAAACAGTTCCAGCCCTTCCTTGGGGGCATTTCCGCCGATTCTGTTTCGTTTTCCGCTGACGGAAAATTTGTGGCTTATGTCTCCTACCCCGAGGGCATCCTTTGGAGAGCCAACCGCGACGGAAGCAACCCCGTGCAGTTGAGCGACCCGCCCATGCATCCCGGCTTGCCCCGCTGGTCGCACGATGGCGCTCAGATCCTGTTCGACGACTTGTCATCGTCATCGCCGAAAGCCTACATCGTCTCTGCGCTTGGTGGCGCCGCTCCGCGGAGGCTCCTTCCCGAGGACCGTGGTGCGGAGTACGATCCAAACTGGTCGCCCGACGGACACAAGATTGTCTTTGAGTCGGGGGCCTTGACAGATCAAAAGGGAGATTCTTTAGCCATCGATCGAAAGGGAGATTCCTTGAGCATCCTCGACCCGACGACCGGCCGGGTTGAAAAAGTCGCGGGATCGACTGGCATGTACTCGCCGCGCTGGTCACCAGATGGCCGATACCTTGTCGCTCTATCCTGGAGATTCTGGAACTCTACCCCTCTAGCGCTCTTCGACATCCAAGCGCAGCATTGGTCGGCGCTGCCGTTCACATTCACAGGCGGTGTTGATTACCCCGAGTGGTCGGCGGATAGCCAGTTCATCTACTTCTTGCACCTCGTTGGGGATAATCGGGGCGTGTTTCGAGTTCGTGCCAAGGATGGCGTGGCGGAGCGCGTTGTCGATTTGAAGAATGTTCACATTACGGGAGGAACGTTGGAGCTTTGGCTTGGGCTGGATCCGGAGGACGCCCCGCTGTTGCTCCGCGACATCGGAAGCGACGACATATATGCACTCACATTAGAAGAAAAATGAACTAAGCACATCCATCACTGCCAACACCGCGATGGTAATGGGATCTGAACTGGCAAAGTTCTCTGTTGATATTTTCCGGGGTTGCGGTTGTGTTGTAGCCTACTCTTCAATAGCCTACTCTTCAATTACTCATCGATTAATAACTGATCGATACATTTCGGACCATTGGCCAGAAGCTGTCGCGAGGTTGACTTGCGCGATGCCGACATATCGTTACTGATCTGATTTCACGGGACAGCCGAGGGACCGGGGTACCAACCGGCCCAGGACTAGAATCACGATAGGCGCCTTAATCAGGCTACGGAGCAAGTTATGAGCGTTTACCGGGTAAAGGCTGAACCTGGCAGAGAACCACGCGACTGGAAGGTTGAGAAATTCGCTGAAATTGGTTGGAACGAGAAATTCGTGCGCGACATGACCGAACTAAGCACGGTTTTGAACGCGACTATGATCTTCGGCAAACAGCGGAAAGATGTGAACGATGCGATCGGCATAATCTTAATGGATGGGCTAATGCCTGCGTTCCGGGAGCTCGAACAAATTCGAGCGGCCGAAGGTAAGCAACTTCCGATTCTGGATCGGCGGGAACTGTACCACGATTTTTGCCGAAAAATCTGGAAAGCGTATAAGGATCTCACTCAGCGTGCGGCAACGGAGATTGGATTCAATATTGGCTTCTTATTCAAAGATCCCGTTGACTTTAAAAATGGATTGAAGAAATTCGAGCAAGATTATCCGAACGTTCGTCCTGAGCTGGGGAAAGCGCTTGAGGAGACTCGGTCGCGCTGGCAGAACGAGCTCGCTCTGTTCCGAAACACATTTCTAGAGCACCAAGACAGTGATCCGAAACTTTTTGCAAAGTTTTATGACATCAGGTATGTCGAGGTGCTCTTCGAAGAGGTGTGGAACACGATCGTCGAGCTTCTGGCCGTATTGCTCGAAGCGAAGCTGCCGAGCAATTCAAAATTAGCTCTTCCTGACCGGAACCAAATGCCGAACTGGCCGAATCGATTTGTCTTCCATGTCTCAGGCGTGAAATTCGCGAAATGACTTCTTCCGAGTGGGCGGGTGGAACACTAGTTCAGGATTAGTCCCCGCAAACGCCGATTGCGACTGGAACCACTGAAGGGTGCTCTATCGAGAGATTCCAGTACATCCCGGAGAAACCTAATGTAGGGGGTTGCACCGCGCTACTCCCAAAATCGGCCTCCGCGCGATTCGCGCTAATCCGCTGGTGGAGTCGTTTCAGCTTTCGACGACAAAACGATGGTTGCAGCAGTCGTGTCCCTGCATGAGTGTCTTGGTGCGGATCAACTTGATGCTGGGGCTGATTGCCTTGGTGTAAGCGTAATCTGCAAAGCATACGCTCGCGTACCCGATGTCGCCGGCGTCCTCAGCACGGAACGTACTGGCCCAGAGGCATTGCGAAAAACGGAATTCAAGAGCCGTAGGACTCTTTTCGACGATGTCCCATGTGAGAGCAGCACGGTAAATCGGAGCCGGCATCAGCTCGTTGAGAAAGTAGCGGATGAAGTTCTCCATATCGCGGCCGGGTTCCGGCTTTACTTTGATGGGTGCTTCCGAGGCGGACTCTGATGTCGCTTCGCTTAACAGCACCGGGAACTTATCGTTGCCAATGAGCGACGAAAGTCTCTTCATCTGATGGATATACCCCTTGTAGCGAAATTTGAAGGCCTGTTCCCACGTCATCTCAGCATTCGCATTCGGGTCCGCCGTAAAGGTGGGCGGCGCGGGTTGATCCTTGGGCTTCTGAGCGCAGAGGGCTAAACCTGCACAGCCCATGCATGTCGCCGCTCCGACCGGAATGATACTCAACAAATCTCGCCTGCTTAACATGTCATCCCCCTTTCGATTGATAGGCATTTATCATCGTTAGACACTGGACGCACAGCGATTCCGGGTTGTTCGAACGAACCGGGTTTCTCGTTTTGGCTTTTCGCCCAAGAGTATACGCCGTAATTGATACACGCGGGTGGCGCACCTCTGGCGGAAATCAACCGTTAATGCCAGCAAATCTCGATTTCGATAGATGGGAGGCTTGCAGGCTTCGATTGAAGGCATACTGTTCCTCAAAGGTCGCCAAATCCAACGTGACCTGCGGGCGCGTACCTCTCGATTTGTCGGAAGGCTAGAGGCCGACTTGGCACAGTACGACCGCTATGTGAGTGATCAGAGTCTTCAGTCGCGCCTAGATGAAATCTCAAGCGAGATTCGCCGACTTACAGAGGAAGTAGATGAGACTGCCCTGCGGGCCAAGCTGGAAAGGGCACTGCTGAGGATCACGACCCTCATGTCAGAGCTGCTGCCTGCTTTGGGGGTAGAGAACTCAACAGATCCTGCCTCACTTTCGATCTCAGAGCTTACGCTAAAGATTAAAATTCACGGCACGTACATCCTGTTCCACGGGCTCGATCTCCAACCAACCGGCATAGATGCCGGCGGACAAGTGCGGCCACTTTCCCGCGATATACGGAACACCCAGTTCCCCCCGGCGAATCCTGCTCTCCAGTTCCGTTGTTTTCGCGTTTGGGACGTAACTGGCAACGACAGGTAACCCGTCAAGCTTAGCGAAGTCCTTCTGCGAAGGGTCGATCACCACAACATCCCCGAGGGAGAACACCGATCGGATAAAAATCGGTGAAACGCGATGCCCGTCTTCTGCGCACACTGCTGGTGGAGAATCGCTTTCCGCGGGTATGGTTGCCGGATGTGGGCAATCGCGACTTGCGGCAGCTGCTGTGGCATCGTCATCGGCTGGTGCAAATGCGAACGCGAGTGATGAACCAACTTCAGGCCGTGGCTCTGAACGAAGGGGTACGGCGCAAGAGGGGACTATGGAGCAAAACGGGAAGAGCGCAGCTGGAGTCATTTCAACTGATGCCGTGGGCGACCAGGCGCCGTAAGGACCTGCTCGAGTTGCTCGACGGGTTGACTCCGCGCATCGCAGCGTTAACGGCTGCGGTGGAGAAGCAGGTGGAACAGTATCCAGAGGCGCAACGACTCATGACGCATCCAGGTGTCGGTCCACTGACGGCGCTGGCCTATGTTCTGATCATCGGGTCTCCGGAGCGTTTTCGTTGCGGCAAGCAGATCGGCAGCTACCTGGGGCTAATCCCCTGCGAGGACTCCAGCGCGGGCCGGCAGCGGTTGGGACACATCAGCAAACAAGGCAATTCACTTTTGCGCTTTCTGTTGCTGGAGGCGGCGCAGGCTGCCGTCCGTAGCAATCCCCAGTGGCGGCGCGAGTTCCTGCACCTGACCATGCGCCGGGGACGTCAGATCGCCGTGGTGGCGCTGGCACGCAAACTCGCAGTTGGTTTGTATTGGATGTGGCGCAAAGGATGGGACTACGAGAAGTCGTTGCAATTCGGTTCGCACGTGGGGCAGCCCGGGACCCCCTATGGTGTGAAGTAGAACATCGTCCGAGTGATTGGGCACCCCGCTCCCTCTTTCAGAGGGAGTTCGAAGAGGTAATCATGGTCGCAACTGCGATCGGATAGATGGCTGGGTCGAACTGAATTCACCCGAACGATTACAGGCGAGCTTTGGTCGAGGCAACTATGCAAGTGCTCTGGGACAAGAACGAAGAATGTCATCTAAGGAACGAAGCTTCACTAAACTTCGTTTCGCTTCGTTCCCATCTCGATTCTGTAGGACGTAGAGGGCCGTCAAGGATCAAGATGAACGCCCTCCGGGCGCCCTTGACGACCCTCTACGTCTCTAGCGGAGGGAGATCGTTTTTTCTCTTGACTCCGCCGACGCCTTCATAGATGGGGGGTGATTCAGGACCGACCTTGAAACTGAGCCGGTGTAACGCCCGCTATTCACTCGGAATTTTGGCTGCGCAGCGAAAAGGAGGGACTTTCGGCCACATGCTCGCAGCGCACCGGAACCCCATATCCCGGTGGCGAATGTCGGGCGGCGAACTCATCCTCCCAGATACGCGCAGATTCAGCCGAAGGCTGCAGTCTCTGCCCATCTCAGTGCAACTGCGCTTTGTGAGAACCTCATTTTTCATCAATCCAGTAGGTATTGCGCGCGTCGATAATGAGCTTCGGCTGCCCGACAACCTTCAATCGAAGGGCATGAGGACCAGGGGAAAGTGAAGTGGGGCGAAAGCTCAGAAGATATCGATTCGGCAGATCATTCATGAGTGCGTACATACGGTTTGCAAGCGAACTTGCGTCATTGAAGTCTAGGTACTCGCCGCCGGTGAGGTTCGCCAGCGTTTTGGGGACATTGCGGCTCAGCCCGTTCTTTGCGGCGAAAAACGCAAGTTCGGCGATGCGTAAAGGCGGGAGTAGATCGCCGGCGCAATCCCAAGCTTGAAGCGAGCGGTTGCCATGAGAATCTGGGTCGGCTCCAGGAGTGCGGCTCATGCAGCCGCCGGGAGCATAGGGAGTTTGCGAGTATGGTGTGCCACCCGGTCGTGGAATCTTCTCCGCGCGATGCGCAGCATCGGCCCTCGCACTTGAAAAAGCAAGGCTATAGATCGTTGTGTTGGTATCGCCAACTACGCGCACCGCATCGCCGAGCAAAATCTGGCTACTGTTGTCGAAGGTTTCGCTGATGAGTAGAATGGCGCGTCGATAGCGTAAGGGGAGACTCCTCAATTGCGCGATTCCGAAGGCAACGGCATCAAGAATCGCCGCACCGCCGTTTCCAGGTTCGAGCTGGGCAATGGCCCCAGATGCTTCCGGAATGCTATCGGTGAAGCCGTGCGCAAGTCTTGGAGTGCTATCAAACCCAATGACGGCCACTTCGTGCGGGACATCTGCTATCAGATCTTCGAGGAGGGGCTCGATATGCTGATAGTCATTCAGTCGCGCAGCTGCTCGCCCCCCGGTTTGTACGATGATAGCCAACGCAAGCGGCTCGTGTCCGGTCTCTTCTTCAACTTGGAGTGTCTGGGGGATGCCGTTATCAAGAAGCCTGAAGTCCTTAGAGTTTAGAAGGTAGACTCGCTTCCCGTCCTGGGACTTCACAAGTGCGGTGACCAAGACCAAGTTTGAATCGACGCTCAGCGAGTCGGATTGAGCTTGGGCGCTTGGCGAGAAGAACGAAGACAGCGAAAGAAGAAACATCAAAGCGTGACGGATTCGCAAGAGAACCTTCCATAGCCACTTTGATAATTGAAGACAGCTAGTCCAATTAGACTGGTCAGCCTAGCGGATGGAAGCGGATACATATAACGTGATACTCGGGTGGCAGAACTCGTTTTCTTCAGCATTCATTTTTCAGTTTGCTTAGCCTTCAGGCATCGAGAGCGAGGACTCGGTACAAGGTGGACCATTCGGGTGACGGCAGAACATACTCACGCTCCAGCAGTACTGTTGGAAGGCCTGGCTTCGATCGCCCCAAATCCGTCTCCACCCCGGCCGCTGTATCCATTGTCGAATCTGCGAAGCAATTTGCCCAGCCATTGTTAAACGAAAACTTCGGGCCAAACTTTAAGGTTCTGGGCGGTTGGTAGCTATCCAAGATCGGAAGCGCGTCGCGGAGGAGGGCAGATTGTGAGGTGTTATTTGCTCCGCGAGGCGCTTTCGATTTGGACACGAGAAGGAAGCCGCAGGTGTACTTAGCGGACGCGGTGATCGAGGCTGGGACTATGGATATTGAATGCCATTTCCTGATTTAGCAAGGAGCCTTTTAGTGCTTCATCGTTGCCGCGGGTGCTCGGAACAGTTGAGCAGTTGCATAGATTGAGTTCGATCCGGCTTCGCAGCAGGCCGGTTAGGGCGGCTTTGAAGTGTTGTGGGATCAAGTGAAGACACGATCGCAAACGCGTGCGTGGAGCAAGCCGGCAGAGCGGATTGGCGGCGACGGTCATGAAGAATCTACGCCTGCGAAATAGAGTTGTGCGGCGGTGAAGCGCTCAACGACGCGCATGGGTGCGCCGCAACGGGGACAGTGCCAGAGATCGCAGTCGGGGGGCGGCGGCAGCGGCAGCGGCTCGCGGCCCTGAGCGGCGAGCAGTATGCGCGCCAGAGGCAGCAACTGTTTTCGAAAACGGTTCGACAGCAGGCCGTAGTGGCGGATGCGCACGAACCCTCTGGGCAAGACATGGAGGAAGAAGCGGCGCAGGAACTCGACGGCGTCGAGGGGCATGACACGCTGGATTCCACCGTGCCGATAATCACGCCAGCGGAAGCTGACTTCTTCGCCGTCGAAGGCGGTGATGCGGTGGTTGGATATGGCCATGCGGTGGGTGTAACGGCCGAGATAACCGAGGACATGATCCGGACCGCCGAAAGGCGGCTTGGCATAGACGTACCAGTCCTTCTTGCCCAGCTTCTGGATCAGTTGTTCGAACCACGCGGGATCGTGAAAATCGGTGGCGGGCCCGCGGCAATCGAGCAGGTTTTTGCGATAGAGATGGCGAAGTCCGGCAAGGAACTTCTCACGGAAGACGTCGTGCAGTACGGCAATGGGCAGGAGGAACCGTGGGTGGCTGGTTGAAATCCAGCGCTGATGATCCGGGGATAGTCCGCCGCCGGGGACCACGCAATGGACGTGGTAATGGCCCAGCAGGGTCTGACTCCAGGTATGCAGGATGGAGAGAAATCCAATCTCTGCACCGAGCCATTTAGGATCGGCGGCCACTTCGAGCAGGGCCTGGGAACTGGCGTCGAAGAGCAAGTCAAGAAATGGTCTCGGAGAAGTCAGCGCCAGCGGGTTCAGTTCGTGGGGCACGGTGAAGACGACGTGGAAGTAGTTGGTGTTGACGAGATCCCGCTGCTGGGCCTGGAGCCATCGCCGGCGCTCCTGCGCCTGGCACTTGGGACAGCATCGTGATCGGCATGAGTTGTAAGAGTGGGGTGCTTCGTACGGGCAGTCGACACACTTGTCCTTATGCCCGCCCAGAGCAGCGGTGCGGCAGCGCTCCACAGCCCGGTATGCCTTCAGCTGCTGATAGCTGACACTGGACTTGTAGTGTTCAAGAAACTGCCTGCCCTTTGCGCGGACGATGTCGGCCACTTCGATGGCCGGCCGCGTCATGAGCGACGCGGACGATGATAAGACCGGCGGCTCTGGTCGACGTTGCTGAGCTTCAGTTCTTCGATCGGGTTGGCGACCTGGTGCAGGTGGTGCTCGGACAGATGCAGATATCTGGCCGTTACTTCCAGATCCTCATGACCGAGCAGAAGCTGGATGGTGCGCAGATCGGTTCCGGCTTCCAGCAGATGGGTTGCCCAGCTGTGGCGAACCAAATGGGGGGTCACTGTCTTCCGGATGCCGGCCCTCCTGGCCGCTTCCGAGCAGATGCGCCACACGGTCTTGTCGGTGATCGGTTGCTCTGCGTCGCGATTCGTTCGCGAGGGGAACAGGTATGTCTGCGGCTGGAGCCACCGCCAGTAGGCCCGCAGCGTCTCCAGCAACTTCGGGCTCAGCGGCAAGTCGCGATCCTTGCCTCCCTTGCCGTTCACCACGTGAAGGACCATGCGCTGGCTGTCGATGTCGGCGATCTTCAGCCGCGCTAACTCGGATCGACGCATGCCCGTGCCATAGAGAACCATCAGCAGCGTACGTTCGAACAGATCGCTGCTGGCATCGATCAGACGTGCCACCTCTTCCTTGCTCAAGATCTTGGGCAGCTTCCGGCGAACCTTGGGATAGGGCAGGAACTGACGGAACTCATGACGATGGAGTGTGCGTATGAATAAGAACCGCAGCGCAGACACGTGGCACTCGACTGTTCCCGGATCCAGCTTCCTCACCTTGAGCAGATAAGCCTGATAGGTGCGAAGATGATCGGGACCGAGCTTGTCGGGTGACTTGCCAAAGTGTTGTGCGAACCGCTCGACGTAACGCAGATAGCGCCGTGTCGTACCCTCGGAGTAGTTGCGACGCTCAAGTTCTTCGAGCATCATTTTGCGAAGACGAGTCACAGTGTGTTACCTCCTGTGACTCAAACGCTATCCCGGCCACAAAACTACTCGTCAGCCACAGCCGTAGCGGCCGCGGCGCCTGCGGCTTCGTTCTTGTGGCCAAGTGGGAAGTAATCCCTGTTTTGGGTTATGTCCGGTTTGGGTAATTCGACCGGAACAATGGAGAAATCGCAAATTAGGCTGGCAAGACGTCATTAACCAATCTCCAAAGGCTCTGAGCACAGGTGTATGCTGCGCATTGATACGGGAGGGGTGTTCATGACCGAAGGTGCCAACAAGGACTGCGTCCAGCGCCACTTTGAGCAGCTTTGGAATCGCGGAGAGGTTGAAAGGATCGACGAGTTCTTTTCCACGGAGTTCTCCAATTTCGGCGTTCCGTATTCCGACGTGCGGGGCATGATTCAGCAGATCATCCGGACTTGGCGTTGTGCCTTTCCTGATTTGGCCTTTCAGATCGATTCTCTCGTTGGAGAAGGAGACACAGTGATGTGCGAGGTGACTCTGTCGGGAACACACTTGGGCGACTTTCCCATGATCACGCCTCTGCATGGGCCGACACTCGCTCCTAATGGCAGGAGATTCGCGGTCAAGCACATCCATCGCTTCCGACTGAAGGAAGCGAAGATTGTCGAACATTTTGCGGTGCGCGACGACCTGTGCATGTTCCAGCAGCTTGGGCATCTGGGCGCCCTCGGTCCATCGCACGGTTAGGAATGGATGGCGACTGCCCTGGGTCTAGCGAATGACCCAATCGACGAAGTGGTGCCAAGCCTGTGTGTGGCCGATGGCCAAGCGAGTTGGGGGCATTGTGCCCACCACGAAGAGGAATCCCCAGAGATAAGCCGGATGCATGCGTCGCCGGCTCAGAAAGTCGTATGCGGGGCCTGCGAGCAGGAAGGCGAACACTGCGGCGCCGACCGCGAGGGGTCCCAGCTGGATCAGGGGTGAGCGCGCCAGGGCTGGAGGTAGGAGGCCGATTATTGCAAGGAGCATGAGGCGTTTATGTGCTTCTGGTTTGGCACGCAGAAGGATCGCGATCCCGGCCAGGGCGGCGAAGACATACACATCGAGGACAAAGACGAGGGCGGCTACCTCGGGGTCGGGCCATATCTCTTTATGGCCGAGTTTTGCGCCATAGAAGACGACGACTGTGCCAAGGATCACTATAGTTGGAATGAGAACGACAGAAGCCCAGCCGAGGGTCATGTGAAGAGCCTTGCGGTTCACGCTGACCAAAGCGGTTTGCAGGACGTACAAGACGAAGTAGACGGTCATTACGGCAGCGTGAATATGGACGATTGTGGCGAGCGCCGGACTGGGCGCGAGCGGTATCGCAGATTCCAGGGGCTTCTGGAAGTAGGTGGGGAAATAGCCGACGAAGACGGTGGTGATGGCGAGGATGGCCATCGTGAAGAAGAATCGATGGTCTCGGCGCTGAGCGGCCTGTACGGAGTTCCTGAACTGCCCGCCTTTGAGGATGGCTCTGGGTTGGTCAATGCGCGGGTCTTCTGAATGGCGTCCAGGAAACGATTCAGAAGTTGCTTGCGCGGGGGCTGTGGAGTTCATGGTCTGCTCCTATTTCTGTTCCTGAAGTTTTTGGCTTGCGCAGATGCTGCTGAGCATCCACGGGAACAGGAGCTACATTAGATCGGCGGGCTCACCGCGTCCTCAGATCGGCCTCAAGAATTTCTCAGGGTTTTCTCAAGGAGACAGCACAATGATTCAGCGGGAGATCTACGAATTCGGCCCGTATTCGCTGGATCCAGCGCAGATGCTGTTGCGTCGAGCCGGGGATGTGGTGCCGCTGCAACCGCGGGCACTGGAGACGCTTTTGGTGTTGTTGAGCCAACGCGGCGAGGTTGTCTCGAAGCAGGAATTGATGGAAAGAGTGTGGCCGGACAGCTTCGTTGAGGAAGGCAATCTGACGCAGAACATCTTTCTTCTACGGCGCGAGTTGGGCAAGACTCCGGAGGGAGAAGAGTACATCCAGACGGTTCCCAAGCGCGGGTATCGGATGAATGTGGCGGTGAAAGAGAGCAGACGCGCCGGGGAAGTGGAAGGTCCGTCCGCCGGTACCGCTGGCATCGTAAATACTGAGGTCCAGGGAGAGCCCACGAGCGGTTCGGCCAGTGGGATGAACTGGCGAGTTGCATCCTGGCCGGTACTGGCGATGCTGTTGGCGATTGCCTTGGGCATAGGGGCGATTGCTCTCTGGCGTGTTGAGTCGACCCGACCAAGGGTCTCGGGGTATGTACGGATCACACAGGACGGAGCGTTGAAGCGGGGGATTGCCGACCATGTTGGCGGTCCGGATGCGGCGTTGTTTGCCGATGAGAGCCGGGTGTATTTCATGGAAGGCTCATCGAACGCGCCCTGGATTGCCGAGGTCTCAGCGGGTGGGGGAGAAACCGGTCGAGTAGCAGTTTCCTTTCCCCTGCCGCAGCTGATGGATTTTTCTCGCGAGCGTTCGGAACTGCTGGTGGGTCGAACAGTGGATGAAGCGGGGCCGTTGCAGTTGTGGGGTGTACCCGTGCCAGCGGGAGCGGCTCATCGGCTCGGCGATGCCTCGGCCTGGGATGGTTCGTGGTCGCCTGATGGCCGGGAAATGGTGTATGCGCGAGGCAAGGATTTGTATCGAGCCAAGAGCGACGGTAGCGAGCCCAGGTTGCTGGTGACGTTGCCGGGCCTGGGATGGCAACCGCGCTGGTCTCCGGATGGAACGCGGGTACGATTGACGGTTTTCGACGAGCCCACTTCGGCCAGTTCGATTTGGGAAGTCTCACGCGAAGGCACCGATCTCCATCCACTTCTGCCGCCGCGGCCAGCGGAGAGGCCAAATGCGGGGCCGTCAGACGGGCCGATCAACCTTTGTTGCGGAAGCTGGACACCGGATGGGAAGTACTTCGTCTTCCAGGTAACGACGGGAGGGCGGTCGGACATCTGGTGGATCCCTGGGAAGATGAGTTTTTTGGGACGGCTGTTCCCATCTACTGCGGAACCCGAGCAGTTGACGAACGGACAACTGAGTTCGCTGGCGCCGGTGTTCAGCCCGGATGGGCGAAAGCTGTTCGTGATTGGGCAGCAGCTGCGAGGGGAGTTGGAGCAATTCGACGCACGAACGAAGGAATTCGTGACGTACTTGGGCGGCCTCTCCGCCAGTTTTGTGGACTTTTCGCGCGATGGGCAGTGGGTAACGTATGTTGCTTATCCGGAAGGAACGTTGTGGCGGAGCCGTGTAGACGGGAGCGAGCGATTGCAGCTCACGTTTGCTCCGATGGAGGCGATGGTCCCAAAGTGGTCGCCGGACGGAGACAGAATCCTGTTCTACGGAATCGAAGCGGGCAAGGAGCAAAGGGCGTACTGGATTTCCTCGAGCGGTGGCGAGGCTAAGCCGGTTTCTATGGGACGTGGCGAGGAGATGAACACCTGTTGGTCTCCGGATGGCGATTCCGTGATGTATAGCGACTTCCCGTTCTACGCGAAGCAGCCGAGGAAGGTAGCGATTCATGTTTTGAACCTGAAGACGCAGAAGGTCGAATCGCTTCCGGAGTCGGAGGGATTCTTTGCGCCGAGTTGGTCTCCCGACGGAAGGTATGTTGGCGCGATGGCATCGGGTGGGCAGAACATCATGCTGTTTGATTTCAAGAGCCGGACCTGGACGCACCTGGCGAATGGTTCCGGGCTGATGAAGTGGTCGCGCGACGGAGAGTACTTGTATTACTTGCGCTATGGACCGGAGTCTGCTGTGATGCGGGTGCACGTCAGGGACCGACAGGAGGAAGAGGTAGCGAGCTTAAAAGGGCTCCGCCAGGCCGGGCGGCTGGCAGGGTTAGAGTTCAGCTTGACGCCTGACGGCGCACCCATTGTACTGCGGGACGTGGGTACGCAGGAGATCTATTCCCTTGACTGGTCCGAGCGATGACTCGGCAAAGGTCGACTTTCCTGGTGAGTTGTGGCCTACTCGGAAATTACACTTGAGTTAATAACCAATAGGTACACCAAATCTTCTGATTCGCCTGAGGGAGAAGGATGCCGGTTGTTTCGGCGCGCCTCGACCTGAGCCAATGTGGCGTTCACTCCGAACGCTATCTAGAAAAGAGCGCATCTAATTTAGAAAATCGGCAAGGTTTTGCTTGAAAATCCAGATTTTGGAATCAGCGGTTTCGCTGATTTCAGTCGATTTAGGTGCGGCAAGGTTTTGCTTGGAAGGGCAGACTTTTGGTTGTTTTTGCACTCTCTACTATGATGGGTGTGTCTTCGAGTTGGACGTCCTGACGAACAGGGAAGATTCAGATGACATATTAAATGAAGTTGAGGTGAGGTGGGGATGGATCGAGAGCCGCGAAGGAGACGAGATTGAGGGCAGGGAATTCGCCGATGGCGCGCAGGGCATTGCGTTCGATGTTGCGTGACGCGCGGAGGCGTGTGCGGATCTTGCCCAGGTCGGCGTCGTTGTAGCCTGGGTGGGTGACCAGCTCCCATGTGCCGGCAGGGAGCTGTTGCAATAGACTCCGGACCGTATCCGCGTTGACCACGCCAGTGGCGGCAACGGCGATAGTGCCGTCGGTGGAGATGAAGCCCTCTTCAGAGAGAATGCGGCGGAAGTAAGGTCCGAAGCGGCGAAGTACAAAGACTTCGGCGGTGCGGACGAAGGAGGCGCGCGGCGAAGCACGAATGGCCCACTCGGGCTCAAAAGGATTGCGAATCGCGCGAATACCGCAGGCGCGCGCCGCCCGCAGGATAGGTCTAAGAACGCGCGGGAACATGTGGGTATGTTTATGGGTGTCAATATGTGTGAGGCTCAAACTGCGCCGCTGGAGCAGTGAGATTTGCGCGGCGGTCTCGGCCTCGATTTCAGCAGTGCGGATTTGACCAGTGAAGAGGCGCGCAAGAAATGTAGTCAGCTTGGGAGGGAAGCAGCCCGTCTGAGGGTCGATGAGAGTGGGGATTTCGCGGGGCGGAAGCACCGGTGCGCCATCCACCAGCACAATGTGGCAGCCAACACCTAAGGTCGGATTCACATGAGCGAGCTCAATGGCTTCGTTGGTTGCGGCGGCGTTCGCCATAAGCGTGGTGCTTGTGAGCACGCCGGCTTGATGCAGTTCGACAATCGCCCGGTTGACTCCGGAAGTCAGGCCGAAGTCATCGGCGTTGACAATGAGGCGGCTCACGGGGACAGTGTACCAACGCGGGGCACTCCTTTGGAGCGTGACGCATTAGAGCCGAAGCACTGCTATCATGACTGAAGACCGCAGGGTCTCCCGCCATATGTGGGCGGTTAGCTCAGTTGGTTAGAGCGCCTGCCTTACAAGCAGGAAGTCGGGGGTTCGAGTCCCTCACTGCCCACCACAACCTTCTTGGATGATCCCCGAAGGCGCTATTAGACGAAGGTATCGGTTGCTACCTTCGGGTCGGCTAGGGCCACCGCGAGAGTCGAAGCGAGCAGTTTTGATACTTGCGTAGAAGAATCCGCGAAACCAAGGTCTCAATGCCATAGTCCAATATTGTCACGGGCTCCAGTTTCCCATGTGGTCGATTCACCACTTCCCAGGGTAGGTCGACTCTTCAGTCCGAAGAACCTTCAAAAGGATGTCCTTCATTTTTTGCATTCAGTGCACTTCGCCTTCGCGGTGCTCGCCGTTGATAGTCGCTTAGACAGCAGGAACCGCTAGTGACGCCTACAAATGCGATTGACCGGGTCGGGTGAACCAATAAGGATAACCGGTCGGAATCTTGGCAACAGGATGATGCGCAACGATCAAGTCGCCGTTTTATTTCCGATGGTGGCCGGCTCAATCGCCGCGCTCTGCACAATCGTGATTCACTCCGTGACATTGGGAGTTTCTGTGCGTTTATTTCGCCGCGAGAGGGAGCTGGGGCTAGTAGGATCGCGAGTCTGGATCAATCTCGGAATCTTTGTTCTGACGATATCAATCGCCCTTGTAGCGCACTTGATTGAGATTGCATTGTGGGCTGTCTTGTTCGTCATCTGCGGGGAATTCAAATCTCTCCAACTTGCGTACTACCATTCAGCGGTCAACTACACGACTTTGGGTTACGGCGATTTGATCATGACGCCGTCGTGGAAGCTTTTGGGACCGTTGGAAGCGGCCAATGGAGCGCTGATGTTCGGCGTCTCCACGGCGATGATCTTCACGATCGCCCAACGCCTGATGCATGCCAAGTTTAGTGATCTTGAGGGATAAAGCGGGAGCTTGCGATGAGACAATGTTCCTCCATTGGATGGCCGATGATGTGAACGCTCGATGTTTGCGACACGTTTTCGCTGCCAACGATGAAAGGTCAATCACTCAAGATATAGGGAGAAGGTTTAATGGCATCCACGGAGAAGCTCAACGCCCATCAGAAAGCGCTCCGCATCAATCTCGATCCGACCAGCTACGGCTCCTTCGCCGAAATTGGCGCCGGCCAGGAAGTCGTGCGATGGTTCCTGGTTGTAGGAGGAGCCTCCGGGACAGTGGCTAAATCGATCTCCGCGTATGACAAGGAAGTCAGCGACGATTTATACGGTACTGGCGCGCGCTACGTTTCCGGAGAACGCCTCCAAGCCATGCTGGAGAGCGAATGGGCCCAACTCATCAACCAATTGAACAAAAGTCGCGGATCGAATACTCGCTTCTTTTCCTTTGTCGATACCATCTCCGCCCGCAACTACGCCGGAACAAATGAGCCGCACGGCTGGGTCGGTCTGCGGTTCCAGTTGCAACCTGGCGGCCAGCCGAACGACATCATTCTCCATATCAACCTGCGGGATCCTTCCAACCCCCTCGAGCAAGAGGCTGTCGGCGTCCTGGGCGTGAACCTCATCCATGCCGTCTTCTATCAATTGGAGACGAGAGAATCTTTCTTCGAGAATATTGTTCAGGACGTCGAGAAACGCATTGAAATTGACTATGCGGAAGTGCGTGGCGCCGCCTTCGATGGATGGGATCAGCGCGCGATTTTGGCGCAACTGGTGTCGTCAGGTCTTGCTGAAGCCGTCTGCTTTCCATGCAGTCGACCACCTGCGCCGCCTATGGAAATTCTCCACAAGAAACCTATTGTGCTCGCGCCAGGATCGTTCGAACACGTGGATGCCGCTCATGTGGCAATCCATAATCAACTGATGGCCTCTGGAATCCAGCAACTCCGTGGAGAGTTAGCTGCAAATGATCCCGCACCTGTCGGTTTCTTTTGCTTTTCTGCGATGCCGCTCAGGGAAGCAGATCCGTCTCCGGCAATCTCTGATCTGCTGGAACGGATTGATGCCCTTCACACGCACTGCGGTGATGTCTTGCTGTTTCGCGAACGAGAACTCTACGGCATGACCGCTCTTGTGAACCGCTACACAAAAGAGCCTATCCGCTTCGTCGTGGGCCTATCTCTGCTGGTTCGCATTTGGAATTATCGCTACAACAATCTCCCCGGCAGCTTCCTCGAAGCTTTGTCTCGCCTCTTGCCACAAAACGTCCGCATTTACGCTTATCCGATGAGCTCAAAGGACCTTGAACAAGCGATTCAGAGCATCTCAGCCACCGACTGGCGGTGGACCGATACGAACGGATGGGTTTCTGCCCGCGAGCTTCATCCTCCACCGCCGCTCAGTCACCTTTACGACTATGTCCTCGCCAGCAACTTCCTCGTCCCGCTAGAGATTCCGGGGCTCTGAAAACAGACCAACAGCTGTGTGGCCGAGTGTGACTGGATTGCAGAGGTCCCGCATTACTCGTCCAGCCGGATACAAAGGTATCGGCCGATACTATCGTCCAATTGATGCGAGCCGGCAGATCTGACCTAATCGGCCTATCGGCGCTGAGGTCACGGTACGTAGGATCAAAGCAGATCACGTCTTGGGAAAGACTCTTGACAGGTTTGCTGTGGCTCATTTCTGAGGCCGGTTCGCTTAATCTTTGGGCGGTGCAACGCCGCACCGCTTTGCTCACCACGTCCAGGATGCAGACCGGGCCAGAGAGAATTTCGAAATCTCCACCCTTCCGGAGCACGCACTTGACGCGATCAACCGCATTCAGACCAGGCAGAGACTCAATGACGTAGTGAATACCGGCTCCCCAGGTTTCATTCCACGAGCCGGTCAACCTAAAAGGTAAACCACATTTGGAGCGGCGTATGGAAGAGGAACAAATGCGTAAAGCCCTGAACGCGCATTGGCACGCGTCGGCAGCTGGTGATGTAAATGCGGAACACGACATTTACGATGACGACGCCATCTGCGATTATCCCCAGTCAGGCGAGCGAATCTTCGGGCGAAGTAATTTGCAGGCCTTGCGGAGTCATCATCCCGGCAAGCCGTCAGGCTTCAAGGTCAAACGAATTCTCGGAAGAGGCGATCTCTGGATCACGGAATACACAATCGTTTACCAGGGTCGGCCAACGTTCGCGGTGAGTATTATGGAGTTCCGCGACGGGAAGGTCGTACACGAGACACAGTATTTCGCGGATGCGTTTGAGGCGCCCTCCTGGCGGACTCAATGGGTTCAGCGGATGGAGTGAGGCCGCATGAAGGTTGCGCCAGACCGGCGCAGGGATTCAAGACGGGAAGCCCACTGACCGATCAGCGGGTCTCTGTCGCAGAGCCACTCGATTAAGCTATACTCTCCGGGAAAAACAAACATATCCGTTGCGTCCTGCCTCATTCGCCTGGGATGCGCGATTAAGAGGCGCTCCTCTTCATGGGATCGATAGAAATGAAAGCGTTTGGCGGGATCAGCAGTGATCTCCCGCACCGGTGCGGAATCGAATGAGCGGTCGTTTGGCATCGAGCCTGTTGTTGGGTCCTGCTCTCGCAGCTTCGCTTCTCTTCGCTCGCGCGCAGCAGGCAGTCGCGCCTCCAGCCTCGGCCTCGCCGAGCTCCGTCGACGCCATGCAACTCTATCTTGTCGTACATGACAAGAGAGACAAGCCCGTCCTCGACCTCAAGCCGGAGGATTTGACCCTCACCGACGACGGATCTCCCGTCCGTCTCGAAAATCTTGAACTTGTCGACCAACATCGGGCTAGGCAGCTGGTGAGCTTTGTCTTCGATTCATTTCCCGCGGAAAAGGACGAGCTCCCGCAGAAGCATTCATCGCGGATCGCGACCGCCCGGGATGCGGCGTTGAGGATTCTATCCATGCTCTCCGAAAGTGGATTTGAATTCTCGGTATTCAACATCGATTCGAGGCTCCACCTTCAGCAGGGATATACGGTTGACATCGGTGCGATCGAAAAGGCCATTCAAACGGCCACCGGACCCATCGAATCCAGAGACAAAGGTCATGCGTTTGTTTCTGAGAGGGAAGTCGCCTCGGTCGCTCTCAATGGAGCCGATTCCACCGGCAAGAGGGCCTCAGCGCGTGAGCGCTTGCAGGCGCAGTCCATTTTCGCGGCGCTGCAAAACTCGACGCGCATCGCGCAGGACCGCCATATCTCGCCGTCTCTCTCCTCCATTTTGGCCCTGGTTCAAGCGCAGCAGAATCTCCCGGAACGGAAAACCATCATCTACCTCAGTTCCATGCACCAGGAGCAGATCAAGGAAGCTGCCAAGCAGGCCATCGAGTCGATCCTCGGTTCGGCCAATCAAGCGGGCATCGGCATCAATGTGGTCGACGGCACCGCGCTCGGCCACGTTGGGCGGAAGATTCAGGGAATGGATGTGGTCAGTGAAACTTCCGCCGTCAGTCTAAGCCAGGCCAAACTACCAGGAAATATGGCCACCTTTGGCTCCGGCCAGGAAACCTTGGAAGTCGTGGACGACCCGCCCGTCGATACCGATCTGAAGCACCTCGCGGAGGCAACAGGCGGCACCTATTTCAATGGAAATCTGAAGGTCCTGCATCAACTCGTCGGAGACATGACGACCTATTACGAGGCGTCGTTTCTTCCAAAGGGTGGAGGATACGATGGGAAACTTCATCCACTTGTGGTCAAGCCGCTCCGCACAGGGCTCAAGATCCGCACCCAGACGGGCTATCTGGCGTTGCCGCCACCGTCAGCGGACGGGAGCCGGGTGCAGCCTTTCGAGCCGCCCCTGTTGAAGCTGCTTAAAGAATCGCCCTTGCCTTCGCAATTTCCCTTCCGTGCAGCAATTCTCGACATGGGCGAAAGCGATGAAGGAAGGAGGACTGCCCTGGCCATTGAGGTTTCTGTCGAAGACCTCGATATCCGGAAGGACGCGAACTCGCCGATTGCTCTCGCGCACCTGACGATGATTGCCAACGTCAAGGACGAGACCGGCGCCGTTGCCGCGCATTTCAGTTCCGACATCCCGCAGCGCGTCGTATTCCAAAAGGCCGGCGCCAAAGGCGCCGAAGTCATCTCGCTGCAGCGTCACTTCACTCTGCCTCCGGGCAAATACATCGCTGAAGTTCTGCTGGTCGAAACCACGAGCGGCAAGGCCGCGGCGCGACGCATTCCCTTCGTGATATCGAGCAAATCCGACGCGCTTTCGCTCAGCAACCTGATCCTGGTACGGCGCACCGATCCCGTCCCCCCCAACGATGACGACACGTCCGATCCTCTTCGCGCCGACAAAAACCGTGTAACGCCGAATCTCTCCGGCGCTCTGCCTTCCGGCGACAACAAAGTCTCCATCTACATGGTGGGGCACGACAACCCCCACGCGGCGCAACCGGCGAAGTTGGAGATCAAGGTGCTCCGCGATGCGCAGGTACTGGGCAGCGCCCCACTGGTCGCGCGACAGGTCCACGGAGGTGAGTACTTTTCCTATCTCAATAGCTTTTCCCTGAATTCCGCGACAGATGGCACATACCAGGTGCAGGCCCTTCTCACCCAGGATGGAAAGACCGTCGAGTCGGATACTTCCTTCACCCTCTCCGGCGTGGAAGAAGCTGATTCGGCTCCCGCTGGCCCCGCTCTTGAGTCCGTCTCCCGGCCTGCCGGTCCGCTGGCCATCTCCGTTTCTGCCAATCCCATCCAGCGTCCCTCTGACGACGTGCTCAAAGCCCTCCTCGTCGAAGCCGCGCAATACGCGAATGATTATTGGGATTCCCTCCCAAACTTCACATGTGAGCAAGTCACCGAGCGATTTGCCGGGTCCAATCGCGAGAACAGCTGGGAACACATCGATACGCTCACCGGCCAGCTCAATTATTTCGACCATCAGGAAGACTGGAAGTTCCAGGAATACGAAAAAGACCACCGAAAAAGCCACGACAGCAGCGCCGATCCAGAACGTGGCATCTCCAGCGCCGGAGTCTTCGGCGGTCTCATTCGGGGTCTCTTCCGGCCAGCCGCCAAAGCGGAATTCTCATGGTCTGAAACCGGTGCGCTCGGTGACGGAACCGTGCAGGTCTTCAAATATCGCGTCGCCAAAGAAAACTCGAATCTCTCTCTCCGCGTCGGTCCCATGCAGGTGATCTTCGTTGGCTATCACGGTATGGTCTACATCGACAGCGCCACACACGGGGTCCGGCGCATCACCCAAATCGCAGACGATGTGCCGAAGAAGTATCCTATCCACGAGGCCTTCCTCAGTGCCGATTACGACTACGCCTCGATTAGCGGCCAGCAGTACCTGCTTCCGATCGGCGCGCAGATCATCCTGCGGAAGGGAAGTAGCAAGTCTAGGTTGGAGCTGAACCAGATTCGCTTCCGCGACTTCCATCGCTACCGCTCCACGTCGAGAATTCTGAGCAACACGCCTGTCTCGGCACACTGACCCCTTGTGCAGTTTCTTTCCCCGCCACCTCATTGGCCCATTTGTCTCATCCCGCCTGCCACCTGTTTGGTAATTCCAGACTAGTCAAGACTCAGCTGATGAGGAGCATACCCCACTACCGCCTTCACTTATCAACTGCGGAGCGCCACGGCTTCGAATAGCTCTCTATAGGCTTTGGTCAGCATGCCAATGGTGAATGCGCGGTTCAGGCCGCTCGGATTGGGTAATACCCAGACCACAGATCCGTCGAATGGAGTTGGCTGTAATCCCCACGAAAGGTGGCGCTGATTTAGAAGCGCTGAATACGCCGGCTTCCCCAGGAAGGCCAGGTATCTAGGCCTGTACTTCGCGATTTTGCGCTCGAACACAGGACGGGCAGCGATGTAGTCCGCTTGAGTGAGGTCAGTTGCGCTGACCGTCGGCCGAGCCACTGCAGAGGTGATTCCACAACCATAATCGAGTAAGAGGCGTGCCTCCTCCGGTTCCAATTGCCTGGCGGTAAAGCCTGCGAGGTGCAGCACGCGCCAAAAGCGGTTACTTCGATTCGCGAAGTTGAGTCCGACTGCAGCCGACCGCATTCCCGGATTGATTCCACAGAACACTACATTCAGGCAGGTCGAAATGACGTCCTGCAGGCCCATTGAATGTTGCTTTAGATTAGAAGGCATTGCTTAATTTCTTGGGGCCACTTATGTATTCATTGCCACGTTCGTAGAAGCGCAATAAGCGGCTCGCTCCGTGAGTCAGACCGATGCGCACGGTCTTGCCAATCGGACCCGTTTTGCGTGCCGTCTCAGCCAGCCATAGCGAAGAACTTGGCCTGCACATGTCCAGTCCATCGTGGCTTAGGTCAACCTTCATTGCCTTGGTCAATCGTCCCGGCCCCCTACCTATATCGGCCCATTGTTTCCTTCGACGCGTACCTTCCATGAGTTCGATACCGTCACGAGGCTCGATAGCCCGTAACAGAACCCCCGCACCAACTCCAGCCCGTTCGCTCGACACATTTAATAAGATCGACACGCCATAGATGAGATAGACATATGCGTGTCCTCTCTCAAGGAAAAGAGTGCCATTGCGCGGAGTTCTGCCCCGGAAAGCATGTCCAGCTACGTCGCCGACCGGATAGGCCTCAGTTTCGACAATGCGTCCACTTAGTCTGCCGTTCGCAGTGTCATGAACGATGACCTTGCCAATCAAGTAGCGCGCTAATTCGACAGTGTTGACAGGAAGGTCCGCACGGCGGAGGCGTCGGAGTCCCCCATGAGTCCGGCGTCTCTCTGGCAATGCGGGACTCGGCAACTCGCCCGACGAGACAGCGTAGACCGCTTTGCGGATCAACTCCTTTTCCTCGATCCCACCGGGGGTGTCTTCGCCCCCTTGTTCCACCCGTGAAATTGCGATAGGTCGCCCGCCTTCCACGCATCGCGGAGCCCTGGGGAGCTTAGGTCCCAGTCAGGACGGATCTCGCTTGTGACAGCGCGGAGGTCGTGCCAGAGATCGGCGATTGAGGGGCGGCCCCAAAACCAGTAGCCGTTGTAGATGCGGTGAATGACGAGGCCGGGCTTGAGCACAAGGGTGTGCGGAATCATCGGATCGTGCTCGGGATCGGTGTACTCCTGAATATCGAGGTTCATCTGCACGGTTCGTTCTGGATCGGACAGAAACGTCCACTGGGCGCCGACGGAGGCACGAAACTCCTGCAGTGTGTGATGGTCGTCGGTGGAGATGGTAGCGATCTGAGCATAGCCCACGGCTATCTTCGGATAGAACGAAGCCAGTTCCAGATGTTGCTGATGCTCCTTCGGACAGTAATTACCGCGCGCGAGCGTAAGGATGAGCGGGTCGTTGCCTTGGATTTCGCTGAGCTTCCGCAGTGTGCGTGTGTGATCGGGCAGCTGAAAGTCAGGGAAAGTGTTTCCCGGAACGAGGTCAGAACGCATTTGTGAACCTCTGGATCTCCATCGGATGTGCGAGGGCAGCAATTTGATTCAGCTACAAGATTCTGAGCCACTCGATCTGATTTTCAATCGCGCTCATCCGGGTCATGCCGCCGCTTGCGCTACGCGTTCGCGAGATCACCGAGCGTTCAGCTTTTCCCCAGAAATACGAGCGTTACCCCAATTGCCACCAGCAGCACGCCGACCCATCGCCGGAAAGTCACGCGCTCATGTAAGAACGTTGCGCTGCCGAAGGCTCCGGCGACGTAGCTCAAAGCGGTGACGGGGACGACAAAGCTTACGTTGTAGATCGAGAGAGCGCCCAAGAGAGCGAAGAACGCAAGCGCCATCATCCCTACGCCGGCCCACATCCAAGGCTGACGAAGTGCGCGCACAGCCATACGAACCATCTCCGTGGGATGAAAGCTGCCTGGCTCGCCGACGCTTTTCATGGCACGCGAAACGCAGAGTTC
Organism: uncultured Acidobacteriaceae bacterium; assembly: GCA_963745845.1. Taxonomy (GTDB): domain Bacteria; phylum Acidobacteriota; class Terriglobia; order Terriglobales; family Acidobacteriaceae; genus Telmatobacter. Next base: position 3,304,027 of record CAVUZE010000008.1, on the reverse strand, counting down.
TCCGCCGGTTCCCGCGGCGACAATCAGCGTGAAAAGCACGAAATCGAGCATGCTAGCTTTTCCCCGCCGTCTCACGGCTGGTGGTTTGCGGACCCGTGCGGCTGACAACAAAAACTCCCAGGCAGATGATCGCAATTCCAGTCCAACGTAAGGCGGAGACCTGTTCCCCCAGCACCAGCCAGCCGAGGAGGGCCACGACACCGTACGCCACCGAGGATACGGGTTGCACAAAACTGTAGTCAGCCCAGGACAACACCAGCATGTAAGCCACGAAAAACGTCAGGAGCGAGAGAATTCCCAGCCAAATCGGGAAGGTGACGAAGACCCCGAGGACAAAATGAAGCAACTGCGCCGGAGGCCAAAGGGTCAGGGTGCCGACTTCTTTCATCCCCTTGCCAAGAAAGACGTTGCCGATCGGGCCGGCGAGCACCATGACCACGATCATCAGGAAAGTCTTGAATTGAAAACGTTTATGAGCCGGGACCCGGGATTCCGGTCGCTGATCGATAACGGGTTCTGTAGACACTTCCTCATTGTATAAAACCAAGTTCCTTAAAGATCTACCTTGAGGCAGCTGGAAGCGGTGAGTCAGCTGGAAGCGACGGAAGGATTTGGCTGGAAATTCTGGGTTTCTTTCCGTCGCGTGAATCCGATTTCAGGTTGTAAGCTGGTTAAGCGTGCCGTCCCTGTTAGCTTTCCCCATCATGCGAACAGCACTCCTCGCAATTTCCGCGATCCCGTTCGTTTACTATTGCATTGCGATCTTCAGCAGCCGTCGGTTTTTTCGACTGGCGAGGCCCGGATCGAGCAATTTTCTGCCCCCCATCAGTAATCTGAAACCGGTGCGAGGGCTTGACCCGGAAGCCTATGGAAATTTCGCGAGCTTTTGCCGGCAGGATTATCCGAATTACGAAATCCTGTTCTGCGTCGATGCCGGGGATCCGGCACTGCCGGTGATTCAAAAGCTCAAGAGCGACTTTCCCCAAACGCAAATTCGCATTGTGATTGGATCGGGACGGTCAGGAACCAACGATAAAGTTTCCAGGCTCGCACGACTGGTAGAAGAAGCTTCCTGCGAGTACCTGGTCATCAGCGACAGCGATGTGCGTGTTGAGCCGGATTACCTGCGCCGGTTGGTGGCGCCACTCCAAGATTCGCATGTCGGCGCGGTCACATGTTTCTATGTGCCATCGAGCGAAACCACCTGGGTGCAGCGGTTGCAGGACGTTGGTATGCTATCCGATTTCTACCCAGGGATCCTGACCGCCTGGCAGCTTGACGGGATCAAGTTCGCTTTGGGGCCGACCATCTGCACGACTCGAGGATATTTGCAGGAGTTCGGTGGTTATCCCGTTCTTGAAAACCAACCTGCGGACGATTTGCAGGTCGGACGCCTGATCGCGGAGCGGGGACATGAAGTTGTCTTGCTGAACTATTCAGTTTTGACGGTTCCGGATTACCATTCCTTGCGGGAACTGTTTCTCAAGCGGCTGCGCTGGATTACGGTCATGCGCCAGATGAGGCCGTGGGGACATGCGGGCCTGGTGTTTACGCTGGGCCTGCCGTGGTGTTTGCTGGCCGTTGCCGTGCAACCCACGGCCGCCGTAGCCGCCGCGTACCTTGGCGCATACTTTATATTCCGCTCGATCTTAACGCTGCTCATTGGTTCCGCGGGCCTTAAGCAGCGCGGGGTTTGGGGAAAGCTGTTTCTGCTCCCCGCATGGGACGCGATTGCAACGCTCATCTGGCTGACGAGTTTCACACGCAAATCGATCCGATGGCGGGGCCAGGATTATCGCATCGTGAATGGGAACCTGGTGCCTGTTCAGCCGGCGGCATCGGAACCGACGGCGTAAGTCTAGCGCCATTCCAAAACGAGCGCGACCTATCCGGGATCGTGCGAGGTGGATTCATCTTGATGAAAAGCCACTCTAGAGCAGCGGTTTCGGGGTACAGCAAGTGTAGAACCGCTGTGGCGCGCATCTCGCAACCCGGAGCCTGCGCGCCCCAAGGGATTCCGATTCAACCTTTCTGACTACCGGGTTTCTTTCGCTGCCAGTAACTCTTGACGGATGGCGCTGACAGCGCGGCGCGGGTTGCGCCCGACGCGCCAGTTGACTTGGGGGGCAAACATCGCAGGTTCAATACGATCGCGGTAGCGAACTGCAACGTTGATCAGCGAATTCACGAGTGTCTCAGAAAGGAGATGAGGCTCGAGACCGAGATCGGTCAATTTCGAATGCTTGGCGTTGTAGTAGTGTGCCTCGGCTTCGACGCGCGGATCGGAGAGATGGTCGATCTGTACATCGAGGTCGAGATCGCGGCTCACTTCCTTGATCAGCCTGGCAAGTTCGAGGACGGAGAACTGCTCAGTGAACTGGTTGAAGACCCGAAACTCGCCCCGCTCGGCCGGGTTAAGACAGACTATTTCGATACATCGCACGGTATCGCGGATATCGAGAAAGCCGCGTGTCTGGCCGCCCTTTCCGTAGACCGTGAGCGGAACGCCGATGGCAGCCTGGGCGCAGAAACGATTGAGAACTGTGCCGAAGACATCGTCGTAGTCGAAGCGGTTGATTAGCGCTTCGTCCATCTGTACTTCGTCGGTCACGGTGCCGTAGACGACGCCTTGGTTCAGATCGGTGGCACGCAGCCCCCAAATCTTGCAGGTGAACATGATGTTGTGGCTGTCATGGACTTTGGATAGGTGATAGAAGGAGCCAGGCTGCTTGGGATAAGGCACGGTGTCGCTGCGGCCATTGTGCTTGATGGTGATGAAACCTTCTTCGATGTCGATGTTCGGCGTGCCGTATTCACCCATCGTCCCTAACTTCACGATGTGACAATCCGGAGCCAATTCACGGACGGCGAAGAGCAGATTCAGGGTGCCGACGACGTTGTTCACCTGCGTGAACACGGCATGCTTCAGATCGATCATTGAATAGGGAGCGGAGCGCTGCTCTGCAAAATGCACGATCGCTTCCGGCTTGAAGGAACTGATCATCGAGGCAAGGAACTCGTAGTCGGTAACGTCGCCGACGAATGTCTCGATGGCTCGGCCGGTTAGCTGCTGCCAGACCATCAGCCGCTCGGGAAGAGGCCGAATGGGTGTGAGGGTTTGTACTCCGAGTTCGAAGTCCCACTGGCGACGCGCAAAGTTGTCAACGATCGCGATCGAGTGCCCTTTGCTCGAAAGGTAAAGTGCAGTGGCCCAACCGCAGTAACCGTCGCCACCAAGAATTGCTATTCTCATGTTTTCTCCAAGTGAGCTCAAATTGATCGAACGAAGGACGACAAAGGCTTAGACGAATTTCTTAGCCGGATTGACCCAACCCCTGCCCAATAATGACCCAATAATCGGCTTTTTGAGAAAGTTCCAGGCGCTGGAGGCGTCAAAACCCACCCCCATTCGTAACGGGGTGATTTGTGAGCAGCACCTTGCCGCCGCTCGCGCATACGGTAATCAGCTGATCTCTGCCGACGAGGGAAGCCAAGTCCTCGAGTTGCGTCGCCTTGGCAAAGAGGTAGTAGCGTGCCGGCGTCCGCCAAAGATGCTGAAGATGGGTGTTGTCGATGAATGGGTCCGCCGAGGTTGGTGCGTAGGAACCATAGACCAAGCCGAAGAACCGGCCGTTGAGAAGCAGGGCGGTTCTGTTGGTATAGAAAAACACGGATGAATACCAGAAATAGTGGTGGTCGACGATCAAATCGCCCCGCGGAGCCTGATCGAGGATCTTCACCATCGGGCGCGACGAAAGATAGGGATCGAAGGTGACCATCGCCAATCGAGCGGCGTGGAAGAAAACCACCATCATGAAGGCGATGGCGAGGTACGAAGTTTTTCGGAATCGCGGGAGGGTACCGACCGCTCCGACCAGGAATGCGGCAGCCGCAAGGGCGAGCGGAAGGCGAAGATAGGCAAACGAATTGAGGGTCAGGTCTTCCATGTGACCCAGGGAGAGCTTGTAGGCGGACGGGTTATAGCTCAATGCCTGGGAAATGTCGCCAGGCGTGTCGACATGGCGCACAGCGACCAGGATGCAAACCGCGCCGAGGAAAGCAAGGCCGCAGATAACCGTCAATGCGCGAGTGCCAACGCGAAGGACCCGGCTCTCCTGTGTCATGACTGCGCCGAGGAGCAGAGCCACACCCGAATAAATGGGCATCGAGTAGTACTCCTGCGTCGTGGAAAAGGTAAAGAACACCATGACGCATGCGATGAGGCAGAGGGCAAGCAGAAGAGTCTTTCCGGAGCGGTCTAGAGGCCGGTAAGAGAGCCTGAAGGCGCCAGGAAGATACACACTCCACGGAAAAAGCCAGATGAGATTGAAGAGCCAGAAAAGGACGGGTGGGACGGTATCGTAGTCGCGCGGGTAGCGCAGATTGAGGAAGCGAAGCAGCTGCTCATTGATGAAGAAGAACCACCAGAAGCCGTGGTATTCGCCGGGAACACTCTTGAGCGTAAAGCTGAAATAGGGAGGATTCCGGAGGGTCGCGAGAATGTGCCAGGGAGCAGCGATGAGAAGAAGGACCAATAAGCCGCTGAAAGGACGAAGCCGTTTCCAGGTGCGCGCGGCAAAAAGTTGACGGGTAAAGAGCAGGTAGAGAACGGCCGTTCCGATGGGAAACACGACGCCGATCAGGCTCTTGAGGAGCAGGCCAACGCCGAGGCAGGCCGCCATCATCGCTGCCCACAGTTTTGGATGAGGCTCCTCCTCGTCCAATGCCCGCAGCATCGCCCACAGCGCCATCGTGATGGTGAAGGATTGCATTGCATCGGGGATCAGAATGCGGGTGAAGAGAAACAGGCCGATGCAGGTGGACATGCAAAGGCCGGCGTAGAGGCCGGCACGCTTTCCGAACGCCCAGATGCCGAACGCTGCGGTAACAAGGCACAGGAGGATGGCCGACAGGGCCTCGGGGATGCGTGCGACCCAGTCGTGCGGGCCTAAAATTGCGTAGCAGACGGCGATCGTCCAATAAATAAGCGGAGGCTTTTCGAGAAACGGCACGCCGTCGATGTGCGCCGTGACCCAGTCCCCAGAGCTCAGCATATTGCGCGCAATTTGCGCCTGCACCGAGTCTACGTCGTCCATCAGAGACGGCGGAGAGACAATACAACCGAGATAGACCGCAGCCGCGAACAACGCAACAACCAGCAGAACACGGCGCCGATTTACGAACCAATCGTAGACATCTGGGCTCTTGATTGGGGGATTGGTGCTGAGCTTATCTTCCATCGCTTCATCCAAAGGAACACAATCATAAGACCCCAGAGATGGTAGCCAATGCTGATGCTCCTGTTCAGGTGCAGTTTTGTCAGGTTGCGGATTGTATCGAAACGGAATACGTCGGAGTACTCCGACTCCGCGAAATCAAGTGTCTCCATCAGCAGGTTGCGCAGCGTTCCACGAAACCACTCATGCGCGGGAATGTCGAACCCGACCTTCGCACGCTGCGTGATGAATGAGGTGAGGATTGGCTTCATCAACTCCCGGAGAACGAACTTCTGCTCGGAACCCCGGATCTTCATGGACGAGGGAAGGGTCGCCGCAAACTCGATAATGCGATGGTCAAGGAACGGCGGCCGCACTTCAAGAGAGTGCGCCATGCTCATGCGATCGGACTTCACGAGAATGTCGTCGGAAAGATAGTAATTCTGGTCGAACTCGAGATAGGGCGCGAGGCCATCGCCGGGAAGTCCGGCAGCGAGCGGCGAAAGTATGTCGAGGAAGGACCCGGTCAGAGGAGTTTTGAGGATTTGCAGTTTTTCGGCCTGCGAAAAAGTCCCGTTCCAGTAAACGTGTCCCTGCTCCGGCGGAAGGAGACTGCCCTCCAGCAGTCGTTTCAGCTTGTATTCAAAACTGATCTTTTCGTTGGAGCCGGGCCAGGCACGGAGACATCGCAGAGCAAGATGAAGCGACGGCGGCGGCAGACGCCGCAAGCCCCGTGCAAATTGGTTGGCGCGATAGGTGAGATAGCCGCCGAAGATTTCATCGGCGCCTTCACCGCTGAATGCGACAGTGCAATGCTCCCTGCAAAGCTTGGAGAGGAACCAGACCGGCAATGCACCGGAGTCTGCGCTGGGCTCGTCGGAGTAATACGAAAGCTCGTCAATGGCGCCTTCCAGATCCCGCTCCGCATTCAGATCGAACTCTTCATGGTCGGTGCCATACTTCGTTACCATCTCGCGGACGTATGCCGATTCGTCGAAGCTCTGGCCCCGAAAGGAAATGGAAAATGTGCGCAGCTTTGCGCTGGATGCGTGCGCGGCATAGTGGAGAATTGTGGAGGAGTCGAGACCGCCGCTGATCCAGACGCCGAGCGGGACATCCGACATCATGTGCTCGCCGATGGACTGGGAAAGCAAATGGTCGAGTTTCGATTTTGCGTCGTCGAGCGAGATCGCCGCAGGCGCCGCGGCCGGGATGCGCCAATAGGATTCCTTGTGGATGCGCCCGTCGTGCCATTCAAGCCAACAGCCCGGGGGCAATTTCCGAATGCCATCGACCAGCGTCCACGGAGAGGGGACGTAGTTCATCGAAAGATATGCTTCAAGGCCCTCGCGGGAAAGGCGCCGCTCGATTTCCGGGTGGATCAGGATGCCCTTTAATTCGGAAGCGAAGAAGAGGTCGTTTCCTCGTTCGGCGACGTATAAGGGTTTGATTCCGACTCGGTCGCGGGCAAGAATCAGGCGGCGTCTGGAGTTGGTCCACAATGCGACCGCGAACATTCCTCTGAGATGCTCGAAGCACCCCGTGTCCCATTCGAGGAATGCATGGAGCACCGTTTCTGTATCGCAATGAGTGTGAAAGTTGTGGCCGCGCGCTTCGAGAGTTTTGCGAATTTCGAGGTGGTTATAGATTTCGCCGTTGAAGACGATGACGGTGTCGCGGTCGGCGGAGTAAATCGGCTGATTGCCCCCGGCCAGATCGATAATTTTCAAACGGGTGGCGCCCAGATAGCATTGGCTGGATTGGTAGACGCCTTGTTGATCGGGGCCGCGATGAATCAGAGTCGCAGTCGCTTGTCGAATGCGCTCAGGTTCGGGGAACCAACTTTTCGCTGTGAATCCGAGTATGCCGCACAAATCCTATTCCAATCAGCTTTCGGGGAAGCTCTCACTCTCTTGCGAAGATCAAATATGACTTGAAAGATCCTAACATGGCCGCCTTAGCCCGACCAACATGGGCATGGGGCAGAACGCACTGCTCCGCAAGCAAATCAGCTCAATCTTCATGTCGCACTTGCCCCCGATTCATCACCCTCGACCTGGTTCCAACATGGACAGTCTGCCGGCGCTATGGGCTTGGTGGCGATCGCCAGGGCCAAGTGGCGAGCCTGGATCGAGGAGGCGAAACATAAACGCTAAGCGGGGAAGAGCGACAATTCTGAGCCCTCATCCGGTTCGCGGAAGTTGCCGAGGCCGACGCCCACCAGGCGAAATCTTTGCTGCGCATCGACGCCCACTCTGTCGAGAAGAGACAGAGCGATTCGTGTTAATTCCTCGCAAGAGGCTGGAGGCGAATGGGGCGTAAGGCTCCGCGTGAGCACACGGAAGTCGGCCGTTTTCAATTTCAAGATTACCGTTTTGGCGGCCCTCGATTCTTTGCGCGAGGCGAGCCACGCTTTTTCCGCGAGACGCCGGATCATAGGTTCAGTCGCCGAAAGCACCACATCGTGCTCGAAGGTGTCCTCCGCGGAGATCGACTTTGTCGGCCGATTAGGCACCACAGGATTTTCGTCAATTCCGCGCGCCAGTTCGTACAGACGTTGTCCATAACGGCCGAACAGGCTATGCAACTGCTCGAGAGTGCGGGTTCGCAACTCGCCGACGGTGCGCATTCCAAGCTTGGCGAGTTTTGCCTCTGTGACCTTTCCCACGCCAGGAATGCGAGCCACGGGCAGTGGGGTCAAAAAGCCTTCAACCTCGGCGGGCTGGATAACAAATAACCCATTCGGCTTGCGCCAGTCGGATGCGATCTTCGCCAGGAACTTGTTGGGAGCCACACCGGCTGAGGCACTCAGGTTGAGCTCCTCGCGGATTTGTTGCCGGATGATGCTGGCCACCTTCGTGGCTGTTGCAATTTCTGCCTTGTTCTCCGTGACATCCAGATACGCCTCGTCGAGAGACAGCGGCTCGATGAGATCGGTATGGCGGAAGAAGATTTCGCGCACGGCGCGTGAGACGGCCCGGTAACGCGTGAAATCGGGTGGGACAAAGACCGCTTGTGGGCAGAGACGCTCTGCGTACGTCGCGGCCATGGCCGCATGGACACCGAAACGCCTTGCCTCATAGGATGCCGCGCAGACCACCGATCGCTTTCCGCGCCATGCCACGACAACCGGCTTGCCGCGCAACTTCGGATTGTCGCGCTGCTCGACGGATGCATAGAACGCATCCATGTCCACATGAATAATCTTTCGCTTGCTCACTCTGGCTGAATCCGTCTCTAACTCAAGCCCGCCACCACATACAAATCTGAAAGCAGCCGGATATAGCCATAGGCGTAGACGCGGCCGTCGGGGCTGAAAAGAACATGAGTCATGTCGCAAACACCCGGTCCATCGGGCACCGCAATCTCTCGAAACAACTTCCTTTGACCGGTAAGCAGATTCAAGCGGAAAACTCGAATGGATGACTTCGCGTGTTGGCCGACATAGAGGAAATTCGGATCGGAGGTCCATGCAACAGATTCTCCGGCCTGCAGTCCGGGAATCGGGCGCGGGGTTCCGCCGTCGATCGCGTAGAGTTTCACTCCACTCATGTCCGCGCTGCCCGCTGCAACGAGCTTTCCATCGGGCGAAACCCGGCAGTACGTGACTCCTTCTGGCGTGATGGGGCGCGGCCTGCCGCCATCGATACTCTGAACAAAACACCGGGCTGCACGTCCCGGCAGGTTTCCGGTGAAGAGAATCTGTTTGCCATCCGGGAGCCAGTGGATCTCGTGTCCATACTGCTCAATGTCGTCCCGTTCGATCCGCCTAGCCGTTCCCGGTCCAGTAGGCAGCAGGACCAACTGCGTGTAGGAGACGCTTGCGGCCACCCACTTGCCATCGGGAGAAAAATCGCCGGCCATCCCTTCGCCCAGCGCGACCGGCGGCGACCCGGTCAGATCGCGCATGGCCACGGTATAGTTTGGCCCCGTCTGCTCTCCCTGCTCGTCGAAGAGCAGCGCTTTGCCATCGCGCGAAAGGTCCACGGGAAGCGACCAGTCCTGCCACGAGAGGTCTCTTTCTTTGGTTGCTCCGCGCGCTACACCCATGATGCTGGCCCTTTGTTCATCGCGCGTCATGAGCACTCTGCCGTCCGGAGCGATATCCTGCAGCGTTACCCCGCCCAGCGCGCGGAAGGCGAGACGCAGATGGCCCGACATGTCAACGGCATAAATCTGGCGCTGCAATCCAGCGTGCGTAGCCGAGAACCACACCTCATCTCCCCTGGCTGACCAGGCGAGTCCCTCCTCGCTCTCCCATCCTGTCGAAAGAACCGTCTTTCGTCCTTGCAGATCGACGACGGAAACACCGCCTTCATCATCGTGAGAGGTCGGGTGATCAAGAAACGCAATCGCGCGGCCGTTCGGTGAAACCCGTACGTGGCTGATCCGGCCGGAGGTCTCGTAAAGGACGTGGCCGAGGGGAAACTCAAGCCGCTGTTTACCGGCCACAAGATCAACGATGGCCAACGTCTTTCCGTCGGGCGACCAGTCGGCCCATTGGACACATGCAGCAAGCTGCCGCGGTGTCCCGCCGGTGGCTGGCACCTGACCCAGGGTGCCCGTCATCCCGGTCATGAATTCCGGTTCCGCCGGCTGCAGGACAGCCATCTGACCCAAGGAAGAGACGGCAAGCAGGTCGGTCCCTGTCAGCCCCAGAGATCGCGCGCCCGGAAATTTCAGATCGGAGGAGAAGACCTCAACCGGCATGCCCTCCCACGCCGCTGCATAGTACACGTTCCGTCCGTCCGGCGCGAATCGGGCAGAATAGACTGTCCCATGTTCGATCGTCAGGCGCTGAATCTCCGCAGGCTGCGGCTTGAGGTTGCGTCGCCCAAGCCATACGCCTGCCGCCAACAGGGCCGCACACGCAAGGCCTGCCAGAGACACAAACAAAAGGCGTCTCGACTTGCGGCTATCCGGGGGTCTCCCCCCGTCCTCTGGATTAGCCGCAACCGGTGGTTTTGCCGCAGGGGGCATCACCGGCGGGCCTTCGACCGTTGCCACGAAACGATAGCCGCGCCGGGGCACCGTCTCAATAAACGCAGGATTCTCGGCCGAATCGCCTAACGCGGTTCGCAGCTTGCCAACTGCAACGTTGACCGCGTGATCGAAGTCTCCGTAAGTGTCTTCAGGCCAGATGCGCGACTGCAGCTCCTCGCGCGAGACGATATTGCCACGCTTCTCCAGCAGAATCTGAAGGACTTTGAATGGCTGGTCCTGGAGCTTGACGCGACTGCCCGCCTTGCGGATCTCGCCGATACGCAGGTCGGCCTCGAATTCTCCAAAACGGACGGTGTGAAACCCATTCCGAGACGGTGACTCTCCGTTCTGGGGAAGCTCCAGCATGGGTTAAGTCTACCTCTCCCTTGATGACATATCATCCAGGCCCATTCTTCAACTATTTTGCCAGGAGATGTTCCTCTCCTGCCCATCTCCAGTTTGTCTCCTGCAGCGGAATCGATGGTCGACTTTCAATCTAGGTCGAGTGAATTGAGGTACCTAGCGGTATCGCGCACGATCACCTCTGAAAACCGAGGTGGAACTCCATGCGCAATTGCCCTTCGATATTGTTGAATGTTCTCGTCGCCGTGGGATTCCTGGGGAACCAGGCGCATGCCAGCGACATTCCAGAGCGAGACTCCCTCCCGCCGGTGAGCGAGACAGCCGGAACCATCCGGTTCGATCTTTATCAGGGCTATTTCATGGTGGTGCATGGGTCCATCGGCCCGCTTAAGAACCTCAACTTTTTCCTGGACACAGGCACGACCCCTTCTGTTCTTGATTCACGGATCGCGAGAAAAATCGATCTCTCCACGGAAAAATCGACCAGCATCGCAGTTCTGGGCGGCAGAACACAGGGCGAAGAGGCAACCCTGTCCTCGATCGAGCTTGGCCCATTGAAACGGTCCAATCTTCAGGTCGTCACAACCGACCTCTCTTTCTTTCAGAAGTTCGTTCCGGTCCGCATCGATGCGATTGTGGGCATGGATGTGCTGGGGCAAAGACCTTTTGTCATCGATTACTCTGCCCGCGTGATTCGCTTTGGACCGGGTCCGGCTCTGCCTTTCTCCGTTCCGTTCCGGCTCTATGAAGGCATGGCGGTCTTTGACGTCGAAATCGATCACACGCCGGCGCATCTTCTCTTCGACACGGGAGCCGGTTCCATCATTCTCTTCACCAGAGGCACAGCGCAGAGGTCAGGAGTGAAAGACCCCAATATCCTGTCGCCGCAGCGGATTGGTGATTTCGACAGCAAACAGGTCCGGCTGCGTACGCTCCGGTTAGGCCCGGAGGAGTTTCGCCAGAAATTGGCGCTCATGACCCGCAATCCCAAACCGTCTCAGCTGGACTACGACGGGCTGATCGGCCCGGCAGCACTCGGAATTTCCCGAGTGTCCGTGGACCTGCAAGGAGGGGTATTGGCCTTCAGCCGCTGAGTCGCCGGGGCAATCACCTGGACAACATTGTCATTGTCCCTACGCCGGTTTTGCTTCGAGTATTCCGACGTTCCGAACCATCAGATTGTCGCTTCCAACCGGGTAGACCCCCGTCAGGACAAAGCCCGCTGGCTCAAGAACGGCTCTCCATTCGCGCTCGCTTCGCTCTTTGCCGCCGGTGACAGCAAGCATGTTAAGGTCGCTCATCAGGTGGCTTTCCAGTTGTGGATCGGCATGCGCGATGAGCGGAGGAAGGACAAATTCAATGATCAGCAAACGGCCGTTCTGCGGAATGACCGTGCGGCAGTTCCTGAGAATTGTGATTGCCTGCGCGTCCTGACGCCCATGCAGAACATGTTTGAGCATGTAGACATCGGCGCCCGCCGGGACCGATTGCGTCAGGTCCGCGGCAATCAGTTCGCATCGCGAGGAAGGATCTTCCTCAGCAAAGCGAGATTTTGCCGCATCGACGCTGGGTTCGAGGTCCACGAGCATGCCTCGCACGTGCGGGTTGAGCGAGAGCACTGCGAGAATGAGCGACCCACCGCCGCCACCGAGGTCGGCGACTACTGTCGCGCGGGAAAAATCCCACGCTTCAGCGATGGGCGCGTAATCTTCCGCGGGAGCCGTACCCATCACCGCGCGAAAAATAGAACCAGCTTCGGCAACCTGCGACCACCGGGAAGGTATTTTGGGATCGCGGACCTGGGGAGCCGGCTTACCAGTCCGCACACATTCGGTAAGCAGGGACCACTCGTCGGCAATCGGATCTGCCCAGAAGATGACGGCTGACCAGACGGACTCAGGCACATCCTTCCGCAGCGGTCTGCCAAAGGGAGTCAGCCGAAAGTGTTCGGGCGCTGTCTCTTCAGTCACGCCGATGCCGGCAAGAGCGCGCAGCAGGCGGTACAACGCATTGGCATCTGCCTGACACTTCTCGGCCAGGAAGCCGACGTTCCGCACGTCGTCTCCAAGCGCATCGGCAACGCCCAGACGTGCAGCCGCGCAAATCACGCGACTGCGGGAATACGCCATGGCCATTTCGAGGAGTCCGGTATTCGCCGTGACATTGCCAATGCCGCTGTTCGGTTGAGCCATAAGCCGCCTCCAAAGGAATGTACTCTTCACGGAAGGGCCCTGCCCAGTAGTTCTATGGGACAAGTACCCGGAAATCCCCCGGGTGTCGGACCCGAAGTCTTAGCTTGGCAATAGCACTGGTTTTGCGCTCATAGAGAAGGAAACACTCGAGGAGCACGGTGTTAAACTGAGAATGACGATGAGATTGTTTGTTTCACCGTATAGCGCCATAGCCCGACTCGACTAACCACGAAACAGAAAAAAAGGGTTACTTCCCCATCTACCACAACTCACTCGCGACTCGATGCCTTCGAGTCTGGCGCGAAATACCTGCTCGCGCGTGGCTACCGCTGATCAATTAGGGTGCGTGGCGCCTGACACAGCGCGATATCGATTCTTCGGTCAAACCTAACCTTATGTCTCTCTCGGTTCGAGGTATTCGGAAAGTACTGGCCAGAGATCCAATGCTCACGCCGGCCTCATGCAGGATGGATTCATCCGTAAGGAGACTAGGGAACTGCAAAGGAAAACACGTCGCTTCCAGCAGCAATCGCAAGGTACTGCTTGCCTCCAATTGCGTAGCTCATAGGCGATGCGTGGATCGATTGTCCGACGTTAAAGTGCCACAGCGGCTTTCCAGAATGTCCATCGAGAACAACAAAATTCTGAGCGTCATCGCCGTATGCGACCAATCCAGAAGCCGTGGACATCACGCCTCCCCAACCCTTTTCCATCCCGTACTGAAGATTGCGCCAGGCAAAATCGAGCGTCTCGAGATCGAAGGCATTGATATAGCCTTTGCCCATCTCGCCTATACCCCGTGTGCCCGTTGAATAGTATGTGCGCCCTTCTTCGAAGGGCTCGGTGCTCGACTTGAAAAAAGCGCAGGCGTCCAACGAGCGAAAGTAGAACATGTGGGTGGCAGGGTTATAGCTGGGCGAATACCAATTCGTCGCTCCACCTGCTGCTGGGCACACCTGCACACCGTTCTCGTTGGGAGTCAGGCCTGCAGAGATCGGTCTCCCATTCTGGTCGATGCCTTTGGCCCAATTCTGTGTCTGCGCAAATTGTCTGGCGTAGAGGAATTTTCTTTCATGTTTGCATCAGTGCACCGTCGGTTCCAGCGAACATGACGATTTGCCTGTTCGTCACCTCGAAGCTGTATAGCGCGCTTAAGCAATCTTTTCCCTCGATGAATTCTTGACTTGATGGTGCGGACACTTACGCCGAGCGCATTCGCTGCGTCCATGTGCGAGCGTTCTTCGAGGGCGCATATTTGTATCGGATGCCTACAAAGAGAGCCAAGCTCGTCAATCGCGGAAAGCAGGATGCATCCCATCTCCCAGCGCTCGTAAAGCTGCTCGGGGTTTCTCTGCGTGTCCGGAAATTCGTCCAAGAGGGAGACTTCCTCACCATCGCGGACGAATTCAAGTGGCAGGTATATTCGCCGCCTTTTCCTACGCATCCACTCGATCCCGGTATTCCGAACAATCGCACCAAGCCATGTGCTCATCTTCGACTCGCCGCGGAACTGCGGTAGGTTCTTAAATGCATTCAAAAGGGCCTCCTGCACCACATCCTCGGCCTCTTCTCGATTGTTCGTGATGCGCTCCGCGAGCCACAAGAGTTGCGCGCGACGCTGTACCGCCGCTTCTATCAACGTGCCGAGCTTGTCGTCCATACCCACAAATCCGGGTTCGTTTTCCTTCCCGATTATGGTTAGTGACTCATCAGCCGAAGGAGCGATCACCCGGGCTATCGACGCCATTTCGCGAAAACCCTCCATTGTAGGGATGCGGGTTTCTTCGTCTCGCTGAAAGGAGAGTCCCGGTCCTGCGCTTTTTGGTTCAGCGATTTCAATTCCCATCTCCAAATTCGCATTAGAATTCAACATCTCCAGCCTCCCGTTCATGCCACCTTCCTGTTAGCCGCTGAATTGTCGAGGATAGATTTTCAGATGTCACATTGGGATCAACGCGTTCATCATATAAAGCGTCGTCAAGAAGCTCATTTTTCCAGTGCACGAATAGAATTCGGGCACGAGGCCACCTCCGGCGAACAAGGCGACTCGAATCCTCGAGTTCGGATAAAGAGAACACGTTGTGGAGAATTACCAGGTCAATTGAGTCCTGCTTCGGAATCATCCACAGTCCTCGGTAATCGCTTGCGATGGAGAGGTGGAAATTTGGAACTTCGAGAAGTGCATTGTGGACCATATCTCCCAGACTCATTGGGCCGACTGAAAGCACATGAAGCGATCTTTGTACTTGAAGATCTCTTTGAGCTGTGCGTTCAACGGAGCTGTCGTCAACGTTCCTGCCTAGTCCGCTCATGCAACCTCCGCGAAGCCGAGATCGCCTTCCAGAAGATAGAGGCGCGCTAAACGGTCAATGGAGGGGCACTTCTCAATTAGGAAGATGCAAAGGTCGGACGAGTCGCCGAATGCTGCGCTTTTGTTCGCCGGAAGCCACTCGAGTACGCTGGCCAATTCGTTAGGCTTGACATGAAGGACAGACGGGTTGGGATCTGTAAGTGGGAACCGGTGAACGTCGGTCCTGAGGTCGAACACAATCAGATCGGAATACTTTGTGAGAACCGTCATGAACTCGCCGATTGAGACCCATCTCATCAGCCTGGTTTGTCTTTCAATAGATACGGGTGCGTTTAAAGGCTGGTCGGACGACTTGAAAACGAATGGCGGGCTTTCGCGGTGTTTCTGTGCTCCTGTCCGTTTAATCCGCCCTATGTAGTAGGTCAGAGCTGCCGGCGCCATCGCCGGCAGCAACCAAAAGGGATGCATGGTGTGTTCCTCCACGGTGAATAGGCTTCGAGACGCAGTTCGAGGCGGAGCCGCAACAACAGTGCCAACTCAGACGTAGAACCGCAGTGCCGACTATGTCCGGCTGAAGCTATGTGGAGGGGGAGAACGGAATGGGATCAGGAAGTCGAAATGCGCAAGGCCCCGGGAAGTTGGGGATGGAATAAAAATAAAAGCGGAGATGCAGCTCGCTGGTTCTTGAGAGGCAACGGAAAGAGCCTGTGTGCCGGGGATGAGATGAGACTTTGCCTCGAACCCGGAAGCTGCCGCCACGGATGCGCCACGGGGCTCAATCCATAATTTCGCAACCGGGACTCGTTGGGAGGGGGCAACGTGACGGTGATAGAGGGAGAGCTTGTAACCGTACCCCCACAATGCCACCGTTATCGCAAGTGCAATAAGCCCGAGGGCATGAGGGCCAAATTGCCGTCTGCGATGTAGCCACTCGCTGTGCGCCTGGGTTTTCAATCTTCGAGCAGCCGTCTGCATGGCGCTGCCTGCGATCGGGATTGAGTTCCGGACTGACAATTCGTCGAACCGGTCCTTCTGCCTAAAGGGGGAGAAAGATACCCCAGCTTAAGTACCCAACAGTATAGACCCAATTCGAGCCGGAACGTCATAAGCTACACGCCTCTGGAACCTTTGATCATATTCTGCTGGATCCCGTACCGGCGCCGCCGCGCATCAACGTGACTAGACCATCCTCACTGAGGAACTCGCGAAGTTAGCCACGCATCGGTTCGAAAAAGACAGGAACATCAGGCAACTCGCTACTCTTGAACACGTCCAAATTGTAGAAAGATCGGACATCCTGTCCTTCCAAGGGTTTCCCACTCTGCATCGAGGGATCCCGATGAACGAACCTCCTTGCCTCGACAGCGGACGAAGTAACCGCAGAAAACGTCTGCGCCGTGTTCGCCGACCGCAATCCGATTCGTTCCATTGATCTTCCTGACCCTATCCTGTCTACTCATCGAAGGATGCGGCTTCTGGATCAGGTCGGGTATTGTGCCCCCAGAAAGCCCACCACCCGGTGGCCCGCCGCCGAGTTCAGGACAGGCGGGAACAATCACCATCATGCCACAATACGTGGCTTTGGCCCCGGGCCAGAAATTTCAGTTCTCTGCGACCGCGAGCGGTGGCGGCCAGATCGAGTGGTTGGTAAACGGCGCAACAGGGGGGAGCAAAACGTCCGGGTCCATCGACGGCAGCGGCAAATTCGTTGCTCCTGCTGCTGTGGCACAAAGTGAAAACATCACTGTCACCGCCGCACTAGCCTCCTCGCCGCAGCAGAACTACGCCACCGCGGTCGTGGCGATCATCCAACCTGCCCAGATCACCTGTCCTCCCTTCACAGGCAACACGCAGGTCGCAAGCTATTCCATCTATTTGCCCGCACCAGGAAAAGCTTTCGTCGAGTTTGGCAAGTCCACTAGCTACGGTTTGGACACCTGGCAAGTCGAGATGGCGTCCGCCACTGGCGGTCCGGTGCAGATTTATGTTGCCGGCATGCAGAGCAACAGCACATACCACATGCGAGGCCAGGTCACGCTCGACAATGGAGCGACCTTCATGGATGCCGACCAGACATGCAGCACCGGCCAACCTCCTACAACGGCCTCCATCAAAGTCTCAACCCCAAGCGGCGGCACGCCGCAGCCGGGAATCGAAATGTGGATCACGCTGATTCCACAGAATCTAACCCAGCTTTTGCCACCGACCTCAACGGCAATGTGATCTGGACGTACACGTTTCGCGGGACGAGTTCGGATTTGCTGCAGGGCATTCAGCTGTTGCCCAACGGCCATTTTCTGATGGTGCTGTCTTACTTGTCGTCGCTCACCGTCAATGCCAGCCCAGGGTTGCTCAACGAAGTGCGCCAAGTTGATCTTGCCGGCAATACCGTTCGCAGCATCACGATAGATGCGCTGAATCAATCGCTGGCTTCGTCGAGCCTGCGGGACGCAGAAGGCAATCCGTACCAGCTGCGCAGTTTTCACCATAGCGTTCTTGTTCTTCCGAATGGACACTGGATCCTGCTCGCCGCCTACACGAAAACCTACACAAACCTGCCCGGCCACCCGGGGACCACTTCTGTGATCGGCGACGCGTTGATCGACGTGGACCAGAATTCGAATCCCAACTGGGCCTGAAACACATTCGACAACCTCGACATCAACCGCCATCCAATGAATTTCCCTGACTGGACGCACTCGAACGACATGTTGTATTCGAGCGACGACCACAACCTGCTGCTCTCCATTCGCCACCAGAACTGGATCGTCAAAATTGAGTATCTCGATGGCCAGGGATCAGGAAAAATCCTCTGGCGCCTCGGCGAAGGCGGCGACTTCAGGCTCACCGGGGCACCGACCCGCAGGACTGGTTCTACGCACAGCACGGTATGAGCTACTTCACGCCCAACACTACGGGCGTATTCCGGATTGGACTGATGGACAACGGCAATGACCGCATATTCCCTTCTGGCCAGGTCACTTGCCAGCCGGGACTACAACCGGTCGCCAGTTGCTATTCCACTGCGCCCGTCTTCGAACTCAATGAGAACAACATGACCGCGACCTTCGTGACCCACTACATGCCGCCGCCCTCTTACTTCAGCTACTTCGGCGGCAATGTCGACCAAATGCCC
The DNA here is from genome assembly GCA_963745845.1 of uncultured Acidobacteriaceae bacterium. Taxonomy (GTDB): domain Bacteria; phylum Acidobacteriota; class Terriglobia; order Terriglobales; family Acidobacteriaceae; genus Telmatobacter. Next base: position 3,285,826 of record CAVUZE010000008.1, on the reverse strand, counting down.
AACGCGGACCTAGAAGTCGACTTCTGTGCAACCTACAGCGGAGCCATTGTGCAAGAACTTGATCCGACAGCCTCTCAGGTCGTCTGGCAAGGCCTCACGCCCGGCGCCGATCAGTTTCACGCGACCCGCATGCCCAGCCTATATCCCGGCGTGCAGTGGTAAGTGCCCAACCTCGGCTCCGCATATGAAGCTTTAGAAGAATTGAGCAACATAGGGACGCCAATGTGCTACTAATAACAACAGGACATTTGAGCGCTGTCTGGGAAGCTTCGGAGCAATGTGTGCTCATGTCATTTCTGGATATTGGTGAATTGTGGAGCTTTGGAGGCAAAATCGAACCCAGAGTGGTATTCGGGGATTCCTTTTTATTTCCTTAGCGTGCTCTGTGTTTTTGTGGGGCCTGCAGTATAAGCTCTCCCTTTACGATCCGCCGCAGTCGCCTTCTCATTACATCCCAAGCGCAAAGCTTCTCTCAAGCAACGAGCAGTCCAATACATCTGAAAGGTCGGCTTCCACTCAAAGCAGGCCGTCCATTAAGGTACTTCGCACCTTATCCAGTACCGTCTTCTTTATTCTGCTGATTGCCTGCGTATTTTGCGTGCGAGGCTCGGGGCATTTTGAGGTCCGCCGGAATCCGTCGCTGCACTTGCAGAAAGCACTCTTAGAAACGTTTTTCGTTCGCCCCCCTCCCTCGCTTACCTAGCAATCGCGCCCCTCTTAGGGTTGAGGCATGCGTTCCGTCAACGAGCGCTTGTCGTAGGATGTTGCTCCCATGAGGTCATCTCCCTTTCGAGAGATGTCCAGCGACCCTGCAACTCCGCTATCTCCAATTCACCGCCAGAGGTGCCTTCAAGTCATGCGAAAGCAAAGCTCGTTGCTAGTCATTGCAGGGATGATGCTTCCCGTTTCCGTCTGTGTTGTTGCCTGTCATTCGGATGGGGAAAGCACGAGAGCGAAAGCCGATGAGATCTCATCGGCACAGGTTGCAACCGCGCAGCGCGGAAACATTGCTCACACGTTGAGCCTCGCCGGACAGTTTCAGCCCTACCAGGTGGTTGACGTTCATCCCAAAGTGACAGGATTCATGGCAAGGATCAACGTAGACATCGGCGACAGGGTGCATAAGGGCCAGACGCTCGCGGTGTTGGAAGTGCCGGAGTTGAACGCTCAGCTGAGGGGCACCGGTTTCGAGATGCAACAGGCTAAGGACGAACTTCTGCAGACGCTGCATGAGATCAAGAGAGCAGAGGCGACCCATTCAGCGCTGCACGCTGATTATCAACGGCTTCTGGAGGCGTCAAAGGCACAACCGGGACTGGTTGCGCAACAAGAACTGGACGACGCGCAGAGCAAAGACCTCTCTTCGGAATCTCAGGTGGATGCCGCCAAGGCCGCCGCGGCTGGAGCGCAGTCCCATATTCAAGCGGCAAGCGCCAACAATGAGCGCGTGCAGGCGCTTCAGGACTACACAAACGTAACCGCGCCGCTGGACGGTGTGGTCGTCTGGCGCTATGCAGATACCGGAGCACTGATCCAGAGCGGCACCAATTCAAATGAACAAGCTCTTCCCATTGTCCGGCTCTCGCAGAGCGGCCTTTTGCGTCTGCGCATGCCGATCCCCGAGGCCGATGTGCAATTCGTGCATGTAGGCGATCAGATGCAGGTGAGAGTCGACGCGATCGGACGCTCATTCACAGGCAAAATTGTGAGGTTCACGCGTGATGTGAACTTCGAAACGCGGACCATGGAAACGGAGGTCGATGTTGAGAACTCGGATCTCTCGATCGCGCCAGGGATGTACGCAAACACTCAAATGCGGCTCGCGCACGCCGATGGCGTGACCACCATTCCAGTTGAAGCGCTGGTGCTCAAAGGTGATCAGGAGTCGGTTTATGTGCTGGACGCGGACAATCGCGTTCACATCCGCACTGTGGTGGTCGGTCTTCGAGGATCGAAACTCGCTGAAATCAAGAGCGGCATTCAACCCGGCGACAGGGTAGTGCTGGGCGGTCAGGAGAACTACAACGATGGCGAGCAGGTTTCTCCGATAGTCGTTCCTGAGCCAGCTTCAGAAGTGGTGCACGAATCTGGGGGCGTGATCGACACGAAAGCGGATCGGAACGAGCACGGTGAGGGCTCGAAGTAATGCCGAAGTTTGCTCTCAGGTATCCGTTCTTCATCATCATGCTGTGCCTGATGGTCTCCCTCGTAGGGGTGGTGAATACTGTCCGCATGCCCGTCGACCTGTTCCCCAGGATCGACATGCCCGTTGTTGTTGTGGCCACCTTTTACAACGGCATGCCGCCGGAGCAGATCGAAGCTGACATCACGAATACCTTCGAGCGCTTTTTTACACTGGCTGCCAACGTCGACCACAGCGAATCGCGTTCGCTGACCGGCGTGAGTCTGATCAAGATTTATTTCAAGCCCGGCACCGACCCCAATGCAGCGCTGAGTAACATCGCGAATCTGGCCATGGCGGATTTGCGACGTCTGCCGCCAGGAACGTTGCCTCCGGTGGTGTTGGGCATGGACGCCTCGACACAGCCTGTATGTCTGGTGACCTTAAAAGGTAAAGGACTGAATGAGACGAACCTGAAAGACATGGCGCAGTTCCAGGTGCGCAACCAGATTTCGAACGTCCAGGGCGCCTCGGTGCCGCAACCTTATGGCGGGACTTATCGGCAGATTCAGGTCTATGTAGACCCATTGAAGATGGAGGCGCGCAATCTTAGCTTGAACGACGTCGTTGAGTCAGTGAACAGTTCGAACCTGATTCTCCCGGCGGGCGATGTGCGCATCGGTTCAAAAGACTACAACATCTACGCGAACAGCCAGTTTCCCGACGCGAGTTCGATGAATGAGATGCCGCTCAAGTCTGCGGGCAACGCATCTGTGCTGGTCGCTGATATTGGAAAGGCGGAGGACTCAGGCGCATTGCAGTACAACATCGTGCGTATCGATGGACAACGTTCCGTTTACGTGCCCGTGTTCAAGCAGGGAGGCAACAGCAACACCATCACCATCGTTGATGGCATGAAGAACGCCATCAGACATCTGGTCGATGTGCCTGCTTCGCTGAGAACAGCGGTGGTGTTCGACCAGTCGGTCTTTGTGAAGCTGGCAATCAAAAACCTGGTCAAAGAGGCGAGCATCGGGCTGGTTTTGACCGGTATCATGATCCTCGTTTTTCTGGGCAGCCCTCGAGCAACCTTCGCGGTTCTATTGTCGATTCCTCTTTCGGCACTGGTGTGCTTACTGCTCACCGATGCCATGGGCGGATCTATCAATACCATGATCCTTGGCGGCCTTGCGCTCGCATTCTCGCGCCTGATCGACGACTCGGTGGTGGTGCTCGAAAACATTTTCCGCTACATGGAGATGGGATTCGCGCCGCGCGACGCCGCGGAAAAGGGAGGCATGGAGGTCTCCCTCGCCGTGCTGGCAGCCACTTCGACGACATCCATCGTCTTCTTCCCAGTGAGTTTTCTCTCCGGTATCAGCAAATATATCTTTACACCTCTGGCGTTGGGCGTCGTGCTTTCGATCTTCGCTTCCTATTTCTTCGCTATGACGGTTGTACCGCTCTACTGCGCGAACTTCATCCGGCTGTCGCATGAGGACTCACACGGGCAAAACGATAAGCCGGGATTCTTCACTCGCTTCGAGCGCATCTTCAACGAGAAATTCCAGCGCATGCTCAATTGGTACGAAGGTCTTGCAAAGAGCGCGATGCGGCGTCCAGGCTTCACTGCGACAGCAATTCTTGGCGGCGTCGCACTGACAATGCTTGTGTTCTTCCCATTCCTTGGCCGGGCCTACTTCCCGCGCACTGACCCTGGCCAGTTCGTCATCGATGTACGGATGCCCAGCGGCACCCGCCTCGAAGTGAGTGATGGCTACATCGCAAAGGTTGAGGCCATTATCCGCAGTGTCGTGAAACCTTCGGACATGGACATGATCGTCTCGAACATCGGCGTTTACCCCGACCTGTCCGCGATCTACACCACCAACGCATCGATGAACACGGCGTTCGTTGAGGTCAGCCTGAAAGAGGAACATAGCATCGCCAGCTATGTGTATATGCATCGCGTGCAGGAGAAACTTGCTCGTGAAATGCCCGAGCTGATCACTTACTTTCAGGCCGGGGGGCTTGTGGATGGTGTGGTCAATCAGGGGCTACCGGCCCCGATCGATATTCAGGTCAGTTCGATGGATATGGATGGGGCTAACGCGCTGGCCAGGAACCTGGCTCAGAAGATCAAAGAGATGCCGAATGTGAGTGGTGTTTACATTCCGCAGGATATCAACTACCCGGGAATTGCATTGAACATCGACCGCGAAAAGGCCAACCTGATCGGCCTCTCGGCCAAAGACATCGTGCAGAACGTGATTACAGCCATGACCTCGGACGGCATGGTCGCTCCGAGCTACTGGATCGATCCGAAGAGTGGCAATAACTATATGGTGACTGTCCAATATGCAAACAAGCTGCTCAATAACATGTCACTTCAGGACTTGGAAGATATTCCTCTTCGTGGAGCTCATGCAACCGGAGCCAGCCAATCTAGCGAAGCCGATGAGGCAGTTGGTCCGTCGCCCCAATTCATGAAAGGCGACCACATCGATGGATATACGCCGCTGAGCTCGGTTTCAGACGTCAAGCTGATCCGAACTCCGACAGAAGTGGATCACTACCAGATCCGGCGCGTGATCGATATCTATGTTTCCACCAGAACGGAAGCATTACAAAGAGTTGGCGCGAATATCCGGAAGCTCCTAGCGAACACCAGGACCGAGAGGAACACGGTGTTAAACCTGCGCGGCGCAGTGGTGAGCATGAATCATTCGTTTACCGAGTTTGGGATTGGAATCATCATTGCGGTCCTGATGGTTTATCTGATCCTGATGGCCCAGTTCAGGTCCTTCATCGACCCTTTCATCATTCTCATGGCCATTCCGCCCGGGCTGGCCGGAGTCGTGATGATTCTTCTGGTCACGGGAAGCACTTTGAACATCATGTCATTGATGGGCGTGATCATGATGACCGGCATCGTAGTCTCGAACAGCATTCTTATTGTCGAATTCGCCGGAACTCTGAATAAACAGGGTCTACCCCTACTGGAAGCCGTCGTTCAGTCATGCAAGATCAGGCTTCGCCCGATTCTGATGACATCTCTTGCGACCTTACTGGGCATGATTCCCATGGCGCTCGGCATGGAAGCCGGCAGCGAACAATACGCGCCGCTCGCCCGGGCAGTTATCGGAGGTTTGGGAGTCTCCGTGGCGGTAACGGTCTTCCTTGTACCCGCTGTCTATTTGATTGTTCACGGTAGGCGGCATGACAAATCTACGGTTGCGGCGGAGACATAGAAAAATGACGAGTTACATAAGGGACCGACTGTACAGTTCCACTTTCCTCGCCACTTTTGCGATTGGCCACTCGGCCGTCGTGCACGAAAGGGAGGAAATGAAAAGAACCAGCGGGGGTGAGAAGTAATGCCGAAGTTCGCTCTCAGAAATCCGTTCTTCATCATCATGCTTTGTCTGATGGTGTCGCTGGTAGGGGTCGTAACGATCGTGCGCATGCCGGTCGATCTCTTTCCCAGGATCGACATGCCCGTAGTTGTTGTAGCCACGTTCTACAACGGCATGCCGCCGGAGCAAATCGAAGCCGACATAACGAATACATTCGAGCGCTTCTTTACGCTAGCCGCCAACGTCGACCATAGCGAATCGCGTTCGCTGACCGGGGTAAGTCTGATCAAAATCTATTTCAAGCCGGGAACCGACCCTAACTCCGCGCTAAGCAATGTAGCCAATCTTGCCATGGCAGATTTGCGACGTCTGCCGCCCGGGACGCTGCCTCCAGTAGTGCTGGGCATGGATGCTTCGACACAGCCAGTGTGTCTGGTGACCTTGAAGGGGCAGGGACTGAATGAAACAAACCTCAAAGATATCGCGCAGTTTCAGGTGCGGAATCAGATATCGAATGTCCAGGGCGCTTCGGTCCCGCAACCCTACGGAGGGACTTACCGACAGATTCAGATTTATGTCGACCCACTGAAGATGGAGGCGCGCAATCTTAGCCTCGTCGATGTGGTTAAGTCGGTCGATGACTCGAATCTGATTTTGCCCGCCGGGGACGTGCGCGTCGGTTCGAAAGACTTCAATATCTACGCCAATAGCCAGTTTCCCGATGCGAACTCAATGAACGAGATGCCGCTGAAGTCTGTTGGCAACGCGTCGGTGCTGGTAGGTGATATCGGAAAAGCGGAAGACTCCGGAGCATTGCAATACAACATTGTGCGTATCGATGGCCAGCGCTCCGTATACGTGCCGGTATTCAAGCAAGGCGGTAATAGCAACACAATCACAATTGTCGATGGCATGAAGAGTGCCATCAAGCACCTGGTCGACGTGCCAGCGTCGTTGAAGACAGCCGTGGTGTTCGACCAGTCCGTTTTCGTAAAGCTGGCAATCAGCAATGTAACCAGAGAAGCAGCCATTGGTCTGGTGCTGACCGGCGTGATGATCTTGATTTTTCTGGGAAGTCCGCGCGCCACGATCGCCGTGCTGCTATCTGTTCCGCTCTCGATGATTGTGTGTTTGCTGATCGCAAATTATCTGGGCGGCTCGATCAACACCATGATTTTGGGCGGTCTCGCACTGGTGTTTTCGCGGCTCATCGATAACGGCGTCATCGTACTCGAGAATATCTTTCGTCACATGGAGTTGGGAGAGTCGCCGGACATTGCCGCAGAGAAGGGCGGAACCGAAGTGTCGATGGCGGTCCTGGCCGCAACGTTCACAACTTCCATCGTGTTCTTCCCCGTCACATTCTTCCATGGCATAAGCAAATACATTTTTACACCGTTAGCTCTGGGCGTAGTCCTTTCCATCTTTGCTTCGTACTTCTTCGCGATGACCGTGGTTCCTCTCTACTGCGCCAAATTCATCCGCTTACATCACGAGAACGAACACTCCAGGAAGTCAAGGTTCGGTTTTTTCTCGAAGTTCGAGAAGAAGTTCAACGAGAAGTATGAGGGAATGTTGAATTGGTACGAAGGGCTTGCCAAACGCGCTATGCGTCGTCCCGGATTTACTGCTTCAGTGATTTCCGGAGGAGTAGTGGTGGTGCTTGCGGCTACGATCCCGTTTCTCGGCCGCGCTTACTTTCCTCGCACCGATCCAGGGCAATTCGTCATCAACGTGCGGATGCCCAGCGGCACGCGACTGGAGGTAAGCAACGAGACCATCGCAAAAGTCGAGGACATTATTCGCAGCGTGGTGGCGCCCAAGGACCTGGACATGATCGTATCCAATATTGGTGTTTATCCAGACCTTTCCGCGATATACACCACGAACGCCTCGATGGATACTGCCTTTGTGCAGACCAGCCTTAAGCAGGAGCACAGCACCGGCAGCTATGAGTACATGAGACGCGTCCAGGAGAAGCTTGCGCGGGAGATGCCTCAGCTATCCACCTACTTCCAGGCAGGTGGGCTGGTCGATGGCGTAATCAATCAGGGCCTGCCGGCCCCCATCGATGTTCAGGTCAGTTCGATGGATATGGGAGGAGCTTACGCATTGGCGAAGTCCCTTGCCCAGAAGATCAAACAGATGCCGAACGTGAGCGGCGTTTACATCCCGCAGGATCTCGACTACCCGGGGATTGCATTGAACATCGATCGCGAGAAAGCCAGCCTGATCGGCCTTTCTGCAAAGGACGTGGTTCAGAACGTGATTACTGCCATGACCTCCGATGGCATGGTTGCCCCCAGTTACTGGATCGATCCGAAGACGGGTAACAACTACATGGTCACGGTGCAATACGCTAACCGGTTTCTTAGCAATATGTCGATGCAGGATTTCGAGAGTATTCCTCTGCGCGGTGTTCGGCCAGCAGGGTACAGCCCACAGGACCAGGCTCACGAAGATTCCAACGACGCGCGCCAACTGTGGAGAGGAGACCATACATCCGGATATACACCGTTGGGATCGGTCGCAGATATCAAGTTGATTAACACACCTACGGAAGTGGACCACTACCAGATTCGGCGCGTGATCGATATCTATGTATCGACCAAAAGTGAAGCGCTGCAAAAGGTGGGGAGTAGTATCCACCGGCTTCTTGCCAATACAAAAACGGACAAGAATACGGTCCTGAATCTACGCGGGGCCGTGGTCAACATGAATGGGTCATTCGAGGAGTTCGGGATCGGGCTGATCATGGCGGTTCTGATGGTCTATCTGATTCTGATGACTCAGTTCACGTCGTTCATCGATCCATTCATTATTCTCATGGCAATTCCACCAGGACTAGCAGGGGTTGTGTTGATCCTTCTGATGACGGGAAGCACTTTGAACATCATGTCTTTGATGGGCGTGATCATGATGACCGGCATCGTGGTTTCGAACAGCATTCTGATTGTCGAATTCGCCGGAACTCTGCATAAACAGGGCCTACCGCTGCTGGAAGCCGTCGTTCAGTCGTGCAAGATCAGGCTGCGTCCGATTTTGATGACATCTCTCGCGACCTTACTGGGCATGATTCCGATGGCTCTAGGTTTGGAGGCCGGCAGCGAGCAATATGCGCCGCTGGCGCGCGCGGTGATCGGCGGACTTGCAGTGTCCGTCGTCGCAACCGTCTTTCTGGTGCCTGCAGTTTATCTGATCATTCACGGCCGGCGCGAAAAGAACACTGCCTCTGCGGAGGAGGCATGAGGATGATAGGACAGCGACAGAGACCGCAACCTTACTTTGGATTCGCTCTTGCCTTTGCATTTATTTGGTCCGTTGATCTATTCGGGCAGACGGCAACGAACAATCGGCCGTTGCCGGACGCGCCGAAGACGGCAATCACTCTGATTGCCCGGCAAGAGAGCGCTCCGGCGATGAACCAGGCGTCGCCTTCCTTGCCCGAGGGCTCCACTTCCGATGGGCGTCCGCGTCTGACTGAGGCGGACGCAGAGAAACTGGCCATTAAGAACAATCCAAGAGTCAGCGTTGCACGGCTTCTCGCCTTGGCCCAACACCAGGTGGTGCGTGAAGCTCGATCGGCGGAACTTCCGACCGCCAATGCCGCTATTACTGCAATGCAAGCGGAAGATGCCTCGCGCATCTCTGCCGGTTCGCTCACGGCGTCTCGATTGTTCGAACATGCCGGCGCGGGCGGGGGATTCACCCAGCTCCTCACGGATTTTGGAAAGACGGGGAATCTTGTGGCTTCTTCGAAGTTACAGGAGAAAGCGCAGAACGCAAATGCGCTTGCCACGACCGAAGACATTATTATCGCGACCGATCAGGCTTTTTTTGACGCACTTCAGGCGCAGGCACTTCTGAAGGTTGCAACCCAAAACACAGCAACTCGACAGACAACGGAGTCGCAGATTAGCTCCTATACAAAGAATAAACTGAAGTCTACGCTCGATTTGAGTTTTGCAGATGTCAATTTGTCTCAGGCAAAGCTTCTGCAACTCAACGCCGAAAGCAATGCGGACGCATCGATGGCGGCTTTGGATGCGGTTCTTGGTCTTGATCGACAAGTGACATATGAGCTCGTAGAAGACAGCAGTCCGCTGACTGTACCGCCTCCGGACGCTGACCAGCTGGTGCAGCTCGCACTCCAGCAACGTCCCGATCTTCAGGCGCTGAATCTGAATCAGCAAGCGGCTGTTAAGTTCAGCCACGCTGAGCACGATCAGATGTTGCCGAGCATAACTGCGGCTGGAACCGTGGGGAGCGTACCGATCAGGCCGGCGCAATACTACGTCCAGAACTGGTGGGGCGGAATCGGGGTCAACATGAATATCCCGATCTTCAACGGCTTCCTTTATTCGGCGCAGGCGAAGGAGGCAGGCCTGCGCGCCCAGGCTGACTTGGAACAAACACGCGATCTTCGCGATCGAATCGTCCGAGACGTTCGCACTGCATGGCTGGCGGCGACTACGGCCTATCAGCGCGTCGGTGTCAGCGACGAGCTTTTGAAGCAGACGAACCTGTCGCTCGGTCTTGCCCAGACTCGCTATCAGCTGGGATTGAGTTCAATTGTCGAGTTGAGTCAGGCTCAGTATCAGCAGACCGACGCAGCAATCGGCTACACGAATGCTCAATACCAGTACCGTCTTGCTCTCGCGACCCTGAACTATCAGATCGGAGCGACCCCCTGATCGAAGACTTTGAGTTTGAAGGTTTTGGATAGTGATGGCGGAGTTGCTTAACTATCCCACCTAGAAAGGAACCAAACGTGACGAGGAGCAAATCTGTGAAAGATGCGGCCGTCAAACAAGATTCTTCCATATATCAACGTCCGTTCGATTGGCTTCTTTGACTCGGCGTCCGGAGGGGGGCAGACCTTGGCGTCGAGACGAGGAGCTCGTGGGCATTGCAGCACATCGTAAATGCTGGACGTTCAATCCTGATGTCCACCAATAGGCGTCGACTAGGCTCTTGAGGAACAAAATGAAGAAAAGACAAGAACAGCCGAATCGAGAATTCGAGCAGACTTTCTTCACGCTGTTAATAGCTTTCCTAGGTGGAGGGGCCGTTTCGTTTTATTTCGGGTCAGCTTTCTTCGATCTCCAGAGCATAGGCGATCCGAATACTCGGAAACTACCCGGCTGGCAGGTTAACATGGGGTCGATCTGCATAGGCACGACGGCTTTCGTGTCAATTCTATTCTGCCTGGAAATTCTGCGTAAGCGATCGAAGATCGCCGGGTGGCGGTCGAGTTGGCCATGGCTGCCCTTAGTTGGGCTGACAGCGTTGGCAACATTCGTCCATATTTCCGCCTATTTCGTAATTCCAGCGGGCGTCATACATAGTACCTGGGTGTGCCGCAGGATATATAGAGAGTCTGGTCGTTCTACATCCATGTCGAAATAAGATGTCTTGCGTTCTACGAGCTCTCAAATTCTTTATGTGGTGCGCGTTCCACGGCAATCGACCCCCACGGAATGGTCATTCGGCCCCGCACAACTGCCCTCAACGCTGACAACGTACGGGCGTTTACGCGAGTGCGCCTGGTGCTCCCCTGTCAACCATTCGCGAGGCCTTGGCCTATTGCAAAGGGCAGGATGTCCCCTCTTCCTACAAGTTTTGACGTGTTTGGATGACGAGGAGTGCCCTGATTTTTCCGTAATAGAGCCCCGTATTCAGAGTGATATTAGGGACATAGGATACTGGGATGCTGCTGTAGGAATCCCGGAGGCAACGAAGACGCAACCTTCAGTGGGGCTTTTGGTTGAGTGGTTGAATCTGGATTCGGTTCTCGGGAAGGGCCCAGGCAAAGAGGACTCCGCCGCTGCTGGTAAGGATGTACTGGCGGCCATCGAGTTTATAGCTGATCGGTGAGCTCTGCATGGGCGAGCCGGTGCCCGCGTGCCACAGTGTCTTGCCACTGCTGGTCTCGAGGGCGAGCACGTTGCCGTGGGCATCGCCGGTGAAAGTGAGACCGGAGTCGGTGGTCATCACGCCTGCGCCCGACCCGTTTTCGCCAACTTCGTGGCTCCAGCGGATCGTGCCGGTATGGTAGTCGATGGCTTCGATGACGCCTTTGCCCCACAACCCGTAGTCGGCGCCGGCCCATCCATAGTCGCCATCGGCAGGCTTGGCAAAATAGATGCTATAGCTCGGATGGGCGTCCACGATGAAAAGCCCGGTGGCTGGATCAAAGCTCGGCGAACGATAGTTGGTGAGGCCGCCTTCATCGGGTGCGATGAGACGCCCGTCGGGAGCAGGCTCCTTGTCGGGATTCGGAATCGGATGGCCCTCCTTATCGACGCCCAGCGCCCAGTTCACGGGGCCATAAGGAATCGTCAGAAGGCTCGTGCCGTTGGTGCGGTCGAGAACGAAGAAGTACCCGTTGCGCGAGGTCTGCATGAGCATCTTGCGCGGCCGGCCATGGAAGTCTCCATCCACGAGCACGGGTATTTCGACGGCGTCCCAATCGTGCGTATCATGCGGAGAGACAGAAAAGCCCCAGACGAGCTTGCCGGTGTCGGGATTCAGCGCGACGATGCTGCAGGTGTAGAGGTTTTCGCCGGGGCGCGGTTTTCCGTTGAGAACCGGCGTGGGGTTGCCCGTTCCCCAATAGAGGAGATTCAGCTCAGGATCGTACGTACCCGTTATCCAGGTCATACCGCCGGTCGTTGTGTTGGGCGTGCCTGCGGGAGGCGTCGCGTCCCATTCCCACTGGGTCGCGCCTGTCTCTGGATCGAAAGAGTGCAGGAGGCCTGGCAGGTTGTCGAGGTCGCCGCCCACGCCGGCGATCACGTGATTCTTGACGACAAGCGGCGCCATCGTGCTCCAGTAGCCCTTGCTGGCATCGGCGATGATTTTCTCCCAACGCACCGTGCCGTCTTTGGCGTTGAGCGAAATCAAATGCGCGTCGGGCGTGGCGAAGAAGAGCCAGCCTTTGAACATGGCAACGCCGCGCTGGCCGATATGTTCGCCCTTAGAAGGACGATTGTAGTGCCAGATCATGTGGCCCGAACGCGCATCGACGGCCCAGATGTTATCGGGCACAGTAAAGTAGAGAATGCCGTCGACGAGCAGAGGCGACGACTTGATCTGCGCGGGTTGATTGGTTTGGAAGGCCCATGCGAGGGAAAGATCGCCTACATTCCGCGGCGCGATCTGCGTAAAGCGGACGTGACGGCGGCCGGAGTAGTCTCCGTGATACATGGGCCACGAGTCCGATGAAGGATGGAGCAGCTGCGCATTTTCGAGATCCTGCGCGGCGATTGAGGATGCGGGAAAGAGACCTGCGCAAAGTGCGGCAAGCGGGAGAAGCAATCGCCCAAAAAACGCTCTGTCGTTCAGCAACTTCATCAATCGAACCTCAGGACGCTCCGCTCGCGATCAACGGAGTGTTTGCAGATAAGCCATCAGGTTGTGAACATCTTCGTCGCTGTACTTACTGAAGAGCGAAACATGCGCTTCGACGGGCGCGTCGACCACAAAGCGAACGCGGTTCGTTGGCCACGAGCGGTAGATGCCGCTCGCGTCGCGCAACGCGACTGTGAATTCGTCTCGATAGGCGAGAACGCCCGAGATCTTTCCTCCCCCGGGCAGCGTAACCGTGACCCGGCTCGTGGCGTGGCTTGGATACAGCATGTGTTCCTCGAGTTCCAGCCCCTCGAAACGTGAGGCAACGCCGGCCAGATCTCCGCTCGGTGAATGGCACTTGTTGCATCCGCCGGCGCCGTTGAAGTAGCGCTTACCGGCTTCAACATTGCCGGTTTGCAGATCCGCGACGGAAACACCGCGACGTCCGCCAGGACGCGCCACGGCTTCGGCCTCTCGCGCGTGAATGAACGCGATGAGGCTGCGAATCTCCTGTGAGGAGAAATTGAAGGCTGGCATTTTGTTGTCGGGGCGGCCTTCGCGGATGACTTTGGTGATATCGTCGCCTGTGCGATCACGGCGGACAAGTCGGGATTGGGTCAGATCGGGGCCGGTCTCGCCTCCCATCGCATCGCGGCCGTGACAGAAGGCGCAGTTCTGCTGGAACAAGGCCTCGCCCGCTGTAGAAAGATCGCTGTGCGGGGTCCCGCTTTGCATACTGAGCGCCGGTTCCGCACTGGCCAGGAAATGCAGCAGCGCGGTTAATTCGTCTCCCTTCACGTTTGGGAAACCGGGCATGCGCCCTTTGCCCGCGTGAATCAGGTCCGCAATCTTGTCATCGTTCATGCGGTGCGCGATGCCGAGGAGCGGCGGGAAGCCGGGCAAGTTGCCCTGCCGCTGATCGCCGTGACAGATGGCGCAGTGCTGAGCGTACGATTCCGCGCCTGGATCTTGCTGACCTGTCTTGGCCGCCTGAGGAACAGTCTCGGCCTGATGAGCGGCGCGTGCTGGTTTTTCGATATACGGAACCAAGAAGAGACCTGCAGCTGCGGTGCCGAGGAAGAGCACGGCTGGAAACTTTTTCAGCTTTTTCAATGCGACAATCCCTGCAGCTTTGATCTTCATTGTCTGGGCGGCGCAGCTTCGATTGAAATTAAGCATTATTGAGAAGCTGAAGGCCTCGGATGGCTTGCCGTGTTTCCATCCGTCATCCAAAGCGCCCACTTGACCGCTTCAAAGTACATTTTACGGATGTCGGGATCGTCCCAGGATTCTTCCGTGTGACCGAGCGTGGAATAAAAGACGCGGCCTTTGCCATACATCTTGCTCCACGCCACGGCGAAATCATGATCGGTGCGATGAATGCGCGGGTTGTTCTCGTAGTTCAACTTGCTGGGGTCGAGGCTGAGTAGAACATTGACCTTGTCGCGTGACCACTCCTTGGGCTGATAAATCTCGTCGTACTTCACGAACGACTTGGGGAAGTGGCGCGTGGCGGGAAACTCCGGATCCTCGTTGACGATGGGCGCGTTAAAGGTCATCCATGGATGCTGATCGAACCAACCGCCGATCATTTCGCCGTACTCGGGCCAGGTGTAGTTGGTGTCGAGTGCAGCATGAATGCCCACGAAGCCTTTGCCGTCGTCGTGGACGAAGGAGAGGATGTCCTGCTTCTGGCTCGCGTCGAGGTCGAGCTCACCGGTGGTGCTGGCAAAGACGATCAAATCAAAATAGTCAAGGTTTTTTGCGTTCCGATGGCCCAGATCCTTCTTGGTCAAGAGCTCCGTGTCGGTGCGCATGGTGGTGTCCCACAGGCCGCTTTCTTTGCCCATGTTGTAAATGGCGGCCATCGCATCGGGAACAGAATCATGCTCGAAGCCTTTCGTCTGGCCGATGACTAGAACGTGCTTCAGGTGAATCTGCTTCGCGTGGGGCGGCGGAGGCGTGGCGCCAGCCGATGCTTGCCCGGCGGCGCGTAGGATTTGCGTGAACGGAAGCGCTGCAAGCAGGCCCCAGGAAAGAATCAACAAACTCCGTTTAAGCCGCAAGAAATCTCCTTCTGATGCCACTTTGCAACCCGCACGTAGTCAGGTTGCAGCTGGTCCGGATGCATCCGCACATTTCGATTCAAGTTCTGGTGGAGAAATGCTCTTCGAGCACGATCTATAAGCGCTTCTTTGCCCGCGTGAAAGTCTAAAGGGGGCGCCGCGCATTACGCAACCCTGCGTCGAGCACATCCGCATAAGCCGGCAATGGTTGATTGCGGCAGGACTTGTCGCCCCGCAATTACGACGCGAGGAAGACCCGCTTCCCACGAAAAATCAGGAAACCGACGCTGAGTCATGCACGGAGGGCGCCAGAAGACAAAGCTGCCTGCGGGTTACCGGCTCATCCAGCCGCCATCCACAACCAGGACGTGGCCATGCAGGTAGTCGCTGGCAGCAGATGCCAGAAACACCGCGGCTCCTCCCAGGTCCGACGGTTTGCCCCATCGTCCCGCAGGAATCCGCTCGAGGATTTGTTTGGAGCGCACCGGATCGGCACGCAGCGCCGCTGTGTTATCGGTTTCCATATACCCAGGTGCAATCGCATTCACATTCACTCCACGCGAGGCCCATTCGTTAGCAAAGGCTTTGGTTAATTGCCCCACACCGCCTTTTGCCGCGGCATACGATGGCACCAGGATGCCGCCCTGAAACGTGAGCAGGGACGCGATGTTGATGATCTTTCCAGAGCCATGCGTCAACATGTGTTTTCCGGCAAGTTGCGTTAGCCGAAACACACTGGAAAGATTTGTTTCGAGCACCGCGTTCCAATCGTCCCAGGAGTACTCGGCTGCAGGCGAACGCCGGATAGTACCGGCGTTATTCACCAGTATGTCGATCCTTCCAAACTGTGCCGCAACCTGCTCGATCATTGACTTGCATGCGTCGGCGTCGCTCACGTCTCCGGTCACTGCAATCGCGCCGGTCGTCGCGGCATCTACCTGTTTCAAAGATTCCGGCGGAACAGAGCGCGACCCGTGCAGCGCAACCTTCGCGCCGGCCTCAGCCAGTGCTATCGCGATGCCCAGACCAAGCCCACGTGAAGAACCTGTCACGAATGCGGTCCTGCCATGCAAATCAAAAAGTTCCAGAATCAAAACGCGCCTCGCTTTCCGATCGGTAGCGATTTGATGAACAATGCCTCGGATTCATCTCGATCCTTCGAAAGGCGTCCCATCGGATTGAATCATTCGCGCCCGCCCCGCAATAAAATACTCTACTCGACCGCACGACTTATCAGTGCATTGGACGAATCGCCGCTCTTCAGTGCACAGTAGACGGGATTGAATTTTTGCCGCAGCCCATTGCCGAACCGCGTTCTCTAACCCCACAAAACGAATCGGAGATTCTTTTAATGGGAAAAACGATGTTTACTCGTCGCAACGTACTGAAGGGAACGGGCGCGACCATGCTTGCCATGGCAGCCCACAGCGTAAGCTCCGGTCCTCTCGCTAGAGCACAAGAAGCTCAACCTGCCACAGCGCCATTGCCCGGTGACACGAATCGCGCGGAGCGCATGAAGTGGTGGAAGGCCGCTCGCTTCGGCATGTTCATTCATTTCGGTGTCTACTCGACGATCGGACGCCACGAGTGGGTCATGGAGGACGAGGCCATCCCTGTCTCGGAATATGCGCCTCATGCCGCGACATTCCATCCCCGCGAGGGATCTCCGCGCGCCTGGGCCCGGCTTGCCAAACAAGCGGGGATGAAATACATGGTGATGACCAGCAAGCACCATGAGGGGTTCTGCAACTTCGACACCAAGCTCACGAACTACTGCGCAACCAAGCAGGGGCCGGGCCGCGACTTGGCGCGGGAGTATGTCGAAGCTGCGCGCGCAGAGGGAATGCGCGTCGGCTTCTACTACTCACTGATGGACTGGCATCATCCGGACGGCGCATTGTGCGCCACAAATGAAGATGCGCGCAAACGCTTTGTCGACTACACACAGGGCCTCATCCACGAATTGCTTTCCAACTACGGCAAGATCGACGTTCTCTGGTACGACGTGGCCTGGCCGCTCGATGCCACTGGCTGGGAGTCCGGGCGGATGAACGAAATGGTCTTCCAGCTTCAGCCGGAAATCATCGTCAACAATCGTAACAAGCTTCCTGGCGATTTCTCGACCCCGGAACAGCACATTGTCGCGGAAACGGGCGATCGAGCCTGGGAAGCGTGCATGACTCTCAACGACAGCTGGGGATACCAGGCCGCTGACGACAACTGGAAGTCTTCAAAGACGGTCATCCGCAACCTGATCACCTGCGCACGCGACTCGGGCAACTATCTGCTCAACATCGGCCCCAAGGGAGACGGTTCAATTCCCGAGCCCTCTGTTCGTGTACTGCGGGAAGTGGGTGACTGGATGGCCGTAAACGGCCGCAGCATCTACGAGTCGGAACAGTGCCAGGTGCGCCGTTCCAACTACGCGAGCTTCACGCGCATTGGCAACACACTCTACATGCACGTCCACTTTTGGCCCGGCGAATACGTCGCGATTTCTGGCCTGATGACCAAGGTCAAGTCGGCCACGCTGGTCAAAAGCGGTGAGGCCGTTCCATTCAAGCAGGATGAGTTTCGTGTCCGCTTTACCGATCTACCCGCCGAGGCGCCCGACTACCCTGTGACCACCTTCGCGATCGAATGCGAATCGGAACCGAAGCAGGACACGGATTTCGTGCGCAAGACGAAACCCCGCATGGGAGTCTAGAAGGCAAATTCAGCAAAGGGTTCCACAGTCGGTGATTCTCTTTCTCCCCAGCGAAGGACCGGTTTGGCGATTTGGCAATCGAGATTACTTGAGTTGTGATCCTGAATCCCGTGACTGCGCCAACTGGTGCGGATCAGTTTTCGATTTGTGGGCGACTCGGGTCGATCAAGAGCCACAAAGCGCCGCCGCCGATCGCCAGCGTGGCAGCGAAAATGAAGGCGGAATTCCAGCCAAACCTGTTTGCCAGCCAGGGTGTGAGAGATGCGGTCACCGCCCCTCCAATCTGGCAGCCCATGTTCATTACGCCGGAGACAACGCCGGACCGCTCGCCGGAGATGTCCGCACAGACGGCCCAGAAAGAGCTCTGGGAGAGATACAAAGCGCCGGCGCCTCCGGCGAGAATGATGCTCGCAGCGTACGGTCCACGTACGTGTGAGCCGATGACGAGGAAGACTGCAGTCAGGGCGAGCGAAAACGCCGCGATGCCACAACGGCCGTTGCGCCTTCCGAAGCGTTTCGACATCCAGTCACTGACCATGCCGCCACTCAAGCAACATACAGTCATGGCCAGAAAGGGAATCATGGAAAAGAACGCGTTCAGCTTGAGATCAAGCCCGCGAACCTGGGCCATATAAATAAAGAACCAACTGAAGAAAATCCACGCGACATAGCCGAAAGTGAAATAGCTCAGAGTCAGCGCAGCCACGTTGCGGTTGAGGAGCAGAGCACGCCACGAGTGCGGATGCCCGGAGCGGCGCGCGCCTTCCGGAGAGCGCGTGGCCTGAATCAATTCCAACTCCTCTCTGGAGACCAGCGGATGCTGTTCGGGTAGATCACGGGCCATGGCATACCAGGCAACGCCCACAACGATCCCAACTGCCGCGCTGAACCAGAAGGACGCCTGCCATCCATGGTGGCCGATAAGCCAGGTGAGAATGGGAATACTGAGGCCTGCTCCGGCGCCGACCCCCGCGAAGATCCAACCATTGGCGCGACCTCTTTCGGCAACCGGAATCCAGTAGGCGACGAATTGATTGGAGGCCGGATACATAACGGCTTCGCCGGCTCCCAGCGAGAAACGAACCAGGATCAGGACGAGAACTGCATGCGGCAGTCGCGGATTGGCAATAGTGGTAAGGGCAGAGAAGACGCCCCACCATAGCACGCCGGCGGTGAGAATGCGGCGTGGACCGAAACGGCAGGCGAGCCAGCCACCCGCGACCTGAAAGACTGCATAGCCTACCAGAAACGAACTGAAGACCCAGCCCAGGTGGATATTATCAATTCCGAGTTCATCGCGAATCGCTGCGCCGGCGATGGAGATGTTGGTCCGGTCAAGGAAGGCGATGGCGCTGAGCAGGAACAGCCAGAAGACCAGCAGACTGCGAATTGTGAAGCGCTGCGAGCCAGTCATCCAGATCCTTTTGATTCCTCTTGACGAAGCCATAAGAAATATAGCCGTTCAGGGTGCGCGAGGATCCCGCAGGCGATGGTTCGATGGAAGCAAGCCGCGGCCTTTCTGAGCCGTTACTTCGCGGGATGAAGTTTTGGATGCTGGGATAGAAGCGGCGTGGAATCGATCCGACCGGAGAAGAAGGTTCGGAAGCAGAGCGTAGTATTTCAATAGGAAAATTATTTATTCTCTTGACACGGTCGTGATGGATACCTATATTTCGCACGTTCCTGTTCTAAAGGTCCGTCCACGCCTGTTGAAGGACCAGTGCCGACCCCCGATTTCTTTTCGCGTTGGAATGGGAACTCCAACCGAACGCCAAATGAGGAGAGTGACATGTCGAGCGCGAGGAAGAGACTGATTCCGATTGCGGTGGTGCTCTTTGTGGCGGGAATGTTGCCTGCGTGGGGCCAAGCATCCGCAGATTCTCTCAAGAACGGGTTCGAGAATCCGCCAGAGAGCGCGCGGCCGCGGGTGTGGTGGCACTGGATGAACGGGAACATCACCCAAGAAGGAATCAAGCTCGATCTCGAGTGGATGCATCAAGCGGGTATTGCCGGCTTTCAGAATTTCGACGCGGCGTTGTCGACTCCTCAGGTGGTCGATCACCGGCTTGCCTACATGACTCCGGAGTGGAAGGACGCTTTCAAATACGCGACTACGCTGGCGGACCAGTTAGGAATGGAAGAGGCAATTGCCGGTTCTCCCGGCTGGAGCGAATCCGGTGGGCCTTGGGTGCCTGCGTCCGAAGGCATGAAGAAGTATGTCTGGAGCGAAACCGATGTCGAAGGGGGAAAGCCATTCCATGGCGTTCTCGCGCATCCGCCCACCAATACCGGTGCATTCCAGAATCTGTCAATTCGCGACGCAATGCCTGGGCCAGCAGGCTCGAAGCCGGTTCCGCAGTTCTACAGCGATGCCGCCGTCGTCGCATATCGCCGCGCGCCCAGTGACGTGGCGCTCGATTCGCTGCGTCCCAAGATTACGGCAAGTGGTGGATCTCCCGACTTTGCGATGCTGAGCGATGGGGATCTGGAGAAGACGACCGGCATTCCGATCCCGAAGGCTGGAGAGAGCGCGTGGATTCAGTATGAATTTCCTGAGCCGGCAACGATGCGCGCTCTGACGATCGTAACGAAGGAACCGAGCCGGTTCGCCGCGATCTTTGCGGGGATTGCGCCGCCTGAAAAGGCGCTCGAAGCCAGTGACGATGGGCAAAACTTCCGGTCAGTTGCCAAAATTCCAGAGAGCGAATCGCCCGAGCACACGGTGTCGTTTCCCGCTGTCACTGCGAAGTATTTTCGAGTGACCTTCAAGCGGACACCGCCGCCGCCCGTGCCCTTATGGGCACAAGGAATCGATCCTTCGTCCTTCGGATTCGACATGAGTCATGCGCCCACTATGTATGACATCGCAGAGCTGGTGCTGCATCCCGGCGCGCGCGTGAATCACTTTGAGGAAAAGGCCGCATTCGTTCCCGAGGGCGACCTTTATGGCTTTGCGACGCTGCCTGTTCCCGCAACCGACGCGATTGCCAAGTCGGATGTCATCGACTTGACTTCGAAGATGCACCCCGATGGAACACTCGATTGGACGCCGCCGCCCGGCGATTGGGTGATTTTGCGATTCGGCTATTCGCTGCTTGGAATCACGAACCACCCTGCAACCGCCGAGGCCACGGGGCTCGAAGTGGACAAGCTCGACCACACATTTGTGAAGTCCTATATGGAGAAGTATCTCGACAGCTACAAGGAGACGGTTGGAGCGGACTTCATGGGCAACCGCGGCATTCGTTATGTGATCAACGACAGTTGGGAGGCTGGATCGCAAAACTGGACAGATCACATGATCGAGCAGTTCCGGAAACGCCGCGGATACGATCCTTTGCCGTGGATGCCAGTGCTTGCAGGCCAGGTGGTCGAGAGCGCTGAGGCGAGCGATCGATTCCTGTGGGATTTTCGCAAGACCATCGCTGACCTGATCGCCGATGAGCATTATGGGCAGTTGGAGGAGACGCTGCATGAGTGGCACATGGGTCACTACGGCGAGTCGCATGAGAGCGGACGCGCGTTCGTGGCCGATGGGATGGAAGTGAAGAAGTTTAACGAAGTGCCCATGAGCGCGATGTGGACGCAGACGCCGGGAGTGAATAAGGAGCAGTACGGCTATAACGCAGACGATCGAGAATCGGCGTCAGTGGCGCATATTTACGGCCAAAACCTGGCGGCAGCGGAATCGATGACGGCGGCGGCAGCGCCCTGGGCGTGGTCTCCAGCGACACTGAAGCCAACTGCGGACCAGGAGTTTTTGAATGGCATCAACCGATTTGCGATTCATGAATCGGCGCATCAACCACTGGTGGACAAAGCGCCGGGACTTACTCTGGGTCCATTCGGGCAGTGGTTCAATCGCAATGAAACGTGGGCAGCAGAAGCGCGGCCGTGGATCGACTACCTGGCGCGGACGAGCTTCATGCTGCAGCAAGGGCATTTTGGCGCGGACTTGATTTATTTCTACGGAGAAGATTCGAATCTTACAGCGATTTTCGATCACAAGTCGCCCGATGTGCCGGCGGGTTATGGATTTGATTATGTCAACGCCGATGCATTGATTCACGAATTGACTGCAGTGAATGGGCTCATCACGACTAAGAGTGGAATGAGTTATCGACTGCTCGGTCTCGATCCTTACAGCCAGCACATGTCGCTGCCGGTGCTGCGCGCGATTCATAAGCTGGTGGTGGATGGTGCAGTGGTTGCCGGCCCCAAGCCATCAGATGATCCCAGCCTGTCCGATGACCAGGCGGAGTTCCGCAAATTGAACGATGAATTGTTCGGAGATGGCACCGGGACGCATGCGGTGGGGAAGGGCACTGTGTACGCGGGGCAGGACCTCGGGCAGGTCTTCAAGGCGCTTCACGTGGCGCCGGATTTTGACTACACGAAGCCCGAGAGCGACGCACGTCTCGAGTTTGTTCATCGCAAGGTGAACGGCGGCGATCTCTATTTTGTCGATAACAGGAGCAATCGCGACGAAGTGACTGAAGCAAGTTTCAGAGTGACGGGAAGGGTGCCGGAACTCTGGTATGCGGAGTCGGGCACGTCCAAGCCAGTCGACTATAAAATCTCCGACGGCCGTACGGCAGTGCCGCTGCACCTGGAGCCTTGGGGCACCGTGTTTGTGGTTTTCCTCAAGGCAACGAAGGAAACCTCACATGAGGAGCCAAAGATTACCGAATCCAAATTGGCAGATGTAGGCGGCCCGTGGAAAGTGAGTTTTCAATCTGGCCGAGGGGCACCTGCGTCTACGACGCTTGACACTCTGATCTCCTGGAGCGACAGCACGGATCCCGGCATCAAGTATTTTTCGGGAGAAGGCACGTATACCAACACGATGCAGGCCTCCGCGGACTGGTTCGCGAAAGGGTCGCACGTGTGGATCGATCTTGGCGATGTGAAGAACCTTGCCGCGGTGACGGTGAATGGCAAGAAACTTGGTGTCGTTTGGCACGCGCCGTATCGGGTGGATGCGACCGCAGCGCTGAAGCCGGGCGCGAACGAGGTCAGCGTGAAGGTTGTCAACGCGTGGGTTAACCGGCTCATCGGCGACGAACAGCCGGGGGCGACCAAGTACACCTTCGCGGATGTGAAGCCTTACAAGGCGAACTCGCCGCTGTTGCCGTCGGGGCTTTTAGGACCGGTTGTCGTGATTCGAGAGAGCGCGAAGTGACACTCTGAAAAACGAGATGAGTCTCGGGATACTCCGCAAGGGAAAATTGGGATTGGACCGAGCAATCGTCGAAGATTTATATTTCTGGTTTGAATAAGTTTCAATAGACACATTAAGTTCGAGCACGGTAGGATGCGAATTTTATGACACTGAATCGTCCATTGGGATGGTTGAAAGTTGTTGCGCAAGTAAGGGGGGACCGTGAAATCCGAGTCGGATCTCCAGCAACTGGCGATTGAGGCACTGGATTCGTTTCAGATCGAGATCCCATCGTGGGGATTTGCCAACACGGGCACTCGGTTCGGAAAGTTTTTGCAGGCCGGGGCTGCTTCGACGCTTGAAGAGAAATTCAGCGATGCGGGCCAAGTGCACAAACTGACTGGCGTCACGCCCACTCTTGCTCTGCATGTCCTATGGGATTTGCCCAATGGCATCGCCGACGCCGAGACTGTGCATCGTCTCGTGAGCAAGCACGGGGTCGCGGCAGGGTCAATCAATCCCAATCTGTTTCAGGATCAGGAGTTCAAGTTCGGTTCGCTCTCAAATCCCTCCCTGGAAATTCGCGAACGGGCTATTGCGTACATGGTCGACTCGGTTGCAATTGCACGCAAGCTTGGATCGCGCGATATATCGCTCTGGCTTCCGGATGGATCGAACTATCCCGGTACGCAGAGCATGCGCAAACGAATCGAATGGCTTGAGGAGGCTCTGCATAAGACGCACGAGAAACTCGGGCCGAATCAAAGACTGCTGATCGAATACAAGCCTTTTGAACCGGCTTTCTATCACACCGATATAGCCGATTGGGGCATGGCCTCGCACTTGGCTGCGAAGGCAGGCCCGCAAGCGCGTGTTCTCGTTGACACAGGACATCACTATGCGGCGCAAAACATCGAGCAGATCGTTGCGTGGCTATTGCATTCGGGCTTGCTGGGAGGATTTCATTTCAACGATCGCCGTTATGCCGATGACGATCTTACTCTCGGCTCGATCGATCCGTACCAGATCTTCCGTATCTTTCACGAGATTCATTTGTCAGGGCCGAAGGTGTTGACGCAGATTGCGTTCATGATCGATCAGAGCCACAACCTGAAAGGCAAGATGGAAGCCATGGTGCAGACCGTAGCGACAGCGCAGGAGTTATGGCTGAAGGCCGCACTCGTGGACCGAGAGCAACTTGAGAAGCTGCAGGACCGATGCGAACTGGTGGCCGCAGAGGAACTGTTTCGAGGAGGATTCTGGCGGGACGTGCGGCCGCTGCTGCGCGGGTGGCGGAAGATGCGTGGATTGCCTGAGGATCCGCTGGCAGCGCTGGCGGAAAGCGGTTATGTCGCGCGCATCAGCGCGGAGCGAGGTGGTAAGACCGCTTCGGTCACATCCTACGCATAGAATTGGGATCAGCCCAAGGTCAAAGGCAGCCACGAGCACACGGAGGAACGGAAGGTTGTCAAAACCGAAACTCAAACGGCTCTATCTGATTCCGATTCTTTCCAAGGCTCTCGATGTTCTGGAACTTCTGGAGCAGACCGGCGGTCCAATCGCGCTGGAGGATGTTTATCAGCAGACCAAAATATCCAAGACCAGCGTCTACCGGATCTTGAAAACGCTGGTGCATCGGGGGTACGTCGCACAAGGGCAGAGTGGCCAGTACCGGCTTGTCTCGCGACCCAAAAGGCTTCGCTTCGGATTCGCAGCGCAGAGTGCCGAAATGCCATTCTCGGTTGCTGTGAGCGCCAGTATGACTGCGGCTGCAGCGGCAGCCGGCGTGGAACTTCTGCAACTGGATAATCGCTACGATCCGGATGTCGCAATCAAGAACGCAGAGGAATTTGTGCGTCAACGAGTCGATTTGGTGCTTGAGTTTCAGGTGGAGGAGCATGTTGCGCCCCATGTAGCGCATATTTTCAAGAAGGCCGAAATTCCGCTGGTGGCGATCGATGTGCCGCACCCGAATGCGACGTATTTCGGCGTCGACAATTTTGAAGTTGGCTATGAGGCAGGCGTGCTGCTGGCCAAGTACGCCGCGAGCAAGTGGAAGGGATCCGCCGACTGGGTGCTGGGTATTGGATTCTCAGAGGCAGGGAGCTTTGTGCAAAGCAGAATCGCAGGCGCATTCGAAGGAATTCGCGAGCGGCTCGGCAAGATTCCATCCGACCATTATCTGCGGCTCGACGGCCGCGGAATGCGGCAGCCCAGTTTCGTGGCCGTCTCGGAATTTCTGCGCCATCGCAAGGGACAACGGATCGTGGTAGCTGCTTCCACCGATTCAAGTGCCCTTGGCGTTCTGGATGCGGCGCGCCAGTTTGGTCGCGAACAGGATTTCGCCATCGTGGGACAGGACTGCATTCCCGAGGTATTGGACGAAATGCGAAAAGGAACGAGCGCGCTCATCGGTTCCGTCTCCCATGGTGCCGAGACCTACGGACCGCGGCTGATCCAGATCGGAATCGCATTGCTTCGCGGACACATTGTGCCGCCGTACAATTATGTGCGGCATCATGTCGTGACTCCAGAAACGCTGGCCGAATTGGCTACCACTTCGAAAACTTAGATTTGGAGTTTTCCACGAAACTTGGCGATTATTCTGGAACGATGACTGATTTCGTGAGAGAAACACATTCCCTATTGCATTTTGTGTGTGGTAGGGTAAATCCGATTGCAAACCTATCAAGGCGGTACCCATGACACTCGCAGCCGTCGCTTCACCCTCGTTGAAATTCTTGGAAGACCGCTGGGATCCAGCCGTCGCCGGCAAACTGGATGAGCCGGAGCTATTGCGCTATCGATCCAATCTGCTCGGGTCAGATCTGCGCATTACCAACTTCGCCGGTGGAAACACGAGTTCCAAAATCGACGAAATCGATCCGCTCACTGGGCAGACGGTGAAGGTGCTTTGGGTAAAGGGAAGCGGCGGAGACCTGGGAAGTATCAAGCGGACAGGATTCGCCACTCTTTACCAGGAAAAGCTGCTGGCGCTCGAGCATCTCTACCAGGGCCAGGAAACGGAAGATTCGATGGTTGAGATGTACGCGCTCTGCGCCTTCCGCAACAATCCGGTTGCGGCTTCGATCGATACGCCGCTGCATGGATTCCTGCCCTTTGCGCACGTGGATCATCTTCATCCCGATTGGGGCATTGCCCTGGCCGCTTCGGCGAATGGCCAAGCCAAGATGGAGGAGTTCAACCGCGAGTTTCATCACAAGCTGATTTGGATTCCATGGCAGCGTCCAGGTTTTGAGCTGGCCATGATGATGAAGCGCGCGGTCGAAGAGAATCCGGATTGCGATGGAATCGTGCTCGGCGGGCATGGGCTCTTTACCTGGGGAGAAACGCAGCGCGAGTCCTATGTGAACACGCTGACGGTGATCGACCATCTTGGCCAGTTCATTGCGAATCATGGCAATCGTAAAGGAGAAAGCCGTTTCGGAGGGACCGCTGTCAAAGCGAGACCAAATCGCAAGGAGCTCGCCGTCGAGGTTCTGCCTTTTTTGCGCGGACGAGTCAGCGCGCAACGGCGCTGGGTCGCGAGTTTCAGTGATTCCGAGGACGTACTGCAATTCGTGAATTCGCCGCACGCGAAAGACCTGTCCTTTCTCGGCACAAGTTGTCCCGACCACTTTATTCGAACAAAGATTCGGCCGCTCTTTGTGCCTTGGAACGATGGCGAAGACGTGGGTGCGCTCAAGAGCAGCATTGAAGCCTCGCTTGCCGAATATCGCGAGCAATATCGGCGTTATTACATCGAGCACGCGCAGCCGGACTCTCCGGCTCTCCGCGATACCAGTCCATCCATCGTGCTGATTCCGGGGCTGGGCATGTTCAGTTTCGGCAAATCGAAGACCGAGGCGCGCATCACCGGCGAGTTCTACACAAATGCGATCCATGTCATGGAAGGCGCCAGCCTGCTCCAGGATGGAGAGGATTCAGGAACGAAAACGAGCGTGGTGCCGCAGTGCGGTCAAGGGATGGATCCCGCATCGTTCAAGGTCTTCACAAACTATGTAGCCATGCCGCTGAGCGAGGCGTTCCGTATTGAGTATTGGGCGATGGAAGAAGCGAAAATCCGGCGCCAGCCTGCGGAGAAGGAGTTAAGTCGTTCCATCGTTCTGGTTGCCGGAGGGGGAAGCGGCATCGGCCGTGCGGTTGCGTTGCTGGCCGCCGCGCGTGGCGCTCACGTGATGGTCGCCGACCGCGATACTGCGTCTGCGTTCAGCGTGGCCGACGAATTAGCGAAGATCTCATCGAAGGAATTCGTCGCATCGACGTCTATTGACATCCGCAGCCGCGATGCCATTGGCAAAGCGCTCAGCGCAACGATTGCAGCATTCGGCGGCATCGACATCCTGATTAATACGGCCGCGATGTTCCCGTCGTCACCCGACGGCGTCATCACGGAAGCGCAATGGGCAACCACGCTCGACATCAATGTCACGGCAAATTATCTCCTCTGTGACGAGGTCGCAAAGATCTTCGCGGCTCAGGGGCTCGACACCTCGATTGTGCTTACAAGCTCGGCCAACGCCGTGGTCCCGAAGCGAGGCAGCGAGGCGTATGACGTAAGCAAGGCCGCGCTCAGTCACCTTGTACGCGAGCTTGCCGTGGGTCTTGCGCCGAAGATCCGAGTCAACGCCATCTCGCCGGCGACCGTGGTGAAAGGCTCGACGATGTTTCCGCGCGATCGTGTGCGCGCGTCGCTGACGAAGTATGGCATTGCCTTCGACGATTCGATGAAGGACGAAGAACTTCGCGAATTGCTGGCAAACTTCTACGCGAAGCGAACGCTGACGCACACACCCATCGATCCGGCCGACTGCGCGGAGGCCATTCTGTTCCTTGCCAGCCCGCGATCCCGCTGCACGACTGGCCACCTGATTCCGGTGGATGGCGGCTTATCCGAGGCGTTCTTGCGGTGAGCCCATCGGGCAGGCAATCGGAAAAACTCGTGCAATCCGCGGAACCGGCAGGGCGCGCACGCATCGCAGTTGATCTGGGGGCGGAAAGCTGCCGCGTGTCTCTCTTGCGCTGGCAGGATGGACGCCCTGCAATCGAACTGATCCACCGCATCCCCAATGGGCCCGTCCATGTCGACCGCTCGTTGCGTTGGCGATTCGACACGATTCTCGGTGGATTGGAGGAAGGCCTTCGCAAAGCTGCCAATGAGGCGCCGGAAGGGATTGCCTCTATCGCGGTAGATGGCTGGGCTGTCGATTATGTGCGGCTTGGTGTGGACGGGGAAGCACTGGCCGCGCCATTCTGCTATCGCGATGAGCGAACCATCGCTTCAAAGAAAGCCGCGGATCGGATCGTCCCTCCGGAAGAAATGTTTGCCAGGACGGGCGCGCAACCTCTGCGCATCAACACGGTGTATCAGCTTTTGGCCGACGCTCCACAACTGGCAGAACGCCCTTGGATCAATCTGCCCGAGTACGTTCTCTCGAGGCTCGGCGGCCGTCGCGTTGCCGAATACACCAACGCCACGCACACCGGCCTCGTCGATCTTGCCACCGGGGACTGGTCTCAGCCGCTGCTCACACGCCTCGGCCTGCCTGCCGTTGCTCTCCCGCCCATCGTGCCTGCGGGGACGGTTGTTGGGAAACTGAAGGGGCCGCTCGCCGAGCTCGATGCCTTTCGTGAAACCGAGCTGATTGTGCCGGCATGTCACGATACCGCTTCGGCCATTGCGGGCATTCCCTCCGCGCTGGACAAGACGGCCTACATCTGCTCGGGAACGTGGTCGCTGGTCGGCACGCTGATTGAGAAACCGATCGTGACGCAAGAGGCGATGCGGGCCGGGTTCACGAGTCAAGGCGCGGCTTGCGGAGGTTTCTGCTTTCACACCAATGTCAACGGCATGTGGATTCTGAAGCAGTGCCTCGAAAGCTGGCGCAGAGCCGGCCGGCCGTGGACGGTGGAGAAACTTATTGCCGAGGCCGCACTCCGTGACGATTCTCAAGGCATTGTTCCGGTGGATGCGCCTTCGTTGCTGTTGGACGACGACATGCCCGCGCGCTTGAACGAACAGCTGCGTCAGTGCGGTTGCGCGACGATCGAAGACTGCTCAGGCAATGAGCCTGCGTTTGCGCGAATGATCTTCGAAAGCCTTGCGGCCAGGTACGTTTCGGCGCTCAGCGGCCTCGGTCAGATGTTAGGCGAGAAGCTGGAACGCATCCATATCCTCGGTGGTGGCGCGCTGAACCAGCTGTTGACGCGGCTGACTGCGCAGCGAACCGGCCTGCCGGTCGAGATCGGCGATCCAGAAAGCTCCACGCTGGGCAACTTCGCTGTGCAACTCGCCGCATGCCAATTCAGGGATAAGCCTCTTCAAGCGGAAACCGTCCGGCAATGGGCAAAACGCCTCGCCGATGCGAGAACGCAAGGAATCGCCTTCTGATCGGCGCTGCCGGGGATTCTCTGAGATAGCAGGCGCTCATTTTGCGTCGTGAACTCAGTTGCCGAACATGCCTGAGATGCGGCGCGCGTCAGGTTGGGCAATAGGAATTGGGATCCTTGAGGTGGCTGAGCCTCGGCGCGTAGGTGAATGTGCCGTTGCCGTTGCCGAGCATCACTTCGTAGTTGCCGTCATCCCCACTCGTGATCACGAGATCGGGAATTCCGTCCTTATTGAAGTCTGCGGTCGCTAAATGAAACTCGGTTCCCGTTCTCGGCAACTGAAACGACCAAGTTTGCCGAAACGAACCGTCGCCGGCGCCGAGCAGGATTGCAGCGGTGTTCGACTCGACATCCGAGACGGCAAGATCGAGGTGGCCATCGTGAGTAAAGTCGCCCACCGCGATGGACACGACGGACCCCAGCGTGGCAATTCTTCCTGCGCGAGACAGATTGCCCCTCCCGTCGCCAAGGAACTCCACGAGCGAGCCATCGCCGTCTCCTGCAATCACGTCGAGATTGCCGTCCCCATTGAAGTCGCCAACGACCAGTGCCCGGGGATCCGCGCCAACCACGTTGGTTGAAGCCACTGGCACGAACGTGCCGTCTGCCTTGCCAAGCAAGACGATGAGAGGATGAGGACCCGAGTCGTCTCCGCCCGGCAGTGTCGTTTCCACGATGTCGGCAATGCCATCCCCGTTGAAGTCACCTGTCGCGAGAACTCGGGACGGTCCGTCCGGAATATCCTCCGGGCCAGCGCTCCCGCCCTCTGGCAGTCCCGCATGAACCAGGAGCGGGTTCCCAGACGCAGCGCCAGCCGCCGCCGTGAGGAGGACGGTCAGGAGGATCACGGGAAAACGCACCGGACAGCTCAGAGAAGGACCTCGTGACATGAGGTTTTGAAGGGATTGCGCAATCAGGTTTGCGCCCCTTCAGAATTCTATCCCTCGAAAAAATTCCTGCGGAAACCGTCCAGCAATGGGCGCAACGCCTCGCGGGCGTCAGAGTGCAGCGAACGATCGGTTCCTGACTGGGGCTCCCAGAATCGCGCTCGCCAGGGACACAACGGTCCCCATTGCGCCCGTCTCCCGTCCGGCGGCACGCCGCCAAGGTCCGGTTGCCAGGCGAGAACAGGAAGTATCAATTGAGTAGTGACTTTCGATTAGGACACGATCCGACCGGAACCCAAAAATTTGACCCTCTGTCAGTCTGCCTGTGCTCCAATAGCGACACCAACTCTCGATCGCTCATACGACGCGCCAGTGGACTTCAAACGGGCTCCCCCCTGCGGCGCGGATAAAACAGATGGAGGACACCGTGGAATCTGAATCTCCGGCCCGGAGCAAGGTTTCATGGATGTCCCGCTTGCTTCGGTGGCTGACCACTAATCCCGCGAAGCGATATTCTCTCCCGGGGCTGGTCGCCTATTACTGGACGAGCGGGACTCCAAAGGCCTGTTCAGTTGGGAACATAAGCTCCAGCGGAATGTACATTGTCGACGATGAACGCTGGTTGCCTGGAAGCGTGATCCCCATGACCTTGCAAAGGGACAGTGCCGCCGGGAGGGAAGACTGGATCGCCGTCCTGACGCAAGTCGTCCGTTCAGGACCGGATGGGCATGGTCTTGCGTTTTCCTTTTCGAGATCTACGAACCTGTTCGGGAATGAAATCCCACCGGAGAGGCTCGCGGACAATAAGGCTCTGAAGCGATTCCTGAAACATCTGAAGCTATGAGATGGGTATGTGTAGATTCTCAAGAGGACTTACCGTACAACTCTTTCCAGAATCGCCCTCGCCAGCGATACACTGTCCGCAATCGTGGAGGTCAGCTTCGGCGACGGGCCGCTGATGTCCTCCCGCACCAACCGCACGGCGGCAATGATCGCGGCAGCGATGACGACAGTTGATGCAAACCTGTCCTGCTTCCGTCGCTGCTCATCCTCGCGCGCAATCGCGCGTCTCATCTCGCCCATAAGGTGTCCGGTCCCCTGAAATTCACAACATAAGACGACGGTGTCATTCTGAGCAAACGGGGCCCCGAACGGTTTCCCCGGGGGCCCAAAAAGCGGTCCTTGCTCTTGGGGGGCAGAGTTCGGGGGTGGTGAGCGAAGAATCTGCTTTTTTCATTTTCGGTTTGATGCCGAGGACCTCTAGGACAGGACATCAGTGCAGCCTCGTCACTGACCGCACCGGCTTGCGTCCCATCGCAATTTTGTACGACAAGCGTCCACGGAAGATGTCCGGAGGCAGGTAGCGTCGTCTCTCCCCGCAGAGGGGACAATCGGCGACGATCCAGGTGTCAGGCATCGTCTGCACCGGAGCGGGGATGTTCTCGCCACAGCCCTTGCAGCGGATCGTGTAGTCGCAAACGCCGGATGCAGGCAGGTTCCACACCGCAACAGTATAGGCGAACAAAGAGCGAATATTA
Organism: uncultured Acidobacteriaceae bacterium; assembly: GCA_963745845.1. GTDB lineage: Bacteria > Acidobacteriota > Terriglobia > Terriglobales > Acidobacteriaceae > Telmatobacter. The sequence goes on along the minus strand of CAVUZE010000008.1, from coordinate 3,254,225 downwards.
TACACAGGATTGCGAAGAATGAGCCCCTTCCGTCGCACAATGAAAACGGGAAAAGCGCTGGAAGCCGAAGGCTGAGAGCCGATCACTGACAACCGGCCAACTGATCACTGCCCTCTAACTCCAATCCTGAAAGGACTCTGCGGATAACTTCTTTGCTGATAGGACTTTGCCACGACTGACTGTCGCCAATGCCATGAAAAAGCGGAACTTCTGCCCAGAGTCCGGGGAGAAGGGTACCAGTCCCCAGTCCCTCACGACTGGCCCGCAAACGCCGCGAGCGATTCCTCGATGCTCGGGCGGTCTCCAGTGGCAATCTGAGTCCGCCGAAGGCGATGGAACTGACTCAATACGCTATTCGCCTTCGTCAGAGTCCGAATGCGATCGACATACGCTTCGAGTTTTGAGCCCGGAATGGCGAAGATCGCGTTTTCATTCGTGAAGCAGTCCAGGTAAGCGCGTGCGCCGCAGCAACCAAGACTCATTGCCGGGCGCCCTGTGTTCATGACCTGGGCCACGACCGCGCAGGCGGGCCGCCCCATCGCGGGGGCGTTCTCGTTTTCGAGCTGCTGCGTTGCTTCAGAAAGGATCAGCGTTTGATCCGCGCGAACAAACAAGAGAATCACGTCGGGAGGCAATGGCGATTTGGCGAGCGGCGCATAGGTGACATACTTGGGCTGCTTTTTCAAGACGGGAATCTGAGGAACATCTTCCGGCCGGACGTAGCCAAGGTCGGCGAAGACCTTGAGTGCGTCCATCAGGTCTTTCTGTTGCGCTGGAGACGTCTGAAGATTGTGAGTGTGCACGCCGATGGCGCACAATTCATGGTCGCGCGCGGAAGTAGTAAAGGTCGATGTTGCCGCATCCTGCCAGAACCGGCAGCCCGCCGGCGCCTGGCCTTTGTACGGCACGACTCCCTCGGGTTGTGCGTTACTGAATGCAATCGCGACGGGCGGCTGCTCGAGGTGCAGCAGTTGAATCAACTCTTGAGACAATGCGGCGCAGCTTTTCATGGTGGTTGTCCTTGTTCGTGTGTAAATCGCCTTTGATGCTCAGGCGGAGTGGCTGCTGACGACGGAGAAACCCATCTCCGCGATAAATCTTCGGATCGTCTCTTCGGAACATTCTTTCGGATCGAAGACGACTGTGACTTTTCCTTCAGGATAGGTGGAACGGCTCGAAACAATCCCTTTCTCTTTGCTGAGCAGTGTATCGAGACCAACCGCGCACGTGATGCAAGTAAACCCTTTGACCTGGAAGACCGCGGTGGTGCGCGCGCCAGCGGCCATCGATTCGACCGGGTTGAGCGCGCCTACGCTGGTAAGGGCGACGATCTGCATGAACTGTCTGCGGAACATGTGTTTCTCCTGGCGAATGTTTGCGATTTTCGCTCGGCTACTGGGCCGAGCCGGTTGCTGCTTCGTATCTCCAAGGTGTTTCAAGGCTGGAGTTCTCAGAAAAGCGCGTATCTGTGTATTCGCTGAACTCGAGCTTCTTGTTCAGGACGCCGGTTTCAATCATCATGTCGCGCACAAGGTCGAAGTCCGCCTTTCGTGGAGCGAGCGGGCTGTAAACTACGCGATCCATCAGCTTGGTCAACGCCCAGCGCAGCAGAGCCGGTTTCTGGTTGTAGTAGAAGCGCCCGACAAAGTCGGCTGCCTGCTCGCGATGCGGCTTGCTCTTGTCGAGCCACAACCCCGAACGCGCGATGCCATCGACCAATACCTGCACAATGTCGGGCCGGCGATCGATCAGGTCTTGGCGTACGACCAAAATGCAAGACATGTAATCCGGCCAGTATTCACGAGCCTGAAAGAGTACGCGGCCATAGCCAGCCATCTCGGCCTGCGAAGGAAACGGTTCGCCCATGACGAAAGCGTCAATGGCATGGGCGGCGAGTGCGCCAGAGACATCGGGGGGCGCCATCTCAAGCATCTTGATTTCGTTCGGCTTGATGCCCCAGACTTTCATTGCGCGGAAAAGCAAAAGGCGCTCATCCGAAAAGCGGCTGGGAATCGCGATCGTCTTGCCACGCATGTCGGCAAATGTCTTGATCGGGCCGTCTTTGCGCACCACCACCGCGCTGCCGTAACGATGTCCTAGATACACAACCTTGATGGGCACTCCCTGGGATTTGAGTGCAAGCGCCATGGGAGCGACGATGAAAGCAGCCTGCACGCGATTGGAGATGAGAGCCTCTTTCATCTCCGGAAATCCCTGGAACATCCTGGGCAAAAACTCCTCGCCCGACTTCGAGTACTTCGAGATGTAGTCGGTCACGGGACAAGTCAGCTGGCAAGTGACGGGGAGATAGGCCACAATGATCTTGCGTTTCTCGATCGGACGGTAGTCGTTGAGGACCGCGGCCCAGTTCACGTTGAGATACGAATGGAGCGCTGAAATCAGCACCAGCCACGCAACGACCAGCAGGATTGCCCTGGTTCTAAGTTGCATTTCTGAACCCCCAGCGGACCGACTTCATCTTCTCCAGGCGTCGAAATGCGAGATCAAGGATGAGACCCAAAAGGCCGATCATGAGCATCGCGGCAACGACGAGATCATACCGTTTGCCGGAGTTACGCGAGTCGATGACGAGATAGCCGAGGCCCGAGTCGACCGCGATCATTTCTCCAGCGACGACGACCAGCCACGCGATGCCAAGGGCAATGCGCAGCCCGATGAGAATCTGCGGTAGCGCAGCAGGAAAGACGATCTTTCGTAGTAATTCAAAGTTTGAGAGTCCGAAGTTGCGCCCGGCGCGGCGGAAGATGAGCGGAACGCTCGAGACGCCTCCCACAGCGGCGACCACGATGGGAAAGAACGATCCGAGAAAGACCAGGAAAATGGCGGCCGGATCGCCGATGCCGAAGAAGATGATGGCGACCGGGATCCACGCGATGGGGCTGATCGGCCGCAGGAGTTGCAGCAGCGGATTGATCACCTGATTCGCGGCAGGAAACCATCCCAGGCACAGGCCCAGCGGAATGCCGACCAAAACCGCGGCTCCGTAACCCACGGCTACGCGGCGTAGGGAATCGGCGATATCAGCCCACAAGACATGTTTGTGCAACAGCTCGGAGATTCCTCTCTCGACACTAAACGGCGACGGGAAGACCCTCGTACCTGTCCACAGGACGGCCAAGTGCCAGGAGCAGAGTAACAGCGCGGCGGCTGCAATCGGCCAGAAGAACCTCTCCCATGCGCGTGGACTCTTGAGCTCGCTCATATCTCGTAGGCCAGTCCGATCTGTTTGAGCAGTTCGTCACGGAGTTCCAGGTAGCGCGGCGAACTGATGTTGCGAGGATGGGGAATATCGATGTTGAGGATTTCCTGGATGCGGGCCGGGCGAGAGCTGAGCACGACCACACGATCGGCGAGCTGCACAGCCTCATCGATGTCGTGGGTTACGAAGACAATGGTGCGCCGTTCGGTTTGCCAAATGCGCAGAAGCTCGCCGCGCATGATCACGCGTGTGATCGAATCGAGAGCGCCAAACGGCTCGTCGAGGAAGAGGATGTCGGGATTCACCGCGAGCGCACGGGCAACTTGGAGGCGCTGCCTCATGCCACCGGAGAGGTCGGACGGATACGAGTGTTCAAATCCTTGCAGACGGACCAACTGGACATAGTGAGCGATCCGGCTCTCGCGCTCTGCGCGGGAAAGCTGCGAGAGTCCAAAGCCAATATTCCCCTCGACCGTCAACCACGGAAAAACGCCTCTCTCCTGAAACACGAGGATGCGGCGTTTATCGGGGCCGGTTACCGGTTCTCCATCGATGGTGACCGACCCGGAGGTTGGCGAGAGGAAACCGCCCATTGTGTTCAGGAGCGTGGATTTTCCGCATCCGGAGGGTCCAACGAGACAGATGAATTCTCCGTCCGCGATATCAAGGTTAATATCTTCGAGCGCTGCGACGCTCTTGCCGTCGGCGCGATAGATCATGCCGAGCTGCGAAGCCCGTAGTTTGTAGGCGTCTTTAAGCGGCGCTATGGCTGTTTGTGCAAGAGACACTAGTCTTCCGACGACCTCCAGCGAAAGGACTTGATTCGCTCGAGTGAGCGCATGGCTAAATCGAGTAAGAGACCGATCACACCAATGACGACCATGCCGGCAACGACCAAATCGTAGCGATTTCCGGCGTTGCGCGCGTCCACGATAAGGAAGCCGAGTCCGGAGTTCACCGCGATCATCTCTGCCGCCACCACGACCAGCCACGCAATGCCAAGGGTGATGCGCATTCCCACCAGAAGCTGCGGAATGACGGCCGGGTAGAGAACCCTGGCGACAAAGGCTGCCGAAGACAGGCCAAAATTGCGTCCTGCATGAATGTAGACCGCGGGGATGTTATGCACGGCGCTCATCGACGTGAGCAGGAGAGGAAAGAAACACCCGATGAAAATCAGAAAGATTGAAGAAAGGTCACCGACACCGAACCAGAGAATTGCGATGGGAATCCAGGCCAGCGGCGAGATCGGACGGAAGATTTGGCTCAGCGGATTGAACGCCATTTCCCCGCGCCGGTACCAGCCGAGCGCGAGCCCTAATGGAATCGCCGTGACGCATGCCAGCACAAATCCCCACGTCACGCGGAAGAGCGAAGCGACAACGTACTTAAGCAGGAGGCCATGCTGCAGCAGCTCTAACAAGCCAGCCAGGACGCCGATGGGACCGGGAAGTAACAGGCCTGGATGCATCCGCACCGCAATCTCCCAGATGAGCAAGAGTGCGATGATAAAGAGAGCGGGACGCAGCCAGACGGGTACTTGCATCCGTTCGATCTCCTTGATGGGGAAGTTGTGGGGAGCCCGCTTCAACGTGGATGCTATTCGAGACTTTGCGCGGATGCCTCCATCAAAAGGTGGAGACTGTACACGTTCAGAGTATCGGGCTTGCAGGGCTGCTCGCCGCATTCTCTGAGTCGCGGGAAGACGGCCCTAGAAGAGCAGGCGCGAGGTAAAAACAAGGTTGTGATTATAGGTATGGAGCTGGGATGTCGCAATCTGTTCTCCGCCTCCAAAGGCAATGGCGAACCTGCTTCTTTCATCACTCGGATGCAGCTTGATTTTGCTGACTGTGATTCCAGGCGTGAGAAAATTCTGCATCTTCCCGCCGTTCTTTCCGCCGAAGAAGTAGGTTGCATTGTCTTCAATCTCAGGCCAGAAATACTTGTGAATCTTGTACTGCGCCACCGTGTTCCATGCCACCATGCGCCCCAACTTCGCGATGTCGCCGGTAGGCAAAGTTCCCCCGAGGCATGAGATCACATCGAACTTGCCGAATCCTTTCCCGGCCAGCAGTGTTGGTGACAAGGATGCGTCAGTGCTGCCATTGCTGTAACTCCCGGTGGGGATAGTCGCGCTAAGTTGCGCGCTGATCATGGCGTTTCCGCTCCTCTCATTGCGCGAGAACATGCGATATTTGTAGAGGAACGCTACGTCGCCAAAACCGTCCTTAGCGCTGGAGTTGTGCTGGATGTAGGGCGGATAGTAGAAATCGATTTCGCTGTTGAAGCCAGGGATTAAATTCAATCCGCGGCTGCCCCCATAGTTCCACGTGTCAGTCAGCGCGGGCGTTACTTGGCGGGTGAAGTCTGCACGAAGCACCTGGACAAGCATCGGGTAGGGCGCCATGACAGGGACAGACCACGACGGCTGCCTCGACTGCGTTTGTGTGGTGCGCTTTTCCCACTGCGAAAAGAAGTTGTCCTGCGCGGGCAGAGTCGATCCTGCGCTGATGGCAAGTAGAACCAGGGTTGCAATTCTGATGTTTCGCAAAAAATCTGCTCCAGCAAGGGAAGTGGGGAAAGCTGTCCCACTGTAACGGAGCGCATTCGAGATGGCATCCATCGGACGATGGATGCACACCTCAATCGGAACATCGACTCTCTCTCCTTTGTTCGCGTGTTTGAATGGTTGGCGGAGGTTTCGCAAGCTGCCTGTTCTGTGCGGCTCTGGATCGGCCCGGTGAGGTTCCATTGCTCATAGATGGGACCGTAGAGCGTACTGAGAGAAGTGGCCGTTGCGGGTTGCATGTTGAACCGGTCAGAATGAATGTGCAATGAAAATCGCGGCAGCCCATCTTCCCCCTTTGTGCTTCGATGATCGAGACCGCTGCCGAATACGGCGATGGGGTGCGTTGTTTCTGGCTGCTTCGCTGGCGTTTGCCGGATGCCGCCGGGGCGAGAGGCTGCCGGACCCTTCTTCGACGACGTACTCGGATTTTGTAGCGGCGTTTTATGTTGGATTGGCCGCGCTGCAGGTTGGAGACGATGTGCGCGCAGATGCCAAGCTTGGGGATGCAACGAAGCTCGTGCCTGCCGAACCGGCCGGGTGGGCAAACTGGGGCATTCTGGCACTGCGCCAACGGAACTTCGACGTTGCTGCACAGCGGTTCGATCGCGCTCTTTCGCTGGATAAGGACGACGATCGCGTGTTCTACCTGCAAGGTCTGCTTGAAAGCGATCGAGGTAACTCGACGCAGGCTATTGCGAAGTTGCGAGAGGCCGTCAAGAGCAGTCCGAAAAACCTTCGCGCGATCTATCTGCTTGCGTCGGAGGTGGAACGGCAAGGGGATGAGCACAGCGAAGCAGAGTTTCAGAATCTCATCGAGCAACTTCTCACTGCCGATCCAAATAATCTCGCTGCGCTTCTTGAGGAGTGCCGGATTTCGGCGAAGCGCGGCGACGTGGCGGGTTTGCGCGGCGCCATCGCGAAGGTGAATTCGCAGTCTGGCCTGTGGCCCGCGGAAGTGAAGCAGCAGCTTGACGCCTTGAAGGCCGCAGCGAACGGGCCGGATCCAAGATTGGCCGCGACGCGATCGATTTTTCTGCGCAACGTTTTGATGCGCGTGCCCGAGTTCCGTGCAGATCTTTTACAACTGAGACCGCAGCCGGGCGACGAGGCTCAGCCCTTCACCCATTTTGTGCGGCTGCAGACGCCGGCATTTGCGCCTGCCGCGCCCGACATGGGGTTGAACTTTGCTGTGCAGCCGGTAGCATTGTTGGGGAGTGAAAAGTGGAACTGGATTGGAACCGTCTCGCTCGATGGGAATGGCGTGCCGACAATTGCGGCCGCGAATGGGCATGAAGTTCTCTTGTCCTCAGGCGCGAAGCTCCCGTTCCCCGGCGGCAAGAGTGCGCCTTCGCCAGACAGCGTTCTGCCACTGGATTTCAACTACGACTTCAAGACCGATTTCGTACTTGCCGGCGCGGGCGGAGTTCGCTTTTTCCGCCAGGACAAACCCGACCGCTTCACCGATGTAACCGCTGCTACTAAACTGCCTGCGAAAGTCGTCAACGCCGCGTACACCGGAGCGTGGGCGGTTGATATCGAAGCAGACGGCGATCTCGACGTGGTGATGGGACAGGCAAGCGGTCTGCCCGTTGTGCTTCGTAACAACGGCGATGGGACGTTTCTCCCGATCTATCCATTCCATGGTGTCGACGGGATTCGACAATTTGCCTGGGCAGATTTCAACGGAGATGGCAACCCTGATGCAGCGATGATCGACAGCGCGGATCATCTGCATGTGTTTCTGAACGAACGCTCGGGCAATTTCCGCGAAGTGGCCGTCCCGGCGGAATCGGCCAATGCGAAGGCCGTCACTGTGGCCGACGCCGATCACTCCGGTCCACTCTGTCTTCTCATCGTAAAGCCGGACGGGAGCGTGCGTGCGATGAATATCAAGAGTGAGGGCGGAGGCTGGACGGCCTTGACGTTGGATGGAGCTGTCATCCCGCAGAATCTGCTCGGCGGCGATCTGCGAATCAAGGTCGGGGACTTCGACAACAATGGCGCTATCGATCTGATGGCTTATTCAGCATCTTCGGCGCAAGCGCCGGCGCTTTGGCTGCAGGGCGATGGCGGCAAATTTCAGCAACTCGCCAAGACGATTGATCGTTCGATCGCCGTTGCCGCAGCCGATTTGCGCGGCAGCGGACGCCTCGACCTAATCGCGATTTCCGAGTCAGGCCAGGCACTGCAGGCGGTCAATCACGGGACGAAAAGCTATCATTGGCAAACCATCCGGCCGCGCGCCCGTCAGACGACCGGGGATCAGAGGGTGAATTCGTTTGGCATAGGAGGCGAGATCGAGATTCGCTCGGGGCTTCTCCCGCAGAAGCAATCCATTACAAGTCCAGAGCTGCACTTTGGGCTTGGAGAGCAGACGGGCGTCGATGTGGCGCGCATCGTGTGGCCCAATGGTTCGGTGCGCGCCGAGTTCGCTCTGAAGGCCGATCAGCCGATCCTGACTGAGCAGCGACTGAAAGGCTCTTGCCCGTATCTCTTCGCGTGGAATGGCCATGCCATGCAATTTGTGAAGGACACGGTGCCATGGGGTTCGGCGATTGGGCTGCGCATCAATGCGATCGGCCCGGCACGCGTCGCGGCCACGGAAGAGTGGTACAAGATTGGCCGCGATCAGCTTGAGCCTCGCGACGGTTTCTACGATCTTCGCATTACCGGTGAACTTTGGGAGACGTATTACTACGATTCGCTGCGGCTCATGACGGTGGATCATCCTTCGGGGACGGAAATCTTCACGGACGAGCGGTTTGTCGTACCTCCGGTGAAGCTCGCGGTGACTGCGGTCGAGACACCCCATCTGATTGCGCACGCGGTTGACGACAACGGTCAAGATGTCACTGAGATTCTTCGAGCGGTTGATGGCAAGTATCTCGACACATTCGGGCGAGGTCAATATCAGGGCGTTACGCGCGATCACTTCGTAGAAATTGATCTCGGCACAGATATTCCGACTTCCGGCCCACTGTGGTTGGTCGCGACGGGCTGGCTGCATCCATCGGACTCGTCCCTCAACATCGCGATGGGCCAGGGACATCATGATGCACCACGCCCGCTGAGTCTTGAGGTCCCCGACGGTCACGGCGGTTGGCGGGTTGCGAAGAGCAATCTGGGGTTTCCTGCCGGGCGTAACAAGACATGCCTCATTGATCTCACAGGCCTCTTTACCGGAGGATTGCCGCACAAGGTGCGATTGCGCACGAACCTCGAAGTGTATTGGGATGCGATCGAATGGGCTGTGGGTGTGCCGGCTACGCCGCTCAAAATCACCCAGCTCGCTCCGGCGACGGCGGATCTGCACTACCGGGGTTACTCCCTGATTCACCAGGCCAATCCATCCTCGCCGGAGATTCCCGACTACAACCATCTTGCCGCGACGACGCAGATCTGGCGCGATCTGAGCGGCTATTACACGCGCTTTGGCGACGTGCGCGAGCTTCTTTCGCAGACTGACGATCGTTATGTGATCATGAATGCCGGCGATGAGCTGGCTTTGCGCTTCGCCGCACCTCCGCCTCCTCCTCCGGGCTACGTGAGAGATTATGTTCTCGCGGGCGATGGCTGGATCAAGGACGGCGATTACAACTCGACTTTCTCGGCGACTGTGCTGCCGTATCCATATCACGCAAGACAAGTCTATGACGTTCCGCCGGGCCGGCTTGAGGATGAGTGGGTGTACAGGCATCATCCCGATGATTGGCAAACCTGGCAGACGCGGTACGTGTCGCCAGAGATCTTTGAAGATGCTTTGAGGAGCCAGGAGAGCAAATGAAGAAAATTCCGTGGGCTCGCATTGCAGTGAGCATCTTCTTTGCCGGATTGCTGGCGACTCCCGCCATCATGCGGTGGCGATTGGCGCAGCGCACGCTTGCTGCGCATACCATGCTCGACCTGCATGCAGCTCTCGCGCGCCACGGCTTCTATCTCGAAGAAGTTTCCCACGCTGCGGGCATCGACTTCGTGCATCAGGCTCCCACGCTTGATGCGAAGCTGAATCCGATTATGCCGGAAGTCGCTTCGATGGGCGCTTCGGTAAGCATTGTCGACTTCGACCGCGATGGCTGGCCGGACATCTATGTGACCAACAGCAAAGAGGGCAGCAAGAATCATCTCTATCGCAACATGCACGACGGCACATTCAAGGATGTGGCCGAGGAACTTGGTGTCGCGGATGTGAATCAGCCGGGGACAGGCGTCTCAATGGGTGCGGTGTGGGGCGATTACGACAACGACGGCTATGAGGATCTGTTTCTGATCAAGTGGGGAAGGCCGGAGCTGTTTCACAACGATCACGGACACGGCTTCACTCGAGTGAGTGAGCAGGCTGGATTGCCGCCATGGATCAACGCCAACACGGCAGTCTGGTTTGACTACGATGGCGATGGGCTTCTTGATTTATTTGTCGGCGGTTATTACCCGGAGGATGTTGATCTATGGCATCTGAAATCGACCCGCATGATGCCGGACAGTTTTGAGTACGCGACAAACGGGGGCCGGAAATATCTTTTTCGCAATCTCGGCAACGGCAGATTTGAAGAAGTCAGCGCGAAGGTCGGCATCAACAGCAGACGTTGGGCGCTGGCTGCCTCAGCCGCCGATTTACGGGGAACAGGGCATCCTGATCTTTTTATTGCGAATGATTATGGAGTGTCAGAACTTTATCTGAATGACGGGAAGCGATTCCATGAAGCTGGCGAACAGACGGGCGTGGGCTTTGCGCCCAAGAGCGGAATGAATGTGGCCTTCGGCGATATTCTCAACGATGGACATTTCGCTGTATACGTCTCGAATATTTCAGAAAATGGTGCGCTGATTCAGGGGAACAATCTATGGGTGCCCAAAGAGGGCACTCCGGCGCACACGGTGTCGTTTGAGAATCTGGCACGCGATATGGGGATCGAGCTGGGAGGCTGGAGTTTTGGTGCGCAATTCGGCGATCTGAACAACGATGGCACGCTCGACCTCTACCTCACGAACGGCTATGTTTCGCTCGATCGCACCAGAAGCTACTGGTACGACTTCACGAAGATCGCGGGCGGTAACTCCGCGATTATCGGAGACGCAAAGGATTGGCCGGCGATGGACGGAAGAAGTCTTTCCGGATACCAGCAGAAGCACGTGTGGTTGAACGACGGAGCCGGAAAATTCGTCGATGTCGCGCAGGCCATTGGCGTCACCGATACGTATGACGGACGCGCTGTTGCGATGGCCGACCTGTGGAATCGCGGCGTTCTCGACATCGTGGTGGCCAATCAGCGCGGCCCGCTGCTTCTCTACAAGAACACCGTCGCACCTGGGAATCATTGGATTGAATTCGATCTCAGAGGATCGAAGAGCAATCGCAGCGCAATTGGCGCAGAAGTCGAGCTCGCCTGGAACGATCAAAAGCAGCTTCAGGAAGTCTCTGGCGGCAGCGGGTTTTCTGCGCAGAATGATCGCCGGCTTCACTTCGGTCTTGGCAAGGATCCGCAAATCAAGAGTGCCGTCATCCGCTGGCCGTCCGGAAAGGTGCAAACTCTCGACTCGCTCACGCCCGACAAACTGTATACGATTGAAGAGCCACAATGAGCCAGCCGACGATGCAATCGCAGACAAAAACGGCGGAGTCCGCAGACGGGTCCCTCTTTAGGGGATGGACACCTGTTTCCAGTCGCCTTAATCCCTATCTTCCGCCGATCTTCATCACGCTCATTCTGCTTGTCGGCCATCTTTCATTCGGAATCCTCGAAAGCTACCAGAAGACGGTCCTCGCCATTGTCTCCGCGATGGCCTGCGAACTCGTGCTTGGCCGTCTGCTTCTGCATAAGTGGCCAAACCTCGCTAGCTCCTACATCACCGGAATCAGCGTGGGCATTCTTCTTCGCTCGCCGGGATACTGGCCATACGCCGTCTGCGCGATGCTCTCCATCACGTCGAAGTACGTGTTGCGTGTGAACGGCCGCCACCTTTTCAATCCGTCGAACTTCGGCATTTGCGCGATGCTCTTCCTTGCGTCCGATGCTGTCGCCACGCTGAGCATTCAGTGGGGAAACAATCTCGGCGCGATGGCGGTGATCTGGGTTCTTGGGTCCTTGATCATTTGGCGCGCGCGGCGGTTTCATATTTGCGCTGCTTATGTTGCATCCTTTCTCTTGTTCTCCTTCGTGCGCGCGGGAATCACCGGCGATCCGTGGCTCTCCGAGGTCTCGCCGATCACTGGCCCGGAGTATCAACTTTTCGTCTTCTTCATGATTACCGACCCGAAGACGACGGTCCGGTCCAAGTGGGGACAGTGCGTCGTTGCCTTCTGTGTAGCACTCGTCGAAATGGTCTTCCGCCTGGAGCAGAGCATCTACGCGCCGCTTTACGCGCTTTTCTTTGTGGGCCCGGTCGCACTCGGCATTGAGATGTGGATCAACTCGCGTAAATCTGCGGCTGGAATTCCGAAATCAGTGGCCCAAGCCAGCCCTTTGCAGCCCTAAGTCCGTACGCGTTCAAGGAACCCATTTGAGACCTTCTCCAATTGATCTTCTGTGCTGCTGCCTGTTTGTTCTTGCGGGCTGCCGGCAAAACTCCAACCCTCCCGCGCATGCAAGCGAACCGTCATCGCCAACCGCATCTTCCGAGGCACAATCGGCAAAGAGGGCCGATCGTGTTGAATCTTCGGTTCGTCCATCAGGACCGATTCGCTTTATCGATGTCACGGCGCAAGCGGGCATTCACTTCAAGCACAACAGTGGCGCGTTTGGACAGAAGTACCTGCCGGAAACGATGGGAAGCGGCGTGTGCGTGCTGGACTACGATAATGACGGCTGGCAGGACATACTGCTCGTGAATTCGATGGACTGGCCAGGCCATGAAGCGACGAAGTCCTATTCCGCTCTCTATCACAATGAACGAAACGGAAGCTTCAAGGATGTTACGAAGGAAGCCGGACTTGCTGTCGAGATGTACGGCCTGGGTTGCGCCGTGGGCGACTATGACAACGATGGACGCGAGGATATATACATAACCGCTCTCGATGGCAATCATCTTTTTCACAACGAAGGGAACGGAAAATTTGTTGACGTGACGCGCAAAGCAGGCGTACGCGATGGTGGATTCTCAACTGGTGCGGTGTGGTTCGATTTCGACAACGATGGCAAGTTAGATCTTTTCGTTTCGCACTATGTCGATTGGTCGATCGCAACCGATCAAACGTGCCAACTCGACGGCAAACACAAATCCTATTGCACGCCCGAACTCTACAAAGGACAAAGCGGAACGCTCTTCCACAACCTGGGCAATGGCAGATTTGAAGATGCCACGCGCAAGGCTGGATTATACGATCCGTCGAGCAAGTCGCTGGGCGTTGCGCTGCTGGATTTCGACAACGACGGATGGATCGATTTGTTCGTCGCCAACGACACGCAGCCGAACAAGCTGTATCGCAATAATCACAACGGGACCTTTACGGACAGTGCGCTCTCGGCTGGCGTGGCCTATAGCGACGCGGGGAAAGCGCGCGCAGGAATGGGAGTCGATGCTGGCGACTACGATATGTCCGGTCGCCAAGGCTTGGTCATCGGGAACTTCGCCAACGAGAGCCTGGCTCTCTACCACAACGAAGGTTCGGGACTGTTTTTGGAGCAGTCCGTGGCTTCTGGCATCGCTTCTCCATCAGCCAGGTCGCTGACATTCAGCACATTCTTCTTCGACTACGATCTCGATGGTCTGCCTGATATCTTCGCCGCGAATGGTCACGTTGCCGACGACATCAGCGTGATGCAGCCTTCGATTCATTATGCTGAACCGCTTCTCCTGTTTCGCAACCGTGGCGGAGGCAGATTTGAAGACATGTCGCAGAAGGTTGGGCCAGCGCTCGAACAGCCGATCGTTGCGCGAGGAGCAGCTTATGGAGACTTCGACGACGATGGCGATCTGGATGTGATCGTTTCGACCAACAATGGTACCGCTAAACTACTGCGCAATGACAATGGAAACCAGAATGACATGCTTCGTGTGAAGGTGATCGGTACCCGCTCGAATCGCGACGGCATTGGGGCAAAAGTCACGGTCGTGTTGGGGAATGGTGCGCGACTTTTCCAAATGGTGAAAGGTGGTTCCAGTTATCTATCGCAGAGTGAGCTGCCGCTGACCTTCGGACTAGGAAAGCCGGGAGCGAACAGGATCGCCAGTCTGCAGATTGCCTGGCCGAGCGGAAAGAAAGAGTCGTTCAACGAGATCAAGCCTGACCAAACGTTGACACTCGAGGAAGGGAAAGGCATAGTGTCGACGCTGCCGATCCTATTCTCAGGTGGAAGTGCGACGGGGCAGCAGCCGCATTGAAGCTCGCAAGTCAGGACTGTTGTTGCGGCTGATAGAATCCGCATCGCTGCAACAGAGCCTCGATTTCTTCTTGCGTTGATTCGAGTTTGGCGCAGGAAGCAAACAGGTCTGCCGCGTCCACGGGATACCAGCTTCGCGGGTTCGCTTTGCTCAAACCAGCAACGTCGACCGGCTCGATGGCACGAAGAATGTCTTCAACGAGCTGGTTCGTCTCTACGCCACTGACCACGTGCATCGCTCGTGCAGCGAGCTCACTGCTGCGCGGCCCAAACTCTGGATGGTCGTGGAGCAGGAACGATGCGGCCAGGTACGGCTTGCCCAGTCGTCTCGCTGTCTCGGAATAACTGGCCGCTGCAAAATAGAGCAGGCAGACCGCTTTGAAGAGTTCGAAATTACTCATGTTCGCGTAGAGCGCGGCGATGAGGCGTGCGGTGGCAAGCAGCTCCTCCGTGGTCTTCTTTTCGTAGTCTTTGAGGTCGGACCCGAGACGCCGAGAATCGAAGCCTGATTCGAAGATGCGTGCCAATCGCTCGATTCCGAGCAATGTCAGTGGGAAGCCAGTGGAGAGAAGCGGGTCCACAAAGCCGGCTGCCGAAGGAAGCATCGCCCAGCGTTCGCCACAGACACGGCTGCTGAGAAACGAAAGGCGCGGCATGTGGCGGAACGGCTGTACAGCATCGGCGGATGCGAACTGGCTTTGTAAGGCCGGGATTCTGGTAAATAGGCGCTCCCATGCGATCGCGCCTTCATCGAGGCAAAGGTGCGCAGCCATCGGCTCAGTCGCCGCGACACCGGCACTCGTGATGCCATTTTTGAAACGGAGTACCCAAATCCACCCGCCTTCGAAGACATGATGGACGGCGGCATCTTCCGGCGGATAGGGCACGGATTCGGGCACGTCGGCAGTCGCCGGCCGTGTAACGCCGGAAAATTGACTGTAGAGAGCCTGGGTTGCAGGGTAGTGCGGGAGCGTTGACTCACCAAGCCCAAGCGCGTTGTGAAGCAGTCCGCGCGGCCCGGTTGCATCGATCAGGAATCGAGTGTCGATCGAGAATGCTTCGCCTCTGCGGAGCCCATCAAGCCTTGCGCCTGTTGCGTGGCAGACGACCTGGTTGACTTTCGCCTCGTCGAAATAGTCGACACCCAATCTCTGTGCTTGCCCGACGAGAAAAGCATCGAAGTCTGATCGAAACCAATGCGTGTCTGAGATTTCGTCGTGAGGGCTTGCAGCGACAAGAAGCTGCTCTTCGAAGGATATTTTCGCTTTGGCGGCCTCATCGAGATGGTGGTGATAGAAAGTGAAGCCGCGCTTGAGCCCGCATCCGATATGCGGATGACTGCGTTGCCAGCTCCCCCATTTTGCGAGAGGCGCGACCGCTGGCAAATCGTAGCGGCGGCAAAGCTCTTCGAGGAGGAGATTTGCCAAGGGCGTCGACGATTCTCCAATCGCCATGCGGGGATGCGTGCCGCGTTCCAGGAGCGCGACGAAATACCCGAGGCGCTTCGCGATCATGGCCATCAGGGACCCGGCGAAACCTGAACCGGCGATTGCGATGTCGTAAGAGCCGGTCAACTCTGTCCCTCACATTGTGGGCATTCAATCGGTTCGAGCACCCGCTGGTGAAGATTCATAGCAGTGAGACGTTCGATGCGTGCAGGATAACAATGAATGCAGCCCGCCGCGCTGCGCCGAAGATCCCATAGATCGGAGAACACGCGTCCGCGTTGCAACCCAATCCCAAACTCGACCGCAGACTCTAAGGTCGCGAGTCGCGGAGGAACGAAATCGCCTGTGTGCGCCAGTGTTTCCATGGCTCCATTGCCGCCTCGGGTTGGGATGAGGGACGCAGCCGTGGCTCCACAGTCGAAGGCAAAATCGAGGGAATGCTGCGCCCAAAGGAGAGACTTGTCCGGCTGCATAAACGGCGGTTGGACGAGAATAAAAGTGCGCAGATCGACGCCATGGGTTCGCAATGAAGTTGAAGTTGCCGTGAACAGATCCAGGGTCATGCGCTTGTTCAGTCGCTCCAGCACTTCGGGGTCAGCGGTTTCAAGTCCCATGGCGACTTCAAGCGCATTGGGAAGGAGATCGCGAAATTCAAAGCATCGCGGTCCGACAAGCGAGGGGTGGCACTCGACAATTGTTCTGTCGAAATGACCGACTAGTCCCGCAATCGCCCCGTAATCGTCGCGTGGGATCGCCTGAAGATCGAAAAAACTGCCGCTGTTATAGAGCTTGATGTGTCTTGCGGACGGCAGTCTTTCCAGTGCAAATTCAATCTGTCGCGGAATTGCACCAGGCCGAATCGGCTCCGTCAGAGTGTTCTTCCACAGATCGCACATCACACAGCGCCATGGGCATTCGCGGTTGGTTAGAAAGATCGTCGCCACCGGGACGATCTCGCCGTTTTGCGAGCGCTCGTCCTCCACGAAAAACGCGTAAGGCTTATTGGGGTCGACTTCCGTCCGTTGTGGCCGTTGTGCGACGATCCATTCCGTGCGGCTGGTTGGCTCTGTGGGATAGGGCAGGTCCAAGAAAAGTCCTCACTGATAGAGCGCCAGGAATTGCTTGCGATACTCGGCCTCCTGGAACGGAAGGCTCCGCCGTAATTCCTTTTCTGGAATCGCGCCATGCTGAAAACGCCGCTTGGGAAATACCGGCATCCTCATGCGGGTGACGGCGGAAATTCCGCGGGCAACAATCTCTCCCTTGAGTTCGTAAAGTTTTTCGATGGAGTGATCGGTAAGCTGGACAAATGGAATCGCCTCGGCAATGGCAATGAGACTCGGCCTTGTGAAGGGGCTGAACCCCTGAAAGCCAAAGTGGTGAGCAGGCGCATAGGTGCGCGCATAGGACCGGCTCAAACCGCCGCTATAGGTGAGCGAGTGTTTGATTTTGCCCACGCCCCAACCTTCCTGGTAGAGCATCGGATTGTTGATGACGCTGCGAATCGTGAGTTCGGGATTCTGCTCGATCGGATAGTCTTTCAGATTCTCATCGCCGCCATCGCCATCGAGGAGATACTTCCAATCCGGATAGCGTCTGCGGATTCCGCGGCAGAGGGCGACAGCCATGGTGGCTGATTCGATATCGAGAGGCTTGTAGTCTTCGACGATGCGAATCGTTTCCCGCACGTTCAACGTTTGCGGATCGACCTCAATTGGTTCGAGAAACAATCCGAGCCCGAGGGAATCCAAAAAGAAGCGCGCCTGTTGCAGGTCGGGACCGTCACCGAGGTCGAGTGTGAAAGCCTTCAGTCTTCCCGGATTCATGCCGCGCTTCAGCATGACGTAGTAAGTCGTCAAGAAGACGCTGCCGCTGTCGATACCGCCGGAGAAGCAAACGCCAATGGGTTCCTGCGTCGGAACGGCATCGAGCCATCGCGCAATCTCATTTGCAAGAGCAGCAATGTATCGGGTCCCGATCAAATTGAGATCGGCCGGAAGCGTGCCCATCTCAGGGGTGAAGAAGCGCGTGTATACGGGGTCAGGATCGGGGCAGCCTATCAGCTCTATCTCGACCATATGATGGGCAGGCACCATCCGCGTGTAACTGGGATGAAACTGTGCATCCAGGCCTTCCTTGCAGAGCCATTCATAGATGGCGTCGATCCGCGAGGCAACGATGAGCAGGGGGCCGGTCTGTTGCTTGGCGAGAAAGTAGCGCATGGGCCGGTCGAGAGATCGCGCCATTCTCACGGTCTTGCCCTTGTTGGCAACGAGGGCGAAGGATCCTGAAATGCGCAACACCTCACCGCGTTCGGATGCGAACAGGCAGCGCCGCGCGTCCTCAATGGACTGTCCGAAGAGTTGATTCACACTGGGATCGATCAGATCGACGACTCTCTCGACGTACCGGTGTCCAGCCACTGCAACCTCGCGGGAAACTCGAAACGTACTCGATGAACAGACTATACCGGCAAGGCCAGGGGAGCGAGGGGGCGTCGCTGGACCATGCCCGAACATGATGCCACGCCAGGATGCGGCCATACCAAGCAATCGTTGACGAATTGGATGCGCCGGTAAAGGCGGCGTCCGGCGGACAGGGGCCAAGCTGATTACTCCTTTGAATGCGAACACCGGCAGCTTCTGTAGGTATCGATATTGTATGCCGAGACGGCGCAAATATACTGCGGCCAAAACAGCCGGAGCTCGAGCGAGCGGTCGCGCACATAATAATCGCGCAGGTAAGCTTTGCTCGTGTCCGTCAATGCGTCTGGATCGGCTTGAAAACCTGCGATAAGCGCGGCCAATGACGTCGCGGAAAAGTCGCTCTCCTTAAACGTCTTTGCGAAGTCGTATTCTTCGGTCCACGAAGCACCGATTCCAGTTTGGTTCGACGCTGCGAAAACCTGATAATCCGCGAGTCTCGCAGTCGGGGAATCGATCAGCGCGACCGTGAAGGACGGATTGTTTCCATCGATGGGGGATACGGAAGGGACAAGCTTGACTGCGACACCCGGCCGGGATGCGCGAGCATCTTCGGCGTTGGGCCTCAGAAGACGCATCTCGTCCATGTGCGTGTGGGCGAAGATGGCGAGCTGAATGACATCCCCGAATTCAGCCAACACGGTAGGCAGAGCATCGGAGGTAAGAAACGTGTCGGGAGCTTTTCCTCCGCACACATTGCGCAGCTTGATGGCAGTCGAGAAGGGATCGATTCCGGGCGGAATGTGGCTCATCACCCAGACGTGCTGCTTCCTTTTCCGAGCCTCGCTGAGCTGCTGACGAAGCCAGTCGATTTGCGCATCGGCTTCCGTCGAGTCGGCTTTTCCGGAACACGCGGAATACTTGCGCGACATGAAGAGATCGTCCAAAACGAGCAGACGCGTTTGTTCCAGAGGAGCGGGCAGGGAAACGCTGTAGTAGCCTCCGGCGGCAAATGTAACCTGAGCAGCTTTTCGTTCCAACACGGGGAAGTTCTCTGTAACGGAAGCGCCTGTTTGCGCGAGAAACTCGCTGTGGGGGTCAAGCGTGTAGTCGTCGCAGTCGGAATCGTTGTTGCCGAGGGCGGCGTAGACGTGTGCGGCCGGAAACGAAGCGCGAAGACTGCCAAGGACGAATTCGATAGTCTTTTCGACGAATTGCCTGTATTCCTCCGGTTTCGACTTCGGGAAGAGGATGCCGAATTTGCAGGAGAAGCGGTGGGCGATGAGGTCGCCACTGACGGTGATGAATTTTGCATCGTCCGCAGCGGTCTTCATTGCTTGGAGGCTCGATTCAAACAGTGTGTAGGAGGTATCGACGCCTCGCGTGGTGCATGCCAGTTGGAGCGAAGCAAATCGTTCCGCCTGGTCGCGCGAAACCGGAGCGGAAAGGATTGCCTTCCATTGACTCACAGGCGCGCTCGCCAGTTGCGGCACTTTGTCTGGATCCCAGAATGGCTCGAAGTGGATATCGCTGATCAGGAGGGCGCGAATCTGTTTCTGGTTCGTCGAATTGGCTTGCGTCTTGAGGCCGGAAAGGTGCGACGATCTGGCAGCAGGGGACTGAGCGGCGACTCTGCCGGCGACGAGTGCAAGGCAACAAACGAAGGCAAGGCTGGATCTAAATCGGCGCGATGCGATCAGGTTTTCCACCCGTCTTACTTCCTCTTATGTTTTGGTGTTTGTTTCTGGTTCAAGCCGGCTCTGTTGGTAGCATATCGCGGGCGTGGGAGAGACTCGGCTGGTCAAAGGGATGAAAACTGGTTTTGCGGTTCAAACGCGCAGAAAGGTCCAGCGGGCGGCTCAGCGATTCGTTATTCGAGAAAGCCAGGCAGAACAAACTCGAAGCCTCCGCCATCCGGACCCCAGCGGACGACCCTCGAATGCACGGTGATTGTCTCTCTCGCGCCTTCTCCGCTGCCGCCTACCATCTGCAGCGTAACGCGAATAATCGTGCCTGGCATCCAGCGCTCGTCTGTTTGCATATAGAAGCCCGTGACACTGATGTCCTTGATCGGGTGGGGTCGCGGAGACCCGCCTGTGAAGAAATAGGCGACCAAGCCAGGCAAGGGCAGGCGAACGGCGCGGCGTTCCTCACTGCGTTTCTGCTTCACCTGGTCGAGATGCAGGTCGGGATAAAGCCAGCACAGAAGCTGAAGCTTCCTGGAGGGTGTCTCTTCGTCCGCCGAGATATCTTCCTTTTTCTCGTCCAGGCGCGGGATCCGAATTTCCGGTGGCCGGGAAGGATCGAACTCTGGAAACAGAAAATAAAGGAGACGCACATCCCACGAGGGCTTTGCCTTGCGCAACGCCAGGGAATCTTCTTTGGGCTTCGCCGGCTGGATCTGCGTTCTTGGATAGACGGCCGGCGGTTGGTTTGCCGCTGGGGGAGCTGTGGCTTTCGCGACCTGCTGGACCGAAGGCTGCGCACTCTTGACGTTCACAGAGCCAGGCGGAAGGCTCGCCGGTAGCGGCGATTGAGCGGCAGGCTTCTGAATGGCCGGCGCACGCGAAATGACAGTGGGAAGCGAATTGCGGGCGCTGGCGAGTGCTGCTGCCGAAACTGTAATGGCTGTGGATGCCGCCGGCGAAGGAGCTACCGGCGTAGAACGGTGTGGCTCTGGAAGCGACGGAGGCAGGAAAGGCTCACTCCGCGGAAAAGGCGCATGGGTTGCCGGGATTTCGGGCGTAACAACTGGCAATTCCGGAATGAGAGGGACCGCAGCGGCTGCGCTCTGCGGGACGGGCGCACTTGCTGCGGTAATCGGAATGATTTTGGCCAGCGGGTGCTCCGGATGTGATTCCGGGTCGGGGTGAGGCTCAGGCGAGACAGCCGGAGTGGAAATCAGCGGTTGAGGCAGCTGCATCTCCTGGAGGTTTGAAGCAGGCTCAACTTGCGGATCCGGAATCGGGATCTCAGGCTCGACGTTCGGAATCATCTCCGGCGCCAGGTTCACAGTTCGCAGCAGCCGTCCTGATGACACAACCGCGTTGGGAGATCGTGACTCTTGCGCAGATTGCGCCGGGCCATTGAAGCTCTTGGGGGGCGAAGATGAAACAACGCGGGCTGGAATACTCGCGGCCGAAGCACGTTGCACGGCACCAGAAGCACTGTAGCTCGCCTGATCGGACGCAATCACGATCGAAACTTGTGAGCCATCCAACGCTTCTGCCGGGGAATCTCCGCTCGCGGAAGGCCGAAGAACCGGTGAGTTTCCCAGGATGGATTTCGCGCTTTTTGTCAGCCGGCCGGAAGGATTTGCGTTGGAAGCGCGCGGGGCTTCTTCCTGGGCCACTGTGGCAGCGGTTGCGACGCTTGCGGGCACGCCTGAATTGCGGGCGCTCGCTCCGAGGAAGCGATCGAGCGGAGATCCGGCAGCCTGTGGCGGAGGGGCGGGAAAAGCCGAGTTGGAGAATCGTGGGGTCGAGGACCGATCTGCAGGAGGCTGCGCACTCGGTGAGGGATGCGGGCTGGGTGAAGCCTGTGGGGCAGCGGCTGGTGCGGAACCGGCAGCAGGCCTGATGACTGGAGCGTCAACGGCGCGAAACGCTAGCCGTTCTCCCGCATGCATCTTGCACGAAGCGATCGTTTTGGCCGGAAGAACCAGCGCGCTTGCAGGTTGACCTCTAAATGGCTCGTATTCGCCTTCCGTGGAAATCTCTACACAGTGAACGACGGAGTAATTACTGTCCAGATAGATGAGATCGAAAGGCGAAAGAGTGCGCGCGACGGGCACTCCCTTAAAGTTGGTTAGCCACAGCCCTGCTTTGCAGTCGGGTCCCAGTCCTTCCATCAGAACCTTGAGGACCTTTAGGGGTTCAAGTGCCGCATCAACGATCATCAGCCCGGAGCTGAGGAGCTTCCGGCTTTTCTCGTGATATACGTTGATGATCTTCGTGTCCACAATTCCTCATTTACGAAGAAAGCGCCTGCATGCAAAGCACGAAACAAAGGCCAAGTTCGAGCTGGCAGGTCTCAAAGAGAACCGATTTTGCGAGAGCCGGCGGCAGCGATACCCCCGCGTTGATCTTCTTTGAAGTTACCTCAAATCGCTCGTGTTCCGCGCGGCACGAACCAGAACAATTCATAGCAGCACTGCCGAAGTGCAGCTTTCGTCCTGCGACCCAACGAACTGAAAAATCGGCAGTTGCGGCTCGACCACGTGATTGGCCGCACGCACCTACTGGGCGAAGTTTTGCATTGCTCAGGAGCTAAGGTCAAGAAAGAACTTGGTATCCGCCTACTCCGAAGTGATGATGGGAGTTCCAGCCAAGCGACATTCAATAGGCTCACTAAATGATTGATTATAAATCCTAAAGCACAATCTCACCGGGTTTGGAGATGGGGGCCTAACCCCTGGCGAAGCCGACCACCAGTGACGAAGAGATCTCTGATCCGTTCGCAGCTGCGGTGTTTTCGGGCGCGGCGGTGTTCCCATCCAACGGCGCAGATCCGGGATTCCCTATATTGAAACGACCGCCGGGCAATTCGAGTCGACCCCATAGAACTCCACCAGCGGCCCTCGATGTCCACTGCAACCCGCGTAAAGTTGAAGTCCAAGGTTCGTCGGGGTGATATTGATTCCGTCGACCGGCACGAATAATGAGGTCTTGAATCTCTCTTCCAGCAATCCGAGCTCCGAAAGATGCTCGAGAGAACGGCCCATCCGCAACAGATCCCTTGTACCCGAAAGCTTCATGATCTCGTCGGTTGTGCTGGTAAGCCGCTGCGATGCCAAGCGCCCGATTCGGTGAGGAATTTGGTTGCTTGATTGCAAGCTGCGGCCACAATGCGCAAGTGGGTGTATGTGAGTTGGCTGAAGAGGTCGACAAAGTTGCGATTCGAATCGTCATCCCTATCGACTGTGCACGATCTCGCGAGTAGTCCTGCCCAACATCGCCGCATCGAGTCCTCGTCGGCCCATGACCCGTTCTGAAGGATACGGAGCAAAATCGGTGGGCAACCGTGCAACTGCTCGCTGTCCGGGCAGGAGGCCAGGAAACTTTCCGCCTGCAAAGCGATCTCGATTGCGTTCCACAGGCGGCTTCCGCTCAGCGATGCACGGATTGTTTGCCGCACTGCATTTCCCGAGTCGGCGCTGATTCGACTCAGGAACGCGAGAGCCCTCGCCATTTTGAAGGGACCTACGATGTCGCCTTGCGTTGATTCACCGGTTGCGTTCTCGACGAGGTTGACCCACAACCGCGGGTCCACTCCGGAGGGAATATCGAAAGCGAGGCCAACGCCATCCTCTCCGCATCGCACGGCTCTTGCCTGCATCGTAATTTGGCGCTGAGTTGTTTCATCCTGCAGGCCGGCCCGATGCAACGTGAGCTCGATGGGTGTTCCGGGGCGCCACCTTTCCATTGTCAACAAATATATTCCGGTCGCGCTGATGTCCCGGATCACTCCGTGATGCAACGCTGATCCGGTCCAGTAAGCGGCAGCAAATCCGCCGGCAAGTCTGCGTGTTCCCATACGGCGTTTTATCGAGAAGGAGCGATGGAGCCAGTGTTTCAGTGACATTTTGCGTTCCCGCTGCAAGGTCGACTCTGTTAACAACGCGCAAGGATCCAGGAAAGGTATTGGTGTTTGCTGCCGGTGCCTTGGACTCGGCAGAAGAAAATCCTTCATCGCGGATTCTATGCAGGGAAGATTCGTTGTCTTTGAGCGGGCCGTCACGCGGCAGGGATCATCTCAGCACCGTCGTTTAGATTCCGGTCAGCGCGAATCGCTCGCGGACTTCGTACCGGGCGCCTGCCTGGCCCAGGAAGCTCTCGAAGAGAAGGAATTCTTCGGCAAGAAAAGGCGGGAATTCCGGGTGTGCGGGCAGAGTATCTCGAAGAGCGCGGATTGTTTGGCTGCGAACTTTACCCTGTGCGCGGGCCAGCGTAATGTGCGGATGGTAGGGACGCATCTCAGCCTCGAACCCGGATTGTGCACCAGCTTCCGACACTTTTTGATGAAGAGCGGAAAGCGCTGGGCAGACAGATACTCCCGCCAAGAAGATACCAGCGCGTTCGAAAAAATCAAATCCCTCAAGCTGGACGGAAACGGCGGGAGATTGAATGGCTCGAAGCCGGGCCGAAACGAGATCGCATCGTTCGGGACTGGTGTTGCCCAGGAAGAGCAGGGTGAGGTGCCACGTATCAGGAAGAGCCCAGCGCCATCCGCCTGCCTTTGCGATGGCGGGCTCCAGCGAGGTTGCGAGCTTAGTACGAACTTCAGAACTCAGCGGGATTCCAACGAAGAGCCGCATACGAGGAGAGTCTACGGCAGGCGCTCGGCGCGGTTTAAGAGTGGGCCACTTCGATCGGGCAGATCGCCGGGCAAGGGCGAGCGGCATTTACAACCGGCTCGCATTGGGGCGAAAATATGCGCATGAGTCTCTATTGCGCCGTGGGCAACGCTCACACTGATCTTGCCGCGAACCAATTGAATGATCTGCTGATTGAAGCGCTGGCGAGGCTCGGGCCGCGCGAACGCGTTCTGGCAGTGCCGCCGGATATTACCAGGCTTCATTCGCAGGCTGGCCCGCTCACTAGATTTGCCTGGAAATATTACGGAGACCGGCTTCGGGCAGTTTTGCCTGCCATTGGCACGCACACACCGATGCCGCCTGCACAGATCGAGCACATGTTCGGAGACATGCCGTACGATCTTTTTCGCGTACACAACTGGCGTACCGATGTCGTCACGCTCGGCGAGGTGCCTGAAGAGTTCATTCGCAAACAGTCAGAAGGCAAGCTCAATTTTGCGTGGCCGGCGCAGGTGAATCGGCTCATTATCGAGGGCGGATTCGACCTGATTCTTTCCATCGGGCAGGTTGTGCCGCATGAAGTGATTGGAATGGCCAATTACACCAAAAACATTCTAGTGGGCACGGGCGGTCGCCAGGGAATCAATCGCAGTCATTATTTGGGCGCGGTCTACGGCATGGAACGCATCATGGGCCGCGCCGACAATCCTGTCCGCGCTGTACTGAACTATGCGTCCGATCGCTTTCTTCGCGAGCTGCCGATCGTCTATGTGCAGACGGTAGTCGGGCGCAAGCCGGATGGCGGTCTGGCCGTGCGTGGGCTTTACATTGGCGACGATAGCGAATGTTTTTATCGTGCTGCAGAGCTCAGCGTGAAAGTCAATTTCGAGATGGTCGATGAGCCGATCCGCAAGGCCGTCGTCTGGCTTGACCCGGACGAGTTCCATTCCACTTGGATCGGCAACAAAGCCGTGTACCGGACGCGGATGGCTCTCGCGGACGGCGGGGAGCTTATCATCTTAGCGCCTGCTGTCAGGGAATTCGGCGAAGACAAGGGCATCGACGGGTTGATTCGCAAATACGGCTATCACGGAACGCCGGCGACGCTCGCAGCGGTCGAAGCCAATCCGGATCTAGCCGGCGATCTAAGCGCTGCAGCTCATTTGATCCATGCTTCCTCAGAAGGCCGTTTCAAAATCACCTGGTGTCCGGGTCAACTTACTCGGGAAGAAATTGAAGGAGTTGGGTTTGAATACGGAGATCTTCCGACCATGCTCAAGCAATATGATCCCGCAAAGCTCACGCATGGATACAATCGCGTCGATGGCGAAGATATTTTCTTCATTGCGAACCCTGGGCTGGGCCTATGGGCGCACGCGTCGCGGCTGGAGGCGGCGAAACCGGAGCTGGTGAAGACGGCGGGCTAGCCGCCTTGCCTGGCGACCGTATCGCCCCACTGCACCTCCAGGTCAGGCAGACTAGCGACGTCGCATCGTGCGTAGCAGTACCTGTCCGCGCACTCTCCGCCCGGAAGTATATTCGCACGTCTCTGAATACCCTCGAACGAGAAGCCAAGTCTTTCTGCAATGCGTCGGCTAGCCTCATTACCGCCTGAGTGCGTGAGACCGATTCGCCGCATCCCGAGCGCACCGATGGCATAACGCACCAAGGCGTTGGTTGCCTCGGCTGCGAACCCCTGGCCTTGAGCGCTCTTGCGGACCCAGTACCCGATGTCGCATTGTCGGCCTTGCCAGTCGATGTCATGAAGGCCGCACCAGAGGACCGCAGTGCCGGTCGCAGCTTCGACTCCTATCAGCTCGATGCCCTCGCGCAGGATAAAGCTGGCCATGACATGCCGAGTTCTGATTTCCATTGATTCGGCTGTGAACGCATCGAGATTTTCAGCCCATCGCATCCATTTGTGCAGTTCCTCCCAGGTCTCAGCAACCGCAGCAGACGTAATTGCCCCATCGCCCACTTGTTTGGGCCTCAAAAGTAGGCGGGGCGTGCGGATTGGCATTGGAACGTCGATCAACACTGGGTTCAAAGAGGCCATATTCATTCATGTTAGCGAGAAGGATCAGCGCTGCTTCCTGAGGCACTCCCCGGAGATGGTTTCATGGACTTACCATTCCTGCGAGGATTCAAACTTGCATCGGCCGGTTTTTAGCTACGAGCGGCTGGCTTCCCTAGACGACGCCGAGCTCCTTCAACAGGAACGCATAGTCGAATGCAATCTCTTTCAGGTAGTCGTACCGTCCGCTCGCGCCGCCATGTCCCGCTTGCATATTGGTTACCAGCAGCAGGGGATGATTGCCGGCTTTGAGAGTGCGGAGCTTGGCAACATACTTTGCCGGTTCCCAGTACATGACCTGGCTATCGAAGAGCGAGGTCTTGACTAACATGGCCGGGTAACTCCCCGGCTTCAAGTTATCGTAGGGTGAATAGCTCAGCATGTAGTTGAAGTAAGTCTCCTCGTTTGGATTGCCCCACTCCTCGTACTCTGGCACGGTCAAAGGCAACGAAGCGTCGAGCATCGTATTCATCACATCGACGAACGGGACGTGCGACAGCACAACACGAAACAAATCCGGACGTAGGTTTACGACGGCGCCCATGAGCAATCCACCGGCGGAACCGCCTTCAATCGCGACGCGGGCCGGATCGCCGTAGCCAGCCTTGGTTAAATGCTCCACGGCCGCTATGAAGTCGGTAAAGGTGTTGCGCTTCACGAGCATCTTGCCGGCGTCGTGCCACGGCTTGCCCAGGTCGCCTCCTCCGCGAATGTGCGCGTAAGCCAGCACCAAGCCGCGATCGAGCAGGCTCAGGCGATTCGAATTGAAGCCAAGCGGCAGCGAATATCCGTACGAGCCATAGCCATACACGTAGAGGGGATTCCATCCCTTTTTGCGTTTGTCTTTGCGATAAACAAGGGACACCGGCACCTCGACGCCGTCGGACGCCGTTGCGTGAATGCGATCGCTTGCATAAAGGCTGCGGTCGAAGCCGCCGGGAATCTCGACCTGCTTCAAGAGCGTCGAAATGCCGCTCGCAACGTCGTATTTATACACCGAACTGGGCGTGACCAGCGACTGGTAAGCGTAGCGATACGTCGTTGTGTCGAAGATACGGTTGATATGCGGACTCGCGCTGTACGCGGGCTCGGGAAATGCGATCTCGCTGACCTGTTTTGCTTCCGGCCCTTGGGCTGCAAAGGACCAAAGCCGCAATCGAGGCAGTCCGTCTTCGCGTTCGCATGCGACGAAGAACCCAGCGAACAAGTCCACATCCTCGAGCATTACATCGGCGCGATGCGGAATGCGCTCGGTCCAATGCTCTCGGCCCGGAGTTTCAACCGGAGCGGTGACGAGACGGAAGTTGCGGCCTTTGTCATTGGTGCGAATGAACCAGAGGCCATTGCGGTGGTCGATCGAGTATTCGTGCTCGTCCTCGCGGGCAGCGATCAGGTCAAACTTGCCATCGGGACGGTCTGCCGCCAGCGTCCAGCATTCTGACGCGGTGTGGCTCGCCGACTCCAGCACGAGAAACTTGCCGTCCCGTGTACGACCAACTCCCAGGTTGAAGCGCTCGTCGTCGTCCTGATAGACCAGGACGTCGGAACTGTGGTCCGTGCCGAACACGTGGCAATACAACTGGAATTGTCGCTTCTGTTCTTCATCTTCGACCGAATAGAACAGCGTGCCGTTGTCGGCTGCCCACGTCACCGAGCCCACGCGTTCAACCGTTCCGGGCAGCGTCTCGCCGGTTTCAAGGTTCTTGATGTGCAGCGTGTACTGGCGAAATCCGGTCGTGTCGGTGGTGTAGGCCAGCCAGCGGCCGTCATCGGTGATGTCTGTGGCCCCGAGGGCAAAGAACGCGAGGCCCTCTGCCAGCTTGTTCCCGTCGAGGATGACTTCTTCGACGGCATCGGGAGCCGGAGTCGTTGTGTCGCCGCGCTTTCTGCAGTGAATCGGGTACTGCAGCTTCTCTTCTGTCCGGGTGTAGTACCACCAGTTGCCGTCACGGAAGGGAACCGAAACGTCCGTCTGCTTGATGTGGCTAAGCATCTCGTTATAGAGCTGATCCCGCAGGTCGGCCAGGGGAGCCGTCACCGCTTCGGCATACTTGTTTTCCGCTTCGAGGTAGGCGGTGACTTCGGGATTCTCTTTGTCGCGCAGCCAGGCGTAGTCGTCGACGAGCGTCTGGCCATGGAGGGCCTTTTCTTTGCGTTCCTTGCGTGCGATAGGGGGATGCAGATCGGTCATATCGTTCCCAGTGTAGCGGTTGCAGCATGACGGTTCCGGTCTGGCGCGCACACATGACCAGATGCCGAAGCACCCCGGAACCTTTCGACCCCCAGACCCGTACAATGTAGTGCGATGACCGCGTTTCGCTTTGCACGTGGGGTTACCTGCCGTTTCATGCTGGCGGGATCTCTTATCTTTCTTGTTTCCGCACTTGTTCTTCCTATCCGGGCTGAGCAGGTCAAGGACCTGCCTAAGCCCACCGATTACGTCAGCGACTTCGCGCATGTTCTTTCGCCGCAGGCAGTGGCGCAGCTCGATAGCCTGTGCAGCCAGCTCGACCACTCCAAGGCCAACGCGCAAGTTGCCATTGTCACGATCCATAACCTGGACGGCGACGATGCCGCCGATTGGGCCAACCAGCTGGAAGATAGCTGGAAGATTGGCAAGAAGGGCTCGGATCGCGGCATCCTGGTGCTGCTGGCTGTCGACGACCACAAGTACCGAATCGATGTGGCCTATGGCCTCGAAGGCATTCTTAACGATGCGAAGGTCGGAGACATTGGCCGCGAGATGGTGCCGTATTTACGCGCACGCGATTACGACAGTGCGGTGACGCTTGCGGTAGGCCAGGTTGCGCAGATCATTGCCGCTGACGCCGGTGTAACCCTCTCGGACGAGCCACAGCAGGCTGTGCCGCCGCGCACGCATCGTCACTCGAGCCCTTTCCCGTTTATTGTGTTCATCCTCATCCTTCTGTTCTTCGGCGGATTCTCGCTGCTGCGTTTTCTGCTTTTTCTCGGCCTGTTTGGCGGCGGATTTCGCGGTGGTCCGTGGATGGGCGGTTGGGGCGGAGGGGGAGGTTTTGGCGGTGGAGGCGGGGACAGCGGGGGCGGTGGAGGATTTGGCGGATTTGGCGGCGGCAGCTTTGGCGGTGGCGGGGCCGGGGGAGACTGGTGAGGTGAGGGACTAGTACTACAGTTGCAGATAGTCGCTTGGGAGGGAGCAGGGGGATTCATCCTCCTGAAAATAGGCTCAAATTCTCACTGCCTTCAGGCTCGGATTGAAGCATTCTCAAGCAAGTACAACTGTGGGACCAGGGACTCGATAGCTTTGAACGGTGGCTTTCTTCAGTGAAAGCCGGAGGAGAGAAGAACGATATGAAGGGACTTTGGGTTGTTCTTGGGATTTTCGGCGTACTGATCTTAGCGGCTTTGATGGTCTTCGGCAGCTATGTAAGTGCCCGGAACCAGATGGTCTCTTACGACCAGAATGTGAAGGCGAGCTGGTCTGAGGTAGATGTGCAGATGCAGCGGCGCGCCGACCTGATCCCCAATCTGGTCGAGACCGTGAAGGGGTTCACCAAGGAAGAGAGCACGGTCTTTGGCGACATCGCCAATGCCCGTGCCGGACTGTTGAATGCGCAAGGTCCAGCAGCCAAGATCGCGGCCAACGGCACGCTCGATTCCGCTTTCGGCCGCCTGCTGGCGCTGACGGAAAACTATCCGCAATTGCGGTCGAGCGACCAGTTCATGCGCCTGCAGGACGAGCTGGCAGGCACGGAAAATCGCATCGGCGTTGCCCGCAAGCGCTACAACGACGCTTTGCAGACCTACAACACATTTGTGCTGCAGTTCCCCAACAGCATCTGGGCGGGGATCGCCGGTTTCAAGCAGAATACGGCCTATTTCACGGCGAGCCCCGCGGCGCAGCAGGTCCCGAACGTGAAATTCTAAGAAACAGCCTTCTAGCCTTTAGCTGCTGGCTTCCCATCCTCGCTTTGCAAGGATGGGGCACGGGTTTAGGCCGCAACCGCAGATCCTTCGACTCGACTACGTTTCGCTCAGGAAGCGAAGCAAAAAGGCCATCCCCACTCGGGATGGCCTTTTCAATCGCATCGGAGGCCGCAGCAATCCGCCCCTGGAAGTGAGAGTTACTTGAACGACGCGATGGCGCTCGCTTCGTCGTCGTAGATGTCAAAGACTGTATACAGCTTGGTCAGCTGAAGCACGTCCTTGACCTTCTTGGTCAGGCTAAGCAGCTTCAACGCAGCGCCCTGGTTTTTCGACGTGGTGTAAGCACTCACGAGCTCGCCAAGTCCCGAGCTATCGATGTAGTTCACGTCGCCCATATTGAGCAGAATTTTCTTTTGCCCTTTGCTGATCAGGTCGCGAATGGCCTCGCGCAACTGCACACTACCTTCGCCGAGAGTAATCCGCCCGCTTAAATCCAGGACGGTCACGCCGTCCACTTCACGGGAAGCAATTGTTAGAGCCACGGAAATTCCTCCTTCTTTCGGTGATACGGTTATAGCACCTTTGCGCGCACTGTGGAGTGGAAGTGGCGTCCGCCGAGGCAGAGGGTGGACAGGCCTTTGACTCGCTCCTCAGGTCTGCACGCGGTACGGATCAGGTCGTTCCTTCGGCCGGCGTGAGATGTTTCACCAGTGTTAATTCGGTGCCAGGATGCAGTTGCCGGAAGCGCACCTCATCCATAAATGACCGGATGAGAAAGATGCCGCGACCGGTGCCGCGCATTAGATTCTCCGGGGCCAAGGGATCGGGCAGCGTAGCGGGATCCAATCCTTTGCCCTGGTCGCTAATCGTGATCACGAGGTCTTTGCCGGTGTTCTCGAAGCTCACATTGATTTGTTTGGCCGGATCGTAGTCATTCCCGTGCAACACGGCATTGACGGCGGCTTCCCGCACGGCCATCGTGGTCCGAAATCGCTCATCCTCGCCGAGGCCCGCTTCGACTGCGAACTTTTCCGCAGCCGCTTCGACTTCGCTCACGCTATCCATGGTTGAGCTGAGCGCAAAACTCAACCGTCCTGCTCGTGGTTTTTCCAAAGCCCTCTCTCCACCTCTGCCGGAACAGGGAAGGCAGCGCCGCACCGTCCGAGGAACCTTGCAGGAAGTTTCAGGGCTGACGCAGCCGGTGTCAAGAGCGATGGCCTTTGGAGTTTGGCAATCCCCATTCAAGTTATCCATTCAGATGCACGGTTCGAGGGCGCGGCGGGCGGCAATGGCCGTCGGCGGACTACACTCACCTCATGCAGGTCCGCGCCACAGAACGTGTCAGCCTTACCGCGTTGCTGGGCATCCCGGTAACCGACGCGCAGGGGCAGCTGCGCGGACGGCTTAAGGACATTGCCGTCGCCACTGGATCGGATGCGGGCAAAGTTGCTGGTCTAGTGCTGAAGTCCCGCACGGGTCTCTTGATCATACCTGCGCAAGAGGTGATAGAAACGCCTGCGGGCACGCTGGAGATTCGCTCTGCCAGCGCCCTGGTTCCCCTGAAGGATGAAGGCAACTTTCTCTTCCTGCAGCGAGATCTTGTCGACCGCCAGATTATCGATATCAACGGCCGGAAGGTGGTGCGCGTCAACGATGTCGATTTGGAATGGATGGTGCATGGAGATTCGCGTCTCCTGCGGGTGGTTGAAGTCGAGGTCGGGCTGCGTGGGGCCTTCCGCCGGGTTTTCAAAGGCCTGTTGTCGCGGAACTCGCTCGAATCGATCTCGCGCAAGTTCAGATATCGCGGCATCCCCTGGCATTTCGTCGATGTCATCGAGGTCGATCCGGCACGCCGCGTGAAGTTGCGCATCGAACATGAGCGCCTGGCGGACATGCACCCCTCAGACCTTGCGGAGATCCTGGAGGATCTGGCTCCCGCCGAGCGCGACGCCGTTTTCACGTCGCTTGACGAAGAGGTTGCCGCGGAAGCCTTGGAAGAGGTCGATCCGAAGCTGCAAAAATCTCTGCTCGAGAAGCTCGATGAGGAGCGCATCGCGGACATTGTCGAGGAGATGGATCCCGGTGCTGCCGCCGACCTGCTTGCCGAGCTGTCGGAAGAGCAGTCGGACGCAATTCTTGAGGAGATGGAGCCGGAAGAGCGGCAGGAAGTCTCCGAACTCCTGGAGTTCGACGAGAAGTCCGCTGCCGGCGCGATGACTACCGATTTTGTCGCCGTCAACGGGAATGCAACAGTTGCTAATGCCGTGCAGGCCTTGCGTGCTTTCGACGGCGACCCGGAGAGCGTCATCGAGATCTACCTGCTCGACGAAAAGCGTGTTCTTCGCGGCGCTATCCCCCTTGCCCGTCTGGTGATGGCACAACCGGAGACACGTCTTTCCGTTCTCGCGGAGCCGCGCGTTCTTTCTTGTCCGGCCGACATGCACCAGAACGAGCTGGCTGAGTTCTTCGACAAATACAACCTGCATGCGCTGCCTGTGGTGGACTCGCAAGGCCGCATGGTGGGCGTTGTTCAGGCCGATCATGTCATCAGCTTTCTGCGTGAAAAACTGTAGCGCCGGACAGAGACTTCCGCCCCCCCGGCGTGGATGCTGCCGGCAGGTGGCCCATTCATCAGGAGCTGTGCCCCGTTCATCGCGGCCTTATCGCGATGACCGGGTCCTCAGACCAGGTCCCAACGGAGTTGAATCCGCCGAGACCAGTTAACCGAGTGGACGGCAAGAACTCGTGCACTAGACGAACTCAACTGCATGTCTTACCGAAATCCTGCCCGTTGCACATTATTTCTCTGAATTCGCCACCCTCGTTGTTGAGAGACAAGTCTGTTGACTAATCAAGTGTTGACCGGCAAACAAGGCGTCTCGCGGCGATTCAGGATTATGATTGAGCCGTTCGAAAGAGAGAAACCGCATGAAGGCGATCTTTCTGCGTGCAATGCTGCTCGGGTGGGGACTGCTTGCCCATTTGGCCGGCGCGCAATCCGGTCCTGCCACCTTCCCGCTTACTGGCGACTGGCAGGGCGTTTGGGAGTTTCAGGGAAACGTTCACCATCTGGTGCTTCACATGAACACCACACCCGAAGGAAAGATGACGGTACTCCTGGACGATATCGACCTGAAAGTCTCTGGCGTGCCCCCAATCGGTGGTTCGTTCGACGGCAGCCGCCTGACCCTTCGATTCACTTATTGGAAGCCGAACAGCAGTGGCGACCTTGAATCCAGGGTCGCCACCTATGAGGCGACAGTCAATGCATCGAACTCCGAGATGACCGGCGTTTGGACACAGGAAGGCTCGTGGCCGCTTGAACTTCAAGCGGATAACCTGGCAGGCGAAGATCCCCAAGCCGGCCCCGCCCACCGTTTTCGACGGCGATTGGGCGGGCGTGGAATACGAGGCAAGAGGTATCAAAATCCACTTTATCTTTCACATCCACAATACCGAGGACGGGCTGATGGCTCTTCTCGATTGTCCGGATGAGAAATTCAAAGGCGCCCTGGCAAGCAAAGTCTCTTACGACCAGGCTTCGCGCCAGATCTCTATTACCATCGGTCAGTCAATCTTCGCGGGGAAGATGACCGCGGACGGCAAGGCTCTGGACACTTCAATGACGGAGCCTGGTTTTCATTTTCTGATCCATTTCGATCGCCTGGCGCCTAAAAAGACGGAACCGAACTGAGATTGCATCGTCTCGGAAGCCCGATGATCGATGCAGAATCCCCGGTGCAGATTATTTCTCCGAATTCGCTACCCTCGTGGTTGAGAGACATTCACTCCCACGCACTCCGGCATCCGGCCCAAATCTTGCCCGGCTGAAGTTCCTTCATTTCAAGATTTTGAGATTTAACTTCCTGAAAAAAGAGACATTGGCGTAGATCCGAGCCGGCAACTCTTCTTAATTCAGGGAATTCGAGAAAACACCCTGGGGGGGTGGGGGATAAGGCGCTGTCTCTAAGAAAAGGCCAAACCAAGTGTCGGACTTGCCTCACGTCACGCCCAGCGGGCGCTCTGCTACTCTTCCATGCAGATTAATCGATACGTCTTGTGCCGTCCCCAACAGCCGCGTGCCAACGCACACAGCAGCGGATCGGTGCGGGCTGGGTTAGAGGAGAAAAATAAATGGCCGGAGAGATGAAGGGCATCGTGCCCCCGCCGATGGAAGTGCCGGCACACCTGCGCGAGCGCCAGCGCCCGCCGCAAAAGAAAGATCCCTTGCTGCTGCGACTGATCACGTACATCCTCGTGGTGCGGGCATTGGCTTTCCTCTCGCTCGCCTTCATCCTTTGGAGCTTTCCCGACTCGGCCGTCGGCGCCTATCTGGTGACGAATTCCGATTTCTTCTTCAAGCGTCCTCGTCATTTCGAGTCGGTCGAGCAGATCCAGCAGTCGGCGCAGGCTTTCCTGATGATAGGGTTTCTCCTCGTCGGCATCGTTTATTCCGTCGTCGCGTGGAAGTGGCTGACCCGCTTCTGGCTGGCAAGATGGGGCACGATGTTCCTTGCCGGTGCGACTTTGCTGAAAACCGGGGTCAACCTCCTCGCCGACCGGGCTTCGGGAGTCGACACCCGGTTCACAGCGGCACAGACCCAAGCTCTGGAGATCAGTTCGATTCTGAATCTGGCAATTGTTCTCTATCTGGCTTTTTCTCCCGGAGTGTCCGAAGCCTTCAAAGAAACGCCCTGGGAGTGATCTTCGGGTTTCGCGATCGCCAAGCGGCCGAGTGACTAAGAGCGAATAATTACGTTGCTCGCGGCTGCTTCTGTGAAAGAATCTTCCTATGCTCCAGCTTCCTAAGATCATCCAGGGCGGGATGGGCGTGGGTGTATCGAATTGGCGTCTTGCCAATACCGTCTCACGTCTTGGCCAGCTCGGCGTCGTTTCCGGTACGGCACTTGACTCCCTGTTTGTGCGCCGGCTTGCCGACGGCGACAAAGACGGTTCCTTGCGCAAAGGGCTGGACGCATTTCCCTTTCCTGAGATGGCCCGTCGGATCTGGCAGGAGTATTTTGTCGCGGGCGGCAAACCGAGCGGCACGCCTTACCCCACAACACCGATGCATCAGAGAGTGGAACCGCGCAAGCTGATCGAGTTGTGCATGGTTGCCAATTTCGTTGAGGTTTTCCTGGCCCGCGAAGGTCACCTCAACAAGGTAGGAGTGAATTTTCTGGAGAAGGTGCAACTGCCGCACCTTGCATCGATTTACGGGGCCATGCTTGCCGGAGTGGGTTACGTACTCATGGGCGCGGGCATCCCGCTGCACATTCCTGGCGTGCTCGACGCGTTTGCCGTGCAGCAGCCGGCGGAGTATAAGCTCGCGGTGACCGGCGCGGCGCCGAGCCAGGACACCATGATGCGCTTCGATCCCGCCGACTACGCGGAAGGACCGCTGCCGTTGCTTTCCCGGCCGAAGTTTCTGGCGATTGTTTCGTCCAATGCGCTTGCGGCGACTATGCTGCGCCGCGCCAGTGGTCCCGTGAACGGATTCGTCATTGAGAGCCCGACTGCGGGCGGACACAACGCGCCGCCGCGTGGCAAGCTGCAACTGAGCCCCACGGGCGAGCCTGTCTACGGGGAGCGCGATCGCGTGAATCTCGTCGAATTGCGTGCACTCGGCGTACCGTTCTGGTTAGCGGGTGGTTACGGAAGTCCAGGAAAACTGCGCGAGGCGCTCGACGAAGGAGCTGCAGGCATTCAGGTGGGCACCGCATTTGCCTTCAGCGAGGAGTCCGGCTTGCGTCCGGATCTGAAGCGAACTCTCATTGCGCAGGCCGTTGCCGGAAAGGGCGAAGTCTTCACCGACCCCCTTGCCTCGCCGACCGGGTTCCCCTTCAAGGTGGCGCAATTGAATGGCACCTCATCCGACGCCGGTGTCTATCAGGCGCGCAAGCGCGTCTGCGATCTGGGCTACCTGCGGGAGCCGTATGCGACCGAAAACGGCGGAATCGGCTATCGCTGCGCCTCCGAGCCGGTCGCCAACTATCTCTCCAAGGGCGGCAAGGTGGAAGACACCGTCGGCCGCAAATGTCTGTGCAACGCCCTGCTGTCCAACATTGGCCATGCGCAGACGCGTAAAGACGGGACTGCCGAACCTGCTCTCGTCACCGTAGGGGATGACCTCAACTCAGTTGTTCAGTTTCTTGCGCCGGGCGAGACTTCGTATTCCGCCGTGGACGTCGTCGACACTCTACTGAGCGGGGTTACGTCAATCCGGCCAGCTTTGGCGGCCGACTGATGGGCCGACCACGTGATCGCGTCTTGTTCGCGAAAATACTCTGGTCCTGATCGGTCTCACCCGTTCTCCCGGTTTGCCTGAAACATCCACCGAATCCCGAATCGGTCATTCAGCGCTCCATAGTATCCGAAGAAAACCTCCTTCAGCGGATCGGTGACCTTGGCTCCGTCGGAGAGCTTCTCGAACAGAGCCTTCAGCTCCGAGATCGTGCCGCCGCTCAGAAAGAGACAAACCGTGTTACCTCGAACCGGAGTCCTGTCGGGCATAAGCCAGTCGGATGCGGAGATCTCGACAGAAGGTGTCTTCAGGCGCGCGTTGATGGTCTTGCCCTGTTGAAAGACGGGCATCTGGTCCTTAGCGGGCGACTCGCTCACCTTCGTCATGCTGAGCTCGCCGCCGAAGACGCTGTGGTAGAACTCCATGGCTTCGCGGCATGAGCCATCGAATAACAGGTAGGGCGTTAAGGTTGTCATTTCGTCTCCTCTCGTCTTCGGTATTTCGGCTTCGGCTATCGCGCACGTTGGCAAAACGGCCAACCCCATCACGGAACATGCTGATGCTACGAATTGGCGGCGACTTAAACCTTGAGTTCCGGACACACTGTTCTCCTTCGCGGCGGCTGTCCGCGGGTAGATTCAGGTTTGCATCGTTCATTGCAATGCCCTTCAGTTGCCGGCTACCGGCCCTCATCCTCCTCGGCGAGAAACTGGCCGAGTCGATCGAGCTTTCGCTCCCAGGCCGTGCAATGATCGCGAATCCATTGTTCGAGAGCCCGAAACCCCGCAGACTCGATGCGGCAGGTTCGCACGCGACCCAGCTTTTCCGTGTGCACTAAGCCAACCTCCTCAAGAATCTGCAGATGCTGCGCAACGGCCGTGAGAGTGATCTCTAGAGGCTCTGCCAGCCGCGAAACAGACATGGGCCGCTCGGTGAGCCTGTCGAGGATTGCGCGGCGCGTCGGATCCCCCAGCGCGTGGAACAAGCGATTCGTGTCGATGGGCGGGCTTTTCATCGAGAGTTCCTTTCGGAAGCCTGCTAACTCGCCAGCTCCTTGGTTACACGATCCAGAAGGCCGCGCCATCCCGTTTCGATCATTTGGGGACCGCCAGGCCAGTCAAGGAACGCTCCCTGATGAGTGAGGATCAAGTCTGTTCCTGTTTCTGCGGGCAGAAACTCGAGCGTCGCCAGCATGACAACGATCGGCTTTCGGTTCAGAGACATCTTTGAGGTCATCACAATGTGCTTCTCGGGCACAATGTCCTGATAGGTGCTTTCGTTCGCAATCTCGGAGCCCGCAATGGGATGGCCTTCCTTGAAGCGGTACCGGAACCGTTCGCTGCCTCCCACGCGAAATTCCATTTCGAATTCCTGAATCTCGTGCTCGCCCTCGGCATACCAGCGGCGCTTGCGCGCGGGCTCTGCAAAGGCGGCAAACACTTGCCGCGGTGGTTGGGGATAGTTGCGCTCAATCACGAATGTGTTGTGGACTGCGCTTGGTTCTGCCATGATGTCGCTCCATTTCTTATACTGAAGTAGCAGCTTCAGTATTGCGCGACACCTGCCAATTGTCAAGTGGAGACTTCAGTATTTTCCGAGGGAGCTTCGACATTAATTTCGCAGGGCAGGGCGGGATGCGGGGGCGGTTAACGAGCGGTCGTCGGCGCGGCACCTGCTCCACCTACGCGAAACACCTTCGGCACACGATCTGACGGCCTAGGGAGGGCAGGGAATTCCGCATGCGGTTCGGTCTGATACCAGAATGCGGTTGAATAGAAATTGTCGGAGCGATTATTGGCGTGGCCGTGCTCGATGGTGACGCGAATCGACTTCTCGAAGGTGATCGGGCTTTCGGTATGCCATCGGTAGAGGCAATACCGGCCGCCGATCCGCTCCGGGTCGATGATGTAGGGCGCTCCCTGGTGCATGTTGGCGAATTCCTTTCCGCCGAAATCCCACGCGCCGTTGTAGTAGTCCTCGGTTCCTGTGCCGTTGATCGTCGGGATTGTGTCGCCGTCGATAAAGATCATGTCGTCGCCTTCGCCGAACCACTGGTCCTGATTCTGCAATACGGCATGGGTCACGCCAACGAAATGGCCTTTCCCCGTAGCCTCAAGAAAGACGTAGTTGCCTTCGCCGCTTAGGTTCTTTTTGCCATTGATGTCGGGCGCATACTCGTTGGTCCAGTTGTCGGTCCAGCCTTTGCAGGGAGCGGCCTGCTGGTACTGCGCATGGAAGCGGCCCAGGTTCTCGGGCAGGACCGAGAGCATCACGTAATCTACGGCGAAATAGAGGTCGTCCGTACGGATTGTTCCCTCGTTGGTCAAAGTGAGCCGAGCCGAGGTTGCGAAGGGCATTTTGAAATACGCGTTCATCGCCTTCATGGGTGCCACGGCCAGCAAGGCCGACTGGTAGGTGTAGTACTCGCCCAATCCAAGGCCGAAGAAATCGCCGATCGGCGACTCGATCGAGGGTGAGCTCTCGCCATCCCACCATGCGCGCAGCACGAGGTTCTTCAGATGCATCGGATCGGGCGAATTAATCGTGAACCAGAGATGGGTCACCACGCCGGCTCCGCTCACATCGAGGAGCGTTGTTTGTTTACCGGGATCGACCGGAACCGCGTCTCCATTGCCGCCGGTCCGGTCCCAGCTTGACGAGCGGCGCGTTTTGTAATCGCGCAGGCGCGCCGCGGCAAAAAGCTCTTCGCGCATGAGTACTTCGGCAATCTCGGGCGGCTCCGCTGCGGCAGCGCTTCCGTCGAGCAGTGTGGATGCTCCGGCGAGGGAAGCAATCGACCCCAGAAGACTGCGACGCGAAGTGGAACGATTCAATGGATCGTCTGAAGACATTGCAGGTTCCTCGTTTTCAATTAGGGCGTGAAACTTGCTGTAGTCGCGTGCTCCGGATTCTATCAAGTTGACCGTTGTTGTACCTGTTTTGGGGTCGCGCAGCGCCGGGTTTCCTGCATCGCGCCCTCGCCTGTTATGGTCTCTAAGAAAAGCAAAAATGACCCCACCTTAGGAACCCGCGGGAATGCTCAGGCGTTGGCGAAACCGGATACTCTTGTTTTTGGCCGTTCTCGGCCCCGGATTCATCACCGCCAACGTCGATAATGATTCCGGCGGCATCTTCACCTACTCCCAGGCAGGCGCGCAGTACGGCTATACCCTCCTCTGGACCATGATTCCCATCACGATCGCACTGATCGTGGTGCAGGAGATGTGTTCGCGCATGGGCGTGGTCACAGGTAAAGGCCTCAGCGATCTGATCCGCGAAGAATTCGGCCTGCGGCTCACGTTTGTGCTCATGCTGCTGCTGGTCATCGTCAACTACACAAACGTTGTCACCGAGTTCATCGGGATTGCCGGCTCGCTGCACCTCTTTCATGTGTCCGAATTCATTTCGGTGCCGGTTTGCGCGGCACTGGTGTGGTTTCTTGTTTTTCGAGGGGACTATAAGAGCACGGAAAAGATTTTCCTGGTGGCTTCGCTCGTTTACATTGCTTACATCTTTGCAGGCGTGCTTTCGCAGCCAAGCTGGCACACGGCTTTGCTGGCCACGGTCCAGCTTCCTGACAAGTCAGTCTGGCGCGACAAAGCTTACATGTATATGGCCATCGGCGTTGTAGGCACCACGATTGCGCCGTGGATGCAGTTCTATCTACAGTCTTCCGTTGTGGAGAAGGGAATTCGCGTCAAGGATTACGCGGCTTCGCGTCTCGACGTGATTGTCGGCAGTGTTTTTACCGATGTGGTTGCCTGGTTCATCGTGGTGGCCTGTGCTGCGACGCTCTACGTTCATGGGATGGGAGCCATTCAAGTGGCGAGCGACGCGGCGGAAGCCATGCGCCCGCTGGCCGGCGACTACGCCTTCATTCTTTTCGCCTTTGGGCTCTTCAACGCGTCTCTGTTTGCTGCATCCATTCTTCCGCTTTCGACTGCATACACAGTCTGCGAAGGATTAGGGCTTGAATCCGGCGTAGACAAGAGCTTCAAGGAAGCGCCGTTTTTCTACTGGCTCTATACGCTGCTGATCGCGGGTGGCGCACTGACGGTGCTTCTATTGCCCGATGCACAGCTCGTCAATGTCGCCATTCTTTCGCAGGTGCTGAACGGCATTCTGCTGCCGGTCATTATTATTCTCATGCTGATGCTGATCAACCGGAAAGATTTGATGGGCGAGCACAAGAACTCCCGGCTCTGGAACGTGATCGCCTGGGGTACGAGCATCATCGTCATTGGGATGACGCTGGTGATGCTGTGGGGGCTGATCCCCGGGCACTAATGGTGGCGTCATTCTGCCCCGCCCGATCGGGAGTCTCGGCTTATGAAGAAGGGACGATGCTTAGGCCTCGTGGGCGGGCTCGGAGTTGGAGCGGCGGTCCACTACTATCGGAGCCTGGCGAAGGCGCATGCCGACCGCGGGTACGTCCTCGATATCGTGATGGCACATGCGGAAA
This sequence comes from uncultured Acidobacteriaceae bacterium, assembly GCA_963745845.1. Classification (GTDB taxonomy): domain Bacteria; phylum Acidobacteriota; class Terriglobia; order Terriglobales; family Acidobacteriaceae; genus Telmatobacter. The sequence goes on along the minus strand of CAVUZE010000008.1, from coordinate 3,213,245 downwards.
CCGAGCGGGTATTTGCGTACGTTCAGGCAGGCGATCGCAGAGGCTTGGCGAATTATCTGGTCGAATTCATCCACCGGCTCAAGGCCGCTGGTGCGGAGTTCGCGGCGATTCCCGCGGTCACGCCACATTATTGCGTCCGGGAGCTGGCCGAAATCACCCCGTTGCCAATTTTGAACATTTTCGATCCCCTCAATCGCGAGCTTGCCAGGAAAGGAGCAAAACGCGTGGGAGTTTTCGGCACGCGCTTCGTCATCGAGTCGAAACTCTTCGGCCTAGTTGAAAACGTAGAGGTCTGTCGCCCACAACCGGACGAGATCGAATCGATTCACGCAACGTACACAGAGTTGGTGCGGCGGTGCATCGGCACAGGGGAACAGTATCGGGCCCTGACAGACCTTGCGAACAAGATTCTGCAGTGGGACAGACTCGATGCGATTATTCTTGCGGGCACAGATCTGGCGCTTCTCTTCAATGAGACCAATACGGAGTTTCCTGCGATCGATTGCGCCGCTTTACATCTTGCGGAGATCGTGAAGGCCATGACGGCCCAATCCGCATAGCATAAATCTGGTCGGCTGCTCGATTCAGAATCGCTAGAGCAGTTTTCCTGCCGCTAGATCCTTGATCAAATCGCGGTCGGCAGCGAGAAAATCGTAACCGGGCAAATCCTCGAGCCGCACCCACTTGAGCTGCTGAAAAATCCTGTTCTCCAGCTCGCCTGAGAACTCGTGGACCGCAAAGAACTGCAGGTCCACAGCGCCGCCGTGTCGATAGTTGTGCCGGATGTGGGTGACCCGGGAACCGACGGTTGCCGTGATGCCGAGCTCTTCGTTCAACTCGCGCGCCAAGGCTTGTTCAGGGCTTTCTCCGTGCTCGATCTTGCCTCCGGGAAACTCCCACTGCAGAGCCATCGGCTGGTCAGGGCGACGCTGGCAAATCAGAACTTCGCCGGCCCTGACAATCAACGCGGCCGCCACAAAACGAAGTGCCGGTCCGGCAGACCGCGAACTGGAGTGAAGCTGACCGTCTTCCACGCTTTCAGTGTAATCGCCCTGGATGCCAATGGGGCTTTGGTTCGCTACCGAAGGCTTGGGTACTCACGCTCAGCATCTTCAGGGACATTCGGACAGAAGCTCAATCGCTGCTTATTCTCCCGCGACCGCGGCCTGTATGCCTTCGGCCGTCCCCGGACGGAAGTATCCCCACCCATTTTTCGCAGCAGCTTCAAGCAGAGCCGGCGATGGGTTCACAGGGAAGGCATTCCGGGCAATCTCCAGCATGGCAAGGTCGTGGATGGAGTTGCCGAAAACGGCGTCGGGCTGAGACAACCCAACGCGCTGCAGCGCCTCCGCTTTTCCCGCATCTGTGGGAACGTCGATAAGATCGCTGCCAATGACGCCATTCTTGACAGAGACTTCTGCGGCAAGCACGCGGCTCTCTGGAATGCCGAGTTCGCGAACGCCTTCGCTGACTACCCACTTGTTGGTTGAGCTCACAGCCCACAATTCCACGCCATTGTTCTGCAGTAGTGCGAGCAGCGACTCAATCTCAACAAATACGCGAGCGCGAACGAACTCGGTCACGTAACGGGCGGCTGCTGCGCGCAGCTCGGGCTCGTGCAGGCCGGAATACATCTGTACCATTTCGCCGCAAATCTGCAATTCCGTAACCTGGCCTGCCAGATAGGCGCGGTACCGCGTGTCAATCCAATCGCTCGTGGAGCGTGAGACCAGCCCCTGCTCAATGGTCCATTCCATGAAACCATAGCCGGAATCGCCGCTCCAGATCGTTCCATCGCAATCGAAAACGGCCACGCGTGGCTTGCTGAGCAAAACCAGCCGTTCGAACTCTCGAGCACTCCATCTCGGTATTTGAATCCCTGTCGTCGTCACTCTTCCCTCAATTAGGCCGAATCTTCTCCAGTTTTATTGTCTTCCAATGCGCCTGTCTTTGCACGTTTTCGACAAGCCGGAGAACCAGCCTTTTCAAGAAGTATGGTCCGGAATAATGAAGACTGGATAAAACCACAGGCCCGTCATGCTCCTTTACGAAGAACGGGCGTGGGCCAATGACCTAGAATGTCACAAGTCCTGCACGGAGAAACTGCCATGGCGCTTCAATGCGCACGTCGTTCGCTCCCTTTCGCGGTGGGTGTTGGATTTGCCGTCATTCTTTGTTCCATAGTGTGCCCAGCGCAGTTTTCCGGCCCATCAGTTTCCGCCTCCAGCGCACTTTCGATACCTGAAACGCAACTTATCCAGGCCGGCGAACTGAACCGAATGTTGCAATCGGGCGGAGCGGCAAAGCCATTGGTGCTGCAAGTGGGATCGCGCGTCATGTTCGCGCAAGCACATATTCCTGGCGCTCAATATGCCGGGCCTGGCTCGCAACCTGCCGGGCTCGAATCGGTCGCGGCCAAAGTCGCTGCATTGCCGAAGGACGCGTTCATCGTCCTCTATTGCGGCTGTTGCCCGTGGAATCGCTGTCCAAATGTTGCGCCTGCCTTCGACCATCTTCGCCAACTCGGATTCGTCCACGTGAAGGTGCTCTACATTGCCAACAACTTCGGCGACGATTGGGTCAACAAAGGCTACAGCTTTGAAAAAGGCCTTTAACGCAAAATTCATTTTGTGGGCCTCCGTGCTGGCCTTGTTCTCTTCAGTCAGCGTGCCGGCGCAGAATGCTCTTCTCAACAAACGAGCACCGGCCTTTGCGCGCCGGGACCTAAGCGGCAAAGCCATCAGCCTGCGCAACTACCGAGGCAAGGTTGTTCTCCTCAGCTTCTGGGCTACTTGGTGCGCTCCTTGCCGGCTGGATCTCCCACGGTTTGCCGCATGGCAGCGCAAGTACGGTCCGGATGGACTGCAGGTCATAGCCGTCTCCATGGACGACGATCCGGCTCCGGTGCGCACATTGGCCCGCAACCTGGCGCTGGATTATCCGGTTGTCATGGGTGATGCAATCCTCGGCGAACGTTATGGAGGCGTGCTCGGCTTGCCGGTCACCTTTCTACTTGCAAAGGACGGAACCGTTGCTGCGCGTTTCGAAGGCGAGGCCGGGCTGCCGGATATGGAGAAGCAGCTTCAGCAACTGCTTTTGCATCATTGAGTCCTTGTGCGGCTCACTTAAATCTGCCACCGCGCACCTGCACTTGTATTGCCGCTCTTGATTCCTTGTTAAGCGTGGTTCAGTCGTTTCGGGACGTGTGCCGAGGTCTCCTATTCAACGCCGATAATCGAAATGTGGGAGTCCAGAACAATCTTGCACTGCTAAAGGACTATCAGGTCTATCTGCGCGTCGAAAAAGGCCTTCGCCCACTGACTTGCGAAGCCTATGAGAGCGATCTGAGCACATTTGCCGAATTCCTTGAAAACCGCAATCGAACGCTTCTCACGGCGGCGCAACAGGATGTGGGAGGCTTCCTCGAACATCTTCGCGCGCACAGCGTCGATTCCCGTTCTGCAGCGCGCAAACTCAGCTGCCTGCGCGGGTTTTATAAGTGGCTGCTCCTCGACAAGCGCATCCATCACGATCCTACGGTGAATATCGAGTCTCCCAAGGCCTGGAAAGTTTTGCCCAAATCCCTGGCCGAGCCGGAAGTGGCCGAGATGCTGGAACGCGCCGCCATGGCGGCTTCTCACCCGAAAGCACAAGCGACGGCGCTTCGCGACCGGGCCATTCTTGAACTGCTTTACGCGGGCGGTCTACGCGTTTCAGAAGTTACCGGCCTCTCCACGGGCGACCTTGCGCTGGATGCGGGGCGCGTGCAGGTTCGAGGGAAAGGCGACAAGGAGCGGATCGTCCCGCTCGGGCGTTGCGCACTCGACGCATTGGAGGAATATTTGCGCGAAGGCCGCCCGCATCTGGCGCGGATCAGTACAGTGCGCAAATCTGGCGGCCCTCAGGATTCGGCACGTTTGTTCCTGTCTCTTCGGGGCATGCCGCTCACCCGCCAATGGATTTGGCACCTGGTGAAGGCATCGAACAAGGCTGCGAGTCCGCATCGCCTGCGTCACAGCTGTGCAACCCACATGGTGGAGCACGGAGCCGATTTGCGCAGCGTGCAGACATTGCTTGGACACTCCGACATTTCCACCACCGAGGTCTATACGCACGTCGCGCTCGGCCGCCTCAAGGCGGTGCATCGCAGACACCATCCGCGAGCCGTTGCCAAATCCACCGAGCAGGAGTCAATTCCAGAAAAGATTGCGGAAACCTCCGGCGCGAAGCTAGAGGGCCAGTCCAAGTTGGTGCTCGTTTATTCGCGGCCACTCAAGGAACCCGCATGACGGCGTCGCCGCATCGAGCCGAACCCTCTTCGCTCGACTCGCTGGTGAATGCGTATATGAGCGTATTGTCCAACGAGCGTGGCGCCTCGGCACACACACTGCGGGCCTATCGGCGTGAACTTCATGGCTTCGCAGCGTACATGGCCAAGAGTCATGGCAGCGTAAAATCTGTCGACCGTATTGAGCACACGCAAATTCGCGCCTATCTGGGCACGCTTTATGAACGCGGACTCTCAAAAGCCTCGGCTGCCCGAGCGCTGGCGGCGATTCGTAGCTGGTTCAAATGGCTTGCCCGCGCAGGCTATCTCGTGCAGAACGTCGCGTCGCTGGTCTCCACGCCGCGCCTACCGAAGCATTTGCCGCGTGTACCTTCCATCGAACAGTTGAACCGCGTTGTCGATTCCATGGCCGACGATGCAGTGAGCTGGCCTGCGCGCGACAAGGCAATCGTCGAGCTCCTTTATGGCTGCGGCATCCGCAATGCGGAGCTCACGGGACTGAATCTCGACGACATCCATTGGGCCAATGAGGCAATCCTGGTGCGCGGCAAAGGCCAAAAGCAGCGCTATATTCCCCTGGGCGATGCGGCTGCCGTGGCTTTACGCGCCTATCTCGCAGAACGCTCTCTGCGGTTGGCCGCGAATGGTGGCGTAGCTGCTTCTTCGACGCCTGCACTGCTTCTAAACCTGCGTATGCGCGGACTCGACAAGCCCGGCGGCGACGCGCGGCTGACGACACGCAGCGTCGGACGTATCGTCAAGCGCATCGCAATCCTGCATGGGCTTTCGTCGGACGTGCATCCGCATACGCTGCGCCACGCGTTTGGCACCCATCTTCTGGAAGAGGGCGCCGATCTGCGGGCAATCCAGGAATTGCTCGGCCACGAGCGACTCTCCACCACGCAGAGATACACGCAGTTGACCAATGCGCAGCTCCAGCGGGTCTACGACGACACTCACCCGAGAGCGAAATAGCTCTTCATTGACCCTGAATGGGCACGGTGCTGCATTCGATGTGGACGTCACCTAATTCATCAGGTGTTTGGTCGCCGTGTCAATTTCTCTTCGGGATTCGCTTTCCAATTGCTGCTTAAGGGCCGCGGTCAATATTCTCTTTTGCCGCAGGTGTGACTCCATCGCAACGATCGGGTCGGCGCCATCGCGGCGGTTGCGATTTGCGGCGCGGGAATTCGCAGGGTCGGGCAAGCCGAATTCGACGCACTCGATGAGCGTTGGACCGCGTCTTTGACGGGCGCGGGAGATGGATTCGCTGGCGACGCGATAGACAGCGAGCACGTCACGGGCGTCGACGGCGATGCACGGAACGCCGAAGGCAAGCGCTTCATTCATGCTGTTCTTGCGTTCGCGCAACGGATCTAGACTTGGCTGACGACTAGCCGAGCGGAGATGAGAGAGCAGAATCACCGGCAAGTTGTGGCGGCTGACGAACTCCATCTGCCCGCCTTCGGCGTTCGATGCGGATAAACCCTCTTGAAAGACGACTGCAATCTGGCCGGTGTTTGCCGCTTTGTGGATTTCCGCTGCTTGGATTGCTTGGCTGAAGCCGATGCTTGTCGAGCCGGAATCAGGAGAAAACCGTGAATGGCCATTTTGTCGTGCAGGCAGGTCGCCAATTTGCCCCTCGACGGGACGATGACCATTGGGCGGCAATGCGGGAGACGCAAAGATGCTTTGGAATCGAAATCCCTCAATCAATGACCAAAGCAGGGGCTGGACCTCCGCACAGACTGTGTCCTCGGGACGCAAGTCTGCCGTCACTCCGGCCAACGTTGCCTCGCTGCCCGCGCCGATCTCCCAATCGCGCGGAAGCTTTCCCAGCCGCGCCAATTCGCCGGTCCGCTCCGCGAGGATGCGGCACTTCACCATCGTCGCGTACAACTGCATCAGTTTTTTGCGAGAGATCAAATTCCTGCCTTTGCCTACGTTGAGTAGTCCGCGTTGATGTGCACGTATTCCTGCGTCAGGTCGGTAGTCCAGAAAACGCAGGTACCCGCGCCCTGGTTCAGTTGGATGCGAATGGAGAACTCCGGCTGCTTGAGATAAACATGCGCCGCGGCTTCATCAAATTCCGTCGCGCGCCCGCCATCGCGGCATACTGCCAAATCACCGAACCAGATGTCGATGCGCTCCGGGTCAATCTCCGCGCCGGAGTATCCGATAGCCGCGACAAGTCGTCCCCAGTTTGGATCACACCCCGCCCATGCTGTTTTTACCAGCGGAGAATGCGCAATGGATTTGGCAATCCGGAGAGCGTCTGCGTCGCTCGCCGCTCCGCTGATCTGAAGTTCCACGACGTGGGTGACACCTTCTCCATCGGCCACAATCTGGCGGGCAAGGGAGGTGCAGACGTACTTCAGTCCCTCAGCAAAAGGTTGGCAGTGCTGTTTGCCCAGATCGACGCCACTGGCGCCCGAGGCCAACATGAGCACGGTGTCGTTTGTCGATGTGTCTCCATCCACGGAGATGCGATTGAAACTGACGTCGATGGCGTCGCTTAGATAGCGGGTTAGCATGGCAGGTTCAATCGCCGCGTCCGTCAGGATGTACACCAGCATCGTGGCATGGGGAACAACCTGTGGGTGGATCATTCCGGAACCTTTGCACAGGCCGGAAATGCGCACCGGGGACTGCTCGCCGTTATCATCCACAAACGTGAAATCGATAAATGCCGTCTTTTCCACTTTGTCGGTGGTGATGATCGCCGAAGCCACCTGTTGAAAGTGTTCGCTATCCGATCCAAGGCGCGCAGCCAGTTCCGGCAACGCCGCGATCAGCTTTTCCGCCGGCAGTGGCACACCGATGATGCCGGTCGAGGAAGGGAAGACTTCTTCCTGGTCGCATCCGAATGTCTTTGCAACTGCCTCGCATGTCGCGCGCGCTGCGTCCAGCCCGGCTTGGCCCGCAGCACAATTGGCGTTTCCTGCATTGATGGCGACCACGCGTACGCGTCCACCCGTTGCCTGCAAATGCTCCTTGTCGATTTTGAGCGGCGCAGCAGTCACACGATTCGACGTGAAGGCCGCGGCTGCGCTGGCCGGCGTGTCGGCCACGATCAAAGCAAAATCGGTGCGGCCGCTCTGTTTCAGCCCTGCTTTGCCAGCGCCAAACTTGAAGCCTTGAGGAATGAGATTTCGGGAGAGATCGCTCATGGAGTGGACCCATTTAATCTAACAAATGTGGATAGCCTTTCAGAGAACACAAATAATATTCCAGCCCCCATCGATCCCGACCAGTTCCTCGAATTGCAAAACGTGAACGTTGCGCGCGGCGATCGGATCGTGCTCCACGACGTGAACCTCACCCTTCGCGCCGGCGAGCATGTCGCAATCCTGGGCCCCAACGGGTGCGGCAAGTCCACGCTGATCCTCGCCATTACCTGTCAGATCTACCCGATTGTTCAGCCTGAGATGCGGGTGCGCATCTTTGGCCGTGATCGCTGGGACCTGACCCAGTTGCGGAAGCATTTCGGCGTCGTGGGCGCCGATCTTCCCGGCGAGCGCACGGCGGTGACTTCGGGTCTCGATGCCGTGATCGCCGGCTTCTTTTCCGCTTCGACACTCTGGCCCAATCTCGTGGTTACAGAAGAAATGCGTGCCCGGGCCGCAGAAGCTCTCGCGCGCATCGAAGCCTCGCATCTTGCCGCGCAGCTTGTGGGAGAGATGTCCGCCGGCGAGAAACGCCGCATCCTGATTGCCCGCGCGCTCGTGCACAGACCGCGCCAGTTGCTCCTCGATGAGCCCTCGAATGCTCTCGATCTCGCCGCGCAGCGCGAACTCCGCGACACCCTGCGCCGCCTCGTAGCCGAGGGTACAGGTCTTGTGCTGGTGACCCATCACCTGGGCGACATTCTCCCGGAAATTGACCGCGTGATCCTTATGCGGGATGGCAGGATCGTTGGAGACGGTCCGCGCTCCGAACTTCTCACCGCACCGCGACTCAGCGCCCTTTTCAACACGCCGGTCCGCATCGGCCAGGACGAAGAGTGGCTGCATAGCTGGTGAAATCCGCCGGTCCTTCTTTCGCCGCACTTCGAGTTTCTCGAAGCAGATAGGATCTAGGGAAAAATCGATTTGGCTGGGTGCCAACGCATTTGGCGCCGTGTTACCATTCCCGCATCAGGCCGTCCTTCCCGCCGCCTGCTGGAGGTTCCCATGAGCCCTTATTCAAGACGAGATTTCCTCAAGACCGGAATTGCCGCTGGAACCGTTGCGAGCGTCGGATCCCTGCCCTTGCACGCCGCAAAGCCCTCCGCGACGGACATCGTCACCCTGGGCAAGTCGGGCGTGCAGGTCACGCGGCTGGCCTTTGGCACCGGCAGCAACAACGGCCATGTACAGTCTGCTCTGGGCCAGCAGCAATTCAGCAAGCTCGTTGCCTATGCGTACGAGCGGGGCATTCGCTTCTATGAAACCGCCGAGTCGTACACAACTCCCGCCATGCTCGGTGAAGCCCTCAAGCCCTACCCGCGCGAGAGCTATGTGCTGATGAACAAGGTCACCACGGACGAGGGCGTCGATCCGCACGTGCGCTTCGACGAGATGCGCCGCATTTCGAATACCGAATACTTCGACATTATGCTGCTTCACTGGCAGCACACCGACAGCTGGGTCTCCGAAACTGCGCGCTGGCAGGACGGTATTCTCGAAGCGCAGCAGAAGAAAACCATTCGCTCGCGCGGTGCGTCGGTGCACGGCCTGCCCGCCCTACGCCAGATGCCCGGCAACAAATGGCTCGAAGTTGCCATGATCCGCATGAATCATAAGGGTACACGCATGGACGGCCCGGTTCCCGACGACGACAACCTCGGCATTGTGCCGGAAGTGGTCGCACACGTGCAACAGGTGAAAAGCGACGGCATGGGCGTCGTCAGCATGAAACTTTGCGGCGACGGGACATTTACGCAGCACAGCGACCGTCAGGCGGCGATGCGTTTTGCATTCAAGAACGCCGGTGTGGATTGCGTGACTGTGGGCTTCAAGAGTAAACAGGAGATCGACGAAGCCATCGACAACCTGAATCTCGCACTGGCCTAGTCGCAGCCCAATGGCGATGTTGAACAAGCGTTTCACGGCCGCTCTGCAGAAGAGTCCCGCCAAGGGCGGCTGGACGTACGTCGTGTGGCCGGGATCGGTGGAGTTTTTTGGGACGCGCGGCCTGGTGAAGGTGCGCGGCACGATCGACGGCGTCCCGTTTCAGAGCTCGTTCATGGCGCTGGGCAACGGAACTCACAAGCTTCCAGTTAAAGAAGATATTCGCAACAAGATTGGCAAAGAAGCTGGCGACACGGTGACTGTACTGCTGGAGGAACGAATCACGGCGCATCGTCGCTGACTCAGCCGACAAACTGCGCCGTAGCCTGCGGCTTTGCTGTAAAGATGGCGAAGATCAGGCAAGCCGCAATCAAAATCTCTGCAATCACCGGGCCCAGAAAGAAGTATGTGTACGAATTCACCGACAGCGCCAGATAGCCGACGGCAAACGTCGCCAGGGTAGGCCGCAGGCGCGTAGCATCGCGCGTGGCTACCGAGCCGAGCAGCCAGAGTGCCGTGCCCTCCATCGTCAGAGAGATCGAAACTCCAATGCCCATGCCCCTGTAGAAATCCCAGAAGCTACGCGTATGCCCCATCAGCGGAAACGTGTTGGCTTTCATCGCGGCTACTGCAATAGAAGCGGCGCCCGGGCCAATGTCGCCGAAGACGCCGCCAATTGTGTGCAGCACTGCATGGATCAACGTCAAGATCGACGCTACCCGCAGGAAGATTACAGGCTTCATTGCGTCCCTCTCGCCGTTTGTTATTCGGAGACCTTCTTCGCGAACAGATCCAGAATCCCTTGCCATGCTCCTGGTCCATCGAACAGATCGCGTAGCTGCTCGGCACCTTCGCCGTGTCGCTCGAGTTTGCAGTGGGTCAACTCCACTAGCGTGGTCCCGGCTGCTTCGGGCGTGAACCGAATCTCGAGTTCGCTGGCCTTGGCCATGTCCATGTCAGCAACCCAATCGGGACTGTCGTGGCCGGGCCCGACGTGCCAGGACAGGCAGACGCGGTGCGGGGGTTCCCACTGGAGAACTGTTCCCCAGTCGCAGTGCTCGCCTTTGGCATTGCGCTCGTACCAACGGCCGCCGACGCGCGGTTCGATGAAGATGGCCTCGAAGGGCGTTTTGCCGATGTGGTGGGTCGCCGGCCACCATGTCTCCATCTGCTCCACAAAGACGCTCCACGCGCGCTCGACGGGAGCCTTGACGCGCACGCTCTTAAACACTCTTAGATCGAGTTCTGCTTGGTTTGCCATGCTTCTCTCCTGTCGGTGATTTTTCCGCTGCGGTTTGAAAGTTGCTGAGGGCTTTGGTCCACATCTGGTCGAAGTGCGCACGCAGCCGCGCCACGCCTTCGGGATTCAACTGATAAAGCCTGCGTGTGCCGGCCTTGTTGTCGAGAACCAGGCCCGCATCCTTGAGCACTTTGAGGTGCTGCGACACCGCAGGCCGGCTCACAGGCAGCGTGCGCGCCAGCTCATTCACCGCGAGGGGACCGCCAGATAGCCTTTGAAAGATCGCCATCCGGGTCGCGTCGCCCAGCGCATCCAGTCCGGCTTGTAGATAGGTGTCCATAGTCGGTAAGTTTGGACTAACGGTAAGTATATGCTAACGGTAAGTATATACTAACGGTAAGCTACCACGAACCGATGGGCGCGTGTCAAGGGGAAAAACAGAAAGGCAGAAAAGCAGGGAACGGGACAGTATCATGAGGAAATCATGATCACCATCGAGCTATCGAAACAGGCGCGCGCAGAGGCCATCGCGTCGATTCAGCGTTATTTTCGCGATGAAATGCCGGAACCAATCGGAGAATTGCCTGCAGGTCTGTTGCTCAACTTCTTTCTCGAAGAGATTGGCCCGGCCATCTACAACAAGGCCATCGCCGACGCGCAAGCGCGGTTGCTGGGTCGCGTTTCGGACCTGAATGGCGAACTCTATGCCGACGAATTCCAATTCTGGATTCGGGTGGAGAACAAGCGGAAGAATCGGCGGTAGTTGACTTGGCATGCTTCATTTCGGGTGAAACCCTGGGGAAACTCTCCTCCGGGGCTAAAGGCGCGCTCGATCCGTTGGGCTTTTGCGGGGATTGCCCCCCTCCCTCCCTATCGATTTTTCCGCAGCCTGTCGAATCCAAACCAAAGTTCTGGCCTGGGCTTGACGCTTCCGGCCAGCCAGTTTAATTTGAGGCTACACGGGAAAGGAGGATGATCCAGCCTATGCAAAAAGATTGTTCCAGTAGTTGGTTACGTGAGGTGACTGAGGCCTAGGGCATCGCGCCCATGACCCCAGAATTGCCCCGGCGGATCCGATACTACCGGCCGGGTCTCTGGCACTCGCGGCAGCGCGATGGCCTTAGTCCAATCCCAACAGTTCACCGGCAACGGCCTGAGATTCACTCTCAGGCCGTTGTTGCGTTTGAGAGAAACAGTGATCAGTGGTCAGTTGTCAGTGATCAGCCGAAGGGGAAGCACAGAGTGGGGAAATTCTCTGCAAGGACTGGGCGGGAAACTGTCAATTGCCAAGCACTACGGTTATTGCTGCATGAGTAATCCCCCATAGGGGGTGGGGGTGGTATAGGGGGGAGGGGGGTACGGACCAGGAACATCGGTGACAATCGGACCGGCGAAGCCGCGAACCTGTTCCAGAGATATGCATGTTTCGATTGTGCGCGATGGGGGCGTAATTCTATGCAATCCGAAAGGGAGCAGCCGGAGATTTGGCCGCGGCCTGAGTGATCCTCTCAGGCCGTTACTGTTTTTGGAGCAGGAATCGAAAGAATCTGAGCGAAGGATGTCAGAGGCGGGCTGGGGTTCGTGCTTTCCCAGGTCTCTGACCACCCCGCGGCCGAAGACCTGTCGGTCGGAACCCGGTAGCGAGACCTGGGGCACCCAGCCGGAATTTGAAAAGAAAGTTGACAGGCCACCGCATGTCTACAACCAGCAATCTAGCGGTATACATGCCAGGCTAATAGGACGGGGCGAGAAGCCATCCCATTCACTTCTATTGTGCTGAGCAGAATCTCGAAGTGTGGAAGCTTGGCTTCGTTGCCGGCGAATGACGGGAAGAGATCATCGATATTTCGCCGATTGGTTACGAATTCGGCTGCAGCCTGAGTGCCAGCCAGAGTGAAGCCTTGGATAACGAGTAGATTGCCGCTACCACTTAGATTAGGGAGGAATGCAATTGTAGCCAAGCCTCTGCGCTGCGGGTCATGAGGATCATAGATGTACTCACTCCTTTCGCCCGTCTTCGGTTGCCTGTTTTCCACACGTAAAGCACCGGCGGTTGGATCGTCATGAACGACAAAGTTCATCTGGCCACTAATTGCTGCAATCCAAGGATCGGCCTCTTGCGAGCCAGCCATTATTAAATTCGATTCCTTCAGGTCCTTGAGCTCAAGATCGCGTGCGAAACGAATTTCCGTTCGCAGAGGGATGGCTTCAGGGATATGAGTGACTTTTACTGCAAACTCCAGGTCACTCATGGACGTATATCGAAGAGACTCAACCGTATCGACCATGCGGAGGTCGCATGGCTTATCGCAATCGGTAGATTGTCTGTACAGTCCGCCAGCGTATTCCTGCAATCGTATTGGATGTCCGACCAACAGCTTCGCGATCACGAGACTACTGTCGGCGGGAACGATGAGTGTCTGCTGGTCGTTGCGAAAGACTTGAGCCCAAAGCTTGTGTGAAGGTGTCTGAAGCGAAGATCGATGTCGAAGATAAAGAGCTGTCGCCGCGATTGCTCCACACAGAACTACCAGGCAGATCAGCATGACCTTGACTGTCGTTGATCTGGCGCTCGAAGGTGTTCTTGCAGCGTCCGAAGACTGTTGAGGAGGCGCTGTAGCCGGCGCAGAAAGCCCATCCACTGGGGGATAGGAATCGAACTCTGTCGGGTCGAACACGGGCACATAACTTCCTCGGGGAATGCTCACACGAAGAGTTTCCGAGGCGCCTTCGTCTCGGAAGTAATCCTGAAGACGAAGTCGAAGCCTGCTTGCATGTGAGCGAACTATATTGTCATCGCGGGGATCGTAGCCGGGCGACCGTTCAAAGATCGCTTCTCCGATGGTTCGCTCATTCAGACTCTCGGCTTCCCCGAGGATGCTTTGTTTGCAGACATGCAGGAGAAATGCAGAGAGACGTGATGAGTTCACGAAGCCCGGACTGGCCACTATTCGTTGAACGAGTTGCCACCTAGGGTCTTCATCAAGAGAACTCGTTGGTCGGTTCTCGCGTATGGTCATCGCGCTCGTTCTTGGAATAGGACGATTCTATCGTTAGGTGTCTGGCGATTCAATGAGCAATGCCGCCCAGGTGAAACATTCTCGACTCATGGTGCGACAGCGCAAATCTCCCTTCTCATCTACTTGAGGAATCAATAGATTACGGGGCTTAACAGCGAAATTACGGTAAAACCACCTGCACAATGTGGACTTTGTTTGCAAGTATGAGACTGCCGGAGAAAAGGACTCTAGAGATGAGCACATCCATCGTTACGCTTATTCAAAAGCTTCAAGAGATAAAGGAATCGCTCGGCGAGAAGAGTTTCGCAAAGATTCACGTTCTGTTGAAGGAGGCGGAAGAACTCGCTCTTCGGATTCAGCAGGAATCACCCGAACAGGCTCGAAGAGAATCTCGTCATCGGGATCTGAGCATATTGAAGAGGTGAAGCATGGAGCATGAAACCTCCTCTTGGTCGATCCAGGCAATCGAAGTTCAGTTAGCCGCCTGCGAAAAAGAGATCTCCGCTCTTGCGCGAGAGGAGGCCGTATGTCCTTCTACGACAGGTGCGCGACGGGTAGAGGTCCTTATTCTTCGAGCTCAAATGCAAAGTAAAAGCGTCTTCTTCATCCGTGAACTTCAAAGACTCCAAGCAGATTCGACCGCAGTAGATTGCGCTCACAAAGACGCAAAGAGGAGAGACATAGCCCTGGATCCGCCCAAGAAGCAGCTGCGTTCCGAAGTCATTCATGAAGTTATGCAGCGATTTCCCAGTCGGAAAGGCAACATGGGAGAAGCAAGGTAAATACGAGCTTTCATTATCACTCGACCGACGATCATGGGTTGCACATTCCCAGGTCTCTGACCACCCCTCGGAGGAAAACCTGTCCGTGGGAGCTCAGTAGCGAGACTTAGGGCACCCGGCTCCGGCGCGCTCGGCGGCCGATCATCGTTGAGAGCCGCTCACGAAGTCACAGTTCAACAGGCTGCCAAGGGCGCTCAAATCGTGTGCCCGGCCTCTCTAACTGGACGCAATGGTGGGCACGCTCAAAATTGTCGAGATCGGCCATGTCTCTCACATTGGCAATTGTGCGAAGACAATCCGAGCAGATGGACTCCCAGGTGCCGTCAGCTTTTTTGCGATGGGGAAATGTGCGGACAGAAGATTCGATCAAGGCCGGCCCCTCTCTGTTTACGGTTGATGCACAGACTACACCCATTCTCACCTTCTGGGACTGGGAAAGCGGGTTGGCATCCAAGGTACCCCGTCCGCGATCAAAAGAGAGCAAAACGATACAGTCGCCGGATTGGAGTCAGAGGTACTGTGTTTTCCATGATTGAACCAATTATCGGAATTCTGGCTGTCGAGCGAGACGGGGATGATGGGGTGATTGCGACGTTCTCCGACGGAACGACCGCCGGTTATTTAGCGGAAGAGCTGCTCGAGCTACGGCCACATCGTGAACCAATTGAAGTCCCGGGCGCTCAATCTGCCCCACCGGCTTATCAGATTCCGAATCGGGTCTGAATTCAATGCTCGTGGGTGCGCGTGCGTGGTCGCCCGGTTGCGCTTGGCGCGGGAAAGGCAAGTCAACGTCCGGCTGATTCCCACAAGCCACGCAATCGATGAATCCGCGGACTTCTCCCTCTTTTGAACGTGAGTATCCATCCCAAGATGACGACCGGCCAGATCAGCCAGCCGAAAGCGATTGAAGCGATCAGTGAGCCCGTCAAGTTGCGGTCCGGCTCCAGCTTCGTCGGAGACAGCAGCAGGAAGATGAAGCATATCAGTGTGGATGCCAAGAGATAAATCATCGTTCATCTCTCCGATGGGGTTTTTCTCTTACGCATTGAGGTCATAGGATTCGATCTGCGGAATGCAGACGAGTCCATCCATTACCTCGTTCGATCGAGACCTTGTCCGTTCCAGGTCACCGGAATCTGCTAGCGGCTAGCGTGCACCACAGGTCGGGAAAGCAAAATCACGCGCGGTAAACGGCGCTGTCATTCGATCACTTCTACGCGCCTTCCCCTGTGAATATCAACTACTAAGTGACCGGGAGTTCTCTTTGGCGCTGAAGACGCTCGGGAATGAAGCACGTGATTCTCTCAGGCCTTTGCTGTTTTTGGAGCGCGAATAGAAGAATCGGGGCGGAGGATGACGGAGGCAGGATGGGGGTTCGTGTCTCCGACCACCCCACGGACGAAGACTTTGTCCGTGGGGACCCCGGTTGTGAGACCTGGGGCACCCGGCACGCGGCGTTCATTGGCCCGAGAGGTTCAACGCAGCCGAACCATCCATCGGAGGATGGAACCGCGAGCACTCGCTGCGGTAAACTCAGGGACGAATGCGCGTCTTCGGTATCGATTGCGGGACTGAAGTGACCGGCTTTGGCGTCGTGGAATCGTGCGATGCCAGCCGCGAGCCCCGTCTGCTCTGCTGCGCGCTCGGAGCCATCCGTCTGGCGAAAGCGAAGCCGCTTCCTGAACGGTTATCGCAGGTCTATTGCGAGCTCACCGAAGAGCTCAATCGCTGGCAGCCTGAGGTCGTAGCGGTCGAAGGCGTTTTTTACTCCGTGAATGCCAAATCCGCGCTGAAATTGGGACAAGTGCGCGGAGTGGCTTTGCTGGCGGCGGCAACGTACGGCGCGCCGGTTGCCGAATATGCTCCTTTGCGTATCAAATCGAGCGTGGTGGGTTACGGGCTCGCCAAAAAGAACCAAGTGCAGTTCATGGTCGCCAGGCTTCTCCAACTGGATGAGTTGCCTGAGCCGCCCGACGCCGCAGATGCTCTGGCGATCGCCATCTGCCACATTCATACTGCGCAAACGCTCTTGCATCAGGGTTCGTTTCGTCCGGATTCGTTGCGTCGGGGGGCGATGCAATGAAGTTGCTGGTTCTGGCGTTGGCTTCGGCGGTTTTGGCGCTGCCGGCACAAGGCGATCGCAGTTCAGTTCTGAAAATGGATTTCTCGAATCCCGGTCTGACTCCTGCGAAATGGACACTGGTGGTTCACGCCGACGGAAGTGCGCACTTTCATGCCGATCCTGGCGCGATTACGGCGACACAGCTACGCGAAATCGAACCCATCGCGGTGGATCAGGATGTTCAGTTGAGCCAGGAGTTCGCCGATCGCGTCTTCGACACAGTGCGTCGTCACAACCTGTTGAAGGAAGACTGTGAGAGCCATCTGAAGGTGGCCTTTCAGGGCTGGAAGAAGATGAGTTATTCCGGCCCGGACGGCCAAGGAAGCTGCGAGTTCAACTACTCGAAAAGCAAGGACATCCAATCCCTTGGCGAGTCGCTGGTTGCGGTTGCCTCGACCATCATCGAGGGAGCCCGGCTGGAGCTTCTGCTGCAGCACGATCCGCTGGGACTCGACAAGGAAATGGAGTATCTCAAAGAAGCCTCGGCCGATGGGCGCCTGCAGCAGATGTGCGCCATCCAGGGAATTCTGTCCAAGGTGGTCGACGACCCCGGCGTGATGGAGCGCGTGAGACGACGAGCGCGTCTATTATTGGCGGAATCCGCGAAATAGCAACCGTTCGAACCCGATTGACGCGACTTTAATAGTGGTTTAGGTGTCCAATCTATGTTGGCCCCAATCAGGCTCGTGGACTCGTTGCGAGGAGATTGGGGATAAGTGGGGGCGCCATGGAAAGCACTTCGAACGATTTGAAGAGGCGACGGACAGGGGCAATCGGGTTTGGAGTGTTCATTGCCGGGATTCTGACCTTGGGGACATGGACGGGATCAGAAGCGGGGTCATGGGCGCTGGCTCAGGAGGCACCTCAAGTACCAGCTGTCGACCCGCAAACGGGTCCAGGCCCAGGCACACGGGCATTGCGGTTGAGCAGCGTGGATGGTCAGGTACAGGTCACGCAGGGCAACCAGGTGCTTGCCTCTCCGGCCTTGGCGAACACGCCTCTTTTTGAGGGAACTCAAGTCTCGACTGCGGACGACGGACGCGCTGAGATCCAGCTCGAAGACGGCAGCGTAGCGCGCATTTCGCCCAACAGCTCTCTGACGATTGGAACGCTTCGCCTGGAAGGAAATACCGCCGATACAGAGCTGGTGCTGAACAGCGGCCTCGGCTATTTCGAATTCCAGGGCGACACGCAGGCGAAACCGATGCGTGTTCGTTTTGGCGACAGCGTGGTCACCGCGAGCGGCTTTACCGTACTGCGCCTCAACTTGGATTACCCACCCGGTGAAGTTGCCGTTTTCTCAGGAAACGTTCATGTGGAGGGCGGCAATTCGCTCTCTTTGGATTTGCATGGCGGCCAGAGCGCAAAGCTGAACGGCCCGGATTCGGGAAATTATGTGGTGTCCGAGGCAATCGAGCCGGATTCCTGGGATACGTGGAACTCCGATCGCGACCAGGCACTGACCGCGCAGGAAAGCGATCGTACCGAGGCGACGAACAGCGTTCCCAACAGCAATAACCCGGCGTGGAGCGACCTCGACGCGAACGGAAACTGGTATAACGTGCCGGGCCAGGGCTATGTCTGGTCGCCCTACGAGGCTACATCGGCGGGTTGGGATCCCTACGGCTGCGGCAGCTGGATGTGGACGCCGCGCTTCGGCTACATCTGGGTTTCGTGCGAGCAGTGGGGCTATATGCCTTATGCCTCGGGAGCGTGGGGATACTATGACGGCCTCGGCTGGGGATGGGCGCCAGGTCTCGGCGTTCCCTGGTGGGGAGGTGCGGGATGGGGATTCAACTTTGGCAATACACCTTTTCGTTATCTCCCTCCGCGCCGGCCGGTTGGGGGACCTCGACCGGGAGGCGGCGTGCCGATTCGCGCGGGAGGCAGATATCAGCCCTATCCAGTGGTCGCGGTGAATCGGGTCCAGAATGGGCTTGGCGGCGTTGCGGTGCACGTGAGAAACGCGCCCGTCACAATCGCAGGGAATACGGTGCAGCCGCTGCGGGCATTGTCAACAAGACCCGCCTACGGTGGACAATTCGCGAGTGGCACGAATCGCACTTCGACTGCCTATTCCGGCGCAGGTGTGCGCTATGGCTATACGCAGGGGTCGTACGGACACGTGAATTCGTATTCTCCATCGAGCGCGTATCGTCCCCCGACGCACTATGGCAACTACACCGCTCCACATTATTCGGCGCCGGCTCGCCCAGCCTATAGCGCACCGGCCAGTCATCCGTCGGGTGGCGGAGGTGGTGCTCCGCACGGAGGCGGCGGGGGTGGTGGAGGAGGATCGCACAAGTAAGTTCGGCTTATGCAAGGTGTGGGTTTGAAGCGGGCCGCAGAGGGATGATTCTTCTGCGGCCTTTCCGTTTCTTGGATTGATTGAGAGGAATCGGGGCGCGGACCAGCGGCCAATCTTCAGTTCTCTCGAAGCTTCTTCCAGATCTCCACGAACGCATCGATGGACAGGGTCTCTGCACGCACTTGCGGATCGATGCCGGCCCCATTCAATGTCTGAGTGATTGTTGTGGGAGTGTAACCTGCGGCGCGCAGATTATTCGCGAGAGTCTTGCGCTTCTGCGCAAATGCCTGGCGCACGAATGAGAGAAACGCAGCTTCATCGACGCCGAGCGAATCGAACCGAGGCGCAAAGCGCCAGCGCACGACGGTGGAGTGCACTTGCGGGGGCGGTGAAAAGGCTCCTGGGGGCAGAGTGAAAAGCTTTTCGACAGGCCCATACATTTGGACCGTCACAGACAGCAGTCCGTAGTCGCGCGACCCAGACTCGGCGGCGACGCGGTCGGCGACCTCGCGCTGCATCATCAGCACCGCACGATCAAGGGCCGCATGGCTCGCCGCAAGTTTCAGCAGAATCGGCGATGTGATGTAGTAGGGCAGGTTTCCGACAACGGCGAGGCGCTTACCTTCTTTGACCGGGACCGATGAGAAGTTGAAGTCGAGCACGTCCTGATTGACGACGGTGAGGCTCTCGGAAGAGAACTCGGATACTAGTTGCGAGGCGAGTTTTTGGTCCAATTCGATGGCAATCAAATTCCCGGCCCGTGGGGCTAATGCGTGCGTCAATACGCCTTGGCCCGGTCCGATTTCGATGACAGTCTCACCGGAGAAGTCTCCGAGTGAGGCGATGATCCGCTGGACGGCTTGCGCGTCGTTGAGAAAATTTTGGCCGAGCTTCGGTTTGACGGGCATGGACACTGTTGATGGTAGCTGAGCATTGCGGCTCACATGTCATTGCGCAGCGCGGCCACGTGCATGCTGTGGCGCAGCACAAAGCCGAGGTCGGTGTAGATGCGGATGGCCGCGTGGTTGAAGGCCCAGCTATGCAGGAAGGGAACCAGGTTTTCGGCGCGGATATCGGCCATGACCTGCAGCATGAGCAAGCGCGCATACCCGCGGCCGCGCGCGTCAGGATGCGTGCAGACGGCGCTGACCTCGACGTATCCAGGGACGCGCATACGCTGGCCGGCCATCGAGAGAAGGCGGCCGCCTTCGAAGATGCCGTAGAATCCGCCGAGCTCATGGGTACCCTCGCGAAATGGGCCGGGTTCGGTGAGAGCAGCGAGTTCGACCATCGCAGGAGAGTCCGCAGTGGTGAGGCGACGCAGTGTGGCTGTAGGCGGCAGTGCGGTCGGCGCTTCGGCTGGCGGAGTGATACACACCATCTGGCTGAGCGGTCCCTCGCGCAGCAGTGCCCAGCCCGCGCGCGGTTGCAGCGGTTGCTGCAAAAAGAGCACGACGCCGCCGCCTGGTCCAGCCAGCGTGCGCAAGTCCTCGTACGCGGCGTCTGATTGGTCGGCGAGTCCGCTTAGTGGACCGATGTGCGCCGGATAGCGGCGGGCAAGGGTCCCGCCGAGCGCGAGCGCGGCGTGCGAAGTATTCAGCGCGGTCCAGATGGGATCGTCAAGAGGATGGGTTGAGGGCATAACTTTCAGATGATAGGACAATGAGACGAGATGCGCAGATCGCGAGGCATTGCTGTCGGATCAACCGTGAGACTCTACCTTCCTAATCCGCGTGGCTCTGGTCCATCGGCACGGATGCACCGTATCGTCGGCGCACGATCAACAAGACCGGCAGCCCGAGCAGGATCAGCGCGGTTCCAATCAACGAGCCTTCCAGGTTGCCCGCGAAACTCCAAATGAGAACAGCCGCGGCGCAGACAACGAAAATGCCCGGCAGAAGTGGATAGCCCCACACGCGATAGGGCCGCACCAGATCGGGCCGTTTGCGACGGTAATAGAAGACCGTGGTCGTCGTCAGCATGTAGAAGAGCCACTCGGCGAAAACGGCCAATTCAAAATGCTGCTGAAACTGGCTCAGAAACAGCAGGAGAATTGTCGACAGAATTCCCTGCACAATGAGCGAAGTCGACGGCGACTGAAAGCGCGGATGGATGTGCGCGAATTGGCGGAAGAAGAGCCGGTCGCGCGCAGCGGCAAACGGGACTCGCGCACCCGACATCACTGTTCCATTGAGCGTGACGAAGATGCTGAGAGCCATCGCGGCCGCCACAAATCCGGCGCCACTTGGTCCGGCAACAATCGACAATGCGGCGACGGCGGGGCGCTCGCTCGCGGCAATTTGCGAGGCAGGAAGAATGTATTGAATAGCCGCGTTGGTGGCCATGAAGAGAGCGCCGACGATGAATAGGCCACCGATCAGCGCAACGGGCAGGCTGCGTTCGGGCCGGCGCACTTCTCCGGCGACCATGGTTAAGTCGTTCCATCCGTCATAAGCCCATAGGGTAGCGATGAGCGCGAGCATGAAGCCGCCAAATCCGCCGACAGCGTGAGGTAAACCTGTTGAGAAGTTGGCCCACGAGCCGGAGGCCGACGCAAAGCACAGCGCCGCGACAATCAAAATGAGAACACCTTTCAGAATCGTGAAGACAAGCTGAAAGTCTCCGGCCTTCTTGATGCCGAGATAGTTCAACCCTGTCATGAACCATGTGACGCCGATGGCAAAGACCTGCGACCACAGCATTGGAATGCCGGGCACGTGCGCCGTGAGCCAGTGAAATGCCGGGAAGACGCCGAGTGTGCGCGCCAGACCGCTGGTGACCGCGGCGATGGACGCGGGCTTGGCCACGGCGAACCATGTCCACATGTAGAGGAACGCCGTTGTGTCGCCATACGCGCCGCGCAGGTAAACATATTCGCCGCCCGCGAAGGGCAGCATGGCGCCTAGCTCGGCGTAGGTCATCGCGCCAAAGAGCGAGAGCAGGCCACCGACGATCCATGCGAGATAGACGAGCGAGGATGAGCCCGTATCGCGCATCATCTCGCTGGGCACAAGAAAAATGCCGCTGCCGATAATGGTACCTACCACGATTGCCGTGGCCTGACTTGCACCCAAAACGCGGGGTAAGTCCGCGGCTGTCTGCTGTGCGGGTGAAACGGCGCCCTGGCTCATAGGGTGATGTGAGGGTAGCACGGTGCCTGCCACCTGCGGTGGGGCCGAGTGCCTGCGGCCATGCCAGCGAAGATTAGGGCGTCAACTCGCGGTCGGGGCTTAGGCTGTCCACTGTTCACTGCAAACTGTCTACTGCTTTATGGGGCAGGGTCTGGTGACTGCCACTGCGATTCTCCTTCGTCACCAGCGAGCCAGGGAAATCGCGAAAACCCAGCGCCCCTGCCCTCTAATGAACGCCGTGCCGCTGGGGCCCGGTGCTCGAATTCATAGGAATCAGGTTGGGCGAGCGTGGTTGCCTGCCGCGTAGGCTGGTTTCCGCACCGATGGGACCCGTGATGCGGGTCACGGGAAGCGGATTGAAGATGGCCTAGACTTTCGAGCTGCAGGCAGTTCCGGTCTTACAACCCGACGCATTTTCGACCGGGATTGACGCTGCTTTCAACCGTCGAGGAGCGGTAACCCCATGGACGCTCATTGCACAAAGTGTGGGACAACCCTCACAACACTCTGGACCTTCTGCCCTTTTTGCGGGACTGCAGTTTCGCATGAAACTCACAGTCCGGAACCGCCTGAACATGTGCCAGCGCGCGGTGCATTCGGTGGATTGCTTTACGGGTTGATCGCCGCGCCCATTCTCATCGTCGCAGGCATTATGATCAGCCTCACCGGCTGGGGCATATTCCTCGGTGTGCCTGTCATTGTGCTGGGCATCCTTTCACCGCTCGCCGGACCGCTGTTCGGCATGGGAGAGCACAAAGGCAAATGCCCTGCGTGCGGAACCATGGTCATCACGGTCGGCGATGGCCAGGTGCACGACTGCCCAACATGCAGCGCGAAGTTTGCGGTGGGCGACCATGCCGTGGCAGGAGCAAAATAGGCGAGATCCCTGAGTTTGCGTGCCCGCAGTCGCTTCGAGCCTCTATGCCCGCCCGAAGGGATACCCCCTCCCCCTCGTTTCTGGCTAAATATCTCTGCCCATTGGACTTAGCCGAATCAATAACTTACGCTAACCTTAATTGATTCAATCGCTTATGGCGAAATATCTCTCAGCGAATAAATTAGCCTGCGCTTCACTGGGAAGAGTGCCCCGCGACGGTTATTTCGCTTCCAGCGGCGGCTCTGAATCCTGCTTCCAGTTTTAGCTAAATGCGCGAATTATTCTGCAACGGGCGCGAGGCTACTCGGTTGACTTCACTATGCCATTGGCATACTATTCTGATGATGCAAACGGTGGTGGAAACCCCGATGTACCTGAGGGCCGCCGAAGCCATTTATAGCGAAGCCGAGCAGGAAGAGATCGTTCGCATCATCGCTTTTTCCCCGAAGGCCGGAGACTTGATGCCTGGCACGGGCGGGTACCGCAAGCTGCGCTTTGCCCGTACGGGGATGGGAAAACGCGGAGGCGCGCGAGTTGTTTATCTGGATGGCGGTGAGGATCTTCCGATCTTCCTCATCACCGTGTATGCCAAATCGTAGAAGGGCAATTTGAGCAAGGCCGAGCAGAATGCTCTGGCCAAAATGGCGAAGAGTCTCTTTGCCGACTACAGGGGAAAACGATGAGCAAATTGTTTGAAGAGATGGCCCAAGGAACAGCCGAAGCCCGCGCCTACATGGAAGGAAAGCGCAAGGGATACAAGGTCACGCTGCCTGAGACTGTGGACGTGCGGGGTCTGCGTAAGCGCCTCCGCCTCAGCCAGGAACGTTTCGCCGAGAATTTTGGGCTTTCCGTGGATGCGGTTCGTCACTGGGAGTCTGGCCGTCGCCAGCCGGAAGCGGCGGCGCGCGCGCTTCTTATCGTCATCGCTGCCGATCCTGAATTCGTTATGCGTTCCTTGGCTAAAAGTGCATGACAGTGCCGGACGCTGCTGTTAACTAATTTGAATCATTCAGCCCAAGTAATTCAGCGTGAACTTTCTTAGCACCTATATTAAAGGCCAACTGCCTTTGTCTAGGGAACCTCTGCGCAGGTGCCTGATTTTGTAGCGACGACTTGGCCGCAGATGATTTTTGGGTTGTGAGGCAGTTTTGCGATGAAAGATACTGGCCGGAGTTTGTCTTTTTGATCTCTCTGTGTGGCCGTTTTCCATCCTTCAGGGGCACTACGCCCTTAGGGGAGTCAGCCGGTTGCGGTGTTGGTACAGGTTGACCAGCGCGAAGGCAACACATAGCCACTGGTGATTCTTCCAGATGCCACGGTAACGGACCTTGGTAAATCCGAAGACACGCTTCAGGATACGAAAAGGATGCTCCACCTTGGCTCTAACTCGAGCCTTGGTTGTGTTCTTGCGCTTGGCTTCTTCATCCACATAGCCCTTGTATTTGGTCCGGCGGCAAGTCATGTCCTGCGCCTTCGGCGCGACTTCGTGAATCGCCTTGGTCTGACCCTGATAGCCGCCATCGCCCCAAACCTTGCGCTCCTCGCCATGCAATAAGTCGGGCAGCATATGTTTGTCCGACACGCTGGCTGCCGAGGTAGCCACCGAATGCACCACCGTCTCCTTGCTATCCACACCGATGTGCGCCTTGGCTCCGAAGTACCACTGATTGCCCTTCTTGACCTGATGCATCTCAGGGTCCCGCTGGCCGCTGCTGTTCTTCGTCGAACTCGGTGCGTGGATAATCGTCGCGTCTACGATGGTGCCAGTCGAGATGCGGAT
The DNA here is from genome assembly GCA_963745845.1 of uncultured Acidobacteriaceae bacterium. Lineage (GTDB taxonomy): Bacteria > Acidobacteriota > Terriglobia > Terriglobales > Acidobacteriaceae > Telmatobacter. Next base: position 3,188,646 of record CAVUZE010000008.1, on the reverse strand, counting down.
GCCCTTCGTTTCCAGGTAGCGATTCACCGTGTCCAGCATCTGCCCGCACAGATCATGCTGTTCAAGCAGGTGGCGGAAGCGGAGGATCGTGGTTTCATCTGGCGCCGCGGCCACGCCCAGATCCACCCCAGCAAAACGCTGCAGCACAGCCGACTCATAGAACGCTTCTTCCATCCCGGGATCGGACAAGCCAAACCAATGTTGCAAAAAATAGGTCCGCAGCATGATCGCCAAGCCCACCGGCTGCCGGCCATTGCCTGCCTTGGGATACACGGGCTCGACCAGCGCCAGCAACTCCGACCACGGAACCACCTGGTTCATCTGGTCAAGAAACAGCTCCCGCTTGCTCTTGCGACTATACTTCGCAAAGCTCGCCTGCGATGCCAGTGTTTGCTGAAAACGCGCCCCTCGTTTCATGCTTATAGTTTATTCAAGAATGACACGGGCTGCGGACTTGTGCAGAGGTTCCCTAGATTTCCGTACGCCTTCCGGGTCTCCTCCTCCACTGTTACACCAACTGGCGGCTTCTCCGAGAAGATTGGTTGCATCTTTCTCAAGGCATCCACCATTCACCTTTGCAAAAGCTATGAACTTAGTCAGTTCCAACCATCCACGATTCATCTCGATACTGAGTGGTCGGTATTTATCCGGGGAGAGTTTCAACTTCCCCGGGTCTATCCCGTCGGCAGAGTAGCCCATCGCTTCCCATCCCTCAACCACATACAGCAACATCAAGTTAGTCGCTGAGTCATTGAAACCGGATGCGGTCTTTAGAAAGTCATCAGCCCACTTTGTGAGCCATGACGACTGTCTTTGTGCGTTTGCATTCTGGCGCTGAATTGTCCGGTTGATCAGTATGCCGAAGACCGCGATTGTAACTGGTGTCGCGACCGACGCCACAAACTTCAATGATTCGATCAAAATCTGGCTCCACATACTGTCCGCTCCTTTAACCCGCCCGGTGCTTTTGCAAAGTTCAGAGATGCTCTCACACAGTTGCGCCCTTTGATCTATTACATGACTCGCACAAAAGCTGAACATTACGTTCCGTGCTGCTTCCGCCCGCTATGACCGGAATTATGTGATCGAATTCCAGACGCTCTCGGGAACCGCAGCGAACGCATTGGCCATTGTCTCGACGCCAAACAAAGAGTCGTACTTCTTCCGTATGGACTCCCGGACAATTCTCGCAAGCTGTCCGTAATTCTCCAGAGTCTCCACTTCACGCCGTATTTTCTCGATGCTACGGTCACGCCGCAATACATACTGCTTGATTAGCAAAACGAGTTCATCTTGATTGAGATCGTTCGCCAGGTCGATTGGCCCCACTCGAAGGACAACCGCTCGGTAGGTCCACCAATCCAGCAGAGGCAATGGTTCACTGTTCTGTCGCTCAAAGAACTCCTGGCTTGCCTGCCGGTAATCCGGACTTGCGTGAAGGGCCGTCAGGTATGCAGTGCAAGCCCTTCGCCATTCGGCCACCGCTTCATAGAATGGCGTATCGACTTGTTGTTGTTCCTTCCGGTATATCTTTCCATGGGTGATACGTTCCAAGCGTCGCGTCTTCTCTGTACGCTGCGGTTCGTTTGGAAACTTAGGGAATGTTCCGATGCCCGGCCACTGGTATGCGTTCGGCAATGCCTCGATGCAGTACGACCGCGTCAGTTTGGTACTTTTCCCATTCAGCTTGCTCAACTGACACGTAGTCCTCCCTAGCTTCTGAACGAGATCGCTCCTTACAACGGGTACGTAAATCTCGCTACCCCCGGCAAACTCGAGAACCAGAAAGTCAACCAGTCCTGCGTTCATTGTGCCGATGCTCTTGCATCCGCGGTAACGAGCAACACCATAATCCCAATGTGCGGCTAGATCTCCAATAACCAGCTCATTTGGGGCGGGGGACGCCAAGCAAAACGATGCCCTGATGGCGGACTGATCGAGCGGCGGCTGATCCTCTGAGGTAACCGAACAGATGAGCCCCCCATCGTCCAACAAACTCAACTTACCAAGCTCGGAAATCTTCGTGCGGAGCATTGATTCCTCTGTTCGAACTGGTTGGCGAGCACGCTGCCCGATCTCCGCACGATTGTACGCGGCAGAGCACTGGCCTTCTAAGCCGGTGCTCTATCGCCGGTCATCGCTTGCTAGGTCGGCTGTGTGGCCACCCGTCGGCATCCAGTCTTTACGGACAAGCGACTCGCAGGCCAGGGAGGCCGCCAAAGTCCTTGATGTTTGCGGTCAAGAGAGCGTAGTCGTTTTCGATTGCCTGCGCGGCGATCCAGAGATCGTTGACCCGTGTCCTCGGGGACCGGCCCGACTGTTTCATGTAGGCGGCCAGGATGCCGAAGGCTGAGGCCGTGAGGGAAGAAACATCGAGAACCGGCCGCTGTTGCAAGTCGCGCAAGTAGCGGGTGCGCAGCATCCGTGCTGCTGGATCGATGCACGATTCGACGCCGAAGCTCAGCTCGCCGAGCGAAATTGCTGAAATGTAGACCGGCTCGTCTCCGGCAGCCTTCAGGACGGATTGACGGAATTCAGGCCCATTGGCCAACCCCACCCAGATCGAGGTGTCGAAGATCATCCCCACGGATCTCGGACCTTTTGATCGAATTTGCCGTGATCCAATCCCTTCCGGCTGTCCTTGAGCCAGGATTTGCCCTGGGCGGGGCTTAATTTTCCTTCGAGGCCGGCGATGGCTTGCGCGGCGGTCATGGTTCGCTTCGCGGGGACAATATGGGCTATCTCCGTGCGATTCCGCACCACGCTGACCGTTTCGCCCATGAGAATGCGTTCGAGGATGGCGCTGGTTTTGCGGGCCAGATCGGAGGCGCTAATGCTCTGCATCTTCATGCTCCCCTTCAAACAATACACAGCGATACGTACTGATACATAGTATCCGCATTTTCAGCAAAATGGAAGCCCCCACGGCTGGTCTCCTGCAGGCAGAATTTAGTTGGCCGACTCATTGACGGGCACGGGCTCGTGGAAATGCCGCCAGATGGTCTCTGCCGTTTTGCGAGGGACGACGGCGGCTAGCGACTCCGCCGTGGCCTGCTGCACGTCGCGCAGGCTGCCAAAATGCGTCAACAGCCGTTGGCGCATGAGCGCGCCGACGCCGGGAATGTTGAGTAACTCCGAGTCTCGGTCGCGCATGGCGCGGCGCTGCCTGTGATAGCCGACGGCAAAGCGATGGCTCTCGTCGCGAATGAGCTGTACCAGATGCAGCACGGGGCTGCGCCGGTCGAGCAAGATGGGCTCGTCTTCATTGCCGTAGAGGTAGATCACCTCTTCTTTTTTCGCGATGGAGGCCAGCGGCTGGGATGTGATGCCAAGCGACTCGAGCGCCTCGGCAGCGGCGTGGAGTTGACCGAGGCCGCCATCGATGAGGACGAGGGACGGCATGGTTGCGGGTTCTTTGCTCTTTCCCTCAGGGGCTAAAGCCCCCGCCTTCGCTTGCCGGCCCATCGGCACGACTGAAGTCGTGCCCTGATACAAGACATGCGAAGTATCGTCCTTTCCCACCCTTGGGGACGATGAGGCTGTCGCCAAGGATGGGGCACCCGTGGATCCTTTCAAAGATGCGTTGCGCCCTTCCTGGGATTGAGGTTCGAGGTCTCCCACCTTTGTCGACGGTGAGGCTGTCGATAAGGGTGGGGCATCCGACTTTGAGCGGTTTGAGGCATCCCAAGAAGCAACCGCAGGTCCTTCGACTTCCCCACGTTTCACGAGGGGTCGCTCAGGAGGACAGTCCTGCATGAGCGATGACTCCTCAACATCTCTGGTGTCGCGGATGCGGCGGTAGCGGCGCGCGACCACTTCGCGCATGGAAGCAAAATCGTCCACGCCGAGTACCGTCATCACTTTGAATTTGCGATACGCCGACTTGTTCATCTTGCCGTCTTCCCACACCACCATGGACGCGACAGTTTCCGCGCCCTGGATGTGCGAGATGTCGAAGCACTCGATGCGTCGCGGCAGCTCGGGCAGCATGAGCGCGTCGGCGAGCGCTTCCTGAATCGCCTTCTGCGAGGGAATGAGCACGCGGAAGCGCTGTGTGTACGACTGCTTCGCATTCTGCCCGGCGAGATCGACGAGCGAACGTTTTTCTCCGCGCTGCGGAACGATGACCTCGATGCGATGACCGGTGCGTTCGCTGAGCAAGGTTGCCAGCGATTCGCGGTCGTCGAAATCCACGGGGACGAGAATCGTGCGTGGAACATATTGCTGGTCGATATAAAGCTGCTTGAGAAGTGCGCTGAGCACCTGGTGGGGTTCCTGTTGTGCGCGCGATGCCGCACCGATGGATGTGTCCCGAAAAACAACCGCAGATCCTTCGGCTCGCTCCGCTCGCTCAGGATGACAGTCTTCAAAGATTGATGATTCATCAACCGATTCCTCGGGCTCCAACAGCTCCGGCAGATCCTCCCAGAAAAACTCGCGGCGATCGACGATCTTGCCCGCGCGCATGTGAAAGAGGTTGACCGCCAGGCTGCCTTCTTCGAAGTGATAGCCGAAGACGTCGGCGTCGTCGCTCTGCTCGGCCGTGGCGATGCGTTGTTTTTCCTGGAGCTGGTGGACCGTGGAAAGCTGGTCGCGCAAGCGGGCTGCGGCCTCAAACTGCTCGGCCTCCGCCGCTGCCAACATACGCGCGTTGAGCGAACGCTCCAGCTCCGTATGACGGCCCTCGAGAAACAGTTGTGCGTCGCGCACCGCCTGCCCGTAAGCCTCGGGAGTTGTGAATCCCTCGACGCACGGGCCGAGGCAGCGATGAATGTAGTACTGCAAACAGGCGCGCGGATAGAAGCGGGAGAGGTCGACCTTGCAGCTCGGCAGCAGAAAACTGCGATGAATCAGCTCGACGACACGATAGGCGAGATTGCCGGGGAAGTACGGGCCATAGTAGGCGGACCCGTCCTTGCGAAGCCGCCGGGTAACGAAGACCTTGGGAAAGCGATCGGCGAGCGTGAGCTTGACGTAGGGATAGGTCTTGTCGTCGCGCAGCAGAATGTTGAAGCGCGGCTTGCGCTGCTTGATGAGGTTGTTTTCGAGGGCCAGAGCTTCATGCTCGTTGGCCACGAGGATGTATTCAATATCGACGGCCTCGCGCATCAGCGAGCCGGTTTTGGCGTTGGCCTGTGAAGCTTCCAGCAGGTAGGAGCGGACCCGCGCACGAAGGTTTTTTGCCTTGCCCACGTAGATCACTTCGCCGTCGGCATTCTTGTAGAGATACACGCCGGGCTGGGTCGGCAAGGTGCGGATTTTTTCCTGGAGATCCATGGGGGCAACGGCCGGGGGAATGCGCTTGATTCAAGAATATCTGGTTGTCGGAACTGCTGCATGCGATGGGACTTGTGCTGGCAATCCTTACTCTTGCGCGTAAAAATTACATTGTTTAGGTTCAATGAACGCGCAGCCAGGAACGAGCTAAGTCCAGCCCTGCCAATTGAATACACAGACCGACAACGTTTGGCTCGGTAGATGCAACTAACAGAATGATTAGAAAGAGGATCTCCGCCCGTCGTGTGGTCAAGAACAGACAGGGCGGCGGGAGGAAAGAGCGATGGTGAATTACCGATTTGGCCTTTGGATGGCGACGGCTGCAATGGCAGTGGCGGGTGCGACGGGTTGCGCGACAAAGAACTGGGTGAAAACCCAAACGGCTCCCATTGTGGATCACACCGGCCAACTGGAAGACAAGACCGCGGCGAATGGCCGCGCAATTCACGACACGGACGACAGGGCGCAGGCGGGGATCAAGCAGGCGCAGGGTGCGGCTGACGCTGCGACTCAGAATGCGCAGAATGCCACGAAGGCGGCTGGCGATGCGGAGACTGCGGCAAACGATGCGGTGCATCGTGCCGATTCGCTGGACAGTGTGGTCAAGGGCCTGGATAACTACAAGGCGATGGCCAATGCGACTGTGAACTTCGGATTCGACAAGGCAGTTCTGACGAAGGACGACAAGGATCAGCTGGATAGCTTCGCCGGGCAATTGAGTTCCGCGAAGAGCTACATTCTTGAAGTGACCGGGGGGACGGACTCGACAGGGCCGGCGCAGTACAACTACGATCTGAGCCAGCGCCGGGCGGATGCGGTGGTGCAGTACCTGGCGGCGAAGTACAACATTCCCGCGCATCGCTTCTATCTGATCGGGATCGGCAAGGACAATGCGGTGGCGGACAACAGCACGGCTGATGGCCGCAAGCAGAATCGCCGGGTGCAGATTCAGCTGTTGTCGAACATGGGCGGAACCCAGCAGCAAAGCACAGCGGCTGCTGCGCCGTCGGGATCAGGGAACTAAGTCAGCGCGAAAACCGAGAGCATCGAGCAGGCCATCCGGAGACGGGTGGCCTGTTTGCTTTTGGCGAGCGGGTTGTTGAGAGGCGAGCCAGAGGACCGAAAAGCAGATCCTTCGCCCCGCTTACCCCGCAAGCACTAACGTGCTTGTGGGGCCCCCGACGTGCGGGTTCTCAGGATGACACGGTTTCGGGTAGAGGGGAGTGGAGACGAGAGGAAACCTCGAGTCTCTCGCAATCTTGAAACGCGACCGCGCCAAGTGTTGCTTTATTTGCCTAGCTTGCCTCGGAGAGTTGGCGGAGGTGTTCGGCGCGGACGTCATTCGCACTGAACAAGCGCAAGAACGGTGCGGCGTGCGCAGCAGATTCGACGGCGGGCCGGCCATTGGCTTCTTCGCGCTCCACGATGCACACCACTGCGACAATTTTCATGCCTGCTTCCTGCGCGGCTTCGATGGCGTTGATGGTTGAAGCGCCAGTGGTGCAGACGTCGTCGACGATCACGACGCGGGCGCCTTCACGCCAAAAGCCTTCAATACGGCGGCCTGTGCCGTGAGCCTTTTCGGCTTTGCGGACCAAAAAGCCATGCAACAGCGGGAAGCCGTGCAGCAGAGGTGCGTCGGGATTGTTCTGCGCGCGCCAGGCGCTGGCGGTCGCGACGTTCGACACGATTGGATCGGCACCCATGGTAAGGCCGCCGACGGCTTCGGCGTCAATGTGGTTGGCTTCGAGCAGATCGAGGATGGCGTGGCCGGTTAGGCGGCCGCCTTCGGCGTGGAGTGTGGTGGTGCGGCAATCGATGTAGTAGTCGCTGGTGGCGCCGGAGGAGAGCTTGAACTGGCCAAGGCGAAAGCTGATGCGGGCGAGGAGCGCGAGGAGTTGCTGTGCGTGCGTGGGTTCAGTCATCGATTTGATTTTAGCTGCCGGAAAATTGGGACTAGCCGTCCAATTTCGGTCCATTCACCCAAGCGCCGAGTTTGATCGGCCATCTCGTCATCACCCGGACACCTCGTAGGCGGCGACCGAAAACGTGCCATGGTCGTCCCCGGACCAAAAAAGCAAAAAGGCAGGTTCTACGTTCTTCCCGGTTCCCGACACCCTCAAGTGGCGCGACTATCGGTCTATGTGACAGGATGCAGAATAGTCCACACGTGAAGAAGCTGAGGCGGTGATTAGTCTACACCGCCTCGAGCGGCGCGCACGAGGCACATCGGGGCCGCGTATTTTCGCTTCACGAAAAGTCGGTTATGAAATAACGGGGAGAGTCAGATCCTGACCCACTTGAATTCTGTCCGGGTCTTCGATTCCGTTGGCTTGAGCGACTTCGCTGTACTTACTTGCCTCGCCGTAGAATCGCTTGGCGATCTTGGAGAGATTGTCGCCGGACTGGATCGTATACGGCTGCTCCGCTGCGCCTGAGGTTGCAATCTCATGATGCAGGTCGGCGTAGGTTGCGTCGGCCTTCTTGATCGCATCCCAAACCCGGTTCGCCACCACAGTGGAGGGGACTGTCGCCTTCAGGTGGAGTTTCTCTCCATCGAGATCGACTTGTTCTACTTTCGCGCCAAGGTCTGAGAATTCCTCAATGGTGGCGGTCACTCCGGCGTACTTCTGCTTGAGCTGTTCCAAATCTGCCATTTCAAGTCTCCTATCCGTTCACATTCAACTGTTCCTAGTTACGCAATGGAGATTACAGCGCAACCAACGCGCGATGAATATTCTTGCGGGCGAAGCTTTCTCATGCAGTCGCGTGGGATATCGGCCTATTTATTCCATCGTCGATTCGACGATGGACCAGCTTATCGTTGAGACCTCATCCTCCATGGAGAGGCGCATCACCAGTTGCTCCATGGCGTTCAAGGCCCACCGCAGCGCCCCCCAAAAGGGCCGATAGCCGATGCAGGCCGAATGGGAGCGTGCCGATTCCGTTCACTCATTCCTCCTCACCACAACCAATCAAGCTGCTTGTTTGCGTGCGGTGAACGTCAGAATTGACCCGAAGACTTCAGGCTGGAGTCTCTCAAAACCTGCAGCACGCAGGTATTGTTCCATCTCGGGAATCTCAAATACATGAAGGCCGTGATCTCTGCCGTACCACTCCCGTACGCCGCGAAACTTCAGGAGGCCTGCGTTCCCAGCGGTAAACGTGAAAACGGAAAGAATGGCGCGGGGCTTCATCACGCGAGCGATCTCCCGCAGAGCGGTCACCGTATCTGTAAACAGATGAAGTGATCCACAACAAAGCGCGCCATCGAAGAGGCCACTTGGGAAGGGAAGCGCCTCGACCCTTGCGCGGGCGAAATGCATATTGCAAATGCCTTCCTTCATTGAGTACGCCTTGCCCTGCCGAAGCATGCCCATCGAAACATCGATTCCGAAAACCTCTTTTGAGGGCGACGCGATCCGGCGGCCATAAGTTCCAGGGCCGCAGGCAATATCGACCAAACGGCCATTTGCCGACTCCAATTTCTCTGTGACGGTGCGAATGAGTTGTTCAACCGACAGACAGTGAAATCCACCGAAGAGGCTGAGAACTATTGGATACCAAAGCCTCGTCTCGTAAATCGCCGCCATTCGATCGATGGTGGTCATTCTCCGTAACTCAGGGTCGGTGCTTCGCGCCAGAACTTCTCCAAGGAAGTCACAGATCCCTTCCCTGGCCGGGTATCTCTGCGAACAGGTAGAACAAAGAAGCATGTCCTGTTCTTCTCGCAGGTGTCCTTTGCACGCAGGGCAGACGTAGAAATCAAGTGCGGTTGTCTGGGACGTTGCGGTCGTCATGGTCGTCCTCCTAAGAACTCTTTGGTGGAATTGTCGTGAAAGTGCCTGCCAGCCTGGTTAAATCGTTCCCGGTTGGCCAAATGCGATTTCCATTTTGAGGTTTGGCTAGGCGCACAGGTGCATCCTCCCGGTTTCGTCCAAGGAGAATGCATTCGAAGAAGCCTGGATTTTCGATTCCGTCCAGACACAAGCCAATGGCATCCTTGGGTCGCCGGTCGGTACCCAATTGCAGGTCAGAAAAGCACTCTTCCGGACCAAGTGCAGTTTGTTCGTCATGGTGGTTCCTCCTCATCCAGTCCAGGCGTGGGCACTCGTCCGTTTGCGTCAGAACGCAAAGCGGCCGAGTTTGGCGCGAAAGACAGTTGGTTCGGGAGGGTGAGTCAGGCATTCAACCAGCGGCCCACGCGCTCAATTCACGGTTGGGTGTCGTGAAGAGCGAGGTGGGAATCGTCGGTAGCCAGGCTAGAGGCGGTCTCCAGAGCGCTCGTCGCGGCACAGGAAAGAACTCCGGGTACTTGGGGGTTCTTGTGCGGATTCGAAGCTCATAGTTTTCCTGCAAAACGGGAAATCCTGTTGCCTTTTCTTTTTACCATACCCCCATAGGGTATTGTCAATACGCAGAGCTGAAAAGTGAGGGCGAAATCGAGGAGCGTTTGGAGCTTTTGTCAATAGGCCTGCAAATTCGTGCTGATTTGAGATTCCCCAAAAGCAGGTCCTTCGCTTCCCCCGGCTTCGCCACCCCAATCGCACTCATGTGCGATCGGGGCCCCAGACGCGCTCCGCTCAGGATGACAATTTTGCTGGTTGGGGTTCGTTGCTTTCCCGGGTCTCAAAAGCGAGACCTGGGGCACCCATGGTCGTGCATGTGGATAAGTTGCGAAAAGCAGATCCTTCACTCACTGCAGTCGCTCAGGATGACAGGTTTGGTTGCGTAGGTTCGTGCTTTCCCACCCAAGCAGAGCTTGGATGGGGCACCCAGCTTTATCAGTTCGCGATGCATTCGAAGTTGCCACGCGAAGCAGTTGCCTGGACGGCCAGTCCCGGCGAGTCCCGGCTGGTTCCTACATATTCTCGAGGTGGCGAAAGCCGCCGGTTCCGATGAGCATGAACGAGAAGAGGAGGAAGTTATATGTGGCGTGGACGAGGACGCTGGCGGCGAGAGAGCGCAGGCCGAGGCGCACGGCGCAGAGGACGAGGCTGACGCAGACGAGGAGCAGGAAGGGTCCGAGGGAGTAGCCGGTCTGGTCGGCGTGGAGTGCGGCGAAGAGGATGCTGGTGAGGATGGCCGCTGCGATCATGGCAGGCATGGACCAGTGGGGATGGCCGTCCGGATCGAGGGGATGGGGTGATTCGCCGGTGAACTTTTCGGCGACCCAATCGTAGGCGGTGGAGAGAGTGGGGAGAAGGAAGCCGCGGAAAGCCAGCTCCTCAAAGAACGGGGCGAGGGTGACGCCGAAGGCGAAGAGGATCCATGCCGCGCCGGGGGTGCGGAAGATACGGTCAATGGGCGCGTCGGCGGGGCCGGGGAGCACGACGCCGTCGATCATGGCGAGGATGAAACAGACGACGGCTGCGCCGATAAGCCAGGGGCTGCGAGCGCGGGCTCGGTTGGCGTGCCACTGCAATGCGGCGAAGAACTCGCGATGCCAGAGGACGGGAAAGAGAAGCATGCTGGCGCACAGAGTGAGGAAGTAGAAAATGGCTTCGGTGCCGAGGGTGTAGTGGATGTCCGTCGCGGCCTGGGTGATTGTGGTGACGCCGAAGAGGTGATATTTGACTGCAACGTTGGCAAGGACGGCGGCGACGGCGAGGCAGCCCAGCGCGAGCAGGATGAGGATGCCGAGGTGGCCCATGTGCGGGATGCGCTCTTGTCTTGGGGCTGGGAGGCGGGTGAAGTTTTGGAAGAGGAGCTGTTGGTTATCTTCTTGGTCTGCAATGGTTGGGAGATTGGGGACGAGCAAAGGCTCTCCGGGCTCGGAGATTTCGGTATGTGCTTCTGGGGCTGGGATGGCTTCGGTGATAGAGATTTGGTCTGGTCGTTCGGTTTCTTGTGGGTCGATTGGGGATTGATCCGGTTGGTCGGTCATTGGGCCACCGGCTTGTTTTTGCGGGTGGTCTTTTTGGGGCGTTTCCCGTTTTTGAGCGGCGTCGCATTCTCGCTTTCCCAGGTCTGAGGTTCCAGACCTGGGGCACCCATTTTCTTGGTGATTGAGGCTGCGCTCTTTTCTCCGGGGCTAAAGCCCTCGTCGTTTCGTAGACCTTTTTCAGAGGCCTGAAGGCCCCTGCTCCCTCCGCCCCTGCTCCCTCCGTTGTTGTTGCGCCGATCAGGGCGACCATCGCCCGAAGGAGAGACAGCCGCTGCAGGGCTGTCCTCGACGGCGAGCATGGCGGCGGTGTCGTCGGTGGGTTCAAGGTGGCCGTTGTGGGAGGTGTAGTAACGCTTGAGGAATTGCCCCGTATAGGAGTCAGAGATATGAGCGATGTGGGCTGGGCGGCCTTCGCCGACGAGGCGCCCGCCGTCTTCGCCGCCTTCGGGGCCAAGGTCGAGGATCCAGTCGGCGTTGCGGATGACGTCGAGGTTGTGCTCAATGATGATGACGGTGTTGCCAAGGTCGGTGAGGCGGTGGAGGACCTCGAGGAGCTTGCGGACGTCGTCGAAGTGGAGGCCGGTGGTGGGCTCGTCGAGGAGATACAGGGTACGGCCGGTTTGGCGCTTGGAGAGCTCGCGGGCCAGTTTCATGCGCTGGGCTTCGCCGCCACTGAGGGTTGTGGCGCTTTGGCCGAGATGGACGTAGCCGAGGCCCACGTCGACGAGGGTCTGGAGCTTTTGACGGACTAATGGCACGTCTGCGAGGACGGAGAGCGCGTCTTCAATGGTGAGGTCGAGGATGTCGGCGATGGAATGGCCCTTGAATCTTACGGCGAGGGTTTCCTGGTTGTAGCGGCGCCCGTTGCAGACTTCACACTGCACGTAGACATCGGGCATAAAGTTCATTTCGATACGGCGCTGCCCGTCGCCTTGGCAGGCTTCACATCTTCCCCCTGCCACGTTGAAGCTGAAGCGCCCCGGCTTGTAGCCGCGTTCGCGAGCCTCAGGCAGCATGGCGAAAAGGTCGCGGAGGGGCGAGAAGACCTGGGTGTAGGTAGCCGGGTTAGAGCGCGGGGTGCGGCCGATGGGGGACTGGTCGATGCGGATAACCTTGTCGATCTGGTCCTGGCCGGCGAGGGATTCGTGGGCACCCGGTTCTTCGCGCGATCCATAAAGATTTTTGGCTAACGATCTGTAAAGAATGTCGTTAATGAGGGTGCTCTTGCCGCTTCCGCTGACACCGGTAACGACGGTCATGACGCCGAGAGGGACGCGGATGTCGATGTCCTGCAGGTTGTGCTCACGGGCTCCGGTGACGGTGAGCCACTTACCGGTGAGGGAACGCGGATCCGCGCGATGGAGGATGCCTGTGGCTCCGGAGAGATAGCGGCCGGTAAGAGATTCGGGGCAGGCCATGATTTGCGCAGGCGTGCCTTCTGCGACGATATATCCCCCCAAGCGTCCCGCACCTGGTCCAAGATCGAGAACATAATCGGCGTGGCGGATGGTGTCTTCGTCGTGCTCAACGACGAGAACAGTGTTGCCGAGGTCGCGGAGCTGCACGAGGGCCTGGATGAGGCGTTCGTTGTCGCGCTGGTGGAGGCCGATGGAGGGCTCGTCGAGAACATATAGAACACCGCGCAAGCGAGAGCCGATTTGGGTGGCAAGACGGATGCGCTGGCCTTCGCCGCCGGAAAGTGTGGTGGCGTTGCGGTCGAGCGAAAGATAGCTGAGGCCGACGCGGCAGAGGAATTCGAGGCGCTCGGCGATTTCGCGGCGGATGCGTTCGGCGACGAGGGCTTCGCGCTCGGTGAAGGTGAGATTGATGGCGGCGGAGAGAGCGCGGTTGAGGGGGAGTGCCGTGAAGTCGGCGATGGAGAGGCCGCCGATTTTGACGGCGAGGGATTCGGGACGCAGGCGTTTGCCGCGGCAAACCGGGCAGGGGGTGGCGGACATGAAGTTCATCATGTACTCGCGATAGCCCTCGCTGCGGGCCTCGGCGACGGAGTCGCGGAGGTAGGCGAGAATGCCGTGGAAGCCGGTGCGCGGGGCTTCGCCTTTGGGAGGACCGTAGACGAGGATGTGCTGCTGCTTGGGCGGGAGATCCTCAAACGGGGTCTTGAGGTCGATCATGTAGCGCTCGGCGGCGAGGTTGATGAGTTTGAGGAGATACTGCGAAGCGGAGCCGGGGCCGAGGCCGCCGTCGAGCAGAGGCTTGGACCAGTCGTTGATGACCTTGGCGGGATCGAGGTCATAGAGGGAGCCGAGGCCGTGACACTCGGGACAGGCGCCGAAGGTGGAGTTGAAGGAAAAGCTTCGCGGTTCAAGCTTGGGAACGTCGAGGCCGCAGTCAGGGCAGGCCATGGACGAGGAAAAGAGCTGCTCGTCGGGCTTTTTGTCGCTGGAGGAGGCGGCGAGCGAGATGAGGACCAGGCCGTTGGCCAGCTGGAGGGCTTTGCTCACTGCGGCTTCGAGGCGCTTTTCGATTGAGGGCTTGGAGGATTCGTGCTTTCCCACCCTGGGCTTCGCCAAGGATGGGGCACCCGTGGTCGTGGCCGGACCGACATTGTTGCTTTCCCGGGTCTCAAAAGCGAGACCTGGGGCACCCATCGACGTCGACGACGAAACTGCGCCTGACTGCTCTGAGGGCTTCAACAGAATGCGGTCGACGATGGCTTCGATGGTGTGGTTCTTGCGCTTGTCGAGCGCGGGGGGCTCGGACAGATCGACCATTTCTCCATCGACGCGGGCACGGAAGCCCTGCTGATCGAGCTGGTCGAGCAGGTCTTTGAACTCGCCTTTGCGCCCGCGGACGATGGGGGCCATGATGGTGACGCGTTCGCCGGTGCCCAGCTGCAGGATGCGCTGAACAATTTGGTCTGCCGTTTGCCGGGCGATGGGCCGACCGCAATTGGGGCAGTGGGGCGTGCCGACCGAGGCATAGAGCAAGCGGAGGTAGTCATAGATTTCGGTGATGGTGCCGACGGTGGAGCGGGGACTGCGGCTGGTGGTTTTCTGCTCGATCGAGATTGCGGGGCTGAGGCCCTCGATGGAATCGACGTCGGGTCGCTCGATCTGATCCAAAAACTGGCGCGCGTAGGCGGAGAGGGTTTCGACGTAGCGGCGCTGGCCCTCGGCATAAATGGTGTCGAAGGCGAGAGAGCTCTTGCCGGATCCAGAGAGGCCGGTGACCACCGTGAGGGTGTTGCGTGGGATGCGGACGTTGATGTCGCGCAGGTTGTGCTGGCGCGCCCCACGCACCGAGATGTGAGTGATTGCCATTGTCAGGTAAAGGGTGGCAGGCAACAGTCCGAGTTGCCGCGCAATCAAGACTTAAATCTATCTTCCCATACGCCCGCTTTTGGGGAGCTGATGAGTTGCGACGGCGAATTGCCGTTTTGGGAAACGAGGCGAGGGTCCCGAAAAAACTTTGGTGTTAGATTGCCGGAGAACTACTTTACCGGATTGCAACAGCCTAGAGGTATTCTAAGTGGCAACAGAAACAAGGGTCAACGCGGCGGCTTTTTCTGAGAAAATCACTGGACGATGTCTGGAAACGTCGTTCGCGGGGCCTTGCATGATCGGATAGAAGTCATCGGTTGTGCGAAACGTGTGCAGTAGACTGAAAAGAGATTTATGTCGGATTTATTGAATTTGTTGATGTTAGTGTGTGCGACTCTGGGTTCGATGGCGTTTGGCGTATTGGCGGCTTACGGGGTTTTCCGGGTCGCTTTTGGGATGATGAAGCCGCAACGTCCGTCGGTTCCAGTGAAAGCAAGTCCAGAAACAGCGGGCATTCTGTAGCTTCTTCGTGCGGAAGCGCACGAGCAGGCAGATGCGGGCGGCTGCAATCCGTTCTTGCTGACCAGCCTTGTTCGAAAACTCGTCCTATTCGTTTGGCGGTGCGTTGGGCTGCTGGCCCGGTTGCGGCTGGGTCTGTGGCTGCTGCGGCGGCAGAGGCTGCCCGTTCCGGATGGGGCCGGAACCCTCCGGGATCAATCCGGGTCGCACGGGCTGCACGGGTTGAGGCGCCTGCTGCGGCTGGGGGTCGTATTGGGGGTAGTCAGCCGCATCGTCTTCGTTGTCTTCCGCAGTGGAACGGGTGACTCCTTGAGGCGCCTTGTTCGTGTTCTTGGCGCTGAGGATGATCTGGCGCGGAACGCCCTGGCCCTGATCGCCGACCATCACGATGTTGTAGCCGGAACCCTGCAGGAGCTGCGCGAGCACGTCGCGCGCGGGCGCGGGGCCGAAGCTGCCGAAGACTCTCTCGTCCTTCGAATCGCCCTCCAGGCTCGATCCGGTGGCAGTTGCCACGTCACTGAGAATCTGCTGCAGGCTTGAGTTGGCAGCGTCGATGCGCAATTCATTTTGATTCCATGTAATCGTGGCCAGGGCGGGTTTGTCGTTGATGGGCCAGGCCGGTGCAGGTGGCGTGGCAGGCGCCGTTTGTGCGCTGGCGGGGTGTGCCGCTGTGGAATGAATCTGGCGATGAGGGAGCGGTTGTGGAGCGGCCGGTGCGGTCTGGGCCGGAGGCACGGGCTGAGCCGATTGCGATTGCGCAGCGAGCAGGTTTGCAGTGAGGAATGCGGAGGCCAGGAGAGCCTTCGCGCTGGAGAGGCCATGCGGCAAGTGACCCTGCAGAGTGAACTCGCGATGCCGAAACGAATCGTGCATGAGAATCGACTCCTGCGGGCCGATGGTTCGCTGACGAGCTGCCCTACGTACTAGACTAACAGTGGCCCGGAGACGCTCGCAAAGGTTTCGTGGGCTGGGAGGAAATTGCGAGCAATGCGCCTTTGCTGGACCGGTTTGACTGCGGCGCTGCTGTGCACGACGCCATTTTCTGGCTTTGCCGTGAGCTGCACGACCCAGGCAGAGTTGCAGCCGCAGGACCGAAATGCGCTGGCAGCGATTGGCCAGCGGGTGGCAGTTGCGATTCTGCAACAGGACTATTCGACTTTGCAGGCGCAGTTGTTGCCGGCAATCGCTGCGCAGTGGGATGGGATTCACGGTGAAGTGGAGTTGGGCGCGCCGCTGGTGAAGGGCGGTCAGCCACAGATTCAGGAGATCTATCTTCTGGATGCCGCTGCGCAGACGGAAACTTCCGACGACCAGTTCTTCTGTTCGAATGCGAGTGGCTCGCTGACTGTGACTGTGAGCATGCATGCGTTGCCGCCGGGGAAATATGCAGTGATTCTGGCGGACGCGGCGGGAGCGCCGCTGGGCGGGCAGATTGGGCTCATTGTTGTCTGGGATCCGACCGGGGCGAATCCAAGCTGGAAGCTGGGCGGCGTCTCGGTGAGGCAAGGGATTGTGGACGGGCATGACGGCGTTTGGTACTGGGCGCGCGCACGAACGCAGGCGGCGACAGGAGCGCCATGGAGCGCGTGGTACAGCTACGATTTGGCGCGCTATTTACTGTTGCCGGTGGATTTTCTGTCATCACCCAACATGGAAAAGCTCAACCGTGAGCAGACTCAATTGAAAAGCGTGCCGGGACCGTTTCCCCTCTCCCTCGAAGACGGTCCGCGCAGTTGGAAGATCGACGGTGTTCGCATCGATACAACGTTGCGCCAGGCCGATTTGAGCGTGACCTACGAATCAATGGGTGTCACCGACCCCGCGGCATTGCGGACCGAGGCGATCGCAGTGCTGAGCGCACTTTTGAAGGCGCACCCGGAGCTGAAGGAGAATTTTCACGGGCTATGGGCGGTGTCTTCGAAGGATGGAAAGCTGACGCCGGTGATGGAACTGCCAATGGGGCAGATACCTTAAAGGCAGGGACCGAGGAAATGGCAATTGAGCGGACAGCGATCGAAAGGGCAAAATGTTCAAGAAGATTGCCGTTGCTTTTGACGAATCTCCGGAAGCGGACCGGGCTCTGACCGCCGCGGTCAGTCTCACGAAGACGCTTGGCGCAGGGCTCGTGTCAATCACTGCAATGGAGAAGCTTCCAGCGTACACGGCATTTGCCGCAGGAGCGGATGCGATCATGCAGGCCACGCTCGAGGCGGATCGGCTGAAGTTTTATGAACAGCTGCAAGCTACTGCGCGCGAGCGCGCCTTGCGCGGAGGAGTGCAGCTGGAGGCTTTCCTGGTGGACGGGGAAGCGGAAGGCGGCATCGTCAGTTTTGTTTGCGAACATAAGGTGGACCTGCTGGTCATCGGTTTGCATCGCCGGCACGATCGCCTCTCCCGGATATGGAGCACGGTGTATACCATTGCGCAGAATGTTCCGTGCAGCGTGCTGGGGGTGCATTAAAGAGGCAGGGACTAGGGGGACCAGGGCCGAGGGGACAGTGGGGGAACAGAGGTTGGGGAACAATGGATGGAAGAATTGATTGATCTGCGGTCGGATACGGTGACGCGGCCTACGCCGGAGATGCGCGCGGCGATGGCGGCTGCCGAGGTGGGCGATGACGTCTACGGCGAAGACCCAACCGTGAATCAGTTGGAGAAGCGGGCGGCGGAGATCTTTGGCCGCGAGGCCGCGCTGTTTGTGCCGACGGGGACGATGGGCAATCAGATTGGGATTCGTCTACACACCGAGCCGGGACAGGAAGTCATTTGCGAGTCACGCTCGCACATTCTGGATTGGGAGATGGCGACGGTTGCGGTGTTCTCCGGATGCGTGATTCGCGCGGTTCCGACTGAAAGCGGCACGTTGACATGGAGAAATATTGAGCCGGTGATCTATGGGCGGAGCTCGTTTCGTGCGGCGACGGGGCTGATTGAGATTGAGAATACGGCCAACTTGGCCGGGGGGCGCTGCACGCGCCTCGATGTTTTGGAGGAGATCTGGGGTCAGGTGAAAGAGCGGAGGCTTCCTCTACACCTGGATGGAGCGCGGATTTTCAATGCAGCTACGGCGCTGGGTGTGGACGTAAAGACGCTGACGCGCGGATTCGACAGTGTGATGTTTTGTCTGTCGAAAGGGCTGGGCGCGCCGGTTGGATCAATGCTCGTTGGGTCGGCGGAGTTGATGGAGCGGGCGCGGATTTACCGCAAGGCGCTGGGTGGCGGCATGCGGCAGGCGGGGGTGTTGGCCGCGGCGGGATTGATTGCGCTCGAGAAGATGCCGGCGCGATTGCACGAAGATCATGCCAACGCGCGGTTCCTGGCCGAGGCACTCTCACACATGGAAGGCGTGGTTATCGATCTTGAAACGGTGGAGACGAACATTGTGATCTTCAAGCTGGTGGACGGCTTGAGCGCCGCCGAGGTTGTTGCGCGACTGAAGACGCGCGGGATTCTTGCCGGTACCGTTGGTCCCAAAGCGATTCGTTTGGTGACCCATCACGACGTGAGCCGCGCGGCGTGCTTGACGGCGATTGAGACCCTTGCTGAGGAGATCGAAGAAGCGGCCTCTGTGAAAAAGTAGTGGTTGCGTTTCCAGAATGCGTCGGAGCAGAATAGGCCGCGGGCGCAACTTTTGCCCTCTTTTCCGGTTCAAATTGAGCAAGAAGCCGGAGGGCTTCCCTGACTCCGGTACAAATTCACGCTGAAGGAGTATTTGCCTGTGAAGAAGATTGCCCTCGCAGCTTTGCTTGCTTTCACTCTGCTTCCCGCGGCCTCGCTCGCGCAGGTCGTGGTTCGCATTGGTCCCCCGGCGCCCGTGGTTGAGCACTACGGCCCACCTCCGCATGCGGGATGGGTTTGGCAACCGGGATATCACTATTGGGATGGAAACCGCTATGTATGGCGTGCCGGTGTATGGGCGGAGCCGCCCCATCCGCATGCCGTGTGGGTGCCGCATCGCTGGGTCCATCGCCATGGCGGATGGGTGCTGGTGGAAGGACACTGGCGGTAGGAACAAATCAGCGATATGAGAAAGCGGGGTGCGGTGCCCCGCTTTTCTGTTTTGTGAAGATAGACGGATCATGTTTAGATAGCCGTGCCGGCTTTCCTGGTGAGGGCTATTCCAGCAGTTTTCGGTAAACGACGAATCCGGATTTCTCCGCTACCTTGTCGTACAACCGCATTGCGGTCGCGTTGGTTTCGTGCGTGTGCCAGTAGACGCGACTTGAACCGGCACGTTGCGCGCGACGGTAGACTTCCTCAATCAACGCACGGGCAACGCCTTTACCACGCGCCGATTCCAGAGTGAACAAGTCCTGCAAGTAGCAGTTCGTTGTGAGAGAAATCGTGCTGCGGTGAAACAGGTAATGTACGAGCCCCAGCAGTTGGCCGGCTTGATCTGCCACGAGAGCTTGGACGGGTTCGTACTCGTCGAAGAACCGCGCCCACGTCCGGCTGGTGATTTCTTCGGGAAGCGCGGTTTTCTCTTTGCGTCCGTAGAAGGCGTTGTAGCCGTCCCAGAGCGGTTTCCACTTCGCGAAGTCTGCGGGGACAACGGGGCGGATGAGGAAGTCGAGATTCACGGCGACAAGAAGTTCCTTTCTTTGACGCGGGCGTGTGCTTGAACCGCTTCGCCACAGCAGATCCTTCACTCCGCTCGACCCAACGAACTCCTGTTTGTTGGGTCCCCGGAATGCGCTCCGTTCAGGATGACACGCTCATCGTGAACGCACCTGATGTTGCCGAAGTCGAGGGGCCGCCGCTAGCTGATTTCAATGACGTCGGTGCTTGCGGCAGCGGCGGCGTTGGCGCGTTCCATCAACTTTTCTGCGACGCCGAAGAACTCGGAGGCTTGCGGGCTCTTGGGGCCGGCCAGCGTGACGGGAAGTCCGCGATCGCCACCTTCGCGAATTGCCGGGATCAACTCGATGGACCCAAGGAACGGAATGTTGAACTGCTTCGCAGTGCGCTCGGCTCCGCCTTTGGAGAAGATGTCAATCTCGTGATGGCAGTGCGGGCAGGTGAAGTGGCTCATGTTCTCGACGATGCCGAGCACTTCGACGTTGACCTGCGCAAACATCTCAAGCGCCTTGCGTGCATCCTGGAGGCTGACGTCGCTGGGGGTGGAAACGACGACGGCTCCGGTGAGCGGGACCGTTTGCACGAGAGAGATGACGACGTCGCCGGTGCCAGGCGGCAGATCGACGATGAGGTAGTCGAGTTCGCCCCAGTCGACCTGCTGCAGGAATTGGCGGATGATCTGGTGGAGCATGGGCCCGCGCATCACCATGGGCTTGTCGCCGGGAGAGATGTAGCCGATGGAGATGGTCTTGATGCCGTGCGTATCGTTCGGCTGAATCTGATTATTTGCGCCAACAAGGGGTTGCTGCGTGGAGCCCATCATCAGCGGGACGTTGGGTCCGTAGATGTCAGCGTCCATGAGGCCTACGCGTTGTCCGAGCTTGGAAAGGGCGATCGCGAGATTGACGGCGACGGTGGTCTTTCCGACTCCGCCTTTACCGGAACCGACGGCGACGATTTTGGAGACACCGGGCAAGGCCACCGGCGCAGGCATGGCATGAGAATGAGCCATTGGGTGTGAATACTCCTCTGTGAAGCCATCCGCGGGGAATGTTGCGGCTTCGAGATGCTTCGACCCTTCGCGAGAGAATAATTCCTGCGATCAGGTCTACTTAAATCTTACAGGAGGCTGGGTCGTCGAAGGGCTCCGACGCGCCGTGGGGCAGCAGGTCGGGAGCGATGTCTGCGGCGACCACGCGTGCGAGAACTACGTGGAGTTGCCGCACGCCTTCCGAGAGTGAGGCGGGACCCGGCTGCAGGATGCAGGTCGAGGGAATCTCGTAGATTTGACCGTTGCGCACGGCGGTCGTGGAACCCCAGCCGGTTCGCGAGCGGATTGCGTCGATGTCGACTTTCATGCCGCACCATGAAGCGAGGATGACTTCAGGATCGCGGGCGACGACGGCAGATGGAGCGACGACACGGTCCTGGGCCTTACCGCAGTTGCGGAGTTCGGGAAAAATCGGATCGCCTCCGGCGATTGCGATGAGTTCTTCGACCCAGCCGATGCTGCTGATGAGGGGATCTTTCCATTCTTCAAAAAAGACGCGGGGACGGTGCGAAAACGTGCCGGCGGATGCGGCGATTTGATCCAGACCGTGACGGAGATCGTCGACGAGCGCGAGACCTTCGCCGGTCTTCCCGACGAGGCGTGCGAGAACAGCGATCATGTCGAAGATTTCGGCGATGGAGCGCTGGTTGAAATTCAGCACGGTGGCGCCGCGCAGGATGAGATTGCGGGTGATCTCGGCCTGCACATCGGAAAAGGTGAGAACGAGGTCCGGCTTCAGTTCGAGGATGGCGTCGATGTTGGCATCGCGAAACGCCGAGACACGCGGCTTGCTGCGCACTTCGGGAGGGCGCCTGGCATATCCGGAGACACCGACGATGCGATCCTGCTCGCCGAGAAGGTAGAGGGTTTCGGTTGTCTCGTCGGTGAGGCACACGATGCGGCGGGGAAAATCTGCCGAATTCGACGGCGATGAAAAGGAAGTTGACATAATTAGGAACTTTGGATCGATATTGTTTGAAACTTCAGAGCAAGCCTTGTTCGATGCGATCATTTGGGCTCGTGCTTTCCCAGGTCTGAGAATCCAGACCTGGGGCACCCATTTTCGTGGTGACTGAGACGGTGCAAAAACAACCGCAGGTCCTTCGACTTCGGTCGCCCAGGCGACCTCCGCTCAGGATAAAAGCATTTTTGCAGTGAATGTTGTGGAACTGAGGCTAAATTGTGACGGAGCTATTTGCTTGTGCGGCGGCGGCGGCTTTTGCTTTTTTACGGCGTGCGGCCTCGGCCTCGCGGTGTTCGCGGCGGCGCAACGCATCGCTGTAGCGGCGAATCTCGTTGGCTGTTTCGGGTTGCAGGCGGGGAACTTTTTGGCGATTGCCATCTTGGTCGATGGCGACGAAGACGAGGTACGCGCTGGCGACGTGAAGGAGCGAGCCGGTCTGAGGATGCTCGACCCAGACTTTCACGCCGACCTCGACGGAGGTGTTGAAGGCGCGATTGACGCTGGATTTGAGGATGAGCAAATCGCCGACGTGCACCGGTTGAATGAAATCGATGTGGTCCATTGCCGCGGTGACGACGTGCGTGCGCGTGTGACGATAAGCAGCCATGGCGCCTGTCAAGTCAATGAAATGCATGAGGCGCCCGCCGAGAAGATTGCCAAGGGTGTTGGTGTCGTTGGGGAGAATGATCTCAGTCATTTCCGATTGCGTGCTGGCGACTGTGCGGACAGTCGTGCTGGTGTCAGTGGAACTCATTGCGTGCTTGCTCCAATCATTCACCGTCGTTTGACCTGATGTTCGCTACAATGGTGATTGGGGTGGCGTCGGTCCGACGGGAAGACAAATCCAGTTTCGGCAATCCTCGCCAAATACGCAAATCCGTTCAGGGAAAGCCTGTCTACCATGAGCAGCACCGACAAAATTGCAGGATTACGGGAGATTCTCGCTCTAGACTCGAAGAGCAGCTTTGCGCGCTACGGCATTGCCATGGAGCTGGCCGGGCGCGGCGATGCGGACGACGCGCTGAAGGAGTTCGACATTCTGCTGGCCAACGATCCAGACTACACCGCGGCGTATTTTATGTCGGCGCAGACGCTGGCGAATGTCGGGCGGAAGGAAGAAGCGATCGAGCGCCTGAAGGGCGGAATCAGTTGCGCGGCCCGCACAGGGAACCGGCACGCGCTGAGCGAGATGCAAGCCATGCTTGACGAACTGGATCGCTAAAAGCCGCCGCCGCTGGTTGCGACCGACTATTTCGTTTCCACACGAAAAGACTCTTGCATCCAAAGCTTCGAGCGGGCGTCTATACTACTATTATGCCGAAGTATTCCATCGTCGTTCCTTTTCACAATGAAGAGGAAAACGTGACTGTTTTGTATGCGCGCCTGAAGCAAGTGATGGAACAGGTGGGCAACAGTTTTGAACTGGTACTGGTTGACGACGGGTCGAGCGATCGCTCCTACAAGTTGCTGGAAGAGATAGCCGCGGTGGATAGCCGTGTGCTGGTGGTGAAGCTGCGCCGCAACTTTGGACAGACTTCAGCGCTGGCGGCAGGATTCGATCATGCGTCGGGCGATTTTATTTTCGCCATGGATGGCGACCTGCAACACGACCCGAACGATATTCCCAACTTCATTGAGAAGCTCGAAGAAGGCTACGACGTCGTGTCGGGATGGCGCAAGGAGCGCATCGATAACTTCGTGATGAGGCGGTTTCCGTCACGGTGCGCGAACTGGCTGATGGCCAAGTTGTCGGGTGTTGACATTCACGACTTCGGGACGACGTTCAAGGCGTACCGGCGGGAAGTGATCACGAATATTCCCCTCTACGGCGAGATGCACCGGTTTATTCCGGCACTGGCGAGCTGGTATGGCGCTTCGATCTGCGAGATTCCGATCCGGAACGTGAATCGCGAGCGCGGTAAGAGCCACTATGGCATCAGCCGCACGTTTCGCGTGTTCTTCGACCTGCTGACGATTCGATTCCTGCTGAAATACATGAGCAGGCCTCTGCACTTCTTTGGCAGCCTTGGCGCGCTGGGTATTCTGTCGGGAAGCTTCGTGTCGGCGCTGCTTCTGGGAATGAAGATTCTGAACCCGCATCAAAACGTGATGGACCAACACGGCCCGATGTTCGTGATTGCCGGAGTGTTGATTCTTGCTGGAATTCAGATGCTTGCGATTGGGTTGCTGGGCGAGTTGCAGGTGCGTCATTACTACTCGACGCAGCAACGGGTGCCGTATGCGATCGATCGCATTGTGCGGCTGCGTACGCCGGAAGAGCCGAGCTTGCTGTCGGGCGAGAAGGACAGCTTTTAAAGACAGGATTCAGGGATCAGGTTTCAGCGATCGGAAAAAGCGGCCCCGCCTGGAGATTGTCCGGGCGGGGATTTTTATTGGAATTGCCACGGCAGGCGAATCGATGCAAATGCTTTGTTCTTGCAGTGAACCTGCCTCAAGGTGCATCCTTGCGTTGATGAAAGCTATACAGATTCATTCGACCGGAGGACCTGAGGTCCTTCAACTCGTCGAGTTGGCGATTCCTGAGCCGGGGCCCGGGCAAGTGTTGATACGCGTCGAGGCTGTCGGCATGAATTTCGTCGAGATCTATTTCCGCAAAGGAACCTACAAAGCGACATTACCGATCACGCCGGGCAGCGAGGCCGCGGGCACGGTGGAGAAACTCGGACCCGGTGTAACGGGATTTGAAGAGGGCGATCTGGTTGCATCGGTGAGTGTGCTGGGCAGTTATGCGGAGTATGCGCTGGTACCCGCAGAGAAGTTGGTGAAGGTGCCTTCGCGTTTGAGCCCGGAACAGGCCGCGGCCGCGATGCTGCAGGGTATGACGGCGCACTATCTTGCTTACTCCACATTTGAATTGAAGGCCGGCGATACGGCCCTGGTTCATGCAGGAGCGGGAGGTGTTGGCCTTTTGCTGACGCAGATCGCGGCGAGACTCGGCGCCAAAGTCATCACGACGGTGTCGACGAAGGAGAAGGCGGAGCTTTCGCGCGAGGCTGGCGCGAAAGAAGTGATTCTCTATACCGAGCAGGATTTCGAAGCGGAGGTCAAGCGGATTACGGGCGGCAAGGGTGTCGATGTGGTCTACGATTCCGTGGGAAAGACGACGTTCGACAAGAGCCTGAACTGCGTACGGCCCCGCGGGATGCTGGTGCTGTTTGGGGCGTCGAGCGGGCCGGTGCCGCCATTCGATCTGATTCAGTTGAGCGGCAAGGGATCCCTGTTCATTACCCGGCCGTCGATGTGGCATTACGTGGCGACGCGCGCTGAACTGGAATGGCGTGCCGGAAAGATTCTGGATTGGGCCGCGACGGGCGAATTGAAGTTGCGGATGGAGCATATGTATCCGCTGGCCGAAGCGGCGCAGGCGCAGATCGATCTGGAAGGCCGCAAGACGACGGGGAAGATTTTGCTGGAACCGTAAAGACAGCTTCCAGCCTCTAGCGACTAGCCGTTCGCTTTCCGAACGGTGGGCGCGTGGCTGGTGAATAGGGAACAGGGAATAGGGAACAGGGAGCTGCAAGAGCAGGGACTGAGGCACTGAGGGACTAAGGGACTCGTGGATCGGATTGCGATTGCGCCGCAAGATCGTGTTTTTGTGCTGACGGGGGCGGGGATAAGCGCGGAGAGCGGGTTGCCGACGTTCCGCGCGGAGGACGGGCTGTGGGCTGGATTTCGCGTCGAGGATGTGTGCACTCCCGATGCCTGGCGGCGCAATCCGGCCGGGGTGTGGGCTTTCTACTCGGCGCGGCGGGAGTCGGGATGGAAGGCGCAGCCGAATCCGGCGCACTTCGCGCTGGCTGAGCTTGAGAAGCAACTCGGCGAGCGCTTTTTTCTTTGCACGCAGAATGTGGACGACCTCCACGAGCGGGCCGGATCGGTGCGGCTGCTGCATATGCACGGCGAGCTGGCGAAGGCGCGTTGCGAACGTGAGTGCGGACGTGCGCCAGTAGACGATCGCGCTGTATATCAAAACCTGGCAGAGGTAGGACGTTGCGCGTGCGGAGGACGATTGAGGCCGCATATTGTGTTTTTCGGCGAGATTCCGCTGGAGATGGATCGGATTCAGGACGAGATTGCGAAAGCGACATTGATGGTAGTCGTGGGCACATCGGGATCGGTGTATCCGGCGGCGAACTTTGTGCACTGGGCGCGGCAGGGTGGTGCGCGGACGGTGTATATCGGACCGGAGCAGCCTTTGAATGCGCATGCGTTCACGAATGTGGTGCTGGGGAAAGCTGGGGAAGTGCTGCCTGGGTTGTTTGAGGTAGAGCGGAGTCACCGAGGATAGCGGAGCTGGCCGGTTGCGCAGGACATCGATCTGCATTTGTCCTTTCGTTGGCTATTTTTCTCGCGCCTTCATGTAGTCCGAGCGGCGCATGCGGAGTGCGGACCAGTCCTCATCGATGGAGACAGCGCGCACAGTGTCCCATCCTAGAGATTTCAAGGCATCCCAGCCGTTGTCGCGATTGAAGTCACATTGGTACTTCTTCGATGTGCCTTTGGGGTAAGCGAACCAGAGGATGGCGTCTCCACTGGTGCGCTCGATCAGCGGGCCCGCCAACTCATCGACCTCTTTTTTGTGGGTGACGAAGGCGAGAGCGAAATGGATCTCGTTCGAGGCCTTGAGACTGCGATGGATGGTGACCTCGCGCAGAGCGGCGAGTTCGTGGATAAAGCTTTCGGGCGCGTTCAGGACGAGGATTTCCCGCTGGTCTTTCAGGTTGAGTTTCTCGAACACGGTCGCCATGAAATCGATGATAGGCGGCTCTGCGAAATAATTCGCAAATTCTTACCGATCATTCGGCGGCAAACTTTTCTGGTGAGGCATCGAAGATTTGTTTGTGCTCTCGCACGCAGAAATAGTAGGCCTTTCCCTTGTACGTCGACGACAGAGATCGATCGATTTCCATGCCGCAGACGGCGCAGACAGGATGATTCGCCGACTGCTTGATGGGTGCGGCATACTCGGCGTTGGAAGACGGGTTCAGCCAGCCCTGGCCCTGATATTCAAGCAGAGAGGCAGTCTGGCTTGCCACATCCCTGCCGAAGTAGCGCTCGACTACGCGCAGAGCGAGATCGATTCCAGAGGTGAGGCCACCGGCGGTCGCTAGATTGCCCGCTTCAACAAAGCGCGCTCCACGCTCAACATGGATGTCCGGATACTGCATGGCAAGGTCGACGTAAGCGCCGTGATGCGTAGTGGCAGACTTGCCGGCAAGCAAACCGGTGCTCGCAAGCACAAACGCGCCGGTGCAAACGGACATCGTTACATCGGTGGTTTTAGATGCATTGCGAATCCAGGCTTTGGTGGCCTCGCTGGCAGGACTTTGTGCGGGGATCACGATCACCTTTGGCGCGGGGGCATTGGCGATGGTGTAGTTAGGCGTGATTTTCAATCCACCGCCCGCAGTGATGGGAGCCGCAGTCTCCGCGACAGTGTAGAGGCTGAAGGCGTCGTACTTGTGGCCGGGAAGGTAGACTCTTTCGAAGACTTCCCATGGACCGCAAAAATCAATGACGACGGCGCCTTCTGAGATAAGGAAAGCGACCGGTATGGACGCATTGGCAGGAGGGGTAAGCGGATTGAGCGCGGCGCTTTCTCGGGCTGCGTCGAGTGTTGCGGCGGCCGCGCCAGGTAGTGTCAACGAGCCGGCGGCGGTCAAGCCGAGGGCTGCGGAACGCTTAAGGAGTTCTCTGCGATTCATTTGGATGACCTCTGGGATGGATTTGCTACGACCGGTTTGTGTGTCGATGATGCTTCGGGTTTCATCGACGCCTTACGACGGTCGATGTCGGACATATTTGATTTCCTTTCGACTTAAGCGTGCGAAGACGATGTGGCGTGCGCGTATTGAGCGCTGACGTAATCCCAATTGACGACGTGGAAGAAGGCACCGACATACTCGGGGCGGCGGTTCTGGTACTTGAGATAGTAGGCGTGTTCCCAGACGTCGATGCCGAGGATCGGTGTGTGGCCGAGAGTGAGAGGGCTGTCCTGATTAGGCGACGTCTCGATCTGGAGTTTGCCGTCGGCGAGAGTGAGCCATGCCCAGCCGCTGCCAAAGACGCTTGCGGCGGCTTTGGAGAAGCGGTCCTGAAATGCGGAGTAGCTGCCGAATGTTGTGGAGATGTCTTTGGCGAGTTCCGCTTTGGGTTCACTGCCGCCGGATTTTGAAAGGATGAGCCACCAAAAGGAGTGATTGGCGTGGCCGCCGCCCTGGTTGCGGACTGCGGTGCGAATGTCTTCAGGAATCACGTCGAGATTGGAGACGAGCTCCGTGACGGATTTTGATCCGAGTTCGGGGTGCTTGGCGATGGCGATGTTCAGGTTGTTGACGTAGGCGGCGTGATGCTTGTCGTGATGCAGATGCATGGTGGTGGCGTCGATGAAAGGCTCAAGGGCGTCGTAGTCGTAGGGAAGCGGCGGGAGCGTGAACGGGCCGGTTGGAGCCGGGGCTGGGGCAGCGGGAGCTTGCGCGAGCGCGGTGGTGTTGAATGCAGTGCGTGCGGCAGCGAGGCTTGCGGTGAGCCCGAGTGCTTTGAGGACAGAACGTCGATTGATCATGATTTTCCTTCATTCATTTCGTTTGCGATTGGTCTCGGTTGTAGCTTCCGGTATGGCAGCGCGGAGGCCACGCAGTTGTTGATTCGTGCTTTCCCACCCAAGCAGAGCTTGGATGGGGCACCCGGTCTGTGGCGTGCTTTCCCACCCAAGCTGAGCTTGGATGGGGCACCCATATCGTCGCAATTGCGGCTAGAAGTGAAAGCGGTAGCGCAGCTCGGCCTGGAACATGCGCGGATCGTTGTAGTGAAAGCCGCCGATGGTGATGGAATTATCCTGCAAAACGCGATGATTGGTGACGTTGATGACATTGAGGGCGAACTTCCAGCGCTCGCCGAGCGCGTGGCCGGCGGAGGCGTCGAAGGTTGTGTGCACGGGGAGATAAGGTCCGTTATAGGGGCCTTCGTTGGCGCCGGCCAGGCCGTTTGAAAACCCTGTGCCGTAGTAGACGTTGGTAGAAAACCAGGTGTGCAGCGGCAGGTTTGTGGTGAAGCCCGCGTTGAGCGTATCGCGCTGATCGTGATCGAGCGAAATGTAGCCGGGGCCGAGGTCGCAGGCCGGGTCGGTGGGGATGGAGCAGGTAAAGCCGCCGATGATGTTGCCGCGCTGCTGCGCGATTTGGTTCGAGTAGGTGAGATGAAATTGTCCGAGGTGCGCGAGCTGCGGAGAACGGAGGGTCAGCTCCCAGGCGCGCACCAGTGCTCCGTCAACAGCGATGGGGAAGTACATGTTGGATTCGCCGAGGTTAGAGTGGTCGAGGAAGTTGTTGACGCGATTCTTGACGGTATCGACGTCGAGGAGCCAGCCCTTATACGGGATCTGAATGCCAAACTGGTGCTCTTCATCGCGTTCGGAGGGGATGGGCGTGAAGGTGTTTTCTCCGGAGGGCAGAGCGGAAGCATAGTTGAGTACGGAAGTCGAGACGGTTTCAAGCGGTGCGGGCTGAAAGAAGTGTCCGTAGAAGCCGCGCAGGACCCAATGGAGGCGAGGGATTTCGACTGTCGCTCCGATGCGGGGATAAATGGCAGTCTCGTCGAAACCGCCGTTGTAGACGGAGAAGCGTTCACCGCCGAGGAGGGTGACGTAACGGCCGAGGCGGAGGTGATCGGAGACGTAAAACTCAACGAGAGCTGCGCCGGCGCTGGCGGAAGTATTGGCCTGCGAGGGAGCACTGCCGTCGTTGATGAGGACGCCGAAGAGGTCGCTCTCGGCCTGGTAGAAGGTATAGAAACCGGCGGAGAAGCTGTTGGGGCCAGCGTCGAGATGTGCATCGCCCTGGCCACCGACATAGTTTGAGCGCTGATGCCAGGTAGTAGCGACAGGATTGTCGGCGGAGGGTGAGTCGTAATCGGCCTGGTTGAGGTGGTAGAAGGGCGCGATGGAGAACAAGGCTTTGGGCGAAATGGTGTGAACCCAGTTCGCGATTACAAAGGAGTCGCGCTCTGTCTGGCCATCGCGCAGGCCGTAGGAGCAGTAGTAGTCGGAGGTGCATTCGTAGTCGTCGGGGTTGGGGTCGTAGGGGACCTGGAAGTAGTCTTGCCGGTATTGGGCATTGAGGCGAAGCTGGTCTTTTGGAGTCTGGTTGTGAATGACAGAGACGAAGCCGCTGCCGGAGTTCGTGGCGTCGTGGTAGATGCCGGGGACGGGCGTGGCGAGGCCGTAGTTGGAGCGCGAGCCGGTGACGCTGGCGTACCAGGCGGTGTTCTCGGAGTGGTCGCCGAGTGAGAGTTGCGCTTCGCCGGTGTAGAGATTACCGGCTGTGACGAGCAGTTCGCCATCGCGGTTGTACTCGAATCCATTGCGGGGAAGCACGTTGAAGACGCCATAGGTGCGGTCGCCAACGCCGGAGTCGTAGCTGCCGCGCTGTGTTTCGAGCGAATCGATGTCCTTGGGGTCGATTTGCGGGCCGACGTTCGAAGCAATTTTGGTATTGGGGATGGCGATTCCATCGATCAGCCAGCTGGTCTGGTGGCCACCGCGCATGTGCAGCATGTCGTGCGTCATGTAGGCGCCGGGGACGTAATCGGTGATCATCTCCATGCCGATGGTGCGGCTGGCGCCGGGAGTCTGGTCAATATCAGCGCGGGTGATGAGGGTGGTTGGGGTGACGGTGTCGTCTGCGGAGAGCGAGGATTGCGCGCCGGAAACGACGACGGTTTGTGAAGCCGGAGCGATGGGTAGTGGAATGTGAAGGACCGGGTTTGTGCCGGAAGCAACGGTGAGGGGTTGGTCGACGCTGGCGAAGCCGGGCGCTGAGACGGTTAGAGTGTAGACGCCGATGGGGGATTGCGGCAGTTCGAACTCGCCCTCGTTGCTTGTTTTGGTGTCAAGGACAAAGGCGGAGTCGCTGGCCTTGAGTTTGACTTCCGCGCCAGCGATGGGCCGGTGTTGTTGATCGTGTACGACACCGTGAACGGTGGCAAAGACGGTGGCGCGAGCGTAAAGCGATGAAGCCAGCAAGAAGAGAATGAACGTCAGAGACGAGCGGCGCATGGGAAAGACCTCCGTAGCTGTGCGTCGGATAGCCTGCCCGCATCGCAATGCGGGCTGTGGCGCGATGGAGCTGGATGATGGCGTGAAGGCTCGCTGGGCGCTGCGGAGCGATCGCGAGACCGCTAAGGGCGATGGGACTCAAAGTCTTCAGTCAGGGAACAAACTGAGGATGCCGCGTCGACCTGAACGCAAACCGGCTCTCAACGAGTATTCAGAGGAGGATCAGGGTCGGAGGGCCGCGGCTAGTGTGGGTGTGGATCTGGCCATCGCGCAAGACGGCCTGGGGAGCCGCGGGCGCGTGTGCCTGTACGGGGGAAACAACCGAATTCGCAAGACGACCGGCGAGCGCGTAGACCGGCGATGTCGTGGCCAGAGAGTCATCCGGGTACAAGGGGCAATGCGACGGAGCAGATACAGAAGGTAGCGTGCCACGCACCCAGCGGGCGACTGTCTCTTCGGACATTGCGCAGTGATGTGTGCCATGGCGACGGCAGCAGGCGGGCAAGCGTGCGTCGTCATCCTTCGCTCCGAGACTGCCCGGTAACGGGCCAATCGCGAAGAAGAGCACGAGGAAGATGGATAGGACGCGCCGCATCTGCGATAGATGGTACACGAAGTACGCGGACAGATCGATCAGGATTGAGCGATGGGAGTGACGAACCATCGGTCAGGTATCATCGAAGCATTGCAAATCCAGACTCGGTCCTTAGAAGGGTTCGATGGCACAGAACGAGACCTCTCGCGCAGCACTGAAGGACGATTTCGGTCATTCGTCGCGTATCCGCAGGCCTCTGCGTGTGGCGTTGTTTGGCTTTGGGACGGTGGGTAGTTCGGTCGCGCGGATTCTGGTGGAGTCACGGCCAGAGGGGCTGGAATTGACTCATGTATTCAACCGCGGCATTGCGCGGAAGAAGGTCGCCTGGGCTCCGGAAAGCGTGACGTGGAGCGAGGACGCGGATGCGGTGCTGGCTTCGGATGTTGACGTAGTCGTGGAGCTGGCAGGTGGCCTGGAACCGGCGGGGAACTGGGTTCGCAGAGCACTTGAATCGGGTAAGAGCGTCGTGACCGCGAACAAGAAGCTGATCGCGTATCAGGGAGTGGAATTGGAACGGCTTGCCGCGGCAAAGGGCGGGCACTTGAAGTATGGCGCAGCCGTGGCCGGCGGAATTCCGGTGATTCCGGGGCTTGAACAGGGACTTGCCGGCGATCGCATCGAACGCATGGAAGGAATTCTGAATGGGACCTGCAATTTCATCCTGAGCAGGATGGAGACAGGTGCGGAGTACGCCACAGTGCTGGCGGCGGCGCAAGCGAAAGGGTATGCCGAGGCCGATCCGACGGAAGATGTGGGAGGGTTCGATGCGAGGGCGAAGCTGGCGATTCTGATGCGTCTGGCGCTTCGAGTCATCGTCGATCCGGAGGAAATTGTTCCGCAGGCGATTACTGCGGTGACAGCCGTGGACTTCAGTTATGCCAAGGATCTGGGCTGCACGATTCGGCAGGTGGCACGAGCCGAAGAGCGGTCCGGCAACGTGGCTGCGACCGTGGGGCCGATGCTGGTGGATCTCCGGTCACCGCTGGCGTGGTCGCGCAATACCGAGAACATGGTGGTGCTCACGGGCAAATATGGCGGGGATGTTGTTTTCTCTGGTCACGGTGCGGGCGGGCATCCTACAGCTGTCGCGGTTGTGAGCGACTTGATTGCGTTGGCGCACGGGTCGCGCCGAGTCGAAGTTCCCTCTGTTCCTGCGAAGATAGGGGCGGAATTTGAAGTGCCACATTATATTCGCTTCCTAGTGACGGACCGGCCAGGGATTGTGGCGGAGATTACCGGCTCACTGGCAAAAGAGAAGATCAATATCCGGGCGATCGTGCAGAAGGCGGGATATCCTTCGCATGCACTGCCGTTCGTGGTGACGGTGGAGCCTTGCAAGTCTTCGGCGATGAAGAGAGCCCTGACGAGTATAGGTAAGATGGATTGCCTGCTGGAAGAGCCGCTTAATTTGCAGATGCTCGAATAACAGAGAACAGAGAACAGGGAACAGGAACAGGGAACAGGGAACAGGAACAGGGAACAGGGAACAGGGAACAGGGAATAGAACAATACTTTTGGGGGTCAGAGAGTGATTGATACGGTGTATCGATGTGAGATTTGTGGCTTGGAAACCGACCATCCAAGGGGATGGATCGTGATCCATTGCAGTGACGCGTATCTGACAGTTTTCAAGTGGACGAAAGAGGCGGCAGACGCTCCCCCCGCGCGCCACTACTGCGGCGAAGCGCATGCGCAGGTTTACATCAGCAGGTGGTTCCAGTCGCTTTGCGGATGAGTACGATTTTCAGGGACTAGGGACTACGAGCGGGCAGGGCCGGTTGATTCGCGCACGACCAGCTCCGGGGCGACGACGATCTCCGCGGGATACTCTTTCTCGCGGTTGGCGATGCGATCGAGAAGCACTTCCGCTCCGCGCTTGCCCATTTCGAACAATGGTTGACGCACCGTTGTGAGGGATGGCGTGGAATAGGCAGCGGAGAGTATGTCATCGAATCCAACCACCGAAACATCGCTTGGGACGGAAAGCCCCACATCGCGCAGTGCGCGGATGGCTCCGATGGCGGCGATGTCGTTAAAGCAGAAGATGGCAGTGAAATCGCGGGATTTTTCGAGCAGGGCCTGCATCGGCTTGTAGCCGATCTCCGGGGCCATGGGGTGATAGCCAGTCTTCATTGACCAGCCCGCGGCGTCAATGCGGATGACATGTGCGGGATCGATGCGAAGGCCCATCTCGCGGGCCACGTTTTGGATGCTTTCCCAGCGGAATTCGGAATCGGGGATGGCGCGCGGACCGCGCATGAAGGCAATATTGCGATGCCCGAGTTCGAAGAGGTGAATGAGAGCCTGTTCCACCGCGCTGTGATGATCAAGGACGATGTTCGTCACGTTTTGAACAGAAATGTGCGCTGAAATAGCGACGACGGGGACGGGCACGTCGATGTGGTCAGCTTGTGTGTTCAGCAGGAGAAAGCCGTCGACCGCGCGTTCCACCAGCATGCGCGGATACTGCTCGATGAGCTCGCGCTTCCAATCATGGCAAGCGGTAAAGAAGAAGTAGTGGGCGTGGGATAGCTCTTCGACGACGCCGCTCATGACACGGGTGAAGTAGCCTTCGCTCAAATCGGGAGCAAGAACGCCGACGCTCATGGAGCGGCTCTGACGAAGGGAACGGGCAAAGTAATTGGGCCGGTAATTCAGGCGCTCGGCCGCTTCGATGACGCGAGTGCGAGTCTCCTGCGGGATGGACTTTGCCGATGGGGAGTTATTGAGAACCAGGGAAACAGTTGTCTGCGAGAGCTCCAGATGCTCGGCCAGCATTTTCAAATTGACGTGCCCCGGCGGCGTCGAAGTCCTACCCTTTGCCATGTTGGAGTTGTAACACGTTTTTAAGAAACCGGGAACTGGCGCGAGTGGGCAAATAATTCGATTTGCCGCGAGATCGGGCAGTTCGAACCAAAGGAGGAGAGGCAAGAATCGGCCGCACGCAGCTCGACCATTCTATTGCGCGTGGATTTGGTTCACACCGGGTGCGAGCGGCCACGTGTGGTCGCGGTAGACGAAGGTTCCGGCAAGTTTGCCGGGCAGGGTGATGGTGGCGTCCAGGGTCGACCCGCTGCGGCGGTATTCGAGACCGATTGGGCCGTCAGGATGAGGATACGTGGACGTGAGCGAATCGAGGTTGCCCAGATGCGGAGCGATGCGCACGGAGGCGAATCCGGAACTGGCGGGTTCGACGCCCGCGACGAGGGTGAGCAGGTCGTAGATGGGGTGCGCGGACCAGGCGTGCGAGTCGGAGCGCGTGTTGCCGGGAACTTCGGGCCAAGTAGAGAAATGAAGTGGCAGGAGCTTGCGCCAAGGGTCGAGGGATTGCAGATATTCGTCAGCCAGGCCGGCATGATCTAAAGCGCGCGCGAGATAAAAGCGGAAGTAGTAGGAGGCGCTCATCACGCCGTCGGGCGTGGTTCCCGGCTCGATGGCGAGAATCTTGCGCAGCACGGCCTGTTGCCGTTCTTTAGGGATGACGTCGTAGAGGACCGACAGAATGTTGGCCTGTTGACTGAAGACCTTTTGATCGGGATTGTCGGCGATGAGGCCGCGTTCGGCGTTCCAGCAGTTGTCGTAGATGCCGGAACGGATGCGGGTGGCGCGGGCATGGTCACGGTCGGCAAGAATGGGATCGCCGAGACTTTTCTCGAGTTCGGCTGCGTCGTCGAGAGCGCCAAGATATTCAAGCGTCGTCATACAGGATTCGCCGGTTTTGCTGTAGGTGGGGATGACCTGCTTGTCCTGAACCCAGTCGATGAAGCTCCACCATGGAACTTCGTGCAGCAGGCCGTCGGGCTGCTCGTAACTGGCGAACCAACCAAGGACGCTACGGATTCCGGGCAGTGAGTCACGGACAGGTTCGGGATCGGGCCTGTACATCCACCAGTCGTGGAGCATGCCGATCCAGAGCAGCGAAAACGTGGGGATGGTTTGCGGAAGCGAACTGGGATAGCGGCTGCGCGTCAGTCCTTCCGGAAAACGGGAGTTGTCGAATGCCGCGAGCGCCTGGCGAGCGAGGCGGTCGTCTCCGGCGACTGCGTACGAGATGAGTGCCTGAAGGCGCGTATCGCCGATGTATTGGAGTTGCTCGTAGTAGGGCGTATCCATGTAGGTTTCGTGGGCATCGAGGCGGGCGGTGCGCCAACTGATCTCCCAAATCTTGTCGAGATCGGGATCGGCGGATTTAAAAGTGGCGCGCTCTTCGAAGGGATAGGCGGTGAACTGTGCAGTGAGGGCGTCGAGAGTAAGCGGTGCTGAGCCGGTCGTGATGTCGAGATCGAGATAGCGCCATGTGCGCCACCAGAGAGGTTCGAAGGTGCGATGCGCGCCGCCATCGGGAAGGAAGCTGTCGGTGAGGCCGAGAGCCGTACGGTCTCCGACGGCATCACGGTCACCCTTTTGCTTGTTCTCGTCGTAGAGAGCTTCAGCGTAGGTGAGGCGGATGTGGGCTCCCTTGCCGCCGGAGACGGTGAGTTGGGGATACGCCGTGGTGAGGGTGCGGCGGTCGAGCATAAGGTGAAGCTCAGTGTTGGCGGGGACGGTGATTGGGGCGCGCGGGAAACCTTTGAGCTCGGGAAGATTGGTGCGGACGACTTCTCCTGCGGCGGCGGGCGCGTATTCCATGTGGGGAAGAGGGTCGGGTACGAGGCCCCAGGGGTTGTCGCCGGTGACTGCAGCGGAGTGGGCTTTGTTTACGCCTGGGAAGATGCTGTCGCGCATGGGGGATGCCGCGGGCACCCAGGAAGAGGTGTTGGCGGTTGTTGAGTTCCAGTTCCAGTCGTAGCGGGCGGCGTCAATCTCTTCGCCGGGGCCGGCGGCCATGTATGCCTGCAGAGTCACGGAGGTTCGATCCAGTGGACGGTGACCGTGTTCCTCTTCGACGAGCCAGTCGTTGGGAGTGCTGACGGAGGATGGGCCTGTCGCCTCAGATTCCAGGAGGAATGCGGTGCGGTCGCTCATTTGAGCGATGGGGGCGAAGATGCCGAAGTTCCAAACCGTCGCCGTGATCAGATTTTGGCCGGACTGAAGGAAAGGTTTGAGATCGAAGAGTTCATAGCGCCAGTGGGTCAGGTCGCCACGGGCCGGCCCGTCGCCGACGCGATGGCCATTGACGAAGAGGATGAATCGATTGTCGGCGCTGACGCGGACGCGATAGGAAGCAGGTACCGACGTTAGAGTCAATGTGCGACGGAAGTGAAGAACGATGGGCTCGCGCAAGGGCGCGGTTGGGTGCGTAATCCAGGAGGCAGTCCAGTCGCGTTGCGGCGGGTCGGGTTGAGTGGAGGTTTGAGCTTGGAGTGCGAGGGCGGAAAGAGCTAGGGCGAAAAGGGCGAAAAACGAGCGCACGGGATCAGGCCTTCCATTGGACAGACACCAGCTTAGAACAGTTGCAGGGGGTCAGTGTCCGGGATTCGCCCCCGAACCCGAGTTGGGGCGGTAGACGGCTTCAGGAGAATTGTGCTCTGAGGGAGAGAGCAGTTTCATCCGGTATGCACTTGATTTTGCGGCCTTGTAACCTCCTATTCATCTTGGCCCATTAGGCTACGGTTGGTGATAGCTCCCGTGCCAGAGATCCGCATCTCACAGTCGCAATTCCAGAGTGACCCCCCACCACCGGAAAAACAAAGCGAGGCAAAGACAACGCCCGCCGAGATTTCTCCGATTCGACAGTATTTGCTGTCTCGGGGGAACTCGGCGATGGCCGATCGTGCCTTCCACATTCTAATGGTGTTATGCGCATTAAGCATTTTCGCCATCGTAGGGTTGATTGCCTGGCAGCTGGTGGCAAGCTCTCAAATGACCTGGCACAAGTTTGGCCTGGGTTTCTTCTATAAGACCTTTATCAATCCGGTGACCAATGAGCCGTCGTACTGGGATCCGGTCAATGAACAATTCAGTGCTCTGCCTTTTGTATACGGCACATTGGTCTCCTCGTTTTTGTCTCTCCTGATCGCAGTTCCACTTGGTGTTGGGCTGGCTGTCTTCCTCACGGAGATGAGTCCACGCGCGCTGCGTGGTCCGCTGGCATTTCTGACCGAATTGCTGGCCGCAATTCCGAGCGTGATCTACGGGCTTTGGGCCGTCTTTGTGCTTGTGCCGCTGCTTAGGGAGTATGTGAATCCGCTGTTAACTCGTTTACTGGGCTGGACGGGCTTTTTCGCCGATGACAACCCGACCGGTCTGGGCTTTCTGGCAGGCGGGGTGATTCTGGCCATCATGATTCTGCCGATCATTTCATCGCTCACGCGGGAAGTGATGTCTGCCGTGCCAAACTCGCAACGTGAGGCCGTTCTGGCGTTGGGCGCGACGCGCTGGGAGATGATCTGGGTGGGCGTGCTGCGCAATGCGCGCATTGGCATTGTCGGGGCAATCATTCTCGGATTGGGCCGCGCGTTGGGCGAGACGATGGCGGTCACGATGGTCATCGGCAACACGCCGGAGATTCACCGTTCGCTGCTTTCGAATGGGAGTTCGATGGCGGCAGTGATTGCGAACGAATTCACCGAAGCCGTGAACGACGTGCACCGAACGGCGTTGATTGAGATCGGACTGGCCTTGTTTATTGTCACGATCATCGTGAATGGTTTGGCACAATTGCTGGTCTGGGCTGTCACTCGAGGAACACCGTCGCAGGCGCATTGAGGGAGAATTTGGTGAGCGCGGAGAATTTCAAGTCCAAAGTTCGGGGAATCACGGATGGCGTGGTTACGGCGCTGGCCATCCTGGCTACTGTGCTGGTGGTGTTGCCGCTCGTGGTCATCTTTGGATATCTCGTCTACAAAGGGGCCAGCTCGCTGAACCTGGAATTCTTCACGCAGATTCCAAAGCCGGAAGGGGAAAACGGCGGAGGCATGGCGAACGCCATCGTCGGTTCCGCCGTGCTGCTGGGTCTGGCCAGTCTCATTGGCGTCCCGATCGGGATTGGCGGCGGCATCTTTCTGGCTGAGTATGGGCGGGGAACGAAGCTGGCAAACGCAGTGCGCTTCACCGCAGATGTGCTGAATGGCGTGCCGTCCATCGTGATGGGCCTGGCTGCGTATGCGTTGATTGTCAGCCCCCAGATCGGCTTTTTGCCGTTTGTCGGCCATTTCTCGGCTTTTTCGGGAGGCGTTGCGCTGGGAATCATGATGATTCCGACCGTCTGCCGGACCACGGAGGAGATGTTGCTGATGGTGCCGCACGCGGTGCGCGAGGCTGCGCTGGGATTAGGTGTTCCTGCCTGGCGATCGGTTTTGTCGATTACTGTGAAGACGGCTTCTCCGGGCATCATCACGGGATGCATGCTGGCGTTTGCGCGCGTTGCCGGCGAAACAGCCCCTTTGTTGTTTACGGCGCTGGGCAATTCGTTCATGAGCACGAGCCTGGACCGACCCATCGAAGCACTTCCCCTCCAGATTTATGTTTATGCTCTCTCGCCTTACGATGACCAGCACAGGCTGGCATGGGCAGGCGCGCTGGTATTGATTGTGTTGATCGTGGTTGCGGTATCTTTGGTGCGCTACGTAACCAGCCGGGGCGTATTGAAAGGGGCAAGCTAGGAAGGCATTTTTCTTTGAGATAGCCTTTTCAAGGTCTTGCGATGTCGCGGTTTTTTGAGGGAATCGCGACTTGAAGGTTTCGGTTTCTGTGGAATGAACAAGGAGAGATGCGCACGTGGGCGTTGGCATCGCGGTAAACAACCTGAACGCGTGGTACGGCACCAATCACACGTTGCAGGACATTACGTTGAATATTCCGGCGAACCACGCCACGGCGCTGATTGGTCCGTCGGGCTGCGGGAAGAGCACCTTTGTCCGGTGCCTGAACCGGATGCATGAAACCAATCCGATAGCGCGGGTTACTGGGACGGTCCGTATCGGCGACCTGGACATTTATAGTGACGCCAAACCCGTGCAGGTAAGGCGTCGCGTGGGAATGGTCTTTCAGCGGCCGAACCCGTTTCCTACGATGTCGATCTACGACAATGTGGCGTCCGGGCTGAAGTTGAATGGGTATGCCAATCGCCGGGTGCTGGACGAAATTGTGGAGAAATCGCTCAAGAACTCGGCTCTTTGGGATGAAGTGAAGGACGAACTCAAGAAGAAATCCGGCGCCAGTCTCTCCGGAGGCCAGCAGCAGCGCCTTTGTATTGCGCGTGCTTTGGCTGTTGATCCCGAGGTTCTGTTGATGGACGAGCCCGCATCGGCGCTCGATCCGGTTTCGACCTCGAAGATCGAGGATCTTATCTTCCAGCTCAAGTCGCAGTACACTATTGTGATTGTTACGCATAACATGCAGCAGGCGGCGCGCGTTGCGGAGAAGACCGGGTTCTTTCTGAATGGCCGCATGGTGGAGTTCGACTCGACGCACAAAATCTTCACCAACCCCAGCGACAAGCGGACTGAGGACTACATCACGGGCAGGTTCGGATGACGCGCATTCGGTTTCAGCAAAGCCTCGAAGAATTGAAAGAGAACCTGCTGATGATGGCAGGCCTAGCGGAGCAGGCGATCCAGAGGGCAATTGAGGCGTATCGCGTCCGCGACTTGTCGATCTGCGATTTGGTCAGCCGCAGCGAAAATGCGATCAATCGCCTGGAGCGCGATATCGATCAGGCGGCGCTGGATTTACTTGCCATGGAACAGCCGATGGCCATCGACTTGCGCTTCATTCTGAGCGTGATCAAGATCAACGCCGATCTCGAACGTGTGGGCGACGCGGCGAAGAGTATCAGCGACCGGGTACGCAACATGGAGCAGATGGCGGTGGCGGATTTGCCGGTCGATATTCCGCGCATGGCCACGCTTTCGGCAGAGATGGTGCGCAAGAGCCTGCAAGCGTTTATCGAAGCCGACGCAGAGATTGCGCGCAATGTTCTCACCATGGATGATGCTGTAGATGCGATGAATCGCGCCGCCTACAAGGCGCTGACCAAGGTGATGGAAGAGCAGAGCCATATTGCGCCGCAGGCCCTGAACGCGCTGATGATTTCCCGAGCACTGGAGCGGGTGGCCGATCACGCGACGAACATTGCCGAGGACGTGATCTTCTGGGTCGAAGGCGACGATGTGCGGCATCGCAAGAGCGTGGCCGCGCAAAAAGAGCGAGACGCGAAGACGGCAAACTGATTTTCTAGATCAGCTTTCAATCGTCCACCAGTCGAACATCGACATGCGGGGATAGTAGAGCCCGGCTCGGATCGGTAGTTTTTCGCTGTGAAGCTGCCGCAGGATGACTGCATAGGCCTCAAGCTGCGGCGCAAAGAGACTGCGAAGCGCCGGCAACGCGACAGACGGATCAAGATTATCCGCGTGGGCTGTCTTGTAATCGATCATCCACCAGACATCCCGAGCGTTGGATAGAGGCTCAAGGCCTGCACGAAAAATGCGATCAACGCGAATGGAGCGCAAACCGTCTTCGACAACGCCGGTCCAGGCTGTTTCGCTTGCGGACTCCTCATGCGGCGAAAGAATCCATTGGCCGAAGGGGTCGTTCGCGGCTTGGTGGGCAATGTCGAGAGCCCGTGAGGAAATCGAAGTCGCTTCAGAATCCGTGATGCCGCTGGTGCGAATTTGGGCTTTGATGCGTGGCAGCATCTGCGCAAGTGTGTTGCGCGTGGTGGCCCAATTGTTGGTGACGCGCAGCCGAGCCGCTTCCTCGAGCAACTTGTGAACGGCAATGCCCAGTGCGCGCGAAGCAATTCCTCCTTCGTGGCGTGTGTATCGCTCAGGAACGTCGATTCGAACAGGGTCCTGTTCGCGGAGCGCGGCCAAGTTGTTGGGCAAGTCCGGTAGGTTGAATTCTGCTGGAAGGCGGCGGAGGATCGTTGGCCTGGCCGGGCTTGGCATGATCGCGAGGTTGGAATCGGCTGAGGCGGCGATCAATTCGACCGGCAATTCTTCATCTACGCGAGATCTTGTTTTCGCGGAGCGCCATTCTTTGAAGCGGGTGCGTATCTGCTCTTCGAAGGGAGGCCACGCGGTAGCGAGCAGGCAATTCCAGGGCTCCATGAGACGGGCGCTGGCTGAGTCGTCTTTGTATTCGGGGCGCGCGAAAAAGTGCAGCTCTTCACGAGCGCGGGTGGCGGCGACGTAGAGAATGCGGCGCATCTCCTGCGACTCACGCTCGCGACAGAGACGGTCGACCCATTGGCGCGCCTTGCTGCGTTCGGCACCCTTAGTCTGGAGCGGCGCGATCAGGAATTCGGTGAGCTCGCCGGAGGCGTCGGGTACGGCCAGGCCGCGTTCGAGCCAGGAAAGAAGACGGCCGCGCGAGTTGCCGGCGTGCGCCTGCAATTCGGGAACGATGACGATTTCAAACTCGAGTCCCTTGGACTTATGGATCGTCATGAGCTGAACGCCGCGGTCGGGATCGGCTTTGGGGTCCGGGATCGCAGTGAGGTTTTCGAGGGCGCCGTCGAGTGCGGGACCGGCGAAGTCCTGCGCACCGTTCGGCAGAGCGTCGAGACACCGCCAGAGCAGGTTGAGATTTGCCTGCGCCGTTGCGTCGACACAGGCTGCGCCGCCGACGCTAAGCCACACCTGTTCCAGCCATGTGCCCAATGTGAGAGTGGGCGAGACTGTGGCGATTCGAGGCGCAAAAGCGGTTGCGTCGAGGACGCGCTGCACGGCACTCTGCGATTCAGCGTCGAGCAAGTTGATGCGTTCGGCTAGGAGCTGCGGGATGGGGCGGCTGAGGAGAGTGGGATCATCGGCGCTGGTGAGTGTGTGGAGTTGGGCCAATTTGAGTCCACACCACGGCGCGCGGAGCACACCGAGCCACGCGATGCGATCGAAGGGATTGAGCAGAGCGCGGCCCAGTGCCAGAGCGTCGAGGACTTCGGGCCGGTCTTTGAGTGGTTCGAGGTCGACGGCGCGAAAGGAAATGCCAGTATCGCGCAATGCGATGGCGATGGGTTCGAGAGCGCTGCGCGTGCGGCCGAGAACGGCGACGCGAAATTTTTCGCCGTGTGCGCGTGCGCGTTCGATAGCGCCGGTGTAGCTGCGGATCAGTTCGACGATTTCTGCGGTTTGCGCGGTGTGTACGGCTTCCCGCTCAAGACGGACGGCCTGCTTCTGTTGCTGCGCTTCGGGGTCGGAAGAATCGCCGAGTACGATTTGCGGCATGAATGCGGGGTGCAGCGAGAGGCGTGGAAATAGGTCGATGATTCCATCGCGCGCGGGGATGGCAGCGGAGAAGGTGACGTCACTGCCGTCATCCTCGGCGAAGACGCGTGTGAAGGTGTCGTTGAGCTCGCCGACGAGCGCGGGTTGCGTGCGGAAGTTGGCTTTGAGTGGAACGAAGTCGAACGGGAGACGGTCACCGCCGGGGAGTTCCAAACCGAATTGACGGACGCGTGGAAAGAGCTCGGCGTCGGCATCGCGAAAGGAGTAGATGGATTGCATGGGATCGCCGACTACGAAGACGGTGCGGCCCGCGGGGTCGGGCCATGTGGCGGCGAGGCTGGCGAGCAACTGATGCTGGCGGCGGCTTGTGTCCTGAAATTCGTCGACCAGTAGATGATGGATGCCGTCGGCGAGGGCCAGTGCCGCGTCGCTGGGGAGGCCGTCTTCGCCGCGCAGAACTTGCTGCGCGAGTTGAGCCACTTCAGTGAAGTCGACGGCTCCGGCTTCGGCAAAGACGATGTGCAGCTCTGCTGCGGCCTGTCGCAAGAGGGTGAAGCTAGCACGCACGATCTGCCAGTCTTCCTCTGTGAAGCGCGTCGAGGGGAGGTTGCCGAGACTTGCAAGAGCAGCCTCGAATTCATCGATTTGGCCGAGGACGGTGATCAACGTCAGGAGCCGATTCTTTTCGGTGTCGCTGCCCGGAGGGAAGCCGTTGTTTTTGTAGACGCGCTGGCGAAAGGAGCCATCCTTTTTGAGGACGAGGTCGGCAAAGCAACGGAATGCTGCGAGGGCATCTTCGACGGACGCGCGGTCGGCGAACGGACCGCAGGGGAACTCTGCGAGTTCGGCCAGGTCTTTGTGGAGTGTTCCGCTGCTCTGCTCACAGGCGAAGCACGCGAGTTGCATGATTTCGAAGCGCGCGCCGGGAACCTCATCGAGAAGGCCATCGAGGCGGACGATTGCATCGCGCACGGCGTTGATGAAGGGCGTTTCAAGGCGTTCGCGCAGAGCGTCCCAGTCGGGCTCGCGCCCGAGAACAAAGCCGTGCATCCAGCTGTCGCGCTTTGCAAGCATTTGCGCGAGTAAGCCCTCGAGCTCGAACCAGTTGTTGTCGCGCCAGAGGAGCAGCCTCTCAATGGCAGCTTGCAGTACGGAATCGTTGCCATCGACGTTCTGGAGGGTGCGTCGCGCCGCGCGGCGGTAGAGTTCCCATGGTTGTTCGTTGATGCGGAGATCACTACCGAATCCGGAGAGCAGCGGCTGCTGGATGGCCAGGTCGCGGCAGAACGAGTCGATCGTGGAGATGCGCAGTTGTGCGGGAAGATCGACCAGTTGCCAGCCCAGCGCGCGAGAACGAGTGAGGGCGCGGCGGGCCAAGGATTCCATCGAAGACTCGTCTACAGCTGCCAGGGACCTGCTGGCCGATGCCTTTTCCAACTCCGAAAGAATGCGATGACGCATTTCGGCAGCAGCGGCCTTGGTGAAGGTGATGGCGACGATATGGCCGGGGTCCTCGACTTCGGCGAGCAGCGAGAGGAAGCGCCGTGTGAGAAGATCGGTTTTTCCGCTGCCTGCGGGTGCCTGCACCAGAACAGAACGCGCGGTGTCGAGAGCCTGTTCGCGTGCGGTTTGATCCGGCGGTGCAGCTTTGAGAGCCGGCTTAGTCAAAGGGCAACTCCTCCAGCTCGTCTTCCGGCTCCGGCTCCGTGCGGTTCTCATGAATGCGGCAAATTGCGTGAAGGCCGCATGCATCGCAGGTTTTGGGATAGTCGCCCGGGTCGACGTCGGCACGGCCCGTGACAAAATCGCGCGCGAGTTGCTCGATGTAGCTCTTCCATGCGGAGAGTTGTTCAGCAGTGAGAGGTCTTTTGAGGAGTGCGGAAGTGCGTTGGAGATCGCTCACCAGAGTCGCACGGGCATCGGTGACGCTTCCGGCGAATTCGAAGTTGCCCGCACGAATTTTGGCGAAGACCAGACCGCCGAGTTGTTGATTGAGTGCGAAGCCGGCATACAACGGCAATTGCACGTCATCGGGACGAGGCAGTTCCCATGCTTTCGGAGATACGTCGCCAGTCTTGTAATCGATG
This sequence comes from uncultured Acidobacteriaceae bacterium, assembly GCA_963745845.1. Taxonomy (GTDB): domain Bacteria; phylum Acidobacteriota; class Terriglobia; order Terriglobales; family Acidobacteriaceae; genus Telmatobacter. The sequence goes on along the minus strand of CAVUZE010000008.1, from coordinate 3,144,217 downwards.
ACGAGCATCGATCCATCCTTGAGCTGATCGATGCGATCGAGGCGCAGGTCCAACTCGAGGCTAGCCAGTTGAATGGTGCGTGCCGACTCGGTTTCAGCGACGGTGAACGGTGCGCGCGTCGCCTCGTAGGCCAGCCATTCCGCGATGAGGCGTTGAACCCGCGTTGCCTCCATTTCGAGATAGCGGCGCGGCATGCGGTCCGGGAGTTTGTCACGCAGGGCTTTCCGAACGTGTTCTTCGACGAAGGCACGGAGATCAGAAAGGGCGAGCAAGTCGTCAATTGAACGCAATCCGTCGGGTGGTCCGGCCCAGATGGCGTGCAAGACCGCATGCAGAAGCATGCCCCGCTGCGAAGCGGAAAGGCCGAATTCAGCTGGTTCCCATCCTTGAGCGCCAAGCCGCGCCGTCGCGAAGGCTTTGAAGGCGCATTGCGATTGAGATGTGAGGACGGCCGATCCACCGCGAATCTTGCCGTGGGGGAAGGGAACTCGGCTCAAGTCGGCGAATTGGACTGTGTGCTGTTTTGCAGGCAAGTGTCCGATCAAGTCTGCAGGGAGCGGCTGAGGCAACCCGGCGAAACGCGCGACGAGGCGGGAGGGCCGGGCTTCGGCATCTGCGTTTTGAGACGCATAACTGAAATTGACGATGGGCGCCGATTGGAGCAAGCGCTTCGTGATGGATTCCGCCAGGTCCCAATCGTGGCGTGCGGAGGCGTGGGGCATACCGAATTCCCGTTGCAGCGGAAGCGGCAAGAAAGGGTGTGTGGACCCCGTTGCGGGCCAGGTCTGTTCATCGGCGCCGAGGAACCAGAGAGCATTCGCGTCGAGCCCGGCGGATTCGGCAGGCCCGGTGATCTGGATTGGCGCGTCGCTGGACTCCGGCGTAAACAATGTCTCGTTGAGAATGAGAGCCAGAGACGAGAGGAATTCCTTCCAGGGGATGCGCCGGCCATCGAATCCCAATGAAGCGCAAAGATCCAATGCTTGTTCCCATCGCTGCCACGCTTGGTATTCGGCGCTCGACAAGGCGCGTTCGCCGGGGATACCGGCGGCGCGGAGAAGATCGGGAACGCGAGCAGCCCAGGCAAGAGGGCTTTGCCGCACGCTTCCTAGTGTGCGTTGGGCTTCGAGGATGCCTCGGAGCCATTTGCGCGAGCGGCCTTCGGATTCGACTCGTTGGTTGGCAAAGGCTTCGAGTGTCCACTCGGGCCGTGCGAGACTTCGGCGGCGAATATCTCTCATGTACGTCTGCAGATCAACCGATTCTTCCGGTCCGGCGCCGAACAATTCTGTCGAGAATAGCCAATCTAATTCAGTTTCTGTGAGCGGGCCGCCAAGCCAACGAAGTAGCAGATGCGCTGCACGCACGAGTGGAACCTGGCCGAGCGGGATGCCGAGCGAGAATTCAAAGAGCGGACGCCCGCCTGGTTTGGTGATGCGAAGAAAGGCGCGCTCGACTTCTCCTCTGCGGCCGGCGATGTCCTGCGAAAGGACAAGGAGACGTGCCTCCGGTTTTAACTCGAGTTGCTGCATGCACCATGCGGCGCATGCGGTGAGTTCGGATTCTCCATCGATGGCTTTGTAGAAAGCAATGTTGTTGGCCTGCGCGAGGGCGGCGGATTCCTGCCATGGGCCCCAGGCATCAAAGAGCGCTTTATGAACTGGAAGGAGACGGTCGAATCCTACGAGCAATAGTGGAGCTCGAGAAGATGATTTCTGTTGCAGACGAAGAATCAACTCCAACGGCACTCGTGCCTGACTGATGAGCGCGTTGTCGCGGCATGTCCTGTCGAAGCCTGCGAGCCACGTACTGAACGCGCCTGGATCATTGTCCCAGGCACCTCGAGCCGACTCGTTCAGATACCGTGGTGCGAAGGAACACAATAATTCGTGTGCGCGCATTGCCAAGGAGGCGAGCCGCTGCCGCGGAGCTTCGAGGGCCGTGACTATGTGTTGCTCGCGGCCGATGATTTCTGCCCAGAGCGCCTGGTCCTGCGCAGAGTTCAGGAGCATCCGCTCGTCGCGCGCGAACTGCTCCCAGGCTGCAGAAACAAAGCTCGTCCAGGCCTGAACGCTGGGCGCAGGCCATGCCATCAAGCCTTCGACGCGACGCCGATGATGATAGGCCATCTGGAGCGAGCGCGCAGCGCGTTCGCTGGCGGTGACGACAATGCCTCCGCCGCGGATCCAGTCGTCAATTTGCGCGAGACGCGAAGGCTCCATGCTTGCGTTATACGCTGTCCGGCCGGGAGGACGCCATGCGCGAGACCTTTGGAAATCGCGGTTGTAAACTGAGGTGTGAGCCGTCGTTTTCTTGCTTTCTCGTTGCTTCTTTTTGCGTTGGCCGGTTGCCACGCGGGTCAGCAGAATTCCCTTGCAACGGAGGCGAGCCCTGCCTTCAAGGTCTACAAGCTTCGGGGCAAAGTCATCTCTACGAATGCTGCAACGGGCGAAGTGACCCTCGATCACGAAGCCATCCCCGGCTTTATGGACGCGATGACAATGCCGTACAAGCTAAAGGATGCGAGCATCGTGAGCGAGCTGCATCCGGGAGATGTTCTCACGGCCGATCTTTTGGTTTCTCAGGGCGCGGATGGCGACGTAGTGCTGGACCATATTGTTGTGGTGGCACAAGGGAAGCCGGATTACAAGCCGGCGGTCATCTACCACGTGCCTGCGCCGGGCGATGCCGTGCCAGATTTTGCGTTACGGAATCAGGATGGACGCGCGATTCATCTCGATCAGTTTCGTGGAAAAGCATTGCTGATTACTTTCATTTACACGCGCTGTCCTCTGCCGAACTTCTGCCCGCGCGTGACGCATAACTTCGCCACCATTGAAATGCAATTGGCCGCAGATCCGGCACTCTACGCGCGGACACATCTTATATGCGTGAGCTTCGATCCAGAGCACGATACGCCGGAAAGGTTGCGAGCTTATGGCGCCGAATACATGGGCAGCGATGCGAAGACCGCGTTTGCTCATTGGGATTTTGCGGTGCCGCAGAAGCCTGTTCTGTTTGAGATGGCCAAATACTTTGATCTGGGAATGACGGCGGGGCCGGACGACACGATCACGCATACTTTGTCAACCACGCTGATTGGGAGCGATGGAAAGGTAGTGCGTTTCTATCCCGGCAATGAATGGACCCCGGAAGAGGTTTTGGCGGACGTCAAGAAGGATGCAGGTGGCGAGTAACGCCCGCGTCCCCAGAATTGTGCATCGAGCGCGGCTGGGATTCATCCAAGCAACTGATACCCTACACCTGAGCACATGATGAGGCTGCGATGGCGAAAGTGACATTGGTATTTGCGGTTCTATTGGCTGTTTTGGGTCTGGCAGGGTATCTGGGGACAGGGAGCCAACATCCCACTGCCCTAATTCCGACATGGTTCGGGCTGGCGTTGGGGGTTTTCGGATACCTTGCGATCAGCCCCAACGAGTCGCGGCGCAAACTTTTCATGCACATCAATGTGACGATCGGGCTGCTCGGATTTTTGGGCGCGGCGATACAGGCTGGCCGGGAGTTCGCACATACGTCCTTAACCGGCAGCGGCCCCAATCCGATTGCCGTGGGCGCCCAAATCACCATGGCCGGTCTGCTCTTCGTCTATGTGATTCTTTGCGTGCGTTCGTTTATCGCAGCACGGCGCGCGAGGAAGGTCTAAAGCTTGGGGACGATGCGCGGCGGCGGGATGGGCATGGGTATGCGCGCAGAGCGCACGCCGCACGGGCGTAGCGCGCGCGCTGGACAAAGCGATCAGCCGAAGCGCAAGGTCAACATCAAAAAACTCTGGCCGCAGATTCGAGCACTTGTGCTGCCGCGCAAGTGGCTGTTGCTAGGCGGCCTCGGTTTGATGGCAATCAACCGCGTTGCCGGCTTAGTGTTGCCCCTCGAATCGAAGCCGCTGCTGGACTCGGTGCTTGCTCCCCTTCATCCGCATCCTGAGTTGCTGCCCAGGATCATCGTTCTGGTGCTTTCGGCCACGGTGGTGCAGGCCATTACTTCTTTCTCACTGACGCAACTGCTCTCCAAGGCCGGCCAGCGTCTGATCGCCGAGATGCGCAGGCAGGTGCAAAGGCACGTGGGCCTGCTGTCGGTTGCTTATTACGATGAAAACCGCACGGGCACACTGGTATCGCGCATCATGACCGACGTGGAGGGCGTGCGCAACCTGGTCGGGACCGGGCTGGTGGAGTTTGCCGGCGGGTTGCTGACCGCTGTGCTGGTGTTCTTTTTTCTGCTGCATCGCAGCGCTACTGTCACGCTCGCCGTGTTCGCAGTGGTGGGCGCGTTCGTCTTTGTTTTGCAATATGCCTTCAAGATGATTCGCCCCATCTTCCGCGAGCGGGGCAAGATCAACGCTGAGGTTACCGGCCGGCTGACCGAATCGCTGGGTGGAGTGCGCGTCATCAAGGGCTATCACGCGGAAGAGCGCGAGCATGCGGTGTTCTCGGCGGGCGTGGATCGGTTGCTGGCCAACGTGATGAAGTCGTTGACAATGACCAGCGTTTTGTCTTCGGCCGCGACGACGGTTCTTGGCCTGGTTTCTGCGCTTGTCATGTGGCTGGGTGGCCACTTGGTGCTGCGCAATGCCTGGACGGTTGGCTCCTATTTTCAATACAACATTTTTCTCGCCCTGATGATTGCGCCGATTTTTCAGATTGTGAATATCGGCACGCAATTGACCGAAGCGTTTGCGGGGCTGGACCGAACCGGCGAGATCATGGCAGAGCTCGAAGAGAACCAGGTTGCCGGCAGGGACGTGAAGATGCCGCCGATCCATGGAAAGGTGCGCTTTGAGGATGTGGAGTTTGCGTATGAGCCAGAGAAGCCGGTATTGCACGGCATCAGCTTCCTGGCCGAGCCTGGAACGGTAACGGCGCTGGTGGGCTCGTCGGGTTCAGGGAAATCGACGATCATCAGCTTGCTTTGCGCGTTCCATACGCCTTCGAAAGGGCGAGTGGTCGTGGACGACATTGACCTTGCGAAGGTGGACCTGAACACGTTTCGCGCACAGCTGGGCGTGGTGCTGCAGGACTCGTTCCTTTTCGATGGAACGATCCGGGAGAACGTGATGTTCTCACGGCCTGAGGCCACTGAGGAGGAATTCTTGTTTGCGTGCCGCACGGCGCGCGTGGATGAATTCGCCGAGCGTTTTCCTGATGCCTACGACACGATTGTGGGAGAGCGCGGGGTGAGGCTTTCGGGCGGCCAGCGCCAACGCCTCTCCATCGCACGCGCACTTCTAGCGCAGCCAAGAATTCTGATACTCGACGAAGCGACGAGCTCGCTCGATTCCGAGTCCGAAGCGATGATTCAGGCGGGACTCAACCAGCTCATGCAGGGGCGCACAACATTTGTGATTGCGCACCGGCTCTCCACCATTCGTCGAGCCGACCAGATTCTGGTGGTCGAGGGAGGTCTGATCGTGGAACGGGGCAATCATGCAGAGCTGTTTGCGCTCGGCGGGCGCTATTTCGACCTCTACACACGACAGCACGGGCTTGAAGCGAACTTGTTTCTTGCGCCCGGTGAAGGCGATGTTGTGCCCGCCTGACGGTTCGTTGTGCGTGCTGAACGGCTCGAACTTGAGTGAATTTGACTGGAATCCCATATCTTGAGAAACTGAGTCTGTAACCAAAACGCGAAACAAAGGACCATTATGCGAGACGCACCTCCGCAAGGGACCTATAGAGTTCAAGCCCTGGACCGGGCATTCGCCGTTCTGGATTTGCTTGGCGAAAGCGAAACGCCGCTAGGATTGGCGCAGGTCGCTTCTTCTCTCCAGTTGCACAAGAGCACCGCGCACCGCTTCCTCATGGTCCTTGAACGGCACCACATGGTGGAACGCACGACGAACGGCAAGTTCCGCCTCGGGCTCAGACTTTTCGATTTCGGCAATCGCGCGATCGAGCAATACGACTTGCGGGAACGGGCTCAACCGCACCTCCGGCGTCTTGTCTCGGAAACGGAGGAGACGGCGCACTTGTGCGTGCTGGAGCAGGCCCGCGTGATCTACATTGACAAAATCGAGCCTGCCCGATCGGTGCGCATGATTACGCGCATAGGGTCCAGCAATCCTGTTCATTGCACATCCGTGGGGAAAGCAATCCTGGCGTTTTTGCCGGAAGAGCGGATCAACGACATTCTGCGGCGCACGAAGTTTGAGCGCTTTACGCAGCGGACCATTGCTTCGGCAGAGGCGTTGCGGGTGGAGATCGAAAAGACGCGGCGCCGCGGCTATGCCGTGGACGATGAGGAGTTCGAAGAAGGACTTCGCTGCATTGCCGTGCCTCTGCTGGATGCGCAGCGGCTGCCGGTCGGGGCGGTCAGCGTTTCGGGCCCATCATTTCGAGTGACAGCGCAGAAGTTGCCGTCGATTGCAAATCATCTTGTGCAGTGCGTACGAGGGATTTCAACCGACATGGGATTCACTTCGTCGGCTCGCTCGAATCGAGTGGCGTGGCCAGCTTAGTAAAGTCGCGCGACCGATCAGCCGCTTTGGCTGCTATTGCGTCGGGATCCAATTGGGGCCGATGAAAGCGCGCAGCGTGGCCGGATCGGCCCATGGAGCTTTCCCGGCGAATCGCGCAACCCAGGCAGGACCTTCGCCGATTTTTACACGGTCAGGCGTAAATTCAGGTGAAAGTGCGTTGGCCATGAGCGCGTAGCTGACCCCATCGTGGAGTTTGAGCGCCTTCCAGCACCCGCCCGGGACTGCGACGACGGGGCGCTCGCCGGCGGCCATATTGCGCCCCAATGTGACCTTTTCGACATGTCCATCGGGATGAAAGATAAAGTAGTCGACCGGACCGCCCTCGATGAGGATATGTGTATCGTCCGAATCCAGCCAATGCAGATAGTTGACTGGGAGGTCGCGCGTGAGCATGTAATACACCTGGCTCTGCACGGCAAGCGGGCGGCCGCCGACATTGACTTTCTGCGCTGATTCCCCGATCAAGCCAAGATATCCTGACTCCTTTGGCAAAACTTTCAAATGAAGAGCGCGAATCAGCTCGCGCTCACGGGCGCTGCCACCGTCCGGAGCGGCAGCAACCACGGTTGAGAATCCTAACAAGGCATAGGTCAGCAGGTGAATTCCTCTCATAGACGACAGAGTACATGGTGCCGAGACGGAGGAGATGCGGCATTGCGGGCTAGGAACGTCCAGAGGAATCCGTATCGGGGAACACGAGTGGTTCGAGGCGGACGGGCTTTAGGTTCTGGCAATCCAGAAGCTACAGGGCCAAACATTCTTATTATCCAGGGTAGGAGCAAAGACTCTCAATTGTTCAGGCATTCTCGCAAAGCTTCCTTCCCATGCGGGGAAGGCTCGCCGGAGAACGTCGGGATGAAATTGTTGCATCGCGCTAGCCGACCACATCACCTTGAAAACGGAATTGAAAGACAAGAACGCCTCAAGCAAATACTGCTCGCCCCAAAAGCAGAGATTCGTCATTACGAATTTCTCCGGGTAATCGAGAGGAGTAAAGATGTCGTGAAAGTGTACGAGTACTCCCGGCGCGAGTTGAGGAAGAATGCGGAGGAACTCGTAGAGAACATCGCTATCCATCGCCACAACGTGGCTGGAGTCGATGAACAAGATGTCACCGGACTGCAAGGTCTGGAAGAGATCGAGCGGCACCTGTTGCACCTGTCCTTCAATCAGCTGCACAAGGCCCGGCACGCCGTCCTTTAAAAAATGAGCAGGCTGTGGCTCAATGCTGATGAGCTCGCCGGGGAATCCCGCGGCTTCGTTTTTTCTAAGTGCCGCCGCGAGGACGAGTGTCGTGTTGCCGCCCCCGATTTCGATGATCCGTTTCGGATTTCGCTGACGGACAAAGGCGTGCGCTACTTCCGCGTCGATGTGCTCGAAAAAACCGTTGTTGAAGTGAAACTCATGTTTAACGACCGTGGGAACTTCGGGAAACTCCCACTCCGACGAGAAGGGAAGTAGTTCCGCGTCCAGGCGTTCAATTTGTTCGTGAAGGCGGAAATCAAGCGCGCAGGGGCGGCACGCGTTCCAGTTCTTGCGCTGGAGAGACTTAAGACTTGGTACTGGAAAGTAGAAATGAGAAGGCGTTACGCTCACGCCCAGTCCTCCCTGCACAGCCTGGAACAGGGACGACAAAGTCACCCTCATCCTGGTGCTTCGCAACATGTTGCCCACAACAAATACCTCGAAATTAAAAAGTTGCATTCGAGTGAAAACCACGCCTTACTGTGTTTCAGCTGAGAATGGGATTTCATTCCGTCTTCGCGGGTTGTCGCTCCCGAATCCAGCGAAGAAGACCTCTCCGCCGGGGCTCCGGTCTTGGCGGTCGCGACGACTTAGGTACTTCGGGTAAACAGTAATTCGATATCTTGCATCATCTGCTCGTCCTACGTTGGATGCGGACTTGCTGGGGCGTGCTGCACGGTCGAAGAAGGTTCAAGGCTCCTTCTTCCGTGAGCGGGCACACTTTCCATTACTTTGACAACGATGTATAGTTTCTCGGCGCCTGGGCAATTTCAATGTCCCGCGCCGGAATGAGAGAACACACATGATTACGCTCAGAAACAGGATTCTTGGGCTTTTTATTTTCGCGGGAACGATCGCTCTAGGCGTTTCTTTGACGGGCGTTGTTCTGGCTGGTCAAACCTCGAACGCCCCAGCGCCAGCCGTTGCACCTCAATCTTCGAAGGTTGCTGCCGGCGAGGCTGAGGCAAAGAAACTGCTGCTTCTCATGGACACAGACAAGAATGGGAAGGTTTCCAGGGCCGAATTCATGAGCTTCATGGCTGCGGAATTCGACCGACTGGATGTGAACCATGACGGCGAATTGGATGTAAAAGAACTCGAGCAGTCACAACTGCAGACGACCCACCGCGGCGGAACGCACAGGTAGCGCCTCTGCCTCTTCACAACGCCATTGTCACGATCCGGCCTGTATAGGCGTGCTGTCTCTCGTGGAATTTGTGTCGCTCACATTTCAGAGAAATCAAAAAGTGGCGAAGCTCACCATGACGGTTTTTCGGGCAGATATGGGGATCCCTTTCTTGGTTGCGGGCAGGAATCTGTAATGCCAGACGGCGGCAGACGCTTTTTCATCCAATCCGAACCCGAGCCCGCGGGCGACGCGCACTTCTTTCGGCAGGCCGTCTGCGCCGACAAGCACGTCAACCAGGGCGACCTGGATATAAGGATTCTTTGCGAAGGGATCCGCGAAGTCCGCGTCAACGGTGTGAATTGGAATGGGCGGTGTATATGAAAGCGCTTTGTGGTGCTTGTCCTCAAATTGAGATTCATCCGGTGCGGGCAGATCGCGCTCGGTGATGAGAACTTGTGGAATTGCCTGGCTGTGGTTCGCATGGAAGACGACTCGCACGTCGATCCAAACGGGAACCGGCTTCCCTGCGAGCGTGCCTGGCACAAAGGTTGACGCTTTAACGGCCGCAATGACGGCATCGTCGAATGCATCGCCATGCTTGTGGAGAACCTGGATATTGGTAGGCCTGCCTTTGGAGTCAATTACCGTGGCCACCACAGTCATCCCCTGGTCATGCTTGTCATACTCCAGGTCGGGGTAGGGCACCAAGACGGTGCGAACCAGCCTAGGCGCTGCCACCTCCGGTCCGACATAATAAATGCCGTCTTGATCGGGTACCTGATGATACTGGTGGCTCGGGCGTGTAACTTCCTCCGCGTGTGTTCCCATAGCCGTTAATGCCAGAAAAGCAAGCGCAATCACGGGTGGCCGCATTCGAATCTTCAATCGTCTCTCCTCACTTACCATTCTTCTCTTTTATCTTGCGCGATTCGCGAGTTTCCTCCGCGTTGCAAACGGCAAACATCTGCTGATTCAGTATGCCAAAAGGACCTCGTTTTCAAGCGCCACGCTCTTCCGCAGATAAGAGCCGGAGGACACCTGGCCGAATGTTAGAGCCAATGTAGTCAGAAGCAAATAAGGAATCCGTTAGGGAACGCATGCGAATGGGAAGGATTGATTTCCGAATGTCCAAAAATTAGTGCGGTCTAGACGTAATGGTCACGTCTTTATTATTTGTTTATGTTGCACTTACTTTTAACTCATGTATAACTCATGTGTTACTCATTGGTTTTTCGAAAACATACATACGATCTTTATGACTTGAGCCTTAGCCTCCAATTCAGTCAAAGTCCCTTACTAACAGTTCGAAGCCGATTCCAGCGACGATCGCGATGCAAGTCGCGTAGTCGCAGGAGAAGAAAACCTGGCCGGATTGCAAAGGTCAGCTTCTCCCGAAGTCAAACGCATTCAATGCACGATCGGAAAACCTGCAATGCAGGCAGAGGAAATCCCTGTCTTGCGCGGCTCTGTTTCTCCTGATGTGTACATACCCTGCATCAAGAATCTATTGCGAAAGTGAGAGGCTGAATGAGAAGAGATCCCTGGAAGGCCATCCCCGCCTTAGCGATCCTATGCTGCGGAATTGCGTCGTTTACCGCTATGGCGCAACAGTCCGCGACAACCGCTGCTTCCCGTCATACCGCCATGGATGAATCCCCGGCCGCAAATGCACCGGACGCAAACACCGACAAAACTGCCGGGGATGCCGCGACTCCCGCTCCAGCCCCGTCCACCGCTGCAGCGGCACCAGTCCCCGCGGCAGCCACTCCCGCTTCGGCGGTTCCTCCAATCGCCCGCAATGCAGTGATTGAAGAGCTCGCAGCGATGAAGGCACGCATCGCTCAACTGGAGGCACAGCTCAAGGCGAGCGATGATGCGGAAGGTGCAGCGAAGGATGCGGACGCCCTGCGATCTGCGGAGGGGGCTGAAGGGGCAATGACGCCGGGCCAGGCGGCGACCGCTCCGCCACCCGCCGCGGCTCCAACACCTCCGGAGATTAAAGCCGAGACCACGACCAAAGCAGCTCCGTTCGGCTACTTCGACCAGACCTGGCTGAACAGCGGCGGTCATAACGTAGACAGCCCGATGAGCACCAAGTATTTCACGCCGGAGATCCGCTTCGACGCGAACTACATCCTCGACTACAACCACCCCGAAGACGATTCGATGGTCGGTTCGACCGAAATGTACCGCTCCGACGAATTCCAGCTTGAGCAGGCCAGCGTGGGCGGTGACTTCCGGATTCAGAACACGCGCGGACGCATCCTGTACATGGACGGGTTGTTCTCGCAGGCAACGGTGCGTAACGACGCCAGCTACAACCGCGGGCAGTGGGATCTCAAGGACGCCTACAAGTACTTCTCAGAGGCTTGGGGAGGTTATCACTGGGATGTGTCCCACGGCCTCAACGTGGACGCCGGTATCTTCGTCTCCTACATCGGCATGTTCAGCTACTACAACTTTGACAACTGGAGCTACCAGCCCTCGTTCGTGTCCTCGAACACGCCCTGGTTCTTCAACGGACTGCGTATCCAATACTTCCCATCGACTAAGGTGAAGATTGAACCGTGGATCATTAACGGCTGGCAGTCGTATGCCCGCTACAACGGCCACGGCGGATTGGGCGGCCAGATTATCTATCGTCCGAATGCGAAGCTGCATTTCAACTTCAACAACTACGGCATGGGTGAAGACGATGCCGGCTACCCTGGACGCTCGCGTGTCCACGCCGACTACACCAGTCAATACAAGGTCTATGACAACCCGAAGAAATTCTTCGATAAGTTTGCCTGGACGATGACCGGCGACTTAGGGTGCGAATATGGCGGCGGTGGGCCCTCATTCGCCACCATTAATGGCACATTGAACCAAAAGGGTGATTCCCCGTTGATGGGCACCACCGATACCTACAACGGCGGCGTCCGCTGCCATGGTTCCCAGGCCAAGACCGGCGTGCCCAAGCAGATGTTTGCTGGCTGGATGAGCTACACACGCTTCTGGTTCGATCATGACCGTCACGCCTTCACCCTTGGCGGCGGCCAGATGAACAACCCCGGCCGTTACCTGACCCTGGTCCCCTCGATCAACGGCGCGACCGCGACCACCGGCACCCCGTACTACACGGAGAACGCGAACGATCGCGCGCAGATGCACGATGGCACCATCACCTATGACTACATGCCAAGCCAGTTCATTGTCTTCCGTCTTGAGGAAGCGTACCGGTACTCCGACACGCCGTACTGGACCGGCCGTGGCGGCGTTACGCCTCCCGGAGGAAACAACGGCAACCCAGCTGACTACCAGTGCGCAGCGGGCGGCGACTCCGGCTACGGATACGTCTACACCAACACCAATACTGGAGTTGGCGTAGCGGGCCAGCCTTTGGCAATTGCAAACTGCCAGGCGATGAACTTATCCAACGGTTACGTCACGCCGGGTGATAAGCGGGCTCTCTGGTGGCCCGACCTGCGCACCAACCAAACCACGACTCTGGCGTCGATCATGGTCAGGTTTTAGTCAGCTATCTCGAATCGGAATGGCGTGGTCGAGGCAACCAGGTCTAGAAGCTTCATGAGCAGCATCGGTGCCGCTGAAAGCATCGGTGTTGCTCACTGGAGGAACCTCTATTTGGCGAAGCCCCTTGTACCCAGGCCGACAACCGAATTGAATAAGTCAACTTGACAATCGGTAATGCGCAATACCCAACCGAATAAGTACGAGATGAGCTGAGTAGAAACGTTGATCCATAATGGAGAACTGACTTACCACTATGTATTCTTATGAATCTCTTCATGCGTCCCTCATGCTTTGAGTTGAATACTTAAAGGATCATCGAAATATTTCGTCGATTTTCAACTGCTTTCTTTTCTTGTGAAGCGGCCTGCAGAAAGTGTGTTTGCAGGTTTGACATGGTTTGTCGTCTTTACGGAATCAATGCACTTTCTTTGTAATTCGCTTTTGTGGCTGCGACTAAACATTGGGGAGGAACTCGAACGTCCCCAGTGACTATGCCGGAATAAGTGCAGCCTCCACATCATCGGTAACCCAGCGACGTCAAGCGTCGCGGAGGCCAAACTCCAGATGAAGGCAAACCTCCGGACGGTCATCGCAGTCTGGGTTGCAGCTTTTTGTCTTTCGACGCAGATCGTATGCCATGCTCAAAGCGCGGGTTCGGAACTGACTGCGCCTGCATCGCCAGCAAGGTTGAGTTTCTTGAAGGAGGCTGGGACGAATTCCGTGGTACTCCCTTCGGCACAGGTTGAACATTTGGGAGATTCGCACTTGGTGACGGCTGCAGAATCGTCATCCGGCGACGCGAGCGCGCCGGCTGGCGACGGACAGACGTCCCAAGTTCCAGCGCCCGCGGCATCGGTCGAGATCAAACCTGGGTTCTTTGCCCGCTGGGGCAAGGTCTATCTTGCCGACTGGACTTCCGCAACAGCGATTGATCCAAATGCGCCGAAACGCCGAGGGACGCCTCCACCGATTCCATCTCCGCCCTATCCTGCATCCGACTGGCCAATCGGCGGGACGCAGGAGATAGGCGCACCCGACTATTCGACGTACCAGCTTCAAACGGCAATTGACGGCGGCGATCCGACGAGACTTAGCGGCGTGAAATGGTACGGCTGGATCGCGGTCGGGGCCAATGGCTCGACAAATAACCGCGGCAATGCGAGCCTGGGTATCGGCGCCAACAGTCCCGCGGCATACGACGCGTTTCCGAACATGGTGGTGCTCGATCAGTTGGCCCTGTACACGGAAAGGCTTGCGGATACCGTGCAGACAGACCATTTCGACTGGGGATTTCGTGTTACCAATCTTTATGGTCAGGATTACCGATATACAACTTCGCACGGCATTCTGAGCCAGCAGTTACTGGTGAAGAATGCGCAATACGGATATGACCCTGTGATGTGGTACGCAGACCTGTATTTTCCGAAGATTGGTCAGGGAGCGGACCTGCGCATCGGGCGCTACATTTCCTTACCCGACATTGAAGCTCAACTCGCCCCGAATAACTACACTTACTCGCACTCCATTCTCTACACCTACGATTGTTACACGATGGTCGGGGCAAACCTGACAGTGAAGATCAACGATCACTGGACGCTGCAAGGAGGCGTATCGCCGGGTTGCGACACTGCACCATGGACGGCCGATGCGAGAGTCACTGGCAATGTTTGCGTCGTTTACACATGGCACAATGGCGGCGATGTGTTGAACACATGCGACAACACAATCAACAACGGCAAGTATGGCTATAACAACCTGACTGCGTTTTATGAGACCTGGTATCACAAAATCAGCGAACACTGGCACACGGATACCGAAGGCTGGTATCAATACATGAGCCAGACGCCGAATATGTGGTGGTACAACACCGGCGTTCCGTATAGCAAGGTGACTTCACCCTGGCCGGAGAATACGGGGAATAACCATGTGCTCACGAGCGGCGCGATGCCGTCGACGCTGAATTTTGGAGCGGTGTGCGAGAACCCCAGTTCTTCGTACACTGGAACACATGCGGCGTATTGCTATGCACCGGAGTGGGCGATTACCAACTACGTCGAACACAACTTTTGGAAAGATCAGGCATCTCTCAACATTCGCAATGAAGTGGTGGACGACGTCAAAGGGCAGCGCACAGGCACGCCGGCGATTTACGATGAACATATGGTGGGTTTCGACTTCTGGGCAGGTACCAGCGTTACCTTCCGGCCCGAGTTGAGCTACCTCCATTCCACAAGCCCATACGGATTGCGGTCGACGGATATTGCCCCCGGTGCCTCCGTTGCCGCGCTTTCAAATGCTCCGGTGGGGCAGCTGCCAGAGGCAACCATGAGAGCTTTGGGGGCAAAGAGTCAGGCGCTCATCCTCGCGGCCGACGTGATTTGGCATTTTTAACCATCAGTCCAGGGACCGGCGGGAGGACTGAAGAAGAGCAATTCCCAAGGCTGCGCCCACGCAGCGAGGGTCGCAGGATATGCAGAGGAATTCAGGAACGAATCGGTATGAACGAAGTGTGTTTGAGCGCGTTGGGGGTTCGAAAGACCTTGGCGCGGTTCCATGCCGCAGCGACAGGCTTTATCTCCCGTTGCCAATCCGAAAGACTCCGGCCACGGGCGCGAGGTGAACGAATGATGAATAGACCCGTTCTGATAGTTATCGGTTGCCTGGTGTTCTGCACGTGGATGAATGGTTGCAAGAAAGAGTTTTCTCCCGCAGATGGAGCGCCGCCGTCGCCGCAGGTTGTGCACACCGGCGACATGAGCCTGGTCTCAGTCGATAAGCCTGATCAGTTCCCATTAGTCGTGGCCGAAGAGCGGAAGGCCTCGGGCGAACTGAATGTAACTGGGTCGGTGTTTCCGGATATCTCCCGCGAGGTTCCGGTCATCACGTTGGCCAATGGGCGAGTTGTCAATCTCAAGACCCGTCTGGATGACAACGTAAAAAAGGGACAGTTTCTGTTCAGTGTTGAGAGCCCCGATATCAGCAACGCGTTCGACGCATATTTGAAGGCCGTGAACGATGAGCAGTTGGCAAACAAGGCCTACATCCGCGCCGATGAACTCTACAAACATGGGGCGATCTCGCTCGCCATGCTTGAACAAGCCGAGGATGCTGAAAAGGATGCCAAAGCGGACCTGACCGCCGCAGATGAACAGTTAAAAATCTTCGGCGTAGACAAGAACCACCCCAGCCCGGTCGTCGACGTCCACGCTCCTATCACGGGAGTGATTATCGGCCAGAACGTCACCAATGCGGCTGCCGCGGGTGTCAGTCTATCGGGAACTGCGACGGCATTCACAATTGCCGACCTTTCCACGGTGTGGATTCTTTGCGATGTTTACGAGAACGACATGCCGACTTTGAAATTAGGGCAGGAAGCCAAAATCAGGCCGAATGCCTATCCAGACAGGATTTTGACTGGGCATGTGAGTGACATCGGTCCAGTTCTTGATCCTAGTCTTCGCACCGCCAAGGTGCGGATCGAGATTGCGAACCCAGGAATTCTTAAACTGGGGATGTTTGTCACGGCGACGTTCGAGAGCAGGGCGAAGGAAAGCCACGCCGTCGTGCCAGCGCCGGCTGTGCTTCACCTGCACGATCGAGACTGGGTTTTTATCCCGTCGGGCGGCAATCAATTCAAGCGGGTTGAAGTGCATCCGGGAGTGATGCTGCCAGGGAATCAACAGGAATTGCTTGCCGGCATCGCACCGGGACAGCAGGTGGTCTCAAACGTTCTGCAGCTGGAAGCTACGCTGGAGGCGCAGTGATCCAGAAACTCGTGGACTCCGCGCTGAAGAACCGCTTCCTGGTTCTGGCGATTGCGGTCATGTTGTTTGTCTGGGGAGGTATCTCATTCCATAACCTGCCGGTCGATGCCTATCCCGATGTTGCGGATAACTATGTCAACATCATCACGCAGTGGCCGGGTCATTCCGCGGAAGACATCGAGAAGCAGATCACGGTTCCGTGCGAGATTGCGATGGCCGGCGTCCCCGACATGAAGAGCCTGCGGTCGTTCAGCCTGGCCGGCATTTCGAGTATCATGATGAATTTCAACGATTCCTCCGACAACAGCTGGAATCGCGAGAGAGTCCTTGAAAGGCTGAGTAACATCACCTTGCCGGCGGGCCTGGTGCCGCAGTTACAGACGGACTGGAGTCCCGCAGGACAAATCTATTGGTACACGATTGAGAGTAAGAATCCATTTGTCGATGTCATGGAGCAGAAGTCGCTCGAAGACTGGACGCTCGAAAAGCAATTCAAGAATGTTCCCGGAATCGTGGATGTCGCCAGCTTCGGCGGCATAACCAAGGAATATCAGATTCGTCTCAATCCGGATAAGCTGATAAGTTATGGTCTGAGCATTGCGCAGGTGGAGCAACAGCTCCAAACCAATAACGCCAATGCGGGTGGAAGCTTCATCGTTGCCGGAGCACAGCAGATCAACGTGCAGGCGCAGGGTCTGTACGAGAACGTGCAGCAAATCGAAGACACCCTGATCAAAACCCAGGCCGGAACTCCGATCCGCGTCAAGGATATCGCCCAGGTGGATCAGGGACCCAAGATCAGGCTGGGCCAGATCTCGAAGACCTACAAGGACGCCAACGGAAGGCTGATAGACAACCCCGATGTGGTCGAAGGCGCGCTTCTGCTGCGCAAAGGGGCAGACGCCGATCCAGTGCTCAAAGCGGTTGAAGAAAAAGTTAAGGAGATCAATGATCACATCCTTCCCAAGGGTGTGAGCGTTGTGCCATTCCTCGATCGCAGCGATCTGGTTCATCTGACCACGCACACTGTGCTGCACAACCTGACCGAAGGAATTGTTCTTGTAGCGATCATTCTGCTGTTTTTCCTCGGCAATGTGCGGGGTGCGATCATCGTCGCGCTCACGATCCCATTTGCGCTATTATTCGCATCCATTTGCCTGAACTTGAGCCATATTCCGGCCAACTTGCTGTCACTCGGAGCCCTCGATTTCGGCATGGTGGTGGACGGCGCAGTCGTGATGGTGGAGAACATCGTCCGCCATCTCTCGCGCAAGAACGATGCGCACACAGCTCAGCAAAAGATCAAAGACGCGGCGCATGAGGTCCAACGGCCCGTCTTTTATGCGATCGCGATTATCATTACCGCCTATCTGCCCATCTTTACTCTGCAATCGGTCGAAGGCCGTCTGTTCAAGCCTCTGGCGTGGACGATCGGATTTGCCTTGCTGGGCGCACTGGTCTTTTCCGTGGTGATGGCTCCGGTGCTTTCCAGCATGCTGTTCAGGAAGGGCGCCAAGGAGTGGCAAAACCCTTTCATGGCGTTCTTGACCACGCGCTACAAAAATGGGGTTGCCTGGGCCATTCATCATCGCGGAATCACGACGGGAGTGAGTGCTGTCGCGTTTGTAATTGCGATCTTTCTGCTGTCGAGCGTCATTGGCTCGGAATTCCTGCCTCACTTGGATGAAGGGGCACTCTGGGTGCGCGGCACACTTGCTCCCTCAACTGGGCCCGATGAGAGTCTCGCAATTTCGAATAGGGCTCGGATTGCGCTGGCGAGCTTCCCGGAAGTTACAGAGGTGGTGGACCAGATTGGCCGCCCCGACGATGGCACCGACTGGACGGGATTCTTCGACACGGAATACTTTGTCAATCTGAAGCCGAAAGAAGAGTGGCGGCCCATTTTTCAGAAGAGCAAGGATAATCTGATTGCCTCGATGAACGGGCAGCTGGAGAAGATTCCCGGCGTGATCTGGGGGTTCTCGCAACCCATCGAAGACAACATGGAAGAAGCTGTCAGCGGCGTCAAAGGGGAGTTATCAGTCAAAATCTACGGGGACGATTTCAAGGTCCTTGAGGAGAAGGGAAACGACGTCGTCAATACGATGAGCAAGATTCGCGGGGTGGCTGACCTTGGATTGTTCCGCATCATTGGCCAGCCTAACCTGACCTTCACGGTGGACCGTTTAGCAGCCGCGCGGTTTGGTATCAATGTCGCAGATATTCAGGATGCGATCCAAACCGCAGTCGGCGGGACAACGCTCAGCGAGGTGTTAAAGGGCGAGGCGCAGTATGACCTCGTGCTGCGCTATCAAAAACCGTATCGCGACACGAAAGAAGCGATTGAGAATGTGCGCTTGCTGTCCCCATCGGGGGAACGTGTGTCGCTGGCGCAGTTGACGAAGATTGGTACAACGGATGGAGCCGAGGAGATCTATCGCGAAGGAGAACAGAGATATATCGCGGTGAAGTACGGGGTGCGCGATCGCGATCTTGGAGGAACTGTCGAGGAAGCGATTGCCACCGTGAACAAAGCTGTCCCACTGCCGAAGGGTTATCACTACGAGTGGGCCGGCGAATACCAGAGCAAGCAGCGGGCCGACCGACGGCTGGCGATCATTGTGCCGCTGACCGTCGTGCTGATCGCAATCATTCTGTTTACGATGTTCAAGTCGTTCAAGTGGGCTGGCCTCATCCTAGTGAATGTGGCGCTGGCTCCCGTGGGTGGCTCGGTGGCGCTCCTGGTCACCCACACAAACATTAGCGTTTCGTCGAGCGTCGGCTTTCTCGCATTGTTTGGCGTGTCGGTGCAGACCGGAGTGATCATGCTCGAATACATCAATCAGCTCCGGGCGCGCGGTTACACGGTAGAAGGGGCAGCCATTGAAGGCGCGGTCTTGCGGCTTCGTCCCATCATGATGACCATGCTTGTGGCCACGCTGGGACTCTTGCCCGCTGCGCTCTCGCATGGTATCGGTTCCGACTCCCAGCGTCCTTTCGCCATCGTGATCGTTGGCGGCCTGATGGTCGATCTGGTCATGAGCATTTTTCTGCTGCCGACTCTGTATGTATGGGTTGCGCGCGACACCGACAAGCTGCCCGAACCGGAGGCGTCCTTTGAAGGTTAGTTTGAAAAACGTCTCGATTCGAAAGGTGGGATGCTGCCTGATGAGTTTTGCCCTGCTGGCAGGCTCTGCCGGTGCACAGCAGGCGCTCACGTGGGAGCAGGTCAAATCGAAGTTTGAATCCGTGAACCCGGCGCTCAAAGCCGACGCTCTCAATGTCGACGAGATGCGTGCCGAGGAGATTACAGCATACCTGCGGCCTAATCCACAGTTCACACTTTCAGCTGACGGTACGCAGATTGTGCCGCACAACGGGGCCTGGGCGCCATTCAAGGGTACCGATGTCGTCCCCACGCTTAGTTATCTACATGAGCGGGAGCATAAACGGGAGTTACGACTCGAGAGCGCCAAAGAGGGGACGCGTATCGCCGAATCTCAGCATGAAGACCTGAAGCGCAACCTCGAGTTCACCTTGCGCGCGGCATTTGTGAGCACCTTGCAGGCGAAGGCCGTTCTCGAACTTGCCAAGGCAGATCTCGAGTATTACGACCACATTATCGAAATCAGCCGCGATCGCTTTAAAGCCGGCGACATTGCGCAAATAGACCTGGATCGGATCGAATTGTTGCGCGTACAGTACGAATCGGAGATTCAGACCGCCATCGTCAACCTGCGTACATCGAAAATCCAGCTCCTTCAATTGCTCAACGAACGCACGCCGGTCGAGCAATTCGATGTGAACGGTCCTTTCGATTTTTCCGATGCGCTGAAGCCCCTCGACGATTTCCGCCAGATTGCACTCGATACGCGGCCCGATCTGCAAGCCGCGCTTCAGACCATTCAACAGTCCGAGACCAATCACAAACTGGCAGTCTCGAATGGCTCAACGGATCCGACGTTTAGCGGCTGGTATACCTATAACTCCTCAAACAATAATCCCAACGGTATCCAGACTCTTGGCGCAAGTGTCAACATCCCGCTGCGTATTTTCGATCGCAATCAAGGCGAGAAGCAACGGACCCAGATCGATATTGGCCGGAGCCAGCAAGCTAGCGAAGCCACGCGGGCTCAGGTGTTCAGCGACGTCGATTCGGCATATGAGCAGGTGAGGAGTAACATTGCCCTCCTAACGCAATACCGCGATAAATACAAGGACCAGGCGACACGCGTCCGCGACACGGTGACGTTTTCCTACGAACATGGCGGAGCGTCCTTGATGGATTTTCTGAACGCACAGAGCGACTACAGGGTGGTGCAATTAGCATATCTGCAACTGGTAGGGGCCTATATGACAGCTGCCAGCCAGTTAAACTTGGCCGTGGGACGTGAGGTCATCCAGTGACTGCAATCTCATCTTTGAATCGTAATAGAGCTCTCATTCATTCGCACACGAAGGCGAAGAGGTCGGGTCAATGAAAAGAGAAGAGGCTTGCGCTCTCATCAAGGAGATCGGCATATTGCCCTCCGTGCGAGTCGCATCACAGGATCTCGCATACTTCGCCGCGGAAACCGTCTACGCAGCAGGGATTCCGATCGTCGAGATTACCTTGACGGTACCGGGAGCGATAGAAATCGTGAACAACCTGGCGAAGCGCTATCCGGATCTGGCCGTAGGCGCCGGAACCGTGTTGGATGCTGATCTGGCGAAGAAAAGTGTGGATGCAGGCGCGAGATTCTTGACCAGTCCGGGATTTGTTCCGGAAGTAGTGGCGTATGCCAGGAAAGCCGATGTCGCCGTACTTCCAGGAGCTCTCACGCCGACAGAGATAATTGCTGCCTGGAAGGCCGGGTCGGACTTCGTCAAGATTTTCCCGACTGGTCATGTGGGGGGAATTCAATACGTGCGAGCACTTAAAGTGCCGCTCCCGCAAATTCCTCTGATTGCCACCGGTGGAGTGAACCAGGCAAATGCGACCGACTTCATTCTCGCCGGGGCGACCGCGATTGGCGTTGGTGGAGAGTTGCTGCCCAAGGAAGCTTTGCATTTTCGCCAAGAAGATCGTATCCGCGAATTGGCGACCAGGTTTCTCACTATGGTCAAGGACGCTCGTGCAATGCGTGAGACGTACTACTGAGGGCAGTTCGGATGCTTTCGCTGTTCCTTACTTTGGCTTACGGCGACCGCAACTTGCGATCTAAGCGTAGCGCATGCGAATGACGGTAGATCAACGCGTCGCGACAAATAAGTCTCGGTCTTGGCTCAATATTTGAATGAGGTGCAAGTAATTCCGCAGTGCTTAAATCCAGTCTCAATAACTTACGTGTCATTATAAAACTATTTACTTCTCTTTATGCCCTACTCACGTGACACCTTTGATACTTAGTCATGGGAGGAAGGATCATCATGAAACGCAACGTGATTGCAGCCTGTATTCTTTCGTCTGCGCTTGTGGGGATCGGAAGCGCACAGGAAGCAGCGTCTTCGCCGCAGGCTGACGCGCACTACTCGAAGGCTCAAGTGAAGCAGTTAGTGCGTGACGCTCACACGCCAGACCAATACCGAACTCTCGCCAGTTACTACGCTGAGCAGCAAACGAGCTACTTGAAACAAGCCACTGAAGAGAAGCGGGAGTGGGCTCGGCTGAGCCAGAACGTTGTAGGTGTGGCCGCCAAGTATCCGAGACCGGTAGACTCAGCACGTAATCTTTATGAATACTATATGTACAAGGCCGCCGGAGCAGGGGAGTTATCCGCCAAGTACGGCCAACTGGCTGCGCCAGACGCTATGAGGTAGTTATCTATCACGTTATTCATCAATCAGTTAGATGACGGATAGTTGGGCGCAACATAGAACCAGGAAGCGAGTTTTCTCGTCTCCTGGTTCTTGATTTTTCCTTATTTTATCTAAATTTTGTCTTCATGCTTTCCTCACGTGACTCTGACTATGCTGTTAGCAGTCGGATCTGAATCCAGGAGCAGCAAGATATAGGTCACATGGCACAGCGACATGTGTTGGGGCGGGCCTATCTACTGCAGAGGGCGCGGCTTTTTGGGTATTATCTGGCAAGCTGTGCCAGCCTTGGCCTGCTGACCTTTATCGGGTTTGTCCTGCATTTAAATCTGACGACTATCAGTCTTCTCTATTTGTTGCTTGTCATCACTGCAGCATTTGTATTTGGTTTCTGGCAGGCTTCACTTTTGTCTTTACTAGCTGTTGCTTGTCTGGATTACTTCTTCACTTTGCCGGTTTTTCATTTTGACATATCGGACCCGCAAAACTGGGTGGCGCTCTGCACATTTGAAGTAACGGCGGTTGCGGTCAGCGGACTGCATGCGCGAGAAGTGCGCAATGCTCGCGAAGCCTCCATCCATCGCGTTGGAATGCAGCAGCTTTACGAGTTGAGTAGAAACTCTCTCTTGCTGGATATGAGTCAGCCGGTTGGACCGCAACTTGTGGTGCTGATTCAGCGAATCTTCGGCGCAAGCGCGGTTGCGGTTTTCGATGCAAATCTGAGCCGGCAGGACAGGGCTGGGGAGTGGAACAAGGGCGAAGAGGAGCTTGCCAAGGAGTGCTATCTGCGCGGAACAGTCCAAGACGACCCGCATACGCATACGACGCAGCGAATATTGTTGGGGGGTATTGGACCTGCAGGCGCTTTGGTAGTGCGCGGCGAACTAAGCCCTCTGACGGTCGAGGCCCTGGCGACACTTTCGGCTATTGCGATCGACAGATATCAGTCATTTGAGAAAGAAGAGCGGGCACAGACAGCGCGAAAAGGGGAACAGTTGCGTGCGGCGGTCATGGATGCGCTGGCGCATGAGTTCAAGACACCGCTGGCAACGGTTCAAACTGCCAGTTCGGCATTGCTTGAATTGGGAAGTCTAACCGGTGCGCAAAAGGATCTGGCCAAGCTGATTGAAGACGAAATGGTTCGCCTCAATGGACTATGCACTCAACTGCTGCTGACTGCAAGGCTCGAAGCGGACCAGGTTGGGCTCAAGAGAGATGACGTGAATGTGGAGGAGTTGATCTCAGAGGTGATTGCAAATCGACCTATTGGGAACGCGGGGAGCAGAATGCTGATAGCGGTGGAAGATCATTCGCTAAGCCTTCACGTTGACCGAGAACTTTTGACGATGATCCTGGCGCAATACATCGACAATGCCTGGAAGTATTCGACGCCGGAGACGCCGATCAAAATTTCGGCCCGAGCGAGTCATGACGAAGTGCTGATTTCTGTGCACAACTTTGGACCGGCGATCCGGATGGAAGATCGCGAACGTGTTTTCGACCGCTTTTTCAGGTCGCCGGAATTGAAAGACTCCGTGACGGGCACGGGGATAGGGCTCTCCGTAGTGAGGAAGGCGGCAGAAGCTCATCACGGGCATGTATGGGTCATCAGTAACGAGAAGGAGGGAACGACATTCTTTCTTTCACTTCCGATAGGCGCAAGGAGGGCAAGTTGAAGCTAGAATCATCGAGCCAAGGACTCGGCACCATCCTGGTTGTCGACAACGACAGTTCCATGCGGCGAGCACTCTGTACGGCGCTTTCTGGACTGAATTTTGCTGTGGTTGAAGCAGCCCGCGGTGAGGAGGCGCTTTCGTTGGTCCGCATGTTTTGGTTCGATGCGGTGTTATTGGATGTGGATATGCCGGGGATGGGCGGAGTGGAAACCTGCCGGCACATTCGCCGCGCGGTCACGCGCTTGCCGATACTGATGTTGACTGTGATGGATGGCGAAGACGACAAGGTCCTGGCTTTGGATGCGGGTGCCGACGATTACATTACCAAGCCGTTTCAACTGCGTGAGCTCACGGCGCGACTGCGCTCCGCCGTGCGGCGGAGAAATGCTCAGGACTCGAATCGGGATGCTCCGCTGCGCCACGGCCAGCTCGAGTTGGATCCAGTGAAGCACAGAGTGCAAAAGCGCGGCCGTGCAATTCACTTGACGCCCAAAGAATTTGAGATGCTTCACTATCTGATGATGAACGCCGGAGAGCCGATTCCGCATGCTCGCTTACTGAAGTCTGTGTGGGGTCCCGAGTATGGAAGCGAACTCGAATATCTGCGAACATTTATTCGTCAGCTGAGAAAGAAAATCGAAGACGATCCTCAGAATCCGCAATATCTGGTGACGGATGCGCACCTCGGATACAGGTTCAGCGACCAACTCCCCGAGGCCTGAGCTTCATGGACCTGCGGCGTTTTGCACGCGGCTTACGAACGACAGGGCAGGGCGGACACCCGGCTCATCTGGTAAACTAATTCTCGTCGCTGAGTTGGAGAACCGGCTGTCGATAGACACGCTGGTGGTTGATCCAAGACAGCAATCGTAGGACAGAGCGAAAGTGGCGAGGTCTGGTGATTTGCTCGTTCTATATAATTTCAATCCAAATTGCTGAAAATGCAATCTGGGGACGTAGCTCAGTTGGTTAGAGCGCTGCCCTGTCACGGCAGAGGTCGCGGGTTCGAGCCCCGTCGTCCCCGCCATAAACCACTTAAAACGAATGGTTTATGGCATACATCGAAGTGACAACTTAAAGTCCACGGTACGCTACGGTACGGAACTTCAAAAACCGTACCAACATCAAGCCAACAACAATTCAACCTGCCTCTTGCTCGCATTCCGCTTGTCTGCGGAAACAGCCTGCGTATAGAGGTCCATCGTGGTGCGTGAATTCGCGTGACGCAAGAGTTCCTGTGCGACTTTAACGTCAACTCGCAGACTGCGGAGGTTCGTTGCAAGGCTGTGGCCGGAACGAGTGCCAACCGACCATCTTGCCTGTCACTCCAGCACGGAGATCACGGGTCTTCTTATACATCTGACTGGTACCCTTGCCCGCTTCCCAGTTCTGCAAGGTACGAGCGGTCACATTCCTGTGATCCCCCCAACGAGGAAGAATCCAGCCATTGAGATAGCTTTCGTACCCGGCTCGCGTTGAAAACGACTTCCGTCCCTGGTTCTCACCAACCAACTCCTTGAGCCGGTAATGAGCGACCAGTTCGGCAACCGTTTCAGGTCCGCCTTCTGAATGCGGGGTTTGTTGGTTGGCGTCAATGCGCAACGCTTTGGCAGCTTTGAGTGCGGATGCTTCAGTCGGAAATGCCTGAACAGTACCGACTATTGCCTTCCGGCGTTTGCTCGTTCCATCAAAGGTGGATTCCCACCAGCGGAAGACCCAAACGTCGGCCCCACTCTGCCGCATTTCGCGTTGCACGCTTCCTTGTTGATACCGGGTTCGCCTAGGCGCGGGCACTCCAGCAAATTGGCTCATTCAGTCGGATCAAAAGCGGATTACAAGCGCCGATGTTGTAGAAGGATGGCGCCCCATGCGGAAATTGCATTTTCTCCGATGGCGCGCGGTTTGATCGATACGCGATGAGGCTTTCCGGTGCCGGAGCCCGCCTTATCCGCGGAGGAGATCCTTCACGGCCTGGATGGTTACGTCGCGGCTGACGTCGGAGATGGCGTTGGTCAGAGGGATTTGTTTGGGGCAGATTTCGACGCAGTTTTGTGCGAAGCCGCACTCCTGGATGCCGCCATCGCCGGCGAGAGCGCGCAGGCGATCTTCCTTGAAGACTTTGCCGGTGGGGTGATTGTTGAAGAGTTTGACCTGGGCAATAGTGGCTGCGCCGACGAAGCCCGTGTCCTCATTGAATTGCGGGCAGACCTCCATGCAGCAGCAGCAGGAGATGCAATTCGAGAGCGGGTAATTGGCTTCCTGCTGTTGCGGGAATACGCGCGGACCGGAGCCGAGATCGTAGGTCCCGTCGACGGGAACCCAGGCTTTGACGCGCATCAGATTTTCAAAGAGGACGGAGCGATCGACCTGGAGGTCGCGGACGAGCGGGAACTTTGAGAGTGGTTCGATGCGGATGGGCTGCTCCAGATTTTCCACCAGCGCGGAGCAAGCCATGCGGGCTTTGCCGTTAATCCTCATCGCGCAGGAGCCGCAGATTTCTTCGAGGCAATTGGAGTCGTAGGTGATGGGCGTCGTCGGACGGCCGTCGGCAGTGACGGGATTGGTTGCGATCTCCATCATGGCGGAGATGACGTTCATGCCGGAGCGCCATTCGAGTTCAAACTTCTCCCATACGGCGGGTGCATCGGGGCTGGCTTGGCGCTTGATTTCGAGTTGTATGGTCTTTGGCATGATTCGTTCGTTCCCTCAATGTTCTTGCATGTCCATCCTTGCGAGCTAAACATCGCGCGAATGGGGCGCCGGCCGGTTTCGTTCCTGCCGCCCCTACGGGGCGGCGACCGTCTTTTTCCGATGCCCCAGGGCGTCGCTTCGCTTTGCCCTGGGCTATTTTCCTTCGGCCCCTCTGGGGCCTTGCTGTGTCTCCGACGATTTTCGAAATTCCTCAATGCTTCTTTAAGGGATAAACCTGTTCAAAAGCAACCGCAGACCCTTCGCTTCCCCAAGGTCTCAAAATTGAGATCTCCACCCCAGCAACGAAGACCTGTCGCTGGGGACCCCGGACCTGGGGCACCCAGCAGCTGTGACTCTCAAAACTCCCAAAAAACAACCGCAGATCCTTCGCTCCCACACCCCACGGACAAGGACCTGTCCGCGGGGACCCCGTACGCTCAGGATGACAGCGGCGGTAGAGCTTTGCCGCTGTCATTTCGTTGCGTCATAACGGCGCGGGCGCGGCTTGATGTATTGGATATCGACTTCTTCAAATTCAAAACGCGGCGCCGAGCCTGCGTCGGTGAAGCTGGCCTTGGTAGTCTTCAAAAACTTTTCGTCGTTGCGATCTGGGAAGTCGGGTTTATAGTGTGCGCCGCGCGATTCGTCACGCAAGATCGCTCCGCCGACGACGACACGCGAGAGCTCAAGCATGTTATACAACTGGCGCGCGAAAGCGAAGCTGGTGTTAGCCCATTGGCTGCGATCGCTGAGGTTCACCTTTTTGTAGCGATCCATCAGCTCGAGGATTCTCTTGTCGGCCTCTTCGAGACCCTTGTTGTAGCGGATCACCGTTGCGTGCTTGGTCATGGTCTCGCCAAGTTCTCGCCATAGCTTGAACGGATTCTCCGTCCCTTCATTGCTCATCAGCTTGCTGTTGATTTCAGATTGGCGTTTCAGCTCGGCTGCGTGGCCGCCGTCGCCCTCTGCAGCGGGCAGGCTCTTGGCATAGGCCAGCGCGATGGGTCCGGCACGGAATCCGCCGAAGATGCAACTGACGAGCGAATTGGCGCCGAGGCGATTAGCTCCGTGGTATTGGTATTCGCACTCGCCGGCGGCAAAGATGCCCGGGACGTTGGTCATCTGGTTGAAGTCGACCCATAGGCCGCCCATGGTGTAGTGCATGCCAGGGAAGATCTTCATGGGCACTTCGCGCGGATCGTCGCCGACGAATTTTTCGTAGATTTCGAGGATGCCTTCGAGCTTGCGGTTCAGCGTTTCGCGGTCGATGTGCGTGAGGTCGAGATAGACCATGGGCTGGCCATCGATGCCGAGATGGTGCTCATAGACCACCTTGTGAATGGCGCGCGTGGCGATGTCGCGGGGGACGAGGTTGCCGTATTTCGGATACCACTCTTCGAGGAAGTAGAAGCGGTCGGATTCGGGAATCTGCTTGAAAGGACGTTTGTCGCCGACGGTGCGCGGCACCCAGACTCGGCCGCCTTCGCCGCGCGCCGACTCCGACATGAGGCGCAGCTTGTCTTCGCCGGGAATCGCGGTGGGGTGGACCTGAATGAATTCGCCATTCGCGTAGTAGGCGCCTTGCTGGAAGACGGCGGACTGCGCGGATCCGGTGCAGACGACGGAGTTGGTGCTCTTGCCGAAGATGGCTCCGATGCCGCCCGTGGCGAGAATGATGGCTTCGGCGGGGAAGGAACGCAGCTCCATGGTGCGGAGGTTGAGCGCGGTGATGCCGCGGGCCTGGCCTTTGGAGTCGAGCACGGCGGAGAGGAATTCCCAGCCTTCAAATTTGTTGACGTGGCCGGTGGATTCGTAGCGGCGCACCTGCTCGTCAAGCGCGTAGAGAAGCTGCTGACCTGTGGTGGCTCCGGCGAATGCAGTGCGGTTGTAGAGAGTGCCACCGAAGCGGCGGAAGTCGAGAAGACCCTCCGGAGTGCGATTGAAGGGCACGCCCATACGGTCGAGAAGATCAATGATGCCGGGCGCGGCTTCGCACATGGCCTTCACGGGCGTCTGATTGGCGAGGAAATCACCGCCGTAGATCGTGTCGTCGAAGTGCTTGTCGGTGGTGTCTCCCTCGCCCTTCAGATTTTTTGCGGCGTTGATGCCGCCCTGTGCGCAGACCGAGTGCGAGCGCTTGACGGGGACAATCGAGAACAGATCGACGGTGCCGCCCGCTTCAGCGATTTTGATTACGGCTGCTAGCCCGGCAAGGCCTCCGCCAATCACGATAATTCTTGGTCCCGCCATTCTCTATCGAATCCTTTCAGGACTTGCCGTCCAGGCAATCGCGCCTTCGGCGCATTGCTCAGGACACTGCTACTGCTTCAGAAGATGTTTCCTTGACTGCGGGTTGAATGGGGTGACGGGGAATCGGCGGCGCGTACTGAAAGGGCGCGGCGATACGGTTCCAGGTATTGATGACGGCTACAGCTGCGCTGAGCCAGGCGAGTTCCGATGGAGCGAAATGCGCAGAGACGGCTGCATAATCCTCATCGCTGACGTGGTGCTCGGAAAGTCGTGTGAGGAGTTCGGTCCACGCAAGTGCAGCCTTTTCTTTTTCAGAAAAGATGCCCGCTTCACGCCACACGGCGAGAAGGTCGAGTTTCGGTGCGGCAATGCCCTTGTGGCGTGCCTCATTCAGATGAAGTTGCGTGCAGAAGGCGCAGCCGTTGATCTGCGATGCGCGAATCTTGACGAGTTCCTGAAGATCCGGATCGAGGCTCGACGAGGAAACGGCGAGGCTGAGCTCGGTGATGGCGTTGTTGGCTGCGGAAGCGTATTTCTGGAATTCCTGGCTGGTAAGGCGAGTGATAGACATAGTGAACCTCCTCAGGGGATTGGGGTGAGGGTTGGAAGTTTCGACCATGTAAGAGATACGTGCGGCAGATACAGGCCGGCGAGATGGACCGGTGCGATGAGCTGGACCATGGCTGGCGGAACGATGTCGGGAGTGTTCTGGTACTTTGGCGATACGAACGCCCAGATGCTGGCGAGGCCCATGGCGCAGAGCACAATGCCGAAAGCCGCGCAGACGTAACCGAAGCGCTTGCGCGCAACCTCGCCTGGAGTGATGCCCCACTTGGCTGCGAACAGCCAGATTCCGTATGCGAAATGCCAGCAGACAGCGATCATGGCGATGACGTAGACGGCGAGCATCCAGGGGTTGGCGAGCTCGTGCTGCACTTTCGCGAAGGCTGCGCCGGGATTCTCCGGCAGGCTGATGCCCATGAAGCGCTGGCGCAACACGTGCTGGAAGATGTAGGCGAATGCGATGAGGCCGGTGTAGCGTTGCGCGAGATACATCCAGTTACCGGCCCAGGGATAGTAGACGATGTTCGATTTACCTCGCAGCCAGATGTAGACGCCGTAGATGCCGTGATAAAGGATGGGCAGAAAAATGAAAAGCCACTCGAGGACGCGGACCAGGGGCAGGGAATTGAGGAATTTGACCTGCGCGCCATAAGCTGCCGGTCCTTTGAGCGCCTCAAAGTTCGAGAGCAGGTGTTCCAGAAGGAAGGCGCCGATGGGGACGATGCCGAGCAGCGAATGCAGCTTGCGCAAGAGAAAACTCGCACCCTGACCGGCACGCAATGGCTGAACGCCTTTGTGCAACTGGGGTGCGGAAGGATGTTGAGCGGTTGCCATGCGAATCGCGGCTCCTAAACTTGCTTCGGGACTTGCTCCTCGGCTTCTGGTCGGGGTGGGCGGGCTATGCAAGCATTTGGAAAGTCTTGTCCCTAGGGCATTATTCGATTCCGAGATAAGTACCGTCAAGGTAAGGGGACCGCTATTTGCGACGCAGTCAAATTTGGGCGGCTTCTGATGGGCTCAACATGGGAAGAAGAGCAGCGAAGGCGCGTCCGCGATGGCTCAGCGAAAGCTTGGTTTCGAGATCGATCTCGGCCATGGTGCGGTCTAGTTGGGGAAGAAAGAAGAGCGGATCGTAACCGAAACCACCGATGCCGCGCGGCGAATCGAGGATGATGCCTTCGACCGAGCCTTCGGCGGAATGCAACGGCTCTCCGTCGCGCGCGGCGACGAGGACGCAGCGATAGCGCGCAGTGCGTTGGGCCGCGGGCACTCCATCGAGCCGCTGGATCAGCAGCATGTTGTTCCACACGTCCGTATTGTCGTTCGCATCGGGCGAGTCCACGAGGCCTGTGTCCGCAGCGAATCGGGCTGAGCGGACGCCGGGCGCGCCCGCGAGAGCATCGACCTCGAGCCCGGAGTCGTCGGCGAGAACAAGTTCTCCTGGAGCGAAGCGTGAATAATAGACAGCTTTGAGCTTGGCATTGGCTTCGAATGTGGCCCCGTTCTCGTCGGGTGCAGGGACAGCGTCGAGGTTGGGAAGAGGCTCAATCGATACGGAGTGAGCTGTCGCAGCGGTGCGGAAGTCGCGCAGTTTGCCCTGACTGGTGGTGGCAGCGAACAGGCGAAGAGCCATGAGATGAGTGTAATTGGCCGAGTACGGGGTTCTTCGCCCATTTGCGACAGCCGCCATTTGAGCACTTTGTCTTTGACAAGGGTGCAAGCGATTCCATAAGGTCGCAGCGGAAACAGTTTCAATTGAGAGGGTCCTTGGTCGGCGGAAGAGCGGCCGGCATTGCAGAAAGAGGGAGGGGATGACTTCTGTTGTCGCCGGGATTGGGTGGCACGTAATTGGCGCTGGCATGGCTGCCTCGTTTTACGCGCCGATCGAAAAGGTGAAGAAATGGTCGTGGGAGACGACCTGGGCCGTCGCGGGATTCTTCTCGTGGATATTGCTGCCGATTGGCGTGAGCCTGATTCTGCTGCCGGATTTTCGCGATTTCTATGGATCGATGGGCCCTCATCTGCTGCTGAAGGTCGCGCTTTTCGGCGCTATGTGGGGCGTCGGCAATGTGAGTTACGGACTCACCATGCGGCATCTCGGCATGTCGCTCGGGATAGGCGTGGCAATTGGCGTGACTCTTGTGGTGGGCACGCTGATTCCTCCCATCATGCACGGCCAGTTCGGAATTCTTTTTGAAACCCGCGGTGGCGTGCTGACCATGGCAGGCGTGGTTGTGGCTCTTCTTGGGGTGGCAGTTGTTTCGTATGCGGGACACCAAAAAGAGAAGCAACTGCGCGGCGAGAGCGATGCCGAGGTTCCGGAGTTCAATCTTGTGCTCGGTCTCGGGCTCGCGGTAATGTGCGGGATCTTTTCATCGGGCATGTCGTTTGCCATAGACGCGGCCAAGCCCATGGAGGCTGCGGCCTTGCACCTGGGTGTGAATCCGCTCTACGCTGCGCTCCCGAGCTATGTTTTCATCATGGGCGGCGGTGCTGTCATCAATTTGAGCTATTGCTTCATTCGGTTAGCCAGCCTAAAGAGGCTGTCGCTGCGCGAGGATTTGATGCAGCCGCGGCCCGTGCTGTTGCGAAACGCGGCGCTGGCTGCGACCGGCGGGATCATGTGGTACTTGCAATTCTTCTTTTATGCATGGGGCGCTGCCAACATTCCCCAGCATCTCTCGTTCGTGAACTGGATGCTGCACATGAGTATTTATGTGTTGTGCGGTGCGCTGGTAGGCCTTGCTTTGGGTGAATGGGCCGGCGTCACCAGCCGCCCGATTCGCATCCTTTGGGCCGGGATCGTGATCATCATTGCAGCCGCCAATCTTGTTGGGTTGGGAGTGGCGTTGTAGGATTTGACGCTCAGGCGGTCTTGTTGCATAAAGGAGAGCCCTATGGGCGCGACAGAGAAATTGACCTCAATGGGCCACCCAGTGCCGGAGTTGCCGGTCGCCGATGTTGAACGCGCGCAGCAGCATTACAGGAACGCACTCGGCTTTGAGATCGGCTGGCTTTACCCAGGGAAAGAAATTGGGGCCGTGTTACGGCCTGGTGTGACCATCTTCTTTCGCAAGAAGCAGCCACCGTTCGAACCCGCGGTTCACTGGGTGTTCGCTGAAGATATCGATGCCTCGTACCAGGAACTGAAGTCGTTCGGTGCGAACATCGTGGACCCTCTGGAGAGGAAGCCTTGGGGATTAAGGCAATTCACAGTACAGGATCTGGATGGGAACCTCTTCTATTTCCACCATGACTAGGGCGGTTTCAGAGTTCATGCACCCTATTCCGGCATCGCGGAAGTGATATTGAAATACGAGTGAGCTTGAAGAGCCAGGGGGACAGGTGTGGTTGGGGCCGCGGTCCAGCAAGGCGCGGTCTTCGAAAAGACCTGAGCGCTGTGTTGCGGCCGCCGCCAGCGGCAGCCGCTTTGGATTGGTTTACTTCGAGGCGGGGGTTTTGGATTTCACGGCTCCCTGCTTCGCGGCGCGATATCCCGCGGCCTTGGCGTCGGCTTCGGTCATGAACTTGCCGTTCTTCGTGTTGCCGTATGTGGAGTCGGTTGGGTAGTGATAGATCTTCGAGTTGAGGTTCGCCCAAACCAGGCCTTTGGACTTGGCGCTTGCGATATCGGCTGCGCTCGGAGGCGGAGCGGGAGCGGGCTTTGCGGTCTTTGCTGGAGCTGAGGCAGGAGTGGTTGCCGGGGTCTGGGCCAGGATGAGGCTGGCGCCTAGAACCGAGCCGAGAGCGATGGCGTTCAAAAACTTCATGGACGGGTCGTTCCTTTCAGGTTTTTCGTTCGTGCCGGGATGGCCGGGCACGCTCGGTTGTGGAAACGGGTCCAGCGATTTCTCATCGAAGGCCCCGATTCCAAATCCGCATGACAGTGTCGCATGGCAGGCCGCAGTTGGCGAGCGATTATTTCCTGAAAATCGGGCCGGGGCTCACTCGGTGAGAAGCTTGCCCCCGAATTCAATCGCCGGCTTGCGGCGAGTGTCTTACTGATCGATCGATTGGTGCAAACGTAAGTCGCGCGAAGATCCGCCCACGCTGAGGTCTCGTTTGCCATTGGGCCGCATCCACTTCGTTTCTGCCGCAGACCAGTACTGCAACTGGCGCGGCGCCACGTGCAGCTCCACGGTTTTCGATTCGCCTGCGGCGAAGTGAACCCTGTCGAACGCGACGAGAGCCCGAACAGGGAACTGTACGCCCGGCGGAATCTGGCTCGGCGCCCCGAGATAAACCTGTGGCACTTCGTCTGAATCGGCGCCGCCCGTGTTCTTGATGTCGACATGCACGTCCAGGCCGCCATCAGGAGCTCTCTCAACTTTCAGACCAGAGTAATCGAAAGTCGTGTAGCTGAGGCCGTGACCAAATGCGAAGAGTGGTTCGACATTTTCTTTGTCAAACCAGCGATAGCCAACATTGACGCCTTCGCTGTAAGTTGTCTTGCCATCGATTCCCTTGAGCGAGCGCTCGGGATACTTCGGGTTGGTCGCGGGATAGTCTTCGAGGCTCTTGCCCCAGGTGACGGGAAGCCGGCCTGCTGGGCTTGTCTTCCCCAAAAGCAGATTTGCCGTGGACCATCCGCCTTCATCGCCCGGCCACCACATTTCGAGGACGGCCTTCACCTTGTCGACCCACGGCAAAGCGATGGGCTGGCTGGTATTCAGTACCACGACAGTGTTGGGATTGACGGCAGCGATCTCTTCGACGAGCCTGTTCTGTTCGCCGGGCAGGCCAAAGACCGGTTCCAGTCGCGTCCAAAGGAAGACGACGGCGACCTTGGCGTTCTTCGCTGCGGCGATTGCAGCCTCGTGGTCTGCCTTGCGCTGCTCAGGCGGGTACCAATTCAGACGAACCTGCACAGGCGCATTTGAAGTGTCGGTGCCGGTGGTGATTTCGATTGCATGCGGTCCTGCAGTCAGGTTGACAGCACGGCGCACGTTATCGAGGCCGTCGGTTGTTGGGATTGCGTTGTCCTGGTTGGCTTGCAGGATGTCTCCATGCACACCGCCCTGGAAGGCGCCGGTGGCGGCGAGGCGCTTGCCGTCGAGAGAAATACGGGCATTGGTACCGAGTGCCTGCAGATAGAGCCAATAATTGCCATCGTGCGGCACGGTCAGCGTGCCCTTCCATGTGACGACCGAATTAGGGGGAAGGGCATTGCCATTCTTCACAGTGAAATCGAGTTCCGGATCGGTCTGCGCCGCACCTGCCGCAGTCCGTTCGAGGCCGGGCTGGCCATCGTGGCTCAGAGCACTGGCCGGAATCCTAGTTCCAGTCATGTCGTCATTGACAGCGAACCCGATTGCGGAGTTGCCGGAGATTTTTTTCATTGCCTCAAGTGGACCGACCTGGCGCGATGGCAGGCCAACGGACCGCTCGCCGTTGATGCCAATGGAATCGACCTGTCCGGCGGTGGGGCCGATGAGAACCACCGAGTCGAGTTCGGAGGCCTTCAGTGGCAGTGCTCCGCCTTCATTCTTTAGAAGCACAGCGGCATCTTCGCCTGTTTTCTCGATGATTTTGGCGTTGGCATCGATGGCCTGGGCAGTGACTTCGTGCTTGGACTGGCCGTCGAGGTACCCGAAGTGAACGATCTCATAGAGCACTCGGCCGGCAGCGCGCGTAATGGCGGCTTCGTTGACGGTGCCATCCTTCAGGGCTTCGGGCATTTTTTCGGGGTTGAGTTTCACACCGAAATCGCCGCCGCCTTCGCGAGCGGGCGCGGGCTCTTCGGGGATGTGTCCGCCGAACATGGCCTCGTTGACCTCCTCGGCTGCTTTGGCGTCCGTATGCAGCGGGGGCGGCGGAGGCAGCGAATCGAAGAACGAAGGGATGAAAGACCCCATAGGCCCGGGCTGGCCACCCGGCATCTCCATGTCCAGACCCGCATTGATGAAGCTAACCGCGTGGGTTGCGCCCCAATCGGACGTGACGAATCCTTTGAACCCGATTTCATCACGAAGAATGCGTGTGAGCGTGGACTCATTGCCGCAGGCAAATGTGCCATTCACGCGATTGTAGGAACACATGATCGACGAGACGCCTGCCTTGACCGCGGCATCGAACGGAGCCACGTAGACCTCGTGCAGAGTCTGATCGTCGACGAAGATGTTGGTCGCGTTGGAGTCATAGGCGACGTAGTGCTTGATCTGAGCCATCACATGCTGCGACTGAATGCCTTTGACCTCTGCAACCCCCATCTGGCTGGTGAGAAAGGGATCCTCGCCAAAGGTGTTGTAGCCGCGGCCAAACTCGAGATCGCGGTCGATGTTGACGAAGGGCTGGAGCGAGACATCAATGCCGAGGGCGCGGTCTTCGCGGCCAATGACGATACCGTTGTCTTCGGCATCCCTCACGCCGAAGGTGGCTGCCACTCCCATCGTCGCGGTTTCCCCTTGCGAGGGATGGCGCGTCAGTACGCCCGGAGGTCCGTCAGCAAAGCGCAGGCCCGGAATGCCGAGCCGTGGAATACCTGCGAGATACCCAGCCTGGCCCTGATAGACAGAGGGATCTTCTTTTGTGCCGTGGATCAGCGTCAGCTTCTCTTCAAGCGTCATCCGGCTAAGAAGCTTGTCGACCCGCGCATCGCCGGTGACGACGGGAACAGTTTGTGCAGAAGCGATCGCCATAGCGAAAGCCAGGGTTGCCGATGGGAGGAGTGAGATAAATGTCCGGATGGTGCGAGCGGTTGAATGCAAATTTCGCGTGGATTTCAATTCTTGCCCCCTGCAGATTCTCGTGCCGACTCCGGCGCGGTGCACCGTCGCCTGTTTTGAGGTGAGCCGGTCAAATTAAACGTTTGAGCTGGCGGTCTTCTTCTAACGGCATTGAAGTGTAGTACACGGGGGCTGAGCCGCACTACCGGGGAATTGCTAAGTATTGTTAAGCGGAGCTGTAGACCCGCCTGAGCGCTGCGGGGGCTTGCTTTCAGGGAAGTGGAAGGTCGGCATCGAGACCGGCCGCGACAAGGTCCGTTCGCAGGCGATCGACAGTCGTAAATTCGATCGATTTCATCCCGAGCGCGATGGCGGCGTCCACATTGAGGCGTTTGTCGTCGATGAAGAGCGTTTCATCGGGGCGAGTGCCCAGCTTTTGCAGTGTGTGCAGGTAAATTTTTGGGTCGGGCTTGGCCACGTGCAGCTGATAACTCCAAACCAGCACATCAAAGCCTTTGATCCATGGAAATTCACGTTCAACGCTGGCCAGCACAGAATCGCCCATATTGGAGAGAATTGCGGTTAGCAGCCCTCGCTGCTTCAGTCGCTGCTGCCACGCGACCATGGCCGGGTTTTGCGTTGTCCACATGCGCGCGTCCAGGCGATTCAGCGCTTCGACTGTGGCTTGGTTTCCATTGATACGCGCGTCACGGAGGAACTTTTGCCAAAAGGTAATTCCTGACAATTTGCCTTCATCGTAGGCATGACGATCCTTCCAGTAGAGGCTCTCGAAGCGCTCGATGGGCAGCCCGGTCATGCGGACCAAAGCATCGTGAGCTTCCGCGTCGGGCGTTCCCGTCAGGACCATTCCGTAATCGAAGATGACTGCGCGAAGTGACAAAATTCCCCCAATGAGCGTGCGTGTATGGTTGTGAAAGACGCCTGTTTCTATTGTGCATGACGAATGCAGGACGCCTCCGGAGCCAAGGGAGTTGACGCGGTTTTCTCGAAGAACAAACTGGAATACCGAAGAGAACGATTTATCCCGTGCGCACCGGCTGCGCCTTGAAGCCGGCTCGCCCATTGCGGATTTGACCATCTCCAATCCGACGCGGTGCGGCTTTCAGTACGATTCGAATCTGCTGGCTCCGCTTGCCGATGGGCGCTCACTGGGCTACGATCCACAGCCGAACGGGCTGCTCGTAGCCAGGGAAGCCGTATGCCGGTATTACGCCGAGCATGGCGTTGCCGTGGCGCCCGATCAGATCATCCTGACCACCAGCACCAGCGAGGCCTACAGCTTCCTGTTTCGATTGCTATGCGATCCGGGAAGCGAGATTTTGGTGCCGCAACCGAGCTACCCGCTCTTCGATTTTCTGGCCGATCTGGACGATGTTCGGGTCAAACCCGCACCACTCGTCTATGACCACGGCTGGCAGATCGATGCGGAGGGATTTCGGCGGGCGATTACGGCCAACACGCGGGCGATTATGCTCGTGCACCCGAACAATCCAACGGGGCACTTTACCAAGCAAGGAGAAGCGGAGGAACTCGGGCGGATGTGCGCAGAATTCGACCTTGCGCTCATCGTCGATGAGGTCTTCCTTGATTACAGCATCAAGGGTTCCGCCGAGAGCTTCGCATCGGGTCTCGATGGCATCCCGGTCTATGTCGTGAGCGGCCTCAGCAAAATTGCCGGGTTGCCGCAAATGAAAGCCGCATGGCTCGTGGCGATAGGACCTGACCGGATGCAGGCAATGGCCCGGCTGGAAGTCATCGCCGATACGTTTCTCTCAATGAATGCCCCGGTGCAATGGGCGCTGCCTATCTGGCTTGCAGGGCGAGGCGCGATTCAAATGCAGATTCGAGCGCGCGTGGCAGCGAATCTGGCCGAGCTGGACAGACAGCTGGAGGGGCACGATACGCTTCGCCGACTAGGGGTTGAAGGCGGCTGGTATGCCGTACTGCGGATTCCAGCACTGCAGCCCGATGAACGGACAGTGAGAGATCTGCTGGAGGTTGGCGTCTGGGTCCATCCCGGCTACTTTTTTGGGATGGAGGAATCGGGTTGGCTGGTTCTGAGCCTCTTGGGACCGGAGAACGAATTTGTCACTGCAGTAACCACACTAATTGCATATTTGGGAACGCATCAAGGTAGTAACAAAGTGAATCACGAGCCTAAAGAAATGCTTTGAGTAAGTGTACAGATCGATTGAAAATAAACATCTTATCTTCGTAATATTTCGGTTCTGTTACGAGCAGAGAAATGGATTCGTTCTTCGTTCGTTGCCGATGGTTGTGAGTGGGCCATGGCCGGGAATCACCTTTGTTTTGTCTGGCAGTTTGAGGAGGCGCGAGTGGATCGAATCGATGATCTGCTCCGAGTTTCCCCCGGGAAGATCGGTGCGGCCGATGCTGCCAGAGAAAAGCGTGTCTCCAGCGATGAGGACTTCAAGTGGAGCAAAATGCAGGCAAATAGATCCCTGCGTATGGCCTGGGGTATGAATCACCTGTGCCGGGTAGCTCACGAGGCCTACAGATTGTCCGTCACCGAGGCCTTCATCCGGGAGAGCGACTTCGGGTGTAGGGACGCCGACCCACGCGGCTTGCTGGTCCATCATCTGGAGCAGGGGAAGGTCGTTCTCATTCAGAAAAATGGGCGCCCCAGTAAGGCGCTTGAGTTTGAGGGCGCCTCCTACATGGTCGATATGGGCGTGTGTCACGAGAATCTGCCGCAACTTGAGGCCAAGTTCGCCGAGTCTGCGATGGATTCGGCCGACCTCGTCGCCGGGGTCGATTACGATCGCCTCGCGGGTAGTCTCGTCGCCGAGAAGAGTGCAGTTGCACTGGAGCGGGCCGACGGGGAAGGTTTCAAGGATCATGGTTCTTATTCTAGGCTTGCACGAGGGCTGCATGGATCGAGTCGTGCATGCAGCCCTCGCCGTTTGAGTAGTCGCCGATTTTATGCGATTGCCGGTTTGCGAAATGTGATCGCGTAGAATTTGCCGTCTTTCAGCATTTCAACGCGGATGTCTTCCATATCCGGCGGCACCAGGTCGATCGGTACTGTCACCGCTTGCTTGCGGTCTCCGTAGAAACTTCTGGTGTAAGGGATTTTCTCGTAAGTGCTCTTCACGTACTCTTCGGTTTCGTCCTCGATCATCAGATGGCCGCCTGGCTTGGCCACGCGAATCATCTCGCGGACCGCCTTTATGCGGTCGCTGAAGAAGTTGAAGCCGCCGCAGGTGAAGACTATGTCGAAGCTCGAGTCGGCGAACGGCAGGGATTCGGCGTTGCCGACATAAAGGTCGGCGTCCATCTTCCAGCGGCGCACGTTGTTCTGGCAGTTAGCGAGCATCTCCGGGGAGAGATCGAGGCCGGAGAGCTTTGTCCCGTGAGGCAGATACTTGAAGTTGAGACCGGTGCCGACCGAGGTCTCGAGCACGGAATCGCCTGGTTTGACGTCGAGCAAGCTCATATAGATGTCGAAATATGAGTCCAGATCCAGGCCTCGGAAGGCGGCGAAGAGACGCTGGGTGTCGTCGTAGAACCCGCCGATGGTCTCATACAGGTGGTTGTATTTGCCGTTGTCGCCGGTGAGGTCTTCGGGTTTGAGGAAGACGGGGATTCCGTTGCGGATAGGGAAGCGCTCGCCGGAATTGCTGACCAGTGCTTCCACTCCCTTTTCGCTCACTACATGCAACTGGCTTCTCGTAAAGGGGCTCTGCAAAAGTGCAACCGTCTGCGGCCGGCCGGCCCAGGTCGGCTTCCTGAGCGGGTGGAAGAGTGCCCAGATGCTCAACAGGAGAGCTCCGCCAAGGCAACCCCAAGAAGACGCCATGCCGATGGGCAGATTGACAGGGAGCGCAACGCCATCGAAATGGCGAAGGAGCGCGAAGCCCCCTGCAACGATGAAGCCCGCGCCGAAGACAAGGCCGGTGGCGCGAGATTCGTTGTTCCACAACCACACGACCGTCGCCGCAAACCAGAAGATCAGGAATGTGAAGAGACCGGCTGTTGACGCTGCGCCGATGTGAAGCGCCAGGGCGAGCGATGGAATCGCTACTGCGGCCAGCGGCAAGGGCAGCGTGGACAGGAATCCAGGCAAACGCGGGTTGACGAGGCGATGGAAGGTGAAGGGCAGAGCGCCGAGCACGGCGGCAACGAGGGCCCAGCCCAGGTATTCCAGAGCTTGAACTGCGCCAGTCAGCGGGATCTTGCGGCAACCGAAAATCAAGCCGGGAACAAAGGCAAAGGCAATCATCCAGAGAAATCCACGCCGGGGTTTTTGCGTACCAACGAACCACGCACCCATAATTGGGCCGGTCAATGCTCCCACGGGAGAAATGAAATTGCCGAGGATGATCAGGCTGGCGGCAGCGCAGGCCACAATTTGTGACCGGCGGCTAGGCTGGACCTCTTGAATCGTGGGTGCGGAATGGACGGCGGTGGACATGTTGTTCTCCTCTAGATGCGCGCTGCGTGTTTAGACGCGCCGGTCGGGGACCTCCCGAAGACGTTTTGGCATTGTGAGCAGCGGGGATGCCGTCGGCTGATTGCGAGTCTGCGGCGACGTTGACTTCATTGGCTGATAGTTGGGCCAGGGCGGACTCGCTCCAATCCAATGCGGAGCGCATTTGCGCCAGACCGAAGCTGAGCGTGAGCATCCAGAACGGGAATCCGGGATTCTGTGAGTTGTGGGCGCGAGCCAGAGGTTCGAGTTCCTGAAGCATGGCCAGCAGGCGCCGGAGCTTGTCCTGGAAATGACGGATGTGGGCGATGGTGACGCCGGGCGCGGCATCGTGGCCGAAGAAAAGCTTCAGCAGGAATTCGTCGCGGGGCGGGTCGTCGCGGTAAGGGACGGCGAGCCACTGCTGAAGGCGGGCGTGGCCGGCCGGGGTGATGGAGTACTCCTGGCGGTTGGCTCGGGATGAAGCGCCTGAGCTTGAGGGTACGATCAAACCTTCGGCGGCGAGGCGCTTCAGGGCAGGGTAGATTTGGCCGTAGCTTTCACCCCAAAAGAACCCGACGGACTGCTGGATGGTCTTGCGGATCTCGTACCCGGACTGATGTGGATGGATGGCGAGGATCCCGAGAATGACGTAATTGGTCTGATTACGCTGCATATATCTTCAAGATATATCTATCAGATATAAAAGTCAACTGGATTCTCAAATCGGCCCAGCGATCGCGCAAATCTCCAACCAAGACGAAAAAACGGCAGGCCCGGAGGCCTGCCGCGATTTTTCCCTGCACGATAACTTGTCTTCCAGGTTGCTTGGACGCTCGAGTCTATTTGCCGGACTTGGCCGGGGCCGAGGCCGGTTTGGTGTCGTCAAGCACGGAGTGGCTGTGGCTCGATCCACGCACATAGAGGACCGTCAGCGTGAGCGATGTGCACATGAAGATCACTGCCGACCAGGTCGTGAGCCGGGTGAGCACGTTGGCTGCTGCGCGGGGACCAAAAGCGGTCTGCGAACCCTGACCACCAAAGGCGCCGGCGAGGTCAGCCGAGCGGCCTTGCTGGAGGAGGACGACTCCGATGAGGAACAGGCTCACGATGACGTGGATCACGACAACAAAGTAGAAGAGAATCTGCATTGATTCAGCTGCTTTCTAAGCGCTGGCGGTGGCCAGCAGAGATTCTTTGGTGCGGAGGAGGGGACTTGAACCCCTATGCCTTGCGGCGCTAGCACCTCAAGCTAGTGCGTCTGCCAATTTCGCCACCTCCGCACGAGGTGAACCTATCGAGTATATCAAAAACAGACTGCACTGCCGGCTGGCGAGAGGCGTGCAGAAGCGCAGGAACTGGGCCAAAATGCGCGCTCGCGTTTGGAGGGTTCCAGATCGTTCAACTTCCCAGCTGCAGCATCCAGGCGGCGAGCAACTGCTGGTCCGGAGTCCCGGCGGCGTGCGCTGTGCGCACATTGTGCCGTTCGGTTTCAGATCGATTTTGACTCACTTTGAACTTGCCTTCGATTCGAGAAATCACAATGCGAAAGCCAACAATTCCGGCGAGCATCGTGCGCCGAAAGCCGGCAGGCATGTCGCGCCAGCGCTCTGCGTAAGCCGGTTCGTGCAGAGCAATCAGCCCTTTGAGGAGTGCATCCTTTGCGTCTGCGTCTTCAATCAACTCCACCGCGCCGTAGGCATGGACGGCGATGTAGTTCCATGTCGGAACTGAAAGCGGCTCGGTGTAGAACGTGGGGGAGACATAGCTGTGCGGTCCGGCGAAGACGATCAGTGTCTCGTGGCCGGCAAGAGACTGCCAATGGCGATTGGCCTTGGCAAAGTGTCCTTCGATGACGCCGTGTTCTCCTTCGTCTTTCACAACGAGGGGCAGATGCGTGGCCGTCGGAGGAGCGTCTGGCTGATATCCGTCCACAGGGCCGAACAGGATCGCGAAGGAGTTGTCTCTCATGGCCTCGAGGAGAATCGTGCGATCCGTGACCTGATTGAATTTGGGCGTATACATGATCCGCCTATTGGATTCGCTCGAAGCGGAAACCGGCTTCGCGCAGTGCGTGGCTGATGGCCGTGATGTGGGTGGCGCCACGCGTTTCAAGCGTGACATCAATAACGGTTTCGCCCAGGCTTACGCCGTAGTAGGCGCGATTGTGGAGCGTCTCGACGATGTTGGCACGCTCGCGAGCGAGAATTTCGGTGAGATGGAGCAACGCTCCGGGGCGATCCTGCAAATAGACCCGGACCCGAAGGAGTCTTCCGTCTTTCACCAGACCGCGTTCGATGATCTTGGCCAGCAAAGTCACGTCAATGTTGCCGCCGCAAACAAGCACCACGGTGCGCCGGTGACGAAGGTTCGTCTTGGCCTGAACAACGGCGGCGAGTGCCGCGGCTCCCGCACCTTCTGCGAGCGTTTTTTCCTGTTCCAGGAGCATCAGGATGGCGCTGGCAATTTCCTCATCGTCAACCGTGACGATCTCATCGACGTAGCGGCGGACCAAGGGAAGGGTGAGATCGCCGGCGCGGCGGACCGCGATGCCGTCGGCAATGGTCGCTTCAGGAGCGATTGTGACCGGCTTTCCGGCTTCGCGAGCGCGCAGCATCGACGGCAGTTTTTCCGGCTCGACTCCGATTACGCGGATGCGTAAATTGGTTTCTTTCAGCGCGCAGGCAATGCCTGCAATGAGCCCGCCGCCGCCTATGGGGACCACGACGGCCTCAATGTCGGGGACTTGTTCGAGCAGTTCGAGGGCGATTGTGCCTTGGCCGGCGATCACTTCCGGATCGTCAAAGGGATGAATGAAGGTACATCCTTCGTCGAGCCGGCGGCGCAGAGCCTCCTCGCAGGCTTCGTCATAGCTCGCGCCATGAAGAATCACTTCCGCGCCATAGCTCCGGGTCGCGGCTATTTTGACCAGGGGTGTGGCCAGGGGCATGACGATTCGCGCGCGAATGCCGCGAGCCGCGGCGTGAAATGCGACTCCCTGCGCATGATTGCCTGCACTGGCTGCGATGACGCCGCGCTTTCGTTCCGATTCAGAAAGGGTGAGCAGCTTGTTCAGTGCGCCGCGCTCCTTGAACGAGCCAGTGCGCTGGAGATTCTCCAGCTTGAGGTGCAAGGGCAGTCCCACAAGCTCGGAAAGATGATGCGACAGGTGGCACGGAGAAACATGAATTGCTTCACCGATGCGCGCGCGCGCCACGTGAATGCTGGAAAGACTTACGGATTCCAAGACCATCTCCTGAATCGAAGAGTGAGATAAAACGCGAAAGCCACCAGCCGCGCTTGCGGGAGGTGGCCTGAATTTCAGATTGCCGCTATTTCCGTCTTGTCAGGCTTCGTTCCCACGCGAGATATGAGCTCTAATTCGAATGGCAGGATTGGACGCAGTCCTACAGAAGACCGAACGACAGAACTTGGTGTTATGACAAAAATGCATGACGTTGACTGAAGTACAACAGAACGGATTGATCCGAGTCAAGAATGTCGAAGGAATCGAACGGATTTCAGGCTTCCGCAACTGACCCGCATCCGCCAGGAAGATCACAAGGAAGTGGGTTCTCGATTGATAAGATCATGGGGCGTCCACAGGTCGCTTCCGCGCCGTCAGGGCCCGAGGGAATTCAATCCTCCAGGTCCGTGAGGATGAATTCGAAGCCCTCGCCATCTGCGCCCCAGCGAACGATCTTGGAATTCACCGTAATCGTATCGGAAGGATCGTCTCCCTTGGAACCGACTCTCTGCAGGGTCATTCGCACAACGGTTCCCGGCATCCAACGCTCGTCCGTGTGCAGATAGAATCCGGTGACACTGATGTTTCCGATCCTTTGTGGCGCGGGGGAGCCACCAGTGAAGTAATAGGCAACCAGCCCTGACAGTGATTGCCTGTCTGCACGTCTACGATCCACCGGCCTCGCCGCCTCTGCAATCACTAATTCCGGGAACAGCCAGCGCAGCATCCGCACCTTCCAGGAAAACTTCTGCTTCGGTGCAGGTCCATAGTCTCCATGGTGCGGGACCGTAGCTGGAGGCTCCTGTACGGGAGCTGGCAAAACTGGAACCCCGGCCATGCTCGACAGCGGCTCAACGGTTGCAAGGGGCTCCGGTGGCGGAGCAGGCGACTGCGGAACTCGGGGACTCTCGAGTGGAGTTCTCTCCGGCCAAAAGGGGGATTCTCGTGGCTTTCGAACAGGAAAGAACTCAACTGACTCGACCGGGGACGGCTCCGCAGGTAACACG
Source organism: uncultured Acidobacteriaceae bacterium (assembly GCA_963745845.1). GTDB lineage: Bacteria > Acidobacteriota > Terriglobia > Terriglobales > Acidobacteriaceae > Telmatobacter. The sequence goes on along the minus strand of CAVUZE010000008.1, from coordinate 3,099,718 downwards.
GCATCCTTCGCAGCGGATGCCTCGGGAAAAGGATTTGTCGCTGAGGCTTGCTGCGCAGCAAGCGGAGCCTGGAGATCTGCACTTTGATCTTCGGCGGCAGCGAACGGCTCCGCGGAGAATTCACTCACTCGCGGCGGAGGAGCGGTTTCGGCGGGCGAAAAGAAACGCGCGCTGGGAGTTAGTTCCGCGGGGACCTGCTCGATTTGTGGAATTGATGCAGCTTCGACCGGTGCTTGAGGAGCTGCAACCGAAGCCGGCGGGTGTTCAAGCTGCGGCTCGGGCTTCGCGACAGGGGGCGCTTCCGGCTGCGTTTCAGGTTCCGCGACGCGAAGGTCGAGCTGGTCTCCTTCGCGGGTTTTTGACGCGGATAAGGACCTGGATGGCAGGACAAGGGCACTCGCGGGCTGTCCCCGGAATGGGGCAAATTCCCCATCCTTTGATAACTCCACGCCGTGAACGACTCGATTGTCTTTATCGAGATAAACCAGATCAAAAGGAGAGAGGGTTCGCGCGACAGGGACACCTTTGAAGTTTGTTAACCAAAGACCCGTGCGCGAGTTTGCCGGGAGGCCCTCAATCAGCACCTTCAATACCTTCAAGGGCTCAAGGCCGGCATTTACGGTGCTGACCGACGAACTTAGGAGGGTTTCCCTGGTCTGGTTGTAGGCAACAAACTTCCTAGATTCCATACGCCCCCAAACAGAACAAGCGCTTTCGGTCTACAGGGTGCAAAAGAAGAAATCCGGCCAAGAGCCGGCGAGCCATCACAGAGAACTTCTTCAACATGGTTATCCAGGGAAGAAAGTGCAGTGAAACTTCAAATCAAAACTGTTGCCATGAACCGGTTCAACCGTTCGATTTAGTTGAGTTATTCAATCCGACACCCGAATTATTAAGTCATTTTGGTTCTTTGAAATCCTGACTTAGGAATTCATTCCGGACTCAGTTTTTCATGCACGCAAGCTCGTTGTACCACTAAAAATTGCCGGATGAAGATTGCGCAGCTCTGTTTCGTTCCGCATCAATTGCAACCGGCAGGTGGTCCCAATTTTCCCCTTTTCCTGGAGAGCTCGTCAAGGAGTTCTTGGCAATTTGGTGGGGCGATCGAGAACGAATCTGAGTGCCACAACTGGATCAGGCCGCATCTCCCCAATCGGTTGCATTTACTTTCAGAGAAGATTCCGTGAAGCCGCGCCGAAACACGGTCAACAGGAGGCGAAAAACGGCGAGGGAGATCTGATCAGTCGAGGGCCGACCGACGGCCGCTGGCAATCAGCTCATTTGCTTCCGCGGCTTTTTCTCTCGCGATTCGATTCAAGTGATATTGAAAATAGACAAAGGAGAACAAGATGGTCATTGGGATGTTTAGCCGCAGGCCGATTGGTTCGCGCCGATTGTAATGCTCGAGCAATTCTTCGCGAATCTCGAAGATTACAACGATCCATAAAAGCCACGAGAAAAGGAACCCAGTGGCAAAGGAAGCGAGAGCCCAATAGAGGGACAACGACTGGTCATCGATCTTGCGGATCCAGATACAAAGATAGATGGGCCAAGCCGCGATCACGAGATTCACGAGGAATTCGCGATAAGGTTGGGGTACCAGCCAAAGCACGATTCCCTCAGCACCAGCGATCGCGATAAAGAGCACCGCCCAATTCAAATCCGGAGGAGGAGGGTAGGATGCTTTGTATCTTGAGACTGGCGGGATCGGAGTCCGGTCCACTGCAGGTCACCTCGCGATTCCACTTAGCTAAAAAATAGCACAAAGGCTCGAAAACGAATCGAGCTCAAGTAAGTGCTGGCCGTTGGGAACAGGGTCGATTTCCGCGTGTTCCAGGACCCACGTGTCTTTGTGAAACAGGAAAACTGCGTGGAGCCCCGCTTCAAGTGCGGGGTTGATATCGCTCTTGGGACTGTTGCCAATCATCCAACTCGTATGCGGCGTCAGTTCATGACGCGCCATCACCGCTCGATAGGTCGCAGGGTCTTTTTCGTGAACGATCTCAACCGCGGTGAAGTGTGGCGCCAGGCCGGAACGCGCCAGTTTGTCGGCTTGCTCGGCGTGATTGCCCTTCGTCATAAGAATGAGCCTGTGGCGCGAGGAGAGTTGGACAAGAGTTTCGTCGACTCCCGGAAGCAGCTCAATCTCCTGATCCGAGATGGCCCGCGCGAAGCCGATGACCCGCTGTCGGTTCTCTTCCGTAGTTGGCGATTGACTCAACCGTTCAAAGCAAGTCAGCAGGGAACGCGTAAAGCTGTTGAGTCCATAGCCGTGTTTGAGGATCGTCTCCCGTTCGACAGCGTTGAGAGTCTTACGCACTTCAGCGGCAGAGTATTCCCGATGGTTCAGGTAACCGATGAATGCTGCAATAGCGCGCTCGAAGTAGACGTTGTTCTCCCACAACGTGTCGTCGGCGTCAATCAGCAGGGTTTGGCCGGGGAGGAATCGCGCCATGTATTTCATGTTAGCGAATCGAATCAATCGAACCGAGGTGACGCGTTGAGGATATCGAGCGCAGTTCCCGCTCAAGCCAAATTGCCTGAGGGCGGTGCGTACAGAGAGCTGCGGCCGAGGTAGAGCGAGCGATTTGTCGCTCATTCCATGGATTCGCGCAGAATTGGTGTATGAGCGTAGTTAAACTTCTGAAAATAAATATCTCCAAAATAATGATTGACAATCGTCCTAGGGAGAAAGTAAATTGGTGATGGTCACTCTTGACCAATTGGAGATCAATCATGCGCAGAATAATTGTATCCACGCTCCTTCTCTCCACCGTCCTGCTCCACGCCCAGACAGGTACGAAGGGCCAGAGTGCCACGCTGGTGGCTCACAACGATGCGAACGCTTCAACTGCATCGGCCACGGCATCACCTGCAACCGATGTAGATACCACAACACCTGCACGCCGGATCAGCACCGGAGTTACCTGGCCAAAGCTGATTTCCGAACCGACACTCAGCGTATCTTCCGCTGATTTTCCAACCCCCAATCTGGCCGCACAGCACGTGGTCGTAGGTTTTCGCGTGGATGAGACCGGTGCGCCTCAAAACGTTCATTTGGTCAAGTCAGTGAGCCAGACCGTCGATGAGCGCGTATTGGCTGCGGTTCGCCAATATCGCTTTGTACCGGGCACACTCGACGATCAGAAGGTTCCCGTGGATGTAAACCTGGTGATCAATTTCCAGGAGAAGTAAGTCAGAGCGGTTCAAAACAAGACTCCCCACCTCGCTTGAGCAACGAGGCGGGGAGTTTATGTTTTGGAGTTACTGCTTAATTCCCGTCGAGCATCAGATTGCACGCGAGCAGAAACCTGCCCATCGCGTTCGTTTACCTAGAACCCGAGATTCGGTTGCGAAGCGAGCCACGACTTAAGCTCCGGCTCCTGCAGGGCGCGCAGTTCGATGCAGCCGTTGATGTGCTCGATGGCGTGCTTGAGAGCCTGGCCGGAGGCGGCAACCTTATGCGTTGCGAAGAAGTTTGAAACTTCATCGCGAGCATTTGCGGAACAGAAGTTGCCCGCGGACCCGACCAGATAACCGCCCATCGCTGTGGTTAGCTGTGCCTGCACCTTGTCCCAATGGGTCTCGATAAACTTCCAAGCCTGGTCGCGGGTTTCGTTGGCCTGGAGGGCCATCATCAACTGGAAGGCCGCATCCTGGTTGCGGACCTTGCCCGAGACAGCGTACTCAAGAGATCGTTGTGCCAGGGCGGTCTCTTCAAACTGGGAAAGCAGACGCAGCGCTTCCTCCTGGATTTCGGGGTTGGTTGAGGTCTCGGAGATCTTCTGCAGCCGGTCAAAGAGTTGAGCGTCACCATTGCGCGCGGCGACTGCAAGAGCAGTTTCCCGAAGCGTTGGATCAACCGACGAAGGATCAGCCAGGTACTTTTCTGCAAGCTCCCGTGCCTCTGCAAGAATCGAAGGATCCTTGCCATAGAAGCCGAGAACGCCAAAGAGCTGCGCACGCAGTTCGCGCGTATTCGGCGAGTCGTTCGCGCTTGGAGGTCCGAGCTTGGCGTAGCGTGGACCAAATGCGTTGCGAATCCAGGCGGCCAGAGCGCTTTTCTCCTGCGGAGAAGCTGCTACGCGGCCATAGAGGATGCCTACGCCGTCAATGGCAGACGACAGTACCCGTGCGTTCGGGTCGTCTTTGAGTGCCGCGACCAGGTCAAGATACTCTCCCGCCGTCGCTTTGTTCGCGCGGAGCCGAGCCCACTCATCACCGATCAGGCTGATTCGTTCCGTGGGCGTAAGACTCGTCTCAACGTGCGCCACAAGCGATTTATAGACGCTTGTCGGATAGTTGCTGCGGTAATAACCGGTCCCGTCGGCATTCGCGAAAAAGAGTGCGGCTTCAGGAATATGGAGGGCGTCGGCATCCGGATTCAGCACCTCGCAACTCTCGCCCGAAACATTCGTCTTAAAGCAAACGGGAAGAACCCATTTTTGTTTCCGGTCCGTCTCGATGCTTGGACTGAGATAGAAGCGGGTCTGCGTGACTTCGACCTTACCGTGCGATGGCTCCCCGAACGTCAAGAGCGGTACCCCCGGCTGAGTCACCAGGCTATCCATGATTCGATCAACCGGTTTGTGGCTTGCCGCTGCCTCGGCGTTCCAAAAGTCTTCGGCCGTGGCATTCGCATAGAGGTGTGCGGCCAGATAATTGTGGACGCCCTGGCGGAAGGTCTCAGGTCCGACAAAATTCTCAATGGAAACCAGGACGTGACCGGCTTTGCCGTAGGCGATGGCGTCGAACATCTGATCGATTTCGTCCGGCGTATCCGCCTTGGCGCGGATGGGGCGCGTCGTCGGCAGGGCATCGACGTTCAAGGTGTCATCCAGATCCTGGGCCACGATCTCGTCCATGTGCCATTCCGGGTACATGGCAGCGACGGCTTTGTTCTCCATCCACGTCGCGAACCCTTCATTGAGCCAGATGTTGTCCCACCATTGCATCGTTACCAGGTCGCCGAACCACTGATGCGCCATTTCATGAGCGATATCGACGGCAACAACCCGTTTGGCGTCGATGGATGCCGTTTTCTGGTCGAGCAGGAGTGTCGTCTCGCGGTAAGTGATGGCGCCGAAGTTCTCCATCGCACCGGCTTCGAAGTCGGGAAGTGCAATGAGGTCGAGTTTCTTGAGCGGGTAGGGAATGCCGAAGTACGTGTTGTAGTAGTGGAGCATGAACTTGGCGACTTCCACGCTATAGGGCGTGAGGCCGACTTTGTCGGGCGTTGCGCAAGAACGAATCGCGACGCCGTCCTGCTCACCGCTGGTGCACTGGAAGTCGCCCACCAGGAATGCCACCAGATAAGTGGACATTTTGGGCGTCGTCAGGAAAGTGATGGTGTGCTTGCCGTTCCCAGGGCCGGGCGTGTCGGTGGCGATGGGGCTATTCGAGATGGCTGTGTCGCCGGCATCAACCACGAGAGATATGTCGAACGTGGCCTTCAGTGCAGGCTCGTCAAAGGATGGAAACGCGCGGCGCGCATCGGTGGACTCGAACTGAGTCACTGCGTAGTTACGACGATCGGTCTTGGAAAGATAGAAACCGCGAAGCTCGTTGTTCAGGAGCCCGGTGTACCGGATTTCCAGCATTGCTTTGCCGGCGGGAAGCTTTTGAGAGAAGTGGAGTGTCGCTTGTTGGTTGTTTGCATCAAGAGCGACAGTGCCCGTTTGCCGATTGCCATTATCCGTCATTCCGACCGACTGAAACGCGATTTCGGCGGAGTTGATGGTGATTGAATTGGTTGGTTCCTTGAGAATCAGATCGATCGACTCAACGCCCGCAAAAGTGGCGTTCTTCAGATCGGGCGTCAACGCAATTGCGTAGTGTTCCGGGATTACCGTGGAAGGAAGACGCTGTGCATTTGCCAAACTGCTTACCGTTGGAACGATGCAAGCAAGCATTGCGCCGGCAACAAACGCCGCGCGCAAAGAGGAGAGGGAACTACAATTCATTCTGCAAATCCTCATCTTTTCGTGTATTGCGATTACCGGTCCAAAATGATGCAATGGCGCTTTTCGAGGTCGACGAATTCTGTCTCCGCCTGAAGCCACATCCTCCCGGTCAACAACAAAGCGCCTCTCCTATTGTAGGACGTCCGCCGCACAAATTGTGTAGAGAAAAAAGTGACTAATGTTCCTGAATGCCCGAGTGAATCGATTGAGCCCCGTAAGAGCCGATGTAACTGTTCGTTGCTGGAGTTTCTGTGCGAAAGGCTCTGGAGCCCCATTATCCCCGGGTTCAGAAGGGAAAAACTAAGTGGACTGAGCAGTCGAGTGTTCGTCGTGTAGTTCAGGATTTCTTTTCGGAAGTATCGAGTCGAGCAACAGCAGGCAAGCGCCCGTGACGATGGAACTGTCAGCTATGTTGAAATCCGGCCAGTGATAACTGAAGATATGAACCTCGATGAAGTCGACAACCGATCCGTAAACGATGCGGTCGTGCACATTGCCGAGGGCCCCGGCAAAAACAAGCGCCAGGGCGATGGTAGCGAGGGTGATCCTGCTTCCCATCCGAACCAATGCGATGAGTACCACGATTGCCGCGAGGAGCGAGAATGAAATAAGTCCCCAGCGAACCGTGTTGGGAGATGTTGAGTCCGCGAAGAGGGAAAACGCCGCGCCTTCATTGGTCCAATGCGTGATGCGAAGGAAATGCGGGATGATCGGAATCGCTCCGCCGATCGGAATGCGCGCGGCCACGAGTGTTTTGGTCAGCCGGTCCAGAAAGATGATGGCGGCAGAAATGAGGAGCAGCCAATGCAGTCGTCGAGGGGCAACAAAGGTCACTATGCGGCCTCCGCGGGAGGCTCGATGCCCATTTCGCGCAGGGCTGCCTGGCATCGGGAGCAGACGTTCTGCCAGATGCCGTAATTTGACACTTCAGGCATGAAATTCCAGCAACGGGCGCATTTTGTGCCTGAGGCAGGCATTACGAATGCCCGGAGGTCCGCAATGTTTGCAAATCCAATTTCCTGCGCATTCGGTACGCGCGCGTTGCTTCGAACTTTTTGGAAATCCTTAATTAAGCGAACTTGCGAAACGTTGAAGAGTTCCCCTAAGGAAACACCGGACTCACGCAAGTACTCGTAGGTTGTGCCCTCTGCATACAGCTCGACATCAGCCTCAAGTGATTTGCCAATGACCTTAGTCTGCCGAAGTTCCTCAAGCGCACTGAGCACGCCGCCCCGAAGTGCAAAGAGGAGTTTCCAGTTCTCTATCAATCGAGCCGGATCTTCGCTGAAGATCTCTTCCGGCTTGGGAAACAGCGCCAGGTGCACGCTGGCCTCGCGGCCCTCGACCTTCGGCAGATAATCCCAGACTTCGTCCGCGGTAAAGCTCAAAATCGGCGCGACCAGCCGGACCAGCGCTTCGGTGATCTGCCACAGCACAGTTTGGGCCGAACGCCGGGCAGCCGAGGTGGGCGCGAAGGTGTACATGCGATCTTTCAGCACGTCGAGATAGAAAGAGCTTAAGTCGACGATGGCAAATTCGTTCACTGCCTGATAGACGCGGTGAAACTCAAATGCCTCGTACCAGCCAAGAATCTTCTCCGCAAGATCGCGGGTGCGTGCCAGCATGTAGCGGTCGAGGGGGACTAGATCGGCTTCCGCGACGCGGTGCCGGGCGGGGTCGAACCCATGCAGATTGCCGAGCAAGAACCGGAAGGTGTTGCGCACCTTCCGGTAGAGCTCGGCGCAGCGCTGCATGAGGTTTTCGCTGGCGGCCATGTCTTCTCGGAAATCGATGGATGCGACCCACAGCCGCACGATTTCGCCGCCGAGGCGTTCGGCGATATCGACCGGATCGACGCCATTCCCCAGAGATTTCGACATGGCACGTCCCTGTTCGTCGAGGGTCCAGCCGGCCGTTGCGACATGCGAATATGGCGCGCGGCCTCGGAGCGCGACCGAGGTGAGCAGCGAAGAATGGAACCATCCGCGATGCTGGTCCCCGCCCTCGAGGTACAGGCACTCGACGCGTTTGCCGCCCACATCGGCGTGCTTTTGGAAAGCAGCGTAGGCAGATTTCAAATCGGGGTCCGACTCGCAGACGGCGAGCCAGCTAGTGCCCGAATCGAACCAGACATCGAGAATATCGGTCTCTTTGCGGAAGCCCTGGCCGGGCGGGCGGACTGCTCCGCAGTGCTTGCAAACGGCGTTCTCCGGCAGCAGGGTCTCGATTGGCGTGGTGTGCCAGGCTTCGGCGCCTTCGCGTTCGAAGAGATCGACGATCTTGCGATTGAGCGCCGGATCGAGGATCGGATTCTGGCACTCCTCGCAGACAAAAACGGCGATGGGGACGCCCCAGATGCGTTGGCGGCTGATGCACCAGTCGGGCCGGGTCGCAATCATATTGGTGATACGTTCTTTGCCCCACGATGGATCCCAAACTACGCGATCGATTTCCTCGATCGTCAGCTGCCGGAATGTGGTTTCTGAGCCGTCAGCCCTCTTCATCGGGGTTTCCAAACTGATGAACCATTGCTCGGTCGCGCGAAAGATCACTGGGTTATGGCAGCGCCAGCAGTGGGGGTAGGAGTGCTCGAGATCCGACGATGCCATCAGAGCGCGCTGTTCTTCGAGCATGGCAAGAACGATGGGATTGGCTGCCCACACTGTCTTTCCTTCAAACGGCGGCAGGGCAGCCAGCGGCCAGGCGTCGTGGTCCACATGCAGATGGCCCGAAGCGTCCACGCGGCAGGTCTGATCGAGGTCGTAGCGCTGGCCGGTGTAAAAGTCGTCCGCGCCATGTGACGGAGCGGTATGCACCGCACCGGTGCCCGTATCGGCGGTGACATAGGCGCCTAAAACGCCGAGGATGCTGCGTTCCAGAAACGGATGTTTGAAAGTGGCCCGTTCCAGCTTCGTGCCTTTGAATCGCGCGAGTTCCTCTGTCGAGCCAAGTTGGCACGCGGCGGCGACAGATGGGGCAAGTTCGGCTGCGACGATGTAGACCGGGTCGCCCGGCTTAGTTGCCGTCTTCGCGTTGCCGCTGGCCGAAAGGGCGACATAGTCAAAGTCAGGATGGAAGGCCACGGCCATCGACGCGGGAAGGGTCCACGGGGTCGTTGTCCAGATGATGGTGTAGACATCGCGGCCAGCGAGCGCCGGGTCCAGCACCTCGGCTGCGGAAGTGAGCTTGTACCGCACAAAGATCGAGGGACTGGTGTGCATCTCATACTCGACTTCAGCCTCCGCGAGGGCTGTTCGGTCGTGGATGCACCAGTAGACCGGCTTAAGACCGCGATAGACGAAACCCTTCTCGAGAAATCCGTAAAACGCCTCGAGGGTCCGAGCTTCGTAGTCGCGCGACATCGTTTTGTACGGCTTGTCCCAGCGGCCAAAACAGCCGATGCGCTGGAACTGCGCAGTCTGCAAATCGACATACTGCTGCGCGTAGGCGCGGCATGCATCCAAGACAGCAGGAGCGGGCATTTCGAGCTTTTTGCGGCCGAGTTGCTCGTCAACCTTGATTTCGATGGGAAGGCCATGACAGTCGTAGCCCGGAACGTAAGGCGAATCGAACCCGGCCATGGTTTTCGACTTGACGACGAAGTCCTTCAAGCCTTTATTCAGCGCGTGTCCGAGATGAATCGGACCATTGGCATAAGGCGGCCCATCATGAAGGAGGTAAACAGGTCGTCCGTTGCAGGCCTTGCGCAGTTCTTCGTACAGGCGCAACTCAGTCCATCGAGTCAGCCGAAGTGGCTCATTTTGGGCGAGATTGGCCTTCATGGGGAAGGCTGTCTGAGGCAAAGTTAAGGTCGCCTTCAACTCCGGCGCTGGAGACATTGATACTCCCTGGTTCGCGATGAAAGTGTTCCTTTTCAGTGTAAATCTTTAAGTAGAATTCTCGGTAACCAGTCCCAGGGTGGTCCGTCTATTGTTTATGGGAAACGTGTCCTCCGCGGAATATGAGACTCAGGAGGTTGTCAAAAATGAGCCTGAGCCCTCCGTGCTACAGACATCCAACGGTTTTGTCGAGCATAATGAAAAGAAAGGTCTCCAAACCGACCGCTTCCAGGTGGAGCGATCCCAGGCGACGGGGCCAGCGGCAGACATGGCAAACGAATTACTGATACAGCCACAAACCGGCTCCGAAGCAGTGACAACTGGGCACGAGCTCGATTCCTTTCTGGGGAAGGCATTTGAAGAAAAGCCTGTCTGGCAGACGCTCTACGAGAACATCCGCGACGTCTTCTTCCCGGTAAAGCTTCCGCCTCTCCAACTCACCTCGACGCCGATTCCAGTGCCCGACCGGATGGCCGTCAAGGCCAATCCATGGGCCATCGGAATCTCGACGACATTTAACGTTGCGATCCTTGCGTTCGTGATCTGGCTTGGCATCAAGGCGGTTGTCAATATTGTGAAGCCGCCGGTTCAGGCTACCAATGTTGATGTCGGAACCTTCGATCTGAAGGCGCCCAAGGCAGGAGTTGCAGCGGGCGGCGGCGGTGGCGGCGGTTCGCACGACATCGTCGATCCGATCAAGGGCAAGCTGCCTCCTCGGATGAAGGATCCAATCACGCCACCGATGGTCCCGATACTGGACCAGCCGAAGCTGGCGGTGCCGTCGGCAATCAACGTGCAGCAGAATATTCAGCTGCCGGACAACCCCAATATGCCGAATATCGGTTTGTCAAAATCCGCAAATGTCACTCTGGACTCGAACGGGCAGGGCGGTGGCAGCGGCATGGGCACCGGCTACGGCGGCGGCATGGGATCGGGCACGGGCAATGGTTTTGGCCCCGGCACGGGCGGAAATGCCGGTGGCGGAGTCTACCAGATCGGTGGCGGCGTTTCGGCCCCTGTCGCGATCTTTACCCCCGAGGCAGAGTTCTCTGATGAAGCGCGTCGTGCCAAGTACCAGGGTGTTTGCTTGATCTCACTGATCGTCGACGCTCAAGGTAATCCCCAGGGCCCCCGGGTGATTCGAGCCCTGGGCATGGGCCTGGATGAGAAGGCGCTCGAAGCCGTACGTAAGTACAAGTTCAAACCGGCGATGAAAGACGGTAGAACGCCGGTGCCAGTCAGGATCACGATTGAGGTGAACTTTAGACTGTACTGATTTCGAACCAGCGGAGGATCAAGAGCGAAGCGATCGGCGCTTCGCTCTTTTTCTTGGGTTGGAGTGAATCGATTGAGACTCCGCAGCCGGCTCGCCGCCATGTGATAATCTTCGCTCGTTCCAAGGGAGCGGGATCGGCGATGCGCATACGGTGGACGGTGAGTCTTGTGTGGCTGGTTGTAGCATTGTGCGCGCCTCGGATGGCGCCAGCGCAGCAGGATTTTCCGTTTCGCGATCCCAAGCTGAGCGACGATCAACGCATCGCCGACCTGCTGTCGCGCTTGACGCTCGAAGAGAAAATCAACCTGATGTCGGACCATCCGAAGATTCCTCGTCTCGGACTCGTCTTCTCGGGGCAGGTGGAAGGGCTTCACGGATTGGCGTTGGGCGGCCCGGCAGGGTGGGGTGGTCGCGGCAGACAGCCGGTCCCTACCACGACGTTTCCGCAGGAAAAGGGACTCGGCGCAACCTGGGATCCGGGGCTGCTCAAGAAAATCGGCTCGTTGGAAGGCTACGAAGCGCGGTACTACTACCAGAATCCGGTCTTCGATCGAGGAGGAGTTGTCGTTCGTGCACCCAATGCCGACCTCAGCCGCGATCCGCGATGGGGAAGGACGGAGGAATCCTACGGAGAAGACCCGTTTCTGGTGGGAACGCTGACCGTCGCCTTTGCGCAAGGGCTGCAAGGGCCCGATCCGAAACATTGGCAAGCGGCGTCTCTGATGAAGCATTTTCTCGCCAATGAAAATGAAGACGGACGTGCGCATAGTTCTTCGGATTTCGATGAGCGCCTTTTTCGCGAATACTACTCCGTGCCATTCCGCATGGGATTTGAAGAAGGCGGTTCGCGGGCAGTCATGGCCGCCTACAACGGATGGAACGGCGTGCCGATGATGATTCACCCCGTGCTGAAAGACGTGATGATCAAGGAGTGGGGAAACGATGGGCTCATCTGCACGGATGGCGGCGCGCTCGGTCTGCTGATTACAGCGCATAAGAGTTTTCCCGACAAGGAGCACGGGGCTGCGGCAGCGGTGAAGGCAGGCATCAACCACTTTCTCGATACCTACAAAGACGATCTGGCGCAGGCAGTCAAAGATGGCTTGATTTCGGAAGCCGAAATCGACGCCGGCTTGAAAAACCTTCTGCATTTGTATCTTCGGCTCGGCGAAATGGACCCGCCGGACGCCGATCCCTATGCGAAGATCGGCCGCGAGACAGCCGGGGAATTGCCGCCATGGGAACGCGATTCGAGCAAAGCACTGGCGCGGATCGCGACCGATGAGTCCATCGTGCTGCTGAAGAACGACAACAGCACTCTTCCTCTGGATCGGACCAAATTCAAGACCATTGCCGTCATCGGACCGTGGATCGATCAGGTCCTGCAGGATTGGTATAGCGGCACGTGGCCTTACTCGGTGACCATCCTCGACGGCATCCGCGAGGCCGCAGGACCAGGCGTGAATATCCTGTTCGCCGACGGGTCCGATCCGGACGAAGCCGCCCGATTGGCGCACTCCGCCGACGTCGCGATCGTCGTGGTTGGAAACCATCCCGAGTGCAACGCCGGTTGGGACCAGTGCCCGACGCCTTCCAACGGCAAAGAAGATGTGGATCGCAAGACGATCGCCCTGGAACAAGAGGCACTTGTGAAGCAGGTCTTCGCGGCGAATCCGAAAACGATCGAAGTCCTTCGAGCGAGTTTTCCCTACGCGATCGTTTGGAGCCAGCAGAATCTTCCCGCCATCGTGCACATGGTCCATAACAGCCAGGAGGAGGGCCACGGTTTGGCCGATGTGCTCTTCGGGGACTATTCTCCCGCCGGACGACTGACGCAGGCTTGGCCAACGGGCGATGCACAGCTGCTTCCGATCATGGACTACAACTTGCTCGATGGAAGGACCTATCTCTACAGCAAAGAGAAGCCTCTCTACGCGTTTGGGTATGGATTGAGCTACACAACTTTTTCTTATGAGGGGCTAAACCTGAGCGCGCCTACGATGGATGGAGACGGCAGCATCCAAGTCAACGTGAAGGTGAAGAACTCCGGCTCGCGAGCGAGCGATGAAGTGGTGCAGATCTATGTGCAGCATCCCGGGTCAGCAGTCACTCGGCCGCAATTGGAATTGAAGGGATTCAAGCGGGTTCGCATCGAAGCCGGAGCGGCGCAAAACGTCACGCTCGAATTGAGGGCGCGCGATCTGGCCTACTGGGATGCTGCGAGCCATGCATGGCGGGTGGAGAAAGAAAAAGTGCGCGTACTGGCAGGAGGGGCAAGCGACAACTTACCCGTCAGCGCCACGGTTCAAGTGACAAGCTCGAAAGACTTCAAACCCTGATTCTCTATTTGCTGCATGCCGGAGATCCCGGCGACCCTTGCAGAGAGGGGAGGATCGGAAGCTGTCGTTTCCTTCAGCTCTGAAAGTCCCCTTGAAAGCGGGTTACCGCCTCGTCGTAGGGCTGCAAAAACGCAGGGTTCTTTACCGCGAGAAACCCGCGAATCCCAGTCTCTTCGTCAATCGCACTCTTTTCAAGCCTGTCGCTTTCCAAAAGCACGGCAGTTGCCTGGGCGCCTGCGAAGCGCCGCTGCGCTATCTCCCGAAGTTCAAAGCCCAGGATTGCGAGGAACGCGCAAAGAGACAGGATAGGGAACAATGCAAAGCGCAATAGAAGCCAGCGAAACGAAGACTCTGTCACCTGGGGGTGCTTCGCGATAACCATCGTGCAAACCAGTATCACATCTTTACTGGGGATTCGCTCCACGCGCTTGGTATGTATGGAGTCGTTATCCTGGGCAGTCCGACAGCCGACTCATTTTTCTTTCTCTCCGCCAAGATTCAGACCGAAGTGTGGAGTGCCTCCGGTTCCCGATATCTTGACCGGTATCTCGGCGCCGGCGCCGTGCTTGCGAAACCAGGGGTCAATCGGCTTGAGGAGGATGCTCTTCCACTTCGACGCGACCATGTGCGACAGATCCGCCTTCGTCCGCACTTTACCCGTGAAATCGAATTGTTTGCCATCGAGTGTATACACGCCGGAGAGATGAACAGTAGCGCCGGGTAAGTCGTAGTCCAGATCAGGAATGTTCAATCTTCCATCATTCATCTCAAAATGCCCCGCCATTGTTGATTGAACGTCAGGCGCCCCCGGCTTCGCCTCCTGCGGGTCGCCCTTTGCCCGCAGGCTCATCCTGTCCACTTTGTCCTCCACTGATGGATTGGTGAAGTGGATATCCCGAACGGTGAATTCGCCCCTCATGTCTAGTTTTTGACTTACACTTTCCGTACCGGGTCCGATATGTAAATTAGTCTTCGACTGAATCACGCCCGAGATCACGGGCGGCGTTGTTTTGACGGCAAGCTCGAGGAAATCCTCAATCCTTCCGGCTGGGACATCTACGTCAAGATCGATCGTGTGCCCCTTGCCCTTTTCGTTCACGATCCAGCCTTTGCATGAAAAGGTTGACTCGGCCAGTTTGGCATCTACTTTATTGAGATAGGTGTCGCCAGTCATTCCATCAATGGTCGCTGAGAAAGTGGTCGAAAGCGGCATCGGCCGATTGGCGGTATCGAGGGAAAAGTCTGGTGTATCGGTTGAACCCCTTGCGTCGATCCGGCTCAGTTGTCCATCAAACGTGCCGACGGAGTGAAGGATGCCGCCGATTCCCCGAATCGTACTCAGATCGGCCTGGTCGAAAACGTACTTTCCGTTCACGTTTGAGTCGCCCGGGCTCTCCGTGTCCAACGGTCCAAACGTTCCGGATGTGCGAATATTTCCCTTCGGGATTGCGTTGGTCAGGGCAGCGTCATAGTCCCAGGGCGAGTTTCGGCCGACACCATGGAAAACAATGTGCGTCATCTCAAAGACAAGCGGATCCTTGTTCGGTTTGGACGTTCCGATAATCAAGCGCGAGTCGTCGCATATCGTTTGGTCCACTACGAATTCCATCTTGGTGAAGAGTCGTGAGTGCCCCTGCCGCCCGGCGTGCATCGATTTTGGCGGAATCGTGATGACAAGGCCGTGCACATACACCGTCCCCACGTGTGCCGGCTTAAGCAGTAGCCCCACGATTGCAGAGTGGAAGTCGAACTTCTTGACAGCGATCAGCGGCTCCGTGGCCATCCCACTGTGTGACGGGAAGATGCGAAGCCCGGCTCCGGAGATATTGAGGCCGTGCCAGACGGATACCTGCAGATCGTCAAGTTCCACCTTGCTGTTGAATTCCACGCTGAGAACGTGAATCACTCGGCCCTTGACGATCGGTGCAGCTCTGTCAACCAGGATTTGAAGGGGCAACAGGAGTGCCACACCCAGCAGCACAAGCGAAAGAATCGGCCAGAACCATACACTTCGATGGAAGGGTTTTGCCTGCGTCTTGACCTGTTCGCGAACCGTAGTCAATCCAAAAAACCTCGTATCGATTTAGATGCAAGTTTCCCGCCCCCCAACGACGCGTCATCATTTCTCGCGATGTTTTTCCCGGAGCGCAGCGATACCGAGCGCCATCTTCTTTCCGCATGCGTTGGCCAGAAATGGATTGGCTGAATGGGTCGATGGAAGAAGTCATCGAATGGGCCTGCCTCAGATGCGCCGGTTATGATAAATCGTTCGTTAAATAGGGACTCCTGCTGTAAAACGAATTCCGGAGGAACGCTTTGAGGGCTCTCAAAATGCGATACATCGCGCCATTTTTTCTCCTGATTGCCTTGAGTATCCAACTCCTAAAACTTAACGCAGAAGCGCCCGGCGCCGCACTTGCGCTGATGCCTATGCCTGCCCATCTGGTTGCGGGCAGCGGACAGTTTTCCATTGATGGAACCTTCGGCGTGGCGTTCGAGGGCTACAAAGAGCCGCGTCTTGTGACTGCCCGCGAACGGTTCCTTGGCACTCTGGCGCGAGAAACCGGCATTCCGTTTAGACAGGACGTTCAATCCGACCAGGCAAAGTTCGTCATTCAAACTGCTGGAGCGAGCGCTCCTGTGGAGCGGTTGGGCGAGGACGAGACCTATCATCTGGAAATCAAACCGAGCCGCGTTGTGTTGACGGCTCCGAATCCCCTCGGCGTTTTGCATGGATTGCAGACGTTTCTGCAACTGGTCAGAATTACGCCGCAAGGCTTCGCCGCGCCTGTCGTTACGATTGACGATCAGCCGCGCTTTCCGTGGCGCGGACTGATGATCGATGCCGGCAGGCATTTCATGACGATCCCGGTCATCGAGCGCAATCTGGATGGGATGGAGGCCGTGAAGCTGAACGTGTTTCACTGGCATCTGTCGGAGAACCAGGGCTTCCGTGTCGAAAGCAAGCTTTTTCCCATGCTGCAGAAGGACGGTTCGAACGGCCTCTACTACACGCAGCAACAGATCCGCGGAGTGATCGAGTATGCCAAGAACCGCGGAATCCGCGTGGTTCCCGAATTCGACATGCCCTGCCATACGACCTCATGGTTTGCCGGTTATCCGCAACTGGCAAGCGGAAAAGGTCCCTACTACATCGAAACCAAATGGGGCGTCTTCGATCCCGCGATGGACCCGACGCGCGAAAGCACCTATCAGTTCCTCGATCGGTTCATCGGCGAGATGAGCGCGCTCTTTCCCGACGCTTACTTCCATATAGGCGGTGACGAGTGCAATGGAAAGGAATGGGACGCGAACGCGCGCATTCAGACCTTCAAGAAGGTGCACGGACTGAAAGACAACGCTGCTCTGCAGTCCTATTTCACGGCGCGGGTGCAGACGCTGGTCGCATCCCATCACAAGATCATGGAGGGCTGGGACGAGGTGCTGCAACCGGACACGCCGAAGGACGTTGTCATCCAATCCTGGCGCGGCCCGACGGCGTTGGCAGCAGCAGCGCGGCAGGGAAACCGCGGCCTGCTTTCAACCGGCTACTACATCGACCTGAACCAGTCGGCAGCGCAGCATTATCTCGCCGATCCATTGGCAGGCGAGGGAGCTTCATTGACCCCGGAACAGAAGGCTCGGGTCCTGGGCGGAGAAGCGACGATGTGGAGCGAGTTCGTGACTCCGGAGAATGTCGACAGCCGCATTTGGCCGCGCACGGCGGCGATCGCGGAACGGCTCTGGTCGCCGCAGGAGGTTCGGGATGTTGAATCAATGTATGAGCGGCTCGCTGAGGTCTCGCAAAGACTTCAGTATTACGGCCTGCACCATTTGTCTTCGACCGATCTGATGATCGAGAGGATGAGCGGCAATCCGAATCCAAAAGCGCTGGAGATTCTCGCCACCGCCGTTCAGCCTCCCGAGGGCTACGAGCGCGGGCAGCTGAAGCAGTACGACTCCACCACGCCGCTCAATCGGCTTGTGGATGCTGTTCCACCGGAGAGCGAAAGAGCGCGCCGATTTGCCTATCTCACCAAGCAGATCATCGCCGGCCAAGCCTCGCCCGAGCAGTGGCAGGAAGAGAAAGATTGGCTCGTCCAGTGGCGAGACAATGACGCAAAGCTGCAGCCTCTGCTCGGACGCTCGGAAGTTACGGCCGAATTGATTCCGGTTTCGCAGACGTTGTCGCATGTAGCTGCGATCGGGCTCAAGGCCCTCGACGAGATGAAGAACCATCGTGCGCCGGATGCTGCCACATTGGAAAGGGATCTGCAAACTCTCAAGGATGCAGAAAAACCTGAGGCGGTTTTGCTCGATGTGGTGGTGCCGCCGGTGGAATTGCTTGAGCAAGCTGCGGCCGGCCACTAGCGTTGAGTCTTGAAGAGAAGCGCTATTTTGAGATTTATGATGCGCCCGGAGAGATCCGTGCAGCCCGTCATCGTTTACTGAAGCCCGGTTTGGAATTGGCGGCCTCAGAAGAAGGTTTGTGCGATATCGACCACGTTGTATTCCACGTCAAGAATGGGCAACGCGCGCCACTTGTCGAAGGTAAGGCAAGGATGCGAAATATCGAAGGCGACCATGTCTCCGACGCGGAGATCGTCGTCCGCAGCAATCTGCAGAAAGGCATGCTGGTCCATGATCCGAGTGATGGACCAGTGCGACGGTACGGGTTTCGGGGCGGCATCCGCGGGCCTGTAATGCAACACAGGAACAGGCAAGCCCGCGTCGAACGCGGCGTCCCGCTTACCCAAGGCAACGATCGCCTGGTTGCTCTCGGGAATCGATTGGACATAGGCCCACACGTGAAGTGCGGGCACGAGACCCGCATGCATCTTGTGCGCAATCGGATTTCGCTGAAGAATTCGCTCCTGGGCCTGGCGATAGGCTCCGACGTCGTGGGTGAGGTAGCAGCCGGGCCGAAGAACGATTTCAACCGAACCCAGTAGAGCAGCGGCAGAAAAAACTTCGGCGACGACGTCGTACCATGCCGAGCCGGCACCGGAAAGAATGATCGGAGCGCGCTGAAACCGTTCTTCGGCGGTCAACCTCCTCGTGACCTCAACTGCACGTTCCAGGAACGCACGGATTGCGGCTTCGTCGCTCAAGACTCCTTCGTAGATCTCGACTCCGCTCAATGCAATAGTGCCGCTCCAGCGAGACAATGCGTCTAACACGGCATGCAACTGTTCCTCGTCCCGAACCCCGGTTCGACCGCCTTTTGCGCCCAGCTCAAGCAATACCGGGAGAGGTCTTGCCAGACCGGAAAATGCGTGACCCAGTTGGTCGATGTTCGCAACCGAATCCACGAGACAGTAGAATTCGAAGTCCGGGTCGCGCAGCAGTCTCGCGACAATCGCCATATTCTCTCTTCCGACCAACTGATTGGCCATCAGGACACGACGCACACGATGGGCGTGTGCTACTGCAGTCTGATGCGCGGTCGCGAGGGTGATTCCCCAGGAGCCGGAATCGAGCTGCATCTTGAAAAGACGCGGCGCCATCGTCGTCTTTCCATGCGGCGCCAGGCAGACTCCGTAGGCGTCAATGAACTTCTGCATCCAATCCAGATTGTGCCGCAGTTTTTCCAAGTACAAGACCGCTGTCGGCAAACTCAGATCTTCGCGCAGCAGGTTCCAACCGAGCCCGGCGATCTCCGCAGGCGTGGCGGCGCGCTCAAGAAAGCCGATTCCCTTGTTCAGGGGTTGAACCGCGGAGATGACTTCTACATTCTGAGTATTTCGGTCGATGGATGAGTTTGATTTCATAGCGCGGATGGGCGAGGGTTCAAGGTTGGAGCGTACAACACAACTAGTCTATAGTTTGAACCAGCCAAGATGGTCCTCTGCGAAACCCTGATCAAAGATGCGAGCGTTCTGGACGGTAGCGGCGCTGATTCCAAAATACTGGACATCGCGATTCGCGACGGGCGGATTTGCGCAATTGGGACAGATCTGCAGTTCCGCGCAGAATCCGTTGTGGACGCGCAGGGACTCGCACTTTCCCCCGGATTCATTGATACCCACACGCACGACGATATCGAGTTGATTCGCAACCCCGGCATGTTGGCCAAGGTTTCGCAAGGGGTGACGACGGTGATCGTGGGCAATTGCGGGATCAGCGCCTCGCCTGTCCAGTTGCACAGAGGATTACCTGACCCAATGAATCTGCTGGGCGACTCGACGGAATTCGTTTATCCAACTTTTGCCGCTTATCTCGCAGCGATTGAAACGACCGGTCCCGCCGTCAATGTCGGCGCCTTGGTTGGCCATACCGCGCTACGCAACAATCACATGGAGCAACTCGATCGGGCGGCGACTCCGGATGAGATTTCCGCGATGCGTGCGCAATTGACTGATGCGCTCGCGGGCGGAGCGCTTGGACTGAGCTCCGGACTCGCCTACCTGTCTGCAAATGCTGCTCCGACCGAGGAGGTGCTCGAGCTGGCGCGGCCTCTTACTTCCTTCGGTGGTCTGTATGTAACTCACATGCGCTCCGAGGCCGAGACGGTCCTGGACGCGATGCGGGAGGCATTCGACATCGGACGCGCACGGAGCGTGCCGGTGGTGATTTCGCATCTAAAGTGCGCTGGGATCGCTAACTGGGGCCGTAGCAATGAGGTTCTCGACTTATTTGATGAAGCACGGAAAACCCAGCCGGCAGCCTGCGATTGTTATCCCTACGCTGCCGGGTCGAGCACACTCGATTTACGCCAGGTGGATCCCCGCATTGAAATTACCGTCACGTGGAGCACGCCGCATCCGGAGATGGGGGGAAAGTCGCTCGGCGCAATTGCCGAGGCGTGGAACCTGACGCAGCTGGAAGCGGCACGCCTGCTGCAGCCGGCGGGAGCGATTTATCACAGCATCTCCGAGGAGGACCTGCGAAGCATTCTTGCGCACCCCGCGACCATGATCGGGTCTGACGGGCTTCCTTGCGATCCGCGCCCTCATCCGCGCCTTTGGGGAACCTTCCCGCGTGTGCTTGGCCACTATTGCCGTGATGAGAGACTGATCTCGCTCTCTGATGCGATTCGCAAGATGACTGGATTGCCGGCACAAAGATTCGGGCTCGCGGACCGCGGGTTGATCCGCGAAGGGTATTGGGCCGACCTGGTTCTCTTTGATCCTAAAGCCATCATCGACACCGCAACCTTCAGCGAACCAGTGCAGACTGCCGTTGGAATTAAGGGCGTGTGGGTGAATGGGGTTCTCACCTACAATCCCGAAGGGTTCACGGGACGACGCGCGGGGCGGTTCCTCAGGCGAGCAAGAACAACATGGGTGCAGTGATAGATCGAAGGCGGAGGATACGCGGTGAAGATCAGACGATATGGGGTCGAAGGTGGCACGGGAACAGGCGGACAGCACCTTCCATTTGCGCGCGCAGTGGAGGCGGATGGGTGGCTTTATGTGTCAGGCCAGGTTCCGATGGTCGACGGCGAAATGGTGGCGGGAAGCATTGCCGTGCAAGCCCGACAAGCCATTCGCAATCTCCTGTCGGTCCTGGAAGAGGCAGGATATGGGCCGGAGCACGTAGTGCGTTGCGGCGTCTGGCTTGATGATCCGCGCGATTTCGGTTCCTTCAATATGGTGTTCAAGGAATTTTTCGGAGGACATCCTCCTGCTCGGTCTTGTGTAACCTCCAGCATGGTTGTGGACTGCAAGATTGAGATTGATTGCGTGGCTTACAAGAGTCCGGCCTCCTGAATCCAATGGTGGCGCCCAGTGACATAGAATCCTGAAACAAGAAGTCTGACAATTTTCGCAATCCAATGATCGATCCTCACAGCATTTTTTTGCTCGTTGCGGCCCTCCTGGCGGTCGTTTGTCTGATCCTGCTCATTGCCGTTGTCCGGCTGAATCCTTTTTTAACATTATTTCTGGTCTCGTTAGCACTGGCTCTCTCCGCAGGCATGCCGGTTTCCCAGGTGATCCACTCTTTTGAAGCCGGCATGGGAGGAACGCTTGGCCACATCGCGATCATTGTTGCGCTGGGAACGATGCTTGGCAAGATGATGGCTGAGTCGGGTGGCGCGGACCAGATTGCACACACACTTGTCGGTCTCTTTGGCGAAAAGCGCGTGCACTGGGCAATGATGGTCATTGGATTGGTTGTGGGCCTGCCGGCATTCTTTGAGGTAGGCTTTGTATTGCTGGTGCCGATAGCCTTCACCGTGGCTCGACGCACTGGAACATCTCTCATCCTGGTCGGCCTTCCGATGGCTGCGGGCCTTTCGGTGGTGCACGGTTTGGTGCCGCCTCATCCCGCGGCGCTGCTCGCGGTTTCAATCTACAAAGCCGACGTCGGGCGCACGATTTTTTATGCCTTGCTGGTTGGCATCCCTACCGCCGTGATTGCCGGCCCGCTCTACTCCAAGCTGATCGCAAGGCATGTCCAGCTCGCGCCGGAAAATGCTATCGGCGCCGAGTTTGTGGAACACGGCGCGGAACGCAGCCTGCCCGGATTCAGACTCACGCTGGCGACAATTCTGCTTCCGGTCGGTCTCATGCTGATCGGTAGCTGGGCCAACGCGCAGCCCGCGCAGACCTCCATGCTGAATCAGGGATTGCGCCTGGTGGGCAACGACGATATGGCATTGCTGATCGGCGTGCTCTTCAGTTTTGTCACGCTTGGAAAAATGCGAGGATTCGATCGGCAGACCATCCAACGCTTCTGCAACGAGTGTCTCGCGCCAACAGCCACCATCACACTTCTTGTGGGTGCAGGCGGAGGTTTTGGCAGAGTGCTTCAGGATAGCGGCGTCTCCCAGGCAATTGTTTCTCTTGCCTTGATGAGTCACGTTTCCTTTCTGCTGCTGGCATGGCTGCTGGCGGCGTTGATTCGGCTCGCTACGGGCTCAGCAACCGTGGCCATGAGCACCGCAGCCGGAATCGTCGCTCCAATCGTGGCCCATGGCGCCGGCGTGCATCCCGAGCTCCTTGCGATCGCGACCGGCGCCGGGTCGTTGATTTTTTCTCACGTGAATGATGGTGGATTCTGGCTCGTGAAGGAATATTTCAATATGACTGTGACGCAAACCCTCAAGACATGGTCGGTCTGCGAGACCATCATTTCAGTCTCGGCGCTCGTCTTCACTCTGCTTCTATCCCTTGCGGTCTGACGGAAGCCCTCACTGAAGGAACATCTCACCGATCAGCTCAGGCACCGTCTCGCAACTGGCGAGCTTCTGAGCTTTTGCCCGGTTCGAGGGGCGAACCTAACGCAGGAGGTCCTGAACAGATTTTGCGGGCACGAAAGATTGCATGACCCCTTTGTCCCACCTTTGTCGCGTTACATGGTGAAGGCTGAAATCAACCTCAGCGCACCGAGGACAGAGAGGAGAATGAACATGCACGACGAACCGATCAAGACAATGACTGCTGATAATGTAGAGGAATTCGACGTTTGGGTATTCAACTCGAGCGATCTAGTGGTTTCCGTCCTGCCCGTTCACGCTCCATGGAATGCGGCGACGGAGAATTACGAAATCAATCAGTCCGCCCAATGAGGCATTCACCGAAGAGAGACGCGGAGTCTGTGGTTTTGAAGGGTTCGCCTGCGTTACCCAACTGTGGGCGCGCCACCCCACCACCCTGGGCTTACGTGCTGACTAGACTACCGGGATGCGAAGGAGGCGATAAGCCTCATTGATTGCGGCCATGTTGGTAGTCGCAAGCAGTCGTGTCGCCATATTCTGATCGCTGAGCCGGTCGGGGTGCCACTCACGCGCTTTCTGCCGGTATGCGGCCTTGATTTGCATCTGCGTACTGGCTACGGTCACACCAAGCAGTTGACGGGCACGTTGAAGAGTCATCGGATAAGCCGTGTCCTCAATGTCAGCACCCTTTTGAGCGTAGATGTTGTCTTCACGCGCGTCCGTGTTCGGCATCCTTGCAGCGACGTCCTGAGCGGATTCGGGACGCTGACCGAAGTTGAAATGCCACACATGTGGCGATGGTGGAACCGAAGTGGGGAAATCACCCAAGGCGTCGGTCTCTCCCGGAAAATAATCCTTCTTGAACCCAGGGTCATCAATCTCGATGTTCTCTTCATCGAGGTCTGCCTGCGCGCGCAGTCTAATTTGCAGATTGCCTACCGCTTGTGGCACCCCGAGTGTCCAACACTCCACAAAGAATTGTGGATCTGGTTCCGCGTCGTCTCCAAGCAGCTCCTCGAATTCGCGTAAAAATTGGGATGGTCCCGGTCTGATCGCGTCGGTTCCAAGTGCTTCAATGCGTTCTTCCTGCGTGATTGAGCCGGACAGCGAGTTGAGACGGAATCTGCTTTTCATTTTTCCCCGTTCCCTTCAGGTGAACGCCCATTGTGCGGGAGCCCGCATCTGTCGAAGTATTCTTTTCATCGGCATAAGGGAGGTATTTTTCTATCTCCCCGATTTAATGGACCGTTTCAAAGCTCAATGATGGTCGTTGCGCTGCCTGACAGCCAACACTATCCCGCTTACGAGCTTCTCTTCACCAACTTGAGCCATGCAGGCCCGGACATAACTTCGCACAACCAAAACCAGTTGGCGCTGCATCACTTCAAACTGCGCCTCGGGCACATCTGACTCCGGCAGCTGGCGCTTCACCCCCGCGATCGTGCTCTGCAGCACCGTAGCCATCAATTGCAGATCCGTCGTCAGTACCTCGGGTGCGCTCTGCAGCAGCCAACAATCGCATGATTCACTTGCGCTACCGCACCGGCTGCAATCTTCGCGCTCTCCACATCGGAACTGACCGCATACAGCGCGCGGCTCTTTTTCGGATCATGCATCCAAAAGCTCGATTGTGCTTGCCGAAAACCTTCGATAGAGCCGCCATGGTCGGAAAGCAGCTAGCGCGCACTCTCAGCGGCTTTGGCGAAATGGAGGATGCAGTTGACCTCGTGTGTGGCAGGGTCGGACTTGATGTCGTAGGTGGTGATGACTGTTTGCATCCATTTTGCTAGGGGTTTGTCTTTCTTCTGCGCCAGCGCCGCAAAGTTTGACACGTAACTTTCGTCAAAGATTTCGCCGGGCGCCATCTTCCAGTCGAGCTTAAGTTTGGCTGTCATCGCGTCAGGGGCCCCGTCGAATTTGACCGCGGCTAGCCGGTACTGTGAGCCCGGAGCGATCTCAAGGCTGTAGTTCACTGCGTGAGTAGCCTCATTAAAGGAAGGTTTTGGAACGATCGAGCAATCGAGGTAGCCTCGAGCATGGTATGCATCGCGGACGGCCAGGAGAAATAGATCGAGCGGCCGTCCAGATCCGGATGGGTATTTAGACAGGATTCTCTGAACATCTGAGCGCGCAACCAGCGCGCTGGCTGGAAAGTCGATGGTTCCGAGCTTGTAGATCCCGCCTTCTTTGATCGTGACCGTATAGGGAATATCGACCGACTGATCCGAGACGACGGGAGGATCAACCGGGACCACGTCGACCTGCACCGCCGCATAACCTTGGTCTCGGTAAAGCTCCTCGAAAGCGTGCTGAAGACCTGCGGCTGTGTTCTCTGTGTCGAAGTTGTTTCCGGTTTGGCCGCTTGCCAGGAGGTTGGCCTTGGCTTGCATAGCGGATGAGATGCCGGCAAGCTGGATGCGTCCGATATGCACCGCCGGCGAAGCGACTGTGAAGTTCACAGCCGTAAGCTTTTGCGGCCCCAGGCCGCTGGTGAGTGCGGCTTTCACCGTTGCCTTCACACCTTTGGCTGCCAGCATCTCTTCGAACTCCTGGCGGACTCCTTCGAGCATGGTGCCGCTGGCCGGCAAGAGGCCGCGATAGAGAGAAAAGCGCTCGTGAAGCTTGGCGTCGAGTTCTTTGCCCGGCGTAAGAGGAACGTTGTCCAAGTGCATGGGGAAGAGCTGGCTGGAAGGCGTCAAAGTGAAGAGCAGCGTCTTGCTGTCAGAGGTAAACTTGACCTCTTTGAAGAGGCCCGTTTCACTGAGCTGCCTGGCGTGAGCTTTCACCTCGCGGGAGTTCAGACGCGCGTCCGGCATCAAGCCGGCGGCCGCGAGCAGTTCCTGTTGCGTGTATTGCGGTGCGCCCTGAAAGCGAATCGCCTTGGGCGAAACTTTCATCTGCGCCAGCAAGGGAAGAGAGCAAAGCAGAAGCAAAGCTACACTGACTGCGCCAGACTGTTGGGTCATGTTGCGCCAAGATTAGCAAATGAAGGTCGGTGCGGCCAGCGAGTTTCTGGCAGGCCTGAGAGAGATGCGGCTGCCGACGGCGACGTTGTTAAGGTACCCTTTGCCTCGGGGTCGGCCATCCAGAAATAGTACTTCGATTGGAGGTAGAATGGTGGAATGATGTTCCGGGCTGCAATCGCGCTGATCGCGCTGGCCGCGCCGGCCGCGCCGGCCTTTGCGCAACACGGCGGAACGCACGGCGGATCTTTCGGGAGTCGAGGATTTGCAGGCCACGTCGGCTCTTTAGGACATCCCGGTTTCTCACAGCCGAATAACTTTGTGCGACCCGGACAGGTGCGACCAGGTCAGCCCATTCGGTACGACGCTTTAGGTAGCGCGGGTTTGCAAGGCAGACGCCCACCAAACTACTCGAGCCTTCGAATTCCTTACAACGGCAACCGATTCGCGGCAGCTCATCCCTCGCCTTATTCGCAGGGTGTCGGCTTGTCTCGTACCTGGGGTCGGGATCGCGATCCATTCAGGGCACGGAGACGGTCGTTCGAAAGCTGGTATGCGCGTACCTATCCAAACTGGCTCGGATATGGATACCCCTATGTGATCGATCCAGGATTTTACGATTGGGGCGATTCCGATAACTCTGCATATGACCAGGGCGCTACGCCTCCTCCGTACCCGGTTCCGTATGCAGACGAAGGCTACGGCGCGCCGAGTCAGCAATCCACGAACGGCGGACCAGCTACGCCTTCCGCGTCTTCGCCCGAGCAATTTCTCACGGTGATTTTCAAGAGCGGTCGTGCTCCAGTGAAGGTCCAAAATTACATGATGACCGCAAGGGTCCTCACCGATCTTGATTCTCAGCACTACGAACAGATTCCGTTGGAGCAGATCGACCTGGCCGCAACCCAGCGCATCAACAGCGCCGCCGGCATGGAGTTTCAGATTCCCGGTGCATTGCGTGACTGAGGCCTCAAAGTCGGGTGCGGCGGTCACTCGGACAGCACCTTTCCTTGTAATTGCCCAAGGCTGATGAGATCAGCGCCTCGCCGTGGTGTCGTTGTCGCCTCCTCGACTATGACGCTCTTTGCGCCTGCGACTCTCAGCGTGGCGAATGCGCATTACAATTGCTGTGCTCTTGAATGGGATGGTGCCAGCCTCAGGCAAGATGGTCGGAATCTATTGCTAAGGTCGCCGTCCGATCAACAACGCGCTATCGCTAGGGAGAATTGAATGAAGAAAGTCATCTCGTATTTTGTGGTTGTTTTAGCGATTTTGACGGTCATACCTCTTCGCGCCCAGGTAAAAATGACGCGGGATCAGATCCTCTTCTACACGTCGGAGTGGAAAGGGGATCGGTTTCCCGATGGGCGGCCAAAGCTACCGGACTCACTGCTAAAACGCGCGGCGGACATGACGATGGAAGATGTGTGGGAGTATCTGCGCGATCACGGATACCGCAATCAGTTTGAAGGCGGTTGGCAGGCGCTGCATATAGAGAAACCATTCGCGGGACGGGCGCTGACGGCGCAATATATGCCGACGCGGCCGGATATGCAGAAAGCAATTCAAGCCGAAGGTAAGGCCGAAGGTCGAGTAAGTGGGACGAATAGTTGGCCGATCAATGAATTGCAGATCGGCGACGTTTATGTCGCAGACGGCTTTGGAAAGATCATCGAGGGCACGCTGATCGGTTCGAATCTGGGCAACGCCGTAGCTGCGCATACGCACACCGGCTTCGTTTTCGACGGGGGCATTCGCGATCAGGAAGAGAACCGAGAGATTCCGGATTTCAATGGGTTCTATCGAGGCTACGATCCTTCGGCGTGGGCGGACATGGAGTTGACTGGGATCAATGTTCCGGTTCGCATTGGGCGGGCAGTCGTTCTGCCCGGTGACCTGGTGCTTGCGAAGCCCGAAGGCGTCTTGTTCATTCCCGCGATCCTGGCCGAGGATGCGATCAGCGCGGCCGAATTCACCTCGCTCACGGACGACTATAACTTCGAACTGAACAGGGAAGGGAAGAACGGCGCACAGTTCGAGGGCGGTTGGACAGTGGCAAAATACGATGCATTCGGCCAATGGATCGACGCTCATCCCGAGAAATTGAAGATGCCTCGCAGTGAATTCGACGCTCTGCTGGCCAAGGCAAAGTTACGAAGAAGCGAGTGAATCTGTGACTGACCGAAAAGCAGCGTGTCCGCGGGCGGCTGTCGGAAGATTTATCCACCGCGCTCGACAAGGAGGGCAGCCTGTAGCATGGCCTTGGCGTAAGCGATGTCATAAAGGTCGCCTGCAGAGCCGCCGCCTCCCGGATAGCCATGAATTGTTCCGCGCGAGCGATCGTAGTCGATGGCGCGCGGGTGTTCGGGATACAACTCGCGGGAGTATTTCACTCGGATCAATTCGCGCATCACCGCGAACATGTTGACGTCGCCTTCGTCGATGAAACCTTCGTCGTATTTCACGTAGGGTTTCATCACGTGAGGGTTGCGGTAATGCATGTGATTGATCCGGTCGCGGCTGCCGAAGTAGCGGCACACGGCCACTGGATCTTCACCCATCTCCTGCGTCACACCACAGTCAAACGTGATTCCGTTGGCGGGGCTGTCCAGGATTTCGATCAGGTGCTTCCATCCGTCGAGAGTGGCCATAATCTGCTGCGATCCGCGACTCATTGGAAAGGGCGGATCGTTGGGGTGGAGCGCGAGCCGCACGTTGGCTTTCTCCGCGACCGGGATTACGGCTTTAAGAAAGTAAGTGATGTTGGCCCACATTTCGTCGAGCGTGTGCGATCCCTCGTCGGGAAGCGGCGGAAGGCCGTTCATTCGGTCGTAGTCCACGCCCGTTAATCCAGCCCCTCCTCGGCCCGTTTCCTCGAAATAGCCTTCCATGGCGCGATGCGCGTAGAAGTTGTACTCGACGACCGGAATGCCGGCCTGTCCCGCGGCTTGAATGGACTGGCGTATCTTGTCAATTTCCTCGTCGCGCCCCGGACGGCCATACAGCGTATTGGGAAAGCCGCTGATCATGAGGTTGCCGAGTGCAACGCCGCCGGCTTTCAATTTGTCGACCACGGGCTGCAGCTGGGCTGCTGACCACGGGATTGGGGGGCCACCCGAGAGCACATGGCGCACGCCGATTTGGACCACGTTTCGAATAGCCTCATCGGTGACGCCGTTCTGCAGGTCGATGGCACACGCGATTTTGGGAGTGGAGTTACTCTCTTGCGGCATGCCGTCGCCGAGCCACCATGGTTTCGGCTCTTGCTGAGCGGTAGCGGCCAATGGGGCGATCGCGGGCGCCAATGCGGCTGCTCCCATTTGCTTCAGAAGATGGCGACGTGTGAAAGATAAATGCATAGTCGAGCACCTTTGTTGAGCGGCCATCGGTCGGTTTGGCCGCGGCTATTTTCCGACGCATAGGAGCGCGTCGCTCTCGGCACTGGATTGTTCCACACGAGGCTTCGAGCCGTCTAATCGGAGCCGCTCCGTGGTCCGGCGCGAACAACGTCGGAGCGGGGGAGTAAGATGGGACTTCGCAATTTGAACCTCAGGAGGAATCATCCATGCCGAACGGCGCGGGATCACGCTTGAATCGTCGCAGCATGCTCAAATCTTCGGTTGCTCTGCTCGCAGCGGGAGCAGTTGGGCAGGTGGCGGCGGCCGAACCGGAGATCAAGAATGCGAATCTCGCTTCGAGCCCATCGAACCTGAAGATTACCGACATGCGCTATGCGGTGATCGTGAAGCCGGGACCAAGTCCGTGTGTGCTGATTCGCATCGACACCAACCAGGGGGTATACGGGCTCGGTGAGGTGCGCGATATTGCGGGCCCGCAGTACGCGATGGTGTTGAAGAGCCGACTGCTCGGCGAGAATCCGTTGCGCATCGATTATTTGTTTCAAAAGATCGCGCAATTTGGCGGCGGCGCGCGCCAGGCCGGTGGCGTTTGTGCGGTCGAGATGGCGCTTTGGGACATCGCGGGCAAGGTCTACAACATTCCCGTCTATCAAATGCTCGGCGGCAAGTGGCGCGATGAGATTCGCATTTACGCCGATACAACCGAGTCGCAGGATCCAGCCGAATATGGACGCCGCGCGAAAGAGCGCAAGGCGATGGGACTCACCTGGATGAAGATGGACCTTGGCATCAATGTCCTCGAAGGAATGCCGGGGATGGTGATGCAGCCCGCGGGCTTGGATAAATGGGAACTGCGCGACCAGCCAAATCCCTTCATCGCCACCGAAGTGACTGACAAGGGAATCGACCGGCTGTGCGAGTACGTCGCCGCTGTGCGCGAAAACATTGGCTACGACATGCCGCTTTCGATGGATCACCTGGGCCATATCGGCGTGAAGTCGGTCATCCGGTTAGGCAAGGCATACGAGAAGTTCAACCTGGAATGGATGGAAGACGTAGTTCCCTGGTATTACACCGATCTGCTCAAGGAGATTTCAGCAGCGAGTCCGACGCCTATACTGACCGGCGAGGACATCTACAAAATCGAGGATTTTGAGACGCTCTGCCGCGAGCACGCGGTCGACAAGATTCATCCCGATCTCGCAACTTCCGGCGGAATTCTGCAGACGCATCGGATCGGCGACATGGCATTCCGCTATGGCGTACCGATGGCGATGCACTTTGCCGGTACTCCGGTCAGTTGCATGGCCAATGTGCATTGCGCTGCCGCGACGCGCAATTTCCTTGCGCTGGAAAACCATTCTCTTGACGTGCCATTCTGGCAGGACCTTGTGACCGGGATCGAAAAACCGATCATCAACAAGGGCTACATCAAGGTTCCCGAGTCGGCTGGTTTGGGCATTACGCTCAATGACGACGAACTGAAGCGCCATTTGAAGCCGGGCACAGGATATTTTGAGCCGACGCCGATGTGGGATGAGGCGCAATCGTGGGATGACGCGCTGTTTAGTTGAGCGAGTGGTCGGGTCGACAAAATAGCACGGGAGTTCCGACAAGGTCGAAGCTTCGGCTGCTGGATCCTCCTCACTGCTTGATGACGGTGCCGTCGCGAAGGCGAATCTCGCCCCAGCCGCCATTGAGTGGGCTCTGCGTGAAGGGCGACCTGGCTGCTTCTTTCTCGTCGATTTCGATGCCCCAGCCCGGCTTTTCGCTGACCCAGAGGTAGCCGTCGCGCAAAGCGGGGCAGCCTTGAAAGATAGCCTGCGTGCGTTCGTTGAAGGGCGAATACTCCTGAATGCCGAAGTTGTAACTCACAAGATCGAGCGTTACGTTGGCCATGTGGCCAACCGGTGAAACATCGCCCGGCCCGTGCCAGGCCGTCTTGACGCCGAACTGTTCGGCAAGGATAGCGATTTTGCGCGCGGGGCTGAATCCGCCCGCCTGCGAGACGTGGACGCGGATGTAATCGATGAGCTGCTCGGTGATCAGCGGCTGCCATTCGTGCGGGTTGTTGAAGAGTTCGCCCATGGCGATCGGAGTCGCACAATTCTGGCGAATCTGCCGGAAATAGCCCAGATCTTCGGGCGACAGCGGGTCTTCCAAAAAGAACATGTGGAACGGCTCGGCTTCTTTGCAGAATTGGACCGCCAGGTTCGGCGTCAGGCGTTCGTGCATATCATGGAGCAGCCCCACTTCTTCTCCGAGTTCGCGCCGGCTTATTTCGAGCAACTTGAGCGCTCGCCGGAACTGCGCTTCGCGATCGAACAGCGGCTTGTCGTGGAGGGCCTTGGGACGGCCGTCGTCTTCGTGTCCGGAGCCATAGCCTGCCATCCCGGGCAAGCCCACCTGCACGCGGATATTGCGAAATCCCTGGGCAATGTATTTCTTGGCGTCTGCGATGACATCGTCGAACTCGGCACCGCTGGCGTGTGCATACGTGTCGGCAGCTTCGCGGCATTTGCCACCAGCAAGCTGATAGACCGGCATGCCGGCTTGCCTTCCCTTGATGTCCCAGAGAGCCTGATCGATACCGCTGATCGCGTTATTGAGGACGGGGCCGTTTTTCCAATAGGAGCTGTCGTAGCAGGATTGCCAGATGTCTTCGATACGATCGGTGGTCTTATTCAGGAGGAATGGCTTGAGGTACTTTTCGACCGCGGGCTTGACCAGGTCGGCACGCTGGGTGAAGGTCGCGCAGCCATAACCATAGAGCCCGTCCTGATCGGTTGTGATTTTCACCACCGTGAGGCGAACGCCTTGCGGCTCGCATTCAATCACGCGGATGTCCTGGATGCGCGGAGCGGGCATGGCTCGTGTAGCGCGGGCGGTTTGCTCTTCGGCCGAAGCGATGCGTGGGGCCAGGGTCAAAGCACTCGCGCCGGCAAAGTTGCGCAGGAAATTACGGCGTTCCATCGGTAGCTCCCTATTATTCTCGATTTCGCGTGCATGCTGGCATCGCGCTCGCAAAGACGCAATTCTACGACGGAGGCGTGACCAAGCGCATCCCAAACGAGAGGCGGGGAATTGAGTTGCGGGGTTGGTCGCGCGGTTAGGTGGTCAGCTCCGTCAAAGCTGGAAAGCGGAAACGGGCTTTCGCAATAGGTGTGCCGACGACCTCGATGCGGCTCAGGTCGCGCGTGCCCACTCCAAGATGCTCGGCTAGCCGCAGCGTGCTGTCACAGGTCTCAAAGGGAGCCTTGCCGCGATCAGCCATGGGATCGAGGCCCATGGTTGCCGTGGCAACTGCGTCCGTCGCAACGCAATTCATGCCGGCAATCAACAGGCCCGGGTGGACAGGTTGGTGAATCCAGTTTTTCTCCTGATTCGGCAGCTCGCCGCCGGTCATGGTGTAGATGCCGTCAATGACGGCGAGATGAATCGGCCTTGCAGCGACAAGATCCGCGGTAATGCGCGGCACGCGGAAGCCGGGATCGGTCGACTGCGCCACGGGTTGAGGCGCACTTTTTGGCGGTACGCGGGACCCGGAGTGCATGGGGGCGCGATATCCCATGGGAACAATGCTGGGCTCGTCCTGAGGGGCCTCCTCGCTATAGATAGTGCATGGCGTGATGCCGAAGCAGTTCTTCATGGAGAGCGTGACGCCTGCGGTTCTATGCTCTTTCAGCTTGGCGAGCGAGACAAAAACATCGGTGTCGAGATAGGAATGATTTAAATCGTAACCCGCATACATCAGACCGCCGCCGGGCACCATGAAGCGCGCGTAAGTCTTCCCACTGCCAAGAAAGTTGGTGTTCTCGAATTCAACCCGTGTGGCTGCGCTCGCAAAGTCCTGCGGTCTCCATCCCGCTGCGACCATGAAATCTTCGAGCGGCTTTGCGCCAAAGGGGGCGCTTTCAAGCAGGCGAACGCGTCGAGCGCCTGCTTGGCCCAGCAGGGAAACGAGCGAGCCAATCACCTGCGGATGTACCCAGTGGGTCATCTGGTTGGGCATGGAATTCAGCTTGTCGCTGGGCGGGCCGGTCATATTGAGCTTGATGGCAACTGTTTTGCCGCGCACCAATTTGTCGATTCCACCGAGCTGATCGAACATGTTGGAGAGCACTTCGCCGACGTTTCGGTCGTATTCCTGGCAAACTCCGATGGCGACGCGGCTTGAGGGCGTCTGCAGGCTCGAAGCCGCGAGAGGTCGGGCAACGAGGGCGCCGGCTGCCATTCCCATGGCGCCAAGAAAGTCTCTACGGGAACAATTCGATTTCATCTCGGGCGGACCTCCGCATGTTTCACCAGTAGTATGAGCCTTAATTGCGGCCCCTGCATGCCCAAAATGGTGAATCAGGGATCGCTCTCTGAGCGCGTTGGGTCGACCCGAAGTGGCTGGTCTGTGGCCGTCCAGTATCGCAAAGCGCGGCAAACCGGAGAAATCCGCCCGTGTGGACATCGGCGGCCACGCCAGCACCTGAAACGCGAGCCAGCGGAAGAACTAGAGCGGAAGCACTAGAATTGCGGGAATGGGCGGGCTGTTTGGCGTGAATCGCAGGGAGTTTTTCTGGGGGATGGCGGCCAGCGCCGCGGTGGCAGGTGTGGCGCGTAACGCGGGTGCAACTCGCGAGCGCTCAGCTTACGACCTTATAGAGGCGACGGACCGGGCGAGGATTCTGAAGGCGGCGGAGGAATATCTGGGTTTGCCGCCAGTAACGGTCACGGCGTTTCCGGCGCCGCTGAGCCCTGGTGGGCCGCACGACTTTTTTTCGCAGGCGGATTATTTCTGGCCGGACCCGAAGAATCCGAACGGGCCTTACATCAATCGGGATGGGCAGAGCAATCCGGCAAATTTCAACGAGCACCGCAAGGCGATGATTGCGCTGTCGGTCCGCATGCCGGCGCTGACGGCGGCGTGGATGCTGACAGGCAGACGGAAGTATGGGGAGCAGGCGTGCGCGCATCTGCGGGCTTGGTTTGTGGCGCCGGCAACGCGGATGAATCCGAACCTGGAATATGCGCAAGGGGTCCATGGGGTTTCGACAGGGCGGTCGTGGGGAATTATCGACACGCTTCATCTCGTGGAGGTAGCGCGGGCCGCGAGCCTGGTGGCGCCCCATTTGATGAAGGGCGACGAGAATACCGCGCTGGACGCCTGGTTTCGCAGCTATCTGGAATGGCTGAAGACGAGCGAGAACGGGAAGAAGGAACGCGATGCGCTCAACAATCATGCGACCTGCTGGGCACTGCAGGCGGCGGAGTTTGCGCGGCTGATTGGGGACAGCGCGACCCGCGGCGAAGTGCGGCGAGAGTATCTCGACGTGCTGCTGCCGGGGCAGATGGCGGTAGATGGGTCATTTCCGAAGGAGTTGGCGCGGACGAAGCCGTACAGCTATTCGATTTTCAATTTCGATGCGATGACGATGCTCTGCGTGTCGCTGAAGGGAACGGGCGAGGAGCTGTTGACGTGGCGCTTGCCGGATGGGCGGGGGATTTGCAAGTGTGCAGCGTTTCTCTATCCGTTTCTGCAGAACAAGAGCGCGTGGCCGTACCAGAAAGATGTGGAGCACTTCGAAGCGCTGCCTGTGCGGTCGCCGGGGCTACTGTTTGCAGGGCTCGCGTGCGGGCGACAGGAGTACGTGGATTTGTGGAAGACGATGGATCCGGACCCGACGGATGCGGAGATCGTTCGGAACTATCCGGTGCGCCAGCCTTTGTTGTGGGTGTGAGGTGGGCGCGGTGTGCGAGACCGTAGGCGGGCGGTGTTTCCGGCAACACGGACATTCAAGCCCGATGCGAGAATGCTTCAGAATGGCTAAGGCGCCAACAATGGATCGTCATCTCGTTTTCCCCGAAGCAGAAGTCGCTCCAGCTGAACTTTCAGGGGAGCTACCGCAAGTTGTGCCCGCTGTAACTTCCATGCTCCGCCACGATCCTCCATCGAACTCAATTGAGCGTCGTAGGACGCTTTCGCATAGGCGCGTGCGCGAGATCATACAGGCAGCCGCTGCGGTTGGCCTTGCCTGTCTCTCTGCCGCGCCGCTCACCCTGCCGGCGCAATCCGGCGACAGTTCTCTCGTTCTCCGATCGGACGCTGGTTCGCCCCTTCGGTATGTCTCCGCGCAAGGAGAACGCGCATTTGTCGGCGGCTATGGCGCGGACGGCCTTGAGATCTGGGCTTACCCGATCCAGCTATTCCGCGATTATGGCGTCGCGTTTCGCCGCAGCGGATCAACCACCATTCTCGATGGCCGTGAGCTCCTCAGCGCCATCGAGACCCGGCCGGATCATTCGACTCGCATCTACGTGGGTCCGGGATTCGTCGTGCGCGAAACGCTGTTTGTACCCATCGATCGGCCAGCGGCAATTCTCACGTATCAAGTGGAAGGTACCACCCCGGTGGAGATCGAAATCCGGGCCAAGCCGGTTCTGGACTTGATGTGGCCGGCGGGGATGGGCGGCCAGTCCGTGGCCTGGAATGAAGCGCTGCACGGATACGTTCTCTCTGAGCCGGCCAACGGATTTCAGGGCGCCATTGCTTCACCTCAAGTTGCCGCACACGACGACACAGGCAACGACCGGCGCAGCCCATCCGGGGGACAAATTGCATTCACGCTCATTCCCGATCAAAGCCACCGTGCTCAGGTCTTTGTTGCACTCAACGAATCGCGCGGGAGCAGAGTTGGACCGGAACTCGCTGCACTCAAGCGCGACGCCGGGCAACTCGAGGCGGCGGCCTCTGCACACTGGGAGCAGGCCCGTGCGAATGAACTGAATCTGATGACGCCCGACGAGCAGGTCAATCTCGCCTTCGCGTGGGCCGAGATGGCTATTGACCAGGACTGGGTCTGCAATCCAGACCTGGGCTGCGGCTTTGTCGGAGGCTACGGGCCTTCACACCCTGTGCGCCGGCCGCAATACGACTGGTTCTTCGCCGGAGACGGACTGATCGCGGCCGATGCTGCGGTCGATGACGGCAGCCTGCAGTCTGCGCGCCGCGAACTTGAGTTCGTCCTGCACTACCGCGATGAAAAGACCGGCATGATCTGGCATGAACTCTCGCAGAGCGCAGGACTAATCGACTGGAGAGGCAAATATCCCTACATGTTCGTTCATGTCGATATCACCTTCCAGTTCCTCTCCTCCGTGGCACATTATGTTCAGGTCTCAGGCGATGTGGATTTCGTGAATACTCACTGGGATGCCTTGCTTGCTGCATATCGCTATTGCGCGTCGCTGATCGACCCGGCGACCGCACTTCCCCGCATCCCCGCGGACAAAGAAGCCGCCAATGAGCAGGACCGGATGGCCGATGATCTGGGACTTGCCACAGCATGGGTTGAGGCTGCAGCCGGTTTCGCGCAACTCGCCGAGTTAAAGGGGAGAGAGGACCTGACCCATCAGGCACAGGTCGCCGAGCAGGCCGCTCGTGCTGCGATCCCCGGCCGCTACTGGGATGCAGATCGGCAGTTTTGGACCAACGGACACACTGTCGCAGGAACTGCGATTGAACAGCTACGGAGCGGACCGGCCGATGCGCTCGACCTGAATCTCTTCGGAAGCGCAAGAACGAATACGCTGCTCGACAAGTTGGCTTCTTCGGCCTTTCAGACCGATTGGGGTGTCCGGAGCTTAGCGGCCGGATCGCCGGAATATGATCCTGAATCGTATGCGAAGGGCAGCGTGTGGCCCTTTGCCAGCGCGTCGCTTGCTGCATCCTTCTGGAATCAGCATCGTCCGGTCACAGCGTTCGAAGTCTGGCGCACCCTGTTGGCCGTCGCGGAACTCGATGCGCCGGGGCGCTTGCATGAGGTTCTCTCCGGTGCATTCTTTGCGCCGCAAGAAGAATCCGTCCCCGAGCAAACCTGGTCATCTGCGGGTCTGGTAAGCTCAACAGTTCACGGTCTTCTCGGTCTCGATGTTGATTCCATCGGTCACCGCGTCTCCTTCGCACCGCGCTTTCCCGGCAGCTGGACCAGTGTGCGGGTGGATCGGCTGAGCGTGGGGAATTCTCATCTTTCCCTTGTATGGGAGCGAACAGAAGGCCGGATCTCGCTGCAAGTAACCAATGATGGAGGGCCAATTCGCATCGACTACCTGCCGCAGATGCCACTTGGCGCAACCCTCGTTGCTGCCGGCCTG
Organism: uncultured Acidobacteriaceae bacterium; assembly: GCA_963745845.1. Taxonomy (GTDB): domain Bacteria; phylum Acidobacteriota; class Terriglobia; order Terriglobales; family Acidobacteriaceae; genus Telmatobacter. Next base: position 3,062,674 of record CAVUZE010000008.1, on the reverse strand, counting down.
AATGGGACTTCTCTCGACGCACGGCAGGAGAACGATCCCCAGGAGACGCGCGCCAGGATCGAATTCACGGCGCCCCAGGGCAAATCCGATCTCATCGTAAATTTCACTGGAGGCATCTCTATTTCGATTCCACATCAGCCGCTGATCGCGGGAGATCCGAGTTCGGGATTGCGCATCATCAACTCGCGCCTCGACGCGACGAGTATGAGCATCGATGCGGACGCACCGTGTGGCCGCAGCTCGCGAATCCTGCTGCAGAGCCCGTGGAAGCTCAAGCCCTCGGCAGGAGCTGAACTTCGAGCCGTTGCCCCCGGCTCGTTCGAGGCAATTCTCCCCGCGGAATCCTGTCCATCCGGCACCTACAAGCCGGCGCACATTGAATTCGAGATTCAGCGATAAGAAACTGTTGACCTGTCGAGTTTTGTGTTGCACAACAGCATCCAGCACTCAAATCGTGACAAATCTGGCTTCGCCGATGCCAAAGGCCTCAATAGGTTCGCCTGCTGTTCTTCATTTCCAATTCCTTAACGCGAGTTGAGTCCAATCCGCTCACAATCGACAGCAACGATTACAGCCCCAGCGCCTCATTTCAGGTGCAATACAGCGCGAGCACCGCAGGGGGTGCGAAAACGGGGTCGACGCCTACCTCCTGGATTTCCTTAAAAACGCCTATTGCCCCGGCTAATCTCGGAAGGAGCAGAGGATCTTCAGGAGGATGCCGCCAATTTTAGCTCTTGTTTCAGCCAAGCCGCATCCTGTTGAGGCTTAGGACCATCCAAGAGATAGTCGCTAACGACAGAAGAAACTGATGCTATGAACAAGAAAGCAGGAAAATTGTTGGTGGTGGAGTCGAATGAGGCTCTCCGTGAGCAAATCGCCGCGGTACTGAGCGATGCGGGATACGAGGTGTCGACCGACTACCGGGAGGGAATGAAGGCAGTTCTTGCCTTCGATCCCGACGCAGTGATTCTTGGTGCTGATCCGCCCCAACTTGATTGCTGTGACCTTCTTTCCGAAATCAAGGGTTCGGAATACACGCACAACATACACGTTGTCATGCTGTCGCCGGGAGGATCAGCCGAGCGCACACGGGGGCTGGATCTCGGGGCTGACGATGTGCTGTCTCTTCCCATCGACTCGCACGAATTGCTGTCGCGGGTGCGTTCGCAACTCCGGAACAAATCCATGGCGGACGAGTTTCGAGAGCGGCTGCGGCTTGCCGAGGATAATCGGACCGCTGCTCAGCAGGTGGCGACAGCGGTAAACGAAGAACGGAAGACCCTTCGGATTGGCACCCTGGCGACTGTCGCAGCGCTTCTTGTTGCTGGTCTGGTTTTTTCGTTCTTCTATCACCGCGGCCAGGAACAGAATACCCGGGTCTATGCTGCCATCACTCGATTGCAGGCTGGGGTGCTCACACAACAAAAGCTGATGGAAGGTTCGCGCCGGGTCCATGAAGCCGAGGAAAGCGACCCGACCCGGGCGAGCGATCCACAGAAGCTTCAGCTTCAAAAGAAGAGTGAAGACCTGAGATCGCAAATTGCATCCAGCAAAACAGAAGATACCCCGGCTTTGCAAAACCAACTGGCGGCAGTCGAAAGCCGGCTCCAGAAGCTCGAGACTGAAGGCCAGATGGCGCAGACGATTATTCAGTCGTATGAGCAGAGCGTTTGCCTCATCCATGTTGTGCTTGCCTTCCGCGACCGCGCTACCGGAGCGAGATTGCACTATGCGAACGTGACCAGCAGCGGTGAACCGGTAACCGACGAACATAACAACCCGCTCGTAAGTCTTACCGGAAACGGTCCGGAAGTTGACATCGATGTTTTTGGTACCGGTTTTCTCGCGGCCACCAGCGGAAGAATCCTCACCAATCATCACGTAGTGGAACCCTGGTGGCAGAACGACGATATGAAGGAAATGCTCGATCAAGGCGTTGAGCCAGTGATCACGGAGATGACTGCATATTTCCCAGGCATTTCCCACGGCATTGCCATCACCACCGAGAAGATCTCTTCCGCCGCGGATGTTGCTGTTGTGAGAGGAAACCTTTCAGAACTCGGCATTAAACAGATCGCACTTGCCGATGACCGCGGTTCGGCCGTCAGCGGGGGGCCTGTCGTGCTGCTTGGATATCCAACGGCTCTTGATGCAATTATGGCTCGGGCAGGCGCAGAGACGCTCGAGTCGGTCGCCACCGCATCCAACGGTGATTCAAAGCAGATGATGGAAGAGCTCGCGCGCCGCCACCTGATCCGGCCAACCGCGACCCAGGGGCACATCGGCGATGTACTGCGTGACAAGATTGTCTATGATGCCCAGACCACCTCGGGTGGCTCCGGCGGCCCGCTCTTCAACAACGAGGGCAAAGTCATAGGCATTAACTTTGCCATCCTGCGTGAATTCGGCGGATCTAATTTCGCTATCCCTGTTGGCTTCGGGAAGTTGCTCCTGAAACCTTAAGGAGGATAGCCGCACTCTGAGTATCGAATGCGCTTAGATTTTCGCTCGGGAGAATCGTGCTCACGTTTGACTCAAGTGGTCACATGATAAGACGATCATCTCCCGAAAAGCTCTCGAACTGGTTCTTCGACTGTTACGAAGGCGCAGCAACTCATTCAATGCGCAAGGCCCGTACGGGGTCGATGGAGGCCGCGCGCCGTGCCGGAATGATGCCGGCAATGGCGGCTGCAAGCACCAGTACTCCGATGGCGATGATCATGACCGGCACATTCACGCTGGTGATCTCAAAAAGCTGCGACTTGACGAACCGTACGCAGAAGATTGCCACCGGGACGCCGATCGCGAGGCCGGCAACGGTCTGCAGCATGGCTCCGCGCATGACCGCTCCGATGACGCGGCTGCGCGCCGCTCCCAGTGCCATGCGGATGCCGATCTCCGGGGTGCGGCGAACCACCGTATAGGCTGTCACGCCATAAAGACCGATGGCGGCGAGCAGAAGCGCAAGCAGCCCGAAGAGAGAAGTGAGGCGCGCGATCAGCCGCTCCGAGACGAAGCGGTCGTCGATCTGCTGCTGGAATGTCTGGAACTTTACGATGGTGAGATTGGGGTTGATGCTCGCCAGGGTGTCGCCGACGATCTTTTCGAAGCCGGGAATAGGGCGGTTGGTCTGGATTACCAGAGCGCCGGCGTACATGGATTGGTCTTTGTCGATGGAAAAGAAGGGATCGTTGGCGCTGCCGGCGAGCTGTGTGAGCGGCAGAAAGTACATGGCGTGGTTTTTCCAGTAGACGCTGGTGTAGGTTGTGTCCTCCACCACGCCTACGATCTCGTGCGCTCCATCCATGCCGGCACGGCCAGGACCGGAAAAGCCAAAGCGATGGCCGATGGGATTGCGGTTGCCGAAGAACTGCTTGACGAATTCCTGGTTGACGACGGCAACGGGTGGCGCATTCATGGTGTCCTGCAATGTGAAGCCGCGGCCCATGAGGACGTGGGTGCCGACGGAGTCGAAGTACTCCGGGGTGCCTTTCACCCAGGATGCGCCTTTGTTCAGGTCCGGCTCGCCCTGAACTTTTACGCCAGATCCCCAATTGTTCTACTCCATTGGCGTGTAGGTGGCGAGGCCGACTTTAAGAACGCCGGGAATAGCGTGGAAGCGGTCCACGATGGTCTGGTAAAGAGGCTCGACCTCTGTGTTCTTGTAGCCTGCCGCTTGCGGATTGATGTGGGCGATGTAGCGATTCGTTGCATCCAGTTTCATGTCCACGTTCTCGGCCTTGCTGAGGCTCTGCGCAAAGAGGCCCGCGGCAACGAGCAGCACAAGGGAGAGAGCGGCCTGCAGAACAACGAGTGCGCGCTGCAGGAAGGATGCTCCGTGGGCGGTGGTGCGCGCGTTGGAGCGCAGGGCTTCAGCCGGTTGCGTGCGCGCGGCCATCAGCGCTGGCGCAAGGCCAAACAAGATGCCCGTAACGAGCGAAAGCGCAAAGGCAAAGCCGATGACCAGCGGCGAAGGCGAAGCGCTGACCGGCATGTTGTGCTGATTGGGAAAGGCGAGCGCCAGCAGCGCGTGCGCTCCGAGATAGGAAACGGCGAGCCCGAGCAGGCCGCCCATACCCGAGAGAAGAACGCTTTCCGTAAGAAGCTGGCGCACAATGCGGCTGCGCTGCGCGCCGAGTGCCGAGCGGATGGAAAGCTCCGCGCGGCGGCTCATGCCGCGCACCAGCAGCAGGTTGGCGATATTGGCGCAGGCGACGAGAAGGACGAGCGCGGCAATCCATTGCAGCAGCTTCAAGTGGTCCTTGTAACCGTCCTGCATGTTCTGGATGCCGCCGCCGCCGGGCGTGAGCACCACATGGGTGAGAGGGAGAACCTTCTTGGCGCGCTGATCGGTGAATGTCTTGAGCGGCGCAAACTGCTGCTTGAGCAGCGTGCTGGCCTTAGCCTGAAGGGCCGGCAGTGAAGTTCCCGGCTTAATGCGACCGATCATGTAGGCCCACCGCGTGTCGGGATCGGTGAAGTACGGTGCGCCGATGACGGTATCCATCGAATTCATGGGAAGGAAGTACTTGGGCGGATTGGTATCGATGCGGTCTCCATAGAATCCCTTTGGCGCAACACCAATGATCGTGGCCGGCTTGGTATTGATGTAAAACGCGCTCCCCACCACGCTTGGATCGCCTGCGTAATCCTGCTGCCACGCGTCGTAGCTCATCACGGCGGTAATGGGTGCGCCCTTCTGATCGTCGGCATCCATAAAGAGACGGCCTGCCGCAGGCGAAAGACCAAAGACGCGGAAGTAGTTGCCGGAGACGAAGGTTGCCGTGACGGATTTCGCTAGCGTCTGGGGTCCGGCGCGGCGGACCGTAATCGGCCGCCAGGCGTAGCCGGACTCCATCGCCGCCAGTTCTTCGAACTCCGGCAGGCCCTTCTTAAACATGGAATAGGTGTCTGTGGCGAAGAGCGAGTAGTCTCCGTCGTCGCTCCAGCCGCTGTTGACGCAACAGTCGTCTTTGTCGCCGATGCGGATGAGGGTCTTGGGATCTGTTACCGGCAGGTTATGGAGCAGGATCGCATTAACCAACGTGAAGATGGCCGAGTTGGCGCCAATGCCGAGCGCGAGCGTGAGCAGGACGGTAACAGTGAACCCCGGCGTCTTGCCCAATTGGCGGAACGCAAACGCAAGATCCTGCTGCAGAATTCTCATCGCCTAACCTCCACTCACATCGGCTTGCTCGACGGAAAGCATGTCACGTACCACCGAGATTCTGCGCCCGCTGTCGAGCACCTTCCCGGAGGACCACCACTCTGCGCTGCATGCTCGGTAAATGCTCAGAAAACGTGGATGTCGCCCGAGCCTGTTTGTGCATGGACCGTGGGACCGCCGCCATTCGCCGAACCGATGGTGACCGGAGAGAAAACCCTCGAGCTGGCACGAAGTCGGACCGTGCCAGGGAAGCAAGACATTGTGTGAGGCGGAATCGCTGTGGCCGTTAACCAGTGAGCGCGGAAGCCGCCGTGAATGTCCTTGATCTCGATGTTGCCCGAGCCGGTCTCGGCTTTCACATCCCCCTGGCCGATCTGCTCGGCGGTAATGTCTCCGGAGCCAGTCATCACTTGGAAGGGGCCCCGCAGACCGCTCGCACGAATATCTCCGGAGCCAGTCTGGAGCGCTGTCGGGATTGAACAGGACGGTAAACGAACGCGCGATCGTCGATGCTGTGCGCTAGATACCCCTTTTCCTCGAGTCGGCGCAACACCGTGCGGACCGTGGAATCCTTGAGTGGCCGGTCCAGCTCTTCGCGGACCTGGTCGGCAGTGACAGAGCCGAGGCGCCAGACGACGAGCAGAATGCCCCGTTCCAGTTCTCCCAGTTCGGCCGGATCGTGGCTGGACTTCGCGCCACCATTCATAGTGTTACAGACTGTAACACATAAGTAGGGTGTGTACGCAAGTGAATTTTTTCATTCCGTGCCGTCCGCAGCTAAGATCGCAGCCGGATGGTGCTCGAGCATCCATGCGATGTAGTGGCGATAAAGATGCTCGCTGAATTCGTACTGCGCGTCGAAGTGAGTCACGGGAAGCGGCTGTGTTGGACAGAATCTCGCGGCGCAGACCTGGTTCTGGTGACGTGAAGCGTGGGCAAGATCGATCCGGAACAATCAAGCCATTGAAAGCGCGATCCTCAGAATTCGGCCTGTGACACTTCCGGAAAATCGACACACAATTCACTCTTGCGCGCGAAATCGGTATTCTGCGTTGACTCCGACTCGGATTCGATAGTGCATTGGCGTGTGTGTGGGGACTTGCATCCCGCCAGCCGGAACAGATTGGCAAATCTGCTGTCGCATCGAAAGTGCAATATGGTAAACCGTTTTAGAGCAAGCGACGTACGCGGATATCCGTCTCAATGAGCATTGTCAAGGATTCTCATGCAATTGCCTGAAACAAGCCGTACCGGACTGGGCAGTTGTCTTTCCATCCGAGCGCGGCGAAATCTGAGATACCGTGCAATACTCGTTGCAGCCCTTGCATACGCCGTCCTTCCCATCAAGGCCCAAACCAAATCATGGTCGGTACGAATCGCCGACGTCTTGATTGCCCACAGTCCGGAAGATAAGAATGCAGGTGGGCAAACGAATCTCTGGAACGAAGGGACCGGGCTGGAACTCGAAGCTTTGGATGCGGTCTGGTACAACACCGCGAAGGGCGACTACTTTCGTTATGTCCAGAGAACCGTAGACGCGGTGCTGAGGGCGCGCGAAGCAGCCGCAGACGGCGGCCAATCTCTCACAGCATTCAAAGACCCGTTCTTGGCTCGCCAGCTTCTACTTCTATCCCGTGTAACGCTCGCTCCGAGGTACTACCAGGCTGCTTCGGCAATGCAGCATCAGCTAGCCCAAAGCTGCGTTCTACCTTCAGCTTCCTCGGTGCCTGTTCACGGCAACGAAGGGCTCGCTCGAACTCCCTGCAAGTCTCAACCATTCCTGGCCGAGTATGCTTCGGTGTTTCATCAGCCCGAGGATTTTCCTGTAATTACAAGAAGCCTTGATCAGTGGGACGAGCGGATCAATCGTTCGTCACGGCGTTTGAAAGCGGCTGTAACATCCGAAGACTTCGCAGAGAGGGCATTCCTCGCGCTGGCGCTAGTGGACTCGTTGCCGAATTACCCCCGGGATGATCCAGGGCGCGCCGAATTGCTCGGGCGGTTGAATCGCATGGCCGCTGCCATCGTCCAGCGCCAAAATCGCCAGACCGGGCTGTTCAGGGAGACGCCGGCAGCCGAAGACCTCGCGCGACATTCGGATTCTTTCTCCATCTCCTGTTTGCTCGTTTACGCACTCGATAGGGGCGTTCGCCTCGGATATCTTCCGGAGAGCTATGCCGCATCCGCTCAGCGAGCCTGGCAGGGAATCCTGAAATACGCGGTTCAGGTGGATGCCAGCGGTGCTGCGACCCTCCGACCCGACCTCCCAAGCATGCCGCCCGACAATCGCGGCTACAGCAAAGAATTGGGCCCCCTGCTCCTTGCCGCCACCGAGTCTGACCTTGCGTCCAATGCATCACTCGCACGGGGCGAGACGGTAATGCTGGATGCCTGGTACAACAGCCAGCAGCGCAAGAACGCGGCCGGACAGCTGGACTATTTCCATTACAAATGGTCGGACTGGAGCGACAGCGGCTACTCCCTCTTCGGACAAATGTTTCGGAGCTATGGGGTGACGACGGAGACTCTCTATTCCGCACCCACGCGAGAGAATCTGAGCAAATCGCAGTTTTACATCATTGTGTCCCCCGACATTCCCGTGAAGAATCCGAATCTTCATTACCTGACCGAGCAGGACGCCGGAGAAGTCGCCGCGTGGGTCAAGCAGGGCGGCATTCTGGTTCTGATGGAAAACGATCCACCCAACGCAGACATAACTCATCTGAATCTGCTTGCGGATCGCTTTGGTATCCACTTCGACGACGTGCTGCACCATCACATCATCGGCGAACACGTCGAAGATGGCCGCATTCCCATCTCCGCGGATGAACCACTTTTTCATCACCCCCACACTCTTTATATGAAGGACACGTGCGCCATTTCACTGCGCGAATCGGCAGTCCCGCTGCTAAGAGATCGCGGCGATGTTGTGATGGCGACCGCGAAGTATGGGCGCGGAACCGTCTTCTCAGCCGTCGATCCATGGCTCTACAACGAGTACACGGACGGAAGAAAGAATCCCGCTATCTACGATCAGTTCGACAACTTTGCCGGTGGCGAGGAGTTTGTGCAATGGCTGTTGCAGCAGCATCCCCGTTGATCTGCGGGGACGAGAAAGAGAGAAACACGACTGCCATGAGAACAATCTTGATGGCCGATCCCGTGCGTTATCTGCGCATGACGACCCAGGACCTTCGCGATACCTTTCTTATTGACGGGCTCTATCAGGCTGGCGCCATTCAATTAGCGTATGTGGATTTGGATCGCGCTGTGGTGGGAATGGCGGTGCCCCTGGAAAGCCCGCTGGTGTTGCCCACAAGCCCGGAGCTGAGAGCGTCTTTCTTCACCGAGCGCCGCGAAGTCGGTGCGCTCAACATCGGCGGCCCGGGCATCGTTCACGTTGGAGGGTCATCCTATCCACTCGAAAACCTCGATCTCATCTATATTGGGCGGGGAAACGCCGATATCCGATTCGAGTCAAAGTCTGAAAACGCTCCGGCCGCATTCTATCTGCTTAGCTACCCGGCACATGCCTCCTATCCTGTGACTCTGGTGAAGCAAGCGGAGGCACAGCCCACGGAGCAGGGAAGCGCGGAAACCTGCAATCGTCGCACCATCTATAAGTATGTCCACTTGGCGGGCGCAAAGAGCAGTCAGCTCGTGATGGGAGTGACCCATCTGCACAAGGGAAGCGCCTGGAACACGATGCCGGCACATACGCACATGCGCCGCTCCGAAATCTACTTCTACTTTGATGTCGCCGAAGGTGCGCGTATCTTTCACCTGATGGGGCCGCCGCACGAAACGCGTCATCTGGTGATGAGCAATTGCGATGTCGCGGTTTCGCCGGGCTGGTCGATTCACGCTGGCGTGGGTACGCAGGCGTACAAGTTCTGCTGGGGTATGGGCGGCGAGAATCAGGACTATGCTGACATGGATCCGGCGCCGCTCGAAAGCATGCGCTGAAAAGGAGCTCCGATGAGGCGATTGATCTTCGTTTTTCCTGTTGCCGCCGCGCTCAGCATTTCTGCATTTGCGCAATCTGGCGGAAAGGCAGAGTTGTTTCCCGCTCAGCAGATACAAGAGAAGTTGGCGGCGCTCGGCTCTCAGGCAGCGGCCTCGGGTAGCGCCGGCCTCACGCTGGCAGACTATGGAAGCCACAAGCTGCAAATCTCAGTCCGAACCGTAAGCGGGGGCGCCGAGATTCATGCCCACTTTGACGACGTGATGGTCGTGCAGCAAGGAACCGCAACTCTCATTACCGGTGGTTCAGTGATCGATCCCAAATCAAGTCCCGATGGAGAAACCAAAGGAACCGGGATTCAAGGCGGAAAATCGCAGGCGATCTCTGTCGGCGATGTCGTCACCGTCAACGCCGGCGTTCCCCATCAGCTCCTCGTTCCCGCCGGCACTGTCTACAGTGCTCTGGTCATCAAGGTCAAGGAATAGTCCGCCCGCACCTACGAGGCGAGGAAGACCCGCTTCCTGAGCGGAATCAGGAAACAGTCGCAGAGTGCATTCGCGGAGTTTTGGTCTTGTGGGCCGCAAGCTCCACGGAAACCTGTTGCGCGCAACGCATGACATGTTCGGCAATTGCCGGCACGCAATGAGCCGCGAGGCGCGATGCCGCTCCGGATACGCTCACGGCTGCAATCGCCCGGCCCGTCTCGTCTAGAATCGGCGCGCCTACGCAACGCGTCCCCACTTCCAGTTCTTCGTCGTCAATCGCATAGCCCCGGCGCCGTATGCGTTCCAGAGCGCCTCGAAGCTCCTCTTGTGAGCTCAGCGTCTTCGTTGTGAAAGTCTTGAATTGAATGTGCGGGATGATTTTCGCTGCTTCCTCCACCGGAAGAAACGCCAGCATAGCCTTCCCCATCGACGTGCAATAGACCGGATTGGACGTGCCCGTGCGCGAACTTAAACATACGCGCCGATTGATCGGCTCAACTTTGTCGAGATACACCACGCGCGTCTTGTGCAGTACACCCAGATGCACCGTCTCACCAACCCGCAGTGCGAGCTTGCGAAGAAATGGACGCACGCGCGTCCTCAGATCCATCTGTTCCACGGCGCGACTGCCCATGTCATAGAGCTTCAATCCGAGGCAATACCGATTGGTCGGGGCGCGCTCAATGAGTCCTGTACGCTCGAGAGCCATGAGAGCGCGATGCGCCGTGCTCTTGCTCAATTCCATTCTCTGGCAAATGTCAGCGAGACTGAGGGAGCTGTCGCTTGCGCCGAGAAGATCGAGTATCGCGACGACACGATCCAGTCCCTGCAGCTTATAGGGATCATTGCCGCTCTCTTCATGCTTTGACTCGGCCTCATCCATCTCCTGCAGTGCCGCGCTTGTGTGTGAGTGGGAACGGCGATACTTCAGGGCAGCGGTCTTTTCAGACGCCATCCCATCTTTCAGCGTTGCCGCGGCCTGCCCCGGATTGGCTCTCATCCGTTCACTTCCTCACAGCAAGTCTCTGTTTCAACGTCCCCCGGAGAACGCCGATCAAGTATATCTCGCCTGCGTCCCGTTCAGCGGAACGTTTTTTCCAACCTGAATGCACTGAGGATGTGTTCTTCGATTTCGCTGATGTGCGAACGCCGCACCTCAACTTACGCAGGCTACCTTTCGTTCGGCGAGGACAAAAAAGCAGGAACGGCATGCCCGCTCGCTCAAACGGAGCAAGAAGGCATGCCGCCGGGTCCGCCGACCAGCGTCTTCGTTAAAATGTCAACCGGCCGCCCACCTGGATGATGCGCTGGGTACCTGCAGCCGAGGTAATCTTGCCGTAGTTGCCTGACGCCAGGCTTGCGGTGGGGTTATTGAGACTCACCAGATTGAAGACATTGGTGGCCTCGCCGCGGAGCTGGAACACGACTCCCCGCTCGAACTTAATGTTGCGAAAGAGCCCCAGGTCGATATCTTTGAATCCGGGCCCATACAGGCTGTTGCGACTGACATTACCGTCAGCACCACCGGGGCCGATGCCGCCTGCTACGCCGGGCCCGTTTGGTGTGAAAGCTGCCGTGTTGAACCACTCTGCGACCGTGCCCCCGGCACAGAGACGGCAACGGTGCGGACTGAGCACGGGGTTTTGGCCGAGAACAGCATCCGGGCGCTGATTGTTCGTGCTGTCGAAGCTCTTATTGGCCCCTGTGGTCACCGTGAATACTCCACCGCTGTGCAGATAGACAATCGGTGAGATCTGCCAGCCGTTGACCACTTCCTTCACGATTGTGTTCTCGCCGTGGAAGTAGTCGATGTTCCAAGTGCCGGACATCGCGGCGTTATGGCGTATGTCGGCGTTCATGTTGCCGTATTCCTCCTGGATTCCACCGCCGACGGCGCCCAGAGAGTTATTGGAGGCCGTAAAGGGAGCGCCAAAGTAGCCGGAATCCTGTGGGCTCGAAAGTCCATCCGCATCCGGCTCAAAGCTATCCAGCGCGTGGCTCCAGACATAGAAGCCGTTGACGCTGAAGCTACGGGAGAGCTGCTTGGCCGCCGAGATTTGAAGGGAGTTGTAACTGCCTGTCAGGTCTGACAGCAGATCGGTGATCGATGCCCCCAGGATGCCGGGGCCGTAGTTAATGGCAGCCGCGCCAGTAGGACAAGCTCCGACGCAGGGATCGAACTGACGCCGGTCGGCCACACTGGTTGCAGAAGTGCTCGGCGTACCGAAAGCGGTCGAATACGGGGCGTAGTTGGCGTCAATAAAGTTGGGCAAGGCGTGCGAGAGGGCGCCTACATACGCCGCCGCCACCGTTACCCGGCCGGGCAACTGTCGCTGCACGGAAAGATTGAGCTGATAGACGTAGGGATATTTGAAGTGTGGTGAGATAGCTTCAGTGGCGCCGCCCGGCCCGGCAACGAATGTGGGCTTGCTGGGCGTATAGGTGTACGGAAACAGGCCGCCCCCCGGCGCCGTCGAGGGGAAATCTCCCGGCGTCGAGTAGAAATTAGTGATGGAAGTGAGGTTCCCCTCGCCTTGCTCCGGCCGAATCGCGAATGGCTGAGCATTTCCGGGCTGGTTCCACTCGTTGCCGGCGACAGTGCCGTAGAAGATGCCCCCGGCGCCGCGAACCGAGGTTTTGCCGTTCCCAAACGGATCCCACGCGAAGCCGACGCGTGGCGAAACATGGTAATACGGCACGCCGATGATGCCGCGACCGATGCCCGCGTCTCCCGGGAACAACAAGCCCTTGGGCGCGTTTGGAGCCACAGTGGATTGCTGGCCGGGAATGAACGATTCCGTCCGATTATGTGGATCGACGGGAGGCGTATCGATGTCCCACCGGATTCCAAGGTTGGCCGTAAACCGTGGCGTGACGCGGTAGTCATCCTGGAAAAAAACCGCGGTGTGCCATGTGCTCAGATGCGTGGTATACGGCGAGTCCTGCTCAGCCGAGGAGGCCTGGCCGGTAACCCAGTCTGAAGTCACATTGCCCGTAGACGTGGGAGCGGAGGTGGCAAAGCTGATGCTGCCGAAGTTCAGCAGGTTGGCATCGAACATGGTCTTGTCGAGAGCGAACTCGCCGCCAATAAAGAGGCTATGTTTGCCCTTGACCAGGCTTACCATGTCGCGAAATTCATAGTTGTCGGAACCTGTGAACGGACCCGCATTGGTCGCGGTCGCTGAGAAATTGGTTTCTGAGATGGTGGGCAAAGAGACCGGCCCCTGGATGAGGAAGTTCGAGCCGTACGATGCGAGGGTCTGCCCCGCCGGGCCGGAAAACGGCAGGTTGACGCGTCCGCCCGCGGCCCGCGTGTACGTGAGCCACGCTTGATTGGCCGTAGTGGGGGTGAAGGTGTGAACGTCGCTGACGTTGATATTTGTACCGTTCGAGGCATTCACATTCAGGGTCCAAGGGACGTTGCCCCCTGGGGAGTTGTTGAGCACGTTCCTCGAAAAGAAGTAGGTCGCCGCCACGTGGTCCTTCTCGCCTAGGTTCTGGTCATACTTGCCCAGGTATTCATTTTCCTGTGTCGGATTGGGTAAGAGACCCGCATAAGACCCGCCACCCTTTGTCGCGTTCGTGAGGCTGCCGGGGACATTGGGCAGCGGGATGGAAGAGCCAACGGTGTTGCTCACGTTGTCGAGGTTGAAGATGGTCGTGTCCAGGAGGGCCGAGGGTATGCAGTTCAGCGTGGCAACCTGGCAGTTGGGGCTCGTGTTCGTTCCATCGACCTGGTTCGCGGCGACATGCGTCTTGCCCGGCGTGTAGACCTTGAAGGTGTCCCCGGTAAAGTCGCCCAGGCGCTCGTTAGCCGTGGGTGTAATCGCGCCGGTAAACACTGTATCGGTTACCTGACGCACGCCGGCATAGCTGAAGAAGAAGAAAGACTTGTCCTTCTTGATGGGCCCGCCCACGTCACCCCCAAATTGATTGCGGTGGTAAGGCGCAACGATGATCTTGCCTGCTGCGTTATGTGCGGGGGACCAGGTGTTGGCGTTGAAGTCGGTGTTGCGGTTGAATTCGAACAAGCCGCCATGCCACTGGTTGGTTCCCGACTTGGTGATGACCGAGACCACAGCCGCGGAGAACTGGCCGTATTGCGCCCCGAATGCGCTGGTCTCTACGCGAAACTCCTCCACTGCGTCGGGGTTGGGCGACGGGTTGCCGTAGTTGCGCATGCCGGTGATGTTGTTGCCGCCATCCAGGTAGAAAGCCACCGCCGCACTGCCGCCATCCATGGAGCCGTTGATTTGCACATCCTCGATGTACAGTCCGGTGGCCATCGTGGGATTGCCGGTGGGGTTCGAGGAGGGGCTGTTGTTATTGGCCATGACACCGGGCGTGAGGGAAACTTCCGAGTAGATATTGCGGTTGACCAGCGGCAGGCCGACGATTTCGTCCGGCTCAATAGTCCTGCCCAATACCGCGTCCGACGTATTGATCAGCGCGGGAGCCTCAGTGACCGTGACGGTCTGAGACTGCGTGCCCACGACTAGTTTGATATCAACCGTCAGCGTCTGTTCCACGTCGAGGGAGACATTCTGTTGCACAAAGCGTTCAAAGCTGGGTGCCGTCGCCTCGACGGAGTACCTGCCCACGGGGAGATAATCGATGCGGAATTCGCCGTAACCATTTACCGGCGCCGACCGGGAGAAACTCGTATCCAGGTTGGTTGCCTTCACAGTGGCCGAGTTGACCACCGCGCCTTGTTGATCCTTCACTGTACCGACGATCGACCCGGTAGTCTGTTGCCCTGCTGCCGGCAACAAACCCAGAGTAAGGAGCATTGCGAGTTTACCCAGTGCACCAAAACTCAACGCCCTGATGCGCTCCAATACATTGAAATCCGACCTCCGAAAATTTGTGCCCATGCGCTGCTCCTTTTTGATCGTTCCGGGTCTACTTCGAAATCTTCGGCACTCGGAACCGCGAACGCAGAGAACCGTATCTGCTCCCGCAGCGGAATGCACGTGCTTCGCTCGTGTTCCCGTTGTGGTTTGTTTTTTTCGCCAGCCAACCCTGCGAGAGAAGGATTGTGGGAAAGCAACACCGGGGAGTATTCTGCGAATCGCGAGAATGAAGTGTCAACGCGGATGAAGGCGGGATGTTCCGCTGGCCGGGACAAGGATTGATTTTTCGACTGGGCGGAAAAGTGTGCTTCTCGCCGGCTACCGGCGCATCCAGCCACCGTCAGGACGTGAGCGATAGACTTCCGCCTTCGCGACGGCGATCGCGCGTGTCGAAATGCGCTTAACTTATATTTCATGGCTCTTTCCCTCCACGCCTCGATCTTGCTCAGAAGTCCAGACTGCTCCGCGCTCGCAATTATCTAGAGCGATTTCGCAATTCGTTGTCTCCGACGATGTCGTTGAATCGGAAGCCTCGGAGACGAGTTTTTATCGAACATTGGCGCGTTTTTCCTTTCTCATTCGTCTATTCCGATACGGAGCCGATGGAGAAGAGCGCTGCGGCTGTTGCAGGCGGTTTGAGTGCGTGATTGCTGAAGGTGGCTCACTAGGGACGGATCCGTTGTGTCGTGGCACTGTTGCGCGATATACCGAAACGCTGATTCTGTAATCCACTGGTCACAAAGCCAAGCCAGATCCTGTAGTTTCTTCGAGAATGTTGGGAGGCGGTTCCAGCACACATTACCAATGGGAGACAGGTATGCAGACTCTGCTTCAGAACATCCGGTTCAGCCTCCGTATGCTGGCACGAAACCTAGGCTTGACCGTCACCGTTCTGCTCACATTGGCCATCGGCATCGGCGCGAACACCGCCATCTTTACCGTCGATTATGCGACGCTCCTGGCTCCGCTACCCTATCCGCAACCCGATCGGCTGGTGATGGTCTGGTCGAAAATCCAGACCTATCACAATGGAGTCGCCGCGGGCGACTTCCTTGATTGGAAGCAGCAGAACACGGTGTTCCAGGATCTTTGCGCCTGGTCCGGCGGCAGTTTCAACCTGGCCACCAAAGACAAGCCGGAGTACGTCAATGGCGTTCGAGAAACGTACAGTATGCCTCAAATGCTGGGAGAGCCACTCCTGATGGGTCGCTATTTTTTGCCGGAAGAGGGTGTAGCCGGCCGCGATCACGTGGTGATCCTCACCCATAAGTTGTGGGTCAAGCTGGGCGCCGATCCCCACATTGTCGGCACCACCCTGCGCATGGATGGCGACCCTTACACCGTCGTTGGTGTGCAGCGTCCCGGTATCTTCGATCGCCAGCAACCGCAGCTCACGGTCCCTTTGGTCTTCAAGCCCGAACAGGTCAACCACGACTTTCACTGGCTCCTGGTCATGGGCCGTCTTAAGCCGGGCGTGACCCTCAAGCAGGCGCAGCAGAACATGGACGCCGTTACTGCCCACATCGCAGAGGTCTATCCCAAAAGCGACAAGGGCTGGGGCTCTTATGTGGAGGGGCTCAAGAACGATTTTCTGCCCAAAGAGCGCATCAAGATGCTTTGGCTGCTCCTGGGTGCCGTCGGTTTCGTGCTGCTGATTGCCTGCGTCAACGTCGCCAATCTGCTGCTCGCGCGCGGCATGGCACGCCAAAAAGAACTAGCAGTTCGTGGCGCGCTCGGCGCCGGCCGCAGCGCCATCTTCGTCCAGCTTCTTACGGAGAGCCTAATCCTCGCTCTGGCCGGTGGAGCCCTTGGGGTCGGCTTTGGTTACGCCATGTTACAAGGGCTCATTGCAGCCATGCCGCGCAATACATTGCCGAGCGAGGCGGACCTGCGCCTCAACATACCCATCCTGCTCTTCACCCTCGTCGCCACCACGCTGGCCGGTCTTCTGGCCGGCTCCGCTCCAGCCTGGTATGCATCGCGCGTCGATCCCGCTGAGACTCTCAAAGAAGGTGGACGTGCCGGCACCAGCGCTGGCAAGCATTTCCTGCGGCGAATTCTGGTCATCGGCGAATTCGCGCTTGCGCTCGCCCTGCTCACAGGCGCCGGTCTCACCATCCACAGTTTCTGGAATCTCGCGCATGTCGATCTGGGCATCAAGACCGACCACGTTCTCACCTTCTTTGTGCCGGTACCTGAAACCCGCTCCAAAGATCCTCAAGTTATCTCCGCCTACTACCGCGACATGCTCGCCCACATCTCTGCGGTTCCTGGTGTGCAACACACTGCGGCAATGACTGGCCAACCGCCCTATGGAGGGGGCTTTGGCATGCCGTTCATGCTCGAAGGCGGCCAGACCTACGCAGATCCGTCGCAACGCCCAGGCACCGGATTCGGCATGGTGACTCCGGATTACTTCAATGCCTACGGCATTCAACTCATCTCAGGACGCAATTTCACCGATCAAGACACGGCAGCCACCGTCAAAGTGGCCATGGTCAACCAGGATTTCGTACATAAGTACCTGAAGGGCAAAGACCCTCTTCATCAGCGCGTGCTCGTCGAAGAGTTGATTCCAGGTGTCACCAAGCTGGGCGGATATATCCCCTGGCAAATTGTCGGGACCTACCACAACGTGCACACGGCGGATCAGCGCGATGAAAACCCGGAGATGCTCATCCCCTTCTACCAAATCCCCTGGCCGCAGGCGGGCTTTGCCGTGCGAACGTCGGAGGATCCGGCGACGATGCTCAACAGTGTTTCGGCCGCAGTGCACCAGGTCGATTCGAGCGTTGCTCTTGCCGAGCCCAAGACCCTCGATGCAGTCGTCGACGAATCCATGGCCAACCAGCGATTCACGCTCATCCTCTTCACCAGCTTCGCGGCGGTAGCCCTGTTCCTCGCCGGACTCGGCATCTATGGCGTCATGTCGTTTTCCGTGGCCCAGCGTGCGCACGAGATTGCCCTTCGCATGGCTCTCGGCGCCTCGCGGAGTCGGGTTGTCAGCCTCATCATTCGTGACGGCCTGCTTCTCGCCGCGATCGGACTGGGGCTTGGCCTGATCGGCGCCTATTTCGTCGGCCGCGCGATGCAGAGCCTTCTTTTCGGAATACAGGCACTCGACCTCGCGGCCTTCATTTCAGTTGCTGCAGTGCTTCTCGCCGCCGCGATCCTGGCCTGCTTCCTGCCCGCAAGGCGAGCGGCGTCCGTTTCGCCCATGCGTGTCCTCAGGACAGAATAGCGCTGAGATGCGATCAAAACCTTCCCTACGTGTTTTTCGGGGATGTTTGATCCGGGGTTGATGGCAGGACGCGGAAGACAATGTCTTCGCCGGCATTCGCTGTGGATTTCTCCGTCAAATACAACGCTAGAATTCAATATTGGGCAGACACCGTTCGTCGAGGAGCATGCGATGAAAATGGAAATTCTGCGAGCCGCAAACTACACCTACAACTTCGACCGCCAGCTGTATTTCAACCGCGATGCGAAAAAGGCATTCAGCTTTCCGTTTCTGGATGACCACTCGGAAGACGAAATACTGCGTTCTATCAATGAGCGCACCGACCACAGTGAATGGAAGTTCTACTTCAATTTTCCTCCATCGGAGAGAGTCAAGCGGGAACTCGCGAGCACGCTCTCGGAGGAAGCTGAGATGCATCTCGTCGGAGCACATAGCGCATCGTAGTCGCAGGAGCGGCGGCAAACGATGCAGAATTTTCTCGGGACCCCCCGAGGGCCCTGTGATTTGGCTGCGGCTGCATCACGTCAGCACTTTCCCGTTTAGGGCGTTGGTGCTCGTGACCTGCGACGGGGGAAGACATTCTATTTCTTGACGAGAGCAAGACAACCGCCTTCGAGTTGAGGCCTGTGAGCAATGCGGGCTCCGTGACCGTGACCGGGGATGCCCGCCGTAAAGACATAAATTATGTCAAAGAAACGGACCATAGATTCACAGCGCCCCTTTACACGTGGCTGTAAATCCTCAACCGCCATCAAAGCAGCCACCACGCGCAACAAGGCCGTGCGAGCTATTTTCTGGGGTCGCGTCTAAACAAATTATTTTCTTAAGGTTATCTGGTGCGCCCGGAGAGATTCGAACTTCCTAACATCTGAGAACGGATGTTCCCGGATGTCAGGTGGCGCAAAATGCTCGTTCGATCCTAATTGTGCTTCAGATCACAATCTTTGGTTACGCCGCATCTATCGAGATCACAACGACTAAAACATAGCCGCAGATATGATTGCTGGCATCATGCAAATCTTGCGGGACGGCAAACTTACAATTCCCCTCTTTCACGGGACCAACGAACTCTTTCTTGACTCGATTCAGAGGTACGGGCTGGGCGGACGCAATATTATCCAGGAACTGGCATCCTTGAAATGATCCGAAAGATGCTTGCTCTGTGCGAGGCGCTCTCTCCTCAGGACGAGGAGTGGGCTGCCGACAAGTTAGTCGCGACTCATATCGCTCAACAAGCAGTAATTGCCGGGACCGTAAATCGCCATGGACCTGTTTCTCTGACGGCATCAGAGATTACTGCCGCGAATGTCGCGACGTCCGGCGAGTTCAGTTCCGGAGCGTTCAATTGCTTCTGGTCTCTGGCTCTTCGCCTCTTCAAGAACGGAGATTTGCCGGGGGAAATCGCAGAAGCTTCTCGTCCCATCCTTAAGTTTGCCCGCGGCCCTAAGGCGCCCTTGGTCCTGAAGCTCAACAATGTACGCGCGGAGTTGCTCGCTGCGGAGGGTGGAGGCGATCCGTCTCGTGTGTTTCAGCGGATCGAAGAGGCAGCTCAGAAACGCCCCGCCGTGAGTTCTGCGTTATTTCAGCACAAGAATGTTGAATTGCGTGGATCAATACCTTTGGCCGAGATAGAGATATTTCGAGTTGTGGGAGACCCGCTCCCGTACAAGGCGACCCTCGAGCCATACATTATTGATGCAGGCCCTCGATGTCCAGAAGAGTCGGTTGAGCTAAATCGCTCCGGTGCTGGATTTATAGCATGAAAGTCAAGCCACAGAAATTCGAAAACGTCACGATCTATACGACCGGCAACGTGCTCTTCTCCTGCATCGTACGCATCGATGCTCGCGAAGCGAAGCTGTGGCTCGAGCCGTTTGCCCAGTTCAAACAATGCGTTCACGTCGAGTACATGCCAAAGAGAGGACGCAGACTCAGGTACTTTAACGTTCCAAATTGCCACGTGGTTGTGGTGCCGACGAGCGACGCGATCGATCCGGACGACCTGCACCGGCCGGGCGCCAAGGGCTTATCTTTGGCTCGATATGACATCAACGATTCAAGGTGGCGCAGCGACTTTGATAAGAAACTCAGCCGCGCCCGAGTCCCAATTTTGGCTGATTACCGTGGATTGTATTCAGAATAGTCCTTCTCGCGGTCACCAGGTGTAGAGCTGAGCGGGGCGTCCGCAGTGCATTGGTTTGCCGCGTTTCGCAGCAAGTTGCGCCAGACCGTTTTACGCGACCGATATGCTGAAACGCCCCAGTTTTCGATATCCCTGCTCCGACGCGGTCACTTCGATCGCGCTACACTAGCCGAGTAATCCGGGCGAAGTCGCGTCGAGCGTGCCGGGGCGTGCCGGATAGTGCACAACTGGTAACTGACGGGGGGTGACTCTCCCGCAGCCCAGAATTCAGCCGAGAACGTTCATTCCGTTCGCAGGCAATCCATTGGGTCGATACGCATGGCTCGACGCGCCGGAACATAACAGGCGACGATCGCCGCAATCAGCAACACCGCGGAAACGCCCAACAGCGTGAAAGGGTCGCTTTGGCCCACCCCATAGAGCAGATGAGAGAAGCTCGGGAGCAGGCGGACCAGTGCGATGGAGGCAATGACACCGATGCCTAGCCCGGCAGCCGCCATCCACATCGCTTGGTTCACGATTAGACGGAAGACCTGTCCCTTATTTGCGCCGAGAGCCATGCGGATTCCAATTTCAGGCGTCCGCCGCATCACGGAGTACGACACAACTCCGTAGATGCCAATCGAAGCCAGGAGCAGCGCGAGCGCAGCGAAAGTGCTGAGGAGGATGATCGGAAGATTGCGCGATTCCATGGATTTTGACACCACCTCATCAATCGCTTTGATTCCATAGATGGGTTGATCCGGCGAAGAAGCATATACGACATCGCGAATCGCTGGCATCACAGCCGCAGGAGGGAGCGTTGTACGCACCAGTAGGGTGAGACTTCGAAAGAAATCGGTGACCATAGAATCCGGCAGTTGATAGACGGGAATGTAAATCTGGCGCGGGTTGTAGGTCCCGGGGTCGTCCAACCCCCAGTGACGAACGTGCCCCACCACTCCTACGACGCGCGCAGCACCCCAATGGCCGACCGTGAGCGTTTGTCCAACAGGATTCTGACCGTGAAAGAAGGTCTCCGCAAGGACACTGTCGATCACAACCACTTTGCCGGTGGTCAACTGATCCGCAGGTGTGAAGAATCTACCCTGCAGCAGTGGAATTCCCATGGTTTTTAAGTAATCGGGACCAGTCCAGAAATATAGCGCGTGGGGCGCTTCCTGGAGTGAGTCCGGTTGTGCGGTACCAATCCAGAAGGGGCCACTGTTGTCGCCGCCGTCGAGAGGAACCATGTTCGTGATATCGTCCGCTTCGACTCCAGGGACTTGGCGGATTCGAGCGAGCAGTTGTTGATAGGTTTCACGAGTTCCGGCCGGAGTGTGGGTGAAGGATGGCGATAAACCCACCTTGAATGAGACTACGTGCTGCGTATCAAATCCCGGGTTTACGTGCCAGAGGTTGCGGATGCTGCGCAACAACAATCCTGCGCCAGTCATCAAGACAAGTGTAAGTGCGAACTGCAGCATCACGAGCCGCCTGAGGCTGGCATTACTTCCGCTTGTTGCTCCTCGCGAAGCCTTCTGCAAGGCGTCCTGCACAGGGGCCTTTGCGGATTGGAGTGCTGGAGCCAGACCGAACAGGATTCCTGCAGAGATCGAAGTGAGGAGAGAAAAAACGAGGACGGGCAAATGAAGGCCGATATTTCCGGAACGTGGCAGATTGTATGGGAGAGCCAAAAACAGCGCCCGCAGCCCGAACCATGCAATCGCGATGCCTAGCGCGCCACCCACCAGCGACAGCATAATGCTTTCTGTCAGTAGTTGCCGCACCATGCGGCCACCGCTCGCGCCAAGTGCCGCGCGTATGCCAAATTCACGCGCACGCGCGGTCGAGCGCGCGAGCAGCAGGCTGGCAACATTCGCGCATGCAATAAGCAGGACAAGGCTGACAGCGCCAAACAGCAGCAAGACGCTGCCTTTTACATCGCCTACGATTTGCTCCTTCAGCGACGTCACCACGATGCCGACACCGCGGTTCGCGTCAGGATATCGACGATCAAGGTCCAACTGAACCGTGTTCATTTCGGCCCCTGCTTGTCCCATCGTCACACCAGGTTTCAGGCGTGCGAGCACTCCGATTGCGTCCACAGAACGCTCTCCATAAATGGCGGGCATATCTGGGCGCAGAGGGGTAAAAACGTCCGCGTCAGCGAGGAAATGGAATCCCGCAGGGAGCACTCCCGCGACTGTATAGCTCTTGCCATCCAAGACGACGGAGCCACCTACTACACGTGGGTCCGCTCTAAAACGCTCCCTCCAAAGTCGATCACTTATAAGAGCGACTGGTGGCGCGTTCACCACGTCATCCGATGCTGTGATATCCCGCCCTAGCGCGGGCTTCACACCCAAGGTCGCAAGAAACGCGGACGAGCCCCGAATGCCTGTGAGGTGTTCCGCTTTCCCGGGCGAAGTGAGATCGAAGTTGTGAAAGGCGATTCCCGACATCGAATTGAACGAACGCGATGTACGTTCCCAATCCTCGAAGTTTGGATACGAAACTTCGAGTTGGGGAACGCCAGGCCGATTTTGCCAAAGGAAAACGAGACGATCAGGCTCTGGAAACGGCAAGGGAGCCAGAATTATGCCTTCGACCACACTGAACATCGCGGAGTTCGCGCCGATGCCTAACGCAATTGTGAGCAATGCAACACAGGTGAATCCGGGATCTCGGGTCAGCGTACGCAGGCTATACCGCAGGTCACGTGCCAGAGTGTCGAGGGTGGCGGAACCGAGCATCAGGCAATACCTCTCATTCGAACGACCGTCTTTGTAGAATGAGACGGTTTCTTCTCAGTCTAGGCACGCGCTTGCGCGTCGAATATATAGAAATCGCTGGACCTGGCTCGCATTCTGCATCACCGGCGAGAACGCCCAGGCACTCATGGAGCCAGACCGGTATGGCGTTTTCGCAGGTCCCGGTCGGATTGTGAACCATTGGGAAATAACCCCTGTTTTCTCGTTTCGCGGTTACTTCCCCATGGAGGGTTATCCGACCGGAACCCAGAATTCCGCTTGTGCTGGCTCGATGAGAGGCCTCGGCGACAATGCGCCTATTGAAAGCTTCCTGCGGAGACAGCAACCGGCAAATAAAATTCGGGACCCGCATCAAGGGACTCGCGTTGCCGATCAGGCAATCTTCTTTGCCACCACGACAGTAATGTCGTCGTACTGCTCGCGGCCGCCAAATTCGGCAACCTTGTCCACAATTGCCTTGGCGATCAGCGACGCGGAGAGGGACCTGTAACTGCACAGCGTATCCATCAGGCGCTCTTCGCCAAATTCTTCTCCGGAGTCGTCAAAGGCTTCAATCACGCCATCCGTGTACAGCACAAGGACGTCGCCTTCCTGCATCGAGACAGTGGAGACGGCGCAATCCCACTGTTCGAAAAGTCCGACCACAGTATTGGCGGCCTGGAGCTTTTCAACATTGTCGCCGTGCAGCAACAGGCCCGGCGGATGCCCGCAGTTGGCGTAGCGCAACTTCCCCTCTTTCGCGTCGTATTCCGCGTAGAAAAGCGTGGCATAAGCGCGTGGCTCCGTATTCTCAAAGAACATCCGGTTAACAAGGCTAAGTGCCTGCTTGGGATGGTCCCCGGCCCATGCGCACTGGCTGCGCAGGTTTGCCAGCAGATTCGCCATCAGCAAGGCGGCTCCGATCCCTTTGCCCGCGATGTCCGCGACTACAATCGCAGCGCGGTCAAGGCCGAGTTCAAGAACGTCATAATAGTCGCCGCCCACTACCCGTGCCTGGACGCAAATGCCCGTGCAGTCGAGCGTTGGTATTGTAGGCAACTGCTGTGGAAGGAGCCGGGCCTGAATTTGCTTCGCAATCTCCAGTTCCTGGGCGGCGAGACGCCTGGCTTCACGACGCTGCGCCTCAGCCTTTCGCTGTGCCTCAAGGGCCCGTGTCACATCGTTAAACCCGGCAAGGCCGAATGGATTGCCATCTAAATCTTCAAAACGGCAAAAGGATCCACCCCATTCCGGAGTGTGCGGCGGCATCGAAAACCTCACTCCGCGCCCTGACCACTCCCGATACTTTCCCTCTACGTCGTCCGTCATGAAAGTGATCAGACTGGACCGGCCAGCCAGCACCTCATCAATAAAGCCGAGGGCGGGCAGCACCAGCGCCAGCCTCGCTGATCCATCCGGCGGGGCGACCTCGATCCAGCGATACCCGGATGGAAAGCGCGCGTCGATCATCAACCTGAAACCCAGTTGCTCCAAAAAAAACCTCTTGCTGCGTTCCTGATCGCTGACATAAACGCTCACGAAATTGAAGCGCAGAAATGGGTCTTCCCGATCGGGCTCCGGACCTGCACTCTCATATTGAAAGAAGTGACGGATTCCTTGCTCAACGAAGACAATCCTGTCGCTGAACGAATCCGGTGATGCAATCTGGTCGGAATCCTTCATCATCCATTCAGGCCTCGCAAGAATGCTATACGCAAGGGCATGAAATTGAGAATTCGGAGAGCGGCTGCCGGATCATCTTGACGGTGGGCGGAGCCTCATCACCAACTTACCTGCTGCTCGTCGAATCGGACGCGGTCGGTCGCGGGCAGAGTGACGCGCGTTCGACTGGAAATTTCAGGGAGAAGCACTCATCCAGACTGGTCGAAGCTCAAATTCTGTGGTTCCGGTTGGTTTGTGAACCACCCGGAACGAACAATCGCGAGGGGTGAAAAAACAGACAAGCTGCCTCACGCTCACGGGTCTCGTTTTCTGAGAACGTGCTCACGGAACTACATCGTCTCAAGCAAACTTTCGTCAGAACCGAACAACGAAAAGGCGTTTAGGTTGTAGTCGTTCAGCGCACCCAGAACCTTCTTCCGTTCACTTGAAGGGAGATCGAACTTCCACAAAAGGTCCTGCCTTTTAAACCTCTCCAGATCGAAGACAGCTTGGTGCGAATCAAACCACCACCCATAGTTCTCGTCATGGCTGCCACAAATTGTGTAATTGCAGCGCTGGCGGAAATGCCTCTCATGTGTCTGAACATAGGGCCCGATCGGACGGATTTGCGGATCGCCAAACCTCGCCCCCTTCCCCCCAACAGGCTTTTCGCAATAAACGAAAATCGATCTCTTCTCGGCATCGTCGTCATTGAGATTGTCTCGGAATGCGAAGAATGCCGCAACGAACGGGGAACGCGACCAATCGAGCAGTGGCGAGGGGAATCCAAAGTGCCGCAAGTAAGCCATATACCGATAGACAGGAATAGGAAAAACGTCACCAGTGTCGTATAGCAAGGCGGGATCGAGAAACGGTTCACACAACTTGGGATCGAACGTGGGCACATCTATACCAGCAAATGTTTTAACCTCTGGCCCCATACTGGCACAGATCAATTGATAATATTCACGAAAGAGCATACGCCCGGTCCCACTCCGTTCGAGGGTAGTTGTCAGCCTCCACTTAGAGTTGCCTTGTCCGCGAAACAGCAGTGGCGACAACTCGCCGTAATATTCCCCACGAAGTTCCTTGACCTTCTGCTCAAACGTCTCCCAATCGAGCGTCTCGTTCGCTTCCATGTCGAGCCTCCCGAACATTATCCCAGAATGTAGGCTTGCGTCTGACCGCTCTGCCGAGGGGCAGTTTCTTCCCGATTTCTCTCAGCCAACTCATACAGTCCTTCTCGATCAGTGAAGCACGAATTAAGGCGCGCCACGGCTGCAGGGCCGTCTCTCCGTCGCGGAGTTGAACTCCAGCGGAAAGTAGGCGGCCAGCATTGGGCCGGCCAAGGGACATGACATTGCGGGCGATGTGATATCATAAAGGTGTGAGACTAGTGCTCGACACGGATGTAGTAGTTGCGGCGATGCGTAGCCCGACCGGTGGATCGGCCGAGTTGCTGCGTCGAATCGATGGTGGCGCCGCCATAATGTTGCTGACCGTGGCGCTTGCGCTGGAGTACGAGGCCACCTGCACGCTGGCAGAGCATCGTTTGGCATCAGGGCTCAGCGCTGCGGAAGCAGGCATCTATGTGGATGGTCTGATTGGAATGGCGGAGCCTGTGAAGGCGTTTTTTCGCTGGCGCCCCCAACTCAGTGATCCGGGCGACGAAATGGTTCTGGAAGCAGCGGTTAACGGGCAGGCCGACGCCATTGTCACCTTCAACGAAAGCCACCTGCGCGAAGCGCGCAACTTCGGAGTCGAAGTCATTCGCCCAGCCGAAGCCCTGAGGAGGATTAAGAAATGACTACGCGAGTTTCTACATTTCCCCTGCGTCTGCCGGTCTCAATGAAGGCCGCACTTGAGAAGATCAGCAAGCGCGACGGTACAAGCCTGAACCAGTTTCTGGTCGTCGCTGCGGCGGAGAAGATCGCCGCAATGGAGACGGAGCGGTTCTTTGCCGAGAGAAAAGGCCGTGCTGATCGCAAGGCCTTTCGGCGCATCCTGAATCGTAAGGGTGGGGAAACCCCCAGACCGGAAGACATAATCGCCTGACGCCCTCCCTGCAGGTCACTTGGGTGGGGGCATAATCGTGTATCGGGTGCGGGCATTCGATTGTATTTAGCAGTTGCCGTGTTGCCGTATGGTGGTCGATCCGGAGATAACCGCCGTTTCGCCGTTTTAGAGTTACTTCTGGATTAGGGTTTAACCGGCCAATCTCTGCCCGTTCTCATGGGGTGCGCAGTTTGCGTGCTTCGCGGAGGATCTTGGATAGACGATTGGCGAGCCGATCGAGGCGGGAGCGCGAGTCGCCTTTTGGTATGGGTCGCCTGAAGATCTGCAATGCATGTTGAGTGGCGATCAAGGAATCGATGACGCCATCAAGTCCTGCACGCAGCTGAGGTGATGAGGCGGTGGGTTGGGGTATCAGATATTTGGGATTGGAACGAGCCTGGTTGAATTCTCGCTGTAGATCGGTCAGAGCGATATCGACATATCGCATGGTCATTTCCGGATCGACGTGTCCAAGTAACTTCATGAGGACGGGAAAGGTGATGCCAGCGCGAAGCATCTGCGTGGCATATGTGTGGCGACTATCCCGGGGCCGGAATAGTAGGCACTATGCCGGGTCCCGGACTATTCCGGGTGAGCGCATTTTCGCAGCATTTAATACGTAGTTCGGTGTAAATCTTCCCGGCATAGTCCGACGGTGTCTTCTGAAAGGCTTGCCTGGAAGGAGAACACCGATGGAACAGGTTTTTAAAGAACATCAACTGTGCAAGCTGCATGGGCCCTTGGGTCCGTACTTCGATTCCTATGCCACCGAGATGTGTAGCGAGGGCTACGTCCAGCAGACAAGAGAAGTGCAGATCCGCGTGGTTGCCGATTTCGACCGATGGTTGGCAAGACATCGGCTTGGCGCTCAGGAAGTCACTGCTGAGCTGTTTGGGCCATTCCTTCGCGCGCGAGCGCGACGTCGACATCTGACTAGGTGCGACGTTTCGGCCCTGAAGCGGTTGATGAGGTTGCTGGTTCGAGAGCGGATTGTTCCAGAGCCAGCACGACCAGCGGCGACACCGGTCGAACGACTGCAAGCTGAGTTTGGTTTCTATCTGCAAGAGGAGCGGGCACTCTCGTCCAGAACGCAGTTCTGTTACCTGATATTTGTCCGCGAGTTTCTGAAGGAGCGCTTCGGCAACAGGTCAGCCGACCTGTCCTCTCTGTGTGCCGCGGATATTACAGGATTCGTGCGCCGTCGGGCCGCCACCATTCAGAGCAAGCGAGTCCAGATGATGACTACGGCTCTGAGATCGTTTCTCAGATTCGCGCGCTATCGGGGAGATATCGACAAGGACCTTGCAGCATGTGTGCCGGCCATTGCCAACTGGAAGCTGTCGACTATTCCTCGTGCCATTCCGACTGATCAGGTTGAACTCCTGTTGTCTTCCATCGACCGGAAAACGGCAGTAGGCCGCCGTGATTATGCGATTCTCTTGATCCTGGCGCGCTTGGGATTGCGTGCTGGCGAGATCAAGGCGCTCACGCTGGGAGACCTGGATTGGCAAGAGGGATTGGTTAGGGTGCGCGGGAAGGCGGGCCGCTATTCCCAACTGCCACTGCCGGCCGATGTCGGCGCGGCCGTCGCTGACTACTTACGAAACGCGAGGCCCACAGCTGAGAGCAGATGTGTGTTTCTTCGGGCGAGAGCGCCAGCAGGAACCTTTAGGAGCGAATGCGCAATAGCCTGCATTGTGAAGCACGCACTGGAACGGGCAGGGATTGATACTCCCCGAAAAGGGGCCCACCAGTTTCGTCACGGCCTAGCTTCACAGATGCTGCGGCAGGGAGCGACATTATCAGAAATCGGTGAACTTCTTCGACATCGCAGCCCGCAGACTACGGCTATTTATGCAAAGGTGGATTTGGTTTCGCTTGCGACGTTGGCATTGCCTTGGCCAGGAGGTGCTCAGTGACCTCATGGCGTAAAGCGGTTGAAGATTATGTCGATATGCGCCGCAGTTTGGGATTCAGACTGCAGGATGCCAAAGCCGGACTGATCAAGTTCGCTTCTTTTCTTGAACAACACCACGCTACACGCATCACGATTTCGCTTTCGATGGAATGGGCGCAACAAGACAAGACCGCGCGCCCAGTGGAATGGGCCAGGCGGCTTACCTTCGTACGTGGCTTCGCCCGTCATTGGAGCGCTTATGATTCACGGACCGAGATCCCGCCGTGTGGCTTGTTGCCTCATCGGCCAGAGCGGGCGCATCCATATTTGTACAGCAACGATGAGATAGAGAAGCTGCTTCAGGCTGCGAGGCAGCTGCCGTCGGCCCACGGTCTCCGGGGGCCGACCTATTACTGCCTCTTCGGACTACTGACGGTCACCGGCCTGCGTATCAGTGAGGCGCGCAACCTGAAGACCCAAGACGTAGATCTACAGGAAGACATCCTCACCATCCGGGGAACCAAGTTTGGTAAGTCTCGGCTGGTACCGATTCATCCGTCTACCCGTGCCGTGCTTTTAGATTATGCATCGCGGCGGGATCGTTTCTTGGCTCGGCGCCCGGATACATTTTTCGTATCCAGCCGGGGAACCCGGTTGGACGGCGCCGAGATCCGGCGCACGTTTTATTTGCTGTCTCGGCATATCGGGTTGCGTGGCCCATCTGACAGTCATGGGCCGCGTCTTCACGACTTCCGCCACCGCTTCGCAGTGGAAACACTGATCCGTTGGTATCGGTCCGGCCAAGAGATCGAGCGCCGTATGCCGATTCTGTCGACATATCTGGGGCACGTGCATGTAGCCGACACCTACTGGTACTTGACCGGATGCCCCGAGTTGATGGGTCTGGCCGTCAAGCGCTTCGAAGATTACTGGGAGAAGCAATCATGAGATCTACAGCCACGTTGGCCGGGTTGCTCGAGAGCTTCTTCACCCAGCGCCTGATGAATCAGCGCCAGGCAAGTCCTCACACCATCAGTTCCTACAGGGACACATTTCGTTTGCTGCTGCAGTTTGCACACCAGCGTCTGCATAAGCCGCCGGCTCGACTGAGCTTCGAAGAGATTGATGCTCCTATGGTCGCTGCTTTTCTGAACGATCTGGAAAAGGGCCGTGGAATTTCAGTTCGAAGCCGCAACCTACGTTTGACGGCGATCCGTTCGTTCTTTCACTATGCCGCTTACGAAGAGCCGTCCCATGCCGCTCAGATTCAGCGCGTCTTGGCCATACCGGGTAAGCGCCACACGCGCGCCTTAGTACACTTCCTGAGCCGTCCTGAAATCGACGCCCTGCTCGCAGCTCCCGATCAAAAGACTTGGTTTGGTCGTCGCGATCATGCCCTGATCCTGGTGGCGGTCCAAACTGGTCTGCGCTTATCAGAGTTAACCGGCCTGCTACGCGACGACGTGACATTGGGCACGGGAGCACATGTGCGCTGTGTAGGAAAGGGACGCAAAGAGAGGTGTACACCGCTTGCCAGGACAACTGTAGTGGTGCTGGCGGCTTGGCTACATGAGCCGCCAAGGCACCGCACTGAAATGTTATTTCCCAACGCCGCTGGCGGTCGCCTCAGCTCGGACAGTGTTGCAGACCTTTTGGCGAAACATGTGACCCTCGCTTCCAAGTCTTGCCCCTCCCTCCAGAAGAAGCACGTTACCCGCACGTCCTTCGACACTCGATGGCCATGGGCCTGTTACAGGCAGGCGTCGATCGAGCTGTAATCGCTCTTTGGTTAGGGCACGAGTCGGTGGAAACCACACAGATCTACCTCGAAGCCAATCTCGCAATGAAAGAGGAGATCCTGGCCAAGACAACACCGCCCGGGGGGAAGCCTGGCCGCTACCACCCTGGCGACGAGTTGCTCGCATTCCTCCAAGACTTGTAACCAAGACTATGCCGGGTGGCTGCACAAACAAATCGTTCCGCAAAGTGCCCTCACAAGCCTTTCGTTGATCAGACCTTTTGTAACCCGGAATAGTCCGGGACCCGGCATAGTGGCGGAAGCAATGGGGCGAAACGCGTTTGCGCATGCCGGCCGCGCGTGCGACTTCGCTACATGCCCGCCACACTGTCTTGTCCGAGATGGGTTGATCGAGATGGTTGGAATAGCGCGAGGGGAACAGGTAAACCCGCGGCTTCGACCAGCGGTAGTAAGCGCGCAGCGTCTCCAGCAGCGCCGGGCTCAGAGGGAGGTCACGGTCCTTGCCGCCCTTACCCTGAACCACGCGGATGATCATGCGCTGGCTGTCGATGTCGCTGATCTTTAGCCTGGAGACCTCTGTTCGCCGCATGCCCGTGCCGTAGAGAACCATCAGCAGCGTGCGCTGGAAAAGGTTCCCGCTGGAGTTGATCAGCCGTGCGACTTCTTCCTTGCTGAGAATGCGGGGCAGCCGCTGCCGCTCTCTTGGGTACGGCAGAAACTCGCGGAACTCGTGGCGCTTGAGCGTGCGCACGAAGAAGAAACGCAGTGCGGCAACCTGGCTTACGACGGTCCCGACGGCCAACTTTCCGCTGCTTGAGCAGATAGGCCTGATAGGTGCGCAGATGCTCCAGTCCAAGCTTGTCAGGCGACTTGCCAAAGTGGCGGGCGAACTGTTCGACCGCCCGGACATAGTACCGGGCTGTCGAATCAGCATAGTTGCGGCGCTGGAGTTCTTCCAGCATGATCCTGCGTAAATGGGTCACAAGAACCTCCTCGTGACCCACACCTTATATCGGCTGAAAGGCTACCCGGAGGCCCATGCTGTAGCGTCCGCGGCGCCTGCGGCTTCGTTCAAGTCGCCTTCTCGGACACGTGCCCCAAAACCTGTTGAGAGCTTGAGAGCTGCTAGCCCCAGACGTGAACGAAAAAGGAGCTTACCGTGCGTATCAGGTAGGCTCCCACGGACTCCTCTGCTTAGAAGTTGGGGGGCGAAATGAATTCGGTCGGGAAGTATTTATCAATGAGGTATTAATTCAGATGTAATCGACGGATGGCCCACAACCCGGAGCCCCGGAGATATATCAACGGAATGGCTCATCGGTGAAACGGCGTGTTCTCGTTAAACGAGGTGGACAAGGCAACGAACGACGGTACAAAGTGGCACCAAAAGCGGCACCGAGATTCCGTTGATATGAGCCAAACTCGCTCGCATTTAGCACTGCGTGCTGCCGGTGCCCATGGAGAGCCTTAATCCAAAAGTGAACACGCCTGGTTTGACCACGGTGCTGGTCACAATCACTGCGGCATCTTCAGCGTCTCAATCGGCTTGGCGAGCGCATATTTGCCCAACGCCAGCACGTTCGCCTTGGGCGCGCCCTGGTTGAGAAGCATGAAAATGAAGGAGACGATCTTCCCCTTTGCCACAAAAACCAGCGCCTGCTTTGTGTAGTTCAACTGGTAACCCGCGATATTCTCGTCGTGGTTTTCAGAGTAGTAGGCTTTGTCGCCGAGTCCGGGGACAAGTGTGCTGCCATAGGGAAGCTGGGTGAACTGCTGGTCCTGGATGGTCTTGTAGATTCCTGCGTAATCGGAAGTATCGGCCTTGATCCAGATCGGTCCCGCGGCCTTGCCTTTGTAGTCGCACCCGTTGCCACCCTCGGTGTTTGGCGCCGCGGTGAGGGGAGTCGTGACACCGAGAGTGGACTGAACCACCGACGCAGGCAAGAGATCGCACAGACTCTGCGCGTGCATGGGAATTGCCGTTACGATGCAAGTGACAGGGATGGCGGCCAGTCGCGAAACGGCCAAGGCGAGATTCATTCGAATAGGGACTCTCCTGACGCTTCGGACTCTTAGAATTTGATTCGCCCGGTTCCGGAAATCGTATCATGCATGCGGAACCCTAATACCCCGGCCCCACCCAACTGCGGACGTTACACTTCCGTTCTGACGGGATGGGCCACGATAGTTCCAGAATCCGAGTTGTACTCTCGTATAAGATGCTTTAGCCTTCGCGATAACTCTATGTCAACCGTTCGAATCTCCGGAGGAGTCGTACATGACCTTCCTGCCGATCTCCGAAAGGCGCTCGTGTCCGACGCGATGGCACTAGCGGCCTGGGAAGACATAACGCCACTCGCGCGCAACGAGTGGATCTGCTGGACCATCTCAGTCAAGAAAGATGAGACAAGGCGGCAGCATGTCGAAAGGGTATGCTCGGAGCTCAAAGAAGGGATGCGGAGGCCGTGCTGCTGGCCGGGCTGTAAGCATCGTTGAGCATTCTATGGTATGGTTTCGCGCACCGAGCGGTTGTCGTTATCTCTCCGCTACTGACGGTTGGGCCACGGTCCGGGGCGCAACCCCAAGGATTGTGCGGCCGGAAATACTGAGGATACGCGAAATGACATGCCGAATAACACCGTTCGCCATTGCTTCTGTCGTTGTTTTGGCCTGCCTCGCACTACCAATTCCTTCTCGCGCTCAGACTGACGCATCGCACAGTCTCGCCGATGACTTCCGCACCGCCGAACGGTGTACCAACTGCCACAACAAGCTCAGGACTCCCAATGGCGAAGACGTGTCCATTGGCCTTCAGTGGAGCGCGAGCGTTATGGCCAACTCGGCCCGCGATCCCTATTGGCAGGGCAGCGTGCGCCGCGAGACTCTCGACCATCCGGAATCGAGTGCTGTCATCCAGAACGAGTGCGCTCGCTGCCACATGCCGCTGCAGTCTCTTGTCGATCAGGGCCAGAGCCACCAAACCGAGGTATTCTCGCGATTGCCGCTCCGCACCGATCACCCGCAGGACGCAGCCGCCGCCGATGGCGTCTCCTGCACGGTCTGCCATCAAATTGAAGCCGCCGGCCTGGGCACATCCTCGTCGTATAGTGGCAACTTCATCATCGCTGCGCCCGGAACCAATCCGCGTCCGCTCTACGGTCCGTACGCTCCGGATTCCGACAACATCGTCAAGGTCCACGCGATGGCGGCCGGCTACAGCCTCGCGCAGGCTGCTCATATTCATGACGCGGCACTCTGCGGTAGTTGTCACACGCTTTACACCGCTACCCTCGGCCCTGGAGGCAAACCAATTGGCCGTCTTCCCGAGCAAATGCCCTACCTCGAGTGGCTGCACAGCGACTACCGCGATAAGAAGACTTGCCAACAATGCCACATGCCCGCGGTTGCTGAGCCGGTCGCCGTTGCATCCCTCATGGGCAAGCCGCGCGTAGACGTCCGTCTTCACACCTTTGTCGGCGCCAACTTCCTCATGGAGAGCATGCTCACCTCGCATCGTGATGATCTCGCCGTGACCGCACAGCCCTCTGACCTCGCAACCGCCGCTGCGCACATCGCGTCGTTTCTCGAGTCGCAGTCCGCTCGCATCACCGTCGGCCCAGCGCAAGTTGCGGGCAGCATACTCTCGTTTCCGGTAAGGGTTGAGAATCTCACCGGCCACAAGCTTCCGACTGCCTATCCCTCGCGCCGCGCGTGGCTGCACGTCGTCCTCAACGCCGCCGATGGCCGCGTCGTCTTCGAGTCAGGCAAGCTCAACGCCGACGGCTCCATCGCCGGCAACGTCAACGACATTGATCCCACACGCTTTTTGCCGCACTACCCCCGCATCACCCAGCCAGATCAGGTTGAAATCTTCGAGCCTATCCTTGGCGACAGCCAGGGCAACGTTACCACGGGCCTCATCTCCGCCACCCAATATCTCAAGGACAATCGCATCCTCCCGGCCGGCTTTGACAAGCAGACCGCCTCGCCTGACATTGCCGTCCGTGGCGAAGCCGCTGCCGACCCCGCTTTCACCGCCGGTTCGAGCACCACGCAATACGCGGTCCCCACTAACGGTGCCGTCGGCCCCTTCCACCTATCTGTCGAGCTTCTTTATCAGCCGGTTGGCTATCGCTGGGCTCACAACCTCGCCTCGTATCAGGCAGCCGAGCCGCAGCGCTTTGTCCAGTACTATAAGGAGTCCTCCGCAAAGTCGGCTCTCGTTCTCGCGCACGCTGACACCAGTATCAATTCAACCCCCTGATCGCCTTTTTTCGCTTTCGCCGCCGATTGACGCTTTTCGTGAGAGCGGCAGGAAGCATGCAAGGCTGCATCATCCTGGCGCGCTTTTCAAGTTCTACGGATGGCGACCGCGATCTTGTTGAGTCTCCGAGCAAGGTTCGACTGTCAGGCGACGCGAGGTGGCGCGCCTGATGGGGGTGTAGATCAGGCAAGATTTCGGCGGTTGCGCAATACCGAGCTGGCAATCACCGCGTGAATGCCGATCGCCGATCCCAATCCGATAGCGTGCATTCCGAAACTTCCGTCGCCCGATTGTTGAATCACCCGGAGACACCGGATGCAGACGGGCAGAAAGAGCGCAATCGCGCTCACCAGTCCAGGGTTGTAGCTGCGCATGATCGCCGCGTGAGCGATGTGAATGGTGGCATTGAAAAGCGGCAGGTAGACAGCGATGAGCGCAAAGCCAGGATTCACGCATGCCGCGAGCCAGAGTGATAATGCGATGACGCCCCAGACTCCTGGAACATTAATGATGAAGACCGCTGGCAGCGAGAGCGCATCCTTGCCGTTTGCGATTATGCGGTTCATGAATGCGCGAAAACGGTCGTTGTCGTGCTCCTCGTACTGATGGAGCATATAAGCGGGCAGGCAGAAGAAGGTGGCGGCGAGCACGGGCGGCCAGGAGTAAACGAAGAGCGGTGACAGAAGCAAGAAAAGAAGCCCGGCAAGAAATCCGCCGTAGACCCAATTCACGACTAGGCGATGAAGCATAGCGTCCTCCGTATTCCGATCAAAGGTTCAGCGCCGCAGTACTGGAGTCGATGGCTACCTGTAGCTCCATTTCCTTTATTCCTGGTCTGTGGTTTGTCTTATTCGAGGTTGGCATGCCTCTTCCACAACTCTTCTGCGGACTGGCCCCGTCGATGCCACATCTCCTGGAAGAGCGTGTCCATCACAGTTGTGCCCTTCAGCGAAGCAAGCGAGCTCTCAAACCCATGGACGACCATTTCCGGTCATTTTATCCTTTTCGTAGTCGGAGAGGCGTACGCGAACGTTTGAGTTCGGGGCCTATCACCCCCAAACCGGAAATAGCTCCAAAATCGGATGCCTTACGAAAACGCCGCCAACCGAGCGCGCTCGATTTCGCTATCACTTCCTTGGGAAGCGCAGATGGCACTTTCGCAATACGACCCGCACGAACACATCAACCCACGTGCCTGGCTTGAGCTCGACGAATCCGAGCGCATGCAGTTGGTCATCCGATACCACCGGCGGCAGCGAATCCGGCTTCCTTTCGGCAGGCACAAAATCCTGTCGCTTGCGTTCTACCCGCCGTAAATATTTCTCCTTAAAATCATGGAATTTACGCGCGTAGCTGCCGATAACTTCCAGATGACGAGAGGCAGCGGAAAGGTCTGGGCGGCAATTGCGATTTCGGCTGCGCTAGTCGGTTCCGTCACCATTGGATTCTCGATTTGGCGGGGGCTCCTCTTCTCGGGCTACAACACGATCGACGAACTTGAGGAACTGCCGCTCGGAGCCTCGGTCCATCTGGTGGGCAGAGTGACATACGTTGACGTCCCGGGGATGAGATTCTGGATCCAGGACCAGACGGGAGCCCTTGTCATTCCGCTGAATCCAAGCAACCTTGAGGTTGGAAAGATCGTTGCCGTGGACGCCACGAAGGCATCCCACTACGATCCCATCCGGGGGCCTAGCAGTCTACTCCTGTCGAGCTTAAGCATCCATCCCTCTTCTATCCACGTAAGGGTGCCTCAACCTCTTACTGTCTCATTGGCCACTCTCCCCGGACCTGAAAAGAACGGCGCAGCAGTTCAGCTGAACGTCATCGTTCGTGACGCCTACCGAGACGCCTATGGTCGTGCGCATCTCAATGTCGCGGACAAGGGCTCGGACATTGACGTGGTTGTCGCCGAATCGGGCGCGGATTATCTGAAGCTTGTCAACGCGGATGTTCGACTTACCGGCCTCACTGAAGAGACCGTTAATTCTCGAGGGGAGCGACTATCCCGGGTTGTATGGGTTTCCTCCGCAAATGACATCCAGGTGGTCAAGCCCGCGTCGGGGTTTGATCATCTGTTTTCCATACGGGATATCTACCGTGAAAGCCTGGCCATAAATGACGGCCATCGGATTCGCATTCGTGGTCGTGTAAGAGCAGCATCGAATGACTCGGTGTTGCTTGAGGATCGATGGGGTGCGATCGAGTGTCACTTCTCACCCGCCCGACCTTTTGCCGTCCACACGCCGGTTGAAGTTGACGGGTTCCCCGGTGTGGATGGTTTGCGTATCGATCTGTATCACGCGTCGGTCACCGAGATTCCGGCGGAACAACTCGATGAGTTCGGCAAGATCACGACATTTCCCGTTCCTCTTGAGACCGTTGCCTCGGTCCGCGGCTTGACCCCTGCACTCGCCGCTTCGGCGTTGCCTGTTCGAGTCACAGGCGTCGTCACCGCGCTTGATCCAATATGGCGTAATGCATTTCTTCAAGACCCAAGCGGTGGTATCTACCTCAAATACTCTGGCAAACCCATTGATCTTCAGGTCGGCGAACGCGTGACGGTCACCGGAGTCACAAACGCGGGTAATTACGCTCCGGTGATTCTTGCGCCCAGATTTGAAGATAGGGGGCCTTCACCCCTTCCTGTTCCGATACCCGCGACTTTCGAGGACGCCGCATCTGGAAGGCTGGACTCACAGTACGTGGTTCTGGAGGGCATTGTTCACCCGTTGAAGTTCGCTGAACAGCCGGATCACCCACTGTTGACCTTCGAACTGTATACGGCACTTGGCCAGATTCACGTCTCTACCTCTCCAGGTTTCCCGGATCTTCGCGCAACGGGCGGCCTCGAAGACGCGAGGATTCAGATCCGAGGAGTCTTTGGCACCATATACAACTCGCGACGTCAGCTGGTTGGATATGACTTGGTCATTTCATCTCCATCCCAAATAGAAATCATTGAACCTGCAATAGGCAATCCGTTCGCGCTGGAAACTACCCCAATCGGGGATCTGCTGCGATTCTCGCCGTCCGTCCGATTTGGCCATCGCGTCAAAATCGCCGGATCGGTCACGTTGGTCGGCAGCGGTTTGGTCTACATTCAGGATCAAAGTGGCGGCGTGGAGATCAGGGGCAATCATCCAAACTTCCATCTTGGCGATCGCGTCGAGGCCGTTGGCTATCCAACGCTCGCCGGAAGGTATTCGCCGGAACTGTCAGACGCTTCCCTCCGCTCTGTTCCAGGATCTCAATCAGTGCAATCCGTTGCTACCACGGTAGAAGCCATCCTCCAGGGAAAATACGACTCGCAATTGGTCACGGTTGAGGGCCGGCTTTTGACGGTCCTTCATGCTCGCGGAGCCTGCAATCTTGTCCTGCAGTCGGGCATTCACACTTTCACGGCGCAATTGGACACCGCAGATCTAGGGAGCGATTCATGCAAGTTCACTGAAGGAAGCATCCTTCGACTAACCGGTATCACTTCAGCTCAGATCGACCCAAACAAGCTCTATCGGCTTCTACAAGACGACCCCGTCACCTTCAAGATGCTACTTCGTGAACCTAAAGATACCTCGATCGTTCGCTATGCTCCCTTCTGGACGCCAAGAACTACGATTCTCCTGCTGACGTTTTTCTCGTCTCTGGTTGTCGTAGTTCTCGCCTGGGCGACGGTGTTGCGGCGCAGAGTTCGAAAGCAGAAAGTCGCTCTCGAAAGAGCATCTCTTACGACGCAAGCAATCCACGATCTGTCTGAAGCCATGCAAGAGGTATCGCATGAAGAGCGGTTCGATACAGAAGTTTCGGTGCGAGGGAGCGAGGATATTGCGCAACTCGTTGTCTGTTTCAATCGAATGCTGTCAGAACTGCGGCAACGGGATCGCGCCAAGCGAGAAGCCGAAGGACGTTTGCAGCACCAGGCACTCATCGATGAACTAACTGGATTGCCGAACCGAAGACTGCTCGCTGATCGTCTCGCGCAGAGCCTGGCTACGGCCGGGCGCGAGAACTCCAGGCTTGCATTGCTCTACATCGATTTGGACGGCTTCAAGCTTGTGAACGACAGCTTTGGACACGCTGCGGGAGATATTCTTCTCAAGGAAGTTGGACGGCGATTCAGGTCTAGAACAAGAGAATCCGACACCCTCGCCCGCATTGGAGGAGACGAGTTTACCGTAATCCTGAACCACATCCAGAAAGACGGGGACGTTGAAACTGTAGCCCGTGGTTTGCTGGATTCGCTGGGAGAGCCCTTCTTCATAGAGGGCCACGAGACCACCATTGGCGCCAGCATCGGAATCAGCATTTTTCCGCAACCTGGGCTGGACAATGGTGACTTGCTGCAACAAGCAGATAGCGCAATGTATGTCGCTAAGCGAGGCGGAAAAAACCGGATCGTCTTTTTCAATGAGGATCTCGGCGTATCGGTACGTGAACGCTTTACTCTCGAGAATGAACTGAGGCGCGCGTTAGCAAACGGCGAACTGTCGGTTCATTACCAACCGGAATTCGACCTTGCAACAAACGAGATCGTTCGCTTTGAAGCACTGGCCCGCTGGACGCACCCAACCTTGGGTGAAATTCCACCCCTGCAGTTTATTCCGGTAGCGGAAGAGAGCGGGTTTATTGTTGCGCTCGGGGCGTACGTCCTTGAGCGGGCCTGTACTGAGGCCGTGCGTTGGCAAAACAGGGCCGATCAGCCGATCCAAGTTGCCGTGAATGTATCGAGTGTGCAGTTCTCTAGGAGTACATTCGTGGATGAAGTGCTGGAAGTACTTGATCGGACTGGATTGCGGCCCGATCTTCTCCAACTCGAACTCACCGAGTCCGCAACTCTGATCAGCATTCAACATGCTGCCGATACGATTAAACGTCTGAAATCCGTCGGCATCACGGTTGCCATGGACGATTTCGGAACCGGCTATTCATGTCTGAGCTATTTGCCTAAGCTCGCCTTTGATGCAATAAAGATCGACCGCTCATTCGTACGCGAACTGCTTACATGCCCCGAAACCAGGGCACTTGTGGAGTCGATTTTGACCTTGGCTCGAAACCTGGATATGAAAGTGATCGTTGAAGGAATAGAAAATGAGGAACAGCTGGCGTTAGTCGGAAAACTGGGAGGGGACGAAGCTCAGGGTTACCTGCTTGGTCGTCCAAGTCCAGATCCTGGTAGTCAGCTTCGTCGCCAACGAGCGCTTGTTGAAGGACTGCAATCCTTGAAGGCTGTCGGATAGTTTCACATGAAGGTTCCCGGCTCTTTCGAAGCGCATCAATCAAGCTTCAGTTTCCGGATTTGCAGGCGCGACCTTTTGGGCTTGCTGCGCATGACACAAGAAACCTGCCGAGCTTGCTGAACGAACTGTAAAAAGGACAAAGAGTCTGGGCGTGCCGGGAAAGATCCGTAAATCTCACGCCGCGAGAATCTTGCAGACGACTGGATGAACATCTACAGTGTCGCCCCTGGATAACCCGCTTCTATGAGAAGTAACCCCGAAACGAGAAAACAGGAGTTATTTCTCAATGGGCCGCCATCCAGGAGCTACCGGGAAAGCGGCTGGTAGCATGCCTCCATGGAGCGCATCAGCATCCCCAATCTGCCAACGGTGTCACTGGAGTACGATCACGCAAATCAGGCGGACCCTGGCCCTTGCCTGGTGGGACATTTGCAGTGGTGGTTCTGGAATCCCTTGGAGTCACCTCTGCGGTAAAGCGCTCGGCTCGTTGCTCAGGCGCTCCATCAAGAGTGCGTTACGTTTGGCCTGCGGCGCCAGCGAATCAAGATAGCCCTTCTCGCCTTCGGCATGATAGCCCTCGCCCAACATTCCTACGCCGACCAAACCGGGTACGAAGGGCGCCGCAAAAGCGATATCGCCCGCGCCGCGCGTCATTACGCCGCTCTCTCCCACCGGTCCCAAACGGAGCGCCACGCTGATCTCACTCCATTGCCGCATCAGCTCCCGGCCAGCCGGAGTCGCGGCCATGGCCGGATAGCCCTCGTCGAAGCCGATCTTCGCGTCAGTCTGCGGCAGGTGAGCGGTAACGATCTCGCGCATCTTGGCTTCCACGCGCTGGGTCTGCTCATTGTTGAGAGTGCGAATATCGCCTGAGGCCAAAGTCGAGGCCGCAATGACGTTGGATTTTCCCGTGGCAGAACCGCCCGTGGCGTCGGCGTTGACCTCTGCCGTCGCGCCACCCAGGATCAGACCCGGACTGAAAGTGAGTCCGTCCTCGGGGAGTTCGCGGCGAAAGGCATCTACGATGCGCACCATCTCGTAAATCGCTCCGTACCCAAGCCGCTGACCGAAGATTTGCGACGAGTGTCCGCTCAAGCCGCTTGTCTCCAAATGCCATGTAGTCGAGCTGCGCCGACCAATGCTCACCGTATCCTGCCCGTCTAAGCGCGCGCTGGGCTCAAATTCGAGAGCCACATCACTGTGTTTGGCCGCATCAATCATGTCCCGCCGGGCTGCTTCGATGGGAACGCCGGTACGCTCCTCATCACCACTGAGCACGACGCGAATCTCCGCATGGTCAAGGGCCCCGGCCTCTTTCATGGCCTCTAGCGCGGACAGCATGATCACGAGTCCGCCCTTCATGTCGGCGATGCCAGGCCCGGTAGCCACCTTGCCATCTGTGCCCGGAACGACGGAGTATTTCTGAAACGTGCTCGATGGCTCGAAAACCGTGTCCATGTGCCCGATCAGCAGCATGCGCTTGCCGCAGCGACCATCGCCCTGGGGACAGAGGTGTTCTGCAACCAAATCCCCGGCGCGTGCGGTTTGCGATTGCATTGGAACCCAACGCACATGGAAACCCAATGTCTCGAACCTGGGCATCAGCACATCCTTGACCGCTTCCACGCCGGCCAGATGCATGGTGCCACTGTTGATATCGACAATTTGTTCAAGAAGCTTTTGGTCTTCGGTCAAATGAGCGTCGACTGCCGCCGCCATCTTCTGTTCCAGTGGAGTCAGCGACGGCGAGTCCTGGGGAGTTTGCCCTTCTGCCAGTGAGATCGCGCAAGCCAACATGGAAATCGTCGCCCAATGCAAGGTGGATCGGTAGGGAAGGTCAAACAGCAGAGTGGTTCGCATGGGGGGATTCTAAGGCATTGCTCGCTTCGGCAAGCTCAGCATCCCAGACTATAACGATTCGCTACTTCCGGGCGGATTGCCAAAATCCGACGGCTCCCAATCAGCGCGTTGGCCCAACATTCGCCGTAACCGGGGCCCGAACCGCTAGCCATGGCCTAGGATTTGCTGTCTGGAATCGCGCTTATTATGATGTAGCGATTTCCGAATTGGCCGCAAACTTCTCAGAACTGAGTAAAGGGGCGACGGAGAATAGATTAAGACGCTCGCGTCGACGACGATGTTCAACCCGGACACCGAAATTGGAATTGCTGTCGGATGACCCGCAAACCACAACCGCAAACCAGCAGTGTCCTTTCGGTCAACAGCCTTTGCGGCTCATTTCTCCCATTTCGCTACGCTGGTTCTTGAGAGACACCTGAACCCTTGACTCACTCCGTTGCGGTCGGAAGTGTTCGCCCGCCTCCTTCGTTCCATGACCTTGAGATTCAAGTTTCTGAAACAACGGTTATTGCCCCAGATCGGGAGGGAGCACGGTGTGGGCACGCTAACACACGAGAAGATCCAACTGCCTTAACGGGATTTCCGGGATAGGATGGGACGAAGAGAAAGGCTTCCCGTGTCTGAGGATGATCGTCAACATTTGGACGTGCAGCCTGAGAGTATCTGGCTGGTAGACAGAATCGTTTCCCGGGCCGCCGGCACGGAATCCGCATTCCTGCGTGACGGGTCTGGCTTTCGCCTCGACGGAAAAGACCCTTATCTCCGCCTGCATTTCGTCAGCATCTACGTGAGCGACCAGGAACGGAGCCTGCATTTTTTCGTCGATCTACTTGGCTTCAGCTTGATCTCCGACTCACACTTTGCTTCCGGCCGCCGTTGGATCGAGGTTGCTCCACCCGACGGCGCGGCGATCCTGACTCTCGTGAAACCCATTCCGGGGCTAAACCAAGAACATTTTGTCGGGAACTCCGGGATGGTCACCTTCCTGACCGAAGATGTGGAAGCCAAATATCGGGAATGGTCCGGGCGCGGAGTGTCTTTCTCTATGCCGCCACAAACACCGGCATGGGGCGGCACCTACTGCGCGTTTCATGACCCCGACGGCAACACCTTCGCGCTTGCCGGTTTCGACGCGACCACCCGTGAACTGGACGCGCGCCGCCGCGCTTACGCCGACCGCATTGAAGCAGAAACGCGTGCCGCGCGAGAACTGGAAATCGCCAAGCAGGTACAGGCACGTCTCTTTCCCCAGCGATTGCCTCTGGTTCCAACGCTGGATTACGCGGGGCTTTGTATCCAGGCCCGCTCCGTCGGCGGAGACTACTACGATTTTCTGGAACTTGGGTCCGGCCGCCTGGCGCTTGCCTTGGCCGACATTGCAGGCAAAGGCATCGCCGCATCCTTGCTGATGGCGAATCTGCAGGCCAACCTGCGCAGCCAGTGCGCCGTGGCCGCAGATGACCCGCAGAGGTTTCTGAATTCGGTCAACCACCTGCTGTTTGAAAACACGGCCGAGAACGCGTACGCCACGCTCTTCTTTGCCGACTTTGATCCTCGCAGCGGATGCCTGCGCTACGCCAACTGCGGTCATCTGCCCGGTCTCGTGCTGCGCCCCGATGGGACCATCGAGCGGCTCGACGCCACCTGTACCGTGGTCGGACTGTTCGACCATCTTCCCTGCGCGGTCTTGGAGAATCGCCTCGATCCGGGCGACATTCTGGCTATCTACTCCGACGGCGTCACCGAGTCCTTCAATACCAATGGCGAGGAATTCGGTGAGGCGGGATTAACGAATGCTCTGATGTGTCATCGTTCGCTGCCTGCAGAGCGGCTAGTCGCTGCGATTGTGGAAGAGGTCAAGCAATTCGCCACCGGCACCCAGTTCGATGACATCACGCTCATCATCGCCAAGCGCAGTGGTGCGCTCTAGTAACTGCCAACTTGGCAAGTGAGTCGCCCCACCATCCACACCATTTTTTCTGCGCATGAACGGCGTTGTGCCTCCAGGCTCGAAGTGAGCCCATCCAGGATCTCAGCCGATGTTTCGCTGTTCGGTCAAGTGTATCCGTCTGAGCAACGCACGCTGTTGTTGCTTCGTGTTTAGTGTTGCACTGGAGCAATGAGCGAAGTGGGAGTGATTCACAGGCGGCGTAGTTTTGCCGAAGTCCAAGCCTTGGTCGGCGAGTTTGAATCGAGTGGATTGTTGCGGGCGGCTTTTTGCCAACAGCGTGGCCTGGCGGTAGGGACGCTGGATAAATATCGTCGGCGCGTGCATGGTGGGCGTCAGGCGGGAGGCAGTGCTTTTGTTCCGGTCGAAGTGGTTCCCTCCGCTGCGCGGGAAGTCAAGGGCTTCGCCAAGCACGATGGTGCTCTTGTCGTTGAGCTACGAAGCGGACGTCGGATCGAAGTATGCCGCGGATTTGATGCGGGAACATTGGAACGTCTGCTGAGCATATTGGACAGGGTGTAGACGGTGTTCGGGTTTGGACCGGCGACGCGGATCTATGTTGCAGCCGGCGCGACGGACATGCGCAAGAATTTCAATGGCCTCTACGGGCTGGTACGCGATCATCTGGGCTGCGATCCGGAAAGCGGCCATGTGTTTGTTTTCACGAATGCGCGACGCAATCGTCTGAAGCTCCTGGTATATGACGGAAGCGGGCTTTGGGTATGTGGAAAAAAGCTGGACGGCGGAAGATTTCGTTGGCCCCAGAGAGACAGCGGCGTGAAGAAAATCGTGCTGAGTCACGAGGAACTGGCGCTGC
The DNA here is from genome assembly GCA_963745845.1 of uncultured Acidobacteriaceae bacterium. Classification (GTDB taxonomy): domain Bacteria; phylum Acidobacteriota; class Terriglobia; order Terriglobales; family Acidobacteriaceae; genus Telmatobacter. The sequence continues at coordinate 3,018,590 of CAVUZE010000008.1, read as the reverse complement.
TTTTGGGGGGCATTGATCTGGCACAGACCGAGCGGCGGAAGTGGTATCGCAAGCCTCCTGTGCAAGAACCAACAGAGTCACTGACAACCGCATAAACACCGGATATTTCGCTCATTTATCCGCAAGAACTTATGTTATTTAAAAGACATCGTGAGCACGCCTTCTGAGCCTACTCTTCCTCATTCGGAACCCTTCATGGCTGAGGTTGTCGCGCAGCTGAAGGAGCAGGTTGCGTCGCAGAACAGAGAGCTCGAGTATGCACGGTTGAAGATCCAGGTCCTCGAAGAGCGTCTTCGTTTGGTGCGGATTCAGAAATATGGACCGAGCAGCGAGAAGCTAAGCAATTTGCAACTGGAATTACTGGAGCAAGAGCCCGGGGTTAGTCAGGAAGAAGTAGCCGTCGAAAGCGAGCGCAAGGCCCCGCCACCTGCTACTGAACAAAAGAAGCGCAAGCATCCCGGACGTCAGACTCTACCCGCGAATCTTCCCCGTGTGGAACGGGTGATTGCCTGCACTCCGGAGCAGTGCGTATGCGGCAACTGCGGCGCTGAGACCACAGTGATCGGCTACGAAGTCAGCGAAGTGCTGGATGTCGAGCCGGCGCGGTATTTCGTGCAGGTGACCAAGCGCGAGAAAAGGGCCTGCAAAACCTGTCCCCAGCAAGGCGTGACGGCGGCGACTCTTCCTATCCGGATCATCGATAAAAGCCTGGTGTCGGATCGAGTGATTATCAATACGGTGGTGAACAAATACTGTGACCACAGCCCACTGTTTCGGCAAAGCGTAGCCTTGTTGCGTGACGCGGGCATCGATATCTGCAGGGCTACGATGTGCGGCTGGGTGATGACCATCGGAGAGATGTTGATGCCGGTAGCCGGAGCGATGCGGAACCAGTTGCTTGCCGGCACCTACATCCAGGCGGATGAAACTCCGGTCGATGTACAGACACATGACGGAAGCGGCACAAACCATCAGTCTTATCTCTGGCAGTACGGGACGCCGGAGGGCATGACGGTTTTTGATTTCCGCATGAGCCGCAAACGCGAGGGCCCGCTGAACTTCCTCGGCAACTTCGAAGGTCTTCTCCAAACAGATGGCTACGCTGCATATGATCGCGTGGGCGGTCCGAAGATGGTGCATGCGGGATGTTGGGCTCACGCCAGAAGGTACTTCGTGGATGCGGTCAAACTCAATAAACAGGATGGCGCGTCCGTTCGTGCAGTTGAACTGATAAACGAGCTATTCGCGATCGATGCTCAAGCGCGAAACGAAAAGATGGACGATGCCGCACGCCACGTTCTACGCCACGAGAAGGCTCCACCGCTGCTCGACGAAATCCGCACTCACATCCTTGATATGAGCAAGACGGTGCTGCCCAGCAGCGCGCCGGGTCAGGCTTGCAGATACACGCTTGCCCTCTGGAAGAAGCTGACCCGCTTCCTCGATTATCCCAAACTGGAGCTCAGCAACAATTTTGCTGAGAACTCTATGCGGCCTATAGCCCTCGGCAGAGGCAACTGGATCCACATCGGAAGCGAGCAGGCTGGACCGCGAGTGGCCGCTATCCTCTCCGTGATCGAAAGCTGCCGCCGTCTCAAAATCCCGGTGCGCGATTACCTCGCCGACATCTTACCCGGGCTTGCGAACGCACCCCTTCAGCACATCGCAGATCTTACTCCTGCAGCCTGGGTCGCAAAAACCTCATCCTTGCACTTGGTCTGACGCTTACGGTCAATTGGCAGTGATCACTTGTCAGAGCAGCCGGTTAGGCGCGCTCGCGTGTCAAGCTCACTGCACGCTCCGATTCGGTCTGATCAAAATCAGCGAACTGGCAAAAAAACGAATCGCCAAGTGATCGGACTGCATTGAGTTGAACCGCTGTGACAGCCGTCACTGTTGGGAATTCTTTGGTAATGCTTTTATCATTCCACTCGGACCTGATCCAGGTCCCGAATGGTTCCCTTCGTGTTAGATCTCGGCCGAGACAATTTTCTTTCTGGAGGTGATACATGCAGGCCTATCCGATATCGGACCATATGGGTCGGCCCCAGGTGGAAGACAAAGGTCGCCTCGTTTGGTCTAACTCCGATCTGGAGTGCAGCTTTAACCGTTGGTTCATGACTCACTCGTTCGTCGAAATGGAAGAGCATGAGAAATCCGGCTATGTCTTTGATGATTCTTTGCTTCTCGTCTCTTTCGTCGATGAGAAGGGGAACGGGACAAGCTAGAATTTCTGTCCCATTTGGATTATCAGGTCTTGTTGGTCTTAATCTTTGCAAGTGCCTTGTTGTGAACATCAGACCTTGTGCACTAGAACTCATGAGGCACATATGAAAAAGCGAATCACTTGGGAAAAGCAGGAAGCGACGAACGTTCGTCACTATTGCGTTGTCGGAGAACGGTGTCTCCTGGATGGTCGAGAAAACGGATGGTACGTAAGCTCTTGGTCAGGTTCCGTCCCCATAATCGGCTATTGGGTCGCAGAACGAAGGTTCTACCAAGCCTCAATTAACTGGTTGACCCGAACGACGATCGATCTGGAGATAATTCGGGAGATCGAACTGGATCCAGAAAGAAAACGAATCACCTTGGAAGCTATCGACCAGTGGAAGAACCATTCAGAAGATCGCGTTATTGGGGACGCGACAATGGATGAATCAGCGTTCCATCTGGCTGCCGCGTAGTGCGGACGGACCGGTCCATTCGACTGAACGATCATCGCGGATTCCGCGCGATGCGCGCGTGCCGGAAAGGCAGCGTGAACTGCGGCGATTGCCATGCCACCCCTCAGAGATTCGTCGGCATGCAAAGCTTTGAAGCGCCTCAGAGACTGTATTACATCGGACTTGGACGCGCACAAGAAAACTCTGGATTCTCTTCCGGCTTAGAATTCTTCCCGCAAGCACGCATACACAGGTGCCTGTATACCGCAACTTACAGAGCCGACCTACGCCGAACGCGTCCGCTTGTTTCCCTCGGCACAATTGCGACTCTCTCAGCCGTCTCTCGAAAACCTCGGGATATCCGTTTGGTTCTCTCATGTTTGATGCGACAGACGGGACTTCGATTTCTCGGCGATGGGTTCCATTTCTCAATTCAGAAATACAGCCTCATTCGGACGATCGAGCGAGAACGTCGGTATCTCAATATCGACACGCTCACCGCTCTCACTCTCCATCTGGTAAGCCCCGCCCATCATCCCCGACGGCGTGTTGAGAGGCACGCCACTCGTATATTCAAAGCGCTCTCCCGGCTTGAGGACCGGTTGCTCTCCGACAACACCTGGTCCCTTGACCTCGGTCAATTCGCCACGCGCATTCGTGATCATCCAATGCCGGCTCAGCAGATGGACCGTTTCCCGTCCCTGATTTTCGATGACCACTCGATACGCCCAAAAATACTCCGAGCTGTCAGGCGATGATTTCGCCTCGAGGTAAGTTGGCTCAACGCTCACCGCTATTCCTCGAGTGTTTGCCATGTACGGTGTCCGATCTCTCATAGAAAAAGTTTAGATCAAAGTTGCACGCTGAAGCCCCACCGGGATCCTGGACTCTCGCCACCAGCGCAATTCGCTCCTTGAGCCAGAATGGGGCGTTCGTTGAGTCCGGGTGAGGCGTGGCCCATCCGGAAATAGCCGCCGTTTTGGAGTTAGTCGAGTAGGGCTATGGCGCTAAGCGGGCTTCGAATGATGCCGCCGTTTCCATAACCCCCTCTAAAATTCCGTACGGCGAGTTTTCCCCGGTACGGCTTCAAGGCTGACGTTTCAGATGATGCCTTCCTGTCTGTTGATCTGCTTAAGCCTGCTCCCGACGTACGCAGCGCAACGAACAGTTTGCCTCCATCCTTCGCATCGTCCAAGCTAAGACCTGTTATCCCGTACTGTGCCGGGCAGGTTTCCTCTTCGCGATACCGTCATTAGGGCCTCACGGCCTTACCCCAGAGGTCCTCGCTCCGGTCAGGGTTATAGTGTCCCTGTCCATCAACACTTATTGACCTCATCCGAGCCACTCGCGTGCACTCTCCGATTTCCCGGCGTTCGCTGGTTATACGGAGAGCCTTTGCTGTGCGGGAGCGCCTAGGCTGCCCACGAGTGGTTCCGAGCTTTCACTGCTAATCCCTGTCAGCATGCAGCCCTCCATGACCACGGAGAACCCGCCGGTAGCTTATACCCAGTTCCTTCACCAGCGGCACAGCCTTCATCTCCGGAAGAAAGATTCGGCGTTCTCATCCATCCCACCACAGTCCGCTACCGGCGGGACCCCCTTTTCGCGGCTAACGGTTCGCTTCTTTCGCTACAGCCTGCTGACTTGCTAGTCCCCCTGACGGACCCGACGCCGCTCGCGCTTTGCCGGCTGGGACGTTTACTCCGGAGCATCGGCAAGAGAGATCGCCCTCTCTGCCGTCCGGTATGACTACAGTAGCAACTGGGCAAGTTCTACTGGCAGGTACTTCCCCTGCTGGATTAACAGCCGCTGCACCTTCCGAATGGCGGTGATACAGGCGTTGCAACAGAATCATGCTTGGCCAGTATGGAAAAAGCAGTCAATCCGGACGGAAACTATCGTTTTGAACCCGACCGGTGAATAGTTCAGCAGATATGGCTTGTAGCGGTATTTGCGCACAGTCAGTAAGGCTAGCGGTCGTAGCATCCTGGGTCCGGAGAGCGTTCGGGCGCGACTCACCTTGCCGTTCTTATCGATGGTGATTGCGATAACAACCGTTCCCGTGATCTTTATGCCGTCTGAATCCTTCTGGAAAGCTGGCTCCTCCTTATGGATAAGCAGTGTCTCGGCGACGCTGGGGCTGAGTTGGACCTCGGAAGGATTCAGCTGCAGCGCCGGAGAGCCGTTCTGAGCCATCGGCGGAAGATTCTGGACATGGCCTTGTGTCGAGTGAAAAGAAGGATGGCAGCGAGGAAGAAAGAGGACATCAATATTTTCATGGCGAAGTGCTGACTCCCGATCCTTTCGTGGGAAGCAGCCAAACGATGATGCTTGTTTTGAAATCTCGTACTGGTGCTAACGAATTATGCCACCGTCTTCGCACCCTCGATGCGCGGGAACTGTCGTTGCAGTCGGTTCTCGTGGCCAATCCGTCTTTTACCGGGTGGTTAAGTACGTGTGACGGTGACTCGACCGGAACTGGATTTTCGGCTCGATAAAGTCGTTGGCGGATTGTCGTCGACGGCGAAGCGGTTTACGATGGCTGGCATGGCGTGAAGAATCCGCGCTCCTCACTGGACAAGCATTTCAAAAAAGGAAATCGGAGGGACGGATGCTGATTTCATGGATACGGCGTGCAAGCGCGCCGAGAAGTGTCTTTTTGGCCGCGATGGCGCTCATAGCACTCTCAGTTTCAGCAATGGAGGACCCATCGGAGAAAGATCCGCGTGTTGCTGCGGCGCTGTCAGCACAAAAACGTCTTGGGGCAGCGATGGGAGCACGGGATTTTTCCGCAATTGAGGCCTTGATGGCGCCTGACCTTCTGGTCAACGCGCCAGTCAACAAGGTTGTCGATCGTGAAAACGTGATTGGCCGCATCAAGGCAGGCCAAATCAGCTATGAGCCGGATGTGGTGCGTAATATCGAGTTTGCCGGTGTGCGTGACGATGTCGTTGTCATCATGGGCGAAGAGGTTGTGCATCCGAACAAAGACTCGCCATATGCTGGGAAAACCGAATATCGACGATTTACCGATGTCTGGAAGCAGATGGATGGCGCCTGGAAGTTATGGATTAGGCAGGCAACAGTGACAAAGATCGAGTGACTGGGAAAGGCCAGCCTAGTATTCGCCGTCTGCTCGTAGCCTGACGATGCACTACGGTTCGCGGGTTCTGATCGGATCGTGGGCTATTCTTCCATAACCCAAAATGGTGCATTTTCGGATCACACCTTTGACATACGGGTCCGCGCAAGCCTGATAAGCTCGGCAAGTTCGTGCTCAACGATGAGGGCGACGTCCAATTCATTCGTATTGGCGCCAATAGGTACCGTCATCGTGATGGCGCTACCCCCAAACGGACGAGGTGTTACGCGGATATAAGCGCCGCCTCGCTTATTGTTGGGCATTTCTCGGACATAGTCGACTGCGCCCGCAGACTGATGCAGCATCACTTCCAGCTTGAAACTTTCGTCGCCTTTGGTGACGTTGTAGTGCGTGTCGTCGATGCGTTCTATGTGATCGGCAAAGACTGGTGCCCACTTGGGAATGTTGCTGACTTCAACAAGGAGATCGTAAATCTCGACAGGCTCCAGATCCGATTCGGCAGCACGCGATACTGTTTGGGTTGACATGAGTCTTTAGATGGCTGTGCGCACAACCCTAGATGTCAATCGTTGCGAACCGGACCAGTCACTCATCGAACCGGCACAGCGAATGGCAGAACTGACCGTTCGGCATACAATCAGGCGCAACTAGAGAGAGCGATTTGCCTGGTTGGGTAGTGTCCGGGTTGAGGGTGACACCGCCCGTTTAACTGATTGTGCGGGCCGCTGGACTATGATTCTGATCTGTCTCCAGTTTTCCATTTCAGGAGGTTGATATGAACAAACGTTACTGGGTTCTCGTTCCCGGATTCATGACGCTCACGCTGGTCCTCTGTGCGCAGCAACCGCCTACGGCTCCTGTTGCCAATCCAATTACCGCCAGCGAGAAAGGTCTCTACTCGTTTATCAGTGGTGGGGTCGTTCGCGCTGCAGAGAAGATGCCGGAAACCAATTATGATTTCAAACCGACGCCTGAGGTGCGCAGCTTCGGCCAGCTCGTTGGTCACGTCGCCGACGCGAATTACAGCTTCTGTTCTCAGGCACTGGGTGTCGATGATCCGGTGAAGGGCATCGAAAAGACCAAGACCACGAAAGCGGATCTGGTGTCGGCGCTAAAGGGAGCTGTCGCGTATTGCAACCAAGCTTTCGATAGCATGACCGACTCCAAGGGGAGCGAGATGACGAAGTTTGCCCGTTTCGACCTGGCGAGACTCAGTCTTTTCTCCCTGAACACGGCTCACACCGACGAACACTACGGCAACATGGTCACCTACCTGCGAATGAAAGGAATCGTGCCGCCCACCAGCGAAAACCAATCCGCTCCGCCGAAGAGCAGCCCTCAGTGACACTCGACGACCGAGCTAGAATGACGTCTCCGATTTCCACCCAGCACATTTTGGCATAACTGCTGGCTGCACCAGAATTGAGTCACTTCCTGTTTGCGGGTGATTCGCCCGGGACAAATCTATTCGATGAGTTGCGACTCACCCGAAGCGTCTTCTGTCACTGTCAGTCAGGATACTATCGGAAGCTTGGCGGCTTCCCACGCGGCGAGGCCGCCCGCCAGTTCAACGAGATTGGTGATTCCATATTGATGAAGAATGCTGACGGCCACCGAGGAACGATATCCGCCCGCACAATGCACTGCGATGCGGCGATCGCGCGGAACTTCGGCGATGCGCTCCTGCAGATGGTTAAGCGGAATATTTACGCTGTCAGGAATGTGCTTTGCGGACCATTCGCGCGGATTCCTGACGTCTAAAACCCAGGGTGTTCTACGCCGCTCTGTGGTCGCGCCGTCTCCAGCGAACTCGTCAGCGATCACTTGGGCGGTGACGCGCTCGGTAGGCCAAACCAGGTCGGGCCGCTTGGCCAGGGCTTCCATGCCTCCCCGCAGATAGCCTTTCACATGATCGAATCCGATGCGGCCCAGGCGCAATGCAGCTTCCTGTTCGCGGCCAGGCTCTGCGATGATCACGATGGGCTTCGCGCGGTCGAGCACGGTTCCGGCCCAGGTCGCGTACTGTCCTCCGAGTCCGATGTTGATGCTGCCCGCCAGATGGCCTTTGGCATACTCTGCCGGATCTCGCACGTCAAGAAACTGCGCGCCTGTGTCGCCGAGTCGTAGGACCTTTTCCAGTTCGACCGGCTGAAGAACCTCGGCCAGATTCTCGTCCAGCGTCGCCCGCTCCCGGGTGTTGAGAATTGCGTCGTAGGTGAAATAAGGCGGAGCGTCGGGCTGGTCCGCCGTGACGAGGCGGATGAAGACCTCCTTGGTCATGGGCTGCAAAGCGTAGTTGAGCCGACGCTGATCTCCGAGCGAAGAGACGGTGTCAGAGGAGAGGCTCTTGCCGCACAGCGAACCGGCACCATGCGCGGGATACACAAGCGTCTCATCGGGCAGCGTCATCAGCTTCTTGCCGAGTGAATCGTACAGATATGACCCGAGATCGTTGGCGGTCCATCCGAGAGACGCGCGCAGATCGGGGCGGCCGACGTCGCCGATGAACAGCGTGTCGCCGGTGAGTACGGCGTAGGGCTTTGTCCGATCCTTGCTTAGGTCGAAGGCAAGAATCGAGATGGACTCGATGGTGTGCCCCGGCGTTTCCAGAACCTCGAGGCGCAGACCCGGAAAGTCGAGCGAGTCACCGTCCGCCATCGGCGTAAATGCGTATTCGGCCTTGGCGCGAGCGCCAAGGCGGATGGTCGCGCTGCACCGGTCCCTCAGTTCCAGATGCCCAGCGACGAAGTCGGCGTGAAAGTGAGTGAGAAACACCTGACGGATCTGGAGACCGAACCGCTGCGCGTCGTCGAGGTATTGCTGGACGTCCCGCTGCGGATCGACAACCACTCCGGTCGATGTTGTTTCGTCACCAAGCAGGTAAGAGGCGTGAGCCAGGCAGCTCAGGTAGTACTGTTTGAGGATCATTGGAGAATCTCCATGGCGCACAGAACGCCTGTCGGCTATCGGTGACCGAATCGGGGAAAAGGCGTTAGGCCCCCATTGTGTCATCTTCGGGCGAGCTGGCGCGGAAACCTGCTGTTCTGACTTGTTGAGAAGTTCTTGTCAAAGCCTTGGGCGACCTGTACAACAATCGCAGTCTTTGTAACAGGCTAGCCGCCGGACACGGGAAGGGAGTGTGTGGGATGTCGACCTCGCAAGCGCAGAACTGGCTGAGCACACCATTCAGCATCGAACGCAAGCGGGGCAACGCGCCGGGCACTGTGATTTTAAGTCTGAACGGACCTTTTACGGCGCGCGATATGTACGCCGCTTTGACTCCGGCCGAACTCAAGAACGCGCTCGAACTGTCGCCGGCAGCCGAGGAACCGGTAGTGCTCAACATTCTCGACCTAACTGCCGTTCCGTACATGGATTCCTGCGGCCTGGGCATGATCGTGACCCACTGCATACGCAGCCAGAATCGCGGCCTGAAGATAATCGTCGCGGGAGCGAGTCCACGCGTTTTGGAGCTCATGAGGCTAACGAAGATCGATACGATCATTCCGTTGGCTGCAACGGTCGGGGCAGCCGAGCTCGCCTGAGAATACTCTACCGCCGGGATTGATTAAGTGGTCATTTCCGGTTAAAGAGTGATTCGACCGGAACCGAGCCTAAATCTTGTGAAGGACTACTGACATTGTTGAGGGTGACGGGGCCGGAGTAACGTCTGTCTCGGTGATCGTCGTGCCGCCCTTGTCAAGCACAAACGTGTTCTCACGTCGCACCTTCCCGTCCTCGTCTTTGTAGGTCACTTTCAGCGTATGGGAATCGGCAAGCTTCACCGACATCGATCCTCCGCCGGGAAACTTCGTCTCGGTACCATCAAGCTTGCAGGTAATCGGCTTCGGGCTGTCCGTCTCCTTGAAGTCCACAGTGTCGCTGTTGACTGCGATGGAGAGAACCCCGCTGTCATGAGACGAGGAAAACCTGACCTCTCTCCATTCGCCAGCCATTCCCGGTCCGCCTGAAACATGCTCCGAAATCGCCGTCATTGTGAACGGCTCTCCGTCCACTGGGAAGATTTCAGATTTGGCGGTCCGAGTTCGACCATCGTCTGAGATCGAGATCGTCGTTTTCCGCGTCGGCTTGCCATCCTTGCTCGCGGCGATCGAATATCCATCAGCCGACTTGGTGCAAGTCAATGTCGTGCCGTTAGTCGACTTCTGCTCCGTTCCGTCGCAGACAACCTTTGGTTGCGCCTGGCCTCCGCGTGTAACGGTGAAACCATCTGCGTCAGTAGCCACGTAAAAAGTTGCACCCTCATATTTGAGCGAGGACGGGTCGAGCTTCCATGAGCCGTTCCAAGGATTCGACTGCGCCAGACACATCCGATTCACGGCAAGGAAACACATCACAGCGCAAACGCTTACGCAGAGACGTTTCATCATTGTTTCTCCTTCGCGAGAGGTTTGATTATGAAGCCTTGAATATGGAGAGAACGTCAGGGAAGGATTGAGCATGCCTGAGAGGAAAGCTAGGAAAGCGGATTGATTATCATTTGCCGGTTTGGGGGTGTCAAGGCATTGCATCAATCCGACGGGGGACTGACGTTTTGAAGGGCTTGGCTTGTGGCGCGTCTGCCGTGCTAATCAATGACAGGACGTACTCGCCTGACCGAGATTGATCGCTCGGTTTTCTGGAGGGCCCGCGACTTCAGCTCCTAGGAGATCTCGCTGGCAACTCCTCTCTCTGCGATTCGCTTGACGCAGTCCAGTTTTCTCGAGCTTCGAGCGGATCGTGGCCCATCCGTAAACAACTTTGATAACACTACGGACCTACGGACCGTATGCTGAGAGAGTTATCGGTTCCGATCCGCTTGTCGGGCACCGTTGTATTTCGTTGAGATAACTGGGAACTGAGCCAGCCGGCTTTTGCTATTCGGGGGCTGACGCTTTCATCTGCTCCCGAACGTTGTGCGCCAGCTTCGCGATCTCTTCGGCCTTGCGCAGCAGTTCCATCGCGAGCATGTCTTTGTTGCCCCTGTCGATACCGTCCTTCAATTCACCGGCTAGGGCCAGGAGTTTTTCTGTGTCGGTGTTCATGGCTTTGTGGCGCTCGATTGCCATCTCGGCCAGCCGCTTCCGGTTCTCCAGCGAATTCGCCGATGCATTGGGATTGTGGCTGGGGTCGGCATCCCAACTGGCTTTCGCGCTCAAGACATGAGGCACCAGGTAGGTGTCGTGAGGGGAGGAGGAACTCTGCTGCGCTTGCGCAAGACAGGCACGGGGCGAAATGGCCACGAGGACTGCCAGGCACGACAAGACCAGTGCCCACGCCAGCCGTCCGGGGAAGGACGTGGGCGATGAATCCCGCTGCCGGCTCGCGTCTGCGCGAATAGCTCTAACATTCATGGGCGAATTATAGAGAGAGAAAGCGTGGGTGCGTGTAGCCCTTTTCGCAATGTTGATGCGATCAACTTGCTCCGGCGAATACGGCCGGAGCAATTGCTGTGCGAGGTTTTGCGGTCATCCGGGAGCGGCCCATTGTGGATCCGTAACATCGAGGAGATCGCCGGCATACACGTAGCGCGGGTCTTCTGAACTGACCGGAATGCCGAGACATGTGAAAGCGTGTGCGCTACTTCATCGAGCGGCCGTACGTTCCCCGCGAAAAGGGTGGCTGTATCTCCATGCCACTCAATGCGCCCGTATTCCTTGAGCTTTGCGTAGTTGGGATTTGTATTTTGCACAGTCGCAGAGGGACACTTGGTCGCGTCTGAATAGTCTTCAGGCGTTCTCTGACTGACGGCGAGGACAGGCGAAAGTTCTAGCCCTGGAGATGAAGAAGCCGACGGATAATGGAAACGTCAGGATTGATGAATTTCGCCACCGATGGTTGGGCGGCGCTACGTTCCCATTCCAGGAGAATGCCTTCGACGATCTCGCGTCCGTCCGGCTCCTGGACAGCTTGGCGTGGAGTCCGGCCGCCAAGCACGGGAAGTTTCAAGTCGACCCAATCCTCCATCTCCTGCCGCATACTTGCGCGCACAGTTTCGAGCGTTTCGGACTCGATGTTCGAGTCGTCTCGATCCGGTTTCGCCAGTGACGGGAGAAATTGCTTCGATTGCTTCTTCGTCGCCAGCAGCTGTTCGGGTGTTTGAGATACGGTGCCTTGATGGCGGGCTAGGATCCCGAGCCGTCGATCAATCTCTGCGTGGACTCTTCCGGCCCGCTGGGCGGAGTTCACTTCGACGGTGAGGGTGCGTCCGGCGATTTTCATGTGACCCAGAATTGTGTTGTCCCAGGTCTTGTGCATGGCGTTGCCCTTTTTGCGCCAGTCGAAGCTTATGTTCAGCAGAGCTCCGTCAGCAGCCATCTCCGCACCCTCGAGTAGATCTTCTTTCGATTCACCCCAAGCCAGAGAAGCGAGCGCATCAAAGGCGACTTGCGGCGAGCCAATCTCAAAAGTGAGCATATGGAAAACAAAAGGATCTCCATCCGTATTCTGCAGTTTCGGAGGTCTGCGAAGACTATCGCGAATGTCCAAATATACTGTGCGAATCATCTCCCGGTAACGGATCAGATCCTGTGCGGCAAGTTCACGCTGCTGTTTCGCGATCTTGCGCCGCAACTGCGCTCGCAAGGCGACCGCCGCCGCCTTTTTGCCAGGCGGAATCGCGAAGGGAGCCATGCGGCTCAGAGTGATGACATCGGGCAAGGGACACAGTTGGCCGTACAGGATATCTCCCGTCTGCACGTGCTGCGATCCCTTGTGCTCTTCGACCTCCACTACGCCACCGATGAGAATGTCTCGCAGTGACATGCCGTGTCCCGGATCGCAATGCAACACCTCGTAGAAGCTCACCGGCTGCGCAATGCTCAATGTGAGAATCAGCTCTTCCAGACTGGAAAGCTTGCGGGATTTCACGAGCATGTATTCCTGCGCGACGATGCCGGGCTTGGGGCGTTTGCCACGCGGCGTCGTGGGCTGACTGGGGTTCCAGTCGAACAGAAAATAAGGAAAGAAGACTTGCCGTTCCGAAAAATCATCCCCCATGGGTGGGGGAACATCGCTCTGGTTAAAGTCCATCCAGGCTTCGAAGATCTCATCGCCAAACCGCTTCCGAGCGAATGCCATCATGTCGTCGGTGAGACTGTCGGAGGCGACCCGCTGCCTTTGCCAACCACTGTCTTCGACCGAATGCTGGCTGCTAAAGCAGCAGCGTTTGTATTTCTTGTTGCTTCCGCAGGGGCAGGGATCGTTGCGGCCGACCTTGGCATGATGAACCAGAGACGCCATGCCTGCATTATCAGCCAGAGCGGCGCGTGGTGTTGGGATCCAGTGGAAAACCGGATCGGAATCTGACTCCGCGATGAACGCTCCCCTTTCGCAAATACCAATGCGCATCTTTGCACGCCTCAGCAACCTGACAGTGCCCGTTACTCAGCCTTCTGATGCTGCCTTCTGTTCACTTGAAGGTAACTGACGGAATGAGGGTGACTCGACCGCGATAGGAAGGTTGCGCTCTCCTACGGCACCATTTGTGTGTGGAGGTTCGCGCCCGTTGCTCTGGCCTGCTCTTTCCATCGTTGATCGTTCAAGCCCATCACCAGAAGCCACAGGAACGCCAATCCTTCCACGAGGAGAGCGGAGCCAAGGCTATATGGAGACAGATGGACTGCGAGGGGCGGAGACAGAAAGGTCAGCCAGCACAAACCCGCGAACGCCATCAGTGCGCCCAGGATTCGTGGCAAGAAGGTTGACTTGAAAATGAGGTAGCCGATCAGGATCCAATAGAGTCCGTGGAATCCCAGGCCGATGTTCACGCCATGAGGCAGTATCTGAAAAAGCTCAAAGATGAGCCCCGCGAAGTTGAAGATCGTCGCGAGCGAGGAGAGACGCTTGTTTACCGGCCTAAGAATGTAATAAAGGAGGAGCGTCACAGCGATCATGCAAGAGCCTTCGATGATGCCAGCTGCGAGGTCCGCTGCGAAGCTCAACCTGCCAAGAAAGAAGAACTCGGTGCATGCTGCCGTCAATACGAGGAGCAAGAAGAGCCCACCAGCCAACCTGGCCTTGAAACGCGGCGACACTTCTCGAATCCGCTCCATCATGTCTACTGTGCTCACACTCTTTCCTCTCCATGTAGGCCACGTCCGCGCACCCCGACCGCTGCCGCGACAGACGGCGGTCTCTCTGCTCCATGGGCCTGTTCTTTCCATCTTTCAACGTTTACGCCCATCACGATGAGCCATAGCATCAGCGACACTTCCGCGACGATACCGAGGATCTCAATGTAAATGGATAGATTGTTTGCGATGACGGGGATCAGAAAGGCAAGCCAACCGAGTCCCGCGAATGCCATCAGCCAGCCCAGAACTCGTGGCAGGAAACTGGATCTAAAGATGAGGTAGCCGATCAGCAGGCAATAGGGCCCGAAAAACAAGAGTGGGCTGATCGGCAAAGAGGTGCGAGGGAAAAAGCCAAGTGTCATCACGAAGCATCCCGCAAGGCTGAAGAGCGCAGCGAGCAAGGAAAGGCCCCTGTTCACCGGCCTGAACATCCCGTAGAAAAGCAGCGTCAACGCGACATAGAACTCGGTCGCAAGGAGGTTTGTGGCATCGCCATAGACAACAAGCTTGCGGCTCACCAGCAACTGGGCGAGTATCGCCGTCAGAAAGTAAAGAAGATAAACGATGCCGGTCATGCGTGCATTGGGATTCCGCAAAGCCTTTGCAAACCAGGACATGCCTTCGTCCCTCCGCAAGGAGCACTTCATCAACGGTCTGATCCCGAAATATCAATGCAGCCCTGAGCACGACAGGAACCGGCCAGGGCCACAGCCCGCTGTTTGTATCACGGTAGCCGCGCAGGTAGCCCTCTGAATGGGCAATGTTGCTCACAAATGCCGGAAAAGTGCGCTATTCAAACTGAAGCGCCGCTGGTGGGCGCAAATCTACCGAAGCATTTCTGCAGCGGTTTCGAGTCGAGATATTCCTGTTCCGGGCGGCTGGTGGGCCACACGTACATTACCGGTTGGTAGATGCGTTATGGGATAGGCTGTTGTTTTGCAGGCGCGCCGGGATAGGCCTTTTCTACTTCGTCTTTCAGCCTTCGAAGGAGCAGGACGTTCGGGCCGTTCAGACCGCGTTCCTGCTCGCTGCGCCAGATTGGGCCCTTGAGTTTTCCGTCCGATTGGATTGTGTAGACCCATAGTTGATCCTTTTCCTGGGTCAGTCCATCGGGGGAACCAGTGTTCGTTCCGCTCTGCGAGGCGTCGGACGGATCCTGAATGGGCGAATGGCCAACCGGGAGGCGCAGACTTCCGGGGGCTTCAGAGTTGGGCTGATCTCGCACTACCCGGCCTTTGTAGACAACCAAAATAAGGTCGGCGTCACGGCGGGAGCGGCTGAGGGTGTAACGACCCCAATCCTGAATGCCGTCCTGGACGTCGAGGATGGCCTCGCGGTCGTCGGGATCGAGCCAGATATCGGTGATGTCGCGGGCATCGCGGGCTTCTACGAAGACAGTGTGGGCGGTCTCGAAAGCTTCGGGAACAGATGGCTTCTTTGGCTTGGCGGTTGCTGTGGCTGATCCTGTGATGGCCAGCAGAAGTAAGAAGGACGGGAGATTGCGCCTCATGCTGTACCTCATTGCGAGGGGTCGTTTGACACAGAGGAACGGCCATGAACCTTCGCTCAGCAATGATATTGCCATTGCCAGTTCCGGACGAACTGAGATTTATTGCTTAACAAGTAACATTCCGCATAGGGGGTGACTCGACCGGAACCCGGAAACAACTACTTCGCTTAATCTTCGGGCTTCTTGCCTACCACGGTTCAATGACGGCAAAGTGATCGGCGTGATTGATGTATACCCGTTTGAAGAGAACGGTCGGTAACAAACCGGCTTCATCGCGGGTTGGAATATTCAGGCCAACGTTCACTGGTGTCACGAAGTAAACTTGACTCACCGTATGGGTGCCGATCCGCATTTCCTGTGGAGGTAAGTCGGCAAAAGCCTGCTGTGCGTTGCTTGCGTTTCCGCTCCGACGGGTCGCCTGTTTCAATATCTGCCGTTCGGCTTCGTCCGCACTTGGATAGAGGATCGGACCATCGCTGCCGGAATCCAGTTGTAGAAGGAGCTGCTGATTTGCGATGCCGGAGAGGCGAACCGATAATTCCAGTCGCTCCGTGTACGGCAATTCGCTTTCGGCGTGTGGCGGAGCCACGAGTTGAATGTGCTCGCCGCGAACCTTCTCCTGCATCGCATGGGTCTCGTCGAGACAGAGCAATTTGTGTTCGTTGTCGATGAGCATGTCGAAGTGTGTGAGAAAAGACTGACCTAGAACCCCGCGTATGCGGGAATCGGCGGCCTGGATCTGTCCGAGGTCCTCGACCGCTGCGACGGGCTTCTCGACTCGATGGGAACCTGCCTCCAGCGTGTCCAAAATGGTGACCGAAGCAGCCGCATAGTTGGCGGCTGAAACAAGGCCGACCGTTCCTTGAATTTTGAGGTGCAGTTGCGCTGCCAGCGAAGGGTCGACAACGACAATCTGGCTGCCCGTATCCACCATGAAGTCGAACGGACCAGCATTGTTGATCATTACAGGAATGACGATCAACGCACCCTGGACCATCCGCGGGGTTATACTTGCGACATTTCCCGGACAATGTGCTTCTGCCGAAGCAGCCGAGACGAACGTTGCGGCGAGAACGATGGAAGCGAAACCATTCAGAATTGACATCGCGAGAGCTCCTCAGCCGGGTTGGCTGAGGGCACTCTGGGCGCGTGGTTCTACTCGGTCTTGATGGGCTCCTCCTCAATTTCTCGACGAAGGTCAAGATTTTCCTAGGGCAGATTAGGGATTTGTTATGGGGATTAAGTCCTTTGTTTTCAAGTTCGACGATGTGGAGGTGCGAGAGCGGGAGTTCTCGGTCATCAAGGCGGGAAAGGTGTTGAATGTCGAACCGAAAGCATTTCGCGCTCTGGCGTTTCTGCTGCGCAATCCCCAAAGGCTGATCTCGAAGGAAGAAATCCTCAATGCGGTATGGGGCGATGCGGCGGTTACCGAGGGTTCTCTCACACGCTGTATCTGGCATCTGCGCAGCGTGCTGGGGGATGACATACGCAGTCCCCGTTACATTGAGACCGTGGCTACCGTTGGATACCGTTTCATTAGCCAGGTAGAGGTTTCTGAGGATAAATCGGCGAATCCTGAAAGGACCGGCGAACAAAATGGTCAGGCCGGGCGCGATTCTGGTGAGACCCAGAGCGGGAAACAGAAAGCCGGGAAGCGCGGAAAACAATTGGCTTGGTTGTCGTCTGGTGCCGCCGTTCTCGTCGCGGGCCTTGCCGCTGCGATCTGGTACTTCCACCGCCCTCTACCGCCCCCGCGCATCTCGGGATACAGCCAAATCACCCACGACGGCCATAGAAAATCTATCGCCGGGACGGACGGGAGCAGACTTTACTTCAATTTCATGTCGCCGCGGTCCATGGCGCAGGTTGCGATTTCTGGCGGAGAGACTGCATCGATCCCGGTTGCGGTGCCGGGTGCGAGTACTTCCTTGCTCCGCGTTTCGCCGGACGGATCCGGTTTCCTCATTGAGTCAGTCGATGATGGAAACTACTCCGGAAACTGGGCGTTATGGAATGTCCAGATATTGGGAGGCTCCTATCACAGGCTTGGAAAGGGGCTGAGCAGTACCTTCTCACCCGGTGGGAATTCCACAGTCTATGTCACGTATGAAGGCGACCTATGGATTGTGAAGCGCGATGGGACTGGAGCTCACAGGATAGCCTCGGTCGGATCCATGGCCGAAGAAATAGCATGGTCGCCCGACGGCGGAAAGATCCGGTTTACGCAGAGCGACCGGCTTTGGGAGATCAATTCGAGCGGATCGGACCCTCATCCACTGCTTCCTGGTTGGCGACCCTCCGCCACGCAATGCTGTGGTCGTTGGACCCCTGACGGGAAACTCTTTTTCTTCCTGTCCGCGGAGTCATCTTCGCGGAGCTCGCAAATCTGGGCTATCGATGAGCGGCGCGGACTGTTGCGCCGCCCACCCGCCGACCCAGTTCAAATGACGAACGGTCCCATCCGCTGGGATTCGCTGACTCCTGGAAAGGACGGAAAGGAGCTATTTGCGGTGGGAAGGATTCCCCGTGGGGAGCTCGCCCGTTTCGACCTCAAGACCAAACAACTC
This sequence comes from uncultured Acidobacteriaceae bacterium, assembly GCA_963745845.1. GTDB lineage: Bacteria > Acidobacteriota > Terriglobia > Terriglobales > Acidobacteriaceae > Telmatobacter. Next base: position 3,000,672 of record CAVUZE010000008.1, on the reverse strand, counting down.
CAGCCCTTCCTTGGGGGCATTTCCGCCGATTCTGTTTCGTTTTCCGCTGACGGAAAATTTGTGGCTTATGTCTCCTACCCCGAGGGCATCCTTTGGAGAGCCAACCGCGACGGAAGCAACCCCGTGCAGTTGAGCGACCCGCCCATGCATCCCGGCTTGCCCCGCTGGTCGCACGATGGCGCTCAGATATTGTTCGACGACTTATCGTCGTCATCGCCGAAAGGTTATATAGTCTCTGCGCTCGGGGGAGCCGCTCCGCAAAGGCTCCTTCCCGAGGACGATGGTGCGGAGTACGATCCAAACTGGTCGCCCGACGGCCATAAGATCGTCTTTGAGTCCGCGATCAGAATAGATCGAGAAGGATCTTCCTTAAGCATCCTCGACATGACGACGGGTCGGGTTGAAAAAGTCTCTGGATCGACCGGCAAGTGGTCGCCGCGCTGGTCACCAGATGGCCGATACCTTGTCACTATGTCGTGGGGCTCTCCCTCCTCTCTCTGGCTCTTCGACATTCAAGCGCAGCATTGGTCCCCGTTGCCGTACAGAGGCATTGTTGACTACCCTGAGTGGTCGTCGGATAGCCGGTTCATCTACTTCTTGCACCAGGAGGGGGATGATCGGGGCGTATTTCGGGTTCGCGCCAAGGACGGGGCGGCAGAGCGCGTTGTCGATCTGAGGAATGTCCATGTCACGGGAGGGGCGTTCGATTTTTGGTTTGGGCTGGATCCGGCGGACTCACCACTTATACTTCGCGACATCAGCGGCGACGACATTTATGCACTCACCTTGGAAGAAAAATGAATGGCCCGTTGGACGCGTGAAAGCGATCTATTCGATTGCTTAATGCTCCTAAGCACGTCGATCACTGCCAAACACCGCGATGGCACTGGGATCTGAACTGGCTGCGACTGTGTTGATATTCCCGGGTAGCGGGCGAATGGTGGCCAACTCGGAATGTATGGTCCGCCACTTCTTTGCGAGCGAAAAGTGAGGATGACGGTTTGGTCTGCGCAAATGTATCCGGCCTTCGTGTGAGCCATAGCTCTGGGCACTCGATGGAATGCGCTGCGCTCGCGTCCTATTTAGTAACACAGTCTCTGACGACGTATTCCGAGTTACAGGTTTCGAGAGCGCCGGGTTCGACCGTTTTGCCATCTCATTGTTCGCCAGCAAACCTGACGGGGTTTGAAAAAGTCAGATAGATCAGCCGTAGCCGCTGGTCTGCAGATGTGGGAATCGCGGAGGCGATTTCCAAGCCTGGGCTCGTTGCCAGGCGGCATCTGCAGGCCAGTTAAGTCATGCGCAAACTCCTTCAGCCAAAAGCGACGGGCGATATCTTTCCCCTTTGGCCAGCACCGCCCAGGCGATGCGAGCCAGTTTGTTGGCCAGAACAACCACTGCCACATTGCGATGGACACGCGCTGACAACTGTTCCAGCCACTGGCGTAGCCCGGACGATTGCTTCGCTCGTTGCTGCATGACCGCATGCGCTCCATGGACGAAGAGTCGTCGCAGATAACTGTTCCCGCGTTTGCTGATGCCCAGCAGCTTCTGCTTTCCGCCGGTGGAGTATTCGCCTGGCACCAGACCCAGCCAGGCAGCAAAGCCCCGCCCCTTCTTGAATGCTGCCCCATTTCCAATCGCTGAGATCGTGGCGGTTGCAATAACCGGTCCTATACCCGGAACTTCATCCAGCCGCTGGCAGGCTTCGTCCTCGCTGGCCATCCTCAGGATCACTGCATCGGCTTCGTCGATCTGGCTTTGCAAATGCCTCATCTCTGAACAAAGCTGAAAAAGCAGCAGGCGCAACGCCGCGGACAACTTGTTGTCTGCATCCTCCAGGATCCCAGGCAAAGCATCTTCGATATGACGTCGTCCCTTGCGCACGGTAATGCCGCGCTCCAGCAACAATCCCCGAAGCTGGTTGATCACCGCTGTGCGACGCCCCACCCAGCCTTCGCGTACCCGGTGCAGAGACTGCATATCGAGCTGCTCGTCGGTCTTGATCGCCACAAAGCGCATGCGCGGCCGTCTCACTGCCTCGGCGATCGCCTCCGCATCGATGTAGTCGTTCTTGTTGGTCTTCACGTACGGCTTCACATATTGTGCCGGCATCAGCCGTACGTCATGCCCCTGTTCACGAAGAGCCCGGCCCAGGAAGTGGGCTCCTCCGCACGCTTCCATGCCAATCAAGCCAACGCGCAGGTTAGCAGTGAAATGCAAAAGCTGCTTGCGGGAAAACTTCTTGCGCACCACGACTTCACCCTGAACACTCAGCCCAACCAGGTTGAAGACTGTCTTCCCGAGATCGATGCCAACGGTGTGAATCTCCATGGGATGCCTCCTCTGTAAGCCTCTTATACCGCGGAGGAAGCGGCGGACCATCCCATTAGTGACCCGTTTTTGGTGCTACTACCGGGTTGAGGTCATCCGCCCGGACCTCCAGTTTCTGGTTCTCCAAGTCTTAGACTCCCGACCACTCAAATCCCCCAACTCTGCACCCAGTGCGCGAATGCGTGCCAAGAAGCAGTCGGTCCAATGAAGCGGGTCATCTGTCCCATAAAGATCAGAAAGGCGCTGCCCCATATCGTCGCGCGATGAATCCTGTGCGACGACCACAAGTCGTATGCGGCGAGCAAAAGAAGAAAGACATAGGTCGCAGCATAGGCTGCGTAAAATTGATGAAATAAAATCGGGATGTGCCAGCGATTGAATGCCGCCCGCGTGATGCACGCGGTAGCGATGATTATCAGACGCTTGTGAGCCGCCGCATTCCGGCGAAGCGCGTAAGCGAACCCGGCGAGCACTGCAAAATCAAGCGCATCGGTAAATGTGATTGAGAGAAGGCCCAGCACTGCCTCAGAGCCCGGTTTGCCCTTCACCCGCATCGCCAAATCGGCACCTGTCAGCACCACCGAGACCCCCATTGCACATGCCAGCACGAACCCTGCCACGCCGAGATTGCGGTGCCAACGAACCTTGCGTGCGGAGATCAACGCCGTCTGAACCACGAGCAGGAGCATCCAGGTTGTGAATATCACCGCATGAACGTGCACGATCCGCGACGGCAGCGGAGCTCGAAGACCACCAGCCAAGTAGTAGGTGGGGGCAAACCCAATCGCAGCGACAGCCGCCAGGAGCAGGGCCATCGCAAGGAAGAATTGACGGTCGTACTTTCGCTCAGCCAGCCGCTTCGACGGGTTGGCTGGGGTTTCTGCCACCGTTGCCATGTGGTCCTTTCACAATCGGCATACGACTTCATTTGAAACTTGGAGGATGGGAGAAAGTACTATATCATGCCGAGCATTAATGGAATTTCTTGCCAAAGCTGCAGGCTCAGGTTGGATGGTGGGACCGCTGGGAAGTGACCCGACTTTGGGCAACTTCGGGTTTGACAGTGATTTCCTCGCAATGCCTTATTTGAAGAGTATTGTCGCTCTTGTTCTGCTTCGCGTTGACCGCGTAATGTGGGTCTCGTAAAGGACGCACATGATCCTCAAAGATGATCTCGTTCAGGACATTCCCACCGCCAACGGTCCGATGCGGACCTATTTTTTCCGGCCGACTGCTGAAAACAGGCAGTGCCCGGGCATCATCCTTTATTCCGAGATCTTCCAGATGACCGGACCGATTCGCCGATTCGCCACGTTCCTTGCCGGACATGGCTATTTGGTTGCCGTGCCCGAGGTGTATCACGAACTTGAGCAGCCTGGGACTGTGCTCGCCTATGACCAGGCGGGATCCGACAAGGGTAATAGCGATAAGTACACAAAAGAACTTACAGCCTACGACGACGACTCGCGTTCTCTGCTGCGCCATATGGCTACAATGCCCCAATGCAACGGACGCCTGGGCGTGGTTGGCATCTGCCTCGGAGGGCATCTTGCCTTCCGCGCTGCGATGAACCCCGAGGTACTTGCAGCTGTCTGTTTCTATGCGACTGACATTCACTCAGGCACCCTCGGTGCTGGCAAGAAGGATGACTCGCTAGCGCGCGCTTCGGAGATCAAGGGTGAACTGCTCCACATCTGGGGCCGACAAGACCCCCACGTCCCGCTCGAAGGACGACGGCGGATTCTCGCTCGCCTCGACGAAGTTGGAGCGAACTACCAGTGGATCGAGGTCAACGGCGCCCACGCTTTTATGCGTGATGAAGGTTACCGCTACGACCCAGAACTAGAACATCAACTTAAGAGCATGATGCTCTCGGTCTTTCATCGCAAACTCGCACTTGGCCTCTAATCCTGATGTTGACTACTTCGTTAATTCAGAGTTGCGGGTTAGAACGAAGCCGCAGGCGCCGCGGTCGCTGCGGTAGTGGCCGTTGAGGAAGTTGGGGGCCGGGATAGGGTGTTGAGTCACAGGAGGTAACACACTGTGACTCGTCTTCGCAAAATGATGCTCGAAGAGCTCGAGCGTCGTAACTACTCTGCCGGCACGACGCGGCGTTATGTGCGTTTCGTCGAGCGATTTTCCCAACACTTCGGCAAGTCGCCGGACAAGCTCGGTCCGGATCATCTGCGCAGCTACCAGGCCTATCTGCTCAGGGTTATTCGACCGGAACCCAACTTCTGAATGCGAGAGGGAGTGTCGCTGAGGGACTCGGCGATAATACGAGCTCACTGGGACTGTCCGCTGTCGTGTTACATCAGTCTGCGAATGATGCGCTCTTTTAGTTTGCTCAGCGGAGGGTAGGCGATAGCCGGGTCGGGCCAGGATGCTTTCAGGAATACGGACTTGTGATGGCTGAAGGTTTCAAAACTTGCCTTGCCGTGGTAGGCGCCCATCCCGCTGTTTCCAACGCCACCAAAAGGGAGGCAGGGCAGACCTGCCTGGATGCACGGGTAATTGACCGCGATTGTCCCAGACGAAGTTTCATTGATAACCTGGCGCCTGACCCGCACGTCTTCAGCAAACACATAGATCGCGAGCGGCTTCTCTCTTTGATTTACAAACGCGATCGCCTCGTCGATGCTCTTGACCGAAAGTACGGGGAGAATCGGCCCAAAGATTTCTTCCTGCATGACAGGCGCGTCCGGAGGCGTGTTGATGAGGATGGTAGGCGCGAGATACCGTTCGTCTTCACGGTATTCGCCACCAATGAAGATTTGGCCGCCGCCATCTATTAACCGCAAGAGACGCCGAAAGTGGCCCTGGTTGACGATGCGCGCAAAATCGGGACTCGTGTGTGGGTCTTCTCCGTGAAACTCCTTGACGGCCGCCGCCATTTGCGTCAGCAACCCGGTCTCGACGCTTTCGTCAACAAGCACGTAATCAGGAGCCACGCAGACCTGCCCGGCATTCATGAGTTTGCCCCACACTATGCGACGGGCCGAGGATCTCAGGTTTGCGCTTCGGTCCACTATGCATGGGCTCTTCCCGCCGAGTTCGAGAGTGACGGGGGTTAAATGCTTTGCAGCCGCTTCCATCACGATGCGGCCGACGCGCGGATTGCCTGTGTAAAAGATGTAATCGAAGCGTTCAGCCAACAGGGCCGCGGACTCGGATAGTCCCCCTTCGACAACCTGGACACACTCAGGATCGAGATGTCGAGGAAGCACTTTCGCCAAAAAGGAGCTTGTCGCTGGCGCCAGTTCACTAGGCTTGATCACCGCGCAGTTCCCCGCTGCGAGCGCACCGACGAGTGGCACAAGCATCAGTTGCAAGGGATAGTTCCACGGGCCGATGATCAACGCTACACCGAACGGCTCGCGGTAGATGCGGGCTGCGGATGGCTGGGTCAGCCAAGGCGGCCACACGCGCTCCGGCCTCGACCATTTTCGAAGCCGTTTTTGCGCGAATGCAATTTCACGCCGGAGAAGGGGAGTCTCGACGATGCGAGTTTCGAGCTCATTTCGTCCCAGATCCTTCCGGATAGCCTGGCATATCTCACGTTCGCAATTCTCGAGCAAGCGCTCGAGGCCCGAGAGTTGTTCCAGCCGATACTTGAGCGGCCGCGTTCGGCCGCTCGCAAACGATGTCCGCAGCCGCTGAACTGCAAAAGGAATTGACTCAACAGCTGCGGGCCTGCACTCGACGCCGTCCATGTGCGTTCTCCTTCCTGCCGGAACAAGCTCGCCAACGGGACATAACTATTAAGAGTAAATCGCCGCCGCACTTGAATTGAGGCAAGCTACTGCAGCTGTTTCAACCTGGATAGTCGCTCTCTGATTCTCAGTGTAGCCGAGTTCGATTTCCGCCTCGCAAGCATCGCATCCGCGATAGCCTGAGGTCCAGGTGGCCTACCCGTCAGTTTCTAGTTTGGCAACACTTCGCTGCGGGTGTTGATCAACCATTAATCTCGGGATCGACGGTGATCTGCCCGGCGCGAGCGATTTGGTTTCATGTCACAGTGCGAGCGCGCGATTTGTGCTAGATTACGCACTCGCATGGGGCAACGCGTCAAATTTGCTCTTCTCTTTCAGTCTGCATCCATCTGCAGCATCTATGTCCACGAGTTGGGACATGCAACTGCAGGGTGGGCTCAAGGAATTCCTGTTTTCCCCTCTCTGGCGAAGGAATACGTCCTGCGCACAACAATTGAATGGCGCGAGCAGATTTGGATCGCATTGGGAGGTCCCGCCGCAACTGCTATCGTCGTGTTCCTGGCGATTCTGTGGGCCTCAAGAAATCGGAAGCAGGCATCATGTGCGGCAGGCGTGCTCGTGGTACCGGCCGTCTACGTGATCCGCACGCTCTTCGTAGGACGTAGCCACGATGGATTGGAATGTCAAGAAGCGCAAAGTGCAATCGGCCTAAATCCCAATGGCCATGCACTCGATGTGCTTTTTGTTTTTCTCTTCTTTGCAGGCTGCGCAGTGCTGGCAATGCGCGATGAACTGCAGCTGCGATGGCGCTCGCTTGCCAAGTGGTTCTTGCTGGGTCTCGTCGGAGTTGCAACCTTGATCCTTATCCAAGTAGGGAATAACGCAGTTTTCGACCGACACTTTCCGAAAACACAAACACTTAACATTCCGCCTGTGGTGAAGGCCGAATAGAGGAATAGAGCACCGAGCGTCACACGAGGTGGTGGCTTCCTCCTTTCATCGTCACGATCGTAGCGCGGTCGATCCGGACACCGGTTTTCGAGTAATGTACGGCTCGAGAGTAATACGACCTCAAAGCAAAATTGAACGCACTCACGAGTTGGATCGATGCATTACAACGAACTGCTACCGCGTCGTCGCTTTTCCATATTGTTTGCTAAAGAGTTCGTCACATTCTGGTGCCACTTCTCCTCCTCAGTCACCAGCGGACTGAAGAAGCGTGATGAGGTCACGACACCGCCTCTGGGCCATTTGACCGGGGTTTGAATGATCTTGGTCTCACTTCCCTCAAATCCGCAGAAAGCCTTTTGGCAGGCAGGCAAGCGTCTAACATGGAGACGCTGGCTACGGTGGACCCATGCAATGTTTTAGGCGTGCGGACAAACTCCTTTCGTGGCTGTTTCTCCTCGGCCGCATCGTTTCTGTCGGTGGGCAGACATCGACGGTCAATAGCCCGATGCACCTCGCGGTTGTGGACGAGAATGGCGTGGCCGTTTCGGACGCTCAGGTGATCTTTCAGGAGCGCCGGCACCTTGAGGTTCGCCTCTCGACTGATTACGCCGGACATGCTACGTACGTCCTCCAGGGAACCGAGTCCTACCGCATGCGCATTGACAAGCCTGGGTTTTACGAGACAGTGTTGGATCAGTCCGATCCGCTGCTTCGAGATGTGCGGGTGGTGCTGAACCACGAACAGATGGTGGTGCAGCAGGTCAGCGTATCGGCCTCGGCTCCCGGCATCGATACTGAACAAACCTCCGATACACGCACCGTGAATATGCCGGAGATCGTCAATGTGCCGTACCCCACCTCCCGCGACATCCGCAACCTGCTGCCCTTTTATCCCGGAGTGGTTCAGGATGCGACCGGTCAGGCGCACGTGGCCGGTTCGGAAACCTGGGCAACTCTGGACACGCTGGATGGATTCGACATCCGCTCTCCCGTCAGCGGGATTATTGCCATGCGAGTAAGCGCCGACGCCGTTCGCTCGATCGACGAGGAGACGACTCGCTACCCGGTCGAGTTCGGCAGGAGCACCGGCGGTGTCGTGGCGTTCTACACCGGAATGGGCGACAACAAGTTCCGCTTCAATGCCACGGATTTTCTCCCCTCTTTGGAACAGCGCAATGGAATCCGCTTTGACAAATTCGTTCCCCGGTTTACCTTTTCCGGACCGCTGGTACGCAGCCGGGCCTGGTTCTTCGACGGACTAGAGGCAGAGTACGACGACATCTACATTCAGGAGCTTCCATCAGGAGCCGACACTAATCACCTGCTGCGCGGAAGCAACCTGATGAAGTTCCAGGCGAATGCGATGTCCACCAACATTCTGTCTGGCGGCTTGCTGTTCAACGACTATCATTCGCCCTACGACGGCATTTCATCGCTGGTCCCGCAGCAGAGCACCACAAAGCGCAACACGATCGCCTGGCTGCCTTATCTGCGCGATCAGCAAAGCTTTTCGAACGGAGCGTTGCTGGACGCCGGGCTGGGCCTGGTGCGATTTAGTGACGGATACGAGCCTCATGGCGACAGCCCTTTTGAGATCACGCCGGAGCTTTTTCAGGGCAGCTACTTTGAGAATCTGACCAGCCGGTCGCAGCGCATTGAGGGCAACGCCGTGCTGTATTTGCCGCCTCTGCATTGGGCTGGACTGCACAATTTGAAAGCCGGGATTGATCTGGACCACATCGGCTTCGACGAAACCGTCGCACGCGCTCCAGTCAATTATCTGCGCGAGGATGGAACACTACTGCGGCAAAGCTTTTTCCCCACTACTGCGTCTTTCACCCGCCACAACGTTGAATCCGGCATATATGTGCAGGACCGATGGGCGCCGCGCGCCGGCCTGCTCATAGAACCAGGCTTACGGTTCGATTGGGACGAAATCATCCGTAGGCCGCTCTTTTCGCCGCGCCTGTCAGCCAGCTACTCGCCTTCTGGATCCGATGGCACGACAAAGCTCTCTGCGGGCATTGGCCTCTATTACGAGCACACGCAACTGGAATACCTTACGCGTGCTCTGACCGGCATTCGCTACGACACATACTTTGCCGCCGATGGCATAACTCCGACGGGCCCGCCGCAGGAAACCATCTTTTCCGCCAACAACGGGTCATTGCACGAGGCCCGCGCGTTAAATTGGAGCGCCGGCGTGGAGCAAAAGCTGCCGGGTTCCGTCTATCTCAAAGCGAATGTAATCCGGAAGATTGTCTCCGATGAATTCACCTATGTGAACCAAAGCGGTCCGGCCGCGCTCTCAGGCAACTATTCGCTCACCAATTCCCGCCAGGACCATGACAACGTCGCCGAGGTGGAAGCCCGGCGCACATTTGCCGGCGGTTTCACGCTCTTTGCCGCTTATACCCGCTCCTCTGCACATACCAATGCCGCTATCGATTATGTGCCCACTCTCTCCATGCTCGGCCCGCAGCAGAGCGGCCCTCTCGGCTGGGACACGCCGAATCGCGTCATCTCCTGGGGATGGGTGCCTTTTCTCATGCCAAGTTTCAAAAAGAATTGGGACTTCGTCTACACCCTCGACTGGCGCACGGGCTTCCCGTTCACTTCAATCAACGACGACTACCAGGTGGTGGGCGTTGCAGGATCGATGCGCTTCCCCGATTACCTGTCATTCAGCCCTGGGCTGGAATGGCGCTTTCACTTTCGCGGATCCTACTTCGGACTTCGTGGCGTCATCGAAAATGCGACCAACAGCGGTGATTACCCGGTCGTAAACAGCGTGGTAGATTCGCCCCAGTATGGAACTTTCAGTGAGCCCCTGGGACGAGCATTCACAGCGCGCCTCCGCCTGATCGGGTCAAAAAAATAGTAACGTCCGGGTGAGGGTTGACTGTGCGCCATGAGCACATGAAACTCGCGAGAGCGGAATGTGCGTAACTACTTAACCGATGAGGGTCGGCCCCTCGGAGTCGGCTTACAGGAGCGGGCTCCAAACCACCTCCGGCGGCTGTGGTCAAAAGCCATGGTCGTGAGCGCGGAAGGAAAAGGCCCGGCAACGACTGGGTCAGGTGTCAGGCAAGAAGAGGACTGCAAAGGAACCACTGCTGAAGTGTCGAAACCTATTAGACGATGTCAAAACCGCGGCGTGATCACTACTGCGGGACAGAGCTTCGACGCAACCTGTTTACGGGCGGAGCGGCATCCGGCATGAGAGGTGGCCTGAGCTTGCCATGAGGCGGTTAGGTGGAACATGGGAACCTGCGATCGCGATGCTAACGGAGAAGCCGCAAGTGGCGGACCCACGAGGGCGAGAGTACGGATGCGCGATGCAGGGGCGGAACAGCGTGTAGTAGCGATGAAGTCCCCGATAAAAGGATGGAGCAAAGGCACTGCGTCAAGAGGCCGGACTTGCAGGGTCAACCAGCAATGGGAGGAACTCACGAGCTTCTGGCCGGAGCGCGATCTCTCCTGAGACTCGCTCTCGACTTGATGGGAGCCGTATGACGCGAGAGTGTCACATACGGTTCTGCGAGGGCCTCGGGGTGAAATTCCCCGGGGCTACTCTCCCGGGCGGAATCAATTCCGAAGCTCACCAATTCGCGGATCGGCTAGGTAAATCAAATCGCAAATCTCGAACACGGTTGTTGCTACTGGATTGCCGACAACATCTCCTCGGTCCAACGCACGCGACGCCAGCGGACTCGAACCAACCCGACGTACAGATGCGTCCTGAACCAGAACGATCGCGATTTCCTGTAACGGGAGGTGCCGCTCATGCAACGGCTTGGGGAGGAAGCCCTCACTCGCGAAATAGCCAACGACGCACTCGCGGAGGCGCGGTTCGGCAGGCCGTTGTGCAGCACGCCAGCGGCCTAAATCAGATCGGTGAGCGGTGACTTCGATACGGGTTGAACCGGCCGATCCCATTGCCAATATTGTGCCATTCCTCAGATGCTGCCTTGAACTGGCTCTGGCACAACGAATCGGTTCTAGTGGCAACATGAAACGGGACTACAAGGTTGACACCTCTCGAGCGGTCAACGCTCTGGGTCTGAGACTGGGAACTTCACCCAGCAGTGGTAGACTTCGGGCTGATCTGCCAAAGATCGAGATTCCGACCGAAAGCAGAACAAGGAGGCTCAGGAATGTTTCACATACTCTGGTATTTGATCATTGGGCTACTCGCGGGGCTCATCTCGAAATCGGTCATGCACGTGCACATGACCCTGCTCTGGACACTCGTGCTCGGCGTGGTGGGATCGGTCCTCGGCGGCGGAATCACCCACATCGTTTTTCGCCCGAAGAACGAACGATATCATCCTGCCGGCCTGATCTTTTCTACCTTGGGCGCGATCCTGATTCTCTTCATTTGCCATAGGCTCAAGATCCATTTGCCCGCGCTCTAAACCCCGCATCCGATCCTTCCTGATGGACGGTCACCCTCCCCCAAGGATTCCATCCCCTACTGATCGCCAGCGGAACTTTCCGTCGAATCTGAACGTGAATTGCGGACACTAGCCGCGTCGTGACCTGAACTTCGGGCACTTGTCCCGTACGAGTCCCGTATCGTGCGTGGGACTTCTTTTACGAGGCCCTTTTGGGCTTACTTCCGGCTAGCGGTTACCCGACCGGAACCATCCACTTGCATCGTTCAACCCATGTTGTTTTTTGCCCCCCCAAGGCTTCCGCAGTTCCTACCTTCGTAGTTAAGACGCTTCCATCACCGTGGGACGGGTGCGTTATGTCGTCAGCTCGGCCTGCATTGGTAAGAATCTGGGTGGTTGTAAGACAGATTCAGCACCTATTCTTTTCCCATCAGAGATCGTCGATGCCTCGGCAAGTGAGCGATGGTCAATCGTTGGGTACAACGGCAGAAAGAGAGAGAAAACTGTTCCGGCAGATTGGGAGAGGGCGCTGCTTCTCACTTGAATCGTTCCGCTGTGTCTGCGGATAATCTCAGAACTTATCCATAGGCCCAGCCCTGTCCCGGTGTCGGGTTTTGTGGTAACAAACGGTTCGAAAAGCGTTTTCCTGACCGCAGGGCTGATTCCAGACCCGGTGTCGGCCACGGTCAATCGAACTCCCGGACGTGCCCCGTTCCTGTGTTCGCGCGTATCGGAGATCCGGATCTTTAGCCTACCGCCACGGCCTAAAGCGTCCAACGCGTTTCCGATCAGATTCAAAATTACCTGGCGAAGTTCGCCGGCCATTGCAACAATCGACGAACAGTTCCGGAAGTCTCTTTCAATCGCAACTTCGGCGTGGGTCAATCTCGCCTCATAGTGGATAAGGGCGGAATCTACGATTTCGCTGACCCGCACTAAGGTAGGCTTGCTTGGCTCTCGGTAAAACCTGAGGGTCTGCGTGACGATTTCAGAAACTCGCGCCAACTCCTTCGCCGCAAGATCGTTGTGTTGCTTCGCCTCTTCCAGCGAGCCAGAGATGCCGATCAGATAAAGGAGATTGGTGACAGCTGCGAGTGGATTATTGATTTCATGGGATATGCTTGCAGCGAGGCGACCGGCCACGGCCAGCTTCTCTGATCTACGTATGGCTTCTTCGGCAGCCCGGTTCTTGGCAATATAGTCTCTAACTTGATATTGCCGGTCACGGCTGCGCAGCGCAGCTTGTACGGTGCTAACGAATGTCTCAGGTCGAACAGGTCGCTCTAGCAACACCACGTTCCCAAGAGGCTGCCGAACTTGCATTCGCCTTCGGTTTTCTAGATCGACTCCCCCACTCGCTGTGAGGAGGATCAGAGGAAAATCCGACCACGAAGGTTGCTCCTTGATTTGAGCCGCCCACTGCGAAATCGTGGGCATCGTCAGTGCTTCCTCCGCCAGAATCAGTGCTCCAGCGCCTGACTTGAACTCGACAAGAGCCATTTCCGCGTTGTTTGAATGCATGCAAGAGATGCAATTGCCGGCGAGAAGATTGCAAATCAGAATGCTGTCTCGTCCCGTAGGAGCGACTACGAGGACCCTAAATTCATTTTCCCGGCCGGTCAAGTAGTCCCACCGGACCTTCCAGATGAACCGGTTGACCGAAGACCGTCAATCTCGCCGCGATAGGTCGGGGCGCCGGTTAACACACCATCGAACTCCGTCAATATGTTTCCAACTCCGATTGTCCCGCTCTTCATCACCAGTTCACGGATGGTGCGCTCATGTTCTCCGCTGCGTTTCTTAATCACGGAAAGAGCCTGGCGCACTTCGCCCGCCGCCTCGAAGTATCGAAACAGAAGGACGGTGTCCGCCAAATAGCTGACATCGACGGGAGTATCAATGTTCGCTCCCACAAATCCATGCTGGGCTACTGTCATTAATGTCGCAACTCCCTTCTGGCTCAAGTACGCCAGCAGTTCGTGGAGCTGCATTGCGAGAAATTTCTCGCCTGGCATCGCATTCAGAAAACCATTCAGGCTGTCAATGATCAGCAGCTTCAGATCGTGCTTTTCAACCAATTGCCGAATCTCGTGGACTAATTGACCAGGCGAGAGTTCTGCGGCATCAACCTGGCGAAGGGAGAAATTTCCGGCGTCAACATGCTTCTTGATATCCAATCCGAGACCTTTTCCACGAATTAGAAGCGTCGCAAGCGACTCATCGAAGGCGAAGAGTGCCGCGTTGCCACCGCGCTCGACCTCAGACACAGCGTAGCGAACCGCGATCGTTGACTTTCCACAGCCGGCAGGCCCAAGCAAAAGCGTGCTGGTGCCGCTATCAAGGCCTCCGCCCAAAAGCGTGTCGAGTGCCGCGATGCCGCTCTTCAACTGCGTCGGCCGAAGAGTCAGAAGATGCTCCGACGCCACGAGGCGCGGATACACTTCGACGCCCCCCCGCCTGATGCAATAGTCATGAAATCCCTCGCGGAACCGCGAGCCGCGCAGCTTCTTCACTTCTAGGCGGCGCCTTTTGATGCCGTACTCCCGCTCCACGCTTTCCATGAGAATCACGCCATGGGCAATGCTCTGGAGTTGCAGATCGTGATGTTCGGCAGTGCGGTCATCCAGCAATAGGACAGTGCAATTGCGTCCGGAGAAATATTGCTTGAGTCCCAGAATCTGTCTGCGATAGCGCAGGGAATCCCGAGCCAGCAGACGCAACTCAGACAGCGAATCAAACACTACACGCTCTGGTTGAAGTCTCTCCACCTCGGATAACACAGCTTTGGTGGTGTCCGCCAACTCGACCTCGGCAGGATTGAAGACCGTGTATTGGGCCTCAGGCTCGAGGTTTTTCTCTTCCGGACCCAACTCGAATATCTCGATCCCATCGAGCGACCAGCCGTGCGATCTGGCGATTTCCAGGAGTTCAGTCTTGGACTCAGAAAGAGTGACATAGAGGCCATTTTGGCCGCGACGGGTGCCTTCCATGAGGAATTGCATCGCGATTGTAGTCTTACCCGTACCAGGGTCACCCTCGACCAGATAAAGGTGATTCCGGGCTAGGCCACCACCCAGAATGTCATCGAGACCAACGATGCCGGTGGCAAATCGCTCTACCGACTCAGGTACCACCGCAACGCCGGCGCCTCTACCATTCACAAATTCTGGGGTGCTGACAGTCTGAGCAGATTTCGAATTCACGATGAACTCCTGTCGCGACCATTTAAGATCAGTCTGGACTAATCCGGCTGTCCTCCGAGTTTCATGCGGCGCGCCATGGATTCGGATTGAATTCAGAACAACCCACTGAGATCGTTTGGCGCCTCTACTTCTGCAGCTTTCCCTCAATTTCCGCAAATAAAGTAAAGTGTCGCTCCTGCAGTATGGCTTCGCGCCGATGTTCTTTCTGTTCACATTTGTACAGTTCCAGAACTGTCCGGCCAGCATGCCGCCCTGGCCCAGAATCATCAGGACCAGGATCGGCGCGACGCTGTAAGGCTTTTCTTTCGTTGCGTTTCTGGTCGATGTAACAACTGAGCTAGATCGCACAGACCGTCGCCGGTGCGATGCTTGATTATGCCCGAAAGACGCCAGAGATCGTTCGATACTGACAGATACCTCGCGACTGCGGGGCCGGGACGAAAATCGTTCGTCTCAACGCTAATCAGATCTTTTCTTCTCAGGGCGAACCAGCCGACTCTCTGTTTTATCTCCGGATGGGCCGGGCTAAACTCACGATTGTTTCCAAAGGCGGCAAAGAAGCCACAGTTACGCTGCTCGCTCCGGGGGACTTCTTCGGTGAGGAGTGCATGGCCGAACCAAACGAGCTCCGCACCACCAACGCCACGGCCATTACCGTCTGTGTGGTGCTCAAGATTGCTTCCGAGGAGCTGGCCCGAGTCCTCCTTAGAGGCTTCCAAGAGCTAGGTTCGTCTGGCGGTTCGTGCACGACCGGACGGTGGATCGAGGAGTTTGGGACGTGACGCGTTCTGCTCCGGCAACCGGCCCTCCAGAACCATCATCAGCAGCGACTTGTGGATGCGGATACGGCTTTTGTAGCTGCGGACGCATTGCCGTAGTCCGCCATCAGCAGAAGGGTTCGCGCGAGGCGCTCCGTTCAGAAAGAGCGGCCTATATACGGTCACCCTTCTACCGTCACTAGCAGAAAGTCGAGTAGCGTCCTCTCTGCCCAGAAACCTCCGTCGTCGGACTCTGGCGACAGAAAGGCGCAGTGGCCGCCGTGCCGAGTCTCGACCAGCCTGACGCGGCTGTTGGCCAGGAGTTTGCCGCGCGTCTCGGGAGTCATGCGGATGAAGGGGTCGTCGAGAGCGTGAAGGATCAGCGTGGGCACGGTAATATCCTGCACCCAGTTGGAGCTGGCAACCCTGTGGTAGTAGTCGTCCGCGCCCGTGAAGCCGCCGTACCGCGCGACCACCTGCTCATCGAATTGCCGCATGGTGCGAATCTTGTTGAGGCCGTCAGTGAAGTAGAGACCAGGGTAGAGTTCGACCTTGTGGCGAAAGCGCTTTAGTAAGGCGCCGAGAAACCTGCTCTCGTAAAGGCGGTTCTGCGGTTCGTGCAGTGCGGCGGAGGAGGCAACCAGATCCATGAGTGGCGAGACGCCAACGACGGCTTTGAGATAGGGCGGCGGTGCGCTACCCAACTCGCCGGCCAGCTTGAGAACCAGGTTGCCTCCCATGGAATAGCCGACCAGCGCGAAGCTACGGATGAGGTGCGTGCGGGCCAATTCGGCCATCACAAGGGCCACGTCCTCGGAGCGGCCGGCATGATAGATGGAAGGAGACAATTGTTCGCCAGCACCACAGCTCCGCATATTCATGCGGACGACGTTGCAGCCGGCTGTCCAAGCACGCGCCGAGTTCCCCAGCACATACGGCGAAGAGGAGGATCCCTCGAGCCCGTGAACCAAGACCATGGTTAGTCGTTCGCTCCGGACCTCGGCGGGCTGCCAATGGCAGTAACACAGCACGAAACTGGCATCGCAAGCGGAGGTGGCGGTTTCCACCGTGATGAGTTGGCTCTCCGGCTCAGGCAGCGAAAAGTTGCGAGGCAGAAAGTTGCCGACGATGGTTTGCAGATGACCGTTGCGCAGGAAACGCCGCGGTACAAAAGGCCGCATCCATGGCGAGGCTTCGGTGGAGTCGAACCGGTCCTCTCCATTGGTGCTCATGGGGACCTGATTTCACTTGCTCATACTTATCGGATATATGTCTCGGAACTGCCCAACTGGCTCCCGGACCAGTGGAAGAACCTCTAAGCGCTACGCCCGCCTTCGCAGCGGCGGTCCTTCACCTTGCGCTCACCGAGAGATCTTGCATATTTGCAGAGCAATCGTCGAGGAAGGCGGCCTGAGCCGCCTTCCGGGACGACATCTTTATAGCTCTTACACGGTTGCGGGAACGTTGTGGAAGGTCGAGACGACCGTCTCAAACGTCTGGACTCGCGGTGTTCCATCGATCACATTCCCCAGTGTCTTCAACACTTCCGGGTAGGCGCGGGTGTTGTAATCGTCTGCATTGCTCTTGTGCTCCCACAGACTGATTGAAACCGCATCCTGCGAGGAGGGGTTGCATAGGGTGATCTCTTCCTTGAAGCCCTTCTGCTTCTTCAGCAAAGGAAGAATCTGGTTTTCGAAGGTGTGGGTGTAATCGTGCTGCATGTTAGCTTTAATGCGGAATGTTACATTGCGTGCGTACAAAATCAACCTCCTAAAGGTTGTCTCGTATATAAGTGGGGGGGAACTTCAGATGGCCTTTACTTATATTCAGGGGACCTGAATGAGGTGACTGTTTCTAATGCCTCATCTGTGAACGTAGTCTCTTGATTGGGAGTTGTCAAATCGAGTGTTGATGGCGTCCATGGCGAGTTGTTCCTTCTCAGAACCATCTTTATTTAGTTTCACAATCCCGTTCTAGCGCGCCGGATTGGTTCACGTCCTCGCGCGGTTTCTTTAGGCAACGCTCTTGGTGCACTCCACTAATTACCGCGCCAGCCCTATCCCGACACGGCTGCTTCTTCTTTGCTAGGCACTTTGGACATGGTCGATCAAAAAGCAGATTGTCTTTCATGGCTGGAGTCTACGCCGCAATGAACGCATCGCTAGGCGTTTCTTCTTCACTTCTGGTCATAGCACCATCACCGATCCAGCGACGGTAAATGACTCGGTTGTGACGACACAGACCTCAGCGTGAATTCCGCCGCCGATTAATGTCTTGTTCTCTAGCTCTTGATACATACTCCGACCTTTTTCAGTGTCATCGAATTTCAGAGTTCCAAACGCTCTTCGGGCACCGGGAACCTCTTCAACGAAATCTTGCGTCTCGGTTAGGGTGAAGCGAATTTCTGCGGTGCAGCCGAATTGATCCATTAGAACGCCCTGTCCCCATGGAATTTGTCTGATGATCTTGGTCGCGGTGTTCACAATCTTCTCTTGGCCCGGTCTTTCCGATTCAGCGCAGTTCGATGCGACGAAACTCACTCTAAGTTGAGAAGACCTCATATGGTCTTCATTAAGCCTCAGAATTGTCGGTTCCAAGGTGATGTGCATCACTTCTCCAATCATCGGCGAATGCCATTATCTGTTATTGGTCAGGCGAACACGCTCAAGCCAGGTGTCTGACAGCCGAAAGAGGACCGGGGTATGATCGAAAACTCATTTGCAGCGAAGAGTGGCTTGCTTGAGGCCCTGGAGAGCCGCTCCATGCCTGCCTCACGTGAGGAAGGACGCCCTCTCTTCAAGCAGGGAGATATTCCTCGGGGCGTTTACATTGTGACCAGTGGAGAGATTGCCCTCACGATGGAATCGTCGTCCGGCAAGTTGTTAACGGTCTTCAGTGCTGGGCCTGGATCACTTCTCGGTTTGCCGGCGGTCGTAGGAAACCAGCCGTACACCTTGACTGCTGAAGCTCGCAAAGGCTCATCGACTCGATTTGTGACTTGCGATGATTTTGAAGACCTGATTAAGGCGCAGGCATCATTGCAGTTTGACGTATTGCAAATACTCGCAGCAGAGGTCCGCTCCGCGCGTCAGGCTCTCAGTGAGACCGTCGATTAGCGCACAATCTGCTCCAGAATCAGGGAACACACTGCGCTCAGATGTTGCGAGAACTTTTGTGTACTAGTTGCGCTCAAGATTGAAAATCCTTGTATGAAGTGGAGTCGGCGTAGACTCGGGATCAAATCAAAGCAAGCTCGGAGATCGATTGTGCGGAGCCATGTTTGCTCTTAAAACGAATTCTGGGACTCCGTCTGAGCTCGTTTTCCCGGTAATTATCACGGAGGTAAGTGCCCCATATGTGCTCCGTTGGGGAGGTGGCACGCGATGGCTCTTCTACAGTTATCACTCCTGGACTCTGAAAAGAGTGGGTGCCGGGACTCTCATCACAGACGAAGAAGTGTTTAGTGGCTTGCTGGCGCGTATCGTGAAGGAAACACGGAGCCGCGCTTGAAACGCAATATGTCGCAGGACTGGTTTCTTTTAAGCGGCGAGTGGAGTCATTGCTGTCCTAATGCCTGGGCTGGTACTCATCGAAATACTTCGGTGTCATGAGACTAGCTGGCGGACGCATGACCTGTGCAGCACCAAAACATTGAGGCTGGAGCCAAACTCGCCGAAACGGTTCCAAATGCTGTCAGCGTGCAGACGAATCAACCTATAGAGCATATATTTGTCTCTGTTGGGGATTCCTTTGCAACAAATCCTGCATTATCGCCTTCAATGCCCAGATTGCCGAGCACACATCGCTCTGCCGGAAACCATCCTTGTAGGAATAGTTCAGAATCGCCGAGCGTCAACCACGGGCGCTCCCTTTCTAACGCTCGTATGCCAAGAATGTATGAATGCCTATCAGTTCGATTACCGTCAACGTCGAACGTCGGAAGGACGGGAACTGAGAGGCGAACCTTATCAAGTGCCAGAGTTTGCTTTTGTTTCCATCCTTGCCAAATGCGGTAATAGCAACTGCGACTCTCACGTAGAACTAATAGCACTCCGTGACCGTGGCACCAGTGAAGAAATGATCTACGGAGAGATCCCCACTTGGAAAGTCTTGGGGATTCTTTGCGCCCAAGGACACCCGATTGCGAGCCCTGTCCAAATCTGGGGGGACGTGAACTAGCCATGAAAGCGCCCAAGACTCTTCAGGAAGCAGTCATCTACTTTGCCGATGCCGACAACTGCATCCGCTACATGGTTGACCATCGCTGGCCCCAAGGCGTGTTCTGCCCCACCTGTGGCCGCAAGGATGTGACTTGGCTGGAAACTCAAACGAAGTGGCAATGCAAGAGCAGCCACGCGATGCGCCAGTTCACTGCAAAGGTCGGAACAGTCTTTGAGGACTCTCCGCTTGGAAAGCTGGGCGTCCGGCTGGACTAGCTGGGCACAGATGCGTCGCTTCGCTGCCGTTTCACGGGCATACAATCGTCCCATACATTTGAGGGAGGACGTGATGACGCGAGCTAGGAGGGAACGCGCGAAGTACCATTTCAAAGTGAGCGAATACGGAGACGGCACGTGCTTTATCAGCACTGAAACGCTAGGGGCCGACGTTCCGCTGTTGGCACACGCCCACGCCCATCTCAGCTTCGATCTTCCCGAGGGGGCCTCACTTGAGAAAGCGCACGAGATAGCCGAATTCTTGAATCGCAATTTGGCGGGTGTCGCCGTCACGGTATTTGAACCGGAGTTTCAGAACGAGGTCCGACGTGACCTAAAACCCCGCTAGGTCCCCCGCCTGACCTTTTGCGGATGCGCCTAAGTTCACCCTAGCGCGACGGTTGCGGCTATGCGGCGGATCGGCGTGAAGGTCACGCTATTGCCGGGCTGAGCGGTCTAGGCGGCGATGAACTTCCCGTGGACCTCAGTGATGAAGAAACCGGAACCATCACTTTCTGGGTAAATACTAGCGTCCTTCGGATGTCCCTCGCACGCCTTACGAATATCGCCAACCGTCTTCCTGCCTTTGAAAATGCTCGCCGTCCCGAGCGCCTTAGTCGCGTCTTCGGAGTCCAGGAGATGCCCACAGTTGTGTTCGAAATAGTCAATGCGCATAATGCAGATTGTAGTCCCGTCTCGGCTGTGCAAAACGTTGCTCGCTATCCCGTTTTGCTCACGTTAGCAGAATTATTTCGCGGCTAAGGGAGCCGCCAGACTTTTCAGCGGCTCGTCCATGGTCACTCTGACGCGACGGACCGCGTTTTCTGAAGAATGCGCGCCTATAGCTCTCACCCACGGGGTGAATTGCAGTAAACGGAATATGCATTTCGATCTTCCGTGCGCCGGTCGTCAATTCAAGGTCGGCAGTGCCGTGAAATGCGCTGATCCGCTGGACGGTGAACGTGCCCTTCAGCCCGTCCGCCCAAACGCTTTGGCCTACGCGCGGATTCCTCACCCCATCAATAGTGCCATCGCATTCGCTACTGCGCCAAACAGCAGTGCCTGGTCTAGGTGGTCAGAATTGACCGTTCGCTGCTCATGCAATGGCACATCGTACTCGTATGGCAAGAACCGTTCTACCGCCCCATTTGGTCGAGTCGAATGGCGTTAACCGTTGCTCGGTGTGTGCTCAAGCATTCAACGCCACATCAAAGCCGTCGATCAGGGGCAGTCGCTATAGGGCCGTTTCGAATCGGTCTCCGGTGATTTGTCACGGGCGCAGTGATCTACATGCGAGATTTCACTGGTCACCGCTTGGCCGGTTTGAAATCTGCAATGCCGGAGAACGATGGTTCGCGAGTGCGAACCTTCAAAATTGAATACAAGCCCGTTCAAACGTCCATGTCACCGGGACTGTCTTCTCTTGCCGCAAAATCGCGAATTCACTGACTGACATTGGGAAGCGAGCCACATGTCTGTACAGTCGCCTGTACGTCCAGGTGGTGCGTCGCCGACTCACCCAGGTTCGATGCCGAGTTTGTCGTTGACTGCTACTCTCAAACGCTGCCTGCAGCCAATATAGCGTTCAGCGGTTTGCACAGAGACATGCCCGAGAAGAAACTGAATCTGCTCGAGCTCACCTCCGGAATTATGACAGAGCCGAGCGCATGACCTCCGGAGATCATGTGGAGCGAGATGTGGAATGTTCATGCTCGCGGCCGTCCTCTTGACAACGTGCCAGACCGTCTTTTCAGAAATGCCGTCTCCCCAAGGCTTTCCGGCCCGACAGACACATCGAAATAACGGACCACTTTCGATACCGGCTGCTGTCAACCACGCATCGAGCGTCTCTTTGACCCAATTCGGGACAGGAACGGTTCGTATGTGCCTTCCCTTGCCAACGAGATCGACGATGGCCCAGCGCTCCTCCCGACGCTGCAAGCTCTCCAGCGTTAGGCTCGCAAGCTCGCGGCGGCGCAGGCCGCAACCTAGCAGGATGGCCTGGATCGCCCGATTCCTCTTTCCTGTGAGAGTTTGTCCATCGGGCTTCTGCCAAAGCGTTGCCGCCTCGCCCGCAGTAAGCCAGTTGCCCAAACGAGAGCCCAGCTTGCGGACACCTTTGACGCGATTGATGCCGGCGGCCAGTTCAGGGCTCAACAGCCCACAGTCAGCTGCCTCATAAGCCAACCGTCGTACGGCTACCATCCGCACGTTGATCGTCCCGGCCGCGAGGCCGCGCTCCTCCAAGTGAAAGCGATACCGCAAAACCACTGTTTTGTTGAACGCCAACCGCGGTTCAGAACAGTACCAGGCGACGAACTCGTCGATCGCATGCTGATATCCCCGCACTGAGTCGGGAGAACCAAGGCTCCGTAGGACCGCGGCTTTCGAGTGGTCCAGATCCGGTATACCAAGTTTGGTCTTTGGTCGGCTCTTCTTTGCCTTATTCGTTGTCGCTTTCCCCATGATTTCCGCCCTCCGTTGCGGCGGATCATGAGGTTAATTCGTCAGCGAAATCTGGATCTCCTGTATCAATTCTCAACGGCCTAATAGAAGGCGGTTTTACGTCCAGGTGGATTGGTGAGCACTGGCCAACTTATCGGTATCAAACAATACACTCGCGCGCTTTCATGTGGGCACGACGCCGCCACGCACCCAATACATCCTGCACACGCCTCGTCGTCGATGTGATCCACTTTCCCGCGAAAATATTTTCACTCCGTGTAGAAATCGCCGATGCTCGTTCAAGTGGAAGCCGAGAGACAATAGGTCGAAACGATTCTCAAGGAACCACACGATGCGGCAATATCTCGCTGCCATCCAGCACCGCGACACCTTCGATCTATCCCAGGAGAGCCCCGAAACGATCCGCGTTGACATCGACGTCCTTAACGAAGAGATGGAAGCCGCAGGCGCCCCCTTCTTTGCTGGCGGTCTGGAATCGCCTGGCCACGCAAAATCGCTCCGGCAAGAATCGAACGGTCACACCCCTGGCACGGACAAAGGCGGCTTCTGGATCCTCGACTCGGTCAACATGGACGAAGCCGTTGCGTCGGGCAGGAAAGCTGGCGTCGCCTGCCGGACGCCCGTCGAGATCCGTGCCTGCCTCGCAATGCCGTCTGAGTAGCCGCAAAAAATCTTCGCAACCTTGTAGAAATCCGTCTCCGTCGTTCGTTGCAATAATGAAGGCGGATCAAACTACCCCGCCCAGCGCAACTCAGGAGAAAATGATGCCCCACTTTGTGATTTCTGGATACCTCCCCGAAAACTTTGACCCCTCCACCATGGACGGAGCCATGGTTGAAGGACTCCACGCTCTCAACCGCGAAATGGATGCCGCGGGCATCACCAAGTTCTCCGGCGGCCTGGGCGCAAGCCACACCGTGCGCACGCAACCCAACGGCGACGTAGTCGTTACTGATGGCCCTTACCTCGAAGCCAAGGAATTCATCGGCGGCATGATGATCATCGAAGTCGCCAATCTCGAAGAAGCGCTCTCGTGGGCACGCAAGAGTGCGAAATGCACGCGCATGCCGTCCGAGGTACGCGAGATATTCTTCGTACCCGCTCCCTCCCAAGCCTAAGCGCCCCGCCAGGAACATACCTCAACGAGTCCTAACCAACAGGCGTGCGGTGGCCACGAGCTACCGCGCGCGAGGGAACCCTTATGCGCAAAAACACAGTTCGCAACTCCGTCCTCCTGGTCTGCTCAATGCTATTTGCCGGACCATGCTCGCTCCGCACGCCGGCGCAAACCCCAGCGAGTCCCTACCCCAAGATGGTGCCGATCGAACAGTACCTGATGAATCGCGACGCAGAAATTGTGCTGGCACGCAGCGCGGCACCGGACGCTATTTCGCACGATGCCTCCGTGCTGGTCCTGGCCCGCCACGGCTACGAGACCGCTGTGGAAGGTAAGAATGGATGGACCTGCATGGTTGACCGGGGCTGGGGCGGAATGTTGGACAACCCCGATTTCTGGAACCCGAAAATCCGCGCCGCCGGCTGCCTCAATCCGTCAGCTGCTCGTTCGTTCCTTCCCTATGACCTCAAGCGCACCGAGCTCGTCCTTGCGGGCGACTCCAAGGAAGAGATCATCGCCGCGACTCAAGCCGCGATTGCAAAGAAAGAACTGCCGATGCTCGAGCCGGGAGCGATGTGCTACATGATGTCCAAAACGTCCTATCTGTTTGACCAGGGTGACCACACGATGTCGCACGTGATGTTCTACACGGCAGACGACGGGTCACCTTGGGGAGCCAACCTCGCCAACTCTCCCATCATCGGCGTCAGCTACTGGTCCGTTTCACCTGACACCTACCCGCAACTGAGGACCTTTCCGCGGATCTTCGTCTCCCTCATCGCCGCGGACAAATGGTCTGACGGCACACCCGCCATGCACATGTAGTACCGCCACCCACGACATCGCAGTGCATAGGGGAACGCCGTACCATAAGGGATATGAGCGATGTCTCCCAGGCAGTCGAGGCCGTGTGGAAGAACGAATCCGCACGCCTCGTCGCAGGCATCGCTCGCGTCACCCGTGACATTGGTACCGCCGAAGAGCTCGCGCAGGACGCACTCGTCTCCGCGCTCGAGCAGTGGCCCGAGCAAGGTGTCCCCGACAACCCAGGCGCGTGGCTTATGAACGCAGCCAAGTGGCGCGCCCTTGATTCACTGCGCCGCTCGCAAAACCTTGCGCCCAAGCACGAAGAAATCACGCGCGAACTGGAAGCGCAACAACAGCGGCTCGGGGAAGTAATGGAACTGTCATTCGATCAGGTCATCGACGACGACATTCTGCGTCTTCTCTTCATCGCGTGCCATCCGGCGCTGGCCATCGAAGGCCGCATCGCCCTCACACTGCGCATTCTCGGCGGTCTCACCACAACCGAGATCGCCCGAGCATTTCTCGTACCTGAAAAGACGATGGGCCAGCGCATCACCCGGGCAAAGAAAGCCCTCGCCGACGCGAACGTGCCGTTCGAAATGCCGCGCGGGAAAGAACTTCATGAACGCGTCCAGTCCGTCTTGCTCGTAATCTATCTCATCTTTAACGAGGGCTACACCGCGACCTCCGGTCAAGAGTGGTCCCGCGCCGCGCTCGTCGAAGAAGCGCTTCGCCTCGGACGCACGCTGGTGAAGCTGATCCCTGAAGAGCCGGAAACCCACGCACTCCTCGCCTTGATGGAACTCAACGCCTCACGCTCCGCCGCGCGCCGAGGCGTCAACGGCGAAGCGGTTCTTCTTCCCGACCAGGACCGTACCCTCTGGGATCGCACCCAGATCCAACGAGGTCTTACCGCTCTTGATCAAGCGCAAAGACTCGGCGGCAGTGCCGAGCCCTATGCGCTCCAGGCCGCCATAACCGCCTGTCACGCTCGCGCACTGAAGGTCGAGGATACGGACTGGCAAAGAATCGTCGCCCTCTACGACGTACTCCTGAAAACTAAACCCTCACCCATCGTCGCGCTCAATCGCGCCGTGGCCGTCAGCATGGCCGATGGCCCCGCAGCCGGACTTGCTGCGGTCGACACAATCGACGGTCTCTCCAACTACCATCTGCGCCCCAGTGTTCGCGGCGACTTACTAATGAAACTCGGTCGCAGCGCGGAAGCGAGGGAAGAACTCCAACGCGCAATCTCTCTGACTGATAACGTCCGCGAGAAGCAACTGCTCACCGAGAAGCTAAACCGGATCGAGCGCGAACAACGCCTCGGATAGCCATGCCTTTTAGCATCCCGGAGCCTTTTTATAAGACGGGGGCCGGCATAGGAACAGGGTTAGCGTGGCGCTCTCGCTCCGAAATGACGGAGTGATACTCGGGCGGGAGGCAACGCCGGTTTGGCCACCCAAAACGCCGGCCCGCCCCACTGGGCTTTTATTGTGTCAAGAAGAAGCGTGAGCTTCATGCTGTACGAGAGATGAGGGCAGGTCCCTCGAAGCCGCTCTGCAGGGAGAGGCCTCAAACTGCCACAAGCTGCTGCGGCACAATGGCCATGGTGGTGAACGTTGTGGTTAAAAGGCGTGGTTAGACCACGTCATGTGCGGATGAGAGAGACGAGCGCAAGCAAACCTCTGATAAGCATCGAAAGGGGCAGACGACATCGAAACCAAGGTTTTAAAGGTGCCTTGGGATGAGCATGGAAGAAACCTGCTTACTGACCATGTGATGTCCGGTGTACAGGAGGCGTGAATCTCATCCAGGCTTTCGTATGGAACTTGAGAACCTGATCGAGGATGCCAAGGGAAAATGCACAAGCGGAAATACCGTGAGGCGGAAATACCGATGCTTTGATCAGGGGCGGACCACCTCGTAGTAGCGTTGAAGCGGTTGTAATGATCGTGGAGCAAAGGGGGTGGGTCATCCAGTTTGGACTGGGCCAACTCGAAAGAGGATGAGCCCTCATGTCTGGGCGAAGGGCGTCAGCCTTTCATGGATGGCACGAGCCGGATGACGCGAGAGTGTCACGTCCGGAATCTGTGAGAGGCTGGAGGTGAAATCCCTCCGGCCTACTCGGCGATTCGCGCTGAGTCGCCACAAAGTCTCAACGACACTCGAGGTACTTGGCTGTAGAGTCGCCTTCGCGTCAACATGGTTTCGCGGGTAGTGGTCTGGACTCAATTCGACGCGAAGGCGGTTTTACGGCCACTTGCCGGGAACGCTGATCGACTTGAATACCCCAATGACTTTGCCACTGTTATCGACATTCGACCTGCAGGAGTGAGATCCGGCTATTGCCCTGAATACCGTTGACTCACTATCCTTCGCCAACCGATTGACCATCGGATGACAGGACAGTCGCACTCGATTTGTTGCCGCTACAAAGGAGAAACGCATGTTCCGCGTCGATGTGGAGAGTCTGAAGGATTATTTGGATTTCGACCTCATCGTATCGCAAACAACGCGAACGACTCTGCCGGCAGCTGTAGCTGCAGCACATCGTTCTCCACCGCTGCAGTTCCTGTGCTCGCCGGAGCGATCGGCATAAAAGTGCGGCAGCCCGCAAGCGTCGTCATCTCGGTGTGGATGCTGATGGTGCGCACCTCCGCGCTCTTGTTGACCGCAGCCAACACCTCCTCGTGCCCACTGCATCCGCTGAGGTCGATCCCGCGCACAAAGACCATCGCGGTCTCGTCGGAAAACACATCCTGCTGCGGATCGCCCTGAAGCGCTGGATGCTGCTTCCGCGCCTCAAGCAATCCCGAAGTCCACGCAAACACCGCCTGCGCGTCCGCCGTCCTCGTCAAAGGATTGAAGGCCGAGGGCACGTCTTCTCCCGGGAAGCCCCCGGGGAAATCGCGCCGGTTGTCCGGATCGGCGCCGCCCTCCATCGCGATCTCGTCCCCGGAGTAGAGTTCCGGCGTGCCACGCAAGGTTGCTAGCAACCCGATTGCCTCCTTCAACCGCGCTACGGACCCATGCGCTTCGGTGAGGAAGCGTGTCGTATCGTGGTTGCCGAAGAAATGCACCAGCCGCTCCGGGTGGGGATAGAGTTCATCCGCCCGCAGTACGTCGGCGAGTTCGGTCATGGGCTTGTCGTGCGCTAAGACATCGCGCACGGCGAAATACACGGGAAAATCGAAGGGCGTGTCCAGTCCCGTATCGATCTCGCCGTGCTCCCGTCCGCCTGCGAAGAACGAAGTAATGCGTGGATCGCTGTTGAAGATTTCGCCCACCGAGGTGAGCTTGGGATAAGCCGCATGCAGCGTGGCATGGAAGTCACGCCAGAATGCGCGCCCGACGTAGGGAAAGGTGTCGATGCGAATCCCGTCTATCTCGGCTGTCTCGACCCACCACAGTGCGTTCTGGATGAGGTATTGCGCGACCAGCGGATTCGCCTGGTTCATGTCGGGCATCCCATCTACGAACCAGCCCTGCAATAGATTGCGCTGCGCCACCCATGGTGCGTGCGGATCGACGAGGTTACTGAAGTCGCCTTCCGCATGCATGTGCTGCGCCAGCGTTCCATGAAACCACTCCGGTGCCGGCGGATCCTCGATCCACAGATGTTTCACGCCGATATGATTCGGCACGAGGTCAATGATCAGCTTCATCCCACGCGCGTGCAACGCTGCCGAGAGATGTTTGTAGTCCTCGAGGGTGCCGAAGTGCGGATCCACCGCGTACAGGTTGGTCGCCGCATATCCGTGGTACGACTCCGGCATCGCGCCATTGTCATATACCGGGGTGGTCCATAGCGCCGTCACCCCAAGCGACTGCAGATAATTGAGGTGCTGCTCGATGCCAACGAAGTCTCCACCGTGCCAGCCGCGTGGCTTGTTGCGATCGAACTCGCCGGGATCGCTTGCAGGGCTGTCATTTGCGGCGTTCCCGTCAGCGAAACGATCCGTCATGACGAGGTAGATCACGTCCTGCGGCGAAAATCCCCGATGAGCATCGGCCGCTTCAGATCGCGCTTTCAAGTCGAATTCATGTTCCGCTGTGCCTTGCGGAGTTTCGGCGCTGATTTCGAGCCGTTGCGGCTTTGCACCTCTGGTGCTCAACCACAGGAATGCCCAGTGGCCGTTTTCCGAGATCTGGTTCCGCTCCAGGTGCACGCCCGTGCCCTTGATGCCGAAGTGCGCACCGCTCAGCCCGCTGCCGTGCACCAGCAGCATCGGCTCCGGCAACTGCACAAACCAGTCCGGAGGATCGATGCTCTGGATCAGTGGCTTCGCCAGACCCTGCGCCCACGACGAAGCGGTCACCACGGCCGCGGCCAGAACGACCTTCCACGCGTTCGTACGCATCCTCACCTTCCTGACAAGACGAGTTCCAACCGAAACCCTCAGCCCGACGGCGCAAAAGGCGCGCCGGGAATTCCGAAGCGCAGGCGCCTCGATGTCTATTGCTGTTCTCAGAACAGGAAGCGTACCGCCATCTGCATACGAATAGCCACTCAGCTCGCTTCGAGCGTCAAAGAATTCGTATCTCGACTCCGCGGACGAAGCCTCGAACTTTACCTCTGGCAAACATTGCATCCCTCGCATCTGGCTCCTTGGGGTCAATGCTCGCATAATCTCCGCCGATTCACCCACTGACATTGGAAAGCGAGCCACATGTCTATATAGAAGAAACAACCGCAATTCGCGAGGGGCGCGTACTCACGAATAAGCGATTTGCTGCACTTTCCACCTTGGCGAAGACGCTCATTGAGAAACGCGGGCATTTGAGCGATCAGGAACTCGATTCGTTCATCGCTGCCGGCTTCACGAAGGAACAGGTCCTCGAAGTTATCGCCATAGTGGCGGCCTCGACGATCACCAACTACGCTGGAAGCATCGCCGATCCGCCGCTGGAAGATCCTTTCCGGCAGCACGCATGGCAAGGGTCACAACAGAGATCGGGGACTACGGCTGCGGCTTGACTCTGTCGGCCGCATCCAGTTTCTGACGAGAGGGAGATCGAAATGGCTACGCAATCTGCCTCCACGGTTCCTCAGCTCGGGGAGTTGTTGCGCTACTGGAGGCAGGAGCGCGGCAAGAGCCAGCTCGATCTCTCGCTCGATACAGGGATCTCACAGCGCCATCTGAGCTTTGTAGAAAGCGGGCGGAGCGCTCCCAGCCGGGATTTTCTATCCATCGTTTCCGATGCCTTGAACATTCCGCTCCGCGAAAGGAATGTTCTGCTGCTTGTGTCAGGATTTGCTCCTCAGTACAGCGAACAAAGTATGGATGCCGAGCAGATGGCGGTCGTAACGCAGGCCATCGACCGGATGCTTCATCAGCATGAGCCGCACCCCGCGCTCGTGCTGGACCGGTACTGGAATGTGATTCGGACCAATGAAGCCGCGCCGCGATTTTTTGGATCATTTGTGGATCTGGAGAAAAGACCAAAGCCGCGCAACCTGCTCGACCTGATGTTCGATCCGGCGGCGATGCGGCCCTTTGTTGAGGAGTGGGAAAAGGTTGCAGCCGGTCTGCTGCAAAGGGTTCGGCGGGAAGCGGTGGGACAGGTACAGGATTCGAAACTCCAGGAGTTGCTGAATCGGTTGCGAGAGTATCCCGGTGTTGCAGAGCTAAAGCCATCTCTCACCCCACAGAGTCCAGTACTGCCCATGGTGTTTCGAAAAGGGAACCAGAGCTTCTCCTATTTTTCTTTGATCACAACCGTCGGTACGCCGCAGTGCATCACTGCTCAGGAACTGCGCGTTGAGTGCATGTTTCCTACGGGTGCCAGGGGAAATGAACCTCTATGAGCGCTCCTTTGCTGGTTAGTGAAAGGCCCAGGCCGCGGATTGCGAAGCAACCGCTCAACGTGGGATGCCTGATTTACGAGCGGATGGATCAGATTGACTTTACGGGACCGTTTGAAGTTCTTTCACGCATGCCAGATACAACCATCCAGATCATTGGAAAAGAAGTAGCGCCTGTCCGCGATGTGCAGGGGCTTCGACTTTACCCGGATGTGTGCATAGCTGAAGCAGGACTCTTTGATGTTCTGCTCGTGCCCGGCGGTTATGGGCAGCAGGCGCTGATGCACGATGAAGAAGTGCTTGGCCTAATCCGAAATCACGTTCAGCGGGAAAAGCTCCTGTTTTCGGTCTGCACCGGAGCGCTGATTTGTGGTGCGGCAGGTGTTCTTACGGGGAGACAGGTGACCACGCATTGGAGTACTCGAGATCTGATGCGGTATTACGGAGCGGTTCTTGTGGATGCAAGGGTCGTGGTCGATGGCAACCTCATCAGCGCTGCAGGGGTGACGGCCGGGTTGGATGGAGCTCTCGTGCTCGTCTCTCTTCTGCGCGGAGATGCGGCTGCTCAGGAGATCCAGCTTGCCATTGAGTATGCACCGGACCCCGTCTTTCATAGCGGAACTCCCGACAGCGCGCCCGCAGATGTGCTCCAAAGCTTTCAAAAGAAGTACGAGCCGATCGGGACTGCAAGGGAGGCTGAAGCATGCCACCATGCGGCGATCCACAATGCGGCCCGGTGAAAGTAGCCGGAATGGCCCCGCCAAGCCTCAGTAACCCAGATGACGAAGCGCCATCTGGGCGGTCCGGTTGAGTTCGGCCTTCGTCGAACCGTTCGCCGCCTGGATGGAAAGACCAGCTACGATCGTCGATAGATACCTTGTGTAGTCATCGACGTTGATTTTCTTCGCTTTCGCTGCTTCGGATACACCCCCGTCGCCTTAGACCGCGATGGCCTGGCCGCGATTCGCAATGCCTTCGCGGCCGCAACGCGGCGCGCCTCCCGGCTCGGGCTGGATTTCATTGAGATCCCTGGTGGGCACGGCTATCTGATTCATCAGTTCCTCTCTCCTCTTCGAACCGCAGAGAACGCCCCCTTTTCATGACCGAACAACTCGCTCTCCAGCAGGCCGGAGGGGATGGCGGCGCAATTCAGCTTTGCAAATGTTTTCGTCTTTCGCCGGCTGCGTTCAAGAGCGGCTCCGCAACGAAAACGTCAGGTTTTTTCAGGAGAGAGTCTACCTCGAGGAGCAAATCCGCAGCGAGATGGGGCGTTGGCCGAGGGGAAGAAGAAGGGGGAATCGCTCTGCACCACCGGAAATTACTGCGGAGCCACCGCAACGCTGGGCCTTGCCTTCGCTTCAACAGGAAAACTGTTCCCGTTCTTCAGCCCCATGCTGGGCCTGCTGGGCGTCTTTCTCACGGGGTCGGATACTTCTTCGAACGCGCTCTTTGGAAACCTGCAGGTGGTCACTGCTGGACGCCTCGGACTTGACCCAGTATTAATGGCGGCCGCGAATGCGGCAGGCGGTGATGGGGAAAATGATCAGTCTGCAAACAATCGCTGTAGCTGCTGCGGCGACGGGTCTGGCCGTAAGCGAGCAAGCGAGACTCTTTCGATTCACGTTGAAGCACAGCATATTTCTGGCATTCCTCATCGGATGCCTGGCAGTGTTCTATTCATACGTCCTGCATATCTGAGCTTTTGCAAAAAATCAGTCGTTGCTCGAGGGGCAGACGAATCGATCCCGCAGATGCTCATCGCGCTCATGAACCGCGGAAGCGGCGACCTCGATCATTCCGCGCTATTCACACCTCTTGATGAGATGGCAACCGCAATCCGCCGTTCAAAAATAATTCGTTCTCATCACTGCTCAATATATTGGGACG
Source organism: uncultured Acidobacteriaceae bacterium (assembly GCA_963745845.1). GTDB lineage: Bacteria > Acidobacteriota > Terriglobia > Terriglobales > Acidobacteriaceae > Telmatobacter. The sequence continues at coordinate 2,968,794 of CAVUZE010000008.1, read as the reverse complement.
CCGGAGGACATCGAGAAGTTAGGAATCCTCATAATCTTTCCGAACTGCGTAGCCGTGTTTTCGGGAACATAAAGCACGTCGCCAGGCTGCAGCGCCACGTCTTGCTCGAGTTGTGCAGTTTTATGGATATGGTGAAGGTTAATCACACGAACTTCGGCCATGTCCGATTTCGAGTTGAGACGCCGGAAGAGTACAATTTTGCTCTCCTTCGCGCTATCGCGAAAGCCTCCAGCGAGCATGACGGCCTGAAGGGCTGTCATATCCTCACGCATCTCGATGCGGGCTGGGTTCATTACCTGACCAGCAACAACGACATAGAGTCTCTGAAAATCCTTCAGCTCGATATTCAGTTCGGGAGCGTTTAATCGTGCTGAATCCAACTCGATAATTCGATCGTGTGCTTCGCCAAGAGTGAGTCCCTCGAGTTTTACCGCTCCTGCGACATTCAGATCGACATAGCCGTCAGGCCCAACGGTCACTGTCTGATTGAGCTCAGGGCTTAGTCGGTATTCCAGAACCAGGCTGTCTCCGGTGTGTAGCCGATAGCGGTCCCGTGGGTGTAGCTTTGGATCCTGCACCTCGCTCATTGCACAGACGCTCGTAAGCAAGATCATCGCAGTCAGCGGGATATACTTCATTATCTCATCTCCTTTGAAAAGCTATCATCCGTCGATGAGGCACCTATCCATCGTGTACGTTTCCTTCAAAGCGAAGTTGCAGCTCGCCGCCCGAGTGCCGTATCCATTCCATATGGCACAGGGAACCGCTCACGGAGGGGATTGAGATCCGCATCGCTCACGGGGGCGTTGACGCGCTCCAAAAAACGGATTAAGCGTTTGCGGAAGACGGGCACGCTGAACTCCTCTGCCCGCTTGCGAATCTCAACGGGAGACCACTCCTGACGCTCGAATCGCTCGATCGCGTCCATCAGGGACTCTGGAGTTTGTTGATCGAAGAACAGTCCTGTTGAACCATCAACGATGGTTTCTGTTGCTCCTCCTGCCCTAAATGCAATCGTTGGCCTGCCAGCGGCAGCCACCTCGAGAGGGGCCATGCCGAAATCCTCTTCCCCAGGAAACAAGAGCGCACGGCATCGGGCAGCGAGCCGGGCGACTTCCGCATCCCCAGCGCGCCCGAGGAATGTCACCGACGGTCCCGCAATCGACTCCAGTTGATCGCGTTGCGGTCCTGTTCCAACCACAAGGAGCCTTTTGTTTAGGCGGGTGCAGGCCTCTATCGCCAAGTCCAGCCGCTTATACGAGACCATGCGCGAGAGCACCATGTAATAATCCTCAATCTCGTCAGCTGGACGAAACCGATCGACATCAATCGGCGGATGGATTACTTCCGCGGTTCGGCCATATGCTTTCTGGATTCGGTCCGCCACCACTTTGGAGTTGGCAATGAAATGGTCGGGCTGCCGCGAAGCACCCAGATCCCACCACCTTAAGGCCGAAGTCAGCCCCTGCAATGCGATTCTCGTCATGGGACTCATGGCTTCTCGTTCTGAGTACCCATCAAAATTCCATGCCCATCGCATCGGGGTGTGACAGTAGCAGATGTGCATTGCATCGCGCGAAGCAGATACCCCTTTTGCATATCCTGAAGAACTCGAGATGACGAGGTCGTAGTTAGAAAGCTTAAGACTGCCAACAGCGAACGGATAAAGAAGAAAATAGGAACGATAGTACTTGTGCATCCAGGGTAAGTGCTGCATCCAGGAAGTCTTGATTGACACGCCCTGCAACCCCGGGGGCAGTCTATCTTCAAAGGCGACGGTCGAGAGCAGCGAAGCGCGCGGAAATACCCGAAATATCTCCTCCGCGACCTTCTCGGCCCCCCCCATCTGTGTGAAATAATCGTGAACGATTGCTATTCTCATAGTCACCTAGAATTCGAAATCAGGTTAATGTCAGAAGCCCCGACTAAGTTAGACTGCACCGGACCGTCTAAGCACTGCTGGGACAGTCTGCGCCAGGATTTTTAAATCAAGCTCCAGCGACCAATCCTCGATGTACTGGAAATCCAGCGCAACCCATTGATCGAACGTGAGCGAGCTGCGTCCTGATACCTGCCAAATGCCCGTGATGCCCGGATGAACGCTGAAACGCCGCATGAGCGCAGCCTCGTCAAATTGAGAGACGTCGCGCACACTCATTGGCCGCGGACCGACTAATGACATATCGCCGAGCACGACATTCCAGAGTTGAGGTAGCTCATCGAGGGATGTTTTGCGCAGGAAGCTTCCGATCTTAGTCACTCGAGGGTCGTTCTTCATCTTGAAGATAGGACCTGCGGCCTCATTTTGCGCTTCAAGGGCAGCCATCAATTGCGGCGCATTCTCGACCATCGTGCGGAACTTGTACATGCGGAAGCGCCGACGTCTATATCCGTAACGATCCTGAACAAACAAAACGGGGCCTTTACTAGTTGCCTTTACCGCTATTGCAACAGCCAGGAGCACTGGCGAGAGGACGATGAGTCCCGTCAGCGCCAAAACGAAATCGGACGCACGCTTGAACGCGTGCTGCCACCGGTGAGTTTCGTCATGGGGCACAAGTTCAACGAAGGGCTCGGCCCGGCGGCGCAAACTGGTTGAGTGAGAGAGCGTGTAGATGTCGTTGAGGCAAAAAACGCGAACACCTGTCGATTCGGCGATTGCAACCGCCCTCTGGGCCATTGCATAGCACGAGCGGAGAGGCACAGCGACGATCAATTCATCGACAACGTGGTGAAGCAAATAGTTTGAGAGACTATGGATATCTGTGACATATCGTGCCGCGAGATCCGGCGCCATCTCCTGGGGATCACGATCGTCGACGAATCCAACCAGTTCACGGTCAGAGGCGTGTTTAACCCGCAATTCACGCCAGGCTTTGCTGGCGCGCGGACCAGTGCCGAGGATCAAGACTCTCAAACGGTCGGCGCGCGAATAGCTGCTCCGGGCTCCAGCTATGACAAACAGCAGCATCTCGTAGACAAAGAGAGAACAAAAAAACTTCCATGTAACTGAGCCGAACGGCTCAACGGCTTGTCGAACAAGCAGATAGAGCGCAAGAACAATTGTCATCACCACAGTTCTGCGGATCGCGAGCAAGAACTGATGACTGATGCTCGGTAGTCTTCCGCCTTTCAAGAAACGAGTTCCAAGAGTTGCCCGAAAAACCGCGAACATCACGAGAAAGACGACATTTAGAACGGTGATGCGAATCGCAAGAAAATCATGAATCGTTGTCATCGTCAGATGGTGTCGATTTGACGCAACCACTGACAGGACCGCGAGAAAAAGGACGATTAAACTATCGAAATAGAGAAACATTGTGCATCAACCCTTTCACCAAGGGATAAAAACGTTGAACATATGACTCAGCTTAGTAGCAGCGAAAATGCCGTACCTTGAAAGAGGGACGAAGCGCTAGAGAGAACAGCTTCATCCTGGAAAACAATCACTAACCCAGCCTACTAACTCGGTGCCGAAAACCTCTGACCTGTTAGGGCCGAACCTTTTCTTCCCGAAGCGGAGTCGGGTAGTGTCTCTTTGAATGATTCTTGCCTAATCTGTGATGGCAGGCAGGGATTTCAATCCGGGTTAATCGAGGCAGATGGGGAAGTACCCAATCTATCCTTTAACATCATTTGACACCTCATAGCAATTGAAATCACCTACCTTGTCCAACTTTAGTCATCTCGAGAGGAACAAGGATTTCTCAACTCTCAACATTCTGGAGTGAATGTCTTCGACCAAGCGCTGAAGCTTCTCTGTGACTAACTATGCGACGGGCGAGTCATTCTCTACACTAACTCAATTTGACGGACCCAGTTCCGAGAACCGCGTCGGTCAACCCACTTGTTTAGATGCACATTGTCCCAATCGCGATGACTCGTCAACGAGGTTTTTCATTGGGAGCAAGAGCGCCTCCCTTAGACAAACCTAGCTTGAAATCAGTTGCAATTGCACTCAATTCGGCAACAAGAAATGCAGATAGTTGAAACGGAGCGGCTCTGATTTTATCGCCTGACGTATGCTTGGCTCAGCGTTTTGCTCATTGGCCGCGGACGACGAGACCGGAACACGACTATGACCCATGCGCGCTCGATTCGCCGATTGCATCCTGCACAGATGGGACGTTGACGAGAAGCGGATAACGAGTCTCTGTTTCGAGACCCAGGACCCGATCTGCGGAGCGCCTGCTATTGTGAACGACGAAGACGGTAAACGACGCCAACAAGAGCCCGGTTCCCACCGTAAGGACTCCGTCTCTCAGTGGTCTTGGACTGACGGGAGTTGGGGAAAATGTCGGCATTTGTGCAACGGCCACGTTCAGCACTTGATGCTCGTTCATGACATCGGCCATCTGGGCTTCATCGCGCTTCTGAAGATAGAGTTGGTAATTTTGATCGAGCTCTGCAACTCGATGCTGGAGATCGTTATAAGCTCCAGCCTTCTGCTCGATGGATTCAAGCTTCTGGTTAAGGTTATCCAATTCTTGCTGAAGCTCTTTGCGGCGGCCGCTGAGTGCCGCGACTTTTGCGCTGCTTTCACTCAAGTCTTGCTGGGCCATTTGCCACGTCGGATTCACATCGCTCGATGTTTCTGCAGAACGGAAATGCAGCGTCTGATCGAGGGCGCCGTTCACTTGACGAATCTGGCTATCGACCTGTTGGATAAGCCGGTCATCGCTTCGGTATTTGGTCAGCAGTTCAGTCCGGCGTTGCTCCAAGTCGTTTAACTGCTTATGAAGCTGGTCCACGGAACCGGTGTCCGGAATCTCGGTTGTTCGAGTGACCATGCGCTGTGGCGTGGAATTGATCTGGGTCATATCCCCATGGACTTTGTCCCGCGTAAATGCGAGTTCAGCGTTTGATGCAGCTAACTCCGTATTGATCTCGAGGATCTGCTTTTGCAGCAAATCTTCCTGATCTGCGATCGAGACCAGACCCTGATCGCGCTGAAAGTCGGATAGCTGACGCTGAGCATCCTGCCATTGCTGCTTGTATTGTTCGGCTTCTTGAGAGAACATCTGCCACAGACCGGGGGGCTGAATCAAACGGCGCTTTTCGTCAAGGAACGAGGTTAAGAGCTTTGTAAGAAGTTGCTTCGATTGGTACGGGTCGGTCGTAGTGATCTGGACGGAAAGAAGATAGGATTTGCGAACCGGACTCACCTGGAGCTCCCTCCTCAGCGCCGTGAGCGCCTTCTCATGACGCGCGAGATCATCGGCAGACTTGGGTTTCTTGTCGAGAGACCAAGTGGGATCGATGACAGCACCCAGCACATCTGCGCTTTTCAAGACTTCAGCTTCGGAGTTCAATTGCTCTTCCGTTACCTCTTGGACCCCTCCTGTGGTTTCCGTCTTACCTGTTGAGATGGCGGGGATGCTTCGTGCGTTGGTTACCAATAACTCCATCATCGACCCAAATTTCTTGGGTGAACCAAAAATATAGGCCCCACCGAGAGCGAGTACCGACAGGAAAACGGCCAAGAAAATCTCCCGGTGCTGATCAATGATGTCGAGAAGGCCCGCGAGAGAAATATCATGATCCTCGCCGCCCGCATAAGGCGCGAGCTGGTTCATCGGAGGATTGAGAAGTTCTGGTCCGTTCCTGTGAACACGCTTCTCTGTCATAGATTTTCGTTCGTATGTCGGCGTATAAAATTCCATGCTCATATGTGCTCAATTTGTCCAGGATGAACTAACGAGCAGACGCTCAGCTGTCGGCGACAAGGTCACGATCACATGACGACCGCGGCCCTCTGCTTGCTCAATATCTCGGTTTTGCGCTCCATCAATATGCCGTATGACAATCCGATCAGAGACCAAAACAAAAACGCAATTTGCCCACTGATCACATTGTTCAACGGCGATTCGATTACAAGGCCCGTGAAACAGCATTGCAAACCGAGGAGCTGGGGAAGTTCTCGTGCAGCCTCGACAGAGAACAGTGCAAATGTGCACAAGGCCAAAGCTGCTACGAAAACGAGAGAGCCTGGTAGCCCGAGGCTCAGAAGCACCGCAACGACGCTGCTGTCATTCTCTGCGTCTGCCATGCCATTGTCAACCCCCAATCCTATTCCAGCCGGAGAATGTTGCAGCATTTCGATAACTTGTTGATAAGTCTCTTTCCTATCGAGCGCACTTTCATCATGTTTCAAATCTGTAAACGTGCTGAACCGATTTGAAAGCGTCTCTGAAATTTCCGGAACGCTCATTGCTGCGATAAGGAGCAAAGCACATCCGGAAGTGGCGATGATTGAACGGATCTTTTCTTTGGGTGATGCCTTGAAAGCGTAAAGAAGCATACCTGCCAGCAGACCGATCCAAGCCGATCGAGCGAATGACAACGCCAAAGATGCGATGCCTGCCAGTAAGATCGGGTACTTCCAGCCGCTGCGCAACCGATACGCCATCAGTATGCCAACCATCAGGAACGCCGCGAGAATCTGCGGAGAATTCAAGACGCTGAAAACCCGCACTTCCATCGGTTCGGGCCTTCCGATGGTTACCATGTCGACAGAGCGCATCCAGGCAGCGTCCCACGGAGGCATAAGAAAGTACTGAATCAGTCCATATGCACCCGCTACGAATGTGCCGCCCAGGACTGCTCGCTCCATCCCCTGGTAAAGAGCTGGTGCCGATCTTCGCTCTGAAATTAGATAAAGGCCAAATGCAAGAGGAGTTATCCACATCATCAAGCCAGTCGCAGCACTGGAAAACTCCGAGTGTACGCATGCGATGAAGGCGCCATAAAGAATAGCCGCAAGTGCATACAAAAACGGAGCGGTTCCCCTGTTGACGATCTCTCTCCATCTTGCTAATACCACTAGCAGTGGGATGAACAGCACCAAAAATGGAGTGGCGATGATTGTCATGTCCCTGGCACCCGTTTCGTAGTCGACGACGCGCCGTATGAAAGGTGTCAGGAAAAAGAGCCAGGTTACGAATTCGGCGAAAACCGCGCTGCTCTTCTTGAAAGTTCTGAATCCTACGTAAAGCGAGCCGCACGGGAAAAGGAAGATGAGTACTTTCGACGCAGGTGTAAACATGGCTGCGCCAATCAACACAAAGAAAGCCAGCACAAGTCTGTGCTCTGGTGAAAAAGTGCGCCAAGAGAGGAATTTCAATTGAGTCATTCTATTGATTACTCTCCGCAAATCTTGAAGTTCGAGCAGCATAGCAATCGAGGCAGGCAACCTGAATCGACAAGTCAGAGTCATATTTCGCAGGTCGTCCGAATCGGCTCTTCCATTCTAGATTGGAGATCGAAAGAAGCCCTTCCCTTGATTGGATGCGCATATTCGTCCGAATGAGATTCTGCTATCATGCACTCAGTGATTCTTCGCTTCGGGTGCTTCTGCCCCGCGGCCTTGGTTTCTGCCCCTCCTGTCGTGTCCGCGCCCCGATGTCGAACAACGTCCCTTTTTGCGATCGATTTGAATCAACGATCGCGGACAAATTGAGGTTGCCCATTCCTTATGGCAGCGCCTGGTAGCGTGGAAGTCAGTGAAGTCCTTTCTGAACCATTTTCTTCTCCATTGGCAAAGAAACGGATCGCTATTTTTATCAGCGCCGATTCCTTCGAGCATTTTTTTGGAGGCATGTTTGGTATCGACCGAGAGGCATACCTCAGCTCCTATCGGAATGACTATGTCTGGGATTATGGGCGCGGACTGCGTAACGAAGGTCATCAAGTCTTTATTTACATTCTTTCTTACGGCCGCCCTCAGTTGACGCAGGCCGAGGATCATCTCAGCGTTCGTTTCATTCCGTTACCGGCGTGGCTTCGACCCCTAGACGCCGTCCTCTACCGTCTTCGCCATTTGCCTGGACTCGATGCGGTTCGGGAGCGCGTCCGGTTTGCGGCTTATGGCCGGTCGCTTCGCCAAGCGCTGGATATCGACAAGATCGGCGTCTTGTACCATCAGGAGATTTGGACTCCGCGATTTGCCGTGATTGCCCGAAAGATTGCGATCCCCTTGATTGGGGCAGACCACGGAGCACTTGCCGGACGCACCATCACGCGGGAGCAGCGTCAGGCCTTCAAGAAGGCCGCGTTCGTGTCCTGCCAATCAGTCGAAGGACTGGAGCGTGCTCGGGGCGCAGGCGGCAACGCTGTGTTGCTGTGCAATGGCGTGGATACGAGCGTATTTGCTCCACCGGCCTCAAGTGAGCCACGCATAAAGCAGGTGCTGACTGTGGGCAGGATGGTTGAAGCCCAGAAGCGATTCTCCGACCTGATTCACGCAATGTATTTCCTGCCTGAGTTCACTCTTACGATTGTTGGGAGCGGGCCCGACGAGGCAAAGCTAAAGCAATTGCCAGCTGAGATCGGTATTGCCGACAGAGTTCACTTTGCAGGTTTCGTTTCCGACCGGCAACAGTTACGCTGCCTCTATCAACAATGCGGCGCATATGTTTCCTCTTCTGCCTGGGAAGCGGCCGCGCTCGTCGTGCTGGAAGCGATGAGCTGCGGAGCTCCTGTGGTTGTCACCAGGATTCCGTCTTTTGAGGAACTCGTGACGGACGGCGAGAACGGGCTTCTTGTTCCGATCGGACAACCGGAAGAGATTTCCAAGGCTGTTCGGCGAGCCTACCAATCGCGAGAAGACCTTGGCCGCCAAGCCCGCGCGACAATCGTTAGCCGTTATTCATCCAAGGTGCTCTTCAAAAACCTTTCGGACCTCATTGAAAGGGTCGACTCGTTCAATGGCGGTCGCAGAGAAGAGTCTGCCTAGTGCGCAACGATGTGCACCACAGTCAATCGATCGCTCACACTGACTGTCAGCGACGAGGGCTTTGTTGAAGTATCATTCTTCTGCGTCGAGCCGTCCCCATTGAACGATACGATTTGCGCGATGCCGAACTTGGGCTCGAATTGCAAACGGACCGGCTCTGAAGGAACAGGGCTCACCGTCTCGGAGTCGGAATTGTAGCTGCTACGCTCAAGCCAGAGGATGAGATCGTAGGTCCCATCGGCCTTTTGCAGCAACGCATGCGAGAGAGAAGGGTCTTGAGTGCCGATCGAAAGCATCAAGCGCCCGGCAGTCTTGGGTCCCGAAGGATCGTTCAGAATCGAGATAAGGTTACGAAGCGCGGTAAATGCGGGTTTCTCCGTCATTTCGTGGCGCAGAAGGCCGTATCCGTTGCCCGGAAATTCATCGAGTAACTCGTAAACGAACGTCCTTCGAATCCCGTGGTTCCAGGCAAGAAGCAAAGTTCTCAGAATGTAAGTCGATTCAACTCCCACCGGAATTGTGCCTGGACGAGAGGGGTCGTCGAACGCCTCATAGCCGGTCTCGGTGATTTGGCTCGGAATTCCCGGAGCATTCAGGTTCGATTGGTCGATCCACCAGTCAAAGCTGCCGTAACGATGCCCTTGCGCGTCGCCAGCACCCCATCCCTCTGTGCCAGGATTTCGACCGCCAAAATAGACATGAAGGTTGTTGAACGTGATCCATTGGGCAATGGTGCCGCTCGACGCATACGCCTCCCGGGTTGTAAAAGAGGGTCCAATCACTGGTAATTGGAGCTCATGGCCCGCGCTGGCAAGAACTGGAAGGAAGGAAGTTACTCGTTCAATTCCAATCTTTCCTCCACCTCCGCAATTCGTACCGGCATCACATTCGTTGGGAGCTTCCAGAGCTTCCACGTCCGATGCGGTGCGCGCAGCTTGAACGATGTCTTCTGCTGTTAGTTCCTGGCCCATCGTGAAACCGCAAGTACAGCGAATGCCAGCGGCAGCCAGTTGCCGATGGTTGCTCACGAAGGTCGGGGTCATGGGGAGGGCATCGCGAATGTGATGGACTCCAAGACGGGCGATTTCGCCCAGCACCCGTTGCCAATTGGCATAGGGTGTGTCGACGTAGCTGATATGGGTTTGCACGCCGATGGAATCGATGAACGCAGCCGCCGAAGCGGCCTGTTCTTCATGAAAAGACGCTGAATCAGCTCCTGTCGCGCTAGAAATATGCACGCCTTTTGTTGCCGCTTGGATAAATCCGCCGAACTTGGCGGTGCGCATGCCCAAACCATCCGACAGCAGAACGAGCGCCGGAACGAGCAATACGATTCCACTTGCAATCCAAGTTCTGGTCCTCATATGTCTCGCAACCAGGTCCCCGGAAGATGAAGCCCACAAATTCTCGCTGATCATCGCTCAATGGCAACCGACAACGACTCCGAGATATGTCCCATGCGTTGCGCTTGGCGCAGCTCGTTTGATAGCTCGACATGCCGAGCGACAAAGCTCCGCGAGTTCAAATCTCCATCCTTCATGCGAGTGAGAGCTCGTTTTGTTCTGCCCTGCCGAATCTCGTCATCCGCCATCAGGAGATCGATTGCCGATCGAAGCGCCTCCGGCGATTTCGGAGGAATATATGTGATTTCTTCCGGGCTGAAGTAACTGCGCAGGCCACCTACGTCTGTTGCGATCACAGGGACTCCGCAAAGCACTGCCTCCTCAATGACCGTGATTCCGGAGGCATGTAGATTCTCCGCCAGACAAACCACGACAATGTCCGCCCAGTTCAACAGTGTCAACAACTCATCGTTTGTTTTGGCTCTTTCGCGGGTGATGTTGGTGACGTTTGCGAGAAGCCCCTCGATCTTTGCGCCCGTCACAGCCCTTGCCAGGTAACGCGAGTCGTTCTTAATTGCGGCAACCATGGTTGACCAATCACGGTGACGGTCGGTGCCCATGCTAAGGAGGCGAACCGGTGCGTGCTTCTCTCGATGAATCACTGCGAGCGACTGGTCCGCACGAATTCCATACTTGATGAACTCCACGTGCCTATCGGCAAATAGCTCCTGCGCTTTGGCTGCGGCCGATGGCGAAAGAAAGGTCAACATGTCGGCACGACGAAGGAGACTTCGATAGAAGGCTCGGCGAATGAATGAGTAGGATTCCCAACAATCCATCACCCACACAGTTTGGGCAATAATCGCAGTGCTCCGACGCGAAGAACGGGAGAATCGCGCAAGCATCAGAACCGCCAATGCCTGGGATTCCGTATGCGTCCAGACCACCTCGGCGCCGAAGATACTCTGTCGATTGTTCCAGGCGTGCAAAAAATCGAACCCGAGGATTGCTCGTAGGCCAAGCCGTAGCAATCTCCGCACCCGTCCCTCGGGGTAATCTTCGGACTGCTCCAGGATGCAGCCCATGTCTTCAGCCTGCCGGTATCCATAGGGATCGTCGTGGTTGATACCGACGATTTCTCCCCTATCCCACTTTTGTTTCCACCCCGCACGCCCGAATCCATGAGCCAGGTGAACAAAGACGCGAAGCTTGTTGTCGTTGGCCGGCATGTTCATGGTTCGTCTCCTCAGCTCAAGATATTCCAGGGATTTAAGAATTGCTGGCTGGTTCACGCTTGGCAAGAGAAAGGGCAATCTCGTTTTCCATTTCATTCATCTTTGCGCGCGCAACAGATCGCGCTCGGTGAGCGAGATAGAGCAAAGCGACCCAGGCCATCATCCCGAGAGCACCATCTGTAAGCAGGGATGCCCACGCGGCTCCATGCCAGGAATACCGCGGAATCAGGTATAGATTCAGCAGCCCATTGCCGATCGCGGCCACCGCCTGACACACGAGCCGAAACTTTTGATCGCCGGCGCCCGAAAGTGCATCTCCAGCGCTCAGACTAAAACAGCGAAAGATCGGGATCAGGCAGAGCCATTGCAACGCGCTCACTGCCTCCCGATACGAGTTACCCACGAGATGGGGCAAGATAGGGGCAAACACAAACATGCCGGTAACGGCGATCACTCCCGGAACAAGAGCCCGCTTAAGCAGGGTTCGCGCCATGGGAAGAACTGCCGCCGGTCCATTTACGCCCGCCTGGAAGAAGCGCGGAAATGCGGCGCCGACAAAAGACATAATCGGCATCGTCCCGATGTTTACGACTCGATATGCCATCGAATAGACGCCGTTCGCCTGCAGCATCCCGTAGTGAGACAGCATCACCTTGTCGAGATCGTTGTATGCGGAGGTGGTTGAGCCGGAGATGGCAAAGACGAATCCCTCGCCCGCTCTCTTTACCAGCAGGCCAGGTGAGAATAACGGCAAGCCAAATTCACGGGTCACCAACCATACCGCTGCCCACGCAACAAGCATGGATATAAGGAGAGAAGCCATCGCCCATTGCCATGCGTACGCACGACGCAGCACAACAAGCAATACAAGCAGGAAAACCAGCCGCAATACGCTGGTAAGCAGAGTGAGTGTTGCACTCACTCTCATCTTTTCAAAAGTCTGAAATACCATGCTCGCGGCAACTGTGACTTGCACGAAGACGCATTCGCAAAGCGCGAGAAGGATGAGGACAAGTAAGCTGTCGCGGCGAATGAGCCACGGTCCAAAGAGCCAGAGAAGGGCAACGAGAATGCCTCCGATAGAGAAAGTCGAGAGCAACGCGTTGCCCCAGTAGAGGCGAGCCTGACCGCGGTCCGCACTTACGTAACGCATGTATAACTGTCCGGATCCCATCGATCCGTACTGGCTAACAATCGTGACAAGTGCTACCGCGCCGGAAAGAAGGCCATATTCCGAACTTCGCAGCAATCGCGCCAGAATAACGAAGGACACTGCCTGGACGACGAACGACAGCCCCTGGCCGGCAAATAGCCATCCGGCATTTCGAAGGAGAAGGCTGTTCTTTGCTCGCCTAAGTTGCTCTCGAAACACTACAGCTCACTCCTCTGCTTTTTGGACCGATGAGGCGACAACTTGATATGCGCCGAGTTAAATCAGAAGACGAGTCCGGATTCCGAAACGCTTATGGGTTACGGGCAGAACAGGCGACCTCGATACAGACATAAGAAGACCCATACCTGCTTAGATGCACCTTTCACATTCAAGCGAAGACAATTGCCTCGCTGCTGACGAATTGAGCGAGCCAAACTCACATGTCTACATTGCAACGATCCGGCGAACTAAAAGCTGATGCGAGAAGATTTCTGTCTTTATTGAGGGCTCATAACAGCTAATGGAACATACTGCGGAAGATCGCAGAAGACCCCAAACTCTCACAGTAATCGTTGACTTGCCGGCTAAGACGTGACTGGGGAATCGCAGCGTTCTGAAGCGGATGCGAGGTTTTCAAACATGTAGAGAGGTCTTCACAACCTCTTCTCCTCAGTGTTGGCGCGTTGGGCGCCCGTAATGTAGACATGATAGCATACGATGTAACAGCCCGCGATGGAGCCATCCGGTTGGGCTAATTCCTCATCTCAGAATGTAGTCTTTAAGAACGTCATAACTCTTGAACTCTCACTGCCCCAGAATCGATTTGCAATTTACGTAGAGCCACGAGCGGGAAGGGCAGGCTTATGCACGCTCGAAGTTCTTTCAAGAAGCATCAATGCAACTGACCAAGCTAGGTCCTGAAGAAGAGGTATTGCGAATGGGACCGACTCGGGTTCTGTTTGTGAATCATACGGCCAAATCCGGCGGTGGCGAAGTGGCGCTCCGTTTATTGATCCGACATCTCGACAAGAGCTTGGTCGAGCATCAACTCCTGCTGTTTGAAGATGGACCCATTGCAGAATCACTCCGAGAGGACACGTACGTTCATATCTTTCCGCTTTCCGATGAGATTCGTAATGCACGCAAAGATACGCTCGGTGCAATCAAATTGAGCACGCTTCGAAAATTGGGCGCATTGCCGCTCTTTGTCCTGCGACTTAGTCGGATGATTGGCAGCTTGCATGTGGATGTTGTACATACCAATTCGCTGAAGGCGGATGTGCTTGGTGGGATAGCCGCTCGGCTTGCCGGGAAGCGTGTGGTTTGGCATGTACGTGATCGTATTGCCGATGATTACCTTCCCTCCAAGACAGTGCGTGCCTTCCGGCGGCTAGCGCGCATGATTCCGCATGCAATCATCGCGAACTCGCGCGCGACACTCGAGACTCTTGACCTGCCGGGGAGTGAAAACAAGCAAGAGGGCAAACGGCGCCGGGCCACCGTTATTCATGATGGGTTTGATTTTGCAGAACTGCCCGCCTCCGAGAACTCCCCAGCCTCCGGTCTCCTGGTCGGCCTTATCGGCCGCATTTCTCCGTGGAAGGGACAGGACGTCTTTTTACAGGCGATCCACCTTGTCCACTCTGAATTTCCCCAAACGCATTTCCAAATCATTGGGTCTGCGCTCTTCGGGGAAGAAGCGTACGCGGACCAGGTACGGTCTCTCTGCACAGAACTTGGATTGAATCAATGTGTCGAGTTTTGTGGATTTATTCGTGATGTTCAAAGGCATATTGCAAAGCTCGACGTGGTGGTTCACGCCTCGACAATACCCGAGCCCTTCGGACAAGTAATCATCGAGGGGATGGCAGCTGGTAAACCAGTCATAGCGACTCGCGGAGGAGGTGCGACTGAGATCATTATCGATGAAGTCTCCGGACTCCTGGTTCTCATGAAGGATCCCGAGGCTCTTGCCGCGGCCATGCGCAAACTTCTCAGAGATGCCGACCTGCGCGCACGTCTCGGTGCAGCCGGACATGCGCGGGTGCAGGATGCCTTCCGCATCGAGTCGACGGCAGCTAAGGTCTGCCAGGTCTATTCCGATCTCTGTGCAAGGTAGGTGAAGGGATATGTCGCCTATGGAGCAAGCAATCAGTGTTCTAGAGGACGTAACGAAGGAGCCAATGGCCTCTACTCCACTCGCGCTTCAGATAGGAATCCAATATGGAGGCGGAGGGGAAGGCCGCGTTGTTTCTGAGTTATTCAAATTCCTTCCCGCGGCCGGCTTCAATGTACTCGGTGCAGTCGCGGAACCCGATAACGTTGAAGAGCTGACGGACGGCAAGTTTCTCAGTTTCGCCCCGACTCAAGCGAGTAAGTTCGAAAGGTTCCGCAGCGGGCGTCGCAAGCTCATTCGGATTTTGCAGGAACATCAACCGGACATTGTCGCCTCCCATTTCGCGTTGTACGCGCTACCGATCTACGACAGGCTCTCTTCCAGCCGGCTGGTGACTCACTTTCACGGCCCTTGGGGAGCAGAGTCGGCCCAAGATGGAGCCGGATTTCTGGCTGCATCGGCGAGAACGCTGGTCGAAAGGAATATCTATCTGCGCTCAGCCCGTGTGATCGTCCTTTCCAGCGCATTTGCGCAATTGGCGACTGAACGCTATGGCATCCATCCGGAGAAAATACGAATCGTTCCCGGAAGCGTAGATATCGAGCGATTTGATATCGCAGCCACCCAGGCCGCCGCGCGCGAGCGGCTGGGATTACCTACGGATCGTTTGATTCTGCTCTCGGTGCGCCGGCTGGTTCGGCGCATGGGACTTTCCGAGTTGATCGTGGCCTTGAAAACGGTGGTAGCCAGCGTGCCTGATGTGCTGCTCTGCATCGCCGGCCGTGGGCTCCTTCGCCAGGAACTGGAGGAGCGAGTCGTTGAACTCGGACTCACAGATCATGTCCGGTTTCTGGGTTATGTCGACGACGATGATCTGCCCTATCTCTACCGCGCTGCAGACATCAGTGTGGTTCCCACGGTGGCTCTTGAAGGATTCGGTCTTGTGGCTGCTGAGAGTCTGGCCGCTGGCGTTCCTGCGATGGTGACGAAGGTCGGGGGGCTTCCTGAAGTCGTGGCCGGCCTTTCTCCTCATCTGATGTTTGCCTCTCCTCGCGCAGCGGATCTTGCCGATGGCCTCATCCAAGCCCTGTCCGGTCACTTGCGATTGCCGGATGCTGCAGCCTGTGCGGCATATGCAAAGCAACATTATCGTTCGCAGCTGATGGCCGATCGTATCGCGGCTGTCTATCGGGAAATTCTATGAATGTGGCCGAGTACGCGCCGCAAAACGCGACGAAAGGGATCCATCCTCCGCAGACGATCGGGATCCTGGTCCCAACTTACAAAAGGTCCCGTGATTTGATTCGTTGTCTGGACGCGCTTCGCATGCAGGAACAGCCTCCGGACGACGTCATGGTGATCGTTCGGCGCGAAGATACAGAGACGCAAATGGTTCTCGACAGTTATGACTGTGACTCTCTACCGCTGAGAGTCGTCGTTGTTGATACACCAGGCACCGTGTATGCCCACAATGTCGGAATCGAAGCCTGCATCACTGATGTGCTTGCGATGATCGATGACGACACAGCCCCTCACCCCCAATGGCTTCGAATTATCCTTGAAGACTTTCAAGCCGATTCGCAGTTGGGCGGTTTGGGCGGAAGAGATCGTTGCTTTGACGGTGAGTCTTTTGATGAGACCAAGGAAAGTAATGTGGGGAAGCTGCAGTGGTTTGGCCGAGCGATCGGAAATCATCATCGCGGATTCGGCGGAATCCGCGAAGTCGATCTTCTGAAAGGCGCAAACATGAGTTTCCGGGCGATGGCATTGGAAAAGGCACGATGCGATACGCGCCTACGCGGGAAAGGCGCCCAGCCCAACGAGGACACGAGCCTGACGATGGCGGTAAAGCGCGCGGGATGGAAGATCGCTTATGATCCCAACGCGGTGGTCGATCATTACCAATCCCTCCGGGAAGAAAAACGCCATTACAGCGGAATAGCTCGCATCGCGGATGCGGAGCCCTTTGTCGATTTTGCGTATAACGAAGTGATTGGCATCTGGGATTCTCTCTCTCTTCCGCGAAAGATCGTGTTTGTCCTGTGGTCGGTTCTCATTGGAACACGCGTGTGCCCTGGCTTGGTGCAAGCGGTACGATTCACGCCAAATCTCGGATGGCAATCCTGGTACCGCTTAGTCCTGGCGCAGAGAGGTAAGCTCGCAGCCGTTGCTGATCTGGTTCGAGGGCCCTAACTCACGAGCTGATAACAAACTGCTAACGCGGCAGGATTTGAACAATCGATATCTGGTCGTTGAGCGTAAGTGGGGCTGTATACCCGCTGCTGGTTAGGGTATTGCTTGTCGCATTGCCAGTGGCATCGAACTGAATGAGATTTCCAAACTCGACTCCGGCTCCAATCGATAACGTGACATTCTGCGGAGTAACCGGAGTTGGAACGTTGTTGGTCGCGTCATAGCTGCTTTGTTCGAGCCACAAAACCAGCCAGTAGGATCCGTCTCGCTTTTGCAGCAGCAGATGCTGCATCGTGTTTGCGTTCCCGGTGATGCTGTAGTTGAGGCTGGCCGGAGTGAAGCTGGATCCAGGATCCTGCAGAGTGGAAATAAGATTCTTGAGAGCCGTGAAGGCCGGTTTCTCTGAGAAATCGTTCGCCAGCAAACCGTATCCGGTCGTGGGTGATTCGTCCACAAGTTCATAGACAAATGTCCGCTTGATTCCTTTGATAAACGAGAGCAGTACAGTGCGAGGAGTGTAGGAGGCCTCGACGCTTTCGGGTATCGTGCCTGCTTGCGTGGCAGTCGGATATGCCATGTATCCCGTTTCGGTCACCATATCCGGTACACCAGGGGCATCGAGGTTTCCTTGATCGATCCACCAGCCGAGACTTCCATAGAAGTTTCCTTCAGGATCGCCCTCGCCCCAACCAGGCGATCCAGGATTCCGGCCACCGAAGTACACATGAAGGTTGTTGAAATTCATCTGCGGCGCGATGTTTCCGGCCGAGGTATAACCCAACTGCGTTTGAAAGCTTGGTCCAACGGCGGGGAGATTTGTCAAGGTCGATGCCGCATCGAGAATTGGCAAAAAAGCCACAACATTCGCGATACCGGTGAGGCCGCCGCCTCCGCAGTTGGTGCCGGCATCGCACTCATTCGGAGCCTCAAGGGCCTCGACATTTGGTGTCTGTTCTACAAAACTGCCGATCTGGGCTGCCGTCAATGAATTGGGCAGCGAGAAACCGCAAGTGCAGTGGATTCCTGCTGCAGACATCTGCTGAAAATTGCTCAAATACGTGTTCGTCACGGGGAGGCCGTCTCGTATATGGCGAACCCCAAGAGACTCAAGTCCGGCCAATACCTGTGACCAACTCCCATATGCTGTATTGGTGTAGCTGATATGCGTTTGAACGCCGATCGAATCGACAAGGCTATCCGACTGCGCAGCTTGCTCAGAGGGCATCTGCGGAACAATCGTGAAGGCCGCGCTCTGAGCGGCCGGCAAACCTGAGACATTGGCTGCGAGAGTGTACCCGGAACCCGCACCGTTGACGATCAGATTGGAAAACGTCGCAACGCCTGAATTCACTGGGTTCGCTGTCGTTCCAGAGAGTGGCAGCGCCGCACCGTTTTGTTGCAGCGTCAGATTGACCGTGCCGCTCGCAGTCGCAACCTGGTTTCCATTGCTGTCGAGGAGCGCGACAGCCACGGCTGGGGCAATCGCAGTTCCTGCTGTTGAGTCGCTCGGTTGGGTAATGAATGCAAGCTTCGAAGCAGGCAGCGAGATTGTGTAAGAACCGGAAGTGACGGCGCTGCTCTGTGTACCCGCAATTGCCAACGCGCGCAGAGTCATCGAAGACGAGACACTGATAGGTCCTGAATACTGTGGAGATGCGGCAGTGGGCGTCGACCCGTCCGTCGTGTAATAGATCACGGCCGCTGGGCTTGCATCGGAGATGGAAATGGACTGAACCGAACTATAGGTTCCAGGCGCAGGCGAGAACGAGGGTGCGGCCGGAGCCGGCGTCGATGGACTGAATGGGTCGATCGCATAAGCACCCGAAACAATCGGGCTGTTCTGCGTACCCGCCACCGCTAACGCGCGCAGCGTCATCGACGTTGAAACACTGATGGGCCCTGAGTACTGTGTCGAGGCGACAGAGGGCGTTGACCCGTCCGTGGTGTAGTAGATCTTTGTCGGCGAGTCCGTATCTGAGATAGATACGGTCTGACCTGAATTATAAATACCTGGCGCAGGCAAGAACGAAGGTGCGGGCGGGACTGTTGCTTGGGGGCCGCTTGGCGCCGACGGGTTATAAGTTATTGAGGCGCATCCGAAAAGAGTTCCTAACGTAATGAATCCAATGAGGATTTGAAGAGAGAGAGTTGCAGCATTCCAAACCGGGGCGAAGGATGTATGGGATTTCAAGGGGCCCTTTCGGACCGGCACTGGTGTCGGAGGCTTTATGTATTAGCGAATAAGTGCCAGTTTATGAAAATCTATTTCGAATATCGAGCAATGGCGCGACTAGATCGAGAGCTCCGAGCTTGAGAGCAGTCGTGCTGTCGCCTCACTGCAGTAGGTCTTGCTTGGGGAGAATGAATTCATTATGCCAGCATTCAGTTGTGAGCAAAACGATTCTTTGCAAAAAACTGTGAAAAAAAATAGGCTCGAGGAGTTTTCCCAACGGTCGGATCGTTTGCTCATCGTGCAGCTCGGGCCGGCATGAAGACGAAGCCGCAGATGGTGCACAACTTAAAAGCCGTTTACGTTCGACCGGCCGCGATGAATGGCGTGAACGAGTTCGTCGTTATGAAGCAGACCGGCCACCGATCTGCTTATCGAGGGTTGATTGACAATGACATCCACCGCCTTGTTCGGACGACTGCGACAAACCGCCCGATCCTTTAGAGATCGCCCGCTAGATGGCAGCGTCCCAACAACCCAGGTCCATCATCGTTGTGATGGACCTGGGCTTTAGATCGAACCCCAATATGCACCGGGCCCCCAGTGGCCCATCAGAGTGCGGATAGAAGCCTGGCAATGTGGGTGGCGCTAATACAACCTCGGAGACAATGGTTGAGGAACGAATCAGATTATGTCCGTGGGACAACGACCCCCACTCCAATAGGGGACGAAGCTGAACTGAAATACGTTCCGCTTCGTCCCCTGATCGAGTGTCAGAAGGTGTTGGACAGTGTCAAGGGTCAAGATGAACGTCCTGACGGACGCCCTTGACACTGTCCAACACCTCTGCCGGAAAGGCTCTATGTTCAAACTAGAACGGCCGCCACGTCGGCCTTGACATTTTCGACCTTCTCATAGAAGGCGGTTTTACGGCCACTTGCGCACCAAGATTAGGATTTGACAAATAACTCGACCAGTCAGTATATTTCTCTCCATTGTGAACAAGTGATTCTGGAGTCTCATGCTCTTCGAAACAACAACGGGAAGAACAGTAGCCGGCATAGGACCAGTCAATGAACTAAAACTCAACAAGAACGACCTTCGGTCGAAACAGACGAGAGAACTGCTGCTAAATTCGGCCGAAATCGTGTTCGTACGAGATGGCTACCTGGGCGCCGAGCTGGGGGAGATTGCAGCGATGGCCGGGCGCTCAAAAGGCGCCATCTATGGGCATTTCAAAAGCAAAGAGGATCTCTACTTTGCGTTGTTGGAGGAACGGATAAGCAGATACCGCGGACGAGTCGAGGCAGTACTTGTAGGGTGCAAGAGTCAGGAGGAGATTAGCCACGCGCTGACGGATCATTTCTTCTCGGCCGTCAAGAAGGACAAGGCCTGGTGCCGTTTGCTGCTCGAATTCAAACTATTCGCGGTCCGGAACCATCCCGCGAAGAAGCGGCTGCAAAAGATCTATAAGAATCTCTATTTCAAAGAACATCTGAAGGATCTCCCTGAGATTTGGGGGAGCCTGGGACAGAGAAAGTTGGATAACCGCTCTGCTTTCGGAGCTCAAGCTGCTCTGGCGTCGATGGCGGCAATCGTGCCCGCGTTGATTCTTGAAGAAGAGTTTGCGCCCGAGGTGCTTAGCGAGGCGAAACTGAAAGACGTCGTCACACTGCTTGTCAACGTCCTTCTCATGACCTGAAGAGCAACCCAAGGGGGTACAGCGACAGGACCGGGGAGGTAAATGGGATCGAAGATGAAACAAAAATCCAGAATATACATAGCTCTAGCGGTCGTGCTCGTCACCGGTCTCCTGACCGGTACACGGGCGAACGCGCAGCTTCCGGGAAAGTCTCAGCCTCAACACTATCCCTGGTCCGATGTGAGCCTCTCTCCAGATGAGCGCGCCGACAGGGTCATTAAGGAGATGACACTCGACGAAGAGATTCTGCTTCTGCATGGCCAAGGAATCGCATTTTCCACTGTCGGGCCAACGGAATCAAACGGCGGCGCTGGGTACACAAAGCCCATTCCAAGGCTGGGGATTCCGTCGATTCAGATGGCGGACTCCGCGTCCGGCGTCACGCTGGGCTCTCTGCGTGGGCGCTACTCAACAGCATTGCCCAACAATCTCGGCGCGGCCTCTGCGTGGGATCCGCAACTGGAGTTTGACTACGGGGCATTGATTGGGCGGGAATTGCGCGACGAGGGCTACGGCATGTCGCTTGGCGGCGGCGTGAACCTTGCCCGCGAGCCGCGCAATGGCCGCACATTTGAGTATCAGGGCGAAGACCCTCTGCTCGCTGGCACACTTGCAGGGAACGTCGTAAGAGGGGTGCAATCGCAGAATGTCATCGGCGATTTGAAACACTACGCGATAAACGACCAGGAGAGCGGACGCAGTGCGTTGAACGCGAACATTGACAAGCGCTCGATGCGGGAAACGGATCTGCTCGCATTTCAGATCGCGCTGGGAATCTCCGACGCTGGCGCCGTAATGTGTTCGTACAACCGAGTGAACGGCGATTACGCGTGTGAGAACCAGTATATGCTGAGAGATGTTCTTAAGAAAGATTTCAAATTCAAGGGATTTGTTCTCTCGGATTGGGGAGGAACGCACTCAACTGCCAAAGCGTCCCATGCTGGGCTCGATCAGGAAGAGCCCGGCATATTTTTCTTTGGCGACGATCTGAAAAGGGCAGTGGAAAGCGGCGAAGTGTCGCAGGACGAGTTGAACGATCACGTCCACCGTGTTCTGCGTACCATCTTTGCGGCCGGGCTGTTCGATCATCCTGTGCAAATGCAGGTTCCCGATGTTGATCGCGGTTTCGCGCTGGCCGAGAGTATTGCGGAGAAGAGCATCGTTCTGTTGAAGAATGAAGGCGGCGTTCTGCCACTTAATGGAGTTCCGACGATTGTCCTGATTGGCGGTCATGCGGATGTCGGCGTGCTCTCCGGAGGAGGATCGGCGCAGACGGACCCACCCGGCGGCTCCGTTGTTCTCCCGCCACCTGCGACGGATGCTCTTTCAGCCGTTATTCGCCCGGCTTGGATGCCGAGTTCTCCTCTCCGTGCTCTGACAGCAAAGTTTCCGAATGCCAAAGTGACCTATGCTTCGGGAGACGATCTTGCCGCGGCCGCGGCTGCTGCAAAGCAGGCGGAATTGGCGATCGTCTTCGCATATCAGTGGGAAGCGGAAGGCTACGATCTGCCTACACTCAACCTTGCCCCCGCGCAGAACAAACTAATCGAAACCGTGGCGGCAGCCAATCCAAAGACCATTGTCGTGCTGGAAACGGGAAGCCCCGCTACCATGCCCTGGATCGACAAAGTCTCGGGTGTTGTCGAAGCGTGGTATCCGGGAATCCGCGGCAGCGAGGCGCTCGCCAACATTCTCGCTGGCGAGGTGAATCCGACCGGAAAACTCGCGATTACATTTCCTCTGAGCGATGCCGACTTGCCGCATCCAAAACTGATTTTGCCCCCGCCGGAATCCGAGTTCAACTATGCGGCAGTCACTGAATTCTCCGATTTCATGAAGCTGGCAGCAAAACGACTACCGCCGTTCCAGATCTACTACGACGAGGGCTTGAAGGTGGGGTACAAGTGGTATGACGCCGAGAAGAAGCAAGTTCTCTTCCCATTCGGCTTCGGCCTCTCCTATACCACCTACGCGTACTCTGCTATCTCTGTGACACTCGGAGATTCAACAACCGTCTCGTTCACGGTGAAGAACACGGGCAAGCGCGCCGGCACTGAGATCGCGCAGGTTTACGCTTCGCTGCCCGGCGCAGCCGGAGAGCCGCCCAAGCGGCTGGTCGGCTGGGTGAGAGTGGAACTGGCGCCCGGCGAGTCTAAGCAGGTCTCCGTCCCGGTAAGCCGTGACCGGCTAACTGTCTACGACGAGGCATCTGAGTCCTGGAAACTCGTCCCAGGAAAATACGTCATCTGGGTTGGCAAATCATCGCAGGATCTTCCATTGCAGCAGACAGTTTCGTTCTGAAAAAAGACGCCCAATTCGCCAGTCAAGGTTCGTCGCGCTCGAAACTCAAATCTGAGAATGTGACATTGCCAGAATTTCCGTCAATGAGTCCCTGGAAACCTTCTTGCCGCCTCAAGAGAACGTCGGGTGATGCATAATCACAAGTCACCATTTGCCAGCGAAGGGTCCACTTGTCTGTACAGTCGTTAGCCTTGTCGTACATCTGATCCTCGTTCGATTACCAGTGGACTCATCGAGTGCGGTCAATTTGTAGCTCGGCGGATTAGTACCGACAGACAGGCTATATGTCATGTAAATTATTGATAATAAACAACTTCTACCTATTTGCCGATGCAGAAGGTTAGAATACGTCCAGATACGGCATAAACGCCAATGTTCATGCGGGTTCAAGCGTATCGGCAGAAGCCGGATTTATTTTCTGGAGACTCGCTGGAGACTAAAACTGCCGCTCCGAGGCAAGGGCATCACTTCGCGGGCCGTCCCATACGATTTCCCCAGATCCGCCATGCATTTTTCTGGCGGCAAGCCGGCTTAACGTTCCTTTTGCGAGCGCTTTCGAGGCGAAATCGGTCTTTATCTTTCAGCCGACCTTTTCATCGGGCCATCTCGTCCGGGCTTGAGATGCATCTCGAGCGGCCTTGATCGGATCAGAGTCCAATTCTGTCAGTGCGATCTTGTACCAATCCCCGGCGCTGAGCCTGACCTCGACTCTGCCCTCCCGATCTCGTCCGATACTGTGGTCATACGTCGCCCATCCGCATTGGCGACGTACCGCCCATAAACCAAAGGCGTTCTGGGTGCGGTTGCAAAACCTGAGACACCATGTATTTCAATGCCTCCTTTGATATCGGAATCCGGATCAAGCGCTCGTAAGCGCGGCGGGCCGTGTTGTGGTTTCTCTTCTAACCGGTCACTGCAGCGATCGCGGTTCGGATGCGGAAAACTGGCGGGATCACTTCTTTTGCGCAGTTTTACGATTCTGCTGGTAATCTCTTGCCAACCGGGAACTCGCTGCCCCAGCGATAGTCTGGCGGTGAACCGGTAGTAATGCACACAGCCCAAGTCTTTTTCACAGGAGGCACAAAAAATGATTCGGGGTTTACTTGTCTTCGCCGGCTCAATGGTTTTCGCATCGACGATCGCAAACTGCCAGATGGTTTCAAACAGCGCAATTCAAAACGATCAGGCGAAGGAGTCGCTCTGCGCGAAAAGAGCGAAGGCAAAGCCGGTTCCGTTTTTGATCGATCAGAACTATGTGAATGGCGTCAGGGCCGCCCATCCGGATACCACCTTCATCGCCGAGGACGGTATTATTCCCGAGCTGATTGAGTGCCGCGCGAACGAGCGGACCGGAGAGTATGAGGTGGACTCGCTGACTTCCGAGGAGAATCCATCTCCCTGGCGCCTGGTTCGCCCCGAACAATTCGCGCCGGGCATCCATACGGCTGCCGGGCAGGTGCAGGCAGACGATGTGTGTTTCAAGGCGGCTCGCGAGAAGGTGAGTCGAGAGGATTTCGATCATAGTTACGGTTACACGACAGACGTGAATGAAATCACGCTGAATGTGGCGCCGTGGTATCTGCCCGGTGTGAAGGTTGCGGGAATGAAGGCGGAGCGCTACGACATCGCGGTGGTGGGCAAGTTGTTCTACAAGTCCTCCGGAGCCGATCTGACTGCTTTCCGCGCCACTTGCCTGCTTTCGCCGACGCTGGACGTGAAAGCGGTTCAGGCGAACGAAGAGAACGCCGACCGAGCGCTCAAGGTGGAGACGCGCTTCGAAGCTCCTTTTCGGAGGTGATAGCGATTAACTTGGCCAGTCTATTACGACTGAGGCGACGTTTCCATGGGGAACGCTGCGCCTTAGTGGATCTCACCCGCTATTCGGGCTTTAGCCAATCGGAAGAATGTTTTTCGATCGCAATCCTGACTAACTGGCTTCGCGTTCTTACTCCTGCTTTGTGGAAGAGTTCCTGAATCACAGCTTTGATGGAGCTTTCCGAGACTTTCAGATTCCATGCAATCTCTTTGTTCGTCAGCCCATCAAGAATCCCGCGCAGTACCTCACTTTGGCGGGAAGTGAGAGGCCGCCGGTGTTCCGCCTGGGCCGCTTGGGCGCTCCGCGCGGAAATTAGAGATCGCACGGCGTCGCTGTCCAGCCAAATCCCGTTATTGACAACGCGACGAATCGCTTCGATCAACTGTTGAGGATTGTTTTGTTTCAGGAACACTCCGGAGGCGCCCATTTCCATGATCTGGAGAGTAGCCGCATCGGTCATGCCTGCCGTTACCATGAGTACCTTCACTCTGTGTTGGCATTTCTCAATCTCTTCGACGAGTTTGGAACCTTGCTCTTCGCCAAGATCGTAGTCGAGCAGCACCACATCCGCTTGTGTTTTGCAAAGTGCGACGAGCGCTTCCGTCGTGGTTGCGCACTGCCCGACAACGCGAAAGCCTGGCGCTGTTTCAAGAAGCCTGCTCAAGCCCTCGCGAAAAAGGCTATGATCGTCGACCGTCAGGATACGGGTTTCATCCATAACAATTCCTTCTGGGGTGCCGACGCCGGTGTCAAATCCGCAATAAAACAGGCGCCTTCATGAAGAGCCATATAACGCAACTCTCCACCGAAGGAGCGCATAAAAGCTCGCGACAGATAGAGGCCAAGACCAGTTGCTTCCGCTCCAGCCTGGAATGGGCGAAACAGGTACTCGGGGTTCACTACGCCTCCGCCATTATCGGAGAATTCCACGCGTATCTGCTCACCTTCGCTTTTTGCAATAACAGACAACAACCGGTGATCCTTTTTGGCCAGAGCTCTGGCGCTATTGGTGACCAGATTCAGAAAGACCTGCATTAGACTTGGCCGGTCAGCCCACACAGGCGGCAAACCCGGCTCCACAAACCATTCAGAGGAAATGCTCTCCTCCTGCAATTGCGGCGCAACGATGATCTTCAACTCATCGAGGAGAACGCCGAGATCGACTTCCGTGGCCTGCGCGACCTTCTGACGCACGTTCACGCTGGCAATCCGTTCGAGCGCTGCAGTCAGACTGCCCAGCGCTTCGAAATCCTTGTTGCCAAACAGCAAACCGCTGCGTGCAAGATTCTGGTGAACGACGGCAATTGCGCCGCACACATTGCGGATCTCGTGGAATACGGCTCCAACTGCAATCCGCGATCCGGAGAGCAATTGCTGCAAGCCGGATACTTCGTGAGCACGCAAATCCTCGGATGTATCCAGTACCATCGCAGCCAGGCGAGTCCCGGCATTTGTCCGGTAAGTGGAGAAACAGATGTCGGCAAGAAATGCCTCTCCATCGTCGCGCTGGCCGCGAGCTTGCATCACGGCGCGAAGGAGTTTCAGGGACGGATCGTGCATCGTGATGTTTGTCAGGGCAGGAAGATAGCGATAGAGGACTCTTCCGCGAAGTTCTCCTTGCGACACGCCAAGCATTCGGTGCGCGGCGTCATTGGCCATGAGCACGCAGCCATCTTGATCCGCTGTGAGGATGGCGACAGGACTGCTTTCGATCAGGATTCGCAATTGCTCTTCGGCTTCGCGGCGTGCGTCTCTTTGACTTTCGATTTCGTGAAGATGCTCAAGCGTGGTCTGGCGGCTCTTATTCACTTCTCGAATAAAGAATCCCGTACCGACAAAGGCAGCAAAGTAGAGCAAGTCCCTGGATGTGCCTGTGCGCACGTTCCAATCGAGATCGCCGAAGATCTCTGCAAGCAAGGTGCACACACTTGCGATCGCGACGATAGGCAAACGCTCTAGTACGCTTCCCACCATCACCATCGGAATGAGATAGAGGAAGCCAAGCGGAACTTGTGCAATCACGCGCCAGTCCAAGAGCGCAATGGCCGCAATCAACGCTCCGGCCTTAAGCAGAACAGATCGACGAGTCCCCTTGAAGAGTACTCCGAACATTGACACCTGTTGCGCCGCGCCGAAGAGTACAGCGCAGCTATTTCAATTCTAGTTAGCCATTACAACGGAGTTCATAAGGATTTTCCAAAGACTCGAATGTTGGCCAAAAGATAGTGTCTCAGTGGCCGAACGATGGGATTGACGTGTCTAAAAGATAGAGGTACGGGAATTCGTCTTCGCTCTATGCTGAGGCTGGTTCCGAGCACCACAGGGTCGAATTGGTCTCAATACGCCTTCCTTATGCAGCATCCGAGGACACTCATGCATATTTCTAAATTCCTGCTCAGGCAGACCTGCGGCATTGGGTTGGCGGGAATCCTGTTTGGCGCAGCGCTACCCGCTGCCGCACAGCAAAGCTTAACGTGGGAACAAACCAAGACGAAGTTTGAAGCGGTCAATCCCGCGCTGAAAGCAGATGCAGACAACGTGGACGAGATGAAGGCCGAGGAGATCACTGCCTTTCTCCGCCCCAATCCGCAGTTCACTATTACCGCGGATGGCACGCAGATCGCGCCTCACTCTGGAACCTGGACTCCAACGCGAGGCACTTATGAAGTGCCTAACTTCAGTTACCTTCATGAACGCGAGCACAAGCGCGAGTTGCGCCTGGAGAGCGCAAAAGAAGGCACGCGCATTACGCAATCGCAGCATGAAGATCTGGAACGGAACATGGTATTTGCTCTGCGCGCGGCCTTTGTTGGAACGCTCCAGGCGAAATTCATTCTCGACCTGGCGAAAGCGGATCTCGAGTATTACGACAAGATCATCGAGATCAGCCGCGCCCGCTTCAAGGCCGGCGATCTGGCCCAGATCGACCTCGATCGCATCGAGTTGCTGCGGGTGCAATACGAGTCGGAGATCGAAACGTCGATTGTCAACCTGCGCACCGCCAAGATTCAACTTCTGCAGATGCTGAACGACCGCACCCCGGTGGACCAGTTCGATGTGACGGGCGTATTCGATTTCAGCGATGCCCTGCAGCCTTTGGAGAGCTACCGGGATGATGCCCTTGCCGCACGGCCCGATCTTCAGGCCGCGCTGCAGACGATTCAACAGTCCGAGACGAACCACAAACTTGCCATCTCCAACGGTTCGACCGACCCAACATATTCCGCCTGGTACACGTACAACTCCTCGAACAACAACCCGAATGGCATCCAGACTCTCGGGGTCAGCGTAAACATTCCGCTTCGCATCTTCGATCGCAACCAGGGCGAGAAGAAACGCACTTTGATCGACATCGACCGCAGCCAGCAAGCGGAAGAAGCCGCACGGGCACAGGTCTTCAGCGATGTGGACACCGCCTATGAGTTAGTGCGCAGCAATATCGAGCTGCTCAAACCTTATAAGGCGAAATACAACGATCAGGCCCTGCGCGTGCGCGATACGGTCACCTTCGCCTACCAGCACGGCGGTGCTTCCCTCATGGACTTTCTCAACGCGCAAAGCGACTACCGTCAGGTGCAGCTGGCCTATGCGCAACTGCTCGGCGCCTATCTGACGGCTGCCGGGCAACTGAATCTGGCTGTTGGACGCGAGGTGATTCAATGACAAGAAGTTCCCTTTTGACGATTGCCGTTTGCCTTTGCCTTGCTGCCTGTATTTCTGTTACGGCGTGCAAGAAGGAGGACTCAGGAGATATCGGGCCAGTCAAATTGCCCGTGACCCGATCGGGAGATATGAGCCTCGTCTCGGTCGATAAGCCCGACCAGTTTCCTCTTGTTGCAGCGGATTCATATGAAGCTCCGTCAGAGCTCACTGTGACCGGCAGCATCTTTCCGGATATCGCCCGCGAGATCCCGGTCATCTCTCTGGGTAGTGGCCGGGTAGTCGATATCAAGGCGCGGCTCGACGACCACGTAAAGAAGGGGCAGCTCCTGCTAAAGATTCAAAGTCCTGACAGTTCGAACGCGTTCGATGTCTATCTCAAGGCGCGCAACGACGAGATCATGAACAACAAGCAGTATGTTCGCTCGAAGGAGCTGTACGAGCACGGAGCGATTTCACTCACCATTCTGGAACAGGCTGAGGACGCAGAAAACGACTCGCTCGCGGATCTGAAGGCAGCCGAAGAGCAACTCCAAACACTGGGCATTGACAAGGATCATCCCTCTCCGATCATCCCAGTCTATTCGCCTATCTCTGGCGTGATCGTTCAACAGTTTGTGACGCAAGCCGCCGCGGCAGGTGTGACCTTCTCGGGCTCTGCGACGGCCTTTACGGTTGCCGATCTTAGCAGTGTGTGGGTGGTCTGCGACGTATATGAGAACGACATCCCTAAACTGTCGCTTGGTCAGGTAGCAAAAATCAAGCTGGCCGCATATCCAGACAAGTTGATCACCGGACGCATTTCAGATATCGGCCCCGTGCTCGATCCTTCCATCCGAACAGCGAAAGTGCGCATCGAAGTTCCGAACCCCGGCATTCTCAAACTGGGCATGTTCGTCACCGCAACCTTCCAGAGCCTCAAGAAGGAACACTTCGCGGTAGTGCCTGCTCCCGCGGTTCTGCATCTGCACGACCGCGACTGGGTTTTCATGCCGGCCGGCAATGACAAGTTCCGCAGAGTTCCAGTGAAGGCCGGTGCGATGGTAGGTGACAAGCAAGAGATACTGAAGGGCGTTCAGAGCGGACAGCAGGTTGTCTCCAACGTGCTGCAGCTCGAAGCGACCCTGGAGGCGCAATGATACGGTACCTCGTAGACTTTGCGCTTAAGAACCCATTTGTTGTGCTTGCCGGGGCGGTCTTTCTCTTTATTTGGGGCATCATCTCGTTCAAGAATCTTCCCATCGACGCTTACCCCGACGTTGCAAACAACTATGTCAACGTGATCACACAGTGGCCGGGCCACTCGGCCGAAGACATCGAGAAGCAGGTCACGGTTCCAACGGAAATCCAGATGGCCGGGCTGCCTCACCTGGCTAACCTGCGTTCGTTTACACTGGCCGGAATCTCCAGCCTGATGATGAACTTCGACGATGATTCCGACAACAATTGGAATCGCGAGCGCGTGATGGAACGTTTGAGCATGGTTACGCTGCCCGATAACCTCGTACCTCAGTTGCAGACCGATTGGAGCCCCGCCGGGCAGATTTACTGGTACACGCTTGAAAGTAAGAATCCGGCCATCGACGTGATGGAGATGAAGTCCATCGCGGACTGGACTCTGGGCAAGCAGTTCAAGAGCGTACCCCACATCGTCGATGTCGCCACCTTCGGCGGATTGACGAAGGAATATCAGATTCGCCTCGACCCCAATAAGCTGATCACGTATGGACTGAGTCTCTCGCAGGTTGAGAATCAACTTTCCCTGAACAACACCAATGCAGGCGGAAGCTTTATCCAGATGGGCCCGCAGCAGATCAACGTGCAGGCGCAGGGTCTCTATACATCGGTACAGGACATCGAAAACACCGTCGTCGCACAATCAAATGGAGCGGCGATCCGCGTCAAAGACATCGCAGTGGTCGAGCAGGGTCCGAAGATTCGCCTGGGCCAGATCAGCAAAGCTTTTCGCGATATAAAAACGAACAAAATCATCGACGAGCCGGATGTGGTGGAGGGTCAGGTTCTGCTTCAAAAGGGCGACAACGCCGATCCCGCTTTGAAGGGTACTGAAGCCAAAGTACAAGAACTCAACAACGGTCTGCTTCCAAAAGGTGTCAAGGTCGTCCCGTTTCTCGATCGCTCGGACCTGGTGCACTTCACCACCCACACGGTGCTCCATAATCTGACCGAGGGCATCATCCTTGTTGTAATTATCCTCTTCATCTTTCTGGGCAATGTGCGCGGCGCATTTATTGTGGCCTGCACCATTCCGTTCTCGCTGCTATTCGCTGCGACCTGTCTCAACCTGGCCCATATTCCCGCGAATCTTCTCTCGCTCGGCGCACTTGACTTTGGCATGGTCGTCGACGGCGCGGTGGTGATGGTCGAGAACATTATTCGCCACCTTGGCATCCCCAACGGTACGCGAACTCCAGCCCAGAAGATTCGAGAAGCGGCGCAGGAGGTGCAGCGCCCGGTCTTCTTTGCGGTCGCCATCATCATCGCTGCTTATCTGCCCATCTATACGTTGCAGGCTGTCGAAGGAAAACTCTTCCGGCCCATGGCGTGGACGGTCGGCTTTGCGCTGGCTGGAGCAATCATCTTCTCCATCCTCATCGCACCGGTGCTTGCCAGCATCCTCTTTCGCAAAGGCTCAAAGGAATGGCATAACCCGGCCATGGCGTGGCTTACGGTGCGCTACCGCACCGCGCTCACATGGGCAATCGACAAGCGTTGGCTGACCGTGGGTGTTGCGGTATGCAGCTTCGCTCTCACCTTGTACCTCGCATTCAGCGGCGTCATCGGTTCAGAGTTCCTGCCGCACCTCGATGAAGGCGCAATCTGGGCGCGCGGGTCGCTGGCTCCTTCCACCGGTCCCGACGAGAGCCTGCGCATTGCCACCCAGGCCCGTCTCATCATGGCTTCTTATCCCGAGGTCACCGACGTTGTAGACCAGATTGGCAGGCCCGATGACGGCACCGACTGGACTGGCTTCTTCAATACCGAATACAACATCAACCTCTTGCCGAAAGAGCAGTGGCGCCCAGGCTTTCATCAGGACAAGGATCAACTCATCGCCTCCATGAACAAGCAGCTCGAAACCATTCCTGGCGTCATTTGGGGGTTTTCGCAGCCGATTGAAGACAACATGGAAGAGGCTGTCTCCGGCGTCAAGGGTGAGCTCTCAGTCAAGATCTTTGGGGACGATCTGCGCACGCTTGAGGCCAAGGGCAATGAGATCGTTAGCGTGATGAGCAAGATTCCCGGCGTCGCCGATCTTGGCCTGTTCCGCATCATTGGCCAGCCCAACCTGACGTTTGTTGTGAATCGCGCGGCCTGTGCTCGCTGGGGAATCAATGTAGCCGATGTGCAGGACGCAATTCAGACTGCGATCGGAGGCGGCACGGTAAGCGAATTCCTCCAGGGCGAGGCGCAATTCGACGTCGTGCTTCGCTATCAGCAGCAATACCGCAGTACGCGGGAAGCTATCGAAAATGTCCGGCTCCTCGCACCCACAGGCGAGCGCGTTTCTCTCGCTCAACTGACCATTGTCTCCACCGACGATGGAGCCGAAGAGATCTATCGCGAGGGCGAGTCGCGTTACATCGCCATTAAATACAGCGTGCGTGGGCGGGACCTTGGCAGCACCGTCGAGGAAGCGATCAAAAGAGTGCACGACGAGGTGAAGTTACCCCAGGGCTACCATCTCGACTGGGCCGGCGAGTACAAGAGCAAGCAGCGCGCCGATGCGCGTCTGGCGATCGTCACGCCGATCACCATCCTGATCATCTTCATGATCCTCTACATCATGTTCCGCTCATTCAAATGGGCAACCCTCATCATGCTCAATGTTCTTCTTGCCCGCGTTGGAGGCTTGCTCGCGCTCTACGCCACACACACCAATTTCAGTGTCTCTGCCGCCATCGGCATGCTGGCCCTGTTCGGGGTCTCGGTTCAGACAGGTGTCATCATGCTCGAGTACATCAACCAGTTACGGTCCCATGGCTACACCATCAAAGACGCTGCCGTACACGGCGCGGTACTCCGCTTGCGTCCGATCATGATCACGATGCTGGTCGCAACACTGGGACTGATTCCCGCGGCGTTGTCTCACGCCATTGGTTCGGACTCGCAGCGGCCATTTGCCATCGTCATCGTGGGCGGACTGATTGCCGATCTTGTGATGAGCATCTTCCTGCTTCCCACGCTTTATGTCTGGATTGCAGGAAAAGACGACATGTTACCTGCTCCCGACTCGGAGTGGGCCATCGAGTAGAAGATCTGGCGTGCAGAACGAATTGGCTTAACGCGACCACTGGCGTCATTGAGGATTTCGAAAGCGAAGGGATCATGAAAGGACTGCAGACAAAACCGACGCAGTTCGTGTCCAGCCGACCCCGTCGAAGCCAACGGAGAAACCTGTTGCTGGTCGGCAGCGAGGATGCGCTCAAGAGCCAGGTGGGCGAATTGCTCCTTGACGGTATGCGTCTCCAATGCGTTGCAAGGGCATCGGACCTCTCGGAAGCATTCGTTTGTCTGGAGTCGGGAACGATCGATCTGCTCTTGTTAAGCAGCGAATTCCGTGAAAAGGAGCTCAATCTGTTTGCCCACGACGCGCGATTTCGTGGATTCACCGGGCTTATCCTGCACGTCGCAGACGCACCAGGGAATCTACTCAATGAAGAACCACCGGAAACGAACGCGATTCGCATTGGGGATTTCGTTATTGATGTGCTCAATCGCCAGTCGTGGGTGCGTGGGGTTGAGATGGCTTGTAGCCCCAAGGAATTCGATCTACTGACATTCTTTTGCAGGCACCCTGAGGAGGTCTTGAGTTACGGGACCTTGCTTGGAAAGCTGTGGGGCACTCCGATCGCTTCGGTAAACGCTCTCAAAGTCCTGATCCGCAACCTGAGAGCGAAAGTCGAAACGACTACATTCCCCCAATACATCGCCAAAGAACGACAGCTTGGCTATCGGTTCCATCCATCGCCACGGACACCACCCAGAAGCCAGGTCGCAAACTAAGTATCAACTTGGACCCGGGGAGTGTCGAAGTGGCGAGTTCTAGATCAAGAGGAAAGGGACGGCGCAAGCAACTGACGGACTTGCCTATTCTCCGCATTCTCGACATAGCTGGTTTTAGTTTGATGATTGTGTGTCTTCTTCTGAGTTTGGGATTTGTGTTAATTGAGGCCGTCGATTCAATTCTGCGAAGGTAGAACCGCGGGGCATCTGTAAAAGTGAGGCCATAGGAACGGGGAGGTCACATGAAAAGCAGCGCAGTTCGTGCTCAGATTGAGGATGTCGGCATCTTGCCATCTGTGCGTGTCACTTCGGCGGAAATCGCGCAATTTGCAGCCGAAACGGTGGTTGCGGCAGGAATCCCAGTCGTTGAGATCACCACGACTGTGCCCGGAGCCCTGAAAGTGATCAGCGATTTGGCAAAGCGGTATCCGGATCTGGCTGTTGGCGCCGGCACTGTGCTGGACGAGGAATCGGCACGAAGCGCGATCGATTCCGGCGCCAGGTTTCTGACCAGTCCGGGATTTGTTGCGGAGGTAGTGGCCTACGCCAAGAAATCGGACATTGTGGTGTTTCCTGGGGCTCTAACGCCCACCGAAGTGATCGCGGCATGGAAGGCTGGATCGGATTTTGTCAAGATCTTCCCATCGGCTCCCATGGACGGGGTTCAATACGTCCGCGCACTGAAGGTGCCGCTGCCGCAAATTCCTCTGATCGCCACCGGCGGCGTCAATCAAACGACGGCGTTTGAATTCATTCTGGCCGGCGTGAGCGCGATTGGTGTAGGAACGGAATTGCTGCCCAAGGAGGCGTTAAAACTTCGCCAGGAACATCGCATTCACGAGTTGGCACGAAGATTCATCGGTATGGTGAAAGAGGCGCGGGAACAGCGCGATTCAACATAGGGCCTCCCGCCGCCTCTGTCTCCAAAGGCCAGGATTCGAAAGCAAACTTACTTCTCTGTCGAGATCGTGCCAACCCAATGTAACTAGTTCTATAGGTTTTCATATTAATCCTCTGAGAGAGAATGGGCGCGGCAGTCTCTGTCGGCGACCTGAAGCATGCTGTTGCCACGGCGATTGGAGGCCATACCGATGGCAAAAAGCAAGATCAGCGCACACGAACCCCTAAGTCAATTCTGAAGCTCCCAGACCTCGAGCAATCCAAGTCCGCAGTTCTGAACGGCCTGACTTCTTCCTCGGAACGGGAGTTCCTCATTGGTTCACCGATTAAGGTATGACAGTGGGGCAACGTGGCGGGATCGGATATATTACAAGACTTCCCCTATATACTTTCAGGTTTGGTTACTCAAACATCTAGGAAGGTGAGTGTGGCAAACATTGCGTTGGAGTACAGGGTCTATCGCGATGCCGATGCTGAGCAGGTCACGGCGGTGCTGTCCGATGTCTTTTCGCGTCACGATCCTCTTGCGTATGCGGCACACGTGACCCGCGATGAATTTGCGGGATTCGTGAGAAGCCTTCTGCCGCAGGCCGGCAATGATGGCCTGACCATCGTTGCCGGCGTACCGCGGACGGGCGAGATCGTGGGTGTGATGCTGAGCAACGATGGCGCTGCACACTCAGCGGAACAGCTGTCAGAGTTGAACGAGAAATTCAGGCCTATCGCGAGCATCCTGGGAGAACTGAATGGGATTTACCTTGCCGGCCACACACCCAGGTCGGGTGAGATGCTCCATTTGTATCTTCTCGGAGTCGCCGATCGCTTTGCAGGGCAGGGCATCGGGAAGCAACTCGTGATTCGTACAGTTGACCACGGAGGGCGCAAAGGCTACAGAGTGGCGTTTGCCGAGGCGACCAACAGGAGATCGCAGCATATCTTCAGGAACCTCGAATTCGTTGAGCGTGCGCAGATTATGTATGGCACACATGTCTTTGAAGGGCAGAACATCTTCGCGGGGATCGCTGAGCATGTTGGTCCCATTCTGATGGAGAAAGTGCTCGCCGGCGCGTAGATCCGGCTGAACCAGCAAAAACAGGTGGATTACCCACGATGGGAAAAGAGTGGTTTGTCGGAAATCCTGTCCTTCGCCATGCTTACGCCTCGCTTCGCGCGATCTCGGCAAGCATTGAGGCTTCTTCCTCGGGATTGGGTTCTCCATCGGCGGTGGCAATCAATTGTTTTGGAAGAAGCGGGATGAGGGGCAGAACGAGTGCGTAGGTTATGGTGATGGCCACTACGCAATAGAGGAAGCCGCGCGTGGGGCTAAGGCCGAAGATCCAGGACCCAAAGACGTCTCCTACGCGGGAGGAGAACGGATAGAGAGACATGACGATCATCATGAGCGTTCCCTGTAAACCGGGAGGGCAGGCGCGGATCGCGATATCGATTACGGCGGCGTTTGCCAGCCCGCCCATGAGGCCGATGAACACCGCCGCGAGCAGAGCCTGACTGCCGCTATGAATGAAGGCCAAAGGGATGAACTGCGGCACACCGACGATCATGGCCAGCCACAGCAACTTGCGCGCAGGAAACCTGGTGCAGAGAAATCCGTACAGAAGCGTGGTGGGAAGAAAGCCGGCATAGAGGATCGCGGAAAAATTGGCATAGGCGGCATCGGAAGCATGAAGCTGATTGGTGAGGAAGTACTGCATGGGCGTGTTGGCACCCGGAGTGAAGAACCAGAGCATGTTGATGAGGATGACCGGATAAATGGCGCGGTGCCTGACCAGCCGTTTTACGTCGCTCAGGAAACTGGTGCGCGATGCATGAGGATTCTCGTAGGCTCGGCTGAAGACGGAGCGTGGCTTCCAGAATCCGAACACACCGAGGATGGCGGTTAGAGCCATCACCAGCAGAAAAACCTGACGTGGCGAAAGGCCCGTGGCCATCCAACCGGAGGCGAGGTATCCCAGAATGGCAGCGATGACGATGAAGATGTTGGAAAGAGTGCTGAGTCTTCCCGGCATTAGTGCTTCCTGACCTACGAGCGCGAGCAATCCCTGAAAAGCTGCGGCCACAAAGCTGTAGGAGATGGTGGTGAAGAGCATCCCCAGCACCAGGCCAGTATAGGTGGTTCGGGAAAATGCTCCCCCCGCGAGAGCGATCATGGTGAGAGGAACGAAAATGCGAAAGTAGCCGGGGTCGCGCCAGCCAAAAGGGTTCCAGGAATCACGGACCAGGCCAAAAATGAACCCAACGAAGAACGGGATCCCTGTGATGAGCCGAAAGAGCGCGACCTGCGAAGCGGAGGCGTGCAGCAGGTCTTTGAGCATGTAAGAGGTGGGGATATCCAATACCCATTGGGGGCTGGTGATATTCACCAGCAGCGCAAGCAGGCTGAAGTAGAGATAGAGTCCTTGTCTGCTTGACCGCGTTTCGGTTTCGGACATAAGGAATGGAATGATGCAGTGTAGCATCTGTGAGTTTCACATCCAATCCGTAAGCGGCCGATGGCTTACCTAGGTGTCCCGTGCGAGGTTCTGGCACTGCGGTCGAGAACCCGAAATATGAACAATTAGAGGATCGTTGCTGGAAATTGGGAATTCGCCGCCGTCCCGTACGATGGCGGATTCCTGGATCCAGGCCGACTAGTCAGGACTAATCTGACTCCAATGCGTGATTTGGCGGAAAACGAGAACTCACCCGGCCACCAGAAGGGCTACGGCCCTGGAAAAGTGGTCGAGTCCTGGTACTCCACGGGAATACCTCCAAAAACTTCTACGTAGACAGAGGCTGTTAGCGCTTTGAGGCACTGGATCGGACGGATCGCTTAGGGATTGCGCTCTTCGGCAATCGCGGAACAGCCTTGACGCCAGCCCAAAGCGTTGCGATCGTTTGCTCGACGACCAGAGTCTGGTCAGACAAGTCAGGCACAACCCCCTGGATGACAAAGAGTGTGGCGAGGCCAAATATCGTAAACCACCAGGTGTAGGCTACCACCATGTCATTCTTGCCTGGCAATCCTTCATCCCTGGCAACATCGAAAAAGAGCTGTATGAAACGCTGGAACAAAGGCGCGCCAATGTCGTCGATATACTGTCCGGCGCGGATGCCATTTCGGTTCTCCGGCCCGAAGAAGACGTTGCGGAACTGCTGTGGATGGGCAGTGCAGAACTGAATCAAGCCACGTGAAGTCGCAAAAAGACGCTCTTTCGGTGAAGGATGTTTAGCGGCAATCGCGTCGAAGTTCTGAACCATCAGCCCGATCGTCTCGCGGCTCAGTTCGGCAAGAATATGCGCTTTGTCGGGGAAATGCTGGTAGATCACGGCGTGCGTATAGCCGATCTCTTTAGCGATCTCGCGAAGCGTCACGGCTTCGTAGCCGCGATCGGCAAACATTTTGCTGGCAGCCGCAAGGATTTCGCCCCGCAACCTTTCCTTGCGCTCTAGCCGACGACTTGGTGATGTGGATGTCACTTTCAATAGCCTATTCCATTTTGACGATTATTGCGACCGATTGTTGATTTATAACCATTGGATATTTAACCATTGATTATTTTGCAACCAATGGTTTCTATAGGTCTCTAATGGTCAGGCGGCTCATTTGGATGGGCGGCCAAATACGAGTCAAAAGGGGAGAATGCGATGAAAGTTCTAGTGATTGGAGCAGCGGGCAGGAGCGGTGAAGCGCTGGTAAATGAGGCGCTGGCGGCCGGACATAAGGTGACGGCTTTCGTGCGTGGTGCCGCGCAGTACAAGAAGGCGAACGTCAGAGTTGTTGCGGGCGACGCGCTGGACGCGGCCGCGGTCGACGCTGCGGTCGCCGGACAGGATGCGGTGATCGACGCGCTGGGCGGCAAGACGCCGTGGAAAGTGACGACGAGGGAAACCAGCGCGGCACACAATATTGTGGACGCGATGCGGCGCAATGGCGTGCGGCGATTGCTGAAGATTTCGGTGGTTGGTGCGGGCGAGAGCGTCAGGAACGCCGGCTTTTTCAACGAGCACCTGCTCATGAAAACGTTCCTGCGGGGTCTGCTGGTAGACAAGGCGGGCATGGAGGCCGAGATCGAAGGCAGCAACCTGGACTGGACGCTCGTGCGGCCGCCGATGTTGACCGACGTTAAGAAGACCGGCGTTGCCAGGGTGTTGAGCACGGAGGGCGGCGAGAAGGCGCACAAGATTGGGCGAGCCGATCTGGCAGCCTTCATGGTGCAGCAACTGGAAAGCAGCCGGTATGTGCGTCAAGCCGTGACGGTCACGACCACATAGCATGGCCTCCGCGAAGAGTACGAGCGCGGCACACAATCTTGTGGACGCGAGACTGGCTGGCAGACGCATGACCTGTGCAGTACCAGAACGAGGCTCGGACAAAGAGACACCGGTTGAAGGAGATGGAGATGAATAGCGGGATAAGGCCCATGTTGTTCTTGACTGTAGTGATTGGCCTTGCGGCCTTTTTCACTGGACCACGGATTTGGCCAATGAGCCCCGACGCTCCCAAGCCGCCGGCGAATCTTTTGCCCGGCTACATTGCACTCTCCGCGATCGAGGCGCTCGCCTTTGGTTTTGCTGTAGCGTTCGCAATATTCGGATGGCCGGCTATTCGTCGCTTGACTCTTGGTGCGTCCAGGCTTAACAAATGGCTGTTCGTCACGCTTTGCTGGTTCATGGGAAATTGGTGGATGCACGATAACCTGCACATGCACAACGGAATGAACATGCATGGGTTGCTCATTATTGAAATTGCCTTCCATATCACCATGCTCATCTGCGGGGTGACATTAGCTCTCAGCTTCCTGCGTCTTGCCCGTCACACGACGGCCAGAAAAGGGGCCTGATCACGTTCTCTTGCCTCAAATATCGATAACGGCTCTTACCGCGAATCGAGGCGATGCGACCGGCAGTGTAGAGGGCGGTAACGATTCATGCGACAGACAACTGTGAAAACCACGGCTCTAGCGGAGTGCTAGCTGCGCAACTCACAAGCTCTGCCGTTCGCATCGGAGCATCACTTTCGTTCCAATAAGGAGAAAACGAGCATGTATTTAGTCATGGGTATTACTGGAAAAGTTGGCGGCGCCACCGCGCGGCATCTGCTCAAGCAAGGCAAACAGGTGCGAGCACTTGTACGCAATCGCGAGAAAGCGGCGAAGTGGGCAGATCAGGGCGTGGAGTTGGTCGATGGAGACTGGAACAATACGGCAGCCATAGCGGCGGCGCTCAAGGGTGTTGAGGGCGCGTTTGTTATGTTGCCGGCGGTATGGGCTCCCTCGCCTGATTTCAGAGAAGCAAAGGGCGTGATTGCGAACTATTTGCGGTATCCGTGTGCTTTAACAACATCGCGGCCAATGACGAATTCCTGAAGGTCTATCTGCAAAAGTATCCGAGCGATTGGTAGAGTCAACTTCCGCGCGGTGCCGGGCTTAACGGCAGGTCGCGGTCCTTGTGGCCCTTGCCGTCAACGACATGAATGATCATGCGCTGGCTGTCGATGTGGGCGATCTTCAGCCGCGCGACTTCGGAGCGGCGCATGCCTGTGCCATAAAGAACCATCAGCAGGGTACGCTCGAACAGGTTGCTGCTGGCGTTGATCAGACATGAGACTTCTTCCTGGCTCAGTATGTTGGGCAGCTTCCTCGGACTCTTGGGATACGGCAGGTACTCGCGGAACTGATGCCGATGAAGCGTGCGCACGAAGAAGAAGCGCAGTGCGGCCACATGGTTCTCAACCGTTCCCGGGCAGAGTTTACGTTCCCTGAGCAGATAGGCCTGGTAGCTGCGCAGATGATCCGGACCGAGCTTGTCCGGCGACTTGCCGAAGTGTTGGGAAAATCGCTCGACGAAACGCACATAACGCCGCGTCGTGCCGGCAGAGTAGTTACGACGCTCGAGCTCTTCGAGCATCATTTTGCGAAGACGAGTCACAGTGTGTTACCTCCTGTGACTCAACACCCTATCCCGGCCCCCAACTTCCTCAACGGCCACTACCGCAGCGACCGCGGCGCCTGCGGCTTCGTTCTAACCCGCAACTGTGAAGTAATCGCCAAAACTGCTCAACGAAGTTACTTCTCAGTAGGCCACCATTCGCCCGGAACCCTCCTGATGCCGTGCTCGTGAGCAACGAGTCTGCATGGCCACTTGGATTGAACAGCGGTTGGCGTATAGGGGATTTGCACCAGAGATTTATCGATAACACGTTCTCGAG
Organism: uncultured Acidobacteriaceae bacterium; assembly: GCA_963745845.1. Lineage (GTDB taxonomy): Bacteria > Acidobacteriota > Terriglobia > Terriglobales > Acidobacteriaceae > Telmatobacter. The sequence goes on along the minus strand of CAVUZE010000008.1, from coordinate 2,928,235 downwards.
TCGCAACCAAGCACAGGACGAGTCTACACTTCTGTACTTATTTCAAGCCGAACTCGCCATTGTACTGCCGGATAACCTCATAGCACTCGCAGGCGGAGTCTTCAAGTTTCTTGCGGTTCACGATTTTCACTGCGCCACGGCGGTATTCGATGATCTCCTTCCTCTGCAAAACACCGGCTGTCAAGCTTACGGTAGGTCTATCCGTCCCTAGCATCGTTGCGAGAAAATCATGAGTGATGGGCAGCGACGCTGAAGCAACTCTGTCTTGTGTCATCAGCAACCACCGCGCAAGGCGCTGCTCAACATTGTGCAGCCGATTGCACGCGGCTGTCTGCGCAGTCTGCATACCGTGAATTACCGAATAGCGGCTCAACATCAATCGTAGGTGTGGAGCGGACCCCAAAGTGTCTTGTAAAGCTCCAACCGGTACTCGAAATCCATCCCCTGTGATTTGTACCACCGCTTGAAGCGTGCTCCAGTTCAGGCCAACCGCCGCTGGCGTTCCTGTAAAGCCCTCATTGCCAACTATGCCGGCTTCGGCGGTTCTTCCATCTTTCATTACGACCACAAGAGAAATTAAGCCACTATTCGGAAAATATGTAAAATCTATCTTTCCCGCCTCGTGAAGGACTAGATGGTTGGGCAAGTTGAGGTATTCGAGATGAGGACGAAGTAACGAGTAGTCAGAATCGGTTGTCGCTAGAAGAATAATGTTGCTGACGGACTTCCCGGCAAGATTCTTACGCTCGCCGGGCTGCCCGATTTGGAGCTCTCTGGGTGGCATGAACCGGACTCGATAACCCTCCCGGACGCGGCAATAAACTCATCCGTCATAACTTTGCCAAACCGAAACTCTGCTCATCCGCGGTACGCGGAAGATTATATAGGGCCCAAACGCGACGCTTCTGTAGGGCATCCCACATTGGCTTCGCCGCTGCAAACATCTCGACGCACGAAACATGACCCAGGAATAAAGCGTTTCCGCCCACTTCAAACGCCGCCCCGGCAAGATCTGACCTACGCGCGAACAAAACCGTTCCATGTATGTAGGATGCCCGACAGATTATCCGAATCAGCGCATGTTAAATTTGCCCGTGTTTCTACCAATCGTCCGCCACCCCAGGCTGGGTGACACTTCTCTCCCGCAGTCAGGCAGTACACGGCTGCCAAAGGAGCCGTCAATCGCGAACCCGCACGTTTCGTCTCTGGACAGCAAGTGGGTACTCGTTGGGGCGCTGCGACCGAGGTGCCCATGAGGCGAAAGCTGGAATGGATCGAGCAACCCGGTTTTGGGGGTTTTGGTTGCTCCGAATGTGGCTGGCGGTTCGAACCTTCGAATGCGCCAACCGGCACATCTTTCGAACAAATGAAGTACAACTTCGGGCTGCAGCGCGACAAAGAGTTTATCTCCCATGTTTGCGCCGATCATCCAAAGAGGTCAGGTAGTAGCCCGAGCACATAGGTCGCGGGGCGCCTCTCGGAATTGCGCCTGGCAGTTGCGGATAAGCGTGCCTACTGGGCCTACTTCTTTCAGGCGCTCGCTGGAGCCGAAGCGGGGCTAAGATCAACGGCAGACGTGCGACACACCGAACCTGAAACCGCCGTTGTGGATAGTGTGAGCCATCGCATGGTGCGCAGCCAGGGACTTCTGCAGCTGACCTTCGAAGATGCGGATCGTTATGGCTGCGACTTCGATTGGGCTGGGGACAGGACGCTCGCGGAGCACGATCCGCAAAAGACGATCCTGCAGCCTAAAAACAACCTGCTTTGCGGAGTCAAGATCCTCACCAACCAGCTGATCGATCAGCGAAAGCCACTGTTATCGCCGTCGAGCTACTGGTCGACCTTGCGGCCCGGGCGGCCAGGCTACGACACCTTTTTGAAGCAGATGACGAACGCTCCATCAGTGTGCGGACGAACGCTGCATCGCCGGGCGTCAGTGAGCACAGGGAGTGGCGGAGGAACGTCAGAAGCAGCTGGCAACTCCGGGACCAACCCCCATTGACCGGAATTCGACGAAGGTTACCGGTCGCGTGGTTAGTTCGATGAAGTATCGGAAAAAGTCGTGGTCAAATGGAGTTCAAAGGTGCAACTGGCGGCCGTTTCGCATATGGTCGACCTGGTGGCAATTCACCAAGATGAACCGGGAATAACAGTGCCGCTACCGGAACTCGATTAACTGGCGGCGTCATTAAAACTGCCGCTTGTCAGGGTCACGCTTTAGCCGCGATTCTTTGGTTCGCTGAGGACATCGTTCAGTCTTCGACTTTCCCGTACGCGCTCAGCCGCGTCCGGCTGATTGCAGGCGCGATGGGCGGTCACGCGACTCGAGTTGCTTCACAACAAGGCATCCCAAGTGCGGTGAAGGCGACAGAGCAAAGTCAGATGGTTCCGGCGTTGCTTCTAGACATGCCAGATGACTTTGAAGTGAAGTTTACGCCGCGCTATCCCTTGGGGGTTGGTTATCCTTTGTTGATGCGTGTGCGTCGTATGCACGGCCGGGTCTCAAAAAACAGCCTGAGGTTCCACTCAGGCGCGACGGTTGACAAGGGACCAAGGGTCCGTTGTCGGACCATGAGCTGCGCGAATGGCTGCCCCCCCGGAAGAGTACCGCCCGCTCGTCTTCGGGCTTCCTTCTCTGGTGGCGGATTGTCAGGACAATTCGCGAGAGCAGGACTTTTCGCCGCCCGAATTGTAGTCATGACCCAAATGCCCGCGCCGTACCGGGGCCTTCTGGAAGAGAAAATCTAATTCAGCGGTGGGGCGGTTTGACCGCTCGGAGTTTCGGTGGTTCCCGGTGTGGTCTTAGCTCCATTGACAGGCCACAGAAAATATGACCCTCGCGGTGGACGCCCAAAAACAACGTGCAAAGGCTCGCCCGATGGAACATTGCGGTGGCATCCCTTGCACGTGACGACGAAGGTCTTCGGATTTTCGGGCATTTGGAACATGCCCCGCATCATAGGCAAATAAATGACGAGAATCTTGTGAGCTTGGAGATCAGCCGTTTGCGGGCGGAGTTAGCAAGGGTGACGATGGAGCGCGACATCCTGGGAAAAGCGACGGCATTCTTCGCAAAGGGCCAGAGGTGAGGTATGCCTTTATTCAACTCCACAAGCGGATCTAGCCGATCCGGGTGCAATGCCGCGTGCTCGGCGTAAGCGTATTCGGATATCACCAACACCTGGGCCCTTCAATCGCTGGATACTTGGGGTTTGGATAGCAACTGATCGACGTACCGATTGTTTTGCTTTGCCACATACATGGCAGCATCGGCGGCTCTCAATAGCGTGTCCCTGCTTGTGCCATCCTCTGGATAGAGGGCAACGCCCACACTCGCCGAACCGTGCAAGACGTATTCATCAAACGGACACGGATCGTCAAAACTGTTTTCCAGACGCTGGGCAATCTCCTCGACTTCCCCGCGGCTGTGAATCATCGGAAGCACTACGGCAAATTCGTCACCACCGAGCCGCGCCAGCATGTCGACGGCGCGGAGCTGGCGCTTCATGCGGATCGCCACTTCCTGTAAATACATATCTCCGATCTGGTGACCGTAGACGTCGTTCACCTGCTTAAAGTCGTTGAGGTCGATGTAAATCAATCCGAATATGCCTGCAGTTTGACGCGCATGAACAATTTGCCGATCCAGATTGTTTTCCAGCGAGAATCGGTTGTGGATCTCGGTGAGCAAGTCGAACTCGGAGCGATGGATCAAATCGGAGTAGAGCCTCCGGGTCTCAATGGCCAAAGTGGCCAGCCCTGCTGCCATGGAAAGAGCCTCCGACTCGTTGACGTGGGGTTTGGCGAGAGGAGCGAACGCGGCATACATCGTTCCGAGCGGCGGCCCGGAGTGGGCGGGAATCTGTTCACTGACGATGCGGAAAGGAGTGAGATTGAGCGGGCAGTTTCCGAGTTGGGCTCCATCGACGATCTGACACCAACACGGAACGCCGCGAAGCTTGAAAGAAACCAACTCAGTGATCTGCTCAATGATCTCAGCCAGAGGACGAGAGCCATTAATTTCCTCGAGGATACGGCTGCGCCGACGCTCGGTGTACGCCACTTCGGCGTTTTGGCGTCGCACTCTGCGCTCCATTATCCAGGCCCTAGCACCGGCAGTGAACAGCATCACGATCAATAGACCGACGAGAAGGACGAGGTTGCGAACGTTCAGCATAGACGGCTTGGCGATGACAGATATGTCGTCGAAAGAACGGAGCAGGATATTGAACGGCGCCTCTTCACCCGGATTGATTGCATTGCTGTCCAGAATTGTGCAAATGCCGGTGACGTGAACTCGCGAGCCCTGCTCGATCCACAGCATTTGCGGAAGAACGGCAGGTGCGCGCGGGTGACGGTAGATCGCAGTGAAAAGTCGGCCGTCGGAGACGACTACGTATTCATCCTGTGTGGCCTGCCGGACCTCAGTGACCATCTGACCGTCGATGGACACTAGATCATTCTGGTGTCCGTCAGGCATGTTGCTGCTCCAGAAGCCTAATTGACGCCAGGTCGCCGGGCGCGGCGTAATGGGCGCGAGGATATGGCTATCCTGGATTTCGCCATCGGTCAGGCTCAAGAGACGGTCGTGCGCGTCGGGGAAGCCGGTTCCGTCCGCGAGGTCGCCGATCTGGAGCGGCTCATGGGTATGGGTTGAGATCCACAGGCTTTTAGGCCCGTCCTGAAGCACAACGGCGGAGCCGGGCTGGTAATACGTAATGGTCCCGTGGACCTGCACTCTCCGCGTGGAATCTCGCACATGGAAGCCGGAGAGAATCTGATCCATTGACGTAACCGGGAGAGACCAAAGTCCCGCGTTGGCGCGTTTGAGGACTTTAACATTCGCAAGCGTCGAAACGTAAAGCACGATTCCGGTCAGTTGCATCTTGTCGTCGAATTTTCCGGCGGCTACCCCCGTGATCTCCACTTCGGCGTCCAACAGGTCTTTGAGCGCGCTTTCATCGTCACCATCCACGTACGCTTCGATGTGACCGCCCTCCATGAGGAGTTGCAGGCAGGCACTGCGTATTGGTGCAGCCGGGCTCACAATGAGGTCTGCGGCACGGACCTTAGCTTGAACGGTGACCAGCCGAGAGTCGTACTCAGCACGAACCAACTCGTCGAATGTTGCTGGCGCAGGTTTCGGCAAGTCGCCATGGTGGAGCAGAGTGACGGCACTGGCCACCAGAAGGGGTCGAAAACTTCCCTGTGTCTTGCCCTTGATGAAGATGCGGTCACCGGGAAGCAGTGCCGCAGTCGTGGGGGGGCGGACGAAGAGTGCGGAGTCACCATCCTGCACGAACAGAAGACATTCATACCCACGGGAATAGACAACCGTGGCTTCGACAGCGACGGGGATTGCATGACTAGCCTCTGCATTAGTAAGGGCGTGAATGGCGCGCAGGGAGGTAAGGGTAGCGGGAGTCTCAGCCCATACAGCCAGGGCAGAGCCGAAAACGACGACGAATGTTGTAACCAACCTCTTCATTGCGCAGAATCCGGGGTGCAGCCATCCTTTGCTCTGGGCCCTCGAGAATGCCCCGGCAACCCGCCCGCAAGCACAAACTGCCGGATTCCGTGCACGGCCCATTCTACGTGGGCAGAAATACAGAGGGAAGCCCACTTTTGAAGTAGGGAAGTACATACTCTGTACCGTGGAATCGGGAAGTGAACCTATGCCTGTTGCATTCGATGCGGGGCTGCTTGTGCCCCAAGGGACGGCTGCATGGGCTGTCTATGGCGCTGTCGGTGCCGAACCATCACCGTGAAGAGAATCCTTATGCTCAATGAGATTGAATACCTTCTGCGCTCGTCCTTCGCGATCCAATTCAGGATCGAAGACCTCTGCTGTGTAATCCATTCGTTGCGCCTCTCCTTGCTCGCATGATTGCCCTGATTGGCTGTCAGGGTCGTTCAGAATTGCATCCGGAGGTTTCGCGACCTGCTGCGAAAGGTAATGGCTGCCGATGAGAATGTCATTGGAGGCTCAGGAACTGCTGCAGGCCATCGGCCGCGCTCGCGATCGATCGAGCTAAGCTGAGCTTGGCCACATTGTGGGCGAATACGCTGTTGATCACGTCCAGCTCGGCGGAGGTTAGGGACTCCTGGGCCTGCACAACCTCCACATTGTCGGTCACGCCGGCATCGAAACGCTGGCGCGTCAGGTCCAACGTCTCTCTCGTGACTTGAAGATTCCTCTTGGCCACTTCCACCTGACTCGTTGCCGCTCGAAGATCGAGGAAAGCGTTCCGAACATCGCTTTCCACCTGACTCCTGGAGTCTTCGAGTTCCGCTCGCCGCTGGACTAGGGTTGCTTTTGCCTGCACGATATCCCCCTCGGTGCGGCCTCCCAGCCAAATCGGAACATTGAGAGTGGCAGCGCCATAGAATGTGGTTTGGGTTTGCGCCGGGTTCGTTCCGATCTTTCCGTAGTTGCCGTTCACTGTGAGAGCGGGCAATCTCTCGTCGCGAGCAGCGGCAAGTGTGTGTTCGGCGGCATGAACCTGCGCCTCGGCTGCTTTAATATCCGTGCGGCGTTCAAACGCCTGTCTGAGCAAGTCCTCAAAACTAAGATCGGGAGCAGCCAGGAAGGGAACGTCGTCGGTAAGATCGTATTGGTCGCTTGGAGGGAGTCCGGTCATTCGGGCCAAAATGATCTTCTGCTTTGCCACCTCGTTCTCAAGCGAGATAACCCTTTGCTGTTGCGTCAGCTCTTCAACTTCGCTCCGGTCAACATCTATTTGAGGCACCAGCCCTACACCTCGCTTTTGCTGAGTCTGCTGAAAGAGAGCCGTAGCGGTGTCGAGTTGAGCGTGCGCGGATTTTACCCTTTCCTTTGTTGAAATGACTTGAAGATATGCGCCGCACACCGCAAGGACGACCATTTCTCGAACATCTCGCGCAGCGAACTGGCTGGCACGAAAGGCATCTCTCGACGACCGGAAATTGTTCCACGCGCTCAGATCGACAATGGACTGAGAAAGACTGCCGCGCAAATCGATATTGTTGAAGGGCCCGATGGTCGGGGGGATGGTAAAGCCCGGAATTTTGAAGCGTAGCCCTTCCGCCCCAAGACTGATTTGTTGTAGTGTTTCGGCCAGATAGCCGCTCGCATTGGGGAGTAAGGCGCTTCGTGCAACCTGGCTCTGACCTTGAGTCTGGCGCACCGCGTTGCTCTGGCCCACTGCGCCAAGGTTATAGTCGAGTCCTCTCGCGATGGCCTCGCGGAGAGAGAGTTTGCCCGAAAACGGCAACTTCGCGGTGCTCGAAGCGCTTCCGGTATACGGTCCCTGCGTTTGAACAGTAGGGTTTATCGTATCTACGCTGGTTGTCGTTCCTGCAATAGGAGATTCTACTGCGGTCACCGACCCGCTTTGTCCAGAGCGCCCGGAGAGGGGAATCGGGGTTGCTTGGGTAGTTGCTTGGGTACTCTGCGATTGGCTCGGCTGCGATGTGGTGAAGAGGATTCCCAAGCAAAGAATCGCGGCAGTCTGCTCGATCCGGCAGACTTGTGTCGTCTTTGTCTTCCGACTTCTCATATCAACAAACCTCGTACCTAACTGAGCTGCTTTCTGAATCGCCAGACACTGAGCGAGCCGAGCACCAGCGTGATAAGAATCAGGCTAAGGAAGTTTGGCCAGAGTTCCATGATTCCACTGCCCTTAAGCGTGCTTCCCCGCGCGATGGTTGCGAAATGGTGAATTGGGTTCAGTACCGTGAAAGGCTGCAACCATTTCGGCATTGCCTCAACCGGATTGAGGGCTCCCGATAAGGATGAAAGCGGCGGATTAACGAAAAAACACGTGAGCTGCGCTTGTTGGGCCGACTTACTGAACGTGGAGATTACAGTGCCAATGCTGATGCCGGACAAAATACACAGCGCGCCACCGGCAACCAGAAGGAGAACATTGCCGTGGAAGGGAACACCGAACGCAAATTTGAGGACGCCGATGGCCAGGAACATCATCAGGAATAACAGCAGAAACAGCGGCGTAATCTTGGCGATGATGATCTCCGAGGTAGAAGCCGGGGACATGAGCAACTGTTCGAGCGTCCCCGCCTCCCGTTCGCGCACCATAGCCGCGGCACATATGAGGGAACTATCCAGGATTAGCAGCAATCCGAGCACACCGGTCACGATGAACCACGAGTCGACCAGACCGGGGTTGTAGAGAAACGCGGGTTGCAGTTGCACTTGACCGCGAGGGACGAGTTCCGATCCAGCAATTGGTTGGAAATGGACATGAATGCCCTCGTTCTCGAGCCCCGTGTTGTATCTCTGTATCATGCTTTCTGCATATCCGCGGCTAATTGTGGCTGTGTTTGCATTCGTGGCGTTCAGCAGGAATTGAACAGTCGTTTGGCGATCGCGTGCCAGGTCCCGCGCAAAGTCGTAAGGAACCACCATCCCGGCGTCGGCCTTTCCTTGACTCACCGCATCTCCCAGTTGGTCGGCCGAGGAATAGTACCCCGCGAGGCGGAAACTCTTGCTCTCGGTCAACGTTGCAATCAGTTCCCGGCTCTCAGGCGACCGGCTATCGTCGACGATAGCGAGAGGTATGTTAGTTACATTCGAGCTCAGCGCAAAGCCTACGAGCATTAACTGAATAACGGGCAGGATGATCAGGGTAAACATGAGTTTGCGGTCATGGCGAGTTTGGGCAAACTCCTTCTTGATTAATGCTCGCAGGCGATAGTTGAAGAGAAGACTCCAAAGTTGTTTCATGGTTTAGGCCGTCACCTGCATCCTTCTCATGCCCCGCCATGCAAGGCCGTAGAAAATTGCTCCAATCGCGCCGATGATCAGGACGTTGGACCACATGGCAGGCCATCCCCCACCCTGCAAGAGCGCGTCGCGAACGATCTCGATGTAATACCGGCCCCAGACAAGGCTTGAGACCCAACGGAGTCCAAGGGGTATGTTTTCGACAGGGAAGATCAGGCCGGAAAGCAGGAACACGAGCAGAAATCCGCCAAAGGCCACCGCTTGCAAGGCCGCGGCCTGATTGGGGATGATCGCTCCGACCATGGTTCCAAACGCCGCCACGCAGAATGCATAGAGGACGGTGGCAATCAAAGCTGGAGTAGGATCACCGGCGAAGGTCAGGCCGAAATAGGTGAACAGAAGCACCGACATGATCAGACACTCCGCGAGCGCCACGATCATGAACGCAATGATTTTTCCAAGCAGGAATTCATGCGCGGGAATGCTCGAGACGTAAACCTGCAGAATCGTCTTCAGCTCACCCTCTTTGGCCATGGCAAGCGCAGCCAGCAGTGGCGGGAACATGGAGAGGCCAAGCACGAATATTCCCGGGCCGTAGAACTTCTTTGAAGAGAGTCCGGGGTTGAACCAAAGCCGAATGGCGGTCTGGATCGGTCCTGTTTGCGCGCCGCCGGCCTGCTGGTTGTACGAGGTCGCTATCTGGCCGGCATATGCGGAGACTAATTTGGCCGTGTTTGCATCCGACGCATCCACCAGAAACTGGACAGGCGCGTTCACGCCCCTTGCCACGTCGCGGCCAAAGTGCGACGGGATGATGAGCACGGCTCGTCCCGCGTTGGAGGCGAGGGCTTCCTCGGCGGTTTTGTCTACCGGCCACGAGAGAACCTTAAGGGTGATGGAAGCCCGAAAGGCGTCAACAAGACTATTGGACGCCGTTGAACCGTCAAAATCCTGCACGACAATTGGAAGCTCGTTCACCGTAAGCGAAAGCGCCGAACTCATCAACAGAAGCAGGAACACAGGGAGGGCTAGCGCGAGGGCCAGGGTGCGCCAGTCTCGAACAATCTGGGTTAGCTCTTTGCGTATTTGCGCAATGATTCGTCTCATGCGTGCACCCGCTTAATCATCATTGGCCGCCTTGCCCGCCGGATGCGCCTTCTCAACGATGGAGATAAAAACGTCCTCGAGCGAGAAGGGGGTTTCTCTTGCGCTGATCACGCGGATGCCGTTCTCTTCGAGCCGCTTTGTAGTCTCCTTTATGGCAGTAGCAGGATCTTCTTCGGTGATCACATGCAGGCGTTCGCCAAACAGGGATACTCTCCAGTTCTCTGTTTTGCTCTTCAACAGGTCCGCGGCGTGCTGGGGCTGGTCGACGATAAATTCAAGTACGTGTCCGGACTGCTGGCTCTTGATGCCGCTGGGCGTGCCCTCGGCAACCAACTCGCCCGCAACCATCATTCCCAGCCGATTGCACTGTTCCGCTTCCTCGAGATAGTGAGTTGTAATAAGAATCGCTGCGCCGCCGTCGGCCAGCCGATTGATCATGGTCCAGAATGCTCGCCGCGCCAGAGGATCGACGCCCGAGGTCGGTTCGTCAAAAAAGAGAATGTCCGGTTCGTGCATGATTGCGGCGCCAAAGGCCACGCGTTGCTTCCACCCACCCGGCAGGCTTCCCGTAATCTGGTCTTGCTTTCCATCGAGTCCCGAAAACGAAAGCGCCCATCGGATCTTTTCTTCGCGATCCTGTTCGGAGACGCCATAGACGCCCGAAAAGAAATCAAGATTTTCTTGGATCGTCAAATCGTCATACAAGGAGAATTTTTGCGACATGTAACCGATGCGTTTGCGTACAGCTTCTGTTCGTAGGTTTCCACCTGTGCCGCCCAGCTCCATGGTTCCGCTCGTAGGTTCCAGTAATCCGCAAAGGATACGGATGGTTGTGGTCTTGCCCGCCCCATTTGCTCCGAGAAGCCCATACACCTCTCCGTTTCGAATCTCAAGGCTCACATTCTTCACAGCTGTGAATGTTTTGAACTCTTTGACAAGTTTTGTCGCACCGACAGCAACTTGTCCGCGCAAGCTGCGATGATCTTCCTTTGCAGGAAACTCGACTGTTTCGGTCTGTTGACCCAGGGCGCGCAGTTTGGCTACAAACGTGTTCTCAAGTGTCGGTTCATCGACACGCATATCTTCAACCGATAATCCCGCGCCCTTCAACTGTTCGGTGACCCACCTCTGCCCTTTGTCCGGATCCTGCACCAGCAAGTCGAGCCGGTCGCCGAAGCGCTGAACGTCGATGATTTCCTTATCCCGGCCGGATCCCTTGGCAAGCACCCCTTCCGCCTTCCTGAGGTCTGCCGTGCGAAGTTCGATCCGCTTCGCGCCCAAGCTGGCGCAAAGCTCCGTTGGCGTGCCGATCTGAAGAATCTCGCCTAAGTGCATGAACGCGATTCGATGGCACCTCTCAGCCTCATCCAGGTACGGTGTTGCCACGAGGATTGTCAGACCCTCTGACGTCAAGTGAGCAAGCACGTCCCAAAACTCTCGACGGGACACGGGATCGACGCCTGTGGTTGGCTCATCGAGGAGAAGCACTTTAGGTTGCGGAACAAGCGCGCAGACGAGCGCGAGTTTTTGCTTCATTCCGCCGCTCAACTGCCCTGCAAGACGGTCTGCGAATCGGTCCATATCAAACATCTTGAGATATTGAAGACTACGTTCGGCGATCTCATTCGGGGGAATGCAACGCAGATCGCCGCTATAGCGAATGTTTTCCGCGACGGTAAGATCGGGATACATGCTGAAGGTCTGAGTCAGATATCCGGTTTGGGAACGCGTATCCCGTGCCGGCCGGTCAAAGATGTTCCCGATACCGGCGGTTGCTTCCATCACACCTGCAAGAATCTGGAACGTCGAAGTCTTTCCGGCTCCATCCGGACCGATCAGCCCAAACATCTCGCCGGAGTTTACTTCAAGTGTGATTCCACGGACGGCCTCGAGTTTGCCATAACGTTTCGTCAGGCCGCGAACATCGATGGCCCGCGGCGCTGCGATAGCCTTCAGATCCTGGACCGTCCGATCCGCGACCGCCCGTTCTTCCACCGCTCGATCTGGACTGGCAGCGATCATTTACGCTTTTCTTTCGGCCACTTGTCTCCCTGCACCAGGACTTCGCCATCGACTGGCATGCCGGGCTTGGCAAATCCGAATCCGCCGATCAATTGCAGCTTGAGGCCGACCACCTGCTTGACGCGGTCGTCGCGGAAGTACGTATTCTCAGGAGTGAATGTCGCCTGTGGGTCAATCCTGGAGACGTAAGCGTAGATGGGTTTCTGCGAGCTGGAGTCGAGGTAGACGCGCGCCGACTGTCCCACCTTCACTTTGCCGATTTGGCCTTCAGGTACAAATCCGCGCAAATAGACCTTGCTCAGGTCCAATAGCGTGACTACAGCGGTACCTGCGACAACCACTTCGCCTGGCTCGGCCGCACGAGTCACCACCGTTCCGGAGAACGGAGCCCTGATGGTCAGGTCTCTGCGGTTGTCACCCGCTTCTGCAAGCTCAGCCCGTGCGAGTTCGGTTTGAGCCTCTGCACTCGCGACTTCAGCTTCCTGCTGTGCAATCTGTCTTCGATCCGAAGCCACTTGAGATTCGCGAATACCTGGGTTGGAGAGACTTGCCTGTGCCGTGGTGAGCGCGCCCTGTGACGCCTCAACTCGGCGTTTCGAAGCGGCAACCACTGCGGCCTGTTGATCGGCCGTCGTTGACGCCTGAAGTCCTTGCCGCTCCGACACAGCTCCGGATTTCGCAAGACGCGTATAGGCGTCCCTGTCGAACGCCGCAATCTGATACGCCGCCTGCTGCTGGGCTAATTCCGATTGTGCGGCTGCCAGATCCGCCTGCGCCTGCCCCACATGCCCTTCGGTATCGAGCTTTGACTGGCCTACCTGCAATCGGCTTTGCTCTAATTGTTCTTGAAGGACGGCAATTTGCTCCCGCGCTGCTGCACCCTTTGCTACCGCCTCAGAAAGAGCATCGCGAGCCTGGTCCTCGCGCGCCCGAATCTGCGCGTCGTCGAGAACGGCGATCATGTCTCCTGCATTTACGGTGTCACCTTCACGCACATGAATCTCAAGAATGCGCCCGGTTGTTTTGGAAGCAACCGCGGAGTCGTCACCTTCAATTCGGCCGCTGACCACAACAATGCTTTTCGGGATACGCGGCGCCGCAAAAAAGATACTCCAGATTAGAATCGCCAGCGCAATCAGGACCACGCCAGCAACGATCATCAGGATTAGGCGTCGTCGAGTCGCGGCCTGCTTAGCTTTTTCATCGGCTGCTTCCTTAGCCTTTTCGTCCGCTGCTTTCTTTTCACTTTCCGCTGTGTCCGGCTTGGCGTTGTCCGCTGCGGCTGGATGCGCGCCGTCGGCTACAGTTGGCTTCGCAGTGACGGCGAGCTTGACGCCTTCCGCTGGGTCCGTCCGCTTGTTTTGCTCGGCCTGTTCTGGCGCGCTTTCAAGTGTGGGTGTAGTCATTTGCTTACCGTCCGTTTCTTCGCCGGTATCATCGATCCATGCTTCAAGCGAAAGTCCTGAAGATACGAAAGTGAAAAGTCCGCGATGTGATCCGCAACGCGCTCCACCTGTTCAGGTGTCATCTTCAGTTCCGGCCAAATCTCCGTTAATAGTGGACCAGGTAGGACGTAAGCAAAGACTTGTCCCACCACGCTGATTGCACAGAGTCGGGTGTTGTCATCGTTGGGAGGGAAGCCGATCATGCCTCCAATGAGTTCCAGGAGCCGCTGGCAGATTGGTCGAGTCACGTTATCGATAAGTTGTCGAAGTGCGGGTGTGGGCTGTGCCAGCTCGTGCGCCAGAAGTCGAGAATGCCAACCCGGTAAATCGTCCCCAGAGATGCTTCGAAGTCGGGCTCGAATAAGGGCTCTCAAGACCTCTTCCGGCTGCGTGCATGGATCAAGCGCGTTGTGAACCGCTAGAAGTTCGGCGGCTCGTACAGATTGCTGCAAGACCTCGGTATAGAGGCCCAATTTATCGCCGAAGTGATAGTTTATTGCGGCAACATTCGCTCCCGCTCCTGCACAAATTTCGCGAATCGTCGTAGCCTGATAGCCGCGGTCGGCAAAAATCGGCCCAGCGACCTCAATCAACTTTTCGCGTGTTGGGTCTGGGGTCGCAGTCGGAAGTTTACGCCTCACTACTTGAGACCCGAATTGTGAGCGATTGCTGTTCATTTTCAAACACAAGTTTGAAGCAACAGCTTGCTCGATACTGTGTCCGATTGCTCAGTACGTCAGTTAGCCGAATCGAGATGTCGACCTGCGAGCGCTTCAAGAGGTGCGCCAGCAACGGCTTGCAGCCTCGGAGTCAGGGCGGCGGTCCCCCGATATTCGCATTCCTGCTGAACGTTCCTGGATGACGGGAACCCGTGCTTTGGGCTATCAACTGCCGAGAGCAGCCCAATGTGCCTATTGAAGATGATTTAATCGCAAAAGAGACGACTACTAACGGTCAACGCCCTAGTGTTCGCTGATTTCCGGTGGGGACTTTCCACGTGGATGAAAAGTAACCTTCTTGGACAAGTGCCCCAGAAACTTGTTGTGAAGCTTGCTAGCCCCAGATGTGAACGATAAAAGACGTTATCAAATATAACCACGCGTGCCGAGACGGCGCCGGCGAGGTCCTGGCCGGATCAAAAATACAGCGTCTTGCGCGGCACGCGCGTGTTCGGGTCTTCGTCTTCGAAGATCTGCTCGCATGGCACCAGCGGCGCAATCTTATCCCAATTCGGCCACAGCCGATACTTGCGCTTGCTTATGAGTAGGACCGTTACCGATTTGTAGTCGTCGGCGCAACGCACGACGTACCGCGTTCCTTTGGGCAGTGGGAGCAAGCGGGTTAGGGTGGATAGCAGGTAGTGGGCCTGCATCGCATATCCGCGGCGTTCGTCAGTTTTGTGCATCCAGTCAGAATCGACCCGGCTGATTGCTTCGTCCAGAGCAGACGAATAGACGACACCCGTGTCTGCAAGCACTTTATGGTTGATCTGAGACCTCTACAAGGGCGGAGATAAATACAGTCTGTCACCTGCGAGCCGATGGTTGGCATCCTTTTTAAGGCCCGAATTACCTAGGCCCACGCGACGTAGTTCGGAAGCCCGAGGATCGGCTCGCGAGTTTCTGGTGAGTCACCCCCAATCCGGACAGAACTCAAACCGGCGTCCTGTCCGGTTTGGCCACAAAGTCGAATCGAAAGTTTGCAGAGCTGTGTCTTTGGTGTTAGAGCGGATGCAAGAAAGAGCGCCATTGTGGGCGATAGAGAATATAAGAATGTATTAGACCGAAGCCGCAAGACACAATTGACTCGGTGAGCCGCTGCTGAGGCTTGTGAGCGGCGGCGGGGATGCAAAGAATGGAATCCCAGAAATTCCGGGTACTCAACCGAACTCGACCAAATTCCCCGAGGCTCGAGGTTGCTGCAATCGACACGACGACAGAACCTTTTAAGAAGCTGATTGAGGATCTTACCGTCCAAACCGAGTGGGGCCTCTGGTTGAAACCCTACAGAGGAATTCCGTCGGTACCAGGACTGCCACAGTTCGATTTAATCTATCTGGACCAAGACTATCGACTTATTCAGGACGTTGAAACGCATCCCAGTGTCGTTGTAAAGCCGTTGCGAGTTCAACCGGCAAGTGCGTTGGCTTTGCCAATTCACACCATCTTTGCAGCGTGGGCGCGGCCCGGAGATCAACTGGCAATTTCTCTAAGCAGTGAAGTCGAGAAGCCGGAGTATCGGCATGAACTTCTCACTGATCTGAGCGCCGGTGGCGCTCTCAAGCAGAGCGCTGAATCCAGGACCGAAGAATCCAAGGGCAATGATGTTCCCGTTCTGTCCCAGCCGGCTGGTCGCTCGGGGCAACTTCCAAATGCAATGCAGCAGGTCAAGAATAAGATGGCTGGATCTCAAAGCCGAAAGAAGGATTCGCTGACAACCCGGTTTTTGCGCTGGCTGAATTCTGAGCCCTCAGATCACCGGAGAACCCGACATCCTTTGCCTGGCCTGATCGCCTACCACTGGACTGGTGGTGCTCCGCAGGCATACGAGGTCAGGGACATCAGCGCCACCGGATTGTACCTCGTTACTGAAGATCGGCCCTACGTTGGAACCATACTTTTGATGACGCTGCAAAGAACAGGCATGGACGGAAAAAACCCAAGGAATTCAATCGCCATCCATACGAAGGTGGTCCGCTGGGGCTCCGACGGTGTGGGCCTTGTGTTTGTCTTGCCAAAATTCGTGGATCTCAACAATAGCAAGATCAGGCATGAAAATATGGCTGATCAAAAGGCTCTTCAGGAATTCTTGCACCGGCTCAACCTCCCGGGGTTGGCACAATCTCATGAAGAATAGTTCTTTTAGAAAGCATGCTCTGGTCATCAATTAGCTGTCCAAGATTAGCCCGTTGTGGCCCGAAGGTGATGCCTTTTCAATGAGCACATTCTCCGATGCACTCGGCGAGCACAACCGGACGGAAAAACGCCAGATTTCCGAGTTACGGAGGAACCACTGTCTACCGGGACAGAACTCGAAATTTGGGATAATGTCCGGATAGGCCACATCCAACCGGAAACTCGATGTAGCACATGCTGAACCGCATTCTTGGCCGTGCTGTGATTATGCGTTGCGAGTAGGACTAGATCGAGTCGACAGGAGTTTGGCGCAACTCTTCCAGTTCCGTCATGATCTCTCCCCACTCAACCAGCACGACGTCTCGGCGCGCAATGGCTTCAGCCTTCCGTTCGGGCACTATCTGCGGGGAGTCGATTTCGAAGTTCAACCCGACACGTTCAAGTTCTCGCACGACTAGTTGCGCTTCGAGATTATCGATCAGCATTAGGCGCTGGCGTTCTCGGATCTCGTCCATTTGGGGCTTGATTGTATTCCAAAAAGGAACTCCCGCGCCGAATGACGCCGAGAATGATCGAAGTTGGGCCCATGATGAAGGTTTGCGGAGTGATACGCTTCGAAAGTTTGAGTGCAGTGTGGGGGGGCGCATCCTACGCGAATTCGAACTAAGAACCTTCCGGCATCCGGTTCACCTTCGGACCTCCCTTCTACGTTCGGACGAGTCTCGTGCCCGGGCACGAGATTACTCGTATCGCAGGGCCACCGATGGATCAACACGCATTGCCTTGCGCGCCGGAAGATAACACGCCGATAGCGCAATCGCCGCCAGGCCCACAGCCACCGCTGCCATGGTTGCCGGATCATTCGCGCCAATCCCATAAAGGAGCGGCGAGAGCAGCCGGGCAGCCGCGAGAGCAGCCACCAGCCCGATGCTCAGCCCAATCGCAGTCAGCGACAGTCCTTGACCCATCACCATCTTCAGTACGTCGCTTCGCCGCGCCCCCAGCGCCATGCGCACGCCGATCTCGTGCGTTCGCTGCGACACCACGTACGCGATCACGCCGAACAGCCCGATCGCGGTCATCACTACCGCCAGGATCCCCGACGCCCCTAGCAGCCATCCCGTGGCGCGCGCCGGGAACAGCGGGAGCGCCATGAAATCACCGATCGTCTGCACCAGGGTCGACGTCATCAGCGGATCGACGAGCGGCACTTCACGCTTCACCTCATCAAGGACTGCCCGCTCGTCCCCCGACGTGCGGACCACCAGCGTCCGCGCCGGCGGCAGCGTCCCGCGAAACACCGCCCCCACCGGCCCTTCTCCCAGTGTGCGGTATTTGCCGTTTTTTACCACCCCCACCACTTCGCTCATGGTCTTCTCGTCACGAAGCTTGAGGTGCTTGCCCAGCGGATTCTCGCCCGGCCACAGCCGTTGCGCCAGGTATTCATTGATCACAACGCCGTCCGGAGTCACGCTGTCCGCCTCCTTCTCGGTCAGGTCCCGCCCCCGCAGCAGCGGAATTCCCATCGTCCCCAGCAGTCCCGGCTCCACGCGAAATTGATCCGCCGGCACCGCATTCGGATCGTTCCCCAGTAGCTTTCCCGCCGTAGTCACTTGCCGCGATGTCCCCAGTGGCAAAAACGCGGCGTAACTGGCTGAGGTCACTCCGGGCAGCCTCTTCACCCGGTCCAACAGTCGCGCATAAAAGTCCTTCACCTTTTCTGGCGTGTAACCCAAGCTTCCGGGATCGAGATCTGCAAGCGCGATATGCCGGGTGTCGAATCCCGGATCGATCGCATTCGCGTTCATCAGGCTGCGGACGCATAGGCTCGCTCCGGCAAGCAGCACCACGCACATCGCCATCTGCGCCACCACCAGCACATTGCGCATGCGCGCCTTCTTGCGCCCCGCCGTCTGCGACTCCTCCCGCAAAACACGCGCCGCTTCAACCGCGCTCGCTCGCAGCGCCGGCGCCAGCCCGAACACTACTCCCGTGGCGACTGACATCGCCACCGTGAACAGTACCACCCGCCAGTCCATGGGAATATTCAGCGCGATGGGCAGATTTCCCGGCTTCAATTCCATGAGAAGCCGCGAGGCCGCCCACGCAATCCACACCCCCGCCGCGCCCGCAATCCCCGCGAGCATCAGGCTCTCCACCAGCATTTGTCGCACCAGCCTTGCCCGTCCCGCGCCCAGCGCAGCGCGCGTCGCCATTTCCCGCGCCCGTCCCGTCGCCCGCGCCAGCAACAGACTGGCCGCATTGGTGCAGGCGATAAGGAGCACGAGCACAAACACGATCATCAACAGTCCCGTAAACGCAAACACGTAACCGCGGAACGGTCCTGGCATCAGCGTCATCGCATAAACTTCTGCATCCGTCATCTCCCGCTCTTCGGGATGCGCCAGCCCCACCTGTTTCGCAAGGACGTGCATCTCCGCCTGCACGCTTTTCCTGTCGCTCGCTCTGCGCATCTTTCCCGCCACAACCAGCCAGGAAGCGTCACGGCTCGTCAGCCCTCCTTTGTCGTGGGTGAACTTCTCCTGCGCCGTCAGCGGCGCCCACATGTCTGTTTCCGTTGCCACCATTAGCCCGGAGAATCTCGCCGGCGCCACACCCACCACTGTGAACGCTTCGCCGTCCAGCATGAGCGTGCGCCCCAGTACGTCCGGGTCTGCGCCCATCTTGTCTTTCCAGCACGCGTAGCTCAGCACCGCCACCGGCCGGGGATTGTCGATGCGGTCGTCATCCACTGACAGCGTGCGCCCCATTGCTGCATTCACACCCAGCAGAGAAAAGAAATTCCCCGATACTGCCGTCACGTTCAGATTCTGTCCCGACCCCGCGTGATTCCAAATCACATTCACGCCGTCCCCGTCGAAGGCAAGCAGTCCCTCCAGCGATCGCGCGTGGTCACGATAGTATGCATAGTCGGGATAGTTGAAGGGCAAGTAACTCTGCGGTCCAGCCTGCTTCGGCCGCTTCAGCCACAGCTCGATCATCTTTCGTATCTGGCTTACATCCTGCGGCGGTCGCAGCAGGATCCCATTCACAAACGTGAACACCGCGGTATTCATTCCGATCCCCAGCGCCAGAGCTACTACTACTGCGACATTCGAGGCCGGCCTCTTGGCCAGCATCCGCGCACCGAAGCACACATCCCGCCACCACTCCGCCGGCGATAAAATCCCGCGCTGCGCTCGCTGCTTTTCCTTGAGCACTGTCACGTTGCCAAACTGGTGCCGCGCTGCCCGCGCCGCTTGGCGCGCGCTCAAACCCTGCGCCGTGTAACGCTCCTCCAGCAATGCAATGTGCTCGCGAATCTCGTCCTGGAACGCTTCGTCCTCGCGCCCCTGCGCCGCCTGCCCCTTCACTCGCGACCACAGCATCCGCAGTCTCCGCATCGCCTCACCCCTGCTTTTCGAGCTTCAATACACGGTCCATTACGCCCGCCACGCGTTCCCAGTTCTCGGTCTCGCGCTCCAGTTGCTTCGCGCCGAGCCTGGTAATGGAGTAGAAACGCGCCCGCCGATTATTCTCGCTGGTTCCCCACTTCGAAGCGATCCATCCCTGCTGCTGTAGCCGGAGCAGCGCCGTGTACACGGTGCCCTCGTTCAGATCGAGTACCCCATCGCTCACTTGCTCGATTCGCCGCGCAATCCCGAACCCGTGCAGCGGCCCCATCGCATAGAGCGTCTTCAATATCATCAGGTCCAGCGTCCCTTGCAACACTTCCGATTTGCCTTCGCCCATCGCGGCTCCTTTGGACACTGCATAGAACATATCGCAAGTCCTTTGCAATGTCCATAGGAGAGGTCTGAGAGAATGGCCGCAAACGCTGAGTTCGCTTTCCAGTCCGTGCTATCGCGGCTGGGCTTCGGACGCGCGATTCTGAGTTCCGGTTGGATGACCCGCGATGCGGAACCCAATTCCGATGCATTGTTCTGGCCAGGCAAAGATTGGCGGCAATCTGCCCGGAACTCCGAAATGACCGCACTCCAGCTCGAAAAGTGCGTTGGTCTTGCCAGGTAGAAAGTGCGAGAAGCCCCGCGTTTCCTAGTCCTCCATCGCGTCGACCTGGAAGGGATTCGGTAACCGGCCAAACGACAGAATCTTCAGCATAAAATTCGCTTGACGGGCCTGAAGGCCGGGTATACTTTTAAGCGCCGCTGTGGTTCATCCCCAAACCATACGGTTCGTTGAGTCAGTTCAAAGCTCTTTCTTCAAGGCCCACCCCTGGGGCTCATGAATTGTCCGGAGGTTTCCATGACTTGCAATGCAAGATTGCAGTGTTGTGTTTCCATCGTCCTGACTCTGTTTCTGAGTTTTTCCGCGACGGCTCGAGCCGCGGAGAATGGTTTTTCAGCGATTCCCGGCAGCTTCAGAGCCACGACGGACGTTGACCTGGGCGAATTCACCAGCCTGAAAATGTCGGTTGAGGTCGTCCTGGCTCCGAGCAATGCCTCGGAACTGTCGGCGCTGCTCGAGGATCTCTACAACGTAGACAGCCCAAATTACCAGCACTGGCTCGCCGCGGGTGAGTTCGATTCGCGTTTCGCGCCGGATAGCGAGCAAGCTGCCGCGGTTGCATTGTATCTAACACAGAGCGGGTTGACCGTGGAGCCGTCGTCGTCGCCATACCTGGTGCGCGCCAGCGGGCCGAGCAGCCTGATGGAAAGCACGTTCAAGACTGCGCTCCACAGCTATCGCAATCAGCGAGGAATTACCTATTACTCAAACACTGCTGAGATTCAATTTCCGGAGAACCTGACTGCAGGAGTTCTGGGCGTGGTCGGTCTCTCCAATACCGCGCGACCACGGACTCATCAAATGCATCACTTGAATCAGTCTTCTTCTTCGGGACCCGGTTGTGATACACCCTACCCGACCAAGGCCGAGTTGTTCAACTACGCCAATAATGGCGTGAATTTTCCTTACGGGTATGGAGCCGGTCCGGGTTGCAGCGGTCTGACGCCCACGCAAACCAACTCTATCTACGGTGCGCCGGATCTCGGCCCCCAGGGCCAGGGCGCGGGGGTGAATCTTGCGGTGTTTGAGCTTTCGGCGTACCAACACTCGGATATTGATGCTTGGACAAAGTACTTCTATGGCCCCGGCTTCAGGGCTCCGCTGGTCGACATCACTGTGGATGGAGGCCCGCTGAATCCTCAATGCCCGATGAACGATCAATGTCCGACGGCGTGGCAGGGATACGCCGGTGACATCGAGGTGGACGCGGATATCGAGATGCAGCTCACCATTGCGCCGAGTGCAGAGCACATCTACGTCTACAACGCTCCGAACGACGAGACGGGGCAGACGGAACTGGACGAGTACACGCGCATCGCAAAAGACGACATCGCGGATGTCATTAGCTCCAGTTGGGGCGAATGCGAGAACGACGCGGGCGCTGCCCTGGTTCAAGCCGAAAACATTGTCTTCGAGAAGATGGCCCTGCAAGGACAGACTATGTTCGGCGCTGCCGGCGATACCGGCGCCTTCGACTGCATCGGAACCGACGGAACGACGATTGTGAATGTGGATGATCCGCCTTCCCAACCCTGGGTAACCAGCGTTGGCGGCACTTCGCTCGAATCATTCAACCCCGATACGAATCCATTTCCCCGTTACCCGGCTGGAGTGGAGACGATATGGAACGCCCAAAATCTGTGTAACGAAAAAGCAAATGAGGGGGGCAATCCAGGATTGTTCTGGTGCTCGGAGGACGGCGCGGGCGGCGGCGGAAACAGCCAGTTTTGGGGCCGTCCTGCGTATCAGACGGGTCCGGGCGTCACCAATCCCTACACGGTTTACGGCAATCTCACCGCCCACTGCACGTTCGCGGCGCGAGGGACGCCATGCCGCGAAGTTCCTGATGTCTCAGCCAACGCAGACCCTTATACCGGCTACGCCGAATACTGTACTGGGAGTGCTGCTACTCCCAACAGCATATGCGCCCAGATCAGTGAAACTCCCGCTGGCTGGTTCGGGATCGGCGGCACCAGTCTCTCATCGCCGTTGTGGTCGGGAATCTTTGCTGACTACGACAGCTTCTGGCAAGGCCGGGTGGGTAATGCGAACTACTTTCTCTACCGGCTGTTCAACGCCAATGCTGGAGCCTATTTCAACGACATCACGGGAATCGGCCAATCGACGAACAACAACGGTTTGTTCCCGACCACTCCCGGGTACGATCAGGCGACCGGTATGGGAACGCCGAAGATGGGAGCGTTGATCACTCTGAACGGGCGGCAGTAGCGGACCGCCCGGGCCCCAAAAACAGAAAACGGAGGTTATTTCCCAGTGGCCACTATCCAGGCGCAATTCAAGAAAAGCCGCAGCCAACTCCATGAGTTCACTGGCAACAGATGCGTACACATGTAGGAGTCCGTCATTAATCTTTGCGTGTTAGCGCCATCCTGCTCCGATTGATTTCTAACGCGCAGAGGGACCATTTCATGTTCTTTCTCAGTTCGAGGCCCTGCGCGGGCAAGTCGGAACTACTGGTCGGTGGTCTCCTGCTTCATTCGGTAGGGATGTCCCTGAACGCGCAGAGTCAGAGAACGCCTGAAGACTATTCAGACGCGACCAAGTGTCCCTCTGCGACTGTGCAAAATACAAATCCCAACTACGCAAAGCTCAAGGAATACGGGCGCATTGAGTGGCATGGAGATACAGCCACCCTTTTCGCGGGGAACGTACGGCCGCTCGATGAAGTAGCGCACACGCTTTCACATGTCTCGGCATTCCGGTCAGTTCAGAAGACCCGCGCTACGTGTATGCCGGCGATCTCCTCGATGTTACGGATCCACAATGGGCCGCTCCCGGATGACCGCAAAACCTCGCACAGCAATGCTCCGGCCGTATTCGCCGGAGCAAGTTGATCGCATCAACATTGCGAAAAGGGCTACACGCACCCACGCTTTCTCTCTCTATAATTCGCCCATGAATGTTAGAGCTATTCGCGCAGACGCGAGCCGGCAGCGGGATTCATCGCCCACGTCCTTCCCCGGACGGCTGGCGTGGGCACTGGTCTTGTCGTGCCTGGCAGTCCTCGTGGCCATTTCGCCCCGTGCCTGTCTTGCGCAAGCGCAGCAGAGTTCCTCCTCCCCTCACGACACCTACCTGGTGCCTCATGTCTTGAGCGCGAAAGCCAGTTGGGATGCCGACCCCAGCCACAATCCCAATGCATCGGCGAATTCGCTGGAGAACCGGAAGCGGCTGGCCGAGATGGCAATCGAGCGCCACAAAGCCATGAACACCGACACAGAAAAACTCCTGGCCCTAGCCGGTGAATTGAAGGACGGTATCGACAGGGGCAACAAAGACATGCTCGCGATGGAACTGCTGCGCAAGGCCGAAGAGATCGCGAAGCTGGCGCACAACGTTCGGGAGCAGATGAAAGCGTCAGCCCCCGAATAGCAAAAGCCGGCTGGCTCAGTTCCCAGTTATCTCAACGAAATACAACGGTGCCCGACAAGCGGATCGGAACCGATAACTCTCTCAGCATACGGTCCGTAGGTCCGTAGTGTTATCAAAGTTGTAATTTACGGGTCTGCCACCATCCAGGCGCGACATCGATCCTGGACGCTAGTGTCTCATTAATAACATCCTTTATATATCGAGCCTCATCTTATGATGAGGAGACTTCGATATGCGTGTAGCTCAGCCCATTGTTCTGAAAGAAGAAGTCCGGCGGAAGCTGGAGCAGCAGGCGCGCGGGCGTTCGACAGCGGCGCGTGTGGTAATGCGCAGCCGCATCGTGTTGCTGGCGGCCGACGGGCTTCAGAACAAGCAGATCGCTGAGAATCTGAAGGTTGCCCCCCGAATGGTCGGCTTGTGGCGGGGACGGTTTCTGGAGCTGGGCGTAGAAGGATTGCTGAAAGATGCGCCCCGGCCTGGACGCACACCGTCGATCTGCTCAGAAGTGACTGCGGCCTTGATCGAAAGAACTACGCAGAGCACGCCTGCGAACGCGACCCACTGGTCCACGCGTACGATGGCCCGGGAGATGAGCATATCTAAGGCTTCCGTTTCGCGCATCTGGCGGGCCAACGGCCTCAAGCCGCATCGTGTCGATAGTTTCAAGGTGAGCAACGACCCGCAGTTTGCAGACAAGCTGGAAGCAATCGTTGGACTGTACCTCAATCCGCCCGAACACGCTCTGGTGTTGTCTGTGGATGAGAAGAGCCAGATTCAAGCTCTGGATCGCACCCAGCCTGGGCTGCCGATGAAGAAGGGCCGAGGCGCAACCATGACGCATGACTACAAGCGCAACGGCACCACGACCCTGTTCGCCGCGCTGAATCCCGCCAATGGAGAGGTCTTCGGCCTGTGTCAGGAGAAACACCGTCATCAGGAGTGGCTGAAGTTCCTGCGCATGATCGATCAGACCATACCGGCTAACAAAGAAATCTATCTGATCTGCGATAACTACTCGACTCACAAACATGCACGAGTCCAACGTTGGTTGGAAATGCACAAACGCTTCCATGTTCACTTCACGCCCACATCCGCTTCTTGGCTCAATATGATTGAACGATTCTTCCGCGACCTGACCCATAACCGCATCAGACGCGGAGTCTTCCAGGACCTCGAGCAGCTCATCACT
Source organism: uncultured Acidobacteriaceae bacterium (assembly GCA_963745845.1). Classification (GTDB taxonomy): domain Bacteria; phylum Acidobacteriota; class Terriglobia; order Terriglobales; family Acidobacteriaceae; genus Telmatobacter. The sequence goes on along the minus strand of CAVUZE010000008.1, from coordinate 2,903,467 downwards.
GAAATCGGAAGTTATATCGACGTCCATAACAAGAACCCCAAACCGTTCATCTGGACAGCCAAAGCAAGCGACATCCTCGAAAAAGTCACCCGCGCTCAGACCGCACTGAATAAAAGACGATCTGCGTGAGACGCTACACTAGGGCGTTTCGGGGACTAATCCGATAATGACCCCGGAAGCTATGCTGGACGAGTGCTTTGGGCTGTTCGCGTCATTTGAGGGGTAGTTCTGTTTTGCAGATCACTCGGGTTATATTCTTGGGGCTTGAGCGCGTTGCCCATCAGAGGCGTAATTGGTGGCCTGGGGTCAGTGACGTGCTTCCAAATATAGGTCTGGAAAGTGCAACGTAAATATGGCGAGAAGGGCTGCCTTCGCCCTTGTGATCGCTTTTGTACATTTTTTTGGGTTCCCTGGTGAATAAACTTCTTCGAATTGAAGGGTTGTATTGCTGACGAGGGGGTCAATTCTTGCGATTGCGCGGCTGAGAAACGGACGTGACACATGGAGGTTCTGCTTAAGAGAGCGAATGAAGAACCTGGCAACGCTGACGGTTTTCGCGTCCTCGTTGACAGAATGTGGCCGCGTGGCAGGAAGAAGGCCGATTTGCGCCTGAATGCCTGGGTGAAGGAGATCGCATCGAACCCCCTTCAAAAGGAAGGCGGGAGCATGACGATTCCACTTGTAGCAGATGACGGCACGATGATGGCCGATCTCGCGCACTTTGACTTAGCGCACGAAATGGCTGCGTTCTGGCATCGAAAGCCTTGGCCTAAAGAAATCCACGCCAAGACTCTTTTCAAAAAGAATGATTTTCGGGTTTTGCTGATTTGCATGGAAGCTGCCGCCCGGATAGAAGAACACCACGCAGACGGCACTAGCTCGGTTCAAGTGTTGAAGGGTCATATTCGCTACAAGACAGAGGGGCAAAAATACGACCTCCAGACTGGAAGTCTTCTGACTCTTGGCGCTTCGATCAAGCGCGACGTTGAAGCAGTCGTTGAATCGGGGTTTCTGCTCACCATCTCTTGGCCAAGTAATCAGGATTTGCTCGCCATGCCGCATCGTGGCTACGGCACTTAGCCCTTCTTATGCGCCTCGTACCGATGGCGGCATGTTGCTGTGGAAAATCGCCACAATCAAGGTTGAAAGGAAGGCAATGACCAAAAAAGCGAACATCAAATGGCAAAGCGGACCACAGAAACATGATTATCCTGCAGCCGCCTCGTATCTGAGCCTGACTATGGGGCCACAGGCGTCAAAGAATGTTGTCAAGAAATTGCAACGCGCCGCGATGACGAACTACGCGGCAAAGGACATTTTCAGGGCTTCCATGCTATCGCTGCTGGGGGTCAGTAATTCTCACGTTGAAAAAGATCGAACGAGAATCATTCAGCATGAAAGACTATCGCCGCTCCTGCTGTTCAGGGACGAACGCAACGGCAAGCTGGTTATCGCCGACGGCTATCACCGCCTATGCGCGGTCTACACATTCGATGAGGATGCCATCATCCCCTGCAAGATTGTCTGACAAGATTGCGATGATCCGACTCTTACGCGAGAACATCATGCACTCTGAGCGAACCGAATCGACAACACAGCACCGTATGCTTTACGGATCGGAGACTCCAGATTTCCTGGAATCTGCTCATGAATGGCGGCGTCTTTTCGCAGAAACCTGGGGCACCTTCCTCCTCGTCGTCGTGGCGGCTGGCGCAGGGGTCGTCGGTGCCCAGAGCGGTGGAGCGATTACCCTGGGAATGAAGGCTGTTGCACCGGGCCTGATGGTCATGGCCATCATCTATTTTATGGGCGCGGTCAGTGGTGCCCATTTAAATCCAGCAGTTACCCTGGCATTCGCGCTGCGGCGCAATTTCCCCTGGTCTCGGGTGCTGGGGTATTTCACGGCGCAGATCATCGGGGGCATCGCTGCGGCGTCCTTCCTCCGGGCGCTGTTCGGCATACAAGGATTACTCGGCGCCACGACACCAGGTCCGGGAGTGAGCGATTTCAAGGCGCTCGCCATGGAAGTATTATTGACGACGGGTTTGGTCAGCACGATTCTTGGCACCGCCTCTGGCGCCCGTAATATCGGTTCCAATGGTGCTCTCGCGGTCGGCGGCTACATCTCTTTGGCGGGCCTTTGGGCGGCGCCAATCAGCGGCGCATCGATGAACCCGGTGCGGTCATTTGCTCCCGACCTGATCCGTGGCAATATGACCACCACCTGGATTTTTGTCGTCGGTCCCGTGCTGGGCGCAATCATCGCCGTGGGATTTGAATGGGTACTCAAAGGCAATCCTACCGCCGCCGGTACGTTGGCGGCACAGGGCGATTTGAAATGACTATCCGGATGAAGGTCATCCGAAGAGGGGCTACTCCGGCTCTGTCCCGCAGAACCAGGAAGTGGAGTCTCTGCCGTGAGCTCCGATGCGGTGGGATTTGCAAGTTCTTGAAACAGGTCCTCCCAACCAGCGAGGAGAGATACTGGAAGCTCAATTGTCCGTACGGTTGGATTACTACTGCTGATGGCAAGGGCGGCTACGCAGTCACCCTCGTCAAATGGATCTGAAACCAACTTCATGTGTTCGCCATACAGATTCATATGTTTTCCCGAGACATAGCCAAGCTTCTTGATTCGTGCGCAGTTCTCGGAAGGCGAATGAACAGCTATGTGCTCCGGGGAGGAAGAGGTCATTGGGGGGACCTCGGCGGCCAGAAGATTCTGGTGCCACTTGATGATCTCCGCTGGCCAGCCTGCATTCCTATTTTCTTCCGCCAGATCATGAGAAATGGCGCGCCGCATGAAACTCGGAGGACAGCCGGGTTAGTCCAGACTGATCTTAAATGGTCGCGACAGGAGTTCGCCGCTCGATATCATCGGCCCACTCCGTCTTAGCTGCATCGTCCCATACCCTTTCCGTCTTAAAAACGCTTTTAGGAAAGGGCTGGAGTCGCTAAGAGTCTGCAAGTTTTCGTAGCGCTCATGTCTGCCGTCCATTACTTTCCGTGCTGATTTCATCTGCTCCGAAAACTCCTTTTCGAGTCTTGCGAATTCCACCATGAAGCGTGCAGCATCCTCACGATGGATCGGTACGGCACAATCAACTCCGCGAGCGGCGAGGAACTTCCGCGCCCTAGCCATGACTTTCCGGACCTCATCGTCTGCTTCCGGCTTGCGTTTCGGGCCTGTCATGCGGTGAGATACCTAGTGGTCAATAAATTCTCGTGCAAACATAAGTCCATCCGCGGCTGCTTTCCTTGCGCAACCGCGGAGAATAAGAATTTCATGGATTCAGGTTCTTCGAGCGGAGAATCGAGTGATGGATGTGCCAGACCCGGCACATTCAGATCATGACGTCGGAGGGGTTGTCCTGGGAATGCGGATGCGAAGGATGACCCGGTCGACAGAAAACGCGCGGGCGGCGCGCAACAATATGGAGAACGACGGACGGAGGCGGCCGGTCTCGAGTCGAGACAGATGGGACCGGCTTGTCTCAAGATGCACGGCGCATTCCTCCTGCGTCATCCCGCGCTCGCGTCTCAGGCCGCGCATCCTGCGCCCGAATGCGCGAGCGAATTCTTCCGAGCCGTTCTCTCTCTCGAGATTTCTCGGAGAGAGGGTGAGAGTTGCGTAACGGATGCCAAGCGATCTCCGGCAGCGCTTGCACATCGTTGATAAGGTGCAGAACTGTATGAGACCGCATGCCGGGCAGCGGATGGAATCAAGGCCTGTGTTGATCATGAAGGGTGCTCCTCTGGTTTAAGCCGCACCACATGCGAGCGAGTTGCTCCGATTGCCGGTCTGGCCGGCACGGGAGACAAGTCAACGCGCAGGGTGCGGCCGAAGGTTGGGTAACTGGGAGATGTCGGGCCGGAGGAAGGGAAGGGAATGCCTAATGAGGGAGACGCGCGGCGGAATCTAGGCTTGGGCCTGCGGGCGCTCACATCGAGCCAGCGGTGCGGGCCTGTTCAGATCATTGGATTGGGGGGCGTGCGAGGAGAGGGATTATAAGATTTATAAAAAACTGATAAGGCAAACTTATCTGTCGCAATCCTTATATATAAATCTCTACTGATAGATTTCTACTGAGCGCATCTATAGGCCTGCTTCTAAATGCCGATGCCGGAGGCGGCGTTTTCTGTGAGGATCCTGCCGAATCTCACATAACGGCGTAAGATCGCACGGCGTGATGGCCGGACTGCTTCATGAGGACGAACTGGGCTCCGCCGTTCATCGCAGCGTGGAAGCGGGTTACCGTTGCTCAGCAAATGAGGAAGTTTCAGAATTGAACATCATTGTTGGTGGAACGGCGGTAAAAAGAGCCGGGAGATTGAGCCTCGTCGATGACACGATCGATTTCCTACTTGTGCAGATAAGTGAGAATCTGATCGGCGGCCACGCCGGGCCGCACCACAGTCCTGCAGTAGATACACGTATTGATGGCTCGTTAGGTGAGAAACTCAAGACGGTGGTTCTGAGCCGCTGACCGTCTCGGATTATTTATCAACTAATAACTACCGAGAATGCGACTGTCGTTAGCTAATAATATGTCCGGTGATTTTAGCAAGTGAAGTGTCCGCATAGCGGGCGGTGAGGATGGAGCCATGCGCGAGAGCATGGAGATCTATCCGAGGACCGCAGCGGAGCGGGCGATGAAGCTACAGGAAGTGCTGTTACGGGCCACGGCTGGGAAGATCAAGTGGTGGCAGGCGGCGGAGTTGATCGGCATCAGCGAGCGGCAGATGCGACGCTGGCGGAAGCGGCTTGAGGAGCAAGGCCCTCAAGGGTTGCTGGACCGGCGGCGGCGGAAGCCGAGCAGCAGGCGAGTGCCGAAGAAGCAGGCCGAAGAGGTTCTGAGCCTCTACCGGGACAAGTACTTCGATCTGAACATGCGGCACTTCCATGAGAAGCTCGGCGAGGAACATCAGATCGGGTTGAGCTACACGTGGGTGAAGCAGGCGCTGCAGGCAGCAGGGCTGGTGAAGCGCAAGGCCAAGCGCGGGGTGCATCGCAAACGGCGAGAGCGGCGTCCACTGCCGGGGATGATGCTGCACATTGATGGCAGCGAGCACCAGTGGTTTCAGGATGAGCGTAAGCACGACCTGATCGTGATCCTGGACGACGCCACAAGCGAGATCTACTACGCGCAGCTTGCGCTGGAGGAAACCACTTTCACGGTGATGGCCGGACTGCGGGCGGTCATTGAACAGAAGGGGCTGTTCTGTTCGCTCTATTCCGACCGCGGAGCCCATTTCTGGCTGACGCCGAAGAGCGGCGGTAAGGTCGATTATGAGCGTCCCACACAGGTGGGCCGCGCCATGAAGGAACTGGGAGTGCATATGATCCCGGCCTACTCTCCGCAGGCGCGGGGTCGCTCGGAACGGAACTTCTCCACCTGGCAGGGACGGCTGCCGCAGGAGCTGCGATTGCGAGGGATCAGAACGCTGGACGAGGCCAACGAGTTTCTTAACGATCGCTACATCGCCGAGTTCAACCGCCGCTTTACGGTTCCGGCGGCGCAGCGGGGGACGGCGTTCATATCCTGCCGGAACAAGAACCTGGAGATGATCTTCACGCAACGCTACGAGCGCACTGTTGACCAGGACAACACCGTGCGGTTTCACAACCTGGTCATGCAGCTCGAGCGCGCGCACTGGCGCCACACGCTGGCCGGATGCAAGGCAATCATCCATCAGCACCTGGACATGACACTGACCCTGATGATCGCAGGACATCGCATCGGACACTACAGCGCGGAAGGAAAACTGTTGACGCCGCTGAGCCAAAAACAAATCAAGGCCGTGGAAAAGACGTTGAGAGGAAAAGTCCAAAAACAGACTTTCCCTCTCAACTTGCAAATCCCGCAAAATACGCGGGATTCGCACTTTACCACCGCCTCTACTGCGGCTGACTTTTAACAACCGGACACTTCATTTGTTCTCAAAAGCGGACATTTCTACTTGCTAACGACACTACCGAGAATGCGACTGAATCTAGGATTCCTGATCTAGCCGGTCGCTTCCTGTCTCCTTTTGTGCTAGTGTTTCAGCAATCGCCTCTGCGGGGTCACTTAGCTGACCTGCATGATTTGCAGAATCGAAGGTACCCCGTGGTCGAAGCCACCTTCGACATCGCGTTGAGGGCCTCGCGGAAGGTCCTGGCAGTTAGCGAAACGGTGCAAGCTCTTCTGGGATTCGTGACGGAAGATTTTCTCTCCTCAGAAGTCCTCCTCTCCGACCGCATTCACCTCGATGACGTGGATGTTGCCAAGCGGATCATTTCCATGGAAACGCCGCATGAACCGGGAACGTTTAATATCCGGCTGCGCCATGCAGATGGCCGGATTCGTTGTGTGAGTGGGAGTTACCAAAAGACGGCTTCGATCAACGGCGAAGTCATCCTTCATCTCAGGTTGCAGGATGCACGAAGCATCTGGAAGTCCCATGATCGCCAGAGCATCTCCGCCGACATTGAAGCCATGATGGACAACACCGACGATTTCATTTTCTTCAAGGATCGCAATCATGTCTTTACTGCCGCGAGTCAAAATATGACAGACGCCCTCGACCCGGCTCGGCAGGGCACCAGTTTGCTTGGCCTGACGGATTACGATCTATTCCCGGAAGAATATGCCGACATCTACTACCGGCTTGAAAAGCAGGTCTTGGCGGGGATGCCAGTCGCCTCTGAAGTACATGAGGCTCAGACTGTCGATGGAAGAAAGGCCTGGCTCGACAGTCGCATTTACCCAATCAACGACCGCTACAGAAAGATCACCGGTCTCTTCGGCATCAGCCGAGATATCACGGATCGCATGAAAGCGGAACAAGCGCTTCGTGCGAGCGAGGAGGCTCTCAGAGAAGCGCAGATCATTGCCGAGCTCGGCAGCTATGTTCTGGATGTTAGGACCGGAGTATGGACCAGCACCGAAGTGATGGATGCCCTCTTGGGAATCAGCAAGGATTATGAGCGCACCGTGGCAGGATGGACTAATCTGCTCCATCCCGAAGATCGCTTCAGGATGACCGCATATCTGGACGAGGAAGTGATCCGCAAGGGCCAGCCTTTCAATCGAGAGTACCGCATCGTTCGACAGAATGATCAAATGGAGCGCTGGGTCTGGGGATTGGGCAGGCTTGATTTCGATACCGAGGGGCGACCCCTGGTCATGCGTGGCGTAATCCAGGACATTACCGAACGCAAGTTGTCTGAGCATGCATTGCGTGAGAGCAAGAAGCTGCTCGAATTGTTAATAGAGCATGCGCCAGTCTCCCTTTCTATGTTCGACAACAAGATGCGCTATCTGGCGGTGAGCCGCCGTTGCCGAATGGACTTTGGCCTCGGTGATCGGGACATCATTGGACACTCCCACTACGAGATATTGCCAGGGATTGCGGACCAATTCAAAGAGGTGCATCAACGCGCGTTGGCGGGCGAGACTATACGATCCAAGGACGAGCGCTACGAAAAACCGGACGGCACCGTCCTGTGGGGTCGTTCGGAAGTCCTGCCATGGCGAACCGGTGATGGCTCAATAGGTGGCATCATTCTCTTCACTGAGGACCTTACCGAGCGCAAGGAGTCTGAATTAGCCCTGCGCGAAAGCAGGGAACTCTTCAAGTTGTTCATCCAGCATGCACCTGCCGCTTTGGCCATGCTCGACCGGGACATGCGCTATTTGGCGGCAAGCCGTCGTTGGCTTGAGGACTACGGTCTGAGCGGTCGGGAGATCATTGGAAGCTCCTACTATGAAGTCCTTCCAGAGATCCCGGAGAGCTGGCGAGAGTCGCATCGCCGGGCGATGGCCGGAGAGATCATTCAGGGAGACGTGGACTGCCTTCAACGGGAGGACGGCAGGGGCCAGTGGCTCAAGAGAGCAGTGCGACCATGGAGGACTGGCGACGGCGCCATAGGCGGCATCGTTATCTTCACCGAGGACATTACCCAGGAAAAGGCCGCCCAGGATCGGCTCAACCTGACCGCCAACGTGTTCGCCCAGGCGTCAGAGGGAATTGTCATCACCGACGCGAGCGGCTCGATTCTCGAGGTGAATGACGCGTTCACTCGCATCACCGGCTACAACCGCGATGAGGCAATAGGCCACAACCCGCGAATTCTCAAGTCCGGTCGCCAGAGCGAGGAGTTTTATGTGGATATGTGGCGGGATCTCAACCAGACGGGACGATGGTCGGGAGAGATCTGGAACCGGGCAAAGGATGGCAAGGTGTACGCCGAGATGCTAACAATTCGGGCGTTACGGGACCAATCCGGCAACACTGAACGGTATCTTGCGTTGTTTTCCGACGTCACCCCCATCAAGGAACAGGAGAGGAAGCTCGAACGGATTGCCCATCACGATGTGTTGACTGGCCTGCCAAACCGGACTCTGCTCGCCAAGCTCCTCCATGAGATATTGACTCGCGCGAGTCTTTCCGGGGGAAGGGCCGCGATCGCTTATGTCGATTTAGATAACTTCAAAGCCGTCAATGAGCGCCACGGTCGTGGCATCGGAGACCAGGTCTTGGTCATGTTAGCGCAGCGCATGAAGCGTGCCCTGCGTCGCGGCGATACTCTTGCGCACCTGGGTGGAGACGAATTCGTCGTAGTGCTGCCGGAGGTTGCCGATACCGAAGAAAGTTGGAAGGTAATCAACCGTCTCATGAAGGTCGCGTCCGATCCCGTGGAGCTTGGCGACCGGACCTTCCAGCTATCCATCAGTGTGGGCGTGACCTTCTTCCCCCAGACAGCGACCGATGCCGATCAGTTGCTGCGCCAGGCGGACCAGGCCATGTACATCGCGAAGCAGGAGGGAAGAAACCGCTATCACGTCTTCGACCTTGCTCTCGACCGTAGTGCCCGTGATCGTCATGAAAACCTGGAACGAATCCGTCTCGCATTGGCCGCCAATGAGTTCGTGCTGTTCTATCAACCCAAAGTAAACATGTGTACAGGTGCGGTTCTCGGCGCTGAAGCTCTCATCCGCTGGCTGCACCCCGAGCGGGGACTCCTGCCCCCCGGAGAGTTCTTGCCGGCCATCGAAGGCCACCCTATCGCCGTTGAAATTGGTAAATGGGTCATCGAGAATGCGCTCATCCAAATGGAGAAATGGCGCGCGGATGGTCTTGAAGTTTCTGTGAGTGTCAACATCGGAGCCGACCAGCTGCAGCAGGCCGACTTTGTCGATTTGTTGAACTCGCTGCTGGTCGCGCATCCCACTATTCCTCCTCACATGCTGGAGTTGGAAGTGCTTGAAAGCAGCGCATTCCGCGACGCGGCTTCGGCTTCGGAAGTGATTCGCGCCTGCAAGAGGCTGGGTGTCTCGTCTGCGCTCGATGATTTTGGCACAGGGTACGCCTCGCTCGCCTATCTTAAAAGGCTGCCGGTTGAGGTGCTCAAAATCGACCAGACTTTTGTACGCGACATGCTCGAAGACCCAGAAGACCTGGCCATTATCGAAGGCATGCTCGGGCTGGCAACGGCATTTCGATGCCATACAGTCGCGGAGGGCGTGGAGACGGTGGAGCATGGCTTGATGCTGCTGAGGCTGGGCTGTCAAGTAGCCCAGGGTTACGGCATCGCAAGACCGATGCAGGCCAGCGATTTCCCCGCATGGGCTGCTAGCTGGCATCCGGATCCAAAATTGAAGAATGTACTCTCGTTCGACCCCGGCAACCGGCCGGTACTCTATGCCGGCGTCGAGCACCGAGCCTGGGTCGTGGCCATCGAGGATTTCCTCAATGGCAAGCGGCAAAATGCACCGGTACTCGATATCAACCAGTGCAGACTCGGAACCTGGTTGCGCAGCGAAGCGCTGGTCGACGGGGTTGCACTGCCAAGACGTGGCGGGCTCCTTGGTTTCCGGAACATTGATGACCTGCACCAGAAGATCCACATGCTGGCGCTTGAAATCCTTTCCTTAAGTGGCGAAGGGCGGAAAGCGGAAGCCATGGACCGGATTCCCGAACTCCACGAATTGCGGGACGACCTCTTTGATAAAGTGAACAACCTCCTGCAGCCGTGAAAGCCGTGGTCCCTGCGCCAACTCGTCATATCTCGGTTTCTGAACGGTGAGCGCCCTGGATACTTAGAAGACCATGAATCGCCCCGGATTTTTGTTTCGAGACTGGCGAACCGGACGGAGGATGCGCTTGAATTTGGCCCGTGGGGAGTGTCGATTTCGACGATTTGGTTCAGCTCACTAGCACTGGTAGAGTGTCACGAAGGGTCACAAGGACGGCACTCGTCGCCATTTGTATTCCGTTTGGCATCGGACGATGCAAGGATGGCTCTCGATAAATGCACCCGTTCCTTGTTCGTTCTGAGAACGTGGCAGCTAAGCTGCGAGAGCCGGCGCGGACTGAGTGGAGGTGTAGGTGAAGCCAGTCATCGGGATTTCCGCCTCGATCTCATTGCGGTTCAACACGCAGGCCAGATTCAACAGGGCGCTCGAGGCACATGCGGGACAATGTGAGGCTGAGTTTCCAACGCAATCACAGTCCTGGCAAAGGTAGGCTGATGTCAAGGGAATGTATTGCGGCATCGGGGACCTCATCGTGCTATTACCTGTCTTCAGGATCTGAAGAGCAACTTAACGAGCGGGGCCTTCGCGCCTCGATCGATTGGAGACTTATTGGGGGTTGATGGACTTCGAGCCCAAGCAGCGTTGTTTGGATGGGCCTATCGTTAACCATTCCCAAGCTTCTGTTCATGCATTGCAAATGTGCAATCGGCCTGCCATATTCCGAAAGCGAGGTCATTTTTCATGTATGGAATTGAATCTATGTACATTACTCGCGTGCCTTGCGTATCGCCCCAAGACAGAAACTGATGAAACCAATGTCCAGATTCCGGAAAAATGCGACTGGTGTTTATATTCTGGACACCATGATCATGGGGAAGGCGTCCCGGCTGTATCGTTTTCTCTGATCCTGCTTGCTCATTTAGAGTCCATGCTCCCTCATCTTTGCGTATAAGGAGCTTCTCGGAATGTCCAGTCGCTTTGCTGCTTGTGCTACCCGGTGCCCCTCGGCTTCGAGCACTTGGCGGATGTACCGCTTTTCCATTTCCTTGAGCGTCAGGTTTGTGGGTTGAGCATTCGCATCAAGGTTCTGCTTCCCAGGAACCTCAAAGTCGAGCCCGGTCTTGTGAATGACTCCGTCGTCGGACAAGAGCGCAGCACGTTCCAGCACGTTGCGCAGTTCGCGAATGTTTCCTGGCCATGGGTACTGCTGCAATGCCAATCGGGCACTCTCGGAGATTCGCAGGGGGCCGCGCTTCATATCCCAACTGAGCTGCTGCAAAAGTTTGTCTGTCATGACCGGAATATCCTCCAGGCGTTCGCGCAATGGGGGGATATGCAAGCGCAAAGTGCTGATACGGAAATAGAGATCACTGCGAAACTTGCCTTCCTCAGACCTTGTCTTCAAATCACGATGAGTCGCCGCGATAATCTGCACATCTGCCTTGCGCTCCCGCACATCGCCCAAGCGGTAAAACACTTTATCCTCCACTACCTTCAGGATTTTCGGCTGAACTTGAGGGTCCATGTCGCCAATCTCATCCAGAAACAAAGTGCCATGATTGGCCGCTTCCAGGAATCCGGTCTTATTCGTAACTGCGCCCGTAAAAGCGCCTTTCATATGACCAAAAATCTCTGATTCTAGCAATTCAAGGGATAACCCTGCACAGTTGAGATCCACAAAGGCTTCGTTCGATCGAGGGCCCATTTTGTGTAACCAGCGCGCCAGGACTCCCTTTCCCGTTCCGGTTTCACCGTGGATTAGCACGGTGCTGTTGGATTCAGCAACGCGTTTAGATGCTCTCTGCAATTCCAGGACGGCTGGGCTGCTGCCGAGGAATGGGTCACGCTCGTACCGCGCCCGTTCCATTCGGTTTGCCAATCCCTTTTTGCGGTTGCGAGAATTCTCGAGTGTTCTGCGCAGCATGGAGGCCAGAAACCCGAGATCGACAGGCTTGGGAATGAATTGTTCGGCTCCGTTTTTGACCGCGTCCACCGCCAGTTCGATGCGTGTGTGGGCAGTGAGGACGATGACTGGGATGCTGATGTCACCCGCTTTGAGCCAAACCAACAGGTCGAATGCTGTGCCATCCTGCAACTGGTAATCCGCCAGGATGATGTTCGGGGGCGACTTGAGTATGGCCTGATAGGCTTTGGAAAGACAGTCGGATTGAATAACCTCAAATCCCTCCGCGCTCAAACCAGCCACTAGGAATTCCAGCATTAGGGCATCGTCTTCAACCACCAGAACTCTGTCGTTCATCAGGCAGGCCCCTCTCTTTGACTCTTTTCTTCCTTGGCGGCCTTGCCAGACTTTCTCGTCGCAGCAGAGCTCCCACCGCCATTTGCTCCTGCTCCCGCCATTGAAGCCAATGCAGAGCTGCTATGGCGGTCATCACAACGAAAGCTGATGAGCCCGTCGCCCTAAGGCTTCCCCTTGACCGTCCAGAGTGCAGACACTGGTCACATTTTCCAGAATCTGGACATTCGTTCATCAGTCGCTCGTATCGTGGTGACTCGCATAAAGTACGAGTAATGTAAATGGGTTCAATACTATACCTGAAAAGAAAACTAAGCTTCCGAATATGGCAGATCGATTGCCAATTCATACTGCATGAAAACCTTGGGAATAGATCACAGATTCGGGACGACGGTCTTGAACATGAACGTCTCTCTCACTTTGATGATCGGTGTCCATCCGACGCAATTTCGGCTTTATGCTTGGACTCCACCCGAAGACGGCACCGTTGTCATGCTTCCTTCGGTGCGAGGGCCGTGTGATTTGGAGGGACAGATTGTCCCGGGATTTGATGTGAATCCTCGCGGAAGTCGTCCACAACTCGTTCTACAAAGGGCCGAGCGTGGTTCCCTTGTCGACACGACCATATGAAGGTGTCAACTCGTGAGCCGCTCAAGCGCGGTATGGTCGCAGACGCGCCTCTGCTCTCAACAGGTTGTGGGAATTCTGCTTCTTCCAAAACGAGAATCTCAGCATTCGATGCCACGCAACTCGAGATAGAAGTGGGGAGGAACAACCTAATGGATACAGTAAATCAATTAGGGAATCAGCAGAGGGGGCCAGTCGCGAAGCTGCACCGCCGCAGCTGGAGTCAACCGTATCGAATGGATCCAAAATACCTCGAATACCAGGCGGCGCGCAGGAGCGCGCTTCTTAGCAGCCTGAAGGCGAGCTATGCGGATCAAGGAGACACCTTTGGTTGGGCAGTGATCGTTTGGTCAGCGAGCATGATTGCTCTTTCACCGTTCCTCGGAACGTTGGCCGCCGCGGCCCTGTCAATTTTCGTTACTCTCGCATGGGCAACAGTCCACAAAGTCAGGTGCTTTTCGAACCCGCAGTCGGCTGTAATGGAGTTATGCAGCATGGGATACAACCATAGCGCAATCACATTTCGAAGCTGTCCGCCTCAGAATACGCGTATGGGGGTAACATGGAAAACGATATAGACAACAAAGGGGTCTATCTCGCCGCCTTGTCCGAAGCCACTGAGGAACTGAAGCAGATCTTCGAAGAAATCGACCAGTTGCGTCTTCGCCAAACCCGCGTGAAAAGAGTTGTCGAAGTGCTCGGACGGAAAATCGGATCCGATCAGCAAGCTCCAATACATGTGGTCCGGTGCAAGACCTACGTGCCGGGCCTCACCTTGCTGACTCGCTTGTCCGTTATGCCTAAAGTCGCGAAGTAGCCTGCGCATGCCCGCGGCTAGTTCTTCCTTGCGATTGCAAGGGGCTGGCTGCCCCTCTCCGAGATTCTCTTCGGTATCGTCGCAGAGGTCGTTGTGACATAGTCCAGCAAAATCAGGACGCATCCAGCCTGCCCTTCATTCTTCGCATGGGAATCGAAGCTAAAGAGTTCGGTCGTCAAAAGAGGTTAAGTGATGAAGATAAGGGGCAATCGATTCTGTCGTTCATCTCCCTCATCCGATTTGCCGATTGCCTCTTCGGGCGTTTTGAGTTTCAGTGTTCCCGCATGAGCGCGATCGATCAGAGCGGAGAGCAGGTACCACTGATCTGCGGGGGGCGGGATCTGCATCAAAAGCACGTGGCAGACTATCGCCGGAGCTTAGCGAAGCCCGCCTGAAGATGTGCATATCCCGTACCCCTGTCCCGAAGGAGCGTCTGCCATACCATTCCCTTCCGGGTTATATTCTCTATCGGCATTTTTTGGCTTGTTCCACAGAGGTCAACACGAGAGTGCGCTAACCAGTGTCTAACCGAGATATCCACGTCGCAGTTTTACTTACTGCGAATTATGATTGATAGCCGACAGTCGCACATATAGTGGCTGTACGAAAACGCGACAAGCGAGGTCCGCTTTTCACTAAAGCGAGCTCGCAAGGTCACTTGAGATCACATTGAATGCAGTCTTGATCTCTGCTGATAGGCCCTTCATTGCCGCAACGCAGGCGAGCGCAATCAACGCAACAACGAGGGCATATTCAACCAAGTCCTGGCCACTTTCGCAGAAAAATCGAGTCCTAAGAATGACGCCGACGTTCGCGAGACTCGTGCAAGTCATCATTGATCCAACTCAAAGCAGGACCTGTCGCTGACTCGAATATACGATCACTCGGCAGTGAACACCCGACGATCCTCCTGCGATGGGGGTACATAGGTCATCTCGTCTCGGGCTGATGATGCGAACTCTGAGGGATTTCTCCTTGCAGGACGAGTCTGCGGCTGTCTTTGGCGATGTGCGATACCTCTCGGATCTTTGAAACTCCGATGCATGGTTTAATTTGCATCACATCGCACAGTCCGAATTCACTAACGAGGCGGACTACAGTATTCATATTCGTCCTGACTAATTGTCACCAGTCTGGATCGCGACCGAACGCTCATCTTGCGCGCAGTTGAGTTGAGGAGAGCCCGCGGCAGGGATCGTGGCTCAATCAAGCTACGACTTGCCGACGAATCGCGGAAGGCTAAAAGTAGAAAGACGCCCAGAGTGACGTACAAGCTGAACTGCATAGAACGCGCAGGATCTTCTCGGGTAAATACCACATTGGGGTAGCTCAAAGCGATGAAGAGCAATCCCACCACTGCCACCATAATCCTCAATGCCAATCCACGGATCTCCTCTGAATGGCCGCAGACCAGGCGTCTCCTTCAAGAATTTCGATCAAAGAACCACATAAGTAACCACGAATGAAACGGACGTGTGCTTCAAATCACATTCAGGAAGGCGGCCACAACAAACAATGGCTTGCAGAGGACGACGAATGGATCGGCGGAACGCGAAACACTTCCAATTAAAGGGTTGGCCTAATCGGAATCAGGGTTTCTTCCAATCAAATTTGCCTGAGATCGCTGAATGGGATCGACTCCTAGCAGCTGGGTCTCAACGATTTTCAGGCACTCGAAGCGGTCAAGTCGGATGGAGAAGCGGGGGAGAGACTTCGCAAATATGTAGGGAAAGCCTTTCGGCATTTTTTTGTTCCCGAAATTGTGATTGAAGCCGTGCGGCATCGCACGGTCCTCCAATTCATCGTTCCGATAGCTGATCAATCTGCAGCAGCTTGTTCGACCGCCACGCCACAATAATAGTCGGGCAAGCAGACAAAAGGAGCAGTATGCGGGTTATAACGGCGTTCTTCTCTGTCGAGAACCTACTCCTCAATCCCGGCCAGTTGCCTCCGATGAAGGAGGCGATCAACCGTTGCCGTGAGTGGCTCGGCACGAACGAAGGAGAGAACCGCATCGCGATATTCGAGAAGTTGACCTACAGCAGCAGACGAGTACCCCAAAAACCGACCCTCAGGGTATTCCATTTCAGCGTTCTCATCAAAGGCGACAAACCATCCAAACCAAGCCAACCTGCCTAGCAACGAAGATTGCCCCTCCTCGGTGACGAACCCGTCCCCCATCATTGTCGGCTAGATCGCATCTACCCTCACACTTGGAGACCTCCACTGGCACCAGTGTGAACCTGGTGGCCTTCTAGCCTTCTTGACTCCCGTGATAAATAAGAATAGCTTTGAAGTTATAGGTGAGTTCTATTTTCTCCTTTTCAGGTTCTCTGAACTAAGGCAGTTACTCTGAAGTATTCTTTCTCTTAGCCCTTGAAATGCATGAGGGTTCCCATGATCGTCTCCAAAGTTCAAAAACGGTCAGAAGTCAAAACCTCGCCTGCCAGCAAGTCGGGAGCACCGGAAATCTCCGCTTCGAAAGACAGTATTAGGAAACGGCCATTCGATATCTATGAAAGCCGCGGAAGCGAACCCGGCAACGACTTGCATGACTGGCTCCACGCCGAGCGTCCAATTCTGGAGCGCTAAGGCAGCCCATTCGATTATCGAAGGTCTGGCCGGAGGGGGAAGTTGTGGATTGCCGAGTCTGTAAGCGTCTCGAACGAGTTTTTGAAGGCTGGAGCAGCGAGTGCATGAGGGCTCGTTCCTCTTTGTATGGTCGCGTCAGCACCAGGTTTGCTGCCTATGACAATGTCGAGATGGAGCGCGCCAGAAGCGAGCTGCAAATGCACCGCTCGGTATGCACCTTCGTCGATACGACGCCAGCCGGGTGGCGCCCCGCCTCTGCGACGCCGGCCTCTATGAATGCCGTGGCCGTAGCGGAACCGGATGAACGCATCAAGTCCGATGGAATACATATCGTCCGAAGTAGTTCTCTGAATCAGCCTCAGAGCTGAGTTCTGCCTTTTGCAACACCTCGTCTTCCTCCGCGCATTCGGACAATTTATCGGAGTCAGCAAGTCGTCACATCTCGGCTGGAGTTCGCTAGTTTTGTGCCTGACTGCGATAGTTATCACGCGCTCACCTTCCGTGCGCTGGGGCAGTATCCTGACTCCAATATCCACACCATCCACAGACTTATCCTCCGGTTTGTGGTACTCGATCTATAAACGGATAGCTCCCCAGGTCATGGCTATTGGATCCGTTCCGCTCTTTACGCAGCACCTCTTCGAAGAGAGGGGTTCGCATGTTTTTGTGGCATTCTTCTGTCACCATTCGGAACCGTTTTTGGATAGAGGTAATCGTCTGCTACACGGAAGCGTTCAATATGAGACTCGGGGAGGAAATTGCCCTGAAACGAGGCGCACCTATCTTTGGGAATCGCTCCGCAAATAGGACAACCGAAATCCAGCGAAGAATCGTGCTTGTCCATTTCCGTCTTTTAGCACCGTTCAGCAAAAACCGATGGCCAATTCAGAACATTCTTCGGCTTAGCAACGAATTCGCAGGACACTGCCGAAAAAAAACCATCCACAGCGGAGGAAAGGAGTATAGTTTTGCCAACCGGAAAGCACGATGGAAAATCCGGCTACCTCAAGTCTGAAGCGGTCGCGCACTCTTCTGAACTGCTCCCGTGAAGCTCGCATCCGGGAGGGCCTTAAAAAGGTTTGAGGTGAGAAGCATGATGTTTGACCTCGCGACCTTTCTCGAAAAAGAGGGAGTGGGGCGACGATTCATCCAGTTGCAACCCACGCAAATCTTTTTTTCCCAAGGAGATTCGGTTGACGCCATCTTCTATCTTCGTGCGGGCCGCGCAAAACTCACCGTTGTTTCCCCCGCAGGCAAGGAGGCCACCATCGCGCTTCTCGCCTCTCGGGAATTCATTGGAGAGGAGTCGCTCGCGAGTGTGGGCGCGCGACACCTGGCCACTGCGACCGCAATTGAGGTCTGTTCAGCGCTCGAGATAGAAAGGGAGGAGGTGATCCGCGTAATGCACGAGGAGAGCGATTTCTCCGAAATGTTCTGCAAATTCCTGCTGAGTCGCTGCATGAGAACCCAGGCCGATCTGGTCGATCAGCTCTTCAACTCCAGCGAAAGGCGTTTAGCGAGAATCCTCCTGATCTTATCCGAGTTTGGTGAGCCGGGCAGAACGGAACACCTGGTTCCTCACATCACGCAGCAAGCTTTGGCAGAAATGGTCGGCACTACCCGTTCCCGTGTCAGCACTTTCATGAATCGCTTTCGCGAACTCGGGCTTATTGACTACAACGGTGGCATCCGGGTCCATAACTCGCTGCTCAATTTAATTCTGCACGACCAGTTACCAGAACAGAATTCATCACGAAGCCCCAGACGAGCGAAGCGCGCCTGAGTAGCGAATTCGCGGACAGGAGCGGGGAATGCATGAGGGCTCTCGTAACTCTTAAATCACACCCGCGATGAAGTTGACTTCGGACGAATGGAGCTTGTCCTCGTTGGCGCCGCACTCGGAAAGTAAGATGGGGGACATCGTAATCACGGGGCAATGCGCGAAGGCCAACACCTTGTATACGATGCCGGCGCGTGTGATAGCAGCAAAATGGGATGCTCCATGAGCACCCAGCACGATGAGGTTTGCTTGCTGGGCCCTGCTCTGGTAAAGCAGTTCGTCTGTCGGATCACCGATCGCTACTCTTGTCTGAACCCTGACCTTGCGCCGCAACTTCGCCGGAACCAGAGTGGGCAGCACAGCCTTAACCTGGTGGATAGTCAGGTCCGAGAGGATCGGCGCGCTCCTGGGCGGGGATGATCTGCTCTAGGATCAGTCTGGCGTTTTGCTTGGCGGCTAGTTCCGCGCCAAAGTTTGCCACTACGCTGCGGACCTCCTGTCTGCTTACGTCGCAGAGGATCGTTCGGGTAATTGGGTTGCGCCATGGACCCTGGACCACGATCCTCGGTTATCACCTTAAAACCGGCCATACGTTATCAGTTCAAAACCGGCCAACGGGATTGGCCGAAGACGTGATAGTTTTACCTTGCCGCAGCGTGCGTTTGCAAGGCTAGGATTGAGATCTCGAAGTCGTGTTTGATATGTTGGTTTGGCTCCGCCGGGGTCGCGCCTTGTGGAGTGATCCATGGCCGATAACACGGGGCTGGCTCCGAAGGAATCGGTAATCGAGACCCTCTGCGGTTGGCCCGATGGGCCGGCTGTCGGAGGGTTTCGCGTCTCTACCAGTATTCCTAAGGTGAGGCTCCGTTGTGGGAGGCCCTTGGATCCCGAGTCGCGATGCCGCCGGGCGTTCTTTGCCCGGCATCCTTATCGCTTTTGTTTTTGCTGTTGCTGCTGTCGTTGATTTTGTCATTGGCTCTCTCCCGGATTTCCGGTCTTGGTTCGCCAGCTGCGCGGTCCGCATTTGAGGACGTGTCCGTGGTGCAGCAGCCGATCGAGCATTGCGGAGACGGCGGCACTATCGCCGAGCAGCTTGCCCCAGTCTTCCACTGGCCGATTCGACGTAATCAGCGTGCTGGCTCTTTCGTAGCGTCGCATGATGATTTCCAGCAGTTCCTCGGCGGCGGTCAGTGGCAGCTTGCGCATTCCCATGTCGTCGATGATCAGAAGCGGCACGGTGGTGAGCAGTTCCATGTGTTGCTTGCGGTTGCCATCCAAGGTAGCGTCTGCTAACTCTTCCAGCAGGATGTGCGCTTCGCGATACAACACGCGGTAACCCTGTTGGATGACCGCATGCCCGATGGCCTGGGCGATGTGACTCTTGCCGCTTCCAGCAGGGCCAAGAAAAAGTGCGTCTTCCCGGCGTCCGATCCATGCGGCAGTGGCCAGGTCGAAGACAAGACTGCGGTTCATCTTTGGATTGAACTGGAAGTCGAAGTTATCGAGTTGCTTGTTTGGGTCACGGAACTGCGCCTGCTTGTGGCGCCGCTCCAGCAGCCGCTTACTGCGACAGGCAAGTTCGTCGGAGACCATGATGGCGATCAAGTCGATGGGAGCTATGGCCTCAGACTGAGCCTGCAGCAGGCGCGTCTCGAGCACAGCGGCCATGCCGCTCAGACGTAGTTGCACCAGGGATCGATTGAGTTCGATCAGGTTCATGGTTTGGGTTCCTCGAAGTTGATGCGTTGTTGGATCAGATCGCGATACTGAGTCAGTTCGCGGATGAGTGGGTCGACTTGCTTCAGACTGAGAGGAGCCTGTGGACTGCGCTCCAGATAGCGGCGCACGAAGTGATACGAGGGAAAGCGCAGTTCGAGCGCCGCCGCGCAAGCATCGTCCGAAGCCGCGCTCCCATATTGCTTGACTAACTGGAGAACGCCCTGGATGCGACGCATTCCGAGTTCGCCCTGGCGAGCATGGATGGCGTCGCAGACAGCGCCGATGCTGGCTCCTGCCTTGTGCCCACGTGCCAGCAGTTGAAGCAACTGCGGCGGCGTACGACGCGGACGATCCGCATCGCGGATACGGTGCCCGCCACGCTTGACGCTCAGATGCTCGCGCAGTAACTCACCGGTGCGGGGATCAAGCAGACGGACGAACATCGCGTCCCATTGCACGTTGACTCGGCGTCCGATCCAGCCCGGCGGCGCCCCATAGTAGGCCGCTTCAACCTCGACGCAACCGTCCAGATGCACCGTGCGCTCGCCATACAGGTAGTACCGGAACGGCTCGGCCGGCAGCGCCTGCAAAAAGGGCTTCTCTTCGGCGAACATCGCCGCCACCTGCCGCTTGGTGCGGCCGTGGATGCGCTTATCGGCCCAGTTCTCTTCCCAGTGATCCAGGTACGCCTGCGCTTGTTCAAGACTCTCGAACTTCTTGCCCTTCAGCGGCGTTTTCTGCGCATGGGCCACGCCCGATTCCACTTTTCCTTTTCGATCAGGATCGCGCACTTTGCACGGTAGCGCCGTCACCCCGTAGTGCGCCAGCACATCGCGATACAAGGGATTCAGGCTCGCATCGTAGAAGTCCGGACACAATACTCCCTCGCGAAGGTTGTCCAGAACCACGACCCGCGGCGAACCGCCAAGCCGCCGAAACGCCTTCTCATGCAGATCAGCCCACACCCGCGCACTCGACCGGAACACAAGCAGCCGAACTGACTTGCGACTCCAGCCCAGCGTCAGTACGAAAAGCCGCGTGCGCCGGTACTTGCCCGAGTCCGGATCGCGCACCATCGGCCCCGTCCCATAATCAACCTGGGCCTCTTCACCAAGCTTCGTCTCGATGATCACCCGCGCTTCAGCCGATGCTGCTCCGCGCAACTTGAGTACGAATCGCTGAACACTCTGATAGCTGCTGGTAAACCCGTGCTGGTCGACCAGATCCTGCCATATACCCATCGCGTTGCGGCCGCGCGACAACTCTAGCTCGATCATCTCGCGATACGCTTCACTGGCTCCAGAGCGACGCTTGACCTGCTCCGGCACCGTCGCTTCCGGCAAAAAGCCGGTAATCACTTCGTTGGCCGGTTTTGAATTATCAGCGCCTGTGGGTCCGAAAAAGCCGGTGATCACTTCTATGGCCGGTTTTGAACTGGTAGAGCCGGTGGTCACCAAAATGGCCGCTTTTGATGGTGCCTTGCGTCCCCAACCCCCAGGCGTGCGTAATGCTATCCCGGCCGACCTCAAGTAGCCGCCAGCCGTCTCGCGACGGACTCCCGTCGCCGCCTCGATCCGCCGCAGGGACCAACCAAGACGGCCCAGCGCGATCACCTGTTCCTGCTTCGCTTTTTCCAAGACATTACCCATGCCAACAGAGGCTAATTTCCCCCGTCAGTGCGAATGTCTTAGGCCCTTTCTCTATGGCCGGTTTTGAACTGATAACCTATGGCCGCTTTTGAGTGATCGCCGAGGACGATGCGGCCGACGATACAAACAGGCACATTGGCTTTGCGGAGCACGACCTCGGCCACCGATCCCACCAGCAATTTGCCGACAGGGCCGGGAGATTGAGCCCCCATGATGACTCGATCGATCTTCCCCTCGTGCAGATAGGTGAGGATCTGGTCGGCGACCGAGCCAGCCCGGACCACAGTCTTGCAGTGGATGCCGATAGAGATGCCTCGTTGGGCGAGAAGTTCAAGACGGTGGTTCTGGGCGGCGGCGCCGTCATAGCCAAAGATCGCCGAAGCTTCCGATGCGGAATCCAAACCGTCATACACATGAAGAATAATGTGATTTGCGCCAAACTCGGAGGCCTGCGCAAGTGCAAGACTGAAGGCCGTTTCATTGGTGGGCGAGTCGGAAGCGCTCCGATTCCGGCCCTGTTGATTCCTGTTGATCGCTTGTGCTTTGACTGCTACAAAATCGACTACATCTCGCAAGCTCGAGACCTAAACACTTCCGAACGCATCGGCGCGATGACTACGCTCCGAATCACGCACGCGATTACTCGACCAGTAACTGCCAGTTGGACGTCACTCGTCCGCAACTCGAAGAATCCGAGTCCCACCACGAGTAATCCGCTTGCTCAAGTTGCGCTTTGCTCGTTTATGCCGTTCTTTTCGTTGCCAAGGCGTATTTAGTCGCAACGATAAAGTCTTCCATTTCACAAGCGATACTTCGCATCTCTGCGTCCACGGCGACAAAGTGGCGGACACGTTCGTGCTTTCGGACAGCGTGCGCCGAAAGCAATTGAATCTCACGAGCAAGGACCAGCTTCTCTGAGCGCACTCTCGTCAGCTGCGCGCGGAGATAAGTAAGCCGACCATTGTCGAAGGGATCCATGTTGTTATAGGAATGGTACCGCTAATAGGATCGAACCTAAACGAAAATCGGCGATATATCGATCCCTCGATGAACTTTAAGCACGTTACATACATTTTTAACCTGCAACGATTTGGAACGAAAAAACCCTCATTTCGGTAAGCGGCACAAGGGAATCGAGCATACACAGCGTCCGGCCGGTCTATAACCAGCGTTGAATTCTGCGGCAGGTTTTAAGGCCTTCACATTCATGGTCAACAGCACAAGCGGCGAAGTACCCAATGACGAAACAACGCACTCTTAGAGCGCCCTACCCCGAATTAGACAGGGTTGAGGCACCCATCCAGGAAGATCCATGACGGGTGGATCAATGATTCGTCTCATTCGAGAATTTGGGAAAGAGCCCGCCGGATTCAGGAGATACGGCGGGACGTGCTTCGGGTTTTTTGGGGGAGGGATATTTCGCGCCTCAAGCGAATATGGATCACACCGTACTATGTCGCAGAGAATCTGGTCTGTTCTCTTTTATACGTTCACGCGATTTTTTTCCGAGCCTCTGCGGAAGTTGATCTCCCGGGTCGTGTCCACCGCCCGATGCATTGCTCGAGTCATACCGAGAAGGAAAGCTTCGGGCTCATCTGAACCGCAACCAGATGCGCACGAATTGAGCAGTAAGAATATTTCCGCCCATATTTGGCATCCGGCCAACCGTACTGGCGCGTTGGTTTGTGTAGGAGTAACTCCGCGATTATTTATTAACTAAGGCAATAACATACTTGACACACAAATACTTTCGCGCTATTCTTGTCTTAGTTAGAAGAGGCCGACTATGACAAAGACACCTAATAAGCCTGTAACTCTCCAGCAAGCAATGGTTTACTTCTCCGACGCAGACCGCGCATTTCAGTACGCGGTTGAGCTTCGCTGGCCTGACGGTAAGGTGATTTGCCCGCGTTGCGGCTCCGACAAACACTCGTTCGTTTCGACCCGCAAAATCTGGTTTTGCAAGGGCTGTAAAAAGCAATTCACGCTGAAGGTTGGAACGATCTTTGAAGATTCGCCGCTGGGGCTTGAGAAGTGGATGGCAGCGTTTTGGATGATTACCAACTGCAAGAACGGAGTTAGCTCTTACGAGATCGCTCGGATGTTCGGAGTTACCCAGAAGTCAGCATGGTTTATGCTGCATCGTATCCGCGAGGCTCTGAAATCTGACACAACGATCAAGTTCGGCGGTCCTGAAGGCGGCATCGTCGAGATGGATGAAACATTCGTCGGTGGCAAGGTCAAGAACATGCACAAGAACAAGCGCCCGAAGGGAACCGGAATCAGCGGACGCCCCGTCGCAGGCATCGCCAAGACTATCGTTGTCGGAATGTTGGAACGTCCGGGACGCGTCCGTGCTGAGGTCGTTTTTGAGCGCACAAACGCAATCCTGCATGGGATCGCCAATAAGCATCTCGCCCCCGGAACGACGCTTGTCACGGATGAGTGGGGCGGATACAAGGGAACCGACTTTGTACATGAGATCGTGAACCACGCGGAGAGTTACGTGCGGGGTCAGGTTCACACGAACGGGCTGGAGAACTTCTGGGGCCTCTTGAAGCGCTCCCTGCACGGCACATATGTATCGGTTGAGCCGTTCCATCTGCATCAGTACATCAATGAGCAGGCTTTCCGTTACAACAACCGCGCGACGAAGGACAATCCTTTGGACGACCGCGACCGTTTCACGCTGGCGATGAGTCAAACAGCAGGAAAGCGCCTCACCTATGCGGCTCTTACCGGCAAGGGACAAGGGGCAGACTGACCCACGCTTTAAACGGCAGCATCGCGGACGCATAACGGCTCAATCCTTGAGAGGTTTATGAGGTTCCTGCTTTGCCTCTTTAGGAGGTTCTTTCACTACTGTCTTCGGGGCGCGGAAGAGTTTAGACATACCTTCCTCGAATCTCTTCCGCGCTTCGCTTCCTTGGATATATTCGCGTTTCATTTTTCCCGCCTTTAACTAAACGATGGCTTAGTGCCGACAACAAG
This sequence comes from uncultured Acidobacteriaceae bacterium, assembly GCA_963745845.1. Lineage (GTDB taxonomy): Bacteria > Acidobacteriota > Terriglobia > Terriglobales > Acidobacteriaceae > Telmatobacter. The sequence goes on along the minus strand of CAVUZE010000008.1, from coordinate 2,879,013 downwards.
CGTTACATCATTTACATTAGCGTCTGCAGGGGTATAGTCCAATCCAGATGTTGGGGATAGTCCTGAATTCTGGAGAATACCCAGCAGGTTCAGAGAGATTATCGACGGGGCGCTGTTTATTGGAAATCGTCCGATGGTGACGATGAGACCTATAGGAATCGGCTGTACATTTGCCCCCCAAAATACAAAGCTCCCATGGAGTTTCTTATTATGAGAAGTCGCCGCATCCCAAATCTCCATCCCATAAGCACATGCTTCAGGGCTAGAGCTAACGGCATAAACAAAGAAGTTGATATTTGGAGGCAGCTTCTTACCGAAATCAGCCAAAGACGACTTCTGAAATTCGGTCAAATGCCGCCACTCTGGGTGGAATCCATTTGGGAATTGGCCGCGCAATTGTTCCACGGTCCACGATTCGCCTCGTTCGCCCAGCTTTGCATTGAGCCACGTATCTGGAGCCATCTCCAAAGATGCCTGTATTTCGAGTGGAACATGTTTTTTTTGGGCAAGGTTCTCTCTTATATAAGCGTTGCTCAGAGTATCTAAAAGGTCTCGCCTCTGGTTTAAGACCGCCTGCGGGGTCTTCGGCCAGCAATAGTAAGCCCAACCAGAAGCGCATGCCGCACACAGGGCGATAAAAAAGATGGGCCTCGCTACCCTATTAGCTTCCAAGGCGCTAGAAAATGCATAATTCCAAGACAGCATAAATAGGGCAAAGCCTAATATGGCCGCGCCGATAATGATCTCCCATGATTTGGGATCAGGGAGTTGTCGCATGACAAGTATGGCTGCTACCGCCATAGAACCCCATGCGACGTCCCGTCTTCTGATTTCAGGCACGCCCCATTTTCTGCGCTGGCGCCCTGTGCGTCAAGTATATTGTTACCTTAACTAATAACTATGTCCGACCTCACCTGACTGCGACGCACGCGAATCAAACAAATGCCTCAACCAGTGTGCAGAATTGAACAGACGTTTCTCCCATTGGGTGGCAGTATATTACTAGCGTCACCGCACCTAGAGAACTAGATGCGCAATGAAGCAGCACTTATCTTCTTACGAATCAAAAAGTAAGTTGACGTGCATGGAGCGGAATAGGTCCCCGTTGGCAGCGTCAGAACTCCATGCGCGCGTCCACGTCTCCTGAATTCCGGAGAGCGCGGTTGGCCGGGCGAGGTGCAAGCAATGGGAGAAAGACCCACTAAGACAATCCTCCTGATTGAAAATGACCCCGAAGTGACTCGCTTGGTCCACGAGATGCTGATGGACTCGTTCTCGTGCGTCTTTGCGTTGACTCATGTTGAATCCATAAGTGATGCCGCGAGATATTTGGCCGGGCGATCGGTCGATATTGTCCTGATGGATTTGGGTTTGGTGGATCTGGGCGGACTCGAAGCGGTCCGTCGGGTCCGCGCCGCCGACTCCCGTGTCTCGATTGTGCTGCTGTCGAGCCCCGCTGATGAGGAGATTGCGGTACTAGCCGTTCAAGAGGGCGCTCAAGATTATCTGATTAAGGGCCAGATCGAACCGCGCGAGCTGATTCGGGCTCTTCTCAATTCAACCGCGCGGAAGATGATCGAAGAAGCGCTGTTCCTTGAGAAGGAACGCGCTCAAGTCACGCTCGACTGCATCGGTGATGCCGTGATTTGCACTGACACATCGGGCAACATCACCTTTCTCAACCCTGTCGCGGAGAGGATGGCCGGTTGGCCGCTCAAAGATGCTGCCGGACTGCCGATGAGCGAGACTTTCCAGATCGTGGACGCCACTAGTGGACTGTAACAGATGAAAAGATAGTATAATCGTGAATATGGAAACCACGATCGCACTGACGGAAGCGGAACGTATGGAACTGAATCAGCGAGCGGCGAGTCGCAGCGGGCGTGCAGATGATGCGCGCCGTGCACGACTGATTCTGCTGCTGGAAGCCGGCTGCACCTGGAAAGCGATACGAGACAAGCTGGATTGCAACGATGCCTTCATTGATCGTTGGAGGAAACGATTCGGCGAAGAACGGCTGGCAGGGCTGTTCAGCCGGCACGCCGGACAGGAGGCCAGCACGCTTACGCCGGCGCTCGAGGCTCGCATCCTGGACTGGACGGTCAAACGCAAGGCGCCGGACGGCTCGACTCAATGGAGCACGCGCAAACTGGGCAGTCAGCTTAAGATCAGCCACATGATGGTGGCGCGGGTCTGGGCTAAGCACGGTCTGAAGCCGCAGCGGCTTGATCGCTACATGGCAACCAATGACCCGGACTTCGAGACCAAGGCGGCAGAGATTATCGGGCTGTATCTGAATCCGCCGGCGCATGCGGCGGTGTTCTGCGTTGATGAGAAGACAACCATCCAAGCGCTCGACCGCAAGGATCCGGTGTTGCCACTCTCTCCAGGCCGTGCGGAGCGCCACGGGTTTGAGTACTTCCGGCACGGCACGTTGTCTCTATACGCCGCATTCAACACCAAAACCGGTGAGGTGCTAGGAAAGACCGCTGCCCGCCACACCTCCGCGGAGTTCGTCGCGTTCCTCGCCGACATCGTCGTGAACCAGCCGCGCGGCAAGGAGATCCACGTGATCGCCGATAACCTCTCGGCCCACAAGACCCGGCAGGTTGACGATTTCCTGGAATCTCATCCGCATGTTCACATGCACTTCACTCCCACTTACTCCTCCTGGCTCAACCAAGTCGAGCTTTGGTTCGCCAAGATCGAGCGCGATGTCATCGCTCGTGGTGTGTTCACCTCATTGGCCGATCTACGCAGAAAGCTCATGAAATACATCCGTCACTACAACAACCTGCCGAAGACGGTGAAATGGCGCTACTTTGATCCCACAAACCGCATCACTCCCACTTCAACCGTTACAGTCCACTAGTCGGAAGTCCATCCTGGATCCGATGGCCGAAGCTACCTCCCAAAATCGCGTAGGAAAGCTGCCGTCGAATTGTGTTTTGATTCGCCGCGACGGATATGAAGTATTCATCGAAGACTCCGTCGCTCCCATTCATAACCGTGAAGGGCAAGTCACAGGTGCGGTCATCGTATTTCGCGACGTGACCGCAACGCGCCTATTGGAAGAGAAGTTGACGCATACAGCTGAGCACGACTTTCTCACCGGCTTGCCTAATCGAATGCTACTTAAGGACCGGGTAAGCCAGGCGATCGCTTTTGCGCGGCGAAATACGGGCGGGGCTGCTGTGCTGTTTCTGGATTTGGACGGCTTCAAACACATCAACGATTCCCTGGGACACCAGATCGGAGACAAACTTCTCCAATCCGTGGCGACGCGGTTGCTGGATTGCGTGCGCGCACCAGACACGGTGAGCCGGCTGGGAGGCGATGAATTCGTCGTACTGATTCAGGAATTACACCGCCCTGAAGACGCTGGGATCACTGCGGGAAGATTGTTAAAGGCGGTGGCGGATGTTCATTTGATCGACCAACATGAAATCCACCTCACGACGAGCATCGGAGTGAGCGTCTATCCGAGGGACGCCAAAGACGCGGAGACTCTCATCAGGAATGCGGATACCGCGATGTATCACGCCAAAAGAGAAGGGCGGCAGATGTACGAGTTCTTCAGGCCGGAGATGCTTCTCGACCCCGTACAGCAGCGATCCAATGAAGCACAGGCCGCAACAGGTCAAGGTTCTCAGGGATTCAGCTTCAGAACGATGGTTTTCCCGTTCATACGTAAGCTAGGGGCGCACTGAGTGGATCGATACGAACACCGTGTAATTAGGTAGGAAGTACTGCACAATGAACCGCAAACCTCTCAGAATTCAAGAATCCCTTCTTGTGGTCCTTCGCGACACACTACAGAGGCTGGCCTCGGCCCAACCCCTGAAATCGACACTCCCTTGCAGGCCGAGTTCAAGCGCATCCTTCGTGTCCGCATCGCCAATCTCGAAGCACAATCCGCCGCGATGCGCAGTCTTCTCAACATCCAGGGTAATCGAGTCTCCCAAACTCGAAGATGACGAAAGATCTCTCACTCTGACGAATCATATCTATGTTCTGCGTCACGGTGCACGCTCAACACTAAGGCAGGACGAGATGGTCACAGACGTGGTCTTTAGAAAACTATTCGAGATCGAACGGGCTATTGGCATCAGAGATTCATCGACGATTCGCATGATGGTAATCGATGCCCAGGACCGGGTGCTCCAGATGGAATGGGATCTCAAGAGATCCTTGCACCGGCTTCGCTGATTCGCCTACAAAGCAGACTTAACTCAAGCGCGATGTATCTGGATGCGGTTGGATGACGCAGGAGGAAATCGAGAAAGTCCTCACGACGCAGGAATGCGATTCTGCACGGATGCCGCGCCACAGCTCTGATCTCGGAGGAAGCGCCGGAAATGGCCGAAGCGAGCCCGAGGATCTCTCCAGCGCCGGCGACCCCGAAGAGAAATTGCCTCCCATTCAACGAAGTCATTGAGATACTCACTTCCCCCTCAAGCAGGAACAGGATGTTGAAGGGCTTCTGCTCCTCCGCGATCAGTACCTTGGCGGGAGAGCACTCAACTGGTGTTGCCAAAAACTCAAAGTCGCGCCTCGCGCCGATCGACATCCTTCGAAAGAACGCTCCTGTTTCATGAGGTCCAGCGGAATCGTCCCAATTCGACCCCGATAAGGTCAGCGTTGTGAATTCAGTCGTTCCGTATTCTCGGCTGAATCGCTCTCCGAGAAAATCGGCTCCCCCTTGACTGGGCAGAAAATTTCTCCTGTTCCCGCTGCCGAACGGTTTCAAGGATTGCATCGATCCTCCATGTACTTTCATTGGATGCCCTATCGAACAAGGGCATTCATCAAGTGAGCTCAGCCTTGAGCAGTTGGAGAGCCGGTGTTTAGGTCTTACGTTTTTAGGTGGCTGCACTTGCCGCGAGCACTGCCCATGCGTTTGGCGAGCAGATCTTCAATTCCCTCAAGGAGATTGTCTGGCCCGTCGCGGATGGTCGCATCAGCAAAACTGTCGCAGCCGCCTGAAGAATCCGAGACGCAAACCACCGGTATCCGCGAGCCCGAGGCTCGAATCAGGAACGCAAGCCTTTCTCGGCTTTCGGCGGGGATCGAATGGCTCAAGAGGACCAGGTCGAAGTCACCCTCATGGAATTGAGCGATTCCCTCTCGGATGGAGCCTGCGGACGTGACGTAGTATCCAGCCGATTGCCAGACTGATCGTCGACTCTGCAAAAGCGACGAGTCCAAGCCAACTGCAAGGAGGACTCTGAGTGGCATAAGGACCTCTGAATTGGGCAGGCATTTCCCGCTCGCTTTGGACAAGGCCAGCGGATATCTGCTTTTATGCCTTTTATTCAACCCAGTCTGTTCAATTCTGCTCAGTTCTAGCAACGTGGGAGGGCTGGTCCTGTTGCGTTCCGGTCGATGACAAGCCATCTCCGCCATCAAGAAAGCAATCGAAAAAACCTATCGTAAGCGGGGTGCGTCCGTGCGGCGCGATCGGTGTAAAACAAAAGGATCCTCGGCGCTCGCTGCTGGTTCTTGAAGCAGCTCTTCCGTACGAACTTGGACTTGCGGCAGGATTGCTCCCGGCATACGTCAGGGGGCTCGCTTACCTGGAGGCAAAAGATGGAGAGAAAGCCGGGTTCGAATTTCAGAAGATCATTGACCATCCCGGTGTCGTAGTGAATCTGCCGATTGGCACGCTGGCGCGTCTGCAGATGGCACGCGCGTACCTGATGCAGGGAAGGCTTTCGCAAGCCAAAACGGCTTACGAGGATTTCCTGAATCAGTGGAAGGATGCCGATCAGGATACGCCGATTTTGCGAGACGCCAAGGTGGAATATGCAAAGCAATGGATGCCTCTTATCGCGCCACACTAAGTCTTATTGAGCACCAAAGAGGGTGGGATGACGACAATCCGACGAGGTTCCCGGGCTGCGAGAGAACTGATTCCATTTTCGCACCTTTTACGTCTCCATACCGATCCGTCGGAATTCAAAGGTACATGGATTAGTTCCCTGAAGACGCCGCAGGGTTTAGGATTGCATTGACATACTTCGCTGCGGCAATCCACTTGAGCGGATTTGTAAACACTCGCCGACCTGAGCTAAGACATTTCGATACTAATTGATTCTTCTGAGGCCTGACGGAACATGCCGAATGCCTCTCATATCTATTTGGCACGCTTCGGACCGTGCCCGACCAAGAGAGGTTGCCAACAGAACACGAAAGAGACGGCCCCAGATTTTGGAGCCGTCCCAAGGAAGACCAAAACGCGGCGGCAGTTAGAAAAGGAACGGAAGCGGCGTGATCCCTTCGATCTGCACCGCCTTCAGTTCGTTGGGGTCGAGTCCCAGAGCTTGAAGGACGGTGGGCGCGACCTGTTGGTTGAGAACGTAAGTTTTCACGTGCCTGGGCGCGAAATCCGGCATCGAGAAGAGCAGCGCCACATGCGTATCGTCCTCATTGAGGCCGCCGTGCTCGGCGATCTTTGAGCCGCCTGTGAAGATCACGCCGGTGTTGACCTTGAGGACGATGTCGGGTGTGCGCGGATCAGTCAACGGGCTATTGAATTTTTCCTTGAGCGCGGGGCCTGCGAAAATCTCCTGGATGCCGAGAGTGGCCTGGTTTGCCGGTGTGCTGAGCTGTTGAGCGATCTCTGCGGCTTGCGAAGAGTCGTTCAGCCAGATGAGCGAGCCGTCGTCGGAGATGTCAAAGGCCTCGCCGGAAGCAATCGTATTGATCAAAGTTGCGGGCTGGCCGTCGCTGATGGCAACCTTCTTGCTCTGATCGATGGGGGACTGGCCGTGCTTTGCGCCGATGATGATGAGCGTCTCGTCATAAACCCCAGCTTTTTTCAGAGCGCTGACTATCTCCCCAAGAGAGTTATCCACGAATTCCAACTCGCTGAGCAATCCTGGTGAAGGGGTTCCAAGGACATCGAGATAGCCATTGCCCTTCAGTTTTTCGCCGACGCTGACGGATTGAAAGTTGGTGCCGAACAACGTGGGGATGGGCGCGCGCTGGGATCCATCGTGCGTGTAGCCATTGATCTCATTCAGCACTGCCTGGACGTGGGTCTGATCGTAGCACTGGATGACTTTCAGATCGTTTGTCCAGCCATCGTCGGGAGTCGTGTCGGGCGCGGGCACCGGGGTGCAGCCGGGAAATGGCAAGGCAACCGGGATCGAGTTGATCTCAGGGCCAAAGAAGTCATCAACACCCTGGCCGCTCGGACCATTGGTCCATTCATACGCCGGATGCTTGTCGGTCCAGGCCGTATAACCTCCGTGGGCCTTCACCACCTCAAAGATGGTGTTCACGCGGAGATATTCGTGCGGATAGACGGGCGCACAACCACGATTGGGATCGCGGGGCAGAAAACTCGGATCAATGGATCCATACAGCTTGGTCAGATCCTTGTCGATCGATTCGTCGTACTCCGTGATGGTGCCGATTTGCCCTGGGCACGGACCGCCGGGAGCGCCGACATAAGAGATGTACGGTGTGGTGAGAGCCGGCGGAGAGAGCTTGCGGTTATAGGTGACGTCGTACCAGAACCCGGCAGTCGTCGGCGATCCGCCCGTCACCAAAGCGGAGAGCCCGGGAAAGGAGTCGGACGGCTGCGAGGTGGAAGCATTGTCGAAGGTAACGCCATGCGCACTCAGTTGCGCAAGAGTCGATTGCGGGTGGCTGCTGACATAGTTCGTAAGGTCGAGAGCGTGCATGCCGTCAACGCTGATGAGCAAAACGTGCTTGACCCTGGGCCTGGAATTGGACTCTTGTGCCTGCAAGGTCGCAGAGATGGATAGAAAGATCAGAAGCAAGGGGAAGCCGCGTGCAAACATCTTCATGGGTTGTTCCTCACGAGAAATAGACGTGCGCTGCAATTAGGCTGCCCCGAGGATGACAACCCCATGACGGTCGGTTGAAAAAGAGATAAACAATGAGGATGGCCTGTGGATCTGTAGTAGACGATTCGAGATTGAAGCCTCTGTTGGACGTTGGGTTTAGCGACCGGCCCGAAACGTAGAATTTCCTCTGCCGCCGCTTCACGTCGAAGGGCGCACCGATATTCCGGTGCGCCTTTTCGCTGCGGACGCGGTTCAGTTTTGGCGGTACTATCGCTCGCGTGCCGGCGTCCAATTCAGGCCGAACGAGTATGTGGGGTGGTAGAACTCGCGCTGCGTGTCGTATTTCGGGCTGCCGTAGAAGAAGCCGAATTCCTCGTTATTGAGGTTGAGGCCAGAGGCGATCAGCTTGAAAAGGTCCTTGCGCATGAAGCCACGTAGTTTAAGTTCTCCGATTTGAACTGGCCACCATCCTCCGTCGATTATGGGGCCCTCGGCGATACGGGGTGCGATGCAAATTAGGTTAGGTGCCAGTCGTGACCACGACAGCGGCGCAGTGTCCCGAGCCGCGACCGCGATACGCATGCTTTTGAATGGAATCAAAGTAGATGGCATCTCCCTTAGATAGGTGGTAGATCTCGGTTCCAATGGATATTTCAAGCTCCCCATCGATGACGTAGAGAAACTCCACTCCGGCGTGATAGTGAGGAGCAATCTTCGCTGGCGGTAAATCGCGGAAATGCGCGAGGAATGCATTGAGCTTTCGCTCGGTCGCCCGGAAGTTGAGGCTCTCGAAGTCGTAGGCTGCATCCCGAGGCTTCGCGTCCGCAGGGAACTTTATCCGTTCATCTCTTCGTGAGATCGCTACAACATGCCGCTTCCGCGGATCTGTGAAGAAGTAATCCAGGCCGACATTGAACACAGTGGCAATGCGAACGAGGGTCGGGAGAGTCGGCAAAAGCCGCGCGTTCTCGAGTTTTGAAAGCATGGCTGCAGACAGACCTGTATGCGCAGCCAATTGAGCCAGACCCATGCTCTTGCGCTGCCGCAGGGATCGCAGTTTCTCGGCAATCGCATAAGGGCGGATCGACTCCTCGATGACGTCTGTTTTCTCACGTTCACGGGTTAATTTCTTGTCTTTCAAAATAACCTCATATTTTTTCCTCGCCGTTAAGCAAAATGTAGCCGTGATCCGGCATTAACAGATAGTCAAGTTATTTTAATTTACTGTCAAGTGTATCCAAACCGGGATTGCCGCTTTTGGAGGAAATGAACCAGATCAAGGCTAAGGCAGCAAATCAAACCAAACGAGGAAAGTTCCCAATGCGCATCACATCATGTCCATCCCTTACGGCTCCCATCGTGGTTCTCGCCATGCTGGTCTCCGCCAACGTCGCATCTGCACAGAAGACTGAAACCATCGAAGGCGGTCGCACCACTGTCGTGCTTTCCAGCAGCTTTGTCTCCGCACTCGAAGGTCTCGCCGTAACGCCTGGCACCGTCAGCCCCACGCGGCTATACAACGGCACCGTCAACTTCCCTGTAACCGGTGGCGCCCTTGATCTCGACACCACTCTCGGCCAAATCCTGCACTCGGGTGGGCTCACCCTTACTGCCGGGAAAACCGAAGTTACCCTGCAAAGCTTCATCATTGATACCACCGGCTCCAAACCGGTCATAACGGGACTGGTTTCTGTCGATGGAATGCTTCAGTCCTTTGGCCGGGTGCCGCTCTTCGATCTTGCTCTTCCCAGCGGGATCACTCTTCCGCTCAAGCCCCAAGACGGCCGGATCATCCTCGAGGACGTTGGCGTCACTCTTGACAGCACCGCCGCTGGAGCTCTCAACAGCGTCTTCCATGTCTCCGCATTTGAGGGCGGATTCGGCATCGGCACAGCGAAGGTCATAATCGATCTTCCCGGTTGTGATGACGAAGAAGACTAACTCTCCTAGGGCGGGGCGTCGCCTGTGTCATTTGACGCTCCACCTCTTCGCACCATTGAAATCATGAAAGCTGAACCGAACTGGAAAAAACGGAACATTCAATCTAAGGAGAATTGTCGTGAAACGAATTCAAGTAGTAATCTGCTTTGCCCTCCTGCTCACGTTGAGCTTCAGCAGCACTGCTTTCGCCGATTCCACGAAAGACATTGTGAACACCGCAATCGCCGCGGGCGACTTCAAGACTCTGGCTGCAGCGCTTCAGGCAGCCAGTCTAGTGGACACGCTTGAGGGACCGGGTCCGTTCACAGTTTTCGCGCCAACAGATGAGGCATTTGCGAAGCTTCCTGCTGGAACGGTGGAAGACCTGCTGAAGCCCGAAAACAAACAGAAGCTGATCTCGATCCTGACCTATCACGTAGTCGCAGGGAAGGTAATGGCGAAGGATGTGGTCAAGCTGCATGAGGCCAAAACTGTCAACGGCCAGGAGGTGAAGATCATGGTCGAGGGTGGCAAGGTCATGGTCGACAACGCTAACGTCAGCAAGACTGACATTCAGTGCACCAACGGCGTCATCCATGTGATCGACACCGTGCTTCTGCCCCAGTAAAGCTCGTGCAACTCTAGGCCCCGCGGCTGGAGACTATGTATCCGGCCGCACTTTCTCAGATCTGCGCAGAAGCCGGTTGTGAACGACACTAAAAGTCATTAAGACGCAAATAGCGCTCGGCGGGTCTCGACCAAAATCCGAAGTGAAAGGTCCCGAAGTCTCTAAGGAATTCATTAATTCAGTCTGAAGGTTGCGCGCGGGCAAGGATCTGTTGGAGAGCGCATGAACTACGACGCTATTCGGTAATTTCCTTCGGTGGCCCTGAGTCTCCTGGGGACGTCATGCCGTTCCTGGAAAATGTCTTGCGAGGCAAGAACGTGCCGCGCGAGCGCATGCTGAAGGTAGCTGAGCACTACTACCGATTCGGCGGTAAGAGCCCGATCAACGAACAGAATCGGCAACTCATCTCGGCCCTTGAATCGGAACTGACTCAGCATGGGCCCCACTTGCCCGTCTATTGGGGAAATCGCAACTGGCATCCGATGCTCACCGATACGCTGCGAAAGATGAAAGAGGATGGAGTCCGCCGTGCTCTGGCTTTAGTGACTTCAGCGTACAGTTCGTACTCGGGCTGCCGGCAATTCCGGGAGGATATTGCCCGCGCGCAGCAGGCAGTCGGCGAGGGTGCACCGATTGTGGATAAAATTCGCGCATTCTTCAATCATCCCGGATTTATTGAGGCAGCAGCAGATCGTGTGAAGGAATCGCTCGAAAGGATCCCGCAGGACAGGCGCGAAGCGGCGCATCTGAAGGAAAGCTGGTGGCGGAGAAGTTGGGACGCAAAGGATGGAGGCTGGTGTATCAGAGCCGAAGTGGGCCAGCTTCCCAGCCTTGGCTGTCTCCAGACATCCTACATTGCCTCCGCGAAATCAACGTACTGGGAGGTATTTCAGATGTTGTCATCGCGCCGATCGGTTTTGTGTCGGATCACATGGAGATTCTTTTTGATTTGGACACAGAGGCAAGGGACCTGTGCGCTGAGTTGGGCGTGAGTACGGTGCGCGCCCCGACCGTGGGTACGCATCCCAGATTCATTCGGATGATCCGTGAACTGATTTGCGAGCGAATCGATGACAATTACGAGCGGCTTGCCTTGGGTGTGCTCAGCCCGTGTCCGGACGTTTGTCCCTCCGACTGTTGTCCCATGCCAAGGTTGTCGCAAGCTGAGGCTGCCTAACACTTGGCTTCCAATTTACCCAATGAGATTTGAATCTTGTCCAACGCCGCAGCGATCTTGTCGCTTCCCGTGGTGCCCCAAAGGGAGCATATGTTGGCCAGTCGTTTTCTCGCCAGTTCAAAACCGGACGCAAATTTGAGTGCTACGCACACGAAGGTCATGATCTGGCGGTTTTGCGTAGCATTCAAGATTTTATTCTCTATAGTTAAGCAAGCATCTACGAGGATGCAACTGGAGGAACGATGAAAACTTTAGACGTGACAGCAGCTGTGCTTCTTGTGATTGGCGGGCTCAATTGGGGCCTTGTGGCTGTTGCCCACTTTGACCTCGTGGCCGCGATCTTCGGGATGAAGTTCGGCGAAACCTCAATTCTCAGCTCTGTCGTCTACGGCCTAGTTGGCGTGGCGGCCCTCTACCAGGCTGTGTCGGTCAAGGCGATTCAACACCGCTGGGGACATGAGCCAGCACCAGTTCGGGCCCACTAATATGCACAAGGGGAAGCGGGCGAGAGGGCCCCTCGCTTTCTCGCCTGCTTTGACGACATCGGGGATACATCAGCAATTCAACAGTCCTGAGGCGACGTTCTACGAGATCCCGATGATTTGGCGGCATGGCCCGCCTGTGAAAGTGGCTCATTAACAGCGGCATACGCAAGAGAACGCCCCGGAAAGATCAGGAAAATGTAATCACCGTCTACGGCGGAACCGATTCCTGGAAACAACGCGTGGGCTACGCGTCGCCGGATGCAGCCTGTCTGGTTCTGCTCGATAAACACGGTGCAGTGTGCGGGCGAAATAGCGGCGCGTTCGATGAAAAAGCCTACAAGGATCTCTATGTCCGGGTGTCAGCATTGCCTTGTGAGCCGTAGCAGCACAATCGAAATCAGTGAGAAGGTATGAGTACGGTGGCGTATACATTACATCATGAGCAGTGGATTGCCCGGCCCATCGATGAGGTATTTGCATTCTTTGCCGACGCCCACAACCTTGAGCAGATCACGCCCCCCTGGTTGGGCTTCAGAATTCTCTCGATGAGCACAGCCTCGATTGAGGAAGGAACCATAATTCGCTATCGCCTGCGACTGCACGCCATACCCGTGCACTGGCGAACGGAAATCTGCGAGTGGAGCCCTCCCCATTGTTTCGTCGACAAGCAGACAAAGGGTCCATATAAGCGATGGCGCCACACGCACAGGTTTGAGGCGCATGGCAGCCGGACAAAGATGATCGACGAAGTGCAATACACGCTGCCTATGGGTGTTCTCGGGCGGATTGTTCACGCTCTGAAAGTGCGCAGGGACGTCAGCCGGATTTTCGATTACCGCCGCCTGCAAATCGATGCGCTGTTCGGCCAGCCGGGAGAAAACGCGGCTTGAAACCGCTTGTTTTGATTGCTGGCGCCACGGGGTATGTGGGCGGAGAGTTGCTGGAAAGGCTCCTAAACGTGGGCTACACCGTGCGCTGCCTGGCGCGGCGTCCGGATGCTCTCAGAGCAAAGGCGGTTGCCGGGCTCGATGTAGTCGAAGGAGACGTTCTTAATTCCGCATCGGTACGGGCGGCGATGGCCGGCGTCGGCATAGCCTATTATCTGGTCCACTCCATGGGCTCGGCTCAATCCTTTGAGGATCAGGACCGGACCGGGGCGCAGAACTTCGCCAGCGCTGCTCGCGAAGCAGGGGTTCAGCGAATCATCTATCTCGGCGGCCTTGGCCGCAGTTCGGACCAGCTCTCCACGCATTTGCGCAGCCGCCAGGAGGTGGGCGAGATCCTAAGGTCGGCCAGAGTCCCAGTCATCGAGTTCCGTGCATCGGTAGTCATCGGATCGGGCAGCCTCTCATTTGAAATGATTCGCGCGCTGGTGGAGCGACTTCCGGTCATGATCGCGCCGCGCTGGGTTTCCGTCGACGCGCAGCCGATCGCAATCGCCGATCTGCTCGCCTATCTGCTGGCGGCTATGGACCATCCGATTGACACCAGCGAAATCTTCGAAATCGGAGGCTTGGATCGAGTGTCCTACGGCGGGCTGATGCGGGAGTACGCACGACAGCGGGGATTGAAGCGTCTCGTAATCTCCGTTCCGTTGCTCACGCCCCGCTTGTCCAGTCTTTGGCTCGGTCTGGTCACTCCCCTCTACGTGCGCGTGGGCCGAAAGCTGATTGACAGCATCCGGCATTCGACAGTCGTGGAAGACCCGAGCGCATCGACCGAGTTCGGCATTCGGCCGTGTGGGTTTCGCGAAGCCATTTCAGCCGCCATCGCTGCGGATACCAGGCACCTGAAAACCGATTCCCGAGTGATTCATGTGAACGCATCTCGGGCAGATGCGTTCGCCCCGATTCGCCGGATTGGCGGCGCCAGCGGTTGGTATTACGCCAACTGGCTATGGCAACTGCGTGGGTGGATGGACAAGTTCGTCGGAGGGGTAGGAATGAGACGCGGCCGCCGCGATCCAGATTCGCTTTGTGTTGGCGATGTTGTGGATTGTTGGCGCGTGGAGGCGATCGAGCCCGATCACTTCTTGCGCCTCGTCGCAGAGATGAAGCTTCCTGGCCGAGCCAGCCTCGAGTTCGAAGTGACGGGCGATTCCACCGGATCCGTCATTCGCCAAACGGCCTCCTTCGATCCTTTAGGGTTGCTGGGCCGCACCTACTGGTATTCCGTGCTCCCGTTCCACCACTACGTTTTTCGGGGCATGCTTCAGGGGATTGCCGTCAGGAGTCGAATCAAGGGATGAACGTTCGTCGAGCTCATCAGGAGTGCTCGCTAGGTTGTCTAGCGAATAACAGGCAATCTTTATGAGTCTGGTTGGTGAGGTGAATGGTACACAGTGATCCAGACATTCCCCGCACTATCCCCGGCAATGGAGTGCATGAATCCGCGCTCTGAGGAGATCATCCTCAGAGCCTTTCTGTTTTTCCGGCTTCCGAAGATACCGACCTCGATTTTCCTGTCAGATTTGATGAGACAATCGACCTGCGAAAGAGGAAGTAGGGCCTCTTGTCATCCCAGCGTGCAATAGCGTGCAATGGTCGACGGCAAGCGTGGCATTAATGGCATCTGCAGCAATGTAGTATCTGTAAGTTACAGATAATAAAAGAGGTATTAACGTACGATCCCCAGGTATGCAGAATCGAGAAGAAGCCGATCTCTGCGCCTAGCCGCTTCGGATCAGCCGCCACTTCGAGCAGCGCCTCGGAGCTGGCCGCGAACAGCAGGTTGTAGTATGCGACCGGGCTGGTGCGTGCAAAACCGTTGAGCTCGTGCGGCACGGTGAACACGACATGGAAGTAGTTGGTGTTGAGCAGTTCTCGTTGCCGTGCCTCGATCCATCGCTGTCGCGCGCGTGCCTGGCACTTGGGACAGCATCGTGATCGACAGGAGTTATAGGAGAAGGGCGCTTCGTACTCACAGCCGACACACTTGTCCCTGTGTCCGCCGAGAGCCGCGGTACGGCAACGCTCGATGGCCCGAAATACCTTCAGCTGCTGATAGCTGCGGCAGGACTTAAAACGTTTTAGAAACCGGTTGTGCAGCGCACGAAGGATGTCAGCCACTTCGATGGCGGGTCGGATCATCGTTTATCGCGACGCCGGAAGGCGCGGCGGCTGTCATCAACCTTCGACAGACGAAGATCTTCGAGCGGGTTATGCACCTGTTGCAGGTGGCTCTTCGAAAGATGGAGATACTTCGCAGTGGTCTCGAGATCTCCATGTCCGAGCAGAATCTGGATGGTGCGCAGATCGGTTCCACCTTCGAGCAGATGCGTCGCCCAGCTGTGGCGCCTATTCCGGCCCCGGGATAGTCGGCACTATGCCGGGTCCCGGACTATTCCGGGTTACAAAAGGTCTGATCAACGAAAGGCTTGTGAGGGCACTTTGCGGAACGATTTGTTTGTGCAGCCACCCGGCATAGTCTTGGTTACAAGTCTTGGAGGAATGCGAGCAACTCGTCGCCAGGGTGGTAGCGGCCAGGCTTCCCCCCGGGCGGTGTTGTCTTGGCCAGGATCTCCTCTTTCATTGCGAGATTGGCTTCGAGGTAGATCTGTGTGGTTTCCACCGACTCGTGCCCTAACCAAAGAGCGATTACAGCTCGATCGACGCCTGCCTGCAACAGGCCCATGGCCATCGAGTGTCGAAGGACGTGCGGGGTAACGTGCTTCTTCTGGAGGGAGGGGCAAGACTTGGAAGCGAGGGTCACATGTTTCGCCAAAAGGTCTGCAACACTGTCCGAGCTGAGGCGACCGCCAGCGGCGTTGGGAAATAACATTTCAGTGCGGTGCCTTGGCGGCTCATGTAGCCAAGCCGCCAGCACCACTACAGTTGTCCTGGCAAGCGGTGTACACCTCTCTTTGCGTCCCTTTCCTACACAGCGCACATGTGCTCCCGTGCCCAATGTCACGTCGTCGCGTAGCAGGCCGGTTAACTCTGATAAGCGCAGACCAGTTTGGACCGCCACCAGGATCAGGGCATGATCGCGACGACCAAACCAAGTCTTTTGATCGGGAGCTGCGAGCAGGGCGTCGATTTCAGGACGGCTCAGGAAGTGTACTAAGGCGCGCGTGTGGCGCTTACCCGGTATGGCCAAGACGCGCTGAATCTGAGCGGCATGGGACGGCTCTTCGTAAGCGGCATAGTGAAAGAACGAACGGATCGCCGTCAAACGTAGGTTGCGGCTTCGAACTGAAATTCCACGGCCCTTTTCCAGATCGTTCAGAAAAGCAGCGACCATAGGAGCATCAATCTCTTCGAAGCTCAGTCGAGCCGGCGGCTTATGCAGACGCTGGTGTGCAAACTGCAGCAGCAAACGAAATGTGTCCCTGTAGGAACTGATGGTGTGAGGACTTGCCTGGCGCTGATTCATCAGGCGCTGGGTGAAGAAGCTCTCGAGCAACCCGGCCAACGTGGCTGTAGATCTCATGATTGCTTCTCCCAGTAATCTTCGAAGCGCTTGACGGCCAGACCCATCAACTCGGGGCATCCGGTCAAGTACCAGTAGGTGTCGGCTACATGCACGTGCCCCAGATATGTCGACAGAATCGGCATACGGCGCTCGATCTCTTGGCCGGACCGATACCAACGGATCAGTGTTTCCACTGCGAAGCGGTGGCGGAAGTCGTGAAGACGCGGCCCATGACTGTCAGATGGGCCACGCAACCCGATATGCCGAGACAGCAAATAAAACGTGCGCCGGATCTCGGCGCCGTCCAACCGGGTTCCCCGGCTGGATACGAAAAATGTATCCGGGCGCCGAGCCAAGAAACGATCCCGCCGCGATGCATAATCTAAAAGCACGGCACGGGTAGACGGATGAATCGGTACCAGCCGAGACTTACCAAACTTGGTTCCCCGGATGGTGAGGATGTCTTCCTGTAGATCTACGTCTTGGGTCTTCAGGTTGCGCGCCTCACTGATACGCAGGCCGGTGACCGTCAGTAGTCCGAAGAGGCAGTAATAGGTCGGCCCCCGGAGACCGTGGGCCGACGGCAGCTGCCTCGCAGCCTGAAGCAGCTTCTCTATCTCATCGTTGCTGTACAAATATGGATGCGCCCGCTCTGGCCGATGAGGCAACAAGCCACACGGCGGGATCTCGGTCCGTGAATCATAAGCGCTCCAATGACGGGCGAAGCCACGTACGAAGGTAAGCCGCCTGGCCCATTCCACTGGGCGCGCGGTCTTGTCTTGTTGCGCCCATTCCATCGAAAGCGAAATCGTGATGCGTGTAGCGTGGTGTTGTTCAAGAAAAGAAGCGAACTTGATCAGTCCGGCTTTGGCATCCTGCAGTCTGAATCCCAAACTGCGGCGCATATCGACATAATCTTCAACCGCTTTACGCCATGAGGTCACTGAGCACCTCCTGGCCAAGGCAATGCCAACGTCGCAAGCGAAACCAAATCCACCTTTGCATAAATAGCCGTAGTCTGCGGGCTGCGATGTCGAAGAAGTTCACCGATTTCTGATAATGTCGCTCCCTGCCGCAGCATCTGTGAAGCTAGGCCGTGACGAAACTGGTGGGCCCCTTTTCGGGGAGTATCAATCCCTGCCCGTTCCAGTGCGTGCTTCACAATGCAGGCTATTGCGCATTCGCTCCTAAAGGTTCCTGCTGGCGCTCTCGCCCGAAGAAACACACATCTGCTCTCAGCTGTGGGCCTCGCGTTTCGTAAGTAGTCAGCGATGGCCGCGCCGACATCGGCCGGCAGTGGCAGTTGGGAATAGCGGCCCGCCTTCCCGCGCACCCTAACCAATCCCTCTTGCCAATCCAGGTCTCCCAGCGTGAGCGCCTTGATCTCGCCAGCACGCAATCCCAAGCGCGCCAGGATCAAGAGAATCGCATAATCACGGCGGCCTACTGCCGTTTTCCGGTCGATGGAAGACAACAGGAGTTCAACCTGATCAGTCGGAATGGCACGAGGAATAGTCGACAGCTTCCAGTTGGCAATGGCCGGCACACATGCTGCAAGGTCCTTGTCGATATCTCCCCGATAGCGCGCGAATCTGAGAAACGATCTCAGAGCCGTAGTCATCATCTGGACTCGCTTGCTCTGAATGGTGGCGGCCCGACGGCGCACGAATCCTGTAATATCCGCGGCACACAGAGAGGACAGGTCGGCTGACCTGTTGCCGAAGCGCTCCTTCAGAAACTCGCGGACAAATATCAGGTAACAGAACTGCGTTCTGGACGAGAGTGCCCGCTCCTCTTGCAGATAGAAACCAAACTCAGCTTGCAGTCGTTCGACCGGTGTCGCCGCTGGTCGTGCTGGCTCTGGAACAATCCGCTCTCGAACCAGCAACCTCATCAACCGCTTCAGGGCCGAAACGTCGCACCTAGTCAGATGTCGACGTCGCGCTCGCGCGCGAAGGAATGGCCCAAACAGCTCAGCAGTGACTTCCTGAGCGCCAAGCCGATGTCTTGCCAACCATCGGTCGAAATCGGCAACCACGCGGATCTGCACTTCTCTTGTCTGCTGGACGTAGCCCTCGCTACACATCTCGGTGGCATAGGAATCGAAGTACGGACCCAAGGGCCCATGCAGCTTGCACAGTTGATGTTCTTTAAAAACCTGTTCCATCGGTGTTCTCCTTCCAGGCAAGCCTTTCAGAAGACACCGTCGGACTATGCCGGGAAGATTTACACCGAACTACGTATTAAATGCTGCGAAAATGCGCTCACCCGGAATAGTTCGGGACCCGGCATAGTGCCTCAGCGTGTGCGGTGTAACGCGCTTGCGAATACCCGCCTCTTGTGCGGCTTCCTTACAGGCAAGCCATACCGCCTTGTCGGAGATAGGTTGATCAGGTTCCTTCGAGTGGCGCGACGGAAACAGATATACCAGCGGCTTGCGCCAGCGCCAGTAGGCACGCAGCGTCTCGAGCAATGACTGGCTCATTGCGGCAGGTCGCGGTCCTTACCGCCCTTACCTTCGACTACGCGGATGATCATGCGCCGGCTGTCGATGTCGAGCAGCTTCAGATGCGCAACTTCGCTGCGGCGCATGCCGGTGCCATAGAGAACCATCAGCAGCGAGCGCCTGAACAGGTTGGAACTGGAATCGATCAGCCGTTCGACTTCCTGCTTGCTCAGAATGCCGGGCAGTCGCCGATGCCCTCTCGGATATGGCAGGAACTCGCGGAACTCCTGACGCTTCAGCGTGCGCACATACAGGAAGCGCAGCGCAGCTACGTGGTTAACAACGCTGCCGACCGACAGCTTGCGCGTCTTCAGCAGGTAGGCCTGATAAGTGCGCAAATGCTCCAGGCCAAGCTTGTCCGGTGACTTGCCGAAGTGACGGGCAAAGTCTTCCACCATGTGCAGGTAGCGTCGGATCGTCCCGTCAGAGTAGTTGCGGCGCTGGAGTTCTTCCAGCATGATCTTGCGTAAATGGGTCACAAGTACCTCCTTGTGACCCAAACCCTACATCGGCTGAAACCTACTCGAAGGCCAAAACCGTAGCGTCCGCGGCGCCTGCGGCTTCGTTCTGGTGGGCGATACGGAATAACCCCGATTTTCTGTTTCAGGGTTCCGCATGGCGGGTCATTCGCTCGGAACGATGAATTGGAGACAGATCACTCACACGAACGCCTCGGCATGGCCAGCGTGAAGACTCCGCAGCGTTGGACGGCCGCCATGAACTGGTGGTCCTGGGCTTGGGTCTACCGCGGACTATCATCGACCTGTGCAAACCCAAACAAAACTGGGCGACATTCTTGCTAACGCAATCACGCACGGGATCGGAGCCGCTCTTGCTGTGGCGGGCGGGATGTACCTCGTCGCCGCATCAACGCGGGGAACCGCTTGGCTCATCGTCAGTTGCGCCGTCTTCGCTATAACCTTGGTTCTCGTTTACCTGTGCTCCACGCTCTACCACTCGCTAGTGCGAACACGGGCACGGCATCTCTTTCAGGTTCTCGACCATTCGGCCATTTACCTGCTGATTGCTGGGACCTACACGCCTTTTACGCTGGTCTCGCTGCGTGGACCTGTGGGCTGGGCACTTTTTGCCGTTGTCTGGGCACTGGCCGTCGCAGGTGTGATCTTCAAGAGCCTGGCTGTCGGCCGGTTTGCCGTGGCGTCGGTGTTGGTCTGCCTGTTCCAAGGCTGGGTCGTGGTCTTTGCGGCCCTTCCGCTACTCCAGGCCATCGGCTGGCACGGGATGATATGGCTGGTCGCGGGGGGATTGGCTTACACGTTGGGCATCGCTTTCTTTGCTTTGGATCGCTTGCGCTACTTCCACGCCACTTGGCATGTCTTCGTCCTGGCCGGCAGCGTAGCCCACTACTTTGCCATTCTTTTCTATGTCGTTCCGCAGCGTCCCTGAACTAGTTGGTCCAACAAAAGGAAATGTGCTTATCTGTCAAGCAAGAGTCTAAGCGCCAGATTAGTCAAAGGGATGTCTCGCTGTTCTCAAAACGCCCCGAAAGTATTCCACAGATCGCACTCTGAGCGCAGTGTAACGCTCCAAAATCGGGTCTATAATTCCCGGCCATGGAAAGGAGGGCGAACATGCAGCAGCAGAACAATTCGCCCGATGTGAACAAGCAAATCGTCCGCAGGTTTGTGGAAGAATGCTGGAACCAGGGAAGCCTCAACAAGGTAGCCGAACTCCTCACAGACCAAGTCCGCTTCCACGATCCAGTGTTCCCTAACATGAACCCTGGAATCCAAAACATCAAAAACCACATCGAGACAAGCCGCAAGGCATTTCCCGATCTAAAATTTACCATCGACGACACCATCGCCGAGCGCAATGAAGTCGTCGTGCACTGGACAGCCCACGGAACTCACAAAGGTCCGTTCCTCGGCATGGAGCCCACCAACCGCAAGGTGACCATCGACGGCATATCCATCTACCGGCTCGAAGGTTCCAAGATCGCCGAAGTTCATGTGAACTGGAACCTGGCGACGATGATGGCGCAACTCGGAGTCATCGAAGTTCCCAAGGAATTAAGGGCCGATGCGAAGCAAGAGCCGAGGCAGGAAGTGAAATCACGCGTCTGATCAGAATATTCCCAATGTCCGCCAATTGTGGCGGACCGCACACTGATCTTGGCACCCCACATTAGTGCCGTATTCCGAGCCTTGGAGGGCCCACCTTTGCTGGCATCTACTCGTACCGAAGGTGGGCCCGAGATCCGAAACGTCCGATGCATCACCGCATACGCCGCAATGGGCAGAGCGGCATGAAACAGCAGTCTTCTAATTCCGGCTGATAGATAGTCTGCTTTCTCAGGCGCGAGCCAAAGAGAGGAGCGGAGAATCGAACGGAGGACCCCTAAGTCTGCCCGACAATTCCACATACAGCTTTGGCATTCAAGTCGGCTTTGGTATCGGATTCAATGTTGTCAACGAGATCATCTTCACCGGCGAGCTTCCGCGCAGCTCAACTCCCTTTGACTATTACTTAATGAGCGGTTCACTTACTGTTCGCAACAGCTCTTTTAAATCGGCGATCGACGGCGTTTCCCAAGACGGGTTCCTCCATTCGAGCCAAATGACTATTGGCGGTTCCCCATCGGCCGGTAATCGCTTTGAAAACCTGTATGTTGGTATGGACCTGGAAGGCTCGGAGGGCTCGATTTTCAATGTTTCGAACAATGATTCCACAGGAATCTACTACAGCATGTGGGTGATTCCTTGGCAGCCAGTCTTTGTACCCAATAGCCCCTCACAGTACCTGATTCACGATAACCAGTTCGTTACCACGGCAGCCGGGGCTGCGGGCATTCTGCTGTCTGATAGCTCAACAAATCCTTGGATCCACGCGACGATCTGGAACAACGGAATCGAGCTTCAAAATGTAATGTCGGATGGTATTGACGCGACCAACACGAAGAATACTGCAGTCCTGAACAACACAATCGCCGGTTCGGGTTACGACGGCATAGGTCTCCGCGGCAGCACTTCAAGCGTACTGCTCGGCAACGACCTCAACGGCTACACGCCGGATGCGACTGCTGGCCTTGCTGACATTTATCTCGACCCGTCGACAAGCCACGACCTCGTCATCTGCGCTCAGTCCAGCGACTCAGTTCTTAATCAAGGGACGAATAACGTCGTAATTGGTTGCAAATAGCCACTACCTGCATACGCGGCGGCAGTGGCATCGTGAAAGCCGCTTCCGGGCCTGGACTTTCCACGACGAAGCACGGGCCGCACCTTCGCGGCCTGTGCCTCACAATTGCAATCGCCCTACTCCCCTACTCTTGGGGCGGCATGCCTCTGATCCAACTGCGCAGATCGATCTCTTGAGAGTTGAGCCGGACGATTGATCCGCTTGGCGCCTTGGGATCAACATCGCGGGCGGATTGCCTCTGATCCAACTGCGCAGATCGATCTCTTGAGAGTTGAGCCGGACGATTGATCCGCTTGGCGCCTTGGGATCAACATCGCGGGCGGACGTGGCCTGTCCGGAGATAACCGCCGTTTTGCCATTTTTTGGGTTACTTCAGTATGGCGGGTCATCCAACCAGAGCCGGAAATCACGACAAGCAGTCGAGAAGCCGATTTCCTTGTACTGATCTCTAACCCTTGGGATCATCCCCCAAACAAGCAGCCCGTACCGGATTATGCGGGTTTAAGACGGTTCGCGTTGCGCGCTCTCGCATTGCGTTGGCTGACGACGAGGAAACCCGGCGTGCGCGGTGGGGAGACCCTACAGTGCAGGCGGCGGGGTAGCTGGTGGCGCGGCATTCGAGTCAGTCTGCTTGGTAAAATGGAAGTCGCAGGGGCGGCCGAGGATTCCCGCACCTTTGTCGCGTGTTCCCGTTCCCGTCGTATCGGTGAACTTGGCCTCGATATAGTAGTCGTATTTGTTGCCTTTGAGTTCGGTTACGATGCCTGCCTTCCCTGCCTGCACCGTGCCCTTGGCGTGCAGTTTAGCGCTGCCGTCGTTATTAATGGGACCGTCGATTATGAGGTAGCCGGGACCGTGCTCCGCTCCATGCTGGCCATGGAAGCTGCCGTTGGCAATCGTGCTCAGAAATGTCCACTGGTAGGCTGGCATGTGACTACTCGCATCGCAAGCCATTGTCGTGGTCCACGTGCCGTCAAAATGTGATCCTGAGGACTGTGCCCACACCATTGGGGCAAAAGCCGTTAGAAGGCAAACCAGTTTCTTCGTTCGCATGAATGACCTCCCCTGGGGAGAGAATTAACCGATCCGCGGAGATATTGGCAACGAGTTTTTCAATTCATTCGATTGAGTTGAGCAGTTGAGCCAGTGCCAAGTCGCGTTCAGCCAGACCTTCACTGATGAAACGCTCCAAGTCGCGATGCAAAAGCACATGGTTCCACTGGTCAAGGAGCGTTCCATTGCGATCACACCTCCTGCGAGTTCGATATGGGTCTTCAAGGGGATTCATCACAATTTGCCCGAGTTTCACTCGCCTGAGTTGGTCCGTTTCCAAATCGTCTCCAAAGTAGGGCCGAATGAAACGGTCACTACCGAATCGGGGACCGTCAACGTATACGCCTTCCCCCAATACTGCCTTGGCTCCGCAAGTCCGGACAATGCAAGGTGGTACTGAACGTTCAACTCTCTGCCACGTGTCCTCGTTGTCACGCTCCGAATGACCATGAAGCCCTGGTCCGCGTCCATAGTGATCCTCAACTGCAACGGATGAGTGCTCGGTACTTCCTCAACCTTAAGGTGCCACGCCT
The DNA here is from genome assembly GCA_963745845.1 of uncultured Acidobacteriaceae bacterium. GTDB lineage: Bacteria > Acidobacteriota > Terriglobia > Terriglobales > Acidobacteriaceae > Telmatobacter. The sequence goes on along the minus strand of CAVUZE010000008.1, from coordinate 2,855,319 downwards.
CAGACCTTTTCATCACGCGGTCGTAGAGAATTGCACAAGCCTCGTAGCTCGCCGCGCAAAGGACCATTAGGCAAGCAAGAATGAGGACCACTCGGAATCGAAAACCCTTCGCCATAGGCTGCGGATGCAGTTTACTCCTGGGTTGTGGGCAATCCGTCAATTGAAAATAGTGCAACTTTCGGTTGGAGGGTGAGAACGAAGCGGCAGGAGCCCCGGTTGCGTGGGTGGCTTTACAATTCTGGCGGGAATTTGCTATCTCTATTGCCCCACGCCGTGGGCCCCATTCCCATGGGGTCTACTCAATCAATCGAGAGGTGACGATGTACCGAAACCTGCTTTCGTCGCGCCCGGAGTTATCAAAATAATTCATGCGGTCTCCATCAGAATGGCAGCTTCCATGGCGGGGTTCCGCTCGCCGTCCACAGTGACAGTGAGGTCTTTCGGCACGAGCAGCATGAGCGGCAGAATCAGTGCGTACATGGCGGAGGTGACAATCACGCAATAGAGGAAGCCGCGTTCGGGAAAACTGGTGTAGATTTTCGAACCGAGCAAGTCTCCGGCGCGCATGGCGATCAGGAAGGCTCCATCGACCAGCATCATAAGGGTGCCCTGCATGCCCGCAGGGCACGATCGCATGGCGAGATCGTAAATTGCGCAGGCGATCAGCCCGCCCATAAGTCCGATGGGGACAGCAGCAATCAACGCGGAGCTGGCCGAACGTACCCAAAGCAATGGAACCATCTGTGGGATGGCGATAGCTGTCCCGCACCATAGTAAAGTGCGGAGCGAGGTTTTCGTGCAGAGCCATCCGTACAGTAGAAAACCCGGAATGAGTGAGGCGAGAAAAATGCCGTTGAAGTTTCCATACACTGCATCTGAGGCATGCAGGCGATCGGTCAGATAGTACTGGAGTGGTGTGTTGGATGCCGGCGAGAACTGAAACATGAGCATGATCAGGATCGGCGCATAAATGGCACGATGTTTCAGGAGTCGTCGAACATCTCCCAAAAGGTTTGAACCTTTGGCGACGGGCTGGTTATAGGCATCGCTGAAGACAGCGCGCGGCTTCCAGAAGGCGAACAGTAAAATCAACATGGTCAGCGCGGCGACCATTAGAAAGGTTTCGCGCGGTCGCAGGTGCTCGGTCGCGTATCCGGAGACGAACGAACCTACGAAAAAGGGGACGTAAGTGAAGACGTTCCAGAGAGCGCTTAACCGTCCGGACATCAATTTTTCCTGCCCGACCAGCGCGAGCAAGCCTTGATAGGAAGCCGAGACGAAACGGAATGTCAGCATCACGAGAAACATGCCGGTGAAGAGTCCGGCAAAGGACAGCGTGGTGAACGCCATCCATAGAAAGAGCGCAGCACTCAGAGGTGCGAAGAGGAGAAAGAAGCCGCGGTCGCGCAAGCCGAAGGGATTCCAGAGGTCACGGCCGAGCCCGAAGAGAAAGGAGAAATAAACTGGGAGGGCTGTGAAGAGACGGAAGAGTGAGACTTGAGTGGCCGTGGCATGGAGCTGGTTCTTGAGCATGTAGGACGTGACGATGTCGAGCATCCAGCTGTGCGGAATGACCAGATAGACGAGAAGTGTGAGGGGGCCGAAGTAGAGATAGGCCTGGCGGGCTTCGGATCGCGCTGTGTCTTGCGGAGCGGGGGCGGGCGTAGCCATTGCGGGAGTTTAGCATCGCGGAGGTGCGAGTAAGAACTTTGGCGCGACGAAAAATGAGGGATGCCAATGAAGTACTCGACGTGGCTGCGGATTTCCGGCTGCCAACGGATATACCCCATAGTTGCCCGATTGCGATCCCAGTTGTACCCGCTTCCAGACCAAAGACCCAGGCGTGTCCGGGGTTCTGCCCGGATTGTTTGAATGCTAAGTCAGTGAGGAGCACGGGGTGTTACAAAGGCTGAACTCAGCTGCGCGCTGATTCAGAGAACTACCCACGGAGGCTCCTCGAGACACTATGTACTACATCGGACTTGATGTTCACAAGGAGACGATCAGCTATTGCGTGAAGGACGCGGCCGGCAAGATCCATCAGGAAGGCAAGATCGGATCGACGCGGCGTGAACTTGATGCCTGGATCAAAACCCTCCCCCAACCCCGGATGATAGCCATGGAAGCGACGATCTTCACCGGCTGGATCTACGATCACCTGCTTCCGCATGCCGAAAAGGTGAAGGGAGCCCATCCCCTGATGCTACGGGCCATTGCCGCAGCGAAGAGGAAGAACGACAAGATCGATGCCAGCAAGATCGCCGACTGTCTTCGATGTTATTTCCTTCCGGAGTGCTACATGACATCGACCGAGATCCGCGACCGGCGGCGTACACTGCGCTATCGCGGATTGCTTGTGAAGCAGATGGTTCAGATGAAGAACCGGATCTCGGGTCTGTTGATGGAGACCGGTGCGAGTTTCAACAAGCAGCGATTGCACAAGGTGGGCTACTTCACCGAGTTGATGTCAGGCAACGAAGAGATCGACTGTGTCAGGCCGCTGTTAAAGCTGAGCCGGGAGACGATCAATTGATCGCAGAAGCTGGACTATGCGTTGTTGAGTTCTCTGGAGCGCGACCCGCTGCTGTCGGAGAGGCTGAAGCGTTTAAGGACAGTTCCCGGAGTGGGTCCGATTACTGCGCTGACCTGGGTTCTGGAGATCGGGGATGTGGCACGCTTCCAATCGATCAAAAACGCCATCAGCTATTGCGGACTGTGCGGAGCCGAGAAGCGTTCAGCAGACAAGGTGGTACGCACACCGATTTCCAAGCAGCGCAACAAGCATATCCAGCAGGTGCTGGTGGAAGCCGCGAAGCTGGCACCGAGATACAGCCCTGAACTGAGCCTGATTTACGAAAAGGAAAAACAGCGGGGCAATCGCAACCGCGCCACGCTGGCCGTAGCCAGGAAGATGGTGGCCTGGATGGTTGCGGTAGAACGCAGAAAACAGGATTTCGTGCCTGCCGAAGAACGCGGAGGCACGGTGGCAGCCTAAAAACCTGCCCATGATCGCGTTGGGGAAAGCTCGGAAGGGGGGGAACTGACGATGAGTCAAGGAAACCTCTTAATCCAGCCTAACGGGTGCAAATCCCGTCTGACCAAAGTCGAGCAGACAGGTCAGTAGCGAGTGTTGCCACTCACCGGGCGACTGGTGGGTGCGAAGCGTACACAGCAAGGAAACAGGCCGTGAGGATCAGCACCGAAATCGGTTTTTGTTCCGATGCCGACGTTATTCATGGGGCGGAAGGCAGCATTCGGCAACAACCGCTATGCGAGGGTGTGCTGAAATCGGCGGTGTCTCTAGCCCACGGCATGTTTCCGAAGAGGCTGGCCGGGAACCCAAGAGAGCTCCCCATCTTCTTCACCCCAGGAGGAACGCCTTCGGAGGGTTTGAAGGAAATGTGCAACCAAGGGTCGACCGAAGGAAGCACGGACGGATGGCAGAGCAGTCTTACAACCTCATAGTACCGATGAAGGTGGGGAACCGCAGGGCTTCCGAAAGGAGCGGCCACGAGACCCACTGGAGGGAAGGGGGAAGCAGGCGTACGAATCTGTTGAAAGGAGACATATCGAGACTCAGAACTCGAATCGTTATGTGCGCAGACATCGACAGAATAGCTGAACTGGCCAAAGAAGATCCGAAGCGACAGATTTACTCCATCGCTCACCTGATCACAGTGGAGAAGTTGTATGAGGCATTTCGGAGTCTGCGAAAGAATGCCAGCGCCGGGATCGACGGGGTCACGTATGCAGAGTACGAGACCAACTCCGAGGAGAACATCCGCCAGCTGCATCGGCGGCTCGTGGCAGGCAAGTATCAGGCACAACCGCTGCGCCGAGTCTATATCCCAAAGGAGAACGGGAAACAGAGGCCCATCTCGATTCCCAGCCTTGAGGACAAGATCGTGCAGAAAGTGGTGGTGGATCTGATGAATGCCATCTACGAGCAGGATTTTCTCGATTGCTCGTACGGGTTTAGGCCCGGACGCAGTCCACATCAGGCTCTGGACGAAGTGAGACGGGTGACTTTTACCCGGCCCACGGAATGGATTCTGGAGCTGGACATCCAATCATACTTCGACAAAATTGTACGGGGCATTCTCATCGAGATGGTGGAGACGCGCGTAAGTGACGGCAGCGTGCTCCGCCTGATTCAGAAATGGATCAAGGTCGGAGTCATCGAAGACGGCAAATTGTTCATGAGCGAAACAGGGACGGGACAGGGGCAGCCGATTAGTCCGCTCCTGGCCAATATCTACTTGCATCACGCACTCGATGTGTGGTTCGAGGAAGTGGTGAAGCCCCATCTGAAAGGGGAAGCTTATGAGATTCGCTTTGCTGATGATGCCATCCTGTGTTTCCAGTACAGGGAGGACGCAGAAAAAGTGATGAGGGTCCTACCGAAGCGATTTGAGAAATACGGTTTGACTCTGCACCCGGAGAAGACACGGCTGATTGAATTCGGGCGCGATGCAGCGAGGAATGCGAAGAAGCAAGGGAAGCGACCTGAAACCTTCGACTTCCTCGGATTCACGCATCTGTGTGCCCGCAACCGGAAGGGCAAGTTCGCAGTCCATGTGAGAACGATTGCCAAACGGCTCCGCAGAGGGCTGAAGGCGATCGCTGACTGGTGTAAACAGCACCGGCACGAGCCTGTGAGCGAACAGCAGAAAGCCCTGAATGCGAAACTCCGCGGCCATTACCAGTATTACGGGCGCCCGTCGAATTACTGCTGCATCATGCAGTTTTATCGGCGTGTCCGCCGTACATGGCGGGAATGGCTGAGTCGTCGCACGCGTGGGCGGCCGTTGACGTGGGAGAGGTATAGTGCTCTCGTACAGCAGCATCCGCTACTGCTACCCCGGATCACACATTCTTGGGCGGGTGAGGGGAGTCACGCCTGAAGAACCCGCTGCGGGAAATCTGCACGGCGGGGTCCGTGAGGGGGGAGACTCTTGGCAAGCTACGGTGGACTTAAACGGGCACGAAGCTGGAAACGGCGGATACAGCCAAAGAAAGCCTAAAGCCGGCTGAAGAGACTCCTCTACTCGGAATGAAAAACACCAGGATTATTCCGATGCGCAGACTGCCAGGCCCCGCAGATCGGCCACTGTGCGATGGAGTGAAAACTCCGGAGGCTCCCGTTGGATTGTTTCGGGGCTGGCAGAGAACACAAACTCAATCTTCTGTGCGGACTCTTCGAAGTCTCAGACAGCAAATGGATGGTATCCGTCTGAGCAACGCACGCTGTTGTTGCTTCGTGTTTAGTGTTGCACTGGAGCAATGAGCGAAGTGGGAGTGATTCACAGGCGGCGTAGTTTTGCCGAAGTCCAAGCCTTGGTCGGCGAGTTTGAATCGAGTGGATTGTTGCGGGCGGCTTTTTGCCAACAGCGTGGCCTGGCGGTAGGGACGCTGGATAAATATCGTCGGCGCGTGCATGGTGGGCGTCAGGCGGGAGGCAGTGCTTTTGTTCCGGTCGAAGTGGTTCCCTCCGCTGCGCGGGAAGTCAAGGGCTTCGCCAAGCACGATGGTGCTCTTGTCGTTGAGCTACGAAGCGGACGTCGGATCGAAGTATGCCGCGGATTTGATGCGGGAACATTGGAACGTCTGCTGAGCATATTGGACAGGGTGTAGACGGTGTTCGGGTTTGGACCGGCGACGCGGATCTATGTTGCAGCCGGCGCGACGGACATGCGCAAGAATTTCAATGGCCTCTACGGGCTGGTACGCGATCATCTGGGCTGCGATCCGGAAAGCGGCCATGTGTTTGTTTTCACGAATGCGCGACGCAATCGTCTGAAGCTCCTGGTATATGACGGAAGCGGGCTTTGGGTATGTGGAAAAAAGCTGGACGGCGGAAGATTTCGTTGGCCCCAGAGAGACAGCGGCGTGAAGAAAATCGTGCTGAGTCACGAGGAACTGGCGCTGCTTTTGGGGGGCATTGATCTGGCACAGACCGAGCGGCGGAAGTGGTATCGCAAGCCTCCTGTGCAAGAACCAACAGAGTCACTGACAACCGCATAAACACCGGATATTTCGCTCATTTATCCGCAAGAACTTATGTTATTTAAAAGACATCGTGAGCACGCCTTCTGAGCCTACTCTTCCTCATTCGGAACCCTTCATGGCTGAGGTTGTCGCGCAGCTGAAGGAGCAGGTTGCGTCGCAGAACAGAGAGCTCGAGTATGCACGGTTGAAGATCCAGGTCCTCGAAGAGCGTCTTCGTTTGGTGCGGATTCAGAAATATGGACCGAGCAGCGAGAAGCTAAGCAATTTGCAACTGGAATTACTGGAGCAAGAGCCCGGGGTTAGTCAGGAAGAAGTAGCCGTCGAAAGCGAGCGCAAGGCCCCGCCACCTGCTACTGAACAAAAGAAGCGCAAGCATCCCGGACGTCAGACTCTACCCGCGAATCTTCCCCGTGTGGAACGGGTGATTGCCTGCACTCCGGAGCAGTGCGTATGCGGCAACTGCGGCGCTGAGACCACAGTGATCGGCTACGAAGTCAGCGAAGTGCTGGATGTCGAGCCGGCGCGGTATTTCGTGCAGGTGACCAAGCGCGAGAAAAGGGCCTGCAAAACCTGTCCCCAGCAAGGCGTGACGGCGGCGACTCTTCCTATCCGGATCATCGATAAAAGCCTGGTGTCGGATCGAGTGATTATCAATACGGTGGTGAACAAATACTGTGACCACAGCCCACTGTTTCGGCAAAGCGTAGCCTTGTTGCGTGACGCGGGCATCGATATCTGCAGGGCTACGATGTGCGGCTGGGTGATGACCATCGGAGAGATGTTGATGCCGGTAGCCGGAGCGATGCGGAACCAGTTGCTTGCCGGCACCTACATCCAGGCGGATGAAACTCCGGTCGATGTACAGACACATGACGGAAGCGGCACAAACCATCAGTCTTATCTCTGGCAGTACGGGACGCCGGAGGGCATGACGGTTTTTGATTTCCGCATGAGCCGCAAACGCGAGGGCCCGCTGAACTTCCTCGGCAACTTCGAAGGTCTTCTCCAAACAGATGGCTACGCTGCATATGATCGCGTGGGCGGTCCGAAGATGGTGCATGCGGGATGTTGGGCTCACGCCAGAAGGTACTTCGTGGATGCGGTCAAACTCAATAAACAGGATGGCGCGTCCGTTCGTGCAGTTGAACTGATAAACGAGCTATTCGCGATCGATGCTCAAGCGCGAAACGAAAAGATGGACGATGCCGCACGCCACGTTCTACGCCACGAGAAGGCTCCACCGCTGCTCGACGAAATCCGCACTCACATCCTTGATATGAGCAAGACGGTGCTGCCCAGCAGCGCGCCGGGTCAGGCTTGCAGATACACGCTTGCCCTCTGGAAGAAGCTGACCCGCTTCCTCGATTATCCCAAACTGGAGCTCAGCAACAATTTTGCTGAGAACTCTATGCGGCCTATAGCCCTCGGCAGAGGCAACTGGATCCACATCGGAAGCGAGCAGGCTGGACCGCGAGTGGCCGCTATCCTCTCCGTGATCGAAAGCTGCCGCCGTCTCAAAATCCCGGTGCGCGATTACCTCGCCGACATCTTACCCGGGCTTGCGAACGCACCCCTTCAGCACATCGCAGATCTTACTCCTGCAGCCTGGGTCGCAAAAACCTCATCCTTGCACTTGGTCTGACGCTTACAATGGATGTGTGGTTCTGCTTGATGCAGGAATCATCAGCCGAGAGGCACTGTTGCGTAGAGGCAGATCCTGATCAGACCAATTGCGCGCCCTCCGGTGCGCGCCCAGGAATTCTGTGCTTTTCTCTTGACTTTGACTACATAGATGGCCGATGCGGAATGTAACCGGGACACCCCAATTCGGCGGTTACTTCTCGCTAGGGCGTGACTCGACCGGAACAATGTCTTCTCAACCTATCCACGCTTGAGGATGAAGCAATCCTGTTGAGAAGCAACTCAAAACTGCGCGTCTCTCGGTGCCGCACACTTCAGGAATGTTGATCGTAAAACGGACGGTCGAGTTCGCGCACCTCATCATCCATCCCCAGAAATTCCCACCTCTGCAGCGCAATGGGTACATTCCCGTTCCGCCACACGTAGTCGTGGAAATCTCGCAGACTGAACTGCGCACCTTGTTTGTTTCGCGCCTCCGACAGCATCTGCGTGATCTGCAGTTTTCCAATCTGGTACGAGATCTTCTGCCCGGGCGTCTCGCCCATCTCCACGACCTCGGCCCTTGCATCCTCTTGGCTCATCGGGACGTTGTGCTGCATGAAATCGACGGCCTCCTCCGGCGTAAACGTCCCCAGCGCCAGCTTCACATCCGCAATCACGCGCAATGCGCGCAACCGCATCTGGTTGTAGACGATCTCGCGGGTATGGGGGCTATCGTCGTACAACCCCGATTGCAGCATCATTTCTTCCGAGTAGAAGCCAATTCCTTCATTGGCTCCCGAGTCGTAGTAGTGACGGCGTATCGGATCGGGGTTCTTCCACGAGACGCAGAGCTGTCCGTAGTGTCCAACCGTTCCCTCATGCACAATCTGAATGCGGGGGTCTTTCGCATCGGCGACCCAGAAGTATCCCGCAGAGGGCGAAGGCGCAGCTACGTAGCGTATTCCATTCTGATCGAGACGCGAGGGCGAGGTGAAATCGTCCATCTCAAGGAAATCGCCAAGCGCGGCGAGATAGGGCGGCACCGGTCGCAGCGTGAAATGCTGCAACCACTCAGGCAGAGTTCGGATTCCTCTTCGATCCAGAAATTCTCGGACCGCCAGTTCAGCTCTCTCATTGCGCGCTACGAATTCCTCCGTGGTCGCGGCCATTGCTAACGGCGGCACGGAGCGGTTTCGGTTTTGCTCCAGTCCCTCAAACGCAACAGACCGGTGCCACTCCTGCTCCGCCCATGAAACCAACTGTTCCGGCTCATATGGCATGAGGGCAACGTTGCGCAGGAACCAAACATACTTTTCACGTCCGATTGCTGCCTGACCGGAAAGGCTTGGCAGAATCTTTTCGAGCCACGCTCTGTACTGTTCGAGTGAGGTCGCAGCAGCGTCCGCCGAGGCAAGCCAGGTTGCAGCCGGAACCGTCGTGTGCGGCGCCAGCGTGGTCGCCATTGTTTCCAGTTTTTGCCGAATGCCGGCCAGAGACTCGATCGCCATTTGGGCATACGGTGCTGGAGGCGAGGACAGATTCTGCTTCGCTTCTTCCAGGATCGCTGGGATGTTGTTCAAGCGCGTTAGTATTTCCCGACTTTGTCCCTCGTCATAAGGTCCGGGGACGGTGAGCGCTTCACCGACAGGCGTCAACGTCTGATCGATATAGAAATTCGGATCGCGCTGCCATCGATCGAGAACGTCCAGCTCCCATCGCACTCGAGCCAATCCCGACACCAGGAGTCGGTGATCGACCTGCTTCCAGACCGGGGCTCCCTTGTCGCCGAGCTTCTTCCAGCGTTCCTCAAAATTGGCCAAATCCTGCCGCTGCTTTTCGACGCAGGTAGCTGACCAATCACGCATCACACCGGCAGGACGCTCCATCCGGGTAATGTCATCGTTCGTATACTGCGCGGTTCGGGCTCGCCATGCCCAAAAGTCGGAGGCAAGCTTCTCGTCCGAGTCCGGTGCCTGCTGCGCCGCCACGTGAGCAACCATTACAAAGTACATGGCAAGAATGACTGGAACTCGGTTTGAGGGTTTCATTTTTTTGGTAAAGATCTAGGCCGAAAGAACTCCGAACCTGTTCCGATCTTCTCATGGAGCGCTAGGCACTCATTGAGGATTGGTAAGACGGAAACTCTTTCGGACAGTCCCGTGGATGAACCGAGTTGATCAACGCAACAAGCTGATCTTGAAGGAAATTTTCGACTTCGATCATTCCATATATATGCATGACGTTTTAGCGACTCTGCGCAAGCGGCCCGCGAACGCGGGAGCAGTTCATCGCTAAAGGCGACTGGAATCCAGAGTCCGCCGCGAGTTCGCCACGATTCGACGCATCGAATCAACTAGCTTATCGTTATTATATAGAGCTATTTACAGTTTACAGCATCAAAAACGCTGTTGCAGACTGGCTTGTTCGAGCAGATCGCACAGAATCAAATTCAGGCAATCGAGAACGGTTGTTCGCTCCGCATGAGCTGTCCCTATTTGCGGATGTTCATGCAACTTAGAGCATGCCAACACGGAGCGACAAACCAGTCCCGCACAGAGTTCCAGGCCATCGTTTGGCTTTCCGTATCCTCGTACATCTGCTGCGGCAAACAGCTGATCCCGTTCTTCATGCCCATTTTGCCATCTTGTCCTACGAAGTAGTGAAAATAGAAGGGGAACCAGGACAATTCACCGCGCGATTCAACGACTACGACAACGGTCATTGCCCACTTAGGTCTCGTGCCCAGGTTAGGAAACACACCAATCTGAGAACTCGGCTCCTCAGCCGTAAAGATTGCGGCGACACGTCCATATCCCATCTTCATAAGTTCGTAAGGCGGGGTAAATTCCAGGACAAACCGCCCGGCCAATGGTGTGAGATCAGGAAACGTCTTGACCGGATCGTACGGCGAATTGTCCGGAAACATGTGGTCAAACTCGTCAGCCGCCGATTGGATTTCAAGGACCGGGCAGTTCGCCACTTGCATCCGAACATCTGCTCTCTCATTTGCAATCCGTCTGGTCAACGTGCAGCGAACTGGGATCGCCTCTATCCAGCCGCGCTTCCGCGAGACATCTTCGATTTGCTTCATCACCCGCCGAATCTCCGCGGCGGAAATCTTCGCGTTGAAAACCCCGCCCCGCTCAGGAATGTGAAGCCACACCCGATATTCATCGGGCTTGCCTTCCAGGCTCGCCACCAATTCCAGACCCGTCGGGGAGGCAAGGTACTCGATGATTTGCATCTTTTCTTCTTCACTCGTCTTGTGTGCCACGCGCTTCTTCATTCTCACTTTCGATGGGCGCCCTGAGATCAAGCACTGTTCTTGTCATATCGGAAGATCCGCATGGAATTTCTAATTCTCGAGAACGATCTGAACACTCGACGCGGGAACGAGAACTTTTGTGACTTCGATCACATCCCTTCTGAGAAGCTTGACTCTCCATCGTGATCATTTTGATTGCAGTGCCCTGCATCGTTGGGATTACTTCTGGCGGTGGAGGCAGTGGCAATTGCAGTGGCCGGGGGTGGGGGCTACGGCGAATCCTGGCACTATGGCCGCTAATAATGGCATTAATTCCACCTGGGACGAGATGACACCGGAGCAACAATCAGCTAGGGTCTTGGGATGCGATTTGGCAGGCTTGGATCCTAACATCTGAGAATGGGACATTACCGGTCGCCAGAAACGGATGGTCAATCGGCCCCCTTTTACTTCGGATAAGACTTTCTTCCGCGACGCAACGTGATAAAACTCACAACCCGAGCTTGATCGCGCCGTTCACCGTAAACCGCTCGCCCTTCCGGATGCACTTCCGCAACGTCGCGACGCTGCGATACCCGGTCTGGCGCATGATGGTCAGCTCCGGTACTCCGGCCCGAGCTGCGGTTGTCACGTGGCCCGCTCTCAGGCTGTGCCCGCTGATGTCGCCGGTCAGCCCGTCGCGAAGAGCGCCAGCTCCCGACGACTCAAACTGCGGGATGTCAGAGCGGTTTGAACTACGGGCTCCGGCCTGTGATCCGGCGACCTCCCAACTGCGAGGTGAGCTAGAAGCGCAGCGACAGGCAGCTTAGGCCGCCGTCCATCTTGCGGAATTCAGACATATCTAAAACGAGAGGGTGAAATCCGCGGGCGACGAGTTCTGTTGTAAGGCGGGGGAAGCCTGTCGCTGTGAGGATGCGGTTGTTGACACGCACACAGTTGGCGCCGTAGGTCTCATCGACTGGGACTCGGATCAAAGAAAAATCCCGGAACTGCGGATTCGCCGCCATCTCTTCCATCACCACAAGCGTGTTGTCGCCGATCCAGGCGATGCCGCTCTTGAGGTGAAGAATGCTGGTCATTGCGCTGACGTCGATGGTGGACGACGTGTAGCCAAGAGCTGCCAGGTGGGCGGCGAGCTGATGTGCGCCCTCTTCGTTGGTTCGGTGCGACAGTCCGATGAAGAAATGATCGCCTGCTTCGCAGATGTCGCCGCCGTCCACTGTGCCAGGAGCGACGATGGAGAGCGGCTCCGGATAGAAGGCAAGAACTGCCGAGAGCATGGCGTTGACTTCGCCTTCGCGGCTGGTTGCGCCCGGGCGCGTGAGGATGGCACCCCGCGCGGTGAGAATGGCGGTGTCCTCGACGAAGGTGGAATCGGGGAAGCGCGGATCGGCTTCGAGTTTCGTGATAGCGAGGCCACATTCGACAAGTGCATCGCAGTAAAAGGAGTGCTGCTGGAGCACCAGGTCGAAGCGCGGCGAACCGAGGGAGACGGTGGTGAGGCCTTCGGCGAAGTTGGCGGCGGGCGTGCGAACGATGGCTTGCGTAAACAAGAGGAGCGGTCCTTTTCGATGATGATTGCATACCCGACCTGCGAGGGCTGCTGCGGGCGCGACAGATCAGGCTGGGAGACCTTTGCCCTGCTTCCATCGCATCCCGAGGTAGACAGGGGCGGCGATTGCGACAAGGGCGAGAACGCGGATGGCGCTGGTTGGATCGTCGTGAATGGCGGCGACGAGGAAAGCCAGCGATCCGAGCAGCACAAGAAGAGTTGTCAATGGATATCCCCAGGCGCGGAACGGGCGCGGGAGGTTCGGTTCACGCGCACGGAGGGTGATGACCGCGATAAAGCTGACAGAGTAGAGCGCCGTGACGAGGATGGCAGCGATGGCGATGATGTCTTCGAAACGGCCGGTGACGATGAGAAGAGCCGCCGCGGCTGCAGAGATGAGCATGGCGACAACGGGCGTGCCGTCGCGTCCGACATGTGCAGCGCGCCGGGTAAACAGGCCATCCCGGCCGATCGCGAGCAGAATGCGGGGCGCGCCAAGGAGCACGGCGTTGACGAGGCTGAGCAGGGTGAGCAGCGCGAGGATGGTGACAAAGCTCCCGCCGACAGAATGGAAGACGATCCGCGCGGCGTCGGCGGCAGGGAGCTTGGAGACGGCCAGGGCGGGAATCTGCAATACGTGCAGGAAGGCGAGATTCAACAGGAGAAAAAGCGCGAGAATCGTGGCCACGCCACCGATCATGGCTCGAGGAAGATGCCTTTGCGCGTCGGTGTCTTCTTCAGTGAAGTAGATAGCTTCGTACCAGCCGTCGTAGGCGACGACGATCGCACGGAATGCCGCCACAAAGGGAACGAGTAGATGGGTGGGACTCGTGTGCGATGGCAGGTTGGCGGCGGAAGCCGGCGAGCGATGCAACAAGCAAGCAGCAGCAAGGACAAGAAACGTAAGAGCAGTGAAGGAGCTTGTGACTTTTTGAACCGAACTCGAGAGGCGCAGGCCGAGGGCGTGCAGGGCACAGAACAGCGAGAGGAGAGAGACCGCGATGGTCGTTTGGAAGGGCGCGAGGTCGGGCGCAAGCTGCCCCATGTATTCGGCGATGGTAACGGCGGCATAGGCAATGACGGCGCAGTTACTGAGCCAGTCGGCCCAGCCGACGACGAAGCTGATACCAGGCCCGAAGGCGCGTCGAGCGTAGACATAGAAGCCGCCCGCGGCTGGCATAGCGGCGCCGAGCTCCGCGACCGAGAGAGCGCCCAGCATTGCGTAGACGCCGCCAGCGATCCACACGAACTGGATGAGCCAGAAATTGCGCAACTCGGCGGCGATGGTGCCGGGGAGACGCAGGATGCCAACTCCGACCGTGCCACCAAAGGTGACAGCGAGGCCGAAGCCGAGACCGAGAATGCGGATGAGGCCTGAGCGCGTCGCCGGAGTCGCAGGAAGGGCTGCTTGTGCAGTCATCTGGAGCCAATCTAACAGTCTTCATGGAACCGCGACTGAGTTCGGGGCGAGTGCGGTAGGCAATCAGGAGCTTCATCTTCGATCACCCCAGGTGCCCGGTGTTAATCATGTGGCCTAAAGAGGCTTGCGAGACACTCTCGCATCTTGGTAACTGGTCGCAGATAAGGATTTCTTACGCGACGCAACGTGCGGGAGCTCACAGGCCGAGTTTAGTCGCACCGTTGACTGTAAACAGCTCGCCCTTTCGGATGTACTTCCGCAACGTCGCGACGCTGCGATGCCCCGTCTGGCGCATGATTGTTAGCTCCGGAACTCCGGCACGGGCCGCGGTTGTTACATGGCCAGACCGGAGGCTATGCCCGCTGATGTCGCCGGTCAGACCCGCGCGGTGTGCGGCCTGCTGAATGATGCGGGCGACCGAGTCCGGTGTGAGAGGCCGATGGGAGATCCGGCCACTTTTCCCGATGGCCCGGAACACCGGACCGCTATCAATATTGGTAAGCCAGCGTTCGAGAGCACGGACCGGGCAGGTGGCTTCATCGGTACCTCGTGGAATTCCGACCTCGCGCCCCCGGCTTCCTGATCGGTTTTGGATCGGCGAAGATCGATGACGAGACCCTCGGACTGAAAGGTCACGTCACTGGTTTCAAGTGCGGCGAGTTCTGATCGACGAAAAGCGCCTGCGAAGCCAGTCAGGATCAACGCTCGGTCCCGAGTTCCGTGAGCTCCCGACGGACAATGCTCGATCATCAAGCGAATGGCGGCCGTGAGCAGGGCATCTTTTCCGTGCTGAGCCGTGCCGATCGCACGACGGATGCCCTTCAAGGTTTCTCCGACGATGAAATGGTGGGTTGATGCCGGCGAGTCTTTGCAGCCTTGTTGATGATTTTTGTCTAGTCGCTAACGGGCGAAGAACTGGCTCCGCTGCAAACAGAGACCGCGGCGGTACGAGCGCGGCTGACTTTGCCGAGCCGGACACGCGGCCGGGCGACGCGTTTCCGAAGGCGAAGGCGGCGCCGACCAGCATCTAGCCCCCGGAAAACTCTTTCTTGACAAATATCTATAGTATGTAATATATATATTTTCTATGATCGAGTCTAGGATCCAATCCTTCCTGCCTCTCAAGACACAGTGGTTCCATATCATGCTGTCCCTCGCCGGAGAAGAACAGCATGGCTACGGAATCATGCAGGAAGTTCTGCAGCGCACCGTCGGGAAGGTCCGTCTCTGGCCAGCCACGCTGTACGGCTCGATCAAGCGGCTCATCGAGGCAGATTTGATAGAGGAGTCCAGCGACCGGCCCGCTCCTGAGCTCGACGACGCTCGGCGCCGCTACTACCGCCTCACGCCGTTTGGGCGCCGTGTGCTCGACGCAGAATGCGAGCGGCTCCAGGAGTTGGTTCAGGCAATTCATACAAAGCAAACGATGTTCCCAGAGCGAGGGTGACCGAATGAGCATTGCATGGCCGATCTATCGGCGGCTGGCTGCGGCCTTCCCGCACGAATTCAAGCTGGCGTTCGGCGACGAGATGATACAGGCGGGCGAGGACGCTATCGCCCACATCGCAAAGCGCCACGGAGCGCTCGGCCTTGTCCGCCTGATCGCCGATTTGCTCCTCCGCCTTCCCATCGAATACCTGCACGAGATGCGCCGCGACCTGCCCTACTCTGCCCGCGCCCTGATGAAGTCGCCGGGCTATGCAGTGGTTGGCATCGTTTCAATGGGACTCGGCATTGGGCTCACGACCAGCGTCTACAGCACGAGTTGGGCGGTGCTTGCGCGCCCGCTTCCGGGCGTGGCCAATGCAAAACAGTTGGTCACAGCGGAGACTTTCGCATCCTTTCCCTACATTGAGCACTACCGCGAGCAGAAGGACCTGTTCGCAGGCGCTGCGGCTGTGATGAACCCTGTTGAGTTCAACGTTGGCCTCGAAAGCCACACCGGGAAGCCCGAGCGCGTCTACGGGCAGCTTGTTTCGCCGGACTATTTTGCCGTCCTCGGCATGAACGCGCAGCGGGGGCGACTCCTCAGCGCCGATCTGGACAAAGCCAGCGCCGCCCCCGCGGTAGTCATCAGCGACCGCTACTGGCGCAGCCGCTTCAACGCAGATCCCGACGCAATCGGGCAAACGATTCACCTCAACGGCCAGGCCGCAACCATCGTCGGCATCACGCCGCGCAAATTCGATGGTGCTCTCACGCAGAATCCAGCCGAGCTATTTGTCCCCACCACTGTGCCCGCCAGGCTAGCTCCGGAATTGGGCAACGGCGTTCTGCACGACGCCGGCGCAAAGCAGTTCGAAATGCTGTTGCGCCTCGCGCCAGGCATCTCCATCGATACTGCTGAGTTGGCGCTGGATGGCATCACCCGCCGTCTCGACAAAGATGATCCTTTCGCGCCGCCGCAGCGGGACAAGGCGAAGAGAGTCGTTCTGCTCAGCGCAAGCACACGTTCGCCAATCCCACGCGAGCTTCGTCCTAAAGTCCTGGGATTCTTCTGTGCGCTCATGGTGATCATCACTGCCATCGCGTGCCTCAACCTGGCCACCATGGTCCTGGCTCGGACCGCCGGTCGCCGCAAGGAGCTGGCCATTCGCCTCGCTGTCGGAGCCAGCCGATTCCGCCTCATCCGTCAGATGATCACCGAAGGGATCTTGCTTTCGCTGCTCGGGGGCGCCGGGGGATTCGCGATGGCGTATGGTCTGTGGGTGATGAGGGCTCATACGCGGCTACCCGCCGGCTCGCCGGTCAGCGCCGACACGGCCCTCGATTGGCATGCGGCGATCTTCGCGGCGGTGCTGGCTGTCTTGTGCGGCATCGGCTTCAGTACTCTCCCCGCTTTGCAAGCGACAAAAACCGACGTCGCCCCGGCACTCAAGGACGGTGCGGCGCTGCAGTTGTCAGGGTACCGGCGCTTTGGCCTCCGCAATGTTGCCATGGGCGCGCAGGTGGCCGGCTCGCTGCTGCTCCTGCTCGTCACGGGATTTCTGGTCCTCGGTATCCTGAACGGTAACAGCATCCAGACGCACTTTGACCAGAAGACCATGGCCATCCTGTTCGTCGATCCGGTGCGGGACGGCTATACCCCGGACAGATCACAGGCTTTCTTTGCGAAGCTGCCTGAGCGGTTGAGAAGCGCACCCGCGGTGACCAGTTTCGCTCTCGCCGCACAGCCGCCCTATCTGCCGGGCGACGATCCGGATTTTCATCTTGCGATTGTCGATCCGCACGCATCATCGCGAGTTGAGAAGGATGTGGTTAAAGAGACCATCGGAGCGGGCTATTTTGCCATCCTGAATGAGCCCATTCTGGCCGGGCGCGAATTCGGGGAGAATGATCAGCGCGTTGATGCAGACGCGGCCGTTGCCCCCGGAGCCGTCGTTGCAACGCTGTCTCTGGTGCTCAATGAAAAAGCTGCATACACGTTGTTTGGTAAAGACAACCCCATCGGCAAGCACCTTCGCGGTGACCGGCGCGAGTACGAAGTGGTTGGCCTGGTCCCGAACATGAAAGATGGGAGCGGCCAGACCCAGGCCATCGCCTATCTTCCCCTCACCTGGCGCGATTTTTCCCTCCCCCCACGCGGAGGCGTCACGATTATTGCGCGCGGTTATTCGGCTGAGGATGCTATCGGAGGGGTGCGAAGCGTAGTGGCTTCGATGGATTCGAATTTAACTCTCTTCAACGTGCAGACGCTGAGCGAGTACCTTGAGCTGATACGCGCCGCGATGCGTTCTGCTCTGCGCATGTTCGGCGGCATTGGTATCTTCGGCCTGGTGCTGTCAGCAATTGGACTGGCTGGAGTGACCGGATGCGCGGTGGCCCAGCGACGCAAGGAGATTGGCATCCGCATGGCACTGGGCGCGCGCAAATCGCAAGTGCTGGAACTGGTGCTCCGCGAGGGCGCGACACTGATCGCGGCAGGAACCGCGATTGGATTCCTGGGCGCAGTCGCGCTGGCCAAAGTGCTTTCAGCAATCGCCTCTGCCTTTAGCGATGCCTTCACGGTCGGTATCGGCGATCCGCGTCTGCTGATCGGCGCGCCGCTCCTCCTCGCCGCACTTGCACTGCTCGCGTGCTACATTCCTGCGCGCCGAGCCGCGAAGATCGATCCGCTCCAGGCGTTGCGACAGGAGTAAACCCATGCGTGCGCGCTCCGCTCGGTTGGGGGCTCGAACTCATGTTGGGACCAATTCGCTGCAATGAGGTTTGCGTTCCCCGGGTCTTTCGAGCGACGGGCTCGCTTGGAGGGCATCGCGAAATCTGCCTTCGAGGCCAGCGGGCTGAATTGGTGCATTCAGGGCGAGCCACGCATCATTCCGAGCCTATCATCGCAAACGTGAATGAATGGCGTGAAGATCGAAGACGGGCTGCTGGGACTCATGATTGAGGCCCCAGTTCAGAGCTCTTACTTGGCAAAAGACGGTTTCGCTGGAGCAGACGATCTCCCTGCACCTCTCCTCGACGAATCGAGCCCCAGCTCAGCTGCGTCGCGGCAGGTCACCGTTCTGGCTAGTCGGATGACCGCCACAGTCGCTCGATTTCTTCTTCGGGCGCGCGACAGCCGCGACACCGGCAGAAAAAACTGTGCGACTGGCAGTCGATCGGCCTGGGAAGAACAAAGAGCCAGTGCGCCGCGCAATAAGGGACACTCAGGACGAAGAGCAGCACCTTGAGGAGACCCCACACGCAACGAGCGAGAATCCGATCGGGGATGATCAGGACCAAGGAGATCCAGGCAGAGAAGAACAACAGATCGAGAAGAGTGAGGAGCGGCACTTCAATGAAATCAGAAATGATCGACAGAAGAAAAAGCATTGGAGAAGCCTCGCTTGCCGGGGGTGATTTTCCGACGATGCTGGGCGCGGGGCCGGCCGGCGCACAGCGTCGAATGGTTTTGAACGGGTTGGACCGGCACGGCGAGCTGCTAGATCCCGAGGCTCGCCGCCGCGTTGTGCGTGAACATCTGCCCGATGCGGATGTACTTGGCCAGAGTCTCCGCGGACTTGTGCCCGGTCTGGCGCATGATGTCGCGCTCGTTGGCGCCGTTCATCGATGCCTGCGTCGCGCAGCCGGCGCGCAACGAGTGCCCGCCCAGGGGCTCTGTCTTCATCCGCGCGCGCCGTGCAGCCCGCTTCAGAATCCAGCTGACCGACGCGCGATGGATGCCGCGCGGGGCGAGATTGCCGTGACGATCGATGGCGCGAAAGACGGGCCCCGATTTGATATGAGATTCCTTCAGCCACCGGCGCAGCGAACGGACCGGACACGTCGCCGCGTCCTGCCCGAAAGGAATACCGACCTTCCGGCCGCTTGCCTCCTGATCCGTCTTCGAGCGGCGCAGATCGATGACCAGTCCGTCCCTGCAGAACGAGACATCGGTGAAATCGATGGCCGCGAGCTCGGAGCGGCGAAACGCGCCCGCGAAGCCGGTCAGGACCAGCGCGCGATCGCGCGTACCGGTGAGATTCTTCGGGTAATGCGCGATGATCCTGCGAATGTCGGCCGTGAGTAAAGGTTTCTTGCCGTGCTGTGCGGTGCCGATCGCGCGGCGGATGCCCTTCAACGTCTCGCTCACGACAAAGTGGTGCGTGGATGCCGGCGAGTCCTTCAATCCCGCGGCCTTGGGGGCCTTGGTGATCGAGGTGAGGCGGCGGGTGATGGTGGCTGAAGCGACGACTCGCGCAATCGGCGAGGTAGAGAGCGACCGTCTCTGGGGTTGCGGGAAGAAAGGAGAGCGAGTGCGCGCGGCAGAAGAGGGTGAAGTCTTCAAAGTCGGAATTGTACGCGCGCAGGGTGACGGGTGATTTTGCTCCGCGGATATAGGCCTTGGTTTTCTCAATTGAGGGTCTCAAGATCGAGCGAACGCGCGGCCAGAGAGAGTCTGGGTTCGTGCATGGATATGACTCCGAAGGATGTGAATGGAAAAGGGAAGTGATGAAGCTGGTGGATGGTGTTCGAGGCTAAGAGGAAGGAGGTGCTGACGCGTTGAGCGCCTTCACAGATAGAGGAGAACACCTGACCGGCCGTTTGTGATGCACCACGCTACACGAGAGGTTGTGGTAGGGTGCGTCAAGCAGATACCCGGCTTAGAAAGTTTTCCACTTCGTGTTGTGGATTTCTTTGTTCTCCAATGAACGGATTTAAGTGATCTTATACGGATCCGGGGCGGCGAAGCACGATTTTCCACACGCCCGTTCTTATGGGTTCCTTACGAGCTTGTGCGGGACTCGGATTGTACCGGTCCCTGTGCGAAGCGCTTGGCGTGATGTGGGCCACAGTTTCCGGTTGGTAATGAGGTCGCGTGGTGTTCATCCATGCGACAGCGAAGAGCCACCCCTCACGGATCGTTCTTACCGAACAGTGTCATTTCTGTTCGAGTGTCAGAGCGTAAATATTAACCCCTCCTTCGTCACGAAGCAGTATCGGCAGGTCTTCCGGGTCGAGTTCCATCCAAACCCCTACCACTGACGTGAAATGAAATCCGTTCAAGTCGACAATGCGTTCCGCCTGTTCTCCGGTGGAGCGGATTCGATACACGCCTGGGTCGCTCGACACGCGCAGGAAGTAAATGGATAGACCATCCCGCGACCAGGAAGGATTACTAATTGGCCCCTTTTGCAACGTCGACCATTGTTGCTTCTTTAGATCAAAAACACACAAATCTCCTGTGGAACGCGCGAGCCCTGCGATGAACCGGCCGCTTGGAGACCAGCGGGGCGACCGATACTCTCCAGGTAGCTGTGTGATCCGGTGGCGGGGAAGATCGAGAATCCGCGTAACGCGTCTAAACGTCTCCGCTGCCTTTTCCCAGGAATCAAAAACAATCTTCTGCCCATCGGGAGACCAATTCGGATTGCCCTGCTCTTCCTTGTCTTCTGGTAGAAGGAGCTGGGGCGTGCCACCCTGACGGGAAATTAGGTAGCTCTGAAATCTGCCCTCGGCGTTCATGCTCGCAAACAGGATTTGTGTACCGTCGGGTGACCAGCGTGGCAATGTCGGGTACATCGGAGGATCAGTCAATTGCACTGGGTTGCTCCCGTCCCGGTTGGCTCTCCACAGAATGCCCTCGGGGAAGGTGACGTAGGCAATGTACTGCCCATCTGCGGAGAAAGAGACACCCTCAGCCGATTTGCCTCCAAGATAAGGTTCGAGCTGATGGGACTTTGCATCGGTACGGACCAGTTCACCATTCTGAGTAGAGCCCATGGCGAAGATCTTCTTCCCGTCCTTGGCGGGAATGGGCCTGCCCCATCGAGTCGGGCCTGAAGTCAATTGAATCGGTTCGTTGTCCCTCTGAAGCGATTCACGATGCTCAAAGAACGCCCAAAGCTGCGACTTGGGTTGAAGATTGACGTCGGTGCTCACGGAGGGGTCAAACGACAAGAACAGGAAGACTTTTCCATCCGGGGTCCACTGACCGCAACACACCGCGGATGACGGATGCCACTGCGGCAGGAACAGATGGAGTCCCGACCCGTCCGATTTGATTTCATAGATTCTGTTGTTTCTGTCGAACCGGATTGTTTTGCCGTCTCGGGACCAGGCGAGTCGCTCGAAATAAAAGTTGTTGACGCGATATGGCAGGTTTGTCAGCTTGTGAGCGCCGGTTCCATCGCTTCGCATCACATCGACATCCCCATTCGATGTGGAAAAGACTATGGACTTCCTATCGGGAGACCAGGCCGCGCTTTCGATATGACCGTCAATCAGGTGACGGAGCGAGGAACCCACAGACTGAACGCTCCAGATGCCCCCTGGACGTCCAAAATTGGACATAACCAAAAGATTGGCACCGTCAGATGAGACGTCCGTTATCCATGGATCAGGCAGCGGTATCGGAATCCGAACGATCTCCCCACCAGATATTGACACCTCGGATGGAGGATCCTTATCGGGATAGACGTTGAGATAGAGTCTCCCGCCGTCGGTTCCGAGAGGAATCATGTGACGACCATCGTGTGTGATCTGGGTAAATTCTGAAATTCGAAGTTGGGGCCGAGGACGATGCACGTACCACACAAGTCCAGTGATCCCTAAAGCAAGTAGGGCGGCGGGAAACAGCCACTTGTGCCGGAGCGTTTGAATCCTGCTATCTGATTTCCCTGATGGGATCGCCTCGCATGCAGCCCCATCGTCGATCCAGGCCGGAAGGTTGACGACGGCATCCGAAACGGTTCCATTCTCGGACCCTTTGGCGAAATCGCTCCCATTGAGGCCATTTCTTTTGATGGACGCATTCAGGTCCGTTGAATCTTCCTCAGAGACATCGACCGGACACACGAGGCGGTATCCGACCGTGGGCACGGTGGCGATGTAGCGCGGTTCTCGGATGTCATCGCCCAGAAGGCGACGCAGAAGCGCGATCGTGCGAGTCAAGGAACTCTCCGTGACCGCGGTATCGCCCCATACCGCGTTCAGAAGTTCTTCCTTCGTGGTCAGCCGTTGCGGGTTGTGCAGCAGGAATAGAAGAAGGCGAAAGATCTTCGGTTCGACGGGCAACACTTCGCCCGCCTTGATGAGCGTAAATTCCCGCTCGCGAACCTCCACATCGTCGAAGCGAAAGACAAGGGACTTACTCTCCGCCATAAAAATTCATCGTCCGAGGAAATTTATAGGAATTCCGTAAAGACCAAACTGCAGCCGCAGGCCCAGAGTCGCCTCAGCCAACTTGGGAAATTCCCAACATCGGAGGAGGAACGAGGATATTATGCACACCAATCCAAAGGTATGCCAGATAATCGAAACCTTAACTTCGTTTATGGCACTTGCCTTGTGCGCTGCCGCATTGGCGATGCCTGCTCAGGCTCCCGCACAAGAGCTCATCACGTTCGTCGCGCCCGGCTCGAGCAGCGGCGAGTTGCAAGGCACCGCGGTCTGGGGCATCAATTTCGAAGGCACAATCGTCGGCGACGTCACAGACAGCAGCGGCGGAACCCATGGGTACGTGCGCACTTTCGATGGCAAATTCAGTGAATTCGATGTTCCCGGGGCCAACCCCGACCCAGGGTACGGCTGCGAATACGGGATTGGAGGCACCTGCCCCAACGCCATCAACGATTTCGGAGCCGTAACAGGATGGGATCAGGACAAGAACCATGTGTACCACGGGTTCCTGCGCACCGCTTACGGCCAGATAGTCACGATTGACGTTTCGGGAGCAGGCGCTGGCGCCAATCAGGGAACGTTTGCCGAGAGCATCAACGATTGGGGAGCGGTGACGGGGTACTACGTTGATTCGAACAACACGGGACACGGATTCCTGCGCACGCTCGACGGCACAATCAATACATTTGACAGCTCAGAGGCGGGCACAGGGGCTTATCAGGGCACGTATGCTGTCAGCATCAACAATCTTGGGGCGATCGCGGGAACCGTCGCCGACTCGCACGGCTTTAACCACGGGTTTCTGCGCACGCCCGATGCCAACTTCACTACCTTCTCCCCTCCTGGATCGTTGAGCGGAGCCATCGGCACCGGCAACGCGTTGGTCAACGACCTCGGCGTGATTGCTGGCTTCTACTTTGACCGAAACAATGTAGGGCGCGAGTACCTGCGCACACCCGACGGCAGAATCACAGACTATAACGTTCCGGATTCCGGAAGTGGAGCTTTCGAGGGCTCCTGGGTGAACGCCCTGAACGTGGCTGGAACGACAGTCGGATACGTGGAGGATATCAATAATTTAAGTCACTCCTTTGTGCGCGATGCCGACGGCGATTTCCATGTGTTTGAGATCCCAGGCCAGCTCCAGAGTCCCGGCAACTCTTATGGCTCAGGCGCCTTCGCCGTCAACGCGGCGGGGGTAGTCGCCGGACGATGGTATGACCCGAGCTATGCAATCCACGGCTGGTTGCTGATACCAAAATAGTCGCGCCTGGCACCGAGAGAGGGACTTGTCGGTCCCCCCCGAGTGCCTATTGTTCCCCAAAATACTGGTAAGCGCGAAGAGCTGCCCCAAGCTTCGCGCTTCCGGACAACTGCCTGTTCGACGGCGCGCCCAGTTTCCGGCGAAAGCTCGAGGCTGAAAGTGTTCCGCTGACATGCCCCCACAGAAAGGCCCAAGGAGGACTACCCGATGTTGTTCAAGAAGCTTTCCCTCGCTGCAGCGGCGCTCGCTTCGGTTTTGCTATTCGGCACTTCCACAGCAACCGCCGAAGACTCAACCCAATGCTTTGACCTCGCCAGCCTTCAAGGCGACTACGCGATCCTCGGCACCTATGGTGCAAACGTTGCCCTGGCGCTCGGTAAGCGGTATTTCGATGGAAAAGGCAATCTGACCGGCACGTTCCTCGTGAACGAGCCCACCCCCGACTCAACCACTGGCGCAAGAACTCTGGTGACCGGTACGCAGGCCGGCACCTATACCGTGAATTGCGATGGCACCGGGGTCGTCACGCGCACTCTCACCGTCGGCACCACCGTGACACCGCAAATCGATGATTTTGTCATCACTGCTGCGATTGTGAGACACGGACACCTGATCGCCACCCGGATCAATGACGCACAGGAAACACCTTCGGCTATCGTCGCCGGAGGCATCTTTTTGACCCGCGTTTACACTCGCCTGCCGGTCGGACCAACCTGGTAAGCTCGCCTGACCCAGACGAGGCGGGTGATTCAATCTGCACAGAGGAAGAGCATGAGCGATAAGAACTCTTCGTAGGGGGCGGCGCAAATGAAACGCGTCGCCATTTACTCGAGAGCGAGCACTCTCGATCAGCATCCGGAGAGCCAGCTTCTTGACTCACACCAAATGGCTGTTCAGCGCGGCTACGAGATGTGCAGGAGTATACGGACCGAATCTCCGGCGCGAAGGCGCGCCGGGGCCCGGACTGGACGAGCTGATGCGGGACGCCCGCTGCGGCCGCTTCGATATTGCACAGACCTGCCCTTGCGATCGAATCGCCCGCTCAACCCGCAGCGTGCAGCAACCCGCGTTTATCGCATTCATCCTGTTCAGATTTCTGGAGGAGATGCTTGATAGCGGATCAGATTTTCACTTGACAGCTCAGTACGAGAAGTGCAATCTGCTGACGCTGGCGCCCCCCAGGCCTGCAAACTCCCCAAAATGCAAGAAAGACTAATCATCAGGAGGTCGACTTATGCGAAATCGATCGGTTATCCGGCGCGCCGTCTTGGTGGCACTCCTGGCGGCCGCAGTGTGTGCGAGCAGCGCGCTCGCGCAGGAAACAACATTCTCGACGCTCTATAAGTTCGAAGCCCCAGCCGCTACAACCTTCACGAGCGCTCTGGGGTCTCAACCAGACACGACGCCGGCGATAGGTCTGGACGGCGCCATTTACGGGATGACTAGCGTCGGTGGCACGTTTGGCAACGGCGTCATCTATCGGTTCGACCCGGTCTGGCATCGGTACACAGTCCTGCACACCTTCAGCGCGACGGATGCGAATGGAGACAACGCGGACGGAGCCTTTCCCGGCAATGGACTGACGGCTGGTCCCAACGGTGCGTTTTATGGCATGGCCATGTCCGGCGGCCCGAACGGCACCGGCACGATCTTCCAAATCACCAGCTCCGGTAGATTCACCGTGCTTCACCCATTTAGCGCGGCGCCGAATGGCAACAACGAGGACGGAGCGGGACCGCTGCGCAACATTGTCATCGGCAATGATGGCAACCTTTATGGCACAACCCGGACTGGCGGGCAAAACACCTGTCTCGGTACAAAGGGTTGCGGAGTCGCGTGGACGATAGATCGGGAGGGCAACTTTAAAGTCTTACATCAGTTCACCGCCAGCGAAGGCCACGCAGCGTCGCTGGTGCAGGGAACAGACGGATACTTTTATGGCTGCGCCGTGTGGCCGGCTATCTCTTTCCCCTCGGGGATTCTGTACCGGATGGATCGATGGGGGCAGGAGTTTCAGGTGCTCTACACATTCAGCCCGATGACAAGCGGCCAGAATACGGATGGCGCCGAATGCTACGAGCCGATGGTGGAGACAAGGCCCGGCGTCTTCTACGGGTCGGCTTATTATGGCGGAACTAACGGCAATGGCGTCGTGTTCCGGTATTCCCTCGAGAACCCTGGGGTCGTCCAAGTTGTGCACGACTTCAGCGCTTTGAACTCGGCCGGACAGAATTGGGATGGTGCGTCCCCGGATGGTCCGCTAGCCCTCGGGCCGGATGGGACTCTCTACTCGAATGCCGATTACGGGGGTGCAAACGGTAACGGCGTAATTTTCAGCCTCACGGAACACGGCCGATTCGACGTTTTGCACACTTTCAGTGCAACGAATGCAACAACGGGAGCCAATTACGACGGTGCGACCCCTGATGACGGCCTAATACTGGATGGGAACCGGCTCATCGGAATAGCCATCTACGGCGGCGCTGGCAGCCCCGTCGGCCTCAACAACAGCGGCGGCACGCTCTACGAGCTGACATTGTATTAGTCAAGGTTTCGCAGTGAAGGTCAGTCATCACTCCGGACGTGTGGATGCCCCCGGTAATGCTGCGGGGACTGTCCGTGGCACGGATCCCAAACACGCCCGGAACTCGCTTCTTTTGCGAACAGAAATGCCCTACCGGCTGTCCCCTGTCATAGCAGACAGGAATTACGTCTCGGCGATTCCTTGATCCAATCCTCAGTAGGAAACGAAACGGGGAAACCTACCCCCTTCGAGCGGGCAAGAGGATTGCGGCCCACGTCAGAAACTCATTGAGCTTGCAACGCGCCACTGTCACGCCGACGCGTTGGCTAGAGCGAAGATGCAAGGTCGCTGCTGAGCACATTGAATGCGGCGTTGATCTCGGTGGACAAGCCCTTAATTGCAGCAACAGCACCGAACGCGATCAAGGCAACAACCAAGGCGTATTCGACAAGGTCCTGACCTTCTTCGCTCCTCACGATGGACTTCAACCTGAGCAGGATACTCATATCTCATCCTCCGTTTGCATTTCTCATGAGTTCATTGTGAACCACTTTTCCGAATGTCGCTTAAAGGTTTACTGAATATCACTTTTAGGTATTGGCGCCCGGATCAGCTCGCCCGGCTCAACTGCCTGCGAGAAGGCTTATGTACGTGAAATTGGTTGAGAGACTGGACGCTCTCGTTACCGGGACAGGCCGGCGCGGTCATCAAACGGGAGGTCTGCCTGGCCAAGTCTTCACTCCCATTGACGCGGAAGCACGACTTAAATACAGACTTTCTAGCACGTCGCAGACGCAAAATTATCTCCGCACTCTATGCGGCGAGCTGGGTACCTGCTTGACTCACCCTGCCACAATTTGTGTGGCCCTTCCGCTACGGATAACCCAACACTTTGTTCCCCATAGTTCCTGAAGTGCCAGTTGAAGAATTATCCATAGGATTTGCCGATGATTCCTGTCGGATCGAGTCGAAAGGCGGCCCGCGTCGTGGTGGGCTGGCAGCTGAGAGCCTCTTTTTCTCAGTGGTCAGAATCTCTGATTACCTGTCTGCGCAAGCTACATCGGACCATTTTTCGGCGGGCAACGTTACTACGCCAACGCCTCAAGCCCATGCTTCTGTACAACAGAGAGAAGTTTGAGGGCCATGCCACTCGGCTGTTTGGCGCCAGTTTCCCACTTCTCAATCGTCGATTCACTGGTATTGAGATAACGGGCGAAAACCGGCTGGCTCACACGAAGGCGCTGGCGGAGCTTCTTGATCTGTTGAGGCTTGAGCGAAGGCGGAGTGGTGAGACAGGATGCGTCGAAACTCCGCATCGTTGCCTTGTCGATAGCGCCCACTTTGTACATCGCTGAGGCTGAGGAATGGATCGCCTGAAATGCGTCACTCTTGAATTTATGCTTGGTTGCCATTGCAAATCTCCATCCAGTCGGTCTGCAAACCAGGCCGTCTTGAAGGCCCGCATGGATTTCTCAGCATCGCTTGCCACGTCTACAAGTGTAGCACCTAGTGCAACGATTGTCAGATGATCGTTCAGCGGAAGGGCAAAAGCGCCCCCAGGAACCCTGTTTGGTTCCGAAGGGGTTAAATGGCTGTAAACGGGTGAAAATGGATATTCCTGTGAGCCCCCGCCCCCGCTCCAGTGCATTGCGTTCCACTGAACGCGGGGGCGGCATCGGGAAATGTTCCCAAGCGTTGATTCCTTTTCGATCCGATCAGTTCGCATAATGTGTTTTTCTCCGACGCGCGGGGTGAACGTGGATTTTGCGTGCTTCGCCCATGCTGGAAGAGTTGGACCAGACGGCTAAGGAAACGAATATCAGCCGTCAAGCGGTCATCAACACGCTGATCCGTCAGGCGCCGGATCAACACTATGTGGCAACGGTACGCCGTCCGGCGGCGAGCCGAGGATAGCGCCCGACGCGTGGCTCGCGGCAAGCGAGCCCCGTGGCATGGTTAAAGCCCGGACTGCTCGGTCGTCCGCCGTCACCGCAACGTCCATTCAAAGTCTCCGTTTTGGCACAACATTGCTGAAGAGCGAGAACAGGTACTTCTCAGTCGTCAGAAAGTCAGATCTCGAGCCCGCTTGCGCCCCCGGGGTGAAGATCTGGTCCTGGCTTCCAGCCGCAGTGTCCCGATCGCATCGAGCACGCTCCGGTCGGCGTGCAGGAAGTGCGCCGACTAAGGGCCGCCGTGTAGCGCGGCTTCGGTCGAAGCCGTGATCCGCGCACATCACATCGCGTAATGTTTCTGGCAAGCGCATCTTTGAAGGTCAATTTTTACTCGCCATCTGCTTCTTGCCTACCTTTCGTAAAAAAAGTGGGTTAGTCAAGACCTTCCGACCGCGACAGATCACAAACAACAGAGATCTCAAACAGCGCTCATCACGAGTGTAATTAAACGTAAGGTTACGATACTTAGACGCGAGTTACTAATTGAGTATATTATGCACCTTTTCCCGCGACGAGCTCTAATCAATCTCTAATCAATATGTATTGACAGCAGCACAGAGAATCCAAAGAAAACCAGGAGTACTCCACCCGTTTCGGTCCCGCCGTTACTTTTGAATTCGAGCTAAGTCCACGCGCGCACGCCATTCGATCGACAACACGACTTCAGGTTTCCGTCAGGGCATGGATTCCCATGGTCCCCCTGCTTGAATAAGAATGCAAGACGAGCAAGTATCTGAAATCAATTGCCGAACAGCGATTTCCCGACGCGCGCCCGGCTGCGGCAAATGACGTCTTGTAGCTCGCGACTTCAACCTCGTTTCTGCGATACACATCTCTGCGAGCAACAAGAAGAGAAGTACAAACTCATTACTTAACTGAACGGAGTAGAACATCCGAGTCGAGCAAATCGCGACAAAGCACATATTAGTAATGATCGAACTTCGTTACCCACGCGCCATTGACGCTCCCGAAACACGCTCGTAGAGTCACCGCAGATTAAATCTTATAAAGGTAAAGCGGTTCAGATCATGCGCAAGTTAGAAATGATCTGTCGAGTGAAGATGTATTCTGCGCTCTTGAAAGTAGGATTAGCAGTTCTTGTCCTGCCTCTCCCCTCCCTTGCACAGAACACGGTTTCACAGACATTGGATGTCACAGTTGTCCCGCTTGGGGGGCTCTTCATGCAGGCCACTCCACTTGCGCTCACCAAGGCAGGCACGAGCTTCAATACATTTGCGGGCACCGTAACATTGAGTTACCGCGCGCGGACCAGACAGGGAACGGGGCAGGGCACGATTACCGTCAAAGCCACGACTGATTTCCAGCCTTCCGGAGGTCCGTCGATCGCAAACCCTCCCAACGCGGGCGATCAGTTCACCTATACCTGCAGCGGAGCCACTTTAGGCGTGGCGTGCTCGGGAATCCAGACAGTGAGCACTACTTCGGCAACGAGTGTTGTGTCGCTAGGCGCTTCGGCGTGCACGGGCGGCGGAGCCCCTTGCAGTACCGCTAACCCGAACTCGGCGAACGTCACGTTCATCCTTACGGATGATCCCAAGTACAAAACGGGGTCATATTCGGCAACCTTAACCTGGACAATCAGTGCAAGTTAAAACTATGAAAAATACGTTGAGAGTTATACCGCTTCTGGCGCTCGGCTTACTGCTTACGGCATCCCGAGTTCAGGCACAAACTGGCGCTCCCACGGGGACAACTACTGTGAGCGTGACCATCGGGCCGCAAGCCGGCCTGACGATCACCAACAGCAGCACACCCCTGACGGCGAGTGGCTCCAACTTCAACCTTTTCACCGGCACCACCGGCCTCACCTACTTTGTCCGCACCACGACAACAGGCGGGGGGGGCAGCATCACGATGAAAGTTACCTCCGACTTCAGTCCCACCGGCGGTCCGTCCGTGGCTTCCCCTCTTACGACGGCCGACGCGCTCACCTACACCTGTACTGTGGCAAGTCCTGGCACGGCTTGCACCGGTACGCAAACCGCTTCCACGAGCAGCCAGACCAACCTGGCAACTTTTGGAACGAACGTTCACACCGGGAGCGGGGGCAGCACTGCCTCAGTGGCCTGGAGTCTCGCCAACGATTCGAGTTACAAAACGGGAACCTATAACGCAACCGTGACTTTCACGATTAGTGCGTCGTGACGACCTTAACCCCAGCGCAAGCTGCGAACACAAAGGAAGGAATTCAAGCCATGAAGAAACTTTTAACCGTTGCATCGATGTTGCTGCTCGGGGCTTCGTTGAGCCACGCACAGAGCAGCAACACCGCGACTGCAAATCTGTCCGTCACGGTGGGAGCAGAGGCGGCGATTGTTGTCAATTCCAGCCCTGCATTCACATCGAGTGGGATCTTCGGGAACTATACGTCGACCACTGCGCTCACCTACTACGTCCGCACGATCACCTCCGGCACTGTCACCGTTGAGATCACGACGGACTTCAGCACCGGCGGCGCGAATGGAGGACCTTCGGTTGCCAGCCCTCCGACGTCCGGTGACCTGCTCACCTACTCCTGCACCGCCGCGGCTCCTTCGATCGGGACGGCAACGCCATGCAGCTCGGCGGTAACCGCTTCCACGACTACAGCCACAAGCGTGGTGGCGTTCGGGTCCAACACTCAATCCGCGAAAGCGGGTAACAGCGCTTCAACTTCCTGGACCTTGACCAACGACCCATCGTACAAGGCCGGATCGTACACAGCAGTCGCGACCTACACGATCGCTGCTGTGTAACTAGTACACCGCAGGTAGGAGTGCCCGTAGCTCCTTCGGGGCTATGGGCTGCGCCTACCGGGGGATTACAGAATTCAAGACGGACGGATAGGATGCTTAGATACATCTTGATTATAGTTACGGCTTTGTGGATGTGTGCTGCCGCAATCGCTCTGGCCCAGAAGCCAGCGGCAAGTAAGGCCGCACCCGTCCCGGCTATGGCCTCTCCGATCCAGAATCCACCGCTCTTCGGGTTTACCACGGTGAATCAGCTGCGGGCTACACCAAATTCGATTCCATTTACTGCCAATAACCCAGGCGGCACAGTCGCGGGCGGCTCGCTTGCCACGATCAACTGGAACATCACGCAGGGAAGAAACGGACAGACCTGGACTCTTTTGGTTGGGACAGCTTCATCGAGTATCGACGGCTGCACTACCGTTCCGGTATCGGCGATTACCCTCAGGTGCATTTCAGCATCGGTTGAGGACGGCGGACAAGCCAGCGCCGGCTGCACGATGGCCAGCTCGACCCCTTTGCCCAATACGCTTCCGGGACTGGCCGTGGCGAGCGGGAATGAGGGAAATTCCAGTTCGCACAATTTCACTGTGCTCGTGAGTTATCAGTTGTCAGATTCATGGAGGTATATAGCAAACACATGTCCACTCAATGTTTCCTATACCGTAATTACGCAGTAGCTGCTCTTTCTATTCTGGCCGGCCTCGGAGTTATTCCTGCAGCGCAGGCGCAGATGGGGCTGGGTCTTGTGCCCATGCGCAACGAGTTAAGTGTCGCGCCCGGCCAGCAGGTCTCGGGAGCCCTGAAGCTCAGCAGCGAATCGGGCGCAAAGATCCGCATTCGGGCTGAGGTCGATGACTTTTACATCGACGAGAGTGACACGCCTCAGTTCGAGCGCAACATTCCGCATGAATCCACCTACTCCTGTAAGAATTGGCTGACGCTGAACCCCATGGAGATCGAGCTCGAGACGGGCGGATCTCTGCTGGTGCGTTACACCATCCGGGTGCCTGCCGACGCCGCGGAGGGCAGCTATAACTGTGCAGCCGGTTTTACTACACTGCGCCCAGCCGGCGAATCAGCCGATGAGGGTATGGGGATGCACATGGCGGTGCGCATCGTCTCTGCCTTCTATATCCAGGTCGGCAAGCCCCCTGTGATCGGAAACCTGAAAGAGATCAAGCTGGAGGCGATTCCAGCGCCGGCGGTGCCTGCAGAGGGCGCATCGGCAAAGAATGTCACCGATGGCAAAGAAGCCAGAGGCAGCTGGCAGGCCGTTGTGGTGCTTGAGAATGCCGGGCAAATGTACTTCAGACCTGCCGGCAAGCTCGAAGTGCTCGACGCCGATGGCAAGAATGTTGAGACCGACGATTTTCCGTCGATGCCCATCCTGCGCAATCGCAGCCAGCGCGTCATTTTCCCGCTTAAGACAAACCTCGAACCTGGGCATTACACGTTGCGTGTCAACGTGGATTGCGGCACGAACGAGATTCAGCAGGGCACGGTGGACGTGGCTGTGGAGGCCCCGTCAGCGGCACTCGGAGCGAATCCTTCGCCGAAACCGGGGCAACCCCGGGCGCCAGCCACTGACCGTCCTTAGGCAGCCGCCATGGGAAAGCGTGAGGCCGATCCTCGGATGAGTACACATCGCCGCGCGACCGGTTCGCCTGTCTTTGTGGCGATTTCGACAAATTCGCCAATTCGGCCTGCGGTGCTGCAGAACAATTCTCGTGAAGAGAAGACAAATGCGGATGGTGAGTGGCTCCGTGAGACGGAATGATTTGCGGGCACAAATCGCGTGCTACTCAGCGAGCGTGATGTTTCTGGTGGCGACTATGTTGTTCTGCGGTGAAATCCGGGCACAGGAATCGGCGGGGCAGGCAGAAGTGGCCATGCAGGGCTACTACATGAGCGGAAGCGGACAGCCCCTGCTCGAGACATCGGGAATGGCCGGAAGCTCGAACCAGTTCATCGAAGGGCTAGGCCTGCTGAGCACCAACGTTGAGGGTTACGGAGGCGACGGTTTTCGCACCGGCAACCTGTTTGCGGGGCTGCAAGGTACGCCGATTTGGGGCTGGCATTGGGACTTTATGGGCGGTGACTACCATTTCTCCTCTTATATGGTTGAGAATCCATTTTCCAATGTTTATTCGCCCGAAATAGCGGGGCGAGGCGCGCAGATCGCCATGCGGCGCACGAACCGCACGTTTCAGTTCTTTATTGGAGAGGACACTGTACTGGAAGGCCCGCGGATTCCATTCCGTCTGATCCTACCGCAGCGGATCGTGGGCGCCTCAATGCAACAGAAATTTGGAAAGCGGTTTGCCTTCGGGGTCCGCTATCTCAATCTTGCGACCAGCCCGAGTGCGCTGACCGACGGCTCCACGTTCATATTGCCCGGCCGCACCTACGAAGGCTCGAACAGCTTCACTTTGCAGTCGAACTACCGCGTAACCAAGTATCTGAAGGTCTATGGCGAAACCGGTTATGGAACGGTTTCGGGCTTCACGCCTCTAACCGTGGGCCAGAAGCCGTTTTCTGTTCTCTTCGGACCAGTGCTGGAAACGGACAAATTCAGCGTTCGTGCGAATTACGTTCGCCAGAGTACTTCCTACATGCCGCTGCTGGGTTATTTTGCGGGCGATCGCAAAGGGCCTTACGTAGAAGGGCACTATCGGCCATTTGGGAGAGTGGAATTCTATGGTTCGGCCAGCGGCTACTCCAACAACCTGGAGAAGAACCCTGCCCTGCCGAGCTTCAGCAGTACCGGATATACATCGGGCGCCTCGTTTACGCTGCCGTGGAGAGTGAGCGCCGGCGGTTCGCTCACCACGTTGAAGCTGACGGAAGTCGAACCTTCGCAGCCGGCTGCGCTGCCTTCGAACAACAGCCAGATCAACTTGACGGTCAGCCGTCCTCTCTGGCGCCAAAGCCTGCGGTTTTCGTTGATCGACATGAAACTGAATGTGAATGCGCAGCCGCAAGCACAGCGCTTTGAGGAGATGGAGGACACATTCAACTGGAAGTACTTTGTATTCGGCGGCGCCGTCAGATTGCAGAATACGCAATCATCGGGACAAGACCTGAATTCGGTTTTCTTTCGCGGATCGTTACAAGGCAACATCAAGCGCATCTCCGCTTATGCCTACATGGAGAAGGGCAATGACCTTGTAAACAAGAGTGTCTTCAGCACGAACTCGGTCAGCAGCACGGTGATGGGAATCAGCACTCCGCTCTTTGACGGATGGACACTGCACTTCGAGACATTTCAAAACCAGCTTCTTACCGCTCTGAATCCGGAGAACATTTTCCTCTATGGCAGCAGTAACCAGGGCCTCAATTCTCAGTTGGCGGGCTTCAATCAACGGAGCATTTATTTCAAGGTGAGCAAGCGGTACTCCTGGGGCAGGCAACTGGAGCAAGGAAGCACGATAGAACAGTATGCGGCGTCGCATGCGCCGCTGGTTGGCAGTGTCGAGGGCTTCGTGATGGAGGCCGCCCCGGGAGGACCGAAGCCGGCCCCCAACGTGACGATCATTCTCGACAAAGGCCGTACGGCGATCAGCGACTCCTCTGGGAACTATGCATTTTCCGATGTTCCCGAGGGAATCCATGAGCTAGCACTGAGTATGGAACAGCTCCCAGCCGATTACGCGCCGGGCCCGGCCAGCGTCGCTCATTTGAACGTGCAACCGCGCGGGGTAAGCCGCTCGGACTTTGATGTCGTCCGTCTGGCAAATCTGGCCGGAAAGATTGTGGCGCCCAAAGATGTGCAGATTGAGAACGTGGTCGTCCGCCTGGTGGGCACAAAGGTCTATACCACGCCTTACGAGGATGGCACTTTCTCTTTCTACAACCTGAGCGAGGGGCACTACGAGGTAGAGATCGACACGACAACGCTTCCTGAAGGCTACCAATTGGCTTCGCCTGCACGGATCGCGGTCGATGCCTCAAGCACCAGCTCGGATACGCAAGTCGGGTTCGAAATCAAGATCAAGCCGCCGGTGGAGAAGCCGGTCCGGGAGATGTTGAAACAGGAGATCCATGTAACGCCTCCGAGCAGTACCTCCCATCACTGAGGAACTCTTAGCGTCGGACGGAGGGATTTGAAGTATCGGCAGATTGAGTGAGTAAGTCATCGCGGTTTTGAGTTATTGAACCAGCGACGCAATGATCGGGATTGGAAGCGAAAGATGAAGGCAAGGCGATTGATCAGCATGCAGAAGATGCACAAAATGACTCGGCTCCGGTGTGTAGTTCGCGGAGTGCTCCGCAACCCTTTCGCTGCTATGTTGGTTGCCCTTGTTTCATTGGCGAGTGGCCTGGTTCTCCTCGGCCAAAACAGCAAGAACGGTTCCGCAAACCTCGCGGTGCAGGTTGCTCCTGGG
Organism: uncultured Acidobacteriaceae bacterium; assembly: GCA_963745845.1. Classification (GTDB taxonomy): domain Bacteria; phylum Acidobacteriota; class Terriglobia; order Terriglobales; family Acidobacteriaceae; genus Telmatobacter. The sequence continues at coordinate 2,819,962 of CAVUZE010000008.1, read as the reverse complement.
CTGCAACTGACAACCAATGGTTCCACAAGCGTCTCCTTGTGGATCCGGCTTGCATCAGGAGGAACGGGGAGCTTATGGGGAGATAGTTCTACCGCGTGCAACTCACCTATCTCGGGCGCGACGACTTACACCTCTTCGGGACAGTACAATAACATCCCTCTGACGAGCATTCCTTTCACTTCTGATACCTACGTCTGCGCGTACGATCCGGGGGCCGCGGTACCGTCGGCCTATGTGCTATGGCCACATACTCCTGCCTCTCTGAAATTCAACCAGCAACCCACCAGTGCGGCGTCAGGCGCCTCCATCTCCCCCGCAGTGACCGTGGAGGTGCTGGACAGCAATGGATCTCTTATCACCAGCAGCACCGCTTCGGTGACGCTGGCTATTACGAGCGGGACAGGGACATCCGGCGCAACCCTGGGTGGAACTCTGACGGAGTCAGCCGTCAATGGCGTTGCCACATTCAACAATCTCTCCGTTAATAAGGATGGCTCGGGTTATACACTCACGGCGACCAGCACGGGCCTGACGTCGGCAGCGAGCAGCACGTTCAACATCACCTCGAGCGGTGTTAGCACAAGCACGTCCACTGTGAGCGCCAGCCTGGCTTCCGTGGTTGCCGACGGGTCGACAACGTCGACGATCACAGTTACGCTGTTGGATGCCAACAGCAACCCGGTAAGCGGCAAGACCGTGACCCTCGCACAAGGCAGCGGCAGTTCAACGATCTCGGCGGCTAGTGGTCAGTCGAATTCAAGTGGTGTGGTGACCTTCACCGTAAAGGACACGAAGGCTGAGACTGTCACCTACACGGCGACGGATGCGACCGACAGCAACCTCACAATCACGCAGACGGCCACGGTTTCGTTCACGCCTGGCGCGCTGAGCCACTTTGCGATCTCGTCGATCTCTTCGCCGCAGACCGCGGGCACGGCGTTCACCATCTCGACCATCACCGCGCAGGACGTAAACAATAACACGGTCACCAGCTTCGCCTCGACGGTGACCTATGGCGGCACAGCGGGCGTGACCGGTACCTCGGGGACGTTCACTGCGGGCGTGTTGAGCAACGCCAGCGTCACGCCGACAAAGGCAGGCAGCAACCTGACGGTGACGGTGACCAACGGCTCGGCAACAGGTTCGGCGACCATCACCACCATCAATCCGGGCGCGGCGGCGAAACTTGTCATTACCGGTACGGGGACGCAAACGGCCGGTGGCAGCCAGACGATCACCATCACGGCTCAGGATGCCAACGGCAACACGGCCACTTCCTATACGGGGAGCAAGAGCCTGACCTTCTCTGGAGCAAGTTCGTCGACGAATCCGGTCACCAGCCCGACCGTCAACGGCACCAATTTTGGTACCGCGACCTCGATTACGTTTACCAGCGGCGTATCGACCGGAACTCGCACGATGGTGCTGTACGACGCGCAGACCGCGACAATCAGCACCACGGATGGCTCGATCAGTTCGTCCGGATCGGGCAACCTCACGGTAGTGGTGAGCGTTGCATCGGCCAACAAGTTGGTGTTCACGACAACGCCTACTAGCTGCGGCTACAGCACCAGCTACCCCTGCTCGCCGGAACCGGTAGTGACAGTGGAGGACCAATACGGCAATATCGTCACCACTGACAACTCGAATGTGGTCGCTCTGGCGGGGAGCACCAATAATATCCACTGCGACCAAGGCGATCCCGCGAGTATGACCGTCGTTGCGGGAGTCGCGGCCTTCACAAGCTGCTGGTTTAACAGCCATGAGGGGTCTGAAACACTGACAGCATCGAGCAGTGGGCTGACTTCGGCGACGAGCAGCGCGTTTACGATGTACAGTGCTGCCTCGAAGGTGGTGTTCGTGCAGCAGCCGACGGGCGCGACGGCGGGCACGACGATCACGCCGTCGGTGACGGTGCAGTTGCAGGACAGCGGAAGCGACAATGTGCCGATTTCCGGGGTGAACATCACGCTGTCGCTGAGCTCCGGGACGGGGACGCTGAGCGGAACGTTGACCCAGGCGACCGACAGTTCTGGGCTGGCGACGTTCAGCGGCCTTTCGATCAATCTTGCGGGTTCGAAGAGTTTGACGGCGGCGAGCTCAGGTCTCACATCGGCGGTGAGCAGCGCCTTCAGCATCACGGCAGGGGCAGTGAGTGCGACACAGTCGACGGTGAGCGCCAGTTCGACCTCTGTACCGGCCAACGGCGCGACTACCTCGACGATCACGGTCACCCTGCTGGATGCTAACAGCAACCCGGTGAGTGGCAAGACAGTAACGCTGGCGAAGTCCAGCGGCGGTACACATTCGACAATCACCACCGTCAGTGGGACGAGCAACTCCAGCGGCCAGGCCACCTTCACCGTGGCTGATTCAACAGCGGAGTCGGTCACCTATCAAGCCACGGATAGTACCGACAGCATCAGCATCACGCAGACGGCTGCGGTGACGTTCACGGCCAGCAAGCTGGTGTTTACAAGCTCGGCGCTCACTTTAGCTGCCGGCACTTGCTCGCCCTCGCAGGCCACAGTGACCACCGAAGACGGTTCCGGCAACGTCGTCGATCCGCCGAGCACGGTGACCGTCGCCTTGAGCAGCAGCTCTACGGGTACCTATGGCTTCTATAGCAACAGCAGTTGCACGACTGCAATAAGCGGCAACAGCCTCAGCATCGGCACCGGTGCAAGCAGCGCCAGCTTCTACTACATGGATACGAAGGTCGGCAGCCTGGTGATCACGGCGGCGGCGACCGGAGGTGTCGCCAGCAGTCCCACGCAGACTGAAACGGTGAACCCGGGCACGGCGATGAAGTTGGTATTCACGACGCAGCCGACGACGACGATCGCAGGAAACGCGATTAGCCCAGCAGTCACCGTACAGGTGGAGGACGCCGACGGCAACCTCGTGACCGGCAATAGTTCGAATGTCACGATATCGATCAGCGCAGGCGGCGTCCTCAGCGGCAGCTCAACGCTGACGGTAGCGGCGTCGGGGGGCGTGGCGACCTTCAGCAACTTGATTCCCACGGCTGTTGGCAGCTTTACATTGTCGGCTTCCGATGGGACGTTGACCGGGGCGACGAGTAACAGCTTTAACGTGGACCAAGCCCCGGCGATCACGAGCGCCAACAACACCACCTCGACCGTCGGCACCGCCGGTTCGTTCACGGTGACGGCGACGGGCTACCCGGCTCCCACGTTCAGCGAAACGGGAAGCTTGCCGAGCGGCGTTACATTGAGTTCTGCGGGAGTGCTCAGCGGCACGCCAGCGGCGGGCACGGGCGGAAGCTATCCGATCACGATTACAGCCAGCAACGGCGTGGGGAGCAATGCGACGCAGAGCTTTACGCTGACCGTGGACCAGGCGCCGGCGATCACCAGCGCCAACAGCACCACCTTCACCGTCGGCACCGCCGGTTCGTTCACGGTGACTGCGAGCGGCTATCCGACGTCAATGACGTATAGCGAAACCGGTACGCTGCCGAGCGGCGTCACATTGACCTCTGCGGGGGCGCTCAGCGGCACGCCAGCGGCGGCCACGGGCGGGAGCTATCCAATCACGATCACGGCCAGCAACGGCGTGGGGAGCAATGCGACGCAGAGCTTCACGCTGTCCGTGGACCAAGCCCCGGCGATTACCAGCGCCAACAACACGACCTTTACAGCAGGCACGTCAGGGTCGTTTACAGTCACCGCGTCCGGCTACCCGACATCGATGACGTACAGCGAAACTGGTACGCTACCGAGCGGCGTGACGCTGAGCGCGGCGGGAGTGTTGAGCGGAACACCCGCGGCGGGCACGGGCGGCTCGTATGCGATCACGATTTCAGCGAGCAACGGCGTTGCGCCAGCGGGCACGCAGAGCTACACGCTGACCGTCAAGCAGGCGCCTGCCATCACCAGCGCTTCGAGCACGACATTCACGGTCAACACGGCAGGTTCGTTTACCGTCACGGCGACGGGCTACCCAGCTCCCACTTTCAGCGAAACGGGAAGCCTGCCGAGCGGCGTCACATTGAGTTCGGCGGGCGTGCTGAGCGGCACAGCCACAACGACGGGCAGTTTCCCCATCACGATCACGGCCACCAACGGCGTGGGCTCGAATGCAACACAGAGCTTCACCCTGACAGTTGGCCAGGCACCGGCAATTACCAGCGCCAACAACACGACCTTTACAGCAGGCACGTCAGGGTCGTTTACAGTCACCGCGTCCGGCTACCCGACATCGATGACGTACAGCGAAACTGGTACGCTACCGAGCGGCGTGACGCTGAGCGCGGCGGGAGTGTTGAGCGGAACACCCGCGGCGGGCACGGGCGGCTCGTATGCGATCACGATTTCAGCGAGCAACGGCGTTGCGCCAGCGGGCACGCAGAGCTACACGCTGACCGTCAAGCAGGCGCCTGCCATCACCAGCGCTTCGAGCACGACATTCACGGTCAACACGGCAGGTTCGTTTACCGTCACGGCGACGGGCTACCCAGCTCCCACTTTCAGCGAAACGGGAAGCCTGCCGAGCGGCGTCACATTGAGTTCGGCGGGCGTGCTGAGCGGCACAGCCACAACGACGGGCAGTTTCCCCATCACGATCACGGCCACCAACGGCGTGGGCTCGAATGCAACACAGAGCTTCACCCTGACAGTTGGCCAGGCACCGGCAATTACCAGCGCCAACAACGCCACCTTGACCGTCGGCACCGCCGGTTCGTTCACGGTGACGGCGACGGGCTACCCGGCCCCCACTTTCAGTGAAACGGGGAACTTGCCGAGCGGCGTCACATTGAGTTCTACGGGAGCGCTCAGCGGGACACCGGCGGCGGCCACAGGCGGGAGCTATCCCATCACGATCACGGCCAGCAACGGCGTTGGCAGCAATGCGACGCAGAGCTTCACACTATACGTGCAAGACTTCTCGCTGTCGGCCAGCCCGACCTCGGGTAGCGTTTCCCGCGGAAGCAACTACACTTTCACCCCGGGGGTAAGCCTAACGAATTTAGGCGGCTTCACCGATAACGTCACGCTTGCCTGCCAAAGTGTAACGCCGACGGGAAGCAATGACATCACGTGCAGCAATGTCAGTTTCGGAACTAATCCGATATCAGGCAGTGGCACCAGTACCGTGAAGGTGAGTACTTCCTCATCCACCACGAGAACCACGTACACGATCACCATCAGTGGGACTTATGGATCTCTGACGCGCACGGTCAATGTCACACTGGATGTTACCTTCTAGCGGATGGGTTTCAGGTGGGACGGGTAACTCAGCCCCGCTGCCGCGGGGCTGACGCCGTTCAACTACGACGCGGTCTCGGCCTCGTGTTCATTGTCCGATTGATCGCGCGCGTCGCTGCTTGTGTCTCTTGCCTCAACGCCGCGAGGCTACAGTCCGACTAGCAGCACGACGATCACGCTGAGCAAGGCTTCTGGCGGCGGGACGCTGAGAGGAACGCTGACCGGGACGACCAGCACCAGCAGCAACTGCGTCACGATATCCACGCCGGTGTATTCGAAGGCCGACACCATGCTGACCGCGACGGCAACGGCCGGGGAGACAGCTCTGACGCCAGTAACGAGTGGCAGCATCGTGTTCTCGGCGGGCGCGGCAACACAGCTGGTCTTCACAACAGAGCCGGTCGGCAATGTGTCTTCGGGGAGCACGTTCGCGACGCAACCGGTGGTGACAGTAGAGGACACGAATGGAAATACGGTTACGAGCAGCACCGCTTCAATTCAGCTCGCCATCACCAACGGTACGGCGACTCAGGAGCGACCTTGAGCTGCACAGCCAACGCACTATCCGCTTCTGCAGGGGTAGCTACATTCACCGGTTGCAAGATCACAGCAGGTGGAATCAGCAGCACGTATACGCTCACTGCGTCCCACTCAGGGCTCACCTCAGCCGTCACAAGCGTATTCACGATCTACTAGCTAAACACGGGAGGCCCCCCGGCTCTGCCGACGGCTCTGCCGTCGGCTCTGCCGGGGTGGCAGTAGAAGTTTGACATTTACGGGAGTCCACCCAAGAAACTCCAGAACGTGAGCCGCCAAGCACACGAGGAGGAGTTTCCGGATGGACGAGTATGAGAGTTTAAGCCACAGCAAGTGGGAGTGCAAATACCACGTAATCTTTATTCCGAAATGTCGCCGCAAGACGTTGTGCGGAAGTCTCAGGCCGCACCTGGGCGAGGTATTCCGACGTTTGGCCGAGCAAAAGCAGAGCCGGATTGAAGAAGGGCATCTGATGCCGGACCACGTGCACATGATGATTTCGATTCCGCCGAAGTTTGCGGTGTCAGAAGTAGTGGGATTCATCAAGGGCAAGAGCCCGATTCACCTTGCGCGAGTGTACGGTGAGCGCAAGCAAAATTTTGTAGGGCAGCACTTCTGGGCGCGAGGCTACATGGTATCGACGGTAGGCCGCGACGAAACAGTGATCCGGGAATACATTCGCAACCAGGAGCAGGAAGACAAGCGATTGGACCAGCTCAACCTGTGGAAGTGACCAGCCACCGTCGAGGTGGCCCAACATCAACCGGGGCCGCGTTAGCGACCCCGATCAAGCCGCTTTGAGCGGCTCACACAAATAAGGCCCCGGCTCTGCCGTCGGCTCTGCCGGGGGATACTTACCCAATGGTTCTTGGTGATTGCCTGGATACCAGCCTCTATCCAGTTAGGCTACGCACGCGGAGCGGCGATATGTCCGAAACCAACCTCCGTCAGATCAATCCGGCCCTTAGGACGTACCAATTGCGGCCTCGGCATCCTTGACCGCGGCAATACGCGCAGCAAGGAAGAGCATCACGATGCGCAGCGGAAACGTTGGCAAAGCATAAGGCGAACGCCACCAAGAAATAGGGGATTCAGATATTCGAGAAACCTGAGAATTGATCGCAACCGAAGCTTCGATCTCCTCACAAGGCGGAGGTTGCGGTCTAGGGTCTGGGAATGCCAACTTCTCAGCCGTCAGAAAGTCTGATCCCGCCGACGGCGCCAGTCGCTTTCGGTAACGATCCGGCCCCATCCTTATAGAGATCGTCACATAGATCGTCGCGAACGCGCGGTGGCTGGCTACTCTAGGACACATGAGGCTTTCGCAGTTGCCTCGCGCGGTGTCTGCCCCCAACACAACAACTATGCCCTCTTAAGCATTATGCTTTATATGGCATACTATTCCTATGCCCTGGACCGCCTACTTCCATCCCAAGTTCAAGGCCGAGTTCGATGAGTTGTCTGTGGCGGTCCAGGATGAACTCCTCGCGTCGATCGTTCCTTTGCGCGAGTATGGGCCGTCGCTTGGAAGACCCGAGGTAGACACCCTCAACGACTCGAAGTACGCAAATATGAAGGAGATTCGGTTCAGGGCCGACGGAGGCGTATGGCGCGTCGCCTTTGCTTTCGATCCGCAGAGAAACGCAATTCTGTTGGTAGCGGGAGACAAATCCGGAGTAAACGAGAAGAAGTTTTATAGGCGACTGATCGACAAAGCCGACAAAAGGTTCAAGGAACATCTCGAAAATCTCTAGTCAATGGAGTGACTACGATGCGTGGAATGATTGCAGTGGATGATGTAATTGCCTCCTTGCCGAAGGAGCGGCAGAAGAAGATTGCAGCGCGGGGAGACGAGCTGCTAGCAAAGGTCGAGCGGCGCTCGACCCTCAGTGAGATACGGAAAGGGCGGAAGATCAGCCAGGCGAAGATGGCCGAGGCGCTGGGGATCGGCCAGATGCAAATCTCGCGTCTGGAGAAGCGAAACGACCCGCGGCTGTCCACCATGCAGCGCACGATCGCTGCGATGGGGGGCCACCTGACGATGATTGTGACATTTCCCGATCAGGAGCCAGTTGTCCTCGTTACGTCACAGTTCACGGAGAAGCCGGCAACCTCTCCTAAAAAGAAACGGCGCGCGTGATCCGTAAAGCCTCACCGGTCTTGAGGTCAACTTCGAGAGATCTGAGAGCACCGGGACATCCTTTACGTTTTCGACCAGGGATACGCCCCTCGGATTCTTGTTCACATCTCTTTCCGCAGTAAACACGCGGGCGAGAGAGCAGCCAGGGCCGCAAGAGCCAATGGTTTTCCGGTTGGCCGCGTGAGCGTAGGGATTTCAGGCCGAAGACGATAGCGTCACCGATTCACTTCGAGGTGCTCACCGTGGCTCTCCCCGATCTGGCGGCCGTCTGTGCGTCCGTTTGGAGTTTGCCGACCCGGAGGTCAGGTTGCAGCTGGGAACTGAGAGGCGGAAATGGTCAGCCGCCAGAAATCAGATCCCGTGCCCGGACACGGCGCTCCAGGATGAATGTCCGGCGCAAGCGCCTGAGCAGGAAGTAGCCTTCCGCAGAACAATTGCAAGAGATGGGGCGACTGTGTGTTTTGTGCTCTGCAAGGGGGGATTGGTTTTTCAGAATGTGCTCGGCCAAATGTGGGACCAAATTGGCGCAAGTCGTCGAAGGTGGCCAACGCCACGCGGCGGCGATTCTCGGACGAAGTGGTTCAAGAGCCAGACGCGTGGCAGGCTGAGAAGCAACCTACATCTTGTGTCGATCCACGGGCCGGAAAGAGAAGGAACAAGCCATTCGTGAACGCTTCACCGCGCGGATCAATAAAGCTGCGCGCGCACACGGATGAAATCGATCCTGAATCGGGTGTGATCAGGGTTTCTTCCTTGACGTCTTTGCGCGGCTACCTAGCAGGGGAGATCGACCGATTTGAGATCGAGGCGTTTCGAGTCGCGGAGGATCGGAGATGCCTTCGAATACCTTGCTTGCTGCCCATTCTCCCACCGCGTAGACATGACGATCGCGCAAGCCTGTTACGCCTTCCTGCCAGGCAAGCAGCATCCTTTTTCCGATGTCTCTGAATTCCGGATTCTCTGTCATTTTCTTACGGACTAATGGCACCGCGTCAGCAACCGAGTCACTGATGTGTTCCAGAATGTCTGCTTGTTCCCGGGGGGGATCCCAAAGGTGCTTGCGATCACCTTGGACAGATTCTTGCCCGGCGTCCATGTCTTCTTGCCGAGAAATGCGATTCCCGGAGGATTATGTTGATAGCCGGTGTACACGCTTGTGGTCAGGAAATCAAAGGCCGGAGAGAGATGTACATCCGCGCGTGAGGTGTAGAGCAGCGCTATATTTTTCGAATGACAATCGGCGTTGCGCAGAGCGTAGGTAAGGAGCAACGTTGCCGCGAGACGCTGGAAAGTCTCGTACTGACGGCTACCAGGTACGTGGTCCCGCACGGCACGCGCTATGCGTTCCCACGTCGTCTCATACTTTTGCGCTGGACGCAGGCCTAGCAGGGCGCAAAAGTCTTCCATACCCCATAGTGGTTGTCCGTTCTCGTTTACGTCGAAGCGGTGCACTACCAAGGCGTTGCCATCGCGCGATACTTGTGTCTTCGCACTGGGCAGCACTCTCGCGAGAACCTGCATGCACAGATACTCATTGAGTGCCGCGAATGGGAGCCTGCCGGTAGAGCCTTTGATGATGTACCGGCGAGTCAGCAAGGTGGCCTTCTGATGGGGACCGATCTGCTTGCCGGAACCTGCGGCATCCGGCATATGCTCTTGATCGACATCCAGAAACTTCGGCAGTACACCGGAAACACCACTGGTCGCATGCTGTCGCACCAGTTCCGTAAATGCTTCTTCCGAGTTGTCTCCCTCAAGTAGGTCAGCCACTTCAACGGGCTTGGCGGGTTCGTCCAATTGAGCGCCCGCAGCAGCGACCTGAATGCGACCGACCATGTTTCTGCCGATTACCGAAAGGAGGGCGATCGGGCTTGCGCCAATATGCGGACCGAACTGCTCCTGAAGCACCTGGAGAAGATACCCTTCGGGAAGATTCATCTGCAACACTGGAGGAAGCTGGTCGTCCCAAACGTAAGACTCCGTACGCACCGGCATGGTGAGTGAGACGAAATCGTCTGTCGCCGTGTGCGGTGTATAAGTAAGCACGCTCTTGAAGTCACCGACTGATTCAAGGACGGCAACTTCGCGGCCAAGGACGTAAACGGAAAGCTTCACGCACCACCCCGTTCACGCCGCAACTCATCGAGCGAGCCGGACATGCCCATTTTGACGAAAGCCACTTCCATACCGAGAACTGCGAGCACAGCGAGGAGCTTCCTCGCGCCGAATTCCGACACCTGTCCCCGCTCAAAGCGCAGGAGCGATTCAGCCGTGATTCCAGCCTGCGCTGCGACGTCCTTTTGCTTTAGCCCGAGTTCCCGCCGCGTGGCCGCTGCCGCTTCACCAAGCTCCTGAAGGCTCTTCACAATTGATTTATATATCAATTTTTTGCTGTATGTCAATGCAAATTGATGTATATATCATTTTTCACGCGTCGCAGACGCAAAATCAGCTCCGCACTCTATGCGGCGATTAGAACTCTATTCGCCGCATTCAGCCCTGCCTGTCCTCGTTAGCCGAGCGAAATACGACCTGCTGGGATCGATGCAATGAGGCGCCGATGAACCATACGCCACAGCTCAAGGAGCGCTCGTTGAGCTATGGGCGACAACTTCAGATTCGAGATGCGAGCGCGAAATCCGGCCCGCGCTTGGCGTGAAGCTGGGGAGGATGCTACAGATTGAAAGGGGGAGTTGCGAGAAAATCTGAATCCTTCGCGACACACACTAGTCTTCTGTCTCTTAAATATCTTTCCTAATACGGCGATGCTCGACTGAGATGACCCTTCCCGAGAACCGGTCGGATGTCGTGTATTCGACCTGTGTACGGGAATACGTCTTTAAGCGCAATGTGAGAAACTGGTCGCGGCTAACGGGATCGAGCCGCAAGTCGCGGGCGAGCAAATACGTGCATTCGCGTTAGCGTTTGGAGCGCATTTTGCTCGGTGGAGGAAGAGTATGCGTCCGAATCAGAGCCGTTGAGAAGAGAGCTGATTAAGTGGGCATCCACATAGCCGAGGCCCGAGTGTAGAGCTTGCGTACTTCGATCAGGTGCCGCACTTCATCGAGGCCGGCGACGGGAAGTAACGGCAGGGTTTCAAATGCCGCCATCTTAACCATGCGATCCGACATGGAGCCCAGCGCCAGCTCCCCGAGAATGAAAGGGTGTGTGACAACTTGGCCAGCTTCAATTAACGCCTTCACCTGTTTATTCTCGGAGCGCAAATGCTTCGGATGTTTGTGTCGATGAGGATCGACGTTCGTTCCCGAGTCATGATCGTCGCAGCCTCCGGCGTTGAATGTCGGGAAAGTTGGGCTCTGACTCTCCTAGCGCAGCGAGCCTGCGGGCTCCCTCGCGCTAAACCAGTTGCGTGAGCGCTTCGCGGATAAGTGCGGCTTTCTCTGTTACGCCCGTGAAAAGTTGCGCCTTTCGGACAAGTTCGTCGCCGAGCGTCACCGTTGTGCGGGTTCGCTTAACCTCCGCGAGCTTCGCTTTGCGGCGCGGAATGGTTTTGACAGTAGCGGATGCCGGGTTTGACATCTTTACTCCTATGCGTTCAATTACTCGAATCTTTTGATGCATTTTTGGGATGCTTCTCTTCCGTCCAAAGTTGAAGGACAAAGGCATTGTCTTTCCCTCCGGCCCCCCCCAATCAACAGGCATTGGGACGTGCTCACATCCCATTTGCCATTTAGTTCATAATAATGTACATTAAACCAGATAGTGTTCGTATTTATGGACGTTATAGATGAGAACCAGCAGGCCAACAACCATATTGCCTATCCCCGTGCGGCGTGCGCTGCGAAAGCTGGGGCACGATCTCCGCGACGCGCGTCGTCGTCGTCGCATCCCTGCGGCCATTGCTGCCGAGCGTGCGTCGATCAGCCGCACCACGTTGGTGAAGATCGAAAAGGGCGACCCCGGTGTGGCTATGGGACTCTATGCAACCGTGCTGTTCGTCCTGGGGATGGCGGACAGGATTGGAGACCTCGCCGACCCTCGCAATGACAGTGTCGGCCTCCAGCTTGAAGAAGAACGACTGCCGCAACGAATTCGCACGCGGACCTACAGAAAGAAGATCGAGTAATGGATAAGGAAGCGCTCGTCTACGTGGATCTCGGCGGCCGGCCGCAGTTGGTGGGGCGACTTTGGGGACGGGTGCGCAGGGACCGGGAAAGCGCGACATTCGAATACGACAAGATCTGGCTTGAGAATCCTGCCCGGTTTTCTCTCGAACCCGCTCTGCAGGTTGGGCCTGGTCCTTTTCACACGGCCGGCGACCTGCCGATGTTCGGTGCCATCGGCGACTCAGCGCCGGACCGCTGGGGCAGGGTCCTCATGCGGCGGATGGAACGAAGGCGGGCAGAACGCGAGGGAACAACGCCGCGCACACTGCGGGAAATGGACTATCTTCTGCTCGTCGACGACGAGGCGCGCCAGGGAGCACTTCGCTTCGCGGAACGCGAGGGAGGACCCTTTCTCCGTGAAGAGGATGCCAAACGGATACCTCCGATCGTCGATCTGCCAAAGCTCTTGTCGGCGTCCCAACGGTTCATCGAAGAGAAGGACACGGACGAAGATTTGCGGCTTTTGATTGCGCCGGGGTCATCGCTGGGCGGCGCCCGACCGAAGGCATCGGTTCGAGACAAAGATGGTCAGCTAGCGATCGCCAAATTCCCACGCGCAGGCGATGAAATTGACACGGTCGTCTGGGAGCGTGTCGCCTTCGCGCTGGCGGAGAAGGCGGGCATTGCCGTGCCGTCGGTGAGACTGGAGACAGTAGCGAAGGAGCCGGTTCTTCTTCTGCGCCGCTTCGACCGGAACGGCGCGCGGCGTATTCCGTTCCTCTCCGCGATGAGCATGCTTGGAGCGAAAGACAACGAGCAGAGAAGCTATCTGGAAATGGTCGACGCATTACGTCAACAAGGCGCTGCCCCCAAAGAGGATATCGAGGCCCTTTGGCGGCGTCTCGTGTTCAACATCCTCATTTCGAATAGCGACGATCACCTCCGCAATCACGGCTTCCTTTACGAAGGAGTGGAGGGGTGGCGTCTTTCGCCGGCATACGATCTCAACCCGATGCCGGTCGACCTGAAACCACGTGTATTGTCGACGGCGATCACAGAAGATGACGCAACGGCGTCCCTGCCGCTGGCCATGGAGGTTGCCGGCTATTTTGATCTGGACAAGGCCCGGGCAAAAGCAATCGCAGGAGAGGTTGGGCGAACCGTTGCGAAATGGCGCAACGAAGCGGCCCGCTGCGGCATGGGCGAAACTGAAATCCAACGAATGGCAACAGCATTCGAGCACGACGATTTGAAGAAGGCCCTCGGCAAAGAATAGAGCTGGAATCAAGTTTCTGGCGGCGTCGAACAAGGCTTCCGCAACGTGCGCGTTCAGGTGGAGCTTCCCGGAATGGCGGGCTACGGTGCGGTCCATACGAGTGACAAACGTCCGAAGGCTCTCCACGATCAACCACTTTTCGATCCTGCCTCCGCCATGGGACAAGAGCCTGCTGTTGATCAAGCCAACTCGGCCGACGGATAGTGCAGGTAATGTCGGCGATTATCTGGCCACGCACAATGGCGGCCAACGTTGGCATGGCAATGAATCGAGCGGTCAGTACCGAACCATTCTGGAGTGGATTCGTGGAGGTCGCCTGGAAACGGCGCGTCTCTAGAAATAGATGAGTGCTGGAGATGCATCCATGGAAAAACTCCGAGCTGATCAGGGTTCCAATACTAAAACGTCAAATACTCTCTGTTATTGCCGTCCGTGGCATAGACTTCGGCTCAAGCGCTTTTGGTAGCAGGCCGCGTTCGACCATCACGGGGGCTTGCGATTCTGAGTATATAGTTCGTAGTCGTACCCCAGCCGATCAGGTCCCCATCGTGCCACTTGCGTGCACTTATCTCGATGCCGAACGGCAAGCCATTTTCATAAAAACCGGCGGGAATGACATTTCAGCGATATCAGCTTCAATCCACGGGTCAAGATGAAGTCGTGAAGTTTCTCCGCGGCGGTCACGCCAATAGGAGAACTTTGCCGATGCCGCCCTTCTCCGCTTCTGCGTGTGCTTTCGCCGCATCGGCAAGCGGAATTGTGCGATCGACAGGAATCCTGAACTTTCCGTTTGCCATGTCTTCTGCGAGCGAACGCATCCTCGCTGCCTAATGTTTGGATAAAGTCGAACGAACCCTGATCCAATCGTTCGTCGATCCACAATTTGATGAGGACGATGTCACCATCTTGCTTGTGAAACGTGATGCCGATGCCGGCTCACTCGGCAGATTGGGGTAAGACCGCCAATTGCACAGCCCACTCGATAGTTAGTGAACTATGTCCAATCATTCCTTTACACCGCTCATCGCCATCAATGGATAATGTCGACAGTGATGGTTATCGTTTGCGTAATGCCTCCGCCTGTGGCCCCGATGGTGACCGTGTGGTTTCCGGTTGATGCTTTGTTGCTCGCCTTGACAGTCAAGGTCGCGCCTTCGCTGCTGGGCGCCACTACGGAGCCGGGTGTGAAGGTTACCGCTTCGCCGCTGTCCTGTCCGGAAGCAGACAGGGTAATTGCCGAGTCGAAGCTGCCGGAGCGCTTGGTGATGACCGTTAAGGTGTCGGAGCTTTTCCGGGCCACTGACAATGATGCGGGCGAGACAGAGAGGGAGAAGGTGGGAGAGGTCGCCGCTGGAGTGAGGGCACTGATCAGTCCGGCCCCATTCGGAGTACCCCAGCCCGTAACCAGGTCGTAACCGACCTCGGCCGAATAGCTGCCGGATGTGCCGCTGGTGATGTCGTGGAAGTCTGTGGCATAGCTAGACGTCAAATTTTGCGCGTAGATGGTTGGGTTAATGAAACCGATGACCGGTCCGCCGTTGGCAACGCCTGCAAGAGAAACAAGTTTCGATCTCCCTATGGGTCAAGCGACTGGAACATAGTTTCCGTTGCCAGCCATATTCATTCAACAAGATACTGAATGACTGCCGCTAGAAGGTGGCGGTTCTTACACCACCCGGCCGCTAATCAGGCGATGGCTTCGATTCCGTGAATGGACGCTAATGTGAGCAGCTTTGCTGCGGGTCCGCTCGGAATTTTCTCGCCGCGCTCCCACTTACTGACAACGCCAACCGTGACGTTCAAATGAGCGGCAAAAACGGCCTGGCTTACGTCGGCTTTGGAGCGGATACGCCGGATAGCGGCCGGAGTCAGCATCTTGACCGGAGTAAGACAGCTACGGTCAAAATTTTGCATCGTCTTTTTGTCGATCAGTCCGAGACGGTAAAGGTCGCTGGCGTTCTCGTGTGCTTCTGCGAGGGCTCTGCTTTTGTAGGTCTTTGCCACGTTGTCCTCCTATCGGGGTTAGCGGAATTCTAGCAAGGTTCCGTCATTTACAGCTATGCTCATTTCGCCATCAGTGAATTCCAAAATGACGCTTTGCAAGAAGCCGGTAGACTCTGAGTTCCTTGGAAGTGATATTTTCCATATCCTTCTTTTCCCATCCGAACATCAAGACCGCGCGGCGTCCGACTTTCAACGCAACCAGCGCCCGACCGCCACCGCGTGCGCCTTCCCCCTGTCTGGCGATTCGGAACTTGTAGAGCCCTCCGCCGAGATCGGCGTCTGGTGGAGAAAGTTCAGCTTCCCAAAGAGCCTCATCCGAAACGTGCATCCGGCGGGCAAACCGGGCAAAGCCTTTAAGTGCGAAAACCCGGAGATGCGGCGGTGGCGTCTTTGGCATTGTGTTTAGTGTAGCACTAGGAACCATATCTGCACCTCCTGAATATTGCGCTAAGGCAGGAAAAGTTAGGGCGGAAGATCGCGTCTAGAATTGAATTAAGGGAATCACGTCCCCGACTGTAATCCTGCCCGCTGTAGAGAAGCGTGTATGGCTCTTGAGGGCCAAGACCACCCCCACGCCAAAAAACTTTCACCGACAAGTTCGAGCGACTGGTACATAGCCCCCCTCGCCAATCGCTTCAGAAAAACAAGGTCGTAAAATTGGTTGACACAAAAAGGCCGAGAATAAACAATCCAAACCCAATCGCAAGGCCACTGGCCAAGTTCCTGCAAAGCCTGTATTGGTGCAAGGGAATGATTTGAGCAAAAAAAAACTCGCAAGGAAGGAGAATCACTACAGCCTGCGATCCGCGCATCCTCCAGGGAGCACTCAAACTGACGCCATAACCAGCCGCTTCTTCAGACCTGCCGAAGGCGCCGAAGACCATTCAGAGCAGTTTCGGAATACACGTAGGCTTTTTGATAGCCGTGAAGGGTGGCTTTTTCTTGAGGAAAAAGCCACTCGAATGCCTGCTTTCGGTCTGCACCAATTCCGAAACTGCTATAGAACCGAGGATCATCACTCATGGAGTCTAATGATGTCTCAAGTATCGATCGCCGAGACTTTCTGAAACTGGCCAGTGCGGCGACCGCGTGCGGCCTCTCGCAGCACGCTCTGGCAGCGGGGTCCGAACGCTTCTCGCTGATCGTGGAGCCGGGAAACGCCGCCGCATCCAGCGGGCCGGTGAAGAGAGCTCTAGAACAGCTGCGTCAGACGTTGGCAGCGAAAGAAGTTGCCTGCGAAGTCGCGTCATCCGCCGAGGCCGCGGCAGGCTCCTCGTTCTCGATCGTTGTTGCCGCGCCGAAGTCAAATCTCGCGCAGGGATACCCCACCCGCGCGGCACTGACCGCGGCTGAGAGTCTCCGCATGTCCCCGGGAAAGGCCGGTCGCACGCCTGCACTCCTGATATCTGCGACGGATGTTCGTGGTTACGTCTATGGATTGCTGGAATTGGCGGATCGTGTGCGTCACGGTTCCAATCCCTCAGAGTCTTTGCGCCTGGCACAGGTAGTCGAGGAGAAGCCAGCGAATGAGGTGCGCTCTGTCAGCCGCTATTTCTGCTCTGAACTCGAAGATAAATCCTGGTATTACGACAAAGGCTTCTGGACCGGATATCTCGACGCCATTGTCGCCAATCGTTTTAATCGCTTCACGATGGCATATGGCCTGGAGTATGACTTCCCGAGGGGAGTGACGGACGACTATCTCCACCTTCCATATCCCTATCTCATCGACGTACCGGGATATCCCGACGTCCGCGTGATGCAACTCGCTCGGCCGGACGGTACCCGCCTGGCCACTCCGGCGCCCCTCGCCAAGGCAGAGCAGGACCAAAACTTTGAAATGCTCCGTTTTATCGCAGCACAAGCAGGAGCCCGCGGCCTAAACTTTCAGCTGGGTATCTGGACCCATGCTTATCAATGGACCGACAGTCCTAATGCTTACCACCACATCGAAGGACTTACGCCCCAAACCCACGCCAACTACTGCCGCGATGCTCTCGCGATCATTCTGAAAGAGTGCCCTGAAATTCAGGGACTCACTATGCGCGTCCACGGAGAAAGCGGCATCCCTGAGGGAAGTTATCCTTTCTGGAAGACACTCTTCGAAGCAGTCTCAGGCGCCGGTCGAGAGATAGAAATCGACATGCATGCGAAGGGTGTCAATCAGACGATGATTGACATCGCCACTGCCACCGGAATGCCGGTAAAGTTGGGGGCCAAGTACTCGGCTGAGCATCAGAGCCTCGGTTATCACCAGGCCGACATCCGCGCCCTGGAGATTCCGCATGCCAATCTGACAAAGACGGAAGCGGCACTGTTCAGTCTCAGCAGCGGATCACGATTATTTACCCGATATGGATACGGCGACTTTCTACACGAAGGCGCGCTGTATCGCCTTCTCTTTCGTTCGTGGCCTGGAACTCAGCGCCACCTCCTCTCCGTTGATCCTGAAATGGCGGCGGCCTACTCGCGCTCATCTGGTTTCTGCGGTGCCGCCGGCCTCGACCTGATGGAGCCCCTGACATTCAAGGGCCGGGAGGGATCCGGTGTTGCCGGTGGCCGCTGTGCTTACGCCGACGCGTCGCTTGACCCGAAAGCCGACTGGCAAAAGTACGAGTACTATTACCGCGTCTGGGGCCGCAAACTTTATGATCCTGATGCAGACGCTGAAATCTGGCGCAGGTATCTCCGCTCCGAGTTCGGAGGTGGCGCGCTGGCTACCGAAACATCGCTCGCCAACGCCAGCCGCATCCTGCCACTGCTTACTTCGGCGCATCTCGATTCGGCCAGCAACCACGATCTTTGGTACGAAATGCCCACCAACATGCCGATCGTGCAGGGCAGCGAACCTTCCCCCTACGGTGACACTCCCACACCCAAAATCTACGGAACGGTAAGCCCTCTCGACCCCCAGATCTTCTCGAATGTTGTCGAGTACACCGGGGCACTTCTCGAGAATCAACTCAGCGCGAAGTATTCCCCGGTTGAGGTAGCGCAATGGATCGAAGATTGCACAACGGCATCGCGCGAGTCTTTGGACGAAGCTCGTCGCAGAAGCCGCTCGCGCACATCGTCTGAGTTCCGCCGCATCGAAGAGGATGTCCTGATACAGATTGGCCTGGGAACATTTTTCGCGCACAAGCTGCGCAGCGCGGTGCTGTTTGAGATTTGGCAGCAGACCGGCGATCCAAAGGCGGGCAATCTTGCAACCGCACAGTATCAAACCGCAAGAGATTCATGGGCAGCGATGGCCGCGCGTGCGGTGCGCGTCTACCGATCCAATGTCTCTTACGGCGACGTGCCCAAGCGGCGCGGTCACT
This sequence comes from uncultured Acidobacteriaceae bacterium, assembly GCA_963745845.1. Taxonomy (GTDB): domain Bacteria; phylum Acidobacteriota; class Terriglobia; order Terriglobales; family Acidobacteriaceae; genus Telmatobacter. The sequence continues at coordinate 2,801,387 of CAVUZE010000008.1, read as the reverse complement.
GGAGCGACCGTCTGCCCGGCATCGACACCGATCTGGCAGCCATGCGCGCCAAAGTGCAGGAGACACCCAACGCGCCGCACGCAGGCCAGAACGTCGCGGAGGCCGTTCGTGCAGTTGCCAGTCGCCCCAGCCGGCCCAGCGCCCGGTGTCAACATACACCGCCGGATGTTTTTGAGCCCGGACAATCCCTTTCCCTCTCTCTGGGGATCGCGCCATCCGCTCTCGAACCAACTCCGAGCGCAGTCAGTCTCTACTACCGGCATGTCAACCAGGCAGAACGATGGACGTCCATCGCAATGAGCGGCCAAAATGGCCGGTTCTCTGGAGCGATTCCGGGCGAGTACACCAATTCCGAATACCCTCTGGAGTATTACTTCGAGCTGAAAGACCAGAGAGGTTCCGCATGGTTACACCCGGGCTTCAACAAGACGCTCTCCAATCAACCGTACTTTGCGGTTTACAAGCGGAGCAGCTAGCGAGAACGATCCTGGTGGCGTAGCGATCGGGGATGATCAGTACCAAAGAGATCCAGGCAGAGAAGCAGAACAGTTCGAGAAGAGGTTGGGATCACGCACGTAGGGGACCGAGCGAAAATGCGTGGCCAGTCGAGCGGTGGGTGGAGGGAGAGCAGCGGCAGGAGGCCAGAGAAGGGAACACGGGAGAAGAGGACCTGTGTCGGGCTGCCTTGTCCTTATATATGGTTGCTTCTAGATGCCGAGCCCGGAGGCGGCGTTTTGGGTAAAGATCTGGCCCAGACGTATGTAGCGGCGAAGCGTCTCGACCGACTTGTGTCCAGTCTGTTTCATCACCACAAATTCGCTGATCCCGTTCATCGTGGCCTGGGTGACGCAACCGGCCCGGAGCGAGTGTCCAGCGATGGGTTTGGTCTTCATCCCTGCGCGCGCTACGGCCCGCTTCAGAATGGTGCCCACTGAGTCCTTGTAGAGACCGCGCTCAGACAGGCGCCCATGACGATCGACTGCGCGGAAGACGGCCCCTTCCTTGATTGCGGCCTCACGGATCCAGACACGCAAGGCCCGAACCGGACAAGTTTTTCCGTGCTTGCCAAACGGAATTCCCACCTGGCGGCCCGCACCCTCCTGGTCGGTCTTCGATGTGGGCACGTGGATGATCACGCCCTTCTTACCGAAAGTGAGTTCGTGAAATTGGATGCGCACGAGTTCGGATCTTCTGAAGCCGCCGGCGAAGCCGACTAAAGCGAGTGCCCGGTTGCGCAGACCAAGTAAATTGTTCGGACAAGCTTTCACGATCCTGCGAATGTCGGGGGTGAGGAGCGGATCTTTTCCTTTCTGTTCGGTTCCGAGGGTTCTGCGGATTCCTTTTAGCGTCTCGCCTACTACTATGTGACGAGTCGAAGCGGGTGAGTCGGTGAAGCCTGCCGCCTGATGGGCCTTGGTGATCGATGTGAGCCGGCGGGTGATAGTTCCGGACCTCAGTATCGCCGCGCGATCGGCGATGTAGAGAGCCACGGTTTCGGGTGTCGCCGGAAGCGGCGTGAGCCGATGTTGTAAGCACCACGACGCGAAATCGCGCCAGTCGGATCGGTAGGCTTTCACCGTTGCAGGGGCTTTGGCGGAATGAATGAATCGGTTGGCTGTTTGGATGAGGCGCTCGAGTTCGACTGAGTTCGAGGCCAATGTGAGTTGCGCTTGAGGCATGGTCGTGCTCCTAAAATGCAAAACGCGGGGCGAGCCTCGAAGAGGCTCGATCCCCGCGCGGGTACATTGAGTTTTAGTTTTGAGAAGGTGAAGGCATCAATATGTTGCGTTGCGATACAGGCTTGGTGTACGCCTCGCGAGACAGCAGAAGTGAAGTGAACCGGATAAAGATTTCCAGTCCGAGCTGTGGATTTCTTCGAGGGGGCCAATGATCGGATTCGAATGGTTTTGTACGGAGCGGGAGCGACAAATCGCGATTTTCCACACATCCGTTCTTATGGGCTTGTGTCTGGCCCAGCGGGACCGCAGCTGTGCGGGCTCAAGAAACTCTGGTTTGACTCCGTGCTGGTCCCGGGATGGACCGAGTTCTGCGCGAGCTGCGTGGTCAATTCCTGGGCCGGCGAGGATCTCGGCAGGAGCCTTTCCGCCTGCGCAGTGACGGGCACAAGGGGGGTCAACGGCGATTGGTACCCGCTCCCTGCGTGGCTCAAGGCATCCGGCGGGCTCTCAGAAAGTGCGATTACGATTTGTCGATTGGTTCACCGTCACCATCTTCAGCTCGGGTCGAGTCGGCAGTTTGCCCTCGCGACGTCAGGTAGAACAACAACTCGACGCGATTGGAAACCCCCAACTTATCGAATGCGTGGAAGAGGTGATTTTTTACCGTGTGCTCGCTGAGCCCTAATTCGCTGGCAATGAGCTTATTCGTCTTGCCTCTCGCGGCAGCTTGCACGACCTGCTGTTCGCGGTAGGTCAGGGGCAGGGAATCGTCGGACTGAGAAATATAGGTGGAGGGCAATGATCGAATCGCATCAAGCAGAAACGTCGTCTCTTGCTCGGCCGCCCAGATGCAACCGTTACGAACGTGATTGACGCATTCGAGGAGTTCGGCAATCAGTTGCTGGCGAGAGAATACCCCGCGAGCTCCGCTTCTGAACGCGTTCATGACGGAATCGCGCGTCGAATGATTGAGGAGCACCACGATGGGGACTCGGGGATGTGCGCGACGGACGGCTTGTGTCAGGTCGAGTTCATATTTCGGGTTGACTTCGGCGCCGATGATGAGCATGTCTGCCTCTTCGACATCCAAACGTCGAAGGAGATCGGCAGACGGAACAGCGGAAGCTCGAATATCCCGTTCTCGGGAAAGAGCGGTTGCAAGAAGGTGGCTGCTCATCGAGTCGCTGTCCACGATGAAGACGCGGAATCCCATTCCTCCATCCATTTCGGATTTCCTGTTTTCGTTTTCCGATGTGTCCACCCGAGCAGGGGATCTTGGATTCTGAGAATCGCCGCTAGCTGGCGGTCGTTGTGAAATGAGTGACATTGGGCCCATTGGAATCAGGAACGAGACGCTCTCAACTGGAGCAGTTGGTCCATCGTGCGCTTCAATCGAATATCACAGACCGTTGACGTCGACGTCTGAATGGTCTGGACTTCGTGCGAGAGGGGGGGCCGCAGGGTTCTGTTAGAAAGCGTCGCGGCACGTTGCATCCTGGTCGGATCATGCCGCATACTTCCTTTTCCTTTTTTAACGAAGGAAGTGCTCAAATCCCTTTTCTTAAACGGACAGATTCTCTTCTTCATGCCCAATAAAGTGCTGTGTTTTACCCAAAGCGATGGGCTACTTGACAGAGTATATGGTTTGTATAATCAATCATTTAATGCAAGTTGTTCATCTTTTTCTGAAAGCAATTTCGGATCAGCTTTGAACAGCATTCCCTTCACCAAGGCGATGGCGTGGGGGAACGCAATGGCAGGGAAACCCACAAGATAAAAACTGAATTTTGGAATCTGAAATTTGGGTAGCCGGATAATCGCCGGGGCATTGATGAGCTCAAGCAGCTTTCCCCCAAAGCCAATTTGAACGGCATCGCTGTGCGGTTCCAGATGAACGACCGGCTTTTCTGGGGGTCTTGATGGATTGATACGATGGGTGAAAATCATGTCGAGGCTAGAGCCGCAGCGCTTTCCGCGTTAGAAAGGCTGGCTTTCCGGGGTGGCGCAAGGCGCGTTGCAAAGCGGGTCCCACACCGACCTACGCTCGAGAGCCGGAGGAAATCGGAGCTGCGCCGGATCGCAAAGTCAACAGGGTCACTTCTGGCGGGCAGTCGCGCCGCACAGGCAATAAAACCGTCCCCAAACCACGATTTGTGTACAAGCTTAGTGGTCCCAAGTGCCTCAACCCGCAGGGATATTTGCGCCCGAGTGCCGGCAGGTAAGGAGCACCGACCAGCGGCACTCGGATCTGCCCACCATGGGAGTGGCCGGACAGCTGCAGATCGACTGGATATCTCCTCACAGTATCGGCAAAGTCTGGCTCATGAACAAGCAGAACGGTGGACTCACCGCGGGCAATCGTCCGCAACGATTCATCGAGGCGTGGCTTACCCTCAAGTACATCGTCCACGCCGGCTATCCAGAGTCTAACTCCGGCGCGTTCTACGTAATGGGGCGCAATTCCTCAAGACGGCGATCCCGCGGCTTTCCAGTGATCGAGTTATAAATTGCGGGTCGATTTCCCAGGACGCGAATATGCCCTTGGGGGCTTTCAGTTCGCTCAATATCTGGGTGCACGGCGTGGCACAGCGTGAGCTGGAAAGGCTGGATCCATAAATCGGAAATGTGACATAATCCCCGGTCAAGACGGCTATGTCGGGGTTTAATTCATTGGTCACGTGTACCGCTGACCGAATCACCGCTCCATCGGATATTGACGTATAGTGAAAATCGCTCAATTGGGCAATTGTGAGCCCATCCAATTCCTTTGGAAGACGTGCGAGTCCGATTTCGCATCGTTCGACAATCACATGCGGGGTCTGCGCCAAGCCGGCGCCTGCTGCACATACTATTGCCCCTGCCGCCCCGAGAGTTTTGAAGTGTTCATGAAAAATGGCTCAGCAGTATCTCTCCAAAGAGTAGTCGCATTGACCTGTGAACCCTGGTGACGGACAACAATTCGAATTCCCGGCCAACCTACGGCTTCTTCCACGCTGGCAAGACGATGATCAGCGTGAGCGGATGCCACTAAGGACTAGTCTCTGCGGACTGTGACCAAATGCGTGGTTGACTTATTAAGTATCTGAGCAGACCGTTTTGCGATCAGCCTCAGAGTCTTCGGGCTGCGCCGCCCCGAAAGTGGGATCCCGGAGGTTCAAGTAAAAGAGCAACTCGACACGATTCGATACGCCCAACTTTTCGAATGCACGGAAGAGGTAGTTCTTCACGGTATGCTCACTGAGTCCTAAGTCGCTTGCAATTACCTTGTTTGTCTTGCCTCTTGCCGCGCCCTTGACGACTTGCAATTCACGAAGAGACAAGGAGGCTGTCTTTTCTCCCACCAACACATCAGGGCGGGGGACGGAGCTAAACGCGTTCAGCAGGAGGGTTGTCTCTTGCGCGCCCGCCCAGATAAAGCCCTTGCAAACGTGCTCCACACAATCCAAAAATTCGGCCACCGGCTGCTGCCGACAAAAAACGCCTCGTGCACCAGAGCGAAACGCGTTTACGACCGAATCGTGCGTCGAATGATTCAGGAGGATAACGATCGGTACGGACGGGTGTGAGCAGTGCACAGTGTGCGCGAGATCGAACCCATTCTTTGTGTCGTGGGTGAGATCAGCGCCAATGACCACCAGGCTCGTTTTTCCGTCCGCCATGCAATCCAGGAGATCAGTTGATCGGACCCCGGACGCCCGAAAATTTCTGTCCCGGGTCAGCGCCGTGGCCAAGAGATCCATGCTCATCGAATCCCGATCAGCGATCAAGACTTTGACTGTCAGTCGAGGATCGCTGATTTCACGCAATCCATTGTCGTGCTTTTTGGGCGGGTGGGCGACCCAACTGTTCTCCTTTGATGGAAAAGACATCTTGTGCGTTTGAGACGAAGGCGAAGACAAGTGAACCTCCATGTTTGGTTGCAACATGTTTGTTGTCAAACACACCACGACTAGAAGCTTCGGCTAGCGAGGATTTGCCCAAACATTCCAAGGCAATCGAGACCCCATCGAACAAACTGTGCCTGCAATTCATCTGTCACACAAATTCATTTATCTCGTTCGAAGGAGGGAGGGGGAGAAGGATAAGGAAGCACCCACCGATCTTTTTGGTATGCCCCTTTGTCATTACTGTACAGCAATTCTAAAAATGTGCAAGCAAATCGCAAGTAACATGCAAGTAATGTGTCACAAAAATCTAACTGTTTTTGTCTATTTTCGGTCTGAGACGATCTTCTCACATGAGAGTCACTTTTGTGCTCCGCCGGTACTGTCATAGAGAACGCGGCGCCCCGGAATTCCTAAAACATCTCACACGCATTTTCAAACGATCGGCAACTTGTGCCGCGAAGAGGATGCCAATATTCTGGCGTTTCTATGTCCCAGGGTTTACCCCCAGAACGCAGAGCTACAGTGAGATACAAACTTCGCTTACCTGTCATTTTCAATTGGGATGACGGGACAGAACAAACAGAGGGTGGCTTCACCAGCGACATTGCGCTGGACGGCGCGCTGATTTTCAGCAGCAGGTGCCCGCCAATCGGAACGGATGTCCGAATTCAGGTTTTGATTCCTGTGCCGAATTTCTCTGGCGAGGAAATTCGAATCGAGTGTATCGGAAAAGTGACGCGAGTTTGGGAGCAGCCCGGATCAGCCTATTTTGGAGTTCACGGGATGTTCAATGACGACCAACTGACGCGCCACGTAATGATTTGAACTGAGGCTCAATTCTCTGCGCTTGGTTTGCAATGAAGTCTTGGGACTGAAAGGGCGAAGCTAGGTCCGATCGACGCATCAACAAATAAAACCGATTCATGTTCCTGAGCTGAGAGTATGGCGATAGATTACGATGTCGGCAGTTTCCCAGTCGGCTCGCAATGGTTTGCGGTATGGACGCGATCGCGACAGGAAAAGACTTCTGCCGCAATGCTCGAAGCTTTGGGCATTCCGCACTTTCTTCCTCTAATCGAGGAGGCGCGGAGATGGAGCGACCGGACAAAGATGGTTTCGTTACCACTTTTTCCTTGCTACCTTTTCGTTCAAATCGCAAACTCATCTGAAATTCAACTTTGCGTCCAAAAAGTTCCCGGAGTTGTCAACTTCGTAGGTAATCAGAATGGTCCCTCCGCGATTCCGGAGGTTGAAATCAATAGCATTCGTGCATTGTTATCACGTGACACCGGATGCTCTCCATGCCCTTTTCTGAAGGTCGGAGATAGAGTGCGAGTTGTGCGGGGGGCTCTGGCGGGCATCGAGGGCTTATTCATTCGCTGCGGAGCGAGATCTAGGTTGGTGGTTTCTGTGGAGATAATCCAGCGATCAGTCTCAGTAGACGTCCCGGCGCGCGACGTCGAGCTCGTACAACATCTTCGGCAAGGTGAATCCTACTCGGTCTTTGCACCATCATCCGCTTGAATCACCGAATAAAGGCCACCTCTGAGTTGCCAGAACAAGTGACCCAATTCTTAATAACACCCGGAACGGTGTCGTATCTCAAATCTAATCCGACATAGTCGCGGTTCTACTGAGATCGGAACAATCTGAGGTTGAAATCCGCGGTTCATGGATTCAGACCACGTCAAGCCAGTCCGTCAGCGGCGCTTTCGTCTCTTATAAGAGATTTAGGGAACCTCTGCGCAGGTGCCTGATTTTGTAGCGACGACTTGGCCGCAGATGATTTTTGGGTTGTGAGGCAGTTTTGCGATGAAAGATACTGGCCGGAGTTTGTCTTTTTGATCTCTGTGAGGCAGTTTTTGCAGCCTCAAGAGACACTATGCCCTTTGGGTGGTCAGCCGGTTGCGGTGCTGGTACAGATTCACCAGCGCGAAGGCCGCGCATAGCCACTGGTGATTCTTCCAGATGCCACGGTAACGGACCTTGGTAAATCCGAAGACACGCTTCAGGATACGAAAAGGATGCTCCACCTTGGCTCTAACTCGAGCCTTGGTTGTGTTCTTGCGCTTGGCTTCTTCATCCACATAGCCCTTGTATTTGGTCCGGCGGCAAGTCATGTCCTGCGCCTTCGGCGCGACTTCGTGAATCGCCTTGGTCTGACCCTGATAGCCGCCATCGCCCCAAACCTTGCGCTCCTCGCCATGCAATAAGTCGGGCAGCATATGTTTGTCCGACACGCTGGCCGCCGAGGTAGCCACCGAATGCACCACCGTCTCCTTGCTATCCACACCGATGTGCGCCTTGGCTCCGAAGTACCACTGATTGCCCTTCTTGACCTGATGCATCTCAGGGTCCCGCTGGCCGCTGCTGTTCTTCGTCGAACTCGGTGCGTGGATAATCGTCGCGTCTACGATGGTGCCAGTCGAGATGCGGATGCCCTTCGTTTCCAGGTAGCGATTCACCGTGTCCAGCATCTGCCCGCACAGATCATGCTGTTCAAGCAGGTGGCGGAAGCGGAGGATCGTGGTTTCATCTGGCGCCGCGGCCACGCCCAGATCCACCCCAGCAAAACGCTGCAGCACAGCCGACTCATAGAACGCTTCTTCCATCCCGGGATCGGACAAGCCAAACCAATGTTGCAAAAAATAGGTCCGCAGCATGATCGCCAAGCCCACCGGCTGCCGGCCATTGCCTGCCTTGGGATACACGGGCTCGACCAGCGCCAGCAACTCAGACCACGGAACCACCTGGTTCATCTGGTCAAGAAACAGCTCCCGCTTGCTCTTGCGACTATACTTCGCAAAGCTCGCCTGCGATGCCAGTGTTTGCTGAAAACGCGCCCCTCGTTTCATGCTTATAGTTTATTCAAGAATGACACGGGCTGCGGACTTGTGCAGAGGTTCCTTAGAGCGATTGTCCTGACTCGCGTTAGCCCAGGCTCCTCAACCAACTCGGACGCCGCTTGCCTTGATGTCCCAAGCAAATCCAACTTTCCCAATCGCCCCCAAAAGCGAATGCTGTTCGCAGCCACGCCCAACAAATTCGTCGGCGGTCTTCACTTATTAGGACGGTGCCATGTCCCCGAAAAGATGGTTCATCAAGTATCTGGCCAAGCTCTTTGATCTCTGGGTCCTCGCGGTAACAATCGCAGTTGCTTTGATTGTGTTTTCCTCGCCGAAGGCAATGACGTTTGCCGGTTTCGTGTCGATGCGAATCAAGCTGGCAAACTGCTTAGTATTTGCGCTTCTACTCTTCGTGTGGCACAACGTTTTCGTGTTCTGCGGACTGTACGCCTCCAAGAGGTTGACGACACAGCTGACGCAATTTGCCGAGGTGTCCAAAGCCACAACGCTGGCAACGATTATCCTTCTTGCGTCAGCGGAAGCTTTTCAACTGCAAGTTGTTAGCCCGAGATTTGTCTTACTGTTTTGCATTTTGAGCACATCCCTAATGATTGCCGGCCGTGCTGCCGCACGCTGGTTGCTTCTCGCGTTGCGTAGCCGCGGAAGAAATACCCGGTTTATTCTCGTCGTGGGGACGAACGAGCGGGCGATTGAGTTTGTCCGCCAAATAGCCAGTCGCCCAGAACTGGGTTATCATGTCGTCGGCTTTGTGGATGATGATTGGGCTGGAACACAGGCATTCGACTCCACCGGGTATACGCGCTGCAGCAACTTTGGCAGCCTTGCTAGCTTTCTCCGAGTCAACATCATTGACGAGGCAGCAATATACTTACCGCTGCGGTCGTACTACGAACACGCGGCTGAATTGGTGGCGCTATGCGAGCAGCATGGAATTGTCCTCAGGATCGACGCCCAGGTTTTCAACTTCCGTACTCCTCATTATGCCCAAGACCTTGAGGAGAACTCCCGAATTGTGGCTGCGGATGACCTAATTCCGACCATGATCAAACGTACATTGGATTGTCTGCTTTCCGGCGCATTGCTCATAATCCTCTCTCCACTATTTCTTTTGGTTGCTGTCCTAGTAAAGCTAACGTCACCAGGGCCCGTTTTCTTCCGCCAGATCCGAGTGGGTTTGAATAAACGAAAATTCAATATCTACAAGTTCCGGACCATGGTCGAAAATGCTGAACAGCTGCAGGATCAACTTCTTTCGATGAATGAAATGGCCGGTCCTGTGTTTAAGATCAAGAACGATCCGCGGATAACCCCTCTCGGGAGAGTCCTGCGCAACAGTAGCATCGACGAACTGCCGCAGCTATTCAACGTGTTAAAGGGGGACATGAGCCTCGTGGGGCCGAGGGCAATGTCGCTTCGTGACTACCAACTCTTTGATAAGGATTGGCAACGGCGTCGCTTCAGCGTCAAGCCGGGCATCACCTGTCTGTGGCAAATTCATGGGAGGAATTCCATTCCTTTTGAAAAGTGGATGGAACTCGATATGCAGTACATCGACACGTGGTCCTTGTGGCTCGATCTCAAGATTCTCGTGCAGACAGTTCCCGCAGTGTTACGGGGCACCGGAGCAGCATGAGAATCGTTCAATTGCACAGAGATGCCGAGATGCCTTTCGAGTCACGCCACAGGATCGCGCGATTTACCGTGCAGGTCTTCGCGCCGGTTTGGGAGCCTCGGCAACATCTAGCTAGGCGCGGGGTCGACTGTCTGCCTTAAAGACGATGCCGTGGGCTCACCGGCGGCCCTGATGCAGCGCTTGGATGCTTCGCGAGCGAGTGACGAATAGACCAGTCAGCCGAGTCGGCAAAGTATTTCGCAAATATTCCCTCGATGAACTTCGCAGCTTTACAACGTTTCTTAAAGACGACATAAGTATCGGAGGGCCAAGCCCCCACACAACTCAGCGAGGATTCATAAAAAACAAGCTTAGCTGTCGGCTCGAGCTGCAGCCAGAAATAACAACGCTGTGGCAGGTTCACGCGCGGCGCGGCAGAATCCTTGGACTAGTGCGTTTCGCTCGACATTGCCTACACAGGTCACGACAGCAGCGAGCGCCCCCAGGTTCCTTGATATTTCCAGCTTATCTTCCCCAGCGAGGTATGAAACACAATGTTAAGCGTCTATGAGAAACCGCCCGCGATCATTCTGCTTGCCGAGGCCGGTGGGGGAGTGGCCAGGCATGTTATCGACTTATATTTTAGCCTTAAAGCGAAGGGATGGTTTGTGACATTAGTGGTATCTCCTGTGCGGATGGAAGAGATGTATAGGGAGGAGACATTATCGATTCCGGGTGAAGACCTGCACTATGTGAAGATGGCGCGTGGCGCCTCGATTAGAGACATAGAAGCTGTGCGGAAGCTGAAGGATCTCCTCAAAGGGCGACAGTCGCGTGTCGTCTTGCATGCTCACTCGACCAAAGCTGGCATCTTCGGAGCGATCTTACGCGACGCAGTCGATTGCACGGTCTTTACACCCCATGCGTACCGAAGCATAGATCCGAATCTCTCGCGGACCCGACGTGCAGCGATACGTTCTGTCGAGAGACTGTTTAGTCGAACCTACGACCGAGTCATAGCGGTGTCTCGGGAGGAACTGCGTTACGCAGAGAAGCTTGGGCTTAATAAGGAGCGGTTACGGCATATTCCTAACGGTCTCTGTTTGGAACGCTATGTTACCGCTAGACAGAGGTCAAGGCGCGAGCTCCGAACCGTCGGATTCGTCGGCCGCTTAGTCGCGCAAAAGAACCCGCTGCTCTTCATTAGAACCTTTGCGCGCTTGAGAGAGCGATTTGGACAACTCGAGGCGATCGTCGCCGGCGACGGCCCTCTTCGCTCTATGCTGCAAGTTGAAGCTAGTCGGCTAGGCCTTGCAGACAGGATCAAATGGCTTGGCACACACCCGGCGGTGGACGCGTTCAAGGACTTCGATGTGATGATTCATACAAGTACATACGAAGCGATGCCTTATTCGCTCATAGAGGCCGCTGCATCGCACCTTCCCATTGTAGCGACGCGCAATCACGGATCTTTAGAGGTGCTCGGCGACCTTATTCCAGAACGAGTAGCCCGTACCCAGGATCCCAACGAGCTCGCAGCTATCGTTGTCGATCTCTTCTCGAGCGAAGCGGCACTTGACCACCACATAGCTGCCCTGGATCTAATCGCAAGAAGATTCGCGCTCCAGAATATGGTTTGTGCGATAGAGACGGAATATTGCGACCTATTGGAGCTTAAAGACGAGGTGGGGTCACGATCGCCTCTCGTATACGGATGATGCGGAGAGCGTATTTCCTAGACAAGTGAGTCACTGGTTCAATTCGCGAGTTCGGTCCTACAGCCTCGCGGTCAAAACTTATCCCAAAGATTGCGGACCAACGTCGAGCGTCGGTCTCGGCCATCAGAGAAGGAGCAAGTGATGCGAAAGCCTGCTTTATACGCAATCGCAGCTACGATCGCATGCGTATGCTGCGCGTCAGTGTTTAATCCTGCACTGGCAGAACGCTACCCTACACCTCCGGAAAGCTTTTACAGTTCAAACTGGCACGCTGGGCCGGTGACAATTGCTCCGGGCGATGTGTTAACCATTCGCTTTTACCTCAGTCCCGACCTGGATCGCGTTGTCAAAGTTCGAGATGACGGAAAAATATCACTCCCGTACTTTCAAGGTATAGATGTACTCGGGGAAACGCCTGACACTCTTCAGAAGTCGCTCGTGGATCTCTATTCTAAGGAACTCACCAAACCCCTAATTACAGTCGATATTGACAATTCTGCAAACCATTCAATCTACGTCACGGGAGAGGTCCAACTTCCCGGGGAAAAAGAATTGCACGGTCACATGACACTCGCTATGGCGTTAGCCATGGCGCAAGTGAATCAGAAGACGGCAGGTCTCAAGTCGGTCCTCCTGATACGTGCAGCTCAACCGCAAAAGTACAGCGTGTTTAGGGTGAATGGATCATTTGGCGGAGAAGCCGCCCAGAACCTTGTGTTGCAGCCTGGAGACGTACTCGTCGTGCCAAAGAAAGCGATTGTGAAGATGGATGACGCTGTCGATCAATACGTGAGGCAATTACTCCCGGCTACTCCAAATGCCAGCGCCACGATTCTGTGGGAACCCGGTAACCCGGTTAATACGGCGGCAGCAACTCAATGAGGTTTACAAACGGCATCGGCCAGTTCAGCGAGTCGGGAAATCTTTTCATGAGACCGTTTTGCGAGGTGACCATATGATGGGTACCACAATGCGAGATCTGGTAAGTGTTGTATTTAGATATTCGCGATATTTACTTTTGCTGTGGTTGATGTCGGCCATTGCCATAGGTGTGTTCTATTGGCAGGCTCCGCGCAGCTACGACTCGAAGGCGCGAGTACTCGTGTCTCTCGGTACTGAGGTCAAAGGTCGAGCTGACTATATGAATGAACGAAATATGTTGGTCGCGCAGCGGGAACAGCAGATTCGCAATGAACAGCAAATCCTACAGAGTCATGACGTGCTCTTATTGACATCGAAGTGGATTTTGGGGTCGCCGACCGACAAGCCTGCACCTGCAATCCTGGCTGATCGCATTCTGGAGGCGCGCCGTTACTTCACGGGCGAGGTTCCAGAATCATCGATGACCTTGCGCGCGATTGCCGCCTCGAGAGACTTCATTGGCAAACTGTTTGGGAAGTCATCGCCAAGCGAAGACCGTGAGGAAGGTTTGGCTCGACAGTTGTCCAAAAGCCTTGGAGTTACAGCTATATTCCAGTCAGATGCCGTTGACCTGAGCTTCCGATATCGCGACCCGCGTGTGGCGCAGACCGTCCTGAGCCTTATCCTGGCCGCCTACGTGGATCATCACATTGATATCTTTCAGAACACGGCTGAAGCGAGCCTGCTTGGGAAGGAGCGAGATGAAGCAATGGCGCGCTTGCAGTACGATCTCCAGCAACTAGCAGAATTCATGAATTCTCACTCGATCTACAACGACGATACGCAGATTCAAGGGCTAATTGCGCAGGAGCAAAAATTAGACGAAACCCTGAGTGATGCCCGAGCCGGTAGACAGTCAGTAGTCGCCAGGTTGAAGGCACTTGACACTCTAAAGCAGTCTAATCAGCCATTTGAACGGTATTCCACAACTGAGGCGCGAAGCAATACCAGAGAAGAACTGTCAATGAAGCTCAATCAGGCACTCGTGGAACAGCAAAACCTCTTGACCGTCCACCCAGTCGGCAGCAGGGCATACCAGGATTCGGAGGTCCGGATTAATGCACTGCGTCATGCCATCGCACAGGAGCCTCCTCAAGTAGTTGCGCAAACGGAGCAGAGGAGAAGTAATGCGTCTGAGCTGATCGAATCGGAACTCGTAGCGATGAGTGAGAATCAGAAGGGCGAGGACGCGCGGATCTCGCAACTTATGGAAGAGAAAGCGCGCTTGAAGTCAGAATTAACGGACTACACCGAAGGCCTTCGCGGCTTGGACGCGCTTAAAGCGCAATTAAACTTCACGAAGCAGGAATCGGAGCGCATAGGCGCTGCGTATGTTGAAAGTCACCTTCGCGCTCTAACCTCTCGCAGTGGGATCACCGACATTTCGATCATCGACTCACCCACGTGGAACTCAGAGGCAGCAAGTCCGAAACGATCGCTTGTCCTTCTTTCCACAAGCGCCATCTTGGTGCTTGGAAGTATCGGAATGCTCTTCGCTTTTAGTCACCTCGATACGACAATGGCGGATGGCCATGGTGTCGCTCGGAGGATGGGCATAGGGTTAACGGCGACACTCCCTCAGATGAAAATGAACTCTCTAGGTAGCTTCGCAGAACATTTCGGGATTGTTAATGGCAAACAATTCGCCAGGATATTCCAAACTGCGCAGGTTGAGGCATCACCGCGCAAAGTCATCCTCATAGCTGAGTCGAACTCTGGGGAGGGGGCAACCCTTGTAGGGTACTGCCTGGCGCGGTTCATCTCAATGAACACTAATAAGACCGTGGGTTTGATCGATCGGACCGTGCATCCGATCCATGCTGCTCAGGATCATCTAATTGACAACTCTTCTGCTATGCAGACGCTTATGCGAACCGGCGACAATGACGGCAGCGAACACAAGCTGGCATTGCTTGCAGAAGGGTTCGCTAGGATTGCTCAGAAATATGATTATCTAATTGTCGCGGGAGGAGCAGTGAAGGATTGCCCAGAGTTACTGAGCATTGCGGGCATTACATTGGCGACCTTCCTTATTATCGAAGCTGGAAAGACACGTCAGGCGGCAGCGCGCAATAGCTTGGAGTTGCTTAATAGTTATGGTTTCGCAAAAGTACATCTGATCCTTAATCGAAGAATGTATGTCGTTCCAGAATGGCTGATGAGGTATCTATGAGAAAAAAGCTACTAGGATTGGAAAAGAAATTTCGCCTACTTTTCTCGGAGTTCTACACGTGGCTGCTGCGCGAAACCCTGGGCGAATGTGGTGTTGGCGTGCGCATCGAGTATCCCGTGCGTCTGGAGCACCCGGAGAATATCACGATCGGAAGCGGTACTCATATCTACCCGCGGACGTGGTTGAACTGTGTGTGTGGCTGGGCAGGAGAAACCTATAATGGCAAGCTACATCTCGGACGCGATGTCAAGATAGGGTATAACGTGCAGATATCTGCGGCCTTGGAAATAACCTTAGAAGATGGTGCTGCGATAGGTTCAGGCACAGTGATTATGGATCACATTCATGACTACCGATACCGGGACATTCCGATTTTTGAAGCTCCTCTCGCGAAGCTGGCTGCTGTACGCATCGGCAAGGGTTCGTTTCTCGGCGTTCACTGCTTTGTTGGTCCCGGCGTGGAGATAGGGGAGCACGCCATCGTCTCCGCGAATGCGGTAGTGCTCAGAGATGTTCCGGCATACTCGATTGTCGCTGGGAATCCGGCGCGCGCTGTTCGCTACACCAATTTGGAATCGACAGGCGTACCGGAGCCGACGGTTATCGGTGTCAGCAATGCCTGACGTGGAGGACGTGACCGCCGACATTACCATTCATAATGACAACGCGAGATCAGCGCAGCAAGCAAACAAGCGCCTGATTTCGAATAGCGTGACTATGGCGCTGGCAAATATTGCCGGGCGCGGTCTTGGCTATATGTCCTTACTTCTTCTCGCGCGGCATGTTAGTGCGCGCTACATTGGCGCCTATGCGATTCTTCTCACGACCTCGATGTTGGTCGAGCTTGTATCCAACCTCGGGCTGGACAAAATTGTCGTCAGAGAGATGGCGCCATCTGCAGAATCTGGCACGGATCGTCGGCTATTCTGGTCCGCACTTCGGACTCGGCTGTGCATGGCGACTGTGTCGAGCGCAAGCGCCTGGGTTCTCCTGCATATCTTTTTTAAAGATCTTGGTGCAATCAACGGGTGGGTAGTAGCCGTGTACCTCTCGGTTATCTTTCCGGCCGTTGCTAGTCGCAACTGCGAGGCACTCCTGACAGCTCATGAGCGTCTGAGACCGATCGGGTGCGCGCAGGCTATCGAACGTGTCGTAATGTTTGGCGCAGTGCTTCTCTTGATCTTTGGACATTTGAACTTTGAAGGCTTCATCTGCATCGCACCAATTGCGGCCTTTTTCCGACTCGGGGTGCTCATGTGGTCAATGGTCGCACACTGGAAGATGGTTTCCGAACCAAGCTCGATCAGTCTGAGCTCCCTGTTGCGGCAAAGCATGCAGATGTTCTCCGTTGAAGTCCTGGCACTGGTATATTTTCGCTCCGATGTCTTCTTTATCGCACGGATCCAAGGATTGAGCGATGCTGGCGTGTATCAGATTGCCTATAAGATGTTCGACTTTTGCATATCGCTCTTCTCCGGTCTGTTGCAGGCGGCGTTTCCACAGTTGATTCGAAACAGGAGCCGGAGTTATCTGGGAAAGCTCCTAGTGAATGGATCGATAGCTGTATCCATCCCGGTGGCAATCGTCATCATCCTTCGGTACCCACTGCTACGGTCCATCCAGGCCGGGTATGTTGCCGGAGCAACATCGCTAGTGTGGTTAATGTTGACGGCGCCGCTAGTGTACATCAATTCGACTCTTTCTAACGCTGCGATCGCGGGCGGCAGGGTCCGGATCCTTATAGTTCTCGCTTTTGTGCTAATAGGGTCCAATGTGAGCCTGAATATGATTCTGATACCGCGGTGGTCAATCAACGGCGCTGCCTTTGCGACATTCGCCTGTGAACTGTTAAGCACGCTTATTCTAGCACCCACTTTGTGGCTCACTGTGCGAAGGGGGGCCAAGGACAGTGAAAATCTACACTCTTACTGAAGCCGCTTGGCCTACTCAAAGGATCAATTGGGGACTGTGGTGCGCGTTGGCGGTAGTCCTTGGAATTGGATTAGTAGTCGCTGGAATTCCAAGTCTCTATTTCATCTCGGCGATTGCTGCGATCGGAGCGTTTGCCGCGATTGCGGCGCGGGTGCCGAACTATGTGACAGTAGCATCGTTGGTGGCATTGATATTAGTACCCTATTTCATGGGAGTAACCAATGGGGTATTGCCTAAGCTTTTCGCCGACGAAACGTTACTGCTTCTGTATGTGGCTGCCTGCCCCGCACTATATCTATTCGGTGTTCGATCGTGGAAGCCCGGATTCTCATCTCTTTATTGGTTGCTGATTCTGTACCTCGGATTGGAATCGGCGTCATTCTACGTGAGTGTCAGGGATCTTATTGCGCTCCGGAACTTTGCGGAGACCTGCGGCTTGGGCGCAATTCTTCTAGTTCTGTTCCTGCAGGAATCCGCGAATAACCGCGGGGAACAGGCCGTAGCGGAAACGATCGTATGGATTACCGTTATCATAGCTATCGCCAGCGTAGCAGAGAGGATTTACCAAAAAAATCCGCTTCTTGAGCAATATAGCGAATCGATCAGTCCAAATGTATTGTCGCCTATTTACCTTTCGCCACTGATTGTCCGGTTGGCCGGCGGGGCTTACAGGCCCTACGCAAGCTTTTTCCATCCCTCTGAGGCAGGAACGTTCATGGCAATGAGCATTCCATTCGTGATCTCAAGGTGGAAGAAAGATCCAGGCATAGTGTCCGCGTTATTCGGTCTATGCGTGGTTGCGGGTCTCTTGGTGAACGCAACTCGAGGTGCCTGGGTGGCAGCTGCCTTAGTCACAATGGTGATGGTTCGCAATACGTGGAAGATTATCGCAGTGTTGCTGCCGACTTCTGCAACCGGGGGAGCCGTAGCGTTCATTTTCTTTCATGATTCGCCATTTATGCAACGCATCACGGATCCGAACAATTTCCTAGCTCGATTTGTCTATTGGCGTCTCGGCTGGTCAGTTTTCATGGATCATCCGATACTCGGCGTTGGTCACATGCAATTTATCACGGTATACCTCGGATATGTTGCGGACGTTGCAGACAACTTGCGTATTGATCTCAATCAAGTCGGCGTGCTGGACAATATATATCTGACGTCCCTGGCGGAGCATGGTGTCATTGGATTTGCTGGTTTGGTGTGTCTCTTTATCTTTTTGGCAGTACAGCTGCACCGATCGAAAGCAGAGCTTTCACGGAGGGCTGATAGTGTAGGCGCCTCGTTTGTGCTGTGTACTCAACTTGCGCTTGGCGCCTATGTCGTATCCGGATGTTTCGCGGACGTTACCCTCTTTACCAAAGTGACGAAATACCTCTTCATTCTGGTTGGAATATCGCTGGGGATTGGAGCAAAGGATCCTTCACCTCAGCTTGATGGTGCTCCCAATTCTCAGGGATGGTCCGTGAGTTCCTCTGCCGCATTAGAGCGGTCTCGGAACGATCTGGCAAATCAGGTGCTAAATGCTCAATAAGGTTCGGGTATCGGTCATCTATGTGAATTGGAATTGCGATGATGAGATCGCTGCGTCGATCGTGTCGGTGCGAAAGTGGTCCGAGAATGAGACATTCGAGATAATCGTTGTGGATAACGCCTCCCCGAACGGCGTAGGGGTCTTGGCGAGCGAGGATGGCATCATCCTCGTGCGGAGTGCCACGAACGGTGGATTCGGAGCAGGCTGCAATCTCGGGGTTCAGCACGCACATGGAGAATATCTGCTATTCCTGAACCCCGATACCCGGTTTCTCAATGACGCAGTCACACACCTCGTTCAATTCATCGAATCGCATCCGATGGTAGGTGCGGTCGGTCCGACGGTGGAAGATAGTACAGGTAGAATCCTCTTCGAGGGGGGCCGGTCGCTTCCAACTCTGAGCACAGAGTTCTTGATACACAGCACTTTGGCATTTCGTTTCCCTCAGGGTCGACTCACCTCTCGGCCGCTCCTTTCCCGCTGGGACCATCGTTCTAGCCGCGAGGTTGAGGCAATACTCGGTGCATGTATGTTAATTCCGGCCGCTGTATTTGCAAAGATTGGCGGGTTCGATGAAAGCTTCTTCCTATATTGCGAGGAATTGGATCTTTGCAAAAGAATACGCGCGATCGGATTAAAGGTCTGGTATTTGCACACCGCCAGAATTGTCCATAAAGAACGCCAAAGCACGATCAAACATTTTGGATCAACGAATCGCATCGTTCTAGAAAACATGCGAAGTCAATACCACTACTTTCGTAAGCATAAGGGGCCAATCAGGTCTCTTATATGGCGAAAAATGGTCGCCCTCCTCTATCTCTGTCGATACCTGCGGAAGCGCGAGCAACATCATCTTGACTACTTAAAGTGGGCTCTGGCGAAATGGTAAGTCAACTGTTTAGTATCGTAATTCCTACTTACAACAGAGCAGAAATACTCAAGCGCTCTCTGAGGCATCTGCTTCAACTCCGCGACATTGGGAGTTGCGAGATCATTATTGTGAATGATGGCTCCTCGGATGCAACGTCGACCGTGGTCGAAGAGTATCGCAATGCATGGCCGAACATAGTCCGTCACATAGAAATATCGAATGGGGGACCGGCCCGGGCTCGAAACCATGGAGTTCGCGAGGCACGAATGCCCCGAATTCTATTTATCGATGACGATGTGTTCCCGCGCGAAGGTCTGTTGCAAGAGCACTGGAAAACGCTGGACAAGGGGTTCACCGGATCCCAAGGCATACTAGTATGGCATGAGGATATCGCGATTACGCCTTTAGTTAGATACATTGACTCTCGCGGATCGCAATTCGCATTCGATCGAATTGCGGACCCCGAGGGTATCGGCTTTCAGTACGTATATACAGGAAATTTCGCCACTTATCGCGACGCAGTTGTGGATTCTGGTGGATTTGATGAGAGCTTTTACGACCGGCAATTGGCTTTTAGCGCGTTTGAGGACACGATACTTGGCTATCGTCTAACCCGTGGTGGCAGAAGGTTAGCATTTACCAGCTCAGCGATCGCTGATCACCTCCACAAAATGACTGAGGACGGATTTCTACAGAGAGAGTACAAAGTTGGGTTTATCAGCCAACGACTAAAGAAATCCTATCCGGATGTAGCCCAATATTTGGGTATCGACAAGAATCAAAGTCTCCTCGTTCTACAGACAAAGCTGCTACAACTTCTTACGTTCTCTAGATTGGGCGAAAAAGTTATTGGCTTCCCGCTGTTTATGTACCTGAGGCACCGAGAAGCCTTCCTTCGCGGGGTTCATCAAGCGCAACTGGGGAATTGATACAAGCGATGTCAGATAATCAGATTGGCTTTCCAACATTTTCCTTCGTCATCGTGACATATGAAAGTCAAGACACGATCGAGTCTTGTCTTGAATCATTATCTCGTCACAACACAAAGTCGTTTGAGATCAAAATCATTGACAATTCCACAACCTGGTTGACGATTGATGCCATTCGTCAATTCCAACTCCGACATCCAGATCTCTCTGTCGAAGTTGTCAAGCCGCAAACGAATCTAGGCTTTGCCGCCGCCTGCAACATTGGTGCGCGCGCGAGTCAAGGAGAATTCCTCTTTTTTCTTAATCCCGATACAGAACTGTTGAATGATGCAGCGTCTGCTCTGGCCTCTTGTCTCCAGGAACATTCGGAAGCAGTCGCAGCCGGCCCAATGATACTTAACACGGACGGAACTGTAACCCGGACCTGCCGCTATCTTCCCACGCTGTGGCGAATCCTGCTAGATATGTCAGGGCTGGATCGATGCGTCGGCAAATACAAGATGACACGCTTTACACATCGCGATGCTCGATCCGTTGAACAGATTATTGGAGCCGCGCTCTTCATTCGTCGACGGTCGTTTGACGAGATCGGCGGCTTCGACGAGCGATTCTTCATATATTTCGAGGAGGTCGACCTGTGCAAGCGACTGATAGAGAGCGGGAAAACGATCTGGTTCTGGCCCGCAGCACAAGTACGCCATTTGGCCGGTATTTCATGCGAAGCCAATCCGGTGCGAGCTCGCATGATATGCACTCTTCGCCGGAGCCGAACAGCGTATTTCAGAAAACACTTCGGCACCCGCGGATGGATTGGAATCAAGGTGTTAAATACACTCGAAGGAATTGCCAAGGGAGTCGTCTTTTCGTGCATCTTCGCGCTTTCGCAGAAAACGAAGTACGGGGAGCGTGCCAAAGGATTTTGGTCAGTTGCCGTGGGATGCTCAACGATTAGCACTCGCCCCAAACGCGTGCGAGTGCTTGCGTTCACTGTTAAGCCGACCGAATCGGCAGACACAAGATACCGACTCCTGCAATTTAAGGAAAATGCCGAAAAGGCAAACATCGAGATAGATCATAGAAGTCTCATCAGCTCTGCATATTTCGGGTGGCAAATTCGAAATGAGCAGCTGTTCCTGCGGGCCTTTCTTTATCCCGGTCTGCTTATCAGAAGGCTATGGCAGGTTCTATACCTCGCGCCGCGCTACGATGCGATATGGATTTCACGCGAAATGAATCCACTAGGTCCGCCTCTGTTTGAAAGGTTGTTGGTGAGCCGTTGTAAACGCGTTATTTTCGATGTCGATGATGCGCTTCACTTGCCTGACGTTAAGGGCTCTCGAATTTTATCGCACGTGCTAAGGGACCGAGACAAATTTGGCAGACTGGCAGCGTTCTACAGCGTGGTCATCTGTGGCAACCAGAATCTCGCATCGTATTATCAGCAATACTCCCGCCAAGTGGAAGTCATCCCTACTGTGGTTGACAGCACAGAGTATGGGAAGGTGAAACCCCGAAGCGGGTCAGTTCCTAGGATAGGTTGGATTGGAACGCCTCTCAATAAACAGCATCTTGAGTCACTGGCATCGGTGTTCACTCAGCTTGCAGAAGAACGCGCGTTCGAATTGGTTGTGGTGGGCTTGAACGAGAGTCTTGGCTGGTATATTCCGAGCGTTCGCTACCTTGAGTGGAACCTCAGGGATGAGATCAATTTCTTTACTCATTTCGACATTGGGATAATGCCGCTGCGCGACTCGCCATTTGCGCGGGGTAAGTGCGCTTTCAAGTTAGTGCAATATATGGCCTCTGGAATTCCGGTTGTCGCTTCCCCGGTTGGAGCCAACTGCGACCTGGTCGAAAGTGGCCGTAATGGCTTTCTGGCAGACACATCCGCCGAGTGGATTGATGCGCTTCGCACTTTGATCGACGACCCTCATCTCAGAGAAGAGATGGGAGAGAATGGCCGGAGATTGATCGAGCGGTCATACTCGGTGTCCTCCGTGTGGCCGCGCTACCTGAGAATCTTCGGCGCCGATGGAAGGATGAGTGAATGCGCAGAGTGATCGCAAGCATAGCGGCCATACTGCTCATCCTTGTGTCTCGACACAGCAATTGCGCCCCTTCGCCTAGAAGAACACATTTGGGGATCGACGCAGATAATTGGGACGGACAAATAAACGATCCCCGTTTCGAGCAGTCTTTAAGACGGATGGGGATAGATTTCATCTCATGGCATATCCTTCCCTATGAAGAAGCAGACCCGACACGTCTCGACGCCATTGTCCAATTCTGCCGAAAGAATAGATGGGAGTACCTGTTCAACACAGAGATCGGCAATTATGAAAGAGATGTTCCAACGTTCGAGCATTCGGATGGCACCTATCGTTACGATCTCGCAGTTAGTACATTAGAGTTGCTAAAAAATGATCCTTTCTTCCTCGGCGTCGTCTACGATGAGGCGGAACTGATGCAGAGCATGTTGGGCGAACGTGATCAAAAGGGAAGAGAGATTAGGCCCTATTTCGCGGATACTCGAAATCTCACAGCACAGCAAGCGTTTCTGGAGGTAAGTGGAAAGGTTCGCGAACTGGTGACGCGGTATCACGCCTACGGCAAGCGAGTCATCTTCGAAATGGTATTTCCTGATTATCCGTTTGCTTTCGCGCGCGGCGGAGGTCTCCTGGCTCCCAAATTGCTAAAAGAGAATTATGACGATCTTATGTATGGGGTATACAGAGGGGCTGCATTGGAATATAACTTGCCCGAGTTATGGGCTTGCGTAGATCTTTGGTTCCTGGATCGATTTCCATTCAACGGAAAGTACTCAAGCGGATTTCATACGCCTACCGAGCTATTGGACAGTCTCAAGTACTCCTATAACGCCGGCTTTGATTACGTTTATATTGAGCAATATAAGGCTCTTCTCGACAAAGACTTCGGGCTTACAGAGTTCGGAAAGAAAGTAGTCGACTTTCGATCATGGAGTAAAGCCCGATCCCCGGGTGATTGGCGTGGTGCTCCAATACAATTTTATGTCCGGCGATTCCCGGACGGTTACTGGGGCCAGGTATATTCGACTTTTATTCCAGATCATCCTTACGGGTCATGGAAAGTAAATCCGTATACTGCATCAGACGGTCTTTGGCTAAAGAAGCTAAACGAATTATCCAAAGGTAGGATCCCCCCGGACGCAGATACATGGAATGCCCAGGGGAGTTCGACATTCAAAACCACGCCGTATCAAATGCTTGCCGGATTGCCTCCATTTGTGGTGTTCGATCAGTTCGGAGTGATTCCAAAGGGTAAGAATGCCGTCGTGTTCGATTTCCTGCCGAAAAATCAGAGCGCGACTGGCCTCGAGTGACTTTGTACATTCTTCCACCGGGAACTCTGTTTACCTAGAATAATCAAGATCCAGGGCGGGGCTGTGCTGTGCAACGAGCGTCCGGTCGACGGCCGAATACCTATG
Organism: uncultured Acidobacteriaceae bacterium; assembly: GCA_963745845.1. Classification (GTDB taxonomy): domain Bacteria; phylum Acidobacteriota; class Terriglobia; order Terriglobales; family Acidobacteriaceae; genus Telmatobacter. The sequence goes on along the minus strand of CAVUZE010000008.1, from coordinate 2,777,798 downwards.
AGTAGCTTCTACCCAGAGAACGTAGCTTTGGATAATACCCTTGCAAAGGGAGGAAGATGTTTACAGAAGATGAGTTCTACAACCGCTCTGAGGGGCTGGGTGATCAACCCTCTATCATTGTGACCGGCGGAGCAGGTTTTATCGGCTCCAACTTTGTCTTGCAGTGGCTCAATCGCGTCGGCACTCCGGTGGTCAATCTCGATATCCTCACGTACGCAGGAAACGCGGAGAATCTCGAATCGCTGAAGGGTGATCCGCGGCATGAGTTGGTCCGCGGCGACATTGGCGACGCCGCATCGGTTGCTGACTTACTGCGCGAGCACCGCCCCCAGACCATTGTCCATTTTGCTGCCGAAAGCCATGTTGATCGGTCGATCGCCGATCCAGGCGTATTTATCCGCACGAACGTCGAGGGAACGCTGACGCTCCTGGAGCAAGCTCGACAATATTGGCTAGAACTCGACGCCGAGGGCCGTAAAGCTTTTCGCTTCCTACACGTCTCGACCGACGAGGTCTATGGTTCGCTTGAACCCGATGATAGCGCCTTCTCGGAAACGACACCTTACGCGCCGAATAGCCCTTACGCAGCGTCGAAAGCTGCCTCCGATCATCTCGTGCGGGCCTACCACCACACGTATGGTCTGCCAGTGCTCACCACTAATTGCTCGAACAATTACGGCCCTTATCAGTTTCCGGAAAAGCTAATTCCTCTGATGATCCTGAATGCGCTCGAAGGCAAGCCATTGCCTGTGTATGGAGACGGGCGTAATGTTCGCGACTGGCTGTTCGTCGAGGATCACTGTTCGGCGATCCGTGCCGTCCTCAAGCGTGGTCGCGTCGGCGAAACCTACAACGTCGGCGGCAATAGCGAACGCAAGAACATCGACGTGGTCACCACCATCTGCGACTTGGTCGATGAGATGCGTCCGCGCGCGGCGATCGGCTCGAGAAGAAACCTCATTACCTACATTGCCGACCGGCCCGGGCACGATCGCCGTTATGCTATCAATGCCACCAAGATTGAATGTGAACTCGGCTGGAATCCGGCTGAAAGATTCGAGTCCGGCCTGCGCAAGACGGTCGCCTGGTATCTCGAGAACAACGCATGGATCGAGCACATTCGAACTGGTGCCTACAAGGACTGGATTGTGCAAAATTACGAGGAAAGAGTTGCCCAATGAAAGGCATTATCCTTGCGGGGGGGGCGGGAACACGGCTGTATCCGGTCACCAACGCTGTTAGCAAACAGCTTCTTCCGGTCTACGACAAGCCCATGATCTACCACCCGCTGAGCACGTTGATGCTCGCGGGGCTCCGCGACATCCTAATTATCTCCACGCCACAGGATACACCGCGTTTTGTTGGGTTGCTGGGCGACGGCTCTCGGTGGGGTCTGAATCTGAACTACGCCGTCCAGGCCAGCCCCGACGGCCTGGCGCAGGCATTCCTGATCGGTCGTGATTTCATCGGGAATGATACATCTGCTCTGATTCTAGGCGACAACATTTTCTACGGACAGTCCTTCTCGACGCACCTGCAGCGCGCCGCAAAGGTTCAACATGGCGCGATCGTGTTCGCTTACCCAGTTCATGATCCGGAACGCTACGGTGTCGTGGAATTCGACAAGTCCGGCCGCGCGGTCAGCATCGAAGAAAAACCCAAGGCGCCGAAGTCGCGTTACGCGGTCACGGGCTTGTACTTCTACGACAAAGATGTTGCGAAGCTTGCTGCTTCACTCAAGCCAAGCCAGCGGGGCGAGCTCGAGATCACTGATCTCAACCGGCTCTATCTCGAAGCGGGAACGCTCAAGGTCGAGCTGTTGAGCCGCGGTATGGCCTGGCTCGATACCGGCACGCACGACTCACTCTTCGAGGCCGGATTATTCATCCAGACCATTCAGCGGCGCCAAGGCTTGCAGATAGCCTGCCCCGAAGAGATCGCCTATCGCCTCGGGTACATCACTGCGAATCAGCTCGAGAAGCTCGCTGAGCCAGTGCTCAAGAGCGGCTATGGTCAATATCTCTTGTCTCTGCGTCACGAGCCGGAGCATCTTCCGAAGCTGCGCCAACAATGAAGATCGAAGAAACCTCTTTATCGGGCGTACGAGTCATCACTCCCGCCGTCTACCGCGACAGCCGCGGCGCCTTCACGGAGACCTGGAATCAGCGCGCGTAAGCGTTCGAAGTTTCCACCCCTCGAAGAGAGTGTCCAATAGGTGTCCGCTAAGAATAAGCGGACACCTATTGCGTGGGTTTAAGCGGCTTGGGAAGTGTCGTCCTTGAGCGAATTGGCGACGTTCCAGGGCAGCAGTTCCTGGATGCGGCTGATGGGATGGTCTGAGATCGTTGCCAGGACTGTCCGCAGATAGAAGGCTGGATCGAGGCCACACAGCTTGGCTGTCCCAATGAGGCTGTAGAGCGATGCGGCCCGCTGGCCTCCTGAATCAGATCCCAGGAAGAGATAATTCTTTCTTCCGATTGCAACGGCGCGTAGTGCGCGCTCAGCCGCGCTGTTATCTATTTCCAGAAGCCCATCATCCACGTAGCGCGTCAGAGCACGCCAGTGTGAGAGTGCATAGCGGATAGCGCCGGCAGTCTCGCTTTTGGTTGAAAGTGCGCGAAGCGCCTTCTCCATCCAATTGTGCAACTCATCGAGCAGCGGCCTGGCCCGTTGCTGGCGTATTAAAGTGCGAACTTCCGCGGGCTTCCCGCGAATCTGCTCTTCGATTCCGTACAGCGCACCAATGCGGGTGAGTGCCTCGGTGGTAGTGGGCGAGGCATGAACTACATGGATGTCGTACAGCTTGCGCCTGGCATGAGCCCAGCACCCTACTTCATAGATCGCACCGTCGCCGTAGAGATGATGGAAGCCTGCGTACGCGTCTGCCTGTAAGGCTCCCTTGAAACCCTTCAGATGTCTTCGCGGATGTTCGCCCTTGCGATCTTCCGAATAGGTGAACCACACCGCCGGAGCGGTGGAGTATCCTGCCGGCCGGTCATCGCGCACATATGTCCAGAGCCTTCCGGTCTTGGTCTTGCCGTTGCCGGGAGCAAGTACCGGAACTGGCGTGTCGTCGGCGTGGATCTTCGACGCGGAGAAAACATGCTTCCTGATCTCGTCGACCAGTGGTGCGAGTAACTCGCTCGACGCGCCCACCCAGCCGGCCAAAGTTGAACGTTCCAGATCAATACCTTCGCGAGCGAAGATCTGGGACTGTCGATAAAGTGGAAGGTGATCTGAATATTTAGAAACGAGTACATGGGCAAGCAGTGCCGGGCCAGGAAGCCCGTTGTCGATCGGCCGTGCAGGAGCAGGCGCCTCGATGACGTGTTCGCAAGTTGCGCAGGAGAACTTGGGCCGTACATGGCGAATCACTTTGTATGTGGCCGGCATCCGTTCCAGTTGTTCAGAGACATCCTCTCCGAACTGATGCATCACAGCGCCGCAATCGGGGCAGTTGGTGTGCGGGGGAAGATGGGTGACAACTTCTCGAGGAAGATCTTCCGGAAGCGGCTTGCGTGAAGGGCGGGATCGACGCTTCAAATCAGCCTGAGGCGAATCAGTCTGCGCTGATTCGGTTGCAGCCTGTGCAGTTTTTTCTGCAGCTTGAGCAGTCTCCAGTTCTTCCAGACGGAACTCAAGCTGTTCCAGTTCTCCTGCAAGCTTCTCGCTCTTACGGCCGAAGATCATCCGCCGCAACTTCTCGATGGTTAGCTTCAGATGCTCAATCTCATATGCACTTGATGTGAGTTCCTTGTGCTGCTCCATGGACTCGCTGTGCTTGGCGATCACAAGCGCCTTCAGCGCTTCAGGATCGAGCCTGTCGAGGTCGGGCAAAACAGCAGGAATCATGGCAAGAGTATGCCACGAAAGAGAGTGGAAATCACGCATAAAACCCGCATGAATAAAGGGGAATCACGATAATCAATCAGACCGCAACCTGCGGTTCAAAAGTTCTCTCCGGTCGCCTCCAGTCGATCCCCTCAAGAAGCATCGAAAGCTGGGCGCGACTCAGGGAAACCGTTCCACTCTCTGCCTTCGGCCAGATAAAGCGGCCTCTCTCGAGACGCTTGGAAAATAGACAAAGAGAATATCCATCCCACCACAAAAGCTTGACGATGTACCCTCTGCGTCCGCGAAACGCGAAGACATGGCCAGAGAACGGCTTCTCGTTCAGCACTGTCTGCACCTGTGCGCTCAGACCGTCGAAGCCCCGTCTCATATCCGTCACGCCGGCAGCGATCCAGATCTTCGTTCCTGTAGGAAGATCGATCACTTCCGCAGACTCTCAAGAACAGTACGCAAAAGCCCCGAATCAGCGCCTCTCTCGACGCTGATCATCGCCCTTCCAGGAAACTCGATGTGGATAGATCCAGACCCCGCGGAAGACTCCTCGGAGACGGGCTCCCGCATCTCGGGAGCACTCGGAGCTGTGATCGTGACTGGAAGCAAAGCTCGAGGCGACACTGTGGAATCGATAAGTTCACCGCGTTCGAAAGCACGGCGCCACTTGAAGAGCTGGTTCGCGTTCAAACCATGCGCACGAGCCACAAGGGCAACACTCGCCCCGGGTTCCATCGTCAGCTGCACTATCTGACGCTTCTCCGATACCGATCGCCACCGGCGAGCGCGACGTCCGGATCCTTCTGCCTGTTGCATGAATGCATGGTCAGACTTCGGTCAGGAAAGCGCCAGATGGAAACTTCGAACGCTTACAGCGCGCGATGGCTGAGGCAGGACTACCCTCCACGTGGGTTCAGGACAACTTTTCTGTCTCGAGGAAGAACGTACTGCGTGGCATCCACTACCAGGTGACGCAGCCGCAGGGAAAACTAGTCCGCGTGACGCATGGCGCGGTGCTCGATGTTGCCATAGATCTTCGCCGCGGCTCTCCAACCTTTGGCCAGTACTTTGCGGTTGAACTTGACGGTGAGAGCGGGCGCATGCTCTGGATCCCCGATGGCTTCGGCCACGCCTTTCTGGTTCTATCGGATCTCGCCGGCTTCGCCTACAAGGTGACGGATTACTACTTGCCTGCAGGCGAAAGGACCATCCTGTGGAATGATCCGGACCTTGCAATTCCCTGGCCAGTCGCCTCTGAACAGGTCGTCGTCTCCGACAAAGACAAGAAGGGCGCTATTCTGAGCGATGCTCAGGTGTTCCCGTGAGTCCAAGGTCGAGGAACGTGTCTCGCGGCAACCCACCGTTCAGCGAAGAAAGAGGACCTGATCACGTCTCTGCCTGATTCATTTTAAATATCTCATGGACCCTGGGACGGTGGTCTGCGGACTTCATTGATTTTTCGGGTTGTTGATTTAGTGAATACAGTAGATCCACCAGCTCTGACCATGGCATCCGCAGCAAAGTCCTGGCAAACGCGATTAGTCTCTGCATCCCAATAAAAGATCTTCACGTAGAGACGCAGATATAGTCCGTTTTGCGCATACTGAAGAACCTCATCGCCTTTCAACTTTAGTGAAACGTTACAGGCTTCTGAATTGTCGCCGCCCGGCGAATGAGGCCTCAGCATCAGGCCTGAGCGGTCCTGAAACTCTGTCCATTGCCAATCCCCTTGTTTTTGCCTGCCCATCAGAATCACAATGGAATCGACAGCCAGCGGGAATTCCGATCGATTGAGAATCTCAAACCCTATACCGATCGAAAGAGTATCGGTTTGATGCTTGGGGTTCTCGAGCGGCTGCCGGGATTGGGGGGCTGGCTTTCCATGCATCTGATCCGGTTCTTCAATCTTGATGACCCACCTGCCTACATCCAGCCACGGGCGGCTGAGAAAGGCGAACAAACTGGCCTGGCGCTTGTTTGACTTCGCAATGGCAAGTGAGAGTGCAACTTGGACCGATCCGAGCATCACGAAGAAACTGCATAAAAACCAGGAAGCTCGATCAAGCGAATCAATCATTTGGCGGCTTGCTTTCTCCTCAGGTGGCTCAAATGTCGCTGCAGGATCCACTTACCGTGATTCATTCACGGCAGTGAGAGGCTTCCGCCATTTCTATCAGGGTCGATTGGAAGCCTGAGTTGCGGCTTGGACGATGCTCTGCAAGGTTGGGGCAGAAACGGAAAGCCGGTACACAAAACAAATATTACACCTAGCGCTGAAGCGTGATGAGCTCGATGATATTAGAAACGCTGGTTGAAAGTTGAAAGGCTCGAACGGAAACATCTCCACATCGTTTGGTGATTGGTGCAGCCGAATCGCGAAGATTCGGCTTTTTTAATTTGTCGCCTCTACACATTCGGCAAGGGGAAGTGTTAGCTGAACGGCAAGGGTGTCCACCGAGAGGTGGAATCCGAAGGAAGACGTAGGCAAAGCGCTGCTCTGACGAACAGCCAGGGGATAGAGGCGACGAGCTGGGTGAGCAGGTAAATAGATGCAAAGCCCAGTATTTGCACAGAACGCTGCGGCGTAAATCCGACAGAGATAAGCGTGAAGGTGAGTGCGTAATACCCGGGGGAGATCTGGTGGTCTTACTTCCGACTCACCGAAGTTAAGGACGTGCTGGAAGAACTCGATGGCTGGATCAGGCATAAGTTGCGGACTCTGCTCTGGCGGCAATGGAAGCGTGTTTACCGACGGGCTCGGAATCTGATGAAGGCTGGGATAAGCCGAAAGCGAGCATGGCAATCAGCCACCACTGGGCATGGTCCATGGTGGAATGGTGGAGCCTCGCACATGAATCAAGCCTATCCAAAATCCTGGTTCGACCGTATGGGGCTAGTTTCGCTGCTGGAAACTCGGCAGTGCTTCCCGTCTGTTTCATGAACCACCGGTTGCCGAACGGCATGTCCGAGTGGTGTGGGAGGACGGCGGGAGTAATCCCGCCTCCTACCCCATTGGAGGGGGAGATTCCTTGATTTTTCAGCCCTGTGGCCTTTGTCGGAATACCTCGGGATCTCATTGGACTTCTAGTGTAGCGTCTCACGCAGATCGTCTTTTATTCAGTGCGGTCTGAGCGCGGGTGACTTTTTCGAGGATGTCGCTTGCTTTGGCTGTCCAGATGAACGGTTTGGGGTTCTTGTTATGGACGTCGAGATAACTTCCGATTTCAGTGATGAGCTGCTCGAGGTCCTGGAAGACTCCGCGTCTGATGCGGTTATGGGTCAGGTCGCGGAAGAATCGTTCAATCATATTGAGCCAAGAAGCGGATGTGGGCGTGAAGTGAACATGGAAGCGTTTGTGCATTTCCAACCAACGTTGGACTCGTGCATGTTTGTGAGTCGAGTAGTTATCGCAGATCAGATAGATTTCTTTGTTAGCCGGTATGGTCTGATCGATCATGCGCAGGAACTTCAGCCACTCCTGATGACGGTGTTTCTCCTGACACAGGCCGAAGACCTCTCCATTGGCGGGATTCAGCGCGGCGAACAGGGTCGTGGTGCCGTTGCGCTTGTAGTCATGCGTCATGGTTGCGCCTCGGCCCTTCTTCATCGGCAGCCCAGGCTGGGTGCGATCCAGAGCTTGAATCTGGCTCTTCTCATCCACAGACAACACCAGAGCGTGTTCGGGCGGATTGAGGTACAGTCCAACGATTGCTTCCAGCTTGTCTGCAAACTGCGGGTCGTTGCTCACCTTGAAACTATCGACACGATGCGGCTTGAGGCCGTTGGCCCGCCAGATGCGCGAAACGGAAGCCTTAGATATGCTCATCTCCCGGGCCATCGTACGCGTGGACCAGTGGGTCGCGTTCGCAGGCGTGCTCTGCGTAGTTCTTTCGATCAAGGCCGCAGTCACTTCTGAGCAGATCGACGGTGTGCGTCCAGGCCGGGGCGCATCTTTCAGCAATCCTTCTACGCCCAGCTCCAGAAACCGTCCCCGCCACAAGCCGACCATTCGGGGGGCAACCTTCAGATTCTCAGCGATCTGCTTGTTCTGAAGCCCGTCGGCCGCCAGCAACACGATGCGGCTGCGCATTACCACACGCGCCGCTGTCGAACGCCCGCGCGCCTGCTGCTCCAGCTTCCGCCGGACTTCTTCTTTCAGAACAATGGGCTGAGCTACACGCATATCGAAGTCTCCTCATCATAAGATGAGGCTCGATATATAAAGGATGTTATTAATGAGACACTACACTAGGTTCGATTCTCCGTTTCCTCTGTCAATTGCCGCTTTGGCGCTCGACCGTGAGAGGTCACATCGAACCCGGCACGGCTGGTCCGATTGCGCAGGGAGAACAATGCTCGGCTCCGTTATCTGAAGCGGGACGAAATACAGGATGGTTTCGGACGTTGTTCTGCGCGACAGTCCGCGACCGCACCCGGCCTTCTGACCCAATTGGATTGACCCGCCTCCGCAGACGTGAGTTGACAAGCTCGCCACGGGGTGGTCCATCCGTTCGATCAAGTGCGTTAAGATCGCTTGGTATGAGTCGTTCCGCAGCCTCGACCATTAGAGCGTCTGTCACGTGTATGCAATTCGTCACCGATCTTTTGTGTCTAATTCTATTGCCGCCTCTATTGGCAGTTCTCGGCGTTCTTGAAATAGTCTACCCTCTCTACGATAGAGTCGAGCTTCCTTTGCCAATCAGGGAGGGGATCGCAGGGGTTTTGTTCGTGAGCGCTATCTACATGGTTTTACACGCACTACAGAAGGAGCGATCGGTCAAACGCCTACGCAATCTTCTTACGGGACTAACCATGCTGATCGATGCATCTCCGAAATGGCAAAGACACTTAATCCTACAAGCTTTCTTAGTGGCGCTTTCGCATTCTAGGAGCAGGAGTGTTGATCTAGCTGTCTATATCTTTTCTATAGACGGCTCTTCCAAATCGACAGAGCTTCTTTGCCAATTTCCCAATGAGGTGCAGGCGCATTCTAGATTCCTCGCAGCAACTGAGATTGCTGCGGCACATTTTCTAAGCGAAACTGCCGAAGCGATCTACGTTTCCGACACGGCTCATCCCGTCGCCACAATGCTTCAAAGAGGTAGCGACGCCGAGATTCTAACTAACATCGATGTTTCGTTCGTCAGAGGTGAAAATCCACAGTTCAGGTCTGTCCTGTGGGTCGCAACAACTCTAGGTCATGATCGGAATTGCAAGAAGATTCTTGCTCTGGTATCGAATCGCAATAATTTCATGGACGATGCGTTGATAGATACCGCAAAGATAGGCTTTGCGTTCATCTGTCCCCTTCTTTCTTTTCACGAAATAAAATCAAGCGCAAGTGAAGCTCAACCTTCAGAAATGCCCTCTCAATCTGACCCTGTCACGACGCCCAAACTCGAGTCGATCTCTATTCCAGTCCGCAAGAAGAAGGCTTTTATCGTTGGAGCTCTTGTTTTTTCTGCCATCGTCTCAATTGTGATGATCGCCTCAGATTCATGGGAGCAAGAGTCGGAAAGAGATTGAGCCAGTGCTCTCTCAATGGCAAGAATCTTGATTGGCGCTCCGAAATTGTTGGTGATCTGCAAGGATCTCTTTGACGGAACGACGCAGACCTCGCCAATGTGCTTCTCGGCACCCCAAGCGCCGCTTCCGCGGCGCTTCTTGTTAGAACGGATTGCGTCATAGGAGAGTGAAACGAAGATGCTCATCATTCGCTCATGGCCTCCGTCCGGGAAACATCAAGACGCTCTGCATGACGAAGCGAAAGCCAAAGCTGATGCAGTTTCTCCCTGTCAAGACTGCTCCAAAGGTCCGAAAGTAACCGCCAAACAACAGAAGTTGATTCCCTGCGCGCACAAAACTTGTTAGTCTTTTGCCACGTCTTCGGGTTGGAATCGATGGCTGAACCTGCTTGATCGTCAGAGCCTTCTCGGAGGTGAAGCGGTGTACGGAGCTCCCGTTCGCCCCCCATCAGATCCCGAAGTTGCAGAATATCCGAGATCGCGGTGCGACAGCTGTTCGCGGCAAATAAAACCCCCAATCCAGAGTCGTGCTCTATTCTCTCGGCTCGATCCTTGGTGTCCAACTCTACTCATCAAATCCTCGTGCTGTTTGCTTCTCGCCTTGTCCGGGTGCCAAACGTATGTGGTCAGAGAAGGGAATACAGGACCCTCACAACCGCTTGCGTGTTCTGGTACGCAACCGGCTCCGATGACCCCACCAACCCAAGCCGCCGCGGCGGGATTCAAAACACTGGTCTTCGATGATGAGTTCAATTCGCCCGATACAATCTCGCCAAACAACGAGGGGCACTACAACTGGTACACATGGAATGTCTACGGAACATCGAAGGAGCTTTCCTCCGCAAATTACGAAGTTTCCAATGGGTGCTTAACAATTTTCACAGATTTGAGCGGGTCGGGGGCCGATCTGCAGACAGTCAATTCTGGCACTGCGACTACCGGTCTCTTCCAATTTGGATACTTTGAAGCACGGCTACAGTTCAATCCAACAGGTGGCGAAGGTGGCGGATCATGGCCGGCATTTTGGTCAGACGCTCTTCAAAGCATTCCAGAGATAAGCCCGTTCGCTGAATTGGACTTCATGGAAGCTGTTCCAAATGGGAAAGGCGGCGCAACAACCGGATGGAACGGTGTGACAATCACAACCACAGCCCATCAGTGGACAGAAGGAAATGGATGGAATGACACATATAATACCAATAACATCACACCTATGCCGGCAAGCTTCAACTATGATGCTTTCCACATCTATGGGGCTTTGTGGAAGCCGTCTTCCGTAACTTGGTACATTGACAATCAACCGGTGATGACGGTAGCCACAGGGCCTGGAACCGACCTTACGGCGATTGCACAGGACCAAATCTTCCTGATTCTAGGCACCGGCAAGAACTGGCCGACAACCTTCGATTACGTTCGCGTGTGGCACTGATAGAATTGCACCTGCGCCGCATACTGCTGCGTTCCGGTTCCGGCCTCATGCCTCATTTCTGACCTGCCGGAAAGACATTCTCAGACGTTAGGATTCGGCAAAATCGCAAAATCATCGCTTCGACTTTGATGTTTTCTCGGCGCACTTCCCGCACACCAACACACCAACCGCCGCACGACATCGCGAAACTCGCATCTGCTCGGTCCAGGCACCACTGATGCCGGATCAGCATTCCGATAAACATGTCACATGGGCCTTTGCCAGGACTGATGGCGATGAGCCGCTGTACTCGGTGATCACTCCGACGCCGCAGATCCGTCCTGTCCCCGGCACTCTGCCAACTCGTTCGCGATCGTCTCCCCAAATGAACAGAGTAAAGATCTGATTCGGATAAGGTCGATCGAGATTGATGAAGGTTTGGGTCCCCTTGCCGCTGGTCGCCGAGTGCTCACTCGCGATTGTGCCGAACTCGGTCGCGTTTTTTCCCACGTGCATCCATCGCCGGAAACTTCTGCGCTAGCAAAGTGGCGGATGCAAGGACGAATCCAGGGCGCGAACGAAGGCGCGCACCAGTTCGCCCGGAAAGATGGCCCCATCGTAGCACAACCCATTTCTCACTCCTGAGCAAGAGTAGCAATCAAACGCCGAGTGGCCGACAAGCCTATCAGCAACGTTCAAGCAGCGTGTCCGGCGACTGACTCGTCGTTCGGGCGGACGCAGTCTCGAAGAGGTGGTAAGAAAGCTGCGAGTCTATGTGTTGGGATGGAAGGCCTACTTCCGGCTGGCGCAAACTCCGCGAGTCTGGCAGAGAACTGGACAAGTGGATGCGGCATCGGATGCGGGCGATCCAACTCAAGCACTGGAAACGCGCCAAGACCATCTACCCGGAACTGCTGGCCCGGAAAGCATCCTCCGAGGTGGCGGCACAGGTGGCGGGTAACGCCCGTCGCTGGTGGCGCAACAGCGGGATGCTTTTGAACTCGGTGCTGAACCTTGCCTGGGCAGACAGGCTGGGCATACCCCGTCTCTGTTGACCTCAACTTCTTGAACCGCCGGATGCGGACCCGCATGTCCGGTGGTGTGGCAGGGGAGAGCGGCTAGCCGCTCCCCCTATGCCGATTCTCACTTGCCGGAAAAAGAAGAAAGAGACATTCTGGGATCTCAATCTGGTCGTGCGTGTGCGCTGGGTTGAGGCTGATTCCTGCCACCTCGCACCCGTTGGGGGGTGATGGGAAAGTTGGCTGGAAGGGAATTCCAGGCATTTCTTACGACTGACAAGGGGGTCTTCTCGGCTGTCAGAAATCGCCTTCTTGCACCTCTCAATAGCAGCCTGCTCCGGGAGAAGGGCTTCGATAATTTATGAACACTCGAGCAGGGCCGTTGCTAAGAGAATTTGGATATTTTGTTATTCGACTCGCTCGAGATCTGTCGAGACTCGGGTCCGCGTCGTAACAAGGGAAGTGAGTCCTCTTTAGATGACAAGAACAGAAAAAATACTTCCCGAATAAGCCAGTCTACTAGGTAAGTAATATTTTGCGGCTGGATATATTAAGGAAGATATAAATAACATTGTGACTCTACTTCTATTTGGGACGCCTCGGATCAAGGTGAGGGATAGCATCTCGGCCGCTACGACTGCCCTGCCTCCATTGGCTCCTCTTTCATGGCTCTCGACTGGCCAGGTGACTGCCCCTGCAAAGTTAAATGAAACAACAACTCTACGCGACTCGAAACCCCGAGTTTCTCGAAGGCGCGGAAGAGGTAGTTTTTCACGGTGTGCTCACTCAGGCATAGCTCGCTCGCAATCATTTTGTTGGGTGTGCCTCGCGCCGCGCACTGCACAACTTGCAGTTCCCGCTTGGTGAGAGATTTCGAATCACATGTCATTGGAGCGCTGAGTGCAGGGAAGCTCCTGAATGTCTCTAGGAAAATATCCGATACCTCTTTCCCCGCCCAGATTGCCCCCTTCCGGACGTGTTCCACGCAATCGATGAATTCGGTAATCGGTTCTTGTCTATAGAAGACTCCGCGAGCGCCGGAGTGAAAGGCTCTGAGAACTGTTTCGCGACTCGCCGTATCTAGAAGCATAACGATAGGTACATGCGGGTGAACGCAAGAGACGCGCGTCGCCAAATCAAAGCCAGTGCCCGCTCTTGGGTCGACATCGGAACTTATGATAACCATGGACGACTCGGCCGTTTCGAGTACCCGCAACAAATCAGAGGATGGCATTGCAACCGCATTCCAACCGAGGTTACGCATGAGCGTTTCCGCGAGAAGTGCACTCGCAAAAGAATCGCGGCCAACAATGAAAGCCTTGAATGCCGTATCCCTCTGTCCAGCGATCGGCAATACATTCTGTTGATTTACCAATTGCGATTTCATTCTGCCTCTCCAGGCGGATGACTGGGGGCCCATACAAAAACGCAGAGCCTCGCGGCCATCCACATTGTCACGAGTGATCGTGATGAGCTGCTCAGCGTGCGAGCACAAAGTTCCGACTGAAAAGCATTGAGACGATCACACTCGGTCAGATTTCAGTGAAGGAGGAGGGACCAAGGCATTTAATGCAAATGTGAGGGCTAAAAATTTTGCGTATTAGCCGCTGCCAGTTTTCCGTGCAACTGAAGTCGCCATGACTTTAACGCACGCCGTATGTTATGGCAATAGAAACTTCTTCTCTAGTGCGAGATGAGAACCATTCACTCGATGCCCTCTCTATTTTTTGAACTTCTCTTTGGTCAAAATAGAGAAGGAGCCTCCTTGAACTTCACCTGAATCACCCATATAGATTCCAACGTTTGGCGTCTTGTCATGGGCAGCCTGTCAAGGTAAGTTACCTTCACGCATGGAAAGGTTACTTGCCGCCGTGATGACATCTGAACGCAGGTCTGCGGTGCGCTTCAAATTGAAGCTCCCCGTCATTTTCCACTGGAATGACGGTACCAGTCACACGGATGGGGGTTTTACTTGTGATGTGGCTCGCGATGGCGCGCTCATTCGCAGCGCGAGTTGTCCGCCGATCGGATGCGAGATCCGAGTTGAGGTGCTGCTCCCTTCGCCGCATTCAGGGCGTGAAGAAGTGAGAATTCAATGCGTCGGAAAGGTGACGCGGGCTGCAAGCGTGGGAGGCTTTGCAACTTTCGGAGTTGAAGGCGATTTCGACGACGACCATATTACGTGCAAGACGCTCGGCTAAACCAGAGGCCGACGACCTCACGAGCGGCCGCCAGTTTGAGATGAAAAGAGAGTTGATTGCTGGTCCAGAGTTGGTGGATTGAAATCTGAAGTCCGAAGCAGAGTGGGGAAGAGGCTCTGGGACTCACAGGGCGAAGCTTTCGGAAAAATCAGCCCAGCAACGTGCGCGCCAACCCCCTTGACTCACTTCCATCCGCCAGATTCTGAATACTATATCCGCTCGCGCATTACTAGAACTGGTCATTCTCACATAGCAACAAGGGACAAGCAATGGGTTCAACAGAATTGAATAGCCGAGCAGCATTTTACCCTGTCTTCTCGACTGCAGGGGGAGCACGGCAATCTCGTGCTCGCTTTGAAGTGGCGGCGTCCCTCATTGAACGAGTGACCGACCTGGCCGCGGTCACGACAGCAGTCTTCTTGTCGTACATCGCCTATAGGAGCATGGGCATTGGCAGGGCCCTCCATTATTCAGTCGGCACCGTTTCTACCTCGGCTCTCGTGTTCGGCGTCGTATTTGTGCTCATGTTGGATCACGATGGCGCTTATAAGCGAGCAAGTAGTCTGCTGCGCATTCGCGAGACTGAACGCATCTTGCGCGTAACAATTCAGGCATTTGGGATCGTGCTTCCTGCAAGTTTCTTCTTTTCTTTTCTTTTCTCCCGTTGGATCGTAATCTTGGCGATCGTGTTTGTTCCATTAATCCTGATTCTCGAAAAGCAAGTTGTCTTCCTGGTTATTCGGCATCTTCACAGCCGAGGTTACGGTGTTCAAAACGTTTTGGTGTACGGGGCTGGCTTCACCGGTCGCAGTGTACTTTCGGTCCTCGTCCGCTCTCCAAAACTTGGACTGCGGCCAGTTGCAATCGTTGATGACAATGAAGGCCTCGTCGGTGAGAATATCTATGCGCCTTCTTATAGGCACGAAGTGTCAGCGCCGGTGATTGCCGGCCCCCTGTCTGGAGACCTAATCCGGGAGTGGGGATGCAGCCTTGTTGTGATAGGAATCCCGTCGCTGACGCGACAACGGGTTCAGGAGATCGCGATCGAAGCCTTCGCGGCCAAGGCCGAAATAGCATTTGTCCCCCAACTCTCCTTTGGTTCGGAAACGCCCACCGAGTACGTCGACATCGACGGTGTGCTCATTGCTTCCCTGGGTCAACATGCGCGCAAAAGCGTGTATGAAGCTGTCAAGCGCGTGTTCGATTTTTTCGCGACGCTCGCTTTGCTCGTTTGCACGGCCCCGTTGTGGGCAGTGCTTGCCCTACTCATTCGCAGGGACTCAAACGGACCTGTGTTATTCCGCCAGATGCGCGTGGGCTGGGGAGGAAAACTGTTCGAACTCTATAAATTCCGCTCGATGCACGTCAATGTGCCCAAATACGATCTACATCCCACCGGCACCGACGATCTCCGGATCACGAGATTCGGTTCCTGGCTACGCAGAACCAGTCTTGATGAATTACCGCAACTCATCAACGTACTTAAGGGCGACATGTCCCTGGTCGGTCCTCGTCCTGAGATGCCATTCATCGTAGAGGGGTACAACGCTCGCCATTGGCAGCGACTTAGAGTAATCCCGGGGCTTACCGGACTCTGGCAGCTCAGCGGCGATAGGAACTTTCTTATCCACGAAAACATTCAATACGACCTGTATTACATCCGCCATCGGAACTTCTTCATGGACCTCGCCATCCTGCTGCATACTGCGGTGTTCGCGATGAAAGGGATGTGAGACGCGGGGCGTAGAGGAGTGAGGTTGGGAATGAAGTACTCAATCATCGTGTTGGTCACATTTATGGCGACACTAGCACCCGCTGCGGTCGGCCAGGGCACAGTGCCTTTTTCCGCTGCGCGGGACAATCCTCCTGCACCTTCTTCTGTTTCCAGCAGCTCCGACCAGGGTCTACAGACACGAAATCCGCGTTATCGGCTGCGCAAAGGCGATACCTTCGACCTGGATTTTGCGTTGTCTCCCGAATTCAACCAGACAGTGGCAGTGCAACCAGACGGCTATGTGACGCTGAAGGGGGTTGGCTCGATCTTTGTCGAGGGTCAGTCTGTGCCTGAGGTGACGGAGATCGTCAAAGCCGCCTACGTGAAGACCCTGCATGACCCAGTCATTGCGATTGCCCTAAAGAATTTTGAGATGCCCTACTTCATTGCATCTGGCCAAGTAGCGAAGCCGGGCAAATACGATCTTCGCAGTGATCTCACGGTCACAGAGGGGGTAGCAATTGCCGGGGGTTTTAACGACAAGGCCAAGCATTCGCAGGTGGTACTGTTTCGTCCAGTGCCGGGTGGTGGGTATGAGGCAAAGCTTCTTAATGTCAAGAAGCTACTCGCCACGCGCAATCTGTCTGAAGACGTCCACCTGCAGCCGGGCGACATGCTTTACGTGCCCCAAACTGCATTCTCAATGATTCGTCCCTTCTTACCGACCTCAAGTATGGGTGCGTACTATAACCCAGCGATCTTTTAAGCTCTTGCTCCTATTTAAGCCCTTAATGTTGAATCCTCAGATTGTCGCATTCCCAAAAGGTTTATAAGCGCAAACGCGGCGAGGGACGATGCGTGGGTTAATCCCGATGGGTGAGATTCAAAGCCGATCTTTTGAGGTTTCCGAATGCGCCTCTTCTAGGGCCGGCTCCCAAGATTCCCAGGTTAGATCCAGGGAAGGCCGGATGCTGGAGCGTCAACACGCTAATTGGTCTGGGCTGCTTACTTGGCCGTTAATCCTCGCGCGTCAAAGGGCCTCCTGGTCGCCGTTCGTAATCGCCGGTGAATTGTGGCGGCTTCTCACCCATATCGGCAAGCTGCGCGAGATACTGAGGCTCCTCAAGCTTCGGCCACTCGACGAACTTTATGAAAGAAGCCCCAGATTAGCCTTTAAATTTGTCGCTTCCAACTATCTTGCTCGAGGCTTCACAGTAATCGAACGCGCATCCTGTTTCTTGCATCACTATAGGCGAATGCACTCTGCGCTGCCCGAAAGCACTCTACGACAGATTCTGCACGGGTATGTCACGCTCCACGAATTCGATCAAGGTGGCAATCGTTTTGCCTTGACGATGGATTTGCCCGAACAAATCGGTGATTGCGAGGGCGAACTGTCACTCGATCTGCGAGTGAATGGCAAAAAGGTCTTCAATCTGTCCTTCACCATTATCCCAGGATGGGTCGTGAAATCTGAGGCTACAGAGATTCTCCTGATTACGCGGCTTCAGGGCATGTTTGGGTCCGGCTCACAGATTAGACTCGCACGAAAGGCCTATCATGAATTCTCTCCTGGTAAACTGCTTATTGCCGCCCTGCAGGGCATCGCTGACGCCTTCGGGATCAGTGAATTGGAAGCAGTATCCGCCACCAATCAAAGATCCTATAGAGAAGAAGGGGCGGCTCTCTTCAAGAAACGCTATGACGGTTTCTTCGCAAACCTCGGAATGAGTGCAACCCCCGCTGGCTTCTATTCTGGCCGTATTCCGATAGAAGGCAGACCTCTAGCTTCATTTCGGGGCCGCAACAGATCGCAGGCAAGAAAAAGACGGTCAATGAGACAACAGATCCGCGCGGCCTGTGCTGACTTCCTCTTGGAGATTACTTGTCGAGCGGCTGACTCTGCATCCAGTACTTGTTGTTTGGCCCAAATCCCGGCAGTCGTCGAATCGTGGCCCAGCCCTGTTTCCTTTTCCAGGCCGGATTACAACCGAAATCTAGAACCTGGTGATTACCACAACTCTTAGATGAAACGAACACACTGGGCAACAGAAAACGCTGTGTACGCTGTGTAACACGAGGCGCGACATGAAATCTGAAGAGCTGGCGATCGTGAGAACCGACGACCTGGCAATCGAACAGTACACTCGGCAACCGCTTCCGACCTTGCGCGACGTCGTCGCTGTTCTGTTCCGCCAGCGTTGGCCAATGCTGGCCGTCTTTGTCCTTGTAGTTGTCGCGGTGGCCGTGTCCGGCGTGTGGGTTCCAAAGTATGAAGCCAAGATGAAGATCCTGGCTCTGCGGCAGCGCTCGGATGAGTTGATAACCCCGTCGGCCAATGCGCCCGCCCAGTTCAGTAACGATCAGGTTAGCGAGGAAGATCTCAACTCTGAAGTTGAATTGCTTAATAGTGATGACCTCTTGCGCAAGGTTGTTCTGGCGACGGGCCTGGAACGGCAATCGGGCTTGTCTACGGGCGGCGACAGCTCTGTAAGTGTCGCGAAGGCTGTGCGTAAACTAAGCAAAGATTTAAAGATCGAACCTCTGCGCAAAACAAATGTAATCTCGGTAACCTACCAAGCGCGCGACCCGAAGCTGGCGGAAGAGGTTCTCAAAGCACTGGCCGCGACATACACAGAAAAGCACCTTGAAGTTCACCGTCCGATGGGTGAGTTCAAGTTCTTCGACCAGCAAACCGAGCAATACAAGCAAGGATTGAATCAGGCCCAGGAGAGGCTGACGGACTTCACCAAGGAAACCGGCATCGTTTCTGCAGAAAGTGAACGTGACTCTGCGTTGCAGCAAGCCGAGGCATTCGACGCCAATGCGCGTCAGGCCCAGACGGCTTTGCTTGAGACCGAACAGCGTGTGAGTGTTCTCCAGGTTCAACTCCAGACCATCAAGCCTAGAATGACGACTGCGGTGCGTAACTCCGACAACTCGCAACTTTTTGAACAGTTGAAATCGACTCTGCTCAATCTGGAGCTGAAGAGAACCGAACTGCTAACGAAGTACGAACCAACTTATCGATTGGTTCAAGAGGTCGACCAGCAGATCGCAGACACAAAAGGCGCCATCAGTGCGGAAGCGAGCAAACCAATTCGCGATGAAACCTCCGATACGAACCCCGATTATCAGTGGGTCCAGGCTGAGCTTACCAAGGCTCAGGCCGATCTCAGCGGTATGAAGGCGCGTGCTGCCGCCGCCGCTGCCGTTGCGGCGAAGTACCACGAAGAGGCTCAACACCTGGATCAGAACTTGGTCATCCAGCAGAACCTCTCACAGGACGCCAAGACCCAACAGGAGAATTACCTATTATATGAGCGCAAGCGTGAAGAGGCGCGCATCAGCAATGCTCTTGACCGTGGCGGCATCCTCAATGTCGCTCTTACTGAGCAGCCGGTCGTCCCCGCACTTCCGAAACGGTCCCCCCTTAACATTGCCCTCCTAACGTTTCTATTGGCCGGAACCTTCAGCCTTGCCACGGCTTTCGCACTCGATTTCATGGACTCAACGTTCCGTTCGCCGGACGAGTTGGCTGGCTACTTAGGAACGCCCGTCCTCGGCGCACTTCCAAAGGGTGGAGACTAAAGCAATGTTCTTGCGATATTTCGGCCTCGATGAGGACCCGTTTGGGTCCACCCCTGACCCCCGGTGGCTATATAGCAGCCCGACCCATCAAGAAGCACTCGCATCTTTGATGTACGGCTACTACACCAACCGAGGCTTCACGGCCTTAATTGCACCGCCAGGATTGGGGAAAACAACGCTGCTGTTCCGTTTTCTCGAAGACATTCATACGTCTGCCCGGACGGTATTCCTATTTGACGCTCTTTGCGAACCGCTCGAGTTGGTTAGCTATATGTTGCGCGATCTCGGAATCACTCCGGGACGCAACGGCGTTGAGATGCGCGAGCAGTTGAAAGACGTTCTGGTTAAGGAGGCGCGCGCGGGAAGGCGGTTTGTGGTGGTCATCGACGAGGCACAGAATATGTCGGATGACGCATTGGAGATGGTCCGCCTGCTCACGAATTTCGAGACGCCACGGGCTAAGTTGATGCAGATTGTGCTTTCGGGCCAGCCCAAGCTATCCGGAAAGCTAATGCTGCCATCACTTGAGCAACTACGACAGCGCATTTCTACGTTTTGTCGCCTCGAGCCCCTTTCAGCAGAACAGACCGCGGCCTACATCGATCATAGGTTGAAGCGCGCTGGGTATGCTGGCCCCCGGCTTTTCACCGAAGATGCCCTGAAACTTCTTACTGATGCAAGCCGGGGAATTCCACGAACGATCAACACCCTGTGTTTCAACGCGCTTACACTCACCTGCGCGCTAACACGTAAGCAGGTGGATGTTGGGATAGTTGCCGAGGCAATTGCTGACCAGCAATTGACACCGGAATTAACAGAGGTCTCCCCGGTGGCTCCAGAAATCGTCACAAAGCCGAAGGTCGAATCTGAGGAGCCTGAACGTTCGGGCAGTGCCGTGAAGCCATGGGCTGTCGCGGCGGCTGTGCTACTGGTGGCCTCTGTGCTGAGCGCCCTGGCGTTCCCCAAGGTCGCTCCATTGTGGTCTCAAGCGAAAGCCGAGGCTCGGAAGCTGTTTGTGAACGTTCCCCCCTCAACTCACACCGTTCAAGCCGCGACGGAGATTGTTGACGCAAGCGTTGCACAGTCCAACTCGAGCCCGCCAATTTCCTTCCAAGTCGTAGTTGGGCCGAATCAAAGACTGAGTGATATCGCAGTGAAATACTTGGGGAATTTCGATCAAGAGCGTCTGCACGAAATACAGGCGCTCAACCGGAAGCTAACCGATCCAGACCACATCGAGGTAGGGCAAACAATTTGGCTTCCAAGGCTGCTGCTTGTGAAACAGCCGGAGGATTCCGAGCTTACAGGATCAGCTCCGGAATCCCAGTCAGTTCAAGCCACCGCAGGTACGGTTAAGGGTGCCGAAGCTGGGTCCGGTTCCAAGTCATTTGAGGTCACAGTCGAACCCGATCAGACGCTTCAGGACATTGCTGTGAAATATCTGGGCGAATTCGACCTCATACGTCTGCATCAAATTCAGGCGCTCAATCCAAAGCTGACCGATCCAGACCATATTGAGACAGGACAAAAGATCTGGCTTCCGGGGCCGCCACCAGTGCCAGTGGCAAGTAGCGCGACGCCTCCAGCCAACGCGGGGAAGCTTCCATGAGCCGTAATTTCGAATTAATGACGCGGCTCGAGCTTGAGGCCGGGGTTACGGACAAACCCCAGCCACATTCGCCCAATCGCGCTACAGCGGTGGATGTTCTCCCCATTCTGTCAAGCCATACCAGCAATGTCGGCGGCGAAGAGATGTTGCGCCTTATCCAGCGCATATTCCTGTCGGCCAATGGAAGTGCCCCGCGGCAGGTCGTTCTCTGCGGCGTGGGCGATGAAAATGGCAGCAGTTCTGTCTGCGCCCGGGCAGGGCGGACTCTCGCAGCCAACAGTTCGCTGCCTGTTTGCCTGGTCGACGCCAATGTGCGTTCGCCGCGTCTTTCGGGTATGTTTGGCATCGACGGGACGAACCCTTTCTGCGGCCCATCCGCTCCTCTGCGCGACCAGTGTGTGAAGATCGGCGGGAACCTTTGGTTGGCCGGCCCCGAGATTCTGGCCGATAAGAGCCGGGTACTTCTACCGCCGGATGAGCTCAAGAACCGTCTTGCGCAACTGCGTGAATCGTTCGAGTATATGCTGATCGATGCCCCGGGAACAAGCGTTTGCGGAGATGCCCAGTTATTGGGTCTGGTTGCCGACGCTGCCATCCTCGTCATCGAGGCCAATAGCACCCGCCGTCTGACCGCCCGCAAGGCAAAGGAAACTCTCGAGGCGGCTGGCGGTCGCCTCCTAGGAACCATCCTTCACAATAGATCTTTTCCGATACCAGAGGGGCTTTACAAAAGGCTTTGACCCCGAGCGCGTCAAGTCTCTGCGTGGCAGCTTTCATACACTCTACTCAAACTTTGCCATTAGACTAGTCTTCCGCCGCCAATCCACCGATTTCACAGAAAGAAAGGCATTACCGTCGAACTGGGTGATTCGAGCCTGATTCTACCGTGGCCTCTCCACGTCCGCGACTACACCGGTTTCAACAAGGACTGGCTGCGGTGCCGGTTCAGCGTTCGGCCCGGCGTTACCTGCCTGTGGCAGCTCGGCGGCCGCAGCTCAATCACCTTTGATCAGTGGATGCGCCTTGATATGCAGTACATCGATCAGTGGTTCCTCTTGCTTGACATTAAGATCCTGGCCAAGACAATTCCGGCCGTCGTAAAAGGCGCGGTAGCAACGCGAGGAAATTGCGATTAGGGTTTAAGGATTCGGGTTCGGAGCACCTCCTGGCTTCTCACTTCTAGATTCTGTCTTCTTGGGGAGTTTTCATTTTGGCAACCGCAGAATTAGGAACAATCCCGGCATGTGATCGCCTCAGCGCCACGCTGAAAACGTGGCTCCCGAGGGTCGGTAAGGGAACCCTCGCCATTACTGACCAAGGACTCTTCGCCAGCTCGAACTTTTTGCTTAACGTGCTGCTGGCCCGCTGGCTCGCGCCCGCTGAGTATGGTATTTTCGCGCTGGCCTATTCGGTACTTGTACTTTTCCTTGTATTCCACACCGCGCTGCTCACCAGCCCCATGCTGGTCTTTGGTTCGGGCAAGTACCACGACCGCTTTCCCGAATACATGGGGATTTTGTTGCGCGGGCACTTCGCGCTGATGGTTCCTGCCGCGGCGCTTCTCGCGGCGGCGGCGTTCTTGCTCGGACGGCTTTATTCGACGGAGGCCGAACGATCGTTCCTCGCACTGGCAGTGGCCGCGCCAGCCATCCTACTCCTGTGGCTCCTGCGCCGAGCCTTTTATGCTCGGCTTGACCCCCGCTGGGCAGCGGCAGGCGGCGGAGTTTACCTTTTGATCCTCCTCGCGAGCGGGTTAGCACTCCACGCCGCCGGGCGGCTGACGCCGGCCACCGGCTTCCTCGCCATGGCCGCCGCGAGCTTCGTCACGTGCCTGGTTCTGCTCGGTCGGCTCCGGCCAACTTTGGCTACGGATTCATCTTTTATTCGGGCGGTCGCTACCGACCACTGGCGCTACGGTAAATGGGTCGCAGCGAGCGCCGGGCCCGGTTGGGTTACAGACAATATCTACTACGTTTGCCTGCCCGCCTGGGGGGGCTTAGCTGAGGCTGGCGCGCTGAAAGCCCTACTGAACCTCTGTATGCCCGCGCTGCAAAGCATGGCTGCCCTGGGGGTCCTGCTACTGCCCGCCCTAGTGCGTGACCGCGACTCAGGCATTCCTGGGGCTATGAAGAAGACCGTGAAACTCGCGCTCGCCCTGTTCTTCCTCGGCTCCGCCTGCTTCCTCGGGCTCGTTTGGGGATTTCGATTCCAGATCTTCCACTATCTCTACGGAGGGAGATACGTTGCATACGCCTCGTGGCCTCTACTACTGGCAGGCTTGCTTCCTTTCGCCCAGTGCATAACAGTCGTCGTCGGGGCAGCGCTTGGGGCGCTCGAAAGATCAGACTTGGGTTTCTGGTCGTGCCTTGGAGGCGCGGTCATTGCACTTGTGCTTGGTGTTCCGCTTGTATGCTGCTTGGGAATCGGGGGGGCGCTCGGCGGACTCGTGGTGTCCTACATGTCCCTGGGCGTGCTCCTGGTTTTCTTCTTTACACGAAGCATGAACCTGCGGAGGCGGAAGGCAAGCTTATGAAAGTCCTACTTTCTGCCTACGCATGTGAGCCCGAACATGGTTCGGAGGACGGGGTGGGCTGGAACCTTGTACGGCAGGCTGCGCGATTCCATGAGGTCTGGGTAATGACTTTGGAAGATCATAGGCCAGCAATCGAACGCGCGCTGTCCGTACGGCCAATTCCCAGCGCACACTTTGTCTACCTGGATTTGCCACGTTGGAGAAAAATCAGGAGGATGGGGTGGCTTGGCGACCACATCTCATATTACGCATGGCAAATTGCTGCATGTTCCATCGCTCGAAAATTGCATCGCGAGCAAAGATTTGACCTCGCGCACCATGGGACGCTCGTCTGCTATTGGAGGCCGAGTTTCTTAGCGCTCCTTCCGCTCCCCTTGGTGTGGGGGCCTGTCGGCGGAGCCGAGTCAGCGCCACGTGCCTTTTCGTCTTCATTCAGCCTGAGCGGGAGGGTGCAGGAAGCTCTTCGTAATGTCGCACGCTGGGTGGGTGAATGTGACCCGATCGTCCGGCGCACCGCGCGAAGGGCTGTACTTGGCCTCGCAACAACCGAGGATACCGCCAAGCGAATGCGAATGCTGGGTTGCAGAAGTGTTTCCGTCTACTCTGAAGCCGGACTAGCTCAAGAGGAAATTTGCCGACTTTCATCGATGCCGTCTCGCCATGGCAAATCTTTTCGTCTGCTCAGCCTGGGCCGTCTTATCCACTGGAAGGGTTTCGAACTGGGGCTCAGGGCGTTTGCCCGCGCTCAATCGCGGCTCTCGCATGCTGAGTACTGGATTATCGGCGACGGACCGGAGAGGAAGCGTTTGGAGCGATTGGTACATCGGCTTGGAATCAGTGACCGGGTTACCTTTTGGGGCTACCTACCCCGGTCACAGGTTCTGGAAAAGCTTGCGGAGTGCGACGCACTGATGCACCCCAGCTTGCATGACTCCGGTGGGTGGGTGTGCTTGGAGGCTATGGCTGCTGGACTCGCCGTGGTCTGTTTCAATCTGGGCGGGCCTGCCGTTCAGGTCACCGACGAAGCTGGCATTAAGGTGTCGGCAGTTTCGCCAGAGCAGGCTATAAGCGGCTTAGCCGACGCATTAGCTCGGCTAGCCAATGACCCGGCGTTTCGCGCAAAGCTACGCAGCGCAGCCCGCGAGCGTGTAAAGGACCACTTCGCTTGGGACGAGAAAGGTAAGTTCTTGGCCACGATTTACAAGGACGTCGCGCGGGGTGAGAGGCTGCAGCCTTCCTCGGCCGTCTACGCCGCGTCCCCGATGGCGCGGGAGTCAGATTAGATGAACTACAACGATCATCGGCGTGCCAAGGCAGCACAGAACTTCGGCCTGCTCCACTGGCCCTTCCTTTTGTTCCTCACGGCTGTGTTTTTCCTGAATTACCACGACCTGACGAATAACTATCACGGCCTGCCGAGTTCGCAGGGACAAATAAATGACCTGAATACCTCCGTCGACAACATTACCGACGCTATAGATCAAGGCTCGGTTACCCGCCGCATCACGCTACTGTCACTGGGGATTGTCGCGTTCGTCAGTGTTGTCCTCTACCGCGACAGGCTCCGCCTCTGGCCAGATGGCTCATTGGGCTGGCTTATCCTCGGTTTTGTTGCATTGGCCTTCATCAGCCCGATTTGGGCCGAAGATTTACCACTGACCTTTAGGAGGCTAGTGGTCTTCGCGATATTTTGCATTGCTGCCGTCGCCGTCGCGTCCCGCTATTCACTCCGCGAAATCGTCTGGTGGGCGTTCTGCAGCTCAGGCCTATATCTGCTGATCGGCATTGTCGCGGAGGTGGCCTACGGGGCTCTTCGGCCGTTCGAATTCGGCTATCGTTTTGCAGGGACTCTGCACCCAAACACCCAGGGGATCAACTGCGTGCTTCTTTTGCTGTCGGCGCTCGCAGTTGCCGACGCAGAAGAGCGAAAACGAACCCTCCTCCGGGTCTGTGCACTGCTTGGGTCTGTCTTCCTGATTCTCACTGCATCGCGGGCAGCGTGTGGTACTGGCGCGGTTGCCTTCGCGGTGTACTGGGCCGCGGTAGATCGCCGTTGGCCCAAGGTTGCTTTGGCGCTGGCTCTGGGCAGCGTTCTAGGTCTATCTCTCCTTGTTGAGCGTGACGCAACTGTCTCTGAGCTCGGGAGAGCTGCCTTCGTCGGAAGGGATGATTCTTCGATCACATCTCTTAGCGGCCGCATCGGGATCTGGCAGGACGTCATCAAATACGTGCGCAAACGTCCAGTTCTCGGTTACGGCTACTGCGCATTCTGGACGCCAGCGCGCATTAGCGAGGTTTCTTGGGAGGAAAACTGGGCAGTTCCCCACAGCCACTCGGTATACGTCGAGTACCTCCTCGGCTTGGGTTCGGTGGGGCTTGGCTTGTACACGCTATTGCTCGTTGCTGGGATCAGGCGTGCCTTTGCTCTTCATAGGTTCTCGCAGAATCCGGCCTTCGCCTTTTGTGGGGCGCTCATGGTGTTTTATGCACTGGAGGGATTTTTCGAGTGCCCCCTTTTCGAGGGATCGCTCATGATGTTCCTCTGTATGGTTGTGCTCGTTCGATTGGGGTTTGTGTATGTCCAAGAAGCAAGCAGCGTGGGCCGCGCACAAAAGCTTCGAGTCGAGTGTTATGGTTTGCACGCGCAACTAGAAGAGATATCTATCAAAGATCGAACACCAATCCGATTCCAGAGGAGGGTTCAGCATGGGCGCAGAGCCCTATTTCGCTATAGTGATTCCGGCCTATAACCGTGAGGGCGAGATCCTGCGAGCCATCGACAGTTGTCTCGGTCAGGTGTTCACGGATTACGAAGTCGTGGTGGTCGACGACGGCTCGACGGATCAAACGGCGGCATTGGTCGAAAGCCGGTCGAATTGCGGGGTACGCTTAGTTCGCCATCCGTGCAATCGCGGCGTATGCCCCGCCCGCAACACAGGCGTTCGCGCCTCCAGGGGCCGCTGGATCGTATTCCTGGACAGCGATGACGAGCTGCGGCCCACATGCTTGGCGCGCGCTTTCGAGGCGACGTCTTCCGCGGACCCCAGCGTTGACCGGTTTGGCTTCATGTACGATTTCGACGACGGTCGAGTCTCTCCGTATCCTCTGCCGCCCGGCCGGATCATTGATTATACCGATTGGCTTCGCTGGATAAACCAGGCCGTCTACGGCGACGCCCTGTGGGTTACTTGGCGGCGGTGTTTCGACGTCTGCATGATGCCTGAAACATTTGCCTCGGAGTATTCTTACCATCTGGACTTCACCAAGGCTTTTCGGTCGAGAATTGTGCCCGAACATCTGGCGATTGTTCACACGGACTCGGCTCATCGCCTCACGTTCTCGGCGCGTTCCTCTACCCTAGACCCCACGCGCGGGCGTAGACTGCTCGATCAGATTGACGACTGGACGGCCCTTCTGGCTAATCACGGCGACGCCCTGCGTGAGTATGCGCCGCGACGCTATCGCGGGGCATTGAGAAATCTGGCGGCGCTTTGCACGTTGGCGGGCCAAAGGCTTCAAGGCCTTACTCTGGCAGCTGGCTTAACGCGTTCGCAACCCTGGTTAGCCAAGAACTGGGCGCTCCTCCTCCTCGCGCTGCTTGGTCCGCGCGCAATCCGGTGGGCGATAGCGTACAACCAGCGCTAGTGGGAGCGACTGAACGCTAGACATGCATTGTCGGGTGCAATTCTCATGAACATCGTCTTTGTATCGAGAGAGTGTCCACCTTCGCCGCGGTCGTCCGGAATAGGAACCTACGTGTCGGAAACAGGTCGGGCGCTTGCGCACATCGGTCACAATGTGACGATCGTGGCAGCGTCCGACGACGGCCAGTTGACGTCGTCGATGCCGTCACCCCGGGTAACTGTCGTCCGTCTACCCGATGATGAGTTTGGTGTCGAGAATAGGCACATCGTAACCCGGGTCGTCTGCGCTCCCCTCGATCGAGGCATCGCTTACCGCAGAAGAGTTGCAAAATGTATCTCGACTATTACCGGCAAACATAAGCCCGACGTTATTGAATTTCCGGGATACCGCGGCGAGTCAGTCGTGTGGCTCGCGGGCCAACATCGTATCCCGATGATAGTGCGGATGCACGGCTTCACAGCCGGGATCAATGCGGTCTGGAAAGATCACGTATCTGCGACCATGCGCCTCCAACTCGATTGGGAACGCAAGGAACTTAAAGCCGCTGACCTCATAACCGTTGTCTCCGAGCACGAAGCCTCATCAGTGCGGGCCCGATTCGGCGCTGACCGTGTCCGAGTCATCCACAACAGCATCGACTCAGGTCATTGGAGAAGGCTGTCCGTGGAGGCTTCAAAGGGAACAGTTTACTCGCAGGATGTCTTGTTCGCGGGCAATCTGCGCTGGAGGAAGGGCATCTTCGTACTTCTGCGTGCTGTTAATCTATTGCGACAGACCGGGTGGCGAGGCCGCTTGGTCCTCGCGGGAGGCACAAGTCACGAGTTTGAGCGCTTCATTCGGCTACGGGCTGCCTTCGGCATCAAGCTCCCTGATTGGGTTGTACATCTCGGGATGCACGACAGGGAAAGCTTACCCGGCCTCTACCGAGATGCCGGCGTCTGCTGCTTCCCGTCTTTACTTGAGCCGTTTGGCTACACGTGTCTCGAAGCCATGGCATGCGGAGGCATCGTAGTAGGCTCGTCGGGAACGGGAATGGCCGAGATCCTCACTGACCCTTCCGGGTTCTTGGTCCTGCCTGGAGATATTTCCCGGCTCGTCGTGTCACTCAAGTCAGCACTTTCAATGAGCGCCGAAGAACGTGGGCGAATGAAAGAGGCTGCACAGCAAAGAGTCCGCGACCATTTCGACCACAGCGTAATAATCCCCCAAATGCTTGCCGTTTACGCCGAAGCCATAGACTTATACGGGTCCGACGCCGGCCGACCCGGAAGCAAGACACCGCTGCGAGACGCGTCGCGGCCGCGTCTTCAGTTGACATGACGGAATGGTGATCCCGTGAGACAAATAACCGTAGGTATACCTGTATTCAATGGAATGCCATACCTGCCGGAGAGCATCGAGAGCATCTTGCGGCAGAATCGCAGCGATTTCGAGATTCTGGTTATCAACGACGGTTCAACCGATAACAGCAGGGAATATCTCCGCTCTGTCCGAGATCCGCGTCTGCGGGTCCTAGATCAGGAGAATCAGGGCCTAACTGCCACGCTGAACCGAATGCTTTCGGAGGTAAGCACGCCATGGCTGGTACGACATGATGCCGATGACGTTGCTTACCCACAGCGACTATCCCGCGCGGTTGACTTCATCAGCAAATATCCAGAATCCGGCATGTTCTACTCCTTAGCTGATTACTTTCCGTCGTCCAGCATCGGACGATTCCGTTCAACGAAGGGAAGCCCCGGCGAGATTCGCGCGCTCGTGCAGTCAGGCCACTTGGTTCCAATCTGCCACCCAACCGCAATCCTTAATGTCGAGCGGACAAGGGCAATCGGTGGATACCGATTCAACCTTCACGTTGAGGACACGGACCTCTGGTGGCGTATGGCGCTTCGTTACGATGTTCGTTTGATTCCAGAGGTGCTGACAGGAGTTAGGCAGAACTTGCAAAGCGTCTCGTCGACCAAGATTGAGGAGCAAGCCCTCAACCTGCTCTATATACAGTACCTCCTAATCTCCCACTTGCGGATGCAGAGACCATTGGCCTACGAAGAGGCCCGTAAACAACTCTTGCACCTTTTCAGGCCAGAAAAGGTCAAGTTTAGAAATCACCTGCGCGCCATTAACATCGAACTGGGCCGCGGCCACAAAGGCATGGCTTTCGTACAGGCCGGCAGAGCCTTTTTCACGTCCCCGACAAATTTCGTGCGCCGCTTGTGGGATGAATGTTCTCCCGGCCGGGCAATTACTCTCGGTGAGGCCCCGGACCTGTTTAAGAAACACGAGAATGTCCTGTGGGCTGGCAACATCGGAACAACGCCGATGCACAAATTTCAGGAGGCGTCTAGGCAATGACTGAGAAGGATGTCCGAGTTTACATCGAAACCATTGGAGACGATTACCAACACGCAATTCAGCAAGGCTTTGAGTGGGTTGGTGTTCAATCGTTCCTAAAATGGGGTGATAAGGTTTGTGTGAAGCCGAACCTAACGTTTCCCGAATTTCGTAAAGGCGTGATGACCAACCCCGCAGCCCTCGAAGCAGTAGTCCTACACCTTAAGAACTTCACCAATGAAATAACTGTCTGCGAGTCGGATTCGGGAGGGTATAACCGGTTCTCGATGGATGAGGTATTCCGCAAGACGGGTATCGCCGAATTCGCCAACCGCTGCGGAGTCCGAATCTGCAATACCTCATTTGTGCAGTCGCGGTCTGTGCCATGTCGGGTTGGTCGAAAGAACCTGTCCATACCACTGCCATCCTTCCTGCTCGATGAGGCCGACCTTTTCGTGAGCATGCCGGTGCCCAAGGTACACTGCAATACTCTCGTCAGTTTATCGCTCAAGAACCAGTGGGGGCTCGTTCGGGAGCCTGAAGTAAGGTTAGAGCTCCATCCTTTTTTCAAAGAAACCATATACGAAATCAACAAGGCTTTGCCGAGGTCCATTGCCGTTGTGGATGGCAAATACGGCCTGAACGGCAATGGCCCTCTTCGCGGTGACGCAGTGGTGCTTAACTGGACCCTGATCAGCGATAGCCTATTCGTCACCGATCTCGTCGTTTCCGAGTTGATGGGCCTCGATTGGCGCAGAATCCCTCATCTCCGCTACGCCTTCAAACGGGAAGGAATCAAGTCGCTCGACGGTGTCGAGTTCAATTGTAACTATCGGGACTTCAAGAAGAATAAGTTCGTCTTGCGAAGGCAATGGACTGACTACCCCGGATTGCTCACATTCAATTCACGCTTTCTTGCATATCTTGGTTACCAATCAATCCTAGCAAAGCCCGCACACTGGCTGCTTTATCGCTTTCGTGAACCCTTTTACTGAAAAACCTAGCCCACGCGGGAGTTACATTGCCTCTGTTCGCTTCCCCCCAAGCGAATGCCGGATGGAATTAAGGAGAATGTCCACATGAATCACACTGAGCGAGTCCGCGATCTAACGCAGAAGGCTTGGAAGTATGCGCTGTCGGCGGCTGAAAGGCCGAAGCAGATACCCAACCTTCTCCATTCGGTTCTTAGAGGCGCGCATCTCGCAGATCTTCTGACCATCAACCAGCGATGGGTAAAGCAGGCGGGCATCAAGACCGTGATCGACATAGGTGCCCACACCGGAGAGTTCTCATCCGCAATTAGAGCTATCCTGCCGGAGGTTAGCGTATACGCGTTTGAGCCCCTTCCCGATTGTTACGATAAGCTCACGGCCAAATTCAAGAAGGACGACTGCTTCCGCGCTTATCGCGTCGCTCTGGGAAGCCGGCACGAGCAGGCCACATTCTGGAGAAGTGATTCTTCGAAGTCCTCATCTGTCTTGCCAATGGCTACACTTCATCGACTGGCATTTCCGTGGAGCGCGGCCTGCTCTCCAATTGAGACTCGGGTAGACACATTGGATTTTTACTTGGACGAGCTGAAGCTGACACCGAAAGTATTGCTGAAGATTGACGTCCAGGGGTATGAGGAAGAAGTCCTTAAAGGAGCCACGGCCACCCTGAAGCAGGTAGACCAGGTTTTAATAGAGGTATCGTTTCGGCCGCTGTACGAGGGACAAGCATCATTTGATTCCGTTTACGAGCTTCTGCGCAGCTATGGCTTCTCCTACGCCGGGAGCCTCGACCAAATGCTCTCGCCAATCGATGATACCGTTTTGCAAGCCGACGCGCTGTTTCTTAGGGAACCGTGACGCCGAACCATGTGAACGGAGTGAGTCGCCCATGGCTAGCACTGCTTCAGTCAGTCCAACTTACCGTTTGTCCAGCTTCAAGGTGTTGGCCGTGCGCGTGGACGCGGTGCAGATTACTGACGTGATCGCCGAAATGGAGCACTGGATTGCTGCGCGCTCGGCGGAGCATTTTATTGCCTTTACGGGCATGCACGGGGTCACCGAGGCGCGGCGGGATCCGTCGTTCAAGCAGGTCCTCAATTCGGCTGACCTAGTGGCTCCCGACGGCATGCCACTCGTGTGGCTGGGTCGCCGACACGGCTACGACATGCGCCGGCGCGTCTATGGACCGGAACTGATGGAAACCTTCTGCTGCAACACCGGGCCGAGCTATCGGCACTTCTTCTACGGCGGCGGGCCCGGCGTGGCGGACCGCGTGGCGGAGGTCTTGAGAGAGCGCTACCTCATTCGCACCGTCGGGACCTACTCCCCGCCCTTCCGTCCGTTGACTCAGGAAGAAGAGGCGGACGCGCAGCGGCGCATCCGAGCCGCCGAGCCGGACGTTGTCTGGGTGGGCCTGAGCACTCCCAAGCAGGAGCGCTGGATGTACGATCATCGCGACCGGCTGGGCGTGCCGGTGATGGCCGGGGTGGGCGCGGCGTTCGACTTCGTGGCCGGGAGGGTGAAGCAGGCGCCAGGCTGGATGCAGGAGAACGGGCTCGAGTGGCTCTTCCGCCTCGCGCATGAGCCGCGTCGACTCTGGCGACGCTACCTAGTCCTCGGCTCGCGGTTCGCTTTCGAGGTGCTTCTGGAGCTTCTGGGCGCGAGGAGATTTGACTAACACCCAAACTCGAAAAGCGGAAAGAGGCACTGGAAAGACGACACCCTCGACGTGATCCCCGAGCCGCGCTCTAACCGACGGCTAAGCAATGTGAGGAGCCCGTGTGGCCTTCGATGTCCAGAGCGGCGCATTATGGATGCACCAGCGTGGGTGAGGACTGCAGGCCTGCAGTGGTTTCATCGGCTATTGCAGGAACCACGACGGCTCTGGAATCGCTATCGAATCAACAACCGCAAGTTCGTTTTGCATAGTGCCCTTCAGTTAACGGGGATTACTCTTACTCGCTGAACCCAGGGCCGCTTGCGCTTTGAACTTTGCGCGGCGAAAGCAAGCCAATAGCCGTAAATCCATCTTGCGAATTCTGAACAAAGCGGAGGGGTCATTTTAATGAAAAATGCACTCGTGTGTGGAGCGGGTGGATTTATCGGAAGCCACCTCGTCAAGAAGCTCAAAGCGGAAGGTTACTGGGTGCGGGGTGTGGACTTGAAATACCCGGAATTCAGCCCAACTAAAGCCGATGACTTCGTAGTTGCAGATTTGCGCGATGCAGCCAGTTGGGATTGGATAACCGACCGGCCATTAGATGAGGCATACCAGCTAGCGGCCGACATGGGTGGTGCTGGCTTCGTCTTTTCAGGAGAAAACGACGCCGACATCATGCACAACTCTGCGATGATCAACCTTCACATGGCGCACTATGGCGTCACGAGAGCCGTCAGAAAAGTCTTTTACTCGTCTTCTGCGTGCATCTATCCAGCCTATAACCAGGAAGATCCGAGAAACCCTAAGTGCGGCGAGTCCACGGCGTACCCCGCGGCTCCCGATAGTGAGTACGGCTGGGAGAAGCTATTCAGCGAGCGACTCTATTTTGCCTTTATGCGCAATCACAATTTGGATGTTCATATTGGCCGTTTCCACAACATTTTTGGCCCGGAAGGAACCTGGAGTGGTGGCCGCGAGAAGGCTCCGGCAGCGCTGTGCCGCAAGGTCGCAGCGGCTGAAAATGGCGACGAGATTGAAATCTGGGGCGACGGAGAACAAACTCGGTCCTTCCTATTTATTGACGAGTGCATTGAGGGCGTTCGCCGACTTATGGAGTCGGATTTCACCGGTCCGGTGAACATCGGTTCTGAGGAAATGGTGAGCATCAACCAGTTCGCAGAAATGGTCATGCAGATCGCCGGCAAGAAGCTTACGATCAATCACATTTCAGGACCTTTGGGAGTTCGCGGCAGAAACTCGGACAATCGCCTTATTGCTGAGAAACTGGGTTGGAAGCCTTCGCACTCGCTCCGCGAGGGACTACAGAAGACCTATCGTTGGATTCAGGAACAAGTCGCTATCACGCGCTCGGTGGAGCGGGCCGCAAATGAGATGGCTTGAGGACCGGCGACAGCCGAGAACGGTCCCGAGAGGCGCTGCCTATCCGAAGTATCCTCATCGTCAATTTAGTTTACGAAGCGGGGGATGGAGCTGATGCTTTTGATGCTTTTTTGGTGTTGAGTCGGTTGGATCAGTTTGAGCATCTGGATTATGCTCGCACCGCAGGTCGTTGCGCAAACCGGCGATTGTCATGGCCGCATTCTGCTGAGCTCTGAAGAGCTGCGCAAACTCGATTTCACCTACCGGAGCATCGGCCGGCCCGATGTCGTCCCCAGCGAATTGAATCGCCATGCGAACGATGCGGCAGCAGCCTAGGCTTGTTCTTCGCATATGATATAAATTGATCCGTATATCGCCCCGCGTTGGACAAGGAAGACCGCTTAGGGCCTGCTTGTTCGGCGGGGGCATTTTTGTGTTGGACGGACATCGTTCTTCCAAAATCCTCTAGTTCCGTTTGGTGCGGAAAAACGGGGCGCCTCACTCCCGAGGGAGCAACCCAGACGATGGAGGCGTGGAGGTCTGAGTATATACGTAGGCCCCAATCTCCCATCCTGATCCAAATTCATTCTGGTTGTCGAGGATGATGTCGCTGGGCCACGTGGAGGCGGGGTCGGGCCCCAGGTCGTACGTGGCACCGAGGTTCAGGCCTGCGTCGATGGCGGGAGAACTGCTCGCAAGCCAAAACTGCGATGACGAAGCGTTCACGAACTTCGGGTCGGTGTCCCTGGAATTGGCATCCTGACCACTGTTGGTTTGCCAGTTTGAAAAGTTGTAACTTGTCCCCAGCCATGCCAACGGCGTTAACGAACCGCCGTAGTACAGGTTGTAGTTCAATGCGTCGCCAACTCCCGAGCTAGGGTCCACATAGATGATTGGTTTGCTCGATTCGGCCACAAATATATTGTCCTCCGCAGTGATCGAGCCGGAGTCATACAATCCCATTTCCCCCGAAACGGATGTTCCCTCCATGTCGTGGTAACATGTATTGCCGTATATAAAATGTCCGGTCGAAATGAGGTTAATGCAACCATTTGTGTTAAAGGCACCGAGATTGTCGTAAAGCTGGGTAGGTTGACTCCCATAGTCAAGCATGTATGCAGCACAGCGAGTCGTTGCCGTTCCACAATGAGTCGAGGAGTTGTAGCGGATCACGTTTCCCGCTCCAACAGTACTTCCAGTGCCGGCAATAGAGTCGATCCCAGCCGTATCGTCATAGGACTGAGCGCAGTAGGAAAGGGCGTTATATTCGGCTGTAACATTTGATGCCCCATTGCCGATCAAAATGCAGGCCGCTCCCGTTTGAGTGATAGTATTGTGATCCACTTGGATCGCGTTTACAACGGAGGAACCAACTACATGTTGAGTAAGCTTGATCCCGGTGTAAGAGTAACTGATCTGATTTCCTGTGATGCGTCCTTGACTCCCGGCATCGACAACAACAGCACTCTCCCATCCAGCGCTACCAAGCGGACTTGTGCAATAAATCATAGTGTTGTTCGACAGGATGAAATTCGTGCTTCCGGATCCGACTTCCATGCAGTCCCAGTTTGTCTCTGTGATTTCGATATTCTCCACGGTAACGTAGTTTTTGGCGTCGATGTTGATAGCATAATCTCTTTGACTCATCTCCATCGTGTGCCCATTAGGATTGTCACCGGTGGTCGTATACAGCCAAATTCTGCTGTTCGCCGTATCCAGGTACCACTGCCCCGCCGTGAGGGAACCAGTACCAACTGTGTTCTGTGTGAGGCGGACGCCATCCTCGAAGATTTGATTGGGAGCCGTCGAATAGGGAGCGTAGTAGAGGAAGCCGGCAGATCGGGCCCAGGTTGTGATTAAATCCGCGCCGCTAATCATCGGCGCGGTTCCGGTTCCGTAGGCTCCAAACGTAATTGAGCTTCCCGCACTGCCCGAAGAGGGCACCGTCAATTGCTCGCGCCAAGTGCATGTGCTCTCAAATAGAATCGAATCGCCAGGATTGAAATTCGACTTGTTCACCTTGTTTATGGTTAGCCACGGTGTGGAAGTCGAAGTACCATTGTTCGCATCGTTTCCCACCGTTACGCAGTTATCCACATAGTAAGTCGTTGCCCCGGTCGCCGCCGTTCCTGTGCCGGTCAGGCCGATCACTGACGTGCCATTTGTCGAAGAGTTGCTGGTGATGGTCAGTTGCCCCGTCGCCGCGCCCACAGCGGTGGGATCGAACCCTAGATTCAGCGTCATCTCTTGGCTCGGATTCAACGTGGCCGGGAACTCAGCCCCCGACATTGTGAAGCCCATTCCTGTCAGCGTTGCCCCGTTGATCGTCACCGGAACAGTACCGGTGGAGGTCAAAGTCATGGGCTGCGTGGCCGGCGTGTTGACCAGCACATCGCCGAACGCCACTCTGGTTGCGTTGATGCTCAGCGCTAGTATCGCTACATTTAACTGCAGTGTAAAGTTCTTAGACACGCTGCCCGCGCTTGCCGTCATCATCGCCGCCTGAGGGGTCACCACCGAGTCGACAGTGGCTGTGAATCCTGCGCTGATCGCGCTCTCCGGCACAGTTACATTGCTCGGCACCGTCACGACCGAATTACTGCTCGACAGGTTAACACTCAGCCCGCCGCTTGGAGCCGAATTGGTCAGCGTCACCGTGCAGGCATCAGTGCCCGGCCCCGCCATGGCTCCGCTACTGCAGGAAAGCGCACTTAACGCCGCCGGGCCGGTACCAGTAGTGCCAATGCTGGGCGTGCCTGTACCGGTCAAGGCGATCACTGCCGTACCATCCGTCGAAGAGTTGCTTGCGATGACTAGTTGCCCCGTCGCCATCCCTGCGGCTGCTGGATTGAATTGCACATTCAAAGTGTAGGTTCCACCAGAAGCTATCGTGATGGGAAGGATGCCCGCGTCAACAGAGAATGGCTGCCCAGTTAGATTAAGTTGGGTGACCTCGACCGGTGCCAAACTCACATTCAAGAGCGAGACCGTGGTGCTAGCCGTTTTGCCGATAGACACCACGCCAAAGTTGACGGTAGTGGGCTGTGGACGCAGGGCTCCCTCGGCCGCTCGGTTCACAACAAGGTCACCGCAACCCGACAGGGAAAAAGCGAGGATACACGCCAATATTGTAGTTAGATAGGCGCGCCCTTCGCCGTTTGGCCAGAGATAAGCACGACTTGGTAGGGAAGGGAAAGAGAGCCAGCCTTTGAAACCCCTTCGCATCTTTCGCTTCACCCCCGCAACCGCCCACCAAGTTCAGCTGTTTTGCTACGCGGAGCTCTTTTTGGAATGTCTTTAATGAGCGTAGCGCTGGCGGGTGAACACGGTTAACTCTAGTGCTGCGCCATCCGTTACTTTTGTGCGAAAGAACCTGATCGTTCCTGCGGATATCTGCGAACGCTGGTGAGAAAAAGCGCCAGCTCGTCGGGCTAAGTGATTCAATTGGGGGTAGCTGTCTGGTCGAGTCACTGTTCTGGGTTTCTTGTCGCTTGGGTCGCGCTTTCGAGAAGACTTGACCGCGCGGCAGAGAATCCAGCAGAAGTGCTGGGACGGAATAAGCACGAAGGCCCTGAGGAGGTCATCCTCAGGGCCTTTCCGTTTTGTGGCGCCCCGAATCCAGGGAGAGGAAAAGGAGCCACTGCTGATGGCCTGATGGCCTGGTTGATTGATCGATTGATCCACGTCGCCCGGCTTCAACTGAGAGACTGAGAGTGTGTCGACAGGGAGAGTTGCGAGGGAAGGGAATTCGAGGAAGCCTGACGACTGAGAAGGAATCGTTCTCAGAAGTCAGCCCTCCAGCCGCACGGACCCATATATATAGATGCCCCGGCTAGACTCCGTTCCGGAGGGCGACCGCTATCCGTTCGACGGCGCCCCTTTTCCCGTTTTTTGCCTTGTGCATCCAAGTGACCCCGAACCAGATCAGGCCCTCTGCCAGATCAGAGATGACCGTCAACAGTGCGCCTCAAACGGCGATCCAGATGATTGATCTGTCCATCGCGATCCTTGCAGTTTCTGCGCTATTGCCGACTCTTGTGGGCGTTCTTTCTCGTTATGTACCTGGTGCGCGCGTGATACTGTCCCTTATCATGCACAAGATCGGCCTGCAGTAAAGGGGCATTCGCTGTGACTTTCAGCTTAAATGGGGGGGTGTATGGATCAGGATTTCGTTTGGACGCCATCCCCGGATTTTATTCATTCAACAAACTTGCATGCCCTGATGCAGGAGCAAGGTGTTGCTAGCTACTCTGCAATCCATGCTTGGTCAGTCCAAGCACCTGAAGCCTTTTGGGGACGCACGATCCGCGCATTGGGGATTCATTTACATAAACCATATGATCAGTTTCTTGACATTTCCGAGGGCATTGCGCACGCCAAATGGCTAAAGGGAGCAAAACTCAATATAGCGGACAGCTGCTTTAACGGTTCACCGGAGCACCCAGCCATTGTCACTCGTCGTCAAGACGGACGCTCTGAAACAATTTCGGTGGAACAGCTTGACCGCCTCAGCAACCGCGTCGCCAATGGATTACAAGTGCTGGGCATTAAAAAAGGTGACGGCGTAGCCATAGACATGATGATGACGGCAGAATCCGTAGCCGTTTACCTCGGCATCATCAAAGCTGGAGCAGCCGTCATTTCTATTCCTGACAGTTTACCTTTCGAGGAGATTGCCAAACGCTTGCGCCTTGGAGATGCGAAGGCGGCTTTTACCCAGGATCAAATCAAGCGCGCAGGAAAATCTCTACCGATGTATGAAAAAGTTCAGCAAGCCAACGCGCCCACCACCATAGTGTTTTCCGAAAAACCTGGCGCATCCGTCATGTTGCGCGGCGGCGATTTGAGTTGGAGCAACTTTTTAAGTCCGAACGACCGGTTTCAATCCGTACAATGCGCGCCCGACGATACCACGAACATCATCTTTTCATCCGGCACCACTGGCGATCCCAAGGCCATTCCATGGGATCATACAACTCCTATTAAATGCGGTTCTGACGGTATGTATCATCAGGATATCAGGCGTGGAGATGTCGTTTGCT
The DNA here is from genome assembly GCA_963745845.1 of uncultured Acidobacteriaceae bacterium. Taxonomy (GTDB): domain Bacteria; phylum Acidobacteriota; class Terriglobia; order Terriglobales; family Acidobacteriaceae; genus Telmatobacter. Next base: position 2,739,305 of record CAVUZE010000008.1, on the reverse strand, counting down.
GGCCAACCAATCTGGGGTGGATGATGGGGCCTTGGCTTGTCTTTGCGAGTCTGCTCAATAAATCAACAATTGCTCTTTATGAAGGTCCTCCGACCGAACGCGGCTTTTGTCAATTTGTGCAGGATGCAAAAGTGACCATGCTGGGGCTCGTTCCCAGTATCGCTAAGGCGTGGCGCAACACGGGTGTGACCAATGACCTTGATTGGAGTCACCTTCGAACCTACAGCTCCAGCGGCGAAGCCTCCAATCCTCAGGACTATGCATGGCTTATGAAACTCAATCAGCCGGATGGGACCTCAAGGCCGGTTGTTGAATATTGCGGTGGCACAGAAGTCGGCGGCGGCTACATCACCAATATCCTGATTGCTTCCCAAAAGCCTTCGGAATTCAGTGCAAAGGCTCTGGGGTCAGACTTCGTCGTGTTGAATGCGGAGGGAAAACCTTGTGCGACCGGTGAAGCGGGAGAAGTTTTCTTAATCCCTCCCTCCATAGGCCTTTCGACACGTCTGCTCAATGCAGACAATGATACTGTGTACTACGCTGACTGCCCGGTTATTGATAAAAAGACCCTGCGGCGGCATGGCGATCAGATAATTGTAGGCAAAGACGGCCGCTTTCAATCAGACGGTCGAGCAGACGATGCAATGAATCTTGCCGGGATCAAGATTGGCTCAGTCGAAATCGAACGTACGATAAATAATCATGTAAACGGGATTATGGAAACAGCCGCCATTGCTGTTCCGCCCCAAGATGGTGGCCCGGATAGGCTCGTTCTTTTCGCGGTGGCCAAGAAAGAAAAACACGAGCCGATACGGCTGGATGAGCTGAAGGCAGAAATGCAGAAGGCCATCAAAGACCACTTGAACCCATTGTTCCACGTGGCGGACGTTGTCCTGGTTGATAGTCTGCCCAGAACGGCTTCCAACAAAGTCATGCGCAAAGTCTTGCGACAGCAATACCTATCCGGATTTCCTACATGACGTCGTTCAAAGGGTTATTGGTTTCCGGTGGCCGTACGTTGGCACTCTTGCGGATCTCTGATACGGTGACTCTCAGTTGATGCTCTTTAATCATCGGCACATCAATCTAGTTCGAACCTCCATCTCCGCCATTCGTTCCGCACCGTAGTACCCTCCAGCCGTGATGCAGCCGCATTAGAACGAAAGGTGTACGCCCGAGCGAATTGTGAAGTACGATATGTGATCAACCTGAAGGATCGACTCAATGAAGGATCATTAAGCATGGATTCTATGATCTAGTGTACTGCCCTGCGTTCGTTGGTTCCTCATATGATTGGTTCGACGACATTATTCTTGAAGAATCCGCACTGAAGCATTGTCTGCGCAACGACGAGACAGTCACCCGCGCCAAAGGCATACTCGACGAGATCCTGCCCCTCTTCCCGAACTAAACGAGCTAAGATGAAATTTAGAGTCTGGGGAACAATTCCTTCAGTGCGCTCTCTAGATTATTCAGTCGGCTCTTCTGGCGGTTACCAGGGAACCCACTCATAATTACAGGGAACTTGCTAAGTCGCTGCTGATCACGTTGAACGCAGTGTTAATCTCAGTGGACAAGCCCTTCATCGCAGCGACGGCGCCGAAAGCAATCAAGGCTACGACGAGTGCATATTCCACCAAGTCCTGACCTTCTTCCCGAGCCATCAGGGTCTGCAACTTGACAAACATTTTGAGCATCATTTCATTCATCTTCAGTTCTCCTAAGCATGAATTGGGTGCCAGCTACTCACCAGCCTAGATATCTCATAGCAAATACATTTCGCAAAGGACAAGAAAAATCTCAAGCAGCGCTAATCACGACTGTACCTAGATGAGAAGTTACGATACCTCAAAGTAGGTTACTAATTGAGTATATTCATGGTGGATTCCACGTTTTCACACCATGGCAAGTCATCCCGTAAGCTGGAGAAACCTCAGAGCCCTTTATGACTAGTCGATAACAACAAATTCGCGCTCGCAAGGTAATGAAAAATGGTGACTATCACGCGAAAACGGGAAACGAATGAGTTGGTCCAGACAACTTCCGTTGTCCTTTCTGAGTGCAAGTTCCAGTAGACTATATTTTCCCCCTCCAACAGGATGCTTGCTCTCCCCCGATCCTTGGAGCAATTGAAGTTCAGGAAAACAATTCAAGAGAAGGAGAGAGCATGCGTGAACTAATGTCCAACGCACATTGCAAGATCCAGACCCTAATGGCAGGCGAGGACGGTCAAGATTTGGTCGAATATGCCCTTGTCGTGGCCCTAATTGCCTTCGGTGCGGTGGCTGCTATGCAGGGCCTTGCCACTGAAATCAACTTGGCGTTCAACACCATTAGCAGTGACCTCGCTTCATCCCTCTAGCAGGTGAGGCGCTTCGCTGTGACGGGCCAATGAACTCACTGTCTCGAAGTCTCAGACGTGCCTCCGCATCCCATCACGGAGTTCTGTCGGGAGTCGAAGCCGTCAATGCAGTATGCGTAGACCTTAAAAAGTTTTGGATAGTGGATGAAAAGGACACGGAAGCAATGAAAGCAATTCTCACTGAGATCGTGAATCGGCTCGCTGATCTGGGGGCAAGCGTGGACGCGATGGAATTGGAACTTGTCGAGAGCGGTGTATTGACGACAGATGCAATCGGCATTCGATTCCCCAACCGCAATGCGAACATGACGCATCTGTGGATTTCAAACTGACCCCCGACTGTGGCGCGGCTTAGCAGATGGAGGACAAAGTGAAATCTGAATCTCGGGGCCGAACGAGGAATTCAATGATGTCCCGTTTTCTCCGGTGGCTGGACAATGACAGCGATTCCGGGAGGCGATATCCTTTACCGGGACTAGTCGCTTATTACTGGACTGGTGGTACTCCAAAGGCCGGTTCGGTTGGGAACATAAGTTCCACCGGAATGTACGTTTTCACTGACGAGCGCTGGTTGCCAGGAAGCGTGATGCCGATGACCTTGCAGAGGGTCAGCGCCACCGGGCAAGATCCGGAAGACTGGATCGCCGTGCTGACGCAAGTCGTCCGCTCGGGACCGGACGGGCGTGGTCTTGCGTTTGTCTTTTCGAGATCCACCAACCTATTCAGTGATGCGATCCCACCAGAAAGGATCGCGGACAATAAGGCTCTGAAACATTTCCTAGAGCATTTGAAGCTCCCTGGGGAGCATGTAAAGATTTCCGATTAGAGTGCGCCTGCTTCAACTTAGAGAATCGCGAAACGCGTGATGAACCGGCTCAAGGCGCTGTATCGCAGCTGGGGCATTCCCTGCACAGGCATGCAGGTATATAGCCGGCGCCATCGCGAGCAGTGGCTGCAAAAGTTTAACGAGGCCGGAGTACGCCGCCGTGCGGAGCTGTTCTATCAGGAGCTGGATGACTGGGAGCAAAACGGACTGAAATGCTGAAGCGCCCGCTCCATCACAGGTCGGTCTTATTCCTGAGATCGTCAGCTCCTGGGCTGGGCAAATTGGGTAAACACCGTAGTGTTTGATCCTCCGACTCGTACGGCCGCTGGTTTCTGAGCGGCAGATCGTTGCGCGGTATTCGGGCCGACGGTTTATCGTGGACTCCGTAGACTCGGTGCTTCACCCGAATTGGCTCAGCAAATGGCGTGTGGCAGCGGTCACTGGTGGAACAATAGCCGCCTTGCCCTGAACAAAGTCCTTATGGTCAGCTATTTCGATAGGCTTGGCTTTCCTAAACTCACATGACCTCAACTTCCCGAACCGCCCGGTGCGAACCCGCATGCCGGGTGGTGTGGCAGGGGAGTAGCTAACTGATGCCCCCTATGCCCATCACACATGGCTCCTAGGCGACACCATTTTGCAACGCTGAGTTGAATTCGTTAGTTTTGATTTAGTGAAGCAGGGCGCAGTATATCGTGGCTTTGCTCGCGCTCGGAGAATCCAATGCTTATTGAGCCAAAGAATAGTTGAGCCTGGAGCCTTGTTGCAGAATCCACCTAAGACATCGGACCCACTGCTTTCGTTTGACCATGTGATGAAGGACTACACCAACGCTGGCGAACGCGTGCGTGCGCTCGATGATGTTTCTCTCGAGATTGGATCGGGCCGATTTGTCGCTTTTGTGGGTCGCAGCGGATGCGGCAAGTCGACGCTTCTTCATCTGGCGGGCGCTCTTGATTTCCCCACTGCCGGGCAGGTGCGGCTGGATGGCGTTGCCACAGATCAGTTGAGTGAAGCGGGACTGACAAAGTTGCGTCGCGAGAATATCGGTTTCGTTTTCCAGTCCTTTCAATTGCTGAACACCTTGAGCGTTGTCGAGAACGTTGAAGTTCCCTTGCTGCTTGCTGGCGAACCCAATGCTCGTTTCAATGCCATGGAGCGGCTTGCCGATGTCGGTTTGGCGGAGTTCGCGCACCGCATGACGCACCAGCTTTCCGGTGGACAGATGCAGCGCGTGGCAATCGCGCGTGCGCTGGTGAACACCCCACGCGTTATTCTCGCCGACGAGCCGACGGGCAATCTGGACACCGTAACGGGCAATGCGATTCTCGAGTTATTGCAGCGCGTGTGCTCAGAACAAACAGTAACTATTCTGATGGCGACGCACAGTGCAGAGGCAAGTGCTGTGGCCGACACGATCGTGCACATGCGCGACGGACGGATTGTGGAAGAACGGGTCTGAAATGGGTCGCATTGCTCTTCTTTATCGGCTGATCATCCGGCCTCTGTTCCGCCAGCCCGGACGGGCTTTGCTACTCCTATTCGCCGTGGCGCTGGGCGATGCCGCCGTGGTTGCAATCGATCTGGCGGGCGACGCCGCGGCGGGCTCTTTCCATTCGTCAATGGAAACATTGGCCGGGAAAGATGATTTTGAAATCACCGCGGCAGGTGGAGTTCCCGAGGCGATTGCTGCACGGATTGCTACACTCCCCTATGCGCTGCGCATAAGCCCCCGCATTGAAGATCACGCAACGGTCGTCGCAACTGGCGTGACCGTGCCCTTGATCGGAATAGACTTTGTTGCCGAAGCAAATGGCGCCCGCAACTTGATCGGAGTCCCGACTTCAAGCGAAAGCCTTCGGCACATCAACGATCCTGATGCGATTTGGGCGACACATGGATTGGGAAAAACTGTGGGAGAGAAAATCCAATTGCTGATCGATGACCAGGCGAGGGAGTACGTGGTGCGCGGCCTGATTCCAGACGCGGCGCAGATGGGAACGGATGCAATCCTGATGGACATCGGAGCTGCGCAACTGGCGTCTGGGAAATCCGGCCGTATCGACCGTATTCTGATCAAGACTCCGGACTCGAACGATTTTGACATGTGGAAGAGCAGGCTTCAGTCTGCGCTCCCAGCGGGTGTGCAGCTCAATGCGCAGGGCACGGAGACCGCTGCCAATCGGCGCCTGCTGACCGCATTCCGCTGGAATCTTCAAGTGCTTAGTTACATCGCTCTCTTGGTAGGCGCGTTCTTCATTTACAGCGCGGTCTCAGTTTCCGTGGTGCGCAGACGCGCCGATATCGGCACCACGCGCGCACTGGGTGCGAGCCGCGGCGCGGTCATGGGCGCATTTCTCTTTGAGGCTGCGCTGTTTGGCACGGCGGGCTCATTGGCTGCATTGGCCCTGGGGCGCGTGCTCGCTGTCGGAGCCGTGCGAATGCTTTCGGCCACCGTGAATGCACTTTATGTCTCCAGTCGTCCAGGCGCCATGACGATCTCAACGGGCTCGGTCGTACTTGCATTTGTGGCAGGCATTGGCATGGCTCTAGCTTCTGCGCTGGTCCCCGCGCGTGAAGCCAGCATGGTGCCGCCCACGGAAGCGATGGCGCGCGGCCGGCGCGAATTCGAGGTACGCGTAGAACGAAAGCGCGATGCGCTTATCGCGCTGGCGCTGGCAGTATTGGGAGCACTCGCGGCGCAGGCCCCGCCAATTGGCGGAAAGCCTTTGATGGGCTACGTGTCGTCCTTGCTCTTTGTCGCATCCGCGGCCTTGCTTACTCCGTTGGTGGTGCACGGCGCCACATCAGTTGGATCGAGCTGGCTTTGCCGCGTGCTCGGAGTAGAAGCACTGCTTGCGTCGCGCAGCCTTGGCGGATCATTGCGCCGAACGTCAGTGTTGGTCGGGGCGCTGGCCACAGCAATCGCGATGATGACGTCTGTGGGCATAATGGTTGGCAGCTTCCGCCAGACGGTGGTGACATGGATGGAAAGCGAGCTGCCCGCGGATTTTTACCTGCGCCCCGCCGGTGCAGCGGGTGGGGACCAACATCCCACCATTGCGCCGGAGGTAGCCGACCGCATCGCGAACACCCCGGGCGTGGAGAACGTGAGCCGCTTTCGCTCCTACGAGATTGAGTATCAGGGGCTCCCCGCTTCCTTGGCGGGTGCAAGCCACGATCTGAATGCGCATCGACAGAACCTGACCTTCCTTTCGGGCCGGCCGAGCATTGACGTACTTCGAGAGCTGGCCGCGAACAACAATGCGGTCGTCAGCGAACCCTTTGCCAACAAGCATCATGTCAGGGCTGGCGGCACCGTCACACTCCCACTGGGCGAACAACAAGTCACATTCCGCGTAGTCGATATCTTTTACGACTATGGTCAGGAGGCAGGCTTCATTCTGCTTGATTGGGACACCATGCTCCGGTATCTACCCGATAGTTCGCCGACCAACCTTGCTGTCTACCTTCTGCCGGGAGCAGACCACGAGCGCACACGCGCCGCGATTCAAAAGGCCATTACGAATCGGAGCCTGATCGTCCTTTCGAATGGCGAGATACGGCGTCAGGGCATTCGCGTCTTCGATCAGACGTTTGCCATCACGTATGCGGTGGAGGCAATTTCGATACTCGTGGCGATTGGCGGGATTTCGGGCGCGCTGATTTCCATCGTGATGGACCGGAGGCGCGAGTTCGGCGTTCTCCGGTTTCTCGGCGCCACCAGCGGGCAGATTCGCAAGCTGATCCTGGTTGAGGCAGGCCTGATCGGTATCCTGGCCAATGTCTTGGGTCTGGCGCTGGGATACATGTTGTCGCTGGTTCTGGTCTACGTGATCAACAAACAGTCATTCGGCTGGACAATCCAGTTTCATTGGCCTGTTGCGGTGCTTCTCTCGTCGTTGAGCGTGGTGTATGTTGCCACGGTGCTGGCGGGGCTTTTTCCGGCGCGGCTTGCGGTCCGGTTGGATCCCATGGAGGTAGTGCATGAGGAATAACTGGATTGCATTTCTGCTGCTTGGTACTGCATGCGCCACGGCACAGGAGTACAAAATCGCGCAGCCTGGGTACGCTTTCGAGTTTCCGCGAGACTACTTCAACCATGAGGACTACCAGACCGAGTGGTGGTACTACACCGGGAATGTAAAGTCGGCGGACGGCCACCGGTTCGGCTTCGAGCTGACCTTCTTTCGGCAAGGCGTTTCTCGCGCCGGCAGCAGCAGCCCGTGGTTTGTGCGCGACTTGTGGATGGCGCACATCGCGCTGAGCGATATCAACGGGCAGCGTTTTTATTGCGAAGAACGGCTCAATCGGGCCGGCCCTGGCGTTGCCGGTGTGGATGCCCAGACCGGGCTTGTCCAGACGGGGCGGATATGGAATGGCAATTGGCAGGCGCACATTGCCGAGGAGGGAGAAGAACTGCGCGGCGCTACTGACAGGTTTGGGCTGGCACTGAAGCTTGTGCCCCTGAAGCAGCCAGTGATCCAGGGCCAGAACGGAGTAAGCCAAAAGGCCGAGGGCGCCGGGCATGCTTCGCACTACTTTTCGCTGACACGCCTTATGACCAAAGGTTCCATTGACGTCGATGGAAGATCCTACAAGGTGGAAGGAACATCGTGGATAGATCATGAGTTCTTTACCGGCGCAATGGCAGCGAACGAAACGGGATGGGACTGGTTGAGCGTCCAGCTTGGAGATAGGACCGAACTCATGCTATACCGACTGCGACACGCAGATGGCAGTATCGATCCGTATTCTTCGGGCGGCTTCGTGGATGCGAGCGGCAAGTCTCAATTCCTGTCGGCAAAGGATTTCGTAATGACGCCGGCGGCAAACACCTGGACCAGTCCAGCAACCAAGGCCACGTACCCGGTGCGATGGCACGTGTTCATTCCGCGCCTGAAGATGGAGCTGGATGTAACCACGCCGCTGATGAGCCAGGAATTGACCGGCGGATTCGGACCAAGCTATTGGGAGGGATCGATCGACATCGACGGCGCGCGCGATCATTCACCGCTGCGCGGCGTCGGGTACCTCGAAATGACCGGGTACGCGGAAACTGGCAAGCCAGTTATTCCCTGGTGATTCAGGCGCCGTTGACCTCGGCTACCGGCACGCGACTTGGCGGAAACATTTTCTGACATCTGAGAAAATTCAGTTATAAGATGTTGCCGCCGCCCAAGCAGGAGGATCCTCAGTCGCAAACTTGGCCGCGCAGTGCAGCTTCGTAGAGTTTCCGGTCTGTGCCGATGAGACGTGCAACGATCTAGGGTCATGAAAGGGAGCCACTGCTCGTGGCTCCCTTTTTACTTTCTGACTTGCCGGAAATAGACGTTCTGTGAAGTGATCGTGAATACCGAGACGGGCCACGGTTCGATCTTAGCGGATGAAGTGTCCAGCCAGCGTAGCCGACCAGCACGATGTGCGTATTGCGTAGCATGACGCAGATCCAAAAGGGCTGTGTTGCCCTTTCCGCCGACTCGTTGCTCTGAGGGCCCTGCCGGAGAGCGCGGGCGGCCAAGTGCAGGCCAACACCAAGAAGCTGTAAAGCAACGGTCAGGTGGCCTCGACGTTATCGTCGAAAACATGGAACCGCCCGCCTGTCGTTTCGTCGCGACCGGCCCATCCGCTTCATCATGTACCAGAACATCTACGTGTTTCTAGAGTGGCATGTGTTCGGCGGAGGATGTTACCCTGGGCGATCCAAGAATGCCAGTCTCAGGAATGCCAGTCCCAGCGATGCCAGTCTTTGAGGGCGACGGAGCTGACCGCTATCGGTTCGACAGACGCCCCTTTCCTGTTTTTTGCCTTGTGCATCCGAGTCGCGCGGCAGACTTCAGCCAAAGAGGGCGATGAGATTAGGATTGACGCAGTCCTGCTGTTACAGCCGCGCAGGAATCTCGAGATATGGCACCCCTCATCTGTCTTGTCACAGCGTTCCTCCTCTTCCGACTCGTAGGAATGGAATGGGTCTATTTCGCGGATTGGCATCTGGCTCTCCGCGCTGCCCTCGGTGCAATGTTTTTGCTAACGGCTTCGGCCCACTGGGGCAAGCGAAGAGTGGATCTGATTCGCACGGTTCCGGCGAGGGCCGGCAGTGCAGGTACCTGGGTGACTCTAACGGGCATTGCTGAGATTGCGATTGCGATTGGAATTCAGATGCCGCGACTTGCCCAGTGGGCCTCGGCCATCGCGATCGTGATGCTCTGCTGTCTGTTTCCGGCTAATTTGAAGGCCGCTCGTGAACATCTGACCATTGGCCGGAAACCGGTGCTGTCGGCAACTCCGCGTTTTCTCATTCAGCTCGTCTTCATTGGTGCATTGATAGGAAGCGTCTGGCCAAATCGGTAAACGAACACACACTCTCTCCAATTGCCGATCTTGACCTGTGGAAGATCGAACGTGCCTCGCTGTGGCAAAGCGACGTTACTTATTAAAAAGCGCTTCCCGCAGCCTGCTTTTGCCGAATAGTTGTGGTTCGCATGTCGATATGAATCCCGCTCGACCGTCCGGACGTAGACGCACTGGCTGTTTTGGGCCTAATCTGTGACTACTCTTTCAGTCGCTTACGCTCATCGCGATGATGTCCTCTATCGAGACTGACGACAAGATGCTTTGCCAGCCTCGCCGACACAGGGGGTGTCCTGATCGATGCCGCCAGGATCGGATTTTCCTGCGTGAACCATCCGGCATTCCCAGTTAGCTAACCTGTCAACATCTTTGCGGTTAAGATCAGTCTGTGAGTTCTCAAAGGGAATCGACAATTACCCCTGGCCAGAATAGGAAAAGAGCTATCTTCGCCGCCCTTGCGTGTGTTGTCGTTTTGGCCGTAACGATCCTTTCTTTTCTTCCGGTGAGAGACAAAAACGCCCTGCATACCACGGGTAGATTTCACTCATCCGGGCATTTGTTGGCCTTCAGCATTGTCGCTCTCCTCGCCGTCAGAATTTCTCGATCCGTTCTCGCACGTATCCTTGTCTTCATCGGCTCGCTGCTCTTCGGATTTGGAATCGAATCGGCAGAACACCTCGTCTATCACAACCTGCTCGAGTGGAAGGACGTATTGGTTGACGCCCTTGGTGTAATTGGCGGAACACTGATCGGACTCTTAACCGCGCCAAAGGAAACGGATTCTGAGGGCAAAACCAGAGGGGTCTAGGGTCGTCGCGCGATAATCCGGTTTATCGTTCACTATATGGGTCGGCGAGCCGCATCAGTTTTTTAGCCACGTTTCCGCGAAGGCGACTAGAACGAAGCCGCAGGCGCCGCGTACGCTGCGGCGTGGGCCTCCGAGTAGCCTTTCAGCCGGTATAAGGTGTGGGGCACGAGGAGGTTCTTGTGATCCATTTACGCAGGATCATGCTGGAAGAACGTGAGCCCTATGTGAAGGACAGGTCTAGGGAACCTCTGAGCAAGGTTCGGTTTTAGCAGCCTGCAAGCGAGCTGGCATCGATTTCAGTCTCGTTTGCGGGTCCTTTGTTCTTTGTTTTGCCTCCGTAGAGGGTGCTTTTGACGCTCTGCGGAGACACTACGCCGCCAGCGGGACCAACCGTTTGCGGTGCAAGTAGACATTGACCAGCGCGAAAACGGCGCACAGATGAGCATGGTTCTTCTTCAATCCACGAAAGCGCACCTTTACGAATCCAAACACGCGCTTGAGGATGCGGAAGGGATGTTCCACTTTGGCCCGGATCTTGGCCTTGCTCCGGTTCTTGCTGCGCTCAACCTCGTCGATGCCATCCTTGTACCGCGTGCGCCGCGAGGTCATGTCCTGAGCCTGCGGCGCGACCGCGCGAATGACTTCGCCTTGGCCCTGATAGGCTCCGTCGCCCCACGCCTTACGCTCCGCACCGTGCAGCAGGTCAGGCAACATATGCTTGTCGGCCACCGAGGCCGCGCTCGAACACAGCGAATGCACGTGGCCCTCCTTGGCATCCACGCCGATGTGCGCTTTCATGCCGAAGTACCACTGATTGCCCTTCTTGGTCTGGTGCATCTCCGGGTCGCGATCCCCGCTCTGGTTCTTGGTCGACGAGGGCGCATGAATAATACTGGCATCTACGATTGTGCCCGTGCCGATGCGGATGCCACGATCCTCCAGATAGTGGTTCACCGCGTCCAGCATGGCGCCGCACAGGTCGTGCGCTTCAAGCAGGTGGCGGAAGTGCAAAATCGTGGTCTCGTCCGGCGCCGGTGCGCGCCCCAGGTCCACGCCGGCAAAACGCCGCAGCGACGGCGAATCGTACAACGCCTCTTCGGCTGCCGGGTCCGACAGGTTAAACCAGTGCTGCAAGAAGTAAATGCGCAACATCACGCTCAGTCCCACCGGCGCACGCCCATTGCCCATCTTCGGATAATGCGGCGCGATCAACGACTCCAGTTCCGACCACGGCATCACGCAGTTCATTTCCTCCAGAAACTTCTCCCGCCGCGTCTTCTTCGTATATCTTTCGAAACTCGACTGCGAAGCCAGACTAAGTTGTCGCACCTGCGTTTTCCCTCCACCTTCCACATTACCCGCAGTGCATGTGGATCGGGGAGTACTTCAGAGATTCCCTAGTTTGTTCTGGATTCGAGGGTGACGCCCTGGCGGCGCTTCCAGTTGTCAGGAAGCCAGTTGGGATAATCGCTGATCGGAATGGTGGGTAAGTTGGTCAGGAGCTGAGTGAAGTAGAGTTGCGGATCGATGTCGTGCCGCTGGCAGGTCGAGGTGATGCTGGCCAGGGTGGCTGCCGTTCTTCCGCCGCGTGGATTGCCGACGAAAAGGCTGTTCTTGCGATTTAGCGCGCTTTTGTTCCTCTGCCCGTCGCGCCTGCACTTCGGCCCGCTGTTGTTGCTGTTCGGCCCGCTGCCTCTCCAGGTCGCGTTCTTCGAGCAGCGCAGCCACCATGGCCTTCAATGCTTCCTTGTCGTCGGGTAAGTTGAACAGCGCGGCTGGCACGACTAAGTTATGCCATAACTTCCTGCGGATAAGTTACCCAGCAATTTTTTCCTTGTTGCTTTCCGTGGTGCGCTCGTAGCGCGGCACGCGCTTCAGCTTCGTCATGTCGATGCCATCAAGAATCATCGCCAGTTCGCTGGCCTGCAACTCCCACCGAGCGCGTTCCAGCTTGCAATCGAGGTAACTTGAAAACTCCCGACTCCAGACGTTTGTACCTCACCGAAGCATGCACAGGCTCCGATCACGGGAACACGTTTTGTGCAGGTGACGCATCCCTTTCATCCACTCGGAGGGCAGCAGCTCCCATGCGTTGGTGAGCGGTACAACCGGTATGGGATGACGTTGTTGTTAAAGGCGGACGATGGGGCAATTTACGCAGTTCGGCCGCAATGGACAGATGTTGTGGCACCAGATCCCGAGATCGTTCTTGGCGAGCGGCGGGCGCTTTTCCGGGTAACAGATTTGCTGGAACTTGCGCGCTTAGTGGGTCGGCTCAGCGGATACGACCTGCCGGAGGGGCGCAGATGAAATGTAAGGGCAAATCTGCCGCCGATGTAAATATAACTACGCCGCTAGAATGCGATGAGTGCGCGGATCACCTTTATTGTAGTTGGGTAGAATCAAACTGCGCAACACTGTTGGTTCTTGATTGGTGCTATATATGCGGCAGAATTATGAGAACGATCGGCAATCCGATTAGTGGAGATCGCAGTGCCGGCCAAGAGCGACAGCAGCAAGCCAAGATCCGGGCCCTCGCCGAAGAAGGCGCGCTGAATCCGGAACCTGGAAAGGTCCAGGATCCGAAGTTCCACGAGGGCGAGTTCTTCGATCCGCACGACATCGTGCAAGTCAAGTACGAGATGCTGCGTCGCGTCTCCGTAGAGAATGCGTCCGTGACCAGTGCCACAGAAGAGTACGGCGTGTCGAGGCCGACCTACTATCAGACAAGGGCCAGCTTCGAGGAAACCGGGATCGCCGGATTGGTACCCAGGAAGCGGGGCCCGCAAGGCCCACACAAGGTGCGGGGCGCCGTACTGGCATTTATCCAAGAGAAACGGATGGAGGGCGAACCCCTTCGAGCTTGCCAGCTGGCCGAGCAAATCCGGAAGAAATTCGATCTCAATATCCACCCAAGAACGATCGAACGAGCCGTTGTGGTAAAAAAAACCGTGCGCTGACGCTCGGAGGAGTGCGTTCCGAATGGCCGGCGACCGCTGTGTCGCAATACGAAGCTCTTCGCAATGGCGCGCTCGGCCATGCGCTGGCGCCCGAGGCTCGATGGGGGCTCCTGCTCTTTCTTCGTCGCGGCATGTGGGGATGGGCACAGGTGATAGTTACGGCTGGCGCGGGTTCGCCGCAGCCGAGCGCTGAAGAGTCGAAGAGTCGTTAGTGCTTCCCCCGAGCGAAAGAGTCAGGAGCCGTCATTCATATCTTCGCAGCCATGGCTATGAACGCTGAGCCTCGAGGAGCGACATCATGAGCGATTCCCTGAAAGTGCAACCGCATCATCTCGAACGAGGCGCCTTCCTGTATGTCCGGCAGTCGTCCATGCGGCAGGTCGTCAATCCCGCGAACCGTACAAGATGGGGTTTAGATATCGCTCACGAAAGAACTCCAGCGCCGCAACTATGCTGATTCGACAGCCCGGTACTATGTCCGGGCGGTCGAACAGTTCGCTCGCCACTTTGGCAAGTCGCCTGACAAGCTTGGACTGGAGCATCTGCGCACCTATCAGGCCTATCTGCTCAAGCAGCGGAAGCTGGCCGTCGGGACCGTCGTAAGCCAGGTTGCCGCACTGCGTTTCTTCTTCGTGCGCACGCTCAAGCGCCACGAGTTCCGCGAGTTTCTGCCGTACCCACGAGAGCGGCAGCGGCTGCCCCGCATTCTCAGCAAGGAAGAAGTCGCACGGCTGATCAACTCCAGCGAGAACCTCTTCCGGCGCACGCTGCTGATGGTTCTCTACGGCACGGGCATGCGGCGAACAGAGGTTTCCAGGCTAAAGGTCAGCGAAATCGACAGCCAGCGCATGATCATCTGAATACACTGGAATCTCACTTGTTACTCACTGCCATCCATGCAGGTCTTTCTAAGTTGAAGGCTTTTTGTCGTTCGTATCCACTTTCTGCTTTTCTGGCCCGGTCGAGCCAACAATTTGCCCGCTCAGTTTTAACAACAACTCGACACGATTGGAGACTCCCAACTTTTCAAATACGTGGAAGAGACAGTTCTTTACCGTATGTTCGCTAAGTCCTAATTCGCTGGCAATAGCCTTGTTTGTCTTGCCTCGGGCCGCAGCCTGTACCACCTGCTTTTCGCGGCGCGTCAGCGGCGACCACTCGTTTGACGGCGAAGGAATCGGGGCGGGAAAAGTTCGGATTGCGTCGAGCAGATGAGTCGTCTCTTGCTTGGGCGCCCAAATGTAGCCTCTGCGCACCCGTTCGACGCAATCGAGGAGATCGGCCATGGGCCGGTGTCGAGAGCAAACCCCGCGGGCTCCGCTTCGGAACGCGGTCAAGACGGAATCACGCGTCGAATGGTTTAGAAGCATAACAATCAAGACACTCGGATGAGTCCGGCTGACAGTTCGCACGAGGTCGAATTCATTCGGGGAGATTTGGTCGCCTTCGGCGCCGATGATGACCATATCCGCGAGTTTCACATCCAAATGTCGAAGGAGATCGGCAGACTTAACTGCGGAAGCCCTGATATCCGTCTGTTGGCAGAGCGCGGTCGCGAGCAGATGGCTGCTCATCGAATCGCGATCGACAATCAAGACACGAAATTCCGGTGCAACATCCGTTTCGGATTTCTCTCTTTCGTTTTTCCGGTCATCACGCCGACGAGAGAATCTTGGGTTCGGATTGTAGTCTTCAGATGGCGATTGTCGTGAGTTAAATGCCATTCTCGCCCCAAGGAATCGATAACAAGATGCTCTCCAGATGAGCGGTTGTTCGATTGCGCTCTTAGTATTTGCAGGTCATTGACTTTGACGTCGGAATGGCCTGATCATCGTGCGAGCGGAGGCCCCGCGGTATCGCCTCGTAAGTTCAGTGGTGTGCAGCATCCTTGTCGGACAGTGCAGTGTACGTTCATTCTCTCGAAACGAAGAAGCTTTGTGAATACCTCTGAAGAGCCCGACCAGAGATTACCACTTTCAGATATAGAGATTACTAGAAGATCGCTTTTTAGGAGCTAGAGATTACCATCTCTCATTTCTTTAATTCTTAAATTGTGAATACCCCAGAAGAGCCCGGCAGAGATTACTACTTTCAGATATAGAGATTACTAGCAGAGCGCTTCTTGGGAGCTAGAGATTACCATCTCTCATTTCTTTAACTCTGAAGATCAGTCATTTTATTGCGATCTATTCAGTTGTTCCGGTGCCTCTCGGGATTCTCCTCGGCACAATATAGGTTAATTTGACAGATAAGCGGCACCCGAAGCATTTTGGCTCTCGACTTTGCGTGTGAAATCGGGCAAGCGTCCCTTCCACCGGAGAGGCGCCATCTACCGGTCTGTGTTGAGACAGCCCGGTTCTATCCGATGTTGATGTCTCGTCAGTCCTCTCATGCAACTGTCTCTGGGTCTTTGGCCGTGCCGCGGCCGAAAGTGTG
Organism: uncultured Acidobacteriaceae bacterium; assembly: GCA_963745845.1. Classification (GTDB taxonomy): domain Bacteria; phylum Acidobacteriota; class Terriglobia; order Terriglobales; family Acidobacteriaceae; genus Telmatobacter. The sequence continues at coordinate 2,723,562 of CAVUZE010000008.1, read as the reverse complement.
ACCTCGCTGAGTCAAATAAAAGAGCAATTCAACACGATTGGAGACACCGAACTTCTCAAATGCGCGGAAGAGATAAGTTTTTACAGTGTGTTCACTGAGTCCGAGTTCGCCGGCAATAACTTTGTTGGTTTTGCCTCTTGCCGCGCGCCTAACAACCTCAAGTTCCCGCGCGGTCAGGGGCGAAGACTTGCTCAGAGCGGACATATCGGGGAATGAAACTGAACTGAGCGCTTCCAGCAGAAAGGTCGTCTCTTGTGGACCGGCCCAAATGAATCCGTTGCGCACATGTTTGATACAACCTAGGAAGTCATCAACCGATTGCCTTCGCGAGAATACACCGCGTGCGCCGGTGCGAAATGCTTTGATAACTGCGTCATTTGTCGATTGATTTAGAAGAATCACGATCGGTATGGCCGGATGCACGCGATGCAAGACATGAGCCAAATCGAAACCGCTCTTGGTGTCATCGGTCGGATCCGCGCCAATGACCACCAAGTCGGCTTTTTGCTCTGCCATGTAATCCAAGAGATCTTCTGACCGAACACTGGAAGCCTGAATACTTCCGTCGCGCGTGAACACGGTCGCCAAGAGATCGCTGCTCAATTCGTCCCTGTCAACGATCAAGACCAGGAAAACAGATGCCGGGTTGTGGAGAGTCTTCGAGCCGTTCTCGAGCGTGGGGGCATCGGAAGCAATCCAATGATTTCCGTCGCGAGACCGGACCGAGACCTCTTGCATATGCGACGGATGCTTGAGCAAGTGATGTCCTCCCCTCAACCTAGTTGCTCCATAATGGCAATCTGCGCACGACTAGAATCTCCCCATCTCACCGACATTGGAGCGAAAGAGGGCGCTACCGTTTCATGTTCGTTCTAAGGGGAGGGAAGAACAGCTCTGTGCACCGAGGGGATTGCGATCTACGAACATGAGCTGCGTGTCAGTAATCTACAGACGCTTTCAGAATTCCGCAAGTTGTTTTCCGCGGTGTTTTCCGCGGAGTTAAACTTTCTTCTCTGTTTCAGCCTGGGATTTTCCGCCGATCGGCGACTTGCCTGGAGGGCAGTGTCTCCATATCCTGACATCTCCATGCCCCAAAATCCCTTCCCCGAACGCAGGGCTTCAGTGAGATACACACTACGACTACCAGTCATTTTTCATTGGAATGATGGGGCGGATCGCACGGACGGAGGATTCACTTGCGACGTCGCGGTGGACGGTGCGCTCATTATCAGCAGCCGGTGCCCTCCTGTCGGGACCGACGTGCGGATCGAAGTCTTGGTCCCTTCACCAGATCATCTATCCGAAGAGATTCGAATCGAATGCATCGGAAAGGTGAAGCGAGTTTGGGAACAGCCGGGGTCAACATATTTCGGTGTCTACGGCCTGTTCGACGACGAGCAACTTACGAACCTCGTCATGATCTGACGCGAAACACTGTTGCCTTGAACTATTGACTCAATCTTGACGAAACAGACCCGCCCATGCAAAGCAATCAGCACCGATTGCAGATAGATCGTTGCGACGGGTTCGATTCCTGCGTTGACTTCTGAAAGCAGTCATATGGGACTGAAAGGGCGAAGCTACGTCCGCACGGCGCGAAGCTGAGAGAGTCAGGGGCGATTCTGATTGGAGAGCAATGGGCTACGAAATTGGAGATCGGTTGAGCGGCGCGCGATGGTTCGCTGTGTGGACACGATCGCGGCAGGAAAAATGCGCGGCAACCATGCTTGAAACACTCGGCATTCCGCATTTTCTTCCGTTGAAGACAGAAGTCCATCAGTGGAGCGACCGTAAGCAGACTGTCACGGTCCCTCTCTTTAGCGGTTATTTGTTCGTGCATATAAATCTCGCAAAGAGCAGCCGCCTGGAGGTGCTCAATGCGTCGGGGGTCGCTGGGTTCGTCGGAAACCAAATGGGCCCCTCGCCTATACCAGATCAACAAATAGAAGACATTCGCACTGTTCTTGAGACACGCATAGAATGCACCGTGCTCCCGCTTCTCAATGAGGGTGATCGTGTGCGTGTTTTGCGGGGGCCGCTTGCCGGCCTCGAAGGCCTGCTCGTTCGAGGCAATTCATCGTCGCGCCTCTCAATCTCAATTGAGATGATTCACAAATCGCTGCTGGTTAATGTATCCCGGCATGATGTCGAGCTCCTTGAGCATGCCAGCATGTCGCACGGTCTGCTTCAGCCTTCTCGGAACATTCATGGCGTCGGGCACAATATGCGCAGTTAAGTTAAGAGCGTCATCTTAAGCATAGCGATCGCCCAAAGTAGAGACGACGACCTCGACTCTGATCAGACTTCGGTGTCGATCGCTCGTCCTGATCATCCCGGGCCCTAATTCCTGTTATCGCAAGAAAGAAGAGCTTGGAGCGATCGCACATGATCGAACTAAGAACGACGAGTGTCGCTATCCTGGGCGTTGCGATTGACAACCTTACGATGGAAGAGGTTCTGGACGCGGTGGAAGCAAAGATCGCCGAAGGAGGATTCCACCAGATTGCGACCGCCAATGTTGACTTCCTCATTAATTCAGCCCGCGACGAGGAACTACGCGAGACGCTCGTTCGCTGCGATATTGTCCTCGCGGACGGAATGCCGTTGGTGTGGGCGTCTCGCCTCTTAGGCGCACGGCTTAGGGAGCGTGTGGCTGGAGCGGATCTCGTACCCCAACTAGCCAGGCTCTCCGCGGAGCGCGGCTACCGCCTTTTCCTATTGGGGGCCAGTGAAGAGAGCTCAGTTGGCACTGCTGCTTGGATGCGGGAGCGCTTCCCGGGCGTGTGCATCGCCGGGCGATATTGTCCAACCCACCGGCCCCTGGAGGACATGGATCACGACGAGATTCTGTCGCGCATCGAGGAGGCCAGACCGGACATCTTGCTGGTTGCCTTCGGAAATCCCAAGCAGGAAAAATGGCTGGCGATGCATCGGTACCGGCTAAAGGTTCCAGTCTGCATCGGAGTCGGCGGTTCCTTTGACTTTCTGAGTGGCAGAGTTCCACGTGCTCCCCTATGGATGCAGCGTTACTCGCTCGAATGGCTCTATCGGGTAAGCCAGGACCCGAAACGGCTCGCAAAGCGGTACGCCAAAAATATTGTCGGGCTCTTACGATATCTCCCCATCCAAATCGTAGCGATGTCAATGCAGGCGAAACAGCGTTCACAGGCGCAATTTACGAACGAATCAGTTGGCACGGCTAAAGTTCTCCGAATTGACGGCAATTTTACTGGCGTACTGTTATCGAGATTCGAAAATGATGTGCGTAGCGCAATTGTTTCCGGCTCTCACATTGTGCTCGATATGAGCAAGACTACCTACATTGGAGCGGACGCGCTGGGCACGCTTATTCGTCTTTTGAGTGCTGCCCGCCGCTGGAAACGAGAACTGTGGGTCACAGGCCTGCATCCATTGATGCTCTGGGTCGTCCGCGGTGCAAGATTGGGTCGCTCCTTCCGCATGGCCCCTCGTGTCGCGGAGGCATTGCGACGTATCGAGCCGGAGCTGGCGCCCGATTCGCGACTCGGGAAAGAATGGGCGCTTTGCCGGATTGGCGGCAGGTTGGTTCCGATCCACGCTCATGAAATCCCGGATGTGTACCGCCAGGTTCAGGATATGTTTCAGCAGAGAGTGATGATTGAGCCGAATTCAACTGTGTCGTCTGACAGTCAGGACAGGGATCGGCCGATTCGCGAGTTGATTGCCGTTGATGCAGGTTGAGCGGGCGACGGAGAAGACCAAGCCGGATGAGTCCAATCTCCTGGAAGCCTTGATACCGCCAACACTCCAACGGGGATCGAGCCCGTGTAAGCGCAGCTTGTAACTGGGGCCGAACCGGGGCCTGAGACCTGTTTATGCTTTTAACTCAATTGCTCGGCCTCATCGGGATTGTTGCCGTGGCGGCGACTGTACCGTTGCTTATGGAAGTCCTCGTTTTATCTGTTGCAGCTCTGTGGCCAGCAGGAAAAGTCAGGGATCAAGAAAGCGGATCAGGGCTCGCGCCGCTCACGGTTCTGGTTCCGGCTCACAACGAAGAGGCTCTGATCGGTCGCTGCGTCCGCAGCGTGTTGCCCTCGTGCATCTCGGGTTTGGATGTCCTCGTTGTCGCCCATAACTGCACCGATGCGACGGCGGAGCGAGCGAAGGCGGCAGGTGCACGCGTGTTGGTGCTGAATGACCCGGGGCAAAAAGGTAAAGGTTGCGCGCTCAGGTACGGATTTGCCGCGATCTTGCTCGGTCCTTCGCATGGTGTACTGGTGATTGATGCGGATTCTGTGATTGATCGCGGTCTTACAGAAAGAGTGCGGCGCCGTTTATTTGCAGGCGCAGCTGCGCTGCAATGCCGATACGAGGTTGCCAATTCTCGGGACAGTCCGGGCACACAACTGACGAACCTCGCCATTCACGCGTTCAACGTCGTGCGGCCTCGCGGCCGGGCGCGTCTCGGCCTTTCTGCAGGGATTCTGGGGAACGGCTTTGCTCTTCACCGGGAGGTGCTGAAGCGCGTTCCATACAACGCTCATTCGATTGTCGAGGATCTGGAATATCATCTGACTCTGGTGCGAGCGAATTTTCGTGTGGAGTTCATCGACGCAGTCGCGGTTCGTGGTGAAATGTCAGTGTCGTATCAGAGTGCAAAAGCTCAGCGCGCTCGTTGGGAAGGGGGCCGCATGCGCTTGATGAAAGAGTGGGCTCCGAGGCTGCTGGCCGATGTGCTCGGGGGACGAGTCCGGCTGATAGAGCCACTTCTCGAACTCCTGGCTCTGCCGATGTCCTCGGCAGTGACTCTCCTAGCAGTCGCTGCTTGTATACCCGTTGCCTGGGTCAGGCTCTATGTACTTGGAGCATTTGCCGTGCTGCTTTTTCATGTGACGGTCGCTGCTGTCAGCGGTCCTGGCTTGTGGGGGACTATGAGGGCTTTATCGAGTGCTCCGGGCTACATCCTCTGGAAGCTTTGGATTTTTCCGGACATTTGGCGCACCTCTCGAGCAAATGCGCCATGGGTGCGCACAGAACGTGAATCTCCCGCCGATGGTCGATAAAGCGACGTGGGACGCCAAGCGCATTGCAATCAACAGCACGATGCTCGTGACCGAACGCGCGACTCGATATCCGAATCGGCCAAGTAGCGCAAATGATGAGGGGTCTTCTGTGAGCAGGTCCAATCCTCGGTATATCCTGACTGTCAGCGGCTTTGCCGTTCTTGTTATCGGCACGGTTTGGCCGCAGACTGCAGAGGCCAGGCACACCGGCAGTTCGCAGGAGAACGTTGGCCCGCCTCAATACGTGAACCAGTCCGGAGATTCTAGCCCGGAGGACCCGCCGGATCCTAAATTGAAACTGAGCCCTCTCCAAACTTTGCGTGCGTTCGAGCCCGCAATAAACGAGGAATACACGCTTGGCGCAGGCGATGAGATTTCGATTCAGTATCCTGGTAGGCCCGAGTTGTCCAGCAAGGATGTGATTGGCCCGGATGGCCGCATCACACTTCCTTTCGCAGGGCCGATCGAGGTCGCCGGCCTAACCCGCGAAGCGGCAGCTGAGAAGATTGGCCTCGCGCTATCGGCTTATTATACGAATCTGACGGCAACCGTCGAGGTCATGAAATACGGCTCGAATCACGTGACTCTGCTTGGGGACGTCAAGAACCCCGGGACAATCAATTTCGACCAGACACCGACCTTGCTGGAGGTTCTTTCCAAGGGCGGGATTGAATCTCGACCTGACGGAAGCCTTCCCGAACAGTGTGTGATCTATCGCGGAGAACTAGTGTTCTGGGTCGATTTGGAGGAGTTGCTGAGCAGCGGCAGCCCACTCGCGGATCTGCGCCTACGCCGCAACGATGTGATTTTTGTGCCTGCTATATCCACTAGATCTGTCACAGTAATGGGGCAGGTGCAGCATCCAGGCGAGATTGTGCTGAAGCACAGCTCGACCCTGACATCGATCCTTGGTGAAGCCGGGGGTGTGAGCGATGCTGCCGGCAGTAATCCGGAGCTCCAGATCGTGCACAGGTCCAAAGGAGGGAGGACACAGTACGTTCGTTTAAAAGACCTTCTCAAGCCTACCGACGGAATGGAGATCTCGCTTTATCCCGGTGATGTCATCTACGTGCCGAAGAGCGGACTAGCCAAAATGGGATTCGTGATGCAGCAAATAGCACCGTTTCTCACCTTGGGCAGTTTCGCAGCCGTTGTTGCTCATTGATTGTTAAAGGCCGGTCATGATCAATTCGTTGTCCCCCAATGTGATGTCCGGAAGCTCCAATGGCTTGCCGCCAGTTACTCCACGAGTCGCCGCGAGTTCTCCCCAAGGGCAGCGTAGGCACATTAACGTATTCGGCAGTCTTAAGCGCCATTGGCTTGTCTCACTGTCCGTGTTTCTTGTGCTTCTTGGCTGTGGCGGATTCGTCCTCTGGAAAAAGGACAAGCCGGTCTATAAGGCCAACAGCGTGGTCTATGTTTCGCCTAAGTTTCCGAAAATTCTGGCCACCGACAACGAGGTCGAGCTTCCGTACGATTCCTATTTTGCGGACCAGATCCAAGAGCCCACTCGGTACGACATCATCGAGGATGCTATAACGAAACTTCCCTACGCTGTGCGGCATCAAAGCGGCCCGGCGCTTCCCTATGAGATTCAGGTTCTCCAGCACTCCCTCGAAGTAAAGAGGATCGGTTTGACGTATGAGATGTCCATCGGGCTAACTGGCCCTTCTCCAAATGGGCTGGCCGAAATTGTGAATTCAGTCACCAACACCTATGTAGAAAAGGCGAAAAACGAAGAGTTCTACGGGCTGGACTCTCGGTTGAGAACGCTCCATCAAGAACAAGACCGGTTGCAGAAACAAATGGACGATTGCCTTGGAGAACAGGCGCAACTGATGAGAGATCTGGGCGTCGCCACGATCTCTTCGGCGGAGGGTGATACGAACCCCTACGACTCAACGCTGCAAACGGTGCGTGAACAGTTGGCTGGCGCCCGCATGGAGCGTGAAGCGGCCGAGGCTCGATATGCCGCGGTTTCGAAGGGAGACGGCTCCGGAGGATCTACGCCAATCGACGCTGCTGCTGATGACGCGATCGCTACCGATTCCGGATTGTCCGGAATGCGCAGCAATCTGAACACTCGCCGCGCAACACTCGTAGAAGAAATGAACGGCATGCGCCCCGATAATCCTATTTACCAGAAAGACAAAGAGGAAATCGCTTCGATCGACGGTCAAATGAACGATCTGCAACACAAAGCCGCCGATCGCCTTCAGAACAGGCTACGCCAGGACGTGACGCGTACCAGCGTGCTTGAACTGCAGCTGATGAGGGAATTGGGAGAGAGAACGCATGCGGCCACAATGGCTGCGCCCAAATTTCAGCGAGCTGCCGAGCTTGGGCCGGAAATCGAAAGTCTGCAAAAGGCATCTGAAGCAATCGACGACCGCGTACGCGAGCTCGAATTGGAAAGTAGCTCCCCGGGAACGATCCACGTGTCGACCAATGCACTGACCCCACTGGGCCCGGAACCGAGTAAATTGCGACTCTTCTTGCTCGCTCTGGTTCTCGGGAGTTTGTCCTGCGCCATCGGGGTTCCCGTCGGGATCGATCTGCTGGACGGCAGAATCTACACGCCTCAGGATGTCGAAAGGGTGATCGGCTTCCATCCGCTCGGTGTGCTGCTCGACGAGTACGAGTTTCGTAAGGAGATTTCGGGAGAGTATTATTTCCGACTGGCAGCTGGCATCGATCATGCCGTCCGCAACGCGGGTGTGCGTACCTTCCTTTTCACATCGGCAGCGCATGGTAGCGGAACAACTACTGTGGTCAGAATGCTGACCGAAGAACTGCGCCGCCTCAATCTGAGGGTTCGGACAATAACGGCAACGGGAACCGACGAACTGGTAGTTTCCCAGAGTGAAGTTTCTCTGCGGCCCGACCATCTCCTCCAAAGCCGGAGGAAGACCGACGAGATTCAATCTTCTCCACTTACGCCTCTCGTCGCGATTCACGGTATTCCTGGAGCCGAGGGGTCAGAAGAAGGCGCCCCGAACCCAGTGGTCCGGACTCTGCATCAAGCGGGTGAGCGATGCGATGTGGTGCTGATCGATGCAAACCCGCTGCCGATTTCCGCGAAGACCGAGTACTTAGCGCGATTGGCCGACGCGACTGTGCTTGTGGTCAAATCAGGCACAACGACCAAGCAGGAGTTGGATCGCGCAGCGCGACTTCTTGAGCGACTGGATGTCGCTGGAGTTGCGGTGATACTTAACAAAATGAGCCAAGATCGTGCGGATCGCGCCCTAAAGATCGAATTCAACAGGTACGAACAATCCATTCCCATTCGTCACTCCGCAGCCGGTGCACGGCGAAGGAAGACCCGGGTCTGAAGCGAGGACCGGGAGGGCCGCATCCCCCAAGAGCGGTCGAGGTGGTTAGCGGCCAAGCTATCAAACCATCGCCGCTTTATCGGAATTAATGCTCGTCGTCCTGAGCATACTCTTCTCTAGGATATTTGCGATGTTCAACGCCCTAGCCCGAAGAACCTGATCCTCTCGGCAAGATGATCCTTTGCTTAGGACACTGCGACAATCGACCTTGCAACCCGGTTAGGGTTCCCGCACGAACTGGAGGTGGAACTCTCGTAAGCGTCAGACCAAGTGCAAGGATGAGGTTTTTGCGACCCAGGCTGCAGGAGTAAGATCTGCGATGTGCTGAAGGGGTGCGTTCGCAAGCCCGGGTAAGATGTCGGCGAGGTAATCGCGCACCGGGATTTTGAGACGGCGGCAGCTTTCGATCACGGAGAGGATAGCGGCCACTCGCGGTCCAGCCTGCTCGCTTCCGATGTGGATCCAGTTGCCTCTGCCGAGGGCTATAGGCCGCATAGAGTTCTCAGCAAAATTGTTGCTGAGCTCCAGTTTGGGATAATCGAGGAAGCGGGTCAGCTTCTTCCAGAGGGCAAGCGTGTATCTGCAAGCCTGACCCGGCGCGCTGCTGGGCAGCACCGTCTTGCTCATATCAAGGATGTGAGTGCGGATTTCGTCGAGCAGCGGTGGAGCCTTCTCGTGGCGTAGAACGTGGCGTGCGGCATCGTCCATCTTTTCGTTTCGCGCTTGAGCATCGATCGCGAATAGCTCGTTTATCAGTTCAACTGCACGAACGGACGCGCCATCCTGTTTATTGAGTTTGACCGCATCCACGAAGTACCTTCTGGCGTGAGCCCAACATCCCGCATGCACCATCTTCGGACCGCCCACGCGATCATATGCAGCGTAGCCATCTGTTTGGAGAAGACCTTCGAAGTTGCCGAGGAAGTTCAGCGGGCCCTCGCGTTTGCGGCTCATGCGGAAATCAAAAACCGTCATGCCCTCCGGCGTCCCGTACTGCCAGAGATAAGACTGATGGTTTGTGCCGCTTCCGTCATGTGTCTGTACATCGACCGGAGTTTCATCCGCCTGGATGTAGGTGCCGGCAAGCAACTGGTTCCGCATCGCTCCGGCTACCGGCATCAACATCTCTCCGATGGTCATCACCCAGCCGCACATCGTAGCCCTGCAGATATCGATGCCCGCGTCACGCAACAAGGCTACGCTTTGCCGAAACAGTGGGCTGTGGTCACAGTATTTGTTCACCACCGTATTGATAATCACTCGATCCGACACCAGGCTTTTATCGATGATCCGGATAGGAAGAGTCGCCGCCGTCACGCCTTGCTGGGGACAGGTTTTGCAGGCCCTTTTCTCGCGCTTGGTCACCTGCACGAAATACCGCGCCGGCTCGACATCCAGCACTTCGCTGACTTCGTAGCCGATCACTGTGGTCTCAGCGCCGCAGTTGCCGCATACGCACTGCTCCGGAGTGCAGGCAATCACCCGTTCCACACGGGGAAGATTCGCGGGTAGAGTCTGACGTCCGGGATGCTTGCGCTTCTTTTGTTCAGTAGCAGGTGGCGGGGCCTTGCGCTCGCTTTCGACGGCTACTTCTTCCTGACTAACCCCGGGCTCTTGCTCCAGTAATTCCAGTTGCAAATTGCTTAGCTTCTCGCTGCTCGGTCCATATTTCTGAATCCGCACCAAACGAAGACGCTCTTCGAGGACCTGGATCTTCAACCGTGCATACTCGAGCTCTCTGTTCTGCGACGCAACCTGCTCCTTCAGCTGCGCGACAACCTCAGCCATGAAGGGTTCCGAATGAGGAAGAGTAGGCTCAGAAGGCGTGCTCACGATGTCTTTTAAATAACATAAGTTCTTGCGGATAAATGAGCGAAATATCCGGTGTTTATGCGGTTGTCAGTGACTCTGTTGGTTCTTGCACAGGAGGCTTGCGATACCACTTCCGCCGCTCGGTCTGTGCCAGATCAATGCCCCCCAAAAGCAGCGCCAGTTCCTCGTGACTCAGCACGATTTTCTTCACGCCGCTGTCTCTCTGGGGCCAACGAAATCTTCCGCCGTCCAGCTTTTTTCCACATACCCAAAGCCCGCTTCCGTCATATACCAGGAGCTTCAGACGATTGCGTCGCGCATTCGTGAAAACAAACACATGGCCGCTTTCCGGATCGCAGCCCAGATGATCGCGTACCAGCCCGTAGAGGCCATTGAAATTCTTGCGCATGTCCGTCGCGCCGGCTGCAACATAGATCCGCGTCGCCGGTCCAAACCCGAACACCGTCTACACCCTGTCCAATATGCTCAGCAGACGTTCCAATGTTCCCGCATCAAATCCGCGGCATACTTCGATCCGACGTCCGCTTCGTAGCTCAACGACAAGAGCACCATCGTGCTTGGCGAAGCCCTTGACTTCCCGCGCAGCGGAGGGAACCACTTCGACCGGAACAAAAGCACTGCCTCCCGCCTGACGCCCACCATGCACGCGCCGACGATATTTATCCAGCGTCCCTACCGCCAGGCCACGCTGTTGGCAAAAAGCCGCCCGCAACAATCCACTCGATTCAAACTCGCCGACCAAGGCTTGGACTTCGGCAAAACTACGCCGCCTGTGAATCACTCCCACTTCGCTCATTGCTCCAGTGCAACACTAAACACGAAGCAACAACAGCGTGCGTTGCTCAGACGGATACGAACTCTCGCTTCCCGGCCTAGCCCCTTAACCGACGTTCCGACTGGCCGCCGGCGTAGATAACGCGGTTCGCAACGCAGGGGTGTGTACCCTTCTCTTTACATCTCCGACGCATGGCGGTGGGACGACGACCGCCGTCAGAAGGCTGGAAGAAGAGCTTCGGGGTCTGAACCTGAAGACCAGAATGATAAGCGCGCTGAGATCAGACGAGTTGGAGATTTTCTCTAGCGACGTCCCATCGAGGTCTAGTCATCCCTCGCGAGCCGAAACAGGACCGATGAGGTGCAATCTTCTCCTTTAACGCCGCTCACCATTACTTAAGACTTCGATGGGCGGGATGAATCCGCTCCCAAACAAGTTGTCCAAACTCCACGTCAAGCTAGCGAGCTATGCGATGTGTTCCTCATCGATGCAAACGCTTTGCCCATTTTCGCCACAACAGAGAATTTAGCGCGGTTGGCCGACGCAACTGTCCTTGTGGTCAGGTCGGGCATGAGGACCAAGCAAGAGCTGGATCGTGCTGCGCGACTCCTCGAGCGGCTGGATGTCGCTGGGGTAGCAGTGGTCCTTAACAAGATCAGCCGGAATCGCGCGGATCGCGCCTCGAGGAGAGAATTCAACCGATATGAACAGTCCCTTAGGAAGCGTAGCTCGGCAGCTGGGGAAACGAGCGTGCGGCGGAATTCATATTTGAATCTGTAGAAAAGGAATGGTATCGGGACAAATGCTTACAGCACATGCGGCCAGAACAATTCTAGTGCATCTGATCATCGGTTGAGGACGGAGTCGGAAAACTGCAAAGCACTTCCGGCCGCTCTGAACTTACACGATCCATTCACTTCATTCAACGGATTCACGATCACAGCAGGATCGCCGAAATGTTAGGTGAATACCGTGCATCTGTTTTTCCGAGCTTTGCCGAAGTCAATGGCTTCGTGTCGGCCAAAGGTGTTCGTCAAACCTTCCTTCAAGCACCATTGTAATTTCGAGTTCCGGTCTGAGTGCTCCGGCGAAAGACAGCGATTCCAAAGGTGAACAAAGGACAGTGACTATCGAGGCCGAAGAATGGCAGGACCTAGGTGCAAGAACTTACCTGTAGCGTCCGGTTAGGACACCGGAGCGCCGATCTTCCAACGCTTTCTATTGTCGTAATCGGACGCAATGAAGGTAAACGCCTGGCTAAATGCCTTGAGTCCATCGGGCAAGTCCGCGAAATTGTCATAAGAGAGATTATCTATGTCGATTCCGGGTCAACAGATGGCAGTCCAGAACTTGCGTCTCAGTATGGGGCGGTGGTGATTTTCGTTCACACGGAGAGACCAACCGCAGCGATGGGTCGCAACGCGGGATGGCGGCGCGCTGAGTGCGATCTGGTTCTCTTTTTGGATGGAGATACCGTGCTTCACTTTGATTTTCCCCGGGCAGCCTGCGATGCATTGGGTCAGGATCCTTCAGTCGCAGCCGTGTGGGGGCATCGGCGAGAGATCCATCCGGAGGCTTCGATCTTCACCCGTGTTCTCGATCTCGACTGGGTGTACAGGCCAGGGCTCACCGAATTCTGCGGCGGCGACGTGCTGCTTCGCCGAAAGGCGTTGCTGGAAACAGGTGGTTTTGACGAGGGGCTGATCGCGGGAGAAGAGCCAGAACTTTGCAGGCGTATGAGGGCTCGAGGTTACCGGATTCTCCACATTGACCATCCTATGACCGGACACGATCTACAGATAACGCGGTTCAGCCAGTACTGGCGGCGCGCTGCACGAGCGGGCCATGCCTATGCGGAAGTCTCGGAACGCTACCGGCAGAGCAGCGACCCGTCCTGGACTTCCGAGCGTAGGGGCAACCTAATCCGAGGAAGTTTCTGGAGTCTCTCGCTCGCCGCGGCAATTCTGGCTAGCCTCCGTTTTGGGTTCCTACCCTTTGCCCTCTGGTTGGCTCTACTGTTCCTACTTTCGATTCGCTCTGCATGGAAAGCTCGTTGGAAAGGGGCCAGCCTCTGGATACTCTTCCTTTACGGCATTCATTCTCACCTGCAGCATGTCCCCATCCTTGTCGGACAAATGCAATACCAATTCAATAAGAGATATGGGAGAAGCCGAAAGTTGATTGAGTACAAGGCAAGGTCCGCTGATTAAAGCCGTTGCCTCACCTCGACATTCCTGCAGTCGTCAAAGATGTTGCTCAGGGCCGCAAAACCGGTTCAGCGGTCCGATGGTGCGCTCCCTTGGGGGATTGCGATCCGCAGCCGGGGCGGTGCTCACGGATGCGTGGATGGGGCGCGGGATTCTTGGCCTGAGGCATAGAGTGATCATTCATCATTCAACAGAATTGGTGAAAGGGAAAAAATCGGATGAGCGACAACGACAAGGATTACGTTCTTCGAAAAGTCCAGGAAGCCTTTAAGGGAGCTTTTGATATTGATCCGCGACAGGTGACGATGGAGACCAGTGCGAGTGACATTCCTCTCTGGGATTCCGTGGGACACCTGTCTCTCGCCAGTAGCTTGGAAAACGTCTTCGGAATCACGCTGGACGTGGACGAGTTGATGGAAATGGAGAATGTTCGTGAGATCGTTGGCGTCATTACTCCCAAGCTACCCGAGAAAGTAAAGTGACAGCCAATGCGGTGTAATTTTGCCGGGCGACTCGTAAAGCGCCTGAGCCCAGCATTATACTTCGTCGACGCCGCCACTGGGTTCGCCTATTGGTCCTTCGGAGTTGCCGCGGCTAATTGCGGCTCATGGCACCTTTCTAATCTCTGCCGGTTTGAAACCGGGTGATTGAGTGCTGATTCCCACCTTGGGACGGCGTCGACCTGATCCGGTCAATGGTTCGAATAGTCCGGTATGTCAGCTCTGCAGACTGAATACCTTACGAATGAGGAACTCAAGTTTGATCGGGCGGCCGTTTTCTTCCCCGCGCATTGGGCATGATTTGCGCCGGCGCTGAACAGGTTATTGAATCACAAATCCGATCCTTGCCGTTGATCGTAGGCATGTTGAGGATGACGGGACACCAGTCCATCGCGGAATCTTTGGTCGAATGCCGAGCACGCCTGCCCTACGATTCTCCACTTGTAAGACACTGCGCACATCGACGCTGCATCCCCGGTTCGGCGTTCCTCGCGAGAACCGGTAGTTGAGCCCTCGTAACTGGCCCTGCACTGTAACCAGCGTACCTCGAAATCTCGCTGTGTTATGGGAGATTGCTTTCCAAAGATGAGCGAGGCCGGTTGTTTTTGCATTTCATTCTCTTGTCTCCATGCTGGAGATTTGCCTCGGAGGTCTGTCTCCAGTTGTCTCCTTAATTCTCGGGTGAGTGAGGTCAGAGAAACGCTTATGGCGACATCGGAATTCCGGCAAAGAATTTCATTTGCTGCGACATCTTCGCCTGCATGGACCAGTGGAGCAGTTGCATTTCCGACACGCAGCAAACGCAGCGCGGTCAAGCTATGGATGGTTCTGGATGGTGTAACTGTTCTTGGGGCCGCTACGTTGGTGACGTTGTACGAGTTGCACACCGGACCCGTGGCTGGAGTCAGGGGGTTCTGGCACGGCACGCTCATTCACGGTCAATCGATGGGCATTCTCCTGGCTCTTCTCTGCGGATTCACGATCGCGCTCATGGTCACCAGCCGGCGTTTGCATCTGTATTCGCCAACACGTCTGACTAGCTTTCTTCATGAGCAACGACTGAACCTACAGGCCTGCTTCACCTCCGGTCTCCTGTTGACAGGCACTCTCTATCTAGCTCACGCGACCGATATACCCCAAAGCATCGTTCTCATCACAGTGGGTCTGGTTACGGTCACGCTCGGCCTGCGCCGGCTGGCTTACCGCGTGCTGATCAATCGACGCTTTGAACGCGGTGTGGGCACTCGAAACGTACTCATCGTAGGCACCGGACCTGAGGCCCAAGCACTTCGCCATCACTTGGTAATGTTCCGGCACCTTGGTTACACCTTCAGGGGATTCATCGAGTCTCCCGACCCCAGTTCGGATCACGCGACGAGATCCAGCGACGTGGTTGGCACCTTGGATTCGATGTTCGAATACGTACGCGAACACTTCGTGGATGAGATATTTTTTGCCAGTTCGTGTGACCGAAGGATCGTTCTCGATGTTCTTGCACAGGCTCGAACCAAAGGAGTGGACCTGAGCGTGGTTCTGGACCTGTACAACGGTTTGCCTAGTACTCCTATCGAGTACATTGGGCAGTTCCCGACAATTCCACTGCATTCCCGCAATGTACCTGAAATCGCTCTTTTGTTGAAGCGAACGGTCGACATTCTATTCTCGAGTCTGGCATTGGTCGTTCTCTCGCCTGTTCTTCTGGCGATCGCGGTCGCCATCAAGTTGGACTCAAGCGGTCCGATCTTCTACTTCTCGGAGCGGATCGGAAAGAAGGGCCGTATTTTCCGCTGCACTAAGTTCCGCACTATGGTCCGCGACGCGGAGAAGCGACGCGCTGAATTGATGCACATGAACGAACGCGATGGGATACTGTTCAAGATATCTAACGATCCCCGTATCACCAGGCTCGGTCGTTTCTTGCGCAGATATTCGCTGGACGAACTACCCCAGTTCTTCAATGTACTGCGTGGCGACATGAGTATTGTGGGTCCCCGTCCGCCGATCGGGAGCGAAGTGCGCGAGTATCAGCTGAGTGACTTGCGCCGCCTGGACGTAACTCCAGGCATCACCGGCCTTTGGCAAGTGAGTGCAAGGAAGGATCCCTCGTTCAACAACTATATCTCTTTAGATGTCGCGTACATCAATAATTGGAGCCTCTGGCTGGACCTAAAGATCATCGTTCGGACGATCGCCGTTGTATTCGGGGGAACGGGCTCTTAGAAAGCCTCCAACCAAGTCGACGCAGACGCTTAGTAAAGGCCTGCCGGTGTTTGTTGAACCGAGGTCAAGCCCACTCCTCTCTCGACCAACAGTTGCACATCGTCTCGGTAAGAAGTCCAGAGACCAAGTTTCCGATTCACTCAATCAATCGTTCAGAAAGGTGGAGAATATGAGCACAACACTACTCGCTCCTCAGTTGCAGGACGGATCAGAGGGAGCGTCGATCCAACAGCAGGTCGCGACTATAATCGACGATCTCATTACGCGGCTTCCCAACCCTGAGCGATTGACCGACGAAGAGCGCCGCGGCATCATCGCAAGGTACACAGCGGTTCTGGAAGGCAATTTCATCTATTGGATGACCGCTACTTACCTCGCAACTCATTCGGAGGAGGCACGGCTGATTCTGATCGACAATCTGATGGAGGAAGTCCGCGACAGTCATCCTGTGATGTTGCGCAAGTTCACGATGGCAGCAAACGCCTTCCCCAGCTCTGAGGACGTGCTTGCGGTGCACGACACGATGACGAAGATGCGTTTGTTCCTAGGCAGGCTTCAAGGCGTTCAATCCCTTGTGACGATGGCCTTCTTCGAGAGCTTCATTCAGAAGTATATGGTGTTTCTGGCCGCACTTGCTGCCGCACGGGGCTCCGAGGAGATGGAGTACACGGATGTGCATGGTGTTTGTGATATTGCACATTCGGAGGGACTCTTTCGCGCAGTCTTGTTGGAGAATTCGATCAATCCGATGAGTGCGGAGGCGAATCTCTTCGAGGGCGTCGAACTCCTTTGTAACGTCATCGGCAGCGTCATGCAGAAGCCGGCGACAAAACTCGCAGCTTAGGCCAAACAATCTAACAATCACCGGTGAAGACTCAATTCCATTACGCCGAACAGCTCCCCGAAACCCCCGGATATTTCGAGGTATCCGGGGCTCACCTTCACACCGTTCTACACGAGGTGGCACGGCCGATTGCACGAGTTCTTCTCGTGGGTCCATTTGCCTCGGAACGGCATCGTTCCTACCTTCCGTGGGTTCGCTGGGCGCGCTTCTTAGCCGCAGGAAATGTCGAGGTACTTAGGTACGACTACCGCGGAATTGGGGAGAGCACCGGAGTCTTCGACGAGATGAAATTCGGAGATTGGAGCGAAGATGTCCGGCTTCTTTCGAGTTGGCTCAAAGGACGCTCACCACGAGTACCGCTTTTGCTGCACGGTCTAGAACTTGGCGCGATACTTGCTGGGAGGACATTTCACGATGGTATCGGCGAAGGGCTATTGCTCTGGTGTGCGCCAGCTAACGCAAACGAGGCGCTGCGCACGACACTGATGCGCTGGGTCAGTCTGGAGCAGATTTTTAAGCGCCCCGAAGAGCGCAGGAGAGCGTCGGACTACATACGTGCGATCGAGCAGGGTTGGCCGCAAGAGGTGGAGGGATATTCTTGGTCGAGCAGCCTCTGGCGAGACTCTTTCGACTTTGCCCTCCCTGAAGGACTTGCAAACGAAGCCAGCGCCACATTGGCTTACCAGAGGCCTGTAAGAATCGTCGAACTTGGCAGAGATGCTGTTCCATTGGCTAAGGGGGGAACCCCGGCGCACGACGAATTTAAGGACTTTAGTGGGTTGTTCGCTCCGAACTTGGAGTGGATTGTTTCGACTACTTCAGCTCCGAATAAGAGAGCTTCTTATGCTTGAGAGCATTGGGTCCCGTGAATTACTAACCCTGGATGGCCTTGGAGTTCGTCTTCGTGGCACCTATCATTGCCCGCCTGATCATTCCCTCGATACATCGACATTTGGGAGTGTTCGAGAGCGACCAGGCGTTCTCTTCCTGAACTCGCTTTCCCTGCCGAGGGCCGCAACAGGAGATTCAGCGGTGCGCTGGGCTGAGTCGTGTGCGGAGCGCGGCTACCCGTCATTCCGATTCGATCTGCCAGGGCTGGGAGATTCTGACGGAGACCTCTCTACTGATTTGCTCGACTTCATCAACTCTGGAGGTTACGCAGCCATAACCGCAGCCAAGATTGAGGAGCTTGTGGAGCGATTCGGTCTTTCTGGAGTTGTTATCGTCGGGCATTGTGCAGGCGCGGTCTCCGCACTTTTTGCAGCCGCGACCAGCAAAGAGTGTAGAGGCCTGATACTAATGGAGCCGTACTTTCACTTTTCGCAGATGATACGACCGAAGGTACGGCAGAAGCTGAGCGACTGGGCGCGGCGCAGCAGGATCGGCGGAGTCGCGAGTGACTTCTATGATCGCTGCAGGGATTATCTCCTTCTCGCGAGGAGAGAAAGACCTCCCAGAAATGCGAACTTCAGGCTTCTGAGCTGCTGGAGACAAACGGCAACGACTGGCATGCCAATTCTCATCCTCAAGGCGCCCGGATTGAAGACAGCTGGAATGAAACCGAGAGTTGGACAGTTCGACTATATCAAACACGCCACGGAAATCGCGGGATGCGAGAACCAGGTAACTGTCCAGTTGATCGAGGGGACCGATCATTCCTTCGCGAACCGCATAGGCCGGACATCGGTCCAGCAAGAAATTGGGAACTGGCTGGAACGGTATTTCCCGGTGACGCGCTCGGCAGCACAGGATCAGGGCGTTGTCTCTCCGTCGATTAAACTCAGCCACAGGAGCAACTATCAGAAGCTGCGAGGAGTCTCCGTTGATGCAGGCTGCGCTATGGAAGGCCGATAAACCTGGATATGGATGTCAAAACTGAAGTGATCGCACAATTCAAGCGCGTAGCCCGTGAGCACGACAAACAACTCGCAACCCTGACGGACGATCTTCTCTTGCTCGACTCCGGGCTTGACTCGCTCAGCTTTGCCATTGTCGTAACAAGGCTCGAGATTTCGCTGGGAGTTGATCCCTTCTCGGCCGATGAGGATGCCCGCTTTCCAGTAACATTCGGTCAATTCGTCGAGTTTTATGAAAATGCCGCGAAATAATCCGACTTCACTATGTGATTCGATCATCGCCGCTGGTAACTTGTCCGCACAAGTGGCCGTGGGTCCTGAAGCTAGCGCGAGCTGGGCCGAGTTGGTTGGAGGCTCTGTTCTCAACGAACGCTTGGTCGAACTGAGCGGGCGTTGCGTGCTCCTGACTACAATCGACCAATTCCTCGCTGCTGCGGCATTGGTTGAGTTCGACGGCGTCGCGCGACGGATTGTGCTTTGTCCTCCGGATTTGTCGCGAGAAAACGTCGCGTTCGTTGCTGAGTGTGCGGGGGCCGACGTGATCATAACCGACCGGCCTGGACTCGAATCAATTGATTCGCGCGTTCAATGCATCGTTCTCAATGAATGGAAGGTAAAGCTGGAAAATGTTGGTTTGTGCCGGCAGATGCGAGGCTCGGAAGTCGAGACGGAATGGATCCTACTCACCTCGGGGACGACGGGGCGTCCGAAGCTGGTCCTACACACCCTCGCAAGCCTCGCCGGCGCAATTGAGCGAAGAGTCAACACTCCGGCCTCGCTTGTTTGGAGCACGTTCTATGACATTCGCCGGTATGGGGGATTACAGATCTTTCTTCGTGCCGCGATCACCGGAACTTCATTGGTGCTCAAAGGTGTGCGGGAGTCGACGACAGATTTCCTCGATCGGGTCGGCGTGGCCGGAGTCACACATATTTCCGGAACGCCGTCTCAATGGCGCCACGCTCTGATGAGCCCCTCGGTTCGTAACATTGCTCCCGAATACGTCCGTTTGTCTGGAGAGATTGCTGACCAAGCCATCCTGAACCATCTCCGCGAGCAATACCCGCAGTCAAGAATTTCGCACGCATTCGCGACGACAGAGGCGGGTGTGGCATTCGCGGTAAACGACGGCGCAATGGGATTCCCGCCCTTTTTGCTGGTGTACTCACCCGATGTCGACATGAAAGTGGAAGGTAATACGCTCAGGGTGCGCTCGAATCGCACTGCGTTCCGCTACTTGAACGAAGGTAGCGAGCCGGTGAAGGATGCGGAAGGCTTTGTAAATACGGGCGACGTGGTCGAGTTGCGGGACGGACGCTATTACTTTATTGGTCGACAAGATGGGACCGTTAATGTGGGGGGGTTGAAAGTACACCCAGAAGAGGTCGAGGCTGTGCTCAATTGTCACCCTGAGGTCAGCGTCTCGCTTGTAAGAACCCAAAAAAGCCGAATCACGGGTGGGCTTGTAGTGGCGGATATAGTGCTCAGGCCCCCCCAGCAACCTGACGGCAGTGACGCAAACGCGCTCCAGAGCGACATTCTCCAGTTTTGCCGCGAGGAGCTTGCGCGGCACAAAGTCCCGGCCGCGATCAACTTCGTTCCCGCTCTAGCTGTAGCTGAAAGCGGAAAGCTGGTTCGTCCGCTTGCGTAACGTGATCGTGACAGGCGGAAGCCGCGGATTGGGGCTTGGCATCGCCCGCCGGCTGTCGCAGTCGGGGTTTTGTGCAATCGCGATCGCGCGCAAAGAGACCGACGAGTTTACCGCCGCAAAGCAGGAAGCAGAAGAGGCCCGTCCCGGTTCACTTCATTTCGTGCCTTTCGATCTGGCACAGATTGACGGCATCCAGGACCTGGCAAAGAATCTGCGGAAGGATTTCGGTCCGATCTATGGTTTGGTTAACAACGCGGGCGCAAGCGCGGATGGTACCTTGGCGCTTACATCCACCCAGAAGATTGAAGAGGTGGTGCGATTGAACACGATCTCGCCGATGGTGATCAGCAAATATGTCGTCCGTTTCATGATGGCTGATGGCGGTGGGCGGATCGTCAACATATCGTCCGTCGCAGCATTTAGTGGTTACAGTGGGCTCACTGTATATGCTGCAACCAAAGCGTCTCTTATCGGATTCACGCGGTCGCTGGCCAGGGAAGTTGGCCGCATGGGTGTAAACGTGAATGCGGTCGCCCCAGGCTTCGTAGATACAAGTATGACCGAGGGGATGACGGACGAGCAGCGGCAACAGATCGAACGACGCAGTGCACTCAAGCGGCTGGTCAACATCGAAGACGTTGCGAACGCGGTCGATTTTCTCGTAGGCGATCAGTCGAAAAACATTACTGGAACCGTACTTACAGTTGATGCTGGCAATACAGCATAAATCAGATGCGGAACGAGGACACAATCCAATCCAATCGCTCAGCTTCGAAAGCATGGTTGCGCGCGCTCGAGCTAACTGTGCCGATTGCCGGCAATCGCGATCGCATTTTACCGGTGGTGATTAAAGAAGCCGCGGCGCGATTTGGCGAAGCGCCCGCCCTTCTGTCGGACCGGCAGCAACTTACGTACCGCGCGCTCGCGAGACGAATAAACCAGTATGCTCGATGGGCGCTTTGGCAAGGGCTTGCGAAGGGCGACGTCGTGTGCCTGTTGATGGCAAACCAGCCCGAATACATGGCGATGTGGCTTGGCATTACGAGCGTCGGCGTAGTCGTCGCGCTGCTCAATACCAACTTGGGGGGCCATTCGCTCGCTCACTGTATAGGAGTCGTGTCGCCCAAATGCATCATCACGACCGCAGAGTTTCTCGACACGCTAACTGCAGCGCTAACCCATCTTGAAGCGTCACCAAGGGTCTGGATTTATGGCGAGGAGGGAGCGAATTCTCCATGCGTGAATCTCGATGTCACACCCCTCTCCACGGAACCGCTGAGTCTGGAAGAGCGGCGCGGGACCAACATCGATGACCGGGCGCTCTACATATACACTTCCGGAACCACAGGGCTGCCGAAGGCCGCCAACGTGAGTCACGCTCGGGTGATGCAATGGAGTCATTGGTTCGCCGGCATGATGGACGTACTTCCGACGGATCGAATGTATAACTGCTTGCCGATGTATCACAGCGTCGGAGGAGTGCAGGCGCCGGGTGCGGTACTTGTAGCCGGCGGCGCGGTCGTGATTCGCGAGAAGTTTTCGACGAGCCAGTTCTGGAGCGACATCCGCCGTTGGAACTGCACTCTCTTTCAGTACATCGGAGAACTCTGCCGTTATCTGCTGCATACGGCGCCATTGGCAAACGAAACTGAACATCGGATCAGGCTTGCCTGCGGTAATGGACTGGCTCCAGATGTCTGGAACGCCTTCAAGGACCGATTCAATATCCCTCGAATTCTCGAATTCTATGCGGCAACTGAAGGAAGCGTCTCCCTGTTCAACGTGCAGGGGAAACGAGGAGCGATCGGCCACATCCCGGCTTATCTCGCGCATCGATTTTCGCCGGCGCTTGTGGTTTTCGATGTGGAGACAGGTAAGCCGGTGCGTAACGAGCAAGGATTCTGCATTAGGTGCCGGCCAAATCAGCCTGGAGAGGCGGTCAGCAAGGTCGTGAGCGATCCGTCAAACGTGGGCGGCCGTTATGAAGGATACACAACCAAAGAGGATTCAGAGGAGAAGATACTGAGCGACGTATTCGAGCCGGGAGATGCGTGGGTCCGCACCGGCGACCTGATGAGGAAGGACGAGAAGGGATACTTCTATTTTGTCGATCGCATCGGCGACACCTTTCGTCGGAAGGGTGAGAACGTTGCCACCTCCGAAGTTTCTGAAGCGATCTGCACTTTTCCAGGAGTCAAACACGCCAACGTCTACGGAGTCGCGGTCCCGGGTACTGAAGGCCGTGTCGGCATGGCGGCTGTGGTTGCCGAGAGGGAGTTGGACCTGAACGGTTTCCGCAAGTACCTGACGAGCCGTATCCCACCTTACGCGCGGCCTTTATTCCTGCGGATTCGCAGAACGGTAGATTTAACCGGTACGTTCAAGTATTCAAAAACCGAACTGATCAGGCAGGGATTCGATCCCACCGCGACACAGGACACGCTCTACTTCGACCATCCCGAATCGGAGGCGTTCGTCCCGCTTGACAAGCAACTATACGAGCGCATTCAGTGCGGCAGCATTCGACTTTAGCTTCAACTTAACAAGAAGTGAAAATGATTCACCGCGCACGATGGAAGGATGCAGGTGCTCTTCGATCAACTCCGGGATGAATTTGCGGCACTCGAGTCGGAGATTGCCGATGGGCCCATCGTTCCGAGTGTGACGGTGGAACAGATTCGCGCCCACCTTGCATCCCGCTATGACTTCAAGCGGACCATAGCAATCGACGAAGTCATAGCCGATGTGGAGGAGATGTTGCGAGACTGGCAGGTGCAGGTAACTCACCCGCGCTATTTCGGTCTCTTCAACCCGAGCGTCACACTGGCCTCTGTTGTAGCAGACACACTGGTTGCGATGTACAACCCGCAACTGGCGAACTGGCGCACCTCGCCTGCTGCGAACGAGATTGAACGGCACACACTTGAATGGCTTGCCAAAAAGTTTGGTCTGCCCGAAGAATCCATCGCAACATTTACCTCTGGGGGAACAGAGGCGAATCTTTCTGCAGTCGTTGTCGCGTTGACGCATTCCTTTCCCGAATACGGCGAGCACGGTCTTCGACACCTCGCGGGAGAGCCGGCGATCTATGCGACCGAGGAGACTCATCACGGCTTCAACAAGATCGCGCACATGGTGGGTCTTGGAAGGCGAAGTCTCCGAATTATCGAGACAGATCGCGACCTGAAGATGAATGTCGATGATCTTAGGCGGCGCGTGGCCGGGGATCGTAACCATGGATTCCTGCCCTTTATGGTGATTGGGACTGGGGGCACGACAGCAGCCGGAGTAATCGATCCCCTGCCTGAGATCGGGCGTTTTTGCCAGCAGGCAGAACTGTGGTTCCATGCCGATGCCGCGTGGGGCGGAGCTTCCGTCGTATCTCCGAAATTACGGCGCCACCTGGCCGGGATTGAAACTGCGGACTCGATTACGTGCGATGCGCATAAGTGGCTTTCTGTTCCGATGGGATGCGGGATGTTCTTTTGCCGGCATCGTGAGAGTGTGGCTCAGGCCTTCCGCTCCGATGTGACTTACATGCCCAGTAAGACAGCGGGACAGATGGAAGATGCCTCGGTGACGTTTGATCCGCTCACTCACTCTGCACAGTGGTCGCGGCGGTTCATCGGGCTGAAGCTATTCATGACGCTGGCGGAACGCGGCGAGACGGGCTTGGTCTGCATGCTTGAGCACCAGGCGCACATGGGGAAGGTATTGCGCGAGGCACTGGAGACCAGCGGATGGCGCATCGTCAATTCCACGCCATTGCCGGTAGTGTGCTTCACCCGTGACGGTCTGGTTCCTACCGCATTGCTGGCGGCCCTACGGGAACGCCAGATCGCTTGGATGTCTGAGGCGAATCTTGGCGGCATTCCTGTGATCCGCGCATGCGTCACCAGCTTCAGAACTACCGAGCGAGATATCGAGTGGGTGGTGAGCGAAATGAACGGCCTAGTGTCGAATCTAACCTTGAGTAAAACAGCGTGAAGAACAGGATTGTCTAAGAGGCAGGCGGAATTATGAAACTGGAGACGATCGCAATCCACGGGGGCTACAGTGTCGAACCGACGACGAAAGCGGTGGCTGTACCGATCTACCAAACGGTCGCCTATGCGTTCGACAGTGCAGAGCACGCCGCCGCGCTGTTCAATCTCGAGGCCGAGGGTTTCCGCTACACGCGCATCCAAAACCCAACCACCGCAGTGCTCGAGCGTCGCGTCGCCGCTCTTGAGGGAGGATTGGAGGCGCTCTGTGTAAGCAGCGGTCAAGCGGCCGTCAACTACGCGGTCCTCAACGTTACGGAACTGGGTTGCAATATCGTTTCAGTCCCGCAGCTTTATGGCACCACATATACGCTGTTTGCGCACATCTTGCCGAGCCAAGGTGTCTCCGTCCGCTTCGCAGAGTCTGACCATCCGGATGCGATCGCCAAGCTGATCGACGAAGATACCCGAGCAATTTTCTGCGAAAGCGTCGGCAACCCGGCAGGGAACATCTGCGATATTGAAGGGCTGGCGCGAGTGGCCCATGAGCACGGAGTACCTCTCATCGTGGATAACACCGTAGCTTCGCCGATCCTTCTAAGGCCAATCGAGTACGGTGCGGATATCGTAGTGGACTCGCTGACGAAATTCCTCGGCGGCCACGGAACCACACTCGGCGGCGCCATCACCGACAGTGGAAATTTCGACTGGAAAGAGCACGCATCGCGCTTCCCAGCGTTCGTCCAGCCAGATCCCTCGTATCACGGACTGATCTACAACGAGCACTTCGGAAGGGCCGCATATATAGGGCGCTGCCGCAGCGTCTACCAACGCTGCGGCGGGGCAGTTCTCTCACCGTTCAGTGCGTTCCTGTTGTTGCAAGGAGTCGAGACGGCACCGTTGCGTGTAGAACGTCACGTGGAGAATGGCCGAAAAGTGGCTGAGCAGTTACGCGGCGACCCAAGGGTCGAGTGGGTTAAATATGCCGGGTTTTCCGAGAGCCCGTACTATGAGCTGGCGCAAAAGTATATGGGCGGCCGCGCGTGCTCGCTGATGTCCATCGGAATCAAGGGAGGATATGATGCCGCGGTCAGATTCCATGATGCGCTGAACCTGGTGACGCGGCTGGTCAATCTTGGCGATGCGAAGTCGCTGGTCTGCCATCCGGCCTCGACGACCCATCGGCAGATGTCCGCTGACGAGCTGCGCAGCGCAGGAGTGTTGCCGGAGATGATCCGACTGAGCGTCGGAATCGAGCACATCGACGACATCACGGAGGACTTAGACCAGGCCCTCGCGGCTGCCGCTTGCACCATTCAGGCGATACCGAGCAGATCGTAACGGCTTCAGGGAAGGAAACGCCGATGCCAGTTTATGTGAACTCGGAGCGATCCAATTACGGAAGCCCAGAGAGTTCCACGTGGACTCGCCGTAAGCCGCCCTTGCAACGTCGGGAGCAGTCGAGCCGATGCGTCGCGATTGGGCTGATCAACAACATGCCGCAAGCGGCTTTCACGGCGACAGAGCGCCAGTTCATCTCTGTCTTAGAGTTGGCGTCGGAAGATTTCGATGTCTGTCTAACGCTCTACTCATTGCTCGACATCCCGACGCCGGCGCTGGTCGGTTACAACAACCCCAGCAGCAGCTACGCGAGCGTCGACAAACTGTGGGACACGGGCCTTGATGCACTTATCGTTACGGGCAAAGAGCCAGTGACGGTGAATCTGAAGGATGAGTCTTGCTGGGAGAGTCTCACCCATGTCCTCGAATGGGCTCGGGAGAACACTTACTCGACGGTATGGTCCTGCCTCGCTGCGCACGCCGCTGTCCTTTACATGGACGGTATCGACCGGCGTAGAAGCGAGGAGAAGCACTTTGGCATTTTCGACTGCAAACACGTGTCTAACCACTTATTGACGGAAGGTACGCCGTCAAGTTTCCAACTTCCCCATTCCCGTTGGAACAGCCTATCTGAAGAGGAGCTGGTCGCCCGCGGATACTCGGTCCTCACTCGAATATCAGGCCTAGGCGTCGACACTTTCATAAAAAAAGAGAATAGTCTCTTCGTGTTTTTCCAAGGCCATCCAGAATATGACTCCGACACGCTGCTGCGCGAATACCGCCGGGATGTTTGTCGGTACCTGAACCGCGAGGCGACGACCTATCCGTCGATTCCGGCTGGCTACTTCGACCGGGGCACTGAGGTTACATTGGCTGCCCTGCGAGATATGGCGATGCCTTGTCGGAGCGGTGAACTGTTTGCGAGTGTCTCAACTGTTCTCGAAGCGGCGAAAGTCAAGAATACCTGGCGTTCAACGACAGGGCGGATCTACAGAAACTGGTTGGAGTATATCTGTGCGCGAAAGAGCGGCATCCGGCTCGACAATGCGAATGTAGCGTGATCGGCAAGTTGCTTCGATCCTCCTAAAAGGAATTTCGTTTGATGATCTTTACCCAAGCTTCGGCTGCTGAAATCTCGGTCGCTCTTCCGAAGCTGAAGCTATTGATCGCGAATCGCTGGGTTGCGAGCAAGTCGGGGAAGACCTTTGTGACGATCAATCCTTCAACAGGCGATGAGATCTGCCAGGTTGCCGAAGCCGACACTGCTGACGTGGAGCAGGCAGTTCAATCGGCGCGAGTGGCCTTCGAGCGTGGGCCGTGGCGCACCACGCGCGCGTCAGAGCGCGGCCGGCTCCTGAATCGCCTTGCCGATCTAATTGAGAGCAACGCCGACCAGTTGGCCGCGCTGGAATCGCTCGACAACGGGAAGCCCTTGTCAGTAGCCAAAGCGGTGGATGTGGCCAAAACGGTAGCATGCTATCGCTATTTCGCAGGGTGGGCGGACAAGGTCCAAGGCAAGACGATTCCTATCGACGGCGACTTCCTCTGCTACACCCGTCATGAGCCGATCGGTGTCGTGGGGCAGATCATTCCCTGGAATTTCCCCATGCTGATGATGGCGTGGAAACTGGCTCCCGCGCTGGCAACAGGAAATACGGTAGTGCTTAAGCCGGCCGAGCAAACGCCTCTCTCCGCGCTGCGGATAGGTGAACTGATCGTGGAGGCAGGTTTCCCGGAAGGCGTTGTGAACATACTGCCGGGATTCGGACCCACCGCCGGCGCAGCGATCGCTTCCCACATGGATGTGGACAAGTTGGCTTTCACAGGCTCGACCGAAGTTGGTCGCTTGATCATGGAAGCTGCCGCGAAGTCCAACCTGAAGCCAGTTACTCTCGAGCTGGGCGGGAAGAGTCCTAACATTGTCTTCGCGGATGCGGATCTGGACGCGGCAGTGGATGGCGCGCACATGGGGCTGTTTTCAAATCAGGGGCAGTCCTGCTGTGCAGGATCAAGGGTCTTTGTCGAAGAGACAGTCTATGACCAGTTTCTGGAGCGGAGCATCGCCAGGGCCTCAAAGCGGGTTGTCGGCGACCCGTTCGACCCCGCGACGGAGTCGGGGCCTCTGGTAGACCAGACGCAATTCGACAAGGTGATGGGCTATATCCAATCAGGACGGAGCGCGGGCGCCACGCTTGCCTGCGGGGGAAAACGCATTGGGAACCGCGGTTACTTCATTCAGCCGACCGTTTTCGCAGATGTTCAGGACGGCATGCGGATCGCCACGGAAGAAATCTTCGGCCCCGTCATGAGCGTCCTATCGTTCAAGAGTCTCGACGAGGTGATTTCGCGGGCGAATCACACGAAGTATGGGTTGGCTGCGGCCGTCTGGACCCGCGACATCAAGAAGGCACTTGCGGTAGCAAACGGCGTACGAGCCGGCACAGCCTGGGTGAATTGCTACAACGTCCTGGACACCAGGGCGCCGTTCGGTGGCTATAAACAGTCAGGGATCGGACGCGAACTAGGCGAATACGGACTGCAGCAATACACGCAGGTGAAGGCGGTCATCGCAAAGCTTTGACGACAGGTTATTTTCTGAAGTCCCACGTACAACGGCGAAGTTAAGAGACTGATGATTTCGAATCGGGTCATCTTCCTCGACACGACCTTGCGGGACGGAGAGCAATCCCCAGGGTTGCAGCATGAACAGGCACGAAAAGCTTCAACGCTTAGATATCGGCGGACCAGATTCGGTTGTGACTGGAACGAGCCAATTGGTTCAAGGCGGGCAGAGACGGCCAATTCCTGAGCCGCTGGCTTCCTCTCCTGACCCGGCGCTTGAGGACGTTGCACAGATGCGTCCGTAGTTCGACTCCCGGATGTCGAAGTGAGAAAGCTTGCACGAGCCACATTCCGGCAAATGGTTGAATCAGCATGTATCCGTCCGCTAAGCACTGAACAAGGGTGATAGAGTTTACTTTCGCCGAGCCGACCACTGAACGTTCATATACGTTTCTCCTCGCGGCGCCTATCGGCCCAATTCAACCCGACAAAATACGAAAAACGGTGAGAACTCTTTGTCAACTGACATGACATCGTCAACGCTTGAACTTTGCGAATCGGAAATAGTGACGGAAGACCGCACTAGAGTGGATGCACATGCCAGGAAGGTGCTGGAATCCACAGCGATCAGGGCAACGTTTTGGACAGTGATGGACTACGGATGTTCGATGGCGCTGCGCGTCGTCAATAGTGTCATCCTGACCCGTCTGCTAATGCCCGAATCGTTCGGCCTGATGACATTGGTCAGTACCTTGGTTGTCGGGATCAGCCTACTCGCCGATATTGGAATGGGCCCTAACGTAATTCAAAGCCCGCGAGGAGACGATCCAGTTTTTCTCAATACTGTCTGGACCTTGGAGGTATTTCGTGGCCTGGGAATCTTTGTAGTGTGCCTGCTGCTGGCCTGGCCGATATCGCTGATTTACCATGAGCCTCGTCTGATCTCACTGATACCAGCACTGGCGTTTGGTCTTGTGATAAGCGGCCTCAAGAGCACCAATTTGCTTTCGATGTCGCGGCACATGGGCGTGCGCAGAGTGTTTGTGCTCGACTTCACTACTCAGATCTTCGGGCTGCTAGTCACAGCGGGATGCGCATTGGTGTTTCGGTCGGTGTGGGCCCTGGTTATCGGAGCGATTCTAAGCGGCATCTACCGGCTCACGCTGAGCCATTGCCGTCCGGTGATCCCCGGCATTCGCAATTCCTTTTGCTGGGACCGGGAGAGCGTGCAAAGCTTGGTTCACTTCGGCAGATGGATCCTGCTGTCCACTGCGTTCAGCTTCTTAGCGGGGCAGGCTGACCGTCTGATCTTTGGAAAGCTGATCAGCTTCAGCCTGTTGGGAGTGTATGGCATCGCGTATTCGGTTTCGGATATTCCGCGGGCGGTGATCAGTGCGTTCTCTAATCGAGTTGGCTTTCCGTTCATTGCGAAGATGATTCATTTGCCGATCGCCGAGTTTCGTGAAGTGTTCCTTCAATATCGCTTTCGTGTTTTGGTGGCAGGGGCGGTCTTGCTATGTCTGATGGTGCACGTCGGCGGCTTTCTGGTAACCAAGATGTACGACAGCCGATATCACGCGGCCTCGTGGATGGTGACCATTTTGGCGCTAGGCCTTTGGCACACGGTGATGTATGCG
This sequence comes from uncultured Acidobacteriaceae bacterium, assembly GCA_963745845.1. Taxonomy (GTDB): domain Bacteria; phylum Acidobacteriota; class Terriglobia; order Terriglobales; family Acidobacteriaceae; genus Telmatobacter. Next base: position 2,693,776 of record CAVUZE010000008.1, on the reverse strand, counting down.
ACGACGATGCCGGCACTGCTTTCTCTCGGCAAATCGCGCTATCAGGCGATCGGTAACGGAGCCTACTTCGTTGCGGTGTTCACGGCCATTCCATTGGCCTTCCGATTCTATGGGATGTTCGGTGCAGTTGTTGCGGTGGCTGCGAGCGATCTTCCTTTCTATTTTGTGTTGGTTGCCGCGGCCAGCCGGGAGGGCGTCTCGACGTGGAAGCAAGACCTCCAGGCAACGGGGATTTTTCTATTTTTTCTAGGGCTGGGCTTGTTTCTGCGAAGATCCATCGCTGGCTAATGCGTACTCGTTGAAATGTTCAAACAGCTACCATCAAGTCGGCTGTACCACCGATCGTTCTTCATCGCCAAACTAGTCTCGTACAAGCCGATTCTTTGAGACGATCGAGCGCATGCATCAACCGCCCTGGCCCTGCGTGAGCCGCTTTGAGAAGCTAGTTCGCACTTCGTTGGAAGTGTTTCATCTAGTTTCATCTGCGTTTACAAATGTCACTTGGATACTGAGCGTGTCGCCAGATATCCGACAAGCCTGTCGGTGGTAAATTCCGGAATCGATTCAACAACCTGCATTGAGGCAACGGATTTCGCCGTTGAAGGTCGCGTGACCCAACCCCGCCAAGTCTTTATGGTTCTTTCGCCTCGCTCTCTGAGCTACGCTAGAGATGCGTTGGAAAGCCTGTTTCGCAATTCGCTGGAAGTGCTTCAAGTCGATTTAATTACCGACTCGGAAGAAGACAAGCAGGAATTGTCAGACGCGGTGGGGTCACTCAATGCGAAGGTGCATCGGTGGCAGGTCCACTCGGAGAAAGACTTGGTCGACCGCGAAGAGCACCTGTTTAAACTGCACAGTAATTTGCGCGCCTTTCGACGCGGCCATCCGTGCTGGCGCAAAATCACGGACCCGCTGCTTCTGAGTGATCCCGGAGCAGAAGTGCTGGTGCTTGACCCGGACCTATACTTCCCAAACCGTTTTTGTTTTGAGGAGACGCCCCAAAGTGGCTTGCTGCTAATGTGGCAGCGGCCAAACTGTCTTTTCCCACCCCAAGTAGTCAGGACCGCGATTGGTCGCGGAATTCACCTTGCGCACCATGTGGACATTGGCGTCGCGCATTGGCGCGCTTCTGCGGACCTCGACTGGCTGGACTGGCTCGTGGGCAGTTTGGGCGGCACCGATTTGCCCCACATCATGCATATCGAAGCTATCGTGTGGTCGGCTCTGGCCATGCGATCAGGCGGAGGGCACCTTGACCCCGCACACTGGAGGTGCTGGTACCGCTCAACGAAGAGACGCGTAATGACAAGAATTGGCGTAAGTGGCCCGCGAATTCTGAAGTCCGAGCCGTGGGCGGACCTGAAATGCTTTCACGCGGGTGGGGAGGCAAAGTTTTGGCTGCACGCGGCACGCGAGAAGGGGCTGCTGGATGGTCGGTCCGAGCTCAGAGGGTCGGGCCCGACGATTCCATTTGTAGAACTGACAGCCGCACAGTTCGCCCGGGAGCGGGCGCTGAAACAGGTGCTCCGCGCGTTGGGATACTACCAACTTTTTCGCGTTGCGTGAGGTCAATATGAAAATCTGTATTGTTGCCGAGCACGCCTCGGCACGCTTCGGCGGCGAAGCTTTCCTTCCGATTCACTATTTCCGTTTGTTGCGGTCTCGCGGCGTCGAGAGTTGGTTGGTTGTTCACTCACGAACGCAGGAGGAATTGACCGACCTTTTCCCGCACGACAAGGACAGGATCCTGTTTGTTCCAGACCTTTGGATTCATAAGTTCATCGCTAATCTCAGCAGGTACGTCACGAGGCGGCTCTCTGGAGCGACTTTAGGGCTTCTCAACCACCTTATTACTCAGTTTTGTCAAAGAGCGATCGTGCGGCAACTGATCCTCGACAAAGGAATCGACATAATTCATCAACCGATTCCGGTTGGACCTCGCATTCCCTCGATACTCTTTGGCCTTGGCGTGCCGCGTGTAGTCGGACCACTAAACGGCGGAATGGAATATCCGCCCTTTTTCCGGAGTTCAGAATCCAGATTGAGCCAAATTGCTGTTGCGTTCACCCGGCTATTCTCCGATTTCTTGAATACTCTGTTGCCGGGCAAGAAGCACGCCGACGTTGTGCTCGTAGCCAATGACCGTACCCGGCAGGCGCTACCTTCAGGCACAAGTGGCAAGGTGATTGAATTTGTGGAGAACGGGATCGACATCGAAATATGGCAAGGTTCGTCTGCCACGTCGGAATGCACAGTACCTCGCTTTGTCTACCTCGGGCGTTTAGTGGACTGGAAAGGGGTGGATATCGTTATTCGATCTCTGAAGGAAGTTCCCTCTGCCGAACTCGAGGTTATTGGAGACGGTCCAATGTTAGAAACATGGAAGTCATTGGCCGATGAGTTGGGATTGAAAGGTCGTGTTCATTTTGCCGGTTGGCTGACACAGCAGGAGAGTGCCGTTCGTTTGCGATCGGCTGTTGCGCTGGTTTTACCGAGTCTCTACGAATGTGGCGGCGCCGTAGTATTGGAGGCAATGGCCATGGGTAAACCGGTAATTGCTACACGTTGGGGCGGTCCTGCGGACTATTTGGACTCGACGAGCGGGATTCTTGTCGAGCCTAAAAGTTATTCGGCCATGGTGGCAGGATTTGCCGAGGCCATGCAGATGCTGCTCTATTCTCCGAAGCTGGCTAAATCAATGGGGGATGCCGGACGCGCACGGGCTGTACGCGATTTTGATTGGCAACGGAAGATCGACAAAATAATCGAAATCTACGCTGCACTTGTGGAGAAGCCGGATGTCTCACAAGAGGTCGAAGAAGGCTACATATCGCCGGCCGCGGTTTCCGGGAATCACTGAGCATATTCCCAATTCAGTCTCGCTGTCGTTTCGCACGGCATCGGCACAAGCGTAATCAAAGAGCGTAGAAAGAGTCGCGCCCGCACCTTAGCCCGCACAAATGTTAGTTCTCCGAACAACAAGGGCCGTTACAAGGAAAATGAGTTCCGGCGATCGGAGCGCATTCTTTCTGCCGCATCATGCGAGCCCAACGGAAAACACTCTTGGTCATGCATGGACGCGAGTTTTGAAACCGTAAAGCCGCAAGCCGGGAGTCCAGCCGTGGCTCTGGATGGAGAACCGCGCACTGATTGGACGCGCGCCGTGGGGGTGGTCTCGACGGCGATAGTTCCGGCGCCCGCGCGCAAGCTTGTCTACCTTCTCAGCCGCTATCCAGCTGTATCGCATACGTTCCTTCTGAATGAAGTACTGGAATTGAGAAAGCTGGGCATGACAATTGAAGTTGCCTCCATCAATCGCCCCGACCGCTTAGTTTCTGCGATGGCAGAGGACGAATCACGGGAAGTGGAAGAGACGTTCTACATCAAATCTGCGGGTGCCGCAAGAGCAGCAGGGATTGCGGGGAAGACGCTCTTGAGACGACCGCGAGTGTTTGCCCGCGGGCTAGTGGCGGCTCTGTGGCTCGGTCGATGGGACCTCAGAGCGACCCTCTTCGCTCTGCTTTACTTCGGTGAGGCGCTTATTCTGGGGGACTGGATGCACTCGCGCGGTCATTCACAACTCCACATTCACTTCTGCGGACCGGTAGCAACAGTGGGGTTGCTAACACGGGTGGCGTGGGGATTTCCATATTCGCTTACCGTGCATGGACCGGACGAATTCTACGATGTCGAAAAGTTCTATCTTCGACAAAAGGTCGAACAGGCGACGTTCATCATCTGCATCAGCGATTTTTGCCGAAGTCAGTTGATGCGCATCGCAGGTCCGGAGCACTGGGACAAAATGCATGTGGTCCGACAGGGCATCGATCCCGGGGTGTTCTTTTCGGTGCGTAAAGAGGGGACGCCGAAGACCGAGCTGGCAATCCTATGCGTTGGACGATTGGTACCGTCAAAGGGTCAACTCATTTTGTTACGCGCATGCGACCTATTGCGCGCACGCGGTTTTTCCCTTCGCGTGCATCTGGTGGGCGCGGGCCCGGACCACAAATACTTGGAAGCGTTTGCGACGGAGAAGCGCATCCCCGTCGTCTTCGAGGGAGCCAGGACCCACGACGAAACGCGGCAGTTGCTCGGCAAAGCTGATATCTTCGCTTTGGCCAGCTTCGCCGAAGGCGTTCCAGTTGCTTTGATGGAAGCAATGGCCATGGAGGTGCCCTGTGTGAGTACGTGCGTTGCTGGAATTCCGGAGTTGATTCGCGATGGTCTCGACGGACTCCTAGTGTCCGCATCCTCGGCCTTCGCGCTAGCCTCGGCGATTCAGCGCCTTATCGAAGATCCACCTCTGAGGCGAAAACTTGGCGTTGCGGCCCGCAAGCGCGTATGCGAGCTCTACAATCTGCGGCAAAATGTTTATTCGCTCGCGCCTCTGTTTGGCTACCATGTACAAAATAGAGATTAGGAGTTTATGCGGGCACCGAAATCCGACTTAGTCCAGTTCGACATCTCTATCGTGGTCGTCTCCTTTAACACTCGAGAAGTGCTGAGGGAATGCCTGTTCTCGGTTTATCGTGAGATAGGCTCTTTACATGCCCAGGTCATTGTCGTCGATAACGCCTCGACCGACGGATCTCCAGAAATGATCGCGCTGGAGTTTCCTGAAGTGGAGCTAATTCGAAGTGCAGTTAACCTCGGCTTCGGGCCTGCGAATAACCTGGGCATTAAGTCGGCGCGGGGACGTTATGTAGTGTTTCTTAATTCTGACGCGTTTTTGACTGATGGTTCTCTTCATCGCTCTGTCTCGCACATGGAGAATAACCCTCGCGTAGGTCTGGGTGGCTGCCGGTTCATCGGGCGCGATGGCGCTTGGCAGCCTTCCGCGCGCAAGTTTCCGGCGGTCTTAAGTGATCTCATTGTGCTCTCAGGGCTAGCTGCTCGCTTTCCGCGGTCGCGCCTTTTTGGTCGCGCCGACCGGACCTGGGCCAATGTTATGGAGGCTGCGGAAGTCGATTGGGTTCCAGGAGCGTACTCAATCGTTCGCATGGAAGTGCTGGCAACCGCCGGCCTCTTCGACCCGCGGTTTTTTCTCTATTACGAGGAAGTCGACCTCTGCATGCGCATCAAGCAGAAGGGGTACTCGATCTGGTATTGGCCAGATATCATTGTCGTCCACATTGGCGGTGAATCCTCGCGCCGGATACGTTCGCTTGAAATGTCGCAGACCGGCGGGCAGCTTATTCTCTGGCGAATGCGGAGTATGTTGCTCTACTATCGAAAACATCACGGCCCGGTTGCGCGCATCGCCATGCTGACGGAAATTGTCTGGTATTGGATACGGTCACAGCGCAGGCGGTTGAGCAAAGATCCGAGCCGGCGTAACACTGCTCGAACGTATCGATCCATGATCTCAATCATGAACCAGGCTTGGCGCGATACTAGAGGCGGACGCATCTCTCCAGCGCAGCCATGGTAAACAGCACAACCTGGAAGATCACCATCAGCTCACCCCGGTAACTGCATGCGGCGTCAACTAAAGCACTCTTTCTCCTCGATATTATCCTCGGCCTACCGGGTGACTGCCAGTCTGCGGCGGGATCTACAGCGGGCGCGGAGTCACGCTCTGCTTTCGTCGCGCCTAGAGACGCAGTTGGACGCATCAGTCGTCGTTCTTGGTCCACCGGAAGTGCATGGTACTGGCAGGATTCGGTTCGGGCGTAATGTACTCCTGTTTCCTCTGATGTACTTTGAGACAGAAGATGATGGATTGATCGACATAGGTGACAGCGTAGTGATCTCTAGCGGAGTGCACATTGTTTCACGCGCGCGAATCCTAATCGGCCGCGGCACGATGATTGGTGAGTATACAAGCATACGTGACGCAAATCATGTTCGGGCAGCAGATCTGCCCATCCGCGATTCAGGCTATGACGCGCGGCCAATTAAGATCGGCAAAGAGGTGTGGATCGGCAGAGGTGTTGCCATTCTAGGAGGAATTACGATCGGAGACGGTGCGATTGTGGGAGCCAATGCGGTGGTCATTGATGATGTACCGACCGGAGCAACAGCAGTCGGTGTGCCTGCGCGTCCAATAGGAGCAAGAACAACACGATAGCTGAAGGAGAAAATAGTCCGGATTTCGCAAGATGCGGTACCCAAAACATTTGATTGACTACAAGAAGCACGTTGACTTAGATACAGTATTTGACCTAAAACCGAACTCTGTAGAAGTGCGGATCGGGCACAACTCAACGCCACTTCGTATTTGGCTCGATACAATCCGCATATTGCTCTTACGGTTGCCTTGGCACGGATCAAGAAAGCGCGGATTTTTAAACGAAAGTTGAGAATGCAATGAAGGAAATGCTGACTGACGACAGTGAGACAGTTTTGGATGTACTCCTGAGTGAAGAGTATCTCCGCAAACTCGAGACTCTCGCGCACAACAAGGCTGAGGTGTACAGGGACAACAAGCCATTCCCTAACATCTACTTTGATGACTTCTTGCCGCTTGAGGCTGCAGAAGCGGCCCTGGAACATTTTCCCGAGCCAAGACAGCTTACCTGGAGTCAGTTCAATAACTCCAATGAGAAAAAGCTGGCGTTCGACGCGGTCGAGAAGCTGCCTGCACCCGTTCGAGATGTCCTGCATTTTCTGAATAGTCGTCCAATACTGCAGTTTCTTGAGACGCTAACCGGGATCCAGGGCCTTGTCCCCGACCCTTACTATGTCGGGGGCGGTATACACCAAATCGAACCGGGCGGAAAGCTCGAGATTCACGCAGACTTCAACCGACACACGAAGCTAAAACTCGACCGTCGCATCAACATGCTGGTTTATCTCAACAAAGACTGGAAGGAAGAATACGGTGGGCACTTCGAGTTATGGAATCGGCAGATGACTTGTGCAGAGCAGACAATTCTGCCTCTTTTCAATCGTTGCGCTATCTTTAGCACAACGAGCTCTTCGTATCACGGGCATCCAAAACCGCTGGCGTGCCCGCTTGGCCGAACGCGAAAGTCAATTGCGACCTATTACTACTCGAATGGCCGTCCCGAAGAGGAAGCTTCGGAGAGTCATTCAACCCTCTTCCAACGTCGCCCAGGCGCCAAAGAACCCAAACCAAGTGCAATCAAGAACGCTCTCCGCGCCGTTACCCCACCGATTGTCACAGATGCGATCAAGAGACTCAATAGGTGAGACAGTAGACCGACGCGTCTGTCTCAATCGGCCTAACAGAGCGATTGGATTCCAGTTACAGAGTCCGTTGAGGTGATAATTGTTTGAAAATATCCGGGAGGACTGGCACACACACGGCCGTCAACTGTCCCGCCAAGGATTGTGGGTGATGATTGTATACCGCTTAGGCCGCTGGCGTTATACGATTCGCAGGCGTTGGCTGCGGATGCCGTTTTCTTTTCTCTATAAAGTCCTCAAGCCCATCTCGGAGATCCTTACAGGGATCGAACTTCCCTGCGAGACAAAGGTGGGACGTAGGTTCCGGATCGACCATTTCGGAGGAATTGTCATCAGCGGGGATGCAGTCTTTGGGGACGATTGCATAGTTCGCAACGGAGTCACTGTAGGACTGAAAAACACCGGCCATCGCGGCTCGCCGGTTCTCGGAAATCGCGTGGATATTGGTGCTGGTGCCAAGATACTGGGTTCGATCCATATAGGCGACGATGTGTCGATCGGCGCTAATGCGGTAGTACTTGTCGACGTTCCTTCTAACTCGGTTGCCGTTGGGGTTCCGGCGCGCGCGCTTCCACGAAAAGGAGTCAAGCTAACGGTCACCGGAGAATTTACAACGAACGGAACAGAGGGGGAGAAAGGAGTGCATTCAGGAAGTCGTTGAAAGTTTTCAGGATTGCCCGGGAGGTGTCGATATTGCGGCACTTTCAGAAATCGTGATCGGACGCAACGAAGGTGCGCGGCTGGCCAAGTGCTTGGACTCCTTCGGGAAGGTGAGAGGTGTTGCGTGACGAGACTATCGATGTAGATGGGGTCTACATTCGCTCTGGTGCAGCCAACTTCGTCATCGAACTCTGGACATCCGGCATACCCAAAGCTCGACAATCTTTCTGCCCGGCAGCGAATAGATTTAAAACTCCTGAATGGTTATTTTTCTTTAAGAATCAATGGTGGTCCCTCGAAGTATGACCAATCCCGCAGTATCGGAACCTTCCACTTACTGGGAGAAGATTACCGGGAAGATGCCGCACTTCGCCGCGCTCGACGGGTGGCGTGGTATAAGCATCCTTCTGGTGATGGCTGCGCACATGCTTCCGCTTGGGCCTAAAGTATTCCAATTGAATGAGGCGATTGCAGCCTGCGGGATGGCGATTTTCTTTACGTTATCTGGATTTCTTATTACATCCACGCTACTTTATGACCCGAGTGTCTGGCGGTTCCTGATTCGTCGATTTTGCCGCATTCTGCCTTTGGCCTGGCTTTATACGTTGGCGATACTGCCCCTCGCACACGCCTCATCCGGGGCCTACCGGGCGCAGTTGCTATTCTACTCCAACCTTCCACCCTTTTGGCTCCCTCCGTTCACCGAGCATATGTGGAGCCTCGGGGTCGAAATGCAGTTCTACGTTAGTGTGGCATTACTTTGTCTTTTGTTCCGCCGGCGCGGGCTACTTGCGCTGCCATTCCTTTGCCTAGCGGTAACTCTAATCCGAATCGTCTATGGTAAATGGGGGTCCATCGTTACATGGTTTCGGGTCGACGAGATTCTTGCTGGAGCGACTTTGGCGCTTCTGATGCATTTGCCCGGTAGCGAAAAGAATCGGCGTCTGCTGTTGCCATTGAATCCCTACGTTTTAATGGTTCTCCTGGTTGCTGCAAGCTCTCGGTACCTGCCCTGGTTTGGATATGCGAGGCCCTATATTGCGGCCGGCCTCGTGGGTTGCACACTGGTTCGAGGTCACGGAAGCCTTTCAGCGATTCTCTGTTCCCAGTTGCTTCGCTATATTGCCAAGATTTCCTATGCCTTGTATATCTTGCATGGTGTTTGCATGGCGGGATGGTTGGGAAACGGAAGCACACTGGTCAAGTACACAAAGCGACCCTTGTGCATAGCGCTAACATTCCTGGGCGCGCACCTCTCAACTAACTACTATGAGTACTATTGGATCCAATGGGGCAAAGAGTGGTCAAAGCGAGTCGGAACACCTCGTGTAGTCCGCCGAAAATAGCTCCCTTTATTTGTCGAGGACAAAAAGGAGATTCCTGCTCATATATGGCATTGCGGCATCGACGATCTCCGTGAGGCCCACCTTGGTGGCGGGTCTCATTTGAGGAGTTTGGAGCTCTTGAAGGTTTACGAGACAGCTTCTCGCGACCCAACGTGATTAACAACTTCAGCGTCAAAGATTTGGAGAGGATTCGCAATGAGCGATACCGCATATCCGACGAAGTGGGCTCTCCTGGCACTCATTCCGATCAGCTTCCTGTTGTATCGATTTTTCTTCCTTCATGGATTCCAATTCTTTCCTGTGGATGCTCATGTATACGGTACGGCTGTGACGGACTGGGTTGCCGGGGTCGATCCGTATCGTATCGCGCCGAATCAACAAATGCTATACAACTATCCACCTGGCTTCTTGTATGTTGGAGGGGCACTTGCCCGCATTCTGACCTCACGTCTAGGCTGGATCGTATATCTTATGATGCACTTCGCGGCGGTGGGGATCTTGCCGTTTGTTCTGCACCGTTTCATCTTGTGCCAGCAAGACTGCACCTTAACGGGGTTCTACTGGCTTTTCTTCGCGGCGCCGGGTTTCCTTGGGTTGTTGGCGTTCGAGACCGGGAACATTGCTGTCATCTGTTATACGGCCATGCTCTTGGCTGCAATTCCAGGATTAACCCAAAATCGATGGCTGATCTTCTGTCTCGTCGTGTTCTTGTGCGCTTCAATCAAGATTACTTACCTGCCCATGCTCCTGCTGCCGATACTGTGCGGCAGTAAGCAGTGGTTGAATGTCGCGGCGTGCGTTGCAGCATGTATTCTTGGCCTTGCCGGGCAACGCTGGTTTTACCCAGTGCTCTATGCGCGCTGGGTGCGCAACTTGACCGTCCAAAACATGTCATTCGGGGATGTCGGAACCGGGGCGTTTGGGATCGTCTTTCACGTCTTGCACAAAATGCACCGCGATGGCTTTTTGATTCCCATGGTGGCCTATTCCATTGTTTCATTTATGGCTTTGGGGTTGTTGATATGGCTGAGACAGCGCGGTTACGCGAATAACTTTGCAGGGTGGCCTGCTTTGGTATTGACGGGAGCCCTGCTGATGACGCCGCGCGTAAACTACTACGATCTCTGCATTTGCTCCCCTTTGACGTTTGTCATGGGCGTGAGCGCATTGCGAATGCGTCGTTGGATGATTTACGGGGTTTACTTGTTCCTGCTGGTCTCTTCGATGGCGTTCTTGAGGCTTAGTCGGTATAGGGCACTGGACGGTGGCTACGAGACTTTGACGATCCTGATCTTCTTCTTTGTCACATGTGTAGCCTTGGGCCAGGGGGGTATGAAAAGCCGAGGAGAGAGAACGAATGCAGAGGAGCCGAGCGCGCGAATCGAGCGGCCGGTATCTGTCCAACTGTAGCCTGCGACAACCCTCCGCCTAGAAATAGAGAGTTTCCAGTATCCGGACTAAATCATACTGGAGTGGAGTAGAAGCGAATCCTTCACTCCGTATAGGACACCGAGTTCTATCCGATCTGGGTACCAAACGCAAAATAAAGGGCGTAGGCTAGACGATTCTCTCCAGATACAACGCGACCGTGATGTCGCGATCAGTGTGGACGCCGACACCAACAAGGGAGGACTCTTGAGGGACTACGCTGCTGTCGAAGAATATAGCCCACCGAACTATGCCAGCCCCAGTTCGCGCCTTGGGGCCAGCGAGACTCTGTCGCAATCAATTGAATTGAGTGTAATCGTCCCAACCTATAAGGAGCGTCCGAACGTCCCAATCCTCCTTGAGCGGATTAAAGCGGTTTTATCTAATGTCGGATGGGAGGTGCTCTATGTTGACGATCACTCGCCAGACGGAACGGCCGACGCAGTTCGCGCGATCGCCGTTACCGACCGGCGCATTCGCGTGATAGAAAGAATTGGCCGTCGTGGGCTCGCTTCCGCTTGCGTGGAAGGCATGATGGCGTCTGCAGCTCCATACATAGCAGTAATGGACGGCGATTTACAACACAACGAGAGTGTTTTGCCCAAGCTGCTGCAGAAAATCAAACAGGAAAAGCTGGATGTGGTGATCGCCAGTCGTCGCATGCCTGGCGGTAGCATGGGCGACTTTGCTAAGGAGCGGGTCAAACTAAGTGAAGTCGGTAGTAAGATAAGCAAGCTTGTCTGCCGGTGTGAAGTTAGTGATCCGATGAGCGGGTTCTTTGTAGTTGAAGCGACGTTCTTTCGCGCACTGGTTCCCCGTCTTACTGGCTCTGGATTCAAAATCTTAGTTGACATTTTGGCGTCCAGCCGAACAGTGCCTCGCGTCAGCGAGGTGCCTTATCGATTTCGAAATCGAGAGTTGGGCGAGAGCAAGCTGGACGTCAACGTCCAGTTGGAATACATCTTTCTGATTATCGACAAACTTGTCGGGAACTGGATCCCGACACGCTTCGCGCTATTTGTGCTGGTCGGAGCGCTTGGTGTTGTCGTCCATCTGACCGTCTTGGCGCCGCTTTACCTGAATCACCGGCATCATTTCCCGCAAGCCCAGTTGATTGCAACGATGGTCGCTATGACCTTTAACTTTATGCTGAACAATATGGTCACTTTCCGTGACCGGCGATTGCGTGGCTGGCGCCTATTGACCGGACTGATGATCTTCTACGCCGCATGTTCGCTAGGTGCCATGATTAATATAGCGTTCGCCAACATGTTGATTCAACAACGAATTTCCTGGTATGTGGCAGGCGTGACTGGGACCGGCATTAGTTCGGTGTGGAATTACGGCGTGAATGCGGTACTTACCTGGCGGCGCAGGCGGACTTAGGGCAGTTTGATACGACGGATCATATCGAGCAGGGTAATTTCCGAGCAAAACAAAAGGCGCCTGAATTGCATTGTGATCGCTTGTGGGTGGGAAGTGGTTACTACCCGCATCCGGACTGCGTTGAGTGGAATGACTAAGGCTTTCTGAGCGCAGGGGAGAGTAACTATGCATGTCTTAGAATACTTCGATAGAGTGTATCTGATTAACTTGCATTATCGGGGCGATCGGCGGCGAGAGATGGCCAGGCAGCTTCATAAGATAGGACTTTGCTTCGATAGTCCTGTTGTTCAGTTGTTCAGGGCAGTGCGCCCTGACTCTGCTGAAGGGTTCCCAAGCATCGGAGCGTATGGCTGCTTTCTCAGTCACCTAGAAGTCCTACGCGACGCGTGCAATCGAGGATTCGAGCGAATTCTGATTCTTGAAGACGATCTTAACTTCGCGCCAAATTTCAACGTCAGCATGGGCGAGGTTAAATCAGCGTTGGAGAGAGTGAACTGGAGCGTTTTCTATGGCGGCTACGTTATGAAGACGCCTCTCCAAAGGAACGGAAACGAGACGATCGTCCTTGCCAATCCTGATGACTCGATTCAAACAACGCACTTTGTGGGCTTCCGTGGTGAGTCTATCTGCGATGCTGTCAGTTTTCTCGAGGCGATTTTGAAGAGGCCCCCTGGGGATCCGAACGGAGGGCCAATGCACGTCGATGGTGCGTATAACTGGCTCCGTCACGAGTTCTCTTCACGAGTCACGGTGCTGTCGGGATCTCAACTCGGTTATCAGCGTAAATCTCGAACAGATGTTCACGAGCTTCGGTGGTACGACCGGGTTCCTGGGGTCCGCGACGCTGTGAGCTCCCTCCGAAGACTCGGGAATAAGGCATAACTAAGAATTGAGCAGCTCTTCAGTTGAAACTGTTGAAGGAAGAAGTCAAGCGCCCAAGGAGAGGGCTACGCAAAGTGCTCGAATCCGCGTCTTGCGGTTGGGTTCCGCGCACTTGTAGTCCCTGCACTTTGCCCCGCATTGGCACGGAGATGGAGGTTCCGTGCGATGTGCCTGGCCAATTCGCCTACTACTCTGCCATATGCTCAACTGAGCTGAACGATCCTCGCCTTGCCGTGCGATAATTCGGCACCAGTGGACTTTCAGATCACTCTTGGTGTGCGCACCTGAGGTCTTTCTTAACCCCGACGGGGACGCTGAAAAATGGGCACAACTGTTGAACCCATGGGATCAATCCCGGTCGTATCTGTCTTTAGCCCATCGGACTCGGAATGGGATTGGTTTGCAAAGGATTGCGAAGGCGAGTCGCTGTGGGACTTCCATACAGAAGAGCCTCGGTCATTTCTGGGGAGAAAGATCGAAAGTCCCCGGCTCTGTAGGGTTCTGGGCGCATTTCGATGCGCATTGAGCGCGAAGCGGCTCTCAAGCAATGTAGTCGTGGCGCTCAGTGCAAAGTCCTTGATCTGGTTAGTATTCGCTCTGCGCCTCTGCCAGATTCGAATTCCTCTGTTGGCCTTTTCTTACCATTTCACGGAGCTCCCGAAGGGTGCGCGGCGTTGGATCGTAAGGTGGGCAGCTTCGAGGGTCCAGAGATTTCAGGTCCACTCAGAGGCGGAGAGGGCTCGCTACGCAGATTATTTGGGGATACCGGTAGAGCGATTTGATCTCGTTCGATTTGGTGTCGCGCCATCTTCAATGAGTATTGAAGCGACTCCTCCGCCAATCGACGGACCATACGTATGTGCATTGGGCAAAGACGGGCGAGACTATAGGACGCTGATTGAAGCGATGAAGCGACTGCCTAACATGACGCTCATCATTGTCGCGCAACCATATAACCTTCGCCAAATTGAGATGCCAGAAAACGTGAAAGTGTTTTGCAACGTTCCTCGAGACAAGGCCCTTAACATTCTAAAGCACTCGCTTTTCATGGCACTGCCATTGAAGAGCGAGGGAACCTCTTGCGGGCATATTACACTTGTCTCCGCTATGTACTACCACAAAGCAATTGTTGCAACCCGCTCCTCAGGGATCGCGGACTACTTCCCGGAGGGATATGACGCACCGCAGGTACTGGCCGGGGACGTCGACGGTTGGACGAACGCAATCCGCGCCATGTGTACTGATCCTGAGAGGTTAGAGAAATGCGCGGCGGCCGGAGAGGATTTTGCTCATCAACATTGCTCACACGACGCATGCTTTCGCGGCACGATGGGAGTCTTCCGTAATGCCGGATTCAAGGTTGGCTGATTTCGATGTCCCAAGTTATGCGTGCGGATCTCTCGATGACCATGACACGCGGACCAAGAACGTGGATGGATTGTCCTATTCACGTTCGCTCACTGCTCTCGATCGAAAGAAAATCCAAGAATTAAGTTCCGCCGCCGAGTCGCAAATCTGGAAAACTTCGGAGACCTGCTTGCGAAATATGATGTTGCGAGCGGAGAACCGACGCATCGGCCCGTTAAACTCATAGCAATGCCAGAGAGCCGATCAATTAGCCTTATACTGGGCTAGAAATAAGCGCTCCGTGGTTGCGGAGGAATATCAGTCAAGGAATTGCAATCGTACGATGCAATGAGAGCAGAAGCCTTGCGGAGCCACTAAGGAAAGCGTGACCAACGACCTGCAGTTGGAGGACCGCGACATCAACGAAACTGCCGCATGAGTGTATTGCTCCTTGTACCTGGTCTAATTTCGCTCTTCCTCGTTTGCCGGGGACGCATAGAGACGGCATTTCTGTCAGTCTACCTGCCGTGCCTTTTGTGCCTTCCCGATGACTACCAGCTTCGGATACCTCATTTGCCACCCGCTTCGGCGGCGCAGTTTGCTCTCATCCCGCTTGGCGTTGTCGGAATCTTTCGGCTGATTTGCAGCGGTTCCTTCGCCTTGATGGATATTCTTGTCCTTCTTTACACTGCAAGTATCGGACTGAGCGAAATCCTTCACGCGCCGGTCCAAACCGACGGAATCTTCTCTGCCGTCACCACTTTTATTATCGTTTTTCTGTCGTACGTCGCGGGAAGAAAGTTAATCGAACCTGACCTCCGCCTCGCCACAGTTCGGAGGTTCGTCAAGTTGGTACTTCTCGATGGGCTCCTGGGCCTGTGGGAGTGGAGAATGGGGCAGAGCCTGTACGGAATATTCGGGCACAGAGTCCTGGGCCTCACGAACATCATGGAAGGCGTACCATACCGGGGCGGACACGGAAGAATGGGCTCACTCTTCAGCAACAGCGAAGACGAGGGCATCGCATTTGGCATGACCTTTTGCCTGAATGCATGGCTGATTTACCGAAGAAGAGTCCAGGCCGCTTTCGATCTCGGCGCCAAAAAGCTAACAAAACTCGAGAGATGGATCAAGACGCAATGCTTGTCCTCACCAAAGTACCATGTGCCCGGTCTGCTCTTGCTTTTGTATGTGTTGTTGACGCAAGCGCGCGGACCACTGATCGGGCTGGCTGCTGGGTATCTCATCCTTCAGATTCCTCGATTTAAGAGCACCAAGATCATGACAATTGTGGTCGCAGTCCTGCTAATTGGAGGCTACGAGGCAACGTCGGTGTACTTCGCTTCCTATAAAAGTATCGACGAGGCCTCCATCACTGAACAGGAAGGAAGCGCACTGTACAGACTGGAAATGAACACGGTGTACCCTCTGATTGCGGAGAAGGGAGGATGGACCGGATGGGGTATGCTTGAAATTCCGCAGGTTGAAGGAATGGCTTCGCTCGATAATGAATACTTGCTCGTTCATCTTGCCTGGGGCCGGCTCGGTTATATCCTTTTACTGCTGATCGTCTGGGAAAACTTACGCGTCCTGGTGGTGCGTTCATGGCAGATCGAAGCTCTGGAGAACCGCGCCTTCATTTTTTCCATGTTGGCCGCGATGGCGGTTCTCTGGCTCACGCTTATGACAGTCTATTTAGGGGGACAGATGCCACAGCTCTCTTTTCTCCTAATCGGCTGGATCCAATCGACGGGGCAGCCTCGAAGCATGAGGGGGTTCTCCTTCCGGCGAGTGTTGACTTAGTGGATTGGAAGATCACTTCGGGTCAGAACTCCACTGCAGTGCAAGAAACCCCGCGACCCGTTCAATCGGTAGCCTGCCTGGGCTCTCATCATAAGAAACCGGAGGAAGATCCCTTATTAAGTGCAGGCCAAATAGCCGCGCAAAATAGAATCGGCATAGTGATAAGAACAAAGGGAAAGAGCTCAACCTTAATCTGGAACGCGAGCTCCTGCCCATCGCCGGCCCCATGCATGGAATGGCTTTTCCACCGAATAATGAAGAAGCGTAGCCAACAGGATGCACCCAGCCGCCCAGCAAAGGAGGAAGACCGACTTTGTCAAGACGGAGTATTTGGCACCATTTACGGACATATAGTAACGAAGCCAGAGGAGCGGCATGACATGAACAAGATAGAGTGGGAATGAGATTTCGCCCAGAAAGAAGATGGGCCGACTCGACAGAAACTTATCGATGAGCCCAGTTCGAAATGCCAATCCATATAACAGAAATGCAAAGAGAAAATTGTCTTGAAGATCACCATGAAAAGCCCTTCCACGGTTGAAGATACCTGACGCTGAAATGAAGATTCCCAGCGTGGATAGATAAGTAACTCCAGCGGCCCAGCGTTTTCGTGTTTCGGCCGTCATCACCCAGCATCTGTAGATGGCGATACCCGTCAAGAAACAGGATGCCATGCGAACCCATGCGATTTGCCTTATATCTGCTTGCCAGGTGTGCCGTAACGTGAGGAACGACACAATAAGACTTAGGCTCGCGAGACCGATGAGTACCTTCTTTTGCTTCACTCGCTGAAGATAGTACGCGAGAAACGGGAGGGCCGCGTAACCCAGGATCTCCAAACTTAAGGACCACACAGGCTGATTAAAATCTCCCATCTCAGGCAGAAACCATCGCGTCGAGAGAAAGAGCGTGCTTACAAAGGACCCCGGGGAGTAACTGAGTGGTCCGAATCCAGAGGACCTGACCCAAGATACATAATCAGGTAATAACAGCGCCGGAACCGCGATTCCAATCAGCACGACAGTATTCAGCGGGTAGATTCGGGTAAATCGCAAACGGGCAAATCGCAGAATGCTCGCCCACCGCAGAACCGCAAAGTCGCGCTCGTGCGCGTACATCAGGATGAACCCGGAGAGCATAAAGAAGAGATCTACGCCGTGCCATCCGTTTATGATGAACGGATTTCGCTCCAACATAGGTAGACCAAAAAGAGTACCCGCATTTTGCCCGCAGTGGAAGAGTAAGACCCAGATGGCCGCGACTCCTCGAATGCCGGTCATGCTGGGTATGCCCTGCCGTTTGCTCATTCGACTTCACCCTAGAAATCGGACTCGACAATCTCACGCAGCGACCATCGGGCCCAGGGGCGGTAAGCCCGAGATTGCCGCTCGTTATCATCGGTCACAACTTTAAGTCGCGTGTTCCTTTCCTGAAGATACCTTACTAACGCTCAACATACAATTCATGGATCGCAAGCCTCAGCTATCTGGGCCAATTGCCGATCGTGGGCTTCTTCTCAGCACCTTTGACCAACGAATTGTCAATCCGGTTAGGCCAGCCTATGGTTGTCATCGCCGGGCATGAACGCCGCTATGCACTCGATGTGAGCGATCCACCCAGCGAAGGAGGCCTGCCTGCTCAATAGCCTTCAACCGGCTCGGGAGAATAGCTCGTACGTGTAATCGCGAATTGGGTTACTGGTACGCGCAACAATGAATGCCGGAGTACGAAATGCCCGACCTGCATCTTACGTTCGTAGCGCTGGACGTTTCTTCATAATGGAACTCAATGGCCCATCAGCCTCTTCCAAAAGTCACTACCTTGAAGACGAATCTAGGCATGCAGTCGGTTTTATTCAACGAATCGTGGTAGTAGGCTGAGCAGAACGAATGGTGCCGTGCAGACGTGCCAACTCCGCATCAAGTCTAGATGAGCGGGTATTCAACGCCTCCGCGAGCGTCTTAAAACGCCAACGCCAGTCAAGTTTCTCAAGGGATTTCTTGTAATTTATTAGTGCGCGCTCCGGGGTCCATTCTCGTAGAGCTGAAGCAATCACTCTAAGTCCCTCGGCTTGATTCGCCGTTCCCAAATCAAGCAATGCTTCTGGCCACAAAAGAGATTGCACAGAATCGCTGCGCGGAGGGACGCCGGCAACTGCGGCCCCTGAGGCTAAAGAATCAGTCCAGCGGCCAGTGATATATTCACGCTCGGGGTGGGTGTGCCCCTCTGGGCTCACGCGGTTAGAAAAGGCCAAAGCAAACTTGGTCTTGCTTAACATTCGCATGAGCGCGCGCTCGTTGTCGGTCGCATCGCTGAAGGATGGAGGGCGGCCGTGAAAATTTAGTCCCCAGGCTTGGCAAACCCGCTTGTTTGCCATGTCATCAACCCATTCTTGGGGCTGACGTCCGAATCGCAGCAAGTCGAACTGCCGCATAGGATTGGAGGATCCAAGGTTCAGGACATCGGATCCCCAGGGAAGCCAATCCACCGAGGCATGTATCTTTCGCCGCCAGACGTTCAGATCTTCGCGTTCCGTTACAAACACGTGATCAAATATGCGCGTTGCCCTTGTCCACGGTGGAATCCAATTTGTCCAGAATGAGTCAAACACCCAGGCAACAATGCGGTTAAAGCTTTGTCGCCAATTGTGAACAAGCAGCATCGAGCTAAGGGCAGCGGGCGAAGGGCATATCAGTAAACAAGACGAACGGGATCTTTTCCGCGGGAGGAAGATGCCGCGTAATTTGTCTGTCGCTGTCGGGGACCTTGGCTGAACCACGACCAATTCTCCATTCAGAAGCTCGGCCGCAAGGCGCGCCATGTGGAACACGCAATGATACCCTTCTCCACCAGGGTCGGTGTACACGACCTGAGTAGAAGCCTCTGTCATAAGTCTCTCTCGCTCATCGCTCATCTTGCCGAAACAGAAGGGCCGGAACCCCGCCTGTCCAACAAGTTCTTATCCCTTCTCGCCGCGAAAAACTTCAACTACCGTAGGGTTAATCAGTCTGAAACCACGCTACTCACCATGCGCAGCGGCAACGAAATGCCGTAACCGCCGACTTGTAAATCGTACCTTTGACCGCCTGCTTCTCGAGTCTCTGATGGCGAATTTCACTCGCGTTCTGGGTTAAAACCCCTTGCGATCCGCCGATTGCCACCGTATTTGAACTCTTAAAACGGGGGAGATCCCTAGATCTGTTTCTCCGGATGCACAGTTTTCGCGGTCGCCGTTTATTCAATATAACGCTCGCGGAAAGCAACAGGATCTGAGGCCAGCTAATTTGATATCGCCTGTCCTCACAGGTCAGCCAGTCCAGGTCTGGAGAATGTTATACTTCGGGCCCCGAGAGGTTTGGATTGCCACGGTCAAATTCGCAGCATGAGCATCGGCTATGGGACGTCGCGATTATAGGAGCAGGAATGGGAGGCGGCTTTACTGCACGAGCACTCTCGGACGCGGGACGCGATGTGTTGCTCATCGACCGAGGTAACTCGGAAAGGTCAGCGGCAAGATGCTCCCCCACATCAGACGACCAAGAGATGCGGCTGGCTGAGAGCAAGTGGCCTACTATGAGCGCTTTCGAGGTGGATGGTGTTATCAATCGCAGCTACCCGGCGCTCGGCGCGGGCGTGGGCGGCAGTACCAACTTGTACGCAGCAGCACTACAGCGCTTCAATAGCTGCGATATAGATTTTGAATCGGATTCACCACATTCGGCTGGCAAATGGCCGATCAGCTATGAGGACCTTCTTCCCTACTACGAAAGGGCTGAGCAGATGCTTCATGTCTGCGGAACTCCCGACCCGCTCAGAGCTGATGCCTTCAACCATATTGCGGAACCGCCGCCTCTAGGGCCTCGTGATGCGGATTTTCTACAATTCTTCCAAGAAAAGGGCTTGCATCCTTATCGACTTCATGTAGGTATCCGCTATCGGCCGGGCTGCGACGAGTGCCTTGGGAGGTTGTGCAACAAAGACTGTCGGGCGGACGTACATTCCGTGCTCGCTGAGTCGCAAAACAAGTCGACGATCATGGCACGCAGTGAGGTTCTGCGGCTTGAGGCCACGTCGAACCGAGTAACGCACGCAATCGTGCGCCAGGGTGACAAACAGATCACAATTCAGGCCAAAGTGTTTGTGTTGGCAGCAGGCGCGATCCACACACCAAAGTTGTTGTTGCAATCTGGGAATGACCACTGGCCGGATGGTCTCGCGAATCGTTCTGGCCTGGTTGGGCGCAACCTGATGTTTCATGCGACGCAAACATTTGCGCTGTGGCCTAGCAAGAGGTTGGCAGGCACAGGCCCGCGCAAGTCAATCGCTTTTACTGACTTCTACGAAGTAGACGGCCAACGCTACGGATCAGTTCAGTCAACCGGTTTCGATCTCGGGTATGGCGAGTTTTTGATGCATCTCTATCGTCTCTTTGATCACAGTGCGACCAGGAGGATACGGATTGTTCGCCCTCTTCTGCGATTACCAGCCTTTGTGACTATCAAGACAATCGGCCGTGGAACTATTTTCGGATGTCTTATTGAGGATATGCCTTACCCAGAGAATCGGGTCGTACTGGACGACAACGAAGCCGACGGCGTTTGCGTGAAATACACGATCAAGGATGAACTGCGGGATCGCGTCACTCACTTTCGAAAACTCCTGACGAAGCGACTCCAAGGTCGCCGAGTGGTTTTTCTATCGCAGGATGTCGAGCTCAACTACGGGCACCCGTGCGGGACTTGTGTCATGAGTAACGACCCCTCCACAGGCGTGGTCAATCCAGATTGCCAGGCACATGGCATTGGTAATCTTTTTATCTCCGACGCATCGTTCATGCCCACAAGCGCAGCGACCAATCCGTCCCTTACGATTGCGGCCAATGCCCTCCGAGTCTCCTGTCAAATCAATCGCATGCTTGCCGGATAGCTGCGCCAGGCGTAGGAAGCCAAGCAGTTGTGGGATGAGAACACACACCTCTGCGCGGATGAGTCTGGACAAGGAAGCGCTGCAGTCGGTGATTCGAAAAACGGATGAAGCTCGTAGCCATGAAGGCAGCTGTCGAGCAATGTCCAGCAGCAGTACGCCTTCAGCCAGCGGCGAGCCTGTGGCCTACTGACGGTCGCAGTGTAGAGCGTTCGATACCAGGCACGACACGAAGATGAAGAGTTGCTGATCGACCATCGCATCAGTGCAGCAATTGACCTTAACTATAAGACTGTACTGCCCTAGCGATTTCGATTACGAACATTCTGATCCAGAATTGTGCAGCCGACTACGATTGACGGACTGGAAAGGTCGAGCGAAAACTGTGAAGCCCCAAAAATCGACCCTCGTTTGTTTGTATGAAGATAGGCCACATCAGATTCCGGGTCTAAAGATTCTGTTGCTCACGTTGAACAGGTATTGCCCGTGCTGGCCAATTCGCTTACGGTTTCCCTCCATTCCAGATTCTTTGCGTTCATGGCTGCAGCGGTTTTCTCAGGTGACTTTGCTTGAAGAGGAGTTGACTTCTCGGGGAAGCTTCAATGTAAAGCCGTCGGTATTAACTGATGGATTAGCAGGTGGAGCGAGTTCATGCATATGGCTCGATACAGACGTTCTGGTCAATGGAAATCTCGACTTTCTCATGAAAGAGCCTCGGGAATCGATTGTCGTCACGGAAGATCCTTGGCAGTATGAGAACGGTTCGACACATCGTGCCAACACATGGGGGCTCAGCCCTGGCAGGTCATTGTCCGGGCCTTTAAATAGCTCAGTTGTGCGAGTGACGCCGCATCACGAAGAACTTCTGTGTGACTGGCAGAAACTACTGTCGACTGAAGCTTATTTGGTCGAGCAAGCGAAGCCAGTCGATTTTCGCAATCGGCATATGCTCAGTGACCAGGACGGGCTCAGTGCTCTTTTGGCTTCGGAAAAGTTTGCCGGTGTTCCAGTGGTCAAATTGAAGCATGCTACACAAATCCTGCAGCATCATGGCGCTGGCGCATATGGGCCGTTGCAAAGGTGTTCGAATCTAATGAATGGAATGCCTCCATTGATTCACGCGATGGGTAAGATTAAGCCATGGAGTATGCCCTCGCACCCCGCGATCATTCGTGAATCCCGCGCATATTATGAGCGCGTGTACCTTGAGCTCTCGCCATACGTACATTTTGCTCGACAATATCGCACCGATTTAGAGGAGGAAGCCGATTGGTTGAATGTTCGCACGTTGCCTGCTTGGGTAGGTTCGCTTGTAGCGCAAAATCGTCCTGCAGTAAAGGGTCTCGTTCAGGCCTCGCTTCATCGCGCTCTTGCTTACGGAGGTGTGCGTCGGGCAGGAGCGTAGTCTTCATTCGCGAACTGAGTTAATGTACCCCCAATGACTTAGTCACTTCTTCAGTGGCCCTCGTTATTCTTCCCGTGGGCATGGTTTCTGGTCGTCTGTCGAACTGAAATCCTCGCGCCAAGCTTTTGTTGAGGCAGGGGATCGTCCCGGCAGCCGCCTTCGCGAAGTTTGGATAGGACTTTGGTAACGTTGATTTCACAATGGTTATTACCTGAGTACCACTTGAGCCTTACACTGAATGGCGAGGCATCGTCAACTGCCCATATTGTCGGGAATCCTTGTCTCTAAGGAACCTTATTTGCGCCGTACATTTATAACTCACTATCGCGGTATTCGGACAAGCAAACCCATGGTTGTCCTTTTTCTTTCCGTCATGATGGGATTACTGATTCCCGCCTCCGCCCAGTCGGTCATCAGTTACCCGAACGGCTTCGCCAGTTCTTCGGGACAGATATATCTCGGGGGAAATGTGGCGTTATCCGGTTCGTCTATACATCTGGTTACAAGTGCGACGCACACTGCGGGTAATGCGTGGTTCGAGACACCTGAAAACGAACAGGCTTTCACGACCACGTTTACCTTCCATATTGTGTGTACGGAAGATCCAACTGACTGCGCTGGAGGCATGGGATTCCAGATGATCTGCTCGTGCGCGGGAGGCAATCCGACTTACAATCTGAATACCGGAGGGAATGATGCCGGTTTCACGTATAGCGGCTATTCCGGTGCGCAATTCTCCTTCTCACAATGCGTCGCGCCGTTCACTCCGTCCAATCCATACTGCATCAATGGCGATCTAACCCAACTGCCCGATAACATTATCGTTACGTTTAATAACTACGACAACGCCACAAGTACTCCCGGTGTCAGCCTCACTGCGTATGCTCAAAATGGAGCCTTCCCGGTAGGGCCGGTTACCACTGAATACAATATGGCTCCTTCCGGCATTGATCTGAATAGCGGCGATGAGTTCAGCGCCACCCTCACATATAATGGATCAACACTGACGGAAAGCCTAACCGATACCGTAACCAGCGCAAACTATACACGTACCTACACAGGGATAAATATCCCGGGGGCAATCACAGGCGATACAGCCTTGATAGGATTTAGCGGCGGTACAGGTGCAGGAAAAGACGACGTATATGTTGATACCTGGACCTACACCGTGGAGTCACCAGGGCAGGCAGCAGCTGCCGCCCCGACATTCTCTCCTGGCTCTGGAACGTATTCAGCATCGCAGAATGTCACACTGTCAACC
The DNA here is from genome assembly GCA_963745845.1 of uncultured Acidobacteriaceae bacterium. GTDB lineage: Bacteria > Acidobacteriota > Terriglobia > Terriglobales > Acidobacteriaceae > Telmatobacter. Next base: position 2,670,183 of record CAVUZE010000008.1, on the reverse strand, counting down.
ACATCATCGGGAGCAATCATTTGTTACAACACAACAGGAAGTCCGGCAACAAATGGCTCAACTGGTTGTGCTTCCGGAACTCTGTATGCGGGACCAGTCACAGTCTCATCCAGTGAGACTCTATACGCGGTAGCTGGAGGAACAGGATATAGCGATAGCTCTGTTGCCAGCTCCACGTATGTTATACAGCCTACGGTCTCCACGCCAACCTTCTCACCTGCTGCCGGCGCCTATGCCTCCGCGCAGTCGGTGACCATCTCCGATGCCACCTCCGGCGCAACCATCTACTACACCACCAACGGAACTACGCCGACCACCTCCTCAACCCCGTACACCGGCCCGATCACGGTCAACTCCACGGAGACCCTGCAGGCGATCGCGGCAGAAACGGGCGACACCAACAGCGCGGTCGCGTCTGCCGCCTACACCATAACCTCCACGCCACCTACGGTCTCAACGCCGACCTTCTCACCGGCCGCGGGGGCCTATACCTCCGCGCAGTCGGTGACCATCTCCGATGCGACCTCCGGCGCAACCATCTACTACACCACCAATGGAACTACCCCGACTACCTCCTCGACCCAGTACACCGGCCCGATCACGGTTAGCTCCACGGAAACCCTGGAGGCAATCGCAGTAGAGACGGGCGACAACAACAGCGCGGTCGCGTCCGCTGCCTACACCATAACCTCCGCACCGCCACCTACAGTCTCAACGCCGACCTTCTCACCTGCTGCGGGGGCCTACACCTCCGCGCAGTCGGTGACCATCTCCGATGCCACCTCCGGCGCAACCATCTACTACACCACCAACGGAACTACCCCGACTACCTCCTCAACCCCGTACACCGGCCCCATTACGGTAAGCTCTACGGAGACGCTGCAAGCGATCGCAGTAGATACGGGCGATACCAACAGCGCGGTCGCGTCCGCTGCCTACACCATAAACTCCGCACCGCCTACGGTCTCGACGCCGACCTTCTCACCCGCCGAGGGGGCCTACGCCTCCGCGCAGTCGGTAACCATCTCCGATACCACCTCCGGCGCAACCATCTACTACACCACCAATGGAACTACGCCGACCACCTCCTCAACCCAGTACACCGGCCCGATCACGGTCAGCTCTACGGAGACGCTGCAGGCGATTGCGGTAGACACCGGCGACACCAACAGCGCAGTTGCGTCCGCCGCCTACACCATGACCTTGCAACCTGATTTTGTGCTTAGTACTTCGTTAGAATCGCTCACGGTCAACCCTGGGGGCCAAGGAACACTGACTCTGACGTTGACGCCGGAGAACGGGTTCAACTCTCCCGTCGCCTTGGCGTGCTACGGGCTGCCGAGCGGAGCCTCATGCTCCTTCGAGGAGGGGACGGTGACGCTCTCGGGCGGACCGGCAACGACCCAACTTACCATCACGACCGGCGCGCAATCCTCTGCCTTGCAGCCGAAATCCCGACCATTCATCCCCTTGACAGCGCTGGCGATGACCGTGTGCCTCTTCGGACGAAGGAGGCGGCGCGACGTGCATCGTTGGCTGTTGCTGGCGGTAGCATATGGCGGCCTGGGGTTTCTCGCTGGCTGTGCGGGCATCCAACTGTCATCCACGCCTACTACTTCCACGGTGACCGTAACAGCAATCTCCGGAACCCTACAGCAGAAGGCGACAATTATGCTCACGGTCAATTAAAGCCACGAGCAGAGCCCTTCGTAGAGCAAAGAACCTCAACCACAATGTATTCAGCGTTGAGGGTTCGAAAGGGATTGTTCCTGCCGCTTCGCGATTGTTGAATCCGCTGATCAGCCATGCCCAGAAATACCCGGTGAGGGAGGGAATGATAGCGCTTGGCTAATTCGACTCCTCAGTGCGTTGAATGTCGACCCATTTCCTGTTCCTGTGCTTGCGAATTCCAGTGGGGAACAAGTTGGCCCGGATAGCTGGGCCGTCCCGGAGCTACCAAGGGTACGTCTCGATTTGATCTGAGACACTAGCTTCTCTCTGAGTGTTCTCGCCGTAGTCTGTCAAAGACATCACCATAACGGAACGGTTGATCGGCGTGCGGCAAACCTGAGCGAGTCGAATGACAGATGTATCTTCTGGCAAACTTGAACGAAACCGGCGGAGATCCATGAGGCCCGATGTTGCGTTGAGCGTAGTGTCTGTGCTGCCCGCCGCCAAATCGGCAGACGGACGGCTGCTCCTGACCCGAAAATTCGTCGACGGTCTGCGCGAATATCGCCGGCACTGGGGCAACCGTATCGTCGTCTACACTCCTCCGGGAGTGGTGCCCAGCGGCAGCCTCGACGAAGTTCGGCTGCGGCCCGAAGAGCTGCCCTGTGAGATCGTAATCCTGCCTCCTGAACACGTCGTTGCGGCCATCACCGATGGTGGCGCATCGCTGGCCATGCTCAGCCTCGATGATTTTCAACAGCTCGGCATAGCTCGCGAGTGCCGAGCTCGCGGCGTGCCCTATGTCTACGTTAGCGAATATAGCCTGAAGACGCGCTGGCAGATCGTCGACGCGACCACCTCGAACCCGCTCAAGCGGCTGCGGCGCAGACTCTGGGAACGCGGTCAGGAACGCAAGCGGCTAAGAGCATTGACCGGCGCTGTCGGTCTGCAGTGCAACGGCACGCCCACCTACGAGGACTATAAGGCGATCTGCTCCAACGCGCTGCTCTTCTTCGATACCCGAGTGACCGCAGCCATGCTGGCCTCTGAGTACGAGGTTCGGCAAAAGTATGCTGTTTCGAACGCAGACCGGACTCTCCGGTTACTGTTCTCGGGCAGGCTGGTAGCCATGAAGGGCGTAATGGACCTCATTTCCGTCGCTCGGGAGCTCAAGAAGCTGAAAGTCGATTTTCACCTGTCTATTTGCGGCGACGGAAATCTCGCCGGCAGCCTGGAGCAGGCAATTCGCGCTCACGACCTAAGTGCCCAGATCAACCTAGAAGGCGTGCTCGACTTCGCATGCGAACTGGTGCCTCTGGTCAAACGTTCCATCGACCTCTTTGTTTGCTGCCATCCCCAGGGCGACCCATCGTGCACTTATCTCGAAACCATGGCCTGTGGCGTGCCGATCGCGGGCTATGCGAACGACGCCTTTGCAGGCGTGGTGCAGCACTCGGGTGCCGGATGGCTCTCTCCGCTCAATCGCCCCGATCTGCTGGCCGCCGAAATTCAACGTGCGGCCGCTTCGCCTGGGGCCATGGGCGAGATGGCGCTGCGCGCGCTCAGGTTCGCCGCTGACCACACCTTCGAGCGCGAGTTCGCAAGACGAACTGAGCAGATTCGCCTCCTCGCCGAGCGAGCCTTCCCCGGCGGCTGATTGTATTCTTCTCCGATCCAACGAATTGCCGTGAATGGATCATCTCACGCCGTTGGCCGGATGGTGCCGAGTGTCCACGTTGCGGCAGCAAGTCTCGTTCCTTGAGAAATTCAATCGCTGGCAGTGCACAGCACGGCACGCCAGCCGTCAGTTCACGGTGAAGACGGGAACCATTTTCGAGGATAGTCCGCTCGACTCGACAAGTGGCTTGCCGCGATGTGGCAGGTGGTGAATGACCGCAACGGTATCAGTTCTTGGGAAGTCTCCCGCGCTAAAAGACTGTATGGTTCATGGATCACCGCATCCGGCATGCCTTGACGATGGGGAGCATCGACAAACTATCGGGGGAAGTCGAAGCCGATGAGACCTTCATCGGCGCAAGGCTCGAAACATCCACGTCAGCAAACGTCAACGGCGGATCATTGGGACGGGCGGAAAGGATAAGACTGCCGTCATAGGGATACTTGAGCGCGGTGGTACGATCCGCACGACAGTCATTCCGATCCCGAAGAAGAAGTCCCTCCAGACCGAAGTGAGAAAAGCACGTCGAAGCCGGTTCCGCTCTTTACACGAATGCTCTCCTGTAAAGGACTTGCCGGGGAGTACGCCCATCAAGTCGTAGATCATGCCATCAAGTACGTCGATAGCCGCGTTCACACAAACGGCTTTGAAAACTTTTCGAGCCTCGCGAAGCGCGACATCAGCGGAACCTATGTCAGCGTCGAACCGTTTCATCTGTTCCGGTACTTGGACGAGCAGGCATTCCGGTTCAATCTCCGCAAAGACGCTGATGGCAAACCGCTTTCAGACTTTGCTCGTTTAGATGCTGCTGTTTGCCAGATCGTTGGCAAGCGTCTCACCTTCGAGCAATTGACTGGCAAGATGCTAGAAACTCAAGCGCGAGAGATGCCCTATCGCAAGTTTCCGCAGGGCAAACGGAGATAACATGCTTTCTCTTTCCACCGCTTGCCCAGCATGGAATAAATTGCGAAATGCTTGGAAGTTCGCAAAATCTTCCACTTTTACAAGCTATCCACTGTTTGCGCCAATAAGTCGGAGGGCGTGTAATCGGTTGATGAACACCCGCTCCTGCCGTGAAGTGAAGAGGAGTTGCTGATGTATCTATCTACTAAAGATCGGGCAAAAACCGTCCTCCACAAGTGGGGGATATTCCCGCTCGCTCGCGCGGCTTATAGATCCTGTAATCGCGATGCACGTAAAAAGCACGCCCGCGAGATTTCCTTTTATTCTTCGCTTATTCCATACGGGGCACTTTGTTTCGATATCGGGGCTAATCTTGGCGAGAAAGCCGAAGTGCTTCTCGCTTGCGGTTCTCGTGTCGTTTCGGTTGAACCTAATCCAGTGTGCTATCCGACGCTAAAATACGCTTTTGGCAAGAACAAGAATTGCCATCTCGTGCAGAGTGCCGTTGGCAATGCCAGCGGGTTCATCGACCTATACATCCATGGCAGCGATGCGACCGGCAGCGTAAGAGCCGAATGGGACAAGCAAGTATACGGATTCGATAGAGGAATGACGGCGGTGAAGACGCCAATAACTACGCTTGATGCGCTCATAGACCTGCACGGAACTCCTTATTTCATCAACATCGACGTGGAGGGCTTTGAGGTAGACGTGCTAGGTGGGCTGAGTTCCGCAATCCCACTGCTTTCGTTCGAATTTCATTCGGACGAGATCGCCCGCGCTGAAGAATGCCTCAACATTCTGAACAAACTCGGCACTTTGTTGGTCAGAGCCAGCGATATGGAATGTAATTGGCTCGGTCCCCAAACAGATGACGTCCAAGGATGTTTGCGAAAGCTTCACGACACAAGTGCCAAAGGCGACTTGCTCGTTTGGACGAGTTAGTCTCCCGAGTCAAGAAACGTGTCCAAGCCTGCCAATCGTGCTGATGGGGGGAGGACGGATTGGAATCCGGGTCGCATATTTGCCCCTGCTCATGTCCTTCGGCGTCAGGAGCGTCGGCCTCTCGAAAGCAATTCGACAGTGACGAGCTTCCACTGCTTGCCGTGTGGGACGGCGACAACAGCGACAACGGACTCGACAACATTGATCTCGGCAGGGCACAGCGAGAAACCCGTTTGGCCCTTTAGGACGATGCGCTGCGGCTGAAGGAGCGTGGTGCCATTCCCGCTGTCTGGCGACACAATCTCTCTAATTATGAGAACGGTTCGCTACGACATTCCCGACTCGGACTCTTCAACTACATCGCCAATATGGTCGCGGTTGAAACGCGATTCGGAATCAAGTTCAGAACGTCAGACATCAAAATCGCTCGCAAACATGCGTGAGATCGTGCAGCGCATCTCCGAGCGAATGCCGCATCCTTGACAGAGTTATAGTCGCAAAACAGCCTTTGGAACTGAAATCGCCCCCGTGAGGATTCCTCTATGCTCTTCAACTCGGCCATATTCCTATTCCTGTTTCTCCCGATCACTCTTGTTGTTTACTTCATTTTGGGGGCCGCCAGACCGCGTGCCGCCGCCGTGTGGCTGGTTGTGTCCTCCGGCATTTTTTACGCCAACTGGAATCCGCCTTTCCTCATCCTCCTGGCGGCCTCCGTTGCGGCAAACTACACTTTCAGTATTCTGATCGATTACTTCTCGCAACGCACGGCGCTGCAGTCGGCGACCTTGGCAATTGCGGTCGTCGTCAATCTTCTCGCCCTCTTTTACTTCAAGTATCTCTTCCCCTTGCTGGGATGGCTGGCTTTCCTGGGTATTCATTTACCGCACTCAGGCGACAGCGTCATCCTGCCCTTGGGAATCTCCTTCTTCACGTTCACCCAGCTTGGATACCTGATTGACATGCGCGGAGGGCACGTCAAAGAACGCGGTTTCGTAAATTACGCCTTGTTCGCAACGTTCTTTCCCCATCTCATCGCCGGACCGATTCTTCATCACCGCGAAATAATGCCACAGTTCGCGCGCCCGGAAACCTACCGGCTGAATCCGGACGATTTCAGCGCCGGAGTTGTGCTCTTCGTCATCGGTCTGGCGAAGAAGAGATTCGTCGCGGATAACCTGGCGCCGCTGGCCGACGCCGTGTTCAGCCAGCCGCAAGGAGTTGCCTTGCCCACGGCTTGGCTTGGCGCACTCGCTTATTCGCTTCAGATCTATTTTGATTTTTCCGGTTACTCGGACATGGCCGTCGGGCTCGCACGGATGTTTGGCGTTCAATTTCCGATCAATTTCAATTCGCCTTACAAGGCCAGGTCGATCATTGATTTTTGGCAGCGCTGGCACATGACGCTAGCGCGCTATCTGAGAGTTTATCTCTACAATCCGGCGGTGCAATGGGTGATGCGCCGCCGGATTGCTCGCGGGCTCGAAGCTTCACGCAAAGCCGTCGCGACCCCGCGTGGATTCGCAACCATGGTGGCGGTGCCGATGTTCTATACCATGGGCTTGGCCGGTATCTGGCACGGTGCCGGATTACAGTATCTGGCCTTCGGCCTTCTTCACGGGTTTTACTTGACGGTCAATCATGCATGGCGTGTGTTTCGTCCTCCCGTGAAAGGGACGGAAGTCGCCCACTGGTCCTCCACTGTATTCAACGTATTGCTAACATACTGCACCGTGCTTGTTTCACAGGTTTTTTTTCGCGCCGCGTCTGTCGGTGATGCCGTGCAGGTTCTCGGCGGGATGACCGGAATGCATGGCGTGCAAGTTGACGGGGCTTTTTTCAGTTCTTTGCACCTCGGTAGCGGAGGGAAATGGGCCGGTCTGATTGCGCTCTGTTTCGCCGGCGTCTGGAGTATGCCAAGCAGCAACGAAATTCTGGCCCGCTGTGAGGCCGTAGTGCTGCCGCCCGCTCTTAGTGGAGCCCTGTATGCCGCACTGCTGTTCGTCATAGTCGTCGGTTCCAGCGGTCCACCGGTTCAATTCCTTTATTTCCAGTTCTGAGGATTCTATTGTGCCAGACCAATCTCCCCAGTCGCGTACGGCCGCCCCGCATCTCGCTGTTTCGTTATGGACCCTGGTCTCGCTTGTGGCGCTCGACATAGCCTTGGGGGCGATGTCTCGAATGCCGGCCGACCCGCGCGTTGAACCTTCAGCTCTTCAGCGATATTTCAATTACGGTCGATCCATAGAGGGCAAACTTCGCGCGTTGATCAAACCGGATGATGAGCGAAGCGGGCCCATTGTGGTCGCCGGGTGGATCGATTCCGATTGCCGCCGTACCGTCCCGAATGTCAAAGGCAAGCTCGGGATCAGTATTTTCGGCAATTCGTTCTCTGGTCAATTGTCGGATTCTCTCAGGAAGCTTGATCCGGCCGTTGACGTAGAGGAGTATCTCGGACCTGGAGCGCCCGTGAACCACAGCTACGCCTGTTTCGTCAGCGAGAACACCTTCGGAGACGACCGCCACGATATCCAGATCATAGGAGTCACTGCTTCCACTCTCCCTCGGATGGAAACGATATGGGGTGTGACGACGAGTTTCGAATACTTGCAACCATTTACGTTTCCACGTTACCGGCTTGGCCCGGCTGGCAACTTAATCGCGCATGAACCTTCCGTCCGGTCGCCTGACGACCTTAGGCGGATTCTTTCCGACCGGGCAAAATGGGACGACTGGCTCGCCGAGCTCAAGGCAAACGATTATTTTTACGTGCACGCGCTCACTGCAGAAGATCCCGCCGACAGGAGCGTGATAGCCCGCATGATCCGGCGAGGCTTTGGTCAGTACGTGAGCCGCAGACGCGCGGCGAAGCTCCAGAGAAACGATGGAAAGTTCGATGCGCCGGACATCGTCAATGTCCTGCCAAAACTGATCGGCAGTTTCGCAAAACTTGCCCGCGAATCCGGCAAACGACCGATCGTTGTCTTGTTTGAAGAGTACGGATACGGCGGGGTGCTCATGCCTCTGCTTAGAGCCACGCTGGCTCATGATCGTATCGAGTACGTGTACAGCGGGAATATCGTTCCGGCGAACAACCTCAGAAATTATGCGCCGGACGGACATTTCTCGCCGGAGTCGAATGCGAAGATAGCGACGGCCCTTCTTAAACTGATCGATGACCAGGAGATGAGTGTCTCCGGAGACTCGGGGAATAGGGAATCAGACTCGGGGAATAGGGATTCGCGTCAACAAGTCGCGCGGCTTGACAGGAAAGCCAGGGCTGGCCAGGCGCGAAGGCGAAACGCTGGAGTCGTCCTTTTGCCGTGACTTCCTCTTGTCGGATTTTGTTGGCGAATCTTAGACAGCGGAATCTCCTATCGACAGGGAACGCGGCCGAATTGACTCATCAATTGGAGGTAGACGGGCTGAGTACAACGCTTCGATGCCGGCTAAAATGCTGCGAGGCATCTTTGATCGGGAGTCTTGCGGTGAATGGCCGTCGGTTGCCGGATTATGTTTCAGTGCTCGGTGCTGTCGAATTTTGGTGCCATAGAATCTAGCAAGTACCACTTATGGGTTGGAACGCGGCGCCTCATGCGAGCGGTCGAATCAACAACTCCGAAATTGAAGCTTGATCGAACACGCATTTCGCACAGCACAGAGCGCGCGGTGAGGAGTAAAGGCATTGAGAATCCGGGTCCTGGTCTTATATGTATTCTTCGTTGTGGCCCTTTCCGTCGGCGTTATCGGTACGTGGAGAGCACCCCGCGCGAAAGAAGCTTCCGTTGCCACCCTTCCCAGCTATCTGAAAAGCTGGAGTCCTGCGGCCGCCGCAACTTATTTGGACGCACGTGAAGTATGGTGGCAGAGCTGGCCATCGGCTCACATGGACCAGGGGACAGTCTGCGTTTCCTGCCACACCGTTTTACCGTATGCGCTGGTGCGGTCAGCGCTTCGGCAGCAACTCGGCGAGAAGGGAATGACTGCCACCGAAATGACGATGCTGGCTAGCGTTGAGAAGCGGGTCACGGATTGGTCTCGAATGACTCCGTATTACACCGACGCGGCCTTCGGTCTGGGAAAATCTGCGCAGTCCCATGCGACAGAAGCGGTACTGAATGCTGTGATCCTGTCCGCCTACGACGGTGCGCACGGGCAGCTCAGATCTGTGACACAGACTGCCTTCAACAACGCATGGGCGCTGCAGGAAAAGTCGGGGGTGGACGCGGGCGGATGGAATTGGCAGGATTTTCATTTGGCTCCGTGGGAATCGATGGAATCGGGATATCAGGGCGCGGCACTGATGGCTGTCGCTCTTGGTAATACCCCAGGTGACTACCTCAGCGAGCCAGGGGTTCGCGAGCATATAGGTCGCCTGCAGGAATATCTCCGTCGTCAGTACGCGGTTCAGCCATTGATGAGTCAGCTCTATGTGCTGTGGGCATCGGCCCGTATGCCCGAATTGCTGGCGTCGGCCGATCGCACAAAGCTAATCGAGAAGATAGATGATCTTCAGCTGCACGATGGAGGCTGGGCTCTTCCATCTCTGGACCAGCAGCCTGGTATGAGGCGCTACTTGCTGGACCACTGGAAACAGTTGAGCAACACGGCGGGGAGCGATGGGTGCGCAACCGGTCTCGTCGTTCTGGCTCTGGAGGAAGACGGAGTCAAACCATTGGACCCTGTGCTGAACCGCGGGTTGCAGTGGCTTTCAGCGCATCAGGAAAAGGACGGGAGTTGGTGGGCTTCTTCGCTAAACGGATCACCCGACCCCGACCCCGACGTTGGCCGCTTCATGAGCGACGCTGCGACCGGATATGCTGCGCTGGCGTTGGAAAATGTTAGGCGCGCTGGGCCAGATTCAACTCCGCGTTGATTCCGCTTGATCATTCGGGTCAGCGGGTCAGCTTTCCGAGAGGACACCTCAATCTGTTTCTCGCAGCCGCAAATCGTCTTGGCACAGCCAAACAAAGCATCGAGAAGGATTTGATGCTCTGAGCGCCATGGGTTTTGCTCACGGTCCTAATTGATCGTGAGCGCAATCGTCGTCTGCTGCTGTAGGGTTCCGGAAGCTGCCGTTACTGTCACCATCGAACTAGTGGGCGTCGAAGTAGATGTGGATGACCTGACGAGATCCCCGCAGCCAACGAGAAGCCCTAGGCTGCCGTAAGCTACCGCCAGCAATAGCCAATGATAAGCGCCGCGTCGCTTTCTCCGCCCGAAAAGCCACGCCGTCATAGCCAGAGCTGCCAGCGGGAAGAATGGTCGGGATTCCCGCTTTGAATCAGAAGCCAGCGCGCTAGTGGAGATGGTGAGTTGGGTCGATGCCGCTCCACCCGAGAGTGTCACTGTCTGCTGTTCGAAGTCGCATGTGACCCCACCGGGCAGCCCGGAGCATGCCAGGCTCACGGGGGAGTCGAACCCGTGCACTGGCGTCAACGTCAGCATGAGTGTTCCCTGGTCGCCGGAGCTGACCGTAAGCGAGGATGACGAAGCAGTAAGCACAAAGTTAGGTTGCGAGTTTATGGTGTAGGCAGCGGACGCGACCGCGCTGTTGGTATCGCCGGTACCTACCGCGATCGCCTGCAGCGTCTCCGTAGAGCTAACCGTAACGGGGCCGGTGTACGGTGTCGAAGACGTGGTCGGCGTAGTTCCGTTGGTGGTGTAGTAGATGGTTGCGCCGGAGGTGGCGTCGGAGATGGTCACCGACTGCGCGGAGGTATAGGCCCCCGCTGCCGGTGAGAAGGTCGGCGTTGAGAGCATAGGTGGCGTGGAGTTTATGGTGTAGGCGGCGGACGCGACCGCGCTGTTGGTATCGCCGGTGTCTACCGCAATCGCCTCCAGCGTCTCCGTTGAGCTAACTGTAATGGGGCCGGTGTACTGGGTCGACAAGGTGGTCGGTGTAGCTCCGTTGGTGGTGTAGTAGATACTTGCGCCGGAGGTGGTATCGGAGATGGTTATCGACTGCGCGGAGGTATAGGCGCCCGAGGCGGGCGAGAATGTTGGCGTCGAGACCGTAGGTGGCGGCGCAGAGGTTATGGTGTAGGCAGCGGACGCAACCGCGCTGTTGGTATCGCCGGTGTCTACCGCAATCGCCTCCAGCGTCTCCGTTGAGGTAACCGTAACGGGGTCGGTGTATTGGGTCGACGCGGTGGTCGGCGTAGTTCCATTGGTGGTGTAGTAGATAGTTGCGCCGGAGGTGGCATCGGAGATGGTCACCGACTGCGCGGAGGTATAGGCCCCCGCGGCAGGTGAAAAGGTCGGCGTCGAAACCGTAGGTGGCGGCGCGGAGTTTATGGTGTAAGCGGCGGACGCGATCCCGCTGTTGGTATCGCCTGCGTGAACCGCGATCGCCTGCAGCGTCTCCGTTGAGCTGACCGTGATCGGGCCGGTGTACTGGGTTGAGGAGGTGGTGGGCGTAGTTCCGTTGGTGGTGTAGTAGATGGTTGCGCCGGAGGTGGCATCGGAGATGGTCACCGACTGCGCGGAGGTATAGGTCCCCGCTGCCGGTGAGAAGGTCGGCGTTGAGAGCGTAGGCGGCGCGGAGTTTATGGTGTAGGCGGCGGACGCAACCGCGCTGTTGGTATCGCCGGTGTCTACCGCAATCGCCTCCAGCGTCTCCGTTGAGCTAACCGTAACGGGGCCGGTGTATTGGGTCGACGCGGTGGTCGGCGTAGTTCCGTTGGTGGTGTAGTAGATGGTTGCGCCGGAAGTGGCATCGGTGATGGTCACCGACTGCGCGGAGGTGTAGGCCCCCGCTGCCGGTGAAAAGGTCGGCGTTGAGAGCGTAGGCGGCGCGGAGTTTATGGTGTAGGCGGCGGACGCAACCGCGCTGTTGGTATCGCCGGTGTCTACCGCAATCGCCTCCAGCGTCTCCGTAGAGCTGACCGTGATCGGGCCGGTGTACTGGGTCGACGCGGTGGTCGGCGTAGTTCCGTTGGTGGTGTAGTAGATGGTTGCGCCGGAGGTGGCATCGGTGATGGTCACCGACTGCGCGGAGATATAGGCCCCCGCTGCCGGTGCAAAGGTCGGCGTTGAGAGCGTAGGTGGCGTGGAGTCTATGGTGTAGGCGGCGGACGCAACCGCGCTGTTGGTATCGCCGGTGTCTACCGCAATCGCCTCCAGCGTCTCCGTTGAGCTGACCGTGATCGGGCCGGTGTACGGGGTTGAGGAGGTGGTCGGGGTAGTTCCGTTGGTGGTGTAGTAGATGGTTGCGCCGGAGGTGGTATCGGAGATGGTCACCGACTGCGCGAAGGCATAAACTCCCTCGGCAGGTGAAAAGGTCGGTGTTGAGACCGTAGGCGGCGCGGAGTTTATGGTGTAAGCGGCAGACGCGACCCCACTGTTGGTGTCGCCTGTTTCCACCGCAATCGCCTGCAGCGTCTCCGTAGAGCTGACCGTGATCGGGCCGGTGTACTGGGTCGAAGACGTGGTGGGCGTAGTTCCGTTGGTGGTGTAGTAGATAGTTGCGCCGGAGGTGGCATCGGAGATGGTCACCGACTGCGCGGAGATATAGGCGCCGGCTGCCGGTGAGAAGGTCGGCGTTGAGAGCGTAGGTGGCGTGGAGTTTATGGTGTAGGCGGCAGACGCAACCGCGCTGTTGGTGTCGCCCGTTTCTACCGCGATCGCCTGCAGCGTCTCCGTAGAGCTGACCGTGATCGGGCCGGTGTACTGGGTTGAGGAGGTGGTGGGCGTAGTTCCGTTGGTGGTGTAGTAGATGGTTGCGCCGGAGGTGGTATCGGAGATGGTTACCGACAGCGCGGAGGCGTAGGCCCCCTCGGCGGGTGAGAAGGTCGGCGTCGAGACTGTAGGCGGTGCGGAGTTTATGGTGTAGGCAGCGGACGCGACCGCGCTGTTGGTATCGCCCGTATCTACTGCGATCGCTTGCAGCGTCTCCGTAGAGCTTACCGTAATGGGGCCGGTGTACGGGGTTGAGGAGGTAGTCGGGGTAGTTCCGTTGGTGGTGTAGTAGATGGTTGCGCCGGAGGTGGCATCGGAGATGGTCACCGACTGCGCGGAGGTGTAGGCCCCCGCAGCAGGTGAGAAGGTCGGCGTTGAGACTGTAGGTGGCGGTGCGGAGGTTATGGTGTAGGCAGCGGACGCGACCGCGCTGTTGTTGTCGCCCGTCTCTACTGCGATTGCCTCCAGGGTTTCCGTGGAGCTAACCGTGATCGGGCCGGTGTACTGGGTCGAGGAGGTAGTCGGGGTAGTTCCATTGGTGGTGTAGTAGATGGTTGCGCCGGAGGTCGCATCGGAGATGGTCACCGACTGCGCGGAGGTATAGGCCCCCGCGGCCGGTGAGAAGGTCGGCGTTGAGACCGTAGGTGGCGTGGAGGTTATGGTGTAGGCGGCAGACGCGACCGCGCTGTTGGTGTCGCCCGTTTCTGCCGCGATCGCCTGCAGGGTCTCCGTGGAGTTGACCGTGATCGGGCCGGTGTACGGGGTTGAGGAGGTGGTCGGCGTAGTTCCGTTGGTGGTGTAGTAGATGGTTGCGCCGGAGGTGGCATCGGAGATGGTCACCGACTGCGCGGAGGCATAGGCGCCGGCAGCAGGTGAGAAGGTTGGCGTGGAGACCGTAGGCTGTATAACATACGTGGAGCTGGCAACAGAGCTATCGCTATATCCTGTTCCTCCAGCTACCGCGTATAGAGTCTCACTGGATGAGACTGTGACTGGTCCCGCATACAGAGTTCCGGAAGCACAACCAGTTGAGCCATTTGTTGCCGGACTTCCTGTTGTGTTGTAACAAATGATTGCTCCCGATGATGTGGTTGACAGTGTGACATTCTGCGATGCTGAATACGTTCCAGAGCCAGGAGAGAATGTCGGGGCGGCAGCTGCTGCCTGCCCTGGTGACTCCACGGTGTAGGTCCAGGTATCAACATATACGTCGTCTTTTCCTGCACCTGTACCGCCGCTAAATCCTATCAAGGCTGTATCGCCTGTGATTGCCCCCGGGATATTTATCCCTGTGTAGGTACGTGTATAGTTTGCGCTGGTTACGGTATCGGTTAGGCTTTCCGTCAGTGTTGATCCATTATATGTGAGGGTGGCGCTGAACTCATCGCCGCTATTCAGATCAATGCCGGAAGGAGCCATATTGTATTCAGTGGTAACCGGCCCTACCGGGAAGGCTCCATTTTGAGCATACGCAGTGAGGCTGACACCGGGAGTACTTGTGGCGTTGTCGTAGTTATTAAACGTAACGATAATGTTATCGGGCAGTTGGGTTAGATCGCCATTGATGCAGTATGGATTGGACGGAGTGAACGGCGCGACGCATTGTGAGAAGGAGAATTGCGCGCCGGAATAGCCGCTATACGTGAAACCGGCATCATTCCCTCCGGTATTCAGATTGTAAGTCGGATTGCCTCCCGCGCACGAGCAGATCATCTGGAATCCCATGCCTCCAGCGCAGTCAGTTGGATCTTCCGTACACACAATATGGAAGGTAAACGTGGTCGTGAAAGCCTGTTCGTTTTCAGGTGTCTCGAACCACGCATTACCCGCAGTGTGCGTCGCACTTGTAACCAGATGTATAGACGAACCGGATAACGCCACATTTCCCCCGAGATATATCTGTCCCGAAGAACTGGCGAAGCCGTTCGGGTAACTGATGACCGACTGGGCGGAGGCGGGAATCAGTAATCCCATCATGACGGAAAGAAAAAGGACCGAAAAATTCTTCATTGTTCAGACTCCTAAACGAGATGGGGCAGGAACGAGCTCTGCGCAGGCAGGCGTTGCGCCTGGAATGTTGTGCATCCTCTGGCTCAAGCTCGATCGGCGAACGTGGATCATTCATTAATTCCATTGCCGAATCCTGACCGGGGTTGGTTCGAATACCCTCGATGGGCTAAATGAATTCGAGACTTTTTGGTAATACTACTTTAGTGGTAACCAGAGTAATTCAAACAGCAAACTTGAGATGTGAAGGATCTAGTTACCAAAGTTTGAGTGTGGCGAGTTGTAAAGTGCTGTCGGGACGCCGTATCTGAAGCAGAAGATGGGTTTGGAGGCAGCAAGAACCTACGCTGCATCGCTGCTTGAACAAGGCAAGATTTTATCCACGCCTCCATCTCCAATGAAGCTCTCGATCGGCGCTTTTCTGACAGGCCTTAGAGCCAATGGTTGTTTCCTCACGAGATTTGGTTGCGGGCACTCGCACGCACTCAACAACGATCTGCATGGAGTGCGCTGAAGACACCGTGACAGGATTCCTAAGGATCTACATGTGCCGCGAAAGGATTGTTGTGCCAAGGCAGGAAGGAGAAATTTGCAGAGATTACAGTTCCGCTGAAGAAATCCGGCAATGCATAGATTGCAGTCGGACGATAGATTGATCGAACATTGAGCTGGCAAACAGTAGCTCAGGCGCTTAACTGAGGGCTCAGGTGATTCATTTCAAGCATACCGTCACAGGAGCGCTCATTTTGGAATATTGGGTAATTTTCGCAAAGAATTTTTGCGCTATGCGTGATCGCCGGTGTTTACCTGCTGCGCGCGTTTGAAGATGCGATAGTGCGACGTGCATCGGTCACGATTGTTTCGTCCTAGTTGTGTGGCATGGGTGTGCCAGATGTCATGCCGGTATAGGCGGGCATGCCGGTCAACTGAGACTGCCGGACGATAACTGGTCGGCTGAGCACCATCTCCAATGTCGTACCTGGTGGGAACACAATGTCGTTGCCGCGTGTAAGGAGCGTGGTCAAAACACCTACCGTTGCTCCGGCGCCTGCACCAATTCCGGCTCCCGTCGCTGTATTCCCGGTTCCTAGTCCGACGAGGCCCCCGACGCCTGCTCCTTCCAAGGTAGTGCCGGCAATTGTTTGGGCATCATGACTTTTGGTCGCTCCCTGCTCGACGGTGCCTTCTGAGTTCTCGACCTTTGCCCCGGTTGATCCCGGGACGTTGTCGAGCGAGCCGGGAAGGGAAATCTCAACACCGTTTGGGAAAATCATTGATGAGAAGTGCATCTGAAGCTGCGCGCGTCCCTTAATCTTGCCAGGCCGCTGGACATGATCGATGGACCCCCTGACGTACATACCTGCAGGGAGCACGACGGCGCCGTCCTCAACCACCGGAAAATCGGATACGAGATACACTGGGTCACCAGGCATTGCTACCCGCGAACTGACTTCATTCTTAAGCGAAAGCAGTATCCTGGTTCCGGAAGGGACTGTGTAAGTCTTCATGCCCGCCGAAGCAGTAGCGCCGTTGCTCCCCGGTGAACTTGAAACAACGGGTGTCTGTGCCGGCGCACACAGAATCGTACCGATCGCTAGAAGGAGAGAGATCGTTAAGTTGCGAACCACGTGACACCTCCGCTTTGAGCCGGTGGACCAGAGCATATAACACTCACCGCGCAATTTTACTAAGATCTAGTGCGCAATTTAGTAACACGTGACCCCTTCAGCTAGGGCCTCCACACTTGCAGAGCTTGTCATCAGCTTATCGCGAAAGTTCGTGTGCATGCGGGCAAGAGTTGGGATGGCATGCGCGGAGTTGAATACGGACAAGTGCAATGAACAGACAAACGTGAGATTAAACTCTGAGTCGTCGCCGCTCCTATCAATGCCTTCTGCTAATGGCGCTTTCACAGGCCCAATTCCAGTTTCATTGGGCTTCTTCTGGCAAATCAACAATCCTAGATTTCTGTCCGATGAGGAGTTAAGATGGCGAATCTAGGCGCGATGATAGCAGAAGGTGCCACCTATCTGGGATAGAGACGAAAAGAAATTTCATGAACACCGACCTGCCATGCCGGGAGAAACCCGATCAGGGAGTGATCGACGTTTGGCGACTTCAACTCGACACTCCGCTAAATCCTGGATTGAACCTGGACGAAATCTTGTCTGTTGAAGAGCGAGCCCGGGCTAACCGCTTTGTCTCTGCAAGAGATGCGTCCCGCTTTCGGAATTGCCGAGCATTCCTGCGATTGGGGCTGGGTTGGTATCTCAACAAGGCTCCGAGGGAAGTTGTATTGACAAGCGGCGAATATGGCAAGCCACGCCTCGCCGATTCCTCCGGTCTGTACTTCAATTTAACGCACGCTCAAGAGCTGGGACTGATCGCATTTACAACGATGGGGGAAGTTGGCATCGACGCTGAGGCGGTCAAACATAATATCGATGCTCTGGACATCGCATCGGCAAACTTTACCAGGAATGAATCTGCGATGATTGCGGCCGCCGTGACGCAGCGGGAACAAGTTCGGATCTTTCTACGTCTCTGGACGAGGAAGGAAGCGGTGCTGAAAGCAGCAGGTTTTGGAATCGTGCGCGGGTTGGACACCGTCGACGTATCGCAAAAATCCGCTCAATTGGAAGGCCTGAAGGGCGCCAACGGTGAACTACACGTATCACACTGGATGCTCCGAGATCTGAAGCTGCATGACGGTTTCATTGGAGCCATCGCAGCCCCGTTCGGAGATTGGTCCGTTCTTCAATGGCACGTCTGCGCCGAAGAACTAGTAGTCAATCGGTTCCAAGCGTGATTTCCGGCTTCAGGCGCACCTCCTATGCGCGCGAATCGGTGGGAGGGGCGTCTTCATATCGAAAACGCACTGTCGTCATCGGATCGATCGAAACCTCGATCCTACGTTTGAATCCCCCCTATTCTCCCGAGAAATCCGGGAGTGCGATGAGTGCATCCGCTGCGAGCCTAGGTCGAAATCGACAATTCCCAAGAATTGGGACTTGATCAAACAAGCATTTTGCACAGATCGCGCTGCTGAGGGAGGTAGGCATGAGAACCCGGATCGCATACGTATTCCTGCTCGAAGCCTTCTGCGTTGGGAGTCTAGGTATCTGAAGGGCGATCCATGCGAGGAAGGCTTCCGCTGCTACCTTTCCCGGTTATCTGATGAAGATCCAATTGTCTAGACTTGATGATGTCCCTGGCTTGTCCACGCGATGAGTGTGCTCTCTCATTCAATGGACCGAATGGACCGAATCCGTTACACGCGCAGTCACTGGTGCGCTTTCAGAGACGGGGCGTCGAGTTCCATG
Source organism: uncultured Acidobacteriaceae bacterium (assembly GCA_963745845.1). Classification (GTDB taxonomy): domain Bacteria; phylum Acidobacteriota; class Terriglobia; order Terriglobales; family Acidobacteriaceae; genus Telmatobacter. Next base: position 2,651,979 of record CAVUZE010000008.1, on the reverse strand, counting down.
GGCTCAGTGTTCCGCCGAGGAAATGCCTTGGCATCCCACATCACGCCAAGCAGGATGAAAGCGGATGACACGATCCACACGAAAGCAATGATCGACATTGGATCGACCAAGCGCTCAAGGATCGCGTCGATTGCATGCAAAGAGATCACCTCAACCGCCCAGAATCCGGCGGACATCAGACCGCCGCAGATCGCCAGGCAAGCCCCCGGCCTGTTCCAGGAACGCCGGATTGCTGTAGCTGCGGCGATAAGAGTCGCGCTCGCGACCAGGGCCGTTGAGACTTCCTGAGGCAAGGTTCTCTGATCGTAGACCATGAGTTCCATGGCGGTTTTCACGAGGAACATGCAATATCCATCTCCAATTAAATACGGCATCGAACAATAGGAAAAGCTCCAATAGTCCAAGTGTCGCCGTCAACCGATTATGCCCGCGAGATTTTGTCCAAGCGGCTCCGCACGCGACCGCGGCGAGGAGATGGGAAGTGCAGCCTCGTGAGTAGGAGAAATTGAAATAACAGTTGCTATCATGACATGGAATCGCATCGGGTAATGCGCCGGAGTCAGCTGGGTATTTTATGCACATACCACCTCGGGTTGTTCTTTCCGCTTGGTTACCGCTAAGCCTGTTGCTATTCCGACGATGTCCATTACGAATCGCGATCCTGATTAATTTCCTGGGCGGCTGGGCGCTGCTCCCAGGCGCTGACTACACCGCGACAAAAGGGGACTTCCCTTACAGTATCTTGCCTGTCTGCCTGCCTGGCACATACTTCTTCACTAAGGCAACGACACTTGGTCTTGCTGCGCTTTTGGGCATCCTGCTCTTTCACCGAGAACGAATCCGGGAGCTTCGCACAGACGCGAGCGATCTTTTGATACTTCTCTGGTGCATCGTTCCTCTCTGTTCCGCCCTGGTGAACGGGTTATCCGTCGGATACGGCTTGGTTGGCTCTGTATATTTTTTTCTCGCATGGATCGTTCCCTATTTCTCCGGTCGACTGTTCTTGCGGGATCAGGAATCTCTGCACCTGCTGGCCCATGCCATTGCGGCAGCTGGGCTCGTGTATATACCAATATGCATTCTGGAACTATTCACCGGTCCGCAAGTTTACTTCCACATCTATGGCTACGAGCCGTTTCAGTGGATTGGTGCGCGTCGCTATTTCGGATTCCGTCCCATCGGCTTTCTTGAGGACGGGAACCAACTCGGGGTTTGGATGGCCACGTCAGCTCTTGTGGCATTTGCCCTATGGGCTCATCGCAGTGTCGGCAGGATTCTCGGCATACCGGCCAAATGGGCAGCGTTGTCACTCGGCGCCGTCACTCTCCTTTGCCAGTCAGCAGGCAGCATTCTGTTGTTCGTGCTTCTTTTGCCTCTTGCGATCCATAGCCGCCGCAATTTGATCCGAGTGACGATCGCGACTCTCCTCGGCGGAATGGTCCTGTTCATCACCTTGCAGCTTACGCATGTCGTTCCCTGGCGGGAGATTGGCCATTCCAATCCTGTTGCCCATGCAATCGCAAATGGCTTAAGGAATATTGGGCGAGAGTCCTTCGCGTGGCGGCTTGGAAGAGATGAGAGTCAGATGGGGGCCGCTCTCCATAAGCCTCTGTTCGGATCCGGAGATTGGGACTGGTGGCGGGCTGGAGGGGTCCGGCCGTGGGATCTCTGGACGCTTGTATTCGGTATGTATGGAATGTTCGGCGTTCTCACGATGGGATGGATCCTGATCAGCCCGGTCATCGGCACAGTTTGGTTGCCGACGCAATGCGCCGGTTCGGAAGAAGTGCCGATTGCCATCGCGCTCGCCGGTATTCTCGTCATGACGATTCTCGATAGTGCCTTGAACGGCGCGATCGTTCTTCCTTACCTGCTCGTTGCCGGCGCTCTATCCCCACGCTGGTCGCCCGGCCGCCCGGCACAAGGCAGCGCCGATCGGCTTCCAGTCGCGTCGTTCGTCAACGCGAAATGCAAGGTGAAGATTCGGCAGCACTCCGTTTGCGATATTCTTCGAGAGTAGCAGTGGCTTGGTTCAAAGAGGTTGAATTTCAACCCACGTTTCAACCCACCGAACAAATTCCTCACAGGGAATTTCGGTCCTTTTTGCTTTCGCTGAATCTTCGTAAGCATTAGATAATAAAAGAATTTATATATTTGGGAAACTGTTGCTCCATCCAACTGGGCTACGGGGTCACTCTGTGTAAGAGATACCCACGACGCCTATGTTGGGCACCCCGCTCCCGCAAGGGAGTTCGAAGCTGTTGATCATGGTCGACGTTGTGGCCGAATAGATGGCTGGGTCGGACCGAGTTCCGTCCCGACAGATTACTGGCGAGCCGCGGTTGGCGATGAAGAGTATTTATTCAAAGAGAGCGAAAGGGAGTTCCACCCCGAATACATAGTTGCTGTACGCCAAAAAGCTTTTGACGGAGCCGACACCTTCTACTACCCAAGATGATGATCTCACTCTTGACTTCATTCATGAATAGGTGCGAGACTCAGCCACCCCGCTCACCAAATCAGCCGAATGAATAGGAGACTACCCGCAGATGCCAGACCAGAAGAGTATCCTCAAACGGTGCACAGACTGGGTCAAACGCCAGCTCATAGACCGCGTTCCAGCGGAGGTTGCACTCTGTGAATTTGATTGCCGAAAAGGGCAATGCGTGTCCGAAGAATGGGAAACCTGCACGAGACGCTTGAATAAGGGAACAGGGCAATATCCCCTGATCGAAGAGCGCTCCAGCAATGAACGATGATATCAAGCTCTCGATTGTCGCGTTCGCGGTTGAATGGTTTCTCCATGACACTAATCTCGGCATCAGATCGCCAGGCCAGCCCCCGGCCTGTTCCAGGAACGCTGGATCGCTGTAGCTGCGTCGACCAGAGTCGCGCCCGCGAGCAAGGCCGTTGGGACTTCCTGTGGCACATGGCGGTTTTCACGAGGAGCCCATCGCAACATCCATCTCCAATTGAATACGGCATCGAACAAAAGGAAGAGCTCCAGGAATCCAAGTGTCGCCGTCAACCGATTTTGCCTGCGAGATTTTATTCAGGCGACGCCGCACGCGACCGCGGCGAGGAGATGGGAAGCGATCCCAGCCTCGTGCGTCGGAGACATTTAAAGAACAGCTGCCATCATGACTTGGCATCGGATCGGGTGAGGCACCGGAGCCTGCTGGGAAATATAGGGAAAGACCAGCACTTCGCTGCTCCCGGGTGCTGACTTTCACGAGGACGACGCGGGCCTTTCCTTACGGGATTTGCTTGTCTGCCTGCCCAGTACCTAACTTAGGCGACGACGCTTGGTCTTACTGCGATCTTGGGCATCCTGCTTTTTCATCGAGCACGAATCCGGCAGCTTCGCGCACGCCCGAGCGGTCTTTTGATGCTTCTCCGGTGCATTGTTCCTCTCTGTTCCGCCCTGGTTCACGAGTTATCCGTCGGAAGCGGCTTAGTCGGCTCTGCTTATTGCGGGATCAGGAATCTCTGTTCCTCCTAGGTCCATGCCATTGCGACAGCTGGACCACCTTATGTACCAATATTCATTCTGGAACTATTCACCGGACCGCAACTCTACTTCCACATCTATAGCTGTGGATTGGCGCACGTCGCTATTTCGGATTACGTCGCATCGGCCGTGTTGCGATTCGGCGCTCCTTCAGCGCCAAGGCCCTCGCCTCATTCTCCCGTGGCGAAACCCATTCCGGAGACCCAACGGACAAAAGGCCGCGTCCGAAGAGTCCCGAGAAGAATCGCGACGAAACGAAGCCCGAAGACAGACCTCAATAGGTTCTTTCATTCTCGAAACCCAGAGCATCCAACTGACGGATATCTGGGGTTTTTTGCCTCTGCGCCGTGATCTCAATACCGATCAAGCGATCACGGATCAAGGCGCATCGTAAGCGTTTGGTCTCCCCGCCGGCATCTCTCCCGTGTCCGGTCTGACGATGTGGTCATGGATCTGACCGAAGGAGTGGAAGGTCATCTCCGCAGACGGCGGTCGGTTGCACTATTACCACTGGGACCAGTCGCCGCGAGAGAGAACCCACATTGCCAGAAGGAGATTGGTCGTGGCGTGGGCGACGATGGCGTCGCTGAGACGGCCTTTCTGTTTCATGACGCCTGCGTAGGCGAGGCCAGCGAGGGTGCCTACGAACCATTGCTTGCCATGCATCAGGCCGAAGGCGGCGGAGGACAGGCCGATCGAGAGAGTCGTGACTGCGGAGAAGGGCACTGAATCGAATTCCCGGCTTACCACACGACGAGCCAGGTAACCGCGGAAGGCGAGTTCTTCTGCGATGGGAACTGTGATGACTGCTGCGGCGACGCGAATGGCGATCCAGGACCAGCGGGCCGCAGGAGGAAGTGCTGCCAGACCTTCGCCCAGTGGGCTCGCTTCCGTGCTGTGTGCCCAGAACGATGGGATGAGCCAGACCACGAAGACTACTGCTCCGGAGACGGGAGCGAGCCAGCCGAAGCGCCAATTGATCTGCTTCAACTCAGGCAAGTAATGCCAGATGGCGATGGCTGCGGCCAGGAAGCGCAGTGGATAGAGCCACTCGAAATGTCCCGACGCGGCTTTGGATAGGAAGGATGCAGCGAGAATGGCGAGAAAGGGAACAAGGTACGTGCCGATTGCTGGCGGTTCGCCAGATTTGTCGCTTTCCTTCTCGATCAAAGAGGATTTGACCGCGATGCCGCTCGTGGCTGAGGAAACGACGCCCGAAATAAATGAGCCGGGAATAGTGTTTCCGGGTGCAGCGGCCTCGGGGGCTTTAGTCTTGTCCGGAGTTCTTCTAACCCACGCCAGTTTGCGCGTGGCCAAGGAAAAGGTAAATGCGACGCAGGTAAATGCGATCCATCCGGCCTGGGAGTGGAAACCGACCATGGCAATTTCGCCGTATCCGGCGTTGCCGATCAACACTATGGCGGAAATGCGGAAGACGTTCAACAGCCACACGCATACCAGAGCGCAGGGAATCAGCAGAAGTGCCTGGGGAAAGCGGCTCTCTTTGCGAAAGTACCAGAGCCAAATTGTAGTGAATGCAAGCACCAGGCCGAGCCCTTCCAATCCGGAACAGCGGTCGGCGATGAAGACGCTGAAACGTTGTGTGCCTAAGACAAAAGAATCTGGATCGACGTAGATGTTAGGCAAGAAAAGGCCAAGGATGGCTTTTACGGAATGAAAGGTGAGGATCTGCAGGAGTCGGCCCGGTGCAGAGCGGGATGGATCCCAGAGGGATTGCATCGTGAAGCCCAGGCACCACGCGAGAGCGCCTGCGAGAACAGCGTAGAGCCAGAGCACCGTGGTTCTGCGAAGGACACCAACCCAGACATCGAGTGGAATGCAGGCCAGGGCCAGCAGAGCAACTCCAACCAGAAGAAGGGCGCGAAGAACGAGATGGGCTGCGACCGATGTTGCCAGGAAGCCGAAACTGTGCAGCGCTGCAATATCGGTGAGCGAGATCGTGAGGATACACGCTAGGTGAGCAAGGAAGAATCCGATGCCGAAAGGCAGTTCCTGTCTTTGTGTCTTCAACTCAGAGTGGCCGAGGCCCAAATAGACGGCGAATGAAGCGATGCCGAAGGGGGCAAACGGGCCAAGCAAGGGAAAGGTGTGGGGGGTGACGGCGAGCAGAAAGATGTCTGTTCCGAGGATGCCCGCGAGCAGAAATAAACGCCCAAGAAGAAAGCGGGGAAATCTGGCCATGACTCTCGACGGGCAGTCGTTCTTCCGCGTCGATGCGCAGGTCGCTGGCAATGGCGATTCAGTTCCCGACTACCCTTTGGAACGTCGTGATTGGGCGACCGCCAGAGAGCCGGCAAGGAGCGCTAACCCACTCACAGCCAGACTGGGGTCAACTTCGGGAGCGGTTTTTGGTCCCTCAGGTTCGGGGCGACGGTCACGTGCATGCGCGCTGGGGACAGCAGTGAGCGACAGAGAAAGGGCAAGGAGCGAATACTTCAGAATCGTTTTCAAGTTTTGTCCTTTCGAATCGATTGCCTATTGTCTTACACGTTGGCAGGACTCGACCCCACTTGAGCGTAATGCGAGATCAATACACGCTTATTATCCCCTGTCTTTTGATTTTTCGACGGTAACAAAACGGAAGTCTTTAGTACCACGAATCATCAGGTCGCCCAAGCTGAGCTTGGAGAGCAGATCCGTTTGGGCATCGAAACCCGCTAGGTTCGGATTTCCGTATCGCAAACCGGTTCGCAAGCCGCTCTGACAGTACAGAGAACTACCTATACACGGGTACGATGCTCTTGCTCCTTGCCGTTTTCTCTTTGGCGCGGAGTTGCCTCTCAAACTCAATCGAATCTCTTTTCCGCTGATCAACCTTCGTGACCAACTCCTGAAACTGGGGATCATCGACCATGAGGCGGAATGGAGAAACGCCGCGGAAGAGAAGTTCGCCCGGCTTTCGGGCAACATTCAAGAGCCGCATCCGCTCAAAACGCCGCATCGCTGCCGCAATTGTCGTCGGGCTATCCACGCCGAGTTCAATCAGTCCGCGGTGGAAGATTTCCTTAATTCCTGTGTCCTGGCCTGCAACGCCACAACTGCGAGAGGATGCTCCGATCTGCGTGAGTCAATTCACAGCACATTCGCTGCGCGATCTGCGCTTTGCGGTTTTGCGCGCCGAGCGCGCCGAGATAGAGGGAAGGGAATTCGTCAAAACAAGCTCCCGGGCTGATCCGAAAGCTGATCCGAAATACGGAAACGCGGCCGCCTGTCTGAGAGCTGAGAAATTCATATTCTCCGAAGTGAGGCCCGGGGGTTCTCCCACCATGAATATTGATGCCCTGCCGCCCGCACTTAGGCCCCGGCGCGTGGAAGGCCTGGGACAATCCGGCCTGCACGCCGCAGCCGGCATGTGGCAGGCTCAGGATAGAGAGAGAAGATACTTGCTCGAGTCCGGATCTGCCCACGATTGGATACGCCTATCAAGCGTAACCAGAACAGCCTTTTCCTTGATTGCGAGAGCTAGTAGATACGCGTCTGTGACCTGTTTATGTCCCTGCAGTCTCCATTGGAATGACGCCGTCGCCTTCAGCCATGAGTCGTGAATTGGCCGATAGCTGAAGCCTGGAGTCTCGATCAACTCGCGAAGCACAAAGATGGCGTCACGGAGCTTTCTGTTGCCCACGCCCGGTGTCGAGGAGAGTCGGAGAAAACTTGTTTCTGTCAGCGGGCACAGCAACAAATCGCTATCTCCCCGGCCCTTGAACCACTTGGTAGCAATTTGAAAGAACTCATGATCCTCATTGGTGAGAGCCAGCAGCACGTTGACATCGGGGAGATACCGGGTCTTACTCAAGAGTTTCCTCCTCGGCCTTCCTGACCATTTCCACGGTGATCTTGTGACCGTCGGATGGAAACAGGGGGATACCAGCGGAGGATCGCTTCAACACCGGAGGCTTCGGTTCGGCGGTCTCGAGCGTCTGGGCCTTGCGGATCAGTTCTGTAACCGCCGCGCTCAGAGATATACCGTTTGCATCGGCATAGAGCGATGCGAATTGATGGACGTCATCCGAGAGATTGATGTTGGTTCTCATACTTCGATTATGCACCTGCGTGACCGTTGGTGCAAGATGTTGAATATGGTGTTTATATTAACCAAACGCACCACACGGCACCATCCGCACCTAAACCCAAGTCAGGCGCCAGAAAACGCGCACCGCGGACAAATCGGAGCGGGGAAAAAATGGTGCGGTTTTGCGTTCGCGCAGTCCCCTCGGTCTATTCGGCCTTTCCCAGAGAGCAACTTGGGGATGTTTCGGGTGGGAGATCGGAAATCTACGAGACATGGAATGGTGCCGCGCAGTTTTTTCGGAGCATGACGAACTGGTGCTCGAACACGTAGACCAGGAGAGGGAACCACGCCGGACCGAAGGATGAACCAGCTTTCACGTTTGCGGGGGCTGATTTGGTCCGAGGATGCAAGATGCGAGGAGAGAATTGCTGACAACTGAGAAAATCAGATTCCCATTGGGGGAATTTGGATCATTCGATGTCAGAACCAGGATGAGGAATCGTCAAACTCGGTTCAGCTCAAAACACGTCGCCGAAATAGGCGGTCGAAATGGGTTCTGGAAGGCTCGATTCTCCGCGCCGCTGGGGCGGTTTGCGAAAGGCAAGCCGTGGGACCTCGCTCGACGACTGGGAGCTAGTCAAAGACGCATGATCTGTGCGCTGAGAACTGGATCAAGGTATCAAATGTGGTGCCACCAGGCTGACAAATTCGCGAGGCGTGACGATCTTCGTATTCTTCCAGAAGGCCGGGAAGTGCTTACGATTGCCGGTAATCAGAAAGTCGGCCCGAGCCGCGTCGGCACATTCAACAAAGATGTTGTCGTCCGGATCGCTCGTCAGCCTCGATCTGGCGAGCGGGAGCGACCAGATGGCCGTGGTTCCTGATGAGTTGGAGTAGTTGTAGCCGCAACCCTTTCCGAATTGCCAGTTCGGGCCTGGACAGCACCTCCGCATATTCTTCGAGAACCGGCGTTGAAACATACAGGCGGCCTGGCTTTGTGATGGCCAGAAGAAATGTGGTTCGCTGAAGACCGTCGGGTTTGAGTGCCGCGGAGACGAGCACGTTGGTATCAATCACGAGGCGCAACGCAAGCATCAGCGCTTCTTCTTTTCCGATCTTGTCGTCTTGATGATCTGATCGATCTGACGCGAAGTCAGAGCTGCGGTCTTGTTCCGCCTAGCCTCCTGGCCAATGATTTTGAGAACTTCAGGCTCCGGCGCGGCAAGTTTGACATAATCGCGGATATTCAGAAGTACGGCGGTAGGGGTGCCGCGCTTTTCGATGACAAGTGAACGCCCTTCGACGTCCATACGGCGAAGGATCTTGCCAAGGTTGGTGCGCAGACCAAGCGCCGAGACTACGATTGTGCCGTTCCCGCCTGTTGTTGGCATAATCTCTCCATTTCAGCTGATTTAACTGTATAGTTCATCCAAACCTCAGTCAACCGTCGCTCTCAGCTGACATGGATGAAAGTGCCAATCGCTGCGGAGCGAACGTACAGAAGGTTTAGGACTTCTTTGTACTCGGCGAGAATATCTTTCGTGATGGTTGGTCCGGCACGATCGTCGGGGAGAGATTGCTGAGAACTGAGAACTTCAGTTTCTCAGGCCCGAGAAGAAGACGCGCGGGAGATGGGCCTGTTTCAGCGCTGTCCCTAAAAGGGACAGATGATCTTTCACCGTGATCGCGACAGCCAATTGCTCTGGCCGGTCAAACCCGGGACGACGTGGCGCTATTGCGGCGATCGGTCGGGGAGGGAAGCGCTCGCATCTTGAGAACCGGGGCACAGGTGGGGTAGAGAGGGGTGCGGGAGAGCGTGCGTGTCTCCCCGCGACTTCTAATACTCTATTTCTTGCGTGTCGTTGGGACCGGCTGATCCGAGTCCGATGCTTCTTTCGACTCCGATTCTGGAAGTGCCTGGGATTGCGCCTTCAGTTGGTCGAAAGAACTGGGCGGGTTGCCAGCTTCGAGCATGCCTTGAAACACCTGATAGACGTCGGTCTTGGCGCCGCGTTTGCGCAGAGTCAGTTCATCGTTGATCCAGGCATAGACGATGATTTTGTCTTTGCTCGAGAACCGATAGAAGAGTCGAAAACGCTCGTGAAACTTGGCCCGGAACCAGTGTCGGTTGTCCTCTCCCAAGGTGTTGCCCTGGTGAAACGCGGGAGCATTTGGATTGGCGGGAATGATCTCGAGGATGTGGCGCCGGATGGTGTCGAGCAGTTTGGTCTTCGGATGTGCTTTGTAGCCCACCGGATCAGAAGCCGCCAAGCGCTCAACTTCCGCTGTTAATACTTCCAACTTTTCCTTGAACAGCGGATGCTGAAAGAGATTCCATCCGTTTCGTTGCACTTAAAGCAGTGCCTCGTTTCCCAGAGGTTCGTCGGACCGAGTCGTGACTCCGACTGTCAGCTTCTCAATGCGTGCCATCAAGCTGGCGTCGAGCGGCTGAATGCGGTTCGGATTGCGTTCCATGTCCTGTGCCAGAAAGCTTAGGAACGAAGCGATCACAGGGTCTTGGTGCTTCGAGCCAGGCGCCTTCATCTGGGCCACGACCAGCATGCGGCCGGGGGCAATCACGTAAGCATCTACGTCTCCGGAGAACTCGGGATGGCTCTTGAAAAGAGCGCGATCGAAGCGCAAAGCAAGCGAATTCCCGGTTGCCGTCTTCCGGCCTCGGAAACTTGCGAGGGCGGGCTCGGGTTGTTGGGCGGGAATCCCGCGCTGTTGACTCTTCTTTACCTTCTTTGGTGCTTGAACAGAGTGCGGCATGCAATCCATGGTAGTACAAATGTACTTACATCGTCAAGAGCATCGTCGATCAAGATTTCCCCATGCCGGCACGATCGCGATCATCTCCCCGGGATGAGCAGCAGGAGACCTGATTTGGATAGGGGCGATCGAGATTGATGAAGGTCGGCGTCCCCTTGTGCTGCTCGTCGCCGAGCGCACGCTCGCAATCATCCTATCGAAATACATGCGCCTTCCCCTCCGGTCGATGTACAGACACATGACGGAAGCGGCACAAACCATCAGTCTTATCTCTGGCAGTACGGGACGCCGGAGGGCATGACGGTTTTTGATTTCCGCATGAGCCGCAAACGCGAGGGCCCGCTGAACTTCCTCGGCAACTTCGAAGGTCTTCTCCAAACAGATGGCTACGCTGCATATGATCGCGTGGGCGGTCCGAAGATGGTGCATGCGGGATGTTGGGCTCACGCCAGAAGGTACTTCGTGGATGCGGTCAAACTCAATAAACAGGATGGCGCGTCCGTTCGTGCAGTTGAACTGATAAACGAGCTATTCGCGATCGATGCTCAAGCGCGAAACGAAAAGATGGACGATGCCGCACGCCACGTTCTACGCCACGAGAAGGCTCCACCGCTGCTCGACGAAATCCGCACTCACATCCTTGATATGAGCAAGACGGTGCTGCCCAGCAGCGCGCCGGGTCAGGCTTGCAGATACACGCTTGCCCTCTGGAAGAAGCTGACCCGCTTCCTCGATTATCCCAAACTGGAGCTCAGCAACAATTTTGCTGAGAACTCTATGCGGCCTATAGCCCTCGGCAGAGGCAACTGGATCCACATCGGAAGCGAGCAGGCTGGACCGCGAGTGGCCGCTATCCTCTCCGTGATCGAAAGCTGCCGCCGTCTCAAAATCCCGGTGCGCGATTACCTCGCCGACATCTTACCCGGGCTTGCGAACGCACCCCTTCAGCACATCGCAGATCTTACTCCTGCAGCCTGGGTCGCAAAAACCTCATCCTTGCACTTGGTCTGACGCTTACGGATTGCCTGTCAGCACGGGCGACCGGGACTTTCGCGTCTTCGTCGTTGTGCAACAGACCGGTCCAGGCAAGGCGCAAGTGAATCCGAAGGAATTCTCCGCGTTGTATTCGGATCAGGCGCACACGCGGTTCTCGTATTACGACAAGGCGGCGGAAGTGGACGAGCGCAAGGTGCCCCAAGAGACACAGGAAGCGGGCATCGTTGCGGCGAGCTCGCAGGGAGATCCCAGGATGCAAGGAGCTGTTCCCGTACCGGGCCCGGAGGCGGACAAAAACTTGCAGTCGAGCTCGCAGCGAATAAGAGACGAGGACCTGAACGCGCCTACGAGAGAGCAGGAGGAGGCGCGCGAGGAGAAGCAAAGTAATTCATTGCCTGGCTCAACTGTGACGCCGCCCGAGCTTTACCTGCGCCGGACCACTCTACGACAAGGAAGTTCTGCCGAGGGGTTTGTGTACTTCAGGAAGCCGACGGGATCAAAGCTGAATATTGGTTCACGGGATTTGTTGTTCGAGATCGATATCCCGGTGAACGCCGTCGTGTTCCGCTTCAGCTAAGTTTCTTGGACTTGCGAGCGAATGGTGGCCGATCAATTCGGCCTTTTCGCGCATAACACCTGAATGCCCCCCCATGCTGAAGTAACCCCAAAAAATGGCAAAGCGGCGGTTATCTCCGGATAGCCCACAATACTCCCGCAGCGACTTTTGTCAGGTCCATAGTACTAACAATTGCTGCTGATTTAGTGTTCCGGGTAAGCTATCGTCAATGCGGCCCGTTATTCCGTAATTACGTGATTGGCCCATTCCACGAGCGAAACGAAGATTGCCGGGTTGCCGAACTTCGCTCCCCACTGGTCCAGGTCTGTTTGCTGAACTGAGCGCGCGCGGCTGCAGGCACCGCAGGCATAAATCTGAACATGTCTTTCAGCAACTTTCGTCATGGTCTGCTCTAACGGTGGCCAGCCAACTGGCACGACCGCGGCGGCAACCGATTTCCGCATCAGCGAAACTGCCTCACCAAGCAGGAAGATCTGCACCGAATGTCCCGCTTCAGAAAGCGCAAGGCCGTGAAGAAAAGGGAACGCTGCCTTGGTCGGATCATCAGATCCCCAGGCACTTTTCATCATGATATTCAGGGATTTGTGCGGAGTTTCTTGACCCAACGCAGACGCCAATCCAGCAAAGGGTAACGCAATCACCTGGCGAAGAAATGACCGCCGCGCCATGAGGACCTCCTGAGGAGAGGCTGAAGTATAGCATTCGGTCGGTTGAGGAAAATTGCCAATTGTCCCGCTCGGCCTTTGAGTTGTGCCTGGATCACCGCGTATGCTGAAGTAACCCCAGAACGGGAAAACGGGGGTTATCTCCCAATGGGCCACAACCCTCTCAGGATGAATTGCTGCGGCTAACAAGCCTCAGCAGTCTTTTCCGGACTGACGCCCGCATTGCACTCTGAAGAGCTCATTTCTCTGCGGGGAGCGCACATGGCCCTGAAAGCCTGTTCAGCACGCTCCGGCTCAGCTCAATCAGCGCGTCGCTTCGGCTCGCCAGCGGATCCTCATTGCGACCGACGAAGTAGTAGCGGCCCTTAGCCGCTTGTATCTCGGCTGGCGTAACACTGGCAACGCAACCGCTGGCGAGTTCCTTTTCCTCATTGGGGCGCCGGCTATTCTGGTAGACACGTGACGCGGCCAGCGCGTCTTTCATCTCGAAGAGTTCTACAATGAAGCGCTCATTGCCCCGGCCGTACCGCCTGACGTAGAGCACGGAGAAGCCCTGATTGATGTAGAAGTCCGCCCCACCATCCATGTATGTATACAGTGTCGCACCCGTGTAGCTTTCCGGTTGTTCAGTGTCCGCAAAACCTCCGAGCGTCGCTCCGGATGGCAAGGGTCCCGCTCCGTGGCACGCGCAAAGAGCGAGCGCCAATGTGCATGCTGCCGCGCAGCCGCTCTGTTTCATGCGTGGATCTCTACGATCTTGACGGCGTCGAGGTCCGCTTTGCCCAGACCGAGCGCGGCCGCATGTCTCAGCTGCGGGACGGCCATGTCGAACTTGAAGGTCTGGTCGTGCTGGGCCAACAGGCGAGCGCAATAGGAGTCGACCGCCACCATGTCGCCGCTGAGGATGAGCTTATTGACGCCACGGACGATCTCGGCGCCTCCGCCTAACCCCGGACCACTGCGCGCCAGGATGGCGCGGGCGTCCACGACGTTGAGCTGCGGCCTGACCGCATCGGCAAAATGGACCAGGCGCTGCTGAATAAGCCCTGACCGGCCCTATCGTGTCCTTCGCGTGAATCAGCATCCGATCAGCCATGGCAACTGAGCCGAAATGCATTTTAAGAGCGCAACTGAAGTTGCGCCCACTCATGGCGCTTAACGACCGGCAGGCTGACGACGATGGGCGCCTCGTGCAGAAGACGGTGAACAGCCACCGGCTTTGCGATCGGCCAAGCGGGATTCTGGACAAAGACGAACTCGTCCGGATCCAGGAAATCCCGGGCGAGAACCGGCACGCCGCCCTGCGTGAGCTTTTCCAGCACGCCCAGGCGCCGCAGGATGTGTTCAGGCTGTATGCCCGCGCCCAGTCGGGTCCCAGTAGTGTCAAAGAGGCTGGTCTTACTCAAGCCGGCGCGCTTCAGCTCGGCCGCCACCGCCAGGACGAATTCGGGGTCGGTCGTCACCGGATAGGGCTGCGACATAACGTAGTTGCCGCGAAAGATCGCCTCGCGTGCCCAGCTTCGCGAAGCGGCTCCAGTCCTCCCAAGGCCTCGATCCCTGCACGCACCATGGCATGCATGTCTTCGCCCTCCACAACGACGAGCAGAGGCTTCCCAGCGGCGACAAACGGATTGGGTGGCGCCGCCTTGCAAGCGCGCGTTGTGAGGCCGCGCCCCCACTCGAATCGCTGCCGATGCCGCCGCAAGAGCGCCGGCGCCCAGGCAAAGAAAGCCCCTGCGATCGAGCAGCGAAATTGGATGAATCGCTCATGACGCCCCTCCTGCCGTCGACTGCCATCCAGCCAGCGGACGGCGATCGCGGCGCCAGCCATCACGAGCAATCCGAAGCCGACTGCGCCGCCGAGCATGATCTGTGCCGCCACTCGCGAATCGTTCAGTCCCCTCGCGGCCAGAAAGACGGCCAGCATGCCGGCCGAGAAGCCAACGGAGCCCAACAGCGGCGCGGCAACGATGAAGGTGATCCTCGCGCGGCGTCGGCGAAACGCGAAATGCGCCGATCACGCCGATCGACCAAGCCAGCCACCGGCCATGCGAGCAGCGGCGATAAGAAGGACTCACCAATTCGGACTGCAGCCAAGCTGACGATTGACGCTGTCACCGCACCCACGAGCGCCGCACCCGGCCGCCGATTCAACCAGCCCAGGACGAGCGCGGTGGCTCCAACTGCACAAGCCGTGCGTGGAGCCCACGAGCCCAGGAATCCGCCTGCGCTCCAGCCGAGAGCCGAGAAGCTGAGACCCGCAACAATCCACAGCAGAAGCCGATGGCTTCGATACTGCTGCCGCGTTTCGTCCCCAGAGGCCTCTGAAGGAAAAAGAAAATCGCGTATACGTGCCCATAAAGCACCTCGCACGGATCTATCCATACATCCTCCGTCCGGTTGCGCTTTTACATCATCAGATAATACTCCCGCGCGTAGCTGAAAGTTCCCTCTAAATCCCAATCACGAGCGAGAGCCCTTCACAGCTAGATCCGTGTGCACGCCGCTCATTTGGATCGATAGCGTCTAAACCTCGGCCGCCAGAGTAGGTTCGTCACACGCAAGGCGTCGATGCGAAATCGCAAGTCGCTTACAGACCAAGACACAATCCGGATCCCATCGTGAGCTATATCACGTTACTTCCCAGTGATGGCCCACTAACCGCTCGCACGCCGAACTATCCGGAAAAGTCGACGTTGCACAGAGATTTGATAGACTTCGGTCAAGACGCAAACTCGACGACAGTCGAACGTACATGAAGTCATCCCTTTTGAAGTAACCGCTCGCGAACGCCCTGAGGCTAACCAGCCTTCCTGAGGAGCCTTTGGATGAGTCCAGCGACGAAGATTTCTCCTGTTTCAACGAGGCCCGCAGCTTCCGCCAACATCAATCGGGAAGAGACCCCTTTCGAAGCGCTGGCAAGCATCTGCTCAGTTCTGGTGGTGGGCCTATTTATTCTGACCTTCTTAGCTCAGAACCGTGTGATTCCGTCAGGCTCGATGAAGAACACGTTGCTTGTGGGCGATCATCTGCTTGTCGACCAGATCACGCTGGCACCATCCGCTTCTTGGATGCCGCTCATAAGGTATCGCGAGCCGAGGCGCGGCGATATAGTGGTGTTCTACAAGCCCGTTTATCAGCCTGGTATTGATGCGACTGACGCCGATGGGACTCCGCAGTACACTCCCCTGGTGAAGAGATTGATTGGCGTACCCGGCGATCATATCCATCTACACAACGGCATTGTGATCGTGAATGGCGTCGCGCAGCCTGTTGGGTTTGCGCAGCCGACGACGACGGATAACTTCAACGAATTCCTCGATGATTTTCCCGCAGTTCCCCCGTCGGAGGCGACTGGGGCCACAGAGTCGTGGGCTGTGAACTTCTCAAATTATGTGCGCGATGGCGACTTGGTGGTTCCGCCCGGCATGTATTTCATGATGGGCGACAACCGGCATAACAGCCTGGACTCGCGCTACTGGGGCTTCGTGCCGCGCGCCAACATAATTGGCCGCCCGCTGTTCAACTATTGGTCGTTCAAGGCCGCAGATGGACAACTTGAACAAACAGGAATCGGTCACAAGCTCGCGTGGATCGGCCACGTTCTGGTCCATTTCTTCCCAGACACGCGCTGGAAACGCACTTTCCATGTTGTTCGTTGAACCGAAATTGTAAGATCTCGATTTGATCTTGATGCGCTCCGGTCGTATGACCCCCTACACTTCCCTTACTCAATTTGCGGTCAGTGCTAAACGGTTGCTGATGCGACAATCTCAGGGGGAAGGATTAATCCAGGAGAGGATGAATGATACGCATCGCATTAGCGGCGGTCTTTTGCCTGCCCATCCAGATGATTGCCCAGCAAACGGCATCGGAAATCAAATTCCACGCCCAGACCGATTTCTTTAAGCTGCCGCCGGAACTGTATTTCGGCGAGGCTGCAGGCGTAGCAGTCAATTCAAAAGGGCATATTTTTGTTTTCTCTCGCGGTGGCACAACTGGCCCTGCCTATGGAGCGGCGGCTGCTCAGTTGTTCGAGTTTGATGCCGACGGAAAGTACATCCGTGAAATCGGACACAATCTGTATGCATGGAGCTTTGCTCACGCTGTGAAGGTCGACAAGGAAGACAACATATGGGTCGCCGACAAGGGATCGGATATGGTCATCAAATTCAATCCGGAAGGTCGGATATTGATGGTCTTCGGCCGCAAACAGGAGGGCTCCGATGAAGGTACTGGTCCGCTCAAGCATTTCAAACCGCCGCTGCCGCCGATAGATGGGGAGTTTCGCCAGGTGACCGATATGGCTTGGGATGCAGCAGGTAATACCTATATCAGCGACGGTTACATCAATTCCAGGATCGCCAAGATTGATAAAGACGGAAACTGGATCAAGTCTTGGGGCGAACCGGGAACAGGTCCAGGGCAGTTCAATACGCCGCACAGCATCGCAACGGATGATATCGGAAACGTGTATGTTGCCGACCGTGGCAACGGGCGCATTCAGGTGTTTGACGGAGACGGCAAGTTTCTGCGCGAGATCCACATCAACGTGCCAGACGATCACAAGATTCGCCCGTGGATGGGGAACATGCCATCCCAAATACCTTCCACCACAGAAGCTCCGGCGCCATTGAACAAGACCATGTTGAGCGGTTCTCCTTGGGCGATCTGCATCACTCCGGGGCCTCATCAAGTACTCTTTGCGTCTGATGGCTATCCGGGCCGGATCTACAAACTCACTTTGGACGGCAGGGTGCTTGGCATGTTTGGTGCCTCCGGCCACGGTCCTGGGCAGTTTGGCTGGATTCACGAACTGGCTTGCCCTTCTGAGAACATTCTGTATGCTGCTGAATTGCTCAATTGGCGGGTGCAAAGGTTGACACTCGAGCCAACGCAATAATCGCGAACAGATGCAAGCGACGACCGGACAAACGTTTCCATTTGAGTCTTCGGAGCGAGATCGCCGTACCATAGTCTGAGGGAGCAGAAGGCCAATGTCTACCGCAGAGATGAATCCTTCCCGCAAGCACGCATACACGAATGCCGGTATACCACAACTTCCGGAGCCGACTTACGCTGAGCGCGTGCGCACTCTCGTTTCGCTCTGCACTATTGCGACTCTCTCAACCGTTTCTCGAAAGCGCTCGGGATATCCGTTTGGATCTCTCATGCCTTATGCGATCGACGGGACCGGGCGGCCTGTCTTTCTGATCAGCAATATGGCCATGCATACCCAGAACATTCAAGCGGACCATCGGGCAAGTCTCTTTGTGAGTCAAGGAGGCGACGGCGATCCGCTTGGCACAGCGCGGGCAACGATTGTTGGTGATGTCCTTTCTGTACCGGAGAATGAAGTCGGCGAGGCTCGCCAACGCTATCTGTCCCGCTACGAGAACAGCCGCTCATGGGTCGATTTCGAAGACTTTGGGTTTTACCGCCTGCAGCCCCTGGACATCTACTACGTCGGCGGCTTTGGAGTGATGGGATGGGTGACCACGGAGGAATACCAGTCCGCGAAGATTGATCCTCTGGCCGAAGCGGCTCCAAAGATTGTCGGACACATGAACTCGGATCATGTTCCCGCAATGATCCTGCTGGCTAGAGTCCATGCTGGCCTGAACGCAACTGAGGCCACAATGACGGCGGTCGACCGGCTTGGATTTCACCTTCGTCTGAAGACCGACGATGGCATGAAAGGGACACGCATCAACTTCCTACACGAAGTCCAAAACTCGGACGAGGCGCGCAAAGTGCTTGTGGAAATGGTCCAATCGGCTGAGCCAAAGGCCTGACCAAAGCGGACGTTGAGGGTTGGGGAAGCCACTTCTTTTGACTTCTGGTTGATACCGGCACCGGGCTTCCCGTTTGGAGTATTTATTACTTTCTAACGGAAGGGTAGGCCACTTCGCTCGGAACCCCGGAAAAACTCCACACCGGTTGGGCCAGCAATGGCTTTTGCAATTACGGTTCGAGTTCAGGAAACTTAAAATGACCGAAGCCACCGCAAGTTAGGGGAGCACGTCAACCGGCATCTGACTGGATGCGCGCCCGGCATAAAGTATTGGGTATGGACAACGTGCAAGACCTCGCTATTCGGCAATTGAATGAACAGGATCCGATTGTGATTGCCGACGCCTTTGCGCAGATGGGATGGAACAAACCTGAGACGCAGTACCGGCACTATCTGGCTGAGCAGTCGGTTGGCGCAAGAACCTGCTTAGTGGCCATTGTTGAAGGGCAGTTCGCAGGATACGTGACGGTGAATTGGCGACCTACATATCCGGGATTCTCGGAGCAGCACATTCCTGAGATTCAGGACTTGAATGTCCTTCCGCAATTCCGGAGGCAAGGTATCGCATCCCGACTACTCGATCGCGCGGAGTCGGAAGTGGCTCGACATTCCGGCGTCGTGGGAATCGGAGTGGGATTGCACCCGGGCTACAATGCCGCCCAGCGGCTGTATGTCAATCGCGGCTACATACCGGATGGTCGAGGTGTTACGTACCAAGATCGTTTCGTGCACGAGGGCGCACATGTTGTGCTTGACGATCAACTCGTCCTGCATCTCACGAAACGATTACGCGAAGAGTGACGCAGATCTCATTACTGGCGACAATCAAATTCATGCGATGCGGGATGACAAGGCCCCGAAGTCAGTGGTTCGCGAGTCAGACAGTCTCATTTGAACGCAACACCAGCTAGAACATAATTTCGGGCCGACCCACCATTTATCCGGAATGATGACAATACGCACCGTTCTGCGAAGGTGGGACCGATGAATGCACGCACATATGCGTTTCGGCTTTTGCTATAGTGGCACTGTGCAATCCGAACCAGACACCGAGAATTTGTCGGAACCGCTCGCGGCCGCACGGGCCCCTGATCCGCAGCAAATGGGCACAAGACGCACGCCGGCCTGGTACAAGATTCTTTTGATCGTAACCGTCGTTGGTGGCGCTGCGCTGATTTGGTATTTGGATTTCCGTCCAAGAACCGTGAAAGTCGAACTCCTTCCTTTCAACGATTCGCCTCCAGCGTGGAACGGATCCAGGGCGTATCTGGTGATTTCGCCGAGCGACGTTAGCTCGCATCCTGCAAAGTTCCAGGTCGCCGTCGAAAACATCGCTCCTTCGGTGCAACACGATTCGCCAGTCAATGAGTTTCAAGTCGATCTTTTCTCTGGGATGTTCGTGCTCCGCCAGACTGATCTCTTTGTTCCCGATGTCATGCCCTTATCGCTGACGCGAACCTATCGGGTTTGGGACTCCGCGAGCAGAGCATTTGGTGTGGGAGCAAATCACCCCTATGACATTTGCCCAACCGGTTCCCGATATCCCTATACCTATATTGACCTGAACCTGGAGGATGGCCGGAGCCTGTACTTCGAGAGGATCTCAACTGGCACAGGCTTTGCGGACGCAGTGTACCGGCATTCGGTCACATCCTCAGAGTTTTATGGTGCGCAGATTGCTTGGAACGGCGACGGCTGGACTCTTAGCTTCCATGATGGCCGGCGGTTCATGTTTCCGGAGGCCTACAGCGCGAAGAGCTATGCGCAAGGCGCACCTATCGAGATGCAAGATGGCCGTGGCCACCGCGTTCAACTAGTTCGAGATCCAAACAAGAATTTAGATCGTCTCATATCTCCATCGGGCCACACACTTTCTTTCAAGTATGACCTGTCAGATCGAATCGTAGAGTCTACGGACGATATGGGGAACGCGCGCAAGTACTCCTACGACCAAAATGGGCATTTGGAGAGTGTTGCCGATCAAACCCACCTGTTGTATCGCTTCGAATACGCGCCCCTGCTTCGGCTCAATGGCTACGATCCTTATGTGATGACCAAAATCCTTGACGGAAACGGCAATGTGCTCCTCGCGAATTCCTATGATGACATAGGCAGAGTCTCTGAACAGCGGATTTCGAACGGCGAAGTATATAGATACACGTATCTAACGGACGAGTACTTCCACATCATCGAAACAAAGGTCAGCGGGCCAATGGGAGAGAAGAAGGTTCACTTTGAGAACGGCGGCGTCGGAAAGGAAGAAAAATAGAACAGGAAAGAGAACCGGGCTGCTAAGCTTCGCTGTAAGCGTGATTTTCTGGCCGTATATACAGATGGGGCTTGTGTGTAGTTGACGGACCGGTTGTGTCCACGATCCCGGTAATGGACACAACTGTCTCATCGAGTGTGAGTTCTACTGGCGCGGTGGATTGACTTCGTCGGTAAAAACGTCGTCGGTCATTGCGAGGGCGATGGCGAGGTCGAGGCGGGTCATCAACTGCATGAGAGTTTCACCGTCGCGGCGTCTGAGCATGGCGACGCTGTGACGACCTTCCCCAGCCACAGCGACACATCCGGCCGGTTTCATAATGCCAAGTACGATCTGGCCGTGGTTGATGAAGTCTTCGATATGCGGCAGAGATGAGAAGTCGAACGCTGACTCCTCGACCTGGTTGGGAAGGTCTATGCGGCTTGCTCTTGTGCTCGGTTCAGGCTTGCGGCGACGTTCCATGGCAGCAGTTCCTCGATGCGGTTGATGGGATGTTCGGCGATGCAGCTGAGGACGTGACGCAGATAAGCCTCGGGGTCCAGTCCGTTCAGCTTGGCCGACCCGATCAGACTATAGAGGATGGCTGCCCTGCTGCCACCGTTGTCGGAACCGGCGAACAGATAGTTGCGGCGGCCGACCGCGACCGGGAGAAACGCCCGTTCAGCGTATCCGTCTGAGCAACGCACGCTGTTGTTGCTTCGTGTTTAGTGTTGCACTGGAGCAATGAGCGAAGTGGGAGTGATTCACAGGCGGCGTAGTTTTGCCGAAGTCCAAGCCTTGGTCGGCGAGTTTGAATCGAGTGGATTGTTGCGGGCGGCTTTTTGCCAACAGCGTGGCCTGGCGGTAGGGACGCTGGATAAATATCGTCGGCGCGTGCATGGTGGGCGTCAGGCGGGAGGCAGTGCTTTTGTTCCGGTCGAAGTGGTTCCCTCCGCTGCGCGGGAAGTCAAGGGCTTCGCCAAGCACGATGGTGCTCTTGTCGTTGAGCTACGAAGCGGACGTCGGATCGAAGTATGCCGCGGATTTGATGCGGGAACATTGGAACGTCTGCTGAGCATATTGGACAGGGTGTAGACGGTGTTCGGGTTTGGACCGGCGACGCGGATCTATGTTGCAGCCGGCGCGACGGACATGCGCAAGAATTTCAATGGCCTCTACGGGCTGGTACGCGATCATCTGGGCTGCGATCCGGAAAGCGGCCATGTGTTTGTTTTCACGAATGCGCGACGCAATCGTCTGAAGCTCCTGGTATATGACGGAAGCGGGCTTTGGGTATGTGGAAAAAAGCTGGACGGCGGAAGATTTCGTTGGCCCCAGAGAGACAGCGGCGTGAAGAAAATCGTGCTGAGTCACGAGGAACTGGCGCTGCTTTTGGGGGGCATTGATCTGGCACAGACCGAGCGGCGGAAGTGGTATCGCAAGCCTCCTGTGCAAGAACCAACAGAGTCACTGACAACCGCATAAACACCGGATATTTCGCTCATTTATCCGCAAGAACTTATGTTATTTAAAAGACATCGTGAGCACGCCTTCTGAGCCTACTCTTCCTCATTCGGAACCCTTCATGGCTGAGGTTGTCGCGCAGCTGAAGGAGCAGGTTGCGTCGCAGAACAGAGAGCTCGAGTATGCACGGTTGAAGATCCAGGTCCTCGAAGAGCGTCTTCGTTTGGTGCGGATTCAGAAATATGGACCGAGCAGCGAGAAGCTAAGCAATTTGCAACTGGAATTACTGGAGCAAGAGCCCGGGGTTAGTCAGGAAGAAGTAGCCGTCGAAAGCGAGCGCAAGGCCCCGCCACCTGCTACTGAACAAAAGAAGCGCAAGCATCCCGGACGTCAGACTCTACCCGCGAATCTTCCCCGTGTGGAACGGGTGATTGCCTGCACTCCGGAGCAGTGCGTATGCGGCAACTGCGGCGCTGAGACCACAGTGATCGGCTACGAAGTCAGCGAAGTGCTGGATGTCGAGCCGGCGCGGTATTTCGTGCAGGTGACCAAGCGCGAGAAAAGGGCCTGCAAAACCTGTCCCCAGCAAGGCGTGACGGCGGCGGCTCTTCCTATCCGGATCATCGATAAAAGCCTGGTGTCGGATCGAGTGATTATCAATACGGTGGTGAACAAATACTGTGACCACAGCCCACTGTTTCGGCAAAGCGTAGCCTTGTTGCGTGACGCGGGCATCGATATCTGCAGGGCTACGATGTGCGGCTGGGTGATGACCATCGGAGAGATGTTGATGCCGGTAGCCGGAGCGATGCGGAACCAGTTGCTTGCCGGCACCTACATCCAGGCGGATGAAACTCCGGTCGATGTACAGACACATGACGGAAGCGGCACAAACCATCAGTCTTATCTCTGGCAGTACGGGACGCCGGAGGGCATGACGGTTTTTGATTTCCGCATGAGCCGCAAACGCGAGGGCCCGCTGAACTTCCTCGGCAACTTCGAAGGTCTTCTCCAAACAGATGGCTACGCTGCATATGATCGCGTGGGCGGTCCGAAGATGGTGCATGCGGGATGTTGGGCTCACGCCAGAAGGTACTTCGTGGATGCGGTCAAACTCAATAAACAGGATGGCGCGTCCGTTCGTGCAGTTGAACTGATAAACGAGCTATTCGCGATCGATGCTCAAGCGCGAAACGAAAAGATGGACGATGCCGCACGCCACGTTCTACGCCACGAGAAGGCTCCACCGCTGCTCGACGAAATCCGCACTCACATCCTTGATATGAGCAAGACGGTGCTGCCCAGCAGCGCGCCGGGTCAGGCTTGCAGATACACGCTTGCCCTCTGGAAGAAGCTGACCCGCTTCCTCGATTATCCCAAACTGGAGCTCAGCAACAATTTTGCTGAGAACTCTATGCGGCCTATAGCCCTCGGCAGAGGCAACTGGATCCACATCGGAAGCGAGCAGGCTGGACCGCGAGTGGCCGCTATCCTCTCCGTGATCGAAAGCTGCCGCCGTCTCAAAATCCCGGTGCGCGATTACCTCGCCGACATCTTACCCGGGCTTGCGAACGCACCCCTTCAGCACATCGCAGATCTTACTCCTGCAGCCTGGGTCGCAAAAACCTCATCCTTGCACTTGGTCTGACGCTTACCGTTCAGCGATCATGTTGTCCAGTTCGATTCGACCATCATCGAGATACCGCGCCAGAGCATCCCAGAGTGCCAGCGCATAACGGATGGCCGCAGCCGTTTCCGACTTCGGCGCCAGTTGCGTCAGCGATGCCTGGAGCCATCTTCGCATGGACTCAAACAAAGGCCGGGCACGCGTATCGCGCACCATGCGGCGTTCTTCGGCAGGACGTCCTCTGATCTCCCTTTCAATCTGATAGAGAGCTCGAATGCGTTCGATGGCCTCAGTGGCAATCGGCGACTGGTGTGCATCCATC
Source organism: uncultured Acidobacteriaceae bacterium (assembly GCA_963745845.1). GTDB lineage: Bacteria > Acidobacteriota > Terriglobia > Terriglobales > Acidobacteriaceae > Telmatobacter. Next base: position 2,627,970 of record CAVUZE010000008.1, on the reverse strand, counting down.
AGATCGAAGAACTTGCGGCGGATATGCGCCATACAGGGAGCCTCCTGTATCGCACCGCCCTCATACAGCTTGTTGAACCCTGCAAACGCGTCGGCCTGCAGGATGCCGCGAAACTTCGCCAGGTGCCGTTGCGGATGTTCGCCCTTCCGGTCCGGCGAGTAGGAGAACCAAACCGCTGCCGGAGCGTTGTCGCCGGCCGGACGACTATCGCGCACATAGGTCCAGAATCGTGCGATCTTGGTTCTTCCATGACCTGGAGCCAGCACCGGCAGCGGCGTGTCGTCGCCATGTAGCTTGTCGGTGCTCATCACGTAGCGGCGTAATGCTTCGACCAAGGGCGCCATCAGTTGGCTGGCTTCACCTACCCAACGCGCCAAAATGGAGCGATCCAACTCTACTCCCTCTCTGGCATAGATCTGAGACTGCCGGTAGAGTGGCACATGGTCGGCATACTTCGCAGTAATCACATGCGCTAGCGTGCCCGGTCCGGGAAGACCGCGGTCGACAGGTCTGGAAGGCGCAGGAGCCTGCACCACCGAGGAGCAACGAACGCAGCTGAGCTTGGGACGCACGTGACGTATGACGACGAAGCTGGCCGGGATCTACTCCAGCATCTCCGAGATATCCTCACCCAACCTCTTCATCGTGCCGCCACAGTGCGGACAGTCCTGCTGTTCCGGAAGATGAGTATGGATCTCCCGCCGCAAGTGTCCAGGCAGAGCACGGCTCTTGCGAGGGCGAGAAGCAGGCTGCTGCGGTGCCTCTGCTTCAGTCTTCGTCTCGTCAGCGGGTACAGCAGGGATGGCTCGTACTCCATCGAGCTCCAGCTCTAGCTGTTCGTCGCACGCGCCTGCCTTCTCCGATCTTGGTCCGAAGTGTTCCCGTCGCAGCTTGACTATGATCAGCTCGAGATGTTCGATGCGAGCCATGCATCTGACGACCATTTCGCTCAGCGCTCGAGGATCCAGCTTCTCCAGCTCGGTCTGCTTCGCGCCGGTCGGAATCATGACCGAAGTATGCCATGATGTCTGACTTGCTCAACGTGAAATAAGTCGTAACTGAGTGGATAACTCGCGACTAACTTCAGACTGCCATCGGAGGCGTAAAGGTTCGCGCTGGTTGTCGCCAATCTATCCCTTCACACAGCATCGACAACTGCGCACGCGTCAGGGATACAGTTCCACTTGTTGCCTGCGGCCATACGAAGCGGCCACGCTCCAATCGCTTGTACCTCACCCAAGAATGCACGTGCTCCGATCACAGGAACACGTTTTGTGAAGGTGACGCATCCTTTTCATCCACTCGGAGGGCAGCAGCTACCATGCGTCGGTGAGCGGTACAACCGGTATGGGATGACGTTGTTGTTGAAGGCGGTCGATGGGGCGGTTTACGCGGTTCGGCCGCAATGGACAGATGTTGTGGCGCCAGATCCCGAGATCGTTCTTGGCGAACGGCGGGCGCTTTTCCGGGTAACAGACTTGCTGGAACTTGCCTGCTTAGTGGATCGGCTCAGCGGATACGACCTGCCGGAGGGGCGCAAATGAAATGTAAGGACAATTCTGCCGCCGATGTAAATATTACTATGCCGCTAGAATGCGATGAGTGCGCGGATTATCTCTATTTTATTTGGGTAGAATCAAACTACACAACACTGTTGGTTCTTGACTGGTGCTATATATGCGGCATAATTATTAGAACGATCGGCAAGCCGATTCGCGGAGATCGCGGTGCCCGCCAAGAGCGACAGCAAGCAGGCCAAGATCCGGGCCCTCGCCGAAGAGGGCGCGCTGAATCCGGAACCTGGAAAGGTCCAGGATCCGAAGTTCCACGAGGGCGAGTTCTTCGATCCGCACGACATCGTGCAGGTCAAGTACGAGATGCTGCGTCGCGTATCCGTAGAGAATGCGTCGGTGACCAGTGCCACAGAAGAGTACGGTGTATCGAGGCCGACCTACTATCAGACAAGGGCCAGCTTCGAGGAAGCGGGGATCGCGGGATTGGTACCCAGGAAACGGGGCCCGCAAGGTCCACACAAGGTGCGGGGCGCGGTGCTGGCATTTATCCAAGAGAAACGGATGGAGGGCGAACCCCTTCGAGCTCGCCAGCTGGCCGAGCAAATCCGGAAGAAATTCGATCTCGATATCCACCCAAGAACGATCGAGCGAGCCGTTGCGGTAAAAAAAACCGTGCGCTGACGCTCGGTGGAGTGCGTTCGGAGTGGCCGGCGACCGCTGTGTCGCAATACGAAGCTCTTCGCAATGGCGCGCTCGGCCATGCGCTGGCGCCCGAGGCTCGATGGGGGCTCCTGCTTTTTCTTCGTCGCGGCATGTGGGGATGGGCACAGGTGATAGTTACGGCTGGCGCGGGTTCGCCGCAGCCGAGCACTGAAGAGTCGTTAGGCTTCCCCCGAGCGAAAGAGTCAAGAGCCGTCATTCATATCTTCGCAGCCATGGCTATGAACGCTGAGCCTCGAGGAGCGACATCATGAGCGATTCCCTGAAAGTGCAACCTCATCATCTCGAACGAGGCGCCTTCTTGTATGTTCGGCAGTCGTCCATGCGGCAGGTCGTCGAAAATGTGGAGAGTACAAAACGTCAATACGCCTTGCGCGGTCGAGCCGTGGCGCTCGGCTGGCACGAAGATCAGATCAGCGTGGTAGACAGCGATCAAGGTGAATCGGGTGCGTCGGCAGCTTGGCGCGAGGGCTTCCAGCATCTGGTGGCTGAAGTGAGCATGGGCCGCGCGGGAATCGTGATGGGGCTGGAGGTGTCGCGTCTAGCGAGGAACAACGCGGACTGGCACCGATTGCTGGAGATCTGCGCGCTGGCCGATACTCTGATCCTTGATGAAGATGGCGTCTACGATCCGGCGAACTTCAACGACCGTCTGCTTCTAGGCTTAAAAGGCACCATGAGCGAAGCTGAGCTGCACGTTCTGAAAGCCAGGCTGCGCGGCGGAATCCTGAACAAAGTACGGCGCGGCGAATATCGTTGTCCGCTGCCCACGGGCCTCGTTTACGACGAGGCTGGCAACGTAGCGCTCGATCCCGACATACAAATCCGGGACACCATTGCCCATTTCTTCGAGACGTTCTCGCGTGTTGGCTCAGCTTGCCAGACCGTGAAGGCCTTCCGGAGGGAGGGACTCGGCTTTCCGTCCCGGCTCCGTGGTAGCGTCACGGTGTTCCGGCCGTTGACCGCCTCGACCGCCATACGCGTACTGAGCAACCCTCGACTGGCAGGTGCCTACGTGTATGGACGCCGGCGCTACCGGCGAGGTGTGGAGGGCAGGAAACATATCGTGAGAAAACGCGACTGCGGGGAGTGGCTGGCTTGCATCCCAAACGCCCACCCCGGCTACATCAGCTGGGAGCAATATCAGCAGAACCTTAGGTTGCTCGCGTCCAATGGCCGTGGATACGAACTGGCGCGCGGATCGCCGCCACGGGAGGGTGCGGCGCTGCTCCAGGGACGTGCGATATGTGGTCGATGCGGCAGGCATCTCCGCGTCACCTATCGCGCTACACGAGGCAAGCAAGAGGCCTGGTATGTCTGCGACCGCGCCCATGGCTATCTAGGCGATCGCGACTGCCAAACCGTCGCAGGGCCACCTGTCGACGAGGCTATCGGAGCCCTCATCACTGAGAGAATGACGCCTGCTGCCGTGGAGCTAGCGCTCGAGATCCGGCGAGAGATCGAAACCCGACAGGAAGAAGCCGACCGGCTGCGCTGCCGTGCTATCGAGCGTGCGCAGTTCGACGCAGATCTGGCGCAACGTCGATTCATGCTGGTCGATCCGGCGAATCGTCTTGTCGCCAATACTCTCGAGGCCGAGTGGAACGACAAGCTGAACACACTGGCCCAGGCACGCGAAGAACGGGAACGTGCGCGTCAACAGGACCAGTTCCTGCTCGACGCTGCGATTCGTCAACGGCTAGTCACGATGACGACAGACTTCAGGAAACTCTGGAATGACCCAAATACACCGAACCGGGAGCGCAAACAGGCACTTGATTCCGCGTGTCTCGAAGAGCTTTTCCTTTTTGGATCCATCGGTCACGAGCGGATGCCCCCCCATACTGAAGTAACCCCACAAAGTCCAAACGGGGGTTACATTCCCGATCGGCCACGATACGCCCAAACTCGAGCATGCGAGCGAGCCGGCGCTGCACGAGGCCGATTTGTCCACTCGTCCGATTCGGACCGCTGCATTTGCTCAAACAACGACTGTGGCGCTTTACTCGGGATGTTGCAGTGCGGCATAAACCGGAGAATGGAGAACAGCAAGGAGGGCAGGACATTATGACCACAACGGTTTGGATACCTGAGGTGACGCAGCTCTCAACCGACCCTGAAGGAGCCGCCATTCGAAGAGGAGACGCAGAGCCGATTGAGGATCCCGTTCTGGCGGACGCAGAGGAGGAGGAAATCGCGGCGCTGTGGGCGAGCGACCCGGGGAATCAGGGCGCTTAAACTTAAGGCTCCATCGCGGGCTGCTTTTCGCTTGCCCTTCTGCCAGCTTTTCGTTCACTCTTTCTGTGATTCGCACTATTTCTATCGCTCCAAGTCCCCTTATACATTTGAGACTACTTTTGCAGAAAGACGCATTGATGCGTCCAGAGGCTTGAGGATCGACATTTCGGGCGAATTACTCTCCACACCGTACTTTACCGAACAGTAAAATACGGATCGGCCACAATCCAGGACGAACGCTTGGCGCGGCAAATAGGTTCACCTTAGTCTCCCGTCACCGGCTCCGCCATTGCCGCCGCAGCCGTCGCCCGCCGCCTGCGACCGTACTGCACAATCAGCACCAGCAGAATCAGCACCTCCATCGGAATCACCAGCACGCTCCCCTCCGGACCGTCCGTTCCCCCGCTCCAAAGCGCATTCCCCGCCGCCGATGTCGTCAGCAAGTGCCCTGTCGCCACCACCCCCGAATTCGCCGTGCCGTAAAAATACGTCTCCGCCCAATCCCACGCCGCGTGGCACCCCAGCGCCCACCACACCGACCCCGTCAGCTGCACGCTCGCGCAGAAAACAAATCCGATCCCCGCAGCGGAAAGAATCCCGATCCAGTTCTCCCCTGGATTCATAGTATGCGCCGCCCCGAAGAACACAGTTGTCACCCACGCCGCGTTCCAGAACCCCTCGCCCGGCGTGCCCTTCTTCAAATGCAGCATCAAGCACGTCCCGAGCCCCAGCAGCGCAATCACATAAGCGCCCCACAACCCGCCCGCCTTCGGGTTTAGAGTTACCAACGTGACCAGCAGCACCACCATCCCCAGAGCCCACCAGAAGTTCAGCCCACGCGCCAGCGTGAACAGCAGGTAGCAGCGCGCCAGACCCTCCTCAAAACACGCCACGAGTAAAAATCCCACCCCCCACTCCACGGCGAAACGCACCGCCTGTGTTCCCGTTAGCGCCATCGGTCCAAAGTGCAGCCACCCCCCGGCCATGAGCGCAACCACCATTCCGCTCAGCGCTAGGAATCCCGTCACCAAACCGCTGAAAAACCGCGAGACCCGCCCCGTACCGTTTAGGTAATAGTCCGTCAGCCGCCGCCGCTCGATCTTCGACAAAATCCACGCCGCAATCACGATCGCGAGCACGCCCGAGCCTTCGCCAACAATCATTCCCAGCGGCGTAATCGGCGCGTGAGTGTTCGGCGGCGGTAAAACATGCAGCGCCTTGATCGCCAACGAGAACAGCCGCACCAACGCAAGTAGCAAGACCATGAAGATCGTCACCGACCACCCGGCGCGCAGCCCCTGCGGCCCCACAAACGCCCACCGCAACCAGCGCTTAGCCCCCGCGAGTCCACCCGGCGCAATGGCGCGCCCTTCCACTGGTGCCGCCAACGGCACGGAACTGCCCTCTTCAATTCGCGGAACTTCAGGCAATGGGGTCTCCGGCTCCATCGGGCCTCCTCTAGTTCGTAAGAAACTGTGGACGGGATCTTACCTTGGCCAACCACAGTTTCTCAAGTGCATTGCAAACTGCGTTCATTCTTGTATCAAGGTCGCGGATGTCATCTCGGACGTGTCACCCCCAATCCGGAAGCAACGTGAGCCAGATCACATCTACTTCCGAATCGGCCACCGACCGCAGCTATGACGTAGGCGCAGATTCGCTCACTCGCAAGGAACTGGCTGCTATTGCCTAGGGTACAGGCTACGAAGCTCGTTGCGGGTAGCCGCAAAGAAAAATGCCCTATGCGGCTGTCAATTCTCCGATGGCTTTGCGACATCCACGATCACCAAATCTTCCAAGGGCCCTTCCGTAGCCTTTAGCTTCAGCCCGAGTTGATCCTGAATGGCGGTGAAGATGGAAGGACCTGAAGTATCGGGCTGGGCAGATCCGGCGCCGGGTGATGGTCCTTGCATCATTCCCGGCGAGTCGAGGTCGGGGTTCCACTTCAGTTCGAAGTCGTATTCGCCCTTGAGTCCCGTCCGGTCAAGAACGGGGCGACCCAACCCCTCCTGCGACAACAACCGTACAAGGACACTCATCGGAATCCCGTGCGCCCTTACTTCGCCGCGGCCACCGGACAACTGGACTGGATGGCCTCCGGCTTCGATTGGCGATTTGCTGCCCAGGACTGTCGCATGCAGTTTAGAGCCGCCCTTGGCGATGACCAGAGCATAAACAGGACGGGTCACGATCGTGTCCTTCACCACAAGTTTGAATCGATCGGCAAGCAACGATTGCAGCATGAGTCGAATTTGCACGATGTTATCGGGTAACTTAGCCAATGCTGCAGCTTGCGAATCTTCTAACTTAGCCTCGATGTCGTATCGCTCAGAGTTGATCCAGCTCGGCCCTCCTGACACTTCATCACTCGGCAAGGGAACAGAATTTCCTCCGAAAGCCCAACAAATTAAAGCCTTGATCGTTATATTTGTCGCAATGAACCTATCCCCGGGAGCGCCATGCCCGGCGCCTCCGATCATAGTGTTGCCAGCCCCCGAATGGTTCGGCCTGATGGTGGCCACTTCGAAGGAGGGCACAGGGCCAGTAGCGTGAAGAATCTGCCCGCTCGGCGGAGCCTCCTGCATCAGCCCAAATGCAACTGGACCGGCAACTACGCTCAATGCAAGCGTTGCAAGCAGCAGCCTCTTTCCGATCCCCAAATCGGAGAATCGAGACGCCATAATGGATCGGATTCGTTTGCTCAAATCCGCATCGGTAATGCCCGAAACGGAATGCAGAGGGAGTTCTACGCAGAAACGGCTAACCTTCAACAGGCTGTCCGCATATATTTCGGCTCGGCTCCCTGACTGCAGAACCGCCTCGTCGCACGCGCGCTCGCGCTCTTCAACCATCTTCCGCTCGATCCACCAGACGAACGGGTGAAACCAGAAAATCGCCTCGACGGCCATATGAATCAAGGCTGTGAGGTTATCGCGGCGATGCACGTGCGCAACCTCGTGCGACAGAATCGCGTCCAAATGCGCGTCTTCCAATCGGTCGGAAAGCTGCGCAGGCCAGAGCAGCACTGGATAGAAAATGCCGAAGACTCCCGGCTCCATCAGTTCGCTTGAGACAAGGAGTCGGGTTCGAGTTCGCGCCTTTGTGGCGTTCTCAATGCGGCGAAGGATCTCAATCTCCCGCACACTTTCGGCCCGATCAGCTCTCTCGAGCATCTTCGAAAGTTGTTTCCAACGCGCGCACCATGCCAGGAGCACCGCAGTGAAGCCCAAGGCCCAAATCAATATCAAAAACGCGGGTAGCCACACTTCTACACGTTGCAGAACGCTCTGAGCATTTACGTTTTGAGTTGCCGCACCAGCAGAAAATGGTTGATCGACAAAACGCAGAGCTGAAACCAGCGCAGTCTGCAACACCGGTGCGGCGTGCTTCGATATCGGGATGATGCTGCCCAAGGCGATCAGCGTCGAAAATGGGATGAGGAACTTCACCGAAGCAGCGAGCCAAAACCCGTAGCGCACCCGGGCACGGTTCTTGGCGAATAGAAGCGTCAACAATCCGATGGCGGCAGCGAACGCTGTTGACTGCCAAAGATGATTTGCAATTGGCGGTCCCGCGTCGCGGAACATCGAAAGCAGATTTATTGTCATCGGCCCGCATCTCCATCTTTGATTTGCCTTAACGTCGTCTCGGCGAACTCTACGTCTTCCAGCGTCAGCTTTCCGGCGCCAATCAAATGCGCCATGACAGGTCTTGATTTCCCCCCAAAAATGTCGAGGAGATCGTCGATCAACTTCCGCTCAACTGATTCTCGCGTTATCGTTGGCGCAAATACATGGAAGTTCCCGACCTTCCGTACTCGCCGGAGAACCTTCTTTACCTCCATGCGATAGACCATTTTCTGCACGGTGGTGTACCCCGGCCGCTTCTTTGCGGGGAAAGTCTCCTGCATCTCTCGAATAGACGCCTCGCCTCGGGTCCAGACCACATCCATGATCTGCATTTCAAACCTGGTCAATCGAACACCTGCCATTGCTATGACTCCTGTCTTTGACACTACGACAGTTGTCATAGACGCTGTCAAGAAGAATAGATGCTACCCCGCAATTGCGAAGATTCAGCGGGCACGGGAAGAATCCAGAAGAAGCGGAGGGCGGGGATCCACCATGCCTAACGGGTCCTGGACGCAAAGATGTCGCGCAACGCCTCCGTTGGGACGGGCCTCTATCCGTGCCCTGCGGGCCGCACATCGCCTATCACCCGCTGTGCGGACAACCCGCTATGCGGAAGTTATTAGTTAAGTAATAAAACACTGCCTGCCTAGATGGAGTCGGCGAGTGCCAGGTTCGGATGAATCGGGGTCCGGTCACAAATGTTGGGTGAATTGCGCAACAAAGTAGAGGTCGGTTCGTCATCTCTATGTATCCTTTTCAAATGCCCGAAAAAGTCGGTGGTGGGCGTTCTCTGTGGTTTCTCAAGGACAGGTGCGGAAGGGGATGTTTTGCCATGAGGATGAAGCAAACGGGGTGTGAGATGGGTGTGGGCCAGAAATCGATGGGCCGGCGGTTGGGACTTGCGGGCGTTGTAGTAGCCGGATTGATGACGGCGGCCGGAGTGCGTGCAGGAGCTCAAGCTCCCTCGCCTGCGGCTGCTGCACAGAGTGCGCAGGCTGCAGCGACCGGACAAAGTGCCGCGGCGACGGCGGCTTCGCCGACGGACATTGCGGGGACCTGGCAGGGGACGTTGCGCATTCCCAAGACAGACCAACATCCCCAGATCGACCTGCGGCTTGTGTTCAAGATTTCCAAGACCGATGCCGGGGCGCTGAAGGGCGTGTGGTACAGCATCGATCAGGGCGCACAGAGCTTACCGATAGCGACCGTCAACTTTCAGGACGGTGTACTGAAATTTACGATCACGGTGGTTCCCCGCAGCTATGAAGGCAAAATGTCCGCGGACGGCAAGTCGATTGCAGGAACATGGATGGAAGACACGACGCCGATCCCGATGCCTCTGGAGCGCGCAAATGCAGACACGGCTTGGGCGATTCCTGAGCCGCCGAAACCGATGGCTGCGGATGCAGATCCTTCGTTTGAAGTTGCGACGATCAAGCCCTGCCAGCCGGGCGCGCGCGGCAAGGGGTTCGGATTCAGAGGCACACAATTCAGAACCTTGAACACCAACATGAACGACCTGGTCGCGTTTGCCTTTGGGCTGCACGCAAAACAAATCATCGGCGCGCCCGATTGGTTTGGCACCGATCTGTTTGATATTGACGGAAAGCCGGACGTCGCAGGCCAGCCGAGTTTGCACCAGATGGAAATGATGGTGCAGAAGCTACTGCCGGACCGGTTCGCGCTGAAGTTTCATCATGAACAGCGCGAGCTATCGGTATACATCGTTACGGTTGCGCCGGGCGGCCCGAAGATGACGAAGACGACGGCAGGACCGAACGACCCACAGGGTTTCGGATTCAGAGGACTCGGCGACCTGAGCGTGCACAACATGAACATGAAGGAGTTCGCGACCTGGATGCAGTCGGGTGTAATGGACAAACCCGTGGTCGATCACACCGGGCTCACCGATAAATACGACTTCACATTGAAATGGACACCGGACGATTCGCAGTTTGCCCAGTTCCGTGGGGTTACCGGCCCGGTCACGCCGCCGGCGGGAGATAATCCCAATGCGCCGCCGAGTCTGTATACGGCAATGCCGGAGCAAGTTGGGCTAAAGATCGAGGCGGGCAAGGCGATGGACGACGTGATTGTGATCGACCACGTGGAGAAACCTTCGCCGAACTAGGGCTGATGACGCAGGCCTGGAAAAAATCTTCACCACAGCAGCGAACGAAAGTCATGGTCCAAGCGTCTGACATGTGACGTCCTTCAACAGGCCAGAGGTACAAGTCGGCTTCCCCCTGCCGGTAATTCGCGGAAACTACCTCAACGTGGGCTACGCATAGGATGGACAAAGGAACGAGATCTTCGGGAAGTTGCGCAATCGCGCTTTTCGCCGCCAGCATTTTTCTTGCGGGGCGCGGCTTGCAAGCACAGGCGAACGCGCCCGCTCCTGCTTCTCCAGCCCCGCCAACTGCCACCAGCTTGAGCCAGTCGGCGCAAACGCCAGCCGCTGCCGCAGCTCTACCCGCGTTCGACGTGGTGTCGGTCAAGACGCACAAAGACGAAGAAGTAGGAATGATGCGGATGGGGATCTCTGCCACTCCGGACGGGGTCCAGGCTAATGGAGTGCCGCTGCAGATGCTCGTTCGGCAGGCCTTTGGAGTTTCAGATGATCGAATCTTGAACGAGCCGGATTGGGTGAAGTCCGCGCGTTTCGACCTTGAGGCGAAGGTCGCCCCCGAGGATGCTCCAATGTTGAAAACACTCAGCATGCAAGAGCGGTTTGCGATGTTCTTGCCGGTTTTGGAGGATCGCTTCGGACTCAAATTCCACCACGAGAAGAAGGATCTAGAGGTGTACACGCTGGTGGTGGCGAAGGGTGGGCCGAAGCTGAAAGAGGCAACGCCTGCAGACGGTGGAAAAGGGGATCGACCGAAGAGCGGCGGAACAGGCGCACCCCCACCACCGCCCCTGCCACCTGGCCTGGGCGGCGCCGCAGGAGGAGAGGCGGCATCGAGGCCCGGCTTGGGCGGCGGAGGTCCGGCGAGAGGACAGGGGATGGTCATGCGCATGTCCTCCACGCAGGGGATGACATTGAATGCAAATGGGACGCCGATCGCATCGCTGGCGCAGATGATTTCGCAGCAGATTAGCGCCACAGTAGTGGACAAGACAGGGCTAACGGGGAACTACGATTTCATGCTTTCGTTTATGCCGGAGATGGCCATTGGTACTGGATCGATGATGAGGCCGCCTCAAGGAGCGCCGCCGCCGGACGGCGCCCAAACGCAGGAGCCGGTCGGGGCATCGATTTTTACCGCGCTGCAAGAACAGCTGGGGTTGAAGCTCGTGGCGCAAAAAGAGCCGATGGACGTGATTGTGATCGATCAGATTGAGCAGCCGACGGCGAATTGAAAACGAGGGAACAAAGGAGCAGAGAACGAGTCGGTGCATAGGCTTCGACAATTCGATTACGCGAGGGAGTGGGTGGCTTGGCTGATCCTCGCCATGACGGTGCTGTGTGCGGCCAATGCTATAGCACAGGCGCAGGACGCGATGCCGGAGTGGCAGAAGAAGGCGGGCGGCACAATGGAATTCGAGGTCGCGTCGGTGAAGCAGAACAAGGGAGACAAAACGCGGCCGGACGTGAATTTTCCGCTGGGCCCGGGGGACGTATACGAACCCGTGGGTGGTCTATTCCACGCAACGAACCTACCGGCGATTGTCTATATAAATTTTGCGTACAAGGTCTCGGCGAACCAGGGAGAGGCGTTGATGAAGCAGCTTCCGGAATGGGTACGGACAGACAGATTCGATATCGAGGCGCACGCGGAAGGCACCCCGACGAAGGATCAAATGCGGCTCATGATGCAGGCGCTGCTTAAGGAGCGGTTTGGCTTCACCGTGCACTACGAGATGCGCGAAGCGCCGGTTCTCGCGTTGAGGGTGGCAAAGCCGGGAGAATTCGGCACGCAACTGAGGCCGCATCCAACGAACGCGGTATGCACCAATCAATTTCCTGAAGATCAGGCCGGGCATATTGCACCACCGCAAGGACCGCAGGCCGACACGGGCAGGTTTCCCGCCGTTTGCGGCGGGATCGTGGGAATGCCGCCGACCACTCCCGGGACGGTCGCCATGGGAGCGCGCAACATCACCATGAAGCTGTTTGCCGATTCGATCTCGGGAATTGGGCAGTTAGGACGGCCGGTTCTCGATGGAACGGGATTGGCGGGGACTTACGATTTCTGGCTGGAGTGGACACCGCCGAGCAGCAGCCCGACGCCGCAGGAATCGAGTGCGTCGCCACCGGACAATGCGGGGCCGTCATTTATCGAGGCACTGAAGGAACAGTTAGGCCTAAAGCTGGAATCGCAAAAAGGACAGGTCGAGGAGATCATTGTGGAGCATATCGACCATCCTTCACCGAACTAGCATGAGACGGGAACGACTGAATGCACTGTCCGAGCGTAGTCAAAATTTCTGTCTTGTGCCTGGCGTTGTTGCTTTGCTGCGCCGCAATCGCTGCGGCGTCGCAGTATCGCGGAGTGGTGAGGTTTGGAGGATTGCCGCTTCCCGGAGCGACGATCACTGCGACGCAGGGTACGACAACGCTGACAGCGGTTTCAGACCAGAATGGCGAGTACAAGTTTGACGATCTCAAAGACGGACAGTGGACGATTGAGATCGAGATGCAGTGCTTCGCGACGATCCAGACCGAAGTCACAATTGCGCCGAATATGCCTTCGGCGGTCTGGGAGCTGAAGCTTTTGCCGGTAGACCAACTAGTTGCGAACTCGCAGATTGCTAGACCGACGCAGGGGTTGCCGCAGGCGCTGACACCGGTACTGAAGAGTCCAGAGGCGCAGAAGGCCGCTCAGGCAAGCGCGCCCACTGAAATTCCCAAAGCACCCGAAGAAAATGCGCAGAGTTCCGATGGCTTTCTTGTGCAGGGAAGCGTGAATAACGCGGCGACATCGCAATATGCGACGAATGCGGCCTTCGGCAATACGCGATCGAGAGGCAAGGGGTTTTATACGGGTGGAGTTGTGGTTGGCGAGGATAATTCGGCGCTCGATGCGCGTGCGTATTCGGTCAGCGGCATCGAGCCGGCAAAGCCGACTTATAACAATTTCACCGGCGTGCTGGTGCTCCAGGGCCCGCTCAACATTCCGCACCTAATGCCGCGCGGACCAACCTTTTTTGCTACATATCAGTGGTCGCGCAACAGCAGCGCAGCGATTGTTACCGGCCTTGTGCCGACCAATGATCAACGAAACGGCGACCTGGCCGGATTGCTGAATGCGCTCGGGCAGCCGGTGACGATCTACAACTCTTCGACTGGCACGGCATACCCCGGCAATCAGGTCCCGGTCAGTAGCGAGGCAGCTGCGCTGCTGCAGCTTTATCCATTGCCCAACATCGCCAATGTTTCAAATTACAACTACCAGGCGCCTGTGCTGAACGACACGCACCAGGATGCGCCGCAATTCCGGCTCGATAAGAATATCGGACGCAAGGACGAGGTTTACGGGAACTTCAGTTTGCAAAGCACACGGTCCGATAGCGTGAACCTGTTTGACTTTGTGGACCACACAGGAACCCTCGGCATCAACTCCGGCGTTCATTGGTCGCATCGGCTCAAGCCACGCGCGTTTCTGTACACCAACTATACGTTCAGCCGGATCAGGACCGAGGTCACACCGAACTTCGAGAATCGCATCAATGTCTCAGGCCTGGCAGGCATCGCCGGCAACGATCAGGACCCGGCCAATTGGGGTCCGCCGGCGCTGAGCTTCGTGTCAGGCTTTGCCGGTTTGAGTGACGGCAACAGCGCATTCAACCGCAATCGCAGCGACTCTTTGACAGCATCGACGTTGATCTACCACAGCAAACATAACATCACGATCGGGGGCGAATTCCGGAAGCAGGAATACAACGAATTCGCTGAGCAGAATCCGCGCGGCACGTTCACGTTCACGGGCGCGGCGACGCAAGGAGCGGCGGCGAGTGCAGCCAGCGGCTCTGATCTTGCCGACTTTCTGATCGGCATACCTGACACGAGTTCCATCGCCTATGGCAATGCGGACAAATACTTTCGCGAAACGGTGTATTCGGCATACTTCAACGACGACTGGCGCGTGCTGCCGATTCTGACCATCAACGCCGGGATGCGTTGGGATTACACCGCGCCGATGACGGAGTTGTTTGGGCGCCTGGTGAACATCGATGCTGCAAGCGGATTTACCGCAGTGGCGCCGGTGTTGGGCAGCAACCCGGTGGGACCTGTGACAGGCCAGCATTATCCGGCATCGTTGATGCGGCCCGATCGGCGCATGATCGAGCCGCGCATTGGCTTCACATGGCGGCCGATACCCGCGTCAACGGTAGTGATCCGCGCGGGTTACGGAATTTATACCGACACTTCGGTGTATCAGAGCATCGTGTTGCAGCTTTCGCAGCAGGCGCCACTCTCAAAGAGCGTGAATGCACAGAACAGCACCGCATGCCCGCTGACGCTCGCCAACGGCTTCAATCCGTGCTCTACCCTCACCAACGATGTGTTTGGCATCGACCCGAATTTCCGCATTGGTTATGTGCAGAGCTGGAACCTCACCGTGCAGCGCGACATGCCCTTCGCGCTGCAAATGACCGCCAACTACCTTGGAACAAAGGGAACACACGGCCCGCAGGAGGACCTGCCCAACAGCTATCCGTTGGGTGAAGCCAACCCTTGTCCCAGTTGCCCGTCGGGATTCACATACGAGACCTCGGGCGGCAACTTGATTCGCCATGCGGGGCAATTGCAGTTGCGGCGCAGGCTGCGCAACGGATTTGCGGGGTCGCTGGCCTATACCTACTCGAAGTCGATCGACGACGATGCGTATCAGGGCGGCCTGGGTCATGCGATCGGAAGCGGAGGCGGGACGCAATCGGCGAACCTGACGTCTCCATCGGCCGCCATCGCGCAGAACTGGCTCGATCCGCGGACTGAACGAGCGCTATCGAGCTTCGATCAACGCCAACTGCTGAACGTGCAAGCGCAATACACTAGCGGACAGGGTCTGGAAGGCGGGACCTTGCTGGGCGGCTGGAGGGGCAGTGCGCTCAAGGAGTGGACCGTGCAGAGCACGCTGTCCTACGGAACAGGAATGCCCGAGACGCCAATCTATCCGGCCACGGTTCCGGGCACGGGATTTTCCAGTATTATTCGGCCCGATCTAACCGGCGCATCAATCTACCATACAGGGACGAATGCGCACCTGAATGCCGCGGCATTCACGGCGCCAGTTGCCGGACAGTGGGGGACAGTCGGAAGAGATTCGATCACCGGGCCTGACCAACTCACGTTGAATAGCCAGTTGGCGCGCACATTTCGCCCCCATGGCAAACTTTATCTCGATGTTTCGGTCAACTCGACCAATACATTGAACCACGCGGCCTTTTCCAGTTGGTACAACTACGTGACCAGCACGCAGTTCGGACTGCCGGCCTCTCCCGGCCAAATGCGCGATCTTCAACTCAACATGCATTTGAGGTTTTGACGATGCGAAACCTGAGCGCTCTCGTTCTTCTGTTGACGACCGCAGTTGTCCCAGGTGCACAGCAAGTGGGCCAGAACAAGGGCTCCCGCGAATCGCAGGGCTTTACGCTCACTCTGAAATCGCAACTTGTGATCGAAGCCATCGAGGTAAAGGACAAGCAGGGCAGCTTCATCAAGGGGCTTACAGCCAAAGACTTTACGCTCACTGAAGATGGCACGCCGCAGACGATTCGCTATTGCGAGCCGCAAAATCTGTCGGAGATCGCCAAACCTTTGCCTGTCGAGACGTCTGCGACGGAAGACGTGAAAATTTACAACCGACTGGCATCCGCTCAGATTGCGCCGGAAACCATGGACAACGAGCGCTACAAGGATCACCGGCTTCTTGCGCTCTACTTCGACATGACGTCGTTGCCACCAGCGGACGAGATGCGCGCTCTATCGGCTGCCGAGAAGTTCGTGCGGTCAGAGTTGACGACCGTCGATCTGGTCGCGATCATGCGCTACAACGGCGGCGCTGTGCAGATTCTGCAGGATTTTACTTCCGACCGCAACCGGCTGTTGAGCATTCTGGAGACGCTGGTCGTGGGTGAAGGGCAGGGCTCCGCAGACACCACAGACGACGCCAGCAGCGCCGACACGGGCGCGGCATTCGGGCAGGACGATAGCCAGTTCAACGTCTTTAATACAGATCGACAACTCTCTGCGTTGCAGACGGCGGCTTCGATGTTGGGACGTGTAAATGAGAAGAAATCGCTCATTTACTTTGCCAGCGGATTGCGCTTGAACGGCATTGACAATCAGGCGCAGCTGCACGCTACGGCGGATGCAGCAATCAAGGCGGGCGTTGCCATCTGGACGGTGGACGCCCGTGGATTGGTGGCGCAGGCGCCAATGGGCGATGCGACGCAGGGTTCACCGGGCGGGCAGGCGATGTATACGGGAACGTCGGCGATGACGCGAACGTCGAACTTCCAGCAGTCGCAGGACACTCTCTATGCGCTGGCCGGGGATACGGGCGGCAGGGCATTTCTCGATAACAACGACCTTTCGCGCGGAATTGAGCAGGCGCAGCAGGCCATTTCGAACTACTACATCCTTGGCTACTACACCACCAATACGGATCCCAACGGCAAGTTCCGGCGTATCCGGATATCGCTCAACGGCAACCAGGAGGCGAAGCTCGATTATCGCCAGGGCTACTACGCCGACAAGGCGTTCACCAAATTCAACGATGTTGACCGCGAGCGCCAGCTTGAAGATGCGCTTATGCTCGAGGATCCCATCACCGATCTGACAATTGCGATGGAGGTCGATTACTTCCAGCTGAATCGTGCCGAATATTTCGTTCCCATTGTGGTCAAGATTCCGGGTCGGGAGCTGGCGTTGGCCAAGCGCGGTGGAGCGGAACATACGCTCATCGACTTTGTGGGCGAGATCAAAGATTTGGTGGGAGGAACGACGGTTTCAAACGTCCGCGACAACGTGAATATCAAATTGTCTGACGCAACGGCGGCGGAGCTTGCCAAGCGGCCGATCGAATACGACACCGGATTTACGCTGTTGCCCGGCAAATACATGATCAAGTTTTTGGCGCGCGATGATGAAACGGGAAGAATCGGCACGTATCAGACCACGTTTGTGATTCCTAACCTGAATAAAGAACAGAAGCGCGTTGCGCTCAGCGCGGTGGTGCTGAGCAGCCAGCGCGTGGATTTGAAGGACGCGATTTACGATGCCGCGAAGGCGAAAGACCGGGCAAAAGATGAGGCGGTGAACCCTCTGGTGCAGGAAGGAAAGAAGTTCATCCCGAGCGTGACGCGCGTGTTTGGTACGGGCCGCCAGATTTACGTGTACTTCCAGGCCTACAAGCAGCAGTCGGCGCAGACTCAGGCGTCCGGTTGGCCAGCGCCCGCACCGACTTCGCAACAGCCGCTCTTTGCGTTTGTCAGTTTGTATCAGAATGGGAAGAAACTGTTTGAAACGCCGCCGAAATCGATCGCTCCCAACGTGACGAGCCGGCTCGGCACCATGCCGCTGACCTTCGAATTGGGCGTGGACACTCTTCCGCGCGGTGAGTACGACTGCCAGGTTACGATCCTGGATCCCTCGACGCAAAAAGCGGCGTTCTGGCGTGCGCCGATTCTGCTTGTCCAGTAGCTGAAGTCTGCTGACAACGTTTCGCATGGATGCTGGGCGCAAGGGACGCGATCGGTGCATCCGGATGACCATTCACTTCCGTTACTGCCGAGCAGGCCACCATAGGAAAATTACCAAATTGGGACACTCTCTCCGTGTGCACATGGCATAGCATTCTCCTTGTGAAAACATTCGCATTATCGGTAGCGATAGCGATATGGCTGCTGGTCACGGCGGCCCAGGCTCAAGCTGTAAAAGCTCAGAGCACGCTGGAAGTTGCAACGGTGCGCCCTACCCCCAAGAGTGAAATCGGCCCGTCGATTTGGAGTCCGCCAGGGACCGGAACGTTCTCGGCCCGTTGTGTAACAGTGCCGTTTCTGATTCACATGGCTTACGGAATTGACGAGGACCAAATCGGCGGCAAAACGAAGTGGATGGACTCGACGCTCTACGATGTTGTTGTCAAACCAGAAGGCGGCATCCCTCTCAGCCGGGAGCAATTGAAGCCTGTATTGCAGGAGATGTTGAAGGATCGATTTCATCTGATTGCCCATAGCGAGCCGAAGCTCATGAAGGGCTACATGCTGGTGTGCGCGAAAAACGGCCCGAAGCTTCAACCAAGCAACAACGACAAGCCCCCTAACTTCCGCGTGTACGTGGGCCCCGGACGGCTGGAGGGTTTGAATTGGTCCATGTCTTTCCTAGCGACGATGTTGCAGCATCCTGCAGGGCTTCCAGTCGAAGATCAAACAGGTCTGACAGGCACCTATGACGTCAAGCTCAACTTTGCTCAGGACGTAGACCAGGAATCGTCATTGCCATCGCTATTCACTGCTCTCCATGAGGACTTGGGGCTGGAACTCAGAACTGGTAAGGTTTCGATTCCGATGCTTGTGATCGATCATTTGGACAGGATTCCAACAGAGAACTGAGAACATCCACAAGTTGGCGACTCCGCAGTACACAGCTGCATGAGATGTTGCGCAACGAGCAATCTCCCAGTTGGCCACGATCCGACCGCGACCATTGGAGTGAGGAACGAGACTCCGTATCGCTCTGGGAGTCGGCAGGACAGGGATGATGGTTGCCTTTGAGCGTCCGCTGTCATTATCCTTGTCCCAGATTGGTGATTGCACTCGAAGGCACCATCTTTGAGGGGGGACGCCAATATGAAACACGGTCCAGTCCAGGTTGTCTTCGGTCTTTTCATACTGATCGCGTCTGCTGTTGTGGTGGCCGAAGAGTCGCACCAATGGGAAACCGCCACAGTCATCTCTCAGACTATTGGCTCTAGTCCCATGGGTGAGTGCACCGGGCAAGTTGGCAGTGGCGCCGTTGCTGCGCCGACCAATCGCAAATCGAACACGGTAGTTGTGGACGCAGGAAGATACAGATATTCGTGGCAGGAACTCACAGGCGGCTCGGACTGGCACCAGTTCATCGTCCTGACTGGCCACGATCACATCGCCCACGAACAGGTGAAGTTCTATCGCGACGACCAGTGGTTTGTGGTTCTGGACGATCAGGGGGAGAAACACAAGTTCTGCCTGCTCCACGCAATAAAGTTTGAGTAGCTACGGGGACACGATCCTCGTCTCCTCCTTCCTTTGGCGTGCGCCAACACTCCGACTGGATCACCCTCAATTCAGAAGTAACCCCGAAACGGAAAGATGGGGTTACTTCCCACTTGGCCACCACTCGGGAATCGCGATCTGTTCTGACCGATTCGATGTCGAGGGGCCTTCAGTATCCTTGTAAGAATGAACAGTTCACTTGCTGTCGCTGCGCTTCTCTTGGTGCTTCGCATCTCTTATGCGCAGAGTTCGGTCGCAGATGCCGACGGTAATGACCGGCGGATATTGTCGAAGCAGGCGGCAGACGCGCACCAGTCGGGCCGCGTCGACGAAGAGATCGAATTCCGCCAACAGCTCTCTCGCAAGGCGTGGGCAGAATTTGCCCGAAATCCTCAAAGCAGTATCTATGACCGTTACAACATCGTTGAGATTAACGATGTGCCTCTGGGTCTCCTCCTTGAGGGTTCCCACAGGCTATCGGACGCTGAAGCCGTTTTTCGCCACAACCAGGCGGAACTGTCGGCTGAACGAATCGCCGGGAACGACAGCAAAAGCGCAAACGAATTGCTCCTCGCTCAGGTTCTCGCGTCGGAAAGCAAAACGTCGGAAGCAAACAGAATCTGCTCACGTTGGAAAGGTCGAGTCAGGCATCTCGCGGCGGGACAGGACAGCGACCATTGGTATGGCGAACCGAGGGCTCCGCTCCGCGACACTCCAGAAGTAGAGACAGCCTCGTGGGACTTGTCGTGTGGCAGCCCAGACGAGGGACTTAAGCTACTTTCAGAACAGATTCACGCCCATCCGCACATGCTCGCATCGTTCACGGTGCTGAGTCATTACTTCGCAGCAATCGGCGAGTTTTCTAAGGCGCTCAAGGCCGAACGTGATGGCACAGCAGCGGTAACCGCACAATAGGGGAGCGTTTTTCGACCATAGCTGGTGTATTACCCTCAATAGAGAAGTAACCCCGAAAACCGAAAAACGGGGGGGTATCTCCGGATCGACCACCCTCCGCTCATGATTTCCGCTCAAGCATTGGGCGACCTCGACTAAGTTCACCTGATTGGGCGTCTGCGTTATGATTCGCGCATGAATCGGCGAGATTTTGTCAGCACTATATCTCTGGGTCTGGCGGCAAGCCTTCCAGTTTTTGCCAAAGACGGCATAGACGATGTCATGGTGGGTAGCGCCAACGCGAATGTTTCTGGCCCAACATCCAGTCGGACGACAAGTCCTACTGGCCAGCTGGAATTTGCGTCGGCGTTGGATGCTGCAGAGGCGATTCGCAAAAAGCACATTTCGTCATTCGAGCTGACGAAGCAAACCTTCGAGCGAATCGACAAATTCAATTCGCAACTGAATGCGTTTGCATATCAGCTTCGCGAAGACGCGTTCGCGCGAGCGAAGCAATCGGATGAAGCGCAGGCAGGCGGGAAATCGCTCGGCGTCCTTCACGGAGTGCCGATTCATGTGAAGGAGAGTTTTGCGGTAGCGGGGCATCCCTGCACTTGGGGAATTCCGGCGCTGAAAGACTCCAGAGCTCCGAGCGACTCGGAAGTTGTGACGCGTCTCCGGGGGGCTGGGGCCGTGCTGATTGGGGCAACGAATGTTCCGATCGCACTGGGTGATTGGCAAAGCTACAACCAGATTTATGGCACAACTAACAATCCGTGGGATGTGAAGCGAACGCCGGGAGGTTCGTCAGGCGGATCGGCAGCGGCACTGGCGGCAGGTCTCGGATATCTGAGTGTCGGCAGCGACATCGGGGGGTCAATCCGCGTACCGGCACATTTCTGCGGCGTGTATGGTCATAAACCGACCCTTGACCTAGTAGGCATGCAGGGCCATCTGCCTGGCGGCCAACACCAAGACCCAGGTTTCTCGACTCTGCTTGCCGTTGGCGGGCCGCTGGCGCGCAGCGCGGAAGATCTACTCGCGGCGTTGCGCTTCTTGGGCGGTCCGGCGGACTACGCCGCCAAAGCGTGGAAATGGGAACTGCCCTTGGCGCGACACGAAAGTTTACGGGAATTTCGGGTCGGCTACGTTCTGGACGATCCATATTGCCCTGTAACTCCGGAAACAAAAGCAGTACTGGAGGATACGATCCAGAAACTTGAGAAAGGAGGCGCCACACTGAAACGCGGTTGGCCCGCAGGATTCAAGCTGGAAGAGCTGAACGAGAACTACAGGTTCCACCTTGATGCGTTCACGTACAGCGCTGAGGGCCATGAGCAGCAAGAGGCGGAGCGAAAAGAGGCTTCGGCGAGCGGCAAAGTAGTGCCGGGCCTGGCGAGCTTCGCCGACTGGCAACAGCAAAACTTCCGGCGGCTGGGATATCGCGCGCAGTGGCAGAGTTATTTCGATGAGGTCGACGTATTTCTCTCACCCGTCGCCTTCACCACGGCGTTTGATCATGACCACAGCGAACCAATCGACAAGCGCAAAATTGCGACGGTACACGGGCCGCGTGACTACGACGATATGTTGAGTTGGATAGCGCCCGCTACGCTGACTGGATGTCCGGCCACGATAGCACCGGTCGGGCGTGGCGAGGGCGGCTTGCCCATCGGCCTGCAAATCATGGGACCGTATTGGGAAGATGCCACGCCGATTATTTTTGCGAAGCTGATGGCGCAGGTACAGGGCGGATTTGTAGCCCCCCTGGTTACGAGGGGTAGAGCGCGGAAGTGATAAACAGCCAGCCAGCAGGGATGGTATGGAATGGGCTGATAGTGCGTCTGGTTGATCGGGAGTTCTCGTCCTCCGGCTTTACCCTTCGCCGATTCCGGGCGAATCACGGGAAGTTACCCTAACTTGGGTTATGTCCGACCACAATCCCGGCGCAACCCAAAAGATCGGTGGGATGAACCGCAGTGACGCGTCTGAGACCCGCAGACGCTATGCTGTTCCTCATGATCCGCACTGTCGCTGTTGAGGGCTATCGATCGCTGCGCGATTTGAGCTTACCGCTTGGGCAATTGAGTCTCATCACCGGTGCGAATGGAAGCGGAAAATCCAGCGTTTATCGTTCACTACGCTTGCTCGCAGACGCAGGGCTGAACTCCGTGGTGGCTTCCCTAGCTCGCGAAGGTGGATTGCCATCGACCTTCTGGGCCGGGCCCGAAACGATCAGTCGGGGCGTCCGCCAAAAGACATACGCTGTGGAAGGTCTTGCCAACCGGAAAGTTGCCAGTCTAAAGCTAGGCTTCGGCAGCGATACGTATGGCTACAGTATCGACTTAGGCTATCCTCCACCACCTCCACCCGCAACGATGTTTGAACTTGATCCACATATCAAGCGCGAATGCATCTGGCACGGGCCTCTGTATCGGAAGGCTTCTGCTCTTGTCGATCGCCGAAACAACTTTGTGTGGCTCTCAACGACACGAGATGAGGAGCCCGTTATGCTGACTCAGCACCTCTCCGATACCGACAGTATGCTTGCCAGCGTGGCCGATCCGCAGCGAGCACCCGAAATGCTGGCGGTTCGGGAATCTGTTCGCGGCTGGCGTTTCTATGATCACTTTCGGACCGATTCCGATTCGCCCGCCCGGATTGCGCAGATTGGCACCTTCACTCCAGTGCTACACCATGATGGAAGCAATCTGGCCGCCGCGCTCCAGACGATTCTCGAAATTCGGTCAGACGACAGACTCAAGGTGACACTTGAAGACGCCTTCCCGGGTAGCCGACTGTACGTGGACGTGCAGAATGGACGTTTCGAACTGCAGTTACAGCAGCACGGATTGCTTCGGCCGCTTTCAGCAGCCGAGCTATCAGACGGAACATTACGGTACCTGCTGTGGGTCGCCGCTCTGCTTACCCCGCGTCCCCCGGAGCTTATGGTCCTGAACGAACCGGAAACGAGCCTCCACCCGGACCTTCTGCCCGCACTTGCGCGGCTGATCCTCGCGGCGGCCAAAAACACGCAGATTATCGTGGTTTCGCATGCGTCGCTGCTGATCGAAAAATTGACATCCGACCCGGTCTGTACTCGCCTCCACTTGCTAAAGGATTTTGGAGAAACGACCCTGGAGGGCTCGACACTATTCAACTCGCCAAAATGGAATTGGCCCGCCCGGTAGACTTCGCCAGTTTTCGCAGTTCCGAGCGAGTCACCCCCATCTCGAAAGGAACCCCGAAATCGGCTCCGCCCGTGTTCGTGCCATACTTGACCTTACAATCGCTCGCATGACTGTTTCTTCGCGTCTGCCATCGCTACTCCACGCGGCACTCCGTGGAATGGAGCGCACCTATACCGAAGAAGGTGCTGGGAAACCCCCTGTTCCGCCATTAGACCTGTGGGCAAACTTGTTGCGTGCCGTCGATCCGGCGGGGATTGACTGCCGAGAGCTGCCGTCGATCCTCCGTCTTTCGAAGCGCGCCGTTCGAACCAGAGTGTCGGCGGCAGTTCGGCGTGGTTGGATAGAGGAACTGAAAGATTGTCGAAGCAAGGGAATCGTCCGCCTGACGTCCCGTGGTACCGAGGTGGCGGCTCGATGGAGAGGTCTCCAGCAAACGGCTGAGGATATGTGGCAGGCCAGGGTCGGCCTGCCCTTGTCAAACAAGTTGCGCACCTCACTTGAAGATTTGGTGGCTGCTTTCCCTCTGGAGCATCCCCATTACCCGGCAAGTTATGGTCCGGCAGATGCGAGCATCACTGGCGGGAACGGGGTGGATTGGAAACCGGTGCACCGCACCGGCGCCAATACAGTTTCGGATCTTCCGCTGTCGGCGCTCGTTTCACAAGCCCTGGTCGCCTTTGCCATGCAATACGAGGAACTATCGCCCGTCGCGCTCTCCCTGAGTACAACCGTTATCCGTCAGATTCCCCCTGAGGGACGACCGTTGCACGAGCTTGGGCGCTCACCTGGTGTTTCTGCGCTCATCCGACATGGCTTCGTGCGTGCCAGTGGTCCCGGCGGCAGGGAGACCGCATGGCTTACTGAGCGTGGCCTCGAAGTGCACCGCGTGTATGAGAAGCGAATCCACACGGCAGAAACAAGTTGGCACCAGAAGTTCGGCAAGGATCGTGTGACGGCCTTGGCTTGGGCTTTGGAAGAGGCTGGAGTGCAGGCTATTCGTCACGTCGGCTGAGCCGTGCTCCGCAATGAGCGCGTTATCGCGGAATCACTCGTCGACTCGTGTTACAGGCCGCGACAGGCGAAGATTCGTCAAAGGGAAGGATCGGCCACGCCTCACCCGGAACCTTCTGTCTAAAGACGCTCCAACCTTTGTGAGCGACCGATTGTGGTAGCAAGTCAGGATGTCCGGGCTTGCAGAATATCGCACGCCGAAAAGGGCGCTGCGCTTGGGCCTCTCGCTCCGCTCGCAGCCATCCGGGGAACCCACGCGTCAAAGACCAGGACATGACGAAAGATTCCTCTCTTTCCTATTTGCGACTAATTGGTGATGGTCAGGTCCCTCCCTGGGGAGTACGTTGCGTTCAAACCCTCGCAAAAGTGCAGGATTTTTGATCGGAGACCGTTGTGCGTAGATCGTTTCGCATTTTCTCTCGGGCAGGGATCGGCTTGTCTGTTTTCGCCATCTCCGTTCTTCTGGCAGGGTGTGCGGGAGGCGGTTCGACTTCGACATCGACAACGCAAGCGATCAGCGTGACTGTCAGTCCCGCCACAATGTCGTTAAGCGGCGGCGGCAGCCATACCTTCTCTGCGACCGTTGCGAACGACTCCGCCAATGCGGGCGTGACATGGAGCATCGGCACGGGGGCAGGTACGTTAAGCGCTTCCTCGACCACCGGCGTCACGTATAACGCGCCGTCTGCGGTTACCGCGACCTCCACCGTGACGTTGACGGCCACCAGCAAAACTGATACAAGCAAGTCCGCTTCAGCCGCCATTACGCTGAACCCGCCTGCGATCACTGTGACCGTAACTCCAGCAACAGCGTCGCTAAATGGCGGCGGCAGTCAGACCTTCGCGGCAACTGTCGCCAACGACCCCGCTAATGCCGGCGTGACCTGGAGTATCGGCAGCGGGACAGGCACGCTCAGCGCTTCCTCGACCACCGGCGTCACGTACACCGCGCCGTCCACGATCGCCGCGACCTCCTCCGTGACGCTGACAGCTACCAGCATCACCGACACATCGGTCTCGGGTAGGGCGACCATTACACTGAATCCAGCTTCTGTGTCCACGAGTATCGCGATCACCGGTTTCTCGACCACTACGCCGACGCCACTCACGTTGCTCCAGATCGACACCACCGGCATCAATGCAGGCAGCGCCGTCACGTTGGCATTTTCCAATAGCTCGGGTTTTTCGGCTACCGAGCAGGCCATCCGTGTGGAGTCCGACGGGACTGTAATTGCGGGCGTGCCGCTGTACGTCGATCCAACCACGGGCCAATTTGGCGAGGGAACCGTTTCGGTGGTGCTTACGCAAGGATCCCTGTCCTCCGCTTCTAGCTCCCTGACCATTCAGACTCTGCCTACGGTCAGTTCGTATGGAGTGCAGCCGGGCCAGATCAGCCATGCTTTCCTGGTTTTTGCCGCCATGCTTCATGCCAGACGGCTAAATGAATTTCAGGCCGCGCAGCAATTGGTTGGAACCAGCGTGAGTACATCCACAGGTCAGTCGGCCATGCAGGATATGATCACCGCGGCCAACGACGCGCGCTCCGACGTGGACAGCATCTCGGCCAACAGTGCAACGACGTTCAGTTGGGGTACGCTCAACGGAAAGGCAATTCAGTTCGACTCGACTCAGCTGGATGCGATGGATCGCATCATTGCAGTTTATCTATCCCAGCAGTTTATCTCTCCCGGCATTTCCGGCAGTTTCCGCTCCGGCCCGCTCTCGGTACACAGACAGTCGGCGAGCCCAGCGGTCAGCTTCAGCTCGGTGGGAAGTCTATTGACTTGCCTAGCCTCGAATGAAAGCGCGTGCTTCATGCAGGCGCAAGAGGCTGTGCAAAGCTCATCGAGCCCGACCGATACCAGCACCGCATGGCTGACGGGATTGAAGACTACCCTCAGCGTGGGCGGAGCCGACCAGGAGGCCGCTCTCCCCGGATTGGCCCAGGGGTTTGTTCAGGTTTCAACCGCGATGGATTCCCTTACCCATGCAATTTCCGACACCGCTACCTGCAATGCGTCTCTGGATGGATGCGACTCGGGCGCCCAGCAGTCCATCGAGAGCGAACTGAATGGCGCAGGAGCAGGAATTGTCAGCTCCATTTCGCAGACCATCAGCCAGGTTCCCGCCATGCTTGGGTTGGAGTTGGAGGCGCCACTGGCAGGAATCGTCAACGACGGGCTTCAAGGCCTTGCGAAGATCATGGCAGATGGAAGTTCCGGTGAGCTTGGGACAGCCGACACCACCGATGTAACGCTGGTGTCTCCAACCAACCTGCCCCTGCTGAGTGGAAACCTGGGATACGCGACCGGGATCGCCGACGAGGGCTCAGGCCAGACGTCTTCCACGCCGCAGAACAGCCTCGACCTTTGCTGCTTCGGAGCGTCTGGACTCGGGATCGTCGCCCTGGCCGATCCGGACGGCTACTATGACCTTCTGGTGCCGACCGGCGTGGCCGACACCACCTACGGCGCGCTGACGCTCAGTGAGGATTCTTCCGCCGGCACGCTCCTTGACTCGGAAACGGTCGATCTCAGCGATATCAGTTCCACTGCAACAGAGTCGCTTCAGACACTCAACCCTTCCTCGCCGCCTACGGCTCCGTCAGCGCCACCCAGTGCGGGTTCCTACGCGGGGTCGTGCACGGCCTCGGTCAGCTCCATCACCTGCACCACAGACGGAATAAGCACAACAGTACCGGGCACATCCAGCTCGTCGGCATTCGACTATACTGTGGCGTCGGGAACTACGCTTTCGCAATTCGATTCGGCGGTGTGCAGCCAGGTGGACACCGCAATGACCGAAGCGGGTTGCGCAACGGAGTCGTGCAACTACTCGGCGTCGACAAGTACGTCGTTCACGTTTTCCCTCTCATGCACCCTTCCGGCCGTATCGGGTTGCACGACCGCAACCGTGTCCGAGACCTGCTCCGCGAGCAATTAACGAAGACGCCTCCCTATGCGGTAAAAGGTCCTCGCGGCAGCTCGCTGTTGGCGTCATGAAGGATGGTCAGTATCTTGATTGCAGTGTCGACGAATCTGCTTGCCGTGAGCGCGGGGAAGACCGCGCCGCAGCGGCATAAGCAGGCAGCTGCAGTCGTCTTGCTGACTCTCGGCATGCTTGCCCTGCCTGCCTCCATTCGAAGCCAGGAGCCGGCGACTGTTGCCACGGTCGATGGGCAGGCGATCTCCGCGCAGGAGCTTTCCAACGCAGCGACCGCGCAGCTGCTCTCGCTGCACAGCCAGGAATATCAAATTCAAACCAAGACGCTTGAGAAGCTTATCCGGCAGAAGCTGCTCGAGTCGGCCGCCAGGAAGAGGGGCGAAACCACCGAGGCGCTTCTTGCGGAGCAAGTCGACGGCGCCATTGCCAAGCCAAGCGACGCCGAGATCCTCTCCTATTATCTGGCGTCGCCGGATCGCAACCGCCAGCCCTTCGCGGAGGTCAAAGACCAACTCCGCGATACGCTGCACAAGGCGCAAATCGAGTTCGCGCGCAACGCGTATCTCGATCGCCTGCGCTCGGAAGCAAAGGTCGTCGTTCTGCTCGACGCCCCACGGATCAAGGTGACTTACGATGTGTCGCGGCTGAAGGGCAATTCGGCCGCACCGGTTGTGATCGTCGAGTTTGCGGATTTTCAATGCCCCTATTGCCGCCAACAGGAACATGTGCTGAAAAACATCATGGCAAAATACTCGAGTCACGTCGCACTGGCTTATCGCGATTTCCCCGTCTCCCAGTTGCACCCGCTTGCTGAGCAAGCCGCGGAAGCCTCGCGCTGCGCCGGTGAGCAGGGAGATTATTGGCAAATGTACGAATTGCTGATGGCGGGTCCACTCGACCCGATGAACCTGAAGCAATATGCACACGAGGTAAAGCTCGACGAAAAAGAATTCTATAGCTGCCTTGCCGGCGGCAAATACAGAGATGCTGTGGAGAGCGACCGACAGTATGCCGAGCGTCTGGGCATCACTGCCACCCCTACCTTCTTCATCAATGGAATTGCAATTGTTGGCGGCCAGGACGAAGGTAGCCTCTCCAACGTCATCGAACGGGAACTGGCGCGGCAAGCGGCTTCTCAGTCTTCGGAGTGAGCTTGGCCCACTCTTCAGCTCCCGCGTCGATCGACTGACCCCGGAAGTCCGGCGGCGGCTCCGGGCGTGTCACCGCCCCACCACAGCTCAGCTGAGCACTCGCTGCCCGTTGCTCTCCCAAGCCTCTTCACACCGCTCCCAGCTGGAGAAGCGCCAGGGCTGCACGTCTTCCAGGACCGTAAGCTTCACCTTGAATCTCGAACCGATGGTCTGTCGCAGATGTTCCAGTTTCCCGTCGAGCATGTCGATCGAGCCTCTCGGAACAAACAGCCACACGTGGACGCGCCAGTTCGCCGGCACCTTGCAGTCCCGCTGCAAAGCAGCCCTGATCGAGTCCCAGTTTTTCGTCCAGGCTGACAGCTTCCTCATCAGCGATTGCAGCTGGTCATCCAATGCCGTCTCGCACAGGTACACCGCCCCGTGGCGCAGGTCAATCGCCACCGCATCGCAAGAACAGCGTTCTACCCTTTTCTCCAAATCCGCGGGATCGTCGAGTGGGAGACAGCACTCCGCGTTGACAAACACTGCCCTGTCAGATTGCAGGTAGTCCATGACCACAGTCTTATAGTGTTCCATTCAAACATCGTCGCTATGGTGGAATCTTGAATTCTGTGATTCCCATCACAAGCGGGCGATTCGATCGGCGACCGTTTAGATTTCGACGCAAGCGTCTAGAACGACGCGATCCCCAGCCAAACGTCCCTAGTGGAACGTTCAGAATGAGCCGTGTGTTCTAAAGTACCGTCTCCTCCCAAAGCCGGACACTACAACTGTTCCATCGCGAGGCCGAGAACAATGTCAGGCAGTGGCGGGAAAATGGCGGGTTTGGACACCTACACTAGTCAATAAAGTAGCCGATATCCGTGAGTACACTGTCACTCAGATTCACTCCCAGCAGTCGTGCAGCGTGGCGGGCGCAAAGCTCCGCTTCAAACCGCTGGAGGACATAGGCAGGTAAATCCGTTTGTTTTCGAAGCAATTGCAGCAGCGCAGCGCTATCGGTTGGGAACTCGTAGTCTCCCGGTAGGCCGCACGCGGGCCGTATCGTCAGCGAGAGGGGAATCGTTCCCGCTCCAGATTCGAAGCGATCGGAGGGTTGAGTGAGGAGATTGACTCGCATGCGGGAAGCCTGACACGTGCCTGAGGAACCCTCAATTGCACGGATGTGTGATCGGATCCGGACTAAATGGGGAGTTCAGTGCACTGACGCTGATTCGCACAAATGCCAAGCGCCCGCGAAAATCGAAGGATGGGGCACTCTCAGTTATAGGCCGATCAAGGGTGGGCCACCCCCCAGAACCCAAAGATGATGAGCAAATCACGCACAATTAGCGGCTTAGACGCGAACCCTTAGTGAACGTGATCGACCTCGTTTCTGGCGCGCTGATAAGCCTCAATGCTCTCCCGGGTTGAGTTTTTTCGTCATCGCGTTCAACTGATCTTGAACACATTCGAGAGCATCCTGGGAATCCCTTAACCGCTGCTGCGCTTCGTCCAGAGCAGACTGACGGGCCTGCTCCTGGACCTTGAGCGCCGGAAAATTGGCCTTTAGGCGCTCTACCTCTTCGGTGAGCCGCTTCTGCTCCACGGCGTCGGAGGAATGGTCGAGCTTGTCTTGCGCGCTATCTAATTCGCTTGAGGTCCTTTTCTGATCGACTTGAATCTGGATCAGGCTCGACCTCTCCCTATCGACGCGCTCCAGGGCCTGATTCACAACCCCCTGTTTAGCCTGCAGCTCCGCCAGAAGTGTCTGCATCGCTCGCGTGAAGCGCAACTCGTCGTGAATTTCCCTTAGCTCCGCAAGAATCGCATCGAGCGTCTGTGAATCGGAATGAGCCGTTTGCGCGAGGCTCGGCGAAGCAAGCACAATGAGCACCACGACAATAGCAATGAGCTTCATAACCCTCCAAAACAATGCCAGATAACATTACTGAAAACGGGTCAGAAGTCGATTATTCAGGCTGCGGCTCGCGCAACCACACGTGAGCTGGGTTCCTCCATCAACGATTATGGTCGGAGTTTCATCCCCGTTGCCGAATGTTGCTCCAAACGATCTGACACACTCCAACAATCAGCATGATTGCGCCGTAGAGTGCCCAATGTTGGTCGCCTTGCATGAAGCTGCGACTGAGGGATCCCCACGCAAGATTCAGTCCCTGCAGGATCCATATCCCTCCCATCAGAATCATCAGGATGCCGATAAGGCTGCTAATCACTCGCATCACCGCGTTGAACACACACTGCATCGTGCACCTCGAATGCACCGCCTCGCTTATGCGAGTTGGGCATTGTTTGTGGTTTCGCAATACTGAATTCTAGAATGCCGCCGATGCGCATTTCGCATGTGCATGAAGTTTGACGGTTTTCCCAGCTCCTGGCGGTTGACCCCCGCAACCCGTCAATTGACTACTACTTGTGCACTACCCCGACCGGCGAGTCAGGACTTCCCGAACGTGTTCGTTTCACTTGGCTGTACAACCGCCTCCTCGGACAAGTGACTCAGAAACCTGTCGCGGGCTTGTCGACCAAATTGTGAAGGTTCGACTCCCAACCGATGTACCGTTCAGCGGCACTTTGTCTGAGGGACCAAGGCCCTTTCAACTTTCTAACAACCCGTAATTTTGAAGTATCAGTTATCAAGTCTGTTCCGGCCCCGGCCTATTTCGGAACGTACCAGTTCTTCGCATCCCGCAAGACAATCTCCGGCGAACCGCGATACTCGGTGATCACTCCGACCCCGCAGATTCTTCCCGATTCCGGCATTTTGCCAACATGGTCTTTATCGTCTCCCCAGATCAGCAGCGTGAAGACCTGATTTGGATAAGGTCGATCGAGATTGATGAATGTCGGCGTGCCCTTGCTGCTCGTCGCCATGTGCTCGCTTGCGATCGTGCCGCACACAGTCGCGTTTTCTCCGACGTGCTTGGCGGCATCCGTCGCCGGAATCTGCTGCGGCAGCAAAGTGGTGGATGCGAGGACGAATCCCAGAGCGCAAATAAAGACGCGCATCAGTCCCTCCGCAAAGACGGCCCCATCGTAGCACAACCGTTTCCGCTCCTGAAAAGACAACCTGGGAACTCGGACCACAAATAGCGATTCTGCTCTACAACTCACAGGTGTTGGTTACGACCTAAGTGCCACCGAGTCCTTCTAACCCTCCCTCATCACCAACCTCAAACAACTTCACTTCCACCCTCAGGCGGAGACCCCTCCCGGTGTCTCCGCCTTTGTTTGTTCACTTCTTCATTCCTGGAGTTCAACCATGCAAGTCATCCAGTTTCCACTCACCTCGCAACCACCTGGCCTTGACGATCTGATCCAAAAGGCCAACGATCTCATGCGCGCAGCCAAGGCCAACTCGACCCGCAAGGCCTATCGCAGCGACTGGCGCGACTTTGAATCCTGGTGCAATGCGCACCAGCTTCCTTCTCTGCCATCCACCCCGCAGACTGTCGCTCTTTACATTGCGGACTGCGTCAACCACCTTGCCGCGGCGACAATCTCACGCCGGCTCGCCTCGATCACCAAAGCGCACCAGGCTGCGGGATTCACGAACTCGCCGGCGTCCACCAAGAACTTCGTCGTCGGTGAAGTGTTGCAGGGCGCGCGCCGCAAGCTCGGCGTCGCACAGAAAGGAAAAGAACCTCTCCTCGTCAACGATGTCCGCCGTCTTGTCGCGGCGTGCCCACCGAATCTGCTGGGCCTGAGGGACCGCGCCCTGGTCCTGATCGGCTTCGCAGGCGCCTTCCGCAGATCGGAGCTCGCATCCATATGTAGCTCCGATCTCACCTTCTCCGACAGCGGCCTCGTGATCCACCTTCGCCACTCAAAGACCGACCAGGAGGGTGAAGGTCGCGAGGTGGCGATCCCGTTCGGTGAGCACGAGGAGACCTGTCCCGTGCGGGCTCTTCGCGAGTATTTGGCGGCTGCCTCAATCACCGGGGGATCGGTCTTAAGAAGCATCAACCGCCACGGACAGCCCTCCACGAATATCCATCCGGACTCGATCGCAACCATCGTCAAACGGGCAGCAGCTCGCGCCGGCATCGATGCCACCAACCTTGCCGGTCATAGCATGCGCTCTGGGATGGCGACCCAGGCGGCGATGAACGGGGCAGGGGAGCGGGAGATCGCCAAAACCACCGGGCACAAATCGCGGCGCGTGTTGCGAAGATACATCCGCACAGGGCAGCTGTTTCGTGAGAACGCGGCGTCGACCCTCGGTCTCTGAGATCTGAGAATCCCCACTTCTCAGTCGTCCGAAAACGCCACCTGTAGGCACCCCATCCTCCACTCCTTCCTTCCTTCATTCCTTACTCCACCACGGCGCGGCTTCGTGCGCAATTCCCAATTCCCTTAAGAAAGGCACTCCTATGTCCGTGTATCTCGACCTTCGCAATGGGCATCCCGCCTGCGATCTATCTTCAATCACTTCCGCCTTCAATGGCCCTGTCCTCGGACCGTTCCTCGGCGTGCACCTCACCAACGACGAGGTGCGTGTGGCCACGACCACCAAGGAAGTTGCTTTACAACGTGTCGGCGACTGGATCTTCTACGGCGGGGTTCTCTACGCCGATGCCGAGATTGTTGCCGAGGACCAGATCGGTCCCCGCCGCAAGCGCCGCCTCACGGTCTTCGATCCCTTCCTCAGCGATCTGTCGGAGCTCGGCTGAAATCTACCCGAAATCACCACGAATCCCGCTTTTCTCATCGCAATCACTTCTTCATTCAAGGAGAACCCTGTCCCATGTCGAACCAACCCATCTTCGTTTTGCACGAAACAGCAGACTGCCCCACCTGTGGCCTGCACGAGTACCTCACAGAAAATGGGCAGTGCCGACGGTGCGGCCGGCCGCTCGGAATCGAATACCTCAAGCTTCCGGTGAGCGATCTCGCACGATCGTTGTCCGACGAAAAGCTCCGCGTACTCCCCAATCAAGTCGGAACAACCATCCGCAATCTGCGCGCGAGGCGCGGCATAAGCCAAGAAAAACTCGCGAGAGCTTCCGGTACAGGACGCAGCCATCTCTCGCGCATCGAATGTGGCCACGTCATTCCTCCGCTCTCCCTGCTTCTACGGCTGACAGTCTCGCTGGGGCTCAGCACAGTTCTTCTCCGCTTCGAGAATGCGAGGTTGTCTTCGACCTCGCGAACCACGCCTCACGATTGATCCGCCTTCACCCGAGGATGTTCGCTCCGAAGAACGTCTCGCAGGTAACTGAGGCGTTCGCTGCTCTTCTCTCGATGCCATGATCAAATTCGCGCCGCACTCAGGATGAACGCCGCGGGAACGGAAACGATCCAGTGGAGGGCAGGAAAGACAGCACGATGATCAGCGAGAACCAGCGCATGGAGGACGACGACACGGCATCCAGCACAGGGGAGGAGTGCTTCTCGGATGCCGAATTGTTTAACAGGGTGATGGAAGAGGGGAGCGCACATTCCGCCGAGGAGGATGATCTCGGCGACGAACTACTCGACGCTCAGCTGGCAGTGGCGGACCGGGAACTCGGTGAAGACCCGTTCGAAACGCTACCCGAGATGGACATCATCGAACACAACATCTTTGATCTTTAACCCTAACCCGGCCCGTCGCTTCAGCTTTTTTGGAGAAGCGGCGTGCCGGCGATCCATCGCATGCACGCAGTCGAAAGGAGAAAGACAGCTATGGTCTATTCGGTGCATTTATATGTGGTGAACCCTCGCAGGGAATCCTTTTTCATCAGTTCCATGCGCGGACAAGGCCTGTACCCTGAACTTGCTCGCCGCACACTCCCTGGTTTCATGGGGATTGATCTTTTGCGGAACCACCAGGACGCGAGCGAGTTCCTCTGCCTTACCTTCTGGACATCGATTGACAAGTACGCTGCCGCGCAAAGTTCCTCCAACCAGGCGGTCCTTGCGCGCTTCCTCGAGAAGCTGACGATCACCTCAGCCCACCTCGGGACCTTCTCGTTCCCGGCGCCCGAACGCCTGATTCCAAGATTTCCGGGAACGCACTTAGAGGCCGTCAGGCGACCAGGTGGGTTATCCATCCAATCGAGACGGTACAGTTGGAGATTCTGGGTCAAGCGTCCAGCCATAGAAGTCAGCTATCCCAGGACTGCGCTCAAGAATAGGGGCCCGGAAAGGGCCCCGTCTCGTTGAGTTCAGCTTTTTGTAACACCTCGTGCTCCTCGCTGACTTACATTCAAACAACTCGGCCAAGTGGTTGTTCACTTCCATTAGCGCCATCCGCAACTGCTAGTTCTTGATGGACAGTTCACGAATCCACTCTTGCAAACGCTCAACTGCATTTGCTCCTGCGTTGTGCTCATTTTGCAAGCGAGCAGGGAAGCAGACGGCCTGACAAATTCAATCCATGCCCTCTCTCAAGGAGCCACTTCGCGTGGCTCCTTTTTTATGCTCGTTTGTCTGTAAGCGTTCGAAGTTTCCACCCCTCGAAGAGAGTGTCCAATAGGTGTCCGCTAAGAATAAGCGGACACCTATTGCGTGGGTTTAAGCGGCTTGGGAAGTGTCGTCCTTGAGCGAATTGGCGACGTTCCAGGGCAGCAGTTCCTGGATGCGGCTGATGGGATGGTCTGAGATCGTTGCCAGGACTGTCCGCAGATAGAAGGCTGGATCGAGGCCACACAGCTTGGCTGTCCCAATGAGGCTGTAGAGCGATGCGGCCCGCTGGCCTCCTGAATCAGATCCCAGGAAGAGATAATTCTTTCTTCCGATTGCAACGGCGCGTAGTGCGCGCTCAGCCGCGCTGTTATCTATTTCCAGAAGCCCATCATCCACGTAGCGCGTCAGAGCACGCCAGTGTGAGAGTGCATAGCGGATAGCGCCGGCAGTCTCGCTTTTGGTTGAAAGTGCGCGAAGCGCCTTCTCCATCCAATTGTGCAACTCATCGAGCAGCGGCCTGGCCCGTTGCTGGCGTATTAAAGTGCGAACTTCCGCGGGCTTCCCGCGAATCTGCTCTTCGATTCCGTACAGCGCACCAATGCGGGTGAGTGCCTCGGTGGTAGTGGGCGAGGCATGAACTACATGGATGTCGTACAGCTTGCGCCTGGCATGAGCCCAGCACCCTACTTCATAGATCGCACCGTCGCCGTAGAGATGATGGAAGCCTGCGTACGCGTCTGCCTGTAAGGCTCCCTTGAAACCCTTCAGATGTCTTCGCGGATGTTCGCCCTTGCGATCTTCCGAA
This sequence comes from uncultured Acidobacteriaceae bacterium, assembly GCA_963745845.1. Lineage (GTDB taxonomy): Bacteria > Acidobacteriota > Terriglobia > Terriglobales > Acidobacteriaceae > Telmatobacter. The sequence goes on along the minus strand of CAVUZE010000008.1, from coordinate 2,592,276 downwards.
TAGGTGAACCACACCGCCGGAGCGGTGGAGTATCCTGCCGGCCGGTCATCGCGCACATATGTCCAGAGCCTTCCGGTCTTGGTCTTGCCGTTGCCGGGAGCAAGTACCGGAACTGGCGTGTCGTCGGCGTGGATCTTCGACGCGGAGAAAACATGCTTCCTGATCTCGTCGACCAGTGGTGCGAGTAACTCGCTCGACGCGCCCACCCAGCCGGCCAAAGTTGAACGTTCCAGATCAATACCTTCGCGAGCGAAGATCTGGGACTGTCGATAAAGTGGAAGGTGATCTGAATATTTAGAAACGAGTACATGGGCAAGCAGTGCCGGGCCAGGAAGCCCGTTGTCGATCGGCCGTGCAGGAGCAGGCGCCTCGATGACGTGTTCGCAAGTTGCGCAGGAGAACTTGGGCCGTACATGGCGAATCACTTTGTATGTGGCCGGCATCCGTTCCAGTTGTTCAGAGACATCCTCTCCGAACTGATGCATCACAGCGCCGCAATCGGGGCAGTTGGTGTGCGGGGGAAGATGGGTGACAACTTCTCGAGGAAGATCTTCCGGAAGCGGCTTGCGTGAAGGGCGGGATCGACGCTTCAAATCAGCCTGAGGCGAATCAGTCTGCGCTGATTCGGTTGCAGCCTGTGCAGTTTTTTCTGCAGCTTGAGCAGTCTCCAGTTCTTCCAGACGGAACTCAAGCTGTTCCAGTTCTCCTGCAAGCTTCTCGCTCTTACGGCCGAAGATCATCCGCCGCAACTTCTCGATGGTTAGCTTCAGATGCTCAATCTCATATGCACTTGATGTGAGTTCCTTGTGCTGCTCCATGGACTCGCTGTGCTTGGCGATCACAAGCGCCTTCAGCGCTTCAGGATCGAGCCTGTCGAGGTCGGGCAAAACAGCAGGAATCATGGCAAGAGTATGCCACGAAAGAGAGTGGAAATCACGCATAAAACCCGCATGAATAAAGGGGAATCACGATAATCAATCAGACCGCAACCTGCGGTTCAAAAGTTCTCTCCGGTCGCCTCCAGTCGATCCCCTCAAGAAGCATCGAAAGCTGGGCGCGACTCAGGGAAACCGTTCCACTCTCTGCCTTCGGCCAGATAAAGCGGCCTCTCTCGAGACGCTTGGAAAATAGACAAAGAGAATATCCATCCCACCACAAAAGCTTGACGATGTACCCTCTGCGTCCGCGAAACGCGAAGACATGGCCAGAGAACGGCTTCTCGTTCAGCACTGTCTGCACCTGTGCGCTCAGACCGTCGAAGCCCCGTCTCATATCCGTCACGCCGGCAGCGATCCAGATCTTCGTTCCTGTAGGAAGATCGATCACTTCCGCAGACTCTCAAGAACAGTACGCAAAAGCCCCGAATCAGCGCCTCTCTCGACGCTGATCATCGCCCTTCCAGGAAACTCGATGTGGATAGATCCAGACCCCGCGGAAGACTCCTCGGAGACGGGCTCCCGCATCTCGGGAGCACTCGGAGCTGTGATCGTGACTGGAAGCAAAGCTCGAGGCGACACTGTGGAATCGATAAGTTCACCGCGTTCGAAAGCACGGCGCCACTTGAAGAGCTGGTTCGCGTTCAAACCATGCGCACGAGCCACAAGGGCAACACTCGCCCCGGGTTCCATCGTCAGCTGCACTATCTGACGCTTCTCCGATACCGATCGCCACCGGCGAGCGCGACGTCCGGATCCTTCTGCCTGTTGCATGAATGCATGGTCAGACTTCGGTCAGGAAAGCGCCAGATGGAAACTTCGAACGCTTACGTTTGTCTCGTTTTGCCGTTTTCTGATTTTCTGACGTTCGGGAAGATGATGAGATTCCCGGGGACTCTGTCGTCAAAGCCGGGCGAATGTCGGTAGCTGAATCATTCTTCTCCGCAAGGCCACAGTCTTCCACACGAGAGACGAGCGCTCATCTCAACGCAGCAGGCGTAGTCCCTCTGTCTATTCGGCCTTTCCCAGAGAGTTCTCCGCATAGACCTTTTGAAAGAGTGCGAATGCCTGCTTCTTCCGCCCGTCCTCTGAGACCAGGCCTTTTCGGTTATATCCATCCTGCAGCTTGGGGATGTTTCGGGTGGGAGAGCGGAAATCGACGAGAATCCATGGAATGGTGCCGCGGAGTTGTGGGATTTTTCGGAGCATGACGAACTGGTGCTCGAACACGTAGACCTGCTGCTCCTCGGTCCAGCGCTGATTGATTGGGCCGTGATTGCCAAATTTGGCCTCGGCGCCGAACTCGCTCATGAGCGCGGGCTTCTCGGGCAATGTCCAATGAACCTTGTCGGCGTCTTCTGGCGTCATGTCGTACCATCCCACATACTCGTTTTGCCCGATCACATCCAGTGCGTCACACAGCGGATCGTCGTTGACCATTTCCATGCCATTGGCCCTTGGGCCGATGATCGCGGAGGTGATGAGGCGAGTAGGATCGAGTCTTCGAGCTTCGTTTGCCAGGTCGGTAAGAAACTTGGTGCGGGTCGGATTGTTGGGGGTCTCGTTGGAGACGGACCATAGAATCACCGATGCCTTATTGCGGTCGCGCCGAATCATCTCCTCGAGCATGAAGACGGCCTTTCGATAGACCTCGGGCTTGTCGAAAGAGATGTGCTGCCAGTTGGGTATCTCTGACCAGACCAGGATGCCATCGCGGTCGGCGGTGCGCTCCATGCGCTCATCGTGGGGATAGTGGGCCAGTCGCACGAAATTGGCGTGCAGTTCCTTCAAGTACCCGAAGATGGTGTCGGCATCTTCTTGAGACCAGGCGCGTCCGCCGCGGATGGGAGCTTCGGCGTGCATATTGGCCCCTTCGAGAAAGATGGCCTTGCCGTTGAGAAGAATGCGCGTTCCATCGACTCGGATATCGCGGAAGCCGATATCGTCGCTCAAAGTGTCTTCGCCGGCCGCGAGATTCACCTTATAGAGCTTGGGCGATTCGGGCGACCAGAGAACGAGCCGCTTAGCTTGTACGCTGAAGGTTGCCTTCCCTTGAGCATCCGTGAGGGCAGTGGTCTTGGCGCCAGCTTCAGGGACGTCGACAGTGACGGCTGTTCCTGCCGGTGCATCGAGCACGTGGACATATCCAGCGAGTTCTGTGTTGCCGGGGTCAAACGCAGGACCGTGGACTAAGTGCACGTCGTAATCGTCAATGAAAGCTTCGGGTACGGTGACGAGCGAAACGTCGCGGGTGAGACCTCCATAATTGAACCAGTCGATGCCAACGGAGGGGATGCCGTCGACGAGCCGGGTGGCGTCGACGGCGATGACAACGAAGTTCGAGCCGGGATGGAGTACGGCGGTTACTTCGCAGTCGAATGGCGTGTACCCGCCCTCATGGTCGCAAACCCTCTTCTGGTTGACCCAGACGTGTGACCGGTAATTGGCGGCGCCGATATGGAGGAAGATGCGCGTGTGCGGCGTGAGCCGGACCTCGAAGTCACGCTGATACCAAAGTACGCCCTCGTAGTTGAAGAGCTCGGGTACCTGGGTGTTCCAGTCGCCTGGAACTTTCAGCGTGGGTGCCGTCGAGAAGTCGTACTCCTGGTTGTGTCGCCCCACGAGGTTGGGGTGCTCGTTCATGGCGTAGGACTTGTCATTGGTAAGCGTCAGACCAAGTGCAAGGATGAGGTTTTTGCGACCCAGGCTGCAGGAGTAAGATCTGCGATGTGCTGAAGGGGTGCGTTCGCAAGCCCGGGTAAGATGTCGGCGAGGTAATCGCGCACCGGGATTTTGAGACGGCGGCAGCTTTCGATCACGGAGAGGATAGCGGCCACTCGCGGTCCAGCCTGCTCGCTTCCGATGTGGATCCAGTTGCCTCTGCCGAGGGCTATAGGCCGCATAGAGTTCTCAGCAAAATTGTTGCTGAGCTCCAGTTTGGGATAATCGAGGAAGCGGGTCAGCTTCTTCCAGAGGGCAAGCGTGTATCTGCAAGCCTGACCCGGCGCGCTGCTGGGCAGCACCGTCTTGCTCATATCAAGGATGTGAGTGCGGATTTCGTCGAGCAGCGGTGGAGCCTTCTCGTGGCGTAGAACGTGGCGTGCGGCATCGTCCATCTTTTCGTTTCGCGCTTGAGCATCGATCGCGAATAGCTCGTTTATCAGTTCAACTGCACGAACGGACGCGCCATCCTGTTTATTGAGTTTGACCGCATCCACGAAGTACCTTCTGGCGTGAGCCCAACATCCCGCATGCACCATCTTCGGACCGCCCACGCGATCATATGCAGCGTAGCCATCTGTTTGGAGAAGACCTTCGAAGTTGCCGAGGAAGTTCAGCGGGCCCTCGCGTTTGCGGCTCATGCGGAAATCAAAAACCGTCATGCCCTCCGGCGTCCCGTACTGCCAGAGATAAGACTGATGGTTTGTGCCGCTTCCGTCATGTGTCTGTACATCGACCGGAGTTTCATCCGCCTGGATGTAGGTGCCGGCAAGCAACTGGTTCCGCATCGCTCCGGCTACCGGCATCAACATCTCTCCGATGGTCATCACCCAGCCGCACATCGTAGCCCTGCAGATATCGATGCCCGCGTCACGCAACAAGGCTACGCTTTGCCGAAACAGTGGGCTGTGGTCACAGTATTTGTTCACCACCGTATTGATAATCACTCGATCCGACACCAGGCTTTTATCGATGATCCGGATAGGAAGAGCCGCCGCCGTCACGCCTTGCTGGGGACAGGTTTTGCAGGCCCTTTTCTCGCGCTTGGTCACCTGCACGAAATACCGCGCCGGCTCGACATCCAGCACTTCGCTGACTTCGTAGCCGATCACTGTGGTCTCAGCGCCGCAGTTGCCGCATACGCACTGCTCCGGAGTGCAGGCAATCACCCGTTCCACACGGGGAAGATTCGCGGGTAGAGTCTGACGTCCGGGATGCTTGCGCTTCTTTTGTTCAGTAGCAGGTGGCGGGGCCTTGCGCTCGCTTTCGACGGCTACTTCTTCCTGACTAACCCCGGGCTCTTGCTCCAGTAATTCCAGTTGCAAATTGCTTAGCTTCTCGCTGCTCGGTCCATATTTCTGAATCCGCACCAAACGAAGACGCTCTTCGAGGACCTGGATCTTCAACCGTGCATACTCGAGCTCTCTGTTCTGCGACGCAACCTGCTCCTTCAGCTGCGCGACAACCTCAGCCATGAAGGGTTCCGAATGAGGAAGAGTAGGCTCAGAAGGCGTGCTCACGATGTCTTTTAAATAACATAAGTTCTTGCGGATAAATGAGCGAAATATCCGGTGTTTATGCGGTTGTCAGTGACTCTGTTGGTTCTTGCACAGGAGGCTTGCGATACCACTTCCGCCGCTCGGTCTGTGCCAGATCAATGCCCCCCAAAAGCAGCGCCAGTTCCTCGTGACTCAGCACGATTTTCTTCACGCCGCTGTCTCTCTGGGGCCAACGAAATCTTCCGCCGTCCAGCTTTTTTCCACATACCCAAAGCCCGCTTCCGTCATATACCAGGAGCTTCAGACGATTGCGTCGCGCATTCGTGAAAACAAACACATGGCCGCTTTCCGGATCGCAGCCCAGATGATCGCGTACCAGCCCGTAGAGGCCATTGAAATTCTTGCGCATGTCCGTCGCGCCGGCTGCAACATAGATCCGCGTCGCCGGTCCAAACCCGAACACCGTCTACACCCTGTCCAATATGCTCAGCAGACGTTCCAATGTTCCCGCATCAAATCCGCGGCATACTTCGATCCGACGTCCGCTTCGTAGCTCAACGACAAGAGCACCATCGTGCTTGGCGAAGCCCTTGACTTCCCGCGCAGCGGAGGGAACCACTTCGACCGGAACAAAAGCACTGCCTCCCGCCTGACGCCCACCATGCACGCGCCGACGATATTTATCCAGCGTCCCTACCGCCAGGCCACGCTGTTGGCAAAAAGCCGCCCGCAACAATCCACTCGATTCAAACTCGCCGACCAAGGCTTGGACTTCGGCAAAACTACGCCGCCTGTGAATCACTCCCACTTCGCTCATTGCTCCAGTGCAACACTAAACACGAAGCAACAACAGCGTGCGTTGCTCAGACGGATACTGTCATTGATCTCGCCGGTGGAGGTGTACAGGGCCCGGCTAGGGGATTGGTCCACGAGGTAGTGCCAATCTCCGTCGAGGCTGACGACGTTGCGGTGATCGACGCCGACAAGAAGGGTTTCGAACGGCTGCTGGGCGGACGCCGGAAGCACAGCTAGGATGCAGCCCGCGAGGAATGCAATCGTGAGAGGAATCGTGCGCAATCCGGTTGCGCGGTCAGAGGACACCAACATCGAAGGAACACCTCGGCCTCGAGAGTACAGCTTTCCCGCCCTGCGATGTTAAACGTTCGTTTCGCGCCGTAGAGACAGAGGGTGCGATTAGGCCACGATGGCTTTGTGAGCGAGGCCATTCAAGCTGCCGGGGTCTACGAAACATGTCCGCCGCACCGTTTAATCGGGCCGCATTGTTGAGCCGACGCTCGTTCCAGGTGGATGATCGAAAGCGCTGTTCGCACGGAGACTGCTACGGCTCCGAGCTCCCTCTTCCGTTCTTAACACGCGCGACAGACTTAGAATCCTCGGCACGCGGAAAGTGACAACCAAGGCTGTTCCCGAGTCAACGCAAAACTGTTGACACAGTGTTGACACAGACGCAGTGCTCTTGCGCCGAAGTTTTCGACCTTTCCATATCTCATTGATTTTTATTGGTTTAATGGTGCGCCCGGAGAGATTCGAACTCCCGGCCTACTGATTCGTAGTCAGTCGCTCTATCCAGCTGAGCTACGGGCGCACTTGGGTTCGAGGATGAACCTCTGTCAGAGTAACAAGAATTCCAAGGCTGCGCAATTGACCACGTTCAAGCGGTCGGGGCGGCTTCTGGCGCCGGCTGGGGCGGAATCAACGGCAGCTCCGCTTCGATGTCAAGCCCTGCGTCGCGCACCAGCTTGGTCACGGCTGGGCCGTTCAGGCGCGTCGCGTCGTACTCCACGAGCAAGGTGTGAGCTGAGCGATCGAACATCAGGCGGCGAATGCCGTAAACCTCTTTGATGTTCGCGAGCGCAAATGTCACTGCCTCAGTTGGAGGGATTCCATAGCGATAGAGAATGTCCACCTGCGTCATAGTTCAAGGATAGCAGCTTGCTCGTTGCGCCAGTCTGCTCACTTCCGGCTAATACGGCTAATACTCACTTCGAACCAGGTTGAGTCCTTGGCCAGGACTACGGCTTTCGCTTTCGTTCACCAACTCCGCCTTGTTCGGCCCTGTCAGCCTCAAGCGGAATTGGACCGGAGGGTCGGTCAGCGTCCGCGGAGGATGGGCGCGGCGATGGCTGACTTGGAACGTGAGCATCTTTCCGTCGAGTTTCAGGTTGAACAGCGGCTCGGGCAGGCCCGGCGTGGAGGACCACGGATCGTTGACTGTCTTCCGCAGATGAAAGTAGAAAAGGACCGCGCCCGTAAGGGTCCCGCTTTCGTCACTGATCACGAGATCGACAGCGGGTAGACCTTCCATTTGCCCGCGCCAGACGCCGGTCAATTGTGAGAGATCAGGCGACGGCGCCTGGTGCGCAAGGCTGCCCTGACCGAGTGCGGCAGAAGCAATCAGCATAGGCGCAATCACAAGCAAACCGCTTCTCCTCTTCATCGTCTCCCTCCCACCACTTACTGCCCTCTGACTAACTCAACCACCGGAGCGTTCGCGCCGCAGCTCACGCAATGGATGTTCGCCTTGCCGGCCGACGTGAGCGTTACATTGAAACTGGCCACCACTACCGACCCATCGGGCTTCTTCATTTTTACCTGGAAGGCCAGCGTGTTGCCGTCAACATGGGGATTCATCAGCACGTGCGGTTCGCTCTCAATCACGTGGGGCGTTCCGCCTTCTCGGCTCACCATGTCCAGCACGACCGTCCCTCCCAACGTGCCCGTATCTGTGGCGAGCGTCAATGTTCCGGTCGGTAAGCCATCCGCGTCAGCGTGCCAGATGCCAACCCAGTCTGTATTCGTGGTTGGTTGCGCGAGAGCCAGAGAGCACGCCGCGATAACTGTCCATGGCAGGATAAGCATTGTGATCTTCATTTCGCTCCATCTCCTTTACTGTTGCTTGGCAAGCGCGGCGGTCGCGAGCGAGCCGCCGAGTCCCATGGTTTCGACCGCAGACGATGGAACAATCACCATCGACCCACGTTCCTTGATGGCTTCGTAGAGCATGTTCATGGCGCGCAGGTGGAGCGCTACTGGGTCGTCTTTATATGTTCGGGCTGCTGCCGCGAACTTATCGGCAATCTCGGTTTCCGCTAACCCCAGAATCACGCGTGCGCGGCGTTCGCGCTCCGCCTGCGCTTCACGCGACATCGCGTCCTGCAGTTGCGCCGGAATCTGGACGTCGCGGATTTCGACCGATTGCACGGTGATGCCCCAAGGGTTGGTCTTCTCATCGAGAATCCGCTGCAGTTCATGGCCCAGCATTTCGCGCTCAGCCACCATCTGATGCAATTCATGCCGGCCAATCGATTCGCGCAGCGCTGTCTGCGCGCTCAGCGAGATGGCATCGCTGTAGTTCTCCACCTCCAGAATCGCCTTTTCGGCGTTCCACACCATCCAGAAAACTATCGCGTCAACATTCACCGGCACGGTGTCGCGCGTGAGCGTGGATTCGGCCGACACGTTGGCCACACGCACGCGCTGGTCGACAAACTGGGTGAGTGTTTCAACGATGGGTGTGATGAAAAATATGCCTGGACCGCGCAGTCCCACGTAGTGGCCGAAACGCAGCAGCGCGACTTTTTCCCATTGGCGCACGACCTTGATGGCGTAGAGCAGGTAGAGACCGATCAGTACACTCGCGATCAGCGGTGTGGACCTATGAATGGTCTCGGCGGTCAGGCCGCCCGCGATGATGCAGAGGACAAACGCAGTCACGGCGACTCCGTTAAACTGCGGGATGCTGGTTTTGGGCATAACGTTATCTCCTGCGGTTTGGCTCGTTGACCAATTTCCGCAATTGTTCCGCCAGATCTTCGACGGTGAATCCGGCCGCGCCTGCGCGCGCAACGGCGTCCGCGACAATCTGACTTAGTTGCCGATCTCGTTCTGCGTCGGCGCGTGGGATTTTCTGAACGCCAATAAAGGTGCCAGTCCCTTGCTGCGTGTCCAGCAGGCCGCCCAACTCCAACTCCCGGTAGGCGCGCACCACTGTATTGGGATTGATGGACAGATCGACGGCCAGCTGGCGCACCGTCGGCAGCTGTGAACCAGAAGTGAGAGCGCCGGAGGCAATCGCTCCCCGGACCTGATCGATAATCTGCCGGTAGACCGGGACGCCGCTATGGGCATCGAGGTGGAAGCGAAACGCCGTTTTAGAGTGGCTGCTCATGGGCGGGACGCGATGTACTAGAACACTAGTACAATAATTCGCCTTCTATGTCAACAAAGAATTTCTTCCGCACGGCGGAAAAATTGGACGCTGGGGCAGAGAAGAAGCCGTCTTCTGAGGGAATTGCAGGACGTCTCGGCGGTTGGGGCGCAGACAGGCAGGAGCTTTACAGTGTCTTCAGGTAATTCCGGATTTCCGGGTCGGACCAGTCGGTTGCGCCCACAAATTTTCGCCGAATGATGCCGTTGCGGTCGATGAGATACGTCTCGGGCCACATGTCGGTGTTGAAGAGCTTGGCGGCAGATTGACTGGGATCGCGGACAGTGATCAGGTCAACGTGACGTCTGCGGATGAAACTCGAGTAAGACTCCGGATCTTCGTCGATGCTGACTGCGAGCACCACGAGATTTGGGTCATCGTGGTGAAGCTGAAGCAGGGAGGGAAGCTCTTCGATGCAGGGTCCGCACTGACTCCACCAGAAATTGAGCAGCACGACTTTACCACGATAGCTGGCCAGATGAACCGAACTCGTGCCATCGGAAACGGTGAAGTCCGGAGCGGGTTTACCCGCCTGTTTCGGATGCGCGCCACGGTCGCAGCCGGCGGCAAGGGCAACAGACAGGGAAAAGCATACGGCGAAGAGTCGGTGATACCGCACATCCCTATAATACTGAGCGGAAGGTCATCAAGTCATGGGCAAGGACGGCACTGAGGGAAACGATGTACCAGGCAGCAGCGCATGGAAGCCGGTGCTTGGACTCTCCGACACACCGTCGGAGCCCCTCAAAGCTCAGGCGCCGCGCGGCACTGTCTTTGACCAGCCGGAGCCGGAAGAATTGCTTGAGCTCACGGTTATCATTCCCGCGCGCAATGAAGAAGACTGTCTCGGAGCGTGCCTCGAATCGCTCGTAAACCAGTCGGAAGAAGTCTTCCAGCTCGGCCGTGATTGGGAACTGATTGTCGTCGATGACGCCTCAAACGATCGCACTGCCGAGATCGCGCGGGGATTTCCAAATGTTTCCGTCATGTCCGCCAGCAAACTTGAGAAAGGGTGGACCGGGAAAGCCAATGCCATATGGACTGCTGCCCGGAAGGCGCGTGGGCGCTGGCTTCTGTTCACCGACGCGGACACCGTCCACGAACCGGGCGATCTGCTACGGGCGATCCACGAGGCAACGCGGCACAAGGCTGGAATGCTCAGTTACTCGCCACGACAGATCGTCAGTGGATTGGCGCAACGTACGCTGATGCCTCTCATCTTTTCTGAGTTGGCGCTCGCCTATCCTCCAGCCAAGGTTTCCGACCCGAACCAGAGAATCGCGGCTGCCAATGGGCAATTTCTGCTCATCGAACGGGAAGCCTACCGTCGAATTGGCGGTCATCCCTCTGTGGCGGATCGCGTCCTAGAGGACGTGGAACTCGCGAATCTTGCGAAACGGCGCAAAATCGGGCTGCGATTTCGCTATGCCGAGGACGCGTTGGCGACTCGCATGTATCGTACAACCGGCGCAATGATAGAGGGATGGACGAAAAATCTCGCGCTTTTGTTTAACAATGCTCTGTTCCTGGCCCTGTGGCGAGCGCTCGACATTGCGCTCCTCATTGGCCTGCCCTGGCTGGCAATCGAACTGTGGAATGCTCGATTCGGCGCTCGCTCTTTGGAGTGGTTGGGAGCAGGATGGGTGCTTCTCCTGTTGTGGCTGCGCAACCTGGTTCGCTTCTATGCCCGAGTCGCCAAATCGAATTTTCGGTTTATGGATTGCGCCTTGTCCCCCCTCGGTCTGCCGTTGTTTGTGGTGCTGCTATACCGAAGCTGGTTTCAACATAAAGTCTTCAAGCAGGTAAGCTGGAAGGGAAGGACATACGCCGGTTCGGTTTGAGCCCGGTGCGAAGTCATCCATGCATCAGATCTTGATCCCTGCCACTTCGTCCAATTGAATTAACCAATGAATGAACCAATTCAGATCGTTTCGGCATCATCTCAAAATGGGGATTGAATGGTTGAGTTAACTAGACGGGCGACTTTTTCAGCCTCTCATTACTATTGGATCGATGCGTGGCCCGCTGAGAAGAATGAAAAGGTCTTTGGGCGTTGCGCGAACCGCAACGGGCACGGGCATAACTACACCTTGGAAGTAACCGTCGCCGGTACCCCCGATCCTGTTACTGGCTTCGTTGTCGATCTGAAGTGGCTCAAGGATTTGATTGAGCGCGAAGTCTTAACGGCCTATGATCATCGCCATTTGAACCTTGAAGTCCCGGAGTTTAAAACGGCCATTCCGACAACCGAGAATATCGCGATTGCTGCTTGGAAGCGGCTGGAGCCGGCTCTTTCCGGCCCACTGAGAGCGCGTCTGACACGGGTCCGGGTCTACGAGACGCCCGAGATCTTTGCGGAATATCGGGGAGAAGCATGAAAGCGTATTTTGGACGCAGATACTCGCTCAGCGCGAGTCATCGGCTGCACACGGACGCGCTCTCGGAAGAAGAGAATTGCGCCTCCTATGGCAAATGCAATAACCCCCATGGCCACGGTCATAACTACGTCATTGAAGTTCTGGCAGGCGGGCAGGTCGATGCGGAAACTGGAATGGTGGTCGATTTGGTCGCATTTGATGAAGTCGTGCGAAAAAGAGTCCTGGACCGCTTTGATCATACAAATCTGAATCTCGATCCGCTCTTTGCGAGTCAAGTGCCTACCACCGAGAATCTTTGTAAAGCCGTATTTGGGTTGTTGAAATCCGCACTGCCGGCTCCTGAGCTCGACTATGTGCGGGTGGAAGAAACCGAGAACAATTTCTTTCAATGTCAGGAAGTAAGCGATTCGGATCTGACCTTTATTGAAAGAGCAATGGTTTAGAAAGGGCACGAAGCCCAGGGATTCCGGGCCGGAGGATGAACGACATGGGGCAGCCGATAGCAGTCAGCAAACCTGTTCGCCGATCGACGAGAGCAGAAAACGGCCTGGCCGAGATCAGCACACAGGAGATGTATCGCGAGATCCTCACGCGCCTTGGCGAAGACCCGGAACGCGACGGGCTGGTTGCGACGCCGAGCCGCGTTGAAAAGTCGATGGCCTTTTTGACGAAGGGCTACGATGAAGACCCCACCCAGATTCTGCGCGGCGCTCTGTTCGACGTGGACTACGATGAGATGGTCATCGTCAGAGATGTGGAGATGTTCTCGCTCTGCGAGCACCACATGCTGCCGTTCTTTGGCAAAGTGCACGTAGCTTACATACCCAAGGGCAAGGTCATCGGCCTCAGCAAAATCCCCCGCCTCGTCGAAGTGTTTGCGCGCCGTCTGCAAGTGCAGGAGCGGCTCACGCGCCAGATCGCCGACGCGATCCAGGAGGCCATTCATCCGCAGGGCGTGGGCGTTGTCATCGAGGCGCGGCATCTTTGCATGATGATGCGCGGCATAGAAAAGCAGCACTCGTCCACCGTCACCTCGGCGATGGTCGGTTGCTTCCGCCAGAAAGAAACGCGCTCCGAGTTTCTCGCTCTCGTACGGCAACCCGGATCAAATGGGATCTGATCCAGCGGGTGACTTGAACTAGAGTGAATGGGTGAACGGACTTCTGGTCATCGACAAGCCAGGCGGTATGACCAGCCACGACGTGGTTGCGAAACTGCGCAAAATCAGTGGAGAACGCTCGATCGGTCACCTGGGAACATTGGATCCCATGGCGACCGGCGTTCTCCCATTGCTAGTTGGCAGGTTTACTCGCTTGGCTCAATACTTCTCCTCAGCCGAAAAGAGCTATGCGGGGACGATTCGCTTCGGGTTCGCGACAGATACCTACGACGCGGAGGGGAAACCAGCGGGTGCCAGCATCAAGCCGGAGCTCACGCTCGACCAGGTTCGCTCGGCCGCCGCCCGTTTTCACGGTGAAGTCCAGCAGCTCCCGCCACCGTTCTCCGCGAAAAAAATTGCCGGCACGCCCGCTTACAAACTCGCGCGTTCGGGCCAGCCGGTCGAGCTGAAACCGGCAACGATCCATATCTCTTCCTTTGAGATCGATGGATTCAATGAGGAAGAGGCGCAGTTCCACATGAGCGTCAGCGCTGGCGGATACGTTCGTTCTGTGGCCCACGAATTAGGCCAGCAACTCGGCTGCGGCGCGCACCTGAGCAGTCTACGCCGCACGCAGGCCGGTCCTTTCACGCTGGCCGATGCGCACACGCTGACAGAACTGGAGCCGTTGGCCGGCGATATCGCTGCCCTCGAAGAGAAATGCATTCACCCCCGGAAAATTCTGCCGGAGATGCCCGCGGTGACGGCGGATGAAATAGCGTTAGGCAAGCTGCGTAACGGAGGACAAGCGAATCTTGCCGATTTCTCGCCGGCAACTTTAGTGAAAGTATTCAGCGGACAACGAGACTTAGTCGCGGTTGCAAAACGGCTGGCGGGCACCCTCTTTCAACCGGTTGTCGTACTCGGATAGTCACGGACCTTTTCGAAGCATCGGCTTCAATGCTGCCATCAAAGTCTTCGCGATAATCTCAGACCCCTTCGCCGTCGGATGAATTCCATCCGGCTGAATCGTTCCCGGCACCCGGACCAGGTCTTTGTAGATCATCGGAATGCTGGCATCATGGTGCTTTGCTGCAAGATCGACAAAGATCCGATTGAACTGATCGATATACTCGGAACCATAGTTAGGCGGCAGCGTGATCCCTGCAAGCAACACGCGCACATGTGCGGCTTCAATCGCGGTCAGTACACTGTCCAGGTTGCGGCGCGTCTGATCGAGTGGAAGACCGCGGAGTCCATCATTGCCGCCAAATTCGACAATCACAATCGCCGGTTGAAGTGCAACGACAGAATGCAGCCTCGCCACCGCGTCCTTCGTGGTCGCTCCGCTGGTTCCCTGGTTCACAACTTTGTAGTGGTATCCTAGCTTATCCAGGTCACGCTGCAGTGCGTCAGGATAAGACTCACCGGCCCCTAGCCCATATCCAGCCGTGATGCTGTCGCCAAAACAAACCAGCAAGGGCCGGTCCGCGCTCAACAGCGGAGCGGCGAGAAACATCATCAAGAGGGAAACGATCAAGGCGCGACGCACAGCAACAGTGTAGCGACTTACAGATCAGAAGGACTTGGGCGCATCATCTCGTTTTCTTACGCCCTTTATAATCAGCGATTTGCGGAGAGTCGAAGGTGGATTCGCCTGGAGCCTGAAACTGGGCTAGAGCGGGCGTGGCGTCGCTCGTTGACCGTGTCTGCCCCTCTCCTGCGCTGCAAATGGAAATCGTGGACGCAACCGCAGCGGCACGGAGCGTTCGAATGAAAGTGCGGCGGCGCATGGCGATCTCCTCAATGATCGTTTTGCCAGAAGTGCACTCTGCTGCGCCCGCTCAACACGTAGCTGCCAGGCGACAGCGTATTTAGAATGCTCTAGTACTCATGTTTCCATTACCACAGGCCGGCACCAGGAACACGCCAGCAAACGCTATCGTCTTGTTGATTCTGGCGACCGCGTTTGCCCTTTCAGCCCGGACAGAGGCCCAGGATGGCAGACTTCAGTACGCGCAATTGGGACAGTGCAAACTGGAGAACGGCGCGATCATCGAGAACTGCAGCATTGGCTATCGGACATTCGGGTCTCTGAATGCAGCGCGCGACAATGCAGTATTAATGCCCACCTGGCTCTATGGCTCAAGTGCGGACTTAGTGTCGCTCTTTGGTGATCCCGGCAACGCTTCGTCGGATTCCAAAGTCAAAATCCTGGTAGATACCAGCAAATACTTCGGGATCGCGATGGATGCCTTTGGCAACGGCATTAGTTCCTCGCCATCCAATAGCAAGACGCAGCACGGCACTGCCTTTCCCGCCTTCTCCGAGCGAGATATGGTGGAGGCTGAATATCGGGTGATGACGGAAGTCTTGAAGCTGAAGCATCTGCGCGCGGTGGTGGGGCTTTCGATGGGTGGGGAACAAACATTTGTCTGGTCCATCGCGCACCCCGATTTTTTTGACTTCGCGGTACCTATCATCGCAACTCCGCGCCTTACGCCGTACGATCTCGAAGTAAAAGAAATCATGCTCAGTGCGATTTACGCCGATCCGGCGTATGCGAATGGCAACTATTCCACAGAGCCCGATCTGAAGCTCGCAAACCTGTTCGGAGCACTTACAGTAACTACGTCTAATCTTGTCAATGCGACGGTCACGCGCGAGAGTCTGCGAGCCTTTATCGACAAGACCGAAGCAAGGCAGTCGATCGATGCCAACGATCGCGTCTGGCAATTGAAAGCCGTCATCGGGCACGATGTCATTGGCAGTCGTATGCTCGCCGAGGCGGCGCAATCAACCCGGGCACGATTCCTGATTATTGTCGCGGCAAAAGATCATCTTGTGAATCCAGAACCGGCTCTCGCGTGGGCAAAGGTCCTGCGAGCGCCGACATATATCTCACAGGGAGATTGCGCGCATTTGATTATGACGTGCGATGCTGAAGCTGTCTCGACGCGCGTGAGGAAGTTTCTCGATGCGGGCAAGAGTGAATAATCTGCCGTCCTGTTGCGCTGAACCTTCCTGCGGAACATCGTCAGCGACCGCAGATTGGGCTCGCCGAAGAAGGCGATGTCGTCGGCATCTCAGGTCACCTTCACGCGAAGTCCGGCGGCTTCAAAGGCCGCAATGTTGTCTTCGGCATCGAAGCCCCTGCGATCTGGGACTTCCTTCCGGCACGACACTAGCCAGTCGTTCCGAAGAACCGCAGTGTCGATCCTCAAACTCCGCAACCCGGTTGAAATCGCCCTTGAAGTTTGGAGAGATGAGTGGCCTACTTTTTAGCCGTCGATGCAGGCGGAACAAAAGCCGAGTTCTTGCTTGCGGACGATGACAGGGAACTGACGCGCGTCCTCTCCGGATCGATCTATCGCCTCAATGTCTCGTCAGACGAAGCGCGCCGCAATCTCGACTGGGCTCTCGGGGAAATCACGGCAAAAACAGGCGTGTCCTTGAGTCACGTTGCTCGCACGTGCGTTGGGACAGCGGGCAACTCGGTTCCTCTGGTCGTTGACTGGCTTCGTGAAAACTTCGCAAGCAGGGTCTCTGGCGACTTGCACATCGTGGGCGATGTGGAGATCGCACTCGAAGCAGCGTTTCCCTCTGATCGCGGGATTCTGATTCTTGCGGGTACGGGTTCCAACGTCGCTGGGCGCGGTTCCGACAGGAGAATTGTTACCGTCGGCGGCTGGGGTCCAGTCCTCGCCAACCAAGGCTCAGGACATTGGATCGGAATGGAAGCACTGCGCCGCGGGTTTCTCGCCATCGACGAGCGGCGGCCAACGCATTTGCTTGAAATGGCCCGCAATGTGTGGGGTCTTCCTTCGGTGGAAGCTCTTATTGAAGTTGGCAATGCCGAGCCGAGGCCCCGTTTCGCCGAGCTCACGCCGATGGTCGCAGAATGCGCCGCCGAGGGCGATGTAATCGCTGCGTCTATTCTTGATCAGGCGGGAACCGATCTCGGATACCTCGCTCAACTGGTTATTGAACGGATTCGTTCCGAGGAAACCGAAAAGCTTCCTCTACCTGCGATCGCAACCGCGGGAAGCGTCGTGGGCAAGATCGAACGCGTTCGCGATGCATTGATCGCTTCGTTGCGCTCGCGTTATCCGGAGATTCGATTCGTACTGGAGCCGACCGACCCCGTTCTCGGCGCTCTGCACTACGCCCGTACGATGGATGATAAGTAGGAGCGAACTGTTGGCCGAGCGGTCGATACAGGATTAATTTCACCCTGGCGCGAGCTACACCTTATTGGACTACTGAGTGACTGCTGGAAATCTCAACTGATGCAACGAAACCCCTTATGCGGCGCACGTCTGCAACAAAGGCGTAGCCGCGGGAAGCAGGGAACAGCCGGCCCCTGTCTTGCGTACCTGATACAGGAACGAATCGCGCCGCTCAGTATGATGAAACATAGGCAAGGTGAATCATGGTCGGGGAGGCTGCCGGGTGATTGAGGTCCGCGACGTTAAGAAATGGATACAGAATGGCTCCCGAAAAGTTGAAATCCTGAAGGGAATCTCGTTGAGCATTCCTTCCGGCCAGTTTGTGGCCATTGTTGGAGCCAGCGGCAGCGGCAAAAGCACTTTGCTCGGTCTGCTGGCAGGATTAGACACGCCCAGTGAAGGCGAAATCTGGATCGACGGAACGCCCATCCATAACCTGGTCGAAACAGAATTGGCAGCCGTGCGCGGCCGCAAGATCGGATTCGTCTTTCAGTCTTACCAGCTGATTTCCACGCTCACGGCGCTTGAGAATGTGCTGTTGCCGTTCGAGCTAAATGTCGAGGGCCAGGGCTTGAAGCAGGCCCGATCCCTGCTTGAATCGGTGGGTCTGGCTGAACGCATGGAGCACTATCCCATTCAGCTTTCAGGTGGCGAGCAGCAGCGGGTAGCGCTGGCTCGCGCCTTCGTCGTCGATCCGCCCATTGTCATGGCCGACGAGCCAACTGGAAATCTCGACTCAAGCAATGGACGCCTCGTGCTGGATCTTCTACTGAAACGCAACACTGAAGAGGGAACTACGCTCGTTCTCGTGACGCACGACGCGGAGATCGCGAGCCAGGCCGATCGCAAGATCGTATTAAAGGACGGAGTGATTCTCGAAGACACACTGCAGCGTACTGAACCAACGGCTGTCGCGAGCGCGGAGCACCAGTCGAATGGCTAAGAACGCATTGACGTGGAATCGTGCCGCGGCGATTGCGTGGCGAGACCTGAAGTCGGCGCCGGGGAAATTTGCATTTGTTGTATTGTCGGTTGCCATCGGAGTAGCGGCGCTGGTGGGGGTACGCGGCTTCTCCGAAAGCTTTCGGCGGACGCTGACCGGCGAGGCACGGTCGCTCATGGCCGGCGATCTAAGCGCGCGAATTTTCCGTGAGCCGACGGAGGAGGAAAGGAAGAAAGTCCTGGCCGCCGCGCAGTCCAACGGTGCGGGCCGTGCGACATGGGTGGTAGAAACGCTCTCCATGGCCTCGGTTCCGCCGGATCCGGTCCCGCTCCTCGTCACGCTCAAGGCTGTCGATCCTGCCGAGTATCCGTACTATGGCGAGGCAGAACTGGAGCCGCAGATGCCTCTGCAGCAGGCGCTCACGGGCGACTCGGCCGTTGTGGCCGATGAGTTCCTCGTGCGCTTGAATGCGCACGTCGGCCAGTCCCTTCGTCTCGGTGACCGAAGCTTCAAGATCACTGCGGTGCTCAAGCAGGAACCCGATCGCATGTCGGCCGGCGCAGGCATGGGACCGCGCGTGATGATCTCGCGCGCCGCACTCGATCGCACCGGATTGCTCGCCCCCGGCAGCCGCGCGAGCCAGCGACTTTTGCTCAAGCTGCCTGCGAAAGGCGACCCAGTTGCCGTGCGCAAGCAGGTCGAGGGCATCTTGACCGATGCGCAGGTCATGGACTTCAAGGAAGGCAATCCTGCTCTGAGTCAGGGGCTCGACAATGCAACCGCAATTCTGAGTCTGATTTGCCTGGTCGCGATGGTGCTAGGCGCCATCGGCGTGGCCATGGCCATGCATGCCCACCTTGAACAACGCATGGACATGCTGGCGATTCTGAAAGCGGTCGGCGCGCGTTCTACTGACCTGCTGCGCATCTTTCTTTTGCAGACACTCGGTCTCGGCCTCGCAGGCGGCTTGCTGGGCGTCGCGGCGGGCGGCGCTGTCATGGCTTTGTTGCCGTCGGTCTTTGGCAAACTGTTGCCGGTGCACACCGCCCTTGGCTTTCCATGGCGCTCAATCCTAGCCGGCCTCGGGACTGGCTTGCTCACGACGCTGCTCTTTTGTCTGCCCCCTCTGCTCGATGTGCGCGCCGTCCGTCCTGTTCTGGTGCTGCGCCGGCTGGTCGAACAAGCGCCTGCCGGATTCCGCGCTTGGCTTGCGCGCTGGTGGGCGCGTCGGCTGCAGTTGGGCATCTCCATCCTGGTCGTTCTCGCTCTTGGGACCATCGCCTGGGCACTATCGGATTCGGTCAAGGTCGGCGGATGGTTCGCACTTTTATTTACAATCGCGCTGATCGTTCTTCTGCTTCTCGCCTTTGTTGCACTGCGGGTTCTCCGCTTCCTGCTTAATCGCGTCCGTCTGCGCTTGCCCTCGTCCCTGCGTCATGGCCTCGCCAATCTCTACAGACCAGGTAACCAGTCGGCAGCCGTGCTGGCCTCGCTTGGCACCGGTGTCATGCTCATCCTGGCCGTGTATCTCATGCAAAGCTCGTTGCTGCGCGATATTCGCGAAACCGCTTCGCCCAAGCTTCCCAACGTCTTCCTCATCGATGTCAGCAGCGATGAAGTCGCCGGCATTCGCGCTTTCTTCCAGCATCAGCCCGGCGTGACTCAGGCACTGGACTTGATGCCGGTCGTCGCCGGCCATTTTGTTTCGTTGAATGGCAAGACGCTCGATCAACTAAAGGAGCAGCACTTTCCTCGCCGCATGCTCGAGAATGCCGAGTTGACCTGGTCAGATACTCCTCCTGCGGGCGACAAGGTCGTGCAGGGAAAATGGTGGAGCAACCCCAACGCAAATGAGATTGCAGTGGGAGAGGGCGTTGCCAAGCGGATTCAACTCGGCGTCGGTTCCGCTGTGCAACTGGAAGTTGGCGACCGGATACTCAACTTGAAAGTCGCAACCGTTTATCGCGCCGATGGGGAACACCCAGCCGCGCGCGTCTCGTTCGTCTTGCCCTCGGGACCGCTCCAGGAGGAAGCTGCCACCTGGTATGGCGGCGTGCACGTGGAGATGAAGCAGATTCCCGCCATGGAACGTGCGCTGTTCGCAGCCTATCCCACCGTGACCGTTATCAATATCGCCGACGTCCTCAACCGCATTGAGACAGTTGTCGATCAGATCACGTTTGTGGTTCGTTTTCTCGCCGGCTTCTCGATCCTTGCCGGTCTTATGATCTTGGCTTCGAGCATTGCCAGTTCGCGCTTCCGGCGTATGCGTGAGGCCGTAGTCTTGAAGACACTCGGGGCCACGCGCATGCGCATCGTACGGACGTTCAGCGTGGAGTTCAGCGTGTTGGGGCTCCTTGCCGGATCGGTTGGAGTCGTCTTTGCAAACATTCTTACGCGGGTACTCTTGCGCAAATTGGAAGTGGGCTTCCACATCGATTGGTACGCAACTCTCATATCGCTCGTTGGGACGGCAATTCTGGCGACCGCGACGGGCTGGATCGCCAGTTATCGCATTCTCGGGCTGAGGCCACTCGAAGTGTTGCGGGAAGAATAGGACCGCACACTGAATAGACGGACGGTCTTTGCCCGCGAGCGCCGATATTCTTCGCAAATCCGAATCAACAAGTGTGTCAATTGCCACAATTGTTCCACTTGGAACAATTCTGACGTGCGCCACGTGAAGCCGTTGCCTGGACGGCTAGTCCAAATTGTTCCACGTGGAACAATTTCGAACGGCGGAACAATCCACTGCACGCCGCGCCGGGCCAGGACGGCCAGTTCGCTCGGAGGGCAATTCCTCAGAACTCTTCGCTGATTTCTACGGGCGGCAGAATATCGTCCTCGCTTGCAAACCAGACATACAACGTAGGCAGAAGGAAGACGCCGATGACCAGATTGGCCAGCAGTCCACCGACAATGACGATCGCAAAGGGCCGCTGCGAATCGGAACCAATGGCATGAGAAAGCGCCGCTGGGAGCAGACCCAATGTAGCAACCAGCATAGTCATCATGACCGGACGCAGACGCAGAACCGCTCCTTCCACCGCTGCTTCAACAATGGGCTCCTTGTTTGATTCTTCTACCATTCCTTTTCGCCGCGCCCGCAACTGATTGATGAATTCAATCATGATGACGCCGGTTTCAACAGAAACGCCAAAGAGTGCAAGGAATCCAACCGCAGACGAAACAGAGAAGTTGGTGTGGGTGAGGAAGAGCGCAAGCGGCCCGCCGATGGAGGCCATCACTACTGAGACAAGAATGACCATCGCCCATTTTACTGAACGGAACATCGTATACAGGATTAGAAAGATTGCGAGAACCGTGATGGGGATAACGAGAGCCATGCGCTTGTTGGCGCGCTGCTGGCTTGCGTACTCGCCTGCCCACTCGACATGGTAGCCGGTAGGAAGCTTCACGTTGTGTTCGACCTTGCCGATGGCTTCTTCCACCGTGGAGCCTAGATCGCGGCCTTCCACGGAGAACTTGATGGCAATGTAGCGCTGCCCACCTTCGCGGTTGATCTCTTCGGCGCCGTCATCTGTCGAGACCTTGGTGAGTTGAGCAAGAGAAACGCGCTCGCCGGACGGAGAAAGAAGACGAATATTGTCGATGGCCTCGCGCGTATCACGATAGGGCTTTTGATAGCGCAAAGTCACGTCGTACCGGGCTTCGCCTTGCTGTACCTGTGTTACTGCGTTAGCGCCGACTGCGGTCTGGACCGCATCTTGAATGTCGGCAACATTGATGCCCCAGCGAGCTGCAGCCTCGCGGTCTACAGCAAAATTGAGGTTTGGTTGGCCGACGATACGAAAGATGCCTAAATTTGCGACACCTTTGACGGTCGCCATCTGGGCTTGGATTTTATCGGCGGTGCTCTCGAGCGTGCGTAAACCGTCGCCGTACAGCTTGACCGCGAGCTCGCCTTTGACGCCGGAGACAGCTTCCTCCATGTTGTCGGAGATGGGCTGCGAATAATTCCATATCACGCCGGGAAACTTCGAAAGCTCTTTGTCGATGGCCGCGATTAATGCTTCCTTGTTCTGGTGAAAGAAAGGTCGCCATTGCTTCTTTGGCTTCAGATCGACAAAGTATTCGGTATTGAAGAAGCCGGCGGTATCGGTACCGTCGTCGGGGCGGCCTGTCTGACTGACAACCTGCGTCACCTCAGGGAAAGAAGCCATCACCAAGCGTGCTCTGTTCGTGAAGTCGGTGCTCGCGGTGGGACCCTCGCTTGGTGGCAGCGTCCCGCGGACCCAGATCGAACCCTCATCGAGGTGGGGCAAAAACTCTGAACCAATTGGCCCTCCGAATGTGAGGAAGATGGCGATGAGGAATAAGACCGCAGAGATTCCGAATGTCGTATTGCGATGCAGGATGGCAGCGCGAACCGCGGTTCGGTAATGGCGAATGAGCCAAAGCATGATAGGGTTCTGCCATTCCTTGGCTCCATTGCGGTAGCACAAGCTAGCGGCAACGGGCGCCACCAGGACGGCAAAGGCAAGTGCTCCGATCAGCGCAAAAGTTACGGTCCATGCCATCGGCTTGAAGAGCCGGCCCTCGACAGCCTGCAGGGTGAAGATGGGCAAGTAAGAAGTGATGATGATGCCGCGCGCAAAAAAGACCGGCCGTTGAACCTCATGGGCTGCTTCGCGAATTTTCTGTGCCGGGGTACGCGTGTCATCCGGGTGCGCGAGATGGCGGACGATGTTTTCGATCATCACCACGCTTCCATCGACAACCATGCCGAAGTCCAGCGCGCCCAGCGACAGGAGATTGGCGGGAATGTGGCTCAGATCCAGACAAATGGAAGCGAAAAGCAGCGCGAAGGGGATAGTGAGAGCGACGATGATGGCGCCGCGAATGTTGCCGAGGAAGAGGAAGAGAATGATCGAGACGAGGATCATGCCCGCACTTAGATTGTCTTCGACGGTGCTGACTGTGTATTTGACCAGATCGGAGCGATCGAGAAAGGGGACGATCTTTACGCCTTTGGGCAATATGGTCGTGTTGAGCTTCTTCACTTCTTCGTGAATTCCCTGCAGAACCGGATCCGAATCATCTCCCTTCTGCAAGAGCACAATGCCTTCCACAGTGTCGGGATTGTCAATGATCGTGCCGTCTGGTAGATGGGTAGATTTGCCAATCTGACCCAGCCGTATCTTCGGGCCTTGTGTGACCGTCGCGATGTCCTTGACCTTGATGGCCGCGCCGTTAGCAGTTTTGACAACGGTGTTTTCGATATCCTGCACGCGTGTGTAAAGGCCCAGCGATTGCACATTGACCTGTTGTGCTCCTTGCTCGATGAAGCTGCCGCCTCCATTGGTGTTGTTATTTGCGAGTTGCTGTTCGACTTGACCTATTGAAAGTCCATACGCAACGAGCTTATCGGGATCAAGCCTGACCTGGTATTCCTTCGTTGGGCCGCCGAAGCTCGAAACATCGACAACGCCAGTGACACTTTTGAAGGATTTCTCAAGCGTCCAGTCTTCGAGGGATTTTTTCTCCATCACATCGTAGGAAGGGTTGGTGCTCTCGACCGTGTACCAATAGATTTGGCCGACGGGACTCCAATCTGTTCCCATTTGCGGCACAAGATTGGCCGGTAAGTTGACTTGGCTCAGGCGCTCCAGCACATGTTCGCGGTTGATGTCACTGGTGGAGTTGTCGTCGAAGATCAGCATCAGGCTGGAGAGGCCAGCCAGAGTGGTGGAGCGCAAATGGGTCAGGTGAGGGATGCCGGCCATCTGAATCTCGACCGGAACCGTCACCTGGCGTTCAATCTCTTCGGCGCTCCGGCCGGGCCATTGTGTAATGATTTGAACGTAGTTATTGGCTACGTCGGGATAAGCCTCAATCGGCAGGTTACGAAACGAAATGACGCCCCACGCGGTCATCACGACGACGCCGCCGAGAATAAGCCAACGATTTTTCAGCGCAAAATCGACAAGAGCGCGAATCATCTACTGGTTCCCCGCCGTTTCAAGAAGCAGTGCGTTGGTTACGACTTTCTGGCCGGGATCGAGTCCTGAAAGAATCTCCTGCCGATTGCCATCAAGCATGTTGCCGGCACGCACTTCGGTGCGCTTGAATTGATTGCCGCCCATAGGTAGATAGACCCAGTCGCGATCGTGCAGGTGCAGAACCGCATCCGCGGGTATCACCGTGAAGGCAGTCTTCTTTCTGCTCGAAAACGTTGCCGTGACGAACATCCCGAGGCGGAGAATTCCGGGATTAGGCACCTGAATTCGAACCTTCGCAGTGCGAATCGAGGGATCAAGGACGGGACCGATATCACTAATATGCCCAGTCAGAGGCTGGTCCGGATAAGCATCGAGTTTGATTCTCGCTTCCTGCCCCAGTTGAATCTTGGGAATGTCGTTTTCATAGACGTCGCAAAGAATCCAGACACTCGATAAGTCGGCGATGGTGAAGGCTGTTGCAGAGCCTGAAAGGGTGACACCGGCTGCTGCAGCATTGGTGACATTCTGACCGATGACGACGCCGGTGATAGGCGCATACACGTTGACGATCGGACTCGGGTGGTTCTTATCCACGCCGAGGATCTTTAGTTGCTCTTCGGCGGCAACAAGATCGGCCTTGGCGTCTTTTTCAGTATCATCCGCTTGTTCAACCATGGCTTGAGAGATGGCGCCGTGCTTGAATAAGTCCTGTGCGCGGAGGTCCGCCTCGTCCGCGAGCTGCTCGTCGTTGACGGCTTTCAGATAATTGTCGAAGGCGGTCGTGACGTCGCCGCTTTGCACGCTGAAGAGGAGCTGGCCTTTCTTCACGTTGTCGTCGAGCCGGGTCTTGATATCGACCACTCTGCCATTCGCAAGCGAAATCACAGGAACTTCGCGGGAGATATCGGGAAAGACGGTCCCCGTAGCCTTCAACTCAGAAGGCTCCTCGATTTGGCTCGCGGTGGCGAAGGGAAACTTGGCTACATCGTCCTTGTCGATGGTGATCAGGTTCATATCCGACACCTCGATCACTTTGGCCGGCGGCGGTGCGCCGCTCCCCTCGTCTTTGCCGTGGCATCCCGAAAGGGCGATCGCCAAACATGATCCGGCTGTAACAACAATCCGGAATTTGAGGCATCTTTCGAAAGAGCAGTGTTCGATCATTGGATCACCTCGCGTCCCACGGCCAGATTGAGCTGCGCGGCGGCGGTTAGATAGGAGCCGACCAGTTGCAAATAGGCCTCCTGCACGGCGCGATAGTCACTCTGCGCACTTAAAAAATCCATCAACGATGCGCCACCATGCTGGTAGGAATAGGTGATGGTATCGCGCACCCTCGTCGCTTGATCCTTGTACTTGTCTCTGTACGGCTTGAGCAAAGCAATATCGCTTTCTACCTGCGCATATGCCGAATCCACGTCGCTGAAGACTTGCGCGCGCGTCGCTTCACTGGCTTGCTGGCTGCGGTTGATATCAATGAGGGTGCGCTGTTTTTCGCCTTGATTATGATCGAAGATGCGTAGCGGAATATTGACGCTAGCGCCTATTGTTTGAGTCGCAGCGGGGTTGTTGTTCGATGAGTTCCACGTGTACCAACCACTGAAGGTGGGGTCGCTCGAGCCATTCGCAATCGCCAGTTTGTGATTGGTCTGCGACTGTTGGATGGTTTCGAGAGCCGCCTGTAAATCGGGGCGGGAATCGAAGGCAGTCTGGCGAAAGTCATCCAACGGTTGGAGAGAATCGGAAAAGTCGAACCGCCCTGACACGTCAAACTGCTCGACAGGGGTTCGGTCATTCAATAACTGAAGCAGTTGAATCTTCGCTGTTCTTAGATTAACGATTGCGCTCTGAATCTCAGTTTCATATTGCACACGGAGCAATTCGATGCGATCGAGATCGATCTGCGCAATATCGCCAGCTTTAAAGCGGTCGCGGCTGATCTGAATGATGTGGTCGTAATATTCCAGGTCTGCTTTCGCAAGGTCGAGAATGGCCTTGGCTTGCAGCGTATTCACGAAAGCTGTGCGAAGGGTGAATTCGAGGGTGCGCTTCAGGTCCCCGTGCTGCGATTCGGCAATATGAGTTCCTTCCTTCGCGCTCTCCAAGCGCAATGCGCGCTTGTGTTCGCGCTCATGAAGGTAACTCAGGCTCGGGACAACGTCTGTTCCTTTAAACGGTTGCCAGACGCCGTCGTGTGACACGATCTGATTGCCGTCGGCGGAAGCGGTGAACTGGGGGTTTGGTCTCAAGTAGGCCGTGATCTCTTCAGCACGCATCTCGTCCACGCCGAGGGCATCGGCTTTGAGAGCTGGGTTCGCGGACTCGAATGTCGTCTTTACCTGCTCCCAGGTCAGAGGTTCCTGAGCCTGGCTCCACGTCGCAAGCGCAAAGATTGACGCCACGGCTGCGCGGGCACACCTGGAGGAGATTATTTGCCTCATACATATCCTTTGCGCCGTGATTCAAACGACGATCGAAGGAACATTGCTCATTGACTTTGCGTTTCGAGGGAAGACCAGGAAGTGTCAGGCTAAGGGCGGGGGACGGTTCTCAATTCCTTCGAGTGCCGGAGTCGCGTATGCTTCGGCTGGCAGAAGGATAGAAGCCGAGAAATACTGAACGTCCAAATTGACCTGAACGAACAACGGTGCGAGCTGGGCCGCTAAGACAGGGACTACGGAATGCAAGTTAGGGGCGACCTGATCCCGGCGCTGGCAGGTATCGGTCTCAGCGGGATTCTGTATTGACCAAAGATCATCGCTGACTGAAATGACTGGGAACAGAATAACAAGGACCATGATGAGCGCGATCATCGATAAGCGCCGCTGGGCACCAGTTCGACGGTCGTAGCGCATCCATAGACAGAAGCTCGCAATCGCGAGCATGGTCCAAGCGAGATTAAGAAAAATCTCCATTCTCCGGACCGATTCTACACCACGGGTAGATGGAGGGAAAAAGGACCGGTCCATCCTGGCATCGGTGATTACGGTGCAACGAAAGCGATGGCTCCGGTCTTTGTACGCATCGGTGCGAAGTGCCGATGGTGGAGTCACAGACCTTGGCGAAGTTAGGGTAGTGGGCTACTTTGGATTTCCGCAGGGCCAGAGTGGCCCAAGACATGCTAGCTGAGATCGGATCTTTCAAGCGCCCTTCTCAATATCTCTCGGTCTTTGAGCGAAGGTCCGATCACAGGCTTCGGCAAAAGCGCGACGATTTCGTTTATACCCCAAATGTGCCCCGTAAGGCCTGCTTCCATTGCCGGCGTCACGCGCAGCGTCGTGTGGCGCCAGCAGAAGTTGTAATACATGAAATTCAGGGCGACGGTATTCCTGTGTTGTTCGATCGTCTTACTGACTCCATTTGTCTTTCTGGTGAAGCGCCTCATCGCCATCCTCATAGTGAGGTTTTGCCTCTCCACATGTGCGATGGTCACATGGGTTGGATCGGGGCTACCTGAAATCGGTTTTCGAATGGGTGCTACTCCATAGTCGACATTGGCCCCAAATGCCTTCTCTATTGCCTCTCGGTACGGTTTAAAGCCATCTGTACTTATCTGGACTCGGCCTGTGATCCGGTCGGCACAATCCGCCAGGAATTGCTTTGCCGTGGGCTCATCTCGCCTGTTTACTGCGTACGATATGACGAGTTTGGTATCTGGGTCAATCGCGACCCAGGTCCAGACACTGCCCCACCCTTTGGCTAATTTGGCCTCGTCTACATTCTTTTCCTTGCACCCTACGAAACTCCAGATTTCGTCGAGTTCCAGCCTTTTCGGTTGGAGATTGCGTACGTACTGATTGTGGTAGGCGGCACACGTGGTCCCCAAGTCAGCGAGGAGCTTGAGGATTGTTTTCTTCGAAAATCCAGTAATCCTCTCAATCCCCCTGATCGAATTGCCTTCAACCAGCAAGCTCGCAACCTGTGAACGCGCGTCCGGTTTTAACTGTCTCAGTTCGAGCAGGAACATTCCCTGACCATCGGCGCGAAGTGCAGACCATTTCAACGGCGAAGTAGTTTTGTCGACCCATCTGTAATTAGAGGGTCGATATGGTGACCCATGACACAGAAGCCTAGGCGAGCCCGCGGCGCATAATCGCGCGGTCCACAAGGTTGGCACGGACGACAGGCTTGGGGATCATGCCCAGGAGATGCTCCACGTCCCAGACAGATGTGCTCAGGCCCGCCTGCATCGCCGGCGTAACGCGCAACGTCTGATGGACCCGGCAGAAGTTGTAGTAAGTCACATAGAGAGCCACCGAATTGGCATGGTTTTCAAACTTTTTGCTGAACGCGTTGGTAAGCCTTGTGTAGCGCCGCATCATCATCCTTATGCTCAGGTTCTGCCGCTCGATGTAGGACGTACTCACATGTGCGGGGTCTGGGTCGCCGGTGACGGTCTTCATATCGGTGCCGATCACGCGGCTGGGGGAATACCGGCGCTGCTCCTCTTCCGAGGGTGCTCCGTAAATCTTGTGCAGCTGCGCGTAGTCGATGTCGGATCCAAAGGCGTCTTCAACGGCGTCTGGGTAGAGACGTAAGGCGTCCGTGGTGAGTTGGAGACGGTTCACTACGCGGCTGGAGCAATCCGCGATGAACTCTTTAGCAGAGTTGGCATCCCTGGAGCCCACCAGGTACGACACGATCAGTTTGGTGTCGGCATCGATCGCCACCCAGGTCCAGACATCACCCCAGCCGTCAGCTTTCTGAGACGTTGAGGCGTTTTTCTCTTTGCAACCAATGAAGCTCCATATTTCGTCGGCCTGCAGCCGCCTGGGTTTCAGATTACGCACACGAGTGTTGTGCGATACGGTGCATGCCGTTCCTAAATCGTTTAAGAGCTTCAGGATAGTATCCTTAGACTTGCCTGTAAGCCTGGAAATCGACCGAATAGATGCTCCCTCCACCAGCAATTTGGCGATCATCTTTCGTTCGCTGATGGGGAGAATTCTCATATGGCCTGGCTTCACTATGGCATTGTAGTGAGCAATACTTCACCATATGTTGTTGCCGAATGTGCGTATATAGGCACATACTAGATTCAAGTGAATGAATACTCGCGTATAGTTGGGTTCATGAGGAACCGGGATTTGGAACACCTGGCGAAGCTCCGGGACTATTACGCCCGGTACGGGGTGATGCCGTCCTTTAGCGGGATATCGAAGCTGCTTGGCTTTCGATCGACCGCGGCCGTGGCGGGGTTAACCAACCGGCTCAAGACAGCCGGATACCTCACTTCGACGCCGGATCGGCGTCTAGGCCCGGCAGGTCGTTTCTTTGAATACCCTCAGGTTGCGACGATTCAGGACAGCAACCAACCTCTTGCCTTCGATATACGGGGAGAACGCTGCAACATTGCCGAGCGTCTTGTCGGCATACCATCGCAAACCGTGATTTTGAAGGTTCGCGGAGAGTCGATGACTGAAGCTGGCCTTCTGCCCGGCGACTATGTGGTCGTTCAGAAGGGGGCAGACGCCAAAGTCGGTGACATCGTAGTGGCGGCTACCGGTCAGGACTATACGGTCAAATTCCTGGCCCGTGATGACAGCGGTTACTACCTCAAAGCCGGCAATAAGGAATACAAGGACATCCGCCCCGTGAAATTGATGGAGATTTTTGGTGTTGTGACGGGGTCATTTCGCCAATACCAGGTCGGACATTTAGTGCGCGAGTAACAGCAAAACACGTTGTTCTGTAAGAGAAAGTGGGCTATGACTTTATCAATTGAATCCGCAATTTCACACTTTGGCGCAACGGCTAAGGCGAAACTACGCAATCCTGGAGCGAAGGGCCAGCCTGAAGATCAACTTCGCGCGCCCTTCGAGCAATTGCTCTTGGATGCTGCCGCATTGTGCGGCTTTTCCGCAAAGGACGTCGTTCCGGTAGGCGAGTCATCACAGAGTGAGATCCAAACGCGCCCTGACTATGCCGTCACTGCAAAGAGAAACCTGGTAGGGTTCGTTGAGCTGAAATCTCCAGGGAAAGGTGCCGACCCACGCAAGTTCAAAGACCCACATGACAAGCAGCAATGGGAAAGGCTAAAAACGCTTCCCAATCTGGTGTTCACAGATGGGAACGAATTTAGCCTCTGGCAAGATGGCAGTCTCGTTGGCCCAATTTATAAGCTCGTCGGAGACATTGAGTTGTCCGGACCTAAGCTGGCCCCGCCAGGCGGATTGCTCAACATGTTTCAAAGTTTCTTGAATTGGACTCCTATTGCCCCTAAAAGCGCTAGAGAGCTCGCTCATACGACTGCGCGCTTGTGCAGCCTGTTGCGAGAAGAAGTGACTGAACAACTGGCCCTGAAATCGGAAGCGTTAACTTCGCTGGCGGAGGACTGGAGGAAGCTACTCTTTCCTGAGGCTACGGATGAACGCTTCGCTGATGGCTATGCACAAGCCGTGACGTTTGGGCTCCTGATGGCACGTGCCAAGAAAATCTCCCTCGCTAGGGGCCTTGAGCTTGCAGCGTCTGAGCTTGCTCATTCGAGCTCGCTGATTGGATCTGCTCTTCGTCTATTGACCGATAGCCCTGAAAATCGGGAAAACCTTAAAACATCACTCGGAACGCTGACCCGGGTTCTTGAGGCGGTGAATTGGGACAAGATCAGCAAAGGGGAGCCTGATGCATGGCTCTACTTCTACGAGGAGTTTCTTGACATTTACGACAAGGATCTTCGGAAGCAAACCGGCTCGTACTACACTCCTGCAGAAGTAGTGGAAGCTATGGTCTCTTTTGCAGATGAGGCGCTAAAGAGCGGCAAATTTGAACTTCAGAGCGGGCTCGCAGCACCTTCTGTCACAATCGCGGACCCCGCAACGGGCACGGGCACGTTCATTCTAGGCCTTCTTCGAAAGATCGCCGTACACGTTGAGAAAGATGAAGGCGTAGGAGCAATACCAGGAGCAATCCGTGAAGCGCTGAACAGGCTAATCGGATTCGAGATGCAATTAGGTCCGTTTGCGGTCGCGCAACTGCGAATCCTAGCTGAAGTAATTGATCTTACTGAAAAACACGGGCATGGTTCCAAAACGAAGAAAACGCCGAAGCCATCGCCAAGCATTTCCGATATTCCGCTGAGGATGTACGTTACAAACACCCTTGCTGACCCATTTGAGGAGGTAGGCTATTTCCCGTCAATGCTTGCACCTCTCGGAAAGTCTCGGAAGGATGCAAACAAGGTCAAGCAAGAGGAAGCGGTCACGGTAGTCATCGGGAACCCGCCTTACAAGGAGAAGGCGATGGGCCAGGGGTGTTGGGTAGAGAACGGAAGAAAGAACTCCACCGACGACTCTGCTCCTCTCGAAGACTGGATGCCTCCCGCCGAATGGGGCATGGGTGGGCATAGCAAGCATCTGAGAAACCTCTATATCTATTTTTGGAGATGGGCGACCTGGAAAGTTTTTGACCAGAGTCCTCTTCATAACACTGGGATGGTGTGTTTCATCAGTGTGGCTGGTTTTCTCGGCGGACCTGGATTCCAGAAAATGAGAGATTACCTCCGCCGCACGTGCGACGACATCTGGGTAATCGATTGCTCGCCCGAAGGGTATCAGCCGGCAGTTAATTCGCGGATATTTCAGGGTGTACAACAGCCTATTTGCATTGTTCTCGCGGCGCGATCGAAGCATGCGAATTCTAGTAATCCAGCAATTGTGCGCTTCCGTTCTCTTCCTGTTGGGCCAAGAGAAGAGAAGTTTGCGGCCCTAAAGGATGCTCGCTTGTATGACGCGGCGTGGACCACTTGTCCTTCTGAGTGGCGAGCGCCATTTCTGCCGCAGTCCAAAGGAGCCTGGACCGACTACCCGTTGTTAGAAGATTTTTTCCTTTATAACGGGTGCGGGGTTATGCCTGGTCGAACTTGGATAATTGCACCAGACGCACAGTCTCTTCAAATGCGATGGAATGCTCTGATCGAGGCTCCAACTTCGAGAAAAGAGATTCTATTTCACCCACATCTCGTCAATGGCCAACCCGGCGACAAACACAGTCAAAGGGTGGCGACAAGTCCACTGCACGGGTTTCCTGCCAGTTCCATTCCGGTTGCCAAAGAACGACCGGGAAAGATTACTCCCGTTCGGTATGGATTTCGCTCATTTGATCGTCAGTACATTATCCCGGACGCAAGGCTGATCAACCGAGCAAATCCGGAATTGTGGAGAACGAGGAGTGAACGCCAGATCTACCTAACAGCTTTCACTCAAGAATCACCCTCCTCTGGGCCAGCGTTGACTCTGACTGCGCTGATTCCGGACCTGCATCACTACAAAGGATCTTTCGGGGGAAGGGTGTTTCCATTATGGAAGGATGAGGCTTCGATCACGCCAAATCTATCGCGACTGGCACAAGGCGCCTTGGAGAAGAGGTACAGCTTCCATGTTTCCCCGGATGATCTCATGGCCTATATCGCAGCTGTGGCTTCGCATCCGGGATATACAACGAAGTTCCAAGACGATCTCAGTACACCAGGTCTTCGTATACCCCTTACCGCGAATCCAAAGCTCTTTGCAGAGGCCGTTAACC
Source organism: uncultured Acidobacteriaceae bacterium (assembly GCA_963745845.1). Taxonomy (GTDB): domain Bacteria; phylum Acidobacteriota; class Terriglobia; order Terriglobales; family Acidobacteriaceae; genus Telmatobacter. The sequence continues at coordinate 2,559,761 of CAVUZE010000008.1, read as the reverse complement.
TCGGCAAGCGAGTGATATGGATTCAAACGTTTGGTGAGCGGATGATTGACGCGAATCAAGGAAGACCGTCCGGTCCTCCGAGGTTACCTCAACCCTCTGCACCCACCGTCCCTGAGGCAGGCGCAATCTCCAGTGATCCCGACGAATTCCCAGACTCGATAGGATACGATGCTTCCAAGCAGCGTCTCCTGGTGGGGAACGGATTCATCGAACCCGTTTCCAAAGAGGTATGGGACTACGACGTCGACGGGAAGCAAGTTCTACTTCACTGGTTCAGTTACCGGAAGATGAATCGCGAGCGGCCGATCATGGGCGATCGGCGGCCACCCTCTCCGTTGGGTGATCTACGCATAGATCATTGGCCCGCAGAATACACCACGGAACTCCTGAACGTTTTGAACGTTTTGGGACTACTGGTAGAACTTCATCCAAAACAAGCTAATCTCCTCGACAGAATCTGCAGCGGACCATTGATATCTGATACAGAATTCAAGTCCATGTCGGGAGGGACAGCTACCACCAAAGCCAAGACAAAGGCGAAGAAAAGCGATCCAACGCAACAGCCCTTGTTTTAGCGTTGAATTGTGATCCGCGATATGGCCCGCCATTGCAGATTGCGTGGCGGATCATATCGTCGAACATCCATTGTTTTGAGTTGAACATGAAGGCAAAATTATGTCAGAGAAACCGTTGAGCGCTGTTAAGCCAGCCCGGTTGGTACACCTTCCACCTGGCGAGATATCTGAAGACGAAGATCGGTTTCAATCACGGGCAGCGTATCCGCGCGATTATAAGGACCACGACCTAGATGACGTCGGTGTCTACAACCCGCTCTTCGAAGGCGTCATCTCTGTCTGGCGCGACCCCGATGACAATAGGATTTACGTCGTTAAAGGCCACCGCCGCTTGCGTCTCGCGAAACGAGTTAAGGCCCCAGTTGTTCTGGTGCAGTTCCTAGATGCCTCCACTGATGCCGACGCATTTGCGACGGGCGTTGAAATTGGTATAGCTGAGTGGGAGTTTGAGCGCGGAGATAAATTGCTTTGGGCAATCGAAAGCCGCCGTGCGGCCGTTGATCGTGCACTTCACACACGGTGGCTTGATCCAGACGGCGAGTCGGCAAAGAGACTGTATAGGTATTACCCAGACTTGGGTCGGCGCTATTCTGAATCTCCGAAGGATTACCGGGACAAGTAATTCGAATGCGACAAGAGGCCTACTTTGCTGGCCTCGTTGTCGCAGGAAGTCTGAGGCGTATCACGATGAAACGCGATATGGATTTGATCCGAGAAATCCTTCTCGAAACCGAGAAGATGCCGGCAATGGGAATGTGGGTGGCGGTCCCGCTGCTCGGTTACGACTTGGCTGAGGTTGTGGTTCACATTGAGCTAGCCCAGGATGCTGGCTTGGTTGACGCGAGGGTTTTGAGAGGAATCCCGCCTGATGCTTGCGTCTTAGGCATCACAAATAGTGGGTATGATTTTCTTGAAGCATCCAAGCAGAAGACGTTGTGGGAAGAAGCGAAAAACAAGCTGGTTGCGCAAGGGCTACCCATAGCCGTCAACACAATGAAGGCGGTCCTACAGGGATTGATCCAGCATCAATTGACAAAACTCGGCGTCTCCTGAGGTGCCGGTCTCCGGCAATTCCCCGGATTAGGGAGAGAATATCGTGCATCCCGAAGATGATCACATAACGACGGACCTGACAGAATTCAATAATCTGCAGGAGTTCGTGCGAGATGCCTGTCCATCCTCATGGCTCGAGTACGCCGAAGAGCTTCGCGACGCAGCGGAACTGCTATGGGCTCACGAGGGTGAACGGCTCAAAATTGGTGTCACTTTGAACGCCGATTACAAGCTGCTTACTGAAACCGGTGGAATCGCGGGCGTATCTCGAACGTACATGCTATTAGCAGGATTCTCGCTCGAAAACCTGATAAAGGGGTGTCTTGTGTTCGCTGATCCGTCTCACGTGAATCGAGGTGTCCTTAGTAGCGACTTAAAATCTCACGACATCGTGGTGCTAGCTAGTAAAATCCCGGATCTCGATCTGTCAAACGGCGAGCGCCAGTTTTGTGAAATCGCCTCTAAAGCCATCCCGTATTGGGGCAGATATCCGATTCCTCTCAAGAAGGGCCAGTTGCTACCGGAAGTTGGGGTTGATGAGTTGTTGAGAAAATCATTCCTTGGTCTATTCGAACGCCTCGCGCATCGACTCTACTGGGAGGTGAGAAATGGCTGGGACTCAGGCGTTGGTCCCAAAACTCTCAAAGTCCGAAGCCTTCGATATGGCGATAAAATCGACCCGAAAGAGCCTTTTTTCTAGCTTTACACCTTACCACCCATACAGGTGACCTAGAGACGTTTTTCACGCTCAAAGTCGGCGCTTGTAACCCTTTAGAGTTGCAACTTGCCAAGAATCGCCGATGATGCCCTGTGGAAATCCAAAGTAGCCCACTACCGAAGTTAGGGTTTGTTTGACCGGGCTGTCGAATCCAAATATGATTGATGGGTTGTGCCCGGTCCACGCGGCAGTTTGCGTTTAGCGTCGTGAATTGGCACAGATTGTTTAGGTTGCTGTAGCTGTTGCCCCCTCGTTCAATGGTAGGACAGCTGACTCTGGATCAGCATATCGGGGTTCGAATCCCTGGGGGGCAGCCAGTCTAATCCCTTAAAAATCAAGCAAATATGGGCGAATCGAAATCTCGACACGAGAGGCTCCGCGCCTGTGTCAACACTGTGTCAACAGAAATGCGTTGACTCGGGAACAGCCCTGGTTGTCGTTTTCCGCGTGCCGAAGATTCTCGCCTGTCACGCGTGTTTAGAGCGGAAGAGAGCTGTCCTCGGTGGCCCAGTGAGTGACGATGCCCAGGCGCGGGACTTCGAAGAAGTTGTCCCTCCGTCTAGGCAGCAAGTGGCCGCCGCTCCGGAGACTCTCCCCAATCATTCACCTGCGCCCTCTACGAGCCGGGGTTTCTTCGCGGCTTACAAGCCAGGCAAGGACACTGGAGCGTCGATAGAAAATAACGCGTCCGAGAACAACCCGCGGCGGGCCTTGCGGCGCTGTATGCCAGCGGTGGAGGGTACGGACGCTAATGCCGAGCTCTCCGGCGAGTTGCTCAGGCTTGAGGTACTCGCCTGCAAGAAGATGTGCATCCAATAGAAGTTCATCGTCATGGCGCGGTTGAGGAGGGTTTCTCTCTTCGGTTCGGGGATCAATGTCCGTAGTATGAACACCGATCTCAGTCACTTGTCGTACAGCGGAGTCTGGAAACCGACTCATTTGAACTTCGTGAGTCTGCGCGTGGCCGGTTGCTGATACTGGTGGGAATTTGGAGGAGACCGAATTCGCGGGTGGCCTATCGGACAATTCTCGTTTCTTGGGCACTGCAGTCGGCATCGCTCGCCTCATCATCTATCTATGTCTTGCAAGGTCAGAAGAGGAGGTTTCTGACGCCGGATTCGCTTCCATCGTGGGTCGATTCGCGGGCAAGGCGTGCTTAGACAGAGCCTTCTCTTTTCTTGTTGATCGCTTTGTTATCGGCAGAAAGCGATCTCACATGTAGGGGCAGGTTGTGGTGCAACTAAACCAAAGGTAATTCGCGAGCCATTCGGGGCGAACGCGCACTGCCATGTTTGGCGCTCGCTCGCCACTCGTCCTCGATGCGACGTCCCTGCGATGTCTGTCACGCGGTCTTTGCTTGGTGCTGCTCGAGCAGACTCTGCGCGGATGATATTCCTGACGCAGTGCTGGAGGTTTTGGCAACATGTCTATCTAGTCAGTATGCTCGAAGACAGGGATACGAGACCGACTGCTAACACTCAGCATGCAATGAGGAGCAGTATCCGCAAAGCTTTGCAGCAGGCGCGGGATTTGTTCAACCAAGACCGACGAGACAACTGGGAAGGCGGAAGGATCCTCTTCGCACTTTTCGGCCACGGCGGACAGAAGGGCTCGGGAATTGCTGCGCGACAGTACCTTTTTTGGCCTATGATGCGACTGCTGACGATAAAGTCGCCGCCGGTGCATGTAATCCGACAATCTTGATCGCGGTCACGTGTCCAAGCACCGGCCGATCACTTTAGTTTTTGGAACACGAGGGTAGTCTGTGAGAGAGCATGGGCTAAACACCGGCTAGAGCGGCCCAAGCACACGACCTTCTAAGCCGGGGGTTGTGGGTTCAAGCCCCGCCTCGCCTACCAAAAATCGGTAACTCCAAGAAAAATCAAGGAATTATCGACATACCTACCTCCTGCCCTGATCGAAAACACCCGGCTCAAAATTGCCCGGGCTATCCAAAAAAGCGACACGCGAAGGGTTTGTCTGATCAAAGTCTCCCTCTCCCGATCGCGCAAACATGGAAACACACTATCAGAGTACGGAGGCCTTGGTTAAGTTGGATAGTCTACTTGCCCATCGTTCGCTCGGGCAGCGAATGAACGAACTCCGAGCGGCATACCTCAAGAAGGCTCGGGTAAACTGTCCGCTTTGGACACGGAATTGTGCGGGATTGGTGCTCGGGGCCGTTGCCAAGGACGCTATTGAAACTTCGTCCAAGAGAGCATGTTTTGCAGGAAAACACTGAAGTCGCCGGAGAAAGTTGCCCCCCCAAAATGCCCCCAATACTCAGGGATAGTAGCGGATTTTTCAGCGCAACTGGACTAAGGTCGCCGCCCATCTTCGTTCTCGAGTCCTAGAAGTCCGATCGACTGCTCAAATGGTCGTTGGATTTTCGGTCGAGGACGGCTCGGCCTCCTTCGGGTTCGGCAGCAAGGCAACCCGTACGGCTGCGGGTATCTTCGTTGGTGAATCCCGCCTGATTTACCTGCCGATTCGTCCAGCAACGCAATGGAAACATGGTGAATAGAGATACTGCTGGTCGTAAACTGACGAGGGTGCGTTGTGCTCAATGTCAGAGTTGCTGAACCTTAATTGTCGCCAACAGGGAGATAACCGGCCAATAAGCTGAGCCATGCGATCGAGGCTGCGAGTAAAAAGCTATATTCTCTTTCAGTTGGATTTTCTTCAGGAGGAGGAGCTTCGCAGCCGGCTGCGATCTTGGCGGGTCAACATCGTTCAGTGCTTCTTGCACCGCGGCGGCGACGCCATCCTGGGGCAGAACCTGTTTTCCGCCCGTATCGCGCCGCTTGAGCACGATGTTGCCGCTGGCCACGTCACGCGGTCCTAGCTCCAACACAATCGGAACTCCCCGCTTCTCCCAGTGAAAGAACTTCGCACCCGGAGACTGCGCATCGCGGTCGTCCACCTTTGCTCCGGCGCCGGCGGCAATGCGATGTGCCGCCTCCATCACCACCGCACGCTCCTCTTGCTTGCGATAGATGGGCACGAGCACCGTTTTGTGCGGAGCCATCTTCGGCGGCAGCACCAGGCCCTTGTCGTCGGAGTGGGGTCATGATCAGTCCGCCAATGAGCCGTGTGGACACGCCCCAGCTCGTCTGCCAGACATAATCCAGTTTGCCCTCCTTGTTCTGGAATTGCACATCGAAAGCTTTGCCGAAGTTTTGGCCAAGGTCGTGGCTAGTCCCGGCCTGCAATGCCAGGCCATTCTGCACCATCGCTTCAATCGAATAACTCCGCAGCGCTCCGGCGAATCTCTCTGCCTTCGTTTTCACGCCCTTGATCACGGGCATCGCCATGACGTTCTCGGCTACATCGGCGTAGATATCCAGAATGCGAAGCGTCTCACCGAGCGCTTCCTCATGAGTCGCATGCGCTGTGTGCCCTTCCTGCCAAAGGAATTCTGTGGTCCGCAGAAACATGCGTGTGCGAAGTTCCCAGCGCATCACGTTCGCCCACTGGTTGGCCAACACTGGCAGGTCGCGCCAGCTCTTGATCCACTTGGAAAAGAAATAACCGATGATGGTCTCCGATGTTGGGCGGACAACATACGGCTCTTCGAGCGCCTTGCCGCCCGCCATGGTAACCACGACCAGTTCTGGAGCGAAGCCTTCGACATGCTCGGCTTTCTTCTTCAGAAAGCTCTGCGGAATCAGCAAGGGAAAATACATGTTCTCGTGCCCGGAGGCCTTAAATCGCTGGTCGAATTCACGCTGCAGCACTTCCCACACGGCATAGCCGTTGGCTTTGATGACCATGCAGCCTTTTACGATTTCAGCCGGTTCGGCCATGTCGCCATTGAGGGTAACGTCCTGATACCACGACGCGAAATCCTTCCGGCGCGGCGTAATCGGAGATTCTCCCATAGATGCTTCATTATAGTTGGCGCCCTGCTGTCCGCAATTGGATGGCATTGGTAAGCTGTATTGCCAGGATGTGAAAGTAGCTTTTGATCTGCTGACCTCACGAGGATTTCAACGAATCAACATATGGAAAGACGGTATTCATCACGGAAGTATCAAGCGTCGTCGGAGAAGCGGCTTCCGTGCTCTTTCTGGAAGGGAACGAGTTATCGCCGAGATACGTACTCACCAGCCTCTCGGGGAGTGGTCGGGAGTCACGAATGTCACAAAGGTAGCCTTAGCAGATTTATCACGCGCCATGAAGGCGCGTGCGTTCACAGAACTGAATCCGTGCACTTCGAGCGGTCTACCAGGGATCCGGTCCATCCTTTGAAAACGACTGTCCTGTGGGGCCATTGTCATCCAGCAGCGCCAAGCGCGTGGCTGCGATGACGCCAACCTCCACCGGTTGCGTTCCCTGGTTGTCGTTCAGGTCCGTCTTTGTGTATCCGGGATTTGCCGAGTTCACTTTGATCTTCGTGTCCCGCAACTCGTATGCAAGATGAACCGTCAGCATATTCAACGCTGCCTTCGACGCGTTGTAGCCAATCAGTTTCATATCGCGGCCTGTCCACGTCGGATCACTGTTGAAGGTGAGTGAACCCAGTCCGCTTGATATATTCACAATGCGGCCTGCCGCCGAATTTCGCAGCAGTGGCAACATCGTCTGCGCGACTCGAAGCGCGCCGAAGAAGTTCGTAGCGAAAACCTTCTCGACCGCACTCACATCCGCCGCACCGGGCAGCCCATCTCCTCGAAGGTTGATGCCCGCATTGTTCATCAGGATATCGAGGCGTCCGTACTCACTCTCGATTTGTTTCGCCGCGGCAGTGATGGTTTCCTGCCGCACCACGTCGATCTCAAGAAAGTGAATACCTTCGGTTCCGGCCTGCTTCAGTTGCCGCACGGCCTCCTGCCCTCGCTCCACGTTGCGGGCGCCCAGCAGGACTATGCAGCCGGCGCCGGCGAGATTGCGAACAATCTCCAGGCCGATACCTTTGTTCCCTCCGGTGACCAGTGCAATCTTCTTTTCATTTGCCATACAACCTGAACTCCTCTTGTTGCGAATAGCGAACGTTAGAGTGCCATGCCGCCCGACACTTCAATCCGCTGACCGTTGACCCAACGGTTTTCGTCGGAAAGAAGCGCCGCGATCATGGGACCGATATCGTCCGGCACGCCGGCGCGTCCCAGAGCGGTCATACTCGCGACCATCTTGTTGACTTCGGGATTGTCGCGCACCATGCCGCCGCTGAAGTCAGTTTGAATTGCTCCCGGCGCGACCACGTTCGCGGTGATGCCGCGCGGGCCAAGCTCCTTGGCGAGGTAGCGGGTAAGCACTTCGACCGCTCCCTTGGCGGCGCCGTAGACGGAACTGCCGGGCAAGGAGACACGCGCGAGGCCGGAGGAGATGTTCACGATGCGGCCGCCATCGTTGATCAGGGGTAATAGTTTTTGCGTCAGGAAGAAGACGCCCTTGAAGTGAACATTAACCACCGCATCGAAGTCTGCCTCGGTCACCTTATCGATGTTGATGTGCTGCGAATTGCCGGCGTTGTTGACGAGGTAATCGAAGCGGTCGCATCCCCAGCTTTCAAGCGTCGTGCGGACGTCGGCGACGAACGCATCAATGGCACGCGTGTCGCCGGTGTCGAGGCGAAACGCCGCGGCTTTACGGCCCATCGCCTCGACTTCACGGATGACGCTCTCGGCCTCCTTCTCATTGGCGCGCCAGGTGAAGACGATATCGACCCCGCGCCGCGCGAGATTCAGGGCAGTGTTGCGGCCTAGGCCACGGCTTCCGCCTGTGATAATAGCGATTTTGTCGGTCATACTTCAGACTCCTCTGTTTTTACGATGCAATTGAAGTGTTGATGGGCTGGCCCTAGGCCGCGTTCGAAAAGTCTTCCCACGCCTCCGAGGTGGCGACGCGGTCCATGTGCTTCCTGTCGATTGCGCCTTACGAATGGGAAAATGCGGGCTTCAGCACTTCCTCGCACCATTGCCGAAAAGTGGTTGGGGTTGTGTTCTCGGGTGTTCGCGGTTCCGCAAGGTCCAGCCCGCCATCCTTGGCAGCATGCATCTCCACCAAGCCCTGCGCAAAAGCTTCGCTCGCGCCGAACTTCAATAGTTGTGCTTTGTAGTCTTCGCCCGTCAAGGACTGAAAACGAATCGGCTTTCCGAGCACATCGGTCATGATGGCCGCCATGTCATCGAAGGACAGGTCTTCAGGCCCAAGCACCGCAACCCCGCCCTGGCCTGTCCACGATCTGTCAAGCAGAAGCTTGACGCCGGTCGCTGCAATGTCGCGCGTAGCAACAAAGGGAGCTTTCACGTCGGGGCGGCCTGAATTGGAAAACACGCCGTACTGTTTTAGCGAGGGAATCGCGCGCAGCGCGTTCTCCATGAAGCCTGGGCACCAAAGCGCGCGGAAATTCACGCCGGTCCTTTCAATTTCAGCATCCTTTGCAAAGGAGGCCGTAACAGGTCCTGCATTCACCGCGATTCGACGCCCCACGCCGGAGACCGTCACCACACGCTTGACTCCACGACTCTTCACGGCGCGGCAAACGGGACGGGTGAACTGGAGGTAGTGTTCCCGATTGTCGTTCGTTGTAAAAGGCGGCGGCACGACGAGGAAGAGGCTTTCCGCGCCGTCGAGGGCGCGCATCAGCACACTCTCGTCGTCGCTCGAACCCTGGACGATCTCCAGTTTGGCTATGACGTCCGGTGCGATGCGGGCGGGGTCGCGCGCAATCACGCGCACTGCCTCGCCGGCGGCCAGAAGATTGCGAACAACCTGCGATCCGATACGTCCAGTGGGAGTGGTGACGGCAATCATCTTTTTCCCCTCAAATGATTCAGTTCTGCGAATAGCGCATGTTTGCGAGATCTGTGAGGAGCGTGGGCCCGGTTGGGTTCCAGCCCAGCTTGCGCCGAGTTTGCGCGCTCGATCCCGTGATATCCAATCCGGCAAACCTGGCGAGCCAGCCGAAATGTTCCGCAACTTGCTCCGGCGAAAGCGAAATGACCGGCACATTTAATCCGCGGCCGATGGCCTCGGCGATTTCCCGGGCGGGTACACCCTCTTCGGCGACTGCATGGAATCGCGCGCCGGCCTGGCCCTTTTCCAGGGCGAGACGAAAGAGATGGGCGGCGTCGAAGCGATGAGCCGCGGCCCAGCGATTCCGTCCCTCGCCGATGTAGGCCGAGACGCCTTTTTGGCGCGCAATCTGGATCGCGTAACTTACCAGCCCCTGCTTCACCGTGTCATGGACCTGGGGAAGACGCACGGCCATCGCCCGCACGCCTCGCTTTTCCAGCTCGGCAGCGGCCTCCTCTGAAGCGCGCGGATAAGCATCGGAGACGGGAGGTGGCGGATCGTCCTCTGTGGCCGCGCGGCCCTGTACGAGAAGAGCGAGACCGCTCGTAACGATCAGAGGGCGGTCCGATCCGGCAAGTGCGTCGCCCATCGCCTCAATGGCTCTCCTGTCAATCTCGCAATTCTCCTTGAACTTCGAAAAGTCGTGTATGAAGGCGAGGTGAATCACCGCGTCCGCCGCCGCCGCTCCGCTGCGCAGACTTTCTAAGTCTGTGAGCTCACCCCGCTGCGCCTCGGCTCCTGCAACGGTTAGAGTTTTTGCGCCCTCATCGCTGCGCGTAAGACCAAGCACCTGGTGGCCTGCGTCAATGAGCTCCGGAATGAGAGCCGAACCAATAAAGCCTGTTGCGCCCGTAACAAATACACGCATAGTTTTTCTCCTAAGCATTTGTGAATTCAGTTGATAAAGAAGAAGCGTTCACTCGGGTAGCGAGCCGCGCCGAAGCCTTGACGGTGATCGATCGCCATTCGCGGCTTGAGCAGGGTAGGCCATCGATCCGGGCCAGCTCGTCCAGCCAGTCCTTCGCTGAAAGCTCCGCTTGTTCTCTCCCGAACAACTGTATGACGGCGTTGAAAAATGCGGCCAACTCTCGTTCCGCGGCCTTGATCCGGCCGGCAGAGCGAGAATTGAGATGGATCGACGATCTAAAACACAGGACTGGATTCATATTCGCCGCCTTTCAGGCTGCAAGCATCGGAGACCGGAATTGACAGGCCGCCCGGTTCCGCGTAAAAACGGAGATAACCTCCGAATCAGTAGATAGGATAATCGGAGACTGTCTCCGGTTGCAAATCTTTTGCATATGGCCAGGAAGCGTCCGCAACCCGTCGCCCGAAAGCCGCGCACCGATGCGCAGCGTAACCGTGAGCGCATTCTGAAAGTTGCCAGGGAGGCGTTTACCCGTTTTGGCGCGGATGCCAGCCTGGACGATATCGCCAAAAAGGCGGAAGTGGGCCCCGGGACTCTGTATCGCCACTTTCCTACGCGCGATGCTTTGATTGAAGCGGTCTACCGTAGTGAAGTGGAAAAGCTGGCCGCTGCAGAGGGTAAGTTTGCCGGGACGATGCCTCCGGTTGAGGCGTTGCGAGCCTGGATGCTTCTTTTTGTCGATCACATCGCCGCAAAGCAGATCATCGCGCCCGCACTGAATAGTGTCGCCGGTGGCCCTGCAAAGTTATACGAGGGATCTCACGCGATGATCGGCGGGGCCATCGATGCACTCGTGAAGCGCGCCATCAAGAGTGGCGACATACGAAGGGATCTCGACCCTTTCGATTTGCTCCGTGCCCTGATCGGTGTCGCCCACGTAGCGTCCGGCCCAGGCTGGCAGCAAAGCGCCCGTAGGCTGGTGGACATTCTCGTGACAGGCTCGCGCCCGGCCAAGTAGATCGTGGTTCGCAGACCTGGCCCAACGGAAGCTGAAGCTAACGCCGCCCTCGAATGCGTAAACGGATGCTCTGGAATCGGCAACCATCCAGCGGTCTGCCTCCTCTCGGATCTCAACAGCCGCCGCAGCCCAAACCGAACAGGCGCGAGACATCTGCGCAGACCACTGGTTGCATAAACCGGGGGTTGAGCATATATACAGGTAACCTTTACAGATGACCTGTATATATGAGATATTGATCCCGTGAGCAATCGAAAGTCCGCTACTCAGATCGGACTCCCTTCGGCGCTTGCCGCCGACATGCGCACCGTGTTCCGCAAGCTCAAGCTGCGTTACCGGGAGCATGGAGGCGGTAACGATCTGACGCCATCGCAGACCTCAGTCGTTCTTCGATTGGAGAAGGACGGTTCGGCCACGGTTTCAAGTCTGGCGCGGGCCGAACAGATGCGTCCGCAATCCATGAGCGCTGTCGTGGCTCCGCTGGTAGAGTCGGGCCTTGTAAAAGGCGCGCCTGACCCGGGCGACGGCCGGCAAACTCTGATGTCTCTGACGCCGAAGTGCCTGAAGTTGCTTCAGCAGGGCAGGGCCACGAGACAGGATTGGCTCACCACGAGGATCTCGCAGAAGCTCACTATTCAGGAGCAGGAGAAGCTTCAGGCGGCACTCGCGCTGCTTACGCGGCTGGTTGACGATTGAACCCGCTGCGTCCTGCTCCTTACCTGCGTCAACTTTGTATGCCAGGAGAATTATGCCGCCTACGGTTCTTGATCCCAACACCGCGCTGATCGTCATTGATTTGCAGAATGGCATCGTCAAAGGGAAGTTTATTCATCCCATTGGCAAGGTCATCGATCGAACCCGCGCCTTGATCGATGTCTTCCGTGAGCAGAACCTGCCCGTCGTGTTGGTCAATGTCGCGGGACGGCCGCCAGGCCGGACGGAACAGGGTCCGCGCGCCAACCCGGCATTTGCCGAGGGATGGACCGACCTGCTGCCGCAACTGGATCAGCAACCGGGCGATATCGTCGTTACAAAACAGAGTTGGGGCGCGTTCGCTACGACAGATCTTGAACGTCGGCTCAAGGAGCGAGGCGTTACCCAGGTTGTGGTGACCGGATTGGCGACCTCCGTCGGCGTTGAGGCAACCGCCCGCCAGGCATACGAAGCGGGTTTCAACGTGACCCTCGCGCTCGATGCAATGACCGATATCCGCCCGGAAGCACACGAGTACAGCATCCGGAACGTCTTTCCTCGTCTTGGCGAGACAGGGTCTACCCAGGAGATTATTTCGCTTCTGGACAATCGACTTGGTAAAGGGATCTCCGCATGATGAATTGGCTTTGGCTTGTGTCGTATTTCTTTGGCGGTGCTCTTGCCGCAAACGCTGTGCCTCACTTTGTCTCGGGCACAATGGGGCGCCCCTTCCAAAGTCCCTTTGCTAATCCGCCCGGCAAGGGGCTCTCCTCTTCGACGGTCAACGTTGTCTGGGGATTCTTCAACGCAGTGGTCGGGTATCTGCTCGTGGCGCGCGTCGGCGCTTTCGATCCGCGGACGACGGCACACATCCTTGCGTTCGGCCTCGGCGCACTGCTCATCAGCGTCTTTTCGGCGCGTCACTTCGGCAAGTTCCACGGGGGCAACGCGCCATCCCGCCCATGAAGAATCAAGTTGCCGGCACATTTCGCTCCCTGGGGAGCTTCAACTTCCGCCTGTGGACGGCCGGCGCTCTGGTGTCGAACATCGGTACCTGGATGCAGCGCGTCGCTCAGGACTGGCTGGTATTGACGCAACTGACCCATCATGACGCGTCGGCGCTGGGTATTGTGACCGGCCTGCAGTTCGCCCCGCAGTTGCTTCTCCTCCCCTGGACGGGATCGGCCGCGGATCGCCTCAATCAACGCAGCCTCCTCTTGTTTACCCAGGCCGCCATGGGCGTGCTGGCGCTCCTCCTGGGAGTGGGCACCATCGCGGGAGTCATCCAGCTCTGGCACGTCTATGTCTTCGCTTTCCTGTCTGGTTCCGCGGCTGCTCTGGATGCGCCGGTGAGACAAACCTTCGTGGCTGAGATGGTAGGCGATCGGGATCTTCCCAATGCCGTAGCCTTGAATTCAACCTCGTTCAATGCCGCCCAGATGATCGGTCCCGCCCTTGCAGGTTTGCTCATCGCCAGGGTCGGCATCGGCTGGGCTTTTCTTCTCAATGGACTCTCGTTCGGGGCCGTCCTGCTCTCCATGGCGTGCTTCCGTCTCTCGGAACTGCGCACAAGCGTCAGAGCTCATCGCAGCGCATCAGGGTTTCGCGAGGGATTCCGCTACGTGTGGAGGACGCCGGACCTGCGCGCCATCCTGATCATGTTGTTTCTGGTCGGCACCTTTGGATTGAACTTTCCGGTCTTCATCTCGACCATGGCCGTGAATGTCTTTCGCTCCGATCCACCCGCTTTCGGTCTGCTCTCCTCCATCATGGCTGTGGGCTCACTCTTGGGAGCGTTGTTTGCCGCCAGCCGAAAGAGATCAGGCCTGGCCTCTCTCGCGATGGGGGTCACCGTACTCGGGCTGGGCTGGACCCTCGCCGCACTCGCACCGGGATACTGGTGGTTTGCCGCCGCACTCGCGGTCAGCGGCGCCGCTGCCCTCACCCTGACCAACGGCACCAACAGCATCATGCAGCTTTCGACAGAACCCTCCATGCGGGGCCGGGTCATGGCGCTTCGGGTCGGTGTTGCCCTGGGCGGAATGACCATCGGCGCTCCGATAGTCGGCTGGGTTGCCAACCACTTCGGGCCGCGCTGGTCGCTCGCCGTCGGCGCCGGGGCATGCTTCGCCGCGGCGCTGATCGCAGCAGGCGTTCTGAGCCGCCGAAAAGAGCCACTGCTCGCCCTGTAATTAGCATCGTGGCGTCGGCAAATGTTCCCTGATCTGTACAGATTGCCATACGACTCGGCATCCCCCAATTTGTTCGCTGGGAAGAGCGGCGAGCTGGTTGGTTCGATTTGATACTCGACGATTTACCAACAATGCCGGAACAGAAATGGGTGCAGTTCTGAACATGAGTTTCATGCGGTCAGGTGCTCCGTGTTGACCGACTCCAAATGCGGATCACAAATCCACTGCCCGAGCTGCCCGACCGGCCCAGACAGCCAAACGGCCACTCGTTGGCCGCAGTCGGGGCAGATGGCAGTATGGAGGACGGCAGTTTGGCCGTTCATATTTACTCTGTCAGATGGTACAGGCTGGGAACTTCCGGGGCAGAGGTTACCGCCATCTGGACGTGATTTGCTTTGAACATCTAGTTTCATAGTTACCTGTAGCAGCGCAGCCTATAGCTCCCGTCTATGGCTCACCGCATATTTGTTTCAAGTATGCTCCTCTTTCGGAGTAGACCTCTGCCGTTGCAAGTTTGACCCATTTGAATTGGCCGCGACCTCTGTCGATCAACGACAGCGGCCACACCGCGCCAGACCTCTGCTGCGCCGCGGCACAGGCCCATTTTCTGCAGACCTCTGCCTGCGGAAAGCAGCAACCTGGAGAGAGAATGTCGAGGGTGTTGAGTAGGGTGCTGAGGGAGTTTCCGCCCGTGTTTTCCATCGCTTTTGAGTGCTTTTGATGGCCATCAATGCTCATGTTTTCAATGAGTTATGTTCAAAAGCACTTCTGTCACGCAGGAGGCCGCGGGTTCCAGTCCCTCGCTCGTGCAAGAATTCACTAGCCCCTACTCTCAGGGCGGCGACGCCGGGCTGGATGCGAGAGATGGGTGGACTGGTTTAACCGCTCCATCGAGGAGGAAAAACACCAAGCCGCGCCCGCACAGGGAAGGCTCAGGATTTGTTGAAGGGGCGTCCCTTTACGATGCCTACGCCTTCCTGGATGGTGAGAAGCTGATCGGCAGCAAGTGCGCGGTAGTTCTCGACGAGTCCGAGGGGCCAATGGATCTCAACGTCGGCGGTTGTCGCGGAGCCGAGGCCGAAGTGCAGACGCGGATCGCAGGCGGAAAGATAACTGGATTGACTCAGTACCTCCTGCGCCTGCACTTTACCGCCGTAGCGAGCGAGAACGCGCGCGCCGATGGCGCTGCGGTTGCTCTTGACTCCCTCAAGCCGAATCTTGAGCCAGTGGTTGCCGGCAGGGGCGTCGTTGCGCAACAGCGACGGCGGCTCATTGACGTTCATGATCAGGACATCCATGTCGCCGTCGTTGTCGAAGTCTCCAAGGGCCAAGCCACGGCTGCAGTGGCGGGCGACGATGCCGGGACCGGCTTCCGAACCCATCGGCGCGAAGGCGCCGTCGCCCCGATTGCGAAAAAGGACGCAAGGGGTGCGCAGCGCATACCTGGGTGAGATGCGATCCAGTTCGGGATAGACGGAGCCGGTGGAGATGAGGATGTCCGGGAAGCCGTCGTTGTCGAGGTCGACTAAACCTGCCCCGAAGCTGACGTAGCGGGTTTCCTTGTTCAGACCGGCTTGAATCGTCCGGTCGTCGAAGTTCCCTTTGCCGTCGTTGGAGTAGATCCCCGGAGCCTGATCGAGGAAGTGAGTCTTCACCAAGTCCAGGTGCCCGTCCAGGTTGTAGTCGCCCAACGCGACGCCCATGCCTCCCATCTGATGTCCGTCGGCGCTAAGCGCGATGCCCCGAATCAATGCCTCTTCGCGAAATGTTCCGTCATGGTTGTTCATCAGTAATAAGGATGGCGAGGTATCGCACGCGACTACGATATCCGGCCATCCATCTTCATCTGCATCGAAGCTGGCCGCAGTGAGGCAGTACGATCCGCGAAAACCTCCGATTCCGGACTCCTTCGACACGTCGGTAAAGGTGCCGTCGCCATTGTTGCGGTAGAGATAGTTCTGGGCTTTGGCCAATCCGTTGGGACCGCAGTTGACCGGCACGTTCTCAGCATTGCAATTGGCCACCGAACGGGATGGCCTGGGTGCGGTAGCCAGATCGATCTCCAGATAATTGGCAACGAAGAGGTCGAGGAGACCGTCGCGGTTGTAATCCACAAAAGTGCATCCGCTGCTGTAGCGCGTTCTGGGATGAAGAAGGCCGGCTTTCTCTGTCACGTTGGTGAAGGTACCATCGCCGTTATTACGATAGAGGCGGTTTTGCCCGTAGTAAGTGAGAAAGAGATCCTCGAAACCGTCGTTGTTGTAATCTCCTACGCAAACGCCCTGCGCCCAGCCTATGTCGACTAAGCCCGCCTTGACCGTCACGTCGGTAAATGTGCCGTCGCGGTTGTTCCTGTAGAGGCGGTTGGTGGCGCTGGCCGGCGTGTTCTCAAGTCTCCGGCTGCTGAGGATGAAGATGTCGATCCAGCCGTCGTTGTCGTAGTCGAAGAATGCACAGCCGGTCGCCATGGACTCGACGATATAGGTGAAGCTGTCCAGCTCACCACATATAGTGGGTTCGGTGAGGCCAGCGGCTTGGGCAACATCCACGAAGCGCGAGAAGGGTGGGAGAGATTTTGGCGCTCCGGGCGCAGCGCTCAGCCGGCGGGAGAACCAGGCATCGAGACCTGCCGCAGGAAGGATCCGCAGCAGTTGGCGACGGGTCCAGGGGCCAGATCGGCTGCGGGTCATGATGATCGATATTCTCCGGAAAGGGGATTTACGCCCCGGCTAGCGTTGCGCCTGACGGGCGACGAGGTTCTTGCGGAGTTCAAGTGCTTCCTCGCTATCTGGAGCGATCTTGAGTGCGCTGTCGACGGCTTGCAGTGCGTCGGGAATGCGGGACTCCATGGCCATTGTAGTGGCAAGAGCGAGCCACGCCTGTACATAGCCGGGAGAGGCCTTGATTGCCAGCCGCAGCCGCCGCTCCGCGCCAACCGGGTTGCCCTCGCGAGAGTCCAAATAGCCGAGTCGATATTGCGCCAAGGCAAAGCTGGGGTCGATCTTCACCGCTTGTTCAAGCGCGCTTCGCTCACCTTCCGTGTCGTTGAGTTCGCTCAAGACCAGTGCTAACCGGTAGGGCAATGCGGCGTTGCCGGGAAGATCCGCGATCGCTTCGCGGTAGAGTGCGGCGGCCGCTAGTTTATCGCCTGCCCTCACGGCTTGCTCGGCCTGCGTGGACTTTTGCGCTGCCATGGCTTGGTCCGATTTGTCCTCCATTTGCTTCCGATAGATCTCCAATTGTTGCTGCGCAGCATCGGTTTCGCCTAGTTTGCGCAAAACCTTGGCCAGTTCAACGCGGCTCTCAGATTCGGACGGGCCGAGTTCGATTGCCTTTTGCAACTGCGCCTTGGCCCCTTCGTATTCTTGGAGCTGCTCCAGGGTGCATCCCAGGTTGAAATAGGTGCTGTAGCGGTTGGGATCGAGCTTCTCCGACTTCTCCAAGTGCGTGCGCGCTTGTTCAAACTTGCCGGTCGCGCGTTCCACCACGCCATTCAAATAGAGAAAATCCGCATCGTTTGGCGCCTGCAACAGGAGCTTTCGAGCCAGCGGCACTGCGGCCAGATTCTTGCCGGTAAAGACCAGCACCTGCAAATAAACGCGCTGCGCTTCAATATCGTGAGGATTGCGAAGGGCGAGCTGCGATGCAACCTTGTCGGCCTCCTCAAGGCGCAACTGCTTGCCGTACACGGAGGCAAGCGACGATGTAATGGACGTCGAGTTTGGGTGGGCCTTCAGACCTTTGTTCAGCGTGCTCGCGGCGTTGTCGAGTTGCCCTGCTCTTCCATAGGCGATAGCCAGATCGAGGGTGAGGTTTTCATCGAGCTGCATACTTGAAAGCTGCGCGATGACGCTCTCATTGTCTCCTGCGGCGAGAAGTATCTTGGCGATTCCATGCAACGCCATTTTGGAGTTTGTGTCGATCCTCAGCGCGGCTTGCCACTCGATGAATGCCTCGTTGTTGCGGCCCAGGTTATCTAGCGCCGAGGCAAGCAACAGATGCGCCTTTTCATCTTTCGGATCCAGTTCAACCGAATGCCGAAGGGGGGTAACGGACTCCTGCAGCTTTCCGGCAGTGTAGAGACTCAACCCGAGTAGATAGGAGAGGCGTGGCGAATTGGGTTCCAGCTTGAGTCCAGCTTGAAAGGCCTGGGCTGCGCATTCGGATTGGTGGCGATCGCCGAACCAAAAGCCTAAAGCTTCATAAGCACCGGCATCCGGGTGGGAGTGGGCGCGCGCTTCCAAGGGCGCGGGACCGACGCACGAAGCCGACCAGAGAGGTTGCGAGACAGCCAGAGCCACAGCACCCGCAAGGGCCGGGATTCCCAACCCGCGACCGCCAAAATACAAATGGTGAAACACGCCTGTTTACTCCTCGATCCAGCGGGCCGCATAGCTCGCGCAGTTACGATCCGGGTGGCGAGTATAGAGATACGGCTTCAACTCAGACAAGAGTTATCGTAACGATAAAAAACTTGCATTGCCACCGATACGGGTACCATGTCTATCAAGCCAGATACGCCTTCACCGTCACTCCGTACTCGGGCATCCCCGCCAGCGATTCGGGAACTCTGATCGACAGGCCGTTCTCTGTCTGCTTCCACTCTGGAAGCTGCCGTCCCCCAAGCACTTCGACCTTGTCGATTCTACCCGGGGAAGTTGCGCTCGAAAGCCCGAGTGCTTGAATGGTTGTTTCCTGGGTGGGGCAGCCAAGCAGGATCGCATAGATCGTGCGATTGTCCTTGGTTCGCGTGAATCGCACATCGTGGGCTCCGAGATTCGCAACACTAGTGCCCTTAAACGCGCCGGCCGAAACCTTAGTCGGTCCTTCGCCGAAGATCTTCCAGGGGCGAGTCTCATAGATACCTTCCGAGTTGACGCTCATCCACGCGGTGATCTTATCGAGGACCGCGATCTCTTTTGCGTCGATGGTTCCATCCGGCCTGCCCGGTACGTTGAGCACAAAGACCCCGTTCTTGCTGACGGTGTCGACCAGCCAGTGAACGACATCCCATGGAGGAAGGTATCCGCCGAATTCGCCCGGTTGGTCGTAGAGCGCTCGATCGTAGTGCCAGTTCCCTATACAGGTTTCCGACTGCCAGACATACGGTGTGATTTCATTCGTGAGTCCGCGCTCAAAGTCCGCGACGACCGCTTTTAACAGGTGAGCCGGCACATTCTTGATGTTGGCCACAACATCAAGCTTGCCGCCACGATTTGCGAGGCTGCGATTGTAAAGATAGGCCGCAATGTTCATTCCCGCCCAACCGAGGGGGAACAGGGAATTATCAAAATACAAGATATCCGGATCGTGCTGGTCGATTAGATCTCGAGTTCGATCGTAGAAGTTCTTCACGAAGGAAGGGTCAGGGAGGGCGTCGGCGGGGTGTTTGGGACCGTAAAGCAGCTGAGGATCGTTCCCCTGCCACCACTCGCGCTGGCTTTGGCGATGAGTCAGTACTCCATCGTATGGCGCATCAACGGAGGGCCCCTGCTTATCGGCCCCGTGTGCGGGTTCAAACCACCACCAGTTCCTGGCCTGATGCACGGTCACGCCGAATCTCAGCCCCCGACCGCGAGCCACCTTCGCCCATGTCCCCACTACATCCCGATGCGGACCGATCCTTTGAGCGTTCCAGGGATGATGTTTCGAATCCCAGCAATCGAATCCGTCGTGGTGATTCGCGAGCGAGAAGATGAAGCGTGCGCCCGCTTTCTTGCATCGATCCACGAGTTCCTCTGGCTCCCAATTCAGAAGGGTCCATTGCGGGCACAGATCCTTATACCCAAAATTGGATGGATGTCCGTAGTGCTCGAGATGGGATTTATATTGCTCCGAACCTTCCACATACATGTTCCGTGCGTACCAGTCGCCCTTTTCCGGAACACATTGTGGACTCCAGTGAGCCCAGATCCCAAACTTGGCATCCTGATACCATTCGGGAGCCTCGTAACTGAGAAGGGAATTCCAGCTTCCTGCATATGGACCGCTGCCGTTGAGCCCCGGTATCGGAGACTCCATGGGAACGCCATCCCAGGAATCCGGAATCCCAGGGATCTTCTCCGGCGCTCCCCAGGTATTCGGCTTCCATGACGCACGGTCCAGTCTCTCTCTGGCAATTCGATCCTTCGATACGACCGAGAAGGTCCGCTCAGATTCCGGGATCGAGCAGAACTGGCCGTAGTCAAAACTCTCAGTCTCCACCACGCCGGCGGCCTGTGCTCTCGACCAAGATGATGAAGTGATGATTGCAGTTGCAGCTTCCCCAAAAATCTTGCAAAAATCTCGACGATGCATATGGTTATCTGTCTTCTGGAGTTTGGACTTCGGGACTCCCCGGCTGCGTGTCAATGTCGACTGCGAATGAAGTCGATTGCTAGCCGATCAGCCTAAATCTAAAAAATTGGTTTGGTCCACGTATGTAACGGCGCGTTACGGTAAAGCGCAGCGCACGAGTGGGCTAAGACGTTGAAAGCAAAAACAAATATTGTGGGTGTGGTTCTACTGGCTGCCCCGGTAGAGGCGGTCACATTCGGAAGGTTTGAGGGCGGCGGAGGTTTGAACCCTCGCGGAGAGAGCTATCTACGATCCAGGAAGTTCCGGCCGCTTACGGGCCAGCAAGGTCTGCCGTTGCGGCATTCCCGCCGGAGAGCGGAATGGAGATCCACGCCCAACGAACCTGGAAATGGCTGAGTCACTGAACTCGGCAACCTTTGGCGTTCGACCTACCAGACTTTCACAGCCACCGCATGGGGAGGAGAAGGGGCTCGATCGACTACGTCGGTTTCAAGAACAACCTCAAGGTTCTTTCGTTCCCATCCCGCAGGAACAGAGCGGAGCGCAGCTTTCAAGTCCTCTTCGTGAGAGATCGTGCGCCCTGCTGCTTTTGTCCCTACCATGCCGATTCCGCTGATAATGATCAGGAATTGGCCGGTCTTTGCATTCAGCACGCGTGCAACGAGAGCGAAGTCCTTTGTGCCCAGACGACCTTCCAGGCTGGCCTTCCAAACCTGGCCAGTCTTGGTTCGATCTTCGATCCACAACAATTCTCCGCTTTCGCGAAAGCCAATTGGCAGGTCAGACATCACGCGGTCCATCCAGGGATTGTTGTAAGCCCCGATCAGGATCGCGGGCGAATTTCGAAGATCCTCGTAGGTGTAGTCTCTTCCGAACCGAACTTGGCTCGGGCGGTGGGTTTGGGCAAAGAACGCAGAGAGCTCGTCTGCGACGTAAGCGTCATCTTTATTCACATAGAAATCAGTGAGAGGCGTCAGTTCTTTCCACTGAATTGAAGTCTCTGGGGCCAACTGGAGCGGTGTCGTGTTGCGTTTTGCCACCGAATCGTAGATCCCAGTACTCGCCTCAGGCGATTTTGGAAAGAGGTCGGAATTGAGCGCATATCCCACGGGAGACGGAACGCAAATCAAGACAGGTTCCTTTGTGGCTGAGAGTGGCTCCCAGAATAGATCCAGTGCTGAGGTTCCGTGGTCGTACGTTCGGACGAGAAACAATGCAGCAATTCCGATCGTTATAACGGCGGCTGCAATTTGCCAAACCCTCCTGCGGCTCGACTGTTTCCGGACGATCACCGGTGGTGGTTCAAGCAGTTCGGGTTCCGGTGGGAGGGGAAGGGGATCTGGCTGAGTCCTCCAACGAAACCTGGGAACGTAAGAGCCGACAGGCAGCTCAATATGAAGTTCGGGTGCTTTTTCTACTCCCGCGTAGTATTCCGCCAGCCGTCTTCTGACCTCACCAGCTTTGACTCGAACAATCGGGTCTTCGCCGGTGTCGTAGGTGGGAGCGCGACGAAACAGGTTCACGCCAATCGAACGCTCTTTCAAGTTGTCGATGTGACCTGCGAGGATCTGCTCGACGACATATGAAAGAAATTCCTTCGAACGGGCGCTGTTGCAGAATGCAGGACTGTTCTGGATCTGTGTCAGTTGGGCCAGAATCTCGGCGTCTCGATTCCCCTCAGAATTCGAAAACGGCGTCACCCCGTGCTCTGATGCCTGGATAGTCATCCTCCGAACTTCCCCCTGCGGTGTGAGCGCCTGCGACAGAACGGTCGATTGCTCCACTATTGCTCGAATGTCGTCGTTTGCTCAATCCCGTTCTTGCATGCGGACTGGGAAATCGAAGGTTCTTCGACGCAGATTTCTTCTTGGCTAACGACTATCTCGCACCCGAGAACGTGGTGGCAAGCATCAGCGGTTCCGGCGATTGCCCTCATTCGGGCTCTTCGGCATGTCGATTATATTCTCATTCCAAAATCGCCGATACCTGCCCGTTACGTGGCGTTCAAGCTTCTACGTAATCGCTCACGTGGTCAATAGTTTACGAAGATCTACGAGCGGGCATTACGGCAATAAACCGTTCGGTACCTGAGCCGGCCTGATCGATCCGAGTATAAGGCTGGGTCAACTGATTCAGCGACGCTTTCGCTCTCGCGAAACTTGGCGGGATGTCTTGAGGGTCCGCATTCCCACGTGGATTCTAGTGCGATTTCGGGCGTATTCGCTGGATTCGATTATGGAGGATTAGCCAGTGCCCAAATCGACTTTGACGGACGTGAGGCCTAGTGGAGAGGTCTTCTGCTCGATGAAAATGCAACAGGATTTGACGAGATTTGCAAAACAAAAGGCGTGGAAGGCGCTCGGGGTCTTCGCGCTATGTCTATTGTGCGCGTTCTCTGCGGCTGTTGGCCGGTCGCAGACGACGCAACAATTCACCGGACATGTTCTGGATTCCACAGGCGCCGTCATCCCAGCGGCTCAGGTGGTTGTCCATAATCAGGCAACCGGCATAGACGTCAAGACTGTCACCACAAACAGTGGCGACTATACGGTCACATACCTAATCCCAGGAACGTACGACATTACCGTATCCAGGGAAGGGTTCGCGACTGAAAAGAAGACGGATATCTTGCTCAATACCGACCAGAGCTCAACGATCGACTTCCAGTTGGGCATAGGAGCTACAAGCCAGGTCGTCACTGTGAACGCAAGCGCGTCGCAGATCGAAGCCTCCAAGTCCGACATCGGTGAGATCATCGACAACGCACGCATTGAAGAATTGCCTCTGGATGCGCGCAACCCGTATGACCTCTTCGAACTTAGCCCCGGCACTCACGACTTCTCGAGCTACCAGTATCCACGACCTTACGACAACGTGACTGGTAACCAGATCGTGAATGGCTCGACGCAAGTGAGCCAGACCAATATCGACGGTATCGGCAACGACGCATCGGATACGGGGCGAGCGGCGTTTGTGCCTTCCGTGGATGTCGTTCAAGAATTCAAGATCGTGCTGAATGCATACGATGCCTCTTACGGACACGCCGGAGGGTCGTCTGTCGACCTGTCGCTTAAATCCGGAACCAACAAGTTGCACGGCTCGGCGGACGAATACATGCGCCGGAGCTGGCTTGACGACGGCCAGTGGCAAAACAAATATAGCGACTCAACTCCCTTTGTGGCTCCGCACAAGCGCGATCAATTTGGCTTCGAGGCGGACGGTCCCGTTCTGATTCCGCATCTCTACAACGGAAAGAACAAATTGTTCTTTCTCGCCGGCTATGAGCAGATAAACGATATCACGCCCAACACGTCGTACAACACTTACTCCGATCCGAACCCGGCTTGGATCACCGGTGACTTCAGCACCGCCACCTACTGGAACAGCATGACGCAAAGTCTGCAACCGTTGACGATTTACGATCCACTTACGCCCCTGCATACTGTCGTCGATCCAAACGATGGATTGACGAAGCAAGCGCATGACCCATTCCCGGGCAACAAGATTCCCAGTAGTCGAATCGATCCCGTTGCAACCAACATCCTGTCGTATTTAAGTTATCTGAAACCGAACGTCAACCCCGGCACGGGGTATGCTCCCTGGACCAACAACTATCAGAATTTGCAAGTGGAAAACGATCACTGGCGGAATATAGTGGTCAAGATCGACTACAAGCTGAACGATGCAAACTCACTCTCGTTTCACTGGACTCATCAGGCCCGCTCGATCTTTGCCAACTGGGGCGTGGGCGCTCCGCAATCGGATCCAGCCAATGGGAACGGCCAAGGTGTCGCGCCGGCAGCTCAAACCTATGTTGCTCAATGGACGCACATCTTCAAACCGAACCTCCTGCTGAACGTTAGCGCCAGTGCATTGAACTTCGACAACAATCAACTCGAGGGTTCAACCTTACCCTACAATGTGACGTCCAAGTTGGGGTTTGCCTCGGCCTTTTACAATCAACTCGAGAATAACAACCATTTCCTGGATATCACCTCAAACGGCCTTCCCAACACGCAGAACTTTGTCGAGCTGGGTGCGAGTTGGCTCGGCTACTCCGGCGACAGGCATGCTCTCGATTTTCTTCCGACACTGACCTATATCAAAGGCGCTCACACCATCCGCGCGGGAGTGAATGTTAACTTCAGCCAGTGGGACAATCCAAAGGGGAACAATGGCAATGGCTTCAACTTCTCCTCGAATTTCACCAACGAATTCGGCGGGGGTACAGCGAACAATACGGATGCACCTGGTTACACCAGTGGCGTGTCCATCGCCTCTTTGCTGCTCGGTTACCCGAACTCCGGCACTATGAACTGGGACACTTTCCAGTTCTGGTCCCAGCACTACTTCGCTCCGTGGGTTCAGGACGATTGGAAAATAACCAGGAAACTGACTCTGAATCTCGGCTTGCGCTGGGACTTCACCACGCCGGAAACGGAACGCTTTAACAAGATGGACGGGGCGTTCAATCAAACTGTCTTGAACCCCGTCTCCTCGATGATAGCTGCCGGGTCAGCCGCTCTGGGAACGAACACGAACCTCCAGGGTGGCCTGACATTTGCCGGTGTCAACGGCCAGTCGAGGGGCGCATACAAAATGAACATGCTGGATATTCAGCCTCGCCTCGGCTTTGCTTACGCGATTTCGGACAAAATGACGATCCGCGGTGGAATCGGCGAAAACTACATGGCAGATCAGTCGACTAACGGTTCGGATGGCTTCAGTAGCTCGGCCAGTTATACAAACTCTCTCAACAACGGACTTACTCCCTACACGGCTACAACCGGGCAGGGCCTCAGCAACCCTATCCCCGTGGTGCCTCAGCCAAGCGGCGCGTCCCTCGGCCTTTCGCAGGACTTAGGCAAGTCATTTTCATTCTTCAATCCCAACTACCACATACCTTCTCTTTGGTCTTGGAGCATGATCTACGAAATGGCCGTTACGAGGCGCGACATGTTCTCGGTCAGCTATGTGGGCAACCGGGTTCCAAACACCCCCGAGAATAACAACATCAACTTAATCTCACCCCAGTGGAACGCGCAGTGCGACGTTGAGCGAGGTGGCAACCGCCAACTCTGCGACGGCGCTGCCGGCCAGGTTGCCAACCCATTCCTGGGTATCGCTTCTTTCGGCGGCACGAGCTATTACAACTCCACCACCCTCTCCGGGTCCAACTTTACCCGGCCGTATCCCGAGTTCGGAGACATTACCGAGAACGGAGCCACTAACGACGGAAGAAGCTGGTACAACTCTTTCCAGGCGGTTGGGTCGCATCAGGTTTCCGGAAACCTGTCGCTGCATGCAACGTACACACATGCAAAGGCGGAAGCTATCGGGTCGTATGTCCCCGGCAATCAGTGGGCCCCCAGCGGTAACCCCACAACCGGCTGGGTGGATGAACTCAATCATGTTTTTTCGCGGGAGGTAAGCACGTACAGCGACATTAAACACTCGATTACCTTTTCGGGAGTCGGCACCTTGCCGTTCGGTAGGAACCGGCTTCTTTTTTCGAATGCAAACCGGCTAGTCGATGAGGTCGTCAACGGTTGGGAGATCAGCCCGCTTTACACGTATTACAGCGGCTTTGCGTGGCGCCCCTCGGACTCCGGTGGAAACAGTTCGACGTTTTATGACCAGGCGGGGAACTGGGAGATGGCTTCCACCGGCGGGCCTATTAACAAGTCTATGGGCATTGGCCACACCGTCCTGCCTCCAGACGGTTCGCACAAGGACAGCAGAATCCGCGGCGTGACGCCTTGCGTCGGCTACAAGGACACGAATACGGGCGATATTATTCCCAGCCCCGCTGCCACCGCAGCCGCTTGCTCGAGCATCGAGTTTGTACGATCGCCGAATTCGTACGCGGTGGGAAGGAACAATATCGATTTCGGCGTCCGTCAACCCGGGGCATACAGATTCGACACGGCACTTTCCAAGACTTTCGGCCTTCCCGAGGCCTCCAAGGTTTTCCTTGGGAATGGGGCGAACCTGCAAATTCGCGCCGATCTCATCAATGCATTCAATCACGCGACTTGGGACGAAAGCTACAATGTCGATCCAACCAGCATTGACTTCGGAACCATTGGAAAAGGACCCAGTGGGCCAACCAACGCGCCGCGGTATATTCAACTGTCGGCTAAGTTGAGCTGGTAGCGTGAGAGGCTGGACCCGCATGAACGGCGGGTTCGGCCTTCTCTCTCGAACCGGATCAAAGTCCTTTCGTTCGGCTTCTCGGAACGGCATCGTTACCGGATGTCCGGAATGCGAATCACAGGTCCACACCGAGAAAAACTCTTTTTGAGGTAAGGGCCGGTTATCGAGGGCCGGCCTAAGCGATTCTGAGAATGCCCAAGCGCGATCAAGTACGCTACCTTGTTAGCGGCAAAGGTGCCCTATCCGATTTATCGAGGAAAGTTCAACCCACATGCTCAGCTTGGTTCGACGTCAGCTCATAACTCTGACCTTGGTGTGCTCTACGATTTTGTCCGGCATATCTCTTCACGGCCAATCTCAACCGGCTTCATCCAGGATCCTGGTAGTGAACATCAAGGAATCAACGGGGCCAATCGATCGCTTCTTCGACCTATCCGTCGGTTCGGACTATCCCGGTACGCTGATTCGTGATGACAGCCAGGCACAACTTAAGATCGCCGTGGATGAACTCGGCTTTCGCTACATCCGTTTTCACGCGATCTTTCACGACGTGCTGGGAACGGTGCGAACCGAAGATGGCAAGACTGTGTACAACTGGTCGAAGATCGACCAGCTTTACGACGATTTGCTGACCCGGCACATCCGGCCGTTCGTCGAGCTCGGTTTCACGCCACAGGCGCTGGCCACGTCACAAAACCATATCTTCTACTGGAACGGCAACACATCCCATCCCAAATCGGATGCATGGCGCGACCTTGTCGATGCGTTCATCCGGCATATCGAGCAGCGTTACGGAAAAGACGAAGTGCGCACGTGGTTTTTTGAAGTGTGGAACGAGCCCAACTTATCCGGTTTCTGGGAGGGCGGCGACCAAAAAGCGTACTTCGAGCTCTACGATGTAACTGCGAAGGCGATCAAATCCATCGACCCAGCGTTGAAGGTCGGAGGGCCGAGCACGGCCGGAGCGGCGTGGGCCCCCGAGTTTCTGGCGCACGTGAAACAAACCGGCGCTGCTGTTGACTTCGTGACCACGCATAGCTACGGAGTGCAGGGCGGCTTTTTCGATGAAGAAGGAAAATCCGATACAAAGCTGGACCCATCCCCCGACGCGATTATCGGAGATGTGCGCCATGTTCGCGAACAGATCTCAGCCTCGGCGTTTCCCGGGCTTCCGCTGTACTTTACCGAGTGGAGCACAAGTTACGCGCCGCGCGACTCGGTGCACGATTCCTACATCAGCGCGCCCTATATCTTAACCAAACTTAAGAGTAGTCAAGGGCTGGTGCAGGGCATGAGTTACTGGACATACACCGATCTGTTCGAGGAACCCGGCCCCCCAACGGCGCCGTTTCAAGGAGGATTCGGGCTCCTGAATCCGCAAGGCATACGCAAGCCGGCGTTCTTCGCTTACAAGTATCTTCACGCCCTGCAGGGAGAAAGCATCGCTACAAGCGATTCTCAGACAATGCTCACCGCAAAAGATGGGAACCTCACGGCTGTTATCTGGGATTTCGAACAGCCGGAACAGAAGATGAGCAATCGATCCTTTTATACAAAGCTGATTCCCGCGCACGAGGCGGCGCCCGTTGAGTTGCAGGTAACCCATCTTGCGCCAAAGGCCGATTACCACTTGGAGGTGCATCGTACCGGTTTTCACGCGAACGACGCTTATTCTGCATACATCGAGATGGGATCTCCCAAAGAGCTGAGCGCGGCACAGATTGCGGAGATGAACCAGCTTACGCGCGATCTGCCGGTGACCGAGAAGGCCGTGCGAAGTGGTTCCGACGGCACGATCGCGTTTTCGATCCCGATGAATAGCAATGATATTGTCCTTGTCAAATTGACGGGCAATCATTAGGCGTCGAGAGACCGCAGCCGGATCTCTCCTGCAAGAGGAGCCATGAAAAAGAAAGTTGAGCCAGTATGCCATCGATTGCGTGCGCATTGGATGATCGGAAGGGCCACATCGTTTCTCATCGCCTTAACCATCATGGCCTCCGCATCTGTTGCGCAGGAAGCCGTAGCACATCCCGACTGGCCGGGCCCCGGGCAGCTCTTTGTGGGAACTTGCTATCAGCCCATCGATCGATCGCCCGAGGAAATCGATCGCGACATAGCGATTATGAAGCATGCAGGATTCACTGTCGTGCGCATGGGCGACCTCTCCTGGGATTCGTTCGAACCCGAGCAAGGACGATTCAAATTTGAATGGTTCGACAAGATCATGGATAAGATGCAGGCCAGCGGCATCAGAGTGATTCTGGACATTCCCGGCTCACCCGCACCTATCTGGCTGCACCGCAAGTACCCCGGTGTCGACATAGTCAACCAATACGGCGAGCGACGCCCTCCGGCAGAACGCTATATGGACAATATCAGCGACCCAGATTACATCCACGCGGTCGGAATTCTCGCGGATGCAATGACGCAGCGGTATGCGCATCATCCGGCCGTGATTGCAGTCGGATACGACAATGAGATCGGGAACGGATTCATGTCGTACTCGGAAGCCGATCGTCAGCGGTTCATCGCATGGCTCAAGAAAAGGTACGGCACCATCGAAGGACTCAACAGCGCCTGGGCGACGCAGAGGTGGTCACGTCGGCTGAACAGCTTCGAAGACGTGGATCTGCCCCTCGGCGACGGACCTGGGCCTTCCGAGCGTTACTTAGATCTTCATCGCTATTGGTCGGACGTTTCCGTTGCGCGCCTCAATGAATTGGATGCGATTCGCAGAAGAAACATGCCCAACAAGCCTGCAATTTCGAATCTGTGGGATGCCGCACCGAGACGAGGCTTCGATTACCTCAGCACTTACAAGTCGTATGTCTCGTATGGCGCTGAAGGCTTCTATCCGAACGACCCGATCGACGGCGCATTTGGCGCACTCATGACGAAAGGGGATTTGCCCACGCCGCTTTGGTTCAATGAGTTCACGGCGGGCGGCGGCGGTTGGTACGGCGAACCAGGCCGTAGCCGTATGTACGCTCAACTGGGGCTCATGATCGGAGGGCAGGGAATTCTGGCTTGGACGTTCAACAGCCATCTAGGCGGAGAGGAGCAAGCGCTTTTCGGGTTGCTCGATCACGATAACACTCCCTCGTGGAAAGTGGATGAATTCGCGCACATAGCTTCGGACTACAAGCTACTTTCAAAGTATGGGTTTCCACGTTACATACATCCTCAAGTTGCAATTGCGTATTCTTTTGACTCAGCCATCGATTCGAGCCCAAATGGCCCTTCGAACACGACACGCCAATACTTCAAGACACCTTATAAGGATCAGGTGGAGGGAGCTTTTGCGCCTTTCTTTCGCGAGAACATCGACACGGCCATCATCAACATCGGCCATGACAGTCTTGCCTCCTACAAACTTGTTGTTGTTCCTGCTGACTTCGTCATGGACGCTGCGAGCGCGAAGGCCATTCGCGATTATGTGAGTGCGGGCGGCACGGTCCTGATGACTGCGTACTCGGCGAAAGTCGATGAGCACGGACTATGGTTCGACACCCCGTTGCCGGGAAGATTGAGTGACGTCTTCGGTCTGCGCACTGCGCAGTTTTACGAACCCGACGACCTGCCGGAATTCGAAGTGAACGGAAAGACCGCGAAGGCAAGCATCCGGTACTACGAGGTTCTGGAGCCGCGCACCGCGTCGACGCTCGCGAGTTTTTCAAACATTGCGGGAAATCCGCCGGCGATTACAACGAATAGGTTTGGCAAAGGGCAGGCTATCTACTTGGCGGCGCCCGCGCAGCCCGCGTTAATGGGCCCGGTTCTTAGCTCGCTTTATGACTCGTTGGGAATTCAACGGGGGCCCAAAACCCCCGAAGGAGTCTACGCTCGAGTCGTAAACGGCCGCACGCTCTACGTAAACACGACGAAAGAGGAGAAGGATATCGCGGTCGGCGCGAAGGCACACGGAGTCCTCTCGCAAAAAACATATGAGGGCATAATGAAACTCGCGCCATATCAGTCGGATCTTGTCGAATAGGATCGCTCCGAGTGCCGGAATCGGTGCTCGCTTTGATGTTCAAGCAATCGGGAGAAATGATGCTGCAAAGTAAGTGCGATAAGCAGGTTCTCGCTGTTCTTCTCGTTTTTGTATTCCTTGTATTTAAAACAGGCGCGCAAACAGATTATCCGTTCCGCGATCCAAAGCTGAGCGACGATGTGCGCATTGCCGATCTGTTAGCACGCCTGACCCCGCAGGAAAAGGTCGAGCTTATGGACGGCCACCC
This sequence comes from uncultured Acidobacteriaceae bacterium, assembly GCA_963745845.1. GTDB lineage: Bacteria > Acidobacteriota > Terriglobia > Terriglobales > Acidobacteriaceae > Telmatobacter. Next base: position 2,529,146 of record CAVUZE010000008.1, on the reverse strand, counting down.
CAAGATTCCGCGTCTCCATCTGGTGCTTTCCGACGAGGCGGAGGGATTGCACGGTCTCGCCTTGGGCGGGCCTGGCCTTTGGGGTCCGCGCGGCCTCCAGCCGCTACCCACAACGATCTTTCCGCAGGAGAAGGGCCTCGGCGAAACCTGGGATACCGCCCTGATGAAGAAAGTCGGCGCCCTTGAGGGTGAGGAGGCTCGCTACTACTATCAGAACCCCGTCTTCGATTTCGGCGGGATCGTCGTTCGCGCCCCGAACACCGACCTGAGCCGTGACCCGCGTTGGGGCCGCACCGAAGAGTCGATGGGTGAGGATCCTTACTTTGTTGGCGCAATGTCGGTGGCTTTCATTCGCGGTATCCAGGGATCCGATACACGCCATTGGCAGGCGGCCGCGCTGATGAAGCACTTCCTGGCCAATGAAAACGAGAATGGCCGCACCTACACTTCGTCCGATTTCGATGAGCGCCTCTTCCGCGAGTATTATTCGGTTCCATTCCGCATGGGCTTCGAGCAAGGCGGTTCCCGCGCCGTAATGGCCTCCTACAACTCGTGGAATGGCACCCCCATGATGATTCATCCGGTGCTCAAGAGCGTCGTGATCGACGAGTGGAAGAACGACGGGCTGATCTGTACGGACGGCGGTGCGCTTGGGTTGCTCATCACCGACCACAAGAGTTTCCCCGACAAGGAACGCGGCGCAGCGGCAGCCGTGAAAGCTGGCATCAATCGATTCCTCGACCAATACAAGCCCGATCTGGAGAAGGCGCTTAAAGATGGCTTGCTGATCTGAAGCGGACATGGACGCCTCTCTCAAGAACCTGTTGCGCCTTCACATTCGCCTCGGCGAATTGGACCCGCCCGAAGCCGATCCGTACGCAAAGATCGGCCGCGAGTCGCAGGGAGAGATTCCTCCGTGGGATCGCGCCTCAAGCAGAAGACTCGTGCGCCAGGCAACCGACGAATCGATTGTTCTGCTGAAAAACGAGAACAATACGCTTCCCCTCGATCGCGAAAAGCTCAAGACAATTGCTGTAATCGGTCCGTGGACCAACGAGGTTCTGCTCGATTGGTACAGCGGAACACCTCCATATAGCGTGAGTATCCTGCAAGGAATTGCACAAGCCGCGAGCGGTGCAAAGGTGCTCTATGCCGATGGCACGAATGTCGTCGAGGCTCAAAACCTGGCGCGCAAGGCGGATGTGGCGATCGTCGTCGTCGGCAATCATCCCACCTGCAACGGCGGCTGGGATCAATGCCCCACGCCCTCGAATGGCAAGGAAGACGTGGATCGCAAGACTATCGCGCTCGAGCAGGAAGAACTGGTCAAGCAAGTGCTTGCCGCCAACCCGCACACTGTTGAGGTACTGCGCTCCAGCTTTCCTTACGCGATTGTCTGGAGCCAGCAAAATCTTCCCGCCATTGTGCACATGACGCACAGCAGCGAAGAAGAGGGCAACGGGCTGGCCGACGTGCTCTTCGGCGATTACTCGCCTGCTGGCCGCTTGAACCAGACCTGGCCCACAGGGGATGCTCAGCTGCTACCTATGATGGATTACAACATTCGCCACGGCCGCACCTACATGTACTCAAAGGACAAGCCGCTTTACGCGTTCGGCTACGGCCTTAGCTACACCTCCTTTACCTACGAAGGATTAAGCCTCAACTCGTCGCACGTGAATGCCAGTGGTATCGAGGCCATTGTGAGGGTGAAAAATGCTGGCCCCCGCGCCGGCGATGAGGTGGTGCAGATGTATGTGCAGCATCTCGGCTCGGCGGTCGAACGTCCACAACTTGAACTCAAGGGCTTCAAACGCGTCCATCTGGAGCCGGGCGCGACCCAGGAGGTTCACCTCGAGCTCAAGCCGCGGGACCTTGCGTATTGGGACGCCACTGGGCACGTGTGGCGAGTGGAAAAAGAACAGATCCGCGTGCTCGCCGGCGGATCAAGCGATAAGCTGCCGGTCCAGGCAACGCTCCAGATCGAGAACGCCGCTGAGTACAAACCATAGAGCCATTTCTCGACGAAAGGGAAGCGGTTGCCGAGCGATGAGAGCACACTCACGTAGCCGGCGTTGTTTGGGGCTTTTCTCTCTCATTCCAATCCGCTCGCGATGAGTCAGGTATCCGTGCCATTCTCTATCTGTTGAAGCTGCATCAAGCCTGACACCACAAACGGTTGGAGATTCAAGATGAAAGTGATCAGCCGCCGCGAACTCCTTACATCTGGTGTTGCTCTTTCCGCGTCTTCGGTGATGGCGCAATCCAAGTTGTTGCGCGATTTGGCATCACCTGGAATGGAAATACCCGAGAGCTCACAACGAGCAGACCTCGCGGTCGCTCCACGCGAGCAACTCCTCTTCGACTTCGGCTGGAAGTTCATCTTCGGCAACGGCAACGATCCCTCAAAGGACCTTGGATTCGGATTTGGTCAGAGCGACTTTTCTAAGACCGGGGACTTCAAATTTGCCAAGGCCGGTTTCGACGACTCGGGTTGGCGCAAAGTCGACCTGCCGCATGATTGGGCGGTCGAACTACCCTTTGTGCACGACGATGCCGGATCGGGGGATGCTCAGCTTCGCTCCCACGGCTATAAACCGCTCGGCCGCCGCTATCCTGAGACGAGTGTCGGCTGGTACCGGCGCGCGTTCGAAATTTCCGCGAAGGACCTTGGTCGTCGAATCTCGATTGAGTTCGACGGCGTCTTCCGTGATGTGATGGTCTTCGTGAATGGTTGCTTCCTCGGCCGCAGCAACAACGGCTACGCACCCTTCCGCTTCGATCTCACCGATTGCCTCGCGTATGGCGCAATCAACTACGTGGTCGTACGGGCCGACGCGAGCTTCGGCGATGGATGGTTTTATGAAGGTGCTGGCATCTATCGACATGTTTGGCTCACCAAAACCGATCCCGTCCACCTTGACAGATGGGAGACGATAGTCCGTTCGACTGTGAAGGGTAACGAGGCGAGGTTAGCCCTCTCCACTCTGGTCCAAAACAACAGCAAGCAGGCAACGAACTGTGCGGTTAGATGGACAATTATCAGTCCGAGCGGCTCGACAGTCGCAAGCGCCGTGTCGCCGCGGCAGTTGATTCCCAAAGCGGCCTCTTCGGCTTACAGCGCAAGTATCAGGCTGAGCGATCCCAGACTCTGGTCGGTGGATGAGCCTAATCTCTACCGTGCCATCGCAATCGTCGAAGTTGACGGCAGCGTCCGCGATGCGGAACAAATCAATTTCGGAATTCGCACAGCGGTCTTCGATGCTGACAGAGGGTTCTTCTTGAATGGCAAACCGCTCAAGATCCAGGGCACATGCAATCACCAGGATCATGCCGGTGTCGGCGCCGCGCTGCCCGACGCGCTGCAGCTCTTCCGCCTCTCGGTATTGCAATCCATGGGCTGCAATGCGGTGCGTACGTCACACAACATGCCGGCGCCTGAGTGGGTCGAAGCCTGCGATCGAATGGGCATGATGATGATGTGTGAAACGCGCACATCGAACTCCAATGCCGAAGGCTTGGACCAGCTCGCTACGATGGTCAAGCGCTATCGCAACTCGCCCTCCATCATCCTCTGGTCGATCGGAAACGAAGAGAACTTGCTGCTGGGTGCGATGGCCGAACAGGGCGCCAGGATCGCCAGCACCATGGTGGAACTGTGCCACCAACTGGACCCGACGCGGCCGGTGACATCCGCTGTGAATGGGGACAACGAGAAAGGCGTTTCGGGGCCACTCGACGTCATCGGATTCAACTATCATCAGGAATTTCCCGACGCTTTCCACAAGAAGCACCCGGAACGGCCGGTCGTCGGATCGGAAACCGCCAGCGATGTCTCGACCCGTGGGGAGTACTTCACCGACCCCCAGCGCAATCTGGTCAGCAGCTTTGATGGCGAAGTGCCGTGGCACAAGTCGCCGGAAAACTGGTGGAATTTCTACACTGCACGCGCATGGACGGCGGGTGGATTTGCCTGGACCGGTTTTGACTATCGTGGCGAACCGTCGCCGTACGGCTGGCCATCAATCAGCTCGCAGTTTGGCATCGTCGACACGTGCGGCTTCCCCAAGGACTACTTCTTTTACTACAGGGCGTGGTGGCGCAATGAACCAATGCTGCATCTCTTCCCGCACTGGAATTGGCTTGGCAGAGAAGGTGATGAGATCCCGGTTTGGGTCTATTCGAACCTGGAGGAAGTAGAGCTCTTCGTGAACGACAAGAGCATCGGCAGGCAGAAAGTTCCGCACCTGGGCCATGTAGAGTGGAAGGCGAGATACGAGCCCGGATCGATTGAGGCGCGCGGCTCGAAGGACGGCAAGGTTATTCTCTCGGAGAAGCGTGAAACGAGCGGACCGGCGGTGTCGATCCGGTTGACCGCGGATCGTGTTGAGATCAATGCGGACGGCGAGGACGTAGCCATTGTGCGGGCGGAAGCTCTGGATAGGGAGGGCAGACCAGTCCCGACCGTGGACAGAATGGTCGCGTTCACCATTTCCGGCCCGGGAAAGATCATCGGCGTGGGCAATGGTGACCCCAACTGCCAGGAAAGCGATAAGGAACCGAAGCGTTCGTTGTTCAACGGCCTCGCCCAGGTAATCGTTCAATGCACAAAGACGCCGGGCGAGATTCAAGTAGAGGCAGGAATAGCTGGAGCGCAACGCTCTGGGTGGACACCAGCGAAGCTCGTGATTACTTCGAAACGTGTCGAATCCCGGCCATCGGTCCCGGTAATTCAAAAGTGAGGCAACGCAGGTTCAAACTCAAAACGCGCAACGTTCGGCGACAATCCTATAGTTCCTCTGATGCGTGTCATTAAATGCGAGATCGGACGCAAGCAGGTTTGATTTAGCAGCATCGATCCCGCCGCTGCGCCCGCCAGCGTCGAATGCCAGGTATTCCACATGAGTAGGGGCTCAAAGATGCCTTCGGTCTGGCGATGAAAGTACTCGTCAATCAGGGTAGCTTGCCGAAGTGAGGTACCCTGGTAGCAAGGCGCATATGGCGGTGACCGACTAAATCTTGATGGCTGTGTATAGATCTGCCCATATCTGTAGGTGAGGGCGAACCTCCCTGAAGAGAACATTCTATTCGCACCTTACAAGTTTCGCTATCTGCAGTTTGGAGATTCGCTGCGCAGCCAGTTGCCGAAATTACACACCTCAATGGGGGCTTCATCTATGCCGGGTTACCATGCTAGGCCGTATTTTCTTCCGCCCAGTCGGCTTCCCCAGGCCTACGACGTGACTTCACTGTTGCCGGAAGTGGGCCGGAACTTCTGTTCTCGCCTGGTCGGTATTCCTTGTGTGGTGAACGCTAGACTTTCGGGCATCGTGCCAGCAAGCGAACGCACGTTCCCACTGAAGTAACGCATCACTTTTATCGGTTCCCTTGATGATGAGTTCCTTAAAAGACATGCTTATGAAGTGTTGGTTTATGACGGCCGCATTGCTTGCAACCGCAATGCTCCCGGCCGGTCTGGCCGGACAGGGCACTCCGCCAGGGCCAGCTGCTGGTTGGCAGCCCCGGGGAGCGCAGGCGCTTGGAAAAGAGTCTCCTGTAGGCGCTCAACTGTAGAAAACTAGATTGCGCCATATGGGATCGGAGTCATTTTGCGTTTGGCCGGTCGGTCTCTCCTCCTTTGGGCCGCGCACATTTTCCATCCTTTCGGTGGCGAAGCTGGAGTTAGACCCGTTCCATGATGGCTCTGAGGAGCGGTTTCAGGGTTTCAATGCAGCCGGTTCGGAGAATGGGGAGAATGAGCTCTGCAATAGGGACAAAAGCAATGTGTTACGCGGACGGTGGCAAACCTGCAAGCCGATTGGCGTGGCTATCGAGTTTGGTGATCCAACGGCAGCGAGATCGTGAGTTGAGCCCCTGGAGAAGTGCTTGTCGCAGCGATATCTCCGTTGTGAACGCGAAGCGCTCGTCGCGCAATTGCTAAACCTAAACCCACTCCCCCAGTTTGTTCGCTTCGCGAAGGATCAGCGCGGAAGAAAGGATCGAAGATGCGCTCTTTGAGATCGTCAGGGATTCCCGGACCATAATCGCGGACGGTGATCTGAGCACAGCCTGCCTCACGGACAAGTCTGACTTCGACTGACAAGCCAGCCGGGGGGCAGCCAGTTTAATCCAATAAAAATCAAGGAAATGCAGGCGATCCGAAAATCTAGGCCATGATCAACAGATCGGCGCTACTTGACTGTCCCCACGGTTTCCCTCAAACAAGGTTTATCGACCGACACCGCTTGGTCCGTTCTAGCTGCGCGGGATGGCACCGTTTGGGTTGGTACCGGGGATGGTTTGAACAAGTGGAGTAATGGACAGATTTCGACGATTCATAACCGAAGTGGACGGCTGGATGATGCGCCGCAATCGCTCTATCAGGATGATCGCGCCCGTATCTGGGCTTTTACTGGCCATGGCCTTGCCTACGTTGAGAACCGCGGGTTGGTTCACATAAGTGGAGTGCATGGCACAAAAGTGCATTCCATCGCCGGAGACAAGTCGGGCAATCTCTGGCTTTCGGAAACTTCCAATCTCTTGCACATTCGTGAGGGACGTTTGGTCGAGCAGATTCCGTGGTCACGGCTGGGCCGTATGGAGAGTGCCTCGATTTTACTCTACGATCGTGAGCGCGGCGGACTGTGGCTTGGATTCTGGCGTGGCGGCGGCGTGTTGTATTTCAAGGATGGCCAGGTCCGCGCCTCGTACACATCCGCTAATGGCCTGAGCTCGGGCGCTGTCACAGATCTTCGCCTTGATCGGGATGGCGCGTTATGGGTTGCCACCCAGGGTGTCCTAGACCGAGTTAAAGATGGTCACATCACGACGCTCACAAACCGGAACGGATTGCCTTGCGATACCGTTCTCTGGACGATGGAAGACGTCGAACATTCGCTCTGGTTGTACACCTCTTGCGGTCTTGTACGCATTACCCGGACGGAATTGGATGCATGGGTCGCGGACCCGAAACACACGATTGAAATGACGGTCTGGGACGCGGCTGACGGCGTCAGGCTCCGCTCGACCGCGCCCAGCGGCTATGGTCCGAGGGTTGCAAAGTCCACTGATGGCAGGCTCTGGTTCGTGACAGGAGAAGGAGTCCAAATCGTCGATCCGCGCCATCTCTCTTTTAACAATCTTCCACCGCCGGTGCATATCGAACAAGTCACTGCTGACCATAGAATTCGCTGGCAAAACTCATTAAGCGAACCTTTAAACATGCGCCTGCCACGGCTGACTCGCGATCTGGAGATCGACTACACTGCTCTGAGCCTGGTCGCACCAGAAAAGATCCATTTTAAATATAAGCTGGAAGGCTACGACGCCGACTGGCAAGACGCGGGCAATCGCCGTCAAGCGTTCTATACCAATCTTGCACCTACAAACTATCGCTTCCGCGTAATCGCCTGCAACAACAGCGGCGTGTGGAATGAGACTGGCGCATCGCTGGACTTTTCTATCGCACCGGCGTACTACCAGACGAACTGGTTCCGCGTTCTGTGCTTGCTCACGTTCCTGGCGATGGTCTGGACCATTTATCACCGTCGTGTCCGCGCATTGGAGCAGCGCCAGGCTATCTTAGAAAAACACCAAAGTGAAATTCGCGCGCTCAACGAACAGATGATCAAAGCGCAAGAGGCGGAGCGGATGCGCATCTCCGGAGATCTGCATGATGGCGTTCTGCAGCAGATCACTTCCCTTACTCTCAGGTTGGCCAAGGTGAGAAATCAGGTGCAACCAAATTCGGAAGCGACAGCAACGGTCAGCGCTTTGCAGCAACAACTCATCCAGATCGGCACGGACATCCGTCACATATCGCATGAGCTTCACCCCGCGTTACTGCAAGAGTCAGGCCTGCCCGCCGCCCTGTCGTCGTATTGCGAGGAGTTCAGCAACGTGCGTAGCCTTCCTGTTATATGCAGGGCGGAAGAGAGTCTGAACGAGTTATCCCCTGGAGCCGCACTGTGTCTCTACCGCATCGCTCAGGAAGCCCTCGGGAATGCCGGCAAATATTCGGGAGCGACGAAAGTTGAGGTATATCTTTCGCGTTCCGACGGCCAGGTTTGCCTTTGCGTTTCTGATGATGGCGTCGGTTGCTCACTCGGCCAGACCGGGAAATCCCGCGGACTAGGGCTGATAAATATGCGGGAGCGTGTGCTCCAGTTGGACGGGACGTTTGAGTTCGATAGCGCACCGGGGCGCGGAACCACGGTGAAAGTGGAAGTTCCTTTTCGACCTAGGTCATGAGTTAGTCGCCGAAGTCTCAAAGGAACAGGATGCGACTCCGCAGCTCAAGGTCGAGTGTCGCGCGCGCCGTTTCAAAGGGCGGGCGATGCCAGCAGGGCAAGAGACCGCGACACGCCGGATTGGAGCATGAATATACTGCGCGTAGAGAGGTGGTGAACAGCGTCAAGGGTTAAGATGAACGTCCTGGCGGACGCCCTTGACACTGTTCACCGCCTCTTCCGGAAAGTTCCATCGTCAGACTAGAACGGCCGCCACGTCGGCCTTGACTTTTTTGACCTTCTCATAGAAAGGGGTGACACGGGAGGAACCCGAAAACGGTACAAAAGCCCCGGCAGCGACGTATTCTGATCTCAGCAGGAACGATTGAGATTCTTCTGCGCGGAGGCTCCTGCGGGCACCGGGATGATCTTCAAGTTCGGAAGCGACATCTTTCAATTGCTACTTGCGGTCGTGCTGATCTGGTGCCTCTACCGAGTCATTGCCCGCTTGTTCGGCCTTGGGAGACCAACCGAGGCGGAACCGCCCGCTGACTACGCTGGCAGCACTGCGGGACGCAAGCCTCGTCCCAAGGTAGGGGCTGGCTCTGTAGCCCTCGCCGAACCCGATGATGATGAGTGAGCGCGATTGGGTTCCAGGTTGAAGATGGCCCAAATTTCCTGACCCCAAAGATGGTGACTACCGGTTAGGTGGTTATCCAAACCGGAATGTCGAATCCTGGCGCCGCATTTTCGCCTGCGGCATGCCCTCTGACATGCGACATGTGAAATCGGACAGACATAGCTGGCGTGGTGGTAGCCTGGCTCGGTCAATCCCGCCGAATTGTGCTGTTTAGCTCAGTCATTATTTGGCGTCTTTGAGACACTGACGCTGGAGCAGAGTCCTGGTTATCGGCTTCCTCATGGTTCTGAACTAAGTCAGCCCATTTGACGTTTGTCTTTCTTAGCTCCACTCCTCGCGCAAGGCGGGGTTATGAAACATACTGTTAGAGACGGTTGCACGCATGCCTATGTGCGTATAGCACTAATGCTTGCTATATTCACGGCGCCGTTTGTTGGCGCAATGCATGGACAAGAGCTACCCAATGCGCCACACGCAGTCGACAAGCAGCAAATTCCGCCCGCGCACAAACAGAGTCCGCTGTTGGCAAAGCCAGGCGATCTGTACATTGGAAGTGCTGACTGGTTCCGTGAACGCGGACATTTTAAGCTGGCGAAGGTTATTCCGGCGCTTACACATATTGACTGGTACCTTAGCATTGGAAAGCCAAAAGAGGCAGGCCATGGCAACCATAAAAGCAGATAGGTATTGATTACTTCGTTATTTCCGAATGGCGGGGTGATTCAACCGCAACCAGAAAGTCAGCCGGATTAATGGCTCTGAGTGCCCGGTGAGCGCTTTGGCGATAAATGTGCTCACCGAGACAGCCGTAAGCGAACCAATTGGCAGTGATCACTTGTCAGAGCAGCCGGTTAGGCGCGCTCGCGTGTCAAGCTCACTGCACGCTCCGATTCGGTCTGATCAAAATCAGCGAACTGGCAAAAAAACGAATCGCCAAGTGATCGGACTGCATTGAGTTGAACCGCTGTGACAGCCGTCACTGTTGGGAATTCTTTGGTAATGCTTTTATCATTCCACTCGGACCTGATCCAGGTCCCGAATGGTTCCCTTCGTGTTAGATCTCGGCCGAGACAATTTTCTTTCTGGAGGTGATACATGCAGGCCTATCCGATATCGGACCATATGGGTCGGCCCCAGGTGGAAGACAAAGGTCGCCTCGTTTGGTCTAACTCCGATCTGGAGTGCAGCTTTAACCGTTGGTTCATGACTCACTCGTTCGTCGAAATGGAAGAGCATGAGAAATCCGGCTATGTCTTTGATGATTCTTTGCTTCTCGTCTCTTTCGTCGATGAGAAGGGGAACGGGACAAGCTAGAATTTCTGTCCCATTTGGATTATCAGGTCTTGTTGGTCTTAATCTTTGCAAGTGCCTTGTTGTGAATATCAGACCCTGTGCACTAGAACTCATGAGGCACATATGAAAAAGCGAATCACTTGGGAAAGGCAGGAAGCGACGAACGTTCGTCACTATTGCGTTGTCGGAGAACGGTGTCTCCTGGATGGTCGAGAAAACGGATGGTACGTAAGCTCTTGGTCAGGTTCCGTCCCCATAGTCGGCTACTGGGTTGCAGAACGAAGGTTCTACCAAGCCTCAATTAACTGGGTGACCCGAACGACGATCGATCTGGAGATAATTCGGGAGATCGAACTGGATCCAGAAAGAAAACGAATCACCTTGGAAGCTATCGACCAGTGGAAGAACCATTCAGAAGATCGCGTTATTGGGGACGCGACAATGGATGAATCAGCGTTCCATCTGGCTGCCGCGTAGTGCGGACGGACCGGTCCATTCGACTGAACGATCATCGCGGATTCCGCGCGATGCGCGCGTGCCGGAAAGGCAGCGTGAACTGCGGCGATTGCCATGCCACCCCTCAGAGATTCGTCGGCATGCAAAGCTTTGAAGCGCCTCAGAGACTGTATTACATCGGACTTGGACGCGCACAAGAAAACTCTGGATTCATCGGGCAAGTCTCTCTGTGAGCCAAGGGGCGACGGCGATCCGCTCGGAACCGCGCGGGCAACGCTTGTTGGTGATGTCCTTCCCATAGCGGAGGATGAAGTTGGCGAGTCTCGCCAACGCTATCTGTCGCGCTAGCGTTCCCACTTTTCGAGGATAAGCGATACGCGTCGAACCGGTCGCGGGTGAGTGGTGGGCCATCCGGACATCACTCGAAAATTGGGTTATGTCCGGCTCGACGCGGTCAATCAGCATCCTCGCGGATGCAATGAACGCGATGGAAATCCGTCAGTGATTTAGAGCTACCGGGTGCCTAGGGAGCTGGAAGGCCGCGTAGATTGCGCACGGGCGATCTTGTGACGGATCTCTGCTTCGACGACGATCCGGGTGATGATGGTGGCCGCGAGAGTGATCCAGAATAGCGCCCAACCCGGATGGCCAGACGAGACGTACTTGCCGATTCCCAAAATCCAACAGCCAGTGCCAACGGCGGTGCCGACTGCAGTGGCCCACCAGGTCGATCTTTTGACCATAGTCCAATACCTCCATGGGCGGTACGCGGATTATAGGCTGTTTGTTCCGGGATGGCGACAACCCCAAGATTGAGCGGAGTTCTAGCGCTTGAGGGCGAAATGTTTTGCAAACAGCTCCCGTGATCGTTTTTCGCCCTCTTCGCTCAAGACAACGGATTTGGCTTTACTCTTGGGATCAGAGATGAAGCCCTTCGCGTGAAGGCGCTCCATGATGCCGCTGCTGCGGCGCTCAACCGTATTCGTGCAGCGCTTAGTGCTGCGGAAGACACCGAGCGCGCGATTGAAATGAGTTTCCGTTTGCCGGACCGCTGGAACCGTCGACTTTTCCTGGCACTTTGCCGCCGCTACGGCCTCAGTCCCTATCGCTATCCGCGTCAACGGCGCTCGACGGTTGTCCTCCGCGCGCCCTTCGCAATGATCTCTTGCTTGTTCGTTTTCTGAACTCAGCATTTCTCAACCACCAGGTGCGTGTGGAAAAGGGCGAGTGGACCGCACCTCAATCTATCACTGAAGCTGGGTGCTCCAGGTCTGAATTTTCGGTACTCACGGTGCCACCTTCCGGCGACTGCTTTCCTTCTTGGCCGAAAATCGTGAGAGCCACGAACGTTTGGTAGCTGTGGGGTAGGCGGCAGCCGCAGGAATGCGCAGTTCCACTTCGGTGCCGACACCGACTTCGCTCCAAATCGCCAGCTTGCCTCCTATCAGTTTGCCCCGCTCCCGCATGCCAGGCAAGCCATAGTGGCCCTCGCGCCCCTGCCCCGATAGAACCGCTGTGTCCATGCCTTTTCCATCGTCCCGCACGCGGAGCCGGAATTGTTGATTGTCATACCTGATTTCAACTTCGATCTGCCGGGCGTCTGCATGCCGGAAAGCGTTCCGAAGCGCTTCGGCGGCAATTCTGTAGATTTCATCGCGCAGAATCGGATGCAGATCGCGCGGGTCACCTTCCACGGTGACGCGAAATGCCGGAGATGCGTGATTGGCTGGATCAGTTTCCAGTTCCTCGCCGAGCGTATTGATGGCCCGTGCGAGGTCGTTCTGTTGGACCGTGGAGGCGCGCAAGCCCTGCACCGCATCCCGTCCTTCGGTGATCGCCTTGGCGGCCCGATCAATCGTTTTGTCCAACTGTTCCTTTGCCTCCGCCGGGTGGTCCGGCAATAACTCGGAAACAATCTGGAACCGCAGTAGCAACCCATGGAAGCTCTGAAGAAGAGTGTCATGAAGCTCCCGTGCGATGCTTGTCCGCTCGCCCACGCGAGCATCCAAGGTCAGCGCAAATTCCCGATGGAGTTGCCGGACACGCAACCAATAGATTGCCCACACGAGTGCCAGAACGAGAAACGCGCAAAGGATGCGGAACCAATTCGCCTGGTAGTATGCCGGAGCGACGTAGAAATCTAGTTTTGCGGCACTATCGTTCCAAACGCCGTCACTATTGCATGCGATCACTCGAAATGAATACTTCCCTGGAGGCAAATCCGTGTAGAAGGCCTGGCGGCGCGTACCGGCTTCGCGCCATTCGCGGTCGTAGCCGTCAAGCATGTAACGAAACTTTACCTTCTGCGGATTGGCAAACGTGGGGGAAGTGTAGTCAATCTGAAGGTCTCGCGGGTGCGGCGAGAGCTTGAGGTTGTCGATTGCTTGAAACTCGTTCCGGTCCACGATAACCGATTCTATTGTTGGCGCCGCGGGTAATCCTCTTTGCGATAGTCTGGACGGGTCCACCATCTGTACCCAGACTCCGCTGGCAAACCACACGCGCCCATCCGAGGAGAGCGCCGCCGAATTGTAATTTGGTCGTCCGGCCTGGGCTCCATCCGATTCTCCGTAGACGCTGGTCTGCACGATTACCTCCGGATTCGTCCTCCATCTTTGGAGCTCGGAATCGGGCATCTCGACGATGCCGCAATCTGTGTAGAGCCACCAACGCTTCTCCCTATCCTGAATAAAAGAGGTCACGAAATTGCACGGCAGGCCGTTCTTCGTCGTCATCCGCTGTACCTTGCCTCGCCGCAACCCGACTAGCCCCTCGGCGGAGGCGGCAAGCACGGAGCCGTCTGCATCAGCAATGATCTGGCGCATAAATGGATCGCCCCTTGCGTTCAGCGAGAACCTCGTGAGAACGCCATGGTGGAATAGCGCAAGGTCCCCTTTTTGTGTTCCTATCCAAATTCCTCCCTGCGGATCCGGCGCGAGGGTACGGCCCGCCGGAACTTGCGACTCAGGGAACTCTTCACGCACCTGGAAGTCGCGGATGCGCACAAGCTTTCCTGGATTTCCGACACACGTTGCCCATATATTCCCGTCGATGTCCTCCGCCATGCCAACCACCGATCCAAGCGGCTTGTGATTTGGTTCGGGAAGGCGGCGGAAGCGCCCATTCTTGAACAAATACAGTCCGTCATCCACCCCCACCCACATGTTGCCGGCGCGGTCTTCCAGCATGGAGGTGACTTGAGTACCCGGCAGACCATCCCTGGTGCGAATGGAGGAGATGGTTCCATTCTTTTTGATGCGATCGAGAGAGCCAGTACTTGCGACCCATATTGTGCCATCTCTGCCAGCTAGAACTCCCATGGGTACATTCCCCAAGCCCTCGGACGTCGAGAAGCTGGCGATGCGCGGATCGCAAAAGTTGTCTATCCCGTCCGGTGAAGCAGCCCATAGAATTCCTTCTCTGTCCTCAAAGACAGCGTCCACGGTGTCGCTTGATAAGCCTTCCGCTCGTCCGTAGTGGTCCACAAGGTTTCCGTGGATACGAAAGAGCCCCTGGCCTTTTGTGCCGACCCAGAGATTACCGTCGCGGTCGAAGACCATGCTCTCGACAACGAGTTTGCTGCCGTCGAAGGTGGGCGTCACAAATGGTTGGAAGATGCCCTTTGTCAATCGTCCAAGCCCTCGCCCGGGTCCCTCTCTGAGCGTGCCGACCCAGAGGGACCCATCGGGACCCCGGGCCAGTCCCGCGATCCCGGTCTGTCCTGCGTTGGATTTCAGCCCTTCGATCGGATAGCTCTCCGAGACGCCGGGATGCCAGTGGACAAGGGTCGTCTGTCCTCCCAGCCAAAAGCCTTTCCCGTCGGCCAGTATTGAATTCACTGGGGAAATTGGTATCCCATCGGCTTTTCCGAAACACCTGACCGCGCGGTCGGTAACATGGCACAGAGGTTGGTCTGAAATGGCGTTGTTGCCTCGCACCACCCATAACGAGCCGTCAGGATCTTCACTCATGTTTTGAAGACTCCGAAGCCCGTCCAACGCGAACTGAGAAGTAACAACCCGACCCTTGAGGTGAACGATCCCACGGAGCCCAATTACCCAGAGCCCTCCTGCGTGGTCGGCGAAGGTATTCATTATCTGGCCAAAGCCGGTGTCGTGGGTGCTGATCGAACCATAATTGGGAGGGCCATCCCAGGAAACGAACCGGATGCCGTCGAACGTTTGCAAATCGCCCGATACGAACCAGAGAAAACCGTCAGAGGTTTGCGTAATTCTATACCCGCCCGGCTTGATGTTATCTTGTTCCATCCGCCAAGAGGTGTGAATGTACTGGGTGATACGTTTGTTTGGATCGAGGGCGTATACCGGGCCTGCCAGCAAGAATATGCAGGAGAGATGACATACCAATGCGGCCGCAATCGTCGTGCGGTGCCAGGCCCCTCGAAGAAGAAGCCGATGGCTAGAAGCCATTTTCGCCACCTTTGCGTCCAAACAGTATCAGTTAGACAGTAGTGCTGGTGAGCTGCCCCCTTCGGTTAGTCAGCGTAAGTGAGAGCGCTCGAGTTTGAGTTTAGCTGCAAATTCTGCCCGCAGCCGCCGTCGAGGCTGTGCGAATGTGGGAAGCGGTTTTTGCTTTCTACATTCGCAAGCCATTTGCGAATGCCTCCGGTGTCAGGTAGCCCAACGCGCTGTGTGGGCGCACCTTGGCTTATCGGGTCGATAGGGGCCAACGAATGAATCGAAAGGCAGCCACAGATAAACCCGGATGAGTGGCGTGCAATTCTCGCAGCGAAAGCAATAGGCGCAACATCGCCCTGCTCGCTCTTCCGTCCAACGAAGATCCAGTGCACCTGCTTGTTCGACCAAATCTGATCCGCGACCGAGATCGGCATACACACGGCAAATGCGGCCCGACTGCCGATCGACAATTCAATCGCGATCAGAAAAGCAGATTTCAGCATAGATTCAACCCTACTCGATAATTGTCGAACGCTGAGCGAGGTTGTTATAGCGGTGGTGTGGTGGCCGATTGGGAAAATTTTCCATACCCCGGAAATGCACCAGAGTTGGGTCATTGACGGGTTGGGGGTGATCCGACGGGAGCCACGAAAACGGGCTCGGATACGAGCCAATGTCCCGGCATCGGTGAGCAGATTGTGTGTTCGACTGAAGATGCGCACCGTTCAAAGAAGCAGCCTGGATTAGCGATCTGAGGCAACTCGTTTTTGGTCTCTGTGAGAAGGACTGGAGTGGAATCGGATGAGTATGTCGGAGTTAGTGCAAATGTGGGAACGAAGCCAGATGATATGTAACTCCAACTCCGAGGCGCAGATCGTTCTGGACATCCGAGCCGCCGTTCGGAAGAGCAGTTCGTACGTAGTCCGCCTCCAGGGCGCGGAGGGTAAAACTTCTGGAGACGAAGACGTGGACGCCGCCGCCAATCTGCATTGCATACGAGTTAGCCGACGTCTGCACACTCGTTGCGGATGGAAACGCGCCATCGAATGCATGAACGCCGCCAAAGAGCCCCTCGCCGAAGACCTGAACGGGCAGCTTGGATCCGGCGCGCATCTTCAAGAACCAGGGTTTGTAGGTGTAACGTGGACCGGCCATGTAAGCGATTTTGCTGATATCCACCCCAGGTGTGACGTTTGAGGCATGGTCTCCCGTCAGGGCCGCGGTGATGCCGAGGCCCTTCCAGAGGGTTACTGTCACGTCCGACCCGCCGCCGTTGAACCAGAAGCAATCGCAGTTGCCCGGAGCGATATAAGCTCGCTCGGCTGCAAAAATCAGCCCAAGATCTGTCGAAGCCTTCCAGTTCTTTTCCGTGTCATCGCCCGACTGTCCCCATGCCGAGGTACAGGCGAGCAGGCAAGCACCGGCAACGAGCACTTTTTCAAGGATCGAATTCCGCATGTCAGTTCTCCTTGTTACTCAACCGTGAGTGTGACGGTGGTCGAACGCGACAGCGTGCCCGAAGTCGCCGTAATGGTTATCGTGTACGTTTGCTGCTGTTGACCAAAGAACCCATTGCTTGAACCGCACCCGCTCAGACCAGCAGTCGCCGCGAACCCTGCTGCGAGCAACAACAGCAAGGAGACTGTTCGATTGAGTCGCTTGGCCGTGCGCCGCAATCTGCCGGCAAAGGGCAGCAACAGCATGCCCCAAAGCAGAGGTAGCACGTGTTTGCCCGTTGGTTCCTTCTGCCGGTGCAGCTCCGCTGTGACCTGCGGCAATTGAATCGTCAACGTCACATTGGTCAACGACGAACCTGCCGGCAGCGTGTTCGGCGTAAGGGTTCCCGTGGCTCCCGGAGGCAGCCCACTCAAACTCAACGTAACTGGCGCGGGGAACGTTGCGCCATTGGACGGGCCGAGCGCCAAGGTATACGTAGCCGTGCCTCCCGGAACCGCCGTTTGTGAACCGCCGCTGCTTCCACCACCGCTGCCGCCCTCGGAGCCGGAGACAGAAAGGCTGTAATCCTCCACCACTTCAGCAACCGCCGCGCTTGTGGCGCCGGCGAAGTTCGAATCGCCGCTGTAAACCGCCGTGATGCTGTGCGTCGCTGCAGCCAGCGACGAAGTGGTGTAGGAGGCTGCGCCGTTCGACAACGCGACCGAGCCCAACAGCGTTGTTCCATCGAGGAAGCTCACAGTACCCGTCGGTGTGCTATTGGTCGAAGCCACGGTGGCTGCGAAGGTGACTGCATTCGTGACGAGCACCGGATTTGCGCTGGCAACCAAGCTGACCGTGGGCGTCACTCGGTTGACGATGATGGTCTGCGCGACCGGAGTGGCTGCTTTGTAGTTCGTGTTGCCCGCCTGGTTAGCCGTTACCGTGACCGTGCCCGCGCCGGTAATGGTCAGAGTGTTGCCGCTGACAGTTGCCGGACCAGTTACGGAGAAAATAACCGCGTTGCCTGAGGCTCCGCCTGACGCGACGAGAGCGATTGGTGAAACCCCCGGGGTCACAGGTGAGGCTGGAGCCGTAAAGCTGATGGTCTGCGAAGCCTGATTGACCGTGAAGGATACGGTTGCGCTTACGGACGCGTAGGTGGTTGTACTCGTGGGGATAAATGCGGCCGTCAACGTGTAGCTGGCCGCGCCCAATACGCTTGCGCTGCTCACCGCCGACGCACTCCCTCCTGAAGGAGTGGCTGTGTAGCTAAAGGTTCCAGTCACCGGCGAAGATCCATACATCGCTGAGGCGTTCAGGATTCCGCTGAGCGTGGCGCCGTACGTGATGTCATTTGCACCGGGGTTCCAACTTATGGTTGGGGTGAGCTGGCCGATTTGCAGCTGAATGGTAATTGCTGTGGAACTGGCGCTGTAATTGCCGTCGCCGCCATAGGTCACGCTGATTGTGTAGCTGCCACTTGCCAGCGTACTGGCGATTGGAACGGTGGCTGTCGAACTTGTGTTTCCGGCGGTTAGGGCGAGATATCCCGAGGCAACGGTAGTATTGGAAGAGTTAAAGATGCTATAGCTGATTGTCCCCGTTGGCGCGGCAATCGTGGTGTAAGGCCCCGTAACGGTTATAGTGGCTGAACCTGCTTGACCGGTCGTCAGCGAAACCGGCTGCGTGGTTGGACCAGTCACCGTGACGGAAGCCTTGCTCAGGACAACGGTGACCGTTCCACTGCTTGCCGCATAGGAGCCGCTGACGCCGGCGTAGTTTGCCGAGAGCGTGTGTGTCCCGATGCCGCTCAGCACAACACCGCTCAGCGTTGCTGCGCCCGAGCTCAGGCTCGCGCTGCTCAACGTCGTGGTCGTAGTGCCAAGCGTATCGGTGAACGTCACTGAGCCGGTTGGCTTAGTGCCGCTGTGGGTTTGATCCGCGACTGCTGCAGTAAAGGACGCGGCTTGTCCGTTCGCCAGAGAGGTGGGAGTTACAGTCACCGTCGTCGAGGTCGTGTCCGCCCCTTGAAACGAAGTCCCGCTGACGGAGACTTGCTGGGTGCTGCCGGCGTTGATGTTGAGGGCGTTGTTCGTCACCGTGACGCCGGCGCTCAGACTGCCCACCGATTGCGGAGTAAATTCTACCGACACATCGCAGCCCGTACCGGCCGATAGCGAGGTGGAAGAGGTGCACGGGTTTGTGTCGCCTGAGTTCTCTGAGAAGTTCGCCGTGTAGGTCGGATTGGCCGAAAAAACCAGAGGCAGATTTCCCAAGTTGGTTACGGTTGCTGTTTTTGCCGCACTTGTGGCTCCTGTAGCCGTGCTCGGAAACGCGAGTGCGCTGCCCGAAACGTTGGAGAACAAGAGGCGGCTGTTGAGCGAGTCTGGAATGTACAGATTTCCAAACGGATCGACCGTGATCCCGAACGGACCGCTCAGCGATGTCGGGCTGGGAAGGCCGTTGATTGCCAATACCGAGGCCACCCCCGCCGTGGTGATTTCCACGATGCGGTTGTGTCCGGCATCAGAAATATAGATATTCCCCATGCCATCGGCTGTGGCGCCTTCAGGCGAGCTGAAGGTAATCCCGTTCGGAGCCAGCAGCGATGCCGCTCCGGCTGCCGTCACCTTAATGACGCGGCTGGGATCGGCGCTAAACTGGTAACCGTCTGGGATATAAATGTTTCCCATGGAGTCGACCGCTACCCCGGTAATTCCGTCCGTAGTCGTGGTGTACCCTGGGGTGCCGATCACCGTTCCGACGCCCTGGGAAGTTGTCGCGGCCACTAATAGGCACGAAACTTCGACGACACGGCCGTCCCCGTAGTCGGAGATGTAGAGATTGCCAGCGCCGTCGAATGCCAGCGCCGTAGGCTCGCTCAACGGAGTTTCTCCCAGGCCATTGATGGTCAACGGGGATGCGACACCGCCCGGCGTGATCACGAGGATACGGTTATTTGCATGATCGCTAATGAACAGATTGCCGGCGCCATCGATGGCTACCCCGTCGACTTCCCCACCGAGACCGTTAACGGGCACCACAGATGCAGTGCCGCCTCCGGCGGGAATCTTGACAACATTGCCTGCACCACCACCGTCATTAGCGGAATAGATGTTTCCCGCGCCATCCAGCGCAATTTGGAAGGGATAGACCAGGGGTACGGCTCCCGTGCTTACGACGGTTCCCGTATTCGGAGCTAGAGCCGCCACCGGAGCATCGCCAAACCCATACAGCGGAACGGTGATGATCGGGTTATTGCTCTCGTCGTAAAGCACTACAGCGCCGCGCCGCAGGCCGGGAGCCGTCGGCAGAAACTCGACCTCGACCGTGCAGCCCTCGTAATTGCTAGTACTGCTGCAGTTCGTATTCTCGCCCGTGACCACGGTGAAATCCTGATTCTGCGCGCCGGAGGTGAACACCTGGAACGGCGTAGTCGCACTGAAATTGATCCCTGGGACAAAGGGCAGCGTCAGAGTGACCCCGGTCGATGAACCCAACTGGACGTGGCCAAACCCAACGGCCGATTTATTCAACGACGATGTATCGGAGGGCCAGTTGGTGGCGCGATCGACAATCAAGACTCGGCTGTGGCCCGTAGCAGCGCTGCTATCCGCAACATAGACCGTTCCGAAAATGTCGAGCGCAACCCCGAGGGGCCCGCTTGGTTGGAAACTCTCAGTCTCCAGGTAGAGGGAACCATAAAGCAGCCAGGTGCCGGTGCCTGATGTGTCCACCTCGGCGATGTTGTTGCTGCCGGTGGATGCGATATAGATGTTCCCTGTGCTGTCTACGGCAACGCCGCTCGGAGTCATTAGGGCGGGATCCAGCTCACCGGTGCTGACCACCGAACCGACTGTACCTCCTGCCAAGACCTTGACGACGCGATTGTTCACGGAATCGGCGATGTACAGATTCCCAGCTGTATCCACCGCCAAACCCATGGGAGTGTTGAGAGTAGTCGGACTGGTTAGACCTGTGATGGTTAAGGCGGCGGCCGATCCGCCGGAGGTCACTTCCACAATCTGACTGCTCGCAGTTGCGCCGTCGGAAATAAATAGATCCCCGGACTGATCCAGAGCTACGCCATGCGGAGCGGACAGTGTCACGCTCCCAGTGCTGATCACGGAGGCGGCTCCGGACGAGCTAACTTTCACCACGCGAGTGTTGCCCGTATCCGCTACATAAAGGTTCCCCGAGCCGTCGATCGCGATGCCCGTTGGAGATGCCAATGTCAGCCCGCTGATGGTAAGCACGGAGGCGGCGCCCTGCGCGTTCACTTCCACGATCCGGCTATTGCCCGTGTCGGTGACGAAGATATCGCCCGAAGGATCCACGACCATGTCGGAAGGGGAACTGAGCGTGATGTTATTCCCGGTGTTCAGTGTTTGCACAAGGCCTTGAAACAACCAGCTCGGCGTTGCGTGTGCGTGCTGTGCAACACAGAGCGGGATAAGGCAAGCGAGAGAGGTCACGAGTCGACGCGACCGTGCAGAGAAAACCATCTAAGTAACCTCCGGGAAGGCATTCCGGGTTGGAATGAGGCGAGAGTGCCTATATATAGCGCTTAAATCGCTTGTTAACGGGTGTCGTATTCGGGAGTGCTGGAGAACTGCAAGGAGAGTAACACGGATGTAGTTACGATTGATACCACACCTGGATTACGGAAGTGGTATCCCTGAGCGATGCGCGAAATCACTTTGCCGAGAAGATCTCAATCCTTCTTCAGGGACAAATAAACCAGGAAGTTCGGGGGGGGCGAGACTCTCAGTGTTAAATGGGCGTCGGCTCTTCACTGCGGAGATCGGCGGCAGGCAGCAACTGAATTGTCAGTTGATGACAACAGGGAGATAACCGGCCAA
Source organism: uncultured Acidobacteriaceae bacterium (assembly GCA_963745845.1). GTDB lineage: Bacteria > Acidobacteriota > Terriglobia > Terriglobales > Acidobacteriaceae > Telmatobacter. Next base: position 2,507,812 of record CAVUZE010000008.1, on the reverse strand, counting down.
TAAGCTTCCAAACTGGCTAATGGCCGAATCGCAGGTTCCGGTAGGATTGTAGCTAGCCAGGATTGGAAGCGCCTCACACCGAAAGCTTCCCGTGCGCGAGTCATCGCGAGGCTCTTTCGATTTGGACACAAGAAGGAAACCTCAGGCGCTTGCCGCGGATGCGGTGAGCCTTATGGATTTTCAATCAGAGCTTGCTGATAATGTTGGAACTTTAGGTCGCAAAGCCAAGTTTGCAAGCTTTTCCGGCCCATACGGCCATCCGCAAAGCCGACGCTATGGGGAGGGCTGTTGCTTTGCGGGTGCGCTGGGGTAGGCCTTTTCGACTTCGTCTTTCAGCCTTCGAAGAAGCAGGACGTTCGGGCCGTTCAGGCCGCGTTCCTGCTCGCTGCGCCAAATTGGGCCCTTGAGTTTTCCGCCGGATTGGATTGTGTAGACCCATAATTGATCCTTCTCCTGGGTCAGGCCATCGGGGGGGCTAGTGTTCGTTCCGCTCTGCGAGGCGTCGGACGGATCCTGAATGGGCGAATGGCTAACCGGGAGGCGCAGACTTCCGAGGGCTCCAGAGTTGGGCTGGTCTCGCACTACCCGGCCTTTGTAGACGACCAAAATCAGGTCGGCGTCACGGCGGGAGCGGCTGAGGGTGTAACGACCCCAATCCTGAATGCCGTCCTCGACGTCGAGGATCGCCTCACGGTCGTCGGGATCGAGCGAGATATCGGTGATGTCGTGGGCATCGCGGGCTTCTACGAAAACAGTTTGAGCGGTCCCGAAAGCTTCGGGAACGGATGGCTTCTTTGGCTTGGCAGTTGCTGGGGCTGATCCGGTGATGGCCAGCAGTAGCACTAAGGCCGAGAGATTACGCCTCATGCTGTACCTCATTGCGAAGTTCGTTTGACAAAGAGGAAACGTCCATGAACCTTCGCTCAGCGATGATATTCCCATTACCAGATCCGGACGAACTGAGATTTATCACTTAACTAGTAACTTCCGCACGACACTTCCGCACTGAACGGCTTAAGGACAGCACTTTAGTCAGCGAGCCATCGGCCGTTTAAGTGACCGGTTCTATTTCTCCGCCCCCTCATAGCATTTGCGCCCTGGCACACAGCGGGCGAGATGAACGTAGTTTTCATCAGGACCTGCCGGGCCCATGGTGCGCAGGCACCAGTAGCTGGAAGCCGTGTGCACGCCCGGAAGCCACGACTCCGGGTCGGTAGGAGTGGAGCCGTAGGGATTCTTGGTTCTCAGGCACTGGCAGGCAAGCGGCTTTGTATCAACTGTGGTCATAAGTTACCTCCTAGCCCGCCGCGCTCGGGTCGCGGTCCATTTGCCCGGCAGCCAGCAGAACGGTGCGATAAATGGCGACTGGAAAAAGTTCCACTTTGTACGAGTTCATTGAAAGCGGCTGCACATTGGTCATGGCTGCTTTGCCAGCGGCCCTAGCAACCTCTTCGTTTATCGTCTTGCCCGCGAGCAGGGCTTCCGCCTCCGCCGAGCGGCGCACGACCGGAGATGCCGCACCCATGGTGATCACGGCTTTGCGGCAGACGTTGCCGTCCATCTCCAGCACCACTCCCGCATCCGCAATCGCCCAGTCAAAGCTCTCCTTTTCCCCGTATTTCTGATAAGCGGACCGCGTTCCCGGCGCAGGCTTGGGAATCGAGATGGCGGTGAGCAACTCGTCGGATTCGACCACATTGAACTTCGTGGGGTTCGCATCAGGCTCGACATAGAGATCCTTGATCGCGAGCGTCCGCTTGCCCTTCTTCGCAGATTCCAGCTCGACCGAAGCGTTCAGCGCCAGCAGCGCTACAGCAGCCGACGACGGCGCCACCGCAGGGCACGTGCCGTAGTCCATGATGGCGTGATACTGGTTGAGCCCGGTGAATGCGAAGCAGAATTCCTTGCCCTTCCTGATGCATTGGAAATCCGCTGAACGGAAGTACCAACACTGAACCGGTTGCAGCAGATTGCCGCCCACCGTCGCCATATTTCGTAAATGAGGGGTCGCCGCGTGTCCGCACGCATCAGAGAGAATCTGATACTTTTCTCGAATCAGAGGATGATCACCGATCTCAGCGAGCGTGGTGAGCGCGCCAATCGTCAGTCCTTTTTCCGTTTCCTGAATTCCGCGCAGCGAGGAGATGTTGCGGATATTCACGAGCTTCGACGGCTGAATGGTTCCATTCTTCATCCGTCCGAGAAGATCGACACCGCCGGCTTTGACAACCGCACCGTCCTTCAACTGCGACAATGCCGCGTCAACCGTGGCGCAATTCGCGAGCGCAAAGCTGTTCATGCCAAACTCCTCCCCGGAACGGGCTGATTCAGCGCGGCCAGAATCACCGCAGGCGTCATCGGCGTCTGGCGAATGCGCGCGCCGATTGCGTTGTAGACAGCGTTGCCAATTGCCGCACCAACCGAGACAACGCCCGCTGCCTCGCCGATCCCGGATGCATCGGTGGAGCTCTGGCCGATATACGCTTCCACCAGCCGCACATCAATCTCGGGTGTTTCGCGCGAGCCGGTGATTTTGTACTGCTCCAGATTCGGATTCACCATCAGTCCATAATCCGGATCGAGCAGACGGTTCTCAAACAGCGTGTAAGAGATGCCTTGCAGAACGCCACCATTAATCTGGCTGATCACGTGTGCCGGATTCATTGGGCGTCCGCAGTCGTGCACGGAAAGGACGCGCTTGACGTGGATACGGCCGATCTCCGCGTCGACTTCGACCTCCGCAACATCGACACCGCCGTAGGTCAGGTACTTGCTACGATCGTAGTCCGGAACGCGTTTGGATTGGACCGCGATCTGATCGGTCTTCATTTTGGCCGCAGCCCGTTTGAAGCTGACAGGCTGCATCTTGCCGGACTTGCTGCGAACCTCTCCGTCCACCAATTCCAGATCGCTGCCCGTCGTGCCGAAAGCAGGAGCGACCTCCTCCAGAAACTTCTCCGAAGCCTGCCATGCCGCGTCGCGAACTGCAGGCGTAAGCGAAAGCGTGGTCATGCTACCGCCGGAGCTGGGACCTACCGGGTAATTCGTGTCGCCGACTTTCACCGAAATCTTCTCCGGCGGCACTCCAAATTGTTCCGCAATGATCTGCGCCATCACGGTCTTGATGCCGGAACCGATGTCCTGCACCGCGGAAAGCACTTCGAGTGACCCGTCCCTGTGGACGCGTACCTCCGCGGCGGAATCCATGTTCACGAAGCGATACCACACCGATTGCGCGAATCCAACGCCGCGTTTTAGAGGACCGCGATCCGCATTGGCTACTGGATTGCGCGATTTCCAAAGCGCACTTTCGCGGACGACCTGGCGCTCGACTTTGCGCACCGGATGCGTGTCAATTCGCTCGCGCAGGTCGAGCGGATCCAGATTGAGCTTCACTGCCAGTTCGTCGATCGTCTGCTCCAGCGCAAATGCTCCTGGCGGATGTCCGGGCGCTCGCATAGCCGCACCCGGCCCCGCGTTCGTGAATACGTCATTTTCCTCGGTGTGGAGTGAAGCATATTTGTAGAGATTCGAGGCCGGACCTGCACATCCCGCCCCGGTGCCGCAGCCCGCAGTGCCATAGCTGACCAGGTGAACGGCGGTAAGCGTGCCGTCCTTCTTCGCGCCGATGCGCAGCATCTGATCGGAGCTCGGGCGATTGCCTACTGAGAGATGCTCTTCCTCGCGGTCGAGCATCAATCGAACCGGCGCTCCCGTCTTCTTCGAAAGAGCCGCCGCGACCACGCCGGGATTGCCGGCTCCAAACTTCGCGCCAAATCCCCCGCCCATGAACTCGGTGAGGACGCGAATCTGTGTCATGGGAATCTTGAAGAACCCCGCAAGTTCCTCGCGCACACTGGAAACCGCCTGAGTCGAAGCCCAAACCGTCAACATCTCCGGCTTCCAATCTGCGACCACACCATGCGTCTCGAGTGCCGAGTGCGTCTGCACCTGCGTCACGTAGTGCCCTTCGACCACCACTTCGGCGTCACGCAAACCCTGTTCGACATCGGCAGCCTTGCGGATGGACGGCCCATGGATATTGCCTGTTTGCGGCACGTCATGCGGGCCACCACCGCCTCCTGCGGTACCTCCCTGGTCAGCAGCACCCGGAAAGACAAGGGGCGCATCTGCGGCGCGCGCCCTGTCTATATCAACGACAAAAGGAAGTGACTCGTATTTCACTTTTACCAGCGCGGCCGCTTCCTCCGCTGCGTAGGGGCTGGTGGCCGCAACCGCCGCGACAGGCTGGCCGGCATAGCGCACCACGGGGTAGTTCGCCTGCTCCAGCGACGGATCGCGCAGGGAGGCATTGCCCAGCACGTGCTCAATCACGTGAACCGCGTGGACTCCGGGATGTCGCTCCGCAGCAGAGGTGTCCACCGAGACAACCTTCGCATGAGGCACGTTGGCATTCACAAATTTCGCGTAGAGCATGCCGGGGATTTGTATGTCAGCCGTATAACGCGCGCGGCCGGTGGCTTTGGCATAGCCATCCCAACGCTCGGGCGACTTTCCGACATACTTCAGATCCTTATTGATCGGCCACACCGGAGGCTCTGTGGCTGGCACGTCGCGCGGTTCATCGCGCAGCGTGTAGTCGGGCACGCCGACCGGCATAGTCACGGTCTTTTTGTCGGATTTTTCACTCGCTGCGGCTTCTGGTTGCTGGAGCATTGATTCCTCATTCCGATCAGTCGGCATGATCTCCTCCGTTAGGCCTTTTGCGTATTCCCAGCGGCTTCAAGGGTAGCGGCAAATATTTTGGGGTACGTCCCGCAGCGGCACAGATTGCCTGAAATCGCGTGGCGCACGTCCGACTCAGTAGGATGGGGATTCTTTTCGAGCAGCGCCGCGCAACTCATCACCATGCCCGGGGTGCAGAAGCCGCATTGCATGGCATCGTGCTTCACGAACGCGGCCTGCAGGGGATGCGGCTCACCATCGGCAGAAATTCCTTCAATCGTCGTCACCTCGTGCCCAATCGCATCCACCGCGAGCGCCATGCAGCTGTTCACCGGCATCTTGTCGAGCCAGACCGTGCATCCGGAGCAGGCTCCGCGATCGCAAATGACCTTGGTGCCGGTCATTCCGAGATGGATCCGCAAGGCATCAGCGAGGGTGGTGCGGGGCTCTATCTCCAAGCTCTGCTCTTTGCCGTTAATTTTGAGCCGAACGGGAACAGCACCGGGACCCAGTTCCTCGACAGCCGGGTTCTTTGTGGCTACAGTCTCACGGCTAAATGCCTGAACTCCGTCGAGCAAAGCCGTTCCGGCAGCAGTCAATCCGGCGCCCTTCAGAAAGCCTCGGCGGCTGATGCCGTGATTTTCATCTTGATTCTCCGGTGAAGAGCGGGGCGATTTCGTGGGATCGGGCATTGATTCCTCCTGAGGACTTCCAGGAACTGACGATTAAGGCACCTGACATCCTGGCCGATGATCGGATCAGATTGCGGGCACGTGCTTGGGGACAAAACTGCTGACGCAAAAACTATAGCCCCGGCTGAGCCTTGACGCACGCAGATTTCGGCAGATCGGCAGAATTAGGCAAAAATTTCGACAGGATCGTGAGACTCGAACCGAATACCTAGAGCCTTTCGAGAAGGCTGACACTCTCTCACGAATTTAAGCTGGTGCAAAATCCGATGAGCGTCTGACCTTTCGGTGCGGCGTCGGTTGTGTTCCCACAAGCCTGAGATGGCACTGAAGGAAACATTGAAGCTTGATGTGTTCGACGCGGCGCTAGTTCAACCTCCCCTTGGCGCTCGTTAAAAGGCTAGGCTGCGAACAGGCGAAAATCGGTCAAGCTGTCGACGATTTTTTGCAACGGTAAGAGTTTCAAAGTCCAATCTTGAGGCAGCCGTTCAGTTGGTTTCCCGACACTGAAACTTCATTCAAATCGTTCTCGTGCACAGTTGCGGCCGAATTTCGATCGGGGTTTATCCCGAATGGCAACGTCAGATTGTGGGGTTCCGGGAGGATGGCCGATCCGGAAGTGAGCCGTTTTTTAGCTACTTCCTCTTGGCGATATGTTCGAAAGAATCGGACATTGAACAGGCGGTGTGTGCCATCAATCCATCGATGAATCTTGTTCTGCTCTTAGGCGGATTTCGACCGTCTTGAGAGCGACGGCGATCCCGCCAAAGATGAGTGCAATAGACATGGCGTCTATCTCTCCGATGAATCTCTCACCGTGAGCGAATATGCTGAGCAGACGCGTACCGATCAAGAATAACGAGCCGGTGAGCGTCATCAGAATCGCCATAGTACTGCACAGCAACAGGAGAATGCTTGGCGCGGATCTCGTCGAAGCGATCATTCTGAAGCCTTGGGGCAGTGCCTCCGGGAGCGGCTGCTGCAGCTTTTCGCACCTTCTATCGGCAGATGGAGGGTGGACGTTCAGCGGTCAAGAGAAAATTCTTGCGCATCGAGGTGCCCGCCCGGTGAAGGACGAAGTGGGCCGGAACGAATGCAGAGGCGCATCTAGAGCAGTTCTAGCGACCTAGTTTTGGGGCAACTTCCGTGTAGAGGGTCAACTGCCCGAACTGCGAAAACCTTCAGACTTCATGCTCATGCGAATGCGGATTGGCGGCATTCTAGAATCCTGTATTGCGAATTCACGAACAATGCCCGACTCGCGTAAGCTTGGCGGTGCATTGGAGGTGCACAATGCAGCGCATGTTCAACGCCATGATGCGAGTGATTAGCAGCATTATCGGTATCCTGATGGTTTTAATGGGAGGGATCTGGATCCTGCAGGGACTGAATCTTGCGTGGGGATCCCTCAGTCGCAGCTTCATGCAAGGCGACCAACGTTGGGCATTCTACGGCACAATTATGCTGATTGTTGGAGTGTGTCAGACCGTTTAGCAATATTCGGCAACGGGGATGAGACTCCGACCGTAATCCTTGATTGAGGAACCCGGCACACGTGTGCTTGCGCGAGCCAGCATGAATAATCGACCCCTAGGCCCGTTTTCAGCTATTTTCGTATCGAAGATGAGTCGGGCAGAACCCGTCGATACGGTGCCAGGTTCGGCTCTTGTCGGCGTCGTGGCCAATCATTTTAGTGAACACGTGTTTCAGTTCGTCAGGTCTTAAAAGCAGTCGGTAAGGATCTCCATGATGTGGCATCACGGAAAATCGATCGCACGAGGTCTTGAGCAGAAACTAGGACAGGTCTCATGGACAGAAGAGAGGTACTGAAAGCGAGTCTGGCCAGCGCAGCAGCTATTGGAGTCCCATCGAAGCGCGCGATATCACTGGATAGCGATTCACTGGCTCAGTTGCAGAGTTCAGCGGTGGCTGGCGAGGCCGTCGCTCAGCCAACTTTGGTAAACCTCTACGATTTTGAGGCTGCCGCGAAGCGGAAGTTGTCTCAAGCGGCTTGGGAGTACTTCAACGGTGGCTCTGCCGATGAGATCACCCTGAGGCGGAACCGGGAGGCCCTGGACGCTCTTCAGCTCAAACCGCGCGTTCTGGTCGATGTGACTCGGATCGACACCAGCTGTACGCTCCTTGGCTATAAGATTGAGCACCCAATCCTATTGGCGCCGACTTCTTCGCATCTTCTGGCGCATCCCGAAGCAGAAACGGAAACGGCCCGTGGAGCGGCAGCGGCCAAGACAATCATGGTCGCCAGTACGGTCTCGAACCGCAGCATTGAGGACATCTGCACATCGGCGTCTGCACCGATCTGGTTTCAGCTTTATGTGGAAGACGACCGAAACGCGGTACGAGCCTTGATTGAGAGAGCCGAGGCTGCGGGGTGCAAGGCACTTTGTATCACTGTCGACAATCCATTCCCTTATGCGCGAAACCGGGAGGAGAGAGTGCGTGCACTTGCTCCGACCCTTCCTTTCCCAAACTTGGGAATTGAAGCAGGCCCAGGCGGTCGCAGCCGGTCACGTCGGCATTTCAACTGGAATGACCTTGTGTGGATCCAATCGTTTGCCAAAACGCCGGTCATTTTGAAGGGTATCCTCAATCCCGACGATGCGGAGAAAGCGGTTCAACGAGGCGTCGCTGCGATCATTGTTTCCAATCATGGCGGCCGGGTATTGGACACGGAGCCCGCAACCATCGAGGTGCTTCCGGCAGTGGTTGATCGGGTGGCCGGGCGATTACCCGTCTTCTTCGATAGTGGAATCCGACGCGGGACTGACGTTTTGAAGGGTTTGGCTTGCGGCGCGTCTGCTGTGCTAATCGGCCGTCCATATATCTATGGACTTAGTGTCGCTGGCGCGGATGGTGTGCGCGATGTAGTCAATATTCTCAGGGCGGAATTGGAAGGCGCGATGGCAATGACAGGGCGTACTCGCCTGACTGAGATTGATCGCTCGGTTTTCTGGAAGGCCCGCGACTTCAGCTCCTAGTAGATCTCGCTGGCAACTCTTTCTCTCTGCGAGTTCGCTCCACGCAGTCCAGTTTTCTCGAGCTTCGAGCGGATCGTGGCCAAACAGGACCATACCCAGAACGGTGCAACTTCCGGATTGGTGATTCAGGCACAACGTGCGAGTAATTCCTGCCAGTTGCGCGCAACACCGCCCGGTAATCGGCAAGTGCCCGCTGTTCCGCTTCAGCGCGCGCGGCCTCTTCGATCTTGTTCATCTGTCCCCCATCGGTGCATCCTCACCACTGCGCGCCATGCAAATCCAGCAGTCGCTGCAGCGGCTCTCAAGGCGAGAGCCAGGCGCACAGCGACGAAGTCTTCCTGAAAATCGCCAAACATGACCAGAAGCGCGGCAACTTTCTCAACGCCAGAGCATCTTCAAAAGAGGGGCTCGAGTGGAGCGCCGGGCCGCTCTACCAGCGGTCCGTCATCCGCTTGAAGATCTCGTACGATCATGGGCCGCCTGAAAGGAAAGCCGTGCACTACATCCATCAATTCATTCATCTTCATCCACTTGTCGTCGTCTGGATCGGCTGCTCGCTTTCAGCCCTTCTGCTCTTCTACGTCTGGTGCCTGGTGCGGATCGCCGCCACTGGCGACAGCTACTACGAACGAATCGTCGAAGAGCTCTACCAGGAGAGCCTGACTGATCGTGCGGCCTGAGATGCAGACGGGCGATCACATGGCTGCATGCCCGTCATAGCGGGCGACCCTCGCTGAAAGACCGGTCGCAGGATTACTGTGTGGAGTAATAATCTGCGGTGTGATGTTCAGGGATTTGGGGTTCGAAGAAATTAGATTAGTGGCTGCCGCGACCGCTATCTTTTTTGCTGTCGTTGTGTTCATCGTCTTCTTCCAAAAGATGCGAGTCCCCGATGATCAGCCTTGATCAATCCCAGGGGGGCGCGGGTGAGTGGCCAATCCGGACTAACCCTTCAATTCAGCAGCTGAGGAGCCGTTCCGGCATAGAATGGCTGGTGCGTCGTCAAGATCCTCGGTCAGGTCACAGACAAATGTTGAAAGTTTTCTGCGCTCCCACCCGCTACACTCAAGGGCCCCAAGCCACGGAGCAACTTGGCACCGAAATCCGCAGCCTGGGCCTCGATGGACCAGCCATCATGGTTGCCGGACGCAACGCGATACGCCTTCTCTCCGAGACGTGGAGGAGAACCTTCGCAGAAGCCGGGATGAAACATCAGATCTTCCCGTTTGCCGGTGAATGCACAGCAGCAGAGATTCGCCGTGGAGGGGAGGCGGCGCGAGCCGCGAACGCTCGGGTTGTGATTGCGGCTGGAGGTGGAAAGGTTCTGGACACGGCTCGGGCCATCGCCGCGGACCACTCCCTTCCCGTGGTCAACTGCCCGACCATTGCCTCCAGCGATGCTCCGTGCAGTGCCCTTTCTGTTATCTACACGGAAGCAGGGACTGTCGAGGAGTATCGTATTTACCGACGCAACCCGGACCTCGTATTGGTGGACACATCGATCATCGCCAAAAGTCCAGTGCGGCCTCTGGTGGCTGGTATGGGTGACGCTCTAGCGACCTGGTTCGAGGCCAAGGTCTGTGTTGAGGGTGGCGTGAAGAACATGCGTGGTGGAGCCTCCACGCGAAGTGCTCTCGCGTTGGCAGAGCTTTGCTACAAGACTCTCCTTGCAGACGGCGAGGCCGCCATCGAAGCACTTCATCAGCAGGAACCCACCGATTCGCTCGAACGTTTGGTTGAGGCCAACACCCTGCTTTCCGGTCTTGGGTTCGAGTCTTCCGGACTTGCTGCTGCACACGCCATTCACAACGGCCTTACCAGCGCACCGGGCACCCATAACTACATGCACGGCGAAAAAGTTGCGTTCGGACTCATCGCTCAGCTCATGCTTGAATCGCAGCCACAATCCGTCGTCGAGGAAGTTTTGACATTTTCAGGCAACGTAGGTCTTCCTATGACATTTGCCGACATTGGCATTGGTAACCCCAGCCGGGAACTGCTTGAAATGGTGGCCACGCGAGCCACAGCTCCGAGTGAGACCATACACAACGAACCGATCACTGTGACGCCGGAACTGGTAGTGGAAGCCATGCGGGCGGCCGACTTCGCAGGGACTTCATTTCAGCGATCCATGCAAAGGCAGGCTCGCACCTGATGGCCTTTCCAAGTTCGAATCGGACCGCTCGTGCCTAAAGAGCAATTTCCCAGTAGCGGGTGACTCCACCGCAACCCGAGAAATGTGGGTCTCGTCGACAAAACCCTCGTGGACTGCTCCGTGAGGGGGAAGGCGGGTCGCTCGGTAGTGTCCTAACTCATTAGGACACAACCGGTCGCTCTATCCGATTCAGTCTTCGGGTATACTCGCATCCTTGGCAGCCTGCCCTGGCTGGCAGCTAGCAAGGAGCTACATCGCGGCTGAGGCGGAAGAACTGAAATCTCGCTGCGAAGTTTCAAGTCCTGTGTGCGTCTCCTCGTTTTCGTTTGGGATGGGCCGAGGTTGATTTCAGCCTTCACCTGGTAACGCGACAAAGCCGAGCAGGCGGGGTCACACAACTCAAAAGAAGTTGTCCTCGAAAACCGATCACGATTCCGAAGATCTCTATGGAATTGACGCCGCAGCAGTGGGAGAAGGTAAAGACGCTGTTCGGGAGCGCGCTCGAAAAGACGCCTGCCGAACGGCGTTCCTACATTGCGGTAGCCGAAGGCGATTCCGAGGTGCGGAGCGAAGTGGAGCGTTTGCTCGCACACCACGTCGAAAGCGGGGGCTTTCTTTCCGATCGCGTCTTCCCGCTTTCCCCTTCGCCGGCGGAGCCTGAACCAGGCCAGTCATTCGCTGCGGGCGACGTAGTTGCTGCGCGATTCCGCATCCTCCGTTTTCTGGCGCGTGGCGGCATGGGCGAGGTATATGAAGCCGAAGATCTCGAACTGCACGAGCGGGTGGCGTTGAAGTCGATTCGCGGTGAATTGCTTCACGACGAAAAATCACTGGAGCGATTCAAGCGGGAGGTTCACCTGGCACGTCAGGTCACCCATCCGAATGTCTGCCGGATTTACGAGTTGTTCTGGCATTCACGGAGCCACGAGGGCCCCCTGGGCAAGGACGCAGTCGTCTTTGTCGCCATGGAATTGCTGGAAGGCGAAACTTTAGCCGAATTTCTCAAACGCACCGCACGTCAGCGCGCAGAGGATGCGCTGCCCATCGCGCTGCAGATGGCAGCGGGCCTTGGAGCCGCTCACACGGCCGGCATTGTGCACCGCGATTTCAAGCCGGGCAACGTGCACCTGGTTTCCCGCGCGCGGGGCATGCGGGTGGTTATCACCGATTTCGGTCTTGCCCTTCGCTCAAGTCACGACCTCAGCACATCTCTTTCGGTCACGGGCACAGGGGAAGTGCTGGGAACGCCGGCTTACATGTCGCCGGAACAGGTCGAAGGCAAGGAACTGACGCCGGCCTCCGATGTCTACTCGCTGGGCCTGGTCCTGTATCAGATGGTTACGGGAACGCGGCCGTTTGAAGGCTCTACGCCTCTGTCGATGGCCGTCCAGCGGCTCAGGGAAAACCCGGCTCCGCCGCACCGATTGGTTCCGGACCTTGACCGGCGTCTGGAGACGGTGATCCTGAAGTGTCTGGCGCGCGATCCGAAGGCACGCTTTCAAAGCGGAGAGGAAGTGGCCGAGGCACTCCGAGGCGAGAGTCGGCGCCAGGGAAGCTGGAGCTTTGCGCCCGGTGTGCTGCTCGGGTCCCTCGCCTTGATCCTCGTGATCCTGGCAGGCGTGTTCCTGATTCCCAGGTTTCGTCACCAATCTCCTGCCGTCACCGATACAACAGCCACCGCGGCGGGAGCAAGTGGATCGGTTCGATTGCGTCCAGCGGTCGCTGTTCTTGGCTTCAAAAACCTGTCGCGTAAACCCGACGCGGAATGGCTCTCGACGGCGCTGTCGGAGACTCTCAATACCGAACTTGCCCTCGGAGAAAAGTTGAGGACAATCCCCGGCGAAACCGTTGCTCGGACCAAACTCGCGCTCTCCCTGCCCGACGCAGATAGCTACGGTCAAGATACGCTGGCACGCATCCGCTCGAACATGAACACCGACATTGTGGTGTTGGGTTCGTATCTGGACCTCGGAAAAGGATCGGGCGGCAAGGTTCGTATTGACTTGCGGGCGCAAGAAACTCGGACAGGAAACACGCTTGCAGTCATCTCCGAAAACGGCACGGAAGCACAAGTGCTCGACTTGATTTTGCGTACCGGCGCGGAGGTTCGCGAAAAACTGGGCGCGGGAGCAATCACACCCGCTTTGAATGAGACCGTACGGACATCGGCGCCATCGAGCCCGGAAGTGGCGCGAATGTACGCCGAAGGGTTGAAGCAGCTATGGCTGTTCGACTCCGTTGGAGCGAGGGATGTTCTGGAAAAGGTAGTCGCAGAGGAACCGGCTTATCCGTTGGGACATGACGCGCTGGCGCAAGCGTGGCTGAATCTCGGCTATGAAGAAAAGGCCAAGGAGGAAACTGCAAAGGCTTTTCATCTTTCGGGAAATCTCGCACGCGAACAGCGGCTGTTGATTGAAGGACATTATCGGGAGGCAAATCACGAGTGGGGAAAAGCCGTTGAACTCTATGACACGCTGTTCAATTTTTTTCCCGATAACTTGGATTATGGGGTACAGGCGGCGAAGGCAGAGGGTCTCGACGGAAAGGGAAAAGAGGCGATGCAAACGATACAGACCCTCCGCAATCTTCCGGCGCCGGCAAAGGACGATCCACGCATCGACCTTGCTGAATCTGAAGGCGCATTTACCATGGGAGACTTTAAGCGAGCGCAAACCATAGCGGCGGAAGCTGAGAAGAAGGGAAGAACTCTCCAAGCTCCGTTGATCGTTGCCGCCGCACAACTGAGCCAATGTGGGACTTGGGAACGGCTCGGTGACTATGCGCAATCGGTCGCAGATTGTGAAAGCGCCAGACAAGCCTACCTCCACGCGGGCGATCGGGGGGGAGCTGGTCGAGCTCTGCTCAGTCTAAGCGTCGCTTTGTATCGCCAGGAGGACTTCAAAAGGGCCCGAGATGCGCGAGAGAAGGCTGCCGCAGTCTTCAAGGAAATTGGCGACAAAGCGGGGCAGGCTGCAGCAATGAACGACATGGCCATCGACCTCTCCGAGGTCATCGGAAATCACCTCGCAGCAGAGCGGACATTCGAACAAGTAATGGAGCTCTGGCGAGAAGTAGGCAACAAGCCCAAGATCGCTTCGACAATGGGCAACATCGCATCAGAATTCAAGTACCTGGGAAACTTGCCTGAAGCAAGCGCTAAGTTCCGGGAAGCAGCTGCATTGGATCGTGAAGCTGGAAGTAAAGGGTCCGAGGTATTTGCGTTAAGAGAGCTGGGGGCGACCCTTTATTTAGAGGGCGACCTAGCCAGCTCAGAAAAAGCGCTCAACGAGGTGCTTGAAATCTGCCAAAGTCTCGGCCCGAAAATGCAATGCGGCGCCGCATTCGGCGATATGGGGGATCTTTTCGAAAGCGAGGGAAAATTGGACCAAGCGGAGACCAGGTATAAGCAGTCAATAGCTGCTTTCAGTGCGATTGGAATGCGGGGAGGCGCCGCGGAAGTTCAAATGGCTCTGGCCGATCTTTTGCGTGAAGCAGATCGCCCAGGAGAGTCTGAAGCTTTGATCCGGCAATCAATACCAGTATTTCACGAGGACAAGTTGACGGAGGACGAAGACGAAGCAAATGTCGTGTTGGCGAGAGCGTTACTCGCCGAGGGCAAGAGCGATGAGGCCACGCGCGTAATCAATTCCATTGCCATAGCCGGCGTGGAAGACAAAGGGCTCCGATTCGAATTCACGCTTGCTTCTGCTCTGATTCGGTCTGCCTCAGGGAAGCCTGAAGACCAGGGTGCGGCAAGAAAATCCGTGCGTGCGCTGTTGGCAGAGGCTACCCGCGACGGCTATATGGGATACGAATTCGAAGCGCGCCTCGCACTGGGTGAAATCGAGATGAAAAGCAACCAAGCTGAAGCGGGGCGCAGAACCCTGACCGCTCTCGAAAAAGAGGCCCGCGGCAAGGGTTACGGCTTGATCGCTGTAAAGGCGGCCAAGGCGGCCAAGACATAAGCCTGTCAGTGGGCTCCCACTTCCTCAAGTTTCTCGGGAAAATCAGTCACTCACAAGTGTCAAAGGGTGCACGATCGCCGCTTAGCAATCAGATTTTTTGCACCCGGGAAATTGGCATGACCCCGTTTTCTCAGCTTCGTCGCGTTACAGGTTGAATGCTGAAGTCAGACTTCAGCCACCTCAGGGCGAAACGGAGGAGATGCAAATGAAACCCACAAGGATTTCTAGAAGAAATGTTACGGCTGGGCAAGCATCCAGCCTTCAGAATGACGAATCCCTGAGCCCATCCGCACGCTGTGCCAACCGTAGCGTACTCATGGCGGCGATTCTCTCGATTCTGCTTTTCTCCGCATCTCGTCTGCAATCGAAGGCTCAAGCGCCCGGAGACGCGCTTGCGGCGCTTGCGGCCAAGGCCAAGACGGGAGATGTCAAGGCAGAGTACAATCTCGGAGTCCTCTACGACCGGGGCCAGGGCGTCCCGCAGGATTACGCACAGGCGGCTGCATGGTTCCTGAAGGCTGCCGACCAGGGATTTGCACTTGCCCAGCTCGACCTCGGCATTCTCAATGCCAAGGGCCAGGGTGTGCTGCAAGATTACGCACAGGCAGCTGTCTGGTTCCGCAAGTCTGCCGAGCAGGGCAATGGACTTGCCCAGTACGATCTCGGCGAGCTCTACCTCCATGGTACCGGCGTGCCGCAGGACTACAGAGAAGCGGCTGCGTGGTGTCGGAAAGCAGCCGACCAGGGGTACGCAAACTCCCAGTACGACATCGGTATTCTCAATTTCTATGGCCTCGGTGTTCCGCAGGATTATGCGCAGGCAGCCGTCTGGTTACGCGGGGCTGCCGAGCAGGGCCACGTAAAGGCCGCTTACTATCTTGGCCTGCTGTATTTTAATGGGTACGGTGTTCAGCAGGACTACCTGCTGGCAGGCGCCTGGTATCTGAAGGCCGCCGCACAGGGCTATTCTGCAGCCCAGCTTGCCCTCGGCGAGCTGTATCTCAATGGGCAGGGTCTCCCGCAGAATTACACGCAGGCAGCTGTGTTTTTCCGGGATGCGGCCGAACAAGGCAATGCACTTGCTCAGTCCAACCTCGGAAGGCTGTTCCTCGAAGGGCACGGTGTCCCGCAGGATAACGCACAGGCGGCCGCATGGTTCCAGAAGGCAGCCGACCAGGGCGACCCGTATGCGCAGGGTTTCATGGGAGTCATGTATGCAAAAGGTCTGCTCACCCCCGCAGATCGCCCGACAATCTTTATGTGGTTCAATCTCGCATCTGCGAAGATCGGCGCGGCGAAGAGCTACCTGGACGAGATTTCAAAGCAGATGCCCCCCGAGCAGATTGCGGAAGGCCAGCGGCTGACGCGGGAATTTCTCTCGGCTCACCCGAAATCGGCGCATTGAGCCAACGAAACCGCTCTTCCAGGCCGGGATGGTCGTCCCTACTGCGACCGCAATCTCGAAAGCGCCCGTTTTCTGCCGTCGGTACCGTCCGAGTGCGCAGGCGCAGATGGGTTAATGGAAACGTCGCATACGCCTAGCCGCCCTCGCAGAACGCCAAGATTCAGAAACTGAAGCAGCGAATGTACATCGTGCCGATTCCGATGGCAAATCGCTGCTTTAGCACAAGAAAGGACTCGCGTAAGATGGCTTGAACGAAATGGACGCACCGGACTCTGAAGCGAAAACGGGGTTCCCCATGAAGGAGAACGCGTGGTTGCGTGGCGCACTTGCCGTGTTTTGCCAAATACTCGTCTGTTTAAACCAGTCTCTGGCCCAACAATCGAGTGGTTCAGCGGGCGAGCCTCCCAAGTTTGAAGTAAATGTTGTCAGAGTGCTGGTGCCCGTCGTCGTTCGCGATAAGGAGGGTCGCGCGGTTACTGACTTGAAGAAGGGAGACTTTCAGGTTTTCGATAATGACAAGTTGCATCCCATTTCAGGATTTACGGTTGAAAAGCACAATCTGACAGACGGCGGCTTAAACAGCCCAGTGCAAGCATCGATTCCTCCGGTTCCTGACCGTAGCATCGTTTTTCTATTCGATGACATGCACAGCAGCGCCGCGGATCTGGCGCTGGTTCGAAAAGCCGCTGCCAACGTGCTCACCGGCACGCTGTCGGATTCGGACATTGCGGCCGTAGTATCCCTTTCTGGCAAAACGAACAGCGGACTCACTCGCGACCGAGATAAATTGCAGCAGGCGATCATGAGTCTGCAGCCGCAAACCATCTACAACCTCGACAGTGCCGAGTGTCCGAAGATCGACTATTACCAAGCCGACCTGATCGAAAACAAACACAACTCGGACGCTTCCGCAGATGCTGTCCGGCAAGTGTTGAATTGCTCTCCTGGTCTGGACGTCAAGTACAACTTCAACGAAGCTCAAAGCCTGGTAGAAGCGGCTGCAAGGCGGGTTCTCAACTTGGGCCACCAGGATATTCAGGCGACGTACGCTTCGATTGCGGATTATGTTAGTCGAGTCTCCGCACTGCCGGGACAACGCATGCTGATCCTGATCTCGCCCGGATTTCTCCCGATTGAACAAGAGGCTAGGACAGTGGAGTCGCGCATTTTGGACCTCGCGGCTCAGTCCAACGTAATGATCAACGCTCTCGATGCGCGCGGCCTGTACACAACGGAATTGAAGGCCAACGAACGCAGCCCAAGCTTCAGCACCATTCTTTCTTCCGGCGGGAGCCTGCAGTTACAGTCCGAATTCCGTCGCGGCAGCATGGCCATCGCAGAGGATGCGATGGGGGAACTTGCCGAAGGAACGGGTGGCGTTTTCTTTCACAATAGCAATGATCTGAATGCAGGACTGAAGTCCTTGGTGCAAGCTCCCCAGTGTGTTTACGTTCTCGAGCTTTCCGTCGAGAGTCCGAAGCCGGACGGAACCTATCATCGACTGAAGGTGAAGGTCGATCGGGATGGTCTGCAACTACAAGCACGCCGCGGATACTCTTTATTGCAGCCCATGAAGCCGGCGACTGAATTCTCGGTGAATGGCGAAGGAGTCCACCTCAACGTTGTGGTTCTCGATAAGAAGGACAAGCCAGTTCTCAACCTCAAGCCTGGAGAGATTGCGATCACCGATGGCGATTCCCAAGTCAAGCTCAGCAATCTTCGGCTGGTAAACGGCAAAGAAAAATCAGAGCACCTGATGACGCTTCTCTTCGATCAGCCGAGGCTCCTTGAGGACGGCCGCGGGGCGATCGACCCGTCGGCCATGAGCCAATCCCGAGACATCGCCACGAAGATCCTCAAGATTTTCCCGGAGAGCAGCTTCCGTTTTTCAGTGCTCGATGTACAGAGGCGCCTCCAGCTGCAGCACAATTTCACGTCCGACCACAAGGCTCTTGATTTGGCAATCAGCGCAGCGACTCAGCCCTCAGGCGTGGCTTTGGCGAACGAGCAGGAGAGGGCACTCGTGTCCGTTGTGCGAACAGGCGCAGATTTATCCGGGACGGCAGTGGGTCCGGAGGATCGCGAGCTTGATCGGTCCCTGTTTGGGGCTCTCAGCAACTCGAGAGCGATTTCGCAAGAACAGCATCTTCAGCCTTCGCTTGCTGGTCTCCTGGCCCTGATCCAGTCGCAAGAGCAGATTGAGGAACGAAAGGCAGTCCTCTTTTTCACTTCGCCCGACGGCATGCAGGCGGACGCGCGGACGAAAGCAGGGATCGACTCAATCATTGGCGCCGCGAATCGAGCCAACGTGACGATCTATGTTATCGACCTGAGCCATGTTGACCGCCGCGCAGCGCAGTTGGAGACAATTGGGATGTCGATGGACGCCGGTGCCAAGGCTCCCGCGACAGGCGCTCTAAACCCCTCAGAAATGTCTCTTGACCGAGACGCGACGGAGAGTGTCCTACAGCATTTGGCGGAAGGCACGGGCGGAAGGTACATCGTTGCCGAAGACGACTTCGTGAAGCCTGTCAAGCAAATGATTCAGGATTTGACGACGTACTATGAAGTTTCGTATCTTCCGCCGATCCAGGAATACGACGGAGCATTTCGTTCGGTTGCCATCAAACCTCTTCGGAGTGGTCTAACAATACGTTCAGAGGCCGGCTATCTCGCATTGCCTGCCGGCGCCGGCGCAGCTATCCAGCCATTTGAGTTGCCACTGATGAGGGTTCTTGGCGGAACCCAGTTGCCGAAGGATTTGACGTTTCATGTTTCGATTTTGCACATGGAAGATGTGGAGCAGGGCAGTGTCAGCTCGTTGGCCATTGAGGCGCCACTCTCGGGCCTCGATGTTCGGAAGGACCCGAACGCAAATTTGTATTCAGCTCATGTCTCGATCCTTGCCGACATCAAGGACAAGAGCGGTACCGAGGTGGCCCACTTCAGCGAAGATATTCCACGACGCGGCGCTGCGAGCGACGTTGAAAATTCAAAGCTCGATACCATTACTTTTCAGCGTCATTTCATAGCACCTCCGGGGCAGTACCTTCTGGAAACAGCGATTCTGGATCAGAACAGCGGTAGGTCGGGCGCAGAGCGCATTCCCTTCGAAATTCCCAAGGTCTCCAGCGGACCGTCCTTGAGTGACGTTGTAATTGTGCGCAGGGCAGAGCCGTTTCGCGCTGAAGACGACCCCTCGGAACCGCTACACTATGGGAACCAAAAGGTGACGCCTAATCTTTCAGGGCAACTGCCAGTCGGCATCAAGGATGTTCCCTTGTTTTTCATAGCGCACTCCGATCCAGATGCAGCCGATGCGCCTGTGCTCAACGTTCAAGTGCTTAAGGACGGTAAGCCAGCGGAGGGCGCCCCGATGATCGCGCAGCAAATCAGGAAGGCCAGATCTTCTTCCTACCTGGCCAGCCTGTCGATCGATCCGCCCAAAGACGGACAATACGAGGTGCGGGTGAGCCTGACGCAAGGCGGAAAAACCGCAGAAGCACACGCGTCGTTTGTTTTGGCTGGGGT
This sequence comes from uncultured Acidobacteriaceae bacterium, assembly GCA_963745845.1. GTDB lineage: Bacteria > Acidobacteriota > Terriglobia > Terriglobales > Acidobacteriaceae > Telmatobacter. Next base: position 2,488,382 of record CAVUZE010000008.1, on the reverse strand, counting down.
CGAGCCAGTTGCCTCAGAAAAGCGAGCCGCAGACGCTGGCGCAATCTCAGCGGTTCCGCCTGCTCCAAGTGCCCCTGGCGGCGCCGCTATCCCTGACCCCTCGATTCCTCCCATTGTCCCGCCCGGAAAGTTTGCGATCACATTTCCGACCACCGCCATCCAACCTCCAACGGCAGATGAGCTGAAATCCCTTCTTGCGGATGCGGCTCACTATGCAACCGGGTATAGCCACTCGCTACCAAATTTTGTTTGCGAGCAGGTGACGAACCGCTCCATCGATCCCCATAGTCGAGGACAGTGGAAGCATGAGGATCGGTTCACCGAACTGCTGACCTTTATCGATCATCAAGAATCGCGCGAATTGTTGGTGAGGGAGCATTACAAAGCCAAAAGCCATGTAGACACAGGAGACCTGGCCGGGGTTGTGTCGGTGGGAGAGTTCGGCGGAGTGCTCGAAGGCCTGTTCCGAACCTCAACGAAAGCAGACTTTCAGTGGAAGGAAACAGCTGTGCTCGGCGACGCGACTGTTCAAGTCTTTGACTTTCACGTTGCGCGTGCGCATTCAATTCTCGATGTGGGCGCGGAGACGACAACCTTTGTCGCATGCCACGGTCAGGTTTTCATTGACAGCGCAACCCGGGGTGTTCGGCGAATCACTATGGTGGCCGACGATATACCAAATACCTCTCGGGTTCATGCGGTTTCCGTCGGCGTTGACTACGCCTATATCGCGATAAGAAACCACGACTACCTGTTGCCTGTTGCCGCGCAAGTTGAAGTCACGCATGACCGAGCCGCCCGAGATTTGAACCAAATCGAGTTCCGGAACTTCCATCGGTTCAGCTCTACTTCACGAATTCTCAATGACTCTACGGAGGCAAAAAGGTGAAAGGATTGGCCCTGGACGCGAAAACAATGAGACCAGCAACACTCGAGTCTCGAAGTGGGCACGGTGCTCGGGCCTGCGGCACAGGCTCGCAGAACTGTCATCGCGCAGCCACTACAATGTCGTCGGCGTGGCGTCTGAAAGGCATTCACTCCGTCCCATTCGCTGACGGTGCAAAGCAGGAGGACCTGGTGGAGTAGTCTTCAGGTTGCGGTCGTGTTGTGCCAATCAAGAAGTGGCCAATCCAGAAGTTAGTCGTCGAGCAACACGCCGAGGAATTGTGCACCGCGTAATAACTGGCGGGGCGGTAACATAGATCGCCTTCACTCCAATCACATTCCAGTACTGTCGGTTCCGCCCATCGAGATAGAAGTCGTGCAGAGGCTGACATCTTGAAGAGCACCGGCTTCAGCCCTTACGTTCTCTACTGCGCCGTTTCCGCAAAATTTGCCACAGCCCCGCCCAGCGCGAGCGGAGCCTGTGCCGTCACCTGCACCTGCTGCGCCGTGCCCGGCAGTGTCAGCGTCACCGACGCAACTCCGGAGGAGTTCGTCACTGCGATCACGGCGCTTCCGCTGGTGGTCCCGTTGGAGAGCGTTCCGGCATTGGTCGCAAACAGGATGCTTGCTCCAGGGGCCGCGCCGCCCGATTGTCCCGGATTCAGCGTCACCGTGAGCGGTTGCGCCAATGCCGTTCCTGCACTCCCCGATTGCCCACTCCCGGAGGTGGTCAAGGTCGCAGGCGGATTGCCGACCACGATCCAGCCTCCCTCCGTCTGCGTCACGGTTCCATCGTTCTCAGTCACAGTGAAATGACAGAACCCAGGCGACGTTGTCCCTACATTCACCGCGATCGATCCTGGTTGAGTTGAAGTGATGGTTGAAGTGCCGATCGCGAGTGTCCCGCTGCACGCCGAAGCTCCCTCAAAGCTGTCGAAGACCGCCGACGATAGAGTGACCGTCGCGCTGCCGCTCGTAATCTTCGGCTGCAGGGTGACCGTACCGCCCCCAGCCACCATGATCGTGTCGGGATTCAGATCCCAATCTGACGCTGGTGCGTTCGCAAGACTCCCGCTGATCACCAGCAACGTCGCACTATACGGAGCAAAGGTCTGCGACGACGACCACGGCTGCGAAGAGGATACATTGATTGTTGTCGCCGCAGTCGATGCCAGCGTGTAACTCGTGTAGGACGTTGCATTGAACCCCGTGAGTGCGAACTGCGCCTGCGCGGCATTCTGCGGATCTTTGTTCAGCACCATCACCGTCAGCGTGGTGCCCGTCGAATCCAGCGCCGCATAGCTGCTGAAGAGGCTCGGATTGCCATCGTTCGTGTCGGAGACCGACGTCGTGCCGAACCCGTGATGCGCACCGTCGTAGTTTGTATAGAGCTTCAGCGCCTCGTAGTTTGGATTCGTCGGGACCGGCGCCTCCCAGCGTGACGCAAACGACATCCGCTCGCGGCCGAAAATCCCATACGCATCCGCATCGCCCAGCGCCGTCGAGAAGTCCGATTCACCCGCAAACGCCGCGCTCCACTCCGTGAAACTCAGCGGTGTTCCCGGATAAATCATGTTCACGATCGCCCGCATCCGCGGTATGCGGAACGGGATCGTCTTGTTCGGCTGGATATTCGTCGTATATTGCTGGTTGATCGAAGTCGATGGGCTCACAAACGTGGGGTCCCAGTAATCCCGATAGATACTCACTGCCAAAGCCCGAAGCTGCGTCTGCGTCAGGCCGCTCGTTGTCGCGTCAGGGTATGCGTGCAGATCGAACACATCCAATGACCGCGCCCCGGCAATCTGATCCTGCCAGTACACCTGGTTCAGCCACCACGGCACAAAGTCCTCGCCGCCGTGCGCAGCCTTGTCGTTGTTGTTTGCGCCGTTCCAGTAGAACCACCAGCAGCAAGTCACCGGACCAAAACGCACGGCCTGCGGGTCCCACGTCTTCAACTTCGGCGCTTCGGTCAAATAGACATTGGCCAGCTCGTCGTAGCCCGATGGGTCGGGGTGAACATCGAAGTGCGTGCTCCCCCAGATCTCGATCTCGTTATCCATGTCATAAAAATGGCACGAAGCTGTCGAGAAGTACGGCACTGAGCAGGTCCCGCTGCCGAACGCCGTGGCCAATGCCTGCGCCCACGCATCGCGATACACGCACGTTCCACCGGAACAAGTCTGCGTGTTGTCATCCAGCAGCGGATAGTACGCCGACGTGACTGCATTCGTCGTCACATGCGTCGCGCAATCCGACTTCAGCCCGTCTCCGGCATCGGTGTTGTATTGATCGGTGCTGCATTGCGTCCCGTAGGTCCCGACGGAAAAGCTCCAGTGATAGTTGTCCGTCCCGCCCTGCGTCGTCGAGGTCTCCGGACTTTGCGCGACCCAGGGCAGCATCACCATCGTCATCAACGGATGGCTGCCCGCATTTTGGACATCGGTGATGAACTGCGTCGAACTGCCGTCCCCGCCGCCGCTGAATCCTTCGGCTGCGTAATCTTCAAAGTAGTAGTCGTTCGCGGCGTTATACGTCTGCAACTGCCAGTTATAGGTCGACGTCGCATCGCCGCCCCAACGCACCAGCGACAAGCCGCTGTCCGTCACGTGCGCCGCATCCTGCGGGTAAGATCCACCGTAGATATAAGGACTGATCGTGTGTCGATCCGCGAGCGCGTTAATGGTGACATTCACGCTGCTGCTGCCCGACCCCGTCGGCGTCGCCGAAGCCTGGTTCGAGTTGCCGCTCTCGCCGGCGCTGTCGACCGCCGTCACCACGTAGTAGTACTTGGTGCCGTTGGTCAGCCCTGTGTCCGTATCACTGGTTGTTGTCGGTGAAGCAACCGTTGTGTAAGGGCCGCCATTCGTCGTACTGCGCTTGACGTTGTAGCTGGTCGCTCCCGAACTCGCCGTCCACGCCAGCGCCACCTGTTGGTCTCCGGCGGTCGCTGTCAGACCAGTCGGCGCGGCAGGCGCGGTCCCCGTCCCCGTCGATCCGGATGTCACCGTCACCGAACCGGTCCCCGTCGCGCTGGTATAAACCCCCGTGCTCGCGGTATCGGGTGTATACGCCGCGGTCAGCGTATCCGTGCCCGCGGCCAGCGATCCTGCGGCAACCAATATCGTCGAAGCCCCGTTGGCCATTGTGACTGGGCCCGAGGAATACGAGCCACTGGAGAGCGTGATCGAGCCCGTCGGTGTCGCCCCGCCATTCGCGCCTGCGACCATAACCGTGACAATCAGCGCCTGCGCCGTTGTAATCGTGGTGTCGAGCGGTGTCACAGTCACCGTGGGTGTAACCGCGGGTGCAGCATACCCTGCGACTACAAGGATGTCAGTGGTCAGAGTGACCGTGCATGTCGCGCCGTTCGCGCTCGTGCATCCGGTCCAGGAGGAGAAGGTATTGCCGCTCGCCGTCGCCGGAGCCGTCAGCGTAACGGTCTGTCCCGCTACATAGCTCCGCGTAAAGCTCGTTGTCCCGTTACCCGCGCCGTTGACGTCCGACTGGCCGACAGCGATGGGAACGCCGCTCGACGGGTTCGAGGAATTCACCGTGATGGTAATAGGGGTCTTTTCCGTGACAACTCCGCCGCCGCACCCTGGAATCAGGGAGCACAGAGCTATTCCAATTGCAGAAATCGGGACCCGCCGGGAGTGGTGCATCTCTTCTCCAATTGCGGAAATGCGCAGCTCCTGGGGAGTAGCAAGAAGTCAGGCGAAACGAAAGAAGCAGTGGAGAAAAACCCTCCGACGCATTCGCGATGCGTGCGCCGGAATCGTGCGTTTATTCTAGCCGCCCAACCTCATCGATACCCCAAAATGGAGTAAACATGGCTGGGGCAGAGACACGTTGGTAACAGGCGGACGTCCTCAGTCCCTCGGTCTCGAGGGCGAGCCATACCGTGGCTGTGTGTGGGATTTCAAGCATAGCCCGCAGGACGCCAGTTCCTCTTCTTGCCGGATCGCGTCAATCCCACTCATTTACGGCTGACTTATCGCCGCTCTGCATCAGGTCAAGTTTCGCGAGGTCAATGGATATGTTGTGTGTTCTTCATGGGCAAATCTCGACAAGCCAAATGATGTATAGGCCATATTCCACGAGTTCTGGTCGGTTGGTGGCCGATACCCCAACCCCAATTTGGTTTACTTCCGCTTTGGCAGTTCACCGCCTGCAAAGCGAAAATCCGAGGATGCGCACGCTGGCCTCTATCGTTGTACGACGGAGGCGATCAGGGAATTCCGTACGTGAAAGAAGCGTTTCAGCTCCGGATAGAACTCCTGGACGATGTGGAGCGCGCCGATTAGGCCCATTTCCATATGGCCTGCCTGCAGACCCTGCACCAGCGGGCTGTAATGAGACGGCAACCACAGCGTGGAGACCATTTCACTGCCATATTGGCCGGTGAGCTGAGGCAAGTCGAGGGTCTTGTGTCCGTCGCGGTTGTAGGTCAGGAAGGTCATTTCCATGGCGTGGCCGGTGCGGCGGAAGAGCCCGGTGCAGGCGCAGCGGAAGTAACGGGGATCGGTGCCCAGGGCGGCGGCAAGGGTATCGTGGACCGAGTTCGCAATAAAAGTGCCGCTATACTCGCCTCTCACGCGCCGTGCAAAGCCGCCCGTGGTCCTGCCCCACTGCGGCGGTTCGTCCATGGCTTGGGTGATTGTGGACACCACGAGAGCATGGAGATGAATCGCAGGAGAGGTGCCGTCCTCGCTCAACCAACGCTGAAAGCGCTGAGGGCCATCGAGCGGCGCATATGCGGAGCTATCGAAGGGGGCATTGACCGCATAAAGCTGGCAATTCGCCAGTGGTGGCCCAAACAGCAGGGCAAGCAGTGCGAAGGGCAGGGTTGGTTTCACGCGTTTATTCTTGCCTGGTGTCCGATGAATACTGGGTCAAAAGAACTGAGGTTTAGAGGGCCTGTCCCATGAAAGTAACGGCGAACCGCCACGCTGAATAGGAGAACGAGAAGATGCCAGCACTTGAGACCACTGTCAGTCATACCTTGGGCATATATGAAGCGAAGAAGCGGCTTGAGCAATTCGCCGAAAAGCTCAAGCAGAGATTCCCCCAACACGCAGGCGCCTTCACTCAATCTTGGAATGGCAATACATTAGCCGTGCGCGGAAAGATCGCGATGTTCACCGTTAATTGCGATATTCATGTCACGGACGCGTCAGTCACTGCGAAGGGAGCCCTGCCGATTTTAGCGACTCCCTGGAAGGAGAGAATTGAATCCACTGTGCGAGGGGAGCTCAAGACAGCGTTGGGCTAGGAGCAACATCAGCGATCACCGACTGCTCGTGGTGTCGCGGCACTTCAGCTGGAAGGAGCCTTGCAGGAGCGCGGTTGACTGCACAGCTTCAGTCAACTATCTCTGTGCGTGTTAAAGCTGCCCATGCCAGCGAGGCTTCAGGTTGCTGACTCGAAACGAACCAGTCGCCTGCCGCGGTTCATCCGACCTCAGGCCGCTTCGGAGGGAATTTCCATCTCCTCGTCTTCCCGGATTTCCTCGACGTTGTCGGTGGCTTCGACGACGAGAAGATTTCAGAGGAATCGTTCCATTCTTTCCGATCTATTCTTCAGATTGGAATGGACGTAACCAGGGAACGTCGCGCCATTCTGTCGTCTTCCAACGCCCGAGAGAGCGTAGTGTCAGTTTCTTAAAAGAGTCTTGTTTAGGAAAGACGAATGCACTGTATCCTGAGCGAGCCGATGAAGCTTGAGCAAGAGCCCATGGATCCAGCGGACCGCGCGAGCCTCGCGCGCGCAGTCGCTCTTCTTGAGAAGAACAGTTTCGTCACTATACTTGCGCGGATGGTGGCTCACCCGGTCAACACAGTTGTCGCATCTCTGCCTCCTTTTGTTGGAGAGACCATCATGAAGGCGTCAAGGAACGCGATCCTGCAGTGCCTTAAGATTGCGTTAAAACCCCGAAAACCGCGAAGTCTTCTCGCCATGGCGGGAAACCATCCGGCGCTGGTATCCGGAATCGCCGGGGCTGTCGGTGGGTTCGCTGGAGTGGCTGGACTGGCGGTGGAACTTCCGCTAACGACGATCGTCATGTTTCAGTCGATTACCAGAATCGCCGCCGCGGAAGGCGAGGACGTATCCAGAACCGAGGGGCGGCTCGCGTGTCTTGAGGTATTCGCCCTAAGCACCGACGGAAGGGGACCGGCAGCGCTGGAATCTGGATATTATGCGGCCAGAAGCGCTCTGGCCAAATCCACGGACGAGGCGGCAAGCTACGTATTGCGGCGCAGCACTTCGCTGGAGGCCGGTCCCGCGGTGGTATCGTTCGTGTCGGCTGTCGCTCCTCGTTTTGGACTGCTTGTTTCCCAGGAAGTCGCGGCGTCGGCCATACCGATTATCGGCGCGGCCACCGGAGGTTCTCTGAACGTCGCTTTCGTGCAACACTTCAACGATATCGCTCGTGGCCACTTCGCTGTGCGTGCCCTGGAGCGCAAATATGGCGAGGCGCGAGTTCGCGAAGAGTTCGAGATGATCAGAATGGCCGACGAGAAGCCGCGACGACTGCCGCGCGGAGAAGAACCCCTTGAAGATGATCCAAAGTGACCCGCGTGAAGAGCTGTCTCCGCTCCATGGCTTTCTGTCCGTGTCGCATGCTTCTTAGGATCAACGAGCATTGACAGAGCGGTAATCGCAGCGAAGCTCGCCCGTGCTATGGTGCTTCGCATGATCCGCTCATGTGACCTGCGCCTCGTCGGAACCGGACATGTCAATTGCGCTTCCTGCCGCCGCGCAGGTCTCCGAGCCCCCGCGGCCTAACCTGGAGAAGACCGAGCAGCTGCTCGGTGTGCTTCCCGAGGTCCTTCAGCTTCAAAGGCTATCCACGAGTGCAGCCCCGCAAGGCAGGTGGCAGATTCTCTGGTTGCACGAGCAGATCACCGAACGAGTTCTGCACGCCTATCTCGAGTTCGATGCCACCAACGCGCAGATCGATACGGAGATGACGCGCGCCGACGATCGCACAGTTATCTCTCCGATCGCCGCGATGAAGTTGTCACGCGCGCCAACCTGCTCGGCATCATTATTGGAAGGGGCCTGTCGGCCACCAGTTCCGGCCTCTCGCTCACATCAAGACTCGGCAAGCCCGCCTCTGTCGTCGGGTTAGTCGGCGGTGTCGCTTCCGCGGGATTCGGCCTGAGGGGTGGCAAGCGGCGAGAGTTTTCGGGGCACTTGCTCGAAATGGCGACAAACGTCAAAGAGGATTCCTAAACGCTGCGGAGTCAGATAGGAGTAACGAAGCTGATTAGGAACCCCGCCCGCAATTCTGACGAGCGAATTCCTTTCAAACCGACTGAGCGCCCGACGCACGCATGTGTCCATTTCCGATGATCCAATGCCAGTTAGAATAGAACGTGATTAGCACGAGGGGGCGCTCGCGGGCGTCCGGAAATGCGGGCTTCGATCCGCCCACGGCCAAATCACAACCGGAGCTACGGTGAAGCTCACAGACCTGCGCGCGATCCTCCAATACGTCCCGCAATTCCGCGAGAAGACGTTCATTATCGCAGTGGATGGAGCTATCGTCACCGACGAAAACTTCGCCAACATTCTCCTCGATGTCGCCCTCTTGCGTTCCTTGAACATCCGGGTGGTGGTTGTGCACGGCGCTGCCGAACAGATTCAGGCGCTCGCCCAGAAGCAGAATGTCCAGCCCTCCAACCTCGACGGCACCGGCGTGACCGACGCCGGCACATTGCAACTCGCGATTGAAGCTGCCTACCCCGTGATGCACGAGATCTTGGGCGGGCTTTCGGCCAACGATCTCGGCGCGGCGACGACCAATGCCGTCATTACAGTTCCGGTGGGGATCATTCGCGGCGTCGACCATCTGTTCACGGGGAAGGTGGAACGGATTGACACCACGATCCTCGAACCCTTGCTGAACCAGGGCATTGTTCCGATCGTAGGGCCCATCGGCTTTAGCACCGAGGGCAAGGCGTACCGGGTCAACTCCGATAACGTTGCTGTCACGGTGGCAATAGCGTTGAAGGCGGCAAAGCTGATTTTCATCACCTTGCAGGACGGTTTGCATTACAACGGCCAGCTCATTCGTCACATGGTGGTGACGGACTTGCAAAAGCTTCTCCAGCCGGGAGACGGGGGATTTGCGCCGGAAATGGTTTCCAAAGCGAGTCATGCGGCTGCCGCGTGTTCAGCAGGCGTGCCGCGCGTCCACATTGTCAACGGGCACGAGGACGAAGCGCTGCTGGCCGAAGTCTTCTCCAGCGAAGGCATCGGCACGCTGATTTACGCCAACGAATACGAACAGATCCGCCCGGCCAGGAAAAAGGATATCCGGGCGATCCAGCAGTTGACCAAAAAGGCGGTGGAAGCCGAGGAGCTCGTCCGACGAACACGCTCGGAGATGGAAAGGAACGTGTCCGAATACCATATCTTCGAAATCGACAAGAATCCGGTCGCGTGCGTGGCGCTACACGTCTATGCCGGGCAACAAAAGGGCGAACTCGCCAGCCTTTATGTCGATCCGTCGCATGGACACCAGGGCATCGGTCAAAAGCTGATGCGCTTCGTTGAAGACAAAGCCCGCGCAATTGGTCTCTCGGAATTGATCGCGCTCTCGACCCAGGCGTTTACTTATTTTGAGTTGAAGGGCGGTTTTGTGGAGGGCACCCTTGATGATCTGCCGCCAGCGCGTCGTGAGAAGTACAACCAAAGCGGGCGGAACTCCAGGGTTCTGATCAAGAGGCTGGACGGCCCGGCATTGGGCAAACGGGATGCCCTCACTCTGTGAGCGCCGCCGCCCGATTCACGTGCACAACCTTCGCCGGGGGGAATCCGTTGAAATATGTGCTGCTGGCGCCGGCATAGGCACCTATATTTTCCGCGTAAACCAACTCGCCGATCTCCAGGTCCGGCAGCTCCTCGGTCATGCTTAGGGTATCGAGCGCGTCGCAGGTGGGGCCAAAGACGGAGCAGATTTGCGTAGGAGCCTTTTTGAAACTCTTCAACGGGTACTGGCAGTGGTCAAAGATGATGCCGCTGAATGTTTGATAGACACCATCATCCAGGTAATAGGAAAGCTTGCCGCCGCGGACGGCCTTACCGATGATCTTAGCCACCGATGTAGCGGCGGAAGCGATCAGGAAACGACCCGGCTCAGCCAGGATCTCAATCGGGTCGGGAAAGAGTCGGTCCAGTTCGGCGTTGATCATTTTGGCAAGTCTGGTGAAGGGAGGCACAGTGGCATCGTAGTGAGCAGGGAAACCACCGCCGATATCGATAAGCTTGAGATGGAACCCGCGTGTCTTGGCTTCCTCGAAGATGCCAGCAGCTAAGTGAAGCGCCTGGATGTAGTTTTGTGGATTCGTGCACTGGCTGCCAACGTGGAAACTCAGTCCTTCCACATCGAGCTTGTTATTGTGAGCGAAGGCGATAAGGTCGACCGCGTCGCCCGGTAGCGCGCCGAATTTGCTCGATAGCTCGACCACCGATCCGGTATTAGGAACGCGCAGCCGCAGCACCAGTCCTGCGTGCGGAGCATACCGGGCAATTTTCATTACCTCTTCGTAGTTGTCGTAGGTGACTAACGGTTTGTGCGGCTCCAGCAGCTGGAGTGTCTCAATCGCTTTGATCGGGTTGGCGTAAATAATCCGATCCCAGATATAATCCTGCCGCTCTTTTTCCGGAAGGTGCTCAATGTTCTTGTGGACGGTCAAAAACTCCGCCATGCTGGCAACGTCGAAACTAGCTCCGGCGTCGTAAAAACTCTTCACGATCTCAGGATCGGCATTTGCCTTAACCGCATAGTAGACCTGCACGCGCGGCAGGTACTTTCGGAATTGCGCCAAGTTTTCCCGGAGCGCCTTGTGGTCTACCACGATGAGCGGAGTGCCGTGCGTTTTGGCCAGTTGGAGGAGCGTTCTTTGGTCCATAGTTGGATTGTGCCGCGCTGCGGTTCAGTCGCCTTCCGTGATCAGAAAATTCTTAAACTGCCACGGGTCAGAGAGGTCGAGCTGCGGCTTGTTATATCCGCTGAACGAGTTGACATAGTGCTTCAGCGGCGTCCAATCCGAAGCTACGGAAACGAACTTGCCCAGGTAAGGTTTGCTGATATCCAACACATAGTCATGGGGCAAATCGTCAGGCACCGAGAGGCCACGGCGCGGATTCTCGATCATCCACATGCAAGCGGCGACCACTGAAATGGCAACCTGCATGGTCGTAGCGTTCTGGTGCGGGACCAGGCGGCGCGACTCTTCGATATCGAGATCGGTTCCGCACCACCACGACTGGTAAGGGTGCCCCATCACCAGCGCCCCTAGAATGTCGGCTCCACTGGTGATCTCGTCGGTCATGATGCGGATGCGCGGTTGCAATTCGTAGTCGCGACCACGCAGCTCGTAGAGCGAAGCAATGGCGCAGTCACAGGGGCAATACGCGTAGTGGGCTGTGGGCCGGTAGATCGCCTTGCCGTCTTCCCAAACGGTGAGTTTTTCGGTGATGGTAAACGCCTCGCCGTGCCGCACGATCATGCCGACAATGTTGTGATCCGGAGGCACCCAGCTAGCGACGAAGGTGTTGATCCCCATGCGCGCCAGGGCTATCTGGCTCTTCGAGCCCTCGGGATGCTCGTAAGCGAACGGCGGCAGCTCTTTTTCATGAGTGCCCCAACCCAGTTCGGTCGTGGTCGTTCCCTCCTCGCGGAACCCCTCCACGCTCCAGGTATTAACGAACTCGTTCACCAGTTTCGGCTGATTTGTAATCTGCGTATCGCGCTCGCTGCAGTGAATCACCTTCACGCCCAGCTGGTGCGCCAGGTGATTAAATTCTCTCTCCTTCGCATGAGTGGCGACCTTCTCTGCCTGGGGCCCGTGGAATTTATTTTCCGCCAGCGCCCGGTCCGCAATCTCCAACAGGGCGTGTTTGGTGAAATGGCTGATCAGTCCTGGGTTGGCTCCGTGTTCAACAACCGCTGTCGGCCCCGGCTCGCTCCACGTTGCAATCATGCGCCGCAGCCTCATGTGGCGCCAGTAGAGGGTGCGCTCGGTAGGATGCTTGTCTGCGCTTCCGGCATAAGGATCCCAGACTTCCACCGAGGTGTTGACGTAAAGGACCCCATGGTCGTGGCACCATTGCACGATTTCGCAACAATCGATATTCCACGCCAGATCGATGAGCAGTCCTCCGGGCGAGAGAAACCGGCCCAGCAGACTTCCCAGGTTTTCCGGCGAGACGCGATCCTTGACGAAGGTCATGCCCTGCTCTATCCAGGGCTTCAGGGCCGCCTCGTTTGGCTCAAAGTCAAGAATGGTGATGTTCTTGGGGTCGATGCTGAGATGTTTGACTAGAATGGGCAGCGTGCAACGTGCCACCGCACCAAAACCGAGAAGCAAGACTTTATTGGGAAATTTGAGCATTGTGTTATGCCAGTTTGCCAGCCGGAGCTAAGGTTTGTAACCGGGAACAGAACTGATCTAGCGTCAACAAGGGACGCGAGATACCAACGGGTGATAGCCGCCGAGCCGCAGTCAGACTAACAGCATACTATTACAATTCTGTTAGTGCCGGGTCGATCCGGTTTCGCCCGTCGATGAAAACCACCGGAACCTCATCATTGAATTTCTGCAGCAATTGCGGGTCGGCATCAATATCCACCTCGCGCCATTCGAACTCGGAATCGCCCTGGACTTGTGCGAGCGTCTCCTTGACTACCTCGCAGAGACGACATCCTTTGCGCGAATAGACGACTACCTCGTGCATAAAAGATCTCCGTTCACAACGATTGTGCCGCTCGGCAAAAGACTACCCGTTGTGCCGCTCAATTGATCCACTCACTTGCATCGTCTTCGTCGTCTTCTTCCTCGTCTGGAATTGGTTCAGACATCGCGATGGCCTCGTTGGCCGCCTCAGCGATATCTTCGTCCTCAGACGAGGCAAGGTCTGTCAGGATTTCCCCTGCCTCCTGCGGACGGATACTGGAGGCCGCACCGATAGCAGCCAGCAACAACGGCTTTGGCGTGTCCGCGTCATTGAGGAGCTCGATGATGTGAGGCCAAGCCGCGTCCAGTTCCCAGTTGCCAGCCGCGTCGACTGCCTCGCAGTGAATCTCAGGATTGGAAATCTTCAAGGCTTCCAGTATCTGTTTATCAAAACCTCGAACCCAACGCATTGAAAACACTGCCGTCAGCGTCCAGTCTTTATCCCCGCTGGAGTAGGCCGCCATGATGGCCTTCTGGTGCCAGTCCTGGGGGGCTCGCACCGATGCTTCCAGAATTCGCCGCCGTACTTCCTTGGGATTGCTGTTATCGAGGTAAAGTCTGTGGAGCGTGTCTTGGATGTTCAGAAAAGTGCGCTCGGAAATAGGTACGTCATCCGGATCTTCAAACCCATCCATGTCCGCTTGCTCGAGTACTGCCCCGAAGGAGATTGCCGCTCTGGCACGCAGTTTCTCTGACTCTTCGGCATCGCGTACGATCGCCATCAAGGCATCAGCCAGGTCGTCGTTGATGACGGTAGAATCGCCTGCCAGTTCCGCCGCCATGAGCCGGTCGGACTTTTGAGCTCGACGATCATTCAGAATATCCTGAAACATCTTCCCGGCATCGCGTGGCCAGTCCCATGGAGGTGTGTTTATCAGAGCCTTGAGGTCCACTTTGCCCTCCTCCTGCACTCCGTTTCATCAGGCGAATCGCAGACAGCGTCGTGAGCTAAAAAGCCGCAACCGTGCGACAATCTGCAGTTTTCTTCCTTATCCTATGTCTGGAAGGGAGAACAACAACACACTTTGGGATAAGGTAAGGTGCTTTCATTACCTCGCCCTCGAGGATAGAACCGAGATGAGCGTCACAGCTTTGGCAAGAAATTCCATGAATGCTCGGCATGATACAGTGCTTTCTCCCATCCTCCAAGTTTCAAATGCAGTCGTATGGCCGCATGTGAAAGGACCACATGACCACGGTGGCAAAAACTCCAGCCAACCCGTCGAAGACGGAAATGGACAAGCACGATTTTTCGCTGGATTTCGGTTGTCCTATTTGCGGAGCGAGCGGCGTCTTCTACCTTGCTCCCGCTGGGGTCGGCGAGCAGTTTTCGTATGATCTCGTGAGCACACGGGCTGACCAAACAGAGCAAGTGACCAGATACTGGATCGGCACAAACGTGTTGCGTGACTCAATCGACAGCACTCACCGAGACTGAGCAAATGAGGAGAATCGGAATGAAAAGGAAGCTTCAAATCATCGCCTTTGCATTGAGCCTGGTGTTCATCCTGCGCTCCCACGCACAAACAGCAGAGTCGGCTTTCCCGAAAGGTGAACTGTCCACCGCCAAAAATCACACCGGGGATATTTGGCTCAGTGAACTCAATGTTGGAGACAGTACCTTCGATCCCAGTATTGCTCAAGCGGTTTATGGGCCCGGCGCAAAGCTGGATTGGCATGTCCATCCGGGCGGGCAGGTGCTGTTGATCACCGAAGGCACTGGCTACTACCAGGAACGTGGAAAGCCGATTCGCATCGTACACAAGGGAGATGTAATCAAATGCGCTCAGGGCGTCGAACATTGGCATGGCGCATCACCGGGCAGCAGCTTTGCCTATATCGCGGTGACTCCGACTCAGAAGGGAAAGACAATTTGGTTAGAGCCTGTCAGCGACAAGGACTATAACAGCGCGAAATAAAAATCACCGGGTTAACCGAAGCCTCGTGCCATTGTGCGGGAGCGATTCATGAAGCGATGAAGTTTGCCGTTATGAGCAGCTACCCTATTCTTGCAATTGGATTCCTCGAGGCATTCAAACGCCAATCCACTCATCCGGAATGGTTTACTGACCGAAGTTCGGATCGATCCTGAAAACGCCGATTGCAACGGCGATTGTCGTTCCATGCTCGCTCTTGAGATCCGCTGACACTGTCCGACTTTACATTAGTAATCCGAGGGACCCAGTCTGTATCGAGCAGAAACTAAATCCTTTATTGAGGATTTTCTACTCCTGAACGCATCAGCGGCAACATTCTGGTTGGCTCAACTCCGCCGCCAAGAACAGGGCGAAAGCGGCTATCAACACCGTCGCGGCCTCCTGTTCGCGTAGAGTGGAGCGACGGTGTAAACGAAATCCTGGTTTTCCAGTATGGAGGCCTTATGCGCCAACAAATCGGTGTCGTTGGTCGTGCGCTCGTCCTTTTCGCCGGATTGGTCGTGGCGCTTTGCTTCGCGCACGGCGCGGCTCACGCCCAAGGGGCCTCAATCGACGACCAGGTCGCAGAGCAGGAAGGCTGCAACATTACGGGGTTGTGCGGCGGTCACGGCGGGGGTCAGACTGTCACTACGCTCATCGTCGGCCCTGACCCGTGCTACCTGGCGCAGAACGCCATGCGGCCTTGCACCTCCGCCGATCTTGAGGCGCTGAAGCCCCAGGGCGTGGATCCCAATCTGGTTGGCACCTGGGAAATCCCGAGGAAGGGCGGTCTCTGGGTGCTGACCATCAATGCCAATGGCACCTACGCTTTCCGCAGCGATGCCCATGATGGCGCCCAAGCGAATGCCGGCTCTTTCGCCGCGAGCAACGGGGCGTGGACGATGAAAGCGAATGCCGGATATGCGGACAGCGGGAATTATCTCTATCAGGCGCCCAACATCTTCATCGCCACGGGAAAGCTGGGCGCGGCGACATGGCTGCGCCCCGACCTGGCGCAGGCGGCGATGAGCTGCACGGGAATGGCCCGGAAGACGGCAAATCCCACGACTCTCGATGCCAACCTGGTCGGCACCTGGCGGCTTCCGGTCAAGACCGGAGATTGGGTGTTGGAGATAGCGGCCGATGGCACCTACAAATTTCACAGCGAGGCGCAGGATGGCGCGCCTTCGCACGCCGGCGTCTTTACGGCAAGCAATGGACAGTGGACTTTGGCGGCAACCACTGGACTTCCGGGTTACACGGACCGTGGCGTGTATCTGTTTCAGACGCCTGATATCTGGATGGCGCAGGGCAGGCTTGGCGGGGCAGCCTGGATCCGTCCCTGCAATCGGTGAGCGCTTTCATAACCGTAAACATTCCGACATGTCAGCCAGGCCATCGCCATAGGCAAGTGCAACCCGCGCGCCGGCGGAAGCTGCTTGATGGAGGAGAGATGACGAGATTGGAACGGTTGCTGTTGCCGGTGATTTTGTTGTTGGGCGCGCAGGTGGCGCGGGAGCAGGATGCGGTACATGTGGCACCGCTGGAGCAGTGCAGGGCTGACGCGGATGCCTGGGGGATTCCGGGCAGCACGACGGCCGGCGTTGCGAATTCGGCCGGAGACGAGTTCAACAGGTTCAAAAGCAAGATGGATATCGGGGC
Organism: uncultured Acidobacteriaceae bacterium; assembly: GCA_963745845.1. Classification (GTDB taxonomy): domain Bacteria; phylum Acidobacteriota; class Terriglobia; order Terriglobales; family Acidobacteriaceae; genus Telmatobacter. Next base: position 2,472,169 of record CAVUZE010000008.1, on the reverse strand, counting down.
CGTTCCCAGCATAGTGCTGAATACCCGAAATGACGAGCTGATGCAGTGTGTCGACACGGACAGGCTTTACGGCAACCGGTACGCGGTGGCTTCCCTTGTTTACAAGATGGCGATGTTTGAGCGGATGGGCGACTTTATGGGCCGGCACAATCTGGTGTCGCAGTTCTATGAGGAAGACGATCAAGGGAAACGGTGAAGTTGCAGCCGCAGCAGCTTCGATCATGTCACCGTGTCGCACCTGATCGAACGGCGGCCTCGCTGGAGAGGCCCAAGCGCCTCAAAACTTTGGTCTGAGTTGACGGAATGCAGGAAGGGCAGCGGTCAGGTTGCACTCCGGGGCCAACGGATCGAAAAAGAATTGGCCAATAACCGATGAACACATAGGTTTGCAGGGGCGTCGTTGCCCCCGAGTGGGGACCACAATGGACGGACCGGGGTCAGCTTTTAGCCTCGGGGGACCAAGATCAGCTGATCCTCAGCCAAGCGGCCAGGATCGGCAACGAAAAACGCCCTTCTCGTCAGATGGATCTGATATAGCATCTTTATCTGTCGGACAGAGGTGAGTTGTGCCCAGTCATCCGTTTGCACGCCGGCGGTTCATGTCGGCGATGCTTGCAGCTCCCTTCTGGGGATCTGCGTTGATGGCCGATGCAGAGCCTTCGGAAGCCCTGATTACGGAATTCGGCGCGCGACCTGATGGTGTAACCATAAACACCGGGGCGATCCAGGCGGCGATCGATCATTTGGCATTGCGCCGCGGAGGAACAGTCGTCGTCCCGCAGGGCAAGTTCGTGAGCGGCGCCCTGTTCTTCAAGCCGCACGTGAATCTTCACCTGCGGGCGGGAGCGGTGCTGCAGTGCTCGACGGATATGGCCAACTTCCCCGCCCAGCGCACTAGGATTGAGGGCCATTTCGAGGAGAAGTTCAATCCCGCTCTGATCAACGCAACGAACTGCGATGGCTTCCAGCTTACCGGCGAGGGGACGCTCGATGGAGCAGGCCGGCCAATATGGGACTTGTTCTGGAAACTGCGTAACGCGTCGCCCTTGCGCGGGAACTTCCCGAACGTGGGTGTTCCCCGCGCCCGCCTGGCGCTCATTGAAAGTTCACGCGACGTGAAGGTCGAGGGCATTACTTTCAAGGATTCGCAGTTCTGGAATCTCCATATCTACAACTGCGACGGCGTTGCCGTGAGCAAGACAAGTTTCGAGGTGCCGGACGACTACAAGCAAGCTCCCAGCACGGACGGAATCGACCTGGACAGTTCCCGGAACGTCACGATCGACGGCTGTTTTTTCTCCGTCACGGACGATTGCATTGCGGCCAAAGGTTCCAAGGGACCCCATGCCATGGAGGACACAGACAGTCCGCCGGTAGAGCACATCCGCATCCGGAACTGCGTCTACAAGCGTGGCGGGGGCGTGCTGACGCTTGGATCCGAAGCCACGATCGTTCGCGACGTGGTCGTGGAGAATTGCAGGATCATCGGCAATGTCAGGATCGCAACCTTGAAGCTGCGGCCGGACACGCCGCAGCATTATGAGGACATTACGTTCCGCAACATCACCTCGGAAGCCACGGCCTCCGCGATCGTTTCGGTGCAGCCGTGGTCGCAATATGCGAATCTGCAAGGTGAAGCGCCGCCGCAGTCTGTGGTTCGCAACCTGAGCTTCATCGGCATCAAGGGTCATTACACAGCCTTCGGCACGATCAGGCCAAACCCTGGTCAAACGGAGATCAGCAACATTTCCTTCAAGGATTTCGACGTGGTGCTGCAGCAGGAAAAGCTCGCGGCCAGCGGCGTCAAAGGTCTCAAGTTCGAGAATGTGATAGTAAACGGGCAGCCGCAGTCGGCTTGAGGCCTTCGAGCTTCGCTGAGTCGTGATCCAACATTCCAGCTCGATCAATCAAGGGATGCCGGCAGATGAGCCGGGGATTGAACTCTGATAGGTAGGTCGGTGCATAGCAAGCATTCGTTACCGGGATATCCATTGCAGCCTTCAGGGCCAAGGCACTCCTTGAGAAGGCATTTGGGGCTGGCCAGCCAGTTGGATTCCCCGAACGGTCTCCTTTCACGGTCGTGCCGCAATCATGGACGACTCGCAGCATCACGAATCGCCGACTTCTATGGATTGCGCACCAGCTTAACGCCATCCAGGTGATATGTTGTTCCCGTGCGATCTTCTTGGCTGCTTCTCGTATCCGCAACTGCGTGCTTCGGCGCTGCGCCGATGGGATGGAATTCCTGGAATAGTTTCGCCAACATCGTGAATTCCCGGATCGTTCAGGAGCAGGCCAAAGCTTTGGCCTCGAACGGCATGAAAGCAGCCGGCTACGAGTACGTTGTCATCGACGAAGGATGGTGGTTGGGAGAACGCGATGCCGCCGGCAACGTCGCAGTAAATCCCAAACAGTGGCCTGCCATTCAGCCCGGCCAGAAAGATGGCGATATGGCCAACATTGCCGCCTACATTCACAGCCTCGGGCTCAAGGCCGGCATCTACACCGACGGCGGTCGAGACGGATGTAGCATGTACCCTGACTCCGGCCCAAAGCTTCTGAATACCGGCAGCGAGGGTCATTATGATCAGGACTTCCTGCAGTTTTCCAAGTGGGGTTTCGACTACGTCAAGGTTGACTGGTGCGGCGGCGACAAGGAGAAGCGCTCTGGCGCGGTCCAGTATGCGCAGATCGCCCGCGCCATTCAGAACGCGGAAAGGATCACTGGACGGAGTTTGTATTTCTCCATTTGCGAGTGGGGCAGCCAGAATCCCTGGTTCTGGGCTCCGGGCGTCGGAGGAATCGAAAGCACTATATGGCGCACCGGCGGCGACATCATTCCTCCCATTGTGGAGAGCCTGCACGATCCAGAACACGACAACCGCGTCATCACCGCCGACAACGTCCTGAAATCTTTCGACGCGGGGTTGCATCCGGAAGCTCAGCATACCGGCTACTACAACGACCTCGACATGATGGTCATGGGCATGCGCGGCATGACCAATTCCCTCGATCGCACCCACATGGGACTGTGGGTCCTTTCGAGCGCTCCGCTGATGGTCGGCTCAGACCTGACGCGTCTTTCTCCGGCTACCTTGTCGCTGCTGACGAATCGAGAAGCGCTCGCAATTCATAATGACCCTTATGGATTGCAACCTATCAAAGTCGATGAGCCCACTCCTGGGATACAGATCTGGGTAAAACCAATGGCGATCGCCGGACGGCGTGCGATCGGGATACTGAATCGCACGGACGCCTCAACGCAAGTCAAGATTGATTGGGAGAAGTTTGGGCTGAAAGGCACTCCAAAATCGCTGCGCGACGTCTGGAACGGACAGAAGGTCGAAACAGCGAACGACACGGTCTCCGTTCCGGCGCATGATCTTGCGTTGATGATCGTGGATGGCGACGATAAATCGCCGCAAGAGTATTCAGCAAATGGAGACAGCATTACCGGGATAAAGGCGACGCGTGGGCCGACCTTTGCGCGACTCCAATACGCAAACACCTCCGGTCATGTCGTCGTGGTCCGGGTCAAAAGCACATCAGGGCTGTTTACCGCGATCGCTCTGCCATCCACTGTCGGATCCGAGACTGGCACAATTGGTCTTATTCTGCCCCACGGAACAGCCGACCTCTCGATCGATGGCCAACTGATAGCGATCCGGACGCTGGATGTCTATGCCTGGTGACGAGCGAGGGCGAACGAACGCGGACGATCACTGAAACGGGCGACAGCTCCTTCGGAGGATCCTCGCAAGATTCTTCCTGTGACGAGGCCGCTGAATTGCTCGGTTGTTCAGCGTTGGGCTTGTTCTCAACTGTTGGCCAAATCACTCATCGAGAACCGATTCCGTGCCAACCAGTCAGGGATATCCAGCAGAAAGCCATCTCCAAACGTGTCGGGGCCTCGGCTTAGGAAATTGGCTCTAAAGGGGCTTTTGAGGTGACCTGGGATATATTGCTGTTCAGGCGGAAAAGCATAGCGGGAACTCAACTTGGGAAGTCTTCAGCCTTTATTGACTGAGGAGGGAAATTGCGCCACGCCACAATCTGCCTGTCCGCACTCTGGCTTTTGACTACACTATCCGCCAAGCAACCAGATCAATCCTCTTTGCTCGGATTCACTCCGGTCAGCGCGAAGGTCGAGCTTGATCTTGAAAAGCGCTTTCAGGCCATTCCCGACCCTGAGCGTATGCGGGCCAACATGCAGTTGCTGAGCGCGCGACCGCATCATGTGGGGTCGATCTACGACGAGCAGAATGCAGAGTGGATTCTGACCCAGTACAAACAATGGGGCTGGGATGCACATATTGAGACATTTGACGTGCTGTTCCCCACGCCCAAAGCTCGCCTGCTTGAGATGGGAAGTTTTCAGGCCACACTTGAAGAGCCAACCATCCCCGTCGATCCCACAAGCAACCAGAAGGACGAGCAGCTACCCACGTACAATGCTTACTCGCCGGACGGCGATGTAACCGCACCACTTATCTACGTGAACTACGGACTGGTCGATGACTATGAACAGTTGGCCCGCTACGGGATCTCGGTGAAAGGAGCCATCGTGCTGGCACGTTATGGCCATTCCTGGCGCGGAATCAAGCCCAAGCTCGCAGCCGAACACGGCGCCATAGGCTGCATCATCTACTCAGATCCCGCTGATGACGGATATGTCCAGGATGCCGTCTTCCCCGACGGCCCCATGCGCCCCGCCGATGGCGTTCAGCGCGGCAGCGTGCTCGATGCGCCGCTCTATCCCGGCGATCCGCTCACTCCGGGTATCGGCGCAACATCAGACGCCAAGCGCCTCAAGCGCGAAGACGCTCCCTCTCTCCCAAAGATCCCTACGTTGCCCATCTCCTATGCCGACGCGCGCCCTCTGCTCGCTGCGCTTCAAGGCCCCGTTGCCCCGAAGAACTGGCGCGGAGGGCTTCCATTGACGTATCGCATCGGGCCCACTGCCATCAAGGTCCATCTCCAACTTGCTTTCAATTGGGACCTGAAGCCTGTCTATGATGTCATCGCTACCATGCGCGGCTCTGAAGAGCCGGATGTCTGGGTGCTGCGCGCCAATCACTACGATGCCTGGGTCAATGGCGCGGAAGATCCCATCTCCGGCCAAGTGGCGATGCTGGAAGAGGCACGGGCTCTGGGCCAGCTTGCCCGCGCTGGCTGGAAGCCGAAAAGGACGATCATGTATATGTCCTGGGATGGCGAAGAGCCTATGCTCCTGGGTTCAACCGAATGGGCAGAGCAGCATGACAAGGAGCTCCGCAAGCACGCGGCCATTTACATCAATAGCGACTCCAATGAGCGTGGGTATCTGGTGGTTCAGGGATCGCACTCGCTCGAGCCTCTCGTCAATGAAGCCGCGCGGTCGATTGAAGACCCTGAGACCAAGGCGTCCGTCTGGAAACGCTGGCAGGCGGCTAAGCTGCTTAACGGAAGTCCCCAGGAGCGAAAGGATGCCGCCAGCCGCAGCGATCTCCGCATCGGCGCGCTCGGCTCTGGCTCCGATTTTTCCGCGTTCCTCGATCATCTCGGTATCGCCTCGCTCGACTCAAGCTATGACGGAGAGGACGACGGCGGCATCTACCACTCCATCTACGACGATTTCTACTGGTACACGCACTTTGGTGACACCACCTTCGCTTATGGGCGCGCTCTGGCACAGACGAACGGCACTCTGGTACTGCGCATGGCCCAAGCCGACCTGTTGCCATATGATTTCGCCTCCCTCGCGGACACGCTCCACGTTTACGCGGGCGAATTGAAAGCTTTGCTTGAAACACAGCGCACTGAAGCTGCCGATCGCAAGGCCGCCCTGGAATCGAACGCCTATGGACTCACCAATGACCCCAGGCACCCCATGGTCGCACCTCTCGCGCTGGAGATACCGCCGTTCCTCAACTTTGCGCCTCTCGACAATGCGCTGGCCGCCTTGGACAAGGCTGCCACGCGCTATGGCAAAGCCCGCACCGCAGCAAGCGGGAAGGCAATTCCCGACGCCAACCTCAAGGTTCTGAATGAGGAACTCACGCAGGCCGAGCGAAAGCTCACCAGCCAGGATGGCCTCCCCCGGCGGCCTTGGATGCAGCATCTCATTTACGCACCCGGCTGGGATACCGGATATGACGCTAAGACCCTGCCCGGCCCCCGTGAGGCAATTGAAGAACGACGATATGCCGATGTCGACGCCCAGATTGCTCTCGTAGCCCATGCCATCGAGGACGAAGCTGGATATATTGGGCATTTGGCCGCTGAGTTGGAAACTGCCAACAGCTCGGCACCATCTTCATCGACCAGTTCCCCTTCGCAGTGACGACCAGTCATGGCTTTGAGAAGAGGCCGCAACTCTATTCGCAAAGATTCATGATAGGTTCGTTGCTTAGGTTCATCCCGCGTCCATTGCGACTGATGTTTTCTCTGGCCCGCATGGTGATCCGAGTACTGTGTCCGCGGCACAGGATCTGGGCATGCGTCAAGGTCGTTGGCCTATTCCTTCCCGCATACGGTCGGAAGTTAGGATGCCTCCATTTATGAAGTTTAAGCAGTGGACAACGACAACTCCATTTCTATACTCGATCCGATCCTAAAGGGTTGCTGCGCGGCGGCATGTTGCCGATCGCCGCCGCACTCGTGATTTCGTAGTTCTGGTATTGAATAGTCAATACAGCTCGTCCCACAAACCGGATATTGGTCACGCTGCGGTTGCGCGAAGGGGGCCGGAAGTCATGCCTGCGAAGACCGCAAAATCGGCTGGCTTGACAGCGTCGGAAAGCTTGCCGGGCGGACAAACAGCGTCGTTCAATCCCACTAAATGAGCGACTATTGCCGCTGTGGCCGGAGCGTATTCCGAAATGAGAGATAGGGAGTCGTTCCGGGGCGGATCGTCGGTAGTGTCAAACATTGGAGTTAACCCGCAGCCGCAGTTTTGCGGTGCTCACAGGCGCGATCAGTGAGCGTTTCTAACCGAAATGCCATCCAGGCATTTCGCGTTGGCATTGTACGTGTCTTGGGACATATTGATCTCCCACACTTTATTATTCGACCCCAGGGGGCTTTCCGTCGTCGCCACCGGAACGCTGTCCCTTGAATCGATGATGATCGTTACGTTCGCCAGGACCGGGGTATTGCTCATCGTCATCCCGGCCTTTTCGACATAGCTAAAGCCTATCCTCTGCTCGGGAGTGAAATCCTTAGTCCAAAAGAAAAATGGACAAGAACGTTCCCCCGGCATGAGCGAAGCAGGTTTCTGGAACGGTGTCAGCGTGAACTGCATTTGGAGCACCACCTTCGGCGTGGCTTGCCCGTGGGCAAGAATTATCGGAAGGGTGCCCGCGAGGATCGCGAGAACCAGGGCAAAAGCGAATGACAATCGGGGTTTCATTTGTCTCTTCTCACTTTCCACAATCCGGAATTTCCATTTTGCTTTCTCGGCAACCTACCAATATACCCCCAGTTGCGTACGTTCGGTATCTTTGCAGAACGCCGGGTAGTGGGCTATCTTTGGTTTTCCACTGAGACTGATTGTAGGCAATCCGCTGCGATTTCTTGATTCTTACATTATAATCTTTGTTATAATACCCTGAGTGAGGTGAGGCGATGCTAAAGCTGAAACTGACAACAATTGGAAGCTCCGTGGGAGTGATTCTGCCGAAAGAAGCCTTGTCCCGTTTGAAGGTTGAAAAGGGCGACTCCATCTTTCTTACCGAAGATAAAGATGGTTTCAGGGTTACTCCATTCGATCCCGAATTCGAAACTGCCATGAAGTCGGCCCGCAAGGTCATGAAACGTCGCCGGAACGCCCTACGTGAGTTAGCAAAGTGAAATCACGCCAATGGGTCTGGATTCCGCTCGATGCTGTTCTTGCCATTCATGACGAACAGATTTCGGAACATGGCGGAATTGGTGGCGTCCGCGACCTTGCCATGATTGACTCTGCACTCGCCCGGCCGCGCAACCTTCTGGCGTACGGCCACCCCGATGCTGCTGCACTCGCGGCTGCCTATGCATTTGGACTATGCAGTAATCATGGTTTTCTCGACGGCAATAAACGTACAGCCTACGTCGTGGCGGAATCATTTATTGATCTCAACGGATGTACGATGGACGCGCCAGACGAGGAGGTTGTACGGGCAATGCTGGCGGTTGCGTCCGGTGTTATGTCTGAAGAGCAGCTTGTGAAATGGTTTCGGCTCTTTGTCAAGTAGGCGTCATCCTATTTCAAGAAACAAAACCTATCTCCTATTATGGAAAACCAAAATAGCCCACTACCCACGTTGATGCAGCATTGACAACTTAGCTGGAGTAAGACATACGGAGATCGTCATTCTCCGGCCCTCTTGCTTTTGAAGCAGCACCTCGTCAGGCTGCGACAGATCGAGAGGAAAAAGTTGCGCCGCGATTCTCAGCGGATAGTGGCCGGTTGGGAAGTAACCCCGAAAAGGAAGAACGGGGGTTCCGCATAGCGGGTGACACTATCACGACATGGCGATTACCATGAGCTCTGCGGCGAAGCGCTCAGTCACCTCTTAAAAACATGAGTGATGAAAGACCGCAGGCTTGGCCTGATACTTCCGCAAGAACCTGCTCGATTGCCGTGGTCCTGCAGCTGATTTCCGTGATCCGGCGTGGTTCGAGCCTATCCAGCACCGCGAGGAACTTTACTTCTCGTGTTGCGTACTCATAGAGGTGAAGTTGCCGCATTTTGCAAGTCGGACGAAGGCCGCTTCCGGCGAGCTTCGCCAGGAGTGAAGAGATGAAGGACCAATCTGATTCCAGCGCTGAAGGAGAGAACGGACCTGCCCTTATCGAAAATGGCATTGAAGTTCCTCTACTGGCCTACCTTCGCACCAAGATCGGTCGTCCGGTTGAGTACCTGGAAGCTCCCAGGAAACTGACGGGCGGTTTTGACACCTTAATCTTCCGATTTTCCCTTAGCGGAGCTCCTGAGCCATTTTGCGGTCCTCTTGTCATCCGCTGTTTTTCGCACTTCGAAGCCGGGGTACGCGCCAACTTCGAGGCCGTCGTCCAATACGTGGCGGCGGAGCTCGAGTACCCCGCTCCGCGTGTCTTCGTCAAGGAGACGCAACAATCCATTCTAGGTAGCGAGTTTCTCATCATGCAGCATATGCCCGGCCACACCCTGGGGGAAGAATTGATGGCGCCGGGCGGGCGTGGGCTGGCGCAACGGCTCCAGGCCTTCCTCCCTCAGCTTCCGGAGAAGGTGAGCGAGTTGTGGGCAATCATGGCCGCCGCGCAGTTTCGGTTGCATCAGTTGCCTGTCGGCCCGCTTGAGTGCGCGATGAAGGACGCTGGGATTCCGGTGAGAGCGATTACTCTCCAGGGCCGCCTCGATTCTTTGCGTCTGGCATGCGCAGAGAAAGAGCTTACGGGGCTGCTGCCTGCGATCGCCTGGCTCGAAGCTAATCGGCCGCCTCAGAATCGGGTCGTGATATGCCATTGCGATTTTCAGCCATTCAACGTTTTGGTCGACAACGGACGTGTGAGCGGCGTTCTCGACTGGGCAAACACCATGATTGGCGACGCGGCAATGGACCTTGGTTTCACGATCGTTGCCATCGCGGAGGCTCCAGTCAAAATACCCCGCACGTTCGCACCTCTCGTGCGGTTCAAGTTGCGTGCTGCAGCCCGTGCTTATTGCCGCGCTTATCGTCGCCTCGCTGATCTCAACGAGAGAGCGATCGATTACTACCGTGTGTTTGCGTGCGCCAGCCAATTGCGGTGGGCATGCGAGACGATTCTCCGCGGACATAGCTCCGGTGCATTCGCGTCGGGGGAAGGGGTAGCCCACCTGCTCAGGCACATCGAAGCCGTCACTGGTATCCAGCTCGACATCGGCCGGCTGGTGAATTCATAGTCAGGATGAGCCAGACAGCCGAGCGGTGTTCTTCAACCCGATTCCGCGTTCGTCTGTCACCTGTTGCATCCAGGGAGATGCGCTCATCCGGGCCGATAGCTGTCTTTCTGCGGGTTCCGGTGGGGTTGTGGACCACTCGGCCCCGATTTAGGGTTCTGTCCGTGCAGGGCTTTAATTCAACCGGAACGCCGGAAGCCCCCGCACAGGGTCGTTGCCCGGGCGTGCTATCTTTGCGTCGTCTTCTACGCTTTGTGGGGATTCAGAATCGCACTGCGCTTCACGCTGGGACGGAACAGAATCGAGGAAATAGAAAATGGGTCAAGCCGACCTATCGCAAGTTTCGCAAGAGTGGGAACGGTGGATGTCGAGTTCTGCCCCGATCACTTCGAAGAGATTTCGAATCCTCTTATTCTTGGCGGTTGGTTGCCTGTTGTTTCTGCGACCCAAGACGGCTTACGGAGGGGCGTGCGAGGACATCGCTGCATTGAAGCTTCCGAACACGACGATCGAGACGGCGGAGATCGTCTCTCACAGTACCTTCAAGACCGTCAGCCACGAACCCATCACGGACTTGCCTATCTTCTGCCGGGTTGTCGCGGTCCTGAAATCCAGACTTGACTCCGAGATTCGGGTCGAAATGTGGTTGCCACAATCAGGCTGGAACGGGCGGCTCGAAGGCACCGGCAGCGGTGGATTCGCGGGCTTTATCTATTACGACGAACTCGCCGCCGGCTTGAGACAGGGTTACGCGGTGGTGAATACCGACATGGGACTTTCGGCCCCCGCCGGCTCGGATGCCGGCATCTTCGCGAAACGTCCCGAGCGCTGGGCCGACTGGGGCTACCAGTCGACACATGAAATGACCGTGCTCGCCAAGCGGCTGATAAGTGTCTACTATGCGCGTCCCGCGCAAAAAGCATACTTCCTGGGCTGCTCGACAGGGGGCGAACAGGCCTTGTCGGAGGCACAACACTTTCCCGGCGATTACGACGGTCTAGTCGGCGGTGCGCCTCCCAACAATCGCACCGGAGTCCATCTGAGCATTCTCTGGAGTTTTGCGGCGATGCACAGGACACCCCAGGCGTACATTCCGCCGGCCAAGATCGCCATGATTGGCGACGCTGTTGTGGCGGCGTGCGACGAGCTCGACGGCGTGAAAGACGGCGTGATCGCCGATCCGCGCAAATGCGAATTCGATCCTGCGTTGCTTCAGTGCCGGGGCGCGGACAACAACCGCTGCCTCACGGCGCCTCAGGTCGAGACGGCGAGGCTTCTCTATTCCGGACCGGAAAACCCGCGCACCCGGCAAGAGATTTATCCAGGGGTCGCTCGAGGAAGCGAATTCGAATGGGCGCGGGATTTTGGCGCTCCTCCGATGCCGGATGAACAGCCTCCATTCGCGCCGATCTTCGAATGGGTTTTTGGGCCGCGGTGGGACTGGCGATCCTTCGACTTCGATCGCCAAGCAACGATTTACGAGCAGACACTTGCGCCCAGCGTAAACGCAACCAACCCAAATCTGGACGAATTCCAGAAACTGGGACATAAGCTGCTTGTGTATCACGGCTGGGACGATCCTTTGGTGACTCCGCAGGCGTCCATCGATTATTGGAATGCCGTGGACGCGCGCTATGAGGGCACGGGGAGCGGCGCCTCGTCTGCGAAGATCGACGATTTTTTCCGCCTGGTCATGGTTCCGGGCATGGGGCATTGCTCCGGCGGCCCTGGAGCCGACACCTTCGATCCGCTCTCAGTCATGGTGGATTGGGTGGAACGTGGTATCGCTCCAGACCGAATCATCGCGACAAAGAGGCCGAACAGACCGTCTGACAAGAGCGCAGGTTTTAAGCGCCCACTGTGTTCCTATCCTAAGATTCAGAGATACAGCGGGACTGGGAATATCAACGACGCCGCGAGTTATACTTGCGCCACCCCGACGAGATGAAGCGGTAGCGTCGAACGAGCCCTGCGGACGCGGCAGGTGCTCCGACGGTGGCCCGTCGCCGATCAAAGTACCGCGCAGGCCGCGAAAACGAATATTCTCGGTCTCTTGATGAGGGTAGAAGAATTGAGTCGAGACGTGAATTTACGAGACAAGACAGCTTTGGTCACCGGATCGACTAGCGGGATTGGCCTGGGCATTGCACAAGCGCTTGCGGCATCGGGCTGCGATCTATTCTTGAATGGATTCGGCGAACCCGCAGCTATCGAGGCGTTGCGAATGCAGATCGCGAAAGAGCACGCAGTGCGCGTCGGCTATTTCGATGCCGATGTATCGAAACCTGAAGAGTGCCGCGATTTGATTGCCAGAGCTCAGATTGAGGCGGGCAAACTCGATATCCTTGTCAACAATGCCGGAATCCAGTATGTTGCACCGATAGAAGAGTTCCCGCAACAGCAATGGGATGCGATACTCGCGGTCAACCTTTCGTCTGCTTTTCACCTGATTGCGGCCACCTTGCCGGAAATGCGCGCTCAGAAATTCGGACGCATTGTTAACATCGCTTCTGTCCATGGATTGGTTGGGTCAATCCACAAGTCCGCTTATGTCGCGGCAAAGCATGGGCTGATCGGCCTTACAAAGGTCGTAGCTTTGGAGACAGCCGGACAGGGAATCACATGCAATGCAATCTGTCCTGGCTGGGTGCTCACTCCGCTTCTTCAACACCAAATCGATGCGAAAGCAGGAGCGGATGGAGTCGATCCTGGGAGGGCGGCGCAAGAACTGTTGTCGGAAAAGCAGCCGTCCGGTTTCTTTACGACCAGCGAGCAGATCGGTGCTCTCGTCGTGTTTCTTTGTACTCCTTCGGCAAACAACCTTACGGGCACGTGCATCCCCGTCGACGGAGGATGGCTGGCCCGGTAGGGTACGACACGGTAACTCCCGAGCGGGCGGGAACGAGCAGCCCATCCGCCTCATTACCACCCTTGTGGTTGCCACTTGAGCACGCCATTCAAGCGGGATGTCAGTCAGCCGACCGTTGACCGGCACGGCTGCGAAGTCGTTGATCAACTTGTAACTTCCGTGTAGATGGGTCATTCGACCGGAGCGTATCGCTGCCCATTAATCACGAAACTTATCAGGCTCCTCTGCAGGCGGACCGGGTTCGTACAGATCAAGCACGATTCTGGGGTCTAGCTTTACATTTTTCTTTCCGTTCGTCCTATATGCTAGGGTGCTTAGGCTCTAGCGACCAGACGACTTCCCCTTCCAACTTGAGGCGCTGATGCAAATACTGCTGCAGGATCTCCGCTTCGCGTTCCGGCAGATCCTCCGCAACCCAGGCTTCTCCCTTACCGCGGTCCTCTCTCTCACTCTTGGCATTGGCGCCACCGTTGCCGTCTACAGCATTCTTTACGACGCGGTGCTCCATCCCTGGCCGTATGCGGGAATCGAACGCGTCTGCGATGTCTGGATCACAGACAATGCGGGCCGCGACGGAGTCTGGGGCCTGACCGGTCCACAAGTTCGACAGCTACGGCAGACGCATGCAGCGGAGGATGTGGTGGGCTTCGATGGCGAGAGCCTGACTGTCACGGGAAGCGACGTTCCCGACGACGTCAGGGCCGGGATGATGACAGGGAACGGCTTCGAGTTTATGGGTATGCCCGCCATGCTGGGTCGATACTTCGTTCCCGCCGATGCGCCTGACAACCAGGATCCGCAGGCTGTCACTGTACTCAGCTACAAGTTTTGGCAACGGCACTACCGAGGTGATCCTTCCGTCGTGGGAAAGACAATCCAGCTCTCGCACAAAACCTATACGATACTCGGCGTCTTGCCGCCGCGTTTCACGTGGGGAGGTGCGGACCTCTATCTTCCGCTAAAGATGGCGTCCGATCAGACCCATCGTTACGAAGCGAAAACCAAGCTGAAGACCGGGATCAGTCTGGCAGCCGCAGAAGCCGAGTTTGGGCCCTTGTACCAGGAGTTCGACCGCCAAACCCCGAACGTCTTTCCCAAGCAATTCAAGATCAGCGTACGCCGTCTCGCGGACACCTACACTCGCGATCTGGAAAAGACGATGGACCTGCTCCTTGGGGCCGTCGCGCTGCTGTTGGCCATCGGTTGCGCCAATGTGTCGATTCTGCTTCTCGCGCGTGGCACGGCGCGACAGCACGAGTTTGCCGTCCGTTCGGCCGTCGGAGCCAGCCGCTTCCGAATCGTGCGCCAGCTCTTGACCGAATCGCTGCTCTTATCCTTAGCCGGAGCGGGGCTGGGCGTGTTTGTCGCCTACAGGGCTATCGGGTTCATCATCCCGCGTCTGCCGGAGTACTCCTATCCCTACGAAGCCGACTTCCACATCAACTTCGGCGTCCTTCTTTTCAGCGTAGGCCTGGCGTTGCTGAGCGGGATCGTCTTCGGCCTCTTTCCCGCCTTGCAGTTGGCGCAGCCGGAGATCAGCCAGGTGATGCAGGCAAGCATGCGACGGCTAACAGGCAGTGCGAACGGAAGACGGCTTCACACCGCGTTGATTGCTGGACAAATCGCGCTGACTCTACTGTTGATGACCGCAGCTGGGGCTGCCATTCAGACGTTCATTCAGTTGAACCGCGTACCGCTTGGCTATGAGCCGCAGCATGTGATGTCGGTCATCATTCCGCTTGGTGAAAACGCGCACACAACATGGGCCGACCGCGGCCGTTTCTTCGCGCAGCTTCGTGAGAAAGTCCTCGAAACCCCCGGAGTTCTCGCGGCCGGTATCTCGACCAATGCCACTCCGCCGGATAGCGGCTGGACTCTTCCAGTCGAAATCTTGGGAAAGCCGGCCTCCCAGGCCCAAGAGGCGCACGTGGAATTCGTAAGCCCCGAATACTTCACGACTCTCCAAATTCCACTGCTGCGAGGACGGACCTGGAACCAAAGCGAGATTGCGCGGGGCGCCACGCTGGTGCTCGTGAATCAGGCCTTCGTACGTCACTACCTCTCAGGCGGGGACGCGCTGGGCCACTCGGTCCGCATCTCGCAACTCACAAGCAACCCGCCCCGTCGGCTGGGCGCAACCGGAAGCGACGGATGGCTAGCGGTCATCGGAGTGATCGCCGACTCGCTGGATGACGGGCTTGATAAACCGGTGGCGCCCGCAGTCTACGCGCCGTACACTCTCTTGACGATGACGGGTACCCAAATCCTGGTGCGTACGCAAGGCGAGCCGCTCGCCATGGTGCACAGCATCCGCCAACAGATCGCCTCTATTGATCCGGACCAACAAATCATCAGCGACGTACGGGATCTGGAAGGCTGGATCCAGCGCGAGCCGGAGTTCGCGCGGGGGCGGCTCATCTCAATGCTCTTCGGCGCATTCGCAGTGTTGGCGTTGACTCTGGCGGCAGTGGGCCTCTACAGCGTCGTCTCTTACACGGTGGCGCAGCGCACGAGCGAGCTGGGGATTCGTGTTGCGTTAGGGGCCCGGCGCCGCGACGTGCTGCGGATCGTAGGACTCTCAGCCGGAGTGAGTGTCGGGCTGGGAATCGTGACCGGTCTCGCACTCAGCTTCGGGTTAAACCGGCTGATCGCTCGCTGGATCGAAAGCGGAACCCGCGATCCAATCATGATTTTGGCAGCCTCCGGTCTTCTCATGCTGGTTGCGGCAATCGCCTGCCTGGTTCCGGCGCTCAGAGCTCTCGCCATCAACCCGATGGTTGCGCTGCGCAGCGAGTGAGCGATTTCAGTTTCGCTTACCCTCTGAATAGCTCCAGGGTCTTAACTCGGGACCTTCGGTGGCCGAGTGCGGAAGTAGGAGTGAGCCAGCTCACAGCTATTTCGGGATTGCGGGTCAACCGACCGGGACCCGAGGGCCGGCGTCGGACACACTCGCAAAAACTCACCCTCGTGTTGATTTGGCGGGAGTGAGTGGATGCGGCGCCTTCGGATGACGCTACAATTCAAGCGATCCAGATTTGAAGAAGGAGACGGCTTTTCAAGCCCCTTTCTCTATGAAGATTCGTGCCTTTGGGCTAATCACACTATTCACCGTCTACCTTCTGGGCTGCTCAATGATGCGGGCGCAGACGTTGTCCGCAAACAAGGCTGTAGTTTTTCGCTCTGAAGCGGAACTATGGAGCAAGGGCAACCTCGCTGTAGCAGACGAGTTGTATTCACCTGACTTCGTCTGTCACTTTGTCGGTGGAATCGAGTGGACCGGACTCAATGGCATCAAGAGTGCCGTTCTGAGCCATCGAACCTCGTTCCCCGACTGGCATGAAAAGGTCGAGGACATCATCGCCGAGGGCGACAGGGTAGTCATACGGATCACGTCTACAGGAACACAGCTGGGTGAGTTCGCGGGTATCGCACCAACCGGAAAGAAGATCACTATCGAAGAATTTCATATCTTTCGTTTGGCAGGCGGCAAGATCGTCGAGCAGTGGGGCATGCCGGATGTTCAAGGCTTGATGACACAGTTGAATGCATCCATTGTGGACAAGAAGCGAATCCCATAATCATCAATACGAGGAGAACCATGCAGAGCAGGCGCGTTTTTGTCACGCGGTCCACGCTGTTGGCAGGTGCTCTCGTTCTTGGCGCAGGGCGTGGAACATGGCTCGCAGCCTTGCGCTCGGGAATTGACCCTGCATCCATTGACCGTCTCCGGAGCAAGCTGAGCGGTCGCTTGATCCTTCCCGATGATCCTGACTACGACACAACACGCACGGTCTCCTCGCAAAATCCGGAAACGGACAAGCGGCCTGCGATGATCGCTCGATGCAAAACCGAGCAGGACGTTCTGCGATGCATCGATTTCGCCCACGAGCATGAGCTGGAGATTGCTGTTCGTTCTGGCAACCACAGCTTTCTTGGATGGGGAACCTGTGATCGCGGAATGGTGATTGACCTTTCGCCCATGAAGGGTGTCACAGTCGACCCCACGAGCAAAACAGCGCTGGTGAGCACGGGTAACAACGCCGGGGAGATCCTTGCGTCAACTTCCGGCTTTGGACTCGCGCCCGTGCTCGGTGAGTGCCCGACCGTCGGCGCGGGACTCGCCCTGGGCGGTGGCCTGGGCTGGCTTTCCGGTCTGCACGGTGCAACCTGCGATAACCTCCTGGCAGCCCGGTTGATCACCGCGGATGCGGAGATCTTGGATGTCGACGACAGTCGGAATCCCGATCTCTTTTGGGCGATTCGTGGCGGTGGTGGAAACTTCGGAGTGGCCACCCAGTTTCAATATCGGCTGCATCCGGTCAGCGAAGTGCTCGCCGGCAGCCTCATCTATCCCGTCAAAATGGCCCGTGACATGTTCCGGGCTTTTCGTGACTTGATGTCCACTGCGCCCGACGAACTGCAGGCTGAGTGCCAGCTGAGAACCGATCGCGATGGGCAGTTCTCTGTGGAGTTTGTCTACTCCGGCAATCTGGACAGAGGGGAGAACCTGCTCAACCAATTCCGAAAGATCAGCCCACCCGATCACGACTCATTGAAGCGGCGGGCATATGCAGACTTGTATGCGATGGGTGACTGGGAAACGTCCTGGAAATTCCAATTCGTGAAAGCAACGTACGTTGAGCGTGTTTCCGACGAAGTTATCGACCTGATCGTCGATCGATTCGCACAGCGACCAACTGCCTGCGAAACAGCTTTTAATTTCGATCACTACATGCATGGACAAGTGTGCCGGGTCCCGGAGAATGCAACGGCATTCTCGCTGCGGAAGCCAGGTGCCGTACAGCTCGGCTTCTGGACCGAGTGGAGGAGTCCCAGAGATGCTTCCAGGTGCATGCCCTGGGTACAGGAGACATTCAGGCTCCTGCAGCCCTACACCGGCGGGCGCATCTATGCCAATTACATGGCCTCAAGCGGGCCGCAGGCTGCAAAAAGTGTTTTCGGACCGAACTACGAGCGTCTCGTCCAGCTCAAGAAGAGGTACGATCCAGCCAATTTCTTTCACCTCAATCAGAACATTGATCCCGGTTGAAACTCGCAGATGGGCGAGTTTGAAGGTCTGACACCCTCCACGAGGAAGATCACCATTAAGGAATTTCATATTTTCAGGCTGTCAGGCGGGAAGATTGTCGAGCAGTGGGGTATGCCGAACTCCGGTCCCCAGTGCTGATGGTAGAAAGCTCTTCGTAACCGGTGTCCTGGCACAAGTCGAGCTTTCGACCTTAGACCCCAAGTCTCATCAGCTCGTTCCATTCTTGTCTGGTATTTCGGCCAAGGATGTAAGCTTTTCCGCCGACCGCAAGTGGATCGCCTACATCGCTTACCCTCAGGGCACCCTATGGCGCAGCAAACTCGACGGACAGGATCGCCTTCAGCTTACCGTTGCCCCCATGCAGGCAGTTTTTCCGCGCTGGTCGCCAGATGGTAGACAAATTGCATTCCACGCTTTCGTGCCAGGCAAACCGTGGCAGATTTATACAATCCCCGCTGAAGGGGGCACCCCCGTGGAAATTGCGCCTGAAGGACATAGCGAAGCCGATCCCGATTGGTCTCCCGATGGCAATTCGCTCGTATTCGGAAGCTTGCCTTGGCTCGAAACCTCAACGCCACAGGCTGTTCACATCTACATCCTTGACTTCACAACACACCGCATTTCAAGCCTGCCGGGCTCCCAAGGGTTGTTTTCCCCCCACTGGTCGCCAGACGGCCGCTACATTGCGTCCCTCTCCAGCGATTCACAAAGAATTATGCTGTTCGATTTCAAGACCCAAAAGTGGTCGGAGCTTGTCCACATCGTGGCGTCGTATCCTACCTGGTCACACGATGGACAATACGTCTACTTTCACCATCCCGGGAGCCAGCCTTCGTTGATGCGCGTGCGCATCCAGGACCACAAGCTCGAGCAATTGATCAATCTCAAGATTCCCCGAGTGCGCCCCTGGAGTTGGTTCGGACTTACCCCCGACGACTCCCCGATCCTCATGCGAGAGGTCGGCGCCCAAGAAATCTACGCCATTGATTGGGACGCGCGTTAACGGGTCACGCCAATGCCGTCATCGAGGAGAAGCCGTCGCAGAAACCTGTAATGATAGTGGCTCTGCTGTGTGGTGGCGCGTTTCCGTCTGAGCTAATTCCATCGACATGAATGAGCCCACACGTCACCCTATGGATGCCGTATTCATCCGTGCGCAGTAGCGACGACTGAAGTGGGCCGACATTCGTGGCACATCGGCCTCGATGCCGAAGTAGCGCTGGAATGAAAATATGCGCCTCAGGCTAACGCTTCGGCGCCACCAACGCCATCATGGGCAGCGCAACGCATACAGCGTACGCGACGCCGAACGTCCAGATCATAGCCTTCTTACCGGGGTGGTTTACCCAGTAGCAAAGGAACACCGACAGCAGCAGCGCCTGCGTCACGATTTCAAGGTAGCCGCGCAACTGGATTGCAACTGGAATCGTCGTGTAAATGAACCCTTCCAGCGACCCTCCAGGTGCGCCAAATGTCCCCAGAATTCCAATTCCAATGAGCATCCAGGCCATGATCAGCCAGCCATTCTTGCGATAAAACAACCGGTCCCGAAATAGATAAAATACCGATGCGAACAGCACGCCGCGAAACACCTGCAATGGAGCGCCAAGGATCACCCAAAGGCTCGTGACCGGGCGCATGCCGGAGTTGGGATTGTTGATGAGATCAGCGTAATGAAAAAAGTGATAAGCGAACGCACCCATCAGCATGTAGGTAATGGAATGGCAAACAACGGTCTTAACGGCCAAGGTCACAAATCGAGGTTGCTGGTCTTGCATGGGCACCTCTGATCTATCTTGAAATCGCGAGAATTCTAATCTTGCTCCCCCCTGACTGCAAATTGGCGGCCAGTTCACTGGAGTGTTAAGCAATGACGATGCGGTTAACGGGGACCTGCTCTTGGGTTGTTTGGAGTTCCGGGAGGTGGCCAACCCTTCAATTACCACAAATGGTGCAAACTCCGGCTAGGCGGTGAGACGCTATCTACGCGCTTGCAAATCACAGTACATCCCAAGATCGGTGCCCATTCTGTAGGCTCTTCCGCCGTATCCCTTGACATTCGACAGAAGAGTAGTTCATGATCTTGTCGAATATCGAGGGGAAGAGATGCCGACTTCGACCGATCTGCTGCAGGGAACCCTGGACCTGCTGATTCTGCAAACTCTCTCGCTTGAGCCCATGCACGGTTGGGGAGTGGCTCAGCGCATTCAACAAGTTTCAAAAGAGGCCCTGCAGATTGGGCAGGGTTCGCTGTACCCGGCTCTCTACCGGCTCGAATACAAAGGCTGGATCAAGGCGGAGTGGGGCAACTCGGAGAACAACCGGCGGGCCAAGTTCTATCGGTTGACGGCGGCTGGCCGAAGACAGCTGGAGAGCGAAGTGGAGACGTGGGACCGGCTGTCGGCGGCGATCGGGCTGGTGCTGGGCCGGACTGTGGAGGCGCCGCGATGATGCGAGAGTTGCTGACACACATCCGGTTTCTGATCTTCCGCAAGAAGCAGAATGAATTTGACGAGGAACTGCGGTTTCACCTGGAGCAGTCGATTGCGGTGAAGGTTGCCGAGGGGCTGCCAGTCGCGGAGGCGCGGCGGCAGGCGCTGATCGAGTTTGGCGCCGTGGAGGCTGCGCGCCAGGAATGCGAACGCCAGCGGCCGGGATGGTGGCTGGGGACCGTAGCGCAGGACATTCGATACGCGGTGCGCGGAATCCTGGCTCACCGGTGGTTCTCGGTAGCAATTATGACCACGCTCGCGCTGGGGATCGGCCTGAACACAATGGTCTTCACCCTGGTGAACGCGGTGCTGTACAAACCGGTGTCGGTACCCGGAGGCGACCGCCTTGTCTCGATCATGGGGCGCAACCTCACGGGAGGCGATCGCAGTTTGCCATTCTCCTATCCTGATTTTCGGGATGATGGGTATCTGCTTGACTATCCCTACCACAATAGGTTGTGCTTTGGATCGTTTATGCGAGATTCCGCGCATATATGCTTTAAATTGTTCAAGTTGTGCCGAGTGTCATTGGGCTTTGGCGTAATTGCGATCGTAATAGCCTTGGCCTTCACTGGCAAAATTTACGCATTGCCTAGCAGCTTCGCTCAAGAAGCGGGCGCGTGTAACTGGAAAGCAGAATTGAGTCCAGCGGCTTTTTCCGAAAACGTCAACATAGTGAGCCCGGCCGAAGATAACAACGTAGTTCTTCCCGTCGGCGAATTGTTTGCTCTGAACGGAAGTTGGTGGAGCCGGGATCGTATTCCGGTTCACTTTTTGCATTTGGGTGTCATTGATACTGCCGTTCGGGAAAAGCATCCCTGTTTCTACCCTGTAATGAGGACGGGAGTAGCAACTGCTCATCCACTCAACTTGGGCGGGGGTGACATTGTCCAATACCTCCACACAGGCATCAACGTAAATACCTTTGGCGACAGTCTTGCCAGTGTTGGTAGCGCTGATATGGGCACTCAACGGCAGGCTTGGGTCAACAACTACGGCAGAGTCAGGTTCTTTTGTTTGATCCACAAGATCAATTCTGAGCCAAGCTCTTTCGTCGGTCTGCGTTGTGCTGAGTTGTTGAAAGTAAACGACCACAGCCAAAGCGGTGACTATGAGCAAAAGAACATTAGTAAAGAGCTGAAGCCATTCTATCCGTCGAGGCTTATGGGACTCGGAGTCGAGTTCACGCTGTCTGTGTTCGCTCAACGGACAATTGGACTTCTCTTCCTCGCGGGAGCCGCAATCTGTTTTCTGTACGCCCAAATTATTCCCCTTTGGCGCTTTAGAAGGAAACCGATAGTTGGCATTGCGATTGGGATTGTGCTGCTTGTTATTGGATTTCTTTTCGTGGCTCAATTTTACAACCTTGTTTTGAACTGATTCACAGTGGAACACGAATATCACAAGGGGCCGAAGATGGCGACTTGTAGCCTCGCGCTGCGTCTTGGCTCGATTCCACTAATTCAATCTCAGGCGCGACTTCTTCTCAACCTTTTTCTGTCTCAGCGCAAGATTCAGGAGGCTTTACAAATATGGTTCCCAGTGCCACAATAAACACAGTGTCAATTACGCCTCCGCCACAGCTTCGTGTGTTTGCCTTTAAGGATGTCGTCCGGTTTGCTCGCAAGTTTCACATCTCAGATGATGGAATCTGGAGCGTAGTGCATTCTCAGCCTGATGCGGACTTGGGCGGCGGGCTGTACAAGTACCGAATCGCACGGCATGGTGAGGGATCTCGTGGTGGCGGGCGCGTTCTGATCGCCCTGAAGATTCGAAGTCGAGCGATCCTGATGTTTGCATGGGAAAAGAAGGACATGGAAAACATCAAGCATAACGAATTAAAGGCGTATCGAGATGTCGCGAAAATGTATCTCGGATACTCGGATTCGCAGATGACCGAACTTGTAAACGACAGGGTTCTGGTTGAGATTGTCAGACCCCCTAAAGGAGGACAAAATGGTTAAGACCTATAAGAGCAAAGCGATGGCGGCTCTTCACGAGAATGTCAGCGATCTCTACCGTGTCGGCATGATCGACAAAAAGACCATGCGGAAATTCGATTCGGACTGCTTGACTCCCGTTCGCAAACTGAGTCCGGCAGCTATCCGGCGTATCCGCGCCAAAGCCGACGTAAGCCAAGCCGTCTTTGCCGCTCATTTAAACGTTACTGTTGGCGTTATCAGCAAGTGGGAACGCGGCGAGAAAATACCGAGCGGACCCGCGGCAAAACTGCTCACACTGGCGTCCATTCGCGGTATCGAAGCCATAGCCTGATGAAAGCCGTGGCAGGGGAAGCTATAAGCCAGTCGCTTGAACAGCCAGGCGATCGGTGTCTGCTTCCCTTGATGGAGATTTTCGTGGCGGTAATTTCCAGGTCTGTTGCTTTTCTGGATGCAGAATTACATCCAAAGGAACAGGCTCGATTGCCACGGCTTGCTGCACCAAACGGTAAAAGAGCTTGCCGCGGTTCATCGATTTGCGGCGGTTAAACCGAAAGGCAAACTCATCCAGGTAGTAATCCAGATACTTGTGGCTCACTGCGCCTTGATGAGTTCCCATCAACCAGCGCTTCAGTAACGAGGTCACCAGGTGGACGTGCGGCAACAGTTCAGACGCCTTCTCCTTCCGGCCTGTCAGAACGGTTACCTCGTGCGCGTATCCAAGCGAGCCGACCTTCCTGTACCCCTGCCAGCCATCAGTATGGACCACGCTGCCTGGAGCAACTGACTCTCGAATGAAACGGTTTAGAGTCGCCGCGGATGCATTCGGAATCTGGCGAAAACGAATCCGCCCTATTCCTGAACCACTTTCTTCGACTGCGACAACCACTAGAGTCTTATCAGCAGCCCCGCGGCCGTGCATCTCCTCTTCTGGAGCGCCGATATAGCATTCATCAATTTCAACTCTTTCACATAGAAGGTCTCGGCCGGGACGGACCATTGCCCGGCGAAACTTGTGCAGCCAAGTCCACGCGGTTTCGTAACTCTTAAGACCGAGGATTCGCTGTAACCCGAGAGCGCTGGCACCGTTTTTTTGAGTTGTGACCCACCACATCGCGCGAAACCAGATCGTCAGCGGAGTATGAGTATCCTGAAAAATAGTGCCGGCCGTTACAGAAGTCAGGTGCCTGCACGCCGCACAACGGACAAGGACTTTACCTATAGACCAGGACTCTGAGTTGCCACAGCGAGGGCAGCGAAAGCCGTCTGGCCAACGCATACGGAAGAGATATGCTCGGCAGGATTCCTCCGTTGCGAACTTCACCTCGAATTCCATCACATTACGTGGATACTCTTCTTCCATAATGAGACACTACGTCTTGTGGTAAGGTTAGACAAGCAGATACCCATCTTCGGGATTATCGGGCACAGGCGACGTCGTTTGAGTCCTTCGAGGCCATCGACGATGAACGCGGCATTCTGAGTGAGAGCGACAATCCGCCGCATCTGTATCATGTAGCTTACGCAACCGGCGGTCTTCTTGCGATGGTACACACGAAGGCTCTGCTCGGGCGTGCGTTTCTGCCAACCGACGATCACGCCGGCGCCGAACCGGTGGTTGTGCTCAGCTACAACGTGTGGCAGGAGCGGTATGCCGGACTCGCAGGTGTGATCGGCCGCCCGGTGCGCGTGGACGGAAAGGCGGCGACGATTGTCGGCGTGATGCCGAAGGCTTTCCGCTTTCCCAGCGGCGTGGATTTGTGGATGCCTCTGGTTCCGACGGCGGATATGGCCAAGCGCGACAACCGGCATCTGCGGGGCTATGCGATCCTAAAGCCCGGGATTACGCTGCGGGAAGCGAACGCCGAACTCAACGGCATTGCCGCTCGGCTTGCGAGGCAGTTCCCAGCCGATAAGGATCTGGGCGCGAGCGTGCTGACCTTTCAGCAGCGCTTCAATGGCGGAAATATCCGCATTGCGTTTCTGATGATGCTGGCGGCGGTGGGTTTTGTTCTGCTGATTGCATGCGCTGATGTGGCCAACATGATGCTGAGCCGTGCGCTCAGCCGGCAACGCGAGATGTCGATTCGGACCGCGCTCGGCGCGACACGCTGGCGGCTGATTCGCCAGTTATTGATTGAAAGCGTGATGCTGAGCACGGCAGGGGGTGTTCTGGGTTTGGGCCTGGCCGAGGCAGGCATTCACTGGTTCGATCTGTCGACGCAGACTATCCGGCCCTCCTGGATCGAGTTCACGATGGACTTCACGGTCTTCGGCTACTTTGCCGCGCTCTGCATTGTGAGCGGACTGCTGTTTGGCATTGCGCCGGCGCTGCGCTCGTCGAAGCCCGACCTGGTGGGGGTATTGAAGGAGAGCGCGCACAGTGTAGGGCAGCGCCGCGGCGGGTGGCTTTCAGCCGGGCTGGTGGTCTTTCAGTTTGCCTTGACGCTGGCGCTGCTGACCGGAGCCGGCATGTTCGTCCGCGCGCTAATGAACTGGCTGTCGATTAACCCGTTTGTTCCAGCGGCGCGTTTGACGATGGCGTCGCTGCAACTGCCTGACAGCCGCTACAAAGACGGCGATGCGCGCCAGCGTTTCTATGATCAACTTTTGCCGCGTCTGCGCGAACTGCCCGGAGTTTCACACGCGGCAATTGCTTCGGATGGCCCGGGACTGGGCGCGAACCGGAAACAGATCGAGCTGGAGCATGCGCCGATCGCGAACCTGGCACAGCGACCGTGGATTGCCTACGTGGTCCAGTCTCCCGGATACATAGAGACGATCCATCTCCCGCTGCTGGAGGGTCGAGACTTTAACGAGACCGATGGCACCGCACATCACGAAGCGGCGATTGTGACGCGAGATGCCGCAGCGCACTTTTGGCCCGGCCTGAACCCGCTGGGCAAGCGCTTCCGTCTCTACGACGGCAAGAACAAGGCAAGCGATTGGATTACGGTTGTGGGCATTTCTTCGGATCTCATGCAGGAAATTCAGGAGAACGACCCGAGGCCGCTCCTCTTTGTTCCTTATCGGCAGGAAGGCTCGGACAACATGGCGGTAGTGGTGGAGTCCGCCGCCGATCCGTTGCAGGCGATGCGCATGACCGTACAAAGTCTCGATTCCGAGCTGCCACTGAACGATCCGTCGCGTCTGAAGGATGCACTTGTACACCAGACCTGGTTTCTGCGTGTGTTTGGGAGAGTTTTTCTAGGATTCGCGCTGATTGCGATGCTGATGGCCTCGGTTGGCATCTACGCGATGATTGCGCATGCCACGAACAGCCGGACGCAGGAGATCGGTGTGCGCCTGGCGCTTGGCGCGACAATGCGCAACATTCTGCTGCTGGTGATGAAGCGCGGATTGTGGCAGATTGGTGCGGGGCTGGTCCTGGGGCTTGGCGCGGCATTGCCGTTCGCGCATTTGATGGCTTCGCTGCCCTTCGGCATGGCTCGATCGGATGCATCGATTTTTCTAATTGTCGCCTTGGGCCTGGCGTCGGTGGGTGTGTTTGCGTGCTGGTTGCCGGCGCGGCGTGCCGCCGGTCTCGATCCGGTGAAGGCGATTCGCTATGAGTAACCGTTGCCGAACATATGCGCCCGACAGCCGTGAACACCTTTCACACAACGCGGCTGTTGGGCCCAATCTCCAGATTGAACTGGGCTGGTAGTATCAGGCCAAATCGCTCGCTGAACGGTGGTTGCGCACGAATCTCAGGATCACTCCTCGAAAACGCGAATGTGACCTGCTTTTCCGTCACGAGGCCCCGTGTGTTCGCGCCGACGCTGCTCACCGCCCGCGGCTATGTTTTTCTCGGGCGGTGAAGCTGACCTCTGGGAATGCTTTTTTCTCGAAAGTCAGACGGCGGCGTTTGCGCGGTCGAGATGGCGCTTTGGGACATTGCTGGCAAGGTGTACAACATCCCTGCGGTCGACAGATTCACCCTGACCTCGCTACCTCCGGCGGCATTCTCCAAACCGGCCTGGGTGTGACGCTGAATGACGATGAGGTGAAGCGCCATCTGAAGCCTGGAACCGGATACTTCGAACCCACACCGATGTGGGACGAAGCGCATTCATGGGATGACGCGCTGTTCAACTAGTGGTTGCTGAACAGCTGCGTACGCGTAGTGGCCGGCCCGGGACTAAGCGGGCGTACTTTTATACTTTGCGGAATTCGATTCGGCCCTTTGCGATGGGAAGCCCGAGCACTTCAATGCGTTTCAGGTCGCGCGTGCCAATGCCCCGTTCCTCGGCCAGCTTCAGCGTGCTGTCGCAGTGTTCAAAGGGAGCTGTGCCCCGGTCGGCCATGGGATCGAAGCCCATCAACGCGGCGCAAACAGCGTCGGTGGTGACGCAATTTGTGCCCGCAATCAGCAGACCGGAAGGAACGGCCCGCATCTGGTTCACCCACGGACCTTCTCCACCCGCCACGGTTTCAATGCCATCAATGATGCTCAGGTGAATGGGCCGGGCAGCCACCAGATCGACGGTCACCCGCGGGACGCGGTAGCCGGGATCGCGCGGCGATTGCGGATCGAGTTCCGGCAGCGCGCTCCGGGAAGGCTGGCGGTCGCCGTTGTGCAGCATGCCCCGTGCACCACCCGCCTCCTGGCTCGGCTCATCCACGCCGGCGGTTTGGCCGTAGATTGTGGTGGGAGTGATCCCGAACAGATTTTTCATCGCTCCGGTCAGGCCGGCGGTGCTGTGCTCCTTCAGCTTGGCAAGTGAGACGAAGACATCGCAGTCTTCGTAAGAGCGATTCAGATCGTAGGCTTTGAACAACAGGCCTCCGCCCGGGACCCAAAGCCGCGTGTACTTTTTCGAGGGACCTGCAAAGTTCGTATTCTCGAACTCTACGCCGGAAGCGGCACTGGTGAAATCCGAGAGTTGCCAGCCGGCCTGGGACATGAACTCCTCAAGCGTATGGACCTTGGATGCGGTTGGACTCTCGAGCAGCCGTATGCGCCGTGCTCCGGCCTGACCGAGCAGGTGCACCGTGGCGGTCACCAGCTGGGGATGCACCCAGTAGGTTTGCCCCTGCGTCATGCCATGGAAACGATCGGTGGAACTCCCCGTCACGTTGATCTTGATCGCCACGGTCTTGCCGCTGACCAGCTTGCGCAGCCCGCCCAATTGGTCGAACATCGTCGCAAGCGTTGTGACCATCTCCGGACCGTAGGTGGAACACTTGGCGACGGCGACAGGCGCCGTTGGTGCGGCTGTGGCGGCAAAAAGCCGGGATGGCGCCAGGTACATTCCCGCCGCTGCGGCGCCCAAGCCCCGGATGAGTTCTCTCCGGTTGATGTTCCTTCTCATAATGACCGCCTGCCCTTGAGGGGTTCGAATGTCGTTCAGATGGTAACCCGGCTTGGGCCGCTTTGGCTCAAGAAATTGCAAGTGTTGGAATTGCTTCGTCGTGAAGAACTGGGCCGCTCAGAGGGCAGACGAAAAACGCGAAGCTCTTGTACCCACCCGTACTCAACTCATCGGACAGTTGCTGCTGTACCAGCCGGACTCTGTGCACGCCACAGACGGGCGGGTCTGAGCCCTTCTTGATGAATCACGGCTGCCATAAAGCTTTTATAACGCGGCCCGGTCTGCGTCTGCTGAGATGCCGATGCGGACGCCAGACCTCGCGAACTGTAAGCAGTCGTGGATACGTTCAATAATTTCAAGGTCTGCCCGGTCTTTTACGCGGGCGATTGTGCGGAGACAACTAGGGCAGATCGAGTCCCAAGTGCCGTCAGGGTTTTTGCGATGGGGAAAGTTGCGGACAGGTAGTCCAGCCATGGTTTGCCTGCTTTCCATCTGCTAGGGGATGCACAGAGACTACACTCGTTCCGGCTTGGTGGGATGAAAAAAGCGGGTGGGTATACTAAATTTTCATCGTTCAAAAGGCCCACCGTCGCTCGGACGCTGGTTTACTTGGACGCGCGTGCATCCCGGCACCTCGCGGAACACCCGATTGAATATCTCCTGCCTCAGAAGGTGTAATTTAACCCTCCCAAGGGTCTGCGATTTTCCCCAACTTGGGGCTGACTGCAAATGGAGGTCGCGGGACAATCTGCTTGACAAGGGTTTCCAAACCCAAGTTCGCGCCAAGACTGGTTGCACAGAGAAAGGAGAATCTCTATGGGCGCACAGTGGAGGGCACTATGGCCGCGCCTATTGCTCTCACGGGCCTCGGAGGCCTATGACCGGGCTCGATTCGTACGAACGATGGAAGGCCGCAACTTGGCTGGTACCCGGTTTACGGCCATTGATCCAAGCCACTGGACCATAACCCGCGAGACAACCAAACTGGGGGAAGTCACCCGCTACCCGGACGGCAGCTACGAGCTGTCCCCGGCACCGGGCCGTGTATTTCGCTCGGATGACTTGGACAGCATCACCGCGTTCATGCGCTCGGAGCGCGACCGGGATGCTGTGAATTTGCTTCCCCCACTAGGGACGCTTCATCGTCAGTGCGCTGCTCACGAAGTCGCAGCTTGACCGGCTGCCAAAGGCGCTCAAGGATTTTCTCGGACGAGACGGGGCATTGCGGATTTTCTTCGTCTGTAGAGCCGCAATCGCGTTTAGAATCCCGCAGGCGCGTCGGCAAAAAGTCAGGCGGCACGCCTGGCCACGGTTTTCGCTAGGCCGTGAAAGGTTACTTGTGCGCGTGCATCATCGCCGGTTTACGCTTGGCGCGGGTAAGGCAAGTCAGCGTCCGAGTGGTTCCCACGAGCGACGCAATCGATGAATCAATGGACCTCTCCCGTTTTTGATCGTGAGTATCCATCCCAAGATGACGACCGGCCAAATCAGCCAGCCGAAAGCGACTGAAACGATCAGTGAGCCGGTCAAGTTGCGGTCCGGCTCCAGCTTCGTCGGAGACAGCAGCAGGAAGACGAAGCATGTCAGAGTGGATGCCAATAGATAAATCATCGTTCATCTCTCCGATGGGTTTTGGGTTACGCGCTGAGGTCGTAGGACTCGATCTGCGGAATGCTGACGACTCCCGTCCAGGGCCTCGTTAGATCGAAACCTTGTCCGCTCCAGATCACCGGAATTTGCTAGCGGCTAGCTTGCACCAGAGGTAGGGGAAGCAAAATCACGGGCGCTAAACGGCACCGTGATTGGATCACTTTGACGCGCTTTCCCTGTGAATATCAACTGGGCAACCGTGAATTTTCATTGGGCGCGGGAGGTTTTGGCTCATTGGAGAGCCAGTCAAATGACACTTGCTAGCTTAGCTATAGCTAGAATCCAGCTGTCAACGGCTGTGACCGTTCCAGATCACCCGTCTTCGTTCCGCCGGCCCATCTGAGGCGAGGACGGACTCAATCATTAAACTCGCTTTCAACGCGACGTACCAAATTGACGGTGAATCGGCCACGTCCTATTCTATCCAAGTTTTAGGCCTCTTGATTGCAACTGCTCTGCGAGGAAAAGCCGGCCTGTCTGCAGCTCGCGTTTTGCAGTTCGCTCAGGAAGCCCCGTAGCAGCTGCAATCTCTTCAATTGAGTTTCCTATAAAATACTGCATCTCGATGATCTTGGCCTGCAGGGCATCCAACTCTTCCAGCCTATCTAGTGCTTGATCAACTGCGATGATTTGCTCAAGATCCATCTTGAAGCTGGCGCTTCCTGTTTCTATCTCAACCTGAACTTGGTTTCCGCCGCGCTTTTTGGCGAACTTCGACCGCGCATGTTCGACCAACGCTTGTCGCATGGCGCGAGCGGCGACTGCAAGGAAGTGCGCCCGGTCTTGGAGATTCAGGTCAGGGCCGGCCGCTAGCCTAATAAAGGCCTCGTTAACCAAGGCTGTGGGCTGCAGGGTATGACCAGGACGTTCTCGCCGCATCAGACTGGCAGCCACCCGGCGCAATTCGCCGAAGACAATAGGATACAACCGATTGATCGCGTCGGAATTACCATTACGCATTTCAATCAAGAGCCTTGTTACTGTATCCTGTGCCGGTCCCCGAATAGTCATAGCCGGCCTAGTATACCGTCAAGCGGATGGTACCTACCGGAGTGAGGTCAATTCTCCATGGGCGCTGAATCAATCGCGCTCTGGCGCGACATTAAATCGATTGCAGCAGACGCGCTCGAGCGTCCGGAATCGGAGCGCGAGGGATGGGTGCGTCATGCGTGCAGCGGCGACCCCGCCAAGTCCTCTGCCGTTCTGAAACTTCTCGGCTTTGCCGAAGTGCTGGACGAGCCAGCTCCGAGCCCGACGGGCCGTTTCTCTGGCCAAAAGATTGGCCCGTATCAGATCCATTGGCTCCTCGGCGCGGGTGGCATGGGTGAGGTTTATCTGGCCACCAGAACCGACCATGTACGAATGCGGGTGGCGATGAAGTTCCTGCGGCCGGATTGCGCACACCCCGGCCTCGTTCGTCGCTTTCGGAGCGAAGCGCAGATTCTAGCAGCGCTCGATCACCCCAATATCGTCAAGCTGCTGGATGCAGGAGAGACTGAAGATAGTCAGCCCTACTTTGTCATGTCGTACGTGGAGGGAAGTCCAATCAATGCCTGGTGTGCAGAACACGAGGCAACTCTCTCCCAACGTTTGCAACTGTTCCGCACTGTTTGCCAGGCGGTGCAGTACGCACATGACAGCCTCCTGATCCATCGGGACCTGAAACCGAGCAATGTTCTGGTCACTGTGGATGGCAAGCTGAAGCTGATGGACTTCGGAGTCGCCAAGCTGCTGCGTCCCGAGCTGATGGGGAAGCTGGAAGCGGACATTCCCACGGCAGCCTGGGAACGGCCCATGACTCCGGCTTATGCAAGTCCGGAGCAGTTGCGCGGTGGCCCGATCACGACCTCCGCCGATGTCTACTCGCTCGGTGTGATCTTGTTCGAGTTGTTGACGGGTACCGTGCCCTTCTCGCCAAAGGCCACAACCTCCTGGGAGGAATTCGTTCACCGCGTACAAACCGAGGAGATCCCGAAGCCCAGCGGGTCGAATAAGGATGTCTGCACGAGCCCTCCACGAGGCATTGTGCCAAGGCAGTTGCAGGGAGACCTCGACAACATCGTGATTAAGTGCCTGCAAAAGGCTCCAGAATGGCGCTACCGGACACCGCAAGAGTTGGCTGAAGACATTGAGCGATATCAGAAGGGGCTGCGTGTACGGGCCAATCCAAACTCACTGGGTCACCGGATGGCCAAGCACGGTCGCAGTATAGGATTGGCTGGTGTGGGGGCCGCGGCGCTGCTGGTGGGAGGCGCGTGGTACTTGAGCCGTTCCTTACCCCCGCCGAGAATTACGGCGTACACGCAGATTACACATGACGGACTATTGAAGGAACTAGTCGGAACCGATGGAAGCAGGCTGTACTTCAACGAGAAGTCGCCGAGCTCAATTGAACAGGTGGGAGTCAAAGGCGGAGAGATTGCCCGCCTTCCAGTTGCGATGCCCCTGGATCAGGGCAGATTGATGGACATCACCTCGGACGGTTCCACCGCGCTCATCCAGACCGTCGAAGAGGGTCACTACTTTCCCAATGCTCCACCGCCCATCTGGGTTGCTCCAAGTCTGGGGGGAGAGGTCAAACGTATCGGAGAGGGCCTTGGAGAGAGGTTCTCCGCTGATGGAGAATCAGTGATTTACTCCTCGCAAGGCGACATCTTCACAGTCCGGATCGACGGGACGGACAGAAAGAAACTGGTAAACACAAAATTCGGAGGGGCAGAGTTCCAGTGGTCGCCGAACGGAAAGACTGTCAGATTCAGCGCATTTGACGAACAGGACGAGGATCACCCATTGAACAGCCTTTGGGAGATGTCCATCGATGGAACAGGATTACATCCCTTGCTCCCCAACTGGGAAAAAGAAACCGATCAATGTTGCGGCCGGTGGATGCCGGATGGACACTTCTTTGTCTTCCTTGCGGGCGATCAGCTATGGGCACTCGATGAACGTCGCGGGCAGTTCAGAAAGCCGCCTTCCGTTCCCGTTCAACTGACAAATGGGCCAATGATCTGGGATGAGCCCATTCCGAGTAAGGATGGAACAAAAATCTTCACGGACGGAGAAACTCTGCGGGGCGAGCTGTCGCGAGTCGACCCGAAGACAGGCACCCTTCAACCCTTTCTAGGCGGAATCTCTGCTGAATGCGTTGCGTTCTCTCCCGATGGGAACTTTGTGGCTTACGTTGCATACCCTGAAGGGACGCTGTGGAGAGCCAACCGGGACGGGAGCAATCGCATGCAGCTTACCAAACCGACAGCTGGCTTGGTCCTTAATCCGCGATGGTCTCCGGATTCCAAAGAAATCCTATTCTTTAGCTGGAGCCAGAGTCACTCGGAGATCAATCGCGTCTCTGCCAAGGATGGGAGCCCTCGGTGGCTTTTGGCCGGGGAAAGTGTAATGAGGAATGATCCGAATTGGTCTCCCGACGGAAAAAGGGTTCTCTTTCATGAGGCCCCCTCATCGAATCCAACGATCGGTAATGGTGACTTGCGCGTCGTCGATCTCAATACTCAGCAGGTGACAATCCTGCCGGGATCCCAAGGCAAGTGGTCGCCACGCTGGTCTTCCGATGGTCGATATATTGCAGCGCTTTCCGGCCCAGATATCGGCCACCTGCCGGTCTTTGATCTCAAGCTCCAGCGATGGTCCGATCTGAGGCCGAGCGGGGGAGTGGATTATCCAAGCTTCTCCCGCGATAACAAGTTCCTCTACTTCTTACGCATTAAGCCGGAGCAGGGCGTATTTCGCATACCTGTGACTGGCGGTAAGGAGGAGCGAGTGGTGAATCTGAAGGACTGGCATTTGACTGGTCGCACAGGCGTTTACATGAGTCTCGATCCCAGCGACGCCCCGCTGGTGATGCGCGACGTCGGCAGCGATGATCTCTATGCGCTCACCTTTGAGGAGAAATAGCCGCTGCGAGAGAGCCTCCCCGCCGCAGGGCGGGGCGTCTACCCACTATCCTTTTTTTTGAGGTCGACGCCCATTTGTGAACGATCTTGATTACGGTCAGGTGACGGGCGATCGCAATCCCACGGCCACCTTATTCCCTAAAAGTTATCAAGTGTCAGCTCGTAGAGCGTGCCGCCGCTGTTGGTGTAGCCGGCGAAGCTGCCGTTGCCGCCGTAGATGGCTATTCCGATGAGCCTGTTCCCGTCCATTATCAGGCCATCATCCGGGAACGCACCGTCGTAATCGGCCTCGGTGGTCACTTTAAAACCGGCCATAAGTGGTCAGTTCAAAACCGGCCATAGAGATTAGCCGAAGACGTGATTGTTTTACCGTGCCACAGTGTGTCTGAGCAAGGTGAAGTTCGTGCCTGCGGTGTTCGACGGCTGAGATCGCATGATAAGTTGATATTCGCTCCGTCGGGGTCGCGCCTTGCGGAGTGATCCAGGGCCGAGGACACGGGGCTGGCTCCGAAGGAATCGGCGATCGAGACCCTCTGCAGTTTGGCCTGTGGGCCGGCTGCCGGAGGGTTTCGTGTTTTTGCCAGCATTCCTAAGGTGAGGCTCCGTCGTGGGAGGCCTCTGGATCCAGATTGCGATGCCGCCGGGCGTTCTTTGCCCGGCATCCTCATTGCTTTTGTCTTTGTCATTGGTTCTCACCGTGAGTGTTGGTTTTGGTTCGCCAGCTTCGTGGCCCGCACTGCAGCACATGGCCGTGGTGCAGTAAGCGATCGAGCATAGCTGAGACCGCGGCACTATCGCCCAGCAGCTTGCCCCAGTCCTGAACTGGTCTGTTGGAAGTAATCAGCGTGCTGGCCCGTTCGTAGCGACGCATGATGATCTCCAGCAACTCCTCGGCTGCGACCATGGGCAGCTTGCGCATGCCGAGATCGTCGATGATCAGCAGGGGCACGGTGGCGAGCAGTTCCATATGCTCTTTGCGCTTGCCGTCGAGCGTGGCGTCAGCCAGTTCTTCGAGCAGGATGTGGGCTTCGCGGTACACCACGCGATATCCCTGCTGGATCACGGCATGACCGATGGCTTGGGCAAGATGACTTTTCCCGCTTCCAGGCGGCCCTTGGAACAAGGAGTCTTCGCGCCTTCCGACCCAGGCTGCGGTGGCAAGATCGAAGATGAGACTGCGATTCATTTTCGGGTTGAACTGGAAGTCGAAGTTGTCGAGACGCTTGTCGGCGTCACGGAACTGGGCCTGCTTGTGGCGCCGCTCCAGCAGTCGCTTGCTGCGGCAGTCCAGTTCGTCCGACACCAGCACGGAGATCAGGTCGATATGTGCCATGGCATCGGCCTGAGCCTGCAGCAGACGTGTTTCCAGAGTGGCGGCCATGCCGCTCATCCGCAGTTGGCGCAGGGCGCGATCGAGTTCGATCAGATTCATGGGTTGGGTTCCTCGAAGTTGATGCGTTGTTGGATCAGGTCGCGGTACTGGGTCAGTTCGCGGATGAGCGGATCGACCTGGCGCAGCGTCAGAGGAGCCTGCGGGCTTCGTTCCAGATAGCGGCGCACGAAGCGATACTCGCTCACACCCAACTCCAGCGCTGCGGCACAGGCCTGATCGACCGCCGAGCAGCCATACTTCTTGGCCAGCGAGAGCACGCCCATGATGCGGCGCAGTCCAGCCTCGGCCTGACGATGATGGATGGCGTCGCATAGAGCGCCGATGCTGGCTCCGGCCTTATGAGCCCGTGCCAGCAGGCGATGCGTATGTGGGGGAGTGCGCCGCGGACGATCCGCATCGCGGATGCGGTGACCTCCGCGTTTCTGGCCCAGATGCTCGCGCAACAACATCCCGGTGCGCGGATCGAGCAGACGCACGAACATCGCATCCCATTGCACGTCGACCTGGCGACCGATCCAGCCCGGAGGCGCACTGTAATATGCTGCCTCCACCTCGACGCAACCATCCAGGTGAACTGTTCGTTGTCCGTACTGGTAATAGCGGAACGGCTCCAGCGGCAGCGCTTGCAGGAAGGGCTTCTCTTCGGCGAACATCGCCGCCACCTGCCGTTTGGTCCGGCCGTGGATGCGCGTGTCGGCCCAGTGTTCTTCCCAGTGGTCGAGATAGGCCTGCGCCTCCTCCAGGCTCTCGAACCGCTTGCCTTTCAGTGGCGTCTTTTGTGCATGGGCGACACCGCTTTCGACTTTTCCCTTTCGATCTGGATCCCGCACCTTGCAAGGCAGTGCCGTCACGCCGTAGTGCGCCAGAACATCGCGATAGAGAGGGTTCAGGCGTGGATCGTAGATGTCGGCAGACAACACGCCCTCGCGGAGATTGTCCAGAATCGCCAGCCGCGTGCAGCCGCCAAGACGGCGGAACGCCTTCTCGTGCAGCTCAGCCCATATCCGTGTACTGGAACGGAAGCTCAGCAGTCGAACCGACTTGCGACTGTAGCCCAGCGTCAGCACGAATAAGCGGGTGCGCCGATACTTGCCGCTGTCGGGATCACGCACCATCGGCCCGGTCCCGTAATCGACCTGGCACTCTTCACCGGGTTGAGTCTGGATGACGGCTCGTGCTTCCGGCGACACGGCTCCGCGCAGCTTGCGCACATATCGCTTCACGCTCTGGTAGCCGCCGGCGAACCCGTGGCTATCGACCAGGTCCTGCCAAATGCCAGTCGCGTTGCGTCCCCGTTCCAGCTCCAGCGCGATGATCTCCGCATAGGGCTGACAGGCGCTGAGCGAGCCCTCCCTATCCGGGCCTGTACTCGTTTTCCCCAATAAAAAGCCGGTGGTCACCGAAGTGGCCGGTTTTGAATCTGCACCCTCAGAGTCGGTGGTGACCCCTATGGCCGGTTTTGCCGGACCACGGTGTCCCCAGCCGCCGGGTGTTCGCAGTGCAACACCAACCGAGCGAAGATAATCGCTCGCCGTCTCCCGACGTACTCCCGTTGCCTGCTCTATCCGGCGCAGAGACCAGCCAAGCCGCCCCAGCGCAATAACCTGTTCCCGCTTTTCTTTGCTCAAGACATTGCCCATGGAGACAGAGGCTAACTGCCACCGTCTCAGTCAATGTCTAAGGCTTTTCCCTATGGCCGCTTTTGAGGTGACCCCTTATGGCCGCTTTTGACTGACCCCCGAGGGTAATCGGCTCCGGTTGTTGCATTCGTTAACGACATCTCTCCCGCACATCTGGCTGGTTTCCGGCATGATTTTCTCCTTCATTGTCAATTTCGTGCGATGCGCTGGCCTTTCTCTTTGCCAGGGGCTTTACAGACGAACAGCTCGCGCCGAATGTTCGCAACGATCTCCAATTCCCGAGCCCGGCAGCAAATTCCGTATGGTTGCCCGCTCCAACACCAGCATTCACCTTCCGGCTTAATCTGGGCCAAAGTGTGCCATGCGGCTCGATGGCGCCGAAAGTCAGGGCCAGTAGCCGTCTCCTATTCAAGGGTGTCGACTGATCGAAGGTTCATTGATTCTGGCCCCCGCTTTGAAATGGTTTGAGCCTGTCGGAGTCACCAGAGGCAATCGTCGGCCGAGCAGAGTCGACGGAAGCCGAACTTTCGGACTCCTCTGAGGTCACCAGCGCGTAGTCGCAGCCCTTCAGATTCGGATGGTTGTGATCGCACGGTACGATCAGCATGCCATGGCTGTCTCCATTAGGGAGGGATCCGGTGCCGAACATCTCTCCAAGGTCGTTGATGCAGCACAGACCTCCGAGCGTCAAGCCGGATGCAAACGGCGGATACAGCGTGTTCACGTCGACTGCAGGTCCACCATTCTCCCACAGGAGGGGGTGAGCCGTCCCAGGGCAAATGTGGTCATTGCCCGAATCGCCAACGACTTGGCCCAGCGAGTTGACTCCGTACGCGGTACTGCACGGGTCGCCATCAACCGTTCCCAAATCCGTCATCTCGCCGTTTTGCCAAAGAAACGCGTGGTGTGCCTGACTGCCGGGAAGGTCCGCCCTGCCGACGATTTGGCCTGCATTGTTAATCCAGATTGCCTCCCCGTTGTTACCGCCCAGCGTCCCGAGATCGGACATGCCTTTGGAGTTCCACAGAAACGGATGATAGATCGCGTCTCCCGCGAGGTTGGAATACCCAATCACCTGCCCGTTATCGTTAAGAAATGTCGCCGCCGCGACGGTTCCGCCGAGAGAGCCGAGATCCTTCATTGCACCTCCTTCCCACAGGAATGGGTGCATCGTCGGCATTCCAGTCGTCTCATTGACGTTCGTATCCGTGAACGAGGATCCGGCCACTTTACCTGTTTGATTGATAACAGAACCCACGCTGTCGGTACCGCCTAGCGTACCCAAATCTCGTATGAATCCGGCCTGCCACAGAAAAGCATGGGTTTCAGTAGATGGCTGAAACCAGAGGGGAGAGTAGTTGTAGAATGCGCCTGCGAATGCATCCTCAACTCTATTGGCAGCTCCACCGACGACCTGGCCTATGTTGTTAACGCTTGATGCAGCGCTTGCGTTCCCTCCCAGAGTGCCGAGGGTGATGGGAAATCCGGAGAGCCACAATGTGGCGATCGCCTCGGGACTGCTCGTCGTTGGGTCGATCTTTCCGTTTTCTGCGAGGCCTGCTACCAATCCCGAGTCGCTGAGCCAGTATGGGAAAGAGTTGTAACCCCTCGGGACGCCGTTGAGAGGAATCGAAACACCATTTTGCCAAACTACGCCTAGTTCGAGGTTCCCGTCGCCAAAGACGTCATTGGAATCGGAAGCAAACGGGTCCGGTTTGGCGGTATCTGCGCGAAAAATGACCGATCCAAGATTGTTCACGTAGCGGCAATCTGGCACACATCCCGAACTATTTGGGCCGCCGAGCGTTCCCAAATCGATCGCGACGTAATGATGATGGGTTGCTTGTGCGCGCAGCCAGAAGGGGCTGGCCAGAAGCGACAACAGAGCTATCAGGGAAAGCAGACTTCTCCGGTTCATCGATGGACCTCCTTACGTCGGTTACGCCAGAGCGCCATTCGGAGTGATAGCAATCCAATAGGGACTGTTGCCAATCTCGACTGTCGCAACGACGGTATTGCTGGTTGTATCGATGACCAACACCGAATTACTGCCGGTATTGGTCACATAGACGAAGTATCTGTCCAGCGTCACAGCAACAAACTGCGGGTCAATCCCAACGGCTCCTGTGGCTGCAACGGTGTTCATCGCTGTATGGATGACAGAGACATTATTAGAACCGTTGTTTGCCATATAGGCGAAAGACTGAGCATGCACGGAGACGCTTGCCAACCACGCGATAATGCACAGGAAGGGAAGGTGCATGAAGAGCCGGGTACCGCGACTTGACGCAGTAGAGGTCCGGACATTCGCTCCCTGTTCAAGACGCCATGCGGCTTTACCTTTGATTGGAGTTTTCACAAGCCCTTCCTCGTTCGCACTCCAAGTGCGGACATGCTTGATCGCCAGAGTCTCCTGCAAATGTCATTGACTGACACTCTCATATGCGAAAAATGGACCATAGGCGGGCCAAAAAATCGGACAACCGGATTTGGCCACGGCTGTGCAGACATTTGGGGCTGGCGTGCAGCTCCAACAGAGCCTGGGTTAGGATCGGCGTGATTGAGTCAACGCCGCATGCCGCGGTGCCCGAGTTGGCCGTCTTGAATCAGAGCATCAACGCTCGCCACCGTTGCCGGTCACGGCATGCATGCGGGCATGGCGACGCAGGCTGCGATGAACGAGAAATCGCCAAGACCGCCGGTCACAAGTCGCGGCGCATGTTGCCGCGTTACATACGGTCGGGGAAGCCGTTCCACGAGAACGCCGCGTCGACACTCGGCCTCTAACTCGATCCTCACCGTCTGACTTGCGAGAAAAACAGGTTCTCGAAAGTCAGAGAACTGTGAGCCGGGAGATCCGAGGCGCGCCGCGGCAGGCGTCGGATGTTGCGCTGGTCTACGCCATTCGTGGATCGCAAGCAGCACCCGCAAAGGTTTACGCCCCCCCTTGCGGCTGCTTGCGGAGAGAGATTCAACCTGCAGTCCCGTTGCTGGTTTCCTAGAACGCTGCCCGCGGGTGGGTCTTATGCAAGGCCGAGCGCCGCCCTTTGACGGTCATACCGATCAGACGCTCGATCGATTGAATCCCGACCCCGTACAGAGCAGCGACGATGCGAGGATCAGCGCCCCGGTCCAACATGTGGATTCCGCAGGCATCGCGAAGCTTGCTTGGGTTGATTGCAGGATCGATGCCCGTCAGAATGAAGAAGATCCGGTGTGGGCCCAAACGTTGTTCCGGGTTCCTGCCCGGTCGCTCCCCAATGAAAAGCGCCGGCGTAGCCTTGGGATCGATTCCCACGCGGGCAAGCCAGGTGACGCGCTGGTTCTGGAGGCGGCGGTGAATGGGCAGGCCGACGCAATTGTCACGGTTAACGAACGCCACCTACGCGAGGCGCGCAGGCAGTTTGGGATTGAGGTCATGCGCCCCGCTGAAGCTCTCAGGAGGATCAAGAAATGACGACGCGCGTTTCAACATTTCCCCTGCGCTTGCCGGACTCGATGAAAGCGGCTCTCGAAAAGATCAGCGAGCGGGACGGAACCAGCCTGAACCAATTCCTGGTGATTGCAGCAGCGGAGAAGATCGCTGCGATGGAGACGGAGCGGTTCTTTGAGGAGCACAAAAACCGTGCGGATCGCAAGGCATTCCGGCGCATCCTGAAATCGAAAAGGCGGCCAGCCGCCCCGACCCGAAGACGCGAAGCTGAATACGCGATAGATTCGACCGCCAGGTTGGGAGCTCGAACTCATTTTGGGACCAATTCGCTCGAATGAGGTTCGCGTTCCCCGGGTCTTTCGAGCGACGGGCTCGCATTGTTGCCGGCATCGCGAAATCTGCCTTCGAGGCCGGCGGGCTGAACTGGTGCATTCAGGGAGATCACGCATCACTCCGAGCCTATCGTCGCAAACGTGTTATGTATGGCGGGAAGATCGATGACGGGCTGCTGGGACTCATGATTGAGGCCTGCAACGCCCGAGTTCAGAGCTCTTACTTGGCAAAAGACGGTTTCGAAGCCGTATCCTCACCAGCCAGATGCTCGCCAATCGTCATCGCTCTTCCCGGGCTTTTAAGAAGAAACCTACATCTTGTGCCGATCCACGGGCCGGAAAGGGAAGGAAAAAGCCATTCGTGAACGCTTCACCGCGCGGATCAAAAAAGCTCTGCGCGCGCACACGGATGAAATCGATCCTGAAAAGGGCATGATCAGGGTTTCTTCCTTGTCGGCTTTGCGCGGCTACCTAGCAGGGGAGATCGACCGATTTGAGATCGAGGCGTTTCGAGTCGCGGAGGATCGGAGATGCCTTCGAATACCTTGCTTGCTGCCCATTCTCCCACCGCGTAGACATGACGATCGCGCAAGCCTGTTACGCCTTCCTGCCAGGCAAGCAGCATCCGCTTTCCGATGTCTCTGAATTCCGGATTCTCCGCCATTTCTTACGGACTAATGGCACCCCGTCAGCAACCGAGTCACTGAGTGTTCCAGAATGTCTGCTTGTTCCCGGGGGGGATCCCAAAGGTGCCTGCGATCACCTTGGACAGATTTTTGCCCGGCGTCCATGTCTTCTGCCGAGAAATGCGATTCCCGGAGGATTATGTTGATAGCCTGTGTACACGCTTGTGGTTAGGAAATCAAAGGCCGGAGAGAGATGTACATCCGCGCGTGAGGTGTAGAGCAGCGCTATATTCTTCGAATGACAATCGGCGTTGCGCAAAGCGGCCGAGCGAAATACGAGCTGCTCGGATCGATGCACTGAGGCGCCGATGAACCTTATGCCACAGCTCAAGGAGAGTTCGTTGAGCTATGGGCGACAACTTCAGATTCGAGATGCGAGCGCGAAATCCGGCCCAGCGCTTGGCGTGAAGCTGGAGAGGATGCTACAGATTGAAAGGGGGAGTTGCGAGAAAATCTAAATCCTTCGCGACAGACGCTAGGTGTACGTCGTCCGTCCAAAGGTCGATGGGGGTTTTGACGATGAGAAGAGAGCTGATTAAGTGGGCATCCACATAGCCGAGGCCCCGAGTGTAGAGCTTGCGTACTTCGATCAGGTGCCGCACTTCATGGAGGTCGGCGACCGGAAGTAACGGCAGGGTTTCAAACGCCGCCATCTTTACCATGCGATCCGACATGGAGCCCAGCGCCAGCTCTCCGAGAATGAAAGGGTGTGTGACAACTTGGCCAGCTTCAATTAACGCCTTCACCTGTTTATTCTCGGAGCGCAAATGCTTCGACAGGATGTTTGTGTCGATGAGGATCGACGTTCGTTCCCGAGTCATTATCGAGGCAGCTTCCGGCGTGGAATGTCGGGAAAGTTGGGCTCTGACCCTCCAAGCGCAGCGAGCCTGCGGGCTCCCTCGCGCTGAACCAGTTGCGTGAGCGCTTCGCGGATAAGTGCGGCTTTCTCTGTTACGCCCGTGAAAAGTTGCGCCTTGCGGACAAGTTCGTCGTCGAGCGTCACCGTTGTGCGGGTTCGCTTGAGCTCTGCGAGCTTCGCTTTGCGGCGCGGAATGGTTTTGAGAATAGAGGTTGCCGAGTTTAACATCTTCACCTCCTATGCGTTCAATTATCGCATCTTTTGATGCATTTTGGGGATGCTTCTCTTCCGTCCAAAGTTGAAGGACAAAGGTGTTGTTTTTCCCTCCGGACCCCAAAGTGGCTATGGGACTCTATGCAACCGTGCTGTTCGTCCTGGGGATGGCGGACAGGATTGGAGACCTCGCCGACCCTCGCAATGACAGTGTCGGCCTGCAACTTGAAGAAGAACGACCGCCGCAACGAATTCGCACGCGGACGAACAGAAAGAAGATCGAGTAATGGACCGCAAGGCCACAGTCCTCCACACGAGAGACGAGCGCTCATCTCAGCAGGCCTAGTCCCTCTGTTTATTCGGCCTTTCCTAGAGAGTTCTCCGCATCGCGGAGGTGATGAGGCGAGTAGGATCGAGTCTTCGAGCTTCGTTTGCCAGGTCGGTAAGAAACTTGGTGCGGGTCGGATTGTATCGACCGCATTGATCGGCTCTTGAGATGTGTAAGGTATTGTGGTCGATCTCGTGGCAGGGCAGAGCTCGTTATGTCCGGGAAGACCGAAAGTCAAGAAAAGTGAGTCTCTGAAACCCGCGTTTTTCGGGCATAGGCACAGTTGGCGTAAAAAGGGAACGTCCAGGAATACAAAGTTTACGGGAATTATTCTCTAAATCACTTTCACGAGTTTCTTCAAATAATTGTCACCGTGGGGGTTGGTGAAAATCGAGAAGCGGCTGAGAATTGATCAGGTTGATCCGGGAGACTCTCAGGTTGCCACAGAGCCCACAATTCGCGTCCAGGCCGATTCTGAATCGCACAGTCGCCGAGACGTTTCTGGAGAGGCACTTCACCATCCAGGAGCTGGCCGAAATGTGGGCAATCGGCAGGGAGACCGTCCGGCTCCTGTCAAGGACGAACCGGATGTCCTCAAAATCCGGAATGGGCAGAAAAGTGCGCACACCCGGTACAGTATCCCCGAATCTGTGGCCAAGAAGATTTACCTGAGGCTTCAGAAAGCCGCTTAGGGCTTCCGAGACGGAAACTTGAAAACCTTTGGCTTCGGCTTGTCCTCGAAGGCCTGTTTTAGGACCTTCGTGAGCCGCTCCTGGCGCACCGGAACCCACGCGGCGTAGTGTTTCCGGACGGTCTCTTCCGTGTCCCCCAGCAGTTCGGCCACGTCGCGTATCGAGACGTCCCCCTGCTGCAGGAGTATGCGCGCGAACGTGTGCCTGAACCGATGGTGGGTGGGCGGAGCGACCATGGGCCGCACAGATTCCAAAGGCGCTTGAGCTTGCGGCGCCACTGATCGGTGATACTTTCGATGTCGTCGGTCTCGTGTTCGCCGAGAATCAGAGGGCCGAACTCATGAGCACGCGCGTATTGCCCGCTGGAAGATGTGTATTTTTATAAGTTATTGATTCTAAAGTGGCGGAGAGGGTGAGATTCGTTCTCGAAGAGGGTAAATAGAATCTGTAAGTTACAGAAACGAAATTGCCGCAAATGCCATAAATGCCATCGATCCCGGGGGCCATTGCCCGCTATTGCCCGCTGCGTCTTAGACGTTCCTTGAGACAGCGGTGAATTGCTTCTTCAACGCGCCGCCCCAAACCTCACCAGGGCATAGATGACCGGCTGGAGACCATTGCGAGCTAAAGCGTACTTGCTTGCTCCCAAAATGGGAGCATGATATCCTTTGATATGTGCGAATCATCGCCCGGTCTACCCTGAACGATTTCGTAAAGAACCGAGTGGAGGCCCGGCTTCGTACCGGTTTAAAGAAACACCTGGATGCATGGTATGCCGAAGTCGAAAAGGCGTCCTGGAAAGATCCCGGAGAACTCAAGGCGCAGTTCGGCTCGGCGAGCATCGTTTCTGGCGAGAGGGTTGTATTCAACATCAAGGGCAATGACTATCGCCTGATTGTGGCCATCAACTACCACTACCAGATCCTATTGATTATCTGGCTGGGCACGCACAAGGAATACGACAAAATTGACGTTACAAAGATCGCCTTCGCGAAGGAGCGATATGCAGATTCATCCGATTCGAACTGAGAACGATCACGATTTGGCAGTGAATCGAATTGCCGAACTCATCGGAGCCAAGCCCGATACGGGGGAGGGGGAGGAACTGGATATCCTTGCGACTCTTGTTGATGCCTACGAAGCGAAGCATCATGGTATCGATGCACCCGATCCGATTACCGCCATCCAGTTTCGCATGGAGCAACAGGGGCTCACGAGAAAGGACCTCGAACCCCTCATTGGAAGCCGCGCGCGCGTCTCGGAAGTGATGACAGGACGCCGTTCGCTGACCCTGGCCATGATTCGTCGCGTTCGAAATGAACTTGGTATCCCTGCGGATGTGTTGATCAGCCACCCGCAGAAGAAGCATCGTAAGCGTGTTAACCCGGAAATCGCTTCGGTCAATGCAAAGAGGCGAGTTTGCGTTCGCTGATTCGCGCTCGCAACCCTCGCTGGACCAAGCTTGGATCTCTTGTATTGGCGATCACTTGACTTTCTGTCCACGCAATCCTACGATTCTCACAATGTTGAGGTGAGGGAGTTCACCTTTAACCGCTGTCC
The DNA here is from genome assembly GCA_963745845.1 of uncultured Acidobacteriaceae bacterium. Lineage (GTDB taxonomy): Bacteria > Acidobacteriota > Terriglobia > Terriglobales > Acidobacteriaceae > Telmatobacter. Next base: position 2,427,926 of record CAVUZE010000008.1, on the reverse strand, counting down.
ATCCAATAGGCCGGACAGATGATGACTCCTGACAGGGAATCCTGTTGCGGAGTTGTGTCCCGGCCGAGTTCCCTGAACGACATTCTAGGAGTTCGTATTCATGACGAACACTTGGGCTCTTTGTGCGCTCTGGGTGGGGCTTGCGTTGGCGGCGACGCTGTTCGCGATCTGGTTCAAGATCTCGACGGCGCTTTCTGAGATTGTGGTCGGCACAGTGGCCCAACTGGTCATTGGCGTGTTCCTTACCGGGCTCTTCGGCTTTGCGCAGGGCGGCCTGGCGGGGAATACGCAGTGGATCACATTTCTGGCGGGAACCGGTGCAATTGTTCTGACATTTCTTGCTGGCACGGAACTCGATCCGACTATCTTCAAAACCAAGTGGCGTGAGGCATCGGTCATTGGCCTGGCAGGTTTTTTCGGGCCATTTCTCGGTTGCACCGCCATCGCACATTACCTGCTGCATTGGGCGATCATGCCCAGTTGGCTGTGCGGTGTCGCGCTCTCTACAACGTCCGTCGCCGTGGTATACGCCGTGATGTTGGAGCTTGGTTTCAACGTCACGGAGTATGGGAAAGCGATTCTTGCCGCCTGCTTCATCAATGATCTCGGAACCGTCATTGCGCTCGGATTGATCTTTTCTCCGTTCACCATCAAGACGCTGATCTTCGTGGTGGTCTCCATCGTCGTCTTCGTGGTCCTGCCATTTCTTACGCCACGGTTCTTCAAGAAATATGGCGGCCGCGTTTCCGAACTCGAAGCTAAGTATCTTCTCTTCTTCCTCTTCGCCATGGGTGGACTGGCCGTCTGGGCTGGAAGCGAAGCGGTGCTGCCGGCTTACATGATCGGCATGGTGTTGGCAGGAACGGTCGGAAAAGACCATTCACTGATTCGCCGTCTGCGTACCCTCACTTTCGGATTACTGACGCCGTTCTATTTCATCCGCGCCGGCTCGTTTGTTTCCGTGCCGGCGCTGATGGCGGCGCCACTCACGCTGCTCGTCCTGTTTGGGGCCAAGTCGCTGTTCAAGGCGGTTGCCGTATATCCGGCAGTCAGGATGCACAAGTATGACGGCAAGGCTGGAGCTTACTACACGCTGTTGATGTCAACCGGCCTCACCTTCGGCACCATCTCGGCACTGTTTGGTTTGAATCATCAGATCATCACGCAGGCGCAGTACTCCTATATCGTAGGCACCGTGATCGCCAGCGCTGTAATACCCACCATGATTGCGAACTCGTTCTTCCTTCCCCACCATTTGCTTCCCCACAAGCAAGCAGGCAAGAAAGCAGCGAAGGAAGTGATGCGGCCAGTTCCCGCAGAAGAAGGTTAGGTGATCGCTATGGGAAGTCCGGTATTTGTTGGAATTCAAAGAATACTCGTTGCGTACGATGGGTCTCCTCACGCCGAGCACGCGATGAACGTCGCGCTTGCGATGGCTGGAGACATGAAAGCCAAACTGTTTGTTATCTCGGTCATCCGCCCTCCGGAGCCGGCTGAAAGCGCTGAGTTCCACGCTGTCATTGATGAAGGGCGCGAGAAATTTGAGAAGAGCTTCATTCCGATCCGAGAACTGGCCAAACAGAAAGAGATTGAAATCGACACCGAGGTTGTTGTCGGCCACCCCGCGGAGCAAATCATTCACATGGCCGACAAGATGCAAGCCAGCGTGATCGTGATGGGCAAACGCAGCCACACCATCCTGCACCGCTGGATGATCGGATCGAACTCGGAGCGTGTGCTGCGGTACGCCCACTGTCCGGTCATGATTGTCCACTGAGCCAGGAGAGAGATCCGGCGATGAGAATCGCACATCAACTAAACCCGAACGCCAGACGGAGCGCAAGTCGAAGCGCTCGACCCGTCCCACCGTTCGCCATCGGAGCAATAACGTCTCCAGAACATACGGCTTTGCAGCCGAGAAAGCGGAATCATCATGTCTGAAATTACGAAACTCCACGCACTTGAAATTTTGGATTCACGCGGCAACCCCACATTGGCGGTCACTGTGACCCTTGCAAACGGCATAGCTGCGACCGCCAAGGTTCCTTCTGGAGCCTCTACCGGCAAACGCGAGGCAGTGGAACTCCGCGACGGCGACAAGGCTCGTTATGGTGGCAAAGGCGTGTTGAAAGCAAAGGGCCATGTGGAAGGAGAGATTCAGAGTGCCGTCCACGGATTCGACGCAAACGATCAGAAGGGAATGGATAAGAAGCTCTGCGAGCTGGACGGGACTCCCAATAAGGGCCGGCTCGGCGCCAACGCACTTCTAGGCGTTTCCCTGGCGGTGGCTCATGCAGCAGCCAGAGATCATGGATTGCCGCTCTATGCCACGCTCGTCGATAAGCCTGCCAATCTTCTTCCGACGCCGGGACTGAATGTACTCAACGGCGGCAAACATGCTGACAGCAACGTGGACTTTCAGGAGTTCATGATTTCACCTGTTGGCCTCCCATCGTTCAGTGAAGCATTGCGCGCATCCGCTGAAACTTTCCACACTTTGCAATCCGTGCTGCACAAGAAGGGATACAGCACTGCAGTCGGCGATGAGGGTGGATTCGCTCCGCAATTGAAGTCCAACGAGGAACCCATCGAACTGATACTCGAAGCTATCCAGAAGGCCGGTTATAAGCCCGGCAAAGATATAGTCATCATGCTCGATCCAGCGGCCAGTGAGTTCTTCGACGAAGGCAACTACGTCTTTGCCAAGTCGGATAAGAGTAAGAAGACTCCGGCCGAGATGGTCGCTCTCTGGAAGAGCTGGCTCACAAAATACCCCGAGATTTGGTCGCTCGAGGATGGCGTCGCCGAGGACGATCACGCCGGATGGAAGCAAATCACCAAAGAACTTGGCAACCAGATACAGCTTGTCGGCGACGATAATTTCGTGACGAACCCGGCACTCTTCCGGCAGGGTATCAAGGATGGGATTGCAAACTCCATTCTGATCAAGTTGAACCAGATTGGAACGGTGACCGAGACGCTCGAATGCATCCAGATGGCACAGGCACATGGCTATGGTGCCGTTATCTCGCATCGCTCCGGGGAGACCGACGACACGAGTATTGCCGACCTGGCCGTGGCCGCCGGCATGGGACAGATCAAGACGGGCTCCGCCTGCCGCGGAGAACGGATCGCAAAGTACAACCGGCTGCTTGAGATTGAACGTGAACTCGGCAGCAAGGCGCGGTATGCGGGCGCAAGCATCTACGACCGCTGGAGGAAGCCTGTGAAGGCATAGCGCAAAGTGAGCGGTCTTGGAGTTCACCGAAATGGCTCATCTGGGCAAATGACTCCTCGAAGCGACCGGGGTCCCCGGCGACAGGACTTCGTCGCTGGGGTGGCACGAAAACTTGGAGGAGTCATGCCCGAGATTCAACAAATGGTCAAGGAACCACAACAACATGGGGAACTCAATGAAGCTCAGCGCAGGCGCCTGAGCGTGACTTGTTCCTACGTTGACAAACTCCTGAGGGAAGTCGAGGAGATTCTCCACGAGGTGGAGTCAAAGTCTCCGTTTCCTCGGCACGTTGTGGATGTATCTCCCGCCCAGACACGAGTCTTGGAGGATCATATTCGCCGTATTCGCGAGCAGCTTCTCCGCGCCCTCGCATGGCAGAATATTGCGCCCGAACCATCCGAAATTCCAGCCACCCGCGCTGCTCTCGCCCATCTCGCTTTTGTCGATATTGCGATCGAGGAACTAAAGCCCAGCTATATGCAAGGCTCTGGGACAGTTCCTGACGATGTGGCGGAAGAACTCAATGGCGTAGTTCAGGAACTCCGTTCCGTGACTCAAAGCATGGAACGCTACTTGCGTCTGGAACTAGGTACGAATCTCGAAGCGCGCTTGAAGAAACTGGAGCACGTTGGCCACGATGTGGCGGTCTTGCAAACCATAGAAACCATCATTACGCGCCACGGCCTGATTGAGTTTCGGTCAAAAATTGCTTCGCTTGCGTCACGCCTGGAGGACCACAACCTTGAGGTAGCACTGTTCGGCAGGGTCAGCAGTGGGAAATCTTCCTTGCTCAATGCGCTCCTAGGAACAGATATCCTGCCCGTTGGAGTCAACCCGATCACGGCTGTGCCGACGAGGCTGCGCTATGGCAATGCCCTTCGAGCGGAGGTCACATACGCAAGTGGGCGCACGGAAGAGATCGCCATCGACGACTTCAGGAATCTGGTAAGCGAAGCCGGGAATCCCGGAAATCAGCGCAATGTTGTACGAGCAGTCGTTGAGATTCCGTCGCCGCGCCTAAGTCAGGGCATCGTCTTGGTGGATACGCCCGGCCTCGGTTCGCTTGCCCGGCGCGGCGCGGCGGAGACGATGGCCTATTTGCCGGCTTGCGACCTCGCAATTCTGCTGATCGACGCGGGAGCAACCCTCAACGATGAAGACATTGGCACCCTCCGTCTTCTTTACGAGGGCGGAATCCCGGCCATCGTCCTGTTGAGCAAAGCCGACCTGTTGGCCGACGCGGACCTGGGGCGTGTCGCCGGCTATATCGAAGCTCAGGTTCAGAACGAGTTAGGACTCAAGGTCCATATTCAGCCCGTTAGTGCTCTCGCAGATCATGTGAGAATGCTAGATCACTTCTTTGAGAAGGAGCTTCTTCCCCGTTTTCACCAGGCGCGGGGCTTGCGTGATGCATCCGTGGCTCGGAAGATCGGCGCCTTGCGCGAATCGCTCATCTCCGCCCTTGAGACATTGCTACAGCGCGGCAAGCGAGAAGCTCTTCCCGAGAGCAATGCGAACGAGATTGAAGCCAGGCTGCGTCATATCAGCGGCGAGATTGGCGAACAGCGTGCCCGCTTGGATCAGGCGTTTCTTGAGTTGGGAGAACGCCCGGAGGCTATCCTCACTGAGCTGGCGGCGATCGTAGTGACCCACATCCTCTCGGGCACAATCTCGCGAATTGATCCATCCGCTCTGGCGGAATGGACGGAGGACGTGATTCAGAAACGTGTCGATCGTGCGCTCGCCAGCACAAGGAAAGCGCTGAGTGACGCAATTGTCGGCTTGCAAGGAACTGCGACACAAATCGCGCGATCGGATATGCCCACCGAGGAAGAAGCCGAAACTCTCCTCCGCAATACGCCACGGTTTGAAATGGCTTTCGTTCCGCCTCCGATTGGTGCGGCGTTCTGGCGATGGTTCGGACGAAAAACTGCGGCTGCGCTTGCGCGGCACAGCCTTCGGCAGGCGTTCGGAGAATCCTTCAAGGACGAGCTACACCGTTATGGTCGAGCACTGAGTCAATGGAGCGAGCACACGTCTCGCAGAATGCAAGCTTTAGTGAGCTCCTACGCGGACGCCTATCGCGCACAACTCAGCCGGATCCGTGGACAATCGACCGACCCCACGACTTCGCCCGGACTCGCGAACGATCTCTCGCGGCTGTTGAGGTGCGGCACAGAAAAGAACACCGAGACGTCCGAATTACGAAGCTGAACAAGGAGGTTGGACATTGGAGAAATATCTATTGATCGCGGTTGGAGGTTCGCTTGGTTCGATCGCCCGGTACTGGGTCGGTTCCACGATCTCTGGCCGCTTCGGCACGAAGTTCCCCTATGGAACATTTGTTATCAACCTGACGGCATGCGTCATCATTGGATTTGCGCTCACGTACCTTGGTAGGCGCGCAGACATGAATCCAGCGTGGCGTTTCTTGATCCCGGTCGGCTTTGTGGGCGCCTACAGCACCTTCTCCACCTATGAGTGGGAGACGCTCTCGAATCTTCGCTCCGGCGCCTTCCTTCTCGCGGCGCTTTACGCAGTCGGAAGCCTGCTCCTGGGCCTTATCGCGGTATGGGGTGGTTCGGTTCTTGCAGAGGTATTGGGGTGAGAACTCATCGACAGCTCGTTGTTTATCAGTCGATCCTGCAGGTTCTGCACGAACCTGGCTGTCCATTCTGCAAATTCCTGAAGGAATTTCAGGCGGATCGTCTCCAGAATCGCACCGAGGTGGAGACTCATCGCCTATGCAGTTTCCACGCATGGGGCTTAGCTGCCGTCCAGGATGCTCCGGCGGCGGCACAAGCCTTTATCGGAATTCTGAACGAGTCTGAGTTGAATACAAATGGAGCTCAGGAATGCGATGTCTGCAAAGAAGTGGTGGCGGAAGAGGAACTGCGCATCAGGGAATTGGTGACATGCCTCCATAGGCCCGATATCGTCAACTGGCTGCGAACGGAGGCGACCCTGTGCATGCCGCACGCGACGAAGCTCCGGCGCCAGTTGCCGCCCGTCCTCGCTTCGAGACTGGACGCAATGGTGCAGAATTATCGGCAACAACTGAAGGAAGAACTGGATCAATTGCGCAATGAGCCGAGCCAGGATCGAGCTGGGTGGGGTGCCCTTGGACGGGTCGCCGAGTTTCTGGTTTCGCAACGCGGATTACGAGCATAGCGGAGGGTAAATGCTGAAAGCGGGAAAAGCACTTAAGGTTTCAATCTATGTCAGCGAGGGGTCGAGGCATCACGGAATCCCGGTGTCTTCGAGCATTCTTGACTTCCTTTTCTATAAAGGTGTTTCCGGAGCCACGGCTGTCAAAGGCATCGCCGGCTTCGGAGTCGATCATCGCATGCATTCGGCGAGCATCGTCGAGATATCGGATCACTTACCGCTCAAGATCGAGTTTATTGAGACACCGGAAAAGGTCAACGAGATACTGGGCAAACTTGAAGAACTCGCCGGCACTGGGATGGTCGAAATTCAAGAAACCACTGTTGTGAAGCCCGCGCAGGTTTCGAAGCCGAAGAAGGCGACGCCGCCCGAACATCTAAAGATGGAGGGCAAGGCGAAGATGATGCGTATCTATATCGGCGAGTCCGATCTCTGGAGGGACAAACCTCTTTACAAGGCTCTTGTCGAGGCCATGCGGGCCAACGATATTGCCGGTGTCACAGTTTACCGCGGAATTCTCGGATATGGCGCACACCGTCGCATGCACAAGGACAAGGCCCTTCACCTGTCGCACGATTGCTCCATCATGCTCTCGGCTGTTGATACCGAAGACAAACTCCGATCCTTTCTGGCCCTTGTCGATCAGATGGTAGAGGAGGGTCTGGTCGTTTTTTCAGACGTGGACATCATCAAGTACTCCTACCGCGCTCTTGACGTCGATCAGCCGGAGCCGCAGTCGGGAAGCGCTTCTGAATGAGCGGAGGCTCGACGATGAGAGACCAATTTCAAGCACGAATGTTACGCATTCACTTCGGCGAGGGCGACAAATGGCAAGGCAAGCCCTTGTATGAATCAATCGTGTCCAAATGCATGGAACTGGGAATGGCGGGCGCGACCGTGTATCGAGGAATCGAAGGGTACGGGGCCAGCACCAGAATCCACCATGGCAGTCATTGGACGTTTTCAAAAGACGCACCGATCATGCTGACCATCATCGACAAGGAGGAACAAATCGAGAAGCTGATTCCGCATCTGGACACGATGGTAGAAGAGGGTCTCATTGCGATGTCCCGCGTGGAGGTAATCCGCTATTCGCGCAATCCCGCCAAAGTGCAGGAGACACCCTCAGGAAGAACATAATGACGTCCGACCTATCGCAATGCAGGAGTACGGCAGCCTTCAGACTGAGACATCGGCTAGCGTGGACGGCGCCGCCCGTCTGTTGCGACTTGCCGAACTGGCTCAGGACCTTGGGGCTGAGCCTGTCGCCGAAGAAGCACGTGAACTTGCTGCGAGGGTTGCTGAGGGGCGTTTCTATGTAGCTTGTGTCGGCCAGTTCAAGCGAGGCAAATCCACCCTCCTCAATGCATTGGTCGGCCACGAAGTTGTTCCAACTGGATTTATTCCGGTCACGGCAGTGCCTACCGTGATTCGATTCGGCGACAAACTTCACGCTCGTGTGCGCATGCGAGACGCGTCCTGGCGGGACGTTGCCATGCCGGACTTGAAGGAGTACGTGACCGAAGAACTAAACCCCGAAAACAAAAAGGCCGTGGACGGCGCGGAGGTATTCGTGCCCAGTTCCTTGTTGGCCTCCGGTATGTGCTTTGTGGACACGCCGGGTTTGGGGTCGGTCTTCACGGGCAATACGGCAACCACGCAGGCGTTCATTCCTCACATTGACGCAGCATTGGTTGTGGTCGGAGCCGATCCGCCGATTGCGGGCGAGGAGCTGGCGCTGGTGGAAGCGGTCGGCAAGCAAGTTCAGGACTTGATCTTGGTGATCAACAAGGCTGACCGCACCAGCGATCCGGAACGTGCAGCAGCGGCTAAGTTCACTCGCGAGATTTTGGAAAAGCGGCTCCAACGTCCGATGGGCGAGGTTCTTGAGGTGAGTGCCGCCGAACGGATGGAGAACCGCGGTCCGTTGCGGGATTGGAAGAAACTTATGGCGAGCTTCCAACGTCTCGTCGAAGACTCAGGCGGAAACCTCGTGCGCGCCGCTTGCGATCGCGGCATCCAGCGCTTAAGTGAACAACTGCTGGCAATTATCAGTGAGGACCGTGACGCGCTTCAGCGGCCGATCGAAGAATCAGAACGACGCATCGCATTGATGAAGGAAACCATCAACGCGGCGGAGCGCTCCATGCGCGAGCTCAGTTTCCTGTTTATGGCAGAGCAGCATCGGATTTCGGACCTCTTCGGTGACAGGCACAAGCAGTTCTTCAGTTCCTCATGGACCGAATCGGTAGCGGAATTCAATGATGATCTACAGTCCATACCCCTCGGCTTTGGCCCACACTATCGGCGCCGAGTGATGCACCTCGCCCAGGAGATCTCGCGCCGCAAGGTCATGCCTTGGCTAAAGCCTGAGCAGGAAGAGGGCGAGCGCCAATACCGGGCCGTGGCGCTTCGATTTGTGGAAATGGGAAACAAATTTCTGAAAGAGCTGGCCGGTGCGGGCCTTAGCGAACTGACGCGAATGCCCCACGCACTCGATCCGGAGAAGGGCCTTCGCGTGGGTTCGAGCTTCATTTTCGAGAAATTCATCGGGACTGCGGAGCCTCCCTCGCCGCTGCGCTGGCTCGCAGACGTCTTTTTGCCGTTTGTGGGTGCACGCAAAGTAATCACGAACGAGGCCCGAGAATTTCTGCGGCATCTCTTGGAAGTGAACAGCTCACGCGTTCAAAACGATGTTCTCAATCGCATTCAGGAGAGTCGGGATCGCCTCGAGGTCGAGATCCGCAAGCTGCTGCATGAAGTCAGCCGCATTGCAGAACAGGCACTTGACTGGGCGCGGAAAGTCAAAGAAGAAGGGACGCCCGCCGTACACTCGGCAGTTGAACGGCTCGATCGCTTAGAAAGTGACGTTATGGCGCTCGTCTAATGCGCTCCAACTGAGGCTCCACCATGGCTGGGTTGGCGGTTAACGGCCCCATCGATGCTCAGCAATATATCGCCGTCGTCGAGCGCACCGAGGAATTGGTGCGGTTGCAGGCCCAGACGCAGCGACGGAAGTCCATGCTGATTTTTGGACCGGAAGCGGTCGGCAAGACACGCCTACTGCGGAGCTTTGTCCAAACGCAACCACTCGTCCTTTTTGCTGCGCAGGTGAGATCTCCGCGCGAATTATTGCTGGCACTCATTGAAGAGCTTCGGCGGGTTAGAAAAGCAGAAATCTGTCTTCCACCGGATTGCACGTCTCTGGGCACTCTGTCTCTAAAGGGGATTGTGCAGCGGTCGCTCGAACAATATCCGTTCCTTCTCGCTCTCGATCATCTTGTAGGCCCGTCACGCGTCGTGACCGGCCTGATTAAAGATCTCAACTACTTCGATCGAACACCAATCGTCTTCGTGGCGCGCACGCCACATATGGAGGACATCGGCACATTACAGCCCATGTGCGCAGGGAAGAAAGAGCGGTTGGAATTGAAGGAATTTCCGCCGCCTATTGCTCTTGAATTTGCGCGGAGAGAGGCCAGCCGAACGGGACTATGGGCTTCAAACCTCGATCATGTTCTGCACCAGTTCGTCGAGTGGACCAACGGGAATCCCGGCAGCATTGTTCACATGTTGAAGATGGCGCAGTCGCCCGACTACTACTCCGGCGATCAGATCAAGGCGCATGTTCTGTATCTCGATTACCGGATGGGGCGACACGACTAAACGATGACCCGCGCAGGTGCGCGGTGCTCAGGTAGAGTGGCGCCATTGCCCGATGGAGGACTGTAATTCAAGTAAAAAATTGATTCTAAAGTACTTGGCGGAGAGGGTGAGATTCGAACTCACGTTAGAGTTTCCCCTAAACACGCTTTCCAAGCGTGCGCCTTCAGCCACTCGGCCACCTCTCCAGATCGGCTGCTTGCAGTCTCGAATTTAACACAGCAGACCATGGAACCTGGTGTCGTTGGACCGGGGCGCAGCGCGGTTGGAACAGAAATGAAATCGTTTACTTTTCGCGGGCCTGTGGTTTATAGTTGCGCGTTGCCCACGCATCGCTGAATTCCTATGCCCACGCAACTCATCACTGAAAACTAAATGAGGGATCTTATGCCTGGTTTTTCTCGTCGCGACCTTCTTAGCTCCGGTTTGGCCTTATCCGCTTCTTCTCTCATGGCGCGTTCCGCCTGGGCGCGCACAGCAGAATTGATGGCGGGATACCCCGACGCGACTTCGGCCGAGGCTTTGTCCGCGGTCGCTCCTCGCGAGCACCTGCTCTTCGACTTCGGCTGGAAGTTTACGTTTGGGAACGCGACCGATCCGGCGCGCGATTTGGGATTCGGCTACGGACAGGCTGATTTTGCCAAGACGGGCGATTTTGGATTTGCCAAGGCGAAGTTCGACGACTCGAAGTGGCGTTCGCTCAATCTGCCGCACGACTGGGCGGTTGAGCTGCCGTTTGTGCACGACGACTCAGGAGAAGGAGACAGTTCACTGCGTCCACATGGTTACAAGCCAATTGGACGGAGGTTTCCGGAGACGAGTGTGGGATGGTATCGGCGCGAATTTGAGGTTCCCGCATCGGATCAAGGCCGGCGGGTCTCGGTCGAGTTCGACGGCGCATTTCGCGATGTGCTTGTATTCGTCAATGGCTGTTTTGTGGGCCGCAACAACAATGGCTACGCGCCGTTCCAGTTCGATATCACCGATTTCCTCGAACTCGGCACGAAGAACTATATTGTGGCGCGCGTCGATGCGAGCTTTGGCGACGGATGGTTTTACGAAGGCGCAGGCATTTATCGCCACGTGTGGCTGACCAAAACCGACGCGCTGCACTTGGGCAAATGGGACAGCGTCGTGCGCAGCGCCGTGACCGGCACTACAGCGACGCTCGCGCTCGGCACAGTGGTTGTGAACGAAGGAAAAGATCCCGAAAACGCAAAGGTCAACTGGCAGATTCTCGACGCTGCGGGAAAAGTGGTAGCCACGGCGGAGGCTCCTCTGCAATCTGTGCCCGTCGATAGCCCAGTTTCTTTCAACGCATCGGCAACACTGGAGAATCCCGCGCTCTGGTCCGTCGACGAGCCCAATCTCTACTCGGCTATCGTGACGGTTACATCGGGGTCGACGGCTCGCGATGCGGAGCGCGTAAGCTTTGGGATTCGCACGGCTGTGTTCGATGCTGAAAAAGGATTCTCCCTGAATGGAAAGCCGATGAAGATTCAAGGCACCTGCAACCATCAGGATCACGCAGGAGTCGGCGCTGCGCTGCCGGACCGTCTGCAGGCGTATCGAATCGGCGTACTCAAGGCGATGGGATGCAATTCCGTCCGTACCTCGCATAACATGCCGACTCCCGAGTGGGTTGAAGCATGCGATCGCCTCGGCATGACGATGATGTGCGAGACGCGGCAGATGAGTTCGAATCCAGAAGGCCTGGCGCAACTGGAAACGATGATCAAGCGCTACCGAAACTCGCCGTCCATCATCATCTGGTCGATCGGCAACGAGGAGTTCACTCTGCAGAACGAAGAAGCAGAGGAAGGCGCGAAGATCGCAACAGCCATGACGCGCAGGTGCCACGAACTCGATCCCACGCGCGTTGTTTCAGCCGCAGTAAATGGAAACAACCAAAAGGGTGTCTCGCTCGGACTGAACATCATCGGTTTCAATTACAACCTGAAGATGCCGGATGGGTATCACAAGCAGAATCCGACCAAGAAGATCTACGGCTCGGAGACATCGAGCGCGGTCTCTACGCGCGGGGTGTACATAACCGATTCCCTGCGAAACACGGTGAACTCCTATGACGGCGTTGTACCGTGGGGCGAAACGCCGGAGGATTGGTGGACATTTTATGGCACGCGCGATTGGGAGGCGGGCGGCTATGCGTGGACGGGCTTCGACTATCGCGGCGAGCCGACGCCGTATGGATGGCCTTCGATCAACTCGCAGTTTGGCATCGTGGATATGTGCGGGTTCCCGAAGGACTACTTCTATTACTACAAAGCATGGTGGGGCAAGGAACCGTCGCTTCACTTGTTTCCCCATTGGAATTTCGAGGGCAGGGAAGGCGAGGAGATTCCGGTATGGGTTTACTCAAACCTGGATGAAGTTGAGCTCTTCCTCAACGGCAACAGTCTTGGGAGCCAAAAGGTTCCGCACCTTGGCCATGTGCAGTGGAAGGTGAAGTTTGAAAAAGGGGCGATCGAGGCACGCGGATCGAAAGATGGAAAAGTTGTTCTCACGGAAAAACGGGAGACCACTGGTCCGACGGTGGCCATTCGTCTGACCGCAGACCGGACCGAGATCAATGCCGACGGTGAGGACGTGACCGTGCTTAAGGTCGAGGCGCTCGACAAGGATGGCCTCGCGGTGCCGACGGCAAACAATCTCATCAGCTTCAAGGTCTCGGGGGAGGGAAGTTTGATCGGCGTAGGCAACGGCGACCCTAACTGCCAGGAGAGCGACAAGGATCCCAAGCGCTCGCTCTTTAATGGCCTCGCGCAAGTCATTCTGCAATCGACGAAACGGCCGGGTGAAATTCGGATTGAGGCGGTGAAAGAAGGATGGGACGGTCCCGAGTTGACCCCGGCTAAGCTTTCGATCACGACCAAGCGCGTCGAATTGCGGCCGTCCGTTCAGGTAAGTCGCATGCGCGGGTAACGGCGCGAATGGTGCTGAGGTTATCATTGCCGTCATGAGCAAGAAGATTCGTTGGGGAGTTCTGAGCACCGCTTCGATTGGCGTACGCAAAGTTCTTCCCGCTATGCAGCAGGGCGAGTACTCGACCGTGGTCGCGATCGCATCGCGGAATCTCACGAAAGCCAAAGAGACTGCAGCCAAGCTTGGAATTCCAGCGGCATACGGTTCTTACGAAGAACTGATCGCCGATCCCCATGTCGATGCCATTTACAATCCTCTGCCAAATCAACTGCACGTCCCCTGGACAATCAAGGCTGCGGAGGCGGGCAAGCATGTTCTCTGCGAGAAGCCAATCAGCCTCACGGTTGCTGAGGCAGAATCGCTCCTGACTGTTCGCGAGCGCACGAGTGTCAAGATTGGAGAGGCATTCATGATTCGCAGCCATCCACAGTGGCCGCGTACGAAAGCGCTCATTGAGGAGGGTCGCATCGGGCAACTCCACTGCGTCATGGGATGTTTCAGCTATTTTAACGTCGATCCGGCCAACATTCGCAACCTGGTGGACTCGGGCGGCGGCGCGCTTTACGATATCGGATGCTACTGCATTCAGGCGGCCCGCTATGCATTTGGCGCGGAACCTGTGCGCGTCGTCGGCTGCATCGATCGCGATCCTCAAATGCATACCGACCGGCTGACTTCGGCTATTCTTGAGTTTCAAAGCGGCCAGGCGATCTTCACCTGCAGCACGCAGTTCGTGCCGTATCAGCGAGTGCAGTTCTTCGGAACCAAAGGACGAGTCGAAATCGAAATCCCATTCAATGCGCCGAAGGATCGTCCGACGCGCATCTTTATCGATGGCGGCGATCTCTTCGGAGCCGACCTTGTGACCGAGGAGTTCCCGATCTGCGACCAGTACACGCTGCAAGGGGACCAGTTCTCGAAGGCGATCCTCGAGGACACCGAGGTTCCTGTCCCTCTTGAAGAAGCCATCAGGAACATGAAGGTCATTGAAGCGGTCTTCCGATCGGCCAGCTCGAGGTCCTGGGAGGCCATCGCATAGTCCCTGCGCCTAGGGCGTTGTCACTCAGAGGTTGCTGCGCTTCGGGATCAATGCTGCATCGAATAGTCGCTGCTCGGAACCTTTGCGCCAACTTGAGCAGGAGTCATCAATTGACTCCGATCCCATCCACCACCGAGCGCCTGGACCAGTTGCACAGCCGAGAGCATCTCTTGAACCTGAATTGAATTCAGGGTGACCTGATTGCTCAGCAGAGTGGTCTGGGCCGTGACGACGTCGACATAGGGATCGACGCCCGTGTTGTAGCGCTGCATTTCGAGGTCCAGAAACTCCTGCGAAGATTTAACCGCTTCCTGCTGGCGGAGAATCTGCTGCGAATAGACGCGCGTTCCCGCCATGGCGTCTTCAACCTGCTGAAAGGCAGTCAGGACGGTTTGGCGATAGGTCGCCAGATCTGCGTTATAGGTGGCCTCATATTGGTGCAGCTCGGCGCGGTAAAGACCACCATCGAAGATCACCTGTGAGGCAGAAGGACCGATGGACCAGAAACGGCTTGGCCAATCGAACAGGTGTTTCAGAAGCGAGCTCTCATATCCTCCTGAGGCGGAGATCGTCACCTGCGGGAAAAACGCGCCGTAGCCAATGCCAATGGTCGCGTTGGCAGCAGCGATCGTGCGCTCGGCAGCGGCAACGTCCGGCCTGCGCTCCGCTAGTTGCGAGGGCACGCCGGTGGGGATGGCAGGAGGCACGTAGAGCATCGGCTTTACGGGAATCGAGAAGTCCGTCGCAACCTTGCCCAATAACATGGCAATGGCATGCTCGTACTGAGCGCGCGACAGCCCTACATTGATGGCCGAAGACTGTGCCGATTTGAGAGTGGCCTTCGCCTCGACGACAGAAATGTAGTCTCCTGTGCCTGTGTCAAATGCCCCCTGCGCCGCATCCAGAGCCTTCTGGTCCGCGGCCACCGTGTCATTCAAAATCCTTTGCAGCATGTCCTGACCGCGAATCTCAAAGTAGTATTGTGCGAGGCTTGCCTGTTCCGTGAGCTTTTCGAGCTCAAGATCGGCGGCACTGGCTTGCGCGCTGTATTTCGCCTCGCGGACTTCGTTGCGAATCTTGCCAAAGAGATCCGGAGTCCAGGAGACTTCGAGCGGGGCGGTCCAAAGTGTGGAGGTTTGGCCGGTATTTGCCTGCGATGAGTTGCGAAGGTTGGACGACGAGCGCGAACGATTCCAGCCGGGATTCGCAGTGATAGTAGGCCAGAATTGGGCCCGCGCCTCGGCAATCACGGCGCGCGCTTCCATGAAGTTCTCGAACGAAACCTTGATGTTCTGGTTATTAATATTCAGCTGGCTCTCCAGATCATTCAACTCGGGCTCGTTGAAAATCTCCCACCAGTTGCCGCGGATCATCGCATCTTGCGGACTGGCAACCTTCCAGCCATCGGCGTCCTGAAAATTGATCGTGGACTCCTTGTAGTTCGCGGCCGTCACCGCTGGAGGTGTCGGGGCGTGATACGGCGGCCCGACGCGGCAGCCGCCGATCAAGCCCATGAGCGCGGAGGCGCCGGCGATTGCGGAAAGGGCTGCGATGGGTTTACGCGCGAATCGTTTCATAGTCTCTCTCAATCAGGACGTGGCCCTTGCGGTCTCGGGGTTCGCCATTTCTCTGGATCTGCCTGAGGCCCGCAGCCGCAGCCGGTCCATGGCTAGATAAACGACGGGCGTGGTATAGAGCGTCAACAACTGGCTCAGCAACAAGCCGCCCACGATCGTGATGCCGAGGGGCCTGCGCAATTCGGATCCTGTGCCGCTGCCAAAGGCCAGCGGCAATGCGCCGAAAATTGCCGCCATGGTGGTCATGAGAATCGGCCGGAAGCGGAGCATGCAGGCCTCGAAGATCGAATCGTATGTGCTCTTGCCTTCCTGGCGTTCCGCCTGAAGAGCGAAGTCGATCATCATGATCGCATTCTTTTTGACGATGCCGATGAGCAGAATGATGCCGATGATGGAGATGACGTTCAGATCGATCTGAAAGAGCATGAGAGCCAGCATGGCGCCGACGCTGGCAGAGGGCAGCGTAGAAATGATTGTGAGCGGATGGATCAGGCTCTCGTAGAGAATGCCGAGCACGATGTAAACCGCCAGCAGGGCTGTGATCACGAGATACTTCTCGCTGGCAAGCGACTGCTGATACGCCTCTGCGGTGCCGGCAAAGAACCCGTGAATCGTGGATGGCATCCCAAGGCTCGTTTCCATGCGCGATACTTCGAGCGTCGCATCGCTGAGCGACATCCCATTGGCCAGGTTGAACGAGACCGTGACGGAAGGGAATAGCCCCGTGTGATTCACCTGCAGGGGTGTCGTGCCGGTCTTGGGCTTCATCACGCTGAAGAGCGGAGATACTGTATTGAGCCCGGCGCTCGCCGAACTTGAGGACGAAGAAGGCGGTTTGAAATAGATATTGTTCAGCTGCGACGGATTCTGCCAGTATTGCGGCGCCACTTCCATCACGACGTAGTATTGGTTGAGCTGGGTGTAAATGACCGAAACTTCCGATTGTCCGAATGCGCTGTAGAGCGACTGATCGAGCGATTGTGCGGTCTGGCCGAGCCGCGCAGCCGTAACGCGATCGTAAGTGAGCAACTCCTGCAAGCCGCCGTTCTGCTGGTCGGTATTGACATCCAGCAGCCCTGGCAGCTTCTTCATGTTTGTCAGCAGAATCGGGCCCCAATGGAAAAGGTCCGCAACGTTGTCTGCCTGAATCGTGTACTGATAGAGCGCCGCGCTGCTTCGTCCACCAATGCGAAGATCCTGTGCGGGCTGCATGAAGGCCGAGGCGATGGGCAGACGGTTCATCTTGGGACGCAGGCGATTGATCACCTCCATGGCGGTGGCTTTGCGTTCTTGGCCGAGCGGTTTGAGCGCGACGAAGATGAATCCGCCGTTGCCGGAGCCGGTGTAGGCGTTGACATGCTCGACTGCAGGATCGGCTTTGATGACGCCGACCATCGTTTTGGCGGAAAAGTTCATGAAGGGGAAGGAAGCATCCTGGGGGCCCTGAACCATGCCCACCATGACTCCTGTGTCCTGCTGGGGGAAGAAGCCCTTGGGGATGCGCACAATCACCACGATGTTGAGCGCGACGGTGAGGGCCAGGACGATGAGGATGAGTCCTGGGTTGTCGAGCGCCCAGGCGAGAGAATGGCGGTAGATGCGGAGTAAGCCGTCGAAGAAGTTTTCGCTGGTGCGGTAGAACCAGTTGTGCTTCTCGCCCTGGGAGTGGGACTTGAGCAGATGCGCGCACATCATGGGGGTCGTGGTAAGCGAGATCACCATGGAGACGACGATGGCGGTTGAGAGGGTAACCGCGAATTCGCGGAAGAGCCGGCCGACGATGCCTCCCATCATGAGGATGGGGATAAACACCGCAATGAGCGACATGCTTATGGAGAAGACCGTGAAGCCGATCTCTTCCGCACCCTGGAGGGCCGCCTCGAAGGCCCCCATGCCGCTCTCCAGATGGCGTGTGATGTTCTCCATCACCACGATGGCGTCGTCGACGACAAACCCGGTGGAGATGGTGAGCGCCATGAGGGAGAGGTTGTCGAGACTGTAGTCTAAGATGAACATTATCGCGAAGGTGCCGATAAGGGAGACCGGCACGGCAACGCTGGGAATCAGCGTGGCGCGAGGACTGCGCAGAAAGACAAAGACAACGAGCACCACGAGGATGACGGAGCCGATGAGGGTCCGCTCGACGTTTTGCACCGAGGCGCGGATGGTTGTCGTGCGATCGAGAACGAGGGTCGTTTTGATGCCTTTGGGAAGAATGGCCTCGAGAAACGGCAACTGCGCCCTGATGCGGTCCACGGTTTGAATGATGTTGGCGCCGGGCTGCCGGAAGATGATGATGGTGACGCTTCTGGTGCCGTCCATGTACCCGGCAGTGCGGAGATTCTGCGTCGAGTTCACAACATCGGCTACGTCCGAGAGCCGCACGGCCGCGCCATTGTGGTAGCCGACGATCAGAGGCTTGTACTGATCAGCTAGTGAGATCTGGTCATTGGTGATAATGTCGGCGGTGACATTTCCATCGGAAAGCTGGCCGCGCGGTTCGTGCGAGTTTTGCAGGCTGAGAACCGATTGAACGGTGCCCAGCGTCATGCCGAAGCTTTCGAGTTTTTTGGGATCGACTTCGACGCGCACCGAGGGAGTCGCGCCTCCGCCTACATTGACCTGACCTACGCCTTGAATCTGCGAGAGCTTCTGCTCCAAAACGGTCGATGCCAGATCGTAGACTTTGGTGACGTCATACTTGTCCGAGGTCAGGCCAAGAATCATGATGGGCGAGTCGGCCGGATTGACCTTGCGATACGAAGGATTCGAGGGCAGATTGATGGGCAGATAGGTGCGAGCGGCGTTGATGGCTGCTTGTACGTCGCGCGCAGCGCCATCGATATTGCGGCTGAGATCGAATTGCAGCGTCACGCCGGTGCTGCCGAGAGAACTGGACGAGGTCATCTCCGTGATGCCGGCGATGTGGCTGAATTGGCGTTCGAGCGGCGTGGCAACGGACGCGGCCATGATCTGCGCGCTGGCGCCGGGAAGACTGGCATTGACACTGATGGTGGGAAAGTCCACCTGTGGGAGCGGGGAAACAGGCAAGACAGTGTAGGCCACGGCGCCCGCTATCGCCACTGCGATGGTAAGCAGTGTGGTGCCGACCGGCCGTCTGATAAATGGGGAAGATAGACTCATGCGTGTCCCGCGGTCGCCTGCCGCTCGTCGCCCTTCGCGACGTGCGACAGCCTGTGGCCGGTGATCCGCTCACCGATTCTGTCGAAGAAGATATAGATCACCGGCGTGGTGTAGAGGGTCAGGACCTGGCTGAGCAACAGTCCGCCCACCATCGCAATGCCGAGCGGGCGGCGCAACTCCGATCCCAGGCCTGTGCCGACCGCAAGCGGGATGCCGCCGAGCAGCGCAGCCATAGTCGTCATCATGATGGGACGAAAGCGCAGGAGGCTGGCTTCGTAGATGGCGTCAACCGATGACTTGCCCTGCTCGCGTTCTGCCTCCAGCGCAAAGTCGACGATCATGATGCCGTTCTTCTTTACGATGCCGATGAGCAAAATGATTCCGATGATGGCGACCACCGAAAGATCTTGGCCGCAGATAATCAAGGCAAGCAGAGCGCCCACACCCGCGGACGGCAGCGTGGAAAGAATCGTAATCGGATGGATGAAGCTTTCATAGAGCACGCCGAGGACGATATAGACGGTGACCAGGGCGGCAAGGATGAGCAGGGCTTCGTTGGAGAGCGAATTCTTGAAAGAAGCGGCGGTTCCTTGAAAGTCAGCCTGAAGACTCGGCGGGAAATTGAGCTTCTTGGTGACTTTATCGATGTCCGTGATCGCTGTTCCCAACGAGGCGTTAGGCGCGAGGTTAAACGAAACCGTAACAGAAGGGAACTGGCCCTGATGGTTAATCGACAGGGCCTCGGTCATAGGCGAAGCCGTTGTGAAGGCGCTCAGAGGAATCGCGTTGGCGCTGGTGGCGCTGGTGGCGGTGTTGGGAGTGCTTCCCGCAGTGGTCCCCCCGTTTTGAGAGGACGTGCCCGCGGATGTGGCGCCCGCTAGCGCCGAAGCAGGCTTCGTCAAAACAGCAGACGATGGTGTGTACTTTATGGATGTGGTGAGTGCGTTTGAGCCTGCAGATGCTGAAGCCGAAGAGGAAAAGGAGGTTGCTGCCCCTGCTCCGCTCGCTCCCGAAGATGCGTTCCCTTGGATGTACAGATCACCAAGCTTGGCAGGATTCTTCTGCCACTCCGGCTGTGTCTCGAGGATGACGTGATACTGATTCAGCTGTGTGTAGAGGGTGTTGATTTCCCTCTGGCCGAAGGCATCGTAGAGCGTGTTGTCGATCGTAGTCGGTGCGATTCCCAAGCGCGAAGCGGTCACGCGGTCAATCATGAGCGAGATCGCGCGCGCTCCCATCTGCTGATCGGTCGCGACATCTTCCAGCGCCGGCAGCTTCTTGAGCTCCGCGACAAATTTGCCGGTCCATTGATTCAGTTCGTCCGTGTCGGGATCTTCGAGAGTGTATTGGTATTGCGTGCGGCTCACGCGATCGTCGACGGTGATGTCCTGCACCGGCTGCATGTAAATTTGAATTCCAGAGACCTGCTGCATTTTGCTCTGCAAGCGGCGAATCACGTCGGACGCGCTCATGTGGCGCTGGTCGAGCGGCTTCAGGTTGATCGAGATACGCCCGCTGTTCAGCGTGGTGTTGATTCCGTCTGCGCCGATAAACGAAGAGATGCTCTCGACGGCAGGATCCGCAAGAATGACACGCGCAATCTCCTGTTGCCGGATCGCCATGTCGGTGTAAGAGATCGACTGAGACGCCTGCGTGATGCCTTGAATCACCCCAGTGTCCTGGACAGGGAAGAAGCCCTTGGGAATGTAAATGTACAAGACAATCGTCAGGACAAGCGTTGCCGCGGCGATCAGCAAAGTGATGGTTTGATAGCGCAGCACCACCTTCAGTGTTCGCCCGTAAAAGGCGATCATGTTGGTGAACATCTTTTCCGACGCATGGTAGAAACGGGTTTGCTGCTCCTCAGGAGTGTGCTTCAGAATACGCGCGCACATCATCGGCGTGAGTGTGAGCGAAACCACGGCTGAGATCACAATGGTGACGGCCAAGGTTACGGCAAATTCTCGGAAAAGGCGCCCGACAACATCGCCCATGAACAACAGGGGAATCAGCACGGCGATCAGGGACACTGTGAGCGAAACGATCGTGAATCCGATTTGCCCTGCGCCTTTCAGCGCCGCCTCCAGCGGCGCCATGCCCTCTTCGAGGTATCGCGAAATGTTCTCGATCATCACGATCGCGTCATCGACGACGAAGCCCGTGGAAATCGTCAACGCCATCAACGAGAGGTTGTCGAGGCTGTACCCCAGCATATACATGGCCCCAAACGTTCCTACCAGCGACAATGGCACGGCCACGCTGGGGATGACCGTCGCGCGGAGGCTGCGCAGGAAAAGAAAGATAACCATCACGACCAGCGCAATCGTCAGCATCAGCTCGAACTCAACGTCGTTCACCGAGGACTGAATGCTGGTGGTCATGTCGGTCATGGTCGTCACCTGCATTGAAACCGGCAGATTGGCCTCAAGCTGCGGCAGAATGGCCCGAATCCGCTTGACGACGGTGATCGTGTTGGCGCCAGGCTGGCGCTGAATGTTCAAAATAACTGCGGGCGTCTGATTCATCCAAGCCGCCTGCCGTGTATTTTCGACGCCGTTGATCACATTGGCGACGTCTTTCACGAATACGGGAGCGCCGTTGCTATAGGCGATTACGACATTCTTGTATCCGTTCGCTTCTGTGATCTGGTCGTTCGCGTCGATCTGATAGTCCTGCCGTGGTCCATCGAAGTTTCCCTTGGCCGAATTGACGCTGGCCTGCGTGAGCGCCGTGCGCACGTCCTCCAGGTTGAGTCCATACGAGGAGAGCTGAACCGGATTTACCTGAATGCGCACCGCGGGCTTCTGGCCGCCGCTGATGCTCACGAGTCCCACTCCGCTCAACTGCGAAATGCGCGGAGCCAGGCGCGTATCGACGAGGTCCTCCACCTGCGAAAGCGGCATCATGGGTGAAGAGATAGCGAGCGTCAGTACAGGAGCATCCGCGGGATTGGTCTTGTTATAGACCGGCGGCGTTGGCAAATCGGAGGGTAGGAAGCTCTGTCCGCCATTAATCGCAGACTGGACTTCCTCTTCGGCGATGTCGAGGCTCAGCGAGAGGTTGAACTGCAGCACGATCACCGAAACCCCGCCCGCGCTGGTCGACGTCATCTGGCTCAAGCCCTGCATCTGGCCGAACTGACGCTCCAGAGGAGCCGTGACCGTCGTAGCCATTACATCCGGGCTGGCGCCTGGATAGAAGGTAAGAACCTGGATGGTCGGGTAGTCGACCTCAGGCAATGCCGAAATCGGCAATTGAAAGAAGGCGACGATGCCCACCAGAAGAATAGCTGCCATCAGCAGCGACGTCGCGACTGGCCGCAGAATGAATTGCCGGGACGGATTCATGGAACATCGCTCTCCGCCGAATCGGAAGTGGAGGGCAGTTTCACTTTGGAAGCCGTGATCTGCGAGCCATTCTGCAGTTTTTCAAAGCTGCTGTTGGCCACCACATCTCCCGGCTGAAGTCCCTGTACCGCGGTATTGCCCTTGTCTGAATTCCCGCTCTTCACGTTCCGCATCGCCGCTTTGCAGATCTGCTGTGGCGAGCAGTCTTGCGGATTCGCAGGCGGTTTGCCCGTCTTTGAATCTGTGATCAGGTAGACGAAGTCGGTGCTGCCGTTGTGCTGAATCGCGGAAGAGGGAATCAGCGTCTGGTTCGTCAGCGTGTTGACCAGGAGACGGGTGTTGACAAACTGATTGGCGAAGAGGATCCCGTCTTTGTTGTCGAATGCAGCGCGCAGCTTTACTGTGCCGGACGTCGTGTCAATCTGGTTGTCGATCGTGGTCAGTTTGCCTGATTCCAAAAGTCTCTGCTGGGTTCGGTCGTAAGCCTCGACTTTGAGTTGCTGCCCGCCCTTCGAATGCTGCTGGACTTGAGGCAGATTGTCTTCGTTCAACGTGAAAATGACCGTGATTGGTTGCGTTTGGGTAACCACGACCAGAGTCGTTGTGGAATTTGCCGTGACCAGATTGCCAGGATCCACTAATCGCAATCCCACGCGACCGGAGATGGGCGAGGTGATGTGACAGTAATCCAGTTGTACCTGGTCATACTGAACCGTGCCCTGGTCGTTCTTCACGGTTCCCTGATCCTGGAGCACGATCTTTTCCTGATCTTCCAGCGTCTGGCGCGGAATCGCGTTCCTGGCCCATGCTTGCTTGTAGCGTTCGAGGTCCATCTCCGCTTCCGCGAGCAGATTCTGGTCGCGTTCCAGCAGCCCCTGCGCCTGCGCCAACTGTGCGGCATAGGGTCGCGGATCGATATCGACCAGCGGGTCGCCTTTGCGAACATATTGCCCCTCGCGGTAATGCACCGCCGTAATAACACCGGTAACCTGAGCCGTGATGGAGTCCGTGTAGAGCGGCGTCACCGTGCCAATGGCATCCAAATAGACGCCGATGGTCCCGGACTGTGCAGTCGCAATGGTGACAGGTACGGCGCCGGTCATCATGCGCCTTCCGCCGCCTGTCGCCGCCGCTTGCGTCTTGCTATGTTGGCTGATTGCCCAGTAAAACAGGAGTCCGAAAAGAAGTAGAACAACTACCCAGACCCAGCGATGACGGCGTTGAACTGCTGGGGTTGAAGTGTCCTGGGCAGGCTGTCTCGTCGGAGAAGCTTGCGAAGCAGAAGGTTGCTGGTCCATTTTCTCTCTTGTGTTCCGAACCGGAAGGGGCGTGACAGGGTCCCGCTTACCAATCCGATTTCTTGCGCAAAACGCTGCGCTATTAAACGTACAACCTCTGTGGCACCCATCTCAAGAAAACACCCTTCTCTACAAATTTGGTGTCCTCAAAGGCAAGAACCTGGGAGATTCTTGTTCGACAGCAGAAGCTGAAATATGCGTCAACTCGACCTTGTATAGGACGAAAGAAAAGTGCAAATAGTCGCAATCAGGGGATCCGTGGCAAGCGACGTACGTGAATGAAGGCTTTGTTCTTATTGGATTCTACTCTGCATCTCGATTTGTCCTCTAGCTTCGAGGAACTCGAACATGGACTGATGCCTTAGATCCGATCCAGCCGAGTCTCTCGATCCATTGCCGTCCCGTCGTCTCCCAAGCTGATTGCACATGCTGCGCAGGACTCAAACGCGAGCGAATTGGCCAAATGATGATTTTTTCGACGCAGCCTTTGCCGATTGAAGCGACCAATATCCGCCGAGTAGGCCTCCGGTGCAAAGAGCAACACCCCTCAGCGCCCTCGCATCACAGGGACAAGGTAAGCGACCACCACCAAATCCAGAGGGATGATATGAGCGTAGATACGATCGAGAAGCTTTTCGTCGAGGAACTGAAGGATCTTTATTCAGCAGAAAACCAAATCACGAAAGCCCTTCCAAAACTGGCCGAAGCAGCTTCATCCAAAGAGTTGCAAAGCGCATTCGAACATCATTTGAAGGAAACCGAAGGCCATGTTCGGCGCTTGGAGCAAGTGTTCGAGATTCTTGGCGCCAGTCCCAAAGGGAAGACCTGTGATGGGATCAAAGGAATCCTTAGCGAGGGCTCCGAAGCGATCAAAGAGACAGGAGAGGGGAACGTGCGCGACGCAGCCCTGATCTCGGGTGCACAGCGAGTCGAACACTACGAGATGGCGGTGTATGGTACCGTCCGGTCTTACGCGGAGCGCCTCAAACAAGAGCAAATCGTGCGGCTGCTGGAAGAGACACTTGAGGAAGAAAAAGCTGCAGACAAAAAATTGACTGATATTTCGAAAAAGGTAAACCAGCAGGCCTTGCACGCTGCATAGGCACCAGAAGAGCATGGGCGGAGCGCCGCTTCGTCCATGCCTCAGGTTCACGTCTGAGCCCAGGGGAACAGCGAAACCCGGTCCTGGTCATCCTGTCTGCGGACAGATGCCGGTTTATTCCGGGCATTTTCGACATTTTTCTATGAACGGCATGGTGAGAGAGGTAAGAAGATGAAACCCGATTCTCTGGAGATTCCGGCCGGTCTGTTTTCAAAGTCCCCTGAAACGATTGCTGAGTTGCTTGCGTCCAAAGAGACCTATCCAGACGGTCCCGCGAACGGAATGCGAATGCTGTCCTTTTACATTGCTTACGCGGGCAGACATTTGAGCGCCTCCAGAATACGCAGTCTCGAACGGGCAAAGAAACTGCTAGCGGCTCGATTGGAACGAAGACTGAAAGAGGACCGCCGCCAAGCCGCGTAGCTTCGGTTGCGGTCCGTGCGGTGTAAACGTTTGGGGCCGAGTTCGCGCTCCCGATCCGAGAAGGTGCAATGGTGACCCCGGGAAGATTCGAACTTCCGACACGCAGTTTAGGAAACTGCTGCTCTATCCACCTGAGCTACGGGGCCACTTTTAGAATCAATAATTTGTAGAACAGAGCGCTTCATCCCAACCCATATTACCCCGTTGGAGCAGAATTGCGGCATTCCGCAATCTTCAAGCTGGGAAAGGCGATGGGATGAAGACCAAACGCACACGGTATCAGCATGGTAGCATTCGCCGAGTTCGACGGGCGAAGGGGGTTTTCCTGGGAGGTTCGGTTCAATGAAGTCGGCTCCACCGGGCAGAAAACAGGTATCGCTCGGTGTTCTTTTCAGGCACAGATTATCCCACCGAAACCGATGTCAGGAAGGCTCTCGAACATACGGTGAGCCTTGAGAATTCCGCTTCGTAACGGACCAAAATTGACTCCAATTTTGGCGCCGTTACTCAGACCTACCGCAATGCACATCTGCCGACCCTTCAACATTCCACCGGGAAGATCGACACCTACCTCTTGTCTAGGTACATCGAACCAATGCTGCAGCGTCTTGGGATGGCAATGGCGAAAGTCCGCAGCCTTCGCACCCCGGTCCCGTATCATGCGTGTGACTTCTTTCCGAGGCCGCAAATGAAACTGAACTGCTTCGCCGCTCTGATCTCCATGACACTCATCTCCTTCGGCGCACGGTGTTCTGCGCAAGCACCCGTCAAATATGAACCGACTCTTGAATCGCTGGACCGGCATCCCTTGCCGGATTGGTACGCCGGCGCGAAGCTCGGCATCTTTATCCACTGGGGTCTCTATTCTGTGCCGGGATGGGCGCCACTCTCGCATCCCGAGCACGACTTTTCTTCCGCCGACTACATCAAATACAACCCGTACGCCGAGTGGTACTTGAACGTGATGCGCGTCCCCGGCTCGCCCACCCAGGCCTACCATCGCGAGCATTACGGCGCCGACTTCGGCTACTACGACTTCGCGCCAGAGTTCAATCGCGAATCGAAGAAGTGGAATCCTGACGCGATGGCCGCAATTTTCAAAGCCGCTGGCGCCCGCTATGTCGTTCTCACCAGCAAGCATCATGAAGGATTCACTCTCTGGCCCAGCGCGACGCCGAATCCGAATCCCAGCCTCAAGCCGAGCCAGCTCCACGCCGAGCGCGACATCGTCGGCGACTTGACGAAGGCGGTTCGCGCGCAGGGGCTTCGCATGGGCCTCTACTACTCCGGCGGCTACGACTGGACCTTCAATACTGGCCCCATCGAGACCAGCGCCGACTATCAGTCCGTAAAGCCAGAAACAGATGCCTACGGCAAATACGCCAATGCACAGATCCACGAACTGATGGAACGCTACCATCCATCGATCCTTTGGAACGACATTGACTGGCCCAAAACCGGCGACGCACTCGGTGTCGAAGCCGATTACTACAACGCCGTGCCCGACGGTGTGATCGACGACCGCTTCGGCATCAAACACGCCGACTTCACTTCGCCCGAATACGCCAAGCTCGACCACATCAGCGAGAAAAAATGGGAAGAGTGTCGCGGCCTGGGACGCTCCTTCGGTTATAACCGCGCCGAGGGAGAAAATGAGACCATTGCTCCCGCCGAACTCATCGCTCTGCTCGTCGATATCGTGAGCAAGAATGGAAACCTGCTGCTCGACGTTGGTCCCGAAGCCAATGGCACCATCCCGCCCGTCCAAATGGAGCGCCTGAAAGCCCTCGGTGCCTGGCTCGGGCAGAACGGCGAAGCCATCTACGACACCACTCCCTGGACAAAGGCTGCAGGCAAGAGCGCGGAGGGCGACGACCTCCGTTTCACGCGCAAGGGCGACGACCTTTACGTAACCGTGCTGGGCAAACCAAAGGGCCAGACGATTACCATCGACGATTTGCCGGCAAAGCAGGGAGTCGTCATCACGCAACTCGGCGACAACAACGAACTCGGCGCCAAAGTCCAGGTGAACGGCATGCGCATCGCACTGCGCGGGGCGTTGAAAGGAGATTATGCCTACGCGTTCAAGCTCGCCGGTTACGCCCGCTAGGACTCTGCGAGCTGCCCCAGCACTGCCTTCTCCAGGCGCGCGCACGCATGAGGTAGAGCCTCGCGCACTGCATCGCTGAAGTTCTGGCGCAGTTCCAACGATCCCGCACCGACAGTTAGGAGCATGGAAGTGTGCGGCATCGCGCCATAGAGTTCCTTGCTCAGCGAAAGCAGTTGTGATGCGTCCAAATGATGCGTCGCGAGCCCCAGCGCATCTCCACCGGGCTCAACTGCCGTCAGACTCACGGAACCAGGTGTCGCTTCCATCGCGCAGTCGACAAAAATTACCGACTCGGCCTGAGCAATTTCATAGGCCAGCTCCGGCGTCCATTGCTGGCTCGCGATCAC
Source organism: uncultured Acidobacteriaceae bacterium (assembly GCA_963745845.1). Taxonomy (GTDB): domain Bacteria; phylum Acidobacteriota; class Terriglobia; order Terriglobales; family Acidobacteriaceae; genus Telmatobacter. The sequence goes on along the minus strand of CAVUZE010000008.1, from coordinate 2,400,527 downwards.
CTTCACAGCAGGCTGAGCTTGGAACCTCTCAGACGCCCACGCAGCAAGCCAGGGCCCGACGCCGTCATCCTCGCGCAGCGTATTCCCGCAAGCAAGAATGAGGCAGCCGGTCTGAGGCATCGTTCGATCAGTCACGGAACTGGGTGCCCCAAGTCTCGATCTTGAGACCTGGGAGATCTGAATTACGACCGCACGACGCGATCGACAATGTTGCCATCGGCAGACACGAGTGAAATCGCAAGGGGCATCTGCCCGAAGGCATGCGTCGAGCAGCTCAGGCACGGGTCAAACGTCCTGACAACCGCCTCCACGCGATTGAGGATTCCCTCCGTGAACTTGCCGTCTTTCACGTAGTGCTTCGCGGCCTGCAGCACGCCCTTGTTCATGGCATTGTTATTCTGGCCGGTCGCAATCACCAGGTTCGCCCAAGTCATCAGTCCATTCTCATCCACCTTGTAGTGGTGATGCAGCGTGCCGCGCGGCGCTTCCGCCTGCCCCGCACCCTCAAGCCGGTTCACGCCAGCGGTTGCGCGCACATGTTTATCGAGAATCAGCGGGTCAGTAAGGATACGCTCGATCTTTTCGATTCCATACAGAATGTCGATGAGCCGCGCGTAGTGATAGTAGAAGGAACTCTGCACAGGGCCGTCGTCCGAGATCTGCTTGAATAAACTGAGTTCGCCGTCGGCCATCGGCGTGCCCATGCTCTTGGCGATGTTCAAACGGGCCAGCGGACCCACACGATAGCTGCCTTCCGGGCAGCCGAGCGGCTTGTAGTATGCGAATTTCGTGTAGCTGTAGGGCTCCACGGCTTCCCCAATCACTTCGGAGAATAGATTCGCCGTAATCCCGTCCGCAACAATCTCGCCGCGCGCATCGATCAATCGCAGCGCGCCATCGGTGAATTCGATCGACTCGTCCTCATTGATGAGCCCCATATAGAGCGAAGCGAAGTTCGCGAAGACCTCGATCTCAGGAGCGAAGGTTTCGGCAATCTGTTTATACCAGGCAAGTGCTAGTTTGATGTTCGTGTAGGCCTCAGGAATCATGGCAAGAATCTCGTCCCGCTTGGCAGGAGCCAATGGTTCCGTCACGCCTCCAGGCACCACCCATCCGGGATGAATCCGCTTGTCGCCGAGCAACTCGATGATGTGCTGCCCGAAACGACGCAACGCGATTCCAGCGCGGCCGAGTTCCGGCTTTGCGCCCACCACGCCAAAGATATGTCGCATTTGCGGATCGGACTCCATGCCCAGCAGCAAATCCGGCGACGAGAGATAGAAAAAGCTGAGCGCGTGGGACTGCACCATTTGCGCCAGGTTCAACATCCGCCGCAATTGTGCCGCAGAATGCGGAATGCGTACCGACATAATCGCTTCGCAGGCCTTGGCAGAGGCAATCAGGTGCGAGACGGGGCAGATGCCGCAGATGCGCGCCATAAGGCTCGGCATCTCATAAAAAGGCCGGCCTTCGGAGAATTTTTCAAAGCCGCGCACCTGCGTCACGTGAAAGTTCGCGTTCTCCACTTCACCCTGGTCGTTCAGCTGGATGGTGATTTTGCCGTGCCCTTCCAGGCGCGTAACAGGATCGATGGTGATGGTCTGGTTCATGAGACAGGCTCCGCTTTCTAAGCTCCAAAACGCGTGAGGGCCGGGACATCCAGCGGCTCACCGGTGACCAGTGCAGTCAACGCTGCATGGAAGGTATCGGCCGAAGGCGGGCATCCGGGCAGGAAGACATCCACCTTCACAAACTCATGGATCGGACGGACAACGCGAAGCAGTTTCGGTACCACGACACAGGGGATTTGCTGCTGCAAATCGGCGTTCTCTTTGTACGCTCGATTGAGAATCGCCTCCGGCCCAATGGGATTACGCATTGACGGAACATTGCCGGCAACCGCGCAGTCGCCCATGGCGACGAGAAGCTTCGAATGCGCGCGAATCTTCTTGATCTTTTTCTCGTCGTCGACAGAAGCTACAGCTCCTTCCACAAGAGCGATATCCACTGCGTCGGGGAACTGCTTCGTATCGACGATCGGGCTGTAGACCACATCAACGAACTCCGCCAGCTCGATCAATCTCTCGTCCATATCGAGGAAAGACATGTGACAGCCAGAACAGCCATCGAGCCACACCGTTGCCAGTTTCAATTTGCTCATTGTGCCTCCCTCATCATGTTCAGGTACGGGAGGAAGTCGGGGTACTTCGGATGATCGGAGCCGACCTTTCCCTTATCGAATAGCGCGCCCGTAGGGCATACCTGCACGCACTTGCCGCACCGCGTACAACTGGATTTTCCCCATTCCTCATGCAGGTCGGAGATGATCCGGGAGTCGATGCCGCGGCCCATCACGTCCCATACGTGTGCGCCTTCCACCTCCGCGCAGACGCGGACGCAACGGGTGCACATGATGCAGCGATTGTGGTCGATAGTGAACCGTTCATGCGAGGCATCCACAGGCAGTTCGGGATTGCGATAGGGCAACCGGACATGCGTCACTCCCTGTTCCTGGCCGAGGGTTTGCAACTCGCAGTGGCCGTTGGCAACGCAGACCGAGCAAATATGATTGCGCTCGGCAAAGAGGAGTTCGAGGATGGTGCGGCGATGCCGCTGCAGCCGCTCTGTATTCGTGCTCACTTCCATGCCTTCAAAGACGGAGGTCACACAGGCAGGAAGCAGCTTGTTTCCGCCCTTGATCTCCACCACGCACAAGCGGCATGCACCCACATCGCTGAGGCCGTCGAGATGGCAAAGAGTGGGGATATAAATGTCGTTTTCCTTCGCCACTTCCAGGATGGTCTGGCCGGAGCGCGCACTGACTTCCTGGCCGTCGATGAGGAGTGTTTTTACATCCACGCTGGTGCTCATGCCAACACCTCCACGGCGGATTCGGTAGCCACCGGTGCTTCGATGTTGCAGACGCCCGCCGGACAACGCTTATGCACGATGTGCTCGATGTACTCCTTCTTGAAGTACCGAAGCGTGCTGAGTACCGGGTTGGGCGCGGTCTGGCCCAACCCGCACAGGCTGGTTTCCTTCACGGTGCTGCACAGATCGACAAGCAGATCGAGATCGTCCATGGTGCCGGAGCCGTTGCAGATGCGTGTAAGCAGGGTGTGCATCTGCGCTGTGCCGGCGCGGCAGGGGATGCACTTGCCGCAGGACTCGGTCATGCAAAACTCGATAAAGAAGCGGGCCACGTTGACCATGCACGAGGTATCGTCCATGACGATCATGCCGCCTGAGCCCATGATCGACCCGACTGCCATCAGCGCGTCATAGCTGACGCCTAGATCCAGCATGTCGGCGGGAATGCACCCGCCCGACGGACCGCCGGTCTGGACGGCCTTGAATTTGTGCCCGTCCGGAACGCCGCCGCCGATTACCTCAATAATCTCGCGGAGCTTGATCCCCATGGGCACTTCGACCAGTCCGGTGTTGGTGATCTTGCCTGTGAGGGCAAAGACTTTTGTGCCTTTACTTCTGGCCGAACCCATACTGGCGAACCACTTGCCGCCCTTGCGAATGATGGGCGCGATATTGGCAAAGGTTTCGACGTTATTGATGAGTGTGGGCTTTCCCCAAAGACCACTGACCGCCGGGTAAGGTGGGCGCGGCTTGGGAGTGCCGCGCTTTCCTTCGATGGACGCGATCAGCGCTGTCTCCTCGCCACAGACGAAAGCTCCGGCTCCGAGACGGATCTCTACATCGAAATTGAAGGGCGTGTTCCCGATATTGCTTCCCAGCAATCCGCGGCGTCGAGCGTCGCGCAAAGCATTCTGGAGCCGGGCCACCGCCAATGGATACTCCGCCCGCACATAGATGTAGCCTTTGCTCGCACCCACTGCGTAAGCCGCGATGGCCATGCCTTCAATCACGCGTTGCGGATCGCTTTCAAGCACGCTGCGATCCATGAATGCGCCGGGGTCGCCCTCGTCGCCGTTGCAAATCACGTATTTGATGTCCCCGGTGGCCTTGGCGACCGTACCCCATTTCAATCCTGTGGGGTACCCGCCGCCTCCGCGACCGCGCAACCCGCTGGCGGTGATCTGATGAATCACGCCCGTGGGAGTCATGTCGGTCAGGGCCGTCAACAAGGCAAGGTAGCCGTCGCGGGCGATGTAGTCATCGATTTTCTCTGGATCGATCTTGCCGGAGTTCTCCAGCACCACATGCACCTGTTGGTCAAAATGCTCGCGCAGATTGCACTGCAGCTCCGCTACGGGTTCGCCATCCAGGCTGCCGACCACCGTGTCGGCATGCTCTGCCTTTACGTGCTGGTAAAGCCTCTCTTCGGGGCTCACCAGAACCAGCGGTCCAGCGGCGCACAATCCCATGCACCCAGTGCGGCGTACAAATGCCTTTTTGCCAGAGGACTCGACCGACGCCGTCAACGCATCCCTTAACCGATCCGAGTGCTGGCTCAAACAACCGGTGCCCATGCAAACGTTGATCTCATGATCGAACTTCGCATTCTCCTGGCGAACCGATTCGGCGATCTGTTCTAGTTCTTCGACAGTCATTCCACAGCCCACCTTTCCAGTTGCGCCAGCATTTCGTCGCCGGCCATCTGGCCCTGCAACTCGCCGTCAGTCAACACCACCGGAGCGCGCCCGCAGGCGCCCACGCAGCGCGCCGTCATTAGGCTGATCTTGCCGTCCTTGGTGGTCTGGCCCTGGGGAATGCCGAGACGCTTTTCGGCTGCCGCGACCAATTTGTCCGTCCCCTTGATGTAACAGGCCGTCCCGGTGCAGATCGTCATCGTATGTTTTCCCGGCGGCTTCAGGCTGAAATAGTGATAGAACGTCACCACGCCATAGGCCTGGCTGAGTGGCACGTGCAGCGACTGAGCCACGAATTTGATTGCCTCGTCGTCAAGAAAACCAAACGAAGACTGGACAGTGTGGAGCGTTTCGATCAGCGCGTGGCGGGCAAATCCATTCTTCCGCATGGTGCCGTTCACGATCTTCCAACGTTTGTCGTCGCTTGGTAGCGGCGGAGGGAGCAGGGCTGGCACGGTTCCTCCATGGGCAGACGGACTGGCAGCGGCGCGCCTGTCTGCGATTTCGCGGTGCGTCTAGTCTAGTTCTAAAAGAGGGGCCTACGAACCCTTAGTGACATTCATCACTTGGGGCGAAACCCCATCCCACTGGCTGGCACTCCTGCGCCTCACGCTTCAGTCACCCTGGGAGTTTCTTTCTCTGGCCGAAGCGGCATTTGCCAGCGATTCCTTCCCGCATGGCGGACTTTGGTGCCGGTGGTCCGTTTGTTCCCGTCCCGAAAGGATTCTCCGGCTGCGATAATTGGATTAGCTGAAGTTACACGGGCCACTGCTGTGCGTGTTGTGAAAGATTGGCGGTACAGGGCCGTCACACTTGAGTCCAAAATCGTAGGGAGTCAGGAATGAAGGGTGTCTTCGTCGTGGGGGCTGGGCCGGCCGGCATGTTCGCTGCCCGGCAGATCGCTCTTTCAGGGTATGAAACCTTTATTTTTAATCGCGATATTCGCCCCGGTGGCCTCGCGCAGTACGGCATCTACCCCCTTAAGACCAAGATGAAGTCGGGCCTTCGCAAGCAGTTCGTGCAAACCCTCGACCTTCCAAACGTTCACTACTTCGGCCACGTCCAAATCGGCGCAGCCTACGACCTCTCGCTTGCCGATCTTGAAGCATTTCGACCCGCGGCGATCGTCTTCGCATCCGGCGCCCAAGGCGCCAAAAGTCTCGGCCTACCCGGCGAAGATGCAAAAGGTGTCTACGCGTCCAAAGACTTTGTTTACAACTACAACCAGCTTGAATCTCATGTTCCGCGTGATTTTTCTGCGCACAAGCACATCGCCGTCATCGGCGTTGGCAATGTCGCCATCGACGTCGCTCGCTGGCTGCTGCAGGACAAGCCCGCCAAATACACCGAAAGTGTTGTCATCGTGGCCCGTCGCGGACCCCTCGAGGTCAAGTTCGACAAAAAAGAAATCGAGCATGTCGAGCCGCACATCTCCCGCGAAGAGCTGATCGGTGAGCTCGAGCGCGTGAAAGACCGCTGCGCCAACGCCGGCCAGGATGTCACACCGGAAAAGGTCATCGCCTCGCACTTTCCGCAACTCAACAAACCGGGATTCGCAACCGTCTCGCCTCGCCTCTCGTTCCGATTCCTCTCCTCGCCCAAATCGTTTCTCACCAATGCCGAAGGCCGGGTGACACAGATGATCGTCGCGGAGAATGATCTGGTCCTCAAGAGCGATGGCGCTACGTCGGCACGGGTCACCGATGCTACGGCGGCTCTCGACGTCGACACCGTCTTGTTCGCCATCGGCGACTTACACGATGCGCAGATTGGCCTTCCCATGGGTCCCGAAGGCTACGCAACCAGGCCCGCCGCAACCGAGCCCAACACCGCCTCACCCAACGCTGCTTCCTATGAAGTATGGGATCCGGCTGCGGCCACCGTTCGCCCTGGTCAGTTCGTCGTCGGCTGGGCACGCAAAGCCAGTACGGGGCTCGCCGGACTCGCCCGCCATGATGGGGAACTGGGCGCACGCAGGGCGATCGAGTTCCTAAAGGATGCACCAGACCCGAACACGCTCTCCGAATCCGAAATCCGCGCTCGACTCATTGCCAAAGGCTTGCGCATCGCGGAAAAACAGGATCTGGCCCTGCTCGCGAAGGCGGAAGAGCGTAGAGGCCCTGTCTCGCAGCCTAGTTCTTTCCATTTCAGTCGGGAAGAAGAAATCTTCAATGCCATCGATGAGGAGCGCAGCCGGACTGCTCAAGTTGAAAACTCGCCGACCGTTGCGGCAGACTAGGTCCGCACGGACCAGTCATTGAGCCGGACCACGCCCTCAGCTCAGCGCAGGCAGCTTGTCCGAGATGCCAAACAGGAAGATCAGGCCGATGACGCAGCTGTAAATCGCTCCGGTCCAGGCAATCACGTGATAGAACCGCGGATGGTGTCCGCTCGCCCGGAAAGCGCCGCCCATCGAAGCCGTCATCAGGGCATTCATCGTAACCAGACCGACCGCAAATGCCGCAAGACCCAGCATGCCCCGCGAAGTCCCGCCAAGATTCGCAGTCAGAAAGAAAAGCGCCAGTTGGCTAGGGGTCTCCGCGCCAATCCCATGCAGCATTCCGATCAGGAACACCGACTTGCCGTTGTACATCCACTGGAACCGCTCCGGATGCAGCGCTTGCGGATTCCACATACGCCGCACCCGCCACGCCATCCACAACAAGCCATTAATCGCAATCGCCAACCGGCTCTCAATCCGGCTGTGTGTGTGGCCGTGCGCATCTTTGCGCAAAATGCCCGCTACCACTCCAACGCCCAGCAGGATCAGCGTCAGCCCGATCAACCGTTCGGTCCAATGGTCCAGACCCTCCGGCAATCCCAAATGCAGCTCAAGTACGGCCACTCCCAGTGCCGCCACCGTGAATGCGTGCCCGAGCGCGTAGGTCATCCCCAGGCGCAGTCCACTCCACCAGTTCCGCTGCACCGCGGTGATGTCCGAGATCGCTGCCAGGTGATCGTAGTCGAACCCGTGCCGCAGCCCCAGCAACAGGCAGGAGCCAAGCGCGGCGTCGAGTTTCCAGTCACCGAAGAACGGCGTCACGCAGCCCAGTATAGAGCAGACACCGTGTTGAAGGAATGCCATCGGTCACTCCACTCCGGCAGACACCCTTCGGGACATCCACCCCTCAAAGCCAGATTCAGACCGCGATCCGGATCCTCACGTCCCCGGCCGAACCTGAATTTGATAGCCGCTATAGTCGATAGTGACAACCGTTTTGCCATACAGAAAAGTGTTCGATTCGGCGCGGGCGTGGGTCGCCATGGAGAACCCATCCACATAGGCGTACTGCCGCATCATGTGGGTTACGCCTGCAAAAACGGAAGGCGCCTTTGAAGCCACACCCTCCAGTCGCGCGATCGAATAGTCCTTCGCATCCACCCAAACAGTACCAATAAGCAAATTCGGCGCCTTTCTCTTGGGTTGAATGGCAAGAACCAGGCATGCGCGCCCATCCAGCAGTTGAGTTCCCGGCTTCAGTGTCATCTCATAATTCGCTGAGTTGATCCACGAGTGTTCAATATTCCCTGGAAGGTTGATGTTCTTTTCGCTTTCAAGAAGCGGATCGAGACCGAGTCGCCGCACAATCGCCGAACCGCCCTGCGAAATCACCGCATAGCTCTTCCCGGTCTCTCTTCGGTAAGTTGTCTTCACCGTCATATCGGCCACAGAGTGAGTTTCGTCCTGGCCTCTGTAAACGGCGTAGTGCTCCGTCACCGTATACCCGGCAATGCGGTTCACTCGCGACAGCACTGCGGCATCCACCCCGCGAATGACCGCCGCTTGGTTCTGCTGCACATCGGCGGAACGCGCAGTTCCGATCGAAGCCAAAAGAAGGACGACTGCACCAAAACTCGCTCCATTGCCTCGATTGATCTTGCCCACGTCGAACGTGAACTCCTTCCTGAACTCTTATAGGGTAGGACGAACTTCGGCAACGAATCGTAAACGGCAACGCCGGTTTGAAGCGCCTGTACATTTCGATGCCAATCCCTGCCCCTATTGCATACCCTATCCTTGACAGGGTCACTTCTCTTGACCGAGCCACGCACAAATCGAGAATTGAACCAAGTGCCTGCGCGCGGCGCCGAGGAGAAGTGCCGGCGCGGGGTACTCGTCCGCGGCGTCGTCCAAGGGGTTGGCTTCCGCCCCTTTGTCTATCGTCTGGCCACCGAAGAGAATCTTGACGGCTCCATCGGCAACGACACCGACGGCGTCACGATCGAGATTCAAGGATCGTCAGAGAAAATTCAAGCTTTCCTGGCACGCCTGGAAGCCGAAATCCCGCCCCTCGCCCGTATAGACTCCGTCACGGTCCGAAACCTGCCTGCGAACGACGAAACGGGTTTTCGCATTGTCTCAAGTCAAGTCAAAGGCGAGGTCAGCACAGGCATTCCCGCTGACGCCGCCACGTGCACCGACTGCCTTCGTGACCTCCTCGACCCCCATAATCGGCGTTTTCGCTATCCATTCACAAATTGCACCAACTGCGGCCCGCGCTTCACCATCACACGCCGCATCCCGTATGACCGGCCGCAGACGTCGATGGCGGAATTCACGATGTGCGCAGCCTGCCAGGCCGAATATGACGATCCGCTGAATCGCCGTTTCCATGCCCAGCCCAACGCCTGCTGGGACTGTGGCCCGCGTCTGACCCTTGAATCGCCCGACGGCACGCCGATCCCCGCTGTCGATCCAATCGCGGCCGTGATCGAACGGCTGCTTCTGGGCGAGGTCGCAGCCATCAAGGGCATCGGCGGTTTTCATCTGTGCGTCGATGCGACCAACGCTGCTGCTGTCCAGCGTTTGCGCGAACGCAAGCATCGATACGGCAAACCACTCGCCGTGATGGTGCGCGACATTGAAACAGCGCGCGCCCTCTGTTCGCTCACGCCCGCTGAGGAAGTTGAGTTGGAGACTCCCGGTCACCCGATTGTCTTGGCGCGGGCTCGCGAAAACAATGGAATCGCTCCAGACGTGGCTCCCGGCATTCCCTGGCTCGGCATCTTTTTGCCCTACGCGCCTTTGCAGCATCTTCTCTTCGCCGACCAACGAATCAAGGCGTTGGTCATGACCTCCGCCAATCTCAGCGAGGAGCCCATTGCCATCGACAACGACGAGGCGCGCGGACGGTTGGGCAAGATTGCCGATTCGTTTCTGATGCACGACCGCGAGATCCTCCAGCGCTGCGACGACTCCGTCGTTTCTCTCGTCGACGGCGCACCGCAACTCATCCGTCGTGCCCGCGGCTTCGTTCCTCTCGGCATCAAATTGCCGCTCGAATCGCCCCCTTTGCTCGCCGTCGGCGGCCACCTTAAAAGCGTCTTCACTCTTGCCCGAGGCACCTTCGCCTATCAGAGTCAGCACTTGGGCGATTTGGAGAACCTGACCGGTCTCAATTTCTTTGAGGAGTCGCTCGCGCACCTGATGCATACGTTCGAAATCGAGCCGGAATTTGTCGTCCGCGACCTGCACCCCGGCTATCTCTCCTCATCGTGGGCCAACGATTGGGCCGCGGCCCGCGGACTTCCTGTGATCGCCGTCCAGCACCACCATGCGCACATCGCCGCTTGCATGGCCGAACATGGAATCGAGGGTCCTGTCATCGGCCTGAGCCTCGACGGTACTGGATATGGGACCGACGGCAAAATCTGGGGCGGGGAAGTACTGATCTGCCGCCTCGAAGGATTCGAACGCTTCGCCCACTTAGGGTATGTGCCCATGCCCGGCGGTGAAGCCGCTATTCGTGAGCCGTGGCGCATGGCCCTCGGCCATCTCCATGCGGCGGGCATCGATCTCGGCGACCCGCTCATTACCGAGTCTCTGGGCGCCAGCAAGAAAGAGATGGCCCTGTTGCAACGAATGATGGCCCGCGGGGTCAACACGCCGCTCACCTCAAGCTGCGGACGGCTCTTCGATGCCGTCGCTGCCATCGTTCTTAAACGACGTACGGTCGACTACGAGGCGCAGGCAGCCATTGAGCTCGAAGGCATCGCGCTGGACGAACCCGACGAACCTGGTTACAGGTTTGAAGTATCGGGCGGCGATGGGGAGCGTCAGGATCCATTGGTGATTCGCGTCGCGCCGTTTTGGATAGAATTGCTTGCCGACCTACGAGCCGGAGTGGCAAGGTCTCGCATCGCAGCCCGGTTTCACTCCGGGGTCGCTCGTGCCTTCGTCGACGCAGCGAAACTTGCTCGCGCTAGGACCGGTATTCGCCAGGTCGCGATGAGTGGTGGCTGCATGCACAACCGGCGACTTTCGCGGCTGCTAAAAATGGGTCTAGAGGCTGAAGAGTTTGAAGTCTATCAGCACGGCCAAGTAAGTCCAGGAGATGGTGGGCTGAGCTATGGCCAGGCAGTCGTCGCGGCAGCCATCGTCAAGAGTCGGAGGGAGGAGGGGCCTTCAGTCCCATGAAAAGGGCCGGGGGCTGTCGAAGGGCTTTAGCCCCGGAAAAACGCTTGCTTGGAACAAGAGTTCATTTGCAGATTCTTGGAGAGGCGGGAGAATAACATGCGCGAATTGCTTTGGGTTGGCTTGCGGGGCGCTGCCGGTCTATGCAGTATCTTCGTCTCGGTCCGCGGATTCGATGGAATGTACGGCATCGACTTCCGCATTGATACGCTCATATCGATTCTCTATTGTGTGTTCCCCGTTGCAAGCTTTTTCATTTTTATCTTTGTGAAACCACCGAAGCTCGAAGTGTCGCTTCATGCCCTCATTGCCATCGGGTATCTGACTACGTTCTCAATACTGAATTGGAGAACCTGTGCCGAACTCGGCTATTGCGAATCGGTCGCGACCACCGTGCTCGGAACGTTGAGGACCTGGCCAGTTGCAGCAGGCTTCGGCGTTGTCGTCTTTTGTCTGGCTGCGCATTTCCTTGGCCGGCGTCCCCGGAACCGCCCGACAATACTCTCATTGAGTGAAGACAAATCCGTGGACCACGCCTCCTCGAAATAATCTGCAAACGCCGCCATCTAGTGTGTCAATTCGCACAATTGTTCCACGTGGAACAATTTCGGAGGGGATCGACGAGCCTTGCTAGAAGCCTATCCCGACAGTCGCACCAGCTCCTGCGCCTCATGACGCGGTCCAAGAATCGAAATGCGCGGAATTCGTCCACGAACCATTGCGACTTCATCGCAACGATGCAATCTTGGACAAATCTGGCAATCCTTGAAGATCTTATCCGGCAATTCCGATTTATCTTCCACCGTGCGGAAGCCAAACTTGAAAAAGAAGTCCGGGATGCGCGTGAAGAGACAAACAGATTGAATCCCGTGCTCCTCTGCTTCTTCAATCAGCGCACCGAGAATGCGCCCTCCTGCGCCCTGACCTTTCGCTTCCGGCTTCACCACAATGGAGCGCACCTCGGAGAGATGCGGGCCGTAAAGGTGCAACGCGCCGCAGCCGAGAAAGATTCCGCCGTCGGATTCGGCAACCGTGAAGTCGCGAATGTTCTCACAGATTTCCGCGAAAGGCCGCTTGAGCAAGGTACCGTCACCGGAGAGCGAATTCACGAGGTCGTAGACGTTCGACGCATCATGCAGAAGAGCCTTACGCACTAGCATGGACAGCCTCCTGCGTAAGGGAATGAACGCGTGTCCATGCTTCGTCAAGTGCTTCCTGCACGCGTATGCGCGCGGTTCCGCCGATCACGTCATGGCAATCGAGCGTTGCGTCGAGGGTAATAGCGGCATAGAAATCCGCAGCGAACTCGTCGCCGAACTGATGCAGCTCCTTGATCGTCAGATCGCCAAGTTCGACGCCCTTCTCAATGGCAAACCGAACCGCATTGCCGATCTTTTCGTGCGCTGTGCGGAAGGGAACGCCCTTGTGGACGAGATACGTGGCCGCGGCCATCGCGTTCAGATACCCCGACTCGGAAGCCGCGCGCATGCGCTCGAAATTGAATTGCAGCGCGGTGGTGAAACGCGCCACGAGTGCCAGCATTTGCGGCACAAACTCCACTGAAAATGCCGGCTCCTGCGTCTCCTGCATGTCCTTATTGTAGGCGAGCGGCAATCCCTTCAACTGCAAAGTGACGGCTTCGGCAGCACCGTGGATACGTCCCACCTTGGCGCGAATCAGCTCCGTCAGGTCAGGATTCTTCTTCTGCGGCATCGCACTCGATCCCGTCGAAAATGCTTCCGGCAAGACCACAAATCCGAACTCCGCGGTTGCGAAGAGTGTGATCTCTTCCGCAAACCGGCTCAGGTGCAAGCCGACAAAAGTCAACGCCTGCAGATATTCGAGAATAAAATCGCGATCGCTGGTGGCGTCCATGCTGTTCGCCGTCGGGCCAGTGAATCCAAGCTCACGCGCGGCGATGGTGCGATCGAGCTTGAGCGTTGCGCCGGCAACCGCCCCCGAACCAAGCGGGCAAACATTCAGGCGCGTCGAGCAATCCCGCAAGCGCGACGCGTCGCGCAAAATCATCTCAACGTATGCCAGCATCCAGTGCGCCACGAGTACCGGCTCCGCGCGTTGCAGATGTGTATAGCTTGGCATCACGGCATCAGCCGCGGCGCGCGCCTGTTCGATCAGCGATTTTGCCCAGGCAGCCAGAGACTCGATCACAAGTTCGATCTGGTTGCGCACATAAAGGCGCAGGTCGGTTGCGATCTGTTCATTCCGGCTGCGTCCGGTGTGGAGTTTGAGGCCTAGCGAGCCGACGCGCTCCACCAAGGACAATTCAACGAAGTGGTGAATATCTTCGGCGGTTGGATGGGTGCGCACCTGCTCTTTGCCCGCGTCTGTTCTATGAGCAGTAGCCAGTGCGTCTAGAGCACTGCGCAGTTCCGCGCTTTCGGCGTCGGTCAGGATTCCGGCGGCGCGCAGGGCCAACGCATGCGCGTTGCTGGCGGCTACCTCTTCATCGAGGAGCCGCCAGTCAAAGCCGATGGAGCGCTGCCATGCTTCAAATTGCGGATCGGCGGCCGCACGAAAGCGGCCTGACCACATCTTCACTTTCTCTCCTTAAGTCGGCCGATGCCGGCTTTGAGCTGTGAATTGAGGTCCCGATTTTGAGCAGGACCACAAACTGGATTCACAACTTGACACCGCACATTGACTGCAAAAATTTCATAAACCTTGTCACTGAAAACTGGGCACGTTTGCCAGACCGCCCAGCAGCAGAAGCAGCAGCGCCTTCTGCGCGTGGAGGCGGTTCTCAGCCTGATCGAAGACGATGGACTGCGGGCCGTCGATGACGGCATCGGTCACTTCGTCATTGCGGCGTGCGGGCAGGCAATGCATGAACACAACATGCGACGCGGCTTTTTGCATCAATGCCTCGTTTACCTGAAACGGGCGGAAGATCGGCGCGCGCTTGGTGGACTCATGTTCGGAGCCCATGCTGACGCACACATCGGTATAGATTGCATCGGCATTTTCCGCGGCGGCCTGCGGGTCCTGCAAAAGGCGCAGTTCGCAGTGATTGGCCTGTGCCATTTCACGCGCGATGGTGACAATTTCGATGTCAGGCGAGTAGCCGCGCGGCGTAGCGACCGTCACGTTGGCGCCGAGTTGTGCACCTGTGAGCATCAGCGAGTGGCAGACATTGTTTCCGTCTCCGACGTAAGTAAAGTTCATGCCGGAAACGGTGCCGAAGTGTTCCTGGAGCGTCATGAAATCGGCGAGCGCCTGGCATGGGTGCTCAAAATCCGAGAGAGCATTGATAACGGGTACACGTGCATTGGCGGCCATCTCGGTAATGGTGTCGTGGGCGTACGTGCGCAACACGATCACGTCGACCCAACGCTCGACGTTGCGCGCTACGTCAGAGATGGATTCGCGCTCGCCGAGGGGCGAGTTGGTGTGATCGACAAAAATCGCATTGCCGCCCATGGTGTTGATGCCGGCTTCGAAACTCATGCGCGTGCGCAAGCTCGCCTTCTCAAACATCATTACCATCTGCTTCGCGTCGAGTGCATGGCGGTATTCACGCGGATTGCGCTTGACATCATGCCCGAGCTTGAGAATCGCGCGCACTTCGCCGCTGGATAAATCGGAGACGGAACACATGTCCTCGCCGGCCATGCGTGCGGCGGCGGCCAGAATATCGGGATCTTTCTCGACGGGAATTGCCGGCTCCCGGTGTTCGATTGTTGCCTTGCTAGCCACGGATGTGTCCTCCTGGGGATTGAGTTGCGGCGTGCGCTGCGTGTTCACTAAGAATTTCGTCGAGCGCGGCGATGGCGTGGTCGACATGCTCGCGCTTCAAGATGAAGGGTGGCAGGAAGCGTAACACGGTATCGCTGGTGCAATTGATGACGATGCGGCGCTTGAGCATCTCGGCTACAGTCAGTTTGGCAAGGTCGGCTGAATCGACCTCTGCGGCGATCATCAGGCCCTTGCCGCGCACGTCGACGATGGCGTCATGCCTGGAGGCGAGTGAGCGAAGTTGCGCCTGGAAGTAGTCGCCCACTTCGGTTGCATTTTTGAGCAGGTTCTCGCTTTCGATTGCATCGATGACGGCGATGGCAACGGCACAAGCCAATGGTCCACCGCCGAACGTGGTGCCGTGCATGCCGGCGTGGATGGCGCGCGATGCTTCTTCCGTGCAGAGGATTGCGCCGAGAGGAATGCCCCCGGCAAGGGGCTTGGCAAGCGTCGTGACATCGGGTCTGATTCCGTAATGCTGGTAGGCGCACCACTTGCCGGTGCGGCCCATGCCTGCCTGGATTTCATCGGCGATCAGCAGCGCCCCCGTTGAACTTGCCAGCGCGCGGGCTTCCGCGAAGAATTCTTGTGACAGCGGACGAATGCCGCCTTCGCCTTGTATGGCTTCGACCAGAATGGCGCAGACTTCGTTCGAGAACATTGCGCGGAGATCAGCAACGTCGTTGAAGCGAACGAACTCCACGCCCGGTACGACGGGACCAAAGGGCTCGCGGTATTTCGCCTTATAGGTGGTCGAGACCGATCCGAAGGTGCGGCCGTGGAAGCTCTGTTCGAGGGCGAGAAACTTCGTCCCGATGTTCTTGCCTTCGCTGCGCAGCAAGCCGGCGTGCGCACGCGCGAGTTTCAACGCGCCTTCCCAGGCTTCGGTGCCGGTGTTGGCGAAGAAAGCGCGGTCGAGACCGGTACGCTCGGTGAGCCGCAATGCAAGCTCGGCCTGTCCTTCATGAAAGAAGAGGTTCGAGGTATGAATCAGTGCGCGGCTCTGAAGGGCAATCGCTGTCTCGATAGCCGGATGCGCGTAGCCCAGCGCATTGACGCCGATGCCGCTCAGCAAGTCGAGGTAGCGATCGCCGTTCTCATCGATGAGATGAACTCCTTCGCCCCCGACAAAGAGAATGGGGTTCCGCTCGTAGGTGGGAAGCAAAAGCCGTTCTTCCATGGCGCGAATCTGATCCAGCTTGGTCAATTCAATTCCTCCTGGTCCGTTTGTCCCGCGGACCGGCTTTTCGATTGTCCTGCGGGCCGCTAGGCCACCATCACTTCGGTGCCGTGGGCAACGCGCGAACTGCACAGGTCGGGCAGCGAAGCAGCAGCCTCGGCGGGCAGGATGCGGACGCGCTTGACTCCATTCAACAGAGCTTCACGGCAGGCGCTCAGCTTTGGCAACATGCCGCCGGTAATGACGGCGCTTTTGGCCATTTCGGCAATTTGATCGATCGACAGCCAGCGCAGTACTTCGCCGTTCGATCCTTTGACTCCTGGAACGTCGGTAAGGAAGACAAGCGCGTCGGCGTGGCACGCCGTAGCGCAGGCCGCGGCCATTTCATCCGCGTTGATGTTGTAATACTCGCCATCGAAGCCCAGAGCCATGGACGAAATTACAGGAACGCCGTTAAGTTGCCAGATGGCTTCGATCCAGCGTGGATCGCTTGCAGCAATTTCGCCGACGTAGCCGAGGTCGGGCGCTGTGCGCTTTTTACGGGCACGAAAAAGGAGTCCGTCGCCGCCTGACATGCCTACAGCGGGCTGACCCAGCGCGCCGAGCGCGGCCACGAGGCCCTTGTTCACTTTTCCGGCAAGCACCATTAACGCGACGTCGCGTGTTTCGGCGTCGGTGACGCGCAGGCCCCCGACGAATTCGCTCTGTTTGCCGAGTTGGGTCAGCATGCGGGTGAGTTGTACGCCGCCACCGTGCACGACAACGACCTGATGGCCATCGCGCGCGAGTTCAGCAATGGCGCGCACGCAGGCGTCGTAGAGCGTGGGGTTTTCGAGACCAGCCCCGCCAAGTTTGACAACATACTTCATTCGAGCCCCTCCGCCTCGGACTTCATTCGAGACCCTCGGCTTCGCCGTAGCCCAGCATCACGTTGAGATTTTGCACGGCCTGACCAGAAGCGCCTTTCAGCAGATTGTCGAGACAACTGACAATCACCGCGCGCCGGCCGTCGGCCGACAATTGGAAGCCGATGTCGGCGTAGTTCGTGCGCACGGAATATTGGATCTGCGGCAACGCATTGTCGTAGAGCCGCACCATCGGACTGCCGGCAAAGAAGTGGTGATAGGTTTGCGCAATCGCTTCGCGCGTTTGCGGATCGCGGAATTGCACGTAGATGGTGGAGAGAATGCCGCGCGGTATCGGCAGCAAATGGGGCGTAAACACGATTTGATTTCCGTCGATCCCGGTTTGCTCGAGAATTTCGCCGGTGTGACGATGGGAGAAGACGCCGTAGGCGGAGAGATTGTCGGCCGCGTACATATAGTGCGTTTTCGCTGTGGGCGCCTTGCCCGCGCCGCTGACGCCGCTTTTGCAATCGGCCACGATGCCATGCGTCAGATTGACGAGTCCCGCCGCAACGAGCGGGCGCAGAGCGAGAATCACCGATGTGGCGTAACAGCCGGGGTTAGCGACGAGATGCGCGCCGGCAATTTGTGCGCGATGCAACTCGGGCGATCCGTAGACGGACTGGGCTTGAATTTTCGCGGCCACCGGCGAGGCATCGTCCTCGAAGGCATAGACGGCGCGGTTGGAGGCTTCGTTCAAGCGCCACGCGCCACTGAGGTCGATGACACGCAGGCCGTGTGCGAGCGCGTCCGGAACCCATGCGCGGGATTGCTCGTGCGGTGTGGCCAAGAACAGAACCTGGACGCCGCGGTCGGCGAGCAGCTCCCACGAAAACGGTTCGAGCCTCAGAGATCCGGTGCCATTGTTGTCGCCGAGCTGAGGGTGGATTTCGATGAGCGGAATTCCGCCGCGTGCGGCGTCACCGGCATCGACACGTCCGGCAAAGACCGGCGGAGTTCCTTTGAGCCGGGGGTGGTGAAGGAGGAGGCGAGCCAGTTCGGCGCCTGCGTAGCCGGTGACACCGACGACCGCGGTCTGTACTTTTTCCGTCATGATTCCAGCATCGTCCTAAGCTTGGATTCCACCTCAGTAGCTTTGCGCTGATCGGGGCAGATGACAAGCACTGTGTCGTCGCCGGCCAAAGTGCCGAGGACTTCCGGCCATTCCTCATAGTCGAGAGCCGCGGCCACCGGCTGGGCACCGCCCAGGACAGTGCCGACGACCACCTGGTTCATCGCCTGTCGGACGCGAAGCCCAAAACCCTCGATCATCGCAGCGACCGAAGGCGGAGTGTCGTGATTCTCTGCGACTGCTGTCGAGCCACCATTTCCGTGCCCGTTGGGCAGCGCGTAACCGCCGGGACCTTTCGACAGGCGCATCTCATGGATGTCGCGCGAGAGCGTGGCTTGGGTGACCGCAAAGCCACGGCGGCGGAGTTTGCGGCGCAATTCATCCTGATTGGCCACGAGAGAATGACCGATCAATTCACGAATCGCATTGTGTCTTTGAAACTTCATAAGCTTCCCGAGCAAAGCGAAAGCGCGGCTCAAAACCGCAGCCGCGCTTGCATAAATATACATTGACGTGTATAAGTATGCAAGCGACTTCGTCGTTTTTCCAGAACAAAATTGGCGCTTCAGACCGGGCAAGAGCGGACCGGAAGCGGTGGGCAGCCGAACGGTTTCTCCCTAGCGGGGAAAGCCTTGTATTGAGACTTTTTCGCCGGCGAAGGGTCAGGCTCACGATTCTTGAAAAGTTGGCGCAGGAGCGGAATTTTTTTGACAAAGGTCGTATATTGGCTCATGGGCTTCCTCCCTCGTCCTTCCATCACGCCTGCGAATGTTTCTCCGGTGGAGCAGCAAGGAAGTCATCTCCGCAGGCAGGCGCCGACTTACCTTGAAAACAGTCTGATTGACCCACGTTTCGACTTTGATTCCTGTGGCGTGGGCTTCGTTGCACGCCTTTCCGGCGAGCCTTCCCGCACGATTCTGCAGCATGCATTAACGGCCTTGGCGCGGCTTGAACATCGCGGAGCGGTTGCGGCTGACGGCAAATCGAGCGATGGTGTGGGGGTCACTGTCGTTATTCCCCGGGCGTGGCTGCTGGCGCAGACGGGCTTGATTCTGCCGGACTGGAAGCCGTTGGGCGTGGGCGTGATCTTTCTTCCAGCCGACGACTTGGCATCGCGGGCGGAGATAGACGCCGCGCTCCATGCGCAGGGGATGGAAGCATTATTGTGGCGTCCTGTGCCGGTGCGACAGGAAGCTCTGGGCGAGATCGCCAATTCCACTCGGCCTGCCATCTGGCACCTGCTGATCACGTCCGACGAGCCAGCGGAATTTAATCGAAGATTGTTTTTGGCGCGCAAGCAATTTGAGCGCTCGGGTCTGCCTGGTTATATTGCGACCATTTCATCTTCCACGATGGTCTACAAGGCTCTGTGCGCGGGCCGGCTGCTTGCGGACTTTTATCCCGACCTGGCCGATCCGGAGTTCAAGACTGCGATCGCCCTTTTTCACCAACGGTACGCGACCAATGTTTTGCCGTCGTGGGACAGGGCGCAGCCGTTCCGCACCCTTGCTCACAATGGGGAGATCAACACGATCTGGGGCAATCGTTCCAATATGGAAGCGCGCGCAGCAACGATGGCGCTGGATCTGCATCCGGTGCTGTCGGTCGGTGGCTCTGACTCCACTTCGCTCGATGAAATTGTGGAATTGCTGGCGCACAACGGGCGCACGGTCGGCGAGGCAGTTCGGATGCTTGTGCCTCCGGCGAACCCAGGGAACCGGTCGTCGTTTCTACAATACTGCGGCGACTGCATCGAGCCATGGGACGGTCCTGCAGCGTTGGCCTTCACGGATGGAAGGCAGGTGGGAGCGATCCTCGATCGGAACGGGTTGCGTCCCTGCCGTTTTGCCCTCGACGATCAGGGCCTCGTTGTGGCCGGCTCTGAGGCCGGCCTGGTCGATATGGATCCCGCACGCGTTGTGCATAGCGGACGGCTCGGGCCTGGACAAATGATCGTGGCGGACCTGGATTTCAATCGCTTTTTCGAAAACGACGAGATTCTCCGCATTTATGATACGAAGCGGCATTATCAGGATCTGATCCAGCTCGATACGCCGCTCGAGGATTCCGACGAGACGCCCGCTCCGCTCGAGGCCGCTGAACTCAATCGCCTCCAGCGCCGCTTTGGCTTTACGCGCGAAGACGTTCGGATGATTTTGCAGCCGATGGCGGCAGAGGGAAAAGATGCCGTGTGGTCGATGGGAGACGATACAGCGATCGCACCGCTGGCCCGTGCACCGCGACCGCTCTACGCATTCTTCCGGCAACGATTCGCGCAAGTCACCAATCCACCGATCGATCCATTGCGCGAAACAGTGGTGCTGCAAATGCATACGCGCCTCGGTCCATGGCCGCATCTTTTCGAATTGCGTGAGCCGCTGCCGGGTCTATCCCTGCGTTCGCCAATTCTCGCCCTGGGACAAATGCACGCGCTGCGACATGCGCATCATGGGCAGGCTGGAAAGATGCCGCACGCGGTGTTGAAGTGTCTCTATTCGCCGGACACTACGCTGGAGATTGCGGTAGACATTCTGGCGCAGAGCGCCATCGATCTGGTGGCAAAAGGCGCATCGCTGTTGATTCTTTCGGATCGCGATGCGTCTCCTGAGGCGATTCCGATCCCGATGGCCATTGCTGCCGGCGCCGTCCACATGGCCCTGACGCGCGCCGGTGTGCGTGCTGAGGTAGGTCTTGCCGCCGAGGCTGGCGATTGTCGCGAGATTCATCATGTGGCCGTGCTGCTTGGTATGGGCGCTGGCGCAGTGTGTCCGTGGCTGGCGCTGGAGACAGCGCGTGGACTGAATCCCGAAAAAGGCGAGGAGAATCTGCTGCACGCACTGGAACTGGGTCTGGCCAAGGTGATGTCGAAGATGGGCATCAGCGTGCTGGACAGCTATTGTGCTGCGCATCTTTTCGACGCGATTGGAATCTCGCAGGCGGTGGTCGACAAGTGCTTTGCCGGTGTTCCTGCGCCGATCGGCGGACTCGGGTTCAACGAGATTGAAGCGTATGTGCGCGATCTCTGGCTTCAAGAGATTGCTCCCGATGAACCGATCGACGGCGACGCCGCTGTCGTCTCCGCAACGCAGGTGCGGGAATTGCCGGATTACGGGTTTATCCGATACCGCAAAGCGGACGAGGCCGAGTCGCATGGTTGGCAGCCGCAAACGGTACGCGCTCTGCAGTCAGTTGTGGGTTCAACCAAACAAGGAGCGGCGCTGGCGCTGACGCCATTTTCGAGTTTTGCGACGCAAGCGGCTGAGATGGCTCCGTCGAATCTGCGCGACCTGCTGGAGATTCGCCCTGCCGGACCGGAGCTTGCTCTCGATCAAGTGGAGGCCGCGGGGAATATCACGAAGACGTTCATCGCCAGCGCCATGTCGTTCGGATCGCTCTCGCCGGAAGCTCACCAGACGATTACGCAGGCGATGAACCTGCTGGGCGCGCGATCGAACACGGGCGAAGGGGGCGAAGATCCGGCCGTCTACGCGCCAAATGACGGTGCGCCTTTGTTGTTGAACAACAAAATCAAGCAGGTGGCGAGCGCACGCTTTGGTGTGACTGCCGAGTACCTGGCGCATGCCGAAGAGTTGGAGATCAAGATCGCACAGGGCGCTAAGCCCGGCGAGGGTGGACAGCTGCCAGGCCACAAAGTGACAGAACTCATCGCTCGCCTGCGCCACGCACAACCGGGCATGCAGCTGATTTCGCCGCCGCCGCACCACGATATCTACTCGATCGAGGACCTGGCTCAGTTGATCTGGGATTTGAAACGTGTGAATCCGCGCGCGGCGGTCGGAGTGAAGCTGGTGTCGGGCTGCGGGGTGGGTACGATTGCCGCGGGAGTGGCCAAGGCATATGCGGACTATATCGTGATTGCCGGCCAATCGGGCGGCACGGGTGCTTCGCCGCTGTCCAGCATCAAGTACGCAGGGAATCCCTGGGAGCTTGGATTGTCCGAGGCACAGCAGGTGCTGGTTCACAATGGACTGCGCGGACGCGTGCGATTGCGGACGGATGGGGGCCTGCGCACGGCGCGCGATATCGTCATGGCTGCGCTGCTGGGCGCGGACGAGTTTGCTTTCGGTACGGCTGTGCTGGTCGCGCTGGGTTGCGATATGGCGCGGCAGTGTCACCTGAATACCTGTCCCACGGGAATTGCGACGCAGAGACCGGAGTTGCGGGCAAAGTTTCGCGGCAAGCCGGAACATCTGGTTCGGTTCTTCGATGAGCTTGCGGAGGAGGTTCGGCAGTTGCTGGCAACGCTGGGCCTGGCTTCGCTGTCTGAGGCGACAGGACGCACCGATCTTCTGGAGCAGGTGCGCTGGGACGCCAAACTGGACCTGAAACCGCTGCTCGCGGCCTCCGCCATCGCTGCGGAGACCGGAGGGCCCGTTCGCTGGCAAGGGGGGCGCAACGATCGTCCAGAACCGCATGCGCCGATCGATGACGCGTGGGTCGAGCCTGCGCTGGAAGCCTACAAGAGTGGCGTTCCCTACCACGTGACGTCCCACGTTTCGAACGAGGATCGGACGCTGGGTGGTCGTCTCGCCGGTCAGCTTGCGCTCTACCGGACGCAAAATCCAACCACAACGGGCTCAAATCTCACCTTCACGCTGACGGGGGTTGCCGGGCAGTCATTTGGCGCATTCGCGACTTCGGGGATGACTCTGCGTCTGGAAGGGCTGGCGAACGATTTTGTCGGCAAGGGATTGTGTGGCGGCGAATTGGTGATTCGCGGACAGGGACGCGCAGCGCGAGAGAGCGAAAAACATACGTTGCTGGGGAATGTAGCGCTGTATGGCGCGACCGGCGGCTGGTTATTCGCGGCAGGGCGTGCCGGCGAGCGCTTTGCTGTACGCAATTCGGGCGCGCTGGCGATCGTTGAGGGCGTGGGCGATCATGGATGCGAATATATGACCGGCGGGCTGGCCGTGGTGCTGGGAAAAACGGGCATCAACTTCGGAGCCGGCATGACGGGTGGCCTGGCATGGATTTACGACGAAGACGGCAGCTTCGTTGAATCGGGTCTCTACCACAAGGGATTTCTGCAGCCGGATTCCTTTGCGGACCTCGACCGCACTGCGAGGCAATCTATTCGCGAGATGGTTGCGCTGCATGCAACGAAGACCGCCAGCACGCGGGCGCAGTGGTTGCTTGCGAACTGGGAACGGGAGTCGAAGAAATTCGTGCGCATGACCCCATGCGCGCAGGCCTAAAACCATCCACGAAGCAGAAAAAAGACAGGGATTACGGGTTCGCGCTACGCCGGGTGAAGGACAGCTTAGCCAACGGCGACTTTTTTGCGCCGCTTTTTCTCATACATCGCCTGATCGGCACGCGCGACCAGTTCCTTGAGCGAGTCGAAACGCGTGTCGGATGACGTGGCGTAGCCGACGCTCAAGCTCAGAGGAAAGCGTCCCGATGAATCGGAGAATCGGGCTGCAGCGGTTTCCTGCAGTCGCTGGGCCGATGCTGCCACGGCTCTATGGTCGAACTGGCCGGCCACGACGAATTCGTCGCCGCCGATGCGCGCGATCACGTCGGCATCGCGAAAAGTGGAATCGAGGAGTCTCGCTGTTTGAGAGAGGGTTGCAGAACCGGCGGTGTGCCCAAGTTCATCATTGATCCGCTTCAGGTCGTCCATATCGACGAAGATCACCGAAAACGGAACTTCGGCGCGCTGAGCGAGACGCAGGGATTGCCCGGCGAGAAGATTGAACCCCCGCACGTTGTAGAGGCCGGTCAGTTCGTCGCGCAACGTCAAGTCATGGATTTCTGTTTCCATCTTGTTGATGCGCGATACAAGAAACAGCAGAAGGGCAAAAGAAACGACGGTTGCGACAGAGGCGAAGATTGCCGTGGTGTAAGGCGCCGGAACGAGATCGGCCCGGACCAGGCGTGCCCGTCCAGCTTCGCGAAGGAACGGCATCACGAGCAGTATGGGTCCGAGAGCTCTGGCGATTCTGCCGCCGATGCCAGAACCGAGAAAGATCGAAAATGCACCGCGCTCGGCTCGACGAAGAACAGCAACGATGGTCAACATCACCAAGCAAACCAATGTTGCAGTCCTGGCGAGGCTGGTGGTCGACGAACCGGGAACATGAAATAGACCAAAGAGAAACTCAGACAGCAGGATCAATGCCACCAAGCAGAGTGCCGCGGCCGCTATGTCGGCGACGCGACCGGCAATTGGCGTAATGGCGCGGATCAGAATCAGGACAATCGAAAGCAGAATCAGAGCGGTTCCCGAGGAGACGTGAGCGCCATCAAAGCGTGGCGCCAATGGATGGGCAGCCATGGAGCCCGCGTGGCCGAGTGCGATGAAAAAGGATTGGTCGAAAAATGAGGCAACGGCCGCTACGGCAGTGAGGACCGCAAAGCCCCGGCTCAGACGCTGCCAACGGCTCGAACGATCCATATCTGAAAGAAACAGGCTAACGGCAGCGAAGAGAGCGGCCAAGGCGTACGACGGGTGCATCTCCGACAAGCTTGGGGGCAGCAGCCTGCTGAGCGACAAAAAAGGATGGGCACAGAGCGCGACGACCGCGATCTGTATCACCAAAGCGAGACAGACCTGCTGGACGAAAAACAGCCGGTGGAGCAGATCTGGATCGGGTTGATTAGGACTCACGGATGAGGCTCGATAGCGCATACGTAGGACCCGGCCGCGAGCTGAAGGATTCGCCGATCCCCAGCTGACTGCTGAATGATTTATAGCAAGCGGCGAGAGGACGGGGCTATGCCACTTTCGTTTCGGACTGCATCCCAAGAATCGGTCACTAGGCTTTGAAGGCAAAGTGTTTACGGTGGGAAAACATTGCCCAGTTGCCTTCGAATTCCGAAACCGGAGCCGGATTCCACGCTGTTACACTCTCCGTTGACCTCATTTTCTGCATTGCCGGGTCCAAAAACTGCAAAAATGACGAAAACCGCCCCGCTCTCTACCGTGAACGATCTGTTTATTCGTGTTGCCTCGGCTGCCAATCCTCGGGCCGTGCTCTGGCAGGACGAGTTTGGTCATTGGCAGCCCATTTCGTCGAACCAGATTTACCAGCGCGTGCGCCGGTTGGCAGCAACCTTTCTCGAATGGGGTGCGCTGAAGGGTGACCGCATTGCCCTGATCAGTGAGAACCGCTGGGAGTGGGCAATCACCGACTTTGCCACTTTGGCGATCGGCGCTGTCGATGTTCCCATTTACCCCACTTTAACGGGGGAACAGATTGCACAGCTTCTGCAGGATGCGGGTTGCCGCATCGCTGTCGTGTCGACGCGACAGCAGTTCGACAAGCTCCATGCGGTGCAAGGGCAAACATCGCTGGATCGAATTCTGATGATGGATTCGGCGACTGCGCCCGCGGGGGCGATCCTCTTTAGCAAGGTGCTAGCCGGCGCGGATGCGGGCGACGGCGAACGCGACCCCACCTTCGATGCTTTGGTGCGTTCCGCGGAGCCAAAAGACCTGGCCACGCTGATTTACACATCGGGCACAACCGGCGAGCCCAAAGGCGTAATGCTAACGCACGGCAACATCGCTGCAAATCAGAATTATGCGGCGGCCGAATTTGACTTCAATTCGACCGATGCCTGCATTTCGTTTTTGCCTCTCTCACACATCACGGCGCGCGCGCTCGATTACGTCATGTACGGCTACGGAGCGCAGGTTGCGTATTGTTCGCAATTCGATAAGCTTCCGCAGGCTATGCGCGAGGTGCACCCCACCGTCATTGTGGGTGTACCGCGGGTGTACGAGAAAATCCGCCAGGCGGTAGAGCAGAAATCCTCGGTTTCGCCGGTGAAGAAGAAGATTCTCGCTTGGGCGCTCGAGGTGGGTGCAGGGCAGCGGGCCAAGGTATATGCGGGAGGCAAGCCATCGTCGTTGCGATGGAAGCTGGCCAGCAAGCTTGTCTATTCGAAGGTGAGAGAAGCTTTCGGTGGGAGGGTGCGGTATTTTGTTTCTGGCGGAGCTCCGTTGGGAGTAGACACAGCGAAGTGGTTTGCCGATGTCGGCATCCCGGTGTGGGAGGGTTATGGCCTCACAGAAACTTCACCCGTGATTGCGCTCAATTCTCCTATCAATCAGCGCATGGGTGCAGTGGGCATGCCGCTGCCGAACATCGAACTCAAGTTTGCAGAGGATGGCGAACTACTGGTCCGTGGGCCGTCGGTGTTTCCCGGTTATTGGCAAAAACCGGCGGCTAACGCAGAATGCTTCGACGAAGAAGGCTGGTTCCGTACCGGCGACATCGCGCACCTCGATGCGGACAGATTTCTCTACATCACCGACCGCAAAAAAGAGCTGCTGAAGACTTCAGGGGGCAAGCTGGTGGCGCCGCAGCCGATCGAGAACAAGCTGAAGAACAGCGTCCTCGTTGCCCAGGTGGCCCTGGTGGGCGACAAACACAAGTTCATCTCGGCGCTGATTTCGCCAAATTTCGCCGCTTTGGAGGAATTGGCGGAGCGCGAGGGAATCGTGGTCGGAAATCGGTCGGAACTCGTGAGTCATAGCCGTGTGGTTGCGATCTACAGCGAAATTGTCAGCGGGGTGAATGGCGGTCTCGCAAACTTCGAGACCATCAAGCGATTCCGCCTGGTTGCCGACGAGTGGTCGCAGGAGTCGGGCGAGCTTACGCCTTCAATGAAGCTGAAGCGGCGGGTTCTTATGGTGAAATACGCGGCGGAGGTCGCCGCGCTCTACGCCGACGAAGCAACCGCACGCGCCGAATAGGGGCACTGGCATGAACAAGCTCGCGGCGCGACAGCACACGCTTGCTCCACATGTGCTGCAGGCCGCGAAAGAAGGGCGCTCCCCATGCGCCCATGGCGAGAATTGCCCCGAAGAGAATGATCGCGTCAATGTTGAGACGACCGGAACTGGACCAGTAGGCGTCCGGCTCCAGGTTGAGCCACAAGGCGAATTCATCGAGAGTGAGCGCGGCTCCGACTCCATAACTCACCGACATCAGGCGGCTGAGAAAGATCGACATGGGTGAGTGCGAGCGACCCAGGTCGAGCAGCCAGCCGTAGCCCACCAGAAGCAGGATGAGTATGCCCCAGACCAGGTGGTGAATATGGCGGCCGCGCACCATGACCCACTCAAAAGGTCCGTGCTGGTGGATGACAAGACTGACCAGGAGCCGCACGCCGATGAACGTAATCAGGAACGATACCGAGGCAATAAACATGCGGCGCCGGGGCCGGTCCGGAATTGTCGAGCGGATGAGAAAGCCCAGGCGAGTCAACTGAAGAAGCACCAGAAGCAGGACCACAACCAGGGTTGCGAAAACCAGCAATAAAAGCGCTCCAGTGCCGGGCATACCTTATTGAATCATTCCCAGGCGACCACGAACCGAAATATGCCTCCGGCCAAGCCCCTTTAAAGTGAGCGCTATCACGATTCCGCTTTACAGGGGCGGAGTACACTGGTTAAGGTCGCGGGTCCGACGGCGGCAGTTGGCGTGTTCCGCAACCAGAGAGTTACTCCCGGCCGGCCTTTGGGGAGCTGGGCCATTTCGATCAGGAGAATTTGCATGCGAGTTGCTTTGCTGACCGGGGGCGGCGATTGCCCCGGCTTAAATGCGGTGATCTACGCTGCCGTTCGAAAAGGAATTCAAACCTACGGCGACGAGTTCATCGGATTTCTCAATGGCTGGCGTGGCGTATTGGACAATAGTTGGATTCCACTCACCCTCGAAAGCACGGATGGCATCCAGTTGAAGGGGGGCACGATCCTTCATTCTTCCCGCACCAATGTAAAGAAGATTCCGGGCGGGATCGAGAAGGTGCAAGAGGTTCTGAAGCTCAACAAGATTGATGCGCTGATCGCTCTCGGCGGAGACGACACGCAGTCGGTCACCCTGTTTTTGAGCGAGAATGGCGTGCCCAGCGTGGGCGTTCCCAAGACCATCGACAACGACATCAGCGGTACGGATGTGACCTTCGGCTTCGACACCGCAGTGTCGATTGCCACCGAGGCCATTGACCGGATTCATACGACTGCCGACTCGCACAATCGTGTCATCGTCGTTGAAGTAATGGGGCGCGACGCGGGATGGATTGCTTATGCCTCTGGGATCGCCGGGGGTGCTCATGTCGTCCTCGTTCCCGAGCGCGAGATCGACATCGATCATGTCTGTGCGCTGCTCAAATACAACTACGATCATGGCAAGCACTACGGCGTTGTGGTTGTCGCCGAGGGCTGCCACTTGCCTGAAGTGGGCCAGGTAACGGGTTCGACCGAAGTGGATTCATTTGGCCACGCGCGCCTTTCCGGCATCGGTGAAGCGCTCTCCGATCTGATCGAAAAGAAGACGGGGTTCGAGACTCGTTCGGTCAATCTGGGCCACACGCAACGTGGTGGCGTGCCGACCGCGTACGATCGCTTGCTCGGCCAGCGTTATGGGCTGCACGCGATCGACATGGTGCATGAGAAAAAATGGGGCCGGATTGCGGTTCTGAAGGGTCTGGACATTACGGACATCACGATCAAGGAAGCCATTGCCTCGAACCGGCGCCTTGACGAACGTTTTTTCAGCGTGATTCGCGATCTGGAAGCCAAGGTTTAGCTGACACACGCCGGTTCCGTACAATCAGGGCCATCCTCGGTCGGGGGATGGCCCTTTTCGCTTGAACCGCATCTTGTACAGTTGCACCGTGCACATAATGACCCGATGAACTATCGCCTATACAAGCCGGAAGACTTTGAGGCCCTTTACGGCATTGAGGAAGTCTGCTTTCAACCGCCGCTAACATTTGGCCGCCGTTACATGCGATGGATCGTGCAAGCGCAGAATGCGGCCACCTGGATTGCAGAAGATGATGGAGAAATGGCAGGGTTTGCCATTGTTGAATGGACGCAGGCGATCCACGAAATAAGCGCGTACATACAGACCATCGAAGTTCTTCCGGAATCGCGCGCGCAGGGCATAGGCCGTGAACTGCTCAAGCACATGGAAGGTTCTGCGCTCGAGGCAGGAGCTTCGGTCATCTGGCTGCACGTCGATGTCGACAATTTTGCTGCGATTCGGCTTTACGAGGCACATGACTTCGTTTGCACAGGCAGAGCGGAGAACTACTACGCTCCCGGCCGCGCAGCGTTTCTTTACAAAAAGCCGCTCCTCGACAGTACTTCCGACTTGTTGTCCCCGTCGTAAACTGGAGGCGGTTTTTGGGGGCTGGAAGTAAAATAGACTAAGCCCCCATGTCCCTCAGCAATCCAAACCTCCCCAAGGCGGTGCTTGCCCTCCGTTCGTATTCGCGGGAAGCATTTTTGCACGATCTGCTCGCGGGGATCACGGTCGGACTCGTCGCTCTGCCCTTGGCCATGGCGTTTGGCATTGCATCGGGCGTTACGCCGCAGGCCGGTCTCTACACAGCGGTTGTCGCGGGATTCCTGATTTCGGCGTTGGGTGGATCGCGCACGCAGATCGGCGGACCCACCGGCGCCTTTGTCGTGATCGTCGCCGGCATTGTGGCACATTTCGGATTGAGCGGTCTGGCCATGGTCACGCTGATGGCCGGGGTGATCCTGCTGGCGATGGGACTCACCGGTCTCGGCTCCGCGGTGCGTTTCATCCCCCGCCCGGTTGTTATCGGATTTACCAACGGTATAGCCGTCCTCATCGCGTCCACGCAGATCAAGGACTTCCTCGGCCTTCGCGCCGATGCGGTCCCAAGCGAATTTTTGCCGCGGATGAAACTACTGATGGCGCACCTGGGCAGCCTCAACGCGCCGACACTGGCGCTGGGCGCCGGTACGCTAGCGATTTTGCTTCTTTTGCCTCGGCTCACGAAACGCGTGCCAGGCTCCATCGTTGCCGTACTGGTTTGCACAGGTGTCAGCGCCCTGTTTCATTTCCATGTCGAGACGATCGGGTCGCGTTTCGGAGGGATTCCCCGCGGACTCCCTCCCTTCGCGATACCCGATTTTCACTCCGAGCACATTCTGCCGCTCATTCCCTCGGCCTTCACTGTCGCTCTGCTTGCGGCGCTTGAGAGCATGCTCTCCGCCGTGGTTGCCGATGGCATGACCGGTGACAGGCACAACCCCAACGTGGAGTTGGTTGCGCAGGGCATTGCCAATATGGTCTCGCCTCTCTTTGGCGGCATTCCCGCCACCGGCGCCATCGCCCGCACCGCAACCAATATTCGCTCCGGCGCGCGTTCGCCGGTTTCCGGCATGGTGCACGCGCTCACCTTGCTCGTCATTCTTCTAGTAGCCGCGCCGCTGGCCAGCTATATTCCTCTCACCGCGCTGGCCGCGGTGCTCTTTGTGGTCGCGTACAACATGGGTGAATGGAACGAAATTGGCGGAATTCTGCAGATGGGCGTAACGTCGATTGCGGTTTGGATGGTCACGTTCGCGCTCACCGTGTTCGCCGACCTTACGGTGGCCGTCAGTGTGGGGATGGCGCTCGCGGCCCTTGTCTACATTTATCGAATTGCCGAAACGACGACGGTCTCGCCGGTCACCGAGGAGTACATTCGCGACGGCCTGCCGCACACGCTGCAGGGCCGCATCATCCCGTCGTATGTCACACTGCTGCGGATCCACGGACCGTTTCTGTTTGGGACGACTGAGAAACTCGTCGAATCGACCGCGAATCTGGAGGCATTTAACCCGGTTGTCATACTACGATTGCGCAACATGACAGCCGTCGATGCCACCGGCATTCACGCGATTGAGACATTCGCCAAGCGGCTCCGTGACTCCGGGCGCAGCCTGATCCTCTGCGGCGCCATGCAGCAGCCATCGAAGCTGTTGCAGCAGCCCCGTTTTATCGCCCACGTGGGCAGCGAGAATATTGTGCCCAATGTACAGGCAGCACTCGATCGCGCCCAAGCCGTAGAAGCAATGCGCAGTGCGCTTGCCAGCTGAGCCGCCGATTAATTGTCCCGGCGGTGACTCATCGTTCAATAGCGCCAGCTGGTCAGGTCAACTCCGGGCGGGGCTGTTTTCTGGATACGTTCGAGGATCTTCGGCAAGTACTGCGTGTTGTAGTGAAGACGCGAGTAGGCATTCGGTAGCGTGGGATCGCCGTTCCAGCAGTGTTCCGCGCGCGGGCCATACGTCACCTCGCCGCCATAGGGGGGATTCTTCGTCGAATCGAGAAAATCCTGCATGCGATACACGGCGTCGTTCAGAAAGTAGGTGTCGTCTGAACCGACGTAGATGTGGATCTTGCCTTCGAGCTGCGGTCCCAGCTTCGGCCAATCGCGTTCGAGGATCGCTTCAAGGTCATAATGCTGCCGCCAGTATTCGGCGACGGAATGATCGATGTTCCCCGTGACCTTGTCGAAGATCGGCTGCGGATATCCGTCCTCACCCACCGGACCATAGACAGCCTGCCAGATATCGAATTGTTCGCCGCTGCGCCCATGGTCGCCGAGTGCAAGCTCGTAGGCGTTGATCTCCTCGGTGGTGATGAACGTGTGGCCAAGGTAGTCGCGCATGGCCGGTTGAGCCACACGCTTGTGCGCGCCGGTGAGGAAGAACGCGTTGTCGTCGTCGTAGAGATCGATGTTGGTGAACGCATGAAAATCGATCGGATCGGGGCACGCGGCGAAGGCGCCGTTGTAGTGATCGGGATAGAGAACCTGGACCGCCAACGCCTCCCAGCCGCCGGTCGAGCCGCCATAAACAAATCGCGCCCAGCCCTGGCCTATTCCGCGAAATCGCTTTTCGATGGCGGGAATCAGCTCATTCTCGATCGCATCGCCATAGGGCCCGACGTTGGCTGAGTCTACTGCGTAGGAATCGTCGTAGTAAGGATTGGCGTGCTGGATCTTGACGATCAGCACACGCGGAAAACCTGGCGAGATCCATTTTTGATAGAACTTGTAGGCTTCTTCCTGCTGAATGCGGTTGTAGCCCGCTAGATGAAACCGCTGGCTGAAATCCGGCTTCAGGTCCGGATCGGGCGGAGTGGTGCGGAAGTCGCTGAAGTCCGAAACGAAATGATCGTGAAAGATCATGAGGGGAAAATGCGCGTTGAGGTGATCGTCGAACCCCTCGGGCACAAGCACGATGGCGCTCAAAAACATCGGCCGCCCCCAGAATTTTGTCAGGACCTGGCTTTGGATGCGAATGTGCCGTACATACTTTGTGTCTGCGGGGGTCACGATGGGCGGGATGACCTCGCTGAGCACGATGGGATGGTTGGCGGTATCCGGTCCCACGTGAATTTTGGCCGGCTTTGAATAGAGATTGCCGGGCGAGCTATTCCAGTGCTGACCTTCGCCCTGGTCCATATGCAGCTTGACCGTCTTGCCGTCGGCGCGATGAAACGTTTCGTATCTATTGAGGACGGCCTGTACGAAGTAATCGCCTGTTGGCACGTCTTTCAGGCTCCGAATGGGATAGCCCCAGGCTGCGCTGTCGACGGTTTGCGGGTGGTCGGGTTGCCAGCCATCGACGGTGACGCCGAAGACGATTTGCGACCGGGGCGAATCGTCAATCTGATTGCGCGGTTCATCGCTGGGGTCCGTGGACAGAACGAGGAGCAATCGGCCGTCGAGAGGCTGTTGACTTCGATTGGCGGGAAAACTGACGGAGAACGACTGGGCGAAGGCGACAGGGGCAAAGAAAAGCAAGGCCAAGGCGATGCGGTTCATGGAGGCTACTATACAAGGCGGCGACGCGAGTGCGGGTTGCAGAGCCAGGCCTCATTTCGAGACCCGGCTTCGGCATTACTCGTTGCCGGACAGCGTGTTCTTGATGAACGCAGCGACGCGGTCGTGCAATTGTTCGAGACACTCTTGGCGAACGTAGACCATATGTCCGGCCTCGTACCATGAGTACTCGATATTCTTCGCCAACGACTGTGGTATCGGCAGATGCTTTTCTTCGTACTCGGCTCCAAAGAAAGGCGTGGCCAAGTCGTAGTACCCGCCATTCAACATCACCTTGAGCCGGGGATTGGTTGTCATCGCATCGGCGAGATCCTTCGAAACATTCAAACCGAAGACGTTGCCGTCATGTTTAAAGCTCCATTCGCCACCATCCGACTCTGGGATCTCGGGTAGATACGTCTGACCTTCGCCGTACTTCAGATCGTGCCGCATGTAATCGTTTAGGAGAGAAACATAGGCCGACGAGATGGCTGCGCTTTGCGGATCATACTCCGCGTTTTCGCTTAATGGGTTGATGGTGGGACCTGTGAATCGCGTGTCATACCGACCGACGGTCAGGTCTGTTTCGTCCTCGAAGGATTTTTCGAACTCGGCGCCGGTCACGCGCAAGTTCGCCTTGAGCAGGTACGCAACAGGAAGGCCTGTGTATGCATGAATCTTTTCAGCGACAGACTGCTTTTCTGTATCGGACAGATCCGTCCCCTGGGACAGAGCGTGCGAATAAGGACCGACGGCGAATTCTTCCACCTCTTTCAGGAAGGGCTCGAGCGCGGCCGGCTGCTGTGAGAGCTTCTTGTGGTACCAGGCAGTGGCAGCGTAGGTTGGCAGAGCGAGGATGTAGGGTAGGTCCACGCCGGGGTTTGTTTTTGCAGCATCGATGAAGGTATTGAAGTCGAGAACCTGGGAAAGAAGAATTACGCCATTCAGGTCGATCGATTTCTTCTCTTCCAGAATTTTCGCAAGGACGGCAGAACGCGTGGTTCCGTAACTTTCACCGAAGATAAATTTAGGGGAGTTCCAGCGGCCGTATTTGGTGATGAAGCGGGCGATGAATCGCGCAAAAGCGCCGCCATCTTCATCCACGCCCCAGAAAGCCTTTTGCTGATCTTTGCCGATGAGCCTGCCAAAGCCGGTGCCCGGCGCGTCGATAAATACCAGGTCGCTGACGTCGAGCAGGGAATTCGCGTTATCAACCAACTTGTAAGGCGCGGCTGGTAAGTGCTGGTCGCCAGCGGTAACTACGTGTTTGGGGCCGAGAGATCCCATGTGCAGCCAGACAGTGGAACTGCCTGGGCCGCCGTTATAGAAGAACGTGACCGGCCGCTCCTCTGCCTTCGCGTCTTTCTTGAAATATGCCACATAAGACATGCGGGCAACTGGGGGCGCGTCCTTCGGCTCCTTTGGCTCCGAGATCGCAAGTTCGCTGCCCGGCAGCGGCTTTCCATCCATCCCAAGCTGCGCATCCTGCGTGTCGTTTGCGCCGACAGTGAGGATTCCCACAGTCGCTGTGTAGAGAATGTGCTGTCCCTTCACATCCACGGAACCTTGCGTGGTGACGTCTGCAGCGGCAGGAACTTGGGGCGTTTTTTCCGTGGAGGGAGCTTTTGGGTTGGGTGCGTCCTCTGTGGCTTGAACGCGTGCGGGTAACAGGAGCAGCGAAGCAGAAAAAACGCCAAGGATCAGGCATCGGCAACGAGGCATGAAGAAGTCTCCAGGAGGGGATGGTACGAACGGCCAGTATAGATGTTGATGTGGAGCAATGCAGCCCAAAATTTGGCGGTGATTCCTCCGCAGGTCAGGTCGTGGCAACGCTACTTTTGCGGCTTATCGAACGGCTGTTTATCCGTGATCCGGGGCCGGTTTTCGGCCTGCAGTTCCTTGCTCACCTGCTCCACTTCGCGGAAGACACGGAGGAGGTTGCCGCCGAGAATCTTGCGGCAGTCTTCGGCGGAGTAGCCGCGCTCCATCAGAGCAGCCGTGATCTTTGGCAGGTCGGCAGGCGAATCCAGGCCTTCGGGCAGTTGTCCACTGACGCCGTCGAAGTCCGATCCCAGACCAACGTGGTCGACTCCGGCAACTTTCGCGATGTGGTCGATGTGGTCAATCAGCATGGAGAGTGGCGGGCGCGGGATACGATCGGCGAATTGCCGCTGCAGCTTTGAAATCTCCGAGTCGGGAGCCTCTCTGCCTTCGGCTTTGTACTTGTCTCTCAGCTCCTGGACGGCTTTATCCATCTCCGGCTTGATGGCCCTCTGCGCATCGCGATAAGCAGGCGAGATAAACCCGGAGTAGAAGTTGACCTGCACCACGCCGCCCTTGGAGTTGGGGCCGCCGGAGTTAGCAACAGCGCGGAGCATGTCATCGGTCATGTTGCGCGGCACATCGCACAGAGCCCGCGCGGATGAATGCGAGGCGATGATGGGTGCGCGCGTGATAACGAGGGTGCGGTAGAAGGTACGGTCGGAGACGTGCGAGACATCCACCATCATGCCCAGACGGTTCATCTCGTAGACGACGTCCTTGCCAAATTCGGAGAGGCCTTCTTTGGTGTGCGGCACGCTGGGGTCATCGATATCGCCGGAGCTATCGGCCCAACCGTTGGAGTTGGCCCAGGTGAGGGTCATGTAACGCACGCCGAGTGCATAGTAGTCGCGCAGTAGGGCAAGTGAGTCCTCGATCGAGTGGCCGCCCTCAATGCCCATAAGCGCGGCGAGCTTATGGGCCCGATGGGCCTGCTCAATACCTTCAGGTGACGTCACGAACATCATCTGATCCGGATGCCTGGCGACCTGCTCTTTGACCGAATCGATCAGGATGAGCGTGCGCCGCGCGAAATGGCCTTTATTGGGAACGGGGTTGACCCAAATAGAGAAAAACTCCGCTCCCAGATTGCCCTTCCTAGCTGATTCAAGGTTGAAGTTGCCGCCATTCAACGGGTCGCTGAGATCGAAGTTCTCGTCGACAAAGCGTTGCGGTGTGTCGGCATGAGTGTCGATGACGATGGCGGACTTCTGCACCCCTTCCGGGGTTTGATGATTTGGACTCATTTTGGTGGCGGGAGGAACTTGAGACGGCTTGGCTGGGGTTTGGGCTTGCAGAGTAAGGGGAATCGCGAGAAGGGATACGGACAGAGCAAGCAAGGCACGGATCTGCATAGGCTTGGCGTAAGTATAGCCTGATGCGCAGAGTGGCTTGATTGGGAAGGGAACGAAGATTTCGCGGAGAATTGCTGGCCGGCCGTGCCGGAGGTGCTTGCGCCGAGCGGCAGTCCGCAGACTCAGGACGAAGTACGGCGTAGAAGCGCCGCTTGCCTAGTGACGCAGAAAACTCTTCATCTGGGTTATCTGGATGGGCTCATCGCGAGGAGGCGTAGGCGGATCGAGAACGAAAACATCGCAGGCCTTGTGCCACTGCCCGAGTTGCTGCAGACCGCTGCCGTCAAGTGCGACTTTGTAAGCCTTGGTGCCGTCGACACTGGTTGCAGTCGCCATGACGATGCCGTTATAGGCGACACCCTTGTCGTTAATCACGGTAACTTCCTGCCCGATTTCGATCATCGAAAGTCTCCTCATCGTATGAATGGAACCCATGCCAGACCCTCTCCCTTGTTTGGTTGCATAATCCATGCCGTGAGGTTGGTTGGAGCCAAGCTTTGCGCCCCCGATTCGCAGCTCGGTCAGTCTGCAAGGCTGTAAATCGAGGGACGAAGAGACCTTGCCGAATGAAAAGTTTAGGCCGGATTCCAACCATCTTCATAGCCCCGCTGGCTGTCTTTCCCCTTTCCTATGCGCGGACCTGAGGCGATAGAGTTGAATCGAGAAACGGCAGGAGGAATGATGGCCAATCGTTTACCA
The DNA here is from genome assembly GCA_963745845.1 of uncultured Acidobacteriaceae bacterium. Classification (GTDB taxonomy): domain Bacteria; phylum Acidobacteriota; class Terriglobia; order Terriglobales; family Acidobacteriaceae; genus Telmatobacter. The sequence continues at coordinate 2,364,152 of CAVUZE010000008.1, read as the reverse complement.
CTGACCTACACCTTCTACTTCGGTGCGAGCCCGGAGAAAGTCTGGGAAGGATTCACTTCAACGGAATCGAACCGCGTGATTTTTGGAGGAGCGGAACTCAAAGCCGATTTCAAGCCCGGCGGGGAGATTGCGTGGATGGGACCGGGCAAGGATGGAAAGATCATCGCCTATGTCTTCGGAAAGATTCTGCGCGCCGACGCGCCCCATGTCCTGCAGTACACGTTTGCAACCAGCCAGAGCGAACGATTCTCGCGTGCAACGGTGGAGCTGACGCCAGAGACCGAAGCGACCAAGGTGGTGGTGACGCACGATGAGTGGGAAGAGGACGATCCCAACTACGGCTTCTGCGCGGATGGATGGCCTCGTATCCTGTCGCGGTTGAAGACGCTGATCGAGACGGGAAAGACGTTCAAGCCGCACTGAGGCAATTGCAGGCTGCGTGCTACAGGTCGACCGGCGTGCCGCCCCACTGTTCCGGAGCCACGTCGGCGATGGTCTGCGTGAAATCCCAGCGGTGGCCGGCGAAGTCTTCCGCGTTGTACTGGCGCTCGCCATACATGTGATCGACGGGTTCCGTCAGAATGCGAGCGCCGTGCAGCCGGGCTCGTTCGCAGTGTGCAATCGCATCCTCAACGCGGATCTGAATGATGTGTGAGTTATTGGGGATGACCGTACCTTCGGCGATGGTTATGCACCCGTTGCCGGCTCTCATCTGGATGCGGTGGTTGGCGATGCGGAGGCGGATCGTGAATCCAAAGGCAGCGCAAAGCCAGTCGGCCGCGACGCTGGGATCAGGATAGATGAGGACGGGAATCACTGTGCACGGCGGCACCGAACGATTGGAGAGCATGACGACAAATTAACAGGAGTGAATCTGACTTTTCGTGGCGCGAACAACGGTGCGCTTTCACGTGGAACCCATCCCTGAATCAGAAAGCGATTCAAGGATGGGGCACGCAGTTTCGCGGTGTCGCATTGCGCCGTTCGCGGGGCCCGAGGAATGAAGCACGGATCAGTGGCGATTGGCGTCGATGGCTGCGGCCTTGATTTCCTCATTTGCCCGCGCCAAGAGATCCTTAGCCTTTGCGGCGTGGCCGCCCATGTCGAATTCATTGGCCTGTTGCGCGGCGTCGATGCGGCCCATCGCCTGATCGATCAAACGCTGCGCGGCAGCCAGGTTCGGGTGGCGGTGGGGATTGACGTTCTGGGCGACGGTGACGCCACCGGCTACGAGGGCAAGAGTCAGAGCTGAGCCGATGGTTAGCTTGCGAAGAGTCATGCGTATTTCCTCCGCAGACACGCTATCAGAGGAATGTGAAGACAGTGCAACTAAAAGATTTGCACAGGGCGGCAATCGGCGCGCGAGGCGAGGCGCGCATGCGGACCTATCGTTTGTCGAGCATGGCCACGATTTTGTACTTTTCGGATTCCGTCTTCCTACCATCAGGGCCAACCGGCCATTCAAGCTTCGCGATGTTGCCTTTGAACTCAGCCTGCACGTGCTCGACGAGGGGCATGCCGCAGGAGCGGCGGAGGATATAGGTCCCTTTGGGCGAATACTTGTTCACGCAGTTGACCAAGGCGATTTTTCCGTCGGGTAACAGCAGAGAAAGCGTGGTGCCGGTGAGATTGTACGAGGCTGCGCCTGCGTTCGAGCCAGAGGCTGTCGCGGAGTTTGGAGCGGAACAGGCTGCATTCGCCAGATCGGCGGCGCAATCCGGGCTGGCCGGGTCAGAGTAGCCGGGGATCAAGGCGCTGTAGTCCGAATCGCTGTTCTGGCGATAGAGAACGGTCGCATCCAGCTTCTGCGCGGACGCCGAGCCAACGCAGGACGCGAAAGAACAGATTGCGGCGGCGATTCCCAGACACTTTAGATAGCCCATCTAGGTTTCCTCTATTTAGGTGTTTTCCAAAGTTTAAATGGAGACCAAAGAAACGTGTACGTGAGAATGGCCGATGCTTTCCGGAGGTAATGTGAAGCATGCGTTCTCCGCGCTCTATAGGAGCTGGGACGGGGGACCCCTTCGACCCCTCCCCCCCCGGACTCTGGGAGCAAACTCCTTCTTTTCATGAGTCTGACGACCTGCGAGCGCGCCAAAGGCGTCTCAGGATTGGGTTTATCCGCAGAGTCGTCTCAGCAAGGGAGTTAGTGCCTTTTAGGGTTCCGCTGCTGCAAGCCAACTTCTTCATTGTGATTGAGGAACAGGAAATCATCTGCAAAGCTCGGACAGATTTTTCCCCCGCTTAGACTGACGAAGCCGTTGCGGTTTGTGCTTTCGCAGGCCTCCACGGGAAAACGGACACCTTTCCTTACAGACCCTCGGAAACCCTTGGGCACCCATGTTCGTGCTCAATGGAGGCAAGGAGACGTGGAGCCTGGTGCCGGAAAGGATTCTCCCGCGCCAGCAATTGCAGGCGTATGCTTGGTTCTCCCCCGAAATCAAAAATCCCCAGGAGGCAAGTTCCCATGAGGTACCGGTTCGGTTCTAGAGCAGCTTTCTGTCTTTCCATTGCAACCCTCACCTTTAGTCCCACGCCCAAGGCCCTCGCACAGCATGAAGCCGGCGATACGCAAGGCCCCAGCAAATACCTTTACTTGAGCAATGTGGCTCTCAAGCCCGATCAGGGCGACACCTACGGCAAGCTTGAAGGCGCTGAAGTGGATGCCTTGCGCGCTGCCAAAGCCCCGAGTCACTACGTTGCGATGTGGTCCATCACAGGCGGCGACCATGTCCTCTATTTTCATGGCTTCGATTCCTTCGCCGATCTCGAGAAGAATCATGATGAAACCATGGCCATGTCCAAACTGCAGGACACGCTCAAGGCAGACGATGCCCAGGAAGCAGTTCTTGTCGCCGAGCATCACGGCAGTATCTACTCCTTCGAGAAGGAACTGAGCTTGAATGCGAGTGTGGACCTCGCGAAGATGCGCTTCATGCGGATCCTGCTCTTTCATGTCCGCTCGGGCCAAGATCAGGAATTCCGGCGCGTGGTCAAGCTCTTTGTCAAAGCCTATCAATCGGCCCTTCCGGAAGCGCGCTGGGCTGTGTTCCAGAAGATGTACGGCCAGGGCAGCGATAACACCTATATCCTCTGCACGCCCATGGAAGCTCTCGCGTACGTGGACGGGATGGTCGGCAGTGACAAGAAATTCAGCGAAGGCGTGGGCGAAGACCAGCTTCACATGCTCATCAAGGCGGCGGACGCTGCCGTCGAGTCTTCCGAGAGTGATCTCTTCGCATTTGGCGCCAAGATCAGCTATGTGCCGGATTCGTGGCTGACGTCTTCGCCTGATTTCTGGGGCAAGAAGTAAACATCCCTCCCCTCGACTGACAACGAGGCCCGTCCGCGAAGGTGGGCCTCCTTGCTTGCTTCGCCGGAAGCGGAGTTTCTCCCCTACGTTTCAGAAATCTGAGCCACACGTCGGGGGAAGGCGGCGGCGCGAACGCTTACGCGAACCTCAACGCGCGAGCCGAGCCGGTTGATGATCGAAACGAGGCGGTCGATTGTGAAACGGCTCAGGTCGGCATTGCGAATGCGCGAAAAATCGGCGGCCGCGATGCCTGTTTGAGCATGGGCGGCGCGGACACTGAGCGCCTTTCGGTCCAGCATCTTGATGATTTCCGCCGCGAAGATGGCCTTCATCTGCGCAACGTCAGGGCTGGCGTGACCGAGGTCGCGAAAGACATTACCGCTGCCACGAACGAGTTCGATCTTTTCGGTTTTCATCCAAGCATCTCCTTCAGCTTCTTCAGGCGGTTCTCGATCAACTCAATTTCGTGCAAAGGGGTTTTGATTCCTTGCGTCGACTTCTTCTGGAAGGCATGAAGAACCCAGATTTCATTGGCGATCTGCACGGCGTAGACGACGCGAAACGCGTTTCCACGAAAGGGAAGTGCGATTTCAAAGACGCCTGAGCCGAATCCTTTGAGCGGTTTTGCGATGTCGGCTTTGCCACTCTCTTTCCGTGCGGCCTTGACCCAAGAGATAGGCCTCGTCTTTCTGATCATTGCTCGGTGCCCACACTTGAGTTAAAGTGTAGTCATATGTGACAACGCATGTCAAGGATGCACATGAAGGTCGTGGTCTCCCACCCTTGCCGCGATGAAACTGCGCCAAGGATGAGGCATTCTCGGTTTGGGGCTGGGATAGAAAAGGCAAACGAAGGGTGGGCCACCCGTCGTTTCATCGTCAGCGACGTGACCCCCGGCTTGATTGCGAAACACACTCCGAACGTGATCGCAAGCGACATTGCCAACCCCAACGGCAAATCGGCAAATGCCATCACTCGCAATACCTAAGCTACGAGGCGTCGTTAGTCGCTCGCACTATTTAATTCTTAAGCCCACCATCTTGTATCGAGGGTATCCTTGCGGGCAATTTGGGCACCGTGGAAACAACACTTTCTGCGTATGGATGGTTTCTGGCTTAAAGTCCTTCACGCGAACCTTAACGTGATCTTGATAATGGTGAATTTCGTATTTTCCCCACTGCTCGATAGGATCACCAGCGTTACGCATTTTGACAATGCTCTTGCGACGAGACGGCGCTAGACCATCCAGGAAGATGATCCCGATCTAGGCGCGACATGAGATGGCGTTCCATCCTGCTTGCCGTAACCGCTCTTTTCCACCTTCTTGACCGACATCCCTGCGCTCTTCACGATGCTTCCGACCGAGCCATTGTCCTCATCATCTACAAAAATGAACTCGTCATTTTTGCCATAGAAATCGTTAGCTTCAAAGGATTGCACGACCCTGCCGTTTACAGATACGTCGTAGATGCTCATACTTCGTTTCTCCCTACAAGAATGAACTACGATGCAATGCGCCCAGTATAGCAATGAGGGCAAACAAACAGCGAAGGAGAATCGAACGAGTTACTACGAAGGCCGGGGCGCATCTCCGTCAATCCGGGAGTCAGATTGAGATTCGGTCATGCCCCCATAAGCATTTGCATACGGAATACTCGCTCCTCGACGGGACCTGCGATTTCTAAAAGCTTGTGGACCACGTGGCGGCGCTGGGCGTGCTGTATAGATAACGAAGTTTGACAAAGCCTGTTATTCAGGTCAACATCGAAACTAAGAGGACTTCGCCCATGAATGTTTCGCTGACGCCTGCATTGGACAAGTTTGTCGCTGCAAAAGTGGAATCGGGGCGTTACACCTCGGCCAGCGAAGTGGTGCGCGAGGCCCTGCGCCTACTCGAAGAGCACGAGCGGACTCGTTCGGCCCATCTCGCTGCTTTTAACCGGGAGCTCGGGTCCCGGCTGGCCTCGCTGGAACGCGGCGAATCCGTGGATCCCGAGGCGGCTCGGACGCGATTGAGGCAAAAGTCCCGTGCGCGGAGAAAGCGTGCGGCGTGACGCTCTACGTCCTCGGCGTCGGGGCCGAGCGGGACCTGAACGAGATATGGGAATACATCGCGCGGGACAACGTTGACGCTGCCGATCGCTTGATATCGAGACTCTTCACCGCCTTTACCACGCTGGCGCGTAACCTGCGGGGGACACAAGCGACCGGATTTGACTAGCCAAGCCGTTCTTTTTTGGCCGGTGGGCGCGTACATGATCCAGTATCTTGTCCGAACAGGCGTGTGGAAATCGTGGGCGTAACTCAAGGCGCGCGAGATATTCCATCTTTCTTAGACCACCGCACTCAATAAGTTCCACGCGAGTCGCGCAATTGCTCCAGCTCTCCCTTGTATTCGGACGTGGCGGATGCGGTGGCCGCTTAGAATCAACCTAGACATGTCCGAATTTACTCACCTCCATCTGCACACCGAATACTCTCTCCTCGACGGCGCCTGCGACGTGAAGAAGCTCTGCGAGCGCGTCTCGAAGCTCGGCCAGAAGTCCGTAGCTATGACCGACCACGGCAACATTTATGGCGCAGTGCACTTCTTCAATGCGGCCAAAGAGTATGGCGTTAAGCCGATCCTGGGGTGCGAGCTTTATGTGTGCAAGGCCGAGGATCATCGTGCCGAGACGCCCAACGACCAGTACAACCACCTGCTGGTGCTGGCGGAAAACGAAGAAGGCTACCGGAATTTGATCCGGCTGACGAGCGAGGCGAGCCTGCATGGGTTCTATCGCAAGCCGCGTGTAAGCAAGAAGTATCTTGCAGAGAATGCGAAGGGGCTGATCGGGTTTTCGGGATGCCTGAGTGGCGAACTGTGCGAGGAGTTGATGGCGGGCCGCTACGAAAAAGGTAAGACCGTGGCGCGCGAGTACCAGGACATTTTCGGGCGCGGGAATTTCTATCTGGAGATTCAGAACCAGGGCCTCGAACAGGAACGCAAGATTCAGGCGGATCTGTTCCGGCTGGAGAAGGAGCTGGAGATTCCGCTGGTGCTGACGAACGATTCGCACTACCTGTGTGGAGAGGACTCGCACGCGCACGATGTGATGTTGTGCGTGCAGACAGGCGCGAAGATTCACGACGCGGACCGGTTCCGCTTTGACTCAGACCAATTCTACGTCAAGTCCGCCGATGAGATGGCGCGCATTTTTCCCGATTCTCCCGGAGTCACGCAGCGGACGATGGAGATTGCAGAGCGCTGCAAGCTGAAGTTACATGCGGTGGACAACCCGTTTCCGGAGTTTGCCGTTCCGGCGGGACACACGATCGACAGCTACTTTGAACAGGTGTGCCGTGAAGGCTTGAGGAAGCGGTTCGACACCGCCGTGCGCCAATTGGAACTGCGGGGCGTTCAGCGCTCGACCATCGCGGAGTACGAGACGCGGCTACAGTACGAGATCGGCATTATCAAGCAGATGAAGTACTCGGGGTACTTCCTGATTGTGTGGGACTTCATCAAATACGCGCGCGATCACGGCATTCCTGTTGGACCGGGGCGCGGATCGGCGACGGGATCGCTGGTGGCCTATGCGATGGAGATTACCAACATCGATCCGATGCAGAACGTGCTTCTCTTCGAGCGATTCCTGAATCCTGAGCGTGTGACGATGCCGGATATCGACGTGGATTTCTGTCAGAATCGGCGCGGTGAGGTGATCGACTACGTGACGCGGAAGTACGGGCGCGAGCAGGTGGCGCAGATCATTACGTTCAACACCATGGCAGCGAAGGCGTCGATTAAAGACTGCGGGCGCGCGATGGATATGCCCTACGGCGATGTGGACCGGATTGCCAAGCTGGTACCGCCGACGGTCGGGATGACGATTGACAAGGCGCTCGACGAGGTTCCCGATCTGCGCAAGGCGTACGACAACGACAAGCAGATCCGCGAGCTGATTGACACGGCGAAGAAGCTGGAAGGGCTGGTGCGCGGGGCAGGGGTTCATGCATCGGCGGTGGTGATTGCGCCGCGTCCGCTGACGGAGCTTGTGCCGCTGAACAGGACGAAGAACGACGAAATCGTGACCGCCTATGACATGAAAGCTGTCGAGAAGATGGGCCTGTTGAAGATGGACTTTCTGGGTCTGGCGACGCTGACGGTCATCGACGATTGCGTGAAACTGATCGAGCAGACTCGTGGGGAGAAGCTGGACATCGAGATGGTTCCGCTCGACGACCCGGAGACATTCAAGAGGGTGTTCCATACGGCGCTGACGTCAGGGGTTTTTCAATTTGAGTCGAGTGGGATGCGCGACATTTTGCGCCGCTACAAGCCGGATACGGTGGAGGAGTTGACGGCGCTCAATGCACTCTATCGGCCGGGTCCGATGGACATGATCGACGACTTCATTGAGAGAAAGTGGGGTCGGAGCAAGGTCGAGTTTCTGCTGCCGGAGCTTGAGGCGATTCTGAAAGATTCGCTGGGGGTGATTGTCTACCAGGAACAGGTGATGCGGATCGCCAACGTGCTGGCGAGCTACAGCCTGGGTGAGGCCGATCTGTTGCGGCGCGCGATGGGAAAGAAGGATCCCAAGGCGATGGCTCAGCAGCGCGACCGCTTCATGAACGGCGCGGCAGCCCTTGGGCATCCGAAAGCGCCTGTGGACGAAATTTTCGACCGGATGGCGAAGTTCTCGGGATATGGGTTCAATAAGTCGCACTCGGCTGCGTATGCGTTGGTTGCTTATCAGACGGCTTATTTGAAGACGCATTATCCGGTGGAGTTCATGGCGGCGCTATTAACGTCGGAAACTTCGAAGCCGGAGAACGTGGTCAAGTACATCCAGGAATGCAAAGAGATGGGCATCCCCGTGGAGCCGCCGGATGTGCAGGTTTCGGGCGCACAGTTTACCCCGCATGTCACATCGGAAGGCCAGGCGATCCGCTTCGGACTGGCGGCGGTGAAGAATGTCGGCGGCAACGCGATTGAGTCGATCAAGAAGGCGCGCGAAGAACTGGGAGGCAGTTTCAAGAGCTTCTGGGAGTTCTGCGAGAAGGTCGACTTGCGGGTGATGAACAAACGGGTGATTGAATCGCTCATCAAGTCCGGGGCTCTCGATTCGCTGGGCAAACGCGGTCCACTTTTCAACGCAGTGGACAAGGCGATGGAGCGCGCGCAAAAGGCGCAGCGCGATGAGGCGCACGGGCAGACTGGGCTATTTGGGTTGTTCAATGAGGCACCGGCGCACGGACATGGCGGCGATGAGTTGCCGCGTACGGCGGATTGGGAAGAGGGTGAGCGGCTTGCAAATGAGAAAGAAGTGCTCGGGTTCTTTGTGTCGGGGCATCCGCTGGATAAGTACGCGGAGAAGCTGCGAAATCTGCCGGGCGTAATTTCGGTTGCGGAGGCGCTGGAACGCAAGCCTCCGGAGCGGCGCTGGGGCAAGGATGCGGATCCGGCAGATGAACTGCAGGTCGCGGGCATCATGCACGGCGTGGTCCCGCGGAAGACCAAGCGCGAGGGCAAGCTCTATGCGCAGGGCACTCTGGAGGACGCGACGGGAAAGATCGAGTTGATCGCGTTTCCGCGTGACTACGAGAAACTGGCTGAGCAACTGAAGATTGAGGCGCCAGTATTGATTCGTGGAACGCTTTCGGGCGATGAAGACTCGGCGCCGAAGCTGTCGGTGAGCGCAATCCAGGCGCTGGAAGAGGTGCAGGTAAAGCTTCCGAGCGGAATTCGGATTCGAGTGAACCTCGATCGTGCTACCGAGGAGATGATGGCGGCGCTGAAGTCTGCTGCAGAGGCTGCGCCGGGGCCGGGCAAGGTGATGCTCCATTTACAGAAGAAGGGCGAGTACGAGGTGATTCTCGAGCCGGAACAGATGAACGTCGCCGCCGATCGCGGCTGGGTGGAACGTGTCGAGGAGTTGGTAGGCAAGGGAACTGTGCAGGTGGTGAGCTAGTGCCAAACCGAATGATGCTGGGAATGCTGAATCGTGCGCGAAGTTGATGCGGTCGGGATCGATTTCGGGACAACGAATAGTTCGGTAGCGCGCGTGAATGGTGCTGGCGTGGAGCTGGCTTCCTTCACGTTTCAGGGCGCGACGACAGAGTCGTTTCGGTCCGTTCTCTATTTTGAACAGGTCAAGTCGGCGAGCGGAGTAAAGCGGACGCACGGGCTCACGGGACCGGCTGCGATCGAGCACTATCTTGCGACGGACGAGAAGGGGCGACTGATCCAGTCGCTGAAGTCGCATCTATCGAGCAGAACGCTCACGGGCACTGAGGTGTTTGGGCGGCGGCACAGGCTCGAAGAGCTGATTTCACGCTTGCTTGGGGATTTGCGCAAGGCGGCAGAGCGGCAGTTTGCGTGGCCGATTGGTTATGCAGTGGTCGGACGCCCGGTGCGATTCGTTGGCTCGGAGTCCAATGAGGACGATGAATTCGCTCTGGCGAGGGTGCGCGAGGCATTCGCACTTGCTGGTGTCGAGCGCGTTGAGTTCGAGATGGAGCCGGTTGCCGCGGCGTACTCCTACGAGTCGACACTCGACCACGATGAGTTGATTCTTATTGGGGATTTCGGAGGCGGCACGAGCGACTTTTCGCTGCTGCGCGTGGGGCCTGGTGTGCGGCGCCGCGGCCGCGCGCCCAGTGATCTCGTACGCAATAGCGGGATTGGCCTGGCTGGCGATGCCTTTGACGCGCGCATTGTGCGGAAACTTGTTTCGCCTGCATTGGGATCGAACTCGGAGGCGCGTTCTCTAAACAAGCTGCTTCCGGCCGTGCCGGCCTGGATTTATGCGAACCTCGAACGTTGGCACTATCTCTCCTTCCTGCGCACGAATAACGTGCGGGAGATTCTGAAAAGCGCGCATATTCGCGCATTGGAGCCGGAAAAGATCCAAGCGCTGATTGCAATCGTGGACGAGGATCTTGGTTACCAACTTCATCAGGCCGTGCAGCATGTGAAATTTGAGCTTTCGCATCGTGAGCGCGCGGAGTTCCGCTTTTGCGAGGCAGGTTTAGACTTGCGCATTCCAGTGTCGCGCGGCGAATTCGAAACTTGGATTGCAGAGGAATTGCAAACCATCGCGCAGTGTGTGGATGCATTGTTGCGGAGCACGGGCGTCGATCCGCAGGATGTGGACCGCGTATTCCTGACCGGAGGCACTTCGTTTGTGCCTGCGGTGCGGAGGATTTTTACGACGAGGTTCGGCGAGGATCGGATTCGCAGCGGGAACGAGTTTACTTCGGTGGCAAGGGGCTTAGCGCTGCGAGCGGCCGAGTCACTGCAAGCAGTTCCGTGATTTCAGGCTTCGTCGTGGACGACGATGACATTGAGGAAGCGCGGACCATGGACGCCTTTGATGCGCGTCATCTCAATGTCGGCGGTGGCGCTGGGGCCGGAGATGTAGGTAGCGAGCGCCGGCGGCTGCGGGCAGCGGTCGAAGTATTCAGGCAATGTTTCGACGATCTGGCTGGTGCGCAGGATGCAGAGATGCCAATCGGGAAGCAGGGTAAGGACGCGGCGGCCCTCGCTGGCGGAATGATGGAGTACGATAGTGCCCGAGTCGGCCACTCCTGCGAAGCATGCCGTGACGACTCCATCGCAGGCTTCGATTTCCGCGTGGCTGAGACCTCGATCGACCTTCCAATCGAATCCGGAGGCGAGCCATTCGGCGGGCAAACCAGGCGGCACGACAAATCTGTTCTTCCCGCTCGAATGAAGGCGATCGGCGATGCAGGCGGGAAGACCGTCCAGTGCGCACTCGACGACTTCGGCGTCATATTCATGCAGCCGCTCGATCATGAGCTGGATACATGCAGAACGATCGAGCCGGCCATGGCGTATGTAGTTACGCGCGATGTCAGAATCGGTTGCAGCCGGGACGCTGGCAGTTGCGCGGCGAATGCGATCGAGAATCTGCTGACGCGTGTCGCTCATACTTTGTCCTTTGGACGCGATGCCCACCACTCGCGGAAGCTCTGATTGGGGAATCCGCGCAGGTCGCGAGTCATCGTCCAGCGGGAACCGAGGCTGGGCAATGCATGAATCCAGCCGTCCTTGCTCGTGAAGAAGCGCAGTCCGACGCGTCCAAGACGTTGAGCGAGGCGAAAGCGCCAGGCGCTCGCAAAAATGGCGTTGGCAATGCGCATGCCGATGTACATCATGTCAAACGCACGGCCCGCTTCTTTGCGCTCCCGATCGACCACCTGTGCGCGCAACTCAATCAGCACTTCGGGGATGTTGATCTTTACTGGACAAACTTCGTAACAAGCTGCGCAGAGAGAAGACGCGTAAGGCAGCGATTGCGCGTGGTCCATGTGCATCAACTGCGGCGTAAGGATGGCGCCGATGGGGCCGCCGTAGACAGAGCCGTAGGCATGGCCACCGGTCTGCCGATAGACCGGGCAGGTGTTTTGGCATGCGGCGCAGCGGATGCAACGCAGAGTCTGGCGCTCCGTATGCCTTGCGAGAATGGACGAGCGGCCGTTGTCGAGCAGCACGACATGAAAATTCTGCGGTCCATCGCCGGGTGTGACGCCGGTCCACAGGGAAGTGTAGGGATTCATGCGCTCGCCGGTAGCCGAGCGCGCCAGCACCTGCAGCATCACTTCCAGGTCGCGAAATGTGGGGACTACTTTTTCGATTCCCGCGAGGGCGATGAGTGTGCGCGGCAGGGTGAGACACATGCGTCCGTTCCCCTCGGACTCAACGATGGTCACTGCGCCGGTTTCGGCGACCATGAAGTTAGCGCCGCAAATCGCCGTGTCTACGCTGAGAAACTTCTTGCGCAAGTAGGAACGCGCCGCGGCGGTCAGAGCCTGCGGATCGTCGGTGAGATCGGTGCGGCCCATGCGGCGGGCGAAGATTTCGCGCACCTGGCTGCGATTCACATGCAGGGCGGGAGCGACAATGTGCGACGGTTCATCTTCGCCCAGTTGCAGAATCAGCTCGGCGAGATCTGTTTCAACGGCCTTGATGCCGGCGGCCTCAAGGGCTGGATTGAGTTGAATTTCCGCAGAAGTCATCGTTTTGATCTTGATGGCTTCGGTCGCGTTCTCTTTGCGCAGGATCTCAATAATGATGCGACGAGCTTCGGCTGCGTCAGAGGCCCAGTGAACATGGCCGCCGGCCGCCGTGCAACGAGCTTCGAAGTCAACGAGGTATCGATCCAGATGGCCGAGGACGTCATCCTTGATCGCTGCAGCGGCGGTTCGCAGCAGCTGCCAATCGGGCTTTTCAGCGACAAGGAGGGCTCGCTTGGCCTGGATCACGTCGGTCGCGTGCTCCACATTCTTGCGCAGCTGCGTATTGCGCAGGATTGGCAGGGCAGCCTGTGGAAATGGAGGGGCGGTGCGCGGATCGAGGTCGATCGGCATCACGCGATCCCTTCCGCGGGATCCGTTTGTGTGCTGGCAAGGATCTGCGCGAGATGAAAGGTGCGTGTGGGCGCGAACTCGCGATGCAAGGCTCCGCCCAGATGCATCAAGCAACTGTTATCGAGCGCGGTGCAGAATTCGGCTTGCGTGGAGAGCACGTCGTTGAGCTTGGCCGAAAGCATAGCCGATGATACTTCGGCATTTTTGATGGAGAAAGTTCCGCCGAAGCCGCAGCAGCGGTCGAGATTCTCGAGAGAGATGAGTTCGAGACCGCGCACTTTGGCAAGCAGCCGAAATGGACGGTCGCCTACATGCAATCCACGCAGTCCGTGACAGCTGGCGTGGTAGGTGACGCGGTGAGGAAAATAGGCACCGACATCGTCAACGCCGAGGCGATCGATCAGAAATTCGCTCAATTCGTAGACGCGCGGCAGGAGCGACTCAAACTCTTTGCGGAGCGTACTGTTGCCCAACTCCGCGAAGAGGCCAGGATATTGATCGCGGATCATCGCCACGCATGAAGTGGAGGGAATCACGATGGCTTCAGCGTCCGGATAGAGGCGCACGAAACGCTTGGCCTGGGAGAATGCTTCGGCGCGGAAACCGGTGTTGGCGTGCATCTGGCCACAGCAGGTTTGGCCGGGATGAAAATCGAGCTCGACGCCAAGCCGTTCGAGCAGCTGCACCACGGCTCGGCCTGTCTCGGGAAACAGGGTGTCGTTGTAGCATGTGATGAACAGGGATGCGCGCATGAAAGGCTTCCGATCCTGTGTCGCGATCCGGAAACGCTAGGCTAGTTGATTGGGTGGGGGGCTGTCGAATCCAGTCTCAAATGCGGAAAAAAGAGGGGAGGGAATATTCCCCCTCCCCTTTTCCAGGGGAAGCTACCCGGATACTTACTTCGCAAGCTTGTCGAGATCGAGGTTGAGCGCGAGCACGTTGACGCGCGGCTCGCCTAGCAGGCCGAGTTGTCGACCGGTAATGTGCTGCTGAACGAGCTGTCGCACCTGGTCCTCGCTCAGTTTGCGCGCCTTGGCCACGCGAGGAACCTGATAGAACGCGGCGTCGGGCGTAATATCCGGGTCAAGGCCTGAACCGGAAGTTGTCACGAGGTCAATTGGAACCGGCTTGCCAGGATTCTCCGCGGTCAGCTTGTCGATGTCACCCTGAATGCGCTGCACGAGCTTGGCGTTCGACTGTGCGAGGTTTGAGCCTCCGGAAGAAGTCGCGTCGTAGCCATTGCCCGCTGCCGAGGGCCGGGGATGAAAGTAGCGATCGGATGTGAAGCTCTGCGCCAGCAACTCAGACCCGATGACCTTGCCGTCTTTGAGAATCAAGCTTCCCGCGGCTTGATGCGGAAAGATGACCGATGCGATTCCGGTGGCCAGCAGAGGGTACACGAGGCCACATAGCACTGTGGCGAGGATCGTGAAGCGAATCGAGGTTCCCCAGATCGAATGTTTCGGCGCGGCGGTTTGCGTAACGGCAACAACCGGCAATGTGGACGTGGAATGCATGGGGTTCTCCTTGATTTAAGCCAGGTGCAGGGCGACGATGACCATATCGATGGCTTTGATGCCGATAAAGGGCACGATGACGCCGCCGACACCGTAAATCAGCAGGTTCTGGCGCAGCAGAGCTTCGGCAGCCTTGGGCTCATACTTCACGCCCTTGAGCGCGAGTGGGATCAGCGCCACGATAATGATGGCATTGAACACGACTGCGGACAGGATCGCTGACTGCGGTGAGTGAAGATACATGATGTTGAGCGCATTCAACACCGGAAATGCGCCGGCAAACATGGCGGGAATGATCGCGAAGTATTTGGCTACATCGTTGGCGATGGAAAAGGTTGTCAACGCGCCTCGCGTCATTAACAACTGCTTGCCGATTTCGACGATCTCGATGAGCTTGGTCGGGTTGGAATCCAGGTCAACCATGTTCCCGGCTTCTTTTGCCGCTTGGGTGCCGGAATTCATCGCAACGCCCACATCGGCCTGCGCCAGCGCGGGCGCATCATTGGTGCCATCGCCGGTCATCGCCACCAGCTTGCCTTTGCCCTGCTCGCGCTTGATCAGGTCCATCTTGTCTTTCGGTTTGGCTTCGGCGAGGAAGTCGTCGACCCCAGCCTCACGTGCAATGACGGCAGCGGTCAGCGGGTTATCGCCGGTAATCATGATGGTGCGAATGCCCATGGCGCGCAAGCGCGCAAGACGGTCTTTCAATCCGCCCTTCACGATGTCTTTGAGATGAATCACACCGAGCGCCGAGGTATTTTCAGCCACAACAAGCGGTGTTCCGCCGGCACGCGCGATCTCTTCGACGTCATCGCGGACCCTCTTGGACAACGACGATCCCTGATCCTCCAGAAAACGGGCGATCGCATCTGCGGAACCCTTGCGAATGCGGACGCCGGGCAGATTTACGCCGCTCATGCGAGTTTGCGCTGTAAACGGAACAAACTCTGCGTGAATGCCTGCCAGATCGCGCCCGCGCAGGTTGTACTTCTCCTTTGCCAGCACGACGATCGATCGCCCTTCGGGCGTTTCGTCGGATAAGGACGCAAGTTGCGCCGCATCCGCTAGACGTTCCGCAGAGATATCGGGTGCGGGGCGAAATTCGGTTGCCTGCCGATTGCCCAGTGTAATGGTGCCCGTCTTGTCGAGGAGCAGGGTGTTGACG
This sequence comes from uncultured Acidobacteriaceae bacterium, assembly GCA_963745845.1. Taxonomy (GTDB): domain Bacteria; phylum Acidobacteriota; class Terriglobia; order Terriglobales; family Acidobacteriaceae; genus Telmatobacter. Next base: position 2,348,782 of record CAVUZE010000008.1, on the reverse strand, counting down.
TCGCCTGCCGCCTCGACGGCGCGGCCGCTCATAGCTAGCACGTTATATTGCACCAACCGGTCCATGCCGGCGATGCCAATGGCGGAAAGCAATCCGCCGATGGTCGTCGGGATCAGGCACACAAGCAGGGACACCAATACAAAGATGGTCTGCGGCGATTTGGAGTAGATGGCGAACGGCTGCAGGGTGACCACGGCGAGCAGGAAAACGATCGTGAGCCCGGAAAGCAAGATGCTCAGAGCAATTTCGTTCGGCGTCTTTTGACGCGTGGCGCCTTCGACAAGTGCAATCATTCGATCCAGAAAGGTCTCGCCGGGATTGGAGGTGATGCGCACCTTGATCCAGTCAGAAAGGACTTTGGTGCCACCTGTCACTGCCGAGCGGTCGCCACCCGCCTCGCGAATCACGGGAGCCGACTCGCCGGTGATAGCCGATTCATCGACCGAAGCCACGCCCTCGATCACTTCACCATCACCGGCAATATAACTACCCGCCGCGACATAGATGACGTCGCCGGCACGCAACAGGCCGCTGGCAATTTCTTCAAAGCCTCCGCTGGCGGTGTAGCGCTTGGCGATGGTTTCGCCCTTTGCCTTGCGGAGAGTGTCGGCCTGCGCTTTACCGCGCCCCTCGGCCATGGCTTCAGCAAAGTTGGCGAACAAGACCGTGAACCAGAGCCAGAGCGTGATCTGGAGATTAAAACCGAAACCGGGACGGTTGTGCACCGTGTTGTCGATGAGAAGTGCCGCAGTCAGAACGCTGCCCACTTCCACCACGAACATCACGGGGTTTTTGACCATCCAGCGTGGATCGAGCTTGCGGACAGAATCCAGCAGAGCCTGCGTGACGATTTGTGTGTTCCAAAGATTCGTTTTATGTGCCATGAGCGTCTCTAGTTTCTCCAGTGCGCGATCGTTCAGAATAGTTGGCCGGACTTTAGAAGAAGGTGTTCGAGGATTGGACCCAGGCTCAACGCAGGAAAAAAGGTGAGAGCACCAAGAATGAGGACCACACAGATGAGGAGCACGGTAAACAACGGTGTGTTGACGGGAAACGTGCCTGGCGAGGGAGGGACGCTTTTCTTCATCGCCAGGTTGCCGGCGAGCGCCAGCACGGGGATCATCATGAGGAAGCGTCCGATCAGCATGTCCCAACCCATCGCAATGTTGTACCACCAGTTGGGGCCGAGGCCCGCGAATGCCGATCCGTTGTTACCCGCTCCCGATGTGAAGGCGTAAAGAATCTCGCTGAATCCGTGGGGCCCATTGTTATTTGTCGTGGCAAGTCCGACGCTGGGCCAGAGCACGAAGATAGCAGTGAGCGAAAGGATGACGAGGGGAAAGATAAGCACATAAAGCATCGCCATTTTGACGTCGTAGGACTCGATTTTCTTTCCCAGATACTCAGGTGTGCGGCCAACCATCAGGCCTGCGATGAACACCGCCTGCACCACAAAGATAAGCATGCCGTAGAGACCGGCTCCGACACCGCCGAAGATGACTTCGCCGAGCATGATGTTGGTGAGAGGGATCATGCCCCCGAGCGGTGTAAAGCTGTCATGCATGCTATTGACTGCACCGCAGCTAGCATCCGTCGTAATGGTGGCAAACAGGGCGCTGTTGGCGATGCCGAACCGCACTTCCTTGCCTTCCATGTTGCCGCCCGGGGCAGTTGCAGTCACTGTTTGCGCGGCACCGCGGAGGAGAGGATGCGGATGCGCTTCGGCCCAGTAGGCGGTGGTGAATCCGGCTGCAAACAAAACGAACATGGCGGCAAAGACGGCCCATCCATGTCCCGGCGAACCGGTCATGCGCCCAAGTGTGTATGTGAGACCCGCGGGAATGATGAAGATGGACAGAATCTGCAGGAAGTTCGAGAACGGTGTCGGGTTTTCGTAGGGATGCGCACTGTTGGCGTTGAAGAAGCCGCCGCCATTGGTGCCAAGCATCTTAATGGCCTCCTGCGAGGCCACTGGCCCTTGCCCGATGGTCTGCGTCTGGCCCTCAAGCGTGTGGGCAACGGTGTATGCGTGGAGATTCTGCGGAACGCCTTGCGCGACAAGCAACAGCGCGTAGATCAGCGAGCCGGGCAGCAGAACATAAAGCATCGAACGCGTGGCGTCTACCCAGAAGTTGCCGATGGTGCCTGCGCCTGTCCGCTTGATGCCCCGGATAAAAGCAACGGCTACCACAATACCTACTGCCGCCGAGAAGAAATTGTGCGTCGCCAACCCTGCCATTTCCGTGAGATAGCTCATCGTGGCTTCGGGGGTGTAGAACTGCCAATTGGTGTTGGTGGTGAAACTGGCGGCTGTATTCCAGGCCAGATCCGGGCCAACGGCGGCGAGCCCCTGCGGATTCCACAGCGGCAGCACGGCCTGGAGCCGTTCGATCGCGTAGGTGAGCACCATGCTGACGGCCGAAAATCCCAATACGGCGAATGCGTATTCGCGCCAATTCATTTCATGATCGGCCTGCACGCCGCACAGCTTGTAGGTAAGCCTCTCGATGGGGCGCAGAAGGGGGTCGAGCCAGGTGCGCTCGCCCTCAAATACTTTGGCAAGATAGAGGCCGACTGGGCGAACGATAAGGATCAAAACGATGGAATAAATGACGAACTGTAGCCAGCCATTGGCGGTCATCAGAATTTCTCCGGATAGAGAAGGGAAATGGTGAGGTAAGCCAGCAGCAAAATGGAGACGATGAGTGCAACGACAGTGATCAGATCCATTGGGTTACCTCAATTTCTGACAGGCCTTGACGTAGAGAAAAGCCAAGACGAAGAAAACCGCCGTGAAGAGCAACATCGCTAAATCCTGCATCGGAGAAACCCCTGTTCGGAAGCAGATTTGCGTACGACATAACTATGCCAAAGGACTGTCTCTGCCCCAAATGAGATTCTGGCTGAGGCAGCGTTGAGGGATTAGAAGGGAGTTATAAAGAAAAGATAAATATGAAGCGGCGCGCCCCGTCGCTTGAACGCGATAAACATCTCATTCTTCGGTTCCGACCCAGCCTTCGGGAACGAACCTGTAACCCACCCACGGCTCGGTCTGAATGTATTGGCGGCCAGTTTCGTTCTCGAGCTTTTTGCGGAGCTGACCCACAAAGACACGCAGATATTCGGGCTGATAGGCGGATTGTGCACCCCACACCGAAGTGAGAAGAACGCGGTGGGTCATGACCTTGCCGGCGTTCCGCGCCAGGTGCAACAGCAGTTCAAATTCTTTGGGAGTGAGGTGCACAGGTTTGCCTTGCACAGTAACGGAGTGTGCGTTTGCATCGACGACAAAGTCCCCCACTTCGACCGCTGCGGTGGTGCGCTCGGGGGCGCGGCGCAAGTGGGCACGGACGCGAGCGAGGAGTTCCTGAATGCCGAAGGGCTTGGTCACGTAGTCATCCGCGCCGGCGTCAAGCGCCTCGACTTTGGAGCGTTCATGGTCGCGGACTGAGAGGACAAGCAACGGAGTCGGCGCCGCGGCCCGGATGGCGCGGCACACTTCCACACCGCTCATTCCTGGCATCATGAGGTCCGTGATCACCAGATCGGGAGGCCACTCGTGAAAAATTCTCAAACCTTCTTCCGGGTCGTTGGCTGTGCGCACGTCGAAGCTCTGGGCCGAGAGCGCTGCGCGCAGCACCCGCGTGATTTGTGGCTCGTCGTCGATCACCAAGATTCGTTCCGGCATGTTCGTCTTCTGTTAGAGGAAGATTACATCATATGCCTATGCCGGTATCATTCCCTGTGAGGCAACGTTGCAGGTCAAGTTCAACCTCGGAGCCGCGGCACGGTGGCTAGGCGCCACGATGGCCGCCGCCTTTACGACGGCGGTGCTGGTTTGGCTGGGGGTCAGCTCAACCACGGCAGGACTCGTTTTTCTGGTGCTCGTGGTGTGGACTGCAACCCAGGCAGGGATTGCGGTTTCACTCTACAGCGCAATTGTCTGCGCGCTCTGCTTTGATTATTTCTTTCTCCCTCCTTATCACACGCTTCGTCTTGCGGGTGCACCGGAGTGGGTCGCCATGCTCTCGTTTCTAGCGAGTTCGCTGGTCGCGGGCCGGGTGGCAGAACGGGCGCGACGGCAGGCGGTGCAGGCAGAACAGCGGCGCGAAGACGTGGAACGCCTCTACATGCTGAGCCAGGAAATGATGCTCTACGATGACGCGGCCGGCCTGATGGGGGAATTGCCTAGGATCATCGGCCGAATCTTCGCGCTGGATTGCGTTGTCCTATATTCCCGCGATGAAGATCTGTTTTTCTCTTCGACGGCTGAGCTGCCGATGAGCACGCAGGCGAGCCTGAGTTCGGTAAGCATGGGGCTGAACCCTACGCAGGCGTTGCCCGGAGAGATTACTGCGATGCCGCTGGTCGTGGGAATGCGGCCGGTCGGTGCATTGGGCTGGCGCCCTCCAAAATTGTCCCGCGAAGTAGCCACCGCCATCACTGCGCAAGTGGCAATCGCCCTGACACGTGCGGTCGCGATCGAAGCTTCGGCCCGGATGGAAGCTGCGCGCGAGGGCGAGCGGTTGAGAACAGCACTCATTGATTCGATTACGCACGAACTGCGCACGCCGCTGACGTCAATTCGCGCAGCGGCAACCACCCTTCGGCAGCGGGAAGGGCTCGATGAGGCAGTCCAGCAGGAACTGGCAGCCATTGTGGACGAGGAAAGCGCACGGCTCGACTCGCTGATCGGGGAAGCAGTCGAGATGGCCGAAATCGACGCGAATGTTCTGCAGGTTCACGCTGAACCACGTCACACGCGCGCACTTCTCGAACATGTCGTGGAGAAGTCGCAGGCAGCCCTTGCTCCCCATTATGTGGTCATTAGCGTAGAGGAGCCAGACAAGTCAGTGTGGTACGATCCGCATCTGCTCGGCCGCGTGTTTCGGCATCTGGTTGAAAATGCCGCCCGTTATTGCCCGCCCGGCAGCCGCATCGCCTTGCGCAGCCGCCACGCCGGAGACAAGCTCGAATTCAGCGTGGAAGACAATGGCCCCGGCATCGACCCAGTCGATCTGCCGTTGATCTTCGAGAAGTTTTATCGCGGCAAGAAGAGCGCGGGCAAGGGGAAGGGCACAGGCATGGGTCTGGCCATCGCGCGCGCCCTTGTTTCTGTGCATGGCGGATCGATTGAGGTTTCGAGTTCGCCTGCGGAGGGAACAGTGTTCCGATTCTGGGTGCCGCTGGTGGAGAAGGAATCAACCAGGGCGAAATGAGACTCAGACGATTGCCGCATTGGAGGCGCCTAGCTCGGCTCGATGCTCCAATCGCATTCAACGTCACGGTGAGTTTTTGAGCTTTCGAGCGCCCACTCGAGCACCCGGGCTGTGCGCCATGCGTCCATGGCCGCTACGGGCGGACTTGCATGGCCCATTAGGGCATCGTGGACTCCGGCGTAGAAGAGCCGATAATCGCCGGGAAGCGGCTCGACAGGCCGCGTCACCATACTTCCGTCCGTGTCGACACAGAGAGTGCCCCAATGATCGGGCGGTTCTTTGCCCCATTCCGGCGACTCAATGCGGGTAATCTTGCCGAGCGCTTCTTCCTGCAGATCGAGTCCCCACTTCCAGTAATTTCCCTTGGTCCCGCGCAGGTGATAGCGGGGTCTGGCCAGGGACGAAAGCGTGTTTGCGCTCAGTGTGACCGAAGCGCCGGTGAGATAGTGGAGCCGCAATGTGAACGAATCGGTTGCGCCCTCGCCTTCCCGTTCCCGGAGCACTTCGGCGCCGATGGATTCCGGCCAGCCAAACAGTGTGAGCGCTTGATCGACGAGATGGGTGCCGAGGTCGAGCAGAATGCCGCCCTGTTCCGGATCGTCCTTCCACTCGCGAGAAGACGGACCGGGCCGCCATCTGTCGAAGGTGGATTCGAAGTGGACAAGCTGGCCTAGAGATTTCTCGTGTAATACATTTTGAATTGTCTGGAAATCGCTGTCCCAGCGTCGGTTATGGAATGGAATGAACTGGATGCCGATGCCGCCTGCGAGTTCCATCAATTGAGCGATTTGGGCCGAAGAAACGGCCGTAGGTTTGTCGACAACGACATGTTTGGCGGCTTCGAGAACGCGAAGCGCATATTCATAGTGCGTGGCATTCGGTGTGGCGACGACGACGAGCTTGATCGTCGAGTCAGCCAGCAACTCATCCAGGCTGCGGTAGGTCGTGATGTGCGGGTACCGTTGCGCGGCCTTGTCGGAATTGCGCTCGACAACGGCGGCGAGTTCCAATCCTTCGACCGACGAGATGAGCGGAGCATGAAATACCCGCCCCGCCATACCAAAACCTACGAGCCCCACACGAATCATGAGTCCCTCTCCAGACAGGAGGCCTGACGTCAGCCCGGCTTACGTTGCTAGCCCTCAAGTTTATATCGCGTTTCCGCGAGCCGATAGAGCCTGCGCCAAACCAGACGATTCATGGTAACCACCATGAGCGAGATGAAAATGGTGGCGAGCAGCAAGACCGGAAAGCGGCCGCTGTCGGTGGCGGCATCGATCTGGGCACCGAGGCCGATGGTTTGCAACGTGCGGCCCGGCATGCGGGAGTACTCGGCGAACACAGAGGCGTTCCATGCGCCGCCCGATGCTGTGACCATGCCGGTGATGAGATAGGGAAAGATGCCGGGGAGTATGAGCCGAGTCCAGCGCTGCCAGCGCGTGAAGCGAAAGAGAGATGCGACTTCGCGGAGGTCCGAGGGGATCGACATGGCACCGGCAATCACGTTGAAGAGGATGTACCACTGCGTGCCGAGCAGCATGAGGGCGATGGATCCGATTCCGAGACCGCCGCCGATCTTGACCAGACCAATGAGCAGAATGGGAAAGAAAGCCGTGGCTGGAACGGAGGCGAGGACTTGCGCGAGGGGTTGAATAAAACGCGCGAGCCTGGGATTGAAGCCGATGGTGACGCCGACAGGGATAGTCCACAGAGCAGAGATGAGCAGGGCGGCATTGACGCGCAGAAATGTGGCCACGGCGCCTTCGAGCAGCAGCTTCAACTCCGGCCAGGTCACCGTTCGAAGCATGAGAACCGCTTGCACGGCCCCCCAACCGATGACGGTGAGTGCAACGATCGCGAGCGTCCAGAGCACTGGGGAGACTTCGGTGCGCGTCGGCCCCTCGTCCAGCGGTCGCACGACGCGGCTCTCCTTTGTGCGCGCGATGCGGCGATAGATCGGTTCCTCAATGCGCGAAAAAAGCTGGCCGGGTAATGAACTGAATAGAGTCGATCGCTGCAATAAATCCAGGATCGGCGAAGTTACGCGATCGGCTGACTCGACCTGCTCGAACTTGAACTTATCACTCCATGCGATCAGCGGACGCCACGCCAGTTGATCGGTTGCTACCACGATGAGAATAACCACCGCGAATCCAGCCACCATGGCGCGGACGTCGCCGGAATCCGCTGCAGTCTGCAAGTAGCTGCCGAGGCCAGGCAACTGAAAGTTTCTGTCACCCATGGTGAACATCTCGCAGGCCATCAGGGCGAACCATCCCCCTGCGACCGAGACGATGGAATTCCAGACCAATCCGATCGTGGAGTAGGGTATCTCCAGCTGCCAGAAGCGCTGCCAAGCCGAGTAGCGATAAATGCGCGAAGCTTCCAGCATCTCGCGGGGAATGCTCTTGAGCGAGGAGTAGAAACTGAAAGCGAGGTTCCAGACCTGACCGGTGAAGATGAGCAATACGACGCCCATTTCGATCCCCATCTGATGACCGGGAATGAGCGCGACCATGGCCAGCACGACCGGCGGCAGGAAACTGAGCACCGGAATCGATTGGAGGATATCGAGCGCCGCGATCATCCATGCCTCGATGCGCGGGTTATAGGCCGCCGTATAGCCATAGGTAATTGCGAATGTCAGGCTGAGGAAGTACGCGATGCCGATGCGGACAATCGAGTAGAAGGCATAGACGGGCAGCGCGCTGATGGAATGCGAAATCGGGACCACTGGCACCGGCTTGCCCATCCAATATTCACCGGTGCTGACGAAGGCAAAGAAAATAGCAAGCGCACAGACGGCGACTCCCACGTCAATCACGAAGGGCCATGTGCGGACAGTAACGAGGGTGCGGGAAAGGGAATGGAATTTCACTCGGCTTCCTCGTTTGCAGCGATTTCTTCCAGGGCATCCGGCATCACGAAACGCCGGCGAGCGGCATCGAAATCGAATAGCTCGGCATAGCGGCCCCAGTTGACCGCGGTCTCCATTTGGCGCTGCGACTCATCTTCGCTGAATTGCTCGTCGATCATGTCCAGGAAGAAGTCCTCCGGCACGGTGTGATCGCTCTTGGATTCAAGAGCACGGCGGATCTGCCGGAGCAACAGGACATGCTCAATGGCCGCGTCGCGGAAGAGCTCCTTCTGGCGAAGAATCTCGGAGTTGGCAAACTCAGCGCCTTTCTCAGTGATGGAAGCGTCGCCTTCCTCGATTTTGAGGAAGCCCAGCAACTGCGCGGCATCCACGATGGGCAGGAGTTCATCGATCTCGAAAGCAAGGTCGTCGGCCATGCGATAGACGTCGTCGCGGCCGCCCTTGTCGAGCAGCAGTTCCAATAACCCGGCGATACCGCCTGGTCGCGCGTGGGGCAGCATCTGGTAGCGCATCTGGCGTTGATCGCGCGGGCGCGGTCCGGGATGCTGGTCGGGAACTTCGGGGGTGACGTCGGGGCGTGTCAGTACCTTGTAGATAAAGTCCACCAGATTCGTAAATGGTTCGGATTTGCGATCGCGGGGCTGAGAAATCTGGACCTTAAAATCGGTCCGGATGTGCCCCGGGTTGCGCCCCAGGACGATGATGCGGTCGGCGAGCAGGACCGCCTCTTCGATGTTATGGGTCACGATAAAGACGGACCGGGTGGGCATGGTTTTCTTTTCCCACAGCTCAAGCAGTTCGCTGCGCAGGTTCTCGGCCGTCAGCACGTCGAGGGCGGAGAAGGGCTCGTCCATGAAGAGCACCTCGGGCTCGACGACCAGAGCCCGCGCGAAGCCGACCCGCTGCCGCATACCGCCGGAAAGTTCTTTGGGATACGCTGCCGCAAAGCCGTCCAGGCCTACGGTGTCAATCATCTTCATGCTGCGTTCGTGGCGCTCGTTAGGGTGAACGCCGCGCGCCTTCAGCGGCGCCTCCACGTTTTCAAGCACCGTCATCCACGGGAAGAGCGCAAAGCTCTGGAAAACGATCGAGACGTTGATTTCCGCATCGGAGATGGGTTTCTCGTGCCAATACACCTGTCCTGCCGAGGGACGGGAAAGTCCCGTAAGCATGCGCAGCATAGTGGATTTGCCCGATCCCGACGGCCCTAAAAGCGCTACGATTTCGCCGGGCACGATGCTCAGATCGGTTGCCGCGATCACCTGGATCCGGTTCGCGCTGGGCTGAGCATAGTACTTCTCAATTCGTTCGGCGCGGATAATGGCGTCTGTTTTCACGGTCTCCGCTGGGCTCTGGGTGGCCACTTCCTGCATGCAAAAGTCTCCGATTCGAGGTCCCGCGGGGTACACAGGCGGGTTTGGGTGTGTTGCAAGTCTATGATTGCCGATTTTCGATCAGATGAATGGGCGATCCGGTGCATCAAACAACAGGAGGATATCCGATTTGAGCCGTCCCAGTTCCTGGAGGGCGGTTTTCGACCCAAACCGGATTCCCACCTGTTTCTCTCCATTTCCGTGGGTGAATCGTACAACGACCGATCGCCACGCCTCCGGAACGGCTCGGATGCGACGCACGTGGAAGCTTGCGCCGGACGGAGCGTATCATCTAAAAGAAGGGTTGCGAACGTGGATTGTCCCCTTGAGCCCCTTCCCGAGCCCCGTAGATCGGCGCGACAAGAAGCAGCACAATCGCAAAACATTGAGCGTCTAGGAGAGTATGCACGAAAATCGTGTCAAACCCAAGGTTCTCGTAGTCGACGATGAACGTGTCATTGCCGATACGCTGGCGATGATCCTTAACCAGAGCGGCTTTGATGCGCGCGCTGTTTATTCCGGCGAGAAAGCGGTGGATATGGCGTCCACGTTTACCCCGGACATGCTCATCACGGACGTCATCATGGCCGATCTGAACGGGATCGATGCGGCCATTATGATTCGATCGATCCTTCCCAACATCAAAATCCTGCTCTTCTCCGGACAAGCCGCAACGGCAGATCTTCTCGAGAAAGCGAGGGCGAAGGGCTACGAGTTTGAAATCCTGGCGAAGCCCGTCCATCCCCAGGATCTGTTAAGCAGATTGCAAGCGTAGATCGGTACACAGAAGCTCGGCAGTCAGACTTCGCGGCGTCCTTCAAGGGCGCGGGCCATGGTCACCTCGTCCGCGTATTCGATATCGCTGCCCGCAGGTACGCCCGTAGCAATCCGCGAAAGCTTGACTGCAGTTCCGCGCAGTATCCCCGCAAGCCAGTTGGCAGTCGCTTCGCCCTCGAGGGTGGGGCTGGTGGCAAGAATGACTTCGTCCACCTCGCCGCTTTCCACGCGCCTCACCAAAGTCTTCGTGCGCAGCTGGTCGGGACCAATTCCATGCAGGGGTGAAAGCGTTCCATGCAGCACATGGTACACGCCGCTGTAGCCGCGCGTGCGCTCGACGGCCTCGATGTTCGTGGGCTCTTCCACGACGCAGATCAGCCTCTGATTGCGGGTAGGACTGGCGCAATAGGCGCACGGATCCACATCGGTAATGTTGTTGCAGATCGAACACAGGCGCAAACTTGCCTTCAGGCCACGGACTGCCTCTGCCAGCGCCGCCGCGTCTTCATCCGTGGAGCGAAGAATATGGAAGGCATAGCGCTGCGCGGATTTTGTCCCAACTCCCGGCAGCTTCTTCAGTTCTTCAATCAGCCGCGCCATTGGCTCGGCATACCGTGACACGGCTTGCGCCTCCTATAGAGTTCGGTACACAAGTCCGGTGAAGACGTCGCCGTTGACGAAGAAGCCTTTGCTCCAGTTGGCGTCGAAGTCTTGTGTAGGTTTTTTTGCTATCGCTTCCTGTTCGCTGGCACCCGAAGCCTTCAGAGCGGCGACCTTGTCCCGAATGGCGGAAAGCATATCGTGGTATTTCTGGAGGTCTGCCTTCGATCCCAGTGGCCCGTGGCCGGGAACAATCTTCGTGTTGTCATCGGCAACGGCAAGCGCCCGCGCTGAAGCTTGAATCATTCCGCCGATTACTCCGCCGGTGGCCTCATCGAGGAACGGATACATCCCATTGAACCAGATGTCGCCTACGTGCAGAACGTTGGCATTGTGGAAGTGAACGTAGATGTCGGAATCGGTGTGCGCCGGGTCGAAATGGACGAGATCAAGCGAGTCTCCGTTGTGCCACGCATGCATGGCATTGTCGAAGGTGATAGACGGAAGCGCTCCGGCCGGGGAGGCAGGCATGGTCAAGTGAAAAAATGGGATGATTTGTGCCGCCGACATCCGGCTGCGCGTGTTTCGATGGGCAAAGATCGTGAATCCCGCAGCGTGCAAGCTCTCATTGCCATCGGTATGGTCGTAATGCCAATGGGTGTTGATGAGCGCGTCCGGTGCGTCGTGACTCACAGCCGCGATTGCCTCGCGAATCTTGGGGACTGCGGTTGCGAAGTTGGAATCGATGAGAAGATTTCCTTCGGAGCCGGTCTGAAGAACCATGTTGCCGCCCACGCCTTGCAGCAGCAGGTATACGTTGTCGTAGAGCCTGGTCGTCGCGATCGGATGATTCAGCGCGGCGGCGCGGCCCTGCAGAACGCGATCAGGAAGCGTTGCGGCCTGAGCCCTTATCCATCGCGGCGCGACGGAGGCCGCACTCGCGGCAACCGCCATTGAAAGAAAGCTTCTGCGATTCAATGCTCTTCTCCTGGACCCGGCCTCATCAACAGAATTCATCAACTTGCCTGCGACCTGGGACCCGCCTCGTTGTTAGGTCCCCTATGTGCACAGTGAGCGACGTGAGCATTGATGAGACCGGTTGTAGTCCGTTCAGAAAGAATCAGGTGAGTCCGGGAATCTTGAGGCCGCCCAGCATCCCTTGCACACTGGATTGGATCGCTTCATCGGCCTTGCGCCCTGCGTCGTTCACCGCGGCCACCACCAGGTCTTCCAGCATCTCCACATCGGGCTGTCCGCCCGTCAGGCTGAGCGCCGCCGAGGGTTCAATATGAAGCTTCAGCAATTGCTTCTTCCCGTTCATGGTCGCGGTTACCGCGCCACCGCCCGCGGTTCCTTCGACGACTGTTTGTGCCAGCTTGCGCTGCATCTCCTCCTGCATCTGGTTAGCCTGCGAAAGCATTTCGGGAATCTTGAGCGGGTTGATCATGCTGCCTCCTGGCGGATCGCTACTGCGTTTGCTATTTGACGCGCAGATCGACCACGCTGCGAACTTCGGCATGGAAAATTTCTTTTGCCCGCTGCACCAGCGGATGGTTGAGCGCCTCTTGCTGTACGCTGCCCGCAATCAGCGTGGGCATCGCCGCAGACGCCGATCCGTTCGAAGCTCCCGGGACGACAAGGAAACGCGAAGATGCTCCGAGGCGCTGCAATTCCTGGCGAATAAGCTTCTCAGCCGACGCATTCACGGTAAGGCTCAGCATCTTTTTGCCCATGGCGGCGACTTCGATCCGGACGCTGGCTCCTTCGATAGTCCATTCTCCGGCGCCGAGCAACAGGGCAGCAGACTCGAAACCACCTTCTGTGAGCGCAGCACAGATGGCATTCCGCACGGCGTCCGCTGAGGGCGGAGAGGATGGCGGCGGAGTTTGGGTTGGGCCATTTTGGGGCGCTTTCGCAAGCGAACCTTCAGTGACGGTCTCGGTAAACCCAACGCCGAGGTTTGGGCTGTTTACGACCGGAAAATGTGCTATCTCGCGAACCGGAGACGACGGAGCGCGAACAGTCTCGACGATTGGCTCGACGGCACTCTGCTTCATGCTCGTGCGGGCACCTGCTGCTGCGAAGGGCGACAACGTGGAGGCGGGGGGCGATGCGGTTCCGGTCGTCGCGAGCGGAGACGACTGCCGCGGAGCCGGTGGTGCTGGACGAGGCGTGGAAGATGTCGGAGTGGATGCACCCCGTACCCCAGAGCCTTCGGCGACACCGCTCAGCAGTTCTTCCAGCGGGAGCAAGCGTTGTGCATGAATCAGCTTCAGCAGGCCCAATTCCAAATGAAATCGCTGCTCCTGGCGGTAATTCAGATCGTCGAAAGTGCGCAGCACGATCTGTAGATTGCGCGTCAGGTCCTCTTCGGTAAACAGCAGCGCAGTGCGTGTCACTCGTGCCCGCTCGTCAGCGGAGATTTGCAGCAACTCGGTCTGCTCGCCGTCGAGCTTTGCCATGAGAGCATTCCGCAGGTAGCGGACCATTTGGCGCGCGAGCGACGATGGGCTGTGCCCCGCGTTCAGCAGGACATTCAGCTCTTCCATCAACTCGGCGCTTTGGCCCGCGGCGACCGCCTCGAGCAACCGCTCAAATACAGCATTCGGCACCGAACCCATCAGTTCGCGAATCTGCGCTGTGGACAGGATCGGGCGATTCTTCTCATCGCAGGGCGCAGAGGCAATGGCCTGGTCCATGATGGAGAGCGCATCGCGCATCGAGCCGTCCCCGGCCTCGGCCAGCAATGCAAGCGCGGCTTCTTCGGCCTCCACCTGCTCCTGGGCGGCGATCATCTTCAACTGCGCAAGAATGTCGTCAAACTTGACGGCATGAAAGCTGAAGTGCTGGCACCGCGAGCGAATGGTCTGGGGAATATTCTCCGGCTCAGTCGTTGCCATCATGAAGATGGTCCACTCCGGAGGCTCTTCGAGCGTCTTCAAGATCGCGTTGAAGGCCGCTTCCGTGATTTGGTGCGCCTCGTCGAGCAGGAAGATCTTATATCTGTCGCGTGCCGGCTGCACCGTGGCCTGGGTCCGGATGGAGCGTACGTCGTCGATGCCGCGATTTGAAGCGGCGTCGATCTCGATGAAGTCGAATGAATGGGTCGTCAGCTCGCCGGCCTCGGGGTTGCCTCCTGAAGAAATCTCGCGGCAGGAGACGCACTGCAAGCACGGCTCGTGAGTGGGACGCTCGGAACTGCCAACCGTCGTCCGGCAATTCAGGGCCATGGCCAGAATGCGCGCGATCGTGGTTTTTCCAATGCCGCGATGGCCGGAAAAGATGTACCCGTGCGCAACGCGATTCTGCGTGAGCGCGTTCAGAAGGGTGCGCGTGACGTGGTCCTGGCCAGCCACATCCGCAAAGCGTTGCGGGCGGTATTTTCGGGCCAGAACTTGATATCCCATGCTACTTTTGCTCCTTCGGCCCGCGTCTTTTCGTGAGCCAGCCTAGAGCGATTCCAGAGTTTATGTGCCCTTTCGAGCGGGGTGCCATGCGGCGTTTCTTGAGGAAAACGCCACTCGAGAGTCATGGGTTCTGAGTACAGCAACTCTGAAATCGCTATAGTCGCGATTGTAACGTTCCGGGGTGGGAAGGCGCTGCCGCGGAAATCGATGCGGTCTCAGGTCGTCTGTTTCGCTGCGGTGTTTTTGTTGGGACTCCAGTTGATGACGTGATAGACCGCTGGAACTGTGCCCACATTGCGAAACCCGTGCAGACTGTTGGAGGCGTTAAAAACCACCGAGCCAGGTGTCACCCTGATCCAATTGCCGTTCGAAAGCGTTTCGCACTCGCCTTCGCGCAGAATGATCAGTTCTTCGTTTACGTGACGATGCGGCGGGTGCGATGCAAGTCCTGGATTGAGCGTGGACACGTGCATCTCGAGCTGGTCCACCGTCGCCGTGGGCGCTTTGCAGAGCGAGCGCACTTCGCCGGTGGCGGTCTTGACCGGCTTCATGTCTTCCCACTTGAAAACCGTAGGACCAAGAATCGGCTGGCTCTGTTCTGCGTCGGCAACCGCGCCGAATGCACCGGAAAGAGCCAGCAGGCCGATCACGGCTTCTCGTCTCGAAATTTCCATGGTTCTCCTCTAGGTCAATACGTAGGGCGCACGCTGCGGGCGCGACAGCATCCCATTCGCCTCTTCGTCGTTCTTGAAATGCTCCCTTTCAGGATCCCAATACAGCTTGCGGTTCAGCTTCATGGCCATGTCATGGATCAGGCAGGTCGAGCAGGCCCGATGGCCGAGCTCTACGGGTGAGATCGGCTGCTGGCGGCTAATGATGCAATCGAGCCAGTTGCCGTGCTGTTCCTTACTCACGTAGAGGTGAATCTCGTCCGGGCCGATTTCCGACTTGATGATCTGCGGATCGCTCGAGGCCAGCGCCGTCACATCGTTTAACTTCGCCACCGGGTCGCTCTTCGTTACTTGTTCGTTGCCGCGCGAAACGAAGATCCAGCCTTTGGTGCCGTAGAATTTGATGCCGTTGGGAAAATCTCCACTCACGCTCATGCGCACGCCATTCGCATAGAGCGCCTCGGTGCGAAACGGCCCATGCACGTCCCACAGCCCGTGATCCGGGAACTCGGCGTGGCCCCAGACCTCGATCGGTCCCGTGTACTCCGTGTTCATGCCCCAATGTGCGCTGTCAATGTGGTGCGCGCCCCAGCCGGTGATCATGCCCGCACCGAATTGCCGGCACCGCAACCAGCCCGGCCGGCTGTATCCGGTCTGTGGGTGAACGCGGTCGACCGTGTAGTAGGCGTTGGGCGTTTCGCCAAGCCACATCTCGTAGTTGAACCACGCGGGCGCCTGCATCGGCGTCTTGTCGCCGCCCGCAGGATCTCCCGGCAGTCCGACTTCGACCCGCTGCAACTCACCGATGCGTCCGTTGCGCACCAGCTCTGCCGCATAGCGGAACTGTACGGTGGAGCGCTGCTGGCTCCCGACCTGCAGGATGCGTCCAGCGGCCTGCACGGCATTGCTCAGCGCGCGGCCTTCGGCGATGGTGAGGGACGCGGGCTTCTGCAGATACACATCCTTGTCCGCGCGTACTGCGTCAATGCCAATCAAGGCATGCCAGTGGTCGGGCGTGCTGATGACCACCGCGTCGATATCCTTGTTGGCCAGAAGATCGTGATAATTGCCGTAGCCGGTCACGCCGTCATACGCATGGCCCGTCTTTTGCGCATAGAAGTCGTTCACGAACTTCTTGCCGTCTTCAACCCGATGCGCGTCCAGGTCGCACACTGCAACGATTCTGGCGCGGTCATATTGCAAAATGCCCGGCATATCGTGGACGCGGGAAATGCGGCCGACGCCGATCGCGCCTACGTTGATGCGCTTACTCGGCGCGAATTGTCCGAAGACCGTCGCAGGCACAATTGAAGGGAATCCGACCGCTGCTGCCGCGGCCAACCCGCGTTTTAGAAACCGCCGACGCGAGGCTCGCCCGATTTTCGCGTGACCCATGGCGCGCTCCTTTGGCTAATCTTTCAGCGTCACAAATTTTGCATTGTTCTGCGCCTTGATGACAAGTTCGGCCGCCAGCAGGCATTGCTCCTGATCTTGCGCGATGTGCGTCCGATTGACAATGTCCGCGACAAATTCCGACCCGAACGGCAGCGGCATCTGATTGCAATCGATATAGCGGGCTTGGCTCTTGTCGACGATAAAAAGGTTGTTGCCTTGCTTGCTGACAGCCACGTTCGTGTATTTGCGTACCTCGATGTAGCCATCGGTGCCGAGGATGAAAAGGCGGCCGTCGCCCCATGTTCCCAGGCCATCGGGCGTGAACCAGTCGAGGCGAACATACCCTAGCCCCCGATCCCCGCGCAGCACCATGTCGCCGAAATCCTGAAATTTGGGACGATTCGGATGACGCACGTTGGCAACCTGCGATTCAACTACCTCGGCCTGCTTCGAGCCAGTGTAGAAGAGGAACTGGTCCACCTGATGCGAGCCGATATCGCAGAGAATCCCGCCGTATTGTTCCGGGTTCCAGAACCACTCGGGCCTCCCGGTGCCGCCGCCCGCATCGCCGTGTCCTTGAACGATCTGGTGCGGAGCGATATTGATCGTCTGAATCACCTTGCCGATGGCGCCCTGCTGTACGAGCTTGCCGGCATAGACGGCAGCCTTTACTTCGAGCCGCTCGCTATACATGATCCCGTAAATGCGCTTTGTTTCAGCGATGGTCTTCCGAACATCCGCGAGCTGTTCGAGGGTAGTTATCCCAGGCTTATCGGATAGGTAGTCCTTGCCGTGCTTCATGACGCGGACGCCCAGGGGTGCGCGCTCATTGGCTATTTGCGAACTGAGTACCAGCTGGATCGAAGGATCGTTTACGATCTCGTCTTGCGCTTTCACGATCTTCACGTTGGGAAAACGCTTGGTAAAGACCGCGAGCTTGTCCGGCTCTCCGCCCCACGCTGCAACCAGCTCGCCCCCGCCCCGCTGCACCGCGCCGACCATGCCGTAGATATGGTCATGACTCATCCCACACACGGCAAATTTAATGTGATATTTGGGAGTTTCGGGCGGCTCTTCTTGCACAGAGTCCTCGATGATGGGGCTGCCGGCAGAGCTGAAAGCAGCGGAGCCCTGGGGCAGGCCCGCCATCATGGCCATCGAGCCAATGGAGCCCGCCTGGCGCAGAAAGTCACGGCGGTCAAAAAATCTACGGTTCATCAATGATTCGTCTCCCACGGCGATTACAAATCGGAGGGACGCGCTTGGATGTGAAGGGGAACTAAAAACTCGCGCGAATCTTCACGGCCGATCTGTTCGCAGTGATTGTAGAACGGCCGGGCGGGGTCCGGCTTGGGGCGGCAAATTCATTTGCCCGGAATTGATGCGTCCGGCGAAAAAAACTCCTGTTGGATCGGCACTCTTTGGCCCTCGGCACATGACGGCCCGATATCAAAAGAGCGACTGAAGCTTCTTGAGAGACATTTGCCACATCCCGCGATGCCAGGAGTACTCGTCTTTGGAGAAAAATCCCGTGTGAGATACGCGCACGTTGCTGGACGCAAACGCGCCATCGAGCCGGATCAGCACGTGTGTCTCGGGAGAGCTTTCGGGCCGCCGAATGGCACTGTTCTTACGCCAGGAAAAGCACATTTTGCTGCGGCGGCAAATGCGGTAGGAACCGGTGATCGTCAAATCAAGCATGCCGTCGACAAAGTGATCGAATCGAAAGCAACTGCCGGTCTGCGAGGCGGTTGTATGGCAGTTCGAATGGTTGCACGGAAGGCAGAGCCACGCTTCCATGTATTCCGGGAGGGTCAACGCGTCGAAGATTCTCCGTTTGTCCGCGTTGACCGTTGCATGCAATTCGATCTGGCTTTCGAGGGTGTTGATCCGGGAGTTGATCTCGCGGGAAAGTGGAGAACGTGCCGGGGGAGGGATTAGTATCGTCGCGCTCATCGATCACGTTGAGTGCACGTCGCTCTCCGACGTCGCAGCTAGATGATGATTTGTGACGGCATCGCTTATTCCGGGGTGAAGAACCAACGAGCGATGAGCAATGCAAGATACACATGAGACTCTCAGTGCAGCTCATGCGACAACGTTGTGAGATTCAGAATTGGAGCGCGTCGTTGCTACGAATCCACATATTTAGGGACGAAGCACGGAAATCAGGGATGAAGCGCTCACGAACCGCAGCGGGGACCTGAACTGGCAGGCAAATGAGCGCCGAAGGATTCGAGACGATTCAAAAAATAGAAGAGATCAGCGATGGAGCCAGTTCTGAATCCGGGAGCGGTAGCTCCGACTCATCGGAATCCTCTCGCCGCTCGTCAACACGACTGTCGATTCTCCGTCGGATTCACTGCGAACCTCTTTCAAGAACTGCAAGTTCACGATTGAGGAGCGGTGTACACGCAGGAACATCTGCGGATCGAGACGTTTTTCGAGGCGCGCCATGGTTTCGCGAAGCAGGTGCGACTCTGTTCCAGCGCAAATACGGACGTAGTTCTCTTCGGCGCTGATCCACCGTATATCGCCCACGGGCAGAAAGAGAATGCGTCCGCGAGACTTGAAGACAATGCGCGTTGTGTATCCGCTGTGGTTCTGTTTTGGAAGTTCCTCGTTGCTGTCCTGCGGATGTTGCGCAATCCGCTCCCGTACTCGTTGAACCGCGGAATGGAGCCGCTCCGAGGTGAACGGCTTGAGCAGGTAGTCGATGGCGTGAATCTCGAATGCGCGCACGGCATACTGGTCGTAGGCCGTGGTGAAGACGACCTCGGGCATCGCGCAGTCCCGGCGAACGGATAGCGCGCCGAGGACGTCGAAACCGTCCATGTCGGGCATGCGAATGTCGAGAAAAAGAAGCTCCGGGTTTGCCGCGCTGACGAGTTGAATTGTTTCGGATGCGGTGGCGCATTCGCCAACGATTTCAATGTCCTCTTCGTCACGAAGGAGCTGGCGCAGCTTTTGCCTAGCCAGCACTTCGTCATCAGCCAGAATCGTGCTAATCATCACACACCAAACTTTGCCAAAGGCTCTGTTTCCTGTTCCGCAAAATGGAGCGGGAGATCAATGGTAACTCGGACATGGGCCGGGTCAGCCTCGACGAGCGAGAGCGACCAATCGGCGCCATAATGCAATTGCAAACGGCTCCGAACATTCGCGAGGCCAACACCGCGGCCGTCTGTTCGCTTCGCTTTGGGAGCCGTCAGGCCCTGACCGCTGTTAAGAACCTGAATTTGCATCTGGTTGCCATCTCGTTGTACATCGATTGACAGGATCCCGTTGGCATCGACCTTCGACAATCCGTGCGCGAAGGCGTTCTCCACGATGGGCTGAAGGAACATTGCCGGAACCAGGGCATCGTGCAGTTCCGGGTCGACAGTAACGCTCTGCTGAATCCGGCCAGCATATCTTCGGCCTTGCATAGCTAGGTAGACTTCGATGAATTCGATTTCGTCACGCAGGGGAATGAGCTGAACGTCGCCGCGTTCCAGGGTGATACGCAGGAGACTGCTCAGTTGTTCCAGCATGATGTCGGCGGCCTCGATGTCGAAGCGCATCAAGCTGGAAATACTGTTCATTGTGTTGAAGAGGAAGTGAGGATTCAATTGCATGCGCAGCGCTGCCATCTTGGCATTGACCAGCTGGACTTCTAATTGTGCCGCTGCCTTTTCCTGTTCACGGAATCTCTGATAGTAGCCGATGCCCCGGAAAAGAAAAAACGCGCTCCAGAAGACAACCATGCTGTTGCAAATATCCCCTTCCAGGTTGAATTCAAGCCGCTCCCAGTAGGGCATGTGGGGCCGGTTAAGCGGCAGCAACGGGAACATGAAAACCCACGTCATCTCCTGAAGCACGCAGGCAGCGATACTGAGTGGGACAAAGTGTGTGAGGATGCGAACGACATTGGCATTTTGAATTGACGGCCGAAAGAAACACCAGACAATCCAGCAAATGGCTCCCCATAGGAAATAAGAAACGATGTACTCGGCGAAGGTAATGGTGGCCTGGAAGTGATAGTTCCACTGGAAGGCCCAGCGGCGCATAAAGATCCACTCCTGCAGGGCAAAGAGAGCTCCCACGAGACTGTACGTGCCGATAAAAATCGCCGGATGCATGAAACCCGGCTCTGTACGGGTGCTTTCGCTACCCATGGGGCTTGCGATGGTGTCCTCGACTTTCTCTCATGGTGTGCTCATCTCCTGGTCGGTTGCAGCAGGCTGGCCATTGGATGCGCCGATCGGTTTGAGTATCAATTTGCCTGCGTAGGCGCCATCTTCGGGAACCGCTAGTGCGAAGGCAGGGAAGCGCCCCCAATTCTCGCCACCTTTGTACACGCGTTGAAGCTTCTGCTGGTGTTGCTGGAACCAGATTTTGGCCGCGCCGTCGACTTTCTCAGTGTTGGCTGTTCCAAGTTTGACCGCCAGAATCTTGAGATCGTTCTCGAGAAGCTGGCGGGCCGGATCTCCACCTTGCAGAGTCGCCACGCGAAAATGATAGTACGCGCTTTCGTTGTCGAGCGGCACTCCGGATCCGTCACGCGCCAACACACCGAGAGTCGCCGTGGATTTCCAGTTGCCCGCGTTGGATGCTTCGTCAAGCAGCGCAATCGCTTCGTTGGGGGATTTGGCGAGCTCTGGATGATTGACCAGGAGCAGGCCCAGCGCGTGCATCGCCGGGACGTATCCTTCTTCGGTGGATTTCCGCAAAAGCTCGGCAGCCTTGGGAAGGTTCTGCGCATGCTCTTGATTTGTGGAAAGCAGCGAACCGAGGCGGAATGCAGCTCTTGCTTCGTGAAGCTTGGTTCCGATCTCGAACCAGTGCTCCGCGGCCGCCAGATCCTGCTTTACTCCGATGCCGAGGTAATACATGTCTCCCAAATAGCACGCACCCAAGCCACTGCCTTTTTCGGCCGCTTCCCGGAACAGTTGCGCTCCGAGCGATGTGTTTCTAGGCACGCCAATGCCCCACACGTACGCCACGCCCAGGTTTACCTTGCCGCTGAGCAGTCCTCCCGCAGCGGAGAGCTGGTACCAATGCACGGCGCGTGCGGGATCGACCGGAACGCCAAGGCCAATTTGATAGAAGTAGCCAATCTCCTTTTGCGCTTCCGGATCCCCGGCTTCGGCGGCTTTCTCGTACCAATAGGCTGCCTGCTTTTCATTCTGGGGCACACCGCGACCCGTCAGGTAGGCTGCAGCCAAATCAATTTCGCGAGAAACCGAGTCTCTTTCGGCTTTGGGTTGCATCGGAGGAATGTCTGGATCAACGGCTTTAGCGGGCATACTCGCCATCAAGAGAATGGCAGCGCCGAACCAAGCAACGGTGGTCGCACTTGTGAAGCAATCGTGCCGAAGCATCTTCATCGGTTCCCCCTGCGTTGAAGAACGTCTCGCGTGTTAGTCCAGGAAATCTCCGAAGAGACGTCAATGATCTTTCTAGACTTGGTTACATACGCGCAGGTTATCGCGAGGTTCACGCGAAAAGATGTTCGCCGTCGCGACCAATCGCCTTCAGAGCCAACATGTCGAACGGCTCACCCTTCGAACCGGACAGTTCGTCACAAATTCAGATTTCTTCTACGAGAAGAAGCGATTCAGAGTTTTCACCGGGATGACAAGAAAGGCCGGCTTGGTCAGCCGGCCCAGCTTGATACATACTCGGAGTTTGCCATCGATACAACGGCGTCTTTGTGTCAGAACCGAATCTTCCCACCGATTTCGATACGCCTCCGGTCGATTCCCGAGAAGACCGAGTTCGTCTGTGCGCCTCCATCGGGGTTGAACAGGGTGTTGCCGAACGACCCGCCGGCTTCAGGAAAATTTCCGTAATCGATGTTGACGCCGGGCGTACCACGATATTGGCGGTTCAGCACGTTGTATGCGGTCCCGCGCGTCTCGAGAGAGAAACGCTCATTGATCTTGAAACTCTTCAGGATCGCTAAGTTGGCATTGTTGATCGTGTCTCCGCGCTGCTGGTTTCTTCCGCCACCGGCAAACGGCGTACCAAAATATTGGGCCGACGTATCGTCGTTGACGATCCAGTGGACATTCTGTTTGGAGGTGGGATTGCCGGTGTAGTAATCCACCAGCCCGCAATCGCTCGCAGCCGCATTGGTGCATTGGCCGACGGTGTAGATCGGCGCGCTGCGGGTGGTGATGATCGGCCGGCAGGTCGTGGAGCCGGATGTCTCGGTCGGATCGCAGAGAAGGCGGTCGGCGGCAGGGTTCTCAAGCACGGTATAGGGTTGGCCACTGGCGAAGCGCCACACCGGATTGATTTGCCATCCGCCCAGAAGCTTTCCTGTCCAGGTATTTCCCTTGCCGAATCCAGGCACTTCAAAGAGCATGTACAGCGAAGTGAGTTGCGGGTAGTCGAGACCACTGAGTCCGCGTTCGCCATTCGTCAGGTTAAAGGGGCTCTGCGAATAATTGGTCGTGTTCCCACCGGTGAAAGTTGCATAGATCTCGGTGATGTTATCAATGTCCCGGCTCCACGTGTAACTCAAGCCCGCCGTGATGCCGTGCCAGTGTTCGATCGATAGGCGCGACTGAAGCCCGTTGTAGTTGGAGAATCCGGTGTTACCGAGCGTAATCAGATTGGTGCGATTGCAGTCGACGTAGCCTTCCGTCGCTCCCGGCGAATTTGGCGTGGTGCAGGGTGTTAAGCCGCCGGGAATCAGGTTCTGAAAGCCGGCTGAAATGAGGGGCCCCAAAGCGGGATTGCCGTTGCGGACTTCATATAGCCCTACTCCGTGGTTTCCGACATATCGCACTTCACCGACAACGTGGAGGGTAAAAGCTTGCTGAATACCGAACGTCCATTGTTCAGTGTAAGGATTGTGCAGGTTCGGATCGGTGTTCGACTCGGCACGGAATCCTGGGTTACCGCCCAGAGGCACTTGCGGATTGATGATGCCGCGCAGCGTGGCGGCTGCGCCGTTTGAGGGAATGCAGGCTGCGCAACTCTGTAAGTCGACTGAATTCACAGTTGGCGTGCTCTGCGCAATATTCGAGAAAGGATTATTGAAGGTGGCGTCATAGCCGATGTGGAATCCTCCGCGAACCACTGTCTCGCTGCGGCCATGCGCGAGCGGTTGCCATGCGAAGCCGATCACCGGTCCGAAGTTGTGTTTCACAATTGGGAGCGATTGCACGGTGCGGAGGCTGAGCGGTAGAGATGTATCCCAGAATGCAGTGTTAGGATCGGATTCGCGCGCGACAGTCAGATTATGGAGGCCGTTGATTGGTTCGCTCTGGATTTCATAGCGAAGTCCGACAGACAATGTTACGGTCGGCGTTGCCCTGTAATCATCCTGGAAATAGGCTGCGCCGGCGTTATAAGTCAGTGGATAGGTCGAAGGCCCCTGCGTATACTGCGTCAGTAACGGATTGCTTTGAATAAAGTCTCCGAAGCTGTTGAACGTGAAGTAGCCGTTGATAAAAGGAATTCCGTAGTCGGTCTCGGGGAAGTGGTTGAACTCGCCACCAAACTTGATGCTGTGCTTGCCCGCCTGCCACGTCGAGTTGTCCTGGATCTGTGAGCTTTCCACGATCCTTCCTTGAGGCCAGTAGTCATTCAACTCGCCGATGGAGAGATCCGTCGAGTCGGCAAAACTCACCCGAATCGGGCATCCGGAAAGAATGCTGGTAGTGGTGCAATCCGGGAACCCTCCGCCCTCGAATGTGCTCGTGGAATGCGCAAAGCTATAGCGTGCCTGATTCAAAAAGCGGTCGTTAAAGATGTGAGTCCAATCGGCGCCCACGAAGTGACTAATCCCTCCGACATTGACGAAGGATCCTGTGACAGCCTCTGTCGGTGCAAAGTAGTTGTAATTGTAGTAGAACGACTTTTGATAAATATAGCGGCCAAAGATGCGATCTTTCGAAGAAAGCTGATAGTCAATGCGGCCCATTCCTTCATCGTCATTGAAGGGAGACGGAACCGTACGCCGGGCGGTTGCAAATTCAATCGGGACTCCCAAGACATTGATGTCAGTTGGTGTCCCAAAGCTCAGGTTGCCAGCTTTCACAGTGGCTGGACCGATGGCTGCCAACGCCCCCACCGCGGCGTTGTTGGGGAATGCGGCTTGCAGTTCGGTAATTCCATTGGGAGTCGGGGTTACATAGGGAGCGGAGGACGAAGGCGCAGCGCCGGTGCGCAGATGCTCGAAGTTACCGGAGCCAAAGAACCAAAGCTTGTCCCTTTTGATTGGCCCTCCGGCAGTACCTCCCCAGCGGTTGTCCACGTAGCGGGGGATTGTGGGCTCGGTGCACCCTGTCGAAGGATCGACGCCCGGTAAGCAATAGCCGAAGATGGGACTCTTGTCCTGATTGGCAAGCGAGTCGGCCCAACTTCCGTTGTAAAACTCATAGCCCGTTCCGTGATACTGGTTGGTCCCGGATTTAGTGATGTAATTGACGACGGCGCCGCTGTTGCGTCCATATTCGGCGCTTTCCGCAGTGATGACCTGGACCTCGGCAATGGCGTCGGCATTTCCAAAGAAGACATTGGGACCACCGATATTGGTGTCGTTGTTCGCCTGTCCGTCGAGTTGGAAGTTGTTGTTCCGGTCCCGGATCCCATTGGTCGAAAACTCGGCTCCGTTATTGTTGGTGAACTGATTTCCGCCCGACGGTGCTACTCCAGGAGTGAGCAGCGCGACAATATCGAATCCATTTCCGATGGGAAGATTCTCTGTCTTCTCCGTATCGAATTCCTGACTGATCTGGACAGCATCAGGCTGCAGAATTGCGGAAGCAGCTTCCACCGTAACGGCCTCCGATGCGCCGATCTTGAGCGTCAATGCGCCGAGTGGCGTGGCTGTTCCCGATTGAACGAGCACGTTCTCGACTCGCAGCGCCACAAAGCCAGGAGCTTCTGCGGTCACAACGTATTTGCCGACCGGCAATCCAGGCAGCTGAAATGTGCCGGATGCGCCGGTGCCGGTCTTGAAGCTGGAATTGGTTCCGACCTGCACCGCAGTGATGGTCGCGCCCTGCACGACTGCGGAGCTTGGGTCCTGAACACTACCGTCAATCGAACCCGTCACGATCCCCTGACTGAAGCTGCTGTGGGCTCCGAAAGAAAATGCGGCAACAAGAGATGCTTGTGCGATCCAACGAATGATTTTGCTCATCATCACTCCGGGGAGGCTGAATTCCGGCCCCGAAGGTGCATGTATCCCTCCAATACCGCTCGCTCAGACTGCGAAGTGACAGATCGAAGATTCGCGTGACGAACGGTCCTCGGCCAGGGAGCAGTTCCAAAATCGCGGCAGAATTCTGATAGAGGTTGCCGCCGTTCCGTGTCGAGATCTTCTTCGAATAAGAAAGCGGGAACAGGACCGTACGGAAACACGTATTCAGGGACGAATAGCGGAATCGGGGATACAAATGGTGGCTGAAGCTCTCTCATTGGCTCCGAACGTACGACTGGATGCAGCAGAGGCTATGGAATTCAGAATCCACGAGCCTGTGACCGACGGTCGAATTGGCAAGGCCGCTGGAAACTCAGGAGCGATAAGTGTCCAGTTTCGAACAGTCGATCTTGAAAATGGACACACGCACCGGTCCCGCAGCGCCTCAGCGAGTTGTAAGCCGTTGATTCCGCGATTCAAATGCCAGAGCTTTCAATGGCATGGCGTTTGCGGATGAAGAGAGATAGAGCTTCACAACGGCGCAGACTTTAATCAACGGTGCATTCGAAATGAGATCGAGAGGTTCCGGTGATCCAAACACTGATCATTGATGATGAAGTGCTGGCAAGACGCAAACTCCGCCGCCTGCTTCGAGACGAACCGGAGATACAGGTGGTGGGTGAAGCTGTTTCGGCCTCCGAAGCCCTTGAGTTCATCAAGGCAAACGCGCCACAACTGCTCTTTCTCGATGTGCGCCTGCCCGGTATGGATGGCATCGAGTTGATCGACGCGTTGTCTGCGGATCCGCAGATCCAGATGCCGCATATCATTTTCACGACGGCTTACGACCATTACGCACTCCGCGCATTTGACCTGCGGGCCGTCGACTATCTTCTCAAACCTTTCACGCCGGAGCGCTTGCATTCCGCCGTGCAGCGTGCATTGGATCGCGCCACAAAAACGTCGAGGAGCATGAGTCACCCTCAGCCGCGGAGCAACGCCCGCGAACCGTATACGGCGCGCATCGTTTTCAAATCCCGTGGGCGCATTCTATTCCTTCCCGTAACCGATATTCGCTGGATCGGCGCGGAAGAGAACTACGTCCGCATCTGCACGGACAAGGAGACCCATCTGCTGCGGGAGACGATGACCGGACTCGAACAGAAACTCGATCCCCAGATGTTTCTGCGCGTCCATCGTTCCGCAATCGTGAATCTGCAATTCGTGAAGGAAGTGCGGACGGAATCGCAGGGCGACTTTGTGGTGCATCTCGTCAACGGACACAAGCTGTCCATGAGCCGCAGCTACCATTCTCGGCTTGGCAATCTGCTCACACGGGCAGGGTAGCGCGATGCCGGTCTTTCCGCGGCTGGATCTATTTCGCTTTAGATTTCTTGCGGGGAGTTGGGCTAGATTTTGTCTTGTGAGCGGCTGACTTTTTGGCCAACCGCTTGCGCCGGCGAATTTCTTCACGCGAATACATCGTCCCGCGGCATTTTTTCGCGCCGCAATTGCAGATAGCCTCGTCTTCTTCGCCGTCGTAGAGGCAGTAGTCGTAGGTGATCTCCTCGCCCGGCTCGATCTTCCGAATAGCCTTGATCCAAACGCGGCCTTTTTCTTCATGGGTTTCGCAGTTCGGGTCGCAGCTATGGTTAATGAACATCGCCATGCAATGCCCGTCGATCACGATCGAGCCGTCGCCGAGTCCAAAAAGATAGGTGATCGGCTGTTCGTCGTAGGCGGCGTCGGCCTCGGCCTTTGTCAAGCGCGGACCGGTATATTCGGCAACGCGGGCGCCTTTGCGAATCGATGTGGTGGTGTAGCAGCCGGCGGCATGAATGGCGGATGAGCGGATAATGAGTCCCATGCGAAATGCGTGCGACTTGAGCGCACTATGCTTCGCATCCTAACATTGAAGGGATGATGGAGAAGCGGAGGAAAATGGGGTTGAATCGTCTTTTCTGTGGCGCACTGGCAACGGTGTGCGGTTTCGGAATTGCCGCATTCGGACTTGCCGCGCAGACGCCCGCTATCCCTCCGTCTCCGCAAAGCCCGTCGTCATCCGACGCCGCGCTGAACAGCCAGAAGCCCAAAAAGGCGCAGGACGCCAATCCATTTCCTGAGGACACGAACACCGTGCCGGTATTGCCCTCGACCAACTCGGCAGGTACACCTGCTCCCGCGCCCGATGAGACCGAGTACGGGAGCCGAGTTCCGTTGCCGGGCGGAGACGGTGATCCCGTCCATAGTCCCGATGACGCCGCTCCATCTGTAGGAGATTCCGGGTCGAGCTCGAGTTCGGAGGGTATGGACAACCTGCTCAAGCCTCCTTCGGACGAAGAGCAGGGAAAGCATCGCAAGCTGAGTGTGCCGGAAGAAACGCATCAGGAGACCGCGAAAGAGGATGAAAATGTCGGGAGCTATTATCTCGACCAGAAAAACTGGAAGGCGGCTCTCTCACGCTTCGAGTCGGCAGTGGTGCTCGACCCGGAGAATCCAGATGTCTATTGGGGATTGGCAGAAGCCCAGCGGCACATTGGGGACTTCGCAAGTGCGAAGGCAAATTACTTGAAGGTTACGGAGTACGACCCGGACAGCAAGCACGGGAAAGAGGCAAAGAGAATTCTGAAAGAGCCCGAGGTGGCCAATGCCAAGGCTGTCTCGGCGATTGCTGCCCCGGCACAAACCCAACAGCAGTGATTGATCAGGAAAGTCCAGACCAGCGTAGATAGGCGGAAAGAATCTCCGCTCCCCAGAGCGCACTGATGATTCCGCCGATGCAGAGGAATGTGCCGAGAGGGAGTTGGGTCAAGCCCGTCGCCTGCGCGCTTTCACCAGCATTGGGCCTCAGCAGAATCGCAATGCCGACAAGCGCGCCCAGCAGAACACCAATTGCAAACGCCAGCAACGCACCGGGGAGCCCGAGCCATGCCGCCAGCATGGCCATCAGCTTCGCGTCGCCGAGGCCGATGCCTTCGCGTCGACGGATCAGCCAGTAGATCCAGCGGATGACAAAGATGAGACCAGCTGCAATCAGGATCGAAAACGCAATCCTGAGAAGTTGATCGAGCATAGATTGCCACGGGGAAGATTCCGCGAGAAGGGAATCGCCCCGCAGCAAACTCACGACGATGCCGAGCACGATGCCCGGCAAAGTCACGATGTCGGGAAGCCAAAGATGCTCAGCATCGAGCGCGGCCAGACCGACCAGCATCCAGGAGAACAGCAACGATCCGCCGAAAGTTGCCGCCGTTTGAAGAAGAAGGAGCGGACTGTAAGAGATCGGAAAGTCGGGTGCGACAGAATTGGGAAAGCGGCCGATCATCCGCCATGCGCTCAGGGCCCACAAAACTCCAACCGCGAACTCCACCAGCGGATACCGCCAGCCAATCCACGCTTCGCAACTCCTGCATCGCCCCCGCAACGCCAGCCAACTCACGAGCGGCAAATTCTCCCACCAGGCAAGCGACCGCCCGCAGCTGCGGCAGTGCGAGCGCGGCTTGACCACGCTTTCGCCTGCAGGCCAGCGGCTCAGGCACACGTTCAGGAAGCTGCCGAAGGCCAGCCCAACCAGCCCAGCAAACACCGTTCCCAGGATGCGAATCATGCGCGCGTTTGAGTATACGAGTCTTCAGACGTGCGGATGGCTAGTAGTGCTTGCGGCTGCGGTGAAGAAACTAAATTCAAGCGCGGATCTCGCACGAGGAGTCCGACGAATGTGCTCAGACACTTCGGGAACCCGCGCATGTTTCCGCGAGAAGCGTTCATATCGGCTTTTACTGTCGCGACTCGCAACGGCGCGTCGCACGATGCGAACCTCTCTTGCGCGACGGGGGTTAAACTACAAAGGATGGACGTTGCACGACAGGCAGACGGTCCAGAGCCTCCTTCCTCCGGTCCGAGACCCGCGGTTGCCACGGATCCGGCACGGGCAGCAGCTCTCTTTGAGGAATCAGTCGCAATTATGGCCCGTTTGCGGGCACCCGGCGGATGCCCATGGGACCGCGAACAGTCCTTCGACACCATTCGCAAATACACTCTCGAAGAGACGTATGAGGTTTTCGATGCCATCGAGCGGCGTGATTTTCCTCATCTCGCGGAAGAACTCGGCGACCTCTTTCTTCAAGTGCTGTTCTATGCCGAGATGGCTGCAAACGAAGGCCACTTCACCGTCGCGGATGTACTCGATCATCTGAATCGCAAGCTCATTCGCCGCCATCCGCACGTGTTTGGCGAGGATGCTTCGCGTGCCGCGGGCAACCAGGCGACGGTCGACGCAAACGTGGAAGGATCGGCAGCGGCTGTCCTCCGCAATTGGGAGGAGATCAAAGCCGCTGAAAAGGCATGGCATGCAGCGGACCCACCGGCGGCCTCTCGGCTCGATTCCGTACAGCGCGCGATGCCCGCGCTGGCGGAGGCCGCGAAGCTCGGCGCGAAGGCAGCGAAATCGGGATTCGACTGGCCACATTGGCGCGATCTTCTTCCCAAGCTCGCCGAAGAGACTGCGGAGCTTGAAACGGAGGCGGCGCGCGCTGACGAGAGCTCCCACAACTCATCGCATCGCAAAGCAGTGGAAGCCGAACTGGGCGACTTGCTCTTCACCGTGGTCAATCTCGGCCGGCATCTGGGTGCGGATGCCGAAATGGCTTTGCGCGGCTGCAATCTGCGTTTCCGCCAACGTTTCCGCGAGATGGAGTTGGCATCCGTGCGTCCGCTCGAAGAGTTGAGCCCCGCTGAGCTCGAAGCGCTGTGGGCCGACGCCAAGAGAAAATTGGCAGCGCCGGGAGCGGAACAGTCTTCTCGCCCAGACGCGCCGGGGCCCACGTCATGATTTTGATTCGCAACTGCTCGGGATTCGATGAGCTCGAGGCTTGTGTCCAGCTTCAGATCGAGACTTGGGGTTACGACGACAGCGACGTGATTCCGCGCAAGGCGTTTCTCGTTGGGCAAAAAATCGGCGGCCAAGTGATCGGCGCATTCGACACAGATCTGCCCGGCGCGGGACCGAGCGGTAGCCCCGAATCGCTGGTTGGTTTCGCCATGTCTTTGCCCGGGGTCAAAACGGGAAATGGGGAACCCCGCTCTTATTTACATTCCCACATGCTGGCCGTACGGGACTCTTATCGCAATCGAGGGCTTGGCGCAAAACTCAAACTGCAGCAAAGACTTGAAGCGATCTCTCGCAACATCCACTTGATGGAGTGGACCTTCGATCCACTGGAGATCAAGAACGCTCATTTAAATATCCACAAGCTCGGGGCAGTAGTTCGTTGCTACTACGTGAATTTTTATGGTGTATCCTCTAGTCGATTGCAAGGAGGGCTGCCCACCGACAGGTTGGTGGCCGAGTGGCATCTCAACTCACTTCGAGTAGCGGCAGCTCTTGCAGGTAAATCCAGAGCCGCATACACCATTGAGGAACGCATCCTGGTTCCGGCATCCATCTACCAGTGGAAGGCATCGGAACAAGATCGGGAGCGCGCCGTGGCAGTACAGCTGGAGAATCGCCACAGGTTTCAGGAATCGTTTCGCCGCGGTTTGGCCGTGCTCGGCTTCGTCCGCGATGCGGAGGGAAACGGAATCTTCGAACTGGGTTCCCCGACTCAGACGGAGATGGATTGAAGACGAATCATCAAAGCTCAGGCATTGTTTTGAACTTGAATGAGGCAACTTCCAATTCATTGCTGATGTCACAAGGAACTCAAATTCTATGAGAATCGATGGAATCATTCTTCGCGAACTGCATCTCCCCCTCGTGCGTCCATTTGAAACCAGTTTCGGAGTCACGTCCGAGCGTAGAATTCTGCTCGCCGAGGTCCGTTCCGAAGGCCTGACTGGCTGGGGCGAATGCACAGCCGGCGAACGCCCGTTCTTTTCAGACGAAACCACCGATACCGCCTGGCAGGTGCTGGTGAATGAACTCGGTCCCATGCTGGCTTCCGAGACACCCGAGCACGGGGGCGATTGCCCGCGCATCTTCAAGCGCGTGCGAGGCAATCAGATGGCCAAGGCCGCACTTGAAAATGCCATCTGGGATCTGGAAGCACAGCGGGAAGGATTGTCGATCTCTGTACTTCTCGGCGGCGTGCGCGAAACCATTCCGTGCGGCGTATCGCTGGGAATTCAGAGTTCGATCCCCGAGTTGCTCGACATTATCGAGCGCGAATTGGAAGCCGGCTATCAGCGGATCAAACTAAAATGCAAACCAGGCTGGGATATCGAGGTATTCGAGCGCGTACGCAGCCGCTGGCCGGGGATCTCTCTGAGCTGCGATGCGAATTCGGCCTACAAGCTTCGCGATGCCGACCATATTTCTACCTTTGACCAATTCGACTTGCTCATGATCGAGCAACCGCTCTGGCACGACGATTTTTATTACCACTCCATGCTGCAACGGCAGCTCGAAACGCCGATCTGCCTTGACGAATCGATCCGCAATCGCCGCGACGCTTTAGCTGCCATTGAAATGGGATCGTGCAGGATCATTAACATCAAGCTCGGCCGCGTGGGTGGATTCTCCGAGGCCATCGCCGTGCATAACGCAGCGGAGGAGCGCGGGATTCCGGTTTGGTGCGGCGGCATGTTGGAGTCGGGCATCGGCCGCTCGCATAACATCGCACTGTCTACGCTCGAGAACTTCACGCTGCCCGGCGATGTGTCGGCCTCTGCGCGCTATTGGAAAGAAGACATCATCGAGCCGGAGGTCACGGTTTCTGCAACGGGCGAAATCGCCATTCCCGACACGCCTGGTCGCGGCTACGAGGTCCGTTACGACCTGATTGAGCGGCTGACCGCGCGCAAGGAAACTGTGCGTGCCTTTGAACTCGTCAGCTGAACAGATCCACCGGCTGCTGACAGAGGCTGTTGAGCACCTCCAGGCGGGTCGGCTGGACGAGGCGAAAGATCTCTATCTCCAGATCCTCGCACGGGACGTTCGCCATGCGCCGAGTCTCTTCGGGGTCGGCGTAATTGCGCAGCAATCCGGCAACATCGAAATTGCGGAGAAGATGTTTCGCCGGGCCATTGCCGCCGACTCGGAGAACGCCGAATATCATTTCCAACTCGGCGTCGTCCTCCAGGCCGGTGCAAAGTACGACGAAGCGCTTTCAGCGTTTCGCCGCGTGGCGCGCCTGGACCCTCGCCACGTTCTGGCTCACTTTCGTATCGGAAATGTATTGCAACTCGAGGGCAAGCTGGACGAGGCGGTTCTCGAATATGAGCGAATTCTGGAAATCAAACCGGATGCGCACGATGCCCAGTTCAATGTTGGCAATGTTTTCAGACTGCAGGGCAAGCTGGCTGCGGCTCGCGAGCGTTACATGCGAGCCCTCGCGCTTGAACCCGGCAACATCGACGCACTCTGGAATCTGAGCCTTCTCGATCTGCTGGAAGGCGATTATGCGGCGGGTTGGTCTCGGTATGAGATCCGTCATCAACGACTCACCCCAAACCTGCGCGCGTTTCCCGAGCCTCAGTGGAAGGGTGAACCGCTCAACGGGGCGAACATTCTGATCCATGCTGAACAAGGTCTTGGCGACACGCTCCAGTTTCTTCGTTATGTGCCGATGGTTGTCCAAGCCGGCGGGCAAATATTTCTGGAAGTTCCGGAGACGATTCGGCGACTTGCCGCCGAAATTCGAGGAGTCTCCGCAGTGATTGCGACAGGCGAGGCTCTTCCGCCTTTTGAATGGCAGTGTCCGATGATGAGCCTCCCCTTGGCATTTCAGACAACAGTGGATTCCATTCCTTCTCACGTACCGTATTTGTCCATTCCGGATGTGGCACAAAAATCGGCAGACAAGCTGCCGTGGCCGGACCGGGGCCTGCGTGTAGGACTGGTGTGGGGTGCGACGCCACGGCCATTCGAGGACTCCGATCGTTCCATCCCTCTGTCGGCCTTCGACCCTATTCTGTCTGTCGAGGGCGCACACTTCTTTTCGCTTCAAATCGGGCCGCAGTCAGCCCAGCTAGAAGCAGTGGCCGCTCTCGTGACCGATTTGTGCGGAAACATTCAGGACTTCGCCGATACCGCAGCGCTTGTGGCGCATCTGGACCTTGTCATCACAGTGGACACGTCGGTGGCGCATATCGCCGGGGCGCTCGCTAAGCCTACATGGATTCTCCTGCCCTTCGCTTCCGACTGGCGCTGGCTGACGCATCGCGAGGACAGCCCCTGGTACCCGACAGTCCGATTGTTCCGGCAGCCTCGCCCGCGTGATTGGCGATCGGTGATCGAGCGAGTTGGAGATGAGCTCAAGTCCCTGGTGGAGAAAGCCCGGCGCTGATCCGATGGGATTGAGCCATCGCAATTTACCGAGTCTTCACGCTTATCTGCCGTCAACCGATGGAACCGACGATGGTCCTCGCGCGTACTTCAGCTCCGGCGGTGCAACTTTGCCGGCGGGATCGCGTCTCATCCAGAGAGGCGGCCTGGACCGCGCAAATTGCCGGCCGCCGGAGGTTATAGCCTTGACTCCCCAGGAAGAACAACTCCTTGATTCGCTCGTCGAGCGTGTGAACCAGACACAACTGCAGGAGAAAGACCCCGACGCCGAAGCGCTGCTGAACAAGTCGCTTGGCCCGAACCCGGATGCGCTTTATATCCTCGCGCAGACCGTGCTTGTACAAAACATTGCACTGGACCAGGCCAAAGCTCAGGTTGCGCAGTTGCAACAGCAGGCTCAGCAGTCGCGCCAGCCGGCGCGTGCCACCAGCTTCCTCGGCAGCCTGCTGGGCCATCGCGATCCAGACCCGCCCGAGCCACCGGCACAGCCGGCCTATCAGCCCATCAATCCCCAATACGTGCAGCCCCAATATGCGCAACCGGCCCCTCCGCCTTTGTATGCCCAACCACAGTATCAACAGCCGCAGTATGTTCCGGTTTCAGGCGGGCAGCCGAGTTTTCTGCGCGGAGCCATGCAAACCGCAGCCGGGGTGGCCGCCGGCGCTTTGGCCTTTGAAGGAGTTGAGTCGGTACTTCACGGGCTCGGTGGACATCCGGGCTGGGGAGGTGGCGGCTTTGGCTCGGGGCCGATGATGGGCGGTGGATTCGATCGTCCCGTCGAAGAGACCGTCATCAACAACTACTATGACGACCCGAATGCACAGGGCGGAGAACATCAAGGCTTGGACCGCGGGGGCTTCGAGCAGGGAGGCGAGCACCACTTCCATGAATCGGCCGACCAGGGCAATGCTCAGCTCAACGACGCCAGCTACAACACCGCAGGAGACGACCGCAACGAGATCGACTCCAACAACGCCGACGACTCTGCGAATTTCGACAATTCGGGCTTCGATAACTCAAGTGTCGACGATGGATCGGGATTCGACGATGGCGGTGGCGATAACAGCGGCGGCGACCTGCTCTGATTCACGTGGTGCCGGGGACGGCCGGAATTATTGATTCTTCTGCCGTCCCCAATCAAACCTGCGCCCGATGATGCCTTTGACAATCCAGTGATCGGTCGCGGCAGTCGGCCCGATGCCCACCCCAAAATTGATCTCCCATTTCGGCGACACGTTCAAATCCACAGCAGGGAAGAATTGCTGCTGCTGATTGTGCAGGCTGGCGATGTTGGTAATGCTGCCGTAATCGGCGTAGTACTCCAGTCCGCCGCTGATCTGCTTCGTGAAGTCGTAGCTGATTTTTGCCGCCGGCGAAAAGCCAATCCCGAGATTCACGTCGGGCCCATGCCAGGTTCGCTCCAGAGCCGGGTTCACGGCGAAATACCAGCGACCCATCGTCTTGTCGACGATTGGCCGAATCTCCCATGTCCACGTGTCTTGCGAGAAGAACGCGCGCTGATAACCGACCTCTGTGGATAGGCTCACGCCCACAGGCCAGCGCCAGCTCTCCGGTACGCGCACCCTCGGCCGAATGTGATCACCCACCCATTGCACTCCCGTCCCGCTCTGCTCGCTTGTGAAAATATAGAAGCCCACTTCCGACCAGTCGTTGAGGCCCTGCGTGATCTCGATGGTTTCGTGCTCGGCGTGGTTGGTCGGGTCCACTCCGTCGATAAAATACTTCTGCCCGTCCGCCGTATAGTTTGAGTGCAATTCAACCATGGTGCTGCGCGGAGGCACGGTGTCGGCTCCGTATACCTGGATCTCGTAGTTACCCTGGGCATGCGCCAAGGAAACGGCAAGGCCCGAGGTCACAAACACAGCGAGAGCGAAGTGAATGGGTTTCAAGCTCACACCATTGAGACGCGGATTGGCAGGAAGTGATACACCCAAACATCCATCACGCGTAGCGGAACAACGCCATGAATCCCGAATCCATATGATCCTGCTGATGACAGTGAAAGAGCGTGTTCCCGGGGTTATTGGCAACCAGATCGACTTCGACCGTGCTTCTTGCTTCCACAATTACGACATCTTTATAGATGCCGCTCGTGGCCCCTCCGCGAATCGACACCAGCTCGAATGCATGACGGTGCAGATGCACTGGATGGTCGTCGGTGCTGCGGTTATCGAAGACCAGACGATGACGCAGACCCTCCTTCAGCATCACCGGGTCCGTGTCAGGAAATGACTTCCCATTGATCATCCAGCGGTCGAGCGCGCCATGACCCTCAAATTTCGACGTGAAGACGAGAGGAATTGTTAAATCCGCCTTGTAAATCGAAGGACTCGCATCGCCAAACGCCCGATAGTCCCATTCGAGCTTGGTTTGCGGTGGTGCTTGCGGCTTCCCCGTCGCGTTAGCGTATTCGATGATCGTTCCCATTCCAGCGTCGCGAAAGCTGCTGCGCGCTTCGCCCAGAATCCAGACTCCGGGTGCGTTC
Source organism: uncultured Acidobacteriaceae bacterium (assembly GCA_963745845.1). Classification (GTDB taxonomy): domain Bacteria; phylum Acidobacteriota; class Terriglobia; order Terriglobales; family Acidobacteriaceae; genus Telmatobacter. The sequence continues at coordinate 2,312,530 of CAVUZE010000008.1, read as the reverse complement.
ATCGAGACAACCGCAGTGACCCGTTCGGCCGGACCAAGCCGCAGCACGTCAACTTTCGCTTGTCGGGGTACCGGGCGGCCATCCAGGGCTGTCACTTCGAACTGGTGCCCCGCAAGAGCCAGCCAATGCACCTCCGTTGCGCTTGCATTCAGAATCTGAAAGAGAACTCGTTGCCCCTGCCGGACATGGATCGGCTGATCGTGCCCGAGCATCCTCCCATTAATCGAGCCGGCAACGTAATTCACCATCTGTGATCCATCGTCACTGGTCACAAAATACGGCTCCCAGTCGTGTAGAACGAGAAACTGCTCCTGGTCGTATGGTGCGGGGTTGGTGCGCGGCTCGACCAGCAGAACCCCAAATTGCCCGCCATAAAGAGATCGATTCAAGTCGCGATGCGCGGCGACGTGCGTGTGATACCAGTGCAGGCCGCTTGGCCGTGGTGTGAAGTTGATGCGCGTACGGCCCCCCGCAGGGATCACCGGCGTGCCTTCTTCCATGGCGCCATCCACATCGGGGGGAATCCACTGCCCATGCCAGTGGACGATGTCGGGCTGGTTCAGCTTGTTCACGATTTCGATGGAGACCGGCTGACCTTCAGTCACGCGCAACACTTTGCCCGGAACCTGTCCGTTGTAGGCGCTGGTGCGGATCTTCTTCTTCGGCGAAAGCTCCCAGTCAATCTCGCTAATTTCGATCGTGAAATCCGGCATCGGAGATTGCCCGGCCGATGAGACGCTTTGCTTGAGCCACGACCATCCCCGGACCGACCCGATCCTTGGAAGTTGCGTGGCTGCGCCGCTCAGCCACAGATTGCGGAGAAAGCGCCTGCGGCTGACATCTGGGAGACGGCTGGGACTCACTTCTCGAAGCACACCCGAGGACGGAGAATCGAATTCTGGGGGATTAACGCTTGCCGCGCTCATTGCCATCTATTGTCGCCGTTTTGGGCTCGGATGGAGGCCGAAGACGGTCGGCAAACGACACATTTCACCCATCCTTCCCGGTGATATACTCACATGGGCGGAGCGCCTGCGACGCCTGCATTTACTGTCACTGAGGTTCCCATGTCCGGCCACTCGAAATGGGCCACAATCAAGCACAAGAAGGGCGCGCTGGATGCGAAGCGCGGCAAGATCTTCACTCGCCTGCTCAAGGAAATCGCTGTCGCCGCAAAGGGCGGTGGTAACCCTGACACCAATGCTCGGCTCCGTACTGCGGTTCTGGCGGCAAAGGCCGAGAATATGCCGCAGGACAACATCAAGCGAGCCATTCTGCGCGGTACCGGCGAATTGGAAGGCGTCAGCTACGAGGAGATCACCTTCGAGGGCTATGGCCCCGGCGGCGTCGCCATCATAGTCGAAACGACCACGGACAATCGCAACCGCACGGTCAGCGAGATTCGCCACACCTTCTCAAAGAACGGCGGCAACCTTGGCTCGACGGGTTCGGTGTTGCACATGTTCTCGAAGAAGGGCGTCATCGCAGTTGAGAAGTCTGCGGCCAGCGAAGAGAAGCTGATGGATATCGTCCTCGAGCACGGCGGTGAGGACCTGAACGACGAAGGCGAGAATTGGGAGATCATCACCGACCCAGCTTCGTATGAAGCGGTGCTCGGGGCTATCAAGGCTGCAAAGATTCCCACAGTGATGAGTGAAGTGACCATGATCGCTTCGACCTACACCAAGCTGGAAGGACCGGCTGCCGGCCAGATGGTTCGCCTGCTTGAAGCGCTTGAGGACTTCGACGATACACAGAACGTCTATTCGAACTTCGATATGGACGCAGCACAAATGGAACAGATCGCCGGCTAGACCTGTTCCACCAAACGAGACCTGAAGGCCGACCGGTTGGGTCGGCCTTTCTTGTGAGAATTGAACGCCTGATCGAAAAAGGGGAGAAGTTGAGTTCAAGAGCGAAGTTTCTTTTGTTTGTCCTGGTGGTCGCAGCCCTCACGCCTTGCATCCCTTTAATTGCCGAAGACGGCGGAGACCCGTCGAAGCAGGAAGCGGCCGCGAGCCCCGTCGCGGAAGTCCGCAATGCGCGGAGCTGGGAGTATGGCCCCTTCGTCAACTGGGGCAAAGGTGTCGGCGACCGCTCCAATTTCAACTTTCTGTGGGGTGGCGCTCAACTCGGAAAGCCCTTGACGCCGGTCATTCACGCGGGCATCTTCAGCGGCCAATTCGAGTATGGAGGCAACTTCATGCCGCTCTGGCTTGCTTTCACCCCGGCGCCGCACGATCAGACCTTCATGTATCAAGGCGTCGTGTATGACCAGCCCATCGGAGGCGGTACATACGTGGGCCTCAGCCTCACGCCCGTGATCTTTCGCTGGAATTTTCTGACGAGGTCCAGGCGCATTCAGCCGTGGTTTCAGGCTGCGGGAGGACTCGTCTACACTACGCACAAATTTCCGCCGGATGTGCTTGTCGTTCACGGCACACCCGGCGGCACTTCCGTCTGGAATTTTTCGCCGCAGGGCGGTGTCGGCTTGCACTATTTTCTCCGTTCTCGTCGCTCGATCGACCTCGGCGTGAACGCCGTGCATATTTCGTCAGCTTCACTCGGCGACCATAATCCAGGCGTCAACGCGAGTATCCAGGTTCAGGTGGGGTATACGTTCTGGAAATGACCGGGAAAGAGCCAGTCGTTGAATGCGTTCCCAATTTTTCTGAAGGCAGGGACGTCAAACGTGTCGAAGCCATTGTGGCTGCGATGCACGTGGAGGGCGTGCATCTTCTCGACTGGTCGATGGATGCGGATCACAACCGTTCCGTGATCACGATTGCAGGAGAGCCGTCGGCTGTGGTCGAGTCGGCGGTGCGCGGAGCAGGGAAAGCTGCGGAGCTCATCGACCTGACTCGCCAGGAGGGCCTGCACCCGCGCATTGGCGCAGCGGATGTAATCCCTTTTGTGCCCATCTCCGGCATCAAGCTGGAGCAGTGCGTCAAACTCGCACGCCAGGCGGGTCTTGAAATCTGGCAGCGCTTCGGCGTCCCCGTTTACTTTTATGAGGCGGCCGCGGCACGGCCCGATCGCGCCAATCTTGACGATGTTCGCCGGGGCCAGTTTGAGGGCCTCCGCGATATCGTGCGCAAGGAGGCCGTGCGCCGGCCCGATCTGGGGGGACCCGGCCTGCATCCCACCGCCGGTGCTTGCGCGCTGGGCGCCAGAAAATTTCTTGTTACCTACAATGTCTATTTCGATTCGACCGATGTCGCTGTGGTACGCGCCATTGCGCGCGAAATCCGTGCGGATTCCGGCGGCTTGAAAGGCGTGAAGGCCATGGGCTTGCTGGCACATGGACGCGCACAGTTGTCGATGAACATCACGGACTTCGAAGCCACTCCGCTATCCCAGGTGTATCGCGCGCTTTCGCGGCTTGCTCTTCGCCACAAGGCGGAGCCGGTCGAGGGAGAAATCATCGGGCTTGTGCCCGAGGCCGCCTGCGAGCGCGAGAGCGAATGGATGCGTCAATTAACAGAGTTCGATCCGCTCACCAAGATATTGGAAAGGCGGCTCGAGACTCCGCTCAACTGGCCTGGAGAAAAGTAACCTCTCCAGTTACGGACGGCGTGATTCCAAAATCTTTAAAGAGTAAAATGATCATGGAAGGAATGCACTTGCCCGCGCGCTGAATCGTCGATTCGCAAACGGAAACCGCTCACCATCTGGCCTTTGCGCAAGTCTGAACTTCGAGGTCGCCGCAGCGGTCGAGTCTGACTGAAAGCGGGGCGATTGCGCTGTTTCGCAACTAATTTCCCGCGCTGCAGCCTGCATTCCCGGAGGATGTTCGTGTTGAAGATTGTGTTACCCATTTCCCTCGCAGCAGCAACCCTGACCCTCGCGCTCCCCGCAACTGCGGCGCAATTATCCGGAGACGCTCGTGGTGCGATTCCGCACGACTTGCAGCAGCTGGTCATGGTCGACTACCGGGCCATGCAGAACTCGGACGCCGCCATGCAACTCAAAGAGCGCGTCATGCCTCCGAATCTCAAGCAGTTCGACGAGGCTCTTCAAAAGTCCGGCGTGAACGATAACCACGACGTAGACAGTCTTGCCTTTGCGCTGTATCGGGTGCCCGGCTCCGGTGACGAGTTGGAGACGGTCGGCGTCGCGCAGGGCCAGTTTTCCGTCGAGGACATGGTCGCCACCTTTCGCAAGCAGAAAGTGCGCCCGACGGTGATTCGCACCAACCGCGTCTATCCAATGGCAAAGACCGGCATGGTGCTCTGCTTCATCGACCCGTCCACGATGGTTTTTGGCAGCTCGGATGCCGTCAAGCAGGCATTGGATGTGCGCGACGGCCTGATGCCCAGCATGTTGACCAACAGTCCGATCATGGACGCCATGCACTCCGTTGAATCCGAGCCTCTCTGGAGCATTCTCGACCAGAAGGGCACGGAGACGATGATGCGCCAGATCCTGGGGGAGGCAGGTTCGGTTACGGATTACGATTCGGTACGCAAGCGGCTCGTGGGTTCGTGGTACACGATGAACTTCCAGCATGGGGTCCGTTTCGATCTCACGATCTCGACTGGAGACAACTTTGCCGCTGCAACCGTCTCCTCGCTTTTGAATGCGGCAGTCCTTTATCGAAAAATGAGCGCATCGGACACGGAAAAGCTGGCGCTTGCCGCAACTGACATCTCGTCGAATTCCGGCCAGCTCCTGGTGCATTTCCAATCGACCGATTCGCAGTTCGACAGCTTGCTTAAGTCACCGCTGTTTCAAAGCATGGTTCATTGAGGTCAGTGCCTCTGACTCCGTCGATACAAAACTATCCGACTTTCGGCATAGACCTCCTTGGGCTCGGTGTCTGCGCGTTCCACACTTGGTTGCGCCCATTTCTTTTGGCTGCATAGAGTGCGTCATCTGCCTGTTGAAGAAGTGCCGATTGATGCTGGCCCAAGGCAGGAACTATCGAGGCGCAGCCAACGGAGACGGTGAGATAACCCAGCGGATTCTCGCTGTGGGCAATTCTGCGGCTGCGTACCAGTTTGCAGATCTGGGCGGCCACCACCATCGCTCCAGCATTTTGGGTCTTTGGCAAAACAATGGCAAATTCCTCGCCGCCAAACCGGGCCGCCAGATCGCCGGGCCGCGAAACCACACTGGTCACAGTTTCGGCGATCTTCTTCAAGCAACTGTCACCGCGCAAATGCCCATAAGTATCGTTGTACGATTTGAAGAAATCGATATCCAGCAGGAGTAAGGACAGAGGCTGCTGTTCCCGCGTGCCGCGCCGCCATTCGCTGCTCAGACACTGGTCGAGACGGCGCCGGTTGGCTAGATGCGTGAGTGGGTCGGTAGCCGCCAGAGTCTCCAGCGCATGATACGCGTTTTGGAGAGCCTGCTCCGCGGCTTTGCGCTCGGAGACGTCTCTCAGGATCGCCAAAATGCCAGAAGGGGTCCTCTTCGTGGAGTCGAGAACAAGGCGGAGGCTGGCCTCGGCCCAGACGTATTCGCCATTCCGTCTCCGGATGCGATGCTCGACAACGGCATTGTCGGCGCCGGGACGAAGCTGTCGCACAATCCTGACAACTCTCGGAAGATCCTCGGGATGAATCATCTCGCCGAATCCGAGGGGAGCGGTTTCCTCACGTTTCCACCCAGTCAGTCTTTCGATGGCCGGCGAAGCGTAAATTGGGTAGCCCTTGGGGTCAATCATCAGAATCGTATCGCGTGAATTCTGCGTAACCAGGTCATGCAGCGCCGCGACCTTCTTGAGTTGGCGCTGCACCGCGCGAAGGTTTTCCAGCACCGCCGATGCCGCAAAGACCATGAACATGCCGGCCGCTACATACAATTGCAGGAGCATCATTGGACCGAAGAACGAGAAGGAGGATTCCTTGGCAAATGGGCCAAGACCCCGCACAGTGAACCAGCTACCTGTCGCGGAGATGAAAAGGCTGGCCATGGCCGCCCACCCGAGACCAAACCGAAATAAGAGCAATGCCACTAGCGGATAAATCAGGAAGATGATCGGTGCGCGTGTTTGTGAAAATGCACCGAAGGTGGTTGCGATGAATAACAGAGGATACAACCAGTGCACCTTCCACTGACCGGAGGTTTTAACTCTGGGCCGATAAACCGCGATTAAAGCGGGTGTCGCGATCGCAGTTCCGAGGCCGTCGGTGGTAATCCAAGAGAGGAAGGCGTGCCACGGCGCGACATGCACCAAGCAAAAATAGACGAGCGCAAAGAGGGAACCTGCCGCCAAAGGAGCGATGACAACCGCATACGCGATGAAGCGGATGAGATAGGACTGCTGCGTAAAATGCGGGAGTTCGGTCGACTTCCGGCGCAGCAGGAGAGCTCCAATCGCCACTTCGAGGAGGTTCAATCCCGCGAGGGCAAGGTAGCAGTCCCATCGATCGAGGCGCACCACAATCCCGCCGGCGAACTCGGCGGCGAAACCGACAGCAAGGTATCCGCTCCATCGCCAGCGCGGCGCGAGCAAGAGATAAGCGAGCAGGAAACCATTTGCAGGCCAGATTACGTTCCCACTGTCCTCTAGACCCACAAAAACTGTAGCCGCAAAGACGATCGCAAAGGAACCGGCGAGTGAAAGAGACAGACCACGTCGCCTTGGCCAGCGCGATCTTGCTGGTAAGCCGAAGTGTGATTGCAGATCGAGCACTCTCTCGCCTTTTCAACCTTATCGGCGGTCTTGAAAAGGGAAAGAGTTCTATTCTTGTATCGCTCTGAGAATTCCACAAATCTTAGCTTAATGAAAATCGCAGAGCTGCTCGCACTTCACAGATGCGGACTCAGCTCCGCATGAAACTCGGCCTTCCCGTCGGGCAACAGCTCAATTTCCAACCGGCCCTCCTGGCGCTCAAAGACTTCAGGGCCATTCATCTGCCGCACCCGGTGGTTGCCGCCTTCGGTGTATTGCACCTTGACGGGGCCGCTACCGCGCACTTTAAAGCGGTAATGAAAATCTGCGCCGACAGCAAGGTTGTCCGCCCCAAAACTGGCGCTGGGATAATCGACTTCCAATAGTTCGATTGCCGTGCCGGTTCGATTCTCGACCGTTGCGTCGATTTGATACGAATGGCATCCACAGAGGAAGCCAAGCGCGAGCAGGGGAAGGGCAGTGAAGCTCGCTGCAATTCTCGTCACGCGCGGTCTCCGTTCGCTTGCCCAGCCGAGTCCTGCACTGCCAGCTTCTTCTCAACTCGATCCAGCCGCTTCAACATCTCCGGCAGGCGCTGAAAAATGGCCACAGCGCGCAGCCAGATCCGGTTATCGAATCCCGGCGAGCCGGAGATCATTTTCCCTGCCGGCACATCGTGGCTCACCGCCGACTGCGCCGTCAGAATTACTCCGTCTCCTACGCTGCAGTGCCCCGCAATGCCGGTTTGCCCGGCCAGAATGACGTTGTTGCCAACGACCGACGAGCCCGCCAGACCCGTCTGCGCGCAAAGCAACGTGTCCTTGCCCACCTTGGAACCGTGCCCGACCTGAACAAGATTATCGACTTTGCTTCCGTCGCCGATCTCGGTTGCGCCCACCGTTGCCCGGTCGATGCAGGCATTGGCCTGCACATCCACGCGGTTGCCCAGCCGCACAGGCCCCGACTGCGGAATCTTCTCCCACTCGCCCTTCTCGTTTTTCGAAAAGCCGAAGCCATCGGCGCCGATGATTGCTCCATTTTCCAGGGTCACATGGTCGCCCAGGACACATCCCTCGCGCACCACCGCATGCGCGTGGGCGAAAAGGCAGTCTCCCGCCTGCACTCCTGGGTAGAGAACCACGTGGGGGAGCAGGGTTGCGTGTGCGCCGACCCGCACTCCCAGACCCACCACGACATACGCGCCGATATGTGCACCGGGACCAATCTCCGCCGTCGGATCGATGACAGCCGTCGGATGCACGCCTTCCTGGTAAGTCGGGGGCTGGTAGAACATGCCCAGCGCCCGCGAGAACGCGTGATACGGATTCTTGATCCGCAGCGTTGCCGCGGCGATCTCTGGAAACTCGGGCTCAACGAGCACGGCTGCAGCTTTCGTGGTGCGCGCCAGCCCCGTGTAACGCGGATTGGCAACGAATGTGATCTCCGTCGGCCCGGCTTCCTCAATCCCTTTCACACCAGTGATTTCCAGGTCCTGATCGCCACGCACTTCGGCGCCTAATCGGCTTGCCAGCTCGCCAAGTTTCATCGAGGGAATTGTACCGGAACGAGACCGATACAGCTTCGACCGGAGTTAGTCCCGCTCCGGCTCGCTTGGGAAGAAGAGCTCAGGTTGCGCAACGCTGCCCGTCTCCTGCTTACCGCGTCGGGCCCCGATGAGGCTCACAACCTCCAGGGTCTGGATCGATCCGCGCGGCACAAAGACGCGTTGTGTATTGGAACGCGTGTCGGGAGGGGTCAACATGAGACCCGCGCCATCGACTAAGGTGCGATCATTCGCAGCCAGCCCCTCCAGTTCGTCCCCATCGGTCAGGGTCATCCGGAGCCACAGCCCTGCGGCGCGAGGCTTGGCCTTAAATCTCTTCTGCAACAGGCGCTCCGGATTCGCCTGCTCTAAGGTAGGGAAGTCACGCACATAACAGACCCATTTCACCGCATCCCAACCAATCGTGATCACTTTTCCAGATGGGTCGAGAATCTCAAGCGACGCCGCATCTCTGTCGATGATCCCGCCTACGTAGCCGGCTATCCAGTCTCGGGAGAACTTCCGCACAATCACGGGTTTACGATGCGATGCCATCCCCATGGATTGTCGCACGCCCAAGACCCCTCCGGGAGGCCAAAAGCAGCGGTTTCAGTGCAGATCTCTCTAGCCAACAGGTGACATTTGTGTTAAGGTACTGGTTTGCAACCTCTACCGTAACGCTCTGTAAGCGTAACCGCATCAGGCATTTGGGACGGTTTGAGGAGGGGGAAGAAGCAGGACGGAATGCCCGATTTTATTTACCTTCTAGAAAACCGGCTGTCGGCCGATCAACGGCACGCGCTCCACCAGCTGCGCGAGGTGGCTCGCGACGCCGGCATCATTCTCTTCCTCACCGGGGACGCTGTCCGCGACTTGACCAGCGGCCACGCCGTGCGCGAGCTGGAAGTGGCCGTACACGGAAACGCGCTCAAGCTGAAGAAAGCGGTCGAAAAGGCCGGCGCAAAATTGTGGGGCGAGGACGAAGCATCCCGATCCCTTTACCTCTGTTTTCCCGGCACTGTGCGCGTCGACCTCGTCAGCACGCATCGGACGGAATTCCCCAAGCCTGGCAAGCCGGTGTTTCACCCGGCCTCTATTCAGGAAGATCTGCGCCGTCGCGACTTTACGGCCAATGCGATGGCCATTTCGCTCAACGAGGGTTCCTACGGCCTCCTCATGGATCCTTTGAACGGCGCTGCCGACATCGAATCGCGCACCTTGCGCCTGGTCTCGAATTACGGTTTCCTTGAGGCGCCCGTGCTGATGATTCGCGCCACCCGCTATCGCACTCGGCTTGGATGGGAACTGGATCCGCGGACCCAATCCCGCTACGAAAACGCCAAGGAAGAGGGAGTGATCGAGTATCTTTCGGAGCATGCCCGGAGCCAGGAACTCGAGCAGATCGGACACGAAGACGAAGGTTTGAAAGTCCTTACCGCGCTTGAAAACGAGGGATGGATGAAGGTCCTTTTTCCGGCGTGGACCGTGGCGAAGGCCGATGAAGAGAAATTGAAAGCGCTCCATGAGCTGTCGGCGGAATTACAAATGCAGGGTGTCCATCCCGACATGTCAGCGGCGCAAATGCAGCTGCTGACCGCCAAGCTTTCTTCGAAGGATGTGGCGGCTTTGAAGAAGGAGATGCTGCGTCCCGGATTTGTGGAGGAATGGAACAGCCTCGACGCATTGGCAGCTGGATTCTCCAAGGTACTGCTGGCAAAGCCGCCCCTGACGCCTTCCGCAACTTTCAAGCTTTTCACGACTTACGATCCGGAAGCGGTTCTCTGGCTTGGCTTTACTGCAACATCGGCTACCGTTAAAGAGCGTTACGAGCAGTTCCTGAAAGTCTGGCCTGAAGCGAAACAAAGAGTCCCCTACGTGCTCATGCAGGAGATGCGCATTACGCCTGACCTGCCAACCTACAACGAAATTGTCCACAAGATTTTCCTTGAGCTCATTGACGGCCGCTTGACCACGCCCGAAGAAGCTCGAGCTTTCCTTGAGCCATATTCTCCGCCGGCGCCGCCTCCTCAGATCACGATCAAGCGTTCGCGGGGCAAACGTGGCGCCGAGTCGAAGTTAAAGGAGCGTTCCTTCGACGACGATGAGGAAGAGGCAGGTCCTGAGGACGAGCCCGACCTGGACGATATCGGAAGTGAAGACGAAGAGATCGACCTTGGCATTCCGAAGTTGGAATTGGAAGTAGACCTCGGCGAAGGCGATGAGGCGGAGGAAGACGAGGAAGACGCCGAAGCTGAGGAAGTTGAAGAAGAATCTGCACCGCGTCGTGGAAAGAAGGAAGCAGGAGCGGCGAAACCCGTAAAGGGAAGCGCGCAACCTCCTGTTGCCAAGCAAGCAAAGGATTCCGACAAGAAGGCTGCGTCGAAATCTGCAACGGTGGAGAAGATTCCGCCGAAGCAAGAGTCGAAGCCTGCGGTCAAGTCGGCTGCCGCGAGTTCTGCCTTGGCAGCGAAGTCGATGCCCCCTGTCGCACAGGCCAAATCTCAGCCTGCGCCAGTGGCGAAGAAGGCAGCGCCTGCAGCTGCTCCTGCAAAATCCGCGAAGCCTGTAACTGCTGCGAAGCCAGCGCCAAAGAAAGCAGTTGTTAAGCCCGTGGCCAAACCGGCCGCGAAGGCAACGCCAAAGGCCAAAGGCAAAGCAACTGCGAAGCCTGCGCCCTCCAAGGCAGCGCCTGCCAAAAGGAAGCCTGCTCCTGCGGCTAAAGCAGCGAAGTCTGCTAAGCCGGCAGCGAAGAAACCGGCTCCAAAGGGAGCGAAGAAGCGATAGGTCGCAGCTTTTGTGCTGCCTCTCCCAAAACCTGACGTGATATGTTCAGGGCAGTCCGGAGGACAACCTTGTTTCTTTCCAGATTTCCGCGCGATTTGTCTGTCTGCCTGTTCTCGATGGCGATTCTAGCTGCTCCTTCTCTCGCCTCTGCAACGAATCCTGACAGCAAAGTCACGGCCGCCGCTCCCGCAGACCAGGCTTCCGACGCTCGCCTTCACGGCGCTTACAAATTCAACGAAGGCGGATGGACCTACGTGCATCTCGAAGGCACGCCGGAACAAATCGGCTTCCAGCATGGATTTCTGCTGGCGCGCGAGATCGAAGACAACGTCCATGTCTACACGGTGACTGCGCCAAATGAAGACAAGCGTCCGTGGAGCTTCTTTAGGGATGCGGCACAGGCAATTCTCTGGCCCCACATCGATCCTGAATACCAAGCGGAGCTGAAGGGCATCGTGGAGGGTTTGCACGCACAGGGATCGACGCTGGATCTGTGGGACATCGTGGCGCTGAATGGCGATATTGAATTGAGTAACTACTATTTGCCGACGGTCAACAAGGCTGAGGGCAAGCCGAACCCGCCCGCTGCCGTTGCGCCTGGGAAATGCAGCGCGTTGATCGCGACTGGATCGGCGACCAAAGATGGAAAAATCGTGATCGCGCACAGCAACTGGTCCTCCTATGCGGAGGGCGAACGCTGGACGGTCGTCTTCGACATTGTTCCCACCCAAGGCCAGCGCATCCTGATGGATGGGCTGCCGGGCGTGATTACAAGCCAGGACGACTTTGGCGTCAACGCGGCCGGGCTGATGATCACCGAGACCACGCTGCCGATGATGACGGGCTTCGATGTGAATGGAATTCCGGAGTTCGAACGCTCGCGCAAGGCCATGCAATACGCCACGTCGATCGATGAATACGCGGCAATCATGCGCGAGGGCAACAACGGGGGCTACGCGAACTCGTGGTTGATCGGCGACCGGAAAACCGGTGAGATTGGCTATCTGGAGCTGGGTCTGCACCAGACACCACTGACGAAGAAGAAGGACGGCTATTTTGTTTCGTCGAACTTCGCGGCTGACCCCGCGCTGATTCGAGACGACACCCGGGGATTCAATCCAAACGATCCCGAGAGCTCCATGAATGCGCGGCATATCCGCGCCGAGCAATTTGTAAAGGAACACTACGGCAAGCTGGATACGGCTCTGGCGGAGGCTTATCTGTCCGATCACTACGACAGCTATGAGCGCAAGATTGATGCCGGCAAGCGCAGCCTGTGCGGCCACGAGGATACGTCGCCGGTGGGAGAAAAAGTCTGGGGCGACGCACCCTACGATCCAGGCGGCGCGGTCACGGGCAAAGTAATGGACTCGAACATGGCAGCGAAATTGAGCTTCATCGGCCGCGCTGGGCATCCGTGCGGCGAAGACTTCCTGGCGGAGCCGTTTCTGGCCGCGCATCCTCAATTTGCCTGGCAGAAGCCTATTCTGCACGACATGAAGGCCGGTCCGTGGACGACATTTACTGCCGGAGAAAAACAATAGACTAAGTTGTTAGTGCAAGAGGTTGGGAACAGGCCTCCTCGACTACAGTCCTGACCCAATCGATGACTCGGTCGGGCTGGTCAAGGTGGATCCAATGCCCGCTCTGCGGCACGATCACCTGCCGCACATTTTCACCAATTCGACGTAGGCATTCGTCTGATAAAGGCTTCGATTTGTCGGGCGTCAGCACAAGTATCGGAATGTCGCGAATTGGCGGAGCGTTCCGCATCTCACGCACCGTGTCGGGAACGGCCTTCACATGCTGGCGCATGCCCGCGTAAAAGTCCGGACGCGACCAGTGTGCCGCCACGATCGGCCAAATCTCGCGCGGCATCTTGCCAATCTCTTCCCGCACGCGCCCCAGCACATGCTGAGCACCATCGCCACCCGCTCCGGCGAGCCATCGTGACATGCGGCCAGATCGGCAAAGCAGGGAAGTGGTGGCCAGCCGCGCCACTCCCAGGCGCGCAACCGGAATCGCAATACCCGCGAGCCGGTCGCCGCGATCAACCGCCGCCTGCTGGCTCGGATTCACCGGCGGCCACTCTTCGCAACGCATCGGATCGACAAGGATCAGGCTCAACACCTCATCGGGATGGGAAAGCGCAAAGCGGCGCATTACCAATCCGCCGAAGGAGTGCCCCACAAGGACGTAAGGTGGCTTAATTCCCGCGCGCTGCAGCATCGTGTGCAATTCGGCGGCAATGTTCGCAGGGGTGCGCGCACTGCGGCAGGGACTGCTCCAGCCGAGCCCGCCGCGGTCATACGACGCGGTCGCGGTGAAACTCGAAACGGCCTGTTGAATGCGAAACCAATTCAGGTTGGTCGCGGCAATTCCCGATTCAAAGACCACCGTCCGGCCGCCGGTTCCTTTTTCGATCAGGTAAAGCCTTCGACCATTCCCGATATCCACCCATCGGCCATCGCTCGTGAAGCGCACACGATCGCGTCGCCCGCCAATCCATTGATACAGAAAACCCGTCACGATCAAGCCGAAGATCAGAGAAGTGGACAGGACGAGCAGTATCATAGGTGCCCCGGGGCCTTTTTCGTTCTCTATTGCAAGGGGATAAACCTTGAGCGACAGTGTATCCGCCGATCCTGTTCGGTGTCTATCGAGGAATGCGGAGGTCAATCAACAAGTAACGCTCACTTGTAGACACATGAATTTCCGTCTCCGTCACCGGACATGTGACCTGGAGGCGCGCCGGCGGAAAGCCCGGCGGGCGAAGGCCGACACGCGAATTGTGGGCAAAGCCAAGGCCTTCCTTTGGCCAGCCAAACACGTTCCTGCCGAGCTTCATCTTATGGTTTTCGTCGGGGAGCGCAACGACTCCGTAGTCATTGGGAGGAAGGTCGGTGAATACAATTGCGGCTTTTCGGCCACCCTCGGCGATTGAGGATGCTTCACGCCGATAAGACCTCTTCACGTCCTTGGGCCAGCCCGCGGGGGAAATAAAAAGCAAAACCCGACGACGCCCTTGGGATGGCGCAAGCCATTGACGAAGACGCGAAGTGTACATCCCTGCGCGGTCGATTGAGCCTGGTAAGACGGGCAAACGCTCAGTATTGACCCATTCGTCAAATAAAGTTGCAAAGTAATACGGACGGGGCTCTTCATGGCGCACCTATACATCGGAGCGAAAAATCGCCCCATCCGTTATTGAATTGCAAGAGGACTCCGTCCTCATTTGCTTCGAAGCCGAATGCGGGCGATTCCATTGCACGCAGATCCGAATTTGATTGTGAAGAAAGAATTGGCTCTAGTACCGTCCGCGTCCGCGGGAGGCGCCTCCTCCTCCACCACTACTGCCTTTCCTCGCCTGGTAGCAATCCCGGCAGAAGACAGGCCGGTCACCGCGTGGCTCAAAAGGCACCGTAGTTGGCTGGCCGCAGCCCGAACAGATGACAGGCGTTCCCTGTGCAGGAGCCGAACGATAACCGCCGCCGGAACCCCCCTGGTCGTTTTTCTTTGCCATACGGCACGGCTTGCAGCGTTTTGGGGTCGAATAACCACGTTCCTGAAAGAACGCCTGATCTGCAGCGGTGAAGGTAAAGTCCTGCCCGCAGTCGCTGCATGTGAGCTGAATATCTCCTGCCATGGGGTTTCCTCGTGCGGAGATTGTACCGCCCAATCGAGTAATTTTGAATAAGGATTGTATTCAGAACGTAAAACCTAAGACCAGACCTCAACTAATACTTTAAGTTTCATGACAGTTCGGGGCGCCTCACAGGCTATAGTCGCTAAGGGGTTCCCGGCTTGCGTCTTCCGGCCATTTACTTTGATAGCAATATGGCGACACCTAACTCTGAATTCGAGGCCGATTGTATTCGCCGGATTATAGCCGGAGAAAAACACGTCTTTCATGAGTTGATTCGCCCCTGCGAGCGCTCGATCTACATGTTGCTTTTTTCCCTGCTCAAGAACGAGGCCGAAGCGGAAGATGCGGCACAAGAAACTGCCATTAAGGTGTACCTGAACCTTCGGAATTTTCGAGGGGACGCGCAATTTCGGACCTGGGTGCTTTCGATCGCGCGGAATGAGGCGCTGGGTCGCTTGCGCAAACGGGACATTCGGCGCGAGGAATCGCTTGAGGCTGCTAGTGAAGACCAATCAGGAGACTTCACGCCAGCGATCCTGACGAGCTGGCGCGAAATACCCACCGAGGCCCTCGAACAGAAGGAACTGGGAGCGATTCTTCGCAAGGCCATTGAGGGATTGCCGGAGATTTACCGTAACATTGTGCTCCTCAGGGACATCGAAGAAATGGATATCCGCGAAACTGCGGCTGCGCTCGGTATCAGCGAAGGTGCCGTGAAAGTCCGGCTGCATCGGGCTCGCGGAATGCTGCAGAAGGAGCTGGCCCCACAACTGAAAGCGTTTGCACCTAAACGCAAAGGCCTCTTTGGGAGGCGCGCATGAGGATCGACTGCAAACACGTCTGGCAGCACATCTCGGCTTACATAGAAGGCGATGTGGACGCGGTTCTTCGCGCGGAGATCGACAAACATCTTGAGACTTGCGAGATCTGCTCAGCGGTCCTGGACTCAACCCGCAACGTGGTTATACTCCTGGCCGACGATCGCGTCTTCGAGCTTCCGGTTGGTTTCAGCCAGCGTCTGCACGAGCGCATCGACAGGGAACTGGAACGGGCCCTTTGATAGTTCCTAAATACCGCGCTCGATCGCCTTCGCAAATTGTGCCAGATCTAGGTTCCACTAGGCCGGTGAACAACAGGTGGCGGCCCCGTGCGATGTACCATCGGGTGCGTCCACGTTTCGAGCCCCACCAGGATCAGCGTCAAAATCGCCATCGCAACCTGCAGTTTCTCACTTCGTTTTTCCTTCGGACTCAACTCCTGCCTGCGCCACTGTGCGGAGGGCCGTGAGCGCAGGTGACGAATCCAGGCCAACACTGCCAGATTCACCGCTGCGCCAACCGTCGCCAGGATCAGCATGGGAATGCGAATGGCGTCCTGGTGAAAGCCCTTCGCAGGAGCGTAGATGCCACTGGCCGCTGCCAAAGCCGAAAGCCCTATCGCCACTCGAATGCCGCTAATGGTAAGGACTGCGGTACACAAGCTCTGCGCCATGGCGACAACCAGGCTCGCGCCGCCAACAGCGCTCCATCTCCTTGAATCCACCCTCAACCTCCAGTCGCCGGCCTGCATTGCCCGTGATAGGCTCAATCAGCTTAAAGTACTGGAGCCCTCGGGCCAATCCAATTGCCGCTGAGGCCCGTTCATCCAACAAAGGGTCCGTAGCAAAGAATTTCATTTTCACACGCACCCTTTTCGCTGTAACCTTTCGCCCGTGCAGCCACTCCAAGTGTGCGTGCCACGGAAAGTGCGGGATCGATGGTCCCTTGTTCCCGCATCGCCGCAACCGGCGGAGATCCTCCGCCCAAAACCCCAAGCGAGGTCAATCCAAATGAAGAACCAATTGAATGCTCTGCTGCTCTCCGCAGCTCTCTCCGGTCTGATCGGCGGAACCGTTGCGGCTCACGCGGCCACACCGGGAACGACGGCGAAGGGCACCTCGGCCAAGGCGGCCAAGGCTGGCCTGCGCTACACCAGCCAGGACACCACCAAGCACTCCTGTAAAGGCAAAAACGACTGTAAAGGGCAGGGCGGCTGCAAGTCGAGCGACAACGGCTGCAAAGGCAAGAACAGTTGCAAGGGCAAGGGCGGCTGCGCCACCGACGGCTCCAAGATGCCGAAGCTGGTCTAACTCCATCGAGGGACCGGCCCCGCGGCATTCAACCCTTCACACATTGAATTCCGCTCTCCCGGTCCCTCTGTTTCTCTGTCTTCTGCTTCGCTCTGTTCCCTATTCCCTGATCCCTGAGTCTCCATCCATGCCCGGCAATCGTTTCAACGCGTACTCGAATCACGGCATCGGCATCGGCCTGCGCATTCCGCATTACCAGCACATCTTTTCGCGCAAGCCTGTAGTCGACTGGTTCGAGATTATTTCTGAGAATTTCATGGTCGACGCGGGGCGCCCGCTCGCGGTCCTCGACCAGATCCTCGAGCAGTATCGCGTGGTGCAGCATGGTGTCTCGATGTACTTCGGCTCAGTCACCGCACCCGACCCCGAGCATCTGCGGCGCCTCAAACAGCTTGTTCGCCGGACAAACACTCCCTGGTTGAGCGACCATCTTTGCTGGGGTTCTGTGGATGGCACCTACACCCACGACCTGCTGCCGTTGCCCTACACATGGGAAGCGGTAGAACGCACAGTCGAACGCGTGCGCCAGGTGCAGGACTATCTCGAAATTCCCGTTGCCGTCGAAAATGTCAGCTCGTATGCCGCGTTCACGGGTTCCCAGATGACGGAATGGGAATTCCTGAATGAGGTCGTCGAACGTGCCGACTGCGGCATTCTTCTCGATGTGAACAACATCTACGTCTCCTCGGTGAATCACGAATTCAATCCTATGGATTATGTGAACGCCGTCCCCGCGCATCGCGTCGCGCAGATTCACATTGCCGGCCACTCGCGCTACGAGAAATACATCCTCGATACGCACGACCATCCCGTGATCGATCCGGTGTGGCAGCTTTATGAGCGAGCAATCGCTCGCTGCGGCTCAACGCCGACGCTCCTTGAGTGGGACGATCACATTCCGACCTTCGATGAAGTGCACGCGGAAGCAAAGAAGGCCGAACGCTACTTGCACGCACACTCTGGAGAACTCGCGGAGGCAGCAAAATGACAGCGTCCTCTATGTCTCTCGCCGAACTTCAGCGCGCAATGGCTGCCGCCGTGATGCAGCCACTCACCGCTGACGAGAACATGCGTGCGGTTGCGGCGGACGGTCGCGGCATGGCCGAAATCGCTGCATCCTTCATCGCACCGAACAGCAAGCTCAGCTCATTCGAACGGCTCGAAATCTACAACCGCCAGTACTGGTACCGCGTGCTCGGCGCCCTGGCGGAAGATTTCCCGGCATTGCACGCCGTTGTGGGCGCTCGCGCCTTTGAAGCCCTCTCCATCGCCTACCTCACGGCGCATCCCAGCCGATCCTTCACGCTGCGCAATCTCGGCTCCAAACTCGCCGACTGGCTCCTCGCGAACCCACAGGCCGCGGGCCGCCGCCATCGTCTCGCGGTGGACGTTACGAGGATCGAGTGGGCATTTATCGAAGCCTTTGATAATGGCGAACGCACGCCGCTGACAGTCGAAGAGATTGTCACCCTCGACGCTGAATCCCGCCTCGCACTCCAGCCGCACCTGATCTTGATCGCTCTGAGCTATCCAGCCGATGACCTCGTGCTCGGCCTGCACAAGCGCGAGAAACGTCAAACGACCGAAGCAGGCGTCAGCCATGAAGATGAGGACGCCGCGCCCGTCAAGCTTCCGCGATTGCGTCCTCGTCTCACTTGGGTTGCGGCTCATCGCGTCGACAATTCCGTCTACTATCTGCGATTGAAGCGCGAAGAATTCCTTACACTTTCCGCGATTCGCCAGGGCCTTGCTCTCGCAGATGCCATCGAGTCCGGCTTCATCGGCTCGCGCGTCCCTCAGTCTCAGCGTGCGGGATTGGTTCAACAGTGGTTCGGCGCCTGGGCCGAATTGGGCTGGATCTGCGCCCCCGATCTCGAATAGCTCATTAAGGAGTAGGAAGACAAGCAATGAAGCTCGTGAGCAATTTGAAGAACGCATATCTGGGTTTTGCCACGCTTGCAGGACGATTGCAAAGTCCACTGTTGCTCGCGATCCGCCTGTATTGGGGTTTTCAGTTTGCGCAGGATGGCTGGGGCAAGCTCACCCATCTCGACAAAGTCACCGACTTTTTCACCAGTCTCAATTTGCCCGCGCCGCATATGACCGCGCTCTCGTGCGCCTCGATCGAATTCTTCGGCGGCATCCTTTTTGCGCTCGGCATTCTCTCGCGTCTTACCTCCCTGGTGCTCTTCGTCAATATGACGATGGCTTATCTCAGCGTGCCGGACGATCGCATCAACTTCTCGCACATCCTCTCCAATCCCGGTGATTTCTATGGTGCGACGCCCTACACCTATTGGTTCGCGGCGCTGCTGATCCTGATCCTCGGCCCGGGTGCAATCGCGCTGGACACGCTCCTTATGCGCCGTGTTGAGGGGCACATCAAGAACTGATCTCCGCGCACTATCATCACGAAGATGCGCATTGCATACGTCCTCAACTCCCTTGGCATGGGCGGAGCCGAGCGACACACCATCGCATTGGCCGAATGGATGGTGTCGCGGGGGCACACCGTTCTCTTGATTTCGCTGCTCCCACACCAAACGGAACAATGGTCCACGCAACTTGAAGTCGTCTATCTTGACCTGCGCAAGTCACCGGCAAGCCTGCTTTTAGGCATCCTGCGCGCTCGTCGCTTCCTTCGCGCTTTCCATCCGGATCTCGTGCACAGCCACACCTTCCCGGCCAACCTATTTGCACGACTGCTGAGAGTGCTTGCCCCACCGCAGGTGGTGGTATGCACCATGCACAACGTTTACCAGGGTGGTTGGATGCGCATGCTCGCCTACCGCCTTACCGACTTCCTCGCCATCCGCACCACCGCCGTCAGTGACGCCGTAGCCCGTCGAGCGATTGAAGTCAAGGCCGTCCCCGCGCGTAAGTGCATCGTCCTAACCAACGCCATTGACACCACGCAGTTCGCGCCCGACGCGTCACGCCGCCACGCCACGCGCGCAGCCCACGCAGCCAACAGCGATTTCATCTGGCTCGCCGCCGGACGCATTGTCTCCGCCAAAGGATTTCTCAATCTTCTCGAAGCCTTCGCGCAAGTGTGGGTCGTGTATCCGCAAACCCAACTTTGGATCGCGGGAGAGCATCCTCGGCCCAAATCGCTGCGCACCGCCTATACAGGGCTCGTCGTTCCCAAAGGCACCACGGAACGTATTCACCAACTCGGCCTGAGTCACAGCATGCTCTCGCTGTACGATGCCGCCGACGCTTACGTTCTCCCCTCCGCGTGGGAAGGGATGCCGCTCGTCATCGGCGAGGCCATGGCCATGGAGAAGCCCGTCGTGGCAACAGACGTGGGCGGCGTACACAAGTTCCTCGGTGACGCCGGCACACTCGTTCCCCCCGAGACCCTGATACATTAGCCCAGGCAATGCTCAACGTCATGCGCTACTCATCTGAGTTGCGCGGTGCGCTTGGCTGCGCAGCACGGCAGCGCGTCGAAACCTACTTCGACACGCGAATCCTGTTCCCCAAATGGGAGATCTTCTATCAATCGCTCGTTGCGTAGAGCCTGTTATTAACTTTCCCGCGGTCGGCGCTGGGGGCCAATTCTTCTCAGTTCGCGAAGCGCGGAGCGATGCAGCCCGGGTGTCTATTAGTACGGGCACCGCCAGATACCGCGTGATAACCTTATCAACGGAATTTTTTGCCCTCCGCCTTCATCCATTTTGCGGAAGGCCGGAGGAGACGCGATGCGTCGATCCATGCGCGGAGCTATCGTGTGCCTTGCACTGGCCGCGACCGCTTTTGGTCTCTCGACTTTTACAGTAGCCGCTCAATCCACACGTTCACAAAACTCCACTCTCGCGCTCGATCATGGTTGGCAATTCCGCCAGATCACAACCACTCCAGAGGACCCCGAAGCCGGATGGCTGCCTGCAACGGTTCCCGGCGACGTGCATCTGGATCTGCTTGCCAACAAGAAGATCGAAGATCCGTTTTATCGCGATAACGAGTCCAAGCTGCAATGGATTGAGAATGCCAGTTGGGAATACCGCGATACTTTCGACGTCTCGCCCGCCTTGCTCGCTCGCGCGAATGTCGACCTTGTCTTTGACGGTCTCGATGCCGCTGCGCAGGTTTATCTCAACGGCACGCAGATCCTCAACGCCGACGACTCGTTCCGCATCTGGCGCGTCCCAGCGAAAACTCATCTGCATCCGGGCAACAATCTTCTCCGCGTCGTCTTCCCGTCGCCGATCACCGCTGCACAGCTCGTCGCTGCGATGGACCCGTGGCAACCACGCACCAAGGTCGAGCCAAAGACCTACATTCGCAAGGCTGCCTATGAATATGGGTGGGACTGGGGCCCGCGCTTCGTCACCAGCGGCATCTGGCGCCCCGCTCGCATCGAATCCTGGGACAAGATCCGCATCGCTGACTTCGCCGTTCGTCAGCGCGACGTGAGTAAGACCGTAGCCCACGTCGACGCCGAAGTTGAAGTGGAAGCCTCCTCGAACGGTCCCGCGCAGATCGGTTTGGATTACATTGGTGGGCCAGCGCCTGTCACTCTGACCAAGCTCGTCACACTCCACACCGGCATCAACCTGATCGATATTCCCATTGAAATTCGCCAGCCCAAACTCTGGTATCCCGCCGGCTACGGTGAGCAGCCGCTCTACGAATTCACCGCCCACATTTCCATCGCTGGCCAGACGGCCGATAAGCGAATCACCAAAACCGGCCTTCGTTCCATCGTTCTCGATCGCCATCCCGACCAATGGGGCCGCAGCTTCCAGTTCGTTGTCAACGGCATCCCCGTCTTCGCCAAAGGCGCGGACGTGATTCCATTTGACAGCTTTCCCAATCGCGTCACTACGGCGAATTATCGCCGCATCCTTGAGTCTGCGCGCGACGCCAACATGAATATGATTCGCCACTGGGGCGGCGGTTATTACGAAACCGACGAGTTCTACCAGATTTGCGACGAGCTAGGCATCATGGTCTGGCAGGACCTCATGTTTGGCAACGACTGGCAGCCCGGCACCTACAACTTCAAGCTCACCATCGAAGCTGAAGCCGAAGATCAGGTGCGCCGTCTGCGCAATCATCCCAGCATCGTCATCTGGTGCGGCAACAACGAAACTGAACTGGCGCTGAATTGGAGCGGCCGCGACAAACTTCCGCCTGAAGTCAGGTTCCAGATGTGGCAGGACTATCTCACCGAATTCAGCGGCATCCTTAACCGCGTCGTCGAGCGGCTCGATGCCGAGACTCCCTACTGGCCCAGCTCACCCAGCTCCGACTACGAAGAGCTCAGCAGCAAATATCAGAGCGGCGACGCACACGTGTGGGATGTTTGGCACGGGCGTGTGCCTTTCTCCACCTACGAGACGCACAATTCGCGCTTCGTCACCGAGTACGGCTTCCAGTCGTTTCCGGAGATGAAGACAATTGAAGCCTTCACCCAGCCCGAAGATCGCACCGGCATCTTCACGCCCGTCATGCTCGCGCACCAGAAGAACAACGAAGGCAATGCAATCATCCATGACTATCTGCTCAAAGACTATCCAGAGCCGAAGGACTTCGCTAGTTTTCTCTACGTGAGTCAGGTCCTCCAAGCCGAAGGAATCAAGATTGGCGCAGAGCACTTCCGTCGCTCGCGCCCTGAAACCATGGGCTCTATCTTCTGGCAGCTAAACGATTGCTGGCCTGTCGCATCGTGGTCCAGCATCGACTACTACGGCCGCTGGAAGGCTCTGCAATACTACGCGCGCAGATTCTACGCGCCCATCCTTGTCTCGCCGCATATCGAAAACGGCTCAGTGAAGGTCTATATCGTCTCCGATCGAACGACAGCACAACCGGCAACGGTCCGCGTGCGTCTGATGGATTTCGACGGCAAAGTTCTGCTTGAAGACAGCCATGACGTCAGCGTCGAACCGCTCACGAGCAAGGTCTATCTCGACTGGCCATTGGCCAAGCTCGCACAAGCAGGCGCTGCAAATACCTCCGGCGTGTTTGTCGTCGCCGAGCTCATTTCAGGAGACGCGCAGCTCTCGCGCAATCTCACTTACCTGGCGCCAACCAAAGAAGTGCACCTGATACCGGCCGCGCTTAAAGTGGAGACGAGAGGCAGTAACGGCACTTATAAGGTCCAGATAACTTCACCGGTTCTGGCACGAAGTGTCTATCTCTCTTTCGGTTCCCTTGATGCGCAGGTTTCGGATAATTACTTTGACCTGTTTCCCGGCGAAACTCGCGAAGTTACAGTCTCGAGCGCCGCATCCCTCGATGCGCTGAAGGCGGAGTTACATGTCATTTCGCTCACCGATGCGTTTGCGGCCGCTCCAGCGCCCGCCACGGTCTCCGCAACGCATTAATCCCAAACAAGAGTGCCGAAGCAAATTGCTTCGGCACTCTTGAACCTGTACGAACTACCCGGTCACAGACTTAGAACGAGAACTCCGCCTGAAAGAAGATTCTCCGTGCGGCCGAGCTCGTCGGCGAAGCGAAAATCCCCCTCGCCAAACTGTAGGAATGGCCAAATCGCTCGCCCGGTGTCGTGGTATCGCTCGTCGAGTCAGGCGTAGGGATGACGGTGCCCGATGGAGTACCGTAATCGATATTGTTGAACAGGTTCAGGGCTTGCGCACTGAAGCTCAGGCTGTATTTCCGGCCCGTGCCTCCACCGCCGAACATTCCACGTGGTGGACCGCCCCCGCCACCGAGGCCTCCGGGACCGAGCCCTCCACCGGGCCCTCCTCCACCTGGTCCACCGCCGCCTCCGCGGCCACCGCCTCCGGGCCCGCCAGGACCGCCCGGCCCTCCACCTTGCTGCGCATTGCCGGACGATTCAAGCTTCGGTCCTATGCCAAAGGCGCGGCTCAGGCGCAGATTCAAGGCAACGGCAGCTGGACCATTTCCAAGATTCATGCCAATGGGCGTGTAGTTGTCCATTGGCGTTGTATCAAGGCAGCCGTATTGCGTTGGCGCATAGCGTGAGGACTGCCCGGCGCAGAGGGAACTGTCTACCGTCGCCGGCCGGCTATTAAAGAAGTTGTCCCCGGTGAGATCGTTCGCAGTCGTAATGTTGTACGGTTTGCCCGACTGCGCAATCAAAAACGGATTGAACCGGATGGCCCATGGCCCCGTGTAGTTGGCCATCATGAAAACCATGTTTCTGGATGCGAAGGCCGCGCGCCCGTAGTCCTGGCTGATGTTATACGAGTTCGACGCCGTCGATCCGCCTCCACCATCGGTATTTGCATTGGTCCAGTTGTAGAAACCAAACACGCTGAAGTTGGGCCTGATGCGCGCATTCACATTCAGAATCACCTGATTCTGTTTGAACACCGCTTGAGGGTAGAACTGGTCGACGATGCCAAGATTCGGATTAGGCCGCACGCCTGTTGACGTAGTGCTTCCGTATTCATAGGTCCCCGGCAAGAACGCATTCGCGTCGCGCGTCACCAGTTGGTGCACGCCAAAGGAGCGCAGATAAGTTGTGGTGAACGTGATTGTCTTCGTCAGCTGGCGCTCAATGCTGCCCCCGATCTGCTGTGTGTAGGGCGAATGAAAACTGGGCGCAATTTGCACAATCGTATTCGAGCTCGAGGTTGGGGTTCCGCAACTGGCCAGATCGATGCTGCTCAGGCTTGTCGAGCTGAAACAGGTCGGATTCGTGATCGTAATCTGATTCTGGCTGTTGGCCGCGCCGCTCTGACGTACCGTAGTCAATAGGTTGCTTAAAGCGAACCGGTCATAAAAAATCCCATAGCCACCGCGCAAAACAGTTTTAGGTTGTGCGCCTTTCTTGTGCCCGTCGAGAGCGTAGGCAAACGCCGCGCGCGGAGCCCAGTCATCATGATCGGAAATGTGGTTTTGCGATTCCCAGCGAATACCGCCGGAGACCGTCAAGAAGCGATTCGCCCTCCAATCATCCTGCAGAAACAGCGCGGCATCGAACACATTGGCAATCGCAGGCAGTGGTCCCGTGGTGTAAGCAAGCTTGTTCGGCAGTGCGCAGGTTGAGTTCGGCACGGCGCAGGCAGCAGCAATTTCCGCAAAAGTGTCACCCGCCGCCAAATCGGATAGCAGCAGCTGATAGCTGTCAGGAGAACTGAAGCTGAAAGTGCCATTGAAATTTGAGTTCGTAGAATTTGAGTCGCGATTGTTGCGCAGCCGCATCCCAAACTTGAGCGCCTGCGTGCCCACTGACATCGTGGTCTCGTTCCACAACTCATAGTGATCCGTATGATCCTCTGAGAACTGGCTCGATGAGCCACCGCTCGCGAAATAGCCCGGCACCTGCACCTGAGGAGCTGAGCTCACTGATGTGTCGGTCCCGGTGTCGCGGAGATATTGGAATCGTGTCTCATTCACGATGTGATCGTTGATCACCTCGGCATCACTGATTTGCAGCGTATTCTCATACGATTTGGAAGCCGTTGCTTGAGATGGCAGATCGGTGGTCCCGCCCAGCACACCGCTTTCGCTGTCGCGCCACAGTTGATAGCGGATGGTCAGCGTATTCTTCTGCCCCAATTGCAGATCGATGCGAGGCGCCACATTGGTTCGCACGCGCGGACTATACACTCCACCCGTTAACGGAGCCACCGTTGGATCAGACGAGAGCCGCGCGGTATAGATGTACGCATCTGAAGTGTTGCGCTGCTGCGCGCTCAAAAAAAACGAAGCCCACTTTGACAAGGATCCGCTCAGCGAGCCGTTGAACTGGTAGCTGTCGTAAGGAGGAATATCGTGCGTGAACGGGTTGCCGGTGTTGAATGACTTATCGTTGCCCATCGCGAAAAACTGCCCGTGCAGCTTGTCTGTGCCCGGCTTGGTCAGAATTTCGATGCGCCCGTAGCCCAGCTTGTCGAATTCCGCTGAAAACGGATTTTGGTTAATCCGGATTTCGCGAATCGCCGACTTAGGAGGCAACTGCCCGCCCGTGAAGCCGTCGATGTAAATCTGCCCGCCATTCGGGCCTGCCGAAGGACCTGCCAAGGCCTGCAACTCGTTCGACAATTCATCTGGATCGTCCGAAAGGGCGTCCAGGTCCTTGCCCTTGATGACGACGGAATTCGCATTGCCCCCCGCCTCCACGTTCACAGCAGGCGATTCGTCTGTCACCACCACGTTCTGCTGAGCGGTCTCAATGGCCATCACCACGTCAACCCGTTTCACCTGACTCCCGGCTAGTTGAATCAGCTGCGATTGGAATGGCGCAAATCCCGCGAATGATACCTGCACAAAATAGCTGCCGGGCGTGAGTCCGCGCGCGTCATACGCGCCGCTTGCGTCGGCCTTCATCGTTTTCACAGGCTCGCCGGCCGAGTTGGCAATCGTGACCTGCGCACCCGGAATCAACGCTCCGGATGGGTCCGTTACATGGCCGTGCAATGCGGCTGTGGCTGTTGCCGGCGCCTGTGCCGGGGCGGCCAACTGTGCCGTGGCAGATGGTTGTGCCGCCGGAACCGGTGGTGCGGCTGCCTGTCCGCTCGCCGCGAGGACGGACACGAACCAGATCATCCATCCGATCAAAAGGCAAAAAAAGCTATGAGATCGCAAATACACTTCTCCCCCAACAGATTTCAATCAATTTCTATGTGTCCCTACTGAGCTTCGGCTTCTCCTCCGCCGCCCGAACCCATGCTCCAGTTCGAGAGCAGATTGCGGCTTGCTTCCGGCGCTTCAAGCAACGGTTCAACGCCGGTGAGCAGAGTGATTGCCGTGACGTTCGTAGCGCCATCCGTCGCAACTACCATGACCGCATCTCCCTTCTTCAGGTCGGAAAAATGGACCACAGGAGTGCGACTCAACATTTGCTGCATGTCGCCACCCCTGCCTTGCCCGCCGCCCTGTCCGCCGTTTTGCCCGGCCCACTGTCCGCCGCCACCGCCCTGACCACTCCAGTTGCGCTGTTGTCCAGTTCCTGCTCCCCCGGCTGCGGGAGCGC
This sequence comes from uncultured Acidobacteriaceae bacterium, assembly GCA_963745845.1. Lineage (GTDB taxonomy): Bacteria > Acidobacteriota > Terriglobia > Terriglobales > Acidobacteriaceae > Telmatobacter. The sequence continues at coordinate 2,285,891 of CAVUZE010000008.1, read as the reverse complement.
CGCCTGCGCTGGGAGCTGTGCCCTTCAACCGCGCAGCCACAGCGCGCGCCATCATTTCCGGCAGTGCGTGCATCTGCGCATCCGGAGTGACACGAACTGTCACTTGTTTCTTGGTGAGCAAATCCTTCACAGTGAAACTCGAGGTCGACGCATCCAGTGAGGCAATCGTTCCTGAAATATTTCTGAAACTGCCTGAAACAATTTCAGCCGCATCAACCTCGGTCCCGTCCGCGTTCTTTGTTCCCCTCGCACGGAGCTGGTCGCCCACTTGAATCGCACCGATAGGTCCCGGTTGCGCCAGATCGAACCGTACCGAGGCCGGTGCATAACGCTTCAGCACCGTTGTCGTGTTCACATGAACCTTGATGATTTTCAACGCCGCGCCCGAGCCACTCGTCACAACAATGACGCCCGCCGTGGGATCAACGCTCTTCACCAACCCACCCACACCGCTCCGCGCCCAGGCATCCCGCTCCTGTTGTTGTTTCTGTGCAACATCCGCTGCCTTGATTGTCACGATCTGCGCCGCCTGCGGCGTGTCTCCGGTCGCATTCGCATCGAGCCGGACCAGCACGCGGTCGCCTGTTGTCAGATCGGTCAGTTGAATCGTCGCCGCGGCGCTTAGGTCCTTCTGCCCCGGTTCCACCCGCTTCAACACCGCGGTGGATGGAACCTCCACCTGCCGCTCATCGCCGCTGTCTGGCTTCACAGTTAGCGTGTCGCCGTTAATGGCCGTAATTGTGCCAACAAATCGTCCCGGCGCCGCCTGGGAAAAAAGAAGAGATCCCGCAAATGCGAGCACAAGTGCCCCGGCAAATTGCGCTTTCCATGCGGAAAGTCGAAGCAGTGTCTTGCTGTTCATACACCCTGTCTCCCGTGACTCTGATCGACGTTCACCGGGAATTTCCTTGGCCTTCATTCCGGTAGACGAGCCAGCGGCGCAAAAGGTTGAGATCGAGTGAGGAGCGTTGCTTCCAATAGACCTTAAGTTTTCTTAAGCTTGCTCTGCTAGCGCGCCAGACCATCGAAAATCAATTCGTCGATGTGCTCGGACTGCCCATCTGTTCCGACCCGCGGGTCAAGATTCGCCGGGCTGCTTTCAATCAAAAACACATCTGTTTTAGGATCGCGCTGCGCCGATCTGCAACCCGCCAGAGTCAGGAGCACAACCAGCGCAAGAAACTGGGTGCCCAGGTCCGGGGTCCCCTAACGGCAGGTCTTCGTCGTTGGCGCGGAGTTTAGCTTTTGAGACCTGAAAGCTCTACGGCATCGCTTAGACATACGTCACCTGACCCAATATCACAGGCCGCTTCGCTCCCGTCGCCGATGGTACATTCCCGGGAAGGTGGTGCCATGTCATCCACGCCAGCAGTGCGAAAGCCGCCGCCTCCTTTGCTTCCGCGGGCATACCGAAAGCTTCGCTTGTTTGCAGGCTGCACCCCATCGGTTCCAACCGCCGTGACAGCATCGCCATCAGAGTAGCGTTGCGCGCGCCCCCGCCAGAGACGATGTAGTCGACAGGCTTGCCGCGCATCCGTCGCCGCACGAACTGTGCATAGCTTTCCGCAATGCTGTCCGCGGTCAGCGCTGTCGCCGTTGCCAAGGCATCTGCGGGATTTTTGCTATGCTTCCGGCACTCCTCTAAAAACCGAACGGCATATTCGCGGCCATACTGCTCCCGCCCTGCCGTCCGCGGTGGCTTCTGCCTGAAATAAGACTCCTTCAGCATCCTTTCCAGCACCTGCGTCAACACGGCTCCGCGCGCCGCGATCGCTCCGTTGCGATCGTATTTCTTGCCGAAAAGTTCGTGCGCCAGCGCATCAATCACCATGTTTCCCGGCCCGGTATCAAAAGCGATGACCTGCTTGCCATAGCCGCCCGCTGGAATGGCCGTGAGATTGGCAATACCGCCGATGTTCTGGAGGACGCGCCCACGTTTCGGATCGGCAAACTGGAAGTGATCGAGCAATGGAACTAACGGCGCGCCTTGACCTCCAGAAACCATATCCGCAGGCCTGAAGTTCGATACGACCGGCGTCCCAACTGCCGCCGCAATCGCTGCAGCCTCGCCCAGCTGCCAAGTGCACGCAAAATTTCGGCCCGCATAGTTCTCTGCGCGAGCCTGGTGATACAGCGTCTGCCCGTGGCATCCGACCAACTCCAACTTGACGCGATGCTTTTTCGCCGTTGCCGCGACGGCCTCCGCGTAAGCCAGCCCCAACCGCCAATTCAGCCGTGCCAGCTCCGCGGTTGAAATGGAAACCGCATTCATCGCGGCCAGCACCTTGCGCCGCAACGCAGCAGGGTAGGGAAATGCTTCGTGCGCGAGCAGCTTCACTTTCGGCCACCTCCCCGCCGGTGGGATTCGCACCACCGCCACATCGATCCCATCGGCGGAGGTTCCGCTCATCACCCCGGCCACGATCATCGCGCGTGGTTTCATGACGTCTCCGCCGGCGATATCGCGCGTGGAGCGATCACGTCATCCTTCGCATGGGCCGCAATGCGCTCGCCGAACCGCAGCATGCGTGTCCGAAGCAAATCAAGCTGCTTCGTCGTTAATTCACCCGCAGCCCCGCCCGGATAGAGCCGCTTTTGCTTCCTCGCTGTCTCCTGCGCCCTCGCCAGCAGCAGCTTGCGAAAGGCGGCCGAGCGCTCTGCCTCCGCAATCAACGCCTCATAACTGCGCAAGATCAGCTCTGCGCTATGACATATTTCCAGCAAGTCGCTCCCGGCCCGCACTGCTTCTACCGCTGCTTCATCGACGGGAAGAAATTTGAGAATCCCGCCCATCTCGAGATCATCGGAGAGAATAATGCCGCGATAACCGATCTGCTTCCTGAGCACCGTCGTAATCCAGAACGCCGAGGCGCTGGCCGGGACATTTTTGCTCGGTGCCTCAGGATACGCCGCGTGGTTCATCATGATCATCGGCATGGCTGCGTGCAGTTCGCGATAGGGAACCACGTCTTCGTTCCAAAGCTGCTTCCAGTTGCGCCCAATCTCCGGCGTCACAAAGTGCGTATCACCCGATGCACCGCCCAGTCCTGGAAAATGCTTTCCACATCCGATGATTCCATGCTCTACCAAGCCTTCAAGATATGCCCGTGCATAGGCGATGACATCCGCCGCATCGGCGCCGGGAGGCCGCGATCCCAGCACCTCGGTCGACTCGGGCAACGCCAGATCCACAACCGGCGCCAATGTCGTGTTGAACCCGAACGCCTTGACGGCGCGCGCGATCAGTTCGCCGTGTTCCCGCGCCCATGCTGTCTTCTTCGACTTCTTAACGACCGCTCCCACAGCTTGTGCGGAGGGTAGTGGTGCCAGCGCATCGCGCAGGCGGTTTACGGTCCCGCCTTCGACGTCGACGCAGCGCACAGCGTGCGGTGTGCCCAAGCCGGTTGCCTCGTCCAGCAAAGCGCGTGTCTGCGTGGCATCCACAATGTTGCGCTTGAAGAGGATGACCCCGCCGGGCCGAACCAGGCGCAACCACGCGCGCTCCAGCCCCGTCAGCTCTGTGCCGCTCAACCCAACCACCAGCAGGCTTCCCGCCGCGTGTCGCACCGTATCCGCCATCAGCCTTCCCAGCTTTCCAGGGCTATTCTCGCGAGTCCCCAGTCCCTAGTCCCTTGGTTTTTAATTCCTGCTGCAGTTCTTCCAGCAGATTCAGCGCCTGCAACGGGGTCAGAGCGTTCACATCGACGGCATCGATTCGGTCCACAATGCGTTGCGATAGCGGTGTAAACATCGTCAGCTGCATCGGCTCCGCGGCGGTCTCCGCCTGAACACTTTGGCGCTCCTGCTTTTCGTGTTGACGCAGTACGTGCTTTGCGCGCTCTGTCACGGCCGCCGGCAATCCTGCGAGTTTGGCCACTTCAATGCCGTAGCTCTTGCTCGCCGCGCCCGGTTCAATTATGTGCAGAAAAACGATTCCTGACGCCGCTTCCTTCACGCCCACGCGCAAATTGCGAACCTTCTTCAGTTTCTCCGCGAGCATCGTCAGTTCGTGGTAGTGCGTCGCAAACAGCGTGCGTGCGCCTGTTTCCGCATGAAGATACTCGACCGTCGCCCAGGCCAGGCTCAGCCCGTCAAACGTGGCTGTTCCGCGTCCCATCTCGTCCAGAAGAATCAGCGACCGCTTCGTCGCCGTATTCAAGATCGTCGCAGTCTCGGTCATTTCGACCATGAAAGTCGACCGCCCACGCGCCACATTGTCGCTGGCTCCGATGCGCGTATAAATCCGATCGACAAGTCCCAGTCTCAAGCTTTCCGCGGGCACAAAGCTGCCCATCTGTGCCATCAACACCAGCATGGCCGCCTGCCGCAGATACGTGCTCTTGCCGCCCATATTCGGGCCGGTGATCAGCAGGAGGCTCGGTCCGGCGTCGCCCGCATCAAGATAAATATCGTTGGCAATGAACCGGCCCTCACGCGTGACTTCCATCCATTGTTCGATTACCGGATGTCTCGTTGCGACCGCCTCCAGCACTGGCTCGTCGGTCAGCCTCGGACGCACGTAGCGCCGCCCTGCGGCGAGAGACGCAAAGTTCGCCAGCAGGTCAGCCTCTGCGACAGCGGTGGACGAACGCCGAATCCTTCCCGCTGCATCCAGCACAAACTTCCGCAGTTCAGCGAAGATCCGCTTCTCGATTTCAATGGATCGGTCATGCGCTGTCAGGATCTTTCGCTCATACTCCTTCAGCTCTGGAGTCGTGAACCGTTCCGCGTTCACCAGCGTCTGCTTGCGCTCGTAATCGGCCGGAGCAAGAGCCATGTTAGCCTTCGTAATCTCGATGTAATAGCCGAAGACCGAGTTGTAGCGGACCTTCAGAGATCCGATTCCGGTTCGCTTGCGTTCGCGATCTTCTATAGCCGCAATCTGCTGCCGCCCAGTCGTTGAAATCGTGCGCAGCTCATCCAGCTCCGCATCCACGCCCGCCGCAACGACGCCGCCATCGGCCATCGTCAAGGGGGGCTCGGCCACGAGTGTGGCTGCGATACGTACCGTCACATCTTCGAGCGCGTCCAGTGTCGATGCGAGATCACACCACAGCTTCGCCGTCATCGCTTCGAGCGCCGTCTTCAGTGCCGGCAGTCGCGCCAGGCTCGCGGCCAACGCACGCACATCGCGCGGTCCAGCCGAGTCGAGGCTCAATCGCGCCAGCAGCCGCTCCAGATCGAGAATTCCGGCAAACGCGCGACGCACTTCCTCGCGCTTCAACAGATCTCCGCAGGCTTCCGCAACAGCTTCATAGCGCGTTTCAAGGTTCTGCCGATCCACTAACGGCCGCAGAATCCTCGCGCGCAGCAATCGCTTGCCCATCGGTGTTTTGCATTCATCGAGCGTATGAAAGAGTGTTGCCCGGGAATCCTGCCCCGCAAACAATGGTTCGACCAGCTCCAGATTCCTCACTGTCACCTGGTCCAACTCGAGCGCCGTCGAGTGCTCCTGGAACCGCAGGGAGTCAATATGCAATGCTTCGTTCTTCTGCGTAGTCCGCACATAGTGCAGTACCGCGCCTGCCGTAATGGCCGCAGCATCGTGCCCCACCAGCCCAAAACCATCAAGCGATTTCACCTTGAGTTGCCGCTCCACCAGGGGGACTGCAAATTCGCGCGTCCACACCCAATCCTCGACGCGCGTACGTGCCGCGATCCGTTCCAATGCCGCAGGTGATTCCGCACTCGTCGCCAGCAGCACCTCGCTGACGCCTGCCATCAGAATTTCATCGACGGCTTGTTGTCTTGCAGATGCGCCCTGAAATTCCGCTGTCCTGAAGTCTCCCGTAGACACATCGAGCAATGCCATTGCACACACCGGTTCCACATTGCGCTTGTCTTTTGACTCAATTTCAAAGTACGCAGCCAGAAAATTGTTCTCTTCCTGGCCCAATCCTGGATCCAGAGCTGTCCCCGGTGAGAGCACCCGCGTCACTTCACGCCGTACGATCTTCTTGGTAAGCTTTGGATCCTCCATCTGGTCGCAGATGGAGATGCGGAACCCTTTGCGCAAGAGCCTCGTCAGGTAACTCTCGACGGAGTGATAGGGGACGCCGCACATTGGCACTTGCCGCTCTCGGTCCCTTGCCGTCAGCGTCAATTGCAACTCCCGGCTGGCCACCACTGCGTCGTCATAGAAGAGTTCGTAAAAATCCCCCATGCGAAAGAACAGAAGGGCATCGGGATTCTGCTGTTTTGCTGCCGACCACTGCCGCATAAATGGCGTGAGTTCTGCAGCTTTCTCGGCGCCCCGATTCACACGCGCTGGCTCCCCGTCGGTTGAATCCTCTGGAACACCTGGCAGGGGAATTTCCGCCGAGTTCGCCACCGGAAGGGGATTCAACTCAGGATCCGTTTCTATGTCTTCTCGAATCACGTTGGATTCCAGATTAACCCTTCGCTCCGGCTCTTCGAGTCTGGGGTCAAATTCGCCTGTGGAATGCCAGTGCCGCAACTTCAACATGTCGGCGTAGGGGCTCTCTGGTAACCACAAAGCAAACAGCTCCCAGCGATTTCTGCGGCCGCTCGAACCTCCCCACGAGTACCCTTTGAACCATGGCGGATGGCGCACGCAGAGACGGGCTGTACCTGATGCTGTTGGGTACGGCGGCTTTTCTTCTTTTCGGCGTCGTTCTGATGATCGCAAAGCAAGACTCAGTCGAGGACTTCAGGACGGCATACTACCGGGGAACGTGTTTGCTCCAGCACTGCGATCCATACAGCGAAGCGGATATCCGAAATATCTACACGAGGGCTGGCGGTCCGCTGTCCTCTTCAGATCGAACCCGCCTCGTTGAAACGCGAAATATCTATCTGCCGACCGAGTTTCCCTTTCTCGTGCCCCTCGCGCTCCTTCCATTTCACGCTGCGGAGGCGTTTTGGATTGCGCTGATAGCCGGAAGTTTTATCTGTGCGTCCTATGCGATAGGCAGATTGGGCGCAATCGATGCGCCCATAATATCCGCAGCTCTCGTCGCCTTTTGCCTTTCAAACAGCGCATCGCTTTTGTATTTTGCCAACCCCGCGGGCTTTGTTGTTCCATTTACTGTCTTGTCTGCCTGCTTTTTCATCCGGGAGAAATTCGTCTGGGCCGGGATTGTTTTTTTGGCAGCCAGCCTTGCATTCAAACCGCACGACTCTGCACTAGTTTGGCTCTATTTCCTTCTGGCTCGCGGAACCTACCGCAAGCACGCACTGCAGACTCTGGCCGTGGCGACCGCCATTAGCCTACCCGCGGTTCTGTGGGTCACTCAGCTGTCTCCGCATTGGGTCCAGGAGATGTCCTCCAATATTCTCGCCTTATCAATTCCCGGAAGCGTCAGCGATCCCAGCTTGCCGCATGGAACCTGCGGCTTAACCAACCTCCAAACTATTACCAGCTTCTTCTGGCCTGATCCACACAGCTACAACTTCGCTTCGTATCTCATCTGCGCCCCGCTCTTCCTTGTCTGGGGATTCATCACGCTTCGCTCCCGGCCCTCTGCCATGACCGTTTGGCTAGCTCTCGCGTCCGTCTCGGCGCTCTCCATGCTGCCCGTTTACCACCGTCAATACGATGCCAAGCTGATTCTGCTCGCCATTCCTGCCTGCGCTCAGCTTTGGTCTCGGCGTGACTCCATCGGCTGGACCGCTCTCCTGCTCACGACAGCCGCGTTCGTGTTGAACGGCGATCTCCCCTGGGTCGCCTTTCTCGCCTTCCTCAATCACATGCGTTGGTCCACTGCTGGTCCATCGGGCCGCCTGCTCACGGCTGCCTGGGATTTTCCTGTCCCGCTAAGCCTGCTTGCCATGGGACTCTTCTATCTTTGGATTTATGCGCGGCTCGCGTTTTCAGGACCACGCGGCGAAGGTGCGAAAGACGAAAAAGCCACTTCACTGCATCCCGCCGCCGTCTGATCGCTTCGGACCCCTTCAGGATTAGGCGTCGGTAGTGGGTCAGTTTGGACTGACCCACTACCTAGGCGTCACACCCTTGACATCTCGATGTAGAATCTCTGCGGCCAAAAGACCGGCAAATCTCCGTTCCCAAATCCCCAATCAAGACTCAAAAAACGGTTTCAATGGAGGGAGTTTCTAATGAATAAAACAGTTCGATCTCTTGCTTTCGCGCTGCTTTTTGTAGCGCCTTGGTCTACGTCCCCGGCAGCACCCGCCCACTCCCCGTTTGACGGCACCTGGCATACGAATTTGGCGCAGTCCAAACTCTCGCCCAAGCCAGTCGTCTTTTATCTCAGTCAGGGCTGGTACCACTGCGTCAGTTGCAGCCCCGCTTTCGATGTGAAGGCCGATGGCACCGACCAGGCCGTGTCTGGCCAGTCGTATGACACCGTCAGCGTCACCGAAGTCGATCCCAAGACGATCTCCGTCACGACAAAGAAGGCCGGAAAAGTCGTGTACGAGCAGACCCGCAGTGTCTCTGCGGACGGCAAGATTCTGACCGTCAAAACGACTTCCCACCCCATGAATAGCGACCAGCCCATCACCACGGAAGTCACCGCGAAGCTCGTTGGTCCGGCTCCTTCCGGAGTGCAAGCGACCTCCGGCTCGTGGGCGATCGACAAGATCAAGCAGAGCGATAACGCTCTCGACACCACCTACAAAACCAACGGCGATGAACTCACGATGACCGAACCCTCTGGCGAAAGCTATACCGCCAAACTCGACGGTACCGACGCTCCGTTCAAGGGCAGCTATTCCACCGATACCGTTTCGGTGAAGAAAATCGATGCCCACACCATCGAAGAGACCGACAAGCGAGGCGGCCAGGTGATCGAAGTCGACAAGATGACCGTGTCTGCCAATGGAAAGACCATGACGGTGGTCGCAACCAACAAACTGACTGACCGCACTTCAACCTACATCGCCACAAAGAAATAACATCCGCATTGGTTGGAAAAAAACGAACTTTGATTCGCCGCGACCCTCGCCGAATGGTGATTTGGATCACAGTATACTGGTGTGTAAGGCCTTAGGATTGTGTACGGCATGCACCTGCTATGGCTCCGAGTCGCGACGATCCTCTACGCCGCGGCCAGTGTCGCGATCTTCCCCGCCGTGCTCTATTCCATCGAGCGCTGGCGGAAAATCTGCGTCCATCTCGGCGGCTTGGCCTTCTTCTTTCATTTCGTTTCGGCGGTCGAAATGCTCGCTGAAGCACATCGGCTCGTCCCCGTTGGCGCGCGCGAAGTCGAGTCGCTACTTGGCTTCGTGGTTGCGGGACTCTTCTTTCTGGCCTGGTGGCTCTACGATGCCATCTCCCTGGGAATCTTCGCGCTTCCAGTCACGTTTTTTCTGGTCTTCGTCCCCGCGCTCGGCCTCACCCACTACACCTTCCCCTCGGAAGGCGTTCGCACGAGTTGGCTCATCGCCCACATTTCCGCCCTGCTGGCCGCGTACGCCGCCCTCGGTTTTAGCCTGCTCGCTTCCGTCCTTTATCTCGTGCAGGAGCGTCGCCTCAAAGCGAAAAAAAAAGCAGCTGAAGATTCCTGGTGGGCGCCTTTGGACTGGCTTCCGCCTCTTGACACGCTCGAGCGTATCGCCCACGCCATGCTGCTGTTCGGCTTCCCGTGCATGACGGTCGGCCTGCTCCTCGGCGCCGTTCTTGTGCAGGAAACCGCTCTCGGCGCAGCCTATTTCCTCGACCCCAAGGTCCTCGCCTCCTTTGCGATGTGGGGTCTCTACGTTCTTCTCCTCTTTTTGCGCCAGTCAGCGGGGCTCCGTGGCCGAAAAGCGGCTTACCTCTCCGGCGCAGTGCTGGCCGTCATGCTGGCCGTCTGGGCCGCCAACCTCGTCAGCCACGTTCACAGGTTCGGTGCCCCATGACGCTCGCTCTCATCGGGATCAACCACAAAACCGCGCCCATCGAGCTGCGCGAACGCCTCGCCATCTCGCACGACGAGCTGCCCGGGACCACGCGCGCGCTGGCCGAGGTGCCCGGCGTCTCCGAGTGCATGATCGTCTCCACCTGCAATCGGGTGGAGCTCATAGCCTCACTCGAATCGCCCGATACCGATCTGGCCGGATTCCTCCATCGCCAATTCGGTCTCGATCCCGCGCTTCTGGCACCCCACATCTATCGCCACTACGATCAGGACGCCGTCCGCCATCTCTTCCGCGTCGCCGCCAGCCTCGACTCCATGGTTGTCGGCGAACCGCAAATCTTGGGCCAGGTGAAGGAAGCGTACGCCGTGGCCCGGACAGCGGGCGCCATCGGTGGCCAACTGGAGCACCTCCTCCAGAGCACTTTCGCAGCGGCCAAACGCGTTCGGTCTGAAACGGAAATCGGCTCCAACTCCGTCTCCATCGCTTCGGTCGCCGTCGAACTCGCGCGCAAAATCTTCGGCTCGCTGAACGGCCGCACCGTCTTCCTCGTCGGCGCGGGAAAAATGAGCGAGCTCGCCGCGCGTCACCTCGTCCAGCAGGGAGCAGGCGCAATCCTCGTGACCAACCGCACTCAGGAGCGGGCCCGCCAACTCGCCGAACCCTTCAACGGCCGCGTCATTCCATTCGAGTCGCTCTACGACGCAGCCAGCGAGGCAGACATCGTCATCAGTTCCACGGGCGCGCCGCACCCCATCTTCCGCCGCGAACACGGCCAGGCATTCATGCATCGCCGCCGCAACCGGCCCATGTTTTTTATTGATATAGCCGTGCCTCGCGATGTCGAACCGTCCGTTAACCAGATCGAAGGCATCTTCGTCTACGACATCGATGACCTGCAGCAGGTAGCCGCCGCGCACATCGCCGAGCGCAGCCGCCAGGCCGGCGACGCCGAATCCCTCATCGCCGCCGAGGTCGAGCGCTTCCACCAACGCAGGCGCACTGTCAACGTCGCTCCTGCCATCGTCTCTCTCCAGCGTCAGGCTGAGGAGATGCGTAGCGCCGAGCTGAAGCGCATGCACGCCAAGCTCGGCACGTTGTCCGCCGAGCAGCTTGCCGCCGTTGAAGCTCTCACGCGCGGACTCGTGAACAAGTTTCTCCACCCGCCCATGCAGGCTCTCAAGCAAGCCGCACGCGAAAACGATGCCACGCGCGTCGAGGCACTTTGCGACGCTTGGTCTCTGCCTTCCGTGGCAGATCGTCCATCCAACCTGACCGAGATTCCGTCCCCGCCTGCTGCTCCCGCCGCAGCTTCTGAGGAATCAGGAAGTGCAGAGCGCCAAGAAAACGAACCCAGGGCCGTAGGTGGCAAATGAATCTTCGCATCGGCAGCCGCGGCTCGCAGCTCGCTCTGTGGCAGGCTAACCATATTGCAACTCTCCTTCGCGAAAAACGCCACACCGTCGAGATCCAAATCATCAAGACAACCGGCGACCGCCTTCAGGAAGTCACTTTCGCGCAGGTTGGCTCCAAGGGCATGTTTACGAAGGAAATCGAAGAGGCTCTCGCCGCGGGCGCAATCGATCTCGCCGTGCACTCTCTGAAAGACCTGCCCACTGAACTGCCAGAACCCTTCGTCCTGGCCGCGACACCACCACGTGTCGATCCCCGTGACGCCTTGGTCTCCAGGGACTATTCCAGCCTCGTCGCTCTTCCCAAAGGAGGGAAAATCGGCACCAGCAGCCAGCGTCGTCGAGCTCAACTGAAAGCGCTCCGTCCCGACATCGTCGCCGTCGAGTTTCGAGGCAACGTCGATACACGCCTCCGCAAGCTAGGCGAAGGCCAGGTCGACGCGATACTCCTCGCCGCAGCCGGTCTCGATCGTCTCGAGAAAAACGAATGGGTGCGAGAACGTCTCGACCCCGCCGATTTTTGTCCCGCGGCTGGTCAGGGTGCGCTCGGCATCGAAACGCGCCAAAGCGACAAGAAGACGATTGCGGCTCTGGCATTTCTCGACGATCACGACACGCGTTTTGCCGTCACCGCGGAGCGTGCAGCTCTGGCAGCTCTCGGCGGCGGCTGCCAGGTGCCCATCGGCATCCATTGCCGCGTCGTCCCCGGCTCACGGGACGGAGTCCTCGATGGCCGCTGGGATGAGGTTTTTGCCGTCGTTGCCGCTCCCGAGACAGGGCAAGCAGTACGCATCCTCCATCGCGCGCCGCGCCAGGGAAGCGATCCCGAGGTTCTGGGTCGCGTCGCTGCGCAAAAGCTGATTGTGGCAGGAGCAGGCCCCTTGCTGGAGGCTGCCGGAGGAGTCGCAAAGTGACTTCGCTACCCCTCGCAGACCGCCGCGTGCTCGTGACGCGCGGAATAACGCAGGCCCCCAAACTAAGCGACGGACTTCGAGTCCTTGGCGCAATCCCCATCGAAGTCCCTGTCATCGAGATCGTTCCGCCCGAATCCTACGAGCCTCTCGACGCAGCCTTGCGCAATCTCGCTTCCTATGACTGGCTGATCTTCACAAGCACAAATTCCGTGCGGGTATTCAACGAGCGCTCAGCTCTAGCCAACGAACCCCTCCAAGGGTCTGCCCCGCGCCTAGCGGTGGCTGCAGTGGGCTCAGCAACCGCACAAGCTGCCCAGGATGCCGGCTTGACCGTCTCCGTGATCCCCGAAACCTACGTCGCCGAAAGCCTCGTGACCACACTCAAAAATCAGATCGCAGGCAAGCGCGTCTTGCTTGCCCGCGCAGCAATCTCTCGCGACGTCATTCCCGATGCATTGCGTGCAGCCGGTGCGACGGTGGATGTGGTCGACGCCTATCAAAACGTGATGCCGGAGACTGCGCCCCATCAGTTGCGTCACGCTTACGCGCGTGGCCTTGATGCCGTTGCCTTCACCAGCTCCTCCACCGTCACGCACCTCGCCCACGCCGCGCAGGCTGGGGGAGTTCCTTTCCCACTGAAAGGCGTTCGGGCGGTTTCCATTGGTCCCATCACGAGCCAAACGCTCCGGACAGTCAACTGGTCACCTGCCGCTGAAGCGGATCCCCACGACATCCCCGGCCTCATTGCCGCCGTGGTACGCGTCCTGGCCCGCTAACTTTGCGCCACAGCGACAGGTTCCCAGAAGGATCGTTGGCTCCTCGCACAATCAAAATGGGGAGAGGCTCGCAGTACGATAGCCCAAAGGAGCAGCTCGCCGTGGCTACGCGTCAACCAAAGGTTCACACTCAACTCGCTGAAGCCGCAGTCCGGGTTTTCGCCGCCAACGAGCGGATGAACCAGATGTTGATCGAGAATCTAGACCCCGCCGTCTGGAAAGCCAAGCCGCCCGGCAACATCCGCACCATAGCAGCCATCTTCACGCACATGCACAATGTGCGGACCAAGTGGATCAGGCTTACTGCTCCGCATCTGAAGGTTCCAACCCAGCTCAATCGCACACACGCAACGCCGCAGCAGGCCCGTGCCGCATTAGCCGAGAGCGCCGCTCGTTGCGCGGAGATGCTCGCTGAATCGCTTGATAGTTCCGGAGGACGAATCGAGATTTTTGTGAGAGACGGCTGGGCCCAGCCCTGGCCACTTGGCCCCGAGATGTTGTGCTACATGGTTGCCCACGAAGCCCATCATCGCGGGCAAGTGTGTATGCTCGCGCATCAGCTCGGACTCCCGCTGCCCAACAAGGTGACGTCCGGGATGTGGAGTTGGGAGAAACTGTGGAAGGAATGCGGAACGCCGCTCAGCCCGCGAAAGCGCGCAAAGCGGGGCTAACTGGCTGGCGGTTCGACAATCAAACTCGCCGGCGCCTGGTCCCTCAGCCCCTGTCGTTCAACTGCTCCACGTTTTGTCTTTCGAGTGGCACAGTTGCTCCAGATTGCATTGTTCGCACTTCGGTCTGCGCGCCACACAGACTTGCCGGCCGTGGTGAATCACCTGGTGCGAGAAACGGATCCACCGATCCTGCGGCAGCACCTGCATTAACTCCTGCTCCACTTTCTGCGCCGTATCGCCCTTGGCCAGTCCAAGCCGGTGCGCAATGCGAAACACATGCGTGTCCACCACCACGCCCTCGGCTTTGCCGAAGCTCACGCCGAGTACCACATTCGCAGTCTTGCGCGCCGCGCCGGGAATAGTGATGAGCTCGTCCAGCGTCTCGGGAACTTTCCCGCCAAAATCCTTGACAATCTTCTCGGCCGCGCCCTTGATCGACTTCGCCTTGTTCCGAAAGAACCCTGTCGTCTTGATCAGCTCCTCGAGCTCCGGCAGCTTTGCCCTCATCATCGCTTCCGGTGAGGGGAAGCGCTTGAATAGCTCGGGCGTCACCATGTTCACGCGCACATCCGTGCACTGCGCGGAAAGGATCGTCGCCACCAGCAGCTCCCACGGCGATCGATGATGCAGCGCGCACTCCGCATCCGGATACGCCTCGTCCAACCCCTTCAGAATCGCCGCGACGCGCTCTAGCGCAAGGTCCCCGCGTCCCGCCTTCTTCAATGGCTTCTTTGGTGATGACTTCGTCGCTGGCATTTGATCTATAGCCTTCCTTCCAGCCACCTGCCTAGCTTCTCCACCGGCAGCCGCACACCAATAAAGAATTGCCCAAACAGCGCATACACCGCGCTCACTTCGTCAAAACGCATCTCGTAGATCAGCTTCTTGAACACCACCGGATCATCGGCGAACAAATCCACTCCCCATTCCCAGTCATCCATCCCAATCGACCCCGTGATGATCTGCTTCACGTGTACCCCATACCGCCGCCCGATCAGTCCGTGCTCGTGCATCATGCGCTGCCGCTCGGCAAACGGAACCGTATACCAGTTCACCTGCTCACCGCGCTTGCGATCCATAGGGTAAAAACACAGATACTTCGCCTCTGGCACCGCAGGCCACAGCCGTGGCTTCATTGCCTCGGCACTGCGCTTTAACGACTCCGCAATCTCCGCATCCCACTCCGGCGAATGCGCTTCAGATCCTTTGGCGCTTGCCGCCTCATACGTCTTGCGCGTGGACTCGTACAGGCCCAGCTCAACCACCGATACATACGAGTGCCGCTGCTCCAGAAAGTCAAAGAGAGACGTCTGCGCCAGATCCAGCTCTATCTGATTGAGCGCTTCAAGCGAGTCGCGAAAGTGCACCAGGATCAAATCGCCTTTGTGCCCCAACTGCGAAAACAGCGCCGTTTGTACCCGCCCATCCACACCCGTCCGTTCCAGTTTTCGCAAGACCGACACAAACTCGTCCGCAACTTTTTTACGTTCGGCGTCCGCGAAGGGTCCCTCCGCGTGCGAGCGCCATTTGGCCCAGTCAAATCGAAAGAACTGATGCAGAACAAACGCGCCTTCCAGCGTTAAGGGAACCGGGGGAAATTCAGCCAACTTCATCACCTCTTGCTGTTCCAGAATCACCCTCATCCTAACAAAGGGAGCGTTGCTCTCTGGTCCCCTGATATTTCCGAGTCTGGCTTCAACATCTCAGCAGAACTGCCCCGCGACCGCCCTATATACTTGAATCGACCCCATGACCGAACGCATTCTTGCTGCCCTTGTCCAGTTCATCACGCACGTCATCGACATGGGTGGATACGCGGGCATCGCCGCGCTCATGGGTATCGAATCGGCCTGCATTCCGCTCCCCTCCGAAATCATCATGCCGTTCGCCGGCTACCTCGTGTACCTCGGGCGTTTCAATCTCTTCTTGGCTGCCACAGCCGGAGCTGTCGGCTGCAACCTAGGCTCCGTGGTTGCCTACTGGATCGGCGCCAAAGGCGGCCGCCCGCTGGTCGAACGCTACGGGCGCTGGGTCCTGATGAGCCATCACGACCTGGACCGGATGACCTTCTTCTTTCAGAAGTACGGCTCCATCACCGTGCTGCTGGCGCGCCTGCTTCCTGTCGTGCGGACGTTCATCGCCTTTCCCGCCGGAATCGCGAAGATGCCCCAGCTTCGCTTTCACATCTACACGTTTGTCGGGTCGTGGCCGTGGTGCTTCGCACTTGCCTATGCAGGCATGAAGCTCGGGGAGCGGTGGCACACAGACCCGCGCTTCGAACAAGCATTCCACCGCTTTCATCTCGCCGTCGAAATAGCACTCTTAGCGGCAATCGTCTGGTTTGTCTGGTCACATCTCGGCCGCAGACGCCAGGCTGGCGCCGCGCTCGGCTCTCAAGAGGATTAGCTGCGCGCAGCGGGCGTACACTAATTCGTCCCAGGATCTCCAGCGGATTGGACGTGAATCCGCGGCAACTCAATGGAAGGACAGGCAGGAACATGTCGAACGAGCAGCACACGCAATCGAAGATCGATCCCGCAGCCGGCAAGCTCGGGGTAATGATCGTTGGCCTCGGCGCCGTCGCCACCACATTTATTGCTGGAGTCGAGGCCATCCGTCGCGGCCTCGCCAAGCCGATCGGCTCTCTCACACAGATGGGCACCATTCGTCTCGGCAAGCGTACAGATAACAACTCACCGTTGATCAAGGAATTTGTGCCGCTAGCCGGTCTGAACGATCTCGTCTTCACCGGCTGGGACATCTTCGAGGACAATGTTTACGAATCCGCTGCGCACGCCAAAGTGCTTGACAAGGACCTGGTCGAGCAATTGAAGCCTTATCTCGAAACCATCAAGCCGCTTCCCGCGGTGTTTGACCAGTATTACGTCAAGCGGCTCCACGGTACGCACGTCAAAACAGGCAAGAACAAGCGGGATCTCGCGGATCAAGTCCGCGCCGACATTCAGGCATTCAAGAAGACCGTTGATCGCGTGGTCATGATCTGGTGCGGATCGACGGAAATTTTCCTCGAACCAACTGCGGTGCACGCGTCGATTGAGGCCTTTGAAAAAGGACTCGAAGCCAACGACATCGGCATCGCGCCGTCCCAGATCTACGCCTACGCCGCGCTGAGCGAGGGCGTTCCATTCGCCAACGGCGCACCCAACCTTACCGTCGACATTCCCGCCCTCATTGACCTATCAAAGAAGAACTCGGCGCCCATCTGCGGAAAGGACTTCAAAACCGGCCAGACCTTCATGAAGACCGTCCTTGCGCCGGCCTTCAAAGCCCGCTTGCTTGGTGTGTCGGGTTGGTATTCAACGAACATTCTCGGCAACCGCGACGGCGAAGTTCTCGACGATCCCGAGTCTTTCAAGACCAAGGAAGAATCGAAGCTCGGCTCACTCGAATACATCTTCCAGCCCGAACTCTATCCGGATCTCTACAGAAATATCTTTCACAAGGTCCGCATCAACTATTACCCGCCGCGCGGAGACAACAAGGAAGGCTGGGATAACATCGACATCTTCGGCTGGCTTGGCTACCCGATGCAGATCAAAGTCGACTTCCTCTGCCGCGACTCCATCCTTGCCGCACCCATCGCTCTGGACCTCGTGCTCTTTCTCGATCTCGCGAAGCGTACACCCGAACTGCGTTCCATCGGCATTCAAGAGTGGCTCAGCTTCTACCTCAAATCGCCACAGACACGCGAGGGACTCTATCCCGAACACGATTTATTCATCCAGTCAATGAAGCTGAAAAACACTCTGCGCCATATCATGGGTGCAGACCTGATCACGCACCTCGGCCTCGAATACTACGACTAGCCACCTGCGGTGGGGCCAACTGCCTCCCGCTGGCCGGCGAAAAACAAAAGCCTCATCCGCAAGGGTGGGGCTTTTTACTTCCGCGGTTCTTTTAGATTCACGATCAATCGCTGTGCCTGTTCTCTGGTATAAAGGCTCGAAACCGAGACGGCTCGGAAGAAAGGTGTTCGCCGAAATGCAACCAAGGTGCGCGGTGCTGGTGTGTGTCCTCGGAGTCGGATCATATGCGGCTTTTGCTGCCGACTGCGGCAGTCTCAAGAACCTCAACCTTGAAAACACTGAAATCGTCACTGCCGAAGCCGTCACGTCCGGCGCGCTCGCGATCCGGGGAGAGGCGCCCATGAGCGGCTTACCCGCCATGTGCCGCGTCGCCGGCATTCTGCGGCCCACAAGCGACTCCGAGATTCGCTTTGAAGTCTGGATGCCCGCCCAGGGATGGAACGGCCGCTTGCTGGGTGTGGGCAATGGCGGATTCGCGGGTTCCATCGGCTACCGCCAGTTCAACGCCTATCTCAAGCGCGGCTTTGCCGTCGCCGGATCCGACGCCGGGCATCAAGCCGAGAGCGCCGATGCCAGCTGGGCCTACGGCCATCCTGAAAAGATCAAGGATTTCGGATGGCGTGCGGTTCACTTGACCGCCGTGCGCGCCAAGCAGATCATCGCGAGCTACTACGGCAAGCCCGAGCAAAAGTCTTACTTCGATTCATGCTCCGACGGTGGACGCGAAGCACTCATGGAAGCCCAACGCTTTCCCGGGGACTACGACGGAATTCTTGCGGGTGCCCCGGCAAATGCATGGTCGACTATGGTGGCCGCCGGCGTCGCCGGAATGCAGTCTCTGCTGAACGATCCCCGTGCATTCATCTCCGACCTGAAACTGCCTGCCATTCAGAAAGCCGCACTCGACGCGTGTGACGCCCAGGATGGTGTGAAAGACGGTGTCATCGCGGACCCTGCAACCTGCCATTTCGACCCTGAAGTTCTGCTTTGCAAGGCAGGCGACAATTTGGATTGCCTTACCCGCCCGCAGATTGAAGCGCTTAAGACTCTTTACGCCGGCGCAAAAGACAGTCAGGGAAAGACAATCTTCCCTGGTTTCACGGCCGGTGATGAGACCAGTTGGAAACAGTGGGTCGTCGGTGAAGATCCAGGCGCGTCCCTCTTCGCGCAATTTGTTCAGAATTACTTTCGCTACATGGTTACCGATGATCCCAAGTGGAACGTGCTCACGGCCAACACCGACGATGCGCTCAGGCAATCGCAGGAGAAGCGTGCACCCGATCTGGATTCCGCCAATCCCGATCTCAGCGCGTTTGCCGGCAGGGGAGGGAAGTTGATCCTCTATCACGGCTGGAACGATCCAGCCATCTCGCCCTGGAACACCGTGGCCTACTACAAACAGGTGCAGCAAACCATGGGCGAGCAGAAGGCGGATTCATTTACGCGGCTCTACATGGTTCCCGGCATGGAACATTGTGCCGGAGGTCCCGGTGCAACAGCATTCGGTCAGCTTGGCATCGCTTCCGCAAAAGGCCCCTCCAAAGGTCTCTTTGACTCGCTGCAGAATTGGGTTGAAAAGGGCTCGCCGGATGAAGATGTCATTGCCTCCAAGTTTGCCCCCGCCGCGGATGGCAACACGAAGGCCGTGATGACCAGGCCACTTTGCTCCTATCCTGCTGTGGCAAAATACAAAGGCTCGGGCGACACCAGCGATGCCGTAAACTTCGCATGCACGAAGCCATAGAGTCGCCACCTTTTAGTTCCGGCGTGACTCAGCGGAAAGCCCCATCCGCAAAGATGGGGCCTTTGTGGTGCTGAATCATCGACTGCGCAATTCGTGCCGGCAGCTACTTTGACTTCGCTGGTTGCGTGGCGATGATGAGATTTGCAATCTTGCTGTAGGTGGCGGCAGGCACGATGCCCTTCGTCTTCAGCTGCGTCTTGTTCGCGTAGGGGCGGCCCGCAATGATCTTCTGCGAATACACATCACCGACGCCAGGCAGCGCTTTGAGTTGATCGGCCGTCGCGGAATTGATATCGACGAGCTTGCTTGTGGATGCAGAGGCGGCCGGAGTCGTTTTCGCAGCCGGCTTGGTTTGAGCGCCGACCGCGGGAAGGATGCCAAGCAGCGTGCAGGCAGCGAGGCCGAACAGAATCGATTTGAAGCGAGCAAATTTCATTTTGTTTTCCCTTTCATTCTTTCAAAATCACGCAAGCATCCATCCAGTCGAGATCGCCTCTAAAGCTCGACGGACCTCGTCTGGATGGCAGAAAAGTCAGAACGGCTGTCTAACTGTTGTGTCCTTCGAGCAGCCCTTCAGCCATGCCGAGAAGACCACCCAACCCGCCCGACGAAGCCGTCTGTCCAGCATCGCCGCTTGGGGTCCCTTGCGAACTTCCAAGAACCGAGTCTAGAATTCCCTGGAATTGCGGTGGAACCTTCGATTTCACGAGTTGAATGATGACGGTCTCTGCCTCTTGCGCCTGGTCCGAGCTCAGACCCCTCTGTTCCAACAACTGCGCAATTTCACCCATATGGAGTTTCCTCTCTTTGCTTATCCGATTTGGTCATGACTCAATTGCAGCGTGGAGCGCGTGAAATTCTCCATGCCGCCCGTGGGGTCGCCGCACCCGAACGGGAAACGAAAAAAACAGCTTGAAAGGAGCGGCCGGTCAAGCATAAGGCCGGACAGTGGAATGCTGGCAAGTTAATTTTGCGGTGCGCTCCCAGAAGCTTAGAGAGTGACTCGGAGTTTCAACCATAGCCGGGGCATCGCCGGCCGCTTTCCCTTTGTTCTAGCGCGGATTCGCTGCTCGGTCGCTCATCAGTTTCAGCGAACGGCCGCCCAGAATCACCTTCTCCCCAATGCTGACGACTTTGAACGGATCGTCGACATGCTCCGTGTCGATCACCTGCGTCCATGGACGGCAACTCGGCGACTCCGGCAGCGTGAACTCCACGCCCTGATCGGCCGCATTCACCAGAAGCAAAAAGCTGTCGTCGATGATCCACTCGCCGTCCTCGTTTGACACTTGCAGCGTTTGTCCATTCAGCAGGAGGGCGATGGCGCGGCTCCATTCCGCGCCCCAGGCTTCATCGGAAACCTCGTTGCCGTCGGGATTGAACCACGCGACATCCTTGATCACGCGCACCAAAGCCCCGTCGCCTTTCTTGCGAATTTCGCGGTCCTGAAAGAATTTGCGGCGGTGCAAATTCGGGTGCTCCAGCCGCAGCTTGATGAGCTTGCAGGTGAACTCCTGAAGCCTCCGGCGCGCGTCATCCAGGTTCCAGTCAAACCACGATAATTCGTTATCTTGGCAATAGCAGTTGTTATTCCCGCGCTGCGAACGCGCCACTTCATCGCCGCCAGCCAGCATCGGCACGCCCTGCGACAGCATCAGAGTCGCCAGGAAGTTGCGCGTCTGGCGTTCGCGCATCGCGTTGATGGCAGGATCATCCGTCGGACCTTCGGCTCCCATGTTCCACGAGTCGTTGTTGTCCGAGCCGTCCCTGTTGTCGTCCAAATTGGCTTCGTTGTGTTTCTGGTTGTAGCTCACCAGGTCGCACAGCGTGAACCCATCATGCGCTGTCACAAAGTTGATGCTCGCGTACGGCTTTCGCCCGTCGAATTGGTAAAGATCGCTGGATCCCGTGAGCCGATAGGCAAAATCCGAAAGCTGCCCCCCATCGCCCTTCCAGAATCGCCGCACCGTGTCGCGATATTTGCCGTTCCACTCCGCCCAGAGAACAGGGAACTGGCCCACCTGGTAGCCGCCGTCGCCTACATCCCATGGTTCTGCGATCAGCTTCACTTCGGCTAGAGTGGGATCCTGATGAATGGTGTCGAAGAACGACGAAAGCTTGCTCACATCGTGCAATTCCCGCGCCAGCGTCGCCGCCAGATCGAATCGGAATCCATCCACATGCATCTCCGTCACCCAATAGCGGAGCGAATCCATGATCATTTTCAGGACCTGTGGATTGCGCACGTTCAAGGTGTTGCCGGTGCCGGTGTAGTCCATGTAGAACTGCGGATTGTCCTCGACAAGCCTGTAATAGGTCGAGTTGCACACGCCCTTCCAGCTCAGCACCGGGCCCAGATGATTCCCCTCGCAGGTGTGGTTGTAAACGACATCGAGAATGACCTCGATTCCTGCTGCATGCAGGGCCTTCACCATTCGTTTGAACTCGCCCACCTGCCCGCCCTGGTCTCCGCATGCGCAATAGCGGGACATGGGTGCAAAGTAACCCAGCGTGTTGTAGCCCCAGTAATCAGTCAAGCCTATGTCGACGAGATGTCCTTCATCGATGAAATGATGGATCGGCAACAGCTCAACAGCCGTAATACCCAGGTTCTTGAAGTACTCGATGCTCGACGGGTGCGCGAGGCCGGCATACGTGCCGCGCAGACTCTCTGGCACCGCGGGATTACGCATGCTGAATCCCTTGACGTGCACCTCGTAGATGACTGAATCGGGCAGGGGCGTATCCGGTGGGCAATCGTTCTCCCAGTCAAAGCTCCCCTCGATCACGACGGACTTGGGTACGCCCGCAGCGCTGTCCTGCGCGTCCATCTTCAATGGGTCGCCAGAGGCGACATCGTAAGGGAAAATCGGTGCCTTCCAGTCCACCTGCCCGGAGATGGCCTTGGCATATGGATCGACAAGGAGCTTGTTGAAGTTGAAGCGGTGTCCCTTCTCCGGGTCCCATGGACCGTCGACGCGGAAGCCATACAACTGTCCAGGTCCGATATCGCGAATAAAACCGTGCCATACGAAAGCAGTGCGTTCTCGCAGATTCACGCAGTCGATCTGTTTGCCGTCGGAGTCGAAGAGGCAGACCTCGACCCGCGTTGCGGCCTCCGAAAAGACGGCAAAGTTCGTCCCCTTTTTGCGAGCGGTAGCGCCCAGAGGATAGGGTTTTCCTGGCAGCAACGTTCGGCTCATACACCTACGATGCCTTACCTCCTGATTCTGTTGCATTTATCTCGGGTGAATATGAAGCGGCCACAGCCTCCCTTCACGGCAATCAAGTACGATGCCTGAGTACGATGTCTACACTTCCCGCAACCCAGGTCGCAACGTCGGTGAGCGGCTCCGTGCTGGTTCTCATCCAGTTCGATGTCTGCGAAGAGTTGCGGCTCGATCAGCTGCAGCACTCGGTGAATGCGCGCACCCAGCAGCAGCCCAGCATGAAACATGCTGCACCGGCCTATGTCCGGTACCAAAGGCCGCCCGTGATTGGGCCGCTCGAGCCAATCCTGCTCGAAAGCGGCGAGCGCCTCGAAGGAGAAGTCAAGTACTACGACTACGGCGTCGCCAGCGTCATCTATCAGCTGCCGTTTTCAGGGGATTGGGACGGCCTCGTGAACCTGGCGAGCCGCTGGGTCTGGGACATCGACTTCGCCTCGCACGTCGAGCCCATCGTGCGCCAGAAGCTGGAGCGCGTTGCGAGCGCCATGGTCAAGCCCTACCAGAAATGGCTGAGCGAAGACTACTTCATCTTTCATGTGCGCGAGGCGGAGGGTGCACCTTCGGCCGTCGACCTTACCCGCGAGCATGGACGGCAGATTGCGCAAATCGTCCGAGGCGACCGTCTCCTGCTATCCGATGGGGAGACGAAAGAGGTCCTGCAATCGCAGGTCAGCTACTACGCCGGCGACGTTGCAGTAATTGGCTGGAATGCGGCGTTTCTTTACGACAGCAGCGCCGGAGCTGAAACCTCGATTCAGCTGCTCGAGTATGCCAACTCGCAGCTCCTCGAGTTTCGCCATTATGACGAATTGTTGACGGGGATTCTGGACAGCGTGTATGACCGCCTCGGCAAGAAGACCGGCTTCTTCGCCCGGTGGGGCCTGGTCAAATCGGCGCGGAGCCTGCACACGGTCCTGCTCGATGTAGCCGAACTCACCGAGCGCGCCGACAACGCCATCAAGTTCCTCAGCGATATGTTCGCGGCGCGTTTCTACAAGCTGGCCGCGGGCAAAGTCGGCGTGCCCGATTACAAGGACCTCGTCGCGCAGAAACTCACGACCGCTGAAGACCTCTATCACGACATGGTGGAGCAGTTCAACCAAAGCCGCGCCTTCTTTCTGGAGGTGACGGTAGTGCTGATTTTGCTGATCGAGCTCGTCTTCCTCTTCAAGGGCAAGCCGTTTTAATCTTCGATTCTCCACAATGCTAGATGAGAACTGCCTTGGGCCTAACTCCCATCGCATCCCAACGAAAAGCGCAACGCTCCACAAATCTCCCTCATCCGCTTCGGACCGAGTTGCGCGACACGTTTGCCCAGCCGATGCTGGCTGACCGTCTGCGTATTGTGCAGATTGACTGCGCAACGCGTTTTCATTCCGTCCTCTTCATCCAGCATTACTTGCGACGGAACGTCGCGTATCGCCGTCGTAATCGGCGCGATGGTCACTGATGCAAGGTAGGCGATTGCGCTGTCACGGGTCAGCACCACGACCGGCCTCTTCTTGTCGGGTGGTGCAAAGTCAAAAAGCCGGATGTCGCCGCGCGCTATTCCTCCGGCCATACCGCCTCCTTCTCCCAGGTCTCCCATTCATCGGTCATCTGCGGCTGCTTCAGATACCCGGCACGGTCTCTGTCTTCCTTCGCCTGCAACTCCATGCGTTGCAAATGCTCCCGCAGCGCCTCACGCACCAGCGCCGACCGATTGACCTTCGAGCGCTTTGCCGCCCGGTCCGCAGCCATCAGAAGCTTCTTATCAAGAACGATCTGTATGGTTTCCATTGTGGACTCTACTCCACAGTATACTCCACATTCATCTCCACCGTTTTAACAACCCTCCTGCTGTCGTCTACACCAGTTCGCACGTGCCTTCCCTGATTCGCCCCCGGGCTCGTTTGTCCAACTGCAACACGCCATTCACTCCTCCTTCACGCGTGCTCCGTAATGTTGCAATCAGTCCGATTCGGGACATTCGACCTGCTGTTACTCACGGGAGATCGATGCGAAACTCCGAATGGATCCAGGCAGGTTTTGCCACCATCCTTGCCCTCGCAGCCTGGATTCGCCCTCTCGAAGCCCCGCGCCGCAGGGCAATCACCTGGTTCGCCGTCGCGGCCATCGTGGCCGTCTCACTCGCGCGCCTCTCGGTCTATTTCATCGGCCCGGCCGCATCTTCGATCCTTCGCGACTGGCTCCCTGTGCCACTGACCCTGATTCCGTATTGGCAAACCGGCCAGTTCTTCAAGGGCCCCGACGAAAAACTCCAGGCGTGGCTCGTTGAATCCGACCGGGTCGTCCTCGGTTTTTTCGCGGGCACAGGCTTCACCTTCGGCCCCGTCGCGCGCCTTTCCATGGAGTGGGCCTATTCGCTCTGCTATGGCCTGGCTTTCTTCGGCCTTGTCGTTCTCTACGCCGAAGGCTTGCGCCGCGAGGCCGACACGTACTGGGCTCTCGTCCTTATCCCGACGTATCTCTGCTATGCCATCACGCCATTCGTGCCCGCGCTGCCGCCGCGCAGCTTGCGGGCCGAGCTAGCCCGTTCCCAAATCACCAGCAGCCGCTTTTTTAATCTCTGGCTTCTCAAATACGGCAGCATCCAGGCGATCTCATTTCCCAGCGCACACGCCGCTTCCGCAATGGCCATCTCGCTCGTGTTGATTCACGATCTGCCCATTGCGGGCACGATCTTTCTCGTCATCTCTTTCTGGATTTCCGTCGCAGCGGTCGTCGGCGGCTATCACTATGCCATCGACGTCATCCTCGGAGCAGCGGTGGCCCTGGCCTTCTATGAGGTCTGCGCTCACTTGATCCCCAGCACTCTCTTCACCGCGCCTGCCATGGCTTTCGTCACGCCGTTCTGAGGCTTGCCATTTTCCGGCGGAAGAAACAGCGCCGTCAGGACCTTTACGCCTGCAGGTACCTTGTCCGGCGCGCCCGATTCCGCAGGCGGAAAAAACTTCTTCAACGCCCCGCGTGGGTCGTTCCGCACCATATCGATCATCTCCACGCGATGCACACAGCTCACCGTGCAAAACGGTGCGCATGCTTTCTTCGTTGTGTATTCGCGCTCCAAATCCTCGGCTCCATATTTCTCCAGCGGAATCGCGGGATACCCCCGCTGCTGGGAGCAGTAGTGCACCAGCCCATCCTCACAAATGTAGAGATAACGGCTTCCCGCGCGGCATTGCCAGTCGTTCGGCTCGCCGGCCGCCAGGTTCTTCTGGAAGAGATTGTCATAGGCAAACGCCCAGAATCCCGGTTTTCGTTCTTGCTGAATCTGGTCATAAACCGCTCGATCTGCATCCGGCAAGGGCCGCAGTTGTCCCTTGTGATCGTGGATGGTCCCGACCGTGGTATCGAATCCTAATTCCAGCGCCCGCCGCGTGATGGCCAGCGCATCTTCGGGATGTGCAACGCCGGCCCCCACCACCGAGTTAATGCTCACATCGAAATTGGCATGCTCCGCGAGCCATTCGAGCTTCTTGTCCAGAACCTTGAGACTCTTCTTCGAAACATCGTCGGGCTGCACGTTATCGATGCTGATCTGCAAATGCTCCAAGCCGGCGCGATTCAACTGCCGAATCCGCTCCGCGCTGAGCAGATACCCATTGGTGATCAGTGTGGCAATGCGGCCATGCTCCTTGATGCGACGGATCAGCTCGTCCAGATCGGGATGCAGCAGAGGTTCGCCGCCGCTGAAGGTGATGATCTCCGTTCCCAGCGCGGCCAACAGATCGATGCGTCGCAACATCTCGGCCGTCGGCACCGGACTCGAAACCTTGTCGTATTCATTGCAATAGGCGCAGGCAAGATTGCAGCGCCTAATGGGAATGATGTGCGCCAGGATCGGATGTCTCCGCGACTTGATGGCGCGGGCAACCATCCGCGCCTGGTGAAAACGCCGCGGCAGCGAATGAAACGTCCTGAGCGCCTGCCTTAGCCTCATCGGGACCTCTCCACATTTCTAGAGAGACCGCGAAACGCCGCATTGAGTCAACCCCACGGCGTGAAGTCTGGATGAATTTGCGAGAATTCTATGCGGCCACTGCCTGCGCCAGCCTTCGTACCGTCAGCACAGTAATATCGTCCTCCTGGCCGAAGCCCTTGGCCGCGTCGGCGATGTAAAACGCCGATTGATTGCTCAGGTTGTGCACACGGTCAAAGCCGAACAGCTCGCCGGACGGCCCCCGCGCCTCGACCACCCCATCCGACAAAAGCAAGAGCCGATCGCCCGGGTGTAGATATAAACGCACCTCGTCGTAACTGACTTCCGGCACAGCGCCCAACGGGAGTCCGCCGGGCAGAACGATCTCCTGGCTGTTCAGATAGGGAAACAGATGGCCCGCGCTCGATATCACTAGCTCGCCGTTGGCGCCGAAACAGATCGCCTGGCATGTCGTCAGGCTCTCGCTGCCGGTAAGCACGCGGTTCAGCGATTCGAGAATCTTCGCCGGACTTCGTTCGGGAATGCGGCGTAGCGCGCCCATCAGCATCGACACGTTCATCGCCGCTTTCAGGCCATGGCCCGCCACGTCGCCGATCACCACCAGCAGACTCCCGTCGCTCGATGGCTGGATGTGGAAGAAGTCGCCTCCCACTTCGTTGGCAGGATTGTAAACGGAGTCCACCTCGTACCCTGGCGTGTCCACCTTTTCCTGGGGAATCATCAGCTCCTGCACGCTTCGCGCTGCGGCAAGTTCGCTCTGGGCGCGTTCCCGGTCATGCTGAATGCGCAGGAAGCGAACAAAGATGATGAGCACAATGGCAAGCAATCCTGCGAAGTCGGCGATCGAGGCGAAGTGAATCGGAACCGGCCCCGCCTGAATCGTCAGCGGCGAGTGATAGGGATGTTCCGGCGAATCGCTCATGAGACTGGTCATGATCGGCTCGGCGATGCCAACCAGGGAGAGCACGAGGGGAATCAGAAGCAGGCCGGCCTCAAAGTTGCGGCGAATGGTCGCGGCAATCAGGGTCACGAAGACAAACAGGAACCAGCCAGTCACCCACAACAGGCTGCCCAGATAGACAACAACGAATGTCAGAATGACGAACCAGCCATGGTCGCCTACCAGGAACAGAGCAGGCCCGACTCCGGCGAGGATCGGCGCAGTCCAGCGAAGCGCGGTGATCGTCCATCGCTTGCGCAGCGACAGGAATGAAACCAGAAACTCGAAGTAGAGGTAAGCAGACACTGCCACCAACTGCAAAACAAGCGCCGCATACCAAAGCTGGTCGATCCGCGCCAGACTGCCTGCCAGATCGATGAAACCGATCGGGGCCTGCACAATCTCGTGCACCGCAAGCCACAGATACTCCACGTGCCCTCTCTGCGTGAAATAGAGGGCCAGCAGAAAGAGCGATAGAACCGTCAGCAGGATTGAGTTCACGAGCCGGGGCAGGCGCTCAAGAAGGCTATGCAGGAACCACAGGTCCCACGCGCGCCGCAACTCTTCGGGGTCGCCGAGCCGCAGCGCGCGTTTGGCGAAGAAGCCCGTGTAGGCATAGGAGCCGACTGGGATATACAAGGTGCGAATCGCCAGGGTGAGATTTGTTTCGTGCGGAGCGACCCCGAGAGGATAGAGCCGCGAGATCTCCTGGAAGCGGAAAGTCGCATCCCCGTGCGGCCCCTCCGGCAAAATTCTGCGGCCGTTCGCAAAAACATCCAGCCCCGGCCCAGACGTGCCGAGGGTCATGTTCGTGTTCGGCGTCACGGGAAGCTCGATCAACAAACAAACGGGACTATGGTTGGGCGCGAGCTTGAGATGCATGCGAAACCATGCGAACGGTCGTTTGTGTCCGGGCGGGAGCTTTTCCGGGGCATCCAACTCTTCGCCGCTTGCGTTACCCGCCGAATGGTCCTCGTCCGGAACATCGGCAATCGAGCTCTGTGCGTCGCGCAACTCCCAGGTGGAGTCGTCGAAATCGGGCAATGCCGCAGCCGGGTCGGCCGTCACTCCCACGCGCCAGTTCTTGTCGAGAATCAATGGCGAACCAAGGTTCGTTGCATCGACGGGGACAATCGGGATGTGCGGGGCATTGGCGGGGGCAGGCCTGGCATGACTATGAGGCGCGAAGACTTCGCTCAACGGACCTGCTTGGGTCGGCCGCGAGGGCTGGGACTGCTGCGCAACACCTTGCACCGTCCACGCTGCGGCAAGCAACACAGCCAAAAGGAACGACCTCCGCACAAATCCTCCGGGTTTCTCGATGATCTTCACTCTAATTCACCACGTTGCCCGGCCCAAACGCAGAGCCTTGGAACAGCCGGTCCGGAGCGTGGGAATCACGCGACGGTCTCGATTTTGATCCCATTCACAACTTCGCTCGATTTCCTCTTCCTTATCGCTGCCATATGGGCGGATACTAACGTCTAACAAGTCGAGCGAAGCGAATCATCTCACGCAAAACTTGTCCGGGCCGGAGGATTCAAGATGAGAGCAGCTTTTAACGGGCTCAAGGCAGGCATGCTGGCTGGACTGGCATTGGCCGTCGCCACCACACTGTGCGCGCAATCCACACCCCAAACCGGGACGCCCAACCCTCCAGCCGGCTCGCCGTCGGCCCAGCCGGCAACGCCTCCGAATCAGTCTTCTCAGTCGACTCCATCTGCGACCACCCCCGCCAGTACTCCCGCCGCGCAATCGCCGGCGACGACGCCTTCGGCGCAGCCGGCGCCTGGATCAGCGCCGGTGGCAGGCGATACTCCTCCGGCGCCGCCTTCGACGAAGGACTCCAAGAAGGATAAGAATGCGAAGAACGATCCCGCCCCGGGCACCACTCCAGTGAACGGCGATGTGGCTGCGAAGGACCTCGACCCTGAGAAAGTGGTTGAACCCGGTAGCCAGGCAATCAAAGTGAAGCCCGGCAGTATCGAGGATGTGAACGCAGTCGGCAATCGCGATATCGGCGGCCGGGGGCTGGGGAACTGGTACTCGACCGACACCGAAATCAAGATGGGCAAGACCTACGCCGACCAAATCGAGAAGAGTACCCGCTTCATCACCGATCCGGTAGTGACCGAGTACGTCAACCGCATCGGCCAGAACATCGTGAAGAACTCCGATTGCAAGGTCCCGTTCACCATCAAGGTGATCGATTCCGACGAAATCAACGCCATGGCGCTGCCCGGCGGCTTCTTCTACGTCAATTCCGGCCTCATCCTGAATGCGGACGAAGAGGCCGAGCTCGCGGGCGTGATGGCCCACGAAACAGCCCATGTGTGCGCTCATCACGCGGCACGGGAAATGACCCGCATGAACTATGCACAGCTCGGCACCATCCCGCTCATCTTCATCGGCGGATGGACCGGCTATGGCATCTACGAGGCCGCATCGCTTGCCGTGCCTATCACGTTCCTCCAGTTCTCCCGTGATTTCGAAGCTCAGGCAGACTACCTCGGTGTGCAATACATGTATCGCGCCGGGTACGATCCGCAGGCCTTCATCAGCTTCTTTGAGAAGATCCAGGCCCTCGAAAAACGCAAGCCCGGCCTGGTTGCCAAGGCATTCTCGGACCATCCGCAAACACCTGATCGCATTCTGCATTCGCAAGAGGAGATCGCCCGTATTCTTCCCGCAAAGGACGAGTACACGGTCACGACTTCAGAATTTGACGATGTGAAGGCTCGCTTGGCACGCATTGAAAACAAGCGTCGACTGGTCGACAACAAGGATGGCAAGAAGCCGTCTCTTCGCCGGGCGAGCAATGCCCCCGATGACAACGGCAACACGCAGGCGAGCGATACCAATGGAAACGGCGATGACCGGCCAACCCTGCATCGGCGCGACGACCAAAACTTTACAAATTAAGGACCGATCCAGGAGGGCATGAGCATGCACCTCCTGGAAGTCGCCCCCTCCATCGGAAAACTTTCAGGTTTTCCACAGGGGAACGGCCGGCTTAGTTCCTTCGGGCATCTTCCGGTTCAAGGGCACAAGGCCTTGTGTTCGATTGAGTTGGACCACCCAACCGGCTGGGATCGACCTTTGAAGAAGATGGGATTCGTGAAAAGGCTGTGACCCGAAAGCCCGTAAATTTACCCCAACTTCCTGAAAAACCTTGAAGCGGCAGGCAAAACCGCGTTATATACAGGAGTACCGGTCTCTGCCGGAATTTTTCCTGGGGCGCCATGCCTTTCAGGTAGGGGATTTATGCGTAACGCCGCTGCCCGCTCCAACTTGCTTGTTCCCGAGGTTCGCGAGGTCATGGATATCCGCCAGGCCTCCGATTACCTCGGCATTTCGCCGGACACCCTCTACAAATACGCCTCGGAAGGCTTCGTGCCGGCGTTCAAGCTGGGCAACCGGTGGCGCTTCAAACGCTCGCGGCTCGATGAGTGGATGGACCGCCAGTCCGACATCCATGCCGCCGACGCCGAGCTCGATCCGCACCAGAAGAAACCTGTGCGACCCGCGCTGTAAGAAAAGAGATCAGGTTTCAGGGATCAGAGGAGCGATCCTGGACGCCCAGGAGAATCGGCACTCATGTGCAGTCATGAGTCATGATTCCGACGGCGAGCGCCTAGTCGAACACATTGGCCCAGATGTCTTAAGAGTCCTTCAGAAACTCCGCTTCTTCGAATTGCTCGATGATCGTTATTGTCCGCAAGGCGATTCGAAGATGCCTGCCAAATGCGAACATTCCTTCGAGATTTCTGCTGAGATTCTTCGCAGGCTCGGCATGGCTCGCGACGACATTTCTGATGTGCTTGAAGTGCTTCATTCGAAAGGTGGTTGCTGCGATTGAGAGGCGCTTTACAACGTTACGGAAGAGAGCCGGCTCAAGGCAAGGTACTGGATAGCACGCCACGAGGACTTGCAGTCGAAAGCCTCGAATCCACCCGAGACTGGCAAGTGATCCTTGTTCCTACTCGAATCTGCTTTTGACGCGTGCTCTTTCTTCGACTTGACATCGCTCCGGATATATAGCATGATAGGTATCAGATTCGGAGGCCCCCATGACCCCGCCAGAGAAAGCCCGTGTCTTCATGACTGGCCGCAGCCAGGCCGTCCGCATCCCGGCAGAGTTCCGCTTCCGCACCGAAGAGGTCTTCGTCCGCCGCGACCCCCAAACCGGCGACCTCATTCTTTCCCAAGCCCCTTCCACATGGAATGAGATCTTCGTCGCTCTTGATGACGCTGGGTTCCCACGTGAATTCATGAACGATCGCCAGCAGGGAGTCGCCGAAGAACGCGAGCCGCTGTGATTCGGCTTTACATGCTCGATACCAACACCGTCAGCTACATCCTCAAGGACACATCGCCAGCCGCACGCGCGCGCCTCTCCACCCTCGGGCCGAACGAAGCAGCCTGCCTCTCGTGCATCACCGAAGCCGAGCTTTGGTACGGGCTAGACCGCATCTCGCGCGGAGACCGCCGCCGCAACGCCTTGCGTGCATTTCTGGGCCGGCTGCAAGTCCTGACATGGGGCAGGGAAGAAGCCGTCATCTACGGTGCGTTTCGCGCAAAACAAGAAGCTGTCGGCAAGCCGCTCGGCCCACTCGACACACAAATCGCCGCCCACGCCATCGCCGTCGGAGCCGTCTTGGTCAGCAATGACGCCGCATTTAAAAATGCCGTCGGACTTCCTGCACTAGCAGCCTGGGCAACTGACCTCTGAAATCCGCAGTCCCTCACTTTCTTAATCTCTTCCTCGCTGATTTATCCTGTCCCGATGGACCACAACCGCCGCATCGGCCAACTGCGCCGCCGTATCACGCGCGCAGGCCTCCACGGCCTCCTCATCACCCACCTCCCCGACGTCCGTTATCTCTGCGGATTCACCGGCTCCAGCGCCGCTCTCGCCGTCACCCGCCGCGCGGCGCGTCTCTTCACCGATGGGCGCTACACGACCCAGGCCGCGGAAGAAGTCAGCGCAGCCAAAGTGCAGATCGTCTCCAGCGCCCCGTCCAGCAACGCCGTCGTCTGGCTCGCCGCACAGGCGGGCGTCGAATCAGCCGGTTTTGATCCGACCCGCACAGCCGTTGCCGAATTGAGCCGCCTGCGTGCGGCATTGCCCTCGCATCTGCGCCGCACGTTTCTTATTCCGTTGGCTGCTCCGCTTGTCGAGCCTCTACGTTGGGTAAAGGACGAAGACGAGCTGAAGATCCTCAGCGACGCCGCCCTCCTCGGCTGCAAGCTCTTCGAACATCTTCTCGGATTCATCCGTCCCGGACTCGCCGAATTCGAAGTTGCGGCCGAGCTCGAATACCAGGCCCGCAGGTGGGGCGCTGAAGGAATGTCCTTTGAGTCCATCGTCGCCTCCGGTCCGCGCTCGGCGCTACCTCACGGAAGAGCCACAGCGAGCCGGCTGCCCCGAAAGGGCTTTCTGACTCTCGACTTCGGTATAATCCGTGAGGGTTATTGCTCCGATATGACGCGCACCGTGCACCTTGGAAAACCGAGTGCAAAAGAGCGCCAAACATACGAGGCAGTACTCGAAGCGCAGGAAGCTGCCGTCGCAGCAGTGAGCGGCGGCGCCCGTTGCGGAGATGTCGACGAGGCAGCTCGATCCGTGCTCCGGAGGGCGGGTCTAGCTGAAGCATTTTCCCATTCCACCGGGCATGGGGTTGGGTTGGAGATTCATGAATCGCCGCGCGTCGGTACCGGACAGGCAGCGCGTCTCACACCGGGGATGGTGATTACGATTGAGCCCGGAGTCTACCTTCCGGGAGAGTTCGGTGTTCGCATCGAGGATATGGTTGCGGTGACACGGTCCGGAGGGCAAGTGCTGACCCCCGCACCCAAAACCCTGATCGAACTTTGAATATTTTTCTCGCCGACGAGTGCGGGAGACAAGGAACGAATGAAACCACAAGACATCCAGGATCTGAAAGAACTGATCGAGTTCCTGAAGCAATACCAGGTCGCCGAATTCGACCTGGACCGGGGCGACATCAAAATTCGGCTCAAGTTCAATCAGCCGGAGGCTTCTCCGGCGGCCCTGTCGGATCTCGCTCGCATGCTGGCATCTGCGCCGCATGCCGCTACTCCCGCGCACGCGCAAACAAGTCCTTCAGCGGCCGCGATCCCTGTCGCGCATTCTGTTCCTGAACCTGCGGAGGATCTGCACATCGTAAAATCGCCGATTGTCGGCACGTTTTATGGCTCTCCATCTCCTGGCGCGCCCCCCTTCGTCAACCCGGGCGACCGCGTCGAGAAGGGACAGGTCATCTGCATCGTCGAAGCCATGAAGCTCATGAATGAGATCGAGACCGATGCTGCCGGAGAGGTCGTTAAATGCATGGTCTCCAATGGGCAGCCCATCGAGTTTGGCCAGCCCCTCTTTTCCATCCAGGTCGGTTAGGTGAAACAAGCATTGGTCGAGGGGTCAGCGTATTCGGCGCATCGTCGATTGCTCCCTGCGTTGTCTCGAAACTCCGCCAACCCAGCCAGCTCCGCCGCTTTTCAAAGGGTCTTGAATGTTTCGTAAGGTTCTAGTTGCCAATCGCGGCGAAATCGCGCTGCGGGTTCTCAACGCTTGCCGGGAGCTCGGCGTCCGCACGGTGGCTGTCTACAGCGAAGCCGACCGTAACTCACTCCATGTGCGCTTCGCCGATGAAGCCATCTGCATCGGTCCGCCACGCCCTGCCGACAGCTACCTCAACGTACCCGCCGTGATCTCCGCTGCCGAAATCGCCAATGTCGACGCCATCCACCCCGGCTATGGCCTGCTGAGCGAGAATGCCAACTTCGCCGAAGTTTGCCGCGCCTCCAATATCAAGTTCATCGGTCCGCCGCCCGAAGTCACGCGCTTGATGGGTGAAAAGGAGAAGGCGCGCCAGGCCATGAAAGATGCTAAAGTCCCTATCCTGCCTGGCTCCGACGGGGTCATCTCCACCGCCGAAGACGCGCAGCAGTGGGCCAAGAAAGTCGGCTATCCGGTCATCCTCAAGGCCAAGGCCGGCGGTGGCGGCCGCGGCATGCGCATCGTGCGAACCGACGAAGAATTGCCCAATCTTTTTCATGCGGCATTTACTGAGGCGGCCAACGCCTTCGGCAATGGCGAGCTCTACATGGAGAAGTTCATCGAGCAGCCGCGCCACATCGAGTTCCAGATCCTCGCCGACGAACACGGAAACGTCGTTTCGCTCTTCGAGCGCGAGTGCTCCATCCAGCGACGCCATCAAAAACTCATTGAAGAAGCGCCATCGCTTCAGGTCACTCCCCAGATGCGCGAAGAGATTGGCCGCACCTTGTGCCGATGCCTCAAGAACATCGGCTACCAGAACGCCGGCACCGTCGAATTCCTGATGGATGAGGACGGCAAGCTCTACTTCATTGAGATGAACACCCGCATTCAGGTGGAGCACCCGGTCACTGAATTCATCACCGGCATCGACCTCGTCAAGGCGCAACTGCGCATCGCCGCCGGCGAGCGCCTTGACACCATCCTTCCTAAAAATCTCGAAATGCGGGGCCATGCCATCGAGTGCCGCATCAACGCCGAACATCCGCAGAAATTCACGCCATCCGCAGGCAAGATCACGGCGTTCAATGTCCCTGGCGGCAACGGCGTGCGCGTCGATACTGCACAATACTCAGAAGGTGTCGTCCCGCCGTACTACGATTCGCTCATCGCCAAGCTCATCACCTATGGCGTCGATCGAGCAGAAGCCATGGTGCGCATGGAACGCGCGCTCAGCCAATTCGTGGTGCAGGGAATCGAAACCTCAATCTCCCTGCATCAGGCGATTTTTCAGGATGAGGATTTCCGCGAAGGCAAATTCGACACCAAGTTCATGGAGCGATTCCTCGCCAAGCCATCCGACTAACGCTCTCATCCTGTTCCAAAGACGGGTGCCCCAGGTCTCGATTCTCAGACCTGGGAAGGAGCAATCCTAGTCGGCCATGGTTGCGGTCGATCTCGTCGAAAACGAGCCGTCAGATTTTGACGTCCCTATACGCTTTCGGCAACCTTGAGCATACCTAGATCACGCAGGCTTTGCCCCGCGTTGCGCCTGAGAACCTCGGCAACATTCTCGGCCGTTCCCTTGTCCGCCGCGAAGAATCGGAAGGTCACGACTTCATTATCGAAGACACAGGTTATATCGACGCGCGTGTTCACGATCCTGTCGACACTCCTTACGGTCACCAATTCCGGCGAACTCGCGAAGGCAATTTTGCGCGTATCAAAAGGTCCAGCGCCTCCTTGAGGTGGCCAGCCAGACAGACTCGACAGGGTTTTCATTCAGTTACTCCTACTGGTTTGATGTTACGCTTGCGCAGTTTGTTCTGCACTGCCGTAGACGCTGAGTAAGAGCGGGACTAACGTTGAAGCATGGGCAAAACGAAGATTGTGATTGTATGCCCGTTTTGTAAAGCCGAGGCAGGTCGGCCCGCAGGAATGTCAATGGTTATAGAATGAGCGGGTTCCATCGCCAGCGCCTAATAGAGAAGGACGGCGCAAAGTAGCTATTGTCAAAGACGTTCGCGTTGTGGGTTTGCATCCACTCACGGATGCACGGGTGCGCCAGGTCTGGATTCTGAGACTTGGGAAAGCGATGCCACCTGTCGTCCACAACCGCCCCTTGCCCCATACCGCGTCATCCTGAGAACTTGCGCGTCTGTCGGGGCCCCCAAGACAGGACTTCGTCCTTGGGGTGAGCTTGGGGTCCATAGAGATAGGTTTTCGCCGCTGGGTTGGGGGGCGAAGGATCTGCTGTTTACGACACAACGACAGTCGGACTCAGTTCGCCGGTGCCGCCGCTCCCTCCGCCTGTTTCGTGAATTCAAACGTGCAAGGCCGGCCCAGAATGCCGACGCCTTCATCCCGCGTCCCCGTGCCCTTGGTATCGGTGAACTGCGCCTTGATCGTGTAGCTGTAGTTGTTCCCCTTCATCGCAAAGACGCCATGCGCATGGCTCTGTGTCACCGTGCCTTTGGCCGATAGCTTTGCATTGCCGTCGTTGCCAATCGGGCCGTCGATCACAAGGTAGCCCGCCTCGCCTTGCGCGCTGTGCTGCCCGTGATACACGCCGGCCTTGATTGCGCTGGGAAAATCCCACGCATACGCCGGCGTCTCACCGTGGGCCTCGCACGCCATGTGCGTATTCCAGTTGCCGTCGAACTTGCCGGCAGGTGCGTCTGCGGCGTTGGCCTGTGAGAACAGCAGCAGGGCAGACCCCGCAACAACCCAGATCGCCGGTCGCGCTTTCATAAAACCTCCTCGGGGAGAGAAAACCATTCTCCACAAAACTCTGTTCACCGGCCACAGAATAGTGGACGCCTCTGCTTCTCGTGATCCGATCGATCTCGTTCGTCTCCGATGGAGTCGTCCAAGGCAAATCCCACGACCAATCGCTACAATCGTTGTGTTCGCAATTTTACCCAGGATGACACTATGAAGCGCTTCAAATGGATTCTTCTACTTGTAGCAGTTGCCCCCACCCTCTTGCTGGCCGGCACAAGAAAAATGACTGTGGGTCAATTGCAGGATGTGCTTGCAGGCCTGCAACACTCTCAGAAAAGCGACGAACAGGTCGCCAACGAGTTGAAACAGATCGAGCTGACGGAAGAACTGACCACCGACACCATGAACAGCATGGTCAACCTCGTTACTGGACCGCTAGCCACCGAGCAGATGTACGTGCTTGAGGCGCGCAGCGCCATGCTCGCCCCGCCTGACACCGACCTGCCGAAAACCGCTCCTCCCGACGTCGCCGCCCAGCAGGCTCTCCTTGCCAAGGCCCAGGACTATGCCGCCAAAACCTACCCTCAGTTGCCTCGGCTCACCGCCACTCGTCTCGTCGCCCGCTTCCAGGATGGGGTCGAGACCATCGAGTCCTTTAGTGGCGCCAGCGTTAAAGCCGTCAATGACAGCGACACTCTCTGGCAGCAAATCCGCCAGTACGTCCGCCTCATGAACACCCACACCGACGCGGTCGAGATCGACAACGGTATCGAAAAACCGGGCGGCAAGGACACCACTCCCTGGGGGCGCAACAATCTCGTCAACTCCATGCTGCCATTCCTTCCGCTCAATCTCCTGATGAGTGAGGCCGTCTCCTCTGGAAATCCCAAATTCCTCCGCTGGGAA
The DNA here is from genome assembly GCA_963745845.1 of uncultured Acidobacteriaceae bacterium. Classification (GTDB taxonomy): domain Bacteria; phylum Acidobacteriota; class Terriglobia; order Terriglobales; family Acidobacteriaceae; genus Telmatobacter. The sequence goes on along the minus strand of CAVUZE010000008.1, from coordinate 2,248,462 downwards.
ACCATCACCGGCCACCAGACCGCCGTCTTCGCCTTCGCCGTCGATAAGAAGAAATCCCACTATGCCATCAGCTATTGCTGCTTCCCTCAAACTTCCAGCGTCGGCAACGTCCTCTACAACGGCAGCGTTTCGCAACCGGTCGACAACGGCAACATTGCCAGCCTATCCGACTGGAAGCCCTTCAACGCCAAGTCCGGCTACCACGGTGAGCTATTCCTCGATCCTGATTCCGGCGTCGTGATTCGCACCATCGTCGAGGCCGAATTCAAGCCTACGGACTTTGTCCACTACGAGGACATCCGCATCGACTACGTCCCAATGCCCATCCGCGGCAACCACTTCTACGTCCCCGTGCGCTCCGTGACCATCGCTGAGCTTGTCCCCAACGCCGACTCCTTCGCGAGCCACTACTCCGTTCGTCATCAGTTCGTCACCCGGGATTACAAGGACTTCCAGGCAGCCGGCGCCACCACCCCTCAGAAGTAGAACAGAAACCCACCTCGCGGCGGAACCTCGAAACCTCCAGAAGGCAAGTCCATTGTGTAAGAATTCGGCGATGAGGATTTCGGAGATTCATGGCAACTCGTAGAGAGTTTCTGCGCCAGGGCGGTGTTGCAGTCTGCGGGAGTCTGGCGTCCGCAGCAGGTCTTTTACCGAACGCATTCGGCTCTGCCGGCGACGCGGCGAAGCCCGATTACAGGCTCAACATTCAACCTTGCAGCATTGATATTGCGCCCGGTGTCGTGATCCATACCCGCGCGTACAATGGTCAGGTTCCAGGCCCGATTCTTCGCGTGCGGGAAGGCGTTCCGGTCACCATCGACGTAACCAACGCTGGAACCGAACCGGACATCGTTCACTGGCACGGCCTCGCAATCGACTCGCTCAACGACGGCGCCATGGAAGAGGGCTCGCCGATGATCGCGCCCGGCGCAGAGTTGCGTTACACCTTTACGCCGCGCCCCGCAGGCACTCGCTGGTACCACACGCACGCCGGCGCTGGCGGGAACCTGGCGCTGGGCACCTACAGCGGCCAATTTGGCTTTCTTCTTGTAGAAGGGAAATCCAGTCCAACCGCTGCTGGAGCCTACGACCAGGAGGTCTTCCTCGCCATTCATCACTGGGAACCCAGCTTCGTCCCCATGGCTGAAACCATGCGCCAGTCTTCGGCGAATCAGCCTCTCACGGCTGGCTCTGACGTCGGTTACAAGTACGCGACCGTCAATCAGCACATGCTTGGAGCAGGCAAGCCAATCCGGGTGAAGCAAGGGCAGCGCGTTCTCCTGCATCTCCTCAACGCCAGCGCAACCGAAAACGTCCAACTCGCGCTACCAGGCCACAAATTCACGGTCATCGCGACAGATGGCAACCCGGTTCCGCATCGCGCATCGGTCGAAATTCTTTCCCTTGCTGTTGCCGAGCGCGTCGATGCTATCGTCGAAATGAATTCGCCGGGAGTGTGGGTGCTGGGTTCCACACTGGCCGCGGCACGCACGATGGGCCTGGGTATCGTAGTGGAATATGCAGGCAAGACCGGCTCACCCGTTTGGCTCGATCCGGCGCCAGCAACCTGGGACTACAGCCTCTTCGCGAATGCCGAGCCGGTTCCAGCGCCCGACGAGACGATCACGCTCACCTTCCGCGACATCGGTCCTATGAATGGCTCGAAGTTCGATACGTGGACAGTCAACAACAAGTCGTGGCCGGACATCGATCCCATCCAGGTCCACGCCGGCCGCCGTTATCGCTTGCTGCTGCGCAACGGCAGTGGCGATCAGCACCCCATTCATCTGCACCGGCACACCTTTGAGGTTGCGCAAATCGGGCGCAAGACGATGAGCGGCCTGCGCAAGGATGTCATCAACGTCATGCCCCTTGATAGGGTGGCCGTGGACTTCACGGCAGATAATCCTGGTGACACGCTCTGGCATTGTCACCAGCAACTGCACATGGATTACGGGTTCATGCAATTGATTAAGTACGTGGGATAGCTGAGTGATATGTAAGGCGCAATGGATCCGAATTGCCTTGACCGCTGCCTTGATGGCGGTGTCAGGAGCTGCCGTTGCAGGCCAGAAAACCGTCGATTGGCCTGCTTACAACGGTGGCGTCAACGGCGACCACTATTCGAAGCTCAAGCAGATCAACCGTGCCAACGTGCACAAGCTGCAAACGGCGTGGCGTTACGATACCGGCGAAACCGGTCAGATACAAACCAATCCGATGATCGTCGGGCGTACGCTCTATGGCTACACGCCGACGCAAAAGGTGATTGCGCTGGACGCCGCCACCGGCAAACTCCAATGGAAGTTCGACTCCGGTGCCGGCGGGACACAGCCCGCGCGCGGTTTTGCGTATTGGACCGACGGCAAGGAGAAGCGCCTCTTTGCAGGCATCATGAACTTCCTCTATTGCCTCGACGCCGAGACCGGCAAGCCGATCGCGACGTTTGGTGAATCTGGCCGCATCGATCTTCGAAAAGGGTTGGGACGTGACTACCAAACACAGTCCATTGCCCTCACGACGCCCGGAATCGTCTACAAGGACCTGATCATCGTCGGCGGCCGCAATCCCGAGACGCATCCCGCGCCGCCCGGATACATTCGCGCCTACGATGTGCACACCGGCCTGCTTCGCTGGGTCTTCCACACCATCCCTCTACCCGGTGAACCCGGCTACGAAACATGGCCGAAAGATGCGTGGAAGACGGCGGGCGCAGCCAACAACTGGGCGGGGATGACGCTCGACACGCAGCGCGGCATTCTCTACGCGCCAACGGGTTCTGCAGTGATGGATTTCTACGGCGGAGATCGCGTCGGCGACGATCTCTACGCCAACACGATCCTTGCTCTCGATGCGGAGACAGGAAAACTTCTCTGGCATTTTCAGGGCGTGCATCACGACGTCTGGGATCGGGATTTTCCGTCACCACCGGCGCTGTTCACGTTCAAGCGCGACGGCAAGCCCGTGGAAGGGCTCGCGCAGACGACCAAGCAGGGCTGGCTCTATCTCTTCAACCGCCTCACCGGCGAGCCGCTGGCCCCGATCCACGAGCATCCGTATCCAGCCAGCACGGTTCCCGGCGAAATGACGGCTCCCACGCAGCCATTGCCCGATTGGCCCGAGCCCTACGCGCGCCAGCAGCTGACCGAGAACATGCTGACCACGCGCACTCCAGAGGCGCATGCATGGGCATTGAAGACGTTTCGCGAGTTCCGGAGTGACGGGCAATTCCTGCCTCTCGCAGTCGGTCTGCAGACCGTCGTGCTGCCCGGATTCGATGGCGGCGCGGAGTGGGGCGGACCCGCAGTTGACCCCGTTGCGGGAGTCCTCTTCGTCAACGCAAATGAGATGGCGTGGACCGGGGGCCTCATTCCGCGTGAGACGAAAGCCGGCCTTGGAGAACAGATCTATCAGGACCAATGCGCCATGTGTCACGGCGCGGATCGAGCCGGTGCTCCGCCTGACTTTCCTAGTTTGGTCGATATCGACAAACGGCTGACTGCGCAAAAAATTACAGACACCATTCATGCGGGAACAGAGCGCATGCCCTCGTTTCCGAACATCGCGGACGAGCATCTGCAGGCGCTGCTCGACTATCTGCACACCGGCGGCTCCGCGGGATCGAAATCCGAGCTAGGTTCGCCTCAGGAGCAATTGAAGGAGGGAACTGATGCGGCTGGAGCGGCAGTGTATAGCGACCGGTGCGCGATCTGCCACGGCGATCGCAGAGAAGGAATTCCGCCGGCCTTTCCTATGCTCCTGGGCGTGGGCAACAGGCTCACCGGGCCGCAGATCACGGAGCTCGTTCACGGAGGCAAGGGAAGAATGCCGCCGATGCCCGATCTCGTGGGACCTGACCTGGAAGCGCTGTTGCGCTATCTCGGGGCACAGGCGGGCGCGCCATCTCAACCCGAAGAGTCTGGGCAGGATCGGTATACATTCACCGGCTATCGCAAATTCCTTGATCCGGACGGCTATCCAGCGATTGCTCCGCCTTGGGGAACCCTCAGCGCAATTGACTTGAAAACAGGGAAGTACCTGTGGAAGATCCCTTTCGGAGAGTATCCGGATCTGGCCAGGCAGGGAATGAAGAACACGGGCACGGAGAATTATGGAGGCCCGATTGTGACTGCAGGCGGAGTTTTGTTTATTGGCGCCACGGTGTACGACCGCAAGTTCCACGCATTTGACACGCGGACCGGCGAGCTACTCTGGGAGTTTGAGTTACCATTCGCGGGAATGGCGACTCCTTCGACGTACATGATTGACGGGCGACAGTATGTCGTAACGGTTTCGAGTGGTGGGCGCGATCCCAAATCGCCTGCCGGCGGCGCGTATATGGCCTTCGCGCTGCCGCAGTGAAGAGCCCCGTGGATAACTCGCATCTATCGATGACTAACTAAGAAGTCCATTCCTTCAGGAACTTCTATCCTTTTTCCACCTTCTCGACGATTGCTTTTAGGCGAATCTCTCAACGCAACCCGACTTCCGTTGGCTATCGACGTTTACTCCGAGCCCGGCCAAATGGCTTCGGCGCACGAGCAACGACCCGCGACCCATGCGACTGCTGCACCTACTTCGATTCCTTAATGATCGCGTCTGCAGCGTTGCCGGCCACGACCCAGCTTGCCGACCCGGCTACGACCGCTTCATCCTCGAACCAGAGGAATCCGAAGTCGTCGATGCACTCCGGAAAGTCCGGCTTGATGACGATGTATCCCGGAATCACGGCGCCCGGAATGTAAGCATTGTCGGCGCGGTTGTTGCTGTACGTCTTGGTCTTCGAGACCGTACCGACACCCGCTACATACGAAGTACTGGATACCGGGTGTGTGCCGAGAACGTAATTGACCGCGCGAAGCGTATATTCGGGACCGACGAGATCCGGAAACGCTTTGTGCAGAAAATACATCCGGATGGCCATGTCGACCACAGCGCCCGACCCGCCCCAGGTACCCAGGCTCGGCGGCACGCCAAACGGAGTGGCGTCCAGGTGCTTGTCCTCGGCCGCCATGTAGGTCTTCACCGCTTCCCGCATCTGATCTTTCGCGCTCGCGTCCAGATACGGCAATGCCCGCACTGCCGTCCAACCGCGGAAACCCATCTGCTGCGGGGTGATCACCTGGGGGAACAACTCCTTCAGACGCGATCTGTAGGGCTCTGCGCCATGCGTGGCAATGGTGAGCTCAAGCGCCGCGGCCCAGTCCAGGTTGGCCGTGAACGCGGCCCGGTCGAATCCAGCCGGCGGCGCTGGTTGTGCGCTCGCCGTGCCGGAACTTGCCGCCCCACCCGGGTTGCCCCGTCCGTTATGAGCGCCAGACACCACACCCTGAGACGCAGCCAGAACGCCCCCTGCGGGAGCACCTCCGCCGAAGCCGGGCAACTGATTCGGCGTCGGGTGAGCCTTCTCGTCGTTCCATGCTTTGATCGCGGTCTCCAGGCAGTCCTTCGCTAATGGGTCGTCATAGCCCTTCAACACATCGGCTGCCGCAGCCAGCGCTGCGATGGCGTTCCACTGGAAGTACGGGCTATTCGTCGTGAAGATCCAACGATCATCCGGCTTGCCGGAGTAGTCGCCCTTCACTTCGTTCGGACCGAGCTTCGGGTCGTAGATGCGTCCGTCCGTCTTCGACGCTCCGTCACCCACCTGCGTGTACTGGCGCAGATCTGGCTCGTGCGTGCCGCGGATCGCGTGGCCGATATTATGGAACTGCGCCAGGATAAGCAGGGCGCCGTGCTTGACCTGTTCGACCGTATCCGGCACGCCATCGGGCCGGTGCATCTCCACCGTGCGCGCGCCTTCATCCACCGTCAGTTCGTCGTACTTGAGATTGAACTCGCGATACGCCAGAGCCAGACTCTGAATCACGCTCAGTTGTGCCGGTTCTTCCAGATCGAAGTCGCCTGCGTCGTACCAGCCGCCTACATTCATCCCTGGAATGTGATCGCCACCTTTGTACTTTCCATCGGTTGCCGTGGCCTGATACCAGCCGTCGAATTGCTCTCCAACCACCGGCGCCATCCGCCCGTCATCCAGGTGCGAAGCGCCGTGCCACATGCGGTAGCCTTCGCGAACGGAAACGTGATCCATCTGCTCCGCAAGGTGATGATCCAGGCTGTCCTGCCAGATGTTCGCGTAAGCGTTCTCTGCGATCGGGAAGGGCGCCGTACGCTGGTCCGCATACTCGATGACATAAAGGCCCGGGTCCTTGACCGCAGTGAAGTCGAATTTCGAATAGACATACCGTAGCCAGGGCGTTGAAGGCGTGATCGGGCCCTCGAACACCTGCTTGTAAGATCCGTCCTCCATCAAGCGCAGCACTTTGGCCGTCTTCGGACCGTTGTATTTCGGGTCGAGTTCGAGCACCGCCACCTTTTGGAGAATTCCGGCGCATAGCCGACCTGGCTGTGCGCGATCATCGGTGGCCGCGTCCAGTTCGGAATCACGTCCGGCCGGATATGCCACACGATGGCGCCCGTCGTTTTGCCCGAAGGGATCAGCGAACGCAACACGAACCAGCCGTTCTGCGCCCGGTCCCGTCCATCGAAGAGCATCAGGTCCGCCGTATCCGACTTCACGTTGACCCGAGCCAGCGCGTCGTCTACCCCCAGGGTGATGCTCTTACCCTCGGCAAACGGCAGCGGCTCTGTGTATCCCTTGGCCTTATCCCAGTCCTCCAGGTAGTAGGCCTTTTTCGGCTCATCGGGCAGCGGCAACACCTTGACCATCGGATCGTTCAGGCGTTCGCGGGAAGATGCCGGCTTTGCTTCCGTCCACCAGGTAAGCCTTGCCCATGTAAATCGAGGGCAGGAATTCCAGGTTGAAGCCTGCGCGCCCGGCCAGTTTCTCCGGCAGCGGCTTGTCGAGATTGATGCTGACTTTCACCCCGCCTGGTTCCGCTGCCACTTCCAGGGTGTAGCTCAGATCGAATGTCGGGAAAGCCAGGTTGGCGGTGAGCCTGTCGTTCGCCTTGTCGGCTTCGCGCCCTTTCAGCGTTGCCACCAAATCCCACTGTTCGGGAGTTGGCATCAGGCGCACGTCGCCGTTCGTGGCGATGCGCTGCCCCATGAAGAATCATCTCCATGGCTGTGTTCTTCTGGTCTACGAAAACGGGATGGTACGTGCTGTCGTAGAGGAAAACACTAAAACCCTGGGTATCGAGATAATCCTTGTCGGTTACCTTCAGATCAAAATCCGCGCCGAACAGGCTTGGGCTTGAGATCAGGGCAAATAAAAGACACACTCTAATTGGGGTGAGCATAGTTAGCAACCAAATGGTTACATGACATACTACAGCGTGGGTGTCCTTTGTTCCCGGGATTACCCCGGCAACCATTTCGGGAGAATGGCAACTCCGCTGGCCTACATACGCGTCCGCCAGGGGATTATCTTTGGTCGCGCGATTGTTGAACCGAAAGACCTGCTCTAGCCGTAGCGATTCAAGCGATAAGGTTCGACCTAAGTAGATTCCTGTCAAACTCTGCTTTTTGCGCAAAATAAGTCCGCTTTCCCTGACAATAATTAGGTGCGAGCTCGCACGATGGAGCCGGACCAGCCTGTTCCCGAACCAACCGATCTCTTGAGCCTAGTCTTACAAGTTTTTCGAAACACTTCGCTGTGCGGAGCATCCTTACCAACAGCAGACCCAACCGGGCTGGGGACAGGTGTTCACAGAGGCTGCGAGGCCTCCAACGCTATGTACCGGCACACACCGAAATACCGAAGGAGGAAAGCCATGCAACTTCATAGTCGCCGTGCTGTCGTGTTTTGTCTCTTTGCGTTCACCTCTTTGGCTGTCTTGACGAACGCGTCCGCGGAAGATAAGGACGCCGTCCATATCGTTTCGGGAGTCGTGAAGCACGTCGACAAAGACTCCAGGAAAGTGATCGTCAAAGCCGGCGATGGAACTGAGCACACCATTAAATGGACCGGGAAAACAACATGGCACGGGACCAAACTTGGGGGAGAAGGGATAAAGGAGGGATCGCAACTCAGTGTTCGCTATACAGAGAAGGCAGGGGAGAAGACCGCAGTTGGGGTTGAAGACATCGGCAAGGATACGAAGAAGGCACTGCAGTGAGATTGCGACGGCGGCGCCCTCAGGCGAGATCTTGGCCTGTTCGGATGAGTCCTGTGAATACGCCTTGGCGTCAGCGATCTTCAGAATCGCCGAACCTGCTTGCCTCACACCTTGGCGCATGATTCTCTTGCAGATCATTTCCGCCCTCCGGTGCACAATGAAACTGTCTCGACATTTGCGCACGCGCGCCAGTTTCGACCAGCTATGTCCCGTCCGGGCGATCTGTGGGGAATGTGTCCGACCGGACCATCGGGCACCCCCCTATGGGGTGACTGATGCGGCAATAACCGCAGTGCTCCAAAATCCTCGCCAAGTTGCAGAATATTTCACCAGTCTGCGGAGCTCGATCCGACGCCTCAACGGCTGAGCTAATGAAACTGCCATAAATTATCGCCTTTTGTTCGCCTTTTCACAGCAATTTCCGGTATGCTGGCTTCGCAACTTGGAGGTTGCCCGAATGGACTTTCAGAAAGAACTGATTGCCGAGTACGAACGAGAGACCGCAACGACGCGCAAGATACTGGATGCAATTCCAGCCGACGCCGACTTGGGCTGGAAGCCACATGAAAAATCGATGACGCTGGGCCGTCTGGCAGCACACGTGTCCGACACCAATGGCGACTGGGCGCTGCATGCGCTCACCGTGGACCGTCTGGATTGGAATCCTGAGATGAACCCGACTGACCCGACGACGAAAGCGGCGCTGCTGGAACGATTTGACAGGCAGGTGCTTGACGCGAAGAGCGCGCTCTCAAAAATGACGCCGGAGAAGTGGGATTCCAACTGGAAGTTTGTCGCGGGCGATCAGGTCTGGATCGACGATTCGAAGTATGGCGTCTGGCGCACCTGGGTCGTGAACCATCTGGTCCATCATCGCGCCCAGCTGGGCGTGTACGTGCGTCTTCTTGGCCAGAAACTCCCTGGTTGCTACGGGCCTTCAGCGGACGAGATGTGATTGAAGCAATGAAGTCCAGCAGATGTCTCCCAGCTCTTACCGCAAAGAAGAACTGGGAGAATCTCAGTGTGCGCGCATAGGTCCGAATGCCTTCGCGCTCTTACCGCTCGACGCGGCGCAGGACCAACTTGAGTTGCGGCATTCTTCGAATCGAAGCGTTGAAGGAGGGATCCGATCCATCTGGCGGGGGACCAATCGCGGGGCGCGGTCCCGTTGGCTGCTGAGCGACCGGCATCCTGAACCCCAAATTGATGGATCGCTCGAGTTCGATCTGTTCTCCACTGATTGTTCCTGAGAAAGTGTTGTTTCCGGCTTTGAACGAGATCTGGTTGCCCTCGATCTTGCCGTCTTCGATGGGAATTGGAGCGTCGTTTCCACCAAAGAATCCCGCGCCCGTACCTTCGGTAGTGCCAGACAGCCGATCTCCGTCCTGACGAAGCGAAAAGACCGTCGTGCCTTCCCCGGCAATCAGCGCCATCAAGCCTGTTGCCGCACCGCCGCCTGGAACAGGCCGCCAGAGGCCCGTGATACCAGCGCCTTTCAGAACTTCGCGCTCCCATGCCGAAACCTGCGGACGCAGTGCCACGGAATTCACTGCAATGGTCATCTTGGCCGCCGTGAGCCCTGGCGAAGTTGCCTCGACGGTGAGATCGCCTGCGCTTTTCTCCGACTGGACGATTGCCATGCAGAGACCGCAGAAGGCTTTTCGCGACGATCCCTTGTCGGACGCGTGATCCGTCGGATCGCCATTGCCAACGCCAATCAGTTTGCCGGCGCCGGTCACTTGGAAAGTCACCTCATTGTCCGTGATGGGCACGATTCTGCCCTGGGCATCCTGCACTTCGACGGAGAACATGGCGGCGTCTTCGCCATCCCCGGAGATTTCTTTGCGATCGGCAGTTAATACCAGCCTGGCAGGGCTGCTCGTGGTTTCGCGCTTGGCCGTCATCACCACCTGGCCGCCTTTGAATCCTCGCGCTTCGATGGTTCCTGCAGCGTATTTCACATTCCATGCCAGATGCGAATCCTTCTTCATCTCCTTCGCGCCCAGGCTCTCTCCATTGAGAAACAGTTCCACCTTTTCAAGGTTGGAGTGAACCCAGACAGCGATCTCTTTTCCTTCGTAGCCTGGCCAGTTCCAGTGAGGAAACACATGCAAGACGGGGTTGGAGGTCCACCAAGCCTGGTAATAGAAGAAGGTGTCTTTGGGGAATCCGCAGGTGTCGATGATCCCGTATTGCGACCCGATGTTGGGCCATTCGTAGGGAGATGGCTCGCCACGATAATCGAATCCCGTCCACACAAATCCGCCCATCAGCCATTCGCGGGAATTGCAGAAGCTCCACCACCCTTCAGCCGAAGCGCGGCCTGTGGTGGTGTAGGGATCGTACGATCCGACAAACCCCTTTTCGGGATCGGTGATGTAGATTCCGCGGGTGCCTACCGCGCTCACAGTCTCGGTGCCCATGACCGGCTTGTCTGGATGAGCTTTGTGATAAGCCTCCGCCTCGGGATCCATGTAGTTGTAACCCATCACGTCGCATTCGACCAGACCACCCACGCCAATGGCGCGGATAGGCGCAATCGACACGGGACGTGAGCCATCGTGTTCAGTCGCGACCGCCTTCATCGCGGTAAGGATGTGCAGGCCCTTTTCGGTGTTGGCCTGGCCCTCTTCATTGCCCATCGACCACATGAAGACCGAGGGATGATTGCGATCGCGCCGAACAAGATCGCCGAACTGAGCCAGACCTTCCGGGTTGGAGGACATCATGCGCGTCTCATCGAAGACCAGCATGCCCAACTCGTCGCACGCATCAAGTAGTTCCGAGGTGGGAGGGTTGTGCGACGTCCGCAGGGAATTGCAGCCCATTTCCTGAAGTTTGCGAATGCGATAGTACTGGACGGCATCGGGCAACGCAGCTCCGAGACCTGCATGATCCTGGTGATTGCAGGTACCCTTCAGCTTCACTGGCTTGTCATTCAGGAACAATCCCTGTTCCGGATCGAATTTCAGCGAGCGAATGCCGAAGCGAGTTTCGTAACGGTCAACGACCTCGCCGCCCACTCGAATCTCGGTAATGAGCTTGTACAGATTCCGCTCTTCAAGCGACCAAAGCATCGGTCGATTGACTGCGATGGTCTGTTCGTATTGCTTTTCGTCTCCCGCAGGAATGGCGGCCTCGGCTGTAGCCCCTTTGGCAACAGGTTTTCCCGAAGGGTCCAGAATCGTCGAGACGACGCGCGCGTTCTTCGGGACGGCCGCATGGTTCCGTACTTCAGTTCGAATTGAGAGCGTAGCGCTACCCGAATCGACCTTGGCGGAGACAAATGTGCCCCACTTCTTCACGTGGACCGGGTTTGTTTTCACGAGCCAGACGTGCCGGTAGATGCCTGCGCCTTCATAAAACCATCCGTCGCTCGATGTGGCATCAACACGGACCAGAAGCACATTCCGCCCGCCGGGAGTGGCGAAATCCGTGACGTCGAAACTGCATGGGTCGTATCCGCCGCTGTGGCGGCCAATGTAGAAGCCGTTGAAGACGACCATGGTCTCTCGATACGAGCCGTCGAATTCGATGATGATCCGTTTGCCCGCATCCGCGGCTGGGAGTTCGAAGACACGGCGATACCATCCGACGCTAGTTTCCGGATAGTTTCGACCGAGCGGGTAAAACCCCTTGCTGGCCAGTGCCGGGTCGTTCTTGAATTCGAGTTCAACCGCCCAATCGTGTGGCAGATTCACACTGCGCCAATCGCCATCGTCGAATGCCAGGGTTCCGGCAGGAAGAAAATTGCCCGTCTTCTGAAACGTTCCCGACCGTCCCGCGCCGAATCCGAAATCCTTCGCAGGATCGTTGGCATTGCCGAAATGAAAACGCCAATCGAAGTCCATGAGCAACCGCTCGCGCAACTCGCCTGAAGATGGGTCTGCCGGCCTGTTGGCGGTTGGGAGATCCTGAACCATTGGTGTGAGAGGACCAGAACCTTCTGCAACAGCTTCCATGGCGACGCCGATGGGAGCGATGCCGCTGGCTGCGGCAACGGCGGGAACAAGGAGGCTGGACTTCAAAATATCTCGACGTGATAACGTTTCCATTCTTCCCCCCGAACGAACCCTAAAACGGCGTTCGCCTGCGTGGATCAAACTTAGACCGTGGAATTGTCAAGCTCTCAAAAGACGGGCAAGTATACACCCGGTGCGAGTCCTATCGATCATTGCCATGGACCCGCACGTCTTCGGCCTTCACTGACAGTTCGAGGGGGCGCCACTTATTCTTTTCCCATGAGCTTTCATTTTCCGAAGCTTTATCCGATTCTGGATTCTTCCACAATTTCCACAGCCGACCGCGCGATGTACCTGCGCCGCCTCGGAGAGTCACTGGCGGATGCCGGCGTGGCGCTGTTGGAGTATCGAAACAAGATCGGAACAGACTCAGAAATCCTGGCGGACGCGGTGATCTTGCGTGCAGCGATGCCCCAGCGAAACATCAAGTTGATTCTCGATGACCGCGTCGATTTAGTTGACAAATTAGAGTTTGATGGGGTCCATGTCGATTCCGGCGACGTGAGCCCATCCGAGGCACGGGGGCTCCTGGGGCTTGGCCGCATCGTGGGCACCTTTGGGGGAAGCGAATCGCTGGTACCAGGGATACTGAAAGAACCAGCCGACTATTTCTCGATTGGCCCTGTGTATCCGACGGCCACGAAGCAGACGACCAAAGCAAGCATTGGGCCGCAGGGCGTTAGTCGGTTGCGTGAGCAGGCAGGCCCTGACGTAGTACTGGTGGCCGTTGGCGGCATCACTTTCGAATCCGCGCCCCTTGTTCTTGCGGCTGGGGCGAGTACGGTTGCCGTCTCGGCGGCGATTTTCCGCACCTCAAATCCGGCGGCCGAGTTCCGACGGTGGCGGTCAGCACTCAATTGAGTGCAGCGGCCTTTGTTCGGCGACGGCAAAAAGAACGAGACATTCTGATGTATTTCCGGTAAAACCGTGCAAGGTGACTCCCACTAACCTCACATCCCAGAGGCAAGTTGCAGCAGCAGCCGATGCACCAGAAATGGTGCAAAGCCTCGGACTGTTCAGTTCGACCGCGATCGTTGCCGGATCCATGATTGGGTCCGGCATTTTTCTTGTGGATGCCGATATCGCCCGCGGCACCAATTCGCCGGCGCTCTTTCTCGCAGCGTGGGTGGTCACGGGCGTGATGACGATGATCGGCGCGCTGAGCTATGGCGAGCTGGCAGCGATGATGCCCAAGGCGGGAGGGCAATACGTCTATATACGCGAGTCGCTGGGTCCGCTGTGGGGGTTTCTGTACGGCTGGACGTTGTTCCTCGTCATTCAGACGGGGACAATTGCCGCGGTCTGCGTGGCTTTCGGCAAGTTTCTCGGTGTGTTTTTTCCATCGGTGTCAACAACACACTGGCTGTGGCACATCGCGCACGTGCCCGCGCTTCAGGTTGGACCCATGGTGCTGGGCAACATGGAAATTGGCGTGAACACGGCCAACCTGGCAGGAATGATTGTGGCAGTCTTTCTGGCAGTGGTGAATGTTTTCGGCGTGAATCTTGGCGCCTTGATCCAGAACATATTCACCTCGGCTAAGGCGCTCTCGCTGGCAGCGTTGGTCGTGTTGGCGTTCACAATAGGGCGCAATGCGACGGCGTGGAATGCTAATTTTGGCGACGGGCTGCGTGAATTCTGGAAGAACTCGGGTTGGAGTTCCTTGCATCCGGTTCAAGTGGGTATGGGCGGTCCGATTGTGCTGGTGAACGTACTGGTGATTTTGGCGGTTGTGCAAGTTGGATCGTTGTTCTCGGCGGACGCCTGGAACAACATCACGTTTACGGCCGGAGAAGTGAAGAATCCGAGGCGCAACATTCCGCTGTCGTTGATTCTCGGTGTAGGCTTCGTCTTGGTCACCTATTTTCTGGCGTCGCTGGCGTATCTTCTTGTTTTGCCGATGCACGGCGACCCGCTCGGAACTACAGCGCTGGCTCGCGGTTTGCAATATGCGTCTGAGGATCGCGTGGGTACGGCGGCACTGGAAGTGATTTTTCATACGGGCGGCGCTTACATGATGGCCGCTGCGATTCTCGTCTCAACCTTCGGCTGCGCAAATGGCATGTCGCTGGCTGGGGCGCGAGTCTACTACGCCATGAGTCAGGATGGACTCTTCTTCAAGTCGGTTGGCAAGCTACATCCGCGCTATCGCACGCCCGCTGCGGGCCTCCTGGTGCAAGCCGCATGGACGGTGGTGCTGTGCGTATCAGGATCGTATAGCCAGCTGCTCGATTACATCATTTTCGCAGTCCTGGTCTTCTATATCCTCACCATTGCGGGGCTCTTCGTATTGCGATTCAAAGAGCCGGATGCGCCTCGACCGTACAAAGCGCTGGGCTATCCTGTGCTTCCGGCGATCTACATCGTCATGGCTTCGTGGATTTGTATCGTATTATTGCGGTACAAGCCCCAGTACACGTGGCCAGGTCTCGTGCTTGTCCTGCTCGGGATTCCGGTCTTTTTTCTCTGGTCGCGTCATTCCGCGCGCGCATTGGTTCCAGGTTCCAATCTCAATTCTTGAGGAGGCGTCCCGCGTTCATGTCCAGACTTCTTCGAATCAAACCGATGTCCATGCTGACGCAAGAGGCGTGCGAAGAGGGTGAGCATACCCTGAAGCGCTCGCTCAGCGCACTGAACCTTATCACGCTGGGCATCGGGGCTGTGATTGGAGCCGGCATCTTCACTCTCACAGGACAGGCTGCCGCGCTGCGCGCGGGCCCGGCGGTTGCCCTGAGTTTTGTGGTGGCCGGATTGACCTGCGGGTTCGCGGGGCTGTGTTATGCGGAGTTTGCGTCGATTATTCCCATCGCCGGCTCAGCCTACACCTACGGCTACGCGACGCTCGGCGAGTTAGTGGCCTGGATCATTGGTTGGGACCTTTGCCTTGAATACGCATTTGGCGCGTCCACTGTCGCTTCGGGATGGGCCGGGTACTTCAACAGCCTTCTGCAACAGTTCCACATCTACATTCCGCCCCAGCTCACAGCCACCACGGGTACCACCTTGGTCTTCTATCACGACCAATGGCTCCAGCTGATGTCCCTTCCGCCGGGCGTCAGCGACGCGGGCTTGCCTCATGCCACGGGCTTCTTCAACCTGATAGCGGTTTGCATTGTCATTGTGATTACCACGATTCTCGTAATCGGCATCAAGGAGTCGGCCAACTTCAATTCGGCTGTGGTCATCATTAAAGTCTCCATTGTCGGGATCTTTCTCGTCGTCGGCGGCTACTTCCTCTTTCAGCATCCCGCGATAGCGAATGCGAATTGGCATCCCTTTATTCCGCCAGCCGACGGACACGGCAACTTCGGCTTGCTTGGTATACCGACCGCAGCGGCATCGATTTTCTTCGCCTATATTGGCTTCGACGCGGTATCCACTGCTGCGCAGGAAGCCAAGAACCCCAGTCGCGATATGCCGATCGGCATCCTTGGTTCGCTCGTCGTCTGCACCATCCTCTACATTCTTGTCTCCCTTGTGCTCACTGGCCTGGTTAGCTACAAAACCCTGAACGTGTCGGCGCCAGTGGCTTTGGCAATCGATGCCACGGGAGTTAGTTGGGGATCCCTTCTGGTCAAGATTGGCGCGGTATTTGGCCTGGCCACCGTCATGCTCGTCATGTTGCTGGGTCAGACGCGCGTCTTTTACTCGATGTCTAAAGATGGATTACTACCGAAGTGGGCCTCGGCAGTGCATCCTAAGTTCCGCACGCCATGGATCACCACAATCGTCTTCGGATCATTTGCGGCGATCATGCCCGCGTTCCTGAACATTGAGCGTCTCTCGGAACTCGTCAATATCGGGACGCTGCTGGCCTTCACCATTGTGAGTGCGGGCGTATGGGTGTTGCGCGTGCGCCATCCCGAAATGAAGCGGCCGTTCCGGACGCCCTTTGTTCCCCTGGTGCCGATTCTCGGCATTCTCTCCGCGATTTTCCTGATGACGCGGTTGGAGCTGATCACGTGGATTGTGATGATCAGTTGGCTTCTGGTGGGATTGGTCATTTACTTCACCTATTCGCTCAAGCACAGCAAGGTGCAGGCGCTGGCGATTGCTCCTGAAGGGGATTGAAGACGATTCATTGAGGGCAAAAGCAGAACGGCCTCCCGCGGGAGGCCGTTCTGCTTGCTGAGGAAGGATCTGTCAGGCAGTGGTCTTGGCGCAAAACTCATCGAAGGCACGTACAAGCTCCCCGGCGATCTGCTGCGCTGTGGCTTGCTCGATGACGAAGCGTTGCATGAGGTAGGCCAGCTTGCCGTCCCGCAGAATGGCAATGGCCGGGGAGGTGGGTTGGTTGCCGTCAAAATAGCTGCGAGCGCGCTCTGTGGCTTCGCGATCTTGCCCGGCAAAGACAGTGATGCTCTGGTCAGGCTTGTTGGCAGCGCCGGCCAGCGCCAGGCGAACTCCAGGGCGCATCTTGCCGGCCGCACATCCACAAATCGAGTTCACGACCACCATGGTTGTGCCGGGCTGAGCCAAGGCCGCGTCCACTTCCTCGGCGCTGCGAGTTTCTTTGATTCCTGCACGCACGAGTTCTTCGCGCATGGGGATGACCATTAGTTCTGGATACATGAATGCCTCCGGAAGGAAAGTTGCCTCAAATCATTTTATCCGATAGTGCAGGTGTAGCCTTGAGAAGAAATGCGTGTGGAAGAAAACATTGAACTTGCCCCGTTCACGACGTTGGGAGTCGGTGGACCGGCGCGTTGGTTTGCCGAGACTGCGAGTGAGGACGATGTTGAGGCGGCAGTGGACTGGGCACGGGAACGGAATGTGCCTCTTTTCGTTCTGGGAGGGGGCAGCAATCTGGTTGTGGCGGATGCTGGGTTCGCGGGTTTGGTGCTGCATGTTGCGCTGCGTGGAATTGACACGACGAACGACTCGGGAACCGTGCTTTATCAAGCAGCCGCCGGTGAAGATTGGGACGCTTTCGTGCAACAAACCGTTGCGAACAACTGCGCGGGACTCGAATGCCTGGCGGGGATTCCTGGGACGGTGGGCGGCACGCCGGTACAGAATGTTGGGGCCTACGGACAGGAGGTTTCGTCGAGCGTCGTAAAGGTGCGTGCGTATGATCTGACGACACGAACATTTGTCGAGTTCTCAAATGCGGAGTGCGCCTTTGGGTATCGTCGCAGCCGGTTTAACACGGTGGATCGCGGTCGCTTCGTCGTTGTGCGGGTCGATTATCGACTCACTCCATGCGGGGTGCCAACTCTGCGCTATGCCGATTTGCAACGGGAGTTCGCAGCATTTCCGGATGCGAACCTGGCCGAGGTTGCCACAGCCGTACGCCGCATACGTCGTTCCAAGGGGATGTTGCTGGTGGAGGGCGACCCCGATTGCCGGAGTGCGGGGAGCTTTTTCAAGAACCCGGTGGTGAGTGACGAGCGGGTCCGGCACATTGCCGCAAAGGCTGGAAAGGAGCCGCCGTGTTTTTCTGCCGGAACGCAGAAAGAGCAGAGCGGCCGGGTGAAGATTCCCGCCGCATGGTTGATTGAGCATGCGGGATTCTCGAAGGGATTTGTGCGAGGAGCCGCTGGAATTTCTTCGCGGCACACGCTGGCGCTGATCAATCGTGGCGGAGCCACGGCGACAGAGATCCTTGCGCTGGGGGATGAGCTCGCATCTGCAGTGGAGTCGCGCTTTGGTATCCGATTGGAGAAGGAGCCGGTTCTGCTGGGATTCGGCGATGACCAGACTTAGCTGCTCCCTGGGCCATTTGCGAGACGCGCAATGATTCGCTGACGTTCGTCGGCGAGTGCAACAGCAGCCGGACCCATCGCAACCACACGCCCTTCTCGCAGAAGTGCGACTTCAGCCCCAGAAGCGTACGCGTCGGTTGCGTCGTGCGTGACAAGGATTGTCTGCACGCGGCGGTCCGTGAGCCAAGTTTGCAATCGCGCGAGAAGCGCATCGCTTGCGACGCCGTCGAGTGCGGAGAATGGCTCGTCCAGCAGAAGTAATCGAGGGTGGGGTGCGAGTGCGCGGGCGAGTGCGACCCGCTGGGCTTCTCCGCCTGAAAGGTCGCGCGGGCGACGCTCTGCGAGATTGGCCGCATCCACCAGCGCCAGCATTTCCTGGACGCGCTCGGTGCGCTGGCTGCGATTGAGGCCGGCCAGTCCGTAACCGACATTGGCGGCGACACTCAAATGAGGAAAGAGAGCAGGCTGCTGTGCGACCAGTGCGGTGTTTCGATGTCCGGGCTTGCGATGAACACGTCGCGCGGAGTCGTGTAACGTGTGCGCATCGAGTGCAATGTTGCCCCGATCGGGACGATCGAGACCCGCAAGAAAACGCAGGAGCGTAGTTTTGCCTGCGCCAGAGGGTCCGAAGATCACAGTCCACTCTGCAGCGAAGCGGCACTCCACCTGAAGATGGAAACTGCCACGGCGCGCTTCGAGGGTGAACTCAAGCATGGGGGCTCCGGCGGAACCGGCTACCGCTGTAGATTGCCGCCAATGCTGCCACGCTGAAGATCAGGAGAATCGCGGCGGTTCGTCCTGCAGCCGGATAGTCGAAGTTCTCTACCTGGTTGTAGAGCAGGATGGACAGAGTTCGCGTGGTGCCGGGAATATCGCCGCCGAGCATGAGGACAACTCCAAATTCACCGACCGTGTGCAGAAAGCTCAACACAGCGGCTGCAAGCAGGGATCGGCGAGCCAGCGGGACGAACAGGGTGAAGACAATGCGCGTCGGATTGGCGCCTAACATGCGCGCTGCGTCTACCAGGGCAGGTTCGACAGCCGCGAACCCGGCAACGAGAGGCTGGACGGCAAAAGGAAGACTGTAGATCACCGACCCAACCACCAATCCCGAAAACGAGAAGGCAAGAGGATGGCCGATTAGCGCGATAATGCCGCGACCCACAGCAGTGCGGGGGCCGAGAAGTACAAGCAGGAAAAATCCGAGCACCGTGGGTGGCAGAACCAGTGGCAATGTTGCGAGTGCTTCGAGAACAGCGAGCCATTTACTGCGTCCCAAAATCATTAATGCGGACAACGGCACGGAAAGAAGGAGAAGTATTGCTGTGGTAATTGTTGCGAGCCTGAGCGTGAGAGCGAGCGCTTGCCAATCCATCGTTCAGCCAACCCTCATTTCATCGGCGTCAGGCCGCTCTTCGCAAGCTGGGCCTGCACCGGCGGAGAGAGCAGGAAATCGAGCAGCTTGTGGACCGCTGCGCGTTGGCTCGTCTTGCTTACGATGACTGCCCCTTGCTCGATTGGCGGATAGAGATCGCGCGGAATGACAAAGTAGGCGCCGCTGGATGCGAGGCGCGGCGTGAGTGCGGACGTAAGCGAGATGAGTCCTGCGTCGGCGTTGCCGGAATCCACAAACTGCGCGGTCTGAGAGATGTTTTCGGCGGTTACGATGCGCGGTTTGAGCTGGTCATAGAACTTGAGGCTGGTAAGAGCGGCGACGGCAGCACGGCCGTAGGGCGCACGATCGGGGTTAGCGACTGCCAGGCGCTTCAAAAGGGGACTGCGCAGAAGATCGAGCGAGGGCGGAGGCAACTGGGAGTCCTTGCGCGTCCACAGAACAAGGGTTCCCTTGGCGTAGGTGATCGGGGTAGAAGAATCGGCCGTGCCCGCAGCATCGGCCAACCCCGCATCGATGAGGCGTTTCGGGTAGCTCAAATCTGCCGACAAAAAGAGATCGAATGGAGCACCGTTCTGAATCTGTGTCGTCAGTGCTGCCGATGCCTGATAGGTCGCTTCGGCACGGATGCCCGTGGCTTGCTGAAATTGTTCGAGGATCGGCGGCAACACCGGCTCCAGGTCGGCAGCTGCCGCGATGTGCAGTGGGGTCTGCGCAAGAATCGACGCGATGCCGAGCTCCCCCATCAAGATAAGTAGAAGCCCGCGCAACATAGCGCTTCTCCGAGCCTCCGAAGCAAGCAAAAATCGTCTCACGCTGGTAGGCTAACACCAAGGATGAACGACAATCTGCATCAGTTACGCTGCTTCGGATGTGGCGACCGTATCGCAGGGTCAGAGGCGCAGCCGGATTTCCGGTGCGCTCGATGTGGCGACCTGTTCGAAGTGGAGTACGCGGGCTGGAGCCTGCGGCAGGGAACCAATCGGCCCAATCCAGGCGCTCTCAAGTGGCTGTGGCGGGAGCGCCGTTGCTCGGGAGAACCCCTTGATCAATCGGGCGTATGGCGATTCCGCGAGCTGTTGCCGATCCTGGATAGCTATGGCAACGCCGTGTCCCTTCGCGAGGGCAACACGCCGCTGTATGTGTTGACGCGTGCCGCCCGCAGGTTGGGGATCGACCAGTTGTTTGCCAAACACCAGGGAATGAATCCCACGGGTTCGTTCAAAGACACGGGGATGACGGCTGCGCTGAGCGTGGCCAAAGAGAGAGGATTCGAATGGGTGGCTTGCGCCTCGACAGGAAATACGTCGGCTGCGATGGCTGCCTATGCGGCACGCGCAGGGCTGCGCAGCCTGGTGCTGATTCCAGAGGGCAAGATCGCCTGGGGAAAACTTGCCCAGGCCATGGACTATGGTGCGATTACATGCCAGCTCAAGACGGATTTCGATGGCTGCGTGAAGGTGCTCGCGGAGATCGTGCGTGAGGAGCCAATCTACCTGCTGAACTCCGTGAATCCTTATCGGCTCGAAGGGCAGAAGACACCTGCGTTCGAAATTGCCGAGGCGCTCGAATGGGCTGTTCCCGACCATCTGATCGTGCCTGGCGGTAACTTGGCCAATAGCTCGGCTCTTGGCAAAGGATTCCGCGAATTAAGAGAGCTCGGACTGGTGGCGCGGATGCCGCGCATCTCGGTGATCCAGGCCGAAGGCGCCAACCCGCTCGTGCGCAGCTTTGCAAAGAGCCATGGAAGCGAATTGGAGCCTGTTGAAGCGCACACGCGGGCAACTGCGATTCGCATTGGGAATCCCGCCTCATGGCGCAAGGCCGTGCGGGTGATCCAGGATACCGATGGGTGGTGCCTGGACGTGACGGAGACAGAAATTGCGATCGCGAAGGCGGAGCTTGGGGCGGAAGGTCTCGGCTGCGAGCCCGCCTCGGCGGTTACGCTTGCCGGGCTGAAGAAGCTTCGTGCAGAGGGCAAGGTTGGTACCGGGGAGACTGTGGTCCTCGTTCTCACAGGCCATACTCTCAAAGACGCCGACTATACGATCGATTTTCACAAGGGAACTTTGCTGAAGGAAGAAGAGGTCGCTGGTCACGAATCAGAAATCGACGGATTGCGGCGCAACGCGTTTGCCGTGGAAGCAAATTCTGCAGCGGTGTTGGCATCCATGAAGGGAACCACGGGATGACGGCTGTCTCGACTCGACAGGGCGGAAAACTTCATCTTCGGCTACCGGCCACATCGGCGAACCTGGGGTCCGGATTCGACGCCGCAGCGGTGGCTCTCGATTTCCATCTGGAAATCGACGCGGAACCTGCAGAGGAGTTCTCAATCGACGCGACAGGTCGTGACGCTGAGCGTTGTGCACGCCTTGAAGACAACCTTGTCTTCGGGGTTTACAGGAGACTGCTCGCGGAGAACGGCAGAAGGGAGATCCCGCTCGCCCTCCACATGGTCAACGGCATCCCGCTTGGAATGGGCTGCGGGTCGTCCGCGGCAGGGAGAATCGCGGGGATTGTCATGGCCGTTCATTTTGGTCAACTGGGGTGGACTTCGGGGCAGATTCTCGAAGAGGCCTGCGCGATGGAAGGACACCCCGATAATGCTGCAGCCTGCTGGCTAGGCGGATTCGTTAGCGCGGCGTATCGAGGCAGAACAGTTCACGTCGCGCGCGTTTCTCCACCTTCCGAGTGGCGCGTAATTATTGCGCTGCCGTCGAGACCGCTCGCGACCAGCAAAGCACGTGCGGCCCTGCCGGAGTCGTATTCTCGATCGGATGTAGTGACGAATATCCAGTCGGCGGGTCTGCTTGGCCTGGCGTTTGCCCAGGCTCGAGGCGACCTTTTGCATGTTGCGATGAGCGACCGGATTCACCAGCCCTATCGAGCCCCGATCTGCCCCATGCTTTCGCGAGTGTTACCACTGACCGGCGACCACGGTATTCTGGGCGTCGCCCTCAGCGGGGCGGGTCCTGCTGTGCTCGTGGTGGTCGACAGTGTGCAGAGTCTTCAGGCGGCATCCACTGCTATCTGTAAGACGGTAAGTGACCTGGAGGAACCCGAGCTTCAAGTGTGCCGATTTGAATTGAACGGCGCGAGCGATTCTCTGAGGCAATTTGCGGCTTGATTGCGAGCTACATTTAGAGTCACTGAAACTGCTAATCGTTTTTGAGAAAGGCAGTTATCGTAAGTGTAATTCGGTTGCGGATTCAGTTGTCTCTTTAGCCAATCACCACTTAGTGATTACTCCTTGCATTACCTAAGTTTACTTGCTATTCGGCTTTGGAACACCTACATTCGCTGCGTGGGCAGTTCTGGGGGAGGGCTGCTCTAGCGCCCGTGGTCCTTACTGGGATCCGGGCGCTTCTATTTGTGCGGGGGATACTTAGACAGGATGGCAAACACTCCCCGCCCGGAAACAAAAATGGCAAGCTTTGGCGTGTTGCTCAGTGCAGCCCTCCCGCGCCCCCACCGCTGGCTACCATTCCACATCCATGCGTGGCTGCGACGTTTGTGGACCTGGCGCATCTTAACTAACGTGCGACTTCGATTAAACTGATTGGAGAGGCGTGGCAAGGAGGATCATGGCAGAGTTGGGCATTATGGAAGTAAGCGACGCGACATTTGATCAAGAGGTGCTGCGCAGCGAGCAGCCGGTTCTCGTCGATTTTTGGGCGGTGTGGTGCGGACCATGTCGAGCGATTGCGCCGATGGTCGATAGTGTCGCGACGGCCTATACAGGCAAGCTGAAAGTGACCAAGATGAACGTGGATGAGAATGGTGCGACACCCTCGCGGTATGGGATCCGCGGTATTCCGACTTTGCTTTTCTTCAAAGGCGGGAAGGTTGCCGACCAGGTAGTGGGATATGTGCCACAGAACGTGATCGAAGAAAAGGTGCAACGCCTTCTGGCATAAAAAATCAAATCCCAATGGTTTTTGAAAGAGCGCCCGGAGAAATGGGGCGCTCTTTATTTGTTCGTGCGGCGCGAAAGTCAACGATACTTGCGGAGAACACCAAGCACCCGTCCCTGAATGGCAACATTTGCGGCAGGAACGTAGATCGGCTCCATTTCAATATTCGCCGGCTGGAGCCTTACCACCTGGCCCTCGGAATAGAAACGTTTCAGCGTAGTCTCTGCTCCGTGGACAAGCGCAACGACGATTTCACCTTGCCGGGCGGTGCGCGTGCGCTCTACCAGCACGTAGTCGCCGTTGATAATGTGCTCGTCACGCATCGAGTCGCCCCGGACTTCAAGGGCAAAGACATCGCGATTGCCAACCACATCGTGCAAGGAAATACTCTCCATGGTCTCAGAGGTTTCCACCGGCAAGCCGGCCGCAATTCTTCCCACCAGCGGCAAGCGGTCGGTCGAGCGCGTACGAGCTCCCGGCGGCAGCACGTCGATCGAGCGACTGCGATTGTGGACGCGATCGAGCAATCCCTTTTTCTCGAGATTCGTGATGTGCTTGTGAACGGTGGCCAGGCTCTTCAGGCTCATCGCCCTCGCAATTTCCTCAAAGGACGGGGAATAGCCGTTGCGAGCGACAAACGTTTCGAGAAAATCAAGGATTTCTTTCTGTCTACGGGTGACAGCCATGGGCGAATTATAGCGAACAAAAAGCGAATCGGAAGAGGTTTTATGCGCTATTTCTTCTTTGGAGAACCAAAACGGGCAAGAGCGCAAGTCGGGTGCTCCGATATGGGTTGTAGGGTGATTCAGTTGGATGGGTTCAATCTCAGGAAATTCTCAAGAAATCAGATTCCACCGTACACCCGGCACCATTTTGAAACTCGCTTCAATTCCGTTCCGCTTTCGGAATAGCTCGCATTTCTCGTTTGAATTCGTCTTGAGTTCTTTCTCTTTGCGTCGCACTGTGGAAGCAGCCAATGGTTAGCGCGGGTTAGCGCAGCGACGAAACGAGCGATGCTCGAGAGAGTCTCCGCAGCATAGAAAGGCCAACATGAGGCTATTAGTTGCCGAAGACGATAAAGCGTTCGGACTTTTCTTACAGCGCGGTTTGGAGACGGATGGATAGCCGAGTGGCATCGGCAAACCGGAACCAATACCTGGAGTTACTCGGCCGCTCTGCCGGCCGCGGACTTTACCAGCGGAGTGTCGAAGCCTACTACCGGAACCATGACATTTGGCCCCACCGGTACTCTGCAGTCAATCACTCCAACCGGAGGCGTACTGACGCCTGTTGGCGCCCCGCCAGCCGGCGTCTCGGGGCTTTCGCTCCAATTCCAAGGGTTGGCCGATCAAGCGAATGACCTGAACATGAATTGGAATTTTCTCGGCTCCAGCGGCACACCCACGATTGGGCAGGTCGATGCCCCCTCCGCGGTCTCGGCCACACAACAGGACGGTTACGCTTCCGGTCAATACCAAAGCTTTCCCATCGGCTCCGATGGCACCGTGAGCGTTACATATTCCAATGGACAAAAGCAAAATGTTGGACAACTTGCGCTCGCCAACGTTGCCAACGTGCAGGGTCTAGAAATGCTCGGAAACGGGGACTATGTAACGACCTTCGCGAGTGGAACCGCTTCGATAGCGACATCGGGCAGCTCTGGACTGGGCACACTGCAGGACGACGCGCTCGAAGGGTCGAATGTCAACATCTCCCAGGAGTTTTCCAATCTGATTATTGCGCAGCGCGCCTTTGAGGCAAACTCGAAAACAGTCACAACATTCGATACGATCACACAGGAAACCATCAATATGATCCATTAAAAATCCCGCGAGACGGCGTTCTACCGGGCTCTGCCTTTGAATGCCCTTTATGATCGACTGAGTTTTGTGATAGGAGGTGCATTCGAGTATTTGGAATTGCTCGTGTTCTTGGGGAGACCTGTGAATGTGCAGAGCCAGAGCTGGCGATCTTTAGCTTACCTGGTAGCATGCGAATTGAGATCCCATGTCCATTCCACTCGAGATTGGAGTTCGCTCAATGCGAATTTGGTTCGCCATCGTCGTATGCCTTCTGGCCGGCGTCGCAACCTCCGCTCAATCAATTCCGTCCGCCATCTACACCGATCCCGCTGGAGACCCAGCTCATCCAGCCGGGATGACTGTGCTGCACATTCCCAGCCACGGCGTGTTGATCAACGGTTTGATTTATCGTCCGTCCGGCCCTGGGCTGCACCCGACGCTCGTCATCTGCCACGGTCTGCCAGGCAATGAGAAAAACCTCGATCTCGCGCAAGCTGTGCGCCGGGCCGGATGGAATGCGGTGACCTTCAACTACCGCGGATCGTGGGGCAGCCCGGGAGATTTCAGATTCGCGCAAAACCCCGACGATGCCGATGCAGTCCTCGCATATCTTCGCGATCCAGCCAACGCGGCAATGCTCGGCATCGATACAAAACGCATCGCGATTGCGGGCCATAGCATGGGGGGTTGGGTGACTGCGCACACGGCGGCGCACGATCATGGACTGATTGGCGCCATTTTGATCAGTGCCGCCGATATGGGCCATATGGGCCAGGGTGTAGGTTCTCGCGAACAATTGGTCAGCCTGATGGCAGATAACATGGAGAGCCTGAACGGAGTCACGGCAGAGACCATGGCGGATGAAGTGATTGCCAACGCGAAGACCTTTAGCTTCGATCGCACCGTGGATGGGCTAACCCAAATCCCTCTCCTGGTGCTCTCTGCCGATGATGGTCTCGCGCCCGGAACGGATGCGTTGGTGAGTGCCGTCCGCGCAAAAGGCGGACAAAAAGTCACTTCGGTTCATGTAGCAACAGACCATAGTTGGTCCGATCGCCGCATCTGCCTTGAGAGCACGATCATCACGTGGCTTGCAGAGCTCAAGTGAGTAAGTCCCTTCGTCTACGCGCTAGCGGGCCGCTGACTTCCACGAAAAGTCCTTTGCCCTGAGCCAATGCTTTCCCATCGCTGTCAAGAATATGCGCCTCAGCCCAATGCTTGCGGCCTTCGCTGCGCACAACGCGTGCTTCCATCCGTACTTGCGCACCTGATGGAACAGGGCGGCGGTAGTCGACCTCCATATGCCGGGTCATGGCAGTCAGGCCCTTGGCGCGAACTGCCTTACTCATCGATTCATCTAATAGAGTTGCTATGATGCCGCCGTGCAAGAATCCGTGAGGCCCCTCGAACTGATCCGAGATGATTGCAGGGCATACGACGGAGCCGTCGGGCGCCAGGAAGAACTCAAGTCTTAGGCCGGTTGAGTTAGCCTGGCCGCAGCCGAAGCATCGATTCTGCGCCGGGTGCGCGAATGGCGTGAGGTCATCGGCGTGCGAATCTGTCATAGTGCAAATTCTCCCGCAAGGACCTTTACAAACACGGGCGCATCCACGTTGGCTCCGGTGAGAACGAGTCCGATGCGCAGCCCGCTCAGCAGCGAAGATTCACTAATCGCTGCGGCCATAGAGGCGGCCGCTGCTCCTTCAGCGAGATTGTGGGTGTCTTGGTAATAGACGCGCATCGCATCGACGATCTCGGCATCAGAAACTTCCACAATTCGGGCAACGTGGTTCCAGATACATTCCATCGCAGACGGATTCGGCTTTCGGCATGCGAGGCCATCGGCAATTTGCGTCGTTGACGGAGCTTCGACAACTCTGCGCTGTTTGAAACTGAGAGAATAGGAAGGGGATTGCGCGGACACCACGCCGACGATCTCTGTTTTGATCCCCAACGCATTGCGCGCTGCAGCGACACCGCAGACGGAAGACCCGAGCCCAATTGGAACGTAAATCGTATCCAGAGGCGGTGCACCTTTGAAGAACTCCAAGGCATAGGTCGCGGTTCCCATCACCAGCCGCTCGTGAAATGAATCGATCATTGCAAAGCCCCGTTCGATTGCCAGAGCATGCGCGAACTCCAGCGACTCCTGAAAATCGTCGCCGTGTTCCAAGAGTTCCACGCCCTGCGCCTGCATGGTGCGGTTCTTCTCACGGCTATTGCCGTGGGGTACGACAATGACTGCTTTCAATCCAAGCAACCGCGCAGCCATGCCGACGCCTTGTCCATGATTGCCTCGCGTCGCAGCGACAACGCCAGCGAGCTTTGGCTCTGTCTGCTTGAGCCACTCGATGTAGACAAGCGCTCCGCGTAGCTTGAACGCGCCGACCGGTGTGTGGTTCTCGTGCTTGATCCAGACATCTGCACCCAGCCTTTGATTGATGAGCGGCCAGGTGTACTGAGGCGTGGGAGGCATGGAACGATAGACGATCGACTGCGCGTCCTCAATTTGAGCGAGCGTTGGGAGCACCATTCCTCCAGCATAGCGGAGGTGGTCCGGGCGAGAGTGCGGGCCCATATTAGATACTTGCTCATGGAATTCCGAATTCGGAGGGCTGTTGCAGCAGATGCACGCCCAATTGCGCATGTGCATGTGGAGAGCTGGAGAAGCACCTACGCGGGACTCCTTCCAAATGACTTCCTGGCCTCGCTGAACGTCGACGAACGCGCCAACATGTGGGCCAAAATGCTTGCAACGGAAGAAGCGTTCATGTTTGTCGCGGAAGACGAGACGGGCATCTTTGGGTTCGCATGCGGGGGAAAGGCCAGGGAAGCACGGGATTCCTACGACGCAGAACTATACGCGATCTATCTTCTCCGCGAGAGCCAGCGAAGAGGAGCAGGGTGCCGGTTATTTCGCGCTCTGACGCGAGCGCTACGGACCATCGGCTATTCGGGCATGGTGCTTTGGGTCTTGAAGAATAATCCCGCGGTAAAGTTCTACGAGCGCATGGGCGGGAAACAGATTGCGATAAAACCAATTGAGATCGGCGGCGCGCAACTGGAGGAAGTAGCATTCGGATGGCCTAAGCTGAAGGATGTCATACCCCATGAGAAGGCAGCCAATGGACCGGAGTGAAATCCGATATGCCCGGGTCTTCGGTGACCGAATCGTCTGGCTCCTCGGGATCGCGACTTCGTTCGCCTTCGGACTAGCAGGCTGTCATCGCGTGCCCCCTCTTACACCACAAGAAGCAGAAGGGAAGCACCTGTACGCAGTGCGCTGCGCGCATTGTCACGAAGACAACGATCTGGCGCTAAAGAAAGTCCCGCCTGACTTGCACGCTGTATTCAAACGGACCACGTTGCCCAGCGGAGCGCCCGCAACCGATCAGGACGTGAAGCGCGTTGTCTTATTGGGCAAAGGAATGATGCCTTCATTTGCCGGACGTTTCACCGACCAGCAGATGGCGGACCTTCTGGCATACTTGCGTAAAGGATTGCGCTAAACGGGCCGCCAATGATTAGGCCAAGCTCCGGCAGCTCACTCGTAGCGGATCGCCTTCATGGGGTCGAGTCCGGCGGCTCGTCGTGCGGGTACCGCGCAAGCCAACGCAGCAACGGATGCGAGTACGAGAGCTGAAGCGAGCAGGAGCAGGGGATCGCGCGAACTTTCAGCGGCCCAGGCCGCCAATACGTTGTTCAGCGCAAGCGTAAGGGCGATCCCCGCGAGGACGCCGCCGCCGACACTAGCCAACATGGAGCGAAAGACGATACGCAGGACATGGCCTCGCTGCGCCCCCAGCGCGATGCGAATGCCGAATTCGTTGGTGCGTTGAACGACGGTGTAAGAGACGACGCTGTACAGTCCGACAGCCGCCAGCGCGAGAGCCAGCGCTGCAAAAGCGCCAAAGAGCCACGCAACAAGCTGTCCGCGCGCCCATTCCGGGGTGCGGGTGATCCAATGCTCCAGATCGCGGACGTCGCCATTTGTCTGCTGATCGTGGTCGACAGAGTTCACCTTCTGCCGAATTGCGTGTAGCAGCGTCAAAGGTGGAACCTCGGACCGGACCAGGATCTGCGTATACATCCCCATCGCAAAGGTGTACGGAGCAAAAGCTTCGGGGAGAACCGGTTTAGCAAGTCCGTCGTTGAGCTTGTCGGCCACGACTCCCACGATGAGTACGCCGTTCTCGAATCCCGGTGCAAGCAGCAGGAAAGGTGGCTGTTCCTTGACCTCCGGCAACCTAAGCGTGTGCCCCACTGCATCGCCGTTTGGGAAATATTGCCGGGCCAGCGTTTGATTGATGACGACGACTGGAGCACCGCGATGATTCTCCGATTCGTCCCAGATTTGTCCCTGAAGAAGTGGAATCTTCAGGATGGGGAAATACGATTGGCTGACGATGTTGACGCGCAGAGTCTGATCCTGGCTCGAGGGCTTTCCAACAATCTCAAATTTGGTTTGGAATCCGTTGGACGGAGGAGTTGCGTTGCTGGAAACTGCCGTCATTGAAACGCCGGGCACAGAAGCCACAGCCGCGTGCAGTTTTTCGAAGTAAGCCGCTCGCTCCGGCCAGGTCTTATAGGTTCCGTCATGGATCGGAATTCCCACCGACATCACGTTATGCGGATCGTATCCAAGGTCACGGTGAGCCACGCGCAGGAAGCCTTCAATTGCCGCTCCCGCTCCTGCCAGCATCAGCAAAGTGAGAGCGATCTGCGTTGCGATGAGTGCGCTGTGCACGCGCCTTCCGCTCACACCGCGGGTTGTCTTGCGGGTGTTCGACTGCATGACCTGGCTGACTTCAGGCTTCGAGAGCTGCAAAGCAGGCCACAGCCCGAACAAGACCCCGGTTGCAACGGCGGCTGTGATGCAGAAGATGAGGACTGGCAGGTTGATTTGAATAGCCGCTTCATGAGGGAAGGAATATTCGGGCAAGTTGGCGACGATCACGCCGAGGGTCTTGTAAGCGAGCACGAGACCGATCGCGGCCCCTGTAATCGAGAGCAAGAGC
Organism: uncultured Acidobacteriaceae bacterium; assembly: GCA_963745845.1. Lineage (GTDB taxonomy): Bacteria > Acidobacteriota > Terriglobia > Terriglobales > Acidobacteriaceae > Telmatobacter. The sequence goes on along the minus strand of CAVUZE010000008.1, from coordinate 2,218,521 downwards.
GCCTCAGTCAGAAGCTGACGAATGATGCGTTTTCGGCTTGCTCCGATCGCCGCACGAACGGCGAACTCATGCTCCCGGCTGGTCGCACGGGCGAGTTGCAATATTGAGACATTGCCGCAGCCGATGAGGAGCAGCAAGGCGACCGCGCCAAACAGCAAGTAGAGCGTGCCGCCGAGTTGCTTTATAAAGTCCTCGTTGAGGCCCACGACATGAAGACGCAGCTGATCGTGGGGAAAATGGGTCGGAGTCTCGCGAGCAAACTCTGCAATGAGGGGCTGCAGGGCTGCGTCTGCCTGTGCGTGGGTCACGCCCGGCTTCAAACGCACGCCAGCGTAGTAGTTCCGGACCTGATCCTGCGTCACCTTGAGGGGCAGATAGACGTCTCCGTCCCCCCAGGTGAACCGCGAGGCTGCCACGCCAACAATGGTGTAATTCTTCCTGACCATCTGCATGGTCTTACCGAGTACGGCGAGATCGGAATTGAAATGGCGCTGCCAGAATTTGTAGCCCAGGACGACGATTGGCTGCGGGTCCCGTCCATCAACGGCATCGGAAGGCTGCAGGCCTCGGCCAAGTGCCGTCGGCACGCCAAAAAAGTTGAAGCCATTCGAACTGAGATACACGGCTTGTACGTCTTCAGGGACGTCGCTGCCCGTGACGGTGAGACTCCAATCGTCTTCGACAAATGTATCCTCAACGACAGGAGACTTGCGGAGCTGCTGCCATTGGCTCCCGGTCAATCCGAATCCGCGCAGGTCGCCTTTGGGAGTCACGAGCCGCATGTGAACCATCCGGTCCGGCGCCTTATAGGGATACGGGTCCATCAGAATGGCATAAACCACGCTGAAAACGGCCGTCGTAGCGCCAATGCCCAGCGCCAGCGAAGCCACTGCAGTGAGCGTGAAGCCAGGCAGCTTCACAAGCTGGCGAACCGAGTAGCGCAGATCCTGAAGCAGCGTTTTCATCCAACCCTCCCCGGGACATGAGTCATCGCAACTCACCTCAATCGGTAACGAACCTTGAATTCCGGACATCTGGTCAGTTGGTCCGTTTGAGAGCTGGTCGCTTCTGGCAATCGGATCTACAGCAAAGAGAAACAAAAAAAGAGGGGACTTGTCTTCGCGACTGCCGGATACGGTTGTCCCCCCTGGGAGTCCACGCCCCTGCTGGAGCACGCAAACAGCCAAGGGCGGGGCGATAACCCTTTGATTCTGTGAAGGGAGAACGGCCCCCGGCGATTAGAAATGTCCGCTTTCGTCCGAAGATGTTCACAAATGAACGATTGTGCGGATTTCCAAGTCCCAGCCTGGCTGCCGGTGAAATCTTCTAATGCTCTATACTCAGAAATGTTATGCCGACGGAAAAAACCTTCTATCTTGAGACGTTCGGTTGCCAGATGAACGCCCATGACTCGGAGAAGGTGATTGGCACACTCCAGCAACAGGGCTATCGCCAGGTTGAATCGGAGGAAGACGCCGGCCTGATCCTCTACAACACCTGTTCTATCCGCGACAAGGCCGAACAGAAGGTCTTCAATCGCCTCAACGATTACAAGAAACTGCACAAGGCCGGAAAGCGCTTCGGCGTGCTCGGATGTGTCGCCCAGCAGGAAGGTGAGAAGATCTTTGCTCGCGCGCCCTATGTTTCCCTCGTCTCCGGATCAGCTTCGTATCGGAAACTGCCCGAGATGCTTTCCCGCCTGGAGTCCGGCGAATCGCGCGTCACAGGGCTCGACGACCGCCAGACCGAGGAAACGTTCGAGACCGAGTTCACAGCGCGACAGAACCCCTATCGCGGCTACATCACCATCATTGAGGGATGCGACAAATTCTGTTCCTATTGCATCGTTCCATATACCCGCGGCAAGGAACGGAGTCGCAGTTCGTCGTCCGTACTGGCCGAGGCGCAACGGATTGCGGACCAGGGGTACACCGAGATTCAACTCCTCGGACAGAATGTAAACAGCTACAGGGACCCGGAGGGGAAGTCGAGCTTCGCGGAGCTGCTGGCAGCCGTGGGCCAGGTGAATGGGATCCGACGGGTGCGTTTTACCACCAGCCATCCGCGTGACTTCACCAGGGACATCATCGACGCGATCGATGCGAATCCGACACTCTGCGATCACGTGCATCTGCCCGTTCAGTCGGGCTCGTCCCGCGTTTTGAAAATGATGGCGAGAGAATACACGCGCGAGTGGTACCTCGAACGAATCAGTTGGATCAAAGCTGCGACGAGACCCATCTCGCTCTCCACGGACATTATCGTCGGCTTTCCCGGCGAGACGGCAGAGGATTTTATCGAGACGATGAACCTCTTGCAGGAGGTTCAGTACGATTGCGTCTTCGGTTTCAAATACTCGGCACGGCCCAATACTCCAGCCTTGACAATGATTGATTCAATCCCGGACAGCGAAAAGGCGAATAGGCTTCAAGTACTCCTGGATCGTCAGCGGGAGATTCAGAGGGTCAATTATTCGAAACAGATAGGGCATATTTTAGAAGTGATGGTTGAGAATCAAAACCCGGCGCGCGGACAGGTTGCCGGCCGCAGCAGCCAGAACAAGCCGGTGAACTTTATCAGCAACCAACCCATCGCTCCTGCCCCTGGGAGCTATATACAGGTGAGGATTACCGGAGCTTTTCCCAACAGCCTCATTGGCGAGGCCGTCTAACAGTACGCAGGAGGGGAACTCATGGATGTTGAGGTTCGGATTCGTGGTTTGATGATGGATCCAGCGACTAACATGCCCATTGTTGTCCTAAAGGATGTGGCATCCGACACCGTGATGCCGATCTGGGTTGGGATCTTTGAAGCAACTGCGATCGCAAACGAAATTGAGAAGCTGGCTACATCCCGACCGATGACACACGATCTGACCAGGAATCTCATTCATCACTTGAATGGAACGCTGGAAAGAGTTGTTATTACAGAGCTTAGAGACGATACATTCTTTGCGATCCTGTGGATGCGCCAGGACAATGAGCCGATCACCGTGGATGCGCGCCCATCCGATGCCATAGCGTTGGCGCTGCGCGCCGATTGTCCGATCTATGTCTCGGAGCAGGTGATGCAATCGGCAAAGCTGAACACATCGGGTCCGGCTGAAGGACCGACGGCCGAGCAACTGCGCGGTTGGCTCGAAGGCCTCAATGACGAAGACATGGGGCGCTACAAGATGTAGCTCACCCTCTCAGGGAAGAGGGACCTATAGTCTGGGCTGTGCCTCGTAGAATCAGCCGATTTCACTGGATTCCGAGTCAGTTTACAGAATATCTGTTATCAGACGTCCTGGTAATATTCCAGGTGTTGCGCTCAACCAGATCTAAGTCCTTTGCAAGTATCGATTTACGTATCTCCGCAGTTGTCGTACGACCGCGCCGCTTACAAATTCTCTGGCACTTATGCTCTGTTGCTTATTTCTTTCGCAAGCGACCATTTGTCGAGCAACGCGGTCGCCATTGAGTTGGCTGCTGAACACTATTTGTTCTATAGCGCGGTATCGGTTGACCAGGACAACACGGTACGGTTTCACAGCCTCGTGATGCAGCTGGAGCGGGCCCACTGGCGCCATACCCTGGCCGGATGCAAGACCATCATCCATCAGCACCTGGATATGACACTGACCCTGATGATCGCAGGACAACGCATCGGACACTACAGCGCGGAAGGAAAACTCCTGACGCCGCTGAGCCAAAAACAAATCAAGGCGGTGGAAAAGACGCTCCCACCGCCTCGGCTACGGCTGACTATTAACAACCGGACACTTCATTTGCTACCAAAGGCGGACATTTCTACTTGCTACCGACAGTCGAGTAGGGCTATGGCGCTAAGCGGGCTTCGAATGATGCCGCCGTTTCCATAACCCCCTCTAAAATTCCGTACGGCGGGTTTTCCCCAGTACGGCTTCAAGGCTGACATTTCAGATGATGCCTTCCTGTCGGCTGATTTGCTTAAGCCTGCTCCCGGCGTACGCAACGCAACACAACAGTTTGCTCTCATCCTTCGTATCGTCCAAGACTGAGACCTGTGATCCCGTTCTGTGCCGGGCAGGTTTTCTCTTCCGATACCGTCACTAGGGCCTCACGGCCTTACCCCAGAGGTCCTCGCTCCGGTCAGGGTTGTAGTGTCCCTGTCCATCAACACTTATTCACCTCATCCGAGCCACTCGTGTGCACTCTCCGATTTCCCGGCATTCGCTGGTTATACGGAGAGCCTTTGCTGTGCGGGAGCGCCTAGGCTGCCCACGAGTGGTTCCGAGCTTTCACTGCTCATCCTTGTCAGCATGCAGCCCTCTATGACCACGGAGAACTCGCCGGTTGCTTATACCCAGTTCCTTCACCGGCGACACAGCCTTCACCTCCGGAAGACAGATTCGGCGTTCTCATCTATCCACTACAGTCCGCTACGAGTGGGTGGACTTTTCGCGGCTAACGGTTCGCTCCTTTCGCTACAGCCTGCTGACTGGCTAGCCCCCCTGACGGACCCGACGCTGCTTGCGCTTTGCCGGCTGGGGCGTTTACTCCGGAGCATCGGCTAGAGAGATCACTCTCTCTGCCGTCCGGTATGACTACAGTAGCAACTGGGCAAGTTCTACTGGCAGGTTCTTCCCCTGCTGGATTAGCAGCTAGCTTCGCTGCACCTCCCGGTTGGTCCACGATCCGACCGGAGCCCCAAAAACCGAAGAGCGCATTGGGCGGTTTGCCATTTCCGGGCGCCAGATCGTGGGCGAAGTTGCCGGGAGTCCCTGCGTTGTAGGCATGGATCTGGTTCGCCGGCGATCAGTGCTGAAAATGGAGGAAGACAGTTGTATGCGTCCCGCGCGGCTTGACGCGGACGTGATCCGCGGAGGTACGGATGACGTACTGAGCCATCATTGCGATGCCGGTTCCATTGGCTAACTCTTCCATGGTAGGCATGCGATCGGAGAGCTCGATAGGCGGTCCGTCGTAGTCGATTTCGACATCAATGTGGAACTCGTCGAATTGAGCATTGACGGTGAAGAGGTCGGAGCGGAGCTGCAGGTCCCCCGAGTTGGTGACGAACTCGTAAATAGCATCGGCGGCGCGGGACACTACCACCTGACGCATTCCCCGCGCGGCCCCTTGCTCCTCCATGAATTGGTTGATCGTGTCGAGGTTGTTCTCGCCGGAGTGAAGCTGGATGGATCTGGTTTTGTGCAGACCGAGCCTGAACAACAGACCCAGCGCAACGGCGATGACTGTGGCCAGCGCCACCGATGACGCAAAGATAGGTCGCAGGAGCTCAGGAACAGACTGGTACAGCTCGGGGGCGATTTCGACACTGATGCCGAAGGCGAGAGCGATGCCGACGACGAAGATGCGGCGCGCGTCGAGCATTCGGGCCGTCATCAACTTGAGCCCACCGAGCAAGAGGAAGCAGGTGGAGTAGATAAGTTCGGCTCCGATGATCGGAGGAGGCATGATCGAGAAGGTGCCTGCAAGTCCCGGGATGAACGCCAGTGCAAGGACGATGAGGCCGGCCGGGAGAGCAACGGCGCGGCTTGTGACGCCTGTTGCAAGTTCGAGGCCAAGGCAGGATGAGGCGTTGTTTTGGGCAACTCCACCGAGCAATCCGGAAAACATGGTGCCCAGAGAATTGGCCAAAACGCCGCCGCTGGCAGACTTCAGGTCGGTACGTTCCCATGCGGTGTCGTTCATCTTCTGGCACAATGTGATGTCGCCAACGGACTTCAGAGTAGCTGCAATACCAATCACGAAAAATGGAATGAGGAGCGAGGGACGAAAAGCAAATCCATAGGCCGCGCGATGTGGCATGCCGATGAAAGGCTGTAACCACTGGGCCTGAATATCCGCCCTTGACAGCATTCCTATCGGGACGGCAGCGATGTAGCCCACTGCGAGCCCGATGAGGATGGGGAACATTTTCCATTTGCCCCTACTCCAGACAGTGGGAACGATCATGGCAACGAGCGTGATGAGTCCGAGGAGCACGGCTTGCGGAGAGGCGCCGGGATGCGCGGGCGAGCGGCCCAGCAGTTTGGGGCAGCCAATCGCGATGAGTTGGATCCCGACGAGGGAGACAATCAAGCCCGTAACATCCGGCGGAAAGAGGTTTCTGAGAAAGCGGAGGCATCGTGAAAGCCCGGCGGTAAACAGACCGTTGATGGCGGTCATGCCGAAGATGAGCGGGAAACCTCCCATCCTGCCGGCCAGGATCGTGGGCGCCAGATAAGTAAGACTGCAGGATGCTGGACACAAGTATCCCGATCCGAGCAGACCTCCGCGCGCCTGAAGGATGGTTGTGACACCGGACGCGAGCATGGACATGCGAAGGAGATTCTGCGTGTCAACAAGGCTGCCGCCGACGGAGTCGACTGCAACAATGACATAGACCCAGCCGATCGACATGGCCAGCACTTGCTGAAAGGCTAAGGCAACCGTGAGCGACGCGGGAGGGACTTCATCAACGTCATAGGCGAGCACGCCGGGGCGTTTACGCTCGGGAAAACGGGCACGGCCGGCAATGAAACGGAAGCAGGTCTGAGTGAGTCGTACGAGAGTTGAGGCAATCGCATCTGGCGTTGGAAAGCCCTCCGCTGCCTGGTCCGGTTGGGGCATCCCGAGGCCGGGGTTCGGCAACACAGCGACGTACTCAGGCCGTGAATTAGATCCCACGCTGCGCCCCCTTCTTCATGCCGCGGAATAAAGCAGAGCTGATCGCCGCGCTGCCGGTGTTGGTCACGCTGGCCGACAGGACGGCATTCGTGCCTACCACTTGATTGACAAACGCCAGAAACGTGGGCGCAAGGGTGCCCACGCGAGCTCCGAAGGCTGCAGTGCCGGTCAAGCCAAGCACCAGCATCGCCGCGCACGCCCCCGCCAGGATGGGACGAAGCCGCCGCGCGACATCGGAGGTGTAGAGGGACGGACGCGCGTAGCGGGCAAGGGTAAAAGTGCGCGCGATCGAAGCAATCATGGTCAGAGTCTCCGGGATTGGAACCAGCGTCTACGGCTGGGTCTTGAGCTAAAGAAAACCAGGCTTGCCGCGAGGCAGAGGTCTGGCGCTGCCGCAAAACATGCAGCAGATTGGGCGAGGGGGACATTGTCAAACGGGTTCGAACGGCGGCTGTAAGTTTCGGCTCGATCTTGAGGGGCACACGGCCGGGCGGATGGAAACCTGTGAGGACTCTCCCACAGCCCGCCGGAAAACAACAATGGATTGAGGGTGAATCGTAGGTGACTATTAGGTGAGCAGGTAACTCGTTGAAAGTTAACGTTTAGATGGCAATCGCTCTTAAGGCCGGTGATAGGATAGGGGCACCGGGCACTCAACAAGGCAACGCCAACGTGGAAAAAGATCGTCGAATTTTCGAGTTCGGCCCCTTCGTGCTGGACCCGGTAGAGCGGGTGCTCTCAAGAAATGGGTTGCGGATCAGGCTGCAAGGCCAGCCCTACCAAATCCTGGAAATCCTGTTGGAGCGCGCCGGCAAACTCGTCACTCGGGACGAGATCCGGGAGACGCTCTGGCCGGGCGACACCTTCGTCGATTTTGAGCACGGGCTCAACACCTCTATTAAGAAGCTGCGCCAGGTGCTGGGCGACTCCCCCGAGCGGCCTCACTACATCGAAACGGTGCGGGGATTTGGCTATCGCTTTGTCGCGCCGGTTGAAGTCCAGGGGTTCGAGTTGCCGCTGGATGCGACGACCGAAGGTCCGGATCATTCTCCGGAGCCGGTTCGCGAGCCCATCCCCGAACCGGAATTGCCCCCCGATCCGCCTCCGAACGTGCCCGCAACACAAACTCCCATCCAGCCTCCCGTCCCAGCCAGGACCGCGGCCAGACCGCGCTATATAGGTTCGGCCATCCTGCTGGCCGGCCTGCTTCTCGCTGGCGGCGCGTTTTATCTCTATCGCGCCCACCAGCAAAGACAGCGCCTGACCGGAGAAGATACGGTCGTTCTGGCCGATTTCGCCAACAGCACCGGCGATCCCATCTACGACGACACGCTGAAGACGGCGCTGCGCGCTTCTCTGCGCCAATCCCCTTTTCTCAATCTGCTCCCGGACAGCACGGCGGTGAAGACCCTGCAACTGATGACTCGCCCCTCCGGAACAAAACTCACCCCGGAGATCGCCCGCGAGCTGTGCATCCGCGCCGGCAGCAAAGCCTACATCGCCGGAGCCATCGGCAGCCTGGGAAGCGAATTTGTGCTGGGATTGAAGGCCGTGAATTGCGTGAGCGGAGCTCAGGTGGCCGCCGAACAAATCACAGCGGCCTCAAAAGATGAAGTGCTGGCGGCGCTGGGAAAAATCGCAACCAGGCTGCGTGGCGAACTCGGCGAATCGCTGGCGACTGTGCAGAAATTTGACGTCCCGCTGCAATCGGCAACGACGCCTTCCCTCGAAGCTCTCAAAGCCTATAGCCTGGGCCGAAAGGTTCTCGATGAAAAGGGTCCAGCCGCAGCCATGCCCTACCGCCTGCATGCGATCGAGCTCGACCCGAATTTTGCAATGGCCTACACGGCTGTTGCCGACGGCTACAACAGCTTGAGCGAGGTCGGACGCGCCCGCGAATACTATGCCAAGGCCTTTCAACTAAGGGATCGCGCCAGCGAACGGGAGAAGCTGTCCATCGCCGGCGTCTATTATATGAATTCCACCGGGGAGCTTGCCAAAGCTGCCCAGACATTTCAGGAGGAGATCGACGAGTACCCGCGGCTGGATACGGCCTACGGTAATCTGAGCAGTGCGTACGCCGGTCAGGGTCAATATGAGAAGGCCGCCGAGGTCGCGGCACAGGCCGTTCGCCTCAATCCTCAATCCACCGCCTGGTACCAGAATCTCGCCAACGACGATCTCGCCTTGCAGCGTTTTGACCAGGCACGCCAAGTGTTGCACGAAGCGCAAGCGCAAGGACTCGACGACTTCGCGTTTCACGTAGACCTTTACGCTCTTGCCTTCTTCAAGGCGGATGCGGCCGCGATGGCGGAAGAGCAAAGATGGTTTGCCGGTCATCCCGAATCCGAGAGCTTTGGCCTGGCACTGGACTCTGACACCGAGGCCTATAAGGGCCATCTCAACAAGGCGCGCGCGCTTACCAGCCGGGCCGTCGCCTCCGCCGTCTATGCCGACGGCAAAGAAGACGCCGCCATCTGGCAGGCCAATGCGGCGATCGCACAAGCGGCTTTTGGCAATGCAACCGAAGCCCGAAGGTCAGCGGCCGAGGCGTTGAAGCTGGCGCCGGCGAGCGAGGGCGCCGAAGTTGAATCCGCTCTTGCATTCGCCATGTCGGGGGGCGACAAACGAGCCGCTGCCCTGGCGCAGGAATTGGAGAACCGTTACCCGCTGGACCTGCAGATGCAATCGCTCTGGCTACCGGCGGTTCGCGCTCAAATCGCCCTGTCAGGGGATAGAAAGAATGCCACAGTCGCTCTCGGTGCCCTTCCGGCTCGTTCGGCGGTCGAATTTGGGCAAGTTTACTTCACCTCGAATCTCTCCTGTCTCTATCCCACTTACATTCGTGGAGATGCTTACCTGGCCGCCGGACAAGGAACTGCCGCCGCAGCGGAGTTTCAAAAGATTCTCGACCGCAGCGGCATTGTCTGGAACTGCTGGACAGGAGCCCTCGCCCATCTCGGCCTAGCCCGGGCCAACGCCCTGCAGTCTCGAATCGCGCAGGCTCCGGACGCCGACGCCGCCCGCGTCCGCGCTCTGGCGGCTTACAAAGACTTTCTCACCCTTTGGAAAGACGCCGACCCCGGCATTCCCATCCTGCAACAAGCCAAAGCCGAGTACGCAAAGCTGCAGTAATCGCCGCCCATGGCAACAATGCGGGCACTGTTTGCAGATGTGAAGGAAACGGGAAGACTTAGTTCGGGTGTTGCGCGAACGCAGAAATCGAACGCAACAAAACGAACGATTTGGCGCACGCAACGGCAAAAGCGCCAACTTTATCGTAAATCACTGAATTAAAATGACAGGTTGGACGCAACACCGTCCATAAGTACCAATAATCAGACATACAATCTATGGGCAATCCGAGCCACCGTTCAGAGAACCCAAGGCCAAACTAGCCCACAGCGAAACCGACAAATCCCTCGACACGGTCAATCAATCGTACCCGCGCAGACTCATGCGCTCTCCCGCTCTCTTCTGTAGCGATGGATCAGGTGATTGGTCGAGCTGTCGTGATTCAACGCGGGCTCGTCTTTGCTTTCGAGTTCAGGAATGATGCGCTGCGCAAGCGCTTTGCCTAATTCGACACCCCATTGATCGAAAGAATTGATCTGCCAAATCGTGCCTTGGGTGAATACGCTGTGCTCGTAGAGAGCGACGAGCTTGCCCAGCACCGCAGGAGTCAGCCGATCGGCGAGGATCGTATTCGACGGTCGGTTGCCCTCGAAGACTCGATGCGGGACAAGCCAATCTGGCGTGCCCTCGCTCTTGACCTGCTCCGGTGTCTTGCCGAACGCCAAGGCCTCGGTCTGCGCGAAAACATTCGCGAGCAGCATGTCGTGATGCCTGCCCAGTTTGTTCAAGCTCTTTGCGAATGCAATAAAGTCGCAAGGGATCAGATTAGTGCCTTGGTGGATCAGCTGATAGAAGGAGTGCTGGCCATTCGTCCCCGGCTCGCCCCAGTAGATGGGGCCCGTTGAATAGCCAACCTCCGCGCCAGCCAGGGTGACGTGCTTGCCGTTGCTCTCCATGGTCAATTGCTGCAGGTACGCTGGGAAGCGCTTGAGATATTGTTCATACGGAAGCACAGCCACGGTCTGGGCATCGAAAAAGTCTGTATACCAGATGCCCAACAGACCCAGCAGAACGGGCAGATTCTGATTGAATCGAGTGGTGCGGAAGTGTTCGTCCATCTCGTGGAAGCCGCTCAGCATTGCCCGGAAATTCTCCGGTCCAATGGCCAGCATCGTCGAAAGACCAATTGCCGAGTCCATGGAATAGCGTCCGCCAACCCAGTCCCAGAAGCCGAACATATTGGTTGTGTCGATCCCAAATTTTGAAACTTCCGCCGCGTTCGTCGAAACCGCTACGAAATGCTTGGCGACAGCCGATTGATCCCCCCCCAGGCCCAGCAATGACCAGTCGCGGGCCGTGTGCGCGTTGGTCATCGTTTCCAGAGTCGTGAATGTCTTGGAAGAAATCACAAAGAGCGTCTCTGCCGGGTCCAGGTCGTAGACCGCCTCGGCGAAATCGGTGTCATCCACGTTGGAAACGAAGCGGAACGTCATGGAGCGGTCGCTGTAGTGCTTCAGCGCTTCATACGCCATTACAGGGCCAAGATCGGAGCCGCCAATCCCTACATTCACCACATTGCGGATGCGTTTGCCGGTGTGCCCTTTCCATTCGCCGCTGCGTACGCGATCTGCAAACAACGTCATCTTGTCGAGTACCTCATGCACCCCGGGGACGACATCTTGCTCATCCACAAAAATGGAGGCTCCTTTGGGCGCTCGCAGCGCAACGTGAAGAACCGCGCGCTTCTCGGTGACGTTGATCTTCTCACCGATAAACATTGCTTGAATCCGCTGCCTCAGGCCGGATTCTTCAGCGAGTTCGAGGAGAAGCCGGATGGTTTCATCCGTAATCCGGTTCTTCGAGTAGTCGAGAAACAGGCCCGCAGCCTCAACTGTCATGCGCTCACCACGGCCAGGGTCCTCGGCAAAAAGCTCCCGCAGATGGGCCGTCTGAATCTCCTTGTAGTGCGCATGAAGAGCTTTGAATGCCTTGCGTTTTTTGAATGAACGAGTCGTATTTTTCGCGCTCTTTTCCACACTTTTCGCCATTTCCATCTCCTCTGATCCGCGCTCTCTGCAATATTTCGGCATGAGACGAGTCTTCCCCGCTCTCACTCGCCGTCTTCACGCAACGCGCCTAACAAAGCGTTAAGATTATCGCAACGACGTGAAGGTTTCTTAAAACATTCGTTGTGGATTCCCGCCGTGCCTGCGCCGTGCCTCCAATCGCTTTTCGATTGGGATTAGCGCCGGAAGCGCGAAATCAGATAGAAAAATGCGGTCAACAGAAGACTGATCAAAATCGACGTGCCTAAAGGCGCGAATACCGTGAAATTCTTTCCCCGATAAGAAATGTCTCCCGGAAGCCGGCCCAAAGGCAGCCCTATGCGCGTTGCAAGCAGGAGCAACGCGCCGATCACAGCGAGTAAGAGCCCAATTCCAAGGAGCGCTTTGCCAAGTTCATTCATCGGTCGATGCCCGCATGCACATCCTTCGGCTAGGATACAAAGAAAGGTCGAACGGGCCTGAACTGGTAGATTCTCGCGTGAGGGGTCTTCAATGCAAATTGTTACGTTGATCGCGGGGATCGCTTGCCTTGTTGCAGTACTTCTCGATGCGTTTAAGACCATCATCCTCCCGCGCCGCGCAACCGGACGCTTCCGGATTACCCGTATCTTCTACATACTCACCTGGAAACCATGGGTACTTTTCACCCAGCTGCTCCATGATCCTCGCAAGCGCGAATCTGTATTCAGTTACTACGGCCCGCTTTCGCTGATCATCCTTCTCATGGTATGGGCGGCCGGCATGGTCTTCGGTTTTGCACTGATTTTCTACTCTCTTGGAAGCCCATTCAACGACGCGATGCTGCGGCCCGGATTTCGTTCGGACCTTTATGCCAGCGGAACAAACATTTTCACTCTCGGCTTGGGAGACGTGACGCCGAATAGCCTTTGGGCCCGTGCGCTCACAATTCTCGAAGCAGGCATGGGGCTGGGTTTTCTTGCCGTGGTGATGGGCTATTTTCCAGTACTCTACAGCGCATTCTCGCGTCGCGAAGTCAGTATTGCGCTTCTTGATGCGCGGGCCGGATCGCCTCCAACGGCCTCCGAGTTGCTGCGTCGCCATTCCTACGAAGGCGCTGAGCAGGCGTTATCCCTATTGCTGGTGGAATGGGAACGCTGGTCGGCAGAATTGCTGGAGAGTCACATTTCCTATCCGCTCCTCTGTTACTTCAGGTCGCAGCATACCAATCAGAGTTGGATTAGTGCTCTCACGGCAATCCTGGATACTTCAGCACTGCTGATTGCCGGCGTACGCGGACATGAAGCGCGACAGGCTCAGCTGACATTTGCGATGGCGCGTCACGCGATGGTCGACTTGGCACAGATTTTCTCGCTCGCGCCATTGAATCAGGTTGCCGACCGGCTTCCCCAGGAGAGGTACGAGGAACTGTACAGCCTGCTTTGCCAAAGCGGGGTGAGTGTCTGCCGCGATGGTCATTCGTACGAGAGGCTTCGAGAAATGCGGGCACTGTATGAGGGCTATGCGGAAGCTTTGGGCGCATATCTTCGCATGCCGCTTCCCCCGTGGATTCCTGTGAGTCCACACAAGGATAACTGGCTCTCGGTTGCAAAAGTCCGTGCGAAGACCGAAGCTGCCAATTCGCCAAGCGCGGAAGCCCTGCAACGAACCCCATCCGCAGAGATAAGCGTACCAATGATCGACCGCCATCACGATTTTTGAGAAGCGCTTGGCCGCTCAGAAAATCGCCGATTCAATTGCGAATATCGGCCAAGAGGCTCTCGATCTCTCGTTTCTGCTCGGCTGAAACCGGAAGGAGCGGCAGACGCGCCCGCCCGCCGTAGTAGCCATTGAAATCGCAGCCATATTTGACCCCGCTGATTCCAAGCTCGCCCACAATACGCTTGGCCGGTCCTGCAATGCGTTGCTGCTTTTCTGCAGACAACTTCAGGTCGTGATCCTTCCACGCGGAATAGACCTCATAGCACGCCTCAGGGGCACTCGCGGCGAAGCCAAGGATAGTGCCTGCTGCTCCTGCTTCCAGGGACTCAAGGACCGTCGAGGCCGAACCCGTAAGAACTTGGAAGCCAACTTCCCTGTTCCGCGTCTTGATTGATTCCCTCGGTGGCGCAGCAGACAATGCCACGCCTCCCGCGAGATCTCCCGCCGCTACAAAAGTAGCTTGCGCAAGCTCGTTCGCGGATGGCTTCAGCATCCGCGTCGTGACGGCTTCAAAGATGCTTGTTACAGTCACAACCCTCGTTGGCGCAGTGCGAGTGGACGCGACGATCGTCTTGATTCGCTGAATATCGCCGCTTGAATCCTTGATCCCGATGATGTTGGGATGTTGTGCCAACTCGGCCACTAATTCGACAGGCATTTGGTAGGGGACAAACTTGGGAATGTGGTAGAGAAGAACTGGCAAAGGTGACCGATCAGCGACACTCCGGAAGTAAGTCAGCGCAGATTCGTACGAGATCTGAGGAGAATAGTATGTCGGAATTCGAACCAAAACCGCATCGTATTGGAATTTGGCCGCCGCTTCCGCCAACTCAGTCGTTGCCTTCAGACTCTCTCGCCCAACTCCAGCAATTAAGACTTTTTCTGGTGAAGCCGCTTCGGCTGCAGCGCGCATGACGTCGTGTGTCTCTGCGTCATTCAGGGCGACTGCCTCACCTGTAGATCCCAACACCACCATGCCCGCCAACGGAGTGCGGGAGTAGCGCGCCATGTTGGCTTCGATCTTGCGGAAGTACACGCGCTCGTCCGGATAAAAAGGCGTGGTAACAGCGGCGAAGCACCCTTCAATCAACATGGACTTATTCTATGTTCCCGGCGGGGTCCCGAGCATCGCTTGCGATTCAAATTAGACCGGAATCTGGCCATTCTTCTGTGCGAAAGACGCATGCAGTTGCTGCAGGGCAAACACCGTCGTGTGACGGCGTTGCATTGCAGCGATTCCCTCCACGGCAGCCTGTGCAGCCGCGATCGTGGTAATCGTCGGAACGCGTGCCAGTACCGCCGCGCGACGGATCGCCTTTTCGTCGAACAGCGTGTCCTGTCCGCGTGGCGTGTTGATGACGAGTTGAATACGATCGCCCTTGATCAGATCGACTACATTCGGTCGTCCTTCCTTGACTTTGAAGACACGCTCGACAGTCAGCCCCGCGTGCTCCAGAACATTCGCGGTACCCTCCGTGGCAACCAGACGGAAACCAAGATGCACGTACTGGCGCGCCAGATCGGTGGCTGCTGACTTGTCGTGGTCATTCACGCTGAAGAACACTGTTCCACTGATCGGCAAGACTTGTCCGGCGGAAAGCTGGGCTTTCGCGAATGCCTCGCCAAAGCTTGCGGCTACGCCCATCACTTCGCCAGTGGATTTCATCTCCGGCCCGAGAACCGTGTCCACGCCCGCAAATTTGGACCAGGGAAACACCGGCGACTTCACGTAGTAGTGCGAGCCTGTTTCAAGATCGGTACCGTCAGCGAGTTGTTCCGGCAACAGTTCCCTCAATTTGCGCCCCGTCATGAGCCGCGAAGCGATTTTGGCCAACGGTATCCCGGTCGCCTTGGAGACATAAGGCACAGTGCGCGATGCGCGTGGATTGACTTCGATGACGTAGACATGGTCGTGCCCTTCAGCATCGCGCTGAATTGCAAATTGCAGGTTAACCAAGCCCACGACCCTGAGGGCAAGCGCCAATTTGCGCGTGTACGAACGCAATGTCTGAAGCGTTTCTTCTCGAATGCTTACTGCAGGCAGCACGCACGAGCTGTCGCCGGAATGGATCCCTGCCTCTTCAATGTGCTGCATGATGCCGGCAATGATCACATCCTCCGAATCGCAGAGCGCATCGATATCAACTTCGACGGCATCCTCGAGAAAGTGGTCGACAAGCACCGGGCGCTCCTGCGAATACTCCACCGCTTCGCGCATGTATTGTGCGACCGATGCTGCGTCGTACGCGATCACCATCGCGCGTCCGCCAAGCACATAGCTGGGCCGGACCAGAACTGGATAGCCTATCCGCTCTGCAACCGACAAAGCCTCCTCGACGCTGGTCGCTGTGCCTCCAGCGGGCTGGGGGATCTTCAGGTCTTCAAGCAGCTTTCCAAATTGCTTGCGGTCTTCGGCAAGATCGATTGATTCGGGGGATGTGCCAATAATGGGCACACCGGCTGCGCGCAAACGCTGGGCAAGGTTCAAAGGCGTCTGCCCGCCAAACTGGACAATCATCCCAATCTTCGCGCCGGACTGTGACTCGTGGTTGTAAACAGCCAGCACGTCCTCGAGCGTCAAAGGCTCAAAGTAGAGCCGGTCGCTGGTGTCATAATCGGTCGAAACCGTCTCCGGATTGCAATTCACCATGATGGTTTCGTAGCCATCGTCTTTGAGCGCGAAAGCCGCATGGCAGCAGCAGTAATCGAACTCAATGCCCTGGCCGATGCGATTCGGACCCGACCCAAGGATGATAATCTTCGGCTTCTGTGTCGGTGGCGCCTCGTCCTCTTCGTCGAATGTCGAGTAGAGGTACGGGGTCATTGACTCGAACTCGGCGGCGCAGGTGTCGACCAGCTTGAAGACCGGCTTGATCCCTTTACCCTCGCGCAGTTCCCTCACCTGCTTCACGCCCTCGTGTCCATCGAGCTTCCACTCGGTGGCAATTCGCTCATCGCTTAGGCCGAGGCGCTTCAGACGCCGAAGGTGCTCCGTAGTGATGTCCTTTGGACGAGTGGCGGCGATTTCCATTTGTGCCAGTGTGATTTCGCGTATCTGGAAAAGAAACCAGGGATCCATGCCCGTATAGCGCGCGACCTCTCGCACGCTCATGCCGCGTTCGAAAGCAAAACGGATGTAGCCGAGACGCTCCGGCCGAGGCGTAACGAGCATCTGGGTGAGTCGGCGCGGATCCAAAATCTCCGCACCCGTCTTCTTTCCCGTCTCCAACGCGCGCCAGGCCTTCATCAAGGCTTCCTTGAAGGTCCGGCCCATGGCCATTACTTCGCCGACGGACTTCATCTGGGGACCCAGCGTGTCATCGGCACCAGGAAACTTCTCAAACTGCCACTTGGGAATCTTGACCACTACGTAGTCGATGGTCGGTTCGAAGCAGGCCGGCGTCTTGCGTGTAATGTCGTTGGGGATCTCGTCGAGCGTGTAACCAACAGCGAGCTTAGCTGCAATTTTGGCAATCGGAAAACCAGTCGCTTTCGATGCCAGCGCCGAAGAACGCGAGACGCGCGGATTCATCTCGATCACGGTCATGCGGCCATCGACGGGGTTCACGGCGAACTGCACATTAGAACCGCCTGTCTCCACACCGATCTCGCGCATCACGGCAATTGCAGCGTCGCGCATCTTCTGGTATTCGCGATCGGTGAGCGTCTGCGCAGGTGCGACAGTGATCGAGTCGCCGGTGTGCACGCCCATGGGATCGAAATTCTCGATGGAGCAAATAATGATGACGTTGTCGGCGAGATCGCGCATGACCTCGAGTTCGTATTCCTTCCACCCCAGTACGCTCTCTTCGATGAGGCACTCGTGAACCGGCGACAGGTCCAGTCCGCGCGCCAGAATCTCCATCAGTTCTTCGCGGTTATAGGCAATGCCGCCGCCCGAGCCGCCCAACGTGAAACTTGGACGAATCAGCACTGGAAAGCCAAGCTTGCCGGCAAAGTCGAGACCATCACGGAGATTGTTGACCAGCGCGGATTTTGAAACTTCCAACCCGATGCGAATCATCGCGTCTTTGAAGAGCAAGCGGTCTTCGGCCTTCTTGATGGCCTCGAGCTTCGCGCCGATGAGTTCGACGTTATAGCGGTCGAGAATTCCAGCGTCGGCGAGATCGACAGCAAGATTCAACGCCGTCTGCCCGCCCACTGTCGGCAACAGCGCAAATTTTCCCGTGCCCGGGCCGAGCATTTCAGCTTCAATACGGATGATTTCTTCCACGTATTCGCGCGTGAGGGGCTCGATGTAGGTACGGTCGGCGAGTTCGGGATCGGTCATGATGGTAGCCGGATTCGAGTTCACCAGCACCACCTCGTAGCCATCCTGCTTGAGGGCCTTGCAGGCCTGCGTGCCGGAGTAATCAAACTCCGCCGATTGGCCGATCACGATCGGCCCCGAGCCGATCACCAGGATCTTCTGAATATCATTTCTGCGTGGCATTTCTCGCTCTTCTTATCTGTTTATTTCTCAATCTGAGGCTTGATCTGGAGTTGGTTCGTTGGTTATCACTTGTTGCGCTCAAAAAACAGCGGAGCCAAAGCCCCGCTACTCATGCCAAAATCGCGTTCCTG
This sequence comes from uncultured Acidobacteriaceae bacterium, assembly GCA_963745845.1. GTDB lineage: Bacteria > Acidobacteriota > Terriglobia > Terriglobales > Acidobacteriaceae > Telmatobacter. The sequence goes on along the minus strand of CAVUZE010000008.1, from coordinate 2,200,460 downwards.
TTTGCTCGCCTCATCCCTTCCACTCCTCCATCAGATTGCGGAAATCGCGGAACAGATAATGAGAATCATGCGGGCCCGGTGCTGCTTCGGGGTGGTATTGCACGCTGAACAGCGGCAGAGTCTTGTGGCGCAGCCCTTCGAGCGTTTGGTCGTTCAGGTCAACATGCGTCAGTTCTACTTCGTTCGCGTTGACTGAGTCTGGATCGACAGCAAAATTGTGATTGTGCGCCGTGATCTCGACTTTGCCGGTGAGATTGTTGCGCACCGGATGATTGCCGCCATGATGCCCAAATTTGAGCTTGTAGGTGCGTCCGCCCAGCGCCAGCCCGCAAAGCTGGTGACCGAGACAAATGCCGAAAACAGGCACACGGCCCATCATGTCGCGAATTGCCTTCACGGCATAGTCGACAGGCTCCGGGTCACCGGGGCCATTCGAGAGAAACACGCCATCGGGCTTCAGCGCGAGCACATCCTCGGCAGTCGTCTCTGCGGGAACAACAGTGACGTGGCAACCTTCCCGCGTCAGCATCCGCAGAATGTTTTGCTTGATGCCGAAGTCATACGCCACCACATGCAGCTCGCGCTGTTTTGCGCTTTGGATGAAGGCATCGGGCAACAAGGAATCCCCAGCCTGATTCCTGCTGTCGCTCGAATCGAAATGATAGGCTGTCTTCGTCGACACGACGCGCGCCAGATCTGTCCCATCCATTTTGCGAATGTTTCGCGCACGTTGAACGAGCGCCTCCGGATTCGACTCTTTCGTCGAGATCACGCCGCGCATCACGCCATGAGTGCGCAAATGGCGCACAAGTGCGCGGGTATCGATTTCGGCCAGGACCGGAACGGCATATCGCTCCATGTACTCGTCGGTCACTTGATCCGAACGCCAGTTGGAGCTGACTGCTGAGAATTCGCGTACGATCAGACCCTCGATGTACGGCCTCGCCGCCTCGTTATCCGCGTGGTTGGTCCCGTAGTTGCCTATTTGAGGATTGGTGAGAACGACGATTTGTCCGGCATAGGAAGGATCGGTGGCGATTTCCTGGTAACCGGTAAGGGAAGTATTGAAAACAACTTCACCCTCGCATTCGCTTGGGTGCCCATGGCCTTGGCCCTGGAAGATGCGCCCGTCTTCGAGCGCAAGAATTGCCTGCATTGCCTCTCCAAGGAGTGGATTCAATCGATTTTAGCAGCTTTCTTGCTTGCTGAAGAGGTGCGCGGCTCAACGGCTGTGGAATAACCTGCAGCCTGCGCGCGCATTTCCAATCCAGTGCGGGTCTAGAAAGAAGCGGGCCAGAACAACTCAGTTCAGTGCACCACGCCTACGTCTCTTGCCGGCCAATAAACAAAAACTGCCTTTCCGTAAATCAGATCCCGTTCGACCGGGCCAAACTCCCGGCTGTCGGAGGAGATGGAGCGGTGATCCCCCATCATGAAATAGCTGTCATCCGGGATCACCATCTCCGCCATAGAGCGCGAATCGCGGTAACGCTCGGGCACGTAGCCTTCATGCAAAGGCACGCCGTTCACCCAAACGCTGCCGCGGTCGATCCAAATGCGGTCGCCGGGCAATGCGATTACGCGCTTGATATAGCTCTTTTCCGGATCGCGCGGATAATGGAAGACAACCACGTCTCCTCGTTGAATCGACTCGATGTGGTAGACGAATTTGTTGATAAACAAGCGATCGTGATCTTCCAGCCGCGGCAGCATACTCGTTCCCTCGACCCTGACCGGCTGATAAAGGAACGTAATGATCAGGATTGAGATGCCGGCCGAAATAAGCAGGTCGCGCACCCAGAGTCCGATCCCGCTCGATTTTGCGGGCGACACGATGACAGAACTCGGAGCTTGAAAGGCCTCCGGAGCTGTGCCATTGGAGGGTTCTAGGTCGGCAATGTCTTGAGAGGGCGATTCCATCTAATTCAGTTTATTCGCGGCCGCGTCTTACTCGCAGCCGAGACCTCCGGGCGGACAAAGAACAGTGGCACGATTTGGCTTGTCGATTGGCCGTGGCTGGTTGGCAGAAGGAACCAAATTCGGGGCACTGCCGGGTGCACCTACTCCGGCGAGGTTCTCCTCCTCAAGAAGCAAAGACCGTTGCAAAACCATCTCTACCTGCGTTCCACTTTCAATATTGACATCAGCGCCTCGAGTAAACAAGGAGACAATCCCGACGGTCGCGAGGCCGGCTCCGACCCCGGCAACGCCGCCTTCTATCGGATGACCCGACCCTAAACCGCCGATGGAGCCGATCGTCCCACCCGTAGGAATCGCAACTTCAGCGGTTTTACCCGCATTGCGGCCCTTGTCGCTGTCCTGCTCGATCGTTCCTTCGCCATCGCCTTTCACTTCTTGCCTCTTGGCGCCTGGCAGGCTGTTCACCACTCCCGGAATCTCAACGACTGTGCCGTTGGGAAAAATAATCGAGGTAAAGTGCATGTCGAGTTGCGCCTTCCCCTTCACGCGCCCCGCACGCTCCACGCGATCCACCACTCCTTGCACATACACGCCCGCCGGAATCATCACCCGGTTCCCTACGACAACCGGAAAAGTGGATGCGAGATAAACTCCATCGCCGACCCGCGCACTCTTCGTATTAATGCCGCTGCGAAGCTGCAAAAGAACCTTGGTACCGGAGGGGACGGTATAGGTCTTTTTTTCCGGGGCCGCGGTTTGTGGTTTGGATTCCGATGACTGCGACAAATTGGTGGTCTGAGCCGGTACCGAGGAGTTTCCCTCGGTCGGGGATTGCGCCAGAGTGACCGATGTTGCCCCAGGCAGCTCCGCCGTCTGCGCGGTAGCCAACTCTGAGGCTCCGACTAGAAGTCCCAGTAGAACCCCTTTGGACATAGTCTCCAGCAGCAACCGCATCTCGTTCCTCCCCCTGGACAGCCTGTCGGGATAGACGTTCCAGTCGCCTCCAAGGGTAGCCCAACTGGATTGCTGGCGCCAAAATGCTTTATCCAAATGCATCCTGCCCGAGATTCGAGTTACGATGCAAGACAATGACGAAGACCGAACCGATCGTAGCCAACGGCTCTGTCGATCCAATCGATGAGCGCTTCGCGTCCGTTTACACGATCCTCCAAGAGGCCATCGCGGCGCGGGCTTTCCCTGGTTGCGCCTTTGGAGTTCTTGCAGACGGGAAAGTCGTGGTTCAAGACGCGCTTGGCCTATCAACCTATGACAGGGATGCGTTCTCTATCGCAGCCGAAACCGTTTTCGACATTGCCAGCATCACAAAGGTCGTGGCCACGACGGCCGTGGCGATGCTGCTTGTGCAGCGCGGAGCACTTGACTTGGATACGCCGCTCGGCGAGTTGCTGCCTGGCTTTGTTGTGGGGCGCGCTGCCGGAGAACGCGCCCGAAGCGTCACAATTCGGCACCTTCTGGCTCACAATTCGGGCCTTCCCGGCTATGTCGAGTTCTTTCGGACCTCGACGACGCCTGACGGCCTGTTGCGCGCATGTCTCCAACAGCCGCTGGGGGTCGAACCCGGAACACGCGCTGAGTATTCCGATCCGGGATTCATTCTGCTCGGAAAGGCGCTGGAGGTCTTGACTCGCAAGTCGTTGGCAACCTGGGTGCAGCGGGAAGTCTTCGGTCCGCTCCGACTCTCCGCGACCGGATTCAACCCCGCTCCCGCCGCTCGGGCATATATTCCCCCCACGGAGGAAGACACAACTCTGCGCCATCGACGCATTCAGGGTGAAGTACAGGATGAGAATGCGTGGGTGCTGAAGGGGGTCGCAGGACACGCAGGAGTTTTTTCGAACGTACCCGACTTGCTTCGCTTTGCGAGCGCAGTCCTCCATGCCGGTCATTCAGAGGGACGCGGGAACGCGCCGAGCCAATCGATTTTCTTTAAAACAACCGTCGAACAGTTCGCCGAACGCCAGGGCCCCGAGGGCAGTTCGCGCGCGTTGGGCTGGGACACACCTTCCGAGAATTCCTCCGCAGGGCATTTCTTTTCGAAGCATTCGATCGGACACCTGGGTTACAGCGGCTGCTCGCTTTGGATCGATATTGATGCTGAGATTGCGATCGTTCTGCTCACCAATCGCACTTGGCCCGATCGCGCGAGTCAGTTGATTCGCGAAGTGCGTCCAGCCTTCCACGATGCCGTCCGGCAAGCAATTGCACCAATCGGGAAATAAATCCAAAGGGCGAAACGCGCGCGACTCAACTCCCGCATTTTGTTACGCTTTCATCTTCCAGTTCAGTGCCCGGTTCAGTGAGAAGTCGAACTTAGAGCATCACTAATTTGTGTTATGGACTTGCGCATATTAGAGATACAATATGAGGCTGGGGACAGACTCGATGCTTACCAGCACGACGACGCAGGATGTGACTGAAGCACATAAGAAAGAAGAGGCAAAGATAGACCCAGCCTCCTTACTTCAGCATTTGATCACCGAGAGCCAGAACGAGGCCTCTCAAGGTTTTGACACAAAATCTGCAGTTGAAATCGCTCGCATTATCAATCATGAAGATGCGAAGGTTGCAGCGGCAGTTAAAAAGGCGATTCCCGAAATCGCCGAGGTCATCGACCAGGTCGCGCGAAGTTTGCGAGACGGTGGACGGCTGATCTATATCGGCGCCGGGTCCAGCGGTCGCATCGCGGCACTCGATTCGTCCGAGTGTCCTCCCACATATTCCACGGCTCCCGGCCAAGTTCAATACATCATGGCAGGGGGGCCTAAGGCACTCGCTTCTGCCGTCGAAGTGAATGAAGATTCTGAAGAGCTTGGACAACGCGATATAGCTCGGAGACGCCCGACCCGCAAAGATGTAGTGGTCGGGCTTTCTGCTTCTGGCCGTACTCCGTACGTTGTTGCCGCTGTGGCCTACGCGCGCGCGCGGGGCGCACATACTGCTGCTGTGACATGTAACCACGGCACGCCTTTGGCAGCAGCTGCGGATATCGCCATCGTTGCGGAGGTCGGTCCCGAAGTGGTTTCCGGTTCCACACGCATGAAGGCTGGCACAGCCCAAAAAATGGTGCTCAACATGATCACGACCGGCGCCATGACTCGGTTGGGCTACGTGTATGAAAATCTGATGGTCAATGTGCACATGCAGAATTCCAAGCTCGTCGAGCGTGGCATTCGCATCCTGATGTGTGCATGCAATATTGATCGAGCGACGGCCGTGGAAACCATCAAGTGCGCCGGTCGCAGTGTACCCGTAGCGCTGGTGATGCTGAAAGCTAAAGTCGATAAACCGGAAGCTGTTCGCCGGCTTGCAAAGTCCGATGGCAACGTACGTCTTGCCATTGAAGACAACGTCCTGGAACTATAAGCGGCGGCCTTTCGACTCAGTTGCTTTCCGGATTCCATAATTCACCCAATCCCTCACTCAGTGTGCTCTTGGCCTTAAACTGAAAGGCTAGGAGCTGTTCCTTTTCATGGATAGATTTGTCATTCGCGGTGGAAATCCGTTAGTGGGTAATGTTCGCGTTTCTGGAGCCAAGAACTCTGCGCTGCCCTGCATGGCCGCGGCAATTCTGACCGAAGACGAGGTCACCCTCGAGAACATCCCTCAGGTGCGCGACATTCAAACCGAACGGCGTTTGCTCACTTCAATGGGCGCAGAAGTTGAGCTCGGTTCAGGGGCGAACGATCACCGCACGACCATCGGTTGCCGCACACTTTCCGATCCCGTAGCCAAGTACGAAATCGTCAAGACTATGCGTGCCAGTTCCCTGGTTCTCGGCCCGCTTGTCGCTCGCGCGGGATTGGCGCGGGTCGCAATGCCGGGCGGTTGCGCAATCGGCGGCCGGCCCATCGATCTCCATATCAAAGGCCTCGAAAAAATGGGTGCAACGATCATTCAGGAGCACGGTTATCTCCAGGCCAGCGCCGAGCATCTGAAAGGCACACATCTTGTCTTCGACAAAATCACAGTGACCGGAACCGAAGACCTTCTCATGGCAGCTGTGCTCGCCGACGGCCAGACTGTGATGGAAAATTGCGCACAGGAACCGGAGGTAACCGATCTGGCATCCTTGCTCATTGCCATGGGTGCGAAGATCGATGGCGCTGGTACTTCCACCATTCGCGTTCAGGGCGTCACAAGCCTTCACGGCGCAACCTACCGCATCAATCCGGATCGCATTGAGGCCGGAACATTTCTCGTTGCTGGGGCTATCACCGGAGGCGATTTGACCGTTGCGGATTGCGATCCTGAACATCTCCGTGCTGTGATGGCCAAATTGGAGGAAGTAGGAGCCAGGATTCAAGTGGTTGGCGGGGACGCTGTGCGCGTCAGCTCCGACGGGCACCTTAAGGCAGCGGACGTTTCAACGGAAGAGTACCCCGGATTTCCAACAGACATGCAGGCCCAATACATGGCGCTCGCAACGCAGGCAGATGGCGTGAGTCTCGTGAAAGAAAACATCTTCGAAAATCGATTCATGCATGTGCAGGAATTGGTTCGGATGGGCGCCAACATCAAAGTAGATGGGCGCACTGCAACGGTGCGCGGGCCCTCGAAGCTCAGCGCTGCGGCTGTGATGTGCTCGGACTTGCGAGCTTCAGCGTCGCTTGTGCTTGCGGCGCTGGTGGCCGACGGCGAATCCATTCTGGATCGCGTCTACCATATGGATCGCGGTTATGAGCGGTTCGAGGAAAAGCTCCAAGGATTGGGTGCACAGATTCAACGGATGGGAAATGTCTTCCCCGAAAGAGAAGCCGAAGCGTTCGCCGACTGAAGCGGGTCCACAATCGCTGTTTCCCAAAGCTCCGCAGTCAAGCGACGTTGTACTTAACCGAACGGCGAGCCGCACAACGCTGGAAAGTGCACGGTAATCGAACCGAGCCAATTCTCAAGTCTTTACGGCTCGATTTCAACGCCAGCTTGCCGCCAAGTGCCAGCGAAGCCCGTGGTCTGCGGTTTTGTTGAGTACGCGCTCGTATTCCCTGAGCTCTGAAAGAATGGGGAGAGTTTCGGACCCAATAGCGCTAGGAGATCCTGCCAGAAAATCAATGAGAGTACGTATCGTTACAAGACCGTCGGCAGGGGAATACCACTGAGGCTGCGGCAGATTCTGCGCCCATTCCGGTTCGCCAATTCCCTGCTCCAAAAGGAGAGCCATAGAGTTCTTGTCCGCCGAAAAGAACTCGAGGAGCGAACGGACGCGCAATGTTGCCGCCAATCGGTCCAGGGCTTCCTCATTGCGGGCCAGCGACCGTCCATTCACGAACGTGTCGAATCCCGGATCTTCCCCTTCTACGACGATGTATAGGCTTGCAGCCATCAAGGCGAGTTTAATGTGAGACTTAGCGTCACATTGCTTAATTTCGCGAAAAGTCATCCAAACCATCACGGGTAATCCGCCGTTTCCACAATTACACAAGTTTGTCAATTCCAGGATTTGGCACAAAAGGGCTATATCTAGAAGGCCCCGCTTCGACCTTAAACTGATGGAAGCAACCTGGGCACCCTCGGGGTAAAAACGTGGTGGATTGGACGAAACTACCGGATTTAGCCGCGGTGGCGCTCTTGACCTGTGCATTCGCCTCCGTTGCGCGCCGAGGCCAGACTCCCATCTCGAGATTGTGGCTTACCTCCTGGCTGTTGATCGCCCTGCATTTTGCAGCGTTCATGTTTCTGGCCTCGCCAGGCATCATTGGCATGTTGGCCGGAGACATAGGGCTGTCTTCTCTCACGGCGGCCGGCGTCCTTTTCACCTATGCGTCGATTCCATATCGCCAGGAGCCTTCCAGCAAATGGATGCTCGCTTCACTTTTGGCAACGAATACGCTCTATGTCTGCCTTATCAATGCAAGCCCGGCGCTTGATTGGGCGCTTACGCCGGCAGCGGTCCTGTTCGGCGGTATACCGCTCTTTGTGGCGCTCCACGCTGTACGTAGATTTCAGCACACACTCCGCTGGCTGGTTGTAATTCTTTATTGCTCTCTTTCGGTTTTCCTCTTGCTCGTGCAACATCGACCTGGGAATGGTAGCGATCTCGCCTTGAATGGCGTCCTCTTCAACATCTACCTCGTCTGCTGTCTGCATTTTTTGTTCATGTATCGTCGCGTGAGCACGGGCGCGTTCATTACTATCGCGGGCTTCCTTACCTGGGCTTCCGTCTTCGTTGTAGGCCCATGCCTGGAAGCTTTCTGCCCATCCGTCCACATAGAGAGCGAAGTCTGGAATTTACCCAAATATGTGGTGGCAGTTGGGATGATTCTGCTGCTGCTTGAGGAACAGCTCGAGCACAACAAGTATCTGGCTCTGCACGATGATCTCACTGGATTGCCGAATCGGCGACTTTTCCAGGATCGGCTGACAGTCGCACTGGAGCGCGCACGCCGTTCAGGCACCAACGCCGCGCTGCTCGTGATTGACTTGGATCACTTCAAGCAGGTGAATGACACGCTCGGTCATCATGCCGGCGATGTCTTGCTGCAACAGGTCGGCGCCCTCTTTCTTGGACGCGTTCGCACTTGCGACACCGTGGCCCGAACTGGCGGAGATGAATTCTCAATCATTCTTGAGGACACGGCTAATGCCGAAAGCGCACAGCATGTCGCTCAGTCGCTTTTGCAAAACCTCAATCAGCCACTGACCGTAGAGGGTCATGTAGTTCGTGTCGGCGCCAGTATCGGTATTGCGATTTATCCGGAGGACGCGGCCGAGATGGAATCTCTCTGCATTGCGGCCGATCTGCGCATGTATGACGAAAAGAAGCTTGCTCGTGAAATCAGCCAACATCCAGTCCCCGGTAAGATTCTTCCTCAGCCGATTCTCAAAGAAGCGGCACAGTCGGATTTTCGAGTAGGGACGGAACGCTTCAGCGCCTGATAGCGAGACCAATTCGGCCGCAGCGATCTTGGCTTGGCCAAATCTCGAAGCGTGTCAGAGCTTGAGTTGCCCCTTGAGAACAGGAAGGCCTGAGCGGTTTCTCGCCCGGGCCTTCTTCATTGTCCGCTGTTGACGGCTCCTAGCTCTGTCCGCCGCTGCTTGGCCCCCGGCCTCCGCGACGGCGTCGCCGGCGTCGATTATTTGCGTTTGCGGCTGCCGGGCGAGGTCCACTACTCGGTGGTCCACCAACCTGAACCGGAGTGCCCTCCACACGGTTGAAGTTGGGCTCGTTTTCCTCATCGAACTCTTCGCCCTCTTCTTCGTCGAAGTCATCTCCCCCCTCGATCAGGATTGTGCTCTGATTCGACGGAGGCTGGCGTTCGTCAAATTCATTGCGCGGTCGCGCCGGGGGTGGCACAACAGGCAAATCCGAATTGGCTTCGTCTGACTCGACGGCAGGAGCGGTTTGCGCCAGTTTTGCGCGCTGCTCCTTGATGAGCGCCTTGCGGCTGAGCTTGATCCGGTTGCCCTCAATAGCCAGAACCTTAACCATTACCTGATCGCCTTCTCGAAGCTCGTCCTTGACTTCCTTCACCCGGTGCTCCGCGATTTCCGAAATGTGGAGCAAGCCATCGGTACCGGGAAAGAGTTCGACAAATGCGCCGAACTCTGCCAGCCTGACCACCTTGCCCAGATAGGTCTTGCCAATCTCTGGAACTGCAGTGAGGTCGTTGATGATGGCGAGCGCCTTTTTCAGACCTTCGGCATCGCTCGACGCGACGCTTACTCGGCCAGTGTCGTCCACATCGATTTTGGCCCCGGTCTGCTCGACAATTCCACGAATGGTCGCGCCACCCTTGCCAATAAGATCCCGAATCTTGTCGGTTGGAATCATCACGGTCTCAATGCGCGGCGCGTACTGGGAACGCTCCTCATGCGGTCCGGCAAGGGCCTCGTCCATCTTGTCAAGCAGAAACAGGCGGCCACGCCTGGCCTGTTCCATTGCTTGTTGCAGAATCTCGCGCGTTAAGCCGCCGATCTTGATGTCCATCTGCAGAGCGGTGATCCCCTTGCGCGTGCCTGCGACCTTAAAGTCCATGTCGCCGTAGTGATCTTCCGCCCCGGCAATGTCCGTGAGAATGGCGTAGTCGTCTCCCTCTTTCACCAGCCCCATCGCCACGCCGGCTACCGCGCCCTTGAGAGCAATGCCCGCATCGAACAGTGCCAGACTCGCTCCGCAAACCGACGCCATTGACGACGAGCCGTTGGATTCCAGAATGTCAGAGACGACGCGGATGGAATAAGGCGATTCATCCGCATTCGGCAGCACCGCCGAAATCGCCCGCTCGGCCAATGCGCCATGTCCGATTTCGCGCCTGCCTACCCCCGACATGCGCCCCGTTTCGCCTACGCTGAACGGCGGGAAATTGTAATGGAGCATGAAATTCTTCCGCTGCTCCCCTTCGTAGCTCTCTAACCGCTGGCTATCGTCATTTGTTCCCAGCGTCGCGGTGACCAGCGCCTGGGTTTCACCCCGCGTAAACAGCGCCGAACCGTGCGTGCGAGGTAGAACTCGTGTCTCAATGGAAATTGGCCTGATCTCGTCGAATGCGCGGCGATCGGGGCGAATGCGATCCTTGGTCACCTGCTCGCGGAATAGCCGTTCAATCAATTGCTCGTAATACGTCGCAAGCTTCTTCTTTGCGTTCGGGTCGTCTGCAGGTAATCCAGCAGCGAGTTCGTCCTTGATCTGCTTGATCAACGCATAGCTTTCCGTCTTGCCGTGCTTCTTTGTATCCTGCGCGTCCTTCAACCGATCGCCGATCTTTGCCTTAAGCTCGGCAAAATAGGCTTCGTCGAACTCGGGCGCGGTGAATGCCCGCTTGGGCTTGCCGCCCTTGGCAACGAGTTCTTCAATGGCTGCAACAATCTTCTTGATCTCTATGTGCGCAAACTCGATCGCAGCCAGAACGACATCTTCGGTCTCTTCCTTGGCGCCGGACTCGATCATCACGATGCCGTCCTTGTGCCCCACGACCATGATGTTCACTGTGGTTGCGGCCCGCTCGGCATAAGTCGGATTGATGATGAATTCACCTTCGACCCGGCCCACTCGAACCGCACCCACTGTCGTGCTGAACGGGATGTCCGACAAAGCCAGAGCCGCTGATGCTGCATTAATCGCAGCCACATCCGGGTCATTCTCCTTGTCGGCCGAAAAAACCAGCGCAATCACTTGCGTCTCATTCCGGAAACCGTCAGGGAACAAGGGCCGGATGGGGCGATCGATTTGCCGCGCAGTCAGGATCTCCTTTTCGCTGGGTCGGCCTTCGCGCTTGATGAACCCGCCGGGAATGCGTCCACCAGCATAGGTGTACTCGCGATAATCCACTGTCAGGGGGAAGAAATCGACGCCTTCCCTGGGGTCGGGGGAGGCTACTGCAGTCGCTAACACAACGGTTTCGCCTGTGGTCACCAAGGCGGCGCCGGACGCTTGCTTCGCCATGCGGCCAGTCTCAAACACCAGCCGCTTGCCGCCCGCAAGCTCGACAGCTACTTCATGCTTTGTAGACATAGAGTCCTCGTTTCGTGTTTTTCGCTTGGGAAACTTGTAGGGGGAATGCCGATGAAGGCGCGAGGAAACCGGCGGTCCGCTATCAGGAAGCGACCTGCCGGTTCGCGCTCTTGGCACGAAATTCTTTGACGACCGAGGTCGCCGTAACTTGGCGCTGCGCACGACCCAAGCGACACCCCCTGCCGTCGCGGCAGATGAGATTCGTCAGGTACACCATGGCCCCAGGTCCAGTCCAAAATGGGGGCCGTGACCAGGCTTCGGTCTGGGCGCTTCCGGTTCAATGTTGGCTTTCTTGTTACTTCCGAAGTCCGAGTTTACCGATCACGTCACGATAGCGATCTGAATCGTGCGTCTTCAGGTAGTCCAGCAGACGGCGTCTTTTGCTGACCAGCATCAGCAGACCACGACGAGATGCATGGTCTTTCTTGTGTGTCTTGAAGTGCTCGGTCAGTTCGCCAATCCGTTCACTCAGAATCGCGATCTGGACCTCCGGCGAACCGGTATCCGTCTCGTGGGTGCGGAAGCGTTCAATTAGGTCGGTTTTCTTTGCAGTCGCCAGCACGGCGTGTGTTACTCCTCTTGCGTTCTCAGTCCACTCTCAAGTGTCTATATGTGAGATTACCATGAACGAGCCTTCAATGCCATTGAGCGCAGCCTGGGTACCGTAAGCCAAATTCATGATCGCGCGGACGTTGACATCACCGCTCCGGCTGGAACCAATAGTTGGCCCTCGCCACGATGCGCGCGCCATAATCCTGCGCCGTTCTCACGCGAATGGTGTGTAATCCCGGGCTCGGGTCGGATGGACTGAACGTGATCAGATACCGGTTGCGCACATGTTTGGCTGCGTCCACCACGCGCTGCTCAAACCGTTTGTCGCCAGTGAACGTGGTGTATTCCCCACCGCTCTCCTGGGCAATTTCTTTGGCGACATTCTTTTTGAATGCCTTCACAGCCATCACCAGCGAAGAAACCATATTCATGGTGCGGTCGTCGCCCGAGTCCTTCAAATCGTGCAGAAACTCCGCCCTCGACGGCGAAAACGAAACACTGAGGATCAACACGTTCGAGCGACCGATCTTTTGGATCAACTGCACCGGCTTGGTGTGCTTGCTGCCGTGATCGCGCTCTTCACTGATCATGAGCAGGACACGTCGGTACTCCTTCGGCTGTGTCTCCAGCAGATCAACTGCCGAACTGATCGTATCCAGGATCGCCGCGCCTCCATCGCCCGGTCGAAGGTTTTCCAGCGCGTCATTCATATCTTCGCTGGAGTGTATGTAGTCAAGCAGGAGATGCGGCTTCGAGTCGAAGCCCATCAGCGCAGCCTGGCTTCTCTGGTCCGAAAGAAAGAGATCGAGCAGCGGTCCAAGCTTGGCCACCTTGCCGAACTCCAGTGCGCTCACGCCGCCGAGTTCCACCGCAATCACCAGTGCCACTGGCGTTGTATCCATCTCCTCCTGCACGCGAATCTTTTGCGGGACTCCGTTGTCTTCGAGTACAAAATCCGATTGCTTGAGCCCATAGAGAATACCGCCGTCCTTCTTCTCCACGAGCGTAGGTACCAGCACCTCATTCGTAGTTACGCGAAGCGTGGGAGCAGATGTTTCCGTGCCGGGCATGGGTTTGGGAGGCTCGGGTGGCGGCAATTGCTGCGCCCCGGCAAAGGAGAAAAAAGCAAGCAAGGGCAGAAGAACTAAAAAACAACTCCGGAAGTTTGGAACTGGTTGCAGGAATGCGTTTTGAAAGGGCACGACCTCTAGTCGTGCCGTAAAGGTACCAAGATGAATCTGGGCTTTCGCCCCTGAGGGAATCTTCTTCATCGTCTAGAGCTGTTTATTTAGTATGCAACCATTTCTCGGTTGCCCGAATTCAACCGTTCCGAGCCATATGGCCCGGCAGAAGCGTGCGCCTCACCCACGCTTGCGCGCTTCCTTTTCGAGGCGTCCCGTCCACGCCAGAAAACTCAGCAGCTCCCAGCGCGAGCTCCACACAAAGCTCAAAACATCCTTCGCCTTGAGCGTCTCGGCGGGCTTCCCGGAATATGTTTCGACACGCCAGCGAAGAAACTCGCTGCGCCATGGCGCAAGCCGATGACCACGAGTAGCGTTCCAGACAAATCGAAGGGGCGCGAACAAGACCGATCTCCTCCCCCGAGCATAGCAGCGTTCACCCTGGTCCATGGTTCTCCAAATCCGTCGTGATCCTGGACATTGGTGGTCATTCTTCCCTCCGGGCATCGCCTATCCTCCTGCCGGATGCGCAGCCAGCAACTTCTCCGCCAGATCGAGAAGACCGGCGAAGCGGCCCTCGATGAATCGCGGCCACAACGAGAGCGACCCCATCAGGAGTGCGAAGCCGGTCAGGGTCTTCAAGGACACGGTAAAACGCGGGCGCACCCTCCTGCGATGGCTACCAGAAGTTTGCGGCCCTCCGCTTCAATGAGCGCAAGGGAATGTCGCGGAGCAAGTGATATTCGTTCCAGCACCTCCAGGCGCCGTCGTGGCTGGAGGCGGGGCCGCATTCGGTCGAGGCACCAAACGGCGACAGCCTTCAAAACCGAATTCGATTCATCGTTGAGCAAGTTCTGTGTCATTTTGGTTGCTTCCCTATCCATTGCTCAAGCCACGCGCGTCACGCGCACCGCTAATCGGGTATCAATCACTTCGAATTCGCTCCAGGCCAGCTGTGCGTTGCCGGCGGACAAAGGAAGATCGTCGCCGTGTCCCCACTGGGTCTCAACTACGTTGCCTCTATCGAGAGAAAGGAGGTTGCGAACCCGAAACTGACGGATCGGAACCGCGACCTCGAGTTCAATTGGAAGCCGTGCGATCAGCGGGGCCAACGTCGGCGATTCCTGCTCCATCTGTCCACAATCGGAATCGACCCTCGCTGCCCCTGGGACCTGCAAGGGCTCACTACCTCGAACCAGTTCTGCCCCTTGGGATGGTTGGATTGGTTGTGTTCCCATTCACCCTGACTCCTGCATCAGGCCGGCCAGAGTCATCGCCAGAATCTTGGAAAGGCCTCATAAATGCGCTTCGGAGCGCCAAGATCCCACGCGCCTTGCTTACGATTGCGTTTCGTCGCTGCTACACTAGTAGGAATCAATGGATGCGATTCCGCGGGTCTCTTTCTTCCCGCCGGAGCCTTGAAGCGAGGTCGACCAAATGACAGAAATGAATGGAAATAAGAGTCCTGGAAGCACCAGCCTGCGCCTGAAAATCGGGCTGGCGGAGATGCTCAAGGGCGGCGTCATCATGGACGTGATGAACGTCGAGCAGGCTCGCATCGCCGAAGAGGCTGGCGCAGTTTCCGTGATGGCGCTCGAACGCGTTCCCGCGATGATTCGCGCCGAGGGCGGCGTGGCGCGCATGGCGAATCCGAAACTTATCAAGGAGATCATCGAGACCGTTTCCATCCCGGTGATGGCCAAGGCCCGTATCGGCCACTTTGCCGAGGCGCAAATTCTGCAGGAATTGGGAGTGGACTTCATTGATGAAAGCGAAGTCCTGACGCCCGCCGACGAGGCGCACCACATCGACAAGCATGCTTTCACCACGCCCTTTGTCTGCGGAGCGCGCAACCTTGGCGAGGCTCTCCGCCGCATTGCCGAAGGTGCTGCCATGATCCGCACCAAGGGTGAAGCGGGAACCGGCGACGTTGTCCACGCCGTGCGGCACATGCGCCAGATCGTCAAAGAGATGAAGGCACTCACCGTTTTATCCGAACAGGAACTCTACGCGGCCGCGAAGGATCTTCAGGCGCCCTACGAACTGGTGCGGATGGTCGCGCGGAGTGGCAAGTTGCCAGTTCCCAACTTCTCCGCGGGAGGGATTGCAACTCCTGCCGACGCAGCTCTCATGATGCAGTTAGGCGCAGAAGCAATCTTCGTCGGCTCCGGAATATTCATGAAGGAGCGCGCCACTCCGCTCGACGTCGAGCACGATGTGAAGGAGCGGGAAGAAGCCGTCTCGCGCGCCAAGGCGATCGTTACCGCGACAACCCACTACAACGATCCCAAGACTCTTGCAGCGGTGAGCGAACAGGTCATTGGCACGATGAAGGGTCTCGCCGCGGCGGCGATTGAAGAGTCTCAGCTTTTGCAAACGCGCGGCTGGTGACCACCTGCGGTATCGCTGAGACATCCTCGTCATTGCGAGCGAGGGGGTTTGGGACGCGGGCTTCAAGCATCCGAAGCAGGAGCGATGCGAATTGACCAACGACACGCGCCCACGGATTGGCGTACTGGCCATCCAGGGCGATTATGCGGCACACGCGAACGCACTGATTGAATCCGGCGCATTCCCTTCCCTGGTCAAGTCTGCGGAGGACCTTTGCCTCGAAGGCCAGTCGCTCGACGGGCTCGTGTTGCCCGGAGGGGAATCCACAACGATGCTCAAGTTCCTCGAGAAGAATCTATTCTTCGACGCGCTGAAGGACTATTGCAAAACCCGTCCGGTCTTTGGAACCTGCGCGGGCACGATTCTCCTGGCACGCGAGGTTCGTCATCCGCCACAATCCAGTCTAGGCGTACTCGACGCGGTCGTTGAACGGAATGCGTACGGTCGCCAGATCGATTCAACTATCTTGCATGCCGAGACTTCGCTTCCCGGCGGTCCGCTTGAGATGGTCTTCATTCGAGCTCCCCGCATTGCCGAAGTCGGTCCTGGTGTCGAAGTGCTGGCAAAACGAGAGGGCTTCCCCGCGCTGGTGAAGCAAGGAAACATCCTGGCGGCTACATTTCATCCTGAACTCTCGGCAGACCGTCGCGTCCACAGAGCATTTGTCGAGACCGTCCTGGCAGCCGTTCCAAGATGAGAGATTTCCAATCTTCGAGCGCTAAACAACCGTTTCTTTCGCGATGCGTCCAAGCCAAAGTGAGAGTATGCTCATTTTCACAGAGGACTGCGCATGCCCGCGACCTTTACGCACTCCCCAGCGGAAACGGAACGCAAAGAGCCTGGAATCGGCGGTAAACCTCCCGTAGACCGACGCCCGACCGGCGGTGGTGGCGGAGGAGGCGACGACGACTGGCGGAATGAGCGCAGAGGCCCGCGCGAACTCCTCCATCGCATTCGTTTCTTTGTTTTCTTTGGCCTCGCTGGCGACATGATGTTCTTTGCCATGCTTGTGGTGCTCTTTTTCGCTCGGCAAGCGGGCACACATATGGATCCTCGCTCCCATGAACAGATTGGGGACTGGCATCCGATCCTCTTGCCGCCCATCATCTTTCTCAATACCGCTGTTCTTCTTCTAAGCAGCCTGACCATGGAGTTCGCGCGGCACAACATCTTTCGCGAGATCGATGTGCTGGAAGAATGGCTGGGGCTCGGCCGTCCAGCTCTTCATCGCACCTTGCCATGGGTCGGCGGGACGCTTGCACTGGGTACGCTGTTTCTCACCGGCCAGTGGATGGCATGGCGTCAGCTGACGGCGCAGGGATTTGCTTTTGATCGCTGGTCGACGCCGGCGAGCTACTTCTTCTACATCATCACGGGATTGCACGCCGCGCATCTTATCGTCGGACTCATTGCACTTCTTGTGTGTCTCACAGCGATGAACCTGTTCAAGCGGGTGGAACTACGCCAGATTGCTGTGGATGCAACGGCATGGTATTGGCACACGATGGGCCTTGCATGGATCGTGCTGCTGGCAGTGTTGGCGATCGGGCAATAGATCTTCGAATCTTCGTTCGCGTTCTCTTTTTCAGCAATCCAGTTGGAAATTGCACTGGCCGACCAGATTGGCCGACAGGCGATCACCTCGCATGGGCCCAAATTGTTCCACGTGGAACAATTGTGCGAATTGGCACGGGTGTTGAGGGGATTTGCGAAGAATTGCGGTGACTCAGGTACCGGGAAGTTGCACCATTTCGGCGGCATAAGGGGCGGGGGGGGGTGGGGGTACCAAGGCTGTACGGGCCCATCCCTGCCAAAGCGGACCGGGGAGATTTTGAACTGGGTAGTCCTCACGGATGCGCGCCGTCGAAGGAGTGGCTCGGCGGTGAGCAGATGTCGAGACAATTTCATTGTGCGCCGGTAAGGGTAAATCTTCTGCAAACCGAGGTTGTACGAATCTGAGCTGTGAGCCGGGTCGTTGGCTGCGTCGGCACGGGACCTGGTGCCGAATCGACAGCCTCATGCCCGGGATGCAGACAAACTCTTTCCTCCTTGTGCCGCCCTTCCTGCGATAGTGTAGCGTTGTAGAACACGCTGGCTTCTTCCCTTCCTCGCCTTTTACTTTGTACGCGGAACGAACCGAATGAGTGGTACGATGCACCCTCGCTGGAAGTCCAGCCTCTGCCTCGTCTGTTGGCTCCTTGTCCTGTGGGCCCCTGCATGGTTGCGTGCCCTGGGGCAATGTGGAGGAGTCGCCACTACTCCAAGTGGCGCGGCAGATTGCGCCGCCCGCTCGATTCCTCAGGATCGTGTGGCCACCATCGATCCTGCTCATCCTTACACGCTGGCAGAGCTCATCGATATTGCGGAGCGGAACAACCCTCGCACGCGCATTTTGTGGGAGCGCGCCAAGCAACGAGCTGAAGCGCTGGGCGTGGAAAAGAGCGCCTACTATCCGGTGCTCGCCGGGATTGCGGCTTTCGGCGATCAGCGAACGATCGCACCCTTCCCGAAGCCTCTGGCGCCGCGTGGATACACGATGGTTGAAGTACCCGTCGTGCAGCCAGAGATCACGCTGCAATACCTGATCTTCGATTTCGGCAAGCGCGAAGGCAGGGTGGACGAGGCCGCCGCGCAAAAGATCGCGGCCGGCGCTAACTTCATCGCGGCGAATCAACAGGTCGCATTTCGCGTGGCCAGCGACTACTACGGATTGCTCACCGCGCAGGAGCGGCTGGAAGCGGCCAAGCAGACACTGAAGACCGCGCAGACGACGCAGGATGCCGCAGAGGATCGGCTGAACAATGGGCGTGCCACCGAGCCCGATGTGCTGAATGCCCGTGCTGAAACAGCGCAGTCCGTTTTCGATCTCGAATCGGCCGACGGTGACGAGAAGATTGCCCGCGTCACCCTCACTGAAGCGGTAGGTGCGGAACCTTCTCCCAACATTTCGATCGATGGGCAGAATGACACGCCACTGCCGCAAACACTGACCCTATCCATCGATGCCCTCATCGATCGAGCAATGGCCAACCGCCCGGATCTACAGGCGCAGGCTGCGGAGATCCGCGCGACGAACGATGCGATACGGCAGGCCAAGGCTGCGTATCGACCGCAGATTGGCCTTACGGGCTCGGCTGCGCAAACCGCCGTTTGGCCGACGACAGACTTTGGCGAATTGGGGTACGCCAATGAGCCAACGTGGTCTGTGGCGCTCGGGATTGAGTGGCAGCTTTGGGACGGCGGTGCGAGGAAGAACGAATTGGCTATTGCCCAATCGAAAAAGCGAGAGGCCCAGGACGAGATGACCGAGCTGAAGGATCAAGCTACACGCGAGGTGTGGACGGCCTATATCGCCTTTCGCACAGCGATGAAAAAGGAGCAGGCGGCGGAGGCTTTGCTCGGCTCCGCAAGCGAGTCGTATTCGGCATCGCTGGAAGCCTACCAATACGGCGTGAAGAACCTGGTGGATGTGCTTACGGCGGAAAAGCAATTGGCGCAGGCGCGGCTCTCCGGAGTTTCGGCGCGATCGCAACTCTTCCTCGAAGCAGTCAACCTGGAGTTTGTAACCGGCAACTTGTTGCGTAGCCAGCCCCCGGCGACGACTCCCCAAAACTTGGATGGTCACCCATGAAGACGACCCAGAGAGGTCTTGCCTGCGCCACAGCCGCCTGCCTATTCTTCACCGGGTGTGGACGCGCGCCTGCGATCAATATTATCGGTTCGTTTTTTCCCGCCTGGATGATCTGTTTGACTGCGGGTGTGATCCTGGCGTTTGTGGCGCGCGCGATCCTGCTTCGCTATCGCCTGGAGACGGAAGTCGGCCCGCTCGCGCTTTTTTATCCGTGTGTTGTGGTTCTCATGACGTGTTTACTTTGGCTGATCTTCTTCCGCTGAGGACAAATAAATGGAACCGATGGCTCAAAACTTTGACCGCAAGCAATGGGGCCGCAGGATTGGGGTCGCAACGATCGCGGCCTCTGTTCTTGCTTTGTTGTTGGTGATTCTGGAAACAGATCGCAACCCGCGCACCGACGATGCGAGCGTCCGAACCAACTTCATCGAGATTGCTCCCGAGGTTAGTGGGCGCCTTGTCGATCTTCCCGCGAAGGACAATAGCTTTGTGAAGGAAGGCAGCTTGCTTTTCGCCATCGATCCTCGACCGTATGAATATGCGTTGCAACAGGCGCTTTCGGACCAGGCTTCCCTGGAAGAACAGATCGTGGACGAGAGGCGCAAGATCGCAGCGCAACATAGTGCGGAAGACGCGGCGCGCGCCGGACTGCACAGTTCCGTGACCGGCATCAAAACCGCAGGCAGCAACACCGATCTGGCCAAGGCGACGGTTTCACGCGCGCAGGCTGCTGCCGCGGCCGCCGAGGCACAACTTAAGTACGCTACCAACGACCTCAACCGTATTGAGCCTTTGCTGAAGAAAAAATATGTGACTGTCGATCAGGTCGATCAGGCGAACACCGCGGTTCGCGTGGCACAGGGAAACTTCGATGCGGCCCAGGCTGCCCTTGCGCAAGCGCAAGCGCAGTACAGGGAAGCAGTCCTGCATCAGGATCAGGCGGATGCGGCGGAGGCAGAATCCGCAGCCAAACTTGGCCAGGCGGTTCACGATGTGGACAGAATCGAGACGCTTCTTGCACAACGTCCTGCAAAAGCGGCAAGGGTTCTTAGCGCACAGCTCGATCTCGAGCGCTGCCGCGTGGTGTCTCCGTTCGACGCCTTTGTGACAAATATGAATATCTCCGAGGGCGCGTACGCTCATCCCGGGAGTCCGCTCTTTACGCTTATCGACACGCGTAACTGGTGGGTTATCGCCAACTACCGCGAATCGAAGCTCAAAAACATTCAACTCGGCATGCATGTCGATGTCTACCTTATGGGTCATCCCGATCGGAGATTCAACGGCGTTGTTGAAAGCATTGGCCATGGTGTCTTTCCTGAAGATGGCGAGGTAACAGCAGGACTGCCCAACATCGAACGCACCTTGAATTGGGTGCACCTTTCGGCGAGATTCCCGGTGCGGGTGCGGGTGCAGGATCCAGATCCCACGCTCTTCCGGATGGGAGAGACTGCAGTCACGGTTGTGAGATAAATGCGATGGAAAAGCCCGCCAGTTCGACCGTTGCGCCGCCTCTCTCTCCGTTTTTCGTACCGTCTCGCGCCAACTCCCTGACGGCGTGGGCAGGACGAATCTGGCAGGATCTGCAGCCCACGCCTGGGCGGTTGAGCGGCACCTTGCGCGTTGTGCTTTCTACCGTAATGACCTTGCTTGCGGTGCTTATTTTGCAGGCGCCTTTCGCGGCGATTGCTTTGTATTTCGTCTTCATTGTGGGGCGAGACAGTCCCGCGGTTTCCTTGCGCTCCCTTTTTTCGCTGGTTCCCCTGAGCGCTGCTGTTGCTACGGAACTTGGGATCGTCATCCTGACCGATAACGACCCCATGGCTCGCGTGCTTGGACTCGCGGCGGTGAGCTTCTTCGCGGGATTGCTTGTTTTGGGGACAACTCTGCCGACGCTTGGCTCGACCTGGGGTTTTATCTTTGCCACGCTGATTGCTCTTTGGGAGACCCACGCGCCGGCCAACGAATTAGTCACTGCCTCGCTCTGGATCATTGGCGCCCTTTCGATACCGATTCTGTGTTCCATTGCGGTGGAGTATGTTTTTGGCGCGCGCCATCCGGAGGAGTTACTGCACGAGCAGCGCACGATCCGGTGGCAGGCATTCATTGCTATGTTCACGCTCTTTGCAGAGAAGGCGGACGCCGAGAAGCGCGTGGAAGCAGTCACGCGAGTTGGTCGTCTTGCTGTAACCGGCCAGGACGGCATGCAGGATCTCTACAACAAGGTCGTAGAGCGAAACCTCGACACTGGCTCGTTGCATGTTGGTGCTCGCGTCCGAATCACCATGCTGGCGCAGCTGATGGATCTGGCCGCGGCAGTTGGTTCTGCACCCTATGCCGACGATGCGGCGAGCTTGATGCGGTACAAGCGGATCGCGACCGAAGCGCAGTCTGCCCTGGAAGGTTCGACTGAACACGCACCGGGGGCGCATGAATTCCGGATGGGGCCGAGTCCGACGCTGCTCGAACGGGTCGAGGGGGTGCTGCACGCGATTCTGTCCATGCCTTCCGGTACCGGCGCGACGACAGAGGACAAGCAGCTCGTCGCGATCCCAGCGGCGAAAGTGCCGCTGTTCATCCCCGGAGCGCTGACCGATCGAACGACCGTGGCGTTCGCTCTCAAGCTGAGTCTTTGCGCGACTCTCTGTTACATCCTTTATCACGCGATTGACTATCCGGGCATATCCACTTGCGTGACCACGGTGTTTATCACCGGATTGAGCACCACCGGCGCTATCAAGCAAAAGTTTGTATTCCGGCTGGCGGGCGCGATCATCGGAGGACTGATTTTTGGATTGGGGGCAATCGCGTTCCTGTTTCCTCACATGGATTCGATTACGTCGCTCATTGTTTTGATCGCGCTTGTCACCTTCATCTCGGCCTGGTGCATGCAGGGGCGGCAGTTCAGTTATGTGGGGCTGCAGATTGCATTCTCATTTTTTATTGTGACCTTGCAGGGGTTCTCCGCGCCCACGGAACTGGCTCCGGCGCGCGACCGGTTGATCGGCATTCTGGTGGCTCTGATTGTGATGTGGGTTGTCTTCGATCAGATTTGGCCGGTGCCCACGGTCAACGCCATGCGCCATGCGCTTGCCGTGGTGCTCCACAACGGGGCAAAACTGTTTCGGCTTCCCGAGGCCGCGAGGCGACGGCCTGGTGCAGTTGAAGAGGCCGATTCGCTGCGCGACCAGGTAGGGAAGACGATGGCCGCGATGAGGACGATGAACGACACGGTCGAATATGAGTTTGGAGTTGACCGCGAAGCGCACATCGAGTTGAGCGAGACTATGCTGCGCGCCGGACTGACTGCCGTTGCCCTGTTTTGGAGCCAGACGGTGTATTTACGCAGCAAACACGACCGCGATCTGCTGAATGAACCGCGCTTCATCGAGATGCGCCACAAGCTGGCGTCCACCATGGATGCCATGGCCGATGCCGTCGTGCAGAAGAGAGCATTCGACGCGCCGGACGCTCCTGAATTTGCCGATTCTTCCGTATTCGCCAATCCGCGCTACAAGGAATATGCGCAGAATGTACTTGCGCGGTTTCACGAGCTTCAAGGCCATATCCAGCAGATTGGCTTGGCAGGTTAATTCGCAGCGATGTTCTTGGTTGAGCGAGGTCGAAATGGACGAGGCCGGAGCAGGTGTTCCGCACGCAAAGGAGTCAGTTTTATATCTTCTGCTCATGTGTCCCATCGTGAATGGGCATCGCTTACGGCATCACTCCGCCCAAACGGTCAAGGGGGGCGGTTTTGATCGGGCGAGAGGGTTCGATGAGAAACGGTTCGGAATTGACCCGTGGCACTTGCCTTGACGGGAGGAGGGTGAAAACCTAAGCTCAAACCAGCGGCTTCTCGCGGCCCAGCCGGCTGGCTGGTGCGCCTCGGCATTCACTTTTCGCAACGATTTTTCAAAAAAGGTTGAGATGATTCCCTACCATTGGCAATATCTCGCGCTCTTGATGCAGATTGTGGTGGCTTTCGGGCTGGCAGGGATGATGGTGTTTGGCTCGCAATTCATCGGGCGGCATCGCAATACCAAGGCGAAACTGGGGGCGTATGAGTGTGGCATTGACCCGGTGGGCGACGCGCGCGGCCGGTTCAGCGTGCGCTTTTATATGGTAGCGATGCTGTTCATCCTGTTCGATGTGGAAGCCGTGTTCATGATGCCGTGGGCGGTGATCTACACCAAGCTTCCGGCGATAACGGGGAGCAGACTTTTCGGCTTCTGGGAGATGCTTGTTTACCTGGGATTCATCGCGGTGGGGCTTTATTACATTGTGCGCAAGGGCATCCTGAACTGGAGTGCGGACAAGGCGGATTTGTAGATGGCGGCTGAGGCGATAAGAACGACACTGGCGGATAAGGCTGCTGTGGTGGCAGCAATGGCGGAGCACCCGGCGGTGAAGGCGCTGCTGGCATGGAGTGGGGATGGATTGGTGGACGCTCGATGGGATCGTGAAGAGCTGACATTGACCGTGGCTCCAGCCGACATCGTTCCGGCGCTGAAGGCGCTGCAGGCGGCGGGCTACAACGCATTTGAGGATATGACGGCGGTGGACTGGTATCCCGCTGAGCCGCGGTTTCAGCTGAGTTATCACATCGTCTCGCACGGGTTCAAAGAGAGGGTCCGGCTGCGGGCGATGGTGAGCGGCGACGATCCGGCGGTGGACTCGGCTACAGTCGTGTGGCCGGGGGCGAATTATTACGAGCGCGAAGTTTTCGACCTGTTTGGTGTGCGGTTCGAGGGACATCCGAATTTACGGCGTATCCTGCTACCGGAGGAGTGGGTGGGGCATCCATTGCGTAAGGACTACCCGGTGGAGGGGTATCGGTGATTCGAGCGCAGAAGGGTTTTTGTTGGGTTATAGGCGAACAGCAGGTCCTTTGCACTCCCCGGCTTCGCCACCCCATGAACACCTCACGTTGTTCACGGGGCCCCAAACGCGCCGTCTCTCAGGATGACACGGCATTGGGATGTTGAAATAAGTGGACGACAGGAGACCTACGCTGATGGCCGATTTCGACGTCGGGACACCCATTCTCGAAGCGCCGGTCGCCGAAGGCGCGAAAGACCAGCACATGGTCCTGAATATGGGACCGCAGCATCCGTCGACGCATGGCGTATTGCGGCTTGTGCTGGAGGTGGACGGTGAGATTGTGGTGCGGTTATATCCCGAGATTGGATACCTGCACACCGGGATCGAGAAGACCTGCGAGGCGAAGTTTTACCAGCAGGTGGTGCCGCTGACGGACCGGGTGGACTACCTGGGGCCGATGGCCAACAACCTGTGCTACTGCCTGGCAGTCGAAAAACTTCTACAGCTGGAAATTCCGGAGCGTGCGCAGTGGCTTCGGGTGATGTTTACGGAGCTGACGCGGCTGAATTCGCACCTGATCTGGCTGGGCACGCACGCCATGGATATTGGCGCGCTGACGGTTTTTCTTTACACCTTCAGGGAACGTGAAGAGATTCTGCGCATCTTTGAAGAAGTGGCCGGGCAGCGGATGATGACCAGCTACTTCCGCATTGGCGGGTTGGCGATGGAACCGCCGCTGGGACTGCTCGGAAAGATTCAGGCGTTCATCAAGACGTTGCCGGAAAAGATCGACGAGTATTCGAACCTGCTGACCGGGAATCCGATCTTTCGCAATAGGCTGATGGGCGTCGGGATGTTTTCGGCTGAGGATGCGCTTGCGCTGGCGATTACCGGGCCGACCATGCGAGCGTCGGGAATCGATTTCGATTTGCGGCGGGACATGCCGTACTCGAGCTACGAGAAGTTTCAGTTCAAGGTGCCGGTTTCAAATGGGTGCGACTGCTGGGCGCGGTATGAAGTACGGCTGCTCGAGATGCGCGAGAGCGTGAAGATTGTGCAGCAGACGCTGGACGGGATGCCGGAGGGCCCGGTGAAGGCGGATGCGCCAAAGATTGTTCTGCCAGATCGCGAGAAGATGAAGACGCAGATGGAGGCGTTGATCCATCACTTCAAGATTGTGACCGAGGGCTTCAACGTGCCGGCGGGCGAGGTGTACCAGGGAATTGAGTCAGGACACGGACAGATGGGCTACTACGTGGTGTCGGATGGGACCGCGAAGCCGTATCGGGTGCACATGCGATATCCGGGGTTTGCGAGTTTGCAGGCGCTGGAGACGATGTGCAAAGGGCGGATGCTGGCGGATGTGGTCGCGGTGATTGGGTCGATTGATATTGTGCTGGGAGAGATTGACCGGTAGTGGTGCATTGTTCAGAAAACCTCAGATGAAACAGGAAGGGAAATGCAATTGGGTTCTCCGGGGAAATTGGGGGATGTGGAGCCTGACGACTTTTGCGGAAACCTGAGATATACCATTCTCTTCTTCGCGAATCTTAATAAGGAGTTGGCATCAGAAGTTGAAAGAGCAAACGCTGGTCAGGATGATCCGGCCTTACGGATCCGGATGACCGACAACGAGGCACAGCTCAGAGAATCACGCGCTGAGCGTCGCCAAGGGCTTTTTTCGAGCCACAAGATTGAGTTGACGAGTGCGACATCGGGGACCTGCACAGTTGCGCTCGTCATTTCGACACCGCATGTAGAGGTTCTTCTGGGAGTGGGGCCTGTTCGGAATTCTGAAGGAATGATGGTTTTCGTTGTCCAAGCGGATTCGGGAAAGAAAGCATACAAGATGGATTTGGAGCCGCTGCCATATGGACTACATGAGATGGAAGCGAGTGAGATTGCGAAAGGAATTGTAGCCGGAGTGATTCGGGGTAGATTTTGAGTAGCTCGCCGGAAAGAGTCTACGCGGAGCTTTGGGTCTCCTTGGCTTCCCTGCTGCGCAGTTACACGGCGGCGCACGGATTGAATGGGGATCGGCAGGCTACGGTGGAGTTGGGCGAAGAGCGCATCACGGTGCGCCACGCAGAAAAGTGGTTGGATTTGCAGCGGAGCGGCGAGCGGGTGAATTGGCTGCGGGAAAATGGGGGCAGCGGAGTTCTGGAATTGACTGAGGCGGGACGGTTGAAAACAAGAAACGATCCCAGGTCCCCAAAGGCGAGGGACCTGCGGCACCCAGAGGAAGAAGAGATGGACACGGCCGCTGAAGCCTGGGCGCGGGAGTTGATGCAATGAGCAGCGAAACGATGTCGGTCTTCTCGCCGCAGCTTGCGAAGCGCTTCGACGCCTTGGTGGCGAAGTATCCGGTCAAGCGGTCTGCGCTGGTTCCGATGCTGCTGTACGCGCAGGATGAAGTGGGCTATCTGTCCGATGCGGTGATCTCGGAGATTGCCGAACGGATCAGAATTACGGAGCTCGATGTGCGGAATGTGGCGTCGTACTACTCGATGCTGCGCTTTAAGCCGGCAGGCAGGTACAACGTGCAGGTGTGCACCAATATCAGTTGTATGCTGCGCGGGGCTTACGATGTGTTCGAGCGTTTTCAGGATGAGCTGGGTGTGGGGCACAAGGGCATCACGGCAGACGGCGTGTTCTCTCTGGAGGAAGTGGAGTGCATTGGCGCGTGCTGCTGGGCGCCGGCGATTCAAGTGAATTACGCCTTCCATGACGATCTGACGCCGGATGAAGTGCCAGGAATTCTCGCTCGGTACCGGACCCAGGTCCAAGACAAGGAAAAGAATGCCTAGGCTTGTCTCGCATCCCGATGAAGTGAAGATTGTGTCGCGTCGTTTTGGACAGGGCGCGGCGCAGATCGATAAATATGTGGAGCTGGGCGGCTACGAGGCCGCGAAGAAGTGCCTGGCGCAAGGGCCTGAGTGGATCATCAACGAGATGAAGGCTTCAAATCTGCGGGGGCGCGGCGGCGCAGGATTTCCGACGGGCATGAAGTGGTCGTTTGTACCGAAGCAGAGCGCGAAGCCGAAGTATGTCCTGGTGAACGGCGACGAAAGCGAGCCGGGCACGTGCAAGGACCACCTGATTTTTTTGCACGATCCGCATGCGGTGATCGAGGGGACGATTATTGCGGGGCTCGCGATCGGATCGAAGCTCGGATTCATTTATCTGCGAGGGGAGTATCGGTATCTTCTCGAGATCATGGAGAAGGCGGTTGCCGATGCATACGCAAAGGGATTTCTGGGGAAGAACATCTTTGGATCGGACACCGAGTTCCAGGTCATTACGCAGACGGGTGCTGGGGCGTACGAGGTCGGCGAAGAGTCGGCACTGATGGAGTCGCTGGAGGGCAAGCGCGGTGTGCCGCGCATCAAGCCTCCCTTCCCTGCAGTGGTGGGCCTCTATGGCGGTCCGACAGTCATCAATAACGCGGAGACCATTGCATCGGTGCCGCACATCATTACGATGGGCGGCGAGGCGTTTGCGGCGGTGGGAACTCCGCGGAATGGCGGGACGCGGCTGTTTGGACTGAGCGGGCACGTTGAGCGGCCGGGGATCTACGAGCTGCCGATGGGCTACAACCTGAAGAAGATGATTTATGAAGTCGGCGGCGGCGTACGCGGCGGACGGAAATTAAAAGCGGTGGTGCCGGGTGGGTCGTCCACCCCGGTGTTGCTTCCCGAAGAGATTGAAAATCTCGGGATGGACTTCGACCAGGTGGGCAAGGCGGGATCGATGCTGGGATCGGGCGGCGTAGTGGTGATCGACGACCAAACGTGTATCGTCGAGTTTGCACTGCGCACGATCAGCTTCTATCAGCACGAGAGCTGCGGGTGGTGCATTCCCTGCCGTGAAGGAACGGATTGGTTGAAGAAGTCGCTTACGCGGTTCCATGCGGGGTTTGGAACAGCGAAGGACATCGACAACATTCAGTACATCGCCGATAACATGATGGGGCGCACCTTCTGCCCGCTGGGGGATGCGGCGGCGATGCCTACGCTGGGATTCGTGAAGAAGTTTCGCAAAGAGTTTGAGGAGCATTTGGACGGGAAGCCGTGTCCGTATGCGAAGCACGGAGTGCCGGAAGTGGCGGTAGTGTAGAGCAGCAACGATGCGCCAGCAGCAGATGAGAGACTAGAAGACGAATGCCAGACGTAACCTTCACAGTCGATGGAAAGAAGCTGACAGCTCCGGCGGGGACGCTGCTGATTGAGGCCTGCCGCAAAGCGGGCATCGAAATTCCTGCGTTTTGCTACTACCCAGGTCTGAGTCTGCAAGCGGCGTGCCGCATGTGCGTGGTGCGCCAAGAGAAGGTGCCGAAGCTGCAGACGGCGTGCACCACGACTGTCGCCGAAGGGCAGGTGTTTGTCACGGAGTCGGCTGAGATTGCGCAGGCGCGCAAGGCGACGATTGAGCTGCTGCTGGGGAATCATCCGCTGGACTGCCCGGTGTGCGATGCGGGCGGCGAGTGCGAACTGCAGGACATGACGTTTAAATACGGCGCCGGCGAGAGCCTTTATACCGAAGCCAAGCAGCACCGCGAGGAGCAGCAGTGGTCGCCTGCCGTGTTCTACGACCGGCCGCGCTGTATTCTTTGTTATCGGTGCGTGCGCATGTGCGGTGAGGGCATGGATGTGTGGGCACTGGGTGTAGAGAATCGAGGTGCACGCTCGGTGATTGCGCCGAATGGGGGCGATCAGCTGGACTGCGAGCAATGCGGGATGTGCATCGACGTGTGCCCGGTAGGCGCGCTGACCAGCGGTAGTTACAGGTATAAAACGCGGCCGTGGGAGATGAATCACGTTGCGACGGTGTGTACGCACTGCTCCGATGGATGCAAGGTTACGCTGGGTGTACGACAGTCGAATGACGGCTCAGAAATTATCCGCGCCGATAATCGCGACAAGAGTGGGATCAACGGCGACTTTCTGTGCGCGAAGGGGCGGTTCGGATTCGATTTTGTGGAAAATCCGGAGCGGCTTACGAAACCGCTGGTGCGCAACGCCCAAGGCAGGCTTGAGCCCGTGACCTGGGAACATGCGCTGCGGGTTGCAGGGCAGAAGCTGAAAGAGATTCGGGATACGAAGGGTGGCGCGTCGATTGGCGTGATTGGATCGAACACGACCACGAACGAAGAGAATTATCTTCTGCAGAAGTTCGCGCGGACGATCCTGCAGACCAACAATATCGATCACGAACGCACGGCGGACTACGCAGGATTTGCGCATGCGCTTGCAGGACAGGAGCATCGCGCGGCGAGCTTGCGCGAAGTTGCGCATGCTCCCGCGATGTTGCTAATTGGCGGGAATCCGACGGAAGAGCATCCGCTGCTGGCCTGGGAGATGCGCACCAACGTGCGGCTCAACAGGGCGCGGCTGTATGTTGCGCACACGGGACGGATCAAGCTGGAGCGGCAGGCAAAGGCGACTTTGACATTGCCTTCGGGAGGCTATGCGAAGCTGGCTGCGTTCCTCGCGGGCGATGATTCGGTAGTGAAGGATGCGATCTTTCGCGATGCTGTGCTGGCCGAGGAATCACTTGTTGTGGTGATTGGCTCGGAGCTGCGCGGCACAGATCTGGAGACGCTGGTGAAGTGGGGCCTGAGGCGCGCGGGCGTGCGGTTCGCGTATCTCGGCGACCATGCCAATTCGCGCGGCGCGGCAGATATGGGATTGTTCCCTGACCTGCTACCGGGCTATGTTCCGGTGTCTGCTTCGGGCGCGTTTGCCGCGGAATATGCGGGGATGCCCGCGACGGCAGGCAAGACGAAGCAGGAGATGCTGGCGGGTGGATTGGCGGCACTGCTTGTGGTGGGTGCGAATCCGGCGGCTGCGGGATCGGGTGTTGATCCCAATGCGTTGAAGGGTGCGTTCGTGATTGTGCAGGATCTGTTTTTGACGGAGACGGCGGCCCTCGCAGATGTCGTGTTTCCTGCGGCAAGTCTCTACGAAAAGACGGGCACGGTGACGAATACATTTGGCGACCTGCAGATGGCAAAAAAGGCTGCGGATCATGCGGGCGTGAAACCCGACTTTGAGATACTGGTGCGTTTGGCGGACTCGATGGGTGCGGACATCAAGAAGCTGGTGCCCTTTGGCAAAGGCGGACTGACGGCCGATCTGGGCCAATCGCGCGGCGCACAGGCAGGCGAAGCCGATCGCCATGCGGTGTGGCTTGCGGCAAACGGATTGGAGCCGAAGTTGAGCCCGTTCGACCCGTTGGCAGTGCTCGACGAGATTGAGCGCCTGGTTCCGGCGTACAAACTGGACCGGCTGAATCTGCTGGGCGGCAATGACGTGCCGACGGAGCCTGGATTTGTTCCGGTGTCGGAGCTGGTTGGGTCGGGCACAATTGCGCCGGCACACGATGGATTTTTTACATCAGGAACGTTGGGACGCTATAGCCCGGCATTGCTCGAGTTGGAGCGACACCAGGATGCCGTGCCTGCTGCCGCAGTGGCTGACTGATTGAGGAACGGCGTACGAAAGGCTGAAAGCTCGTGACGATTCTGCAGTTTTTCTTGTGGAGCTTGCTGAAGGTCATCGTGGTGACGGTGGTGTTGCTGATCAGCGTCGCTTACACGGTGCTGCTGGAGCGCAAGCTTGTGGGGCGCATTCAGAATCGGTGGGGACCGAGCCGCGTGGGTCCGTTCGGGCTGCTGCAGCCGCTGGTGGATGGGGCGAAACTCTTTCTGAAAGAAGACCTGGTCCCGACGGCGGTTTATCGCCCGCTGTATTTGTTTGCGCCGGTGATTGCCTTGGCGTGCGCGCTGATCTCGATTGCGGTGGTACCGTTTGGATCGCCGAACGTGACGGGACCAGGCGGATTTCATATTTTTGAAATTGCCGATATCAATATTGGCTTGCTGGTAATTCTGGGGATCACGTCGATTGGCGTGTACGGGATTGCGTTGTCGGGATGGTCGTCGAACAACAAGTATTCCCTGCTGGGATCGCTGCGGTCGTCGGCGCAATTGATCAGCTATGAGCTGGCATTGGGCTTGTCACTTGTGGGCGTCGTGTTGCGGGCTGGGTCGCTGAATTTGCGCGAGATCGTGGAGAGCCAAGGGAAGCACGGGATTGTGTCGTGGAATTTGTTTGGCGGATTCCAGTTTGTCGCATTTTTCATTTATCTGATGGCGGCTTATGCGGAGACGAACCGCTCACCATTCGATCTGCCTGAGGCGGAAAGCGAACTAACAGCCGGCTATCACACCGAATACAGCTCGATGAAGTTCGCGATGTTCTTCATGGCCGAGTACGCGAACATGATTATGGTGGGCTGCGTGGCGACGCTGCTGTTTCTCGGCGGATGGACGAGCCCGTTTGGCGATTTGATTCCGATGCCGCAAAACATCGTGCTTCAGTCGCTCGTGCCCATCTTTTGGTTTGTGTTGAAGGTCTTCTCGTTTCTGTTTCTGTATGTATGGGTGCGCGGAACCCTGCCGCGTTTTCGCTATGACCAGCTGATGAATTTTGGATGGAGCTACCTGATGCCGCTGGCCATTCTCAACATTGTGGCCACCAGCCTGTGGCTAGCTTACAAGTGAACGAGCGATGCACTTGATTTTGTTTATCGTTTTTGCGGGATTCTGCCTGGCGGGGGCGATCAACCTTCTGCTCCAGACGCACCCCATCAACAGCGCGCTATCGCTGATTGTGGTGATGACGTCGCTGGCGGTGCTGTATCTGCTGCTGGGGGCGGAGTTCCTTGCCGCTGCGCAGGTGATTGTGTACGCAGGCGCGATCATGGTGCTGTTCACGTTTGTGGTGATGCTGCTGAACGCGGGACGCGAAGAGCGGACGCTTGGCAGCCGCGCGGCGACGGTGGTTGGATTTCCGGCCGTGGTGGCGCTGCTGGCTGTGGTGTCGACGGTGGTGCTGCATACGCAGGGCATGGGGGGAGCGGTGTTTGGCGACAGCCTCTCCAGCCAACCGGGAGAGACGAATCTCGAACAACTGAGCAAGGTGCTGTTCACGAATTTGCTGCTGCCCTTTGAGGTCACGTCGGTGTTGATATTGATCGCGATTCTCGGTGCTGTCGTTCTGGCACGGCCCGGCGACCAGGAAAGGACGCCCGGAGAATGAACCTGCTCCAACAAGATGTTCCGCTGACCTGGTACCTGTTGTTGAGCGCGGTGCTGTTTTCGCTTGGCGTGGTAGGGTTCCTGATCAAGCGCAATCTGATTACGGTGTTCATGTCGATTGAGCTGATGCTGAATGCCGTGAATCTATCCTTTGTCACCTTTGCGCACCAGTGGCACGCGGTGAAGGGGCAGATTTTTGTCTTCTTCGTGATGATGGTGGCTGCCGCGGAAGCAGCGGTGGGCCTTGCGATCATCATTGCTGTTTTCCGCGCCCGCGCGACGCTGGCCGTTGACCGAATCGACCTGATGAAACTATGAACGGTTCTCTCCATTTGTGGCTGATTCCGCTGCTGCCCTTTGCGGGATTTGTGCTGAACGGCACGCTCGGGCGCAAGCTGCCGAAGGCAGTGGTGACGGCGATTGCGCTGCTGGCTCCGCTGGGCGCATTCGGCGTGGTGCTGCTTGCGGCGAGAGCCTTGGGTGACGGGGTGGCGTTGCCGCATGTTGAGAATTACGGCAACTGGATCAATGCAGGCTTGCTGCATGTCGACTTCAGTTTGGTGCTCGACCAGCTTTCGCTGGTGATGCTGCTGATCATCACGGGCGTGGGATTCCTGATCCACGTCTACTCGGCCGGATACATGGAACACGAGGACGGATACTGGCGGTACTTTGCATATCTGAACCTGTTCCTATTCTTCATGACGGTGCTGGTGCTGGCCGGCAATGCCCTGCTGATGTTTGTGGGATGGGAAGGTGTTGGGCTTGCGTCGTACCTCCTCATCGGATTCTGGTTCAAGAAGACGTCGGCTGTGGACGCGGGCAAGAAGGCGTTCGTTGTGAACCGGATTGGCGACTTTGGCTTTCTCATCGGGATGTTTTTGCTGCTGGCAACTTTTGGCACTCTGACGTTCAGCGATATTGCGGCGACGCTCAGCGCGAATCCGGCTTGGACGGGTGGTGTGCTGACAGCGACCGCGTTGTGCCTGTTTGTTGGCGCGACAGGCAAAAGCGCGCAGCTTCCGCTCTATGTGTGGTTACCCGACGCGATGGAAGGCCCAACTCCGGTGTCAGCCTTGATTCACGCGGCAACGATGGTGACGGCGGGCGTCTACATGATTGCTCGGACGCATTTTCTGTTTGACCGATCGCCGTACGCGCTGGCGGTGGTGGCGATTATCGGGGCGGCGACGGCGCTGTTTGCGGCGACGATCGGGTTGGTGCAGACGGATATCAAGCGGGTGCTGGCGTACTCGACGATTTCGCAGCTTGGGTACATGTTTTT
This sequence comes from uncultured Acidobacteriaceae bacterium, assembly GCA_963745845.1. GTDB lineage: Bacteria > Acidobacteriota > Terriglobia > Terriglobales > Acidobacteriaceae > Telmatobacter. Next base: position 2,167,109 of record CAVUZE010000008.1, on the reverse strand, counting down.
GGGATGCGGAGTCGCTGCTTACTCTGCAGCGATCTTCCACCTGATGACGCACGCATTCTTCAAGGCGCTCTTGTTCCTTGCGGCAGGCTCGGTGATGCACGGCATGGGCGGCGAGCAGGACATGCGGAAGATGGGCGGGTTGCGCAAGTACATGCCGGTCACGTTCTGGACGATGACGATGGCGGTTCTGGCGATCTCCGGTTTTCCGTTCTTCTCGGCCTTCTTTTCAAAAGATGCGATTCTGTACGCCGCCTTTCTTTCCGGCGGCATGGGCAAAGTTCTGTGGTTCGTTGGGTGGGTGACCGCGGCGCTCACTGCTTTCTACATGTTTCGACTGTGGTACCTGACATTTTGGGGCGAATTACGCAATCACGATGTTCACCCGCATGAGAGCCCTGGGTCGATGACGTGGCCACTGGCAATTCTGGCGGTGTTGTCCGTGTTGGGCGGCTGGATTGGATTCGGTGAGAATCTAGGGACGTTCGGCCAATTCCTTGCTCCCACACTCGGCGTGCCCGGCAGCGAAGCAGGCAACACGGCCCTTGAATGGGGTATGAGCGCACTTGCGGTTCTCGCCGGCGCGATTGGATGGTATGTTGCCCACCGCTTTTACAGTAAGCGATCAGAGAGCGCGGCGAAACTCGCGACCACGTTTGCTGGACCGTACAACCTGCTGGTTCGCAAATATTATGTGGATGAGATTTACGACTTTCTTGTTGTGAAGCCGGTGCTGCTGTTTTCGAAGTATGTTCTCGCGCCGGTTGTGGATTTCGCCATCCTCGGCGGGGCCGCCTGGCTGCTGGGCGGCATTGCAACGCTGGGTGGGGCGATTCTGCAGCGGTGGCAATCTGGGAATTTGCGCTCGTATGCGGCCTGGCTGGCACTTGGCGCGGCGGCACTGCTGTTGTTCGTGCTGATGCCGTGGACATCGCTGCTGGCTGAAATTGGAATTCACGTGGGAATGGTGGCGCACTGATGAACGAGTCGATTCTCACGCTGATTTTGTTGGCTCCGCTCGCGGGGGCTGTGTTGGTGGCGTTGCTGCCGGATCGCGGCAAACTGTCGGCATGGATTGCACTGCTGACTTCGCTGGTCACATTTGTTTTCACGCTGCATTTGCCGGCGCATTTTGTGCGCGGGCAGAGCGGATTCCAGTTTGAAATCGACCGGCTGTGGATCGAGAATCCTTCGATTCACTATCATGTCGGGATCGATGGATTGAGCCTGTGGATGGTGGTGCTGGTTGGTTTGCTGGCGCTGGCGGGCGTAGCCGCGAGTTGGAATGCGATCAAAGAGCGGCAAAAGCTCTTCTACTCCCTCTTCCTGGTGCAACAAACGGCGATGTATGGCGTGTTTTTGTCGCTCGACCTGATGGTCTACTACGGGTTCTGGGAGCTGTCGCTGGTGCCGATGGCGATCCTGATCGCGATGTATGGGCGGAAGGATGGACCGAAGGCAGCGACGAAGTTTTTCTTGTTCACGTTTATTCCTTCGGCTCCGCTGCTGGTGGCGATTCTTTGGCTCTACGCGAAAACCGGCACGTTTAACTTTGCCGATTTGCAGGCGGATATTGCGACGGGCGCATTGCCGATGGGCGGCTTATACTGGGCCGCGCTGGCGTTTCTGTTCGCGTTTGCAGTGAAGGTTCCGGTCTTCCCGCTGCACGGATGGCTCGCGGACACCTTCAATGAAGCGCCGGTGGCTATGGCCATGGTGGTGGCGGGCAAGCTGGGTCTCTACTCGATGCTTCGCTTTCATGTGGGACTCTTCCCTGCACAGGCGCGGCAGATTGCACCGGTGATGATCGCTCTGGCGGTGATTGGAATTTTGTACGGCGCGTGTCTCGCGTTGGTGCAAAGGGATTTCTGGCGACTGCTCGCTTTTGCTGCGCTGGGCCATTTGAGCTTGATCGTGCTCGGAGTGTATGGACTAACGTTCACGGGCTGGGACGGCGCGATTTATCAGGTTCTCAATAACGAGTTGATTGATGCGGCTCTGTTTGTGCTGTTCGGAGCGCTGGAACTGCGCTATTTGACAAGTCAGATCGCCTCGTATGGTGGGTTGGCTGCGAAGGCGCCGCAGACGGCGACGCTGTTTGTGATCGCATCGCTGGCGATGATCGGGTTGCCGATGCTGAACGGATTTGTCGGCGAGTTTCTGATTCTGTCGAGCACATTCTCGGGTGTGAGTCACGGCTGGGCGGTAGTTGCAACCGTTGGCGTGATTTTGAATGCGGCATACATGCTTTGGCTGGTGCAGCGACTTTTCTACGGACAGGAAAGCCAGATGGCTGCGGCGAATCCGGCGGGTGATTTGAAGTTCGGCGAGCTTGCGGTGCTGTGGCCGCTTGCGGTGCTGATGCTGGTGATGGGGGTTGTGCCGCAGATCTGGATCAACGTGATTGAGAATCGGATTGGACCTCCTCCTCGGACTGTGGTGTTGAGACCCGCCGTGCCGGTTTCGCAGGCGCAGTTGTCGATTGCGACGGCGTCCCCTGCATCTGGGGCGGCAACAGAGGCATCAGGGGGAGGGCGGCCATGAATCCGGGCGATGCGTACAGGATTCTTCCCGAGATCATTCTCACCCTGACCGGCGTGCTGGTGATGCTGGCGGATGCATCGCTGCCGCCAGGCTGGCCACGCCGCACCTTGGGATGGGTTGGTGCGCTGGGCACAACTGTAGCGCTATGGGCAAGCGTGTGGCAGCTCTCGTTGCCGGTGGGCACGGGATTCTACGGGACCGTGGAAACAAGCCCCTTCACAGTGTTCTTCCATGTGTTGATCTGCGGGATTGTGCTGGTGGCTCTGCTGCTGGCGCTGGACACTCTGCCGGAGACGAGCCATCACCAAGGCGAGTACTACGCGCTGGTGGTGTTTGGCGCGGTTGGCATGTGCCTGATGACGAGCGCGGTTGAACTGCTTGTGGTGTTTATCGCGCTGGAGATTTCGTCGATTTCGACGTATGTACTGGCGGGCTATCGCAAGCAGACAGGGCGCAGCCCAGAGGCGGCGATCAAGTATTTTCTGTTGGGCTCGTTTGCGACCGGGTTCCTGCTGTACGGGATCGCGCTGATTTTCGGGGCAACTGGAACTACGCAGGTGTACGAGATTGCGCATGCATTGGCGAGGCCCAGCTTGCCGAATCTGCCATTGGTTCTGGCATCACTTTGCTTGATGCTGGTGGGAATTCTGTTCAAGGTGTCGGCCGCGCCGTTTCACGTGTGGACGCCGGACGTGTATGAGGGTGCGCCCTCGCCGGTGGTGGCGCTGCTTTCGACGGCCCCGAAGGCGGCTGCGTTCGCATTGTTGCTTCGCGTACTGTACGAGGTGTTCCCTACCCTGCGGTCGGTGTGGACTCCCTTGCTGTGGGCGGTGGCGGTGCTGTCGATGACTGTGGGCAACCTGGCAGCGCTGCGGCAGCAAAATGTGAAGCGCATGCTGGCCTATTCGTCGATTGCGCATGCGGGATATTTGCTTGCGGCGTTTGCCGGGCTTGGGACGATCGGCATTACAGCGGCGAGTTTTTATATCGCTGCGTACGCGGCGATGAATGTGGGAATTTTTGCGGTGGTAAGCCTGGTGAGCGGCTACGATGAGAAACTGCCGCTGGTGAAGGATTATCGGGGATTGATGTACCGGTCGCCGCTGCTGGGAAGTCTGCTGATCTTCTTTTTGATTTCGTTGATCGGCATTCCGTTTACGGGCGGATTCTTCGGGAAGTTCTACTCCTTCTCCGCAGCCGTCAGTGGAGAAGCCGTTTGGCTGGCGGTGATCGGCCTGCTGAACTCGGGATTGGCGTCAGCGTATTATTTGCGGCTGGCGTTTTCGTGCGCGCAAAGGCCGGTCGAGTCTGACGCGAGCACTATCGAGCATCCAGGCCGTGTTGGTATCGCTGTTGCAGCTGGTTTGTTTTTTGCGGCGGCCGCAACGCTTGTTTTAGGCATTGTGCCGAACGAAGTACTGCGCGCGTCGGAGGCTGGCGCGCACACATTGCGGCCAATTTCAGACGAGCCGGCTACGCCGCCGGTGAGCGCGAAGATGCAGCCAAATCCATAGGAATTTCTGCTCGTGGGTTTTGGTTGACACCGGTTCTTAACATGTCTTTATAGAAAGCAGTTGTAAGGCTGTAGATATGCTGATCGAGGAATTGCTCCCTCGCGCGCGCGCGTCCGGCTTCGCCCATGCGACGGCGCTGTGCGGGATCCAAGAGCAAGCCGAGGGTCGCGGCACTGATGGATCGAGGGTCGCCGGGTACGAGTAAGCAGGTGTCACCGTTGACAACAGAATCGCTCGCGCCGGTGGAGAGCGTTGTAATTACCGGAATCCCTGTGGCTGATGCCTCGAGAACAACATTCGGGAAGCCTTCCCGCTGCGTAGGCAGAATCAACAGGTCCATGGCTCGATAGTAAGGAGCCACATCGTCAACAAACCCGGTACACACAATCCGGGGATGTCTCGTGATCCGATCGCGAACTCTCGAATCGAGTTTATCGTCTGAAAGATCGAACCATCCAACCAGTAAAAGGTGCGACTGCGGCATCGTTTGCAGCACGCGCTCGAACGCTTCAATGAGAGCAGGGATGCCCTTGTCGTTCGTAAGGCGGCCTACAAACCCTATCACCGCAGCATCTTCGGGCAGACCAAACCTTCTGCGCACATCGCTTCTCCCAGGTTGAAAGTGCCTCACGCCCACGCCTTTGCTGCTGCCGGAGCCTAGCACTTGCAGCTTGTCAGCCCGTGCTAGACCGAGGGCAAGAGCTTTACCGCGAAGGCTTGGGCTGACACAAACGACGCCCTGTGCGCAAGCCGCGGCCAAGCGCTCAGCCCCTAATAGAATTCTTCGCTTCAGCCCGGAGGACGATTCAAGCTTTAGGCCGCGCAGGATATAGATTCGGCGCGGAACGCGAGCGAGCACAGCCGCCAGCATTCCAAGGAGTCCTGCTTTCGGTGTGCTGAACTCGACCACGTCCGGTCTGAGCCTTATCAACAGAAACCAGAGCCGAACTAACGAAACGAAGTCTGGAACCAGCGCCATTCGCCTTGCCATCGGAATCGCGGCTGTTTCGACTCCTTCGCTCTTTCCTATACGGTCGAGCATCTCGCCCGGACTCGCGACCAGAGTCACCTGGAAACCGGCATCACGGAGCGCAAGAAGCCGGCCACCGAGGACAAGGCAGGTTTGCGGGCTGGTAATTCCGACGACGATGTGGGGCCTGCTTTCTTCCGGCCCTCGCGCTTGGAATTGTCGCTCTTTGCGGAAAAGCTTCAAGAGATCACACTCTTTAGAATTTCCAGTATCTATATGCCGCAATCTTTATGTGGCTTCTAATCGAATCGAAATGAATGTAGCATCTTGAAACACTGTCGCATGTGCGGGCAGTCACTTCATCCTGGTTACTCTTTCCGTTACTCTCTGGGCTGAAGAGAGATTCATGTGTAGATGGCGCACGGTTCTTCTCGTGATTCCTCATCTTGGAGGCGGCGGTGCGGAGCGTGTGACGGAGTTGCTGGCGCGCCACCTGTCGCAGGAGAGATTCGAGATTCATCTCGGGCTGGTGACGCAAGCATCTATCCAATCTGCTGCCTGGCCGGAGAACGTGGTGGTGCATGCGCTTGGAGCCAGGCGGGTTCGGGATGCCGCATTGCGTTTAGTGGTCCTGATCCGGCGATTGCGTCCTTTCGTAGTGTTTTCCGAATCGCGCACCTCAATCTTCTTGTGCTCTTGCTGCGTCCATTTTTCCCACGTAGAACACAGATCTTGGTTCGTCAAAATGGACCTGTGTCATCGACCCTCAGCGGTCCAGGTTCCGGTGGAGTTTTGCGCCGGCTGCACCGTGTTTTGTATCGAAGCTCGGACGGGATCATCTGCCAAACCAAAACTATGGCTGAAGAGCTTTCAGAATTCACAGGGGTTCCGCTCAAGACTCTCGCGGTCCTGCCGAATCCGATCGATATCGACGCGATCCGGTCGAGCTTACATGATGGTGCGGACGAATGGAACGGCTCAGGGCCGCATCTGCTTGCCATCGGCCGCTTGTCGCGGGAAAAGGGATTCGACCTGCTCTTGAATGCCCTTGACAAATTGAAAGTCAGATTCCGCGATGCGGATTTGGCGATTGCCGGGGCCGGACGGGAAGGAACTGCACTTGGCATACAGTGCGGAAAGTTGGGATTGGATCGATCCGTGCGACTTCTCGGCCATGTCGAGAATCCAGCGATCTACTTTGCCGGAGCATCTCTGCTCGTGCTTTCTTCTCGGTTTGAGGGGATGCCAAACGCATTGCTTGAGGCTGCGGCGGGCGGTTTGCCAATCGTCGCCCTACCAGCCTCTGGAGGGTTGGTGGAGTTGTTGCACGGCAGACCTGGAATCTGGCTTGCGCGTGAGATTTCCGCCGAAGCGCTCGCAGAATCGTTAACCGCGGCGCTTCAAACAATTCAACCGGGTGAGCGATACGCTCATCCTTGGGTGAATCAGTTCAGGCTCGAACAGGCAATTCCAGCATACGAGGAATTGTTCGACAGAACCGAACGGATGAGACCTGCTTGAGTCGCGTAGCGATTCTGATTCCGACGCTCGATCGCCTGGGAGGCGCGGAGCGGCAGGTTCTTCTTCTCGCAAAAGGCCTGGCGTGGCGGAATTGGCGGGTTGATGTCATCGCGCTCTCGGGATCCGGCGAACCAGCGCGGGAAGAAATGTCCGCAGCTGGTGTAGGGTTCCTGAGTCTGGAGATGCGCAAGGGGCTTGCCGACCCGCGAGGCTGGTGGCGCTTTCATCGATGGCTTAGTGAAAACAGCCCGGATATCGTGCACGCGCACTTGCCGCATGCTACCTGGTTCGCACGTTGGTCAAGCCTGCTTGCTCCATCCTGCATGGTCGTGGACACGATTCACACATCGGCGATTGGCACGATGGGACGCCAGCTCGGCTATCGGCTCAGCAATTGGCTTGCAGACGGGGCGACTGCTGTGAGCAGCGCAGTGGCAGAAGCGTATTTCTCGGCTGGCATCGTTTCCAAAGGAAGGATTGTTGTTTTGCCGAATGGTGTGGATACGGAGAGTTGGCGCCCCGACCGACGGGTGCGCGATGCTGTTCGTAGGGAGCTTGGCTTGAGAGACGAGTTTCTGTGGCTCGGCGCAGGCCGGCTTGAACCGGTGAAGGACCACCCAACACTTCTGCGTGCATTCGCCGCAATTCGGAAGCCGGCGCGACTGCTCATCGCAGGGACGGGCGCGCTTGAATCGTCGCTGCGTCAACTCGTGAGCGAGCTTGAAATCGACGAGCGCGTTCACCTCATTGGATTCTCCGGTGACGTTCGCCGGTGGATGCAAGCCGCCGATGGGTTTGTGTTGTCGTCTCTCTGGGAGGGACTGCCCATGAGCCTGCTGGAAGCGGCGGCTTGCGCCATTCCAGCTGTGGCCACGGATGTGGCAGGCAGCAGGGAGATTGTCGTGCAGGATCAAACAGGATTCCTTGCTGCTCCCGGCGATGTCGAAGGCTTAGCTGGTGCGATGGCACGTTTCATGGAAATGCCAAATCAGGTTCGGGATGCTATGGGCAATTGCGCGCGGAAGATGGCCATCGAACGATACAGTCTGGATCGGGTTCTCGACCGATGGGAGGCTCTTTACGGGGAGCTTCTTCGAGAACGGAACGCAGTGCCGTTACGGAAGCTTCTCCTGAGAGCGTGAAAGATTTTCCTACCAGGGTAGGTGGAGGCACCGCTTCGTTCGGTGCGAAAGAATCAGTCGCCGCAACGCCGCCGTCTCATAGAGGCTCTCTTTTATTCCGAGAGGGCGCGCGGGGTACACCTTGATTACACGATCAAACGACGTGAACTGCCTTGCTTGATCTCGTAGACAATCTCTAAGCTGCACCACGTCTTCGCCAAGACTGCTGTTGCTGTGAATGCATATCGTCCAAAGACCTCTCGATTTGACAACCGGAGACCAGAGCTGCTGAGGAATCGACGTCATGCCAGCGCGGGTGCATGGAATGCGCGCGAAGCCGTCCGAGATGTGGAAGATTCCCTCTGCCTGCAAAGCTGCGCATGTGTTGAGATCGAATCCATGACGCGGGGCTACCCAAAGTCGCGGATTGAGTCCGTGATTGCGCAAGATTCCGAGCCCTTTGCGGATCCAGTCGAGCTGCGTTTCTTTGGGGACCCCGGCAAATTCTGACAACCGATTCAGCGGCATCAAACTGCGGCCGCTCGAATTGCAAAGGTGCGTGTAGCCATGCAGAGCGATGGCGGCTCCGGCAGCTTCCATCAAGCGCATTCGCTCCCAGAAATCTGGAGCGGCCTTCTCGACTGCCAGTTCAGGATCCTGATTGTCCGGAATGACTGCAAGGATGGGCTGGATGCCGAATTCGCGGATCAGCTGTTCGAAGGGATTCCAACGCCTGAACGCCATGGTTGGGCACAAATCGTCGAAGCGCAGCAGGTATTGCGCGCGACGCGGAATCATCGGTAGCCCACCGAAGCGGTGCTGAGAAGCTTGCGCGACCAGTAGGCAAGGAAGAGGAACGTGGTGACACACCAGAACGAGGTTGCGAGCGCGATTCCGGCTACCCCAAACCAGCGCATGAGCGCGAGATTCAAAACAATGTCCAGAACCAGATTCAGCATTCCGCAGTAGAAAATCAGATCGGTCCGGCGCATGGCGAGAATAAGGCGATAAGGGACCCGGCTGCACACAAAGAATGGAATCTGAATCGCCGACATCGCCATCACTTGTGTGACGATTGATTGGTCGCGCTTCGCGGAGTTTGTTCGTTTGCGTTTCGAAATTGACTGGTCGGGCAACGGGCAGGACCCTTTCCATTCTTCCTTCGACAGGTAACCCGATGGCGAGCATGGCTCGCGCCGAAGGAATGCCCCTAGTCTCGGCAATTTGTCCGGAAATGCGTGTGCGATTTGTCACGCGAGAGGCCGAACCCGGACGCGCAGGTAACGGGGTTGGCGTTTAGGTGCTTGGGTCGCTTTTCCGGTACCAGTCCACGGTACGGCGCAGTCCTTCAGGGAATTCGACGATCGGCTTGTAACCGATCAGGCTGCCGGCCAACTGAATATCCGCCAGTGAGTCGCGGATGTCTCCTGGACGCGGTACGACGTAGGATGGTTCGCCTTTGTATCCAGTCAATTCACGCAACAATTTAAAGATAGTATTTAAAGTAATCTTATTGCCCGTCGCTGTATTCATGACTTGCCCACTTACCTTCTCCGACGGGGCCGCGGCAGCCAACAAGTTGGCATAAACCACATTGTCGATGTATGTGAAATCGCGGCTTTGTTCGCCATCTCCATAAATGGTCGGCTGCTCTCCGGCTAACATTTTTCGGCAAAAGAGCGCCATCACCCCGGAGTAGTGCGAGGTGGGATCCTGGTAGGGTCCGAAGACGTTGAAGTAGCGCAGCACAACCGTCTCCAATCCGTAGACTCGTGCAAACGCCCGCATGTACTGCTCGCCTGCGAGCTTTGCCACCGCATAGGGCGAAATTGGATTGGGTAGCATGCCTTCATGCTTGGGCAGAGTAGGTGTATCGCCATACGCGGAGGACGAGCCTGCATAGATTAAGCGCCGAACACCGGCGGCGCGCGCGGCGACAAGCAGGTTAAGCGTCGCGGTGACGCAGTGCAGATTTGTTGATACTGGATCGGCTACTGAACGTGGCACGCTGGCCAACGCAGCCTCGTGAAAGACGATTTCAACGCCCGCGCAGACCTGCGCACACGCTGCCGGATCGGACAAGTCCCCCTCGATGAACTCTATCGCACCGAGGCCAACCAGGTTCGCCCGCTTGCCGGTAATGAAGTTGTCGATGCCGCGGACGCTCTCCCCGCGCCTGAGCAACTCCGCGGCAATCGAGCGTCCGATGAATCCCGCTGCGCCTGTGACCAAGTACTTCGCCAACCACTTCCTCCGATGCCGAATTGTCCGCGTCGTCGAGCGGCACAGACAGCAATCGACATGATACAGGACCGGGTTTTGAACTGCAGAGGCCGACTGCAGTTCACGGGGGGCCGCAACTCGATGGACTGAATACAATTTCGTGCCCGACCACTCCACGGATGACTATTCTGGATCGTCGAGCAGGCACAGCTGGTGATGGATACGCGCAATGCGACCCAGGAGGATCAATTCGCCGAAGATTGTGCGCTGCTGAATTCGGAGCCGAATGATGTGAGATCTCGTAGGGGGAGCGCACGAGATGTTGAACCCGGGGGCGGGACAGGGACTATGCCTTGCCGTATTTCTCTACAGCGCTCTTCATTCCGGGTAAACCGTCCGCAAGATCCTGCGGAGTCATTGCGGGACGAACGGTGAGGCTCGCATTAAATGCGAGAAACCAGGGCTCGGCAACCCCCGGTAGCTGCGCAGAATCCTTCATGTCGAAAAAGATGTAAGCCGTGCGTTGACCACCGTCTTCTGAGAAGTAGGCGGCTTCCGGCTTCAGGTCGGCCAATATCTGCTGGATCTTGGTCCCAAGGGTTCCGCTTCGTGCTGCCGCATTTCCGGTCTCCACCGGCATGGTGGCTTTTAATAACATGCGCATGCGTTGCCCCTCCTGGGGCTCACGCAGTATATCCTCTGTTTCGTCGCGTTGTCGGCGCTTATTTTTCAGCGCGTTCCTAGCAGCGCGCGCGGCCGCGCACGTTTCGTTCGGTAGAATTCCCGAGAGGGCAATATGGAGAAGAACGACTTCCCCCGAGAGCGTGTTTCCCCTTTTGCAATGAGTTCGGAGGAATTTCGTGTCCTCGGCTCACAACTCGTCGATCGCATCGCAGAATTCCTCGATTCAATGCCCCAAGGGCCAGTCACACCCGCCGAATCGCCTGCCGTTGTGCGAGAGGCGCTGGATGCAAGGCGATCCATTCCGAAAGATGGCGCTGATCCGGCGCAGTTGCTCAATCACGCCACGGACCTCCTTATCAACCACTCTCTCTTCAATGCGCATCCCCGCTTCTGGGGATACGTTACTTCGTCCGCCGCGCCGATTGGAGCGCTCGGAGATTTGCTCGCTGCCGCGATTAATCCTAATGTCGGCGCATGGTTGCTTTCGCCGATGGCAAGTGAAATTGAAGCACAGACCATCCGTTGGATCTCCGAAATGATTGGCTACCCCGCCGGATGTACGGGTCTGTTCGTAAGCGGTGGGAACATGGCGAACCTGGTTTGTTTTTTAGCGGCGCGTCAGGCCAAATCAGGCAACGATATTCGTTCAAGAGGTGTAGATGGAGCGCGCCTGCGTGTCTACTGTTCAAAAGAAACTCACACCTGGATCCAAAAGGCTGCAGACATTTCGGGCATCGGCACCGACTCCATTCGTTGGATTGCCGTCGATGACGACTTGCGCATCAATGTCCGTGCCTTGCGCCAACAAATTCTTGCCGATATTGACTCCGGTGATCGGCCATTTCTCGTAATCGGTACGGCGGGCACTGTTGGCACGGGCGCTCTTGACCCCCTCCCGGAATTGGCCGCTGTTTCCCGCGAATTCGATCTATGGTTCCACGTCGATGGCGCCTATGGCGGCCTTGCTGCGGTGCTTCCCGACGCTCCAGATGAATTCTCAGGTATGGGCGAGGCCGATTCCATCGCCGTCGATCCGCACAAGTGGCTTTATGCCCCGCTTGAGGCCGGATGTGCGATGGTGCGAATACCGGAAAGGCTGCGCGATGCTTTCGCTTATCACCCGCCCTACTATCACTTCGGCGTCGAAGCAACTAATTACTTTGATCTTGGCCCGCAAAATTCGCGCGGATTTCGCGCTCTGAAGGTCTGGCTTTCGATTCAGCAGGTTGGTCGCTCGGGTTACGAGCGAATGATCGCCGACGACATTCGCCTGTCTCGAATTCTCTTCAATCTGGTTTCGTCCTACCCCGAGCTTGAGGGACTCACCCAATCGCTCAGCATTGCTACGTTCCGTTTCGTTCCCCGCGATCTTGAACAAAAGACCGCGCCGGTTGAAAGCTATCTTGACCAGCTGAATCGTGAGTTACTCACGCAATTGCAGCACAGTGGCGAGGCCTATATTTCCAACGCCGTGATCCACGGAAAATTCGCCCTGCGTGCCTGTATTGTCAATTTCCGTACTAGCCTCACCGATATTGAGGCTCTGCCATCTCTCGTGGTTCGGCTGGGAAAGGAGTTGGATAGTATCCTTCGGCCGCAAGCCCTCAGTCCCAGGAGTTCGTGAATCCATCCACGGGTTGGGAGGCGTGAGGTCAAAGTCAGCCCGCGCGACGGACCCGGCCCCAATCCTGTATTGTTTGTTCGTTCGCCTATGATTTCCTCCCTTCCTACGCTGGCCGAGCCACAGAACTTTCTATTTCCGGAAAAGCTTCTTTTTGTCGTCCTCGCATTCTGCTCGGGCCTGGTCTTTTGGCGCCGATTCGATCCTATTCTCAAGAAGATTCTGGCCTCGAAAAATGACCCTGATTTTCGCTTGTTCCCTCTGGGCAGGCGCATCTGGGACTTTTTCTGGGAGGTCCTGTGCCAAGCCAAAGTCATCCGCCAGCGGCCCTTGCCTGGATTGGCGCATGCGTTTGTGTTCTGGGGATTTTGCGCGTTTGCTCTCGTCACGCTGAACCACTGTGCAGTAGGTCTCGGCATCGGATTTCTCGATCCGACGGGGTGGTTTGGCCGCTTCTATTTCTATTTCGCCGCGGCCTTCGCGGTGGCCTGCGCAGTCAGTATTTTGGGCCTGTTCGTCCGTCGGTTTCTGGTACGCCCTCGCTGGCTTGGGGACAAGCTGTCGTGGGAATCCGGGTTTATTGCCTTGCTGATTTTTCTGTTGATGGCGACGTATCTCGCCGCATTCTTCGTGACCGAAACGAGCGATACCACGCGGGTATTGTGGTGGGTGCACACGCTCACGCTGCTCGTTTTCCTGCCCATCATTCCGCACACCAAACATCTACATCTTGTACTCAGTCCCGTCACTGTGTTTCTTTCGCGCGGAGGATTCAGCAGGATTCCGCCGTTGTCTGGCGATGAGGATTTCGGACTTGTCGCAGGAACGGATCTGACGCGTCTGGTAAGTCTCCAGGCATATTCCTGCGTCGAGTGTGGCCGCTGTACCGAACACTGTCCTGCCGCCAACACAGGGAAGTCACTTAATCCGAAGGAAATTATTCTTGGGATGCGCAGTTATTTGAACGAGCAGGGACCGAGATCGGCCGAACCGCTGCTGGGCAAGTACAACTCGCAGGAAGCTGTGTTTCAGTGCACGACGTGTGGGGCCTGTGAGTTCCAATGCCCCGTAGGGATCGAGCATCTTCCGATCCTCATCGGCCTGCGCCGAGGCGCAGTCAACACCGGCGCATGGGAAAACGATTACGGCGCGAAGCTTTTTCTCGCTCTTGAGCGGGGCTCAAATGCGCTGGGAATGAGCGCAAGCGAGCGAGACAAATTCATACAGAAGCAGGAGCTTCCCTACTTTGATGGTTCTCAGGAGTATTGCCTCTGGCTGGGCTGCATGGGCGGCTACGATCCTAAGGGCCGCGAGATCATTGCGGACTTTGTGCGCGTGATGAAGTATCTGGGCGCGAGTTATGGCGTGCTGCGCAAGGAAAAATGCACCGGGGACCCGGTGCGACGGCTGGGCAACGATCTTGTGTATCAACAATTGGCCGAGGCCAATCTGGAAACGATGGCGCAGCAGAAAGTGAAAAAGATTGTGTCGATCTGCCCGCATTGCGTGCGCACAATTCAAGAAGATTGGAAGGAATACGGCACACCGCCGGAGATTGAGCACCACAGCGAGTTTCTTGCCCGGCATCTCAGTAAGTTGCCGCCTGTCGAAAGCGAGGAAAAGGTCGTCTACCACGATCCCTGCTATCTGGGGCGTTATCGCAATGTCTACGAGGAGCCGAGGGCTGTCGTTCGGGCCTCGGGACAGCTAGTCGAGGCCCCACGCAGTGGCGAGCGCAGCTTTTGCTGCGGGGCCGGCGGCGGGCTGGCATTCCTCGGCGAGGAGAAGGGCGAGCGCGTGAGTCATGTCCGAGCAGCTGAGCTTGTTGAAACGGGAGCAGGCACGATCGGAACCGCGTGCCCGTTTTGCAACACGATGTTTCGCGATGCGCTGGCATCGAAGGGTACAGGTGCGCCTCAATTGCTCGATATTGCGCAGCTGACCGCACGGAATTTGCCCCCGTCGAGGCCCGACGGCGCCAACGTAAGATAAACAAGAGCCCTAGCCTATGAACATTATTGTCGCGATTAAACAAGTCCCGGAACGCGATGCCCAGGTGCGCATCGATTCAGCCGCCACATGGATTGAAGAAGGCGATCTGCAATGGGCTCTGAATGAGTCTGATGCCTACGCGCTTGAAGAGGCGCTGCAATTGAAGGAAAAGCACGGCGGCGAAGTGGTTGTTGTCAGTGCCGGGCCGGAGCGCGTGGGTTCGACGATACGCGAAGCATTGGCCAAAGGAGCCGACCGGGCCATTCATATTGATTGTGACGATCTCGGACAACGCGATGCACTCGGCGTGGCCCGCCTGCTTTCGGCGGCCTTTGGCCCGGAAAGCCCGGACCTCATCCTGACCGGGTTGCAATCGGAAGATCTTGGCTATGGTCAAACAGGAGTGATTTTGGCGGAGCTCCTAGGCCTGCCCCATGCTTCTCTCATTCTCCATGTCGAAAAGACCGATTCGGGTCTTACCGTGAAGCGTGAACTCGAAGAAGGGTGGTTTCAGATGATCGAGCTGCCGCTGCCCGCTGTTCTCACCATCCAATCGGGCGGCAATAAGCTGCGCTATGCAACGCTCATGGGCATCAAAAAGGCCAAGACCAAGGAGATTCGACGCGTGACCGCTCAAGAACTTGGATCGGCCGCATCGCCTGTTGTGGTCCTCGAGCGTATCTCCGCGCCGCAAAAACAAAAGTCGACACAGATTCTTGATGGGTCGCCAAAAGAGGCTTCGGCGGCGCTGGTGGAAAAACTGAAATTCGAAGCGAGGGTCCTATGACTATTTCTCCTTCACTGCAAGGCATATTCAGTGTGTGCAGGGTGGCGATTTCTTGAGGAAATCGTCACTTGAACCCATCGGCTTCGAAAGATTCCAGAAGGAGAAATGGTTATGAGCGGCGTTTGGGTGGTGCTGGAAGAGCGGAATGGGCGCATCGCTCGCATGAGCTGGGAAGCTTTGGCGGCGGGCCAAACGCTTGGCACACAAATGTCCCTGCCTGTGAACGCGGTTCTACCAGGAGCGCAGGTCGATTTGCCGGCAGCAGAAATCGCGGCCAAGGGGGTCGCGCGCGTTGTGCGGCTCGAACACCCGTTGCTGTCACCGTACACGTCCGACGCTTTCACGCTGGCATTGGAACAGTTCATTCGCGCGGAGCAGCCTGATTTCGTCGTCTATCCCCACACTTATCAGGTGCGCGATTACGTTCCAGCGCTGGCTGCCCGATTCGGCCAGGTTCTCATCGGCGATGTGACGGGGATTGGCTCTGGACCCATTTTTGTCCGGCAGCTGATGCAAGGCCGTCTCAGCGGTGAGTATCGGCATCCAGGCGGCGGCCCTTGTTTCGTGTCGGTACAGTCAGGTGCGTTTCGGGCGGAACAGACAGAGTCGGCTCCAGCCACCGTTGAGACGATTACGCCGCAAATCAACCCGGAGCAGATCCGCGTCAAACCGGGTGAGCCGTTCCGTGGGTCGGCTCAGACGGTCGACCTAGGCTCTGCGCAATTTATCGTGAGTGTCGGCCGGGGTATCAAAGAGGCCGAGAACCTTCCCATCGTGCAAGAGCTTGCTGCCGCATTGGGCGCGGAACTGGCTGCTTCACGGCCGATCTGCGACAACGGATGGCTGCCGATCGAGCGACAGGTTGGGAGTTCGGGGCAAACCGTTTCCCCGAAGCTTTACCTTGCGGTGGGGATCTCCGGAGCGATCCAACATCTGGTCGGCATGAAGGGATCGCAGTGCGTCGTCGCCATCAACAGGGATCCCGATGCGCCGATCTTCGAAATCGCCGATTACGGCATCATTGGCGACCTCTTCGAGGTAGTTCCCGCATTGACCGAGGCTGTGAAAGCCGCAAAGCAGTAGGTCAGTCTGGATTCGCGGCAAGGGCGTCCCGGAGCAAGCAGCCTTTCGATTTGCTTTAGGACGGGGGAAAACGCTATGGTTCCCTCGAACAGCCAATTGTTTGCGTACACGGGGGCGCCAGGAATGTTCCTTCCTGCAACGTATCAGGCAGCACTCCTCTTGATGCTGTTGAGCATGCTCTGTTGGGGATCGTGGGCGAACACGCTCAAGCTTTGTCCCGGATACCGTTTTCAGCTTTTCTATTGGGACTATGCGATCGGCGTGCTCCTCGGCGCCTTGTTGCTTGGCCTCACAGCGGGCAGCCACGGATCCGCGGGATTATCGTTTTTGAGCGACCTTGTTGAGTCTCCGGTCGAATCGATGGAAATGGCGGCCCTTGGTGGCGTGATCTTCAACGTAGCGAATCTTCTTTTAGTGGCCGCAATCGACATAGCTGGTCTTGCAGTGGCTTTCCCGGTGGGAATAGGCCTTGCGCTCGTCGTAGGCTCCGTCTGGAGCTACTTCGTGAATCCGAAGGCGAATCCCATTCTGCTGTTCGGAGGAGTTGCTCTTGTGACCGTCGCAATTGTTCTGGACGCGGCTGCTTATCGATCGCGAGAAAAGAGCGCGAAAGCCACGTCCACGCGTGGGATTGTCTTGAGTCTCATCGCGGGTGTCCTGATGGGCAGCTTTTATCCGCTGGTGGCCAGGGCCATGCAGGGGCAACGCGGGAATCCGGGGCCCGGTCCCTATGCGATCGCCACTTTTTTCTCTGTTGGCGTGCTTCTCTCCACCGTGCCCGCAAATCTATTCCTGATGTGGAAGCCGCTCGATGGCAAACCGCGCGTGCGTGGATCGGGCTACTGGGAGGCATTGTGGCGTTGGCATTTGGCGGGAATTCTTGGCGGCATGATTTGGTGCACCGGCGCAGTCGCGAACTTTCTGGGTTCGGGAGCACATAAAGTGGGGCCGGCGGTTTCCTATTCCATCGGGCAAGGCGCAACCATGATCTCGGCATGCTGGGGCGTCTTCGTCTGGCACGAATTTGCCGGAGCTCCTCCGATTGCCAAGAAGTTTCTGGTATTCATGTTTGTCTTTTTCCTGCTGGGGCTCGGCTCGATTGCCCTGGCGCCTCTCTACTAGAAATGGGATCTGTGCAATGACGATCGCTAAGAAGCCCATCGTTGTCGTGGGCAGCATCAACATGGATCTCGTCGCGAGCACGCCCAGCATCCCATTGGCTGGGCAAACTCTCATCGGTTCCGACTTCACGACGACTCCCGGGGGTAAAGGCGCAAACCAGGCTGTCGCGGTCGCTCGCCTGAACTATCCGGTGCAAATGATCGGAGCCGTCGGCGAGGATGTCTTTGGTCAGGCTCTGCTCGACAATCTGAGGGAGGCGGGAGTCGGGACCGAAGCGGTCACACGTGTCGCCGGACCTTCCGGCGTCGCGCCGATCCTAGTCGCATCGAACGGAGAGAACAGCATTGTGGTCGTACCAGGCGCCAACGGGAAAGTCACTCCCGCGATCATCGACAGGCACGCAGATCTCATCCATTCGGCGGGAATGGTTCTGTGCCAACTGGAGCTTCCGATCGAGACCGTGAGTCACACGCTGGCAGTTTGCGTGGAGGCCGGTGTTCCGGTGATGCTCGATCCCGCGCCTGCAGCCGATTTGCCCGAATCAGTTTGGAAGCAAGTTACGTGGTTCACTCCGAATGAGACGGAGGCTGCTCTTTACGTTGGCAACGTCGGCGATCCCGAAGATTCCGTAAATGAGCTACTGACGCGGGGATTAAACGGAATCGTACTGAAGCGGGGTTCGGAAGGCGCATACGTAGCAGTCGCAAGCGGCGACGCACGTTGGGTGCGGCCCTTTCACGTAGAAGCTGTCGACACGGTTGCCGCCGGCGATTGCTTCAATGGAGCCTTCGCCGTCGCCTTGCTCGAAGGCCAGGATCCGTGGACTGCGGCAAGGTTTGCATCCGCAGCCGCAGCCATCTCAGTCACTCGGCACGGAGCGCAAGCCTCCATGCCGACAAGAGCCGAGGTTGAAGCGTTTCTATCCCGGCAAACCTAGCTCATACGCGCTTATGGCCAGGCGCTCAATCCAACCAGGGAGAGATGGCTCGAAATGCTACGGACGGTTTGTTGCGGGGTCGCTGTTGGGTGGATGGTCGTGCTTGCGGCAGCACAGGATACGCAGTATCCGGCGCGGGGTCAGCAGTTCCCGGCCCCCGCCTGCATGAGCCTGCACAATGCCTGGGAAGGCGACCAGGCAATTTGTCCGGCATTTGCACACGAGCGGTGGCTTGCGGACCTGCGGCATTGGCGCAATGAGCGCCGCATTCGCATTGCCTACGACCCATCGCGTTATGAGGCACCTGCTTTCCGCTGGACTCAATCGAGTTTCATTCAACCGCAAATGATGGTGCAGGATCGATATTTTTACGATCCCATAGCGGGCCGGTACACCGTCGACCGCTATCTGGACGACGTGAGCCGGCGTTATGGCGGCATTGATGCGGTTTTGATCTGGAGCACTTACCCGAACATGGGAATGGACGACCGGAATCAGCTGGAAATGGTGGAGTCAATGCCAGGAGGGATTGAAGGTGTTCGTCAAATGGTCGCCGATTTTCACCGCCGCGGCGTGCGGGTGCTTTTCCCCATGATGATGTGGGACGAAGGAACACGCGAACCTGGTAAGCCATGGCCCGAAGCGATCGCCGAATTGATGAAGAAGATCGACGCCGACGGGGTCAACGGCGATACGCAGGACGGCGTGCCCTTAGGGTTCTCCCTTGCGGCGGACAAAATCGGACATCCGCTCGCATTTGAACCCGAAGGCGGTCCGAGCGACGAGGCGCTCAGCTGGAACGTCATGACCTGGGGCCAATACACCTTCCCTTTCATCCCAATGGTCGACCGGTTCAAATGGATTGAAACGCGCCACATGGTCAATATCAGCGATCGCTGGGCAAAAGACAAAACCAGCGATCTACAGTTTGCCTTCTTCAATGGGGTCGGCTGGGAGAGCTGGGAGAACATCTGGGGCATCTGGAATGGGATCACTCCGCGCGATGCCGAGGCAACTCGACGCGTTGCTACTATCGAGCGCGCCGTTTCGGCCTTTCTGGTGAGCAAGGACTGGGAGCCGTTCTACCCCATGCATAACTACGGCATCTATGCGAGCCGCTGGCCGCTTGAACGCGAAACAGTCTGGACCATCGTAAATCGGAATGATTACAACATCGAAGGACGCGAGATGGACGTCCCCTTCTCGCCAGGCATGCGCTACTTTGATCTCTACCATGGAACCGAACTCAAGCCTGAGACGGATGGGGCCCTCGCGGTGCTCAGTTTCTCCGTCGAGGCCCGTGGCTATGCAGCCATCCTGGCGACTCCCGATCCCAGCGACGCTGCAAGAGACTTAATGCGGCGCATGGCTCTCATGACCGCCAAGCCGCTCTCAAGCTATGCGCACGAGTGGACTGTCTTACCGCAGAAAATCGTCGACAGGCCGCCGACTCAACCGACCGCACAGACCCCCTCGGACATGGTGCGCATTCCCGGCGGCGCATTCATCTTCAGAGTGCATGGTACCGAGATCGAAGGAGGCACTGATCCCGGTGTGGACGTGCAGTATCCGTGGGAAGACTCCCCGCGTCGATTCCATGAACATGCGATGCAGATCAATCCCTTCTATATCGACAAATTTCCTGTCACGAATGCGCAGTTCAAGCAGTTTCTCGATGCAACGCACTATGTGCCTCATGACACTCTGAATTTCCTGCGCGATTGGAGGAACGGCACCTATCCGCAAGGATGGGAGAACCATCCTGTCACGTGGGTTTCACTTGAAGACGCGTGGGCCTACGCTCAGTGGCTGGGTAAGCGGTTGCCGCACGAGTGGGAGTGGCAGATAGCCGCTCAAGGGACCGATGGGCGCACCTATCCATGGGGCGATTTGTGGAACGCGGCGGCAGTGCCTCTTGCGGATACCGGGCGGTCGATGCGCGGGCCCGATCCCGCAGACGCGCATCCGCTCGGAGCCAGCCCTTATGGAGTGATGGATATGGTCGGCAATGTCTGGCAATGGACCGACGAATTTGTTGACGAACACACACGCGCAGCCATTGTGCGCGGCGGCGAATACTACCAGCCGCAAGGTTCTATGTGGTATTTTCCCCAGGCATATCGCAATGACGAACACAGCAAAGTGCTGCTAATGGCGCCGTCGTATGACCGGTCGGGGGGAATTGGATTCCGGTGCGTGCGCGATGCAAATTGACTCGCCATAAACGCAGTCGAACGTCTATCTGACCAGAGGGTAAATCATGGACGAAACGGTAAAAATCCAGGCTGTCGATGGCCACGAGTTGAGCGCGTATGTCGCGAAGCCTTCGGGAGAGCCGTTGGCGGGTCTCGTTGTTATTCAGGAAATCTTCGGAGTGAACAAGCATATCCGTTCGATCGCAGACGGCTACGCGAAGGATGGCTTTTTTGTTGTGGCTCCGGCTCTCTTTGATCGAGTTGAAAGAGGTGTGGAGCTTTCCTATGAAGGCGAAGATGCCCAAAAAGGCATGGCCCTGATGCAAAAGATCGACATCACAAAATCTCTTGCCGATATCGATGCGGCCCTTGCCTATGCCGTGAGGGAAACCGGCAAAAAGGCGGGCGTGATCGGCTATTGCGTTGGCGGCCTTTTGGCGTGGCTGAGCGGGACACGGCTACGTCCCGCGGTCGCGGTCGGCTACTATGCCGGACGGATCGGAAATTATGCGGCAGAAACGCCGAAGGTCCCGGTTCAGTTGCACTTTGGCAAGCTGGATACGCACATTCCCGCCGAACAGGTAGAGGCCGTGCATGCCGCGCATCCTGAAGTTGAGATTCATTGGTACGAGGGCGCCGGACACGGTTTCAACTGCGATATGCGCGCCAGTTACAATCCGCAAGCCGCCGCGCTCGCGCGTGGCCGAGCGTTGGCCTTCTTGAAAAAGCATCTACTCTAGATTGACCGTTCGAAATCGCTTCAGGCGACCTCATTCTCCAGCGTTCCAATGGGCTCGATCGTGATACGAATGCGGTCTCCGCTCGCCAGGGTAAATGAACTGGGCGGCACGATTCCGGTTCCTGTCATCAGAAAGCATCCGCTTGGAAATGAGTTGTCACGGAGTAAATACTCAACCAGTACTTTAGGATCGCGCTTCAGCTCAGTGAGTGCGACAGAGCCCGAGAATTCGACACGCCCGTGCCGATTAATCTCCACAGCGATCTCGGTCGAGTGCGGCAAAGGACTCTCACTCATGAGCAGGCACGGGCCCAGCGCGCAACTTCCGTTGTAAACCTTGGCTTGTGGGAGATAGAGCGGGTTCTCGCCTTCAATGTCACGCGAACTCATGTCGTTGCCAATGGTGTAACCGGTAATTCTTCCTCTTGGGCTCACGACCAGCGTCAATTCCGGTTCAGGTACAGACCAATGGGCATCGGCGCGAATTCTGACCTTGCCGCCGGGGCCAATCGTACGGCTCGCGGTTGACTTAAAAAAGAGTTCCGGCCGCTCCGCCGAGTAAACGCGATCATAGAAATCCCCACCGCCGGCGTCCTTTGACTCCTCCATGCGCGCGCCTCGACTGCGGAAATAAGTTACTCCCGCTGCCCAGACCTCTTGATGTCCAATTGGCGCCAGGATCTCTGTTTGCGGGAACTCACCCGAAGGTGCGATCGTCCGAATGGATTCCAACAGATATTCCGGGAGATCTTCGCGGGCAAGAAGAAAGTCGATGTGCGGTCCAGCGAGACGGTAGTACTGGTTGTCTTCCTCGACGACGCATCCGCCGGCAGTGCGGTAAAGCTTCACGGAACGATCTCCTCCTGGGCTCGCTATCCATCCTACATGGGCATGGGCCCGTGCTCGGAGCGAGACGCCGTTGGCAGCTTACGCGGAATCAGTTGCACCACTCGTCGAGTTTTCCGGACCGGATGGCAGCGGCGAGTGCGTCGATATCGGCAGCAAGCGAACGATCTTGTTCAAGGCGCGGAACCACCGCACGCACTGCGGCGTGGGCTCGCTCGATCTCTCTGGCCGATCTCAGCGGTCTGCGGTATTCCAGCCCCTGGGCAGCGCACATCAATTCAATGGCCAGAATGCGCTCTGCGTTCTCGACAATTTCGCGCAGCTTCAGCGCGCCAGTCATGCCCATCGACACGTGATCTTCTTTTCCGCCGTCGGTAGGAATGCTGCCGGTTGAGGAAGGATGCGCCAGCACCTGGCACTCGTTGATCAACGCCGCGGCAACGATCTGCGCGATCATGAAGCCCGACGACAGCCCGGGGTCACCTGAAAGAAAAGCCGGCAGCCCTTCATTGATATCGGGATTTAATAGCCGGTCGATGCGTCTCTCAACGATGCCGCAGAGATCCGTCAAAGCCAGAGCTGCGTAGTCGAAGGCATACGCCAAAGGCGCGCCGTGAAAGTTCCCTCCCGACAGCACCGTTCCCCGATTCTGTGCGCCTGCCGATGTCTCCGGAAAAATCAACGGATTGTCCGTCGCCGAGCCTGCTTCAGTCTCCAGTACTCCCGCCACATGCTCCAGCACGCCGCGAACAGCACCGTGGACTTGCGGCATGCAGCGGAGGCAGTAGGCATCCTGCACGCGCGAGTCGTGCTCGCGGTGCGATTCGCGAATCTCCGAGTTCTCAAGCAGCTTGACTAGGTGCGCGGCGCTGGCGACCTGTCCCGCATGCGGACGAACCTGGTGAATCCGCTCGTCAAAAGCTGCCGGCGTTCCCATCAGAGCTTCAAGCGACATGGCTCCTGCCAGGTCGCCCAGGCGGACGACGCGCTGCGCGCGTGCCACAGCGAGTGCGCCAACGGCCGTCATGGCCTGCGTTCCATTCAGCAGAGCCAGGCCTTCCTTGGCGCTCAGTTGAAGAGGCTGCAACCCCGCGCGCTGCAAGGCTTCGCCGCCGGCAAAGCGGTCTCCACGATAGAAGGCTTCGCCTTCCCCAATCAGGACCAACGCCAGATGCGCCAGGGGGGCCAGGTCGCCACTCGCTCCCACCGAGCCCTTTTCCGGAATAACCGGATGCACGCGCGCGTTCAGCAAAGCGATCAGCAATTCCAGCAGAACCGGGCGAACCCCGCTGAAGCCTTTTGCCAACACATTGGCACGCAGCAAAAGCATGGCCCGCGTTTCTCCCTCGCTGAGCGGTTGGCCCACCCCGCCGGCATGGCTGCGCACGAGGTTGACCTGTAGCTCGGTCAACCTGTCCGGAGCAATGCGCACGTCGGATAGCTTTCCAAACCCCGTGTTCACGCCATAAACGGTTTGACCAGCAGCCAGAATTTCTTCAATGCACGCTCGGCTCTGTTGCGCGCGCGAAAGGGCGGAGTCCGCAATCGCGACTGGACGCGCGCCGAGAGCAACGGTCTCTATCTGTGCCAGCGTCAAAGGCTGGCCGTCCAAAATCAATGCTTCCATAAATCCGATGGTAGAACCGGCAAGCCAGTCACCGTCACAAAAAAGCGGGGCAACAGGCGTTGAATCGCCGCACTATTCTCTGTAGCTTGCCTATTGAGTGCACGATTGAATTAAAGTGGTAGGGCTTCCTCGATCAGGGGTTGGTGGGCGCGTTCTCCGTTCATCCACCTGCAAGGTTGATCCAGATTGCCTTTTTTCATTTGAGCTTTGAAAGCGAGAGTGGACCAGATGAATTTGAATCGAAGAGATTTTGCCAAGCTCGGAGCGCTGGGACTCGTCTCCCGGCTCGCTCCCGCCTTGAATGCCCAGACAAGCGAAAGGAAGACTGGCTACGCGGTCATCGGCCTGGGTCGCATTGCGGGCCACTTTATGCCCGGAGCGCGCAACAGCTCCAACTCGCAAATCACCGCACTGGTGAGCGGCCATCGTGAAAAAGCCGAGCGGATTGCCGCCCAATACGGCATCTCTCCGAATTCAATCTACAGCTATGAGAACTTCGATCGCATTGCCGAGAACAAAGCGGTCGATGCCGTCTACGTGGCGCTGCCCAATTCCATGCACAGCGAGTACACCATTCGCGCGGCAAAAGCCGGCAAGCACGTGCTCTGCGAAAAGCCCATGGCAACGAATGTCGCAGACTGCGAGTCGATGATCTCTGCTTGCAAAGCTGCCAATGTCAAACTGATGATTGCTTATCGCTGCCACTATGAGCCAACCAACCTGAAAGCAGTCAAGCTGATTCGAGATGGAGCATTAGGCCAGGTTCAGGCCATTGAAAGCGCATTTGGCTTCAACATTCAGCCAGGAGAATGGCGGCTCGATAAGAAACTTGCCGGGGGCGGGCCGCTCTTCGACGTGGGTATTTACTCATTGAACGCCTGCCGCTATCTGACTGGCGAGGAACCGGCGGACATTACGGCCTATGCGTCGGTTCTCGATCACGATGGGCGATTCAACGAAGTGGAAGAGAACGTCGCCTGGACCATGCGGTTCCCTTCGGGCATCGTCGCGAGCTGCAATACCACCTATGGCGCACCGATGGAGGGATTCTTTCGGGTCCACGGTTCGAAAGGCTGGCTGGAAGTGAGTCCGGCGTTTATCTACGAGGGGCTCCGGTTGCGTGGCGATCTCTCCGGAACTGCGCTTGATGAGCCCAACCCCGCACGCGATCCTTCACATTTCCAGGCCGAGGCCGAACACTTTTCTCATTGTGTTCAGAACGGCCTTGAACCGCAATCGCCGGGAGAAGAGGGCTTGCGCGATATGCGCTACATCACCCGGATTTACAAATCGGCAGGCATTGCAATCTAGGCGCTGCTGGCAGTAAGACCGCTGAAGCGCCAATTCCTCACAGAATCGTTGCGGAGCGATCAAAACGATTTGAACGTCATTTTCCCCGTTCTCCCTTTGCACCGCCGCGAGACCAATCGACCCTGACTTCGGGAATGGGCTCGAGACCCAGAATCCTTCGATTCTTTGCTTCATCGGCGCCAGCTCCGGCAAAGTCGTCGAAGGCGCGGTCGGTCACGTGAATGATGCGGTCGCGGATGAATGTCGCACCTTCCGTTGCGCCGGCCTTCGGATTCTTCAGGCAACACTCCCACTCGAGCACCGCCCATCCCGGAAAGTCGTACTGCGCCATTTTGCTGAAGATGGAACGGAAATCTACCTGGCCATCCCCCAGGGACCGGAAGCGGCCCGGTCGATTGACCCAATCCTGATAGCCGCCATAGACGCCGCTTTTGCCGTTGGGCCGGAATTCGGCGTCTTTTACGTGGAACGCTCGCACACGTTCGTGGTAAAAATCCAGGAACTGCAGATAGTCCAGCTGCTGCAGGACCATGTGGCTGGGATCGTAGAGAATGTTGGCGCGCTTGTGATCGTTCACCTGCGCGAGAAACCGCTCATAGGTCACGCCATCGTGAAGATCTTCGCCGGGGTGCAACTCGAAGCAGACGTCTACTCCCACGTCGTCGAAATCGTTCAGGATGGGAAGCCACCGCCGACCCAATTCCTGAAAAGCCTCGTCAATCAGACCGGCGGGACGTTGCGGCCATGGATAGAAAAAGGGCCACGCCAGCGCGCCAGAGAACGTTGCGTGCGCGTTTAATCCGAGATTCCGGCTTGCCTTTGCCGCCCATTCCAACTGTTGAACGGCCCATGCCTGACTCGCTTTGGGGTTCCCGGCAAGCTCGCGGGGAGCAAAACCCTCCAGCAGGACGTCATAAGCGGCGTGGCTCGCGACAAGCTGCCCTTGCAGGTGCGTCGACAACTCCGTAAGTGCGACTCCGGCCTCATTGAGCACGCCAAGAATCTCGTTGCAGTATTCCTGGCTCTCGGCAGCGGCCTTCAAATCGAATAGGCGGCGATCCCATGTGGGAATCTGCACACCAACGAATCCGAGCTTCGCCGCCCACACCGCCAACCCCTCCAGGGAATTAAATGGCGCATTGTTGTCCGCGAACTGCGCCAGAAAGATTCCCGGCCCCTTGATCGTTTTCATCTTGCTTCCCCTGTGTATCTAAATTCGACGCTAAAACGGTTCCTCAATTGTTGTGGACGGAATTCCATCCATCGGCGATTCTGAATCCATCTTGAGCGATTCGGAACCTCAACAATCACTAGAGAACAACCTTAAAACTCTATCCAATTTCTTTGCCGGCTGCTTTCGAGCGCACGGTCAATGAATCGCATCCCGCGCACCCCAGCGACAATGCCTGGCAGGGTCACAGGTAAAGGTGCAGCCCGCCCCGCTTTCCACGATTCCAGCCCATCCGCAAACTCACGATAGAGGACGGCGAAGGCTTCCAGATAGCCCTCCGGGTGGCCTCCCGGCAAACGCGTGGCAGCACGCGCGCTATCGCCAAGATAGCCTCCCGCTGCATGGCGAATCTCTTCCGGGCCATTCAGCCATTTCAATCGTAGCCGGTTCGGATCCTCCTGTTTCCAATCCAGTGAACCCGCCTCTCCATAGACGCGCAGACGAAGCCCATTGCCTTCCCCTGCCGCAATCTGGGATGTCATGAGCACGCCGCTTGCTCCATTGTCCAAATGCAGCAGAGCCGTGCAATCGTCGTCGACCCGACGCCCCGCGACCACCGAAAGCAGCGTGGCATTCAACTCGGTAACCCGCAGTCCCGTGACATATTCAACCAGGTGAAACGCATGAACGCCAATATCGCCGATACAGCCGCCTGGCCCGCTCAGCGCCGGATCGGATCGCCAGGCAGCCTGTTTCTGCCCTGTGGTTTCGATGGGCTGACTGAGCCATCCCTGCAGGTATTCCACGGCAACTTTGCGAATTGTGCCGAGTTTGCCGCTCTCACAGATCTCTCGCGCTTCCCGAACCAGCGGATAGCCTGCATAGGTGTGCGTCAGCCCGTAGGGCAGTCCGGAGGCCGAAACCACCTTCTCGAGCTCCAGTGCCTCGGCGTAGGTTGCCGTCGCCGGCTTGTCGCTCATGACAGGAAAGCCAGCCTTGAGAGCTGTCTCGGCAACGGGCAGGTGGAGATGATTCGGAGTGACGATGGCGACGAAGTCAATCGCATCGGACCGGCGTCGTTCGGCTTCGAACATCTCCTGATAATTCGCATACGCTCTACCGGGTTCGATCTTGAACGACTCGCCTGCTGCTCGAGACCGATCGGGGAACTGAGAAAAGGCGCCTGCAACAAGCTCGATCTTTCCATCCAGCTCGGCGGCGATCCGGTGCACTGGCCCAATAAATGCCCCAGGGCCGCCGCCCACCATACCCATGCGTAGTTTGCGCGTTCCCGTCATTTCCGTTCCTTCCCCCCGAATTTCATTACCAGACAAATGGCACCAAACGGTAGCGCACTCGCCGCAAATAGGCACCATACCCCGTCAGGTTCATCACGAGAAACCGTTCTTCGTCGAGAAGACGCAAGATAATTACCGCAGCCATGAAGATAATCGTCAACAGGCCCCAAAAGGAGCCGAGACTCAAAGGAACTCCGACAAGCATCCCCAGCGATCCAAGGTACATGGGATGGCGCACAATCGCATATGGCCCGGAGGTAATCACTTGTTGCCCGGGCGCAACTTCGATAACCCCCGAGGTGAACGAGTTCACCTTGAATACCCAGAAAACGAAGACGAATCCGAGTGCGAGCAGGAGATCGCCCGCGATTTCCGCGGCCAGGGGCACCCGCGACCAGCCAAAGCGATGGTCCAGAGCCGAAAGGACGAACAGCGCAACAAACGCGATCGCCGCGAAAGACTGGATCACCTTCTGGGTCTTTTCTGTTTCAGCCTTCGCCCCGGCTTTTATTCTGCGTGCCAGCAAGGCGGGATTGTTCCTTGCCAAATAGACACTGATCCCGAGAGCTGACGCGAAAAAGACAGTAAGGCACATCCAGCCCTGCCAGTAATGCAGCGTCCAAGCGGGAAGAAAGACCAGCACCAGCAAAGAGACAAAGAGGCGAATCAGCCCAATCAGCGCTCTTCGATTCACTTCCGTCATTGTGGTTCAATCGTCAGGCAATGCTTGCTTCAGCCCCGGTGCCAAGGTTCTCAGCAGCAATAGTGCGAGGAGATAAGCAATCGCCGAATAGACAAACAACGGCACAAAGCTGTGCGTGAATTGAAGAATATGTCCGGCAACTGGTTGGAAGATTGCGCCGCCCAGCGCTCCGGCAACTTGGCCGAAGCTCACCACTGTCCCCACAAACCGCGCGGGAAACATATCCGAAGCAGTCGTAAAGATATTCGCCGACCATCCCTGGTGCGCCGCAGCCGCAAGGCTCAGCAGGCCCACCGCGAGCCAGACCGAATGCAACCCGCCCGCAACAGCGATGGGCACCACCAGGCACGCACAGGTCAGCATCGCCGCGAGCCGTGCGGTCTTGAGCGACATTCCGAGATGGGTGTAACCACGGGGCAGCCATCCGCCAAAAACGCTGCCGAACATGGAAATCACGTAGACAATGACCAGCGGCGGTCCAATATGCGAGAGGTCGAGCTTGAAGCGCGAGTTGAAATACTGAGGCAGCCAAAACAGGAAGAACCACCACACAGGGTCGGTGAGGAATTTACCGGCCATAAAACCCCAGGTCTGCCGATAGCGCAGAAGATGCCACAACGCGATGGAGGGCGCGGCAGGCTTCACGGGGACATTTGTGGTCGAAGCGATGGGGGCTGCTTTGTGGGGTGTGCGATAACGAATCGACCACCATACGATCCAGGTCGCGCTGAAGACGCCTGTGACGAGGAAAGACGCACGCCAGCCGAAGTGCAGAGCAACCCAAGGCACAGTGAGCGGAGCGAGGATGGCTCCGACACCGGCACCCGAGTTGAATATGCCGGTGGCAAACGCGCGCTCTTTCGGGTGAAACCACTCCGCCGTCGCCTTGATGGCGGCAGGAAAATTGCCGCTTTCGCCAAGCCCAAGCAAGAATCGTGCTACGGCAAATCCTGAAACAGAAGTCACCAGCGCGTGTCCCATCGCCGCAAGACTCCACAGTCCGGTCACGATCGGATAGCCTCTGCGGCAACCCAATCGATCGACAAGGCGGCCTGCGAAAACCACTCCGAGGGCATAGGCCAACTGGAATGCCGCGAGGATGTTGCCATATTGAATATCGGTCAGGTTGATCGACGCTTCGACAGACGGCCAACCTGGCAGCAGCGGTTGCAGATGGAGGACGCTTCCCGCAAGTACAGGTTTCAGGATCGAGAGCACCTGCCGGTCGACGTAGTTGATGGTCGTCGCGACAAAGAGCATGGCGCAAATCGTCCACCGCCCTGAGAGCGCGTCTGGCTCGACTTGATCTTGCATTTCTGCGGCCGATTTGGTCATGCCTACCAGTCAGTCAGAGTTCCGTCGAGCTTGCGATTCACAGGCAGATAGGCCCGCTGATACGGGTACTTCGCGGCAAGCGACTCGTCGAGATCTACGCCCAGCCCAGGCCCGTCGCCGGGAGACATCAGCCCATTTGCGAACGTGTATTGGTGGGGGAAGACTGCGTCTGTCTCCTCTGTATGCGGCATGTGCTCCTGAATGCCGAAGTTATGAATTGCGGTGTCGAAGTGCAGTGCAGCGGCCATGCACACGGGCGATAGATCCGTCGCCCCGTGGCATCCGGTCCGCACATGATAAAGGGCTGCAAAATCGGCAACCTTCTTCAAATGAGTGATACCCCCCCCGTGCACGAGCGTCATGCGGATGTAATCGATCCATTGATTGCGCATCAGATCGTGCGCGTCCCAGATTGAGTTGAACACTTCGCCGACGGCGATCGGCGTCGTGGTGTGTTCACGGATAACGCGAAATCCTTCCTGTAGTTCAGCAGGGGTCGGGTCTTCCATCCAGAATAGGTGGAACGGCTCGAGTTCTTTTCCCAGGCGGCTCGCTTCGATCGGGGTCAGGCGGTGATGACAGTCATGGAGCAGGTGCAATTCTTCGCCAAATGTCTCGCGCACTTTTGCAAACAAGTTAGGAACATGGCGCAAATAAGGTTCCGTGGCCCATTCATATTCCTGCGGCAACCCCCGTTCGGCCGGCTCATAACGTCCAGGAGTCTTCGCTACGCCATACGTGCTCGCCAAGCCAGGAATGCCACTTTGCACGCGGATTGCCTGGTAGCCCATCTCCCGGTGCCGGGCCACGTCTTCGATCGCGTGATCGATATCTTTTCCATTGGCATGGGCATACACCATGACTCCTTCGCGGCTCTTGCCCCCGAGGAGGTTGTAGACAGGCGTGTTCAGTGCCTTCCCCTTGATATCCCACAGTGCGATGTCAACCGCGCCAATCGCGGCCATCGTTACAGGCCCACGTCGCCAATAGGGCGCGCGATAGAGATACTGCCATAGATCTTCGGTCTGGAATGGGTCGCGCCCGAGAATGCAGGGGATCCCATGATCGGTCAGATAACTCGCAACCGCCAACTCACGCCCGTTGAGCGTGCCGTCACCAAGACCATAAATGCCTTCATCGGTCTCAATCTTCAGAGTGACGAAGTTCCGCCCTGGCGACGTGATGTTGACG
The DNA here is from genome assembly GCA_963745845.1 of uncultured Acidobacteriaceae bacterium. Lineage (GTDB taxonomy): Bacteria > Acidobacteriota > Terriglobia > Terriglobales > Acidobacteriaceae > Telmatobacter. Next base: position 2,136,577 of record CAVUZE010000008.1, on the reverse strand, counting down.
TAGGCCTTCGTGATCTTCATTGCATCGGGCTCTCTCGCCTTGAGGATTCATCGGCGGCGAGGAACTCATTTCTGGCCACGGGGGCCTGAATTTCGGTCATTGGTTCACTCCGCTGGCCAGGAACCCACCGTCCACCGCAAGGATCTCGCCAGTCACAAAGGAAGCAGCGTCCGATGCCAGGAAGATTGCCGCACCGGCCACTTCCTTCGCTTCTCCAAATCGCCGCATCGGTGTGCGCAAAAGCAACTCCTCGCCGCGCGGAGTGCCCTGGATCAGTGAGGCGTTCAAGGGGGTAGGAAAGACTCCGGGAGCGATAGCGTTGACACAGACCCCTGATTGCCCAAGTTCCACGGCAAGCGACTTCGTGAGAGACGCCACGGCTGCTTTACTCGCCGCGTAGGCAGCTACACGATAAAACGCAACAAACGACGTGAGCGACGCAATGTTTACGATGCGACCATACCCGGCACGCACCATGGTTGTGCCGAAGATCTGGCAAGCGCGCAACGTCCCCGTCAAATTAGTGTCGATCACGCGCGACCATTCGGCTTCATCCGCCTCCAATGTCGCGGACTTCGTTGTAACGCCGGCAGCGTTGACCAGAATGTCCACTTTGCCAAATTCTTTCAACACGGCATCGTGGAGCGCCTGCAATGAATTCCTGTTCTGCACGTCGCTCGTGATACGCAACGAACGCCGTCCCTGCGCCTCGATCTCACCGGCAACCTTGTTCACTTGTTCAGTTCGCCGCGAACTCGGCACCACATCCGCTCCAGCGCCCGCGAGCCCGATCGCAATCGCGTATCCGAGCCCGGTTGTACCCCCGGTGACCACCGCAACTCTTCCGTGAAGATCGAACAGATCCTTGGTCATCGATTCGTCCTTTGCATTTGTTCCCGGCCATCTTACCGGGGTTATGCCTGCGGTGTCTCTATCCTCATCCCTGCCCCAAAAACTCTAACACCTGGGCCGCGATTCCGGTCTCGCTCAGCGGCACTCCAAGTGTTTACGAAGCGGTCCCGGGACATGCGATGCGATACAGTGTGATTGGACGATTCAGCATCCATTATGGACTCGATCACGATTCCAGATGCGACGCGGCGCTGGGATTGCCTCAGCCTGGGCGAAGTCATGTTGCGCCTCGACCCTGGCGAGGGCCGCACCCACACCACGCGCCACTTTCAGGTCTGGGAAGGCGGCGGAGAGTACAACGTTGCACGCGGGTTGCGCCGCTGCTTCGGCCTTCGGACTGCCATAGCGACGGCCCTCGCAGACAACCCCGTAGGTCGCCTGGTTGAGGATTGCGTTCTCCAGGGCGGCGTCGACACTTCTCTACTCCGATGGGCGGTATTTGACGGGGTGGGGCGCTCGGTCCGCAATGGCCTCAACTTTACCGAGCGCGGGTTTGGTATCCGCGCAGCATCGGGTTGCTCCGACCGCGGTCACACGGCGATCAGCCAAGTCAAATCCGGCGACTTTGACTGGGAACAAATCTTCGGAAATCAGAACGGATCGCGCTGGTTCCACACCGGCGGCATCTTCGCCGCACTTTCTGAAACAACGGCCGTCGTTGCGGATGAGGCAATGGACGCGGCCCGCCGTCATGGGACTCCGGTTTCGTATGACCTGAACTATCGCGATTCTCTTTGGAAATCGATCGGCGGGAAAGCCAAAGCGCAAGAAGTGAACCGGGAGCTTGTGCGCAAGGTCGACCTGCTCCTTGGAAACGAAGAGGACTTCACCGCGATGCTCGGTGTGCAAATCAAAGGCGTGAGCGAAGACTTCGACGAACTGCCCATCGCCGGTTATGAGGAGATGCTCCGCGAAGTGGCTGCGGCTTATCCAAACCTGAAACTCATTGCGAGTACCTTACGCACCGCGCATTCCGCTTCGCGCAATGGTTGGGGCGCAATTGCGCTCTATCGGGACAAGATCGTCCACGTGCCGCAGCGTGACATCGACATTCTTGATCGTGTCGGCGGCGGCGACAGTTTTGCCTCGGGTCTGATCTATGGCTTGCTCGCAGGCAAGCAGATTGACTGGGCGGTGCGATGCGGCGTCGCTCATGGGGCACTTGCGATGACCACGCCCGGTGACACCAGCATGGTCTCGCTCGCTGAAGTTGAGCGCGCCATGAAAGGCGGCTCCGCACGCATCGCTCGATAAAGGAATCTATGTCGGAATCCACACAGGAAATCCTCGAACGTGCCGGACTCATTCCCGTTCTGCGTGCTAAATCCGCTCCCCAGGCGCATGCCGTTGTCGAGGCTATGATCGCCGGAGGTATTACCGTCGTAGAAGTCACAATGACCGTCCCCGGCGCCGTTCATCTGCTGAAGGAATTGAAAAAGGAGCATGGAGCGAGGTTGTTACTCGGATCCGGCACGGTGACAACAGCCGCCCAGGCCGAAGCGACGATTGAGGCGGGCGCCGAATTTGTCGTGAGCCCCAGCCTTCACCCCGAGGTGATCTCCGCGACGAAAAACAATGGGAAATTGTCGATTCCAGGGGCGCTGACGCCGACCGAAGCGATTACCGCGTGGGAGGCAGGTGCCGACTACGTAAAGATATTCCCTTGTTCCGCAGTTGGCGGCGCGAGCTATCTCAAGGCTCTCTTGGCGCCTTTCCCGCATTTGAAACTCATTCCTACAGGCGGCGTCACCCTGCAGACTGCAGAAAGCTTTTTGAAAGCAGGAGCCCGCGCTCTCGGCATCGGCAGTGACTTGGTAAACCTTGCCGCCGTCGAGGCCGGCCATCCCGAAACCGTCACTGAAACCGCGCGCGCCTACTTGAAAATCTTCGCCGATTTTCGTAGCCAATCGCCGTCCGGCACCTAGCCTATTTCCCACGAGCGTGCGAAGTCTGCCATGGTTTGCGCAAAGCTTCAACGATGGTATTTGTTTCAACCGCGGTATACTTCGGCTGCCCACTGAAACCTATCTCATGCTTTGATATGCGGCCTGACTTCCAATGACCACGCTCCGCATCGCACTTCGAAACTACGCGGACTTCGAGAACGCTCTCGGAGAAGAAGCTCGGCTCTTTGAGGAATCGCATGCAGATATCCACGTCGAACTCATTTCGGTCGGTATCCACGAATTGCGTCGATCGGCGCTGACCGAAGGCGGACTGAAACAAGGCCGTTTCGACATTGCCCTCCTCGTCACAGACTGGTTGGCGGAGGGTACCGCCGCCGGCGCGCTCGAGGATTTGCAGCCATGGCAGAACCGGATTCCGATTCCGGATTGGCCTAATGGCTGGCCAAGCTCCTTAGTTCGCCCAATCGTCTTCGATGGAAAACTCTCTTCTCTGCCCTGGCACGACGGACCTGAGTGCCTTGTCTACCGCAGCGATCTGTTTGCCGATCCAACTCGCCAGGCGGCCTACCGTGCACAATTTCGGCGCGAACTCGCGCCACCCGTAACCTGGCAGCAGTTTGAAGAGACCGCGCGCTTCCTTACCGACACTTCGGCTGGTCTCTACGGAACGATTCTTGCCGCGTTTCCTGACGGCCACAACACGCTCTACGATTTAGCATTGCAACTCTGGAGCCGTGGCGGCGAGCTTTCGGACGCTTCGGGCAGGCCTCTGGTATGCACACCGCAGGCAATTGCAGCCCTCGATTTTTATCGCCAGATCGTTTCTGACAGATCGGTATGCCACCCAGCTTCGCCGCATCTCGATTCAACGCAGTCGGGCGATCGGTTTCTGGCTGGCGAGGTCGCCATGATGGTGAACTGGTTCGGGTTTGCCTCGCGCTCGGACCGCGCCGGCTCGCCACTGGCGGGCAAGGTCGCGATTGCGCCGATTCCTTCCGATCCGGGGGTTGCGCCGATCTCGCTGTCGGTGTTTTGGGCGCTTGCGATGGGTTCGGGTTCGACGCAGAAAGAGCTTGCGTGGGAGTTTTTGCGGTTCATTGCGACGCCGGAGCGGGACCTTGGAATCACGAAACACGGCACGGTGGGGGTGCGACTTTCCACATGGCGTGATGCGGATCTGCGCTTGCGCGTTCCGGCGTATGCCGGGATTGAATCGATTTCGCTGGGAGCGCGCCATTTACCAGCGGGTCCTCAGATGGCGGCATTTGCAGAGATCGTCGACAGCATTGTGACCCATGCCCTAACGACTCAGGATGCGTCAGCCGCTATTCTTGAGTCAGCGCAACGCGAAATCGATCAAAGAGGAATCTTATTCTCATGAGTACTCCGCCGGATTGGCTGTCAACGCAACCATACCGCCTCGATGGGCGTCAGGCGCTTGTAACAGGCGGCGCAAGCGGCATTGGCGAGGCGACCGTGAAAGAGCTGGCGCGCGCGGGCGCTTTTGTGTGGATCGCCGATATCAATGCTTCGGCTGCCGAAGAACTCGCCGCGTCTGTGGGATTTGCCCAGGCGCTTTCTCTCGATGTGACCAATGCCGATTCAATCGCTGGGGCATTGGCGCGTATCCGCCGACTCGACATTCTGGTCAACAATGCCGGTATCGGCCATGTGGGATCCATTGAAGCCACGGAGCCAGCAGACTTCGACCGCCTGCTCAACGTGAATGTGCGCGCGGTTTATCTGGTGACACGCGCGTTTTTGCCTCTTCTGCTGGCTTCCGGAGCGGAAGGCGGACGCACCGGCACGATCGTCAACATTGCATCGGTTGCTGGTCTTGTCGGCATCAAGCAACGGTTCGCGTATTGCACCACCAAGGGGGCCGTGATCGCCATGACGCGCCAGCTTGCCGTCGAATATCCAAAGACTCTCCGCGTCAACGCCATTTGCCCCGGCACTGTAGGAACACCATTCGTCGAAGGCTATCTTGAGAGATTTCACAAGGACAACAAAGAAGAGGTTCGCGCGGAGCTACGGGCCCGCCAGCCCATCGGCCGCCTTGGCCAGCCGGAAGAGATCGCCTCGATGGTGCGGTATCTCGCCTCGGACGAAGCCGCCTTTATCACTGGCTCGCTATTCAACATCGATGGCGGCTGGACCGCTGCATAATCCCGACTGTTCGCTCAAGAAGCGGGAGACTTAAGGCTATGAAACTCGTTTCCTTTTCCACGTCAGACCGAATTCGCCCCGGTGCATTGCTCGAAAACCAAACTGTTGTCGATCTTTCCGCATCCGGCTACACGGACACGCTTGCGGTCATTTCATCGGGCCTGACCTTCGTCCCGGAGCGCCCGACACATCAGCTCAGCGAGGTTCGTCTCCATGCCCCACTCTCCAACCCGCCCCGCGTCTTTGCCATCGGCCTCAATTATCGCGATCATGCCAAGGAATCGGGCATGGAACTCCCGAAAACTCCCGTCGTCTTCTTCAAGCTCACGACGGCCATCGTCGGCCCGGGCGAACCGATTGTGCTGCCAAAGAATTCCACCCAACCCGACTACGAAGCCGAGTTGGCTTTCGTCATTGGCAAAGGCGGCTATCGCATTCCGGCATCGGCGTGGCGCGAGCATGTGTACGGCTACACGATCGTGAACGACGTGAGCGCCCGCGACGTGCAGTTTGCCACGTCGCAGTGGTCCATGAGCAAGAGCTTTCCGACGTTTTGCCCGATGGGCCCGGCGATTGTGACTGCTGACGAGATTAGCGACCCACACCAGCTCGCAATCGGTCTCTCCATTGATGGCGAAATCCTCCAGAACTCCAACACGCGAGAACTTGAATTTCGAATCCCCGCGCTGATCGAGTATCTGTCGTCGATCACGCCCTTGCTCCCTGGCGACATCGTCTCCACAGGCACTCCGCCAGGCGTAGGGCTGGGGCGCACTCCAAAGCGCTGGCTAAAACCTGGCGAGACCGTCACCGTCACTGTGGAAGGGCTCGACACCTTGTCGAACCCTGTGGTGGCAGAGTAATTGCGGAGTCCTCTACCGGGCTGGATGAACATACCGAGCCATGCGGCAATCCGGCGAATGCGGGATAATCCAATTTGATGATGGAAATTTTGGGAAAATCTCTTCTCGGTGGGAAACGCAGCGTCGGGGACGGCGGATGTTTTCAGGCGATGAATCCGGCAACCGGCGCAAAGCTTGAACCGACGTTTTGCTCCGCCACGTCTGCTGAGGTTAACGAAGCGGCTCGACTGGCGGCCGAAGCTTTCGAGAGCTATTCACAAGCCGGCGCTAAAGCAAAGGGGAGTTTTCTGCGGCGCATCGCGGATGGTCTCGATGCAGCCAAGGAAGCGCTGGCGGAACGCGCGCACCTCGAGACGGCACTGCCGCTTCCGCGATTGACAGGCGAGGTCGGGCGCACTTCAGGGCAACTGCGACTGTTTGCCGGCGTGGTCGAAGAAGGTTCGTGGGTCAGCGCCCGCATCGATCCCGCCTTGCCTGATCGCCAACCGCTAGCCCGGCCAGACATCCGCTCGATGCTTCGACCGCTCGGCCCGGTCGTCGTCTTTGGCGCCAGCAACTTTCCGCTTGCCTTCTCGGTTGCTGGCGGCGATACGGCTTCCGCGCTTGCGGCCGGTTGCCCCGTAATCGTCAAGGCCCATCCCGCTCATCCAGGGACGAGCGAGCTGGCTGGCCAGATCATCGCCGAAGCTGCAAACACCGAAGGACTACCTCCTGGAGTTTTCTCGCTCATTTTTGACGCGGGAACTGAAGCCGGCACAGCGCTGGTTAAACATCCATTCGTTCGCGCCGTCGCATTCACGGGTTCGCTGCGTGCGGGACGAGCGCTGATGGATCTGGCAGCGGCTCGGCCGGATCCGATTCCCTGTTTTACCGAGATGTCGAGCGGCAATCCTGTCTTCGTTCTTCCCGGCGCATTACGCAAGGGCCCCGCCGCGCTCGCAGCGAGTCTATTCGGATCGTTCACGCTAGGGGCGGGACAGTTTTGCACCAAACCAGGGATTGTGCTTGTACCGGACGCCCCGGAGACGGCAAGTTTCGTCGAGGAGATGGGGAAGCTCGTCGATGAGGCGCAGCCTTTTACGCTGCTCACTCCAGGCATCGCGCGGGAGTATGGGCGTGCGACAGAGGAGCGCGCGGCAACCGCTCCACTCACCGCAAAAGCGGCCAAAGCGAACCCGGAGCACGTATGCATGGTAAATGCGCAGTTGTTTACGACGGAGCTCGAAGAGTTTCTTGGCAACCCAGCACTCGGTGATGAGATCTTTGGTCCGGATACACTACTGGTCCGCTGCGATGACACAACGGACTATTTGCGGGCAGCACATGCGTTGGATGGGCATTTGACAGCAACGATCCTGGGCGACGAGGACGACCTCGCCAGCAATCGGAAACTGATTCAGGTCCTGGAACAAAAGGCAGGCCGACTCATCTTCAACGGGTTCCCGACGGGTGTTGAAGTCTCCCACGCCATGGTTCATGGCGGGCCTTATCCATCCACGTCTGATCCGCGCTTTACTTCAGTCGGCAGCCTTGCGATCTACCGCTTCGCGCGTCCTGTTTGTTTTCAGGGATTCCCGCAGGCGCTGCTGCCGGCCGAGTTACAAGACACCACCCCCCTTGGGATCCGACGTCTTCGCGATGGGAAACCCGAAGTTATTTAACGAAGGGCGTGGCTGCCTCTTGGAAGCTGGGCACCAACGCGAGGACGGCGAAGGCTATGGCCATCATGGCGAATCCGAGGACCTGAATTGTCTTGCGTCCTGCGCGGTCCATCAACAGGACAGCCACGGCATAGCCGGGCGCCGCGAACAGAGCAAATACGGCGAGTTGGGTAAGAGTCTTCTGGAGCAGCGTGTGATCGCTGTTGAGGGCCGAGAGCACCAGGGGACTCGACACCGTGTTGCCGTAGTAGGCCGCATCCATGAGGAACCATGCGGCACTTGCACCGATTAAACGCATGAGAAGTTTGTTGTCCTGCAGAAGGCGCTGAGAGCCATCCGAGAAGGAAACAGCGTCTCGCGGCCATCGGGGGCCCTCCTGTCAGCCAGAAGAGATGCCGCGCAATATAAATGTCAGGTTACAAACAGATGAATCCGGAAGAATGTCATGAGGACGTGGGTTCTAATCAGTGAGCTGCGGACGAGCGTCCGTCAGAGTACGTAGGCCAGCCACTTACCCGTGTGTGAATGCAGACTTGCGGCGATTTCTTCGGGTGTTCCTTCAGCAACGATTTTGCCCCCACCGTCTCCGCCCTCGGGGCCAAGGTCGATGACCCAGTCAGCGCTTTTGATCACATCGAGATTGTGTTCGATTACGATCAAGGATCCGCCGCCATCGATCAGCTTGCGAAACGCGGTCAGCAGCTTCGATACATCGTCAAAATGCAGCCCTGTCGTCGGCTCGTCCAGAATGTAGAGCACACGACTCGCCTGGGAAGGCTTGGCATTCGCATTCGCCGACCTCACCTGGGCAAGATGCGCCGCAAGTTTTACGCGCTGTGCCTCGCCACCTGAAAGGGTCGTGGCCGATTGGCCGAGACGGAGGTAGCCAAGGCCGATTTCGTCGAGGACGGCGAGCTTTTCAAGCAACCGGGTCTGACCGGCGAAGAAACGAAGAGCCTCCTTTACTGTCATCTGCAGCACTTCGTGAATATTCTTGCCGTTGTACCGCACTTCGAGCACCTTGGCCTGGTACCGAGTGCCATTGCAGTCCTCGCAGGGGAGCTCTACATCCGCCAGAAACTGCATCTCCACTGTGACAGTGCCGTCGCCTTCGCAGGTATTGCAGCGGCCGCCTGGCACGTTGAACGAAAAATGCCCAGGAGTCAGCGAGAGCCTCTTCGCTTCGGGCTGCGCGGCAAAGAGTTCGCGAATGAGATCGAAGCCTTTGATGTAGGTAATTGGATTCGAGCGCGGTGTCCGCCCGATGGGTGTCTGATCGACCAGGACAACATCGTTCAGCCGCTCGACACCGGTCAACGATTTGAAAACGCCCACCGGATCGCTGCCGTCGGCCTGCCCCAGCGCTCGAGCCACCGCGCGATACAGCACCTGGTGCACCAGCGTCGATTTGCCCGACCCAGAGACTCCAGTGATGGCCACCAGCATGCCCAGTGGAATCTCCACGTCCAGTCCGTGAAGATTGTTTGCCACTGCGCCACGGAGCACTAGACGCTCACGTCCCGGTGACCGGCGCCGGGTCGGGACGGGAATCGAGATCTTGCCCGATAGGTAACGGCCCGTTAACGAACTGGGATTCGCCTCAATCTCCGCAAGCACGCCCTCGGCCAGCAATTTGCCGCCAAACTCTCCGGCACCCGGTCCAAGGTCGAGCAGATGATCGGCAGCGCGTAACACGTCCGCATCGTGCTCAACCACGACGATCGTATTGCCCAGGTCGCGTAGATCCTTCAGGATTCGAATGAGCCGTTCGGTATCGCGCGTATGCAGGCCGATCGACGGCTCGTCCAAAACATAGAGCGCGCCGACGAGTCGAGAGCCGAGCGACGTTGCAAGTTGAATCCGCTGTGCCTCACCGCCTGACAAAGTCGAGGCCAGGCGATCCAAGGTCAGGTACTCGAGCCCTACTGCATCCAGGAAAGTCAGGCGCTGCCGCACTTCATCAAGAATCGGCCCAGCTATCTCTTCCTGCATCGCTGACAGCTTGAGCGCTGAGAAGAACTCATTGGCCTTCGCAATCGTGAGCGCCGTAGCCTGGCAGATGTTCAGCCCGTTCAGGCGCACCGTGCGCGCCTCTGCGCGAAGTCTCTGACCGCGGCAATCCGGGCATTCCGCATAGCCACGATATTTGCTCAACATGACACGAACATGCAGTTTGTACTTCTTGCGCTCCATCTGCGCGAAGAAGCCATGCACACCGACGAAACTGTCGTTGCCTCGCAGCACTGTCTCGCGCGCTGTCTCAGGCAAATCGCGCCAAGGCACATCCAGCGGGATGCGAGGCTCCGCGGAGAGCTTCTTGAGGTCGTTGAACCAGCTGCGATATTTCGGCCGATTCCATGGGTCAATGGCGCCATCATTTAGGGTCAGCCCCTTGTCCGGGATCACCAGATTCAAGTCGTAATCGATGGTATTGCCAAATCCTTGGCAGCGAGGACACGCACCGAAGGGGTTGTTGAAGCTGAAGAGGCGCGGCTCAGGCTCTTTTCCGGGACGATGACAAATCGTGCATTCGTATTCGCCCGAGAATCGATGCTGCCGACGCTCCTGTGTTTCGTCCCGCGGAACCTCTTCGAAAATCACATCACCTGCTTCACGATAGGCAATCTCCGCCGCATCGACGATCCGCGCCCGGTTCTCAGGATTCACGACGATCCTGTCGACGAGGACATTTACGGACTGATCGAAATCGAGATCCAGCAGAGATTCGGGCGACGAGAACTCGAAGATCCGGCCATTTTGATAAAGCCGGTTGAATCCGGAACTTCTCAATTCCGTCAGCCGCGCTTTCATTGCCTCAGTGATTGGCTCCGTCGTGGCTGTCTTCGCACCTGCCTTCGCTGCGGGCTTAGCCGTTCGCCTCGTCGTCTTCACCGGTTCTGCTGCCTGCGCCTCGCGCCGCACAGGAAACAAGGCGTTCAGGCGCACTCCCTCACCCAGTGCCAATGTCGCATCTGCGACTTCGTCGATCGAGTCGCGCTTCACCAGTCCGTCGCAGTAGATGCAATGCACTTCACCACATCGCGCGTAGAGCAGCCGGAGATAGTCGTAAATCTCGGTCGCAGTGGCGACCGTCGACCTCGGATTGCGCGTTGTGTTTTTTTGCTTGATAGCAATTGCCGGAGCCAAACCGTCGATCTCATCCACATCCGGTTTCTCAATGCGCTCCAGAAACTGGCGCGCGTAGGCTGAAAGCGACTCCACATACCGCCGCTGCCCCTCGGCGTAAACCGTGTCGAAGGCGAGCGAGGATTTGCCCGATCCCGAAACGCCGCTGATCACAGTCAGTTGGCCATGAGGGATCTCGCACGAGATGTTCTTCAAATTATGAGTCCGCGCGCCGCGGATCACGATTGCGTCGTTCAATGAAGTCAACGGGAAGACACCGGAAAGAAATCTGTCAGCCGCGTCCCTGTCCTCTCAGAGAAGGCTGGGACGCAAACATCCACTTTTTATTATAGGGCGAAGGCGCAGATCCCTGTTCGCGCCAAAAAGCGCTACAGCGGCGCAAATACACGAGACGCTCGATTGTCGAGGCACACAAGCGCACCCCGCGCCCCGTCTTGGTCGGTGCGGAGAAGGCTCAGAATGAAGAAACGCTATGCTGCCAGAGCAGCTGAGCGAGAATCGACGTAGGTCAAACTCGCCATGGAGATCTCGGCTTCGACTTCATTGCGATTCAGCACGCATGCCAAACCCAACAAAGCCGTAGACGCGCACGCTGGGCAGCGTGTCGCAGAGTTTCCAACGCAGTCACAATCCTGGCAAAGGTAGGCCGAAGCCAACGGAATATACTGCAGCATTGGGGAGGTCATTGTCTCACCTATCTGGAGAAACTGGATTGGTATTTTGCGATCGCTTACGCACGATCGATGATCCCTAACAGGGTTGATGAGCCGCAAAGCGAAAAAGTTGTTTCAGGGACCTCAACAAACTATGAGAAAAAGTCGCATCGCTCCGGGGAACATGATCCCTGCCGAATCCCAGCCTCTCTAGCGTTAGACTAATCGAATCGATCTCTGGTTTCCATTCCCCTTACGGTTAATATCGCGGTTACTACGAAGGCTCAGTTTATGACGGTTTAGTCACCACTCCATTTGGTTACTATCCGGTCAATGAAGATCTTGGGAGCGCCCTGCGCGAAGCAAGAAAACGGGTTAGATATCGAGACGATTCGTCTCCGCTAGTCTCCCGTACCACAGGCCCGAATCCTTCACTGTCCGCTTCTGATCGCGGAAATCCACATACGTAAGCCCGTACCGCCGGCTGTTTCCAACTGTCCATTCAAAATTGTCCATCAAACTCCTCGCATGAAACGCGCGGACATTCGCCCCGTCTGCAATCGCTCGCGCGAGCTCAGCCAGCGTTGCTCGGAAGAAGGCCGTTCGACGTTCGTCCGGAACGCGCCCGTTTTTTCTGTCATAGGGGGTATCTTCCGGTTGCGGATTCGCCTACTAAAATGTCTTTGAGGTATCTCGTGGTTCGTTCTGCTGTCTTTTCCTTCGCCATCCTCACAGCTATGCTCACAATGCTGGTGTCGGCCGCGCACACTTCAGGTCAGTCCAATCCAAGAGCCCGGTCCGCAGCATCGGCCGACAAGATCACCTCGGACCAATCTATTGCGGCGCCGGTTGTCGATGCGGAGGCCGCCATCGTCAAGTCCGACTGGAAGACAGCCGAAACCAAGCTGGACGCGTGGCTCACAACCCATCCAAATGATGCCCGTGCGCTCTTCGACGCCGGGTATGTGGCGGATGCGCAGAACCGTATCGAGGACGCTGCGAACCTTTATCGCCGCGCCGCCGAAGCCGATCCGAAATCCTTTGAGGCTCACCTGTCGCTTGGACTTTTGCTCGCCCGCGAAGGCAAAGCCTCCGAAGCTCGTCCCGAACTTACAACCGCGACTGCGCTCGACCCGGGTGAAGCCGGACCTGCGCTCAAAGCCCGGGCCTGGCGTGCGCTCGCCGAAATCGACAGACCGGGCCCGGACCATCCTGGAGACGCGACGCAAGCCTCTGACGATCTACTTGAGGCCCTCAAGCTCTCTCCCGAGACACCTGCCGACACCCTGCTCGCCGCAAACCTCGCCGAAGCCGCGGGCCAACTTGATTCCGCAGAGGCCGCCTACCGTCGACTGCTCGCCAAAGATCCTGGATCTGTGCAGGCCAACGCCGGCCTGGTCCACTTGCTGATGACGCAAAGGCAATATCCTGAAGCTGAGACGTTGTTGCGCACAGCGTTGGCCAAGTCGCCGGACGACTTGATATTGAACGCCCAGCTTGCCACCGTTCTTGCCGCGCAGGATAAAGCCGAAGCCCTCCCTCTGTTGGAAAATCTCCACACGGTGCATCCTCAGGACGCTTCCATCACACGCATGCTTGCCGATGTCGAGGCACAGGCCGGAGATGCAGCCGCTTCCGATAAGCTCTATCTCGTGCTTTTGGCGTTGCACCCCGATGAAACCGATCTTCTTATCGCACATGGCCAGAATCTGATTCGGCTGCTCAAATACGCTGAAGCGCTGTCCGTCTTTGAAAAGGCCACGCATATCGATCCTGCCAACGGGGACGGATGGAGCGGCGTTGCTTTCTCTGCCTCAAAAACGGGTCAACCCGCTGTCGCACTACACGCCCTTACCATGCGGTCAAAGTTCCTGCCAGAGGTCCCATCAACGTACTTTCTTTGGGCAACATCCTACGATACCATGCACGACAAAGCGCAGGCCATCACCTACTATCACCACTTTCTGGAATCGGCCAACGGCAAGTTCCCGGATCAGGAATGGCAGGCGAAGCAGAGGCTTCTGTTACTGGAAAAAAAGAACTAGCAAAAGGCCAATTTTGCTCAGATTGAAGAACTGAATTGTTAGAGAATTCCGGGGAACGGGTTTTCCACAGTAGAATGCTCAGAATATGCGTCGCGGCGACTAGGTAGTAACGGGCGCACTGCATTTCCACTTGCATATCGTCCCGAATTGCTCCTATTGTTACGGCGTGGGGTGGGGTGGACAGCCACATGGCTGAGCCGCCCGGTTTTTCCGCAGCAGCGGAGGGTCCTCATGCGCGTTCAAGTCTCGTTGGCGGTTCTTGTCCTCCTGCCGGTAATCGCAGTACCCGCCTGCGCCTACACCCCGGACGAGAAAGTTCCCGATCAAGAAAGCATTGCAGCGCTCCAGGCACGCATCTCCCAGGCGCAGCCCAAAGAGCAGTGTTTTCTTTACGCTGAACTCATCCACCAGATGACGGAATTCAGCCTGCGCCAGTATTCCGAGGGCAATGTCGAAAAAGCCAGCGACCTCCTCAAGCAGGTTCAAGGGCTTGCTCACCGAGTTCATCTGTCGGTAGCCGATGACAACAAACGGCTCAAAAACGCCGAGATCCTCCTTCGCCACTCTGCATTCAGGCTCACCGAAATGCTACATTCCAGCAGCTTTGAAGATCGGCCGCTCGTCGAACAAACCTTGGCGCAAGTAAATCGGGCCGAGAACGAAGCCATGCTAGAGGTTTTTAAGAAATAGACACCTTCGCAAGTCAAAGCTCTCGAGCTGAGTCCTTCCCGCAAGCAGGTCTTCTCCCCGTTGTCGCGGAAGTGTGCTTGAATGAAACTCATCGGGGGTGAAGGATGCGCACTCGAAGCCAGTTTCTGGTGCTTTTTGTGCTGCTCGCTCTGGTCAATCGGGGAACAGCCCAAAAACAACAACGCCAGCCTCTGACAGAACCACAAATCGAGCAAATTCGCGAGGCCGGCATTGATCCGGATGAACGGATAAAGCTCTACACCAAGTTTGTCCAAGAGCACGTCGATTCGATCAAAGGACTAACTCCCAGGATCCACTCCAGCTCTCGCGCCAAGCGCATGGACGATGAGTTACAGGACCTGGCCGCGCTCATGGACGAGCTCGGCGCGAATCTCGACCAATATGGCGAGCGCAAAGCAGACTTGCGCAAGTCGCTCAAAGGGTTGACGGAATCCAACAAGCAATGGCTTGACGTCCTCAATTCGTTGCCTTCCGAGCCGGGATTTGACGTCTCGCGAAAAGATGCCATCGAAAGCGAAAAGGACCTTGCCGACGAGGCCGCTCAAATGCTCAAGGAGCAGACGGACTACTTCAATTTGCACAAAGACGAGAAAGGCCAGGATCGAGCCGAGCCGAAACCTCAATGAACATAGATGGCGACTGAGGGGGCGTGAACGGGGACCGTCGCGGTCCAGTTGCTATGCTAACCTCCAATTTGGTGAGTGTCGATTTTCTGGCCATCTTTCAAGAGGAGTACCGAGCGATACGCCCCAGGGCGCCCATGCCGCCCATCGTCGTTCGATTCCGTCGCTTCACCTCGCTGAACACGACTATTCGATTGCGTGAGGGCAGAATTCTCGTCAGCCTTTCCGACCTTCTCGAAGGCGCTCCGGAGAGCGTTCTTAGAGCAATCGCGCATATTTTGCTCGCCAAGCTCTACCGCAAGCCCATCGCTGCAATCCAAAATCTGCGCTTCAAGCGATTTGCCTCAAGCGCGGCCGTCACTCGTCAGACAGAGCTGATTCGCCATGCTCGCGGCAGAAAGCGCTACTCAGGCCCCGAAGGCCGCTTCTACAACCTTGAGGAAGTGTTTGACACCCTGAACTTCAGGTTCTTTGGAGGATTGCTCGGCCGACCTGAGCTGACATGGAGCGAGAATCTGGCCCGGCGCTCTCTCGGTCATTACGATGCGGCTCATAACACCATCGTGGTGAGCCGCGTCTTCGATCGGCCATCAAGCCCCCGCTACGCGATCGAGTATCTGCTCTACCACGAAATGCTGCACCTCAAGCATCCAGTCAAAATGCGCGGGCTTCGTCGCTGTGTCCACTCCGCGTCTTTCAAAGCAGACGAGAGGCAGTTCCCGCAGCTCAAAGAAGCGCTTGCCTTCATCAAGCGGCTCTAGAGCACTGATTCCGACACTCAAGGGATTCTTCATTCCCCGGGAACTGGTGCGGAACCGGAGAGAAGGATCGGCGCCGTCGGTGTGGCCGAACCGCCCGCTTTCTCGATCGTCACGCCAAACGCTTTGGCCGGGATTCCGGCAGGAAGCTGCGGCAATACCACGCTCGCGTCGCCAGCTGCATCCGGCTTAAACAGCCCCGCAGGGATCGGAGCCGAGCCGTCCGCGGGAATTACCCAAAGCTCATACGTCTTGTCCTGAGCCAGCTGTGTAAGGTTGCTGGCCTGGAAGATCAGGCCGCCACGCGCGGCGAGATATACGGCGCGCCCGGAAGGCTGCACAGGGGTTTTCACCGCGGCGAGCAGAACACGCTGCGCGGAGGGAGCGGTCAAGACATCAAGAACCTCCTGGGCACGGGTATTCGCAGCGGCCAGTTGGTCCAAGCGCCGGGATTCCTCGTTCAACTTATCCTGCAGCTGCCGGACCTGGAAACCGAGCGAGATCGCCAAAATCAAGAGAGCTGCAGCAGCCAGCCATGGAAGCAAAACCCCCAGTTTGCGCGCGGGACGACGATCGATCGGAATGGTTTCAATAGGCTCGTGGGTCGGGATACCTCGAGCAGTCGAACTTGAAATCTTCTCCTGAAAGCGCTGGCGCGCGCCGGCGGGCAGAGGATGTTGTTCGACACTGAGGGCGACGAGCGCCAGATCGCCGTGGAGCATGGCGAGCTCGGACCGGCAATCCGCGCACTCTGCCAAATGCAGACGAACCCTATCCGCCTCCTGCTCGGTGAGGGCCTGCATGGCGTGGAGGGCCAGATCCTCCTGCGAAATGTGGTCGCCGTTCTTCACGGTACCAGTCCTTTTCTCAAACTCATCAGTGCCGCGCGAATTCGTGTCTTCACTGTTCCGAGCGGATCTCCGGTTTGAGCTGCAATTTCTGCGTGTGTCAGTCCCTCAAAAAATGCCAATTCTATCGATCTCTGCTGTTCTTGTGGCAGATTGTTCATTACCCGGCGAACTCTCTCCATCAAGGTTCGGCGTTCAACTTCGGAGGCGAGGTTGGTCGGCGCGGCAAGCACGACCTCATCGCATGGTTCCGATGGTCTGCGCTGGCGCAACAAGTCAATCGCCCGATTTCGAGCAACTACCGCCAGCCATGCGCCCAGCGACCCGCGTCCCTGAGCAAAGCGATCAGGGCGGTTCCACACCTGAAGGAGAACCTCTTGCATGACGTCTTCCGCCTGGCCGGAGTCTTTGAGAATGCGCAGAGCCACGGAATACACCAAGCTCGCATAGCGATCAAAGATCTCCGACATTGCCTTTTGATCCTTCGCCCGCACAAGGTCCATCAGCGACGAGTCGCTGGCCGGGACTGCTCCTGGCAGTTCGGACCTCTCGGACGTTTCACGGGAAGAACGTGCCGGAACTGGGTTCGGATTGGGAAGGTTTCCGGTCATCAATGAGGGGATGCGAAGCCAGCCTCATTCTAGAGCAGCCCACCTGCCGCTGCGTGTCCGCAAAAAATACCGGAGTCCTGGCAATCTGTTTTCGCTTAGCCGCCGTACCTCTTCCAGAACCTTCGGCTCACCGCCAGTGCAAGTCTATGGTGCGTGACTCTCAATTCCCCCACGAATCTTCAAGCACTGGAACCAGAGGAGAGGACCCATGAAGAACCAGGAGCGCTTCGGCTCAATCGCAGCGACCACTCAGATCTCCGAGGCACGACTCGGACGGCGGAGATTCCTAAGCCAGGTTGGAGTTTTTGGCCTGGGTGCGGCAGCAACCACATTGGCCTTGGGTAGCGCCAAAAACGCATTGGCGGAACAGGAAACTTCCGCCGAGAAAGGCGAGGAAGCGGCGCAGGCCAAAGATACAGTGAAGGAGATTTTCACTGCGGCACTGATTGCGGAAGATCTCGCGACGACGTTCTACTACAACGGGCTGATCGGTGGTGTGATCCAGGATCCAAACCTAGCCGGCCCTGGCGGCTCGGCCACCAACGTGACGAGCGAGGGTAACTTAGGCAACGTGAACTATATCCAGGCAGCGCTGAGCGAAGAGATCAGCCACGCCGATCTTTTTCGGTCGCTTCTGGGAATCTCAGGTCCGAATCAAGATCCCGAACAGACGTTCTATTTCCCGGCAGGCAGCTTCGATACGCTTGGGCCATTTCTCGGCCTGTTGAACGCCCTGGAGAATGCATTCATTGGCGCTTATCTCAATGCGATCCAGGAATTCGCCGTGAAGTCCGCGAGTGCACAGGGCCACGACTTTTGGTGGGATCGCGATGGAACGAAGTACACCACTGAGCAGCTGGACTATTTTGCCAAAGTTGCAGCAACGATCATGGGAATTGAAGCCGAGCACCGAGTCCTAGGGCGCGTCATCGGCAACAACAATCCAGCCAATAACCTTGCATATGAGCAGACCGACGGTTTGAACGCGGTCTACAACGGACCCAATTCCGCCGTGGCGGCGCTGACTCCGTTCCTGACCGCAAGCACCGGCCCCGGCTTCACTCTGGCCGCGGCGCTGGCTAATCAAAGCGCAGTCTCCCTCCCGGTGACAGGTGCACCGCCGGCGTTCTAAGGGAGCACATTGAACCCTGAAATGTCTCAATATCGTCAAACTGCATATAGTTTTTGCGATATTGAGGCGTTTAAAGCAAAACCAGGGTAGGTGTGTCCTATCGAAATCCTGCCAGATCGCCGCGCTCCTCGGGGTCCCACCCCAGCGACGAAAGACCAGTCGCCGGGGGCCTTGGGTCGCGTCGACTTGAGTGGCTTCGGCTCCGGGATACATCGACCTTGGTTTTGCAGTGTTGCCCGTCCAGACGAGAACGGTCAAAATGCTCTCTCACTTACGATCAAGTCCCGTCCAACCTCCGATGCCCAATGAAGAGCCCTTTGCTTCGAGATTTTCCTTCAGAACCAGACCTAAATGGGGAGCGTAATTCCAAACGTGGTAACCAGTCCCCAGTTACACTGGTCGCATGCCCTTTCGGTTTAATTAGTCTACGATTGAAGAGAGTAGTATGTGCATCTAAGGAACCGGGCGGGAGGTTGAATGCAAGTGGTCGCATGGTTCTTCCCTTTTTTTCAAGGCCTGCTTCTCGGCATCGTCGCAATGGCGTTCCACGAGGCGGGTCACCTTGTTGCAGCGCCGCTCGTAGGCATCAAAATCAAGACAATCGGCTTGAAATGGAAGGGTCTTTACACGGTTAGAGAAGCCGGGCCCCCGGCTAAGAACCTGATTGTGTCCCTCGCAGGACCGTTGACTAACCTGGCCTTGCTCGCTTTGTGGCCGCTGTCCCACAAGTTTGGTCTTGCGAACCTCTGCTTTTCGTTCTTCAACATCCTGCCCATCGAAGGATCCGATGGCGAGCGCGTATGGAAATGCTGGCGGCAGATGAAGCAGGAGCAGCGCGATCAAGAGGCTGTGAAGCCCTACGCCGAATTTGGAGCGAACACGCAGCCAGGCGCTCCCACCGTAAAGTTCGCAGAATTGTCCGGTGGGTCCTCGCGCGCCGAGGACTGAAGAGGCTGAGAACCTCAGCAACCTCGCCGACACGGCGTTTTAAGCGATTTTCTCAACAGGTCGAGCGGATGGTTCAGTATCCGGAGCTCTGCGTGTTGCCGCCCACAAGATCAGCCCAAATCCCACGATGATCGACCCCGCGCTGGCCAATTGAGCGTTCGATAAACCTAGTAATACCTTTGGATTGCGACGAATGAATTCGACCAGGAATCGAGCGATTCCGGTAAGAACAAGGTACTCTCCGAGAATGCGTCCCGCCGGTCTCGCTTTGCCGCCTCGCACCCAAAGCCACCAACCGATCAGCAAGCCCGCCGCAAGCTCGTAGAGCGGTGTTGGATGGACACGGACCAATGTTGGTTCAAGGCCGTTCGGAAAGCTCATGCCCCAAGGCAGATTTGTGGGAATTCCGTAGCACCCGTCCCCGGAAAGAAAACACCCGATGCGGCCAATTCCGTAGCCAATCGCCGCCGAGGGCGCAGCAAGGTCAAGAGTGCGCAATGCGCCAATCTGTGCACGCCAGCCTTGCAAGACCAGCGCGGCTATGCCGAAGATGAGTCCTCCAAACCAGGCAAAGCCAGCTTGATCCCAAAGCACGCGCCAGCCGATTTCGCGGAATTCCGAAGGCGTGTCAAGAACATGCCACACCTTGGCGCCCACGATGCCCGCCACGACAGCCACAGCCACAATGCCGACTGCGTCTGCGTCGATGCCCGCACGCCGAAACGAAGCGTGCATGACAAACGCGGCCGCTACCGCGGCCAGCCAGAGCATGAGGCCGAATGTTGGTAAATTGTGGCCCCAGAAATGGAGATAGGGAATCATCTGTCTTGAGTATAGACGCCGCGCAGAATCGTTGGATTCGATTTGTGCCAGACGACATTTTCACAGGGTCCATCACCCGTAAAGTGTGGATTCGGGTGATACTACCCGTATGGCGACCATCACATATCAGGGTCTTGAGGTCCTCTACACGCGTCTCCAGATCGCCGAGCGGGTGGCTGAAATGGGGGCTCAGATTACGCGCGATCTGAATGGGGAAAAAGCAGTAATGGTGGGAGTGCTGAAAGGCGCAGCCATTTTTTTGTCGGACCTGGCCCGAGCCATTCAGGTTGACACGACCTTCGATTTTGTCGCGGTTTCAAGTTATGGCAAAGGACAGCGCACGTCCGGCGCGGTGAAATTGATCAAGGATCTTGATGAGCCGATCGAAGGGAAGAATGTTCTGCTCGTTGAAGATATTCTTGACACCGGCCTCACCCTTGCGTATTTGCGCAAAATTCTACTCCAGCATCACCCTAAGACTTTGCGCATCGCGACCTTGCTCGACAAACCTTCCCGCAGAATTGAGCGAATTGACGCCGACTACGTAGGATTCTCCATCCCAAATCTTTTCGTGATTGGTTATGGAATGGATTACGCGGAACGCTATCGCAACCTGCCGGACATTTGTCTCATGTCCCCCAGCCATCCCGAATAACCGCCGGGCCGCGAGGAAGAATGACTGAGACGACAAATTTGGTTGGCGAGCGAGAACTCCTCAAGGCCGCTTATCGGGATTTCAATGCCCGCAATCTTGAGGCCGTTCTGGCGCGCCTCCATCCCGAAGTGGAGTGGGCGAACGGAATGGAAGGTGGCCACGTCCATGGACGTGACGGTGTCCGCGAATACTGGACCCGCCAGTGGGCCATTATCGATCCAAATGTCGATCCGATCCACATCGAACTGGATGAAAAGGGCTGGCTGAACGTTGAGGTGCACCAGGTGGTCCGCGATCTCAAAGGCGCTGTCCTTCTCGACAAAACCGTTCATCACGCGTATCGCTTCGCCGACGGACTTATCAAGCGAATGGATATCGAGTAGATCACCCGACTAGACCAGAGGGAATCCGTCACAGTAACCGACGATTCTGTTACTTGGCCGACCGTCCTGCAGGTTCTATACTCAGGTCCCGGAGATTCTCTGGCAAGTTGGGAAAGGAGCCAGCCTCATGGAGAAAAGCGCAATGCCGGTTGTCGCGCCCATTGGCGAGGCCGATCTGGAGTTCGATCACGGAAGCTTTGACGCAGCGGACTTCACCCGCCAGGCGATGGCGAATTGGCAGACGCTCGCGGCCGTCATCGACCACACTCTATTGAAACCCGATGCTACGCGCGACCAGGTAGAAGGTCTCTGCGATGAAGTCATCCGTTATCGCTTTGCATGTGCGATGGTCAATCCGATCTGGGCGTCCACCGCGGTTGGCATGCTGTCCGGCACTGGGATACCTGTCGGAGTAGTCATCGGCTTTCCCTTGGGCGCTTCGCTCGTTTCCACGCTGCGACAGGAAGCGGCGGCACTGGCCCGGATGGGTGTGCGTGAATTGGACATGGTGATCCCCATTGGGCAACTGAAAAGCGGAAACCATCATGCAGTCCAGCACGCAGTGCACGCTGCGGCAGTGGTAGCCCATCACCACGGGGCACTGCTCAAGGTGATTCTCGAGACGGCTCTGCTCACAGTGGAGGAAAAACTACGGGGTGCGGAACTTGCCATCCAGGGAGGCGCAGATTTCCTGAAGACCTCTACCGGATTCGCTTCAGGCGGAGCGACTGCAGCCGATGTGGCGTTGCTGCGCGGTGTGGCCGGAGGACGCTGCGGCGTGAAGGCCTCGGGCGGTATCCGCAAGCTCGCCGACGTGCAAACCATGCTCGAAGCTGGCGCGAATCGGATTGGGGCGTCGGCGTCAGTAGCCATTGTGCGAGAATTAGGAGCGGAATAGGAATTTAATATTTCAGGCGCGAAGATCTCCCAAAATCCAGAGAGGTTTCCACCGGCTTGTGCCAAAGAACTGAAAGTGTCAAGCCGGATGCGAAGGGCAGCTTGGACGAAGGAAATCTGGTAAACGGCTATCGTCCAGAGCTCGATGTTGTACGGTGTCTCGCATTTTTCCTAGTTTTTGCTCACCATTTTCTTCTCCTCACGCGAGTTTGTGTAAGTTTCCCATGTCCTTCGCGGACCGTGGGTCTTGATAACGAACGGCTCTTTATAGCTTTTCGAGACTTGTGCTCGCTGGGTCTGTGTCTGTTCTTCTGTTTGAGCGGGTATCTGATCAATTGTCTGCTGCTGGATGAGCGCGAACGCAATGGACTCGTGTCGGTTCGGAAGTTTTACATCCGTCGAGTATTGAGGATCTGGCCCTTATATTTTCTAGGAATCATAATCGGGACCGCGATCGCCATTCTTCTCCACCAAAAGGAGGAGATCATCGGTTTTATTTGGTTTTTGTTTTTTGCCGGAAATTTCTATTCCGGCAGGTTCAACAATCCGATGCTACCCCTTTGGAGCATTTCGATTGAGGAGCAGTTTTATTTGATCTGGCCCTGGATCATGTGATGGGTCTCTCATAAGGGACTTTTTGCGTGCGTCGGCCTGCTTTTCGTAGTTGCTAACGCAACCCTATTCATTCTTGGACAACATCATGTCGATCCTGGCCGCGTCGCATGGGGAAACACATTTGTGCAGTTTGAGATGTTCGCATCGGGTATTCTTCTGGCTCTTCTGCGAAAACCCGCTTCAGTTCACCGTCCTTTGCTTGGGTCTGCATTCGCTTTTGCAGGCCTCGTGGTTTGGTTCATCTCGTGTTTTCTCTTTCACCCAAATCCTGTAGTAGGCACAGAAACGGCGGCCAACGGCGCGCAATTAATCGCAGGTTACGGATTCATTGCGTTGGGCTGCGCTGCCATATTACAGGGCTTTTGTATGATAGGGCCGACATACATGCCCAGGCCTTTGATTAATTTAGGCAGAATCTCTTAGGAACCTCTGCGCAGGTGCCTGATTTTGTAGCGACGACTTGGCCGCAGATGATTTTTGGGTTGTGAGGCAGTTTTGCGATGAAAGATACTGGCCGGAGTTTGTCTTTTTGATCTCTGTGAGGCAGTTTTTGCAGCCTCAAGAGACACTATGCCCTTAGGGGAGTCAGCCGGTTGCGGTGTTGGTACAGGTTGACCAGCGCGAAGGCCGCGCATAGCCACTGGTGATTCTTCCTGATGCCACGGTAACGGACCTTGGTAAATCCGAAGACACGCTTCAGGATACGAAAAGGATGCTCCACCTTGGCTCTAACTCGAGCCTTGGTTGTGTTCTTGCGCTTGGCTTCTTCATCCACATAGCCCTTGTATTTGGTCCGGCGGCAAGTCATGTCCTGCGCCTTCGGCGCGACTTCGTGAATCGCCTTGGTCTGACCCTGATAGCCGCCATCGCCCCAAACCTTGCGCTCCTCGCCATGCAATAAGTCGGGCAGCATATGTTTGTCCGACACGCTGGCTGCCGAGGTAGCCACCGAATGCACCACCGTCTCCTTGCTATCCACACCGATGTGCGCCTTGGCTCCGAAGTACCACTGATTGCCCTTCTTGACCTGATGCATCTCAGGGTCCCGCTGGCCGCTGCTGTTCTTCGTCGAACTCGGTGCGTGGATAATCGTCGCGTCTACGATGGTGCCAGTCGAGATGCGGATGCCCTTCGTTTCCAGGTAGCGATTCACCGTGTCCAGCATCTGCCCGCACAGATCATGCTGTTCAAGCAGGTGGCGGAAGCGGAGGATCGTGGTTTCATCTGGCGCCGCGGCCACGCCCAGATCCACCCCAGCAAAACGCTGCAGCACAGCCGACTCATAGAACGCTTCTTCCATCCCGGGATCGGACAAGCCAAACCAATGTTGCAAAAAATAGGTCCGCAGCATGATCGACAAGCCCACCGGCTGCCGGCCATTGCCTGCCTTGGGATACACGGGCTCGACCAGCGCCAGCAACTCAGACCACGGAACCACCTGGTTCATCTGGTCAAGAAACAGCTCCCGCTTGCTCTTGCGACTATACTTCGCAAAGCTCGCCTGCGATGCCAGTGTTTGCTGAAAACGCGCCCCTCGTTTCATGCTTATAGTTTATTCAAGAATGACACGGGCTGCGGACTTGTGCAGAGGTTCCCTTATGGC
This sequence comes from uncultured Acidobacteriaceae bacterium, assembly GCA_963745845.1. GTDB lineage: Bacteria > Acidobacteriota > Terriglobia > Terriglobales > Acidobacteriaceae > Telmatobacter. The sequence goes on along the minus strand of CAVUZE010000008.1, from coordinate 2,112,614 downwards.
CTTTATGTCTACCATGTCCTTGTTTCCGAAATCACCCTCGCGTTAGTGAATCCGGGAAATCGTTTCATCTCCATAGGAATTTCAGGTGTACTCTCGCTGTTCGGAGCAATTTGCGTCGCGGCGATCTCCTACGCTTACTTAGAACGTCCCTTTTTGAAGTTGAAGAGGCGCTTTGAAGTTTTGCACACGCGTCCTATATGACGTCCTCCTTCGCTGGGTCACCTCTGTCTATAGGAATCGCAGTTGCAGGATGAATTATCATTCCCTTCTACGTTCATGCCCGCCAGTCCCACAACTCCGCGCGAAGAACCCGAGTTCGAGGGAGACTATCGCCCCGCGGACTCTGAAAACCCGCACGCCCATCTCGATCCTCTCAATGTGCGCGTAGAGCCCGCCGACTTCAACTACCTGGTCCAAATGGCCGACGCGCTCAACACCACGCTGGACCTGCAAACCCTGCTTCGCCGCACATCGGAATTATTTCAATCGATCATTCACTATCGGATTTTTGCCATCCTGCTCCTCAACGACCGTACCCACGATCTCCGGATGCGCTTTCAGATTGGGCACACCCCGGAAATTGAACGCATGCGCTTTCCACTCGGCAAAGGCATTGTTGGACAGGTCGCGCTGACGCGCCAGCCCATTCTGCTCAATGACGTGACGACCGACGAAAACTATATCTCTGCCAACCCCTCGGTGCGCTCAGAACTCGCTGTGCCTTTGGTCGCCAAGAACCGGCTCATCGGCGTGATGGATCTGGAGAGTGAAGAAGCCGGCTATTTCAAGCCGGAACACTTGCATCTGCTTACTCTCACCGCCTCGCGAATCGCGCAGGCGATCGAAAACGCCCGTCTCTATGCTCGCGTATCCAGGCAAGCGCAGACGCTGACGGTTCTCAATGAAATCTCGGCTGAGCTCACCTCCATTCTGGAACTCGACCCCTTGTTGGCGCGCATCGGCCAACTGCTGCGGCGACTCATCGACTACCAGATGTTCAGCATCATGCTGCTCGACGACAAGGGAGAGACGCTCATCACACGTTACGCCTGGCGCTTCGGCTATGCCCACGCGCCCTTGCGCCGAATCCCCATCACCAGCGGTCTCGTGGGAGCCGCGGTGCGCGAATGGCGGCCTATCAACGTGCCCGATGTACGCAAAGATCCACGGTATTTGCCCATGAACTCGGAAACTCGCTCGGAACTGATAGTGCCGCTCTTTCACAAGGGCCGCATCATCGGTGTCCTTGACCTCGAACATACGCGACCTGGATTCTTTAACGAGGAACACGAGCGCGCCTTGACCACGATGGCGGCACAGGTCGCCATTGCGATTGAGAACGCACGGCTCTATCAAGCCGTCAGCCGCCAGGAGCGTCAACTGGAACGCGACATTGCGATGGCGCGCGAGGTGCAACTTCGCCTGCTTCCAACCTCCCCGCCTGAGCAGGCCCATGCAGATCTTGCGGTGCGATTTCTCCCGGCTCGTACCATTGGCGGCGATCTCTACGACTTTGTGGAGTATGAACCGGGCGAGACAGCGATTGTGCTGGGAGACGTGAGCGGAAAGGCCGCGCCCGCCGCCCTGTTTGCAGCATTGGTAAGCGGAATTATGCGGTCAGCGGCGCTTCAGCGCCCGAAACCGGCCCCGATGCTTCGCATACTCAACGATGCGCTTCAGGAGCGAAAGCTCGAATCCCAGTATGTAACTATGCTCTTCGCGCTCTGGAACGATGCCAGCCGGACCATGCAGGTCGCGAACTCCGGCGCCATTCAGCCGATTTTCTGCAGAGACGGTCAATCTCTGACCATCAAGTCCGAGGGTTTTCCGCTCGGGATGTTTCCCGATGTGGAGTATGAAGAAATCAGCATAGTGACTCAGCCCGGCGATGTTCTCGTCTTCGTCTCCGATGGAATACTTGATGCCGAGAATGCTCAAAACGAAATGTACGGCTCGGAGCGCCTTTCGAAGATACTCGGTTCCAATCCCGAACAGTCGGCGAGCCAAGTCGCGGATGCAATCCTGGCCGATGTCACACAATTCCAGGACGGGAAAGACAGATTCGACGACGAAACGATCATCGTGCTGAAGGTGCGTTGAAAAGACCCGGAATCCGTCCGGATCTTCACGACGCGGCGACCTCCGCGCTTCCGATAAACTGAAAGTGGATTCAATTCGGAGCGCCTTTGCACACTGCGACGCAGGAACGTCTCATTCGACCAGCTCGGAATATCCTGGGAAGCCTTCGCCTGCCGGGAGACAAATCCATCAGTCACCGCTATGCGATGCTGGGTACGTTTGCTGAGGGGACCTCGCGCTTCAGCAACTTCTCCACCGGCGCGGATTGCGCTTCGACTATGGCGTGCATGCTGGCTCTAGGTGCAGGCGTGCGCACCTTGCAGGATGGCTCGCTGGAGGTGACCGGTGTAGGCGGCCGTGTGACGCCCACCGATCGGCCTCTCGATTGCGGCAACTCGGGCTCAACAATGCGCATGATCTCCGGCCTGCTCGCCGCGCAAGAGGGCCGGTTCACGTTGGTCGGCGATGCCTCGCTCTCGCGACGCCCGATGGAACGTATCCGCAGGCCTCTCGAAGAGATGGGAGCAAGACTGGCGCTCACAGAGGGTCATGCGCCCATCAACATTGAGGGTTCAACACTCCATCCGATTGACTACACCACGCTCGTTCCCAGCGCGCAGGTAAAAACCTGCATCTTGCTCGCTGGTTTGCAGACTGCGGGTACGACGATTGTGCGAGAGTCGATTCGCACCCGCGACCACAGTGAACTTGCTTTGCGCGCTTTCGGCGCCAAAGTCGAGCGATCCATAGGTTCTGTCTCTATCGCCGGACCACAATCGCTTCACAGCATCGAGGCAATGGTTCCGGGTGACCTTTCGTCGGCCGCGTTCTTTTTGTGCGCGGCGGCGATCTTTCCTGGTTCCTCGCTGGTCATCGACGCGTTGGGCCTGAATCCGACGCGAGCGGCGCTGCTCGACGTTCTCACGACACTCGGCGCTCACATCGCGGTGCTCGATTTAGAAGAAAAACATTCCGAGTTGGTCGGGACCGTGCAGATTACATGTCCACCCGAAGGGTTAAGATCGACCGAAGTCAGTGGCGCACTGTCGGCGCAGTTGATCGACGAGCTGCCCGTGCTCGCCGCGATCGCACCTTACACTTCCGGTGGTATTCGCATCCGGGACGCTAAAGAACTGCGGGTGAAGGAATCCGATCGCATCGCGCTCGTGGCACGAAATCTGCGCGCCATGGGAGCGGAAGTCGCGGAGTTCGAAGATGGCCTTGACGTCCCCGGCGGTCAGACGCTTCATGGCGCGGCTATCGACTCTGGCGGCGACCATCGCATCGCCATGGCCTTCAGCGTGGCGGCTTTGCGCGCCGAAGGAGAGACGCTGATCCAGGGCGCCGAATCCGCGGCCATCAGCTTTCCCGAGTTCTTCGACCTTCTGGAGCAAGTGGCGGATCGGTAACTGCGCCGCGGATGAAGTCCAGCTTTCCCAGGTCTCCCACCACCCCAGCGACGAAGACCTGTCTCTCTTCCCCACGAATGAATATCTGTTCGAGGGGGCCCCTTGTCGCTAGGGACTCCGGAATCGAGACCTGGGGCCCCGATTCTTGGCAACAGCCGAGCTTAGTTGCTCGCCGGGGGTGTGGTCGGTGCTACGGTCGTGTTTGAAGCAGGCTGCAAACCGGGAATTGCAGGCGCAGTTCCCACTTTGCCGGTCGCCGCGTCATTCATATTGATGCCGTAGTGCTGCAATGTCGACGCCAACACCTGGTACAGGAGCGCGCGGTCTTTGGCATAGGTAAGATTCGCCGTAATGCGGGCGTTTTCAGCATTGGCAAGATTGCGCTCCTGCAGAAGCACATTGGCAGTGATCGATGCGCCGAGGTTCAACTTCTTCTGTTCAGCATCCAGGCTCTGCCGCGCATAATCTTCTGCGGCGATGGAGGCCTGCACCTGCGCACGGTCGTTGGCCAAGGCATATTGCTGGGCGACGACCTGCATGCGAATCTGCGTATAGAGTTGCTCGAGGTGCATCTCAGCCTGCCGGTATTCGATCAGCGAGCGAGCCTGATCGGCCTGGGCGGTGCGGTTGCGGATGGGAAGTTGGAAGTTGAAGCCGATGCCCTTGTCGGGGGAAGTGCTGTTGACCAGGTTGCCCAGCACGTCCGAATAGCCGCTCGTGGCGAAAGGTGTGCATGGTTCGCCGAAGGCTATCGATAGCTGGCAGGAAGCCGGATTAAATGCGCCGCCGATGCCTTGCGCGCCGTAGTAGCCGTACACATTGAGCGTGGGCAGCAGATTCTGGCGCGCACCGCGCAAAGTGATTTCGTCCTTCTTGATCGAGAGTACCGCCTGTTCGAGTTCCGGACGGTTCTTGAACGCAAATTGCGCGAGCTCATCGGGAGTCTGCTTCTCTTCCGGCAGCGGGTCAAGGTTCACGCGATCGGTGGGAATGATCGGCGCCGCGACCAACGCGGGATCGTTCAGATTGCGGGCGATGGCCTGTTTCAACACGAGCTGTTGATAGTTCAGAGCAATCTGTGAGTTGATGAGGGATTGCTTGTCCGTGGCGACCGTCGAGTCCGCCTGCACGACATCGAGGGGCGCCATGGTGCCGATATCGAGCTGCTTGCGCGTGTCACTGTCGAGCTTCGTGCTCTGCTGGAGAGCGTGCTCTTTCGCCTGTACGTCTTCGTATTCGCTCACCACGACCCAGTAAATATTCTCAACCTGATTGACCGTAGCAAGAATCTGCTGGCGGAATATGGAGTCGGTGATGCGGCGATCGAGAATGGCTTCATAAATGAAGCGGTTGTTCACCCAGCGACCCGCTCCCTGGAGCAAGTTTTGGGTTACCTTGGCATTGAAGCTCGAAGAGATATCCGGGCTGTACGCACTGAAGAAATTTGTCGTCGTGGTGCGGCTGTTGTTCCAGGTCAGATTCAGCGCCGTGCCGGGCGAAAAACCCTGCGTGTAGGTAAAGTTGTACGTATCTGTGTTGGTGAACGCGCGGGGAGAGAACGTGCTGGTTTGCGGCGATTCCTGGCGGTCGAACTGCAACGAACCGCCTATGACGGGATCGCGCGGCTGCGGAGTCGGACCGACGCCATCGGTTGAAACCACGATGCCCGCGCTGCCGGTCGCGGCCCCGCTTACCGTTCCAGGAGCGCCGCTCTGACTCAGTGTCTGAGACGTGCCGCCCAACGTGTTTTGCAGGACCGCGGCGCTTACACCGCGCAAGCCTGATCCAGCTTTGGCGCGCAGGATATCAGTATCGGCGATGTCCAGGTAGTAGCGCGCGATCGCGATGTCGTAGTTGTTCTCGAGCGCGAGGGCAATCGCGTCGGAGAGACTGAGGTAAATCTTGCCGTCCTTCACCAGATCCTGCAGCCGGACCGAATTGTTGAAGTCCGCAGTAGCAATCGTTGTCGGCCGATACATATTGATTGGATCGCCCAGCAGACGACCGGCGGACTTGGAGAAGTCGCGGGACGACTGACGCAGGAATAAAGGTTCTGTCTGGGTAGGAATCGGGGCCGACGGCAATGCCGATGCTTCCTTGTTTGTTGACGCGGTGGGCGTCTGTTGGGCGTACCCTGATGGCAATCCAGCAGCCAACGTAAGTACAGCCGCTGCTATTGCGCGCAGCGTACTTCCCGAATTTTTCTGCTTTTGGCGCACGACCACATCCTGCTTTTCAAACACACGAATATCGATCGAATGCATGATTCCTCTCCACGAGTCGCTTGGGCATGTGGGGTGCCATTCATCAAGACGCCCGGAGAACCTCTCCGGACTCACTATGCGAAGTTTCCGGCCGCGATTTACCTAACGCTTGTCGAACAGGCTCACTTTCAGGCAATACGCGCGCGATCAAAGATTCGTTCCCTTGGCCGGATCCTCGAACGTTCATTTCGTCCCAATTGGAAATTGTTCTGAATGCTGAGTATATCGCAGCGATCGTCTTAACTTCCTTCGCCATTCTGGTCAATTACCCTGTTATTCAGCTAGATACCCATGGCCGATTCCAGCTCATTTGCGGCAGATCTGCACACCTGGAAGGTGACTCTGGCCTACGACGGGACAGACTTTTGTGGATGGCAAATACAGCCAGGCGAACGCACCATCCAGGGCGAACTTCAGGACGCGCTGGGCCGCGTCACGGGGGAGACTCCGTTGCCTCAGGGCTCAGGACGAACCGACGCCGGCGTGCACGCGCAGGCCCAGGTAGCAAGCTTCACTCTGCGCGCACCGATTCCCGCTGCAAACCTGCAGCGCGCCCTGAACCGCACATTGCCTGAATCGATCCGGATAATCGATGCGAATACCGTACCGAATACGTTCCACGCGCGCCATTCCGCTGTCGCGAAAACATACGAGTATCGAATCTGGGTTGCAGATTCTGCATGCAGCCCCGTCTGTTCGCCATTCCTCGCTCGGTACGTTTACGCCTATCCATGGCCTTTGGATCTCATTGAACTTGAATCGTCTGCGAAGCATTTCGTCGGCGAACATGATTTTCTGAGCTTTATGGCAACGGACTCGGATTTGACTATGCGAAATGCAAGTAAACTCGATGAGCGAAATGCGGATCCGCGAGAGGCCCATTCGACCATCCGCACGATCTTCTCCTCGAACTGGAAGCGGCAAGCGACCGAAGAGGGCGATCTGCTGATTTATCGCGTGCGCGGCAACGGCTTCCTGCACCACATGGTGCGCAACCTTGTCGGCACCATGCTCGATGTAGGACGCGGATATCTCAAGTCTGAAGCCGTTCCAGCCATCTTCGCCGCCCGGTCGCGGTCTGCCGCAGGGCCCACCGCCCCTGCGCGGGGACTCTTCCTGCATTCTGTCGAATACGAGGAAGATGAGTCCACGTTCAGTTCCCGTCGTGCGGGAGACAGCGGACGAACAGACTAAGAATCGTTCGCCCTGCTACCCTGAGATTAACCGTATGGTGCTTTTCTCTCGTAGCACGGCGTTTTCCAGGGTAACTACTCTCGCTGCGCAACGCCAGATACATGCCGCCTTTGCGTGGATGCACAATAATCCGCGCACTATCATGGATTGGCAGGCAAAGCTGGTTGCGATTCCTGCACCGCCCTTCGGCGAAGCGGCTCGGGCCAAATGGATCGCGGAGTGTTTCGTCAAGGCAGGCTTGTCCGAAGTGGAAACCGACACAGCCGGAAATGTCCTCGGCTTGGTGCCGGCGAAGCATCTTCCTGCGGAAAGCAGTGGCCCAGTCGTCGTACTATCGGCACATCTTGACACCGTTTTCCCGGCTGAGACTCAGCTCTCCCCCAAGGTGAGCGAGACAGACGGATATCTTCGCCTGGAAGCGCCGGGCGCATCGGATAATGCTGCAGGCGTCGCCGGCATGCTGGCTCTTGTGCATGCAATCATCGTTGCCGAGATTGAATTGGCGGTGCCCCTGCTCGTCATCGCAAACGTGGGCGAAGAGGGCGAAGGAGATCTGCGAGGCATACGCCATTTTTACAATGAATCCGTTCTCGCCAGTCGCGTCGCGGCCCATGTCGTTCTCGACGGAGCCGGTGCAGACTCAGCCGTTACACAGGCCCTCGGCAGTTTGCGCTTTCAGGTCAACATCAGTGGTCCGGGCGGCCACAGCTTTACTGACGCCGGCACACCCAACCCGATCGCCGCTCTCGCATCGGCATTGGCCGTCATCGGCGAAACCCAACTCCCGGACGAACCGCGCACGACTTTGAACATCGGCACCATCCATGGCGGCACCAGCGTGAATTCCATTCCTGAGCGCGCCGCTGCCTCAATCGATTTTCGATCGACAAGTTCCGACGAACTCATGCGTCTTGAAGTGGCCCTCCATCGCGCCGTCGAAGATGCCGTCAATCGTGCTAACGGGATCGCTGCGATGCTGCGAGGCCGAAGTCGCGGACCTCTCACGTTCACCATTACGAAAATTGGAGTTCGTCCTGCCGCCTCTCTCTCTCCCGATTCCCCAATGCTCGAAACCCTGCGCTCGGTCGACCGTCATCTGGGGATTCGTACCGACCTTCGCCTCGGCTCGACCGATGCCAACATTCCCATCTCACGTGGAATTCCGGCCCTTTCTATGGGTGCAGGAGGCGATGGAGGCGGCGCTCACACGATGGCCGAGTGGTACTGCGACAAGAACCGCGAACTTGGCTTGCGCAGAGCGTTGCTCCTTACTCTGGCGATCGCCGAATGGGCCGCAGAACAGTAGCACCCATCTGGTAGACTCCGCCCATGCGCGCCGCTTCCCTTCTGCTTATCGCGTCGATTGCGACGATGCCGTGGTGCCTCGCACAGCCTTCGCCAGAAGCAAGAACTGCGTCGGGTTCGGGGCAGTCCGAAACTGCGAAGGCGGATGCCGCGCAATCGCCAGAGTTGATCCTGTACAACGGCGTCATCTACACCGGAGCAGGTTTTGCCGAAGACAAACCGGAGACTGTGCAAGCGATGGCCATTGGCCACGGCAAGGTGATCGCGGTGGGTGCCAACGAAGGAATCACACGCCTCGCTGGACCCGAGACTGTGCTCCGCGATCTGAATACAGCCGGCACCCACACATTCGTCTTTCCCGGATTCAACGACGCACATACCCACTTAGGCGGGGCAGGACAAACCAAAATCCATGTCGATCTGACCGGCGTCCAATCGCTTGATGAGATGCGAGCAAATGTGAAGGCCTTTGCCGATGCTGCTCCAGCGGGTCACTGGCTCACAGGTGGCAATTGGGACCACACACTGTGGGCGAACAAGACATTGCCGACTCGCCAAGATCTCGACAAAGTCACTGGAAATCATCCTGCATTTCTCGACCGCATTGACGGCCACATCGCTCTTGCGAATAGCGTGGCTCTCAAAGCAGCGGGTATCACCGGCACAACGAAGCCGCCGCAAGGCGGAGCCATCGATCTCGACGCCAACGGCGAACCAACCGGCATTCTGCGCGAGTCTGCGCAGGGGCTGGTCTACAAGGTCATTCCGCCACCAACGCGCGAGGAGCGGCAACGTGGCGATGAACTCGCCATTGCCGACGCTGTTTCGCACGGCATCACGAGCGTGCAGGATTTCAGCGATTGGCAGGACTTCCTCATTTTCGAAGAGCTGGAAACGAAAGGCGCACTCAAGGTCCGCATCACGGAGTGGCTGCCCTTCAAGGCCCCGCTGCCCGAGTTGATCAAAATGCGTGCGCACCACGACCTGAACGATCCGATGCTCCACACCGGATTTCTCAAAGGCTTCATGGATGGGTCGCTTGGGTCGCGCACAGCGGCAATGAAGGCACCGTTTGCCGATGATCCCGGTAATAGCGGGCTGCCGCAGTACACGCAGGCGCAATTGAACACGATGGCTGTCGAGCGCGCCCGGGCGGGCTTCCAGCTTGGCTTCCACGCAATCGGCGACAAAGCGGCCGCCATGGCGCTCGACGCATATTCGCAGCCCGGAGTCTCAACGACGGCGCGCAACCGCATCGAACACGCGCAGGTCGTCGACCCCGCCGACATTCCACGCTTCAAGCAACTCGGCGTGATCGCATCCATGCAACCCAACCACCTGCTCACCGACATGAATTGGGCAGAAGACCGGCTTGGCTCAGCGCGTGCCGCGTATTCCTACGCATGGAAGGCCTTTCTCGAGGCGGGCGTGCCGCTGGCATTTGGAACCGATTATCCAGTCGAACCTGTTACGCCGTTTCGCGGACTCTATGCCGCTGTCACACGGATGAATGAGAGCGGCACGAAGACGTACCACCCGGAAAACAAAATCACCCGTGGCCAGGCTCTTTATGCCTACACGCAGGGCTCGGCCTACGCCGAATTTGCAGAAAAGCACAAAGGCAAACTCGTGTCCGGTTACGATGCTGACTTTGTGCTCGTCGACCGCGATCTCTACAAGGTAGATGCGCCTGCCATCCTCACGACGAAGGTGCTGGAAACATTTGTCGCGGGCAAGCAGACCTATGCGAACCCCGATGCGCGGTGATTCGGCTGAATTGAATTCGCTCCGAAGTTACACCAGGACTCGAAACCCGTGAAACTGCGCGCGTATCTCCTGATGTTGTTTGTAGTCGCGGTGTGGGGGTCGACATTTGTGCTCATCAAGTCCGCGCTGGCGGATGCGACCCCGGCAGCATTCAATCTCGTGCGCATGTCGCTGGCATTTGGATTGCTCGCGATCGCTTACCACCGTTCGTGGAGAGGGATTCGTCGCAGCCATCTGGCAGCGAGTGCGCCGGCCGGCTTCTTTCTTGCAATGGGTTATCAATTCCAGACCATCGGGCTGGTGCGCACGACGCCGAGTAAATCGGCGTTCATTACCGGGCTCGTCGTCGTGTTGGTACCGCTATTCTCCGCGGTTCCGATACTGCGCCCGCCCAGTGCACGCCCGCCACGCTGGAACGCTTATACAGGCGCGTCTCTGGCGTTCGTGGGAATTCTGCTTTTGACTGCGCCTACTGGCATACAGACGCACGGCCAGGCAGGACTTGGTGGAGTCGCTTCCCTTCTCCCCGACTTCTCTTCCATCAACGTGGGCGATATGCTCACCTTCGGCTGTTCGATTGGATTTGCGTTTCACTGCATTGCTCTGAGCCATGTGTCGCCGCGCATTCCGTTTCAACCGCTGGCGCTCTTGCAGGTTGGCTTTTGCGCGGTGTTCATGGCCATCAGTCTGCCGATGATCGAGCATCCGCACATTCAATTCACGCCGAGACTCGTTGTCGCTCTCGGCATTGCATCGGCTCTTGCCACCGCCGCGGCATTTTCGATCCAGACTTGGGCGCAGTCGATTCTGCCATCCACGCACATCGCTCTTTTACTGACCATGGAACCGGTGTTCGCATGGATCACGTCATTTCTCTTTATGGGCGAGCGGATGGGCTTGCGCCCCGCCAGCGGCGCTCTCCTGATCCTCGCCGGAATTGCCCTCACCGAACTGGTTCCGCAGCCGCATGTCCCGTCGGCACACGAAGCGTGAGATGCGACCTGGGAGATCGACGTGCCGAGCCCAAGTCCGCTGCGCGCCAATTGGATCCCCCCCACCCGGACCCTGGGCGTAAGTTCCTCTTTTTCATGGGTTTGGCGAGGGTGTTCCGCTGCAAAGTCTTCTTAGAAAAGACGTTAGCCACAGAGTCATCTCAGCAAAGAATTTAGCCTGCGTTTCACTAGGAGGAGCTCTCAGGCTGCAAGATTTGTAGCCGTACGGCAGCTTTAGCTCCTTCTTCAGTATTCACAACTGCGAGAATTATTCTGCAAGAGTCGCGTTCGGTTTACCTGTTCCGTTCAACGTCGCAGGGCGAAGAGACCTCATCAATGCACAAACAAAGTGCCGGAATTCTCCTCTATCGATGGCGCGATGGAAGTCTCGAAGTTTTTCTTGTTCACCCAGGCGGGCCCTATTGGAAAAAGAAGGACCTTGGCGCATGGTCGATTCCCAAGGGAGAACACGAAGCCGGAGACAACCCAATCGCCGCTGCGAAAAGAGAATTTGAAGAGGAAACCGGATTCGCGCCGCCAACCGGCGAGCCGAAATCACTCTCTGAAATCAGACTCGGCTCCGGGAAGGTTGTCACCGCCTGGGCTATCGGAGGAGACTGCGATGCCAAGGCAATCCGCAGCAACTTATTTTCGATGGAGTGGCCCCCAAAATCCGGAAAGATCCAGGAATTTCCGGAGGTTGACCGCGCTGCGTGGTTCACTTTGGCTGTTGCGAACGAAAAAATCCATGCCGCGCAGAGAGACTTCCTCAACCGCTTGGCGGCGAGCGTCCGTGAAGCGGATCACGGTGATTCCTCGTGTCACCTTTGACCGGATGATGTCGTGCATTGAGGTTCGTGCTTTCCCAGGTCTCAAAAGCGAGACCTGGGGCACCCATTTTCCTGCGATCAGAGCGGTCAGCGAGTCACCGCGGAGCAACCTCCGGCGAGTCGGCCAGCGCATAGGCCAGCACAGCCATGACTGCCGCATTCTCGTTGAGGTGCTTCGGGTCGACCTTGTCGAACGTGTCGGCGGCTGTGTGGTGGTAGTTGAAGTAAAATCGACTGTCCTGCACCGGCGCAAAACTCGGCACGCCTTTCGCGGTTAATCCAGCAATATCTTCTCCCGTTTCCGGCGTGCTCACCAAAGTCTCTGCGCCAATTGCATCCAGCACCTGTGCGACCGGGCGCAGCCACTGGCCCAGTTGGCTTTTGCCCGCGAAATAGATTCCCGCCGGGTGATCGGCGCCAAGGTCCGACTCGACGGCTCCGATATGATTTTCCATCTCCCCACTGTGGTCTGCCATGTACGCTGCGGCGCCTTCCGAACCTTCTTCTTCGCTCATCCATGCAACAAAGCGCACCGTCCGCCTGGGATGAATACCAAGTTCTTTGAGCAGATGAATCGCCTGCATCGAAACCACCACGCCTGCGCCATCGTCGATGGCTCCCGTACCCAGATCCCATGAGTCCAGGTGGCCCGACACGAGCACAAGCTGCTCCGGATGCTCGGTACCTTTCCAATCGGCGATCACGTTGTAGCTTGAGGCGTCCGGCAGAGATTGGGGAGTCAGGACGAGGTGCAACTTCACCGGTCCCTGACTGGTCAGGTCTTTGAGCAGATCGGCGTCCTCAGCTGTCACGGCAGCCGCGGGAATTCTCGGAACACCGGGCGCGTACTGCGTCATGCCCGTGTGCGGCAACCGAAAATCCGCGCCACCCACCGAACGCACAAGCACCGCAACTGCGCCCGCTGCACCGGCTGCAATGGGTCCTGCTCCGCGGTACACCACCCCGCCAACGTAGGCATTGAGGCCGTCGCCTTGCGCAGCCAGTTGTTTGTCAAACTTGTGGTTGAATAACAGGATCTTTCCCTTCACCATATCGGGCGCCAGCGCGTGGAGCTGCTGCCAGTTGTCCACGACGATCACCCCGGCAGAGATTCCTTCCGGAGGTGTGGCCACGCTTCCGCCCAGTGCTGTCAGCACAACCTTCTGCGTTGTTCCGGGCGTCTGGCCGGGCCAGGAGATCAGTTCCGCCGTTTCCAGGCCACGCACCCAATGCGGCACCGTCGCCTTTTCGAGGGTGACGTTAGCGCCCAGCGCACGCATCTCGCCGGCAACATAGTCCACGGCCTGCTGCGCCTGTGGCGAGCCACTGAGCCGCGGCCCGATATTGTCGGTCAGGTTGCGCAATTGATCCAGCGCGTAGGAGTCCTTCATCGCTGCGTCGCGCAGCCGCTCCATTGTGGCTACTTGTTCCGGCGTCCAGGCGCTCTTGCCTCCAGCCATCATGGCATTCAGCCTATCCATGATGCTTGGCGGACTGCCCGGCGGGGGATTCTGCCCGGCAAGCATTGCGCCGCCAACTGCAAGCACACCAAGCGCGACAAGTTGACTGCAACTTTTCCTGAAATCCATGCCGGATGTTAGCACGAGCGCTGAACGACTCTTTGCACTCAATTTGCGTCTAATTCCCTAATGCGGGAGTCCACCGTCAACCTGGAGTCCTGTGTGCGGCACTTCCGGTCGGCAAAGGGTTTTCAGCAAGCCGCGCGCATCGCCCCCAAGGCCGCAAGCGAGCCGCTATACTGTAAGAACGTGCAATGAACGTTCCAGCCTCTGAGGCTGGTCACACAAAACGAGGTCAGAGAATTCATGAAATCGATCTTCGAACGGCTGCGCGCCCGCCGTCTCGCTTCAACCTTTGCCGTGCTTGCAATGCTTTCGGCCGCAATTGTTGGCGGCTCATTTGTCGCGCATGGCGTCCGTGGACAAGAAAAGCAGAACGAGAGCACGGACGCTACGCCGCTGCACGTGGTGAATTCGTCGGTTGCTCCCAATGAATTTGTCCGGATCGCCAAAGAGGTAGGTCCTGCGGTGGTCAACATCAACACCGAAACCCTTCCCAAGCAATCGACAAACCGTCGCCGAAATCCGCACGGTTTGCAGCAGAATCCGCAGAACCCCAATGGGGGCGGCGAAGACGATCAGAACGGCGATCAGCAAGGGCAGGGCCAGGGTCAGGGTCAGGACGATTTCCAGAATTTCTTTAACCGCTTCTTTGGCGGACAAATGCCCGACCAGGACGGCGGGGATGACGGCCAGGTGCGTGAGTCGCTGGGCTCAGGGTTCATCGTCGATCCCAAGGGCTACATCATCACCAATAATCACGTCATTGAGAAGGCGGACAAGATCTACGTCAAGCTTTCCACAGATCCCGATACTCAGGATTTAGGCCGCCCCGCGCGCGTGATTGGAACTGACAAGGCCACCGATCTCGCCGTGATCAAGATCGACACCAATGCGGCATTGCCCACGGTGAAACTGGGTAACTCGGAAACAACCGAAGTAGGTGATTCGGTCGAAGCGATCGGCAGTCCTTTTGCGCTGGCACAGACGGTCACCGCGGGCATCATTTCCGCGAAGAACCGCACGATTGAGCCCGGCGCAAGCGGGCAGTTCCAACACTTCATACAAACAGACGCGGCAATCAACCCCGGTAACTCGGGCGGACCTCTTCTCAACATGAACGGCGAAGTGATTGGTGTCAACACGGCGATTTTCACGCAGTCGAACGGCTACCAGGGCATAGGTTTTGCCATGCCGTCGAATACGGTTGTGTCGGTCTACAACGACCTCATAAGCCCCAGCCACAAAGTAGTTCGCGGCTCCATCGGCATCCAATTTCGGCCAAACCTCTCGGGCGCAATCAACCGCATCTATGGATTTAAGACCGGTGTACTGGTGCAACAGGTGCAACCGGGCGGACCGGCAGACAAAGCGGGGCTGAAGCCGGGTGACATCATCACCCAGGTTGACGGCCGGGCGATCAAGGATGGAGACGATCTGGTGAACGAGATAGCCAGCCGCAAGCCTGGGTCGAGCATTCGGCTGGGGTTTATGCGCGACGGGAAGGCGACGGACGCGACTGTAACAGTGGGCGATCGCGACAAAGTGTTTGCGGAAATGAATAACCCGCAATTGAGCGCAGCCCCAGACGAGCAGGGCGATGCAGGTGAAAGCAAACTGGGGATCGTCGTCCGCGAGGCGCCGCCGGCAGTCAGCAGCCGGCTGCACGCTCAGGGGATGGTAGTTCAGTCGGTTCGCACGGGTTCCTTCGCAGATTTATCGGGACTGGAACCCGGGCTCGTCATCATCCGCATCAATAAGCAGCCTACAGCCACCACGGCTCAGTACGACGCCGTGGTCAGCCGGCTCAAGACGGGCGACGACGTGGCGTTCGAAGTGATGGATCCGAGGCGTCCAGGCGATGGCATCAACTACCTGGGCGGTACCTTGTAGTAGGTAAGTGGCCTGCCGGCTGGGAAGGGATGGTCCAGGCCCCTTTTCCGGCCGGCGTTGGCCGAGAACCTACTGGGAACGCTGAAGATAGAACCCTTTGAATTCTCAAGTTACGTTTGAGAGAATCCTTGTATTTTCTTCATCACGCACGGGTTTTGATTGCGTACGATACTAAGATTCGATAGAATTTCGGGAATGCTACCCCGGCAAATTTGATTTTTGAGAGGGAAGCCAGCATGCTTTTATTCCGAGCAAGCCTGGGTCTGTTTTTATCCTCGGCGTTAGTTGCTGTACCGGCGCTCGCCTCTCGCGTGCATAGAGTTACTCCCAACGGTCATGCTCACTTGTCCGCCAGCCGCGGCCACAAGGCTCACCTCGCCTCCAGAAAGGGGCATGTTCCGCGTGGACAACAGGCCATTGAACCTGCCCGTGTCACGGAGATTCAGCAGGCGCTCATCCGCGAGCATTACTTGAGCAGCGAAGCGAATGGCCAGTGGGATTCAGAAACGCAGGCAGCAATGCAGAAATACCAGTCGGATCAAGGCTGGCAGACCAAGCTGATGCCCGATTCACGCGCACTCAAAAAGCTCGGCCTGGGAGCGGATTATTCTACCGCGATCAATGCCAAGACTGCTTCATTTGCCGATCCACCAAAGATTTCATCGATCCCGGCCAGCCAGGCCGCCGGATTTGCTGCTGCTTCCGGCACCGACCACTAGTTCCTGAGCATTCGTATCTCCTAAGCGCAGTAACACGAGAGGCCACCCGCGGGTGGCCTCTCGTGTGTGAGGACGGCTCGTTCAGTTCAGAAGTGCATCGGCGGTATCCCTTCGAGCAGGAACTCGTAACGCGCGCGAAGCGTGTCGGGCTCTGCCGTGATCGGGTCATTGAGATGAATCAGCGCGTCGTCGGCACCAAGCTTCGGCCAGACTGGGAGCCCGGTTCCGTTCGGATCGCCTGATCGCGCGAAATTTGTCCAGTAGCTCATCATCTCGTCACTCAGCTTGCGGTCTTCCGGACGGACGGTCCAGCCGGGACGCGTGTCCAGTGTGCCGAAGACATATTCGATGTCGTCGGAATGGAAAGCAAACGTTCCGGGGTGGAACTTACTGGGTGTCGCAGCGAGTTCAAAGTGATACCGGTAAACGGGTGCCTGGCCAGTCTTTTGCTGGGCCTCGAGCCATTTCCATGTACCCAAGGCGATGAAGTTGTCGCTCCCATAGTCGATGGCTGAGCGAAGCGCCTCGGCATCGCTCTCCGCGGGGTAGAGTTTCAGGAACGCCGCCGAACGGTCTTTGAAGAGCCCACTCGCCATCGCACTCCATTGCGCTGCGGTCATGCCACGCATGGCAAAGAAACTCCCTTCATCGGCGTTCCAACCAGCCAACAACGGCACGTGCGCTTGCTTGCCTGCTGCATACGTGTCGGGCACGGGTTCGGTAAGCAGACGGCCATCGACGACCGGCGGGAATCCAGCCGGTGTTTTCTTCTTCGCCGCTTCGAGGATCTGATCTGTCGACATCGCGCGCAAATCCTTCAGCGACTTGGCGCCTATCGAATCCATCCAGGCGCCATCAGCCTTTGCGCGTTCAGCCACCGTATCTCCGCCTAGACTCAGACCGCCGGGAAATGCCGCACCGCTCTCGCCGATTGCTTTTTCAAATAAACCTTGCGCCAGCGGAGATGCCATCAAAGTGCTCACGGCGAAGGAACCGGCGCTTTCGCCAAAGATCGTCACATTGTTCGGATCGCCGCCGAAACTCTTGATGTTGGCGTTCACCCAATGGAGCGCGGCAACCATATCCAGCAAGCCGTAATTCCCTGCTGCCCCGTTGCCTTCCTTGGCCAGTTCATCGGTGACGAGAAAACCGAAGACGCCGAGACGGTAGTTGATGGTGACGAGAACGACGCCCTTCAGGGGGAGAAAGTCGCCATTATGGCGTGGTTCCGAGCTGGCTCCGCCTGAATAGCCGCCGCCGTGAATCCAGAACATGACGGGAAGCTTGCTGTGGTCGTTGGCGTCCGCAGGCGCGTAGACATTCAGAAAAAGGCAGTCCTCACTTGGACCGCTGTCCTGAAAGACCATGTCATCAAAAACGCGACCCTGGGCGCAATGCGCACCGAATTTAGTCGCGTCCCTTGTGCCCTTCCACTTGGCAGGGGGCTCGGGAGCCTTCCAGCGCAAATCGTCCACAGGGGGCGCAGCGTACGGCAGTCCGAGAAACGCATTCACTTTGCTATCGTTGATGGTCTTGCCTTGGACCTTACCCTGTACGGTCTTCACTTTGAGCCGGTCGGCGCGAGCAAGCATTGAGAACCCTAGCGACAGCGCCACCAATGTCATGGCACACGCGGCCATCCTACGCATTTGCATCAGAAAATCCTCCGCGGAATACCTTAACAGGACGAAGGAGATCCGGTGCAAGTTGCATATCCGTTTGTTGAAGCAACAAGCTAACTATTGCTCTCAATTAATTCAGGAGCAAGCAGATCGGTAGCTGTTTCGCGGCGTCGAATGAGCCGAGTGCGCCGGCCTTCTACGAGCACTTCAGCCGCGCGAGGGCGCGAATTGTAGTTGGAACTCTGCGCCATGCCATACGCGCCGGCATCGAGAAGTGCCACGAGGTCGCCTTGTCTGAGCGGCTTGAGTATACGGTCACGCGCGAAAAAATCGCCGGTTTCGCAGACGGGCCCTACTACATCCACGACGCGTGCTTTCCCGGAACGTGGCCTCACAGGGACGATTTCGTGGTACGCCTGGTAGAGCGCAGGACGAATCAGGTCGTTCATCGCAGCGTCTGTAATGACAAAGGTCTTTGTGCCGTTGCGCTTGATATGCAGCACGCGAGCCACCAGCGCACCCGCTTGCGCGACCAGAAAACGGCCAGGTTCCAGCAGCAGGCGTCCGGTGAAGCCGTCCAGGGCGTGATCGAGCGCTGCGGCATACTCATTCAGTTTTCCGACGGCGTCAAATCCGCCGTCATGATAGTCGATTCCAAGCCCGCCTCCGGCGTCGACCGCGGAGATCGCGATCCCTGCTCTGCTGAGCTGGCGGACGAGCTTGTTGACGCGCTCCATTGCCGCGCCGAAGGGATCCGCGGAGCGAATCTGCGAGCCGATGTGCACGCTCACGCCATTCGGCTCGAGCCAGCGGTTGCCCGCGGTGCGCTTGTAGATCCCGAGCGCCTGGCGAATGTCGATGCCGAACTTGTGTTCGCGCAAGCCCGTGGATATATAGGGATGCGTTTCGGCGAAGACGTCCGGATTCACACGCAGAGCAAATCGCGCCTTCGTCTTGAGTTTCCTTGCCCGCGCAGCGAGCAGCTCCAACTCAGCTTCGCTTTCCACGTTGAATTCGAGGATGCCCGCGCGGAGAGCTTTGTCGATTTCGTCAGACGTTTTGCCGACGCCCGAGAAGACGACGCGCGCAACGGCTTCAGGCGCGGCCACGAGCACGCGTTCCAACTCTCCGCCGGAAACAATGTCAAATCCGGCGCCTTTATCGGCAAGGAGCTTAAGGATGGCCAACGAGGAGTTGGCTTTCACGGCGTAGCAAACGAGGTGATCGCGGCGCGCAAAAACCTGTTGAAACAGGTGCAATCGCTCCAAAACCTGGTCCGCGGAATAGACGTAAAGCGGCGTGCCGAATTTGCGGGCGAGAGATTCAAGGGAAAAGTTGCCGCAATGCAGAGCGCTGTTGTTTTGCGGGTAGTGAAAGGGGCGAGAAAGATTGGTGAGATCGGTTGTCAAGGCAGATTCCGGAAAGAGATGGCCTGTCTTGAGCGTATCGTACTCGGTTGGGGGGAATCGGTCGCGTCCGCATATCTGGAGTTCGCGGCGTCTTCACCAGCGCTGTATGAAGTGATGTTTTCGCTCAGCCTGAGCGTACCATTCGATGACGCGGCTACTCCCCCGGAGTTGCGATTCGCGTTCTCCCAGTTCCTGGAACTGTTTCAGGGGCAGAGCTCGAAGCCAGAGGTTCTCTCGGAACTGTTTTGGGCGAGCCTCCATGGAATCGCCGAGCTGACGAGAACCAAGCGATTTCCGCGCAGCCGTCAGAAAGAGCGCGAGAGGGCGCTCGTCGGGCTCTTCACTTTCCCAAGATGAAACGGAACATGTGGTGAAAGCGCGATGACTGTAATAGGCGCGCTCACGTCTTTTTGCGAACCAGGCGAGATGAGTCCTCATAAAACGCCCTAGCGTACGACACCTCCTGGTCGAGTTTGATTTGCGAGGTAATGATTCGAAGTTAGCCCAACTTGGGGAGCCAGATATCGCGCGCGGGGTTCAGTCCAGTTCGCCGCGTCAGGACGTAGATCACAACCGGCGCAGCGGCAGACCCCGAGGCCGCGCCTACGCCCAGTGCCCGGCGGGATTCTTCATCAACGTTCCGGGGAATTGCCTCCATGAAACTGACCAAAATGCCGGGCCATGAGAAGGCTGATCAGCAGTGCGCCAACCGCAAGGGCAAGAACGTCACTGATCGATTTCAGATCGAAGTTGCCCACGCGCACCACGAGAAGGTAGCCGACGACGGCGTTAAAGAAGCCCCAGAGAGCGTTCACGGTAGACGAGGAAAGACCTTCGCCGGGCGGCTTTGCGAAGGGAGATTGAAAGGGCTGTCCCATCATGCCGCTGACATAATGCGGAATAGCGTTGGCCAGGAAAATTCCTCCAAAGAAGTACGACACAAGATGAAGCCAGTTCATGGTTATACGCTCCTCGTCGCCAGCAGGTGAAGAATATCGTGGGTCGAGCCCGTTTCTCCGAGCCGGGGAAAGACGCTTCGAAGGCTGTACTCGTGCGATTCGGGCCGCATATCGGTCATGGCATCGAGGATCTCTCGAAGGCGTTTGGGCGTCGCTCTGGACTAGCCATTTTCGAAACGCCCCTTGATGTCGGAGTAGGCCATCTCGATGAGCCTGCGGAGCGACTCGGCGTCGGTTGCCGTTCCCGGCCGCAGCTTGACATGGCGCATAAACCTGCCGGTGCCTTGCAGCAAGCGTGCCGGATCGGGCAGCGCTGCACCGTGAAAGAAGCCCACGTTGACGTGCGCCGTGAATACATTGACGTAGGCGAAGGGCGCATCACCCAGACAGGCTACCGGACAGCCGTCCTGCAGGAGCTCCCGGACTTCGTCGCCGCATTGGCGCATGACCTGGAACCACTCCTGCGCGATGGCTCCCAATTCCCCGGCGTGGGCTTTCATCCAGGCATCGATGGCGGGATCGCGCTCGACAACTCCGTTGAAACGCAGCAACTCGGTTGTCATCGTCGCACCATTTTCGCTTTCACCGGTCCGCAGTCAAACGCCGAACCGTTTGAGCCAGGGCGCGAGCAAGGCGGCGACGGTGTCGGGTTGCTCGTAGGCGGCAAAGTGTCCGGCGTTGGGAAGAATGTGAAGCTCGCAACCGCCGGGCGCGGAGCGAAAGGCTTCCATCTCTGCTGAAGAGACGGCGAAGTCTTCTCCGCCTGATATGCCGAATACCGGGACGTCGATGGTCGCGACAGTGGGCACGGAGTCGGGACGCGCGGCGAGACCGGCCTGGACGGCGACAATGGCGTCGGCAGAAAGGGTCATGCGCGCGCGGAGCTCCGACACGATGGCCGGACGATGGGCGCGTGCGGTAGCGCCAATCGAAGCCTGCACCATTCCGTCAAAGAGGGCTTCGCGCTCTCCGGTGCGGGCTTTGGCGATGGTGTCGACGCGTTTGGCAAGATTCGTCTCGGCATCCGGCTGCGGCTTGGAGCAGATGAAGGCGAGGCCGCGCATGCGTGCGGGAACTCGGCGAACTAGCTCGAGCATCAAGTAGCCACCCATGGAGCAGCCAACGAAGACTGCATCGCGAAGCGCAAGATGGTCGAGAAGCGCAACGATGTCGGATGCCAGCTGCGCCATTGTGAGGGCCGGCGCGTCGGGCACACGAGTGAAGCCGCCAACAGGCAAATTCGTTCCCAATTCCGAGGCGCCATGGCCGCGCAGATCGGGAACGATGGCGCGCACGTTGTCGAGGCGTTGCATGAGCGGGAGCCAATAGAAATGGTCGAGTGGCGTGGGATGCAGAAACACCATCGGAACGCCGCTTCCGCTGTCCAGATAGTGAAGCCACGCACCGTCGGAAATGTACGATTGGCCGTTCAATTATGGACCTCTGTCCCATTAGAAGTTGTTTAAGAGCTTCTCCGGGACGTGCGATGAGCTGCAAGAACCCTTCCCTCGGGCTCAGTTAAGCCCTCCCATTTTTCAGCCACTTGCGGCACGACTCAAGTCGTGCCCTTTCAAGGTTACGCGAGATTTTCTGTAGGTTTTTCCGTTTCTCACATTTGGGGTGGGTAAGTTCCGGGCGCAGCGATCGGCTCTTCGGGAATGCCGATCCATCCAGCCAGATACCCGACGGCTACGAGGCCGCCGGTAAAGAAGAAGCCGACAACGGCGACGACGCGGACGATGCTGACATCCCATCCGTTGGCGCGCGCGAGTCCGGCACAGACCCCGGCAATCTGGCGACCGATGATTGGGCGGACAAGCGGCCTGCCTGGAATGGGCGCCGAGGCCGCGACAACCGTTCCGCAACTGGAGCAGAACCGTGCGCCTGTCGGTAAACTTGTTCCGCAACGATAACAATAGAAGGCCATGCCAACCTCCCCCGATCTATGCATTTAATCTCATCGTAAATATACGCAAAATGTGAAGCATCGGTTCCCGCGCGGCGGACAGAACAGATTCGAGCGATTCTTAAATATGCGTTGTGGAGCTGGCAGGTTCCAAGTGTTTCATGAGCGGAGACTTTGCTCAACGCCTTTGAATCAGAATCGCCCAATCGTGGCTATTGGCCCAACTGGAGTCGTCTGGCGGATCAGGCGAAGTCCACGATGGGCCGCTAACATCATCGACGAGAGGGATCCTTTGCCCATTGCTTGCGTTAAACCATTCGGCACGATAGGTCCCTGGATCCAAGCGGAGGGTCACCTTGCCTCCATGAGGCAAGTAGACCGCGTACACATGACCGGGGAAGGCAAGACAATAGTCTCCCTGCTCGACGAGTTCATCATGTGGGTCAGTCTTCCACCACTCAAAGCTGGTGAAGAAATCCACAATGTGGCCGTATCCGACGAACATGGTCTGGGTATCGTCGCCACGGCCGTTCATCCAGCCGCCGCCAGTATCCGGCCAAATGTTGGTTCCACGGCGGGCGCTCTCTCCGGCGGTCTGATAACCACCCGCCATGTAGATCTCCCACGCTGTTCTGCGCAGAATGTCAGCCGAGTCAGAACCGGCGGCGGCCCACACCGGGTAATGATCCTCGTAGCCGTATTCCTCGTTGGTCTGTGGAATGATCCGCCCGGCCTGTTGCTGCAACTTCCTGGACTCAAGCATCAGTGCATGCTGATTCCGTGACCATTCCTGGTAGGAGGTGAAACCGAACCAATTGGAAGCGCGGTCCTGGTGCTCCGTGTGTATGGGATGACTGGTGGCCAAATGATGATACGGGTCCCATTTCTCGATGAGCATGCCGGTTTCGTGAGTCCATTTTTCATCACGAAAACTGTCCAGGTCGTCACCGAGATCCCACGTAATGTTGGAGAAACCCGCCAGGCGCGCGACCGCGTAGCGGATGTAGCGGCGCTCGTCGTCGCTGCCCGCCACCGTGTGGACTCCACTGTCACCCATATCGAGCAAAACCGAGATCACCATGTTGCGATCGCGCGCGAATTTCAGCATGCGCTCGAATTTCTGCCAATAGAGCACATCGAAGCGAGAGTAGTCGAATTCGGGGTGTGAGAAATCATCCGCTCGAGCTGCCGGCCAAGGCGTTAGGAAGACAGTCCAGTTTGGGCCGACCATCACAGGCTCGCCAAAGAAGACTTTCTCGCGACCAGCGAGGGCCACACGCATGCGGTTAACCTTGAGCGCAGCTAGCCGGTCGATGCTGTATTGAATGGTGCGCTCGTCGCGCCAGCCCAGGAGCCAATAAGCCGTGGTCCCGTTGAAGAAGTAATGCTCGCCGGTTCCTTCCCAGACAAAGTGCCAGGGATAGGCCGGATCCACTCGGAGCGGACCGCGGCGCCGCTGGTCGACTGCCGCGAATGTGCCAGAGAAGCTCTTGGTCGTTGCGCCGGCTTTAAAGTTTACGTGGAATGCGTAGGAACCGCTCTTCGAGGGCATGAAACGGATGCGGTAAAGAGTGCCATCTGGTGAATCGCAGAATCCCTCGACGGGGATTTGGTCCGCAGAGGTGGCGGGTTCAAAGTCACCGGATATGGAGGCGTCTGTAAAGGGATTCGGCGCTGCGCCGGCGGGCAATTTGGCGGTGACCTCGATGAAATCGAATACCGCAACCTGCGGGGCGGATTGCGTGAACACGACGGCCCCGGAATCTTCAGCAAATGCGCCGATGGCGGGCAGAACTATCAACTGCAGGAGGACGAGTGCACACACCCTCAGGCCGCACCTTTTTTGCCGGTGACCGTTCGCGAGTGTGCAGAGCAAAATGATTCCGTCGCATCCGTACCTCATCAAATCTCTCCGTGCCGGCGGCGAATTATCATAGCACTCCTGCAACAGTTGCCCTATGCGAGATGGCAGGTCAATTCCAAAGATTCGCGAATTCCTGAGGTCCTTGCGAGGATTGCCGAAGGTCATTGGATGTTCATCTTCAAAACACTCTCTAACTCCCGCGATACGGGCTTTGCAGATACTTCCTCGCGGTATCGGCTCGTGAGGTTTTGGGGCCGGCGGCAATGGCGGCCTCGTAATCGGCAATGGCCTTGGGGCGCTCTCCATTCAGGTCGCGGCATTCCCCGGCCGCCAGCAGCGTTCTGATTTTGAGTTCCGCCCCGACATTGTTCGCGAGGGCAGCCTGTTCATAGGCCTGTGCGGCCTCGCCGTTGTGGCGCTGCCCTCGCAGTGCATCGCCCAGGCCAAAGTAGGTTAATTCAAGCCGCGCCTGAGAAAAGTAGCCGGGCTTGGCATTGTCGGCGAGAACCTGGCGGTAGGCATCCACAGCTCCCATTCCTTCGCCCGCGTCTTTGCGAAGATTTGCCTCTTCGAGGCAAAAGAGGTAGTCGTGCGGATATTGCTCCTTGAGGCTGCGAATCACCTGGATTGCTTCCTTGTAGCGTCCTTCCCGGCGAAGAAACAACGCGATCACGGTCCGCGCTTCCACGCTGGTAATGACGCCGCGGTTGCCGTCGTCATAAAGCATTTCCAGACCGCGACTTTTGGAGCCGGTCACACCCGCAAACCCGATCAGTAATTTAAAGGGCCACGGGAGTGCGCCGACGACGTATTCGTAGACGCCGACGACCAGTTTTGCATCGACATACTCCGGATCGAGTTGCAGGACGCGCACTTCGTCGTCCTTCGCTTTAGTCGCCAGCCGAAAACCAGCGCCAAACCCGCGTTCGACCATCGCAGTGTAGGCACACCGCAGACTGCGCACCCATCCGCGAGCAAAAAGCGCATCGATGTCATTGGAGTTCTTGCTTATGCGCCAATCGGCTTCCTGCACGGCTTCGTCGGCAAGGGCAAAGATGCGATCGCGCGCCTTCGGGTCCTCCTGTGTGGCGTGACGCCCGGAAAGAAAGCCATCATTCGCATAGAACGTGGTATCGAGCAAATCGAGCCGATAGAGCTCGTTGAAGATCTCCGCGTTCAATAGCAGTGCGGAGGCATGCGGATCGCCGGGATGCTGCGCGTGGAATCGCTCAAAACGATCGACAGCACCGGGAAAATCCAAATTGTAAAAGTGGACATAGGCTTCGCGGACCAGGGGGGCAAGATTCAGCGGATTGGTGTGCACACCGGCTGCCCTTGCCGCGATCGCTGAGACCAGAAGCAGAGCAGCGATTGCAGCTTTTACGATCCAGATCTTCGGTTTCATCAGCCCTGCCATCCTATCCGGCCCCGTTCCGATTGCAACCTGGTTTCCCAAATGGGGAAAGTGAGAAAGATTGAAGAGAGACACCTATTTAAGTACTGAATTCAGTGTAGTTGGCTCGTAAATCGCACCTGGGTATTCGCGCTACAAAAATAGAAATCCCACCCAAAAAGGAAAATGGCCCCCTTTTGACGTTTGTGAAAGTAGAAACCCACTCCATAGCGAGTGGGCCTGGTCCCCCGCGACCTCGATGCAATGCCGGCTGCTCGAACTCAACCCCGGCCCATAAAGGACACGGTGATGAATCATCGCAAACAGTTGCTGCGGATGTTGCTCAATCAAGCACAGTTTAATGGATTCGAATTCCGGACCTGGTTCCAGGCGCACGTTCAACCGATATGGCCCGGGACGGAACAGGCTCTGAACATGCTGGCCGCGGAAGGTCGCTATTATGCTCTGCTCTTTTCCCACGACTTCGCACGCTCTTATTGGAGAACCGGAGCGCGTATCAGCTTCGTTGTCCCGTCGATCACCTATCCTCGGGTCAACCGCCGGGGCGAGGTGGTGCAGGTAACCAGAAAGCCGTTCACGCGGAGGACGATCAAACCGGACGTATGGAAATATCATTTGCGCCAGATGGCTGCTGCGGAAGACCCATTCGCCTATCTGCGGCGCTTTCTGCCAATGCAGGAATTGGAGGGTCCGGTCGCCGTGGTTGAGCAAGTGGCAAGCAACTGAATGATGCCGCAGAGAGGTGTCGATTCGGGTAGGATTTAGGTATGTCGGCCCCGGAGCAACTCAATTCTTCGGCGTACCAGTCTCAACCGGCCGCGTTGGACCCATTGGACGACGCTCGCGAGCGGCTCATTGTCGCACTCGATGTCCCTAGCGCAAGCGCCGCGATCGAATTGGTGGACAGGCTCGAGAACTGCTGCCGGTGGTTCAAAGTAGGATTGGAGCTGTTTGTCTCAGCCGGTCCTTCCATCCTGGAGACATTGGCGGCGCGCGGGCATTCGGTCTTCCTCGACTTGAAATTCCACGACATTCCCAACACTGTGGCTGGGGCAGTTCGTTCAGCGGCCGGCTGGGGCGTTCGGATGCTGACCGTGCACGCCCATGGCGGCCCAGCGATGCTGGGTGCGGCGCGGACCGCGCTGGAAGCTGTACCGAATCCGCCGCAGTTGCTTGCTGTGACCGTTCTAACGAGCATGGATCAATCCCAGTTGAGCGCTGTTGGCTTGAACGTTTCTGCCGCGGAGCAGGTGAAGCGGTTGGCGCAGGTGGGACTCGATGCCGGGATTTCCGGTTTTGTCTGCTCACCGCAGGAGGTTGGGCTTCTTCGCTCGCTGACAGGCCCGAGGACTGTGCTGGTGATTCCGGGCATCCGTCCGGCAGGAACGGGGATGGGCGATCAAAGGCGCACCGCAACGCCAGCGGAAGCGTTCCGGCAAGGGGCGAGTTATCTGGTAGTGGGCCGGCCGATCACGCAAGCTGCGAATCCCACAGAAGCGGCCAACCGAATCCTCGAGGAGATGGCGCTGAATCTTGTGAGAGCATCTTCCTAAATACAACAGGGCCCGGCGAATCGCCGAGCCCCGCGTACCGAATCAACTTCAAGTCTTACTTAAAGTTTTTCGTAGAAGTCACAAGCAGAACAAGAAATATAGACGCCGCCCGGTATCCCGCGCTCGCGATCTTTGACACGCTTGACGATGCGCGTCGGCTTGCTGCATTTGGGACAGTCGGTGGACTTCGTCGTATCCATTACCTTCTTGCGGTCACCTGTTTTGGCGATTTTGGCCATTGCTTTGGTGTTTCTCCTTCTTAAGGTGTCTCTGCACACACGCGCAAACGATCAGCGCGCGGCTTCAACGGCGCGGTAACTCTCTCACCCATGCTGAATTTGCATTGCCGGGACGAGGCGGAACTCGCTGATTCCAGTCTACCCGAATGCGTGTTCCCTCGTCATTGGGGTGGTGGCGTGGTTCCGCCAGCAGGTTGCGGTTTCGCAGGAGCGGACTGCGATGCGTCAGCGGCGGGAGGCGACTGCGCGTTCGCCGGCGGCGCGGTGGTTTGCGAGGTCGGCGCTGCGGAAGTTTGCGAAGAGTCTGGCTGAGCAGCGGGACGGGCGTTGGGCTCGTCGTCGGGCGACTGCTTCGGAAACTGTACGGGCCTCATGACGCCTTCCCGGCTGTCTTTACCGTCATCGGCAGGAATGGTCTCACCGGGCTTGCGCAAGCTGGGCGGTGCGGCGGGGGCCTGCGTGTCCGGGTTGCGCTCGACGTCTCCCATCTGCACAGTGCGCCTTCCGGGCTGCTCGGGGGTGAGCGGCGTGCCATCCGTGCGCATCAAACCTTCCACTTCGTCCTTGGTAAAGATCACGGGCGTCTTTCCAACTTTGGCGATCTCTACCCGAATGACGCGATTGCCATTGATGCGGACGAATTCGATGTCGCTTGGCGCACGGCCATAGATCCATTCTTCGAATGGCATTTGGCCGTCCATCTCGCGGATTTTGTTTTGCGGCTGACCTTTGGCGAACAGCACCATTTCCGTGCTCATGCCGACGAGGACATTGTGGTCGAGAATCGCCTCTTTGAGCTTGGGCGGCAAAGTGTCGGTGAATGCCTGGATGGGAGTTTTGACTTCGAAGGAGATCAGAGGCGCGAGCAGGGCTTCAACCTGTTTGCCGGTTAGCTCGGGGATGTGCTCATGGAAAGTGAGCGTGAGGCGCGAGCCAACAGGTTCCTGCTCGTCGCCCTGCTGGATGACAGGAGACATATCCGGCCCCCCAGCTCCTATTTGGACATGGCGTAAAAAGCGGTGCTTGGGGTCGGGACCGCCATTCAATTCAAAAATCATCTTTTCATGCTCGATCTTCACGTCGCTAATGACGAGGCGATCGCCCGGCTTGGCCGAAAGCCCATTCGCAGTGACCATGGAGAGATACGCCTCACCAGCCGGCTCGAGCTTGCCGTTTGCTACAAGTGTCAGACCTCTGTGCCCGCGGGGGAACGGTCGCATGGCGAAGCCCTGATCGGATTGAAGAAAGCGGATCAGATCGAGGCGGGTCTTCTCGTCGAGCTGGGCAGACGGCAGAGGGATATTGGTTGGTTCGATCTGCTTGTAGCGGCGGTCAATGTTTGAGGACGAGCTTGTACTCGTCGTGGCTTTTCCGCTTGTGTCAATGGTGATGACCTGCGCTGAAACGCACGTAGCCGAGCCATATGCCGCAAGAACGCACACGAAGAAAACTCGCAGAACTCTGCGGAACGATTCCGGGCGAATGGATGAGACCGAAGATTGCGGATCGCTAGGGACCGGGGACGACCACTTCATGGGAACCTCCCATGGCTCTTGCTTCAAGCATTGTCCAAACGATAGGCCCGTTCAAGCCCAATGGTCAACTTTGTTTCAAACCGGTAATTGGCGGGTACCTGATCGCCGATTGAGGAGTCTCAAGACGGCTCAACGCGGGGTGTTCTGCTCGGCATCTGGAACCCGGTCCACGGGATTGGATGCGGAAGGAGTTGCGGCGGGAAGTATCTGTATTAACGAAGGTGCTGCGGGGGAAGGGGCTGCGGGTTCGGAGGCGCCCATGGCTGCTTCGTGCTGGCGGCGCGCGGCTGCATCCAGATCGACGGCAACTCCACCGGCGACAATCACCGGAGCGTTGTAGCGGAAATCCAGGTCGCGCGTGACGCGGTAGACCACCGGGATGGCGGCAAGCAGAACAAAAAACGTGAACCAACTCCCATCAAGGCCATACCCTCCGCCAGTGAGCCAGAATGGCCCCATCGGGTCCCCTTCCACGACCGAGGAGTGACTGCTCACGCCCCCGAGAGCAAGACCGAAGATCAGAGCGCGGCTCGCCTTCCATGCGAAGTTCAAGCCCCAGCTCAGCCAAAGCGCGCGAGTGCGCAGATAGGCGATGGAGAGAACCAGGCTGAACATCACGGAAACCGCGATACTGGCTTTGCCGGAACCGGGAAGAAGCGCGAGCAATCCGGCGTAGAAGGCGGCATAGCCAAGCGCGGCTCCGACCGGACCAACGACCAGGGTGAATCGCTGAAAGCCGTAACCGCGAAAAGCGACTTCCTCGACCATTGCAGCAACAGCAAAGTAGACTGCGTCCGCAAAGAACCATGCCCAAGCAGACCGGTTTGTGGTGAGGACAATCGCAATGCCGCCAATTAGGGTAAGAGGCAAAACGCATGCAATGGCAGAACCCCAGCCGACGGCCAGACCCAAACCCGCTTCACCTGGCCATCCTCGCCGGAAGGGCAGGCCCTGTTCGGCGACTGGATTGTTTTGGCGGTCAAAGATGCGGCCGAACGAGGCAAAGACGATGACGAGAAGTAGAAGCTGAATGGCCTGTTCGGTCAGAGGCAGCCAGGTCTCATTGGCAAGAGCGAGCGCACCGTGGCGCGCAATGGATCGGACGAGAAAATAGAAAATGACTGCGCCAATGAATTCGAGGTATGCGCGCGTGCGTCCGACCGCGCCAGCGTTTGGGCTCACTGGACGCCCCCTGCGCATGCGCATCGGGGAGACTCGAGTCGAATCTCGAAGAGGACGGAGAAACGGAAAAAAGCGCCGGCTGCATTGCCGAAGTGCTGAACCACCAAACTAACCTTCCGTATAGAACTGCGCGATCTTGCGGAATTTCTCCTGCCGGGCTGCCACGAGATCCTCAATGGCGAGAGATTTCAATTGGGCAAGGTGCTTCTGCAACACCGTCCCCAGCACTCCGGCACCGACTTCGTGGTCCGTGTGAGCGCCACCGGGCGGCTCCTGAACAATCTCGTCCACGCAGCCCAGAGCGGCGACCTCGGGAGCCGAGATGCGCATCGCCTCCGCGGCGAGCTGCTTATTGGTGGCGTCGCGCCACATGATGGCCGCGCAGGACTCGGGCGTAATGACAAAGTAGAGCGCATTCTCCAAAATCAGCACGCGGTCGCTGACGGCAAGAGCCAGAGCGCCGCCCGAGCCGCCTTCGCCGCTGATGACGGAGATGGTTGGCACGCGCAGCCGGGACATTTCGCGAATGTTGCGCGCGATCGCTTCGGCCTGGCCACGTTCTTCCGCGCCGAGGCCTGGGTATGCGCCGGGCAGATCGATCAAGCTGATGACGGGGCGACCGAATTTCTCGGCGATTTTCATGCAGCGAAGTGCCTTGCGATAACCCTCGGGATGCGGCATCCCGAAGTTGCGCCGGACGCGCTCCTTGGTGCTGCCGCCCTTGCGGTTCGCGATAACTAGAACTTCGTCCGCGCCTAACCGCGCCATTCCGCAGGCTACGGCTTCGTCATCGCCATACGCGCGATCCCCGTGAATCTCGCTGAAATCCGTAAAGACCCGTTCGATGAAGTCCATGGGATAGGGCCGCTGGGGATGGCGAGCCATCTCGATTCTGCTCCAGGCGGGCGAAACTGGCTGCGCTTCCTGGGAGCTTCCTGACGCTTGTTCTCTCATCGTCACCCAATGTGCGCACTTCGGAGCCGTTGCCCAAGCCCGCTGGACGCACAAGGGTGATTCTACGGGTCCGGGGCGGTTGCGACAAATCGTCGAACCAAATTCGAGCGCGCAGAGCCCGATAGTATATTTGCCCTAGTTTGCATCGAGCCGAATACACCTTCATGTGGCCGGGAGGATTTATGTCTACTTCGAGACGAGAATTTGTTGCCCTTGGATCTCTAGGGCTGCTGGCAGGCATCGTGCCTGCACAAACCCCCGATGCGCAGAGTCAAACCCCGACACCGGGAGCTCCGCCGGCGTTCGGCACGGCGGTTCCGGTTGGGCCTGAAGTTTCCGCGGCGACATTCAAGGAAGCCGAGAAGCTGGTGCAGGTCGAGATGACGCCGAGGGATCTCGATCAGGCAGCAAGCAACTGGCGCATGCAGATGGCGCCGGTTTATGAGCGCAGGGTCGGCCCGCGCAAGCTAGCTCTGGAGGAAACGCTGGCTCCTGCGACGCAATGGAATCCTTCGTTGCCCGGGATTGTGCGCGGGATGCCGGGGGCGGACAAATTCGTGCGCAGCGCCGATCGGCAAGTGTCATTGCCCAGCGATGAAGCAGAGATCGCTTACGCATCCGTCGCGCAGCTTTCGCGATGGATCGAGCGGCGCGAACTTACGTCGGAGCGGTTGACGCAGATCTATTTGCGACGAATTGAGAAGTTCGATCCAAAGCTGCGCTGCGTGATCACGTTGCCGCGCGAGCATGCGTTGGCACAGGCACGCCGGGCAGACGCAGAGATTGCGGCAGGACAGTATCGCGGACCGCTGCATGGAATACCGTGGGGCGCCAAGGATCTTTTGGACACAGCGGGTATAGCGACAACCTATGGCGCGGAGCCGTTCAGAAACCGCGTGCCAGAGAAGAATGGCGCCGTCGCGGAGCGTTTGCAGGAAGCCGGTGCTGTGCTGATCGCAAAGTTAAGCATGGGCGCGCTGGCCCTCAATGATATTTGGTTTGGTGGGCAAACGATGAACCCGTGGTTGCTGGAAGAAGGGGCGTCTGGATCGAGTGCAGGGCCAGGTGCGGCGACAGCGGCGGGGCTGGTGGGCTTCGCGATTGGGAGCGAAACAGAGGGTAGCATTGTGAGCCCGTCGATGCGATGCGGCTTGACCGGATTACGGCCGACGTTTGGCCGCGTGCCACGAACAGGAGCGATGACCTTATGCTGGTCGCTCGACAAGCTCGGGCCAATGGCGCGCAGTGTGGAAGACACCATGCTCGTGTTGCACGCGATCTCCGGACCGGACGCGGGGGATCTTGCCAGTGTGCCGAGCACGCTTTCGTTCGATGCGAATGCGAGTATCGCCGGAATGCGGGTTGGGTATTTTCCGGCGTGGATGAAGGAAGCTCCGGCGACGGATGTGGATCGGGCGGCACTTAAGACGGTGCGTAGGCTGGGGATGAAGACGGTGGAGGTGACGCTTCCCGACTGGCCTTACGACTCCCTCAATGTGATTTTGTTTGCGGAATCCGCTGCGGCTTTCGAGGAATTGACTCTGAGCCATCGCGTGGACGAACTGAAAGTGCAGGTTCCCGATGCGTGGCCGAATGTATTTCGGCAGTCGCGGTTTTTGTCCGCGGTGGATTTTGTGCAGACGGACCGGTTCCGCCGCAAGGTAGCGCAGGAGATGGCGCGCATTTTTTCAGAGGTCGATCTGCTGCTTGTGCCTTCGCTGCGGGACGAGACATTGACGATTGGGAATTTCACCGGCAATCCATCGCTGACACTGCGTGCAGGGTTTGTGGAGGTATCGGAGGGACGGAGCGACTGGGCGCCGGATCCTGCGCATCCGCTGCCCAAGTTCTCTCCGCGGCGCCGCGTACCGCACGGCGTCACGCTGATCGGGCGGTTGTTCGATGAAGGCACGGTGGCACAGGCGGGAATGGCGCTGGAGAAGGCATTTGGTGTCGCGGGAGAACGGCCGCCGGGATTCTAGATCCAGATTTTGTGGGTTGGAAGCGAACCTACAGGCAGACCAATTATTTCTTCGCCGATGGCTTTTTGATTCCCGCCTTTTTGATGCGCTGCTGGCGGATCAGGCGGTGGGCGCGCCAGAACGCTTCGGCCGCTTTGGGACCGATGTCGGGGGCCTTGGGCAGGCGTTCTTTCTGAAAAATATGAGTGTAGAGAACCGGTCCGAGAAGAAGGGAGACAGCAACGTCAGAATCGAGATCGCGGGGCAGAAGGCCCTGCTTGATGCCGCGGTTCAGAATCCGGCGGATGCAATTGCGTGGTGGTTCCATGACACGATGACGCCATTTCATGCCGAACTCATGATGGACAGCAGAGTAAGCGATCATGGCCGGCATCAGGCGCGTTCGTACCGCATCGAATTCGTCTGGCGGGCGGCGCGTGAGAACCGTTGTCAGGTCGCGGCAGAGGTCGCCCGTGTCGACGTCTTCGGGTTCTCGATCGAGGCCGTGGATCATCTCCATGACGTCCATCAAGAGCGCTTCCTTATCGACCCAGTGGTTGTAGATGGTCGCTTTGCTGACTCCGGAGGCCTGCGCGATGGAGTCCATACTGGTCGCGTCGATGCCGCGTTCAGCAAACAAGTCGAGCGCGGCGCGGAGGACTTTTTCGTGGGCTTCAGAGCTGCGCGACCGGGCCACGCTAAATCTCCACCCATTCGATGCTGCAGTAGTCGAACCCCTGCGCGACCTCAAACACGGGGCTCTGATGAATCCGATTCTGGTTCATACACCTCCTGCCTGCAGACTTCCTAACCTAGTTGCCAGACTTGCTTCACAGCCTTTTGAAAGAAATGAGAAGCGGTCGGTCCCTTCAAGCCATCCCGCCCATCAAGAGCAAGGCTCGTTCGATCGCCGGCAAGAGCGTGGCCAAGGCTTGCCCGAACGCGGTCACCGCATTTCCCACGTACGGCAGAACCAGGGCCGCAAACGCCAGACACAATGCCACGAGGAGAATCGTCTCATCTCCGTCGCGCCATACGGCGAGTAGCCGCTCGGCCTCGCGCGGCGTAATGCGCCCTAGAGCGACCAGCGACAAAATTGCACTGCGATCAGTATGCATAGCACACACTCCTCACGAAAACAAAATCACTCCTCATATCTCGATCTTCGAGAAGCGATAGGCACCAAAGACCAGAAAGATGGCTCCCACGATCAACAGCACGATCAAGTCAAGCCGCGGATCGAAGGCGGAGTTTGACGCGCCGAGCACGTTCCGCATCCCGTCGATGCCATACGACAGCGGGTCGATGCGCGTGATGTATTTGAGCACGCTTTTCGCGTCGTTCAGCGGAAACATCGCACCGGAGAGAAAATAGATCGGCAACACAAGGAAGTTCATGATGAGCTGAAATCCCTGCATGTCCTGGAGGCCGGAGCCGATAGCCATGCCGAGGGCTGCGAAAAGAATCGCAATGAGCACCATGAATCCGAGGGCGAGTGGAATTGCGGAGAAATGTGTTGGCCGGAAACCTGCGATCAGACAGATGACCATCACCAACAGGCCCTGGATGCACGCGACCGTGGCTCCGCCCAGGGTGCGGCCAACCATGATCTGAAGGCGCGAGACGGGCGCAACGAGCGTTTCTTTGAGAAAGCCGAATTGGCGATCCCAAAGAAGACCAAGCCCGGAAAAGATCGACGAGAACAGCACAGACATGCCAATGACGCCGGGGGCAATGAACTGGAAATAGTCGCCATTGCCAGCACGCTTAAATACGGGACCGAGGCCGAAGCCCAGCACGAGCAGATACAGCATGGGTTGACCAAGGGACGCCACGATCTGCGCCCTTGAGCGTGTATAGCGCTTCAGCTCACGCAGCCAGAGAATATAGATTGCGCTCATCGTCTGCCTCCGCTCCACATCTTTGCAAATTGCCGCAGTTGGTCGGCGGAATTCGCGCTTTCGTCACGAATCGACGAGCCGGTCAACTTTAGGAATGCGTCTTCCAGGCTCTCTGTGCCGGTCTGTTCCTTGATCGCTTTCGGCGTACCCTGAGCGACCAGCTTGCCATGATCGATGACGCCGATGCGGTGCGCGACGCGATCAGCCTCGTCCATGTAATGGGTGGTGAGGAAGACGGTCACGCGTTCGGATTCATTGACGCGCTTGACGTGGGTCCAAAGCTGATTGCGGCTTTGCGGATCGAGACCCAGGGTTGGTTCGTCGAGGAAAAGAATCTTGGGCGTATGCAGGAATCCGCGCGCGATTTCAAGACGACGTTTCATGCCGCCTGAGAATTTCTTGACCTGATCGTCGCGGCGATCCCACAGCTCAAAGAGCTTCAGCAGTTCTTCGGAGCGTTGACGGCGAACTTTGTGCGGAACGTGGTAGAGCACGCCATGGATCTCCATGTTTTCCGACGCGGTGAGATCGCCGTCGAGACTGGGATCCTGAAACACAATGCCGAAGCGTTGACGGGCCTGGTTCTGATGAATTTGGGGGTTGAGCCCATCGAGCTCGATGTCGCCGCTGGTGGGTTTTAGCAGCGTGGTGAGCATTTTGATGGTCGTGGTCTTCCCTGCCCCGTTGGGTCCGAGGAAGGCGAAGATTTCTCCTTCGGCAACGTCGAATGAGACGTCGTTGACTGCGGTGAATGCGCCGAAGGTTTTGACAAGGTTCTGGACGCGAATCATGGACACCCCTCCGGGATAATTCAATACTGAACGGTTTAGTTCAGTTTGTCAACCCCCGAGACGATTCATTCGTCAACATCTTCTTCTTCTTCTGCTGCTGCCTCCTCGGGTCGGGCTGGTGCCGATCAATCGAGTGTTATTTCGAGATTGGCGGTCAAACGTCCGAAGCTAGCGAACTTTCTGTGCAGCCGTTACAGACAAGCCGAGCCGAAATGCTGAACAATGCCGTTGTCACAGTTTTCCTGAGGTGAATGACCATGAAACTTCTCGTCTCGCCACTCCTGCTTTCGGTTGCGCTTGCGCAGCCTGCTGACAACCCGAGAATGGTGACATTCAACCGCGCGGACACCGATCACTGCAAGGTGGTGCTGGTGAGCGGGAAGCCGATGCTTGCGACCACATACGAAGGGACAACGGTGGCGATCACCATGCCCCAGAACTGGGAAAACGGCGAGTTCTCCGTCTTCATCGCAATAGCCCAAGTCGGGCCGGGCGAAGCGGAAGTCAATCCCAAAGCGATCTCCGCTCTTTACCCCGACTCTGCCCACACCCGTTTTCGCTGGTTCGATAAAGCACATGATCTGGATACGCTGGCCAGCATGCGCGCCGAGGGCCTTGGCCAGGCCGGCGGCGCTCCTACTGTGAGCCCTATGCCCGAAAGCAACAGCGCGTCGCCACCGCCCACTCATCCCGAAGCAATGGGCCAAATT
Source organism: uncultured Acidobacteriaceae bacterium (assembly GCA_963745845.1). Lineage (GTDB taxonomy): Bacteria > Acidobacteriota > Terriglobia > Terriglobales > Acidobacteriaceae > Telmatobacter. Next base: position 2,076,582 of record CAVUZE010000008.1, on the reverse strand, counting down.
GACCCGCATGCCGGCACAAGATCTGAGGAAGAGGATCGTCTGCTTCAATTGCGGAAACAGGGCGGAAAAGGGTCCTCCTTGCCGCAGATCGATCCGGCGCATCCGCCGGTCCTTCTTCGGATCACTACCCTGCAACAGGGCACGAAAGCATCGGGGTACGTGTTCCTCCGCAGGCCGAAGGGCTCCAAAGTCGAGGTACCTCCCAGCGCCACTCTGGAAGAGATCGACATCCCCATCAACGGGGTCATTTTCCGCTTTTGACCAGAGTTGGCGCGGGTCTCGAGATCACTCCTTCTTGGAACCCACGGGTTCGAGCGGAGGTAAGACTTTCTGTTGCGACGGCTTTTCTGCCGAAGGACGCGCTGACTCGCTGTTCACACCGGATTCTCTTGGCGGCGATGGGGATGCATCCTTGCTGCGACTCCGACGGTCGAATGCAATCAATCGATCTGCCTGGTATCCCGCAGCAGCCACCGTGGCCACGGCTTCTTCCACAGCTTTGGCTATGGCAGCAGCCGCAGGCCGGTCCGGTTCGGACTTGCTTGCGAGACGGATCAGAGCGGGGAGTTGAAGCCACCAGAGCAACTCTTCGAAGGGCTCTTTCACCAGGTAGTCGTGCCCTCCCGCCTCATGAACGCCGGTTAGCCAGCGCACATCCGGATCGTGCCAGAGTGAGGGCGGGAAGGCGGGCTCATGCTTCGCGGACAAGGCAGGTTCGGCAGACGCTGGAGCTGGAATCTGTTCTGTCTGGCCGGCGCCTTCGCGAGCGGATTTGTCGGCGCTGGGAGCGGATGGCAGCTTTGTTTCGGTCTTCGGCGGTACGGGAGCGCTCTTCGGCTGAGCCGAAGTTGCCCGTGCAAGAAGCAACGCTTTGACCCGTGCGGCGGCACGCCAACTCTCTTCGCCCTCAATGCCGAGAGTGTGGAAGGCGTGAGCGAGAGGTTCGCGGAGGCGCAATCGATCGAACAATTCAAGTGCGGTGCGATGGGGATTCTGCGGATCAATCGTGGACGCCAGACAATCGATGGCACACCATCCAAAGACTGGGCCCCAGAGCGCTGTTGCTGTGTCGCGAGGGCTCGGGCTAGGAAGGGCGTGACGAGCGGTTGCGGTCCAGGGCGCCGGGAAGAATGCTTCCACAGCCGGAAGGTGCATGGCGGAACGCAGGCAATCGCGGAACCCGGAAGCTTTCAACTCGGCGTCTGGGTCTTCCGCCTTCAGATTCCCTATCAAGGACGATGGGGTCTCCAGGGAGGCCCTGAAGAGAACCTCGAATCGTGTCCATGCACGCTCGACAAAGTCACTCCTCTCGCGGTGGGTCTTGCGATCTGCCGAGATGGTAACGGGCCGCTGCTCGGCGAAGTCGGCGAGTTGGCGCACGAGCTCGGGATCGAGCAAAGCGTGGAGCGCATCGTGGACCGGCTTCAGTTCCATGAACACAAGGGCGTCGTCGAGGTTGGGGACACCGCGGCCGTTGAGTTGATCACATAACCGGTCCCAGGGCTGCTCCGCGGTCGCGCGCAGTTCGCGCCAACCGAGAAAGACGTGCGACTGATAGGCGTGCAGATCGAGGGTGAGGCCGCGCTCCGCAAGCACATTGGCGCGGCGCAGATATTCGAGGCCCGTGAGAGAGTCACGCCAGGCCAAAATCACGCCGGGATCGCCTGTGAGTGCCAGGCCTTCGCGTAAGCGACGCTGCCGAAGTTGTGATGTAGATTTGTCGGCGTAGGCAGCCGAGAAATCGATGGTCCCGTGCGCCGTGGCAAAGCGGTTGTTGTAGACAACGACGGCGCGCTCATCGCCATTGCGGTTGGAATAGGCGAAGACGTTCTCATTCACCGAGCCCGACGGCTCGAAGAAGTCGTAGAGCAGGAAGTTGCTGCTTTCGGCGAAAAGCCAGCGCTTTTTGAGCAGAGGGGCGATTTCACGCTCGTGGCGTTGGACGAGCCATGGATTCGGAGTTTCGTCGTAGCGCGGGCGCTGATATTCCATGCCGTACTTCTCGGTGTAGCCTTCCACCTGACCGTGGCCGAACATGGGCAGTCCTGGCAGTGTCGACATGAGGACGGCTACACCGAAGCATTTGTCGCCAGTGCCGAACTGGTCGATGGCGGTTCGCTCGTCGGGATTGCTCATGAAGTTGACGTAACGCTTCATGATGTCAGGATCGAATTCGAGAGTGTTCTTGATGACCGAGCGATACTTGGCGTTTTCCTCGTCGCGCATCATGTTCATGAAGGCACTGTTGTACACGCGATGCATCCCGAGGGTGCGGACAAAATAGCCTTCCATGAGCCAGAAAGCTTCGGCCAGAAGCAACGTTCCGGGGACTTCGGCGGCGACGCGGTCGACCACTTCGCGCCAGAATTCCTGCGGCATGATGCGATTGAACTCCTCGTCACTCATGCCGTATTCGGCACGCGAAGGGATGGCTCCGCTCGATCCGGGACCGGGAAACCACAGCCGATGGAAGTGGCGCTTGGCGAGCGTCATGGCCGCGTCAAAGCGGATTACCGGGAAGAGCCGAGCCACGTGAATGATGGTCTGGATGACCTGCTCGCGGACGGCGGGATTCAAATAGTCGAGCTGTGCGGTATCGTTCCAGGGGAAACTTGTGCCGTCATTGCCGTGATAGATGAATCGGGTCTCCCCTGAGGATTTGTCACGGCGGCGGAAGACGACGGCGGCATCGGTCTGCGTGAAGTAGTGATCTTCAATTTTGATTTCCACGCGGCCGTCACTGGAGAGATCGGGTCCCTCAAAACTGTAGACCGGATAGGGCGGCTGCGGGCGGGCAATGAACCAATCCGGGTGCTCGACCACCCAGGGCGAGTCGATGCCCATGTGGTTGGGAACCATATCGCTGGCAAGGCGAATGCCATGATGGTAGGCGCGGTCTCGCAGATTGATGTAGGCGCTTTCCCCGCCTAAATCATTGGCAATCGTGTAGTCGTAGAGCGAATAGGCCGAGGCCACTGCGTCGGAGTTGCCGCAGAGCAATTTGATCGTCTTCGACGCGCGGCTGCGCTCCCACACGCCGATGAGCCAAAGAGAATTGAGACCGCGACGCGCAAGGGTATCCAGTTCTTCATTGGGAATCTCGTCGAGTCGGCTGATGTGGCGGCCGTATTGTTTGCTGAGCTGTGCCAACCACACATAGGTGCTCTTCGCGATCAAAACCGTGCTGGGCATCCAGGCGGTGTCGGCACTGAACTTTTCATATTCGTACGCTGGATCGCCGAAGACGGGCACGTCGGATTTGCTCACAATCGATGGCCACTGTTGTGTACCGCTTTCGCGGCGACGCCGAGCGGCCTCTTCTGCCGCAGCCCGCGCGCGGCCAGCGTCGGGATTGAACTGCATCCAGATAGCGAGCTCCTCTTCGCGCAGGACTTCTCCCGCAATCATCAGAAAGCGGTCCATGCTATCGCCGAGGAGCGATTTCCAGAGCTTACGGATCAGCGCGATCTGCTCACTGAGAGATCGCGGAGCGCCCGTTGCGGGCGCGCGCAAAAGGTCGATCAGGCTCACCTGGCCTGCACCCTCGAGCGGGATCAGAGGCCTCGTGGCAAAGTATTTGGGCAGTTCCTTCGTGACTTGCCGGTAGACCGTCTTTTCGGCCAGGCTCTTCTCTTCGAAGAGTTCCTCGAAAGGTTTGAACGCTTCATTGCGATTTGCTGTCCAGAGGAGAAAAAGCTCTTCAAGGGCGATAGCGCGGTGGGACATCCCGTCGGTCGCGCCGGAGAGCCATTGCTGCGGCGTCTCAAGACCGCGCATCACGCTCTGACCAGGAAAATGTTCGACGAATGTGAGCAGCAGCTTGTCGATCTCCGCGGCGCCAACCTGGGCCGAAAACCAGTCCAGAGCCGCGTTGATCACGTCGGGATCGAATTTCTTGCGATATTGCGCCAGGACCACGTGACTGGCTTCGTCGATCAATCCCATGGCAAACAGCTGGCCCGCATGCACCGCGCGATCGGGGAACTTGGCCGCGTCGCGCACCTGGTTCATCTGGTGAGCGAAGGCGCGGCACGCACCGAGGTCGGCAAAGACGACATTGCCGTTAAAAGAGAATAACGAATCCGCAAACCGATAGCGTTCCCGTGCTGTTCGCGAAATATGGAATTCCATCATGTGACCAGCGCTCCAGACTTTCGATGCCGAATGCAGAGCCGACGTCGTACCGGAGGGAAATGAACCTCTGCTTCAGTCCGGTTTGAGGACGTGTATTCGGCCAACGTCAAAGTATCACCTATGAGTGAGCAGGAGGGGTGGGTTCGTCAAGGCCCGCCACAATATGCCTTTTGGAGAGCGGAAACCTTGCCACTCCCATTCATGCCCAGTAAACTGGGGAAGCGCAACCAACCTCAGCCCGCGACCCTGCTCAGGGGGCTTTGGCGGCAAAAAGTGCAAAGCCTCTGGTTTTGAGAAGCGCAACCGTCTTACCGAATTTGGATGCACGCCACCGGGGCCTGCGTCGTGGTCGGCGGCTTCAGTTATCAGAATCGGAGAGGTGGCAGAGCCCGGTTGAATGCACCTGACTCGAAATCAGGCATAGTCGTAAGGCTATCGGGAGTTCGAATCTCCCCCTCTCCGCCATAACAAAATCGAATTGTTTGATCCTGCCCGATAAGCCGCTCTATACCAAGATCTACAGCCATTCTGTTCCATTCAGATTTGCGTGCTTTATCGTTCCATTTCAGCTGTCTCCCCCGTCCTCGGAGAAAGGTAACCTGTTACGCCACAAAAACGGTTCAATCGGACACTAAGAGACCTAATATGAAGAGAAATCCACTCGCGAGGTGCCCCGCGCATTGCGGATTCACGTGAAGGCTGGATGGGGCGCACACCTATCGAGCCAGGGATGACTTTAAGCGTTTGCCAGATATGGATATCGCAAAACGAGTTCAGCCAGGGCGGGCGTGGGCGGTGAGATCAATGGGAGCAGGAGAAGAAGCCGTACCATTCCATGCCGGCTTCACGAACGCCGGCTTCATCCGATCATGGATTCTTGCAGTGGCAATAACGGCCACAAGCCTCATCACGGCTTGGGGAACCGAGCCGAGCCCACTGAGAACGCTGCATGCCGTGCATTCGCTGACAAAGGCCGATGCGCGGGCAGGGCTACCCGTTGCTTTCGAAGCCACCGTCACTTACTACAACAGGAGCGACGTCGACCTTTTCGTTCAGGACGGCGCGGAAGCCATGTACGTCGAAGCGAAGCCGAATAAGGATCTCTTTCTTGGCGACCGGGTGCTGGTGCGAGGAAAGACCCGGGATAGCTTCACTCCAGACGTGCTTAGCGACAGTGTCACCGTGCTCCATCACGGAACGCCTCCGAATCCTATCGAGGCGAACTTTGAACAGTTGATCCGTGCTCAACGTGATTGTATGAGGGTCAAAGTGCACGCCCGAGTCCGAAGTGCGGACGCGGTGAACATGGGGCAGACGCATGGCATTTACCTCAAGTTACTCATGGACGGGGGATACATCGATGCGATGGTCGCCGGCACCGACGCGAGCAGGCTCAACGAACTGCTTGACGCCGATGCGGAAGTCACCGGGGTTGTTTCTGGAAAATTCGACAGCAAGATGCAACTGATCGGGATCCTTCTCGAAGTTGCCTCGCTTTCCGATGTCAAGATTCTGGCGCAAGCCGAAGCGAGTCCCGACTCGCTCCCGATTACCCCTATGAACGAGGTTCTCTCCAGTTCCTACGTGCAAGATCGTACGCGCAGGGTTCGGGTCCAGGGAACCATCACTTACTATCAACCCGGGTCGGCCGCTGTGCTTCAGAACGGAGCAGAGAGCCTGTGGATTTCGACCCATACCAGTGCCCCGATGCGGATCGGCGATGTCGCGGTGGCGAGTGGCTTTCCCGATGCTCGCGAGGGTTTCCTCGAATTGTCCGATGCCGAAGTTCAGGACACCAACTTCTTTGAACCCATCTCAGCCCAGCCAGCGACCTGGCGCCAATTGTCTACCTGGAACAGTGGAGACCCGGACGGTCATCAAAACGACTTGGTCTCTTTCGAGGGCCAGGTGATGACTGCGGTTCGAGAAGACTCGCAAGACGAGTTTGTTCTTGCCTCCGATGGCAAGCTCTTCACCGCGATTTATCGGCATCCGCCTTCCAACAGACCCCTTCCGTCGATGCGGCAGATTCCGGCCGGAACCAGGATCCGAGTCACCGGTATATGCATGGCCGCGCAAGCCGACTCGATTGCGCCGACCGAACAAGAGGTGCCTTTTAACATCCTGCTGCGTTCCTTCGACGACATTGAAATCGTTGCGAAGCCATCGTTGCTCAATGTTCGCAATCTCATGATTCTGGTCGGAGTGCTTCTCGCGTTGCTTTTCGCCGGGGGTGCCAGGGCCTGGGTCCTGGAACGCAAAGTGCGCTACCAAAACGCCGAAGTGGCTTACACGGAGCGCCGGCGCAGCCGCATCCTTGAGGACATCAACGGCTCCCGTCCTCTCGCTGAAGTGATTGAACAGATCACCGAACTTGTTTCCTTCAAGCTGCGTGGCGTTCCCTGTTGGTGCCAGATCTTCGATGGAGCAAAGCTCGGCAACTGCCCGCTGAACCTCACCTCCTTCCGCGTCGTCCACGAGCAAATCCCAGCCCACTCGGGACCGCCGCTTGGCATGATCTACGCGGCATTTGCTCCCCTCGCGAAACAACGCGACATGGAATCGGAGACCCTCGTGACGGCCTCGAGCCTGGCGAGTCTGGCCATTGAAACGCGACGGCTTTATTCCGACTTGCTGCATCGATCCGAGTTCGACTTGCTGACAGATGTGCATAACCGGTTTTCGCTGGAGCGACTGCTCGATCAGCAAATTGAAATAGCTCGTCAGAATGCAGGCATCTTTGGATTGATCTACATCGATCTGAACGATTTCAAACAAGTGAACGATGTCTACGGCCATCAAGCGGGAGACTTGTATCTCCAGGAAGTAACGATCCGGATGAAACACCATCTCCGCTCCGACGACTTGCTTGCCCGCATTGGAGGCGATGAGTTCGCTGTGCTTCTGCCGAAGGTTCGCAACCGCGCCGAAGTCGAAGAGGTCGCTCTCCGGATGGAACAGTGTCTTGACGGTCCATTTGCCGTCGAGGAATACATCGTCCAAGGTTCAGCCAGCGTCGGATACGCTCTCTACCCGGAAGATGGTGCGACCAAAGATGATGTCTTAAGGGCCGCCGATGCCGCCATGTATGTAAATAAGCACATGCGCCGGGAAAACAAAGGTGCACCGGTCGAAGACCTCCCTGGACTCACGCCTGAGGATCGCGTCTAGGAAGCAGAGCGGAAAGCCGCTCCAGCGGACTTTTGGCGCGGCATCGTCTTCAATTCCGTTCATGCAACCAGATATCACCGAGCCGCTCAATCAGTTCCTTGCGCATTTGTTTGTATCTTGCGCTTCTCTGCCCTTTCAAGGCGACGATTTGCGTGCGCTCCAGCATCAAGGACAGCTCCGGATCTGGGTTCTGACTGCGATTCAGATAATGATGGACGAGCCATGGCTCCTTGATGAATTGCGCCGCGAACTCGGGCCAACCCGAGATCGTCCCGAGTTTGTGGTCCCAAAGCAGGTATCCTGCCATCGCTCCGAGAGCCGTCCTCGGTCGCTCAGGATCGATGGGGAATGACCATGCCTGGCTCCAGGCCATCACCTCATCCGCAGCCATGGGCCGAGCAATCCCATATCCCTGGCCGTGATCCGCACCCAGGATTGCGGCGGCTTCGATCAATCCTTCATCTTCCAGACCTTCAACTGTCACCAGGGCCCCGAAACCCTGCGCCAAGAGCGTCAGGTGATAAATGAACTCCAAGGCGCGAACCGGCCTCTTCAGTGTGCCGCGCACCAATGCCTGATCGATCTTCACGCGATCGCTTGGAAGGCGGTCCATCCGCATGAGAGAGCTGTGCCCCGAGCCCAGGTCGTCCTGTGCAATCCGGATGCCCGCCTCCTGAAATTCGGCTATACGAGCATCCCGCCGGCCGATGTCCAGGGTCTCCTTCGTCTCCAAAATCTCCAACGTCAACATATTCGCAGGGATGTTCCAACGGGAGAGCATCTCGAAAACGCTGTCCCGATAGGCATCTTTGGTGAGCCCATCGGGAGGTAGATTGAGCGCCACGGAGAGTTCCAAATCAGGGTTTTGCTCGCGCCGCATGCATGCGTCTCTGCAAACTTGCCCGAGACCAAGCTGAAACAGGCGCAGCAACCCGGAGTTACCAAATGCCGAGAGAAAGGCCCCCGGCGCAAATAAGTGCCCTCCTTTGCTCCGCAATCGCGCCAGCGCCTCTAAGCTATCGAGTTTGCCCGTGCGTAGATCGATGATGGGCTGATAGAGCATTTCTACCGCACCTTCTTCAAGCAATTGCCTGTAGGTGTTGCGCAAATCGGCAGAAATGACGACGGTTTGCTCGAGTTTAAGAATGGCGTGGCTCATGGTTTGCTGTATATGCCGAAGCATCACGGAACGTGTGACTTCGCTGAAAAATCCAGGCCACCCGCTGTAGAGGCTTAAAATCGCAAACGCCTGCCCCGATTCATCGAGCAGGGGAACAGCAGCTGATGAGCGGAACCCGCGCTCTTCGGCCTCTGCGCGCCAGGGATGCATTGCTTCTTCGGCGTGAAACGAGTTGTTGATCTGGATTTGGCCGGTGCGCCAGGAGCGCCCAGCCGGCCCGCTTCCGGCAGTCGCTGTAGCTTGCGTCTCGAACAAAGGAGCGCGCTTCAGCCGCATGGCTTCGGCATAGCGCGGGCCTTCCTTGCCTCCCTCCGCTTCGATTTGCATGACCCCATGGGCATCGGGCCGCGAGAACAGGCAAGCCGAGATGCCGTCGAAATCTCCCAAAGCCTGCAGAGTGGACCGCAGTAAGTCTGCAAGATTTCCGGCCGTCTGGATGGCCTCGTCCACCTGGCACTGCAGGGATCCGATTTCGGCATCAAATCGTGCGTGACTTGCTATTTGTGCCTCGATGTCGAGTTGTAATCGCTGGTGAAGCGCTGCTCTGAGTTCGTCACGCTGCGCGGGAGTGAGAGGTGCAGCAACCACAACCTCTTCGACTTTGCTGTGATAGAGATGATAGGCCTCCATCAGCATCGGAAGGCCTACTCCCACCATCTCATGCACCCATCCCACATGCAGCGCTCGTTCGTACTGGATTTGCGGAGTGGCGCCTGGTGAGAGAAGCAACCGCAAGTGTTGCGATTGCCTGGCTTTTAGATTGCTCAATTCCTCTGGACTTAATCGAGAAAGGATCTCTGCGCTTTCCGCTCGGTTGCTCAGTCGCGTGTAGAAAGAACTGACAAAATCAGCGATCGATTCATCTGCCGTTTGCGACTTGAGTTGATGCAGGTGTTCATCAATGGGTCCGCCATAAGATGAAGCGAAGTCCGCGAAGTAAGCAGCGGACGGACTTGCTTCTTTCGTGTTGGGGCAATTCGATGCCATTTGTCAACTCTGACCAGCAAGCCCGTTTTTGCGTGTTGATTGAACAAACTTGATCTTGCCCTTCGCCGTTGTGTGATGAATCAATATACCCTCACTTATCCTCCGTGAATATATCGATCTTAACCGTGCAGATCAGTTGCGATCCCTTCGTAACGAATCAAGCTGTTGACCGCGAAGGATCAAATAGAGCACTGCCTCTCAAGGATGATCCGGACTTTGTTTATGAAGTAATAACTGAGCAAGGCAAGCGAATCTTTCCTAATAAACATCGCTGCGATTCGAACTTGAAACGACTCATTCGTACGCAGCGCGCAATGGGGCTTGGGATGTGAGCCTCGGAGAACGGCTTCTTTTCAGCCAGGCTGGAAGTCAAGCCACGTCGATGATCTGGTTGGAAGGCATGCGCCCGCACCACAAGCACATCGCGGTCCGGCTTATCGGAGCCAGAGAAAGACTGGTTGATGCGGTACGCCGATAAAGATATGAGCCAGTTTGACTCAAGTATTTACACAATTCTGCTTGACAACGGGCCGGGACCTTCCCTATCTTTAGCAATTGGAAGAGGAGAGTGCTAGCGCACGGCTAGCAGGACTGCTCAACTACATAAGCCGCTCTGGGCTATCCAGGGCTGCATTCTGAAAGTTCGGCAACTTTTATTCTCACAAACCAATAGAACATCCGCGGCCGGGGCTTTGACTCTGTCCGCGCCTGAAGGAGAAGCGAAGTTATGGCAGCAACATCTGTTACGACCACCTTCACGCCGCTCCATGACCGGATTTTGGTCCGCCGTCTGGAAGAGGGCGAAACCATCCGGGGTGGCATCATTATCCCCGATAGCGCCAAGGAGAAGCCTCAAGAAGGCGAAGTGATCTCTGTCGGCAAGGGCAAATCCAACGACGAAGGCAAGGTCTTCCCTCTCGACGTCAAGGCTGGCGACAAGATTCTGTTCGGCAAGTACTCCGGAACCGAGATCAAGATCGACGGCGAAGAGTTTCTGATCATGCGCGAGGAAGAAGTTCTCGGCATCGTCAAGAAGTAGTCCTGGCCGGACGGGCGAAGAACGCTTGCACGCGCCCAGCGGCAACGATACGAAACTGATCACTGTTCCCTGAACCCTGATCACTGCTCCAAGGAGAGATACAAGCAATGGCAAAGCAAATTTTGCACGGTGAGGACTCCCGGCAAGCGATTCTGCGCGGCGTGAACACGCTGGCAGACGCTGTGAAGGCGACGCTCGGGCCAAAAGGCCGGAACGTCGTGATCGAGAAGAAATTCGGCTCACCCACCATCACCAAGGACGGCGTGACGGTGGCCAAAGAAATCGACCTGAAGGACCCGCTGGAAAACGTGGGCGCACAACTGGTGCGCGAAGTCGCCTCGAAGACGTCGGACGTTGCAGGTGACGGAACCACCACGGCGACCGTGTTGGCTCAGTCGATCTTCCGCGAAGGCGTGAAGACGGTGGCAGCCGGTGCGAATCCGACGGCCCTGAAGCGCGGCATCGACAAGGCTGTCGTCGCGATTATCGGAACCCGCGACAAGGATGGCAAGTGGACTGAGGGCGGCGCTCTCGGGAAGCTGTCGAAGCCTGTGGACGAAGGATCCGTTGCCCAGGTGGGCGCGATCTCGGCGAACGGCGATCAGGAGATTGGCGACATTATTGCGCACGCCGTGAAGGTTGTGGGCAAGGACGGCGTGATCACAATTGAAGAGTCAAAGACGATGCACACCGGCCTGGAGACCGTCGACGGCATGCAGTTTGACCGCGGCTATCTCAGTCCGTATTTCGTAACGGACACGGAGCGCCTGGAAGCAATTCTCGACGATCCCTACATTCTGATCTACGAGAAGAAGATCAGCGCGATGAAGGACCTGCTTCCTCTGCTCGAGCAGGTTGCCCGTGGCGGCAAGCCCCTCCTGATCATTGCTGAGGATGTGGAAGGCGAAGCGCTGGCGACTCTCGTGGTGAACAAGCTGCGTGGCACGCTGAACGTGGCTGCCGTCAAGGCCCCTGGCTTCGGCGACCGTCGCAAGGCGATCCTGGGCGACATCGCGATTCTCACCGGCGGAAAGGCGATCACCGAGGATCTGGGCATCAAGCTGGAAGGCGTGAAGCTCGAGGACCTGGGCCGCGCCAAGCGCGTCACCATTGACAAGGACAACACGACGATCGTCGACGGCGCCGGCAAGTCCGCCGACATCGAAGGGCGCGTGAAGGAGATCCGCTCGCAGATCGAGAAGACCACCTCGGACTACGACAAGGAAAAGCTGCAGGAGCGGCTGGCCAAGCTGGTGGGCGGCGTTGCCATCATCAAGGTTGGCGCTGCAACCGAGACGGAGCTGAAAGAGAAGAAGGCTCGCGTTGAGGATGCTCTGCATGCAACCCGTGCAGCGGTCGAGGAAGGCATCGTTCCGGGTGGTGGCGTGGCCCTGGTTCGCGCGACGCCTGCAGTGCAGGAGCTGATCAAGAAGCTCGAAGGCGATGAGAAGATCGGTGCGCAGATCGTGCTCCGCTCGCTCGAAGAGCCGCTGCGGCAGATCGTTGCCAATGCCGGCGAAGAGGGCGCGGTTGTGGTGGCCAAAGTGCTCGAGTCCAAGGACCCCCACTATGGCTACAACGCTGCAACTGGCGTGTTCGAGAACCTCGTGAAGGCCGGCGTCATCGACCCAACCAAAGTGACGCGCACGGCACTGCAGAATGCAGCCTCGATCGCCGGGCTCCTGCTCACCACCGAAGCTTTGGTGGTTGAGATCCCCGAGCAGAAGCCTGCTCCGGCGGGCGGCGGCCACGGCGGCGGCATGGACGGCATGTACTAACCACCTGCGGTGGGGCCAACTGCGCCTTCGGCGCAAAGGCAAGTACAAGAAAGGCCCTCGGCTTCGGCCGGGGGCTTTTTTCTTGTTCGTGTTTACATTCCTAGGAATATTAGGTATCATACCTATACTGGAATCAAGAGAAGAGGCAAGGAATGAGCGTCGCTACATCGGAATTGCGTCTCGCGGACCGTATCTGGCTTGCTGTTGCTATGCTTCAACAGCAGTTTCCAAACGCGGCTTTCTCCAAAACTGAAATTCGGCAAGAGCTCGATAAATCGGAGCTTGGTAAGGGAACAAATCCCGCGTCCGTCAATGCACACTTGAAGCAGCACCTCGTTGCCAATGTGCCGCCATCAACAGGCAAATACACAATGTTATTTGAGACCAGAGTAGGTTTCCTGCGCTTGTACCGCCAAGGCGATTTGATCGATCCGCAAAGACGGTCGGGACGGGGTACTAAATACATGCCGAAACGAGAAGAGGTTCCAATCCAGTATCATCATCTTCTCGACTGGTATGAGGAATGGTGTAGACAACAGGGTGCAAGTAGCGTTGCTGATTGGGAGCAGGACCCATTAATTCAGCTGATCGGCTCCGGCAAGCACATCTGGGCAGACGAACATGCCGACGAATACGTCGAGAATCTCCGGAGAGAAGACCTTTGAGCAAAGTCTTCTTCGACACCAACGTTTTCATCTACATGTTCGAGGGGCTGGAGCCGAATCGAAGCCGAACGCTGGAGATTCGAAAGCGTATGATCGACCGCGGCGACCGCATTGTGACCTCTGCCATGACTCTCGGCGAGGTTTTGGTGCGGCCGACCAAACTTGGCCAAACCTCCCTCATCGAACAGTATGATCGCGCTATTCGGACAACTTCGCAGGTGATCTCCTTCGACCTGCAGATCGCCTGGCGGTACGCGTCGTTGCGCGCCACGCACACCGTCCGCAACGCCGACGCGATCCAGTTGGCGTGCGCAGCTCATTTCGGCGTCGACCTATTTATCACGAACGACACCCGTCTGCACAAACTGAACGTTCCCGGAATTGGCTTCATTGCTCCATTGGAGAAAGTACCGCTTTAGGTTTGCGGGAGCGCAAAACATAAGCCCTCAGCTTCGGCCGGGGCTTCTTTGCTTGCACAATTCTTCAAGGGCGGAAGCATAGTTGTGTTCCCTCCGACGGATCCGCTCCGAAGGCTCGATTTTCACCAGGACTCTAAACTCGATTGTCAGGATGCAATGGCAGTCACATTTGACTGTAAATGTTTCGGGCTACTTGCCACCGGTTGAGGCCGAAGCGGGCGCAGCCAACCTGCTGCGAGCCAGGCTTGTGGTATCGAGAACTCGGACCAACCGCAATCCAAACAAACCTGGATGTCCGGCGCCGGAGTCATCGGCGGATGACTCAAGGTGCGCGGGCTATTGCGAAAGAGGCGAATCTCCGCCGGAATCGTTGAAAGACACCCCGACCCGCACTTGGGACACATCATAAGTGCACCTCATGTTGCTTAGTTTCTATATGGGGGAAATCAAACTCTAACTCATGTTTTCAAAAAGCGCAACGGAATTAGTGCATATTCTCCTTCTTTATCGCAAAATCTAATCAACTTTTGACAATTGTGCGTTGCTGCCGGAGGAGAAAACAAAACGAAAGCCTGGTCGGGTTTGCAAAGCATCATCGGCAGAAACTCGGAAAGTTACAAAGAGCCGGGATAAAGCATCGGAGCCCGCAATCAGTGCCCACTGCTTTTGCCCCACTGGATGCGGATGCCTGCTCGTAGACTGACCGGCAAACTTAGGTAGCCGATGGGAGCGATATGCTGGTTGTCCGTGAGGTTCTCAGCCTGACCGTAAACGCCGAGCCACGTCAGAAGTTGGTAACTCCCGCCCAGATCGAGTTTCGCGAATCCGGGGTCGAGATTCCGATTCGGTAACAGGAGGCTGTTACCTCCATTGATATCGTAGCCGCCGAGAAAGTCCGAATCGTCCGATCGGCTGACAAATGCGGAGGTAAACAGGGCGGTCAACTTTTTTGCGGAGTAACTTGCGGTGAAGAATCCGGTGTGCGGGGGACGGCGAAACGGACGCGCGCCCTGGAGCGGCGAGTCGGAACCGATGGGAATGCCGTTGTAGGTCGGCAGGGGCCCCAGGAGTGCGAGATCGTCGTTGGTGAACGAGCGCTGGATGACTGCGTCAAGATATGTGTAGCCGCCGCGAAGAAAAATGCTGCGGCCAATGCCGCCTTCCACGGTAGCTTCGACGCCGAGAGCGCGGTAGGCCTCGGTGTTGAGGCTTTGTTCGTACGCTCCATTTGCTTGCAGAAACTGCTCCAATTGGTTTTGCTGGGTGGGTGTGAGATTGGGCAGCAATTCAGGAATAAGATCGAGGCCGACATATTCAATCTGGCGTCCAAATTCATTGTGAAAAAAGCTGGTGCGGAAGACCAGACGCTGGCTCAGGAAGGACTGCTCGACTCCACCCTCGTACGTGCGCGCGGTCGGCGCGGACAGGGGCTTGACGCCGAGTTGCTGGATCGTGGACTGTCCCCCGTTTGACTCGAGAAAACTATAGAGCGAATAGAACTGGTCCGTCAGCGAAGGCTCGCGGACGGCATCGCCGTAATTGAAAAGGATGCGCGTACCGCTGAAAATGCCCTTGCGCGGCTTCATTGCATAAAACGAGACAGCGGCACGAGGATTCGTCTGCGTGCCGAACAGCGAGTAGCGCTCCAAATCCCCCCCAAGCGTGTAGAAGAAGCGCGTCTTGAAGTCTCCGTGAACTGCCGCACGATAGTCGTAATTCGTCCGTTCAACTGGAGCATAGTAGGAACTGCCGGGCTCGGAACCGCGCTCATCTTCAAACTGAAATCCGATCTGCGCGGCCAGGTGCTGAGTGACTGTGTAGTCGCCCTGGTACACGAGCTCATCGCGATTAGAAACCAGCTGATTTTCCTCCGGATAAGTGCCGGCAAAATCAAGCAGTGCCGGCCCGCTGACGAAATAGCCATTCGCCCCGGTAATCGTGACTGGATAGCCGAAACTGTCTCCATATTGGTCGAACAGTCCCGAGCCGCTTTCGGTCCACAGATGGTATTGTTCGCGCTTGCGTGCAAGACCATAACGGACCGAGTTATGAAAGGAAGGCGTCGTCTGGTTGTCGATCGAGCCACTGACAAAAAGATCCTGATCCTTTTGCGTAGCGTTATTCACGATCTCATAGAACTTCAAGGGGCCGGGCACACCGGTGGCGTCGACGCCGTAGTGGACAGTTCCCCGAATTTGAGTGGATCCATTCGGCTGCCATCCGAAGTTGCCAGCGGCAGTCGCCACATGAAACTCGTCCAACGGGAGATTGTTGTTCGTTTGCAGCCAGCTGAATTCCCCGAGATAGTCAAGCTTGTTATGCGCGCCTGCTATTTCCAAGTCCTCTTGGGAAGTAAGAAAATTGCCCACGTCTCCATGAAACAGGAATGAGGGAAAACTGGTGGTGCCGTGTGGGGTAGTAAGACTAACGACACCGCTTTCCGCGTCCGCGCCATACAGACTCGAATCGGGGCCACGGTAGACTTCCGCTCGTTCGATCGCCGTTGTCGCAAGCGGTCCAAAATCGAAGCGGCCACCAAGATCGCCTGCACTGACGCCATCGATCAGGATCTTGTTCGAATCTGAATCGCCGCCACGAATGAATAACGACGCCTGCGCCCCCATCTGTCCAACCTGTGACGAGGATGTTCCCGGCATAAGACGCAGCGAGCTGACCAGGTCGGCGCGGTCCGCGAGATCGGATGGCCCCAGCACTGAAATGGCGGCTCCGGTTTGGGGCTGCGGGGTAGGTGTGCCATTGGCGGTGACCACGATCGATTCGCGCGCCCAGGAAGGTTCGAGAACTAGGTTCCGCTCGAGATTATCGAACTTGCCTGCGTAAAAGCCCGGTGTCTCCAACTGCCGAAATCCTTTGGCCGAGATTACAAGGTAGAAACGGCCCACTTCCGCAGTGGTGACTTGAAAACTGCCGTCTGCGCCTGAAACTCCTGACGAAACGGCGCTGCCGTTGCGGAGCAGAAGGACTGTGGCTCCGGTTATCTTGGCGCCGGAAGCATCAGCCACAACTCCGTGAATGGCTGCGGCTGGTGAAAGAACACCTGCGAGCAAGAACAAGAAGACAACTGAGAAGCGTCGCGCAAACGCGCGGAGCAATTGGATGGAAATAGTCATGGAAGCTCCTTCGTCCCCCTCGGAACGCAAGCGGGTTATGGGCGTCGAGGACCGGTCTCCTGACTTGCGCCTTGCCAGCACCTTCCCAGAGTCGGCCCGGTGGGCCTAACTCCAGTGGCTCATTGGCACCTCGGATCGTGCGAAGGTGACCAATCTGACTTTTCTTGCCGTGGCCATTAGGACGGCCATTCAGGCAAGTGCGCTCACAGTTGCGGGGCAGTGGCGGAGTTTCACCGCCTTCCCGAACATCCTGACGATTGCCGTGGTATGGTTTGCTGCTCGTACCGAGAGCAGCCGTGATGACATGAAACAGACTTTCATGTCATCAATGGTTATAAATGCGACGCGGCGCGAAGTCAAAACGACCTTGGGCCTAGAATCTCGGGCCGACTGACGGGCCATTTCGCAGACCCGCACTCCCTATTCCGGTAAGTCGATTTGACCCTCGATATGGAAGTGCCCGGTGACTCCCGGAGCCCCCGTTTCAGGCTGACCTCCTCCTATGCTGATGGTGTAGTCGCCTTGAGCAATGATTGGATTTCCATCCTCGGTCACCATTCCCAGATCGCGATCCTTCAACTCGAAATGAACTTTCTGGCTCGCGCCGGGTTCGAGGTGAACGCGCTGGAATCCGCGGAGAGCTATGAGAGGGGCACCTTTCACAGCTGGGAACTTTAGATAAACCTGGACGGCCTCGTCGCCTGCGACCTTGCCGGTATTCGTCACCGTGACATCGGCCTCGACTGGATGTCCGGCGTTCACAGCCTGGTCAGGAACAGTGAGGTCGCTGTAGCTGAACGTTGTGTAGCTAAGCCCATAGCCGAATGGGAAAAGCGGCTTTCCCTTGAAGTAGCGATAAGTCCGCCCTTCCATCGAATAATCCTCAAAGTGCGGCAATTGGCTGGCATCTTTGTAAAACGTAACCGGCAGCCGCCCCGCAGGATTGTTCTTGCCGCTCAACGTCTCAGCCACAGCTGCGCCACCTTCCTCGCCGGGATACCATGCTTCGAGAACCGCGTTCGCGTGGTCGTTGATCCAGTTGACAGCCAGAGCGCTGCCATTCAAAAGAACCACGGCGAGTGGCTTGCCGGTCGCTGCCACTGCTTGGACCAGTGCCTCTTCCGGTTCCGGCAGATCGATGCTGGTGCGGTCTCCGCCCAAGAATCCGGGCAGAGTCACCGGCATCTCTTCCCCTTCGAGCCTGCTAGTGATGCCCACAACGGCAATCACGACGTCGGCGTTCTTTGCCGCGGTAACGGCCTCAGGCGAAGGCGCATCATTCACTTTCGTCCAGATGAGTTGCGCCTGCGGTGCGCTGGCCAAGCTGCCGTAATTCAGGCTCAGTTCTGTCTTCTGCCCCTTTTCCAGGTGAACGCGACCAACGGCTGCATCGACTCCATCGCGGGCGACCAGCATGGCGACTTGCCTGCCGTCGACGGATAGTCTTCCGAAGCCGACGCCGCGCACGCCGACGAGATAGTCACCGGTTTCCGTTGATGTGATGAAGCCTGACCAACGTACGCCGACCGATTTCTTCCCGGCGACCTCTGACGGCAAATTGCTGGCCATAAGATTGACATTCGTCTCAGTGCGGCTGGCAAGCACTGGTGCACTCGATTGGGCGCTTGGCCGGCCCACGGACTCGCTATACTCTGCCTTCAGGCCGGGCTTGCCGTCGGGAGTCGTCAGTATGGAATCGGGAACAGGATTTCCCTCATTGCGCAGGAACTGGGTTCCCGGAATGTACGTGATTGTTGCATTCGGAAACTCGGCTTTGAGGCCATCGAGCACGGAAATGCTGTGCGTCGGGCTTCCGGCATAGTTGCCGAGCAACACCCTGGTTTGGTCGGCAAGAGGACCGACAACAGCAATCTTCCTAGTCCCAGGTTTCAGCGGAAGAATGCCATCGTTCTTCAGCAGGACCATGGACTCACTAGCAAGCTTGCGCGCCAGCGCGCGATGCTCCGCGCTATCAAGTTCTTTTTCGTCGATCTTTGCGTAGGGGACCATTTCCGGAGGATCAAACATGCCAAGCTTCATCCGTGCGGTGAACAGGCGAATCAGCGCCGTGTCCAGCGTGCTCTCCGGCAGGTACCCTTGCTGCACTGCATCGATATAAGCCTTGTCGACAGGTTCGCCAAACCGCGAAGTGAAGGTGACGCACTCGTTATCCATGCCCCGAATTACCGAAATCGCGGCGCCTTGTGCCTGCGTGGGACGATAACGATGATTGGCGGCAACGTCGCGAACTGCGTCGCAGTCCGAAACCACATACCCCTTGAAGCCCCACTTGCCGCGCAATTGGTCCTGCAGAAGATACTCGTTGGCGCACGCCGGCTCGCCATTGATTGCGTTGTAGGCGCACATCACTGAACCGGCCTTGCCTTCTACGATGGCTGCGCGGAATGCAGGCTCGTAGGTATCTACCTCGTCGTGTTTGCTAACGTCGACATCGGCAAAATGCCGCGTGGGCTCCGGCCCGCTATGAACGGCATAGTGTTTCGGTGTCGAAATCGCCATGTAGTATCTGGGGTCATCCCCCTGCATTCCGGTGACGTAGGCAACGCCCATGCGGCCGGTGAGGAATGGATCTTCACCGTAGGTCTCCTGACCGCGGCCCCAGCGCGGATCGCGAAAGATGTTCAGGTTTGGGGACCAGAAATCCAGGCCGCCGCCGATGCCCGCGTGCCCCTCGCGCGCGTTTTGGACATGTTTAATGCGTCCCTCAATACCGATTTGGGTTGCCATGGTATGAATCGATGGCGCGTCGAAGGTCGCAGCAAGACCAATCGGCTCCGGATACTCCGTAACGCCCTGGTTGATGACCCCATGGAGCGCCTCACTCCACCATTGATATGCTGAAACATTGAGACGCGGAACAGCCGCGGAATTGTTCTGCATCTGCGATGCCTTTTCCGCAAGGGTCATGCGATGCACCAGGTCGGCGGCCCGCTGCTCGGGTGACAAACTGGGATTCATATACGGAAGACTCGCGGCATCCTGAGCGAGCGCATTTGGCGCAGTCCAGCTAAAGAAAAGCGATACAGCCCCCAGGACAATTCCTTTCACAATTCGCGTCACGCATTTCTTCATTTCATTTCTCCAGATTGAATGTGGGCCGACGGAAAATTTTGTTTGCCAGAAATACCGGAAGTGCGCGGAATTGAGTTCACGCTAATCCGGCTGCAGAGCTGAGCTACTCGGAACCGACAGAAGTCATGCAGGCTGGCGCAACGGCTCGCATCGCCCAGCAGTCGATGCGCGAGTCTTGCTCTCAGCTCAAGAGAATCTTGCGTGCCTCTCCTTCAGGATCGTCGACCATTCGGCAATTATTATCGAAGATCATCGTTTGGCAACGAGTTGGATCGCTTTGCGCCCAGGTTAATCCTGGTTGGCTCGGATTCCCGGATCGAGCGAAGTTGGCCCAGGCAATCGCCATCTTCTTTGCCAAGGTCTGCGCTTCGGGAGTGTTGCCCGTGCCCTGTTCGCATCTCTTCGTATTGTCGAAGCAGAAGGCGAGCTCGGCCGTATGCCATGCTCCAGCAACCCCGTCGAGCATCGGCGACTGCCAAGTAAAGAAGTATTGATAAACAGGGGCGCCGCCTTGTTCGTATTTCAGCTTCGCCATGCTCTGCACGTGATTTCGGCCTCCGAGACCGGCGACGCCGTAGGAGAGAGTTCTTATGCTCTTTTCTGGATGCGCTTTCTTCATTGCCGCAATGAGCGCGGTTGCCTTTCCCTCCCCAACTGACCCAGCGAGGGTCTTGTGCCACACCTCTTCGGTAGGGTTGGACCGGAAACGCATACCTTCTTCACTCACCGATCCGATCAGCATTGGCACATTCTTCGAAATCTCAGGAGCGGTGTCCTCGAACGATTTCAACGTGACGATGCGCCCATCGAGGGACGGCGACCAGCCGACGCGAGGAACACTGCCTCGACCGGTTGGCGGGCCGAACATGATACCGCGCATGGGAGGGTTCATCTTCGCTGCCACGGCATTTCCCGTTGCAAACAGCCTGGACCAATCGATTTTTTGCAGCGCTCCGATGTCATTGGAGGCAATCCCAAGTTCCTTTATTACCTGCCTGGCAAACTCTTTCTGCTGTTCACCGCTTGGAATATTGCCGCCGCCCCCCGACTGCACCGACGCGCGATGAATCAGTCCTGCGGCAGAAGGCATGCCCAGCAGGCAGGTCACTTTGGATCCGCCACCGGACTGACCGTAGATCATCACTTTGTTCGGATCGCCGCCGAAGTTCGCGATGTTTTCCTGAACCCAGCGCAACGAGGCGATAAGATCCGTCATCCCCACGTTGACAGAATCCTCGTAGGCTGATCCGCCGATATCCGATACATCAAAGAACCCCAGCACGTTGAGGCGGTGATTGACGGAAACCTGCACGACATCGTGATGGCGGGCCATCTGCGCGCCCTCATGGGAAGGCAGCTCATAGGAAGAGCCGAAGCTGAATCCGCCTCCATGGAAATAGACCATGACCGCACGCGAGCCCGACAAGCTCGGGGTCCAGATGTTCAGCTTGAGCATGTCCTCGCTCATATACCCGTCATCCCAGTCCTGAAGGAAGGATTGTTCGATCGCGGTGTAGTCATGAAGATTTTGGGGACAATTTGCCCCGTAAATTAGAGCTGGGTATTCATCCTTCCACGGCTGCGGCGGCTTGGCCGGCAGCCACCGATTCTCGCCACCGGTATTCTGGCCATACGGAATACCCTTGAAAGTAAAAACACCCCCATCAACAAATCCTCGGACCTTGCCGTATTGGGTGTTTGCGACGGCGCTACCAGGCGTCGCGCAGTTTCCCGGTTCCTGATGCGCCGCGGTTTTGATGTTATCGAGCGAAACTCCCGGCTCGCCCATTACCAAGCCAAGCCCGGCCGTCGCTGAAAGCCGGAGTATGTCGCGACGGTTCGGGCGCAGGCCGTTACAAGAATCTGAATCGGACATGGAGGCTCCCTCCCGGCTGTTTTCGGGTCATCCCGGCGTCCCGCCTTGCAGTCAGGAACCATGCATCCGTTCCGCCGACTGAGAATGGCGCCAAGAAGAAACGCAATTACAAGGAAACGCTTACCGCAATGGAAGCTAAAGGCAATTCTTCCTCATGTCAAGCGTGGGAATCGGTGCGCGACGATATCTTCAGGGTCCGGGATCCATCGCACGAGCCGTTCGACCGGCTCCTCCGTCATCCAGGCCTATGTCAGTCAAGACATAAATTGTGTGTTGAAAGAAAGCGCCGGAACCCGAAAAATCCAAACATATGATTGAACGCTCTCGATAGAATCTTGTCTGAGATGGACCAGTCACAGATTAACGCCCTGAACCGCAGATGCGGCATCCCCCGCGTAGCAGAAGTGGTATCCGGGAACGGTGGTTTGCCGAAACTGCGCGTGACCGCCCCTTCGGCTTCGGCTGATATCTATCTGCAAGGTGCGCAGATCACGGCATGGCAGCCGGTGAACGGCGAAGAGATCCTGTTCCTGAGCGAACATTCGCATTGGCAGGACGGCCGTGCAATCCGAGGGGGGATTCCAGTCTGCTTTCCCTGGTTTCGGTCTAAGGTTGACGACCCGAAGGCGCCGGCCCACGGGTTTGTCCGGACGAAAGAATGGCATCTTGAGTCCGTGAAAGTAGACGGAGAGTCGGTAGTAGTCGTCTGCTCAACAGAGAGCGATGAGTCGACGCTGCGCTGGTGGCCGCATGCGTTTCGCCTGGTTCACATTCTATCCATCGGCAGATCTCTTCATCTTCAGTTGCTTGTCACAAATACCGGACAGACCTCCTTCAGTTTCGAAGAGGCTTTGCATTCGTATTTCCGCGTGAGCAGAATAGAGGATGTGCGAATTCGCGGTCTCGACCAGATCACGTATCTGGATAACGTCGACGGAAACCGCGCAAAGACCCAGTCGGGGGACTTGATCGTTGCCGGCAAGACGGACAACGCCTACACCGATGTCCACGGTGCTGCGGAGTTAATTGACCAGATCTGGGGTCGAACAATCCGGACGGAGAAAGACAACTCTGCAACGACCGTCGTCTGGAATCCCTGGCAGGACGGCGCGGCCGCGCTCAGCGATCTCGGGGACGATGAATGGCGACAATTTGCCTGTGTGGAAGCTAGCAATATTCTCGGCTCGGCCATCCTACTGGAGCGAGGCAAAGAGCACAGAATGCAAGCAACCATTCGGGTCGTTCCTAAGCAGGAATGACTTTTTTCTTAGGCTGGAAAGATTCGGGTTGGACCTGTGAAGACATCAGATCGCGCGTCGCCGAGGAGCTTGGACACGTTACCAGAGCATAGAGGCTTCGCCGAAACCAGTTGTTCCGACTTGAGGATGTTTCCGCCTTCCTGCAGAACGTACAGCCGGTTCGCCTCCAGATTCGGGAAGTGATCTACCTGTCCGCTCAGCCAGCGCACCTCGACCATATCGACCTGCTTCGCCTGCTCAAGGCCGAAATGTAGTCGGAGATCGTTCTGTGAAAAATAACTTCCTCCGCTGCGTAGTTCCTCGATTTGCACTAGCGGCTTTTCTGCATCCGGCTTAGTCGTCGCAGTTACAATCACGCGGCTGCCGATGCCGGAGCGATTGGACTTGGTTCCCACAAGCTTGATCTTGATCCAGTTCCGATTGAGCTTCGAGTCGCAGCGCAGAAGTTGTGGCGGCGCGTTGATGCAGTTCACAGCAATGTCGATGTCGCCATCGTTGTCGTAGTCGCCAAATGCGCAGCCGCGCGCGGGAGCATTCTCAAGTATCCCAGGGCCGCCCTTGTCCGTTACATCTTCGAAGCGCCCGTTGCGCAGGTTCCGATAGAGATACTTGTGCTCGGCATACTTCAAATCGGCTTTCGAGTTATCCACTTCAGGATAGACATGGCCGTTCGACATTAACAGATCGAGCCATCCATCGTTGTCCATGTCGAAGAATCCAACACCCCAACCCAGCAGCCGCGTATTCACGCCCAGGCCGCCGGGATATGTGTGGTCCTCAAAATTTCCATCGCCCAGATTCGTGTACAGCGAGTCAGTGTCCCCGGCAAAATTGGTCTTCACCACGTCGAATTTGCCGTCGCGATCATAGTCGCCAATGGAAACACCCATGCCGGCTTGCGGCTTTGCCTCAGCCGACAATGCCGCGCCTGCCTCAATCGCAATATCTCGAAACGTTCCGTCCTTCTGATTGAGATAAAGCGTGGCCGGCGCGGAGTCGTTCGCAACGTAGATGTCGGGCCAACCGTCGTTGTCCAGATCCGAGGCAGCAACGCTCAACCCATAGGTGCCAACCGCAGTCCACATTCCGCTCTTCTCGCTCACATCCTCAAACGTTCCGTCTCCCCTGTTGTGATAGAGGATGTTCTTTCCGCCCGGCAGCCCCGGAGGACCGCACGCCACCAGGATTCCCTTGTAGGTGCAGGGTCCGTCCTGCGGTAACGGCGCCGTCTTCAAATCAAAATCGACATAGTTGGCCACAAATAGGTCAAGGTGCCCATCTTTGTCGTAATCGACAAATGTGCATCCCGAGTTCCAGCGAATCTTAGGTCCCGGCTGGATCAGTCCTGCCTCTTTCGTTACGTCCGCAAAGGTGCCGTTGCCGTTGTTGCGGTAAAGCGCATTCTGACCGTAGTAGGTCACGAACAAATCGTCGAAGCCGTCGTTGTTGTAGTCTCCAACGCAGCATGCCTGGCCCCATCCAGTCTTGTGCTCCAGACCCGAGCCAATCGATACGTCGGTAAACGTGCCGTCGCGATTGTTCTTGAATAGGCGGCAATGCGGTTCCTGCCCAGCAGGAAATCCTTCCAGGCGCCATCCATTTACCAGGAAGAGATCGGGCCACCCATCATGGTCGTAGTCGTAAAACGCCAACCCACAGCCTGTTGTCTCGAGCAAATACTTGTTGTGCAGTTCGCCGCCGTAAATCGTTTTTCCTGTCAGTCCCGATTGTGGAGCAACTTCAACGAAGCTCACGCCTAAAGGAGTTCCTTCAATCGGCGATTTTGGCCCGGGGGGCGGCGGCGCCGGCTTCGCGTCATAACTCCGTTCCTGCGGCCCAATTTTGGGAGTCTGTTCGCCCGCGCCCTGCTGCCCCGGCAAAGCCAACGCGACGATATCCGCAAACGGCAGCACCAGCGCCGTTCTGCTCAGAGATTGAAGGAATTTGCGCCGATTGATTTGTCGATAGCCCACTAGAACGCCCTCATCTCTTATTGACTTCCCCCTGTTGCAGCTTCCGATGGATTCTGAATATTGGTATGCACATGCCACGGCACGCTTTCATTTGAGATTTCAGGATGCTTGCGCAGATAGTCGAGCGAATAAGTCGGCGCCCCGGGATCGATGCGCTTCTCGGTGTAGAGCTCAGCTTGTTCTTTTGCCTGTTCCTTCAATCCCTTGCGACGGTAGAGTATGGCCAGGTTGTAATGCGCGGCCAGATCGTCCGGGTCGATGGCCTGCAGCGCCTTGAACTGCGCAATGGCCTCTTCTGATCGGTGCTGTTGATAATAGGAGATGCCCAATTCACGCCGTGCATCGCGGGATTCAGGATCCTGCGCGACGACCTTCTCCAAATCGGCAATCTCGGCATCGGAGTGGCGCACCCTGCGCTCGACCAAAGCTAGATAGTAGAGCGCTCGGGCATCGTTCGGCTTCAAGGCAAGAGCTTTTTCGATCGGGTGGCGCGCCTCATCGTATTTCTCCCATTCAATGTAAGTCAGTCCAAGATTGATGTATCCATCCTTGTATTCCGGCCGAAGACGTGTTACCTGCTCGAATGCGTTGATTGCGTCCGAATACTGTAGTTGATCGAGAAGTCCAATTCCAAGATTGTTCCAGCGCATCCAGTCTTCGTTATCGGTGGGGAGTGGCGCAGCCGGCGGGTTGTTGCCGATGTCGACCTGGCGGCTTCGCGAAGCGATCTCCACGACCGGGTATGCCGGATGATCGGGGCCGAAGATGTTGTTCAGGTAACTCTGGCGAAGATGGCGATAATTCACTCGCGCTTGCAAAGTGACGGGCCCTTTCACGTCAGCAGGCAGCCTGAATTGATAGCGCACCAGAGCCGATCGCCCCGATTGAATGGTGTTGTCGTATGCGACGGAATGGATCGCGGAGACAACGTGATTGTCCACGAATTCTCCCACCACATTGACCGGCCTGTTTGTAAAGCTGTGCGCGCCGGGCTCAAGCATCCCGTCCGGCTTCAGGAATCCGCTTTCGTAGATCTTGGCGCCATTTGCATCGGTCACCGTGAACTGCGTCCATGCTTGGTAGAGATCGCGCACTTCCGGAATCAGAGAGTGTCCAATGTTCTTGTTCTGAATGACAACAAATGCCTGCAGCACGTCGCCCGCGTGAACGGCGAAGGGGATCGTGCCGAGTGGAGCAACCAGCTTGTCATCTTTACCGATTTTCAATCCGAAGATATCGACATTTAGATAATCTCCGCTACGCAAAAACTCAATCGTCTTATCAAGCTGCTCATTAAAGCCGTAATAGAACGGAACCGCCGTGTTCCCGGCAAGCCATCGATGCGAAGCGAACGTCCCATTCTTCGCGCCGGGCTCAGGCAGCACATTCGCTGCACGCTTCATATGGCAGCCCTGGCAGGTTGTGAAGTCGGTCGTGTAAAAGGTCAGCGGATTGCGATTAGAAAACTTCGAGTTTTGCCATTCGTCATATGCGGTAAACGCGCGAATCCATTTGTAGTCATTCAGAGTCGGCGGCAAGTTCGCTTTATGACACGCCGCGCAGAACTCCGGCGTGTGGTAGATGTCCTGCATCACGGCCTTCGAATGCCGATCGAGATGCGCCAGAATCTCCCCGTCCGGCACCATGCCTGGTATGCGATTTCCCTTTTCATCCACCAGCACGGACGGAACGGCCATGACAAAACCGCCATTGCCCAGTTTCGACTTCACGCTCTGGATCGAATGGCACGTCGTGCAGGTTAGTCCGTCGCTATCGAATTGGCGATCGACCAACGACGAGGGATTCATCGCACCGGTCAAAACGGCAATCGGGTTATGGCAGCTATCGCAATGACGGGCAAACTCGATGCCCTTGGTCCGGATCAAGATGTTCACGCTCGCGCGATAGAAAGGCGTGCGGAACGAATTCGAATGAAGCGCCTGCCGCCATTGGTGATACGCCTCCTGGTGGCAATGTCCGCAATACTCAGCGTCGATGAACGCGCTGGGCTCCAGAAAATCGTCACCCACTGCCGCGGCGTTTCCTGGCGCCGAGAGCTTCTCCTTGCCGAATGGATAGTTGTACGTCTGCTTGATTCGGTCGGCATAGGCCTGTCGTACCTTGGCCTCGCTGGCCTGCGGGTTGTCTTCGGCACCGTGCGTATTGCGCATGAACACGACTGCCGGCGCACACGCTAGCAAGAGAAATGCCAAAATCCGCCGTGAGGAACTGTTGAACATACGCATGACCACGGGCACGTCGCGCTCCATCGAGACCAGTAATTCGTCCAAGCAAGATTCAGCGCAAACGTCGGACACCGCCAATGCGAAGAAGAGCGTGGAGAAGTCGCCGTGGGTGCCAACGAAAGTATAGGTCAGAGAAGTGTCGAGTGTACATCCAACTTTGGATTGACTGCTCAAACGCCTCTAATTCGCTTGATTCTTGAGCGCTTCGCCCCTGGCACGTTCCGAAGCTGCTTCGGCCGTTTTGCCCTGCTTTTCCAAAGCTTCGGCCAGGTTGAAATGCGCCTCTGCATAGTTCGGATCAAACGAGAGCGCATCTCGGAATTGAACAATCGCGCCGTCGAGATTCCCGCTTGCAAGCAGCGACTTACCGGAATTGGTGGCAACCTCGGCGCGCTGCAGGTTCATATGCCGCCGCATCAGATCAGCCGCAACCTTGCGTTCCTGCGCCGCGCTTGCCGTGTCGTTCTGCTTCACCAGCACGGAAGCCAGGATCAGGTGCGAATCCGCCTGATCGGGCATCTGCTTGATTGCCTCTCGCAGTGCCGCCGCGGCCTCAGGCAAGCGGTCCAGCTTGTTATAGACGCTTCCCAGCGTTACCCATCCTTCGCCATTTTGAGGGTGGAGCTTAAGCGATGTCTCGAGTTTCTGCGCCGCTTCTGCGTAGCGCGCCACCTGCATGTAGAGCAATCCCAGCACATAAGCTGGCTCATATCCTGATGGATTTAGCTCTTCCGCCTTCTCCAGCTCAGGAATCGCATCCGTAGCGTCGTCCTGAAGTTTGTAGGCTGTCCCCAGGTCATAGTGCAACTGCGACAAATCGGGCGAAAGCTTGATCGCAGTTTTTAACTCAGCGATTGCGTCGTCAATTTGGTTTACCTGGAGATAAGCTGCCGCCAGATCCTGGTGAGCGGTGGCATTCTTCGGATTCAAATCGACTGCGCGCTTCAGATAGATAATTCCATCGGAAGCCTCATGCGCCTGTGCAAATGCCATGCCCAGATTTGTGAGCGCATCGCTATTCTTCGGCTCTGCCTCAACGACTTTCTTGAGCAACTCGATCGCATCCTGCACGCGGTTCGAGCGCTGCAGTACGAGCGCAAGCTGATATTGCGCTGCGACCGACTCTGGCTTGAGTGCAAGCGCATGTTCGAGGATCGGAACAGCTTCCGCATCGTGCCCGGCATCGGAGACCGCTTTGCCCACAGCCAAGGCCAGAGCAGGATCGTCGGGCGCCAAGGCATATGCCTTCATCCACTCTTCCTGCGCACCGGGTTTTTGCTCGGCATTCAGCACGACTCCGAGATGGAAATGGGCGCTGGCTAGGTCATCCTTGAGACGCACCGCTTCCTGGAATTGCAGCTCTGCAGGCTCCCAATTTCGTTCCATCGCATAGAGCGATCCAAGATCATCGCGTAGCTCGGCGTTGCGGTTGTCCTGTGCCACCGCTTGCTGCATCTTTGCCGCGGCGCTTCGCGTCTGCCCTGCTCCGGCCAGCGATCGTGCGTAAGCCGCCAAGACTGTAGAACTGAGCGGGTGTTGTTCCGTGTGCGCCGCGGTCTCCAGCCTCGCGAACAATGGAATTGCCTTCTCATACGAACCGGTTTGCTCGTACACCATCGCAAGGTTCTGTTGTGCGGCGCTATCGTTGGGCTTAATTGCCAATGCCTTTTCAAGCTCACGCACACCTGCGGCCCACTGTCCTTCTCGCGTCAGGACTGCACCTAGAGCGCTATGTCCCTGCTCGGCCGTGGGAGCAAGCCGCGTCACAGCCTCAAACTTCGCTTGGGCCGTCTTCAGATCGTTCCGGTTGAGGGCCGCGACACCTTCGCGATAGTCCGCGTCGGCTTGTCGCAAATTCGCGGACGGTTCCTGTCCGCGAGCTACGCCGATTGAGAGCACAATCAGAAACGAGAGCCGAGGAAAAAGATTGAAGGGCATAGAGGCAACGGCAATGAATTATCGTACATCGTTTGGAAATCGAGTTCTCTATCCCAGTGCAGTCGAATTGGCGTAAGGAGCAGTACCCGGGTAGAGTATCCGCACTCAACCGCCAATTGCGATTAGATCTCCATCTTGACGCCGCACCCGACGGCGACCGACGCGGCCCGGTTGAAATCGAATTGGTCGCCTACGACCGGGACGGCAAAGCTCTCAACTGGACCGGTAGGAGGGCAAATTTGAATCTCAAGGCGGTGCGTGGTTTGCAAGCGGCGTCTACGACTGGAATACAGGCAAAGCCGGCACCTTGGAGATTCCACTTACTCAAAACGGAATCTGCTGCTCAGTGAGTTATCTCGACGAGAAGGCTACAGTTTTTGCGAAGCTCATCAGCCCATGTCGCCAAGACACGCTTTAAAGTGTCCCCTGGTCCTCGGGCTCCCTGAGCGGCTGGTTGGCCTCGTACTTGGCTTGATGCGCCTTGAGTTTGGCCGCCAGATCGGCGTCTCCCTGCTTTTCCGTGAGAGCCAGGGCTTGGGTCAGCGCGTCTTTCGCTTTGTCGAAGCGGCCAGTCTCCGCGTAGGACGCTGAAAGCGTATCCAGAACCGAGATATCCTGCGCCTGGGTCAAATCCCTTGCCCGCTCTGCCAATAGCACCGCCTCGGGACCATTGCGGATTGAGGCATCCGGGCTCGTGGCCATCAAGCTCGCGGCCAGTGTCAGCACCGAGACCCGGTCCGGCTCTCCATCGAGCGCCAGCCGCAGCTCGGCCAGCGACTCGCGATACTTTCCTTGCATGTAATACGCAAATCCAAGCCCTTCATGCGCACGGAAGAATCCGGGGTAAATGCGCACGGCGCTCTGCCATGCGTCGATCGCCTCCTCGAGGCGGTGCTGCTGCATCTGCGCGGAGCCCAGATTGTAGAAGGCATCAAGAAACTTGGGGTTCGTCTGCGTGGCCCTCTTCAGATAGACGATGGCATCGTTCGGTCTCCCCGCGGCAGTAAGCGCCACCCCCATGCCGTTGTTCACGCGGGCGTCGTCCTGGTCCATCGCGATGGCTTTCTTCCACGCCTCCAAGGCTCCGGCCTGGTCACCCGAGGCCAGCAGACTCCCTGCCTCGTCAATCAGGCGATAAAGGTCCGCAGCCGGCGAAGTCATATCGAGGATGCCGTCTGGCGCGATATTCACGAACTCCGGCAGATTGACGGCCCGGTTTGCGGCGGTGGAATCCTCGATGAGAATCGGCGGGGAGTCGTTTCCGTTCGCGTCGATGTGGGTCAGGTACATCTGGGTGTAAGGCGACCGGCTCTTGGAGGAAAAGACCATCCACCGCCCGTTCGGGGAGAAACTGTGCCAGGAGTTCATCAGCGGCGTATTGCAGCGCATCCTCCTTGCCGTTCCGCCAGCGGCTGGAACGATGTAGAGCTCGCTATCGGGCCGCATGAGTTGCGCATTTCTGGATTTCACAAAAACAATCCAGCGCCCGTCCGGCGAGATTTTAGGGAAGCTGTTGCTCATCCCATTGTTCGAAGCCCCCAGCACCGGCTCCGCCACTCCACCCTTACCGCCATTGAAGGGGACGCGATACAGGTTGTATTGGATTTGCACTTCATTGGGGTCGTTGGCCTCGGTGGGCAGCGGAACCCCCTCGGGATGCGGTTCCTTCGCTTCGGCGCGTACGAAGACAACGTATTTTCCATCTGGACTCCAGACCCCATCGGTCTGGACATAGCGGGGATCGTCCGCTCCTGGAAGCGGCTCGCGGCGGCCACTCTCCCGGCTGTACCAGGTCAAAATTCCGCGTGTGGGATAGAAGACCTGGAGGAATCGATAGTCCTTGAAATTGGTTACAAAGTAGGAACTGCCGATCGACTGGTCGCGTCCCGCAAAGGTCGTCAAGACATACTTTCCGTCCGGAGACACCTGCGACATGAAGCCGACCCGCGACTGGCCCACGCGCAGATCGGAGTTCCACGAGACCGTATCCTCATTGCGAATGGCCATGTGCTGCTGCACAGGAACGACCGCGTAAAGCCCCTTGTCGTTTCCAGGGCCATCTACGTCCATCCCCATCGTCTTGCCGTCGGCTGAAAAGGAGTGGCAGTTGGCGCAGGTATGCAGGCCGGTCATCAGCAGGCGGCTCTCCGGCTTACCGATGTCGCGCATCCGCCACGCAATGAGGCTCAACTTTGAGGGCGCGAGCGGCTGCACGACATGCTTGGCGCCCTCGGACGGCATCAGCGGGACGTCCCGATAGAAGATCGGCGCACCGACCGAATCGGCGGAAGTCGTCAGCGTCACGCGGCCCTCGCTGACTGCCCGGCCGGCCTCATCGAGCCCCGTGAGTTCGATGGTCGCCGGCCCCTTTACGGAGTGCTTCTTGATATGCGCCCAGACATCCGGTTCCGGCTTCCAGGTATGGGCCGCGGCCTGTTCCGGGGTCAGATATGGTGGTTTGTTCGCGGCAGAAACGCATTGCGGGTCGATCGCGCCAATCTTCATGCCCTCGCCCAGCGAAGTAAGATGGATGGCCTTGCCATGATCGCCGAAACGCACATCGATATGCCAGGAACGCGCGGAAGCCTCCGAATCCCGCCAGAGAAAGGTGGGCGCAACCATATCGGGCGGAAAAACCACTCCCTCCTCTGGATAGTCCACCGTGATAGTCGGTTTTATCGGCGCCGTCGCCAACACCTCCGAGCCAGTCAGCCTTGAAGCCGCCATCGCCGTCAGTCCGACTGCGCCAGAGACCCCCTCCAGCCGCAGAAAGCATACCGTCAGCAGGCCGGTTCCCAGCAGGGACAGCCCTACTGCCGGCAGCCATCCCCTCCGAAGCCTCGGCGCAGTCTCCATGGCCCGCATCACTCTCGCCCCAGTTGCAACCGTAACGGCGAGAAGCTGCGCAAGCTGTGACTAGGGTCACACGGAGGAGCGTCATCCCTCTGCATGGAGCGCGGAGACAAACTTTGCAGGGCAAGTCGAAGGGATCTGTATGAGCCTCTTTCCGAGAGAGCGTGGTCGAACAAAATTTGCTCAAAACAGTGACAACTAATCATTCTTTTGCCCGCTATACTGTCCGCATGGGAAGCAGCGACCTTCGCATCGGTGCGTTCAGATCTCGGGGCATCGTACTTCAGAATGCGCGTTGGGTACGAGGCCTCGTTTGCCTGGCTGTCGTCACGTTTATGCCGCTCGCCGCGGGTTTCCCCCAATCACAGATAGGGAACGGATTACCCTATCCGGAGCCTTCACCGGGAATGCCGCCGATGAATCGCACCGCGAATCCAACGGCAGACGCTAACCGGCTCATGGAAGATTCGATGAAGCATCAAGACAACCTTAAGCGGTTTGAATTGATGAATGTGCAGCGCCAAAAAGAAATGACATCGGACACCGCAAAATTGATTGAGTTGGCCCATCAATTGAAAACCGAGACGGACAAGGGCACGCCGGATGCGCTTTCAATACTGGAGATCCGGAAGGCTGAAATGATTGAGAAGCTGGCGCACAGCATTCAAGGCAAGATGAGGGCGTCCGTATCCAATTAGTTGCCGAGCCTACCTCGGCGCGCCGAATGCCAGGACTTTGTGGCCAGGGGGCGTAGAGATGGCAGGACGAGTTCGCCAGCTCCAATCAAGAAGACGAATTCCAAAAAGATACATTCTCAGTCCTGCATTTTCTCTCTATACTGCGCGGATGAGAGCTGCGTGAATGAAATTCCCCGAACAATTCCAGCAGGACACGAGGGTTTTCCCCAGGAGAGTCCTTCGGCGGCCGAGTTGCGCAAGTTGGAGCTGATTGAAAAGTTGGCGAAGAGCGTCCGCAACCGGACGATGGCCATGTGCAACAACTAGATAGGAGGTTTGCTATGAAGATACCGTCAAGGTGCCGTTCCTTGTGCCGATTGAAAGGACGGATGCATTCTGTGCGAAATTTGGCTTGCCTCGCTGTCTTCACCTTTGGCTCAATTTTATTCGATGCAGCTCAGCAGCCCGCTCGGGGTAGCGCGGCTCAACCGCCCGTCGCCCAGACGCCAGCAACTGCAGAGGCGACAGCGAACACTTCCAAGCCCACAACTCCGCAGACTCCGCAGCAGAAGCAACTCGCGGACGACACTGCGGAGTTGCTGAGTTTGGCGAACGAACTGAAGGCAGAACTCGACAAGAGCAACAAGGACACGCTTTCACTGAGCGTAATCAAGAAAGCCGTGCAGGTTGAGAAGTTGGCGCACAAGGTTCGAGATGAGATGAAGGCCAGTCTGCAAAATTAGAACATTTGCAAGTGAAGGTGCAGAAAGATGAGTGATCGCTTGGCCTTTCTGAAACGCCCCAGATTCCCCACAATGCAATCGCATGCAATGCCCTGCAGGAGCGAGGCGCGCGCAGCACAATTACAGGCGGGGGTTCCACGAGGCGCTGAAAATAAGGAACTTGCTCCAAAAGTCCGGTAGAGGGGTAGTCTAGATCGTGGCGTAGAAACTCTGCATCCACACCTGCAGGATCGACGGAAACACACCCATCATGACCACCCATAGGGCGATGAACATGAGCGCGGTCAGCGTGACAGGGTTGACTGCGATCCGCGAATCATCCAATGCCGGCGTGACATACGCGCGCTTCAGCACCTGCAGGTAGTAATAGAGCGAAACCGCGCTCATCGCAATCGCCAGCGCCACAAGAGCAAACGGTACGTCGCCCTTCGATACACCGAGGACCG
Organism: uncultured Acidobacteriaceae bacterium; assembly: GCA_963745845.1. Taxonomy (GTDB): domain Bacteria; phylum Acidobacteriota; class Terriglobia; order Terriglobales; family Acidobacteriaceae; genus Telmatobacter. Next base: position 2,042,974 of record CAVUZE010000008.1, on the reverse strand, counting down.
CCGCAAACAAATTGAACTTGGCCCAGAAGCCTACCAGCGGCGGAATCCCAGCGAGCGACAGAAACAGCACCAGCAGAATGGCCGCAAGGATCGGACTGCGCCGATGCAGGCCCGCAAACGCTTCCATGTGATCGCTGCCATTCGCCCGCTCGACCGCTCCAACCACGCCAAACGCGCCGATGGTCGTGAGTCCATACGTGAGGATGTAATACAGGACAGCCTGCGCGCTTACCGGAGTGCGAGAAAAGTATGCCAGAGCGAGCAGTATGTATCCTGCATGGGCAATTGCCGAATAGGCCAGTAGCCTGCGCACGCTGCGTTGCGCCAGCGCAGCAAGATTGCCAAGAACCATGGACGCTACGGCGAGGATCGTCAACGCGAAGGACCAGGGCAGTGCGAACCCGAAGTACTTCGGCAAGTGGCCGTTTGCCGTCAGCACGACGAACCGGACGACGTGCCCGTCGCCGAACATGTGGATAGCCGCCGAGCTGATGGAGATGAGGAGCGCAAAGCTCGCTACCTTCGACACGGACGCAATAAACGCAGCCGCCGGCGCCGGCGCGCCTTCATACGTATCCGGGGCCCAGAAGTGAAAAGGCACCGCCGCCACTTTGAACCCGAGTCCGGCCGCAATCATGACCAGCGCAACTGTGAGGAGCGGGGCCGCATTCACAGCACTGGAACTGTACATCGAAACCATGATCTGCTGCAGATTTGTCGATCCGGTGACCCCATACAGATAACTGAATCCGAAGAGAAGAAATGCCGCGGACATGCCGCCGAAGAGGTAATACTTCATCGCGCCTTCGGCGCTCTTCGCGGATTTTTTCGCGAATGCTGTCAGAATATAGAGCCCCAGGCTGAGCAACTCCAGCCCGATAAAAATCACGAGCAGATCTTGCGCCGCCGCGATAAGCAATCCGCCCGTCGCGGCCATCAGCGTGACCGCGACAAACTCTCCCACATTGCGCGTGAATGTGGAATCGAACAAGAGAAGCAGCGTCAACACCGTCAATGCGAGGATGCCGATTTGCGCAACAGCCGTGGAGCCTCCAGCTGCAAGCAGCAGTTGGTTGCTGCCCGGAAGGCTCAAGCCGCCTTGCGCCTGGAATGGAATTGTCATGAGCGCCGCGCCGCAACCCAAGATGCCCAGCACCGCAGCTGCGGCGACGCGCAGCCTCACCCCGCTCTTACGCAAGAAGCTTAGATCGACAACGAGCACGATCAGCGCTGTCACTTCAAGCGCCGTTTCGGGCCACGTCACGCGGAGAAGGTCGATATAATTCATTGGCCGCCCCCCGCAAGAATTGCCTTCACTGCCGGCTCGATCGCGTCGAGCAGGATTTTCGGATACAGCCCGACCGCAAGGCTGACAGCGACCAGCATCGAAACTCCGGCAACTTCCGGCCACGTAATGGCTGCCAATTCGTGGCCATGCTCATGAACATGTGCCGCCGGATGGGCGTCGGTAAAGAACGCCAGTTGCATTGCGCGCCACGTGTAGGCCACGCCCACCACGATGCCCACGCCGGCTGCGCCTGTCCACCAGGGATTCGCCTTCCACGAACCGACCAGCACCTGAAACTCCGCAACAAACCCGGAGAATCCAGGCAAGCCCATCGACGCAATGCCAGCAATCACAAACGCCCATGCCGCAAACGGCAGGCGCTTGGACAAGTGCATGCCTTCCAGCTCAGTCAATTGTCGGGTATGGGTGCGTTCGTAGACGAGGCGCCCCACAATCGCGAACAGCAGTCCCGCGATCACGCCATGGGAGAACATTTGCAGCACAGCGCCGGTCATGCCGATCTGATTCAGCGTCATCAATCCCAGCAGCACAAATCCCATGTGGCTTACGCTCGAGTAGCCGATCACAAACTTGAAATCGCTCTGCACCAATGCCACCAGCGCGCCGTAGACAATCCCAATCACCGCCAGCAATGCGAACACTTCGCGCCACGACCCGATGCCGACGAACGAAAATCCCCAGGGATCCATACCATGCGGGAATAATCCCATGGCGACGCGCAAGCAGCCATACGCGCCAAGTTTCATCACCACGCCCGCCAGCAGCATCGATGCCGCGGTGGGCGCGGCGACATGGCCCGTCGGCGCCCAAGTGTGAAAGGGCCAATGCCGGCCAGGATTCCGAATCCGACGAATACAAGCGGGAATGCCCACATCTGGAAACTGACGGGAAGCCCAGTGTGAGCCAGCTGAACCAGACCAGTGGAGCGGCTCCCCGATGTTGTGTAGGCAGCCAGCAGCCCAATCAGCACCATCGCCGAGCCGACAAAAGAGTAGAGCGCCAGCTTCATCGCGCCATATTCGCGCCGCGTCGATCCCCAGATTGAGATGAGAAAGTATTTCGGAACAATGGCGATCTCATAAAACACAAAAAGGAGAAAAAGATCGTAGCTGAGAAACACTCCATAGACGCCGCCGATCAGCGCCAGATAGAACGCGAAGAACTCATTCGTCCGCAGCTCAATATTCCAGCTGAAGAGAACGCCGGCCACCGCTGCCAATCCCGTGAGCAGAACCAGCACCAGGCTGATGCCGTCCGCTGCGAGCGTGTAGCGGATTCCCATCGACGGCACCCACGGCACATCGGCGATCACCACGCGTCCGTGGCCCACGCCTGCCGCGAATCCCAGCACCGCCAAAATGCAACCGGCCAAAGCGACCGCCAAAGCAAGACCTCTCGCCAGCACCGCTTTGTCCTTCGGCAGCAACGCCTCCAGCAGCGCACCGGCAAACGAGAGATAGATCGTCCAGGCAAGCATGATTCTCAAAATCTCCAGTGTGCCAGCAGGTTCATCACGGTTGGGTTCATGCTGTCCACGATAAGTTGCGGCAGCAGACCAAGCAGGAACATCAATCCGATCACGGGAACCATTGCCAGCCGCTCACCGCCGTGCAGATCAGGAAAGCTCGCCCACTTCTCCGGCACGGGCCCGCTGAACACCTTCTGAATCACGGTCAGAATCACGGCCGCCGTCACCAGCAATCCGAGAATAGAAACTGTCGCTGCGATCCACGACAAGGAAAAGACGCCGCGGAAGATCAGGAATTCGCCCACAAACCCGTTCAGCCCAGGGAGCCCGAGCGACGAGAACAGCGCGATTCCCATGAGCCCAGCCAGCACCGGCGCGGGTTTGCGCAGTCCGCCAAAGTGATCGATCCAGCGCTCCCCTCCGCTGCGCTCCTGGATCATTGCAATAAACCAAAAGAGCGCCGCAGCCGTGACGCCATGATTAAACATTTGCAGGATCACGCCATTCAACGCCGCGGCCTGGCTTGTTTGCACAGCCGATCCCGACGCAGGAACCGCAAGCGCGAAGATGCCCAACAGGCAATAGCCGAGGTGATTCACTGATGAGTAGGCGAAGACGCGTTTCAAATCTCTTTGCGCGGCTGCGGCCCAAGCACCCATCACGACGGTCACGACTGCCAGCACAAGCAAAGGAGTCCTGATTTGAGCGATCTGATGACCGAATATCGGCAATGCAATGCGAAGGAGACCGTAAACGCCCATCTTCGACATTGCCCCCGTCAACAGCATCGTTACGGGCGAAGGCGCCTCGGAATAGGCCGCGGGCAACCAGGTGTGAAACGGTGCAAGCGGCACTTTGACCGCGAATCCGGCAAGCACACCAATCGCAAGACCCATCATCACCGGGCCCAAATGCGCCTTTACCAGTTGCTCGAGTGTCCCAGAGGCCGCCATCGCACCGAGCTGCCCAAAGTCCATGCTTCCAGTTGCCAGAAATACGGCTAGAAAGGACAGCAAAAGGGCCACGCTTCCCGCCATCGTGTAAATGAAGAACTGTGTGGCAGCAGGACCGCGTTTGGCGCCGCCCCAAAGTTTGATCAGGAAAAAGGCTGGAATCAAACTGAGTTCCCAAAACAAAAACCAATGAAAGAAATTCAGAGCCGTGAACGACCCGAACAGTCCTGACTCCAGCATCAGCACAAGTGCGAAATACAGTCCTGGTTGCCGATGCACCCGGTGCGCCGCGTCGACACTCATCAGCGTCACGATCGCCGACAGCACCAGCATCAGGGCTCCCAGCCCGTCGACACCGAGGTGGTATTCAATGCCCAGTGAAGGCGCCCAGGCCACGCGTTCGATCAAACCAATCGATCCATCGGCCGGCAGCTTCGTCCAAACAAAAAGCGCCAACGCCAGGGCGGCCAACGTCGTGAGCAGCGCTGCGGCACGTGCGTGCCTGCCCACAATCAATGCGATCACTGCGCCAACCAGCGGCAGAATCGTCAACAGCGTCAACAGAGGAAGTCCGTTCATCCTCGGCTGCTCCAAATCAAAATCGCGGTCAGCAAGACGACGGCCAGGGCAAGCAGCCGCATGTAGACCTGGACTCGTCCGCTCTCAATCCTAGACATGAGTCCGCCGCCGCTGGCCAACTCGTCGCAGCCTTTGTCAAAGCCGCCGTCAACCCAGTTGACGTCGAACAACCGGCTCAATTGCGCACATTGGCGGAAGAGCCATGCAACTCCAGATACCAGGCCTCCCCACACGCGCCGGTCCAGCCAGTCCGCAACCCGCGCCCACCACGAGTAAAAGGCGATCACCGTTGCGCCGTAGAGCTCGTCGATATAGAACTTGTTCTCAAGAAGCGTCCAAATCGTGGGTGAGACACGCTCCAGCGCATCCGGCTCCTCCGCGTTGACCTGTTTGTTTCCATAGATCCGCCAGGCCAATATAAGCCCGAAAATGACCACCACAGAAGATGTGACCATGAGCAACAAAAAGCTCGACTCGATGAACCGCCCGGGCTCGAATCTCGCCGCGTGGCCTTCGAGGAACGCCCTGAACCATGGCCACGCCGGAGTGCCAATCAAACCGAGTGCCATTGCGAAGGATGCCAAGATTAGCAGGGGCAACAGCATGACCGGAGGGCTCTCGTGCGCTTCTTTATGGCCGCGATAGTTTCCGAAGAACACGTAGCTCACCTGCCTGGTCATGTAAAACGCCGTGAGCAGTGCACCGAACACGAGCAAATAAAAAGGCGCTTTCGCCACGCTCCAATGCTGCGCTGCTTCGAGGATTCCGTCCTTGCTCCAAAACCCGGAGAAGAAAAGCGGGAATCCGCACAACGCAAGCATGCCGATTCCATAGGTCAGAAAAGTCCACGGCATGTCAACTTTCAGGGCGCCCATGCGCCGGATGTCCTGTTCTTCGTGGCAGCCATGAATCACTGAGCCCGCGCCCAAGAACAGCAGCGCCTTGAAGAAGGCATGCGTAATCAAATGAAACATGCCCACAGCCACTCCACCCATGCCCAGACCCGCCATCATGTAACCGAGTTGAGATACGGTTGAGTAAGCCAGGATTCGCTTGATATCGTTCTGCGCAACCGCAATGAGCGCGGCAAAGACGGCCGTTAGGGTGCCTACCCATGTCACGACTGTCAGCGCGGTTGTCGTGCCAATCGCTTCTCCGGACAAGGAAATCTGCGCGCCTGCCTGCATCAGCGGATACACGCGGGCAATCAGATAGACACCTGCAGCCACCATGGTTGCCGCGTGAATCAGCGCCGAAACGGGCGTCGGGCCTTCCATCGCATCTGGAAGCCAGACATGCAACGGGAACTGGCCGCTCTTTCCCGCAGCCCCGGCAAAGATCAGGAGACCGATGGCACCGGCCGCTGTCAGGCCTAAACCGGCGGGTGCTGCCAACAATCCATGCAGCTTCAGTGCCTCCATCGATCCCATGCCGGCGTTATAAAAAAGAAGCGTGCCCGTCTGCGCGAACAGCCACACCATGCCAAGCAGAAAGAACACATCTCCAATGCGCGTGGTCAGGAATGCCTTCTTTGCCGCAGCGGCAGCCGAAGGCTTTTGGTACCAAAAACCGATCAGCAGGTACGATGTGAGCCCGACCAATTCCCAGTTCATGAACAACAGGAGCAGACTGTTGGCAATCACCACGCCGAGCATCGCGCCGGCAAACAGTGACAAGAAACAAAAAAAGCGAGTGAAGTTCTCGTCGTGGGCCATGTAGCCGGTGGAGTAGATAAAAATCAGGAGACCTACAAAACACACCATCACCAGCATCACGGCCGACAATGGATCGAGCACCCAGCCCAGATCTACACGCGCGACGCCCACCTGGATCCAGGTGAAGTTGACGGTCTCGCGTACTACGACGCCACCCGCCCAACCAATCAAGACATGCCCGCAAGCAAACAGAGAAAGCAGCAGAGAACAGCTCAAAGAGCCGATGGCCAGCGTCGCGGCCGGCCTGCGTAGCGGCTGCTTCATCAACGCGATGATGCCGGAGGCAATGACCGGCAGAGACGGAATCAGCCAAAGAATCCCCGTAATCGCCGATTCACCAATTTGTGGAGTGAACGCAGTCCCCTCTTGAATCACTCGCTCACCCTTTCATCCTGTTGATCTCGTCCAGGTCCGTCGTGTGCGCATGGCGATGAATCGAGATCACCAGCCCAAGGCCAACCGCCGCTTCCGCTGCTGCAACAGCAATTGAAAAAATAGCAAACATCATGCCTGTCAGCGCCTCGGGATGCGGCCCGTAGCGCCAGAACGCGATCAGATTCAGATTCGCAGCATTCAGCATCAGCTCAATCCCGATCAGCACCAGGATCGCGTTGCGACGCGTCAGTGCACCGGCCAAACCGATGGCGAATAAGAGCGCGGCCACCAAAAGATATCCCGCGAGCGGCGTCACTTCACGTCTCCCTTTTCATGCATCGCCACGATTACTGCGCCGATGAGCGCCGCCGTCAGCAGGAGCGCCACGATCTCAAGCGGCAACACGTAACGCCCCATGAGCGCGTTGCCAATCTGCTGCACCGTAACGCTGGGAACAGCCGTTTCGTGCGGCAATCCGGTTACACTCTGCAACACCCCCCAGCCCAACACCGCAAACACCGCCGCGGCGATCACGAGACCTGCTGCCCATGTGTGGCTGAAGACTCCGCCGTCCTTCGGCGTCTCCGAGCTGCGCGTCAGCAAAATCGCAAAAACGACAAGAATGGCGACCGCCCCGATATAGACCAGTATCTGCGCGAAACCCGCGAACTGCGCGTCAAGCTGAAGAAACAGCAACGCCAGTCCAGCGAAAACAATGGTGAGCGCCAGCGCGCAATGCACGAGGTTCTTCAGCAGCACAGCGGCCAATCCACCGGCAACGGTAATCGCCGCAAGAAGCCAAAATACAAAGCTCATCGGGGCCCGAGCCTTTCTCGAAAAGGATCAAGCCAAACGGCATCCTTCGAGCGCATCCAACGGATTGTTTCGATCCTGGCCAAGGAAAAAAGCCGATCATTCCGCATAGCGATAGGTCCTCGGGCCAAAATGTTCTCTTCGCATTCCCGACCGTCCCGCCGCAACATAGACGAGCAGCAGGATCGCCGAACAGACGACCCACCGCAGCCAGCCCTCGCCCATAAATCGCCACACCGCTGCAACCATCAGGTTGAGGAGCGACATTGGCAACACAAACTTCCACGCAAAGTTCATCAATTGATCCTGACGGAGACGTGGCAAAGTTCCACGCACCCAGATCAGGACAACAATCGACAACATTACCTTGGAAAAGAACCAGATCCACGAAGGAACCCAATTCAGAATGGCCAGAGGCGCTGACCAGCCGCCCAGGAAGAGCGTTGTTCCCAACCCGGAGATCGACAACATGCCGAGGTACTCGCCGAGAAAAAACAGCGCGAACTTGAAGCCGGAGTACTCGGTGAAATATCCCGCAACCAGCTCCGACTCGCCTTCCGGCAAATCAAAGGGCGAACGGTTGGTCTCCGCGGTCGACGCAATCGCAAACATCACAAATGCTGCGCACCCCCAGGGGGTAAAGATGTTCCAGTGCGGCATCCCCCATGTGTATTGATTTTGTGCCTCCACAATCTTTACCAGTGATAGCGAACCGGTCATCATGACGATGACCACGCTCGACAGCAGGAAAGGCACTTCGTAACTGATCATTTGTGCAACCGCGCGCATGGCTCCAAGCAGTGAGTATTTATTATGGCTGGACCAACCGGCCATGAAGATGGAGACCTCCGTCGAAGCTCCCATGGCGAAGTAAAACAGCAGGCTCGCATCCATGTCGACAAGGGCCAAGTTACGGCCGGCGGGGAGCACGGCGAACCCCATGAAGGCGACGACTACCAGAAATACGGGCGCAAGAAAGTGCACGACCGCATCGGCATTCGTCGGCACGATGTCTTCCTTGGTCAGAGATTTGATGGCATCGGCAATCGGCTGAAGAATCCCAAACGGGCCCACGCGATTGGGACCGATGCGATTCTGTATGCGGCCGAGTCCCTTGCGTTCCAGCAGCACTGCGAGTGCGAACAGTGTGGGATACACCGCAACAATCGCGATGACCGCCAACACAACGCAGGCAAAGCTCCGCCATCCTGCAGGCAGAAATCCCACAACCCAGTCCCGCAGAATCAGGAATATCTGATCGGCTTTCTCGGGCATCGCTTACTCTCCGTCTCCAGCCGGCTTGGGAGCGGTCACTGGTTCCGCAGCCTTAATAACAGGGGATGCCGCGCCGGGAGTCGCCTTTGCTGCGGCAGCTACAGCCGCGGCTTTCGCTTTCGCATCAGCCTTCGCCTTCTCCTCAGCAAGTCGCGCGTCCACTTCGGCAGCTTCGGTGGGGTGAATCTTGTGATAATACTCGTTCGACTTTGCAAGCTGTTTGCGATCATGGAGCAGGCCGCCGAATCGGTCTGTCGTACTCAGCTCAAAGTCCGTATCCATCTTGATGGCTTCAAACGGACACACCTCGACACAGATCTGGCAGCTCATGCAGACTGAAACGTCGATGTCGAATCGCGCAGGATAGATCTGCATCTTGCCCACGAAATCCGGCTTCTTGTCTTTGCTCTTGTCTATATAGATGCATTTCGGAGGGCATTCTTTCTCGCAAATTTGGCAAGCTACGCAGCGCAGCCCTGCTTCCCAATCCTTGCCGTCGTAGACCAGAAAGGGAAAAACCCGCGCCGCCTCAATAGTTGGTATCCGCTGTTCCGGATACTCGACTGTGGTCAGCCGCTCGGCCGAGACAAAGCTGCCGGCAAAATTCTTCGCCGTCTCCGCCAGCCCCTTCAGTATGCCTTCACCCAGCATAAAAACAGCTCCTAGCCTCTAGCTCCTCGGTGTGCGAAAGAACTAGTTTCTGCACTCCGTGTTCCCTCCGCTCCTCTTCCGCCACACCTAAGCTAGCGGCTGGAAGCTAGGAGCTAAAAGCTACCGGTCCACTTCTCCCAGCACTATATCGACGCTGCCAAAGATAAGGACAACATCGGCTACGTTATGTCCCAGGCACATATCTTCCAGAATCGTCAGATTGATCAGGCTCGGCGGCCTCACCCTGTATCGGTACGGGTTCGGACTGCCATCACTAATCAGATAAAACCCGAGCTCGCCTTTCGGCGCCTCAATGCGGCCATACGCCTCGCCCGGCTTCGGCCGGAATCCGCGAAGCTTCGCCTTCGCATCCATAATGGGTCCGCCTGGAACCTCTTTCAGAGCTTGTTCCAGGATCCCAATTGACTCGCGGATTTCAAGCATGCGGACCATGTAACGGTCGTAAATATCCCAGTGATCGCCCAGAGGCACTCGGAATTTAAAGCGATCGTAGATTCCGTAGTGGTCAACCTTGCGAATGTCGTAATTCACGCCTGAAGCTCGCAACATCGGTCCGGTAACACCGGCATTCACCGCCAGCTCCGGCCGAAGAACACCCATGCCCTGCGCCCGCGCCATCAGGATCTCGTTTGTGCGCAGAAAGCTCTCGAATTCGTCGACGAATTCTGGAAGTCCGGCGACGACTTTGCGCGTCGCATCCAGCCACGCAGGCGAGGCATCCACACGGCATCCGCCGAAACGCATGTAGTTGCACATCATGCGCGATCCGGTCAGGCTCTCGAATAAATCCAGAATCTTTTCGCGCTCGCGAAAGGCGTACATCAGTGGAGTGCCGCTCGCGCCCATCTCCTGGAGAAGAAAACCGATCGACGAAGCATGATTCTGTATGCGCGTCAGCTCGGCGAGGATCACACGCAGATATTCGGCCCGCTCCGGAACCAATTGCCCCACCAACTTCTCTACAGCCAGCGCGTAGGCCCAGTTATTGGTCAACGAGCAGAAGTAATCCAGCCGGTCCGTATAGGGCATGGAGGACAGATAGGTTGCCTTCTCAGCGATCTTTTCGTGGTTGCGATGCAAGTAGCCGAAGACCGGCTTCAACCTGATCACGCGCTCGCCGTCGAGCGCCACGTCCATGCGAAACACCCCGTGCGTCGAAGGGTGATGCGGCCCCATCGCCAGCTCAAGCAGTTCGCCCTCGCCGTCCGGTTCAATCAACGGCGGGCGATTCCAGCCTTCCTGGCGCGCAAGCTTGATCGAGATGTCAGTCGGCGGCGCGCTCATTGGTCCGCTCCCGTCGTAGTCGCTGCTTTGGCAGCCTCCTGATCCCTGATCCCTGTTCCCTGTTCTCTGCTCTTATGCGCCTGTGCGCGCGCCAGCACCTCATCGTGTGCCGTCGGCTCATATTCGAAGTCATCTGGTTCCACGTAGTCGCGCCGCATGGGATGATCTTTGAATTCGTCCCACATCAGGATCCTTCGCAAGTCTGGGTGTCCTGCAAAGACGATTCCGTACAAGTCGAAGATCTCTCGCTCCTGGAATTCAGCCGCGCGCCATATCGGCGTGAAGGACGGCAATTCCACTCTGTCTGTCCTGTTCGTGGTTCGCATGCGGAGCACGACCGGCCCGTGTTTTTTCACCATCGAATACAAGTGGTACACCGCTTCCAGATACCCAGGCTCAATGCGTTTGCGCGTCTCTTCGACTTGCTCGTCGACGGTCTGCTCTACTCCATCTACGGTCTTCACAACTTGACGTGTCACTTTAACTTTTTCGGCGATCTCCTTGTCCGGCCAATCCACTCCAGTGACATTCGAGAGGAAATCCAAGGCCAGTTCCGCATCATCGCGCAGGAATGTTGCGACGTTCAAGGCGTGTTCCTGTGGGATCAGCAGAGAATGCTGCCCGCTCGGGCCGGGATTGGTCACTAGACTGACCTTTGCGCCCGGGACCTCTGCTTCGATCGCCGCCTTGATTCCCTCAACCGTTTTCAAATCTGTTCCTATTCCAGTCAGGGTCCCAGCGGACAGGTCCCCGTCCGTGGGGTCGCTGTTCATGTTCCCTGTTACTTGATCACCACCGGCACCGGCCAAACACCTGGATTCGATGTCGGTTCCAGATCGTGTTCCCCCTGGGTCGGCACCGGAAACTCGCCCTGTGCCTCTGCGTCGAGAAAACGCGGGCGGCCTTCGCCGGTCAAAGGCTGTCCATCGATCTTCTTTTGGAGAGTCATGAGCGCCTGCAAAAGCGCCTCAGGTCGCGGCGGGCATCCCGGGATGTGCACATCTACTGGGATGTAACGATCGATGCCTTTCAGCACGTTATATCCCTGCTTGAACGGGCCTCCGGAGATGGCGCAGGCCCCCATCGCAATCACGTACTTCGGTTCGGCCATCTGGTTATAGAGCCGCACCACCTGCGGCGCCATCTTCTTCGTCACCGTGCCGGAGATGATCATCATGTCGGCCTGGCGCGGCGAGGGGCGAAACACCTCCGCTCCGAAACGCGCTATGTCATAGCGGGCCATGGTGGTCGCAATCATCTCGATCGCGCAGCACGCGAGCCCAAATTGCATCGGCCAAACTGAACTGCGCCGTCCCCAGTTGTACAGTTCCTGAAGAGACGTGACGAATACGCCCTGTTTGCCCAGCTCGATCTTCAGTCCCTCATCCACAGCCATCGGTCGCTCCGCTCCACTTCACAGATCGCAGTTCTTATTGAGCCGGTCTCTATTCCCTATTCCCTGTTCTCTGGCGGGGTCCCCGCGGACAGGTCTTCGTCCGTGGGGTGGCTATTCCCTGCGTTTTTCACGCCCAGGTCAACACGCCCTTTGCCCACGCCCAGGCCAACCCCTCGACCAGCAACAGCACGAATACCAGCATGGCGAGGCACGCGCTGATGCCAAGTCCCGTAAACGCCACAGCAAATGGAAGCAAAAATACTGCCTCGACGTCGAAAATCAGAAAAATGATGGCGTAGAGGTAGTAAGCCGAACGGAATTGCACCCAGGCATCGCCCTTGGATTCCAAGCCGCACTCGTAAATGGCATTCTTGATCGCGTTCGGTTTCGCCGGCGCAAACGCTTTTCCCCAGAGCCAAGCCAGCCCCAACGGAGCGAGACCAAACCCCAAGGCCGCCTCGAAAAGAACAGCTAATGAAAAATAAGGATTTGACACCATTTTCTGAAACAGCCTTCTGCTTCAACGTACCAGTTTCGGGTGTCCCTTGGCTAAGCGAGTGTGACTTGGGTCACGCGAATCGGACCGGTATTTTCACCATTCATCCCACGTTATGAACCGTTGGCTGCTAAGCGCCGGCAACTCCTTAGACATGACAAGTAAACGCACACGGAACAATCAATTCACAGACACCGAATGAAGAGGAGCGGACTGCGGGTGAATCGGCGAAAATGGTTTCGATGACGACATCGCGGTTCACTCTTCTGAGGCGGATCGGCCTGCCGACAGCACTTCTGGTCCTTGGGGCCTGTTCAGGCTTGGTCGCCCGCGCGCAGTTCGATCCCATCATGCTTCCAGGCGACGTTCCTCCGCGCGTGAAGAAACACAAGACTCCCGACAAGCTCCCGCCGATCCCCACCCTGTCTCCAGCGTTCTCCATCTCCACCGCGCCGCTCGGCTATGGTCCTCCTGGGCCGACCTATCTGGGACGCAACCAGAGTCTCGTCACCCTCGGTTTCGTCGATGAGAACCATTTGCTGTTCAGCTTTCGCGCACATGGCTTGCTTTCGCGGGAAGAGGATGCTGGCAACGTCAGCGCGGAGCGCCAAATGCGCGCCGTTGTCTTGACCCTGCCGGATGGCAAAGTCGAATCCGAGACTGTGTGGACGCTGCCCGATCGCGGTTCCTACCTCTGGTTCCTCCGGGACGGGCATTTCCTGCTGCGTGATCGAGCAGGCCTCGAGACAGGCGACGCGACCCTCAAGACAAAGCCCCTTGCTCCTCTTCCCGGACAATTCCTTGCCCTGCGCCTCGACCCCGCGGAAAAGTTCCTCCTCGCGCGCTCAGTCGATCCCGCTGCACACTTCGATAGCACCAACACTATGGGAACGAGGAAAGTTCTGCCCCTCGGAACTCGAATCGGGCCAACCCCGGATCCAGACCCGGCTCTGGCGCATATCGCCGAGCGCCTCATCCGGTTTGAATCCGGAGAGGTGCTCTCGACCAGACATGCCAACTCCGCAGCCCCAATGCCGATCAGCTCCGAGGGCTCTCTCGAGACTGTCCACGAGCGACTCGATCAGTGGTCCCTAACGCTGAGCAAGTTCAGCGGTGGTAGCCAAGTTTTGGGGCACGTGGAATCGACATGCCTCCCCACGTCTTTTTTTGCCTCCAATCAGGAAATGCTGGTAGCTGGTTGCACGGAAGGCCATATCCCCAAACTCGTGGCTGTCTCCACTGGCGGGCGCTTGCTTTGGCAGGACGAGACGCCGATTGCCGTTGTCCCGCCGCTGTTCGTGCTTTCGCAAAACGGCTCGCGCTTTGTCCGCGAAACCATCGTATTCAAGCACTCGCCCAGCACAGATGGGCAGACACTTTGGGTAAAGGACGTAAAGGGTCAGGTGGTGCGAGTATTCGATGCTGCAGATGGCAAGGTTGTGATGGAGACCGCGATTAGCCCAGTGTTTGATGCGGGCGGAAACGTTGCTCTTTCTCCATCGGGACGCTGGCTCGCCGTACTGAACGAGGGCGCGCTTCAGCTCTTCGAGTTGCCCGCCGCCGCTCCGCTTCCCGGCGATGTCCGATGATCATTCTCGCAAGCGTATTGGGATTCTGGCGGAACGGGCCAACGAATTTTCGCAGAGTCAGCAAGCATCGCGCGTGATCATCGCTTCGATTGGTGATGACGCTTCACCGGGTGCGACAATCCCATACTTTGCATTCAGAAATCTCCGCAAGTCTTCCGGGAGCACGGCAGCCAGTTCCTGCCATGTAAGCACCTTGAGCCGCACCCGCAGCGCAGCGTCCCTTACAGCGCGCATCACCTCGAACCAGGCTTCGCGGAGATCGGGCCGGCGCACATCATGAATCACGCAAAAGCTCGCCCCCTGCGCGTAGGCCGCGAGCACATTGCGTATGAGCTGATAGCTCGCATATCCGCCGGTCGTCTCCGGTTCGACCGGCCAGATGTGCGGTTCCCAATTCTCTGCCGGAACGACGACTTCTTCCTGCGAATACTCCTCCGGGAACTCAATGGACACCTTGCGTCTACCGGTCACGATCTGCGCACGCGGCAAGAGATCGCGCTCGAACACTGCATCAAGGTCCCGATATTGCTCGATCATCAATGTCGAACAGTTCTGAAAGTCCGACTCGGTCAACTTCGCCTCAACCAGCAATTCTCCCCAGCGCATGTCCACTTCTGTGCGGTCGAACCGGCCGTTTGCAAGCGGCACGCGCGCCTTCCATCCAAAATCCGGCATTTCGTCGGAGTCAATGCCGAGCAGGTTCCGCACGGCTGGCGAATCGGTTACGCTCGGCGTGCAGAACACATTCATCAGGAGGGCATCCGAACTCATAGAGGAGTCAAGTTCACGCCATTTCCTTTCGACTTTCGGCAGCGACCGCGCCTGCGCGTGAATCTTATCGAAACGCCGCAACCATTCCGGCCGCGCCAGGATCGCAGCATACGCTGCCTCGAAAAAATTGCCATGCCGCGTTTCGTCCGGCGCATACACGATGACCGGTGGGTTGCCGTAGCTTTCCACGTGCGCTCGGCCCCGCGCATAAAGCCGGTTGCGTGCGCCCAATTCGATCCTCAATTGCGAGGCAAACAAACTCGTCTCCCGCGCCATGATCCTTCACACTCAACCGCTCGGACTGCGCCATGCGAAAATAATCGACGTGACCCTGCGATCTTCTTATTTAGCCCCTTTGTTCCTAGCCGGAATCTTCGCATATCCGATGTTTGCTGCCGATTCAAAGGGCGATCAAATCGCCGGAGCAGCCCTGTTTCGCGATAAGGGATGCGCTCACTGCCATGGTGCAAATGGTGAGGGCACGCGGAAGGCTCCGGCGCTCGTCGATATTCGCAAGAACAAGTTCTGGACCCCTGCAAAGATTACGGAGCAGATTCAGAATGGGGGGCAGAAGATGCCACCTTTCTCGGATTCACTGACCGATGCCGAAACAGCTCAGATCGTCGTCTTCCTGCGCGCAAAACACTGGCCGGTTCCGCCGCCAGCCACGTCTCCCACAAACTGATTCTTTTTATGCCGTTTTGGGTTCCCGTGTGGCTGGCAAAGTTCTTCACGTAAGAACCGGCACATTGGCAACCCCGGCCGTACCAAATACACGCCGGTAGCGACTGATCTCCGCTGGCGGTCCCATCGCCTTGGAGTAATTGTCCGATAGCTTCACGGCAGGGCGACCGTCCACTTCGCTTAACTTGCAAACCAGGCTCACGGGATCGAACCGCTCATCGCCGTGGGGGTTGCAATTGCGAAAATCGTTGGTCAGCAATGTGCCCCACCCGGCGCTGAATCGAATGCGCCGATTCAGAATCCATTTGCGCTCGTCCAGAAAATCTCTCGCGTGACTGAACTCCGCGGGCGACGCGCCGTTGCGAAGCGTTCCTCCGAAATAGGCATGCAACGAAAGGATGGCGTCGACATCCAGCGAGTCGGAGGCGATGAGCCGTTTCTTACGCGGATCGCATCCGCGCTCTTGCAGCCATGCAATGTACTCGTCTCCGGCAAGGAACGGATCCTTGCTGTCAATGCGCTGGCCGGTCCACTGCGCCACCCACTCGGGTGCGTCCCGCAAAAACTGAGTCGTACCGAAAGTGTCGGGGAGCAGAATCAGGAGCTCTCCTTGATACGTTTGCTGCCAAAGCTCAAGCATCCGATACTGTGCCGACTTCAGCTCCTCATCGGAACTCGCCAGGGCGGCGAGCGCCATGGGCAACTCGTGCGCGTTGGTGCCGATGGCCTCAAGATCATGTTTGTAGGCGAGGAACGTGTTGGAGCTGCCGGCAAAATTCGAGCCCAGCACATCTGCCATGGCCGTCACCACATATTCCTGCCAAAGAAAACTGTGCCGGCGTCGAGTTCCGAAATCGCTGACATTCAGTCCCGGCACGTCCCGAAGGCGCTCCATCTTCTCCCACAGGCGGGTCTTCGCACGCGCATAAAGAATGTCGAGTTCGAGTTCGGAAAGACGTTTGAGGCTGGCACGCGTTTTCAGCTCGTCGATTGCCGAGAGTACATAAATCTCCCACATCGTTGTCTCGGTCCATAGACCCTCGAAACTGAGAGAAATTTGTCCTTCCTTGATACTTAGGTCGAAATCCGACAGACAAAAGTCCCTCTCCAGCCACTCAAGAAATGCAGGCTCGAACATGCCGCGCTTGCCATAGAATGTGTTGCCCGCGAGCCAGATCAGTTCTGATTTGTGGAAGCGGAGCTTTCTCGTCGACTCCAATTGCTCTCGCAACTCGTCGATGTTCACGATATGGCCGAGCGGAACCGAGGAAGTGCGGTTCATGAGTGAGAACGTGGCCCGCGTCTTGGGGAAATGTTTCCAGATAAACTGCAGCATGAGCAGCTTATAGAAGTCCGTATCCAGCAGCGATCGCGTGATCGGATCGAGTTCCCAATTGTGGTCGTGCGCGCGTCTGGCCAGGTTAATAATCACAGTCTCTATACTTTAAAGCAGCGGACGGAGGCGTCAGGACGAGGCGGAGCGATTTCCATTAGGCATGCGCATTTGCCTTGGTAAGATGAGCTCCGCACGACCGCCTCACCACCAGTTTGATCGGCGCAAGGACATCGCGCACGGGGAGTTCCGGGTGCTCCAATCGTTCCAGCATCGTGGCCATTGCCAGGGCGCCGATTCCGGCGCAATCCTGGTGGACTGTCGTAAGCGGGACGGGCAGAAAGCCGGCGTACTTTACGTCGTCCATTCCCACGATGCGCACATCTTCGGGGATGCGCACATCGAATGCCAGCAGAGTCTGCATCAGGCGAGCCGCGGTCAGGTCGTTGGCGCACACAATGCCCTCCGGTCGCTGGAGGTTGAGCAGTTTCCGTACAAATCCTTCATCCTGCGGACTTCCGCGCCAAACCGCGTCCCTGCCTGCCGCGAGATCGAATGCGCGCAGAGCCTCATGGAATCCGGTGATGCGAGCATCCACCGTGTTGGCAGCGTGCTCTTCCCCAATAAAGGCAAGATTGCTCACTCCGAGACCAAGCAGATGCGCAGTCGCGATGAACCCGGCGCGCCGATTATCTACTCCTACCAGATCGTGACCTGATCGCTCGGGATAGGGCATGTAGCAGCGGTCCAGCAGGACCAGCGGAATCTGCGCGCGTTCGAGGCTGCGCGCAACGCGGCGATTGACGGACTCTTTCTCCGGCGTCAATTCGAGAGGCGCAAAAAAGACTCCAGCCACTTTTTGCAGAATGAAGGACTGGACAAGCTGCTCGGCCTCCTTTGCGGTGTCACGGACCGGCGTAGAGGCGTTGCTCCACAACAGAGCCTCCGGGCGCGCAAAGGATGTGCGCATCATTCCATGGCAGATGGGCTCAAAGATCTCGGTCAGGCCGAGCTCAGGGATCAACAGGCCGAAGGTGCGGCCGGCTGTTTGCTGCTGGCCCAGCACGTGCGTACCCGCACCCGGCCTGCGCGAGACCAGGCCGATCCGCTGCAGATCGAGCACTGCTTTGGCCACCGTAATGCGGGATGCTTCATAGAGCTTGCCCAGTTCCGCTTCGCTGGGCAGACGGTCCCCGGCTTTGAGCTCTCCGGACTGAATGCTTGCGAACAGACGGTCAAAGATCCGGCGATGCTTCGCGACCCGTTGACCGGATTCGGTATCGGGGAGGGCCGTCAGCTTGCTTGCGGACCTTCGTGGCCGTGCCATCTTGTACCCTTTCGCTCGACGCGCCGATCCGCTCAGCTGGGGTCCTTGGCACCGAGGGTCCAGAACTGAACGAGTTTGTCTATACAATCTTGCCAGACTTTGCCAATAATGAAATGGGAATGACTTGCCGTCGTCTTCAGGCTTCGGCTTCGATGGCCGCCGCGAGCCCGGCGCGCACCGCCTCAGAAAGCGCTGGCATGGCGCCGGATTGCGATGCAACCCAGGACCCCCAGCGGTTTCCCGCCTCATTGAGCGTCGGGAGATCGGCCCCTCGCAGCATGTAGTGGGTCAAAGCGGCCGTGAACGCATCCCCTGCGCCGATCGTATCGACCACCTGCACCGGAATTCCGGGATGCCGGTGCCATTCGTCCCGGGTGACGAGCAAGCTTCCGCAATCTCCGCAGGTGATCGCGGCCATCTGGAGTGTCGGAAATTCTGTGAGTAGGCGTTCGGCACCTACACGCAAACGGACCGAAACGGATTCTTCGTTTAAGGGCAATCCGAGCAGGGCCAAGACCTGCGGAACTTCGGCGTCGTTCATCTTGACCACCGTAGCCAGTTCCAGAGACTCCTGCACAATCTCGCCGGAATAGAACGGAGCGCGCAAATTCACGTCGTAGACGCGAATGCACGCCGAGGATGTCTGCGCTGCAAGTGTCTGAATGGTCTGGCGCGACTCCACGCTGCGCTGTGCCAGCGATCCGAAACAGATGGCGTCGGCTCGCTCGGCCATCTGGAGCCAATCATCCGAAAGCTCAAGCGAGTCCCATGCTGCCGGCTGATGAATCGTGTACTCCGGCTGCCCCTTCTTGAATGTGACCGTCACACGGCCTGTTTCGTGCGCCGGGTCAACCTGCAGGGGCCCCGTGTCGACGGGCAGTGGATCAAGGACCCTCACTGCTTTCCTCCCCAGGTCGTCGCGCCCGATCCGGCTCAAGATGGCCGCGTGGTTGCCGAGACGCCCAGCCATCACAGAGAAGTTTGCCGGGGCGCCCCCCAATCGCGGACCCTCCGGCAAGATGTCCCACAATAACTCACCAATTCCCAGAATCAAACGTGGCTCTTTCAAGGTATTACTCCGTAGATCCGCAAGTGAACAGAACCGCCCTGCACCTTTTCCCTTTTGCCATTGGCAAAAAGCACAACATTCGAGGCACCACCTACTCTCAACCTGCACGGCGAAGCCGTCAAATCTTGCCGATCAAAATGTTTGCCGAGGCCCTTTCGAGCGCTCAGCCAACCCACCTCCAGATCGAGCAGTCCTCATAGCGTGCGAAGGCATACTCGCCGTCTGGCTGATTGGTCAGGATGGCATGATCAGCCTTCGCGTCGGCGCGGGAACGATCGATTTTGCCAAAAAACAATCGCCGAAATCCAGCGTGCCGTTCCAACTCCGCTTCCTGTTCGTTGTTCACATAGAGGAGATCCAGTTCGTGCGCGCGGCCGGCGAAATCGGCCGCAAGCCGCTTCAGCAGACGCCGCATGACCTTCGCTCCAAAGGGATTGAAGAGGAAGAGGAGGCACGGTCCCTTCGGAAATGCAAACTCAGCCGCGTCGCCGCAATAGATCCGGGTGGGTACGTGAACACGGCCCAATGCTCGCCAATGTCGCAGATTGCCGCGAGCGATCCGCGCCAGTGTTGGGTGCAACTCGACGCCCACCACGCGAGCAAATCGCATTTCAGCGGCGAGCAGCACGCCACGTCCCATGCCCGCGCCAATATCTATAAACGTAAACTCCCCGATCGGCGCCGCCGGCTTCGTTCGCCGCCATATCCGCACCAGAGAGCGAAAAACGGAAGGAGCGACGCCGTAGTAAGCCGTGATTTGGCGGTCGTGCCGATGCCCGCTTTTTAGGTTCCGGCCGGCAACCAGCCCGCTGGTGCGCACACCATTTTCCAAGTCGAATGGGTGACGCATGAATCCATCCGCAACCGTCAAGCCAGGCAAGAGGCGTCGTTGTCTTGAAGTGGGCACGATTGCACGGTAGCATACGCGACTGCGCAACGAAGCCGCACAAGTCAGAGTTCGATCCGCGGGATTTCCAGACAAGAAAGGGCTGGGATCAATCCCAGCCCTCATTCGCAGGTAAACTTGGCTCGAAGCCGATTCTGGGCTTCTTGACTCTCACTTCAAATCGGGGATTGGCCCAAGTTTGTAGATGACGTTGATCGTGGTCTTCACTTCCACAGGCTGTCCATTGACCAGAAAAGTCCGGTAGACCCACTGCCGCACCGCATCCATCGCTGACTGCTGCAATTCACTCGGACCCGAGACGACCTTTAGGTTTTCGACCGCCCCATCCTTTCCGATAATTGCGTTCAGGACCACCTTCCCCTGGATTCTTGCTTTCTTCGCGTCCACGGGGTAGACGGGAGGGACCTTGGTGATCACGTATTTCACCATTTCGCCGGCGGGAACCGAGTGAGGTCCGTCGGATTTTGGCGACTCGCCGCCGATGGCGACCATTCCATCCACGTTCGTCGCCAAAGCCAGGGCCGACGCACATGTCCCAGCACCTAAGAGGACGCAAGCAGTTGCGATCGCAAATCGCCCCGTGCCTCGAATCTCTTTCTGTTTCTCAGTAAGTCGCATAAGTCTCCTTTCCAACGTGTTGGCATCGAAAATCCCGATGGCGTGAGGAGTTCGGACCGGCACTCCCTCAAGGAGCAGAGAGGCCAACCGCAGAAGCGAGTGTGCATATTCATCTCTGCCAGAGAGAACAGCCACCATCTCATCGCAAACCATCTCCCGTGTTTCCGTGAGCCGTTCGCGGGCGCGCCAGAGCAGCGGATGGTAGCTCACCGGCAGGGAGAGAAATTCATAAACCAGGTTCTTCAGAAAGTCGTTCCGGCGCAGGTGCGCGAACTCGTGCGCGATCACCGCGTGCAGGTCGGTTTCGGGCAAGCCGGCGATCATGCCCGAGGGCAGCAGCACCAATCTTCGAAAGATCCCAAAGGTGACTGGTCCAAAGATCTGCGAAGACATGTGAATTGACGTGTCTTCGATCCCGAATTGCTTCGAGCAACGCATCCACACGTTGGCGGCTTCCCCAGTCAAGGAAGCCGCGCCGGTTCCGTTCCGCAACACCACGAGTCGTCTGCATCGCCACACAAACCTCGCGATGAAGTAGGCGCACACCCCGCCATAAACAACGGCAATTGCTGTCAGCAACGTCTCCGGCAAATGAACAACACCAAGCCGCGTGCCTCCACCCATCACCACGGACACACGAGCATCACCGCTTCCATGCGCATCGTCAAACCAACTCAATGCTCTCTGCAGCCCCGCCCACGGCAGTACAGAAAAAGCCGGGAGGAGACTCTGCAGAAGCAAAACGCCGACCCATACGCGGTGCTCGGCTTCCGCACCAACCCTCTTCAGCAGCTGCGCCATCACCCAGCCTGCGGCAAAGAGCAGCGGAACCTGCCACAACGAGTTCAGAAGATACGAGCATCCATGACTCGAGATTGTTCACTGCTTGTTCCCTTCTTTGTTGAAGCGCTTGGTCAGCTCTGCGAGCTTTCTCGCGTCGATCTGGCCGCTCTTGAGGAGACTCATGACCAGGTCCTCGCTCGAGCCTCCGAACATGCGGTCGATCAGGTCGCGCAGCCCTTGTCCCAATGCCTTGTCTTCGGTCACCCGGGCACTGTATACATAGGCGCGCCCTTGCAGCTCCCGCGTAAGCTTTCCCTTGCGCTCCAAAATATTCAGCATGGTTTGCACGGTTGTGTAGGCCAGCGCCGGCTCCAACTCCGTCTGGACCGCGCTGACCGTACTGCTGCCGCACCTCCAGATCACCTGCATGATCTTCAGTTCCAGCTTCGTCAGGGTGACCTTAGTCGATTCTTTCTTCACGCTCTCTCCTATTGTTTTAGGAGATTAGCCCCGATGTGCGCTGGTTGTCAACTAAAGTCTTAGGAGATTCTCGTGATCGTGTGAGCTTGACGAGAAGGAATTCTGCCAGAGTGCTTTGCAGCGGAGCGGGAAAAAAGCTTACTTCCTGTCGCGCGATGAGACGTGTGCGGCACGTTCGTGACGTTTCGTTGGCGAGGGACTCGTGTTCGAAGACCGCTTCTTTGGATGGCGATGAGCGCGCTGGCGAACTCCGGCGCCGTCATCCAGATCGAAAGCTGCATTCACCAATGCAATGTGCGAGAAGGCCTGCGGAAAGTTGCCGACCAAGCGTTTGCGTTGTGGATCGTATTGCTCCGAGAGCAAGCCAAGGTCGTTGCGGAGCGCAAGCAGGCGATCGAACAGCACGCGGGCGTCGTGAAGACGGCCAATCGCCTTCAGGCTGCTGACCATCCAGAAGCTGCACGCGAGAAACACGCCTTCCCCAGGCGGCAGGCCGTCGTCGACCTTTGCCGTGTTGTACCGCAGGACCAATCCGTCATGCATCAGCTCCCGCTCAATGGCTTCCACGGTTCCAACGACACGGGGATCGGTGCCAGGCAGGAAACCGACGAGGGGCATCAAAAGCAGGGAGGCATCGAGTTGCTCCGACCCATAGACTTGCACGAAACTGTTTTTTTGCGGGCTAAAGGCGCGAGCGCAGATCTCGGCATGAATCGTGTCGCGAAGAGACTTCCATTTCTCAACCGGAGCTTCATAATCGAGCTGCTCCGCCAGCAATACGGCGCGATCGAACGCAACCCAAGCCATCACCTTTGAATACGTAAAGTGTTGGGGCTCCCCGCGCACCTCCCAGATGCCCTGATCCGGCAGCTGCCAGATCTCCTCGAGATGCTTGAGGAGCCGAATCAGCACGCGGAAATCGTCTTCCGAGTGGCGAGCGACTCTGTGTTGCGCATGAAAAAAGCAATCGAGCATTTCTCCGTAGATATCAAGCTGCAACTGTAACGACGCAGCATTGCCAATCCGCACCGGTTGCGAGTTTTCATAGCCTGTAAGCCACCCAACCTCCCATTCGACAAGCTGCCGCTCGCCTTTGATTCCGTACATGATTTGCACCTGGTCGGGACTGCCTGCGAGCGCACGGAGCAGCCAATCCTGCCACGCGAGGGCTTCATCGAAGTAGCCTCCGTTGGCGAGTGCGAGCAACGTAAAGGTCGTGTCCCGAAGCCAGCAAAAACGATAGTCCCAGTTCCGTACGCCACCAATGGCCTCAGGTAGAGACGTCGTCACGGCGGCGACGATGCCGCCGGTCGGCCGGAAGGTCAAGGCCTTGAGCGTGATCAGCGATCGCTCGATCGCATCGCGATAACGGCCTTCGTGCTTCAGCTTGCCAGACCAGTGGCGCCAAAACTCTTCAGCGGCTTTCAATGCCTTTTCGGGATCGATTTTGCGCGGGTCAGGCTCATAGGAGAGGCCGTAAGTTAGCGAGAATTGCACGCTCTGGCCGCGGCTTATGGTGAATTCGGCGACGGTGGTGAGATCCTCGCCGCGCACCGGGACAGAGGCGTGGAGGATGGCAAGATTGGGGCCTGCGACCGCGCGCACTCCGTGCGGGATGTGGGTCACCCAGGGGATGGTGCGTCCGTAGTCGAAACGCAGGGACAGATCCATGCGCATGGGGACGTTTCCCCGGATGCCCTGCACGATGCGGAAGACGTCGGAGTGGGTGCCCCGGGCGGGCATGAAATCGGTGAGGCAGACGGCCCCCTCGGCGGTCTCGAAGGTGGTTTCTAGAATCAACGTGTGGTCGCGATAGCGGCGTGTGGTCTGAAACTCTCCTTGCGTCGGAGCGATCTTCCAGTAGCCGTTTTCCTTGGTCCCAAGCAGCGCGGCAAAGCAGGCATCGGACGAGAAGTCAGGCCAGCAGAGCCAGTCAATGGAGCCATTGCGGTCGACGAGCGCAGCAGTCTCGCAATCGCCGATGAGAGCATAATCCTCGATCTTTGCAGCCATATCTTGTTAGTTGCGCGATCTTAGTCACGCGACTCACGGTTTCGCTGCGCAGCTATTGCTCGCGGTAGTTTCGCATCAGTCCGCCGTCGACGACAAAGGTCGATCCGGTGATGTAGGCACCGTCGTCGGAAGCCAGAAACGCCACTAGTCCCGCCACGTCCTCGGGTGTACCAAGGCGCCGCAGCGGAATGTTTCCCAGCAGCGCATTAAGCTCAGGCTTGTTCTCAAGCAGCGATTTGTTGATCGGCGTGGCGATCGCGCCGGGAGCGACATTGTTGACCGTGATCCCAAGCGGTCCGAGTTCTACGGCCAGATCGCGCATCAACATGCGCAGCCCGCCTTTGCTGCAGCAATACGTCGCGAATCCCGGAAAAACCATGTCCTCGTGGACCGAGCTGATATTGATGATCCGGCCCGGCTTTTTTGCGTCGCGCAAACGGCGCACGAATGCCTGCGAGAGGAAGAATGGCCCCCGCAGATTGACGGCCATGACTTTGTCGTAGTCGGCCTCGGGCGTGTCCCAGAAATCCGACTTTTTCTCCATCCCCGCATTGTTGACGAGGATGTCCGCAGAGCCAAAGTGGGTCCATGCAGCGTCAACCAGAGCGCGAACGGCATCGATGCTCGTCACATCGGCTGCCACGATCTCGGCATCGCCACCCGCATCCTTGATCGCGCGAGCCGTTTCTTCTGCACCTTCCGAATGCCCGACGTAATCGACAATGATCTTGGCGCCCTCGGAGCCCAGCCGGATCGCAACCCCCTGCCCAATCCCCGAACTTGCGCCTGTCACGATGGCTACTTTTCCCTGCAGACCCTGCATCTCTTCTCCTCACCTGTGAATTCAACGATGCGCCATCCCGATTGGATGCGAAGAATATCAAAGTACTGTTACGGCGGTTGTCCTGTGAGATTCCATCCCGTGACATCGATACCCCGCTCGCGGTAGGCTGTGAGATATTCGCATGATCGCGAACGAAGGAGCTGTCCATCCCCATGCCCATACAGACAACATCAAAAATCTGGCATAACGGGAATCTCATTCCCTGGGAGCAAGCCAATATTCACGTGATGAGCCACGTGGTCCACTATGGCTCCAGCGTATTTGAAGGGATCCGTTGCTACGCCCAACCGCAGGGCTCGGCCGTTTTTCGCCTTCCGGAGCATATGCAGCGACTTCTCGATTCCGCCAAGATTTATCGAATGGATCTACCGTTTAGCCTCGATGAACTTTGTGCCGCAGTGGTGGATGTGATTGAAGCCAATGGAGTTGCGCCCTGCTATATCCGGCCCATCGTGCTGCGCGGCTATGGAGAGATTGGGGTGAGCCCCAAGGGATCGCCTATCGAAGTGTATATCGCGAATTTTCCGTGGGGTAAGTACATGCCGGGACACGGCGGCGCGGACGTGTGCATCTCGAGCTGGAATCGGCTGGCGCCGAACACCATGCCTGCCCTGGCAAAAGCCGGAGCGAACTACATGAACTCGCAATTGATTCGCATGGAAGCGGACATCAATGGCTACGCCGAAGGGATCGCCCTGGACGTCAATGGCCTGGTCAGCGAAGGCTCCGGCGAGAATGTCTTCGTGGTGCGCAACGGTGTGCTCTACACGCCGCCCCTGGCGAATTCGGCGTTGTCAGGCATTACGCGCGACAGCGTGCTGACCATCGCGCGTCACCTGGGTTTCACTGTGTTGGAGCAGGCGATTCCGCGCGAGCTGCTTTACATTGCAGATGAGGTTTTCTTCACGGGAACTGCTGCGGAGGTTTCGCCCATCCGGTCGATCGATCGGATCGTCATCGGCGACGGAAAGACGGGCGAGATTACGCAGAAAATTGCAGATGAATTCTTTGCGATTGCCAATGGACTGAAACATGACCGCTTTGGGTGGCTGACTCCTGTCAACGTCACCGCAAGCGAGCCTGTCAACGCATAGAGTTCTTCTTATTCGCAAATCAAAAAAGCGGCCTCCGTCGGGGGCCGCTTTTCTCTTTTTTGCGCTGACGATCAAGACAAGGGCAGCCCATCGGGGAATCATGAGCATCATCCCTTGTCGCGCGGTTTTAACATCAGCCTGTTTAGAATTGGCTCATGCCCTTCAGAGCATATGTTCTTTTCCGCAGATTCTGCCTTTGCCTTGTTTTTCTTTTGATCGTGATCGGTTCAAGGTCGGCGCAGCCCCAGGTCTACGCCGGGCAGCCAAAGTTGGTCGTCATTCTCGTCATCGACCAGTTTCGCGGCGACTATCTGAACCGGGACCGCGCGGAGTTCAAAGGCCGTGGGTTCAAGTTATTCATGGACGAGGGCGCCTGGTTCACAGACTGCTACTACGACTACGCCAACACCAAGACCGCGCCCGGACACGCCACCATCGGCACTGGCGCCTACACGGACGGGCACGGGATCGAAGCAAATGAGTGGTGGGATGCGGCGAGATCGTTTGAGACGCAGGTGAGCTCGGTCGAGGATGAGCGCTACAAGCTGGTTGACCTGCCGCACGATTCGATTCCGGCAAACCAGCCGGGCGCGCCATCCTGGGCTACCGACTTCGTCGTCGGAGCTTCGCCCCTAAACCTGCGCGCAACGACATTGGGTGACGAGCTACGCCTGGCGACGCAAGGCAAATCGAGGGTGTACGGCGTGTCGCTCAAGGACCGCGCAGCGATTTTGCCGGCCGGGCAGTCGGCCAACGCCGCTTTTTGGATCGACCCGGCAAGCGGGCAATTTACGACCTCGACCTACTATATGGACCACCTGCCGGAATGGGCAAAATCGTTCAACGCCAGCGGACGAATTGCCCAGGCGGAGCATGAAGCCAACGCCGACGACACCACGCAGTTCTACGATTTGGTGGGCAGAACGCCGGCGGCGAACAGCTACGAGCTCGATCTTGCCAAGGCGCTGATTGAGGGCGAAAAGCTCGGGCAAAATGGCGTAACCGACGTGGTGACGATTTCGCTTTCGGCAAATGACATTCAAGGGCACCAGTTTGGTCCGGATTCGGAGTTCGAGGAGCAGATGATTCTGAGCCTGGACCACGATTTCGACCGCTTTTTCGGCTGGCTCGACCAGTCCGTGGGGTTGAAAAACGTGTGGTTGGCGCTGACAGCTGACCACGGTATCGCTCCAATCGCGGGCGAGGCGGCGAAACTGGGCATTCACGCCTTCGCGGTCGACATGGACAAGGTCTACGCCCTGCTGAACCGTGAGCTGGACGAGCGATTCGCACACGGCCAGAGAATCGACTTTCTTCTGCCCAATCCAGACCTGCCCTACATCGTGCTGGACAAACGCGCGTTCGAAAAGCTGCACCTCGATGAGAAAACAGCAGAAGATGCGGTGGCGGAAATGCTGCCCGCGGCGGTCGCTCGCCAGAACCAGAACCCCTTGCCGGAGCTGAAGCTGGTCCCGCCGACGGTTCCGCATCCTGTAGATCATCGTCTGCCGCCCGCGCCTCGGGTGCAGTACGTCTACACGCGTCTGCAGCTTGCGGCCGGGCAACTGCCGCCTTCGGAGTGGGGCAAGCTGATTGCCCACAGCTATGCCTCGCATGGGAACTGGTTTGTGATGGCGGTGTTGGATGCCTATCAGTTGCCAGGGACCGGGCAATCCGCGGGGACCACGCACTTCAGTCCATGGTCTTACGATAGGCACGTGCCGTTGGCGTTCTATGGAACTCCATTCTTACCCGGCGAGTATCATGAACGTGTGGCCCCGGTTGACTTGGCGCCTACATTTGCCTCGCTTTTAGGCGTCAATCAGCCATCCGCAGCCGTTGGACGGGTACTCACAGAAGCTCTGAAACCAGACTTTGCAAACCACCGATAAGATCCAATCTTCAAGGAAGACAACTGCGCGTGAAACCCGACATGAAAGTGCAGTTGGCCGGCATCGAGCTGACCAACCCCATCATCGCTGCGAGCGGCACTTTCGGCTACGGCATCGAGTTTGAAGAGATCGTCTCCCTCGAGCGCATCGGAGGGTTCGCGACCAAAGGCATCTCCCTTCACCCGATGGCCGGCCATCCTCCGACGCGGATCGTGCAAACCGCAGCAGGGATGCTGAACGCAATCGGATTGCAAAATGTAGGCGTTGAGGAATTCATCGCCAGAAAACTGCCGGCGCTTCAGCGCTATCCTAAATGCCGCTGCATCGTGAACATCTTCGGCTTTACGGTTCACGAATATATCAAGGTCATCGAGCAACTCAACCACGCCGAGGGTATCGCTGCCTATGAGCTGAACGTCTCCTGTCCGAACGTGCATGCCGGGGGAATGGCATTTGGCGCCGATCCGGGCTCTCTCGAATACCTCGTAAAGCTGGCCAAAGCAGTCGCTAAGCGGCCGCTCCTTGTGAAGCTCTCACCCAATGTCACATCTATTGGAAAAATGGCAAAAGTGGCCGCAGACTCGGGCGCCGATGGGTTGAGCCTGGTGAACACCTTTCTGGGAATGTCGATTGATGCGGAGACCCGCACACCCAGGTTAAGCAACATCACCGGGGGGCTCTCCGGACCGGCGATCAAACCGATCGCTCTGCGCATGGTCTACGAGGCAGCGCGCTCGGTAAGCATTCCAGTGATTGGAATGGGCGGGATCGTCACGCCGGAAGACGCCGTGGAGTTTCTATTGGCAGGAGCAACAGCGGTGCAGATTGGCACGGCAAGCTACGCCGATCCTCGCGCCGTTGAACGTATCGTCCACGGTCTCGAGTCCTGGTGCCGCAGCCACCACGTGGAACGCGTCGCAGGTCTGACCGGTGCCCTTGACGTGCCAAAGGGATAATCGCGCCAAGAATGCATCGGAACCAAAGTCGATAAATCGGTAAGCGTACGGAGTCAGAAAACCACAGAAAACCACGCATACTGTGTTTCAGGTGCCTCCGCAGGAGCGCGAGAGTGGAGATAATCCGCCAGTCCCTGTCGCCAGTCAGTGATGCGTTGATTTGAGCAGCTTTGAGCGCACGGTTCTCTTGGACACGGTATTCGGTCGCCGCACCTAGGCCGGGAACTCTCGAGGATCGGCCTTCTAGAAAGCGCACCTTGCTTCCTGTGGCGCGGAAGATCTCGGAGGCGAATTCGCGACAGGAACATACTCTCAGTGGTTCCGTGGTAGAAGCCGTAATTCTTCGATCAGCTGAGCGCGACGATCTGCCGCGCAATTTGAACTTTGGGTGTCGGGGAGACCAATTCGTCGTCGACCACGCGCAGTTTATCCCTTTCGCGCGAAAGCTTCAGCATCAGTCACCACAAAGTTGACCGCCCTTTGCCCGCAGCAGAAGCCGTAGATCGAAAACCCGCAACTCCGAATGTCCTGATGTGTGCCTTCAACCGATTCATCTTTGTACGAGTACACTCCGCTCCATCAACCACCAACTTTCCTCCACTCTGACGATATTCTCCGCCTTGATGCCTCTTGTGGCGTTGCGAGTATCCACAACCAACTTCGCGTTCGCGACGATACTGCGATAGTCGTACTGCGAATGATCCGTAACAATGACCACACAGTCAAATTCTGGGACCTGTTCGAGTGGAGTGCTCGTCATGTTGAGAGCGTATTTGCGGCCTTGCCCAACCTTGGGAAAGAAAGGATCGTTATAGGCGACGCCGGCTCCGCGCTTCTGCAGTAGTTCGAGAATCGTGAGAGAGGGCGACTCACGAAGATCGTCTATGTCGCGTTTGTAGGCAACACCGAGAATAAGAACCCACGAGCCGCGCAGTGGCTTGCCTCGCTGGTTCATCGCCTCGGCAACGTTCTCGACTACGAAGTAAGGCATATTGCTGTTGATTTGCCCAGCCAGTTCGATAAAGCGAGTATGAAAGTCGAATTCTTTCGCCTTCCATGAGAGATAGAAAGGATCAATCGGGATGCAGTGTCCACCCAATCCGGGGCCCGGATAGAAGGCTTGGAAACCGAAGGGCTTGGTCTTAGCAGCGTCGATCACTTCGAATAGATCGATGTTCATTCGCATGCAGAGCTGCTTTAGTTCATTGACCAATGCGATATTCACGCAGCGGTATATGTTCTCAAGGAGCTTTGTCATCTCCGCGGTAGCCGGCGAGGAGACAGGCACGGTGCGGTTAAAGATAGAGCCGTACACTGCCGACGCGAGATCGCGTGCCGTCTGTCCGCACCCTCCCACAACTTTCGGGATGTCGCGCCGCGCAATTGTGTCGTTGCCTGGATCTTCGCGTTCCGGAGAAAAGGCCACATAGAAACCAGGGGCGGACGCATTGCGCGCTATGCATAGCCCGGCTGGATTGCCCTTCTCCAGGAGCGGAACAACAATTTCTTCTGTAGTACCGGGGTATGTGGTGCTCTCGAGGACAATCAATTGCCCCTCGCGAACGTGCGGGGCGATACTGGCCACAGTTCCAGTAACATAGCTGAGATCAGGTTCGCGATACTCGTTGAGCGGAGTAGGCACGCAGATGATGACAACGTCCATCTCAGCGATTTGTCCGTAGTTTGCAGTGGCTGCGAATCCATTTTGACGAGCTTTTTGTATCTCGATGGTGGGAATGCGGACGATATAGGAACGGCCCTGATTCAGTGCATCGACCTTGCTCGGGTCGATATCGAATCCGGTCACGCGAAAGCGCTCTTCACTGAACAAAAGAGCGAGCGGAAGGCCCACATAGCCCATACCAACCACCCCGATCCGGCCTCCCGAGTCTCAAGTCGGCGCTTGATAACGCTGGTTCTGTCTAAAGATGCAATAGTCACGTGTTTCTCCCAGTGAAGCGAAACTAATGATGTTTGAATCTACCAAATATAACGAAAACAGCCAGAACGATCAGCCACTTCTGATCCCGTTGCCGGTAATGCTGCGACAGATGAGAAGAGAGATATCGCGAAACCGGCTTGACTGGCGCCCTTGACGTGCCAAAGGGATGAGAGTCCCAAAAGGAATACCGACGGCAGCTTCGGTAGATCACGAATTCACTCCATCGAAATCGACCACCTGGGAGTGGCTCCCCTTCCCGAAACTCAAAATGGCACCCTTGTCTGGTTTCGTTGAAAGACGGAGGAAGGGTCCATCGGCTCCGCATCCTTTTTCGGCAATCCAAATTGGAATACCAGCATACCAGCCGCAACCCGCTGAGAATGACCATCTTAGATCCTGCAGTCGAATCAGCTGCCCTTTCTTCCCCTCCGTGATGGTCACGACTGTCAACATGCAGATCATCGCCCCTCATCTAGTACCCGGCCGCAATCAACTTCAAGTACCCAGGAAGCTCCCGTATAATGAATTACCAAAGGGGTAGATTACAGCCCAAAAGGCCGCAACTTAAGTAACCAATAAATCCAATTACTCTTACCAAAAACTCTTCCATCTAGACGAAGATTGCACTAAATTGGTCTATATAAACAGCTGAATCTTAGCGCGAGTTCATCGATAAACAGAAGATTTATCGATAGTTAACGAATATACCTCTTTGGTAATCACAGAAATGCGCCTTGGTGACTTGAATCACAGTTTTAAGGGGAAGTTCGCTGTTACGAATGAGCGGATCCTCCTTGCTTGCGAACCCCGGGGTAAAACCGCCCCGAAAACAGAAGTTCAGGAGGTTTGCTGAGGTTATGCATATGTTCCGGATTCATATTCATCCAGGCTCAATCCAACGTGAGAGAAGACAAAATTCATCTTCTGCAGTCCAAAACAGTCGATCCAACTCTTTTCGTCGGCTGCTCGAAACTCCGCTTTCATATCTCCTTATCGGATTGATCGTTCTTGGTGGCTGCGTCGTTCTTTCCGGCTGCGGTGGACTTGTGGCAAACACCTCCAGCGGGAATCAAGCGCAAGCGCCGGAAGTTTCACTGCCTCACCGACTACGATTGCTTTTGGCTCGGTCACCATCGGCAGTCCCGCCACCAGCACAGTCTCGCTCGTGAACTCAAGCTCCGATTCTGTAGTGATCTCTCAGCTGTCCATGAGTAACAGTTCGTTTTCGGTCGACGGCGTTGGCACGTTGCCATTTACCTTGGCGGCCAAGAGCAACGCAACACTCAATGTGCACTTCGGTCCATCGACTGCAGCTGCCGCGTCGGGACAATTGGTCATCACGAGCAACTCGCTGAGCAGCCCGTCCACCACGGTTCAGCTGAGTGGCACCGGAGTTGCGGCGCGCCCGCGCTGAGTGGGCTTTCCTGCGCCAGTACCTCAGTCACCGGAAGCGGAACGGATGCCTGCACCGTGACCTTAGCGGCGGTCGCCCCGAGTGGCGGCATCGCGGTAGGCCTGGCCAGCAATAATGCGGCTGTAAGCGTCCCAACATCGGTCACGGTGGCTGCCAATGCAACCACTGCCGGATTTACTGCTACGGTATCGGCTGTGACGTCAGCGCAGACAGCAACGCTCACGTCGAGCGAGAATGGCACGAACGAGACGTTCGCTCTCAGTTTGAGTCCAGCGGCCGCTCCCTCGGGTGCGGCATTGACGGTCAACGCGAGCAGCATTGCGTTCGGCAACGTTGCGGTAGGCACGCCGTCGACTCAATCTCTGACGCTTTCCTCAACCGGTTCAGCGCCTATCACTGTAAGTGCGGCTAGCATCTCGGGGACGGGCTTCACCGTGTCCGGCGCCACTTTCCCGCTTACGTTGAACCCTGCGCAAAGTCGCCTTGTCTCAAGTTGCAATTCGAGCCAACTGCGACTGGAGCGGCAACCGGCAGCCTTACTGTCACAAGCAATGCTTCCACGAATAGCACCGCGGTCGTCGCCCTCAGCGGTACCGGCGTCCCCCTTGAGATTGCCTTAAACTGGGAAGCGCCCGCCGGTTCCTCAGATCCGGTAGCTGGTTACAACGTCTATCGGGCAACGAGTAGCAGTTCCACGTTCTCAAAACTCAATTCATCGGTCGAGTCACAGCTGACTTACACTGATCCCAGTGTTCAGGCAAGCACAACCTATGAATACTACGTTACAAGCGTTGATTCGTCGGGCGTTGAAAGTGCGCCTTCAAACACTGCAACGGTAGCCGTTCCATAAAAACTCAGCCTAAAGAGAGACTGGGCTGAATGAGCTCTATTCGCGCTCATTCAGCCCAGTCTTGTGATACCCAGTCTCAGGATCTGCGACCGGTTCCATCATAGGAAGATAAAAAAGACTCCAACGAAGCGGAAGAAAATACCTGATCGGTAAAAGAATTACACGATATACCATGGCCGGTTAATCGCCCGATAGACCGGATTTCCAAGCCTAAGCCTACCAATTCGATTTACTTAGGCGGATCGGCGTCCAACTCACCACACCTGGCAAAGGAATTGCTCAGATCGAGATGAATCTACAACCTAGGCCGAGCCTCTCGCACAACAAATCAGCGTGCGGGCAGATAGGGCTCATTCATAAACCAGGAACCACCGAGTACGATGGCCAACACGCGCAATCTTACTGCGAATCGTTCCCCCACGAATATTCGTATACGATTTGTACAAAATGTCCCAGGTGTCTGTTTAAAATAAGCGAACACTCCCCTCTCAATTCGGGCTGAAGCATTTGTGTTCAGCACGCCCGCGCCCTTGTATGGGCAAAACGAACGCTGCCTGTTCGCTTTAGCGCGGGCGCGCCAAACCACAGTTGCGACTTTGAAATGCCCTAGAAATGAGGCAAATACGCGATGATTCATCTGCAAATTCAGCTATCGGAATTTGCACTTCGTTGGAAATCAGCTGTGCATAGCGGTGAAGTGAGGTGAAGAAGTTGATGTGCACAAAGGAAGTTAGTCGGCCACAGGTCTGCCAACCAATCGGGCATCGAATTGTCCCCCGTAAGAAGAAATCTGCGTCGCTCCGAATCCACGGATTCGGTTCCTCGTCTTTCTTCATTATTATTCGGCCTCTGTGGTTGTGGCGAAGTCGCGTTGACGACCACAAACACGGTAATCGCGACGCCGGCCACGATTGCGTTTGGGAATGTCGCTGTCGGTCAAACAGCAACTGCCAGAGTCACTCTCCAGAATCGCGGAGTTTCGACGGTCGAGATTGAGGACCTCGGCGCGAGTGGTCAGGCCTTTTCGGTCGCGGGAGGAACCACTTTCCCAATCAGTCTTGCGGTCGGCTCCAGCGTGACTGTCCGATTGCAGTTCACTCCTACGAACTCGGGAAGTATGACGGAGCCTCTGATGATCACAAGCAGCTTGGCGGCTGATCCCAAAGCGATTGCGAGCATCAGCGGAACCGGCACGCCGGGACTCAGCTCGTTCACTTGCAGCTCGAATTCGCTGGCCGGTGCAGGAACCGATAGCTGCAGCGTGACGCTGAATGCCGCCGCGCTCACTGGCGGGTTTGTTGTGAGCCTCACCAGCAACGATGCGGCGGTGGCCCTGCCCAGCACGGTTACCGTGCCCGCAAGCGCTACCTCGGCTACCTTCACGGCGACGGCGACCGCAGTGAGCGCGGTACAGTCGGCACTTCTTACAGCCACTGGAAGCGGCACGTCGGAAAGCTTTTCGATTAGTCTTGCGCCGAATTCAGGAGGTCCCCGGGAAGTGGAATTGACATGGGATCCGCCATCGAGCCAAAGCGACCCAATTACCGGCTACAACATCTATCGGTCCGCGAACGGCTCGACATTTCAATTGTTGAATTCCGGCATCGATCCGGCGACCACGTACACCGATAACGCAGTTCAAAGCGGATCCGTCTACAACTACTACGTTGAGAGTATCGACGCTGCGGGCGACAGCAGTGCACCCTCGAATTCAGCAACGGTGGCGATTCCGTAAAGTACCGCACACCCTGATCAATTTCGTTGGCTACGAAAATGAAGACTCGCACTGCGCGTGTCGCCTGGGAGCACTGATGATTCAAGATGCAACGTTTCACAAATTCAAAGGCCCGCCATGCGTAAGGGGTGAGCCGACTCTGCTCGCCACTGAAATTAGTCTCCGGAACGCTTTGCGGCTACTTGCTGACACAGGACTCCTTGCTGCCCGAGTACAAGAAGAGGTTAACTCCGCGGAAACTCCACTTTGAAACTTCGGAATACTGGCAAGCCAAATTCGCCTTGAGTATTCGACTATTCTCCTCGAGCGTCCGGTTATACAGATGGGTCTCGATTAACCATATCCTTGGGAAACGCTGGACCAAATGGTGCTCCAAGGAAATGCTCAATTCCTGTGTTCTACCCGAGGTGTCAGGATCGGGGTGCAGGATCGTCCCGACTTCTCCGCTGCGTCCCTCGATGCGGGCATAGTAATCGAATTCGCGCTGGCCCCATGGCACGTAAAAGAAGAGACCGTCAGAATGCATTTGCTCGGAAAGGATGTACTCGCTTGCGCCGCGCCAGTCTTCTTTTACCAATTGAGTCTCGTATTGCCCGAGACATCGAGCAGTCCAAATCGCGATGATTGCAAAAACAAAAACCTGCACCCATCGATTGGAGATCCGTGACAGACCTAGTGACACCAGCATCAAGAACCCAGGAAGGCAAACAATGAGAAACCGGTCGGCGAAAATTGGCTTCCATTTGGGAAACCCCGAAAACTAACAGCACTGGAATCGGAAACCAACTGAGCAGAAAGACAATGTGCTGCCCATGTTTCGAAAAATCGGATTTCAGACTCTTCCATTCGCGAATGGCAAAGAAAACCGCGGCGAGGCATGCCGTTGAAAACACAAGAACCACATTCTGTTATCTCAACCCTGCAAACTCGCCAAGAAGCATTACACCGTGCAGAATCGAAAGAGAGCTCGGCAGAGAAACCCAGTCCAAGTGCCCTCCTTTTGTATCCTTCAAGTGTACACAAATAGAGGCGCACACAAGCATCCGATCGGCTGCCGCACTCGCTCCGCGTCTCCGCCATGGCACACGGTGCGGGTTCGCGAGCAAGGAGAGAAATCCATTGCGCGCCAAGCACAGGCCAGGCGGAAGAAGTGGCGGTGAAAAGCCCGAGGCGGACAGTCAGGACATGCCCAGACCCAGATCTAATCGGGTTTCGGCATGTCAATTACAAAGATGAAAAAAAGATGAAGAGAGAGTGGCGAACGACCGCCACGAGGCTATCAGCTGGCTGGTTACCAAGAAATAATGGATGTATGATTCACATTGATAGCCCGGAGTACCGCAGCGATAACAGGATGGCGATTTTTGAACACATGCACCGGCAAAGTGCAAAGAATACGGGATGGTGCAGGATGCCCGCGATGGCCCAGATGCTTCTAACGAAGATTTGACGTTAGCGGAATTCCATCCGGACATGAAGAAGCAAATAATACAAGGCCATATTTGCTTCAGAAAGTGACACGACACTCCAAAGCGAGTGCCAATCAAAATGGGCCAGCCAAATGCTGAAACCTTCATCCAGCCAAATGTTCTCTTTGCCAAGGTTGAAGAAAACGGAGCGCCGCTGCGACGATAGTGATAGACAATGCAATGCGGGAAAACTGCGCTATATCATCAATTCGCCACAGAACATTCAGAGTTATTTTAAAGATAGTTCAATGTGATAAATTATTTATGACGATATTGAAAGATTCGGCCTGACTCGAACCAGCCGTTTTCGGGGTGCTCCAACTCACTGAGCACGCGCAACCAAACGATCTATAGCAGCTCGATGCGCTTGCCTTGTTAGAGCAGGAACGTGCGAATAAAACAGTGAACCCGTTCCCAAAGTCAAGTGCACATAGTTGTTGGAACCCCAATTCGTTCGTTATCGGCGTAACTAGTTCCCTCTCCGAATAACAATTACACTTTAGCTGTATGCCGGCATACTTTTTATGTAACTGAACAAAGCAGGAGACCCATGATTTTAAGACAAAATGGTGTTGGCATTTTTTACCTTTCATTCTCTTTCTCGTTAAAATTGCAAGCACAAACAGTCGCAGTCAATGGAAATACGGTATACCAAACGATGGATGGGTTCGGGGGTGAGAACGGCGGTCCGTGGGCATACGCCATCGGAAATACAATGACGGCCGCGCAGGCGAATCTTCTGTTTTCGACAACACCGGGCACCGGAATCGGGATTTCGCTTTATCGTACCGACAGCGTGGATGGAACAAGCTCGACAGCTTTTCCCGACATACAGGCCATGCAGGCAGCGGTGGCCCAGGGGGCCTCGGTTGAATTGGCAATGCAAAGCCCGCCTTCTTCGATGAAGTATAGCGGCAACTATGGTGACGGTACGGCAGGCGCGAGCGGGAGTTGTCTATCGGCTTCCTATTCGACGTATGCCGCCTACATTGTGGGCGTTGTCCAAAATCTCCAGTCGAACGGCGTGCCGGTAGCCGCGCTCGATGTACAAAACGAACCTAACGAGGTCGGGGGCAACACGACGCCCCCGAATGGCTTCGGATCTTGCATATGGACGGGCGCTACATTAGACGCGTTCGTAAAGGTGCTCGGACCGGCGCTTTCGTCAGCGGGACTCTCTCCAAAGGTCATGTTGGGAAGCGCCTTCAGCTACGCCAACTCGGAGAATTATTTTGGTCCCTGTGTCAGTGATCCTTCGTGCGATCAATACGTGAGTATCGTATCCGGTCATGGCTACGGCTACCCCGACACTCCAGTGCTTTACACTGCGAGTGGAAAGCATTTCTGGTTGAGCGAGACTGGCGACGGAAGTACTCCCTTTGACCCCAACATGGACAGTGCCGTGACGATGGCTCAGAATATAGCGGCTTTCCTGAGCATAGCTCAAGTGAGCACCTTATGAATGGTGGGAGTTAGCTTATCCCAACACCGGCAACTGTGCGAACTGCTCGCTGGTCGATCAGAACTTTAATACAACCAAGCGTTATTATGCATTCGGCAACTTTAGCTTATTCGTACGTCCAGGATGGGTCGAGATTGGCGCGACCTACCAGCCGCAGTCTGGCGTGCAGGTAACAGCGTTTGAGAATGAGAGCACAGGAGCATTTGCGATCGTGGTTGTTAATGGGAACGGCGGATCGGTATCGCAGCAATTTACGCTTACAGGCCTATCGGCTTCCTCGGTAACACCTTACGTAACTGATCCAAACAATAACTTGGCCCCTCAGACGGCAATCACGATCACAAGCAACGCGTTCACAGCGACTCTAACGGCGACGAGCGTGACTACATTTGTGGGCGGTGGTCACCCAACACCTGGTGTGCCGACAGGACTAAGCGCGTCGACTGTTCAGTGATGATGTAGAACTTATAGGCGCTTGGATTTCGGCCGAAAGGTCAGTTGGGCCTCAGCACGATAGCTTACTGCGGGTTGGTAACGGCCACGCTCGAGCTGACCGCCTCACGCATTCCAGCCCGATATCCTTTAATGAACCCGCTAATCGCCTCAAGTCAGAATAACTGGATTCCAGTCGAGCTTTCATCCCAAAGGGGTATTCATTTTTGACTTGAAAGTAACGCCACAATGCATACCCTGGAATTTCAGGATAACCCTTATATCTCCTATAGTCATCGAAGTTGTAAGTAAACGGGTCGAGCCAGCGAAACGCTGGCTCGCAAAAGATGGATGGACGAGGACGAGGAACACCTGCCCAATGAATAAACTTGAATTCCAGTTTGTTGCTTAAGAATTCGTCCAATGTAACTTTCTCTATTATGTCCCCCGCCCAACAATCGTGCCATTAAACGCACCAGATCTTGGATAGGCAGATTCAGCCTGTCGACAAGATAATTCAGACGTCCCTGGTCAGAATAGAAAACATCGCATGATTCCCATGTGAACTCACGCTTTAAAGCCGTCGCGTAAAATGAGACCTCCTTCTCATGGAAGGCTCTCACGTCAGCCTCGGTAATAGCTCCTCGCCGACTGGCAAATATTCCCCGAATTAAACGGCGACCTCGCATAAGGGTCGTAGTCTGCGTCAAACCAGACCAGCAGTTCCGGATTCCCAAGTCCTCTCTTTACCCACGATTTGGCCGACTCATGCATTGGATGGTCTTTATCCGCGATTATCGATTCCCACGTTTTTTGATCGGAGAAACAGATATGTGCAAAGAAAAAGCTTCCTTCTTGGGCTTGAATCCTGGTAAATAATGAATCAATCAAGCCGGTGCAGATGATGTCCGCATCCAGATACAAAAAATCTCAAATGGGCCTTGAAATGCCCAAAAATCTCGAGATTGATGGCCTAATGTCCCCCAAAATCCATCAGGCTCGCGCAGGATCTCGGTCTCAAACGGGTGGTCCTCACGATTAAACCCTTCTCCTGGGATAATGCAGATCGGAACATGAGGATGGAAATGTCGAAGACTGCGAATCAGAGTTGTTGAAAGATGGAAATCCCCCGGGTAAGTCATTATATAGATCCCGAATTCGGACACTCTAAACCTCCATGTCCATCAAAATCAACGGAGAATTAGAAAACAGACCCGGCTATAAATCGAGGGCAAACAGAGGGTAAGACTATTTTTCCACGGTCAACTTACAATCGATGGTTCGAATAGGCTACAGGGCGGATTTATCGATTTATCGGGGACGGACCTCTTCTTTGTTACTTTCAGCCATGCATGCGACCCCTCTTCGACATGATTAGGTTCTTCCCATCTTCCGAGAGCCACGTTTACGCTTCCTATGTAAGCCTATTCCTCAGGACTTTCGGCGCAAAACCTCATGTGAGTATCGAATACTCTAAGTACAGCTCCGTCCCGATCACGTTAGCCGGCACTTCCTAAACATATCCTAAAAGCCGCAGCAATGAACCAAAAGCGCGCTTTGCGCCAATTCTGCTCCCCAACATAGCGCGCCCAAAAGACAAGCAGCTCCGAACCACCCGTCCCTGCTTCCAATATGTCTTTGCCAAAATCAACCGAGCCTCAGAAACGGAGGATTCCATATTTGTACCTTCACATAGGTTCATGATTTCTCGGCCAGCTTCGAAGACAGCCTCATGCTCATTCGCTGCGTATCCCTGCCTGATCCAATAGAGAAAGCCTTCAGCTAGAACGGGCCTTTTGCCGATTCCCTCGCTCACACCCATTTCGATTAGCAGGCTCGAAGTAAGTTCTTGGGCACGATCCAAAGGATCCATTTTCCCTTCTTGACGAAGAGACACAGACGCTCGCGCAGCTAGGGAGCACAGTATCTGCTCCTTCCGCTTGCAAAAGGAAAGTTGACGCGGGTGAATTCTGTAATTAACCAATACTTGTTCTAAATTCGCGCATTTGTAGCGTTCTGAAATTCGCAACCACAAGTCATAATCTTCGGAATTCGGCAACGCTTCGCGATATCCGCCCACCTGAACAAACGCTTCTTTCCGGATAAGAATGGTTGGCTGCCAGAATGGGTTCCATTTCTTCAGTTCTTGTCTGATTACGCGGTCCTTCGTCGGAATGTCGTTGACTGTTTCCAGGCACTTCCCATTTTCGTCGATTCGTTGGATCCAACTTCCGATGAGCCCAACTTCAGGATGATTCTGACCGAATTCTACTTCCGCCATTAGACGGTTCGGCAACGACACATCATCCGCGTCCTGGATTGCGATATATTGTCCGGTCGTCAGTGAACAGCCCACATTTCGGGCGGCAGCCAATCCGCAAGCCGGTATCTCTCTGAAGCTGATCCTTATGTCCTTCGCAGCATAACTAGCAACAATGTCTTTGGATTTATCGGTTGAACCAAAATCTACGATAATGAATTCGAGATTTCGAAACGTCTGATTCAGGACACTCTCTATCGCTTTGGGGAGAAATCGCTCCACATTGCGCGTTACCATCACCACAGACACAAGGAGATTCTGATTCATCACCATGGCATACCTGAATGGATCAACAGCTGACTCATTGACTTTTTTCGTGTTAGAGAGCGTCCTATCATCAAACCGAACATTTATTCTTCAATCTCGCATCGCAGACAGGAGATTGCTTTCCGTGCAGCTCATCCCTCAGTTCAAGATTAGGTGACGGAATTCTGCCATTTTTGCTTCGATGTCAAACTCTTTGCAGACGCGATATCGAGAGGCCTCAGCCATTCTTTCCCGCTCATTTGGATGGGTTAGAAGATAGACAATAGCGTGAGCCACCTCGTCCCCTGAGCCAGGACGAACAACCAACCCGGTCACGTTATTGACCACCGCTTCTCCGTTTCCGCCGACGTCTGTAACCACGCAGGGCAGGCCACTGGCCATCGCTTCTAAGATGGCATACGGCAATCCTTCGACATAAGAGCTAAGAACAAACATGTCCGCAGCCGCCAGACAACATCTAACATCCGCTTGAAATCCCTCCAAAAACACATGCTGGCCTAGCTCCAACGATTTCACTTGCTCTATCAATTCATCTCGCAGGTGCCCCTCACCCATGATAATGCACTTGCATTCCGGATGCTCTCTCACGATCTTCCCCATTGCAGACAGCAAAACATCGATCCCCTTCTCCGCGCTCAACCTTGCGGTGCAGACCAGCAGAAAATCATTAGGACAGATTTTGAACTTACTCCTGCTGGTTATTCGATCGGCTGCAGTGGCAACGAAGTGGCGGCGGACCTCGATCGTGTTGGGTTGCTCCGGCTCCAGCTCCGGAAGCCCGTACCTCTTGATCAGTGCGTCCCGAACGGCATTGCTCACACAAACCGTCATGTTACACAGGCGCGCCGCCACTCTGACGCCAAGCAGTTTGCGGACTCTTTTGCCAAAGAGAAGCCGCAGCACATCGCGCGGCGATTTAATTTCCACGATCCGTGAATCCGGTGGAGGTTGAGGCATCAGGTGATGGATCGCGTAGAGCTTTTCCACTCCGGCAAGCCTGGCTGCAAGGGTTGCAAACCACTGGCAAAAGCCACAAGGTTCCGTACACCAACACCACTATATCTGGCTTAATCTCTCTGAAAACTCGCGTCCAATCCATGATGGACTTTAGAGCCCGCTCTGACCGAATATTGACGTCCGAGTTCGAAAGGCCATTTAATCGTTCTGAAAAAGGATTCGAATCTATGCATAGAATCACAACTGTAGCTTGTTTATCGTCAATTCTCTGAAGCAGTTCGAGAAGGTGCTTCTCAGATCCACCATAACTATAGGAATCGATGACAAACAACACGGTCCGTCTGGGCAGGCCGCGGGCTTCATCGATCCCCATGGTTGTTCCTCGCATTTGCCATGGTCATTGGAGTCCAAGATGCATCGAAGACTAGTTTCAGCGGTCAACCTACGCTTTGTGCAGGAGGTGTTTCACTACGTCTTCTCAATGCGCGCCTATTGGCACTTCGTTTGTCTTACGGAAGGAACACATGAAGAACTGACTTCAATCTAACGATAACGCCGAGGTTGTTTCCAACGATCCTAGTCCGAGTTAGAAAGGATGGAACTGAGTCATAGGCGAACTCGGGGCTAACCCGTCAGCCGAGGATTACATTAACCATCTCACTCATTTGTGTATCAAGATTGAAGCATTGAGACACAGTTTCACGGGCCTTGCTCGCCATTTCAGCGCGTTCGCGAGCATGGGTCGCGAGGTATCGATTGCATCTCAGCTTCCTCTACGGAAGCGGGAGGAATAACCAGTCCGGTGACACCGTGCTTAACCGCCTCGGCGCTGCCACCCACGTTTGTGACGATGCAAGGGAGGCCACAGGACAAGGCCTCCAGAACGGCGAGCGGCAGTCCTTCAAGGTGGGACGTCAGGATGAAGGCAGAACCGGCCTGCAAATATGGCCGCACGTCCTTCTGAAATCCTTCAAAAAAGACGTAGTCGGAAATGCCGGCTGTATCAACTTGCTCCAGCAGCCTTCCTTTAAGTGGTCCGTCGCCAAGGATCATACACTTGCAGGACACACCTCGACGTATCACCTGGTTCAGGGCTTCAATTAGAATGTCGATCCCCTTTGCCTCGGAGAGTCTGGCCGCGCATACGAGAAGGAATTCGTCAGGACCGATCTCGAGTCGAGCCCGGATTGCCGCACCATTCGATGAGGACGGGAAGAAAGTTGAAATTGATACACCATTATGAATGGTGATGGTCTTGCGCCGCGGAAATCGCAGAGTATTCAACAATGAGTCTCGGACCGCGTCGCTGACACACAACGTTTTTGTGCAGAGGTGGCCACCAACCCTCCAACCCAAAAAGC
The DNA here is from genome assembly GCA_963745845.1 of uncultured Acidobacteriaceae bacterium. Taxonomy (GTDB): domain Bacteria; phylum Acidobacteriota; class Terriglobia; order Terriglobales; family Acidobacteriaceae; genus Telmatobacter. The sequence goes on along the minus strand of CAVUZE010000008.1, from coordinate 2,000,070 downwards.
GCCGTGCTCTCTTGCCGATTCGACGCCGTAACCACGCACGTGGACCATTACCCCCTTCAGGAGGCGGAAGAGGGGGAAGAACAAGGTGTTGAATCGCAAACCGTCTGCGAATACCTACCAACATGGCGGCAAGGTTTGCCTGCCAGGGAACAAGCAATCCAACCATAGCAAAACACCACGACATCAGGCCGAAGATCCTGAAAAAGCTTCATCCAACCGAGCAGAGTTGTTGGTTCTACCTTGGACCGAAGAAGTACCCCTACAAATCGAAGCGGGCCGGAAATGTTTCGTAAAAATGTCTGGCCCGAAACACACGATTGAAATCTGCAAATCGCGCTCAAGCAATCTTTCTAAGAGCTGCAGGAGGTGTTTCTCAAGACCGCCAAATTCTTCGCTGTTTGGAAGAACAAAAAGGATTCTCTTTCCATTTCTAGAAGATTTCCGAGTGCTGTCTCTGTGTAATTGAGTATCCCTCATAATGCCTTCGTCTCAGATGTAGGCGCTCTACCATTCATGCTTTACTCAGCTCAATACAGTAGCAATGGCCAATGCTCTGTCTCGTAGTTTTCATTGGGCACTCGACAGAAAAAGATCAATTCAGTATGACCAATCTGAGGTCTTCGATTCTGCTATCGAGATCAAATAACCGGCACGCGCGGTCGCGGGCTTTGCTTGCCATTTCAGCGCATATGTCAGGGTGGGTCGCAAGATACACAATTGTTTCCACAGTCGCATCCACCGACACCGAGGGCATCACTAACCCAACCTCTCCGTCCTTGACGGCCTCCGCACTGCCGCCAACGTTTGTGACGATGTAAGGGAGCCCACATGCCATCGCTTGCACTACGGCGCGCGGCAAACCCTCTAAAAACGATGTTAGGATGAAAGCAGAGCCGGCTTGCAGATAGGTTCGCACATCAGGTTGAAATCCTTCAAAAAATACCCAGTTGGAAAGACCCAGAACGTTTACCTTCTTTATTAGCTGCTCTCTAAGGGGCCCGTCTCCAACAATGACACACTTGCACTCTATGCCCTGACGGAGCACACGAGAAAGCGCGTGAATTAGAATATCAACACCCTTGTCCTCGGCGAGCCTTGTAACACAAATGAGAATAAATTCTCCGGGGCCAATACTCATTCGAGAGCGCAAAGCCTTTCCGCTGGTTTTGCAGGGCCTGAAGAATGACGTGGAAACCCCTTCGGGGATGGTGATGGTAGTCTTTGCCGGGAATCCGTACCAATTCACAAGGGCATCGCGAATGGCGTTGCACGTACAGATCGACTTGGTCGGCGCGAGTCCGGAAACCTTGATTTTTCGTAAACGTCGAATCCTTTTGCCGATCAAACGTCTGAATAACGTTGTGGGAGAAACTTCAGGATCCGGGGGACACACTGGAATCGGCATAAGATATTGAATGGAGAAGCGCCTGGGCACCCCGCACAGGAGCGCGGCCATGGGGGGTTGCCAAGAAAAGGCTTCGATCCAGCTATAACAAAATACAATGACTTCTGGATTTTCTCTTCGAATCAATCGAAGCCAATCGAGAAACAGAAGTCGGTTCACGTTCCTGTCGAACAGTTAGTCGCGCAAGTTCCTTCTGACTCAGCTGATCAGAAATAATGTCCTGTTCGAGACAAACAACCACGGGGCGCACAGGCGAATTGCAAAGCCTGCGCAATAATTCCACAATGTGGATTTCCAGGCCGCCTAGCTCCTTTATTGCAGGAAGGATGAAGAGCAGTCTCTGTCTGCGGAGTTCCGTAAAGTCCGCACAGTCGCATTTCCTGTTATTGAAACTGGTTGCTTTTCAACAGTAATCAGTTGCTCTGAATGGCCCTCGGTCAGAATTTGGCGGTTCGAATTCTGATCCAGTGGCGCCGGACAGGGTTGCCTCTTCAGCAAACCTCTTCGAAATAACTCGTCCCGCGAATATACGAAGGAGCCCTCGACGGGCAGTCGATTGAAGTGACCATGCAGATATTCCCGTAGCTGCAGAGATTCTTGCCTGAACCCATGCGCGCTTTCAATCCGCTTCTGCAAGCGCTGTGAGACTGCACTACGAAATTTAAAATGATGCGTGACGCCGAGAATTCTGCTCGGTCTGGGCTCATAGCCGACTGGCGGATTGTGATTGCCTTCTTCCATAACACGGGTCCCTTGGGGCGCAATAAAAGAGAGGAAACTTAAAGATCTCGGCATTAATTCCTAATTTCCAGTAAAGTGTTACCGAACATAAAGGGAAAGTCTGAAAAGGATCGTCAATAAAAGGAGGAGTTTCAAGCGATCCATCGTTGGTCAAACGTTGCAACATAGGAGCAGCCATCAGAGTTGCATTTGCATGACTGAGCGCCTGGATGGTTTCGGGAATGTCTCGATATGGAAACTCCACAAATTCATCGCTATCAACCAAGACTACCCACTGGTCGCTATACCGGGCGAGTAAGGCATCCAAACGGTTCTTCTTCTGTTCACTTTCAAAGGGCCCTTGGTAAGTATCTTCAATGGTAACGGGGTAAGAAGTCTTTAATGGCGAGAAGCCTGTCATTCTCTTCCTGCGTTCCGTGCAGAATCAGGTGAAACCGATCAACCCCAAGGCGCAAGTAGTATTTAAGCCATGCCTCGATAAGGTCACCGTCAGCATTGATGTGGCTAAGTAGCTTCAAGCCCATTGATAAGGCTCCCACAAGTATCAGCCGAACTCTTGCGAATCAAAACACGTTCCTTCACCGGAATCGGCTCTCTGAAAGAGTTTTGGAGATCACGCAAGACTACACTTTCCATAACCGTCACCGAACGGCAGTTGTCGCTGTTCGCCTATAAATCTGATAACTTTCGTGCGAAGGAGGCTACTCTTGATAGAAAGCTTGCGATTGAACCTGCGCGGTAACGCTCCTGGGCAAAATTGCATGACGGTAGTTTTGTACCATCTCTCCAAATGTTAGCCAAACCTGGCATTTGTGATAAAAACGCGGGCGCGGTTTCAATGTCAACAGCCATTGAAGAATTCCGACAGGAAGAAAGTGCCATGCAAGATTAAATATGCTGATGAATTCGCGCGGAATCCCAAGTATCGTGGGACGAACAGCGCGCTCGATGATTCGAGTACGCCCAAAATCAAACCACCAAGTGAGAAAGTATTTCTTGCTGAGGCGTTCCTTCGAAACAGGGTGGAAGACCAGAGCTGATGGTCGTACCCCAGGTGCTCACCGGCAGACATGAGGCGGTTGCCAAATTCCTCTTTTCGCTGAGAAGAATGTTCCCGCAGCGCCCGAGGTCAACGCGAAATATGCCATATTTCTCAAACATATTTTTGCGAAAGGCCATATTCGTGCCAAACGGCGCCCTTTTTAGCTCGCAAGATACCTCGCCTAGATCAAATAGGGCCAGAGTGCCGCCGAGATCCATCTCGCCTCCCAGCGTGAGCCAGTGCGGGGGCTCGAAGTCCATGGTCGGCAATATACGTCCTCCAGCCCCGGCCCATCTCCCATCGCGCAGGGACGCTGTGAGATTTTGCAGCCATGTTGGCTCAGCAATAACATCGTCATCGAGAAACGCAATAATTCTGCCTTGAGCATTTCGGATTCGGCATTGCGGGCTCGAGATAAGCCCTGCTGCGGTTCGAAGACGTAGCGAAAAAGTCCTGGGTGCTTGCGACAGTAATCCTGCGCGACCATGCGGGTTTGATCGCGCGAATTGTTGTCGACTACTACAACTTCCCATGAAACAGAGTCAGGAAGGATCTGAGAAGCGACACTATTGAGCGCCTTGGGGAGATTCACACATCTGTTAAACGTGCATAGGACCACAGTGATATCCATACGTTCCAATCGCGGTCATTGCCGAAGCATACAGTTGCGCCTCGAGGTGACAGTGCACGAAATGTAGAAGCCCTAGGAGGCCGTAGCGATACCGAGTGCCTCGTCACGAGCCGTAAAGGCTGCTACTTTCGAGAACAGTCTCTCATATGCGAAACGGCTGGCCTCTGCGGCTGCCCTCTCGTTGCAAAGAATCCTTATAATTGCCTCAGCAAAAGCCTGAGGGCTGTCATTAGCCTGAAGACCGGCCCTGGCTATCTGGTCCATAGGCATTCCGCGATATGCTTTCGAAGTGCCTACGAATGGCTTCCCGAGCGCAAGAGCTTCTATGGTCTTGATGGAGATGCCCGTTCCGGATACCATCGGCGCAAATACACATCTTCAGCCGAATATAAGACGCGAGTTCTGTCACGGGACCAACAAAACAAGAACTAAACTCGCGATAGATTTCGGAGAAGTGTTTGCGCACCAGCATCTCAACGTTGCCAACAATGGCAATACGTATCCGCGATCCGCAATCAACGGCCATACTTGCGTAAAGAACCATTTCATGGCAGCACAATTAGGATCCTGCTTTGACCAACGAAGAGCAGGTCAATCGAATCGCGGGACGGGCGAACAGCATTTACAGTAGAGATGAATGACTCGTCTATCGTGGGTAGCGCCAGAACATGCGCTTTGTGCTGCAATCGCAGCGAGAAGAATTCGAGATCATCCACCGAACAATGAATAAGAACTTTCGCTCTCTTTAGCAGCGAGATCTCGATCGTAGCAATCGTTCCTGGCTATCGAGATGGTGCGTCCAGGGGTTAATGTCGCCCCGTTCACGCAAGAGATGCGTCTGGACGTCATGTGTTTCCAGAACTATGGGAACCTGGTCACCAGAGCGAAGAACGTGACCGAGAAGCCGCCGCGCAAACCCCAGCGTGAAGACGTGATTCACATGGATTAATTCGACCTGTCGATCACGGATGGCTGAATCGCAACGTCGGAAAGCTCGGCTGAACCTCCGGTAAAGACGATCCAATCAAGTGCGGTCCCACGGAACGCATGTCGAATCCAGGCCGCATACTTCTCCCTGATAAATCGTCTGTCGTTGATTGGGGCGAAGTAGACATGATCAGCTCCGAGCTCTCTTATTCCGGCCTTAATCGTGTCCCACTCGGGATAACTTTCTACATAAAAGCAATCGATAGGAACGCAAATAGAAACAGTCGAATATCCTTTTTTAAATAATACTCGATTTGATTTTGAATCAAGCGCGCTGTGCCGCTTCGAGGCCAAGGCGGACCTATGATTATTACCGTCGGGTTTTTTTTTAGGAATGTTGTCACGTTCGCTTGCTCATCCTCGCTTACGCTCCGATCTGACAGTTTAGGTAACTCACTTCCACTCGCTTACGACGCCTCCAGCCACGAATCCGGGAGGGGTTTTTGCCGATTCCGGCGAAACCCCGTGTAGACAATTCACAAATGGCCGCGCCCATTGAGGAATCCGTGGGTGCGGCTCATAGAAAAGAAGAAGTGCGGAATCTCTCGGGCGGAACGAAGTGGACTCACCAATGCTCGTCACATCATCGGGAAATATTACAACGAGGTCACCGATTCAGGAGTTCTGCTCGGATCGCATACAAACGTTCTATAACCGCACGGCCCGTCCTTTTCGATCGTCTTTCCGGCGAGAAGGACACCTCCATTACGGGATCCGCCGGCGTTGCTCCACTGGTACGCCCTTATAGTTCAGATAGGACGCGAATTCCAATATGTCAAACGGATTGGTAAAGGGAAAAACAACCTCCTCACACTCTGCTGATCTATTTCATACGCTCTCGAATGACGCGTCCAATCTCGGCCTTGGCGTGAATGACGTTCTTTCTTTCGTACATGCGGAATGCCGAAAGTGAGGAATCCTGTAACACCACCAATGACAGTACCCCAAGTGTACCTAATCGCATAGTCAGGTGCATCTTGTCGATGGATAACAATGCAAGTCTCCCAAGGTATAAAACCGCAATAAGATCCACGGGAGCGAGGTAGTATGCGCTCTGCATATGCAGCACGATGTAGGAGAAAAAGCAACAAACGCCTCCCACGGCGAGTCCATCCCAAAACGGTGACGGGGCAACTCTCTGCCGCAGAATCAGAAACGCTCTTGTCACCGCAACAGCAACGAATATCCACACCAACACATCCAGTGCAATGTAAGTGACGAGTACTTGGGTCAGTGGTAGACGGGATTCGTCACTGTAGCCCATGCCAAATACTGGATACATGGCGGCAAGATAGTAAACGAGGTAAACAACTGCCATTAAGGTCAGGCATATGTCCAGGCGGCTCTCCGGATTTATGCAACCGCTTGAGATCCCAGCCTGGAGCACTCGCTCTTTTGCAGCGCAGGAGAAGCTGGCCTACTGTGAAACCGCAGAGGAGCAGAAAAGCCGTTTCTTTGTAATAGAGCAGGAACTGCGAAGAAACCACTGCAATCACCGCCCAGGCAGTAGATCGGGATCGCTCGAAGCACCTCACGGACCATACAAGACCGACGAGCCAAAAAATCACGTTCGCCTCAGCATAAATCAGGCCGCTAAAACTAGTCACAACGCTCGGCGTAATCAAAAGCAGAAGAATAAGAGCCACGCGAGCCCGAACACTTAATTCTTCATCGACAAATAAGAGAGCTGTACAAATCATGACGAACCATGTAGCGCACTATATCCGGTGTTTGTGTGGGTGATGTGCAATGAAGAACACTGAATTCCTGGTGACCGAGTGGCCAAAAGCGTCCTTGTCCGCAAGATCTGCAGAGCGATGTTACGACCTGCTAGAGTGTCATCCGTATAATGCGAATTATCATAGTATGTGAAATCTTCCCATACTAATGATCCAGAAACATAGCACACCAGGAACAGACTCAAGAGAGCAACAGCGAAAATGTCCGAGTGCGACCACTCACGGCGTCGGAACTCATTTTGTTCCAAGGCATTTGCGCGCCCCGGGACAGCCCAGATCACCACGAGCACAACGCCAAGCGCCAATATAGTTATCCAAATGGGCCAGAATAAAATGAGACGTTCGTTCCAAGGGAGCCTAAGCGGGTGTAAGAGATGAAGCATCGATAATGCCTACCGTCTTGAGAAAGTTAAGAGAAACACAGCCAGCTGATCCATTTATGAATTTCCTGGTCCGGTGGTGAATCGCACACCTGTGACATCTTCAGTGATTTGCTTGCGGATGAAATTGCGACGAATCGTTTGAAGAAAACGGGCACCCGCTTCAAATATCCTCTTCCGACGGGGCCAGAGATACTCGCAGGTGCGTTTTGGATTCCCGAGCCAATCGAGCAGCACGATGCAGATCCACTTGGCCATGAAAGCAGAATTGAGAGGGTAATTGATCGAGGCCAAGCGTTCCCGGTGAAACTCCCAGAACTTCGGATCCCGGCCTTGTAGAGCGGACTCCCCGAGAAAGAAGAAGTATCGCGCTCGGCATCTTCAATTAGCCCGATTCATCTTCCGATAGATATTCTTGCCGTGCAACCACCTTCGCCAAAAGCAAAATAACTCGAACCGAAGGACGGATTCGAGAGGAATGATTCATTGTCGCGGCGCGAATAGGTCAGGACCTGATGGACGAACCCAAAGTTCCAAGTCCGAAGGATTTCAAAGCAGACATGGGAGTCCTCAAATGGCGCGTGCCGCTCGTCATAAAAGATGGATTTCCTGACGGACGATTCGGAACGCATCAGCAACGAAGTAGGAGTGCCGAAAAGGCGATGCCCTTTTCGAAATAGAGCCGACAAACGTCCCGACCCGGCACCTCGGGGCTGGGATAAGGCAAACCACCGAGAGAGACGTGGTCACCCTCCAGTTCATATGCAGCGACAATGCCAACTTTGGGATGCGCTTCCGCCACCTCCACCATGCTCCGGAGGCATTCCGGAAATATCCAATCGTCCGCCTGCACCATCTTGCAATATTTGCTATCAGGAGAGATGAGGGAAAGCGCGAAGTTGTAGTTTTGTACCTGGGAGAGAAACGATTCGGTGTGAATGAGACGAATCTTATCCGGGAATCGAGCCACGTAACTTTGGACGATTTTCTCGGATCCATCAGTACTGCAATTGTTTACAAGAATGTATTCCCAGTTCGTGTAAGTCTGACGCAAAACGCTTTCGATACACTCGGCAAGGTAATCCCGTGTGTTGTAAAACGGAGTGACGACGCTGACCAAGGGGTGCGGATTCCATGTTCTTCTCTCAATTGTGGGACTGATGATGTTTTACGGCGAGCCCAGCCAGGAAATCATATTGCCGCGCAGAAGCGGAATCGGAGAGAACTTCCTGCCGATAGGAGGTAATCTGCTCCACAACCGCATCCCTGTCTTCTATCCGGTCGAACGCGTTCAGCACATCTTCCGCCGTGAAATCCCGAAAGTGCAAGAGATAGTCAGTTTGGTTGAGATCTTCCATGACCCAGTCCACCTTGGATCAAATGAGATCGCGACGGCAGGGGTTTGTGAACAAATCCCAGTATCGTGCCATGCAAGCGGCTCGCGATCAGATAGTCGGCATCACGCAACACAGCGACGAGGTCCCTCCACGTCTTGATTTCGGAAGATGAATTTGTCCCTCCAAACTTTGCCTCGTTTCATCGTCCAGACGCTCGCAATAGTCGGGAAAACACTCTCGTCGTCGCCCAAGGATGAGCAGGCTACCACAAGAAAGTAGCCTCGCCGGAAAAGGAAGAGAGAAGATGTGCCATCTGCCGAACGTAACGGTCATGAAGCACAGTTCGGAGTGGGCCAATCCGTCGGTTTGGCATAAGCCATCGGGCTTAGAGCGATGACGGGCCGGCCGCGAGCCATGTTTCGGATGCCTTCTCTGGGGGATGGGAGCTCAGGCCATCGGCAAGCTGAAAGCCAGATCCGGCACGACAGGATCGTTCATGGCGCGCGGAAAGAGGCTCGCAGCAATCGCTCTGCTTTTCGTTTCCCGAAAGGACCTGTAACAGCACATACGAAGCGCCATCGAGATAAACCTGCGCGACGCCGGCAATGCGATCTTGCCGGCGCCAACACTTATCATGGCGCAAGGAATTCTTGCCAGCCGTGCCAGCATGGCCCACTTAAACAGCGCAAATGGAAGGCCCCAGGCCCCTCCATATTCCTCATCCAACTGACCGCCCCCGGAAACAAGTAAAAGGTCCTGAGTGCGAAGGAACCTATATCCCCTGATGAAATGACGAATCTCTGACTCGATAACTTTCAATCGGGAAACAGCCTGCTTCAAGATATGCTTGATCGTTCCGGACCCTGGTATGCGGCGGAGCACATTTCTCAGCCTCCCTAGCCGAACCCCGCGATGCTTCAGATAACTGGCATCTGCGATGCCACTCGAATCCATTTTGAAAAATTGGATACCTGCTCCGACCATTGGAAACGCGCCCGAGCCATGCTGCTCTAAAAAGTTCTGGCAGTTCAGGGTAATACCTGCAAATTGTGCTTCCGGAAGACGCGAGCGGAGATTAACGATCGCCGCATCCTGGATTGCCGCATCACCGAGATTTCCACCCGTATAGGGTGTCAACAGCGCGATTCGCACACATTTGGGAAGTTCATCCTCTCCGGTCTGAACAGAACCGGGTTCGTCGCCCTGCGATTCAGCCACATGTGGGCTGCCTCTAAGCGTCTCTATTGTTTCACTGCTCATCCGTTGCAACCACTTCATCCGTGCAATCCGATTGCAAATCGTCTTCCATTCTCTTCATATTCAACTCTTCGACTTTGGTTCTGTATCCGATCTTAGCGACTCCACCATCGAGCCGCTTAGATTCGATTTCACAATGTTCACTCCGCGAATGTCATGAGATCATGACCTGCTGCGATCGTAACATACTGTTTGCCGCCGATGGAGTAAGTTACCGGAGCAGCCCGGATGGTTCCCCCAGCGTCGATGCGCCACAATTCGTGGCCGGTCTTGGCATCAAGTGCGAGGAACAACTGCCCGAGGCCCCCGAAGACCAAGCCCCCTCTGGTGCTTAGCACCCCCCCTGCGCTCCATGACTTGTATCGATATTCCCAACGCATCTCCCCTGTTAAAGGATCCAGCGCGCGCACGGCCGACTCTTGTGGGGGATTAGTGATGATCTGGGAAGCCCCCCCGAGGAAGAACTCTCCCTGATGATAGGTTGGAGTCGATGTTGTGAAGTTTCCGCCCGCCTCTGTAACCGGAACGTAGATCAACCCGCTGACTGGGCTGTAAGAAGGGGACATCCAATTGGTGGCGCCAGCGACTGAAGGAAAGGCGAGGGCACCCTCCGGCTTTGGCACCGCCGACGGATCCATCACGGGGCGTCCGTGGGCATCGATTCCCTTGGCCCAGGTTTGCTTTGCAAATGGGCGCGCAGTGAGAAAACGTCCAGTATCGCGGTCGAGAAGGTAATAGAAAGCGTTGCGATCCGCCTGTCCGAGGAAGTGTTCGCGCTTGCCCCCGACTTCCTTATCGAACGAGATCAGGATCTCGGTTGCATCCCAATCGTGCTGATCGTGTGGAGTGAACTGAAAGTACCAGCGAAGAGCGCCATGATCGGCGTCTAAAGCGACTACACAGTTGGTATAAAGATTGTCGCCGTGACGCGAGTCCCCTTCATAATTCGGGCTGGGGTTACCGACCGGCCAAAAGAGCAGGTTTGCGTCCGGATCGAATGTGCCGGTGAGCCACGTCGGCCCTCCCCCGGTCTTGAGTGCATCCTTATTGCCCCAGGTTTCCGATCCAGGTTGTCCGGGCTCTGGAATGGTGTCGAATCGCCAAATCTCCTTTCCAGTTCCAGCATCCCGGGCTGAGACAAATCCGCGAACCCCAAACTCGCCGCCAGCCACGCCAGTAACGACCATGTTTTTGAATGCGAGCGGGGCGCTTGTAATACTGTAACCCTCTTTATAATCGCCGATCTCTGCGTCCCAAATTACTGCGCCTGTTTTGATATCCAGTGCCACCAGATGTGCATCGAGAGTGCCAAGAAACAGCCTGTCACCTAACGCCGCGAGGCCGCGGTTCACAAGACCGCAACATGCCGACAGACGTTCCGGCAGCTTGCGATCGTAACTCCAGATTAGCTCGCCTGTCTGCGCATCGAGTGCCTCCACGCGATTTGGCGGCACGGTGATAAACATAAACCCATCGACGACGAGTGGGCTTGTTTCAATCGGTGCTTCCGAGGATACTGGTGCATCCACACCAGGCGCAACTTCGAAACATTGGTCACATTGATATGATCGTCGGGGCTAAACCGATGCCCATCGTACGAACCGGAATAAGTCAACCATTGGTGTGGATCTTGGCCCGAAGCCAAAATGCTTTCATAGTGCACTGGTGCGATGCCTGCGATGCGCGACGAAAGGAGAGAATCTGAACGAGACTTCGCCCCTTCGGCCAACGACTTTACATATGCGACTAGTCTCCACCGATCGGGCTCAGGTAGCGGGCTCGGAGGCATCCCGGTTCCTTCAATGCCATTCGATACAGTTTTAAAGAGAGCCCAATCGCTGCTCCCTCTGACCATTTGACGTTGTTTAAGGGTGGGCCCGGACCTTCCTCCTTCGCCATTATTACCGTGACAAAAGCTGCAATTTGATTGGAAAAGCCGCTCCCCCTACGAGACGTCACCATTCGAACTGAACGGGTTCTTAATAGCGAGATAGGAACTTCGGGTCGTAACCAGCCCCTGCAGATTAAAAGGATCGCCATGCCGATTTAGATGATAGAGCTCATTCCAGGTAATATCAGGCAATTTGCCTGCAAGTTTCAATTGGACAATCTGTGCCCGCCAGCGATATCTCGAACTGGAAACTGTCGCGGCAAGAGCTCCGGCGAATGCAACTATAAGGACGCCTATAACAACGAGTCCTATCCGAGTTCGTCGATTTCCAGAAAACTTCAAGATCAATCTCCCTGACTATCGCGCAACTTAGGGTCCTTGGCAGTGTGATTATCAGGCTTCTCTCGTTGCCGTCGAACAGATAGATAATTCTAGACTAGATAGCTCCCTCGCACTCAACGTCTCACAGCGATCACAAAGAGCGACTGCCCGAAACCGGCCACCTCCTTCAAATGCTTTACGCGCTCCGCGCCAATTAAGACATTGGCATAATGGTTAATTCTGTTCGAATTGATGTAACGGAGAAGACTCAAGTGTCCTACTGGTTCAAGGGTAGTGGCGCTTCGGAGAGAAAAATCCCTTCGAAGCAAACTCTTGAGTTCTCTCATCGTCACCCACTTTCGGATCCAGCCCTCCGGAGGAGGTATGTTCTCGGTACGGTCAAAAACAAACTTGTTTTGCGTGGTCAGGAGCAGGAATCCACCAGGCTTAAGAAGCTGGGCCAGCCTGCGCACAAAAACGGGCTGGTCGGGAACGTGAGACAACACCTCCGAAGTGATGAGAACGTCAAAATAATTCACGGGCAGATCCAAAGTCTCGACGTCACCCGAAAAGAATTTGACCTGTGGGTAGTTTTTTTGCGCGGTCTCGATGATTTTGCTTCCGAGGTCACAGGCGGTCACCTCGCCGTATTCGCTAAGCTTATTACTTAGCCACCCGGTGCCACAACCGACCTCCATAATCCTCGCGCCGCGAATGTTGAGATTGTCCATCGCCTCACCGATCGCACGCAGGCGGACCTTTGAAGGATCGTCTGTCAGTGGACCCTGACGCCACGCAGTGTTCCATCGATCCCAGATTTCAACGTCGTTGATGGGTCTTTCCATAATCAGAATTCTCCTAGGTTTAGACTTCGCAGTATTGTGAGGATGGCGCAACGGTCTCGGACTGTATAAGTTTCGGAAAGCAATTGACCGCACCGCGCACGGCCATGGTGGAGCCAATGAAGATCGTGGCTGCCACGATTGTGGCGATCATAGCTTCTTTGCGATCATAGCGATAGATGTCGGTGGCCAAATGAAATGTGCCATGCGCCATGTTGAGACATAGTTCGAAGGTACAACGATAAGTTCCACGCGCTTGCAGCGAGAATTGGAGCGAAGCCGAGTCGCTCGGTGGACGTGTTGAAAATGGTGTATTGTGTGTCATCCGTGAACCAGATGACGACGGCCAGTTTCTCGACTGCCTCTCGGGCGGTAATCTCAATATCCACCCAGGCGGTCTGACCAGACTCGAAGGTCGATTGTTCGCCGGCGCGGTCGCGGACCCGAATCTTGGAGATGTATACGGGCTTGTCCTCGTCAGGAGCTTCCGGCAGTTCACCAAGATACTTGCGGGCAACCTCGTCCGTCTGGCCAAGGGCGAGTACTTTGCCATGTTCTAGCAGCATCGCGCGTGGGCAAATCTCAGTGACGGCTTTGAGGTTGTGCGAAACGAACAAAACAGTGGTTCCCGCCTTAATCACTGCTTGAATGCGTTCCATGCAGCGTTGTTGAAAGACGAAGTCGCCGACGCTCAGCACCTCATCTACAACCATGACATCTGGATCAACATGAGCGGCGATAGAGAAGCCAAGGCGTGCGAACATTCCTGACGAATAGCGCTTCACGGGCGTGTCGATGAATTCCTCGATACCTGAGAAATCAATGATCTGCTCTAATTTCGATTGAATCTCCCGTCTGGTCATACCGAGAATCGTGCCATGAAGAAATATATTCTCCATACCTGTCAGATCGGGATGAAACCCGGCAGCGACCTCAATCAGGGCTGAAAGCCGCCCATTGACGACCATGCAACCCTTCGTGGGCTTCATGATGTGACACAGAATTTTGAGCGCGGTGCTTTTTCCTGCGCCGTTGTGGCCAATGATACCTAATGCTTCACCGCGCTTGACCTCGAAAGAAATGTCCTGCAGCGCCCAGAATTCGCGCTGATCGCTGGCGTCGAGGTCCTGCCCTCGAAACATCTTTCCGGTCAGTGCGGGCAACAAATCGCGCAGGGAATTATATGTCTCCCCTTTTCGGAACTTCTTGTATATGTGCTCCATGCGGAGCGCAACGTCTGACATGGACTGTTTCCTTTAAATGCTCTCGGCAAAAGCAGGTTCGAGATGCTTGAACAAGACGAATCCGACAAGGAAGGAACCTAAACTGAATACGAGACTGTACAGAAACCAATTGATGTTGGGAGACTGATGGTGGACTATGCAGTTGCTGAGGCCGTCAAGCACTGGGGCAAAAGGATTCAACATTAGCCATTTCCCGCGATCGCCGAACATGCGAACGTCATAGAACACCGGCGTGAAGAAGATGCCGAACGTCAGAAAGATTTCGACAATGTACTTTACGTCACGAAAGAAAAGACTGGCGGCAGACACGATCATGCCGATGCCTAGGCAAAACAAAACTAACGTAGCTAGCAGCACAGGAACCCAAAGGAGGTAGATGCTCCAGCCGATCCTCATCAGGACCAGACACACCACTAAAGCCGAAGAGGCCACCAAGAAATCGAACAGACAGGCAAGCACCGCGGCCATTGGGAAGATTTCCTTGGGGAAATAGACCTTGACAACGAGGTCGCGATTGCCGAAAAGGCTTTGGCAGGTGAAGCGGATACTCGAGACGATGAAGGCCCATGGGACCGACTTTACCGCAACACTGGCGATATCAGCGGTTTTTAATGGCGCATGCGCCACTATCGTATAAGCGTAGCGCACCAGAATGCCGGACATGACGATCAGAATCGGCATCAGGATAGCCCAAAGAAAGCCCATTATCGACTGCTTATACCGGACCCTGATGTCACGGTAAGTAATCATGTATAGTAGCTCTCGATATTGATAACAGCTCTTCGAGTTCCGCTTTCATAAGTTTCCGTATCTCGTACGAATCTCTGCTAATATCTGCCAATACTCGAATTCCCGAGTCCAGTGCGAGAAGCGATGTCTAAACAAACATCAATTCCACCGCGGGATGAGGTGTCACGCCACGGACAGCAGCCCAAAATGTTTCCGCAATTAAATCCGTGAGCGGAGAAGTTGCCGGCAATTCGTATTCATCCACACGCGTGACCGGTGCCAGTTCTGCCAAGGTTCCAACGAGTCTGATCTCGTCCGCAATGTGAAGTTCGGTTCTATCTACCGGACGCTCAATAAACGGAATTGCCAGCGAATGACAAATCTTCCGCACGATATCCAGCGTGATGCTTTCCAGGCGCCCTTCTGACGCGGGAGGAGTGATTACGCAACCATCTCGAACAAGTAGCACGCACGCGCCCGTTGCCTCTGCGACTCGGCCGGATTGATTCAACAAGATCATTTCAGAAAAGCCTCGCTTTTTTCCTTCAATGCGTGCCAATCTTGCCACTTGGTAGTTTGTGCTTGCCTTGATTCGAGGAGACAAGCTGATGTCGCTCGATCTCTGCCAGGTACTGACGCCAACGCTGACCGGGGCAGGAGGTTCTTTGCTCTGATGGTATGCCGTCAATACAAGGTCTGCGACTGTACCCTCTCCCCAGTGTCCTTCCACAACAAAAAGTGTTGCACGAACCCACATGTCGTTGTTCGGTTCGTAAAGTGCTCGAACCAGTTTCCCGCAGGCGTCCCGAAACTCCTCATAAGAGACCGGAACAGGAATATGAAGTAGGCGTGCTGAGCGAGTCAGTCGGTCATAGTGACGATGTAATTCAACGATGCCAAATTCCTTTCCATCCGCCTGCCAATAACCTTTCAATCCTTCAAAGACGTTCAATCCCCGATTCACTGCTTCACAGGAAACATGCAGTGTCGCTTCCTCCCACGGACGCACATCTCCGTTGAAATAGGCGAACCTCGGCTGTTGCAAGCCGAGTGCGTACAGACTCTTTTTCGCCGTCTGTGTCATTCTGTATTTCCGTTGAGTTTTTCGATGTTCATGTCCTATCCTTATCGGAACTGAACGGCAATCGCACACGACGCGACGCCCTGGTCATTTGCCTCTGATCACCGAACATTCCCTGCAGGCGCAGCATCCGGAGATGGCGTGAATTCGGCCTCGCTGTCGTCACAGTAGGGGGCGATCGCCTCCTCGGGAAGGTGAGAGTAATCTGAAGCTCTTATATAGTCCCGCATAGTCGTTCCCGTAGATGCCGAGTCGATGTTAAGCGCACCAGTTTTGTTCCAGACGTCATCGATATGAACTGTCCTGAAATCGATGCTGAAACGCGTCAGCCCGCAGGTATTAGGTACCGTGGAATGAAGCTGTGCTGCGGAAAAGAGCATTGGACCTCCGACATTGGCGATCACACGCAATTGCGGATCGGGCGCTAGCGGCACTTGAGGGCGCGGCTGCTCCCGCGTGTCGGTCTTCACATGCTTCGCTGCATTCTGCCGGCTGGTGCGATTCCAAGCATAATAATTATATGTGTTGGAGCTGTTCTGCACCGCTTCGTCCCAATATCTCGGATGAAATGCCATGCAGTTCTCTGGATAGATCTCGTACACCGGCATCCACCAGTTCACCTGAGACCCTGGCGCCGAGTACCATGTGTCCCGGTGTGGGTGAAATGCGTAAGCAATTCCGGACGCCAGGTAGTCCGATGGAAAGGCAGTGCGCAAACGAGGGACATCGAAGTATGTCTTCTCCAAATCGCAGCCTCGCTCGGCAAGCATCTTTTGGATCAGGTCCTTCGACACAGGGTGGTGAATGAACTTCGGTTTAAGCTCGGCAAGAATCTCCACGCACTGCTCGACGGGCATGCTTTCATGCAGCTTGAGGGGATCGTATGGATGGAATGCCGCTTCAATGAGTTCCCTTGCAAACTCGCACAGTTTCAACGAACTCGGCGTGGGCGAATAAACGAGCACGGAACCACGATATAGTTCCTGCCGCCGCTTTCCATCATCCATTTGGGGATCAAAAAAGAGGTTCATGATGTATTGACTCCTTTGCCGAATCGCCGATCCTACCCATTAGTTGTCGTCAGAGGACGACCTTGCGGCAGTAAAACGCCTCGGCATATCCGCTTGGAGAATTTGACTCCATCCCGCGGAGGCGCATTAAACCGCGAAAGGTCTCGCGATCGAACCATTTCTTGGTGCGCTGCGATTCGAACGCCGTGAAGAGATGATCGATCTTCTGTTCATAGAGAGGAGCATCCAAGGGTACGAACAGGTTCGGTCGCCCCATATCTCCGTCGTACTTCGGAATTTCATATTCAAAAATCAAGTGATTGCGGAATGTATTCCACGTTAGCTCAGAAATCAGCCTATGGTCTTGGTGCGCGTCTCCCTGCCAGTGCGTGAAAATCAGATCGGGACTGACTTGTCCCTTCAGCTCTTCAAAAAAACCTTTCACCTCGTGGCCGTTATACGGAAGGAACCCGTCTCGATACTCCTTGAGAACGACATCCTTATCGCATCCGGACGTAAAGAGTTCTGCTCCTTTACAAGCCTCCTGGCGACGTGGGTCCAGCGCACTGAAAACCACCCAATGAAACATCAACCGAGGAATAGTCTTCCGAAAGTGCAAAAGCGTCGCGCCGCA
Organism: uncultured Acidobacteriaceae bacterium; assembly: GCA_963745845.1. Lineage (GTDB taxonomy): Bacteria > Acidobacteriota > Terriglobia > Terriglobales > Acidobacteriaceae > Telmatobacter. Next base: position 1,982,799 of record CAVUZE010000008.1, on the reverse strand, counting down.
TCCGATTTCAATGTCATCCGAATGGGCGCCAAGACAAAGCACAACAAATGGTTCGTCGTCTTTGCCCGGTACGCGGAGTTGTATCACGCGACGCTTCCTGCGGCGTGCTGGCCATTTTTCCACAAGCGCCAGGGGGCTTTCCCAGAGGCCTCGAGTTCGTCCAGAATCTGCTTGTCCCGGAAAGTATCCATGCACTGCCAGAAGCCATCGTAGCGATGTGACCAGACTTTGCCTTCGGGCATCAGCCGCTGGAATGGCTCATAGATGAGCTCTTCTCCGGGGTTGATGAACCGGAATATCTCCTTTCGCAAAATGAAGTATCCGCCGTTCACCCAGATATTCGCATCAGTCATACTCCTGATCCCTCGAACGAAGCCCTCTTCGTCTGAAACGACCGTATCCAAACTGCTGGAGCGCGGCTGCACCGAGAGGAAAGAAGCGTAACAATCACGACGCGAAAACTCCTGAATCATCTTTGGCAGATAAAAGTTCGTAAGGCCGTCACTGTAATTGGCCAAAAACATCTCGTCACCCTGGAGATGCGGCTCGACAAAGCGCAGACGGTCTGCAATCGTGGCGCGCAGGCCAGTATCGACGAATGTGATATTCCAATCATCGATATCGCGCTGCATGAATTCGAGTTTTCGGCCGCCTTGCGAGAAAACAAAATCGTTTGAAACAGACTCTTCGTACTCCAGAAAATAATTTTTGATCGCGTTGGCCTTGTAACCGAGACAGAGAATAAAGTCCTTGTGGCCGAAATGCGCGTAGTACTTCATAACGTGCCAGAGGACCGGCCGTGAACCAATGGTCACCATCGGCTTCGGGACGTCTTCGGAATAGCCCCTCAACCGCATTCCTTCACCGCCGCAAAACAGGACGACTTTCATTCTTCACCTCGCCGATTCCGACTTAGGAAATCGTAACTTTGGGAATGGGCACCACAAAGCGGCCGCCCCATTCTCGAACATATTGCAACTGCGCCATGATCTCTTCTTTCAAGTTCCAAGGCAGAATCACAATATAATCGGGTTTCGTCTCGCGAATGTGATCCGGATGATAGATTGGGATCCGGCTGCCGGGCAGATGCCGCCCCTGCTTATAGGGACTCCTATCGACAGTGTAGGCAATCAAATCTTTGCCGATTCCGCAGTAATGCAGCAGCGTCGCGCTCTTTCCCGGCGCTCCGTAACCTGCAACACGCTTCCCTTCCTTCGCCGCCTGAATAAGAAACTCGACAAGCGCAAGCTTTGTCTCTCGCACTTGCTTCGCAAAACTCTCGTAGCCTTCGATCCGATCAAGTTTTGCCCGCACCTCATCATCAAGGACTTTTTGCACCATCGGCCCCATCGAATGTGTCCGGCTTGAAGTGTGGCACGCAAAAATGCGCAACGAACCGCCATGCGACTTTAGCTCCTCCACATCAAACACACGCAGCCCGTGCGCTTCCAGGATCTTTTTCGTGCTGATCAAGGAGAAATAGGAGAAATGCTCATGGTAGATCGTGTCGAACTCATTGAGTTCGATTAGCCGAAGCAGATGCGGAAACTCCAGAGTAAGCACGCCCTCTGGTTTCATCAGAATCTTGAGACCTTCCACAAAGTCGTTGAGGTCCGGTACCTGAGCCAGAACGTTGTTCCCGGCAACAAGGTCGGCAGCGCGCCCTTCGGAGGCGAGGGTTGTCGCCACCTTCGTACCGAAGAAATGCACCAGCGTGGGAACTCCCTTTTTGACAGCAGCCTCAGCCACATTCGCGGCCGGCTCGATGCCTAGCACGGGAATACCCATGCGCACGAAATACTGCAATAGATAACCGTCATTACTCGCCACTTCCGCGACAAAGCTCTGCGCACCGAGATCGAACCGCGCCTTCATCTCACTGCAATACTTTTCGCAATGCTTGAGCCACGAATCGGAGTACGAGGCAAAATAGGCATAGTCGCTGAAGATATTCTCCGCACTCTCATATTCGTCAAGCTGCACCAGCCAGCACTTCTCGCAAATGTATACGTGGAGCGGATAGTACGTTTCGCCGCGATTCAATTCAGCTTTCGACGGATACGTTTCGCATAACGGGGACATGCCAAGGTCAACAAACGTCCTCTGCAAACCGGCGCCGCAAAATCGGCAAGTCCGGCTCACGGCTTGTGGATCAACACGTCCAGGTTCAGTCACTGTCGCTGTCGCCATTGTATGTTATAGTCCCCGTTTAGGCGCTGACCGTATTCTCAACGCGGTTGGAAATCCAATGTAATCCGCCATCCAGTTTCCCCGCCTGCTGCAATCTGCGGATCTCGCTGATGCGCACGTAGCGTCCCTGCTCCATATCTGTAGTGGTCAGGCCCACGGCCCGATATGCATCGTAAAGTTCTTGAGCGCCTTTGCGAGCCGTCCACTGAGGACGAAAAGCAGGGAGCAGCCGGTTGATCTTGTCGAAGCTGACGCGATAACAGCGAAGATCTGGACCACCGTTCGGAGCGTACTCTACCCTGCATCCGGGAACTACATCGGAGACAATTGCCGCTAGCTCGCGAATGCGGAAATTCTCGTCATTGCGTCCAACGTTAAAAGTCTGGTTATGCACGATCTCGCGCGGCGCATCGAGAACGGCAACAACAGCACCAATGATGTCAAGAATATGTACGATCGGGCGCCAGGGTGTACCGTCGCTCTTGATATAAATCCGACCCGTAGTCAAAGCCGACGCGACAAGGTCGTTCAGCACAATATCGAGCCGGAGCCGCGGCGACGCACCGTAGGCCGTCGCGTTTCGCATATAAGTCGGCGAAAACTCGTCGCTCGCGAGCGGTGCAATGTCACGCTCAACCAGGACCTTCGATTCACCGTAGGGCGTAACCGGGTTTAGATCCGAAGTTTCGTCCAGAAAGTCATCGCCGGCTGCGCCATACGTGCTGCAGGACGAGGCGAAGACAAACCGTTCGACTCCCGCCGCCTTTGCCAGCTTCGCCATCTGCACAGATGCAAGGTGATTGATGTCGTAGGTCAGCTGTGGATTCAGGTTGCCAACCGGATCGTTCGAAAGGGCAGCCATGTGGACGACAGCTTCGATCCCCGCAAAGTCTGCGACGGTGAGGTCACGCAGGTCCTTATGGAGTTCGGGAATGCCCGGATTCAATTCGCCGAAGTCGCAGTTTCCATAGAGATCGCTGTCCAGGCCGACCACCTCGTGGCCAGCTGAGCGAAGAACGGGCCCCGCAACAGCTCCGATATACCCCCTGTGCCCAGTAAGCAGTACCCTCATGTCTCTCCTGTCGTTAACGCCGGATGGATCAATTACTCAAACCCGTATCTGAGTTCGGCGATCATTGCAAATAGGCCGGAAAAGCCTTCGAATAGCACTGTGTGAACCGACTTAATGAGGAAAAACTCTTCTTTTCGAACTGGATTGCGCAAATACGATGATATGGCTAGCTTCCAGCCGGCCACAATGCCACGTTCGTTTCACCAAATGTGATTACGAAGCCGCCACGGCCTCCGCCAACAAACCGTTCTCACGAAGAAGCTCTGCCGCATCGTAAATCGCGCCAAACGGCAGACCGGAGCGCTCCGCAATATCCAGCAATGCGTGCTCGCCGTCAGAGAGATTCAGCACCCAAAGTCGCGCGTTTATTTCCTTGCCGATGGATTCCCCACCGGTGCTCTTATAAAGGTTCCTTTTCCCTAACTGCGGTTCACAGCAGGGATTCTGATTCAGATAAACCCGATTGCCCTCCAGCACGTCGCAGATCGAAGCGCACAGACGAAGCGATCGGGCCAGGCTCTCCGCATGTATGAAGTCGAGATTGTCCGCTGAAGTATGGTACTCCGGAAATGTTCCCCAGACGCTCCGCATCAGACATCCGACCGGCAGATTGAATCCAGGAGAACAGTACTGCCGCTCGTCGTAGCCGTAAGGAGAAAAGTCCAGAATGGCAGACAGTTCTCCGCAGTGCCGCAGAACGTGCGTCGTTGCCCGGTCGATCTCGGCGTCTCCACGCCTGCTTTTCTTGTAGTGAAAGCCGCCCGCATCTCCTATACAAGTCAAAACCAACCCATGACGCACGCGCGTCGCGGCATCCTTATTCTGTGCAAGCCAGGTGATTGCGCCGATTGTCCCGGGAAGAAAAAGAAAGCGGTATGAGCAGCGAAGAGCGTGCCCGTTGAGCAGTTCCGCCAAAGCAGCAGCTACGGTTAGTCCGGAAAGATTGTCATTGGCCATCGACGGATGGCACGCATGAACCGAGATCAAAACTTCTTCGCTCGATTGCCCGGGCAAATAGCACTCACCGTAGGTCAGGTATCCGTCTTCCAAAGTGGTATCGATGCATACCTCATATTCGCCTTCATTGAGCGACAGCAATTGATTGTGAGTGAGACAGAATCCCCAATTCTCTTTGTAGTAGGACGTGCGGTAGGGAATCCAATCGGGGTGCTCCGGGAGCGTGTACAGATGTTCCTTCAGTTCGCTCAGAGGCATCGTGGCACGCACAGGCAAGCTGTAATTGAGAACATGCAGGTTATGTTGTCGGAAATCCACTACTCGCCGTCCGGACGCATCCTTGACATACGCATCACGGATATTCCATTCTTTCGGAATCTCCCAGTCGAAAACCCGGGTTCCGGTCTTCACCTCATGCATCTCAAGCGGAATTCTGTTGCGGACCATCTTCAAGGTTTCGCGAAGGCCGTTCCCAGTGATACTGCGGCAGATCGGGAAAAGCTCCGCGGCAAATCGAAACAGTTCTCTGCCCGTTTCCGCAAGGTCCCTTTGTGAAGCGTCCTTGGCCAGGCTGATCATGTGGATTCGAAGTCCGGATAGGTGCGGTCGCGCTCGGAGATCACTTCCACGTTGCCCGGCCAGGCAATTGCGAATGCTTGATCATTCCAACGCAGGCCGCGCGCCGATTCAGGATGGTAGAACTCCGACATCTGGTAGAGCACCTCAGTATTGTCCTCCAGCGTCAGAAATCCGTGCGCGCAACCTTCAGGAATGTAGAGCGCGCGGCGGTTACCTGCAGTGAGTGCGACGCCGACCCAACGGAGGTACGTTGATGAGTCCCGCCGCAGATCGAGCGCCACATCGTACAAGCTTCCCTTGGTGCAGCGCACTAACTTAGCTTCCTGGTGCGGCCGCGCCTGGTAGTGAACCCCTCGCAATGTTCCTTTTCTCTGGTTGAACGAAATGCTGCACTGCACGACTTTCGGGTTCAATCCATGTTCGCGGAATTCCCTCTCACACCACGTCCTGGCAAAAGAACCGCGCTCATCCCGGAGGAGTTCCGGCGAGACTGTAAACACTCCGGCGATCTCTGTCTCTTCGAACACCATTGTGCGACGGGCTTACCTTCGCCTTCAACTCCTCTAAAGAGCCTTTACCTCGTGTCCGAGATAGGGAAGAAACCCAACACGATACTTAGGCTGGGCGCATGCAGCCCCTTTCTCAGGAGGCATGTCCCGATGTCCCGATAGGTCTCGTTTTGGGAGCAACGCTCTTGGCCAAGGCCGGCGCGAGCCAAGTCAATGCGAATTTCGCTGAAACACCGACTGTCTTCTTATATTTGAGCGCGGACATCATCGCCTCGCGCGCTTCAGAATATCTCGAGTTTTCCAAATGCCAGTTCGCTTCCTGAGAATGCAGGGCCCCTAATGCTCGTTTAATTATGCCGCGCACATCGGGCGGCAACTGGGTACCGATCCTTAACCACTTCTCCAACATTTTTTGCTGCTGCCTAAACTGCACTTCAGGTTTATCCCATGGCCGACACTTCGAACCCGGAGGGGAGGGATTTCTGTCCGTCCGGATGAGCGGCTTATTGACATATGCGACAGAAGTAACGAGCGACAGCCTAAAATGCAGATCGCGGTCCTCCACGAAGGATATGTCGGTACTAAATCCGCCGATTTTCCTGACGATGTCAGATCGCACCAGCAGGCTTGACACCCAGAAGCCTGAAAACGAGTGCGCGAGCGACGTCGTTGCTCCCTGATCGATTCCTATTATCTGCTGATAGCGCTTTTTGTGGGCCTGGAAGCTGCTGGCGTCCAAACCTGACTCGTTCACGAGACGTGCGTCGGTGAAGCAAACACCGCATTCGGCCCCGCACTGCTCCAAGGCATTCAACTGCATCTCAAGTTTTTCCGGGAGCCACGCATCATCAGAATCCAGAAATGCAATGTAGTCGCCCGCTGCCTTGGCGATCCCGGTGTTTCGGGCAACGCTTGCACCCTGATTGGGCTGGCTGAAGAAAAGTACCCGTTGACCTTCGTTCGTCTTCTGAGCAATAAAGCGCTCAACTACCTGGCCAGAACCGCCCTCGGACCCGTCATCAACAACGATAACTTCGACGTTGGTGTAGGTCTGCGCAAGAACGCTTTCAATGGCCGCGATCGTCTGATGGGTTCGATTGTAGGTCGGGATGACGACCGAAACCAAAGGTCTATCTTTCATGTTTTCCGCCGCGCGTCTCTCGTATTTTTTCGTCAGGCTTTGTGAGCTGCCCCTCTACTCAGAAGAATGTTGTCGCCGGAGCGCGCTCTCGGCTGCACGCCGGCAGACCCTCAGAGCTACATCGATCCGCTAAAGGTCGGAGATGTACGATAGGTCCTTCAGGTCGGAGCTACAGCGTAATCCGGGCAAAGCTTAGCTTGCCTCGCGCCACTACTGTGTCGTCGACAGTAGCGACGCCCTCAACGAGGGCTGCTTCCTCTGTCATTTTCAGGATTCGTATTTCCATAATGACCGTATGGCCAGGAAGGACAGGGACAAGGAATCGCATGTCATTCACTGCCGCCAGCGCCATGAATTCTTTCGGGTTCATTCCCTTCCCAGTTGTGTAGCTAAACAAAACCGACGCGCTCTGCCCAATAGCTTCAATCATAGAAGTGCCGGGCATGATGGCATGATCCGGGAAGTGCCCCAGAAACTGAATTTCATTCCCCGTAACATTCTTGAGGGTTTTGATGCGCTTTCCAGGCTCTATCTCTAACACCCGATCCAGCATGATGAATGGGAATCGTTGTTTCAGGTGAGCCTTAACCTCTTCAAAGTTCATCGTCACCTTTTTTCCAAAAGCGGTAGTCATTACGAGAGACATCTGCGCGTGGCACAAGCCACATCTTCTTAACGACGGCGAAGGATCATGCCCAGAGCACGGGGAAGAAAACGCCCGCCTGGCACGGCATTGCCCGAGTCGCAGACCAGGCGTGTAACTCGAAGACCTACATCTTCCGCCATCTTGATGACTTCGCTTTCGCGGTGGAATTCATAGGTGTGATCGCGCTGAGCCGACTCCAGCGCTGTGCTGAAGAAAACGACCCCATCGTCGGAAAGATGGTGGGCAATGATACGGAACAGCGGATGTGGATCCTGGAGATGCTCCGCCAGCATCGCGGCAATTATCCCCTGATAGGTCTTCCCTTCGCCTGCTCCCTCCAGATTCAAAGCATCCTTTACGCCGAACTTCACGCGGTCGGCTAGTCCGGAAACCCCAAGAAGACGGTGCGATACAGCAACGGCCGGCGGACTGATGTCGAAGCCTTCCAGAGTAATGTCGGATCGAGTCTGAGCGGCGAGAAGGCCCATCACACCGTGGCCCGAAGCAACTTCGAGAACCCTTCCGCCTTGCGGAACTGACTTGATGAATTCGTCACGATAGAGCTCAATATGGCTGACCATCGAAGGCCAGAAAGGATAGATCAGAATTGCGGCCCACATGTACGGGACCATGTAGCCTTCATCTTCGTAGACACCCGTCATGAGATCAGGCAGTGCCTCCGGTGTATATCGACCAGCCCTTTCGTAAAGTTGTTGTGCCTTCCATACACCCAGGCAGTATTTTGCGTATCCCTTTGCGGCATCATCGAAAGCGCGATCGCCGTAGGCTGTACCCGCCCAACGTGCTAGTGGATCCAACAACCAGGAACAGAGACCGTCATTGGCCTCAACGGTCGCGCGCACGGCTGGAGCAAACATCTTCGCGTTTGCTTCCAGACTACTTATAAATGCCTTACCTTCAGTCATATGTCGGAATTCCTTTACGGATTTCAATCCGTTGAACAAACATGACGAACCATTCGTACCATGGGACGTATCAAGTCCATCCCATCCCACGGCGGTACAAAAACGTGCATCCGTCCCAGCTTTACTATCCGGTCCACGCCCCTTCTCCCAGCGAGAGAAGCTATCCTTCTCTCTTTTTCAGGATCCGCAATCCCCAAGCCCAGTGTCTGTACATTTCCGTCAAACCTAGAGATTGGATCCAGCAAATCGTCGACTTCGAGGACAGCCAGGGTCCTCCCCTGGATCGGTTGCGGAATAACTCCTCCGCTCCCAAAGAGCAGTGTCCAATCGGGGCTTTTGGGAAAAACCGCTCTGTTTGTAGGTTCGTTGAGAAGCCAAGCTGCTCGGGCCTGAGTAATGGAAGAAGCTAATGCGCCGGCGATATTGAGCCGCGGATGAGACCGATTCTCAATTTCGAACGCGCGTTGCAGATAAGGTAGAAACTCCGCTGCCGAGTGATCGGGAGTCTTCTCAAGAAACAACACTTGAGGCGAAGAACAAGCCTGCTGATCAAACTGCCAAACGTCTCGCGCGATTCGCTTACACCAAGACTCCCGTTCGCGTGGATCGCTCCAGGCACCGGCATCCATCGCAGCAACCGAGATTCTTGGACCAAAGACAGCCAATCGGGCCCAATGGGGAAATGGCAGAGCGCGGATCTGCGATACGGCTTCCTCTCCACCCCAAACCATGGCGCCGTCGACTGCCTTGGCCATCGTCTCCTGCAGGTCGCGCCGGCTGTGCGGAAACGATGCCATGAAAATCCGTCGCGTCAGCACTTCATTCAGATCGCTCTCGTAGAGCTTCTCCAGTAAGCCGCGCGTTACGTCCACTAACGCGCTGGGGACGCGCACCAGTGCCGCGTTCCCGCCCAGGAGCGAACAAGTCATCGACAGGATCGGCTGGATATCCACGTTGCCGGCTGGCCAGTGGCCAACGACTCCCACCGGGAAGGCCTTGCATTCTGCCCGGCCGGCCTCAGTCCAACCGCCCTCCAACGCATTCCGCCCGAGTTCACGCGCGATGATCGGTTCAAGAGTTCCCCTGCGCAGCCACATGCGTAGAAAGACGATTCCAGGTACGTCGTCGAGCTCGACGGTCTCCAGTTTCTTCGCCCAGGAATCGAAAACAACCATCACGTCGTTTGGAGAAATCTCGGAGTCCAGAACGACCTGCCGCAGCTTCACTGCTGCATCGGAGATTTCCGCCGACGAATCGATAGGATGAAGGACTTCGGTCATTGAATCTTGGCAATTCAATTTGTTTGCACCCGTTTGACCTGAATATTCCCGCAACCCCTCAATTCGGCTTTGGGTATTCGACCGGCAAAACGGAAGCTCACGCCCCTTCTTCCACAAGGGCAGCCATCGTAAGAGATCAATTGAGCCATATCTTCGGTGAGAAGCAAGTTACCCGGAAAACTTGTCGGAAGAATGCTGCACACCTGGACGATGCCGTGATCGCCTGCGGCGACAGGCTCCAGAGTCAGTGGATTCCTTATAACAACTTCGCCGAATGAGGGACTATGCTTGTTGCCCTCTGGGCAGTCAGGAAATATAACTCCCACGCTTTCAACCATTCCGTAGAAGTCGATGATACATTGTGGCAAGCAGCCAAAGACGCGTGCCAGTTGTGCGTTGAATACGGTCTTTTCTACGGCCTGATCCTGCAGCCGCTTCCATCCTCCGCTGTGCAAGATCCGGACATTCGGAAGATTCAGACATATCTTTTCGGTCAGGAGCGGCTTCACTAGGTGGTTCCAAAGGATATAGGTGAAGCCATAGACTAGGACTTCTTCATTACTATGCGCGTCGGCAAAAGACTTCACTTTCTCCAGATCAAGTGTGAGTTCGCCGCGGTCATTCGAATTGAGACAATAGGTCGTGGAACTTGCGAATGGATTGAGCCCCTGAATCGCAGCGCTTCTCGCTCCCATCGCATCCCCACGTCGCATGAGCTCCTGCGTATCCACGACCAAGTAAGGCCGGCGGGAGGAGCCGATGAAATCGCGAACGATACTCACGACTCCCTTGGTCATACGCCGCGAAGTGGGAGCATCAAGCACAACCCGGCTGGGCATTTGAGAGGTCGTAGCACTCGAAGTCAAGGTTCTCTTGACTTCGCCGGGACTTATGAACGAGAGCGGAGGATTCGCTTTCAGGATTCCCACAGGAATATAGGGCAAGTCGGAGACCCGGTCTGCGCATCGGTAGTCTGCTGGACAATGCTCCAGGTAGTTTCTGTATCCGGCGTGACTCCGGCTGCCACGGTCCAGTTCTTCTTTCAGCAGTTCCAACAGAATCGGTTCTTTCTCCGACGGCGCCATGGAATACGGCGAGTTCGCTAGAATTCTGTCAATCTCTTCTTCTAGTTGTTGCATGGCACCTCATGAAGAAGCTTGGATAGCATCGAATGAGCGATTTTGCCTGAGGAAGTTCGTGGCAACTCACTTACGAAGCGAATCGAGTCCAGAGTCCAATGGGCCGGGAGCTCGCGTTTGATCCCTTCGGCCGCGAGCGTCGCTCCGTGATCCGGTACGATGAACAAGGCAAGTGCCTCCCCCGCCTCTGGGTGTTTGGCGCTGCAAACTCCGCATTCGTAGACGCCGGGAATCGAGCAAACGCGCGCTTCGACTTCCGCAATACTCACCCGCGTGCCCCTGATCTTTAAGAATCTCCCCGTTCGGCCCTCAATCCAAAGAAAGCCATCTTTATCTCGGAAGGCTAGATCGCCGGTGTGCAGCCAACCGTTTGCAAATACTCTCGCTGTCTCTTCGGCGTCATTCAGGTAGCCGGAGCAGATCGATGGTCCCCTTACGAGAAGCTCTCCCGTGCAACGTTCCGCCAACTCCTTACCGTTCTCGTCTACGATCGAGACCGTCAAGTTATCCAAAGGCTGTCCCACGCTGCCGGGCTTATCATGCCATTTGTCCGGATCCATGCAGGAAATCCGAGCCGTCGCTTCAGTCTGGCCGTACATCACATAGAACTTCGCGTGCGGGAATAACTCCCGTATCTCATCCACTCTCTCGCGTGCAAGTGCTCCACCGGCTTGAAGAAAGCGGCGCAATGTGGGAAGAGGAATATGACGGATACTTGAACGCCGAAGAAGAACGTTGTAGACGGTAGGTACACCTGCAAAAGTAGTGCATTCAAACTCCGCGACAGCATTCAGGACCTTGTCTGGGAACATGAAGCGCCGATCAAAGATGACGCCTCCGCCCTGATACAAATGCGTATGGAGCACACTCGCTCCAAAAACGTAGCTTACCGGCATAATGAGCATGGCTCTTTCGCCGTCGCCAAGATGTTGACTACGAATAATGGCTTCCGTATTCGCAATGAGGTTGCCGTGAGTAACCTTCACGAACCGGGGGATGCCGGTTGAGCCAGATGTGGTCATTAGCGCAGCCAGATCTGTCGGGCTGCAATCTGCGGGCAGAGCCCGGTTAGTATTCTTCCCACCGATATCTCCGTTCAAGCGGAGAATCGGACACTCTTCGCGATTTGGGAACTGAGAATCTGATTCCGTCCACAGTGCCTTCGCACCAGTCGCAGTCGCAAATTCTGCCGCGGAGGAAACGAGTGTTCGCTCGTCGATGGGTACAGCCACTAAGCCCGCATACATAGCCGCCAAGTAAACCAAAGAACTAATTGGGGAAAGCGTGCACGCAATAAGTACTCGATCACCTTTATCCAATCCAGCCGAGGCCAGAGAAGCCGCGTACGTCTCAATTAAGCCAGGCAGCTCCTCAGCGCGGATCGTCGACCCTGTAGCTGCGTCGATCAAGCAGGACCTCGTATCTAAACGGTCGAGAAGTCGTCCAGCAAAATTCGATTTGTTCTCAGAAATCACGTTACGATTTCGCAGCAAGCTTAGGCGTGATCACACGGACGATCTCGCGAACGTTTTCCATTTCCATCAGATCGTCGACGTCGAGGGTTATGCCGAACACCTCTTCGAGACTGCTGGCTAGAGATAAATGACCCACTGAATCCCAGAGCGCAATGTCACTTGCGCTGGTCTCCATCGACACAAGTTGCGGATCGATGTCGAAGGCAGCCTTAAAGGCCTGCTGCACTTTGGCTAGAGTTTGATCCGTCTGACTCATTTGGTCCTTTCCTATATCCATCGGGATAGGTTGCTGTAAATCGTCCCAGTTCAATGCATGTTCCTTGTTGGATTTGAAGATCTCTTGCACGCTTAAGCCATGATTCCGCCGCCTCCATCAAGGACAAGTGTGTGGCCGACAACACCTGACGCTGCATCAGAACATAGAAATTGGGCACCGCACGCGACCTCTTCGGCAGTCACCAAGCGGCCAGTTGGTGTGCGATGGATCGCCTCCGCAATGCGGGCATCCCGATTCGGTATCGCCTTCCACGCATCGGTGAGAACAGCCCCCGCCGTTAAAATATTAACGCGGATCCCATACTGGGCATACTCGACCGCGAGATGCCGAGCAAGGGATTCCAGTGCAGCTTTCGAAGAACCGACCAGAGAATAGTTCGGAAGAACTCGCGAGGCTCCCCACGAACTAACAGCGACGACACTGGATCCACTGGAAAAACGCGGCCTCAGGAGCTTCGTTAGCCTAAAGAATGCACGGACATTCAGACCAAAGGTCCAATCAAAATGGCGCTCCGAAAGCTCATCTACGGAGCGATGAATCCCGGTTGCAGCGCTAAAAACGAATCCTGAAAGATTCGGGCACTGCTCTTGCAGCGAGCGATCGAGAAATTCTAGACCCTTATCGCTAGTCAAGTCCGCACGACAAAGCGAAATGGAAATGTTTTCCGCATCAGCGATGTCGCTTAGATTTCTTGCGCTCTTCTCATCCCGAAGATAATTTGCAACTACCTTGGCACCGGCGCGCGCAAAGCGGATCGAAATCGCGAGCCCAATACCGCGTGTGCCGCCTGCAATGAAGAACGTCTTGCCACGCAGAGAAAAGAGGTCAGATCCAATTGCGCACCCGGTCATCAGAGTGCTCCCCAACTTGGCTTCATCATCCAATTCCATTCTTCTTGATCGCGCGGCAGACACGGGCTACCAACAACAGATACTCACAACAACAGACTCTGTACACTTTCCTCTCATCCAGCACAGAGCACTCATCCGTTGTCATGTGCAACCTGACTAACTGGTTCCGCACTTTCCGCAGGACGTGAGTTCTTACTCTCTTTCCAGCCAATGCGCCACATTCGGGCCTCCGGATCATAGCGCTTAATGATCGTCGCCGGATAACCCGCAACCACCGAATAATCCGGGATGCTCCTCATGACGACAGAATGAGACGCTATAACGCAATTGCGACCAATTGTCAGATTACCGCGCGGGGATATGATGGCGGCACTATGACCGACCCAGGTACCCTGCCCAATTCGGATTGTCCCACCTTCGTTAATGCCTTGATCGATTACCGGTGCTCCAATGTCTTCGTACTCGTGATTATGGTCGAGGATCAATACCATTTGGCCAATCAACACGTCGTGTTCGAGGTGGATTCGGTTCTTTGCGGAAATGATGCTGCCGAAGCCAACATGGCAGTTATCCTCAAGAACAATTGTAGGCTCACCGTTCGGGTCCTCCGTTGCGACGTTGAGCCACGCATACTCTCGAAGGCTCACAAAACTGCCGAGACTGATTCTAGTCGAACGGGGGCGATGCACTTTGCTCGTCAAATGGAACGATGTCTTTCGCCCAATCGAGTGGAAGGGATAGGTTCGGCCTATCCAGAGGCTATACATCTTGGAAATTATCCTTGGCAGAATTTCTAATGGATCCCTAAACGGGGGCTTCTGTCTTTCGGTGCTCACCAGCTGACTCCTTCGTAACGAATTTCTTCAATGTCTAATGGGGCGGACTAGGAAATAACTGCCGATTCGGGGGCAGAGGAGTTAAAAGGACCGTTCGGGGGCCGCGAAGCTCGCAGATGGGCCGAGACACATATTGCATATGCGATGAGACAGCTACCTAAACAGACCGCAATGTCGACTCCAGGCTTTGCCGTTATGCCAAATTCGCGACACACGAGCACGATCGTAAGCATTACGCCGGATCCAACGGCCGGCATTACAAATGCCCATGCGTAGCGAACAAGACTCAGACCCGTGACCCAATGGAGGCTAACCAGCTGATACAAGTATCCAACCAGAATTGCCAGCAATGCTGCGAATTGGGCTCCCGTCGGGCCGAAGAATTTGCTGGCCGGATAGACCGCAATCAACATTGTGCCTGCAGTTGCGACAACCGATTGACGATGAAGGCCTGGCAGCCCTTTTCCGAACAAGACACAAGACGGGACAACGTTCAGCACGGTCAGAAATGCAACCGCGCATGCCACAGAAAGCGGTCTAGCTGCGGCAACATAGCGAGCACCATAAGCTAGTCTGAGGAGGATCGGAGCAGACAAGTACAAAAGAATCGTAGCCGGCATCCCAAGAAGAAGCCACTTCGTGATTTCCATTAGAATGCGGTTGAGACGGCCGAGGTCCTGCTTCATGATCGAGAAAGCGGGAAATAGAGTCTGTGCCAGGATAGTTGACAGGAAGGATGCTGGCGTACCAACTAAGGATATAGCCATTGTATAAAGACCCAATGCGGCGAGGGGATATAGCCTTCCCAAGACAAAGATGTCTGCACGATTGATGATTAGGTTCAGGATAGCCAGGCCGAACATTCCTCGCGAGAAGTTCAGGAGTTTCTTAGTGGCAGGCCAATTAACTGAAAGTGAAGGCAAACCGGGGCAGAGTATGAAAGACAGGAGCAGGCGGAATGCATTCTCGCAACAATAGCCAATCGCTAATGCCCATACGTTGCGCATGATGAGGCTAAGCGCAACAGTGAAAACTACTCCGCAAACAGCACCGCCATTAGAAATAACTGCCCAGCGCCCGAGTTTCATTTCTCTCTGAGCAAGAGCAGAACGAGGGCTCATGAGACCACCAAGAATCACACTGACCAACGCTACGCGGAGCAAGACGCAGAGTTCTGGGCGACCATAGAAGCTTGAGATCGAGGGAGCAAGCGTGAAGATGATCAGGTAAGAAATGAGAGCACGTCCCAATCCCAACCACCACGCAGCGTTCAAGTGGGCTTCCTCGCCCCCTTCAGAACTTTGGATGACTGCAATTCTGACTCCCACATCAATGAAAGCATCGACGAGTGACGCGGAGGACAGAACAATTGCCATTGTCCCAAACGCTCCCGGCGCAAGAAGACGTGCCAAAACCATGTTGCGCGCGAACCTTGTTGCCTGTTCCGCAACACTCCCGCCTCCCAGCCAAGCACCTCCCCGCATCGCTTTGGCCCTAAGAGCATCACCTGACATCAAATCGCTCCAAGATGCTTTCAACTGGCGGCCGTAGGCTCGCACTAATTCCATTCCGAACCGTCCTCTTCTATACACTGAAAGACTTCGAGTGCGCTGCCCCTTGGCCCATCACTGCTCACGAAATTCTATCGCTCTTCCGGAAAATTGCATGGATGGACTCGCCCGCTCCAGCCATCGGAGCGATCGCTTGAAGAAATCGGAAAAATGTCATTCGGGTCAGTTTGCGTACTGCCCTCCACGGAAGGCTCGCCTTGCCTCGATAGGCAACCGGAGTTAACTGAACTCCCATGGAACGCAGAATATCTTCCAACACGTAGCGAAGGCTTGTATCGATAGCAGCGTTTCGTCTGGTCTCAATGGATACCGAAGTCAACCCTACCGACTCCGCCAGAGTCCTTAGAGAAGATGGAGAGTAGTGAAAAAGGTGACGCGGAAGTTCCAACCCGTGCCAATAACTTCCAAAAACCCGTCTTTCCGCGGATTCCACGTTTGGCACCAAGATGTAGAAAATACCATTCGGTTTGAGCCACTCTGCCACTTTCTCCATCACGCGCCGCGGTTCATAGAGATGCTCGAACACGTCGAAGCAGGTAATCACATCAAAGGTTGCGGGCGGATATTGCGCGTCGAGAATGTCCCCAACAAATATCTTTGCGCCACTTTTGCTTTCCGCTTGCTTCGCAGAGTCCTCCGACATCTCAATGCCGAACAAATCCCAGTCTTTGCCATAGAGAGTTTGCAAAAACGCTCCTGAACTGCACCCAAGATCCAAGAGCGTCCCTGATTGGATGTATGGCGCCAGGGCGGCGTTACGATCTCGCCAGCGGTGTGAAGAATTCTCCCCGGCTGCCGAAATCAACCTGTCGTATGAATCTGTATAGTGCTTCCTCATTTCCAAAGGCTTGGGGGGATCCCTCAGCCAAACGAGCGAACAAACAGGGCATCGCATCAATGTAAATTGTTCACTTCGGCCATGGAAGCGGTCTGGGGCTCGCAACCACTCGCAAGCGCCGTTTTGTCCACAAATAGGACATGGCTGTCGGTAGAGATTTCTTGATTCTCTCTCTCGGTTTGCATCCAACTCTACCATGGGTGGACTAAAGTTCATTGCTTCTTTCCGCTACACGGTGAATGCTTGCACTTTATTCTTTTCTCTGCCCCGCACAATCCTCAAGGCAAGACTGGGGCTTAGCCAAGTCAGAAGCAGCTTTATAGCGACATTCATTGTTGGATTCATCCAGACCGCTTTGGAAGCAGCTAAGCGCGCTTCACTGAGTTGATTGCTTTCCAGATAACAATTAACCCAACCATTATGAATGGCGCCCAGTTGCCGGCGGACAAGGCTACGAATCGCGGCTGGTTGGTCCGTGGTTGAACGCATTAATTCTTCGAGTCTCAGCTGACTATCCCGGAGGAAAAATTCCATTTTGTTCCATTCGGAGCTAACCCCTATATGGCGATCCGCTACCGGTGAACGATCAAACAACACCAGAGGTCGATTCACATAGCAGAACCTCGTGATCATAGCCATCCGGAACATAAACTCGCTATCCTGACTGTAGAGCAGAGCGGGGTTAAACCTGCCCATCTTCCTCATTATCTCTGTTCGCGCTATGAATGAAGAGAGACAAATGACCATGCCCGCGCCGCCCGGCTTTACGAGAAGCCTCAGGACATCATTATTGATACCAATCTCGCGGTCATGCCGATAGTTCGATTCGGCCAATTCGAACATAGTACGTGTTTCGGGGAAGTTGAAAAAACGAACGTCGGTATAGCATGCGCCACATTGGGAACCGAATTGATCAATAGCCTTGAGCTGCCATTCGAGCTTGTCAGGCTCCCAACGGTCATCTGAATCGAGAAATGCAATCCACTCGCCCCTTGCCTCTTCGATTCCCTTGTTTCGTGCAACGCTTGCACCTTGGTTGGGCTGCCAAAAATAACGAATTCGATTCCCAAAGTTCTCCGCGAGAAGCTGCTGGGTGCGATCCGAAGATCCGTCATCGACCACAATAACTTCTAAATCCTTTAGACTCTGTGCCAAAATCGATGAGACTGCGCCTCGAACCTTCTCTGAGCGGTTATATGTCGGAACGACGACGGACACCATCGGAATCATGAAAGGGCCTCGATTGGCCTTAGGACTCAGCCGCGATCTTCAAGCGTGCATCAGGATCGGATTTGAGGGCTGAGGTTTGAAGGACACAGCACTGTGTGCTTCGATAGTTTCACGATAAACATCAAGAAGCCTGGCGCCTGCTGCCGTCCAAGTCAGGCCCGGACAGGCCATTAAAGACGCAGTTCGGAGTCTTTCAAGAAGCGCACGATCCTCATTCAGCATAGAGATTTGGTGACTCAGCGACTCGACATCCCCGACCTTGTGCACGAGACCTGTTTGCATGTGGCTACAAATCTCCGTGCATGCTTCCGACGCAAGCGGGACGCAGCCAGAACCCATCGCTTCTGTAATGACAAGTCCGAAGCCTTCCTCGATGCTGGGCAGGACCAGAATATCGCTGATGCGCATCAGCTCGGCAACGTCGTTTCGATGACCAAGAACTTTCACGCTGGGATGGGCTAGCATCTGCGCAAGCTTTTGCTGGTAGGCAGGCAGAAACTCTCCGGCAATCAGAAAAGAACCGGTCCTGCACGCAGCCGATTTGAGCCATGCCTCCAACGCGAAGTGTACACCCTTGCGAACGGCGCACACGCCAACGAATAGCATCCTTATTCCGTGCAACGGGTTTCGCGGTTCAGAGCTCGGAAAATATGTTCTCTCGTCGTAGCCGTAGAAATGCCTAGTCAATTGTTGCTTCGGGTATCCCTTGTCTACAAACGTCTTCACCACAAAATCCGATGGGCAGAGGAGCCGGGTCGCAAGCTCGTATTCAGCCTCTTCTCTTTCCAACTTCTCAGCGTCGTAAGCATGTTCGTGATTGGCTGGCAGCACAATTCCGAGCCGCTCACACTCCTCTTGCACAACTTGCATGGCGAAGCGCGTATTCGCGTTCGGCCTCTCAAGAACCGTGGGAATCCCAAGCCGCGCGGCAGTCCTCAGTGTCTCCAGTGAACCGGTTGGCCAAGCGTGGATTATGTCCACCTTTCCTACCAGTTTCTCCAACCTGCGCGCCACAATCGAATCATGCAGCATTACCGCGCGCTTCGTACCAACCAATCGAAACGGGAGCCTGACAGGCCCCCATTCCAACGTTGACCAAATCCTCGCATCAGCGGGGACTCTCCGGCCAACAGATGCCGAAGAGACAAGCACATTTGCACCCGCCGAAGCCAAACCGTTCACTTGTTGCCACGCTGTGTAGCAGATACGGCCCGCACCTATGCGGAGCGGAAAGCTATATAAAACGTTAAGCGGTTCCGATACTTTCTTCATAGCTCTCGCGTTTCCCTATCTTGTTGAGATAGCAGCGCAAACCCGACCAACCACACGTCGGGACTTCATAGAATTTGATTGGATTTGGGCGTCGTTCAACATCTGAATTTCGCGGTCCATTTCAGCAGCTTCACACGAGGTGCATAGGTAAAAGACAACAAAGCCAGCGATTTTGCTACAGAAACAAGATTGATGCTGCTTCTAATCGACCTCGTCAGCTGTTTTCTCGCGTCGGATACTCTTCCAGCATCGATCAAGAGCTTCGCGTAGCCCCGCCGTTTAGAGGCCGCGGCGCGTCTAAATACCCGAATCATCTCCGGAGTTGCCTTCGCCCTATATTGGCTGTCGAGCTTGGAAAAGACCTCAACCCATCTTTGAAACATCTTTAGCCGGTTACGCGACTGCGAGTCGTTGGTACCCCTATAAGCTACCAGTGGGCACGGAAAATAGACCACTGGCCCCACAAGCGGCAACATCGTGAATAAGTAGGAATCGTCTACACCAGCCAACTCTTCGTGAAAGGGATCGCCATTCAAGGCCGAAAAGATAGTCCGGGGAACACAACAGTAGCTCATTGAGGCGAAGAACCCTGTGGTTTTATTATATCGCATGAGAAAATCGATTGGCTGAATCAGCTCGGGAGAAACCCCGGTCTCTGCCTCCGTAGTACTCCAGTCAAAGGAGCCGTAGCCATTGAAATTCACATGCCACGTAAAAAAGGCAACTGCCTCTGGATGTTCCTGGAAGATCTTACTTTGAACTTCCAGATACTTGCAATGCCAGATGTCATCGTGATCCAGGAATGCGATCAGATCTCCAGACGCTTTTCTCACAAGGGCGTTGCGCGCGGCAGCGACACCTTGATTATCCTGATGAAAAACTGTGACCCTTGATCCGTAGGAGTCAAGTAAAGCACGCGTGTTGTCGGTGCTTCCGTCATCCATTACGAGAACTTCGTCAGCCGGCACCGTCTGAGCTAAGACCGAATCCACTGTGGCCTGAATCGTCCTTGAGCAGTTAAAAGCCGGAATAAGAACGCTAATCGACATGATTGATGACTTACCTTCAGCGAGGAGCTGCGCTGGGCAATTATTCACAAGCACACTTCGCGCGACCACGAAATCATCTAGCGCCGTTCTTTATCCAACAATTCTCTGTTTCGCACTTCAGCCTTTGACTACTGAGAATGCCCCATACGTTGGTCTCATCAATACACTTAGTTCCCTAACGGGAGATTTTCTGAATTCAAAACAAATCGCCGAAATACATGCAAGCAAGGTGAAAAAGCACATGCTAAGGTGAGTCATATAGCTGACGCCGAACGATACGATCACATTCACGAACAGGGCTGACCCAAGACACCAAAGCATCCATTCCTTTTTGCGGTCTCCACTGACCTGCTTTCGGGCAATCCCAACGGCGGAGAAACTCTTGACGAAGATTGTTATGTAGAGAATTAGGCCTATCAACCCCCCATTTAGTGCAACAGCTACGAACTGATTACATAGATCCCACATATCAAATCCCCAAGAGTCATAACTCTTATAACCAATAAGCCACCAGTTGTTAAAATGCCGGATGCAATTATCTACCAGCATATATCGATGATAACTGGAAGAGCCGCCCGTAATGTCAATTTTCTCGATAATCGACCAGACCGGGCCATGCATAACCAGATGTAAACCGATGATTGTACAGGCAATGGTCCAGCGCACCCACCGCATCTGTTTGCGAATTGGCCAAAAACAGAGAGCTAAAATGGCTGATCCATAGCCCATCCAAGCCGTACTGGCATAGGTCGAGAGGGCCATAATTGTTGCACCTACTATGCCGGAGATTGCGAATACTCGGGATTTCTTTTCACTCCAAAGCCAGCAGAACATCGGAATCGCTATACTAGCGAACGCGCCGCCCCAAAGGCCGCCCATGACTCCCTCTGCGCGAACGTGCCCACTTCTATACGTGGGTTGGGGAGCTCCTGCAAAAGCAAACACATTATGGTAGGTAAAGTGCTCGCTCGACATGCACGCGCCCTGAATAACGCAAATCACCGCCAGCGTCTTGGTGGCGCGCAGTGCGGCTGCGCGGTCGGGAATTAGGTACCTTACAACCAAGTATCCCCCAACGTTTCCAAGCAGGTCCGCCAAGTTCTTGATCAATGCTTGCCGATCCATCCATTGCAGAACGATACAAACGAAGATGGTAAAAGACCACACCACCATGACGGTGTCAAAGGAGTTAAATCCTCCCACAAGCCTCTTTCCCTGAGGAGTTCCAGGAAAAGCAATCATGCGAAACAACACGGCGATGATGAGAATCTGAGCCATGGTGAAGTGAATGCCACCCACAACCAGTACTTGCTGGACAGGAATTGAGAAAAATGCCAAGAGAAAAGGCGCGATTACTCTCTTGTGAGAAAGCACAAAAATCAGCACGGTGGCAATCAGCATAATGATTGCCACTAGCGGATCGAGCACGGTGACGGCGGATCCACCGCCAAATCGGAGATTTGCTGGTTCCATGGCTCTAGATTTCTCTCTTTGAACAGAGGAAGTAACATCCTCCCCGAAAGGAGAGTGTTTGTTCGATACCGCTGAACTCGAATCCGAACAAGGCGCCGCGCGGTTCCGAATCAGCGTTACTCACGCGTAGTCGGTAGCCACTTCGGCTGCAGCACGGCCGGCAGATAGGAGAAGAGTAACAATCCGAATGATTTCGCGATCGATTCAGGGTTAGACGATTCGCCAGCTGACAGCCATAATTGCTTTTGAGCTTCGAAGGTCTTGCCTGCGCTCATGAGCCTCTTGGCAAACTCTCGCCGTTTCGACGCAAATGCTCGCTCGAACGCGTTACGCATTTCTGATCCAGCTTCGCTTCGATAGCGACTCTCAAGAATCTCCATCGATCTTAGCGCCAGCCCGGTCAGTTTTAGAGAATTCGAAGCTACAGACCCTGGTCGAACTCGATAAGCCGCCAGTCGAACCGGTGCAAAGACAATCGGCCCCATGAGGGGAAGGACATGTAGAAGGTGGAAGTCATCTGCACCACTTACTTCAACACAGAATGGCCGCTCGCCAATTCGACTCAAGATCCGCCTCGGAATACAACAGAACGTAGCGGATGAAAATGGAAACGGGTTTCTGTGATATGTCTCCAGGAAGTCCAAAGGCGAAATTAGTTCCGGCGTGACAGGAACTGCGCAATCTCCATCTGCCCATTCATTTTCACGGCCCTCGACAAAATTCACATGATCAGTGAAGAAGGCAACTGCATTCGGGAACTCCTCATACAGCCTGCACTGGACCTCGAGATACCGCCGATGCCAAATGTCGTCATTATCGAGAAATGCGATCAATTGCCCCTTGGCTTGTTCGCACAGCACGTTTCGTGCCGCTGCAACACCGGCGTTGCTTTGCCGTAAGATAGTGATCCGTGATTGATAGCGTCCCAGGATTGCAAGGGTGCTATCCGTGCTGCCGTCATCGATCACCAGAATCTCGTCTGGCTCCCGAGTCTGGCTCAATACGGATAGCAAGGTTGCTTCGATTGTCGCTTCAGCATTATAAGCAGGGATGACGACTGATAACTCCATACAATTTCATTTTACATATTCACAGCATGACTGGATTAGAACGGGGCCGAATTAGTTCGACGATGCGGTCTTCCGATTACTACTGGCTGTCGCAGTGAATTTGTTGCTGCGAATACGACAGGGTACTTTCACTGAAAGAGCAGACATTGTAGTGGTATTAAGTGCTATTGCACTACTACGGCCGCCCCCTTCAGATTGGAGGGAGGAGGCGAAACCTGAGAACCTGACGATGAGTACTGATAGGCACCAGCGTCCCACGCTCCGGTACTAGGACGTGCCTGGGGGGTCCGCGCAGGCGCAATGACTGCGTGCGTCGTGGGATTGTAGCCGACCGCATAAGTCGTATCGTATTGGCAGGCCGTACCTGCTGCCGTGTTGATCGCAGCTATCGTCGAGCACATGGATTGCTCGTTGACTCCAACGCCCACCGTCGAGCTGCCGCTGATGTTAGGCGACCACACGTATTCCGCATTTTCACCGTTCTGACCATTGGAGCCGCCAACTTGCGTAAGATTCTGAACGATGTTCGGAGGATAGGCCCCACCTGTGCAAGTCCCGCCGCTCGGGACGGTTGTATTGCAAGTGTTGATCGTGGGATTCGATGAAACGTAATAGTCGTTGTACTCCCAAA
Source organism: uncultured Acidobacteriaceae bacterium (assembly GCA_963745845.1). GTDB lineage: Bacteria > Acidobacteriota > Terriglobia > Terriglobales > Acidobacteriaceae > Telmatobacter. The sequence continues at coordinate 1,959,787 of CAVUZE010000008.1, read as the reverse complement.
CATCTTCCCAGCCGGTCGGAGGAGAAGCAACTCCGGTACAGCCTCCATAGGAAGCATCACTTCCGCATTCGACGCTGTTATTAAATAGATAGAAGTTGCCGTAACTCGCGATCGCATGCCCCGTAAAGATATAGAGAGGACCGCCCAGATTGTAGCTTATATTGCCAAACAGGTAGAAATTAGTATTGGGCGTGCCCACTCCGGAGTTTGCGTTTATCGCCAGCATCCAAGCGCCTGGAGCATTCATCGAATTGGAGAATACGTTGTTGTAGATGAAATTGCTAGAAGAGAACGCTGTCTGCATGAAGACGCCATCTGCATGACCGACAGGTGCGTTCTCCACTAGATTAGTGATCACGTTGTCGTGAATGATGTGACCCGCTCCAGGCTCGAAGCAGACCACCACCCACTGACAGTAGTTGTTATAAATCTGATCCCAGGTTCCTGCATAGATACCCTGGAACATGTCCTGAGTGGTGTCCGAACCGTCAATCACATTATTGTCAAAGAAGGTGTTTACGCATGAGCCCGAACCGCCGCCGCACGAAGTGGTTTGCGTAACGCTAGGACTGCCGGAACCATGAGTCCAGCCGTGGAAGTAGTTGTTTCGGAGTTCGATATTGTCTCCGTTTACGCCCACATAGCCGCCCGAACTCGTCCCGTTGTCGTAGAAACCCGAGAAGTTGATGTTGTCGATGACGATGTAGTCAGCGCTATTGTCGTAAATCCAGATAAAATAATTGAGGGAATTCGACGGATTTGTGATCGCGCCGCCGCCAGCGCTGAAAATCGGTCGGCAATAAGAGGAACCGCAGACGCTGGAGCTGTACCAAGTCGTGTCGAGACCGCCTAGGTGAATACAAGAACTGGTTGCCCCTGAACCATAAGGGAGCGTGCAATTCGAGGCCGATCCCGAGATGTTCGTCCAGTTAATTCCTAAGTCCGCTGCCCCCCAAGTATCGCCTCCATAGAGCACGAAACTATCCCCCGCCACCGGCGTATAGGAAGCTGCGTTCCCGATCGCACTGGGCATCCCAGGAAGGTGCTGCCATGGGGTTAATTTGCTGGTCCCGTTATTCGAATCAGAGCCGAGACTCTTAGAGATGTAATGCGCGGTTTGCGCAGACGACATTACCCCGGTAAAGACGCCCGAAAAGCCGAGAGCTAAAACTACCAAAATAAATGAATTCCAAGCCATCATCAACCCTTTCCTATCGGCTTCTTGACTTGAGTGCGCGACTGCCAGCTTTCCACGCGAGGCGAAAACGTGATGAACCCATTGCAGTGATCGCCATACGCAAAAAGCACAGAGGGTTGCAATAAACGAGATCGATATGATGGATCTACCCTTCTGTTGACTAAAAATAGGAATTAAGCCATAAGAATCTGGTAGATGGCCCACGAACGTTACCATAAAATAGACCTCTGCAAGTTACTGTGGAATCGGTAAGTACATTACTAAAATGTTAGTCCACTCACCACTTTCGAGTCAATGTGACCAAGGTCATTGGCTTGATTGCCAACGCTGGATTAAATACAAATCCGTGCGCACAGAATTCGTAGTGGCACAGAATTCGTAATAGATATCGTGAGGCCAAGCTGATCCAATCTGACACTTTAGCCGTTCGGCCCTCTTAATACTCCACCATGAACTTTGCGCTCGTCAATGCGCACGCGCTACGGGTCTTTCTCCAGCAGTCACACACCGAAGAGGCCGAGAAAGAACGCGAAAGGGCTTCAATCAGAGATTTCGGGCGGGTGTTTGGGAATCTGAACCTGGTTTTGCACGCCGTTGCACAGCGAAGGCCTTCGAGTGTTCTCGCCAGAAAACAAATCGGCGTCTAAAAAACGTGCACGACTTCACGACGCCCAAGCGCCGGAACTGGGTCTTCTCAAGGGAAGACAACTGCGCGTGATTCCACACCGCCGCCTCAATGAAGGCGCGACGGGCACCGACCTTTGCAAGGCTCACGAGAAGATGAGCGACCAAGAGGGGATTGATTCCTTGTCCGCGAAATTGGGGAAAGACGTGAAAGTCGAACAGGTGAACGTCCTGTTGCGTAAGCGGAAAGTAGTAAGGCTCGATCGTACCTCCCTGAAGAGTCCAGCCGAATCCAGCAAGCTGCCCATCGCACTCGGCGAGCCATAATGTTGCTCCCTTGTCAAATCGCTGTCGCACGTTTTGGTTCGCCAACTTCGGACTCCAAAAACTCGTTATTGCCTGCAGACGATCCTCACGAAGTTCCCCTAGAGAGCGAACCTGTTCGATTATCCATCCATTGGGAATACTTACATGTCGCAAGGTTGCTTCAACAAGATCACAATAAAACACAACCATACCGCGGGCAAAAAAGGCGCGCTTGCCGGCGAGGCCGGCGCGAAGGATCGTGGATCTTAGTCCGTGGCGTCGCCAGTAATCGCCAACCCGAGCAATGGCCTTCGAACCAATCACGAGACTGCGGTTTCCTTGGGTACGGGTGGCAATGCGCCAAAAAGAAGTTGGCGAATGCAAGCGCTGCTCACTTGCCTGCGTGTCTGGGCTTGTTCTTTACGGGATCGCGTAAAATTCGAAAGACCGGCGATGGTATAACGCAGCGAATGGTGGACAAGCATGATGGTCCAGATTCCGAGCATGCCCACAATCGTATGGTGCTTCTTCCAGTAGTGAAGGATTGAACGCTGCTGCGCGACAGCAAAATGGACCGGATAGGAAGCCGTGGTCTTTCCGCGGTCGTGGATCGCGCGCGCTTCCGGATAGAAGACTACCCGCCAGCCGGCATTCCGCGCGCGTCGGCACCAGTCAACATCATCCCCATACATGAACAAGTTTTCGTCGAGCAATCCCACCTCACCAAACGCCTCTCTACGAATCATCGAGAAGCAACCTACAATGACATCTACCGCGAGCATGCGGTCGTAGGAAAAGTAGAACATGTGCTCACCTGCGAAGAATCGCGACCCCATGAACAAGCTCTCGAGGTGAGCTGCAGAGCAGAAATTATTCCACAGTGTCGGAAACCTTCGGCAGGTGCTTTGCTGGGTCATATCAGGGTTAAAAATCCGAGGTCCCACATTTCCGACCTTCGGGTTCTGATCGAGAAAATCGGCTAGCGTGTCCAAGCAGCCCGGGAACACGATGACATCCGGATTCACAAGCGCGATATAGCGTCCCTGGCATTGCCTAATAGCGACGTTATTTCCTTTTGAAAATCCCAGATTCTCCTTACTCCTGATCAATTTCACCCACGGGTATTTTGACTCGACCATCTCCGCCGTACCATCCGCGGATGCATTGTCGACGACAAACACTTCTAAGCTGCGCCGTGGAGGAGCATCAGCCAGGCTCGCAAGGCACAGATCCAGGTATCGTTGGGCATTCCAGGCTACGATGACAACTGAGATGTCGAGTGAAGTGTTTGCAGATAACATTGCTTAGTATGTTGCAAGGGCTTTTCTGCGCGACCGGCGAGCGAACAGCTGCCTCAATGAGGCGCGCGCTTTGTGCCTCATTGCCAGACCTGCTCGAGCAATTCCCATAGAAATGACACTTTCTGACGCGATAAATGGACTGATCTGGCAGATATCCTCTCCCGAGAATCCTTTTTTGAAGTGATAGACGCCAGGGTTTCCTTCCGGATCAATACCGCCAAGATCGTACCACCTGATTCCGCGCTCCTTGAGCCAGCCGATTAGGGTCCACTGCAAAAGATAGGCTCCCTTCGAATGAAGTCCCGCGTCACTCGTCGCGCCAAGCAGGTAGATAGCGGAATTGCCCATCGCCGACACAACGAGCCCGGCCACTGGAACGCCTTTATCCAGACAAATTAGAACCTGCATCCTCTGCGCCCCTTGAAGAGTCTCATGGATGCGTCCAAATTCCTCGATATCTACTGTGGTTTCGAATGCCTTACGCTTTAACATCTCCACGTAAATCTCGCGGAAGATACTGTACTCAGCGCTTCCCTGTCCGGCGATCAACGTCAAACCAAACTTTTCCGATTTAGAAAGCTGATTCCGCCATTTCTTGTCGAGCCGGCTCCGTAATTGCTCAAGCGGCAGGCTCAGATCCATCAGGCTTGTCCGGTAAATCTCGGCAGATTCCTTGGTGTCGCAACCGAATTTCATAAAAGCCGATTGAAAGATTGCCGCCCGCGCTGAACCGGCAAATGCGTTCGGGAGAATGCGCACACACAGCTTTCGAGCTTTCAGATACTCGTCCTCAATGGCCCGCGCCATGCGAACAGGGACCTCCAGATCAAGGGGCAGAGAACGGCGTTCCCAAAGCGGACCCCAACGAAGATACGCGATACCGAATTTAAGCGGAGTGGGACGAATGATCCTGAATTGGGCCGCTCCCACCACCTCGTCGTTTCGCCTCAACACTAGACGGCTGAGGTTTCTTTCACCCCACCGCACTTCTCCGTACGCAGAAGTCTGATAGATGTTCGCATCATCAAATTGTTCGATCATCTGCGACCACGACTCAGACGATGCACGATCAAATTCGACTTGCCACTCAGAATTAGACATAAAACTAAAGGCCTTGTTGTGCCATCAAGCAGAAGATCAATAGTGATCGAACCGCGGGACCGGTTACCGTGATTTGCTCGTTCCGATCGCTTCCGGACGCGAGCCAATTGTCGAATCATCGGCCGCCGCGCCTTTGATAGTTGCGCACATTGATTTCTCCGTCCGGGCGATGTGTTGGGTTGTCTGGACCCGAGCTCCTCCAGGCACAACATAGCTCCACAATTGAAGACCATCCGGCGCTACTTGACCTTCAACGAAGCCGAGTTTTCTATAGTGATCAGCCACGATACCGTTCTTCTTCGACGGAACATAAATGCCCACAATCTTTCGTATTCCTCTCGCTTGGCATTGCTCAACTAGAGCGTCGAACATAACCAATTCCATTTCACGATTCAGAACTCGACAGCTCATGAGCCAGACGTCCAATTCCAGCGCTGCGCCGCTTGACCGGCCAATTACAACTGAAACCAGACCATTATCGCCAAACCGGTCGGCAAGTCGGCCATAGAGCGTAACGTAGCTCGGATCCCGAGCGATTCTTTCGATCTCGGCGCGAGTATAACGCTTCGTGGTCAAGTTGAACTGATTGGTCTTATTGATCAACTGCGTGATTCGCTCTAGATAGACTGCTGAAAACGAAGCGATTTCTGCGGACATGGAGAGTGATGCTAGAAACTCCCCATAGTCGCCAAAATTCTTCCGTTCTCTTTCCCGCTGTAAATTTCTTGTGTAGTACGTTGAGCGATTAAGATCATCGGGCACGATGTCGATAACTTCAAAATAGTGCTCGGATTCGAGGATTTCAGCGAAGCGTGAAACATCTGAACCTACATCCGGAGTTGCCACCTCTGGTAGTTGCTCCGCGACTAGAGCCCTTTCAGCCGGATTATCATCCAGAAAAACGACGCTGTCGAGGCCGATATTAAGTTCCGCGGCAATTTCCCGTATATTCGCGGGCTTCGGATTCCAATTTGCCCTAAAAGCGCTGAAATCTTCGAGCTTGAGGACACTATCCGGATGTGAGAAACCTTCCTTTGCAGTGTCGTTGTCGTTCTTTGAGCATATAGCCAAAATGACTCCGCGTCGGCGCAGCTCTTTCAAGTATCGCTGAAAATCCTGGAACATCTCCCCTGCTGGATGGTCGCGACCCAACAAAAGACCCTCCATTCCGTCATCCCCGATTACTCCGCCCCACACCGTGTTGTCAAGGTCAATAACCAGGCATTTCTTTGACTTCCCACAAGTCGACTTTATAATTCCCGCAACATTCTTGGCCAATGCCACCGTCGCATCCGGGCTCACCGCCATGCGAAAGTTGTACCAATATGTCGAACCATACCACTTATCCAGACCTTCCTTTGCCGAAAGGTAGAGAATATCGTTTATGCTGAAGCGAGAGTGGTGTCGAGCGTAAGCCGCAAACTCTGCATTTAGCTGCATCAAGAAGTTAATCTGGCCGTACGATGCAAAGGAGTCCAGATTGCCCCTCGGTCTCAAGGATGGAAGGTCAAAGTTATTTTGTATGATCATCGCATCAAAACTTGACTGGATCTTTTCCCACAGAGAGGTGAAGTTCTTCATCTCCCGCCGAACGCGCTCGCTAACCTTTTCCTCTGTTTCCATCAAATCCGGAAACTCGGATACGTTGCGCCATGTCGTATGAATAAGGACGATATCAGGCTTGAAATTCAATAATTCCGGGTTTTCGAGCAGAACATCTTCCCGGAAACGGCCGTAGGCAGATTCGAAAAACGACGGCTGAATCCCATAAGATAATAAAAACAGCTCTAGCATGTTCTTCAGTTCCACCGTTGTCGAACCACCCAGAATTGCAATCCGAGTCTCCATCAGATTGGGCTGAGCAAGCAGTTCCTTCTTTAAGCTATGCCGCCTGCGAAGTAAGCTAGCAGATTTAATGGCGCCATGGACGTCTTTTGAGTTTTCGGATTGCATTGCTCTAACCTCTGGTTCCAACCAGATTCTTGCTCCGACAATAAGTTGTGAACGAAGACAGCTTGATCCAAAAAGATACGAACCTAGACGCCAATCACACGTTCATAGGGCGGTTCAGCCGCCGATCAAGACTGCGGAAATCGATGCTACCGCTCGCTATCATCGACTCCGGCCAACCGAAGAATATCAGTTACAGTCGTACACCCGATGACCTGATCAGGCGTAACTTCTCTACTATTAGCCGCTTCCGCCAGGACTACCATCCCGATGAGAGCGGTCGAATCCCAATTCTGGAGATCTTCCAGTTTCTCGTCGCCTCGGAGTGTTCCCGCTCGCAGGCCCAGGATTTCGTCCATCTGTAGAAGAAACTCCTTGCGGCTCATTGATGATCGATGCTCAAGCACGCCCTCTTCTCCTCTTAGCGGCTTCGATGTCTTCGTTCAGACTCACCGCTCCCTCACTATCGATTGATGCCTGATGCCGACTTTCTTCGTCGCGGTCCAAACTTTGTAATACCCAATTTCGTTGTGCACGAAGGCGCGGAAGCACCTCTAACTCAAAAAATAGGGTCTTTTCATCGGCTGTACACGTGCTTACCCTGTCGAGATGAAAGAGGTTCGCATTTCGAGAATTCGCTACGCTTTCGCTGAGGAACACGGCCTGATGTCCGGACGCTTCAAGGCGTTCCGCTAATCCCTTGCTTAAATCTTTTGAAGAACCATAGGGAAGACTGAATGAACGGACTCTCGTTCCAGTCACAGCTTCCAGTTCTGCCTTGTTGCGGTCCACTTCAGAAGCGAAATCATCTTCCGAGAGCGTTCTGCAATACGCGTGACTATAGGTATGATTTCCGATCTCGAAACCGAAGGTCCTTAGGTCAGAGAGATCCTTGCTCGTCACATAAAGTTGCGCATTCGCCGCCAATTGTTCTTCGTCGATACCCGCCAATTCTCTCAGAACCAGAAGAAACTCGTCCCGCTCAGCCAACGAAATTGCAGGGAATAACCCGCGAAATACATCGGTCAGCGATCTTAGCTCCCTGTATCTATTCTTCGAAACGGCTTGGGCGGCGGTATTGATCATCTTCATACCGAACACATTGAATACGTGGCACACGAGATTGTCGGGTGCTAGGCGATGATTGTCGACGAAGGCAGCGTTAACAAAAAAGATGGCAGGCACTTTGAATCGCCGGCATAGACCCGCGGCGCACTTCGCGACCGATGCATAAGCGTCGTCGAAAGTAACGAGAATCGGGCGTTCCGGCAGTCCGCGTCCCCGGCCTTCAATCAACACATCATCCAGACTCACTGGGGTATAGTAGGTAGTTAAAAAACTTAGGACAGTCTCAAATTGTTCAGGAGTAATGCTTACCTTTATACCGTCTGTGAACGGAGATTGCATCGGCGAGACATTGTGAAAGACCAAACAGCGCAGTGAATACGAATGCCCGGCAAGACTCGCAACCTGAAAGCGACGAGGGACGCGCCACGTAGCTTCAGAAGCGAGCGTCGTTAACGATTGTTTCAACTTACTAAAAGGCAACTTGTTCCTCTTCCAGAAACGCTCTTTGCCAGAGTTCTAGGCAGAGCAGGGAGAATACGATCTTTGAGTGGTCATTGCTTTCTGAATCTGTGCGAAGTATCTGTTCGATCGCGTCCTTACGAAAATAACCTCGCTCAATCGTCTTTCGGTCCATCAGCACATCGGAAACAACATCCTTGAGTTCCCTCCGCAACCAAGATGCATAAGGTACAGGAAACCCGGTTTTCTTCCGGTCGCGAATCTGTTTTGGAACCCTTTCAGATAATGCCTTCTTCAGAATGTATTTCGTTTTTCCACCGTTCAGCTTCATGCCCGGTTCTAAAGACGCCGCAAATTCCAGAACGTGATGATCCAACAAAGGTACGCGAAGCTCGATTGAATTAGCCATGGTCATTTTATCTGCCTTAATCAAGAGATCGTCCGGCAACCATGTCTTTGTATCGATATAAAGCATCGCATCCAGCGTCCCAAACCCATGCACATGATCCTGAAATTCTCGAACCGGCTGAAGGCTTTGCTCCCGGTTAACCACCTCGTTGAATTCCGCGGAGTATATGTTCTTTAAGCACCTCGGGCCTGCACTAAAAGGGTTGGACGTGCGGCTGTAATAGTAATTCGGAAAGCGCTGGTTGATCAGATTCCCATACTTCAAAAGTCGGTCGGAGTGAAAGACTGAGTCAATAAATGACAGTCCCTTCGAGAATGTCCCGTTCAGGGAGGGGACACAGGATTTGAAGCGCTCCAGCCAAACCAAGTTGCGGTAGTTACTGTAACCCGCAAATGCTTCGTCTCCTCCTTCTCCGGAAAGGAGCACCGTAACAAAGTTTCTAGCCAATTTCGAAACATAATATAGTGCGATGGCCGGGGGCTCACAGACGGGATCCTCCATGTGCCAGATATACCGCGGAAGAAAAGAGGCAAAATCCCCGGCAGAGATGGTCATATCATGGTGCTGAGTCCCGAATCGTTGTGCAGCCAACCTTGCATAAGGTCTTTCATCTGCAACGTCAGATCCAGCAAACCCCACGGTAAATGTGCTGACAGGCTTATTAGTGGATTCTACTGCGAGGCTTAGAATGCCGGTTGAATCAACGCCTCCGCTCAGAAGGACACCCACGGGAACGTCTGCGATCATGTGCAACCTGACCGTGTCCTTTAAGAGCTGGAGGAGTTCCTCGCTTCGATCCCGCCCGCTGGTTTGCTCAGCGCGCTCGCCGAACTTCAAATCCCAAAATCTACGAATAACAATTTCACCGTTCTTGGCGAGGAGGTAGTGCCCAGGAGCCAGTTTTGTCACTCCTCGCATAAGTGTATCTTCGCCAGGCAGATACAGGAATGTAAGAAATCTGTCGATCAGCCCCGGGACGATCTCACGGCGAATGGAGGGGTCTGCCAAGATTGCTTTGATCTCAGAGGCAAAGACGAGGCCTGCATCGCTCTTGTGATAATAGAGTGGCTTGATGCCAACGCGGTCCCGCGCGAGGAAGAGGCTCTTGGCCTTCTCATCCCAGATCGCGAAGGCAAACATTCCCCGGAGTCTTTGAACGCATTCTGTTCCAAACTCTTCGTAAAGATGGACGATGACCTCGGTATCAGTGTTGGTCTTGAAAACATGTCCTCTGCTCGTCGCAAGATCCCGAAGTTCCTGGTAGTTATAGATCTCCCCGTTAAATACGATCCATACCGATTCATCTTCGTTGGAAAGAGGCTGGTGGCCCGTCTGAAGATCGATGATTGAAAGTCTGCGAAACCCTAATCCGATGGAGTCCGAGAAAAAGAACCCCTCATCATCCGGGCCACGATGACGAATCGTCGCGGCCATCGCCCGAATCAACTCAGGCGACGGTCTCTGATTTCTTTCGAATGAGAATTTCCCGCATATGCCACACATAGTAAGTGCGCGAGCGTACTGCTTTCTATCTCCAAATCGTCTGCATGCCCAGGAGACGTCTCAACTGCTGGTCTCGAACGTACGCGAGGTATTTCCGATCCTCTGGCCGAGGAGATCTAGCAAGACGGGACTTCACAAACCCATACATCACCCCAACCGAGCCCCACAAATAGGGCTTCCGAAAAATCCTTCTAAAGCAACTGACAAGTACGAAAAGCGGATGATAGCCAGATATATAACATGCCACACCATGCTTCACTTGGTCCCTGAACAAACCCTCCTCTGTACCGGTAAAGCGGTGATGATGAAGAGGCAACTCCGGAAAGGAGTGTGTTTTCCACGCCAACATATTTGCCTTCACCTCATCGATCGTGTCCCAGCCAGGAGCGGTCCACAACCCGCCGATCGCATCCCAGCAAGCGCGCTTATAAATCTTTGTCGCCCCTCTCACATGGAACCTTGGGTTCGATTCCAGCTTCATTCTTCCGGAGATGTTGTGATGAATTTCACCCCCACCGATGCCGAGGTTCGGATCGAGTTCAAAATGTTCCAAGCACCGCTCGAAGTAATCCGGCGAGAAAGTCAGATCGCCGTCGAGTTTCACAAGAAAGTCCCAGTCTGCCGTCTCCAGTTTGCTATATCCGTCGTAGAAGGCCTCCATCACACCGCCGCCGGATTTGCGGAAACCCCTGTTTTGCCGGTGAACAACGTGAATCCAGGAGTGCAGCGTCGCGTAGCGCTCCGCAATGTCACCCGTTCGATCCGTAGATCCGTCGTTGACGATCACCCACTCCACGGGCCGCACACTCTGCGACACAACGGACTCAATAGTCGATTCAAGATATCGTTCCTCATCACGAACGGGCGTAATGATGACGTACTTTTGATCCATAATATGACTCCGCTTAATGTCTCTCTGAATCGGTACGATGGTTGCAGACTGACCAGTGGGCGCGTCTGGAGCAATCCTAACGGATCAATCCTTGTGCAACGATCGCTCTTGGCTGGCTTGAGAGCCTCTCTTGATGAACTTTCTGGCGTAAAACAATAAACACCACACAGCTATTACGATCGCGACTACATACGCCATCAGTTCAAGCGGTGAAACCTGATGCTGATCGTAATAGCGCACGAACGCAAGGCCGATTGTTGATTTCGCAAGATAGATATCCCTGAAGTCCGAGGCCCTTCGCAGTGTCGTAACAAGCAAAGAATCGTGGGACAAATTCACCTTGCTCAACTGTAGGTCGTTGACATATTTCACCACGGCGCAACTTGAACCGCTAGCGGGGACGCTCGCGGAAAGACTGAGCACGCCCCTATCGAGGCTATAAGGAATGACTCCGTCCGCTAAAGTGACCGACTCTATCTTCTGATCGCCGGCTTCCTGCATTCGTATATAGAAGGTTCTTTCCTTGCCCGATACGTTACTCAGGCAGATGTCGTGGGAAAACGAAAGGACATCGTAGTTGCCGTCGCTCCGCGATCTCACTAGGTAAAGGTTCCTCGCGATTTCGCCAAGGCCGCGCCACTCTGTGGATGGCTCCCGACTGTTTATCGCATCTGCAATTCCATCAAATGCTCCTATGCCCTCGGAAAAGAAGTCTGAGTGATCATAAAACAAAAGTGGATTACCAAGAAACTGATTGATCGCTATCCACGCCCAAGGAATTCGTGCCTCCGTGGAATAGCGTTCAATGCTGGGGAATCCTTGATAGGCCAAAGTTACCGGCCGTAAGGCATCTACGACTCCAGTCGACTCCAGCGCCCCTTCAGGAGTTTTTGTTGAGTTCGCCGTCGCCAGAAAGTTATAGCTCTTCAAAGCTCCGAGTGTTCGTTCAGGTGCGTTGCTGTGCGGGAATACCATCACTTTGTCATAGGAGATTCCCGTCAGCCTGGAGAACTCATCCATTCTCGCAAGACCTTGTGCTAGGTCCCTGACTTGGTCAGCAAAAGGCTTTTTATTATAACTTGTGAACTCCTTATGATCGTGATTGTTTCCATGGATAGCTACCGAGAAGAGGTCCGGGTGAGATTTAAAGAGAGAAACGACAGTCGGTTCACTTCTATCATAATTCCAAGGGATGAAAGCGATCGTAGTGTGAAATCTATGCTTCTCCATTTCACCCAGCAGGTCCCCGTAATTCAAATACCCATACGGTTCGCGCAGCCATGGATCATCGATCGTGAAATTCGCGTAGTGGTGAAGTGCGTGCCATCCTTGATCGCCGGCACAAAATCTAACGAAAATGATCGCTGGGCCGGCGCTTAGAAATGTCTTTACCAAAGCCGGGCTATTAGAGACGTCCTTCGCATCCGGCATCTTGCAGGCGAAGAAGATGGCGTGCCGGCCGACTTGGCTCGATATAAAGAGCGGGCGCCGGGTTCCACCGCTCTCGATACCCTCGATCTCCTGAGTGCTTTCTTTATTTCTTATCGCGAGATAGGATGCACTTTCTGAAAAAGCCGGGGAGCGGATTCCGCTCAGTTCCGCCGTGACACCTGGCGCGCTTCCGAATGCATATTGTGAATCCGGGTTAAGTCTGTCCTCGTTGCAGCCATTGATCGTGTCACCGGACCAAGCTCTTATCGCGCTTGGATTGGTTGCCGCCTGAATACCGAATATGAGAATTGGAATGGGTGTGCTCTTTCCACGGCTTAGCGCGCGCAAAAGAAGCTTCTCATCAATATTCGGTAGCGCACCGGCCTGGATCGCCACGCCGACGATCTCTTTTTGCTTCGCGGCAGCCTGAATCGAGGAGTTGTCCTCCCGACTCAAGGCCGGAAGGACTCTAAGATCTACTCCATAGAATTCAGCAGCCAGCTGGATTTCCCGCTGCTCTTCAGATAATCCGCCCCCGGACCGAATGAATAAGACCCCGGCCGCGGCGCAGTGCTGAACAAGGAAAAGGACTATCGCTAAAAACGTGAGGGGAATTCGAAGATGACAGAACACTAACAGGATTCTTAGGGACATGTGAATCTGGAGACCGCCTAGCCTATTATTTTTCGAGCTTGTGGTTAGGCGCGCATTGCCGCGCTGTACGCGTCGAGTAAGCTTATCTTCTCTGTGTCCCAATTCATATGTGCTTCGACCTGCCGACGTCCTGTCCTCCCAAGCTCTTCCCGAAGCTGCCTGTTGCAAAGCAGCCGGTCAATCTGTGCGGCAAAATCAACAGGATCGTTAGGCTGTGCATAGAGTGCCGCTGCCCCTGCTGTACGCCGACCCTCCTTCAAGTCAAAAAGCACGATAGGGAGTCCGAATGCCATGTATTCAAACAATTTGATCATTGTTGAATTATCGTTCATTGGCGTCTTCGGATCGGGGGCGACGCCGATATCGGAAGCCGCCAGATAGCGCAGAACCTCTGAGTGTGGAATCTGCCCGGTGAACTTTACGAACAAATCCAGATTCTTCGTGCTCACCATGGATTTCAGTTCTCGCAGCATCGTACCGCCACCAATCAAGACAAAATCGGTGTCGTTGCGCTTCCTGTTCTGAACCAATTCTTCGATGGACTGAATCAGAAGATCCAGACCGTCCTGTCGAGACATAAAGCCCACATAGACCACCTGTAACCGGTTCCTTTGGGCTTCCTCTCTCCTTGCGGGCACCGGTGTCATCTCGGCCAGATCTGGACAATTTCTCAAGACGAAGACGCGGTCAGGACTCTTTCCACCTCTGTCGATCGCTATTTCCTTAAACGACTCATTGGTCGCAAGACACACATTGGATGTCATGAATGAGCATTTTTCAGCGATCCGCGTGAATGTGGAGAGGATTTGAATCCGTTTTCCGAATTTGGCTTCGAACAATTCTGGAGACAGATCATGCTGATCGAAGACGAACCGTACGCCAAACGGTTTCAGCAGCAGCGCGAGTAGGAAGATCGTATCGGGCGGGTTGCAACCGTGCAGAATTCGGAATCTCGTTTTGCTAAAGACCTTCAGCATTAAGTAAAGCTCTGCGATGAGGGCAATCCCATATTCGAGGATATATCCCGCAGCGTTGGATGCCTCCCACGAAGGATGACGGTAGATATGTACTCCGTCCAGTACCTCGTAGCTCGCTGTATAGGTCTTCTTTCCTTTGGGACAGATCACCGACACGATGTATCCCGCATCGCGAAGGGCTCGTGCTTCACTCCAAACTCTCCTATCCAGAGGAACCGGAAGGTTTTCAACAATTATGCAAACGGACGTCTTATCCGGATTCATCTCGCGACGTCCCTCTATTTCTTAAGCTTTTTCAACCAATTGCGCCGAAGGGACACAACGAGACTCTTCATCGAACCGCGCGATCTCGTCGGCGACCCGGCCCTGTTGCCCTCGACTCAGACCAGGAAACATCGGCAGCGAAAGAATTTCGGCAGCGATCGCTTCGGCAACGGGGAAATCACCATGTTTGAATCCCAGCGCTTGATAGGCCTCTTGAAGATGCACAGGAACTGGGTAGTGAATTCCAGTGCCGATTCCCGCGCGAGTCAAGTGATCCTGCAACTTATCCCGTTTCGCAGAGCGAATAACATACAAATGGTATATCGAGCGAGACCATGACGGTTCGAACGGAAGAGTAACACTGACGCCGGCGAGGAGTGCGGAATAATGCGTCGCGGCTTCGCGACGCTGCTCATTCCACACGGCCAGGTGAGCCAGTTTCACATCTAAGATCCCAGCCTGAATTGCATCAAGCCGGCCGTTGTAACCCTCGATAGCATGATGATACCTCTTCGATTGGCCATGGTCCCGAAGCATTCGGACTTGCCGCGCAATTGTCTCGTCATCCGTTGTAACAGCGCCGGCTTCTCCACAAGCACCGAGGTTTTTGCCTGGGTAGAAGCTGAAAGCTGCTGCATTCCCCATGGATCCGGCCTTGATCCAGCGTTGCTGCGTCTTCGAAAAATACTCGGCGCCGTGCGCTTGACACGCATCTTCGACAACAATCATTTGGTATTGCTGAGCCAGCTGCACAATTGGATCCATATCTACGATTTGGCCGTAGATATGAACCGGTACTATCGCGGTAACAGGCGCTTTGGATTTGCGATGAAGCAACTTCCCCGTTTGCGGATCGGCAGCACATTCGCCCTGCAGATACTCCCGCAGTTTATTTACGTCCATCCCGTGCGTGTGCTCGTCGATGTCCACGAATTCCGGACGGGCGCCTGCTTGGCTAATGGCCTCAGTCGTGGCGATAAACGTATGAGGGACTGTGACTACAATGTCGCCGGGGCGTACTCCGGCGGCAATCAAAGCAAAACGCAGGGCATCTGTCCCGCTAGCGACTCCGACACAGTGCTTGGTGCTGCAAAATGCTGCGAAATCCCGCTCAAATCCCTCAACCATCGGACCACCGATGAAGCCTGCCGTTCTCAGGACCTGTTTGAATACGGGTATCAATTCCTGCTCAATTTCTTCGTGAAGACCTACGAGGTCAACAAATGGAATTGCCCCTGGCACTGGCATTTCTATGTCCTTTCTATATCCCCTGTGACGAATTGGATGTGCGTTTTTTTAGCGGATTCTCGTACCAATCAAGGGGGCTGGACGAATGTTGAAATATGCCCGGCACGATTACCACAACATCACCCAGAAATCTTGTTTCGGCGCCTGTTTTCATTCCATTCGCTTCGAGATTGCCGCTCGCCATCCCGGATGACCTAGTTGCAATCAAGACGTTTCGCTACGAACTCGGTTCCCGAGAAGTCATTCGCAGGACCCTAGCCGGGTTCCCGGTAACAATTGCGTTTGGCGGCACGTCACGCGTCACCACGCTGCCTGCTCCGACCATTGCCTGTTCGCCGATCACCACGTTCGAAAGAATCGTTGAGCCGGAACCGATTGAAGCACCCCGTTTCACCCTAGTTGGCTCGACATTCCAATCTTTCTCCGTCTGCAACCCACCATCGCTTCGAGTAGCCCGCGGGAAGGAATCATTAATGAATGTCACGCCATGCCCGATGAATACGTTGTCCTCAATAACTACGCCCTCGCACACGAATGTGTGACTCGAGATCTTGCACCGTTTTCCCACTACTGCGTTCTTTTGAATCTCAACAAACGCGCCAATCTTTGTCTCGTCGCCGATCTCACAGCCATACAGGTTGATGAACTTCGCGAGTCGGACATTCTCTCCCATCTTTACATCATCGGATATTGAGTTGAGCGAGCTCATAAATAAACCAAAGCTCCCTTCTTGCCGAGCGACTCACTAGCCGCTTCCAGCATTCGAACGACACGAAGACCGGCGCACCCGTCGTTGAACGGTTCCTGCCCACTCGAAATACAATCGACAAAGTAGGTAAGTTCTTGCCGAAGGGCTTCCACCTGTTCCAATTGTGGCGACCACATATCGCCGGATCGATAGCTTACCAGCAACTCGTACACACCCTCGCGACTTGTGATCTTTACTCCTTTGTCGTAGACCTTTATCTTCTCATCTGCTTCCAGATCGTTCCAAACCAGCATGCGCTTCTCGCCTCCGATCAGCGTCGTGCGCACCTTGACTGGGGAAAGCCAATTTACATTGATGTGCGCGATAACCTTTTCCGGAAAATAGAGGGTCATAAACGCGACATCCTCGTGCCCGTTCAGATGCCCCTGCCCCGTCGCAACAATCGCCTCCGGACGCCCTTTCAGCACATGGTCGATAATCGAGAGGTCGTGCGGCGCAAGATCCCACAGAACGTTGATGTCATGCTGAAAGAGCCCAAGGTTTACCCGGGTCGAATCATAGTAATAAAGATTCCCGAGGGCTCCTTCATCGAGCAATTGACAAATCTTCCGCACCGCACCGGTAAAAAGAAAGGTGTGATCCACCATAATTTTCAGATTCTTTTGCTGTGCGAGGTTGATTAATTCTTCGGCTTGCGCGGCGTTGCTTGTAAATGGCTTCTCCACAAATACATGCTTCCCGTTCTGCAATGCCGCCTTTGTCAGTTCATAGTGTGTCCAGACTGGGGACACAACCGCTATAGCATCAATCTCCGTCGACTTGATCAGCTCCGAGGCGTCTGCGGTAACTTTTACTACTGGATATGCCTTCTGCGCTCTGGCTCTTGCACTCGCGTTGATTTCTGCGATCGCAATTACCCGCGAGCCTTCAAGGTTCGCCAGGTTTCTCACGATGTTCGGGCCCCAATAGCCGTACCCTATTACTCCGAAATTCACGAGCCTTCTCCGTCTTCCACTCTTCGTGGAGGATCTGATATCTAAATTCTATTTTGGGTTCATTTCAGGAGGGTTGCGAGGGCCGGCATCGACGGCCGGTGACGGTGTGATAACCCATACTTATTGTGGATATAGGGATTCAGGAGGATTCTTCACCAGTTCCTGTCATCAATACGCGCCTGACCCTCTAATTACCGCATAAGGCGTACGAATCAATATTTTGAGGTCCAACCATGGACTCCATGATGTAGCATATCGCAAATCAAGTCGAACCATTTCATCGAATTTTACGCGGCTCCGTCCCGTTACCTGCCATAAGCCGGTGATTCCAGGTTTGACTTCGAGAACTCTGCGACGATGCCACACTTGATAGGCAGCCAATTCGTATGGAATCGGAGGGCGAGGACCGACAAGCGACATGTCGCCTTTGAGAACATTGATGAGCTGCGGAAGCTCGTCGAGGCTGGTTCTCCGCAGGAATTTCCCTATCGGTGTCACCCTCTTATCGTTCGTTAGCTTATACACGCCCTGACCGTTCTCCGATTTCAATTGGGCGACACCATCCTCGGAAATTAACTTCGTAACGTACTCCCGATGGACAGAATGGTCATTGTTCACATACATCGACCGGAACTTCAGAAACGTGAAGATACGACCAAACTGGCCCACACGTTCCTGCCTAAAGAGAATTGGGCCCCTTGATGACCATTTAACCGCGATCGCAATTGCTAGGAATAACGGCAGACAAATAAAAGTGAGCGCAGCGCTCCCGGCAACATCGATGACTCGCTTGACGATCAAAAGTGATTTTCGTCCATTGTCATGACTGGTTAAGTCCGGATATAAAGCTGAATTGCTCGGTCGTTCCGGTTTGTCATCTTCCCAGTCGTCGGGAAAAAGATGGAAGGATATGCTGATTTGACTGAACTGCTCAAAAGTCAATTCGCTTCGAAGCGTCTCGCTAACTCTGCTCAAGATTGCGCTCAATATTGAATGCTTGTCGTTAACTACGAGCCCTGTGAACATGACTCCGACAATGCAATGATCCTTGTACCATCCGACCAAATCTGTATCTCTGCACGCCGCAAGCAAGGCCGTCACGATGCACTCGAGGGATCGCCTTGTTTTCTCCGAATTCTGGGGGGTTGCGACTTCGAGCAACATCAAAACGAACGGCGACTTCGAACGCTCGGTTCGTTTACGCTCAATAGCAATCAAGCGCCTAAAGGACTCTTCGTTGAGCGCCCCTTGTTCGACCGAGGAAACTGGGTCGCTAATAGGTTCGATGAGATTCGTAGACCTTTGCTGCCGTTCGGTCACGATTGTCTCCTTTCGTAATTCTTTAGTTGTGCAATTCGCTTCCGATGGAAGCATTTACGGGAAGACTCGCAGCCATTGGGTGATTGAGATAGCGTTGTGCTGCAATTTGCTGCTCGAGTGCAACTAACTGGGACGAGGTGGTCTGGCCTGAATGGCAGTCATTCCGGCCACCGGGTCGATCCTTAGAGATACGCTTGGTCGGATCTCCGCGTTTGATCAATAATAGTAATGGCCGTGTGCCAGGTTCTGCGAGCAGTTCAAAAGGGCGCCAACTAACTTTTGGGAATCAATCGCTTCGAGCCCCTTCTGCAATTGCTTCTTCTCCGTGATGCCCTTACGAGCCACAAGAATAATTCCGTCTGCTGATCTCATCCAGACACTAGTGTCCGCTAAGGGTAGGATGGGAGGAGAGTCTATAATAATAGCGTCAAACCATTCGGTAAGCTGCGCCATCAGTGCGTTCAGTCTGACGGACTGTAGTACTTCGAGGGAATTCTCAGGTGAGCTTCCCGCCGGCATGATCCATACTCCTGTCCCCTCCAGATAGTAGACGCAGGCGGTTAGTTTATGGTCTCCTCGCAGCCATTCGCAGATTCCCGGGTTCCCCTGAAGACCGAACATTTGCGACAACGCAGGGCGGCGTACATCTCCTTCGAGAAGAAGAATCTTCTGCTGAGTTGAACGAGCGAGCGTGAACGCTAAATTAGCGGCGACCGTTGTCTTCCCCTCCTGGGGAATAGTGCTCGTAATAAGAACCTTCTTCAGCGGTCGGGTGCGACTCAGGTCCCGTAACCTTACGCCAAGGAGCCGAAATGCTTCTGCTGCCGGACTGTCCTGCTCCGTGAGTGAAACCAGTCGGTTCTCGGGACCTAAAGAAATCTGCAAGGCCTGGAATTGGTCAAGAATGCGCTGGCGATCATCATGCTTGGGAGAATCAGCTATCCCCGCAACTGAAGACCCGGAAGTGAGCGCATCGAAGACGTGTTGAGCCCCATCGCCATCGAGTTCTAATCCCAGCGATTCAGAACTACCAAGGACTTTCTGGCTCTCCCACTTCGACGCGATTTGACGTTCAGCGCGTCGAAGCATGTCGTTGGGCTCTAAAGGAGTCTCTAACGGGCTCCCCGCACGTTCCGCTTCCGATCTCTGTAAGGCGTCAAAAATCTGACTCATTCTCTTCTACCTTTCCGGCTTATAAATGAGCTTGTTCAGGGTCGCTTGTTATTTCATCTTCTACATCGGGCAGTTCAAAATCGCGTCCGTTTGCGTAACTGCCATTTTCCAACGTTCTATCGATCTCAGACATCGTCAACCTATCAAGTCGGAACTCCCGCGCTACCTGTTTCACGATGTCCGGAGTTATGACTGGAACCTGCCGCGCATATGCAGTAAGCAAGGAGTTCTCGCAAATTGTATTGATCAGTCGCGGAAATCCTCGCGAAAATCTAAATACCATTGCCGTTGCCTTAGGAGAAAACAAGGAGGAAGCGCTCGTGTCTGCGCCGGCAATTTGCAACCGGTGTTCGATATACCGCTGAGTTTCTTCGGGGCTGAGCGGGGCAAGATGCGTACGAAGTGCGATGCGCTGCTTAAGTTGTCTTAAGCCCTTGGAATCCAGCTTCTCATCCAGTTCCGGTTGCCCCACTAGGACGATCTGCAAAAGCTTGTCATCGTACGTCTCGAGATTCGAAAGCAGCCGGACCTCTTCCAGGAGCTCGTCGGACAAGAGATGCGCCTCGTCGACGATCAGCACCGTCGTCATCTGCCTAGACGATCTGGACACTAGGAACTGACTTAAGTCGAATAACATCTCGCATTTGTTTTTTCCCGAAGCCGGTAACCCAAAATCCAGTAGCATGTACTGGAGGAATTCGGTTGAAGTCAGCCTATTGTTAAAAATATAGGCATAAGTAATGTCTCTGCTCTCCTCGAGAAGCCGCAACAAGCACCGAAGCAGAAGAGTTTTGCCCGTTCCCACCTCTCCCGTGACAACAACGAACCCTTTATGGCGCCGCACTCCGTAATAAAGAGACGCAAGCGTCTCATTATGCCGCTCCGTCGGAACGAAACAAGTCGGATCCGGTGTCAGATCGAAAGGATTCCGTGCGAGTTGGAAGTATGCCTTGTACATGTGCCTAGAACCGCCCCTTAGCTTTTCAGGAAACTGATCGTTGTTCCCGCCGCAATTGCGGCGAACACCACAGCTGTCACCGCCCAGTTGAGAACAAGACGCCGCCTCTTTCTAGTCTCATCCGAAGGCTGAACCACTTCCGGGATCTCCGAGAGGACAGTCATTGGCAGCAAGGCTTTCAGCTCCGTCTCACTGTGAAGTCGGTCATCGGCAAACTCAAATGCGCCAGCAACAATCACGCCCAAAGCCAGCCCCACTCCCAACCCAATTCCGCAGAATTTCAAGTGATCCGGAAAACTGGGCTTGGTCGGAAGACTTGGAGGATCAAGAACTGTAAATCGCTCGCCTTGCTTCAGCAGTTCCATGCTCGTCGCCATTTCTGACTCATTCTTCTTTTTCAGCAACTCATCGTAGTCGGATTTGGATTGGTTATACCCACGAGTCAGCTCCGTCAATTCCTGTTCTGTCCCGGGAGCCGCATTGAGGCGGGATTGATACTCGCCGATTCGTTGCTGTAGCTCATCGATTCGGTGCTCATGATTCGCTATTTCAAGCTGATTCGCCTTCAGCTGGCTTTGCAGTTGCCCGAGTGTCGAATTCGGCCCAAACACATCCATATCGCGAGATGGCGAACTTGAGTCGTCAACGGTCTTTTTCGGTGCGTTCAAGATCTCGTTCCGAAGCTTTTCGGTCCTCGCAATCTGCGCTTTCAACTTGACCACATCAGGATATTGTTCCGTATAGCGAGAGCTCATGTCGACCAGCTCTGCTCTCAACTTTTCGAGCTGCTGGTTCACCTCTGTCAGGCCGCTGGGTGTTCCATCTGCGTGAACGGCTCCCGGGGCCGATCGATTCTGATCGATCAGAGCCTGCAGGTAAACTCGCTGCTGCTTCGATTGGCTCAGGGAATCCTGCTCATTCTGCAATTGACTTTGAAACCCACTGAGAATCTGGAGATTACTGGTCTGCTGCGAAGGCAATACTCCTTCATGCCCACTCTCGTAGGCACGGACCTTCGCTTCCTGCTCCGCAAGACGCTCACGTGCTTGTTCCAATTGATCCGAAATGAACTTGGTTGTTCCTTCGGACTCGTTGTGTCTTTCCTTCAGAGTCACCTCGATGAAGAGATCGGCGACTTCCGTAGTCACTGCCTGAGCGATCTTCGGGTCAGCCGCGGTGTAGGAAATCGTAAATGCTGAGATATTGTTATTCCGTGTATCATGCACTTGTTCGACAGAGATGTCCTTACTCATGTGATTAATGCGGGCGTCTTCAGTTGCCGCATCCTGCTCTTCTCCATAGAGGTGAAGCTTATCGACAATCGTCCGCAGGCGAGTCCGGCTCAGTATCTGCTGCGTCATACTTGAAAGACGATCCTGTAGATTCCAATTTACGTTTGGCTCTACGTAGTTCTCCGGCATCGTAGGTTCTTCGATGAGGATCTGCGTGGTCGATTTATACCGCGGCTGCAGGATCCAGCTTGCTCCCCATACTGCAAGCCACCCAAAGAAGAACGGGATGAGCAGATACAAATAGCGCCGGCGAAAAATGTCCAAATAGCGCTGGACATCAAGTTGCTCTGACTTTTCTTCGATCGGTTCCATCGTAGTCATTTCCCCAGCGGCCTCCTGAAAAGATAGTTGAGAGAAACGGTGACGCGGTCGGCATTCGGGTCGATTGCAATTTCCGAAATACTGCTGTAGTTCTCGTGAATTCGAGAATAATCTGCTGCGGCAGTCATATGCTCTGACAGCGGGTACGCGAGAGAGGCTCGTCCAAATAGGCTATGGCCTTCAACATTTGACGACGTCGGAATGGCTGATATGTTTTGCACATCTGCATAACTCCCGCCAATGCTTCCAGCGAGTTTTCGCGTAAACTTGTGGCCGATAGAGACGCTGGCGCCATCGGTCTGGTACGCGCCAACAAAACCCCAACCTGTTGAGACCTCTCGCGCATACGCGAACGTTACATTGGTGCGCGTTCCCTGCCAACCGAAACTAGCCGTTCCACTTGGCGCCCAAGTACTTGCGGTCGGAGCTCCCGTGGCCGACGTAGTGACATAGCTTGCCCCGCCCGACACCGACATGGAAAAGGAATGGCCCAATTTCAGCGCGTAAAAGAGTGCGCTACTCTGATCATCTGTGTTGGTCGAGTAGGAATCGAAGGTGGATCTAAGATACCCGTATCTGACCCCGATGGATTGTCCCCTAGTTACTCGCAGGCTATAAAATGCCGATCCCCCCTCGGAGGTCGAACCGAAGAGCCCCGCATCCTGGTTTGCATTCGTGAACCGGAACAAAGAATAGGAGCCACCACCACCAATCATGCTGTTCCGGCTAAATTGGTAACCGATGGATGCTCCCGTAGAGTCCGTTATCTCGTTCGCATATGGGACGATGACGATCGGTGCCACTGATTGAGAAGAGCCTGAAATCGTGGCACCCGACAGCGTATAAGGCTGACTGAAGACGGATGAGTTCTGCATGAAAACATCCTGTCCGGTGAGAGTTGTCCGCGGGCTGAATTTATACTGAAAATCAGCGGCAAGATTCTGGTTCACTGCATTCAAGTCAGTTGTCGGCTGGTAAAATGAGAATCCCGTGCTGTAACTTAAATCCGCTCTGGTGCGTCCCGTGCTAGTCGCGAGCCCAATACTTGGGTAAATACTGAAAACTTCACCGCTTATGGGTTTAGCCGTATCATTGACCAGGATGTTGTCGTCGTAGGATGCGGACGTGGCCACTCCACCCGATAAGTAATTCTCTCGATGTCCCCCCAGGACCGATCGATAGAAAGAGCCGCTGACCGGCGCAGGCATCGTCATGTAGGTATCGTCACTTTCGACTCCCGAGCCGCCTGTGGCGCTCGGCTCCACCTGAGACCACAAGGGGATCGAGCAGAGCAATGTTGCGAGGACGAAACCAATCAGTCTAGACACTGGCAACCCTCAAGGAACGATAATCGTGTCGTCCGGTTGAACTTTAATGTTCTGGGCAATATTCTTGCCTTTAATGAAGTCTTTGTAGTTGAAGTTAATGCGGGTTTGCGTGCCGTCCGGATTGCGTCGAAGAATGTAGATGTTTTTTTCCTTCGCGAAATCGCGGAGTCCGCCACCTGCGGCGATTGCATCCATGATCGTTGTCGATAGTGTGAGAGGGAACACGCCAGGTTTGTTGATGTAACCTACCATGTTGTATTTCTTACTGTTGATTTGCTCGACAATGACGGTAACTTCCGGTGCGGTGATAAAGCTGCGAAGTCGGTTCGAGATATCCATTTCGAGCTGCAAGGGTGTCCGGCCCGTGGCTTGTATCTCGCCGACAAGAGGCAGAGATATTTTGCCATCTGAACGGACGGGAACCGACTTGGAAAGTTCTGCCTCTTTCCAGACATTGATCGCCAGATGATCGTCGTTGCCAATCACATACGAATCATCGTGTGGCTGTCTGACCGGTGTCGCCACAGAAGAAGAGACCGTCGAAGATGCATTTGCATCGCTGGATCCGTTCTCTGCCGTTCCCGCAGTCGGAGCTTGCCCCAATGAGAGCGTCGAGAACACCAACAAGGTAGTTCCGATTTGACTGATTGCTCTTGCGATCAACTTCATTACCGCTCCTATGGGATGATCTCGCGCTGCGTCGACGCTTGTATTAACTGTCGGCCAATCACCTTCCGACGGCTCCGACGTTTTGCCTTATCCCATGAGAAAACAAGTCTCTTGGGGATGCACCAATTATTTCCACTCGCGGAGGAAGCGTGTTGGCAAAGTCCTTCCCCCCGACCGCCTCGACATCCGCCGCATCAATCTCAACGGAGACTGATTGCGCGAGCATTTCCACCGAAAGAACCAAACGATAAAGACTCTTCTTGCGAACTAAAACGCCGATGACGCCTTCCAGACTGCCGCGGATAACCCGCACTCTTTCGCCACAACGGAGGAAAGGATGTGGCTCAACGCTCGAAGGGCCATTCACAACGGCCCGAATCGCATCCATTTCCTCATTGGGAATCAAAGCAATGTTCTCGCCGTGATAGAGGATAGTGTGGATCCCGGGTGTCGTTACAACCTGCGACCGGCGATTCAGACCCCCTCGCACAAAAACGTAGCAGGGAAAAAGAGGCAGAGAAAGCGTCTTATTCCTGTCTTTCCATCGCCGCACCGAGTCATAAAGCGGCAAAAACACTTCGAATCCCTTGGTCGACAGCACCTGCGCAACGGCCTTTTCGTGCTGATGGCGCGTATACACGGCCCACCAGGACACTTGGGCTGCCAATTCTAGTACTTCCGCTAACTTATTCATTCATTGCGCCTTATCTTCAATTCTTTAGACTCAGATGACCGGCACTTGGACATAGCTCCGCCCTGTGAGCCACATGGCTTTTTCGGACGCTCTGCCATCGGACAACATCTAAAGTCAACAGCCCTGGATTCGAGCTTTTTGATTCAGGAAAACCCAGAAACTCCCAGAAATTCTCTGCTCCAAGCGAAAACTTAATTAGCCGAAGTTGTGCCAGCTTAAAAAACGGAACTATAGAATGCAATCTTCCTGAAATGCTCTAAAAAGGCGGCATTTCGGCCCCGAACTCCACCGGACTCGGTACGATCCCATGTCATCTGCTTCTGGGCACTATGTCAATTCCACGTTGGTAATGAGTATTTCAATTACTAGGCTTCGATCTTTTTCGATTTCAGCAACATACCCTTGCGAAAGCTGGCCTCAAGCTCAGCGCCAAATGGCCATGTACTCGTTCGCGTGAGTGTTTCGTTTCTTCGTTCTCAGGCGCGCTGTCTTCTCGGCATATTGAGAATCAGACCCATTTCTCGACTTTTCTCATCCTCTTGAGCGGTAGGCATCTACTGGAATCGTGACTTCCAGAGAAAACTATCCGCCTCCATGAAAATCGCATTTCTTCTCTACTCGGACAATGCACAAAACGTGCTATAAGCCATGGACGAACCAAGTCGAACGCGGTCAAAAATGTAACAACCCGCGTGCTTCACGGCATCCTGACTCTGTCTTCTCTTAACGAAACGCCGAGCAAGATTCCGTCGATCTCTTGCCACTAAAATTAAGAATGGATCACTTGAATCACGTTTCCGAGATTCGCGATTTCGGAAAAATGCGTGGTTGGCCCGAGAGCCTGCTTGTGAGAACCAAAAGCTGATCGCATTCGACCCGCTGGCGCTAATGGGACTTTAGGTCTTCGTCACTGAAGTGTCAATAACCCGATGGTCACGCACGCCGAGGTAATCGATCGGATCTGGATGCATCTCGACGACTCCAGGTCGCTGTAGAATTAACGCGTATTTTGTCGGATGTGGCGAAAAACGATACAGCTCCTCAAGTAGAAGCCGAATTTATATCCAAGCACATCCGCAGTCCAACGGCGGCTGATCTGAGTTCGAGATTCCTGCCAGGTTTGCTGGCGAACCTTGAGATGGCACAACGGTCGATCCCGGCGCTCCCGAAATCTGCACCCGGAAAATGCCTGCTGAGGCAGCGTAATTAAAAAGGACGAAGGCGCAGCGCATTCGGTTCAGGCCAAGAGTTCGCTACTCCAACAAAGGCCGAATACATTGGCGCAGACCTTTTATGTCATCGTCATCTTTCGCTTGCAAAACGGCGGCGGACCATACAATCCCGGATGGGCTAAAACCTTCCGAAACCCGCAAGAAGAGCTTGCGGCACGGTACAATCTAGCCGGTTCATCGCTCAAATCTTGGACAACGCGTCGTGTGCCGTGTTGCGAATGACGGGACTCACTCACACGGTGGACCCCGATCCAACCGAGCCTTCGAGATCTTTCGCGCGTTGGTAAGACCAGTCGGTCGAAGCCTCGGTTCGGCCACGAAAGGAAGTTAGAGGATTCGAATGTTGCCGAAAGATCGAGACGTTGTCGCCTCCATACAGGCTCTACGTGCCATCGCCGTAATCTTCGTGGTTGTGAACCACCTTTTCCCCAGCCACCTTCCAGGCGGCTTCATCGGCGTCGATATCTTTTTTGTAGTTTCCGGATTCCTGATCAGCTCGCATCTCGCGGACTGGTCCCGCAGTCCTCACGGCCCAACCTCGATTTGTTTTAACAATCAAGAATGAATGTGCGTATCAATTAATGCAGCCAATCGTTGCCTGCGAGATAGAGACTAATGGACCAGAAGTCTCTCTTACCAGCCTCCGGGCAACGGACGCATTGACACTGGCTCGTTCCGATAGTAACCTTCGCGGATTCAATTAAGTCGTGGCAATGCAATTCACTACAATATAAGATGATCTTCTCTCCCTTTCCCAGTACGAATCATCTCGCAGCGAAGAATTTGCGGAGCCCATAGGATGTGTTCGTTGCCGACAAAATCCGAAGAACTGAAATCTCGCAAGAATTCGCCACTGGGTCTCGCAATGAATCCTGGCGCAGCTGGCGGTCGACTCAAGGAGCTGGACGGCTGGCGGGCTGTGAGTGTGCTACTCGTGGTTATATATCACGCAGCTGTCTATCAGCATGCTCAGACCCTAGCGCCGCATCGGTATTTGGCTTCCGCTTTCGACGAACTTGGCGCACTCGGTGTGAAGGTGTTTTTTGTCATCAGCGGCTTCGTGATTTGCCGGCTCCTAACTTTTGAAGAGCAACGGTACGGTGCTGCTTCCCTGAAAGGTTTCTATATTCGCAGAGTGTTCCGTATTCTTCCGCCGTTCTACATTTATGTCGCCGCCGTGAGCCTTTTGCTTTCGATTGGACTAATCAACGATTCATGGCCTGGGTTACTAAACGGCGCGTTGTTCTTGTACGACCTTCTCCCGGCTCTTCATGGAAGTTGGTTTATTGGGCACACCTGGAGCCTTGCCGTTGAAGAGCAATTTTACCTCTTCTTCCCGGCGCTGTGGGTGATGACGCGCAAGATCGGGAGAAATCGCGTTTTCCCCGTCATCTTCTGCCTGATCGTGGCATGGAACCTGTCCGCAGCTGCATTCGGCTGGGATTTGTTCACACTTCCCTCCGCTCGCGCGGGCTTTGCCTGCATCTGTTGTGGCGTGGTGGCGGCGAACATCGAGGCGCGCGCGCGGGCAATGGTCAAAGCTATGCCGTCATTTGCAGTGACTACGGTTGCATTCCTTCTGTTCTGGCATCCCGTTGACCACTCTGGCTGGAAATCTGCAATGTATGAGAGCGTCTTCATGCCGCTGGCAATCACCCTTGTGCTGCTGTTCAGCCTCGAACGTGGAACGCGCCTCCGCCGGTTTCTGTGTTGGAAGCCAATTCAGGCCGTCGGTCTTGCATCGTACGGAATCTATTTATGGCAGCAGCTTTTCACGGCGCCCTCAAGGTTCCTCACCGCCTCCGGGAAGCCTATCATGGTGCTCCTGCCGCTGCTCTCTGTGATTGTTCCGCTGTCCTATCTGTTCATCGAGAAGCCAGCTATGAGACTTGGCAGGACGATCGCAGGACGAATGCGGCAAGGTTCGGTACAGGAAAAAGCGATGGCGTAATCTCTCTTGTTTGCGTTGAGTACATCGTTCTGAAGCATTCTCGATAAGGAAATCTGCCAGCTCTCCGTCAAATTTTGTCCTGGCTAATTTACTGCGTCTGATCCAGACGTTGAGCGAGGAAATCCAGTGCTACGAGAAGCGCATCGAAAAACTGGCCGTGAGATATATATGGACACGAAGTTATTGCGACAGGTGAATGGAGTTGGGCCTGTCACTTCGCTGGCTTATGTGTTGACTCTGGAGACGCCGCAACGATTTAAGAAAAGTCGCGATGTTGGACCGTATCTGGGGTTAGTGCCCCAGCAGGAGGATTCCGGCGACAGCCAGCCGCAACTGGGTATCAGCAAGGCCGGCGACAGGATGCTGCGCAAACTGCTGGTGGGCAGCGCGCAATACATCCTGGGCCCGTTCGGGCCGGACACCGAATTGCGCCGATTCGGGATGAAACTCTGCCAGCGTGGCGGAAAGAACGCCAAGAAACGAGCATCTGTCGCAGTGGCACGAAAACTTGCCGTCTTACTGCCTCGGCTCTGGTCGAGCGGCGAGGTCTATGAGCCGCTTGGATATGGCAAGGCGATCACCGAATCGGCCGCGGCGTAGAGGGAAAACACAAATATGTTTTGTTCGTTCCAAAGCACGAGGTTGAACAACAATGACATCCACCGCCTTGTTCGGACGACTGCGCGTAACCGCCCGATCCTTTAGAGATCGCCGGTTAGATGGCAGCGTCCCAACAAGCCCAGGTCCATCATCGTTGTGATGGACCTGGGCTTTAGATCGGACCCCAGTATGCACCGGGCCCGCAGTGGCCCATCAGAGTGCGGATAGAAGGCAGGCAACGTGGGTGGCGTCAATACAGCCTCGGAAACAATGCTCGAGGACGAATCAGATGATGTCGGTGGGACGATTCCCACTCCAAATATGGAACGAAGCTGAACTGAAACACGTTCCGCTTCGTTCCCTGATCGAGTGTCGGAGGTGTTGAACAGTATCAAGGGTCAAGATGAACGTCCTCACGGACGCCCTTGACACTGTTCAACACCTCTTCCGGAAAGGTTCCTATGTCCAGACTAGAACGGCCGCCACGTCGGCCTTGACTTTTATGACCTTCTCATAGAAGGCGGTTACATCATTCTCACCCACCACCCCCTACGAATCCGGTGTCGCTTCGCCCTGCCTGAATCTGCCTTGCTCGCGTGAGTGGATCGCTGGTTCCCTCATCCCCCGCAAATGCACGGCTGGCATTCGTCAGATGATTGAGGCATTCCGCCACGCACCACGAACCGGTCGCGGCGCGCTAACGGCCTCGCTCTTCGAGTGGTTTCGGACGCGGCAGGGGAGGAACCCTGTATCGATCCACACAACTTCAAACCAACGTGCCGGAGCCAGGTGCATACCACCCGCCCCGACCCGGATTGCGTGACGACCGGCTACTGCTTGTTAAGCGATTTCAATCAAAGGCTCGGGGCGAAATTCTAAATCGCTTCGAGCGGCCACACGGAAAACGCGTTCCGCTTCCCACTCCGCTCGCAGCGCGGCCGCCAGTTCGCGATCCGCAACAGCCATCTGCGCCGCGGCGGTCTGGTGCACGTCTTCCAAGAGAGGCAGGCGGTTGAAAATGGGCGTCTGTCCAGTGGATCGCGTATTCAGCATCTGAGCGAGGGCGCCGTCCCTGGCCAAAGTCAATGGAGCGCTTCGACATCACGTTCGTAATGCTGCTCCCTTAAGGAACAAAAAAAGTGTATTGCTCGTCACAACGTCTTTGCGCATTCCCCACCTATGATGTTGGTCGGGTGAGAGCCCGAGTGGGTTTCGAGCAAGAGGTTCTTGCTTCTTGATTTGTCAGTTGCAGGCTATGGCAGCGTGCATTTGGCTGGGGGAGCCGCCGATTTTGATGGTTAAACGACAAGAAATAGCGGATCCAGAGATCACCGGGTGACCGCCGGAACCAAACTTGTCGATTTAAAGTGGTTGGAGTCCAACTTCCCTTGCATGCAGGCCTGTCCTGTCCATACACAGGCTGGCCGGTACGTCTCGCTTATTGCCCAAGGAAGATACGCGGAAGCGTATCGCTATGCCAGAATCTCCAACCCGTTTGCGTCCATCTGCGGGCGCGTGTGCGGGCATCCCTGCGAGTCCGCATGCCGTCGTGGCGAATTTGACGCGCCCATCTCGATTCGAGCGCTGAAACGCTTTGTCACTGAACGCCATGGGCCGGAGTCGAGGAATCCGATCGATGTGTTTGGCGGCAGGCCCAACGTTAAGCTTGGCGAGAAAATCGCGATTATTGGCTCGGGTCCGGCGGGCATGTCCGCGGCGCACGACCTGGCCTTGCTGGGCTATCCGGTGACGATCTTTGAAGCGTCGATAGTGCCGGGCGGCATGATGCACCTAGGTATCCCTGAGTACAACCTACCCCGCAACGTCCTGGAAGCGCAGATCCGGGAGATTCTCGATCTCGGGCCAGAGTTGAAGCTGAACAGAAGGCTCGGCCGGGATTTCACCCTTGAGGACCTGCGGCGGCAAGGGTACAAGACGGTGCTGATGGCATTTGGTCTGCACCGCAGTCGCGAGTTGAGTCTTCCTGGAAATGACCTCAACGGAGTTGTCAAAGGCATCGACTTTCTTCTGAATGTGAACCTGGGTTACCACTTTGAGGTAGGCAAGAGGGTCGTTGTGATCGGCGGCGGCAACGTGGCCATCGACGTGGCTCGGTCGGCACTGCGGAGGCAGCAGGCGCAGCTTATGGCAGAGAGGGCCAATGCCGGCGTTCCGAATGAGCTAACCTCCAGCGAAATCGCGCGGGATGTACAGCTAGTCTGCCTGGAGTCGCCCGCGGAGATGCCGGCATCCGAAGAAGAAATCGAAAACGGTTTGCTTGAGGGCATGAAGCTGCGTCCTTCTTTGGGCCCTAGGAAGTTCCTGGGGAAGGATGGGAAGATCGCTGGCCTCGAAGTCATCCAGTGTATTTCGGTATTCGATGAAAACAAGTGCTTCAATCCGAAGTTCGCGCCGGGAACCGAATCCGTGATTCCATGCGACACGGTGATCCTGGCGATCCAGCAGGCTTCCGATCTTTCCTTCCTGAAGCCCGAGGACGGCATCAAAACCACGCGCCAAGGCACACTGAAGATCGATCCCGACACATTGATGACCACTGCGCCCGGTATTTTCGCCGCCGGCGATATTGCTTTCGGGCCGCGCTCGGTCATCGATGCGGTAGCCGACGGGAAAAAGGCGGCTCTGCAGATCGACAAGTTCCTGCGCGGCCCACAATGGAAACCAAAAGAAAGATTCGTGCAGATCACCGTGCTCGACCACCACGAGATGGCTGCCCATTACGACGAGTATTCACGCCTGGCCGTGCCTGCTCTGCAGGTCGAACGGCGCACCAGCGTGGCTGAAGTGGATTGCGGCTATACCGAGGAGCAGGCGCGTAGCGAGGCCAGCCGCTGCCTGCAGTGTTGGATCAATACGATCTTCGAGGGCACTGAGGCGAATGGGACAGAGTGCATCCTCTGTGGCGGCTGCGTGGATGTCTGTCCGGAGAACTGCCTGTCATTAGTGCCGTTGAAGAATTTTGCATTCACCGAAGAAGAAAAGGAACGCCTGGGCAAAGAACGCGAGCTACGCAGTCAAGAACTCCAGAACATTTTGCCGGAAGAACTTAGTCAGGTTGAGGGCTCGGTAATGGTTAAGGATGAAACCATCTGTATCCGCTGCGGATTGTGCGCGGAACGCTGCCCTGTGGACGCCATTTCGATGGAAGCTTTTGAAATATTCGACCAGGATTTCAGCTTGCCGGCCCATGAGGAGATGGTTCTGAATTTATGAGCGATGACAAGGCAAACCCGGCACAGTCAAATGCGGACGCAACGGGGAAGGTGTCCCGAAGGGATTTTCTGGACGAAATCACGCTGGGAGCACTGGGAGTTGCCGGGCTGGGCGGCGCGACGTTAACTTATCAGTTCCTTTCGCCGAGCGTCCTGTTCGAGCTGCCGACAACCTTTCGCGCCGGCAATCCGGATCTCTACCCCTTGAATTCTGTCACCTTCCTACAAGGCCAGCAGGTGTACATCGTACGTACTGCGGCGGGATTTTACGCGGTCTCGGCGGTCTGCACGCATCTTGGTTGCATCACCCAGTGGAAACCGGAAGCGAACATGTTTGTCTGTCCCTGCCACGGCAGCAAATTCCAGCCGAACGGCAAAAAAATCGAAGGTCCCGCGGCACGCCCGCAACCACTCTACGCGATCAACCTGACCGCCGACGGTGAGTTGCAAGTGGATAAGCTGCAAATCGTCAAAGCGGATCAGGTCTTGAAGGTTTGAGGGAGACCATGGGCACTTCGTTTAATAACGCTCTTGAGAGCATCCGGACCACACGGGTTTGGAAGTCGATCTTCCGGCGCGGCCCGGCCATTACCAACCGCACGCGCAGCCTCGCGGTATTCGGCAACCTGCTCCTGCACTGGCTGCCGGTGAAGGTAAGAGAAAAATCGCTGCGCGTGCGGGCAGCTTACTATCTAGGGTCATTGTCGCTGTTGCTGTTTGTCGTTTTAGTGGTGACCGGCGTGCTTCTGATGTTCTATTACGTTCCCGCGACGCCAACGGCCTATTACGACATGAAGGACTTGCGCTTCGTGGTATCGAACGGAGTGCTTTTGCGGAACTTGCACCGTGTCGCTGCGCACCTTATGGTCCTGATGGTGTTCTTGCACATGGTTCACGTGTTTTATCGCGGCGGATACAAACCACCCCACGAGTTCAACTGGGTGGTTGGCATCGTCCTGCTGCTCCTCACGTTGTTCCTGAGCTATACGGGTTACCTGCTGCCTTGGGATCAGTTGGCATTCTGGGCGATTACGGTGGGCACCAACATAATTTCCGCCGTGCCGATCATCGGAAACGAACTTCGTTTCGCGGCCTTGGGTGGACATACTGTCGGCGAGAACACGCTGTTGCGGTTTTACGTGCTCCATGTTGTCGTTCTCCCGCTGCTGGCGTTCCTCTTCATCGGTGTGCATATCTGGCGTATGCAGAAAGATGGTGGATTGACGGTGGGATCAAAAGACGATGATGGACAAAACTAAAATCGAATCGGGATTCAGTTCCGACGCTAAGAAGGAACCTCGCCGGATTGTCTTCATTACCCGGAATACTTCTGCCAGGGTGAAAGATGAACGTGAGCGCAAAGTGATGAGCTTTCCGCACCTGCTGGTGCGCGAAGCCATCGTTTTCGAAGTGCTCATCATCGCGCTGGTGCTGGTTGCGTTGATCTGGGATGCGCCCCTGGAGCAGTTAGCCAACCCTCTGCTCACACCCAACCCGGCGAAGGCGCCATGGTATTTCCTGGGCTTTCAGGAATTGCTCCACTTTTTCCCGCCGTTTGTAGCCGGATTTCTGATCCCAGCGCTCGTGGTTATCGCGCTCATCGCGATCCCTTACTTCAAAGTGAACGTCGAAGGAAAGCCGCTTTGGAGCGAGCAAGCTTCCAAGCGATTTGGCATCGTCCTTTGCGCAGTGGTTGCATTGCTGATGGTGCTGGTGGTAGCGGACGCCTGGACAATCATTGTGCCGACCGTGCTTGTCGCGAGTCTGCTGGTGGCGTCATATCTTTCGAAGGCAACCACCGGACTGGTGAGCGCACTGCGCGCCAAGCCGCTCTCCTGGTGGATCATGACGTGGTTCATCGCGACGGCC
This sequence comes from uncultured Acidobacteriaceae bacterium, assembly GCA_963745845.1. GTDB lineage: Bacteria > Acidobacteriota > Terriglobia > Terriglobales > Acidobacteriaceae > Telmatobacter. The sequence continues at coordinate 1,926,058 of CAVUZE010000008.1, read as the reverse complement.
CTTTGCCTGACTGTGGTGGGGACGTTCTTTCGCGGCCCCGGGTGGTCCTGGGTGTGGCCCTGGGGGATACATGCCGGCTGAGGATATGGGCAAGTTGTCAAAGAAGTTGCGGCTTGCCTTCGCTCTGTCCACGGTCGTTTGCGTGTTCGTGCTGGCGATTTCGCCTCTCAAGGACTTTCGTGCGGAGTGGAGGCAGTATAAGCGCTGGTTCGTGAAGTACGCACAGGCTCGGCCGGACTCGCAGAAGCTTCTTGCCGATTACAGTCCGAGCATCGATCAGGTGTGGTTGCCAGGAATGAACGTGACAGACCGCTGCACCACCTGCCATCAGGGCATTACCAAACCGAGCCTGGCGGATGCTTCCGTCCCACAGCCCTTTCGCGCACACCCGCCTATTCACCATAATGTTCGCGACTGGGGCTGCACAGTTTGCCATCGCGGCCAGGGTTTAGCGACCGAAGTAGCCGAAGCACACGGAATGACGCTGGCTTGGGAGAAACCCATCCTCCCTGCTCATTTCCTGCAAGCCTCCTGCGGGAGCTGCCACCAGGACGATCTGAAGGAGGCGCCACAGCTCGCGCGCGGCCGCGAGTTGCTGACGCGCCTTGACTGCCGGGCTTGCCACATGCTCAACAGTCCCGATTCACCCGAGTTGGGCCCGGATCTCTCGAGTGTGGGCTATAAGGTCTCGCGTCAGTGGATATACAAATGGCTGAAGGAACAACGTTCCACGGTAGGTAAAGACGGCGAAGTCACCGTGAGCGGCTATGAGACCAGGGGCGGACGGCGCATGCCGAAATGTTCTCTGCAAGAGGACGAGATCAAAGCACTGGCCGCGTTCTTGAGCCTGCAAAAGGCCAAGCCGATTGAGACGTACAAGATTAATCCAGCGGTGGTAATCAAGTTGAGTAAAAACCCGGAACTCCTTGCCGAGGGCGAAGTGCGTTTCCGGCAGATGGCGTGCACCACCTGCCATTCCTTGGCAGTCAGGTACGCCGGCGAATCCAAAACGATCGGAGGAGAAATCGCCCCGGAGCTTACCAACGTGGGCGATAAAGTCAACGAAGAATGGCTGGTCGCTTGGTTGCGAAACCCACAAAGCTATTTGCCGAACAGCAAGATGCCACGATATGGGTGGAGCGATGAAGACCTCTACAAGGTCTCCCAGTATGCGATCAACAAGCTAGCAGATTCCACCCCGCTTGCAAATGTACCGCAGCTCGGCGCGGCCACGGAGGAAGAAGTAAAGAGGGGAAGGCGTTTGTTCAGGGAGAAAGGCTGCGCAAATTGTCACGCATTAACTGGAATCGGCGCACAGAAGGACTTTGGGCCCGATCTCACGGCTGTGGGCGCCAGGAATGTTTCGGAGTTGGAGTTCGGCAATGCAAGGATCGAGCACAACCTGATTTCCTACATTCAAACGAAGTTGCAGGCGCCGGTATCGGTGAATCCCGCCGCGCGCATGCCGCAGTACAACTGGGACCAGGCAGATATGGACGCGGTGACCACCGCATTGTTGAGTCAGACTGGGCCAGCGCTCACCAGCGATCTGCAGCATCTGCTTGTCCCCAGAAAAGAAGGATCTTTCCAGGCCGTGGGCGAATTCGCTCAGGTTTACCAGCGTTATAAATGCTACGTGTGCCATCGCTTCAACGGCTATGGCGGGACGCTTGCTCCGGACCTTTCCTACGAAGGCAGCCGCGCACAGAAAAAATGGATCGCTGACTTCCTGAAAAATCCTCAGACCATCCGTCCGACGTTGCTTCTGAGCATGCCGCAATTCAGCATGCTGGATAAGGATGCAGCAATCGCCGCGGAGTTCTTGTCGACGGCCATGCAAAAACCCGGGGCGAATCCGGAGAGCGTGGATTCCAGACCGTTCACCCTGGCGATGGTATCGACGGGCAAACAACTCTATGAAGTGAAATACCAGTGCCAGTCCTGTCACACGACTGGTGGAACGGGCAGAAACGTGGGACCGAATCTGAACAACTCCGGGAACAGGCTGACGCCTGCATGGATCGAAACGTGGCTCCGCAACCCGCAAGACCTACAACCGGATACGATCGAACCCCGCCGTAACCTTACGGACGAAGAGATACGGGCGCTCACGGCGTACTTGATGAGTTTGCGCGCAGGGGTCATCCCCCAAACCGGCCGGATTGCCACGAATGTGCCCGTGACCTCGCGAGGAGTGGGCCGATGAAAGTGAAACCCCTGGTGGATGCCCTGCTTGTGTGCGCGGTACTTTACGTGCTGGCGGTCTCCGGCTGCAGCAGAGGTGCGGCGCCAGATAAGCCGGCTGTTGCCTTTGGCGCCTACGACACAGAGCTCAGTTGGAACGACCGGCCGAACCTCATCACGCTGGGTTATCGGGAAGCGCACGGCAAACGCATCTTCTACCAGTACTGTGTGTGGTGCCACGCGGATGCCAGCCCGGGCCCATCAAACCGCGGCAACATGGCGCCCATGCCCCCGTTGATGAACGACGGCGAAAAACTGAATGGAGAAAGCGACGAGTACATGCAGAACATCATCACGCTGGGCGGAAGCGCCGTCGGGAAGTCATCCATGATGCCGCCATACGGGAAGACCTTGAGCTCCGCGGAGATTACGGATGTCATCGCGTTTACGCGAGCGATCGCGCAACCGGTCTACCGGAAGCTCGGGCGGCCGGGGTTGCAGACGTCGATTACGGAGCAGAGATTGACGGTGGGCGGTCTGATGGAAGGCGTAGGATTTCCGGTCAGCGTTGTTGGAAGCGTGCAAAGGCAATCGGGCGTGGCCCCTACGGGTACGATTGCATTATTCGTGGGGACTACTCGGCTTGGCAGTCCCGTTCCGATCGACGCAGAGCCTGGGCGGAATAGCGCGGCACCCCGTTTCTGGATGAATCCGACCCCGGTGACGATACCCAACGCGGGTTCGTACGCGCTTACCGCTCAATATAGCGGTGACTCGAATTACGCAGCTTCAACGACTTCGATGACGATTAATGTGCTTCATCACACGACAGTCGGTATCAGCATTAGCCCGACGACGGTGAATTATGGCGGCACGGTGACGATCACCGGCATCATCGAGACGACAATTCCGAGCTCGAACACGGCACTGAAACCGACGGGAACAGTTACGTTATCTGGCAGCGCCGACGGGCAAATCAAAAGTGGTGTGACTACCAACATAACCGCGGACGCGAATGGAAATTGGGAAATTCAACTGAGTGCAACGGTCAAGCCCACAAACAGCGAGAAATTCGTGATTGCCTACAACAGTGACAGTAATTTCGGCGCCGCTTTGGCGTCCAGCAATTTCGTGGCTGTAAATCTGCCGGATTTCTCTCTGACAACAAATCCTGGTTCGTTGGCCATAACTGCCGGCCAAAATGGTTCCTCGACGATCACTATCGCACCGTTGACAAGTATGAGCAGCACTGTCGTTTTGACCTGTTCTGACCCCCTCCTTACGAATGTGGCGTGTACGATCTCTCCCGCCTCCGTTCATCTCTCGAACAATGCTTCGGGGACAGCAACCGTAACACTGACTCCGCTTGGACAATCGAACTCCGGAACTTTAAGCGCGCTGCAGAGGCCGCCTAAGACGATTGCGATTACGGCATCAGCGACTAAAATTCCAGCGGGAGACGAGCCTTCGCTCACGCTTACTGCGACGGTGATATCCGCGAAGGAAGTTACAGGCACGGTCAATTTTTGGGAGGACGGCAACGATGGTGCCCTCGCGCCACCAGTTACACTCGTGAACGGCACGGCAACGGCACAGGTTGCCTTGCCGTCGCCAGGAACGCATGAAATCTACTCTCAGTACAGCGGGGACGCCAACAATCGAGCGTCGAAGTCATCGACAATCGATGTCGCGGCCACGGGTTCGGCTCAGGTACAGATTCAAGGCACGACCGGGCCTGTTATTCACTCCTCTTCGGTTGATGTGACGATTCGGTAAGCGAACTCTGACGTCTGGGCTCGATCGAGGCAACATCTTCCGTCATCTTAATAAGATGGGACGCTCTCTAGGGGAAGGCATGACGGAGAAGGCCGTCCGGCACATCGTCAAGAATTCCGCGAGACGAATCGGATTGTAGAAACTAGCTCCGCACGACCTTCGTCGGATCCGTGCCAGACTATGTCACGCCGCGGGAGGAGAGTTGGAACGGGTCCAGTTTCTTCTCGGAGATGTTTCTATTCAGACGACTGAACGCTACCGGGGCTGCAAGCAGCGGACTCGCTCGGCGGTCAATGACCGGGGGATCGAGCCTCGCGCTTGATTCGACACCCACTTCGACTGTCTTAGAGTTGATCGCGAAGCATCCGCGATTCCCCGTTGTGGGGTTGTGTCCGGTTGGCCCACCAACACGACCGCCACCCGCAATTATCAACACAATCGCCCAACACGGTGGCATTGCGAATCCAGTTCCCGCAATTGCACCCATCAGAGCAGTGAGTGGGTTGTTCCGGTTCGCACTTGCGATCCGTGGGGCAATTGTGAGGTAAACTCTCTGCCCCTGAGTTCACTGATCGAACCCTCGGGAAACCTTACTGAGAAACTATGGCCTGGAGACCGGCAGGTGGGTTCGGGCGGTGTTACTGCGAACCTACAAACGTTGTCACGCTCATAGCTGGGAGGGTATAGGTAAAGCTATTGCCACTAGCCGATACGGCGGATTGCTGGATCAGATCCAGGCTACTGTCGGTGATCCAAGGCGTTACAGTGCTTGCCGAGAGCCCCGTCAAACTATAAGTCTGCGACGCGGCACTGCTATTCCCGTTGATCGCCACAATCTCGAATGTGCCTGTGGATGAGTTCTTGAAGGCGGTCACATAGACATTCGTCTGGGGATTTGCGGTGGCCGAGATCCGGACTTGACCGGGGCGCACGAAGCGCGACCAGTTCCCAACGGCATAAAATCTCTGCGCAGGGCTGTCCGCCGTACTCCACAGGCCATCATTGCAGCTATAACCCGAGACCAAGTTCCAGTAAAGCCACAGCGATCCGTTCAGCGTAGTCAGGAAGTCGTGAATATTGTGCGCCCACGTGAGAGCATCGGGATTCATGCTCGCATCGTAAGTAGCCAAGCTCCCGTCGCAAGGCCCGCTAGCTCCCCCATTTTCTTCGGTTTGCCAAAGAGGCTTCCCGGCGGTGGAGAATGGTGGAGGATTCACCGCATAATCTACGCAGCATTCCGACCAATACGGTGGACCGGGAGGAATATAGAAACCATCCACAGTCGATGCACCATTTTGAAAGCCGTTCCAACCCCCGTGTCCCGCGATAGCGGAGATATGAGGCCCGCAGTTGGAGTCGTCCATGCATGTCGTGACGTAGTCGGTCGCGAACCAATCGGCGCTCTCCGGCATGATGATCTCGATTGATCCTAAGCCCGCCGAGACCATCTGCGGGTAAAGATAGGAAGCGATGAAGGTATCAATCGCTGCGGCAGTTGTACCGGTGTTCTGTGGCTCGTTGATGACAGCGATGGCGTTAATCGTCACACCCTGCGACTGCCAGTACTGAATCTTCGCGATGTCATAGGCAGCCATACTTGAGTAATTTGAAGAACTGATCGCCACCGAAGGATTGAAGCCCAGGAGAACCGACGCACCTCGCGCCTGGGCCAGAAGTATGGTCGGCGCATCGGGAGTGCTGTTGGCCGTGTAATTGTCCTGAATTCTCACCCATTCAAGACCGATAGAATTCCCATTCGCGCAGGAGCCGTTCGAGGTTGACCAGAAACAGTCGGCAAGCGCCGCCGTGAGGTTGGGGTTGTCTACAACGCCTTCATCGCTCACACCTTCGCTATATCCGGTACTCGCACCCCAGCCGCTGATCGTCTGGAAAACTGTGTTCCCATTGACTGTCACCGTTTGCGTTTGTGGACTTGGAGTGTTTGTGTGGGTATATGTGACGCTGCTACAGCCCCCACCGTAAACGGCAATAAGAGAGGAAATCGAGAGAGCAAGGATCACAGCCGGCCTTAATGAACGGACGCGCACTCCTCTGACGGGCGGCTGTACCCAGTGCGAACATGACCGTCGATCTCGTTGGCAGGCAACTTTCATCGGCACAGATTTCTCAACTTTGTCACGTTGTGAAAAGCAAGTTCTTCGATCAACATATCCGCGTGCGCTTTGTTTTTCAACCCTCACCACCCAGTGATTGCTGCTGACCGAATCGGTCTCGGAGAATAGGGTAGCACCCTGGCGAGAAACCCACCCCGGGGGAGTGCTATTAGGTGCGCACAATCGGATCGGCCGAGCGACAGTGCGGGGGTGTGGGTACAAGAGGACGACGCTGCGGCTAAGTCCCGATCATTGGCCAGCCACATACTCGGAGCTGAAGTTTGTTTCGTTTTCTGCAGCAGCCAAACCAGGCTTGCCATTGCTGGCGGTCCCAACACAAAAATAGCGAACTGCAGTTGGGGATGCTGTATCTGCATGGGCAGATCGAGGAATCCGACAAGCTGATCGTGCGCATCGCCGGCGAAATTGAACCTGCAGGCCTTTGGTCGCGATCGCTGGGCCTGGGGCAATTGTCCTTGCCGTCCTGCTGGTTATGCGAGCTATTCGTCCCTTGCCAGAAGATTGCTGAGGGTGCATGCCGTAGACCCAATGCGCTTCTATTGGTTTGAGCCGATGCGGATTCTCTCGTGAGTGCACGTCCGCTATCCCCGTCTAAGTTGCTCATGATTGAAGGTGGCCAGAATGGCAGAAGCTGCCGATGCCCTCGCATCCATAATGCGAGCCAGTTTGCAGCGCGATAGCGTGGTGATCACACCTCTCTCGGCCGACATCTCCGCATAGACGAGGAGAGAATCCTCTTTAACTGCACTGCGCTCCCCCTAGGCCAGCATCAAACTGGGTAAGCCAACCACGAACAGCATCGGGAGAAGAAGGAGAACGGAGATGCTAGATCGCTTGTATGCGGTCAAGGGGCCCCCAGGGAAGTTTCGGAGCGGAACCGTACGATTTCGGTTCGCCTCCAGCGCCTCGAGTGTTGCGGAACGTCGAAACTCCTGCTCAGCACGAGCCATCAATTCTTCCGGCGTGTGGGGCATGAGGGCAATGTTTTGAAGGAACCAGGTGTACTTCTCGCGCCCTATCGCCGACTGCGCCGGCAAAGTTGGAAGCACCTTCTGCAGCCTGCACTGTATGCCTCCAGTGAGGTCGCGGCTCGTTCGGCGGATGCCTGCCACTCCCCCGCGGCAATTGTCGTATGCGGTGCAAGCGACGTTGCCAGCAGTGCCAGTTTCGGTCGAATCCCGGCAAGCAAATCAATCGTCATCTGCGCGAAAGATGCCGACGGCGACATCAGGTTTTGTTGCGCTTGCGCAAGGATTTGAGGAATGTTGATTAGCCGTGACAGGATCTCCCGGCTGTGCTCCTCGTCGTAAGGGGCTGGTACGGTCAAAGCTTCGCCGACGGGTCAGGGCGCACAAAAATTCGATTCGATTTACGCTGCCCGAGAATTGGAATTGGATATCGGCAAAACGAGGATTCTTCCCATGCGGAAGTTTCTTGAGACGTTGTCACCGAATTGGCGATCGGCCTTGACGGCCGTGCTTTTCCAAGATGGCTTTCTAATTTCTACGGACTCCTCCGAAGGGCACGGGGCCGATTCGACGCATAGAGCGGCGCAGGCGGGGCAGGAAACCACCACAAGGCGCAGTCGAATTGGGATGTCGACTGCATTGTTTGATCACGAAGAGTTGAAGGTTGCGCAGTGTAGCGGTAGGGTAGGGCGAACCAGTTGCACGATCGCGGACTTCTGCTGTTCTGTCAGCAGTGTGTTGACCTCCGCAATGGTGGCCCTGAGAAAGTATTTTCGCAACAATGTCGAGGCGCTCCTAAAGAACCTTCTCGCTCAAAGTGGTGGTTGATGGACCTCGGGCCGGGCTCCGGCTTCACGATTCACCCGGGGGTCGATGCTGCGCGTGGCGGGCTCCCTGCCAAAATCCGCGAACGGTCCCGGCATTCTGTCCCCAGTAACCGAACGCCCAAAGAAGTCAGTGTCGATCCCCTTGTAGACAGGGGCGCGTTTCACATCGCCCTCCATCGTAAGGGTGAGCTCCAGCTTGTCTGGGTCCATCACCGCCGTGATTGTCGCCAAGGCTCCGTTCATGTCCCATCCATGTTCTTCGCGCCACGATTCCAGGTTGTGCCATTCCTGGGGCTCGGGAAACTTCACGCGCAGATAAGGCGCGCCCCCGAACGGTGAGGCCGATGCCGGATAAAGGTTGCCATCGGCCTCGTTGCGCGCGTTGGTGAACTCAATCGCTGAGCGTCCTATCTCGAAGAACACGTTGTCGTGCACCATGAGATTGTGTACGTCGTTGGTATGACCGCCAATCGGCCTGGGCCCATTGATGCCGGAGACTGTATCTACGCACACCTCGGCGCAATCGAGAAACAAGTTGTAGGCGATGATCACGTTGTTCGTATCGCGAATGAGAATGCCGCCGGTGAGGTGATCGAAAACATTGTTGTCGATCTCGTTCAACACATTGCTACCCTCAATGTGAATGGCATGCGGATTCACATCGCCGGGAATGTCGGCGAATACGTTGCCTGTAAGGCGATCGTTGGCATTGCCGATATCCAGCCAGATACCGTTCGCATGCCGGATATGCCGGACCACGTTGTTTCGGAAGAGAAGATTCCGCGCGATATGCATCTTGGTTCCGGCCGACTCCGACATCATGGCCGCGTCCTGCCACCCAATCCATTCGAAGAGATTCCGTTCGACCAGCGTCGATTGCGGACCGCCTGTTCCGCCCAGCCCCTCAATGCCGCAGTAGCGGAACGTATTGCCGCGAATTACATCAAAGCCCACCGGCTGCGGCGGACGCGACGCGCCCCAGTCCTCGTTGCCAATGTCGAGACCCACGCTGTTCGCCCACTCAAAGGTGTTGTCTTCAAAAATGAAGTGATTGCCGCGGTTGGTCGATACCATACCGCGCTGCGGCACCGGAAAACCGTTGCCCGCGTATTGGAAGGTGATACCCTTCACGCGGATATACGACTGGTAGCGTTCTGCCGGAGAAAAAATCTGCTCCTGAGTGGTGATTTCAATGACGTGCCTGGCGGGATCATCGTCATTGGCTAGACGAATGTGGAGGGTCATGCCGTTGGTTTCTATCCACACTTTGCCGGTCTCCGGAGAAAACTCCTTGAACAGCGGCTTCCAGTGCACCTCGGTGAAGTAATTCATCGACCGCGGCGATGGCCCGGCCAACTCCGCAGAAGTCTCCACCGGCTCCAGCGGCTGGCCATCCACAAACACCAGCCCGCGCCGCCGGAAGTAGGTCGACATATTGTCCTGCGCATATCTGAGCCACATGTGATTGCCGAGCACGTTGTCCACTTCGAAGGGGTTGTAGCCGTTCGGGAACATCGCCGGTTCCAGGCGCAACTCCCATGCCTTAACAGGATGGTGCGACTCCGGGTCAAGCCCGAAATTCCAGCCCTCACTGGGTTTCCAGTCCTTCACCACTGTTGCGCCTTTCACTACCACCTTCGCGCTGGGCGCAGCTTCGTAGCTGATCATGGCATCGGGGCCGGCTCCGCCGCGTGCGGGGCGGATGCACTCACGATAGACGCCCTCGGCAATGACAACGCGTTCGCCCGGCTGCAGCACCTGGGCTGCCGCATTGATCGTGCGGAACGGACGCTCCTTGCTGCCCGGACCTTTGTCATCGGCGTTCTTCGCTTGCCCGTCCACGTAATAGGTCTTGGAGAAATGGAACGCCTTCTCCCAGGACGGAAACTCAGTTCCATCCGGCAGCGTCGAGGTCGACGCAACAGCTACCGCAGCCGCCAGAAGAAATATGAGGAAACACGAAAATGAATTTTTCATCCTGCCATGTACCCACCTTCCGAAACCCGTTTGAGCACCACGCATCGTTCAATGATTGAGCCGCGTCAATAGTAAAACGATTTTCTTTAAATGTCGAAAATCCAACTGGCGTTCCCACCACCTCGATCGTTGCGCTTCTGAGCCGCGACGTCCAGACGAGATTCCGCGCTTCGGCATCGGAGAAACGGCCCGGCACATTCATCGAAAATCACGACCAATCCGTTCGAATCAATGGATTGTACATAGATCGGATCACGTTGTTATAGTCGCCTGCATTGAACACATCACATGTCCGGGACCTCAAATGAGCGAGAAAGAAGGTCGCACTCGCTGCCGATCACAATCTCTGCTCTTCCGTCCAGCCGAAGTCGCCTGTTCGCAAGCGTTCGCCCCCCGTTAGGAGGAAAGTCGGGAGGCGAATCCAAGTATCATCGTGACCGGAAACTCTTTGAACTCAAAAGAGACGGCGGGAGGAGAGAACGATGCCAATGAATCGACGCGAATTTGTTGCCGGCGCCGTAGCCGGAGCCGCGGTGTTGCAGCGAGAGATGAAAGGGTTCGCTGTTCAAGAGGAAATTATCCAAGTGAGGATCGATGCGTCCGTGAGTGGCGCGCCGATCAATCCAATGATCTTTGGCGGCTATATGGAACCGGCAACGACGCAAGTGTGGGCCGAGATCCTGACCGATAGAAAATTTGCAAATGCGATTACCAGTGCACCCACACCTCCTCCCGCGAGTCCCTTCTTCCGGCGCTTCTTTGGCGAACCTTTCAAGCCTGTCGGGCCAGAGGGAACTGTCGAAATGGATGCCAAGCGGGCCTATGTTGGCAAGCATAGCCCGAGGGTGAAGCTCGATTCTTCCGAGCCGCACGGCATCCGGCAATCCAGATTGCGCATCGGCGGCGGCAAAACCTACGAAGGACGATTAGTACTGGCCGGTGATCCCAGCGCCAAGGTCATTGTTCGCTTGGTCTGGGGTCCTGGCGATGACGGCTCGCAGACGATCACCATCCCTGCGCTGACCCGCGAATATAAGAAGATTCCATTCAAGTTCACTCCTGGTGCAGACTCTGAAGAGGCGAAACTGGAAATCCTCGGCACCGGTACGGGTACATTTCACCTGGGTGCCGTATCGCTGATGCCCGCGGACAATGTGCAGGGATTCCACCCTGGAATGATTCGGCTCTTCAAAGAGGCAGGGTTCAAGATGTTCAAGTGGCCCGGTGGAAACTTTGTTTCTGCCTACGACTACCGCGATGGCCTCGGCGATTGCGATAAGCGCCCGCCGCGCCTCCAGCCGATGTGGTCAGACAGAGTTGAATCGAATGACGTCGGCCTTCATGAGTTCATGGGCCTTTGCAAGTTGGTCGGCGCAGAGCCCGATCTCACCATCGACAGCGGATTCGGCTCCGCTCTCGAGGCGGCCGAGCAGGTTGAGTACTGCAACGGTTCCATCAACACCCGCATGGGCAGAATGCGCGCCGAGAATGGACATCCCGAACCCTTCAACGTTCGTTACTGGACCATCGGCAACGAGATGTACGGTCCCTGGCAGTACGGTCACATGTCGCTCGATCAATATTGGGTGAAGCATAATTACATCGTGGGGGCGATGAAGGCCGTCGATCCCAATATCAAGGTCACCGTCTCTGGAGCCAGCGTCTGCGAGAAGTCCGTGGGCGGCGCGGAGAAGAAAGGGAACTTCTTCCCGAGCATTTGGGAGCCGCCGGTTACTGAAAAGCTGCCCTACGAGTTCGGTTCGATTTACGACTGGGACGGATGGTTGCTCCAGAAATGCACCAACAATATTGACAATCTCTCTGAGCACACTTACGCCTATCCCAATCTGGCCTTCGACGCGGAAAAACAAGTTTACGTGGATGTGCAGGATCCGCTGCCACACAGGGCGCGGAGGCTGGCAAATCGCATCGGCGGCGCCTTCGATTGCTGGAACAGGTACGTTGAAAAGATGCCGTGGTTGAAAGAGAGCAGTATCAAGTTCATCTTTGACGAGTGGGGCAATCGTCCGCGCTCGGCGAACGCCCGGAACCAACCGCTGCCGGGCATGCTTGGGCCACTCTCTTATGCTCTTTGCCTGCACGAAATGTTTCGGCACTCCGATAAGATCACCGCCAGCTGCGCAACGGGAGGACTCCGCTTGCTCACTGATATCACCGGCGACGCAGTCGGATTTCCGGCTGAGGGAGTGGTGATGAAGCTCCTGCAGACGCGGTTTCTCAACGCCTCTCCCATTGGGGTCGACGGCGATTCACCGCAGCGGCAAGTTTACGGAACAGATTATGTGGATAAAGGGCCGACACCTACCGGCAGCCCTACTTATCCCCTGGATGTTCTTGCAGCGTTTTCGGATGACCGGAAAAGATTCCTTATGTCCGTCGTGAACCCCACGGAGGATGGGCACAGTTTCACTCCCAGGATAAGGGCACTGAGGCTGCGCGAAAGGGGCAAGCTGTACCAGATCGCGCCGCCCAGCGTGAACTCCGCCAATGAGGCTGGTAAGGAGACCGTGGTCAAAATCGAGGAGACTGAACAGGCAGGAATGCCGGAGACAATACGGGTTCGACCGGTCAGCATTAATCTGTACGAGTTCGAGGTGGAAACTACGTGAACGTTGTCTATATAAAGAATGGGTAATCGCTGGAGACCCGACGGGAAGCCAGCGAGTAAACGTTTCAGTCAAGAGGTGCGTGCGCAACCCACCTCCGATATCTGCGAAAGGATCTTGTCGATGATGAACGTTTCGCGTAGGGAGTTTCTGAAGACAGCTTCGCGGACGGGAGTGGCGGTCGCGGCGGGTGCTGCCGCGGGGCGTTCCGGCATGGCGCAAAGTACGACCTCGCGAGTGGTGATCGATACCGACCGCCAAATTGCGCCGGTCAGCCATGAACTGTTCGGGTCATTTCTGGAGCAACTGGGGCGCGCGATTTATCAGGGCGTCTATGATCCGGGCTCGAACCTTGCGGACGAGCACGGATTCAGGACCGACGTAGCGAAGGAAGTGCGCGAGTTGGGCGTGCCGATTGTGCGGTGGCCGGGTGGAAATTTTGTGTCGGGGTATCACTGGCTTGATGGCGTGGGCCCGAAGGACAAGCGTCCGGCTGTGCTCGATCGCGCGTGGGACACGCTGGAGACGAACCAGTTCGGGACGAATGAGTTCATCACGTGGGCGCGACTCGTCGGGACTGAGCCACTGCTGGGACTGAACTTCGGTACGGGATCCGCAGAGGATGCAGCGGCGTTGGTGGAATACTGCAACGTATCCGGCGGAACGAAGTGGAGCGACCTGCGGCGTGCCCACGGGTACACAGAACCGCACGGCGTGCAGTTCTGGTGCGTGGGCAACGAGATGGACGGTCCCTGGCAGATCGGACACATGCCAGCGCGCGACTACGGACTAAAGGCGACGGACGCTGCACGGCAAATGCGCGCAGTGGATCCAACGATCAAGCTGATTGCTTGCGGGTCGAGCGGGCCGTTTATGCCCACTTACATTGACTGGGACCGCTCAGTGCTGGAAGAGTGCTATGACGTAGTGGACGGAATTTCGCTGCACCATTACTGGGGGAATACAGAGGAGACGAATCGCGACAGCCAGATCTATATGGCGATGAATCTGGCGATGGACCGGCAGATCCGCGAGATCTCGGCGGTGTGCGATACGGTTCGCGCCCAGAAGCGTGCGGGCAAACAGCTGTGGTTGTCCTTCGACGAATGGAACGTGTGGTATCGCGCCCGCGGTGGGGATTACGCGGATGGACATCGCAACCCTCATCCACATCTATTGGAAGAACCGTACAACCTGGAAGACGCGCTGCTCGTGGGCGGCCTGGCGAATTCGCTGATTCGCAACTCGGATCGCGTGAAGGTCGGGTGCCTGGCGCAGCTTGTAAATGTGATCGCACCGATCGCGACGAATGAGAGTGGGATCTTGCGGCACACGATCTACTACCCGTACGCATGGGCTCTGAAATATGCACGCGGGCGCGCCTTGAGCGTTCAATTTGAGGGTCCCGGCTACGAGGTGGCGACCCTGGGCCGGCCAATCGAGAGCACCGGGTTGCCGCTTCCGGGATTTGGCGCAATGCCCTGGGTCGACATCTCGGCAACCATCGATGCGAAGAACAAGACGGCCGCGCTGTTCCTGTTCAATCGGAATCTGGACAGGCAACAGGATGTGGAAGTGGTGTGGCGCGATGTGACGCCAAGCGCCGTGAAAGCGTTTTTAACGATGACGGGGCCGGATCTGAAGGCGGGCAACACGTTTGCAGATCCCAAGCGAGTGATGCCGCAGGTGATCGAAAACCCGAAGGTTGGATCGCGCATGACGCTTCAGCTGCCGGCGCGGTCTTATTCAGTATTGTCACTTGCCATGTAACGGAATCGTGCATGGCCCGCGTTTCCCGTTCCAAAAGACGTGCGATCACCCGGCTGCAAGTCTGCTCCGGCATCGAGCCATTCTCTCAGAAGGAGTCGTCGGGGTCAGACGATGTCTGGCCCCGAGTCCTTGCTTCGTCAGAAGGCGGCGACGGTTTGGCGCAGGCTGTAGGAGCTAAGCGTCTTGATGTAGTTGCCGCGATCGAACGCTGAGGTGTCTGGAACCGAGCGTCGGCTGAGGCATCCGCGCGTTTCCCAAAGCGAGTTGTACTCGCGCTTCTCAAGCCAGTACCGCATGTCGGAGAGGACGCGGCCTATATGTTCGATCCCATGGATGTGCAAGGCTGACGCCATCATGGTCATGTTGGCTCCGGCCATGATGCTCTTAAGCACGTCTTCCGCGGAGTGAACGCCACCGGTAATGGCGAGATCAATGTTGAGCTGTCCGAAGAGGATTGCCGCCCAATGGAGGCGCGGCAATAATTCCGATGGCGTGGAGAAATGCAAGGTCGGGCGTACTTCAAGGGTTTCGATATCGAAGTCGGGCTGGTAAAAGCGATTGAAGAGCACGACGCCACGTGCACCGACATCCTGGAGCCTCGCAACCAGGTGCGGCAAGCTCGTGAACGACTGAGAAAGTTTGACGGAGACAGGGATCTTAACTTCCTGGCAAACACGTTCAACAAGTTCGAGAACCTGTAATTCGATCTCGTTGGAGGTCTGGCTGCTGTCGGTTGCCAGCGCGTAGGTATTCAATTCGATGGCGTCGGCGCCGGCTGATTCCATTTCCTTGGCGAAGCGCACCCAGCCGCCCACCCCATTGCCGTTCAGGCTGGCGATGATGGGGATCTTGACCGCGGCTTTGGCGCGCCGCAAGTGCTCGAGGTAGACCTCGTGTGTCATGCGGTAGTCGTCCTGTTCGGGGAGATAGTCGAGCGACTCGGCAAAAGAGTCGGTGCCACGCGACAGATCCTCATCCAGAGCGCGCGATTCGAGCACAAGTTGCTCTTCAAAGAGAGAGGTCAACACAATCGCAGCCGCGCCTACGTCTTCCATGCGGCGAATATTGTCGAGCGATTCGGAGAGCGGGGTGGATGACACCACGATCGGCCCATTCAGCTTGAGCCCCAAATAGCGGGTTGAGAAATCGATCATTTTGTGCCTCCGGCAGGCGTGCCTGCCATTTGCTCCTCGGGCTTTTCGGCGGGAGCGATGTTCGGTGTATCGCCACGACCCGGCATGGCGGCGCGCGCCGAGTAAACGCGCCATTGGCGCTCGACATCGTCCTGCGCTTCTTTGAGCAGAGTGGATGCCAACTCGGGATTGCCGCGTGCCAGCATGGTGTAGCGCGCCTCGCGGTAGGCATATTCCTTGAGCCGGATCGAAGGGGCCTTCGAATCGAGTTGGAAGGGGTTCTTACCTTCCGCGCGCAAGGCTGGGTTATAGCGCATCAAAGGCCAGTAGCCGGATTGAACTGCAAGCTTCTGCTGCTCGAGGCCGTGGACGAGATCGTAGCCATGAGCGATGCAGCTTGAGTAAGCAATGATGATCGAAGGACCTTCATGCGCTTCGGCTTCCTGAAATGCCTTGATGACATGGGTATCGTTACCGCCGAGCGCGACCTGCGCGACGTAGACGTAGCCGTAGCTGACGGCTTCCATAGCGAGATCTTTGCGGCTACTGGTTTTTCCGCTGGCCGCGAATTTGGCGACGGCGCCGCGCGGTGTGGCCTTGGATGCCTGACCGCCGGTGTTGGAATAGACCTCGGTATCGAGCACCAGGATGTTGACGTTCTTGCCTGAGCCGAGGACGTGGTCGAGACCACCGAAGCCGATGTCAAAGGCCCAGCCGTCGCCGCCGAGAATCCAGACGCTCTTGCGGACCAGAGTATCGGCGATGGCGAGCAGGTTGCGGGCATCGGATGAATCAATGGCGAGCAGTTGCTTCTTCAGGTCGTTGACGCGTTCGCGTTGCGCGTTGATTTCTGTTTCGGTCCTTTGCGTTGCGCTGATCAAGGTTGCGGCGAGTTCAGGACCGATGGCCGAAGCGAGGCGGGTAACGAGAGTCTCGGCAAAGGCTCTCTGCTGGTCGAGGGCGGTTCTCATTCCGAAACCGAATTCCGCGTTGTCTTCGAAGAGCGAGTTGGCCCATGTGGGACCGCGGCCTTGCGCATTGGAACTGTAAGGCGTGGTGGGAAGATTGCCGCCGTAGATGGACGAGCAACCGGTGGCGTTGGCGATATAGAGCCGGTCGCCGAACAACTGGGTGAGCAGCTTGACGTAGGGTGTTTCGCCGCAGCCCGCGCATGCGCCGGAGAACTCGAAGAGTGGCTGCAGAAGCTGAATATCTTTCACCTGGCCGTGTGAGAGCTTGTTGCGGTCGACCTCAGGCAGCGACAGGAAGAAGTCCCAGTTTTCGCGCTCCGGTTCGCGCAGAGGAGCTTGTGGGGCCATGTTGATGGCCTTGTGACTGGCGTCGCTCTTGCTCTTCACGGGGCAGACTTCCACGCAGACCGCACAGCCGGTGCAATCCTCGGGAGCGACCTGGAGCGTGTAGCGATCCTGCTCCATGCCTTTCCACTTCGGCTTGGCCCACTGGAAAGTGGCCGGAGACTTGTCCCCTAATTCGGCGCTGTAGACCTTGGAACGAATCACGGCGTGCGGACAGACCATGACGCATTTGCCGCACTGGATGCAGAGGTCCTTGTCCCATACGGGAATGAACTGCGCGATGTTGCGCTTCTCCCACTGCGTGGTGCCGGTGGGGAATGCGCCGCCGGCGGGAATGGCACTGACGGGGAGCAGATCGCCCTGGCCTGCGGCAATTTTGCCGAGGACATCGTGGACGAACTTCGGGGCTTTGCCGGAGATGACGCCGGCGATGTCGAAGTCGGAGTTTGCGGCGGAGGGCAGCTCGACTTTTTCGAGGTGGGCAAGAGCATGATCGACAGCCGCGAAGTTTTTCTGGACCACCGCTTCACCGCGCTTGCCGTAGGTCTTCTTGATGGCCTTCTTGATCTGTTCGATGGCTTCTTCGCGGGGCAGCACGCCGCTGATGGCGAAGAAACAGGTCTGCATAATGGTGTTGATACGCGTGCCCATCCCGGCTTCACGAGCGACTTTGTAACCGTCGATGACATAGAACTCGATCTTCTTGGCAATCATCTCCTGCTGCATGGTTTTGGGCAGTTTGTCCCAGACCTCTGCAGCTGAATACGGCGAATTGAGCAGGAAGACAGCACCGGGAATGGCCGCCTCCAGCACGTTCATCTTTTCGAGGAAGCTGAAGTTATGGCAGGCGATGAAGCTGGCGCGTGTGATCAGGTAGGTGGAATGAATTGGTTTTGGGCCGAAACGCAGGTGCGATGTCGTCATCGAGCCGGACTTTTTGGAGTCGTAAACGAAGTAGCCCTGCGCGAAGTTCGGCGTTTCGGTGCCGATGATCTTGATGGAGTTTTTGTTGGCGCCCACGGTGCCGTCGGAACCGAGACCGTAGAAGAGGGCGCGGACGGTCTTCGGATCTTCTGTTGAGAAGGTTGGATCGTAGGTGAGGCTGGTATGACTGACGTCGTCGTCGATGCCGATGGTGAAGTGATTCTTTGGGCCAGCTTTAGCGAGCTCATCGTAGATGCCCTTGACCATGGCGGGTGTGAATTCTTTCGACGAGAGACCGTAGCGTCCGCCGACTACGATAGGCATCGCAGCAAAGGGCAATTTTGCGGCGTTTTCGGCCAGGACGGTGACGATGTCCTGATAGAGCGGCTCGCCGGCTGCGCCGGGTTCCTTGCAGCGATCGAGAACCGCGATGGACTTGACGGTTGCGGGCAATGCGGCGAGGAAAGCGCTCGCGTCAAATGGCCGATAGAGTCGGACCTTGAGCAGGCCCAGTTTTTCTCCTTGCTTGTTCAGCGCGTCGACAGCTTCTTCTGCAGCTTCTGCGCCGGAGCCCATGATGACGATGACGCGCTCGGCGTCGGAGGCGCCCACATAGTCGAAGAGGTGATAGTGGCGGCCTGTCGCGGCCGCAAAGCGGTTCATCACCGATTGCACGATCTTGGGAACTGCAGCATGGAATGGCGTGCAGGCTTCGCGCGCCTGGAAGAAGACGTCGGGATTCTGCGCTGTTCCGCGAATGATGGGCCGGTCGGGGCTGAGGGCGTTCTGGCGGAACTGAATGATGTATTTATCGTCTAGGAGTTCGCGGATTGTTTTGTCGGAGATGGGAAGGATCTTGCCGACTTCGTGCGAGGTGCGGAAACCATCGAAGAAATGAATGAAGGGGATGCGCGATTCGAGCGTAGCGATCTGCGCAACGAGGGCGAGATCGGCGACCTCTTGAACTGAATTGGAGGCGAGCATCGCCCAGCCCGTCGAGCGGCAGGCCATGACATCGGAGTGGTCGCCGAAGATGGAGAGCGCGTGCGTGGCCAGGGTTCGGGCCGTGACGTGCATGGTGGCCGGGGTGAGCTCGCCAGCGATCTTGTACATGTTGGGGATCATCAGCAGGAGACCCTGCGAGGCGGTAAATGTGGTGGCAAAAGCACCGGCCTGCAGCGCGCCATGCAATGCGCCCGCGGCGCCGCCTTCGCTCTGCAACTCTTCCACGACGGGCAACGCGCCCCAGATGTTTTTCTTGCCTTCAGAGCGCCACTGATCGGCCCATTCGGCCATTGGTGATGAGGGAGTAATGGGGTAGATCGCAACAACCTCGGAAAGCCTGTAGGCAACCGAGGCGGCCGCCTCGTTCCCGTCCATAATCACCATATTTTGTTCACTCATTCGTTCAACCTCAGAGCGTGGCCAGAGGAGAAGACCCGCTACGGGAAGTCTCGTCGCTGAGGGTGCGCGCGGCTGTGATGAGAGACACATGGAGAAATGATAAATTCACAATGCGGTATGGAATTGCGGATCGTGGCGGAGATGTTCGATGCGATGGAAAATGCTTTCCGAACGCGGGAGACACTTGGCTTTCTGCGAAGATCGAAGACGACGATGAATACCACGCACAGCGGGGCAACGACGGGGTCGGTAAGCCGTGACAATCTAGAGTCGCTGCTGGCGGCCGTGGAGCAACGAATCGTCGATCCGCGGGCGGGCATCTTCGGGCACGAGTCGATCAGCTGGCGGATCAATCGCGAATCGGCACTGTTTCTGGGTGCGGGACGAGCTGCCCTGTTGCAACTGGCGCATCCATGGGTGGCTGTTGCGCTGGAGCAGCATTCATCGCTCATGCGCAATCCGATTGCGCGCTTTCACCATACGTTTCGAGTTGTGTTCACTATGATCTTCGGATCGGCGGGGCAGGCGTTTACGGCGGCGCGGGGCCTGCACGCATTGCATACGAAAATTCGCGGAGAGCTGCCGTCGGCAGTGGCAACCTACGCGAGCGGATCGCGCTATGAGGCGAACTTTGTGCCGGCTCTGCGATGGGTGTATGCGACGCTGGTGGATTCGGCGGTGCTGGCGTATGAGCTTGTGCTGCCGGCGCTGCCTGTCGAGGAGCGGGAGCGGTATTACGCGGAGAGCAAAGTGCTGGCAGGGCTGTTTGGGATTCCAGCGGCTGCGCTTCCGGAAGATTGGGGTGCGTTCGGCGACTACATGCGAGAGATGTGCGCGTCGGATGAGCTTGGCGTGGACGCGCGATCGAGGGCGATGGCACAGAGCTTGTTGGCTGGCGCGGGTTCGTGGATAAGGCTGCCGCTGTCGTATCGGGTGGTGACGACGGCGTGGCTGCCGGAGCGGTTGCGCGCGGAATTCGGGCTGAAGTTTGGCGCGGAAGAAGAGCGGGCTGTCGAGAAAGCGCGACGGTGGTTGCCGCGTGTCTATCGATCACTTCCCTCTTCGGTGCGGTTCACAGGGCCTTATCAGGAGGCGCTTGCGCGACTGGCGGGAAGCGTACCGGGCATGCTGACGCGGGCGAGCAATCGATTCTGGATCGGCGAGGCGCGGATGCCGTTCGGGGAGTGACCGGCCCCCTATCGCAGCGGAGGCCCGTTTTCATGAATCCGAGATTACACCCGAACCCAAATAGCTGTTCTCGAACTGCAAGATCTTTTCCGAGAAGAAAAAATCCTCAAACCTCAAAACAGGCGTGCGCATCTAAAGGGCCACAACGTACACCTGAGGAGATTGCAGATGGCAGAAAATGCTTCGACAGCGCTCATTACCGGAGGAACGAGCGGAATCGGTCTCGCGACGGCGAAGAAACTGGCTCAGCTTGGTATTCATGTTCTCGTGGTGGGGCGAAATGCGGCACGCGGGAAAAAGGCGGTCGACGAGATTCGCGCCGCGAGCGGCAAAGCAGACTATATCTCTTCCGATCTTCGAGACGCAGCCAGCGCGCGTGACGTGGCGAAGAGAGCAATCGAACTGGGAGATGGCCAGGTCGATATTTTCATCAACAATGCCGGGATCTACCCTTTTGGGCCTACGCATGAGATGACGGAAGAGCAATTTGACCGCGTTTATTCCGTCAACGTGAAGGCGCCCTACTTTCTCGTCGCTGAACTTGCCCCGCTAATGGCCAAGAGAGGCAAAGGGGCAATCGTGAATCTTTCGACGATGGCTGCCGATTATGGCGCCCCCGGTATGAGCCTCTACGGTTCGAGCAAGGCCGCCATCAATCTGTTGACGAAGACGTGGGCTGCCGAATATGGACCGAAGGGTGTCCGCGTCAACGCAGTGAGTCCTGGACCCACGCGCACGGAAGGTACGGATGCGATGGGCGAGGGTCTCGAGCAACTTGCCGCCCAGGCGCCCGCAGGCCGTCCGGCTAAGGCCGAGGAAATTGCAGAGGCCATTGTCTTCCTGGCCACAGACCGTGCCAGTTTCATTCATGGTGCGAAGCTCGCCGTGGATGGAGGGCGTACCGCCATCTAAGTCAACGAATTGGAAAACTGACAAGAACGTCCCGGCTTGCGACGATAAGGTCGAGAGCCGGCGCGCGAATGTTTCAGCTGCGACTGCTGAGGAACCCTTCCACCAGCGCTTCCCACTCGGCTTCGAGGGTGGGCCGGTGGAAGGTGCGGCCCGCGCGGGAGTACCAGTAGTCGGCGTTCGAAGCCGAGCCTTCTTTGCGGTGCAGGTAGGCGTGGACGGCCATGCCTTGCGGCGTCTCGAGTTCGTCGACAAGGTCGTGTGCTTGCGCCCATTCGCCCTTCGCGTCCCACCACAACGCGGCCAGAGGGATGCTCAAATCGTGCGGTGGAAACTGCTGGGCAATGCTCTCGCGAAATTGCTTTACATCCATAACATCTCCAACACATTGACGGGCAGACTCGATGGAAGTCTCCCCTGGGCTCAAGTGGGGGCTGAATTCCTTGCCAGACGGTGATTCAAATCACATCCCTCAATCGCAACCATTGATAAGAATAGGGCGACGGGCCGATGAATGGCGACAGTCCGGTCATGGATTTCGATGTTCGTCGATGAGCGGCACGGTGAGGGCAGCCTGCCGCTTTCTCTGGAGATCGGGTCATGGCTGAGTGGTACGCGGGAACGATTTTCCGCGTGGTTTGCAACTCAGACCGAAATGGTCGTATACTGAATCCCGACTATTCCGGTCGCAGTTTAAGGGTACGCACCTTGCGGCGGCCCTCGGGAGTCCGGTGGTTGAGCGTGCTGAGCGAGTTACAGATTGGCGAGAGCGGGATCCTGGTGGCCCTCGATCTGCCCGAATCGGTCCAAAACCATTTGATGCATATGGGCTTTGTGCCCGATGCGCACGTGACTGCCTTGCGCCGAGCCCCGGCCGGCGATCCTACAGTTTATGGCATCGACGGTATGGAGATTGCCCTGCGCGTTGAGACCGCGAATGCGATTCGCGTGCGTAACGCCGAAGACATGATTCCGCGCAAAACGAGAGCCGAGAAACTCTCCGAGGCTGCGCGATGAACGCCTGCTGTGAGACCCCGGTCTTTGAGGCGCCCGTCGCTCCTTCTTCGGATGGCGCGTTGCACACGGTTGTTCTCATCGGGCCGCCTAACTCCGGCAAATCCACACTTTTCAATCGACTGACGGGACTGCGGCAGAAGGTCGCCAACTATCCCGGCGTAACGGTGGAACAGCGCATGGGGTTGATGGCGGGGGTTGGCCGCGACGACCTGACGCTGATCGACCTGCCTGGTATCTACTCCCTCACACCTTATTCAGAAGACGCGCGGGTTGCGATTGATGTGCTCCGGGCAAGATGCCGGGCACACCCAAACCCGATGCGGTGCTGCTCGTCCTCGATTCCCTGCACCTGACGCGGCAATTGATGCTGGCGGCACCGGTGCTGGCGCTGGGACTGCCGACTCTTGTGTTGCTCAACATGAGCGACCTGATGGAATCGCGCGGCGGCGAAGTAGACACGCTGAAACTGGCCCGCGAACTCGGCACTCCCGTTGCGCAGATCAGCGCCGTGCATCGCACCGGTCTCGATGCGATTCCACTCTTTCTGAATCAGTGCGCATTGAAGCAAACCGGGCAAAAGGCGGAACAGCGATTGACCCTCCCGGTGCTGGGCAACGCGGCGAGTACGCACTCGTGGGCAGCGCAAGTGAGTCGGCGCACCGGATATCGCGCTCCCCTTTCGGCGGAAAACAGCCGCAAGCTCGACAACGTATTGCTCCATCGCATTTGGGGTCCGCTGCTGTTTCTGGTTGTGGTGGTGGGCGTGTTTGAAGTGGTCTTCTCCATCGGCCAGCCGCTCTCGGATGGTTTCGGCGATGTGCTGGCTCGTGCCGGCAATCTCGTGCGCCCTGTGCTGCCGGCGGGCTGGATCCAATCGCTCGTTCTCGACGGCGCGTGGAAAGGCATTTCATCAATTTTGGTTTTCCTCCCCCAGATCCTCTTGTTGTTCCTGTTCATCGGAGTTCTCGAAGACTCCGGCTACCTGGCCCGCGCCGCGCTGATTGCCGATCGCGTCATGCGCACCATCGGACTCAATGGCAAGGCTTTTATTCCGCTGCTGTCGGCGTATGCCTGCGCGGTTCCGGCGATTATGGCGACGCGCACCATCGAAAACAGGCGCGACCGGCTGGCGACGATTCTCGTAACGCCCTTCATGACTTGCTCAGCGCGGCTGCCGGTGTACATGCTGCTGATCGCGGCGTTTATTCCCAACACCTTTTTCCTGCACGGAGTGATCGGACTGCGCACCCTTGTGATGCTGGGGCTTTATGTGGCCGGGTTTGTAGCGGCCATGACGACCGCGAGGCTTCTGAAGAGTTCCATCCTCAAGTCCAGCGAAACGCCGTTCATTCTTGAATTGCCGCAATATCGGATGCCCACGCTGCGCTCGCTCCTGACGCGGCTGGTGGATCGCGCGCGGATCTTTCTGCACAATGCCGGCACTGTGATTCTGATGGTGACGCTGGCCCTCTGGGTGCTGGCACATATCCCGCCGATTCACGTGGGAGCCGGGGCAAGCACACAAACATGGGTCGCGCCGGAGTTGGCCGACAGCGTGATCGGCCGCCTTGGCCACTTCATCGAGCCAGCAATCGCGCCTCTTGGCTTCAACTGGAAGATTGGCATCGGACTGCTCTCCAGTGTGCTGGCGCGCGAAGTCATGGTGAGCACCATGGGCACTTTGTATGGAGCCGATCCAGAAACGCAGTCGATGCATTTGCAGACTGCTCTGCACCACGACATGACTCTCGGTGGCGCGCTGGCGCTGATGATTTTCTTCGCGTTCGCCATGCAGTGCACTTCAACGATTGCGGTGGTGCGGCGGGAGACAAATAGCTGGAAGTGGCCGGCGTTTCAGTTCATTTATATGCTGCTGCTCGCGTGGGGCGCGGCGTTTGTGGTGAATCATATTGCCATGGCTTTCCTGGGATAGTGCTTGCAGAGAAGACCGGATCAGTCTAATTTCCGCTCTTTCCAAGGTGCACCGCAAGCACCGCGGCAATGCCGACCGGATGCTGTCCATAGAGAGGTGTTAGTGTGCCGGGCACACCATAGCCCGTGCATTGAGCGCCCAGCTCCGCCCATCCGTCCTGCCATCCCCACACACGATGCGCGTAGCCGCCGGTGTAGGCCTGGACCCTGCCAATCACACTCTCCAACGGTGGCGCAGAGGCTCCGAGCAAGTCTGTGGTGCGATCAGCATTTTCGATGCGCGTCCAAATCGTTTGCCTGTCTTTCAAGCGCAAAGCCAATTCGAGCAGATAGCCATTGGCGTTGATCGCTGTGTCGCTGGTATGGTTTCGACCCCACAGGGCGATGCCATTCAGCGACGCGGGCCCAGCGGTGTGGTGCCAGGCAATGGATGCGGTTTGGCGCAGCACGTCTTCAGTCGGATGCAACGCTTCGGGCGAATGCAGATGACCGAGCGAGTACTGCGCTACCCAATCCTTGCCTGGTTCCGCCGTGATGCGCGCCGACCAGGTATCGATCGCGCCCACCTCAATGTGCCAGCGATTCTCGTCGGGTTCGCGGCCGTGGAAGCCGCTGGCCTCGATGCGCAAACCGCGCCGCTCCTGTTGCCAGGCAAACCCGCCCGTGACCACTTCGTAGGCGATGTGCGTGGAATCCTCAAGGTGGTGTCCCAAGGGCGCGAGCGGATCATCGCCGATCGAGGGACGATGCGGAAAAGCTTCAGGGCCCAGCGCAGGGTCTCCCACGGGCCCGCCGTAGAGGCTGACCAAAGCATGGGAGCCGATTTTGCGATCATAGATTCCGGCCAACTCCATGAAGAGATCGTGCGGGTGCTGGCCATCGACAATCGGCTTGCCGAAGGCCGTCTCTCCTTGTTGGAAAAGCTCCGGATAGTAGCGTCCGGTGATCGCCGCCGGCTCCAGACTGAACATGGCGCGCAGGGTGACTTCGTTCGATCCGTAGCTTCGCCGCGCCATGGGCATGACCCAGTTCACCGAAAAGAATTTGTCATGCCCGCGCGGCCCGGCCTGTTGCTGCTCCACGGCCGAAGCCTCGCCGTGCAGCATGAGCATCCATCCGTTCGGACGCATCTGCATCAGCATGGGCGGCGCGTCAGAGGCGGGCGCAAGATCGGTACCGGAGCCGTCGTGACGCAGGATATTGTCTTCGATCGTGGCCACTGGGCCACCCATGTTCATCGGCATTTGCGGGTGAGCAGCAGCGGCGGCGAGCGAAAGAAAAATGAGTAAGCCAAGCGAGGACTTCAAGACGACCTCCCGGCGATCGGCGCGTAAGAACGAGAGCGGCGCAAAGCAGCCACTACAAAATGCGAGTCGGCGAGGAGAAGATCAGATGCGGAGAATCGGTGGCGGGGAGGATGTTCGTGCTGAATCCGCGAGAACGGGGAGCATGGCGAGGGGAAGGTGCTCCGCGTGGCGAGGAACAAAGACGAGAGCCTGCGTGAACGGGACGGTCTGCAACGGCTCCTGCACGATGACGTTAACGAGGGTCGATGGACTGCAACATGCGCCTTGCACAGCGCTGCCCTTTGAAGACGGACAGCAGGGATGTGCGGGAACGCGGTGACCGAGGAGGCAATGCGTCGCACAGGGTGCCGTCATGCCTTGCAGAAGAAGTACGATCACGAGCAGGAAAGATCCGCGTCGCATGCTTGCATTATAGGTTGGAGGCCGCATCTGTGAGAAACTAGAACATCAGTGATTCCTAAGGGACGCCCTGTGCGCGCCCAACACCTGAACTCAAACTCAACTTTCGCGCGGCCGCTGAAGCCGGTACTTCACTGCGGCCCGCGCTTCGGAAACTAGACAGATGATCAGTGTCAGCAATGTGACCATGCGTTATGGCTCGAAGGTGCTGTTCGAGGAAGTGAGCACCACATTTACGCCGGGCCGGCGCTACGGGTTGACTGGACCGAATGGATCCGGCAAGTCCACTTTCATGAAGATTCTGACGGGCGATCTTGAGCCCCAGAAGGGCACCGTCGTGCGGCCGCGCAAACTTGGTGTGCTGCGCCAGGACCAGTTTGCCTTCGACAAGTATCGCGTGATCGACACGGTGATTATGGGCAATGCGCCGCTGTGGGCGGCACTGGAGGAGCGCGACCGCATCTACGAGAAGCCGGAGATGACGGATGACGACGGCATGCGGCTGGGCGAACTCGAAGGCGTGATCGGCGATGAAGATGGCTACAGCGCAGAAAGCGATGCGGCCGTGCTGCTGCAGGGTCTCGATATCGCCGATGAATTGCACGAGCGCAAGATGGGCGAGTTGCAAGGCGGACAGAAGGTGCGCGTGCTGCTGGCACAGGCTCTTTTCGGAAAGCCCCAGGCACTGATGCTCGACGAGCCAACGAACTATCTCGATCTCGATTCGATTCACTGGTTGCAGGATTTTCTGCTCAACTACGATGGGACGCTGATCGCGATCTCGCACGACCGGCACTTTTTGAACAGCGTGACCACCCACACTGCGGACATCGATTACGAGACCATCATTACGTACACCGGCGGCTACGACGACATGGTGATGGCGAAGACGCAGGTGCGCTCGACGCTCGAGTCGCAGAACGCCCAGCGCGAAAAGAAGATTGCGCAGTTGAACGAATTCATTGCGCGGTTCGCGGCCGGCACTCGCTCTTCGCAGGTGACGAGCCGGCGCAAGGAAGTGGAGCGTCTGCAGACGAACGAGCTTGCCCGCTCCAATATTCAGCGTCCGTTTATCAAGTTTGACCAGGTGCGGCCGAGCGGACGGCACGTGCTGGAGTTCAAGGGCCTTTACAAGAGCTACGGCGACCTAAAGGTGCTCGATGGCTTTACGGCAAACGTTTTGCGCGGTGAAAAGATCTGCCTGATGGGCCGCAACGGCGCAGGAAAAACGACGCTGCTGAAGAGCCTCCTTGCCAATTATCCGGGGCTCGCTGACCCTGAGTTCACGCTTGATTCAGGAACTGTCTTCTGGGGACATGAAGCGCACATCGGCTATTTCCCGCAGGACGTGGGCGCGACCATCGAGCACGGACTGACAGTGGCCGAATGGCTGCACCGCTGGAACCCAGCCGCGCATATCGAAGAGATTCGCGGCATCCTGGGCCAGATGTTGTTCAGCGGTGAAGAAGGCGCCAAGCCTACAAAGGCGCTCTCCGGCGGCGAACAGGCGCGGCTGGTTTTCTGCAAGCTGATTCTCACCAAGCCGAACATTTTGATCTTTGACGAGCCTACCAATCATCTCGATCTTGAAGCGATCAACGCGCTCAACATCGCGCTGCAGCGCTACGAGGGCACGGTATTGCTGGTAACGCACGATCACGACCTGATCGATGAAGTGGCATCGCGGCTGTGGAACTTCCATGAAGGTGGGATTGAGGATTTTCAGGCGCCGTATGCGGAGTGGAAGGGCAAGCATAATTAGACTTCGCGGTAAGCAATGCGAAAGGCGTTGAAATGTCGATGAGTTGGAAGCCAATCAGCGAAGAAATGCTTTTGGGAGCAGATAAATAGGGGCAGAAAGCAAATGAATCCCGTTGAACGCAGGTTCTGGGACGCCTCTGCGTCACGCCTGAAAAATGGAGCTTGACGCCGTATGGAGATCTTGGAGACGGCTTTTGGGTAGTTGCAATCCTTGGAAGTCAGTAGTTTGGTAAACGACATCGAGGAAGGCTTTAATCGTTCCGGTATGTTCACGTCGGAACCATTCCGCAGGGCGAATACTGGTGCAATCAAGATGAATTGCAATGGACCGTTAGACTGTTGATGGGCATCGTCGCCACTGGCGAGAATCCCGGCGGGCAGAGTGGCCCACCAATCGCAGGCGAATTCACTCCCAATTAAGAATCATCGGGGACAAGGACCGCCGCGCAACCGGCGACAAGATGGGCCTCCTGTCCTACAGTGAGACGCAAGAGTAGTGTCCCTGTCGTGAACTAAGGACGATTCACACACCGAACTGACGAAGATGATGATCCATGTGCCGGTAGCCCAGGCGCTGCCACTCTGCATCGGTCATGTGGCCGAAAATTGCGTGCTCGCGCCATTCAAAGGTTCTCGGTTGCTCGGTAAATCGATAGAAGAGCCGGTGTCGCTCAGCGAGGTCGACTTCGAATTGTGTGGGTGCCGTGCCGCCGATCCTCTGATCCCATTCTGGACGCGCCGGGAAGCCATGCGGCCACGGAAACGGCAGCCACAAGACTGTCCAACGCATCGGCAGGCGTGCGACCCATTTGCCAGCGCGGCTCGCTTCCCTTTCGCCCATGCTGGATCGGAATACGTCGCTCAGGTGGCAGATCATCTGGTGCGCAGACATCTTGCCCCAGAGCCGTGGGCACGCTGGATTGATCCTCTGCAGGCGATTGATGATTTCGGCCTTGTCCTTCGGATTGGCCAGGGTCTTCATTGCTCTCTAAAGCAGATTGCGAGTACCGATGCGCACGATTTCAAGATTACCTCGGCGTGTGCGTAGAATCACAGCCCGACGCTCAAATCGTGCGTACCCTTAGCAGAATCCCAGAGGCCGCGCATGGCTACCACATCGTACGTAATGGAAAACGAGAGCACGATCCGGAATCTGCTGGCCGCGTACCGGGGTGAAATGAATACGCAAGCACGCTACAGAACCTTCGCCGGCAGGGCCGATGACGATAGGCTTTTCGGGGTCGCCAGCCTCTTCCGCGCCGCCGCGCGTTCAGAGCAAATTCACGCGAACAACCAAGCGCGCGCCATCCGGCAACTGGGTGGAGAGGCAACGGTCGCGATTGAGAAATCAACCGTGCGCAGCACACTGGAAAACCTGAAAGATGCCCTTGACGGGGAGAATTACGAGATCTCCACTCTGTACCCGCGGTTTATTGAAGAGGCGAGAGCGCGCATCAATGCAACGGCGGCGCGGTCATTCGAATGGGCGCTGGAAGCGGAGAGAACGCACGCGCGTCTCTATGCCGAGGCCATCGCGCTGGTGAAATCCAACAATCGAACATCGTGGATTGGCGAAGCGCGCAACTTCTACGTGTGCCCGGTGTGCGCGGGAACATCGGAGCACAAGGACAGCGAGAATTGCACGATCTGCAACTATCCTTCAGACCGGCTGGAAGCTATTCGCTGAAGGGTCTGTGTGTAGCGGTCCTTGAAAGCCGGAGGAAGATAGGCGGGCAGGGATCGATTCCCTGCACTTTGCTGTTAATGGACCGAAGTGAAGGGCGATGCAGGCAGATCTTCCGCATTGAAGAGATTGCATTGGGGGCTGTTGGCCCAGCCGTAGCGAATCGCGACGGGCTCAGGAACCGCGGGGCTGGCGGCGACGATCGTCTCGCCTTCGATCTTCGCGGTGGCGGGCACTAATTTGCCATCCGCGCCGGCAACTTCAAAGCCGGTGACTTCCCCGCCCTTCGCATTGAGTCCTTTGGCGTGATCGAACCAGGCCCGAATTGAAGCGCCCTCGGGTGTGGCCTGACGGAAGGATGGGCCGTTGTACTCGACCGATTCGCCATACGTGAGGGCGCGGGCGGCGCGAGCCATGCGTAAGCCCACGTCGACTTTGTCCGTCGGGTGAACGTTGTTCGGATTGCCAATGTCGATGGAGACGGCCATCGCAGTGTTGCGCATTTCGAGGGTCTTGCGCTGCTGCTCGCGAAGGATCGCCCAGTCTTCAGCGGGCGTGGATTTATAGTTCGAGATCTGCACGTAGAGGAATGGGAAGTCGCCGATGGCCCACTGGCGGCGCCAGTCTTCGATGAGGGCGCGAAAGATGTGGTTGTAGAGCGGTGCGCGCTCGAGGGCGCTGTTGCTTTCGCCCTGATACCAGAGAACGCCGCGTATGGAAAACGGCGTGAGGGGCGCGATCATACCATTCCAGAGAAGGCCCGGACCCCAACTGGCGAGCGGCGGATGCCAGGGGAACTGTGGAATGGGCTGGCCGGCGGCTTTGGCCTCGTCTCGCTGAAGCTGCTCGTCTTTTTCTTCGAGCGTGTCTAAGGCGCCATGATCGGTCATTTTGCCGCGTGAGACGAAGAGTAGTGCGAGCGAAGCATCCTCACCAAGAGCAGTGAGACGTACCCAGGATTCGGCGAGGGTGCCGCCCCAGGTGGAATCGATGAGGCCGATGGGGACGTGTTCGCGCTGTTCGATATCCCGCGCGAAGTACCAGGCGATGGCGGAGAAGTCCTTCGCGGAATCGGGACTGGATACGGCCCACCCGTCGGTGTCGAGATCGGTCTCGGCATAGTCTGAGGCGCGTTTTTTCACCATGAGAAGGCGGATGCGCGGGTTGTCGGCGTGAGGGAGATCCTGTCCGGCTGTCGCGGCACGGCTCATGGGGAATTCCATGTTGGATTGCCCAGAGGCAAGCCAGACATCGCCGACGAGAACGTCGTCGAGGACGATCGATTGCGGTGCTGGTTCACTTCCGCTCGAACCTGTAGCCAGGCCCTGGACCGTTAACTGAAAAGGTCCTCCGGCCGCTCCGGGCGCGAGATAGACACTCCACTGGCCGAGACGATCCGCGTGGGTCGTGCGAGAGTCGCCGCGAAAACTGACAGTGACACCCTGGTCCGGTCCCGCCGAGCCCCAAACGTGGACGGGAAGATCGCGTTGGACCACCATGTGACTAGCAAGAACTTTGGGAAGAGAGATTTGCGCAAACAAAGCCGAAGTTGGCATCAATGCCAGGAGGGCGAGTTGGCTGAGCTTCAATGGATGCCTCGTGAAAATCGATTTTCCCGGCCGCTTCCGCTTGTTCTGCACGACGGAGTTGCCGGAAGGAGAACGCTATCAGAGACGGGCCTGATACGTCAGCCATGGCATGCACGAGAAGCTGTCCAGACGAGGAAAAGCATTTCGCCGACATCGGGGTCTGTATTTACAGATTGGTGTAAGCAAAGTGCGGATGCGTGATGCGGGACGATGGTTGGACTCGCCTTGGCTGCATATAAGGGTCCCGACGCATTGCTCCGATTTTGCGCGGGTGGTATTGAACGAGTATTTCCCCGGGACCTTCAAACGCAGCATCTTTCCAGACGCGGGGATGACCACGCCGAAGCAAATCACCTATAAGCTGGTGCGCTACGGGCAGAAGCATCCGGATGCCGAGGTGAAGGTGTACGAAATTCCGCAGATTCCAGGGTATCGGCACCTGAGCCGGTCGAACAAGAGCATTTCTGAGTCACTTATCACGACGGGATATGCGATTCCGATCGCTGTGTTCAATCCGTATTTGGCTGGGGGGTTGTTTGTGGATTATCTGGTGCGCGGGCGCTATCACCTGATCCCAAAACACCCGGAAGTTCTGGAGCCGAACGATCTCACGGCGTTGACAGCGTCCGGCAGGCGCGAGGAGAATCCGGAAAGCGCTAATTATCAGGCCACACGCGCCGCTGTGAACGGCTTTGCGGAGACGCCGGCGTCCTCAGCCCAATTCGGCCTGAAGGAATTGACGTCCGCGCATGAGTAATTCACCGCAGGGACTAAAAAACCACGGCAGATTCGACCCCCTCTTTCACTTCTTTCTTGCTCCAGTGTCGCTGGCAAACGTGATCATCGCGATCGTGGCACTGGTGCATCACCATAATTTTTTCCATTGGTGGATGTTGGTCCTTTCGATCGCAGCGTTCCTTCTGTTATTCAAGTTGCGCTCGTATCCGCTGAAAGTACAGGATCGGGTGATCCGGCTGGAAGAACGCTTGCGGCTGCAGGCGCTGGCTCCAGCGGAGTGGCACGCACAGATTTACCGGCTTACCGAGGACCAACTCATCGGACTTCGTTTCGCAAGCGACGACGAAGTGGTTGAACTGGCCAAGCAGGCACTCGAGCACAATCTGACCCGCAAACAAATCAAGGAGCGGATCAAGAGCTGGCGGGCGGATGAGTGGCGGGTGTGAGGGACTGGCCATCCAGGCAACAGCTTCGTGTTGCTTACTGAGACGTCGGAGGCAGATACTATCCGGACGGACCGATGAGTTTGAGGTAATCCGGCTCGTCGGCGATGGTCTGGTAGCGGAAGCCTCGTACGATTCTGCGGTCTTTCAGGAAGAACACCCCCGGCATTTGATGCCCGTCTTCCTGAATGCGGCCGATTCCGTATTTGCGGAGGGCACCCGAAAGCCAGCCTTTCCAGACCTTCAGGCTCAGAAGATTTAGATAAGGGTTCATGCGCGATAAAGCGAAGACCGGGTGCTGATAGAGGGAGGCGTCGGGATTGCTGATGCGCTCAACGGTTGAAAGCTGGTAGTAGTCGAAGTAGGGCTTAGCGCGCTCGGGCGAGCCGAGATGGACGAAGACGGGTTGTGCGCCTCTGGCTGCGATCTGATCCCGGATTTGAGCCACCTGATCGAGCGCCTGCCGGCAAAACGCACATCCGAAGTGGCGCAGGAAGATCAGCAGAACCGGAGACTGATCGACGACCTCAAGAAGCGAGCGGCCTGTTTCCGTCCGATACTCGCGCAAGACAGCGACCAGCTGCTCTTGCTCGGCGAGTTGTGAGGCTGATGGCACGTTGATCTGCGCTCCGTTGCCGAGTTCTGGCCTTGGCGTGGCGGACCGAATCGCCACCGGTCTTTGTCGGCCCGGTCAGGTTAAACCATTTGTCCATGGATGCGGTACTAAACTGTGAACGCTTGGCGGACCGAATTGGATGTGAAAGGACGGAAATTTCCCGGAAGGCTCTGAGAGGACGACGAGAGATAGGCAGTATACGAGCTGGGTTTAGTCGCCGGAGGATTTCGGTCCGGCATTGCTCGTATCGCTGTCTGGCGGAGGAATCGAGTCAGTATCCAGCGCGTGCTCGTGCTTGTAGTGCTCGACTGGCATCTTCCCATCCCACCAGGCCCAGTTCATCGGATACACATCGGGATCGAAGATCACCTGGTAAAAGTGCCAGACCACGATGGCGAGCGTGGCAAGGATGGCTTCGTAGTAGTGGATGGTGGTGGCAACATCGACCCACCAGCGCGCAAATAGATCGCCGACCCAGACTTTAGCCCATAGCATAATTCCCGTCAGGCCCATGAGCGCGGTGCCCCAGACCAGCGCCCAGTACTCGGCCTTTTCGGCGTAGTTGAAACGGCCGTAGGCTGGCCTCTGCTTGCTTAGGCCAAGGTAGTAGAGCATAGTTCCCCAGACATCGAAGGCATCTTTGGCACGCGGCGCGAGGTCGCAGATGAGGCGGCGGCCTTCGCGCGCGGCAATCAGATAAAAGACGTGATAAATGCCTGCGGCAATGAGCACAACGCCGGCGACTCGATGGACGATGCTGCGGAGATGCTCGCCCATACCCAACAATTCGGCGAACCATGAATCAGGAAATTTAAGGGCGAAGCCGGTGATGACTAGGACAATGAAGCTCGTTAGCAGAATCAAGTGCTGCCAGCGTTGATTCATGGTCATGCGCACCATCATGGGGTTCTGCATTTTGCGGCGCGCGACCATCTTGCTGCGCCAGATGATCGCGTTGTGGAGGAACATGGCGCCGATGACGGCGACGATCAGGACGATGTAAATGAGGCGGACCCAGCGCACAATGACGGAGCCGATGTCTTTGGGATGGGTTCCGTCTTCAAGATGAACGCGGGTGAGAATGAATTTCTGCGTGACGCCCTTGTGGCATTTGCCGCAGGTGGCCTGAAGATTCGCGTGGTTGACGGTGGAGCGCGGATCGCTCGATGGGAGAATATCGTGGACGCCGTGGCAGCTGGAACAGTTGGCGGCTACGATGGAACCGCCTTCGACAGCGAGGCCGTGATAGCTGTCCATGTAACTGGAGACGCGGTTGCCGGGGAGTCCGAATTCCTTTGAGAGCCGCACTCCCTCATGGCATGGGGCGCAGGTGTCTCGCGAGACGTTTTGCTCGGAAACGGGCGCGTTCGGGTCGCGATGATTCTTGATGGAGTGAATGCCGTGGCAATCGGTGCAGACAGGCGCTAGGTTATTGCCGCGGGCGATTCCCTGCCCGTGAATGCTGGCCATGAAAGTCTGCTGAATGGCGCTATGGCATTTGCCGCAGGTGGCAGGGACATTGAACTTTGAGATAGGCGAATTCTGCTCGTTGGCTGCGAGAATCTCATGCGATCCGTGGCAATCGGTACACACGGCGGCCTTCGTCGAGCCTTTTTCGATGGCGCGGCCGTGCACGCTCTGCTGATACGAGACGAAGGCTTGGGCGCTCTCTCCGTTGGACGCCATGAGGAACTTCTGGCCATGACACTTGCCACAGGTAGTGGGAATGTTTGCATGATGGACGGGCGAGTGTGGGTCGTCGGTAGCGACGATCTCGTGCACAGAGCCGTGGCAGTCGGCGCAATTGGCCGCGGGTACGCCAGCCGCGTTGAGTCTGGCATGTGTGCTGCGCGAGTAAGCCGTGAGGGCGTCGGCGTGGCAACCTGCGCAGGTAAGCTTCTTGGGGGGCGTTTCGTGGGCAAGGCTCTTGACGTCAGTGTGGCAGTCGACACAAGCGAACATGGAGCCATGGATCGAGTGCTTCAGCTTGGTCGCGTCGACAAACAGGCTGTGCGGCTTACCATTCACAGTGTCGGTAAGTGTCGCGTCGCCGTGGCAGCTGAGGCAGTCTTCGTTTTTTAGCTTGTGCTCAGCCGGAAGAGACGGGGCCCAGACGAGAAAAAACACAACGAAGCTACGCGCCAGCAACCAACGAACCGAATTCACGTATCCACGATGGGCTTGTTGTGGAAGACCGCGCTGTGACTCTGATCACGAACTGCAGTCAGCGACGAAGCGCCAGTGTCGGAATGGGCGGTGAGCGCCATCGCAGCACTGGGGTTGAGATTCGTGCCTTCCCAGGTCTCAAACCACCCCAGCGACGAAGACCAGTCCTTCTTCCCCAGCCGCCGGGGACCCCGGTGAACATCGAGACATCGGGCACCCAAGTTCGTGCTGGGTTAAGCGGTCAACAACAGGCTTAACCGAAGTAGGCCGTCAGCGTGAGAATCAACAGGATGATGCCCACGGAGATCGCGAGAAATCCGACGATTCTTGAAAAATTCACGAACCATTTCTGTGGCTTCTCACCTAACTTGGATTCGAGCTTGCCTTCTGCGGCCATACGTTGATATTCGAGCGGACGCTTGTGCTTGAACTCCTCTTCGCTTTCGACGCCGGTAAAGATGACCATGTCCATCGGGAAGGAATCGGGGCGCAGGTGTGTGTTGACGAAATGGATCGAGAAGATGAACAAGATGGCTAGCAGACCTTCTTCGCTGTGGATGACAAGCACGGCATTGAGTGCCCAGCCGGGCAGGAAATGCGCGAAGAAAGGAGCGAACCACATGGCGTACCCGGAGAAGCCGATGACCAGCATGCCCCAAAACACCGCCCAGTAGTCGAACTTCTCCCAGTAGGCGTAACGATCGAACTTGGGTTTGGGGCCAAGTCCGATGAACCAGCGCATGTGGGCGAAGATGTCTTTGACGTCTTTCCAGTTGGCGACCATGGAGGTGACGCCCCAGAAGACGCCCTTCTCGCGCTTGACGAGCGCGCGCTGGAAGATGTCTTTCACGTGGATCAGGAAAGCGACGGTGAGCGCAAGGGCGCAAAACTTGTGGAAGAAGAGGATTGCGCCGAAGCCACCAACGAATTTAGCCAGGCCGCGGGCCCAGATGCTTTCGCTGAAGCGCAGCGGGAGTCCCGTGGCAGCAAGACCGAGGAACGTGCTGAAGAGAACTGCGTGCAGCGTGCGCTGTGCAGCGGTGAAGCGCATGAAGTGGCGCCCTCCGGTGGCCTGCTCCGGAGCGGATGGTTGGGTCGTTTGAGCCAAATCAGGCATGGTGATCTCCTTCAGCCGACTTCTTCTTGATCTGGTCGTACCGAGCGCGGACCAGCCACAGGATGGTGTGAATGACAAAGAACGTGAGCACGCTCGCGAGCAAGAGGTTCATGAACAGGCGCACGAAGTAGAGAGCCGGGTTCAGCTTGCGATCATGGGCGTTGGCGTGCGGCTGGTAGCGAACAAAGCTCGCGTTGGCTCCGGCATGGCAACGACCGCAGGTGACGACGAGATTCGCTGGCGCAATTGGCGAGTTCGGATCGGAGGCGGGCAGGATCTTGTGCGCGCCGTGGCAGTCCCAGCAGCGAGCCGTTTCGACGTAGCCGCCGAGCGAACCGAGCTGCGAGTGGAAGGTGTCGCGATACGTTGAGAGCTTGTCCTTGTGGCAGGAGCCGCAGATCGGCGTGGACTGCATGCGGAAAGTCGATTCTGTTGGCTGCAGGATCGCGTGAGCCGTGTGGCAGTCGGTGCAGACAGGGGCTTTCATTTTGCCCGCAGAGATTGCCTTGCCGTGGGCTCCTTCCTCGAAGTCTGTGTCGATTTTGGCGTGGCAGTTGCCGCAGGTTTTCGGGATGTTGGCCTTAAACGTCGGACTCTGCGGGTTGGTATGGCTCAGGATGCCGTGCGATCCGTGGCAGCTCTGACAGTTTGCGG
The DNA here is from genome assembly GCA_963745845.1 of uncultured Acidobacteriaceae bacterium. Classification (GTDB taxonomy): domain Bacteria; phylum Acidobacteriota; class Terriglobia; order Terriglobales; family Acidobacteriaceae; genus Telmatobacter. Next base: position 1,889,497 of record CAVUZE010000008.1, on the reverse strand, counting down.
CAACGAGCAGGCCCTCTTTGCTGAGCGCGAATCCATGAATGGAGTCCATGTAGTGCGGGAGCACGCTGGGCAGTCCATGCTTCCGCGCCTCCCCGCTGTCCCCGTGACATTTGCCGCAAGTTGCGGGCACGTTCAGGGGATAGACGGCGGAGCGGGCGTCGGTTTTTGGGAAGATGGAGTGAGCGTCACCGTGGCAACTGGTGCAAGGATGCTCCTTGCCGTCTGCGTGGACGCTGCCCTTGAGCTGATTCTGCTGATCTGAATGGCACGTGGCGCATTGCACTTGCGCGGGGTGGTCAGGATGGGGGTAGTCCTTGATGTCGGCGTGGCAGTCGCTGCATTTGAGGCTGCCGTGAATGCTGGCGGAGAACTTCTGGCCGTCGACGCCGATGTTGTGGCCGTTATTGTCCTTCATGGTCGTGTCGCCGTGGCAGGCGAGGCAATCGGTCTGAGCGCGAAGAGGGGGTGCGACGAGAAGAATGAAGAGTGCGAGGAGTGCCGGGATTGCCGTGTGAGAACAGCGGATCGAAATAAGTTCCGTGCGTTCGGGATTGCAATGAGGTCGTCGAATGTCGGCCGGCGAAGAGTTGCGACGGGCTGCGGCTTGGGTCATTCTGCCGTCTACTTTCTCCGGAGCAGAAGCGGACCCACAAATCTCACGAGAGCCCGTTTCTCCGGGCCGGAGCATCGCGCGAGGCGAGCGCCGGAATGGAGTTCAACCTGTCAGGAGACTCCACTTTGAGGCTGCACATCAGTGATTCCCATCACGAGCGGCTGACGTTGGAGATGCGGTTCTTCGATTTGCAAGGAGATGCGGATCACTCGAATGACTAAATGCTGATGTCCGGATGTGATGCAGAACACTTCGGAGCAGAGGCTCACGCTGACAACCGACGGGCATTTCTTCAGTGCGAAAGCCCAATCTCAAAAGCGTTTTTCCACACTTTGGCGATCAAGGCGCACAAAACACGGACGAGCGCGCGATACACTGGCGCTCCCCCCGAAACACAATTCCTGGAGGTTTCTATGACACGCTTCAGATTTGCACTTGGATTACTCCTGGTCCTTGCGGCACTCTTTGCCCCAGCACTCACCCTTGCAGCCTCTGCGTCGAGCGATAAGGACGCAATTGCAGCGCTGGTCGAGAGAGAACGCAAGGCCTTCGATGCCCGGGACGTGGATGGCGTGATGGCCTGCTATGCACCGGGCGATCAGCTTTTTGTTTTCGACGCAGTTCCACCGCGCGAATACCCGAGCTGGGATGCCTACAAGAAGGACTGGGAAGAACTATTCAAAATGTTTCCCGGCCCAATCCACAACACGATCTCGGAGTTGAACATCACGGTCGAAGGCCCTGTGGCATACAGCCATTCCATCGAAGACAGCCACTTCACCACGAAGGAAGGGGCAGATGCCGAGATGGTGGTACGAATCACGGATGTCTACCGGAAGATTGGCGGCAAGTGGCTGATCGTGCTCGAGCATGTTTCGTTCCCGGTAGATCCGGGCACGGGAAAGGCCGACATGCTGTCGAAGCCGTAGGACCAGCGGCGCAGGCAATCGCTTCGCTTGGCTTATCGCGAGACCAGGGACACCGCGATTGATCTCAGGTGCAGAGAACGAAAGTTGCGCTGCTATCGCCCCGTTCCGCGTTCATTTTTCGCCGATTTTTTTGTGTTAGCGTAATGAACGGGAGTTCACACAAGAAAAGATGTCTGCACCTATCACATCATTCATAAAGCATCACTATCGGCACTTCAATGCAGCGGCCCTGGTGGATGCGGCGGAAGGCTACAACAAGCATTTGGCCGAGGGCGGCAAAATGTTTGTCACCATCGGCGGTGCGATGAGCACGGCGGAGCTGGGGCTGTCGCTCGCCGAGATGATTCGCCAGGACAAGATCCATGGAATCTCGTGCACGGGCGCGAACCTGGAAGAAGACGTGTTCAATCTGGTCGCGCACGATTTTTACGAACGTGTGCCGCACTATCGCGACCTGACGCCGGCCGATGAGGCGAAGCTGCTGGCGCGGCACATGAACCGCGTGACCGATACGTGCATCCCAGAGATGGAAGCAATGCGGCGCATCGAGAACGAAGTGCTGAAGGAGTGGATGCGCGCCGATCAGGCTGGGGAGCGGTTCTTTCCGCACCAGTTCTTCTTCAAAATTCTGCTGTCAGGCGATTTGGATAAGAGCTACCAGATCGATCCGAAGAACAGCTGGCTGCTGGCTGCAGCCGAGAAGAATCTGCCCATGTTTGTGCCGGGGTGGGAAGACTCGACGCTGGGCAATATGTACGCCGGGCACTGCATCAGCGGCGATGTGAAGAAGGTGCACACGGTACGCACCGGCATCGAGTACATGATGGAGCTGGCCGAGTGGTACACGAGCACCACCACGAAGACGCCGCTGGGATTCTTCCAGATCGCGGGCGGAATTGCAGGCGATTTTCCCATCTGCGTGGTCCCGATGCTGCACCAGGATCTGCGGCGCGAGCATGTTCCGCTGTGGGCTTACTTCTGCCAGATCTCCGATTCGACGACGAGCTACGGGTCGTATTCGGGCGCGGTGCCGAACGAGAAGATCACGTGGGGCAAGCTGGGGGAGAAAACGCCGAAGTTCATCATCGAGAGTGACGCGTCGATCGTGGCACCGCTGATTTTCGCCTACGTCCTCGGCTGGTGATTGCGACCGAAATCGCGATCTATTGCAGAGGCCATGTCGTTGAGATCATCCGGGCGTTCTTGCCGGGCGAACACACGCTCTTGAGAACCTAGAATCTTACGACCCGATCCCCCGTCTGCATATAGAATAGCCACACACATCGCTCCCCAAGCGATAAGACGAACGCTCTCGTCATTCCCCCGCCGGTGCGTCGCCTGAGGGTCTCGCTCATGCACTGCAAATCAGTTGGAACGAAAAACACTGGAGCTGCGCTTGCGTTCGCCGCCTTCTGTGTGGCCGCGCCCGCGCAACAGCCGCGGCAGTATACCGATGCGGATTACGCTGCTGCCGAAAAGTTCATGCCGTACAACGCCGCTCCCCTGGCCTACAACGGCGAAGTGATTGCGCAATGGATGGACGATGGCCGGTTCTGGTACCGGTCCGTAAATGACGCCGGGATTTCCTATGTGCTGGTGGATCCGGCCAAGGGAACACGTGGTCCGGCGTTCGACCAGGAAAAGCTTGCTGCGCTGCTGAAGGCCGCCACAAAGGGCACGGTCAGCATGGATGCGCGGCACCTGGAGATCGGAGAGATTGCCCTCGCGGATGGGGATCATATGCTGAGCTTCACCGCGAAGGGGATGAAGTATCGGTGCAGCCTTGGAACTGGTTCGGATGAATGCAAGGCAGTTGGCGCGACGAACGCCAACCCGGCCGGAGCCGGCCATGGAACTGCAGAACCGCCCCTGGCGCTTTCCCCGAACAAGAAGCTTGGCGCGTTCATCCGAGACTGGAATCTGTGGGTGCGCGAGATGGCGACCGGCGCTGAGAAGCAGCTGACGACGGACGGCACGAAGGATTTTGGGTACGCGACAGACAACGCGGGCTGGCGTAGATCCGATGCAGCGGTTCTGCTTTGGTCGCCGGATTCGACCAAAATTGCCACGTTTCAGCAGGACCAGCGGAAGACCGGCGAGATGTATCTGGTTTCGGTAACCAATACGCACCCGGAATTGGAGGCGTGGAAGTATCCCATGGTGGGCGACGCAAACGTAACGATGATCGAGCGCGTGATCATCGACGTGAGCGCGCGCCAGGTGATCCGGCTGAAGATGCCACCCGATCAGCATCGCTCAACTCTTTGCGACGATGTGATCTGCGGCGACAGCCAGTGGGCTGACGTTGAGTGGACCAAGGACGGTTCGCACCTCACGTTTGTGTCGACATCGCGCGACCACAAGCAGGAGTGGGTGCGCATTGCCGATGCGACAACGGGCGACGTACGCGAGGTGATGACGGAGAAGGCGCCAAAGTTCTACGAAAGCGGCAACGACAAGATCAACTGGCACTCCCTGCCGGAGTCGAACGAACTTCTCTGGTTCAGCGAGCGCGATGACTGGGGCAATCTCTATCTTTACGACTTAACGTCGGGACAGCTGAAGAACCAGATCACGCATGGGCCAGGCAACGTAACGCAGGTGCTGTCGGTGGATGAGAGAGCGCGGGTGATCTACTTTGTCGGCGTCGGCAAGGAAGCGGGACGCGATCCCTATTTCGAATATTTCTATAGCGTGCATTTCGACGGGAGCGGTCTTCGACTGCTGACGCCTGAAGACGCGGACCACACGATCAAGATGTCGCCGGATGGAAAGTATTTTGTGGACACATATTCAACGCCAACGCGACCCGAGGTGACAGTGGTGCGGGACCGCGATGGTGAAGTCGTGATGGACTTGGCGCACCAGGACATTTCCAAGCTGCTTGCTGGGGGATGGGTGCCTCCGGTGCCTATTAAGGTGAAGGGGCGTGACGGAGTGACGGACTTGTATGGGCTCATGTTCAAGCCGTCGCACATCGATGTGTCGAAGAAATACCCTATCGTGAACAGGGTCTATCCGGGGCCGCAGACCGGCTCGTGTGGCAGCCGCGGTTTCAAGGCCACGCACCTGGATATGCAGGCGCTAGCGGAGCTGGGGTTTGTAGTGGTGTGCATCGATGGCATGGGGACACCGTGGCGATCGAAGTCATTCCACGAGGCGTATTACGGGGATCTTGGGGACAATACCATTCCCGATCAGATTGCGGGAATGAAAGACCTGGCCCGACAATATCCGTTTATCGATCTTGAGCGCGTGGGAATCTATGGGCACTCCGGAGGTGGAAACGCGACTGCAGCCGCGATGCTCCACTCTCCGGAATTCTTCAAGGTCGGCATCGCCGAAAGCGGCAATCACGATCAGCGCGATTATGAAGACGACTGGGCCGAAAAGTGGGCCGGCCTGGAAACGAAAAACGCAGATGGAACCAGCAACTACGACTCGCAAGCCAACCAGAACTTTGCCAGGAATTTGCAAGGGCACCTGCTGCTGGCGCATGGAACGATGGACAACAACGTTCCGCCGAACAACACGCTGCTGCTGGCGGACGCGCTCATTAAAGCAAACAAGGATTTTGACCTGTTGCTGATTCCCAACGTGGGTCACCCTTACGGGCCGACGCTGCCGTACATGACGCGGCGCCGGTGGGATTATTTTGTGCGCTATCTGGCGGGAGGGATCCCGCCAGTGGAGTATCCAATGAAACCCTTCGCGGCGGCAATGGCGGCGATGGCCGGAGGGCCTAACCCGGGAGATAGCGAAGAGTGAGGCGCTACGCAAGACTGCCGGATCAGTCCGACATTACAACGAAGGGGCCTGTGATTGATCCGACTTCGGCGCTAGCAAACGCTGGGTGGCCGAGTGAGGGGTACGACCTTTCCGGCCAGACGGGCGATGGCAGCTCGGGCATCGGCTTCGCGCGGAAGAGTTTCTTGCACTGGTGTGCCGTCCACCGTGCCCAGCTCTTCGACTTTTTGCGGCGCGCGCTATCAGTCGAGATTCCGGTGTTCGCGTACATCTGTCGGTAGAGTTTAGATAGAAATATAAAAGCAATCCTGGAAGTTATGTTCGGACAGCAAGCCGATCTCTTCCAGATAGGGGCCCATTCATAAAACTTGTCCCACACCTTTTGTGTCCGCTCGCGAATCTCGTCTGAACTCATCGTCGGATGCGGTGTATACATCTTGGGACGATTCTCGGCGGGAATCATCCAGTAGCGGGTAATCGGCACACCCCCGACCATGGTTGGATTCTCTGCCTGTCCCTTTTCCCATTTCCCAAAATCGACGGTGCCGGGAAACGGCGTCATCATGACGAATTGGGCAAAGGTCACGCCGGCTTTGAGTGCCATTTCGACTGTGGCGTCGAAGGTGGCCGGCTTGTCGGTGGGAAGACCGAAGATGAACGAGCCTAGCACGTGAACGCCGTGTTGTTTGAAGGTCTGCAACTGGCGTGCGAGCGCTTCGCCGGAATAGTTCCAGTCCTTGAAAACGGCCTTCAGGCCTTCGGGCGTGACTGCCTCGACACCGACGAGTGCGCCTTTTATGTTGGCCTTGTGCATTGCATCGAGATAAGTGGCGTCTTCTCCGGCTTCCATGGTGATCTGAGTGAAGAAGACCATGTCCTTGGGCAGCTTGGCGAGTTCTTCCATCAATTGGAATCGCTCGCTGCGAATGGACATAAGCTCGTCCAACTTGGCTTGATTCTTTTGTTCCCGGGCGAGACGAAGATCGGTCAGCGTGACCGGATAAAAATTGTCGTCGGCGAGTGCGATGAAACGGAAGCCGATGCGGCGCAATTCGATGATTTCGTCGATCACGCGCTGATGATTGCGCTGGCGGGGCTTCTGTCCATCGGTTCGCCAGACGCTGCAGAAGGAACAATGCTTGGGGCACCCGCGGATGGTCTGCACAGAGGCCCACATGTACTTTTGCGGGTCCATCAAGTCCCAGCGCGCCGGCAGGAATTCGCTGCCATCGAGGCGACCGCCTGCGTACACGCGATCGGGCTTGCCGGCGAGACAATCGTTGACGACTTTGGCCCAGGCCAGATCGCCGTCGCCGGTGACGACTGCATGCGCTTCTCCGCGCTCGAATGCCTCGTCCGGAAAAAGTGTCGCGTGAATACCGCCATAGACGACCCAAGCGCCGCGACTGCGGGCCATGCGGCCCACATGGTAGCCGCGGAGGGCATTGCCGGTGTGAACACTGATGCCCACGATATCTCCGGGGTGAATGGAGTCCGGGACGATCGGCTCGAGCGACTCGTCGATGAGGATAGGGTCGCCTGCCGTTTGGGGAGTTGCGGCTGCGAGGACGAACAGCCATCGGGGTGTGATGACGGCCGTACCAAAGGAATTATCACTGGGGTTTACCAGATGGACGCTCATGGAAAGCACCTTTTTCCCGTGCGAGTTTTTTGGCCCTCAGAGAGCGTCTCTGTAATCGGATGGATCGATTGCGGGCTTGCAATTCCGCATGATTTCCGTTGACGGGACTTCCCCGTCGGACAATTCCCCTAGACTGTTTGGCTGATCGTACAGTGTTGTCAGGATTGAAGATGGTCAAAATTGACCAGGTTTCAGAGTTTGAGCGAGTTTAATGAGATATCTAAGCGATCTTTGCACCGCTGGTTTCAGGATACGCGAGAGCATTCTTCGATGGGAATCGGGACCTGCTCAACGATTTCGAGGCCGAAACCTTCCAATGCAGGAATGTGCATGGGCGTGTTGGAGAGCAAGCGGATGCGCTGGATGCCCAAATCCGAGAGGATCTGCCCGCCGAGGCCAATGGCGCGCAGAATGCGGCCGGTGCGCGCCTGGGAGCCTTCGCGGGCACGCATCTCCTGATGCAGAATGATGCTCGAGGCACGGCCATCAGGGACTTTGGCGGGAATGACCGCGCCGCCAGGTTCAAAGGCGGAATCGGAGACGGGCGCATGGTCAATTTCGAAGCCGCGCGAGGTGTTGTGCAGGTAGAGAATGACGCCGCAACCTTCTTCGGCAATCATCCGCATGGATTGGTCGAGAACTTCGCGGCAGCGGCAGTCGGCGGCAAAGACGTCTCCCGCTGTGCAGCGGGTGTGGACACGAACAAGGACCGGATGAGAACAAGGCGGGCGGGAAGGCCCGGAGGCGGTGCGCTGTCCTGATGGACCTTCGTGGAATGCTGGGCAGCCGGGGCAAAGATCGCCGCGAACGAGGGCGATGTGGCTCTCGCCGCCGTTGACCTCACTCTCGTAGGCGATCATGCGGAACTCGCCGTGAGCGGTCTGGATCGTCTTTTCCCCGGCACGGACGATGTAGCGCTCGTGGCGGAGGCGATAGCGGATAAGCTCGGCTACGGTGAGGATCTTGAGGCCGTGCTCTTGCGAGAACGGAATAAGGTCGGGGATACGCGCCATTTCGCCGTCGTCGCGCATGATCTCACAAATCACACCGGACGGATTGAGGCCCGCCATGCGTGCCAGATCCACGGAAGCTTCGGTTTGCCCGGCACGGACCAGAACGCCGCCGCGGCGGGCACGCAGTGGGAAAATGTGACCGGGTCGGGCGAGGTCGGAATAGGTCGACTTCGGGTCGATGGCGGTGCGAATGGTCTGGGCCCGGTCGGCTGCAGAGATGCCGGTAGTAACTCCTTCACGCGCCTCAATGGTTTCTGTAAAGGCGGTGCCAAAGCGCGAAGAGTTTTGCTGCGTCATGGGGAAGAGGCGCAGATGATCGGCGCGCTCTTCGGTGAGGGTGAGGCAGATGAGGCCGCGGCCGTAGCGGGCCATGAAGTTGATTGATTCGGGAGTCACGTATTCGGCAGCCAGGGTCAGGTCACCCTCGTTCTCCCGATCCTCATCGTCCACAACGATGAGCATTCGGCCGGCGCGAATCTCAGCCAATGCACCGGGTACATCGGTAAACGGCGGTTCGATGGGTCGGGAGGACTCTGGCATGGCTATGCCCTATTTTGAACGAATCAGCCCGGTACAGCAAAAGACCTGCTGCTGGATTGGGAAACGAGAGGGCTCACAAAGTAACGAAACAGCTCTGCAAACTAAATAAAACGCGGGGCAAAAACTAAAAGCGCCGCCCGAGGGCGGCGCTTTCTGACATGACCGGGAAATCGCTACAACGTCGATTCGATCTCAAAGCCCCAGGCCTCAAGGAGTGCCTCCGGGATATACTTTGAGTTCTTGTTCCGGCGAGCCCACTCGCGGAGGCGGGTGGACCGGATGTACTGATCCGGGGTAAGTTTGAACTCCTTCACAATTTGTTCGAAGGAGGTCACAGTGGGCACAACGGGCCCTATGGGCTCGGGTTTGCCCCAATTCGGATTTCCACGACGCTTTGCCATTGTTTTTGTTGTCCTTAGGAAAGGAGTGATTTGATCGAACATCCTCCGACGACGGCTGGGGACCCTCTCGCTCAGGAGGAACGCTAATGTAGTCATTTTACGGATTTTTTCTCCAAAAATCAATAGTAAATCGATGTTTTTAAGTCAATTTCGCTCAAGTCTGGTCGCCCGCCAAAATCCTATCTATCCGATTGCTTTACATAGAGTTACATGGACATTGAGGCGGCTCAGTTAGGGTCCAAAGATCGCAATAGTTGTGCAAATCTAGCCTTATCCAACCCGTTCATGCAACGATTACTCATATGACAACAAGTTGGACTCTGGCGCTGGGTTTGGCGACCCTGGTTTTGAGCCTGACCCCTTGTCAGGCAGTGGAGTTGAGGGTTGGCCGTGATGCCATGCAGCGGACACTCCGGCAGCAGCTTTTCAGCGGCCCGGGAGGGCGCTATTTCCTCAAGGGCAACGCCCAATCAGCCTGCTGGGTTTACGCCGACGACGCGCAACTGAGCTTTGTCCAGGACCGGATCGTGGTCAAAATTAAGACCCATGCGCGGCTGGGCCAATCCGTTCACGGCACATGTCTGGGCATCTCGCTGGCGCCGACTTCCGAAGTTTCGCTCGAGCCTTACGGCGAAGGAGAGACCATCGGATTCCGCGACGCTCAGGTGATCAAGGTGACGGATCGCAGAGAGCTGAATTTTCTGCTGGCGCCGTTTCTCAGCCACCAGGTGCCCTCCAGCATGAAAGTGAATGCCGCAGAACTGCTGCGGAAAGCCCTCGAGGGCTCGACGGCCTCGTCCGGCTATAAGGTGTCATTGGACAAACTCAAGATTCACTCCATACAAATTCAAGGGGACGATCTCGTGGTAGATGCGGATGGGGACCTCAGCGTGAAATAGGGCTGATCCCGCTCGGGGTCGGCGAAAGGACAATAGATGGTACCGCCGACCGGGTTTCTCGGGGTGGTAGCGTGGACACGTATGACCTCACCTACCGCTGCCCTGTTAGGCGAAATCGGATTGCCGGTTCCTCTTCGCGAGTTGGCGGCGAGGACCTGGGACGTCATCGTGGTCGGTGCGGGCCACAACGGCCTGGCTTGTGCTGCCTTTCTCGCGCGGGCAGGTCAGCAGGTGCTGGTGATCGAGAGCCGCACCCGCATCGGCGGCGCCTGCACCATTGAAGAGCCGTTCCCCGGCGTGCGCATGTCTCCGTGCGCCTATCTTGCCGGGCTCCTGCACCCGCTGGTCGTCGAAGAACTGGACCTTCCGCGGCGCGGATTCCGTTGGACGCCGGCGGTGAACGGACTCTTCGTTCCCTTCCTCGATGGCGCCAGCATTCAGCTCTGGGATGAGGACGAGCGATGCATAGAGGAAGTGCGCGCACTCGCTCCCGGCGATGTGGACGGGTTCCACGCGATGAGCGATGTTGTCCGGCGGCTGCGCGATGCACTGCGGCCACCAAGCGGTAAGAACGGCAACGATCCTGTGCGAGAAGACGATTCTTCTGCCCGAGACTTCTGGATCGGGGACGCGCCCACTCGCGATCAAATCGAAGACCGGCTCGGCAACGATGACGAAGCAAGGGCGCTGCTCTTCGACTGGTCGATGGCTGAATTTGTCGAGCGTTATCTGCGCGACGAACGGCTGCAGGTGGCGTATCTAGGGCAGGGTGTCATCGGCACCAATGCGAGCCCGTTCGACAAAGGCACCGCTTCGATTCGCTTCCATCACGCCTCGGGCCGTTTGGGGGGCATGCCCGGCATGTGGGGCTACGTGCAGGGCGGCATGGGCATGGTCTCGTTCTATTTCTGCGACGCAGCGCGCGAAGCGGGAGCCACGGTGGTGTCAGGTATCCCTGTAAGCCAGATTGTGCCAGGCGAAGGCGTGCTCCTCGAAGGTGGCGAGCACATCGGGGCGCGCACCATCGTGTCAAATGCCGATCCGAGAGTCACGCTTCGCTTGTTGGGCGACGCCGCCGACCCTGCGTGGCGCGCAAAGATCGAATCGGTTCCTATTGAAGGCTGCACGGTGAAGCTCAATGTGCATCTGCGCGAGCTCCCCAATTTCACCGCGCGGCCCGGAGTCAACGAACCGCATCACTACGGCCAAATCAATGCTCTGTTGACCAAGGACGAGTGGAAAGCCGGATATGCCGCGGCCCGACGCGGCGAGTTGCCAAAACACCTGTGGTGCGAGCTCTATTTCCAGAGCGTGCACGATGGTTCGGTTGCCCCGCCAGGCACGCACACCATGAGCGTTTTCGCGCAATATGTGCCGTATAAGTTTGCCGTGGGCACCTGGGACGAAAGGCGCGACGAAGTGCGGCAACTGGCACTCAATTCCCTCGCCCGTTTCTGCTCGAACATCGACAGCGCTGTAATCGATGCACAAGTGCTGGGTCCGCCCGACATCGAGCAGAAAGTGGGCCTCACTGGTGGACATATTTTTCAGGGCGAATGCCTGCCGCCCTACATGTGGGCCAACCGGCTTACTGCGCGTACGCCGATGGCAGGCCTCTATCTGTGCGGCGCGTGTACGCACCCCGGCGGCAGCGTGATCGGCATCAACGGGCGCAATGCGGCAATGGCAGTGCTGAAGGACAAGGGCAAGATTTAGCTTCTTTTGCTAAACGCCGCTCTGCTATCCTCCGCCATACATGTCCGCCGCTACTTCGCTCGGAAAAATTCCCGCACTCAAGCGAGGCATCCGGTTCCGCGACCTCGTGCCCTTCTACGTGGCCACGGTTCTAAGTCTGCGCTGGACCGCAACCGCCGCGGCCGCGGGGCCGAGCATTCTGGTGGTTTGGATTGCCTCGGTCAGTTGCTTCTTTCTTCCCCTGGCCGCGAGCGTGATGGAACTGTCGTCGCGGTATCCCGAAGAGGGCGGCATTTATGTATGGACACGCGAGGCATTCGGCGACTTCTCCGGCTTTATCTGCGCATGGACTTACTGGATGTGCAATCTGCCTTTCTTTGCCAGCGTGCTCTATTTCGGCGCGGGATCGGCGCTTTTTGCCTTCGGGACCCGGGCGCAAATGCTGAACGCAAATCCGCTTTATTACATGACATTCGCAGCTTTCTGGCTGGGGGCGATCACGTTGATCAACATCCGCGGCGTGAATGCGGGTAAGTGGTTGAACAATATCTGCGCTCTCGGCGTTGTGCTTCCGTTAACCGCGCTGATCCTGATGGCCGCAGTTTCTTTCTGGCGATTCGGCCCGGCGGTGCGCTATCCGCCGGCGAGCTTCGCTCCTCATTGGTCTTTGGGCAACGCGGTCTTCTGGTCGAGCGTTTTTTTTGCCTTCGCCGGAACAGAGTCTATCTCCGCCATGGCTGATGAAATCGAGAATCCCCGCCGCACGATTCCGTGGGCCCTGCTTGTCGCCGGCAGCATTCTGACCATTGGATATGTAGGCGGGACGGCGGCGCTGCTGGTGGCGCTGCCCAGCGATGCGGTGGGCGGCCCGGATGGCTTCGTCAATGGGATTCATGTGTTGAGCGACCGCCTCGGCTTGACCTGGCTGCTGGCACCCATGGCTCTGTTGGTCGCACTCAATTCTATCGGCGGTGCCGCTGGAAATCTTTCTTCGAGTGCGCGGCTGCCTTTCGTCGCCGGGGTCGATCGCTATCTTCCCGCGGCGTTCGGATGGGTCCATCCGCGGTATCGCACACCATGGGTTGCGCTCGCCGTCTATGGTGGCTCGGGCGTCTTGGTGGCGTTGCTCGGGCAGGCGGGCACAACAGTACGCGGTGCGTACGACGTGCTTGTCAGTATGGCGATTATTGCGAATTTTCTGCCGTACCTGTTTTTGTTCGGGGCGATGATCAAGATGCAGGGACGGCGTGTTGGGCCGGAGGTGCGGCGCGTCCTCGGCGGCAAGCCGGTAGCGATTCTACTTGCGTCGGTGGGCCTGGCCAGCACCGCGCTCACGATCGTTCTCTCCGCTTTCCCAGCTCACGACGACCCGAACAAGCCGCTCGCCGTGGCAAAAGTCTTAGGTGGAACGATCGTCCTGGTAGGAGCCGGCGTTTTGGTCTTTGTGGTGGAAAGGCGGAGAGCACGAAAACTGCTAGTCCGATCGGCGTAGACGAACAACGTCGCGTTTCACAGGCCTGGGCGGTAAAAATTCAACCTGCGCAGGCGTCACTTCATTTCCCGCGACGAATACGCGCGGCCGCGCAGGCGCCGCAATGAAATAAGCCAGCTCCCGATAATCGTCGAATTCATGAATCACAAAGTCAGCCTCTTTGCCGCTCTCGAGGGAGCCGAGGCTATTGCCGAGTTCGAGGCTCCAGGCGGCGTTGATGGTAGCCGCCGTCAGCGCTTCCGCCGACGATAGACCCATGTGCAGGCATGCAAGCGAAAACATCATGGGCATCGACGCTATCGGCGAAGACCCAGGATTGAAATCGGTGGCCAGAACGATTGCAAGCCCAGCTTCAATCATCGTCCGCGCAGGCGGATACTGTGTCCGACCGAGGGCGAAGACAGAGCCAGGCAGGAGAACAGGTTGCACTTTGGCAGCACAGAGCTGATGCAGCGTTTCGTCAGTCACAGTCTCGAGATGGTCTGCGGTTATTGCGCCGAGTTCCGCGGCAAGCGCCGCTCCGGTCCCCGGCCTGAATTGCTCGGCGTGAATGCGCAGGCGAAGGCCGTGACGGAGCGCGGACAGAAGAATCGTCCGTGTCTCGTCAACCGTGAATGCGTGATCGTCGCAAAAAACGTCGCAATACCGCGCCAATCTGGCGAAGGCAACCTCAGGTATCAACCCTTCAGCGACTGAGTGAATATAGTCGGCACGCCGCTCGGCAAACTCCGGCGGAATGGTGTGGGCTGCAAGCAAGGTCGGCACGAGGCGCGCCGGTCCCTCCGCGTCGATGCGGGCAATCACCTGCAGCATCTGCAATTCGGTTGCCCGGTCAAGACCGTATCCAGACTTGACCTCGATGGTCGTGGTACCCGAGCGAAGCATCCAGTCGCGATGTCGGCGGGTGGAGGCCAGAAGCTCTTCGACACTGGCAGCGCGTGTGGCCGCAACCGTGCGCAAGATTCCGCCTCCGGCAGCGGCGATTTGCTGATAGGTGGCGCCGGCGATGCGCTGCTCGAACTCGGCGGCCCGGTTGCCGGCGAAGACCAGATGGGTATGCGCGTCCACAAATCCCGGAGTGATACATTTTCCTCCGGCATCGATCGCCACTGCGTGAGGCGGGATTTCGGAGATGAGCTGAGCATAAGGAGCTGCAGCAGCGACGCGGCCGTCCTCGATCAGCAGTGCTGCGTCGCGGATAATGCCCAGTTCGCGAAGCTCGGCGCCGACTCGCGGACGCGGTGGTCCAGCGAGGGTGACGAGCTGCCCGATATTGACAACTGCGATCGTGCCCGGCATGTCTACTTCCCTGCCATCGGAATGTGGATTCCCTTTTCGCGTGCGGTCTGGCGAGCGAGATCGTAGCCAGCATCCGCGTGCCGCGCAACGCCAATGCCAGGGTCGTTGTTCAACACGCGCTCAATACGCCGGGCAGCATTGTCGGTGCCGTCGGCGACCGTCACCTGCCCGGCATGGAGAGAGTAACCCATGCCCACGCCGCCCCCATGATGGAAGCTGACCCAGCTTGCACCCGAGGCCGTATTCAGCAGCGCATTCAGGATCGGCCAATCCGCAACCGCATCCGTCCCGTCCAGCATCTTCTCTGTCTCGCGATAGGGGCTTGCAACAGACCCCGTATCGAGATGATCGCGGCCGATGGCGATGGGCGCGGAAATTTCTCCCTTGCGCACCAGTTCGTTGATCGCCAGGCCCATCTTCGCGCGCTCACCGTAACCGAGCCAGCAGATGCGCGCGGGCAATCCTTGGAAAGCAAAGCGGCCGCGCGCAAGCTTTAACCAGCGCGTCAGAATCTCGTTTTCGGGAAAGAGTTCCAGAGCCAATTCATCTGTCCGGTCGATGTCTTTGGGGTCGCCCGAAAGAGCGACCCAGCGAAACGGCCCCGCTCCGGTGCAAAAGAGCGGACGGATGTATTCGGGCACAAAGCCGGCGATCAGGAAGGCATCAGCACAACCCGCATCGAAAGCGAAACGGCGAATGTTATTGCCATAATCGAAGGCCACGGCGCCCGCGCTTTGAAGCGCGAGCATAGCGTTGACGTGTACGACCATGGAAGCCGTCGAGCGGCGGACATACTCTTCCGGGTTGCTCTTGCGGAGTTCCGTCGCCTGACTCAGAGTCAATCCCTGCGGGACGTAGCCGTTCAGCGGATCGTGCGCGCTGGTTTGGTCGGTCACCACATCCACCTGCACGCCGCGGCGGACAATTTCCGGCAAGACGTCGGCGCAATTGCCCACGAGGCCGACGGAGAGAGCCCGGCCCTCATGACGAGCCGATTCACAAAGCGTCAGAGCTTGATCCAGATCCTCCGTGACGGTGTCGCAGTAGCGCGCGTCGACGCGACGCTGAATGCGTGAGCGGTCAACATCAATGGCGAGGACAACTCCACCATTCAGCGTGACAGACAACGGTTGCGCGCCGCCCATACCGCCTACTCCGCCCGTGACCACGAGCTTGCCTCGAAGAGAACCAGTCCGGCCCGAGTCGCCAAAGTGCTGTTCGGCCAGAGCTGCAAAAGTCTGGAATGTGCCCTGCAGAATGCCCTGTGTCCCGATGTAGATCCAACTGCCGGCCGTCATCTGGCCGTACATCATCAGCCCTTTGCGGTCGAGTTCCTGGAAATGCTCCCAGTTGGCCCATTTGCCAACAAGGTTCGAGTTGGCGATGAGTACACGCGGCGCCATCTCATGAGTAGGAAACACACCCACCGGTTTCCCCGATTGGACCAGCAAAGTCTCTTCGTTGCCAAGTCGCTCCAGCTCCCGCACTATGGCATGAAAGCACTCCCAGTTGCGCGCAGCCTTGCCGATGCCGCCGTAGACAACGAGATCGGACGGACGCTCGGCAACCTCGGGGTCGAGATTATTCATCAGACAACGGAGGGCGGCCTCCTGTTGCCAGCCTTTGCAGCGAAGCTGATTGCCACGCGGCGCACGAACCGTCGGAGTCATTGTCGTTGTCATACTCTCACCTGTGCGAAATTGCTCCTGCACTAGACGATACCGCGAACGACCCGGCTCAGCCAGCGGAGGCTGCGGTCTGGCACAGCCTTGAAAGCAGAGTCGGCGTCCGCTTCGAGCGTACCGGACCATTCCGGTCCCAGATCTCTATATTCATCGCTGATCTGGAATAGAGCGCTGAGAACAGGTGGGGATCAACGAGTCTTCCCTCATCTCCTGAACAAAGCTGCCGATCTTTCAGATGAGGGCAGGAGGGGAGACCGTGATCCGGTACTGTATTGAAATTCTTTCGAATGTTGTCGTAAATCCCAACGGTTGTCTTCTTCTGCTGCTTATTGCCTCCGCCCTTCTGCTCTACATCTCAGAAAGGCATCGCAAGTCGGAGGCGGCAAGCGTTCGAGAACTGGAGGCTTTATTCGCGCTCCGCGACCAGCGAGATCGCGCGGTTCGCAGGGAACGGCGATAAGGGCTCCAGAGGGCCAACCAGGTTAATTCTTGGTTTCCCGATTGTCGCGAATCCAGTCCCAAGCATCGAAGAGAACATGAAGCATGTTCTCCTAGGCACCGTTGCTCTGCTCTTTCTAACCGGATGCAACCAGACCAACCCCAGCCCTGAAACCATTCGACAGGATACGGCCAAGGCGACGAACGAGGCGGTTCGTGACGTGAAGGCAGTCGCGAAGGGCGTCTCCGACGGCATTAAGGAACAGAAGACATCGAAAGGCGCGGTCGACATCAACAAGGCATCCGCTGGCGAACTTGAGACGCTGCCGGGCGTCGATACGGTGCGGGCCCAGAAGATCATCGACGGAAGGCCCTATGACGACTCAAGCGACCTGGTGAAAAAGCACATCGTCTCGAAGTCAGAGTTCGACCGGATCTCGGGACAGATCGTCGCGCAGTAGCAATGCCGATATTCCGAGATCGCGCGCCCATCGACTGGAGCGCAAGAATTCGGGACGCCGCTGATTTATCCTTCCTCTGTGCCGACCACACTTGTTGAATGTGTTCCAAACTTCTCTGAAGGCCGGGATGCGGCCAAAGTGGATGCCATCGTCGAGGCGATGAAGATTCCCGGCGTCTATCTTCTCGACCGCGAGATGGATACAGACCACAACCGCTGCGTGATTACGCTGGTTGGCGAGCGCGCAGCGATCGAAGAGGCCGCGATTCGCGGCGTCGGCAAGGCTGCCGAACTGATCGATCTGACCAAGCATCAGGGCGCACACCCACGTATGGGCGCCGCCGATGTGATTCCATTCATCCCAATTGACGGCGTCACGCTCCAAGATTGCGTAGCGATGGCCAGGCGTGTGGGCGCGGAGATCGCAAATCGCTACCAGATTCCGGTGTACCTCTACGAAGCGGCCGCAACCTCGCCCGAGCGGCAGAATCTCGAGAACATCCGCCGTGGCCAGTTCGAGGCGATTCGCGACGAGATCGCGACAAATCCCTCGCGCAAGCCGGATTTTGGCGAGACCCGCGTGCACCCAACTGCAGGCGCAACCGTGGTGGGCGCACGGAAAGCCCTTATCGCCTACAACGTCTTTCTGAATACACCCAACGTCGATATCGCAAAGAAGATCGCCAAAGCTGTGAGGTTTTCGACGGGCGGTCTTCGGTTCGTGAAGGGTGCGGGTTTCCTCGTGCGTGGCCTCGCCCAGGTCTCGATGAACCTGACCGACTTCGAGCAGACGCCGATCCATCGGGTGTTTGAATTTGTGAAGCGCGAGGCGGCTCGTTACGGCGTAGTTCCCGTCTCCAGCGAGATCGTCGGCCTGATTCCGAAACTCGCGCTGGAGCAGGCTGCGGAGTGGTTCCTCCAGGTGGAGAATTTCGATTCTTCGCTGATCCTGGAAAATCGTCTCGCCGCGGTGATGAGCGGCAAGATGGCGATTGGCGGGCTCCGCGCGGGCATTGAGCCATTCATCGAACAATTGGCCGCGCCTACCGCGACGCCCGGCGGCGGCAGCGCAGCGGCTGCAAGCGGCGCCATGGCGGCGGGGTTGGCTGGGATGGTGGCCAGCATGTCCCGCGGTAAGAAGGCGTACCTGGGGTACGAAAGCCAGCTCAGCGAAGCCATCGCGCAGCTGAACATGCTTCGCGAGGAATTGAAGGACGCCATTGATGCGGACGCAGAATCGTACAACGAGGTGCGAAAAGCCTACAAGGCCGCCAAGGAATCAGCGGACGGCAGCAAACTGATCGCGACGGCGCTGCAGCAGGCGACCAGTATCCCGCTCGCCGTGGCTGAAAAGGTTGTCGAAGTGGGTCGGATTGCGAAGGAATTGAAGCCGATCACCAATCCCAACATGAGTTCTGATCTCACGACCGCGATCGCCTTGGCAAATGCTGCTCTCGAAGGCGCTCTCGCCAATGTGCAGATCAATCTGGATTCGCTCGAGCAAGAATCCGCGTCCAGCAAGTCGTTTTTGACGCAGGCACGCAGCCGCGCGGAGACGCTCAAGACAGGACATTGAGACGCGCACGTTCCCATAGGTATGGCGAAGGGATTATGCTGATGAGCGACATAAAACAGCTCCCTTTGAGGTGCTCAGTGCGCAAAACAGGAGATCTCCTGTTTGTTGTATTTGCAGTTTTGTTCTTAGCCGCAACGTCACAAGCGAAAGCAACCGGTGAGGCCCAGCAGAAATCGGCCTTCGTCCGGCTGGACCGGGTCACCGCTTCCCGGCCAATTACGAATGGAATCGAGATCCGCTCCGGCTCGGCCGTGATGCTGATTACGGCGTTGCGCGACGACGTGGTGCGCGTCCGCGTGGGGCCCGCAGGCCAGCTTCCCGAGGACGCCTCGTGGGCCGTTCTGGCTGGCTCGCGCACTGCATCGGTGGCCGTCACGCCAGAGTCAAGCGGTTCGGCGGTCGGATTCAAGACTGCGAAGCTTCACGTTGCAGTCCGCAAAGATCCACTCGAGCTCAGCGTCACGGATATGGACGGCCATGTTATCGCCGAGCAGTTGCCGGGCAGGCCGATCGAGTTTAACGGCGCGGCGTTTCGCGTCTTTATGGAATCGCCCGCCAATGAGCACTACTTCGGTCTTGGCGACAAGCCGGGACCTCTCGACCGGCGCAACGAGGCCTTCACCGACTGGAATACTGATGCTTTTGGGTGGCAGGAATCTACAGATCCGATTTACAAATCGATCCCCTATTTCATGACCTTTGATAAAGGGATCGCCGCTGGGATCTTTCTCGATAACACGTGGCGCGCGAGTTTTGAATTCAACAAGGAATATCGCGACGGCTACTCATTTGGCTCCGAAGGCGGACCTCTGGACTTTTATGTTCTCTACGGTCCAGAGCCAAAGACAGTGGTCGAGAGCTGGGCGTGGCTCACGGGGCCTACGCCATTGCCCCCGCTTTGGTCTCTTGGATACCAGCAGTCGCGCTACAGCTACTACCCTGAATCGGAGGTCCGGCGCATTGCCGATAAACTGCGCAGCGAGCGCATTCCTGCCGATGTAATCTGGCTGGACATCGACTATCAGCTCAAGAATCGTCCGTTTACCGTGGATCCCGAACGATTCCCGCACTTTGATCAGATGATCAAGGACCTGCGCGCGGAGCACCTCCGCACAGTACTCATCACTGATCTGCACATCGCCGATCTGCCCAATGCGGGATACAAGCCCTACGACGAAGGCACCGCCGGCGATCACTTCGTCAAAAATCCCGACGGGTCGACATATGTTGGCGTCGTGTGGCCGGGCAAAGCGGTTTTTCCTGATTTCACGCAGAAGGCTTCGCGCGATTGGTGGGGCACGCTCTACTCCGATTTCGTCAGCAGAGGCGCTGCAGGGTTCTGGAATGACATGAATGAACCCGCGATCTTTTTGGTCCCGTCGAAGACCATGCCCGACGATGTGCAGCACCGCATCGAGGAGCCGGGATTCACGACCCGCACCGCGACTCACCTCGAGATTCATAATGTCTTCGGCATGCAGAACTCCCGTGGTACATTCGAGGGCTTGCTGAAGCTGCAGCCCAATGTGCGCCCGTTTGTGATGACACGCGCGAGCTATGCCGGAGGCCATCGCTACGCCGTGACCTGGACCGGCGACAATTCGAGCAATTGGAGCCATCTACGGCAGACGGTGCCACAACTGCTCAACCTGGGCCTCAGCGGTTTCGCCATGGCAGGAGCGGACGTGGGCGGCTTTGCTGCTTCTCCGCAACCTGAATTGCTGACGCGCTGGCTGGAGCTCGCGGCGTTTCAGCCGATCGATCGCGACCATACGGCGATTGGCACCAAGCCGCAGGAGCCATGGGAAAATGGCACGCCAGAAGATGTGAATCTGCGCCGCCGCTACATCGAAGAGCGCTATCGGCTGTTGCCCTATCTCTACACCACTGCTGAGGAGATGAGCCGTACGGGACTGCCGATCAATCGGCCGCTGTTTCTCGAGTTTCCCAGTGGTTCCGTGGATGGACAGCCACTCGACTTGAGCAACAGCGGGGCTTTTCTGCTCGGCCCCGATCTGTTGATTGCGCAGAGCCCTTTTCCCGATGAGGTAGACGACTACACCGTAGGCTTACCGCCCGTTGGTTGGTACGACTACTGGACCGGCGCTCGCGTGGATGCGAGCACGGGACGGAAAGCGATCGACAACACGGCGGTGGTGCAGCCGGAGGTGCGAATCCATCGCACCCTCGATACGCTGCCGGTTTTTGTGCGTGCAGGCGCAATCGTACCGGAGCAGCCGCTGGTGCAAAGCACCGACGAGAAACCGCAGGGGCCGCTTACGTTGCGCGTCTATCCTCCCACGGCGGTCGGCAACGACTGCGGTGGAAGCCTCTATCTCGACGATGGCGTGAGCTACGACTTCAAGAAAGGTGCGTTTCTGAAGATGGCGTTCACGTGCCGGCTCAGCGCGCAAGGCATCGTGGTCACAGTTGCATCGCACGAAGGAAGCTTCGCACCGTGGTGGAAGCAGTTGTCAGTTGAGGTCTACGGAGCGACCAAGCCGGCGGCCGGCGCGACGGCCTCGGCGATCGACGGCTCGAATGCGGCGGCTGTTTCTACCGGCTTCGACACGGAACATCACCGCATCACGGCGCTCGTTCCGGATGACGGAAAGGGACTGGAGCTGCAGGTGGCATACTGAAGGCCTGTGACGCGACAAGAGCGACTTGTCCTCGGACAAGAACTGATAACCTAAGAGCATGAAATTCGGCGTGCTGGTCTTCCCTGGCTCCAATTGCGACCACGATACCTACAATGTGATCGCCGAAATCGCACATCAGCCGGTCACGTTTCTCTGGCACGATTCCGAAGACCTGCTGGGTGTGGACGCCGTCCTGGTGCCGGGAGGTTTTGCCTACGGCGACTATTTGCGCACCGGGGCCATCGCGCGTTTTTCGCCCGTAATGCAGGCCGTGAAGCGGTTTGCCGACCAGGGCGGTCTGGTACTCGGCATCTGCAATGGATTTCAGATCCTGACCGAATCCGGCCTGCTGCCGGGTGCGCTGATGCGGAACGCAGGATTGAAGTACATCTGCAAGCCGGTACATCTGCGTGTTGAAACGACAGATAGCGCGTTTACGAATCAACTGACCAAGGGCGAAGTGCTGCAGGTTCCGATCGGGCACATGGAGGGCAACTATTTCTGCACGCCGGAAGACTTGCATCGGCTGGAAGCAGAAGATAGCATCGCATTTCGCTATGCAACCCGGACAGGTGAGATCACGGGGGAAGCGAACCCCAACGGCTCTCTTGGCAATATCGCAGGAATTCTGAACGAGAAGCGCAATGTGCTGGGCATGATGCCACATCCGGATCGTTCGAGCGAGAAACTGTTGGGCTCGTCCGACGGTTGGAAGATCTTCGCATCGATGATCGAAGCGCTTGCGGTAAGGTAGATTTTAGCAAAAACAGGGCCATGATCGACATTCACACACATCTGCTCCATGGGGTCGACGACGGATCGCCGGATCTGGAGACTTCGCTTTACATGGCGCGCGAAGCTGCTGCCGAGGGCGTGACCCGCGTTGTATGCTCCCCGCATGCGTGCAACGAGTATCCCTACCGGAAAGAGTTGGTGAACGAGCGATTCGCAGAGCTGCGCGAGAAGCTTCGCGATGTGGTCGAGCTGAGCCTGGGTTGCGAACTCCACATGAATGCAGACAACATCGCAGAGGCGCTGGCAAACCCGCCGCGTTACTCGATCGATGAAAAGGGATATTTGCTGATCGAGCTGCCGGACATGTTGATTCCACCGCACCTGATGGATGCGATGAAGCAGTTACAAACTGCTGGATATACATTGATCCTTGCGCATCCAGAAAGAAACTCGGCGATGGGACGCAATCCGGAGCTGCTAGCCGAGTGGATGCGTGAGGGGTGTCTCGTACAAGTCACGTCTGCGTCTCTCTACGGCCGATACGGCAAGTCGGCCGAGGCATTTGCGAATGCGCTGCTTGAACGGAACTGGATTCATTTTCTGGCCAGCGATGCGCATCATCCCGAGCGGCGCCCCTTGCACTTGCGCAAGGGTTATAAATACGTTGCTGAGCGATTTGGAGCGGAGGCGGCGCACAGGTTGTGCGTGGGTAATCCGAGGGCCGCGATGGAAGGCTCGGCGTGGCCGCAACAGCCGGAAGCGATCGGGCTGCTGGACCGGGCGCCGCTCACGTTTGATCTACAGCGGACCGTTTACAAATCGCCTACATCGGAAAGCGACCGCAGCGGGAAGAGCCGCGAAAAGCGCGGGTTCTGGGATCGGCTGCTGTCGCGCTGAAGCTCATCGAGTCCGGATTTAGAGGCCGAGGCCACCGTCCACGGCGAGTACCTGGCCCGTCACGAACCCTGACTGACTAGCGAAATATAGAACGGCCTCGGCTACGTCCGCGGCGGAGCCATTGCGCTTCGCAGGCGTTTTGGCGGCAAAACGCGCATTGGCGTCGTTGGCATGGGCGCCGAGATCGATCCATCCCGGTGCGACGCAGTTGACAACAACCTCGGGAGCAAAAGCCTTGGCCATGATTTGCGTGAGCATGTGCAGTGCTGCCTTGGATGCACAGTAGTGACCGTGCCCCGCCCAGGCGCGTATGCCCCCGAGCGAGCCGATATTGACGATTTTGCCGCGTGCCGCGCGCAGATGGGGCAAAGCCGCGCGGGCCACAAGAAAGGGACCGCGCGTGTTAGTCTCGAAAACCGCGTCCCATTGCTCCAAAGTGATTTGATCGAGCGGAACGGTTTCAAATACAGCAGCGTTGTTGACCAAAATGTCGATACGATTGTGGCATTCGACCGTCGCCGCAATTGCGTCGCGAACCGAAGTCTCCGAGCGCACGTCACAACGAACGGCTTGGGCGCGACGGCCGAGGGACTGAATTTGCTCCACAGTTTGCTCCGCATCGGACGCGGATTCGCGATACGTGATCGTGATATCTGCACCGGCACGTGCAAGGACAAGAGCGATCTCGCGGCCGATGCGCCGCGCGCCCCCCGTGACCAACGCCGATTTTCCATTCAGAGCTAGAGTTGGCATGGCGCTGTTGTGGGGAATTTGTTTTCCGGCGACCTCGCCAAGGTGAACCTATTGCGGCTGGGGCTGGCTTGAATCTGGCTTGGCACCAGATTGGCTGGCGGACGGCTGATCTTTGGAGCCGTTCTGTGGGGTTGCGTCCTTTGGAGCGGCATTCTTACTGGAGTCCCCGGGGCTTGCATTCGCGGGATTGTCCTTCCCCGCACCGCTGGATTTCGCCGCCTCAGGATGATTGTCGTAGATGGAGTATTGCTGGCCGGGCCGCTTCAGCTTCACTTCAAATGCCATTTGGGCCTTGTCGATGGTGTAGTCGCTGCCATAGGTCTTGAAGCCCTTGGCGACGACTTGCAGCAGGACTTTCGATCCTGTGGGCAGTACGTCGATGGAGGCTTTGCCGTCTTCGTTGGTCTTCAGCTCCATGTTGCCCTTGTCGTTTTCGAGCTGGAAGATCACCGCAGCGTTCTCGATGGGTTTTCCATCGTCGTTGCGGAGGATCGTTACCTCGACGCTCGAAGTCGGCGGTGGGGCCTTGTACTTGCGGCCGCGGTGAGTTGTCGAATCCTGAGCGAAAAGGGTAAGGCCCGAGGACAGGGTTAATGCCATTGCGGACATGAGAAACGGACGGAAACAACGGAAATCCATGATCCTTTATTGTACCCGTTTGCTGTGATTGCAGGCGAAGCGCGGATCGTGACACTGTGGGAAGGCCGTCTCAGGTTCTTCAAGACCTGCACAGTACCGTCAAAGGCACGCAACCGCGGGGATTTCCGGCAAAAGTCGCAGAAAAGGTAAACTAAAAGCGAGGTCGATATGCCGGAAATTCAACGCAGGAAGACGCCCACGGTCAAGATTGGACACGTTCGCGTGGGCTGGGAAGTCCCGGTCGTCGTGCAATCGATGACCAACACTGACACTGCAGACATCCAGGGCACAATTGAGCAGGTGGCTGCCCTGGCCCATGCGGGCTCAGAGCTTGTGCGGGTGACGGTGAATAACGAAGAGGCTGCCGCCGCCGTTCCGCATATCGTGGAAGGCCTCGACAAGCGCGGCCTCCGCGTCCCCATCGTCGGCGACTTCCATTACAACGGCCATCTGCTGCTGAAGAAGTTCCCTGCCGCTGCAAAGGCTCTTGCTAAGTACCGCATCAATCCCGGGAACGCATCGATCGGCAAGAAGGACAACGACAACTTTCAGGTCATGGTAGAGTGCGCGGTCGAGAACCAGAAGCCGGTGCGCATCGGCGTCAACTGGGGATCGCTGGACCAGGCGTTGCTGACCCGCATGATGGATGAGAATAGCCGCCGTCCCGACCCGTTGCCAGCCCGCGACGTGATGATGGAAGCGATGGTGGTGAGCGCACTTGAATCGGCAAAGGCAGCCGAGCGCTACGGACTCAGCCACGACATGATTATCCTGTCGGCGAAGGTATCCGGCGTCCGCGACCTGATTGATGTCTACATGAATCTCGCGGCGCGGTGCGACTATGTTTTGCATCTTGGCCTGACTGAAGCGGGGATGGGTTCGAAGGGCGTGATTGCCTCCACGGCCGGGCTAGCCCCTCTGCTGCTGGCCGGCATTGGCGACACGATCCGCGTGAGCCTGACGCCCAAGCCGGGCGGCGACCGTACTGAAGAGGTCCAGGCCGCGCAGCAGATTCTCCAGTCGCTGTCGATCCGCAGCTTTATGCCGCAGGTGACGAGTTGCCCCGGCTGCGGACGCACCACGAGCACGTATTTTCAGGAACTTGCCGAGCAGATTCAGAGCTACTTGCGGACCTCGATGCCCGAATGGCGCAAGAAGTACGCCGGCGTGGAGGAACTGAAGCTAGCCGTGATGGGATGTGTAGTCAACGGTCCCGGCGAATCGAAGCACGCGAACCTCGGCATCAGTCTGCCGGGCACGTTCGAAGAACCCAAGGCGCCGGTGTATGTGGACGGCAAGCTCTATACAACGCTGCGTGGAGATACAATTGTGGCGGAGTTCAAGCAGATTCTCGACAACTACGTGCAAACTCATTATGGGCAAGGGGCTAAGAACGAGGAACTGGTTGGGACGCGTTAGATTTTCGCATCTGCCATACATTGCCTGCGTAATGTAGACCTTCGACATCCTTTCTGCGTGAATGAAGCGATGTACGCTTCGAGGCAATTCCCCGGAAAGAACGGCGATGCGGCGAATTGCGTTGATGCTTGCTCTTTGGCCAGCCATGGGCTACGCGGGGAATTCCAAACCTTGTGTGTCTGCAGACGAGGCTCAGAAATACCTCAACAAAGATATTTGCATTTCAGCGCATGTGTATGAAGTCGTGCGGCTTCCAGATGAAACCAGATTTCTCGATGTATGCTCACCCGATACCCCGATGCAGATTGCCGGTTCACCATCGTGAGTCTGAAGCAGGACAGCGGCGACGTGGGCGAATTGAATAAATACCGAGAAATGGACGTAAATATCCGCGGGGTGGTTGAGCCGATGCATGGAAGAGCCGGGATGGTGCTGAGCCACGTGCGGCAGTTTTATGGCGGACCGCCGAAGTTCAAACCAAACCCGCGGCTTGTGCATGGATTTCAAGGCGATGCCGAGCGACCCGCGGTCAATGACCCGAACCTGCGAGCGCAGGCAGGGCATCGCGCCTTCATTAATTCCCGAGATCAGGAACCGGTTCGGCGCGGTAGACAAGATTCCAGCTCTACGTGGAAAGTGCCTCTCAAAGATGGATGTGTGCGTGGAATTCTGAAGGTGGATTCTGGTGTGGAATATTGGGTGTTATTCGACGTTAACGTGAAGTCATGGACATTTTTTGCCAGATCCCGGCCGATCCGGCTAGAGCCCGCCCCATTCGAACGAACGTCCCAAAATGGGAATCGCCGGGCGCATACGTTGACAAGTAGACGAGGGCAGAGTGTGCCCACTTGATGGTAGCGTCAGGTGCGGGCGTCGGGTGAAGCATCGTCCAAGGGCGGGGCGACGCGGGCACCGGCAAGAAGAATGACGCAGGAGAGGATGAGGAAGATCAGGGTCGAGCCGAGACCGATGGAGAGATTGGTGCGATCGCTGATGGCTCCGATGATCTGCGGGGAAAATGTGTCACCGAAGCAGTGAATGATGAAGAGATTCAGGCCGACGGCGGTGGCGCGAACCTCGGCCCCGACCGAGTTGATAAGGGCGGTATTGAGCGGGCCGGTGTTGAGGAAGAGAAAGAATTCGGCAGCAAATAGGGATGGCACGGCCCATTTGGCAGGCCCGAAGAAGAGAAGCAGGCCGAAGGGGAGTGTGAGCGCGACGCTCCAAAACGAGAGCAGGTAGAGGGCGCGGTGATTGGTGCGGAGCCATCGCTGGGCGATCATGCCACCGACGAGGGTTCCGGCGATGCCGTCGAGGACTGTGCTCGCGCCGACGAGTTGGCTTGCGCGGCTGACCGAGAGTCCCGCGGAACGGCGCAGAAACTCCGGCACCCATGCCGAGATGCCGCCCATGGCAAAGGTAAGCGTGGCGAGGCCGAAGGTGGCGGTGAGAAAGGCTGGATTGGTGAAGAGGCCGGCGAAGGTCGCGCGCTTGGGCGTGGACTTCAGGTGGTCGCTTGCGCCGCGGGTGGGTTCGCGGCCGATGAACCAGTAAAGCGCGGCGAGGAGCAAGCCCGGAATCGCGCAGATGAAAAACGGCGCGCGCCATCCCCAGAGCGGACCCATTTGGCCGCCGGCGAGGTAGCCGAGAGCGGCGCCGACGGGGATGGCAATGTAGAAGATGGAGAGAATGCGATTGCGCTCATGCTCGGGATAGAAGTCTGCGAGCACGGCGGGGGCAAAGATGCCAAAGGTGGCTTCGCCGACGCCGACGAGCGCGTGGCGGAGATAAAGGGTCGAGTAATCGTGAACCCACGCGGTGGCGAGTGTGGCGACGCTCCAGAGAACTGCGCCGGCGACAATGAGGGGCTTGCGGGGGAAGCGATCGCCGAGCCAGCCGGTAAGCGGGGCTACGAGCATGTAGGTGATGAAGAGTGCGGTGGTGAGCGCGCCCATCTGCTGGTCGGTGCAGTGGAATTCGCGCTGGATAAGGGAGACTTCGCCGGGCAGTATATAGCGGTCAATGTAGTTGAGCAGGTTCAGCGCGAGCAGCAGGAGAAATGTGCCCAGGGCGGGGTTGAGGGGCGTGGAGAGAGGTTTGGACGTATCGGCCAATCGGTCTCGCTTGAGAAGAAATGCGGAGCGAGGTGATTATCCCACATGGAGTGGGAAGGATCGGAGCGTTCACTCTGCGTCGGTGAGTGCCATGGCGATCCCGTGCTCGTTGAAAGTGATGAGCTGTACGAATGCACAGTGCGATTTCAGCTGCCGACCAATTGCAATCCGAGGATGAGAAAGGCGACGTTGTTCATCACGTGCATCAGGACTGTGTTGAATGTCGAACCGGTTGCCCGGCGAACGTATCTGCGACCGCTGATGAGGACTTCCGGCTCTGCAATCGGTCGCATTCTCGTCATTTCCCTTCCGATGTGTGTGGACTCCTGCACGGGGTTTGACGGACCCGCGGTGCGTCGGCCAGAGAGAGCAGCAACATAGGGATAGATGCTCTATGCAGCGTCGCTCATCGAGGCAGGCTGCGCTCCTTTGCGATCTCTGGTCAGTGCGACGGCGACTGAGAACATCCAGATGAAGCCCACGTACCTGGTGACGGGAATAAAGAAGTTTGCCGGATAGGCAACGAGGCTCAGGGAGGAGAGTTCTCCTGTGAGTGCCAGGAACATTCCGAAGGCGACCAACCAGCGCGGGAGTAGCCGCATGAAGTAGCAGATGACGGACACTCCCGCGGCGAGCAAGCCGAATCCGACCGCGAAGACGACCCCGCCCAACAGGAAGTTGAGGAAATTGATTGCTTTGATGAGCGGCGCGGAGGCCAACACTTCAGGCACAGACAAGATCCAGCCCACACTGCCGGAGAGAATCAACGCGATGGCGGCGATTAAGCCTCCCAGATGTGCGATGTTTGTACCGGCGGCCCGGACGCCCATGAAGCGCAGGTGACTGACGGTTGTGACAGCAAAGATGCCGAATGGGATTGCAGAGCCAAACAGGAAGAAGTTGCTGACCCGCACAGCCGTGGGGCTCAGCGCAAGAAATGCGCGCAATTCCTCGGCTGAGGCAAAGGGAGTTGCAAAATGCGCCCCTCGACGGAGCACCGATGCAATTACCAGCCCCGCGGCAAAGAGCAGGAAGTGGACTGTGGCGAGCAGAAGAAGGGAGGGACCGCGGAATCGAGGATTTGATTTCATAATGTAATCATTTATTACATGAATGACAAGAATATGCAATAATTTTCCTATCGAAGATGAACCAACGTGAAATGGGACAAAACCAACCGGCGTTTCTGCTTGCCCAGCTTGGAGCGCATGCCGCGGCGCAATTTGCTGAAAGATTAGGAGTTCTCTCGCTCACTCCGGCAGATGCGGGAATCCTGCGGCTGCTACGGGCTGACGCGGGACTAAGCCAGCAGGAGTTGGCGGCGAGGCTTCAGATTCATCCAAGCCGACTGGTGGCAATACTGGACAATCTGGAGAAGCGGGGGCTCATCGAGCGCAGAGCCAATCCGGACGACCGGCGTTTGTATTCCCTTCATCTGACACAAGCCGGTGGGGAAACCCTGGAAAAGATTGGCAGCGTGGCGCGGCAGCACCAGGAGGCTTTGCTCTCGAGTATCAGTTCGGAGGAACGCAATACGCTCGCCGCTCTCTTATTGAGAATTGCCGACCAGCAGGGATTGGTGCGAGGGGTCCACCCCGGCTATCAGCGCATGGGAAGACCCAGGCGCTCTGAGGCGAACGAAGGGAAAAGCGACGGCCCACCCAATGGGGAAATTAGAGGTCGCTAACTCAGAATCGCCGGGAATTTCAGAATTGACTCGCGGGCAAACTTACCAAGCCACGCGTTGGGGTAGGAACTCCGCGAACAGCTCGTCGTAGTAAGGCTTCAATGCCTTTACGTCAGGCTTGGCGTGGCCCTTGGAGTAGAGGTCGTACTGGTTGAATTTCAAGACCCACTGGAGCATCGCGCGATCCTGCTCGTTGGTCAGGTGCTCGTAGGCGCCGTGGCGATGCCATGGATAGAACGAGTGATAGCGCAGCATATAGAGCGCTTCGATATTTAGATAGGGCTTCATCACCTCGGCGATATAGCCGTCGTGGCTGAAGGACATGTGCACTTGATCGAGGCCGCAGTTGGGCTCGTAGATGCCATGCTGCGTCTGATATTCCGGCACATTGCGGTCGGGATTGTTGGCAAAAAACTGGTGATAGACGATGTCGGTCGACCAGGCACAACCCACCGGGAAGGTGTCTCCTACCACTGCCCACTGGGGCTCCCCGTAAAGACAGAGGCACTTGCCCAGATCGTGCAGGAACCCCGCGAGGACCATCCAGCGGGGATTGTTATCGCCGCGGATCGACTCGGAAGTCTGCAGGAGATGTTCGATCTGCGTCAGGTCGGTATCGGGATCGCTGTCGTCGACCATCGAATTCAGGAACTCCGCCGCCTCCCAGATTGTCTTCATTCCCTTGTTCAGGCCGAAGTACTCTTTCTCTTTGCGCAGGACGAAATCCACGGTCTGATTCTCGTGGTTGAGACGGTAGAACTCGGCCACGCCTGGCTGCGCTGCGGCATCGTAGACCCGGAACTGGTCCTGCGACTTGCCTTCACGGTAGCGGCCTTCGACAAAGTCGTCCCACTGGTCGAGCGAGGCAAGCGGGTTTTCCTGGGCAACGGACTTGGGGGTGGTAGTTGCGCTCATGGGGCCTCCTCGGGGAATCCGGTCAGCGTGCTTCTTGCAGCTGTTTGTATCAAAGCACAACCGGCACGGAAAGTGAATTCACGGTGAACGGCGACTGCCCAGAGGCAAATACGAGATTCCGCTGGTGCTCATGGATCGCGATCTGAACAAAACGCCATGGCATGCGCCAGTGACCGAGTAACCGGTTCCCAAGCACGCGGCCGGGTAAAGCCGTGCGAAGCGAGGGCTACACTTCGCGGCGGTCAGACGCTTGAGCGATCTGGCCTTCAGGCCAGAGCTCTCCTTTGGCTTGAGCCAGGCGTCTCGTGCACGTTGCCCACTCTCCCAGCGTGCATTGGTCTCTTGGGCAATCGAACTCGCACAGTGCCTCGCCGGGGGGCACTTCGCCGACGAGTCGATCAGAGATCCACCGCCACAAGCCGTCGAGAAACGACGATCGCTTGTGATCGATACCTGGCTTGGCGTTCGGAGCTCGGTTCTCCCCGCTCGCAATCGTCTTTTCCATCTGCGGGCACGAAATCAGCATTCCGTTCGGCATACGTACCTCGCCTGACGCTTCAAATCCCTGTGAGACGGGAGCACGCAACTTATATTTGCCCGGTGGCCCGATGGACTCTTCCTCGGACACAAGGGAAGCGCTAACCAAGTTAACGTAGCCGAGATCAGCCTCCGGATGGAGTGATTCAAATCACAGATCACAACGGCGCAACGAACGCATTCCGCTATGACTGGGGGCGGGGCCAGCGCGCTTCGACGGTCGTCGCGATGCCACCACGGGGGCGGAACTCGCCGCGGACGACGGCCCAGACGGGATCGCAGGCTTTGATGACGTCTTCGAGGACCTGATTGACGATGTTCTCCTGGAAGATGCCGAGGTTGCGGTAACTGAAGAGGTACTCCTTCAGCGATTTGAGCTCAAGGCAGCGATGGCGGGGCATGTAGCGGATATTGAGGATGCCGAAGTCGGGCAGGCCAGTTTTGGGGCAGACCGAGGTGAGCTCCGGATCGTCGATGGAGATTTCATAGCCGGGGAACTGGTTCTGCCAGGTTTCGATGGCGGGGAAAGCGAAATCGAGGCCGGCTTTGGCGTGGTCGTCGGTGTAGCGGGGTTGCGAGGCCATGGTTCGATTTTACGAGGATGGCTTGCTTCCCAGGTCTTCCGCCGCGGCGGACGGACCTGGGGGACCCGTTCTCGTGCCGAGTCCTCCAAGCGTGTTTTCCCACCCTTCCGCAATACACATGCGGAAGAATGGGACCGGGCACGGAGTTTGGGCACGGAGCTTGGGCATGGAGCTAGAGATCGAGTTCCCAGGTCTGACCCATGAGATCTTTGCCGAAGCTGTGGTGCGGTTCTTCGGCTACCAGCTTGAATTTGGCCTGCTGATAGATTTTGTGGGCGGCGTGAAGGATACTCTGCGTCCACAGCGTCACTTTCCTATATCCCGCGGAGCGAGCGAACTCGATGGATTCGTGGACCAGCGCTTTACCAAGGCCCATGTCGCGCGCACTTGGTTCGACCAGGAGCAGGCGCAACTTGGCGGTTTCGTTTTGTTGCGGGTGGCGCACGAGAAAAATGCATCCGAGCGATTCGCCGTCGCGATCGGCGATCCAACAGCGCTCGCGGCGGGGATCGAAGTTGTCGATGAAATCCGAAGTGATTCTTGCGACCAGCGCCTCGAAGGTTTCGTCCCAGCCATATTCCTGCGCGTAGAGAGCGCCGTGGCGCTGAATGACCCATCCAATATCTCCGACGCGATGGGGACGTAGGACGAAGGGAGCTCGAGACGCGGCGGATTTGTCGAGTGCGCTTTCAATCTCGCGCATGGACCGAATCAGCGCAGACCGATTCGACAGAGGGAGCGATTCCAAGACGCTGCGCGCCTGATCGGTGGAGCGCGCGTTGAGGTCGGCGAAGGCCCGCTGCCCTTTTCGAGTGAGACGCAAAAGGTCGTGGCGTGCGTCGGTTGGCTTGGGGGAACGCGCCAGCAGTCCCGCGTCTTCGAACTTGCGGAGGATGCGGCTCAGGTATCCCGCATCGAGATTCAATTCGGCGGCGATCTCGCTGG
This sequence comes from uncultured Acidobacteriaceae bacterium, assembly GCA_963745845.1. GTDB lineage: Bacteria > Acidobacteriota > Terriglobia > Terriglobales > Acidobacteriaceae > Telmatobacter. The sequence continues at coordinate 1,857,201 of CAVUZE010000008.1, read as the reverse complement.
CGCCGCAATTCGCGCGCGTCGCAAGTTCGAAGAGGATCCGCGCTTCGGTGAGCGAATAGCTGCTCTTGATCAGGTCTTCATCGAGAAGGCCAATGAAGCGGGTATAGAAGCGGTTGAAACGGCGAAAGGAAAACACTGCGTGTTCGATTGCGGAGGGGAAATCCTCTGCCATTTTGAGCATATCAACTCCAGCAATCAATATATTTGCTTTTGTCAACTGTTTCAATGGCGGAAAGATGGCGCTTGGATGAACGCGCCGAAATTTGTGATCCCTCGGACCTCCTCAAGGCGTCCTATATACTGACTCAGGTTAAGTGGATGGCGAATGAACGAAAGGAATTTGACCGCGGATGGCTGTGGGCGGGCGTCGCGGTCATTCTGGTTGTCGTGTTCTTCTCGGCGCGTGCCCTCACCCGGGAGCGATTGCCGGTCCGCATTGCAGCGGTTGAACGCGCGGCGTTAACGAGCACCCTCAGCACCAATGGACGGGTCGAACCGGACGCCAAGTACGAATACCCCTCCCCGCTCGCGACCACAGTGAAGGCGGTGTATGTGCAGCCGGGGGACCGCGTACCGAAGGGAAAGCTACTGGTGGTTCTAGACGACGTAGAGGCGCGGGCCCGGCTGGCGACGGCGGAGAGCGGCGTGAAGTCGGCAGAAGCTGCGCTGGAAACGGCGACACAGAACGGAACGCTGGAGCAACGGCAGGCCTCGGCTGCGGAAATGGCGCGCGATCGGATCGACTGCGACCAGGCACAGCGAAATCTTGACGCGCTGACAAAGCTGAACGCGACCGGAGCGGCTTCACCCAGCGAAGTGGCAGCGGCGCGACAGCAACTGGATTCAGCAAACGCCAATCTGCGTGCGGCAGAGGAGAGCGCGCATGGGCATTTTTCGGCCGCCGAGGTAGCACGCGTGCAAGCGGCGCTCGCCGACGCGGAAGCGAATGCGGCCGCGGCCCGGGATGTTCTGGCGAGAACTTCTTATCGTGCGCCCATCGCGGGAACTGTTTACACGATGGAAGCCAAACCCACGGAATATGCAGAAGCCGGCAAGATCTTGTTGCAGATGGCCGATTTGGAGCGTGAGCACGTGCGAGCCTATTTCGACGAGCCGGACATAGGGCGGCTTGCCGTTGGGCAGCCGATCCAGATCAAGTGGGATGCGAAGCCCGGCGATGTGTGGCACGGACATATTGTGCGCACGCCGATCACGGTGATTACCTACACCACGCGAACCGTGGGTGAAGTGATTGTCGATATCGATGGCGGAGACGGCGACTTGCTGCCTGACACCGACGTCACGGTGACCGTGACAACGGCGAGTGAGGCGGACGCGCTGAGCATTCCTCGGGAAGCTCTCTATTCGGAGAATGGGAAGCCTTATGTGTTCAAGGTGGTGAACGACGGGCTGGTGAAGACACCGGTCACAACGGGAGCGACCAACCTGACCCAGGCGGCCATTCTTGCCGGACTGAACGCCGGCGACATTGTGGCGACGGGGACCACCACCGGACAGCCCTTACAAGTGGGCGTGCCGATCAAGCGGGTGCAGTGAAGAAGGTTATCGAGGCCGTTCTGGTTGCGGGCCTGGTCGGGGCGTCGGCCCTGGCTCTGCGGGCGCAAGCTCCGGCAGGGCCGCTGGCTGACGTCAATGCGGCATTGCAATCGGGCGAGGCAGACAAAGCTCTGACGCTTCTCAATTCGCTGCCCGCGTCGGCGGAAGCACACAACCTGCGGTGCCGCGTGCTGCTTACGCTGGAGCATTGGGATGCGGCAATGAAGGAATGCCAGGAAGCCGTGAGCATGGACGGCGAGAGCTCCGGCTATCACATGTGGCTTGGCCGGGCAACCGGTGAGAAGGCTTCGCGGGCATCCTTTATGAGCGCGTTTGGGCTCGCCAAGCAGGTGCGGGTCGAATTTGAGACTTCTGTGCGTTTGGACGCCAACAACGTAGAAGCGCTTGCCGACCTGGGGGAGTTTTACCAATCGGCACCGGGAGCCCTGGGCGGAGGCACAGACAAAGCGGAGAACGTGGCTGCAAAATTGGAAAAATTGGACCAGGCTCGGGGTTTGCAGTTGCGCGAATCCATTGCAGAAGAACACAAGGACTACGCGACGGCCGAGCAAGATCTGAAGACGGCGATCGGCGTCAATCCGCATCCCGCTTCTTCATGGATGTCGCTGGCCAGCTTTTATCGAAGACGCCAGCAGTGGACGGAGATGGATGCTGCGATCGATAACGGGTTGAAAGCTGCGCAGCACGATCGAAAAGCCGGGGTGCCGCTGTTCAACGGCGCGATGGTTCTGGTGAAAGCAAATCGTAATTTGCCATTAGCCGCGAAGATGCTGGAAGAGTATTTGAGTAGCTCATCGAAGAGCGAAGAAGCTCCTGCGTTTGTTGCGCACGTTCGGCTGGCGCGCGTGCTGGCGCAACTGGGCGATAAAGCAGGAGCGGGCGAACAACGGTCGGCGGCCCTGGCGCTGGCGCACGATTACAAGCCTGCACAGGAATTGAGATTCTGATTTGAAGTTTTGAACGGAACATCCTGGATGACAGCTCGACACACAACCCGCGCGATCCTGTTCGCCTTAGTGCTGGGAGAAATGGCTGCGCCTGCACGCGGGAACGCACAGGTATCGCTGGTCACGGTTGTGGATCTGGCTGAACGCAACTCAACCACGGTAAGGCTGGCGGAAGCAGACGTTCAAAAGGCAAATGCATCGCTTGGGCAGTCCAAGGATGCCTTTGTACCCAGCGTCAACCTCGGCTCCGGGCTACCGGCATTTCCCGCTGTCGGCTTCACCGGGGGAGTGCCTTCGATTTTGAACGGGACAGTGCAGTCGCTCGTGTTCAGTCCTTCTCAGAACCAGTACATTCGCGCCGCGCGCGCCGGGCTCGATGCGGCGAAGCTCAGCCTGAAGGACGCGCGTGAACAGGTAGCGCTCGATGCTTCGACGGCCTACATCGAACTGGACACGGTGAACCGGGAACTCGATGCCGCGCACCAACAGGAGACCTTCGCCGACCGTTTGGTCATGATCGAACAGGAACGCACCGAGGCGGGCGTCGACCCGCTCAGCGAACTGTTGCAAGTGCGATTGACGGCGGCGCAGTTGAAACTCAAGCGTCTGCATCTGGAAACGCGCGCCGGCACTCTTTCAAAGCAAATTGCGGTGCTGACCGGTCTGCCGATTGGCTCCATCAGCCCGGATCGCGCCAGCATTCCTGAGATTCCGGCGGTGAAAGCGGATGAGGAACCAAGGCCTCTGGCCAGCATCGAAGCGGCACAGATGCTTGCAGTCTCCAAACAAAAAGTGGCGCGGGGGGACCTGTTCAACAAATTCGTTCCCCAAGTCAGCTTCAACGGGCTCTATAGCCGCAGCACCAAGATCCTTAACAATTTCAACAATTACTATGCAAAGAATATCCCGACCGACAACTTCACTTCGGGATTCTCGATACCGCTTCCCATCCTCGACCTGGAACGCGGCGCGAAAGCCAGAGAATCCGCTGCCGAAGCGCTTCGAGCGAAGGTTGAGGCAGAACAGGCACAGCGGCAGAATGAAATCCAGATTGCCGAGCTGACGGGGAGCCTGCGAGAGCTCGATACGCTGGCGGAGATAGCGAGTCTAAAGGGGCAGATTGCCAGCGAGCAACTGAAGAGCGTGCTGGCGCAGCTTGAACTTGGAAACGGAACAAGCGGGCCAGGAGCAGCGCCTCAGCTTACGCCGAAGGCCGAACAGCAGGCGCGCATCGAAGCAAGTCAGAAGCAGGCGGAAGCACTGGATGCGGGGTTCGAACTCCAAAAGGCGCGGCTGAACCTGCTACGCGCCCTGGGGCACATGGAAGACTGGCTCAATGACCTGCACGGGAAATAGGATCGTAACCCCATGCGGCGCATGCGAAAACCGGGAAAATGGTAAGATTGAAGGGATGTCTATGACCCTGAAAACGCTGTTTCTGAACCCACCCTCATTCGAGAATTTTGACGGCGGCGCGAGCTCGCGCTGGCCAGCCACGCGCGAGATCGAGTCCTACTGGTACCCGGTGTGGCTAACGTATCCCGCCGGACTGCTGGAGGGTTCGCGGCTGTTGGATGCGCCACCCCACCATGTGTCGGCGGAAGAGACGATCAAGATTTGCAAGGAATATGAGTTCCTTGTCCTCTTTACGTCGACCGTAGGCTGGGAGGGCGACCAGCGGCTGGCAGAAGCGATCAAGGCGGCCAATCCCTCGATCCGGATTGCGTTTGTGGGGCCGCCGGTGACGACCGACCCCGACCGTGCGTTGAATGAATGCGCCGCGTTGGAGTTTATCTGCCGCCGCGAATTCGACTATTCCATCGTGGAGTTTGCTCAGGGCAAGCCGCTCAATGAGATTCTCGGCATCAGCTACAAGCTAAACGGAAAAGTGATGCACAATCCGGATCGCCCGCAAGTGGAAGACCTGGATGCGATGCCGTGGGCGACGAAGATTTACAAGCGCGACATCGATGTGACCAAGTACAACGTACCTTTCCTTCTGCATCCTTATATCGCGCTGTATTCGACGCGTGGATGCCCAGCGCAATGCACATTCTGCTTGTGGCCGCAGACTCTAAGCGGGCATGCATGGCGCAAGCGCTCGACAGACGATGTAGCGGCCGAGCTGGCGTGGGCCAAACAAAATTTTCCTCATGTGAAGGAATATTTCTTTGACGACGACACCTTCAACATTCAGAAGCAGCGGACAATCGAGCTTTGCGAAAAGCTGAAGCCGGTCGGGGTGACGTGGAGTTGCACTTCGCGCGTGACCACAGACCGCGAGACACTGAAAGCGATGAAGGATGCAGGGTGCCGCTTGCTGATTGTGGGATTCGAATCGGGAGATCCGCAGATCCTGAAAAACATCAAAAAAGGCGCAACGGTTGAGCGGGCGCGCGCCTTTGCCAAGGATTGTCACGACCTGGGCCTGACCATTCACGGCGATTTCATTCTCGGTTTGCCGGGTGAGACGAAGGAGTCGATCCAGAACACAATCAAGTTTGCGAAGTCGCTGGATGTAGAGACGATTCAGGTTTCGATTGCGCACGCCTATCCGGGAACGGAGTTCTACGAGTATGCGCGCGAGAATGGATTCATCAAGAATACGACGTCGATGAGCGACGAGGGCGGCCACCAGATGGCTCACATTGAATACCCTGGCCTGCCTACGGACTACATCCTTGAGATGGTGCATCGGTTCTACGACGAGTACTACTTCCGCCCCAAGGCCGCAGCGCGCGTGATCTGGAAAGCCATTGTGAATCGCGATGTTCCTCGGCTTTATGTCGAGGCGAAATCATTCCTCAAGCTCCGCTCACAACGCAACAAAATGGTGAAGGATGCACGCAGCCGTCAAGCCGATCCCCCGGCTCCGGTTGGCGCAGGCGCGTAATCGGCTAGGGTTACGAACGATCGAGGGCGGCACTCAAAATGAGTCCGCCCTTCTTTTCTTGCATCTCAAATAGAACCGCAGGCAATGGCGCATCAACCTCTCAGGCCACGACAATACTTGCTCCTCGGATTGGTCGCACTCTGCGCACCTCTGGGCGACACGTGCCTTTCGCGAGGCATGACGAGCCTGCCGGTCATTTCATTGACGCATCCGGGCACGTTGATTGCGGCAGTCTTCACGCCCTGGATCGCAGCTGGGATCGCTCTGCTGATCGGATTTTTTGCGAGCTATCTCACGGCGCTTTCGTGGGCCGATTTAACGTTCGTTCTGCCAGCGACCGCGTTTGGAAATGTGATCGTTGCCTTACTGGCGCGCTTCTGGCTCCATGAGCCGATCTCCATGCAGCGCTGGGCGGGAATTGTGCTCATTACGGTGGGCGTGGGGTTCGTGGCGAATGGACCGTCGCTGACGGAGAAATCGGCAACGCCGGCTGCTGCCATTGCGGGTGTGGGAACCGTGGCCGAAGAGGAGCGGGTGCGATGAGCGTACCTCTCTCTGTTTCGGGGCCGACCCCATGGGCCGCGGCGGGCATGATTGCCGCGGTGATTGTGTGTTCCACAACGGGAGAAGTGTTGACGGCGGCCGCGATGAAGTCAATCGGCGACCTCGACGCCGTTCGTGCGCGTGCTGGACTGAAGGGCGCGATTCGCGCGGTGATCACATGTCCGCTGTTTTTTGCTGGCGTGAGCTTTCTAGCGCTGGCATTTTTTGCGCTGCTGTTCGCGTTGAATCATCTGAACCTGAGCCTGGTGGCACCGGCGTCGGCATCGCTGACTCTTGTGACCAATGCAATCGCGGCGAAGCTGTTTCTCAAAGAGAACGTCGATCGGCGTCGTTGGACCGCCGCCGTGCTGGTGTGCGTTGGTGTGTATTTTCTGGCGCACTGAGAGAAACAGAGAAGCGGGGATCAGGGATCAGGGATCAGGGATCAGGGATCAGCAAGAACGATATCCATCCTGTTGAGTGCTCTCTTTAATTTCCGATCCACCGCATCAGTCCCGTGGGCTTCAGGTCGGGAACGAAGAAGGATTGTGGGGCGTCGATAGCGGCGCAGAGTGCTTCGGCGGCGAGATGGCCCGAGCGGGCAGCGCTTTCCATCGTAGAGGCCCAGCCCGTCGCAGTCCAGTCTCCGGCGAGAACGCAGTTGGGCCAGGGAGACACGGGGCCGGAGTCGGCGGCGACGCCGGGCGGGGCGCAAGATGTCGCGCGCATTTCCTTGATCAATGCGGCCTTCTCCAATTTGGCTGTGGCCATCGCGGGAAAAAACTCTGCCAGTTCACGGAGCGCGCGTGCGATTGCTTCGTTGCGATTGAGGTCCGCGAAGGAGCGCGAAGCACTGACGACCAATTCCAGGTAGCTGCCCCGCAGCTTGCGCCAGAGTTGAATCCGGCCCTTGTTGTACATCCAGTGAATCTCGCGATCGAGAAGCACAGCGTGGTCGAGATCGGTGATCTCGCGATCGAACCAAAGATGCACGCTGCAGATGGGCCAGTGCTGGCGATGGTTGAGACGTTGCGCCAGAGCATTCGCGTCCACGGCGGGCGGCATGTGAGGCAGCAGTTTCGCCGTGGCTTCAAAGGGCAACGCAAGCACGAGGAAATCGGATGAGAGCAGACCGTCGCGCGCGTTGAGCGACCATTGCGAGGCCTCTTCGTCCCAGCTGAGAGACTCGACGTTGGAGTTGTAGTGGATGGAGCAGCCATGTGACCGAAGATATTGATCCGCGGCGCCATAAAGGTCGCTGAGCGGCACGGTGCTCATCCCCATGTGGCCAGCTTGCGCGGACTTCAGAAATATTTCGTGAACGACGTGGGCGGCATCGGACACTGAGATCGCCTCAAGATCCGCATTGAGCGCGCTGGCGATAACGAGGCGCCAGAATCGTTCGATTGCGCCTGGCGTTTGGCCGTTTCGCTTAAGCCAGGATTCCAAACTCTCGGGCGGGTGCTGCGGGACCAGGCGCATCAGTTTGCCGATGGCTTTGGCGAGAGCTAATTTGTCGGCCCGCGTGAAGGCATTCGCGGAGAGCAGCTTCGGCAATCCATGGAGGGGAGCGGGCAGCCAGGAAGGTCCGAGCACGGAGCGACGGCCGCCGGGTTCGATCATCGTCATGTCGCGGGTCCAGTGAATCTTTTCGAGCACGCCGATGCGTTCGTACAAGGCGATGAGATTGGTGCAGCAACGGAAAAGAATATGCTGGCAGTTGTCGATGACCTCTCCGACGCCGGGATGCAGATAAGACGAAGCTCGCCCGCCGAGGTAGCTGCGGCGTTCTACGAGCCGTACACGTATGCCGGCATCGGCAAGGGCGCAGGCTGCGCTGATGCCAGCAACGCCTCCACCCAGGACAGTCGCGGTCTTATTTAAGCCCTTCTTCAAGTAATTCGACCTAACTTACTTTTTCAATTTGAATTATCCGAGGAGCCGTGCTCCTACAACGCGAAGCATTCCCAAGGACAAAATGGCTAGCTTCTGGCGCAGGGGAACGCTGGCGCGTTGCGAGAATACGTCGTAGTCTGCGCGTTCGATACGGCGGAGCAGCGCATGATAAATCGAGACCAAAACCCCGAGTGCGGGGCGGCTTTCGCGATGGATCAATGGAAGCAGCGCCTCTGCAGAACGATAATAGCCTTCCGCGCGCGCGGCAATTTCTGCGAGCAGTGCCCTTTCGTTCGGAATTGGACGCGCGCCTCGAGTCCGCCGTAAGAGCGAAGCGAGCGCGATGTTATGCGCGGCGAGATCTTCGAGCGGAAGGTAGACGCGATTGCGGGCAGCATCTTCTTCCACGTCGCGGAGGATGTTAGTGAGCTGGAAAGCGATGCCTGTTTCCTCGGCAAGCTTCTCGGCAGCGGGATCTGAATAGCCGAAGATTCGAATGCAGACCAGCCCGACGACCGAGGCGACGAGATAGCAATATTGGTAGAGATCGGCGAATGTGGCATAGGTGTCAGGGGCTGTGCCGGAGACTTCTTTGAGGTCCATCGTGGTGCCGGCGACGAGCTTATCGAGTAAATCAAGGGGGATGTTGAAGCGCTGCGTGGCATCCCGTGCCGCAAGGAAAACGGGGTCTGTATCGGCACCGCCGTGGCTCGCATCGTGCCAGGCTGCGAGCCACGATTCGAGGCGGCGGCGGCGCTCATCGTGAGGAAGGCTTTCGTCGTCGGCGAGGTCGTCCGCCTTGCGCATGAATGCGTAAATCGCGCAGATGGCGTTTTTGCGCGGTGAAGGCAGCGCGAGGAAAGCATAATAGAAATTCTTCGCTTCGCGTTTGGCGATCGCCCTGCAGATTGAATACGCTTCGTCGAGTACCGGTGATTGCGTCAAGTTGCTTTCCCTATTCACCGTGGACCCAGACGCAGGAAGGGCAAGAACTTGCTTGTGACGGCACGAAGCGCAAGGGCCAATTTTGTTCGCTTCGCGATGGCCGGGCGGGCGCTGAGCACATCGTAGTCCTGGCTTTCAATGGCACGGAGGATCGCGAGTCCGCCGCGGCTGAACAGGTCGAGATCGATGGCCAGCTCGCGACCCACCATGCCAATCAACGGCAGTCCTTCTTCGAAGAGCCGGCGTGCAAAGTCGACTTCGTAATCCAGTAGTGCGCGAAAGGCGGGAGTGGCGATTCCCTTCGCAATCGTCTCGTCTGTCACGCCAAATCGTTGCATGTCGTCCTGAGGAAGATAGACGCGGCCCTTGGCAAAATCGACCCGCACGTCCTGCCAGAAATTGGCAAGCTGAAGAGCGGAACAGGTGGCGTCGGACAGCCGGAAGCGTTCTTCATCGGCGTAACCGCATGCATACAACACCAGACGGCCCACGGGATTCGCCGAATAGCGGCAATACTCGAGGACTTCCTGCATGGCGCCGTAGCGCGTGACAACCTGGTCCTGGCGAAAGGCTGTAAGGAGATCCGCGAAAGGCTCTTTGGGAATGGAGCAAGCGCGAATGGTTTCAGCGAGGGCGACAAAGACGGGATGGCGTACCTGGCCCTCGTAGCAAGCATCAAGTTCACGGCTCCAAAGATCGAGCAGAGCAAGGGCCTCTGAGGAATCTCCGACTTCATCGCCAAGATCGTCGGAGATGCGGCAGTAAGCGTAGATCGCGTGGAAGTGCGGGCGCAACTCTTGGGGCAAAAACCAAGTCGCGACATGGAAGTTTTCGTAGTGGGACTCTGCCAACTGCCTGCACCATGCGCGCGCTTCGTCGAGCGTGGGCGCAATCTCGGGCATACGATACGATGCCGGCAGCGCGGCCCAGCCGCGGCGCAGCAAACCATCGTTGTCCGGGTGCAGAATGGCAGTGGTCATGCGCAAGACCTCAAGGTACGATCGCAGTTTTGATTTCGCTGCTCCGCTTCATCAGCTTCTCAAAGACACGATTCAATTCGTAGAGATGGGCGCGGCCGGTGATGAAGGCGCTGGCCTGAAATCGGCCGCTCGCAATCAGATCGAGCGACTTGCGGCAGATGGACGGTGTGTGGTGAAAGGTGGCGCGGAGGGTGATGTCGCTGTAGTGGATGCGATTGGTGTCGAGGTTCACGCGAGTTCCCACTGCGCAACCGCCAAAGAAATTGACCGTCCCGCCTTTGCGCACCATTTCGACTGCTTCTTCCCATGCATCGGGAACGCCGACGGCTTCAATGGCGATGTCGACGCCGCGGTTTTTAGGCGTGAAGGCGCGGGTCTCGCGAATGGCTTTCCGAATCGAGCTGGCCTGCACCAAATGCGCCGCGCCAAGCTGCTTTGCGGCTTCGACCTGGCCATCGTGTTTGACCACGGCAATGGTTTCGCATCCGGCAAGCGCCGCGACATGAAGCATCATGAGGCCCAGCGGTCCTCCGCCGATCACCGCGACCAAGTCGCCGGGGCGCGGATGAGAGTCTTCAAAGCCGTGGACTGCACACGCCAAGGGTTCGGTGAGAGCGGCATGTTCGAGCGGTACGTGATCCGGGACGTGGAGCGTGTTTTTTGCCACGATGCGCGCGGGGATGCGGATGAACTCAGCGTATGCGCCGTTGTTGAAGAGCAAGTCATCGCAGAGATTTTCCTGTCCACGCTCGCAAAAGTAGCATGCCCCGCAAGGGGCGGAGTTGAGCGCGACGACGCGATCGCCCGGAGCGAACTCCGTCACTTCGGCGCCGGCCTGGACGACTGTCCCAGCCAGCTCGTGGCCGAAGAGCGCCGGGGGCACAATCATGCGCGCGTGGTATCCTCGCCGGAAGACTTTCAAGTCTGTTCCGCAGGTGAGGGCTGCGCCGACCCTGACGATCAACTCTCCAGGCGCCGCCTGGGGGACGGGGACGCTCTCGATGCGAATGTCTTCGCGTCCATGGAGAACCGCGGCCCTCATGGTTGTTGCCATCAGGAGCCTCCTACTCTGCTCCCGCACCCAAGCGCGGTTCGATCATGATTTTCATCGAATCCGCTTTAGGGTGCGAAGCCACCTCAATCGCCGCCACCGCTTCGTCGATCGAGTAGCGGTGTGAGATCAACCGAGTGAGATCGAATCCGTTGCGATAGCCGCCGAAGACTAGCTTGGTTACTTCATCAAGAATGCCGAAAGACGACGAATAGGAGCCGAGGAGCGTTTTCTCGTCTACGCAGACGGCTGCGGGATCAATGGCAGCCTCGCCATGCTGCGTTTGTGCGAACAGCATCACTTTACCACCTGGACGGGCCGCATCCATCGCGGTGCGAATCAACGCAGTACCCCCGACCGCCAAAATGACAGCGTCTGCGCCGCGGCCGTCAGTTTCCGCCAACACACGCTCTACGACATTTTCAGTCCCCGCGTGAATTGGGTGTTTCAAACCGTAATTCGCTGCAATGGCGTGGCGTTCGGGGTACAGGTCTGAAGTAAGAACTTTGCCGGCAATGCGGCTGGAGAGCACAGCGTGCATGAGTCCAATAGGGCCCTGACCGATCACAAGCACTGAATCGTCGGGGGCAAGATTGAGAAGCTTGACACCCTTCAGGACGGTGTTGACGGGCTCGACGAAGGCGGCCTGCTCAAACGGAACCCCGTCGGGAATGCGCACGATCCCGCCGTTGGCAACGACGAAGTCCATCACGCGGATAAACTCGGCAAAACCGCCGCCTGAGGGCTCAAAGCCTGCTGTGACGCCTGTCTTCTTGTAGAGCGGGCATTGCGCAGGCGTGCCTTTGCGACAGTAGTAGCATTGGCCGCAGGGAACGTGATGGAAGACCATGACACGTTCGCCGACGCTGTAGTTCGAGACTCCCGAGCCGACCGCCGCGATGACTCCGGCCATTTCATGGCCAAAGATGCGCGGAGCTGTGTGGGAGCCAAAGTGAATCTTCTTGAGGTCCGTTCCGCAGATGCCACAGGTGGCGATCCTGACCAGCAACTCGCCGGGACCGATGTGCGGAACAGGCACGGTCTCGATCCGCATGTCGTTGACACCGTGGTAGACCACGGCCCGCATATCGACCGGGAGTCCTGATTGCGCGCGCCGCACAGGGTTTGAAGTTTGGGTTGCCATGCGTCGAGTTGTTGCGACCTCGTTTATTCGAGAAATTTGAGCAAAGACTCCGCGATGCTTTGGGAAGCTCTCGTACTATTTTCGCCCATCTGAACGAGGGATGGCCAGTACGAAGGTCGCAGAAGCGAATAAAGAACGAATTTGGCGGTCTGGAAGCGGCCGTCGGACGCAATGAATGGATTAAAATCGGGCAACTTCGCGTTCAGCGGATCACTTATGCCCTTAAGACAGTAAAAAGGGATGCCGCGCATAGCTGCAAGGCGAGCGATGGCGGCGGCTTCCATGTCGACCAGGGCGGCGGAGTAGGTGGCGGCGAGGCGGCGCTTTTCGGCGGCGTCGGCCACTTTGGGACTGGTGGCAAGCCAGAGCTCACCGGCCCCAGCGTCGCATCGGAAGCGCTCGCCCGTTTGGACGTCGATGACACCGGCGACGTTGTGGGCGGTGCCGGGTGCGAGATTGGGCGTGAGAGCTCCGGCCCAGCCTAGGGAGAAGACGAGATCGATGGGAGCCTCTTGTTCGATTTCTGTGAAAGCCCGGGTGGCGGCCGCCTGGCCTGTGCCGGCGCAGGCGGCGACGTAGAGGTTATCGTCGCGGTGGGCCCAGGTGTGGATGCCTTTGCGCAATTTGTGCTTCCAACCGCGGACGATGGGCTTGAGTTCGCCGGGCATCGCGGCGATGAGGGCGGTGCGGGTCATGCGGCGTGTTCCTGAATGATCCGGAACAGGCGCGAGCGATGGCACAGGGACTCGTTCTCGCAGAAGCACCCGATGCTGATGGGCGTGCGCATGGCAATTTGCGCAAGGAGCTCGACGGTCTGCCGTCCGGAAGCGTCGGAGAGCAGTTCACGCTCGTAGCGGTCGAAGAGCTTTTCGCGCTGCGCGGTTTTGTCGGAGCCAAGAGCGCGAATCTGGGTGACGAGTTTGGATTCGGGCGCGAGGGTGGGCAGCCAGACATCGAAGTAACCGTCCGCGACCCAGCGCTCTTTGGGGACGCCGCGTGGCGGATGGCGCGTCACGCCGATGCGCAGGCCCTGTTCGGGCGCGGCTGGTGTGCCAATTTGGAAGGTCGAAAGATGGAGCTTGCTCATTGCGGTGTCTTCACGAGTTGGGCAACTGTCACGATGCCGGTGCGTAGCCATTGGCCCGGTACCAGTCGATGGCGGCGCGCATGGCGGGGTAGACGGGCACGATGCGGAAGTCGAGCTCTTGTTGTGCGCGTGCCGAGGAGGCAAACATCTTTTTGCGGCCCATGCGAACCTCTTCGAGGGTCGCGCGTGGCTCTTTGCCGCGGATGCGGCCGGTGATGAATTCCTCAAAAAAAGCGTAGGTAGCGGCGACGGCGAAGGGAATCTTTGTGGTGGGCGACGGGATACCGGTGATCGCGGACATTTTGTCGAGGATCTGCTTGAGGGTCAGGTTTTCTCCGCCGAGGATGTAGCGGCGGCCCGGCTTGCCTTTGTTGAGAGCGGTGACGTGGGTTCGTGCGACCTCGGCAACATCGACGAGGTTGAGGCCTGTGTCGACGTAGGCGGGAAATTTGCGATTGAGAAAATCGACGAGGATGCGGCCGGTGGGCGTGGGCTTGGCGTCATTGGGGCCGATGGGCGTTGTCGGGTTGAGAATGATGACCTGCTGGCCGTCCTGAGCGGCAGCAATGGCCTGCTGCTCGGCGAGGAACTTGGAGCGCTTGTAGTGGCCAACCATATCGGCGAGGGTGACGGGTGTGTCTTCATTGACGACGATGCCGTCGGTGCGGAAATGCATGGTGGCAACGCTGGAAGTGTAGACGACACGCCGGATTTTTGCTTCGCGGGCAAGGCGCAGCAGGTCGCGTGTGCCATCGACGTTGGCACGGTACATCGTGTCGGGATCGCGAATCCAGAGACGGTAGTCCGCGGCAACGTGCATTACGGCATCACAACCGGTGAGGGCAGGCGCGAAGGAGTCGGGACGGGCAAGATCACCGACGACGGACTCGCCGGGAATGCCTTCAAGATTCTTGAGGTTGCTGGATTTGCGGACGAGGAGGCGGAGATCGGCGCCTTCGGCGGCGAGAGCTTTGGCCACATGGTGGCCTACAAATCCGGTTGCTCCTGTGAGGAAGACTTTCATGAGTGAGCGGAGCTAGCGGGTCATCGCGGCTCAGTCCAGTTTCTCAGGGTGGAGCGCGATATTCTTTTCTCCGGCGGCCTTCTTTTCATTGTAGGCCTTGACCCAGTCTTCCCAGTGCTTGCCTGCGGCGCGGTCCTTGCCGCTGAATTCCAGGCGCGCGATGTCGGCGTAGCTCACTTTGCGCTTTTCTTCTGCCTTTGGAGTAAAGTACTGCACAAACGACTCTGCTAGTGTCGCGCCGGTTTGGCGATTGAAGATGTAGGCTTCAATCTCTTCGCCGGACTTGAGGGTGAGAGTGACATCGCCGCGGTAGTCGAAGGCCTTTTCGAGGACTTGGCGCAAGTCGTCTTCGTTGGCGAGCGTGGGCACCCACCCCTCGAGCTTCTCATGTTGCGTGCCGGGAGCGAGCTCGAGTGCTTCGACCTGTTCCATCGAGTATTTCAGGACTTCTGCGGTCATGCGTTGGTCTCCTCGAGCGCAGTGGCCGGCGTGGAGATCTGTACCAGCGACGATGGCCCGTGAGGCATGGGCTCATTGAGTAGATTCGAAGCGTGCTGGTCCTTGTAGGTTTTGAACGTGCCTTTGACCATTCCCCAGAAACCGGAGAGCGAGCCGAATCCATCCATGACGGCCGAGGGTTCGTAGCCACAACTCACCATGCAGTTCGCGCATTTTGGATTTCCACTCGCGACGCCGTATTCTTCCCATTTGGTCGTTTCGAGCAGTTCCTTGAAGGTTTCTGTGTAGCCATCCTGAAGCAGGTAGCAAGGGCGCTGCCAGCCAAAGATGTTATAGGCCGGAGAACCCCACGGGGTGCACTCGTATTTACGGTCGCCCATGAGGAACTCAAGGAACAAAGGCGACATGTTGAATTTCCAAGTGGGCTTGCGGTTGGAGAGGATGGCTCTGAACAAGCGGCGCACACGGGCGCGGCCGAGGAATCGATTCTGGTCCGGAGCCATCTCGTAGCTGTAGCCGGGCGAGAGCACAATACCCTCGACACCCATGGCCATGACGTCGTCAAAAAAGGCGCGGACATTCTTGGGATCGGTGCCGTCGAAAAAGGTCGCGTTGGTGGTAACACGGAATCCGCGCCTGACAGCTTCCTTGATTCCTTCAACAGCAATGTCGTAGCCGCCTTCGCGACAAACCGAGAAATCGTGGTGTTCGCGGTCGCCATCCAGATGCACGGAGAAGGTCAGGTACTTCGATGGCGTGAACTCCGGCAGACGCCGTTTGAGTTCGAGCGCGTTCGTGCAAAGGTAAATGTACTTTTTCCGCGCGACGAGACCGTTGACGATTTCAACGATTTGCGGATGGAGCAGCGGCTCACCGCCCGGAATCGAAACCATGGGCGCGGCGCATTCTTCGACGGCGGCAAAACACTCCTCGGGGGTGAGCTGCTTCTTTAGGATGTGGGGAGGGTATTGCACTTTACCGCAGCCGGCACAGGCGAGGTTGCAGCGGAAGAGCGGCTCCAGCATGAGCACAAGCGGATAGCGCTTTTGCCCGGTGAGGCGCTTCTTCAGTACGTAGGATGCCACTGTCCACATTTGAGAGATCGGAACAGCCATATTTGCGAAAACCCTCCAGCGCCGAAACTTACGACGCGCGTTCCATGGCCCGCTTGTAGTTGGTGAGAGCCAAGAGCGGGAAATACTGGCGGTACATGGTGTAGGCCAGGTAAAAGACTTTGGGAAAACCGGTGCCGGTGATGAGGCCCTGGCGCGTCGGGCCTTCGCCCATCGACTCATCCCAGCTGCCGTCCTGGCGCTGGCGAGTCAAAAGCCAGCGAATCCCTTTGGCAATGGAGTCGGAGCGATCGTCGCCCGCAGCCAGCAATCCGAGGATTGCCCAGGCTGTTTGCGAAGGCGTGCTCGGGCCCACGCCGCGCGTGTCAGGATCGTCGTAGCTGCCGCAGGTTTCGCCCCATCCACCGTCGGAGTTCTGCACCATGCGAATCCACTCGGCAGCCTGTTGCACTTGCGGCTCGTGCTGATCGAAACCGATGGCGTCGAGACCGCGCAGCACCAGAAATGTTCCGTAAATGTAGTTCACACCCCAGCGGCCGAACCAGCTTCCGTCCGGTTCCTGCTCGCGAAGAATGAAATCGATGGCCCGCTTCACGCGTTTGTCATCGCTCGCGTAGCCATAGGCCGCAAGCATCTCCAGCATGCGCCCGGTGATGTCGACCGTCGGCGGATCGAGCATGGCGTTGTGATCCGCGAAGGGGATGTACTGGAAGATCATCTTGGTGTTGTCTTTGTCGAAGCTGCCCCAGCCGCCATTGCGGCACTGCATGGCGAATTCCCACTGAATGGCGCGCTCGGCGACGGAAATCTGATAGCGTTCGCGGGGATTGTCAACCTTATTCAGGGCGAGCAGAACCTGCGCGGTGTCGTCCGTGTCGGGATAAAACTCATTGTTGTACTCGAAGTACCAGCCGCCGGGCTCCGTGTTGGGCACTTTCACGGACCAGTCGCCTTTGTGACGGACTTCTTTTGAAAGCAGCCAGTCTGCGGCTTTGATCATGCGCGGGTCGTTCCGTGGCACGCCTGCCTCGCCGAGCGCATAGACAGCCTGGGCCGTATCCCAGACGGGAGAGGCGCAGGGCGTCATGCGGAACGTGGGCTCCGGCATCTCCGGCGTCGCGGGCTGTTCGATGCCAAGCTTCTCGAATTCGTCGCGGGCGCGAATGACCTGCGGATCGTCTTCCGAATACCCGAGACAACGCAGCGCGAGGATGGCATTCAGCATGGCCGGATAGATTGCGCCGAGACCGTCGGTCATCTCGAGCCGTTCGAGCATCCACTTCTCCGTGCGTTTGAGAGCGAGCTTGCGCAGGGGACGAATATGGACTGCTTCGGCGAGATGAAAGATGCGGTCGATGAGCAGGAAGGCATTGCGCCAGGAGATGAGGTGCTTGCGATCGATTCGGAGACGAAGAATCGAATTGGAGCGGCCACCGACGAAGAGCTCATCAATTCCCTGCTCCGCCGGAATTTTCTTGAAAGGTTTCTTGGCGTAGATGATGGCCAATGGAACGATGATGGAGCGCGACCACGCAGAGATCTCGTAGAGATTGAAATAGAACCAATTGGGAAAGAGAACAATCTCGGGCGGGATAGCAGGCACCGCATCATAGTCGTACTGGCCGAGCGCGCACAGATACATTTTGGTGAAAGTGTTGCACGCGATGACGCCGCCATGGGCGAGCACCCACGCGCGGCACTTGACCATGCGCGGATCGCCGGGCCCTATTCCCATGAGCTTCGCCGCTAAGTAACACTTCACCGAGAGCGAGAGATTGCCGGGTCCGCCGGGATAGATGCTCCAACTGCCGTCGCCGTTCTGGTAGCGCCAGATTTCAGTAAGGGCGCGCCTGAGGCGGCCGGGATCGCCCGATTCGAGCAGCGTGTGGAGAAAGATGTAATCGGCTTCGAGCATGGCATCTGCTTCAAGCTCGCCGCACCAGTGGCCATCGGGATGTTGTTGCGAAAGGAGGTAATCGCGCGACTGCGCGATGGCGGCGTCAACTTCCGCCAGGTCCGCATCGATCCGTCCAAACCTGGGCGCCGCAGAAACTGTTTTCAATTGCGAAAGGCTCATGCGAATTCCAATGCCTCAGTTTCAACCGCCATGGGCGCTGACTTGTCCATGGTACCTGGCTACTCGACTCCCAAAGAAGCATCCTCTAGTGGGAGCCGACTGGCCGTAATCTTGCTGTGCCGCAACATATTTAACCGCAAGCCGGCCGGAATCTCGCGAAGCTGAAACCGGGATGCGGGAACTGCGGCAACATCGCCAGTAAGCCAATGGGCCAGCGAACTTCCGGCCCGTAAAACTATCGAACTGGAACCGGCTCGCCGCCTCCCGAATTTCCGATCGCTTGAATGATCTCCGGCGGCAGGCCGAAGCGAACGTTCTCAGGCATGACTTCCACTTCTTCGACGCTGGAAAACCCGCTTTGACGCAGATAATTCACGACGTCCTCGACGAGGATCTCCGGCGCCGAAGCGCCAGCAGTTACAGCCACCGTAGAGACGCCCTGAAGCCACTTCGGATCGATGGCCTGTGAGTTATCGATCAGATAGCCGACCGTACCGAGATTGCGGGAAACTTCGACGAGGCGATTGGAGTTGGAGCTATTGGTCGAGCCGACAACCAGCACAAGACCTGCGTCATGGGCCACGTTGCGAACGGCAACCTGGCGATTTTCGGTGGCGTAACAGATGTCCTGTGAGTGGGGCCCGGCGATATTGGGGAATTTGACCTTGAGCGCGTGAATGATGTCGCGGGCCTCATCGAGCGAGAGTGTGGTCTGGGTCAAATAGGCTACGCGATTCGGATCGGGCACTTGGAGGGCTTCGACTTCAGCGACGTTGGATACGACCTGCGTCACTTCAGGTGCTTCACCGAGGGTGCCTTCGATTTCGTCGTGGTCACGGTGACCAATAAGGACCAGTGAATAGCCCTGCTTTGCGAATTTGACGGCCTCGATGTGAACCTTGGTCACCAGGGGGCAAGTAGCGTCGATGACCTTGAGGCCACGGCCCTTACTGCGGTCGCGAACCGCCGGCGAAACGCCGTGCGCCGAGTAAATGACGCGCTGACCATTGGGAACATCGTCGATCTCATGAACAAAAATGGCGCCCTTTTCTGCCAATTCATTTACGACGTAGCGGTTATGTACGATCTCGCGGCGGACGTAAATGGGTGCGCCGAAGGTTTCGAGAGCGATTTTGACGATGTCGATCGCGCGCACCACGCCAGCGCAGAAACCGCGCGGTTTCAGCAGCAACACCCTTTTCAGACCTGAGGCCGCCGCGGTTTGGCTACCGTTGGAGATGGAGTCGAGGACAGTAGTCGTCACTTCAACAGTATACCTGCGGGCGGTCAATTTGCGTGAGTTGGGGACAGGGAAGGCTCAACAGGCGGTCGATAAATGGTTATCGAAGGCGGGCGACGACGCCAGAGAGTTCAGATGAATTGGGCAGAACGCTGGTTGTCTCGGCAATACGGTGAAGCAGTAGAACTGGAGCTGAGGCATTGCCGGACGAGGACAGAGGTTGTCACTTCGACAGCACACTTGCGGGTGGTCTGGAGCGGTGATTACCCTTTGAGGTCCTCGCACGTCCTGCACTCATGCCAAAACAGCCAATTGTCTGGGTGCGTGACTCAATGCTCCGTCGGCAGTTGGTCGTTTGGGCAAGACTCGGGATACGATGAACGGGACAGCCTGACTCCCCGATCCGACGGCCCACGCGGAAGCAGGCCGCGAGCGGTAAATCACAGCCTCGGATCACGCATTGCCAGTCAATATCCCAAGGAGCATCAGAAAGGCCCATTATGACTAAAGCACGCAAAGATGGCTTATGCCTGTTGATACTCGGGTTCTTGATCCTGTTGCCGCTGGCATATGCCTTTGAGACTGTCAATAGTTTCGGCACGGTTGATTTCAAAGCCCATTATTACGCTGCTCGCACCCTCTTAAGCGGCGCCGACCCTTACAATGCGGGCCAAGTCCTCAACATGTACCTTGCGGAGAAATCGAACAGTTACGACGGACAATTTGCACGGATGACGGCTACGCACTATCCCTACCCTCCCATGGAGTTTCTGCTGACCGCGCCAATCTCCGCATTGCCCATTGAGCCAGCGTGGATTCTGTGGAAATGCATAAATATTGGCGGACTAGCAATCGCCTCGTTCTTTATCTGGCAAATAGCAGCAGACGATGCTGCTGTGATGTCGGGTGCTCTTATTGGACTTTTGCTCGCAAGCAGCGAAATCCTGATCGGATCAGGAAACATAGCCGCATTGTCAATCAGTCTCTGCATCCTCGGGGCGGTAATTTTGCAGCGGACAAGGCTCACCTTCCTTGGATTCGCATGCGTCACAGCGAGCGTTGTGTTAAAGCCACATGATGCAGGATTTATTTTCCTGTTTTTCCTTGTCGCAGGCGGAATCAAGCTTACTCGCGCCCTCTACGTGTTATCGATATTAGCAATCTTGATTGTTCCGTCCCTGCTGTGGGTTAACTCCGAGGCGCCCAACTGGTCTCGAGAACTCAAAGGCAATATGGCGATATATACCGCGCGCGGAGGGATGAACGATCCCGGCCCGTCGACGAACAATGTTCCTGGTTCGATGATCAATCTGCAAACAATCCTCAGCATAATTCGTGATGATCCACGCGTCTACAATCCCATCAGCTATCTAGTTTGTGGTATTGGTTTGGCGGTATGTTTCGCACCCGCTGTTCGTTCTCTGCCATCTACAACGAAGACTTGGATAGCCTTGGCGGCAATTGCTCCACTCACTTTGCTGATCGTCTACCATCGGAGGCTCGATTCCTTCCTCATATTGCTGACGATTCCGGCATGCTCAAATCTTTGGCGCAGAGGTGGCCGCATAGGAAAGCTTGCTCTTGGAATAACGGTGCTTGCAATTCTCTCCACGGGCGATATCGCTCTATTGTTCACCCACCTACTCCTCAAACAGATATCCATCGGCGCTCATGCGGGCAACGATCTTCGACTCTCACTACAAACAGCGCCGGCGCCTCTGAGCCTAGCCGTATTGGCGTCGTTCTATCTCTGGATCTATGCGAATGGATACTGGGGGGAAAAAGGCAAAGTGCAGCCCACGTCTGAGAGCCACTGATAGCCGACACTGAGCCCGATCACGAGGCGGAGAAAGAGGTGCCCTCCCAACACCTCGCTCGAAGGAGATGGCCACTACAGGTTTGCCTGTCCCCCATCTCTCGATACCCACCAGAGGACCTCGCCGAAGATCTTCCATTTCGATGCGTTGCTCACATCCAGCGGAGGGTATTTGTAATTCGCGGAGACAAGCAAATCGGTCCCGGAGATGCGCTGGAAGCGAGCAACTTTGAATCCCAGGTCGCGATGCGACACAACGGCGATCCGCTGATGCAGGTGGTCACGATCCTTGGCGGCGGTGTCGACGAAAAGGATGGAGCCGGGCTTGATCGCGGGAAGCATCGAGTCGCCTTCAAGGCGCATGCCAATCATGTTTTCGGGGTGCGGACACCAGCTCAGAGGCGCAAGCAGGATGTCCTGCACCTCGACCTGCGAAAGACTGACATTCTCGTGGGGCGGAATCCGGTCGCCGTACGCCGTCGCATTCAACAGGGGAATCGCAACTGCGGCCGCCTTGCCAATCAAGTGCTTCGAGACTCTGCGGCCCGCAACCAACTTGAGGTCGCGCAGATTCATTTGTGCCGAAGTGAGTTCTTTGAGGAAGCCCGCCTCCATGAGACTGGCGGCATCCAGACCGGCACGCTCCCAGAAGTAAATACCATCTGGAGGGCGGGCAAGGTTTCCGAGCGCGACGTAGCTCTCTGCCGTTGGTTCGTGGCGGCCTTGCAGCCAGCGTGAAACAGTGGGCGGCGAAATTCCCAGACGCTCGGCGAGCCCGGCCTGACTTAACTCCAAGTGCTTGAGCAGGCGGCGTATCCGTTCAGCCCACTCGCTCGAAGATTCTTTCTGTGCACCCACTCCCACCCCACATGGACAATCGATGTGATTTCATCCGCGCAATTTCGCCAATGAAATGAACGACTTAGCGTCCGTGGCAGATATCGTAACAGGAGCGTCCGATCGTCTTGACCATACATCGTCTGGATAGCGTTCGTGCATCGAAGTAGCTGGATGGGGAAATTCCCGACATCACTTCACTCAGCTGAAGTTCAAGCGAGCCGCAGACGATTCGGGCAGGGGAAAACTGAAATGCTGCGGACCGGGCCCCTGAAATCCATCCCAGGTGTGTAGCTATGCACGGTGGGTTCTGGGAGCAAACCATGATGTCGATGAATCCTGCGCCGCGCAAGATTCTGATTGTCGACGACGAGGCCGCGGTCGCGGACTCTTTACACCGGATTTTTTCGAACCGGGGCTATGAGACACGGGCCGTCTATTCCGCAGAACAAGCCATTGAAACGCTCGCCGAATGGCCGCCGGATCTTGCCATTATTGATGTGATGCTTCCACAAATGAATGGAATCGAATTGGCCGGAATCATACAAGGGAATTACGAGTCCTGCCGGATACTGCTTATCTCCGGTCATCCAGGCACCAGTGATTTGCTCTCCGATGCGAAGGCGCAGGGGAGCTCGTTCGATATTCTCGCCAAGCCACTTCATCCCACGTTTATTTTAAAAACTGTCGCCGATCTGCTGCCGGGTTCGCAAAATGGCCCGGATGCTTAGCTATAGACAGCCAACGATTCGATCCTAGCGGCTGGCGGCGATCATCTGGGCGGCGTGCTGGAGGCTGGTGTCGGTCACCTTGGCACCGGAGAGCATGCGCGCAACTTCATGCGTGCGCGCACGGTCGTCTAAGACGCGGATTTGGGTCTTGGTGCGGCCGTGGTCTTCTCGCTTTTCGACGACAAGGTGCTGGCCGGCGAAGGCCGCGATCTGCGGCAGATGCGTGACGCAGAGAACCTGCTGCCCGCGGGCGAGAGCCTTGAGTTTTTGTCCAACTGCTTCAGCGGCACGCCCGCCAATGCCAATGTCAATTTCGTCGAAGACGAGCGTGCGCGGTGTGGGGTTATTTTTCCGTAATTTGGATGAGCTTTCTTCGACTGCTACTTTAAGTGCCAGCATGACGCGGCTCATCTCGCCGCCGGAAGCAATTTCATGAAGAGGTTTGAGCGGCTCGCCAGGGTTAGTGGAGATGAAGTATTTCACTTCGTCCCAGCCGTGAGCGGTCCAGTTTGCCTCTGGTTCGGAGGTGGAAACATCGATCTGAAAGCGGACCTTCATGGCCAGCGCGTTGATTTGCGCTTCAGCGAGTTTGGCAAGTTTGGCCGCGGCGGATTTGCGTTCGGCACTGAGAGTGGCGGCGGATCGCTTGTAGGCATCTGACGCTTCAGTGACCACAGCACGCAGCGCTTTCAGGATTTCGTCGCGGTCTTCAACTTCAGCAAGCTTGCGGGAGACGTCCTCTCCGAAGGCGATGACGTCGGCGACAGATTGTCCGTATTTTCGCTTCAGCCGATCGAGCAGGGCGAGACGATCTTCAATTTCGGAGAGGCGCTCCGGGCTCGCGTTGATCTTCTCGCCATAGTCGCGAAGGGTTGCGCTGGCGTCTCCGACAACGGCGCGGACGGAGGCGAGCTGCTGCGCTACTTCGGCAAAACGCGCATCATAGCGCGCCAATTCGTCCACGTTGCGCATTGCAGAACGCAACGAACCTTCAGCGGAGGCGCTGCCTTCATAGAGCTGGTCATAGGCGCTCATCGCTGCGGCATAGAGTTTTTCGGCATTGGCCAGCACACGCTTTTCAGTTTCAAGCGCTTCGTCTTCGCCGGGTTCGAGACGGGCCGATTCGATTTCTTTGTGCTGGTACGACCAGAGATCGACCATACGCAGGCGGTCCTGCTCTCCGTGGAGCAGGTCATTGAGTTTGTTTTGCGCGTCACGCCACTGAGCATGCGCCGCAGAGACGGCATCCGTCGCGATTCCGCCGAAACGATCGAGCAATATGCGCTGCTGGTTTTGGTCGAAGCTGGAGAGGGTCTCTGTTTGCGCATGGACGAGAGCAAGATCGGGAGCGAGCTCGCGCAGAACGGCCACAGTGGCCGGCTGATTATTGATGAAGACACGGCCTTTGCCTGTCGAAAGAATCTCGCGACGGAGGATGATCTCCGTGCCTTCGGAGTCGATCCCGTTTTCCTCAAGGATGGCTTCAGCGCCGGGTGTGGACTCGAAAACGCACGCAACGACAGCCTTGTCGGCACCGTGGCGTACAACTTCCGCGGAAGCCTTGCCACCCATCAGCAGCGCCAGAGCATCTACAAGGATAGACTTACCCGCACCGGTTTCCCCGGTAAGCAGATTAAGTCCGGAGCCAAATGTGGCGATGGCGTGATCGATGACCGCGTAGTTCTCGGCGCGCAACTCGACGAGCATTCCCTGCGACCCTTTTGAAAGCTGGCCGATGACGTAGTGACTGTATCTCTTTCGACCCGAGCGCAGCATAGCACGAACACGCCGGGGCGGGTGGTTCCAGGTCCTCAACGAATCAGCAAGGACACCCGGAAGACAAGCGGCCAACCGCCCGCATCCGATCGATGACTTGGAAGGCACTATCTCGTCTGATACCGTGAATACTGAGGTGAATTGCGATTTTTACCTTTGCTCTCGCCATCGCATTGCAGGCTGACAGCACGGCGGCTCCCCCGAGCACACCGGTCGCGCAGGGTGTCGACGCTTTGATGGACATGATGAACAACATCGGTCCGATTGCGCTGTTTGTGCTCGTCCTGCTTTTGCTCGCCAGCCTCTATTCCTGGACAGTCATCTTCGGAAAGCTTGGAACATTCGCCAAAGCAACAGCGGAGAGCCGGAGGTTCATCCGGGCATTTCGCAAGGCGACGCACCTGAGCGAGATTTCCGCGCTTGCCGACAACTACAAGGCGAGCCCGCTGGCACAGGTCTTCGAGGAAGTGTACGAAACGTACAAGCGCCAAACGGGCGGGTCGGGACCGCCGCGCAACATGACGGCGCTGGAGCGCTCAGCGCAGACTGCGGCCAGCGAATCGATCACCAACCTCGAGCGGCGCATGACCTGGCTGGCTACGATTGCCGCCACAAGCCCGTTTGTCGGCCTGTTCGGGACGGTGATGGGCGTTGTCGATGCATTTCACGGACTGGGTACGGCCGGAGCGGCCACTCTACGTGCCGTCGCGCCGGGCATCAGCGAAGCCTTGATTACAACGGCGGCCGGGTTGTTTGTCGCCGTGCCCGCCGTTGTAGCCTACAACCAGTTTACGGCCCGCATTCGCGTTCTGGCTTCGGCGACAGACGATTTCTGCCGCGAGTTGCTGAACTCATTTGATGAGATTCCCGACCGAACGACCGGCGGCCCGCAGCGCGGACAAGCGACCGAAGCCGCGCATGATTTTGAACGCGGCATGTTCAAGTAGCGGTGGCGCCGAAGAACATGAGTGAGATCGGCAGAGGGGTTGAACGTGGCTTTCACTACTAGCTCGGGTGGGACACGCACATCGCTGGCGGACATCAACATCACGCCGCTGGTGGACGTGGTGCTGGTGCTGCTGGTGATCTTCATGATCACTGCGCCGGTGCTGCAGTCGGGCATTGAAGTCGCGATTCCCAAGACGAAGACGGTCAAGGAAATCACCGAACAG
Source organism: uncultured Acidobacteriaceae bacterium (assembly GCA_963745845.1). Taxonomy (GTDB): domain Bacteria; phylum Acidobacteriota; class Terriglobia; order Terriglobales; family Acidobacteriaceae; genus Telmatobacter. The sequence continues at coordinate 1,831,932 of CAVUZE010000008.1, read as the reverse complement.
AGGATGGTGTTGACGATCGATCGCGACCAGCAGGTTTTTCTCGGGGATAAGGCGGTGAACATCCATGATCTTCCGCAACTGTTGCGGCAGGCCGGGACCGACCCGGCAAAGAAGATCATCTATTTGCGCGCCGACGAGCGGGTGCCGTTTGGGGCATTCGCGTCGTTGATGGACGCCGTGAAGCAAGCGGGAATCACCAACATTTCCATCGTGACTCAGCCACTCGACACCAAAGGACGAGCGGGACTTTGAGCGGTTTGTTGAGATCGAGTTTTCCCGGGTCTCAAAGGCGAGACCTGGGGCACCCAGGATCAGGGGTTGCGCTGGCGTCCCGAACCGCGGGCCTTCGACTTCGGTCGCCCGCCGCGGCGGACGACCTCCGCTCAGAATGACAAAGTTTTTTGCGAACTCGCTCGGGATGACAGGGTTTTGAAGTTGGGTTGGCAATGAGCGTTCTGCTGGAAAAGACGGAACATCTGGAACTGGAATTGACACCGGAACCAGTGATGGCCCCCGCCGCCGGATCCGTCGCGCTGCATTGCGCGCTGGTTGCAGCGATTGTGCTCTACGGCATTCTGGGCGGATTTTTCCATCACAACATGTGGGGCAGCCCTGGAATGGGGGGCGCCATCCAGGTGAATCTGGTGAGCAGTGCCCTGCCCTTGCCGTCCAATCAACCGGTGAACCAGAACGTGCTTTCGACGGAGACGCCGAGCCAGGCTCCCGCGCCTCCAGAACCGAAAGCCAAGCAGGCAGAGGACGAGACAGCGATTCCGATCTCGGGCAAGCAAAAGAAGCCGGAGCATGAAACAGCGCCGAAGAAAACGGTGAAGCAACCTCCGCAACCGACCAATCGCGCCAACTACGGGGAGCAGGCTGGCTCGAATCTTCCGCGGGCGGCGCAACCGAGCCTCACAACCGGACCGACAACCGTGAACAACGGGGATTTCGGAAGCCGCTTCGGCTGGTATGTGGACGGCATCAGCCGCAAGATGTCGGCAAACTGGTACAAATCGCTCGTGGACCCGGCGACACCACGTGGAGCGCGTGCGTACATTGAGTTCATGATTTCCCGAGACGGATCGGTTGGCAATGTGCGACTCGACCGCTCGAGTGGGAGCGGGACGCTGGACAATTCCTGCATGAACGCAGCACGACGCGTGGATACATTCGGGGCCCTTCCTGCAGGTTACAACCAAAGTACCTTACTAGTTTCCTACTACTGCGAATACTAGAACTGGTTTGCCGCATCCAATTACTATGGGGAGTAAGCGTTGGGCATGCTGCTGATTGTCAGCAAGCAGAGACGCGGCAAAAAAACCCTTTGTCCAATGCGCCGCGCACGACCCGCACGATTCAACCGAGGAAGGATTGCGCACTGAATGAAGTCTGGTTCCCGGTTTCTGTTTCCCGCCTTTTCCCTTCTCGCGAGCCTGCAGTGCATTCCGTCCATGGCGCAGGATTGGGTGCGCATCGGTTCCAATTTAGGGAATGCCAAGATTCGCATCGCCGCAGCGGATTTCAAGCCGGTGGGCACAGATCCGCAGACTCCTTCGTTGAAAGCGGAGTTCGATTCGACGCTCTACGGCGACCTGAGCAGCGCCGGAATTTTCGATGTGGTGTCGAAGAGCTTTGCACCTCCCGGCACTCCGGGCTCGCCGCAGGAGATCAATCTGTCGCAGTGGTCGGCGGCGCCGGCCAGTGCCGCAATGGTCGCGTTCGGCGCATTGTCGGCGACCAACGGACGGCTGGCGGTCTACGGCTGGCTTGACGATACGAGCAATACGGCGAATCCGCAGGTGCTGGGCAAGCAATACAACGAGGCGGCCAGCCTCGATATGGCACGCACCATTGCGCACCGATTCGCCGATGAGATCATCGCCCGGCTTGGCGGCGGCATCAACGGCATTGCCGAGACGAAGATTTACTTCATCAGCTCACGCACGGGGTCGAAGGAAGTGTGGGTGATGGATTACGACGGGGCGAATCAGCACGCAATAACGCATCTCGGGAGCATCTCGCTTTCGCCGCGCGTGTCGCCTGACAACTCCCGCGTGGCGTTTGCGACGCTCGGCCGCGAAGGCTGGTCGGTCCGGATGTATTCGCTGGAGCTGGGCCGTCTGGTCGCGTTTCCAGCCGGAACAGCGGGCGGAGCAAACCAGTCACCGGCATGGTCGGCGGACGGAGCGAAGATTGCGTTCTCATCGTCGCGTTCGGGCGACCCGGAGATATGGGTTGCCGATGCGAGCGGGTCTGCTCCCAAGCGGATCACGTATTTCAAGGGGCCTGATGTTGCGCCGGCATGGAATCCGAAAACCAACGCGCAGATTGCGTGGGTGAGCGGACGAACCGGCCTGCCGCAGGTCTACACCATGGACCAGGATGGCGCCAACATTCAACGCATGACCGATGGCGGTTACGCGGTCTCACCGTCGTGGTCGTCGAGCGGCCAGTTGCTCACATTTAGTTGGAATCGCAAGTATGGGCCAGGCGCACCTGGTGGGCAGGACATCTACGTGATGGACGTTGCGACCAAGCGCTGGCAGCAACTGACGCACGACGCAGGTACGAATGACTATCCCTCGTGGGCTCCGGACGTGCGCCATATTGTTTTCGAACGGAAGCAAGGCGGCCGCACGGAAATCTGGTCGATGCTGTCCGATGGAACCGATCAGCACCAGTTGACGCATTCAGGGAATAACTTTATGCCGAACTGGAGTTGGAAGTGAACGCAGTCACAGAATGATGTCTAAATGCGCACTATCATTTTGACGTTAACGATGGAAGGAGCTCCGGTGCTCATTGGCATGGGAGTCACTCACAACCTGGTAAGCCGAAACCGCATTTCGAGTAAGGATTGGAAGCGGCGTCGACAAAAAACACAGCGCATCATCCAGACGATGCAATCCACACTTCGCCTGTGCGACCGCGCATAACGCGTGCCGGTTCAACACGGGAATAAAATGGTTATGTCATCTGGAATTTGCGGAAGGAGCCACGCATTGAATCGACGTTTTCGAGTTTTCTTTCCAGTAGTTTTGCTTGTCGCCTTGGTTGCTGTTGCTGGTTGCAAGAAGAAACAACCGCCGCCACCCGCCGCAACTGCACCGCCGGCCACACCCGCCCCGACCGCGCAGATCACGGCAACGCCGTCGCAGATTTCGGCTGGCGATCAAGTAACGCTGAGCTGGCGCACGACCGACGCGACGAGCGCCTCGATAGAAGGAATTGGCAATGTGCCGACAACGGGCGTACAAACTGTGACACCAACGACGTCGACCAGCTATCACCTGGTGGCACGCGGTGACGGGGGCACGGCAGACGCAACGGCTCAAGTAACCGTGAATGCGCCACCGGCTGTTTCCGCGCCTTCGAATACGATGTCGGCGGAGGAAGAATTCCGGGCCAATGTCCAGGATGTTTTCTTCGACTACGACACTTATGACATCCGCGCGGACGCGCAGTCTACCCTCTCGCGCGATGCATCGTATCTGGCGAGTCACTCAAATCTCAGGATTGTGATCGGCGGCTACTGCGACGAACGTGGTTCCGACGAGTACAACCTTGCGCTGGGCCAGAATCGCGCCGACGCCGCCAAGAATGCTCTTGTGACCGCCGGAATCGCGGCCAGCCGCATTCGCGTGGTCAGCTACGGAAAAGAAAAGCCGTTCTGCAATGAATCGAATGAGCAATGCTGGCAGCAGAATCGCCGCGCCGGCTTCTCGCTCGACCAGTAAAGCCGGGACTTCGCATTTCAGTGGGCCGCGATCCAATCGATTTCCGACGATCGGGCGAAGTGCCGGATCAAAGTAGAATGGAAGAGAACCTGGAAAGGTGCTGTGGCTGACCGAGAGGCAGCTGCAGCATCTTTTCCATTGATAGGTGAAGGATGCAAACAGGACGTTTCCCTCGCAACAGTCTTTTTGCCGCGCTGGCGCTGGCCTTGTTTTTTTGCCTAGCGCCGGTTCGCGCTCATGCCGTCTCAAAAGAGACGGTGCAGATGCAAACACAGATCCAGCAACTGCTCGACATGGTGCAGCGGCTCCAGACGACGATGGACACGAAGTTCGCGGTGCTCCAGAATCTTGCGCAGCAAACAGCCGATCAGGCCACCCAGATGAATGGGACAGTCGCTGCGCTGCAACAGAAGCTGAATACGCAGGTCGATAACCTGAACGGAAAGCTCGATACGAGCTCCGGCCAGGTGCAGTCGCTCAATGACTCGGTGGATGAGCTGAAGACGCGGATCGCAAAGCTCGAAAAGTCGATTCAGGATTTGCAGAGCCAGTTGCAGAACGTGCAGGGCGCTCCACAGGGTGGTTCGCCGGGAATGCCGAACGGAACAGCGCCCATACCCAACGGGCCGGGAGCGATGAACTCGGCCCCGCCGATCAGCCAGACTCCGCCGCTGGAGCAGACGTACCAAGCGGCGCTGAGCGACTTTAATGCGGCCAAATACCCGCTGGCGACAAGCGAATTCCAGGACGTGATTCACTACTATCCGATGGATCCGATGGCGGGCGGCGCGCAGTTTTATCTGGGCGAGATTGCCTACCGGCAGCACAATTATGACGATGCTGTGAAGGCGTACGACGTGGTGCTGGAGCAGTTCCCTGGAAGCCCGAAGGCGGCCACGGCTCAGTTGCACAAGGGCCTCGCGCTGATTGCCGAGAGCAGGCGTGATGCAGGAACACACGAGCTGCGCTCGCTGATTCAGCGCCATCCGCAAACGCCCGAAGCTGCACAGGCAAGGGCCAAGCTGAATGAGATGGGCGTGCGGATCGCAGCCGCCCGGTAGTCCTCGTGCTTTCGTCCTTTCCCTTCTCCGATCTTCCTCGCCTAGGGGTACCCGGGTACCCCCTCCCCTCATTTCTACCTAAATATCTCTGTCCATTGGACTTAGCCGAATCAATAACTTGCGCTAACCTTAATTGACTCAATCGCTTATGGCGAAATATTTCTCGACCAAGGACTTAAGAGCGTTCTGTCAGGGTCGACGGCTGGTCGAGCGAGTCCCCTCCCCCCGGACTCTGGGAGCAAAGTCCTTGTTTTCATGACTTTGGCGGCGGTCTGTGTCGCCAAAGTCGTCTGCGTATTGAACTTTTCCGCAGAGTCGTCTCGGGATTGGGCTTAGGGACAGTTTTTCAGCGATCAGCTTCCGGCCTTCGGCTTACGCTGCTTTTCATTGTGCGCTGAGAAAGGGAAATTCTTCGCAGAGTGCGCATTGAAGCTCCGTAAAAAAGCAGATCCCTCGATGCCCGACCAGAATGCGCCGCCCCTACGGGGCTGGGGTCCGAATGGCGTTCCGTTCCCAGGACTTCGTCCTGGGCTAACGTACGCGCTCCCTGCGGGAGCAGGTCTAGTGGCACGCGAGCCGGTTTTCGTGCAGTTCCCGCAGCCAAAGGGGTCCGTGCTATCCCACATCTCAGAATCGAGATGTGGGGCACCCAATCTGGTGCTCGATCCGGCTCCCAACTCCCCCGTTTCCTGATAAAGGATGCGTTGGCCTTTCATACACGCCGAGAATACTCCAACCGAAAAGTTTGAGCGGTGCGAAGCTTCCATCCCCGGCACCCTCAGCATGATCCGGAAGATCTAACTGGGATCCTATAAAAGCAAAAGCCCCGCTTGCGCGGGGCTTTTCGTGAGCCTTTGAAGGTGGCCTATTGCAGGTTGGCCATGAGCGCGTCGAGCGCGGACTTCGGCGGGCGCGTGAGTGACTCGGGCAGCGTGGCCAGCGGTTCGTCAACTAAACCAAGCAGGTCGATGAATGTCGGCTTCTCGGTGTTGATGTAGAAGACGCCGGTGAGGACTTCGTTCTTTTCCTCGGCTTCCATCAACGTGCGCACGGCGTTGGCCTTGTCGGTGGGATCGTAATCCTCATGCAACTTGCGCAGGCGCAGGTTCGATCCGTCGTGCATTTGCACGTCGTAGACCTGACCGGAATCGTAGTCGACGTCAATTTCGTCGAAGCTGGCGACGAAGCCGATTTCATTGATGGGCTCGTCGTTTTCCTGCATGAATTTGTAGCTCTTGGTCGAGCCTTCGTGATCGTTAAACGTAACGCAGGGGCTGATGACATCGAGCATCACGGTGCCCTTGTGGGCGATGGCCGCCTTCAACATGGCGAGCAACTGCTTCTTGTCCCCGGAAAAGGAACGACCGACAAATGTGGCGCCAAGCTGGATGGCCAGAGCGCAGGTGTCGATGGCCGGCAGGTCGTTAATGACGCCGGTCTTGAGCTTGGAGCCGATGTCGGCGGTCGCGGAGAACTGGCCTTTGGTCAAGCCATAGACGCCGTTGTCCTCGATGATGTAGATCATGGGGAGATTGCGGCGCAACAGGTGAACGAACTGGCCGACGCCGATGGAGGCGGTGTCGCCGTCGCCGGAGACGCCGAGCATCTGCATCTGGTGCTGCGCGAGGATGGCGCCGGTCGAGACCGACGGCATGCGCCCGTGAACGCTGTTGAAGCTGTGCGAGCGGCTCATGAAATAGGCCGGGCTCTTGGAGGAGCAGCCGATACCGCTCATCTTCATGATGCGCTCGGGCTCGACGCCCATTTCAAACATGGCGTCGATGATGCGCTCGGAGATGGCGTTGTGGCCGCAGCCTGCGCATAGTGTCGACTTGCCGCCGCGGTATTCAACGATAGGAAGGCCGATGTGATTGACCTTTGGAGTTGGTGTTGCGGTTGCCATAATTCCCTCAGGGGCTCAAGCCCCGATCATTGTGTTCATATGTGCGGGCTAAAGCCCGTGCCCTTCAAGCTGGTATTGCAAACGCGCAGGGGCTAAAGCCCCGAATCTTTTTTTTGCGCCGTTTCGGCACGACTGAAGTCGTGCCCTGTTACAAAACTTGGTGACGTGTTACAAACCTTGGATTTTGGAGTTCGTGCTGGGGGTTCACTCCATGCTTTCCCAGGTTTCAAAAGCGAGACCTGGGGCACCCATATCCTTGCGAATTGACGCCGGTCGGTAAATCTCCTCTACAGGCCTTCCTTGGTTACAAATTCATCGGTGATGCTGCGGGCGTCCATCGGCAGTCCGTTATAGAACAGGATGCTGCGCAGTTTGACAACCTGATCGGGCGGGAGATCGAGCTTGAGCAGGCTGGCTAGTTGTGCGTCGCGATCTTGCTCGACGACGTAGACGCGCTCATGCGAAGCGACGAAGTCGTGAATCTCGTGGGCGAAGGGATAGGCACGAATGCGGAGATAATCCACGTCGAGTTTGCATTCCTTATTGATCTGGTCCATGCTTTCGCGCAGGGCAAAGTCGGTGGTTCCGTAGGCAAGGAAGCCGATCTTGGATGACTTGTCCTTCACCGTCAGCGGCGCAGGGACGAGCTTGCGCGCATTTTCGAACTTGCGCGTGAGGCGATCCATCACGGCCTGGTACTCGTCGGGCTTCTCCGTGTAGCCTGCGGCATCATTGTGGCCGGAACCCCGCGTAAAATACGCGGCCTTGGGGTGACGCGTGCCGGGCAGAGTGCGCCATCCAATCGCGTCGCCGTCTACGTCACGATAGCGTGCGAAGCCGCCGAGGCGATTGAGATCTTCTGCAGTGAGCACCTTGCCTCGGTCGAGCGGCTTGTCGGGATATTGGAACGGCTCAGACATCCAGTTGTTCATGCCGAGATCGAGATCGGTAAGAACGAAGACCGGCGTCTGCAGGCGCTCGGCCAGATCGAAGGCTGCCATCGAAAACTCGAAGCACTCTTTCACCGAGCCGGGCAACAGGACGACGTGCTTGGTGTCGCCGTGCGAGAGAAACGCGGTCGACAGCAGGTCGGCTTGCGATGTGCGCGTGGGCATGCCGGTGGAAGGACCGGTGCGCTGCACATCGAAGATAACGCCGGGGATTTCAGCGAAGTAGCCGAGGCCGGAAAACTCCGCCATCAGCGAAATGCCGGGGCCGGAGGTTGAGGTCATGGAACGCGCGCCGGCCCAGCCTGCGCCGAGCACCATACCGATTGCTGCCAACTCGTCTTCTGCCTGAACGACAGCAAAGGTCGCCTTGCCCTCTGGCGTGACGCGGAACTTTTTGAGCAGGTCGGTTGTGGCCTCAATCAATGAAGTCGATGGCGTGATGGGATACCACGCGACGACAGTGACGCCGGCAAACACAGCACCCATGCCACAGGCCGCATTGCCGTCGATGATGATCTTGCCAGCGGTCTGGTTCATCCGCTCGATGACGTAGGGATCCTGCTTGGTCAGTTTCTGTTGAGCGTAATCGAAGCCTGCTTTGACGGCGCCGAAGTTAAGGTCAAAGACCTTCTGCTTTTTTGCAAATTGCTTCTTGAGGCCGGTCTCAACGACCGCGAGATCAAGCGAGAAAAGCTGGGCGACGACGCCCACGTAGACCATGTTACGAACCAGCTTGCGCAGCTTGGCCTCAGGGCAGATCGCTGCGGTGAGCTTGTCAAAGGGCACCGGGTAGCAGGCGACGTCCTCGCGATATTGTTTGAGGTTGAAGCTTTCCTCGTAGATGGCTGCGCCGCCGGCGTCGAGTTCCAGCATGTCTTGCTTGGCGGTTTCGGGGTTTAGCGCCACCAGGATTTGCGAGCCGCGCTTGCGAGCAACGTAACCGTCTTTGCTGGCGCGAATGGTGTACCAAGTGGGCAGGCCGGCGATGTTTGAGGGGAAGAGGTTTTTCCCGCTGACCGGGACACCCATTCCGAAGATGCTTTTCAGCAGAACGCTATTGGCGGATTGCGAGCCGGAACCGTTAACCGTTGCTACGATAATGCTGAAATCGTTGGCTACGAGCTTCTGCGCGTTTAAGGCGCCCTGCTCTTGACCCAGGGCCAGGTCTCCTGTCGCCATTTGGCGGGAATCCCTTCAAATAAATTCTTGTACGAGCTGAACCACTACTCTACTTGGGTGATTATAGTCACTTATCGGTTGGCTCGTACCACGATGGGACGCATGGCATTCGCTCAAGGTAACCGGATCAGCAATGATTCATTGATGCGTTCAAAAAGAGGCATAATTTGCGGTGCAGTTTTCGCATGGTGAGAAGAGCTGAGATGGCGAGGCCCGGATAGGGCGAGATCGGCTCCAAGTGCAATTAATTCAGGAAGTCAGAGCGATTCGAGCTGAATCGTTACGCCACCTCACCAGAAGCGCCGAGGCAATCACGACGAGCGCGACGGTGAGACCGATCCAGGTGCCGTAGATTCCCCAGTGCAGCACGAAGCACAGCGTCAGACCGAGGGGCAAACCGAGAATCCAGTAGCCAACAAAATTGGCGATCATCGGAACGCGGGTTTCGCCGAGGCCGCGCAATGCGCCGGTGCAGACGGTCTGAATTCCATCGAAGACCTGGAAGGCTGCGGCGATCCAGAGTAATGTCGGTCCGACAGCGAGCACGCGCGGGTCGCTGGTGTAGAGCGAGATGAGCGGTTTCGGCGCAACGAGGAAGACTACGCCGGCGACCAGCATGAAGCTCGTACCAAGGCCTAACGCCAGCCATCCGGCGCGGCGCGCGCGCGCTGGGTTGCCGGCACCGATAGCGTGGCCGACGCTGACGGCTGCTGCTGCTGAGACGCCCAGCGGCACCATGTAGCTGATGCTGGCGTAATTGAGAGCGATGGCGTGCGTGGCCAGGGCAACGGGGTCAAGATAGCTAGCGGAAAATGTGGACAGATTCCAGGCGCCGACTTCGAGGAGGATCTGCCCGGCAGCCGGAGAGCCGAGTCGGACCAGCTTTCGCAGGCGGTCGAATTGTGGAGCAGCCCAGCGGCGAAACAGCGGGTGACCACGCCGGCGTTCGTACCGCCAGGCAAACACGAGAAGCGCCGCGGCCATCGCAAAGCGCGCAATGCAGGTGGAAATCGCTGAACCGTCGACTCCGAATGCGGGCGATCCAAACTTGCCGTAGATCAATACCCAGTTGCCGGCCCAGTTGAGCAGGTTGGATAGAACATACGTCACGGAAATCACGCGCACCTGGCCGACGCCCTGCAGGTAGCGCCGAATGCCGCCGTAGAGCAGCAGCGGCAGGGTGCTCCAGTTGAGAATTCGCAGATAGGTGCTCGCCGGAGCGGCGACTGCGGAAATGACTCCGAAGCGGGCAAAGTTATAGCTCACTACCGCGATCAGCAGCATGAGAAACGGCGTGACGATGCAGGCAAGATAAACACCTTGCGCGAGCCAGCGATGACACTCGTCGTGATCGCGGCGGCCGTAGGCTTGCGAAACAAGCGTATCTAGGCCGAGCAGGAGGCCGATTCCGAACAAGCAAGGGGTGTAGTAGACCGCGTTGCCCAGGGAGACGGCGCCGATGGCTTCCGGCCCGAGCCGGCCAACCATGATGTTGTCGACCACACCCTGCGCCACCCAGCCCAGTTCGCTCAGCACCACCGGAACAGCGAGCGCGATCATTGCGCGCAGTTCCCTTCTCCATTCGGGTTGTGCGTGAACCATTGTCATGATGGTACCGGCGTCGGCGAAATGGGCTGTCGGCGCAGGAAAACACATTGCCCGCGCCAGACCGGCTTTTAGAAGAGTTGTTACGCGTGGAGAGGACCGACTGATTACAAACCAGAACCGGTTTGCGATCGATCGTGGCAAAGTTTAACTGCCTCTTTTGCGACCGGACGGGAAGGCGCGTTGGCCCTCGCAGCCTGGGCGGGTTTCATCTCATGCAGCAACTTCACCAATCGAGCAAAACCCTGGTCTCGGGCCGTCTTATTGGCTGGGTTGGTATTGCCGGGATCTTCGCCTGCGCGCATGAAGCCGTGGCCAGCGCCCTCGTAGGTCACCGGCTCGTAGACCTTGCCGGCGGCCTTCATCGCCGCGGTTGTATCGGGAATGGTGGCGCCAATGCGCGCATCGTTGCCGGCGTAGAAACCGTAAACCGGCGCCGTAATCGCGGAAACGTCCGCGGGGCCGGAACCGTAGAAGACAAACGCGGCGGAGAGATCTTTGCGATGGGCGGCAAACGCGAACGATTTGCCTCCACCCCAGCAGAAACCGACGACCGCGATCTTGCCGTTTCCTGCGGGAATGTGTTTGCCGTAATCGGCAGCTGCATCCAGGTCGGCGAGGACACCGGCTGGATCGAGACCGGAGACAGCCTTCACGGTCGCGTCCTGGCTTGGAAACTCGCTCGATCCGCCGCCGTTGGGACCGAAGCCCGAAAGCAGATCCGGGGCAACGACGATGAATCCCTCGGCGGCTAGTTCGTCGGCCATCTCCTTGGCCCAGTCGGAAAGGCCGAAGATCTCGTGGATCAAAATGACGACCGGCGCCTTTTCCTTCACCTCGGGATAGACGACGAAGGCTTGCACGCTCCGCGAACCGTGCTTCAGCGTGGCATATTCATGATGACGCGGCGAAGCGACCAGGCGCGCCTTGGCCCAATCCTGCGCCTGGCTGCATGTTGCGGCGAGAAAAAACAGCGCGGAAAGCAGAACGGGGTAAAGGCGCATTTTTGTCATGGGGAGGAGTGTAGCTGGCGGCTGGATTTGGCCGCAAGAGGAGAGAGTGCGGATTGACAATTTTGTAATTTCGGATAGTGGTTGCCAAATCGTGAGTAGGTCCTGGAGCATGAGCTCCGTCCCTACAGGACTCCCGATAAATTGGGTTCGCCAACCCAACGCTGAAGCGCGGGGCTAACAACCGGTGCGCATACGGCGCGGACGACGGTCTGCTGTGGGCATTGGAAGATTTCCATAGGATCCCCTTTGATGGGCAGCCAATCACAAAGCCTCCGCCTCTGCCGGAGGATGCTTAGTGAATTGGGGTCGATTCAACGAGAGTGATTGGACCAAGAAGGCCCGATGGGAGCGGATGCAGGTCATTCATGCCCTGAGGAACGAACCGCATGCCATAGCGGGCCCAGAGGAGCCGGTAGTCAGGCAGTGACTGGCCGGCCAGCTCATTGATCGCTGTGTTCGCAACCACGATGTGCAGATGGTTTGAGCCGGCGTGCAACAGAGATGTGACGTCGATGCGGTAAGGAGGCCGCCAGACCATGCCGGCTGATCTGCCATTGACGAAAACTTCCGCCGCCTCGCGCACCGGCGGGTCGAGGTAGGCGCGCATGTTGGTTTTACCGGGCGGGGATGGCAAGGGCTCTGGCGTGGCCTTGCCGAAGTCGAGCAGGAGCTTCGCCGCAGGCGCGAGTTGACCGGCGCTGACTTCGAAGTCCTTCTCATACGTCGCGGTGCCGGAGAAGAACTGCGTCTGCGGGTCGCCTGCCCATGAGTCGAGCCGTTTCATCTCGGCTGCCTTTCCCGCTTCGCCGAAGGCGACCTTCCAGTCTTGAGACAGATCTGCAATCGCGTCCTCTCGGCGCAACGGCGCGGGTTTCGCGTTCATTGCTTCGTCCGAGAAGAAGATCAGGCGCGATTCGTACGGCGCGAGATCGAGATCGATCTTCGCCGGATCGGGAAGGCCGGTGATCTTTCCGGTAAAGGCGTCCCAGCTCTCCGCCTGTTTTGCGCGATCGCGAAATTGAGCAGTGACATGCTTCGTTTCGTTTGAAGTATTGGCCACGAAGTACAAGTTGGCGCCGGAGAGCTTGCGATGGATGAAACCGATCGCGGGCGCGCGCGGGGACAACGTCATGTCCGGGGCGGCATCGTGGCCAAGCTCCGCACCGAGCTTGGTTTCATCTTCAACAAAATGTGCCGAAGGAATTTTTCCGTGAAAGAGCTGCTGCGAAATCTCGTGGATACGCGCGGATTGCTCGACCGTATGAAGGAAGCCTGGAGCTGTGGATGGAAGGCGGCCGGTAGCCAGGACGATTCCGCCTTTCTGCGCAAAGGCGAGGATTTTTTCATACGTGGCAACAGGCAGCCGGTCGATGTTGGGGAGTACGAGGACCTTGTACGGAATGCCCACGGTATCGATGGCATCGGCATCGATGAAGTCTGGGTTGAATCCGGCATCGAGAATTTGCGCGATCACTTGCTTACCGAGAAACTGATCCATCGACTCATCGACGCTAACGTTCGACCCCGACTCGTCAAAACCTGCTGCCGAGGTGGGCGACAGGCGCTTCTGCACTGTAGCTTTAAACGAAGCCCAGACGTCGTCGTTCGGCAGCAGCAGTGCCACGTCATTGGCGGGCTCGCCCTGGCGCAGCGCCCAACTCACCCGCTGCAGATAGCCCATCAGGTCGGGCATGGCGAAGAACCAGGGATTATGCGCATCGAATGCCCCAGCCGCGTACATCCGCCAGCCCGGCTCTCCAGCCGACTGCGGCGAATACGGCCATCCGTGCCCAACGAGCTGATTAATCCCCTGCAGAAAATGCAGGTCGGCCTCGGCCTTCATGTCGAGCGGCGTGGCACGGAAGGCAGGAGAATGGAGCCAGGTCCAAGTTTCGGACGAGATGACCGGGTTGTGAAAGAGATGGCCGGCGGACGCAGCCCAGCGCGTGTCGGAAAATTCTCTCCACATCAGGAAGGTCGCCTTGCCCTCTCCCTCCGGCAGATCTTCAAAGCGATTGCTCGACAGCGTAACGGGCGGATATCCATAGGTCTGCGAGCGAAATTGTGTGTGATGTTCTTCCGCCCACGCGTGTATTGGCTTGAGGAAAGCGTCGTTGGCCATCTCGGTGAGAGTCTGTCCCCAGTCGTGACGGATTGCAGCTGTCTCGGGCCCGGCATCTTCGATCAAGGCCAGCAGGTGCGGGCGAAGGTCGTAGCCGCGCCGCTGTTGGAACTCGTCGAGCAGCGCAGGGCTCCAATCGGAGGCGTAGTCCTCGAGGCTGTCGCTGAAAACCGCGTACGGCGGGTGATCGCCAAATGCCGAAAGGAGGCTATCGCCGACTGCGTGCAGATGATTTTCGACCGCGGCCCGGTCATAGTGGTCGAGCACAAATCCTTCGGCTCCGATAGACGGTCGTTTCACCATCATTCCGGTACGGCTGGCGATGAAGGAGATGAGCTGGCGTGGCTGGTCGGACGCAGCAAAGGAATAGCGACCCCCGGCTGGGGGGGCGAACGGCTGGGCCTGCGCGAGTTGGGCAGTGGTAGCGGAATCGGGGAGGAGGAACGCAACAATCGGCGATTCGCCGGTATCAATGGGAGGGGCGAGGGCAAACGTTGCGCCCGGCGCGATGGGGCTGGTCTCGACGCGCAATTTGCCCGCAGCCTGCGTGATTGGAATGTGTGGACCGCCGAAAGGCCAGCCGCTGCACAGCGTCACATCTACGCGAAGACCGAGGCGGCGTGCTTCCTCGCCGGCGAAATGCAGCGCGGCAAGATGCTCTAAGGATAGATACGGCGTATTGTGAAAGCCGGTTTGGGGATCGTCGAGTGCGAGCGCATACAGATTTGCAATTTCGACACCGCCGATGCCAGCGGATCTCATTTGTTGCAACTCGCGAGTGATTTCGTCATTGGTAGCAGCGGGTCCGAACCACCACCAGCGCATCATGATGCGGCTTGAATCTGGCGGATCGGCAAAGCCGCGATGCAAATCCGCGACGGACGGCGCGATCTGACTCCACAAGTGATTCGACGCAAGCAAGCCGCCAAGAATCAGGAGAGCAGACAGACAAAATGCGCTTGCGCCGGAGTTGGCTCTTCGCAATCTTCGAATGGGTCTCATGCAGCTCGGCTCGAGCGTTCCATTGATATCAGAGGCCAACTCGGACTGCAAGAGCATCCGAGTTGGACGCGGCGCAGGACCGCCAGGCGCAGGCGGGTGAACTGACCCGCCGAATGCTGTTATTGTTGACTTTCAGACGCGCAGCGACGGGCGCCGCTGCTGAAGAGCAGGTTCCTCGGCAGGAAACGAGTACATCGCATGAAGCCATCCGCGATTGCAAGTGAGCCTCTTTCGAACAACGCACCGCCCACGACGAACAAGCACCTGGTTCGCTGGGTCGAGAAGATGGCCGATCTCTGCCGGCCCGATGCCATTCACTGGGTCGACGGGTCGAGGGCCGAATATGATGCAATCTGCGAGCGCCTCATCCGCTCGGGAACTTTCATTCGGTTGAATCAAAAGAAGTGGCCGGGCTGTTTCTATGCGCGCTCCGTTCCAGGCGACGTAGCACGCGTCGAAGATCGAACATTCATCTGTTCTTTCTCGCGCACGGCGGCGGGCCCCACCAACAACTGGGAGGACCCCTATGCGATGCGACGCCGGTTGAAACAGCTATTCCGCGGATCGATGCAGGGGCGGACCATGTATGTTTTGCCCTTCAGCATGGGGCCTGTTGGATCCCCGCTGTCAGGGATTGGGGTGCAGCTGACGGATTCCGCTTACGTGGTGGCGCAGATGCGCACGATGGCGCGGATCGGCGCTTCCGTATTCGCGGAAATCGACAAGGACGAAAAGCGCGTGGTGCCCTGCATGCATTCCGTGGGTGTGCCGCTGAAGCCCGGCGAACCGGATGTTCCTTGGCCGTGCAATGAGACCAAATACATTGTGCATTTTCCCGAGAGCCGGGAGATCTGGTCGTATGGCTCGGGCTACGGCGGCAATGCCCTGCTCAGCAAGAAATGCTTCGCGCTTCGCATCGCAAGCAATATCGCACGCGACGAAGGCTGGATGGCCGAACACATGCTGATCCTCGGGGTCGAGAATCCGGAGGGCGAGAAGACTTACGTGGCTGCAGCATTTCCTTCGGCGTGTGGAAAGACGAACTTCGCCATGCTGATTCCGCCGGCGGCGATGAAGGGCTGGAAAGTCTGGACTGTCGGTGACGACATTGCATGGATCCGGCCCGATGCCAAGGGTCGTCTGCGCGCCATTAATCCCGAAGCGGGTTTCTTCGGGGTCGCGCCGGGAACCGGAGTGAAGACGAATCCCATGGCGATGGCGGCCCTGGCGCGGAATTCAATATTCACAAATGTGGCGCTTACGCCTGACGGTGGCGTGTGGTGGGAGGGCATGACCGAGAAACCGCCGGCCGAATGCCTCGATTGGCGCGGGGAGCGGTGGACGCCGGAGATCGGAAAAGAGACCGGACGGACGGCAGCCCATCCCAACGGCCGCTTTACGGCGCCTGCTGCCCAATGCCCGAGCATTGATCCGGACTGGGAATCGCCAAACGGAGTGCCGATCAGCGCGATTATCTTTGGCGGCAGGCGGTCGACCACTTTGCCGCTGGTCTATCAGTCGTTCAACTGGTCAAGTGGAGTTTACGGAGGTGCCACCATGGGATCGGAGACGACAGCGGCAGCGACAGGCGCAGTCGGCCAGGTGCGGCGCGACCCGATGGCAATGCTTCCCTTCTGCGGATACCACATGGGCGACTACTTCCGGCACTGGATCCGAATGCAACGAGACCTGGCCGTCACGCCGCGGATTTTTCATGTGAACTGGTTCCGCAAGGACGCGGAGGGGCGGTTTCTTTGGCCTGGTTTTAGCGAGAACATGCGCGTGTTGCGCTGGATCGTCGAACGCGTCCATGGCCGCACGCAGGGTCAGGAGACGCCAATCGGCTGGGTTCCGCGCTACGAGGACATCGACTGGACCGGTTTGAATTTCTCACGGGGCACTTTTGACGAGCTGATGGCCGTGAACCGCGCTGCCTGGCGGAAGGAAGTGATGGCGCATGAGGAGCTGTTCATCAATCTTCACGACCACTTGCCGCCGGAGATGATCTACGAGCGGGAACTGCTGATCTGCCGGCTTTAGAATTCGCAAATGACTGTTGATTTCAAAAAGCTTCTGAACAGCTTCAGCGATTCAACGGATTTTCATTTATAGTAAAGAGTTCAGGCGAACCCCAGACGCAGTACGGTCCATACCGATGGACCTGTTGAAAAATCTTTTTGGTGATTCCGAGTTCGGGCGCCAGGGCAGTTGTGTATTTCGGAGTCTGAGTGACGCTCCCGACTCTACTTTGCAGATCAAGAAGGTTGCTATGGATCCAATGGGTCGATCGAACAGCCGTCACCGCATTCCGAACCCGCAAGGACTCTACCATCCGCGCAACGAGCACGATGCCTGCGGCATGGGGCTTGTGGCCAACATCCGCGGCGAAAAAAGCCATGACATCATCCGCAAGGGTCTCGAGGTTCTCATCAACCTGACGCACCGCGGCGCCGCGGGATGCGACCCGGAGACAGGCGACGGAGCGGGTATCCTGATCCAGCTTCCTCACGTGTTTTTTTCCCGCGAGTGCGGCGAGCTGGGTATACAGCTGCCCGAGGCCGGCGCTTATGGCGTCGCCATGTGTTTCCTCCCTGTGGACAAGAGCAGCCGTCTGCAATGTGAAGGCGTATTTGAACGCATCGCGCAGGAGGAGGGTCTGACCGTCCTCGGCTGGCGCGACACGCCGGTGAATGGCGACGCGATCGGCCGCGAAGCCCGCGCCTCGCAGCCCTACATTGAGCAGTTATTTGTCGGCCGCCCGAAGGACCTGGATGAAGAGGCGTTCGAGCGGCTCCTGTATCGCGTGCGCCGCAGGACTGAAAACGAGGTTGCCGAATCTGAAATCGAAGGCAAGGATGATTTTTACGTTCCGTCGTTTTCCTGCCGCACCATTGTCTATAAGGGTCTGATGCTGGCTCCGCAGATTGAGAAGTTCTATTTTGAGCTGGCCAATCCTTTGGTGACGAGCGCGCTCTGCCTTGTGCATCAGCGATTCTCAACCAATACATTTCCGAGCTGGAAGCTTGCGCATCCTTATCGCTATGTGGCACACAACGGCGAAATCAACACCATTCGCGGCAACGTGAGCTGGATGAACGCCCGCCAATCGGTACTGGGGAGCCCGCTGCACAGCGATCAAATTGGCGAATTGTTTCCAGTGATTGTGCCGGGAGGCAGCGACTCCGCTTCTCTCGATAACGCCGTTGAATTCCTGTATCAGTCGGGCCGTTCCCTGCCCCACGTCATGGCGATGCTGATTCCCGAAGCGTGGGCGGGCAATCCCGACATGAATGAAGACAAGCGCGCCTTCTACGAGTATCACGCCTCGTTGATGGAGCCGTGGGACGGGCCAGCAGCAATCGCCTTCACCGACGGGCTCGTGATTGGCGCGACGCTCGATCGGAATGGTCTGCGTCCGGGCCGCTACATCGTGACTAAGGACGATCTTGTTGTGCTGGCCTCCGAGGCCGGCGTGATTGAAGTGCCGGCAGAAGATGTGCGCAAGAAGGGCCGTCTGCAACCGGGCCGCATGTTCCTCGTGGACACGGTCGAGAAGCGCATTATTTCCGATGCCGAAATCAAGCAGAAATTGGCCGCACGCCAGCCTTATGGAAAATGGCTGGAAGAACAGCAGGTCACACTGGATCAACTGCCGGAGCCTTCGCGAACAATCGCGTCGAATCCTGAAACTCTGCTGCGGCGCCAGCGTGCTTTTGGCTACAGCGAAGAGGACATGCGCATTCTGCTGGGTCCAATGGGCGCCAAGGGCGAGGAGCCTGTCGGTTCCATGGGCACCGATGTGCCTCTGGCTTGCCTTTCCGATCGGCCGCAGCCGCTGTTCAACTATTTCAAGCAGTTGTTTGCGCAGGTCACAAATCCACCGATCGATCCAATTCGCGAAGAGCTGGTGATGTCGCTCATCAGCTACATCGGCACCGAGCGCAACATTCTGGATGAAGCGCCGGACAATTGTCACACGTTGAAGCTGCCGCATCCGCTGCTGACCAACCGCGACCTTGAAAAGCTGCGCCGTGTTTCTTCGGGCGATCTGCTGGCGACCACGCTGCCGGCACTGTTCCGCGCTGCCGATGGCGAGGCAGGATTGCGTCATTCGCTGGAGGACCTGAGCAACCGCGCAGCCCATGCTGTCGCTTCGGGCTATACGCTGCTGATTCTCTCGGACCGCGGTGTCGACCCAACCTATGCGCCGATTCCGAGCTTGCTGGCAATGGCCGCCGTGCACAACCGGCTGGTGCGTGAGAAGACGCGTACCCAGGTAGCGCTGATCATCGAGAGCGGCGAGCCGCGCGAGGTGATGCACTTCGCTCTGTTGATCGGCTATGGCGCGAGCGCGATCAATCCATATCTCGCCATCGAGTCGCTGCACGATTTAAAGCGGCGCGGTCTGTTGCCGCACAACGTGACGGGAAACCACGCCGAAAAGAATTTCATCAAGGCCATCAACAAGGGATTGCTCAAGACCTTCTCGAAGATGGGAATCAGCACGCTGCAGAGTTATCGCGGCGCACAGGTGTTTGAAGCAGTCGGCCTGAATCAGTCGCTTGTCAATGCGTATTTTGCCGGTACTGCTTCGCGCATTGAGGGTGTCGGGCTCGATGTGCTGGCGCGCGAAGCGCAGATGAAACACAGCTATGCTTTCCAGCCGCTGACGGAGTCGGAGACAGAGCTTGTGGTAGGCGGGCACTACCAGTATCGAGAGGGCGGCGAGTATCACTTGCTGAACCCGCTGACCATCAGCAAGCTGCAACATGCGGTGCGGCAGAACAATCCTGCGACTTTTCAGGAGTACACAGATCTGCTCGACGATCAGAATCGCAATCTGTGCACGCTGCGCGGTTTGTTCAAGCTAAAGTACGCCGAAGAGCCGATTTCCTTGGACGAAGTTGAGCCGGCGAAAGAAATCGTCAAGCGCTTTACGACCGGAGCCATGAGCTTTGGGTCCATCAGTAAGGAAGCGCACGAAACGCTGGCCATTGCCATGAACCGCCTCGGCGGCATGTCGAACACCGGCGAAGGCGGTGAAGACGAAGAGCGCTTCAAGCGTGATGCGAATGGCGACTCCCGCCGCAGCGCGGTTAAACAGGTAGCCAGCGGACGCTTTGGCGTGACGACGAATTATCTCGTCAACGCGGACGAATTGCAGATCAAGATGGCGCAGGGCGCGAAGCCTGGTGAAGGCGGGCAGTTGCCGGGCCACAAAGTCGACGAAATTATTGCGAAGACGCGTCATTCGATTCCCGGCGTGGGATTGATTTCACCGCCGCCGCATCACGACATCTATTCCATCGAAGATTTGGCGCAGCTGATCTACGACCTGAAGAATGTCAATCCCAAAGCGCGGATCGCAGTGAAGCTGGTTTCGGAAGTGGGCGTGGGGACCGTGGCTGCCGGCGTCTCGAAGGCGCACGCCGACGTGGTGCTCATCTCGGGGGATAACGGCGGGACCGGCGCTTCGCCGCTGAGCTCGATCAAACATGCCGGCTTGCCGTGGGAGCTTGGCCTGGCGGAGACGCAGCAGGTTCTGCTGCTCAACGATCTGCGCAGCCGCATCCGGGTGCAGACCGATGGCAAGCTGCAGACCGGACGCGATGTGGTGATCGCTGCGCTGCTCGGCGCCGAAGAGTTTGGTTTCGCAACCACGCCGCTCATCACGATGGGTTGCATCATGATGCGCAAATGCCACCTGAACACTTGCTCGGTGGGCATCGCGACCCAGGACCCGGTGCTGCGCGCGCGCTTCAGTGGGCAACCGGAGCATGTCATCAACTTTTTCTTCTTCATCGCCGAGCAGATGCGGCAGCACATGGCGAAGCTCGGGTTCCGCTCGGTCGACGAGATGGTGGGCCGCGTGGACAAGATCGACGCATCGATCGCCGATGCGCATTGGAAAGCAAAAGGCATCGATCTCTCCGAGATTCTCTATGTGCCGACGGTGCCATCGCGCGTGGCGCGGCGCAAAATGCAGGCGCAGGATCATGGACTGGACCAGGCACTCGATCATGCACTGATCGCCAAGGCAGCGCCGGCACTCGAATCGAAAACGCCGGTGACGGGGAGCTTCGCCATTCGCAACGTGCACCGCACGGTGGGCGGCATGCTGGGCGGGGAAATTGCGCGACGGTACGGCTCGGCGGGACTGCCGGATGGAACCATTCATTTCAAATTTGCTGGATCGGCCGGACAAAGCTTTGGCGCATTTGTGCCCACAGGCGTGACGCTCGAATTGGAAGGGGACGCGAACGATTATGTGGGCAAGGGGCTCTCGGGTGGACGCATCGTCGCCTACCCGCCGAAGACCTCCAGCTTCCTGCCGGAAGAGAGCATCCTGGTCGGCAATGTGGTGCTGTATGGCGCGACCAGTGGCGAAGCATTCCTGAATGGCATTGCGGGCGAGCGATTCGCGGTGCGCAATTCGGGAGCGACGGCGGTAGTGGAAGGCGTGGGCGACCACGGTTGCGAATACATGACCAACGGCCTGGTGGTTGTGATTGGCACGACTGGCCGCAACTTCGCGGCAGGCATGAGCGGGGGACGTGCGCTTGTGTATGACGACCAGGGAGACTTCTCGACACGGCGCTGTAATAAAGCGAGCGTCGACCTGGAGCCGCTCACCAGCGATGAAGATGTTGCCGAACTCAAAGGCCTGCTCGAACGCCATCGCGATCAAACAGGCAGCCCACGCGCGGCATGGATCCTGGAACATTGGGCCGACGCGCAACAGCGATTCATCAAGGTGTTCCCACACGAATACAAGCGCGTGCTCGGCATACCGCGCGTTGAGTCGGAGTATGCGCCGTCGATTCCTTCGTCGCCTCCGGTGACGGCAGGCGTGGAGGTGCATCATGGGTAAGGTCACTGGATTTCTGGAGATCGAACGCGAGCAGCCAACCCGGCGCAAGGTGGAAGAACGCGTACAAGACTGGTTTGAGATTTACGAGCCCTTTCCTGAAGAGAAGCAGCGCGAGCAAGGCGCACGCTGCATGGATTGCGGCGTTCCCTTCTGCCACACTGGTTGCCCGGTAAACAATCTCATTCCCGACTGGAACGACCTCGTTTACAACGGGCGGTGGCAGAGCGCAGTTCGCCGCCTGCATGCGACGAATAACTTTCCGGAGTTCACGGGACGCATCTGCCCTGCGCCGTGCGAGGCCTCCTGCGTGCTGGGCATCAATCTGCCACCCGTCTCGATCAAGCTCATCGAGCGCAGCATCGTGGAGCGCGCATGGGACGAAGGCTGGATCCATCCGGAGCCGCCGGAGCAGAACACCGGCAAGCGCGTGGCCGTGGTGGGTAGCGGGCCTGCAGGTTTGGCCGCTGCACAGCAGCTACGGCGTGCGGGGCACTCGGTGACAATCTTCGAAAAAAGCGACCGGATTGGCGGGCTGCTTCGCTACGGGATCCCCAACTTCAAGCTTGAGAAGCACGTCATCGATCGGCGCATTGAACAGATGCGTGCTGAAGGCATCACGTTCCTCACGAATGCACATGTCGGCGTGAATGTGCCGGTCGATGCACTGACCGGGCATTATGACGCCATCCTGCTGTGCGGAGGATCCGAGCAGCCACGCAACCTGGCAATTCCCGGGCGCGAGCTCAAGGGCATTCACTACGCGATGGAGTTTCTGCCCCAACAGAATCGCCGCAACGAAGGGGATTTCATTGATCCCGCAGCCTCCATCAGCGCCGAAGGCAAGCGCGTGCTGATCATCGGCGGAGGCGACACAGGCGCTGACTGCCTGGGGACGAGCCATCGCCAGGGAGCCAAGAGCGTCCACCAGTTTGAGATTATGCCGAAGCCTCCCGACCAGCGCGCTGCCTCAACCCCCTGGCCGCTGTGGCCGCTGCAACTGCGCACAGAGAGTGCGCACGAAGAGGGCGGAATCCGGGACTGGAGCATCAACAGCATCCGGTTCACGGGGAACGAAAACGGTGAAGTAAGTCAGTTGCATGCGATACGTGTTGGGCCGCCTCCAAAGTTCGAGGCAATCGCAGGTTCCGAGTTCACCCTCGACGTCGATCTCGTTTTGCTGGCGATGGGCTTCCTTGGCCCGGTACGCAACGGCATGATCGAACAACTGGGCGTGGCCCTCGATGCCCGCGGCAATGTGGCTACAACGGATTACATGTCGTCGGTGGACGGTATCTTTGCCGCAGGTGACATGCGCCGTGGTCAATCCCTGGTGGTCTGGGCCATCTCGGAAGGACGCAAAGCTGCTACCGCGGTCGATCGTTACCTGGCACAGAAAGAAGCCGGGTCTTCGTCCCAACTCCTCCGCTCCCGCGTTTGATGAATCACAAGCCCCCGGAAGCCGATCTGGACATTTGCATTCCTTATGAGCTCCGGAGATCTCGAACGGCTTTGCAGGAAGCGTCTGGGGCCAGGTTGGCGTATGCTTGGGATAGACGTCGGTTTTACTTTCTCGCCTTCAGCATTCCTTGCGTCGCTCCAGACGAGCACCATTCAAGCACGCAACCGTGAATCTGGAGCAGCCGTGAGCCTCATCAAGAAAGTCGACGTAGCGAACTACTTCTCTTCCCGCAAGCGCAAAGGAATCCATGCACAGCGAACGGTGAGCCAAGCCGACGCAACCGGTTATTCGGGGAAACAATCCGGTCGGGTGGGATCTCATGCGAGCGACGCAGTTGAGAAGACGCTGGATCAGGAAGAGCCTAAAAGCGCGCAAGCGTAGACCTTGATTCGATTCTCTGCGCAAAGACTGCGGTTCAACGAACGCTGCGGCCGAAGGGCTTGCGATTTGTGCGGAAGCCCCTTGGCAAAGAATGACCGCTTGTACGTTAACTCGCAGCGGCATTCGCGGAAAAGGACGTTCAGGATGAATGCCGATACGATGACCTGGCCTAGTTGGCTACCAAGGGTCCTGTGGATTCGAAGAGCGTGCCCACGCTGCAACTCTGTTCAATTCAAACCGAGTGAGTTGCATTCGTTCGACGGACTTTTCGGTATGTTTGCTCTCCGCCCTGTACGTTGCATGTTTTGCTGGCGGCGGTACTACTGGTTTTCTCTCCATAGCGCAGATTGAGCTTCCTGCATTACGACTTTGTTCCAAAGTCGAATGATCTTCTCCCAACCTTGCAGAGAAGAGCTCCAGTCGATTGGTGAATAGATCGTTTCGCGCCTGCGTCTCCCGCAGGTCCGCGGGCGCCCAGTTCGCACCAAACTGTAAAGCGGTTTGAAGAAGACTAGAGTATAAAGGCATGACCGCGGTATCTCGCGTTCCAATGCCACCGGGAGTTCACGGGTTGGCAATCAAACTCTGGTGGTTGACGGTACACATCCAAGGTGAGTGAAAGATGCACGAATCGATTGATTGGCCCAGGAAGGCTCTGCCTCCAAGGCGTCGCAATGGCAAGTTTCTTATTCTTTTTGCGTTGATTGCTTTGGTCTTCCTCGGAAGCCGCACAGCATTGTCCTATTGGGTTGAGCTGCTCTGGTTTCGTTCGCTCGGATACGGAGAGGTGTTCGCCAGGCAGTTAGCCTTGCAATGGGGAATTTTCGCTGCATTTGCAGCGATCACGTTCTTCCTCCTCTATGGAACATTTCTCCTTCTGAATCGAGCTCATCGCGACGACCTGCCTCTCGATCACACGATCGTTTTCGGCGGGAGAGAAGTAAACTTCTCTGTCAGGCCCTTTCTTCGTATTCTCGCCATTGGCGCCTCGCTGCTGATCGCAGTCGCCACGGGTAGCACCATGGCCTCTGAGTGGCCTGCGTTTTCGCTATTCTGGTTTGCTCCCGCCGCTTCAGGAACCGTCACCGATCCGATCTTCGGCAAGCCTCTGAATTTTTACCTCTTCACGTTGCCCGTCTGGAATCTCATCGCCGGATGGCTTCTCAGCATTGCCGTCATCACGTGTTTGCTGGCTGGTTTGTTTATTCTCATCACCAGCGGAGCGCGCGCTTTCGGCGAGCGCCGCGCTGCCTATATTCCATTGCCTTGGCGCGGACTTTCCATCACTGTTGCATTTCTGTTATTTGTTCTTGGCCTTCGCACTTATCTTGGCCGATTTGCGCAGTTATATGAACATCACACGATCTTCGATGGCGTGACCTACACAGACGCGCATGTGACACTCACCGGAATGTTGGTTACCAGCATTGCTTTGTTCCTGGGGGCAGCAATCTTATTGGGGTGTGCGGTCTGGGCGCCCCGAGGACGCTGGCTCTTTGCAGCTATTCTTCCTGCGGCGCTGAGTTTTGTGGCCTTTGGCATCATCGCCTGGTATGTGAACAGCTTTCTGGTCAAGCCCAATGAGCTGGTTCGCGAACGATCTTATATCGCCGACAACATCGAGATGACCCGGCGAGGATTCGGCCTGGATCGTTTCGTGCAGCGCCAGTTCCCGGCGGAGACAACCGTCGATGCGGCGGATCCAGCCAATAATCAGGCGACCCTCAAAAACATTCGCTTGTGGGACTGGCATGCGCTGCAGGACACCTTGCGGCAGATTCAGGAAATCAGAACTTATTATGACTTTCCCGATATAGACATCGATCGCTACGAAATCGACGGGAAGCTGCAGGAAGTGATGCTGGCCGCGCGAGAGCTGAATGTCGACAAGCTTCCCGAGAGCAGCCGCAACTGGATCAACGAGAAACTGATTTACACCCATGGGTACGGCATCACCATGAACCCCGTGAATGGGTTCACGCAGGAAGGATTGCCTACTCTGATGCTGAGCAACATGCCCGTTCAGAGCACGGTACATGGCCTCAATGTCACGCGACCTGAAATCTATTTCGGCGAACTCACGGATACCGACGTCTATGTGAAGACGCGCCAGCAGGAGTTCAACTACCCGCAGGGCGACACCAATAATCTGACGTCCTATCAAGGTGACGGCGGCATCGTGCTGGGCGGCTTCCTGCGCCGCGTTCTGCTGGCCTTCGACCGCGGCGATATAGCCAAAATGCCATTCAGCGATGACGTGAATTCTGAGAGCCGTCTTCTGATGCGACGGGAAGTGCGCGAGCGCGCGGCAGCCCTGGCGCCCTTTCTTACATTTGAAAAGGATCCCTACATTGTGCTTGGCAATGATGGACGCCTTTCCTGGATCATGGACGCGTTCACAACATCGGACAACTATCCTTATGCAACTCATTACGGCCTGGACAGTCGGTCGATTAACTACATGCGGAACAGCGTCAAAGTGGTGATTGACGCCTATAACGGCACAACGACGTTTTACGTCTTTGATCCGGAGGACCCGATTCTGGCGGCATATAGCCGCGTGTTTCCGGGCCTGTTCAAGGCCGCCACGGAGATGCCCGCGGACCTGCGCAACCATCTGCGTTACCCGGAATCCCTGCTCAAATTGCAGGCGGAAGTTTACGGGCTTTATCACATGACAGACCCTGAGGTCTTCTATAACCGCGAGGACTTATGGACGGTTGCCAGTGAAGTGGGAATGGCCGACGGCGGTGAACAGGCGACGCAGGCGATGCAACCGAACTTCGTGCTGATGAAACTGCCCGGAGAAGCAAGCGAGGAGTTTGTCGAGATCCTGCCGTTTACTCCGTCCAACCGAAACAATCTCATTGGATGGATTGCCGCGCGTTGCGATGGCGCAAACTACGGCTCCTCCGTGGTGTACGACTTTCCCAAGACCAGACTGGTGGACGGCCCTCTTCAGATCGAAGCGCGCATCGACCAGAATGCTCAACTCTCCGGTCAACTTACCTTGTGGAACCAGCAAGGTTCGCACGTACGGCGCGGAAGCCTGCTGGTGATTCCCTCTGGCCGCGCATTGCTCTATGCAGAGCCTATTTACCTGCAAGCGGAGCGCAGTCCCATGCCGGAGTTACGCCTGGTTGTGCTGGCGCTGCAGGATCGGCTCGCCTACGGCCCGACGTTCGAAGCAGCCCTCACTTCCCTCTTTGGCGGAGGCGTCTCGTCCTTAAGCTCAAGTGAGGCAGCGCCACGACCCGCGGCGAATTCGAGTTCGGCGCCCCCGACTGCCTCCGATCTCCACGGGCTGATTGCCGAGGCCGCGAAAGACCTGGAGGATTATCAGCGGCTTACTGCGGAAGGCAAGCTGGGAGCGGCGGGAGAGAAGCTGGAGGCGTTGAAGAATACGCTCAACCGACTGAGCACGCTCCAACATTGATTATTTGTGGAGTTGATTTTCGAATCCTGGAAGCCCGCTCTTCCGCTCTGATGCTGGACTCGCAGGCCGCCGGCCTGCGTCCCAGGCCAGAATTCTGAGATCTGGGAAGGACAAGCCCGACCTGGAATCCTTTCCTCGGTTGCCCAATTTCAATCGAAATAGAGACTCGGAGCAGTTTGTCGCAAATGGACGCGCTTTGAGAACGTGGTTTTTCAGCCCGGTGACTTTCCAATTGGCATGACCGAGTGGCCTGAAGTTCTAACTAATCTGAACTGAGACCAATCTGCTCACAATCCATTAACATCGCGCGGTGCATTCTGGGACATGGCCAAGTCGGGCATGAAGGTGGACGCCAATAAGATTGTTCGGATTGTGATGCTCCTGCTGAGCGCGAGTTTCCTCATTGCGCTCGCGGACATCCTGTGGAAGCAAACTCAAACGCAGCATCTGACGCTGGCTGCCGGAGATTCGAGCGGCGAGAGTTACATCCTCGGCAGGGCGCTGAAGACGGTTGTGGAGAGGCATTACCCCAGGATCCGGATCACGCTTGTTGAAACGGGAGGGACGGCCAAAAACCTCGAGATGCTGGAAGACGGGCGCGCCCAGCTGGCCACTGCACAATCCGACATCCTGCCCGGGCCAACAGCACGAATTGTTGCGGTCCTGTACGACGATACGTTCCAACTGATGGTGCCGCAGAGTTCGCAGATGCGGCACTTTGTGGATTTGCGCGGAATGCGCATCGCGCTGGCGCGAACCGGGGGACAGTTTCAGTCCTTTCTGCGGGTGGCGGAGCATTTCGGGCTCCATGAGGCGGACTTCCACTTTGTTGGTTCGAACGACGAGACCGCGGACGAAGCATTTCTGACCGGGCAGGCCGATGCGATTTTTCGCGTGCGCGCAATCGGCAATCCGTCGATCCAACGGCTCATTCAATCGAACAAGGTCCGATTCCTTCCCATCGAGCATGCGGTGGCAATGAAGATCAAACATCCGGCATTTCTTCTCGCCTTCATTCCCGAGGGCGCATATTTGGGAGACCCACCTGTTCCGGCTCAAGATCTGCCTACGATCGCCGTCCATCGCACATTACTGGCGCGCGATGGCGTAAATGCATCTGCGATCCAGGCGATTACGCGGGTCCTGATGGAGCGGCAACAGGAGTTGATTGAGGAGATCCCGCCGCAACTGACAGAGGCGCGTTTGCTGCTCGCGCAAGTACGCCGGCCTGAGCCGCAAACGGGATTTGGCCCTGCACTGCATCCTGGAGCGCTCGACTTCTATGACAAGGACAAACCAACATTCCTCCAGACGAACGCGGACTTCGTGGGACTTATCATCACGACGGGATTCATGGTCGCCTCGTGGATCTGGCAACTGAACCGTTGGATGCAGAAGCAGCAGAAGAATGCTGCAGATGTGTATAGCAATCGAGTGGTGACACTGATTGACGCCGCACAAGAGGTCGATTCGATCGAGTCGCTGGATGCAATCTGGCGCGACCTCCTGACCATTCTTGGAGAAGCTGTTCGCGATCTCGACGACGAGAAGATTTCAGAGGAATCGTTCCATTCTTTCCGATCTATTCTTCAGATTGGAATGGATGTAGCCAGGGAGCGTCGCGCCATTCTCTCCTCTTCCAGCGCCGGAGTCATGGCAGTGCCAGTTTCGTGAATGGGTCAGGTTTTAGAGATAACGAATGGGGGCTTGCCGGCGAAATCAGTACCAGCGGCGATGAGACAACACTGCGTGAAGACAATGGTCTCAACGTTGCGGACGCTTTTCGGACTTTAGCCTGTTTGCGCCCGCGGGATTTTCACGGTGCGTTCATAGTCGACGTCCGCAAACTCTTTGACACGTACGGGATCGTCTCGTATGCTGGCAACAATCAAGACAAACAGGTCTGAGGGGGAAAGATGGACGCTGCAGCCGCGAGCCCTGAAGAGTTGGGGACGAAAGATTCTACGATGAACTCTGTCGCCGATGCCATGCGAGACGCCGCAGCAACCGCGACCGAACATGCCGCCAAAATGAAGGAAGCGGTGAGCGTGGCAGGACCAGCGGCAATGCGGTCACTCACCAAGCTGGGTTATTCCAGTGCCTACGTGTGCTCTTATGGCGTTACTTATGCTGCGGTCTTCCTTGCCAACGCGCTGCCTTCGGAAAACGCGGTCATGCGTGGATTTGCGGACGGTGCACGCGCGGCGAAGGACGCTCTAGAAACAAAATGACCCACATGGGTTGCGCGGCCCTGAAGCAAAGCGGCTGCCGCAACTTCCTATCGTAATCCTGGCAACGATAAATGGAGGAAGAGATGGAGGCTGTGGTTGGAAATGCTGAAGAATTGGGGACGAAAGAATCCACCAAGAATTCTGCCGCCGACGCCATGCGGTCACTCAGCAGGCTGGCGTATACAACTGCCTACGTCTGTTCCTATGGCGTTACCTACGCCGGAGTCTTCATTGCCAACGCACTGCCTTCGGAGAATGCAATCATGCGCGGATTTTCCGAAGGTGCGCGCGCGGCAATAGACGCTCTAGAAACAAAATAACCCATCTGTGTCGCTCGGTCTGACTTGCACCGTATCGCTCTACAAAAAGCTTCCTTCCCCGTACCGCAACTTCCTTGCCCATGCCGGACAAGGCTCCAGCAAAGATAAGGGTCCCCGATGAATGAAGGCCAGATTGTCGCCGAGCCCGCAATGAAGCTGGTGTTTCCCGGTGCGGGAGTGATCAGGATCGAAAGCGCTCAACTGTTTGGCGCGCCGGACGCGGAGGCGTGTCGGCATTTCCTTCAGGCTGCACTGCAGCTGCCTGCGATCGATGTGGCGGTCATCGCTCCGATGGAAGCGCCTTGTGTCGACCTGTGTTTCGACGTAAGCCGCCACCAGCGCAAGAGTGTGCTGGAGCGGCTGGCCTCGCTGCTTGTCGGTGATGTGGCGGAGTGCCGCAAACCCCTGGAGGTGTCGCCATCGATCACCGCGCGCGATCAGCATGGCGTGGTGCGTTACAGGCGCTATGCGGGCCGCGTGACCGGATGGCATGTGGAACGCGAGCGCATGGGCTCGATTCGACTCAACAACCCGGTACTGCATCGCAAGCGCCCGCTCTGCGATGCGATCGAGCGCGAATTGATGAGCGTGCTCGGGGTGAACCGTTATGACACTGACTCTCTCAAATGCCGCGTGGACATCGAATTCGACCCGCGCCAGCTCAACACATCGCAGCTCGTCGAAATCCTCGACTCGGCGCTTGCGGCTGCGGAGCATCCCGCCGGTCTCGACAAGATCGATCGCAGTCTGACGATTTGCACGGCATCGCTTCCCATTGCGGCACTTGCCCAGTTTGCGGCTCCAGTGCTGCTCCCGGTCGCGGCACTCCTGTTCGCCTACACCGCAATACCAAGCTTCAAGAATGCGTGGAAGGTGCTCACCAAGGAGCGGCGGCTCGGTGTCGATGTACTCGATTCCATTGTCGTGCTGGCTTGTCTGTTCACCGGGCAAGTGCTGGCCGGCGCCATTCTGGCCTGGTGTCTTTCGTTCGGGCGTTTTCTCGTACGCCGTACCGAGGACAACTCCAAGAAGCTGCTACTGGGCGCCTTCGGCAAGCAGCCCCGGTTCGTCTGGTTGCTGAGAGACGGCGTGGAAATCCAGGTGTCGCTCGACAAACTGGACAAGGGCGACATCGTCATGGTTCACACTGGCGAGGTCGTACCCGTCGATGGTCTGATTGTCGAAGGTCTGGCGATGATCGATCAGCAGGCCCTGACCGGCGAATCGACTCCTGCGGAAAAAGGGGTTGGCGACCGGGTGTTCGCCTCCACGGTCATGGTTGCCGGCAAGGTGCAGGTTGCGGTGGAGAAGTCCGGCGGCGAAACCGCGACGGCCAAGATTGCACAGATTCTCAACAATACCGCCGGGTACACGCTCGCATCGCAACACAAGGGTGAGCAGTTAGCCGATAAAGCCGTCATCCCTACTCTCGCGATCGGTGCGCTGGCGCTCGGGACAATGGGGCCGCAGGGCGCAGCCGCCGTCCTGAACAGTGATATGGGCACCGGCATTCGCATGGCCGCACCGCTTGCCATGCTTTCCACCCTGGCGCTTTGTGCGCAGCGTGGCGTGCTGGTGAAGGACGGCCGCGCACTGGATCTGCTTTGCGGAGTGGACACCGTACTGTTCGACAAGACCGGGACACTTACCCGCGAGCGCCCGGAAATCGGGCGGATTCTCGCCGCCAATGGGCATTCGGAGCGCCAGATTCTGCGCTATGCCGCCGCTGCAGAACGCAAGTTCCATCACCCGATTGCGCTGGCTATCCTGGACAAGGCGTCGGAGGAAGGGCTCGAGCTACCTCTTGGCGACTCCATGCAGTACAAGGTGGGTTATGGCATTAGCGTGGGTATTGACGGCCACCTGGTCCGCGTAGGCAGCCGCCGCTTCATGGATATGGAGGGCATTGCGCTCACACCCGAGGTTGAAGCGGCGCTGGACGAAGCCCATCATGAAGGCCACACCATGGTGATGGTGGCGGTGGACGACGCGATCGGCGGCGCACTGGAACTGCGCGCCTCGGTCAGGCCGGAGGTGCCGGAGATCATCAAGGGCTTGCGCTCGCGCGGCATCAAGCATATCGCTATTATTTCCGGAGACCACGAAGCTCCCACGCGCAGGCTGGCCGAGCAGCTCGGCATGGATCGTTACTTCGCGCAAGTGCTACCGACCGACAAGGCCGACTACGTCGAAAAGCTGCAAAAAGAAGGATGCAAGGTCTGTTTCGT
Source organism: uncultured Acidobacteriaceae bacterium (assembly GCA_963745845.1). Taxonomy (GTDB): domain Bacteria; phylum Acidobacteriota; class Terriglobia; order Terriglobales; family Acidobacteriaceae; genus Telmatobacter. Next base: position 1,800,434 of record CAVUZE010000008.1, on the reverse strand, counting down.
CGGCGACGGTATCAACGACGCGATCGCGCTGAAGAAGGCAAACGTCTCCATCTCGCTGCGCGGCGCTACCTCGATCGCTACGGATACGGCTCATGTGGTGTTCATGGAGCCGGGACTCGGCAAGCTGTGCGAGCTGCTGGACGTCGCCCGCGGCCTGGAGAGCAATGTGCGCAGAAGCTGGGCGCTCATCCTCGCGCCAAATATCACGTGCATCGTCGGCGTGTTCACGATGGGCTTTGGGATCGCCATGTCCGTGATGACCAATAATGTGGCTGCTCTGGCGGCGCTCGCGAACGGAATCCTCCCCATGCGAAAGGTCGCCGCATTAGAAGCCGAGCGTCGTCACATGCTGGAGTTGCAATTGCGCGCGAGTGGCTACCTTCTCGACTCCCCGCAGAATGAGGTCACCGTCGAGGAAATCCGGGAAGACGAGACGATGGAAATTCCCTCCGAAGCGGCCTGAGGTCGGACTGAACTGCAGGACGGGGAAAGTTACGAGTAAGTCCGCGCGCGTGATTTTAACGGCTTGCCTGTAGACGGCGCAAAGAATCGTCTGTTACCAACAGGGCTAGGAACAATTTGGGGGATTAACATGAGCGAAACCGAAGTTGCCCATCCGGAAAGCGTTTCTGAACCAGCGGAAAACGCCGCAACAACATCGGAGTCGGGCGGGAAATCGCCGGAAGGCAGTCAGGCGTCTTCCGATCCGCGCATCGAGAAGTCGCGGTTCCGGATTTTTATTATCGACTCCGGCTGGAATCACCCCGCGAGCAAGGTCCTGAGCGAGAACTTCGAGCTCATCCACGCCCTTACCCACGAGGATCCCATCTATGTCCTCGACAAGGAAAAATCGGTCGAACTGCTGCGCAAGAACAAGGGTCTCATCGGGCACGATCCGATTATCGCCGTGCACGACGTAACGGCCAGCGGATTTCGCAAACATCTCGGTTTCCGCTTGCATCTGGGCTTGCTGGATAGCGAGACGGAAGCCCTGTCCTCGCTGAAGATGTTCGCCCGTTTCATCAATACACATCGCGATGCGAAGGACCTGGAAGCGGATGTGCGCCGCAAACTGCACAAGCAAGGTATGTCGGGCGCCATCGAGATCGTGGGCGGGGCCGCTCACCATGTGATGATGGAGGCGTAGCGCCTGGAGCCCGCCGCGGCGACAAGACTTTAGAATCCTTCTGGAGGTGAGCCCATGTTTGAAAGCTTCGGTGACATTCTCGGTGGGGCAGTGGCAGTCGTCGCGATCGGCTATCTCGTTTTCGAGATCGAGCAAAAGCGGAAACAGCTAAGATGCCTCTTTAACGTGATCAATGCGGATGATGCGGTGATGTTTGGCCAACTGGAAGATATGGTGACATCCGGGGTGCTCGTCCCACACCATACACTGGCGACTGCTTGAGGCCCCTGCGGCAGGCCTTCTGATTTTTCCGTTCGCATCGAAGATTCTCTGCGCGCACACGCAAAGCCGTAGGAGCCACCATGATCGAAGAGGTCGAGAGTTCGGGTTCTTCCAATCGGCCAGAGCGGTCCGCGTCGTCAAGGGAAGTGACGGTGATCAGCGGCGGGGCGGCGGGGGAGCCTCGTCAGGAAGAAACTGCAGGGGCGTCGGCGGAGACCATTGCGGCACATGTCGATCCACCTGCGGAATCCCGCTTTCGCATTTTTGTGATCGACTCCGGCTGGAACTCGGTCGCGAGCAGAGTCTTGAAAGAGAACCTGGACCTCTTCCTCGACCTCAATCGCGAGGAGCCGACCTATTTCCTCGGCCGCGACGTATCGGTCGCCCTCTTGCGCCAGCACGAATCGCTGATCGGCCGCGATCCGATTATCATCGTCCACGATATGCAGGTAATCCGCAAGCGCGGCACCGACGGAGTGCACGGTCTCCGCCTGCATCTTGGGATGTTGCAGACTGAAGCCCAGGTGTTGACCGGGCTGCAGATGTTTGCTCGTTTCCTTCGCACGCACCGCGAGGCTAAGAACCTCGAATCCGAAGTGCGAGGTAAACTGATGCTCGAAGGCCTGGCGGGCGCTATACAGATAATCGGCGGAGCCCCGCAGAACAGCATGGTTAATCCTTGATGCGGTTGAATGGCGCCGGCGCGAGAACGAAGGTTTGGGAGGCGATCTGTGTTTGAAAACTGGATGGACGTGACCGCGGGCCTCGCTATGGCGGGCGCGGTAGCCTACACGATCTACGCAATCGAGCAACGGCAGCGAAAGTTGAAAGATCTTTTCAACGTGCTCGATGGCCATGATGCGACGTTATCGCGCCGCCTCGACGAACTCATACAAGAGGGACTCCTTCCATACCGCGGAGCCGTAACGGCTTGACCGCGCCGGTGTCCCGCCTGTCGGTGCAGAGCCGGCCCGGGATGCTGTCGGTCACCGATCCTCGTCTGTTCGCATCCGGCCAGGAAGCCTGCGCAGCATCGTTCGCGGGTCTACTGTTTCGCCTTTCCGAGGTGCGCTCCATCGAGATCGATCCCCTCCGGGCGACAGCGACCGTGCGCTACAGCGCCTCTCCCGGCGATCATGAGACCCTCGTGAATCGCCTCGCCGATGCCTTGGCGAGGAATGGCGATCCGCAATCCGAAACGATACCGAACTGGCGGACCGGAGAGAGCGTGAAGCTGCGTCGGATTGGCGGCGTCATCACGACTCTCGATATTCTCACCCTCAAAAAAAACCGCCTGGAAGTGCGCTATCGAGGCAGTGCGCGCAACCACTTCACGACTCGCCGGATCACGGATGCGCTGCGACAGACTCCAGGTCTGCTTGACGTGACCATCGACGCCGGCAAGCTGAGTCTCCAGATTGATCCGGGCGTCACGTCCGCCGCGGAGCTGGTTCGGCGCGTGGAGACCGTGTTGCAGGAGCCGCCAGATCCGCATGCTGCGCCGGGAGCCGAGAAGGTCGATTTCGATATGGCCCATGTCTCGTTTGGCGTGAGCACAGTGGGTGAGTTTGTGCTTCCGGCTGTCATGCCTGCCGCGGCTGCCCTGCTGGTTGTGAACAATCTCGACACCGCCCGCGGCGCCACCAAGCAACTCACCGCAGGCAAGATCGGCCTGCCCATGCTTTATACCGGCATTGCGGCCATGACCATCGTGAGCGGCCAGTTCTTCGCCGCGGCAGTGATGTTTTTGTTCTTTCGCGGATGGGAACAGCGTTACCGGCGCGACCTGGAAGTTGAGAACCAGGCGCTGTTGGATGATAGCGTGGGCGTGCCCGGCGACGCGCTGGCGATCAGCGACGACGGACTGGAGCAGACCGTGCCACTTTCAGAGATCGCCGCAGGTCAACGTCTCCGCGCACGCGCCGGCGACCGCATTCCGGTAGATGCCACGGTCATCGACGGCGCCGCATTAGTGGACGAGGTCAGACTGCGGGGCGATCCGGTGCCGGCAACACGCATCAAGGGGGACGAAGTGCTGGCCGGCAGCCGGATTCTGGCTGGGCAACTCGAACTCGCCGCGATGCGCACCGGGTGGCAGACGCGAGCGGCCCAGATATCGCAGGCTCTCATCGGGACAACCGTGCCGGCCCCTGCCGAATGGGCTCTTAACCAGCAGGCCGAGAAGTTCGCGGATCGCACAGTAGGGCCCTCGCTGGTTGCGTCGGGAATTGGCCTTCTGGTCGGTGGACCGGGCATGTCGCTTTCGGTCATGCGTCCGGACTACTCCACGGCGGTGGGAGTCGCCGCGCCGTTGGAGACATTGCGTTCTGTCCGTGTCGCTCTCCGCCATGGTGCGTTGATTCGCTCCGGCGACGCATTGAGCCGCCTGGCTTCGACTTCGTGGGTGATTCTGGACGACCACGAATCGTTGCGGCGCACAGAATGCGAACTGGCCGAGATCCAGGTGAAGGGCGTAGAAGAAGACCGCTTGCTCCCCGCTCTTGCCGCGGCCGGAGTCTGGCTCGGCGATCCTCGTGGCCCGGCGCTGGTGCGCGCCTGCCGCGCGCGCCGTCTCATTGCCCGGCGAGCAGTCTTGCGGGAGATTGGCGCCGCATTTGTCGCCATCGAGTACGGAGACCACGTGCTGCGGCTGACCGGCAAACTCGACCGCGCTCGGCTCGCTCCGCTTCGAGTCGAGTTGGACGGTGTCGAGGTAGCGCGGCTGCGGTTTCAGCGCGCTGCGAGCCTTGCGGCGTCCTCCACCGTGCGTCGATTACAGCGCGCGGGACTGCGCGTAATGCTGACCTCGGAACAGAAGGCGTCGGCGGTGGAACCATTGGCACGACGGCTCGGTGTCGACCAGTTTCTGAGCGGCACAGATGCGGACTCCCGTCGAAGTCTTTTACGCGCCCTCAACGAGCGCGGCGTGAGCGCTGTGCATGTTCACGTTGGCCCTGGATTGCGCGAATTGGGCGACGCCCACTTGTCTGTCGCCCTCGCGTGCGCGGATGAGACCAACTGGCACGATGCCGACCTGATTCTGTTTGGGCAGTCAATTGCTCCACTGCCCGCATTGGCCCGATTGGCGCGCGACAACAAGGAACGAATGGCGGGCTTGCATCGGTTGGCGTTGGCGCCGAATCTCGCCTGTGTCGCCGGCGCACTCGCTTTTGGTCTTCCCGGCCTGGCAGTCATCCTCATCAGCAACCTCGGCACCAGCATGGTTTACAACCGCGCTCGCCGAGCGCTGCGCCTGGCTTCGCTCGAAGACACTTCGCCTCCCGAAGCCGTTTGGTGTACGGAAGACGATGTGCTGGCCAACTTCTCGGCCGATTCAGAAAGATGATATTCTCGCGGAATGGGAGGGTGTGCATGACTGCCGACGAATCCACCAATGATCTTGTCGCCGCTAAGCCCGACAACGTTGTTGCCTTAGCTTTGCCTGCAACCGATGCGAGCGCAAAGGCAATCACACCCGAGGAGCAGGCCGAGTTCGAGCGAGCCGTGCAACGCATCGAGCATTTTCCACGCGAATTTGGTTGGCTGATGGTCTACGTCGGAGTACTGGGCATTGTGCTTCCGGGCATCGTCGGCTTTCCGTTCGTGATCGCCGGAGGCGCTGTGCTGGTGCCGGGCGGCCGGAAGTGGCTGTCGCGCTGGGCGGGAAGTAAACCGCGGCCTCTGGTGCGAGCCAGTTTGAGGCAGATCGTCCGAATGGCCGACGATCTCGAACGCCGCTACCCCAGCCCGTCGAAAGCCTCGTCCTGATGCGACCCGGTTCGACGGCGAAGACGCACGTTTTTCAAGGGGTCACACTTCAGGCGCTCATGAGCCTGCGGAACCAGACTGGCGGAAGTGCTGAAGGGACATTTGCGCTTCAACTCGATCCGGACGGTGTCGGCGGCTTGCTCACCACGCACACGCCGATGGGCGATGTCGTCGTGCGCTTTAGCCACAATAGCGAGCGGGCCGAGTTGACTCTCACCATCGTGAAGAAGCCGATGTTTGTACCGACGTCCCTGATCTTGACGCAGACGGCGCAAGTACTGCGCCGAGCCGCCGAGCAGGCAAGCTCGCCCGGCGCCGCTCAATCCGTCAGCGGCGATTGAACCAGCGGAGTCGACGAGACTCCTGGTGCCGGACGCGAATTACTGTCACCTTCCCTGAACCAAAAATTCACATGCCAGCAACCGCCGATCAGTACGATTCCTTTTGACATTTCCATTTCCCTGTTACGGCTTGAGAATGCGTGCGTCGCAAGGGCTCGTTTCTTCCGCAGATCATTCGCGGTTGCGGTTTGATGTCAGCGAGTATTCACAATTCTGCATTGGTTGAAGGTTACCTTCCCCCTTAACCCTGAAATTCAAGGACTCCTCGATTGGCGACTCAAGCTCCACCAAAAATGGACATCAGGACCGTCCCGCTCAAATGGATCACGGTCGGGGGGCCGGGGCTTTTGGTCATGCTGTCCGACACGGACGCGGGCAATGTCGTGACTGGCGCTCAGGCGGGCGCGCAGTGGGGTTATCGGCTGCTCCCGCTGGTGCTGTTGCTGATTCCGATGCTGTACATGGTGCAGGAATTGACGGTGCGGTTGGGCATCTGCACAGGGCGCGGCTTCGGCGAACTGGTTCGCGAACGATTTGGCATGGGGTGGGCATGGCCGGCAACGGTGGCTCTGGTGGTAGCGGCGATCGGCACCTTAGTGACCCAATTCACCGGAATTGCCGGAATCGGCGAACTCTATGGCGTACCTCGCAGCGTCAGTTTGCCGTTTGCCACGGTGGCGCTTCTCGCTATCGTAGCCACCGGTTCCTACCGGCGTACGGAACGCACGCTGGTCGTCGTGGGTATGTTTGAACTCGCCTTTTTCTTCGTCGCATGGGCCGCGCACCCGAGCCTTGCGAGTATGGGCAAGGATGTTGTCGATCTCCCTATCGGCAATCACCAATTTACGTTTCTCGTGGCGGCGATTATCGGCGCAGTCTTCAGCCCGTGGATGATCTTCTACCAACAATCCGCCTTTGCCGACAAGAAACTTTCGCCTGGTGACATCGCGGCTTCCCGCTGGGATACTGCCATCGGCGCGGTGCTCACGCAGTGCCTGACAGGAGCCATATTGATTGCGGCGGCGGCGCTGATTTCTGGCGGGCCCTCGCGGGGTCTGCACAGCGTCGGCGAGATCAGCAAGGAGTTGTCGCCATTTCTTGGAGAGCGTATGGGACGCCTGGTCTTCAGCATCGGCGTGCTCGGCGCCTCCATGGTTGCTGCGATCGTTTCCTCGCTGGCGCTCACCTGGGGAGTGAGCGAGTTTGCCGGCCATCGACGGTCGCTGGAGCACCATCCGTTCGGAGCGAAGTGGTTCTATGGAATCTATTCAATCAGCGTCATCGGCGCCGCCGCGATGGTTTGGTTCGCGCCTGACCTGGTGTGGCTTACCATCGCCGCACAAGTGTTGAATGTTTTTCTGCTGCCGCTGGTGATCGTGCTTCTGGTTGCGCTGGCTGTGAAGGTGCTCCCGCAACCGCTCCGGCCGCGTGGGATCTATCTGTGGTCGTTGATCGGTGTATCGAGCATCGTCATCGCCGCGGGCTTGGTTGGCGCCGTCTCGGGCCAGCATCTGACATTGAAGGCACAGCCGGAACTTGCTACGCGCGTCGGGGCCGCGACCTCGAGTTCACACCATTAGCAGTGCGAGCCATGGGCGCCGAGATGCCATCGTGGTGGCGATTTCGAAGGGTATTTGGAGAATGCCGAACTAAGCTGTGGTGGGGTAAACCATGAGCGACAAACGACCGATCCGCCGGTTGCTGGAAGGTGTGCGGCGATTTCACGACAACGAGTTTCCGCGCGATCACGTCATCTTCGAACATCTGGCGTCGGGCCAACACCCGCACACGCTTTTCATCACCTGTGCGGACAGTCGAATCGTTCCGGAGTTAATCACCCAAACCGCTCCGGGTGAACTGTTTGTGTGCCGCAACATCGGCAATATTGTGCCGCCCTATCGGCAGAGCTCGTGCGAGATCTCAGCAGTGATCGAATATGCCTGCATCCAGCTGAGAGTGAGCGAGATCGTGGTTTGCGGGCATTCCGATTGCGGCGCCATGAAGGCTTTGCAAACGCCAGAGGCAACAGATCAAATGCCCGCCGTTACCTCCTGGCTGGGCAACGCGGCCGGGGTCAGCGACGCGGTCCGATCCACGCGCGCGGGACTCGAAGGGCAGGAGGCTGTACAGGCCCTGGTGGAGCAAAATGTTCGCGCCCAACTCGCCAATCTGCGTACTCATCCTGCAGTGGCTTCCAGAATGGCCGACCACAGCATCGAGATGCATGGCTGGGTTTATGACATCGGCGCCGGCATCATCGGAATTCTCGATGCGGAGGATCGCGAGTTGCTGCCGATGGAATCCATGTTGGCCCAGCTCCGATAAAACGGGCGGATACATCCCTCGATTCATCGATCGGCGCATGCGGCGGTAGGATCGATCGTGCCGGCGCAGTTCACGTTCGCCCCAGGAAAAAGTAGGCCAGCGCAAACAGGACATACACGCCGATCAGCATAAATCCCTCGTACCAGGTCGTTTCACCGTCGGCAACAATAAACCGGACAATGAAGGCCGCGCTGACAATCGCGAACAGATCGAGCGGGCTGCCGAAGACAAGGTTCATCGGGTGTCCAATGAACCAGGACACGATCACGAGCACAGGCGCAACGACCAGCGCGATCTGGATCGCCGAGCCTAAACAGAGGCTGAGCACGATATCCATTTTGCCGGCTCGAGCAAACGACACCGCTACGAAGAGATCGGATACCGTCCCGATCAGCGCCAGCACCACCACGCCCATGAAGACGGGTGAGAGGCCGATCTGCGACGCCGTCTCGGCCAGCCGAGCCGAGACCACTTCCGATTCGAAAGCGACCCCGATTGTGCCGAGGATCATCACCGTCAGGCCCGCCGGCAGGCTCCACTCGGGCGCGCCCTCCTCGCTCTCGCGCCCGCTCTCGAAGATGCACCGGTGGGTCACCAGGACGTAGACCAATTGGGCTCCGTAGAGCAGCAACAGCACCACGGAAACGCCCAGGCTTAGACTCTCGTCCAGCCGGGACAAGTTCGCCCTGGGCGACATCCGCAGCTCGGTGGCATGAAAGACGGCCGGCAGCACGATAGCCACGGCCAGCAAGAGCAGCAATGTGGACAGCAGCCCGACATGCTCCTGGCGGAATACTTGCCGCTCGTGCCGCAGTCCGCCAACCAGCGCCGCGATACCAAGGAACAGCAGAGTCGTGCCAATAATCGAACCGGTAATCTGTGCCTGGACCACCTGGGTCTGCGCGCTCGACAACACGAATAGGGCGAGCACCAGTTCGGCGGCATTGCCGAAACTGACATTCAGCAGGCTGCCGATGGTGGTGCCGGCATGCGCCGCCACCTGCTCGGTGCCCTTTCGCACCCAGTTCGCGAGCACTGCAATGGCGACCAGGCCGCAGAGGAACACCCAGGGTGGTGCGGCAAGTGAAAAATGGTGAAGGACGAGCGACAGAGGGACAAAGAGCAGCGGAGCGTACTTCCGCAAATTGGTGCTGATTTCTTGCATGAACGGGGCTCCTGAAGGGGCGCGGACTCCCAATTATTGCGTGATGTGCAATGGATTTCCCAGATAGCTTTTACGAGAATTCAGCAGATGTTAGCAATTGAGAGGAGTTTAGCAATTCGCAGGATGCTAGGATGCGTAATCATGCCCGAAACATCCTTGCGACTGACCCGGTCGCCCATTCCCTGGATGATTAAAGATCGCGGAAGACCAGTGATGTCTCTGGTTGCTGCAGCGGTTGGTTTTCTGGCAACGCCGCGCCTGCCGGGCGACATGCGGTTCATTATCTGCTTCGACCTTGCCGCGATCGCCTACGTGGGATTATTCGTCTGGCTGATGAGCATCGCGACACCGGAGGATTGCGCCGAATTGTCGACCCGCTCCCGATGGCGGAACTTTCACTTGCTTTTGTTAATTTTGCTCACCGTTGTCGGCATCGCCGCAATCCCAGTCATGTTGCACATAGAGACCAGCTCGCACCTGCTGCGTCTGATGGACTATGGGACCTCGCTGCTGGCGATCGGCCTCGCCTGGCTCGTTGCCCACATCAGTTTCGGCTTGCATTACATGCACATGTACTACGGCGACACGACCCCTGAGGACGACGTGCCCTATGACGAGGGGATGTCCTATCCTGAACGAAAAATGCCAGACTACTGGGACTTCATGTACTACTCGTTCACCATCGCCATGTGCTATCAAACTTCCGACGTGACGATTACGAACCCGATGGTGCGTCGGGTCACGCTGCTGCACGCGATCTACTCGTTCTTCTTCGTGGCCACGATTCTTGGCCTGGTCATCAATATCCTGTCCAACGTCATGTGATCGTGTCGCAGCCAGTTGCTTTGGTAGTTCACCAGGCGTGACGGAAGAGTTCGAAGCTGCCCGCCTGGTAAAGAATCAGCACGCCCAGCCCGATGAGCAGAATGGGACTGAGGCGTTGTCCATAGCGCCGAATCGGCGAACCCAATTTCGGGTGATTCACCATTGCGTAGGCGGCGAAACACCAGAGAGCGGTCATCGCGGCGAAGACAAGAGCAATCACAGCGACTTCCCTTCCCGAGCGAATGGCAAACGACGGCATGTAAATCCCAATGTTGTCGCCGCCATTTGCGATCGTCACCATCGCAACGGTTGCGGCTCGCCCCTTCCCTGCCTCGGAGCGATCTTCCAAATCTTCATCCGTCCCATTGCGCTTGCGGTACAGATCGAACAGTTTCTTTCCTCCAATCAAAATCGGGATAACTCCCAGCAGGCCAATATAGGCAAAAGGAATCACCAGAGAGAGGAGGGATGCAGCTACGCTTACGCCAAACAGAGCCGTGAATCCGACGTATTGGCCGAGCACGATGTCGCGCGTACTCAATCTTCGATCGGTAAAGAACCCGACCAACACAAAAATGTCATCGACGTTGGTCGAGGCAAAAAGCACAACGGCCAAGCCTATGAGCGCGAGCAAGGATTTCATTCATCCGACCGTTCGTGTTCAGGAATAGCAGAGCACTGTGGCGAAAACGCTCCTGCCCCGCGCCGCTTCCATTTTACTTTCTATCGGATCAAAGCTCTCAGGCGTGCATCGATTCGATGCCAACTTTTCTGACACAGTCTGGTTCACCGCATGGCATCTTCTGCAGAGTTACGGTCCCGTCTTCGGGACCGCGACTGCCGACATGGCGTCCAATGGCGGCGCGGCAGGCAAAGAAGCCAGGACCGCCGCAAGGTCCAGTTTGAGGTACGAGATTGTGGAGCGAATGTCGTGCAACATCGCCGAGCGGTCTTCGAGATCGTCGATGCTGAGTCTGAAATTCTGGGACGGCTGACTGGTGAGGTGATCGATCTTCTCTTTGCTGTCCAGCGAGTCGATTCGCTTTACCCGGAGCCACAGCCGCAGTAGTCTCTCCTTGCGGGTCGGACCGGCGGGGTCGTTTTCGGGCGGCTGATTCAGGAGCGTCCATACAATCGGCGGATAAACGCTATCCGGAAGAGTTGGACGGTCGAAGAACGCGGCGAGCATGTTCGATTCGAATTCGAACTCGGCGGTTCTACCAGGCTGCGCGTGAATTCCATACAGGCCGAAGCCGGCGGATGCGACACCGCCGGCCAATCCGAGGACAGAAGCTGGCGTCCCGAGTTTTGACGAGAGCGAAAGACCGGAGCTGGTGGCCTGGAGACCCCCTCCTATAATGATGCCGAGCAGGTTGGCGCGGGTGACGACATCGTCGCGGCGATCCGAGAGATAACTGTGCAGTTCGTCGGCACGGGTCATCTCTGTATCGATCCGCGCATTGGCGGCATCGAATTCGAGATAGGCGTGGAGAACTTGTTCGGTGATTTGCTCGTGCAACCACAGAATCTGCCACCGGTCCTCCGGGGCCGCGGTTTTGGAGAGCTTTTGCAGTTGAGACACTTCCGGAAGGATCCCTAGCAGTTTCTCGGTATTTTCCAGATTGGGCTGCGGGGCCTCAGGGCTCTGCGCGGCGGCGGCCAGCGCGACTGGCATGGTGACAAGTACCATCGCGATGGGGCGCAGGGCCGATGAGCGGATCATGCGAAGTACCATAGCACGAGCGAGTCGCGCTTCCATTATCGCTCTGTCAATGCTCGTCGTTTCTCAGATTATGTCGAAATGATGCTGCCGGGATGGCAGGGGTGAAGAATGATCGAGTCGAGTTCCCCAGTCGCCCACAAGCCTGCATATCCGTCCTTCAATGCAAGTCCAAGGGCATCTTCAAGGGTGTTCATCATTCGTTCAACATCAAATTCTCCGCCGTCCAAATGGCTCTGTTCGGCTGACAATAGACGCACCGGGGAGGTTCGATCGGAGCCGGAATCCTGGTCGACACAACGGCGCGGCCGGAGAACTGACTCACGAAGGAAATCCGAAGAACTGGCTTGGTACCGACCGCTCAATGTTTGATTTCCCGGCTCGGCTCAAAACGCCAAGCCCGACGCTTGGTGCGACAGAAGAAGAATGTTCAAAAAGGAAGTCTTCCGCGAAAGTCAGTCTTGCGGGGCGCTTCTTTTCCATCTCGATTTCTGAACGGATGGCTGTTTCCACTGCGACCAACGGCGCAGACAAAGTGTTTCTTTTATTTCGGACAGCAGCTGCCTTCTTCCGGTTTGAAGATTGAGAATGAGTCGTGTCGCAATTCGTCAGGATATGCATGGGGGACTCCTGTCGGTCGTTGATATTTCAAACAATGCTTAATGACAAAGCCTTGGAGTCAAGCGCTCAGGCGGAATCATCCCGAATCCGGCACAGGAGTATGAGCGCAAGGCGCTACCGCCTGCACGATGTCGGCACAGCATTCGATACCGCTCAATTGACTAGAGGCTTCTTAGGGCTTGCGTCGAACCATAGCAAGTCCGTCTCTTAAACTTCAAATCGTCGAACGATCAGACAATTTGACCGGTGCCGCGAGCACTACTTATCTAATATGCCGTTTGATTTTGAATGTCAAGACGGCACTTTGAAAAGCTTTTAGCTCTCTTGTGACGACTTGTGAACCCACTTTCGAGTTCTGTCCTGACGAATTCCCCCTTTGATTGTGCTGCCCCAGTATGACGGCGGGCTTGTTGTTCATCGCTTGTTGTTCATCCGAGGCGATCGCAGGCCCGAACTCGAATAGAGCGCAACGGATTCGGTGTTTTCATTCAAGCGGATGAGCGTTTTAGAATCAGGCCAAGCGGAGGACCGCGATGGCCGTGGTGATGCTCTCTGGACCGGTTGCTGCGGGAAAGACAACCATAGCGCGAGAGTTGATCGAGATATCGTCTGCGCCTCTTTGCTATCTCGAGGGAGATTTGTTCTGGTCGCTGTTCGCAAAGCCCGACCCAGCCCCTCGGAGAGAACGATTTCGACTGGACTGCGAACCAGTTTTGGGGCGTTGCGGCACCCAAGACAGGCACGGAATTCTCTGTCGTGATAGCTGTTGCAAAGGATGTCACTTGACTCTCACTCAGGTTTTAAGGGATGCTCAGGAAGGATTTGCTTGAGTCGTTGCTTTGTGTGTTTCGAACGGGGTTCTGTAAATACCGAAGGATATGAGGTTGTATGGCCGCGCGGCACCGTTTTACGACTTGGAGTTGCTGACAAATTATTATGTATAAGATAAAGCTAGCTTTGCCCTGCCACTGTAACTAGTGGTTTTCCACAACTGTGACAGATATCACTCTAAGAATAGACTAGTACTTTTATTGTCCTGGAAAGCAAGTCATGCGTGTACTTGCTGACTTGCATAAGTTAACTCAGCTCAGAGAAACGATTCAGTGACGAAGGATACACAGAGTCCATTTGGTTCGGGCACAGGAATGTTTTTTCATCAAGAAAGATAAAACTACAATGGTCTTAGGTTATGTTACTTACTTCGATATTTTCTGGAAAATGCTCTTGACTTACACACCGTACCGACTGAAGTGCTCCGCTCATTTATTTGCCAATTCATCATGCGTGCATGCGAACGCGCGGTCTCGGAGGCGGTCTCGGAGAGCCTCAAATCGCCTCGACACCTTTGTTGCGGAATGGAGTCCATGGTCGGTCTCTGAGTAGCCATTCGATTGAATCATCGCTGCCGATCCCAGTGAGTTCGGCGTCGTCGTGCTCTCTGCCAACTACTTCTTCCCGCGACTTTCCGAACCAGACCTTATAGGCGGCATTGACGAATCGACATCGGAGGTCCTTGTCCCGGTAGCCCAAGATAGAATCGATGTGATCCAAGACTTTGAGTTGATTTTCCAGCGAGCCTCGAGGTATTGTGCCCTCCTGCGGCTCAGTGTTTAGAGTCCCCGATAGGGGATCGGTAAACCCCTCGCCTTTATTGTGTCAAGAAGAAGCGTGAGCTTCATGCTGTACGAGAGATGAGGGCAGGTCCCTCGAAGCCGCTCTGCAGGGAGAGGCCTCAAACTGCCACAAGCTGCTGCGGCACAATGGCCATGGTGGTGAACGTTGTGGTTAAAAGGCGTGGTTAGACCACGTCATGTGCGGATGAGAGAGACGAGCGCAAGCAAACCTCTGATAAGCATCGAAAGGGGCAGACGACATCGAAACCAAGGTTTTAAAGGTGCCTTGGGATGAGCATGGAAGAAACCTGCTTACTGACCATGTGATGTCCGGTGTACAGGAGGCGTGAATCTCATCCAGGCTTTCGTATGGAACTTGAGAACCTGATCGAGGATGCCAAGGGAAAATGCACAAGCGGAAATACCGTGAGGCGGAAATACCGATGCTTTGATCAGGGGCGGACCACCTCGTAGTAGCGTTGAAGCGGTTGTAATGATCGTGGAGCAAAGGGGGTGGGTCATCCAGTTTGGACTGGGCCAACTCGAAAGAGGATGAGCCCTCATGTCTGGGCGAAGGGCGTCAGCCTTTCATGGATGGCACGAGCCGGATGACGCGAGAGTGTCACGTCCGGAATCTGTGAGAGGCTGGAGGTGAAATCCCTCCGGCCTACTCGGCGGCGAAGGATAGGGCGTTACGGGTTGGAAGAATACGGGTCGTAGTTGTACGGCTCGAAGCGATGAAGGTTGAGGGACAAGGCTTCCGAAGCCAAATCTTCGGGAGCCAAACAAAAGTGGCAAGCAGCGTGATCGGCCGTATGGCCGATCAATCCGGCTTCCAGCCGTAACCCGAAGCCACCGCCTGTTAGGCGGTGGAGAATTCACTTGAGCGATTTACACGGAGAGTGAGAGACAGCAGGTGGCATCGATCCATTTCGGATCTGTGGGCCCACCCTCGGCCCAATTAGAGGACGCGAAGATGAGCCCTCCGAGGCTCCGCCTAGGGGCACTCTTGTGGGGTGCCAAGATCAGCGTACAGGCCGGCATAATTGGCAGACACGGAGAATAGCTGGATCGGCGACGGCCCGCCCATACGCTGCAGTGAGAGCAACAAATCTGAGATTCGCCGTACGTCCAAGATTCCCTTATCTTCTTATCCACAGATAATTTCATAAAAATGTGACCGGACTCACAGACGCGGCAGTCCGAGGCTGTCAAGGTTAAGGTGTCCTGCCCCCTGGGAGAGCAGCTCCAGCCGTTGCGACGCACCCCCCGGAGGTGTAAGGTCCCCGTTTCCCTGTGGGACTTGTTATTCACCAGACACTCAGAAGCAGGGTTTCCTCTTCGTCTGCTCACCGCATTGGTTTGCATGGCGAAAGGGGGAACGGCAACCCACTCACACGAAGCTGCATAGAATTTGGCGCGCCCAGAACGAACGGGAAGAACAGGTAGCAAAATGAGTTGCCTACGTTGTCGGGATCTGGAACGAGCTCTTAAAGACAGGCAAGGCGAGTTCAGTGAAGCTCTTGCCTCTGCGTACTTTCGGGTCAGCAGGAAATACGCGGCCTATTTAAGCGTGGAATTGGAGCGGGAAAAGAGCGAACTGGAGGAGCACCGATTGGTATGCGTCTCCGCCATCAAGCAACCTGCAGCCTTGTCGACAGTAGCTCGCCCACGCTTTGCGCAGGAAGAGCTCCGGGGCACTTGGACCGAAAATGCAGCCTGACCGCTGACTGCAAAAGACACGAGATCCTTCTGTCGTCTGGAACCATGCACGCACCACCCCGGACCGGCATCGTTGCACCCAACAACAGAACTAGGGAGCTGTCATGGACGTCCTTGAGAAAACCGATGCAAAGGCTCATCGACCATTCGTTCGAGACAAAGGTCTGCCCGCATCAAGGCCCATGAGTGGGTCCGGGCGAACTGATTGCTTGATGATCAAGCCGGAGATGACAGGGAAAAATAGCACACGCTTTGCTGAAGACTTTTATTGGGAACATTCCCTGACAAGGGTATCCCTGGTTCTGACGGCGATTCCCAACAGTTCAAAATCGGTCAGGAGCGTCACACGCCGAAGCCACCATACGAACAACATCAACTTACCGAATTGCGTGTACGTCGGATAACTTGAGTGGCTGGCCAGCCTCTTCTACGGCGTCGGCCTGGTCTACGTCACTCTCACCTTCGTCGCCGACTCCATCCAGGCCTCCACCGTCATCGACGCCTTCGATCCCCCCGCCGACGGCGTCATCATCCGCGCCATGCTGGAGTGCACGCTGCTCCTGTACGGTTCCATTGCCCTCTGGCTCATGGCCCTATTGATGGCCATCCTCAGCTACGTCACGCAGTTGAGCGGCGTTCTTCCCAAATGGTCCGCCTGGGTCGGCTATGCCTGCGCCCTCGTCTGCCTGGCCTTCGTTCCCACCATATTTGTGCACCACGTCGATTTTTTCGGCTTGTATAACCCAGCCTGCCTGGGCGCCCAG
Organism: uncultured Acidobacteriaceae bacterium; assembly: GCA_963745845.1. Taxonomy (GTDB): domain Bacteria; phylum Acidobacteriota; class Terriglobia; order Terriglobales; family Acidobacteriaceae; genus Telmatobacter. The sequence goes on along the minus strand of CAVUZE010000008.1, from coordinate 1,784,162 downwards.
GCATTCGCCAACGGCTTTCCGCTGGCCGTCTGGATGATCGTCGTCGGCATCCTCATGCTTCGCAAGTCCGGCATACGTGATCGAATCGTTTCAGAAAAAGCCGCATGAGTCCCCAACCGTCCGGGTATGGTCGTTATCTCGGATGTGTCACAGACCTTCGCGGCCGGCTCATGGTAGCGTTTTCGCTGGAGATCGCACTGCATGTTGCCTGCGACCGAAATCCAAAGCGCAATTCCTGTTGCGGTCAACGCGCGATCTCAGATCGAGAAGCGTATGGCTGCCGGGCGCATTTCATGGACCGGCCCGCTCCTGCTGGCAATCGCGCGCTCCACCCTATGGCTGGCGCTGCAATCTCTGCTGGCGCTGGTTTTTCTTGCCCTGCATCGCCCCGCGCCGTTCCGGACGGCGGGCCAATGGTGGCCCCTCTACGCTAACTTCGGCGACCTCGGCTGCCTGCTCGGCATGAGGTACTTCACGCACAAGGAAGGCATTCGTCTGCGCGACCTCATTGGCCCGATCCGCATGCGATGGGGACGCGACCTGTTCCTCGGGCTCGGAATTCTGGCGATCGCGTTTCCGTGCGCCATGGCCGGCAGTTACATCGCGCAGGTGTTGGTGTACGGTTCCCCGGCCAGAACCCCGGTGGCGTTCATCCTCCAATTTCACGCTCTACCTATCTGGGCCACGGTCTACAGCCTGACTGTTTGGTGGGTGATCCAGTCAGCCACCGAAGAGATGACCTACCAGGGGTATGTGCTCCCCAGGCTGGAGGCGCTGAGCGGTCGAACCTGGATTGCCTTCTCCATCGTCTTGTTCTGGTTTTCGGTGCAACATTGTGTGTTGCCCTTCATTCCCGACTGGCGGTACGTGGCATATCGCTCTCTCATGATGTTTCCTATCCTTGTGTTCTGCATGGCGGTTTATTTGCGCATTCGCCGCCTGTCGCCGCTGATTCTCGCGCATTGGCCCATGGATCTTTCGGTCGCGATCATGACGGGCACCCAGATTGGGGCTGCCATGATGGCCGGTGCCCATTAGTCTGATGATCTCCTGGAGGCTATCTCGGGACCTTGGCCGAGTCATGCCAGAAATACCTGCAACAAATCGGGCGATTCCTGTGAACATAGCCAAAGCCACTCATCACGACTTCATTCCACTTCGGCCCCGGTTACTTCTATTTTTGGATGATTGCATGACGGTCGCGTGCGATTGCTTGGGTGAAGGCCATGCGGATTCCGTGCTTCGGCCGCAGGATCACCATGGGTTGCGCTTCGATTGTCTGGCCCGGAGCTAGCTCGAAATCGTACTTTCTGAGCAGAACACTGAGGATCATGAGAATCTGCAGCATCGCATAGTTACCACCAATACAGCCGCGCGGTCCGCCTCCAAAGGGCAGATAGGTAAAGGGCGTGTGCAGTTTCTCGTTTGCTTTGGTGAAACGATCAGGGTCGAAACGCTCCGGGCCGTCCCAGTAGCGCTGCGCGTGGTGCGCGCCATAGACGAACACAATGACCATCGACCCGCGGGGTATGGCGAGATCGCCTACGCGGTCGTCTGCGACAGCCATGCGGTCGATCATCCAAAACGGCGGGTACAGGCGGAGCGCCTCCTGAATCACCTGTGTGGCGAACTCGAATCTTGGAACGTCGCCGTGACTGAGCGATGCATCGCCGAGCACAGCATCGAACTCCTGGCGCATTCTTTCGAGGCAATCCGGACGCGAGCTTAAGAGATAGAGAAGCCACGATAGAGCATTCGAGGATGTTTCATGACCAGCGACCAGCAGTTGCATGCTCTCGCTCAGGACCAGTTCATCGCTCATGCCCTCGCCGTCGTTGTAACGGGCATCCATCAAGGTCTGCAGCAGATCGTTGCCTGGCGGCTGGTGGCGGCGTTGCCGGATGTATTCGAGCAGAATGCCGTCCGCACGGGCTCGCATGTCTTCGTGTTTGCGCAGTTCGCCAGAGACCGCGAACCAGGGATTTAGATAGGGCTGTAGAGTTTGCCGAACGATGAATTCCTGGACGGTGCAGATGGTGTGGCTGACGAGGTCGATGTCCTCGTCCTTCAGCCGGGCGCCAAACAGCGATCGGGCGACCATGGCGAAGGTCATTTTCATCAGGTGAGGATAGATATCGACGGGGCCGGCGCCGACTTGCCGGTCGAAATCTTGCATCGATTCGGCGAGGGAGTCCTGCATGATCGAGGAAAGGGCGTCGAGTTGCTTTCGATCGAAACCCTTCTGGATGAGACGGCGCTGCGTGCGCCAAGCTTCGCCGTGCGTGGTGAGAAGACCTTTACCCAGGAAGTGGCCCATCCGCTTTACCTGGATTTCAGACTTCTGGTAGTTCTCTGCATTGGTCTTGAGCACGTGCTGAATCACGGCGGGATTGGTGGTAACGATAGCTTCTTTGAGACCACCTATAAAGAACCGGAATGTGTCTCCGAAGTGTTCGCCGTACTTTGTCAGAACCTGCACGGGATTGCGGGCCATCGCTAGCGAATCCGCAAAGGAACGGAATCGGGACACAACGGGTGTCGGTGAGGCCAAGGTCACACCTCGTTGCCGGAAGGCTTAGAGAAATTCATGGAATCCGCCTGAAGCAGTTCGTTGGATGGCTAGTTCTACAGTTGTACTTGCCTCGGATAGCTTAGTCCGGGCCTAAAGGCCGTGAGATTGTGAGCCTGCTTTCAGGGGGATAAATCCCCCCTGCTCCCTCCCGAACGACTATTTGCGACTGTAGTACTAGCAGCCAGTGGCAAAAGTCAAAGTTCCTGAAAAACGATCCCTCAGGGGCTAAAGCCCCATTGATTTTTCACGATTTACGGCACGACTAAAGTCGTGCCCTTTCAAGGCGACCCTTTTGTCACAGGCTGCTAGCGGTTAAGGACCACTTACTCAAAATCAATCTTCGCTTCCCAGCTGCTTCAAAAGTATCAGATGGCGCCGGATCGCTCCCGTCATAGTGGGATGTTGCCGATAGGGAACTCCGAACTCTTCGGCCGTCTTTTCGACAATCCGAGTCAGCGGCGCGTAGTGGGTGTGGCACACGTACGGGCACAGATGATGGGCGATGTGATGGTTGAGCCCGCCCGTGAGCCAGCTTACGAGCGGATTGGCCGTCGCATAATCTGCCGTTGTCGCGAAGATGTGATAAACGCCGTTGTCAAACTCGTTGCGGTCCGACGGGAAATATGTGCTGTCGATCGTGTGTGTGGTCTGGAATACCAGCGATACGGTCAAACCGACGATCAAATGGACCAGCAGAAACGACCCAGCGATCAAAAGAGGCGATATGCCGAGCAATACGACGGGCAGGATGAGCATGTAGGTCAGGTAGAACGCCTTCCCCGCAAAAAGGATCGCGTATTCTCGCGGCGCATGCCTGGTGCGCTTCAGATATTCGTGGGACGGAAAGAAAAAGCACTCAAAGTCCCTGAGGAACACATAGTCGAGAGAGAACAACGCATAAAAGAACAGCGCATAGATGTGCTGGAAGCGATGGAAGAACGCGCGGGGTTCATGGGGTGTAAACCGGAAGATGCCGCGGCCAGTCAGTGCGTCGTCTTCGCCGTGTAAGTTGATGCAGGAGTGGTGTCCCCGATGATGGAGAATACGCCACATGTACGAGCTGATTCCGCAAACGTCGAAGACATAATTCAGAAGTTTGTTTACGGACGGAACAGACGAGATGGCGTTGTGGTTGCTGTCGTGGGCAATGTTCAGCAGGAGAAAAGTCTGGGCGAGGCCGCTGGCAAGGTAGAGGGCAACAAACTTCCATGAGTCGGGCCTGAGCGCGTAGATCGCAATCCAGCTGCCCGCCAGCACTGCCAGGCCCGCGGCGACCTTGATCCACATCGTGCGGTCGGCTTTCGGAGAGATGTTCTGATCGGCGAAAAACTGGTCGAGGCGGCGGCGCAAGACCTTGGGGAAGGAAGGCGCGAGTGTCGGCTCGCCGGCAGGCTGCAGCGGCGAAGCCTCGGGCGGCACAAGATCATCGATATCCGGCTTGAGAGCGATTACCGCTACGGTCCCCGACGCCATCGGTGCCTCCTCGGTCATTGTAAGTCGACCTTGCGCATCCCGACCAGCAGCATCCGTTTCCAGGGCAGCAGGGGGTCCATCGGCACTTACCGGCAGCGTCGAAAACTGATAGTAGCGCGAAGAATTATAAGGAATCAAGGAGATTCGGGTTAGACAGACCGGAGTGACGCTTGTCATTCCTGGAAGCGAGAAGATGTTGCATTGCTTCCAGGCTCTGCTAACATAGATCGATTGATCGTTTCCAATCGAAGATGCTTTGACGGGAGGCGACAGACGCCCAGCGGATCCCTGTACGACTTCCTCGCCGCCTGGGCTCGACCGCCATGGAAGACTTACCCCGACCCGGCCAGAGCGACGGATGGGAGGGCGTGATTGATTGCCTTTGTTCTCAGAGTCGGCTTACACTTTAACTCCGCACCCCGAGACTCAGTCGCACTTTACTGCACCATGGCACGGGTGGCAGCAAGGCCTTTGTAATCCGCACGTACTGAGCTTTCCCATTCCACCTCGAAGGGTGTCTCTAATCGCATATGGCGTCGATTCTGGATCAATTAGACCGGCTGGGAGATGAGCAGCCGCACAAGCTCCTTTATTCGTACCTTGACCTGAACGGCAGTCCGATCGAAAGCTATTCCTACGCGTCGTTCCTCCAGCGGACGAATGCGATTGCCGGGCATTTGCGGAAAGAGCGGCGTTTCGCGGCAGAGGACCGGCTTCTGCTCGCCTACCCGCCGGGGCTGGAAATGATCTGCGCGTTCTTCGGTTGCGTGCGCGCCGGATTGATCCCCGTGCCTGTTTATCCTCCCAGCTCTCGGGGATTCCAGAGCGCCCTATACAAAATGGTCCACATCGCGAAGGATTGCCAGGCAGCCGGGATTTTGACGAGTAAGGACTACCACGCATCCTTGAAGACCAATCTTGCCAGAAGCGGCGTCTCGTCATCCGGCGTCGACGTGGACTACATTTCCGGTCTTCCCTGGATTGTCACCGAAGATTTTGTGGATACGATTCCGGGCGCATCTTTTGGCGAAGTGTCGAAGATTCTGTTTCTGCAATACACGTCGGGCTCGACGATGGAGCCCAAGGGCGTGATGGTGACGCACGAAAACATCCTGCATACCTTTCCACTCGTGATCGATCATGCCGATCCGGTCGTTGTATCGTGGCTTCCGCAGTACCACGACATGGGTCTGATCGGGTGCTACCTTTATCCCGCGCTGCGAGGGGGCACGACGTACGGCTTCGCTTCGATGAACTTCATTCAACGGCCGGCCCTGTGGTTCGACACGATCACGACCTATCGGGCTACTGCGACAGCTGCCCCTAACTTTGCTTACGACTATTGCCTGCGTGCCGGAAGGATTTCTCGGGAGAGCCTGGAAGACTGCGATTTGAGTTCGCTGCAAGTGTTGATGGTCGCAGCGGAACCCGTGAAGCCGGATACTTACACACGATTTCTTGAGACATTTCAGCCCTACGGACTCAAGCCGGAGAGCTTCTACGCTGCCTTCGGGCTGGCCGAGAATACGCTGGCAGTCTCACTAGGTGGCCGCAATATTGTTTCGGTCAACAAGCGCGCCCTCGCGCTGGGCACGGCTCGCATGACGACGGAGGTCTCCGAGATCGACGCAGCCATGCAGATTGTCAGCTGCGGCATTCCGCTTCCAGGGCTCGACGTCCGGATCGTCGATCCTGAACAGCACGTCGCGCTCAAGGACGGCCAGCTCGGCGAAATCTGGATCGCTGGAAACGGTAAGTGCCTGGGTTACTGGAAGAATCCAGAGCTAACGTTGAAGCAGTTTCATGCACGGCTTGTAGACGACAGCCCCTATGATGACGGCTATCTCCGGACCGGCGACATGGGATTCGTCCACAACGGCGAACTCTTCGTTTGCGGCCGCATCAAGGACATGGTCATCCTCCGCGGGCAAAACTATTACCCGCAGGATGTCGAAAATGTTGTGGAGAGAGCGTCCGGCCTGATCCGCGCCAATTGCGTCGCGGCGTTCCAGATTCACGAAGACAGCGAGCCCGGACTGGCAATCGTGGCCGAAGTGAAAAACCCGAACGCGGTTCCCGACGCACGAAAGATTGCCTCTGCGGTCCGGAATTATCTCAACGTGGAAGTGGCGTTGATCTGCTTCATTGCGCCTCGTGCGATCCCGAGAACCAGTTCAGGCAAGATCATGCGCCATCGGACCAAGCAGATGTGGCTGGACGGCGAGTTTACCGTTCTCTCCGAGTTTTCCAGGGAGGATGCAGGCGCCTGTGCGTGCGGTTCGGGTGTCCAGTCATCCTTCGACGCATTGAAGGCCAGGTACAACCTGACTGGCCTGGAATCGTACAACCTCGTCGATGCCGGGCTGGATTCTCTGGATCTTGTCGTGTTCATGCATGAGCTTAAGGAGCTGCTCAAGGACAAGGGCGCTGAGATGCTGGCGAGGCAGGTCGATATCGGTGTCATTCAGCGAGTAAGCGTGGCCGAGTTGTTTCAACTGGCCGAGCAGTTGGAGAGCGCTCCCGAAGAGGCGCTGAATATGCTGCGTCATTCTCTGGCAGCGTTCCGTGAAGAACAGCGCGCGGCGGAGAAACAGATGATGAGCAATGACAGGAAGCTCGTCTTCGCGCCTCCTACGCCCGCGCCCGTGCCCGAGATATCAATCCTGAATCATGTACTGCTGACGGGTGGCACCGGTTTCATCGGGCCGTTCCTCATGAAAAGTCTGCTCGAGCAGACTCTGGCCAAGATTCATGTTCTCGTCAGGGCTTCCAACGCGGATCAAGGCAGGCAAAGACTCAGGGCAGCGATGGAATCGATGGGGCCTTGCGACGCGGGTCTCATGCGTATGTTTGACGCGCGCGTGATTCCGGTTTGCGGCGATCTGGGTCAGCCACAGCTGGGCCTAACACAAGACGCTTGGGATTTCCTTACCGCGGAGATGGACGCGGTGTTCCATAACGGTGCAACGGTGAATTATCTATTCAATTACGACCGGATGCGCGACGCGAACGTGTTGGGAACGAACGAGGTCCTGCGGCTCGCGTTCGAAGGGCGACCCAAGGAATTCAATTACATCTCAACTACCTTCGTGTTTGGCTGGGCCGTCAAGAGCGTGCTGTATGAGACCGACATGAACGAGGACATGGAGCTTCTCGATTTCGGGTACAGCCAATCCAAATGGGTGGCCGAACAGGTGGTGATGGCCGCGCGCAGCAAGGGACTTTCCGTGCGCATCTTTCGCCCCGCTCTCGTGAGTCCTTCGGTCACCGGTGGAGGTAATAACTTCGATATCGCCGTTCGCTTGGTTGCCTTCATGGTGAATCACGGCATTGGCGTGGATGCACTGAACCAGGTAAGTTTCGTTCCCGCGGACATTGTGGCGAACAACGTCGTTGCGATCTCCACGACTCCGGGCACCGAGAATAAGACCTACCACGTAGTGCGGGACGATTATGCGAACATGCTGGATATCACCGGTCTCATCACCAAATCGACCGGGCGCCAATTCGAAATATTCAGCGTGAAAAAATTCGTTCCCGAGTTGATCCGGCGATGCCGGAAGGAAGATCTTCTCTTTCCGCTGCTCGATTTTCTGGTGGGCTCGGTGGACAACATCACGGCGATGGAGTTCAAGCGCTATGACAATTCCACCTATCAAAAGGCCCGCGATGCCTCAGAGTGGGGCAAGCCAGATCCGTCGCTCGAAGATACGGTGAACGGTATTCTGAAATTCATGCATCGCAAGGGGATCATTTCGGTTGCGGCTCGTGAGCGCGAGCCAGCGCCGCCGTCCGCCCTCCATCTCGACTTATCGGATGCGGTGCAGGCTGGACTTGACTGATTCCGTGCCGACGGACGTGTAGTCCGCTACTGCTTTTTGAACACGAGTTTCTCGGTTACACGTTGGCCGGACTCAAATTTGCCCGCAGTGGTGAGCGTCATCGTCTTCCCGTCGGCGGAAACCACCCACGTGTCTTTTTGCGTAACTTGATCATCTCGCCGGTAAATCGAGTTCACCGTGTGCGAATCGACAAGTTCAAGCGTCACCGTATCGTTGCGGGAGTTCCTGAGGTCGTATTGCTTTCCGTCAAAGCGGGCAGCGTAGCTGAAATCGCCCGAAAAGCGTACCCCATCCTTTCCGTCCGCCTCGATCTTGAGCTGCATTCCCTGCCGCATCCGAGTCTTGCTGAGGTCCTGCGTCCATTCGCCAGCCAGTGGGTCAAGAGCGGACTTCCTGCCCCCGCTTCGCGTCCACACCGTGATCTGGTCGGCATGGCCTACGCTCGTAGTCGTGACAGTTAGTTCGTTCCCATCGCTCGAAAGTTTTTCGCGAACTGTTGCCACGACGGCGCCGTTCTTCTTCTCCTTGACCTCGGCGTCTCTCTTGTCGATCCTGTGCAACTCGACTTGATTGAACGCCGGATTGCCTGGTACGGCCGTTTCGTGTCCGTCCCTTTTCGCCGTAAAGTCTGCACGCTGATCGCCTGACATGACGACATGTACAGAATCATGGATTACGATGACAGAGAGTTTGTTAGGCGGGTCGAGGCTGGACTGCGCAGAGACCAGGGTCCATGAGCCAGTACGAGGGTCCAAGGCCCCAAGGCGAGCAGAGTCTCCGATCTGAATTGCGGCGAGCAATGCGAACAACGCAAATATACGAATGGGTCCCTCCTGAGCCGCCGAGGTCAATCAATCCCGCCCAATGAAATTGGCCGGGCAACTGAGCGCTTCGAGGGCGCAACCTTACTACTATACGAATTGGTCGAGCTCGGGAAGACTGTTTGGTTTCTGGAGCCCCTCGAAAAAAGGAAATGTCCCTTCACGGTTGCCGATCTCGTCTGACATCATGATTCTCATGCATGCGCGCCGTCTCTGGGTGGCCGGAGTAGTCTTCGCCGCCGTCATTGGGCTTCTTCCCTTCTCTTTTCACGCCGAGCGCCATTTGGAGACGGCAACCCGCATCGAAGGTGGCGAACCGGAAGCAGTCCGGCAGGAGCTAAGCAGTCATTTCCATTCGCCGTTCGTTGAACGCGCGGTGCTGGTGATTACGGGACTGCCGCCGGCGGATTCGAACGATGGCGGGCAGGCGTTAGGCACCATTGTGTCGGCGCTCAAAGAGGAGCCCGGTGTGTCCGGCGCGGTATCTTATCTCGAATTGCGCGATCCGATTTTCCTAGGCAAAGACGGTGGAACGTTTGTTCTGATCGGGCTCGAACCGACCCAGGGTCCGGTGGAGTCGCTGGTCCCCAAGCTTCACGAGAGGGCGAAGGCGCTCGAAGATCAATTGCGGAGCCGTTATCCAGCGGTGAAGCTCGAACTGACGGGCGAGCTTCCACTGAACTTCGACATTCGAAAAGCGAGCGCCGACGAGGTGCAACACAGCGAAAGCCTGGCCATTCCCGCGACTCTGGCGCTTTTGCTGTTGGCTTTTGGAAGCTTGATGGCGGCCATGATTCCTCTCGCCATTGGACAGCTCGCCATCGCCGCCACTCTGGCGATTGCGGTACTGCTGGCTTCGCGCCTTCACTTGTCCATTCTGGTTCAGAATTTAGCGACCATGCTGGGGTTGGGCCTTGGGATCGACTACGCGCTGCTCATGGTGAGCCGCTTCCGGGAAACGATTGCCGCCGGGCACGCCGGACCCGAAGCCTCGGTCCTCGCGGCGCGTCAGGCAGGCCGCACCCTCTTGATTTCGGCCTCGACGGTAGCCATCGGATTTCTAGCCCTCCTGACGGTGCCCATCAGTGAAATTCGCTCCCTCGGTGTCGCCGGATTCCTGGTGACGGGAATGTCTGTGTTGCTGACAAGCACCCTCGTTCCGGCGGCGCTGGGATTGCTCGGTCCACGGATTGATATAGGTCGGTTGCCCTTCACTCCGCGCCTGGATGCGCACCTATCCGCCTGTGCGGGGGATCGGTGGAGGCGATGGGGCAGGGTAATCGTCGCCCATCCGTGGCCGGCCATCTTTCTGGCAGGCATCCCCATGCTGCTGCTGGCCTGGCAGGCTACGCGGCTTGATACAAGTGTTCCGCGAGGGGATTGGCTTCCTCAGGCGGCGGAATCGGTGCATGCACTGCATACGCTGGAACACATGGATCGGGCCGGCGTTGTGCAATCGTTACGCGTGATCGTCGAACTGCCAACGGATTCCATTGCGCAAACCGACGCGGGTTGGAATGCGATCGATCGTCTCTCCAAGCGGCTTGCGAGCGACCCTCGTTGCGCCCGCGTCATCTCGATCACCACGATTGTGGAGGGCAACCGGTCTTTCTTGGACAGTGTCTCGAGGGAGACGCGTCGAACGTTTCTAAGCAGCGACGGACGGGCGGCGCTGCTCGAGGTATTACCCAAGACTTCGGTTTCCCTGCGCGATCAGGTCGGGTGGGTACGGGATCTCCGTAGGACCGGCGCTGCGGCTCTCACCGGAGTGCCTGGCGCCACACTGCTGGTAGGCGGCATCCCTGCACTCAACGCCGATTATCAAACGATTGTCAGCGACCACCTTGTGCCGGTCACAGCACTGGTTGTGGTGGGGACTCTCCTGGCGCTACTGGGCGGGTTCCGTTCGCTCTTCGCCGCCGTCAAGGCGATCGCACTCAACCTGCTCTCGGTATCGGCTTCCTTCGGTGCGTTGGTTCTGGTTTTCCAGGACGGACACGGTAGCAGCTTGCTGGGAGTTCCCGGGGGAACGGGCAGCGTATTCCCCCTCGTCCCTATCGTTGCCTTTGCCATCGTTTTCGGACTCAGCATGGATTACGAAGTGTTTCTGGTCGCACGGGTTCTCGAAGCCCGGAGGAGCGGGCTGAGTGAGGAAGATGCAATCCCGGAGGGGTTGGCCAGAACCGCAGGCCTGATTACGAGCGCTGCCGCGATCATGATCGTGGTATTCGCCGCATTCACCCTCGGAGATTTCCTGGTGGTCAAGATGATCGGATTCACGCTGGCGGTGGCCGTGCTGATTGACGCAACGCTGGTTCGAATTGTGATCGGTCCTGCACTCCTTCGTATTGCAGGCGATTGGAACTGGTGGCCTGGAGGGCTCGCCGCGGCACGCAGGGCGCCCGAGATGGCGAACCACAAATGATGCATCTGTTGCGGCGCGGTTCAACGCATTCCGCCGGCGCCTTCTAGCGGCCATTTCTCACAGGGGTCGATTTTTGCGGGAGCGGCGGGACTGAGCGGGGCTGGAGAGTCGTTTGCCGGCAAGTAGTTGTCCTGGAAGCGCGGTGCAGCGCTTGGGCGGAGGGACTTTTTCAGCGCCGTGGTTGATTTGTGGCATTGCTCCGCCGGGGTCGTTGCGCGGCCGAGGTGGAAAAGACTGTTTGGGCGGTCTTTGACGGTCAGCAGCGCAGACGCGTCGAACGCCCGGGCGTAGATGTGCTTCCACGGATAGGAGGAATTCATTCCAGCCACACGCGCCGGGCGCTGATGCGGACCAGCGCGCCGATTTTGAACAGCTTGAGCCGGATCGTATCCACCTGCGCCTCGGCCCACTCGGTGCCCTTCAGCGCCAGCCGCCGAGCGCTTCAACCAGCGTGTAAGCCAGCGCCGACAGGTACAGCCGCAGCTGATTGCCCTTCATTTCTTCCGTCGAGAGGCGATAGGCGAACAGGCACATCTGCTCCTTGATGCGGTTCTCCATCTCGCCGCGCTGGCAGTAGAACTTCTCGTATAAGCTCGCGCGCCGCCCACTTATCGGCAGTTAGCGAAGTGACCACGAAGCGTGGGTTTTCGCCCTTGTCCAGATACTCGGCCTTTGCAACTACCCGCCTTGCCCGCGCCCAGCTCTTGTGCGTTTGATAGTCGAACTCGGTAAAGACACGCGCCGCCTTGCCGGTCTCGGCGTGCAGCAGTTTGGCCTCGTGCATCTGCTTGCCGATGATCTTTTGAAGCCGGCTGTTGCGTGCCAGTCCGAACAGGAAATCCACTGGGTTCTCGTCGGCCTTCGCACCATGCCATCAGTTCCTCGCGGCAAAAGCCCGAGTCGCCGCGCAGCACGATGCGCACCTTCGGCCACCTGGAGCGCAACTGGGCCACGATGCGCTTGACTTCATCCAGCGCGCCCGCAGCCCCGTCCATGTTCGACGGTCGCAGCCGGGCGCATAGCAGTTGATCGCCGGCGAAGATATACAACGGCAAGTAGCAGTAGCTGTCGTAGTAGCCATGAAAAAACCGTTCCGGCTGATGGCCGTGGAGCGGAATGTCGGTCGCATCCAGATCGAGCACGATCTGGTCCGGCGCTTCGGCGTGCGACTCGATGAACAGATCGCAAAGCAACGCGTCGATCTTCTCCGGCGCGTAATCGATCTTGTGATAACGCTTGCTGCCGCCCGGAAGCTCCAGCCGGTTCAGCGTGCTCTTGCCGGCCAGGGGCTCCTCCAACTTGCGCCGGCCCGCCAGCACAGCCATCAGCGGATCGTGGCGCAACTGCTCATGATCGTTCAGGTCCTCATAGCCCAGCGCCAGCCCGCAGATGCGCTGGCGAGAGCATCTCGCCAAGCTGGTGCGTGACCAGCAGCGGCGACCGCCGGTCGGTGAAACACGACGCCACGCGCTTCAGCAAACCGATCTTGCGATCGGCCTGACGCAACAACAGCGCTCCGCCATCGGTCGATACCTGACCCGCTGTGAAACTGGCCTCTACGCGGCGCGAAAAATGAGATGCAAACGAGAAGACTTCTTGATTACACTCTGTCATGGGAAAGGCCGCCCTTTCCGCGGCCATAACTACGCTTCGACAACGTAGTTATGACACAGAAAAGACGGCCTTTCCAGCTATATTCTTGCCCTCGACTCTCCCCTTCAACAGTCGGCGTGTGAGATATGCAGGCTAGATCTCAGGGAAAATAAAAACACAGAATTGATATAGACGAGGATCTCGGCGTGGTCAAACGCCAGTCGGGGAGTCTTGTGAACTGGCCACCAGCTCGCCTCCGAAGCATCGGTGCGGCGAAATCGTGCGACCCCTCAAGAGCAGCCGGATCTCCTTTTGCTTGGGCCCGCCGATGAGGTATCGTTTCTGAGGAACAACATTCGATGCGAGCTGCAGAACTCATTGCTCCCCTGACATTCCAGCTAACTGAGATGCCGATTGAAGATCCCGAACCGGGTGAGGTGCAGGTCCGGATCGAGGCCGTCGGCGTGTGCGGGTCCGATCTGCATGCCTACACCGAAGGCGCGGTCGGCAGCACTCCCAATGTCTACCCGATGGTACTTGGGCACGAGCCTGCAGGAAGGATCGTGAAGACTGGCGCCGGTGTGACTGGACTCGCCGCGGGCGATCGCGGGGCGCTTGAGCCCGCACTTTATTGCTATCACTGCGAGTTCTGTTTGAGCGGGCACCACAACGTATGCGCGAACATACGCTTTCTAAGCAACCCTCATCATCCGGGCTTTTTCCGTGAACTGGTCAACTTGCCGGTGGCCAACTTTCTTCCCATCCCCACAGGGATGTCATTCAACGAAGCGACGCTGGCCGAGCCTCTCGCGATTGCTCTGCATTCCCTCCGCCTGGCTTCGATCCACTCGGGTGAAACGGTGGCGGTCATCGGCGCGGGCCCCATCGGACTTTTGACGATCGCCGCACTGCGCGCCGCCAAGGCGGGACGCATCTGGGCCGTGGAACCCCTGGAGCACCGCCGCGCATTGGCCCGGGGACTAGGTGCCGACGTTGTGCTTGAGCCCGCAGAAGCCATTCGGGAAATCCTCAGCGGGACGGAACGGCGCGGTGTGGACTGCGCCATCGACTGCGCGGCCGGGGAACACACCACCAATCAAGCCATTCAGCTCACACGCAATGCTGGTCGGACGGTGTTGACAGGTATTCATTCAACAGCCAATGTTTCAATGGATGGGTCGGCAATGAGGCGCAAGGAACTCACCATTTTCAATGTGCGCCGCTCCAATCACGAGACGCAAGAGGCACTGGAACTGCTCCGCGCGCATGCCGAGTGGTTTGCACCGCTGCTTACGCACACCAGGAGCATCGAGCGCATCGATGAGGCCTTCGCAATCGCCAGTGAATATCGTGACGGGGTCGGGAAGATGATCGTCAGGCCATAAAACCGTCTAGACGGATTCCTCGGCCGTGCATCGCGGATGCGGTACTCGGTTTACTCAGGCTCTATGAAGAATTTCGCCCGCAACATCTTCCTTTTCTCTCGTAGGAAGCTTCTTCAGGCGTATGAACAGATCCACCCCAAGATCACTCACAGTTGAGCCGGCGACTCTCTTCATAAACATTTCCTTCGCGAAAGGCTCTTCGGGCTTCTCAATCTCCATTCGCTCCATCCCGCGCTCAAGTATTAGGCGTTCTCCGGAATTAGAGACGACATTCCATAGATTCGGCATGAATCCTCCTTGACGAATCCGCTCGCCATTCTACGCTTGGTGCAATCTCTCGACAACCGAGCGATTCATCGGATAAGCATCGCAGCATGATCCATGCAGAAGATGCGGGTATAGTACGGTGCGCAGAAGGCGGCGGTCAGTTTCGGGGCATTACCCCGGCTCTTTGTGCTGGTGCGCAGAACCCTACCCATGAAAACTGCGTAGACTCTAGAAAGTGCGGCGGGTCAAGGGAGGACATAGGAACCCGCCGCAAAAGGGATAACTTCTCCTTCCATCCTCAGTCCCGGTAGTGGTAATGTGCAATGCCCACTTGATGGATAATTTCCATTACCGCTATGATCGCTGGATGGGCTATCCGTCCGAGGGCGTATCCTCCATTGTCGTAGTGGACCGGCAGCTTGACGCCCCATTGCACCGGCAGGTCTACGAGAGCTATCGAGCAGCGATTCTCTGCGGCAAATTACGACCAGGACAGGTCGTGCCTTCGAGTCGAGAATTCGCGGTTGATCACGGCATTTCTCGATTTCCGGTGCTGCATGCATACGCGCAGCTTCTTGCCGAGGGCTACTTCGAGAGCCGCTCAGGTTCGGGAACCTATATAGCATCAACCCTTCCCGAGCGAATGATGAAAGCGGCGCCGGACGTACCGCGAACCCAACGCGCAACGGGCGGCTCACGCACCGTATCGCGTCGTTGCAAGCTATTCCCTGCCGTAACTCTCAATCGTTCGACCGCGATCTGGGGTGCTTTTGGAGTGCATCAGCCGGCATTCGATCAATTTCCATTCCGCATCTGGTCGGCACTTGTAAATCGGCACAGCCGGAACCCGAGAGCACGGGTCATCCATGACATCGACCCAATGGGCAGCGATCGATTTCGGGAAGCGATCTGTGATTATCTTGGCTCATCACGAGCGGTGCAATGCAAGCCAGAACAGATCATGATCGTGTCGGGATCGCAACAGGCGCTTGACATCACGGCTCGGGTGCTGCTAGACAGCGGGGATTCCGTTTGGGTTGAGGAGCCGGGATACAGGCTGGGTCTAACCGTCTTCGCGGCCGCGGGCTGTCGGCTTGTGCCGGTGCCGGTGGATAACGAGGGCTTGAACGTCGCCAAGGGCATTGCGCTGAAGAAGAATGCCCGGGCAGCGCTGGTGACTCCATCGCATCAGTATCCTCTGGGTTCAACGATGAGCGCCACGCGCCGATTGCAACTATTGAATTGGGCTCACGCCTGCGGAAGCTGGATTATCGAAGACGATTACGATAGCGAGTTCCGTTACGAGAGTGGTCCGATCTCCTCACTGCAGGGAATGGACGCGAATGAGCGCGTTATCTACATCGGCACGTTCAGCAAGGTGCTATTCCCGTCAGTGCGGATCGGGTATGTTGTCATTCCACGCGACCTTATTGAGCGCTTTGCGGCAGTTCGTTTTGCGATGGACATCTTTCCACCGTACCTTCATCAGGAGGTACTGGCAGACTTCATGCTTGAGGGGCACTTTGGTGCCCATTTGCGGAAGATGCGTCAAGTCTATAGTGGGCGCCGCAGTGCCCTGGTTGACTGCATTCAGCGAGAGTTCAATGGAAGGTTGCAAATCCATGGCGCCGAGGCGGGCATGCACGTGGCAATCACGCTTCCGGACGGCTATTCGGACACAGAGATTGCGGAGCGTGCGGCAAATGACAGATTATCGCTCTACACGCTATCCAAATACTGTCTTCGCACGCAAGCATTGCAAGGGTTTGTACTCGGATTTGGAAGCACGCCCGTAGAGAAAATGGCTGGAGCAGTTCGCAAACTGCATACGGCCATTGATCCGCCACGAAAAGCACAAGCTTAAGTACCAAATGGCGATGAAACAATCCCCCTGAAGGAACAATGCAGAATGTGGCCGATTGTTGACCACGATTCCGTTCTGCGCATGTTTCCTTGGAAGTCCAAGAATACTGCTACTGAGACAGAAAGGCGCCCCAAGAGTTTCCTCCTGCGGCGCCGTTGTTTCCTACGTGCGTTTAGAACACGATCTTGGAGCCAAGCTGCAATACGCGTGGGCCCCAATCGCCGGTCGCCGTGCCATACTGCCCGCCCGTCGAGTTAGTCCATGTCGTATTGATTGCGTTGAACTCCGTGTGGTTGAAGGTGTTGTACGATTCGGCACGGAACTCGAAGTGAGCCCGTTCGGTGATCGCAAAGTTCTTGTAAAGAGACGTCGTGAAATCGACACGTCCCGGGCCTACGAAGGTGTCTTTGCGTCCGTCACCGAAACCGAGGTTGGGACCACCCTCGTAGCCGGGGGTCGGGGGCGCCAGCGGATCTTGTGCAAGTGATCCCACTCCGCCGTTGGCGTAGGTATCAAACCAATTGTTGACCTTGTGATGGTAGTGGATTGGGTTGACGACATCGGCAAAGCTGCCGTAGCCGGCCCCGCCCGAACCCAACCCGATGGTATCGTTCACGCCGCCAAAGGCGGCCGGAGCCGGCGCGCCCGACTCGTCTATAAAGGTGCCCGCAACCTGCCATCCACCCAGCAGGGAGTGAGCCAACCCGTTGGTCTTGTTGAAGACGGGCAGACTGTAGACATAGTTCCCCTGGAAGATCTGACGGCGGTCATATCCACCGTTCCCTTTGCTGTACTTCAGGTTCCAGGGGTTTTGGATCCCCACGGCGAGGTTCTCGCCGATGCCACCTGTGTTCAAATCTTGATCGGTTAAGTCGATGGTATGTGAGTACGTGTAGTCCAGTTCCCCGCTCAGACCCCACTTGTTCTGGAGACGTAGGCTAGTCTGGAAGCCGTTGTACGTGTTGTTGGTCGTGTTCTCTTCCTGGACAATCGTGCCATACCCCTGGTAGGTGTTCAGCTGAAGCGATCCTGCCGGATACGTAGCAGCCGGCAGGGTGCCGGAAGCCCACTCGGACCGGAGTTCGTTCGACGTTGTAAGTGGGAAATTGTTTTGCGGAACGTCGACGTTCTGATGCCAGCCAAGATTGCCGACGTACTGGACGACCCAGATCATCGACGGCTTCAATTCATGCTGCACGCCGAGACTGTACATGGCCGCGGCAGGAGCCTTGTAGGTTGTCGCCAGCGTGACCAGGCTGGCGGGATAGACCGGCAGCGCGGTCGGACTGCCGCAGTTCGCGGGATTGGCCGTGGATGCCGACGATTCCCACGAGCAGACTGGTGAGCTGAAGTAAACGTTGTTCGCACTCGGTGTGTATTCATAGGGCAGGTTGTTATTCGCAACGTTATAGATGTCGTTGCCCTGCATGCGTTCGTAAAAGGTACCGAATCCGCCCCGCAGAATGGTTTTACCCACACCAGTCAAGTCATACGAAAAACCGACGCGAGGCTGAATCGTGGCGTAGTCGTTTGTTACCAGTCCGCGAGGCACGCCGTTGTATCCGGGTTGAACCATGCCATTGAGGTAGTAGGAAGCTCCGCCAAACCCGGCGGGCGTCTGAATACCCGGGCTGGTGGGATCGATAGCGCCCGCATTTGTCGTAGACCAGATCGGAGGAGTGTTGATGTAGGCTGATGGTTCAAAGTTCTCGAGAGCATTGTTGCGCTCCCACGCATGCGGCAGGGCATCGTATCGCAAACCGAGTTGCAGGCTCAGTCGAGGGGTCGTCTTCCAATTGTCGTAGATATACGCCGACGGAGTCTGGTTGACATAGTGGCGGATCGCCATGGACTGCGGCTGAGAAAAGTTGGTGGACAGTCCAAGGAGCATACTCATGAACGGATCGCCGGCATCTCCTCCAGCTCCGGTGCCGGTCTGGTTCTGCCCGAATTGGTAGACACCCGCGGCATTGGCCTGCAGCTGCTGGTTTTTGGTGTAGCGGTTGTAGCTGAAGCCAAACTTCATGGCGTGCTTGCCGCGAGTAATCGAAAGATCGAACCTGGGTTCATAGTCTTCCGCGGCGTTGTGCCATGCTCCATAACCGGTTTGCATCGCGGCGCCAATACCATTGCCGCTCCACTGTGCGCCGCTGTATTGGTTCGAACCCGAGTTCGTGAAGAAGGTATTCGAAGCCCAGTTGCTCGGGTGAAGAGTGTTGGGCGAGTTGGTGATGTTGATGATGTTGCCGTCATAGTTCATCGACGCTTCAATCAGCACGTCCGCAGAAAGCTCACCGGTCAGCTTGATCGCAGCGCTGTTCGATGGGTTGCTTTCGACGCTGGTGATGGTGTTATAGGTCTCCCAGTTCCAGCCCAGATCGGCGTCCGCTGTACCCGTCGCCTGGCTGTCATGCAGGAAGTGGCCGAGGATCTTCCACTTGTCGTTGATCGAATGGTCAATACGAACAACCGATTCCCATGCCGTGGTGGGAGTGGCTTCTGAGGTTGTTGCCTTGTCTCCCTCAGTATTCGCGTGCGGAAGGATGCTTGACTGGTAGTACAACACCGCATTCGGATCGAAAAGCGATGCTGGAATAACCTGGTTCGGGAACGGCTGACCACGGTATCCCGCAAGGCCCGCAGCCGCAAGTTTGGCGGCAAAAGCAGGATCAGGTACCTGCGCGACCGTTGGAACATAAACGACCTGGTTCGGTGCATAGGCAGGAGCCACGTATGTCAGATTCGTTCCCGCTGTGGGACGGTCTGCATTGGGCATGGTGTTGTTGGTATTCGGAGAGCTCGCTTGGATAATCCGCCGCCACTCCTGGTTGAAGAAGAAGAAGGTTTTTTGACGCGACGTGTTGAACACATGCGGAATGTACAAAGGTCCGCCAATGTTAGCGCCAAAGATGTTCTGTCTCAACTTCGGAACCGGGGAGAAATCGGCGGAACTTGCCTTCTGATACTTGTTGAAGTAGTCGTTCGCATCCAGGTCGTCGTTGCGGAAGAATTCCCAGCCCTCGCCGTGAAACTTTTGCGTACCGCTCTTCAAAGCGAGACTGAACGTGGCTCCGGAAGCAATACCGTAATCCGGAGGATAGTTGCTGGCCAGCACCTGAAACTCCGCGATGGAGTCCATCGATGGCATGACGCTCATGCCACCGGCACCGCCTCGGTCATCCGCCTCGGCACCATCCAGCAGCCAAATGTTATGGCTCTGGCGCAGGCCATTCACGCTGATACCTGAGTCGGAAGCCGAAGCCGTTGGGGGGTTGTTGTCTGGCAGCATGGAGCTGACGCCGAGACCGAGAGCAGCCAGTGACGTAAAGTTGCGGTTTTCGGTTGCAATCGAGGTAACCTGCTCGCCGCTGATCAGCGTGCTGACTTCGTTCGACTCTGTTTGTACCTGCAGCGCATCTGCGGTAACCGAGACTTCCACCGTCTCGGCACCGACCGTCAGCTTCACAGGGTTCGCGAGGGTCTGCGATACGTTCAGGGTCAAGCCGGTTGCCTGGTAGGTCTCAAACCCCTTCGCGCTAACCTTCAGGTCGTATGTTCCGACGTTCAGTCCGGCGAATACATAGCCGCCCGTAGCATTGCTCGTAGCGTTGTAGACAAAACCGGTTTCCTTTTGCTTCAGTCCCAGGTTTGCGCCCGGCACGAATGCCCCGGTTTGGTCCGTAACCGTACCGACGATCTCGGAGTTCTGCTGCGCTTTTAATGACAAGCCAGCGAACAATAAGAGAATCGGCACGACGATGAATCTGAATGTCGCTTGTCTCATTTAGCCATCCTTTTCAAAACGATTGGTTAGGGGGCTTCTGGAGGTGAACATTAAGAGTCTCGTTCAGCTCTCTTTCTGCTTGAACTCGGCTTCAGGAAGTTGGTTAACCTGGCCAAGTGCGATGCCCGCGGTGAGTGCTGGTCTCTGTCCCTAACCGCCGTCCTGCGCCGTGGCAGAAAGGTGATCAGATTCAGGGCAGGCGCGGCTCCTCATGCCTGTCAATTCATCCTTATCGTCCTTGAAGGTGGTCATTAGCAATAACCACTAGCAGTGGCATTGCCATGACCGCTTCTGGCCCCGATTTCTTTGCGGATTTTGACGGAGCAGTCCGGCCAAACTGCTTGGCCATAACTTGACCTGGTGGGATTTGGAGCACGAGGCGAAGATCACCGACAAGCAGCAGAGTGACCCGGCTTATCACGGTCGACCGCTCCAAGGGGCTTTGTACTTTGCAGCCGCGGAAGTTATACGTTTCTCGGGCTCGACGCCGAGCATAAGTTAGTTAGGGTTGACACTGAATAATGTTTCGTTGAGGACCAGGAGCACTCCGCATGGTTCGGCAAAGGATGCGGACATCATCGTTGGAAGCAATCCCGGCAACCTCGAGCCGAAGGGTCCGTTGCAAGTCCCAAAGCAATAAATCGGCCTGCACTGTCCAGGCATCAAGCTCCAGATCAAAACAACGAAATCTACCCGGATAGCAATCGAAGACATCTGCTTCATTCAATGCGAATGGCTGTTCAACGATATTGCTCCGGCCTCAGATGTCTCCGATTCCTCTCCGCCGGCGTTCGGCAGCAGCCTGTAGCCATCCCGCGTACGGATGTGATATTTCTGGAGATCCCTGCCGACGAGTTTCACTTTGATTGAACGCCATCCGCGATTCGGATTGGGTTGCGGATAATAGCTCAACGTGTAGAGGTGCACTAGATCTTCGCGGATTGAAGCAAAGGCCTGCTTCTCCTGTCGCCAGTCCCGCGCAAAATACGCCTTCCCCCTGAAGCTCTGCTGACGCGTTCAAACGCAGCGGCGGAAATCGGATCCTCCTGAGCCTGGCGTGTGCTAATGATGTAGATCAACGTCCCGGTGGATTGCGCCAATTCCGCAACATCCTCGGGAGGAACCGAACTTGCATTGTCGGGGCCGTTTGAAAACACCACGATCGCCTTGCGCCCCTTCAGAGGCGAAGCGTCCTTCACTGTCAGCAACAGGCTGTTGTAAAGAGCGGCGTCATCACCGGCCACGGAGTTGCGTACCCCACTGATCACTCGATACTGATCCGAACTCAATGTGGTCGCACGCGAGAGATTTCGACTGTATGAGTAGAACGCGATCTTCGTTGCGTCATCCATAGAACGGATAAAGTCCGCAATTGCGTCCTGAGCGAAGACAAAACTGCGATACATGTAGTTACTTGTATCGAACAGGATGAACAGATTTGATTCGGCCACTCGGGATATTGAGATCGATGCCGCATCACCAGGTGCGGCAGACGTTGCCAGTTCCGGGTGCGCCTCTCGCTCTTCAGCGTGCAAATCCTTCTCACGCCGTCGAGCCATTTCCACCGGTCCGCTCTCCGATTCTTTGTTCTCTTCGAACGTGGATATCTTCTGCGGAATCTTGTCCTCGGTAATTGAGAAGTCCTCCGGACGAAGACCCGTTACGTAGTTTCCTTGCCTGTCAATTACTGCCACGTTCAGCTGAACCAGCACAACGTTCACGCGGAGATTCAAGGGAACATCCTGAGCAGCATGTCGTGACCCGGCGCCTTGCAGAATGAACAGGCAGCCGAAGATTCCAAGACTCGTGAATAATTTTCGGGTCATGATCCATCCCGTGAGTAGGGTTATTGACGGGCGACTGCCGCGACGCCAATCACGTTGATTTTTCCGCTCCGAAACTCTGCGCCGGTTTCCAGCATCGCTCGGAACAGTGCGGGCCAATCATCGATGTTGCTTGCAAAGATATTGGTAACCATGTGGCGGGTGAGCGCGGGAACAAGAATGTTGAGCGTCACGGGGGGATACCCTTGCTCATCAGCAAGTCGCGCCCAGTAGAGATTGTTCGATTCCCATGACTCGGCAAAAAGTCGGCTTGCATAGCCTCCATAAATAGGTGGAGGTTTCATGTTGAAGAGCGAGCAGGAATTCGAAAGTGTGAGGGTTGGATGCGGCACGCCAAAGTCCGTCGATATCCGCTCCGGGCTCGCTGCAGCTGGATCCCGGAGTGCAAGTTCTTCCAGTTCGCGGCCTGCTTTTCCAAAGACTGAATTCTGTCCTGGATACTTCTTGCGAAATTCGGCCGTAAGAAAAAATGATTCTGCCGGAAGCAGCGACAAACCCGATTCGTCTTTGCCCCCATCCTCGTCGAGAGCTGCCTCGACATGTTCGAGCCGATTTGGATCCATCCGTTCCAAAAGGATCGCAAACACCTTCGACCGCAGGTCACTATCGTTCGCCGCAGCTTTCAGTAATTCCTCGCCGGCACGCTGGTAGAGCGTTGCGGCATGCAGTTCATCCTTGTTGACCTGCCACCAGCGGGGCAAGACAGCATCCGCAAGAAGCACCGGTACTTCTTGCTCCCAGATTAGGGCCTGGTTATTCTTAGGCGCGATGAGTTCACTCTCAGTAGACGCAAGCGCATAGGGCAGACCCTCCAGTGATCCCATAAAGTAGGCTCCGCCGCCCGCCGTTGCGCCCACACCGATCAACATTGGGTCAGCCCAGGTCCTCTGAACACCGAGGACCGATATCGAGGAGAAGTCGTGGGAGCGCACGAAGAGCGGGTTGTGATGAAGAATCTCCGCCCCCGGCGGTTCGTAGTAGGCGTAGTTCAGACCGACAAGTGTATCTCTCAGGAACGGCGCTAGTTGGCCGCGCGCAGCCTCAAGCTGGGCTTCCGAAGCCCGGGCTTGAATCACTTTGGTCAGGTCGGTACGTATCTGCAATTCGGCGTGGCGGGTTGAATACACAACAGGGGACCAGGCCGCGCGCTCGTTTCCCGTGAAGATGGGACGCGGCATCTCGAATTCCCGCAACTGCTCGGCGAGCGGCAAAAGCATGCTCGCGTTCGTCGCTCCGTGCTCCTTCTCGCCCAGACCGTCGTAAAGTGCAAACAGCGTATCAAGTGAAACCAGCCGTTGGTCCTCCAGCACGGTCTGGACTCGCTCAACCATTTCCCCGCGCACACGCCGCCCTTCCTGCGAGTCTTGCGGAGGTCCTGCAAGCAGTTCCACGATCTCGTCCTGGGATAGATCCGAGCGATTCGCAACAGCTATCAGCACGGATTGAAGGGAATGCCGGCTGGCTTCAAAGAGCTGCGTCGACGAGCCGACCTGCAGGAATGGTTGCACAACTTTCTGCCACGACGCGTTTTGCTTCTCGGCAGGGATCTGCCCCTGGTGTGCGAAGATCTGCCAAAGTCCAATATTTGCCTGAAACGCACCCAGAGCGTTGGTTCTTAATGTTGGAGTCTTGATTCCCTCGATCTCGTCTGCAGCTGCGACAAACAAGTGAATCGAAGCATCGTCCAGCGCCGGAAACTCGGCAAAAATCGAAAGCCAGCGGTCAAACTGAGGCAGCTTTCGGGCAAGCAGCCGTTCGGTCTCATCAGACAAACGCTGTCGATCCGTTCTTCCCGAGTCGATTGCGTTCAACAGCAGAAACACCTGTAATGGGCCGGTCGTTGAGGCGGATTTCTCTGAGGCCACAAGGGTCTTGAGCAGCTGATCGGAGCTGTCACAGCAACCATCAGACAACGTTCGCATCCCCTTGCTCCGGGAGAGAACTTCCTGCCATAACGCGCTTCCTCCTGGTATCGCAGGTTCTCCGGCGGCGTTCCATTTCAACGATGTGAGCAGGATCAGCAGATCGGAGTTTCTAGAGAAGACGCCGGTCGTTGAAGCGGTCAGCGGCGCCGTCGATCGATAAGCGCCATAGAGGTCCTGCAATCTCGTGCCCTCTGCCAGATGAGTTTTCTCGGCCTCGTTCAGATGAGCAACTGCGTCGAAATATGCAGCCAGCCATCCATGATCCTTGGTGAGGAGGTGGTTGACAAACTCACCCGGAGAGGTGGGGGACGCATCTGCAAGCGCCTGCCAGTCCCGTTCGGAGCCGGCAGGCACGATCACGGTACCGGAGTGAATTCGGATTGTGCTTCCGTAAAGGTCGAAAACCGCGGCCAGAGACGCAAGCCTCCTCAGTCCCGGTGACTGTCTCAGCGTCGATCGGGTCTCCTCGTCGCATCTGGAGAGCGCCCAATACAAGCGACCCAAGGACTGATCGTTGAGCAAAACATCAACCAGGTCGGATGTGCTTCCCCGCTTCCATATGCTGTTTGAAGTCCAGTTCTTTTCGGAAAACATGATTGGCAAGCGCGTCGCGGGAAACGCATATGTGAACGGTTCATGTTCCCGCAGTGCCTGTTCGAGTGCAGTGATCGGAAAGCCAGAGTCTATCGTGAGAAACGCTCGTTCGGGGTCGGCCGTCACCAGTGCCCCATTCTTTTGCCCGCACACTCCCTCAAATTTGTAACCAAGAACATGAATCAGCGAGTCGACATCCCCGCAGCTACTGACGTTGATCATCCCGTGCGCATCGGATAGCCGCTGAATCTCGCGAGCCAGGCGAACGTAACGGTTGAGCAGCACAAGAAACTCATTTTCCCTGCCAACTTGGAACCCGTACAGGGATACATTGTGGGCCAGCATCGGCATCACGTCGCCGGGCGAAATCTGTTGGCTGAGACCAGCCATGCGCAGGAAAGAACGGAGTGGGCCCGGAATGACGACCGTCTCGGCCGTGTCAGGCCGCAATCGGCCATTCGATGAACCTGCAGGATGAAGAATCGTTGAGTGAGCCTCATTACCCACCTGAGCGCCTGCCTGCCAGGAGCAGCAGGCCCCCAGAGACAAGGCGCAGGCCACGCGGACGAGCGCTGAGCGAAGCGGGAGTTCCATCAGACACCTCTCAAACCGGCCCCCTCCCAGCCGTTTCACGCCCTGGCTCCGTTCACGCGAATCCGATAAGGAGCGTGATCAAATTTGACTGTGAGGCTGCCAACCTATTTCCGCGATTCGAAATTATGAAATCAGTGGTGCAGATCCATAAGCTCTGCGGGATCTTCCTCTGAGACACGGCGCAGGGCCCCGGCTTGAACCCGGTTCGCTTCGCAGGTCGGAATTTTCAACGCGATGAGGGAAGCCTCGCGAACCGGTGCACCATCATCGCAAAAGTTCATAAACCGGGCAAGTCCCACGCTCTTGAATCGCATTCTTAGCGGCCGTTCTGCTCCCGAACTGAATGACTCGGGCCGTCAACCCTGCCAATCTTCCCCCTCACCGTGTTTTCTGAAACGCCATGCAAAATGGCAGAGGTGACATGGCCCGAGCGCAGGCTATGCCAAGAGAATTGTCGCCTCGTCAATAACTGGTTAAGCAATAGCCCACCCAGGACTGAGAAACTCGCAGAATGGCGGCGCGTGCAGATTCCGTCTCCCCACACGACGCGGCTATTCCGAAGACTAGAAATTAGCAAGCTGGTGACAAGCGGATGACAACTGCGTGTCGCGACTCAGCCTACGATCCGGGCTAGAGGCCAGAGAAGGTTCCGTGCCCAGTGGCTCCGAGCGCCCCCCTCTGCTCCCAAATTTCCCCTGGAGAGTGAAAAATGCTGGTTCATAAGATCGCAGCCGCCGCTTGCTTCGGCGTGGTTCTTCTCATGCATTCGGCCCCGGCCGAGGCACAATATCACCTCACAACCCTGGTTTCGAATCAACTCAATGCGCAAGCCCCCACCACCGATCCACTGCTGGCCAATCCCTGGGGACTAGCCCGGAGCGCGGGCTCGCCTTGGTGGCTCAGCGATAACGACACCGGCTGGTCGACCCTCTACACTGCGGCCGGGACTCAAGAGTCGCTCAAGGTTGTGATTCCCACCGCCGGAAACGGACCGGTCGAGGCGACAGGCACAAACGGCCCTGGCACACCGACGGGAATCGTTGCCAACGGATCGAAGACGGATTTCCTGGTTTCGGGCGCGGCCTCGTCTTTCATCTTTGCCACGCTGGATGGCACCATCAGCGCCTGGCCGGGCCTGAACAAGAACCTGGCGACCCTGGTGTTTCCCACCTCAACCAACCCGGCTCCCAGCACAGCCAACCCGCCGAGTTACACCGGCTTGGCCATCACCAGCAACGCCGCGGGCAATTTCCTCTACGCGGCGGACAACGCGAACAATGACATAGATATGTTTGACGGCAACTTCAACTATGTTAAGTCGTTTGGAGACTCGTCGATCCCATCGACCTTCTCGGTATTTGGCATACAGGACATCAATGGCATGGTTTACGTCACGTATGCCGTACCAAACATCGGTGCCGATGGCTTCGTCGACGTCTTCAAGGAGGACGGCACTTTCGTGAAGACACTGATCCAGGGACTGCCGCTCAATCAGGCCTGGGGCATTGCCCTCGCTCCCAGCAATTTTGGGCCGCTGAGCAATACGCTGCTGATTTCAAACAACTCCGTCGATGGCACCATCAACGGGTTCAATGCTAAAACCGGGGAGTTTGTTGGTACGATTCGAGACGAGCGCGGGAGGAAGATTGTCCTCAATAACCTCTGGGGAGTTGCCTTCGGCGGTGGAACCACAAACAATGGAGCAACCAACGAGTTGTTTGTCACCGTGGGTCAGGGGATTGGCACCAGCGAATTGGCCGGCACCTTTGCATCGATCGTCTTCAATCCGTAGTTAAGAAAACTTGAGAGGAAGACAAAACCTGGCCCGCCTGAAATGGGCGTTCATCTCGCGGCCGCTGTAACCGCATTTCGGACGAACGCCTGCTCATCTTCCCTACGAACGAAGTCGTGCCCCGTAACGAGGTTTTTAACCCCTGAGCTATCCCTCCGCGTGCTGCCAGCTCTTGTAAACGAACTCAAGGCTATAGCCATCGGGATCGAGGACGTTGGCGGCGTAGTAGCGCGGATCGTAGTAGGCGCGAATGCCCGGAGCACCCTTGTCGGTGGCGCCCGCCGCCATGGCTGCCGCATAGGCCGCGTTCACCTGCTCGCGACTATCGGCAACAAAGCCAATGTGGGTGGCCCGGCTGTCGGCCGGGCCTTCTCGAAGCCAGAAGAAGATGCGGCCGTTGGCTCCGAATCCTTTCAGATCGGGATGGCCCGGCGGTCCATTGCTGCCGTCATAGTCGAAAAGCCGGCTGATGCCGAGGGGAGCCAGGGCCGCCGTGTAGAACGCGATCGATCGCTCCACGCCGCTCACCGAAAGAAAAACGTGATCCAGCATATTCATCCCTTTTACCACTGCCGCGACTCGGAGGTCTTTGTAACCTAGCCGATGAAACTGGGTGCCCCAGGTCTAGCTTTTGAGGCCTGGGAAAGCAACGAATCTCACCCATTGATGCTGAGCGAAAGGGGCCCCGAACGCTTTTCACGGGGTCCCCAAAGAGCGGGTTTTGCTCTTTGGGGCAGAGTCCGCGGGTGGTGAGCGATGAATCTGCTCTTGTTCCTTTGGGCGTTTCTGCCGTCGGGGCTGCCGGCTCGCCGGACGCTAAAGTGTGTGTGGCGAACGGGTACAAGTGGGACGAACTCCTCCGTTGCTCGGGGGCCAGATGAGTGCCGGATACGTCAGGAGCGGCAGCTGGCACCTCAACGGTTTCTCTGGCTAACCCCAATTCAGTCGGCGTAACGGGTCCGAGACACCCTTCACAAGCAGACAAACGAGGAATCGCCCATCTTTAAGTCAACTTCGTCCGGATGAACTGCATCGGATCAGATGGGAGCAAACCGTGCGTGGACGCTCTTGGCCCGCGAACATGCCGCAGCTCACGAAACAGGAGGAAGTCGATGAAGAAGATGCTTGGCGTATTGGTGGTTTTGATTGGAACGTCGCTCACAGCTCGTGCAGCAGACGATGTTCACAAGCTGGATGCGAGGCTGAACGCTGCCAAGGCCACAATCGACGAAATTATGTCGGTGCCCGACAAGGCCGTTCCCGATGGCATCGCCCGGAGGGCGGTTTGTGTCGGCGTGGTGCCCGGCATGGTGAAGGGTGCGTTTATTTTTGGTGCGGAATATGGCCAGGGCGTTGTCACCTGCCGCACAGGAGCTGGATGGAGCGCACCTGTATTTATCCGGATGGCAGGCGGTTCCATTGGCTTTCAGGCCGGTGGACAGGGGACCGACCTGGTGCTCGTCGCCACCAACCAAAAAGGGTTCCAGGATCTGCTGCACGACAAATTCAAGATCGGCGGCGACGCTTCTGCGGCGGCCGGTCCGGTCGGGCGCGACGCTCAGGCCTCAACGGACGCGAGCATGAGAGCTGAGCTGCTGACTTGGTCCCGTAGCCGCGGAGTCTTTGCCGGAATCGATCTCAACGGCATTTCCGTAAGCCAAAACCGGGAAGATACAGACGAGATATATGGCGGAGCTCATCCTTTCGGCGAGATCCTTCACGGAACAGTGGCTCCCCCAGAGGTCGCTGAGCCCTTCCTGCACGCCGTTGCACGCTACTTCGGCAATGCACAGGCAAGCAATTAGCGCTTGCTAACCCCAGAAAGCAATCGGCCCTACAGAGGGTGATCATCCATCCTCTGTAGGACTCAGCGCATCAATTTCCGCCCCATCATAGTGCAAGCGACACCTCCGTCCAGCGTATTCGCCCCAACCTGTTCGCCGTGACTGCGGTGAACCTCAACCTCCCATTGATTCTGGGGGAGTCGCACATCGGATTCGGCACGCTCCGCGGCCGGATGGAATCTCGCTCAGGACCGGCGCGAGGAATGCGTAGCGTCCATCAATTCTCTCGTCGCGACACAGACAGGAGGGCGTATTCTTCCGTAGGATTTATCCGGAAGAGGAACATCTCACAAACTGTTTCGCAACCGGTCGCGCTTCATGGAGAGAGAACGATGAGTCATTCCTGGACCCGGCGACGGTTCTTGAATCATTTAGCGGGATCCACGGCCGCTTTCGCGGTACCACACCTCGCGAAGAGCCCGCGTCTCTACGGTGCGGACACCTCGTCTCTTCAAGGCCGATTTCTTACGCACGTTTCGGTCGTGCGCGTGAACCAGATCGAAGTAACTCCTACTCGCTCCATCGGCGAAGACGAAGCCGCTGACAACAGCCCCGACCATATCCGGTCGCGGCGGGAAGCCTTCACGCGTGGCTGCCCAGGGGGCAGAATGACGTGGGCGATCAGCTGGCTGGCTCTCAATGACACCCGACAGGAGTACAAAGACGCGCGGCGCTTGCTCGCTTCCTATCACGACCAGTATGGCGACGAGATCACATTCATCCCCGGCGGCTATTTCGCGCCCATGTACGACACCCGCGAGCACATTCGGAGCACGATTCACCAGGCGCTTCAACTGATCTCCACAATGGTGGGCAACGGGTATCGGCCGCAGTCTCTCGTTGCAGGCTTCATGGATGCCGAGAATCAACGCTACCTCGCCACCGACGAAGGCATTCATGTGTGCCAAGGCCAGATATGGAGCCAGCATGGCATTGATAACGGCGACGGAGATGGAGGGATCTGCTATCCCTACTACCCCAGCCGCGAACACTATCTCAAACCCGTGCAGAGTGCGGCGGATTTCATTGACTGTGTTTGCCTCGACGGATGGACATGTGATTTCCTGACGGCTCGTCGCAACGGCTTTGAAGGCGGATTCAACAGCCGAATGGGAGTAGGTCCCATTGAGACTGTCGGCAACTTGGGTGAAGAGGCAGGCCGCAAGGAAATGATAGCGACGACCGCGATGCATTTTGATCAGGGCTACGCTCTCAATGGTCTTGGATGGGTGACGGGAATCTGGGAGGTTTCGGTTGGCCACGACAAGGACCTCGCTTGGTGGCTGCAGGCTGTCAAGGAAAGATGGCCCGACACCCAGGCGCTGACCGAAGGCGAATTTGGCATGGAATGGCGGAAGCACACGCCCAACAATGCGATGCTCAACTATCGATTCGATGCGAAAGGAACTGGAGCGCCTGGCTCCGAGATGGAATTGGAGATCCGCTGGTTCATGAACCAGGAGTTTCGGCTCGCGCTACTCAATCATTGGACCACTGAAAGTCCTGCCATGGTGATTGACTTCACTCGATACGATTTGCCGGCGCACGAGCCCAATGTGCAGCAGAGAGAATGGAGCCTGATGAATGTTCTGAATCAGAAAGGCACCCGGCCCCAGGACAAACCAATCCGGCTAGGACAGTTGGGGCAGGAAGATCAGTTGCGTATCTATGTTCGATATCCAGAGCTGAAGAGAGAGGCATTCGCTTGAATACCGCGTTCGAGCCCTCCCGCCTGGAACTTGAACACCTGCTTTAGAATCGTTCTATGTCCGACATTGCCCTTCCTTCCCCTGCTTCGCCCGACGTGTTGGCCCGCGCCCGCAAGATCAAACTCTTCCTGATGGATGTGGATGGAACGCTGACGGATGGTGGTGTCTGTCTGATTTCGTCCACTTCCGCCAACGGCGCTGGGGATCCGGTCGTCACCGAGATGAAAATATTCAACGCGCACGACGGGCAGGGGCTGTCGCTCGCACACACGATGGGGATTCGAACAGGCTTCATTACCGGTCGATCCTCACCTGCCGTAGCCAGGCGCGCTCATGAGCTGAAGGTCACTTTTGTCTATCTGGGGCAGGCGAAGAAGACCGAGGCTTTCGAAGAGTGCATGCAAAGGGCCGGCGTCACCGAAGAAGAGGTTGCCTATCTGGGTGACGATCTGCCGGACATTCCTCTGGCTCGACGAGCGGGATTGGCTGTGTGCGTAGCCGATGGCGCGCCTGAGTTGGCCGCGATCTGCCATTTCAAGACAAGCAAGCTCGCGGGGCGTGGCGCGGCGCGCGAAGTCGTGGAACTTATCCTGAAGGCGCAGGGACGTTGGGAAGAAGCAGTACCGTTGGCGCTCGCTTAGCGGATGTGAAAAAGCCATCGATTCAACCAGGGGAGATCGGTCTTGTCGCTCTGGAACTCCTTTCTGATCGCCTTCAGCGTGCTTTTGCCGCTGATCAATCCTCTCGGGTCCGCGCTGGTATTTCTCGGTCTGGTGGGCGATGCGCCACCAAAGGTTTTTCGTTCGCTGGCGCGCAGAATTGCGATCAATAACATCATTTTTCTCGCGATCATCGAGTTACTGGGCGCGACCATCCTCAATTTCTTCGGTATCTCTCTACCCATCGTCCAACTCTCAGGCGGCATAGTCATCGCAGCCATGGGTTGGGGAGTATTGAACGAGAGAAGCGCTGGCGCGAATTCCAGAAACAAGCAGGAGGAGACGGGGACGCGGAGTGAGCCGGATACGCAACATCTTGAAGAGGGAGTTTTCTACCCCTTCACATTTCCCATTACCTCGGGGCCGGGCACCCTGGTTGGGTTGTTGACGCTCACCGCGCACATCTCCAACCGAGTACTTATCCGGAATGCTCTGGCCCACGTCGGCGTGTTTCTTGCTGTGGTTGTGATCAGCGTCCTTTGTTATTTCTGTTATGCATACGCGCCGAGAATCACAAAGGCCATTCCGCCTTCGACGGCCCATGGCATCATGCGCGTCGTTGCGTTTATTCTGCTGTGCATTGGTATCCAGATCGCGTGGAACGGCCTCTCCGCATTGCTTGCCACAATCATCAAATCGTAGATCTACGGCAGGAGGATCGGATGAAGACATTTACCCGGCTGGCGGTGGCGGGAGTCATCGCAATTGCAGCACTGCAATTGGTGCGACCGAGCATTCCATCCAAACCCGCAACGGCTCAGATCCAGGCACCGCCTGAGGTAAAGCGAATCCTCGAGAAAGATTGCTACAGCTGTCACTCGGACCAGTTACGGCTTGCGTGGTTCGACCAGATCGTACCCGGATATTGGCTGGTGCGGCACGACATTTTGAATGCGCGCGCACACCTGGATTTCTCAACTTTGGGTTCTAAACCCGCGCCCGCGCAAAAGGCAACTCTCTACGAAGCGGTAAATATGATCCAGTTGGGCGCGATGCCGCTGCCGAGCTTCCGGCAACTCCATCCAGAAGCGAACGTAACTCCCGATGAGTTGGCAACATTGAAGTCGTATCTTGCGCCTTGGTCGTCTGCACTCATCCAACCTGGAGCTGCGACGGGAACCACCACCGCGAGTCCAGGTCCAAAAACAGCGGAGAATTTGGGAAACGCATCAGGACCATTGAAGTTGGAAACAGTACAACCGGAGCTGAACGAATTCCCTTTTGACCCTGACTTCGAGAACTGGAAACCGATCGCGATAACGGATCGCGGCGACAACAACACTTTGCGATTCATCCTCGGGAATGACATCGCCTTCAGGGCTGCGCAGTCAGGCGATATCTCGCCGTGGCCGGATGGAGCTCAATTCGCGAAGATAGCGTGGCAGCAAGAACACGATGCAGAGGGTCTGGTGCGTCCCGGGAAGTTCATCCAGGTTGAGCTCATGCTGAAACAGGCCGATCGTTATCGGAGCACAGAAGGCTGGGGCTGGGGGCGCTGGCGTGGTCTCGATCTGAAGCCATATGGCAAGGATTCCCATTTTGTCAATGAGTGCACGAGCTGCCATCTCCCTGTCCGCGGCGACGATTACGTCTATACGTTGCCGATCACGCCGGCGAAGGTCAACCGCGATGAGGTTCTGAACAATCGAGCAGCTGCGCTGCCCGCGAGTCTACCGTATCAGCTGCTTGCCTGGCGCGCGATCACAATGTACGTGGACCCGCAAAACCATACCATGGCGACTCTCTTTGGGAACGACCTGGCAATGCGGTCTGTGCAGGCCCGGGGTGAATCTCCTGCCAGCGGGCCGGCGGGGCCGGTGTATTCCAGCGGCGCGGTGCTGGCGCTGATCACGTGGGCACAGCGCGACGATCCGCACTGGTTCGGGGCCCGTATTCCCGATATGCCTCGGTCGGTAGAATTCGTTCAAGTCGCAGGCGACGGACAAACTAACAGCTACCGGCGCTTCGCGGGCAGTGCGCTCACCGAAGACCACTCTTCTGCCGATGTGACCGCGCAACGGATGAACTTCTTGCTCGGCCTGCCGCCGGCACGATTGCCGTAGCTTGGAAGAGCAAATCGTCGGAGAATCCGAGTGGCGATGAGTCTTCCGCTGAGGCCGTTCATTTCAAAGCTCTGTGTGTTGGTTTAGTCGGGTTTGGTGCCCCCACAACTTTTAGGCAACTGGTAAGTGGGCGTCTCACGCAGCACAGACAGGTCAAAGCAATTGGCGGAATTGTCGGCGCTGGCCTCGGCCGCTATGGTCGAGCGGTTGATCGCAGCGGCAGCCGCGGCGGGGTTGCCCGAAACGGGTGCAGATATGCCGAAGGGAGCAAGCTTCCTCTGAAGCCACGGAGCAGGGATTCGATAGCTCTGGAAAATGGCCTGTGCGGCTGGCGCCGACTGGGCCGCTACGGCAGCGGGGGCCTGCGCGACAAGCATGATGTTCTTGAAGGCGCCGCCCGAATCGACCGGCAACGAGCAGAAGACGGCCATCAGTTTCATGGGACCTTGCGGACCTGACAGGCCCGCGACAAACCGACTACATTGGCCAAGGGCTGGAGGGAGTTGGATGGGAGTGTCTGAGGTGATGGTCACCTGGGGTGCAGGCCTACCCGATACAGCCGCACCCTGCTGAATGATCATGGTGAGCTTTTGCGGGAGAGTGGCGCTGTTCGGCATGGAAAGATCGATGCCGTTCGACCCACGCTGACCCGGCTGAAACGCTCCGTTCTTGGCGATGATGGTGTTGCCGAGCACGACAGTTTCCCCTTGAGGGCCACTCATCTGGATGACTGTTTGCTGCCCGCTGGTGACCTTCCATCCGGAGGGAACGCCCGCGGAGGCACTTTGATCGGGGGCGGTGTAAGGCTGAAGCTGAATCGTGGGAGCGGCGGTGGCCGCAGGTTGCTGCGCCGGGCAGCCGGAAGTAAAGGCGATTGAGGCGAATGTTCCAGCAAGTAGCAGCGAACTTTTTCTAAGCGCTTTCACCACGAGAGATACTCCTGTTAGAAGATAGAGCGGGGTGAGGTAGCTGCAGGAGTAAACATCTGCACCTGCTGGTGAACTCACCGCCAGTTTCCCATCAAGACAAACGGCGCCCAATAGTAAGGATGTGCATAGCCCGTTGGAGCATCCGGCGCGGAGGAGTTCTCTGCCACAAGTCCACGCCCGATTCCACCGGCCTTCGGCTTCACTTGTCCATGCAGCAAATCGAGCTGCGCTTTTCGCAGCGCCTCCGCTTTGGTTACCTTGCCTGCACCATCCGCCCAACTCTTGTAGAAATCGCCCATCAGCTCGCCCGTGCTCGCGTCGTTGACCGACCACAGGGACGAGATCACGGCCTTTGCCCCTTTGAGCTGCGCGGTTGTGCCCAGCCCATCGACCTCGCGCCCGTTGCTTGCGCTGCCGCTCATTCCGGTCTCGCAGGCGGACAACGTCAGAAGATCCGTGTGCCTCAGTGTCAGATTCTTGTTGTCGCGAAAATCCGCCACGGTGAGATGGAACCCCGCGCCGCCCTCGTCTTTGCCCGCGAGCAGCAGGTAACTCTGGCTGTCGTCTCCCGGTTTGAAGACAAAGTGGCTCGCGATATGAACGACCCCATGTTTCGCGCTGAGCTGATCCTCCATTGCCTTCTCAGTAAACTGACCGTCCAGCAGAATAGTTCCCGGCAAGGCACCGTTTGCGCCTTGCACCTTGGCGTCTTTCACAACGTCGTCAAGTTCGCCCGCGACCGCGGGCAGAGCGGGCAATCCATCTTCGTATTTGCGCGCAATGCCCATCGCCGCGACGCTCAGGTTGCTCACATCGGGCTTGTCCTCCAGGAGCCGGATACTGGCGGGGGTAATCGTCACTGTGTTGTACTTCTCAACCACATATTGCTTGCCGTCGTAGAGCGCCGCCATGGGCACGTAGCGCAATACACCATCCAGCGACCACACGAGCGTTTCTGCCTTGTCCTGTTCCAGATCCGCCTTCACCGGTCCGATCAGGATGGCATACAACTCCTGCGCCAGCGGCCTCGGATCACGCCTCGGATCGCGCAACGCTTGCTCGAAATCCGCCACCTTCCTGTTCAGCTCCGTGTCCGCGATCGGAAACTCACGCGCTACCGTCGCTGCCGATGTGATCACGATCACCCTGTAGTGGTCGCTTGTCAGCATCGTATAGAGCGCAACTGTGTGCGGCGACTCCTCAAGCTGACCTTCCAGATCGCTCACGTCTCCCTTCACGTCCGCCACTTGCTTGTTTGCCGCGCTGTCCTTCCCGAACAGGACATAAAGCCGCGCGTAGTAGTCGTCCAACGCTTTGTTGGCTGCATTCAGTTGCCCGGAGAGCTGCTGGAATTGCCTCTCCTGCTCCGGTGTCCGCGCGCTCATGTTCTTCAGTTCAGCCCACTCCTCACCCGCTGCGACAAGCTGTCCCGTCGACTTTTCGTAGTCCTGCTCCGCCCTCTGTTCCGCCGCAGTTAGCGTAAGAGGACTGAGCGTGTCTGTCGCAGCACCGCGTACATAATCCGAGTACTCCTGCTGCTTCAGCAAATCCAGGACCTGTTGCGCCTCCGGCAGCCGGCCCTGCGCAATCAGCAGATCGGCCAGATCGTGATAGAAATCCGCCTTGGACGCAACAAACGAGGATTGCAATTCCTTGTCCAGCCCCCGCATATTGCTGCGTACCTGCTGCAGCAAATTCACCGCCTGTTTTCCGTAATAGATGGCCAATGCAGGCTGCGCTTTGTGGACCCGCATCATGCCGTAAAGTACCGGCGACAGGATCAGCGGATCGTTCACCGCTTTGGCGAGAGGCAGCGCCTGATTGAGGTTCGCAAGCGCCTTGGCGTTGTCTCCCTTATCGAAGTAAACCCTGGCAAGCGCGATGTGAGCGCGCGCCTCGTTTTGGCGGTCGAGCACCTGGCGCAGAATGCTCAAACCCAGGTTGATTGACTCCAGCGCCTTCTGGTCGTCCCCCATTTTGTGATAGGCCATGCCCATACTCACGCGCGCAACGCCTTCGCCGCGACGATTAGCCGCGCCCGTTTGCAGTGCGATGGCCTGGTTCAACACCTCAATCGCCTTTTGTTTGTCGCCAGCTTCCACGTAGGCGGCGCCCATGTTGTTCAGCGTCATGTCTTCCGTCGCGCGGTCGCCCACCGCGATGAGGATGGGCAGAGCCTGATTGTAATATTCCAGCGCCTTTTGCCTGTCGCCTAGATCCTGATGGATCCTCCCCATATTGTTGAGCACCAGGGCCTCGCCGCCGCGGTCGTCTGCCGCGCGCAAGACGGGCAGCGCCTGGTTGTAGTAGCCGAGCGCTTTCTCCTTCTCTCCAAGGTCGGACCAAGCCAGACCGATGTTGCTCAGCGTCAACCCGCTCGCATCTGCCATGTTAATGCGCTGGAAGATTGGTAGCGCTTCGTTATAGTTGGCAAGCGCTTTCTGGTCCTCTCCAAGCTCATATTCACCGAGCCCAACCTTGTTCAGGGCCGTTGCCAGAATGCGCGGCAAGTTCGACTGGCGGGCGATGGCAAGCGCCTGTGAGTAATAATCCATTGCCTTTTTATCTCTAAGACTGGCGTAGATATCGCCGATGCCAATCAAAGAACTGGCCTCGCCCCTGCGATCGCCCACCGCCTGGAAAGCATCGTGAGCCTGCTGTGCATATTCGAGCGCCTTCTCCTTGTCTCCCGCCGCGTTGTACCCAGTTGCGATCTCCGCAAGAATCGCGGCCTCCCCCTCGCGGTCGCCCATGGCCCGTCGCACAGCCAATGCCTGATTCGCATAGTCCAGAGCCTGCGCTGGCTGTTTCTGGCTCGCATAGAGAAGCGCCAGACCATTCAGCGCGTCTGCCTTGCCTCCAGCCACTCCCTGCGCGGTGGCCACCTGCAACGCGCGCTGATACCCCTGCATGGCTTCCTGCGCCTTGCCCGCTTTGCTTGCAACGTTCCCAAGTCCGTTGAGCGCCGCTACGCCCTGGTCAGCGTCCTGTGCCAGCTTTGCCGCCGCCAAAGCGTGGTTGTAAGCATCGAGAGCGTTCTGGAGATTCCCCGCGCGGAGCCACAGCTCGCCGATTTGGTTCAGTACCTTTGCCGCGGTTCGTGCGTCACGCGCCGCGATGGCCGATTGCAGCAAGCCTTGCAGCCGATTGAGATTCGCCTGCTCCTCGGCGGAAAGTTGTGCTCCCGAAACCTGCGCTCCCTGTGCCTGAGCCGTCTGGCCCTCCAGGTGGAAAGGCAGTAGCGCAACAATGAGGGCCAGCGACATCCCCCAGGCGCAGCGTCTTGGAGCGAAGAGGGGACTCATCAAGCTGCGGGCCTCGCGGTGCGGAATAGATTGGAAGGCAGAATGCTGGAAGTTTACACGAGTCGAGAGTAGAGAAGAAACATCGTAATTGAGACGGAATTCCCAAGGATTTGCGGAGTATTGATATACGAATCGCAATTGCCATGGATACCACGCGCGATGCTCAATTGAAGGCTTCTCCGCATTACGCGAGATTACCGTTCTTCGAACACGCTCAGCTCGTGAACCGGATTACCCCATCGGGTCCCTGTCAGTTCGTAGCGCATGGTCTTGCCGTCTGCTGACGGCTACGCCGATGCCGTGCGAGGTGCCGCTCGAATCGCTCCACGTATGCTCCACAGTCTTCCCGGACTCCTTCGTTTCCACAATCGCGTCCGCCGATCGGCGCTATTGAAGGCGTCGAGCCATGCCTGGAGGGTGCGTTCGGCCGCAGTGCCAGGAATGCTCACTTGCGCCATTCCACAACCCGCCGCCGCCAACAGAAGCACCAACGCTTTGATGCCTGTGTTCGTTCTCATGCGCGTTGAACCTCACTTCAGTTTGACTTGAGGTGCAGGATTTCGGGACCAACCTTCCACTGTATTCTTTCAGGAATGAGTACAGTTAACTGGGTCGTTGCCGGCATTGGCGACATTGCACGAAGGCGCGTGCTTCCTGCGATTCTTGCGGAGCCGCGCAGCGCACTTTACGGCTTGGTCACACGCGACAAAGCCAAGGCCGAAGACTATCCGGGCGCGAAGGTCTGGTCCACGTTCGAAGAGGCTCTCCACGATAGCGCGGTGGATGCAGTCTATATCGCATTGCCGGTGGCGATGCACGCGGACGCAGTTGTCGCCGCACTTCGAGCGGACAAGCACGTGCTCTGTGAAAAGCCGATGGCCATGAGCGACGCACAAGCCGGGACGATGGTGGCCGAGGCACAGGCCAGCGGACGTCTTTTGGGCGTCTCTTATTATCGCCGGCTTTATCCCAAGCTCGTGCGCGCGAAGCAGCTGATTACTGCGGGAGCTATCGGGCAGCCACTGCTGGCCGAGGCGAACTGCCACAGCCGACTGCCCGCAGCGGAGCGCGGCTGGCTGCTCGATCCAGCCATGGCGGGTGGCGGGCCTCTTTATGACATTGCATCGCACCGTATCGACGCGATGAATTTCCTCTTTGGGAAGGCCGAACGAGTCTGCGGAATGCTTTCGAACGTCGTGTATCAGATTGGTGTTGAAGATTCCGCTACCGTGGTGATGAAGTTTCGCGGCGGCGTCCACGGAGTCGTCGATGTGCGCTGGAACTCGCGCGTCGCAAGCGACCAGTTTCGTGTGATCGGCTCGGAAGGCGAGTTGGAACTCGATCCGCTGAATGGCCCGGAGCTGCGCGTTGGGGGCGAGGTTGAGATGCTTCCCACGCACGCGAATGTGCATTATCCGCTGATCGTGAACTTCGTCGACGCGGTCGTGTCCAATTCGCCCGCCGCAATCGCCTGTCCGGGAGAACAGGGTCGATGGGTAGACTGGACGATTGAGCAGGTCGTGCAGTCACAGAAGTAACTCTCTCCGAGCGAAATCGATGAATTCTGGATCGGTGAGAATTTTATGGAAATAGTGCAATGCTGAGTGCATGGAGCGCCAGCCAGTGACCGCGCCCCATCCTGCCTTACGTTCCGAATTCCATCTTGGCTTCAAAACTATAATTTTCGGGGGGAAAGCTCCTGGAGGCTCTGCCGTGAAGCCGCTCAATGCAGCTCACCTTTCATTCTTCATCGCCATGTCTACGTTTTTGTGCCCGAGTCCCGGAGAGGCGCAGACCGTCGGTGTCGCCTTGTATCCGGCCAATCGCGCTGTCGGCATCAGCCCCGATACTCACCTTGTCCTCGGTTTTTCCAGTCCTCCATCCATCGGCAAGTCTGGCCTGATCCGGATCTACGATGCTGCCAGCCATCACCTCGTTGACACGCTCGACATGAGCATTCCCGCCGGCCCCGATCCCTCGCGGCGGGTGACGACTCCGGCCGCAACGGGAATCCCGCTGCCTGATTCGGTTCCGACGTCGCCGACCACGACGACGCCCGCGGTTCGCATGACCCCCGCCGACCTGCACAACTATCAACTCACCACCGTCGGCGGCCTTGAGAATTTCCATTTTTATCCCGTCATTGTTCACGGCAACGTGGCAACGATCTATCCGCATAACCATGTCTTGCTCTACGGCCACAGGTACATCGTGCAGATCGATCCCGGCGTTCTGAATCCCGCCTCGGGCGGCTTTGCGGGCTTCACCACGGATAAGTCATGGACCTTCAGGACGAAAAAGACCACTCCACCGGCTGGCGTCGCGCGCGTGGTCGTTGCTGCCGATGGCAGCGGCGACTTCAATACTGTGCAGGGGGCCATCGACTTTGTTCCCGATCATCCGGCGCATCGCGTGACTATATTCATTAAGAACGGGATCTACGAGGAGATCGTCTTCTTCCGCAACAAGTCGAATCTAACCCTTCGCGGCGAGGACCGCGAAAAGGTGCAGGTGAGCTACGCCAACAACAGCGCATTCAATCCGCCCCAGCCGGGGCCGAACCGCCGCTGCGCTTTCTCTGTGTACGACTCGACCGACATTGCGCTCGAGAACTTCTCGGTGAGCAACTACGCTTACGGCCAGGCCGAGGGGCTTTTGATTTTTGGCGAGAGGAACATCGTGAGCCAGATGAATATCAAAGGTTCAGGCGACGCGATCAACCTGCGCGGCTCGGTCTACCTCGCCGAGAGCCGTATTATCGGCGACGGCGACACGATCCTTGGTGTCGGACCAGCCTTCTTCAACCATTGTGAGATTCAATCGATCGGGCCGTTCATGTGGATCCGCAATACCGAAGCGAACCATGGCAACGTATTTGTCGACTGTACTTTTATCGCGCGTGAGCGCCCCGCGCCGGCGCCGCAGAAATCTGCGCTGAGCTCGATGATGGAGACTCGCGCGCTCTCAACGCCGGTGCTTGCCCGCCTGCCCAATAACCACGGCCTCAATTATCCTTACGCCGAAGCTGTGCTGATCAACTGCCGCCTGAAAGGGCTGCAGCCTGCCGGCTGGGGACCTATAGAAACCGACGCCGCGCATCTGCACCTGTGGGAGTTCAACAGCACCGGTCTCGACGGGCGTCCCATTGACACGAGCCAACGCCATGCCGCCTCAAAACAACTCACGATGCCGCACGATGCGGAGACGATCGCCAACTACAGCAAGCCTGCCTTCGTTCTTGGCGGTTGGACGCCGATCATCGACAAGTGAACGGGGCTTGCAGACGATTCATTGCCGGCTCGGAAAGCATGAAGTGAAAGCACGCGCGATCCATTGTTGCCATAGAGGTAGCTTTCCAATGGGCTAATAGCTAACCATATTCAAATGTTTTCAGCTGCAAGTTCGTTAGCCTATGATGACTCAAGCGAAATCTATGGCCACTCCGAGTCGATCGGTTTCAAACACCGAAGATACCCAGCCCAAACTACCTGGCGGGCTGCATATGGTAGCGCGTCAACCAATTCTGGATCAACGTGGCCGCATTCACGCGTATAAGCTCCTTTTTCGCGGAGGAACGGAACAGTCAGCGAACGCCGAGCAGGTTTCCATCTCCATGGCGGAGACCATGGCGTACTTTGGTCTGCAAAAGCCTAGCGAGTTGAAGAAGCTGACGGGCAAAATGCCGGCCTTTGTTTGCTGTCCCGCAGAAGCGTTGAGCGATCGTCTCTTGCAGACGCTGCCCGCGACGCTCACGGTTCTGGAGATTCCGGGAAGACTGGAGATGCCGCCCGAGCTGAGTGCCGTGTGCCAGCAACTCGTAGCGGAGGGTTTC
The DNA here is from genome assembly GCA_963745845.1 of uncultured Acidobacteriaceae bacterium. Lineage (GTDB taxonomy): Bacteria > Acidobacteriota > Terriglobia > Terriglobales > Acidobacteriaceae > Telmatobacter. The sequence goes on along the minus strand of CAVUZE010000008.1, from coordinate 1,742,986 downwards.
CGATTCGCGTTAGACGATTTCAAGGGCCAGCCCCGTTTCAAGCCGTTGTTGGAACTGGCTGAATTCATCAAAGTGGATATTGAATGTACCTCGAAGGACGAGCGGCGGGAACAGTTTGAGCAGGTGCGCGGCAAGCGGATGCTGGCCAAAAACATTGACACGCAGGCGAGCTTCGTTCGAGCGCGCGAAGAGGGATTTGAGCTCTTTGAGGGCTACTATTTCTGCGAGCCGGTGCCGGTGAGGAATCGCAGGCCGCCTGTAAATCAGATGTTGCGGCTCGACATTCTGAGAGCACTGCAGCAGACTCCTTTGGAAGTGCACAAGGTGAGTCCATTAGTAAAGAGGGACGGCCCGCTCGCCTATCAATTGCTGCGCTTGGCTAACTCCCCGCTCTGGGCGGCACGCAAGGAGATTGACTCGATAGAGCAGGCGCTGATGACCGTGGGCGACGATGCCTTTCGCCGCATTGCCACGACGGCAATCGCGAGCGAGTTCAATGGCAATCAGCCCCCGGAACTGTTGTGTATGGCGATGGTGCGGGGGCGCTTTTGCGAAGTGGCCGGTGCGAAGCGGAATCTCGATCCATTCCTTCAATATCTGCTGGGATTGCTCAGCCTGCTGCCGGCCATGCAGGGCCAGGCGATGAAGGATATCGCACCGACGTTGCCGCTGGGCGATGAGATTCGCGAGGCGCTGCTGGGGACAAAGAACCCGGAGCGCGTGCTCCTCGGATGGCTTGAAAAATGCGAGCGCGGTGACTGGGCCGGGTGCGATGCAGCCGCAGAGGCCGACGGCTTGAACCAGCACGAACTGGCGAAGATCTACGTAGATGCCGTGGCGTGGACTGAAGCGGCGTTGCATTCGGCCGCTTAGGTCTACTTTCCCCGCTTCGATCGCATCCTTTCAATGAAGATTCGTGCTTTCCCAGGTCGCAAAAGCGAGACCTGGGGCACCCAATTCCATGGACAAGATCACAAAATGACGCAGTCACGAGACTCGACCGGCTATATCTCGATCGTCACCGGCCAGGTCTTCCAAATATCGGAACAATAATCGCGAATCGACCGGTCCGACGAGAACTTGCCGATGCGGGCCACATTCAGGATGGACATGCGGGTCCACGCGTCCTGGTTGGTATAGGCCTGGCTGACGGTGTCCTGACAATCGACGTAAGACTGGTAGTCGGCGAGAAGCATGTAATCGTCGGTGGTGAGCAGTGAGTTGAAGAGGGGCTGGAAGAGACCTTTGTCGCCGTGGGACAACTCGCCGCTGGTCAGTGAATCCAATACTTCGCGCAAATGCTCGTTCGACTCGTAGAGAGCGTGCGGGTTGTAACCTTCCCGTTTGTGCTGCTCGACCTGGGACGCGGTGAGCCCGAACAAGAAGAAGTTTTCCGCGCCGACCTCTTCCCGGATCTCGATGTTCGCGCCGTCCAGCGTTCCAATCGTGATGGCGCCATTCATGGCGAACTTCATGTTTCCGGTCCCAGAAGCTTCCTTGCCTGCCAGAGAAATCTGTTCCGACAGATCGGCCGCGGGATAGACTCGCTGGCCCAGCTTAACGCTGAAGTCCGGCAGAAAAACGACCTTCAGTCTTCCTTTGACGATGGGGTCTGAGTTGATTGCTTCTCCGACAGAGTGGATCAGCTTGATGATCAGCTTGGCCATACGATAACCGGGAGCGGCCTTGCCGCCGAAGATAAAAGTGCGGGGCACGAACTCCGCATTCGGGTCGCGCTGAATGCGCTTCAACAGCGTGAGAATGTGGAGAACTTGCAAATGTTGCCGCTTGTACTCGTGGAGCCGCTTGACCAGCACGTCGAAGATCGAGTCACAGTCAACCGCGATCCCTAGTCTGTCTTGGATGTACGCAGAAAGTTGAACCTTGTTGTGACGCTTGATCTCTCTCCATTCCTGGCAGAACTCCGCGTCTGCAATCATGGGCTCAAGCCGGCGCAATTTCTCAATGTCACGGATCCACGCCGCACCAACGCGCGCTGTAAGCAGTTCAGCGAGGCGAGGATTGCTCAACACCATCCAGCGGCGCGGAGTCACGCCGTTGGTCTTGTTCGAGAATTTCTCTGGAGTGAGCGCATAAAAATCGTTGAGCACGTTGGTCTTCAGCAGCTCTGTGTGCAGTGCTGCCACCCCATTGATCGCATGACTGCCGAGTGCAGCCAGATGCGCCATGCGCACGTATTTGTCACCGTGGCCGCTGTTCTCGTTGATAAGCGAGAGGCGCTGTACCCGTTCCTCGTCGTTGGGAAATCTCTGCCGCACATCGATCAAGTGCCGGCGATTGATCTCCTCAATAATCTCCAGATGGCGTGGCAGCAGCGAGCCAAACAAGCTGCGCGACCACTGCTCCAGCGCTTCGGGTAGAAGGGTATGGTTGGTGTAGGACAAAGTATGTTGGGTAACATGCCATGCCGTATCCCATTCCATTAGGTGCTCGTCCACGAGCAGGCGCATCAATTCAGCAACGGCGATGGCCGGATGGGTGTCGTTCATTTGAATAGCAAAGTTGCGATGCAGCTCGGCCAATGGCCGGTTCTGGGAAGTCTGAATGCCGAGTAGGTGCTGCAGGCTGCACGAAACGAAGAAGAACTGCTGTGCGAGGCGCAGTTCCTTGCCCTGCACGTCTTCGTCATTTGGATAAAGGATCTTCGAGATGTTCTCGGAGGACACTTTTTCAGCGACCGCTCCGACGAAATCACCCTGATTGAAAGTCTCGAAGTCGAAGCTCTCGACGGCCTGTGCAGCCCAAAGGCGCATGGTGTTCACAGTGTTTGTCCGATAGCCCAGAATTGGCGTATCGTGCGGAACTCCGCGCACCACTTTCCTCGGAATCCACTTCACCTGCAGCCGCCCGTTTAAGTCGTTGTGGGTCTCGGTGTGTCCGCCGAGTTTGACTTCAAATCCATCTTCGGGCCGTTCCAATGCCCAGGGATTGCCGAGCCGCAACCAGTGGTCGGTAGATTCGACCTGCCATCCATCGCGAATCTGCTGATCGAAGATTCCATATTCGTAGCGAATTCCGTAGCCGATCGCGGGAATATCCAGCGTGGCCAGCGAATCCATGAAGCAGGCGGCGAGGCGGCCAAGTCCCCCATTTCCCAACCCAGGCTCTTCTTCCTGTTCGATCAGGACGTTCAGATCAATACCAAGCTGACGCATGGCCTGTTCGGTCTGGTCGTAGATTCCGAGATTGATGAGGTTGTTGGCAAGGTGAGGACCGGTCAAAAACTCTGCCGACAAGTAACATACGACACGCACATCCTGCGCCTGATAATTCTTGAGCGTCGACATCCACCGCTCGACGATGCGGTCGCGGACAGTGTGAGCGAGCGCCATATAAAGGTCGTTCACCGTCGAGCGCTCGACCGATCTGCCTTGCACGAAAAACAAGTTATCCAGAAACGATTGAGCAAGTGCGTCGACACCGAGCGAGATTCTCTGACCCTTTTGTGGACCCAACTGCGGTGTTGCACCAAAACTTTCAGACATGGTTGCCTCGCTCCCCGCCGAACCCGGAAGATCGTTTGATCGATGTCATGCTCTCACAACAGGCTTGTACCCTCAAGAATAGGCTGCGGAGAACCGCCGGATAAGAAGTCCCGATGCTGCATTGATTTCAAAAGGATTAATTCATCCTTTTTGGCGAGTTGGAGCCCTCATATCGCACTTCCCTTCCAGATTCTAGAAAAAAAACTCTTGCATCTGATTTAGCGTTATGGTTAACTACGACACCATACCGGCAAAGACCCCGTTCGCTTGACGCGGGGTTCTCCCGGAGAGAAGGCGAGTTCGAGGAGGATCTAAATGAAAACACGTCATCTTACCCTGGCTCTGGTTCTGTTGTTGATTTCCACCGCGGGTCTGGCGCAGACCACAGCGCAAGCGTCTTTTGAGCAGCTGAAAGCGTTGGCGGGGACGTGGGAAGGTGCAATGGATGGCCAGCCGCTTCACGTTTCTCTGCGCGTAACATCGAGGGGCAACGCGCTTATGCATGAGATGAGGGGAGCTGGACCCGACGATCCGATCACCATGTTCCATCTCGACGGCGATCGCCTGCTTTTGACCCATTATTGTGACGCCGGAAACCAGCCCCGCATGGTGGCGACGATTTCGCCCGACGGCAAGACCATCGTTTTCAATTTCGTCGACGCCACCAATCTTCTGAGTTCGCAAATGGGACACATGCAACGTGTCACGTTCAACTTCATCGACTCCGATCATCACACCGAAAAATGGGAGTTCGCGATGGCCGACGGCAAGCAAATGGGTGGTTTACTCGACCTGAAGCGTACGAAGTAAAAGCGTCTCTACCACAATCGAGAGATCATGCGAAGCGTTATCGATCTGATCGAATAGTTCGCGGTCCCCGCAGCGGCAATGAGAGCAGAGGATATCTGGAACACAGGATGGATTTCGAGTGGAACGACAGTCAGCCGATCTACCGCCAACTTCGCGACCGGGTTATCGACATGATTCTCGATGGCGTGCTCAAGGAAGGCGATCCGTTGCCCTCAGTCCGCAATGTGGCGGCAGAGTATCGGATCAATCCCCTCACGGTCCTGAAGGCATATCAACAAATGGTGGACGACGAACTAGTGGAGACCAGGCGAGGGCGGGGCATGTTTATCAATGCGGGCGCACGCACGATGTTATTGCGGGGCGAACGGGAAAAATTCCTGGTCGAAGAATGGCCCAGGATTTATGCAACCATTCAGCGGCTTGGCCTAAAGGCGGAGGATCTGCTCGATGCTGCCTACGCGAAGACCGCCAAGCCGGATTCTCGGAAAAAGGAGCGCTGAAACCATGGCATGCATAGAAGCGCGCGGTCTTCGCAAGGAGTTTGGAACGACCATCGCGTTGGATGATATCGATTTGCATGTCGAGGAAGGCCGCATCCTCGGATTCATCGGTCCCAACGGCGCGGGCAAGACCACCGCGCTCAACGCAATCCTTGGCCTGTTGCCCTATCAGGGAGAACTCGAGGTGCTCGGTCGCAACCCCTGGACGCACCGCGACCAACTGATGCGCGATGTCGCGTTCATCGCCGATGTTGCCGTGTTACCGCGCTGGATAAAAGTGTGGCAACTGCTTGACTATTTTTCCGGCGTGCATCCCCGATTCGATCGCGCCAAGGCGGAAAGTTTCCTGGCTAGAACGGCCATCGGATATACGCAAAGAGTCCGCGACTTGTCCAAGGGCATGGTGGCTCAGCTGCACCTCGCCCTGGTCATGGCGATCGACGCCAGGTTGCTGGTGCTGGACGAGCCAACGCTGGGCCTGGACATCCTTTACCGCAAGCAGTTTTATGACTCGCTGCTGAATGACTACTTCGATCGCAGCCGCACCATTGTGGTGACGACGCACCAGGTGGAAGAGATCCAGCACGTCATCACCGACCTGATGTTTATCAACCGGGGCCGCATCGTGCTCAGATGCAGCATGGAAGAAATTGAGTCCCGCTTTCTTGAAGTGATGGTTCATCCCGACCATGTGGATGCAGCACGGGCCCTCAAGCCCATCGATGAGCGTCAGGTTCTAGGTCGCAGCATCCTGATGTTCGACGGGATCGATCGGCAACAGGTCTCTGCATTTGGTGAGGTGCGGACGCCCGGCATCGCCGACTTGTTCGTTGCCGTGATTCAAGCGCAAGGAGCCGCCCGGTGAGCAGTCAATCCAACGTGATATCCGAATCAACTCTCCGGTCGCAAGGAATCGCTGCCGCGGCAATTCCGGCGGCACGCCTGATGTACTGGTCGGTACGGCGCGAATTGTGGGAAAACCGGATGATCTATGTTGCCCCTGTCGCGGGCGCTTGTGTGTTCTTGTTTGGCTTCTCGCTCAGCATCCTTCACTTACTTGTCGAGATGCACACCGCACCCTGGCTCGACGTGCCGCACTTGCGCGAGTTCTTCGGGCAGCCATACGAGTTTGCTGAAGATCTGATCATGGGTATCGCTCTTCTAGTCGGATTGTTTTACTCTGCAGATGCCCTGTACGGGGAACGCCGCGACCGCAGCATTCTGTTCTGGAAGTCGGCGCCGGTCTCGGATCTCATTACGGTTCTGTCGAAGGCCGCGATTCCGATTGTGATTCTTCCGCTGCTGGCATTCTCAATCACCATTCTTACCCAGGGGATCATGCTGATCATGAGCAGCGTAGTGCTGCTGGGCAACGGCCAAAATGTGGCGACTCTCTGGTCGCGGGTGGGGATCTTCCACCGCTGGCCTATGCTGCTCTTCCACTTCCTGTGCATTCACGGACTCTGGCAATCGCCAATTTATGCCTGGCTGCTGCTGATCTCAGGCTGGGCGCGGCGCGCACCGATTCTTTGGGCTACGTTGCCGCCGCTGACCATCGGCATCGTGGAGAAGGTTGCCTTCAATACGACGTATTTCGGTTCTTTGATTGGCAACCGCTTCACCGGCGGCTCCGAAGGCATCGCGATCATGGAACGTGGCAGGGCAATGGATCCGATGATGCTATTCGCGCCGCTCCATTTCCTCATCAACCCAGGCTTGTGGATAGGCTTGGCAGTCACCGCTGCCTTCCTTGCCATAGCCGTTCGCGTGCGACGATACCGCGGCCCAATCTGATTTGTATAGCGGCTTCATTCAATCTCGACCAGGCAGAATCTCCAGATATTGACGGCTTAATCAGTCCCAAGGAGGACCTATGGAATCCCTCGTTTCTCTGAACTGCTCGGAACCGGTTGTATGCAATTCCCCAATGCCCACCGCTTCGATCTGGCAGGACGTCTTGGCCCAGGCAGTAACCGGCGAGCTCATGGCTGCCATGAACTACCGTGCATTATCGACCATTTGCGATGACCCCGAAGAAGTCGCCGATGCCCTGGAGCACGCCCAGGGAGAACAGGGGCACGCCGCCGCATTTACTGCGGAGGGCCGGAAGATCGGAGTGGATGTCCCCAGCAATGTCAACGCCAGATACTGGAAGCGGATTCGCGAAGCATTCATGCGCTCGATCGCGGAGCGCGACTTCATGGCCTGTCTGATCGTTCAGGAGATCATGCTCGAATCGTTCGCTGTCGCAAGCTACACTCGTGTCGGGAAGGCCGCTCCGGGCAGTCTGGGCAGAACCTTTGCTGCGATTGCCGCAGAGGAGGAAGGGCACATCGAGCACGCGATGGAGATTCTCAGAGCCGAGCGAGCCAAGGACCCCCAGCGCTTCGATGACAAGGTCTATCGGCTTCATCTCGACGTCATGACCACGCTCACGGAGATGGTCGCCAAGGAATGCCGGAATGGGCAGTGCGATCTCTGCCACAGCAGCTGCGTAAAGCCATCGCTTTCCGAGGTCGGGCTGACCACTGCCGAACTGCGCGGAGCGTCGCTGCAACAGTACCTGAAGTCGCTGGACGCGCTGGGACTGCCAGGGGAGGAAACACTTCAATGGGTCACGCAGCTGCCTGTGTAACCGCGCCAGAGCCGCGGACTCCGGAGCGGCGGACCGAAGTCGATTTCGCTCTGATCGGGCATCAGGAAAGCTGGCGTTCGGCCGCGGACGTACTCGGCGTCCTGCGCGGGGACACGCGCGCCCGATTACCCGACGAGGAAATCGCGGAGATCTTCCCGTGGATTCCGCCGCGTGCGGTCTGTAACGTCGAGATCGCGTCCGCAACCGGCGCGAAAGCGCATGGCCTGTACATTGACTGCTTCATACCACCGGATCACCTGGATTGCGCATACGTCCACGACAACCTCGGCCGGGTTCGGGCCGCCGCCGCCTGTGCCATCAGGAGAGGAGCGAGAATCGTGAGCCTGGGTGGCTTTAGCTCCATTTTGATCGAAGGCAACTTCAATCAGCTTCCCGATGGGACCGATACGATCTTCACCACCGGCAATTCCCTGACGGTCGCGTTCATTGTTCAAGGGATCAAGAAAATGTGCGGGCTGCAGGCGCGGGAAGTCTGCCGGTCGACGCTCCTCATTGTTGGAGCAACAGGAGACGTAGGTTCCGGCTGTGCCCGCTGCCTGGCGCCTTTCGTCAAACGAGTCATGCTCTGCGCGCGCAACACGGAGCGGCTACGCACATTTGCAGCCGAGTTGCAGGCGGATGGAACCGAGGTTGAAATCGCAACCAGTCTCGATCAATTCCCATGCGCAGCCGACATCGTGATCTGCGCGGCAAGCCTGCCCTCCCCGTCCCTTCGGTTGGGCTGCATTGCGCCCGAAGCAATCATCTGCGACGCGGGCTACCCGAAGAACCTGAACCCTCGCGACCTGGACCGTTGTGGGAACATGACCGGCGCTCGAGTCTTCTTTGGCGGTCTGGGACAAATCTCAGGCGGATTGAGTTTCTTGCCGGATTTCAAAGGCGTTCTCAATCGGCACCCATTCCCCGATGTGGCCCATGGATGTTTACTCGAAGGCATGGCCCTGGCTCTGGCACGACGTTTCGAGCCGTTCTCCCAGGGGCGAGGGCTCATCACGCGGGAGCGGGTCGAGGAAATCGAAGCCATTGCTACAGTGCATGGAATCCATCTCGCGCCTTTCTACAACGCTGAAGGGCCGTTGGAAGAGGCGCACATTCAGAACCGCTAGACAAGGGCGTGTTTCCGAAGACCTATCAACGGTTCAAGGACGACGCGAAAATCGCTTCCCCTAGCGATGTCGTTATCTGAGCCGCCACCCAGCCTTGTGTAAACTCCTCCTTTAGCTTTCGTCAACCGACCGACGTGCGCTCCAACTTTGGACGGCAGCGCCGATCTCAGAGACTTCCTTTACCAGAGCGTCGAGTAGTGCGCGCACATCGGTACAACGCGATAAGTTAGCACTCTGGCCCGCCCGGAGAGGAAGGAATTCGGGTCGCCCCGCCTTCTCGGCTGGAATCGACAAGTGCCGCACGAGAGCGCGCTGAAGTGGATAAGGCAGGATCTCCACATCCTTTTGGTTAAGCTCGTCGAGCAACTGGTTCTTGATGCCGATCTGGCATCACGACCCCCTCGTCTGCTCGGCAACAATAAAGCGAATGCTACTCTCTCGCTCTTTTACTTTCGACTTCGAACGTTACCTCAAGCATGACCGGCGCACCAAGAGGCAAGGCGGTCACTCCTATTACGGACCGCACGGACATCTTGTCCTCTCCAATTACGTCGCGGAGAAGCTCTGATGCTGCGTCCGCGACAACGGGCTGGTTGTAAAAGTCTCCGTCGATTGCCAGGTAGACCCTCACGCTCACCACCCTCGTCACGCGGTCCAGTGACCCTACGTGCGCCTTCGCAGCAGAAAGAGCGTTCAGAGTCGCGGTTCGTAATGCATCCCGGCCAGCAGCTTCGTCGAGCTCCTTACCTAGCCGACCAACGAATTGAAGCTTGCCATCCTTGACCGGCAACATTCCGCTGAGGAAGAGCAGACTGCCTGTCTGGACTGCCTCAACGTATGCGCCGAGCGGGTGAGGAGTATTGGGGAGCACGATCCCGAGGTCCTGCAGCCGACGCTCCGCGCTAGCCAGCTGCGAGCTGTCGACTCTTGCCACGGCATCCACAATCCTCAAGTTATCTGCGTCCATATGCGTCCTGCCTCCCCATGCCAGTATAGAGACGAATCTCTTTCCAATCAGTCGGTTTTCTAGTAGCGGGATATGAGAGTACCAATGCCGCGAGGGGAGTGAAGGAATGAGATTCATCGACTTGAATGAAACCGGCACCGAAGCCACTGCCGCAGCCCCAATCATTACGCGCGGCGCAGCAAGATCAATGCGGTATGAGCCGCTGCCAATTATCTTCCGCGCCGACCTTCCCTCCCTTTTCCTCATCTGCTATACGCGTTCCGGCAGCGTTCTGTCCTCGGCCGGATCATTGATCCCACAAAGTGACGAAGACGAAGGAATCGAGCCAAGTCTGGATTAGTGTCTATTGGTTAGTAATGCAGACACTGACGATCTGATCGAATTCGGGACAGAAACTGTGTTCTCGAACGCGCATATGCAGCATTTCCTGACATCCACTCGCCTCGATCAACTATCGGCACGGGGTGCAAGCGGTAGCGCAGTTATTCATTACTGACCAGCGTCCTACACAGACTTACTTGCACTATGCAACTCCATGCCAGACTTTATAGTTCAAAATGAAGTCTTGCATGCTTGCTGCTTTCACAAGCAGGCTGACCATAAATAACCCATTGGGTTTCCCAAAGTGTCGAGCGGGTCATTACTTCAGGAAAGGAAAGACTTCGTCCATGTTCTTCGCGGGATATTGAAAAAACTGACGGATTGCTGATTTCAGCAGAGATTTTCGGAACAGAAGGTACTCCGCATTCTTCGTGCCAATTCGCGCTCGAGCATGCATTACTGACACCGCAATTCGATGATTACTTACGAACGAGGTAGCTCCTGTACCCAGATCGTAACCAGAGATAACACTTACTTAACTCATTGATTTTATTACTTAGTGACCGTTGACGCGCGTGTTAAGTGCCCCCTAACATGACTCAAATTCTTATTTAAAGTAAGAAGGAGTGCCATGTTAGTTAGGCCGCTTTTCAAGACTATAGTTCTTGTATTGTTCTTGCTTCCACTCACTACAACCTTTGTGATAGCCCAGTCAGCGCCTCCCGTGGGTGACACATACTCAAGCAGTGGAAGTCCCCGAACAAATTACGGCACTCAGCCCACCCTGATCGTGCGAGAGGGCTTCAACACTTATTTGCAATTTAATCTCGCGGCGCTGCCCGCGGGAGCGAGCGTGAGCAAGGCCACTCTGCGCCTGTTTGTAGATAGCGTCCCCGCAAACGGCAGCTTCGATGTGTACCCAGTTGAGAGCAGTTGGAGCGAAAGCACACTGGATTACAACAATCAGCCGTCGCTGGGTGCATCGGCGACCGGCGGTCATCCCATTGCACTGACTTCCTCCAATGTGAATGACTTTGTGCTTATCGATGTCACAACGCTCGTCCAGGAATGGGTGAATCAAAGCGTTGCGAACAACGGGATCGCCCTGGTGTTGGAAGGGTACACCGGCTCATTTTCGTTTGACAGCAAAGAGAGCACGGCAACCAGCCACCACGCTGAGCTGGAGATTGCGATGAGCGGCCCAGTCGGCCCGCAGGGTCCGCAAGGCGCGCCAGGTGCGATAGGACCGCAGGGACCGGCAGGACCGGCGGGCGCCACCGGCGCGGCGGGCGCGCCGGGTGCGGGCGCGTGGACGACGACATCGTCGAGCTTCACGCAGCCTGCGATTGGAGCAAACACGCCGTCGATCACGGTTGGCAATTCCTCCTGGATGGCTGTTGGCCAGGTGGTGTTTGTGAAAACCGGCGGCTACTATGAAGTCTTCTCGACAAGCAGCACGGGCGTAGTTCTGACGAACCTCGGCTACGCGGGCAATGCTTCCGCGGGAACAACCATCGCGTCAGCCCAGGCCTTGAGCGCGGCCGGCCTCATCGGCGCAACGGGAGCAACAGGTACAACGGGACCGGCGGGTGCGACGGGACCGGCAGGACCGACGGGTGCGACTGGCGCTACTGGTCCGCTAGGACCTGCAGGGCCGACGGGCGCTACTGGCGCGACGGGGCCTGGTTATCACGCAACTTCTCCGACCTCAATCACGGTCGGCACAGGAAGCCACTCCTTTACGACGCAATCAGGACTTGCGTATGTGGTTGGCGATCAAGTTAGAGCGGTTTCGAACGGGACGCCAGCGAACTGGATGGAAGGACAAGTCACCGCCTATTCCGGTACCTCGTTGACAGTCAATGTAGCTTTGGCGAACGGATCGGGTACTGACAGCGATTGGAACCTCTCCGTTGCGGGTGTGCAGGGTCCCAGCGGTGCCCCGGGTGTGGCAGGTGCTACCGGACCGCAAGGCCCTGCGGGAGCGACGGGTGCCACCGGCGCTACCGGACCGGCAGGGCCACAAGGTTCGATTGGGTTGACGGGTGCGACAGGACCGCAGGGACCGATAGGGCTGACGGGGCCACAAGGTGCAGTAGGTCCGAGTGGGCCTTTAGGGCCGCAGGGACCGCAAGGGCAGCAGGGCCTGCAAGGAGCCATGGGTCCGATCGGGCCAATTGGTCCGGCAGGGCCGACAGGACCAAATGGAGCCGCAGGGCAGGGCTTTAACTTCCGCAATGCCTACGTTTCGGGTACACAGTATGCTGCCTACGATGTCGTAACCGAAAGCGGTTCGACCTATGAGGCGATGCAGAGCAACCAGAATGCCGATCCGGCGAGCGATGTTGCCGCCAATGTTGGCAATTGGGCGCTGATGGCGCAGGCTGGCACAGCAGGGCCGCAGGGCGCGGCAGGTGCTACCGGCCCGGCAGGGCCACAAGGTTCGACTGGGTTGACGGGTGCCACAGGACCCCAAGGGCCCATTGGATTGACAGGCGCCCCCGGCGCGACCGGTCCCCAGGGTCAGCAGGGTCTGCAAGGTCCGGTGGGGATGACTTGGCAGAGAACTTTTAACGCCAATTCTGCATACAACGTGAATGATGCAGTAGCCTACAACGGATCCTCCTACATTGCGCTGAATTCGCTGCAAGCGAACCAAAACAACCCCACTCCGGACACAGACAGCACCGACTGGCAGATGCTAGCGCAAATGGGCGCCGCAGGTGCAATTGGACCGCAGGGACCGCAAGGTGGCGTAGGTGCCACTGGACCGATAGGACCACAGGGTCCGATTGGATTGACGGGTGCGACGGGCGCAGCAGGAGCCAACGGCGCAACAGGTCCGATGGGACCGCAAGGACCGATTGGGTTGACGGGTCCACAGGGCGCTACAGGTGCGACCGGGACCTTCGGTGCGGGCGTGAATGACCCACAGGCTCCCTATACTGCCCTTCCAGGCGACAACGGCAAGCTGATCACGATGAGTGGCGGCACGGGCATGACAGTAACATTGCCCGATCCTGCGACTCTGAGTCCAACGTGGTATGCGGGGATCCAAAACCTGAACGCCTCGAATAACCTGACGGTCACAAGCGCAGCAAATATCAATGGCGCGAACACTGCCATCACCCTGTTGCCGTACCAGATCGTTCAAGTCTGGACAGACAGAACGAGCTACTACACTACTCCCGCGCTGGTGGCGGGCGCCAACATTACCCTCACTCCGTCGAGCATTGGCTCACGATTTCAGAGCCTTCTAATCTGGCTCCCACCGGCGCCGCGGGCGGCGACCTGACTGGCAACTATCCCAACCCGACTTGATTGCCGTGGGCACGGCCGGGACTTACACCAAGGTGACAACCGACGGCAATGGCCGAGTGGCTGCTGGCACGGCACTGTCAGCCAGCGACATTCCAAACCTGAGTGCAACCTATGATGTGGCGGGCGCAGCGACAGCGGCGCAGACCAACGCGGTGAACACGGCGGAGGGCTTCGCCACCAGCACGTTCCTGCCGCTGGCCGGCGGCACTCTGAGCGGCAACCTGACCGCGCCCCAGTTCAACGGCAGCGGCGCGGGACTGACCGGCATCCCCAGCGGGGCGCTGCCTAGCACAGTGGTCTATAACAACCAGGCCAACACCTTCACCGCGGGCGGCAAGCAGACCTTCGCCTCCAACGACAATACGGCCGGGCCGACAGGAGTGGCGGCACTGAACGTCGCGGGGGTGACCTCGAACCCGCAGACGCTGGCGGCCGGCGACGTGTGGTTCCTCAGTCACCATGACGCACTTCCAGGCCTATGACGTCACCGACCCAGCAGCTGGCTTTCCTGACGACATCACGGACGGCACAGCGACCTTCCGCGGCATCATAAACGAGTCGAGGTCAACAACCTGCCGACGGACCTGAACACCCTGACCACCGGCCTGAGCACGGAAACAAACCGTGCCACCACAGCCGAAGGCGCTATCACCACCAGCCTGAACAATGAAGTCTCGCGCGCAGAAGGTGCAGAGAATACGCTGACCACCAACCTGGCCGGTGAAGTCACGCGGGCCACCGGTGCAGAGGCCGGACTCAGCGCCAGCATCACGGCCGACGGCTCGGCGATCGCGGCAGAGACAGTTCGCGCCACCGGAGCTGAGACGACACTGACCACCAACCTGAGCGCGGAAACAACTCGCGCCACGGATGCCGAAGCCACCAAGGCCAACCTGGCAGGCGGCAACGCGGCCACTGCGGCACAAGGTGCGGCAATCTCGGCGGCCGAGACCTTCAGCAGCAATGCCACCAACCTCACCAGCGGCACCGTCGCGCAGACTCTTCTGCCCGGCGATGTGGTCTACAACAACCAGGCCAATGCCTTCACCGGCGGCAAGCAGACCTTGGCGCCTTCATCAACCGGTTATGCTTCGCTGAACATTCCAATGGCGCCAAGCGCCCTCCAGTGCCGTGCAGGGCGACCTGGGGTCCACAACCGGAATCAATCATCTGCAGTTCATGGATCAGAACAACACCGCGCAGTCGATCGCGTATCTCAGCGACATCAACGCGGGCACCATCACTGGCGTCACGGCGGGGACAGACCTGACCGGCGGCGGCAATTCCGGCAACATCACCATCAACCTGGACACCACCAAGGTTCCGACCCTGGCAGGAAGCAACACCTTCACCGGCAGCATCAGCGCCAGCAGCTTCAGCGGTGCGGGCACCGGCCTCACCGGCACGGCCAGCGCGCTCAGCATTGGCGGCAACGCGGCCACCGCGAGCGCTCTTCAGGCTACACCCACCCAATGCAGCAGCGGGTTCGCCACCGGCGTCACGGCCAACGGCGCGGCGAACTGCTCCAGCAACGGCTCGGCGCTGACCAGCCTCAGTGCGGCCAACTTGACAGGCGCACTGCCGGCCATCAGCGGCGCCAGCCTCACCAGTCTGAACGCAGCTAACCTGACCGGCACTCTGCCCGCCCTCAACGGCTCCGCTCTGACCAACATTAACGCGAGCGCACTCGTGGCTGGAACCTACAGCAACGCGCTCACCTTCTCAAACGCGTCGAACTCCTTCACTGGCAGCGGCGCCGGGCTCACTGCCCTCAACGCCGCCAACCTGTCGAGCGGCACGATTCTTGCGGCGCGCATGCCGGCGCTCACCGGGGATGCCACGATGGCTGCGGGCACAACGGCAACCACCGTTGTGGCGCTGCAAGGCAAGGCTGTGTCGTCCACAGCTCCCACCAGCGGTCAGGGGCTAGTTTGGAATGGCACCAACAGCGCGTGGACACCGACAAACTTGAGCGCTGGCACGGTTACCACTACCGGTTCCCCGGCAAGTGGCAACCTTACATTCTTCTCTGGCGCAACATCAGTCACAAGCGGCAATCTAAGCGGCGACGTAACAACGTCCGGTACCTCTGCCAGCACGCTAGCCGCAATCCAGGGCAAGACGCTCACGATTACCTCACCAAGCAACGGCCAGACGCTGCAGTACAACGCTCAATCTGGTCAATGCAACGCCCACGGTCGGCGGCACGGCGGGTGGCGACCTCAGCGGCAGCTGTCCAAACCCGACGTTGCCAAGGTCAACGGTGTTACGCTGCCCACTTTGGCTGCGTAACCGGCATTATGTACGACAACGGCGGTACCCTTTCGCTGCAATCTGCTCTTCCGACCGCTGCGGAACCGGCGCATACCGGGGACGTGACGAACACGGCTGGAAGCCTGGCCATGACACTCGCCGCGATCAAAGGCACGACGGTCACGATCAGCTCGCTGACGAGCGGCCAGACTCTGCAGTACAACGGCTCGGCCTGGGTGAACGCTACACCAACCGCGAGCGCAGCGTTCAACACGCTCACGAGCGGCACAAACACCAGCGCGGCCATGTTGGTCGGTAACGGCGCATCGTTGAGCGCGACCGGTACGGGCACCATCACCGCAACCAGCGCAACAACGGCAACAACGGCGGCAAGCCTCTCTGGTCCCTTCGGGATACCGGTGGCTAACTCAGCGGCGACAGCAGTCACGGCCAACTCCACAACCTATGCCACCAAGACCGGTCCATCGCCGGTTGCGGTCACGGTATCGAGCACGGGGAAGGCGCTGGTGACTATGACCGCGCTCATCGCTGGTCCTGGAGGCGATGTACCCTGTTATATGAACTTCAATACAACCGGCAGCGTGCCAGCGAACGACACAACTGCGCTCATGTTCGTGACTCATAACTCGGGCGATGACGCCCAACATAGTGCAACCTATCTGGTGACCGGACTCACACCTGGGACTGTCACTTTCACCATTTATTATCGGAGCAACACAAACGGTCAGACTTGCAGCTTCAGCAACATGAGCCTGATCGTCACTCCTTACTAAGTGGGGCGATCCTTTAACCCAGGCCGTCCAAGCGGCGGCCTGGCGTTCTCCGAACCAGGCACTAGCCGGGAGTGGCTTTAGTTACTCCCGGTTTCTTTTGTCCGCTGGGAGCGCGTGGAGGCTAAGTGGATCCCCTGAGCATCTCTCGGCGATCGTCTATACCTATCGATTCATTGCATCCCCGAGAGCAAGGTAACTACGATGTTATTCAGCAAAGAGGTCGCTCCGGCGGCACATGCGCAATCTGCACGATTCACTCATGCCGACGCATCAATGTCATTTGAGTAATTCATACTAAGGCCCCACACCGTCCTGCCCACAACGGACAGCTCGCGCCGCCAAGGAATACCGTGGCCGGAATCCCTGTGTTCCGCGCGAGTGATTAGTGGAATGGGCGTGCCCAGGTCCCGCCGGACTTCCCCGAGGGTGTAAACACCCGGCGCGGATGACTTTGATCGGATCTTTCGCTGAGTAGTTCCGGATAGATAAATAACAATGATCTGTGGGATGGTGTGACGCACGACGATGCGTTGTCGCCGGGGCGCGATCCCTTTAGCCGCTCTTGTTAGGGACGTGATTCCGACATCCCTGAAGGTTCTCTGTTCTAACTGCGTCAGCGCAAGATACGCCGTGGCGCAGTTATCAATCTGGACCTAAAGAACCAACTGAATTACCGGCCCGTCAAAGCGGCGGGCCTCACCTGCTAGAGGGATGTAGCGAGGTCACTGCTAACCGTATTAAACGCTGTGTTGAGTCCGGAGGCGAGGCTTTGCATCGCAGCGATCCCTCCGAATGCAATCAGGGCCACGACCAGGGCATACTCGACCACATCCTGGCCATCTTCGCTGGCAATTAAGGCACGGAGGCTGAAATGTACTTTAACCAGTAATTCACGCATCTCGTCTATCTCCTTTTACCGTGATTATTCTTCTTTAACCCGATGCTTTTCGAGCAAGACTTTAAGCACATATCCTACATGAAGCTGCATTCGAAAGTCCCGGCAGTTTCTCATCTTTTACCAAGTCATTCGTTTCCAGTTTTCGCAGGATGGTCATCAACTTTTTATTACCTTGGAAGCACGAAGTTTTCGGGTCAGACAGACGGATTAATTCTGGTGCTATGTCCGGACAATACGGAAGACGAGCAGTGGAACAATGGATCGCGGAGTGGACGCAGGCGCACCTCATCCAGAGCCATCAACATTCTCACTTCAAATCTCCTCGTCGTTTGGCCTTGTAACTCAAGCATTTGGGTTTTACCAATTTCTCTGTCCTTGAGAGGGAATCCTCCGGCGACGCATCGAATCTAACTGAGGGGAGGTTTAACCCGTGCGAACCTCATTCTCAAACCCATCCATCGCGCTCATCGCACTCGCATTTGCCATCTGCGGCCAAAACGCCCCGGGTCAGAACAGCCAGACCCAAGCCCCGGCGCAGCCTACCGGCACATCGCAGCCTTCCACCCCGCAGCAGCCCCATCATGGCAGTCCCGGTGGCGATGTCGGGAGAGGCGCTGGAGACATCGGCAAAGGAACCGCCAAGGGTGCTGGAGCGGCGGCCAAGGGTGTTGGAAAAGGTGCAGGCGACCTTGTCACACTTCACCCACTCAACGCCGCTGGCAATGTCGGCAAAGGCGGAGCCGTCGCGGGCAAGGACGTCGGCGTCGGCGCCGTCAAAGGCACAGGCAAAATCACCAAGGGCACCGGTCGGGGTATTGGCAAAATATTCCACCATCACCATGAGGCGCAATAGCTTGATCCCGGCCGAAACAGATGTCATGAGCAGTGACGAGAGAGAGTGGAAGAATCTCGCCGTCGTTGTGCAATCCGCTGCAGACTTTCGCGCACAAGGCGGCAGACTTCTCTGGCTGGAATTCCCCCGAACTGAGGTTCAGCACTTTAGCGACGTTGCAATCATGTGGGGTGATTTTTCTTGCCGAAACAGAAATGAACGGCAAGAACGCAGTTTTCTCGGGATCACTTCACGGTATCCGTATGCCAGCCCGGATTCAGCCAACGGCCGATGCGGCGGACAAAGATCTCGCTCGCGCACCCTCCCTGTTCTGCAATTCTCTCAGGATAGCGTCCTCTTCCAAAGGGAATCGGCTGGTAATGCGGTGTCCGCAGATTGTGCTCAAATTCGAGGGCTGCTCTCTGGCGGGCAATAAAAGCACACTGTATTAGGAGCCCGCAGCAGTCTCCGCGGCGATGCGATTCAAGATTTCAGCGGCACTTATTGCGGCTTTTTAAAGTTAATATTCTCGCCGTCGAGCCGGTATTCGGCCGAGCACGCATCGCCGCCACAGATCATGGCCTCGCCGGCGCAAAGCTGACGGCGCGTAATCAGGCCCATGGTTCCGCAGCGTGGGCACGACATGACAGCGACGTAAGGGTTCTGCGCATTGCCGAGCTTGGTTTGGTTTTCGAGGACGAATACCGTACCCGGGTCCATGCGCTCCGGGATCCATTCTTCTAGATACTGCAAGTCAGTTGACATCCTGCCCTCCGAGAGTTTGACTTGACGGAGCGACTTCTGATGATCCACGACGCTCTGTTGTGTAACAACAGCAGGTGCGAATGGCAACGGCAAAACCGAGAAAATATAGGCTAACGAGCTTTGTATCACGTCGTCGCTTCAAAATGATGGCGTTCAGTTGAAAGCTACGACTTCGGAAAACAACGTCCCTGCTTCTACGCTTCCCAGAGATTGTACTTTTTCCGGCTGCTCAACAGTTTTGCTGGAGCGTAGCCCATGCGTCAATCGGAATCAAAGGAATACCAGTATCGAATGGGGTACTCTCGGCACACACGAATGTGGGATTCAACGACCGGCCGTCTCTCCGCCCTTCGACTCTGCAACTGTATCGATGGCTCGATAGGTTTCGATGTTGCGCAGAATCGCCTCGACGTATTCGCGGGTTTGCGTGAACGGAATCGACTCTATGAATTCATCCATCCCGTGATAGGGACCTGCGGCCTCCCAGTCCACTACGCGCGAATCGCCGGCGTTGTAGGCTGCGAGCGCGTACTCCTGCACGCCACCGAAGTGATCGAGCATATGGCGCAGGTAGCGCGTGCCAAGACGGATGTTCGTTTCAGGATCGAGAAGCTGAAATGTCTCGAAATGGCTTATTCCTTCTTCGCGGGCCATGGCTCGGCCTACAGAAGGCTCGAGTTGCATCAGTCCCCACGCGTTTGCGTAGGAAACCGCCGCCGGATTGAACTCCGATTCCTGGCGAATAAGCGAAGCCACAAGATACGGGTCGAGGTTATTCTTTGCCGACTCCGCTTTGATGGTGTCCCAATACGGCTCGGGAAACAGGATGCGCCAGTAGACCAGCGGAATCGAGTTAATCGATGCGGTCGCGGCGTAGGGTAGCGCGCGCTTCAAGGCGCGCATGGCGCGATAAGTCTCCCCGAAGGACGCGTAGATTTGTGCTTCCGCCAACGCACTCCACGAACCGGAGTCTGGATCTGCGGCAATCTCGCGCGGAATATATTCGTTCATCCCGGCATTCGCCAGGAGGCGCGCCTTGGCAAGATGTTCGCTGTCCTCGGGAAAGCTATCGTCGAGTGGCGGCAGCGCAGGAGGATTGATGCGATCGACGTCGGGATCGGCCACGGGCTGCAAAGATCCCAAAGCCGCCAGCCTCTGTCGCGCCATCTGCGCGTAAAAGAAATGCTGGTAGGCGCGCACAATTGCCTTGTAATTCGCCGCTGCTACTGCGGGCTTGTTGTCCTGGGTCTCATAGAGGCGCGCCCGCCAATAGAGTGCGGCCACTGTTTCGTTCGCGTTGGGATAGAGATGAATCTGCTCTTCGAAAGTGCGGGCGGCATCCGCGTAGAGCCCTTGCCGGTAATCGAGCCAGCCGGCGCGCCAATGGGCTGCCGCTGCATTCTTGTTTTGCGGGAAATGAGCCGCCAGGTAGCCGTAATACTCGACTGCCTTGGCATAGTCGCGTGAAAGCAGATACATGTTGCCGCTCGATAAAAGTGCTTCCGCAAGCCACTCGCTTTGCGGAAAACGATTCTCCATCTCCGCCACAATACGCTGCTGCCCTTCGACATCGTTGCGGTTCCGAGCCAGCTCCATCAAAAGATAGGCTCGCCGCGCGCCATTTTCGTCTGACGTATCAGGCAGAGCTTCAACCTCAGCCGTGGTTAGTCTTTTCAGCTTCAAGTCGCACGCCACCGCGGCAACGGCAAAACCGGCGCGCGCCTCTTGCGGCAATCCAGCCTGGCGCGCAAGGGCGTGATACTGCTCCTGCGCCAGCGCGTAACGGCCTGCGTTGTAATACGCGTCGCCAAGGCTGCGCAACTCCGTGGTCGTCAATGCCTCCTCGGCGCCACTCGCAGTCAGACGCGCCCGCGCTGTTTCAGCCTCCGGACTGAGGGGGTGCCCGAGGAGAAGATCCTTGAAGATGCGGTCTGCTTCGGCGGACTGGCCCAGCGCCGCCACCACCTGTCCGTGGGCAAGCTGGTAGCCGGGCCGGCCGGTCGCCGCGGTATTCTGCGCAGCTGCCGCGAGCACCCGCTGTGCCCCTTCCAGGTCGTGCATGGCGAGCAGGACTGTTGCCTCGAGTTCCGGCGCCTCGACATCAAAAACACTCTCAGGATATTTTTGGGCAAAGTTGTGCAGCAGCGCTTCAGCAGCGGCCTCATTTCCTGCCTCATGTTCGGATCGTGCGGCGAGAAAATCCGAGTAGTCGGCAAGTACGTCGCTCGCCTGCCGCGCCTGGTGCAGGTTTGCCGTGGCTTCGGCGAATCGGCGGTCAGTCAAATACGCGTGGCCGAGCGCCAAATAGGCGGCGGCCGCCGCATCGCCAGTATGCTTTTGGGCGTAGCTGCTGACTCCCGCGTAGGCCGCGGGAGTGCGCAGATTGGCGAGCTGCTGCGCCATGGGACGCAGTTCGCTTGACGCGACGAACGCCCGCTTAATTCGAATTGCTCGCTGCGACGGACGTCTCTTGCGCCTGGTGCTGGTCCTCGTCGACCGCGCGCGGCTTCGGGCAGAGGCATTCTTCTTCGTCGTTGTCTTCTTTGAACTTGCTTTTGGCGATGCCTTACCGGTCGCAGCTACAGTTCCTGCGGCCGCAGGTTTCTTTGGTGTCGAGGAAGTGTCGGGTGTCTGTGCGGCCAGAGGTGCGACAAACAACAGCGCGACCGCTATGCCCGCTGCAATGCGGGTTCCCATGGCCGCGAAAATCGAAGACGAGGGGGACTTCATAGTTTCACTTTAAGCGCAATTAGGTTGCGACAAAAGTCCCCAGAGAGGGGCATCATCTCCCGAAGTCACGTTGTGGAAAAATACTGTCTATCAACCGGTTGCGTTCAAGCGCGGTTTGGAATCGCCTCCCGCCGTCCATTACACTGGAAATGGATTCAATCGGGCGCGCGACTCTGATACATCCGGATGAATTTCCGCAACTAACTGCCATGGCGACCATCCAACCAATTGCAGGAGAAAACGAGCAACATCCTGATGTCGCACTCGTAGAGCGGGTGCGCGCCGGTGATGTTTCGGCCTACGACACGCTCGTCCGCAAGTACGATAGGC
Source organism: uncultured Acidobacteriaceae bacterium (assembly GCA_963745845.1). Taxonomy (GTDB): domain Bacteria; phylum Acidobacteriota; class Terriglobia; order Terriglobales; family Acidobacteriaceae; genus Telmatobacter. The sequence goes on along the minus strand of CAVUZE010000008.1, from coordinate 1,721,197 downwards.
AGGTCTTCCGGATTGCGCAGCACATTACGCAGAACCGTGAGGACGCCGAAGATGTTGTGCAGGATGCGTTTTTAAAGGCGTATGAGAAGCTCGATCAGTTCCAGGGAAACTCGAAGTTTTATACATGGCTAGTCCGAATCGCAGTCAACGAAAGCCTGATGCGGTTACGCAAGCGGCGCACCGGCAGGATGGTCTCGATCGACGAAGACGTCGAGACCGAAGAGGGGAGCGTTCCACGCGATCTCGCCGACTGGGCTCCCGACCCGGAGCAGAACTACACGCAGGCAGAACTGGCCGAAATTCTGCGCAAAACCATCCAGGGGTTGCCGCAGGGATTTCGAGTGGTCTTTGTCTTGCGCGATGTAGAAGGACTTTCTACGGAAGAAACAGCCGAAACGCTTGGCTTGAGTGTACCGGCGGTCAAATCGCGATTGTTGCGGGCCCGGCTGCAACTACGCGAACGGTTGACGCGCTACTTCCGCAGCAAGAAGGCTCCAAAGGAAATGGGTGTTGAAAAGTGACCTGCACCGAGTTTTTGGCCCAGCTAGACGATCTGATCGACGACGCCGTGACGACGCAGATGCGCGCCGATTTGCAAGAGCACCTGCGGGGATGCGAGCACTGCGAGGTTACCCTGAGTACTACCCGCAAGACCATCGAGATCTACCGCTCGCATGAGATCTACGACCTGCCGTCCGATCTTCGCGAACGCCTCCACGCGGCCATTATGGCGCGCTGCAAAAAGGGCTGCTGACAGCATCCATCGATTGGCTTACTGAAAGAGTCTGAACATCTAAAGCGTCACTAGAGAATCACTTTAGATATGCCTAAAAACAAATCTCTTAGCAGATTAGCTCGCACAGCAGAGTCTCAGGGCAACAGCCCAAATTCCGCAACTCCGGTCGGCGTTCCCACAAATACCTTCCCATTCACAATCATCGGCGTAATGAACTTGTTGCCGTTGCCAAACTGATCGCGTCCGTTCGCCGCCTGGTTGCTGTTGTAGAGCTCCTGCAAACTGTTGGCGTTGTAGGCGTGCAGCACTGCCGGCGACGCATTCTCGACTGCCCAGACGATCCCATTGGAAGTCCCGTTGGCGCTGACCGCCGGTGTGGTCCCCGGATACTGAAAGTTATTGGCGCTTTGTACGCTTGCAGCTGTGGCCAACATGGCATTCGCGATGGGGAAAGCCTTCAGATTGTCGTTCACGGCTCCGTAGTAGACCGTGTTGTTGAAATATGCCGGCATCGAAAACACACCGCCAATCGCTCCCGAAATCTCCTGGTAGATGGCGCTGTCGTTTTGCGCATTGAACTTACCCATGGAGTCGCGATTGACGACGTAGATTTTGGAATCCTTGCCTGCCCCCACGGCTAAATGGTGAACCGTCCCGGAGGAATCCGTCAGGTCCGGTAGAACGAGAGCGCCACCCGAACCCAGGTCTTCGTCGCCTGCCGATTCGGACACGGTGTTTGACGTTTCGAAGTAATCGGCCACGGCGAGACTCGCGCCGGTCGTCGAAACCTTGATGAAGCCGTTGCCGAAGTCGCCGTTGGTGGGAAAGCCGTTCGCGTTCAGCGTCGCGTCAAACGTCCCATTCGCGTCGAGAAAGTAAATGTTTCCGCTTGCATCCGCTGCGAGACCAGCGCCCGCCATCCAGATCGATCCTTCGCTGCCATTCGGCGTCAAATTGAGCACGGCGGTTTGTGCCAGCGTCGTCTCGCTGTAGCCCATCAGCCACCCGGTATAGGGCCCACCGTCGCAATGCGAGGTCCATCCCATATAGATCGTGCCATTCAGCAGCAACAGGCCCGCGCGCTCGGCATACTGCTGCGGATCGAAAACCACCTTTCCATTGGAGCTATTAGCTCCAGTACCCGGATAGCTCGCGCGGATTTCCGTTGGGCTGCCAGACAATTCCGCACCGGTAGTGATATCGAGCGCATGTAACCGTTGGTGATAGTTGCCCGCTTGGTCCAGAGACATGCCCACCACGAAAATCGTGCCATTCGGTCCGGCCTTCCGATCGATCACAGGCGTAGAGGTGATGCCAATCTCCGGCGTGATCTGGCTGCACCCCTGATCGCCGCTGGTAGTCTCGCTCGCGCCTAGAATGGACGTCTTCCAAAGCTGCGTCCCTGTGTCCGCGTCGAAAGCGAACACGCTGTCGTGTTCCGACACGGCATACAAAACATTGTGCGACTGGCCGCCAATTGTCAGGCTGGACAGATACAGCGGCTGTGCATCCACATGCCCGTCCACGGGCAGCGTCCTTAGCAAACCAAAAGTCGCCGAAGCTACGTTGCTTGTCGTCAAGGTGGTTTCGTTCGGGTTCAGGCCCGTCCGTGCCACATCGACGTGATAGGTCGTGATGTCGACCCCGCTGGAAGGGGGAGGCGTCGTCGAACCGGAGCTCACGGTAAGTGCAAGTGCGGCGGTGTGGCTGAGCGAGCCCGAAGTGCCCGTGAAAACGACGCTCGCAGTTCCGCTCGCCGCCGAAGCCGACGCTGTCAGACTCACTTGCTGGCCTGTTCCCGGCGAGAGGGTCAATGTCGACGGCGTCGCCGTCACCCCTTGCGGCAGACCGGCAAGGGTCACCTGCACCGAACCGCTGAACCCATTGGCTGCGATCGCCATCACGCCGACCGATTGCGCGGAGCCCCCGGCCGTCAAGGCAGCGCTGGACGGACTGAGTTGAAGAGAAAAGTCCGGGGTGGCCGTGGTGCCGCCGGCGCCAACCGTGAGCGCCAGCGAAGCTGTATGCGTCAGCGAGCCAGATGTGCCCGTGAAAGCGACGTTTGCGGTTCCGGTCGCCGCCGAAGCCGACGCTGACAGACTCACCTGCTGGCCTGTTCCCGGCGAGAGGGTCAATGTCGACGGCGTTGCCGTCACTCCTTGCGGCAAACCGGAAAGGGTTACCTGCACTGAGCCGATGAAACCATTGGCCGCGACAGCCATCACGGTGACCGATTGTGCGGCTCCGCCTGCCGTGACGCTGGCGCTGGCCTGACTCAGCTGGAGCGAGAAACCAGCTGACGGGTCTTCGGAATTCACGTGATACGAGCTGCAGCCGATCGTCCATCCTGCAAGCAGCAGAATCAAAATAGTGCATCTATCCAAGAGCCGGCCTTTCCGCATGGGGGTCATCATCCTCTCGAATGAATTGGATGCGTGCTTTGATCCCGGCTTATCAAATTGCTATCAGCCAGTTGGAACTTGGGTCTACGGAGTGAACAGGGGCAGATTGAGCCGATCATACCCACAGAATGAGCTGCTCTCTGTAAAGTTCTCTCGGTAGAAAGTGACTTTGGGCAGCTTTCACTCCACAACTTTCTGCGTAAAATGCCGTTATCTCCTACGTGGGGGGCCGGAGCTGGCGCTATCCCCCGAAATCAACGCAATTGAAGGGATCGAGATGCAGCTGGTGCAGAAATCTCTGGCGGCTCTTTTATGCCTCGGTCTCATCCCCGCGCCAGGTTGGTCCCAGAGTCCTTCTGCCAGTGCAAAACAGCTTGCGAGCACGCCCAATCCCAGCAACAAGCCACGACCCGAGTACCAATCAGGCCAATTGCAGGGTGACGCACGCATTCTGCACGCCCTGAACCGCTTCACCTTCGGCCCTCGGCCCGGAGATCTTGGAGTCATCCGCTCGATCGGGCTCGATAACTGGTTCGAACAGCAGCTCCATCCCGCAAACCTAGACCTTACCGACTTGAATGCCCGGCTCGCCGAGTTCCCTGCCATGCAGTGGACCTCGGAAGACCTGCTCTTCCGGATTCCCAGCAATGCAATCATCCGCGAGGCGATCAACGGCAAATTCCAGGTTCCTGACCGCGGCGTGCTTCACGCCGTCTATGAGAATCAGATCTACCGCGTAGCCGAAAAAAAACAGGAGCAGGCGCAGAAGAAAGAAGCCCAGCTGAATAGGCCAGAGCCTATGGCAGCACCGGTCTCGCCTGCAATGAACTCCGGGATGTCAATGCAGAGCGAACCGGAAAACCCGGCACCGATGACCAAGGATCCATTCCCCGCTCAGTCCGGCAACGAAACCGGCCAGATGAGCATGGCGACTGCTCCACGCACCCCCGCCGCGCCGCAGCTTGACCAGGCCGAGATCAACCAGGTTTTGGATCTCCCGCCGCAACCGCGCCTCGTTAGGCTTGCTTCCATGCGGGAGCCGGAAATCGACCAATTCCTCAAGTCGCTCAAACCCTTGCAGCGCGCCATGCTCGAGGCAGGCCTCACTCCCGACCAGCGCGAAGTGATCGGCGCTCTCGAAAATCCCGAGCGCCTCGTCGTCGAGGAACTCGCCGCCCAGCGCCTCACCCGCGATATCTACTCCACCGCGCAGTTGCAGGAAGTGATGACCGATTTCTGGCTGAATCACTTCAACGTATTCCTGCGCAAGAACGAAACCACGCCCTATTACCTCGTCAGCTTTGAGCGCGATGTAATCCGGCCGCTCGCCCTTGGCAAGTTTGAAGACCTGCTCGAGGCGACCGCGCACAGCCCTGCGATGCTTCTCTATCTCGACAACTCCGAGAGCATCGGCCCCGATTCCCCCGCCGCGGAACGCGCTGCCATCGCCAATGCGCGCAAACCCGGCAATCAGAAAAAAGCACGCCAGGGCCTGAATGAAAACTACGCTCGCGAGTTGATGGAGCTGCACACGCTCGGCGTCAACGGCGGCTATACGCAGGCCGACGTGACCCAGGTGGCGCGCATCCTTACCGGCTGGACTGTCGAGCGCCCCGAACGCGGTGGAGGGTTCGAATTCAATCCCAATCGCCACGAACCGGGAACCAAGAAGGCTCTCGGGCAGAAATTCAAGGATCACGGGGAAGAGGAGGGCCGCGAGCTGCTTCATTTCCTGGCAACGCGTCCCGCGACGGCCCAGTTCATCTCGCGCAAAATCGCCATTCGCTTCGTCAGCGACGATCCTCCGCAAAGCCTCGTGGATCGCATGGCAAAAACGTATCTCTCCAGCGGCGGCGATATCTCCGCAGTGCTGAAGACGCTTTATCATTCGCCCGAATTTTGGTCGACCAGCGTCTATCGCGCGAAAGTGAAAACGCCCATCGAGTACGTCGTCTCCGCGGTGCGCGCCAGCGACGCCAACATCGAAAACCTGCGCCCCATCGCCAACGCTCTGCGCACGCTTGGCATGCCGCTCTATGGATGCGTTCCACCGACCGGCTACAACTGGAAAGCTTCGGACTGGGTCAGCACAGGCGCGCTGGTTGACCGCATGAACTTTGCACTGGGTCTCGCCGCGAACCGGCTCCCAGGGATTACAACGTCCTGGAACCCGCAGTCGGACGAGAGCGCAGCAACCATGCTGGCTACGGACGACGTGAGCGCCGAATCGGAAGAGTCGCGCCTGGAATCTCTGCTTGTTGCGGGCGGCGTCAGCGACTCGACTCGCTCGGCGGTCCTGCAGCAATTCCAGCAGCAAAACGCGCAAATGCAAGGGCCAAGCGCTCAACCAATCTCGACGCAAAACAGGCCGGCACCGCGCGCGCAGGCCGCAACACTCGAACGCCAGGACCAATTGCTTGCCGGGCTTTTGATCGGATCACCGGAGTTTCAGCGCCGCTAGGTCTTTGGACGTTTGATCGGCACAAGGAGTCTTGTATGCAGATGAATCGGCGATTCTTTCTTCGCAACGGCGCTCTCGCGATCGCGGGCACAACCGCGATCCCGGGCTTTCTCGTGCGCTCCGTCCTGGCGCAGACCGCGACCGCACCGAATCGCCGTCTCGTCGTCATCTTCCAGCGCGGCGCCGCCGATGGCCTCAACATCGTCGTACCCTATCGCGAGAAGAACTACTACTCCATGCGCCCAAGCATCGGTATTCCACAAAATCAAGTCCTCGATCTCGATGGATTCTTCGGTCTTCATCCGTCTCTGGCCTCGTTCAAACCGCTCTACGAGCAAGGGCGTCTCGCCGTGGTACACGCCGTCGGATCTCCCGATATGACGCGCTCGCACTTCGATGCGCAGGATTACATGGAGTCCGGTACACCCGGTCTCAAGAGCACGCAGGATGGTTGGCTCAACCGCGCCCTTCAAGCCGAAGATGCACGCTGCAGCTGCACGCACACGCCGTTCCGCGCCGTTTCGCTGGGACCCGATGTGCCCCGCACGCTTGCCGGAACGGTTCCTGCGATTGCGCTCAGCAACCTCAACTCCTTCACCGTGGGCGGCCGTGGCCCAGCGCCCTCGCCAGCCGCCAGCGCATTTGAAGCGATGTACGGCGACAGCGGCGACCGCATCTTTCATCCCGCCGGCGAAGAGACCTTCGAAGCCGTCAAGATGCTGCGCACCGCCAACCCCGGCCAATACACGCCCAGCGCCGGCGCAGACTATCCGAACTCCGAATTCGGCAACAAGATGAAGCAGATTGCACAGCTGCTGAAGGCCAACCTCGGCGTCGAAGCAGCCTTCACCGACGTCAGCGGGTGGGATACGCACCAGAACCAAGGCAGTGTGAACGGCCAACTCTCCAATCGTCTCAAGGATTTTTCCGACAGCATCGGTGCATTCTGGCGCGACCTCGGCGATGGAGCCGCAAACGTCACGCTTGTCACCATGTCGGAGTTCGGCCGCACCGCGCGCGAAAACGGTACCGGCGGTACCGACCACGGCCACGCGAACGCGATGTTTGTGCTCGGCGGCGAAGTAAAGGGCGGCAAGGTCTACGGCAAATGGCCCGGCCTCGACAACGATCAACTCAACGAAGGCCGCGACCTCGCCCTCACCACCGACTACCGCGACGTTCTCGGTGAAGTGGTCTCGCGCTCACTGGGCGCCAGCAATCTCGAAATGGTCTTTCCCGGTGCGCGGATCGCCCCGAGCAACTTCTTGCGGCTTGTATAGCAGATGAGTTGCCTTGCCTGCCGAGCTGCAACGACCATTCGCACGACTGGCCTGAGCAGAATGCATCACCCCGGAATCGCGTGTCCAAGATCAGCCATCAGCGCAATTCAGCCCAGGCCATTATTCTGAATGGTGACTGAAAGTCCCCGCACACCCCCGAAGATCCCGCTTCAGAAGAGATTTTCCCTATCCATTGTTCGATGGATCGGCCTCGGTGTGTTGCTGGTTTAGTCGCTTGCCGCGCTGATCCTCGTGGCTGCCCGGTGGGTCGATCCGCCCACCACCGCTGTACATATGCAACGCCGCCTGCAGGCCTGGATTCACCGCACGCCGTATCACGAACGCTACCAATTCATTCCGCTCAGTCAGATCTCGCCCGATCTCGAGCACGCTGTAATTGCGGCGGAGGACGCGCGCTTTTACCAGCATCATGGGTTCGATTGGCACGCGATCGAAATTGCCGTCCAAGACGATATGGAAGGCGGCCGCATGCGCGGAGGTTCCACCCTTACGCAACAGCTCGTAAAAAAACCTGTTTTTCGGGACTGGACGCTTGTTTCTGCGCAAAGGCGCGGAGTTCACGCTGGTGCCGGTGGCAGAACTGGTTCTCGGCAAGCGGCGCATTCTCGAGCTCTACCTCAACGTGGTCGAGTGGGGCCCTGGCATTTATGGTGCCGAGTCGGCGTGTCATTACTATTATCGAACCGCGGCACGGAATGTCGGTCGGCAACAAGCGGCACAGCTCGCCGCCATTCTGCCCTTGCCGCTGAAGCGAAGGCCCGAGCGCATGAATCACTACAGCGAGATCATTCTCAAGCGGATGCGCGAAATGGGTTGGTAATCCGAGAATGTCTTATTCAATGCCCGGGAGGCCCGCCCGGTCACTCGGCCCGCAATGCCTCGGTCGGATTGACCGACGCGGCTCGGTGCGCGGGTAGAAAGCTCGCCGCCATCGAGGCTGAACCCAATACCAATGCAACACCAGCAAGCGTAGGCACATCCCACGCCTGCACGCCGAACAGAATCTTGCGCATAAGCAAGGATGCACCGATTGCACATACGAGTCCGATGCTTACACCAACGACCGTCAGCCATCCAGCCTGCCGCATGACCATTTTGTACACGGACGCCCGTTGCGCACCCAGCGCCATGCGCACACCAATCTCGCGCGTCCGCTGGCTCACGGAATACGCAACTACGCCATAGAGTCCCACAACGCCCAGCATTAACGCCATTGCTGCAAATCCGGCCACGAGCCACGATGCGAAGCGATGCAGCAACGAAGTCTGCGACGACTCAATTTGTCCGATCATCGTGCTTTCGCCATACACACCGAGGTTCGAATCGATGCTGCGAATCGTTTGCGCGAGATCCGGGAGGATGGCCTTCTCATCCTGAGCCGTGCGCACGGCGACAGCGAAGTATGGACTTGGCGACTGATAGATGTTTTCGTACTCCGCCGGCCAAATATCGGAATCGAGCGTTCCTTCGCGCAGGTCCGCGACAATTCCGATAATCTCGCGGATGGAGTCAGGTTTCAGATCGTCGTTGCCGACCTTTTTGCCGATCGGATCTTCGCCCGGAAAATACTTACGAGCCAGTGCCTGGTTAATGAGGATCGTTTTGGGTTTAGTCGCGTCTTCGTCTCTTGTGAACATGCGGCCGCGCACAAGGCTCGCCTTCAGCGTGGGGAGATAATCGGCGCTCACCTGGCGATCGTTCACCTCATTGTGTTCACCATGGAATGGCTTGCCTACGATGCGAATCCAATCGGTATCACAGTTGCATTGCACGGGCAGATCAGACGTGATGCCTACCGACTGAACTCCGGGCAGGGCGGATACGCGGCGCTCGATCTCGCGATAAAGTGCGACTTGCTGTTCGGCTTTTGGGTAGAAGATGTCGGGCGCCATCACCTGCACAGTGGCCACGTGCGTCGCGTCAAATCCGTTCTCTACATGCAGAAGACGATACAGACTCTGCCCAAGGAGCCCCGCGCCCACCAAAAGCACTACCGCGATCGCCAGTTCCACAACCACCAGATTCGCTCCCAGGCGACGCCACAAGCGTCCCGCGGACCCACGGTCTCCATCGGCAAGGCCCGAACGAATGTCCTGGAACGAGAGGCGCAGAACCGGTGTCGCAGCCAGCAACACCGCGGCAAGCAACGCGACAGCACCGGCAAATAGCATCGTGTGCCCGTTCAAACCCACATGAACGAGAAAAGGCACATGCACCAACATCGGGAGCGGGATCAGCTTCCTCAGGAGCGTCATCATCCAGCCCCCGAAAAGAATGCCCGCCAGGCAACCAGCACTGGCCAGCAACAACCCCTCGGTCACAAACTGCCGCGTCAGGCGCGCCGGAGTCGCGCCCAACGCCCCGCGCACCGCAATCTCGCGCCTCCGGCTTTCCGACCGCACCAATAACAAGCTCGCCACATTCACGCAAGCGATCAGCAACAACAGCCCTGCGCCTCCCAGGAGCATCAGCAAGATCGGCCGCACATACCCCACAATCAATTCGGAAAGCGGAATCACGCTCGCACCCGCGCCTCTATTTGAGGCGGGATATTGACGTTCCAATTGAGCAGCAATGGCCTGCAGGTCGGCTAGCGCAGCTTGCATCGTCACACCCTCGCGCAGCCGGCCCACGCCATCCAGACTGTGGCAGCTCCGATGCTGCTCACAGCCGTTTTTTTCGAGCAAGGGTACCCAGAATTCGGAGTCCCTTCCAGGGGCAAAGGCAAACTCGCGTGGAAGCACGCCGACGATGGTGTAGTTCTCCCCGCTCAGGCTCACCCTCTGCCCGAGCACATCGGTGCGTCCGCCGAAGCGCTTCAGCCACGTGCCATAACTCAGGACCGCGATCTTCGGTTTTCCGGGTTGATCCTCGCCAGGCAGGAATCCGCGGCCCAGCAGCATATGTGCGCCAAGGGTACGAAAGAAGCCGTCGCTCACGCGCCGCGCCGGCACTGGCTCGGTGCCAGACGCCGTACGCAGCAGGTATCCGGCCCCCCCATAGACGTCGAGCGAGCTGAGCGTCCGGTTCATCCGCTTCCAGTCGTCAAAGTCATCGCGGGACAGATTGTTGCGCGGAAACAGCGCCGTGCTCTCGTCCACAGCAACAAGTTCATTCGGTCGCTCATACGGCAACGGTTGAAGGAGCGCTGCATCCACAAATCCGAAGATAGCCACACTCGCGCCCATGCCCAGTGCAAGAATGAGAATGGCGGTGACGGCGAATCCCGGGTTCTTTCGAACTTGCCTCAAGGCAAAGCGCAGGTCCTGCATGACCGTTTCCATACGAAATCTCACCACCTCGTGACTTTTCTCCCTGAGCGCTAATGAATTCCCGAACTGCCGCTTCGCAGCGTAGCGGGCAGCCGCTGGCGTCATGCCGTCAGCCACAAATGCCTTCTCCGTCTCAGCGCGATGGAAAGCCATCTCTTCTTCCAATTCGCTCCGAAATCGAGTGCGCCCAAAGAGAATCGACAGCCTCTTCGCAAATCGCGAGAATGGATTCACCTAAGCCTCCTGCGCATCGCCGAGCACGCGCCCGATGGCCTCGATCATCTGCTCGAATTGCGATACCTCGATACCGAGTTGCTTGCGTCCTGAGGCTGTCAGCGTGTAGTAGCGCGCGCGCCGATTGGTATCAGTCATCTTCCACTCGGCCTTCACCCAGCCCTGCAGCAGAAGGCGCTGCAGAGCGGGATAGAGCGAGCCTTCTTCAACCGTCAGCACGTCGTCTGAGAGCCGTTTGATGGAAAGCGCAATGCCGTAGCCGTGGAGCGGGGCGCGGGTCAACGTTTTCAAAATCAGCATGTCGAGCGTGCCCGGAAGCAGGTCGGGTTTCTTCGCCATTGCCTACATATAGTTTGTCTATGGATAGGGTGTCAATGGAGTTGTGACGAACGGAACCCTAATGTCCGAAAACAAGACAGCCCAGGCCTGATGCCCGGGCTGTAGTCCATTTGAAGATTTGAGAACGGGAATTCGATCGACGACGAAGAGTGCTTTCTCCGTTCTCCGTTCTCCGTTCTCCGTTCTCCGTTCTCCGTTCTCTGTTCTCTGTTCTCTGTTCTCTGTTCTCTGATCCCTGTTCCCTGTTTTTCAGTGCTTGCTGTACATCTCCATCACGTCTTTGCGAAGCTCGAGGCGGCTCGGCATACGCGTGTAAAACATATGTCCACCGGAGTATTCATGCACAGAGACGCGCGCGGGGTCGCCCATCAAAGGCATCTGATCGACCGTGAGGACCGAGCCCATGAACGGGCACGAAAGATCGTTCCAGCCGTGCGCGATGAGGACGCGAAGCTTGGGATCGGCAGCCACCGCCTGGCGCAGTTGTGTCACCGAGCCGCTGCGCAAATCGTCATCGCGATCCCACAAGCGATTCACGTCATACGACAATGCGTTGTAGCGCGCATCGACTTTCCAGCCCACCGTGCGGGTGACGAAGTCCACCATCGCCGTGGTCATGGGGGCAATGATACTGGCCAGTATTGGATCGTTCGCTCTCTGCTCCGGTGCAAATGGAAAAGGGTCGAAGGAGGTCACGTTCGAATCGTAAACGGATCCAAGTTTGCCTTCCTCGCGAAAGACTTCGCGCAAATAGGCACCTGTTTCAAGCCGTCCGCCCGAGTACTTCACAAACGCCGGATCAAGCCCAGTCAACTCCGTCACGTGCTGAATCATGGCTTTCGTCGCATCCGAATCGGACCGGCCCTTGAGCAGCGTCGTAGCATAGTCTCCCCGCGTGTAAGCGATCACATCCGCCATTGCCTGCGGCGTCAGTTTCTTTTCGCGTTCAAGGTGAGCCGCTGTGATCGAAGGCAGCGTCATCATCCAAGGCAAGGGAGACAGATCGCCGTCGTTCTCAATTGTGGGATTCAGATACGGAGAGACCAGGACTACGCCATTCAGAGCGACGCCGAGTTGCGATTGCAGATAGTACGTGACTCGTGGCCCACGGAATCCGCCGTAGCTCTCTCCGACAAGATACTTCTTTGAACTAAGTCGATCGTTCTTCACCAGCCAGTCGTAAATTACGCGCGAGAGATACTGAATGTCCGGAATGGTGCTGTAGAAGAGCTTCTTGGCATCGGCCTCCGGTACCGTGGCACGGCTGAATCCTGTGCCGATCGGATCGATGAAGACGAGATCGGTAAAGTCCAGCCACGTGCCGGGATTGTCAATCAGCGAAGTGGGGTCCGAAGGGCTGTCGCCCTCATTGCCGGCCTGCAAATGTTTGGGCCCGATCGCGCCGAAATTCAGATACACCGAAGACGCGCCGGGACCGCCGTTCAGCGCAAATGTCACTGGCCGATTTTCGCCGTCGACGACATACGAAGTCACCACCACATCGCCGGCAACTTTCCCATCCTTGTCGCGGACCGGCAATGCTCCTACCGTTACGGTGTATTTCAGCGTCTTGCCTTCCAGCATGATTGCCTGCTGCGTGTGCGCATCTGCAGGCAGCGGCGGAAGCGTGGATTTATCGTCTGTGGGTTTGTCAGGCGCTGCGGGCTTGCTCGTTGCGGGCGGCGCCTTGTCGGCTTGTGCCTGAATCCGCATGGTTGGGAATGCAAGGCAACAAATCGCAAGTGCAACGGCGGTTCGCTCGAAGAGGAATTTCAAGGGAAAGACGCTCATTGACCTACAATACATGGCCCAAGCCGAATGCTGGCAGAGCCAGCGCTTGATGATTTACTCTCAAACACGGCATGAGATTCGTACATTTGTTTTTCGCTCCCGTTCTGACTACGGGGCTCGCTGCGGCCGCATTCGCTCAAGATGCGACCAAGCCCGCCCAGGAGATTCCAGACGCGCCGCAGGCTACCGCAGCGGCGATGATTCATCCCAATGGCCCGACAGTCATCATGGATACATCCATGGGCCGCATCACCTGCCAGTTTTTTCAAAAGCAGGCGCCGCACGCCGTCGCCAACTTCATCGGCCTCGCCGAAGGAACGAAGGACTGGACGAATCCTGCGACTAACAAGAAAGAGCACCACAAGCCGCTTTACGATGGAACTACATTTCACCGCGTTATTCCTGAGTTCATGATTCAAGGCGGCGACCCAGCAGGGACGGGCATGGGCGATCCCGGTTATACCTTCGCCGACGAATTCGATCCGGAACTGAACTTCGATGTGCCGGGGAGACTGGCGATGGCCAACTCCGGACCCAATACCAACGGCAGTCAGTTCTTTATTACCGAGCAGGGTTACGATTCGCTCAATCAGCACTACACCATCTTCGGCCAGTGCGACGAGTCCAGTGTCGTTGTTGTCAAGACCATCGCCCGCGTGCAGCGCGACGGGAATGACAAGCCTGTCGTTCCGGTCGTGTTGAAGAAGGTGACCATTATTCCAGAAGGCCAGCCGGTGCCTCCGCCTCCAGCCGCCGCACCCAGAGCAACCCAACCCTAGTCAATCTGCGAACCACACCCGTCAGGAGTATCTATGTCCCTTGCTGCAGGAACCTACGCCGTCTTCAACACCAACGAAGGAAAAATCACCGTCCGCCTTTTCGAAGCCGACGCGCCAATCACCGTGAAGAATTTCATCGAGCTTGCCGAAGGCAGCAAAGAGTGGACACATCCCACCACGCGCGCCAAATCAACCTCCAAGCTTTACGACGGCACAATCTTCCATCGTGTGATTCCGGACTTCATGATCCAGGGCGGAGATCCCGCCGGAACCGGAATGGGCGGCCCCGGTTATCGCTTCGAGGATGAGACCAAGGGCTCGAAGCATAAGTTCGATCAGCCGGGCAAATTGGCGATGGCTAACTCGGGACCTAACACCAACGGCAGCCAGTTCTTCATTACGGTCGCGCCCACAGCCTGGCTCACGGGCAAGCACACCATTTTCGGCGAGGTTGTCGAAGGGCAGGATATTGTGTTGAAGATCTCGAAGGTCGCTCGCAACTCGCAGGACAAGCCTCACAAGCCGGTCGTCCTGGAATCAGTCACCATCGAACGCGCCGCCTGAAGTCTGCAACTTTCTCGCGTACCGCATCCATTCGACAGGAGCGCTACCGGCGATGGATCAGCTTCCCAACCGCGAACCCAGGGCCAGCCTCAGCGACTATCTGGCGGCAGAACGCACTCTGCTTGCATGGATTCGCACCGGGCTGGCCTTGATGGGCTTCGGATTCGTGGTGGCGCGCTTTGGGCTGTTTCTCCAGCAACTCCAGCTTGTGAGGGGCGCGCAGACGACTCAGGTTTATGGGCTGTCGCTTTGGCTCGGCACGGCCTTGATCGCAGCTGGAATCGCAGTGAACCTTTTTGCCGGCGTCCACCATCTGCATTTGATAAAGCAGCTCGATCGCGGTGAAACCTTGCGCTCTCATGCAACCACACAGGCCGTCGCAGTCGCATTCTTCCTGGCATTGATTGGTGTCGTCATGGCGGTCTATCTCGTTATCATTCGCGGTTGACCATGTGCGCATTCGAGAAGAAGGAGAAGCGTATGACACAGGCAAATGACCCCGGAATCGTGAGCCTCCCGAGCAATCACTCGGTCGACGAGATTGTCGAGAAGCTCAAGAGCATCCTTACCGCAAAGGGTGTCGCGCTCTTTGCGCTGGTCGATCACAGTGGGGAAGCGGAAAAGGCGGGCATGAAGATGCCCCCGACGAAGCTGCTGATTTTTGGCAGCCCCAAGGCCGGCACGCCTGTCATGCTCGCTGCGCCCAGCATCGCCATCGATCTTCCCCTCAAGATTCTTGTCTGGGAAGATACCAGCGGCAAGGTGTGGGTCTCGTACAACAGTTCGCAATACTTGAAGGAGCGCCACAACGTGCCCGACGACTTGCTCAAGAACATTGCTGTGATCGAAGCGCTCGCAACGAACGCTGCCGGATAGTTCCGCCAACCAGGCTCACCTCTTCCCTGCCTCGAGGCGTACCATTCCTGTGTTTTCCAATTCACACAGCTGCGGCTGCCGAATCGTCCTGTGCCCGTGCGCTCGGAGGTATTTCCGGTGAGGGATCTTGCTGCTCGCTTTCTTCTCGCTGTTACTGCTCTTGTTTGCGCAACCGCGGCCGGGGTGCCCAATGCCGAGTTTCTGCACACCTATAAAGGCGCACCTTTCCATGACGCGCGCTACAACGGAGGGGCGCAGAAGATTCCCGGCAAAGTGCTCTGCGCGTACTACGATCTCGGCGGCGAGGGCGTTGCCTACCATGACAGCGACGCCAAGAATCACGGCAGCGGCGAGCTGAACCCTGCCGACGGAACCTATCTGAACGAGTTCCGCATCAACGAGGGCGTTGATACCTCTTACACCAAGTTCAAGCGCGATCCGCCGATCGATGACAACCCGTATGACAAGGTCACGCCGCCAGCAGATTTGCTTTACGTCGGCTGGACGGTGCCTGGCGAGTGGTTCAACATCACGGTCGATGTAGCCGAGGCAGGCGACTACATCGCCGATCTGCTCTACACGTCGAATCGCGGCGGAGAGATTTCCATCGACCTGAATGGCGAACCTGCTTCCGGTCCGCTGACGATCGTGAGCACCTACGATCCGGCCGATTCCGTCGCGTGGCGGCAGTGGCACCACTGGAACCTCGCGCCCGGCATCGCAAAGCTTCATTTCGCCCCGGGCAAGAATGTCCTGACCATCCATATCGTTGCCGAGGGCCAGATGAATCTCGCGACCTTCGATTTCAGGAACGCGCGTTGAGGCGGACCATACCGGGCATCCCCGGTATACCCCCTCCCTCCCTTTTTCGCTAAGTTCCTCATTTATTTGAAGTTATCGGAATCAATAACTTACGCTAACTCAAATTGATTCAATGGCTTAGCGGCAAAGTTCTCTGGGGGTTGGAGTTAGGCGTTGCGAGCCCTCTGTGGCCGCCCTCTGAGGGCTCCTCCTTATTCATTGTGCGACGGATGGGGGTAATTCTTCGCACCCCAGTGGATAACTTTCGATCTGCTTCCGGACATCTTCCGTGGACGCTTGTCGTACCGATTCGGCAAGAAACTTGTGCGATCCCAGAGGGAGGCGTCGCCATGGGCCTGATACGACGCGGACTCGAAGTTCGATCTGGACGCCGAAACCGAACCCTTGCACACTCTTGAATTGGACCGTCCAAACCCTTCCAACTTGGTTCTCCTATCGGTGAGGAGCTTACGCCCGCGGCATGTGACCTGAATTTACTTTGTATGATCTCAGCGGAAATCGAGTGATTGGCGGCTTGCAAAGCCTACGCCCCTAGTTCAGATGAGGGTGCCCCGTCCTAGCTTTGCTAGGGCGGGAAGGGACTGACCGTTTCAACCATCACAGACGTAGGCCCCGACCTCTTGCGACAATTGTTCTCATGCCGTCGGGACTGCGCCGCTACCAGCAGGCCGGAGACTTGCACTTCATCACCTTCAGTTGCTATCGCCGGCAACCGAAGCTCGGCACTGTCGGCCCGCGGGCGGCGTTCGAACGCTCGCTGGAGCGGACGCGCCGTGCCTATGGATTCTGCGTGCTGGGCTATGTCGTAATGCCGGAACACCCGGGGCACCCCGTGTCAGGGCAGTGAAATCCTATACAGGTTTCGGTGCACGGTGGTGTTCACGTACGCGAAATGCTCCGGGTCTTCGCCCGGCACGAGATAGGCGCGCGGGATCGACTGAGATCCCTTGACGACGCTTGGATCGGCGAGGGGTGGTATTCCTCCGGCTGGAAAATCCGGCAAGGTTTCGCCGGGACCGATGGGAATCGCCAAGCTCCGTCCCGGATTTGTCCGTGTCGGCTCTTCCACCGGAATGAACAGAAATCTTCCGCTCGTAGACCATGCCGGAATGCAGAAGCTCTCGCACATGCGCCGCGGCAGCCCGCCATCTGTCGGAATCGCGAGCTCCGCCGGGCCGCGGCCATCTGGCGCCCTGGGAACTGATGCGATCACCCACTTGCGGGCGGGCGAGACACTTTGGATTTCGCTGATGGGATACTGAACCAATTTTGAATGGTTCGAGCCGTCCGGATTCATCTGCTCCAGGTAGTTCGTGTTCCCTTCTGTCTGTTGGAACAGGATCTGCCCGTGCGCGCCAAAATGCGCCCAGTTTCCACCTGGATCGCCCACTTTCTTTGCCGGTGAACTTCTGTCGACAGGCGCCAACCACAACTGGGTCGATCCGGTGGAGGCTGGAGTGGCGTACACCACCTCCTTGCCATCCTTCGATACCTCATAGGCCATCATCGAGACGCCGGGGAACACCGCTTCACTTTTCCCTGACTGCACCTGCGTGCGCCACAGTTCCGCGCCCGAACCTTCCCGCCCACGCCGCAGAAGGTAGTAGATCATTGTGTCGTCCAAGCTGAAAGAAGGAGAGGACCAGTCCGTCACCACCTCGCCCTCGGACGACAGCGGCCTCTCGCCGCCGGGGTCGTGAATCCAAATGGCGCTCTCATGCACGCCGACAGAGGTGATAAGTGAACCTCCGGCCGGATCCACCGCTACTCCTTCCTCTTCCGTCGCCCCAAAGGTGATTTGTTCGGGCAATCCGTCCGGGAAGTGCTGCCTCCACAGATGGCTGCGTGCTTCCACGGCGGCTGAGAAGTACATCCAGGAACCGTCGGGAGACCAGCCGGCGGAGGTGCACGCGCCGGTTGGCCCAATGGATCTGGTCGGATGCTCGCCGTCAAGAGAAACAAGCCGGCAGGGCGCCCAGTTGCCGTTCCCGTCCATCTCCACCACCAGCGCCCAATGATGATCGGGAGAGGGATAGGCATAATGCGCCATGCCGCGCTCGTGGGAGGGAAAGTAGATTTCGCGGAGCGCCTCGCTTTTGTCGGTTGCCGTGACAACCCCGAGATGGATTCCCGACCGAATTTGCGAGAAGAGAAGCTGGTGTTGGTCGAGCCACACCAGTCCAGCGGCATTTCTCAGCAACAGATGAGGCTCGCCTCCCAATACCGGGACGGTGTAGGTGGAAAAGAGGGGAGGCTCCAGCACGGTGTAAGCGATCTCGGACCCATCCGGCGAGAATGCCAGGCCGTATTTCGTCCGGCTATCGTCCGTGATCCGCTTGGCTTCTCCGTTGGGGAGCATCTTTACGTAGATTTGATCGGCGCTCATAAACGTGTCGCCACCGCGGATAAACGCCACCATGTGTCCGTCCGGTGACAACGCCGGCGACACTGCCGAGTCTGTGAAATCGGTGAGTTGCGTGAATGTAGTTTCAGGGGGACGGTGCCGGGAACGATAGAAGGCCATGCTGGTAATCGCAAACAGCACGCAGGCTGCCCCGGCGATGTACCAGACCACTGGCTTTCGCTGCACAGGGACTGCCTGGCTGCCCGAGATTGACAAAGCGGCGGCGGCAGGCTCGGGAGTACTCTCGGCTGGCGAGATCGCCGAAATCGGCGCCGAGAAACGGTAGCCTTTGCCTGTGACGGTTTGCACAAAGCGAGGGTTCTCGGGTTCGTCGCCAAGAACCTGGCGGATTTTCCGAATTGCCGTGTTGATGCCGTGCTCGGTATCGACAAAAACTTCACTCGACCAAAGGTGAAGGGCAATCTCGGTTCGAGTGACGAGCTGGCCGTTGCGCGCGAGGAGCAGAATCAGCAGCTCCATCGGTTTGCGCTCGAGCCGGATGACGTGGCCACTCCGGAGGAGTTCGAACCGGCCGCAGTCGAGCCGAAAGTCGCCGAACTCGTATACGGCAACCGCCACGGGACCCCTCCGCGGGTGAAGTATAGCATTCACCTTTTTTTGAAAATAGCGCGGATTCAGAGCTTTGGCGCTTCACCAAAACTTCACCTCCCGCTTTACCTGCGCTTCATTGCGCAAGCGGGCAAGGTTGGGGTTAGCTCGGGGCTGCCGGCGATTCCCCGGCCGAGGAGAAGAGATGAAGACAAATGGAAAAACATGGGCACTTGTAATGGGCGCCTTTGCACTTACGCTTGCGACTGCGCCGGCCGCGCTCGCGTCCTGCGGAAGTATCAACCCGCCGCGAACACATCCATCCGGCCTGCACCTGCAATACGGAAACGCGAGGCTCATGCCCGCCGCCCTGCTCAAAGGAGATGATGACGACAACGACGATGTGTCGATCGTGGGAATGTGGCATGTGGTCTTCACAGGCCAAACGATGAATGGCGGATCCTATAGTTTGCCCGAACCGTTCGACAACTCGGTCGTCGTCTGGCACAGCGACGGAACGGAGATCATGAACTCCTCGCGTCCGGCACAGGATGGAAACTTCTGCCTGGGTGTGTGGCAACAAACGGGAAGACATCAGTATTTGTTGAATCACATTCCCTGGCAGGGCAATGACCCGATGGGAAACCCTCAAGATGGGGCTCAAATCCTGGAGAAGATTACATTGAGCCCTGACGGAAATTCCTATTCGGGGAAGTTCACCTTTCAAGCCTACGACGCCAATGGAAACCCCACACTGACGGTTACCGGCACATTGACTGCGACACGCATTACCCCGAATACGCCATTCAGCAGCTTGCTCTGAGGAAGTGCTGGTCCACAAAGTCTCGGGGCGGCGGAGTTTGGAAATCTGCCGCCCGTTCGCTTTCACTGCGGGTCACGATGGCGATCGACCCACGTCATCGCTCAGTATTCCCTCCCCCAGCAAATGCATTCGGAAATCAGAACGAGTCCTGTGAAGCGTGATCATCACTTAGTCGTTTGAAGGCTTGGCGCCCAGTTGTCGCCCAGCCTGCCCCAAACAGCATCGGCCAGAGAACTCGCGCTCTCTGGCCGATGGGCTATTCAAAACGTATAGGACCTTGGCTAAGCCCGCGCGAGGTCGAAGCGATCGAGGTTCATCACTTTGCTCCAGGCCGCCACGAAGTCTTTCACGAAAGCCCGCTGCGAGTCGCTGCAGGCATAGAACTCCGCGAGCGCACGGAGTTGCGAGTTTGAACCGAAGACCAGATCGGCGACGGTGCCCGTCCATTTGAGCTCGCCGGTGGCCCGATCGCGCCCTTCGAGAACACCTGCGCCTGTAGCAGACTTCTGCCACTTCGTCTTCATGTCGAGTAGATTGACGAAGAAGTCATTGGTCAAGATTCCCGGACGCTTGGTGAAGACGCCGTGTTTGGAGTGCCCGAAGTTTGCATCGAGCGCGCGCAGGCCGCCGATGAGGACCGTCATCTCAGGAGCGGTGAGCGTGAGGAGGTTCGCCTTGTCGACGAGCAACTCGGCTACCGATTCCTCTTGGCCCTTGCGCACGTAGTTGCGGAAACCGTCTGCGATGGGCTCGAGTGGAGCGAAGGAGGACGCATCGGTCTTCTCCTGCGTCGCATCGGTACGCCCCGGCGCGAAAGGAATCTTCACGTCGTGGCCAGCTTTCTTGGCGGCCGCTTCGATGGCCGCATCTCCGCCCAGGACGATCAGGTCGGCGAGCGAAACCTTCTTGCCGCCCGATTGCGTGGCGTTGAATTCCTTCTGGATCGCTGTCAGAGATTCGAGTATCTTCGCCAGTTCGGCAGGCTGATTGACTTCCCAATTCTTCTGCGGCTCCAAACGAATGCGCGCACCGTTGGCACCGCCGCGCTTGTCGCCGCCGCGGAAGGTTGAGGCGGAGGCCCAGGCTGTCGTGACTAGTTGGGAGGTGGTGAGTCCGCTTGCAAGGATCTTGGCCTTGAGGGCCGCGCTATCCTTGTCGTCGATCAGTGCATGATCGACTGCGGGAACCGGATCCTGCCACAGCAATTCTTCCTTGGGAACGAGCGGGCCGAGATAGCGCGCGATCGGGCCCATGTCGCGATGCGTCAGCTTGAACCATGCGCGGGCAAAGGCGTCTGCGAACTCCTCGGGATGGTCAAGGAAGCGGCGGGAAATCTTCTCGTAGCTCGGATCGACGCGCAGGGAGAGGTCGGTCGTGAACATGATGGGGGCGTGCTTCTTCTTTGGGTCGTGCGCATCCGGAACCGTACCTGCCCCTGCTCCGTTCTTGGGTGTCCACTGGTTCGCGCCGGCAGGGCTCTTGGTGAGTTCCCATTCATAGGCGAAGAGGTTTTTCAAGTAGTCGTTGTCCCACTTTACCGGGTTCGCGGTCCATGCACCCTCGAGCCCGCTGCTGATGGTGTGTACCCCATTGCCGTTGCCGAAGGTGTTGTTCCAGCCGAGGCCCTGCTCCTCAATCGGTGCGCCCTCGGGCTCGGGGCCGACATATTCAATCGGATCGGCGGCGCCATGCGCTTTGCCGAATGTGTGTCCGCCGGCGATGAGAGCAACGGTCTCCTCGTCATTCATCGCCATGCGCGCGAAGGTCTCGCGGATATCGCGGGCCGCGGCGACAGGATCCGGCTTGCCGTTGGGGCCTTCCGGATTTACGTAGATCAGGCCCATCTGCACGGCGCCGAGAGGGTTTTCAAGCTGACGGTCTCCGCTGTAGCGTTCGTCGCCGAGCCACTTGCCCTCGGAGCCCCAGTAGATGTTCTCTTCCGGCTCCCAGACATCCTCGCGTCCTCCGGCGAAGCCGAAGGTCTTGAACCCCATCGTCTCGAGCGCCACGTTGCCGCTAAGGATGATCAAGTCGGCCCAGGAGATTTTGCGGCCGTATTTCTGCTTGATCGGCCAGATCAAGCGGCGCGCCTTGTCGAGGCTTACGTTGTCGGGCCAGCTGTTGAGGGGAGCAAATCGCTGCGATCCAGAGCCGGCGCCTCCACGGCCATCGGCGATGCGGTATGTGCCTGCGCTGTGCCATGCCATGCGGATGAAGAACGGGCCGTAGTGACCGTAGTCCGCTGGCCACCATGGCTGTGAGCTCGTCATCAACTCACGGAGATCCTTAATGACGGCATTCAAGTCGAGGGTTTTGAACTCCTCTGCGTAATTGAACTTCTCGCCAGTGGGATTGGACAGGTCCGAGTGCTGGTGCAATATCTTCAGGTTGAGTTGATTGGGCCACCAGCTTGCGTTCGTTGGGGCCCCAGCGGTTGGGTGCTTGCGAGCGCCGTTCGAGAACGGGCATTTTGCATCGCCTGACATGGCGTTCTGGTCATCGACTATGGGAGGTCCGGGGTTCGTAACGGAGCTTTCAGACATGGCGCGTCTCCTTGAGGTGTATGTCAATGTCGGTTGGGTTTGGAGCCGGGCCGCTTTTCGGCGCCTGCGCCGTGGTTAAACGTTATGGATTGCGAATCGCTGGCGACCGGATCTTCAAAGGCCGGTCCACTCATTCAAACTAGTCCCGCCGGGCCGATAGATCAAGTCAATCGTTTCTACAGCGACGATTGATAGAATCTATTTACAGCCGGTTCACAGAATGAATCTTCGCGACCTTTTCTACCTCGATTCTATCGCCGAGCACCGGCACTTTGGCCGCGCTGCCGAAGCCTGCCATGTAACTCAACCGACCCTGAGCAGCCAGATTAAGAAACTCGAAGAGGAACTGGGGGTGAAGCTGCTCGAACGCACAAACAAACGCGTCGACATGACACCTGTGGGACTCCGCATTCTGGAGCACGCCCGTTGCGCCCTGAACGCGGCAGATCAGATCAGAGACGTTGCACGCGCCGCGCGCGATCCGCTGGTAGGACCGATCAAGCTGGGCGTCATTCCCACCCTTGCACCCTATCTGATGCCGATGATATTGAAGCCGCTGCAGGAGACCTACCGCGGATTGACGATCGACCTGTGGGAAGACCAGACACAGGCGCTGATCGATTCCCTGCGCAGCCATAAGCTGGACGCCGCGCTTCTGGCGACGCAGACGGACGCGCCGGAGATCACTGAGATTTCGTTGTTCGTGGAACCGTTGATGGCGGCGCTGCCCCGTCGACATCGCCTGGCGAAGGAATCGGCTATCAAGGAAGAGGAATTGTCCGATGACCTGCTGGTTCTGGCCGAGGGTCACTGCCTGGCCAACCAGGCGCTGACCGCGTGCGGGACCAAGCATGGACGACGGACAGGCTTGAGGGGATCGATGCAGGCGGCGACTTTAGACACGCTGGTCAACCTGGTTGCGGCCGGTTACGGAGCAACCCTGATTCCTTCGCTGGCTGTGGAATCCTTGCGCCGACGCGACATCGTGGTGCGGCGGCTGGCAGGCCACTCCGCACGGACAATCCGCCTGGCAAGCCGGCCGAGTTTCCCCCGTCCCCAGGCTCTACGGGCCCTGGAAAAAGTGATCCGAAAGGCTGTCGGGTCGGCCCACTTCCGGCACTGATTCGCTGCAGCTGCGGGCTGTGGAAAACTCGTCCTAAACTCCTTCAAACACAGAGATTTCGGGGTAAATTCCGGAAAATCCCGAAAACGCAGGTTCGGCCCCCTGTTATCCACAAGAACACCCCATCCGGTCGTTGACCCGCCTTCTTGCGCTCCGTAGAGTCTGAAATCGAAGGACAATAAAAGCAGGTAAACGAGCCGGACCCCGGCTGCTGTAGAACTGCACTTTCTCCAATCCCTGGATCGGGAGTAGACATGCTGAAACTGAAGAAGATTCACATCCTCGGCTTTAAGAGCTTCTGTGACCGGACGGAACTGTCCGTGCCGGGAACGGGCATTGCCGTGGTGGTGGGACCGAACGGGTGCGGAAAGTCGAACATTCTGGATGGCGTGAGCTGGGTGCTGGGCGAACAAAGTGCAAAATCGCTGCGCGGAACCCATATGCAAGACGTGATTTTTGCCGGAACGCGCGACCGCAAGCCGTTAGGCATGGCTGAAGTGACGCTGACCATGGTGGATCCGGAGGCGTATGAAGGCCCGATTCCCGTCGAGCCCGAGGTCAGCGTGGACCATGACGGCCCGGCAGACTGGGATGAGAACGAAATCCGCCGCAAGCACGCCGCCGAGGCGGAAGAGATCATTGCCGCCGAACAGCCGGGACAGGCGATCGAGGAAGATGAGATTGAGACTTCCGGTCCGAGGCCACTGCCGTCTGCCCAGCCGGCGGTGGGGCAGGAAGCTGAGTTGGCCCCACCGCAGGTGGTTTTGAAGATTCGTCGGCGCAAGTTCCACCAGACGCCGCAAAAGGGCGAAATCGTGATTACCCGGCGGCTGTTTCGGACTGGGGAAAGCGAATACCTGCTCAACGGCAAGCTCTGCCGGCTGCGCGACATTCAGGACATCTTCATGGGCACGGGCCTCGGCCCGGAGAGCTACGCGATCATCGGCCAGGAACGGATTGGGCAGCTGCTCAGCTCGAAGCCACACGACCGCCGCGCCATTATCGAGGAAGCGGCCGGAATTACGCGTTTCAAAACCAAGAAGCGGCTGGCGGAGCTGCGGCTCGAGAGCTCCAAGCAAAACCTGGCGCGCGTCGATGACATTTTTGAAGAAGTCACGCGGCAGATGAACAGCCTGAAGCGGCAGGCTTCGAAGGCCGAGCGATTTGCTGCGGTGCGCGAAGAGCTGCGAAGACGGCTTCGTTCGGTTCTAGCCAGCCGCATGGCTGGGATGGATGCCGAGCAGGCGCGGCTGGAGGCGGAGATTGCGGGACTCACGGGTCGCATTCACACTGCCGCGGCAGAGATCGAAAACAGCGAGGCAAGACAGCATGCGCTGACCGAGCGTGGCTACGAGCTTGATCGAGAAGCACAGGAAGCACAGAACCGAGCGAATAGCGCCGCCGTAGAGCTGGAACGAGCCGCAGCGCGGGAGCGCGCCAACGCCGAGCGTGTCAGCGAGCTGGGGGCGCGGCTTGCAGCAGCAGCCGGCGAGCTGGAGCAGACGCGCACGCAATTGACCAGCATTGAGGAAGAGCGGGCGCAGCAGAAGAGCTTTCTGGAGACCGCAGCCAACGAGGCGCATGCGTTCCGTCAAAAGGTGGAAACGAAGCAGCACGAAGCGCGCACAGCGGCCGATGAGGTGTTCAAGTCGGAGCGCGAGTTGGAGGCCAATCGCAGGCACGCCATGCATCTGCTGACTCTGGCCGGAAACGCCCGCAATAGCACCGCGCAGGCAGAGGAGAGTCTTGCGGCACTGGAACGCGAGTCGGAGCGGCTGGAGGCAGAGACGACCCAGGCGCGACACGAGCTCGAAAGCCTGGGCGTGCAGAGTGGACAGGCGAAGCTGCGCTTTGAATCGGCAGCAGAGGCATTGCAGAGGCTGGAGGGCGAGATCGCGACGCTGCGCGAGGACCTGCAGACGAGCCGCGCCGAAGAAGATGCCCTGCGTGCGCGCGCGAACGAACTGCGCACCCTGCAAGCGACCGCGGCGGGAAGACGGAGTTCGCTTGAAGCGCTGATTCGAGATCATAGCTACGCCACGGATTCGGTGCGCAGGCTGCTGAAGCCGGGCGCTCTCGCCGAAGGAATGAAGCCGACCGGCACGCTTGCGGATTTTCTCGAAGTGCGCGGTGAGCACGAAGGCGTCGTGGATGAGTTCCTGCGTGACGAGTTGAACTATGTCGTCGTGGAAAGCTGGGGAGCAGCGGAAGAAGGCGTGCGCCTGCTGAAATCGGGCGTGGATGGGCGCGCGACGTTCCTGATTCACGACGCCGACCAGCGCGGCTTATTTGAGGAGGGCGAAGAGGCCATCGGCGGCGAAGGCGTGACGCCGCTAAAGGAAGCAATCCGGGTTCTCAATGGCTTTGGACGGTCTCTCGAAACGATTTTGCCCAAGCTGAAGCATGGCTACCTCGTCGGGAGTGCTGCGGACGCGCAGCGATTGGCACACGAGCATAGCTACGCTTTCTTTTTGACGCCGGACGGAGAGTGCTTTCACAACTCGACGGTAACAGGCGGCAAACCTTCGACCGAAGGTCCGCTGGCACTGAAACGCGAGTTGCGTGAGATCGATGCCAAACTCTCCAGCCTGGAGCAGAGGTTGGGACAGGCAGACACTGAAGCGGCGGCGCTGACGCTGAAGATTGAAGGGTTCGCGGCGCAACTGGAGGCCCGCAGCGAAGAGCGCCGTCTGGCGGAACGGGACACAGCGGACCAGGGAGCAGCCCTGAAGCAGATGGAGGCCGAGACGCAGCGAATCGAACGGCGCCTGCAGGAGTGGACGCTGCAGTCGACACGCAACAAGGATGCGCGCGAAGCCAAACACGAAGTGATCGCGCAAAAACGCGAGGAAGCGGTTCGGCTGGAGGCAGAGCGCGAGGCTGCAGAGGCGACTCTCAACGACCAACAGACGCAGCTGGGAGCTCTGCGGCAGAAGCGCGAAGGTTTGCAGCAGGAAGCGGCGCATGTCACGGCTGAATTGGCCAAGCTTGAGGAACGGCGGCGCGGCGCTGAAGCGGCATTCCAGCGGATCGACCGGCTCCACAACGACCTCGAGCGCCGCGTATTGGCGATTGAGCAACAGCAGGCCGCGGCAGAGGCAGAGCGCGAGCAGCGGACGCGAGAGTCGGCCGAGTTGGCGATTCGCGAGCAGGAACTAGCGGCACTACGCGAAGAGGCGCTGGCACAGGCGCAGAAGCTTGCCAGCGAGGCGCATGATCTTCGGCAAAAACTGGCGGAGATCGAGTTGCAGCTGAAAGCTGGACGCGCGGCGCTCGACCAACTGAGAGACGACCGCAGCAACCGGTCCAGTGAAGTGGCCAAACTCCGTTCCGATCTCGAGCATCTCGAGGCCAGCTGTCTGACGGAAGTGAATGTTGAGGCAGCGGCATTGCGAGCCGATGCCGAGATTGTGCGTTTGGCCGGCGAGGAATTGGCGGTCGAGGAAACTGCATGCCAGGAATTGCGGCAGCGCCTCGAACAAATGGGCCCCGTGAACATGATGGCCCTCGACGAGTACAAGGAGACGGCGGAGCGGCACGGGTTCCTCTCGGCGCAGCGTCAGGATTTGATGGAGTCGATCGAAAACACGCAGGCGACGATCAAGGAGATCGACCAGATTTCGCGCACCAAGTTCGATGAGGCGTTCGCACAGATCAATCAGAATTTCGGCGAAGTCTTTACGCGGCTTTTCCATGGCGGGCAAGCATTCTTGCGGCTCACCGATGAGGAAAACCAGGCCGAAAGCGGACTGGATATCGTCGCGTCCCCGCCGGGCAAGAAGCTGCAAAATGTGCTGCTGCTCTCGGGCGGGGAGAAAGCTCTGACGGCCCTGGCGCTGCTGGTCGGCATCTTCCAGTTCCAGCCCAGCCCGTTCTGCGTGCTGGACGAAGTGGACGCCGCGCTCGACGAAACCAACGTCGGCCGGCTCGCCGACCTGCTGCACTCCCTGAGCCGAGAGACGCAGTTCCTGC
This sequence comes from uncultured Acidobacteriaceae bacterium, assembly GCA_963745845.1. Taxonomy (GTDB): domain Bacteria; phylum Acidobacteriota; class Terriglobia; order Terriglobales; family Acidobacteriaceae; genus Telmatobacter. The sequence continues at coordinate 1,694,206 of CAVUZE010000008.1, read as the reverse complement.
TCGTGACACACTCGAAGCGCATGATGCACTCGGCGGACATGATTTACGGCGTAACAATGCAGGAGCCAGGCGTGTCCAAGGTGGTCAGCGTCAAGCTGGGCGGGCAGCAGGAACAGCGGCGGGCCACGGCGTAACGGCTGGCGGCGATCAAACGCGATTTCCGTCTAGCGCTTCCAGGGGCTCAGCACTTTGTACCGGGGTGTTGCCGTCACGGTTGCCTTGCTGACGTGAAGCAACTTGCGCTGCGCAAGCCAGGCTACCGCCGCCTGGGCAGCGCTCTTCGATACCCCAATGGATTCCGCAAGTTCCTGGTAGCTGATCTGGACGGCGGAACTTCTGCGTTGCTGCTCGGCGGCCAGCCACAAATAGACAAGAAAGCTAACTGGCCGCTTGTCATGTCCGACAAGATCGCGCATCAGAACGTCGGTCACATATTCGTCGATGGAAGACATCGCTATACCAACCAAAACTATAGCAATATCTACCAGATTGCATCGCCGGATCTGCGCGCATATATTCCGAATCCTAACCGGTTCCGAAAATCTCAAGGGGGAGGACGCGATGATACGCGGCGTCAAGATTGTCAGCATTCCAGTCAGTGACCAGGATCGAGCGCTGAAGTTCTACACCGAGAAGATGGGATTCAAGGTCGCTACCGATCAAGCCTTCGGACCTAATCAGCGGTGGATTGAGCTTTTGATTCCGGGGTCCGATGTAAACCTTGCGCTCTTCACGCCTCCGGGCCACGAGAGCCGCATTGGCGGCTTTCAACCGACGACATTCTGGTGCGACGATGTCTTCGAGACCGCGAAGCTTCTCAAATCCAAAGGCGTGGAGCTTGCCCAGGAGCCGAAGAAGGAAGTCTGGGGAACCATGGCCAAATTCAAGGACCCCGACGGCAATGAGTTTGTGTTTTCAAGCAGGTGAAGCGCATACGAGAAGCTGTGATCTGGGCGGATTTTGAGCAAAAAATCGCCCCCGAAGGATCACGTCTCTTCGGAGGCGCTTGCATTTCACAAGATAAGAGCGGGGACCAGTAGCTGGCGCTGGAGGTCGGTAGCGCGCAGCTACTGGCGATCCCTTAGAACGAAGCTAGCCGCGGCTTCCCCTTTCCACTGCTGCCTCGTGTCTCCCGGCTCAAAGAGGACTTTCTTGCACGCCCTCCGAACCATGTTGACAAATGGAGTTTCGCTTAAGTTCGAGAAACGGTCCGTGATCGCTGTCACAGGGGTTAGTGTTCTTTCCTCTTCTCGACTTGCCCTCCAATATTGAAAGTTTGCCAAAGCCTCACGGGATTGTCTGCTGCACGTGATGTGCATTGACAAACAGGGGTCCGCACTAGAAAATCGGAGACTCAGTTGATGGTCGGCAAGGCCCCTCCAATGAACGCTCTCCTCAAAACCAGTCTTGGTTCAACGCCCTTACTCGGCAGGGGCAAGGTGCGCGATTTGTACGCGGTAGACGACGCACTCCTTCTCGTCGCCACGGACCGCATTTCGGCATTCGATCACGTCCTGGCCACAGGGATCCCCGGCAAGGGAAAGATCCTAACCCAGATCTCGCTTTTCTGGTTCGATTTTTTATCCGGCCTGGTTCCCAACCATCTGATCACCGCCAATGTGAGTGACTTCCCATCGTCCCTTCGCCCCTACGCTGACCAACTTGAGGGGCGATCGATGCTCGTACGACGGGCAAGGATGTACCCGGTGGAGTGCGTCGCGCGTGGGTATCTGGCGGGATCGGGCTGGAAGGAATACGAAAAAAGCGGCACAGTGTGCGGGATTCCGCTGCCCGCCGGACTCAAGGATGCGTCGAAGCTCCCTGAGGCCATCTTTACACCTGCGACCAAGAGCGAGGGCGGAGCGCACGACGAAAACATTTCGTTCGCGCAGACGGAGAAAGTGCTGAGCGCGGAAGTCGCATCGGAGTTGCGGCGGCTGACGCTGGCAATTTACGATCGCGCAGCAAAGCATGCGGAAGAGTGCGGACTGATTCTCGCGGATACTAAGTTTGAGTTCGGCACAACCGCGGGGGGCATTCTCCTTGCGGATGAAGTGCTGACCCCGGATTCTTCCCGCTTCTGGGAAGCCTCCGCGTGGAAACCGGGTGGAGCTCAACCGTCCTTTGACAAGCAATTCGTGCGAGACTATCTGGAAAGCATCCATTGGAACAAACAAGAGCCGGCGCCCGGCCTTCCGGATGATGTTGTCAAACGGACGCTGGCCAAGTATCTTGAGGCATTTCGCCGCCTGACAGGGCGGGAACTCGCGTTTTGAGGGACAAGGGCGGCCATGAGCGTAGTGGATTGGATCATTGTGGCAATTCTGGCAGCGTCGGTGATCGCGGGAATCGCACAAGGGTTTCTCCGCTCAATTTTTTCGCTTGGCGGCCTGATCCTCGGCCTGGTGGTCGCGGCATGGAATTACGAGCGCATCGCACGATTCATTGAGCCGATTGCGCACAACCAAAAGGTTTCGAATGCGATCGGTTTTATTCTGATCGCGCTTCTCGTGGCGGCCGTCGCGGCGCTGGTCGGAGCGATACTCGCGAAGGCGTTCCAGAAGCTTGGTCTTGGTTGCCTGGATAGCCTCGCGGGAGCGATATTTGGTCTTTTCCAAGGCGTATTGCTGGTGACGGTTTGCATCCTGGTGACGGTGGCATTCTTCCCAGATACGGAATGGCTGACCCAGGCCAAGCTTCCGAAGTACTTTTTCAGCGTCTGCCATTTGAGCACCCACGTCAGCCCTTCCGGCCTGGCTGCCCTTGTCCGTGAGGATTTGAACCGGCTGGAACGGGAGTCGCCCCCCTGGATGCACCCACGGCCCCGCGAATGATGAAATTTTTTAGTGGGCAGTTCTATGGTCTAGTGTGGCAAGCTAATAAAGCAAGGGGTCGACGTGAGACGAGAACTGGATAGCCTGGTGACACAAATGCATTCCAGCGGCATCCGCTACGAGGACGCCGTTCGCGAGTTCAAAAGACAGTATCTGCGCGAAGTGCTGGTGGCGAACCGGGGGAACCAGTGCAAAGCGGCAGAGGAGCTGGGCATTCACCGCAACACGCTCAGCCGCACCATGGCCGAGCTTGGCCTGAGTCTTGCCGAAGTCCGCGCGGGGCTCAAGCGTCCGCCGCGCAGCGAACGTCTTATGTTGGGAGCGACACGCCAGGGCTACCGTCAAGGCTGAGCTTCCCGAGGCATGCAGACAACCCAAAAGAAAACCGAACCCCGCATTGCAATCGAGCCCGGTTTTGTCTGGGACGGCCAGGATGCCTATCTCTTCGACATTGACGGCACCCTGCTGCGCAGCCGCGATCGCGTCCATTTCGAGTCGGTAGCGAACGGTGTGCGGCACGTGACAGGGTTCGAAATAACCCTCGCCGGCATTGCGTTGCACGGCAACACCGATACGGCGATCCTGCGCGAAGCCTGCACCCGTGCAGGCATCTCCGCGGACGTGCTTGAACCGCAGGTTGCAGCCATTCTCGATGCGATGTGCGCGAGCGTGGTGGAGCGGCGGCATGAGTTGGATCCGATTCTCATGCCCGGAGTTCAAGAGGCCTTGCGCCACCTTTCAGAACGTGGCGCGCTTCTGGGTGTTGCAACCGGGAATCTGGAAATGATCGGCTGGATCAAGATTGAGGCCGCGGGGCTGCGTGAGTGGTTCCGCTTCGGCGGCTTTAGCGACGAATTTCCCGTGCGGTCGGAGATGGTTGGTCACGCGGCACGCAAAGCACGCAATATGGCAGGAGAGACAGCGACCGTTTGCGTGGTGGGCGATACGCCGAGAGACATCGAGGCCGCACGCACGAACAATCTGACAGTGATCGCCGTAGCCACAGGCAATTTCGATTTTGATGCACTGTATGCGCTGCGGCCGGATGCCTGCGCGACCTCACTCGCTGACCTGCTTGCAGCAACGGAGAACCCGCGGTGAGGACGTCCTGTCCCATCTCGAGAGCTGCGGTTGCGACAGTTCTGCTGGCTGTGTTTATTGGATCGGCGGGCGCGCAACAAGCGAATCCCGCCACGCCGGACGGGACAAAGAGCGCTCCCACCTCAAGTCAAAATATAGATTCATCCGCAACGCCTGCAAAACAGGATGAACCGGGAAAGCAGCCCCGTGCAAAGGATCGACGGCGCGCAGCGAAACTCTACCTGGAAGCGAGCAAGCTTTTCGAGCAGAGCCGATTTGAGCAGGCGATGCAGGATTATGAGTCGGCCGCCGCACTCGATCCGCAAAACCATGACTACGCGTTGGCGGCACAGGTGGCGCGCAGTCACCTGGTCACTGCGCTGATTCAGGAAGCGGCCAAGGATCGCGTGCGCGGCGATCCGGGAGCGGGACGTGCTGCGTTGCAGCGAGCGCACGAGCTGGATCCCGCGAATCCCCAGGTTCTGGAGCACGTGAACGAGTTGGCCGATACGTCTTTGCTGGACCAGACCACGCCGTTGTACCAGGCCTCGGCCGATACGGTAGGTAGTGTCCCGGTGCTCGAACCGTCAACCGGCGTGCAGAGCTTTCATCTGAAGCTCGATCGGCGACAGTTGATTCAGCAGGTTTATAAGGCGTACGGAATCGACGCCACATTGGACCAAAGCGTTCCCGCAGTGCAGGCGAAATTCGATGTGGACAATGTGCCATTTCTTCAGACCCAGGACCTGTTGAATTTGGCGACGAATACGTTCCCGGTTCCGCTGGACGCGCACCGCGTGCTTGTAGCGCGGGACACGCGGGAAAACCGCCAGCAATTCTTGCGCCAGGAGCTGGAAACGGTCTATCTGCCCGGTATGACGCAGGCGGAAATGACGGAAGTGAGCAACATTGCGAAGAACGTTTTTGCTACCCAGCAAGTTGCCGTAGAACAGAACCTGGGAACGGTGACGGTTCGAGCGCCGACGAAGACACTGGATGCCTTCAACGCGACCATGCGCGACCTGGTGAACGGCCGCAGCCAGGTGATGCTCGATGTGCGGATCATCCAGCTTGCTCACAACAATCAGCGAAACACGGGGGCACAGCTTCCGCAACAGGTGACGGCGTTCAACGTGTACGCCGAAGAACAGTCGATTCTGAATGCCAACCAGACGCTCGTGCAGCAGATTATCAGCTCGGGTCTTGCCTCTCCCGGAGACACTCTGGCGATTCTGGGGATTCTGCTGGCATCGGGGCAGGTTTCGAACTCGATTTTCACGAATGGCATTGCGTTGTTTGGTGGAGGAATCACGGAGTCGGGCCTGTCCCCGGGTCCGGCAACGTTGAATCTCAATCTGAATTCCTCGGACACCCGTGAGTTGGATGCTGTCGAATTGAGGCTGGCCGACGGTCAAGACGAAACAATCAAGAGCGGCTCGCGGTATCCCATTCTGACTGCTTCCTATTCCGGTCTGGCGACCAGCGGCGTCAACATTCCCGGCCTCACAACGGCGGGCACTTCGAGCGGGCTATCTTCCCTGCTCTCGTCGACTTCTGGATCCACGACCCAGATTCCCCAGATCCAATATCAGGACATTGGCTTGACGCTCAAGACAACTCCCCAGGTGATGCGCAGCGGCGATGTTGCGCTTACGCTGGATTTGAAAATCACCGCCCTGTCGGGGGCAGTGTCGAATGGAATTCCGGTGCTCGACAACCGTTCGTATTCTGGCGTGATCACCCTGAAAGAGAACGAAGGCGCCGTGCTGATGAGCGAACTGGATAAGCAGGAAAGCGTGGCGCTGAGCGGCACGCCGGGATTGACAGAGATTCCCGGCATGAACAACCTCACGTCAAAGAACACGCAGAGCGACTATGCCACGCTGCTGGTGGTTCTCACGCCCCACCTTATCCGTGGTCCCAAGTATCCATCGGCCCCGGGGCAGACTCTTCGCATCGAGCGGAATACTCTGGGGCAATAGCAAGGTTCTTCGTTCGAGCACGAGGCGTAGTCAATGAAAAACCCCGATCCTGTTCCCGTTGCCGGGCATCCTGATCGGGGTTTGGACGATTGAACCGTTGTGTGTGCTCGCTACTGTCCGACTCCGTCCAGCTTGGCCTGGAACTCGACGATTTGCTTGATCGTATCGTAGGGCAGGCCGCCAATCGGCACCGGGCGTCCGTTCACCATGAGAACCGGAGTCTGCGTCACGCTTAGCGCTTCGGCGAGCTTGACCGAGGCTTGTACCTGCGCTCCAGTCTCGGGCGTCGCAGCACATGCGGATACCTTGGCGGGATCGAGGCCTGCCTTGGTGACCGCGCTGTTGAGCGTCAGCGAAGCGCCATCTGAAGTGGCCAATCCCTCCTGCCCATCGAAGACCGCCGAGGCGTATTGGAAGAAGGCATTACTGCCCCCCAGCTTGGTAACGCAAACCCCATAGGAGGCCGCGGTCACAGAGGCAGGATGGATTTTTGCGAGCGGGTAGTTCTGGAAGACGATGCGCGCCTTAGGAAAGTCCGTGGCGAGCTTATCCATGTTGGTCTGAGCTTCCTTGCAATGCGGGCATTGGAAATCGGCAAACTCGACCAGTTCGAGATCCTTGGAAGCAGAGCCGCGATAGGGTCCGTCGGCACTTTGCTGCAGCTCGGACCTCGACTCGGCATAAGGGTGCTCACCAAACGGCAGCACCTCTTCACCGGCGATGATGTGTTTGTTATCGGGCAGAACGAAGAACTGCAGGCCGCCGGACTTCTGTTTGCCAGTCTTGTCTCCGACCAGAACGGTGACCTTGCTCAGACCTTCGACCGGCGTCTTCTGAATGGCTTGCACTTGCCACACGCGACTCTCTTCGAAACCCCAAGTGGTTTGGAGAAAAGCATTGACGACATCCCTGGTCGGAGTAGAGGCGGTGAAATTGGCTGGGTCGGGCTTGGGGAACGCGGGCGCAGCGGCGGGAGTGGGAGCAGATGGAGCTTGCGCGGCTTCCTGAGGCGGCGCGGCAGGGACCTGCTGCTGAGCCGGAACCGTGAGAGTGAAAAAGGGCAGAACGAATAGCGCGGCTGCGCCGGTAAAACGAGACAAACGACGAATCAAGCTGAATCTCCTTGAAAGGCGGGGAAAATGCGCCCGCCTTTTAGCTTATACCTGAACTTTGACGGCAATGGGAAATCGGCGGCCCATGCCGAATGACTTGGAAGTGACCTTCAAAACGGGAGCGGCCTGCTGGCGTTTGTACTCGGAGCGCTCGACCAGGCGCACTATCTGTTGGACGAGTTCCAAGGAGAATCCGCGCCTGGACGCGATGCATTCCGGCGTCTCGTAACGCTCAACATACGCCTCGATGATCGGATCGAGAATCTCGTAAGGTGGCAAGGAATCCGTATCTTTTTGACCAGGGCGGAGTTCGGCTGATGGGGGCTTGTCGAGAATGGGCTCCGGGATGATCTCGCGGTCTCGATTGACCCACCGGGAAACAGCGTAGACGCGAGTTTTGACCAGATCGCCGATGACCGCCAGCGCGCCCACCATGTCGCCGTACAGAGTGCAATAGCCGACAGCCATCTCCGATTTGTTACCCGTGGTCAGCACCAGCGCACCGAGCTTATTCGAAAGCGCCATCATCAGCGTCCCGCGAATGCGTGACTGAATGTTTTCTTCGGTGGTATCGGGTTTCATACCCGCAAAGAGCGGATCGAGTGCACGGGTGTACTCCTGAAAGAGCTCGCTGATGCCGATCAGCTCAAACCGAATGCCAAGATTCGCAGCGAGCTTGCGGCTATCGTCGATCGACCCTTGCGAGGAGTAGGGGCTCGGCATGCCCACGGCGATGACGTTTTCGGGACCGAGCGCTTCGCTGGCGATGGCCGCGACGAGAGCCGAATCGATCCCTCCGCTAAGCGCGATGAGGCCCTTGCGAAAGCCGCATTTATGGACGTAGTCGCGGGTGCCGAGGACAAGCGCATGATACGCGGCCTCTGTATCGTCGCTGAGTGGCAGTTCGATCGCCGGCGCTGCGAACGGATCGAGGACGACGAGATCCTCTTGAAAAGACGCGGCCTGGGCGATGAGTTCGCCGCGCGCATTGAGAGCGAGCGAGGATCCGTCGAAAAGGAGGCTGTCGTTTCCCCCGACCTGGTTCGACATCAGCACCGGAATCCCGTCGCGGCGTGCAATGGCCGCGAGCATTTCGTGGCGAATTTCGCGTTTGGAATGCCAGAACGGAGAAGACGAGAGGTTAATGTGCACCGCTGGATTCTGGCGCATCAATTCTTCCATCGGGTCGACGGAGTAAAGACGGCGTGGCCAGAAATTCTTGCCATTCCACGCGTCTTCGCAGATCGTGATGGCGAGAGGAACCCCATCGAGCTCAACAACCTTTTGCGAACGAGAGGGCAGAAAGTAGCGCTGCTCGTCAAACACGTCGTAGAAGGGCAAAAGGCGCTTATGCTGTTCGAGCAGCAATGCTCCTTTGTCGAGAAGAACAGCGGCGTTGACGGCGGGTTTGCCCGCGTCGGCCGGTGCAGGCAAGGCCACTCCGGCGAGCACCGCCGTAGAGAATTCGCTGGTGGCCGCAGACAGCTCATTGACAGTGGTACGGCAACGCGCAAGAAAGCTTGGCTTCTCAAGGAAATCGGCCGGTGGGTAGCCGCAGATTGAAAGCTCAGAAAAAACAGTCAGGCGCGCTCCCTGAGCTGCGGCTCGGCGGCTGGCCGAAACGATTTTTTCGAGGTTGCCCGTGAAATCCCCGACCGTGGGATTGATCTGAGCCAACGCGATCTTCACTCTTCCAGTTTAATCCGGGGGGCCAAGTGAACGGCTGAGGGCGAGAACGAAACGACACCCTGGCACGCGCCAATCCTCAATTGCCGGTTCCCGAGAGAACTACACCGACCGTCTGCACAATGATCTTGAGATCGAGTGCAAGGCTCCAGTTCTCGATGTACGTGAGGTCGTGCGTGACATAACTCTCGAACGAGGGGTCGTGACGGCCCTGGATCTGCCAAAGGCCGGTAATGCCGGGCGTGACGTCGAGACGACGCAGATGACTGAATCCGTACTCTCTCACCTCGCAGGCGACGGAAGGACGCGGCCCGACGACACTCATATCGCCGCGTAAAACGTTGAAGAACTGAGTCAACTCATCGAGAGAGTATTTGCGGAGAACGCGGCCGACCCGCGTGACACGCGGGTCATTGGAGATTTTAAAAAGGACCGAGTCTCGTTCGTTCAGGTGCTTGACGCGTTCCTGTTGGCGCTCCGCGTCCCTCCCCATGGTGCGGAACTTGAAACAGCGAAAGACCCGTCCATGCTTTCCGACGCGGTCCGATACGTAAAAGACAGGGCCGTATGAATCGAGCTTGACGGCGATCGCGATAACCAGCAGAACGGGAAAGAACAAGAGAAGCGTGAAGGTTGAGAAAACAAGATCAAGGGCACGTTTGATGGCTCGACCCGACGGGGATAGACAAGGAAATGGGAGCGGAATTACAGGAATCTGCGCAGCCATGCCGGCCGAAGCATTTCGAATGTGGCCCGCCACGAGGAGTTTTGGCTGGAGCGAAGCCGTGGCTCCCTGCCATTCCGCTGGCGCGGAAGCAGACGGAGATATCGGTTGCCACAATTCCGGTGTTGCCATTCCCGTACCGCAGACCTCGGGTTTCAAATGAACAAGGGCGTCGGGCATTTCTCCTATGCTCACTAGACACTATTAAACCTCGGAACGATGCGGTCCAATTGTCTCTAGATTGCAATCATTTGGCTGGCGCGGTCCAAGTAAAGAGCTGGTTCTCAACCCTTGGGCAGCACGTAAGCGTCAAGGGTGAGAAACTGCTGGATGTTCTCGTCGGTCGATGCCATGAATGCATTGAGCGGGCCGAAAAAACTGGCGCGTCCCTGGTGGAGGAAAAGCACCGTGTCCGCAATCCGCTCGGCAAAGCGCATGTCGTGGGTCACGACGATGCTGGTGAATCCAAGCTGGCGCTTCAGGCGCTGGATGATGGTTCCCAGACGGCGGGCAATGATGGGATCGACCATGGTGGTCGGCTCGTCGTAGAGCACTACTTCCGGTTGGGAGGCAAGGGCGCGGGCCATGGCCACGGCGCGGCGGCGGCCAGTGGAGAGGCTGGCCGGAAGCGACTCTTCCACGTCTTCGGCTCCGACCATGCGGATGAGCCGGTCGACGATCTGCTGCACCTGATCCTCATCGAGAGAGCCGCGCTCGCGTAGCGGAAAGGCGACGTTCTCGCGGACGCTGAGGGAATCGAAGAGCGCGCCATTTTGGAAGACCATGGTGACGCGTTTGCGAATCTCCTGCATACCGTCTTCGCTTAGATCGGTGATTTCTCTTCCCTCGACCTGAATCGACCCGGAATCCGGTTTCAGGAATCCCATGAGGATGCGGAGGGCGACCGACTTGCCCACGCCGCTGCGGCCGAGGATGCAGAGCGTCTGCCCGCGATCGACTGAAAAGCTTACGTCCTGAAGAACCGCGTGATCCCCAAAAGAGATCGAGACGTTATCGAAGAGAATGATGGGCACGCTGGCTGCGGCGACCGGATCGAGAGGAGGCGGCTCGGACTTGGACGGGTGGTCTCCAACGGGCTGCGGCGGTGCCGAGTGGAATTCCGGGTTCGAGGAGGAGTCAGCCATGCCTTGAGTCCAGATTACGCGATCCGCTTAGAGGATCAAATGGCCCCGACGGTCAACAACGAGCGACTGGGCACGATCAAGGTCGGCTGGTGTATTGACATTCAGAAACCAATGTGCGGCAGGCAGATTACCCGGATGTTCGAGCTGCCCTGCTTGAACCAGGTTCTCGACCGTGAGAATTGTAAATGGCGCGTTGAGATGACCGGCAGCAGCCCGGAACGCGAAGAATGAGCCATCGTTGCCGGCACTGAGTTCCGCTTGCAATGCAGGCAAGACGGCGCGCTGGACCACGGACGGAAAAGTCTGGGCGAACCCATTGACAGAGGGAACGGTCACTGCTGATTCAGTAAGTCGCGCATGGTGCAGAAGAGCTGAAATGACCGTAGGAGGCAGGAGCGGCATGTCCACGGGAAGAAAGACGCCATATTCGGCGGAAGTAGAAGCCAGGGCCGCGCAGATTCCGCTGAGCGGGCCGAGTCCCGCGTCATCGATCAGGGGGGCATAGGCAGACAAGTCTGAACGCGCGCCCGCGATCATAACCGGCAAGCCCGCATTGCGAAGAATTCGCAGCGCGTGCACCACCAAAGGCTCGGCGTCGAGTTGGATCAGAGCCTTGTCCGAGCCCATACGGCTGGACTGGCCGCCTGCGAGGACAAATCCAGCAGCTTCGGCCGCGTGGTGCGGCGGATGACTCAACCGCCGACCTCCTCGAGGAAGCGAATGAGCGACTGGATGCCGAGTTCGAAATTCTTCAGATTGAATTTTTCGTTCGGGGCATGAAGATTGTCATCGGGCAGGCCGAAGCCCATCATCACGCTGGGAAGGTTCAGGTGACGGGCAAAATCTCCGACGATAGGGATCGATCCGCCGGAGCGGATGAATACTGTATCGCGTCCCCAGACGTCATGCAGGGCTCGCGTTGCGGCTTGAATGTACGGATTGTCGACCGGGATCAGGCAGGGGTCGCCGGAGTGGATCAATCGGACATCGATGTCGACGCCCTCAGGCGCAATTTTCTCCACAAAACTCTTGTATTGGGAGAAGGCTTTGGCCGGAGTCATCCTGGGAACTAAGCGCATGGAAACCTTCGCTTGAGCTTTCGCGGGAATAACAGTCTTAGCGCCCGCGCCAATGAAACCGCCAGGAATGCCGTGCACATCGAGCGTCGGGCGCGCCCAGGTGCGCTCAAGGACGGAATAGCCCGGCTCGCCGACCAGTTTCTTCGAGCCGACCTCAGCGATGCGGTATTGCTCTTCGTCGAAGGGAAGGCTGCGCCATGCGGCCAGCTCGGCAAGGCTGGGCGGGATGATGTCGTCGTAGAAGCCCGGAATGAGAATGTGGCCCTCTTCGTCTTTCAACCGGGCAAGGATTTGCGCAAGAGCAACGAAGGGATTCGGTGCAGCGCCGCCGTACATTCCCGAATGCAGATCGGTCTTTGCACCGCGCACTTCGATTTCGGTATAGATCATTCCGCGAAGTCCGACGCAGAGGGTCGGAAGGCCGGGAGCGAATAGCTCGGTATCGGAGACGAGAGCGAAATCAGCCTTCAGCTCGGCGGGCTTTGACGCGACAAACGCGGCAATTCCCTCCCCTCCCACTTCTTCTTCGCCTTCAAACAGGACACGGACGTTCAGCGGGAGAGCATGATCGGAGGCCAGCAAGGATTCCAGCGCCTTGACCTGGGCCCAGACTTGCCCTTTGTCGTCGACTGCGCCGCGCGCATAGATGTTGCCATTGCGCTCCGTGGGTTCGAACGGCGGCGAAAGCCATTCTTCGAGGGGGTCCGGCGGTTGCACATCGTAATGGCCATAGACGAGAACGGTGGGCTTGCACCCCCCGGACGAAGACCTGTCCCTTTCCCCACGAACCAAGACCTGTTCGTGGGAACCCCTGTCCGCGGGGACCCCGAGCTTCTTTTCGGCGTGCAGCCAGTCCCCGTAGACGAGTGGGTGGCCTTCCGTTTCGATGAGGCGGACGTTCTCCAAACCGATACGGCAAAGCTCCTCGGCGAGGAACTCTGCGGCTTGGCGGCAATCGGCAGCGTGCTCGGGGAGCGTCGAAACCGACGGGATGCGCAGCAGAGTCTTCAGTTCCTGAAGAAAACGTGGATGATTCTCGCGGGCGTAGGTGGCGGCGGATGAAGACATGGCGTGGCTCCTGAAGCAAGAGTATAGGGCGTCGCAGGGCGGCTCAGCTGTGCCTTGACGATGAAGGAGCTAGTAGCGCGCAACCTTCGGGTCGACTTCGACCGACCAGGCATCGATACCGCCGCGCATGGACTGTACCTGCTCAAATCCCTGGTTGCGCAGCCAGACGGTCACGTTCATCGAACGAACACCCGCGTGGCAAAAGACGACAAGGTGTTCGTCGGGATCCAGCTCCTGATGCGCGCGAGCCGGCACGTCGCCCATCGGCATCGCCAACGCGCCTTCAATGTGGGCGGTCGCCACCTCCCATGGCTCACGCACGTCGATGAAGCGGGCCTTGTTTTCGCGAAGAAGCGCTGCGGCGTCGGAAGGGGAAATCTCGTATTCGACCATAAAACAAGTTTAGAACCCACCCACCTGAGACTTGGGGCTGTTGCGCAAAGAAGCGATTGCACGGCGCGCCAACGAGCACAGATTGAATTGATTCAATAGAATACTCATATGCAGAATGCAGTAAAGGTCTTGATCGTCGAAGACGAACCCCACGCGCTCATGGGACTGGCAGAGCTTATTTCCGGCTGGGGTTACCGGACCGAAACTGCGCGCGACGGAATCGAGGGCTGGGAAAAAGTGCTGGCCTGGGAGCCGGCGATCGTGGTAACGGACCTGAAAATGCCGCGGATGGACGGGCTTGGACTGCTCGCGAAAATGTCCGAAGAGTCTTCGGGGATCAGCTCAAGTGTCGCGGTTGTGCTGCTCACGGCGCAGGGTTCCATTCAGGTGGCTGTCGACGCTATGAAGCTGGGCGCCTATGACTTTTTGCAGAAGCCAGTGGACGCGGCTCGCCTTCGGACTATCCTGGCCAATGCGACTCGGCAGCGCGATACCGCAATTGAGCTTGAAGTGGCGCGACGTCGCCTGCGCGAGACGGGCGTTCTGGGATCGATGGTCGGCACCTCGCGGGCCATGCAGGACATCTTCGCCTTGATTGAGCAGATCGCGCCTTCCAACGTGTCCGTACTGATCACAGGCGAAAGCGGCACCGGAAAGGAGCTGGTGGCGCGCACGCTGCACGATCTGAGTCCGCGCAAGCCCCGGCCCTTTGTGGCCGTGAATTGTGCGGCGATTCCCGAGACATTGATTGAGAGCGAACTCTTCGGGCACGAAAAAGGGTCCTTCACCGGCGCAGTGGAACGTCGTGCCGGATGCTTCGAACTGGCGACGGGCGGCACCTTGCTGCTGGACGAGTTGGGTGAAATGCCGGCCGGTACACAAGCCAAATTGCTTCGAGTATTAGAGGAGCGCAAGCTCCGGCGGGTGGGCGGACGCACCGAGCAAGAAGTAGATGTGCGCGTTCTTGCGGCGACGAACCGCGATCCCGCAGAAGCGATTGCTCGTGGCGAACTGCGCAGTGACTTGTTTTACAGGCTCAACGTTTTCCATATCGACCTGCCCCCGCTGCGCGCACACCTTGACGACTTGCCAGCCATGGCGGATGCGATGGTGAGCGAAATGAACCAGAAGCATAGCCGGAAGGTTTCCGGAGTCGGGCAATCGATCCTGGACCGCATGATGGCCTATGACTGGCCGGGCAACGCGCGTGAATTGCGCAACACCATCGAACGCGCGGTGATTCTGTGCCCGGATGGAATGCCGTTGGATGCCGCGCACTTGCCTCCGGCCTTTGGCAGAACTCAAACCCAGACGCCGCCGGTCCTGGACGCAAGCGTGGTTGCGGTGCGTGTGGGCACAACCGTGGACGAAGCCGAACGGCTACTGATCTTGCGAACGCTGGAGTCGACGGGACAGAACAAGACCCGTGCCGCGGAGATCCTCGGGGTGAGCCTCAAGACGCTGCACAACAAGCTCAAGGAATACAGCCAATCGCGAGAAGACCAGCCGGCCTAGACTTTTTTGGTTGTTTTCGGATAGTAGCCTTGCAATGCGTTTAAAGACAAAACTCGTCATTGCCATTGCCAGCCTGGTTGTCTTCATTTCGGGTTTAGTGTCGCTGGTGTATGTCACGCAGCTGCTCGATGCGGCAGTGAAGCAGACATACGAGACCAACAAGATGGTCGCAAACCAGGCACGTTTTGCGCTGCAGCAAGCGCTTGAGACGGGCCTGAAAGACCAAACTGTCGATCCGAACAATCCCGCGCAGCTGCGCAACCTTGAGGCGCAGGCGATTCATGACAGCACGACTCTTCGGGCCATGATCGAGTCGGTCAACCTGTATTCGCTGACCGTCTACGACATCAACATCGCCGATGCGCAGTCGCGGATCCTGTTGAGTACGAACCCGGAGAACGTCGACAAGCCGCTGCTGGTTCGCTCCGACTACAAGGAATTATTGAATGCCGATGCTCTTCAGCTTTATCGGCTGGTGTTCGGTCCCCCGAGGGTATTCGATGTCGTGGTGCCGTTGGAACGGAACGGCGAGCCTTTTGCCACGGTCCACGTTGGTGCGCGCACAACTTTGCTGCGCGAGGCGTACTCACCCTGGCTTCGCGAGACTCTGACGTTGACGGGGTTCGCGTTGGGCAGTGCCCTGCTCTCGGCGATCCTCTTGAGCAATCTGGCGCTGCGTCCGATGGAAGAGATCAGCGTGCAGCTGGACTACTGGACGGCCGCCAGCGAGGCGGCAGAGGATGCAGCGGCGCAGAAGCGCGACACGGCGGAGCGTGTTTCGACAAAGATCGAGCAGATTGGGCAGCGCATGCGCAATGTGGAAGAAGTCTTTTCCGCATTGAAGGAGAATCTCGATCAGATTCTCGGCAATCTGCAGGACGGAATCCTGCTGTTTACCGGAGGCGGGCGGGCCGTGCTCGTATCCGAAGCAGCTCGCCGGTTCTTGAACGTTGAGAATGGTCCGATCCTGGGATTGCATGCGCAAGAGATCTTTGACCCCTCGACCCTGCTCGGCCGGACACTTCGTGAGGCGTTCGATCGTGGAGTTCGCCTGGAGAAGGAGGAAGTTCGCACCGAGACTGGCCACCGCATTCAGGCGTCGTTGGAGTTCATTTACGACGAAGAGACGCGCAAGGACCTTGGCGCGCTGGTCACGCTGCACGACCTCGAATCGGTCGAGGCGATCGAGTCTGAGCTTGAGTTATCGCGAAGGATGGCCGCGATTGGGAGGCTGACCTCCGGCGTGGGCCACGAAGTAAAAAATCCGATCAACGCCATCGTTGTGCATCTCGAACTGCTCAAGAACAAATTAGGGGATGGCAACACCCAGGCGACACGTCATCTCGAAGTAATTGACGCAGAAATCCATCGCCTGGACCGTGTCGTCCAGACCCTTGTGGACTTTTCCAGGCCAGTGGAACTGCAATTGAAAGAACAAGATCTGCGACAGCCAATCGGAGACGTACTTGCGTTAGCCTCCGATGAATTGTCGACCCGGAATGTAACGCTCGAGAGCTCGCTGGCGTCTAACCCATTAATAGCGAATGTGGATGCCGACCTGCTGAAGCAGGCGGTCATCAACGTGATTGAGAATGGAGCGCAAGCCATGCCGGAGGGCGGCAAGCTGCGCGTGATCCTGGAAGAGGACAAGAAGACCGCCGTCTTACGCATTGCCGATGAGGGGTCAGGGATATCCGACGAAATCCGGGACAAAATTTTCGACTTGTACTTTACGACCAAGAGCGGCGGGAGCGGCATCGGTCTGGCGATGACCTACCGCATTCTTCAGTTGCATCATGGCAGCGTAGAAGTACAATCGAATCTAGGCCGTGGTACGGAATTCGTTTTGCGGATCCCGCTCGCCGCCACGGAATGGGGACGTCGGCATCTTCTGCCGGCGAATATGGGACATTCGGAAGGGAATGTTGGATGAGAACGCCTGTAAAGAGCGTCGCATGGCTGCTGCCCTTGATATTGACGGCATGCGTGCACAAAAACGACCAGGCGAAGAATCAACCGCTGGCTCCGCCGATTGTCGACAAACCCACGACCCTGCCGACACCCACGCCGACACCGTTGCCTCCTTCCGCAGCCACGGTCCCGCCCGCTCCAACCGCGGAGATTACACCGCCTGCCCAGCCGGTACAAAAGCCGGCGAAGAAGCCTCATCACACGAAGACAGACACGAAGAACACAGAGCAGGCCTCTAATACCTCGAGCGGATCGCCGGAAGTGAGCGCCATTGGCCAGCTTTCCCCCGGCGATCCCTCCGACCTGCGGGCAGAAACGGTGGAATCGCTTTCGTCGACCGAGCATGGACTGAAGGACATTAATCGGCAGCTCAACGACCAGGAGCAAAGGACTGTGGCGCAAATCAAGGAGTTCCTGAAGCAGGCGCGCACTGCGCTGACTTCAGGCGACGTAGATGGCGCACATACGCTGGCCGTGAAGGCGAAAGTCCTGTTTGGCGAGATCAGCCAATAGGGGTCCCAAGAATATCCGGAACAGCTCAAATGGTGACTTCAGGTTTGGCGGTGACTCAGCCGGAACTAGAAGGCTTGGGTATACAGTTGCGATACGTTGGCGTCATTGCGTATAACTTGGCGCTCGTTGTGCTGGGCCTCTGCGCCGCCTTTGCGAAGCATCTTCCGTTTCGGGTCATGCACAAAGCATCAATCACCGCGGGATTCGGTTTTGCTGCGCTCATTGAGCTGTATCGGATCCCGTTCGTCTTGTACCGGCCGACCGATCTCGCTGTACTTCCTGTTTTGGCGGTGATATGAAAATCGTAAATCCATTACCACATAATCGGAATCATGCCTGACTTCTTGATCTTCTTGTCGTGCGTGACGAGTTGGATTCCTTCGACAAGCGCAGTAGCTCCAATCAACCGGTCCTGCGGATCCTTCGGATAAGATTCCGGAAAGCTCACAGCGCGCGCAGCGATCTCCGGTGTAATGGGTAGCACCGTCATTTTGGAAGCGCACAGGCGAACGAAGGATTCTACGCTGAGAGTGGTTTCTACCCGCCCTTTTTCGGCAAGCCAGGCCAATTCCAAAAGGGTGATCCCGGCAATCGCGAGCTCGCCTTCGAGATGAGCGGTTCGGATCGCCTCCTTCGCGCGTTTTGACAGTTTGTCCGGTTCAAAAGCAAGCCAGATGACAACATGCGTGTCGAGAAGAATCACTCAGGCAGATTCCAATCCGGGACAGGGATCGTGTTCTCGATGTCTCCGACAATGCGCCCTTTTCCCGCCAGAAAGCCGAAGATCTCATCTTCGTTGGACTCCGCCCGGATGATCTGAACAACAGGTTTCCCGTGCTTTGTGACCACCACGGGCCGGCCGCTTTCGGCGACCTGGTCCATTACGGCGAGGCACTGCGATTTGAATTGGGCGGCTGGAATTTTCTGCACGCGACCTCCGTCAATATGACCATAATATTATGACCACTTTAGAAAAGCAAGGCTTTGAACGAAAACGACGGGGTCCACGGAATAGCCGGCACGCGGCCGATGAGTCGCGGACAAAACCGCATCAACATCCTGACTGGCCAGCCTCGTCCCGCTGTAACCAACCGGGCGCTACTGCTCTCCCCAACTGAGCTTGCTGCGCAGCGCCTCAAAGAAGCCGCTTTCCTTGAGCCGGACAAGATTGACCTTATTCTCGGACCGATGGCAGCGAATCTCGTCGCCGAGTTGCAGGTTCACCGCCTGTTGCCCATCCACCGTAAGAAGACAATTGGTCGGAACGCCCTCCACCCGCACAGCAACCGATGCCTCGCCGCGCACGACCAGCGGCCGCAGCGTAAGTAAATGAGGACAGATCGGCGTAACAACAAGCGCATTCACATCCGGCGTGAGAATGGGACCGTTGGCAGCCAGAGTGTAGGCCGTTGAGCCAGTGGGAGTGGAAACGATCACTCCATCGGCGCGAAAGCGAGCCACGGTCTTCCCGTCCAGCTCGACCGCAAAATCGCCCATACGCGCGATGTCGCCTTTCGAAACGACGACCTCGTTCAAAGCCTCATAGTCGGCGAATTCGCTTCCATCCCTGCATAAGCAGGCATGAAGCATTGCCCGGGAATCCAGTGTATGGCAGTCATTGCACCAGCCTTCAAGGGTCGCGTAGAGGTCACCGAGGCGGATCTCCGTTAGAAAACCGAGGTATCCGAGGTTCACGCCGAGAATGGGAATGCCGGTCGAGGCAAAAATGCGCGCCACGGCGAGAAGCGTGCCATCTCCTCCAAGCACAATCACCAATTTTGGCGCATGCCGCGGCAGATCCGAGCGGTCGACCGAAGGTGCGTCCTGACAGTAGACTCCACTTTCAAGATCGAGCAATGGCTCGTAGTCGTGGTTCTTGAGCCAGCCAACCAATTGAGGAAGGATCCGGGCAAGCTCTTCTTTGTGCGGTTTGCTGACGATGGCAACGCAATTCATGCGGTCCCAGTTTAAAGGATGAGGTTGCGGGGCCGAGGCAGTCGAGCTCAAATCTGACTCGCTGCTTCCGGTTTCCGCGCGTAGAGCAGGAACTCCTGGTTGCCCGCCGCACCGGTGATCGGCGAGGGGATCGTGTCCCCAACACGCCAGCCCAACGACGTCAAGCAGGCCCCTACCTTGTCGATGGCCAGTTTGTGCGCAATCGGATCGCGCACAATTCCTCCTTTGCCCACATGTTCGCGCCCCGCCTCAAACTGCGGTTTGATGAGGATCACGGCTTCTGTCAGATGAGGCGCGGCAGCCAGCACTGGCGCGAGCAGCAGCGTCGCTGAAATGAAGGACACGTCCATCACAAGAAGCGTGAGCACGGGAAAACCTGCTTCAGCCAAGGCCGTTGGGGCCAGAAACCGCGCGTTGGTCCGCTCGACAAGCCGCACGCGCTGATCGATGCGCAGCTTCATCGCGATCTGCCCGAATCCAGTATCGACTGCGGTAACATGCGCAGCACCGCGTTGCAGCAGGCAATCGGTGAATCCCCCCGTAGAAGCGCCAATATCGAGGCAGCCACGCCCCGCAGTTTCAATCTTCCAATGATCCAGAGCCGCTGCCAGCTTAACCCCGCCGCGGCTTACGTAGGGCAGATCTTCTCCCAGGAGGCGGATCAAGGCGTCGCCGGCAACGGAGGCGCCAGGCTTGTCCACCTTCTGCTCGTTCACCAGAACACGGCCGGCGAGAATCATGGCGCGCGCACGCTCCCGGCTGGGAACAAGGCCCCGTTGGACGAGCACTGCATCTATGCGTTCTTTCTTGCTGACGGTTTCCTTCGCCATCCCGTTACGCGATCAGAATCCGTGCTGGTGAAAATCCACCGGCAGGGATCCTGCGACCGATTGTATGCGCAAAGCAAGTTGGGCTTACGGCAGGGTCTGGCACAAAGCCAGCGTCGCCTCGGCTGCAGCGCCGGGCATATAGCAAGGCTGACCTGCCCCCGGACGGCGGCTCAATGTGTTGCTGTTTCCCGCTGTGCCATTCTGCGTCGTAACGCGGACGTCGACGATGTTGCCTTCCACCAGGACCGTTGTATCCACAATGTCCTGATCGGTTCGAATGATGGTGAGATACGGGCTGTCGGGCGAGGCAACGTAGACCTTGCCATAGAGTGAATTCTCTGTTGAAACGACGGTACGCGGATGACCAACAACCGTGAGCGTCTTCTCAACTGTGTGACTGGTCAGGTTGGCAATCGTGACCGTCCCATCGTTCTGGTTCGCCGTGTACGCCCTGCTGCCGTCAGCCAAAACTGTAACGCTGGCAGGATTCACGCCAACGGGAATCGTGAAGGTGGTGCCGAAGGTGGAACTGTCGTTCCCGTACTCGTCGAGGCTCACGTCGATCACGCTGATCGTGCCGCCGTCGTAATTCGACACGACCAACTGCTGGGTCGCAGGATTGTATTCGCCGTAGACCGGACCGGCGACGGCTGTCATGCCGGTGGTCCCATTCGGCGGAGTGATCCCGGTGGCCGTCACGGCAGTTGTCGACAGGGGGAGTGCCGGATGCGAGAAGTATGTCTGGCCATTTTGATTCACACAGCCCGTCGGCGGCGGGCATTGGTTATCCAGCGTGTTGTTCTGGCTGTTGATGACGGTAACAGTGTCGCTGCCCCGATTGAGAACGAAGAGCCGCCTGCCATCGCTGCTCTGGATTGCATAGACCGGGCATGCTCCGAGAGGAATGCGCGCAGAGACCGTGTAGCTGGCGACTTCCAAAGAGTCCGCTTCGCCGCTTTGGGTGACCGTGGATGGCGCGGTATTGCAGGTCATGTCCTGATAGGTAAGCGCACTTGCCGCAGGCGTCGCAGTAGTGTTCAAGCTGATCGCGAAATTCCGCTGGCCAAGACTCGGCGGTCCAACAATCTCGGTGGGCGTTGCCGCGACCGGAATGGATAGTTTGAAAGTTTCCGGGCTGCCTGTCAGAACGTCCGCCACATTTCCATTCAGGTCAGCCACCCAAAGACCGGCAGAAGGCGTAAAGAGACCGACGGACTGAGATGCCGCGGGTAACGTAGAGAAGAGAATATTCTTTTCCTGCAACTGATTTGAGACCGGAAAATTGGTGAGCGTTCCATCGCTGTTGACCGTGTAGCCGGTCGTCCCGTTCGCATCCAGTGAAAAAGCCAGCGGACCCGGTCCGATCGGCGCCTGCGCGACGATCGTGTCGCCGGAATAATCGATGATGGTGGCAACGCCCGCCGTCGTGGGCGAGGGAGACGATATGACGGCAGCAAACGATGAGGGCTGCGCGGCCGGGCCGGTTGGATTGATGGGAGTGACAACCGGGCGGTAGGTACTGCCGCAACCTGAAACAATGGCGGCAACCGCGATGGCTGCTCCCATTTGAATTAACAACACACGCGTCCCGCGTGAATTCATGGGAAAAAGACTCATTCAGATCTTTCCTGCTTACCTCGTGATTGTAAATCAGCGAGCCTGGGAATTCAGCGGCGTTGGCACGATGGCTCTCCCGTGGACAAGTGCTGGAAGAGCCAGGACATAGAAAGGCCGGGCAATCGTTTGCTCAAAGCTTGCGCAACGCTCCTTTAGACTTTAGACGCTGCGCGACAGAGGTTGGGTATCGACTTGGCCGCGGCAGCGCAATCACCGTTTGTTCCCGATCAGCGGGATGAGTTCTGAGCGTTAGCGTTCGATGACTTCGACGATGCTGGAGTCGGGCCCATTCCAAGCGGCAGCGCCTTCGTGCGTCAGTTTGTGCCTCGCATCGTCCCAGTGCAAATGGGTCACGGAGCCGGCGCCCTTTTCATAGGCGTAGGTCGTACCGTCATCGGAAAACAGCGTGAAACTGGCATCGGCGCCTGGATACACGCGAACCTTTTCGATCGCCTGCTGCTGATGCGTGCTCTCGACGGGTGCTCCCAGCGGAACAATGGACCCAGCTCTCACGAAGAGAGGGATGGTATCGACGGGGGAAGCGACTTCGACCGTCTGTCCTCCCTGCACACGCTCGTTGGTCCAATAGTTGTACCAGTCCGTCCCCGCGGGAAGATACACCCAGCGGCTCGTCGCGCCCTGCTCTGTGACCGGAGCAACAAGAATTGCCGGTCCGAACATGTATTCGTCGCGCAGATCGGTGACGATTGGGTCGTTCGGGAAATCAAGCGGGAGAGCGCGCAGAATTGGGGCGCCGGTGAGCCAGGTCTTGTATCCAAGCGAATAGATGTACGGCATCAGCTCATAGCGAAGCCGCAGGTACTTTTCAAGAATCGGCTCGGCCTGCTTTCCGTACGACCAGACCTCATTCGCCAGCCGGCTGCCATGTGTTCGCATGATGGGTAAGAACGTCGCAAACTGGAACCAACGCGTGTAGAGCTCGGGGTAATCGTCGTAGCCGCCTACATTGGCACGCGCATCGGAAGGGTCGAGTAAGGGTGGATGCTCCGGATGATGCGCGCGGGGCAGATATTGCCAGCCTCCGGTGTCGTTGGACCAGTACGTAATTCCGGATGCGGCGAAATCGAGGCCCGTGGGGATCTGCCGGCGCAGGGTATCCCAGGTGGGGTAAATGTCCGACGACCAGACGATCGTGCCATTGCGCTGTACGCCGAGATAAGCGTCTCGAGACAGAATCAACGCTCGGCGGTTGGGTTCGTCTTTACGGAAGCCATCGTAGAGCGCGCCCGTGTGAAAGAGCGGATAGACGTTGAAATACTGCGTGCCAGGTCCGACATGGAAATAAGCGCCACTGGGAGGCAGATCGGGTTCGGTCTCATCTGCCCAAAGCGAATCGAACCCCTTGCTTAAAATGTTTTCGCGAATGGTCTTCCAATACCACGAAGCGGCATCGGGGTTGGTGGTGTCAATGTCGGAACCCGCGCGATCATAGGGCAATCCGTTGATGGGCGTGCCATCGGCGGTATGGATGAACCAGCCATTCTTCAGGATCTCCGAGTAAAAACGATCGTCCGGCACAAAGCGCGGCCACACGCTGATCATGGTCTCAAAGCCCATATCGTGAAGCTGCTTATTCATCGCTGTCGGGTCAGGCCAGAACTTCGGGTCGAGATCCATCTGGCCCATCTTCGTGTAGTAGAACCAGTCGACAACGATGACATCGGCGGGCAAATGGCGGTCCCGGTAGCCCTTGGCCACTGCGAGCACTTCGTCCTGGCTCGCGTAGCGCTGCTTGCACTGGATGTAGCCATAGGCCGCCTTGGGCAGCATCGGCGTCGGTCCGGTGAGGAGCCGATAGCCCGCATAAATCTCATCAGCCGTCGCACCGGCAATCACGAAGAAAGAAACGCGATCGCCGACCTCGCTGATCCAGCGCGTCTGCTCGTTGAAACCTGGCTCGATGGTGGTTTTCGACGGGTTGTCCCAGACGAGGCCGTAGCCCTTGTTGGTGATGAGAAACGGAACGCAGGAGCTGGGTGCGGCCGGCGCCGTGTAGTCCTGCCAGCAGCGGACTGAGTGGCCGCGGTGATCGAGAAAGCCTTCCTGGTTCTCACCGAGACCATAGTAGTGTTCATCATCCGGCGATACGAATGTCGCGCCCACTACGTAAAACTGCGGATCGCTCGGACGCCGATCGTTGGCCAATTCGGCTGTTCCGTCTTTGTGATTGGGAACGGCCTGCGACCAGCCAGTCATTTCGAGAAGCTTCTTCCCTTCCGGCGTGGTAATGGTGATATGCGCGCCGGGCGCCGATCCGTTGAAGTATTTGCTGATGTCGACCTGCGTTTGCAAGGGCGGCCGACCCGAAGGATGAGGGCGATCCACGGTGGCGACGATCCGGGAGGACTGATAGACGTCGGCCTTTTCGGTCTGGCTCGCCGACCAGCCTGCGGCATCGGACGATGCGACGAAACCGTAGCCTGGCTTGGCGACGGCGGGATCATGCTGGAGGCTCAGCGTCACGCGAAGAATGTTCGGAGCGTATGGTTCCAGAACAATCGTCTCGCCCTTCCCGTCGAGTTCAAGCCGTTGGCCCGCGTTTTGTGCCCGCAGGCATCCAGCCGTAATTCCAATCGCGACGAAAAACGCGAGGAAGCATGAACACAGTTTCATGAAGGTCTCCCCAAGCCGAAAGAACCAGCTCGCATTGAGATGCCTGATTGTGTTGCGCAATTGAGTGTAAACCGATTCACCCGCAGAGTTCATCCACCCCTGTTTTTTGCGCTCTGCATGGGAACGGTACGATGAGACGTGACTGAATTGAGGCTGAAGGGTCAATCACAGGCCGTTCTCCTGTTGGTGCTCCCGGCAGTGGCTGTGGATGTTGTGTTCCAGGCCCGCTGGTGGGCGATGCAGGCACCCTCCGTCGCGCTTTGGACCCTTGGCTTGAGCGGGCTTCTGGGTCTGATTGCCTGGAGGCTGCGTTCCGCGACACCCGGAGCGGCCATGACCGGCGCAACGATTACGGCGAGCCTCATGTTCTCCACTACAACCGTTCCCTACGAACCGTGGCGAACGGGATTGATGCCGGTGTTCGCAGTTCTGGTCCTGACGTCCATTTCCACGCGGCTTGGGCGCGGACGCAAGGAACATCTGGGAACTGCAGAAAGCCGAACGGGACGAAAAGCATCGCAGGTGGCGGCGAATCTCGGCATGGCGGCGCTGATTTCGACCAGCGTGGCGCAAAGCTGGCAGATCGACCGGCCTTGGCTCCACCTTTCCAGACTCGCTCCTTCCGTCGTATTCGTTGCCGGTCTTGCGGCTCTATGCGAGGCCGCAGCCGACACTGTGTCGTCGGAGCTGGGTCAGCTTCTCAATAGCCGGCCCCGCATGATTACGACCCTGCGCGTGGCAGAGGCAGGGACGGATGGCGCCATCAGTCTCGGCGGCACGCTGGCAGGAGCAGCGGCAGCAGGCGTAGTGGCGCTCGTTGGCGCAGCCGCATTTCAAGCCGGCTGGATTGTCTTTTTTGTGGGTTGGACGAGCGGAATCTTCGGATTGTTTTTCGACAGCGTACTTGGCGCCACGCTGGAACGACGCGGATGGCTCAACAACGATGCCGTCAACTTTTTATCGACGGTGAGTGCGGCGGCATTTGCACTTGCGACGCTGTCCTTCTCTGCTCACGCCGGGGCCGCAAATTCTCTCCATTGAGCTACCGATTCTTTCAAGGGTGCGGGGTTCATTCGATGTGGAGCCGCCAGGCCGTAAAACTCAGGATCTCGTGAACAATGGATTCCGCATCGGAGTTGCCGCCCTCCACTGTCACGCGGGGACGCGGTGAGGTGAACACGTCCAATCCATTTGCGGCACAAATGGCGTGGATCCGAAACATATGCGTATCATCGCTCACTACCACAATACGGCGGAAGCGATTGGTACGCGCGATCGCAGCGAGGCGGCGCGCCGCTTCCGCGGTGCTGCGGCTCTCGGTTTCGGCGATGATGGCGGATTCCGGTATCCCGACGCTCATCAAGTATTCCCTTCCGACGCCGCCCTCGGAGAACTGGTCGCCGCCGTCACCGCCCAGCGCCACTATGAGAGGCGCAATGTCTCTGTTGTAGAGCGCCGCAGCATGATCGAGCCGCGCCCGGAAGACTGGAGAAGGCCGGCCATCGTATTCGGCGGCACCAAAAACGGCGATTGCATCCGCTGGGCCAGCCTGATCCAGACCCGCGAAGTGATCGATCTGCACGTAGACCCATGCGCACCAGCCGAGTGCGCCGACTAAGAAAACAACGATTGCGGCAGAGAAGATGCGGACAGCCCAGATGTGACGCTTCGAAGTTTGTTGCTTCGAGCTGGATCCTGCGGCGGCCATGCGGACAATCTTAACGCTCGCGCTGGAGCACCATGACGATCTCGTGCGTAGGGATGGCTCCCTCACGCAGAATCTCCCAGCGGCCCGGCCCGAGCGACAGGTCCACGATTGTCGTGGGCAGCGATCTGGAGGTAGGTCCGCCGTCGATGATCAGCGGAATGCGATCGCCAATCTGATCGCGGACACCGGCGGCGTGGGTACATTCCGTGGCGCCTTGCAGGTTGGCGGACGTTGCCGTGATGGGGAATCCAAATTCCTCGACTACGGCGCGGGGGATGGCAGCGTCGGGCACGCGCAACGCGACATTGCCCGTGTTGGCCGTGGAGCGCAAGGGCAGCTTCGTTCCTGCGCGCACGATGATCGTCAACGGACCCGGCCAGAAACGGTCAGCCAGCTTGTCGAGCGCCGGATCGCTGTCCCGCGCCAGGGTGTAGGCCTGCGCCAGGGAAGAGATAAGAAGAGAAAGCGGCTTGTGCTTCTGGCGGGTCTTGATGCGGTAAATGCTTTCGACGGCCTGAAGATTTACCGGATCGACCGCCAGGCCATAGAAGGTGTCGGTCGGCATTGCTACGACGTAGCCTTTACGCAGACAGGAAACGATGTATCTGATCCGGTCCGGTTGGGGCTCATCGGGATGGACGCGCAAAATTTCCGCGGACAAGAAAGTCTACCTCGGTTCCCGAATTGCAGAAGCCACAAAGACGGAAGCTATCACAGCCCGCTCCAGCGGGCAAGCGCACGGCGCACATACGGGTCTCGAGCGGCACCCGAAAAGCATAGAATCTGCATGGAGACCCGGACGAATCGCAAATATGCCTCTCCGTATTGTACAGAGTAAGCAGAACAGCCGCGTAAAGGAGTTGCGCCGCGCGCTTGCGAACCCGAGCCGCGAAAAGGGCGAGCCGGCGGCCATTGAGGGGCCGAACCTGCTGCGCGAGGCCATCCGCGCGGGCGTGCGCATTCATTGCGTATTCGTGTCCGCCGAAGATCAGGCAACCGAGCACGAGCACGCTCTGCCGCCTGGCACCGAGGTCTTACTCCTGCCACCCGACCTGCTTCGCACCGTCCTCGCCACAGAAACACCCCAGCTCATCGCCGCTCTCGTCGACCCGCCGGAGTGGACTTGGGCGCAGGTACTCGGCCTGCTTCAGAGCGCACCTCCGCTCGTTGTCGTGCTTGCGGGCCTGCAAGATCCCGGCAATCTCGGAACGATTCTGCGCTCGGCCGAAGCCTTTGGCGCCAACGGCGTCATCTGCCTGCCTGGGACAGTCGGAGCGTGGAATCCCAAAACCGTCCGCGCCTCTGCCGGCAGCGTCTTCCGCATCCCGCTCATCGCAACAAATCCTGAAAATGTCTTTATGCACCTCCGCGAATCCGGTATTGAGGTCTTGGTCGCCGCCACCAACTCCGCTCTTCCCGCCGACCGTGCAAGTTTGGTGCGCCCCACAGCCTTCCTCATCGGCAACGAAGGCAATGGCGTGCCCGAAGAGATTGCCGCTCTGGCCGATGGCGCCATCACCATTCCCTGCCCCGGCCCGGTGGAAAGCCTCAATGCAGCCGTCGCTGCGAGTGTGCTGCTCTATGAAGCCTCGCGCCAGCGAGCCTGCGCGGCTGGCGGACCCCGCGAGACACCCGGCAGGCGTGAGAGATGAGCCTTTTTGATGGCGAACCTGAAGGCCCGAAGGGACCGCCGCTTACAGCGCCACTCGCCGAGCGTATGCGTCCACGCAGCCTCGATGAATACAGCGGGCAGGAGAATCTGCTGGGGCCGGGCAAACCGCTCCGGGTGCAGATCGAGCGCGATGGGAAAGGAACGGGCGAATTGGGTTCGATGATCTTCTGGGGGCCTCCAGGCGTTGGCAAAACCACCCTCGCCAAGATCATCGCCGAAACCACCAAGGCCAGCTTCGTTGAATTCTCCGCCGTCATGAGCGGGATCAAGGAGATCAAGCAGGTGATGGTATCGGCCGCACAAGCGGCCGAGCTGCACTCACGGACGATTTTGTTTGTCGATGAGATTCACCGCTTCAACAAGGCACAGCAGGATGCCTTTCTGCCCTATGTCGAACGCGGCACCATTCGCCTGATCGGCGCCACGACTGAGAATCCTTCTTTTGAAATCATTTCAGCGCTGCTCTCGCGTTGCCGAGTCTATGTGCTGCAGCCTTTGAGCGAAGAGCGCATTGTCGCGCTCCTGCGCCGAGCTGTAGAGGACCGTGAGCGCGGTCTGGGCAACATGGACTTGAAGGCGGACGACGAGGCTCTTGCGCTGATTGCCAGCTATTCCAGCGGCGATTGCCGCAGCGCCTACAACACGCTGGAAGTTGCGGCTCAGTTGGCAATGGAGGGAACCAAACACATCGACAAGGCGCTGGCGGCAGAAGCGATCCAGCAGCGCGTGCTCGTCTACGATAAGTCGGGCGAAGAGCACTACAACCTGATCTCGGCGCTCCACAAAAGCGTGCGCAACAGCGATCCGGATGCGGCTCTTTACTGGCTCGCGCGCATGTTTGCCGCCGGAGAGGACCCACTCTATCTCGCGCGCCGCGTCGTACGCATGGCCGTGGAGGACATTGGCCTTGCTGCACCCGAAGCGCTCAATCTTTGTTTGTCGGCAAAGGAGACGATCGATTTTCTCGGCTCCCCGGAAGGCGACCTCGCCCTCGCCGAAGCGGTCGTCTACCTCTGCCTCGCGCCCAAGTCGAACTCCGTCTACACCGCCTATGGCGCAGTCCAGGCTGAGATCGAACAGACCCGCCAGGAGCCGGTCCCGCTGCATCTGCGGAATGCGCCGACACGGCTGATGAAGGAACTGGAGTACGGCAAAGGCTACCGCTACGCGCACGACGAAGTAGAAAAAGTCGCGGACATGGATTGCCTGCCCGATTCGCTGCGAGGGCACACTTACTACCACCCTACCCAGGAAGGCCGCGAGAAGCTGCTCGCGCAGCGGATGGAAGAGATCCGGCGCATCAGGAGCGCGAAGCACGGCAGCTAAGCCTTGGATTGCTTGCCGGTCCGGACAGAAAACTTGCCGGAAAGCGCACGGCGGGCGGAAGCCCATGAGCGCGAGCAATACGAGGAGCACAAATGAAACAGAGTTACGATTTCAGCAAAGGAAAACGCGGACGGATTATTGCTCCCGAGCCGGAGCCGCGCGGAAAGACTCGCATTACGATTCGTCTGGATGAAGACCTGGTGGACCATTTCCTCAAAGTAGCCGAGGCTTCTGGCGGCGCGACAGGCTATCAGACGCTGATCAACGATGCGCTGCGTCAGTATGTGGAAGGCAAAGCGCCAAAACTGGAAGAGACACTGCGTCGCATCGTCCGCGAAGAGGTGCGCGCGGCGGGCTCAAGTTACAACTGAATCACCCACGGATTCACGGCTGCCGCAACTGCACATGCTATTCTTTGCGCGAGACGACCCCGATGAGCCTTTCGAGAATAATCCCTCTCGCCTTAATTCTCTTCGGCGCCGGCTCGCTGCCGTCCCAGCAGCCGGCCGCGGGCATGAAGAAGGACGTATTGGCGCAGCCGTTCTATGTTGCAGGCTTCCTGGTGCGCACCAATAACGCCGCCGAAGCCAGCGGCGAAAGCAAAATCGGCCCGCTCTGGCAGCGCTTCATGCAGGAAAAACTTGTCGACCAGATTCCGAATCGCACCGATGCGGCCTTCACCGTCGTTTATTCCAACTACGCCAGCGATGAAACCGGCGCCTACGATTACCTCCTCGGCGCCCGTGTTGCATCCATCGATCATCTTCCCGCCGGCATGAGTTGGAGGAAGGTCGAGCCTGCAACATACGTCGTCATCCTCACCGAAAGAGGTCCGATGCCTGGTGTCCTGCAGGCAGCGTGGGACCGCATCTGGCACATGGCGCCCGGGGAACTGGGCGGCAAACGAGCGTTCCTCACCGACTACGAGATCTACGACAAGCGCACTGTGGATCCCCAGAATGCGCAGGTCGAGATCCACATCGGCTTGGTCTCCGGATCGCGCTAATCTAGTCGTCACATTCGTCACTCGCCATTGACATTCCGATGGTAGACTCGCCACGCGCGATTCCCTTGCCCGATTCCGCGCCAAATCCAAGCCAACATTACAGGAGGAATCCATGAGCGATCGTCCCACCTTTGCTCCCTACCTGGTCGTGAGCAACGCAGCCGCGGCTATTGATTTCTACAAAAACGCCTTCGGCGCTGCAGAGCTGGTTCGCCATCCGGCTCCGGGAACCGACAAACTAATGCACGCGCATCTGGTGATTCACGGCGGACACTTGATGCTCAGCGACGACTTTTCTTCCCAAATGGGCGGAAAGAGTGAGACTCCCGAAGCCCTCGGCGGAAGTCCAGTCACCTTCCATCTTCACGTGGACGATGCCGATGCCGCGTGGGCGCAGGCAGTCGCGGCCGGCGCTGAAGTCACGATGCCGCTCGCGGATCAGTTCTGGGGTGACCGTTACGGTCAGCTCCGCGATCCCTTCGGCCACAAATGGTCGATTGGGCAAACCAAGAGCACGCCATCCCAGGACGAGATCGAAAAGAGCGCAAAGGAAGTTTTCGCGAACTGATCCGTCGGGCCGTCTACGCTGCTCGGCCAGTCGTCGCTTGTTCAATCGGCGTACTTCACCGAGCAGCCATACGGCCGCGTAGACTGCGTCGCCACAGCCTTGCCGGCCATTGCCTCCGTCAGCGCATCGGACACATAATTGTGCGCATCGTGAACGTCGTCAGGATCGGGCGTGGGACGGTCGTCGATGGCGCCGGAGTAGATCAGTTTGCCCGTCGGATCGATGACGAACATGTCGGGCGTTGTTTTTGCGTTGTAAAGGCGTCCGACCTTGCCATCCGGATCCATCAGCACGGCGGTCGGCGCAGCGTGCATCCTCGCAACGTAGGCGTTCTCCTGCTCCGGCGTCACGTATCCCTGCTGTCCAGGCGCAGAAGAAATCACGGTAAACCACGCCACGCCCTTCGCAGTCCATTCTTTCTGCAACGCCTGCATGTTTCCCGAGACGTAATGTTTACGCGTGTAGGGGCAGCCCTGGTTGTGCCATTCGAGCACGACATATTTGCCACGGAACTGATCCAACGCTTCAGTTTTTCCTTGCGAGTCAGTTGCTGTGAACGCCGGTGCGGACGCGCCGACGCGGGCTTCTTGTGCGAACACAGACAGTGGCAGCGAAGCGCATGCCAGCAAAACCACTCCTGAAAATCGAGAAAGAGATTCCATGGGAATCAACCTCCTAGGGAAGAATGGAGAATGATCTTTCTGGGAAATTCCGCGGCTTACTTCAAATTGGACGTTGCCGTCGCGGACTGGGTTGCAGAGCGCGGCAGATTGCCGAGGGCGTCCGTCACAATTCCCGGCGTCAGCACTTCCGGCAGCAACCGAGGGTTGTTTTCCCCTGGAGCATACAGCACATAGGCAGGGACGCCACTGCGGCCAAGGGCTTCAAGCGTGTTCCCAATGGCCTCGTCGTGCTGGGTCCAGTCAGCGCGCAGTAAGACGACATTCGCGTCAGCGAAGGCCTTCTGTACTTCGGGTTGACTGAGAGCAACACGTTCGTTCACCTGGCAGCTCAGGCACCAACTCGCAGTGAAATCGACAAACACCGGCCGCCCTTGCGACCGGTACCGGGCCACCGTTTCGGCACTCCACGGTTCCCAGGCACCGTGCGCTCCGGTAGAAGAATTGGTTGCCGGTACAACCGCAGCCAGCTTTGCGGGAGTGAAGACGCTGACCGCTACCACACCCAGCAAAATCAGACTTGAAACGGCGGTGGCCCATCGCTGCGCGGGCCAGCGACCCAAAAACCAACCGGCAATCGCGACCAGCAACAAGCTCGTCAATAGCGCAGCGAGGATTGCCGCGCCATAGGCCTGCGCCAGCACCCAGGCCAGCCAGATCACCGTGCCAAAGATGGGAACCGCGGTTGCCTGTTTCAGAAGATCCATCCACACGCCTGGCTTCGGTAAGAAACGCGTCCACACCGGCTGCAAAGTGAGCGCGACATATGGCGCAGCCAGCCCCAACGCCAGGGCAGTAAATACCGCAAACGTGACCGCAGTCGATTGCTGCAATGCGTAGCCGATGGCCGCTCCCATCAATGGCGCGGTGCAAGGAGTGGCTACAACCACTGCGAGAACGCCTGTGAAAAAGCTGCCGGCGTAGCCTTGCTTTGCGGCAAGCGAGCCGCCGGCGCTGGTGAGAGATAGTCCAATCTCAAACTGTCCGGCCAACGAGAGCCCAAGAAAAAAGAGCAGAGACGCCATCAGCGCCAGAAAGATCGGCGATTGGAACTGATATCCCCAGCCGAGGTGCGCGCCTGCCGCACGCAGCGCCAGAAGCGCCGCGACGAGCGCCCAGAAGGAGACCAGAATTCCCGCAGCGTACACGAACCCATGGGTGCGAAGAGTATGCCGCTGTTCGTGGCTCGACCGTACGAGTGCCAGCCCCTTGATGAACAGAACCGGAAAAACGCAGGGCATCAGGTTCAGCAGCAGGCCGCCGAGGAAAGCAAATCCCGATGCCTTGAGCAGTTTGGTGAGTGACGAAGCAGGAGCGCCCGGGGCGCCGCGCGCGCCTGATTGTGTCGACGCAACCGGTGTCAGGGCCTGGGTCGTAGCGGCAGAGCTTGCAGTTGAGGGCGATGATATGCCCCCGCCGCCTGCGACAATACCCGGCGTTGCAATGAGATCGAATGCGCGGCCACCGGAGAGTTCCAGGACGCCACGAATCTGGTCTGGAGTTGCCGTCAGATTCGCGTCTTTTTTCAAATCGAGAATCAATCCCTTGCTTGTCGGCGTGACTCTTTGAGGAGCCGGATTATCAAGAACGTCCTGATCGGCCGGAAAAAACTCGGCCTCCGTTTCGCTCTGGCCGGTCGTGACGGCAAAACGGAATCCCGATCCTCCCGGTTGAAAGACGGCTTTGTAACCGGTGGGAGCCGGTTTCGGAAGTTGCGCTTCGAACCGCTTGATGAGCGCTGCATCCGGGTCAGAAGATTGCGCGCCCGCCGCATGGTCAGAAACAGGCTTGATCAGCTCTAGCTCCGCCTTGCCGGGAATGCACACTTCACGGCAGACGAGCCAGTCGAGCTTGGCGTGAAGATCGGCCGGACCGGGCTTTGCCGTTTTGGCAACCTGGATCGAAAACGGAAACACGACCTCATTCTCGTAGCCGAAATCCATCAACGGACCAAGCGGAAGGCGCTTTGGCGCGGGAAACTGGAGCGCGCTGGCGCTGATTCCATCGGGAAGCGTCCACTTGATATGCGGCGGTTCACCCGAGTCGCCCGCATTCTTCCAGTAGATATGCCAGCCGGGTTCAAGTTTGAAGTAGAGACCGGCGGGATTCGGCTTGGCTCCCTTGGCGAGAGAATGTCCGGGTACCAGGAGCTCGACGTGCAGATGGGCGGCATCGGCCGCGACATGCGGAGTCTTCGTCTCGTCCGATGCGATGCGGCTGACTGCTGCCGCCGGTAGCGCGATGGCGATCAGAGAGACAAGCGCGAGATGGTGCCATGAAAGACGCATTAGACAAAGAAACTCTCTTGTTGGACGGTCTCCAGCCCTGGTTGGTCGCGGGAATATGCATTGCAAGAGCATCCACGCTTATGGATCGCGAATTTACCGCGTCGATACAAACTTCGCATGCTCCCGAAAGATGCAGTCGTTCTGCACGCACTTCACTCCAGCGGCGCGGGCACGCGCTACCGCTTCCTCGTGGATCACATCGTCCTGCAACCAAAGATATGGGATGCCGAGCCGGATCACGTCGTCGACAATTGCCGGCACATGCTCAGATGCGCGGAAGACGTCCACCAGATCGATGCCCGCGCCGGTCTGCTCGCGCGCGGCGGCTTGCGCCGAATCGAGGTCGGGATAACTCGTCATCCCGAGAACTTCCTTCAACTCTGGGTTCACCGGCAACACGCGATAGCCGTTTTTCGCAAGATACTTTCCGACGTTATGGCTGGCACGCCATGTCTTTTCGCTCATGCCCACAACGGCGATAGTGTGCGCCGTGCGCAGAATCTCTTCGATGATGGCAGGATCGTTGCCCAAATCCGCTCCTCCCGATCCAGAATGCCAGGTCCGGTCCCGAGTCGTTTCGTCGCTCAGACCCCGCTGTTCTTACACGTCCAGATCGTCCGCGTCCGTTGCAGCCACGGCCGTGCCCCGGCGCTTGGCCAGCAAAAACCCGCGCAGGAACGGCTCCAGATATCCATTGAGCACCTTGTCCACGTCGCCCACTTCAACCTTGGTACGATGATCCTTCGCCATCCGGTAAGGCTGCAAGACATAGGACCGAATCTGCGATCCAAAATTGATTTCCAGCTTTGAGTCTTCGAGTTTCTTGCTCAGGGCGCGCTTTTTTTCCAGCTCATATTCGTAGAGCCGCGAGCGGAGCATCTTCATCGCCTTCTCGCGGTTCTTGTGCTGCGACCGTTCGTTTTGGCATTGCACCACGATTCCCGTCGGCAGATGCGTCATCCGCACCGCAGAGTCCGTGGTGTTGACGTGCTGGCCGCCCTTGCCGCCAGAACGGTAGGTATCGATGCGCAAATCTTCCAGTTTGATATCGACCTGAATGGAGTCGTCGATTTCAGGAGAAACGTACACCGAGGCGAACGAAGTGTGCCGCCGCTTGGCCGAGTCGAATGGCGAGATGCGTACCAAACGATGTACGCCACTCTCGCCCGCAAGCAGGCCGAAGGCGTATTCGCCGGTGATGGTGAAGGTCGCGGACTTGATACCGGCCTCTTCGCCATCCTGGTAGTCGTTCATCTCCGTCTTGAAGCCCTGCTGCTCAGCCCAGCGCAGGTACATGCGCAAGAGCATCTCGGCCCAGTCCTGGCTTTCGGTGCCGCCCGCTCCGGGATGAACGGTGACAATTGCATTCAGAGGATCGGCCTCGCCCGAAAGCATCGTCCGCGCTTCAAGCTCCTCGGCAAAGGTCTTCAACTCGTTGATACTTTTCTCCAAATCGAGAAAAATATCTTCGCCTTCGCCGGCCAACTCGAAGTAGGCCTCAATGTCGCTGGTACGTCGCATCAGTTCTTCGTCGTCAGCAACAAGTGCCTCAAGACGCTTGCGATCACGCATCAGCGGCTGGTTCGCGCCGGAATTGGACCACATGGCCGGATCGGCCAACTTGGTTTCTATTTCAGAGAGTTCCCTGCGGATGCGAGCAGGGTCAAAGATACTCCCGCAGGTCGCGGACTTGATCACGCACGGGAGCATAGGCGAATTCGAGATCGTTCAACGACGACATGTCTGCTCTTAGGACCTGACTTTGGTTTGAAGTTTCAGCAGAAGGCTGGCACGCAGAGCCCAGACCACAATGCCTATACCCAGTATGGCACATACCCAGGCGAAGACATCTCCGTGCGCAGTGTAGAAGGTGATGTCGTCACGGAAACCGAATTCCGCCGGCAGAACGTCCGTCTGATGGCGGGGGATGCTCTGGCGCACGCGCCCATACGGGTCGATGGCCGCGGTCACGCCGCTGTTGGTGTCGCGCAGAATCCATCGCCGGTTCTCGATAGCTCGCATGCGGGCCATGTTCAAGTGCTGCCATGGCGCGCTCGTATCGCCGTACCATCCATCGTCACTGAGGTTGACGAGCACCTCGGCGCCGAGGCGCGCGAACTGCCGCACTTCGTCTGCAAAGACCGCCTCGTAACAGATGAAGACGCCATAGCGATGGCCGCCCAAGTGAAAGACTTGGCGCTCGCTGCCCCGCGTGAACTCAGCAACGCGCCCGGTGAGCTTGTGTGCAAAAAACAGCAGGTCTTTAAAGGGGATGTACTCGCCGAACGGCACGAGGTGAATCTTGTCGTAGCGGCCAATGCGCGCACCATCCGTGCCCACGATCAACGCCGAGTTGTAGTCGCGCCAAGCCCGATCTTCCGCGGAATAATCCATGCCGAGTGAGCCGACGACCAGTGGGGCCCCGGCGGCACGCGCCACAGACGCCATACCTTGCTGAAATCGAGGATCCTGCTCGGCATAAGGCGCCGGAGACTCGGGCCACGCGACGAGATCGGGATGCGTGGGATATGGCGGGCAGACGATTTCCCCGGTCGATGCGCCCGTCTGCGGGATGCCTGCGATGTAGGTCTTGCACTCCTCTTCTGCAAGATGCGCGAACTGATCCATGTGCTCCTGCCATGCGGCGCCGGGCCACGCATCTTCGGAACCGACATCAAGATTCGGCTGGATCAGCACGGCCATCGCAGTCGTACTGACCCTTGCTGGGACGAAAACATCCTGCACGGGCCCCAGAGCAGCGAGCAGAAAACCAAAAACGCCCCACACCCATAGGCGTTGACTTCGATTCATCAACAGTAGCGCCGCAGCCAGCAGCGCATTCACAGCCACGAGAACAAAGCTGATCCCGTAAACTCCCGTCCATGGCGCAAGCAGCCTGGCCACATCTCCATCCACTTGCGAGTAACCCAATTCATCCCACGGCACAGAGGTGATGCGCGCGGCGGCGAGTTCGAGAGCGGTCCACAGAATCGGCGCAGCGGCCAGCGCAAGTCGCGTGCTGCCTGTGGCGCGGCGCACCAGCATCACGCATAACCCGAAAAAGCCAAAATAGAGACCGAGAACCAGACTGAAACCAATCAGCAAAAGCGTCGGAGCCATCGACGGCATGTCGCCATAGCGCATCATGGTGTCGCGAACCCAGTAGCAATTGCCGCAATACCAAAGGAATCCGCAGAAATAGGACAACAGAAATGCACGGCGCAGCGGCCGCGGCGCATCTGCGCATGGTTTGGACAAAACCGCCCACAAAAGCGGAATCAACCCGAACCAGGCAAAGACACTGCGCCACGGAGGCATCGGCCCCGCTAACGGGAACGGCAATTCGAGCAGTCCGGCAGAGAGACCGGCAGCCGCCCATAACCTCCATGAAATGCGACGCATTCTTCGCCGAGTTTACCGCATGGCATCGGCACGCGAAGTGCCGCGCACCGTCACGCCGCTTTCAATTTATTCAATTCTCGTGTGGAGGCCGACGAATCCCCGCTTTGTTTGCTGGAACGGGGCAAATAGCAGCTACAATCGAAGGCATGCAGATCGCGATTCTTGGCATGCGTCTACTCGAGATAATGTTCTTCGTTGGACTGGCGGGGTCGACGGTGGTCGTATTGATCAGCTTTGTCGAAGATGGGAAAGAACTGTTTGGCGACGAGTAACACGCGCACCGTGACTGATGGCACGTGCAAGTACCTTGAATAGAACGTTCTCCTATTTTGGTTGACTAGGTATTGTTTCGGAAATACACTCAGCCGAGGGCGGACGGGATTTTCGCTCCATCAAGACTCTGAACGGCCGGCAGCTTTGTCGGTACTTGCTGATGGCATCTACTCGAACGACCGTAGCCCCACCTTCGGACCGCGTGCGGCTCATCGTGGCATCCTCCGTGATGCTCACGTTCATCTCCTTCTGGCGCGCCGCCGCCATCGTTCTCAACGATCTCGGATCATCGGCATTCTACGCAGGCGGCATTGCCGAACAGGCCGTCGGTGCGGCTGCTCCCTGGTTCATTCTCGGGATCATGCTGTTCAGTTTCGCGGTGCGAGCGGTCTACGTCGAGAGCTGTTCGATGTTTACGCGGGGCGGCGTTTATCGCGTCGTCAAAGAGGCCCTCGGCGGGACGTTTGCCAAGCTGAGCGTTTCGGCCTTGATGTTCGACTACATCCTCACAGGACCGATCTCCGGCGTTTCCGCGGGACAATACATTACCGGCTTGATGAATGAGTTAATGACGGTTGCCGCCCAGAGCCACTGGTTGCCTCCCGCATTAATGGACGCGCACGGCGACCCGTTCCAGTTCGGCATGAATTCGACCTCGGCCGTCTTTGCCGCCGCTGTCACCATCTATTACTGGTGGCAAAACATCAAGGGCATCGAAGAATCAAGCGACAAGGCTTTGCGAGTCATGCAAATCACCACCGTGATGGTGGTCATTCTGCTGCTATGGGGCTGTTATTCGGTATTGATCCGGGGCATCCATCTTCCTGCCGCGCCCGTCTCATCGAATCTCCATTTCAGTGATGATGCATTGGGCTTCCTCAAAGGGACGCATCTGCTTCCGTACCTCGGTATGTTTGGGATCCTGATGGCATTCGGCCACTCCATCCTCGCGATGTCCGGCGAAGAGAGCCTGGCTCAGGTCAATCGCGAGATACAGCATCCAAAGCTGAAGAATCTCAAGCGCGCTGCCATTGTTATTGCAATCTATAGTTTGATTTTTACGGGCGGAGCCACATTGTTGGCTTCGATGCTGATTCCGGCATATGAGCGAACCCACATCTATCAGGACAACTTGATCGCGGGTCTCGCCATGTACATGGTCGGGCCTGAGTTCTGGCGCATCGCATTCCGCATCTTTGTTGTGTTCGTGGGCTTTCTCATCCTCTCCGGCGCCATCAATACATCCATGATCGGCTCGACGGGCGTATTGATGCGCGTGGCGGAAGACGGAGTCCTGACCGACTGGTTCCGCAAGCCACATCCGAGATTTGGAACCAGCCATCGGATTGTGAACCTCGTCTTCGGACTGCAGATGTTCACGATCATCGTGAGCCGCGGCAATGTCATCACCTTGGGCGAGGCGTATGCCTTCGGGGTGATCTGGTCCTTCACTTTTAATAGCCTTGCCATGCTCGTCCTGCGTTGGAAGTATCATGGCGAGCGCGGATGGAAGGTTCCTCCGAATATCACAATTGGAAAGACGGAAGTCCCTGTTGGACTCTTTTGTGTCTTTCTGGTGTTGCTTTCGACTGCCGTCACGAATCTCTTTACGAAGTCCATCGCTACCGTCAGCGGAATCGCTTTCGCGGCGGCATTTTTCATTATCTTTACGATTTCGGAACGGCAGAATCTGCGTAAACACGCAGTGACTGCGCGCCAGATGAAAGATCACTTTCAACTGGAACATCAGGATTCCATTAGCAGAGAATCCATCGCCATTCGCCCCGGCGCCATCATGGTCACGATGCATGATGCGGCAAATCCAGTCGCATTGAAGTGGGTGCTGTCACGGACAAGGACAGAAGATCGGGACGTTGTGGTTCTAAGTGTCCGCATGATGGGCGTCGGAGGCCCGGAGTATCTAAGCGCCGAACAACAAAGCTTCAGCGAACATGAGCAGATGCTCTTCACCAAAGCCGTTTCAGTGGCCGAAAGCTTTGGCAAAAGAGTTTCCCTGCTTGTGGTTCCCGCGGGAGATATTTTTGCCGCCTTGGCGCAAGGAGCAAATTCGCTGGAGGTAGATTCGGTGGTTTCTGGCGCCTCGAGTTCCATGACCCCGGAAGACCAGGCATTTCATCTGGGACAGGCCTGGGAAGCGCTGCCGGAACCCAAGCGCCAGTTCAATTTCTTTGTGATCGGCCCCAATGGCGAGACCAGCGTGTTTTACATCGGACCACACGCTCCCACACTCAGCCCGGACGACGTTCAACTGGTGCATAGGTTGTGGCTGAACATGAAGCGCGATCCTACGGTCCAGGACTTGCATCACAGCGACATCATCACTTACGCGTTGACTCGGCTTGCCGGACAGTATGCTCGTGAAAAAGCTGAGATACTGCGCGAACTGCGCAATTATCGTGCGGCAGAGACGCCCAACTTGCGCCTGGGTAATCAGGAGCTAGCGGGTCCGCCTTCGCCTCCCGCACAGAATAGCAAGAAGTCAGAAACCACAAAATACACGCGCGAAATGTAGATTGCCAACAGGCTATACTCCCCGAAGAGTCGCTACCTCCATCTCAACATTCCAATGTGAAAAAGAGGAAGTTTGAATGAAGTCGCGGGGCAGACCTTCCGCATGAGCTTCTATCCGCCGATTCGAGCCCTCATTCTCAACAATAAGTGACTTTAGTTATATAGGTCGTGATCTGGCTTCCGACCAATTTAGCTTCCTTGCCATTCCGCGTTAGTTACTTGAATTTAATTGGTTTGGTGAAACCATATCTTGCCAATACGCCATGCCCGCGGGAGGTTGCGCTTTTTTATTTGTAAATTGGACAAGATTTGCGTATTGTGATTCAGAACACAAGTTGCCAATCGCGAGTACTTGGTCACGTAGAGACCACATTGAGTGGGCCACTTATAAGCGTGTGTAAGGAGGAGCTATGGGAGTTTCAGAGATTCTGGTGCAAATCGATCGCGAGATTGCTCAGTTGCAAAAGGCGCGCACCCTGCTCAATGGGGCATCCAAGGGGAAGTATAAGCCTGCTCGAGCCGGTAAGAGAGTTGCGCGAAAGAAGCGAAACCTGACACCGGAAGGACGCAGGCGCATCGCCGAAGCCGTGAAGAGGCGTTGGGCAGAGCAGAGAAAAGCAGCAGCGGGGAAATAGGATGACCAGCCAACGCAAAGGCACTCACCTCCCCTCCCTTTGCGCTGTATAGATTTCCAGGATGCTCCGTTATTTGATTGCTTCTCCCGGCGCGCAGTGGATCACTCGAATGCTGGCATCGATTAGCGATTCCAATTCCTTGGGCGTACCTTTCAACGGCGGAAATGTCCCGAAGTGTATCGGCAGCACCATCCTTGGCTGAAGCAGCTCCACAGCGAGCGCAGCTTCCTTAGGTCCCATGGTGTAGTAACCACCGATCGGTAACATAGCGACTTCGGGATGATAAAGCTGAGCAATCAACTTCATGTCTCCGAATACGTTTGTATCTCCCGAGTGATAAAGAACCGGCCCTCCATCAATCGCCAGGACGAAGCCCGTGGCCACTCCAACGTAGTGCGTTCCTTCTTCGTCTTGAGCCGCGGCAGAGTGTGTGGCCTCGACCATGGTCGCTGCCACATCCTGAAGTTGCACAGTCCCGCCCAGGTTCATGCCGATTGTATTCGGAACCCCTTTGCCGGCTATATAGGCCGATAGTTCGTAGATTGCTACGATCGTTGACCCATGCTTTGTAGCCACGGGGACGGCATCGGAGATATGGTCACCGTGCCCATGGGTGAGCAGGACATAGTCGATCTTCTCGGGAAGAACATATTCCTTGGGATACTTCGGATTCTGCGCAATAAAAGGATCAATCAGTAGATTGGTGCCCTTTGCGGTTTGTATTAAGACTGTCGCGTGCCCCAGCCAGGTAATGCAAGTTCCCTTGAACAAACTCATGAATCCTCCGTCTGCTGAATGAAATAGAAATGCGTTGTGCAAGCTGCCTTCGTTGTCCCAAACAGATTTGGGATTTCGTTAGGCTCCGCCTCTGCAGCGCGACGATCTTTCCCGCCAAGTTGGATGCGAAACGAATGGAAGTTTTTTCCCGGGTTCGACTCCACCATCCTTGCGGAACCCAACGAGGCCTTCGACCAAGCAAATCGTAGCCGATACGGCCGGCACTTGAAGCCAGCATTTCAATCTGTGAAAAAGTCGCCGTTGACGGCTCTGCGAGGTCAGAGTACTGTTCGTAAAAGGCGAACAAATGGCGAAAATAACATCGCTCTTCCCCATCCTCGACTCGAAACAAATCTCAAAGCTGGCTCAACGCGCGGCGAATGCGCCGCTCGACTCGACCGGATGCCTCACCGAGTATCGCCCGCTGCCGACGCGCTCCATCTTGTGCAAGGTGAACTCGAAGCGAAGATTGCCTTTCACGTATGCCATCAATCCCTATCGCGGCTGCGAGTTTGCATGCCGGTACTGCTATGCGCGCTATGCCCACGAGTTTCTGGAACTTCCACCTGAGGAATTTGAACATAATATTT
The DNA here is from genome assembly GCA_963745845.1 of uncultured Acidobacteriaceae bacterium. Classification (GTDB taxonomy): domain Bacteria; phylum Acidobacteriota; class Terriglobia; order Terriglobales; family Acidobacteriaceae; genus Telmatobacter. Next base: position 1,652,610 of record CAVUZE010000008.1, on the reverse strand, counting down.
ACTTCAAAGAGAACGCCGCTTGGCTCCTGGCGCAGGAACTTAAGCAGTTGAAACCAGGAACCCAGATTGCCTTAGGCACGGCGACCGACCCCTTTCAGCCATTGGAGCGCACCCAGCGAATCACTCGTTCGCTGCTGGATGTCTTCGCCCGCACCAGCGGTTTTGGGTTGGGCATCATTACCAAGTCGACACTTATCCTCCGCGATCTGGATCTCCTGCAGGAAATCGCGAAGCGCCACAAACTCACGGTTCATCTCACCGTAACGACCGTCGATCAAAAACTGGCGCATATCCTTGAGCCGCGCGCGCCGCGTCCTGATCTTCGAATACGCACCGTGGCGCGGCTACGGCGTGCAGGACTCCGCGCCGGTGTCATGTGTTCACCGCTCATGCCCGGGATTACCGATAGCCCCAGGTCAATCAGGGCTGTCGCACAAGCCGCCGCTGCGGCCGACGCCAGCTTCTTTGCAGCCGGCGCGCTCTTCCTCAAGTCATGTTCCCTGCCGACATTCCTCAGCTTCGTGAGTCAACATTTTCCGGACCAATTGGAGTCTTATAAAAGGCGGTACGCGCACAGCGCCTTCGTCTCAACCGAGTACAGGAGCCGGATCGAGAAACTTGTGAATTTAATTCGCGAGGAAAACAAGCTGGGACAGCGCCGCCCCGATGATCGACCCGACTCGGATTCAATCGGAAATAGCGAGCCGGTGGAACTGCAGCCCTGGCTTCCCTTTTCGTAAGAATAGATCCGGAGTCATAAAGTCAAAGCCCTGCAGTCATGCGGCTGCGGCGCCCATCTGCCAAGCTGGTTGGGAACGATGGCTTATGAGACCCGAGACTAGCGCGTGATGATGACTTCGTAGAGGCCATCCTTGGCAAGGAATTGCCTGAATCCGGACCAGCGCGAGAAGAGGGCCTGAATGCTGCGATTGGTAAAAGCGCGCTGAATCGGAAAGGGCTGCGCGACTTGCATCTCGACTTCATCGGAATCCGTCACATGGAAGCGGCAATACGCTGTTTCTTCTTCTTTTGAGCGGGCGTGAAAGAACGCAAGGACCTGTCCACCGGGATTCATAGCTAGATAAAGGTGATCGACAACGGGTTTAACAAGGGCTTCGGGAAGGTAATCCAGAGTTGTCCAAAGAAGCACGGCATCGAAGGTCCGGCCCGAGAACTGGAGCGCATGTTCGAGATAACCGTCGACGTTCCAGATCGGGTTTTCGTCCTCATCCTTGCCGTGCACCCAGTTTCCGCTAAGCGCCTCATTGACTGGGTCGCAAAGGAAGATACTATGCCCAAGATTGGTGAGGTAATTGATGTTTGTCGGCGACGTGGCGCCTGCATCGGCCACGCGCAGCCCCGGTTCCGCGTGAAGGCGTTTACGCAACGCGTCCCACCCGCCGGAATGCCGAGGATATTTTGGACCGGTAGGACCCGAGACAGGGGTAATGACTTCGGTTTTCTTATCGAACAGACGCCTTATCACTCGAAAACCCCTTGCCAGGGCAATGGAGAATCAACTGGACCGCATGCAGGTTGAGGGTTGGAAGAAACAGACCGGTTTCGCACGAGCCAACATGCCAAAGCGTCTCTCCGAAGAGAGTGCTTTCCGGGAAGACCCTATCGAAAGAGACCGATTGCGGATCAGAGGACTGTCGCCGCGTTCGATCCTAACGAACCCTCTGAAGATTTTGCACCTTGGGTAAGATCGACCTTGCCGCGGAAGACTGCATTCTCTTCAACCGCCAGTCTTAGCGCGTGGACATCTCCTTCAACCACGCTTCCAGCCCGCAATTCAACACGGCCACTTGCCATAATATTACCTTGCAGCCGTCCCAGAATCAGGACTTCTCGCGCCGTCAGGTCGGCGGCAACATTTGCGTTGGGTCCAATGGTCAGCCGCCCTTCCGTAAGACTGATGGTCCCTTCCAATTGCCCATCGACGATCAAGTCTTCACTGCCTTTCAGCTCACCCCGAATCACGACCGTCTTTCCAATGCGAGCGATACCGTTCTCCGTTGCCATGTAATTCCTTCCGAGGCATTTTTTCGAGTATCTTCAGGGTATCAAGACTGTTTCTATAAATTCGCCAGTGAGGCCGGCCAATCATTCATAATGCTTTGACAATTCCTGAAAATCCCAAGGCCCTGCCCGAACTATACGCAAGAAACCCCGATTCCTTCAATTCAAGAAACCCGGAAGTAACCGATGCGTCTAATAAACCATGGACCGCTGCAGAGTGGGTTGGATGGCGCATGGCCTCTAGTGCGGTTCTCCGGTTACTCAAGACTCTCGATATCCTGCATGGCGGCTTTCAGTTCGCCCCCTGCGACAAGGCCCCGTTTCCACCCCATCGTGTAGGAGCGTCCCGCTGGGAACCCCTGGTGCCGCCGAGGTCCCCCGGAAAGGGAAAGCCCCAAATCGTGTCCGGCGCTCCTTTGCATCCACAACAGAATCGCGCTCGTCTGCAGCATTTGCGCGGGATTCTCTCCTTGCTGGTGCTGGGATCCATGAGTGCGGTGCCCGCGCCGGCCCGCGAGGACGCAGCGGACTTGGAGCTGGTGAAGCGCGCTTTGGCAGTCGAGTTGACCAGCGTTCAGGACACGCAGCATCCGATGCGGTATCGTCTGCGCAAATCCAGTCCGCGTCTCACCACCACCAAGGAGATCTTTGAGACCAAGGATGGGGCCGTTGCCCGACTCGTTGCAATCGACGATCAGCCGCTGAGTTCCGCTGACGAGGAGAAAGAAGAGACTCGTCTAAGCGCCCTCCTCGCTGACCCTGGCCGCCAACGCCACCGCAAGCAATCGGAAGACGAGGACACGGGCCGTGTCTTGAAGGTGATGCGAGCACTGCCCAACGCATTCATCTACCAATATGCCGGCGAGATGGATAGTCCGCATGGAAAAGTCGAGAAGTTTGTCTTCCGTCCGGACCCGAGGTTCAATCCTCCAGATCTCGAGACAGAGGCCTTGACCGCGATGAGGGGTGAACTCTGGATCGATGCAGCACAAGGGCGCGTAGCGAGGCTGGAAGGCCACTTGCAGCAGGACGTCGACTTCGGGTGGGGCATCCTGGGCAGGCTCAACAAGGGTGGCTGGATCGTCCTCGAACAGGCTGACGTGGGCAGCCACCAGTGGCGTATCGTGCATTTTCAAATGGTGATGAGCGGCCGGGTTTTCTTCAAGACCAAGAGCTTCGACACCGTGGAAGATGAAACACAGTTTGTTCCCGTGCCGTTGGGATCCAGCTACGGGCAGGCCGTTCAAACGCTGCGGGGCGTTCCGGCACATGCGGATACGGCAACTCAATAGATGGATGATTGACAGCGAAGCGGAATAGAAAAGGCCCCGACATGCGGGGCCTTTTCTGTTGGTGACCGCTCCGAACTCGCTAGATCTTGACGAAAACGATGACCAGAGTAAACAAGGTGAGTGATTCAATGAGCGCCAAGCCGAGCACGAGGAAGGTGAAAATTCCAGCGCGCGCGCCAGGGTTGCGGGCAAGTGCCTCGACGGCAGAACCGACGGCCTTGCCTTGACCCAGTCCGCAAAGACCGGCGGCAATACCCATGCCGATGCCGGCTCCGATCGGAGCAAAGCTGGCTGCTCCTGCGCCGCCATCCGCAAACACCGGAATCGCGAAGCAAAGGGCCGCCAGTGCGATGAATACATATTGAAGCTTCTGCATAGTTCTCCAGCTTCCCTTTGAATTGGCCGCCAGTGGGTGGTTGAGGCTCACCGTGCTGGCCCCCTCACGCTTGCAGCCTTCCGTTGTTCCGAAGCGGAAGCTCTCTCCGGCGGAATCTTTTTTTGAAGCAGCTTTTAGCTGCTAGCTCCTCGCCTCTAGCTCTTCCTCGCGACAGACCTGAATCCCAGTTTTCAGTCCGGTCCGTCGAGTGTTGCACGAACTAGCTGGCAGCTAGAAGCTAGCGGCTAACAGCTGTTCTTAGTGTTCGTGCGAAACCGCCAGCGACAGATAAATCATGGTCAACAACATGAATACGAATGCCTGAATGAGTGAAACCGCAATGTGTAAGCCGATAAAAATAGCCGGAACCGCAATGGGGATTAGAGAGAAGAAAACCAGCGTCACCAGGTCGCTGGCAAACATGTTGGCGTAGAGACGGACAGTGAGGGACAGAATTCGCGCCAGATGGGAGATGACCTCGATCACAAACAGCAGCGGCGCCATCCACCAGATCGGTCCGGCAAACTGCTTCAGATAACCGATGGGGCCGTTCACGCGAATGCCATAGAAGTTGTAATAGAGGAATGTTAGAACCGCGAGACCTAATGGCACGACGGGATGGGTAGTCGGCGCAGGAATGCCCGGAATCGCGCCGAGCAGATTATTCAGTAAGACGAATAGAAAAATGCAGGTGACAAACGACTGAAATGACTGATACCCGTGCCCGATAATCTGCTCCGCCTGCCCGCCAATCGCTTCATGAATCATCTCGGCGACCTGCTGTGCCGGGTTCGGCTGTTCCACCGACAAACTGACACGCACGAGGATGAAGAAAGCGATCAGCCCGAGCGCCACCAGCACTTCCAGTGCATACGCGTTGTCGATCGCTGTCGCCGCCGTCGATTGAATGCCGACTGCGTGCTGCAGCGCCGAAACCGGGCCGCCAAACAAGGAGTTCAACAGGCGGGTAATTGCGAAGGTATCTTGCATGAATCGTAAGTTCTTTCTGTTTTGCCAGGAATTTCCTGGATTTTGGAATTCTCAGTCCAGGATTCTTAGTCTCGCAACAAACGAATCACTTCCCAGCCAATCGACATAACTGCCAAAGCGAGGCCGCAAAGAAGCGCGACAACCGATCCCTGGAAACATTTCAGGCTACCATAAATGACCCCTGCGAAAACGGTGAGCCGAATCACAAAGAAAACCACTACCGCGGCTGCGCTGGTCGGTGTCCGCTGCTTATCCATCCGCGCATTAAAGACACGAACAAGGTGCCGCCACTCCAGAATGCTGGCTGCCGAGATCGCCGCGCCGGTAAGCAGCATGGCGCCGTTGCGCCAGTTCGATCCAATCGCAACAGCAGCCGACCCGAGCGCACCCAGCACGACGGTAATCCAAAGGGCGCGCTTGAGCATCCCCTGCAGCGCCTCATCGGTCAGATTAACGATGGGATGAGTTTCCTGTGTCGTCATTTGTTGATGCCGGATTTATCTGCTGTTTTGACCGATGAGGCCGTTTTCCCCGCGCTCTTCTCGGCATCCATTGCCAATCGGATTACATAATAGAGGCCCGAGATGCAGCCGAAGATGACCCCGACGATCATGATCCACGACTGATGCAATTTAGTATCGGCCCAGGCCCCGGCGAGCCATCCGATAATCATCGCCGATGGCAGAACAAACGCGATCTGCATCAGCTTCTCAGCCTGGACAAGGCTTTGAAACCCGCCTGCAGTCTTACCTTGCGTCTTGTTCTCGGGAGCTGGATTCTGAAACGGCATCGGCGTACTCACCAGCATACAGCGCCATCGGACGAGCAGGTATACTTCCCTTTTGAGCACAAGCGAGAATGACAGCAGACAACATCCCGTTCGATTCCGAGTTTGAGCGCAATTTGTTCGAGCTCCGCAGGTCAAAATTAACCGAAATTGAAAAGTTGGGGCAGTCGGCGTATCCCAATCAATTCCCTGCCTCGCACAACATTCCCGACGTCCGAGCCAAGTGGGAGAAGGCGGCGAGCGAAGAGCTCGAAGCCAATCGTGTCACCGTCGCGGTCGCGGGACGCCTTATGGCTGTGCGCGCACAGGGCAAGGCCGGATTTGCCACCCTGCAGCAGGGCGGCGAGCGTCTGCAGATCTATGTCCGCCTTGATGCGGTTGGAGAACACGGCTTCGCACTCTATAAGCTCCTGGACCTCGGTGACCACATTGGCGTGACCGGTTATCTCTTCCGCACTCGCACCGGTGAGCTCACCGTGCATGTGGAGCGGCTGACATTTCTCTCCAAGGCCATGCTCTCGCTGCCAGAAAAATTCCACGGGCTGGCGGACGTGGAGCTGCGCTATCGCCAGCGCTATGTCGACCTGTTTACCAATCTCGACAGCCGCGAAGTGTTCGTCAAGCGCGCCAAAGTGCTTCGCGCGCTGCGAACATTCTTTGACAGCCGTGGGTATCTTGAAGTCGAAACACCGATGATGCAGCAGATCGCCGGCGGCGCTGCAGCCCGGCCGTTCAAGACCCATCACAACGCCCTCGACCTGGATCTGTTCCTGCGCATCGCGCCCGAACTCTATCTCAAGCGCCTCGTGGTAGGCGGACTCGACCGCGTCTACGAGATCAATCGCAACTTCCGCAACGAAGGCGTCAGCACCCAGCACAACCCTGAATTCACGATGCTCGAGTTCTACCAGGCCTACGCGAATTACCTCGACATGATGCAGATTACTGAGGAGCTGGTCGAGTTTGTCGCGCGTGAGGTCAATGGAACAAGCGTCGTCGAGTTCGACGGAAACACGATCGATTTGGCGAAGTGGCAGCGGCTCACGATGCGCGAAGCGATCCGCGAATTCTGGCCGCAGGAAGCAGGCTCTAAACCAGCCGAAACAGCCTTCGCCACCACGCAGGTTCTTCAATCCCGGCTTCATGCCGCAATGAGCTCGCTCGAAAAAGCCGCCTGCCAGACCACCACCATCGTCCCGGACCGGCTCGCCGAGCTGAAGACAATCCATGGCGCCGTCACTGCGGTTTATTACGACTCCCTGAAGGGCGCGCCTCTCGGCAAGTCAATCTATAACCTTTTTGAAGCCGTGGTCGAACCATTCCTCGTCCAGCCAACCATCATCTACGACTACCCGACGCTCGTATCGCCGCTCTCCAAGGCCAAGCCCGATGACCCCGAACACGTCGAACGCTTCGAGTTTTTCGCCGGCGGCTTCGAGTTGGGCAATGCCTTCAGCGAGCTCAACGATCCAGTCGAGCAGCACAAACGCTTCGAGCAGCAGCTTTCCGAGAAAAACCGTGGCGACGACGAAGCCCACGCAATGGACGAGGACTATGTCCGCGCCCTCGCCTACGGGCTACCTCCGACTGGAGGCGAAGGGATTGGCGTCGACCGCCTCACCATGCTGCTCACCGGATCGAAGTCCATCCGCGACGTAATTCTGTTCCCGTTGATGCGAAAAGAACAGGGATCAGGGAACAGGGATCAGGGATCAGAAGGCCGGGAATAGGGAACCGATTTTACCGGCTGTGAAGAAAGCGCCTCGATGAGGCACGAAGTGTCAGAGCAGTGTCCCGAGTCGAGCGAAAATGGGTGCCCCATGTCTCGCTTTTGAGACATGGGAAAGCACGAACCTCAATCAGCTTTGTAACAGGGCACGACTTCAGTCGTGCCGCAACTTGGATCCATTAACGCGGGCTTTAGCCCCTGAGGTTTGACCTTGCAGTTCTCTCCCAATCGCGGGCGCACGTCGATGTCGTTCCTAACCCCTGATCCCTGTTCCCTGTTCCCTTTCTCCAGAGGCATCGATCACCCTTGAACATCCTCTTCGTCGGCGACATCTTCGGCAGCGCGGGACGCCGGATCGTGCGTGAGCACATCGGACATTTGCGCGAAGCCCACAATGTCGACCTCACCATCATGAACGTCGAGAATGCCGCGGGGGGATTTGGCGTGACCCCGCAGATCGTCGATGAGCTCTTCGACCTGGGCGCCGACGTCATGACAACCGGCAACCATGTCTGGGACAAGCGGGAATTGCTTGATTATCTTGGCGCTGTCCCCGCCGGCAGCCATGACCGCGCGCGCCGCGTCCTGCGTCCAGCAAACATGCACCCCGGCCTTCCCGGTTACGGAGTTTATGAAGGAACCATCGCCGAGGGACCCAACAAGGGCCTGCCCTACGCCATCGTCGATCTCATGGGCAAAGTCTTCATGAGCGGCACCAACGACCCCTTCCATGCCGCCACCGATCTGCTCGCCAAGATCAAGGCCAAAGTCATTGTGGTGGATTTTCATGCCGAAGCCACCAGCGAGAAAGTCGCCATGGGCTGGCATCTGGATGGAAAAGTAACCGCTGTCCTCGGCACCCACACGCATATTCCCACTGCGGACGAGCGCGTTCTCCCCGGCGGAACGGCTTTCCAGACCGACGTGGGCATGAGCGGCCCATACGATAGCGTCATCGGCGTCGACAAGGATCTCGTATTGCATCGCTTCCTGACCGGGATGCCCGGCAAGTTCGAAGCCGCTAAAGGGAATCCGAAAATCTGCGCAGCTCTCGTCTCCTGCGATCCGGCAACAGGCCGGGCCACGGGGATCCAGAGAATCATGCTCGGCGAATAAGCCCTCACTTTGCCCCTGAGCCCTTAGTCCCAGTCCCTGTTCCCCAAAAAACAAAGAGGGCAGCCCTATGCAGGCTGCCCTTCGTGATTCCCAGGAAACTTCAGGCTGAGGCCCCGATGTTCCGGGGCGATCGGCGGTTTATCGTTTCGTCCTCGCTATTGAGCTCTCTTGTGCACAGGCGCATGATGCACCGGCGCCTTCTTCTTCTCCGGCTGCACAAATCCGTCCTTGAGCACGATCTCTGCTCTCTGCGCAGTGGCCGCAGTGGCAGGAGTCGTGTCCGTGGCCGGCTTGGCATCCGCAGCCGGAATCTGCGTATACGTGTCGTAGGTCCCATCCAGCTCGGCCGAAGGCTGCGTCTTGAATTCAAATCCGGGCTGATACAGCTTCAGTTCCGCATCCTTCAACGGTTCCTTCAGGTTGACGATGAAGTCGGCGACCTTGGCATCTTTCGCGTCCTGCGTAACTGCCACCTTGATCGTGGTTGCTGTGGCGTCGATGACAATGCCGGGAACCGGCGTCTGTTTGCCCTGCAGCAAGCCCCAGAGTTTATCCGCGTCCTCTTTGGACCCAAACGCCAGAATTGTTTCCTTGTCGGCCAGCGCGAGCGTCGTCAAATCAGGCGTGGACACGATCAGATCGTGTATCTGCTCCTGCGGGCTCTTGGCAGGATCGATATGGAGATTCGATGGCGGAAAAACCGAGGTCTGCGCCTGGCTCTTGATCGCGTCCAGTCCGTCGAGAGCTCCGTGGTACTTCTTGTAGTAATACTCGAGCTTCGGTTCGATCTGCCCCTTGTAGTTCGCCGGCGCAAAATTCCACACCCGCGCGTAGTACCAGACAGCCTTCACCAGGTCTTGGGCGGGTCCGGGCTGACTGTAGGCCTGGGCCAGCAACAAGGTGTCGTTCAGCCCGGCGGTCTTGCTCTGCTCGTCGGAATAGAGCTTCAGCTCCGCCAGGTACTCATCCTGCGCTGCCTTGTAATCCTTCTTGACCACGGTATCGTCCAGGGCAACCGCCGAATCGAAAAGCGGATACGTGGCACCCGTCTGTTTCGTCCATTCGTCGGCGGAAACCGCTGCCGGTTTCTGCAAATGGAGTCCCTTTTCGGCCAAAGCAGCGGCATCGTCGCAAGTTTGAGGATCTTTGGACTTGCCCGTAGCGTCCACGCTCCTGGCGCACTGGGTCTTTTTAATAAAGACCGAGATGAAATTCGCCTTCATATTGTTGGGGTCAACCTGGAGAAGGCGGCTGGCAGCGCTGAGTGTCTTATCCGGATCCTGGATCTGTTGATAGGTGTCGATCAGCATGTCCAGAACGGCGCTTTTGACTACGCTTTGAGGATATTGGGTTAGAAACTGTTCGAGGGCCGCAGCCTTGGCCTTGGGATCGCTCTGGGTGGTTGCCTGCTGATAGGCATTGAACTCGGCGGGATCTTTGATTTGGATCGTGCCACTCGCTTGGTCCTGTGCGTGCAGCATTGGTGCAACAAGGCTAATGCTTGCCAATGCCATCACAGATGCAAAGACTATCTTCTTCATTCATTGCTCCTGGGAGATACGTAAAGTGGAATGAATATTCAAGCACTCTTTCGCGAAATGCACAACCCTTCTTGTTGGCGGTTGAGCACTGGAGATCGGGTCGGAACCGTGCCACAGTTTCCGGTGCGACGTTGGGAGGATTATAGAAACCAACGGCCCCTGTGACAAGCAAAGTTGTCGATGGCGGACCGAAAGCATCGAACCCATCGGGGAAGATTTGTTTCCAGAAACAAGTCCGGCCGGAGTTGGGACAGATTTGCGCTGTTCAGCCAACTCTCCCTCCCCGGCACGCCCTATCGCGGAGTTTGGATGCGTGACAGGCGTCCAAAGCATACCGCCTTAGACACCGCGTCCGGGAAAAGTGTTCCGGGCCGGATTTCGCGCTTGAAGAGTGGGCTATTGAAGGAGCCGAACGAGCTCAACCTGCTCGGCCAAAAACGCATCATGCCCGTGCGCGCTGACCATCTCGCGGTATTCCACGTTGACTGCCGTATTTCGAATGGCCTGGGCAAATTCCCGGACCTGCACCGCAGGAAACAGCCAGTCCGAACTGATCCCCACAAAATTCAGCTTGGCTTTAATTGCGCCAAATACCTCTTCCGGGGTTCTGCCTCCACGCAGTGGATCCCAGTTATCCATGGTGCGAAGGATCGCCAGATAGGCATTCGCATCGAATCGGTCGATGAACCTCTGTCCCTGATGGTCGAGATAGCCGCCAATGTCAAACCGCCCGCCGACCAGGCCGCCTCCCTGATTGTCCAGCGCCCACGGATCTTCGCCGTTCCGGTTCGGATTTCGCCCAAACCGTTCTTCAAAGAGCTCCGCCGACTTGTAACTGAGCATCCCAATTTGCCGCGCGAGTGCCAGGCCCTGCTTCGGCTGACGTTGCGGCAGATAGTAGCCGCCATCCCAGTCCGGGTCGTTTTGGATCGCCTGCCGCTGCAGATGGTTCAGCGCCAGCCCCATGGCCGAAAGCGGGGCGACGGCAATAATCGCCGCGCGCTCGACCCGCTCCGGGTCATGAATCGTCCACTCCAGCGCCTGCATGCCCCCGATCGATCCACCCAGCACCAGCCGTAACCGCCGAATCCCGAGCGAATCGAGCAATTGTGCCTGCGCCCGGACGTTATCCCGGATCGAAACCAATGGAAAATCCGGCCCATACACGAGGCCGGTCTCCGGGTCGACCGAACCGGGCCCCGTAGAGCCGTAGCAAGAACCAAGCAAGTTGATGCAGATCACGAAATCGTGGTCCAGCGACAACACCGCGCCGGGCGCAAAGATTTCAGGCCACCAGGAACCCACCAGAGCCGACCCCGAAAGTGCGTGGCACACCAGTACCGCGTTGTCACGAGCGGCGTTCAGGCGCCCGTAGACCGCGTAATGGAGCGTCGGTTTCGCCAGAACCCGCCCGCTCTCCAAGGCGAGGTGATCGTGGAGCACAAAATCGCCTTCGTAAGTCGGCTCCAGCGCGCGGCTCTTCGCGGCCGCAGCCGCGCGCGTCACAGTTTCGGCGTCAGTCATTCCCTCTATTGTGCCGCAAGACTGGCCTTCTCTGTCGTCCCTGCAGACGCGTAACCGTTTGCCGTCTCGATGGCCTGGTCCAAATCGGCAAGAATGTCGCGGATGTCCTCAATCCCGACCGACAGCCGAACCAGCTCCGGCGTGACGCCCGTCCCCGCCTGTTCCTCCACAGAGAGCTGCTGGTGGGTTGTCGATGCGGGGTGAATCACCAACGATTTTGCGTCGCCGATATTGGCTACCAGTGAAAACAGCTCCAATGCATCGATCAGTTTCTTCCCCGCCTCATAGCCGCCCCCCGTCTTTCCAGCCTTGATGCCGAATGTGATCAGCGCCCCTTGCCCGTTCGGCAGATACTTCTGCGCCCTCTTGTAATACTGGCTCGATTCCAGTCCCGGATAGTTCACCCACTCCACGCCCGGATGCTGCTCGAGGTGCTTTGCTACCGCGAGCGCATTCTGCGAGTGCCGCTCCAGCCGGAGATGCAGCGTCTCAATCCCCTGCAACAGAAGAAACGCATTGAACGGCGACAGCGCTGCGCCCGTGTCGCGCAGACCCTGCACACGCGCCTTCAGGATGAACGAAATGGCGCCAAACGTATCCCAGTACGACAGGCCGTGATACGAGGGATCGGGCTCGGTGAATTCCTTGAACCGGCCCGACTTTGCCCAGTCGAACTTGCCCGCATCCACAATCACTCCGCCAATCGAGGTCCCGTGCCCGCCCAGAAACTTCGTCGCCGAATTCACCACGATGTCCGCGCCCCACTCAATCGGCCGCACCAGCGCGGGAGAAGTCGACGTATTGTCGATCACCAGCGGCAGCCCGTTCTCGTGCGCAATCGAGGCCATTCGCTCAATGTCCACCACGTCGAGCTTCGGATTCCCCAGCGTTTCTGTATAAATGGCGCGCGTCTTGTCGTTGATCGCCGCCCGCATCCCGTCAAAATCGTCCGCGTCGACAAATTTGACCTGGATGCCCAGCCGGGGCAACGTGTAGTGGAACAGGTTGTAAGTCCCGCCATACAGCGAAGTCGTCGAAATGATCTCCTCGCCAGCTGAAGCGAGCGTCGTCAGCGTAAGAGTCTCCGCCGCCTGACCGGACGCCGTAGCCAGTCCAGCCACTCCGCCTTCCAGCGCCGCCACGCGCTTCTCAAACACATCGGTAGTCGGATTCATGATCCGCGTGTAGATATTGCCGAACTCCTTCAGCGCGAACAGGCGCCCCGCATGGTCGGCGTCTTGAAACAGGTAGGAAGTGGTCTGGTAAATCGGCACCGCACGCGCGCCAGTGGCCGGATCGGGCGATTGGCCGGCGTGAACGGCAAGGGTGGCAAACTGGCGCTTCTTTTCTTCGGACATGATCGACTCCTTCGGTCAGGTTGGCTGGTTTGTGGCAGCAGAGCCCGTGAGGGGTGCACGGCTCGCGTCACAGCGGTTCTCCAGTTGGCACAGAGGGAACCCACATCCATCGAGTGGCCTTCTTCTTTAAGAAAAAGCCACCTTGCACGATTTGGAGACTCCACGATAACCTGAGAACCACCTAAAAATGAAGAAACCCGAATCCATTCAGGACCCGGGCCGTTTTGTTTCAAGATCGGTTGCGCTTAGCGCATTCGCCGCTCCAGATCCACACGGACAGGTCCGCCGATGCAACACATGCACATGGTCATGGCCTGAATTCCGTGCTTTTCCAGATTCAGCATTGTCGGCAGTATCTGCGGTCGCCAGGGTAAGTGTCAACTAATCCCTGTTCCCTTCTCCCTGTTCCCTCTCTCACTCCTCCGCCTTCCACACATACGCGCCCGGCTGCGCCAGACCCAAATGCGCCAGCACCCTAAACACGAATTGCCGCGCTATCTCATCCGAATCGACAGGCTTGTTATAAAACGCCGGGATCACCGGAAAAACCGTCGCCCCAGCCTCTGCCGCCAGCGTCATATTGCGCAAATGAATGCGATTGAATGGCGTCTCGCGCACGCAAAGAAGCAGCGGCCGCCGCTCTTTCAAGGTCACATCAGCCGCGCGCGCGATCAACGAGTCCGCCAGCCCCTGCGCAATGTGCGCCAGGGTACCCATCGAGCACGGCAGAATGATCATTCCATTCGAAGGATGACTGCCGCTGGCGATGGCCGCACCGATGTCGGAGTCAGAAAACGTAACAGTCTTCGCCGGCTTTGCGCCAAGCAGCTTCTCCACCAGGTCATTGCGGCCGGAAACGCCCAGTTCCTCGGCAATCACGCGAAGCGAATTCTCTGAGGCCACGAAATGCACCCGCTCCACGCGCGCATCGGACTCGAGCGCCCGCAGCGCTTCCCGACCCAACACGGCTCCCGAAGCCCCCGTAATCGCAACCGTCAGATGCATGGATTCCCTCGCACCCCACTGCATAAATCGCGCATATATTTCGCAAATCCGGCCAACACGTGTGCTGGCCAATACAATTGTTCCACGTGGAACAATTTGGACTGGCCGTCCAGGCAAGGGCTTCGCGTGCGCCAGCGATCACAATTGTTTCCCGTGGAACAATTTCGCAGCGTGGAGCAGTCCCTAACTGCCCAGCACCCGTTTGAAAATGGCGCCGACGTTGCCAAGCTGCCGGGTGTAATCAAAGGTGCGCGCCAGCTTCTCGGGGCTCAGCAGCTTGGTAATCTCCGGATCACGCGCCACCTCCTCGCGGAAGAGCAGATCCTCTTTCCATGCGCGCATGGCGTGCGACTGAACCAGCCGATACGCGTCTTCGCGCAACATACCTGCCTCCGCCAGATCGAGCAATAGCTGTCCGCTGAAGATCAGTCCACCTGTCGACTCGAGGTTCCGCTTCATGCGTTCCGGATAGACCAGCAGCCGATCGATCAAGTCTGTCGTCCTAGCCAGAAGGTAGTCGACCAATATCGTCGAATCGGGGAAGATGACGCGCTCGACAGAAGAGTGTGAAATGTCGCGTTCGTGCCACAGCGGAACGTTCTCGAACGCCGCCTGCGCATTGCCGCGCAACACGCGCGCAAGGCCGCTGATTTGTTCGGAAGTGATGGGGTTCTTCTTGTGCGGCATCGCGGAGGAGCCCTTCTGCTTTTCGCTGAAGTACTCCTGGGCCTCGCGCACTTCCGTGCGCTGCAAGTGGCGGATTTCGACGGCGATCTTGTCGAGGGTGCTGCCGATCAATGCGAGCGTCGAGATGTAGGCGGCGTGCCGGTCGCGCTGAATTACCTGGGTCGCTACAAGTGCCGGCTTCAACCCGAGCGCCGAGCAGATGCGTTCCTCATGCTCCGGCTTCAGATGGCCAAAAGTGCCGACTGCGCCTGAGAGTTTGCCGACGCGCATGTCTTCGGCAGCCGCATCGAAACGAGCCAGGTTCCGTCCCATCTCCGCATACCAGTTCAGGATTTTCAGACCGAAAGTCGTTGGCTCGGCGTGAATGCCGTGCGTCCGTCCGATCGTCGGTGTGTGTTTGAACTCGAGGGCGCGGCGCTTGAGCACCGCAAGAAACGCAGTCAGTCCCTCGCGGATCAGGTGCGAGGCCTGCTTTACCTGCAATGCCTGCGCGGTGTCGACGATGTCATTCGACGTGAGCCCGTAGTGCAGCCAGCGGGATTGCTCGCCGAGCCCTTGCGCCTTCAGGGTTTCAGCCACAGCCGTCGTGAAGGCGATGACATCATGCTTCACCTCGGCTTCGATCTCCTGGATGCGCGCCACGGAGAAACTTGCCTTGGTGGCGATGGCTTCGGCAGCCTCCGCAGGAATCACGCCGTCTTCGGCCAACACGGCGCTCGCTGCCGACTCCACCTGGAGCCAGCAGCGATATTTGTTCTCTTCGGTCCAGATGCGCCCCATCGCCGGACGTGTGTAGCGTTCGATCAAGGACATGCTCCAGGTTCGAGCTACCTCTGACCCCCGAACCAACCTCTGATTGTACGGGGTGCGACTGCTCAGGACCGCGAAATACCGAGCCGCTGCTCAAGCTCGTCGTAGAGCAGGCCGCGTCCCGGCCTGTAGGGCTGAAACCATTTCCCATCGATCACCAGCTGCGGGATGGCCCGCTTGCCAACGTGGCGAATCAATTCCTCCGAGGCCGCAAGATCGGCATCGACATTGATCTCGGTATAGGCTATTCCGTGAGAATCGAGAAACTGCTTGGCTGCTCGGCAGTCGCGGCACCAGGCAGCTGTATACACTTGCACGTCCATATCGTCATTTTAGCGGTTTTTGCGCTGCTACCATCGAAATCGATGACTGCCGACGAGATCAAAAGTTTGCTGAAGCTGGAGCCACATCCCATTGAAGGCGGTTGGTTCCGGCGAACCTACACGTCGCCTGAGACGGTCCAGTTGCCACGCGGCGCGCGTGCCCAGGGCACGGCCATTTACTACCTTCTTGAACCGGGAACTTTCTCGGAAATGCACGTCCTCGACTCCGACGAGATTTTTCACTTTTATCTCGGCGACCCCGTGGAGATGCTCCAGTTGCATCCCGACGGGCGCTCGACGCTCTTCACTCTTGGGCCAGACCTTGCGGCCGGGCAGCATGTGCAGCTGGTCGTCCACGCGGGCGTGTGGCAAGGCACGCGGCTCACTGGCGACGGCAAAGTAGCGCTATTGGGATGCACGGTGACGCCGGGGTTCGACTACGCGGACTATCGCAACGCGACTTATGCCGAGTTAGTGGCGAAGTGGCCTGATCAGGCGGATCGTATCCGGGCGTTGACGCGCAGATAGCGGAGTCAACGGTGTTAGCCGAGCTTCGCGCGTGTTCGCAGAGCTAGTCCGTCATCAATCCTGACGTTTAGATCCCAGAAGATATTCAAGCTTGATTGCGTCGTTCGCGGAAGAAGGACCGCAGCAAGTCTCCAGCTTCGTCAGCCAGAATTCCCTGCTCCACCGCCATTTTGTGGTTGAGTTGGGGATGATTCATTACAGAAAGCACCGAACCGCATGCGCCAGCCTTGGGATCGGCGGCGGCATACACCAGCCGGTCGAGCCGAGCGTGAATTATGGCTCCGGCGCACATGGCGCACGGCTCAAGCGTCACAAAGAGGGTGCAACCGGTCAGGCGGTAATTGCCAAGAAGCCTCGCCGCTTCTCGGATACCCACGATCTCGGCATGCGCGGTGGGGTCGTTGTCGCGGACAACGCGGTTCTGGCCGCGCGCAAGGATCACCCCTTCATGCACAAGGACGGCGCCGATGGGGACTTCTCCTGCTTCAGCGGCGAGACGCGCTTCGTTGAGAGCAGCCTGCATTGCTTTGGCATCAGTCATTCGAGCCAAAGGCTCCGAAGATGGGTGAAATTGATCACACTCAATCCATGCGATTCCAGGGAGTTGCTCAGCCGGAAATCGAGAGTGAGGATCACATGTGTTTTCGCCAGATCCGCCAGGGACGCATCCGTTAATCCCAGCCACATAAAATCACGTGTGGCCAGTGTTGCCGCGGATATCCATTGTTCCGAAATGATTTGAATTCGCCTGGAGAAATGCTCGGACCAATAAGTCTTGATCCAACTCGGAAGCTGGTTCGCAAGATTAGAGACCTCGGTGAGCACATGGGGAGTAGTTCGTAGCGTCGAGAATAGCGTTAGAGTCTCGGAGAGCAGATCAATATCTTCAAGCTGAAAGCTATTGAGGCGCTTGAATGTGGTCACTAGACTGGGATCGAATTCGGCGCACCAATGAAGCAGTAGAAGGTTTGAGTCGAGGACTACAGGCTTTCCAATATAACGTTTAAGTAACGGACTGTCTGCTGCCTTCATGCCGCCCGTTGCCTTAGTGCAACAAACTGTCCATTATCGCCGTCCACTACGACAACCTTAGCAATCCGAATTCCCGAGGAAGCTCCGGGTCCCCCCAACAAAGCGGCTGCCCGCCCAAAAGGATATTCGGCACTGTAATTGGGATTCGGAACGCTGAACGTGATTGCCCAATTTGAACCCTCCCGCTCAATCTCTTCGAGGCGCAAATCTTTTGGTTCGATCGGAAGTTCTGGAGCCAGTTCTTGGAACTGAGCGCGGGCGATCTGGATCACTTCCTTTATATTCAAGCTCATACGACCTCCCCCGACAGCATCATTCTAACCTGAAACCTCCCCGACCGCCGCCGCGGGCTGCTGCTGCGTCATGCAGTGCAGCGCGCCGAGGCCCCAGATCAGATCGACACTGTGGATGCCAATCACTTCGCGGTCCGGAAAAACGTCGGCCAGAATATTCAGCGCGACGCGATCGTTGGGATCGTGAAACGTCGGCATCAGAACCAGCCCATTCGCCAGATAGAAGTTTGCGTAGCTTGCCGGCAAACGCTGCTTGCGAAAGACAACCGGCCGCGGCAACGGCAGTTCAACGATGGTGAATTGCTTGCCGTCACGGGTGCGCGCTGTCTTCAGCCGGGCAAGATTCTCGGCCAGCGGCTCGTGGTTGGGATCTTTCGTGTTGGGCTCGATGGCCGTCACGATCGTTGTTGGGCCGACGAAGCGGCTGATGTCATCAACGTGGCCATGCGTGTCATCGCCGGCAACACCGCGGCCAAGCCACAGGACCTGCTCGATGCCGAGATAGTCAAGAAAAGCCCGCTCCAACTGCGCGCGGCTCACGCCGGGGTTGCGCTGCTGAACTTCGCTCAGCAGGCATTCTTCCGTCGTGAGCAATGCACCTTGCCCGTTCGTATCGATCGACCCGCCCTCGAGCACCAGACGCCTCGGCGCTCCGTCAATTTCAATCGTGGGCTCCCACGCCGATAATCCCAGCAGTTCCGCCACGCGCTCAGGCACCTGATCGTCCAAATGCCAATCGGAGTATTTGGCCCAGGCGTTGAAATGCCAGTTCGTGAGGGCTACTCGCCCATCTGCGTTTCGGACGAAGATTGGCCCCGAGTCACGGGTCCAGACACGGTCTGTCGGCCAATGGTGAAAGATGACCTGAGTAAGATTGGCGTCGGCTCGTTTGAGGATACCGGTGGCAAGCTTCTCCGCCTTGGCATTCTCGACGAGAATGTGCACTTTCTCGTGGGCCGCAAGCAGCCGCACAATCTCGGCGTAGACCCATGGAATGGGCTGGAATTTTCCCGGCCAGTCCTCGCGATTGTGGGGCCACGCAAGCCAGGTGGCTTCATGTCGCTCCCACTCGGCGGGCATGCGGTAGCCAAGAGCTCGCGGTGTTGCGGTGGGTTGTTCGATGGTCATTTCGTCCCAGCAAAACGGGTGATGCCTTCGAAATTCCTGCCGCACCCTACGGGGCGGCGAAAATCTTCTCACTACGCTCTCCCAGGACTGCGCTTCGCTTGTCCTGGGCTATTTTCCTACGCTCCCTACGGGAGCTATTTGGCTTTCCCTTTGGGCTATTCACGGGCGGAAACCTTCTGCAACAACATTTGACTATTTTGGATCCCCATCGGCGGCCCAGGCGTGCACGGGATCGAGAAAGCGCTGCGTGATGGGGGTGTAAGCATCAATGCGCCGGTCGCGGAGAAAGGGCCAGTTGCGCCGCGTGTCTTCAAGCAGTGCAACGTCGATTTCGCCCAGTAGAATCTCCTCCGCGTCGTGAGAGGCTTTCGCCACGATGCGTCCAAACGGATCGGCCAGGAAGCTGCCGCCCCAGAACTGAAGGCCTGGGCCTTCGGCGCGATTGCCCAGCACATCGCCATGCTCATGTCCCACCCGATTCACTCCGGCGACATAGACGCCATTGGCGATCGCGTGCGATCGCTGGATGGTTTGCCAAGCCTCGTATTGAGCTGCACCGAACTCATCCTTCTCGGCCGGATGCCAGCCAATTGCGGTGGGATAAAACAGGACTTCGGCGCCCTGCAACGCGGTCAGCCGAGCGCCTTCGGGGTACCACTGATCCCAGCAGACAAGCGTGCCGACGCGGCCAAACGCCGTATCGACGGCGCGAAATCCCAGATCGCCGGGCGCAAAGTAGTACTTCTCGTAGTAGAGCGGATCGTCCGGGATGTGCATCTTGCGGTACACGCTGGCGATCTTGCCATCGAGCCCAAGAGTGACGGCCGTGTTGTGATAGAGCCCAGGGGCGCGGCGTTCAAACAGCGAAGCAACGATGACCACGCGGGCTTCGCGCGCAACTTCTCCCAGCTTCGTCGTCGACGGGCCGGGAATCGGCTCAGCCAGATCAAACAGACGCAGATCTTCGCGCTGGCAAAAATATTGCGCGCGGAACAGTTCCGGCAGGCACACGATGTTTGCCCCGAGCCGCGCGGCTTCGCGGATATGGCGGACGGCCGCGGCAAAATTTGCCTCCGGCTCCGGCCCCATGCGCATTTGTACCAAGCCAACGTTGTATTTTCGTTTCTCTACCATGATGGACGAACTCTTTTCTTAGTTACTGATGTTGCAAAGCCGCTCATTGATGCAGCAAGGCCAACCCCGCACGGCGAGATTGGCCTGAAAAGGTTGATCGGTAATCCTACGTTTCGAGAATCAGGACAGCGGCGGCAATCGTCGTCGTCCACAGGCCGCGCTTGTCACCCACGGCCGACTGCGTCACGTTGCTGGTGCGAACAATCTTATTCGAGATGCGGTAGATCTCCTTCTTCTCGTCCCAACTCTTGTCGGAGTCAAATTCCACATCGAGGGTGGTCGCGAGCATCTCCGCAGCCAGTTCTTCCGCGTATTCGCCTGCCTGATCCTCTGTCTCGCCGAAACTGTGATGCTCGCTTAGGTAGCCGTAGGCGTCACGGTCAGCCGGGATCGCGACGCCAATGCTCGAAACCACCAGCCGGTGCGGCTCACGCGTCGAGTTTTCCGCGATGACGGCGAAAACTACTTCGCCATGATTCAGATACTTCAAACCTTCCTTGCGCGGGATCACCTTGCACTGCGGTGGAAAAATCGACGAAACGCGAACCAGATTCTGCGAAGCGATGCCTGCATCCCGGAGTGCCAGCTCAAACGAGGTCAAACGCTCTTTGTGCTTGCCCACGCCTTTGGTAAAGAAAATCTTCTTTGGGACCATGCTCTTTCCCAATTTCTGTGTGCCCTCCGTGACGTCGGCGGAAGTGGCCTTCCCAAACGTTCCCGCATGAGTTTATCTCATTCTGCCTGACGACGACAGAGCGGCGATTTTATTTATTAGACGTTCACAGGTGCAGTAACTTTTTTCGTCGACTCGCGTTTAAAGAAACATGAAATGGATGACACTGGTCGCGGTGTGTGTGGCGTGCACAGGATGGATTCAAGCAACTGCGCAGGGAACGAGCGCGACGCCGCAAAATGGTTCGCAGTCGGCTTCCGACGCGCCGTCTACGGCTGCGGCATCGCAGTCGCCGGTTCCGCTGGAGTGGACGCCTCCCGCCCTTGATCGGCTGAACATGCAGGCCGCGATGAAGTCCAGCTTCACGCTCGATCGGAATATGCTCAACGTGGCTGCCGGCATGATTCCGGATTCCCAAGCAGAAGATCGCCAGGTCATCCGCAAGCTTGAGGGCGTGAGCGTACACACCATGCGTTTCGGCGATGCGGGAGTCCCCGATGAGGGCGCAGTCACTTCGATCCGCGAAGCCTATCACCTGCGGGGATGGAAGCACCTGGTGACCACGACGAAAGCCGGCGGCGGCCCCGTACACAACGGGACGACCGATGTCTGGGTCGTGATGGACGGAGTCAACGTGCGTGGCGCGGTGGTCCTGGCCGAGACTCCGAAAAGTCTGACTCTTGTGACCGTGGCTGGAAATCTGAGTCCGGTGGATCTGCTCCATCTTCGTGGGCATTTTGGGATTCCGCGCTTTGACAGCGACGGCATGAGCGATTTGCACTGAGTAAGGCCCTCGGCCTTCAGCCGTCAGTTTTGGACGCCAATTCCGGCCTCCAACTTCACCCCGCGAACTTGTCGAAACAGTCCCGACGCGTCGAAGCCCATGCGATTTGCCGACAGCAGCCTCGGTCTGCAAATGTATAGAGGAAAGGGACATCGCAAAATCCATGCAGAAAAGCTACAACGGGCTTGAACTGCCCAAAGACGGCGCGGCGATCGGCTACAACAACGGCCAATATCAAATCCCCGATAATCCCATTATTCCTTTTATTGAAGGCGACGGCACCGGACGCGACATCTGGAAGGCTTCGCAGCGGGTCTTCGATGCAGCCGTCGCAAAGGCCTACGGCGGTAAGCGCAGCATCAAGTGGATCGAGATCTTTGCCGGCGAGAAGGCGTTTCGGCAATTCAACACCTGGTTGCCCGATGACTCGGTGGCGGCAGCGCGCGACCTGCGTGTTTCGATCAAGGGACCACTGACCACTCCGATCGGAGGAGGCATCCGTTCACTGAACGTGGCCTTGCGCCAGTTGCTCGACCTGTATGCCTGCGTGCGCCCGGTCAAGTACTACAAAGGCGTGCCCAGCCCGGTGAAGCACCCCGAGAAGGTCGACATCGTCATCTTCCGCGAGAACACGGAGGATGTGTATTCGGGCATCGAGTTTAAGCAAGGCAGTGCGGATGTTGGCCGTCTCATCGAATTCATCAATGATGACCTGCTCAAGGGCGGAAAGAAAAAGATCCGTTCCGATTCCGGCGTGGGCATCAAGCCGATTTCGATCTTCGGGACCAAGCGCCTCGTGCGCTATGCGATCAAGAGTGCGCTGGAGACCGGCCGGAAGACTGTCACGCTGGTTCACAAAGGCAATATTCAAAAGTTCACCGAGGGAGCGTTTCGCGAGTGGGGCTACGAGGTCGCGACCCAGGAGTTTCGCGCGCAGACCGTAACCGAGCGCGAGAGCTGGATCTTGGGCAACCTCGATGCCAATCCCGGCCTCACCATCGAGCAGAATGCCGCGCTGATCGAACCGGGCCTCGAATTCGGCTCGCCGAGCTTTCGCGAAGAGTTGTACGCCGAGGTCAAGCAGACGCTCGACTCCATCGGCAAGACCCACGGCAATGGCGCATGGAAATCGAAGATCCTGGTCAACGACCGCATCGCCGACTCGATCTTTCAGCAGATCATTATTCGCCCATCGGATTACAGCATTCTGGCCACGACGAATCTGAATGGCGATTACATCTCCGACGCGGCGGCAGCGCAGGTAGGCGGACTCGGCATCGCGCCTGGAGCGAATATCGGCGACGGCTACGCTGTCTTCGAAGCGACGCACGGCACTGCGCCGAAGTACGCCGATAAGGATGTCATTAATCCCGGTTCGGTGATTCTGTCGGGAGTGATGCTGTTCGATTTTATTGGCTGGAAGGAAGCGGCGAAGTTGATTGAGGCTTCGATGGAGAAAACGATTCTGCAGAAATTCGTGACCTACGATTTCGAGCGGCAGACGGCCGGCGCGACGAAGGTGGGCACCAGCGAGTTTGCGACACGGATTATCGGGAATATGTAAGCGGAGTTTGCGGAGCTAGCGAGCTTAGCGGAGTTAGCCCTTGCAGAAGTACTTTCCAACTCCGCTAACACAGGCGCAGCGCGGCTAACACCGCTAGCTCCGCTTACTGATTACTGGAGAGAAAATCATGCGGAAAAAGGTAAGTATTGTTGGTGCGGGCAACGTGGGAGCGACAGCCGCGCACTGGATTGCGGCCAAGGAACTGGCCGATGTTGTCCTGGTTGATGTCGTCGAAGGCGTGCCGCAAGGCAAGGCACTCGACCTGCTCGAAGCCATGCCCATTGAAAAGCGCGACGTGCACGTAATCGGCGCGAACGATTACGCGGCGACGGCCAACTCCGACATCGTCGTCATCACTGCCGGAATTCCCCGCAAGCCGGGCATGAGCCGCGACGATCTGCTGCATACCAACTTCAAGATCATGTCGGATGTTGTGCAGAAAATTGTCGCGCAATCGGCTGAGTGCATCCTGATCATCGTCTCCAATCCGCTGGACGCGATGGCGCAGGCAGCGTATCGGCAGGCGGGCTTCAATCGCGAACGTGTCATCGGCATGGCAGGAGTTCTCGATTCCGCTCGCTTCCGGACCTTTATCGCAGAAGAGCTGAAAGTGAGCGTCGAAAACGTCACCGCGTTTGTGCTCGGCGGGCACGGAGACACGATGGTCCCACTTCCCCGCTACTCCACTGTGGCCGGAATCCCTATCACCGAACTCATCGCGCCCGATCGCCTGGAAGCGATTGTCCAGCGTACACGCGACGGCGGCGCAGAGATCGTCAAGCACCTCAAGACGGGCAGCGCCTACTACGCGCCTTCCGCAGCCGCCACTGAGATGGTCGAAGCGATTCTCAAGGACAAAAAGAAGATTCTTCCCTGCGCAGCTTATCTCCAAGGTGAGTACGGGATCGACGGATTCTACATCGGCGTTCCCTGCAAGCTGGGAGCAGCGGGCCTGGAAAAAATCATTGAGATCAAGCTCACACCCGACGAAGATGCGGCCCTGAAGAAAAGCGCAGCCGCAGTGAAAGAATTGTGCGATGTGATCGGGGTCTAAACCACCCGATTCTCCGTGCCTTCATTTCATTGGCTTAAAAAGCCTGCAACAGTAGGCCCGATCTGCGGCGCGCACTGACTGGGCGCGAGATGGCCGCAGCCTGGAATCACTTCCAACCGCGAGCCGGGAATCAACTTGTGCATCGTTTCACCCTCGCCGAGCGGTGTGATGTTATCGACCGCGCCCCAAACGATGAGCACCGGCATCTTCAGACCCGGAAGCAATGGGTCCGTCGCATCGCGACCAGTCAACATTGATGCGAGCGCGCGGTGGATCACCCACGCATTTTTCCTGGAAATCCGCAGGATGTCGGTCGCGACAAAACCCGGTACGTTCGGCGGATTTGGCATTAGAAGCTCGTCCAGCTTCGACAATTCGACGGGAGAGACCGGAGTGAAAAGGTCGGTGTTCCAAGCGGGCCTCACGGCGAGTCCCGCGCTGTCGAAAAGGATCAGATGGTGGACTCGATCTGGATATTCAGCCGCAAGCCGTTGCACGATCCAGCCGCCCATCGACCAACCACCAAGGTCAACCCGTTTCAGGCCGAGAGCGTCGAGAAAACCGACAACTACGCCCGCCTCATCGGGGACCGAGTAGGAAAAGCCGGACGGCTTTTCGCTTTGTCCGTAGCCGGGCAGGTCCGGCAGATAAACTCGGTATCCCGACCGGATCAGATACGGAGCGAGATTCTGCCAGTCTTCGGCGTGGCCTCCCAGACCATGGATCAGCACAACAGGTGGTCCAGAGGACGGACCGAGCACGTAGTAGTGGACCCGGTAGCCTTCCACGACAGTCGATCGGGACTCAGCACCTGATCGAAACAAATGCAATTCGGAATATGCATTGAAGAATGCGACCGGACGGGCCCAGAAGGCGACCCCACCCAAAACAGCGAACACAACCGGAGTACCAAAGAACCACCAGAGCCGCCGGCTCAAATGCCCTCCCTCGCCCCGATCTTCAATGCACGTTGCCAGCCTGCTTCAATGACACGCACCGTCACTGGATCGACCACAAGCGCGCTATGGCTGTTCCATTCGGCTCGTTCAACCCATCGCGCAGCGTCGGCATCGGAGGCCGCCTTCAAGGCCCCGCCGGTCACGCGGCAAAGATAATCTGCGATCACGTAATGGTAGCGAACGCGGTCCCCATCACGATGGATGCGATCGAGTAGTTCGATCAATTGGATTGGCTCAACTGTTAAACCTGTCTCCTCCTCAACTTCTCGGATCACTGCGGCCTGGAGGGATTCACCCACTTCGACCAAGCCGCCAGGGAGGGACCAGTGTCCCCGCAGCGGCTCGCGGCCGCGCTGGACGAGGAGGACTCGACCTTCGCTGACGATTACCGCGCCAACCCCAATGAGCGGCGCTTCAGGAAACTCTCTAAGCATCGATGACCGCCTGCTATGTCCTTTTATATGTTAGCGGTTCAAGCCTGAAATATTTATCCAATAGTAATCCTCAGGAACCCTGACGGCCGGCTCTGCATCGTCCGCTCCGGCGTATCATCAAAGATAGACGGGGACCAAATTGACGGAATTTACGCTTCGGATCGAGGGCATGCACTGCGGCTCCTGCGTTCGCCGGGTCACTCAAGCATTGAACCTGAATGAAGGGATTAAAGTCCTGGAGGTTCAGCTGGGCGCTGCGCGGATTAGTTCCCCTACAGAGCCGGCTCCTATCGATCTTGCCATTGCTGCGTTGGCCATGGCCGGGTACCCCGCGCATTTGGAGCAATAGCTTTTCGATGGCGACTCAAACTCCAGAGACGGTCACGCTTCCGGTGCTGGGCATGACCTGCGCGGCTTGCCAACATCATGTGGAGTCCGCGCTCCGATCGACCGCAGGCGTGCAGTCGGCGCATGTCGATCTGATGGCCAATCGGGCGACAGTCGTCTTTGATCCGCTTCGTGCCGATCCACCGGCGCTGGTGGAAGCGATTCGGGGTGCAGGGTACGATGCAACGCTTGCGGCCCCGGGCAATTCGAAATCTGAGGAAAAGACAGAACACTCAGACAGCAAACAGGATTTCAAGGCGTGGCTCATGATCGCGGCCGGCGTAATCGCAATGATTGTGGCGATGCCGCTCGACGCGCACATGGGTCTGTTCGATCGCGCTCTGATGCGCCAACTGCCATGGCTTTATGCTGCACCTCCGGAACTGCTGCGGTGGGCTCTTCTAATCGCAACGGGCATATTGCTGGTCTGGGCTGGCCGCCCGATTTATGCCAATGCAGCGCGCGCCTTGCGCCATGGCACCACGAACATGAATTCACTGGTGAGCCTGGGGACCGCCGTAGCCTTTCTTTACTCCGCATTCGCGACAATTTTTCCTGGGAACGGCAGGCAAGTCTATTTCGACGCGGTTTTGCTTATTCTCGGCTTTCTCTTGCTAGGCAAGGCTTTGGAGGCGCGTGCCAAGCGCCGCGCTTTGGCTGCGCTGGATTCCCTCAGCCGCTTGCGTCCGACCACGGCGCGGAGAATCGTGCACGGGATGGAGACCGTGGTACCGCTGGAAGAGATTGGGCTCGGCGACGAGGTGAAGGTTCTCCCCGGTGAGCGCTTCCCGGTCGATGCCGCGATTTGCGATGGCCGCACCACGGTGGATGAGTCGATGCTGACGGGAGAATCGACGCCGCTGGTTCGCGAGAGGGGCGACAGAGTATTCGCGGGAACCTTGAATTATGACGGGGCCGTCATTTGCCGGGCGCAGTCACTCGGCGAGCAATCTGTATTGGCGCAGATCACCCGCATGGTTCAACAGGCACAGAGTTCCCGCGCTCCGATGGAGCAGCTCGCCGACCGTGCGAGCTCGATTTTTGTGCCGACGGTGCTCGGGCTCGCAACGGTGACGTTTGTGATTTGGGTGCTGGCGACTCACTCTCTGGAATTGGCCTTGGCCAGTGCGGTTGCTGTGCTGGTGATTGCCTGTCCGTGCGCCATGGGCCTTGCGATTCCCGCGGCTCTTACGGTCGCCGTGGGTCGAGGCGCACAACTGGGCGTGCTCTTCAAGGGCGGGGAGTCCATCGAGCGCTTGTCCAATATTGACGCAATTGTCCTGGACAAGACAGGGACTCTTACCGAGGGACATCCGAATCTAGCCTCGATTCACACTTTGGTCGGTTATCAGGAAGCCGAATTGCTTCGCTTGGCCGCGGCAACTGAAGAACAGTCGAACCACCCGTTGGCGCATGCCATTGTTGACACCGCGCGCGCACGAGGCCTGACGTGGCAGCCAGCTCGAAACGTGCAAATCATTCCCGGTCGCGGCGTAACAGCAACGGTTGACGACTTCAACTGCATGATCGGCAATGAAGCGTTGTTTCAAGATTTATTTGCCAAAACACCGAACAACTTCATGCCGGTGAAGCCCGGGACGACGAGGCTGTTTCTTGCACTCGATCAACAGCCGGTCGGATGTTTCGACGTTCGCGACCCGCTCCGGCCCGATGCACCGGAAACCATCGCAATCCTGCGCAATTCAGGACTCCGGGTCATTATGCTCACCGGAGATTCCGCCGCCGCTTCTGCACCGATCGCGAGTCAGGCTGGCATCGATGAAATGGAGGCTGCTCTCGATCCCGGAGCCAAGCTGGCGCGCGTGCAAGCCTTGCAGGCAGAGGGACTCCGCGTGGCAATGGTCGGCGACGGTATCAACGACGCCGGGGCGCTCGCTCAAGCGGATGTAGGATTGGCCATGGGATCGGGAACCGATCTCGCGCAGGAGGCTGGGGACGTGGTTCTCTTGCGCGCTCAACCGACTTCAATCCTGGTTGCTCGAGAGTTGGCGCGGCAGACTTTGCTTATCATGCGAGAAAACCTGGCTTGGGCTGTGGGCTACAACCTCGTTGGAATTCCCCTGGCTGCCGGGTTGCTCTATCCGGCATTCCATATCTTGCTCAGTCCCTGGGTGGCGGCCGGAGCCATGGCACTCAGCTCGGTCAGTGTGCTCATGAACAGCTTGCGCCTGCGGCGCTGGCAGCCGACCACTCTCCCGAGCGCACAGGCACGATAGACTGAGTCCGGAGTCCTCCCGTGCGGATCCTGACCCGTTACATTCTCGGCGAAATCCTTTCTCACACGTTGATCGGCTGTGTGATCTTCACGTTCATTCTCTTTATGCGCGACCTGAACCATATCCTTGAGATGGTCGTTCGTAACAGTTCCACATGGTTCGACGTGTTTGAGGTCTTCCTCTTCACGATGCCGAACACGTTTAAGGTGACGATCCCGATGGCGGTGCTGGTCGGGATACTGTTAGGTCTCAGCCGCCTGGCGGCAGACAGTGAGATTGTTGCCATGCGCGCCTCGGGCATGGGCATCGGCTACTTCGTGCGGGTCGCGTCGATCGTGGCCGTGAGCGGCACCCTGCTGGGGCTGGTGAATTCAATCTATGTCGCGCCGCGAGCCAATCAGGCCATACTCGATTTACAGCAGAAACTGGAAACGTCGCAAGCTTCCTACGAAATCCAGCCGAGAGTTTTCTACGAGGATTTTCGCAACCGTGTACTTTACGTGCAGAATGTGCGCGCAGGAACGGGTGCGTCAAATTGGGACCAGGTCTTCATGGCGGACGTGACCGACCCGACGACGCCCCTGGTGACAACTGCAACTTCGGCGACTGTGGTGAGCGATTCGACTCAGGAACTCCTCATGCGGCTGCGGAATGGCACCGAACATGACACGGTTGCCGGCCAGCCGGATCAGTACAAAGTGTCGACGTTCACCAGCACCGATCTGCCGCTGCCGTTGAGCCAGCAGAGCGATGTTCACCTCGGGCGCTTGGATACGGCTATCTACGCGATGCCAATGGATACGCTTGAAAAGCGCGCCCGCGATCCCGATGGAAGGCGTTTCCAGATCGAGCTGCAATCACGCTTTTCTTACCCCTCCGCATGCCTGGTGCTGATGCTTGTCGGTGTACCTCTTGGTGTAGTTTCGAGACGCGGCGGCAAGAGTTCCGGCTTCGTCTTCACTCTTTTGCTTGTCATTCTCTACTACGTTCTCTCCTACACTGGCATTTCACTTGGACGACAGAATAAGCTCTCTGCCTTTGTCGCTGTGTGGTTAGCCAATATGCTCTTCGCTGCCGCCGGTGCTTTTCTGTTGTGGCAGATGGCGAGCGGCGGCCGTGTCTTGAGCGCTTTGGGGCGGTGGCTGACGCGGTTATCCGATCTGGGCGCCAGAACTCAGCAGAATGCCAGAGTGTTCTCTGGACTGCTGGGTCGGCTGCAGCCGCGCACCGCCCGGCGCGGCAAACGAAGTGTCTTTCTTCGCATCCTCGACGAATATGTTGTCCACGAATTCCTGAATATGTTTCTCCTGGTGTTGATGGGGTTCGTTCTTCTGATGCTCGTTTTCACATTTTTCGAACTGGTCGGCGATATCCTGCGAAACCATATACCGCTCACGACTGTTGGCGAGTATCTGATCAACTTGACGCCCAGCATGCTCTACCAGATCGCTCCACTCGCTGTTTTGATTGCTGTACTGGTCACTTTCGGCATCCTCAACCGCAACAGCGAAATCGTGGCGATGAAGGCGACCGGTATCAGCCTTTACCGCCTCGTGATTCCCATCGTTTCCATGTCAGCGGTTCTGGCCCTGGGGTTGTTCCTCTTCGACCAGTACTATCTTCCCCAAGCGAATCGAAGGCAGGAGGCCCTGCGCAGCACAATCAAGGGACGTCCGCCGCAGACATTCTTGCATCCTGAACAAAAGTGGATGTTCGGCCAACCGCGTGCGAATGAGCCCAGCCGCATCTTCTACTATCAATTTTTCGATCCAAGCAGTAACGAGTTTGCGAACTTGTCCGTGTTCGAATTCGATCGATCGACGTTTGCAATTTCGCGGCGCATCTTTGCCTCCCGAGTGTCCTGGAATTCCCGCACGAACACATGGGTCTTTCAGAATGGATGGGTTCGCGATTTCGAAGGAGCAACGCAGACCCGATACCAGGACTTCAAATTCACAACGTTCACCGAGATTCACGAAGAGCCGACTTACTTCACGAAAGAAAGTCTCCAATCGCAGGAAATGAACTTCGGGCAGCTCGACCGGTATATTCGTGACTTGCGCCAGAGCGGCTTTGACACCATGCGCCTTCGCGTTGCGTTATGGCATAAGCTCGCTTATCCGCTCATCGCCATTGTCATGGCAATCCTCGGCATTCCTTTTGCGCTTTCGATGGGCCGTCGCGGATCGCTTACCGGAATTGCCGTGGCAATCGCCGTGGCGCTGACTTATTTTGTAGTTGACAGTCTGTTTGGGGCCATGGGCAACGTGAACTATCTGCCGGCAGCTCTGGCTGCATGGAGCCCGGATATTTTATTCGGGCTGACCGGCGGATATTTTCTCTTGCGGACACCGACATAATTCGGCCTGGCAGCGCCCTATACCGGAAGCGCACACGAGTCCAGGCCCATTTCTGGAACACCGTACAATAGGAGAATGCTTCGCGACCTCGGGCCGCTGTTCGGCTACATGCGCCGCTACCGTTGGGGCTACCTCTGGGGCACACTTTCGTGCATCGCCACCAATGCCGTCTGGGTCCTTTTTCCGCTTGTCATCGAGAACGCCATTGATGGTTTGGAGCACGGTGTAACAAAGAGCAGAATGCTGATTATTGCGGGGCTGCTTGTTGCCATCGCCCTTTTGAAGGGTGTTTTCCTTTATGCCCAGCGCTGGATTCTGATTGGCATCTCTCGAGAGATTGAATTCGATTTACGCAACGACCTGTTTCGCCAGCTCGAACTTCAAGACGCTGCCTTCTACCAGCGCTATCGAACCGGCGACATCATGGCGCGTATGACCAACGACCTGAACGCGGTGCGCATGCTCCTGGGTCCAGCATTGATGTATAGTGCGAATACGATCTTTTTCACCGTCGGCGCGCTATTTTTCCTGATTCATATCAGCCCCTACCTCACCCTCGTAGCGTGGGCGCCGATGCCCCTTGCAAGCATCCTGGTCCAGTATTTTGGGCGGAAGATCCACGACCGATTCGAGCGAATCCAGGAGAGCTTCTCGGAGATCTCGTCGCAGGCGCAGGAGAATTACTCAGGTGCGCGCCTGGTGCGCGCCTTTGCTCGCGAAGAATCGCAGATCAACCTTTTTGAAGGGCTCAATCGCCGGTACATCGCCCGGGCGCAGCGCCTGGTGCAACTGATGGGCATGTTGTGGCCGACCCTCGAATTCATCCTGGGAATCTCGATGATCATTACGCTGCTCGTTGGCGGGCATGAGGTCATTTTTCACCGCATCACCCCAGGCCAATTCGTTGCCTTCAATACGTATATGATTCTTTTGATCTGGCCCATCATCGCCGTGGGATGGGTCGTGAATATTTTCCAAAGAGGCACAGCATCCGTCAAGCGTATCGATGAACTGCTGAGAGCAAAGCCCGCAATCGATGACAGTACGGCGGATGTCTCTGTTCCAGTGAATACGGTTTTGCAAGGGGAGATTGAATTCCGCAATCTCAATTTCAGCTACGGAAACACCGAAGTTCTGCACGATATCTCATTGCATTTCCCGGCGGCATCGACGATTGCTATCGTGGGTCCGACGGGGTCCGGCAAAACGACTCTGGTGAATCTGATATCGAGACTCTATGAAGCACCGGAAGGTTCTCTTCTAATCGATGGACGGGGAGTCCGCGAATATCCTCTCGCGGTGCTTCGACGCAACATTGGCATGGTTCCCCAGGAAACATTCCTTTTCAGCGAAACAATTCGAGGCAATCTCGCATTCGGCGCTCCGGACACCAGCGCGGAGGACATGCTCGAGGCTGCAGAAGCTGCGCACATAAGGCGCGAGTTTGAAGAATTCCCACAGGGATTTGAAACCATGGTCGGTGAGCGTGGAGTGACTCTTTCGGGTGGGCAGAAACAGCGGGCGGCTATTGCACGTGCTCTGCTGCGGCGTCCAGCCATTCTCATCCTCGATGACGCACTTGCCAACGTAGACACGTATACAGAAGAGCGAATCCTAAGCGGACTTGGAGCTTACACGGCCACCTCGACAACGATCCTGATTTCACATCGCGTTTCAACCGTACGTAACGCCGACCAGATTGTTGTGCTCGATCGTGGAAGAATCGTCGAAATCGGCAGGCACGATGAATTGCTTGCGCTAGACGGCTACTATGCCAGCCTCTATCAGAAGCAACAATTGGAAGAAGAGTTGACGGTTGCAGGCTAAGCGGTCCAGTGAGCGGCGCCGTTCGAGTCGAAATCGGGATCAGGAGCAGCACGGCCTGGTTGAGCACATCCCCGTGAACTGAGCAAGAGCTGCGTCTCACCGGAGTTCACATCCTGGGCTACCTGCTTCCAGGCATCCCGCACTTCCCGAACGCACTCAATCGCATGCTCGAATTTCTGGCGCGACGCCGATTGAGAAGCTTGCAATATCTGCGCAAAGATGGATGTGTAAAACTCACTTAAGGCTTGAGCCGGCCTGCCGCCGATATCCATCCGCAACCGCGCCTGAAGATGAATAATGATGTCCAATGCGCGCTTTACGGCGATACGTCGCACGGCTTGGTCGCCTCGATCGACGGCATTCGCTGCGGAGTTCAGGAAACGAATGATTCCGTCAGTCTGCGACCACGCCGTGACGCCGTCCGCTTTGACGCCGCTGAGGGTCCCGCTGAAAAGATCCTTTGCATCGTCGGGAGATGCGCTGGAGGACGTCAGAACGTTGGCGAGGACGCTCGGCGCGGCATTCTGCGCCGTAACGGCGACATCGGTAAATGTGCCCGCGCCTCCGCCGGTGGCGTTGGTGACTGTAACGGTCGGAGCGGCTGCATCTCCGCTGGACTGGAAGAAGGTCAGCGTCTTTCCATCGTTGTTGCTGGCGCCTCCGGACCCGGCATCGACAACCGCCGAGATGCCGTAAGAGGCATATTGTCCGCCTGTGGCAAAGGAGGCCTGTACCTGGGAAAGCGTCTCGTCGGAGATGTTGATCGAGTTCGCGGTGTGAGCCGCATTGCCCTCAACGCCGGAGAATCGTGCCACTCACCAGATCTGTTTTATTGGCAACCGAAACCGATCCGAGCATATTAGTCGGTTGAGCCCGCCGCGCCTCCGCCCGCAACGACCAGCGGATCGTCGGTCATGGCTGCCCCTGTGGTCGTGGTGTTGATCGATGGCTGGCCGGTATCGGTCGAAAGTGCGTTCGAGTTGAACGTCAGTGTGGTGTTGTTGTTCGTGAGCTGGGCAGTGATCCCCAGGCCTTTCTCCGCGCCCGTGTTGAAGTCGGCCGCGATCTCCGTGAGGGTTTGGCCATTCGGAGACCCGGTGTTGAGGTCGAAGGCTGTGGGCGAGTTGGAGCCGCCCGTGACCTTCGCCGCCGTATAGTTGATGGTTCCCGACAGAAAATCGTCGGCGTTGTTGACCGACATGACTCCCAGGTTGCCGCTGCCCGCCGTGGTGACGATGCTGGCGTCAAGAGTGGCAGCGCCGGCATTCACATCTGTAAAGCTGCTGGCGGTAGGAGTCACGCTGTTGTTGGCGGAGGAGCCGACGAAGGTCAGCGTGTCGCCGTTGTTGGAGAGAACCGCCGAGATACCGTTGCCTGCCTGAAGACCGGAGTTGAAGTCCTGGGCGATCTGATAAAGGGTCTGAGCCTTGCCGACAGTGGACAGGTCGAGCGCGGTATCGGCAGCGCCGACCGTGTTGTGGCTGTTGATCTGCATGCCGTAGACCGTATCGTTGGAGTTATTGACCGTCATGGACCCCAGCGTGTTGCTCTTGGCGATGCTGATGGAGGTCTCGCTATAGGAGTTGTCAATGGCCGCTCCGGTGACCCCCGCGGCGACTGTGTTTCCGGCATTCTGTGTGAAAGTCAGGTCGGTGCCGGATTTGTCGACCGTGGCGGTGATGCCATAGCCGGCGTTGTTGATGGTCTGCGCCAGGTTGGCAAGAGTATCCGTCGAGCCTGCCGTGCCCAGAGCCAGGGTGTGGGATGTGCCGTCAATCCCCGACTTGATGGTCAGCGCGCTCGATATGCCCGAACCCAGCAGATCGCCGGCCGAGGAAACCGAGAGAGAGCCCAACGTGGTGCCGCCCACAATCGTGGGAGCTGCCACGTCCATGACACCGGAGGCTGTAATGCTCGGTGTATTGGCATCTCCAGCGGACTTCGAGAACGTAATTGTCGTGTTGTTATTGGACAGCTGGGCCGTGATGCCAAGGCCGGCGTTGGCGCCGCTCCCGGAGAACGAAGCTGCCAGATTAGCCGGGGTATCGGTCGATCCCTGCGTACCAAGTTTGATGGTCTGCTGGCTGCCGTCGGCACCCGAAGTCACATTGAGCGTACCTGTGAGCGTATCGTTGGCGCCGCCCACGGACAAAGATCCCAGGCCCGATCCGACAAAGACTGCATTGGTTGAAGTCGGCGAGGTGTTTTCCTCGATGTTGGTTCCGGTAACGGATACAGCCGGCGCTATTGATGGTCGACGCCAAATTGACCAGGTTGTCGGTGGAGTTTTGCGTCCCCAGCGCGATATTGTGGCTGGCCCCGTCGGAGCCCACGATGTTGAGGGTTCCGCTGAGCGTCTGGCCCGCGTCCAGCGCCATGGCGCCTACCACGCCCACGCCGTTGGTTCCGGTGCCGATGCCCGCTGCTGAAATCTCGATACCGGTGTCGGTTCCGCTGCCGCCCGCAGTTTCCGCAGATGCAACCGCCGCCGAGCCCGCCTGGGCCGCTGTGGCAAAGGTCGCGCTCAGGCCAAGGCCGGAGTTATTGATGGCGCTGATCAGGCCCTCCGCGTTATTTCCATAGTTGGTGCCCGCGCCAACACTGATCGACGTCGTGGCAGCCTCGGCGGAACCGTTTTGCCCGGTAGTCATGTAGCCGACAGTAATCGTGGTGGTAGCGTTCTCGGCGCCGAGGCTGTCGTTGATGGACGCATTCTGGCCGCCGCTCGACAGGTTGATAAACACGTTGTTGGTGCCGTTGCTATAGGCCATTACGCCATTTGAGTCGCCCGCATTGGACGAAGACAACGACTGGATATTGAGGCTGTCGATCGACGCCCCCGTATTCGAGGAATCGCCGGTGTAGATGTTAGTACTCGTCGAGCCAAAGACGGCCTGCCCGTTGTAAGTGGTCGTGGTGCCGATGTTATTAATCTCCGAGAGAATCGACTGGTACTCCTGATTAGCCGCAGTATCCTGCGAAGCGTTGAGGGTGCCGTTCGAGGCTTCGGTAGCCAGCGTCACGGCCCGGTTAAGCAGGCTTGTCACTTGCGAGAGAGCTCCATCGGCCACCTGTAGCAGACCTACGCCTTCCTGGGCGTTGGTTTGCGACTGAGCCAGGGCCGCAGAGTTGGCCTGAAGTCCATCCACCAGGGAAAGGCCGGCGGCGTCATCCGCGCCGGAGTTGATCTTCGATCCAGAAGACAACTGCTGCAGCACGGTGTTCAGGCTGTAAGTCGTGTTATTCAGGTTGTTTTCCGCGTACATCGCGGAGAGGTTATTCAATACGCCCAGGGACATGGGGTACTCCTTGTGGGATGCGTGGATTTACGGCCCATCCCTGATAAGTGCACCCAAATATTTTGACTAACCCTGGGCTGCTACTTCCGGGTCTGAGCCGTCGCATCTTGCCCCTTCTTCGGCGCTCGTGGTGTGGACTTTATGAAATGGCAATAGTGTCCAGCCACGGACAGTCTCAAGCATTCTGTTCTAATCTTTGATCCTTTGACTCCTAATGCCGATAACTTGATTGAAGGAGTTACGGCCGATGGTCAAACTCACAAAACTAAATGGCAATCCTATGATCTTGAATAGCGATCTAATCAAGACTGCCGAGGCATCGCCGGATACGATGCTTACGCTGATCAACGGAGAAAAACTGATTGTGCGCGAGGAAATCGAGGAGGTTGTGGAAAGAATCCTGAGTTACAGAGCGCGACTTCTGGCAACCGTAGCGCGACAGATGCCCGAGCTTGGCGGCTTGGCGCGGGCCGTGTCCCTCGTCAGCCTGGACATCGCCAACCGTGCCGACGAGCCTCCCAGGCTGCATCGACAGTTGCCCGGAGTTTAATCCTAGGATCTCGCTCGGAGGAGTTTTCACCGATGGATAAGGCGAGTTTCGGAGGGGCGGTTCTGGCCATCACCGGGATTGTTGCCGGCTTGTTGATCGAGGGTGGCAATCTGCAGCAAATCTTGCAGCCAACGGCGGCCCTGATCGTCTTTGGCGGCACAATGGGCGCGGTGCTCCTGCAGTTTCCACTCAAAACCGTGGGCGCAGCATTTCGCAGGATGGCTCATGTCCTTGCTGCGCCGCGCAAGCAGAGCGACGCTCTCATCCAACAGCTGGTGGCGTTCGCCAACAAGGCCCGGCGTAACGGTGTGGCCTCACTCGACTCTGACCTCACTTCGATCCAGGATCCATTTCTCAAACGCGCAATCACGCTCGCCGTGGACGGCACCGAGCCCACGGAATTACGCAAGATCATGAGGGTCAGTCTTGACTCTACTGCAGAGAACGACGATCGTATGCCGTCGGTCTTCGAATCGGCTGGCGGTTTCTCGCCGACCATCGGGATTCTCGGCGCGGTGCTCGGCCTCATCCAAGTCATGCAGCACCTCGACAACATTCAGGAAGTGGGGCGTGGCATCGCCGTGGCGTTTGTCGCAACGATCTACGGGGTCGGTGCGGCCAATCTCTTCTTCCTGCCGTTTGCTGGAAAAATGCGCATTCAACTGCGTGAAGAACACCAGCGGCGCGAAATGATGCTGGAAGGCGTCGTCTCCATCCTAGAAGGAATGAACCCCCGCATGGTCGAAATTAAGCAGGCGGGATACCTGAACGAACAGCCTCAACCGGAAAGGGAGAGAGCCGCATGAACCCGAGGGTTCACCGCAGCCGCGTAACTCACGATCGATGGCTGGTCTCCTATGCCGACTTCATCACACTGCTTTTTGGCTTCTTTGTGGTCCTCTATGCATTCGCCAAGGCGGACCAAAAGAAGCAGGCGGAGATTCCAACCGCAATTGACAGCGCATTTCGCTCGCTCGGCGTTCTTCCCGACACAAGGCGCAACCTTTCCGACGCGGGGCTGTCAATCGCATCGATGAATAGCGTGATGGGCGAAGACGTGCTGTCGCCTGAAAAGGTGAAGGACGATCTTGAACAGATGCGCCGCGAACTCGAGCAGACGCTTTCAGGCCAGGTTGCGCATCATACTGTCTCCATCCAGATGGGGCGGGACGGTCTCATTGTCAGCCTGCGCGAAGCAGGATTTTTCAACTCAGGCTCGGCGACGCCGCGTCCCGAGACACTGGATACATTGCGCCAGATTGTCGCCTCCGTAGGCCGGACGCCCTATGATGTCCGCATCGAAGGACACACCGATAATATTCCGATTCACGACGCTGAATTCGAATCGAATTGGGAGTTGTCGTCGGCTCGAGCCACACGAATCGCCCAGCTCATCCTCGCTCTCCACGCCATTGCGCCGGAGCGGCTTTCGGCGGCAGGATATGCGGAGTTTCATCCCGTCGCCAGCAACACAACCGCCGAGGGCCGCGCAGAGAATCGCCGCGTCGATCTTGTGATCCTTCCCAGAACAAAGATCAACTTCGCCGCATCCAGCCCCTCACAACCTGGCGGTGCGTGGGCAAGGATTACGGACCAGCCATAGCAAAGAGCTTTACTCGATTCCGAGTACCTTCACAATTACCCGCTTGCGCCGCTGACCGTCGAACTCCGCGTAGAAGACACGCTGCCAGGTTCCCAGATCGAGCTTCCCATTTGTGACCGGCAAGGTTGTTTCATGGTGCAGCAAGAGAGACTTCAAGTGTGCATCACCATTATCTTCACCGGTCTGGTGGTGCTTGTAATCAGGGCGCGCCGGCGCCATCTCTTCGAGCCATTTCCAGATGTCCTCGATCAGCCCATTTTCAAGATCGTTGACATAGACTGCGGCCGTAATGTGCATGGGGGAGACAAAGCATAGCCCATCCTTGACTCCGCTGCGGCTGACAATCTTCTCCACCTGGTCCGTGATGTGGACCATTTCGCGGTGCTTCCTGGTTTCAAAGACTAGATATTCGGTATGACTCTTCACGACATTCCTCCAGAATCGGAACGCGATGGTCTCCTTGCGTCCAGACCTTATCCTAAAGACTGTCGATGAACCAGATAAGCGCTCAACAAGCCGACGCACTTTCGCAGAAAGGAATGGATCTGCTGGCTGCGGGCCAGGCGGTGGATGCGGTCGACGTATTCCGGAATGCCATCGCCGCTGCTCCAGCGCATTACGAGGCGCATCATGGGTTAGTGCGCGCCTTGCGGGATGCGGGCCGGTTGGAGCAATCCATTGCCGCTGCGCTTGCTCTAACAGTATTGACGCCTAACGACCCGTTGGCGCACACGGCACTCTCGATCTCTCTGCAATGTGCCGGACATGTTCCGGAGGCAGAGACTGCGGCCGCGCGCGCGCGAGTCCTCGAATGGAAGATCCAGTTGCAGTCGCCGCCGGACACGGAGTCTTCGCAGTGAGAACGCGTCGTCCCCGCAGTTCCGCGCGACGATTGCGCAGGATGCATGACTTGCTTGCAGAGGCATACGGTCCGCAGCACTGGTGGCCGGCAGAAACTGCGTTCGAAGTGATTCTCGGCGCCTACCTAACGCAAAACACGGCGTGGAAGGCTGTGGAGCGCTCGCTCGCCAATCTGCGCGCAGGAGGAGTTTTGTCCATTGCCGGTTTGCGTTCCGTTTCTCTCGGCGAGCTGCAGGAGCTGATCCGGCCCTCGGGGTTCAATTCAAGGAAAGCGCATGCACTCAAGGCGTTTATCGCCACGCTGGACGCGGAATTCAATGGCTCGCTGGAAGTGCTGGCGGCGACTCCAACGGAACTGCTGCGTCGGCGACTACTGGCGCTTCCAGGGGTGGGCTACGAGACGGCCGATGCCATTCTGCTGTATGCGCTGGGTCATGCTGTTCCAGTTGCCGATGAGTATCTGCGCCGCGTTGCAGAACGCCATCGTCTCATCACTCCGGTACCGGGAAGAAATCGCAAGGGGTATGAAGCTCTTGTTCAATTGACGCACGAGGCTTTCGCGACTGATCCGGAACCGGCGCGGGCGCGGCTATTCAATGAGTTTCATGCACTGGTTGTCGCCGTGGGCAAGTCTCATTGCTCCAGGATCGCCAATTGTCAGGGCTGCCCGCTTGCAAGTGATCTGACGACGAATAAACGGCAAACCGACCCTCACAAATCAGATAAAACTTTTCTTATATCTATCTGAAAAATAAAACATTAAAAGAATTCA
Source organism: uncultured Acidobacteriaceae bacterium (assembly GCA_963745845.1). Taxonomy (GTDB): domain Bacteria; phylum Acidobacteriota; class Terriglobia; order Terriglobales; family Acidobacteriaceae; genus Telmatobacter. Next base: position 1,613,571 of record CAVUZE010000008.1, on the reverse strand, counting down.
TCTTTGTCTGTCTTGACAAAGCCTTAGCCATGTAAGACTCTAGGCGAATAAAAGGCGAAACTAGCCTTGTGCTTATGCCTTCCGTTGCTGCCCTTCGCCTCCAGATCGAACGCTCTGTCGAGCATCGCTTTCCGTCTGCTCTGACGCCTTCTCCGCGAACCATTCGCGAAGTTGCCTCGACGGGAATCGGCGAAGTGGATGCCCTGCTGGAAGGCGGTCTTCCCGTCGGAGCCATCAGCGAGATTCTCGGACCAGCGTCATCGGGGCGAACAAGTCTCACTCTGGCTTTCGTGGCGCGTCGCACAGAGAGCGAACAACGGTGCGCATGGGTCGATGTCATGGATGCCTTCGATCCTGAATCCGCAGCAGCGAATGGCGTGGCGTTATCCCATCTTTTGTGGGTGCGCTGCAGGCATCCGGAGAGACAAACAAAAGCCAAGCCCTGGTCGCGGCTCGACCAGGCACTGCGTGCGACGGATCTCCTGCTGCAAGTTGGAGGATTCGCTGCCATCGTGCTGGATCTCGGTGATACCGCGCCGGAACACGGCAACAGAATTCCGCTGGCTACGTGGTTTCGTTTTCGTCAGGCAGCCGACCGTACGCGCTGTTGTCTCGTCATTGTGGCCCAGTCGGACTATGCCCAGTCAAGCGCCGCCGCAGTGTTGGAGTGCGCGCCGGAACATGCAGAAAGTGCTGGAGGAACCATCCTGCGGGGATTCAATTTCAGCGTCAGACGCGAACGGGAACGCTTCGTGCCCTTTTCGGCGGCTGCCCGCAAGCCACCCGCATCTACGTGGTCGGCTGGTGCGGCCTGGCACTCGGAGAGGCGCGCATGAAAGAAGAACTCTACGCCTGTGTGCATGTCGCCGAATTTCCTGCGCAGGCACTCTTGCGTCTGCGGCCCGATCTGAAGGGGAAACCTGTCGTCGTCCTGCATGGCCAGGCGCCGCAAGAGTCGGTCTGCTCGCTGAATCAACTGGCACAGCGCAGCGGCGCAACGCTGGGTATGACTCCGCTGGATGCGCAGAGTATTGCAGGCATTGTGTTGCTGACGAGGTCCGCGCCCTGCGAAGCTGCGGCACGCGCAGTTGTCCTGGAATGCGCAGCAACGTTCTCGCCCCGCATCGAGGACGTATCTCACGGTGCCGCATGCGGGTTCATGCTGGATATTACCGGTACGGAGCGGCTCTTCGGTCCACCAGCGCAATTGGCGGAACGTCTTCGGTCTTCTTTGGCAGAGGCAGGCTTTCACGCTTCGATCGCCGTGAGCGGGAATTTCGATGTCGCCCGTCTTAAAGCCGGCTCGATCCGTGGAATCTCTGTCATCCCTTCTGGCGACGAAGCAACAACAATTGCCAACCTGCCGATTGCTGCATTGCGGCTGGATGAAGAGCACCTGGAAACCTTCGCTATCTGGGGGATTCGCACGCTCGGCGCATTGGCAAATCTGCCCTGCACGGAGCTCGTAACGCGTTTTGGTCAGATTGCCTCCGGATGGCATGACGTTGCCATGGGATCTGCCGCGCATACCTTTCAGCCGATCGAGCCGGCCTTTTTGCTCGAAGAATTCTGCGACTTCGAAACGCCCGTAGAACAGATCGATTCCCTGCTCTTTATTGGTGCCCGCATGATCGATTGTCTTGCGGCGCGCGCAGCAGGCCGCGCACTCTCGCTGTCATCATTGACAGCCACAATGAAGCTTGAAGGGGGCAGAACCCATCAGGTCAAACTCAAGCCGGCCCTGCCCACAATCGATCGCAAATTTTTACTGAAGCTGTTGCAACTGGAAATCGGCGCTCACCCTCCACCTGCAGCCGTAGTTGCTCTCTCTCTGACTGCGGAAGCTGGGCAATCGAGCAAAGTGCAGCTTGGTTTGTTTGCACCGCAGGTTCCTGAACCGTCGCGGCTCGATGTCACACTTGCCCGTCTGAAAGCGATTGTGGGAGACGACCACGTGGGCTCTCCCGTGCTCGATGACACGCATCGTCCAGGCAGCTTCCACATGGAAGGTTTTTCTCTTTCCGTCCAGACGCCTGAGCCGAAAGCAGCGCGCACCCGTATGGCTCTGCGCCGCATGCGGCCTCCTGTGCCGGTGCGCGTGGCTCTGCAGGCTATGAAGCCGTCGACATTGCGCAGCCGGGAAAACAGCTTCGACATCGTCACCGCCTATGGCCCTTGGAAAACCGCGGGCTGCTGGTGGTCCACAGATGGATGGAACATTGAGGAGTGGGACGTGCTGGCAACCGACTCCAACGGAAAATCGGCAGCCTATCTACTGGTTCACGACTGCACGCAGCAGGAGTGGCGGCTTGAGGCCTACTATGACTAGCTTCTCGATTCCCAATACGCACTCGTCAGGAACACCCGTCTGCCACCCTAACGATGCTTACAGACCGCCCGTTCAAGCACTCTCAATCGCTCCTCGAACGAGTAACTACGACTACGTCGAACTCCACGCCGCAAGCGCATTCAGCTTTCTCGATGGAGCGTCACAGCCGGAGTCGTTGATTGAACGCGCTGGGCAACTGGAAATGCCCGCGCTCGCGCTTGCCGACCGGAACGGCCTCTATGGCGCTGCCCGCTTTCACACTGCCGCCACAAACTGCAACATCAAGGCCCACATCGGCGCGGAGATCGCTGTCTCCTCCTTCGGCAACAAGTCGCAGCCGCCGGAATGGCTACCCCATCAGCATCCCCCCGAACCGCCGCGCTTGACGCTGCTGTGCACCTCGCAGGTCGGCTATCAAAACCTCTGCCAGTTGATCACGCGCTTCAAAATGCGGGAATCCACCAAGGCAGAAGGCGCCGCGACGCTGGACGATGTGGAGGAATTCTCTGCGGGACTGATCTGCCTGACCGGCGGTGAGGAAGGTCCACTTGCTGCGGCGCTCACGCATCATGGGCAGGACGGCGCGCGCCAGCTCACCGACAGGCTCTCGTCGATCTTCGGCCGCGGCAATCTATTTATTGAACTGCAGCGTCATCAGCTTCGCGAAGAAGAATGTCGCAATCAATCTTTGCTCAGCCTGGCGTCGAATCTGCATTTACCGGTCATCGCGACCAATGGTGTACGTTACGCGTCCGAAAAAGATCGCGAAATTCTCGATGTTTTCACCGTCATACGCAATCACACCACACTCGATCGGGCTGGGCGGCTGCTTACTCAAAATTCTGCGCGATATCTACTCACAGGGCGCGCGATGGCCGAGCTATTCCGTGATGTACCCGAAGCTATCGCCAACACGCGCATCGTGAGCGAACGGCTGGAATTCAAGTTAAACGATCTGGGTTATGAATTTCCGCACTATCCCGTACCCGAAAACGAAACGATGGACAGCTTTCTTGAAAAGCGTGTCGACGAAGGCGTGCGCAAGCGCTATGGCTCGCCCGACAAGCGGCATCTCCTCGATAAAGCTCGCGCGCAGGTGCGCCATGAACTGGCGCTCATCAAGAAGCTCGGCTTTGCCGGCTATTTTCTTATCGTCTGGGACATCATTCGCTTTTGCCAGCAAAGTGGTTTCCTGGTGCAAGGCCGAGGCTCTGCGGCCAATTCAGCGGTTTGCTACGCGCTTGAGATCACCGCAGTCGATCCCGTAGGGATGGAATTGCTCTTCGAGCGTTTCCTGAGCGAGAACCGCGGTGAGTGGCCCGACATCGATCTCGATCTCCCCTCAGGCGATCAGCGGGAACAAGTCATTCAGCACTTATACGAGCGCTACGGATCGCTCGGCGCGGCGATGACTGCCAATGTCATCTCCTATCGTGGCCGTTCTGCTGCGCGCGAAGTCGGCAAGGCACTCGGCTTCGACGAGGATCAACTGGCGCGCCTCTCCAGCCTGGTAGGCCACTGGGAGTGGCGTGGCGCGAATGACACGATGGCGCGCCATTTTGAGCAAGCGGGATTCGACGTACGCCATCCGCGCATCGCACATTATCTCGACCTGTGCATGCGCATGCAGAATTATCCGCGCCATCTCGGCCAGCATTCCGGCGGAATGGTCATCTGTGCAGGAATGTTGAATCGTGTCGTTCCCATCGAACGTGCGTCCATGCCGGGCCGGACTGTGGTGCAGTGGGATAAGGAAGACTGCGCCGATCTTGGTCTGATTAAGGTCGACCTGCTCGGCCTGGGCATGATGGCGGTACTGAAGGATTCGCTCGAACTGATTCCCCGCCACTATGGCAAACAAGTAGACCTTGCCGCATTGCCCGAAGACCCCATTGTCTACGACACGTTGTGCAAAGCCGACACCGTCGGCATGTTTCAGGTGGAGAGCCGCGCGCAGATGGCTTCGATTCCACACAACGCCCCAAAGCATTTCTACGACCTTGTAGTTCAGGTCGCGATCATTCGGCCGGGGCCTATCGTCGGCAAAATGATGCATCCCTACATGCGTCGGCGCCAGAAAAAAGAAGAGGTGACCTATCCGCATCCATCGCTCGAGCCAGTTTTGAAGCGCACACTCGGTGTGCCGCTCTTTCAGGAACAGCTCTTACGCATGGCGATGACGGTAGCAAGCTTCTCCGGTGCAGAAGCCGAGGAACTGCGCCGTGCCGTAGGCATGCGGCGTTCGATGCAGCGGATGAAAGACCTGGAAGGGCGTTTGCGCTCTGGCATGACAGGCAACGGCATTGGCGCTGACGCGCAGGACAACATTGTGCAGGCCATCTCTTCCTTTGCCATGTACGGATTTCCTGAATCGCATGCTGCCAGCTTTGCACTTATAGCCTATGCATCGGCGTATCTGAAGGTGCATTATCTGGCCGCATTTACATGTGGTCTGTTGAACAATCAACCAATGGGCTTCTACGCGCCGGCAGTTCTTATTAAAGATGCGGTGCGTCATGGGCTTCGTGTTCGGCCGATTGACGTGCAACGTTCACAGTGGCTTTGCTCGCTGGAAGAAGAATCGGACGGCTCCCATTCGCTACGCATCGGAATGAACTACGCGAAAGGTCTACGGCAAAGTTCAGCGGATGCAATTCTGGCTGCTCGAAGCCGCGACGGCATTTTCGCGTCGGTCGATGACATGACTGTTCGTGTCCCCGAACTCAACCGCAAGGAACTTGTCTTACTGGCACGCATCGGCGCACTCAATTCGCTCGGCAAGGTGGAACATCGCCGCGATGCGCTCTGGCAGGTCGAAGAAGTCGGGCGGCCCGTCGGCCCTCTGTTGAAGAATGCACGGAACACAAGCAACAACGAAAAAGCGTCGATGCCCCTCCAGCGCATGACCACGGACGAGCGCCTCGCTGCCGACTACGCCGGCACCGGCCTCACCACCAGCCCGCATCCCATGGCATACGAGAGAGAGGCTCTTCGCTCCCAGGGCATTCTCTCTGCACAAGAGCTGACGCGCGCGACCAGCAACCGCTTTGTGCGCATTGCAGGCTGTGTAATCGCCCGGCAACGTCCGGGAACCGCCAAGGGGTTTGTCTTCCTTTCGCTCGAAGATGAAACCGGCATCGCCAACGTCATCATTACCCCTGATACCTTCGAGCGCGATCGCATCATCGTCACGCGCAGCCGGTTTCTCAGGATAGAAGGTCCGTTGCAGAATCAGGATGGCGTGATCCACGTGAAAGCGCATCGGATCACTCCCCTCGATATCACCAGCGCCGATATTCGCTCCCGCGATTTTCATTAGACGCGGTTCGGAATTCCCGGATTGGTCCGATTCGGATCTCTTTTGACTCGACCTTTACCGTACATTGGGAATAAGCTTCTTCGAGGCACCTATGCCCTCGATCAGCGACAAAGATTACTTTGCCGCAATTTCGATCCCGGTCGCCCAGTCAGAAAGATGTTGTCGCAAAGCCGCAGGGTCACGAAATGCCGACGTGCCGCCGCTCGCAGAAGCTGACCATGCGCCTGTGAGATTTCCAAGCGCCAATGCCCTTTCGACCGGCCACCCGCGAATCCAGCCATGCAGGAAACCTGCATTGAAGCTGTCTCCCGCACCGACTGCATCAACCACCTGGATCGTCTCTGCTGGAGCGTGCCAGCATTGCTCACCCATGAACGCACTCGCTCCGTTCGCTCCGCGTTTAATTACCAGGAGCGGAACAAGCTCGCGCAATGCGGAGATGGCCCGGTCTAAATCCGCCTCGCCTGCCAGCAAACAGGCCTCACGCTCATTCGGCATGAGAACGTCGACGAGCCGAAGCGCTTCGAGAATGCCGCGATCCCAGAGCTGCTCCGGATCGTCATTCGGATCGAGTGACAGAGTCAGATTGGCCTGCTTGAGTCTCGCGAAGAGCTCTGGGATTTGAGCCGTTAGTCCACGCTGCAAATAATAGGACGACATATGAAAATGGCGGGAGTTTGCAAGATAATCGAGATCGAGATCGCCGAAGGTCAGGTGCGATGTGGCTCCCGCGTAAGTAAACATGTGGCGGAGTTGCTGGTGTTGTAAATGCACCGTAACTCCCGATTGCATTTGCGGAACGGGAAGACAACGCGAAAGATCGACTCCGATATGCTGCAGTTCCGACTGACACATGCGTCCAAAATCATCGCCGGAAACTGCAGTGATGAAGCCGACCGAGTTTCCAAGCGCTGCCAGATTATGTGCAGTAATCGCCCCCGATCCGCCGACGCGAATGGCGATCCCGTCAGCAAGCAATTCCTGCTCAGGAGGCAGTTCTTCGGGAAGGCCGTACATCAAAACATCGAGAGCCGTATCTCCGGCCAGGGTGAAATCGAAACGGCGCGCATTCGATCTGGAATGGTTCCTGTCACGCCTGGTCATGCGGCTTCTCCCGGAAGAACCGTTTCGCGGCGGCGGACGATCCAGAGCAACACGCCAATCAAGGCCCAGCCGGTACCCGCAGCCTTCGCGAGCGGTCCAAGATTCCACCAGAGCAGTGCGCAGGTAATGAATCCGCCGAGCGATAACAGGATGGGCGCCCATTGCGCGACCCGGCCATGACGCCAGCCGCGCAGCATCGACGCAAAATTCACTCCCATGAACGCCAGCAGCGCGCCATAGTTCAGGAGCTCCGTGCCTAGCTGATAGCTGAAAACCAGCGCTCCAGCAAGGCAAATGGCGCCGATGAGCAAAACGTTGTTGCGCGGGATACGATTCTTCGGGTGCACTGCGCCGAAGAAGCGGCGAGGCAGTGCGCCATCCTGGCCCATGGCGTAGAGAAGGCGTGCCGCTCCCAGTTGCGAAGCCATTCCGGATCCAATGTTCGCCAGCAGGAGAGAAGCGTTGACGATAAGAAAAAGGATCGGCCCACCCATGCGACCCGAGACGTGGACATAGGCTGTGTCGATGTCGGGAAACTGCAGGCCGCGTGGCCAAACGAGCTGGGCTGCATAGACCTCAATGCTGGCCAAGATACCGGTGACGAAGCATGTGAGCACGATCGCCCGTGGAACGCTTCGGGCTGGGTCCTTGGCCTCGTCAGTCAACGTGGAGATACCGTCGAAGCCGATGTATGTGAGGACGGCAATCGATGTGCCACGCAACAATCCTGAAGTATTGAACGTCGCGGGATCGTAAAAAGGCCGCACGAAAAACGCGGCGTCTGGATGGGAGATATGAAGCACCCAGCGGACCGCGGCAATCAGCACGAGCACAATCACGACTCCGAGCGCCGCGGCGATGCCTGCGTTGAGGCGAGCCGAGGTCTCGACGCCATTGCAGTTCAACAAGGTAAATAGAAGAGCGAAGAAAACGGCCCATGCTACGTACGGTACTTGAGGGAGAAAATTGATGGCCGCCCGGCTGCACCAGATCGTGCAGATCAGCGGGTTCAAAACATAGTCCATCACCAGGCACCAGCCCGTCAGGTAGCCGAGACTGGGATGAATTTCCTTCCCGACATAGAGAAACGCAGAACCGCCGTGGGGATAAACGCGAGCCATCCGTCCGTAGCTGACAGAAGTGAAAAGCATGGCCACCATCGCGAGTAGAATGGCCGTGACCGCATGGCCGCGCGCCTCTTGATAGATGACGCCAAAGCTCGGCATCGGCGCCGTGGGTTGAATAAGAACAATGCCGTAGAGAACCAGATCCCAGAATCGCAAGCTGCGCTTCAGGCCAATGGTTTCGGATTGATTCGCTGCGGCTGCCGGCATCCGTTCCTTAACGAGTCGCAACCACGGCTGAAGGCGTCAGTTTGGCCGGCGCTACATTCCAGCCTTCGATGTCCACAACAGGCACACCGGAATCGCTCTCCGGCAGCAGCGCTGTCAAATCGGTCGATTCCCCGGGAGTCAACTCGATCCAATTATCGGACCAGAAAACCGGCGCAATCAGATCGCCCGATGCAGTCCGCACCGCGGCCCGCAACTGAAACGCGAGCGCTGCGGAGCTGTTGCTGAGATGCACATGAAGCTCGCGCCCCCTCGACGTGCTCTCAATCGCCGCTGTGGCCTGGACTGTTGCCGGAGGCAGATTCGCAAGAGCCGTGAGATCTTCGTGGCGCGCCGCGGGTGTATGCGTGTAGTCGGTCTTCGGCCAATTAAACGTCGTGAGTGTGCCCGGCACCCAATAGAAGTTATGGCTGACCACCTGTCCACGGGAGTCAGCCAACGAAAGATCGATGAAAAATATCCGTTCCGAACCCTCGAACAGACTCTCGGGAAGCGAAAATACCCGCCGGGCGCTGTCGGGAGCGGACTCGATCGAACCTTCGGCACTGTACAGTTCTTTCCACGCCAGGCTGTAAACGTGCACCTTCGCCCGAAGGTCCGCAGGCGGCCCGTACGTGCTGTTCACCACAACGATCGACTGATCGTCGTACGAGTACTGGATGTGCAGCGGCTCGCATGCTTTCTTTACGGCGAAATACCCCGCGCCCGCGTCGAGATAGTAGTCGTAAAGGTGCCAGATCATCGAAGGCCATGCGTTGTTCAGCATCCACTGGATCACTCCCGTCGAAACATACTTGTTCTTGCCATACGCCTCGAACATGGCTCGCTCGGAGTCATACTCCATCGTCTGCGCGATGCGCTCGTATTCGGCGGAGGAACGCGGTTTGGCGTAAACGGCCTCCATTGCTTCATCGAAGACCTTCAAATCCGCGAACTCGCCACTGCCGAAGTGCAGACTCCATGTGGACGACGGCGGCCAGGCCTGGGGATCGGGCAGAAACTTCTGCCTGCTCGCAAGAGATGGAATCGCCGGGCCGGGACTGGTCTCGGTGTTGAAGCCAAACGCGCCACCATTGTGCTGGTCTACGTACCAATAGCTCGGAGCGACGTAGTCGTAGGGGCCTGTCATCTTCACTCCACTCTCGCCGGTCACAGTGGTCGGTGTGGCCGACGCCGATGACAAAATCGGATTCGGCCAATGTGTCTCAGCCTCGACCTGAAGATAGGCTTTCTCCACATCCACGGGTGGAGGGTTGTCGCTTCCATTGAGCCAAACGAGCAGGCTGGCGTGCTGGCGCAGCCTCAACATCTGCGAGCGCAACGAAGCTTTGGCAATGATCAGATCGTCGGCCGTCCAATCCTTCCAATGTTCCCAATGGTCGCAGCAGCACCACCCGAGCATGACAAGAACTCCTTGCTCATCGGCAAGGTGAAAGAAATCTTCGGTATCGAGCTTGCCTTCCAGGCGGATCGTGTTCAGCCGCATATCGCGCACCATGCGAAACTGGTCGCGCAATCGGTTGTCGTCGCTGCGCAGCAACATGTCCTGCGACCAGCCTCCGCCCCGAATCAGAATGGGTTTGCCATTGACGCGGAAAAGCCGTCCACCCGTCGCTGTGTTTTCCGACGTAATTTCGCGGATGCCAAAATCGACGCTCTGTTCATCAGTAACGTGGCCGCCAGTGCTGAACGACATCGTGAGACGCTCTAGATGCGGCTCACCCATTTGATAAGGCCACCAGAGCTTCGGATCGTGAATCCGCAACTGAGGGAATTGCTCAGGAGTAAAGACAACGGTACGATCTTCATGAGCCGCGAGCTCCACCAGTTGCTCGAAGCGCGTGCCGGCCGCCGTTCCTTCGACAGTTCCCTTCACTGGAGCACTACTCGCGTTATGCAACTCTGCGTAGACGGTCAGATCCGCGCTGCTCAGGGTGCCGTCGCCGAAGTGTGTCACCGCCATCGGTGAACTGAGTGTGACCGGACCGGTTGTCACCAAATCGACCGCCCCCCATAACCCCATATCTTTATCCGGAGGACATGGATTCCAATCGACCCAGTTGATGCCGAGATCTTTCTCTGTAGGCGCGCTTGTCTCTACCGCAAGCACGTTCTCTTTGCCAGGTTGGATGAATTCAGTTACATCGAAATCATAGGTGCGATACGCCCCTGCGACCGTTGCCGAATCCGCCACTTTATGTCCATTGAGCCAGACTTCACCTCGATAATTGATCCCTCCAAAATGCAGCCAGATGCGCTGCTCTGGCGCCAAAGAGCGCGGAGTCGTGAACTCCTTGCGAAACCACCAATTGCAGTGATAGGGGCTGTCCTGGGACATGGAAAGGTTTGAAAAGTTGCGTCCGATCGGATAACTTGTGCCAGCAATCTGGCGAAGATTGTCTCCAAAGTAGGGATCAGGCATAATACCCGCCGCAACCTGGGCAGCTAACACCGTGGTGGGAACCGAGGTTTTCAGCCAGCCGTCCACAGCGAACTTCGCAGTCGAAATGGAATCGCCGGTGGCCTGAAGCTTGCAAGCCGATTGCAGCCGCCAGTCGTCGTGTAAATGCGTCACGGTTCCTGCTTGCAGAACCGCTGGCACACTGAACAAACCTAGAAAATAAGGCAGGAATTTCCTACTCATGAGCACCCGCATTTCTGAACTCGATCGGACAAATCGCAAACCGGCCCTTCCAATGCACCGACGCGATTCACAGCAACGCCGAACAGAGAAAACATTCAATCGTTTGAATAAACGAAATATCGCGAATGCTCATTCGCTGTCAAGCCTGTTTTTCATCGCCGCGGAGTTCTTCGCTGAAACCAATCGGCTGGTTGACTTCCGCACGACCAATTCCGGAAGCGCCTTATGCAACCGCGCCGGACTCCTTTTCCCTTGCTCCCGCGAGTCGATTCCCTGCACCGCCCATTGCGCCGCCAACAGCCCCATCTCTTTCAGTGGCTGGTGAATTGTGGTGACTCCCGGCGTGGAAACGATTGCCGGAAGGACGTCGTCGAATCCGACGACGGAACAGTCTTCGGGCACCCTCAACCCCGCATCGGTGAGACCCCGTATGACGCCCAGCGCAGTCATATCGTCAAAGGCAAGGACCGCGGTAAACGGACGCCCCGATTTCAGCATCCGCTCTGCAAACTCCAATCCGCCCTCAAAACCCGAAGTAGAATCGGTGAGGTTGGGCAGTTGGAACACCAGCTGAGGATCGATGAGGATTCCTGCCTCGTCGGCCGCGCGCTTGACGCCGGACCATCGCGGCTCGCTATCGAAGAGTTCCTCAGGACCTCGAATGACGGCTATCTTGCGATGGCCGAGATCGCTTAGATGCCGCAGAGCGAGTGCACCGCCCGCCTCGTTTTCCACCAGCAGCGAGCTGAACTTCCTGCTGGTCAGGTCGCGGCCGACAATCACGATCGGAACGTGATTCTTTTCAATATCGGCGAGCAGATTGGTTTCTTCAAAAATCCAGCTCGCAATGACGATGACTCCCTCGGCGCGCCGTTCCAGGATCATCTTTAAGTAGTTATCGAAAAGCCTTCGCTGTGTCTGCGCGTCCATCAGCAACGGCATATACTCTGCCGGCTGCAGGCCTGCCTGAATGCCCCGCACAATCGGAATGCAAAAAGGATCGGAAAGATCGTAGGCAAGAACTGCAATCGTCTGGCTGCGACGGCGACGAAGGGAACGCGCATAGGCATCCGGGTGGTATCCGAGCTGCAGCGCCATCTTGCGGATTCGCTCACGTGTTGCCGGCGCTACGTTTTGCGAAAGCGGCGCCTCACTAAGAACGATCGAAACCGTCGACACGGAATAGCCGCAAGCGCGGGCTACATCGAGCAGCGTGACATGGCCGGACTTTCGTTGAGCCACTTCTCAGCCTCCTGGCACGTCTTCATCAATATTCCATTGGTCCAGCGCCATTCTGCCATAACGATCCCAGGGTTGCAGAACCATCGTGAGGGGGATGAGAGCTCGAGCTCTCAAAACGTGTGTCTGCAGAAAACGCGGCGCATTTTTTCCCTTGACACGGGAAAAAATCAATTTTACAGTCTTTTCACTAAGATTCAAACGTTTGAATACGACAGTTTGAAACGGAGACCAACCATGACATTCAGGGATGCAGTCTCTCTTGTTGCGCGGTATTCCGTCATCGCCGGTTTACTCCTCTCCAGCAGCGGCGCGGCGCTGGCACAAGCCGGGAGAGGCGCGATCAGCGGACAGATCAGCGATCCGAGCGGAGCCATCGTTCCCGGTGCGAAAATCAGTGCCGAAGAACCAGCGACCGGGACCAAAGTCTCCACCGTGTCGACGGCTGCCGGTATCTATTCCTTTGTCTCGCTTGCACCGGGTAAGTACCAGGTCACCGCCAGCGCGAAGGGGTTTGAAACGGTTGTCGAGAAGAATGTGATTGTGACTCTGGATCAGGTCTCGACCGCAAATATCACTCTCGCGCTGGGAAGCGTGAACGAGGTGGTCACCGTAAATGAAGCGACTTCCCTGGTGGACACGAGTAACTCAACGGTAGGCCAACTCATCTCGTCTGAAACCATCGATCGCGTTCCACTGCTCACCCGGAATGTCTTCGACCTTATTCAGCTGAGCGCCGGGGTTACTCCGGCAAATGGAGCACCCAATTCCTCCAGTTCGTTTGCCATCGAAAACATCTCCAGCGGCCGTCCCGGCGTCGACGTGTCTTCTTACACCATCAATGGCGCCATCGTTGGATCGGTCTATTACATGGTCGACGGCAGCCCGCTCGGCATCGCCGAGAACAATAATGCTGCGATTATCCCGGCACTCGATATTCCCGAGGACGGTGTAGAAGAGACGCGCGTCGAGACCCAGAACACCCCGGCCTCTTATCAAAGTGGCGGCGCCGGCGTCATCAGCCTGGTCACCAAGTCCGGCTCCAATCAGTTTCATGGCGACGCCTTCGGCGTCTTCCGGCCCGATGTCCTCGCCGCAAACGAATATTTCAATAAACAAAGCCAGGCAGGGTACGTGAATCCAGCAACGGGACTCGCGGCTCCGTATAACACGCCGCCTTCCTTCCACCGCTATCAAGAAGGCGGCGCCTTCGGCGGACCGATCCTCCACAATAAGCTATTTATCTTCGGCGATTACGAAGCCACGCAACAGCAGCAGTTCGACGGCTCCAACACATTTACAGTTCCCACGACCGCGGAGCGTACGGGCGACTTTTCAGCCGACAGCTTTACCATTTACAACCCGCTGGTGCCTGACAATCCCGATGGAACCCGCCAAGCCTTCGCCAACAATGTAATCACCAACCCCAACCCCATCGCGCTCAAGTTCCTCTCCGAATTTCCCAAGTGCAATGTGAACATCAACGGTCCCTGCGATTCGAATCCGAATGAAGCACAGAACAATCTGTATCTGCCCGGACTCGATCCGACCACCGCGCAGCGATTCGACATTCGCATGGACTGGGCTGAAAGCGAAAAACAGCGTATCTTCGGCCGTTTCTCCTTCGATCGCCTCTTCACCTCGACCTTCAACGCCTTCGGCAACATGTGGGATTTGAACTACGCGCAAAACATCACCAACGGCCGCAATATCCTGCTGGCCGACGACCTGACGCTGAATCCGACCACGTTTCTCCAGTTGCGCTACTCGTTTACTCGCCATTATGAAAACCAGGGGGGCGATCCATCCCAGAATGGCTTCGATATCACCACGCTCGGCTTTCCATCCTCCCTTGCTGCGCAGCAGAACTACAAGCTGCTGCCTTTCGTGTTTTTTGACGATTACTCCAATATCAGCAATGGGACAGACGGTATCGGCGGCACCTCGGACTACAACACGTTTAAGTACGCGAGCGAGAACAGCGATGCCGACGCTTCAATTACCAAGATCTTTGGCAAGCATGAAATCTCCGCCGGCTTCGAATATATGAAACGGTTTCTGAATGTTGGCCAGCCTGGAGCGCCGGCGGGCGCGTATGGCTTCGACATCTCCGCGACCGATCAGACCGTGACCAGCGCGGCAGGGGGCAGCGACTTCGCTTCCTTCCTGGTCGGCATGGGAACAGCGCCGGGAAGCGAGACCGATAACAACAGCTACCCCAGTTTCACCAAGGACGTCTTTCTCGCCGAATCCAGCCCATACTATGCCTCCTTTGTCGAAGACACCTACCGTCCCAGCAAATCACTTAGCATTACGGCGGGCCTGCGCTGGGATATCTTCGGTGGCCGGACCGAGCGGCACAATCGCGTGGAATACTTCAACCCGACAGTCTCTAGCACTGTCGGCGGCGTGAACTACACCGGCGCCGAGATCTATGCCTCGAACGGGAACCGCTCGCCGTTTACTGCGAACCTGAAGGATTTCGGTCCGCGGCTGGGATTCTCGTGGCAGCCCGCCAACCACCTAGTCCTGCGCGGCGGCGCCGGCTTCTACTACGGTCCAAGCCCTCACATGGTCGCCGGAGTTGCAGACGACAGCGACGGCTTTACAACCCAAACCGACTGGAACGCCACGGCCTGGAACGAGGACCCCAATACCATCGCCTACGACTGCCCCAACCCGGCTGTTCCGTGTACCAGCCAGGGCAACACCACCATGGTCAATTCGCTCAGCAATCCATTTCCCGGTGGCCTAGTTCCTCAGTTCACATCGCCGCCGCCAGGGCTGGGCAACAATCTCGGCATCACGCTCAACACCATGCTCCGCTCCCAACGCACTCCGACAACTTATAACTTCAACTTCGGCGTCGAATATGAACTCCCGCACCAAGTTGTCTTGAACGCCGGTTATGTAGGCAGCCGCGGTCTGTTTATCCCTCTCGGCACTGCCGATCAGAACGAGCTCGATCTTGGCACGATCGCTCAGTACCAATCGGCGCTCCTCAGCAGCACAGTTCCAAATCAGTGGGCGGCTATTCAACCCTCCACGAACTCCAACTATGGCTCTCCCACGGTCCCGCTCTGGGTCTCGGTGCAGCAATTCCCCCAGTTTGGTAACGGCAACTATGGCTCAGGGAATGGCGTCGTCGTCCACGGTTATCCCGGCGGTGACTCCGAGTACAGCTCTTTGCAGACGAAGCTGCAGAAGCGGCTCACGCATCACTTCACTGCCCTGGCCAGTTTCACCTGGGCCAAGCTCATGACCGACGACGGCAATCCTCCGCTGGGCTTCGTCGGCTCGCACGCCGGCTCACCTCAGGATTGGAAGAATATCAGTCTTGAACATGCGGTCAGCCCGCAGGATGTCAAATACCAGTTCACTGGCCAGGCCTCCTACGACCTGCCCGTCGGCAGGGGCAGAGCGCTGAATTTGAACGGGGTCGGGAATGCTGTTGTAGGAGGATGGACGGCCAACGCCATCGCGTATCTGAGCACCGGCGTTCCCATCGCGTCGCCCGTCGTTGGCGCCAACACATCCTTCTTCAATCAGCGCCCTGACCTGACCTGCAATCCAGGAAGCGGAGCGCCGCACTCTGCAGCGACGTGGTTCAACTCTAACTGCTTCGCTCTGCCTGCCAGCTCATTTGTCGCTGGAAATGCGCCTGCTTATCTTGATCACGTTCGTACGATGGGTGCACAGGATTTCGATCTCTCGCTTTACAAGCACTTCTCGCTGGGCAAAGAGAGGGATGTCCGTTTCGAAATCTCGTCCTACAACATTGCCAACAAGGCGCAGTTGGGAATGCCAGGCATACCGAGCGTAACCGCGGTCCAGACCAATCCTTCAGAAGCAGCAGTTTTCGGGCAGATCACTTCGACCGTCAACAGTCCGCGGCAATTCCAGTTCGGATCGCGGTTCTCGTTTTAGCACCAGAAGTTCTCGTGCTGGGCAGCGCGGGGCGTGACTCCCGGCTCTGTGCGCTGGTCACACACTCGGACTGAACACGCTCTACGGATTTATACTCCGGCCATGCGGAATCTGGTCTGTGTGGCCGTCTTTTCGTTTTGGATCGCCTTCTCCGTCGCCACTGCGCAAGAAACTGGCGCGAGCAATGCAGCAGCTCCAACCGTGGCTGACGCGCAAGCCTTTGTCGACCATGCAAACGCCGCGTTGCTGAAGGCAAGTACTGACGCCGCGCACGCACAATGGACGGCTGAAACCGATATCACGGACGACACCGAGGCAACCTCTGCGCGTTTGAACGAGCAGGCCACCGCACTCACGCTCAAGCTCACAGCGGAAAGTCACCGCTTCGATCACCTACAGCTCCCGCCACAACTGCGACGACAGATCAAGCTTTTGCAGGTTACTGTTCCAGCCGCGCCGAAGGAGCCGGATCTTCTGGCTGAGCAATCGCAAATCGCAGCGCAATTAACCGGGATGTATGGAAAAGGTAAGTTCTGTCCCGACACACCGGCTGGGCAGGAACCAACACCGGGCGCAAAGTGCATGGGCATCGATGAGATTTCCGCGATCATGGCTAAGTCGCGCGACCCTGAGGAGCTGACGAAACTCTGGGTCGGATGGCACGCAATTGGTGCACCGATGAAAGAAAAATACGCGCGCTTCGTGGAATTGCAGAATATCGGCGCCAAAGAACTCGGATTCAACGATACGGGCGAGCTTTGGCGCGCCAACTACGATATGACTCCTGCGGAGTTTTCCGCGGAGCTCGAGCGCGCGTGGACACAGCTCGAACCGCTCTATCGCGAGTTGCACGATTATGTCCGTGCGCGCCTGATCGCGCAGTACGGCAAGGCCGCCGCACGGCCGGATGGAATGATCCCTGCGCAACTGCTGGGTAACATGTGGGCGCAGGAGTGGGGCAACATTTATGACATCGTCGCGCCCACCGATCCAAAGCTTTCGCAGTTCAAACCACTCGATCTTGAATCCGCATTGAAACAACAGATCGCGGTGAAAGATCCCGCCGCAGCACCGGCTTTCGTTCCCGGCGCCGACCTCAGCTCCGATCAAGGACACGCCGCGCAGCTGGCCGCCGGGCGCGACATGGTTCATTACGGCGAAGACTTTTTCAAGTCGCTCGGATTCGCTCCGCTTCCCACGACTTTCTGGCAGCGATCGCAGTTCGTCCATCCGCGCGATCGCGAGGTCGTTTGCCACGCATCTGCGTGGGATGTGGATTCGGTCGACGATTTACGCGTGAAGATGTGCATCGAGGTAAGCGCCGACTACTTCACGACAGTGCATCACGAACTCGGACACAACTTCTATCAACGCGCCTACGACAAGCAACCCTATCTATTTCGCAATGGCGCCAACGATGGATTTCACGAGGCCATCGGGGATTCCATTGCACTCTCCATCACACCCGCATATCTGAAAACCCTCGGCCTCACCACGGCCGAACCACCCGCGGAGGCAGACATTCCTCTGCAATTAAGAACGGCTCTCGACAAGGTTGCGTTTCTGCCCTTTGCGCTGGCTCTCGACAAGTGGCGTTGGGAGGTCTTCTCCGGCCAGATCATGCCCGCCGATTACAACAAAGCCTGGTGGACGCTACGCGAGCAGTATCAGGGCGTCGCACCGCCGATCGAGCGAAGTGAGACAGACTTCGATCCCGGCGCCAAGAACCACATTCCGACCAATGTCCCTTACGCGCGCTACTTTCTCGCCCGAATTTATCAGTTCCAGTTTTTCAAAGCCATATGCGATGCCAGCGGATACAAGGGCCCGCTCAATCGCTGCAGTTTCTATGGCTCTAAAGCGGCCGGCGACAAACTCAACCACATGCTGGAAGCCGGTCAGTCTCAGCCATGGCAGAAGACCTTGAAGAAAATGACCGGTACCGACCATTTAGACGCCCAGGCCATGCTCGATTATTTTGCGCCGCTCTATCTCTGGTTGAAGGAGCAGAATAAGTCGAATCCGCATCCTTAGCCAGGATTGGAATCTCAAACAATACAGGGAATTATCGCCGCTTCAGCAGTTGCCGATCGGCTCGCGAATGATTTTGGGGTAGGTGGCTTCATCCGCCGATCTTCTCGGTTAGCTCGACCCAGCGTTCGTAGACGGCATAATGCTCGGCTTTGGCCGCTTCGTGTTCGGCCAGGGCGGCGGTGAGGGCTTCAGAATCGATGACGATTTCCGCAGCCTGGATGCGCTGCTCTGCGGCACGGAGGCGCTCGTCCGCTTCATCGATCCGCTTTTCCAAGGTGTCGTACTCACGCTGCTCCATGTAGGAGAGCTTCCTGCGAGTTTGAGATACGGAAGGTGCGGTTAGGATGGGCTGTGGCGCTTCTTCTGCAGCGGCTCCCGATGGGGCTCGCGCCTCCCGATCACGCCACGCTTCCCACTGGAGATAGTCGGCGAAGAGCGCAGCATTACCGCGCCCGTCGAGACCGAGAACGGCGTTGGTGACGCGATCGAGCAGATAGCGGTCGTGCGTGACGAGCGCCAGGGCGCCTGGGAATTCGAGAAGAGACTCCTCGAGAATCTCGAGCGTGGGGATATCGAGGTCGTTGGTGGGTTCGTCGAGGATGAGTACGTCGGCAGGCTGTAGCATGAGGCGGGCGATGAGGACGCGGGCGCGTTCACCACCGCTGAGGCGCTCTACTGGCTGATTGAGCTGCTCTCCAGTGAACAGAAAGCGCGACGCATAGCCGGCGACGTGAACGACGCGATCCTGATAAACGACAGAGTCGGATTCGGGCGCGAGCGTGCGGCGAAGTGTGAGTGAAGTGTCCAGCTCACGCATCTGCGAAAAATAGACAATGCGCAGGCCGGGTGCGCGGCGGATTTCCCCGGCACTGAGGGTGATTTCGCCGGTGATGGCACGCAGCAGCGTGGTCTTGCCAGAGCCGTTCGCGCCGACAAGGCCGAGCTTCAGACCATTGGTCAGAGTGACGTTGACGCCATGAAGGACTTCTCGATTCCCGAGGGTGACGGCGGCATTCTTTATTTCGATGAGACGTTTGGTCTGGCGCCCGGTGGCGTCGAAGGCTATGCCGGCCGTGGCAATTCGCGCGCGGGATTCGGAATCGCGCAGCTCGGAGATAAGGGTGTTGGCGTTGTCAATGCGGGCTTTGGCTTTGGTGGTGCGGGCCTTGGGGCCACGGCGCAGCCAATCCATCTCTACGCGCACGCGGTTGCGCAGGCTCTCCTGGGCACGCTGCTGCCACTCGACGTACGCATCGCGGTCTTCGAGAAATTCGGAGTAGCTGCCTTTTACGCGCAGCAGGCCGTCGGAGTAAATGCGGTTGAGCTCCACGATTTGGGAGGCAACGTTCTCCAGGAAGTAGCGGTCGTGGGTGACGACGACGAAGGCAAAACTGGCGGCCCTGAGCAGGCCCTCCAGCCATTCGATGCCGTCAAGATCGAGGTGGTTCGTAGGCTCGTCGAGGAGAAGGACGTCGGGATCAGTGACAAGAGCTTCGGCGATGGCCAGCCGCTTGCGCCAGCCGCCGCTTAGGCTCGCGGCTTCACGGTCCATGCCGGGATTGCCGGAAGTGTCGCTTTCTGTAAAGCCGGCGCGGCCCAGCGTTTCGCGCAGCCGCTGCTCGCGGGTGACAGCCGGAACCGCGGCACGTTCGAGTGCGGCCTCGGCCACCCGGCGGATCGTGATTTCGGGTGCGAAATCTGAAAGCTGATGGACGTAGCCGATGCGAACACCCTTGCGGAAGGAAACTTCGCCGGAGTCGGGTTGCTGCTCTGCGCCGAGGATCGCGAGGAGCGTTGATTTGCCTGCGCCGTTAGGACCGATGAGGCCGATGCGATCGCCGTCGTGGACCGCGCAGGAGATGTGGTCGAAGAGAGGAGTAGCGCCGAAGCGTTTGGAGATATTCTGCGCGATCAGGATCGGCGGCATACTTTCAGTTTACCGGGAAGAAATCTCCGGTCGACCTCAACCGCAGGTTCCAGCCAGGCCAACTTGACACATCCTCTCGCTTCCTTTTTTTGGCAATAATTAAAGGAGCTTCGCTGCGTGAAACGCCGCGCATCGCTCACCCCGCGATGTGTCAGGCGCCGGCAATCATCTTTGACAACACCTCGCGACGGGTGTCGATCCCTGTCGCCGGTAGCCGGAGAGGAACCGGCAGTGCTCAACATTCTCGACCTGGCTGCTGTTCCGTACATGGACTCATGCGGCCTGGGCATGACACTGGCGGCTCCGTCCCAGCCAGAAAGGAGGCAGCCAATCCGACGGCAAAGAAATGTGGTCAGGGTCCCAAACAGCTGTTACGATCGACAAATATTTCCACCGATGATACGAAATCCGCAGCATTCTTGTTATCTAGAACAAGCGGGCACCACAGACTTGCGATGCCGCCAAGAATCGGGCGAAGGGGGAAACAGAAGATGAATGCGAAGAGACTGGCATTGTTTGGGGGAGCTGGAGTTGTTGTGGCCGGAGGTCTGATCTACTCACTCGGCATCTTTCCACCGGCTTCGGGACGCGACGGACAAGGCGCCATCGGAGAGCGCAAGGTGTATCGCGCTGAGCAGCCAGCGGACGCATCCGTTACGCCAGGTGCCGCACCGGTCGCGATGACCGCTACTGCTGAGGCGATGAAGAATCATCAGATCCCGGAACTGAAAAACGGCCAGATCTTCCAGTTAAGCAACGGCCAGATGGTTCAGATGATGAACGGCAAGTTTGTGCAATTGCGCGACGGCATGACGTTCCAGTTGAGCACTGGTGGGATGCTCCGATTCGTAAACGGCCAACTGTACCAAATGCAAGAAGGCAAATTGAATCCACTGGAGAACGGCGCGACCTACCGGTTGACCGACGGTCAAATGCTGCAGTTTCAGAATGGCCTTCTGTACCAGCTGCAGGATGGCTTGAAGTACCAGCTGCAGGATGGCGTTATGAACAAAATGCAGGATGGCGTTGTGAACAAAATGCAGGACGGCGTTGTGAACAAAATGCAGGATGGCGTTGTGCAGCACCAGTAGAACGCCGATCATCTTCAGGCATTGCTTAAATCTGAATGAGCATTGCTAGACGCAGGCGCCCCTGACGAGCTACGGTTTACCCTCCCCCGTGCCCCGGCAGTGCCCGAGATGGATGAATGGATCGAATTCCAGTTGGGGGCAGAATCAGGCCCCGAGGAAAACCAACTGCCGCTGGCGTCGTTTACCTACTGATGCTCTGCATGGCGCTATTCAACGGCCTCTGGGCTCGATCCCAGCCGCGCCTCTATACGCAGGAGACCAAGCATTTCCGGATCGTCTACTACTCTCCGGAGCATGAATATCTAGCTCCCCTGTTGATCCGCTCGCTGGAAAGTGCTGAGCAGTTTTACCGCAAACAGTTCGGGTACGAGCCGAACGGGAAAATAACTATATTAATCCAGGACTTCGATGACTCCGGTTACGGAGGCGCCGGGACGGTCCCCACCGATTTCATTCAGATAGGCATTGAGCCATTCAATCTCGTCTTTGAAACTCTGCCTTCGGCCGAGCGCATGGGGCTGATGTCGCACCATGAGCTGATGCACATCGTTATGGGCGACCAGACCGCCCCGCGCGATGCGATGTTTCGGAAGATTTTCTTTGGCAAGATCATGCCGAACACCGACGATCCGATTTCTATCCCCTTCAGCTATTTAGGCAGCCCGCGGGTGTACTCTCCGCGCTGGTTCCACGAGGGCGCGGCAGTATTCATGGAAACATGGCTGGGCGGCGGTTTTGGGCGCGCACTGGGCGGCTACGATGAAATGGTTTTCCGCGCCATGGTGCGCGACCACCGATATATCTACGACCTGGTAGGTCTGGAGTCGGAAGGGACGTCTGCGGATTTCCAGGTGGGCGCGAATTCGTACCTGTATGGGACGCGCTTTATGAACTATCTGGCGAGAAAGTACGGTCCAGAAAAGCTCACCCAATGGATTGTCCGCACCGATAAGGGCGACGCCTATTTCGAGAGTCAATTCCGCAAAATATATGGAGACTCGCTGCGCGACGAGTGGCACAAATGGATTGCTTCCGAGCGGGAGTGGCAGGAAGCAAATCTGAAAACAATCCGCCAGTATCCGGTCACCCCGGTCAAGGCTATCTCGCCAAAGATTCTTGGATCGGTCTCACGGTCCTACTACGATGCCAAGGCGAACGCGATCTACGTAGCCGTCCGGCATACCGGTCCCATGCCTTATCTCGCAGCGATCCATCTCGACTCTGATCGGGTAGAACATCTTACCGATGTGCGCGGCGGCGCGATTTACGATGTCACATCGCTGGCCTTCGATCCCGACGGCCGCCGGCTTTTCTTTACGACCAATAACACGAGCGGGATGCGCAGTCTCAACGTCTTCGATCTGAATTCTCGCAAGAGAATAACGATCGGGCGAAACGTGCGGATGGGCGACCTTGTCTTCTGCCGCAAGGACGGTTCTCTGTGGGGAGTGCGCCACAACAACGGTCTTTCAAGCATTGTTCGCCTCGGGGCTGATCACAAATCGCTAAGCACGCTCTATACTCTTCCCTACGCCTCCGATTTTTTTAATCTCGATTTCTCCCCGGACGGCTCCCAACTGACCGGCGCGTTCGTCGATGAGACCGGAACGCAGCGGCTTGTCCGGTATCAGACGGAAGATCTGTTGGCGGGAAGGGCGAATCACGAAGTCCTGTATGACTTCCAAACCAACTCACCAGACAGCTTTGTCTTTTCGCCGGATGGACGGTATCTGTTTGGATCCTCCTATCTGACGGGTGCGTCCAATCTGTTTCGTTTCGACCTGGAGACGAAAAAGCTGGATGCGCTTACCAACTCCGAGACCGGGCTCTTCCGGCCCGTGCTGCTACCCGACGGCACCCTGAGCGCCTTCGAGTATTCATCGAGAGGATTCCGGCTGGTGAACTTGCCGGTTCATGTGATCGATGACGTCAACGCGATTCCGTACCTGGGACAATCAGTGATCGAGAAATACCCTGAACTGAAATCGTGGAATCTTCCGTCACGCAACAACATCGACGATCTCCGCCTGCGCACCTACGCCGGCTTCTACCGGCCCCTGCACCATATTGAACTGCAATCGGTTTATCCAATCCCGCAGGGCTATGAGAACGAGAAGGCCGGGGGAGTGCGCGCCGATTTCGGAGACAGTCTGGGACTCGCCCATATCACAACCACACTGTCTTATTCACCGGGGCCACAAGCCATGAGGGACCGATTCCATTTTGGCTTCGCAGCAAAATACTGGGAATGGATGCTCTCCGGGTACTTCAACCGAGCCGACTTCTACGATCTCTTCGGGCCTACGAAAGTAGGACGCCGCGGATTTGCCTTAATCGGCGAGAAGAAAAAGGATCTCCTTCACGATCCAGGTCGAACGCTCGATTTGACTCTCAATCTGGCGGGCTATTCCGGCCTCGATCGGCTGCCCGAATATCAGAACGTAACCGCATCGCATACGAAGTTCGTAGGCGCCACCGCAACGCTTGCCTACTCAAATCTGCAAAAATCTCTGGGCGCGATTGAAGACGAGAGCGGAGTGCAGTGGGATGTGAATGGCCAGTTGAATGCCACGTTCCCCGAGCTCTTTCCTCAAGTATGGGGGGAATACGCCCGGGGATTCCTCCTCCCGCTCAGAAACTCGTCGCTATGGCTTCGCTCTTCAGCAGGTGGGGCTTTTGGGAATGCGAGCGATCCTTTCGCAAATTTCTACTTCGGCGCTTTCGGGAACAACTGGGTCGACAAGGGCAACATCAGCCGCTACCGCGAATACTACAGTTTTCCGGGCGTCGCTATTGATCAGATCGGCGCAAACAGCTTCGCAAAAGGCCTGGCCGAGTGGGACCTCACGCCGCTGCACTTCCGCGATCTGGGAACCACAAAACTCTACAGCAATTGGGCAAGGCTCGCGCTTTTCACGGGGGGTCTCGCGGCGAATCCGGCAAGCTCTGACCATAGCGGCTATGCGGACGCCGGCGCTCAGCTCGATTTCCGGCTGGTGCTGTTCTCTCAGGTGAAGTCGACATTCTCGACCGGATTCGCAGTAGCGCATGACCGGTCCGATCACACCAGAACCGAGACTATGTTCTCTCTGAGAATTTACTGAACACTTCACGAACTTCGCATGCGGGAGGCCTCAGTGCCGGATCGCGATTGAGCATGCGAAGAAGCAAGGAATCAATCTCGTCAGGTATGCCGGCTCGCAGCGCGGAAGGCGCCGCGACCACACGGCACTCGATGGCCTCATAGACATCCAGCGGAGTTTCTCCCGCAAACGGATGCTGACCGGTCCACAGCTCGTATAACAATGCCCCCAGTGAAAACACATCCGAGGCACTGCTCGCCGTCTCGCCGCGAAGGATTTCAGGAGACATGTAGAGCAGCGTGCCCGAGAGCGTGCCCGATATCGTTCCGGACGCACCCGTCAAATTGGGTTCTATGCGCACGGGACCGGCAAGCCGAGCCAGCCCGAAATCCAGGATCTTCACAACTCCATCTTTACGAAGGATGATGTTCTCCGGTTTGATGTCCCGGTGTAGGATGTTCGCTGCGTGGGCAGCGGCAAGAGCGCTCGCCGCCTGTTCTCCCCAGTCACTGGCATCGCTGATTTCCGCCGCGCCCGTGGCCATCAGTTGCCGGAATGTTGGTCCCTCCACCCACTCCATCGCGAGGAACATGCCTGCGGGCGAGTCTCCGGATTCGTAAACCGTGACGATATTTGGATCGTGTAGCGCCGAGGCTGCGCGCACCTCTGTTTGGAAGCGGTCGACTGCCTGCGGGCTTGAGACAAGATGGCGGCGCAGAATCTTCAGGGCGACCGGACTTCCTGATCGATTCCGCGAAAGGTACACTTCACCCATTCCACCCACCGTGATCAGAGATTCGATTTGGTATTCCCCAACGCGCTCGCTGGCGGAAAGCGCACTCGGCTGGTCGAGCAAGTCTGCCGCCAAACGATCGGGGCGCGCGATAAAAACCGCCTCGTCCTCGGTCTTGAGGAGAGATTCAACCTCCGCCCTGACCGGCGCACTGGCAGAGGCAAGCAGAGCCTCGCGCTCCTTTACCGGAAGATCGACCGTTTGGTGAAACAGCCGTTCAATCTCTTCCCATTCCGCCTTCAAGGTCATGACGGCTTTCCGTTCATCTCGCGCATCAGCCATGTGCGCGCCAGACGCCAATCACGATTCACGGTGATGATGGAAACACCCAGAGCCTCGGCGGTTTCTTCAATGCTCAGGCCGCCAAAGTAGCGCATCTCGATGACTCTGCTCTTGCGTTCGTCAACTGCTTGCAGACGCTCAAGTGCTTCATGGAGCGCAACCACCTCGGCGGCTTCCTGATGCACCGCCAGCTGAACATCGTCGAGCGAGACGGGGATTCGACCGCTGCCGCGCTTTCCAGTAAGGTGGCTGCGGGCATGATTGACGAGGATCTGGCGCATCGCTGTGCAAGCAACAGCGAAGAAATGGCAGCGATTCTGAAACGAAGCGTTTTCGACGTCGGCCAGCCTTAAATAGGCCTCATTGATCAGCGCAGTGGGTTGCAGAGTGTTGCCTTGATCCTGCACGCTCCATGCGCGACGCGCCATCCGATGCAGCTCGTTGTAGACGAGCGGCATCAATTCCTTCAGCGCATTCTGATCACCTTTGCCCCAGGCGACCAGAAGACTGGTCACCTCGCCTTGAGGATCCACGGCGTCCGACCTCCGTGTTCAATGAAAGCTTATGCACATTATGCGGCACTGTCCCTGCCCGCGGATGTGCCGCTTCGGCGCCCTCCCGCTAGCCGATGCATCTCCCATAGATCACGCGGAGTTTGCGAGAGGAGCGGCCGGATAGCCAGCATTCCGGTAGGTCCGATGCTCTTCTCAAGATACTTCAGCTCCACGAACAGGCTATCCAACTCGGGATCGGGTTCGACCTCCAGGCCGGCCTCCCGAAGTAACAAATCGCCCTTGGCGCGCATGCTGAGCTCGCTGGTCAGGTGCAGGAGAGACAACATGTCGCCGCGAACGGTCGGGGAGAAGGTTTCCTGCAGAGCCATCAGGTAGGCGCCGACGCGGGTCTTCTGGAATTCCGCCGAACCAATTTCGCTGAGCAAATCGATATCGCGGTCAAGTTTACCCCCCAACCACTCGCGCAGGGATTGTTCGCTGAAGTAGAAAACGAATCCGAGGATCAGTGGCAATCCCGCGACCGCCGCAACCGTGGATGCCACGGGAGACTGAAGACTCTGATTGAACGACGAATGAAGCAGAATCGCTGCCACCACTCCCGGCGTAAACAGGAGTACGCGCGCCCAATTTCGGCTCTCAAACAGATACGCGGAAAGAGTCGCCCCCAGCGCCGCAACGCCTCCATGCATCACGGCCGTGCCGAACCCGCGCAATACCCAGACTCCAATCCCCCTTCCATCCAGCATATGAAGGTAAGAGATGTTTTCCACCAGCGCAAACCCCGTTCCTACGGCGAATCCGCAAATAGCTGAATCAGCCATGAAGGCCGCTCGCGCAGTGGCGATCAGGAAGATCCAATAAGCAGCCTTGGCGAGCTCTTCCACGACCGGAGCGCCAAAGCGAGCATACTGGTCTTCGTGACCAGGAAACTGCCTGAAAATAAGGGAGTTGAATGTGAAGCAGAGCAACGCTGCCACGGCCCCAGCCGCGAGGGCTGCAAACACTGTGCGCACCGAGACCAGTTTGTAGCTGTCGAGCGCTCGAAGGGCGACAAGAAACAACAGCACCGGCGCCAATGCCAGCGCGACGCGAAGCACATCCACGCTCTGAATCACGGATTCGCTGAGATCCCGAAGCTCAGCCGGTTCCAGCCCAGTTGGCGGCGATAATTCAGCGACCTCCCGAAGGACTTCACCAGAAAGATGCCCAGACCTCCAACCGGCCTTCGAGATAAATCGAGGGTTAGGTCCGGCGGATCGGCCGTCAACGGATCAAACGCAACACCCTGATCGGCGACTTCGACCTCCATTTCTCCCGGTCCGAGAACAGAATAGGTAACCACTAACGTTCCGGGAGCACTCTCAGGATAGGAATATCGACAAATATTGACCAGGATCTCTTCGATCATGAGCTCGAGCTGACGCATATGCAGTTCCGGCAAATTCGCTTCCCGTGCGCCGTTTCTAAGGAACTCTGTCACAGGGGAAAGCGATTCGGGTTTTGCGATCAGCGTCAACGTTTGAGATATTCCTGGCAAGCCTCCGCTCAGCCTCCCATCAACGCGGATTCCACTGATTCGTACATCGGAAATACTTGATTCAGCCGGGTAATTTCGAATACCTGCCGGACGAGGCCGGTCAGGCGGCAGATTCGCAGCTCTCCACCCTTACTCTTGAGCTTCTGGGCGATCCCGACGAAAGAACGCAGGCCCATGCTGCTGACATAACTGAGATCGCCCAAATCGATAACAAGGCTCGTCATACCCTCTGAGATGCAGAAATCGCACTGTCCTTCAAGGAGAGCAGCACTTTCCGCATCCATGCGGCCGGCCACGTGCAGTACTACCTTGCCCCCAATCTGAGTGCGATCAATTGTCATGGTATCCCTAGGGTGCCTGAGGTCGCGACGAACGTCAATGATAGCGATTTCCCGTACACTTACGGGTACTCTCAGGCAGCCAGCGTGCTTGCGGCCCTGCTTTTGGCTTGAGTGGGCACCCTGGGAATTGCCACTCACGGTTGAGTGGCGAGAATGAGCGGGATGGCCCGGGGGACTCCAATAGGCGCGGATTCTCGAAGCCAGCCTCCTCCAGCCAAGCCCCACTTTCCTCGAAGGACCAAGTATCGCCGTGTTGCGTTATTGACCAGCCTGTTGACCGCGAAAAAGAGTCCGTTGACGGGGCCGGTGCGTTCCTTGTTCACCAGGAAGTCCTGAACGGCAATCGTGCCGCCGCTGGCGAGCGCGCTGGAAGTCTTGGCCAGCAGTTTTCGGCTGCGCGTCCGCCTTCGCTAATGGCCACCACCACTCGCCCGGAACAGCCGTTTCGGGGCTCATCATCAACGATCTTTGCGAGCGGATCGCCAGCGATTTGAGTGAGTCGTGCCACCTTCGGTCAGCCGATCAATAGCTGTCATACGCTGCGATGGTGACCGTAGAGCGACAGAAGGGAGTTGATTGCGCGATCAAACGAAATTAACGTGCTTGGGTTTGGGTCCCGGGTTGTCGGGAAGAACGAGCCGCCCCTTTTTGTATTCATCCAAATATTGATTGACCGCATATTCCCACTCGTGCTCACCCGGTACGGAAATCTCCTTGAGACCAGCAAGATTCTTGCGGTAGTAGCGGGCATTGTCCCGGCGGCGCTGCGTCCATTGTTCGAGGTAATTCAGCTTTACCAAAAGGATGGCGGCCTGGATGGTTGCTTCGAGCTGGAGCAATCGGCTGCCGTTGGTCTCCTTAGCTGCATCCGGGGCGATTTCAAAAACTACGCGCCGATCCCCTTCAATCGCGGCTATCAGCAATTCGTTGCCCTCTGAGAAGGTTGCTACTGCGGCCGCAACTTCCGCCTCTCTCTGTTCGCGTGAAAGGCGTCGCCAGCGAGGCGAACAGGGGCGAACGTTGAAGTTTTCTGTATCGATAAAGGAGGTTTGACGGCGATAGTCCGCCAGAAGATCCCGCACCAGTTGGATGGGCAGGGCGAACATGGAATCGGTGTTCTCCGGCATGATGACTCCGGGCACAGGGGCAGATAGGGAGTGATCGCGTAGATTGAATTCAAGATCGATGACGGCGTGGTCGCTAGCTTCGATGATTGGCTTACCTTCCAGGATCGGGCAGAGCCGTTCGAGGAGCCGCCGCTCAATCGAAGTGCAGGAACCTGTGTAGCGCGCCTTGGCGATGATGTGTCGTTCACCCACGACCAAGGCCATGAGCTTCAAATTACCGCGAGAAGCTATCGCCAGAATCGCATTGGTTTCAAGTTCGATGTTTGTCTCGAATTCGCGGGTGGTGATGACTTGGAGCGCGCTGCCTGCCAGCCGGCACGACCATCCCTGAGGCATTCAGAGCATCTCCGCAAGGCGGAATTATCCCACCGAATTCTCCATTTGCTCACCTCACCAACGCGTTGCACCATACTCATCCCATTCAACTCCAGAACATGCGTCAGTGCCTTCTCACTTCTCGGCAAACCGTGGACTCACTCTTCTATATCTTTGTCGAATGCAGCCTGCGCTGCTCTGGTTTCTCTCCCTTGGCTAATTGAACGTCCGGATTATCGGCCCAACACTGCATCATCGCTAAATGCTTTAAAATAATAGCCTTAATTGGAATTTGAAGAGTTCAGGAGCCAAATTCTGGTGCGCTATTTCTTAAAATGTGGCACTTGCCGAGTTTTTCGTTGGGCAAGGTATGCCGCGGAATGTGCCGTGATTTATTGCCCCGAACAATATCAACATCAGGATGCTGGTAGACCATGGAGCTCTTCGCATCCCCATGCCCCCATGGCGTTCATCACTGCCTTCAGGTTGCCAGTCTTTGACGGGACGAAACTGCCGTAGTCATGCGGGCACAATAGTTGACGAGGTTCGCCGGGAGACCGGCTGCTTCCCTAGCCCGTACCCAGCGCCGGTTCACCATCGCCGCGCCGATGCGCTTGCGTTTGTAATGTGACTGCCCAACCAAGCCCTCCGTTCGTCCTGCGACCCGAGTTTGAAGAACTACACGAACTCGATCGCTCATCGGGATCAACCGCCGGCCGGACTCGGTCTTGCTGTTCCGGAGTAAAGATGGTTCCGGCATCGAAGTCGAGTTCTCGACCCGCATCCGGTACAACTCCCGGGCATTGCGCATCCCCGTGTCGAGCATTACCACGATGGTGTCCTTGAGCGGTTGCTCGGCGACCGGCAAAAGCTTGCTTTCTGCTTCCTCGTTCAGCCGAAGCGACCGGTCGCGCTCCTTGAATAAGTTTGAGGGGATAATCTGCATCACCACAAGTCGCGTATGTCGCATTCGATGCGCGGCATTCTGGCATCAACAGGCGGCCCCAAGCCCGACGGCGTATGTAAAGCAATTGGAACGGTCTCTCTTGTCCAGCTTCCGGTACGGGAATCGATCTCGATCTCCTAACCGATATGCTAACGTGTTTCTACACCCCGACTTGCTCATTGGGTTCGGCGGCGCGAGGGTTCTGGCGCCCGCAAATGCAGACCGTCGGCTTCTCGAGCAGTTTCGGAATTCACGAAGGCATTTTGGGGGCATCAAAGGGTGGCGTTTTCTTGACGAAAGCGCCACTTTGAAGTGTGCTTTCGGTCTTTGCCGATTCCGAAACTGCTTCGCATGTACCGCATGAGGGCAGATGGGAATGCAGGTCGCACTCAAACATCGGACGCTCTATCGATACGACAAGGCGGTTTCGCTCGGTCCGCAGATCATTCGGCTGCGTCCTGGTCAACACTGCCGAACGCCGATTCTCAGTTATTCGCTGGATGTCGCACCGGCTGAGAATTCCCTGAGCTGGCAGCTCGATCCTTCCTCGAATCACCAGGCGCGCGTACTTTTCCCGAAGAAGACGAGCGAATTCGTGGTCGAAGTGAATCTCGTAGCGGATCTGTCCCCCCGTAATCCCTTCGATTTCCTCGTAGATCCCGCAGCCGAGGAATATCCATTCCAATACACGCCTGACGTCACGAGGGACCTCCATCCCTATCTGCTGGTCGATCCTCCCGGGCCGCTGCTTCGTTCCTTCGTTGAAAGCTACCGAGATCAGCGTACCGGTACGGTGAATCTTCTCCTGCTCCTGAATCGCAAGGTGCGGGATGAGATCGACTATGTCACCCGGTTGGAACATGGGATCCAGACCTCCGAAGAGACCCTGCAAAAGCGCTCGGGCTCCTGTCGCGACTCTGCTTGGTTGCTTATCGAGTGTCTGCGAGATTTAGGAATCGCAGCACGTTTCGTCTCGGGCTATCTAATTCAGCTTGCCGATGACAAAAAGGCAGAATTGAGCGGTCCGCATGACGGTCCGCAATCCGACTCTGCCGATCTGCATGCGTGGGCCGAGGCTTTCTTGCCGGGCGCAGGATGGATCGGATTGGACCCTACCTCGGGCCTGCTCGCTGGCGAAGGACACATTCCGCTGGCGTGTACCTCAAGCGCCGCCCAAGCCGCTCCAATCTCTGGCACTGCGGAGCGAGCGAGCGCCCGATTCAGTTATGAGATGTCCGTTCGACGCTTGAACGATTCGCGTCCCCTTCGGGGCGATGCCGAAGCTCAGTGGCTCGGCATCCGTCAACTGGCCTATCGCGTGGATGCAGACCTTCAGGCGCACGATGTCCGGCTTACCATGGGCGGCGAGCCCACCTACGTCGGCATCGATGAGCCGGAAAGCGCTCAATGGAATATCGACGCACTCGGCGACCACAAGCGAAACCGCGGGCTGGCACTCATCCAGGCTCTTCGTGAAAAGTTGGCCCCGGGCGGGCTTCTTCACTACGGTCAGGGAAAATGGTATCCGGGCGAGGAGTTGCCTCGCTGGGCGTTGAGTTGTTTTTGGCGCGCAGACGGCGTTCCGGTGTGGGAAGATGTGAAGCTTGTCGCATTGGAGAATCATCATTACGGGTTCAAAGCGACTGACGCTTTCCGATTCATGCGCGCTCTCACGCGGCGACTTCAGGTCACCACCGCAAGCATTCTTCCAGCCTTTGAGCCGGATGCACCGACAACTGAGCCTGCAGGCTATATTCTGCCGCTTCGTCGCCGCCAGCCGCACGGAGTTCTGGGCTGGTCTAGCCAATGGTGGTTTCCGAGCGTGGAGAGCATCGTTCTATCCCCGGGCGATTCTCCGATCGGGTATCGCATTCCGACCCAAGCGATGCCGTGGACTGCACCAGATGAGCTTGAATATACGTTCGATGATGCCCCTTTCGAGGACCGCGTCAAGCTGCCATCCGCTAGACCGCAGCGCTTGGATCTATTCGACGCAGAGCCGGCGCCCGACCCACTGCCGCCGGTCGTGCGGTCCCTTGACAGCGCGCGCGAACTCATTCGGCCATCGCTGTGCATACAGGTCCGCGAGGGTCGCCTTCATGTTTCGCTCCCCTACGCACCCATCCTCGCGGACTATCTCGATCTGGTCAGCGCGGTTGAAGACACGTGCCTGTACTTGCAGTTGCCCGTCTGGATAGAGGGCTATGCTCCGGCTGCCGATCCGCGCCTGCGTTCCTTCAGCGTCACTCCCGACCCTGGGGTGCTCGAAATTAACATGCCGCCAGCCGAAAATTGGGAAGAGCTCGAGCAGTTCAACCTGTTGCTCGATCACGAGGCGCGTCAAAATCGACTGGTCTCCGAAAAATACAATTTCAGCGGCAACCGCGACGCCACAGGAGGCGGCAGCCATATCGTGATTGGCGGAGCGACCCCTGCCGATAGCCCCATCTTGCGACGCCCCGATCTGCTGCGCAGTATGGTTACTTTCTGGCAGAATCACCCGTCGCTGTCCTATTTGTTTTCTGGAATGTACGTCGGCCCAACAAGCCAATATCCACGCGTGGATGAAACGCGGCTGGACGCCTTGTATGAGCTCGAGGTTGCTTTCCGTCATCTGCCGTCGACGGACTGTCCCTGGCACGTTGTCGATGGACTCTTTCGAAATTTGCTCGCCGATATGACAGGGAATACGCATCGCGCCGAGTTTTGCATCGACAAGTTGTTTCCTCCCGAGGGACTCGGACTGCGACTCGGACTTCTCGAACTGCGGGCTTTCGAAATGCCGCCCACCATGCGCATGGGGCTTCTGCAAATGCTGCTTGTCCGCGCATTGGTTTGTGCGTTTTGGAAAGTGCCGTTCGAGGGAGCACTCGTTCCCTGGGGGTCGATGCTTCACGACCGCTTCATGCTCCCCCATTTTGTTCAGGAGGATTTCCGCGAGGTCCTCACTCACTTACGGAAATCCGGGTTTGATTTTGAAACAGAGTGGTTCGCTTCGCATTTTGAATTTCGCTTTCCGAAGATTGGCTCGGTCTTTGCAGGCGGGGTAGAACTCGAGCTGCGCCGGGCTCTGGAACCATGGAATGTGCTGGCGGAAGAGACCGCATCCGGCCGGACAGTCCGAAACGTCGACTCGTCGGTTGAGCGGGTGCAAGTATTGGTCTCGGGGTTATCCGCCGATTCTCGATACATCGTGACGTGCAATGGACGACATGTGCCGCTTCAACCCGCAGCTGTGCCGGGGGTTGCTGTGGCCGGCGTAAGATTTCGCGCGCGTAAACTGTCAGCGACCATGCATCCTACGATTCCGGTGCATTCGCCGCTTACCTTCACCTTGATTGATCGCCGCAATGGGCGCTCACTTGCGCAGTGCGCTTATCGAGTTGAGCCGCCTGAGGGGCGAGAATACAAAGGCCGTCCTGCGGATGCCGGCGAGGCCCAGGCGCGGCGACTCGAACGCTTTGAAGTGATCGATCTGGTCGTTTCCGTAACCATGCCCGTGGAGGAGGCCAACCCGGCCTTTCCTGGAACTTTGGACCTGCGCATTCCGCGAACCGGCCCCAGCGTCCGCAGCGAAACGCGGGAGCTTTCCTCATGACGACCGATCTCTATCAAACTCCGCTGCGCTATGGCAAAGCGTATGACGAACTATCCGCCGATGGTGTAAATCCACGTCCTCACTGGGCGCACCTGATGGAATCGTTACGCGCCATCGGACCCGAAGAATTGGAGCGACGGTGTCTTCGGGCCGAGCGCCGTATTCGCGAGAATGGCATCACCTACAACATCTACAGCGATCCCCTTGGCGCAAACCGGCCATGGGAAATCGATATTGTCCCATTCCTGATTGCAGCCGACGAGTGGCGATATATCGAGCAGGGTATTATTCAGCGCGCGCGACTGCTGAGTCTGATTCTCGAGGATCTTTACGGATCGCAGTCTTTGCTGAAGAGCGGTCATTTCCCGGCCGAGCTTCTATATGCCAATCCCGCATTCTTGCGGCCGATGGTAGGCGTGCGCGTTCCTTCGCATTCGTATCTCCACATGCTCGCGGTCGACCTTGCCCGCTCGCCCGATGGCCAATGGTGGGTGCTCTCCGATCGCACGCAAGCTCCTTCGGGCAGCGGCTACGCGCTTGAGAACCGCACCATCGTCTCCGATGTCTTGCCTAATGTTTTTAGCAGCTCGAACGTCCTGAGGCTTGCGCCATTTTTCCGCGCCCAGCGCGATGCGCTTACCTCCCTGACTGAGTGCAGAAATCCGCGCATCGTCCTGCTGACGCCCGGACCCCACAACGAGACTTATTTCGAGCACTCCTACATCGCGCGCTACCTGGGTTTTGCGCTGGTAGAGGGGGTTGACCTCACCGTGCGCGATCGGTGTGTATTTCTCAAAACCGTCGACGGGCTGGAGCGCGTGGATGTGATTCTCCGCCGGGTCGACGACAGCTTCTGCGATCCGCTGGAGTTGCGCAGTGATTCGCTCCTTGGTGTCCCCGGCTTGGTCGACGCTGTCGTTGCAGGAAATGTGAGGGTTGCCAATGCTCTTGGCAGCGGCGTGATCGAGACAGCTGCCATCATGCCGTTTCTGCCCGGACTTTCCAGGCACATGACCGGAGAGAGTCTCAAACTTCCCTCGGTTGCGACCTGGTGGTGCGGTCAATCTTATGCGTTCGACTGGGTGATTCAGCATCTTGATTCGGTTGTCCTGAAGCCGGCGTTTCCATCCCGAGGTATGGAGCCGGTGTTTGCCGCAAATCTGAAACAGGCGGAAAAGGGAAAGCTCCTCGCGCAAATGAAGGCGTTTCCTCATGAATATGTAGCACAGGAGCAGATCGCCTTATCCAACGCTCCGGTCTGGGGCCACGGCCACCTCTACTCGCGCAGCGTGGTGCTGCGAGCCTATGTGATCAATACCGGCGGTGGCTGGACGGCCATTCCTGGTGGACTGGTGCGGGTTGCAGAAGCCGAAGGCTCAGTCGTGTCGATGCAGCGCGGTGGACATAGCAAGGACGCGTGGGTGTTGTGGGACGGCCCAGTTGATACTTTCAGTTTGCTGCACCCACGTAACCAGCCGGTTGCGCTGCGTCGCGGATCTCCCGACGTTCCGAGTAGCGTTGCCGACAAAGTTTTCTGGTTAGGAAGATATGTCGAGCGTGCCGAAAACACGGCTCGGATTGTACGAGCGATGATTTCCCGCGTGCGGCGAGCCGATCCGGGAGAACTCGGATACCTGATCCGTTTGCACAGTTGCTTGAAATCAGGGCATAGTAAGTTGCCTAAAGCAAAAAAGAGCCGTCCGACTCCATCAGAATTCGAGCGGGAATTAATCTCTGTGATCTCCGAAGCGAAACGCACGGATAGCCTGGCCTTCATCCTTTCAGAGGTATCTCGCGTCGGCAACAGCGTTCGCGAGCGATTATCGGCCGACATGATGATCCTGATCGGCCAGTTGCGCACCTCGCTCGAGACGGATCGCGATACGCAGATTCCCGAGTATCCGGCAACACTCACGCGATGTCTGGAATTGCTGTCAGCGTTCTCCGGAATGGAACGCGAAAATATCAATCGCGGTTTGGGTTGGTTGTTCATGAGCATCGGCCGGCGTCTTGAGCGCGCCATTTACCTGACACGGCTGCTGCGGCAGATAACGCATCCGCTCGGGGAGCAGGACTGGCCGCTGCTTGAATGCCTGCTTGAAGTCGGAGACAGTACGATGACCTATCGGACTCGCTATTACACCACACTTCAGCCAATGGCAGTGCTGGATGTTTTGATGGCCGACGAAAGCAATCCTCGGGCTTTGGATTTTCAACTTGCACATCTCGTGGATCTCTATCAGAAACTTCCGAGACACATGGCCGACGATCTTGAAGCCACGCGGGACGCGCTTGCGATGCTACGCAGTTTCGATTTGCGAGCACTCAGCCACAGCTTGCCCAGCGACCCGTCCAAAGCCATGAATTCCGAAGGCCTCGTTCAGCTTGAAAACTTCCTGGGGGGCCTGGAAAGGTTGCTCCCTTCATGGTCAGATAACTTATCGAGCCGGTATTTCAGCCACGCTCGCACGCTTCC
The DNA here is from genome assembly GCA_963745845.1 of uncultured Acidobacteriaceae bacterium. Lineage (GTDB taxonomy): Bacteria > Acidobacteriota > Terriglobia > Terriglobales > Acidobacteriaceae > Telmatobacter. The sequence continues at coordinate 1,577,592 of CAVUZE010000008.1, read as the reverse complement.
GATCAGCATCGGCCTATGATCTACAAAATCATTCACCGCACGACTTACAAATACAAATATTCCGTGTCCGTCGGCAGCCATGTTGCATGTCTCAAGCCGCGCACTCATGCCCGTCATCGCCTGGCGCAAAGCGAATTGCGAATTGTGCCGAGCCCGGCCATAGTGACCGAGCGAATCGATTATTTCGGCAACCACCAATACTTTTTCACCATTGAAGATCCGCACAATGAACTGATTGTTGAAGCCCGCAACCGAGTTGTCATGGAAGAGGTTGCGCGAGACTCGCACCCGCCCTCGGTTCCATGGGAAGATGCCGTCACGAGCCTGCCTGCAGATCTCAGCCCCGAGGCCCTCGAAGCCTATCAGTTCCGGTTCGAATCACCGCGCATCAGGCTTCGGCCAGAGTTTGCCCGCTATGCCAGGCAGTCGTTCACTCCGAAACGGCCCATGGTTGAGGCGCTGTTGGATCTGACGTCGCGCATCCATCGCGAATTTCGGTTCGATTCAAAGGTGACCACGGTCAGAACTCCCATAGAAGAAGTCTTTAGGAAAAAGCGAGGCGTCTGCCAGGACTTTGCGCACATCCAAATCGCTTGCCTTCGCTCCATCAACTTGCCCGCACGGTATGTCAGCGGCTATCTGCGCACCTATCCGCCTCCCGGGCAACCGCGAATGGTGGGAGCCGACGCATCTCACGCGTGGGTGTCCGCCTTTTGCCCAGGTCTCGGGTGGTTTGACGTCGATCCTACCAACGATGTCGTTCCCTCCACCGGTCATGTCACGATTGCCTGGGGCCGGGATTTCGGCGATGTCAGTCCTCTGCACGGCCTGATTCTCGGCGGCGGCGCTCACACGCTGAAAGTCGGAGTCGATCTGGAAGCAATCGAGTCCTGATCTGCGCCGTCAGCCTGGATTCGCAGCTTCCTCTACCTCTGACACAACGAAGAAGTTGCGCAAGTCGGCTTGTCCAAACGAAGTTGTCATGGCGACATCCGAAGCATCCCGGCCCGTGGCCATTAAAACTCGCCCCAGCCTCGGTTGATTGTTGCGCGCATCGAAGGCCCACCATCTGTTCTCGAGATATGCCTCGAACCAGGCGCTGAAATCCATCGGCAAACGCAGAGGCACTCCAATGTCGCCCAGATACCCAGTCGCATAGCGCGCCGGAATATTGAGAGCTCGACAAAACGTGATGGCGAGATGCTGATAATCGCGGCATACGCCCACGCCTTCCCAGTAAACATCGAGGGCGGTCTTCGTTGGCCGAGCTTGCTGATAGTCAAACGAGATTCGATTGTGCACCCAATCGCAGATGGCCTGCACCCGGCCCCACCCCGGCCGCACATTTCCGAAGAGTTCACTGGCACTGTTTGAAAGCCGATCTACCTCGCAATAGCGGCTATTCAGCAGATACATGAGCACCTCATCCGGCAATTCGCCAACCGGTAATTCGCGTGCAGACAATCTCACTTCATCCGGTTCATCTGACTGCCGAATCAGCGTTGAACCCGAAAGCCGCAAAAGTCCTGGAGGCGCAACGAACCGCGAGCAACGATTCCCAAAGCTATCTATATAGTGGGTAACCTCAAGCTCAGGTTCCGTCTTCAACTCATCCGGCTCCAGAAGATCGTTTGCGCGAGAAGGATGGACACTGAGTAGCACAACCATGGCCACACTGGCCGGAAGTTGGAACTGGAGGTCGTATCCAAGCCGGATCAACATTTGTAACCTCTTGTCTTGTCTAACGGAACTGGGGCTGTTTTTCGGGTAGGAATGGCGAATGACCTGCGTCTATCATCCTATAGACTTGGATGCCTGAAACCAGAAGAGACGGCCATGCTTTGCCGCAGATGGCGAATTGGGCCAGCTCTGAGACGAGTGTCAGAGGAATAATCCCGAAAAACCTACCAGGGTCCAGGAATACATCGAGCGCGCCTCGCTGCGTGACTATCGACGTGGGTGAATAGTTGCCACCATGGACATTCGCCGATTTTACGGCCAGGTGGATTGGATTTGTAAATAGAAGGCAGATACCACCGCAGAAGCCTCGTGGATCTTTGAGTGTGACTCGGGTCACTGAATTCGTCGCACGGCTGTGCTACGTAGGACGTGTCGTTTTCCGAAGGGCCTTTCCCTTCACCTGATGCCGGCCCTCCCTGAATCGACCGGGAGTCTCGCCATGGCTACGCAATCATCCGTTATTGAGTCAACCGTTCCCGAAGCACAAGACGAATGGATCCGGCAGTCCTGCGGGTTCTACGCATGTCCAAAATGCAAACAAGATCTGGAACCGGCGTACGACGGGCTCTCTTGCCGTGTCTGTGCGACGACCTACCCCATCCTGAGGGGGATTCCCGACTTCATCTTGCTCAACCTCGAAGAGAGCAGGAACCGATCCCTGCGCGTCGTCGGCAAGAACGACTCTCGCCCCCCGCTTGACTTTATGGCATCCGTCTACGAGACCTGGATCTATCCATGCGTGTGCAACTTGTACGGCGGATGGCGTAGCGCATCCCTGCAACAGCTGGCCCATGACATCGCCGAAATTGTGGGATCGCGCGACGGTCTCATTCTGGACGTGGCCTGCGGCCCGGGAACCTACGGGCGTCGCATTGCTTCTGAGTCAAAGACCGTTCTTGGCATTGATATCTGCATGAGCATGCTGCGCCAGGGTGTCCAGTATGTAGAAAAGGGGCATATTCCCAACGTGCACTTCGCCCGTGCTACGGTGGAGGCGTTGCCGTTTCGGGATGGTCTGTTCGACGCCGCCATCTGCGCAGGATCCTTGAACCATTTCTCCGACACAGTCCTCGCCTTGCGCGAGATCGGTCGCACCATGAAAGCCGGAGCGCCACTGGCGGTGATGTGCTTTGCCCGCATCAGCTCGGGCCTCATGAAATACAAATGGATCCGCGACGGCGCTGAGAGAGGCGGCGGTCACATTGACACTGTCGCTGATCTCGAGCGCTATGTGATCAAAGCAGATTTTGAGGACTTTCGTCCCCGTGTATACGGCTCTGTCCTGGTATTCAGTGCCTGCAAAAAGCCGGCAGAGCATATCGGTTAACTCGCAACGGAGGCCTCTACTGAGCAAACGAAACTTCCTGGATTCAAGGGCGATACTGCGACGTCTACTACTGCCGTGAACTCAGAGCGTCGCTCCAACAGATGTGCCTATGGCCAAGAACAGGCACTGAATAGAAAGGCCTAACGCCGCCCGGATTCGCGAGTGTCATCGCACCTCGGGCCCTAAGGAGCGGTCAAATGATGGCGATTCTACTGCGCGATTCGACGCGGACGAAGTCCAGCAATGGCGCGACGCGCAGGGTCGCTTCCACACTCGGCGTGCTGGTTGGAATCGGCTCGATCGACCACGGTCTGTTGGAATGCCTTCAAGGATTCCATCCGACACCGGGATTGATCGTGAATGCCCTTGGGACGGGCTATCGCTGGACTGCGTGGAAGCAGGGAGGTGAGGGAGCTTTCAGCCTGATCCCCAACTTTCTCGTGACCGGCGTGATTGCAACAACGCTTGGGTTTGCGTTGATTGTTTGGTCGCTTCGTTTCATTCATCGGCCGCATGGCGCGACTGTCTTTCTCTCGTTGGGCGTTGCGTCTTTTTTCACCGGTGGCGGCGTGGCGCAAATTGTTCTCTTCACTTTGACGTGGGCAGTGGCCACCCGCATCGGGGCATCGCTTGCCTTCTGGCGATGGCTGATCCCCTCAGCTGTACGCGCCGCATTAGGCCGGATATGGCCGTGGACGCTCGGCGCGATGACCATCCTGTTTATAGCAGCGCTTGAGATCGCGGTGTTCGGCTATATCCCGGGCGTGACCGCCCCAACGGAGATTCTGCACATCTGTTGGAAAATCCTGGCAGTTGCACTGATGCTTTTTCTCATTTCGATAGTGTCGGGATTTGCACATGACATCGAGGCTCAATGCGCGGTTGACGGCAACTGAAGCCCGGTGAAGCGAGTCCTTATGCGCTGACCGCCTCAAACTCAACCAATCGATGTGTGTGTGGCTTCTTGCGACTCGCGCAGGGTCACCGGGCCTTATGTCGACGCGACCGGCAGGCGGATGCTCGACGGCGCCTCTTGACATGGTAGTGATCATCATATTTAATTAACGAGTGAATTAAATATGACGAATCGCCAAAAGACCAATCGAAGGCCACCCGGTAGACCGCCCGAACGCGGTGAAGGCGAAACACGCGAACTGCTGCTTACAGCCGCAACCCAGTCGTTTGGAGAACAGGGCGCCGCGGCCTCCACTTTTTCTTTGATTGCACGGCGCGCCGGGCTTACCCCTGCCGTGGTGCACTACTACTTCAGCGACCGCGATGCGCTTCTTGACGCGGTTGTGAATGAACGTATCGCCCCGCTGATTGCGTCAGTCTGGGACCCGGTGGGCCCGGGCGACTCGGTGGAGACCATCGTGCGCGGCGTTGTAGAGCGGCTGCTGGCCGGGATCGAGCGCAATCCCTGGATTCCTTCCACGTGGATGCGCGAAATCCTGAACGAGGGCGGTCTGCTTCGTGCTCGCGTTCTGCTGCGCCTGCCTCTCGACAAGGTGCGCATGGTGGGCGCCGCCATGGTGCGTGGGCAGCGCGAAGGCGCCATTCATACAGACCTCGACCCTATTCTCATCGTGTTTTCGATGCTCGGTCTCGTCATGCTGCACATGGCCACGGCGGGGCTGGTCGTGAACATCCTGCATCGCGATATGCCCGACCATGCCGTCCTCGGCCGGCATATCACGGGCGTGCTGCTGCACGGGCTTGAATGTCATCCTGCCGCTACGCCGCGCCGCAAGGGAACCGCAAGGAGATGAAGATGAGCATTCAGCATCGGAGCTTCGCCGGGGCTGCAACACCCATTGCAGTTTTGTTGCTGCTGGCCGGTTGCGCTCAAAAAGCAACTCCGGGATATCAGGGCTATGTCGAAGGCAAATTTGTCTACGTGGCCTCCCCTGAAAGTGGCCGCCTCGATCATCTCTCGGTTATGCGCGGTGAAACCGTTGCCGTCGATCAACCGCTCTTCGCGCTCGATGCGGAACCCGAGGCGGCGGCGATGCGGCAGGCGCAACAAATCCTCAAATCGTCTCAGGCAAAGCTGGCCGACCTGGAATCCGGAAAACGTCCCGAGGAAGTCGACGTAACCAGTGCCCAGCTCGAACAGGCGCTTTCACAGCAAAAGCAGGCGCAAGCCATTCTCCAGATCGACGAGGCGCAGTATCGTTCCGGCGGAATTCCGCAGACCGATCTGATCAGCGCACAGGCCACAGCGGACGTAAGCGCCGCCAGGGTGCAGGAACTCAAGGCCGATCTCGCAGTCGATGCGCTTCCTGCGCGCGAACACCAGATCCGGGCGCAGACGCAGCAGGTAGCTGCCGACCGCGCCGCTCTTGCCCAGGCTGAATGGCGCCTGCAACAGAAGCAGATCGCTTCTCCACGCCAGGGGCTCGTCTTCGACACTCTTTACCGAGAAGGCGAGTGGGTTGCTGGTGGTAATCCAATCGTCGAACTTCTGCCCCCGGAAAACGTCGAGGTTCGCTTTTTCGTACCGGAGCCTGTTGTAGGGCAGCTCCACATCGGGCAGGACGTCGTCGTGCACTGCGACGGTTGCTCTGCGTCGATTCCGGCCAAAGTCACCTTCATCTCAACGCAGTCTGAATACACACCGCCGGTGATCTACAGCAACGAGAATCGATCGAAGCTGGTCTTCATGATCATCGCCAAACCTGACCCCCAAATTGCAGCCCAGCTGCATCCGGGGCAGCCAATCGAAGCAGACCCTAAATGACGGCCGAATCCAACTCCGATTACGCCATCGATGTGCAAGGACTCAACAAGCACTTCGGAGAGAAGCACGTCGTCCGAGACGTGTCGCTGCGCGTGCGCCGCGGAGAAATCTTTGGCTTTCTTGGCCCCAACGGCAGCGGCAAGACCACCACAATCCGCATGGTCTGCGGATTGCTGCGGCCCGATTCCGGCAGCGGTACCTGCCTCGGCTTCGACATCCAGCGCGAGAGCGCTGAGATTAAGCGAAACGTTGGTTACATGACACAACGATTCTCCTTTTGGGAAGACTTGACGATCGGCGAGAATCTCGACTTTGTCGCGCGCATGTACGGAATCTCTTCGCGCAAAGATGCTGTGCAACGAGCATTGCGGGGGCTGGGACTGACGGAGCGCGCCCACCAGCTTGCCGGGGAACTGTCTGGAGGGTGGAAGCAACGCATGGCTCTGGCAGCCTGCATGCTCCATCAGCCGCGGCTTCTTCTCCTCGACGAGCCGACTGCAGGCGTCGATCCTCGCGCGCGCCGCGATTTTTGGGACGAGATTCAGTCGCTCGCCGCCAGCGGCATCTCCGTCTTGGTCAGCACGCATTATATGGACGAAGCTGTGCGTTGCCACAAGCTCGCTTACATCGCCTTCGGTCGGCTTCTGACCCAAGGCTCGGCTGCTGAGGTAATCGCCGGTCAGCATCTCCGCACGTGGGCGTTGTACGGCAGCCACCTCGCCGAACTCCAGGAAAAGCTGCGTCGGCAGCCTGGAGTGGAGCAGACCGTCACATTCGGCGACACCCTGCATGTGAGCGGAACCGACGCCGCTGTGTTGAAGCGGACGATTGAATCGGCAGCCCACACAGGGGGTCTTCGGGTCGAAGAGATCGACACCAGCCTCGAAGATGTCTTCATTCATCTCATGACCCAATCCGAGAAAAACGGCGGGGACGGCGTATGAATCATCGCCAGGGATTCTCGGCAACACGCTGGTGGAGCATCGTCCTCAAGGAGTTCACGCAGCTTCGCCGCGACAGGCTCACGTTCGCCATGATCGTTGGCATCCCCATCCTGCAGATGGCGCTCTTTGGCTACGCCATCAACACCAACCCGCGCCATCTCGATACCGCGATCATCGATGCCGACTCCAGCGATATCACGCGCAGCTTTGTTTCGGCGATGCAGAACTCCTCCTATTTCAAAGTTGTCTCGACGCTGCCCAGCGAAGCAGCCGCGCGCCGGGCGCTGGCGCGGGGCCGGGTTCTCTTGGTCGTCAGCATCCCGGCCGGATTTACACGGCAGATCCTGCGCCACGAACAGCCGTCGCTGCTGATTGAGGCGGATGCGACAGACCCTACGGCGACAGCCAGCGCGCTCGCGGCAGTCAACGGCATAGCCCAGTCTGTGATCGACCGTGAAATCACCGGCCCGCTCGCATATTTGAAGGGCGGTCCGGCGCCTTTCAGCGTCACTGTGCATCAATTGTTCAATCCCGACAACATAACGCAATACAACGTGGTGCCGGGATTGATGGGCGTCGTGCTTACGCTCACCATGGTGATGATGACCGGTCTTGCCATGACGCGCGAGCGCGAACGTGGCACCATGGAGAACCTGCTGGCCATGCCGTCCACTCCGCTCGAGGTGATGACCGGCAAACTTATTCCCTATATCGGCATCGGGCTCGTGCAGGCCTCCATCATTCTGCTCGCAGCCCGCTTCGTGTTTCGCGTCCCGTTCTTCGGCAGCCTCGCGGCCATTTACCTTTCGGCGATGCTCTTTATTGCCGCCAATCTCACCGTCGGCATCACCTTCTCATCGCTGGCACAAAACCAGCTCCAGGCCGTGCAGCTGGCCATCTTCTACTTTCTGCCGAATATTCTGCTTTCCGGTTTTATGTTTCCGTTCCAGGGAATGCCCGGGTGGGCGCAGGTCATCGGCAATCTGCTGCCGCTCACCTATTTCAATCGCCTTATCCGCGGCATCATGCTCAAGGGAAATGGGTGGGCAGATTCGTGGCCGAGCGTATGGCCGATGATGATCTTCACGGTGGCGCTGATGTCCATCGCTGTCGCTACGTATCGCCGAACGCTCGACTGAGGAGGTGACCTGTGCGCTGCTTCGTTTATCTGAAAATGACAACGATCGTTGCCGTGACGGCGGCTCTGCTCGCCCTCGAGGCCTGCACCGTCGGTCCCAGATTTCATCCGCCCGCTGCGCCAACCGTGACGGACTACACGCCACAGCCGCAGCCGTCTGAGACACCGGACAGTGCAGGCCCGGCGGGAGAGCCACAGCGCATTCGGCCCTCTGCTGACCTGCCGGCTGAGTGGTGGACACTGTTTCGCTCGTCTCAGCTTGACAGCATGGTACGCGAGGCGCTCACGAACAGCCCTACGCTCGACGCAGCAACGGCACGTCTCAAGCAGGCGCAGGAGGAAGTCCGTGCCCGCACAGGAGAAACAAAATACCCCACCATCACCGCCAATGCTTCTGTCGAAGGCGAACAACCTAATCTCACCGCGTATGGCATCCCATTCCCCAATCCATCTCCCTTTGCGCTTCTGAATGGCTCGCTGGGCATTACCTATGCGCTCGATCTTTTCGGCGGCAACCGGCGCACGGTCGAGAGCCTTCGCGCTCAGGCCGCCTATGAGCAGTGGCAACTCGAAGGAGCGCGGTTGATGCTGGCCGGCAACGTAGTCTCGACAGCAATCCGCCAGGCGAGCCTGCGTTCGCAAATCGATCTCACCCGGCAGATGATTGCACTCCGCCAGTCCGAACTGCGCATCACCGAACAGCGTTACAACGCCGGTGGCGCTTCCGACAATGATGTGCGTAGCCAGCGCATCCTGCTGGCGCAGGTTCAGTCTTCGCTGCCTCCTCTTGAGCAACAGTTCGATACGCTCACAGATGAACTGGCCGTGCTGATGGGCCGCCCCACCGCAGATGCGGCTGCTCCCGATATGCCTCTCGAATCGCTGCTGCTTCCCCACGATCTGCCCCTGAGCCTTCCTTCATCCCTGGTGCGTCAACGGCCCGATATCCGTGCCGCGGAGTCACTGCTCCATGAGGCCAGCGCGAACGTCGGAGTCGCCACCGCAAACCGGTACCCGCAGATCACGCTCAGCGCCAGCGGCGGCGCGCTCGGAACCAGTTTCATCAGTGGCGGCGACATCTGGAATGTCGGCGCCGGACTGGCCCAGCCTCTGTACAACGGCGGAGCCTTGAGGGCTGAACAGCGCAAAGCCCAGGCCGCCTATGATGAGGCATCGAGCAACTACCGTCAGTCGGTTCTGCAGGCGTTTCAGCAGGTGGCCGATACGCTTCACGCCATCGAGAATGACGCGCAAACTCTGCAGTCGCGCACCGCAGCCGCCGAACAGGCCAGAGCCGCATACCAGATCGCCACCGAACGCTATCAGGCCGGTGGCATCAGCCAGCTCGCTCTCCTTGAAGCCCAGCGCCAGCAGTTGCAAGCCGCGTTGGATCGCACCGATTCAGCCACAAGCCGCTACACGGACTCGGCGACCCTCTTTCAGGCGCTCGGCGGCGGATGGTGGAATCGCAAATCCGATTCAGATGGCAAGACGAAGGCGAAGCCGGACGAGCAGTGATGAGCTACAGGTACCTGCGTTGTTCGTCCTCAGGTTGGTTCAACTCGTTCTTGCTGGGGCTGAGATCGTGATGCGGCGATCAGAGGAGGTAAGGCACCAGGGCAGCGGTCTGATGAACATAGGTGGCATACGTCTCGCCGAACTGGGAGCGCATCCACTGTTCCTCCATGCGGAGCTTGATCCAGAACACGAGGAAGATGAGAACGAAAGCGACGAACCCTCGCACTTGGGAGAGGGCAATCGCGGTGCCGAGGAACCCGGTCAGAATGCCGGTGTAGATGGGGTGACGGACCACCGCATAGGGACCGCTGGTGATCAGCTCGTGGTCTTGCTTAATGGTGACAGAGCGGCTCCAGTCGCGGCCGAGGTGCTCGCGCGCCCAGACGGCGAAGAGAAGGCCGGCGATGAGGACGGCAACTCCGATCCAGAAGGGCCAAAAGCCAACCGGCCAGAGCTGGAGGTAAAGCCAGGGCAGCGGGATGCGGCCTGTCGAGAGGAGGGCGATCGCGATCAGGAAAATGAAGACGCGCAGGATGCGCGAGGCAGCCGGTTCGAGTCGCTGGGTGGTTTTGGTATTGACGGCTTTGATCTGCCAGTAGAGAAGAAAGAGAAACCAGACAACGGGAAAAAAGGATTGGTAGAACCAGAGCATTCAGGACGACCTCAGGCGCCGAAGGTGTTTACGAAGTGAGCAAGGGGGAGTTCCAGGGCACGCGACATTTTACCGTCCCATATCCCGGCGAGCGAGGACTTAATCCAGCGATTTGCATCGACATCATCTCGTAGAAATAGCTCGCGTGCTAGTCGTTTCCGGGCGTTCTTCTGGTTTCCGGGTGTGTTGGGGTCCACCCGGAACCTGCTCGCTGAGGCTGACCTCGCATTGGGGGTTCGAAGACAGCGGAGGACAGGAGATTGAGTAGGGTCGGTCTTTCCCACCCTCGCGCAGTGGAACTGCACAAAGATGGGGCGCCCCGGATTCGTGCTACTTGCCGGATTGTTTCTTCAGTTCGGTTTCAAAGGCTTGCTCGCGGTCAGCGATGTAGGCCTTGTAGCCTTCCGGATCGATGAAGGCGTTCTTGTCGCCTCCCTTGAAGCGTGGATATTTCTCAGCGAGGCCGAAATAGCCGCCGTGCGCGCCGAGGAAGATATCGCAGGGGAGGCTCTTGAGGACCTGGAACTGATGCTTGTAGTCGGCGGCGATTCGCGGATACATGCGATTGCCGGCGAGTTTGTATCCGGGATTGACGTTGGGGCTGCCGACGATGACAACGTGCAGGGTGCGACCGGCACCAGGGATTTCCATGGTCCACGTCGTTGTGCCTTTGGTGTGGCCGGCCGTGAGATGCGCGGTGAGAATTGTGCCGCCAAGCGAAACCGTATCGCCATCGTGAAGGATGCGGTCGACATGCGCAGACGGGAAGCGCATCGACTTGTCGTTGGCATAGTTGAAATCGGTGCGACCGCCGGATTCTACGACAGAGACATCGGGCGCCATGACTTCATACTTGGCGTGGGTCTCGCGCAAAATCTTCGCGCTGCCGGCACAGTGGTCGTAGTGTGCGTGGCTGATGAGAAGGATCTTGATGTCGCTCCAGTGGAAGCCGAGAGACTCGACACTTTTGCGAATCAAGGGCGGCGACGATTCGAGGTTGCTATTGATGAGGATGTCGCCTTTGGGCGTAACGATGAGGTAAGAGGCGAGGTCTTCGCTCCCCACATAATACAAATTCCCGGCGATGCGGAAAGGCGGGAAAGGATTGGTCCACGTTGGGTTGGGCGCTGCTTGCGCGGGCGACAGGAAAAACAAAGCGGCGAACAGCAGAGCTGAAGCGACAAATCCTTTCAGAATCAATGTCCCTCCCGCGGAGTTGTTCGAGGCTGGAGTATTTCGATGGCCTGTTCGAGGTGCACGCCGCGTGAGCCTTTGACCAGGACCGCGTCGCCCTCGCGCAAATTCTGCTTGAGCCATTGTCCGGCGGCCGCTGCATCGGGCAGAAAGATTGCTTCCACGCCTGCGGCGCAGGCTGCTGTAGCGAGGTGTTCCGCGTTTCCGCGAACACCGACAACGAGATCGAGGCCGGCCTCGGCAGCGGCTTTGCCGCATCGCGCGTGGAGATCGGGAGCGTGCGGGCCGAGTTCCAGCATTTCACCGGCGACAAGAATGCGGCGCGTAGCGGGCTGCGCGGCGAGAGTGTGGATCATGGACTGGAGCGCTTCAGGATTGGAGTTGTAACTGTCATTCAGAATGGTTGCACCGTGGATGTGCAGGAGTTCGCCGCGTTTGTCGCCGGGGGTTAGCGATTCGAGAGCATGGATTGCCGCGTCGAGATCAACGCCGGCTTCAAGTGCGACAGCAAGACCAGCCATGGCGTTTTGTGCGTTGTGCGCGCCGAGAAGATGGAGCGTGAGACGGCCTTCGCGCTCTCCGGCACGATAGCGCACGTGGAGGCCGGTAGCGTCTTCGTGCTGTTCGAGAATTTGCGGATCCGCGCATGGACCGCTGCCGAAATAGACAACGCCGCCTGGGAAATCGCGGCCGAACTGGGAAACGAAGGGATCGCTGCAATTGAGGAATGCGACACCATTGGCGGGCAGTGCAGCGATGAGCTCGTATTTTGCGCGTGCAATACCGGCCTGTCCCTCAACGAAGTTCTCAATGTGCGCGGTGCCCACATTGGTGACCACGCCCCAGTCGGGCGCAGCGATGCGCGCAAGAGCGGCGATCTCGCCGAGATGATTCATGCCCATTTCAACGACGGCGTATTCGTGTTCGGGCTCGAGACGAAGCAATTGCAGCGGCAGGCCGAAGGCGTTGTTGAGATTTCCCTTGGATTTAAGGACATTAAACTTGGCGGACAGCGCGACGGCGATGGCTTCCTTGGTCGTGGTCTTTCCCGCTGAACCGGTAACGGCGACAACGCGCTTGCCCCACTGGCGCCGGACATGCGCGGCGAGCAACTGCATCGCGGAGAGCGGATCCTCGGCAATCAGCAACGGGATGGCAAGAGCGTCGTCGGGTAGGCTGGCGACTTTGGCGCGCGAAACAACGGCGGCAATCGCGCCGCGCACGGCGGCGGCTGCAACGTAGTCGTGACCGTCGAAGCGGTCGCCCCGCACCGCGAAGAATAGCTCGCCGGGCACAATGGTGCGCGAGTCGATGGAGTAACCGGTCACTGGAAGTGCGCCGGGTTGAACGAAGCTGGATGGTGCTTCGAGCACCGCGCCTGCGCCAATGGCTGCTTCTGCGAGGGTGAGCTTCATCGTCATTTACCGTATCCCAATTTCGAGAGCGCCGAAAGTGCTACTTCAGCGTCGTCGAAGGGGATAGTGCGATCGGCGAGGATTTGTTCTTTCTCGTGGCCCTTGCCGGCGATGAGAACGATATCGTGCGCCTTGGCTTCCTCAAGCGCGAGGTGGATGGCCGCGGTGCGATCCGGCTCGATGGTGTAGCGGACGTTGCTGGCCTTGAGGCCGGGCTCAATTTCGGCGAGGATCGCCTGCGGAGCTTCGGAACGGGGGTTGTCGCTGGTGGCGACGACGAAGTCGCTTCCTTCACCGGCCGCAACGCCCATCTTGGGGCGCTTGGTTCGATCGCGATCTCCGCCGCAACCGAATAAAGTGATGACGCGGCCGCCGGATTGCATCGTCATCTGGCGGGCGAGCGAGGTGAGATTGCGCAGTGCGTCGTCGGTGTGCGCGTAGTCGACGATGACGGTGAAGGGCTGACCGGCGTCGATGGGCTGGAAGCGGCCGGGGATGGGAGTGAGTCGCGGGATGGCGGCGATGAGTTGATTGAATACAATGCCGCGGGCGTGGGCGGCGGTGAAGGCCGCGAGCAGGTTAAGGATGTTGACTTCGCCGGCGAGGCGCGATGTGACTTGCGCGGAGCCTGCCGGCGTTTCGAGATGGATGACGGCGCCGCCGGGAGTGAGCGAGTAGCTGGCGACGCGCCAATCGCCTTCCCCGATGCCGTAGGTGCGGATCTCTGCGCCGGCGCGTCGCGCGGCTGCAGCAATCTGCTTCGTGTGCGCGTCGTGAGCGTTAAGAACGGCAACACGCGGCGCGGGATAGATTCTCCCGTCAAATAGAAGCTTTTTGGCCGCGAAGTACTTCTCCATCGTCTGGTGGTAGTCGAGATGGTCGCGGGTGAGGTTGGTAAAAATGGCCACATCGAATTGGATGCCTGCGACGCGGCCCTGATCGAGGGCGTGCGAGGAGACTTCGGTGACGAGCTCGGTGGCGCCGCGAGTGACGCCTTCCGCAATCAGCTCGAAGAGGTCGCGCGATTCTGGAGTGGTGTGGAGCGAGGGACGGACTTCGCCCGCGATGTGGTACTCGATGGTGCCGATCAGGACTGTAGAGCGGCCGGCGGCGTTGAGGAGCTGTTCGGTGAGGAAAGCGGTTGTGGTTTTGCCGTTGGTACCGGTGATGCCGGTGGCGGCGAGCTTTTTTTCGGGGTGATCGAAGAAGGCTGCGGAGGCTGCGGCGAGAGCACGGCGTCCGTGTTCGACCTCCAGCACGGGGGTTTCGGGGTTGTAGACGAGTAGATGATCGAAGGCGGGCGCGGAGTCCGTGACGATGCCGAGCGCGCCTGCGGTGAGAGCCTTCTCAATGTAGCGATTGCCGTCGGTGGTGCCGCCTTTCATGGCGACAAAGACCGAACCGGGGCGCACGCGGCGCGAGTCGTATTCGATGCCGGTGATGGGCTCGGCGGAGTCGCTGGACGCGCCGACTGCGGTGACTTCTGCGATGAGGTCTTTCCAGAACATGGCAAAGGTTGATTGTAGCCGCAGAGGCGACAGTGTCTTCCTGGATTGACATCTCGATCAATCGTTCCGATACCCGCAACGGAACGGTGGATCCGGGGTAGTTCGTCGACTGTCTCCTGAGATATGATTTCGCGACATTCGAGGAGCGCAGGATGAAGACGCACAGGAAAGTGATCGTGGAAATCGCGACCAGCGCGGACGGCTACATCGCCCGGCCGGATGGAGATGTCTCATGGCTCGATCGTCCCCAGCCGAAAGGGCACTACGGGATGGGCGCTTTTGTGAAGAGCATCGACACGATCCTGTGGGGGCGAAAAACCTACGACAAGGGAATCGAACTCGGCATGAAGGCAGGTGGATTCGACCCGAAGATCAAGAACTATGTGTTTTCCCGCCGTAAGGTCTCGTTGTTAGAAGGATTCGAGCTGGTGAACGAACCGATCAAATTATTCACGCGACGCTTGAGGAGACTGCGAGGCAAGGACATTTGGATGATGGGGGGTGGAGAGATCATCGCGGCATTCCTGGACGCGGGAGAGATCGACGAGTTCAGCATCCACGTGATTCCGATCTTCATCGGCGAAGGCATTCCGCTGATTAAGCCTCAACACCGGTCCATCCCGCTCAAACTGCTCTCGACCAGAAAGTTTTCGGATGGCGTCGTGCATTTGAACTATCAAGTGCTCAAGCGCCCTGGCAAGAAGAAAGTGCGTTGAAATCGGCAGGTGCTGGAGTCTTAGGGAGGCGAGATCGCGTGTTCTTGCAGATCGAATGAGGCTAAAGGAATCCATCCAAGCCTCCATCGCCTTCAACTCGATGGTAAGACTAAACTGCGGCTGGGTTGGGTTCGTTGCTTTCCCACCCAAGCAGAGCTTGGATGGGGCACCCATTTTTGTACCAATCGACGCGGACAAAGATTCAGAGGGTACTTCCGCTTATCGTCCGCAGTGGACGACAATCTTGGTGCCTGCGGGGACTTTGGTTCCGGGAGCGGGAGCCTGTTCGCGTGCGATGCCGCTGCCAACGATCTGAACGTCGAGGCCCGCAGTGGCTGCGGTTTCAATGACCTTGCGCACGGGCAGACCAATGAGGGAAGGGACCGCCAGTTTTTTGCCGTCATTGATCGTAACGGTTGCCGGCGGAGTAGCGGACTTTGCAGGCACCTGCGGTGCGGTCCCCTGCGGGGAGGCGGACTTGGCCGGATCCTGCGAAGAATCTGAAGAAGCAGTCCCCTGCGGCGCGGCAGAATTTTCATTCAGAGTTGCGGCGGCCGGGCCTGTGATCGCTGGCGGTGCGGGCTGCGATGCTGGCTGCGGATTACGCAGCGGGTCGTCGGGGGGCAAGTCGTTGACTGCGGCGAAGAGTGAGTTCACCTGGTCCTGATCGGCGTCGGCATCTTCTTCAGCAAGATCTGTTTTTTCCTTTTTTGCCGTTGTCTTTGGTGGTTGCACGTCAATATCGTGCGGAACGCCGAGGTACTCAAGGACCTGCTGCGCGACTTCGGCAAAGACAGGCGCGGAGACGGCGGTGCCGTAGTAGGAACCAACTTTGGGGTTGTCGATGACGACGGCGATGGCGATGGCGGGGTTGTTGACGGGTGCGATGCCGGCGAAGGATGCGATGTGCATCGTCTTCGAATAGAGATGCGTGGCCGGGTCGACTTTTTGCGCGGTGCCGGTTTTGCCGCCCGAAGAATAGCCGTTGAGCTGCGCTGGTTTGCCGGTGCCGTAGAGGATAACGCCTTCCATCATCTTGCGCATTTGCGCTGCGGCCATCTCGGAGATGACGCGGTGCGCGCCGGGCGGCAGCGGGTTGGGCAATTCTTCGTTTGCCCGGAACGGATGAGCTTGCTGCGGCGCCTGCGGTGCGGCAGACCCCTGTGAGTTGGTCGGCGGGGTGAGAAGAATCCTGGGCGGCAGATAGGTACCGCCATTGGCGATCGTCGACACCATCGAAACGAGCTGCACAGGCGTCACGCCGACTTCCTGACCGATGGCCAGCGATCCGATGGACGACCCGTTCCATTTGCTCGTGGGGCGCAGGAGGCCGCGGGTTTCGCCGGGCAACTCCACGCCGGTGCGGCTGCCGAAGCCGAAGTCGCGGATGTATTGATAGAAGCGGTCGGGGCCGACCTTGAGAGCCATCTTGACCGCGGCGACGTCGCTGGAACGAGCAAGTGCCGTGGCGACGGTGACGACGCCCATGCCGCGATCGCTCTTGTCGTCGTGAATGACGCGGCCGGCGAGGGTGATCTGTCCGCCCTGGCAATCCACCATGTCGTCGGGCTTGGCGACTTGCGCGTCGATCGCGGACGAGTAAGTGACAAGTTTGAAGACCGAGCCGGGCTCATAGACATCGCTGACGGCGTGGTTCTTGAGCAGCTTCGGCGTGGTGTGGCGAAAATCGTTGGGGTTGAACGTGGGCCGGATGGCAAGCGCGAGGATCTGGCCGGTGTGCACGTCTTGCACCACAACGGTGCCGTTGTCGGCGTGCTCTTTTTCCATCACGTGGTCGAGCGCGGTCTCGGCCATGTATTGGATGTTGGAGTCGATGGTGAGTTGGAGATTCTGTCCGGGGTCAGGCTCGTGTTCCACCGAGCCGAGGACATGACGGCGTGCGTCGATGGCCGTCAAAACGCGGCCGGGCGTGCCATGCAGGCGTGCATCGAATTTCTGCTCGAGGCCGCCGAGGCCATTGTCGTCCATCCCGACGTAGCCGAGCGCCTGCGCGGCGATCTCGCTATTGGGGTAGAAGCGCTGGAATTCCTTTTGAAAGTAGACACCCTTGAGATTGAGGGCGCGGACCTGTGTGGCGACTTCAGGTTTGACGCGACGCGCGATCCAGGCAAATCCATGGCCGTCGTTGAGGCGCCTGGCGATTTGGTCCTCGGTGGTTTGAGTGTCGGCGGCGTCGATATGGGTGAGGCTCGCGAGCGTGCGCGCGTACGAGGTCTTCTCCTTGTCGTTGATTTCGTTAGGAACGGCATAGATGGAATCGACCTGCACGGTCATGGCCAGCTCGCGCATGTTTCGGTCGTAGAGAATGCCTCGGCGCGGCGCAACCTCAAAGGTGCGCTGCTGCTGTTTTTGTGCGCGCTCGACGTAATCGTTGTGATGAATGAGCTGCAGCCAGAAAAGGCGCGTTGCGATCGCGATCGCCCAGAACGCAAAGAAAAAGCAGATCAGCCAAAAGCGTCTCTGCTTCATCAGTGCCGGGCGGGTTGTCGCGCCGCGCATACGCGCGGCGCGAAGTGGGGTTGGTTGCATGACGGGGGAGGGGGTAACTGTACTTGCCATCTAGTCTAGTGTTTTTATCTAACCGGTGGGGGAGGAGCTGTGAATTGCGCGAGGACCGGAGCGCTATTGTCGGCGTGGGCCGTTGGATGCACGACCTGTCCCGGCTCGGGCGCTGCCAATCCTAATTGACGGGCGAGGCCATCGATGCGGGAAGGCTGTGCGAGCTGCGCTTCGGTCAGGCGCAATTGGCGATTCTCCTCGCGAAGCTGATCGAGCTGCTGCTTCTCCGATTCGACGCGATAGCAGCCTTCAATGGCGCTGAAGTGCTGAAGACCATAGATCATGACAAGCGAAAACAACACGGCGACCGTGGCGGAAAAGACGCGCATCTGGCGCACGCGGACCGGATCAGAGGCTTTGACGAGGCGCGTGTTGTCAAAGTGCCTGGTGAACATGATCTCCGGCGTGCGAATTCCCCGGCGGCGCATGACCTGCTGAGCGAGCAGTTCCGCGTTATGGTTCGCAACTTGTGCGGGCCAGGTTTGGGTTGGCCCCAGATCGAATGTAGTCGTGCATGCCGCCATGATTGCTCCTTGCAGTCGCAGGGAATAGGGATTAGGGAACAGGGGATTCGTGCTCAAGAAATTATTTAGCTCGCCGATGTATTCCTGTTCCCTGTTCCCTGCTCCCTAGTCCCTGTTCCATGCCTTTCCGCTGCTCTCAACTTTGCGCTCCGCGAGCGCGGGTTGCGTTCGATTTCCTCTTCGTCCGGTGTGACCGGCTTCTTCGTCAAAACTTCCCAGATTCCCTTGTGTGCGCCTTCGCGCAGACTGTCTTTTGCGATGCGATCTTCCAACGAGTGAAAGCTGATGACGACCAGTCGTCCGGAGGGCTTAAGCAATGTGGGTGCAGCCTCCAGCAGCGCCCGAATCTCGTCCAATTCACCATTCACATAAATACGAAGGGCCTGAAAGGTCCGTGTAGCAGGATGAATGCGGTCCTGTTTCATTGCCGGGGCGGCTGAGGCAACAATCCGGGCAAGTTGCCCTGTGGTTGTCACCGGCCGCCCGCGCACAATGGCTCTGGCGATTCTCCGCGACCTCCTTTCCTCTCCGTATTCGTAAACGAGGTCTGCCAGCTCGCGCTCGCTCGCCTCGTTCACCACCTGTGCGGCAGTCGGCCCCTGACGCGTATCCATACGCATGTCCAATGGTCCGTCCGCCGAAAAACTGAATCCCCTCTGCGCCTCGCCAAGTTGCAAGCTGCTGATGCCGAAGTCGGCCAGAATTCCATCTAAAGAAGCCGGCTCGACATGCCGGGTGATGGAGCTGAAGGCTTCTTGGATCAGCGTGATCTTCGGCGCCCGGCTTCCAAGCTCGGTTACAACTTGATCCAACCGGGCTTTCGCCAGAACCATCGCTTCGGAGTCCCGATCGAACCCGATGAGATGGCCTTGGGCCCCAAGCCTGCGGATGATTTCCGCAGAGTGGCCGGCCAGGCCGAGCGTGCAGTCGGCTATTGTGCCGCCGGCGCGCACATGGAGAAACTCAATCGCATCTTGTAAAAGAACCGGCACATGGCGTTCACTTTGATTCGTCATGTGCTCCCCCTGAGGGGTTTGCTGCCTCAGCGACGAAGACCTGTCACTGGAGACCCCGCATACTATCCCCGGAAAGACTTCAGTCCGGGTCGTTCAGCAGAACCGAAACCTTCTGCTTGTTTTCCGGAGAGATGCCCTCCGGGGGCAGCTGCTCCTTCTCGAAGACTTCCTTGTTGTGCACTTCAATGAACTTCAGCTTGCCCATCACATTGACTTCCGCATCGAGCCGGGCCTTGCTACGGAGGAACTGCGGCAAAAGGATGCGTCCCTGGCTGTCCATCTCCACCTGCTGGCCGTAATAGTTCACGAGGTTCAGATATTGCTCCACGGCGGGATCGAGAGCGCTGACCCGGAGGAGTTTTTGCTCCACCTTTTCCCACTCAGGGAGGGGCCAGATCTCAGCCGACTTTCCATTGGTGCTAGTGACAAAAAACTGGGTGACACTGGCGGCGTCAAGCAGAGCCTTGAAGGCGGAAGGAACCTTAAGTCTTCCCTTTTCATCGACTTTGGCCGGATGATTTCCGCGATACATACTTTTTTCCGCCGCTCCTTTGGCTTACTGCGCCGCAGGACTATCCCGTGATCGGGGTGCCGAGAGAGATTCATGCGAACTCCACGCCCACTCAGACCGGTGTACAGTGAAGAAATTCAGGGATATGCAATATGATTCTTCCCCGAATCACCACTTAACTCCATTTTGTTCCACTTTCGGGATCATAGCCCGAAACGGGGCGTGGTCCAATACAAAATTCGGGATAGTGTGCAAAAAAGGGTCAGATGCCGTGAGAATTGGGCAGGCCAGGCGGGTCAATTCGGATATATAGAAATAAAGGGAACGGCAACCCCAAGATATTGTGTTTAGAGTCTTGATTCTGGGCTAGAACTGGCTCTTTTCAAGCGGACCGAGAAGGTATATAGGAGAAGAAAAAGCGAAGTTAGACTCGTTCGGAGCTTTCGGCGGACTTTTCAACAGCTGCGGAGGGCTTGCGGCGGTCGGCAACAAGCTTCAAAAGATACAGAAACACCAGCGTGTTGACGATGAGCAAGCCGATTCGCACCCAAGTGACGTGGCGGATGACTTCAAATATCTCCCAGGGCAAAAATGAGCCGGTGATGATGAGGGTCAGCACCTCACCCCAGGCCTTCTCGAGGTAAAGGCCAATCCCCTCCCCGAGACTGAGTGCGGCGTAGCTGAAGGCGAAGGCGCCGATTCTGCGCAGAATTGGGTCGTC
The DNA here is from genome assembly GCA_963745845.1 of uncultured Acidobacteriaceae bacterium. Lineage (GTDB taxonomy): Bacteria > Acidobacteriota > Terriglobia > Terriglobales > Acidobacteriaceae > Telmatobacter. Next base: position 1,557,348 of record CAVUZE010000008.1, on the reverse strand, counting down.
GATGAGCGACGCCTTGTCGAGAAGAAAGTTGATCAAGCGAGATTCCGGGCTGAAGTGCAGCGAATCGCGGATTTCTTCAAAGACGTCGCCCACGTCTTTATGGAGCAGGCGCAGCGCCCCGATGCCGAGAGCGACAAACAGAAGGGCCTGAAGACCCTTGTAGGCAGCGATCAGAATAAGGAGTTTGTTGTGCCGTTGCCGCTTCTGATCCAATCGAGCCGGGAATTCGGTCATGTGTGGTGGCGGTTCGGAGCGTGCACGAGCCGTCATCCTATCTTACGTCAGCGATTGGGTGGAGTCTGGCGGATCAGAGAGCGGCGGTAACGTGCTTATTTAACAGAATGCAGCAGTGCGTCGCGATCGAGGATGTTGCCGTCAACAATAAGTGTAGAGATGCGGCGGGCATTCCAGATGCTCGTGGTGGGATTCGAATCGAGAACGAGAATGTCGGCGCGCCGGCCTGGCGCGATCAGTCCCAGCTCGTTCCATCCGAATTGCAGGGCGTAGTTATTGGTGGCTGCGGCGAGGGCTTCGCGCGGCGAAAGGCCCAGACGCACCAGCATTTCGAGTTCAGTGTGTTCGGAGATTCCCGGCATCGATCCCATCACGGGCGCGCCCGATGCAGCCAGATAATGCGGATACGAATTGAAAATCGTCTGGTTGATCTCCCAAAGACGTAATGCGATCTGATCGTTTTTTTTGCGCTGGCTGTCTTCCATCCAACGCTGCGCGGCGGCAGGCAAGCGCCGCGTCCAGGGCGCGAGGGGATAAGTCAATTCACCTGTGGTGCGATCGGGTGGGTCGAAGAGGCCGGCTGGGTCGAGCAGTGCAGCGGCGGATTCATGCCATAGGTTGCGATGGCCGGGCAGACGAAGAAAGTAGAGGCTGAACGTCGGCATCAGCGCGGCGTGATGGGACGCGATGAATTGCGCATACATGCGGACATGGACATCGTTGGGCGGCAGATGCACCGAGTAGTCGTAGGCGGTGGTTGCGGAAGTTCCGTAGGGATCGGCGACGAGCGGGCGCTGCAATTCGTCGGGCACCAGTCCCAGCTCGTAGTGGCCCATGTGGAGCAGTGCATCGACGCCGGCGTCAATACCCACGGCATAGGGAGTGGAGATGAATTCGCCGTAGGTGATGAGACCCATTTGATGGGCGTGCGCGACAATCCACTGCGTGTTTGGCGCGGTGAGGTCTCCACCGAGAAGCAAGACGCGCGTACCGAGACGGGCGGTATCATCCAGCTGGCGCGCGGTGTCCTCGGGACTGAGTTCGACGGGATGGGCGCCTTCGCGGAGTTTGAAAGTCCATTCGGGTTGGCCGATCAGCAAGCTCCAGTCGTCGGTGGTGCCGATGGAGTCGAGCAGGTAAAGATGCGGGCGCGGATTCGCGGCCATGTCGATGTGGCCGCGGCGCGCGTCGGCGCTGGCCACCACGGTTGTCACTCCCATATAGAGAAAGGCATTGGCCTGGCCCTGGCTGTTCATGCCGGCAAAGCCATCGACGAGACCTGGTACCAGGAATTTTCCCGAGCAATCGATGACACGCGCCCCTTTGGGAATGGGCACGTCTGTGCGGGAACCTGCCGCGACAATTTTCCCTTCACTGAGGACGACAATGGAGTCGGCCTGATCACGCGCGGAGCGGCCCCAATTGGTCAAATCAACGAGAGTGCCTCCCGCGAGCACGAGCATGGGGGCAGGAGCGGGGATTTGGTTGGGAGGTGATGTTTGCGACCAGGCAAGAAATGCGGCTGAGATCCATCCGCAGATCAAAGCCTGAAAGAAGCAGATGTGTCGCATAGGCAAATCGGTCTGTTGAGGATTGTCGCACATGGGCGGGTGCAAGAATGTAAAACGCTTGAGTTGGCGAGAGTGGAGTTAGCGCGGCATGCGAAGTGAGCCGAGCGAACGATGTTAGCGATGTTCACCCCACTCGCTGACAAATCGAACGCTTAGCTGGCGACCAGAGTCCGCCGTTGGCGGCGCGCGAGAAGCGGCAGAACTTCGGCGAAAGCCGCGTCCACGGTGAGCCCGTACTTGGCGCGGAGCGCGTCGACCTTGCCGTGTTCGATGAAACTGTCGGGCCAGCCGATGCGCACGACTGGGACAGACACGCCCATCTCATCGAGAGCCTCGATGACAGCGGAACCGAATCCGCCCATTTTGACGTGGTCTTCAAACGTGACAAAGACGGCGACGCGGCGGGAGTAGATCTCGAGCGTCTCCCGATCCAAAGGCTTGACGAAGCGCGGATTGATGACGGCTGCGGAGAAGCCTTCACGGTCGAGCCGAAGACCGAGCTCTTGCGCAAGCGCGATCATCGGTCCGAGGCCGAGAATCGCAACATCGGAGCCGTCGACGAGAACCTCTGCTTTGCCGATGGGGACAACTTCAGGCGCGGTCTTGCGCGCAACACCGGCAACGGCGCCACGTGGATAGCGGATGGCGCTGGGACCAGGCAGGGTGAGCGCGGTCTTCATCATGTCTGCGAGTTCGTCTTCGTCTTTCGGCGCCATCAAAACCATCTCGGGTACGCCGCGCAGGTATGCGATGTCGAAAAGGCCGTGATGTGTGGGGCCGTCGTCGCCGGAGAGCCCGGCGCGATCCATGCAGAAGACAACGGGTAGCTTTTGCAGCGCGACATCGTGCACGATCGGATCGAAGGCACGCTGGAGAAATGTGGAGTAGATGGCGCAGACCGGGCGAAATCCGCGCGTGGCCATGCCCGCGGCAAAGATGACCGCATGCTCTTCGGCGATGCCGACATCGAAATAGCGCTTGGGATGATGAGGGCGGAAGAGATCGAGACCCGTGCCGTTGGGCATGGCAGCGGTGATGGCCACGACGCGTGAATCGGCGTCGGCAAGCTGGACTAACGTCTTTGCGAAGACTTCAGAGTAGGTAGTCTGGCCCGCCAGGGTCTTGCCCGTCTCCGGATCGTAGGGCCCGAGGCCGTGAAACTTTTTTTGGCCATCGAGTGCAGGCTGAAAGCCGCGGCCTTTTTCCGTGAGGATGTGGAGCAGCACGGGACGGTCTTCTTTTTTGAGGAAGTTAAATGTCTCGACGAGAAGAGGAAGGTTGTGGCCGTCGATGGGGCCGAAGTATTGCAGGCCGAATTCTTCAAAAAGAATCGAGGGCCAGAGCATGCTCTTTGCGGCCTCTTCGGCGCGGCGAACGACGGTCATCGCCGTCTTGCCGCCGAATTTCTGGACCAGGCGCGCGGCGGATTCATGGAAGTTGCGATAGCGCTCGTTGGTGACGATGCGGTGGAAGTAACGGGCGATCGCGCCGACGTTGCGATCGATGGACCACTCGTTGTCATTAAGAACGACGATCAGCCGCTTGGTCTGTTCAGCGATGTTGTTGAGCGCTTCAAACGAGATGCCGTTGGTGAAGGCTGCATCGCCGGCGACTGCGACGACGTGCTCCCTGCCGCCGGCAAGATCGCGCGCAACGGCCATGCCCAGCGCGGCGGAGAGCGCTGTGCCTGCGTGGCCGGCGCCGTAGCAGTCGTGCTCGCACTCGGTGCGCAGCATAAAACCATTCAATCCGCCGGGCTGGCGAATGGTTTCGAAGCGCTCCCGGCGGCCGGTGAGGATCTTGTGGATGTAAGCCTGGTGGCTGACATCGAAAACCAGCTTGTCTACCGGAGTGTCGAAGACCATGTGGAGGGCGAGGGTGAGTTCGACGACACCTAGATTGGGACCGAGATGCCCGCCGGTTTTCGAGAGTGTCTGAATGAGAAAGACGCGAATCTCTTCGGCCAATTCAGTCAACTGCACGTAATTGAGTTTCTTGACGTCGGCGGGCGAGTCAATGGACTCCAGCAGTGTTCCCATGTACTTCCTTCCCCCGGGAAAGAGCCGGGTGTCCAAACGAAGCTCCCAACTCGACTGGAGCTGCGCGGTTCGTACGCCCGGCGCAAACGGCTCTTCGCGTCGGCATCGAAAGCCAATCGGCTCACGGTGGACCGCGTCATTGTATCAATCAAGTATAGCAATCAGCGAGATGGCCAAGGCATGGAGAGGTAAACGCAAAGTAAACGGAAAAGTTGCCCTGTGCGCGCCAGGCACTGCGTGCAGTGGACCCCTCGAGCAAATTAGGATGGCTTGGAGGTCGGAACAGGAGCGGGTTGTGGTTGGAAGAGCGAGAACGATTTGGTTTGGATTGTGTGTTTTGGGGCTGACTGGCGCCGGCCGGGTCTGGGGGCAGTTGCCGGAGCCGGGAACGCAGTCGACGACGCCGAATCCGCTGGTCGATTCGACCATGAATCCGGGCAAAATGCTGCTCTTTGACTTGGAGGCGCGGTTCGCAAAAGATGTGGCCGAGCGCGGCGGCGCGGCATTTGCTGACTGGTTTGCCGCCGAGGGTGTGGCTTTGGGAAATGGCCAGGCGCCTGTGGTGGGAAAGGTAGCGGTTGCCAAGTCGGCGAATTGGTCGCCGAAGGATTATCAGCTAACCTGGACGCCAACCGATGCGGCGATGGGGCCTTCCGGCGACATGGGCTACACGTGGGGCCATTTTGAGGGACACAGCAAGGATGCGAATGGCAATCCTGTCGCGACGTCGGGGCGCTACATCACGATCTGGCGCAAGCAGGCAGACGGGAGCTGGAAGGTTGCGCTGGATGCGGGTGCGAACGAGCCTGCAGCCGCAGGCGATTGCTGCAAGCTTCCAGGGCCGGGGAACTGAGAGCGACTTAAATGGCGGCGCATTCAACCACGAGCGAGCGCAAGACCAGGTTGAGCGCGATCTGTCTTGCACTTCCCGGAGTGACACATCAAGATCAGGGCGACCACATCGCCTTCCGGGTGGGGAAGAAGGTCCTCGCCTACTATCTGAATGACCATCACGGCGACGGAATCGTCGGCATGTGGTGCAAGGTGCTGCCGGGAGAGAACGAGCGGCTCATTCGCACGAGTCCGCGCAAGTTTTTCATGCCTGCGTATGTTGGGCCGAGGGGATGGGTCGGATTGCGCCTCGATCGGCCGACGGTGGACTGGGCAGAAGTGAAGGAACTGGTCGCGGGCAGCTATTTTCTGACCGCACCGAAGAAGTTGATTCGGCAATTGAGGGACGCCGAACCGGTGTGAACCCCCAAGCCGCCTTTTTCACATCGCCGTGAGACAATGCCTTCGGCGGGCATCCCCGGCCCTTTCTCTGCAATCACAAAAACTCATGGCAATCTCCAAAAGCGCTGTCAATCTGCTGTTCGGGCGGCCTCTGGCCACCAGCGAGGAACGCGCCGAGCATATCGGTCCGATTGCGGGCATTCCGGTGTTTGGTCTCGATGCTCTGAGCTCGGCCGCGTACGGGCCCGAAGCCGCACTCACGCTTCTGATCCCGCTGGGCATGGTCGGCGTGCAGTACATTGTGCCCGTAAGCACGGCGATCGTCGTGCTGCTCGGGATCGTCTACTTCAGCTACCGGCAGACGATCGAGGCGTATCCGCGCGGCGGCGGCTCCTACACCGTTGCCAGCGAGAACCTGGGACAGGGCGCCGGCTTACTGGCCGCTGCGGCGCTGATGATCGACTACATTCTGACCGCGGCCGTGGGCATCTCGGCGGGCGTGGGTGCGTTGATTTCCGCCGTGCCCAGTTTGCAGCCACACACGCTGCAGTTGTGTCTCGGCGTGCTTTTTGTCCTGACAATCATCAATATGCGCGGCGTCCACGATACGGGCGTGGTGTTCATGATCCCCACGTACCTGTTCGCCGGCACGTTGCTGGTTGTGATTGTTGTGGGCGCAGTGAAGGCGCTGGCGGGCCACGCGCACCCGGTCACGCCGCTGCCCGCGCTGCCACCGGCCACCGCGGTGTTGAGCTTCTGGCTGCTGCTCAAGGTGTTCTCTTCAGGATGCACGGCGATGACTGGCGTGGAAGCCGTGAGTAATGGCGTCATGGCGTTCCGCGACGACACCCGCAAGAACGCAAAGATCACGCTGACCATCATCATCGTGCTGCTGGCGATTTTGCTGCTGGGCATTGCGTTTTTGTGCCGCGCGTACGGAGTGGGCGCGACGAACCCCGGCGGCTCGAATTATGAGAGCGTGCTGTCGATGCTGACGTGCGCGGTGCTGGGACGCGGATGGTTCTATTACTTGACCATCGGGTCGGTGCTGCTGGTGCTGGCGTTGTCGGCCAACACGGCGTTTGCCGATTTTCCACGCCTGACGCGGGCGATTGCGGGCAACAACTATCTGCCGCACGTGTTTTTGCTGCGCGGGCGAAGGCTGCTCTACTCGTGGGGCATCTATGTGCTGGTTGCGCTCACGGCTCTGCTGCTGATCATCTTCGGCGGCGTCACGGATCGGCTGATTCCCCTCTATGCCATCGGCGCATTCACGGCGTTCACGCTCTCGCAGGCCGGCATGGTGATGCACTGGTGGCGGCAGGGCGGTTCTCCTTTCCGCATGTCGCTGAATGGGCTCGGGGCGGTCGCGACGGGAATCACGGCCCTCGTGGTGCTGGTGGCGAAGTTCGTCGAAGGCGCGTGGATTACGGCGCTGCTCGTGGCGTTGATGATTCTGGCCATGCGGCTGGTGCGGAGACATTACGATCACGTAGCCCGCGAGGTGGACCTGGATCGGCCGATTGTGCCTGCCGAGGTGACCAAGCCGATCGCGATTCTGCCGATCGACCGATGGAGCCGGATCTCGGAGAAAGCGCTGTCGTTCGCCCTGTCGATGACGGACGATATTCGCTGCATCCACGTGCAGGTGACGGAAGAGACCGACCAGTTTTGCGCGGAGTGGGAAGAGAAGATTGCGGCGCCGCTGCGCGCTGCCGGCAAATGCGTTCCCAAGCTGATCACGCTGAAGTCGCCATACCGCTATATCCTGCAGCCAATGGTGGACTATGTGCTCGGCGTCGAGAAGGAGACGGACTACAACAAAGTCTGCGTGCTGGTGCCCGAGCTGGTGGTGCGCCACTGGTGGGAAAGCCTGCTGCACAACCGGCGGGCCGATTTGCTGAAGGTGATTCTGCTGCTGCGCGGCAACCGGCGCATCATCGTCATCAATATTCCCTGGTATTTGGAACGCGGCTGACGTTACCGTTCGGTGCGAATTTGTCCGCCTGGCCGGATTCCCTTCCCGGCCGCACGCGTCAAAATAGAGGGTGGGCGTACAACTCATTCAGAGACACCGATGCCGTGGAAGGATCTGCCTGGCTGCTCGGAGAAGCGACCTGCGGATCGAACATTTCCTGCTGCCATTGTTAGCGATTGTGCTCATCCCTGCTCTGTTGCGGGCGCAGGAGCCGATGCCGCCGGCGAATCAAAGCGCGGCGGCTTCGAGTGCGCGGGTCACTGTGCATGGAGTGGTACTCAACGCGTCCTCTGGCGAACCATTGCCGCGCGCGCTGGTCCGCCTTACGTCGAGTGGAGCTATGGGGACATTGACCGATGGCGATGGGCGTTACGAATTCGCGGATATTCCAGTCGGGCCACAATTATTTGAAATCAAAAAGCCGGGATTTCTGGACGAAACCGCCGAGGCCGTCGAGGCGAGCGGCGGCGATATGCGCGGGTTTGCGCACACGGTGATTGTTGCCGCGGACATGCCCGATGTGAACTTCAAAATGTCGCCCACCAACTCGATTCACGGACAAGTTCAGCTATCGACCGGCGATGTTGCGCAGGGGATCGAATTGACCCTGCTGAAGCAGTCCGTTCAGAATGGGCGGTTGGTTTGGCAGTTGGTGACGATAGCAAAAACAAATGCGGACTGCGTCTATCGATTCGGCGGGCTGGCCGACGGCAGCTATGTGGTGTACACCGCCCCGGCGATGGACAGCGAAACACTCGGCCCTTTGGCCATTCCGAACAACGCACGCAATATTGAACGGAGCGGATACGCAAGCCAGTTTTACGCGGAGGCGCGCGACCTGGCTGGCGCGGCAAAGATTCAACTGCACGGCGGCGAACAGGCGCAAGCCGACCTTTTGCTCACGCTCGAGACCTTCCATGCGGTTACGGCGACGGCGTTTCCTCCCAGCGGCGGTGCGGGCCAGGACTTCACGCCCGGCCGGCCCGGCACGACGTTCTCAGCGATCGTGACGGATATCCAGGGACATCAGCTTCCCTACGTGGCGCAATACGATCAAGCAACACACTCGGTCCGAGCGCTGCTGCCGGATGGAAGCTACACCTTGGTCGTCACGGCGGGCCGGCCGACGCTGGTTGTGCGAAGTCGAGGCATCGCAACGGCGGCGCGCGACGATGGGCCCTATACCGGCGCAGTTGAGTTCTCTGTCGCCGGGCATGCCGTAACAAATTTGCGCATCGCGCTCGCAAACGCGCACAGCAATCCAGTGCAAGTGAACCTGATGAGGTCGAATTCGCAAACGAACGGGCCAAGCGCGAACATGGATGGTGAGGACTCCGTTTTTCTGACCCTGAGCCAAGCGGGGGGCTGGATCGGAGACGGCATGATGAACACGTTCGCCATGGGTCCATCGACAGGGCCGCTGAACACTTCGATCGCACAACCGGGGACTTATTGGATGCATACGAATCTGGCGGACAAGCATGTTTGCGAGGGCTCTCTCACCGCGGGTGGGACCAACCTGGCGCGCGAGCCGTTGACACTGGGAATCTCAAGCTCGACGCCGCCGGTGACGCTGAACCTTCGCGACGACTGCGCACGCCTGTCGCTGACACTCCAGGCAACGGCGGCTGGCTCCGGAGCAGGAGAGGAGCCTTCGTATGCGGTGTATGTGGTGCCGGACTTCGACTCGACAGAGGACGTGATTCCGCAGACGCTGCACCCCTGGGCCGGTGGCAATACGACACTGGAGGGCCTGACCCCAGGCAACTATCACGTTTATGTTTTCGACAAGCCCGTTGCGCTGGCCTACCACGATCGCGCAGCATTGGATGCTCTTCCGAATACGGGACAGGCCATCGAACTGACCCCTTCGGCAAACGCCACGCTGATGCTTGAGGTCCCGAACCGGTAATGCGAAGCTGGGAGAGATTCCGGATCAGCAGGATATCGCGAGGAGTCTTGCCAATCGCGTGGGCGATCGGCCTTGCGGGCAGCACGCTGGCGGCGCAGAAGAGCCCGGCGGCCGCGACAAGCGCTCACGGCTATCGCATTGCCGGAACGGTAATCAACGGAACCACCGGCGATCCGATACAACGAGCCCTTGTGTCTGCGCTTGCGGAAGACGACAGGCACTCAATCGCTTCCGTTGTGTCGGATGCGCAGGGTCATTTCGCGATCGAGGGATTGCCTGCGGCGAAATATCCGTTGACCGCTTCGAAGCGCGGCTTTCGAACCGTGTTCTACGACGATCACGACGGATACAACACGGCAATCGTGACCGGACCGGACCAGGACACGACGCACCTGATCTTTTTTCTTGTTCCCGGCGCGGTCCTTCACGGCGTGGTGACGGGTGATGGCGGGGACCCGGTAGAAGGCGCGCGGGTGATGCTGTTTATGAAGCCGCGCCATGGCGCCCAGGAAGACCGTTTCCTGCAATTGGAATCCACGACAACTGACGATACCGGTGCCTACGAATTCGGCAACCTGGCCGATGGCGATTATCTGGTGGCCGTCTCGGCGCAGCCCTGGTATGCATTGCGCAGTGCCAGCGGCAATTCGGCGGCGAACGATGCCGGCGCACAACTCGATGTGGCCTATCCAATCACTTATTTTGATTCGACCACCGACGAAGCCTCGGCAACGGCAATTTCGTTGACGAAAGGCAACCGGGTGGAAGCGGACATCAATGTACACGCCGTTCCAGCACTGCGGATTGCAGTGGATGCCCCGCGGCGCGTGGATGGGAGGCCCGTCCGGCCGGAGTTGCAGCAGATTGTCTTTGGAATGCCGATCCCCACTGAGAATGGCGGCGTCTTCAATGCGATCAGAAGCGGCACAGCTGAGTTCAACGGCGTGGCGCCGGGTCATTACGAACTGACGGCGGGCGATCCGCCGCATGTCGTGGAACTGGACGCCACCGAAAACTTGCAAGTCGAGCCCGACCAGGGCAGTGCGATGGTGGCAGTGACAGGCACACTGCGCATGCAGAGAGGCGGGATGCCGCCGGAGGATGCCCAGATTATTCTTTGGCCGCAGGAGGGCGCAGCGAGCCACGCGAGATTGGATAGCGATGTGCACAATGGCCGATTCCGGTTCGACGCAGTGCCACCTGGATCATGGTTGGTGAGGGTGCAGCGCATGGGTCTAATGCCGGTACTGGCGGTGGGAGACGGCGCCAGTGCGCATATTGGGAACGAGTTCACCGTGCGGGACCAGCCGCTCAGTCTTGTGGTGACGCTGGGGGAAGGCTCGGCGCGGATTGATGGCTTTGCGCGCAAGGACGGCAAAGGCTTCGCCGGAGCGATGATCGTGCTGGTTCCGCAACATGCGGCCAATCTTGTGGCGCTGGCGCGGCGCGATCAATCGGATTCCGACGGAAGTTTTTCCCTGCGCGATGTCGTTCCGGGTCAGTACACGATTGTGGCCATTGAAGACGGCTGGGAGCTCGACTGGACGCAGCCCGGAGTGCTGGCGCGCTATCTTCCTGCGGGCACAACCGTCACAGTGAATGACAGTTCCGGCAACGTCCTGCATCTTTCAGGTCCGGTAGTGGTGCAACCACGCTGATCCGGCTTCGTCGGTCCGCTTCGTAGAACGGGGGGGTAAACGATAGTCTATGGACGTACCGGATTCAAGTTACGGCGCCCGCGCATTGAGAAGCTTGAAGTGCGCAATCAAGAGGCGCCGCCAAGGGAGCGAGGAGAATCTTACATTGACGAGGAAGCTATTCTTTTGGATTTTGGCCGCGTCTGCGGCTGCACTGATGCCGCTTGCGGCCAACTGCCAAATCGCTCCCGAGAAGACCCCCACCGAGAGAACCGGACCGGACTATAAATACACGGCCTTTGTCGGCTGGGGCTACACCAGCTTGAACCAGGTGAACCAGTCCAATAGTGGATTGCAGGGAGTGAGCCTCTCGCTGACACGCGACTGGGGTAAGTATTTCGGAGTAACAGCCGAGGGCGGGCACTACGCATGGACGGTCACGGAAGCGAACGCGCAAGCCGCGTCTGTCAATGTGTACCTGGCTGGACCAGAGTTCCACGCAGCACTCTATGAGCGGACAAGTCTTTTTGCTCATGGACTGATAGGCGCCGCGCACACCGGAGGCGTCTCGATCAGGCCCAGCGAGTCATTTGCCGGCGGCGTAGGCGTGGGACTCGATTACAAACTCAACGATCGGCTGGGGCTGCGCGCCTATGGAGACGACATCGGCTCCTCATTCACATTGGTGCCGTATCAGCCGGGCTTCTCCCCGCACCGGCACTTTAATGCGCGTGCCTCGGTGGGCGTGACCTACAAGTTCTGAGCCGGCTGCATGACCCGCGTGATGCGGCGCAAAGCTACAGCGGTTTTCCAATTGGTGTACGCCGAAGCCTCGACTTCTGAGTGGCTTCTTCCTTCCGGGGTCCCCGGCGACAGGTCTTCGTCGTTGGGGTGGAAGTAGAAAGCACTTTGCACTGCATTCAAAAGAGCACGACTATTGGAGAACCGCTCTATACTTCCGCCATGCAGTCTGTCAGTGTGATTGCCACGGTTCTCAACGAAGCGGAGAACATTCCAAGGCTCGTCAATAGCCTTCTTCGGCAAGATCCGCCCGCCCCCGAGATTCTTATCGTCGATGGCGGTTCGAGCGACGGCACATGGGAGTGGCTCAGCGATGCGGCCGCGCAACATTCGACGTTGCGTGCGATTCGTGACGAAACTTGCAGCTTGAAATTCACGCCGGGGCCGGTTTCGAAAGGACGCAACGTGGCGATTGCGTCGGCGACCAACGAAGTGATTGCTTGCGCCGATGCAGGCTGCACCTACGCTTCGGACTGGCTTACCAATTTGACCACCCCACTGATGCGCGGCGAAGCGGAATATGCGCTGGGTGGCGCTTGCCTCGATATGGCGGATCCGACGGTGTGGGATCTGGCCTCCGCGCCCTTCTTCGGAGTCAAGCTGTCGCCCGATGCGCCAAGCAAGTCATGCACAGCGCGCTCGATGGCATTTACGAAGGATCTGTGGCGGAGGATCGGTGGATTTCCGGAGTCAGTGCTGCTGGGCGACGACACGGTCTTCGATCTTGAAGCGCGGCGCCGCGTGCCGCCTGCGTTTGTACGCGCGCGGGCGCTCTACCGGCCGCAGAACTCATTGCCGTCGGCGTGCAAGCAGCTTACGCGCTATGCGATCAGCGACGGCATTCTCGGGGTGCGGTTCACGCGGCTCGCCCGCAATGCAGTGCGCTGCATTGGCGAGGTTGTGGCGCTCGTGCTGATCCCGTGGACATGGATTCCCCTGGCAATCGTGCTGGTGCTGATGTTGCATTTCGCGTTTGAGCAGGATTGGTTGTTTATGCGGACGCTGAAGCCGCGGGTGCTGCTGGCCCGGGTGGTGTTCTCAACTGCGGTGCCGTGGATCATTGCGATCAATCAGATTCACGGCGCGCTGACCAAGAAGGAACCCGGGAATGCCCAGAACGCACAGACTTGAAGAGCGAGCCGCTGGTCCGTCGAGATTCGACTCGCCTGGTCAGTGATTCGCGTGTGCCTATCCAGCGATAAACGAAGAGCGTATGATCCGGCAACTGCCGATCTTTGATTGAAGTCGTCGCGACCGCTTGTCAAGGCGGCAGCAACCCACCGGCTGAATTGAGGTTTCCATGGCGACGTTCGCGACTTCGGGCCCAGGCCTGGCCCAGGCGAAAAAGCCGCGTGACCGCGACCTTTCCATCGACTATCTGCGGACCACGATTACGCTCATGGTGCTTGCTCATCACAGTTGCCTTGCATATACAAGCTGGGCATTCTTCGATAAGCAGGACAGTTTTCGCTCCAATGCTCCTGTGGTCGATGTGACGCGCTGGCCGTTTTTTGACTATGCCGAAAACTTCAATGACGTGTTCTTCATGTCGCTGATGTTCTTCATCTCCGGACTTTTTGTGTATCCGGCACTCAAGAAGCATGGCACATTCCGGTTTCTTCGCGATCGGGGGCGGCGGCTGTGGATACCGTTCGCTTTTGCGCTCGTGATCCTGATGCCGATTGCTTACTACGCGTCGTGGCAACTATCCCTCAACAACCACGGATTTCTCGATTTTTATAAGCGGTTAGCTGCGCGTGGTTTTTATGCGGGACCTCCGTGGTTCGTCTGGACGCTGTTTCTGTTTGACGTGGCACTGGCCTTGATTGTGTGGCCCATGCGGGGCTGGATTCCGAAGGCTGGACAGCTGATGACGCGATTGCAAACCCGGCCACTGCTGACTTCTGTAGTGATGTTTGTTCTTGCCGCGGCGGCGTACATTCCGCTGCTTTTTCGATACGGGTTCAGCGCCTGGACAAGCTTTCCCTTTGCAATTCAGATTTCACGCATCGCTCTTTACTCGCTGTGGTTCGTGTTCGGCTTTCTGGTGGGAGCGCCAGGATTTGCCAAAGGTCTGCTGGCGCGCGACGGATGTTTGGCGCGACGCTGGCCGTATTGGATTGCCGGTTGCGTCACAGCCTATAACGCGTTGTGGTTCATTCCTCAATGGTCGGTGGTGCATCAGCTCTCGACTCATGAACGGGGCGCCGTGTGGGCACTTCTCTGGGTGCTGAGTTGCGTAGCGAGCTGCTTCGGCTTTCTGGCGCTGTTCCGCGGCGTGGAGATGAAGTCGCGACCATGGATGAATTCCCTCACCCGCTGCGCGTATGGGATGTACCTGGTGCACTACATCTACGTTTTGTGGTTGCAGCGGCTGGTTCTGGATCGGCCGATTCACGCGAGCATCAAGTTTGTCTTCGTGTTCCTTGGTACGACGCTGCTGAGCTGGGCGACCGTGCAGGCGGCTCTGCGGATTCCGAAGGTGAGAGACGTTCTCTGAATGCCGACCAGCGTGAAGAGTTCCGGCCCTTCTCACGGGTTCGGCCCGCTCTGTTTTCGTCGATCACTTCGCGGTGGCCGCGCGCAGACGCTGGTTTTCTGCTTCCAGTGCTTCAAGTCGCACGCGCATGGGTGCAAGTATTTCCGTCAACTCGGCTTCGGTGTAGCGCGGGGTAATGTGCTGCGGGCAGTTCCAATCGAAGCCCTCAATGCGGATGAGGATGGCCCTCTCGGGCGGCGTTTTCTCCTCTGGCACACTCAGCTTCTCGATGAGTGCTTCGGCCTCTGCGTCTCCTTCAAGAACCTTCGCGTGCCCCAGGATTTTCAGCCGGCTCTGCGCCGGATAATCCATCAGAAACAAGGCGACGCGATCGTCGTGCAGCAGGTTTGCCGTGCTGATGTATTGACGATTGCCGCGCAGGTCTGCGAATCCTAGAGTCTGATCATTCACCACGCGCAGAAATCCGGGTAAGCCGCCACGATACTGGATATAGGGCCAACCCGTTTCGGAGACCGAGGCCATGTAAAAGCCGTCGCGCGCCTGGATGAAACCCTGCTCGTACGGGCCGAGACGGTCGCCTGAATCGGGCGAGTGCTCGATGCGCTCGTAGAGGTGCCGGCTTCCGTGTTGTACCTGTTGCTCCTTCACCAGGGGCGTGAAGGCAAGCTCCGCGAATCGTCGGCTCATGGGGGTTTTCTCCAGACCAGCGTTGGATGACAGGAAACGCCCCACGGGTTCAGGAAGTGGACCACCAAGACCGGGTGCAAGCCGGCGCTTTGTTCGGGACCGCCTACCGACGACGGTCGCGCGATTGGCGCCCAGCGGCAATTCGAAGCAGCAGCCAGCCGAATCAACTGGATTTTGCCTCAGCCTTCGTCGGCTTCCCGCAATTTGGCGATAACAGTGAAGTCTTCAAGCGTAGTGGTGTCGCCCTTGATTTCGCCGTGGGTAGCCAGCTCGCGCAGCAGACGGCGCATGATTTTGCCGCTGCGTGTTTTCGGTAGAGCTTCGGTGAAGCGGATATCGTCCGGTCGAGCCAGCGAGCCAATCTCCTTCGAGACCCACTTGCGCAGCTCGTCCTTCAATTCATTCGTGGGCTCGTTGCCGCTTTCAAGCGAAACGAACGCGGCAATGGCCTGACCTTTCAATTCATCGGGGCGGCCGACAACAGCGGCTTCCGCGACCTTGGGGTGGGCGACGAGAGCCGACTCGACTTCCATGGTGCCGAGACGGTGGCCGCTCACGTTGATGACGTCGTCGACGCGGCCCATGAGCCAGAAGTAGCCGTCGGCGTCCTGGCGCGCGCCGTCGCCGGTGAAATAGCAGCCGGGCACGTCGGACCAGTAGGTTTTCTGATAGCGCTCGGGATCGCCATAGACAGTGCGGGCCATCGAGGGCCAGGGCTTGCGAATGATCAGCAAGCCGCCGGAACCGGCAGGCACGGAATGGAAGTTGCCGTCGGCATCGGGGCGTGTCACGACTTCCGGTTGGATTCCGAAAAACGGCCGCGTGGCGGACCCAGGCTTGGTAGGCACCGCGCCGGGGATGGGCGCAATCATGATGGCGCCGGTTTCGGTCTGCCACCAGGTATCGACGATGGGGCATCGATTGTGCCCAATCTTCTCCCGGTACCACATCCAGGCTTCGGGGTTGATCGGCTCACCCACAGTTCCAAGGAGCCGCAGCGAATCGAGCTTGTGCTTTGCAACGTACTGGTCGCCCCACTTCATGAAGGCACGAATCGCCGTGGGCGCGGTATAGAACACGCTGACCTTGTGGTCATCGATAATCTTCCAGAATCGCGAAAAGTCCGGATAGTTCGGCGCACCCTCGTACATGAGGACCGTGGCCCCATTCTGCAGGGGTCCGTAGACGACATACGAGTGGCCAGTGACCCATCCGATGTCGGCCGAGCACCAGTAGACGTCCTCGTCGCGGAGGTCGAATACGTATTTGGTGGTGAGGTAGGTCTGCACGGCGTATCCACCTGTCGTGTGGACCAGGCCTTTGGGTTTGCCGGTGGTGCCGGACGTGTACAGGATGTAGAGCGGGTCCTCGGAGTCCAGCGGTTCGGCGAGGCACTCCGTGGGGGCGTTTGCCACCAGATCGTGCCACCAGCGGTCGCGGCCCGTGACCATGTTGACGGGCGAACCGGTGCGTTTATAGACAATCACCGTTTGGACGGTAGGGCAGGCGGGCATGGCTTCGTCCACGGTGCGCTTCAGCTGGATTTCGCCGCCGCGGCGGTAGCTCGAGTCCTGGGTAATGATGGCGATGCAGCCGGAGTCGTTGACACGGTCGGCGATGGCGGTTGCCGCGAATCCGCCGAAGATGACGGAATGCACGGCGCCGATCCGTGCGCAGGCGAGCAAGGCGACAACGAGCTCGGGCGTCATGCCCATGTAGATGGCGAGGCGGTCTCCCTTGCGGATGCCTAAAGCTTTGAGGGCATTGGCGAACTTTTGCACCTCGGTGTGCAGCTCGGCATAGGTGAGCCGACGGATCTCGCCGGGCTCACCTTCCCAGATGAGCGCGGTTTTGTCGCGGCGTGGGCCCAGGACGTGACGATCCAGACAATTGAACGAGAGGTTGGTTTTGCCGCCGACGAACCACTTAGCCGAGGGGAGATTCCACTCGAGAACCTTGTCCCAGGGCTTGAACCAGTGGAGTTCTCTGGCGGCTTCGGCCCAGAATTTTTCGGGGTTTTGGATTGACTCTCTATAGAGCGACTCATATTCTTCGAGGCACTTGATGTGAGCCTTGCGGCTGAAGTCTTCCGGGGGTGGAAAGACGCGGGTTTCTCGCAGGGTGGAGTCGAGATCCTGGCTGGAAAGGGTCGAGACGGGAATGGAAGGCATGGTGGTCCTTTGTGAAGGAAAAATGGCCGCGGGCGCGGGCGTAGATGAGGGATGCGCCGTAGAGATTCCGCGTGGGTCACACTTTATCGGGCTGAGGCCACAGGGGGCAAGTCGCTGTGGACGCGGACGGGCAGGGTGAATCCCCACATCATGAGTTCGAGCCACGTAAGGGAAATGGCTGTTACAACAAACTCGACGAGCCAAGTCTGGAACTCTCGCGGGCTCTCCGGACGGCTGACGCCGACCAAGGTGCGCACAAGGGCTCCTAGGAGAACGGACGCGGGGATCAAGACCCGGGCGGCGCGCGTTTGATTCAAGGGCACGCTGCTACCGGCCGGCTGGTCCTGAGTAGGCGCTGTGCGCAGCCAGTGCAGAAACCAGAAGAAGACCACGAGTAAGCCAAAAACAGTGCTGGCGTACTGGAGGACCTTGTAATAGTGGAGCTCTCCGAGCAGGGGGACGGTGACGGTTTTCCAAAACCAGTGGAAATGGCGGCCAGGCCAGTAGCCGCCGTGGGTGAAGGCGTCCCACAGCAGGTGAGTGGATGCCCCGACGAGAAGAGAAAATAGAACGAGCAGCAACCGGCGGAATGAGAATGGGTAGATGCCGGGTGTGATTCTCTTACGCACGGCCGCAGGCATCAACGCCGCCAGGGGTTCCTTGACGACGTCGTGAAAGAGCCAGAAAACGGCGAACGCGACAGGTAAGGAAAAGACAAAGAAGCCCCGCGCCGTGTGGCCAAAGGGGCCCTCGGGCGCGAACCGCAGGAAGAATTCGAGGTCCGGCGCGAACGTACCAATGATCAGCGCCGACAGAACGAGACCGGTCCGCCGGAGGGGGTAAGCGGCAGCAGCGTGAGCCAGCGTAAAAGGCACTCTTCTTATTATCGCTGACGCTCCCGTAGCTCCGATCGCTCTGCGCGAAAAGGTAGAGGGCGCCGAGAGAATGGTTGCGAATTCCAACCTTACGGGCGGCGGTTTCGGTTGACCGTCGAAGATGCGGATCCGTGGGACGCATGAATTGAAGGTGCTGGCATTTGAATCAGGGATTAGGCGATTCAAGTGCGACAACGGGGGCAGCCGCGGATACAGATGGAGTCGACGCGCCAATCTCTTCCCAAATTAGGGTGCCACCAGTCTCCTTAAGCAGGACCATTCCGCACACAAAGCAGAGGGCGGCAACGGCGATGGGGTAGTAGAGGCCGGCATAAATGTTGCCCGTGGACGCGGAGAGGCTGAGGCCGATGAGGGGAAGCAAGCCTCCGAAGATTCCGTTCCCAATGTGATAGGGGAGCGACAGCGACGTGTAGCGCACTTTGGCTGGAAATGCTTCGACCAGATAGGCGGCAATGGGACCATAGCTCATGCAGGCGAGGGAGACCTGAAGCCAAACCAGAATCGTGAGGGCAGGTAGGTTGGCGTGGTCGGCTTCATGGGCCGGCATCAGCTTGCCTGTGGCGTCCGTAGTGAGCGGCGTGAGGTGGATGTCGCCGGTGACACGGTCTTTGAAAGAGCCGACGGTGACGACGTTGTTGTGTGCGGCCTTCTGCATCGCATGATAGATGGGGAAGTAAGAAAAGGCAGCAAGGAGCATGGCGGCCATCATGATTCTCTTCCGGCCGATGCGGTCGGAAAGGGCGCCGAAGACAGTATAGAACGGTATGGCGCAGACTGTAGCGATGGCGACCACGATGTGGGCGGTATGGGAATTCAGGCGGAGGATAGCCTGGAGATAAAAGAGTGAGTAGAAAGAAGCGGTATACCAGACGACGCCCTGTCCGGCGGTGGCGCCGAAAAGGGAGATGAGCACCTGTTTGAGGTTGGTCCAGTTGCCGAACGCATCCGTGAGTGGCTTCGTGGAGCGCATGCCGGTGGACTTGAGGTGCTGGAAGATGGGCGACTCGCGCATGCGTATGCGGACGTAGAGCGAGACAGCGACAAGAACGAGGGAGAGAAGAAACGGCAGGCGCCAGCCCCAGGCCTGGAAAGCTGCGGGATTCATGCTCTGCTGGGTCGCGATGATGGCGGCGAGCGAGAGCACGAAGCCAGCGCTCGCCGTGAGTTGGATGAAGCTGGTGTAGTAGCCGCGCTTGCTGTCAGGGACATGCTCGGCAACGAAGACTGCGGCTCCGCCATATTCGCCGCCAAGCGCGAGGCCCTGCAGCACGCGAATGAGAATGAGGATGATGGGTGCAAACCAGCCGGCGGTTTTGAATGTGGGCAACAAGCCAATGGCCGCAGTGGAGAAGCCCATGACAGTGAGGGTGATGATGAAAGCGATGCGGCGGCCGAGGAAGTCGCCGATGCGGCCGAAAACGAGAGCGCCAAATGGGCGCACGACGAACCCTACAGCGAAAGTGGCGAGATAGGCGACGAGCGCGAAGGTGTCGTTGCCGGGCGGATAGAACTTGACGGCAAGAATCGTGGTGAGCGAGCCGAAGATGAAGAAGTCGTACCACTCGATGAGGGTGCCGGTGGAAGCAGCGAAGATGACACGACCGATGCGTTTCGTTGTGCCTGCCGGGGCCTGAGACGTGAAGGGAGTTGCCATGGTCGCTCGACCTCACTGGATTGGCGCTTTCCCGACGGGACTGGAGAAGAAGACGGGTCTAGCGCTGCAAATTGGGCGTGGGGATAGCGCTACCTTGCTTGCGCCTGGAGACGAGTGTCAAGTGAATTTGTTTCGTAGGAGGGTCGGTTTTTCATTGGGGGGCGAGCGCAGCCGGTCGACGGACGCAGAAAGTGCCGAATATCACAATGGACGACAATCCTCGGCCTATATACTCGTCGCGACCCATGAAACCACTTCAGGCGAGGCGTGAATGAAACGCACCGCCAAGTCCTGAACTCCATGGAGGCGCTTTGCAACTGGGCATTCTAAAGGAATCGACCGCGGGGGAGACGCGGGTGGCGCTGTTGCCGGAAAGCCTGAAGGGGCTTGTGGCCCAGGGGCTGACAGTGCGCGTCGAGAGCGGCGCGGGAGTTGCTGCGGGCGCAGCAGATGCGGCGTATGTCGAGGCTGGGGCGACGGTGTCCGCGGACCGGAATGCGATTTTGGCGGGCGCGGATCTATTGCCGGTGGTGAATGCCTTGCCTGCCGCGGATCAGGCGCGGCTTAAGATCGGCGCGGTAGTGATCGGGTTTTTGCGGCCGCTGGATGCGCCGGGCGAGCTGGCGACGGCGATGGCGCGTCCGGCGACGCTGTTCAGCATGGAACTGGTACCGCGGATTAGCAGGGCGCAGACGATGGATGCGCTGTCGTCGATGGCAACGGTGGCGGGGTACAAGGCGATTGTGAATGCGGCCGGGCTGCTGCCGCGGCTGTTTCCGATGTTAATGACGGCGGCGGGGACGATTCCGCCGGCACGCGTGTTTGTGATTGGCGCGGGTGTTGCCGGCTTGCAGGCAATTGCCACGGCGCGGCGGTTGGGCGCGGTCGTCGAGGCCTACGATGTGCGCGCGGCAGCGGGCGAGCAGGTGCGGTCGCTGGGCGCAAAGTTTCTGGATGTGGATTTGGGCGGTTTGAATACAGAGGGCGGCGGCGGCTACGCGGCGGAACTCACAGAGGAAGCACTCGACCGCGGGCGCGATTTGATTACGAAAACCGCAGCACACTCCGACGTGATTGTAACCACGGCGCAGGTGCCTGGGAGACCGGCGCCACTGCTGATTCGGCGTGAGGCGGTGGCGGCGATGCGATCGGGTTCGGTGCTGGTCGATGTTGCTGCGCCGGCGGGCGGGAATTGCGAACTGACCAAGCCCGGAATGACCCAGGTGATCGGCGGCGTGACGCTGATGGCTCCGTTGAATCTGCCGGCGGAGGTAGCAGCGCATGCGAGCCAACTCTACGCGAAAAACATTCTGAACTTTCTGGGACTGATTGTGAAAAAGGGCGAACTGCATGTCGATCTGAGCGATGAGGTGCTTGCCGGAGCCTGCGTTGCGCATGAGGGAAGGCCAGTGAATCCGCGCGTGGCAAAACTGCTGGAAGCGACCTCGCTTGCAGCCAATTGATCACGGGGCTGGGTGCCCCATCCTAGTGCAGCCTTTTGCGCTAGGGTGGGAGCGCACTCAATAGGAAGGAACGATGAATCCAGCCGTTCTGATCGCTTCGGTCTATGTTTTCGCGCTGGCGGCGTTTCTCGGCTACCAGGTGATCAGCCGCGTGCCGCCGCTGCTGCACACGCCATTGATGTCGGCAACGAATGCAATCTCGGGAATCTCCTTGATCGGGTCGATCGTGCTGGCGGGGGCCAAAGGGTATCCGCTCTTCGCGCACATTCTAGGATTCGTCGCGGTGACCACGGCAACAATCAATGTGGTGGGCGGCTTTGGGCTGACCGATCGCATGCTGAAGATGTTCAAGAGCCGCACGGCGAAGAAGGAGGAAGCAAAGTGACGCTCACCTCCTACTTTATGGAAGCGACTTATCTGATCGCATCCATTCTGTTCATCTTTGCGCTGAAGGGCATGTCGCATCCGGAGACGGCGCGGCGTGGCATGTTCCTGGCTGAGGGCGGCATGCTGGCCGCCATCGTGGGCACGCTGATCGGCGCTCACATTGTCACGTGGATCTGGATCATCGCCGGACTCGCAGTGGGGTCGATCCTCGGCGCGTGGATGGCGATCTGGGTTCCGATGACGGCGATGCCGCAACGAACCGCGTTGTCTCATGCGTTTGGCGCACTGGCCGCCGCTCTGGTGGGCATCGGCGAATTCATGGTGCATGGTCAAGGCATGAGCGGGGTAACGCGCGGGGCCTTGGGCTTCGAGATCATGCTTGGCTCGCTGACGACGACCGGGTCGCTGATTGCCTGTGGCAAGTTGCAGGGCATCATCTACGGCAAGCCGGTGCAGTTTCGCGGACAGAATGTGCTCAACTTGGCCACCTGTCTCGCGATGGTGGGCTGCGCGGTCTTCTTCTGGATTCATCCCGAAGCATCGGCAGTGTTCTACAGCATGCTGGGCATCGCATTTGTCTTCGGCGTGCTGCTGGTCATCCCCATCGGCTCAGCCGACATGCCGGTCGTGATGTCGCTCTTGAACTCGTACGCGGGCCTGGCTTCGGCGGCGACCGGCTTCGTGCTCGGCAATAACGTGCTGATCATCGCCGGCACGCTGGATGGGTTTTCGGGGTTCATTCTGTCAGTGCTGATGTGCAAGGCGATGAATCGATCGATCACCAATGTTCTATTTGGCGGGTTCGGCGCGGTGATTGCCGAGGCAACCTCCAATGCCGGCGGCGTCATGCGCGAGATCAGCCTCGACGATGCGGCAATGCAACTGGCGTTTGCGAATCGCGTGGTGTTTGTGCCGGGCTACGGCCTCGCGACCGCGCAGGCGCAACACGCGGTGCGCGAGTTGGCGGAGTTACTCGAAGGGCGCGGCGTCACCGTGAAGTATGCGATTCACCCCGTGGCGGGGCGCATGCCGGGACACATGAACGTGCTGCTTGCCGAAGCCAATGTGCCCTACTCATCTCTTTACGAAATGGAGCAGATCAATCCGGAGCTTCCGTCTACGGATGTTGCGGTAGTGATCGGCGCGAACGACGTGGTGAATCCCGATGCGCGCGACAATCCGAAGTCGCTGATTGCGGGCATGCCCATCATCGAAGTCGATCGCGCGAAAAGCGTGATCGTGTTGAAGCGCGGGCAGGGGCGCGGGTTTTCGGGACTTGAGAATCCGCTGTTTTTCAAGTCCTGCACATCGATGTTGTATGGGGACGCAAAGTCGAGCCTGAGCCACCTCGCACAGGCTGTGCAGCACGTGTAACCACCCAGCGACCTGACCCTTTGATGGGTCATCCTGAGCGGAGCATGCTTGGGGCCCCGGAGACGACGAAGTCGGCTTTGGGGTAAGCGGAGCGACGGATCTGCTGTTCGCGATGTTTCAAACCCCAAAGAGAACTGGGTGCCCCAGGTCTCGCTTTTGAGACCTGGAAAACCGCAAATCTTCGCGTCGCGGTACTCGGTGCTGAAAGAGCCCAATGCCGACTATCCGGCGCGGCGAAGACGGCGCTCCTGCTCCAGCCGTTCCGCGAGAAAAACCTTCAACAACGACTGATAGGGTACGTCGCGTTTGTTGGCCAGGATTTTAAGGTCCTCGATCATCGCGACGGGCAGGCGAACCGAGTTTGTGCGCAGGCGGGTGGCCCCGGTCTCATACCGCGCACTATCAAGTTGAGGGTGCCCCCGGTCCCTCGCACTTGGGGACCGGGAAAGTGGAATCGCGCTGTCTCTTGCGCATCCACGCAGGCAGTTCCCAGCCTCTCTCGCGGGCCGTCCATTCCGATTCGATTTCTACAGTTCCGTGCATGCCCGTTTGATAGTGGCGATAGCTTGACCAACGCCACTCCTCGGGATTGGCAACGAGCCCGCGCTTCACCGGATTCCGATGGATGTAGCGCAACTTCTCCACGAACTTCTGGTGCGATGACACGTTGAAATCGTAATAATGCGCTTGCCAAAAGGGTCTTTCGCAGCTGCGCATCGAAACCGACAGCTTGAGGGCTTGAACGGTTCTGGATAAGAGTCCGCGCCCTGGCTCATTGACCAAAAGATGCACGTGCTCCGGCATGACCACGTAGCCAGCGACGGCAAAGAGATAACGCAGCCGAACGCGCTCCAACGCATCTTCAAACAGCTCCATCGCCGCGACCGTCGACAGGTAGGGCCGACGCCGGAAACTGCTGAAGGTCAGGAAATGAAATTCCCCCGTTTGCTGATAACGGATGCGCTGACCTTTCATACGCGGCGAGAATACTCCAACTGAAAAGTTTGGGCGGCATGGTACTTCCATCCCCGGTCCCTCGCACTTGGGGACCGGGGATTCCACCGGCCCCAACAGGACAGGGCCTAAATCTCGATAGATCCTGAAACGCCGATTTCCCCAGTTTCAGGGTTCCGCCACGGCGGGTGGCCCCGATCCTGAAAGCTTTGTAAACCACACGGAGGGTGCCCCCGGTCCCTCGCACTTGGGGACCGGGGATTCCACCGGCCCCAACAGGTCAGAGCCTAAATCTCGACAGATCCTGACAAACACCGGTTGCGCCAGATTTCCTACTTTCGTTCACGAGTTCGGGGTCCGATCCCAAATGCCGAAGGCCACACGGGCGACAAAAAGGGACGCATCTGGCGGGTGGCCCCGATCCTGAAAGCTTTGTAAACCACAGATGAGGGTGCCCCCGGTCCCTCGCACTTGGGGACCGGGGATTCCACCGGCCCCAACAGGACAGGGCCTAAATCTCGATAGATCCTGAAACGCCCATATCGCCAGTTTCGGGGTTCCGCCACGCCTTTCGGGCGTTTCATCCCGAACGCCGAAAGGCGCCTGGGACAAGAAAATCTGCGACCTCCATTGCGAACAATTACCAGCTCCACAGAGCACAATCGAGGCTGGGCCAAAGCACGAAAGCTGACGGCGAACGCCCGAAAGCTGCTAAGTCCTTTGCTGAGAAATCTTTCGCCATAAGCGATTGATCCGATTAGGGTTACCGTAAGTTATTGATAAACTAAGTCCAACGGGCAGAGATATTTAGCAAGAAACAGGGGGAGGGGGTATACCCGAGGGCGTACCCCTAGGCGAAGGAGCGATTTTGCATGAGAAGCTCCGAATTTCCCAACGGGCAATCTCCATCTAAGATCAAAAGAGAATGCCAGCTCCTCTGCTAAACCCGTCGGCCAAGTCAAATCGAGCTGCGAGTTGCGCAAAGAATGCGCCGTTTCGGGTCGATGTTCCGGTTCCGCTGCGCATCTGGCATCTCACCAGCCTCGATGCCCCGGCGGTCGCAGTGGTTTGGTCGTTCGGTTTTGCCTGGGCCGCTGGAGTGCATCTTCCGCTTTGGGTTCCAGTTCTTCTCGCACTGGGAACCTGGGTCGTTTACATCGGCGATCGCTTGCTCGACGCCCGCATCGCTATTCGGTCCGGCGATCTCAGCTCTCTCCGCGATCGCCACTTTTTCCACTGGCGTCATCGCCGCGTTTTTGCTCCATTGGCTTGTTGCGCTTCTGCCGTGGCCATTGCAATCGTCTTTTCCCTGATGCCGCCGGCGATTCGAGAGCGCAATTCGGTCCTGGCTTTTGCCGCGTTGGCCTATTTCTCTCGCGTCCATCTACCGCATGCGCATCCGAAAATTCTTGTCCCGCTTCGTTCCAAGGAGTTCCTCGTGGGAGTGCTGTTCACGGCCGGGTGCGCATTCCCAAGTTTTGTGCGCATTCACGCAGTTGCGAACTTCGCTGTCTCGCTTTGGCCATTTCTGCTTGTCGTGACGTTTTTCGCTGCCCTTGCGTGGCTCAACTGCAGCGCGATCGACCGCTGGGAATCTTCTGAAGCCACCGGCAACTCAACTGCAGCCTTCGCGCTCGCCGCAATCGGCTTGATCTCGGCGCTCGTCCTGTTTCCCTATCAGCCACACGATTCTGCGTTGTTCTTAGCAGGATCTGCGAGTGCCTTTTTGCTGGCGCTGCTTTGATATTCGACGCAGCCGCTTGACGCCCCTTGCTCTTCGCTGTGCAGCCGATCTCGTCCTGCTCACTCCGATACTTTGCATTGCCCGATGAGCACGAATCGCCCTCCCAATTTCGATCATCTCGCTCACGTGTACCGTTGGATGGAGATGGCGACATTTGGCCGCGCTCTCTGGTGTTGCCGTTGCCAGTTCCTCGAAGACCTGCGCGACTGCCGCACCGCACTCGTGCTCGGAGACGGCGATGGCCGCTTTACCGCGCGCCTGCTCCAGGAGAATCCGAATGTTCGGGTCGATGCAGTCGATGCCAGCAGCCAAATGCTGCGCGCTCTCCTGCGCAACGCAGGCGTTCATCGGGATCGTGTGCGTGTCCATCAGGTCGACGCGCGCCAATGGCAACCAGGCGACGTGAAGTACGACCTGATTGTCTCCCACTTCTTTCTCGATTGCCTCACCACAGACGAAGTCTGCGCTCTCGCACAGCGCCTGCGCCTCTGCACCACCGGTCACACCAAATGGGTCGTTTCGGAGTTCGTCATTCCCCGAGGCTGGTTCGGAAAACTTGCGGCGTGGCCTCTGGTCACCGGCCTGTACCTCGGCTTCAGGCTGCTCACTGGCCTTCGGGTCGATCGACTGCCTCGCCACCGGGAGGCCCTATCCAATGCAGGGTTCGTTTTGCACTGCCAAAGCCCTTCCCTCAAAGGCATTTTGGTGAGTGAAATGTGGACGCCCATACCCGCTTTGCGGAGTAATCAAGCCCAATCCGCCAACGCGGCCAGCGAAGCGCTGACCAAAACCGTTCCACGTGGAAGAAATGTGATACGTGATACATACAACCAATTGCGACGCAATTGAAAACGCAAGTTTTCGCACCAAATCTGCGGGCTCTTTAGTTTTGTGAGAGTCTGAACAGGACGCCTGTGGACGCGAGACAAAATGTTACAGGAGTGTTAATATCGAGCCTTTACAGGATCGGGCAAAAAACTCTCCAAAGCAAGAAGACCTCCCTATGAACCTTTATTTAATGCGCCACGCAGATGCTGGAGTTCCACGAGAAAATCCGAAACTCGATGACAAACGCGGACTGGTCAAAGAAGGAAAAGAGCAGTGCATGCTCATGGCGCGTGTTCTCGGCGCGCTCAAAGTCCAGGTCGATGTGATTGTCTCAAGCCCACTGAAGCGCGCTTTGCAAACGGCGCAGTTTGTGGGTACCGAGTTGGGTTACGAGGCCAAGGTCGAAGTGAGCTCCGCGCTCGGGCTCGATGGGGACTTCGCCGGTTTCCAAAAACTGATCGATAAATACGCCGATCGCGAAGGCGTACTCATCGTGGGTCACAATCCCAACCTCTTCAAATTCCTTGGCCGCATCATCACGGGCAATGGAGGAGCGGGCGTGCGCATGCGTAAAGGCTCCGTCGCGCGAATTGATATGTCGAAACATCCGCCGCTATTGCAGTGGCTCATCGATCCGCGTATGGCACGTTGGATTTATGCCAGCGTGGCAAAGAGTTCGCGCCCGAAAACTTCGCGAAAGTAGTCAGCTTCTTTGCGCAGCGACCATAGTTCCAACTCCGCGCCGGTTCGTCCCGGTTTCACGTCGACGTAGACCCGCTTGGGATAGACCCTGGCTGCAAAGCGCAGCACGTCACTGGCCCGGTCCTGATTGAGGGCCACGGCAAGTCGAAGCAACAGGACGGCACGCCGGACATTCCTGTGCTCGTCTGCGGGGATGTTGCGCAGAGCTCTATCACCCGGTTGCGGGCGGCTTTTGCCTAGGTAGCGCGCCAGCGCCGAGACCACCGTCCGCTGCACCTGCGTGTAGCCATACATCTCCGAACTCGAAATGATGTATTGCGCGTGACGGTGATGTCCCTGATGATTGATGAATTTTCCGGTGTCGCGCAGAACCGCCGCGGCACTCAGCCAGCCTTCGTACTCCGGCGGCAACTCGTGCAATGCTTTCAGATCGCGATAGAGCTGCAACACATGGGTGCGCACCGGTTCTGCCTCACGGAGATCCACTCCGTATCGTTTCGCGGTCATCAACACACTCTGCCATCGCTCGTGCTCCAGTTCTCTGTGGGCCTCGGCGCGCGCGTCTTGCTCCGCCAGCATTTGCGCCAGAATGCCATCGCGCAGCCCGAGCGGAGAATAGCGGAAGCCCTGCAACCCAAAGTTTTCGAGCAATTCCGCAAACACCTGTGCGCCAGCCACGATAATCTCGGCGCGCCGCGGGCCAATGCCGGGGACGGCTTCGCGTTCGGGCAAAGTCATTTTGGCGAGCTTGGCGGCAAGCTTGCGAACAGCGCCGGCTGGAGTCATTCCCGCCGAGCTTGCCGACCGCGATGGGCCACGGGCAGAGAAGCGGCGAGGCGCCTTCGTCGTCTTGCCGGCCGCCGCGATTGCCTCCGCAAGTGCGGCCGCTGTGCCGGAGGTAGCGATCACCAGTGGAAGCCTCGCCGCAAGAATCTTGCGGTGGGTGCGCCTGAGCTCCCGCGCAATGAGTTGCCGCATGCGGTTGATTCCTTCGGCAGGCGGAGGATCGGCCTGCAGGAATTCCTCTGTCAGGCGCACGGCGCCCAGCGGCATGCTCACCGTTTCCTTGATTCGCTTGTGTTCGGAGAGTGTAATCTCGCAACTGCCTCCGCCCAAATCGATCAGCAAAACGCGACCCCCCGTTCCGGGCTCGTTCTGCATGATGCCACGATGAATAAGCCGGCCTTCCTCAAGTCCCGAAATGATCTCCAGATTCCATCCTGTCTCAGCCTTGACCCAAGCTTGAAAGGCAGGAGCATTGCGGGCGTCGCGCATGGCCGCGGTGGCCACTACACGCACCTGGTCGACACCGTGGGACTGCACGGCACGCTGGAAGCGCTTGAGGGCGCGCAACGTGGCTGCCATGGCATCCGGAGATACAAGGCCCGAGTCGAAGACGCTTGATCCGAGCCGCGTCACCTCCCGGTCTTCGTGCAGCGTCTTTAAGCGATGCGCTACGATTTTTGCGATTTTGAGTCTGCAGGAATTGGAACCGACATCGATGGCAGCAAAGGTGGGCATGGGGGCGTCGTGCGATCTCCGAGAGACAGAAAAAAACTGTACTGGGGTCAAGATACACGAACGCGGCGGCTATGAATTGCACAGGAAGGTGTGCAGTCAATGCGCAGCGGCGAGCATGGCTCTGCGGTCATGACTTGCGAACCAGCCAATCACGCGAGACTCGTATTCTGCGGGCGCAGTTGTTGACGCCTCGCAATGCCCGGCATGCATCGGCTCCCATAAAACTACAGCTGGGTTAACAGCCTTCATCATCTCAGAATGGCGTGGGGGAAGGTTTGTATCCGCGAGTCCATGGATGAGCAGGATCGGAACCTGGGAGTGGGCGACCGCATTCTCAGGAGATGCCTGCATCAAGTCCACACCGTATCGCAAACGTGCATAACCCAGACCAGCCCAAAAAGCCGGACGAAGCAGCGTTCTCCCCAGCCATGGCCCGACGTTGAATTGCTGACCGAGCCGGTCGTTCGCTGCTTCCTGAAAAGTGGCGAAGGAACTCTCGGCAACAACCGCGCAGAAGGCCGGCTCAACTTCAAGGGAGCGAAGAAGCTGAGCGGCGCCCATTGAGTCACCGAGCCCATCGATGCATCGAGGAGACAACGACGAGTGCAGCCAATCGTACCAGCGGCGCACATCGGCCGCCTCCTGCACGCCATAAGTCGCGATGAGCCCACCGCTTTCGCCCTGCGCCCTGGAGTCAGGCAAGAGAACTGCATAGCCGTGTCGCAGCAGCATGTCCGCATTCGCGAGCATGCCAGCGCGATTGTCACCTTGACCGTGAAGAAGAATCACACCCTCGCCATTGCCGGCGAATGGGCGCATGTTCCACGCGCGAAGATTCACCCCATCGTCTGCGGTAATGGCGACGTCGGTCAGGACGGCATGATTCCGATCCGCAATGGATTGCGCTTTTTGCTCTTCGGACGAAGACAAGGGGGACCGCTCTGGATGGAGCGCGCCTTCGGTCGCAATCAGACCAATGGCGGCGCACAAAACAAGCCATCCCGCGCCACAAGCAATTCCCCACAGGGCCAACTGCCGCGTGCCTGCCATGGATCGAGGATACGCGCGGCAAGATCGTTACGTTCCCGCTGAGCGTCCAATCAAGCGCGACGTTGTTCGTCGAGCACGGCCGCCGGAACCACTCTCATCGGAGCAATTTTCGGAGGACGCTGTCTCCGCACTGGAGTTTTTTTCCCTACAAGCTGCATTCTCGAAGTGTCGCTGGTGAGGTCGCCAAGCAGCTGCGCTGTTTGGATGCGGCAAGTTTCCAGCGCTTTCTGCAGCGATTCTTCCGATTCCGATTCAAGCAAGCTGATGAGGGATCCCTGCGCGCGGCGTTTGCGAAGCTTGCCGGCTGCAAGCCGGGTGAGTTCCTGCCAGTCATGCCACTCTCCCACAGCTCCTTGCATTGCCCGGAGTGTCTCGGCCTGCCGACGTGCCTGCGGCTCGGTCTCTGCAAATAGCTCCGCAAGATAGCGAATGTTCTTTATCCGCTTGCGAAAGTCGTGAAGGCAGCCGGCGTCAAGCTTCGGGAACTCCGCGACCGCATCGGCAAAAATCTTGAAAATGCCAGAAGAGAATGGAGTTGGAGCCAACGAATACCCGGAGGCCTGCGCACTTTCAAGTTCCCCGCTCACCCGCTCGAGCCGCGACTGCCGATGTCGTAAATCGGAGATTAACTTCTTCGCTGCAATCTTTCGTTCCCGCGCGAGCCAGCCGTCCAGGGTTTCGATCTGCCGCAAGCTCGCACGACTCGATCGAGGTGTGTAGCCTTCGGGTGTCGCCAGCGTACCCCGCAGGAGCGAGAGCTTCCCTCGGTAGACGTCGATATCACGGACGGCACTCAGGTCATCGCGCAACTTCCCGGCAGCCTTATTCCAGTGCCTGGCCGCTTGACCCGCCCGAAAATCCGCTTCGGGCCATTCAAACCTCTTGTCGAGTCGCGCCTGAAGGCGCAACGTTGCTACGCGCAGTTCATGAACGTGCCTGCGGCTGGGTTTGCGCTGGCAGGCAACCAACAATGAGCGCCAATCCTCAAGCATCGGCTGCTGTTGCTGTTTGCCCGGAACGCGGGCGAGAGGATACTGGAGAGTTCGACCGAAATTCATCGTCCGTTCATATTATTCTGCACAAGCCTGCCGATTGGCTAGTCCGCAGGAAGACAGGCGGGCTGGCGGATGGTATCGCACAATAGAACACTCGAAAAACCAAGCTGGTATTCTGGTCTTGTCGGCATCATTCGCCGACCCCCCCGAGGCAATGAGCCCGTGGGACTGACCGAACCGGCGTTGTTTAACCCGGAAGGATCTTCAGGCGAACATTCAAGCGCAGGGTGAGAGCCCGGACGAACCCTTCTGCGGTTGCTTTTGAGGCCTGAATGCGGGCCGGACGGAAATTCAATATTTACATCCAGGTCACCTTCGACTTTGCCGGCAACCAACCCTGGAGAGGAGAGACTTCGGCGCCCTTGACGATGACGACCGAAACTTCACGTTCGACCGAAGTGGGCAAAGCGCCTTCTGCGCTGGCCTCGTGGGCACTCCTGTTGGCGATCTTCGCCGCCGTCCAGGTTGCTGCATTATTTACTCCGCCGCTGCTCGACGACGCCGACGCCAATCACGCCGAAGCCGCACAGCACATTGCCGAAAGCGGCGATTGGGTGACGCTGAAGATAGACGGCATTCGCTATCTGGAAAAGCCGCCGCTTCCCTACTGGATCGATGCGGCGCTTTACCGCGTGTTCGGTCAGAATGCTTTTGCGACGCATCTGCCCAATTCGCTGGCGCTGCTGGGGTGCGCTTGGATCGCCTGGCTGTGGGCTGGCCGCGCGTGGGGTCGCCGCGCCGCCTTTTATTCGGCGCTGGCCATTCTCACGGCCATCGGGCCGTTTCTGTATACGCGATTCGCGATACCCGAAGCATTGCTGAGTTTTTTGTTTCTATTGGCGCTCTACTGCTTTCTCACCGGCCTGGAATCGCAGCGGCCGGCACGGTTTTACGTGATGTGGATGGCGCTGGCGCTTGCCACACTGACCAAAGGATTAATTGCTCCGGTGTTCTTTGCGGGCGCGGCGGTTCCCCTTATGTTGCTCAGTGGTCAATGGCGGCGCTGGCTCCAATGCAAACCCTTTTCCGGTCTGCTGGTTTTTCTCGCGATCGCCGCTCCCTGGCACATCCTCGCGGGACTGGCGAATCCGGATCAGGGACATCCCGTCGGCAATCACCCCACGCCGGGAAACGTGCATGGCTTCTGGTATTTCTACTTCGTCAATGAGCACTTCCTTCGCTTTCTGGGCGAGCGCTTTCCGCACGACTACAGCAAACTGCCTGTTGCGGCCTATTGGCTGCTGCATCTGGTCTGGCTGTTTCCTTGGAGTCTTTTTCTGCCGGCGATGCTGGTTGTCGCATGGAAGACGCGTCATTCCTGGCTTCAGCATTTGAGGCGCGATGCCGGGCAGACTGTCGATTTTTATTTGGACTATGCGGCCCGCGAGGATGTGGCGAGCTACGTTGCACGGCTCAAGTTTCGCGTGCGCACGATCTGGTTGCTGAGTCTGTTTTCGGCTTTCACGCTCTTGTTCTTTTCGATCTCGACAAATCAGGAGTACTACACGTTTCCCGCGTGGCCGCCGCTGCTGATTTTGACCGCGGGTGTGCTGGCCACATTGGAAGAAAACCGCGAGGAAGGTCGGATCAAGCCAGCGAGCGCAACAGGTTGGCTGAACGGCGCGCAGGCTGTATTCGCGTTGGTTGGATTGGCGGCCTCGATAGCGCTGGGCTGGGGCTTGTGGTCATCGCGTAGCCTGCCCTATGTACCGGACATCGGCACCCTTCTCGCCCATCGAGATGTGGCAGACTATACGCTTTCGATGTCGCATCTGTTCGATCTGACTGGTCCTTCGTTTGCTGCATTGCGTTTGCCGGCCGCTTTGGCCCTGATCGCTTTGCTGGTGGGGCCCGGCGCTGGCTTGCTGCTTCGACACAACGGTAGGCATGCTGCAGCCACCATCAGCGTGGCGCTCACGTCGGCAGTTTTTCTCATCGCCGCTCACATCGCCTTTGTGCGGTTCGAGCCTATGCTGAGTTCAAAGCCATTGGCCGACACGATACTCCGTGACGGTTCGCCCGCAGATTCCTTCATCATCTACGGAGATCAGTCCGACGCGTCGTCTGTAATTTTTTATGCACACGACTTCCTGCGCAAGCCGGCGCTCCTCGTCCTCGAGCGGTGCTCACCACATGGCAACGGTTCCTCGCTCGTTTGGGGCTCCTGCTATTCCGACGCGCCGGATATCTTCCTCAGTGAAGACCAATTGTCAAAAATGTGGGGAACGGGCTCACGCAAATGGCTCTTTGCGCAGGACAGGAATCAATTGAAGGCCGAACAGCTTCTCGCTGGACGACTGGTTCAGGTGCAATCGATCGCCGACAAGACATTGTGGACGGATCGGCCCCTGAAGTAGTGTTTCGACAAACGATCTGGCTACTTTACCGCGCGCATTTTACCGCCGGGCAGCAATTGAAAGATGCGGCCACGCCAGAGAATTCTGTTCGAAAAGTAGCTCGCGACCCAGAAGCAGAACCCCATCAGGTCGCGAATCGGATACAAAACGAGTAGGCCGAACCAGCTGCGATCGTCCACCACTGCACGGCCCACAGCAACAGACAGCGCGAGGCGTGTCGCCAAACTCCAGGCGAAGAGCGCGACTCCGAGCCATGGGTGTCCCATCGCCATGGCAGCAGCCCATCCTAGCAACCCAAAAGGCATGCTGAACGTGAGTGCCGAGCCGAAATGCCCCTTGGGCCGCGAGAAGCGCGTCGACTTCATCCAGCGCACCTGATGTTCAAGGGATGGGACCAAAGTCTTGTTGAGGACTATATGGTCGATGGCGTGATGGCTGAGAACGACCTTTTGTCCAAGTTTCCAGGTTTCGTTGCCGAGCACAAAGTCGTCGGCGCAGTAATCTGCCGTTATGCGAAAACCACCCACGCGCCGAATCGTCTCGCGCCGGAAAGCCATTGTGGGCCCAAGCGTGAACTGCATTCCCTCGAAGGAGCGTGCCGCCAGCACTCCGGATGTCATTTCCACGCTCATCCCAACGGCCTCGAGTCGCGCCCACAGTCCGCCCTCGGCCGCGACACCGCGATAGGGGCAGGTGACCGCGCCGACGCGTTCGTGAGCAAACGGCAACGCCACTGCGCGCAGATAGTCGGGCGCGACCCGCACGTCGCTGTCGCTGATCACGAAGATGTCGTGAGCCGCCGCTGACTCCATGAGCTCCAATGAAGCCACTTTGGCGTTGATGTATGGAGGCTCGCCGGTGGTGAAGAAGCGCGCAGGGACTTGGGAATAGCGTGCGGCCACGCGCCGCGCCGTTTGCAAACCAGCGTCGTTGTCGGTTCGCGCACAAAAGAGGATCTCGTAATTGGGATAGTCCTGTTTGAAAAAGGTTTCGAGGTGGGCTTCAAGGTTCGGTTCCGCCCCGTGCAACGGCTTAAGCAACGACAAGGGCGGGGTGAATCCTGGCCGCTCTATGAGTTTCGCCAAAGCAGCGCGGCGCTCGCGAAGATAGCCCGGCACCGCGGCCAGCACCGCGCCGGAAACAACCGTTGAAGTGATAAGGCCGAAGACAGCCAATCCGAGGAGAACGTACGACATGCAGGACTAAGAATACCTGCCCAAAACCTCGAAGGGCGATGACTGTGCGTCATTTTGAATCGAATTGCGGGCGGCGCGCTTAACGGCTGCTTTACTGCAAATCGCGTTTCGCAGGCGTGCGCGTCGGTACGACGGTGGGCTTGCGCAATGGCACAATGGCTCCGGCGGAGCTGGGCGCGGCCTGCTGAAAGCGCGTCAGCATCTCCGAACGGACGTACTCGACGAAACTCTGCATCTGGCGGTTCATTTCTTCCATGCGTTCGCGCATTTGCAGGATGATGGCGATTCCGGCGATGTTCACACCGAGGTCGCGGGCCAGGTTCAGGATGAATTCGAGGCGTTCCACGTCCTCATCGGTATAGAGGCGCGTGTTGCCTTCGGTGCGGGAAGGTTTCAAGAGTCCCTCCCGCTCGTAAAGCCGGAGCGTTTGCGGGTGAATGTCGTACATCTCAGCCACCGCCGAGATCATGTACGCGCCTTTGGATTTGCGTCTTGTAGCCATATCTGACTTCCGCTCAGCTTAGCGCAGGTTGCTCGATAAAGCCTTACATCTTATCGAAGAGTTCGACCCGCGGATCCTGATTGTTCAATTTTGCAAGTTCCCGCATAATTTCGCGGCTGCGCTCGTCTTGGAGATGAGGGACCACCACGTCAACTGTGACAATCTGATCGCCCCGCTGGCCGGGATGGGAAGCGCTTTCCACGCCACGCTCGCGCATACGCAGCTTTTGCCCGCTTTGGGTGCCGGGCGGAATCTTAAGTTGCGCTCTTCCGTCGATGGTGGGCACATCCACCTTGGCCCCCAGCGAAGCTTCAGGCACCGTAACCGGCACCGTGAGGTAAATGTCATCGCCGGTCCGAGTAAACACAGGATGCGTGCCTGTGCGGACGATCACGAACAGATCGCCCGCGGCGCCACCGTTGACACCTGCGTTCCCCTTGCCCTGGAGCCGAATGCGTTGTCCATCGCGGGTGCCCGGCTTGATGCGAAACTCAACAGTTTCCGTTTTGCTCACTGTCCCTTCGCCGTGACACGTCGGACAGTCGCTCGAGATGCGCCCGGTGCCATTGCAGCGCGGGCAGGGAATGTTGAACTTCATGCGGCCGCCCATCTGGGTTACCTGGCCGGTGCCATTGCACTCTGGGCAAGGCATCGGGCCGCCAGTGTGCGCCTGGCCATGACATGTTGGGCAAGTTTCCTGGCGGTGCACCTGGATGCGCGCCTGGCCTCCCCGAATCGCCGTCCAGAAATCCACGGTGGCTTGATACTCGAGATCTGTCCCCGGCTGCGGGCCGCGTGGCCGCTGTTCTTGCGCGCCGCTGAAGATGCCGGAGAAGATATCCCTGAAGCTGCCCCATGTGGAGGATCCGGCTCCAGCCTGCGGCCCTGCGCCGCCCTGAAAGCCAGAAAAATCGAAACCGCCGAAGTCAACAGGGGTTTGCCCCCCAGCGCTTTGCTGTCGCGCATAGGCCTCAGCCTGCGCCGGGTCAATCTGGTCGGAATAGAATCCGAGCTGGTCGTACACCTTGCGCTTCTTTTCGTCGCTCAGGATGTCGTTCGCCTCTGAGATTTCTTTGAATTTCTCCTCAGCCTTCTTGTCGTTGGGATTCACGTCGGGGTGGTACCGGCGCGCGGCCTTGCGGAAAGCCTTGCGAATCTCCTCCGGCGTGGCCGTCTTCTTCACACCGAGTGTCGCGTAATAGTCTTTGTTTGTTGTTGTGGCCATTTGTGTTTTCTTATCTCAAATCAATGTGCTTCATTGCTGTGTAGTCTTACTGCATCAATCCTGCCAAGGTCCCCAAACATTTCGTCGGCAAAAGCTCATGCAATGCGGAGCGCCTTCTGGACGGCTTTCGGTTCGCGGTCAATCACGAGCAGGTAGGCGCGCGTCGGTCCTTCCGGGACACGACGGCCCTGCTCCCAGTGGCGCAGCGTGTTGATGCTGAAGCCGAACGCGACCGCGAACTCCTGCTGCGTCATCCCAAGCCGGCCGCGGATGGCCTTTACGTCGATCTCGGGCGGAATGTGGACGACATAATCGCTCGAATCGCCCGTGCCGTCGGCGAAAGCCAATGCCTGTTTCAGCCCGCGCAGAATGCCATCGGCAACTCTCCTGCTCATCGTCTTGCCCTCCGTAGCCTGTGAGAATCCACTATCTGCTTCGTGACCTGTTGCAGTTCGTGGCATTCTGTCTGGGTCAGATCCGTACGTTCGTTCTTGGCATACGCTTCTAAAAGGTAGAGGGGCATCTCCATGTCGTGATAGAAGAAGATCACCCGCGCCCCGCCCCGTTTGCCACGTCCTTCCAGCCCCCAACGCAGCTTGCGCACGCCACCGGTCCCCGGAATCACATCGCCCGCTGTCGGGTTGTACGCAAGGTAGCCGACCAGTTCCGCTCGCTCCGCATCGTCCATCAGCTTCTTCGTCGCACTCAGAAACTCGTGCGTTTCAACTACCGTGATGGGTCTGACGATTGGCAAGATCTATTGTAGTGCATTGCACTAGTTAGGACAACCTGATCACCGCAAATAACGTTGATAGGAGCCTTCACAATTCGTCTTCACTCTTTGCGCTCGAATGAAGTGCGGCTTCGCTCAACCAGAACCATTCCTGCGCCGGTTCCCAAGTCCGCTCTATGTCGTTTCTCACGGTCCTTAGAGGGGAATTGTCAATTTGGGCGCATAGGTCGAAGAGCGGCTTGTAGCGGTCTTCTTGGCACTCGTGGGTCAGAATGCACTTCCACCGTGCGCAAATTAGCTGAATATGGTGCCCATAGGCGAAGAGAACATCCTCAAAACTGAGCCGATCAGTTTCGACCAAATATCCCACATGGTTAAGAAAATTGACGAGTGGCCACCCTTGGCGCGGAACATTATTATCCCTGATCTTGTCGAGACCACCCTTTTCTACGCGTTCCGAATGAGTTTTAGCGAGAGCTGCGCGGGCATGGAGCATGTTGGGGGCATTGAATTGCTCGTACAGCCGCTGAAATGCAGCAGATTGCGCGGACTCCCTCATCGACTGGTATGTCAGCCACAGGCCCACAATCAAAACACATGTTGCAAGAGCTACGACCCACGCAGCCAGTACTCCCGATTTGTCAGTCAGATGATCCCAGGAAAACCTCTCGACTGGCGATGGCCAAATGAAGAGAATTACGGGCGCGGCCACCGCCAGCAACACGACGGGCCACGCCTTGTTCGACCATCTCCGAGCCCCACCCATCTGCCAACTCCATACGACCTTGCACTTATGGCTACGGGGTGCGCGACCGACCGTCGCCCACCCCGCTGACTCGCCGTCCTGCTGTCCAGCCTATTTCTTGTCCTCGACATCCACGTACTCAGCATCGATGACGCCTTCGTCCTTCTTCTGTTCGGTGCCCGGTGTCGTCCCGTCAGCCTGCGCCGTCGGTCCGCTTGGCGCACCCGCCGCCTGCGCTGAACTCGCCTTGTACATGGCTTCGGCCAGCTTGTGGCTTGCCTTGGTGAGCTTCTCGTGCGCAGCCTTCAGTTCGCTTGAGGATGGCGTGCCTTCGAGGGTCTTCTTTGCCTCGGCCAGTGCCGCCTCCACTTCGGTCTTGTCGGCCGCCTGCACCTTTTCCCCGGAGTCTTTCAGCATCTTCTCGATGTTGTAGACCATCGAATCGAGCTGGTTGCGGGCCTCGATCTCCTCCCGCTTCTCCTTGTCCTCAGCTGCGTGCGATTCGGCTTCCTTGGCCATCTTTTCGACCTCTTCCTTGCTGAGGCCCGAGCTCGAAGTGATGGTGATGCGCGTGTCCTTGCCGGTGGCGTTGTCCTTTGCGTTCACGTTCAATATGCCGTTGGCGTCGATGTCGAACGTGACCTCGATCTGCGGCACGCCGCGTGGCGCGGGAGGAATGCCTGCCAGCTTGAACTTGCCCAGCGTGCGGTTCTGCGCCGCCATCGGACGTTCTCCCTGCAGCACGTGGACCTCAACCTCGGTTTGCGAATCGGCTGCAGTCGAAAACGTCTCCGTCTTCTTGGTCGGAATGGTCGTATTGCGCGGAATCATCGGAGTCGCCACGCCGCCTAAAGTTTCAATCGAGAGCGTCAGAGGCGTCACGTCGAGCAGCAGAAGGTCCTTCACCTCGCCAGCCAGCACGCCGGCCTGCACAGCAGCGCCCACGGCGACCACTTCGTCCGGATTCACGCCGCGATGAGGCTCTTTGCCGAAGAGCTGCTTCACGATCTCCTGAATCTTGGGCATGCGCGTTTGGCCGCCCACCAGCACCACTTCGTCAATCTGGCTTGTGGTGACACCGGCATCGGCCAGAGCCTTCTTGCATGGTTCAAGCGAGCGATCAAGCAGATCCGAGACCATCTGTTCCAGCTTGGCCCGGGTCAGTTTGCGCACCAGATGTTTCGGCCCCGTCGCGTCCGCGGTGATAAATGGCAGGTTGATCTCAGTTTCAACCGTAGTCGAGAGTTCGATTTTGGCCTTTTCCGCCGCGTCTTTCAGGCGCTGCAGGGCCATCTCGTTGCCTTTCGAGCTCAGGTCCAGGCCCTCTTCCTGCTTGAACTCTGCAATGAGCCAGTCAACGACTCGCTGGTCGAGATTGTCTCCGCCCAAATGGGTGTCACCATTGGTCGACTTGACCTCGATCACGCCTTCGCCAACTTCGAGAATCGAGATATCAAACGTGCCGCCGCCAAAGTCGTACACGGCAATGGTCTCGTCCTTCTTCTTGTCGAGCCCATAGGCCAGCGCGGCTGCGGTTGGCTCGTTGACAATACGCTTCACTTCAAGGCCGGCGATTTTGCCTGCGTCTTTGGTCGCCTGGCGTTGCGCGTCGTTAAAGTAAGCCGGTACAGTGATGACGGCCTCGTTGACGGCCTCGCCCAGATAGGCCTCGGCGCTCTTTTTCAGCTTTTGAAGGATCATGGCCGAGATTTCGGGCGGTGTGTACTCCTTGCCCTGGGCAAGAACAGCAACGTGGTCGCCCTGAGCTACCACCTTGTAGGGCACCATCTTCATTTCGTCGTTCACTTCGTCATAACGACGACCCATGAAACGCTTGATGGAGAAGATCGTGTTCTCCGGGTTGGTAATCGCTTGGCGCTTGGCGACCTGGCCCACTAGACGCTCGCCGCTCTTTGAGAAACCGACGATGGAAGGCGTTGTGCGTGCACCTTCCTCATTTGCAATGACTTTGGGCTCGCCGCCTTCGAGAACAGCGACACACGAGTTGGTCGTGCCAAGGTCGATCCCGATAATTTTTGACATGTTTAGGTTCCTGCCTGCCCGTAGGATTTTTACAATTAATAAGATGCATGATTGAGTGGATTAGTGTCAACTTTATTTGATTGTATCTTCATAAATCGCCGGGTTGGATGTCGCCGCGCGAGGCTCGCGCCAGGCAGACCCCGCCGGGGCAGGCTGGAAGACTCCGTTCTCTATGCCATTTGATTGATTAGGTTTGCAGACAAATTAATCTTCCGGTGACAGGAACGGATTGCTCGCCGCCGATTCACTGCCTGCAATGTCCGGCTGCTCGTCGCTGCTCTCCGGGTCGAACTTGTGCTTCACCATCCAGCTCTTGAGCAAAGCTGAGGACTCGACCGACACTACTCCATCTTTCCAGAAGAAAACCTGCCCGGGCATCATCTCGGCTTGAAGATCGCATGACTCCATGTCTTCCGATGTGCCCTTTCTGGGCAGCAGAATCTCCAGCGTTTTTTCGTGTTTCTTCCATCGGGCCGGGAACGTGGAATAGCTGCCGGAGGCTCGCATCTCGACCGTGCAGGAATAATTGAATTGGAACCCTCGCGGCTCCCCGTTTTCAAACAGATCCGCCTGGCCCATCCCACTCACGTAGTCCGGCATATCAAACGGATGTTTGGGCTCCCGGCTGTGGCTTGGTTGGACGGCGAATCGAAAAATGTACACGCGCAGCGGATACTTGGCCGCCTCCGGGCTGCCTGCCAAAGCCTGCGGCACGATGCTCAGGCAAACCGCAAGTGCGCTCAAGCTGAACAGAACACGATATCGCATGCAATTCCCCGCTGCAGGCCCATTCTGAAGCTACGTCCCCTATCCTATCGCAGCGGGAGCTGAACCCACGCCGCCAGAAGAATGACCTGTGTCACAGGCACTTAATTCCCCCTGTCATTTACCATCTGCAGGTTGTCACATCCATGACCACTGCCGAGGCCCAAACTCGCTATCCCCTCACGCAGGGCGTAAACCCTTGGCTGGTCACAGTTTCCGTGATGTTGCCCACATTCATGGAAGTGCTGGACACCGCCATTGCGTCGGTGGCTTTGCCCTACATCGCGGGAAGCCTGTCGTCGACCAACTCCGAGGCTACCTGGGTGTTGACCAGCTACCTGGTGGCCAACGCCGTGATTCTGCCAGCCTCGAACTGGTTTGCCCGGCGCTTCGGGCGGAAGCGGTTCCTGCTCATCTGCGTGGTCATTTTCACAGTGGCTTCATTCTTTTGTGGGGCAGCCCCATCGTTGGCTGTGATCCTGCTAGCACGCGTGCTGCAGGGGGCGGGCGGAGGCGCACTGCAGCCGCTTTCGCAGTCGATTCTTCTGGAAAGTTTTGCGCCGGCGAAACGGTCGATGGCGATGGCGGCTTATGGGCTTGGGATCGTGGTGGCCCCGGTGCTGGGGCCGACGCTGGGAGGCTGGCTGACCGATACGTTCAGCTGGCGGTATGCGTTCTATATCAACATTCCCGTGGGGGTTCTGGCGGTCATTCTAATTGCCAGCTTCGTCCACGACCCGCCGTTTATCAAGAACGCGAAAGTCGGCGCCTTCGACAACATCGGATTCGGCCTGCTGATTGTTTGGACTGGTTGTTTGCAGGTTGTGCTCGACAAGGGCCAGGAAGACGACTGGTTCGGCGCGCTCTGGGTGCGTTGGGCCGTGGCCGGAATTATCGTGGGACTTATCGGCTGGATCTGGCGTTCGTGGACAAAGAAGAATGGTCTGGTCGATCTGCATGTGCTCAAAAACCGCAACTTCCGCACCGGCTGCTTCCTGATTGCCTTGTTGGGCGCGTGCATCTACATCACCATCACCATCCTGCCGCTTTACTACCAGGAAGTGATGGGCTACACGGCTTTTACTGCGGGGCTCGTGGTGGGTCCGCGCGGCATCGGCTCGTTTATTGGTTCGCCTGTGATTGGCATCCTCGGCTCGCGAATCGATAACCGCAAGCTGCTGAGCCTGGGATTTTTGGGCTTCGGCGTTTGCGCATTGTTCTTTGGCACGGTGAATCTCGACATCGGGCCGTATACGCTCCTCATCCCGATTACGGTAACGGGTTTCGCGTTGAGTTTTGTGTTTGTACCGCTGGCGACAATGACCACGGCAACGTTATCCCGCGAGGAGATGGGCAATGCCACAGGCCTCTTCAATATGCTGCGCAATATTGGCGGGTCGATTGGAATCGCGATGGCTACAACAACGATTATTCGTCGCGCGGCGCTCCACCAGACGGAGATCGGGGCCAATCTCACTGCGTCGAGTGCAGTGCTGCAGCAGAAGTCGGCGCTCATGGCAGCGTACTTGAGCCATCAAGTTGGCCGGGCGCAGGCGCGGCCGGGGTCGATGGGACTGGTCTACGGGCTGATGCAGCAGCAATCGGCGCTCATGGCGTATGTGGATGTGTTTCGCTGGACGGCGCTCCTGGCGTTCTTCTGCGCGATTGCAGTGTGGCTGTTCCGGAAGCCGCCGAAGCATGCCGCTCCGCCGCCGGGAGCGCATTGAGCGAGCGTTTATTTAGGCTGGATCGCCGAACACGCACGCTCCCGCCTTACGCGTTGCTTCCGCTAGCTGGCGGTCGAAGGTAGCCAGCGGCCATTTCGTCCTCAAAACCAGTTCCAGATAGGTGGCGTCATAGCCGGTCAGCCCATAGCTGCGGGCAAGCACCAGGACCTCGGCCTGCAGATCCGCTGGCCTTTTGGGGTCCTCGGCAATTCTCATGCGATTGAGCTTTCCCATAAACATCTCGGTTTGGGCCGAATCCGCGATCCCTCTGCGCTCCGACAC
This sequence comes from uncultured Acidobacteriaceae bacterium, assembly GCA_963745845.1. Classification (GTDB taxonomy): domain Bacteria; phylum Acidobacteriota; class Terriglobia; order Terriglobales; family Acidobacteriaceae; genus Telmatobacter. The sequence continues at coordinate 1,515,382 of CAVUZE010000008.1, read as the reverse complement.
CAGCAGACCGTTTGCGACCTCGGCATACCAGAGGGCAGGCACAAGCGCATCGCCGGTCTGTAGATACATCAGGAGACGGTCGGCCAACAGGGCCTCTGCAGGATTGACGCGTTCGACCAGCCAAGCCAACGCGGCCGATGCATCGAGGATCAACCCCATCGGCTGCCTCTATTTCCTTCCTTCGCGAATCCACTCCAGGACCGTATCGCCGGAGATTCCCTTGATGCGGGGAAAGCGCATTAATTCTTCTGCCGCGCGCGTGGCATCTTGCCGTGCAAGGTCTTCGGTGGTGGGCACGAGATTCGCCACCGGCCGACCCCGGACAGTGATCGTAAACCGCTCTCCCTGCTCAACTTTGCGGAGGATCTCGGAGAGCCTTGTCTTGGCGTCGAAGGCGCCGATAGGTGTAAATGTGGGCATTGAGACCACCTTTGGAACCATTGTAAACTAGATGTTTAAACTAGACAACTTCTGCTTATCTGGTTGACTCAGCATACCCCAAGGGGTTGCGGTTGAGGTCCTTGGCTCCGCGAATCTGTTCGTACTGGGTTGACTCCCGGCCAGTCCCGAGGCCGAGAAGAGTCTGGAACGCGGCCGCGGGTGTATTGCGGCGGTTGTGCCGGAAGACGAATTCGTCGAGATAAACCTGGAGTTGCGGTTTACTCACTCCGTGATAAGTGCCGATCAGCCATTGCTGGAGGTTTCCGATAGCGCGATCGGCGAGCGGAACAGCCGACTGCGCTCCCTTTCGCAGTGCGGATCGCAACGGTTGCGTTCGGACGATATGTTTGAACCCAGCCTCCGTCAGGCCCAAAAAGCTCTTGAGACCATCGGTGTAGATGATCGAACCGGGAGAAACATTCTCGTGGAGGAACGGGATGATGGTGATGCTCCTAAAATCTGGGATCACTTTCATGCGGATGCGACCTGTACTCCTGCCGCGCCTTTCCACTGCGACCAGAACCAGCGCTGCCCGTCGCCCCTTAAGCTGTCGGCTTCCGCGGAGGCCAGCCTGTTCGCCACCAATCCACGTTTTATCAACCTCTACCTCGCCGTGGAGTGGTTCCCGAGCCACATTCACCATCGCCCGGCGGAGCTTGTGAAGCAACATCCAGGCGGTTTCGTAACAGGACAAGCCGAGTTGCCGCTGGAGCAGCAAAGCAGAAATTCCGCGCTTGTCCGTGGTCATCAAATAGGCCGCCCAGAACCACTGGGGCAGCCCGATCTTCGTCCGATGAAGAACTGTCCCGGCTGTCAGCGAGACTTGGTGACGGCAGCCCGCACACTGCCACCGCCGCTGATTCACCAAGTCATAAGCTCGCCGATTTCCGCATCGCGGACAGATGAAACCCTCGGGCCAGCGGCAGGTCGCCAAGTAGCGTTCGCAGGCTTCCTCTGTAGCGAAATCGCTTTGCAACTGCCGCAGGGTCTTGGGAAATGGCGGCCTGGACACCTTCCAACACTACCTATGGGGGTAGGCTGAGTCAACCAGATAAGCAGAAGTCAACTAGTTTGAAGACTCCAACTCCGGGAAGGTGAAGCCTTCGAGCCAACGCGTGTGTCCCATAGGCGAAAATACCCAGGAACCGCTAGAGGACGAGAAGGGCCCTGGATCGACGTAGTCCCGACCTGCCCTCGGTCCGACACAGGGCAACTTTCTCTCATCTGCATGGCATCCATTCCGGAGAACGCGAAGTCCCCCAGCGGTCGGCTTCGTTTCGAATTCGCTGTTGGGAGTTGAGCCATGCACAAATTCGGTAAATTTGGATTTTCAGTGGTCCTGTTCGGTGCGGTTGCAACCTTGGCAAGTCCGCAGGAGATGAACCCCACGGCAACACCACCCCCACCGTCGAACTCCACGCCGCAAGGGCCATCGGAATACCAGGATGGTGTTCCGGTCTACAAAATTCAAGTTGTGGCTCGCGATATTCCCGCGATCAATTATTTCCATCGCCAGGGTTCAACCAAGATCGGCTTTGAAGGAACTTCGCTGCTGCCGGGAGCGAAGGGCGATGCGAAGGTCGATGCGGCGTCAGGTCGTACCTCCATCAATCTTCATCTCGAGGGGTTGCCCCCTGCGAACGGCTTCGGGCCCGAATATCTCACGTATGTTCTTTGGGCAATTTCTCCGGAAGGCCGGCCAGTGAATCTCGGTGAGGTGTTGCCGACCGGGTCCAAGAATAAATTCGATGCGACAGTTACAACAAATCTCCAGGCTTTCGGCTTGATTGTTACCGCCGAGCCTTACTTCGCCGTGACGATGCCGAGCGACCTGGTGGTCATGCAGAACGTCGTGACGGACAAGACGCAGGGCGTGATCGAGCAAGTGAATGCTCATTACACCTTGTTACCCCGCGGAGCCTATGCAGAGACTGCCGGACGCCATTCCGTGCTGCATCCGATTACGCGTGATGAGCGTTCTCCGCTGGAGCTTTATGAGGCTGAAAATGCGATACAGATAGCCGATGCCGCGGGTGCCGAGCAATATGCAGCGGACACGATGGCAACGGCAAAGACGGCGTTGCAAAATGCGGAGGGGCTGGACACTCATAAGAGCGATCGCAAACAAACGATCACTTACGCTCGTGAAGCCGTCCAATCAGCTGAAGACGCGCGTCTCATCACGATTCGTAAGATCAAAGCTGAGGACGAAGCAGCGCAGCTCAAGGCACGGCAGGATGCTGAGCAGGCTGCGCAACAATCGCAACTAGCCGCCCAGCAGGCGCAGGCAGCGGCGGACCAACAGGCGGCCCAGCGAGCTCAGGCTGAGGCAGCAGCAGCCGAAGCGGAAGCTCGCGCGCAGAAGGCTCGCGAAGAACAGCAGGCCGCCGAGCAGGCAGCGCAACAGGCGTCGCAACAAACGGAGCAGATGCGCGAACGGCTGAAACAGCAGTTGAACCAGGTTCTGCAGACCACCGAAACGGCGCGAGGTCTGATTGTGAACATGTCGGATGTGCTCTTCGATTTCAACAAATACACGTTGAAACCAGACGCGCAAGTAAAGCTGGCCAAGGTTTCCGGAATTCTCCTTGCTTACCCGAATCTCAAGCTGCAGGTTGAGGGCTACACCGACAACATCGGATCGGACGAGTACAACCAGAAGCTTTCGGAAGAACGGGCGGATGCGGTGCGCCAATTCCTGGTTGCGCAAAGCGTGCCGGACGGCAATATAAGCGCGGAAGGCTATGGAAAGAACGATCCGATCGCGGATAACTCAACGAACGCGGGGCGGGCACAAAACCGGCGGGTGCAGCTCGTAGTTTCGGGCGCTGCCATCGGTATCCAGGAAAGCGCGCCGGGAGCTCAATCGAATGGAACGCCAACACAGCCGACTCAACCCGCCGATCAACCGCAAGGAACAAACGCCGGCGCGTCGGGCGCTGCGAATCCTCAGGGGGTTTCAAATCCGCCGCAGTAGCATTTGGAATCTCCGTAAATGCCCAGGCAACGTTCCTGGCCTCCATCACTTTTCGGTGACCAGCGGCAGGAACCGCCGGATCTGCTCGTCGTAGCGCTCGATGTGCCCCGTGAGAATGTCGTAGTACCAGCCGTGCACCATGAGCCTGCCTTCAACCGCGGCGCGCGCAACAGAGGGCTGGGCTCGCAGATTGAGCAGTTGCGCAATCACGTTGCCGCGGATGAGAGAAGCGAGTTCGGCATGCGGCCCGTCGGCGGGATTGAGCGGCTGGCGATGGCTAAAGGCTGCCTCCACATGTTGCAACCAGCGGCTGGCCTTGGGCAGCTTTTCCAGATCCTTTCGATTTAGCGCGGCTTTCATCGCGCCACAATCCGAGTGACCGCAGAGAATTGCGTGCCTCACCTTCAGCACTTCCACCGCGTATTCAATGGTTGCCGTCACGCCATCGATTTCGCGACTGACGACAGGCACTACATTGCCGGCATTGCGCGTAATAAAGAGGTCACCAGGACCGGTGCCAAGAATCAGATCCGGCACGATGCGCGAATCGGAACAGGTGATAAAAAGACAGTCCGGTGCCTGCGAATCCGCAAGCAGTCGGAACTGATTTCGACGCACCGGAAACACTTCAGCCAAAAACTTCTTGTGCCCCTCGATCAACCGCTCCACCGAATCCTCCGATAGCTCAAGCCGTTAACGGACCCAACTTCCATTGATCAGCGTACAGCAGAGGAGGCGAACTGATATTTTGATGCGATACGTTCCCGCAAGCACCGTAAAGGAGATTCGTTCCTGTGAAACGGTTCCCCACTTTCCTCGTCGTCACAACACTCGCGGCTGGGCTGTTCGCGTTCCCCATCCAGGCACAGAGCCCCGCACAGTCGAGTGAGGCACAATCGTCCCCTGCACAATCCATTGACACAATTGAGCCCGCTCTGCGCCAGCGCATCGACCAAATTGCGGCCGGAGTGCTGGAGCAACGCGGCGCGCCGTCTGCGAGCATCGCGGTGGTGCAAGGCGGAAGGCTGATCTACACGCATGCGTACGGTCTGGCGCACGTCGACCCGTCAATTGCAGCCACCCCCGCGATGCGCTACTCGATCGGCTCGATTTCGAAGCAGTTTACGGCTGCGGCCATTCTGCTGCTGCAGGAGCGGGGCAAGCTGAGCCTGGAGACGCGGTTGGCAAATACGTGCCGGGGCTGACGCGAGGCAATGACGTGACAATTCGCCAAATTCTTTCACACACTTCGGGCTATCAGGATTACTGGCCTGAGGACTACCTGATGACGCCGATGATGAAGCCAACGACGGCTCGGCAGATTCTTGAAATATGGGCCCGGAAACCGCTCGATTTTGAACCGGGAACTGAGTGGCAGTATTCGAACACGAATTACGTGATCGCCGGATTGATTGTCGAAAAAGTGAGCGGCCAGAAGCTGATGGACTTTCTTGAGCAACACATCTTTCATCCGCTCGGCACGACTTCGCTGTGGGACTCCGATGAAGCGAAGCTGACATCGACCGATGCCACGTCCTATGTGCGCGCCGCATTGGGACCCTTGCGCCCTGCTCCCAAAGAAGGCCGCGGATGGATGTTTGCCGCAGGCGAGCTGGCGATGACTCCGCACGATCTGGCGCTGTGGGAAGAGAGCCTGATTGACCGATCGATTCTTTCATCCGCAAGCTATAAAACAATGTTCGCGGAAGTTAGGTTGAAAGACGGCAAGGGCACGCATTACGGGCTCGGCGTGGAGGTGACCGAGGAAAGCGGTCACCGATCCATCGAGCACTCTGGCGAAGTCACAGGCTTTGTCTCCGACAACATCGTGTTACCGGATGACGGAGTCGCGGTTGCGGTTCTAACGAATCACATGGCAGGCGGCGCCAGCGAGATTGCCAAGCTCATTGCCGCCGCAATCGCAGGCGATGCGGGACAAAGCGAGTCGGAGAAACAGGCACTTTCGATCTATCGTGACTTGCAGAACGGCCACATCGACCGGAGCCTCCTGGCGCCGAATCTGAGCGACTACTTTTCCGCGCAGACCGTTGAGGACTTCAAGAACAGCCTCGCACCGCTGGGCGAGCCGCTGTCTCTTCACCAAACCAAAGAAGACCTACGCGGAGGTATGACGTTTCGGGCCTTCGAGATTGTGTATCCCGGCAGGAAATTGCGCCTCACCACGTATACCTATCCCGACGGCAAACTGGAGCAGTATCTGGTGGAACCGGCGAACTGATCGCCGCTTCGGTCGCAATTTGCGTCACCCGCGCGCAAGGTACACTTATAAATGAACTATGTTTGAGACCCTAACAGATAAACTGCAGCGCGCATTCAAGAACCTGCGCGGCCAAGGCACGCTCACGGAAGAAAACATCGCCGAGGCGCTGGGCGAAATTCGTGTGGCTCTGCTTGAGGCCGACGTCAACCTCAAAGTGGTCACCGACCTCATCGAGCACATCCGCGTCAAGGCTGTTGGGACAGAAGTGCTGACGGCGCTCTCGCCCTCGGAGCAAGTGATCAAGGTTGTCCGCGACGAGTTGATCGAGTTGCTCGGGAAGGATACGGCGCGCTTCAAGTTTGCCTCGCAGCCACCTACGGTCATTCTCATGGCCGGGCTGCAAGGATCCGGCAAAACGACAACGAGCGGCAAGCTTGCGGCTTGGCTCAAGAAGGGTGGGCATCGGCCTATCCTGGTCTCCGTCGACGTATATCGTCCTGCGGCGCGCGAGCAGCTGAAAGTCGTGGCGAAGTCAATCGACGCCAAGATCTACGAAGGCGATTTGAAGGGCGAAGCTCCAGGATCGGCGCTCGTGGAGCGACTAGCCTCGGAGGCGCGCCGTGAAGCGCGCAACTTTGGCTTCGACACGCTGATTGTGGACACCGCGGGCCGTTTGCACATCGACGAAGACCTGATGGGCGAAATGGAGCGGCTCAAGAAGCTGCTCAACCCGCAGGAAATTCTCTTCGTCGCCGATGCGATGACTGGTCAGGATGCTGTCAACTCCGCGCAGGATTTTCACAAGCGGCTCGGGCTGACTGGTGTCGTGCTGACCAAGATGGACGGCGATGCGCGCGGCGGCGCTGCATTGTCGATTCGGCATGTGACGGGCCAGCCGATCAAGTTCATCGGTGTGGGCGAAAAGCCGGACGCCTTCGAGCCGTTTCATCCAGATCGCATTGTCGGGCGCATTCTCGGTATGGGCGACATGCTCTCGCTGATTGAGAAGGCCGACTCCACGCTCGACCGGAAAAAGTCTGAGGAGTTCGCCAAAAAGGCGCTGCTGGGCGATGGATTCACACTCGAAGATTTCCGCGATCAGTTGAGGCAGATCAAGAAGCTTGGTTCGATGGAGAGCATTTTGAAGATGCTTCCTTCGGTCGGTCCGTTTGCAGGCATGCAGCAGGCAGCGGGCCAGGTGGACGAAAAGCAATTCGTGCGCCTCGAAGCAATCATCAACTCGATGACGCCGCATGAACGACGCAACCACGAGATCATCTCCGGCTCGCGGCGGAAGCGCATCGCGATCGGCTCCGGCACCAGCGTGCAGGATGTGAACCAATTGCTGCGTCAATATGCGCAGATGAGCAGGGTCTTCAAGCAGATGGGCAAGGGCGGCCTGGCGAAGAACATGATGCGCGGCGGTCTTGGCGCGATGGGCATGGTCGGCCGGCAGAAGTTCGGGCGGTAGAATCGCTCAGAAACCGGATAGCACAGCCACGAAGCTGTCATCCTGAGCGGAGCAAAGCGGAGTCGAAGGATCTGCGGTTGCCCATAGGAAAGGAGGACGATGCGCAAGTTAACAGTCAAGAACTTCTCGGTCATCAAAGAAGCAGAATTGGAGTTCGGCAAAATCACCGTCCTCATCGGGCCGCAATCGAGCGGGAAGAGCTTGCTGTGCAAGCTCGCGTACTTTTTTCAGCAGGTCGTCGTTGAGCAAGCGCAAGAAGCGATCAAAGCGGCGGAGGAATTCGAGCAGCTTGAAAAGCGCGTAAACGATGCGTTCTTTTTTTGGTTTGGCTACGACGCCATCGCCACTGAGACTTCTGAGATTCGTTTTAGCGCAGGCTCGTATGAAGTCTCACACGTGCAGGAGCGCCGAAGTGAGCCAGGCGCAAGAATAATATGGAGTTTCTCCCCAGAGTTCGAGGAACGCTACAGGGCTGTTTGGGGCAAGTTCAATGCGGAAAAACTGCGCCGCGAAAGTCTGCCCAATCCGAAGTTCTTTGCGGAAGAGATTCGTGATCGACTTTCGGAGCTTCGGGGACCCAACTCGCCTGAGGTCTATTCGTACATCCCATCGACGCGATCATTTTTCCTTTCTATCCATCAAGCCATCTTCGGCACGGCTGGCAGAAGAGACGACATCCAGTTGCGTTTTTCGCAGGACTTTAGCTATGGATTTGAGGGAAGGATCTCGAGTGACGGTCTGGACCACCCACTGACTAGATGGATTAACGCCGAAGGCGAGCGGATTCTCCAGGGTAAGGTTGTATCGGCAGGCTCAGACTTCCATTTTGAGTCGAACGATGGGCGAATCCTTGCGCTCCCAGTACTGTCATCCGGAACACAAGAGCTCCTCCCTCTTATCACATGCCTGCGAGAGTTCGTCGCAACTGCCGCTTCAATAAGGAAGATCGCCGATGTACCTCATGTCTTGAACAAGCGACTATTCTTCCTTGAAGAGCCCGAATCCAACGTCTTCCCTTCGACACAATACGACCTAGTCCACATTTTCGCGCGACTTTCGAGTGAACCATCGTTGGATGCTTATTGGGTCATCACCACCCACAGCCCATACATCCTCTCCGTCTTCGGCGACTTGGTTAAGGCTGGCAAAGTTGGTGCAGAAAGCCCGGAACAACACGCGGCTGTAACCAAGGTCATTCCCGAGAAATACTGGATTAGAGACGGCGACTTTGTTGCGTACAAAATCGAAAACGGAAAACTTGAAAGTATTTACGACAAGAAAACGGGCCAGATCGACGGCGACTACCTTGATGACGTCTCCGGCAAGATCAGCGACGAGCTTGGACAGTTGCTGGAGATCCAGTATGGTCGGTAGGCGGGCCGGAAATCAGGACCCATGTATCGAGAAAATTCGTGATTCAAAAGTGAAGATCACAGACCCAGGCACCGCAAGGCGCGCCATTCTCCTGAATCCGGACAGAGTTCAGGTTCGCCGCATCAACATGGATCGCTGTTTAGCCCCGGCTGGTGAAGTTGCCGCTGATTTCGTCGTTTCAAAACCCGATTTTGTAGACGTAATCGTGGAGCTCAAGGGGAAGAATGTGGATCATGCAGTCGACCAGATTGAATCTACCTGGGCCTTCTGGGGTAGACATTGGGAACATAAGGCAGCACAGCCAATCAGCGCGTGGATCATGTGCTCAGAGTATCCAAGGGCAAGTCCCAAGGTAGCCCGGTACCGAGAGAGTTTTCGCGCCCGCGGGAGCATTCTTCTAATTTCAACTCATAATGGTGAGGAACGTCCTTTCTTGGACTTCTTGCCCAAACGCCGATGACTCCCCTCCAGGACCAACTCGACGAGATCACCGCGAACACTCGTAATTTAGTACAAGCGGAGCGGCTGGCCGTCGGCGAGCGCGCGGTCGAAGAGCTGTTTGCGACTGGGATCGAGGAGCGCATCCTGCCTGTCGGTGCAGTGGCTCCAGAGTTCGCGCTGAAAGACGCGAACGGAAAGCTGGTGCGCTCGGCAGACCTCCTCCGAGTTGGACCGTTAATCATCAAATTCTTTCGCGGACGGTGGTGCCCCTATTGCATGACCGAGCTTGAGACGTGGCGCGATCTTTACGGACGGATTCGCGAACACGGAGCGCTGATGGTCGCGGTCGGGCCGCAGATGCAGCGGCAAAGCGACTTCATGGCGGGACAGCACGGACTTCCCTTCCCGGTGCTGGCGGACACGAACAACTTAGTCGCCGAGCAGTTCGGGCTGGTCTACACGGTGCCTGAGTACTACCGCGACTACTATCTCTCGATCCTGGTCAACATTCCGTTCGTCAATGGCGAGAAGAGCTGGCGTCTTCCTTTGCCAGCCACATATGTGATCGGCCGCGATGGGCGGGTCCACTTCGCAGAAGCGCATGCGGATTTTCGCGTACGGCCGGAGCCGGAAGAGGCGCTCGCAGCGGCATTCGCTGCGCAGAGCCGCTAAAGGCTCTCTGCTCGTTTTTTCGAACCATCACATTTCGACCCCATCCTTTATTGCCGTTACTCAGGTACTCCGTGGTTGCACCATCGCTGTGACATCCCGGTCACGATAGGGGGGAGGGGGTAGCTGAGGGGGTATCGGGGGTATACCCTCCAGCCAGCCCGCACACCGCTACAGCAAAACCAGGGCCGATAGTTGCAAATAGTCGTTCCGGAGGGAGCAGGGGGATTTATCCCCCTGAAAACCAGGACAATTCTCGCGGCCTTCAGGCCCGGAGTTATGCGCTCCGAGGCAAGCACAGCTGTAGCACGCTGCAGCAGTCCTCAGTGGATGGTCTTCGACTTGCGCTGCATGTAGTCCATGAGTAAATACTCGCCGAGGGTGTGCGGCGTGGTGAAGTAGGCTTTGCCGCGGCACATCTCCGAGACCTTGTGCACGAATTGCACCAGGCTGTAGTCGTTGGTCAGCATGAAAGTGTTGATCATGATGTTGGCGCGTTTGCAGCGTGCCACTTCTTCCAGCGTTTCGCTGACGACCAGCGGATCGAGGCCGTAGGCATTTTTGTAAATGCGGCCGTCGGGCATCGTAAGCGCCGAAGGCTTGCCGTCGGTGATCATGACGATCTGCTTCATGTCCTTGCGCTGGCGCGCGAGGATGCGCTGCGACACGCGGAGACCTTCGCGCGTGTTGGTGTAGAACGGGCCGACTTTGACGCGCGCCAGTTGCGAAACGGGCAGCTCTTCGGCGGAGTCGTGAAAGAGAACGAGGTTGAGCGAGTCGCCGGGGTACTGCGTGCGGATGAGGTGCGAGAGCGCCATGGCCACTTTTTTCGCCGGCGTAAAGCGGTCTTCGCCGTACAAAATCATGGAGTGCGAGCAGTCGAGCATGACCACGGTGGCGCAGGAACTCTGATACTCGCATTGATGCACGTGCAGGTCGTCGTATTCGAGGTTGAGCGGTAGCCCGATGCCTTCGCGCGCGATGGCGGAGCTGAGGGTAGCGATCGTATCGAGATTCAAAGTGTCGCCGAATTCGTAGCGGCGCGGCGCACCGGTGGCCTCGATGCCGGTGGCCCAGTGCCGCGTGTCGTGACGGCCCAGGCTCGATTTGCCGAGCGAGCCTAGCAGATCGCGCAGTGTTTTGAATCCGAGAAAATCGAGGCTCTTGTCGGTGACTTCGAAGCGCACTTCCCCCTCGACGTCGCCGATCTGTCCGCCGCCCTCCGCAACCTGCGTCGGGTCGGGGCTATCGGAGGACGTGATGTAACTTTCTCGTTCGAGACGCTCGATGAGCTTGTCGATCAGCTCGTCGAGTGTGCCGCTCGCGGACATCTCGTTGATTTGGCGCTGCGTGTCTTCGTCGAAGAATTCGCCGGACTCGAGAATTCGCCGCAAGGCCTCGCGGAGGGCTTCGAGGCTGTTGTCCATCTCCCCGAAGTTCGAGTACGGGTCATCGAAGCCGGAATCGAGAAAGAAGTCGGAGAGAGCTTGAAGCAGCCCCTCCAGATCCATTTCGGAGGCCAGGTCGCCGTTGTATTTGGTGTAGCGAACGCCCTTCATGGGACTCCTCAGTTAGGTTGGTGCTGATTGGGGCTGAGCTGAAGCAGATCCTTCGCTTCGTTCAGGAGATCCTTCGCTCCGCTCAAGATGACCTTGCTGCGCGAGGTCAGTTGTAGCCGCCTCGGCCAGGGCGATTGCGGCGGCCTCGTTCCCACTCTTCAAATTCGCGTTCCACATCGGGCCGCTCCGGCGTGCGCCCTGTTTTTTCCTGGGCAGCGAAGACACGCTCTTCGCTGCGGCTGAGCTTGCGGTGAGCGACCATGCCTTCCAGCAGGAACTCGGCAGCAGCGACCACTTTCTGCGGGGTATCGGCAGGTTGAATGCCAAGCGGCGAGAGCTTGTCGAGGAGGCCGTGAATCTGTTTCAGGTCGGCGAGCGCGGCCGTCGTGGCCTGGTTGTCGTCGAGCTTCACTGTGCCCCCGAGTTTGAACCACTGCTCGATCTGCTGTGTATCGACACCGGAGAAATAGCGATCGAAGATTTTTCCGACAGCGGCGTGAATGAGCTCGTGGACAACGGTGTCTGCGCCGCGCATTTCGCCTTCATATTCAAGCTCAAGCTTGCCGGTGATGCCGGGCAACGCGGCGTAGAGGTCGCTGATGCGGGGCAGAACGAGCGACTCGCTGTGAATGAGGGCACGACGCTCGGCGCTGGAAACCATCAGCTCCAATGTCGAGATGGGGAGGCGCTGGCTGACGCCGCTGCGCTTATCCACTTTCTTGTCGGAACGCGCAGAGAAGGCCACTTGCTCCACGACCTCGCGTATGTACTGAGGAATCTCGGTGGGTGCCGCGGCGCCGCGTGCGGACCACGCCTCTTGCGCGGTGATGGCCATTCCCTCTTCGAGGGTTTCGGGATAGTGAGTGCGAATCTCGGAGCCGATGCGGTCTTTGAGTGGAGTGACGATTTTGCCGCGTGCGGTGTAGTCCTCAGGGTTCGCGCTGAAGACGAGCGCCACATCGAGCGCGAGGCGTACCGGGTAGCCTTTAATCTGCACGTCGCCTTCCTGCATGATGTTGAAGAGCGCGACCTGAATTTTTCCGGCGAGATCGGGCAGCTCGTTGATGGCGAAGATGCCGCGATTGGCGCGGGGCAAAAGACCGTAGTGCATGGTCAGCTCACTGGAAAGATCCTGGGCTCCACGCGCGGCCTTGATGGGATCGAGATCGCCGACCAGATCGGCCACGGTGACGTCGGGCGTGGCAAGCTTCTCCACGTAGCGGTCGTCGCGCGTGAGATAGGCGATGGGGGTTGCGTCTCCGCGGTCGGCGATGAGCTCTCGGCAACGCTTGCAGATGGGCAAGTAGGGATTGTCGCGGATTTCGCAGCCCGCGATGTACGGGAGGCGCTCGTCAAGCAGCGCGGTGAGGGCACGCAGAATGCGGCTCTTTGCCTGTCCCCGCAGGCCGAGCAGAATGAAGTTTTGTTTGGAGAGCACGGCGTTGACGATTTGGGGAACGACTGTGTCATCGTAGCCGACGATGCCGGGGAAGAGCGGCTCGCGCGCGCGCAGCCGGGCGATGAGATTGCGGCGTAATTCATCTTTGACGCTGCGGGTTTTCAAGCATGCTTCAGCAAAATGAGAGCTGGTGCGCAGTTCCCCCAGCGTCCCGGGAAGCGGTTGGGCTGCAGGCATCGATTGACTCCTAGTGGCCGGCGACTTTGGGGAAGACCGCGCGTATGTACAGTAGACGTGTTGGGACCAATTCTGGTTGAAGGAACTCGCGAAGGCTGAAACGCCGGTTTTGGAGTCAACGTGGCATTGTCCGCGACGCGTGAAGCGAAAGCACAGAGAGTACGCCACTTGGCCACCAAGAACAGTTCTGCAGGATCGGACCGATGAGTGCACTCGTGAAACTGGCTCTGCTGGCAGTATGCTCCCGATTATGGCGCGCGCCAAGACCCATGTGCAAAACATGGGCGCGGATTGCAGGAGGGGATGGGTTGGTACGCAGGGTTGGTGGTGGGCATTCGCTGGCCTGCGAGCGGCGTATTCGACTATTCTGCTGTCTTAGCAAGAGATAGCGAGAAGACACAAACCATGCGCGTTACCAATACAGTTTTCATCGTCGCATTTCTATCTTCGCCGTTTATGATTTGCGCGGCACAGGCGCCTTCCGCGGAAACCGAAGCCACTCCTGCTGCAATGACCTCGGCGACACCGAGCGGGGGCCCGCCGGCTGCGGCACCGCCTGCGGTCGCAGCGCCGTTGGTTCCTTCGCCGTCCTCCCTTCTGCAGCCTTCTCTCGACACGGTGCAGAAGACGCTGGCGGGCTTAAACACGGCGCGATGGAAGCGGGGCTCGGTGCGCGACGAGGCGAGCGCTGATATCGACTCGATTCTGCGAGACATGCAGGCGCACATGGTTCCGCTGCTGAAGGAGTCGGATGCAGCGCCGGGAACGCTGAGTAAGAGCTTGCCGGTGTTGAGGCATGTCGATGCGCTGTATGACGTGTTGCTGCGCGTGGTGGAGGCGGCGCGCATGGCCGCTCCCGACGACCAGGCGAATGCGCTGCGCCTGGCGCTGAAGGACCTGGGGAATGCGCGGCTGGCGCTCGATGACAGCATGGAGATTGCGGCCGGCGTCCAGGAGAAGCAGCTGGTCGATCTGCGGGTGACGGTCCAGAAGCAGGCGGCGTTTAAATGCCCGGCGGCTCCTCCCGCGCCTGCGTGCCCGCAGACTCCGGCGAAAAAGCCGGTGAAACGGAAGCCGAAGCCACCGGCTACGACGACGCCAGGGACAACGCCGCAGAAACCGGCGACGCCCGCGAATGGGACTGCGCCGAAGACGGGGCCGTGAGCTGACTAATCCGGAAGTTTCAGGTGGGCTGCGAAGGGTGGAATCTGCGCGTAGGCGATGTGCAGGTCCGGGGAAAACGATCCAACCTTCATCCCGTGGGGCTGAAAGAGCAGCGCTAAGGACGTAGTGGAATAGAGAGAGATATGGCCGTTGCGCGGGCTGGCGTACCACCAGTTCAGACCAATGGATTCGAACTCCGCGGGCTGCACGAGGGTTGAAAAGAGGATCGCGCCTGGCTGCTTGAGGAGAGACACCATGGACGCAACGGTTTCTTTCGGAGACGGCACATGCTCCATCACCTCGAAGGATGTGATGAGGTCGAATTTTTCTGCGGGCAGTTGATTGAAGCTGGAGAAAGGATCGTAGGTTGCCGCTGAGAAGCCCTGGTCGCGCAGACGAGCGCTGAACACACCTTCGCCGCCACCATAATCGAGAATCGAAATGGAGTTCTGCGCGCCGGGAAAGGATGCGGCCACGAGTTTTGCGTTTCCCGATGGACGCAATTCGACAAAGTCGGGGTCAACGACGACGTATTCGTCGTTGTAGATGCGCTCGCGAAATGCCGCGAGGTCCCAAGAATCGAATGTAGTAGTGAAGATGAACGCGCAGCGCTGGCAGCGGGCGTAATAGACCGGACAGCCGGACAGGGCCAGGCGGCGCCCTTGCGCCTCAATGCAGCTCTTGTGGAAGTCGACGACGCCGTAGAGCGGGCTGGGACTGCCGCAGACCTTGCATGCGACAGGGCCGAGATCGGCAACCTGCTGAAGATTCGCGATCAACTCCAACGCCTCGCTCGAAAAGGATGTTGATTGAGATGTGACACTGCTAGGAATACTACTAAGAACGCCTGCGCGGTGCGAGAACATGGATTGTTGAAGTTCGCATCGGGGAGCCAGTGGCGCAAAAGACTACTTCAAGGGAATCGCAGGCGATTCAGGGTTTCCTGGTGCAAGCGACCCGGGAGCATCGGGCCGGACGGCTGGAGGATGCCAAGCAGCTTTACCTGCGCGTGCTGGCGATCGATGTCCAGCATGCCAAGAGCCTTTATGGGCTGGGACTGATCGCGCATCAGGTCGGCAGCCTGGACGTTGCTGCAAACATGATGCGTCGGGCAATCGCCGCGAATGACAAAGAAGCGACATACCACGCGAGCCTCGGCGCTGTCCTGCGGGATCAAGGAAAGCAAGACGAGGCGATCGCGGAGTACCAGCAGGTTGTGAAGCTCAAGCCAGACAGCGAGGAAGCGCATTTCTACCTGGCCAAGATCTTTCTCGATCAGAGAAAAATCAACGAGGCGCGGCCGCACTTCGAACGGCTGCTTGCGCTCAATCCGGATTCCGCGGAAACGCAGAGCAACTTCGGGCTGCTTCTGATGCGGGAGGGCAAGCCGGAAGAAGCGAAGGCTTGTTATGAGCGCGCTCTCGCGCTGCAACCGAATTCTATCCCGGCTCTTTGCAACCTGGGCAATCTACTCTGCTCGAGCGGAAAGTTCGAAGAGGCAAAGACCTGCTATCGGCGTGCGATCGCGCTCGATCCGAATTTCGCTGAGGGGCATAACAACCTCGGGGTCGTTTTTCGCGAGCTGGGCAAGTTCGAGGAAGCACAGGCGTGCCACGAACGGGCCGTTGCGTTGAGACCGGACTACGCCGACGCGCACAACAATCTTGGGATTGTTTTCCGCGATCGAGGCATGCTGGATGAGTCCGCAGCCTGTCACGAACGCGCGATTTCGCTCTGGCCGGATTATTCCGAGGCTCACAACAACCTGGGAAATACCCGAAGGAGCCAAGGAAGGCTGGAGGAATCGCTGCGGAGCTACAGGCAGGCGCTGGTTGTGAATCCGGACAACGTCGAAGCACGATGGAACCTAAGCCTGGTTGAGTTGCTCACGGGAGATTTCGCCGCAGGATGGCGCGATTATGAGATTCGCACCCAACGGAGGAAATGTGCGACGCGTGTTTTTCCAGAACCACTGTGGCGCGGAGCAGCGCTGAATGGCGCGCGGATTCTGCTGCATGCCGAACAGGGGTTGGGCGACACGGTGCAATTCCTCCGCTACGTGCCAATGGTGCAGGCTGCGGGCGGCACGGTGACCCTCGATGTGCAGAACAGCCTACTGCGGTTGGCAGCGCAATTGCCCGGCATTGCTACGTTGGTCGTGAGTGGAGAGCCCCTGCCGCCGTTCGAATGCCATTGCCCACTGATGAGTTTGCCGCTGGCGTTTGGGATTTCCATCGCGAACATCCCTGCGCAGGTTCCCTATCTCAACGTTCCTGTAGAAGCGCAGAGAGATGCAGAACGGCTCGAGTGGCCCGATGAAGGTTTGCGCGTGGGCCTGGTGTGGAGCGGCAATCCGCGGTTCCCTGACGATTGGCTGCGCTCCATCCCGCTTCCCTGCTTCGATGCTTTGCTTCATGTCGAAGGCGTGCGCTTCTTTTCGCTGCAGATGGGACCAGCCGCGTCGCAACTGGGGGAGATTGAAGCGCCAGTGATCGATTTAAAGCCTGCGATCGGGGACCTGGCCGATACGGCCGCGTTGATTGGCAAGCTGGATCTGGTGATCACGGTAGACACCGCAGTGGCGCATCTGGCGGGAGCGCTTGGGAAACCGACGTGGTTGCTGCTGCCTTTCGCACCTGACTGGCGCTGGCTGATGGAACGCGAAGATAGCCCGTGGTATCCGACCATGCGCTTATTCCGGCAGCCGAAGTTTGGCGACTGGACGCCGGTTCTTGAACGAGTTCGGAATGAGCTTGCAGTGCTTGTCCGCAGGAATCGACGAACGAATTGGCTGGCTACCTGGCGTAGCGCACGCTGAACTCGTCACATAGCACTTGCGAAGCACAAGGATCTCTGGAATTCTGGCCTCCACTTCCTTTGCGGGGCGCAGACATGTGGGTCGACCGTCAAGATATCCTTTATGCAATTCGATCGGCAAGGCGTGCACCATGGCTATCAATTAGCGCGATCATTGCATTGTCGCTCGCAATCGGGCTCAACGCAGGCGTATTCACACTGCTGAATGCGCTGTTTCTCACCGCGCCAACGCAGAAGGATCCCGCCAGTTTCGTTCAGCTCTATCCGCGTTACGAAGGCTGGTTCACGGGGGCGGCACAATTCTCGCGGTTCACCACCGAAGACTACCAAGCAATTCGAACGCGATCGAAGGCAATCGAGCAAGCTGCTGCATGGCACTTGTCCTCGGCAATTCTCGATCCGGGATCGAAGCGCATCGGTATCGCGCAGATAAGCTGCAACTATTTTCATGTGTTCGGGATCGATCGTCCCCTGCTCGGCCGCTTCCTCGCGACGGCCGAATGCGGCCGCGGAGTCTCCGCGCGGGTAGCAGTACTCAGTGAACCATTCTGGAGATCCAAGTTCAGTGCCGATCCGCTTATCCTGGGAAAGACAATCCACCTCAATGGTCTGCCTTTTGCGGTAATCGGTATTGTTCCTTTGGACGACGCAAATTTCCTCGCTGGCAACGTCTTTGTTCCTTACACACTCCAGCCGATGCTGGATCGGAGCAGCAATCTTCTGGAAAGCCCCGATTCACCGTGGCTCGAAGTCGCGACTCGCTTGAGGCAAGGCTACTCACGAGCGGATGCCAAGGTCGAATTGACAACTATCCTTCGGCAACAGGACCGTGCTTATTTGGAGAACCACGTTACTCCTTTCAACCGCAAGACGTCTCTGATACTGACCAACGGTTCCTTTATTGAAAACCCCGCGATTCACGACAGGGCGGTAGCGCTGATGGCGCTTATTCTAGGACCGCTCTCGCTGGTGGTGTTATTGGCCTGTAGCAATGTGACCATGTTGTTTTTGTCGCGAGCAATCGTGAGGCGTGGAGAGATTGCCGTGCGCCTTGCGCTCGGGGTGGGACGGGCACGGCTGCTCCGCATGCTGTTGCTCGAGAGTTTTCTGACTGCATTCATCGCTGGAGCCATCAGTATCGCGCTCGCCTATCGCGTCCCCTTACTCATCATGAATGCGGTGGACCCAGACCAGTCCCGCGCGGCGTTTCTCATGCATACTAACTGGCACGTATTTGGCTACCTGGCAGCCCTTGTCGCGTTGGCCACCGTCGTTTCTTCGCTTGCACCGATGCATGCTGCGTGGAAGCTGGATTTGGTCACCGCGCTGAAAGGGCGCGAAGGCTCGGCCACCATGCGTTCCCGGACCACGAGCGGTCTCATTATCGCGCAGATCGCGATGAGCTTTGTCCTTCTCACCGCCGCGGTCCTATTTGGGCGCCTGCCGGGCGCGATTACCGACATGGACCCGGGGTTCGAAACGCGGCACACTTTGGCGGTGCCGCTGGACATCGATCGGTCTCCCAATAATCGCACCAAAGCCCGCGGCTTTTATCGTGACCTTGAAGCGCGGATCCTGACCCTCCCTGGCGTGCAGTCTCTGGCGTATGAGAGTCTCGAACCGTTCCGCCAGGTTGCGCCGAGCGAGATTCGATTGACAAATCAGGAAAAAGGACAAGGAAAGCCAGCGTCGGTCGATAACGTTTCGACGGACTTCTTGGCCACATTCGGCATTCGCCTGCTGGCGGGACGGTCCTTTATTGCTTCCGATGAAACTTCGGCGAGTACAAGGTCAGCTGTCTTAGTCTCGCAGGCCTTCGCGAAGCAGTTCTGGCCCGACAATAATCCGATAGGCAAGATTGTCATCGGCCCCGACGATAGACGATCTGTGGTAATCGGCGTCGTTGCCGATACTCGTTCCGAGCGCTTCGCCTCGATTGATGGGCCACGTCTCTACACACTGCGTGATCCGGCCACTTTGGATGGGCAGATGTATGTGCGATTCAACGGAAGCGCAAGCGCAATGGAAAACGCCGTGAGAGACGCGGTACGGAATCTGGATCCTACACAGGTCGAGGCGCCAGAGACGATTTGGGAATCGATGGAGATGGAGGCTGAGCAGTTACGTTCGCTGGCAGGCATTGTTGTCGTGATGGCATCGATCGCCGTTCTGCTTGCAGTCACGGGGGTCTATGGGGTTCTGTCCTTCGCTGTCAACCGGCGCATACGCGAATTTGGCATCAAGATGGTGCTGGGAGCGAATCGTGCCTCCATCTTCCGCTCAATTTTGTTGAGTGGCGGCAGGCAGATCGCGATTGGATTGATATTCGGCATTGCGCTTGCGGAACCGGCCCTGTTGGCTCTCAACCGATTGACCAAGAACTCTTCGCTTCCGCTGCGAAATTTCGACACATCGGTGTATGCAATAGCCGCGTCTCTGCTTGTGGCCGTCTCGCTCGCAGCAATGTACTTCCCGGCACGGCGCGCCACGAACGTGGACCCCATGAAAGCCCTTCGAACGGAGTAAAGCCAGAGACTGAATTTCCAGAGCTCAGCGCAGAAACAAGGTGCGATGCATCGGAGCGAGCTACTTGGCGTAGCGCTTCTGGTGCCAGAGCCACGCGGTGCGGACGATGTCGTCGAGCTGGGTGTAGCGCGGTTGCCAGCCGAGTTCGCGGATGGCCTTTTCCGAGCTCGCGACGAGGACGGCGGGATCACCGGGGCGCCGGGGATGGATTTCCGCCGGAATCGGATGGCCGGTCACGCGCCGGGCCGATTCGATGACCTGGCGCACGCTAAAGCCGTGACCATTTCCCAAATTGAAGATGAGCCGGTCGTGCGATTGGAGAGCGTCCAGGGCGAGGAGATGGGCGTCGGCCAGATCCGAGACGTGAATGTAGTCGCGAATGCAGGTGCCGTCGAGAGTTGGGTAGTCCTCGCCATAGATACGGATGGAGGCGCGGCGGCCGAGGGCGACGTCGAGGATGAGCGGGATCAGGTGCGACTCGGGCTCGTGAGCTTCGCCGCGGATGACACCAGTGGGGCCTTCCGGGGCTCCGGCGACATTGAAGTAGCGCAGAGAGGCGTAGCGGAGTCCGTAGATGCGGTTGAACCAGGTGAGCATTTGCTCGACCAGCAGCTTCGATTCGCCGTAGACGTTGGTAGGAGCGAGGCGGGCGTTTTCCTCGACGGGGACCGATTCGGGCTCGCCGTAGACAGCGGCGGTCGAGGAGAAGACCAGCCGCTTGGGGCCATGTGCGAGGACAGCTTCCAGCAGAGACAGAGTTGAAGCGGTATTGTTACGGAAGTAGACCTCGGGGGTCTTCATGGATTCGCCAGCCTCAATGAGAGCGGCAAAGTGAAGAACGGCATCGAAGGGAGAGCCGGAATCGGTGGCAGAAACGAACAGATTGCCAATTTGAGACCGGTCGGCCAAATCTCCCTGGACAAACTCGACGCCGGGGGGGACTTCCTCGCGGCGGCTATGGCACAAATTATCGAATACAATAGGATTGTGGCCTTTGGAGGCGAGCAGGGCAGCAACTGTGCCACCAACGTATCCGGCACCGCCGGTAACCAGAATCTTCACAAAAATACTGTCCTTTCACGAGCACTTTGGTTTAGGGTAAGTCTATTACATAGGCAGAGCCGGAATAGAGTTGGCAGCCGGCCCGAAGACCGCGCGAGCGGCACGCCGATTATGCGTCTTACGCCCTGACTACCCAGTTGCGTGCAGTGAATCCTCTAGCAGACGCGGCACCGGGGCAATCCAGAATCGAGCACCCATCGATTTTTGGGCCAGCTTGAGATTCTTTCACTTTTGCCTTGGACGTGAATGGGAGCATTTGGATGTCCAGGGCGATGGTGAGCGAGAATGGATCTCGCGGAGCAGGTTTAGATGGAGTGCAGGCCTGCTGGCAACGCGTTGATTCATTGCGGCAACGCAACGCAGAGTCGATCTTCTATCCCCTTCCAACAACAACGAAACGCAAAGGGACTAATCAATAGAAATTGTCTGTTTATGAAGCAAGGTGAAACTATTCCCTTTGAGCAGCGTTCTTAGCAGCGAATACGAACCGAGAAGAGACTGTTTCAAGGCGCCCGTGATTCCAATGATCCTACTTGAGGAATTTCAGACATGCAGATGAATCATTATCCAGGACGCATGAGCTTTGGTTTGCTTCCCGAGCCGGAGGGAAGGTCGGGGTCGTTCATCACCGCAGCGGTCATCAACATGATGATCCTGGCCACAGTTCTGTATATCGGAATGATGGCCAAGCACGTCATCCAACAGCACCATTTTGAGAATACCGAACTCATTTTTCCAACTACGCCTCCGCCACAGCCCAAGGTGAAGGTGACACCGCCTCCGAAGCTGCCGGAACCGCCCAAGCCGGTGGAGGTGAAGCTGGAAGCGCCGAAGATCAATTTGCCGAAGATTGAAAAGCCGGTCCTGAAGCCGATCGAGATGGAAGCGAAGCTGAAGATGCCGGAGATCAAGCTGGTGAAGCCGGCGATTACGCTGGCTCCGCAGCCCAAGGCTGCGCTGGCGGCAGCGATGCCCGCGCAGACTGCCCAGCAGAAGCCATCGACGGCGCCCGTGCACCTGGGCGATACGTTTGGCGTTACGCCGAATCCGAATGCGGCAAAGCCGGCTACGATTGCGGCCATTGGAAATCCCTATGGCGGCATGCAGGGGCCATCCGTTGCGCCACATGGGGTGGTGGGATCGACGGGCATCGGAAACGGAACCAAGTCAGGATCGAATAGCGGCGTCTATGGTCACGTCGCATCGGCAGGACTTCCTGGAGCAACGGGAACGACGCAGGGGTTCGGAGGCAAGGTCGGTTCCGCGGGAATTCCGCAAGTACAGGCGGCAGCACCGCCCGCGATGATGAAGGCGACGCCGGCATCGACGAATCTCGAAGTGATTTCGAAGCCGCCCGCGCAATACACCAACGAAGCAAAACAGCTGAAGGTGCAAGGCGACGTGATTCTGCGGGTCACGTTCACGGCAGCCGGACACGTGGTGGTGGAAGGCGTGGTGCATGGGCTGGGCCATGGGCTCGACGAAGAAGCGCGCCGTGTTGCGGAGCAGATCCGTTTTCGCCCGGCGACGCGGAATGGGCAGGCTGTGGATCTGACGACCAACATCACGATTACTTTCCAATTGGCTTAACCAGAAAGACTCACGCACTGGAACTGGCGCTGGGCGGCATCGGATTTCCCGCACGGCGCCGGAAACCAGAGAACGGCAAAGAAAGAAACCAGGAGCTTGCGAATGATGTTTCGAAAGATCTCTCTCACCTTGCTCTCTCTGACGCTGGGTGTAACTTGCGCGTATGCAAAGAAGGCCCCCAAGTACGAGCAGGCGCACCCACTGACGCCGGAGCAGAACGCGCTGGTGGAGAAGGCAATTGGGCAAGAAAAGGTGCTGATCAAGGCCATCCAGGAGCGGACGCCCCTGGTAGAAACCTATATTCAGGACACAAGGCCCGATGTGAAGCTTTATGAAGTCCCTATCGATGACCAGTACATGTTGAGCCGCGTGGATTTCGGCAAGGGATTTTTCGACAAGTCCTACGAGCCGCGGAATTCCGCCAAGAAAGGATTCTTCAAAGGCTCGTTTTCGGCAATCACGGGGTTGACCAAGTCTCTTGGGCTGGATAAGCGATTCACTTACAATCCAACCGGCTTCATGCAGATGATGTTCCTGGACCCCACGGGATTCGACCAGCAGCACTATGTGTTCAGCTATGTGCGGCGCGAGTTTCTGGGCGCGGTTCGCACGTGGGTCTTCGATGTTCATCCCAAGGTGAGCGGGATGGGTCGCTTCTACGGCCGCATCTGGGTTGAGGACCAGGACGGCAATGTGGTGCGCTTCAACGGAACCTACACGGGGCCGTCCTCGGAAGACGATTCGCGGTACTACTTCCACTTCGACAGCTGGCGCATGAATGTGCAGCCCGGAATCTGGCTGCCGGTGGCCATCTACGTGGAGGAGTCGAACCGCGGCGATAGCAACAAGCCGGTTGGATTGAAGGCACAGACGCACTTCTGGGGTTACTCGTTAAAGCTGCCCACGCGCGACAGCGAGAACGTAAGCATGAAGATTGAAGACGCGGTGGACAAGAGCGACGACTCGCAGGATGTCAGCCCGCTGCAGGCCTCGCGCGACTGGCTCACGCAAGCGGAGAATAACGTCCTCGACCGGCTGGAAGAGGCTGGGCTGCTGGCTCCGCTGACACCAAACGGATTCGAAACGCAGGTGCTGGACCAGATTGTGATCAACCTCGCGGTGCCGAGCAACATTCCTCTATCGAGCCCGGTGCATTGCCGCGTGCTGCTGACCACAACGGTCGAAGCGACCACCGTAGGCAACACAATTCTGTTGAGCAAAGGGCTGATCGACAGCCTGCCGCACAGCGAAGCAGCAATCGCGTCGGTCATCTCGATTGAACTGGCGCATATCGCGATGGGTCACCATATCGACACACGCTATGCATTCAACGATCGCCTGCTCTTCCCTGACGAAGCGACGTTCCGCCGGATTGAAATGAACCACACCGAAATCGACGATGCCACAGCATCAAAGAAGGGCTTGGAGTATCTGCAGGCGTCGATGTACAAGGACAAGCTGCCGGACGCGGGGTTGTTCTGGGAGCAGTTGGCCGACCGGGGCAAGCAGTTGAAGGCACTGAACACGCCGATGCTGGGCGACTCGTTGTTGAAATCCGACGGGACACCCTGGATGGCGGACGTGGCGCATGAGGCGCCGAAGATCAACTGGGACGACCTGACGCAGATTCCCGCATCGCCCTTGGGAAGCTGGCTGAAGACCGACCCTTGGGACGACAAAGTGCACATGCTGAACGCCAAGCTTTATGCACCGATGAACCCCCGCGACAAGATGCCGCTGGAGGTCACGCCCATTTACTTCAAGCTACAGCGGTATGAGGCAGCGAACGTAAGCCAGCCGGCCGCTCCGGGCTCAGTTCCAGCAGGCTCTGCGGCTGCTGGGGCACAGCCTGGAGGGGACCCGCCGGCGACTGTCCCACCGACGCAACAAGCGGCACCGCCAGCGAGTGGCGATCCGCCGCCGAATGGACCCCAGCCGCCGGCAACTCCTCCGACAACGCCGAGCCCGCAATAGGCTTGCTGTGTCGCATTCATGAGCCGGGCTTGGTGTAGTGCTGCCCGGCTTGCAACCAAACTGCTGGATTTTAAAACGAAGCCACGCACGTTGAGTGCTTCACCAGAATTGGAAAACGCCGTCCCCATGAAGAAAAGCGCCGCTGTTTTGATTTGCTGCGTCCTGTGTGCCTGGGCAGTCAAAGCTCATGCACAAGTAGTTGCTTCCGCCACCCGATCGCCGCTCTCGCTCAGTGCGGGTGGCATGGGATCCATTTTTCAACCGGACTACGATGGAACGGGTGTCGCGGAGCAATCCTCGACGCCGCTCATCGGCCTCGGTGCGTATGTGGATCTCCGGGTGAGGCACTGGATCCAGTTTGAGGCGGAAGGCCGCTGGCTGCGCTTCAACCAATTCGAGAATATTTACGAAGACAACTACCTCGTCGGTCCGCGGGTGCCGATTCATGAGACGCGGCGCTTCAGGCCCTATGCGAAAGCGCTGATCGGCTACGGGAAAATGAACTTCCAATACAACTTTGCCTATGGCCACTTCACGGATATTGCGCTCGGCGGAGGCGTCGATGTTCCCATGGGGCGTCGATTCATCGTGCGGGCCGCCGATTTCGAGTATCAGATTTGGCCGAACTGGATCAACAGTTCGGTGAAGCCGTATGGCGGTAGCGTGGGCCTGGCGTACCGGATCTTTTAGGCGATTCCTGAGTTACTGAATGCCGTTGGGTTTTGGAGCAAAACCGGGCGTAATCAGCCTTGTCTGTGTTTTCCGACCAGGCATTCCCGGTTTTCAGGACAGTCCCCCTCCCCCTGTTCTCAAGCAAATACCTGATTCTATTAGATTTATCTTATCAATAACTTACGGCAACCTACCCGAATGAATAGTTTATGGCTAAATATCTCTGCCGCCTGGACTTAGCCCCGACGGCACGAACAGGGCGCGCCGAGTAAGCGTCTTTAAATGCTTACTGTTTCGTTATTGCCGAGTAGATGGGATGAGAAGGTCGACCCCGATCGCCGAGCGATAAGCTTGCGGTGATCAACGCACTCGAGGTGCAATCCGGAAGGATGGAGGTCGACCCGTGAAGAAGCATAGCAGTTTTTCGAATAGCCAAGAGTCGTCCCGCAGGGAGACGAAGCCGATGCGGCGGGAGCCGCAGGAAGTGATGTCGGAACTAGTCGCGCAACTGACAAAACAACTGGAGGGGGAGGGAGTTTCGGTAGCATGCGAGGACCGGGTTGTGGGTGATGGAGAGAGGCCTAACCTGGATCGTTTGACGGTGGGAGTGGATCTGGGGGACCAGTGGAGCAACTACTGCATCCTGGGACTGGGCGGAGAAACGCTGACGGAGGGTCAGTTCAGGACGAGTCCGCAGGCGATAGGGGAGTTCTTTCAAGGTCTGAGCCGATCGCGTGTGGTGATCGAAGTGGGAACGCATTCGGCGTGGGTGCGGGAGGTGATCGCCGGACTTGGCCATGAAGTGCTGGTTGCCAATGCACGGCGGATGGATGGATCCAAGCGGCGCCGGCGCAAGAACGACCGGATTGATGCCGCCAAGCTGGCTCGGCTGGGTCGTGTGGATCCGAAATCGCTGTATCCGATACAGCATCGGAGCACGGAGGTACGCGAAGACCTGGTGGTGCTTCGCGCACGTGAGGCTCTGGTGGAGTCGCGCACCAAGTTGATCAGCGCCGTGCGCGGCCTGGTGAAGACGATGGGAGGAACGAGACTGTCGAGCAGCTCCACGGAGGCTTTCTCGAGGAAAGTGGCAGCGGAGATTCCGCAGCCGATCAGGGAGACGATCCAGCCGCTTTTGCGTCTGATTGCGAGCCTGAGTGAGGAGATCAAATGTTACGAGCAGAAAATCGAACATCTGGCCCGTGAGAAATATCAGCACACCGAGTTATTACGGCAGGTGACTGGAATCGGGCCGGTGACGTCCTTGGCGTACGTGCTGACCTTGGAAACTCCGCTCAGGTTCGCCAAGAGTCGCGATGTAGGCCCGTATCTGGGATTGGTACCTGCGCAGGAGGATTCCGGCGACAGTCAGCCGCAATTAGGCATCAGCAAGGCGGGCGACAGGATGTTACGCAAGTTGCTGGTAGGCAGCGCCCACTACATCCTCGGACCGTTCGGGCCGGACTGCGATTTGCGACGATTTGGAATGAAGCTGTGCGAGCGCGGAGGAAAGAATGCGAAAAAGCGAGCGACGGTTGCGGTAGCACGAAAACTTGCTGTTCTCCTGCATCGGCTCTGGATCAGTGGAGCAGTGTACGAGCCTCTGCGTCATGCCTCGGTCGCGCTGGCTGCAGCGTAGAAGACAAAACTCGCCAAGCAGACTGTTTCTTCATGGCTAAGCTGGAGACAACATCCAACGCCTTGTTCGGGTGACTGCGGGTGACCCGCTGGTCCCTTAGAGATCGCCGGTTAGATGGCAGCACCCTAGCAACCCAGGTCCGCCACTCGATGTCGGACCTGGGACGTGAAATCGAACCCCAATATGCACCGGGCACAGAGTTGGCCCATTCAGAGTGCGGATAGAAGCCAGGCAGCGTGGATGCAACCATCCAGTTTCAGCGGGCTCCGGAGAAAAGAGCGGAAACGATGTTGATTCCAATTAAGGAACGAAGCTGAACAAGAACGGTTCCGCTTCGTTCTCGCACCAAGTGTCGTATGACGACGATCCCTGTCAAGGGTCAAGATGAACGTCCTCCGGACGCCCTTGACAGCGCTCGCCGTCATTGTGAAGTTCAACTCGAACGGCCGCCACGTCGGCCTTGACTTTTATGACCTTCTCATAGAAGCGGGTTAATCACCAGAAATCCCCTCTCACGTACAATCAATCCCACCATGACTCTTCAGCCTGATATCAGGAATGGGATTTTGAGGGTCAGAGTTCGTCCACGAATGAACTGGTTGATTCTCCTTTCTTCACTCCTAATTCTTTCGATAATTATCGGTGCCGGTCTCCTTCCTGCGTGGGAACGCTTCGACGCCATATTGCGGAGTGGTAAGAGCGTCGGCGACCCGATTTTCAGGCTATTGATTCTTGGGGCCATGGCAATTGTCAACCTTTACGCCGTATTCAACATGCTCTTTTCTTCCGAACTCATCGTTCTCAACCAGACGACCCTTGAAATTCAACGTTGGCTATTTAGGATGAACCTATCCCAGCGCAGCTTCCCGAATTCCACTGTCGAGAATCTTCGATACGACGAGTGGAGTGGCGGAAGAGCTGGAATGCAGAACGGGATTCGTTTTGAATCAGCAGGCGAGACGGTGACTTTTGCCCGGCAGATCACAGGAAGCGATTCTTGGGATCTAATCGACAAAATGTGCGAAATTTACAAGTTCCCAACGAAGGAAGAGTCCACGGAAACTGAACGCTCACCAGCCGTCACTAACTGGTGAAGACTTCCTTTGCTCCGCTCCCGATGATGCTTCTCAACCGCAAACCTATAGTCGCGGGTGGATTGGCCAATCCGTCAATAACCAAAAATGCAAATGTCCGCTTGGCCGGTGATGCACTCAGAACCTTCATACGGAGAGAAGTTTCTCGTCATGCCACACGTCGAGATAATCTCCAGCCAATAAAAAGCGATAACCCGGTGGAAGGCCAAACAAGCGACTGGCGTCGGGTTGGCTCTCCTGGATATGGCTTGCATGCAACGGGTCGAAGAAGTCCGCCGCCTCCGAAAAGGATTCACCGCACCAGATGTACCAGCCGCTCGTCCCCACAATCTGGCGATGGCGAAGACCATTGATCGGCTTGAGTCCAGCCGTGGCCGTCGCAAACCCGATCTTGTCATCGGGTGGCGTGCTCACAAATGCAGCGCCGTACCGGCTGCAGAGCAACTTCTGTGATTCCTCGATCTTCAAGCAATCCATGGCGTTCACCCACACATTTGGTTGTTTCCATACTGGCACTCTCCTATTTGGTTATCGAGGATGATCTCAGGATAGCGGAATGGCGGAAATAATCAGCAACGCCGGGCGGAAGTTCTCAAAGAACAATCTCGCCGACACAAATCATCGGGCAGCGTGTTCGGGTTGAGTTTATTCCAGAAAACTGGTGAGTCTCCGGGTGCATTCCAACCTTGCGCGAAGAGCTGCGCAAGGACGTGGCACCCCGGCGTTGGGGATACGTAGCAGATCGTGTTTCATCAAGGGAGTATCCGGTTGAGGGCAACGAAAAGGCCACTCCGAAGAGTGGCCTTTTGTGTGAAGGTTGTTCGCCGGCGCAAGCCGCGATTGGCCCCACCGCAGGTGGTGGTTATGCTGGCGAGGGCGAACCTTCCGGATAACCGCCCGAACCGGGGCGGGTTTCCGGCTTGAGGACCTGCTGCGGTGTTCCGGTGCCGGTGCCGTCGCTGGGAGATGCAAGAACGGAACGGATCGGCGGCAATTCCCTGCCCTCGATCAGCATCTTCACTTCTTCGGCGTCGATGGTTTCGCGCTCCAGCAGGGCTGCAGCCATGCGATGCATCGCGTCCTGATGTACTTCGAGAATCGAGTGCGCGGACTGGTAGGCTTCGTCAATGAGGCGCCGCACTTCGAGATCGATCTGGCGCGCGGTTTCCTCGCTGAAGTCGCGGTGCTGCGCGATTTCGCGGCCGAGGAAGATCTGCTCTTCCTTCTTGCCGAAGGTCAGCGGGCCAAGGCGGCTCATGCCGTACTCGCAGACCATGCGGCGAGCGAGATCAGTGGCCGTTTCGATATCACTACCGGCACCCGTCGACATCTGGTTGAGGAAGATCTCCTCCGCCACGCGGCCACCGTAGGCAGTCGCTAGGCGCGTCTCCAGATATTCGCGAGTGTAGTTGTGGCGATCGTCCGGCAGGTAGACCGTGACGCCAAGCGCCATGCCACGCGGAATGATGGTGACCTTGTGGATGGGATCGGAGTTTTCGCGGAAGAACGAGACCATCGCGTGTCCAGCTTCGTGATACGCAGTGACCCGCTTTTCCCCGTCGGAAAGGAGCATGGACTTGCGCTCGGCGCCCATGAGGACCTTGTCTTTTGCGAGCTCGAAGTCGTACATCAGGACCTGCTTGCGGTTGACGCGCGCAGCATTGAGCGCCGCCTCATTGACCATGTTGGCCAAGTCGGCTCCGCTGAAGCCCGGTGTACCGCGGGCCAGGACGTTGAGATTGACGTCGTCGCCGACCGGAACCTTCTTGACGTGAACGCGGAGCACTTCCTCGCGGCCGCGGATGTCAGGCAGGCCCACGACTACGCGACGGTCAAAGCGGCCGGGGCGCAGAAGCGCGGGATCGAGGACATCGGGGCGGTTGGTGGCGGCGACAAGAATGACGCCGTCGTTCGATTCGAAACCGTCCATTTCGACCAGCAACTGATTCAGCGTCTGCTCGCGCTCGTCGTGTCCACCGCCGAGGCCGGCGCCGCGATGGCGGCCGACGGCGTCGATTTCGTCGATGAAAATGATGCAAGGGGCGTTCTTCTTGCCCTGTTCGAAGAGGTCGCGGACGCGGCTTGCGCCGACGCCGACGAACATTTCGACAAAGTCCGAACCGGAGATGGAGAAGAACGGCACATTGGCCTCACCGGCCACGGCGCGGGCGAGAAGGGTTTTGCCGGTTCCCGGAGGTCCGACAAGGAGCACGCCCTTGGGAATGCGCCCGCCGAGCTTCTGGAACTTCTGCGGCTCGCGCAGGTATTCGATGATCTCCTTCAGCTCTTCCTTGGCCTCATCGACACCGGCCACATCCTTAAAGGTGACCTTCTTCTGCTGCATCGAGAGCAGGCGCGCGCGACTCTTGCCAAATGACAGAGCCTTGTTGCCGCCTGACTGCATCTGGCGAAGCATGAAGAACCAGATTGCGCCGAGCAGGACAAATGGTCCGATGTTGAACAGCAGCGGCAGCAGGATGTTGTTCTCAGGATTCTTGAACTGGAAGGCGACCTTCGCCGCATCGAGCCTGTTGACCAAAGAATCCGTGCTCGTCGAGAGCGTGGTGTGAAATTGATCCTTCGGGTTGGCCTTTAGGTGCCCCTTCAGCTCGGTGCCCTGGATGGTCACATCCTGTACTTGTCCCGCGCTGATCTTGCTCAGCAGGTCGGAATATGAAACCTCCGCGTCCTTGCCCCCCATATTTGTGCCGCGTTGCACAACGCCCCATAGCAACATCAGGCAGATGAGGATGAAGACCCAGAACATGATTGTTTTGACGGTTGAATTCACCAGGACTCCTCTTTCCCGGCGGGGGAGAAGCCGCTATGAGCGACGTCCATCACCGCCTACTCCATCCCTAATAGACGCCAACACCTGCTTTGAAGTCACAGAAAGTATTGGGGCTCAAAACGGGATACACGAATGCCTCCCGCAGGAACGAGCGGTAAGAAAGATTGTACTCCCAAGCCGAAGGAAACGGCCACGCGAAGGAGAGATGACTGTATCGCATTCAAACACTTTTGAATGCGAGCTTGCCTCTCCTCAACAATTTGGGGCAAGACCAGTCGAAGCGGCAGTGGCCGGGGTAGCCTCAAGTGGCGTGACGAGGATTTCGATTCCTGGTTCCGGCTGGAGTTCGATTCCCTTCATCCAGATGATGCGGCTATCGAATTCGAGCACTGGCCAATCGGCGCGGTTGCTACCTGTAACCTTCATCCGTTCAAGGACTTCCTTCACTTTTCGAGGCCCGCTTGAATGCTTCACGCGGACCCGGTCTCCTGGCTTCCAGGAGCGCAGAAGGGCGAGTTTCGATTCAGTGATGTGGACTGTTGAATCCGACCCGACGTCGATGCGCACCCGGATGCCGAAAGCGGGAGCGTCCACTTGACCGGGGACTGTGGAGGAATATTCGGGTGCAACTTTCGTACTGTTCACTGCGGAGGAACCCGCGCGCTGCACGGACAGATGCAGTTCCCGGTGCGATCGCTCGGCGCGAAGTGCTTGCGCGAGCTCAAGCTTTTCTCCGGCGCGTCCGTTGAGGGCGAGAGCCCGAAGCGATTCAGTTGCCGCAAAATCGAGAGCGACGCCGGATTGTTGTGCGGCATAGCGGAGAATCCGGCGTTGGAGCGCGTGATGCAGCGCTGCCAGGCGCGTGATGTCCAGCGCGATGCCCTCGGCATTGGCTCGGCCGCCTCCGCGAACCGGACGACCGGGAAGAATCAGTTGGGTCGCCACGCGAGAAATCTCGCCCTGCCACCAGGATTCTTCGTCGTGCGCCAGCTCAGCCATGTGCGCGAGGTGCTCGCGGAGGCGCGGATTCCAGGTTTCAAGGAGCGGGAGCAATTCGTGGCGGATGCGATTGCGCGTAAAGGTGAGATGCCGGTTGGAAGAGTCTTCGCGCCAGGTCTGGCCAAGCGCACGGAGATACCCTTCGATTTCCACGCGGGCGGTTGCGAGGAGCGGGCGAAGAACCTTACCCTCCGGGTTCTCGAGTTTTGGATGGATGCCGGATAAACCCTCCGTCCATGCGCCGCGGAGGAATTTGGCTAAGACGGTTTCAGCTTGATCGTCGAGGGTGTGTGCAGTGGCCACGGCGTCGAGGGGGACTGTGGCGAGCAGCTCTCGAAACCACGAATAACGCAGGCGGCGCGCGGCCTCTTCGATGGTTTCGCCGTGGGCTTTGGCGTCTGCGGCAGTGTCAACCTGCGCGTAGTGGAACGGGATATCGAGTTGGGCTGCAAGCGCTTGCGCGAAGGCGAGATCGGCGTCGGCTTCGTCGCCGCGCAGGCCGTGGTGGAGATGGGCCGCATGCAACACCAGACCCAATTCCCTCCCCTTCTCACGATTTTGGTCGGCGAGAGCGCGCAAAAGCGCAACCGAATCCGCCCCACTGGAAAGACCGACCGCGAGACGGAGGCCGGGGCGCAGGAATGTGGTGTCGAGCTGGAGCGTCGGACGCACGAGAGGATGATAAAGCACCTCAATGGCAAAGACCTTTCGTTGGAGACCCAGGGGGAAAACCACATCTTGGGGAGCCGTGAGGCAGGTGTCAGGCAGCTCCTATACTGAGCTTCATGTTGACGACGCGATTGGCGACCCCCGCCGATTCGGAACTGATCGCGACGCATCGGCACGCCATGTTCGCCGAGATGGGAAAGAGCGATCCGGCAGCCCTGGAGGCGATGCGATGCAACTTTGTGCCGTGGGTGGAGCGCATGCTCGCGGGGGGAAAATACGTGGGCTGGATTGTTCTGGACGGTGAGCGGCCCGTGGCATCCGGCGGTTTTTTCGAACTGGAATGGCCACCGCATCCCTGGGATCCGGCGAGCGAGCATCGCGGGTATCTGCTGAATTTCTGGGTTGAACCGGAGTATCGCGGGCGGGGGTTGGCGAGTTCGCTCGTGAACGAGGCGCTTGCCGAAGCGCGGCGCAGGAAGCTGCGCGTGGTTTCGTTGCATGCTTCCGACGCAGGGCAGCCGGTTTACGAATCGATGGGATTTCGCACAACGAGCGAGATGATTTATCTGGGAGAATCCACAAAATAGCATCCCGCCACTTAGGTCGCGGCCGCAATTGTCTTGAGGCCGCGACGTGGATGTATACTCCACGAGTTATGCAGGTATTCGTTCTTCTTCCCGCCGCGGGGCTGGGCACCCGCATGGCTGGGCCGCAACCGAAGCACACCGCCGACCCCGACTCTGCGAGTCACCCGTCGTTGGGGACCCCGCTCAAACACCCCAACGACAAGGACCCGTCGTTGGGGACCCCGCCCAAACAGTTTCTTGCACTGGACGGTATTCCGATTCTGATTCACTCGCTTCGGGCCTTTGCTGCTGTCGAGCGTGTGACGGCGATATACATTGCCGTGCGCAAGCCGGAAATGGAGCGCGTGCAGGCGCAGGTGACGGAGTACGGTTTTGCCGGAAAAGTCCACGTGGTGGAAGGGGGCGACAACCGGCAGGAGTCAGTGGCACACGCGCTGGCGGCGGTGCCGGCAGGGCCAGAGGACATTGTGCTGGTACATGATGCGGTCCGTCCGCTGATTGATGCGGCAACCATCGAGCGCACCATTGACGCAGTGAGCGAGCACGGAGCGGCGATTGTGGGGATGCCTGCAGTGGACACGATCAAACAGGTGGAGCGGACGGCGCACGGTGCATTGATCACCGCGACCATTCCTCGGGAGTTCATTGTGCAGGCGCAGACGCCCCAAGGATTTCGCTATAACTTGCTGCAAAAGGCTTTTGCGGAGGCCATGGCGGACGGGTTTGTGGGCACGGATGAGGCCTCAGTAGTGGAGCGGGCTGGACTTCCTGTAGCCGTCGTACCCGGTTCTCAGGTTAATCTGAAGATTACGCAGCCGGGCGATCTGGAACTGGCCGAGTTTTATCTGCGGCAGCGCGCCCACTGAGTCCTGCCGGCCGGGCGGCTTTACCGGCAGACTGAAAGCGCGAGCACAACTCGTTCGGGCACGGAGACCATGGACACACGGATTGGATTTGGCTGGGATTCGCACGCATTCAAGGCGGGCATACCGTTGCGCATTGGCGGCATGACGCTGGACCATCCCGAAGGCCTTGCCGGACATTCCGATGGCGACGTATTACTGCACGCGATCACAGACGCGCTGCTGGGCGCCATAGCTGCGGGCGACATTGGCAGCTTTTTTCCGCCGGGCGATCCGCGCTGGAAAGATGCCGACTCGTCGATTTTTCTCAAACTCGCTCTCGAAGAGCTGCAGCACGCCGGTTATCGCATTGTGAATGTGGACACGACGCTGGTGCTGACTGCGCCCAAAATTGGACCTGTTGCCGGGGAGATGCGCGCGCGGGTGGCCGACCTGCTGGGTGTGGAAGTCGACCAAATCAGCATCAAGGCCAAGACGCCCGAAGGAATGAACCTCGATCATGTGGCGCAATGCCATGCTGTGGCGCTGGTGGAGCAAGTGACCGATCCCGACGAATTGAAAAGCATGAGCGCGGTGATTGAGAGCCAGCGGCAACTTGAGGACGTGGTAGATGATCTGCTTGCTTCGGTACATGGAGTGCCAAAGAAGCGCGGCGAACCGCCGGTGTATGACACCGAGGACATCACGTAGAGGCAGAAGACGGACGATAGCTAACCGCCCGATTGTCTTTCCCCGTTACCAGAAGAATTTCCAATAATCCGCAACCGACATAGAGTTGCTGTCGATTAACAATGCCGGTAGCGCGCCGAAGGCAGTTGGCCCCACCGCAGGTGGTTAGGCCGCTGTCAACTGGCTGAAGATGTCAGGCAAGTTCACGTAGAGGGGCGTTCCTTTTACCTCCAGCCGCGATGCTTCCAGCCATTCCGCGCCGCGACACATGCGACCGGTGCGCGTTTTGGGATCGATGATCCACACCGTCTCCACGCCCATCTCGCGATAATCCTTCGCTCGTTCCTGGGTGTCGGAATAGCTGTCGTCCGGAGAGAGAATCTCGATGATGAGCAGAGGTGGATCAGTCAGCACATCCGGCTGCGCTCCGGCGGAAAGGACAACGATATCGGGCACTCGAACGCGGTTAGCGGATACACGGACACGCTGCTCCGTACTGCCGGTTATTCCCCACAGTTTCTCGTGATTGCCGAACCAGAGAGCCAACAGCCATTGCACACGCGCATGTTCCCACTTCCCCGCGTTGCGCTCCCTCACCTCGCCGTCCACGTACTCGCAATCCGGCCTGTAGCTGGTGCTGAGATACTCTTGGAGCGGGATGTGAACAACGGTCGCCATATGCAGGAATGCTAGCATGATTCCTATTCCCGAATGATCCCGTTTGCGCTGCGAATACCTACCACAATGAGGTCATTATTCCAATGCTCCTGCGTCCCGCGGCAGTCCTGAATATAACCGTTTTTTGCGCCCTAACTTGTGTGGCAGAGTCACCCGATTGGCGTACGCCCACGGAGATCAGCAATTACAAGACGACGCCGGATTATGCGGAGACGGTGGCGTATCTGGAGCGCGTGGCGGCGGCGGCACCGGGGCAGGTCAAGATTGAGAACTTCGGCAAGACCGGCGAAGGGCGCGACCTAAAGATTGTGATTGCGTCGAAAGATGGCGTATTTGATCCGGCGGCGATTCATGCTTCGGGGCGCTCGATTCTGCTGGTGCAGAATTCGATTCACGCCGGCGAGATGGATGGGAAGGATTCGTGTTTGGCGCTTATCCGCGATCTCGTCCAAAACAAAGACAGAGCGAAGCTCCTGGATCATGTTGTGTTCGTTTTTATCCCTGTCTACAACCTGGATGGACACGAGCGGCGGTCGGCTTACAACCGCATCAACCAGAATGGCCCTGAAGTAATTGGCTGGCGCGGCAATGGAAGCAACATCAATTTGAACCGCGACTACATGAAGGCCGATGCGCCGGAAACGCGGGCGTTCCTGAAGATGTTTCATCGCTGGATGCCGGACTTCTTTGTCGACGATCACGTGACGGACGGTGCGGATTTTCAGTATGACGTGACGTTCAACGCGGATGCGACGCCAGACGTTGCTCCCGAGACGGCGAAGTGGATTCGCGAGAGCGTGACGCCGGAGTTGGAGCGGCAATTGGATGCCGCCGGGCATCTGGCCTTCCCCAATTTGATCAATCTAAATGACGACACCGACCCGGCAAAGGGGCTGACGAACATCTCCAGTCCGCCGCGCTTTTCGACGGGGCAGATGATTCTGGAGAACCGGCCAGGGCTCCTTGTCGAGCTGCACATGCTGAAGGATTACAAAACGCGCGTGACTGGGAATTATGAAATCTTGCGGGCGCTGCTCGAGGTGATGAATCGCGACACGGTAAAGCTGATTGCGCTGAACAAGCAGGCTGACGCGGACGCGACCAAGCTGGGGGCGCATGCGCTGGGAAACGCACAGTTCCCTCTGGAGATTGGGTGGAGCGAACAGACAACCCCGGTGTTGTTTCGCGGGTATCAGTTCACGCGCGCGCTGAGCGAGGTGTCGGGGACGATGTGGATCAGTTATACGCACGAGCCATGGAACACGACGCTGCCACTGGCGTCGGAGGCGAAGGTGACAAGTTCGACGACGCCGCCGGCGGCGTACATTATTCCTCCGCAGTGGACGCGCGTAATCGACGTGCTGGCCGCGCACGATGTTGCGATGCGACGAACGACGGCAGCGTGGACCGGCAAGGTCGAACATTATCGCTGCGCGGGAATGGAGTGGCAGGGTCCGCCGTTCGAGGGCCGGCATCCGATTTTCCACGGTGAGGGCGCTGGCGCCGAGCCGGGACGGTTTGGAACGTGCACGCTCGCGACGGAGAACCTGACGTTTCCCTCGGGGTCGGTTGTTGTTACGCTCGATCAGCGATTGTCTAAGGTGGCGATTCACTGGCTCGAGCCCGAAGCGCCCGACTCCGCGCTCCGGTGGGGCTTCTTCGACCCGATTTTTGAACAGCGCGAGTACGGCGAGGCCTACGTATTGGAAAAGCTGGCGCGGGAGAACATGGAGAAAGATCCGGCGCTGAAGGCGGAGTTTGAGCGCCGCGTGCAGACTGATGCGCGTTTTGCGGCGAGCCCCGAAGCGCGGCTTGAATTCTTTTATGACCGTTCGCCGTGGGGACAAGCGAACCGCGTGGGCGAATATCCAGTGGGACGCCTCATGTCGCTGGATGGGGTGCCACTCCAGTAGGACCGTGGGACGTTGGGTGTGCCGAGCTGGTTCGGGCGCCAAAAAACTCATTGCGGTTTCCTCCGAATCGCCGTAGTGTGGCGGGGAGCTTCCATCTCAACGCAGGAGCACTCCATGCATCTCGCTCTTTTGCTGTTTCAAAATACGATCAGCCCAGAACAGGCAAGACACATTGCGATGACCTTTCTCGCCATCATGCCGGTTGTCATCCTTATCTGCTACATCGTCATCATCGTGCCCTTCTGGTTTATCTGTAAGAAAGCCGGATTCTCGCCGTGGCTTTCGCTGATCAACATCATCCCGTTGGGAAATATCATCCTGATTTATATCCTTGCCTTCGCTGAATGGAAGGTTGCACCGGTGCTTCCGCCGCAGATGGGATATCCGTATCCTCCGGCGCCTCCGCGCGTCTAAGGTCCGAGTCCATCGACGCCCTCTAAGACGATGCTTTAGCATCGAAGAGGAACATCCTGATCGATGGCTGAAAAAATCCTCTCCCGCTCCTCGCATCCTCGCGTTCGTTTCGCGCCATCGCCCACCGGCTTTCTTCACGTCGGCAGCGCGCGCACGTTCATCTTCAACTGGCTGTATGCGCGCCATAACCAGGGAACGATGGTGCTGCGCCTGGACGACACCGATGTGGAACGCAACACTGAGGCCAGTGTACAGTCGATCTTCGAAGGACTGCGCTGGCTCGGCCTCACGTGGGACGAAGAGTACAGGCAATCCGAACGCCTGGATCTGCACCGTAAAGCCGCGGAGGCGATCTTCGAGAAGGGGCTAGCCTATCGCGACTTCACGCCCGCGCACTCGGGCGACAGCGACCAGTCGAATGCGCAGGGAGCGTGGCTGTTCAATCCCGGCATGCGCGAGCTGTCTCGCGACGAGAGCGATCGCCGCGCCGCCGCGGGTGAGCCGTTCGCGCTGCGCTATCGCGTGCCGCGCGGTCACGACCGGACTTTACGATTCGTCGACGGCGTGTATGGTGAGCAGACGAAGCTTGCCGATGAGGTGGAAGACTTCGCGCTGCTGCGCTCGGCCGGGGGCCCCAAGGATAGGTCTTCGTCCTTGGGGTTGTGGGACGGCATGCCGACGTATCATCTGGCATCGTGCGTCGACGACGCCGATTTGCGCATCAGCCACATCATCCGCGGGCAGGATCACCTGACCAACACCTACAAACACCTTCTCATCTTCGAGGGTCTGGGCGTGGAGCCGCCGCAGTTCGCGCATCTTCCCCTGCTGATGGCGCCGGACGGAGCGAAATTGTCAAAACGGAAACATGGGCCAGTGGTCAGCGTAACGACGTATCGCGATGCCGGATTTTTGCCGCAGGCTTTCATCAACTTTCTGTGCCTGCTGGGCTGGTCGCCCAAGAACGATCGGGAGTTCATGACGCTCGACGAGCTGACGGCTGCGTTTACGATCGAAGGCGTGAACCGCGCCAACGCGGTAGTAAACTTTACGGAGAGCGATCCTTTCGATGCGAAAGCTGTGTGGCTGAACGCGGAGCATCTGCGGGCGCTGCCAGTGGAGGAACTAAGCGCACGGGTTGCGCCGTTCTTTGAGAAGGCGGGCCTGCAGGCTTCGGCGGAAAAGCTGCTCGCTGTCACACCTCTGATTCGCGAGCGCATCCGCCTGCTCGGCGAAGCTCCGGTAGCGGCGGACTTTTTCTTTGTCGATGAGCTTCCGCCGTACGATCCGGCAGAGTTGATTCCGCAAAAAGGCGATGCGGCCACTGCGCGGCGCGTGCTTGAGACCGCGCAAAAGGTTCTGGCCGAGACGCCGTTCGATCACGACTCGCTCGACAAGGCGCTGCGTGAGGCGGCTGCCACGCTTGGTCTCAAGGCCGGGCCGATGTTTCAACCCATCCGCGTCGCGGTGTGCGGACGAAAGAACGCGCCGCCGCTGTTTGAAACCATGGTTGTCCTTGGGCGCGAGGTGTGCCTGGAACGCATTCAGCAGGCCAAGGCGCGGCTTCAGACACTTAATTGAGCACAACTTCTCTCGTGAAATCAGGAATTGTAAACGATGACGAATGCAAATCCAGAAAGCCCGAACACCCAAGGCCCAGACACCCACGCACCCTCCAACTTTCTTCGCGAGCAAATCGCCGAGGATGTGCGCACCAAGAAGTACGGCGATGCTGTCATCCAGACCAGGTTTCCTCCCGAGCCTAACGGCTACCTCCACATCGGCCACGCCAAGGCCATCAGCATCGACTTTGGCCTCGCCGACGAGTTCGGAGGCAAAACCAACTTGCGCTTCGATGACACCAATCCCGAGAAGGAAGAGCAGGAATACGTCGATGCCATCATGGAGGACATACGCTGGCTCGGCTTCGAGTGGGAGCGGCTTTGCTACGCGTCAGATTATTTTGGCCAGCTCTACGAGTGGGCGCTGCAGCTGATCAAAGCCGGCAAAGCGTACGTCGATGACCTCACCGCCGATGAGATTCGCCAGCATCGAGGTACGCTCACAGAACCCGGCAAAGACAGCCCCTATCGCGACCGCACCGTCGAGGAAAACCTCGATCTGTTTCAGCGTATGAAGGCGGGCGAGTTTCCAGACGGCTTGCGCGTGCTGAGGGCAAAGATCGACATGGCGTCGCCTAACCTGAACATGCGCGACCCGGTCATGTACCGCATTCTGCGTGCGACGCACCAACGCACTGGCGACGAGTGGTGCATTTACCCGATGTACGACTACGCGCACGGCCAGTCGGATTCGATTGAGCACGTCACGCACTCCATGTGCTCGCTTGAGTTCGCCGATCACCAGCCCCTCTATCGCTGGTTCATCGACAACCTCGGCATCTTTCCCTCGCAGCAGATCGAGTTCGATCGCCTCAACTTCACCTACACGCTGCTCAGCAAGCGCAAGCTCCTGCAACTGGTGCAGGAAGGCCGCGTCTCCGGTTGGGACGATCCCCGCATGCCCACGCTCTCCGGCCTGCGCCGCCGCGGATTCACCGCGGAGGCCATCCGCGCCCTCGTCACGTCTCTCGGCGCATCCCGCACCAATGTCGTGCAGGACATCGAGCTGCTCGAGCACTTTCAGCGCGATGATTTGAACCGCCGCGCGCGTCGGGCCATGGCCGTGCTGCACCCGCTCAAAGTGGTCATCGACAACTACCCTGCGGCTCAGGAGGAGTTTGTCGAGGTCGCGAACAATCCCGAAGATCCTTCGGCTGGCACGCGCCAAGTGCCCTTCTCGCGGGAGATCTATATCGAGCAGGATGATTTCCGCGAGGTGCCTCCACCGAAGTACTACCGCCTCTCGCCCGGTAAAGAGGTGCGTCTGCGCAACGCCTACTTCATTACCGCGCAGAACGTGGTGAAAAATGCGACGGGCGAGATTGGCGAAGTGCACTGTACTTACGATCCGGCCAGCCGCGGCGGAAACTCTCCCGATGGGCGCAAGGTCAAATCCACGATTCACTGGGTATCGAGTGCTCACGCCATCTCCGCCGAGGTTCGTCTTTACGACAGGCTGTTCACCAAGGCCGATCCTTACGATGTTGGAGAAGGCGAGGATGTGCTCAGCAATCTCAATCCCAACTCGATCGAGATCCTGACCGGCGCGAAGCTTGAGCCTTCGCTTGCCACGGCGAAGGTCGGGGACCGCTTTCAGTTTGAGCGTGTCGGCTATTTTTGTGTGGATCGGGATTCGGCTCCGGGAAAATTAGTCTTCAATCGGACGCTGTCGCTGAAGGACTCGTGGGCAAAGATCGAGAGGAAGTTGTAGCAAATTGGAGATAGAGTCGTGAGCTTATCGGTAAGAAGGAATGAGAGATGAACGAATGCGCCATGACCGTAAATGAATCGTCCGTTTGCCGCCGGCCTTTTGGAGCCG
Source organism: uncultured Acidobacteriaceae bacterium (assembly GCA_963745845.1). Lineage (GTDB taxonomy): Bacteria > Acidobacteriota > Terriglobia > Terriglobales > Acidobacteriaceae > Telmatobacter. The sequence continues at coordinate 1,475,031 of CAVUZE010000008.1, read as the reverse complement.
TGGGATCGGGCGCTCCGAAAATCGAGACAGTGACAAACTGAAAGATCTATTGGAGCAGGTGGAACTCACAGATCACTCCGACTCAATCGTCGCATCGGCCCTTGGTCGCATGCCCTGATCCCTTTTGCCTCGCCTTAGGCACGAGAGTGCGCACCCTCCCTACGGAATCAGAACCGCCCCCGGAATTCCCTCATCCAGCGTAGCCAGAACCGCACCATTCGCGCTTGCCAGTTGCAGCAGATGCCCGTCCGTGACTTGCGAGGGGCTTTTTGCCCACTTCGGCAGGGATGAGATGTCATTCGCGTCCTCTATGAATTCAAGCGGCAACGACTTCCACGCCTTCAATTCCTGCAAAAGAGATTTTGCATGCGCCACGTCGATACCATAGGTTCGGACGTTCCCAAGCACACGAACGAATCCAAGCTCGGTGATGGAACAGGTCAGAAAGTAGCCGCCCTTTCGGGATCGAATCCAGGCGCCTATCCGATCATGGAAATCGTGCCGCCTGAACCCATAGGCGATCAGTGCGTTGACGTCCAGAAGATATCTCATGGAAAGTCAACGAGCAGTTCGCGGACCATCTTGCTGGTGAGAACTGGCACATCTGAACCCACGTCAATCACTGGAAAACCCGTGATGGGGTCTTGAATGATTTTGGCCGCGGGGCACGCCCTCTTTTTGGGGGCTGTCATCACAATCCGATCCTTCTCGACGGCAATATCGAGAATATCGCCTGCTCGAATACCGAGCCTGCGGCGAAGCGGTCCCGGAAGAACGATCTGTCCCTTTGTAGAAACTCTAGTCTGCATAGTAAGACAATCTTACCATAATGCAAATCCGTCATTTGCAGGGCCTCGTACATGACGGCATTCTGGTGCGCCGGGAGGAGCGGCGCATTCCGCCGTGTGTGCGATATTCGATCTCCGACTACGGCTGGACGCTGGTGCCTGTTCTGGAAGAAATCTGTGCATGGGGACGGGTTCATCTGAAGCGCAAATCCCGTGGGAACGGACGCGCGGAATTCAATTCCCAATCACGTCGATGGGCACGGTGACAGTCTTGGGCGGATAGCAGGCGCTTTTATCGCAGGCCTGGTAGCGCAGGCTGGCCTCGACCAGATGATTGCCGCGTTGCGCGACGAGCCGTGTGTTGATCGTGAATTCGCCAGTGTAGACGCTGAGCTTTGTGCTCGGGTCGAGCGGCAGCGTGTAGTCGGTTCCGTCGGGATAGGTTGCATCCTTGAGGGCTACTGCGGAGGATTCCGGGACCGAGAAGGTCGTGGGGATCAGGTACACCTCTTTCGGTGTGTGCGAGTTGATGTGAAAGCCCGGCGCAATGCGAAAGTGGAGCGCGACCGGGCTGGGTTTTCCGGCGGGCACGGTGACTTGTTCGGGGAAAAGATATTCGACGGTTGCACCGTGAAGGACCGCACGGTTCGGTGAGTCGGCGAGCGGAGATTGGGCGGTAGCAGTGAAGGCCGAGAAGACAAGAACAACCGAAATGGAGGTTTTCTCAAATTGAAGCATTGAATCGCTCTTCAACCCATCGTACTTTCCCAGGTCTCAAAGCGAGACCTGAGGCACCCAATTCCGCGGCGCGTTCACACTCATCGCCCAGGTCATTCGCCCAAAGCCTTGCGGATGTTGCCTTCGATGTCGTCCTTCGAAGTCAGGCCGAGTTGCGCGGCGACTACCTTGCCATTGCGATCTACAAAGTAAGACGTGGGCAGCGCGTCGAGGCCGCCGTAGGGCTTGTCGATCGAGCCGCCGTCGATAAGGACTGGATAGTCTATGTGCTCCTGCTGCGCGAATTTGGCGATGTCGCGCTTTTCGCCGGCGAGCATCTTCTTGTCGTCGGTGTCGAGATCGTCGAGGGAGACGCCGAGGATTTCGAAGCCCTTTCCGGCATACTGATTGCGCAGTTCGACGAGCCAGGGAGTTTCGATTTTGCAGGGACCGCACCAGGTGGCCCAAAAATTGATGAGCACCGCTTTGCCCCGGTAGCTGGCCAGCGAGACTTTTTTGCCGCTGAGATCTTCGAGCGTGAAGTTAGGGGCTGGATTGTTCACCAGAGGCGAGGAAAAGTGTGGAATGTCCCCAACGCCGGCGGCCTCCGCCACGAGCTCGGCCTTGGCTGCGGAAGCGAGGCGTTTTTCGGCGGCCTGCTTGCGGTATTCCCAGTTGGCCCAACCCGCCCACGCGAAGGCAGCCAGGAGAAGAAGGACGATGGAAAGGACGATGGTGTTGCGCTTCACGGGATGCGACCTCTTGTGTTTATTGTACGAAAAGTACGCCGCGATGGATGGGTTCGCAGGAGATTGAGACATTCGAGTGACAAGCCCGCTGTGCTGAGCAAACCAGCCCAGGGATCATCCACGCCGAGTATTCGCCTGCGCGGTGATTTACCATCAGAAGCCGATGCCACCGAAGAAAAATGAGGACTGTCTGAAACCGGCAGAGCTGGTGCGCACGGAAGCGGCGGCCCTGGAGGCGCTTGCGGAACGGCTTGAAGGGCCGATGGCCGAGGCGTTTGACCGCGCGGTGGACCTGATTGTGCGCTGTGGCGAGGGCAACGGCCGTGTGGTGGTGACCGGCATGGGCAAGAGCGGCATCATTGCGCAAAAGATCGCAGCAACGCTGAGTTCGACAGGATCTCCTGCGCTCTTTCTGCATCCGGCCGAGGCGGTGCACGGCGACCTGGGTGTGTTGATGCCGGGGGACGTGGTGATTGCGCTTTCGGCGAGCGGCGAGACGGAAGAGATTCTGCGAATGCTGGCGACGCTGAAACGCAAGGGTGATGCGCTGGTGAGCTTCTGCTGCAACTTGCATTCGACGCTGGCAGAGGCGAGCGATGTGGCGCTGGATTGCGGCGTGGAGCGTGAGGCGTGCGGACTGAATTTGGCGCCGACGGCGAGCACCACGGCGATGCTGGCTCTGGGTGACGCGCTGGCGATCGCGGTAAGCCTGCGCAAGGGATTTCGCGCGGAGGACTTTGCCGAGCTGCACCCCGGCGGCAAACTCGGCAAACAGTTAGCAAAAGTTCACGATCTGATGCACACCGGCGATGAGGTGCCCGTGGTGATGCCGACAACGCCGATGGCTGATGTCATTTTCGAGATGTCGTCGAAGAAGCTCGGCATCACAACGGTGCAAGAAGGCGGCCACTTGCGTGGGGTGATTTCCGATGGGGATTTGCGGAGACTGCTGGAGCGCGAGGGTGGCGCGGCGCTGAGCCGAACGGCGGGCGAAGCGATGAACGCGAAGCCGAGAACGATTGGATCGAGCGAGCTTGCGGCCAAAGCATTGGCCATTTTGGAAGAACGCAAGATTACGTCGCTGGTTGTAGTGGATGCGGAGGACAAGGTCGAGGGCGTGTTGCACCTGCATGACCTGTGGGGTGTGGAGTTGATCTAAATGCAGGATCAGGGAAACAGGCATCAGGAATCAAATTGTCGCCGTGGAATTGCCGACATCGCGGGCACGGAGCTGAATTGCATTGGCTACACAAGAAAGAACAGTTCTTCTTACCGGTGCGTCGAGCGGATTTGGGTTGCTGACGTCGGTTGCGCTGGCGCGGCGTGGATGGCGCGTGATGGCGACGATGCGCGATCTGGGCCGAAGAACGCAGCTCGAAGATGCGGCGCGAGCGGCGGGTGTGCTCGATCGCATCGAGATTCACGGCCTCGACGTAACGAACTCAGGGCAAATCGAAGACCTCGCCAAGTCGTTGGCCGACCGCAACGCACCATTGCATGCGCTGGTGAATAACGCGGGATTTGCTCTCGCCGGATTCACCGACGATGTGACTGACGAGGAACTGCGGAGACAGTTCGACACCAACTTTTTCGGGACCGCTGCTGTGACGCGGGCCTTTATTCCGCAATTCAAGCGGCAGGGCTTCGGACACATCGTCATGATTTCGTCTGTCTCCGGACGGACTGGCTTTCCCGGGGTCGGCAGCTACGCAGCATCCAAGTTTGCGCTTGAGGGTTGGTCGGAGACACTCCGATTCGAGTTGAAACCGCATGGCGTTCTTGTCCTGCTCATCGAACCGGGCGCGTTTGATACGGATATCTGGACACGTAATGCGGTCATCAGCGAACGGACGCGGACAATTGGGGCAGATCCCAATTCTGCCGATGGCGCGCGCATTGCGCGCTGGCGAGAAAAACTTGAAACGCGGAAAGGACGCCCAAACCCGCAGCTGGTTGCAGATTTGATCGCCGGAATCCTCGACCTTCCTCGACCGCGTTTGCGATACAGCTTCGGAACGGACGCGTGGATGGGGTTGTTGCTGCGGGCGCTGCTGCCATGGAGCTGGTTTGAGAACATGATCATCAAGGCCAGCGGGATCAACGAGTGAGACTTCCAATGGCCTGATCGAGGGGAAAAAGAGTCTCTCCTTGACCGTGTCAGCAAATCCACGTGCGTGTCGCTGCGGACACAACCCGCCTTCTGGGCACATATATAGGTCATTTGTTTTCAGCGGCACGGAAATGGGCTCCGTCTTGCCTCCTGTCAAGCAGGCAAGGCGAGGAGGCCGGAAATGCCGGTATCGGATTCGCGCCGAGGGGGATCACCGCAAGGTAGCAGCTCTCAACTCCTTGAACATTTAGAATGGAATCTGCTTCTCTTGATCGATTTGCGTCCGTGGCACTCCCGGCGAGCTCAAGGTCTTTTGCGCCGGACGAGATCGGACGGGAAAGTACGCTCACACTCTCTTATGCATCGTTGGTCGAAACTCTTTATCCCTACCCTACGCGAGGCCCCGACGGACGCCGAAGTGGCCAGCCACAAATTCCTACTCCGGGCCGGATATATCCGGCAACTGGGCGCGGGCATTTACAACTACCTTTTTCTCGGGCAGCGGTCGCTGAACAAGATTATTGCGATTGTCCGCGAGGAGATGGACAAGATCGGGCAGGAGTTTTATCTGCCCGGAATCCTTCCCAAAGAACTGTGGGTGGAGAGCGGCCGCTGGACCGGCATGGGCGACAACATGTTTCGCCTGAAAGATCGCAAGGGTGCGGACCTGTGCCTGGGAATGACGCACGAAGAGATCATGACGTCGATTGCGCGCAATGAGCTGCGCAGTTACAAGCAGCTGCCGCAGATCTGGTATCAGATTCAGACCAAGTACCGCGACGAGCCGCGGCCGAAGGCGGGACTGCTGCGGGTGCGGCAGTTCACGATGAAGGACAGCTATTCCTTCGATCTTGATCAGGCGGGGCTCGACAAAAGTTTCAACCTGCACGATGGGGTGTATCGCAGGATCTTTACCCGTTGCGGGTTGAAGTTTGTGGCCGTTGAAGCCGATTCCGGAGCGATGGGCGGGTCGCAGTCGCAGGAGTTCATGGTCTATACCGATGCGGGCGAGGACCTGATTGCGAGCTGTCCCGTGTGCGGCTACGCGGCAAATCTTGAGAAGGCCGTTTCACGGCTTGACCCTTTGGACGAGATGGTGGCTACGGGGGATGGCAAGCCGGAGTTGGTGTACACGCCGGGATGCGGGGCGATTTCCGATGTGGCGGAGTTCTTCAAGATCTCGCCTGCCAGCGACATCAAGTGTGTGGCGTATATGGCGCTGAAACGCGGGCCAGTGGGAAGAGATGGCGCCGCAAAGGACACCTGGCATGGTGTAGCGGCATTTTTGCGCGGCGACCACCAGGTGAACGAGACGAAGCTGCTGGGCGCGATGGGTGCGGCGGAGCTGCGCACCATGCAGGCCGAGGAACTGACACAGTACTTCAATGGGCCGGCGGGGTTTCTGGGGCCGGTCGGATTGAAGCCTGACGAGAAGCCGCTAGGCGATGGGTTGACGGTAGTGGTCGACAAGTCGCTGGAGGGCCGGAAGAATCTTGTCGCGGGCGCGAACAAGCTGGACTATCACTTGCGCAACGTGGTGCCGGGGCGCGACTTCAGTTGGACGCTCACGGCCGACATCCGCAGCGTAAACGAAGGCGAGGCCTGCCCCGTCGATAACTGTGAAGGCAAGTTGGTCGTCGGCAAGGCCGTTGAGGTGGGGCACATTTTCAAACTCGGCTACAAGTACACAGAGTCGATGGGTGCGCGGGTTCTGGACCCGAATGGCAAAGAGGTCAAGCCGATCATGGGCAGCTACGGCATCGGCATCGAGCGCATTCTGACCGCGGCGATCGAGCAGTCGAACGATCAGAACGGCTTCTGGCTGCCGGAGACGATCGCGCCTTTCACGGTAGTGGTGACGGTGACCAACATGGCCGACGCAATGCTCCGCGAGACCGGTGAGAAACTGGCGGCGGAGTTGGAGGCTGCCGGGCTCGACGTGCTGCTGGATGACCGCGACGAGCGCGCCGGCGTCAAATTCAAAGATGCCGATCTGATAGGAATTCCGTACCGGATCAACGTGGGCAAGAAGGCCGCCAGCGGGCAGGTAGAACTGTTCTCGCGCGCGAAGGCGACCAGTTCGGACGTGGCGTTGAACGACGCTCTGCCCCACCTCAAGCGCCTGATTGAGGAAGACGATTTGCTCGCTTCCAGCTTCTGATTTCTCGGGGTTGGATGGAAATGCACGGCGACATACTTCGACGATAGATTCAGGCAAGAGAAGCTCGAAAGTGACACCTGAATCGAGGAGTGACGATGGCGGTGAAAATCAAGCTGGCGATGCCCACGGGGAACCATCCCTGGATCATGCTGGCGCTGCGCGTCGCTCTGGTAGGTGTCGCGGTCGCGAGCGTTTTGATGGTGGGCGTGTGCAGCTTCTATTACGTCAAGTACGAAGGAATCGTCGACGAGCGCCTGAAGCAGCCGCTGTTTGCGCAGACTGCCAGGATCTATGCGGCGCCGCGCGAGGTGCGCCCAGGACAGAAGCTTGGCATTGATCTGATCTCGAACGAGCTGCGCGAGGCCGGGTATACGAACAATCAGGCGGCGAAAAAGTCGCCACTCGGCACTTACAGCGAAGACGGCGAAAGTATCACAGTGCGCCCGGGTCCGCAGTCCTATCATGCCGAAGACTCGGCGACGATTCGAGTAAGCGGCGGCAAGGTCGATTCGATCACCGACGATCACGGGCAAGCGCTGGCCAGCTATGAACTGGAGCCCCTGCTGATCACCGGACTCAGCGATGCCAATCGCATCAAGCGGCGGCTGGTCACGTATGACGAGTTGCCGCCGAACCTGGTTCATGCGGTGGTGGCTATTGAGGACCGGCGGTTTTTCGATCACGGCGGTGTCGATTACATCCGCATCCTGGGCGCGATTCGCAACGATCTGACGCCGGGGCACCATTACGTCGAAGGCGGCTCGACGTTGACCATGCAGCTGGCGCGCGGTTTCTTTCTGACCCCGGAACGCCGCATCAAGCGCAAGCTGAAAGAGATCATCATTACGTTCCAGCTCGAACATCGGTTTTCCAAGAAGCAGATCTTCGAGATGTACGCGAACCAGATCAACCTGGGACAACGCGGCAGTTTTTCGATCAATGGTTTCGGCGAAGCGGCGCAAGCCTACTTCGGCAAGGATGTGAGGCAGCTCGATCTAGCCGAGTGTGCGATGCTGGCCGGCATCATTCAGAGTCCGAACCGGCTCAGCCCCTTCCGGCATCCTGAACGTGCGACGGAGCGCAGGAACCTGGTGCTGGATTCGATGGTCGAGATTGGCGCCATTACCAAGGAGCAAGCGGAAGAGGCCAAGGAAGAACCCCTGCATCTGACGCCAGGAAGCGTGGATGCAAGCGAAGCGCCTTATTTCGTCGACCTGGTGCGCGATGAGCTGGTGCAGAAGCTGGGCGATCGCGACTTCAACGGCGAAGGGTTGCGCATTTACACGTCGCTCGATCCGGACCTGCAACAGCTGGCGACCTCCGCGGTAGAAACCACCGCGCCGATGATCGATGCCCAGGTGGACCGGTTGCATGCGCGTGCAAAGAAATTGGGGAAGCCCTACGACAACATCTATCCGCAGATCGCGCTTGTGGCGCTGAACCCGCACACCGGACAGGTGCTCGCGCTGGTGGGCGGGCGCAGTTACGGCAATAGCCAGGTGAATCACGCGGTCGCGCATCGGCCGACAGGCTCGATCTTTAAGCCGTTTGTTTATGCGACAGCCTTTGCTACGGCGGCCGAAGGCACCATGCTCGGGGGGCAGGACCACTTGTTTTCGCCGGTGACCATGCTGAACGACCAGCAGACGACCTATGGTGAGGGCACAGAGTACGAGTACACGCCGCGCAACATGCACGGGCAGTATCACGATGAAGTGACTGCGCGGTATGCCTTGCAGCGCTCGCTGAACAACGCGACGATTGGCTTGGCGTCGATGGTGGGGTTCGATCGTGTGGCGCAGTTGGCGCGCGATGCGGGCATCAAGAGTGCGCGTGGCACGCCCTCCATGGCGATTGGATCCTATGATGCGACGCCGCTGGAAATGGCTGGCGCGTACACGATTTTCGCCAATAATGGGCTGCATCTCGACCCTTGGATGCTGGCCAGTGTGCGCACGCCTTCAGGCGACGTGATTCAGGATTACGCATCGAAGTCGAAGCAGGTCCTTGATCCGCGCGTGGCGTTCCTGACGACGAGCATGATGGAAGATGTGTTGCGCGGCGAAGGCACGGGCGCCGGTGTGCGGAACATGGGCTTCGTTTCTCCTGCCGCCGGAAAGACGGGCACCAGTCATGATGCGTGGTTTGCAGGATTCACAACAAACCTGCTGTGCGTGGTGTGGGTGGGAAACGACGACTACACCGACATCGATCTGGAGGGTGCGCATGCGGCGGCGCCGGTGTGGGCAGAGTTCATGAAGAAAGCGGTGCAGCTGCCACAGTACTCCGACGTGCACGAATTCTCTGAGCCGGACGGCGTCGAAGTGGTGAGTTTGGACAAGGCAACCAATCTCTTGAGCGATGCAGCCTGCCCGGATTCCTACGATGCTGCATTCCTCGACGGAACCGCTCCGACCGATCCTTGCGATCATCCACCAGATCATCGAAACATTTTTCAGAAAATCTTTGGAATCGGCAAGCCGAGCAACTGAGTCCGTGCTAACCGTCAATATCGCGGCCGTCCGGCATGGGCTGGCACTGTGGGCACCAGAATGTGACGCGGGCATCGGGGCCCTGGATGCGTCGGCGAATGGGTTCGCCGCAACGTCGGCAGGGATCTCCATTGCGGCTATAAACCCACAGACTCTCCCCAGGACTGGATTGATGCGTGGTGCGGCGGTGCTGGCCGCGATAGGTCACGATCATGTCGCCGGAATCTTCGAGAACATTGGCCTCGACAAGCTTCTGCGAGGTTTGGATTAGCGCATCAATTTCATCGGCGCGCAGATTCGCGACTTTGCAAAAGGGGTTAATGCCGGTGACGAAGCAGACTTCGGACTTGAAGACGTTGCCGACGCCGGCGAGAACTTCCTGATGAAGCAGAACGTCGCCGATCTCTTCGTGCGCACAGGCCAGCAGTCGCAGCGCCGCGGCTTCGGCGTCAAAATCAGCATTGAGCACGTCGGTGGTTGGCTGCGGAATGCGGGTGTCGCGAGCGAGCGAGCGGATGGTGTGCATCTGCGCGACGGGAACGCGAAAGCCCACGGCCTGACACGCGCTGTTTTCGAGCACGATCCGCATGTTTCGGCCCGGCTGCTGCCACGACTCACCGATGCGGTAGATGTGCCAGCTGCCGCTCATCAGCATGTGGGTAACGAGGATGCCGCCGCCGGAGAAATAGATCAGCACCCATTTTCCGCGCGATTCGACGCGCTCGACCTGCTGGCCGGTGAAGGGCGTGTCGTCGTGAAAGCGCGTGAGCAACGGATAGTTGGACCGGAAGCCTGTGATGGGACGCCCGGCGAGTGCACGGCCGAGCGCTCGCGCGGTGCGAAAGATGGTATCGCCTTCGGGCATTCGTCGATTGTAGCGAGCGCGCCGCGGCAAAGATGTGGAAGATTGAACGCTGGCATCAGAGACATATACATCTCGGATTTCGTCACATCGGACGCCTGGCCGCCCAGCGTAGAATCGCACCGCCGTGCTGCCGCGGCCGAAGGGAGACTCTTTGGCAATGAAGCGCATGTTCGTTTTGGTTACCGCAGTTCTTCTTACACTTATTTCGACCAGAATTCCTGCACAAGAAAACCGAGTTGGCACGTTCAATCGGCAGGCGATCGTCCTGGCCTACTATCGATCACCGCTGTGGGCCGCCACATTGAAGCAGAAGCGAAGCGAACTTGGGGAAGCAAAGCGCGCAGACGATACAAACAAGGTTGAAGAGCTCGATGCGTGGTTTGGCAAAGCGCAGGAGATGGCTCATGGGCAGCTTTGGGGTAACGCCGACATCGGCAACGTTCTGGAGGCGCTGCAACCGGCATTTGCCGAGATTGAGAAGAGCGACCATGTGTCGAGCGTGGTTGTTGCGCCAGCTCACGATGCACCTGCGCGGAGCGTGGATGTTACCGAACGGCTGCTCGACTGGCTGAAGGCCGATGAGACGACGCGAAAGATGATTCGCGATTTGAACCAGAAGTAGCTTTGGTCTCTTCTGTTTGAATCTTAGCTGGCAGATTATTGAAACTCGGATACGCGCGGTTCTTGCTGCGCTACCGGCAGCGGGATGCGGCGCAAGTGCATGCCGAGGGGGCCTGAGTAGAAGCCTGCGTCCATCAGGAAGCGCGCCAGGAAATGCGCCGTAACCGGCTGGCCGTTGATGGTGGTGATGAGGACGCCGAGGTGACGGCCACCCTGCATGCGCTGTTGGCCGCGATCGCAGAGAAAGTGGGCAAGACCGGCGGCTGCTTGCGAGCGCTCCGGTTCATCGGGGGGCAGAAAGACGAGGAGGTTGGGATTGTTGCGGCGGAGCCACGCAACAAGCTGGCCATTGCGCAGGATCACTTCGGCGTAGGCTGCCCGGGTAAGGATCCGAGGAGCTGTTTCAGAATCATCATCCATCACGGGCAGGTCGGGCCAGCGCAGGACGGAACCGTACGGGTTGGCGGGATCGGTCGCAGCGAGTTGCACGAATTCGGGTTTTTCGGCAGGAGGCTCGGTGCGCAGCTGGCGGAGCAGATCGACTGCGGCGGGAAGTGCGAATTGGGTTGCGCCCAGACCCGCGACAAAGTAGCCGCGGCGAATGCGGCCTGATTCTTCGAGGGCCTTGAGCACATCGTAGACAGCACTGAAACCGCCGGGAATGTTTTCGGCGGCGACGGCTTCGCGGGTGAGAATGCCGTAGCGGCTGAGCAGTTGGAGGGCGAGAGCATGACTGGCCTCTGTGCTTGTTGGAGCGCCTTCGGTTCCCTTTGGTGTGCGGAGGGGAAGCAGCGACCAGCGGCCCTGCGCGTTGGGCGGAGTAGTGCGGCGGGAACGAAAAACGACTCCAGTTTGCAGTCGGCGAGGCGTGCGGGCGCTCTCGGGTCGAAGAATGTAGGCGCGCAGAGCGTGGAGCGAGTCGTTTGTGACGAAGCCGCGCCAAACGAGGCTCCAGAGGGCATCGATGGTTTCGCCGGGATAGCCGCCGCCAATGGCCTGATGGAGCGGATCAAAGAAGCTGGCTCCGGTGGATTCGAGGACGGCGAGAAGTTTCGTCTCCTTTTCGTTCAGCGGCTCCGTGATGGGTCGGGACTGAGCCAGCAAAGGAAGTTTGTCGGCGAGGTATAGAGCGATGCGGCCGTCGCGTTCGCCGATCGGCTCGACGCCGGCCCAGGCAACTTCTCCGGCGGCGATGAGTGTATCGAGACCAGCCGGATCGTAGCCGGAGACGCGGGCGGGCAGGATGGAGGTTTCCAGCAACGAGGCAGGAATGGGCGCGCCTTGCAGGTTTTCGATGGCATCGAGGAGCGCATCCAAATGCGCGGGACCGCTGCGGCGCGGCGCGAGCAGACCCTGCCAATGGCCGAGGAAGCGAGCCAGGGTGTGCTGCTCGACGGCCTCGACTTCGCGGCGGAGCTTGGCGAGCGATTTGCGGCGAATCTGGCGGAGGATTTCTGCGTCGCACCACTCCCGATGGAGACCGGTGGGGCGGAAGCCGCCTTCGAGGACGCGGCCTTCCGCGGCAAGCGAGCGAAGCGCATTTTCAACGACAGTTGGGTCGAGGGCAAAGCGGTCTGCGGGTTCACGCAGCGTGAAGGGGCCATGGGTGCGGGCGTACCGGCGGACGAGTTCGAGCACCGGATGCGCCACAGGCTCGAGAAGCGCGGTGGGAAGACCGGGAGGCAGAGGAATGCCGAGGGCATCGCGATAGCGGGCTGCATCCTCGGCTGCGACAAGACGGCGTTCGCCTGCGATGCGCAGTTCAAGCAGGCGACGGGCGCGGACCAGGCGGTCTATGGATTCGAGCACCGACGCATCAACGACTCGACGCGCTAGTTCTGCCCTGGACAAATCGCCAAGACGGAGGCAGAGATCGTGGATGCCGTCTGCGGTACGGGCGCGGTAGTTTTCAGGCAGGCATTGCGCGGTCTCTTCCACTTCGGCGATGGCATCGGGGTCGAGGAGCTCCCGGAGATCGGCTTCGCCAAGGAGCTCGCGGAGCTGATCCTGATCGATGGTGAGGGCCTGCGCGCGACGTTCGGCGAGGGGCGCATCGCCGTCATAGAGGAAGTTGGCGACATAGCTGAACAGCAGCGAGGACGCAAAGGGCGAGGGCTTGCGGGTTTCGACAATGTGCACGCGAAGCTGGCGCTGTTCGATGGCGCGAAGGGTTTCGAGCAGCGCGGGCATGTCGAAGAAATCGCGCAGGCACTCACGGTAGGCTTCGAGGAGCAGCGGGAACGATGGGTAGCGCGAGGCTACGCTGAGCAAATCGTAGGAACGCTTGCGCAGTTGCCAGAGCGGTGAGCGCTGGTCTGCGCGGCGGCGTGGCAATAAGAGCGCACGGCCTGCGGCTTCGCGGAAACGGCCTGCGAATAATGCTGTGGACCCGAGCTGGCGCAGGACGAGGCGCATGGCTTCGGCGGATTCGATAAGGAACCAGTCGGGATCTGGAGGCTCATCGGTGTCCGGAAAGCGGAGAACAAAGCCGTCGTCGCCCCAGAGGGTTTCGACTTCAGGGCCGCCGGACGCACGAATGCGGGCGCTGACGGCCATCGCCCACGGGATGTGAATGCGGCTGCCGAACGGTGTCAGCACGCAGACGCGCCAGTCACCGAGCTCGTCGCGGACACGCTCGATGACGATGGTGCAGTCATCGGGGACCTGGCCGGTGGAGGCTTCCTGGTCCGCGAGAAACTGAAGGAGGTTTTCGGCAGCATTGGGGTCGAGGTCGTGTTCGGCAACAAGGCGGGTGAGAGCTGCGGGCTTGGGCAGGCCGCGCAGCTCGCGGACGAGTGCGCCGATGCGGCGACCGAATTCGAGCGGTCTGCCGGGGCCGTCTCCCTTCCAGAAGGGCATTTTGCCGGGTTCACCGGGAGCGGGGACCACGAGAACCCGATCGTGGGTGATGTCCTCAATGCGCCAGGTGGAGGCACCGAGGATGAAGGTCTCGTTGGGGTGCGACTCGAAGACCATCTCTTCGTCGAGCTCTCCGACTCGGATCGACTTGCCCTCGGTGTGGGCCAGGAAGACGCCATAGAGGCCGCGGTCGGGGATGGTTCCAGCGTTGAGGATGGCGAGGCGTGCAGCACCGTCGCGGGCGGTGACCACGTTGCGGATGCGGTCCCAGGTGAGGCGCGGACGCAGCTCGGCAAATTCGTCGGAGGGGTAGCGGCCGCTGAGCAGGTCGAGGACACCCTCGAAACTGGAGCGGGTCAGTCCGGCGAAGGGAGCGGCGCGGCGGACGAGGTCGTAAAGGAAGTCGACGGGCACTTCGGGAGGGGCGGGGTTGGCGGAGTGAGCGGCGTTCGCGGGGTTCGAGGAGCCACGGGTCTTCAACCTGCGAAACTTCGGTAGCGGAGCGGATGGGAACGGCGGATGGGCGCAGATGGCAACGAGCTGCTGGCACAGCACGTCGAGGGGATTGCGCGGGAAACGGGTGGACTCGATGTGGCCCTCGTGCATGGCGCGGGTGACGGCGGCGCAGGCAACGAGATCGGCGCGGTATTTGGGGAAAAGAATGCCCTCGCTGACGGCGTCGACGGAGTGGCCCGCACGGCCGATGCGCTGCATGCCACTGGCGACCGAGGGCGGAGCTTCAATCTGGATCACAAGATCGACGGCGCCCATATCGATGCCAAGCTCCAACGTCGAGGTGGCGCAGAGAGCTTTGATCTGACCGGCCTTGAGCTGCTCTTCGATCACCGATCTCTGGTGGGCGGCGAGGGAACCGTGATGGGCGCGACAGATTGGCTCATCCGCAAGGTCGTTGATTGCGCCCGCTAATCGCTCAGCCACCTGGCGGCTGTTGACGAAGAGGATTGTGGAATTCCGCTCCCGGATGAGTTCGAGAAGACGCGGATGAATTGCATTCCATATCGACACGCGGCGGGGCATCTGGGAGGCTGGCCCGCTGGGTAGCTCCTCGATAGCGTTCAGGTGCGCCATATCTTCAACTGGAACTTCAATACGCAGCTTTAACTGCTTGGGAGCGCTGGCGTTGACTATGGTGACTGGACGGTAGCGAAGAGGTGCGGTTTCGCGTAGCTCGTGGGCCGATTCTGCTACGGAAGAGAACTCATCCGGCACTTGAAGTTCTGTTGCGAAAGTCTCTGAAATTTCAAGTTGTGGTGAAGGCGATGAATTTGCTGTCTCGGAGTTTTCCACAGAGATTTCCACACCGCCCAGGAAGCGGGCTACTTCCTCCAATGGGCGCTGTGTGGCGGATAATCCGATGCGTTGCAGGGGCCTTTTCCCCAAAGCTTCGAGGCGTTCGAGGGACAGAGCCAAGTGAGCGCCGCGCTTGGTGGGGACGAGGGCGTGGATCTCGTCGATGATGAGGGTATCTACTGTGCGCAGGGCGTCGGCTGCGCCGGAGGTCAGCATCAGGTAGAGCGACTCGGGGGTGGTGATGAGGATGTCGGCCGGATGGCGGCGGAAACGGGCGCGCTCGCGCTGCGGCGTGTCGCCGGTGCGCACGCTGATCAGCGGTTCATGGAACGGTACGCCCCGCCGACGGGCCATGTTGGCGATCCCGGCAAGAGGGGAACGAAGGTTACGCTCGACGTCAACGGCTAGGGCTTTCAGGGGTGAGATGTAGACGATCTTGCAGCCTCGATTCGCTCCTTGAGGACGCGGGTGGAGCATCAAGCGATCCAGGCACCAGAGGAAGGCAGTGAGGGTTTTCCCGGTTCCGGTGGGGGCGAGGATGAGGGCGCTCTCACCGCGCGCGATCACAGGCCAGCCCAGACGCTGCGGAGCGGTCGGCGCGTCAAAGACGGCATGGAACCACTCGGCCGTGACCGGATGGAAGCAGGCGAATGGTTCGCTTCCCTGCTCGCCCACAGTCAAAGGAGAACAGGTTTCTTGTGCAGGCGGCTCGGGATCGGAATGCAGTGAGCGTGGGGACATGCCTGCTGAGAGAATAACGCGCGGGGCGGCGAAGAGGAAGCGAAGAAAGCAGGGTCGGAACAGAGATTTGAAGAGCAGCGTAGAGTGGCTGGTGTCCGTTCAATTGCTACGGAGTTCAAAGAATACTTCAACTAGTCATCGAGCCCTTTTCTTTCCGCAGACACGGCAATAAAGGCCTCAATGCCGGTGCAGACGGTGCATCCTTCCTACATTCACTTTAATCACAAGGGCATAGACTCACTTGAAGCAGTTCGGTCATGCAGCTGGCAAAAAGTTGCCGGAGAAAGAATGCGCGAGCACCTAGCAACACTGATGGATGACTTTCGCCGGTTCGATCGTGGGATCGCCGTGGTCCGCATGCAGGGGATCCGGCGC
Organism: uncultured Acidobacteriaceae bacterium; assembly: GCA_963745845.1. Classification (GTDB taxonomy): domain Bacteria; phylum Acidobacteriota; class Terriglobia; order Terriglobales; family Acidobacteriaceae; genus Telmatobacter. The sequence continues at coordinate 1,459,242 of CAVUZE010000008.1, read as the reverse complement.
CGGGTCGCAACCTACGGTGAGATTGCGCGGCTGGCTGGGCGTTTTGCGGCGTTGCTAGAGCAGCGTGGTATCGGGCCGGGCGAACGCGTGGTGCTGTGGGCCGAAAACAGCGCGGAATGGGTGGCAGCGTTCTACGGCATCCTGCTGCGCGGGGCGCTCGCGGTGCCGCTGGACGCGTACGGGACTGCGGAGTTCGCAGCGCGCGTGACTGCAGATGTGAAACCGAAGCTAGTGGTGGGCAACGCCGGGCTGGTGCGAAAGCTGCCCCGCGATTGGCCAAAACTGGCATTCGAAGAGTGGCTCACTTTCCTTCCCGAACAGGAGGCAGGCCCGGTGCCCGGGTTGAATCACGCTACACCGCTGCAAATCCTCTTTACCTCAGGAACAACGGGCGAGCCCAAGGGCATCGTGCATACGCACGGCAATGTGCTGGCCAGCGTGGATCCAATTGAGCGTGGCGCGCGGCCCTACATGAAGTACGAGCGGATCTTTCATCCGCTGCGCTTTCTGCACACGCTGCCTCTCAGCCACGTCTTTGGGCAGACGATGGGGCTCTGGGTACCAGCGATCTTTGCCGCCGAAGTGCACTTTGAGAATCGTTTGGTGGCGCCGAGACTGCTTGAAACCATCAAGCGCGAGCGGATCAGTGTGCTGGCGGCGGTGCCGCGCGTGATGGCCCTGCTCAAGTCGCATCTTGAGTCGACGCAGGCGGGACTCGCAGACCGCGTGGCGGCCGCCCAGGGTGTGAATCCCTGGAAGCGGTGGTGGGTCTTCCGCGATTTGCACTGGGAAATAGGGCTGAAGTTCTGGGCGCTGATTTCGGGCGGCGGCGCGCTGCCGGGGCCGCTCGAACAATTTTGGAACGCGCTGGGATTCGTGGTGGTTCAGGGCTACGGCATGACGGAGACCACCGCATTGATCACTTTGAATCATCCATTCCACGTGGCAAGAGGAACGATCGGCAAGCCGTTGCCGGGGCGAGAGGTGAAACTGGGACCGGATGGCGAGGTGCTGGTGCGCGGGCCGATGATTTCCGATGCAACCTGGAGCGGCGGCGGGTTGCAAAGGCGCGAGGACCAGTGGTTGGCCACCGGCGATATCGCCGAAGAGCAGGCATCGGGCGAACTGAAATTCCTGGGGCGCAAGAGCGAGACCATTGTGACAGCGGCAGGGGTCAACATTCACCCGGAAGATCTGGAAGAAGCGATCGAGCAGGAACCGGGAGTGGCAGGTTGCGCGGTGGTCCCGATCGAGACGGCGAGTGGCCCGGAAGCGTATGCGGTGATTGCTGTGCGCGGCGCGGCCAACCAGGTAGCCACGGCCGTGACGCACGCAAACAAAAGACTGGCAGAGTTTCAGCGCGTACGGCGATGGGCGGTTTGGCCGGAACCAGATCTGCCGCGAACCTCGACCGGCAAGGTGCGGCGCAAAACCGTGGCGGCTTGGGTGGCAGCGGCGAACGCGGCAACTAACGGCAAGGCGAAGCCTGTCGATGCCCGATTTTCCGCGAATGGCGACTGGCTGCTGGCAGTGATTGCGGCGATCACCGGTGAGGCGCCTGCCGGCGGGGGCGATGAACTGCACCTCAGCGAGGATTTGCATCTGGACAGCCTCGGGCGCGCGCAACTGGCGGCGGCTTTGGAGGAGCGGCTCGGAGCGTTGACGGAAGAGCGGGCTCTGGATGAGGTGCGGACCCTTGGGGAACTAAGAAAGCTCGTGGGAGACCACAAGACAGGGAACAGCGAAGACCTGTCGATGGGGACCTCGGCGAGGGATCAGGGAGCAGGGATCACGGGACACGATGCTGATCGCGAGCAGGCCAGGGCAGCTTTTCCTGAGGCTGGGAAAACATCGAATTTGGCCGACATCCGGGAGCAGGCGCTACCGACGCAGGTTGTCAACGCTCCAACCAAACCGGAGCGGGCGACATACATCTATCCGCGCTGGCCGTGGTGGGGGCCGGTGGCGTGGGCACGAACTTTGTTTCTCGAGTTGATCGCACAACCGCTGATGTGGTTCCTGGCGCATCCGCGGGTGGTGAAGCGCGGCGATTTGGATACTTCGGAACCGATGCTCGTGATTGGAAATCACGTGACGGCGTTTGACGCGCCGCTGGTTGAGTACGCACTCCCCGGTGCGATGCGGAGGCGCATGGCAGTCGCGATGTCGGGTGAAATGCTCGAGGATTACCGGCATTTCCACAATCCGGAGCGGGGTCCGGGCCAGAATCGCTTCATGCTTTTCGGACCGCTTGCGTATTTCCTGGTGACTGCGCTTTATAACGTATTTCCGTTGCCACGTCGCCGGGACTTTCAGCGCAGTTTCGCGCATGCAGGCGAAGCGCTGGATCGGCGATTCAACGTGATGGTGTTCCCCGAAGGGACGCGTTCGGCGGCAGGGGAGCTCGCGCGCTTTCGCCCCGGAATCGGGCTATTGGTCAAGCAGGCACAGACCGCGGTGCTTCCGGTGGGAATTCGTGGGCTGGGCGAATTGAAGACGCGGGGTCGAGGATGGTTTCGTTCGGGAACGATTGAGGTGCATGTCGGCGAACCGCTGACATTTGGCGCCGAGGAAACAGAAGCAGAGATCACTGCGCGTCTGCATGAGGAAGTGCAGCGGCTGTTGGGCGAGGGATGAGCGGCGTTTTTTCCTCTATTGCCTGCGAGGCGACTTGCTCCCTCTGAATTTCCGGAAAGACCCGGATGGCTATTTAGGCACTTCGTCCTGGGCCTTAAATTCCGGGCCGCCAAGAATATGAGAGCGCCGTGCACGGGAAACACCGTAAAACTCCTGCGCCTCGCCGCGATGCCCGCTGCAGCGGGCGAAAAGCTGGAGGCCGAGGCTGGTTGGAGCGATGTCGGTGGTTTCAAGAGGAGAGAAGGAATGCGATCGGACGCTGGTCGTGAGCAGTCCGAGATCGGAGAGATATTCGAGATCCCGATGAATCCGGATCAGATCGCGCGAGCCGGTGATATGCGTCATATCCTGCGCAGTCAACGTGATCGGTCGGGAAGAAATCCGTTCCATTCCTGCCATGAATTTTGTTCCCTTGGTGCACGCTGCACTCAGGATACGGACATGCGACGAAGTGAGCTTGCAAAGCATGTTGACAAAGGTCAGATTCGATTCATCGCGCCCGTTGAGCGTGCAGGAGGTAGCCAGGAGGCCGGCCCAAAGATGCTGCGTTGCTTCTGCGTCGGCCCAGGAACCCTCTTCCACGATGCGCGAAACAATGGACGCCGGCGCTCTCATTCTTTCCGGGTTTGAGGCGAAGGAGATCATCTTCTCGGCCGTGAGCACGATGGCCATGGCGCTGGCAATCCGGAAGTTGCTCAAGCCTTCGCGGAGCAGGCGCCCCACGTCTTCCGCCGCATCAGGAGAGATCCGTTGCAGGAAGGCGAGGGCCCCGGCCATGCGGAATTCGCGCAGAATATCTTCCGGCTCGGTTTGTTCGGCCGAGCTTTTCAGCGGGCTCTCCCAGAGGCGTAGATCCATCCCTGATGGCAGAACGAAAGACATGCCGATGCCGTCATCACCCCAGCGAACGGCCTTGGCCTGCACGGCAACCCTCCGTTCGAAGTTCCCCTCGAGCGGTCCCCTTCGTTGCAGGGTCATTGAAACCAGGTCCCCTGGAGCCCAGCGCTCGCGGGTGAGAATGTAAACTCCGGTCGAGCTGATATCCCGGATGCCTGCCTGTTTCGGAAGCGTCCCAATCCACAGATAAGCGGCGAGTTCAGGCGAGGTCCTGCGTTCACTTCGGCGGCGGTCCGAAGACGAATGTTTTAGGGACGAACCATTGGCAAAAGTCATAGGAACTCCGGTTTCAATACCAAGAGAAATCAGGCCCCGGCTGAGTTTTTTTGACTTCGACCGCATGGTGCGGGCCGAAAGGCTGGGCGGAAAGACAGCCGTTTCACCAGTGGATTCTACTCCCGTCAATTCCTCTTTGGTATGAGAATTCCTCCCTCGTCTGGGCCAGACACCCATTACTTTTGGCACCACTTCAACCGCGTCAAGTAAGAGGGCGAGGCCGGAAATGACAGGTTCCGCCGGCAAGAACAGCGTTCCAGAGAGAGGAGTCGGACGGCTGTTCGGCAGACCCAAGGAACAGAATCCCATCTGCCGCAAGGAGCTTATGAATGCCGGCCATCAAGGTGCGGCGGGTCTCTTGCGAGAAGTAAAGCATCACGTTGCGCAGGAAGATGACATCGAAGCGCTCATGAAACGGGAGCGGTGGCTGGCAGAGGTTGGCCTGGCGGAAGTTGCAGAGCTGGCGAATCTCGGGCTTAGCCACCCAATCTTCCCCCACGTGATCGAAGTAGCGGACGACGTGGCGCGCGGGAAGTCCGCGATTCATCTCGATGCGGTGATAGAGGCCGCGGCGCGCGCGTTCGACAACCTCATTGCAGATGTCGGTCCCTTCGATGTGAATGTTCCAATTTGCGAGCGAGGGGAAACTCTCTCGAATCAGCATGGCGAGCGAGTAACCTTCCTGACCGGTGGAGCAGGCCGCGCTCCAGAACCGGAGGGTGCGCGTCATGCGGCGGGCTTCGATCAGAGCCGGCAGCAATTCGATGCGAAGCAACTCGAACGGACGGCCATCGCGGAAGAAGCTGGTTTCGTTGATGGTCATGGCCTCGGCGATGGTTCTCTCAAGGGCCGGATTCTTCCTGATTCGGAGGTGGCAGACGAGTTCCTCGAGGTGCGTCATGCCTTCATTGCGCAACAAACGAGAGAGGCGCGTTTCGAAAAGGTAGTCGCGCGAGGGATCGAGAACATTGTGCGACAGGCGGCCGACAATCTCGCGCAGAAACCCGTAGTCGACATTTGCGGACGTAGCGATCACAGGACCACCGCCTCGCGCCGTTCGGTGCGTTCGCCCTGGCTGCGGCTGGCAAGCCGAATGATCTCGGGAGCGATGTCCAGAATGGGAAGAATGCGCTGCGCCAACCCCGCGCGCGCAACGGCGCCCGGCATTCCCCAGATCGCGCTCGTGGCTTGGTCTTGTGCCAGCACAGCACCTCCCTGGGCACGTACCACACTGGAGCCGGCGAGGCCGTCGGAGCCCATGCCGGTGAGAACGACCGCGAGCACTCCCGAACCGTAGTGCACAGCTGCGGTGCGAAAGAGGACATCGACTGCGGGGCGGCAGTGGTTCTCTGGGGGCGCCTGGGTCAGATGCAGCGTTGCGGGCTGACCCGACCTGGCCGAGCTAAGAATCTCAAGGTGCCAGTTGCCACGGGCAATAAAGATGTGGCCGCGGATAACGGCATCCCCCTCGGCCGCTTCGCTCACGTGCAGGGGACAGCGCTGACTGAGGCGTTCCGCGAGTAAACGCGTGAAGAGCTCGGGCATGTGCTGAACGACGAGGACGGGAATTGGCAAGCTCGCAGGCAATGCCGGCAGGAGAATATCGAGCGCGGCCGGACCTCCGGTCGAAACGCCGATCACCAGTACGGACGGACTCGCGATGATGGGCAGATTGCGGGAGACCGGCAAGGATTCGGGAAGCACGGGAAAGCGCCGCGCAAGAGGGGTAGACGGCGTGAGGTGCAGAACTGTGGTCAGTGCGGAGATCTTGGGTAGGAGTTCGCGTGCAAGGGTCCGGCTTGCTTCGACGGCACTGGCCTGGCCTGAGGGTTTGGCGACATAGTCCGTTGCGCCGCTGGCGAGGGCCTCGATGGTGACGCGCGCGCCGCGCTGCGTGAGCGAGCTGCACATGATGACCGGCATCTTTTGCCCTCGGCTGCGGAGTTTGCGGAGTGTTTCGAGCCCATCCATGACCGGCATCTCGACGTCGAGCAGGACCAGATCGGGGTGAAGCTCATCGAGCAGGGCCAGGGCCGATCCGTCGTTCGCAGCGGTGCCGACCACTTCGCATTTGGCGTCGGTGCAAATGACGGAGCGCAAAAGGCTGCGCATGACCGCTGAGTCGTCAACGATGAGCACGCGCGTGCGTCGGGTCGAGGCCATTGATCAGACCTCGGCCAGACCGAGCATGGCCAGTTTTTCCGTCAGCGCTTCGCCGTCGAACGGCTTCATCAAATACTCGTCAGCCCCGGCATCGAGGGCTCGAAGAATGAAATCGTTCTCAGCTTCGGTGGTAACCATCATGACCTTGATCCCCGAAAAACCGCGAGCTCGCAGCTGGGTCAACAGATCGAGGCCATTCATTACCGGCATGTTCCAATCGACAAGCGCGAGGGCGAATGGTCCCCCACTGAGAACAAGATCGAGCGCCGCCTGCCCGTCGCCGGCTTCTTCGCATTCAATTCCCTTCTCTTCCAGCAGACCGCGCACATAGCCGCGCACGAAGCGCGAGTCGTCGACAATGAGTGCTCGCATATCTTTCTCCGCAGCCTCAAGCTGCCTCGGCCACGCCAAGCCGGACCGGATCCAGACGCTCGGGGTCGAGCATGACCATCAGGGCATTCTGAAGCTTGTAAGCTCCCGCAATCAGATCTCTGCGAGCCTCGTCGAGGGTGGAGGGGTTAGGCTCGAAATCGGCCGATGGAACGGTGAGGACCTCACCGACCGAATCAACGAGCAGGCCGAAACATCCGCCAGGACTCTCGAGCACGAGAATGTCCTGGGGTCCATCGAGAGGCGGCAAGTGCAGCAGCTGGCGAAGGCTCACTGCAGTGAGAACGTCGCCGCGATAGTGAACCAATCCGCCGACGAATCTTGGAGCCAGGGGCACGGGCTGCGGCCGGGCTGACCCGACAATTTCCAGGATGTGACTGATCGGCACGCCATAGAGCGCGTTGCCAAGCCGGACGGAACAGATTTCCACCAGCGTCGATGCCGATTTTTCCTTACGCCGCGCTGCCGCTTGATTGCTCATTGAACTGCCTCCGCAGTCGGGCTCCACTGATTCGAATCAGTCTCGTCGGCCGGGAGATCGGCGATGCCTCCGAGATTAACGATGCCGGTCACGCACTCCTTGAGAAGCGTCACGGCTTCTGTACGCAGGCTGGTGCCGGCTTCATAGAGTTCGGCTCCGGTGGCAACATCGAGCACATGCGAAACCGCGATGCCGACATGCCGGTTGCCATCGCGGCAGACCACCACGACAATCGGGGCCTCCGGGTTGCCCTCTGCGGCGGCCAGAATGCCGGCCGTATCGTCGACTGGAAGCAATTGGCCATCGAAATTAATCACGGGGCGGATGCCGACGTACTCGACGCGCTTGATGGGCATTTGTTCGATGCGCAGGACATCGCCCAGCGGCACCGCGGCCTTGCGTCCGGCAGCCTCAACAAGGAGGTATTCGGCGCCCTTGTTCCTATCGACACCCTCCTCTTCGGCCTCCCGCGTGCCCTTTTCTTCGCCGCTCATCGACACTCCAACCTTCATGGCGATGGAACCGGGGTCGAGAATGAGGGCCAGATCTCCGTTGCCGAGCACCGTGGCGCCGGAATAAAGGCCGATGCCTTTGAGCGCCGCGGAGAGAGGCTTGACGACGATCTCTTCCGGGTCAGCCAGGCCGTCCACAACCAAGCCAAAGCGGCGCCCATCGGCATCGAGGATGGCAATGAACCTGTCGCGCTCGCGAGCATTTTCGTCCAACGCGGCCGGTGTCAGCAGGCGTTCAAGAAAAACCAGAGGGAGAAGCTTGCCGCGCAGCCTGTACAGCGGCGCATCTTCGATCCATTCGATGGTCGTAGCCGCCTGTTCGGGCGTGACATGGACAAGTTCGGAGAGCGCGCCCTGGGGCAGGGCAAAACTCTGATGGACGCTGCGCACAATGAGTGCGGGAATGATCGCCAGGGTCAGCGGAATGCGTAAACGCAGAGTGGTGCCTTTGCCGACCCGGGAATCAATCTCGACCTTGCCGCCGATCTTCTCAACATTGGTGCGCACAACATCCATGCCCACGCCGCGACCGCTCACATTGGAGACGAATGCTGCAGTGGAGAATCCGGGCAGAAAAATCAGCTGGAGCAGCTCCTGCTCGGATTGAAGAGCGGCACGGTCGGCGGAGATCAACCCGCGCTCGACGGCCTTCTCACGCACTTTTTCAACCGCGATGCCGGCGCCATCGTCGGAGACCTCGATGATGACGTGGCTGCCTTCCTGCATGGCGCGCAATCGGAGCGTACCTTCCGGATCCTTGCCCGCGGCCTCGCGCTGTTCGGGAGATTCGATGCCGTGATCGAGCGAGTTCCGCACAGCATGGGTCAACGGGTCCTTGATGGCTTCGAGAAGACTTTTGTCGAGTTCCGTCTCCTGGCCTTCCATCTGCAGGCGCACGCGGCGGCGCAGAGATTGCGAGAGGTCGCGCACCATGCGCGGCATCTTCGAGAAGACGTTCGAGACCGGCTGCATCCGGGCCTTCATGACCGATTCGCGCAAATCGGCAGTGACCATATCGAGGCGGCGCGACAGCAAGGTCATCTTGGGATCGGCCGAGGTCGCTTGTAACACCTGGTTGCGGGTGAGGACCAGTTCTCCGACCAGGTTCATCATCCGGTTGAGAAGGGTCACATCGACGCGCAGCGAGCTTTCCGCGGCGGAAGTCACGGGAGTCACCCGGGCGCGCGTTGCGTCGGCCTCGGATGCTTCGGGGGGCACGGGCGGGGTGGAGGCCGCAAGGAACGCGGGCGCTATTTCGACGGCAGGAACGGGTTCTTGAAGAGCTTTTTCAACAACAGCCTCTTGCGAAGGCGCCTGCTTACGCACGACCTGCGCTCGCATAGAAGAAGCGCGCGGGCGAGCGGCGTGTTTCGACTCCTCCGCCTTCGCGGGGGACTGCAGCTGGTCGAGATTGGCGATGAGTGCGGTATCGGCGCCATCGCCCTCCTGGCCGTCGGCTTCAATCGTTTTGAGGATGGAGCGAAGACCGTCAAGCAACTGGAGCAGCCCGGTAATGATTGGGGCGCTGGCAGCAAGCTTGCCTTCGCGAAGCAGGCCCAGCAGATTCTCGCCCGCATGCGCGAGCTTTTCCAGCCGTTTGAAGCCGAGGAAGCCAGTGGTCCCCTTGATGGTGTGCACCGATCGGAAGATGTCCGCCAGCAGAGCAGCATCGTTCGGCCGCTCTTCCAGGTCGGTCAGACAACGCTCCATGCGGTCCAGCCCTTCCTGGCTTTCAATCAGGAATTCCCTCGTCAATTCATCCATCGCGTCCCTTTATCCGCATACCGGCGAAACGATGCCAGCGCGGAATCTCCCAATGGTCTTATCGGATGGATGGGGCCTAACTTGAGGAACGCGCATTGCGAGAGCCCGTCGAGATCGAGCGAACGGTGCCCGCGAACAGAAATGGTGCGGCCGGCCCTGGGTATACACGGGGAACGGTCATGCATTAGCCTCAAACTTTCTATCCTGCGGGGAGCGCGAGGACTGCAATGGCGTTCACAAGCCAGACCGGCGTGACGTTTGAGAATCTGCTGGAGATGGCGCGCGAAGTGGCCGCGAAGTCTTATTCGCCCTATTCGGGCTTCCGCGTCGGAGCGGCGCTGCGGCTCTCCAATGGGGAAATTGTGACTGGAACCAATGTGGAGAACGTCAGCTACGGGCTGACGATTTGTGCCGAACGCGCGGCCCTAGTGCAGGCTGTCTCCAGATTCGGGCCGGATATTCGCGTGATCTCAGTTGCTGTGGCGAATTTGAATGACACGGCAAGTCCGCCCTGCGGCGCGTGCCGGCAGGTGCTTGCCGAATTCATTGAGCCGGAAGCGCCGGTGATTTTTCCCGCGGCTGACGGGATACGAGTGATGCCCTTTTCTCAGATCATGCCGCTGGCGTTTGAGATGAAACTGAAGAATCAGGGAACAGAGAATAGGGAATAGGGATCTTCACCGAGGCTATCGAAATCCTCATCGCGCGCAGCGCGCACTTCTAAGACAATCTGCCAGGACCGAACATGCCAGTCAAACCTAAACCGGATCAAAAGAAGAAGAAGCAGCGCGATACGTTGCCTCTGCACATGATCGACCTCATTCGCAAGAAGCGCGACGGCGGCGCTCTCGATGCGCGCGAGCTGAGCTTTCTGGTTGCGGGGGCGGCCAATGAATCGATTCCGCCGGAGCAGCTTGCCGCGTGGCTCATGGCAGCGTGGTTGCGTGGTCTCTCGCTTGACGAGACACGCTCGCTGGCGATGGCCATGCGTGATTCAGGGGAAAAGTTCGATCCCCACAATCTTGGTAGAGTTGCGGTAGACAAACACTCGACTGGCGGCGTGGGAGACAAGACCAGTTTCCTGGTAGCTCCTTTGGCGGCCGCATGCGGGCTCGCCGTGCCGATGATCAGCGGCCGGGCACTTGGTCACACCGGGGGCACGCTCGACAAGTTGGAGGCAATTCCCGGTTACTGCACAGCACTGTCTTTGGCTGAATTTGAAGCAGTGCTGCAGCGATGCGGCGCGTCGATTGTGAGCCAGACACCAACGCTGGTTCCGGCGGACCGTGTGTTGTATGCGTTGCGCGACCGCACCGGAACGGTGGAGAATCCGGGATTGATCTGTGCGTCAATTTTGAGCAAGAAGCTTGCCGCGGGATTGAACGCGCTGGTGCTCGACGTAAAGACGGGTTCAGGAGCCTTTCTGCGCAAGCGGGAAGACGCCGAGTATCTCGCCGCGTTGATGGTGGCGACTGCCGAAGCCGCAGGAACGCGCACCGCGGCGCTGATGACCGACATGAGCCAGCCCTTGGGGCGCATGGCCGGCAACTGGATTGAAATCGCCGAGTGTGTGGAGTTGTTGCGCGGTGAGCAGCCCGCTGGAAGCGAGGATGTGCGCGAGTTGTCGCTGCAGCTCGCAGGCTGGATGATTCACCTGGGCGGCAAGGCGCCCAGCCCGGAGACCGGTTACAAACTCGCCGAGGCTGCACTTGCCGACGGAAGCGCGTTGAGTATTTTCTTCAAGATGGTCGATGCGCAGGGAGGTGACATTTCTGTGTTCGACGATCTGACCGGGTTCCACAGGCCGGGCGCGAGCGAGGTGTTGGAGGCGTGGCAGAGCGGCTACGTCGCGGAGATGGACACGACGGCATTGGGCTGGGCAGTGCAGCGGCTCGGTGCAGGCCGCGAAAAAGCCGGCGAACCTGTCGACCCACATGCGGGGATCGCGTTCCACGCCAAGCGCGGAGAACATGTCGACAAGGGACAACCTTTCGCGACGCTTTACGCGACAAGTGCCGCGATGCTCGAGGAACCGGGCGAGCTGGTCCGAAGAGCAGTGACGATTGCGGAGGCTCCGCCGGCGCCCGTCGATCTCGTTGATCGCGTCTTCACAAAGGAATCCGCCGAGCCATTTCTCGCGGCGAACACACGCGGCTGAATCGCGAAGCTATCGTCCCACCTAGTCTGGCAATCGCATCTCTTCGATGAGCGGCGGCGATTGATCGTAGTCCGTCGCGCGGATCCATTGAGGCTTGACCACCAGATGGGTGATTCCAGCCCAGCCAAGACGGTCGCGGCCGTCGGGCCATGCAATGAAGTAGGCCTCACGATTGCGATCGAGTTCTGCACCGGCTGGCTCGAACGCAACGCCGTCGAGTTGGACAGTCTGTTCCCCACCCACCAGAGCACAACGGAGCACGCGGGACGCGCGAGAAGGTTGACATACTTGCGCGTGGTCCTCAGGGTGTCAAAGACGATTTCAAGATCCGGCGCGATGGCAACTCCGACAAGTGCCGACTGCGGTGTTCCATCCGCTGCGAGCGACGACACGACGCCGTAGCGAGCGCGGGTCATGAAAAAGTAGAGAGTTGCTTTGTCCACGTACCCTCCGAGGAAGATGGAGAATTATAGTCTTTGGCTTGCTTCGCGATGCTGTAAGGTAATCGAATCAACGCTTCCTTTCTGGAGAGACGCATTGGGCCGTTTTACCGGTGTGCTGGGGATATTGGCCGTGTTGCTGGCGGCGTGGCTGGGCTCTACCAATCGCGGACGCATCCGCTGGCGTACCGTGGCGTGGGGTCTGAGCCTGCAGCTTTTGTTTGCCTTCCTTGTGCTGCGCTTTGATTTTGGGCAGCGCGCCATGGCGTGGGCGGGCGATGTGGTGAACAGCATGCTGGCCTGCACGCAGGCGGGCACCAAGGTGTTGTTTGGGGCTCTGGGCACACCGAACACTTCGCTGGGATCGATCTTCGCCTTCCAGGTCCTGCCGACGATCATCTTCATCTCCGCATTTTTCGCTGTCCTCTATCACATCGGACTCATGCAGATCATCATTCGCGGACTTGCGTGGGTAATGCTCAAAACAATGCGCATCTCGGGCGCTGAAAGCATGAACGTGGCGGCCTCGATCTTCATGGGGCAAACGGAAGCGCCACTGACGATTCGGCCTTTTCTTGCCGGAGCCACGCGCAGCGAACTGATGACGATCATGACCAGCGGCATGGCGCATGTGTCGGGCGGCATCATGGCGATGTACATCGCGCAGGGTATTGAAGCGCGCCACCTGCTCTCCGCCGTCATCATGACTTCGCCAGGAACGATTCTGATGGCAAAAATGCTGGTCCCCGAGACGGATGTTCCGGCGACGGAGGGACGCGTCGTGATCCCGGAAAATGAGGAGCACAAAGAGGAGAACCTGATTGGAGCCATTGCACGGGGCACCATCGACGGCGGCAAGCTGGCGATGAACGTGGCTATTATGCTCATCAGCTTTCTCGCGCTCGTGGCGCTGCTCGACAACCTGCTCGGCTGGGTGCACATCCACAACGGCCTGCACTGGATTCCAGGAAGCCTGGGTGAGATTCTCGGCTTCGTGTTTGCGCCCGTGGCGTGGCTCATCGGCGTGCCATGGCGCGACTGCGGCCTCATTGGAAACCTGCTGGGTACACGCATGGCGCTCAATGAAGTGATCGCCTACATCGCGCTCGGAACGCACAAGGCGACGCTCGATCCGCGCTCATTCAGCATCGCAACATTTGCGTTATGCGGGTTTGCGAATCTTGGATCAATCGGGATGCAGATTGGCGGCATTGGGGCGCTGGTTCCGGAGCGGCGCAATGATTTGGCGCGGCTTGGCGTGCGGGCGATGCTGGCTGGGACGATGGCAAATCTAATCTCCGCATCGATCGCCGGCATGTTTCTGGGTTGATCTCAATCGGAATTCAAGACACCGCCGCCGAAGTGCGACAGGTACACTCCACGCAACCATGCTCAGAGCAAGTCCCGCAACAGCGAATGAGTTGCTTGCGCAAGGCAGCGCGGGCACGATGCGCTCGGACGGCAGCGTTCCCGGCCGTAATGCCATTGGTGTTCGCATAGTCAGCCAAGCTTCTTTCACTCAGGTCCACTTCCCGCAGAAGCTCCGCGTAGGCAGGCGCGATTAATTCGAGCGCACCGGCGATGCATTGGCATGTCGTCTCCTGCAATTGCGGTTCCAGCGCAGGCATTGACTCCAACTCGCGCGCCCAGCGCTCAAGTGCAGATCCCTCTGTGGTGCGCCGGCGGTAGTGGTCGATCACCGCGTTACGTAGAATGCGGTAAAACCACGCGACCCCCGATTCCTCTTCGCGCAGCCGGCCCTTCGCTTCGAGAGCGCGTAGATAGGCTGCCTGCAGAATGTCTTCCGCAATCGCGCGATCGTCTACGCGGCGCTCCAGAAAGCTGAGGAAGCGCTGGCGCAGATCGAGGAGTGAGTCGAATGTACTTTCTGTCATCGATGAGTAAGCGGCAGGAGGTTGACCCCCTGCCTTGGTTGGATGAAGGAAGACCGCGTTAGGCGCGACGTTTGGGGCAAGGGCAAATCGGGCCGCACTCGCACGAGTCGCCACAAGGGCAAAGCACAGGTTGATTGAATCGCATGATTCCTCCTTGGAACGCTCATGAATGATGCGTTCGTAAAGGCTGACGCGCAAGACCGGCGATTCTTACACACGGACTTTGGTTGTCTGCAAAAGTCCGGAAACAAAACCTTCCTGATCAATTGCTTAACACAGCTTAAACAATCTGCATCACACTTCTGGGGACGTGGGAAACATAGGGGGGAAAGGCAGTGTATTACGACCATGAGAAAGACAAGCTGGTTCTCGATTGGTTTGGCGTTCTCGCTTCTCACGCAGTGCAGCCGGCTCGACCACTCCCAATCGCCGGTGACGCCCCCTCAGGCACAGAAGAAACCGGCCCCGCCCACACCGATGGCGGAACAGAAAGCACAACTCGGCGACGATGATACCTGGAATCCGGATTGGGACAACATCATCGAGGACGCTCTACCACCCGAGCTGCTTTCGTCGAAGGTGTCGAAGGATGTCAGGAATTTTTGTCCGCGATTCACCTCACTCCCCGTTGCCGACAAGCGCGCGTACTGGGCCTATTTCTTTCAGGCGTTGGCGGGTGCAGAAGCGGGTTTGCGGACAACTGCGGATGTGCGACACACGGAGCCGGAAGTCGCAGTGGTCGATGGCGTCAGTCATCGCATGGTGCGCAGCGAGGGACTCCTTCAGTTGACCTATGAGGATGCCGATCGTTACGGCTGCGACTTCAATTGGGACGGCGACCGGCAGCTGGCGGAACACGATCCAGGCAAAACAATTCTTCAACCAAAAAACAACCTTCAGTGTGGGGTGAAGATTCTTACTAACCAGTTGATCGATCAGCATAAGCCGCTCCTGACGCGATCAAGTTACTGGTCGACTTTGCGCCCAGGATGGCCTGGCTATAGTACGTTTGTGAAGCAGATGGCAAATACGCCGGAAGTGTGTGGCCGCTCGCGTCCGCGGCACGAACAGCCCACGGAAGCAAGTTTGACCCGCGCATCTGGATCCATGGCGAAATCATTCGTCTCCACGCATTAACAAACGATTGGTCGCAGTTTTATGGCAAGCTCGCACGTCGCATCGGACGCCCGCCCGGCGTCTCATTCCGGCCTCATGAGGTTGCCTCGTGGCGCAATGCGCTGGATGGGTTGCGCGATTGCGATGGCTGTGCTGCTGGGGGCCGGCGTCTATTTCGCAGACGCGCATTGGCCGTATCGTTACAGAATCGTGAAGCCCTTGCTCGAGGGCGTGCTTGGCAGTCAACTGCAGATAGCAAGCTATCACCGGACTTATTTCCCGCATCCTGGATTTGTCGCATCCGGAATCACGTTGCGGCGCAAATCCGCGCCCGATCTTCCTCCTCTCGGATCCGCTGATGCATTGGTGGTGCAGGGCAGATGGAGCGACCTGCTCCTGCTGCGCGAACGCGTAGCGCTGGTAGACATCACGGCGCTGCACATCGTTGTACCGGCACTCGGCAGCCGCGCCAATCGCGAGGACTTTCCACCAGGAAGCGCCTCGGATTTCAGCGGGCCCGACACTTTGATCGACGACCTGAAGATCCACCGGGGCCTTCTCGACATCATGCGGCCGAATGGCAAGCGCTTTTCGTACCCGATCATGGAGCTCGACATTCGCAATTTTCAGAAGGGGCGCACAAACACCTATACCGTGACGATGCAGAACGCTTTGCCGTGGGGCATCATTCAATCCCATGGCAGCTTTGGCCCCCTGAATGCACAGAACCTGGGCCAAACGCCTGTCGCCGGCAGATTTTCATTCTCCTCCGTAAAGCTCGGCGATGTAGGAGACATCCGTGGAACGCTGAATTCCTCGGGGCAATTCCGGGGCAGGCTTGCGGCCATGGAGGCCGCGGCGAGTTCAGAGACTCCGGACTTCGCCGTGGGCCGCGGAGTGCCCACGCCTGTGTACGGAGAAGTTCATTGCACCGTGAATGGGCTTAGTGGAGAAGTGGCGCTCAAGCAAGTTGAGGCGAAAAGCGGGGAGACTACGGTCGTTGCCAGCGGCGGCATTATTGGAACGCCGAAGATCGCGAACATCGATGTTTCGGTGATGAAGGGTCGCACACAGGATCTATTGCGCCCGTTCGTTCATGACAATGTCCCGATCAGCGGGCCCATATGGTTGCGCGCTCACGCGTATGTAGGGCCCGGAGGCAATGGAGCAGGTTTTCTGCAGCGCCTTTATGTTCAGGGGGCTTTCGATGTCCCGGCCGAACGGGCTACGAATAGGGCAACGGAGAAGAGTCTCTCGGATTTCAGCCAGCGTGCGCAGAAGAATAAAGCTGGCTCCGGCAACCACGATTCCGCGCAAAATGAGTCGACCGATGCGCTCTCGTCCTTGCAAGGCCCGGCGGAAATCCGCAATGGCATTGCTTCGTCGCCGCACCTCACGTTTCACATTGCTGGTGCACAAGCCAGTCTCAAGGGCACATTCAACTTTCACGATGAGAGCGCGCATCTGACGGGCAATCTCGCGATGCAGTCCGATATTTCACATGCGGTGACGGGCTTCAAATCAGTGTTGTTGAAACCGCTCGATCCATTCATGAAGAAGCGCAAGGCAGGTGCCGTGATCCCCATTGCAATTACCGGAGGTCCGGGCCATTACAAAATCTCCCAGGATTTCTCGCATCTAAAGTGACGTCGGAGCCGAGGCGCCCAGTTTGCTAACGCTGGGCAGCGCTCCGCAACCGCCGCATCCGGTAATAGAGCGTCAAAAACGTCACCGTCCCGCAGCTGACTAAGCTGGCAGCCATACCGAGGATCAGCGAGAGGTCCTGCTGATAGAGGCCGTGGATGACGCCGATGGCCTGCAGAACGCTGAAGCCGCCGAAGGTAATGAGGGAGATGCCTTCATCGGTTTTCTTGCGACCCACGGCAATCACCTGCGGAACAAAAAGCAATGCGTTGCACAGCAAGCCCAACCCGAAAATTACGGCGACAATCTGTTTCATTCGTGAGCTCTCCCGATGAAGTGAGTCTCGGCGTTGTTGTCTGGTACTGAATTACGCGCGAAAGCGTGCTTCACCCCGTGCCTTCGCCTTGGCTGCTTCTTCCTCACGAGTGCGCGGCGGCGCGTTGGTCGCAAGCGATTGCAACAGCCGCGAAGAAACTGCGGCCACTTCATCGACAGCAAGGGAAAACGCGCTTTCATTCGCCTTGGAGGGGTGAGTGAATCCGCTGATTTTGCGTACGAACTGCAGCGAAGCGGCGCGAATCTCCTCGTCGGTCACCGGCGGATCGAAGTTGAACAAAATTTTGATATTCCTGCACATTTCAGAAGTCCTCCTTCTGTCCACAGTTCGGACACTCAACGCAGCACGATTCTGTTTTCTACTCTACTTCGAATGGCGTAGAGCTTTGTGCGCATCGCAGCTAGTAAAATTTCAGATGCACATGAGCACGGTTATCTTATGACCTATTTCGACGAAGTATCTGAGGCCGCAAAATCTTTGAAGAGCAAGCTGGGCCCGCTTGCGCCAACGGTGGCTGTCGTTCTGGGTTCGGGACTTGGGGCTGTGGCTAGCGGCGTAGAAGAGGCGGTCTATATCCCGTACCGCGAAATTCCCCACTTCCCGCAGTCCACTGTCGAAGGGCACTCGGGCCGCGTCGTGGCGGGACGAATGGGCGGCACGCCGGTCATCGTCCTGCAGGGCCGCGTGCACTTTTATGAGGGCTATTCACCGGCCCAGGTGACTTTTCCGATGCGCGTGCTGGGGGCGCTGGGCATCCAAGCGGTCATCTTGACCAATGCCGCCGGTGGCATAGACGAAAGCTACGAGCTAGGCCAACTTGTGATGTTGTCCGACCACATCAATATGATGGGATGGAATCCGCTGGTGGGACCCAATGAGCCGCGCTTTGCGAAGAAGAAAAATGCCGGTCTTCGCTTTTTCGATATGACCGAAGCCTATTCTGCGAGACTGCGCGCTCTTGCACGACAAGCTGCGCACGATGAGGGCATCGGCATCGGAGAGGGTGTCTACCTGGCCGTGAGTGGGCCGAGCTTTGAAACCCCGGCGGAGATTCGCGCGTTCAGATCAATGGGAGCGACGCTGGTCGGCATGTCGACCGTGCCGGAGACGATTGTGGCGCGGCACATGGGAATCGAGGTGCTCGGCATCTCGTGCGTGACCAACAAGGCTGCCGGCCTCAACGCGCGTCCGTTGAGCCACGAGGAAGTCTTCGAGACGGGGCGGCTGGTCGAGCGCCGACTCTCGGGCGTGGTGGAGCGGCTGGTGGTTTGGATTTCAACGCTGATGGATGCCGAAGCGTGAGCGGATCTCCTGCCGAGACCGGCGGGCAGACCGCGCGCTTGCCGTTTCCGCCGGTGGTGCTGGGGATCGCAGGAGCCTCCGGTTCTGGAAAAACGACTCTGGCCCTCGAGTTGGCGCGCGAGATGGACGGGGTCCACTTTCCTCTCGATCACTACTATCGCGATCTTGCGCATTTGCCCTTCGTAGATAGGACCCGCGAGAACTTCGATGACCCTCGACTGATTGAAAGCTCGCTCCTGGCGGCGCATGTGGCAACGTTGGCGAGGGGCGAAGCGATCGAGCGTCCGATCTACGACTTCTCAACCTATATTCGGGTTCCAGAAAGGACCGAGACGGTCAGCGCCGGAGAGTTGGTGATCGTGGAGGGCCTGTTCGCGTTGCACTATCCGGAGCTATTGCCTCTGTACCAACTGCGAGTCTATGTCGATACGCCCGATGATGTCTGTTTCGAGCGCCGGCTCAAGCGGGATGTGGAACAGCGTGGACGAACTGAGGAGTCCGTGCGGCTGCAGTATGACGCAACGGTGCGGCCGTCCAGTCTTCGCTATGTGAGGCCCTCAGCCAAAAACGCCGACCTGGCCATCGATGGCACGGAAGCCCTTGACTGGAAGGTCGAACAGGTGCTGGCGGCGATGCGAGCCCGAGGGCTGCTGCGCATGGCAGGCTGACTGCGGAGCGCGGCCGGCCAGAATATCGGAAATCGAGTCATTACGTTCTCCATTCCACCTTCGGTAGGTCGTGTGCGCCAAAGGTGGTAGAGCTATTTCGACAAAATCCGAAGTATGCTCGGGGCAAGTGATGGATTTGATTCCTTCACCAAAGATTCATGCTGGAACAACCCCTGGTTGGCATGCAGACGCTAAGTTGAAAATGAAATGAACAGATGGCTTACAAATTCGAGACGCCAGGCCGCAGACTGGCTGCTTGCCGGGGTATCGCCCCAGCGATTGGCCCTGACCCTTGCGCTCGGATTCGCCATCGGATGCCTTCCAGTGATCGGAATTCCTACGGCTTTGTGCGCGGTGGTCGCGATCCCGTTGAGGCTCAACGTGCCTGCCATTCAGGCAGCGAATTATTTGGCGATGCCGCTGCAGCTCACTCTGATGTTGCCGTTTGTGCGGTTGGGTAGCTGGATGTTTTCTTCGCCGCAGCGATTCACGCTCGGTGGTGCACTCATGCACGCAATCGCGGGATGGCTGGTGATCGCGGGGCCGATGGTCTTGGTGATTACGCTGGCTCTAACGCCGGTGTTGCAACGGGTGCCGGCGCTGGCGTGCGAGTGCGGCGAACAGGAAGCCGCCTAACTAAAGGATTTTTAACTTAAAGTACGTTAGATAGATTTAGAGAACGTTAGATGGGGGCGCTAGATTTCTTATATAGATAGGGGAAACTCAGGGGAGGGCCCACCTTCGGTGCGATAACTTCTCACCGTGGGTGGGCGCCAGTTCGAAAAGAGATCCATTCCAGCCAAAGATTTATCCTTCAAGTTCAACCTGCTTCTACCAGGCCATAGCGGCGCTGCCATGCTTCTTTGAGGCGCGCCCAGACGCGCGCTCGCTCAGCCTCTGTGCCTTCGGCTTTCCGGCCCTTCTCGGCGTTGGCATTTGGGCCAGCATTGGCGAAGCGGTCGGCTTCCTGCTTGGCTAATTCGAGAAGCTGGCGGTCGCGGAGGAGATTGGCGACGCGGAAATCGGGAAGCCCGGCCTGACGGGTGCCGAAAAACTCGCCGGGGCCGCGTATAGCCAGGTCAAGTTCGGCCAATTCAAATCCATCCTGGGTGCGGACCATGGCATTGAGGCGCTCTTCGGCGAGGGGCGTGACGCGCTCGCCGGTCATGAGAATGCAGTAGCTTCTTTGCGCGCCGCGGCCGACTCGACCGCGCAGCTGGTGCAGCTGGGCAAGACCGAAACGCTCTGCGTGCTCGACCACCATCACGGTGGCGTTGGGGACATCGACGCCCACTTCGATGACCGTGGTGGCAACGAGGACGTCGATCTCCCCGCGCTGGAACCGGCGCATGATGACTTCCTTCTCGTCGGCATCGAGGCGGCCGTGCAGCAAACCGATGCGCAATCCAGAAAGCGGTCCGAGGCGGAGCTTCTCGTGCATCTCGACTGCAGATTTCAGCTCCACTGTTTTACTTTTTGGAGCAGTGCTTCGGGAAGCGTACGCATCGGGAAACAGCTCCGGTGTTTTTCCTTTGCGAACCGCCGTCTTCTTGGCAATACTCCCGTTTTCGGTCGGCGCATCCGTGGGGTCGTGGGAGAAGTCGAGCTCGGGCTGATCGCCTCGGCTTCCTTCGATCACCGGATACACAACGTAGGCTTGGCGGCCCTTTGCCACCTGTTTGCGCACGAATTCCCAAACCTCCTCAGAACGCTCGCCGGAAACGCGGCGGGTGACGATCGGCGTGCGGCCCGGCGGCAGTTCATCGAGAATGCTCACGTCAAGGTCGCCATAGAGGGAAAGAGCCAGCGTGCGGGGAATCGGGGTCGCGGTCATGACGAGCACGTCCGGCTCGGGCTGATTTGGCTTCTTCATCAGCTTGAACCGTTGCAGAACGCCAAAGCGATGCTGTTCGTCGACGACAACAAGGCCGAGCCGGTCGAATTCGACTTTCTCTTCAATCAGCGCATGCGTTCCAATCACCAACTGGGCTTCGCCGCGATTGATCAGGCCACGATTCGCCCGCTTGCGATCGTCATCGAGCGAGCCGGTGAGCAACACGATGCGATAACGGCGCGACGAGCGCTCGAGTAGCTTGCGCGCAGCGAGGAAATGTTGCGTGGCGAGAATCTCCGTCGGTGCCATCAGTGCTGCCTGGTAGCCGTTTTCCATCGCGACAAGCATGGCCTGGAAGGCAACAATGGTCTTGCCGGAGCCGACGTCGCCTTGCAGCAGGCGGCGCATGGGGCTTGGTTGCCGCATGTCGGCAACGATTTCGCCGAGGGTGCGCTTTTGTGCTGCGGTGGGATGAAAGGGCAACACTTCACGGATAGCTTCGCGCACTTTGTCGTTCGTGGCGAAACTGATGCCAGCACGCTCGCGCATGCGGCGGCGCTTGAGTTCGAGGCCGAGTTCAAGAAAGAAAAGCTCCTCAAAGATGAGCCGCCTGTGAGCGGGGGTGCTCGAGGATTGCAGTTGGGAGAGGGACGTCCCGTCCGGAGGAAAGTGCACTTCACGGAGCGCCGTCTCGCGGCTGGGCATGTCGAGCCGAGCGAGCATGGCCTGTGGCAAGCACTCCGGAACCGCGCCGCGCATGGATTCCAGGAGATGAAAAATGACTTTGCGCTGCCAGCGCGAAGCGAGCCGGCTGCCGGCCAGCGACTCGTAGACGGGAGTGATGCGGCCTACTTCGAGGAGGCGCGTTTCGGCGTCGTCACCAGCATCGGGCAGCAGTTCCCATTGCGGCTGAATCATTTTTAGATTGCTGGTGGAGCGCGAGGGTTCGACTTTGCCGTAAACAGCCACTGTTTGTCCGGCGTGAAATTTGCCGTCGAGATAGGTCGCGTTGAACCAGATGCATTTGAGCGCAAGACGTCCCTGGCCGACCGTTAGTTCGAAGAGCGGCATGCGTTTGGTTCGCATCAGGATGGCGCCGCGCACCTCGGCGATAATGCTGGCCGTTTCGCCCGGCTTCAGTTCGTCGATGCTGCGCGGGTGCTGCCGGTCTTCGTAGCGAAACGGCAAGTGGTAGAGCAGGTCTTCGGGGGTTTTGATATTTTTGGCTGCGAGCAATTCGGCGAGTCGCGGGCCGACGCCGCGCACGTACTTTACCGGGGTATCCAGACCGGGCACAGCTTGGATGCTAATGCATCGCGTTGCAGGAGACTGTCGAAGCCGCTGCGGGAAGCGTGGAAAACCGAGCGTCAGGACTCTAAGATGGCATTGCGCGCAGTGCGCACTTCGGCGGCGAGGACGGCCAGCACTTTCAGCGAAAGAGCCGGATTGGAGATCATCAGATCGGAAAAATCTTCCCGGCTCACGAATCCGAGTTCCGCACCTTTCAAAGCCTCGGCAGTGAGGGAGTAGGGGTGATCGCCGATAAACCCGGGCAGACCGAGGAGCGCGCCTTCCGATACCGGGGTGCACAAAACAATCTCGCCGGTCTGCGAAGTCAGGCACAAGGCTGCCGTGCCGGAACGAAGAACGTATAAGCCGGTGGGCAGATCGCCTTGTTTGAAGAGGATCTGGTCTTCGTCGCAGACAATCAACTTGGACCGCGTTTCGAGCGCGTCGAGTAACGCCTGATCGGCGAGAAAAGCGGCTGGATCGAGCTTCAAGGACGAACTCCATGCGCCGCAGAGATGGAAAGCAGGGACCTCCACTCTCGGCGGCGCAACGCAAAGAAATCGTTACAAGGGAAATCCTGCCATCGCCTGGCCCTTAAGGTTTGTGATCCGCATCACCTTCTATTGTTCGAGGGCTTGATCGCAGATCAGGCAGAGGCGAGATTCAAATCACACTGTCTGGGGACCTACTGCCGTGGAGGCGTTGGCGCCGCTGGGCTGCATGCCGGCGAAGCTGCGGAAGCGCCGCCCGTTTTGGCGAGCAGCACGTATTCGCCCTGCCAGGCTTTTTCATGCATCACGACCTTCCAACCGGGAGAATGCTCAAGCAGATACGTGATTGGCAAATCATCTTTCAAAAGGGCATGATCCACCTGATATTTGTCCATCAACTCATACGCGTTGAAGCCCATCATGATGCTGCGGTAATCCTTCATGACCCCGAGATGTTCGAAACTGTCGAAGCGGGAATCAATAAAACTGGGCTTGGACTGGAAGGCCATCCGTCCGCCCACGTAATCGAGATCGAGGGTACGCCACGACGGTTGGATGGCGGCGATTTCATGAACGGGGAACATCATTTCCAGCATCTTCTGGAGTGGGGCCTCGGTGGGAAACATGTACAGAATGACGCCAAGTGCGCCGGTCGCCATGAGGGCGTTCATCACCGGGATGGTCTTGGTATCCGACTCATTGCTGAAGCTGCGGGCAAGGTCCCTGGCAAGCATAGGCGCAGTGAGGACGGCTGCAAAATAGCAGAAGCGCACATGCGCGACCGCAGCGTACCAGGCGAGGAAGACAAACGCCATCTCGTAGAGCTTCCATTTTCGCCCGCAAACGCAGTTGGCCACGACCATCACGGCGATGGCAACCAAGACACCCTTGCCTTCCATGGTGGATAGATTGAGAGGCTGCC
The DNA here is from genome assembly GCA_963745845.1 of uncultured Acidobacteriaceae bacterium. Classification (GTDB taxonomy): domain Bacteria; phylum Acidobacteriota; class Terriglobia; order Terriglobales; family Acidobacteriaceae; genus Telmatobacter. The sequence continues at coordinate 1,436,025 of CAVUZE010000008.1, read as the reverse complement.
ACTCGGCAATCGTGGAGACGCTCAGCTTCTGATTCATCATCATGTCGAGTGGCTGCCACATCAGGTGCCAGCCGTAGGGATTCACGACAGGCGCGACAACGCTGACGCCGAAGATGGCCAGGAGCCGGTTGCGTTCTGACGGAGTGAAGGCCTTCTGCTCGAAGACCCCCAAGCTCACGGGAATCATGCCGGATGCAATGTAAATCCCAAGCAAAACGAGCCCCGCAAACCACATGCCATGAAGGTTGATCCAAAGGCAGAACAAGGGGGGGAGCAACCAAAGCCAGCGCTTGTTGCCTCGGTCGGCGGCTTCGAGGATCGCCAGCTCCGCGGACATGGTCAGGTAACCGAACTCGATCATGCGCGGCCCGGAGTTCACGGTCATGAGAACGAAGGCGATGCCGGACGACCATAAGGCCGCATCGGCGCTGCGAGCCATCCAATAGCCGCGCCAGTAGATGAAGAGAATGTTGGCGGCGAGGGCGAACCAGGTGACGAGATAGATGCCCCGTAAACTGAATGCCTGATAGCTGAACCAGTAAGCCAGTTCCGAAAGCCATTCCCAGTCGATCCAGGGCTGGCCGACCGCAGTGAAGGAGTACGGGTCAGTGTGGATGAAGTGATGCTCGGTAACGAGGATGCGCGCGTTGGCCAGATGCCACCAGATATCGGGGTCAACCAGGAGGGTTCGCGCGTAATTCAAGGTCGCGGCGGCAACCATGGGCAGCATGACCAGGATGGCCATATTCATCAGGTGCCGGGAATAGAGGCGAACCCTGAGCGAGTGTGTCTCTTGGGCAATGCCCCCGGGAGCATCGGCTGGATCGGCTGCAGTGGTGGCGTCCATATATGCATTACAGTATCGGTGTGGTTACTGGATTGGTAAGGGGGCGCGGCGGAAAACCGGCTTTCGGTCCAACGATGGTAACGTCTTTCGCCGATCTCCCAGGAGCGCGGTGCCGGTCCAGGGCGGAGCTAAATAAGAAACGCGGCACTCCGACGGGGACGCTGCAAAAGAAGGTACGAGAGATCCGATCAGGAAACAAAATGCGCTGTTCTTAAATTCTTGTTTCCCGGCAAGATAGACGGGTACCGAAGCACATGAGCTGATTCGAAATGCACGTTTTCTGATGGATCCTGGGCTGTTGGTGTCCCCAGGGCACCCGTTCGAGCGTCGCATAGGGTAAATACGTGTACCAGAATGGTTCGGATTCTGTGTTCTGGGTTACCTCCGTGCCACCTCTAGTCACCGGCGGGGTATTGACCGAGCGGTACCGGGCGGCGAAAATCACCTTCACGTGATGTCTTCTAAAAGTTAACGAAATTCGATTAACTTGAACAATTTCCCGCAGAAGCATCCTGGCAGACCCTTTAAATTCCGAGGAATGCCATAGAGCTTTGGACGCCGATTGGCGTGCTTGGACGGTGCCAGCTAATTCTGGCGCGACAGGGAAAAGAGACAGATTACCTATGATCCGGATTGGCCTGCTTTCGGAAGATCGAGCGCTGCAAACCTTGCTTGCCTCCGCCCTGGGTAAGGAATTCCGGGTGGAATTGGCGACGAGCGAAGGGGATGTACTGCGCCTGGTCGATGCGGCCGAATGCGATGTGCTGATCCTCGATCTGAATTCGAACAACGGACTGATGAAGGAACGGGTCGAGTGCTCGCGGCGGATCATCGCGCTGCAGGTTCCGGCCGTGGTGATGGCTGACGACGGTCTTCGTTCAACTGCGGTGGAGCTGGTCCGGCTGGGGGCCTACGGATATTGCCGCCGGCCGCCCTCGATTCGCGAGTTGAAGGCGATGCTCTGCAGAGCGAGTGAGAGTTCCCTGCTCAAACGGCAACTTCAGACAGTCCAGCAACGGACCGATACGGCGACCAATTGTGATCGTCTGATTGGTGCAAGCCCTCAAATCCGGCAGGTCTATCACCTCGTCCATAAGGTGGCGAATCTAAATGCCTCTGTGCTGGTGACCGGCGAAAGCGGCACCGGCAAAGAACTGATCGCGCGGGCGATTCACAATCTTGGATCACGTTCCGAGAAGCCATTTGTTGCTGTCTCGTGCGGTGCGATACCTGAAACGCTGATCGAATCCGAGTTGTTCGGCCACGAGAAAGGCGCATTTACCGGAACGGTGGGTGCGCGGGAAGGCTACTTCGAGCAGGCGCGCGATGGAACACTTTTCCTGGACGAGATTGGCGACCTGAGCCTCTACACCCAAGTGAAACTGCTGCGCGTGCTGCAGCAGATGGAATTCAGCCGGCTGGGCAGCAGCAAGCTGATTCCCCTGAAAGCGCGACTGATCTTTGCCACCCACCAGGACCTGTCGAAACTGGTCGCGGAAGGAAAGTTCCGGCAGGACCTCTACTACCGCATCAATGTCATGAAGATCGTCTCGCCTGCGCTGGCAGATCATGCCGAGGATATCCCGCAGATCGCCAACCATTATTTGATCCACTATGCGCAGATGTTCCAGAAGCCGATGCAGTCGATTGCACCTGAAGCAATGACAATGCTGCAGAGTTATCCCTGGCCGGGCAATGTGCGCGAATTAGAGAACACGATTCAACGGGCAATCATTCTTGCTCCCGCCATGACAATTCGTCCTGAGGATCTTCCTCTGAATATGCATGCGGACAAGATCATCGATATCAGCGAATACAATCCCGAGTGCACATTTGAACGCCAGCTCCGCGACTATAAAGTGAAACTCGCTATCGATGCGGTGCGCGACAATAACGGCAACAAAACGCTCGCGGCCCGCAGCCTGGGCATCTCCCGCGCCTACCTGCATCGCCTGATTCGGCTCACCGAACCGGACGTTCTTTTCGAACAAGAGAGCGTTGGATCGGAATCGGCTTCGGCATAGGATCCTGCAAGTCACTCGCGAAGATTCGCTCACGCCCAAGGTAGCTCGTAAGTACACACCCAGGCTCGCGCATAACTCCCGGAATGACTCTCATTGAACTGCTATAGTGCATTCATCATGTCAAGGCGATGGGCGGTAATGATTGCGCTGTTTGCGCTGATGAACGCGGGCGCGGCAATCGCGGCACAGGACGCAAACGACTCCGCAACGCCCTCCACCGCGCCAGCAACGCAAAAGGCCAATGCTCCGGCAGACGGCAGTGCAGCGGCAAATCCGGAAAACCCGCCAAACAATCAGCCGCAGATCATCGTGAACCCGCCTCCGCCGCCGCAAGAGGAATGGGGGTGGCGCCAGCAAGTAACCTGGGGCGCGACCATCGTGCTCGCGGTACTGGGCTATATCGGCATCATGCTTGCGCTGCGAACGCTGAAAAGCATTGACAAGCATTTGGAATCGGGCGGAGTCACCACCAAGGCGGCGATGGACACCGCCAATGCGGCGCTCGCGCTCGCTCAGGCGATTGCCAGCTCAGAGAGGCCGTGGATCGTGGTTACGGTCGAGCCCTTTCTGACCATGGAAAACAGCTTCAAGGTGATGGCTTCGAATCGAGGACGCAGCCCGGCGCGCATCGTCTCGTCAATGGACCAGGTCAGGATCGCGGCAGATGAAAAGAATCTGCCGAAGACACCCGAGTTCGAAAAGGTGGAAGCGGGGGACGAGCCCGAACCGATTGTTCTGCTTCCCGGTGAAGCGACTGGCATATGGGCGCTGAACCGCGACGATCTGGGAACCATCTGCAAGAGCCCCGATGTGCTGAAAAAGGTGGAGCGCTGGCAGGAGACACTTTTTCTTTTCGGCCGGATTCAGTACATGGAACTCTCCGCAGTGGGCGAAAATCAGATGCATGAAACCTTCTGGTGCTGCCGCTACATTCATGGTGAAAAGAGCAGCGCGCTCGTCATGGCGGGCCCCCCGGCATACAACAAGCACACCTAGAGCGGTTCCACAATTCGGATACATAAGCTGCAGGAGATCGGATGCCCGTTGTTGAACTCGTTCGCGTGACCAAGGCCTACGAGAACAAAGTTGCCGTGCGTGATTTGAGCCTTTCGATTGAAGCGGGCCAGATGTTCGGGCTTCTGGGGCCGAACGGCGCGGGCAAAACCAGCTCGATTCGCATGATGATGGGCATTACTCTGCCCGACTCCGGCCAAGTCAATCTCTTCGGAAACCCGTTTGAGCGGAAGAGTCTGGAGCGCGTAGGCTATCTTCCCGAAGAGCGCGGCCTTTATAAGAAAATGAAAGTTCTCGAACAACTGGTCTTCTTCGGTGAACTGCATGGATTGACCGCCGGCGAAGCACGCAAGCGGGCTGCGGATTGGGCCAGGCGGCTCGAGATCGACGAGACACTGGGAAAAAGGACCGAGGAACTTTCCAAAGGCATGCAGCAAAAGATCCAGTTCATTGGATCGCTCCTCCACGATCCCGGCCTGATTGTGATGGATGAACCCTTCAGCGGGCTTGATCCGGTGAATGCGAAGCTGCTGGAGCAGACGCTTCTCGAACTGAAGGACCAAGGCAAAGCGATTGTGTTCTCGACCCACCGGATGGATCAGGTGGAAAAGCTGTGCGATTCGATTTGCCTCATCGACCAGGGTGTTGCAGTGCTCGCGGGGCGGATGCGCGAGATCAAGTCGCGCTACGAGCGGAATCATGTGGTGGTTGAGTTTGAAGGCAGCGCCGATTTTCTGCGCAGCCCGGAGATCGCCGAAGCCAAAAACTTCTCGGGCCATGCGGAGATACGGCTGAAGCCGCACGGCGACGCGCAAAAGCTGCTGCAGGAAGCTTCCGCCGGAGCCACAATTTATCGCTTCGAACTTGTGGAGCCTTCGCTCGAAGAAATCTTCATCTGGACGGTGGGAGGCAAAGCGGATGCGTAATATTCTGCTGATCGCAAGGCGCGAATATCTTGAGCAGGTGCGCGGGCGAGCGTTCCGGATGACGACGATTGGCCTGCCCGCAGTGTTTGCGGCGATCCTTGGCGTCGGCTATTTCTCCAGTCTGGGCCTGGGCGCGAACCGGCATATGGCTGTCGTGGCATCCGATCCAGCACTGGCCAACGAAATTCGCGATCAACTCGTCGGTGACAAGGAAGCCAAGGCCCGGGTTGACGTGATCGCGCAACCAACCCCACAGGAGAGGACGGCACTGGTTCATCGGGTGCAGGCCGAGCAACTCGACGGGCTGCTCTGGGTGGAGACCTCTCCGGGAAAGATCCCGACCGCGACGTTTATTTCCGAGTCTTCGGGCGACTTCATTACTGCGGCTCGACTCAAGTCGGCATTGACGCACGCAGTGCTGGATGAGCGGCTGATGGGCGGCGGAATGAAGGAGAGCGAAGCCGACACGCTTGTGGATGGAGTTCCCCTCTACACGATGCAGGTGAAGAAGGACGGGAGCCTGGTGAAGACCAACGCCGAAGCATCGCTCTGGAAGGGCTACGTCATGGCCTTTCTGTTGTCCATGACGACCATGATTTACGGCATGAACGTCGCCCGTTCCATCATTCAGGAAAAGACATCGCGCATTTTCGAGGTGATGCTGGCGATTGCCAAGCCCGGCGACATGCTGGCCGGAAAGCTGATCGGCGTGGGTGCCGTGGGATTGACTCAGATCGCCATTTGGCTGGTGGCTGGCGCGGTCATTCTGGTGTCGCCGCTCGCGGCAGCCATCATGACCGGCGAATTTGCGGTGCACTTCACCTGGACGGAGGCAGTGCTGTTTCCGGTGTACTTTGTTCTGGGCTACCTGCTTTACAGTTCCCTGTTTGCCGGCCTTGCAGCGACCTGCGAAACCGAACAGGAGCTGCAAATGTACATGCCGTTGGCCGCGGCGCCGACGTGGCTGAGTTTTGCGCTCATCCTGCTCGTCATCAACGACTCGAATTCCTTCTGGTCCGTAGCGGCATCGTTCTTTCCGCCGACCGCGCCGGTCATTATGTTTCTGCGCATGGCTTCGGAGATCCCGCCCACCTGGCAGCTTGCCGTTTCGATCGGGCTGCTGATGCTGAGTGTCTGGCTGGTACTGTGGTGCTCGGCGCGACTCTACCGCGTGGGCATTCTCATGTATGGAAAACGCGCGACGCTGCCGGAGCTCGTGCGCTGGCTGCGCTACAGCTAGACCGGTTTCGCAGTAGATGTAGCCGTCGCCGATGGTTGTGAAAGGTGGCGTTTTCTTGAGGAAAAACGCCCCTCGGCAGTTGTGGCTCTCGGACACAGTAACCGCGGAACCGGTATAGCGAACGAATCGGGCATTCGATCGAAAATGCGCTTATAAAATCGGAGAAGTGACTTCCGAACCGAGCCCCAGATTTACGTTTGGTCAGCGCATCATGCTGGCCATCGTTCCGCGCATCGTGTGGGCCCTGCTCTCGGTGGTGGGGCGCACCTGGCGTTTCGAAGTGATCGCCGAAGAGGGCGTCATTCCGGTGCGCGACGGACAAAAAGCAGGACCGGAGATCTATTGCTTCTGGCACCAGTGCGTACTGCCCTGCGCGTTTTATTTTCGCGATTCCGGCGCCGTGATCCTGATCAGCCGCAGCTTTGACGGCGAGATCATCACGCGCATTCTCAAAATGTTTGGCTTCGATGCCGTGCGCGGCTCCAGTTCCCGAGGCGCGCGCGAAGGCTTGCTGGGACTGGCCCAAGTCATTGAGTCGGGACGAACAGCCATCTTTACCGCGGACGGTCCGCGCGGACCGATCTACCAGACAAAAGTGGGGCCGATCAAACTGGCGCAGATGACCGGCGCACCCATCGGTGCATTTCATCTGGAGCCGCGGAGAGCCTCGATTCTCGGCTCGTGGGACCGTTTTCTCGTTCCCATGCCGTTCACCAGAATCTGTGTGAGCTGGGCGAACTGGACGCGTGTCCCGGCCGATTTGCCGCCGGAACACTTCGAAGCGAAACGGGAAGAGCTGAACGCGGCGATCGAACGGGCGCGCCTTCAGGCCTACACGCACCTTGGGAAGGCGGCGCGATGAGCGATTTGGAAAACGGCTTGAGAGTTGCCGACTTCGATTTTGAACTTCCCGAAGAGCTGATTGCGCAGCATCCTCCAGCGGAGCGGGGACAGAGCCGCATGTTGGTGATGGACCGTGCCAGCGGAGAGCTCCGCGACACACACTTCAGCGAGTTTCCTGCCCTGCTCCGGCCTGGCGACCTGCTGGTGCTGAACGACAGCCGCGTCATTCCGGCGCGACTCTATGCCCGGCGGACTTTGCGTCGCGAACGGGAAAAGCCGACGGGCCGGATCGAAGTCATGCTCACGGAACCAGCGGGTGAAAACGAATGGCGTGCGTTGGTGCGACCGGGCCGAAAGATTGCGATCGGGGAGCGGCTGGTCTTTTTGTCTGATTTCGGGCCCTCGGCTTCGGGCCAGATCGAATTGGAAGCCGAAGTGGTGGAGCGGGGCAAATTCGGAGAGCGGCTGTTGCGCTTCGAACCGGTGAAGGACTTCTATGCGGCGCTCGAACGAATCGGGCATATCCCGCTGCCTCCTTACATTCACCGCGACGACGCGGTTGAAGACCGCGAACGTTATCAGACGGTATTCGCGCGCGAACGCGGGTCCGTGGCCGCTCCCACAGCAGGACTGCATTTCACGAGTGCGGTGCTCGACGCGATTGCCGCAAAGGGCGTGGAAATTGCGCGCGTTACATTGCATGTGGGCTTGGGCACATTTGCGCCCCTGCGTGTCGAGCGGGTCGATGAGGTCAAGTTGCACTGTGAGCGTTACACAATTCCAGAAGCGGCGGCCGCGGCTGTGAATCGTGCCAAACAGGAAAACCGTCGAATCGTTGCTGTAGGAACGACCGTGGTGCGTACGCTGGAGACGGCCGCATTGCGGGCTCAAGGGAGTCTTCTGACAGCCCACAGCGGGGAAACCGAGATTTTTATTCGCCCTGGATTTGAATTTCGTATGGTGAATTCGTTATTAACCAATTTTCATCTGCCGGAATCGAGTTTGCTAATCCTGTTGTGCGCATTTGGCGGAGGTAGTCGAGTGCTAGCCGCTTACTCGCATGCGGTCACAGAAAGGTACCATTTCTTCAGCTACGGAGACTGTATGTTCCTGACCTAAGTAACGTGAAAGCGGCTCTTTGAACGCGCGGTTCGACACTCGCCCGCTACACTTGCCCTATCTTTCCTCGATCAGTGCTTTTGGTTTCTCAATGGCTACGTCATGAGGCGCTAGCATGCGATCCGCGCGGATTAGGGCGTTTCGGGAGAATACCGGGCAGTTCGGCGAGGATTACAGGGAAATCAAGCGTTGTACGGGCCAATGAACACCGCGCAGCAAGCCAAGATAGCGGAATGAGTGCAGAATATTCAGGAGTTTTGGATAGTTAGGACAGGTTTTTAACTCAACCGACATCTTTCTGAGTCGAAATGACTGTAACCCTACTGCTTCACCCCCGGTTGTGCGCAGTAAACAGTCGTGTACACCAAGTTGTTACAACTTCAGTGTATCGCATTGAATTAATACACCTTGACTTATCATGATTTGGAGGGACAATTGCATATATAGAGAAGTATTCCGTATTCACTGTGAGGAATGGGGGGCAGAGTTGCACTCGATCGCGTGGTGGCCAACTGTTCTTGTTCTAGTTGTGTCCACAATCACCGATTTACGCAGCCGACGCATTCCGAACTGGTTGGTGCTGCCCTTTTTGGCAGTGGGCATCATTGTGTCCTTCGCTCCCAGGAGTTGGCACGGAATCGGGATCGGTCAGAGTCTTGAGGGCATGGGTCTGGGCTTGTTGCTGTTTGGCATCCTCGCGTTCATGGGCGGCATGGGGATGGGCGATGTGAAGTTGTGCGCGGCGATCGGCGCGTGGGTCGGTCCCAAGCAATTATTTGTGGCGCTGGTTTTGACGGGTATCGTAGGCGGAGTTATGGCGATCGGCTGGGCGGTGATGGGCGGGTTTGTCGGGGAGCTCTTCAGCGGCACAGGTGATCTGCTGCTTGGGTGGAGGAAACGTGAAAAGGGCGCGGAACAGGAGCATACGCTTGCAAATCCGCGTGCACGGAAGATGCCTTATGCGCCGGCCATTGCAATTGGGACGCTGATTTCGTTCTTTGCCTTTGCGGGTTGAGACAATAGATTTTTGAATATGCGAGAAAAGAGCAGCATTGAGATGAAAACTAACCCGGATCAACACCGCAAGCAGCTAGGAGTCTCAGACCGGTAATGCAGAATCACTTCGAAGATTTAGAAACAGCGGCTGGCACAAGCGATTTGTCGATTGCATTAATCGGCCCAAATGAGAATCGCCGGAGGATTGTCGCCAACGCCCTGGCCGGATCAGGCAGCTCGACGGTGCGGGAGTTTCCTTCTTACCCATCGAAGACGAACGATGTTCCACGCATGATGGAACAGAATTTTGACGTGTACATCATCGATTTGGATGGCGACCAGCGTTATGCGCTCGAACTGGTGGAAGAGATCTCCGCCAATCCGGCCGTGACGGTCATGGTCTTCTCGATGAATAACGACCCCAACCTCCTGATGAGCTGCATGCGATCCGGGGCCCGCGAGTTTTTAGCGCAGCCGGTGGCTCTGGGGCCTCTGAATGAGGCATTGTCGAGGGCTTCGGCACGCCGCCCTGCGACGCGCATCTCCTCCAACAAGCCGGGCGGGAAAGTGCTGGTATTTCTCGGCGGCAAAGGCGGCTCGGGGGTTACTACGGTGGCTTGCAACTTTGCCGTGTCCCTGGTGCAGGAGTGTGCGCAGAGCGCTTGCTTGATCGACCTTGATCTTCCCTTGGGAGATGCCGCGCTCAATCTCGGCATCACCCCGCAATTCTCCACCGTGGATGCGCTGCAGAACTACACCAGAATGGATCAGAACTTTCTGTCGAAGCTTCTGACCAAACACAGTTCGGGCTTGCTTGTGCTTGCAGCTCCGGGCAAGTTTCCCCAGGTGGATGTCAGCAACGAAGCGATGGAGCGGCTGGTTTCCGTGGCGCGCATGGCCTATGACTTTGTGGTGGTCGATGCGGGTTCACGATTCGATTTGAGCGGTACGACCCTGGTGGACCAGGCGGACACGGTTTACCTGGTCATGCAGGCCGGCATCCCCGAATTGCGCAATTCGCATCGTGTGATCTCTGAGTATTTCAAGAACGGCGGTTCCAACCTCGAGATTGTTTTGAACCGTTTCATGCCGCGATCCGGCGGGGTGGACGAAGAGCATATCTCGAAGGCTCTGACACGGCCGGTGCAATGGAAAATTCCCAGCGATTACGTGACCGTCCGGCGCATGCAGAACGAGGCCACTCCGCTGGCTCTGGAAGACTCAATGATTGCACGGGCAATACAGGATATGGCAAGGACGGCCTGCGGAATGCCCGCTAAGCCGGAGAAGAAAAAAGGATTCAGTCTATTCGGATGAAAAATGGGCTCGGAAAAATCCCATTAATCGGAAGGTCGCAAAGTGGAACATCTAAATCTGGAAAATTTTAAATCGGAAGTGCATCGGACTCTGATCTCGAAACTGGATCTGGAAAAGCTGTCGCGCGTGAATTCGAACCAGGCGCGCCAGGCAGTATCGAGCATTATCAGTGAGATCATCAGCGATCGACGGGTGCCGCTGAGCTTTGACGAGCAGGAAAAGATCCAGACTGATTTGCTGGATGAGGTTTTTGGCCTCGGGCCGCTGGAGCCATTGCTGAAAGACCAGAAGATCTCCGACATTCTCGTCAACGACAAGGACCACGTGTTTATTGAACGTGGCGGCCTGTTGACGAGAGCGGATGCGGCCTTCCGCGACGATCGCCATTTGCTCCAGATCATCGACAGAATCGTGTCGCGGGTCGGGCGCCGCGTCGACGAATCGTCGCCCATGGTGGATGCGCGCTTGCCTGACGGATCGCGCGTCAATGCCATCATTCCGCCCTTGGCTTTGGATGGACCGTCGTTGTCGATTCGCCGTTTCGGCACCGGCCCCCTGGCAGCCAATCAGCTGGTGCAGCTCAAGAGCATCTCCGCCGAGATGATGGAATTGCTCTCTTCGGCAGTGCGCGCGCGCCTGAGCATCCTCATTTCCGGTGGCACCGGCGCCGGCAAGACGACCTTCCTCAACATTCTTTCGCAGTACATTCCGCAGAACGAGCGCATCATCACCATCGAAGACGCCGCGGAATTGCAGCTGGCGCAAGAAAACATTGTGCGCCTGGAAACGCGCCCGCCGAACGTCGAAGGGCAAGGGGCTATCCGGCAGCGGCAGTTGCTGATCAACAGCCTTCGTATGCGTCCCGACCGCATCGTCATTGGCGAGGTCCGCGGCGAGGAAGCATTCGACATGTTGCAGGCCATGAATACGGGCCACGAGGGTTCGATGACGACCGTGCACGCCAATACGGCGCGCGACGCCCTGACCCGCCTTGAATCGATGGTGGCAATGAGCAATCTGAGCCTTCCCGAAAAGACAGTCCGGCAGCAGATTGCCTCCGCGCTCACGATTGTTGTGCAGTGCACGCGCTTAAGCGACGGCTCGCGCAAATGCGTGAGCATTCATGAAATTACAGGCATGGAAGAGAACGTCATCAGCATGCAGGAAATCTTCACGTTCCAGAAAAAGGGGATCGGGCCGAACGGCAAGGTGCTCGGCATGTTCAAGCCGAGCGGCATTCGCCCACGGTTCCTCGAGCAGTTGAGGACCGCCGGCATTTTCCTGCCGCCGAGCCTGTTCGAGCGGGTGACTGAGGTCAATTGAGCAGAAAGGGGGCTTGGCAGCCATGGGTCTGATCGTCGTAATTGTATTCGTCGCGGTTTTCGCAGTGGTCGCTCTGCTGGCCGCTGCAACCGGGACTGGCTCCTCAAAGCAGGACAAGGAGATGATGGCGCGGCTTGACTCGGCTTTGGCCACGGGCAAATCGAAGGGCGACATGTCGGACTTGCTGATCGATGTCCGCAAGAATGAATTGCTAAGCACCATCCCCTGGATCGACAAGGCATTGCGTAAAGTCGAACTGACGCCGCGCTTGCGCCGCCTGCTCTATCAGGCCGATTTGAAATGGACGGTCGGCGGACTGATGATGATGTGCTTCTTTGCGTTTTTGATTCCGGGCTACCTGGTGTATTGGCGCACCAGCAACATTTTCTTCGGGCTGGGAATCGGCGCTGTATTCGGATTTGCGCCCATCAGTTACGTGATGTTCAAGCGCACCAAGCGCATGAACAAGTTTGAGGAAGGGCTGCCAGAGGCATTGGATCTGATCTGCAGCGCACTTCGCGTCGGGCATAGCTTGAACTCCGCACTCGGTCTTGTCACCCGGGAATGCCCCGATCCTGTGGGCACTGAATTCCGGGTCTGCTTCGATGAACAGAATTACGGACTGGAATTAAAAACCGCATTGGAGAACATGACTAACCGCGTGCCGGTCCAGGATCTGCGCATCGTGGTCACTGGAATCCTGATCCAAAAAGAGAGCGGCGGTAACTTGGCCGAGGTGCTGGAAAAGGCTTCGGAAGTCATTCGAGAGAGATTTCGGCTGAAGCGTCAAGTGATGACCCACACGGCGCAAGGGCGCCTGACGGGACTGATTCTCACTTTCCTGCCCATTTTTCTCGGATGCGCGCTCTATTTCGTCAATCCCGAAATGATGAGCTTGCTCTGGACACGGGATATTGGAGTCAAGCTGCTCTACGCAGCCGGTGGCATGATCGTGATTGGCGGACTCATTATCCGTAAGATCGTCAACATGGACGTGTAAAGGGGACTTATGGGAGTTGCAATAGCATCATTTTTCGCGGTGTTCCTGCTGGTCTTAAGCGCCGGCCTCCTTGTCTTCTATCGCGAGACCATTCAGGCACGTATTTCCTCCGTAATTAACCCGCAGGTCAAGCAACAGAAGACGCTGAAGACCACCATCCTGGACACCCGCGACGTGCTGGAAGGCGTGGTGGAACGCTTCGAAAAGGTGATTCCCAGAAGCGCGGCCGAAGTATCTGTGATTCAACAACGATTGATCCGCGCTGGATTCCGCGAAGATTCCGCGCTGAAGATCTTCTACGGCGCCAAGGTCATTACACCGCTGTTCCTATGCTTGATCGCCATGGTGACGGGCTTTGCCAAAGATAACCCGTTCTTCATCTATATTGCATGCCTGGGTCTCGGGTTTCTCGCGCCGGACTTCTGGCTGGGAAGACAGATCTCGAACCGCCAGGCAAAGATTAGGCGCGGCCTGCCGGACGTGCTCGACATGCTTGTGATCTGCGTGGAAGCCGGCCTCAGTTTGGATCAGGCCACGGCTCGCACGGCGGAAGAATTACGTCATTCCCAACCGATTCTGAGCGATGAGCTCGGTGTCGTCGCATTGGAGCAAAGGGCCGGCAGCGCTCGCTCCGAAGCCTGGAAGCATCTGGCCGATCGCACAGGGTTGGACATCGTCCGCAACCTGGTTTCGATGCTCGTTCAGTCGGAGCAATTCGGTACCAGTATCGCCAAGACGTTGCGAGTTCATTCTGACACGCTGCGCACGAAGCGCGTGCAGGAGATAGAAGAGAAGGCAGCCAAGTTGTCGGTGAAACTTCTCTTCCCGCTTGTTCTGTTTATCTTCCCCTCTCTGTTCGTTGTGGTACTTGGACCTGCCGTGATCCTTATGGCAGATTCGTTCAAATCTCTATTCGGTCACTAAGAGAAGGGGGGATTGCAATGGACAGCGCGACAATCATCCGAGTAGTTTCCGGAGTGCTTTTCGTTCTGGTTCTGGGCATCTTGGTCCAGCGCCGCCGCAGCCGGGTTAAGTAGTTGAGATTTCGTCCGGGATTCTGCGGAGCCTGAAACATCTCGCACTATCTGGATCCAAACATGGAAAGGGGGTATCGCAATGGACACCACGACAATTATCCGTATTGCTGCCGGCGTGCTCTTTGTTCTTGTGCTGGTCATCCTGATTCAGCGCCGCCGCACCCGGGTTAAGTAACTCACTATTCATCGAAGATCCTGGTGGAGCCTGCAACATTTCGCACCATGTGAGCAAGATGGATCCGAACACGCGAAAGGGGGTATCGCAATGGACACAACGAATATCATCCGGATTGCCGCCGGCGTCCTTTTTGTTCTTGTGCTGGTCATCCTGATTCAGCGCCGTCGCACCCGCGTTAAGTAGTGGAGGCAGCACTAAGAACAGAAAGTGGCCGGATGGCAATGCAGCCGGCGAATCCACCGTTCGCGTCCACCGGCCGGAAGTTCCGCCGCTCGGGAGACAGGAGTTTCTTCGCCTGTCTCGTTTAGATAAGAGCCATAGTAGCGGAGCCCGGCCGGAATTTTAGAAACAGCTGTTTTTCTTATCCACGATTCCATTGAACTTGATAGGTGGGAACGAAGTTTAGTTAGTGGCAACACGCCCTGCGACCGCGCGGAAAGGGTGAGGAGATATGGAAGGACAAAGATACTGTGTATACAATCAAACGCGCGAGAGCTTCCTAAGCCTGGGAGTAACGGTAGCCGATGCGGCGACAGTTCATGTACGGGAGTTAGTTGATAGAGTCAGCATCAAGCCGGACAGCGGCCTATGGATGATTCCGTATCGGGGCGTTCTTCCGGCACATGGGCATTCCCCAATCGATTTGGTTTATCTCGACAGTAATTATCGAGTTATACAGGAAATTGAGTCTTTTTTGGCTTCCAACGCAGAGCCATTGAAAGACGAGGCCGCAAGCGCGCTGGTGCTGCCGGCTCATACCATCTATTCCTCGCAAACCCAGCCGGGAGATCAGATGGTGATCTGCATAGCCGACGAAATGGAGCGCCGATTAGAGAGGCTATCGGGGTCCATTGCCTCCTTGTCGAATTCCCAGGGAGTCGTACCGTCAAAGGAAAAGCAATCTGACAATGGAGGATCTGCCCCAGCCCCGTTGCAGATGCGCTCGAACGGGAATCGAACTATAAGTCAGGGGAAAGAAAAAATGGATAACTTAGGAGCGAATACCGGAAAGCGAGGTTCACTTTTAAGCTGGATTCAGAATTGGCTTTCATCGGACAGGCGGCGTGCACCCCGTCAGCCGATGCCGGGGCTGGTGGCCTATTACTGGACTGGCAGCACACCACGCGCTTATCAAATTGCCGATGTCAGTTCGACAGGTTTTTATGTGCTCACGGAAGAGCGTTGGTTCCCTGGAACGATGGTCTTGATGACGCTGCAACGAACCGACAGCGCCGGCAAGAACCTCGAAGATTCGATCGCGGTTCAGTCGCGGGTTGTCCGTTGGGGAAGCGATGGACTGGGCCTTGCGTTCGTTCTGTCGAAGGCAGTCGATCCCAGCAGCGGGGAATCGCTGCGGGAAAATGGTGCCGACAAAAGAGCGCTTGAGCGTTTTCTAGAACGGCTCAAGGATAGCTCCGAAGAGTTGCGGGTTGCCGGGAGATAGGCTGATTCTTGTCCCGATGCGATGAACGAGTCGCGTCCGCTGTGACCTGAGAAGTGAGGTTCCCGGCATTGGTGGTGCTGTTTGGACTCTCAATAGCCTTCCTCGCGGGCAGTTCCGTAACGAGCGCTACATGGCCGAGAAGAGGAACTAATCAGCGTCCTCTGGAATGATCAATAGCACTTCCACTCGGGCAATCTGCCCATTGTGCTTTGCCGGCCTGAACTTCCACTGTTGAAGTGCCTGCAACAGAACTCGAGTCTGCGTATACTCCGGCGGAAAAACAAGCGCAAGAGATTCAAAATGTCCTGCCTCGTTTACAAATCCATGAACCATCAATGCATCCGCATTGATATTGGCAGGTTTGTCACTGGGTCGAACGATATAAGTCGGCCAGGGTGCGTCGATGTGGTTCACCCCTGCGGCCGGTGCTTCGGTTTTCGAAGGTAGCGAATATTGCAAAATCCAGCTCCGAGTCAGCCCCACATGGAGATAAACAGAGTAGACGAGCCGGCCGCCCCAGAGCCTGGAAGTCTCGGGGAACTCGTCCGCCATCGAAGATCCGACAACGACGACCCCGTATTGACCATTCTGCGGCAATGTAATTCGAGTAAATGTTGGTTCAGTTCCCTGTCCCCCGCCTCCGTTGCCTGAACCGGAGTTACCGCTCGCGTTGCCGGCGTTTCCTCCATTCCCCGCATTTGCCCCATTGCGCGTACCGGCCGGGCCGGGTGAATTCCCTGCTGCGCCCTGGCTCTGCTGAACTCCTTTTGTAGCGCCATTGCTATTCGGGTCGCCAGCACCCGACTGGGAAGAATTGCCCGCTTTGCCCGGACGCATTGCACCAGACTCGTTGCCGGGCCCGGTCTGATTCACCGCCGGTAATGCGATGGTCCCTTTCGCCATTTCCTCTTCCGAGATCGAGAGCATGGCAGCCGAGCTTGGCTGTATGGATGACTTAGACGAAGTTTCAGGAAGCAGGTCGCTCAGCGTAGCACCTGAGACAACGACGGGAGTCGCGCTGCTGGGAGCCGGCATCGGCATCGAGGTGGAGAACGGCGTCGATGTTATCGGTACATCGGAGACGTGAGTCTCGGGCGTGGGCCGCGTCAAGACTGGCCGCGTGTTGTTAATCGCGAGCTTTTGCGGTTGAGGCGGAGTGATGAGTTGGAGTTTGGGCCTCTGCGCGGACCAAAGCAGCAAGGACGGAAGCTTGGCCTTCGTGATGAGCTGATTCGGCGGAATGTCCGGTTGAATCACGGTCCTGTCAGCAAGGTGCAACTTGGGAACCTGGAGAGGGCTCGAGGTCGGCGCAGCGGGAAGGTCATGGGCAGCCGCGGTGTGCGCTGTCGAGTTTTGTCCAGGATACATGCCGCTGTTCGCAGAATTCTGTCTCCTCACAGGGTCCGGAAGATTGATGTCAACCTCCCGCAGCGTGTAGCGTTCAGCGGCCGATCTCATGTTGATTCGAGGCGCAAACAGGAAGCCATACGCCACCACCCCCACAACGAGGATGTGCACCAAGACGGAGACCACAAAGGAGTAAGGTCTTTGGCGCGCTTGGGCCGGCTCGGCGAAAAGTGAAATCGTGGGGGAAGGCCCCATATCGAGATCGGATTCCTCTCCTGTTTGGCTTGATCTTACTTTACATGGAGACAGTGTCTTTGTAAGCAGGCAAGGCTTACAAATGCAGATGCCTTTTGTTACGTATGGGTTGATCCTGGATTCGGATTTGAGGGCTGTCTCGACTTTTTACTTGATCATGATTCATGCAATCGGTATCTTCGTTGCATCGCGGTACGAAGACCGGGCTTGAAGCGCGATTTTGCCGAGGACAAAAGCCGGAAAGACTTAGTAGACGGCCGGAAAGTCCAAACGGAATCCGAAAGTAACTAGACAGGGTTATTGCTATTGCTCATAGTAGTGGCACAGTTCAGCTTGCAGTAACAATACAGAAAGAGCAAGTCAGGTTGGGTTTGTCGTCGAACAAAAGTGGGTCATGACTAACGATGAAGCTTCAAGATGGGACCTTGCGGACCTAGAAATCGGAAAGCATATTGCGCGTGTTTTGATTCGATCAAGTGCTCAGTGACAGCATAGGTACTATAGGTTACAGGTTCTTTTTTTTGTTGACGAAGCGCTCGCGCATTGATGCTATACTTCATCGTCATTAATCCTCATTTGGAGCCCAACCAAGTGAATCCCTAACTCGGCGGACTCGCCCGCCGTTTCCTGTGCGTTCGCCAACGCCGGGAAAACGGGGCCGATGCCAAACCGTAAAGTTAACGAAGACAGGAACTCTGAATGAACCGAAGACTGTTGATCATCCTCCTGAGTGCTTTCGTGATCGCCGCGATCAGCACATACGTCGTTTGGCGCATGGTGGGGCAGCGTCTCAATGTCGCGAAGCCGCAAGCGTCGACGAGTATCGTTGCCGCTTCCAAAGACATCAAGATCGGGATGATCCTCGCCCCTGCTGACCTCACGAGTATCCAGATAGTTGGACAGGTTCCGCAAGGCGCCATTCTGGACAAGAAGAATGCGATCGGTCGAGGGGTCATTTCGAATATCTATTCCGGAGAGGCGATTCTTGATAACCGGCTGGCTCCGATGGGTTCGGGGGGCGGTCTGGCAGCCACGATCAAGGAAGGCATGCGGGCCTGCGCGATCAAAGTCGACGAAGTCGTGGGTGTGGCGGGCTTCGTCACCCCTGGTATGCGGGTCGACGTGCTGGTTTCGGGTGTACCGCCGGGTCAGGGAAATGGTCAGGACACGCAGACGAAAACCATCTTGCAGAACATCGAAGTTTTGTCGGCAGGCACAGACATCCAGAAGGACGCCGAAGGCAAGCCGCAACAGGTGCAGGTTGTGAATCTTCTCGTCACACCGGAACAGGCTCAGATCCTGGCGCTGGCAAGTAATCAGATGAAGATCCAGCTGGTTTTGCGGAACCCGCTTGATACCACGACCGTGACCGTCCCAGAGACAGCGATGACCAACCTGTTTACCGGCGGAAAATCAGCGCCAAAGCCAACAACTGTGGCCGCACCGAAGAAGGCGAAGGCTGCTGCGCCGCCGCCCTTCACTATTACAGTTCTGAACGGCGAAAAGAAATCTGAAGAGAAATTTGTTTCTCCCGGGGGGCAACAGTGAAAGTTAGAACCGGCTTCAGCATTGCCAGTTTGAGTATTCTGGCGTTCATTTTATGCGCCCCCCTGGCTATCCGCAGTCAGGCAGTCGCTGAGGCTGGCCAGAGCGCGGCGCCCGCAGCCCAATCGGCCGCACCGGCAGCAGAGAATGCCGCACCGCCCGCACAGGCACCTGCGCCCGCGGCACAGACCGCGATGCAGCCTGTTGGACCTTCCAGTCAGGATTCTGCGAACGATTTATCTGTGACAGTTGGCAAGTCGGTTGTACTCGATCTTGCGCGGCCCATCACTCGGATTGTGGTTGGCCTGGGCGATTATGCGGAGGCCAGCGCAGTAAGTCCGACTCAAGTCCTGGTCAACGGCAAGGCTGCCGGTGAAACCACGCTAATTCTGTGGGACACAGGCGGCGGTCGTCAGTTCTTCAACGTCTCAGTGCGTCCAAGCACGTTCGCGTCGCACGACCAGCTGGAGGCAGTGCGGCGACAGTTACGCGCGGAATTGCCCGGCCAGGAGCTGAGTGTCACGACCGAAGGCGGCAACGTGTATCTTCGCGGCACCGTGGATAACTTGAATAGTTCTACCCGGGCAGTTCTGATCGCAGGCACGGCTGGTAAAGTCGTCAATTTGCTGAACGTGAGGGTTCCTGAGCCAGAGCGGCAGATTCTTCTGAAGGTGCGTTTTGCCAGCATTGATCGCACTGTGGAGAAGGAGCTGGGTATCAACCTTTTCAGCACAGGAATTGGGAACACGGTCGGCAGCGTGACCACCGGACAGTTCGCGTCGCCGACAGTCACTCCTACTGTGGGAGGCGCTCCTTCGCTGACAGTCTCGAGCCCGCTGAACATATTTGCCTTTTATCCCGGCTTGAACATCGGTGCAACGATCGAAGCCATGGAACAGCGGGGGCTGGCTGAATCACTCGCCGAACCCAATATCCTGGCCCAAAATGGAAAGCAAGCCAGCTTTCTTGCCGGCGGCGAATATCCGTTCCCTATGGTTCAGGGAGGGGGCTCGGGCGGCACTGCGATTACGATCGCTTTTAAAGAATATGGGATCCGCCTGAACTTCATCCCCACAATTACGCCACGGGGCACGATTCGTTTACAGGTCGCGCCGGAAGTCAGCGCGCTGGACTTTGGCGATGCGGTTTCGATCTCGGGATTCGTGGAGCCCGCCATCACCGTGCGCCGCGTCAAGACCGAAATCGAACTCGCCGATCATCAAAGCTTCGCCATCGGCGGCATGCTGGACAATACCGAAAACCAAACCTTTCAGAAGATACCGTTCCTGGGCGACATTCCGATCCTTGGCAAGTTCTTCCAGAGCATGCAGCGGACCAAGAACAACACCGAGCTCATTGTCATCGTCACGCCGGAGATTGTCGCTCCGGTGCCTGCGGGAACCGACATCGCGATTCCGAGGCAGACGCAGCCTTATCTGCCACCCAACTCGAACACCCCGATGCACACGCCAGACCAAGCTGTGACTCAACAACCCGCACCCACAACGATGCCGGTCGAGCAGCTGATCGAGAGCATGAAGCCAGAAACGCCCTTGTCAGATAGCAGCAGCGGCTACGGCTCGAGTGGAGGCATGGGAAGTACCGGGGGCATGGGTGGCACCGGAGGCGGTACGACGCCTCAATAGCTCCGACTGTGAATAGCTCATCGCTTGTAACGGCATGCCGGTATCGCAATACGCCCTGTCCCCAAAGGACAGGGCGTGTTTCTTTGCTCGACTCTTCGCATCAAGTTCCAAAATCGGTTACGTCTCTATCGAAGTGGCGTGCCCTTTCCTATTCCATCCGATCGTTCAGTGGGAGTCACAAAGCCTGAGGACGAGGTCATCGATTTCATGTTCTTTCGCAATTGGTTCAAGCCGCGGCGCTCTTCCGGTCAAACGGTGAAGCGGCGGGTCACAAACGTCACACGCAATACTCAAATTGCCGCGTGCGTCGAAATCGCGGATAGTGGCGCCAGCCGTTCACGTGGATTGCTGGGACGCAAAGGACTTGGTCCAGGCGAAGGACTTTGGATCGTTCCCTGCGAGGCGGTTCATACCTTCGGCATGAAATTCTCGATTGATCTTGTGTATCTCGATCGGGAGTACCGGATACGAAAGATCCGAAGCAACGTTCGGCCATGGCGCTTATCCGCGTGTCTTTCTGCTCACTCTGTGATCGAGCTTGCGGCAGGCGCGATCCATGAAAACGACGCGCGCCCGGGAGATATCGTGGAATTCTCGGCCATCGGTCCGGCATAGCCGGGCGCAATTCCTCCGCAGGACATCCTATGTGCAGTTACCTCGAAGTTCTTAGCTTCAATCTCTTCCGAGAAAGAGTCTCTCTGCGGGAATTCCGTCGCCACCGGTCGAGTAGTCTTCAATTCCTCGATGTTACTTTAATACCGGGTTGATCCCGCGGGGATAGTGTTTCTCCGTGCACCGTTTCATCCGGGCTCATCGCAAAGTGGATCGCAAACTGGCTCTGCGCCTGGATTTATGGGACACCCACTTTTGTGTGATGTATACGAGAAGGTGAAAGCCTGTCTCAACTGTATACGGCAGTTTACATTTAATTGTGCTTGACTCTCGCTAAGTTATTGAGTTCTAATGGTTGATAGCATTATCACTGAATGGCAATATACTTGCTGTGAGATAGCTAGGCCAGCGTGTAGCTGGAACATAATCCATGCTTAGGAGAACAGGAAATGAATGAAATGATGCTCAAAATGTACGTCAAGTTCCAGACCCTGATGGCTCGGGAAGAAGGTCAGGACTTGGTGGAATATGCACTCGTCGTGGCCTTGATTGCTTTCGGCGCTGTCGCTGCGATGAAGGGCTTGTCAACCGAAATCAACACCGCATTCAACGTGATCAGCAGTGATCTCGCAAGTTCGCTTTAGTACGGTCGGTCCGCTCGAAGTACCAGAGGGACCAACCGGCATATCTTAGGAGAGATCGGTGAAGGTATTGTTCCCCAAACTCTATATTTACATCGCAGCTCTCTTAGGAAAAGAAGACGGACAGATCTAGTCGAATATGCGCTCGTAGTGGCACTGATTGCTCTTGATGCAGTCCTTTCCATGAAAGGCCTTTCGACCTAGGTGAAAAGTGCGGTAACGCAGTGAACGGTGATCTTGCCACCTCGTTCTAATCGATGAATTCCGGACTTACCGGGACTGATCGCTGGGAACGGAGAGGGAAAGATCAGGACACAAACGGAGCGGAAAAGTACGGATTCAGCGCCAATTCTTGGCATCGAGTTACACTCGCTCGTGCTTGGCAGTTGGCCGCATGATCTGTTCGAACACGCTCATTCACAATGGAAAGCTCTTCGCCTGCTAGGCGACTGCCAAACGTGCAACCACAGGTTCGGCATCGAATATCGAATAGATTAGTCAGATTGATTTGACGAGCTGCTAGAGAGGGGGGGCTCATGCCTCTGCCCCCCTAGAGCACGAATTGGCTCGCGAAATACAGATGGCTTAATGCGTCCCACATCTTCATGATGGGCAATTTGTCTCGCACTATCGCCTCCTTAGCTTTCCCCGGAAGCTTGAATTCGCACTTGTCGCAACCTGGCTGCGCGCCTTAAAGAATGAAACCTATTCTCCGAGTCTCTGGCCTGGCTTAAAAGCGGAGATCCGACAAGACTGCAGTCACGAGCACCCGTATTTAGCTAGGTAACCGTCTCTGAACCACCAACCGATTCAAGCTCAGCGGGATGAGAATAGAAATATTCTGACGGAGAGGCGATGATTAACGGAAAACGCGTCGCGGTCGTAATGCCGGCATACAACGCCGAAAAAACGTTGGAGATGACAGTGAAAGAGCTGTCTGACATCGTTGACATCAAGATTCTAGTCGACGACTCCAGTAAAGATCAGACCGCTGCTCTTTCGCGGCAACTGGGCGTACAGACCTTCATCCACGATAGCAACTACGGATACGGCCGCAACCAGCAGACTTGCTATCGGGAAGCTCTTGCCGCAGGTGCTGAAATCGTAGTGATGGTTCATCCGGACTATCAATACACGCCGTCGCTCGTCCCGGCAATGGCCGGAATGATCGCGAGCGGCATTTACGACATGGTCCTGGCCTCTCGTATTCTTGGCGGCGGAGCTTTGAAGGGCGGAATGCCGCTCTACAAGTACATCTCAAATCGGTTTCTAACCGCCTTTCAAAACTTATTTCTGGGCGTTAAGCTATCCGAGTATCACACCGGATTCAGGGCTTTCTCAAGAGAACTTCTGGAGACGCTTCCGTTGCTTGAGAACTCGGACGACTTTGTCTTCGACAATCAAATGATTGCTCAGGCAGTGATGTTTGGATTCCGGATTGGCGAGATTTCCTGTCCGACGAAGTACTTTAAGGAAGCTTCTTCGATTAACTTCAAGCGCAGCGTCGAATATGGGATCGGCGTATTGACGACGACCGCCAGTTTTCTCGCGCACAAATGGAATATCCGACATATCCCAAGATTTGACCCGGCAGGCAGGAAAATCACGCAAAACTACTACTCGCCGTTGGCGCAGCGCCCTTGAAGCAAGTGGCGAGGGGAACAGACGCGAAGTGGATGCATCGAGCAAGTCTTCTGCTACTGTTCGTGGGCGCCGGATTCTCACTTGCCTGGGGCATCGCCCTGGAACGTGGCGTGCGCGGCGGAGTCATGGGCTTTCCCGGAATTTACTTCGGAACGAAGTGCTTGATGCAGGGCGCCGACCCCTACGACGTAAATCAACTGCAGCAGGTCTACCACGACGCTGGAATTCAAATCCCTTCCGAGTCAATAGCGCGACGCCAGTCAGTCACGCTCTATGTGAACCTGCCAACCACGTTTCTCTTCGTCGCTCCCTTTGCCTTGTTGCCGTTGGCGGGCGCGCAGGCTCTCTGGCTTACCCTCGTGGTAGGAAGTTTTTTACTTGCCGCATTTCTGATGTGGCGAATGGGAGAGCAATTTGCACCGGAAGTTTCCCTTATTCTCACATTCCTTGTGCTCGCAAATTGCGAGATCATCTTCTCCGGCGGCAATACGGCTGGTTTGGTCGTGGGACTGTGCGTCATCGCCGTTTGGTGTCTGCTGAAAGAACGATTCGTCCTTCTGGGAATCATTTGCCTCGCGTTTGCCCTGGCCATCAAGCCCCATGACGTAGGTCTCATTTGGCTCTACTTTTTGATCGCCGGATCAGCGCAAAGAAAGTGTGCGCTCAAGGCGGGCGCGCTCGCCCTCTCTCTGGCACTCATCGGCGCCCTGTGGGTCTCGCACGTCGCTCCGCATTGGCCGAGGGAGCTTCAATCCAATCTGGCGACGATCTCAGCGCACGGTGGCATTAACGAACCCGGTCCGACATCGATCGGTGTAAGCAGTCCGGACATGATCATCGATTTGCAAACTTTCCTCAGCATTCTCGACGACAATCCGGGCATCTATAACCCGGTGACCTATGCAATCTGCGGAATCATTCTGCTTGCGTGGCTGATCGTCATGCTTCGTTCGCGATCATCGCCCGAAAATGCGCTCTTCGCCCTGGTTTCGGTTGCTGCCCTGTCGATGCTGATCACCTATCACCGATCGTATGACGCGAAGCTCTTGCTCCTATCTATTCCGGCTTGCGCGATGTTGTGGGCAAAAGGTGGAACAACGGCTTGGGCGTCTCTCTTCATCAGCACCGCCGGTTTGCTGTCCACGGGAGATATTCCGTTGACCGTCCTCATGCACCTGACTCGAAACCTCTATTCGCCTTCCGCGGGAATTGCCGAAAAGACTCTAGTTGCTCTGATTACTCGCCCCGCTCCCCTCATCCTGCTGGCGACAGCTGTCTTCTACTTGTGGGTGTATTTGGGTCGAGCTGAACAGCAACCGGGTGGAGAGAACGCGTGAAGAGAACCAACCTCGTCGCGAAGGGGCTTTGAATCCATTGTCCGTCACCCTATCCCAATTCGTGGACAGTCTTCTTGCTGTTGGCGCCTTCATTCCGGTTACGGTTTGCCCCGGATACATCGCCGCGTGGTTCCTGAACCTCCACGGCTTTCGACAGCGCTCACTGATCGAGCAAATCTTTTGGAGCGTGCCATTATCGATGGCCGTCTCTACGATTGTTTCTGTGCTTGTCGGAAAGTTCATTTCCCTCACAGCGGTTGTCGTATTCCTCATACTCTGTGTCGCCGTCTGCGTGGGGATATTCATCGGCGAATGGATTCGGCGACGCGGTTCGGGCTCGGGCTGGTTGATTGGTTGGAGGCCATGCGGGAGGACAGGGCTTATCATTGCGGCCCTATGGATCGCATTCGTGGTCTTATCGCTTGTTGACATCGAGGGACACCACAGGCTTTTTCTAAATGTGGCGCTCCTCGACCAGAGTTACCGCGTCGACTGGACTGAAGCGGTCCTTCATACAGGCGTTCCGCCCGCGAATCCACTCTACCTTTATGTCCATCCTGCCAGCATGCGCAACTACTATTTCTGGTACGTCCTCTGCGCTGCCGTGGCAAAAATGACGCATCTTCCTGTGCGACCCGTCTTCACGGCCAGTTGCGTTTGGGCGGGATTTGCACTCGCGGCGCTGATCGGCCTCTACCTAAAGCACTTTCTTCTGGCGGGCGACCGCCTGCGCAGGCAGTTTCTCCTCGCCATTGGACTCCTCGTCGTGACCGGGCTCGATATCGGCGTCGTTGCCTGGAACTTCGTCTACTTTCACATCCAGCCGCCCGCCGACCTGGAGGCGTGGTCGAGGGACGGTATTCCCAGCTGGCTCCATACTCTGTTCTGGGCCCCTCATCACGCGGTCAGCATGGTGTGCTGCATGCTTGCATTCCTTCTGGCTTGGATGGCAAAAAAGAACATCGTCCCAAGCATCGTACTCATTGCGCTCGCTCTGGCCAGCTCCTTCGGCCTGTCGATCTACGTCACGTTCGCATTTTTCCTCGTCATGCTCGTCTGGGCAGCCTGGCAGATGGCCTTCGAACGCGTCTTTCGTCCCGCACTGGTGCTCGCGGGTGGTGGCGTGGGAGCCATTCTTTTGCTCCTTCCGTATCTCCGCGAATTAACCCACACTGACTCCGCAGGGGGAGGCAATGGCGGTTCTCTTTTCTCGCTTGCGATCCGCCAAATGATCCCTCCGGATGGCTTGGTCGCGTCGCATCTGCTTCAGCCCCTCGCTGCGGTTCATCCTGAGGCAGCGCAGAACCTTGCGAAGCTGATCCTTCTGGCTCCCGGTTATGCGCTCGAATTGGGTTTCTATCTCGCGGTGTTATTCGTCTATCTTGTTCCTGCATGGCGGGGCCGCTCACCCCTCACTCCTGCGCAGCGGTCATTGGTCTTCATTGGGATTGCTTCTCTTCCGTTTATGTCATTCATACGATCCGGTGTGCTGCAGACCAACGACTTCGCCTGGCGATCCGCTCTGTTTCTGCAGTTTCCCCTGCTGCTTCTTGGATCAGAACTCATGTTGAGCTGGAGGCTTGCAGACCAGAAGAGTTCCGCACCCTCAGATTTCACGAACTTGCCGCGTGCCACGCCGCAATGGCTGCGGTCGATGGCATCCTTTGCTCTTGTCATCGGGATCTTCAGCACGATTTGTCAGGCGCTGATGTTCCGCTTCCTGCTTCCACTGGGAGATTTGCATTCCCGCACGGATGCCGATCCTGATCCTCGCAGTATGTCCCAAAAAGCGTACGTATTCTCGGTAGGCTACGCGCAACTCGATGCGGCGATTGCCGACAATGCCGTCGTGCAATTCAATCCCGAGAACCCGGCCCGCGATAGATTCGCGATGATCGTGAACATGCTGGGAATCGACCATCAGGCAGCGATTACCAGTGATACAGGGGGCTGCGGGTCGGAAATCGGCGGAGATCCCAGCGGATGCCCAATCATGACAAGAGCGATCGATCCTCTTTTCCACGGCGGATCGGCTGCTCAGGCTCGCGCGGTTTGCAGTCAATTCGGGATTCAATATCTAGTCGTGAGCAAATACGATCCAGCGTGGAACGATAGCCAGGGATGGGTGTGGACGCTCAAGCCCGCTGTCTCCGATCCCGCCTTTCGAGCGCTGGAATGCGGCAAATGAGCGCACGCGGCCAGTACTTTCGGCGCATCCAAAACCTTCACTGACCTTTAGTATACGAAGAGCTTTGGCCAGGTAATTCACCCAGTTACAACCATGCTATGCTCGCTTTGACACGCCTATGAATTCGTTCCCCAATTCGTGGCCGAGCCGTTTCCTTGGCCCTGTCCCGAAACTCAAAGACTTGAACTTGATCTTCTGGGGCTTGCTTTTCGCCGGTTTCGTTCTGCCATTCAGTATCGTGATCATAAGCAACCACCGCCCTCCTGACGCCGATTTTGCCGGCTTCTACAGTCTCGGCCGCATCCTGAATGAGCACTCGCCGCGGGACCTGTATAACTATGAATTGCAAAAGCAGATCTGCGAAGAGGTTCATCCAAGAAAGGGCGCATACGGCCCGCTTCCCTACCCTCCTTTTGTCGGACTCTTTTTCAGGCCGTTCACTTTGCTTCCCTACTGGGCTGCCTATACGGTATGGCTCCTCGCGTCCCTCGTCCTATTCGCATTCGGACTTAGATTCACAATCGACCGATTCTTCCCCCAAGAGCCTCTCGCTCGTTCGTTGCTCTTTGCCCTGGCTTTTTCTTATTGCCCCTTCATTGCGTATACGGCGGCGAACGGGCAGCTGGCGGCAGTGGGATTCTTTGCCCTCGCCATTGCCCTTCGAGAAGATGATTCAGGCCACCCATTGCGCAGCGGGCTTGCTTTGTGCCTGTGCCTGTTTAAGCCGACAATGCTGATCCTCATCGTTCCAATGCTGCTCGTCACTCGACGCTTCAAGACGATTGCCGGATTCGCGATTGGCGCCGCTGCCCTGTTTCTGTGTACTACGGCGTTTGAGGGATTCGGCGTGTGGCCGGAATTCATTCGAGCGATTCGCTCCTTCGGTAACTCCTCCGTAGGGGTCACAAATCACTCGTTTCTTCCCCTCGCCATGTATGTAGATCTAACTTCCTTCTCGTCTCATATTCATGGCGGCCGCTCCTGGCTGGGAATGCTCATCTTCGTCGGCTTCGGGCTAATCGCGTTGACCTGTCTGGCGCGATTTTGGTGGAAGGCGCCGGAAGCCGGACGCGCCTATAACCGATTGCTTTGGGCAGCAACACTCGGCTGGACGCTTCTGATTAACGTCTATGTGCCGATCTACGATTCGATCCTGGTCGTGCTCTCCCTCCTCATCACGGCAGGCGCCTTGCAGAACCTTCCCAGGAGTTCCATCTATCGATGGTTCACAGGAACCTGGATCCTTATCCTGATTTGCTCGTGGTTCTCCGTGCCCTTGAGCCGGCGTACGGGGGTTCAGGTCATGACCTTGCTGTTTGCTGCGCTGGGTATCGTGCAGCTCATATCCCTGAACAGATTTGTACGACAGGACCCGCCCTCATCGCTCCCTGACAATGCCTGACTTCGCAAAAAGCTCATAGCGATCCTGCTCAGCCCCCTCGCTTCTCACGACCGTCCAACCCGGAGTTCGCTCAAGAACGTAGGAAAGGGGCTGGTCCTTCCGCAGCAATGCATGATCGATTCGATATTTCTCCAAAAGAGGCAGCGCGTTGCGTAGGCGAAAGATGTCGAGATAGTCGTTGAAAACGCCATGGTGCTCGAACGTGTCCCATCGGGTGTCGATAAAGGTGGGCTTGGAGTTGAAGTCCATCATGCCACCAATGTGCTCTTCGTTCAGCGTGCGCCAGGAGAGCTGAACGGATGCGATGGATTGAAGGGGAAACTCTTCGGCCAGTCCTCTCTGGAGCTGAGAGTTTGTCGGGAAGTACCATACGATGACGCCAATGACGCCAGCTGCCACGAGTCCATTCATCAGTGGAATGGTCTTTGGGTTTGAGATTGGGAAAAAACTCCGCTTCATGTCGGCGGCGAGCATCGGAATGGTTACGACTGCTGCAAGGAACGTGAAGCGTGCATGATCAAATGCCGCATACCATGCGAAGAAAATAAATGCGAGTTCATAAATTTTCCACTTTCGGGTGTGGATCACGTTGGCGAAGATAGTCAGGCCGATGACAATCACTGCTGCCTTGCCGACATTCCAACTTATGTTCAATGGCTGCCATTCCACGACATTCGCGATATTCAGCGATTGGTTGAAGGCCATATCCAATGGGTTCCAAATCAATCGCCAGCCATACGGGTTGATAAAGAGGGCGATCAGACTAACGGCCAGCGCGCCAATGAGACGATTGCGTTGCTCGACAGAGAATTTCTCTTGTTGAAAGATGCCGGCGCTGACGCGAAATAACCCGCAGAAGATATAAAGGACCAACAACCCGACCCCGATAATCCAGCTGCCGTGGAGATTGATCCACAGACAGAACAATGGCGGCAGAAACCACACTTTTTGGGGGTGCCCTCGTTCGGCGGCCTCCAAAATCGCGAGTTCGGCGGACATCACCAGATACGCGAATAGGATGGTGCGCGCATTGGCATTGACCCACATCAGGACGAATCCGAGAGCGGACATCCAGAGAGCCACACCTGCGTGCCGCATGCCAAGATAGCTCCGCCAGTAAACGAACAAGACATTCAGAGATACACCGAGCCACGCCGCAAGATAGATGCCAACCAGGCCGAATATCTTGTACCCGGACCAGAAGGGAAGCTCGGAAAGCCATTCCGGATCGATCCATCGCTGCGCCGCAACCGTAAATGAATACGGCTCCACACGAATAAAATGATGCGATTCGCACAAAATTCGCGCATTCGCAAGGTGCCACCAGATATCTGGATCGCCAAGCACATGTTCTCGATCCCGCAGGCCGGATAGAACCAGCGGAAGCAGCACCAGGATTGCCACATCCATCAAGTGCCGGCCAAAGACTCTCCCCACGGAACGCGCCAGCCAGGATTCATCTCCAGCGCCATCAACACCTGCAGATGAACCTTGCGGCCCAGTTGGTTGAAGAGTCATACGATCAAGCTACCGGACCGGTACACTGCGCGACAAGAGGAACCCAAGCCCTGCGGCACGGTCGGCATTTCATCTGTCAATGCTGTACGACGTCCAGCGTTCCAAGCTCCTCAGTCATCGCCCAAGACTATCTTTTCCGACCTGATAGACTCTGTAGCGTGCCAGACGATGTCAAGCCGTCAGTCTTCCTCCTCGATGCGATGTCTTTTATCTTTCGCGCCTACCATGCGATGCAGCGCAGTCGGCCCATGTCGACGCGGACTGGATTGCCCACAGCCGCGACCTACGTGTTCGTCAACATGATCAAGAAGTTGCGGCAGGACTTCGCGCCGCGCTACTTTGCCGCCGTCTTTGACGTCAGCGGCGAAGTCTTTCGTGACGAACGAGCGCGCGCGATTGGCATGCTACGCAAATGGAACTCCAAGACGAAGAACTTCGACGAAATAAGCTATGAAGGATACAAAGCCCACCGTGAGGCAATGCCGGAAGACCTGCGACGCCAGATTCCGTACATTCGACGAGCTCTGGACGCGCTGCGGATTCCTGTTCTCGAAGCGATGGGTTTTGAAGCCGATGATGTGATCGGTACGCTGGCACGCGAAGCGGCGGAACATGAGCATGAAGTATTCATCGTCTCGGGTGATAAGGACATGATGCAACTCGTCACGTCGCGCGTTAAGGTTCTTAACCCTCAAAAGGACAATCTTATCCTCGATCCGGCAAAGGTTGTCGAGACGCTGGGCGTCCCACCCGAGAAGGTTGTCGATGTCATGGCTCTGCGCGGCGACTCGGTGGATAACATTCCTGGCGCGCCAGGCATCGGTGACAAAGGAAGCGTGGAGCTCATCGTTCAATTCGGCAGCGTCGAGGCCGTCCTTGACAGGGCAAGCGAGGTAAAGCGGAAGAGCTACCGTGAGTCGCTCGAACAGAATCGTGAAGCGGTCCTGTTGTCCAAGGAACTCGTCACCATTGATTGCCATGTGCCGCTTGAGTTGAACTTGGAATCGATGGCGACGCTACCGCCGGACATTGAGGCCTGCCGCGAGCTGTTCACCGAACTCGAATTCACCTCAATGCTGCGTGAGCTTGAACCCTCGACGAGCAGCGCGCCGGTTCACTTGATCTACGAGCCGGATGCGGAACAGCTCGCCGCCTTTTACAGCGCGGCGCGTTCGCATGGTTTCGCTTTCGCGCTGGATGCGGCGGAACCCACGGAGGAGGAATCCGACGAGAATGTCCCGCAGACCGGTTCGCTCTTGGAGGCAATCGAAAAGGCGGAGCAAGAGACACAATACAATATCGGTGTCTGCGCTGAACATGGCATCGCACTTCGACTGCCGCTTACTCCCGAGTTACGCGCATTGATGGAAGATCCCGCTGTGCCCAAGCGAGTCCACGATTTGAAGCTCGCTCTGCATGTTCTGCATGGATTTGGCCTGGAGTTCGCTGGCCAAGTGGACGATTCGATGCTTCTGTCCTACGAACTCAATCCCACGCACAACACGCAGACGCTCGCCGATGTTGCCGCTCGTCATGGACAAGCACCGCCATCCACGCTGCCGGCCGCGGCAGTATCGATTGATGCGCTGGTGCCAGGATTGCGAGTTGAAGTTGAGCGGGCAGGCGTAGCGCAAGTTTATACAGAGATCGATCTCCCCTTGGCGCCAGTGCTCTATCGGATGGAACAAGCGGGCGTGCGCATCGACACGAGTGCGCTGAGAGGGCTCTCGAAGCGCTTTGCGATCGAGTTGGAACGGGTGAGCGGGCGCATTTTCGAGCTGGCAGGACGCCAGTTCAACATCAACTCGCCCAAACAACTCGGAGAAGTGCTCTTCACACATATGGGCTTGCCGGCTCCAACGGTTCGAGGAAAAGGCAAAGTCGTATCGACCGCACAAGACGTGCTGGAACAATTGGCAGAACACAATGAAGTTCCCCGATTGGTTCTTGAATTTCGACATCTGGCTAAGCTGAAATCGACATATATCGATGCATTGCCGCTGCAAGCCGACAAAGACGCGCGCGTGCACACCACGTTTCAGTCCGCAGCCACCGCCACGGGAAGACTCTCCTCCGTCAATCCGAATCTTCAAAACATTCCCATCCGAACGGAGCTTGGCCGCGAGATTCGCGCCGCCTTCATCGCTGCCCCCGGAATGCAATTGCTCTCGGCTGATTACTCGCAGATCGAGTTACGGCTACTGGCTCACTTCAGCGGCGACCCGCTCCTGGTGCGCGCATTTGCAAGCAACCAGGACATTCATACACTGACTGCGAGCGAGGTCTTTGGTGTCCCTCCGGAAACGATGGATAAAGAAACGCGCAACCGCGCAAAGGCGGTGAATTTTGGCATCGTCTATGGAATCTCTCCCTTCGGACTTGCCGCCCAGTTGGGAATCCCCCAGGCCGAAGCGAGGGCCTACATCGACCGCTATTTTGCACGCTACGAAGGTGTGAAGACGTTCATCGAAAAAACCCTGGAGGCAGCGCGTCACGAAGGCAGCGTGCGCACCATGTTTGGACGGATGCGGCCGATACCGGATATGAACAGCAGAAATCCCAACCAGCGCGGCTTTGGGGAGCGCACCGCCATTAATACTCCACTTCAAGGGACGGCCGCTGACTTGATCAAGCTGGCGATGATTGCAATTGACCGCAAGCTCTTAGAAAGACGATTCCGAACGCGTATGGTTTTGCAGGTACACGACGAGTTACTGTTTGAGGTGCCTGCCGGCGAGACCGACGAGGTGGAGAATCTTGTCCGCGCGGAAATGGAAGGTGTTGTGAAACTGACTGTGCCCCTAATAGCGGACTTGGGGATTGGTTCCAATTGGCGGGACCTTTAGCAGGTAACACGCGGGTTACGTCTGTGCAATCATGGCGGAATCTGCGAGCCTCTTCCGACGCAAGCGGGTGCTACGATATTTCCAGTGACATCGAACGATGAAATTGAGCCCTGCCTAACTGCGGTGATGCCGGTCTACAATGAGGCCGCAACGGTGACCGACGTTGTCAGAGTCGTATTGGATCAGCGCCCGGTACAAGAGTTGGTCATTGTCGATGACGCTTCACGAGACGGCACATGGGACCAACTTCAAGTATTGGCGGCAAACGAACCCAGAATCAAGCTATTGCGCCATGAAATCAATCAAGGCAAGGGCGCTGCGCTGCGCACTGGCATCGCGCACGCTAGTTCTAAGGTCGTCATTATTCAAGATGCGGATCTCGAATACGATCCAAGGGAGTATTACCGGCTAATCACGCCGATACTTTCTGGGATGGCGGATGTCGTGTATGGCTCACGCTTTCATTCAGGGACCGATGCGCGTCGTGTTTTGTATTTCTGGCATTCCATTGGGAATAGCATCTTGACTCTCTGCTCCAATATGGCGACGGATTTAAATCTCACGGATATGGAGACATGCTATAAGGCGTTCCGTCGTGAGTTACTTCACAGTATCCAGATCGAAGAAGATCGCTTCGGATTTGAGCCGGAGATTACTGCCAAAGTTGCAAGATCAAAGGCGCGAATTTACGAAGTGGGCATTTCCTACAGAGGCCGAACTTACTTGGAAGGCAAGAAAGTCGGATGGCGGGATGGATTCCGCGCAATTTGGTGCATCTGCAAGTATAATTCTCTAAAGAAATGAGCCGTCAACCGAACGCAACAGCGCAATCCGGTGACTTCGAATTCGCCGCACTCGCTGAGGCGAGGAATTATAGAGCTGCCCTGCTACGCGATTTTGCACCGTACTTACGCGGGTATGTGCTCGAGGTTGGTTGCGGCATCGGTCAGATTTCTTCTGAGCTCCTGAAAATCCAGGAAATTCATCGATTGCTTTCGATCGAACCCGAAGCAGCATTCTGCGCTCAGTTGCGTGCTCGCTTGCCGAATCATGAACTGCTTCACGGAACGGTGTCCGACTTGAAATCAGAGGACCCTTGGAACGCAATCCTGAGCATAAATGTACTGGAGCACATCGAAAACGACCTGGAAGAGTTGTCTGCTTATCATCGTCTCTTGAAACCGTCTCGCGGTGCGCTTTGTCTGTTTGTTCCGGCGCGACCGGAGATCTATGCCCCAATCGACAAAGATTTCGGTCATTTTCGTCGCTACACACGCACTGAGTTACAAAGGAAGCTTAAAAGCTCAGGTTTTAGTTTGCAGTATTTTCGTTATTATAATTTCGTTGGCTACTTTCTTTGGTGGCTTAGCTTCTGCCTCTTGAAGAAGCGAACTTTCGACGCGACATCTGTTCGACTATTCGACAGTGTGGCTTTTCCTTTGATTCATGGATTTGAATCGCATATATGCCCCCCGCCAATCGGACAGAGTCTGATGGTGGTGGCAACCGCTGCATAGCTTGAACGCCTTTCGAATGCGGATCTAATTGAAAAGCGAGAATTGCAGTGCGTGCTGCCATGTTTCGGAGTGAATTGTCATTGGTTTATCCCGATTTTCCAGATCTCAGATGACATTCAGCTAATCAGCCTTGATTGGTAGGGCTTCGGTTATCCTATTTCGCTCTCTCGTTTTGGAATCCGAGTCACGTCTCAGATAGATCCACAGATAGAAACTGGCCGAGACGAGCAAAATCATCGGTGCCGGAAACACCTGCAGCCCGACCAGAAATTGGCGGGCAAATTCCGTCTCGGATAAATGAATGTGCTTGAGTAGGACAAAGAAGATCGCCCACGGGATGCCCGACGTCAACAGAATCTGGGTAGCGTTTAAAAGCGTTGCGATTCGCCCGATCGACCCGCCCCTGACCCAGAGCATCGCGCAAGCTGGGACCGTAAGTAGCAAGAGCTTGGCATCATCCAGCCGGTGATAGACCGGTAGCATAGAAAGCGCGGCAATCGGAGCAATAGCAAACCAAGCTGTCGCCGGAGTGGAGCGCACGCGGAGTGTCTTGATTGCCCACACCACCAGGAGCACCCCGCACACAGAATAACTTGCCCAATTGTAGAAAGTCGGATCATCGCGAAAGAAGCTGAATACCGTCTGCAGGCTGATAATCATCGCGATGCCATGTCCAGCGGTCGAAGCAGCGCCCGGGTCGCTGAGACCTCCGTGGGCGGAATTGGCCACAAGATTGGTATGCAAGCCCTGCAACCAATGGGGAGCAACATATGAAATCCAGGCAAGAACCGGCAAACCCAAGACGACAATTACAAAGAGAGTCTGGACAGCCCGCTTTCGAAAAGTCCCGCCTGCCAATAAGAAAAAGAGCCAAACCAATCCTGAGTCGTGCGGCTTCAGCATCAGACTGATCGCCAAACCGAATACTCCTGAGATCACATACCGCTCTCGCACGAAGCACCAAGCAGCCAAGACGCATAGTCCGATCGCAATTCCGCCTGGGCCCGCGATTGCTAGAAACAGCTGGCAATTGGCGAGCGTCAGGCCGAGCAGGGCACCGGAGAGAAGAGGTGCAAACTGCGCTCCGACCTCCCACATAGCAAATGCGCCTACGATCATGCTTCCCGCAGTGGCCAGGAGCCACAAGATCTGTGCGACTCGAAAGGGCAGTAATGCGAATGGAATTGTGATCGAAAATGCGGTTGGCGGATAAATGTATTGAGTTTCGGTTGTGCGAATCATCGCCGTATCGTTCGGGCTGTCTCCGCCTTCCGCCCGATAAACATGTTCCAATTCGCTCGGAACGTAAGGATCGTGATGGTCAATCAGGCACCGAGCGCTGTAGTACATCAACCGAAAGTCCGCCGTCGATACTGAAGCTGCATTCTCTAATGCAAATCCAAGTAAGAGAAATGCTGCCGCCCCCAGAATCATCAGATACAGACCATCTGTACGCGCTTTGCTCATACTCTCCCCCTGTCGCATTGAGGCCTAATGCAACCTGAAAGCAGCGCGCCTAGCTGTGATTCGGCATTCACGCATTTCATACGATTTCGGTTTCGCTTGAGGCTCTTTCCACGCCGGCCGGTGCCCGCGTCACGAAAATCCACAGAAAAAACACTCCCACGCAGAGCACTGCGAGGGGTGCGGGGAAGACCTGCAGTACTATCAAGGGCATTCCAGAAGCAATCGCTGAGGGTAAGTGCCCATGTTTCAAAACAGCGAAGAAAATTGCCCACGGCATACCCCCAGTCAATAGAATCCCAATCGCATCCACCGCGAGAGCAAGCCATGCAATCGCGCCACCTTCTTTCCATAGAAGGGCGCACGCGGGAATCGAAAGGAGAAGGAGCCTGGCGTCGTAAATCCTGTGATAAACGGGCAACATGGAAAGAGCTGCGATTGGCGCGAGAGCAAACCAAGCCATCTTTGGCGTATAAGAAGAACGTAATACTTTGACCAACCAAACAAGCAGAAGCACGCCGCACACGAGATAGGTCACGGGATTGTAGAATCGTGGATCATCGCGGAAGACGCTGATTACGGCCTGAAGGCAGATCACCATTCCTATACCATGAGAAGCCATGGAGGATGGCCCTGGGTCATTCACATCACCATGGGACGAATAGGTCGCAAGAATGGAACGCAGTTCATTCGGCCAATTCGGAGCAATATGAGAAACCCACAAGATTGCAAGTAGACTCAGAACGGCGACCACAGCAAGCACCTGCCACGCGCGCCGTCGAAGAACTCCTCCAGCCAAGAGAAAATAGAGCCAAACTAAGCCTGAATCGTGAGGCTTCAGCATCAAACTTAAAGCAAGACACAATATCCCGACGTATTCGAGTCTCTCGCGAACGAAACACCATGTAGCTACGACGCAGAAACCGATCGCAATCCCCGCCGGATTGCCGAGGATAAGAAACAGTTCGCTGTTCGCCAGCGAAAGACATATCAGCGCTCCGGCAAGAATCGGCGAGGAATCCGCCCCGATGTCCCACATGAGGTACGAGGCCAAAATCACAATGCCTGCAGTGAAGGCAAGCCATAGTAGGTGCGCCAAACTAAACGGAAAAATCGCGAACGGTAGAGTAACGGGAAAAGCGGTCGGCAGATAGTTATACAGCCTTTCGCTTCGGCGAATTTGAGGACTGTCTTGTGGAGTTGTCCCGCCTTGGGTACGGTAGATGTAATCTAAGTCCGCCTCGTTATAAGGGTCGCGATGTTCGAGAAGGCATCGTGCGCTGTAGTAAACCACTCTAAAATCTACGCTCGTGACGGGAACCGCATTCTCCAAGGCAGATCCGATCAAAACAAACATGGCGCAGCCCAGTAACACCAGATACAGTCCGTCTCTGCGCGCCTTCGTCATGCTTCACCTTTGGCAACAAAGAAGATTTCTAAAGACGATCACTCAGAAACTGCCACCGCGGTCTGCGTCGGGCCGTTCCAACGGCGGCGCCACACACTGCAAATGAAGGAGAGCGGAACACTCTTGCAGGAAATCCATGACTGCCGTCTAACTAGAAAGATAACTGAGGCTTAGGCGCTTGGGAGTTCCATCTTCAAGTATGAATCGGAAAAGGTAATGCCTTCTAGGCTCCTAACTCCATACGGATGGCTTCGGCAATCGCCTCGGCGTGATGACGCATGACCTCTTCGCTTTCAGCCTCGATCATGACGCGGGCCAGCGGTTCGGTACCGCTGTAGCGAATGACGACTCGCCCTGAATCCCGCAATTCGTTTTCAGCGGCAAGGATCCTTTTTGCCACTCCCGGAATCGACTCTAACGGCTTCTTTTCGCGAACCTTTACATTAATGATGATCTGCGGGAAAACCTTCAAATCCGCAGTCAGCGCTTCGAGACTCCTGCCTGTTCTTGCAACCAGATCGAGGACAACGAGCGCCGTAAGCAGGCCGTCGCCTGTCGTTGCCAGATGCGGAAACAGGATATGGCCCGACTGTTCGCCGCCCAATGCCGCATCGTTCTCTTGCATTTTCTCCAGAACATAGCGATCGCCCACTGGCGCACGCAGCATCCGGATCCCAGAGCGCTTGAGTGCCGCTTCGAGGCCCATGTTCGACATTGTGGTGGCCACAATCAAATCGCCCGTCAAGAAGCCCCGGGCTTTGAGATCGCGGGCGGCCAGCAACAAGATGGCATCGCCGTTGACGACGTTTCCCTTCGCATCCGCCAGCATGCATCGGTCGGCATCGCCGTCAAACGTGACGCCAATCTCCGCGTGACGCTTCAGAACTTCACTCGCGACCCATTTCGGATGAAGCGCCCCGCAGCTATCGTTGATATTGCGACCATTGGGCGCGATGTTAAGGAGAGAAACGTTGCCGCCGACGCGACGAAACAACTCAGGCGCGATGGCTGCGGCGGCACCATTTGCGCAATCCGCCACGATAGCGAGGTTCTTGAGCTGCAATCCAGGAACGGAGTCAATGAGGAATTGGATGTAGTCGGCTTGCAGGTCAGCGTTGTCCTCGATCGCAGGAAGGTCTGACAGACGCGGCGCAGATGCTCCGGCTGCATGGTGCAGAATTTCGTGCTCGATCTCGAGTTCGAGTGCGTCAGGCAATTTGAATCCGTCACCGCCGAAGAGCTTAATGCCATTGTCACGCCATGGATTGTGGGAAGCCGATATGACAATTCCCGCATGAAACGCATGTGTGTGCGCAAGAAACGCCACTGCTGGCGTCGGAACAACTCCGGCACTCTCAACGACCACTCCTGTCTTGCGCAAACCCGCAGCTATCGTCGATGCGATCCACAGGCTCGACTCGCGCGTATCGCGGCCAAGAATGACCTTCCCTTTCGAGGCAGTCTTGTGCACGGAGTGGCCGATCGCCAATCCAGCCGCGAAGACGGTGACCGGATCGAGCGGTGGCTCGCCGGCGATGCCACGAATCCCATCAGTACCGAAAAGCTTGCGTGTTGTGCTCATCTTTTCACTTCTTCCCTGACCGGCTCTTTGCCTGTCCATCCGTCGCGCCCTCTTGTACCACGCGGCTTGAAAACGACCCATCGCTCAGGCGAGTTCTGACCAGGTCGCCAGCGGCGAGCTGAGCGGACGAGCGAATAAGAACGCCATCGGCATTCTGCACAAGGGCATAACCCCGATGAAGAACTTCGAGCGGTGAAAGAGCATGAAGCCGCGCTTCAGTTGCGTGGTGATGCGTGCCCAGCTCGCGAACAAAATGTTCCATGATGCGATCAAGCCGTGTGCAGCTCGCAGTCATTCGCTCGCGGGTTTCACCGAGCAATCGACGCGGATCGTGCCACAGGACGACCCCATCGAGCTCGGCAATCCTGCGGCGCAAGCTGTGCAACCGCTCGCGAGCGTCTCGTTCCAAGGAAAGAACGCAGTCGTCCAGCCTCTGATCCAGGCGGTTCAGCGACGTGTTCATGCGCCATTCTGCGCGCTCCACATGAAGGCTGTCGACTCTTTGACGCGCGTGGAGAAGCTGGAATCGCGCGGCCCGTTCCAGCCGCACATCCAGGCTCGCCACGCGCTCGGCAACCTTGTGCTGCGCTTCGGTGATTAACTCGGCTGCGGCGGAAGGCGTGGGGGCACGAAGATCGGCAGAAAAATCGGCAATCGTAAAATCTGTTTCGTGACCCACCGCCGAAACTACGGGCAACTGCGAGTCCGCGATCGCGCGTGCCACACGCTCGCTATTGAAAGCTGCCAGATCTTCAAGCGACCCTCCGCCGCGCGCCACCACGATGACATCGACCAGCCCAGAAGCGTTGAGCTGAGCCAAGGCCTCTTCGATTTCAGATGGCGCGGATTCGCCCTGCACAGACACGGGATAAAGCAGGACATTGAGTCCGGAGTGCCTGCGGCCGACGATATTCAGAAAATCGCGGATCACCGCACCCGTGGGAGAGGTAACAATGCCAACCGTACGAGGAAATGGCGGCAGCGGCTGCTTCCGCTCGACGTCAAACAGCCCCTCGGCCTTGAGCCGCTCTTTGAGCTGTTCAAACGCGAGTTGCAGCGAGCCCGCACCAACCGGCTCCAGCGTTTCCGCAACCAGTTGCAGCTGACCACGCTGTTCGTAGACGCTGACCCGGCCACGCACCAGAACATGCAAGCCGTCCTGCGGGTGGAATCGGAGCAGCACCGCCTGACGGCGAAACAACACAACCGGAAGTTGCGCCTCGGCATCCTTGAGGCTGAAGTAAATATGGCCCGAGGGCGCGGGCCGGAAGTTGGAGATTTCTCCTTCGACCCACACGTCGAAGAAGTTCTTCTCGATGGCTCCGCGAACCTGCTCCACCAGGTCGCGGACAGGCCAGATGCGACGTGCGGAGCTCTCCTCAAAAAGGAGATCAAGCTGGCCCTTGGCTGAATCGCGAGCGGTCACCATGGTCGAGTGTAATTGCTGGAGGCCACCTTACTTTCCCCTGGTGGCGAGCATGGCTCTGAGCTCCGCGGCAAGTGCGGTGGGACGCCCGTCCAAGATTGAAGAAGACGATGGCCCACGCGAATACAGCTGTTCCGCTTCACGCGCGAGTTCCGTGCCGTGATTGAGTCCAAATGTACCCAGAACACCCGCAAGCTTGTGCGCCTCCGAAGATGCCTCCGCGCATTGCGCGGGGGTCAGAGATCCATCGACGATGGCTGCGCCGGCACTTTCCAAAATGGATACCCGCTCTTCGATCTGTGGCAAAAACTGTGTCCACAATCGGTCCATGGCTTCGGCAAGTGCGGATGGATCGGGCTTTCCCATCGAAAGGCCTTCTACTTCCACCCGAGTGCGCTTGCAATCTGCGAGGGCAGCGTAAGTGGATCGAAGGGCTTCACAAGCACCGCGTGGATGCCGAGGTCGGCAAAGCGCCGCCGGTCCGTGGCTTGCACCTTTGCGGTTAGGAAGAGTACCGGAATCTTCGCCGTCACGGGATTCTTCCGCAACTCGCGGAACGTGGTGGGCCCATCCATACCAGGCATCATCACGTCCAGCAAAATGGCATCGGGCTTGTATGTTGCAGCCCGGGTAAGTCCCTGGGCTCCCGAGTTTGCCACCATCACTTCCCATCCCGCCACTGTCTCAAGACTCATCGCTGCAACTTCACGAATATCATCTTCATCGTCGATGATGAGGATGCGGTGCGGCATAGCTTGTCTCTCCATAGCCGACCGAGGATCCTGGTGGCTCAGCTGCCGGAAGAGCGCCAACACCCTCCCGAATACGGTAATAATCTATCGGACGCCCCTTGGCATGCGCCCGGAACACGGTGTTTTGTCCCCCTCGATGTCAGGCGCTCGTCACACCCGATACATCGGCAACTTCCGTTGTCGATTCAATGTGACGTGAACCCCGCAATATCGTAAGAACCAGTTGCTCAAGCTGCTCAGGCTGCACGCGCGCCCGTTTCAGTAGCGCCGTTGGCTCCATTCCAAACTGGGCGCCGGCTGTGGCCAAACCCCGGCCCGAATAAGCGACCAGAATAAGATGTGTCAGGATTTCCCGCTCCCGCAGCCATGCCGCCAGTGCGAATGCTTCGTTGTCTGGCAAGCCCACGTTAAAGACAAGCATGTGCGGGTGGAACGAGAGGCATTCCTCCATCGCCTGTTCGCGGCTGCGCGCCATCCTCACAGTTGTGTTTTCTCCCGAAAAAGCCTCGCCAACAAGAAGCGCCATCTGTTCGTTCTCTTCAACAACGAGAATACGCGCCATCTCCCCCGCCGCACCGAGAGCGCGGACCAAATCCGACATCAGCACCTTTGCATTTGTCGACCGCAGGTTCCCATTGCGGATCGTCTCTGCGGCATTCTGCTGGGTGTCGAGACTCAAAACGATCACCGGGGTGTGGGCTTCGGGAGGCGCCTTGCGCAGCTGGGGCAGCAATTCCCATCCGTTAATCCCGCTCGATCCGGTATCGAGAACAATCGCCTCGACACCATCGTGCGCGGCAACCAGAGTCTGCTCCGCCGTGGCGGTTTCGAGGATGCGGAAACCATGTTCGGCGAGTTGCGCGCCAATGAGTGGGCGCGAAGCGCCGTTATCGCTCGCCAGCAGCACCACGCCCTGCCCGGGCGAATCGTTGGCCGCGTTCTTGGCCTTCGTTGCCGCCGCCGGATGATACGGCAGAAACACGCGAAATGTTGAACCACGGATCGGATTGCGTTCCGCCCAGATGCGCCCATTGTGCTGCGAGATGATGGCGCGGCAAATGGCGAGGCCGAGTCCGCTTCCGCCCTTCTGGCGCGAATCGGAGGCATCAACCTGTTGGAAACGGCCGAAGATCGCTTCGAGCTTGTCCGCCGGAATGCCGCGGCCTTGATCGATGACCGAGAGCGTCATACCGCTGGAACCGGGGCGCAACATGATGGAGACTGCCGAATTAGGCGGCGAGAACTTGATGGCATTGGACAGCAGATTCGTGAGTACTTGAAGCAGCCGGTCGGCGTCGGCCGTGATCTCGACCTGGGTCTTGTCGTGAATCAGCAAAACGCCTGCGGATTCCGCCATCAACTGCATACTATCCATTGATTGACGCACCAGATCCGCCATTTGCACGGGGCGGAAGACGAGCGGCTCGCGTCCGCTCTGGGCGCGCTCCAGATCGAGAATGTCGTTGATCAGGCGCACCAGCCGGTCGGAATTGCTGAGAGCGATGCGGAGCAGATTCGTTGCCTTGTCGGTGATATCGCCGAGGATGCCGGAGGACAACAAACCGAGCGCCCCGCGGATGGAGGTAAGCGGGGTACGCAATTCATGGCTCACGGTTGAAACAAATTCGTCCTTCAGCCGGTCGAGCGCATAGCGCTGGCTAATGTCCCGGAAGCTCAGCACGGAGCCGGAATACCGTCCCATGTCGAGGATCGGGTTCAGGAAGTACTCCGCGGGGAAGCCCACGCCATTGGCGCGATAGATGGTATCTTCGCCAGTCGCAGGCACGCGCCCGTTCGCAGCCTTCAGCAGGGTGCAGTCATCGCCGCATTTCTTGCTGGCTGGCGCCGAGCCGTGCACAAGATCGTGCACCTGCTTACCGATCAGGCTGGCTGCCGGTGCGCCCAGCAGCCGGGTCGCAGCCGGATTGGCAAAACGCACCAGCCCGTTCCGGTCGACGCCGCAAATACCGTCTGCCACGGAGTGCAACAGGATCTTCTGTTGCCGGCTCAGTTCCTCGGCTCGTTCCCGCTCCCGCGTACGCGCAAGCATCTGGCCGAGCGATGCTGCCACCGTCTCCATCGCCGCCGTCGTCTCGCGATCTTCGCGCAACCGCAGGTGGCAATAGAACTCCAAAACTGCAAGTACATGGTTGCCCACCTGCACGGGCGTTGCCCAACCCGACACCATCTTGTGCTGCATCGCGCTCTTCACGCGTGAATCAGCGGCGGCCTTGGAAAGGTCGCCAATCCAAACCAATCGTCCCTCTTGCCACGCACGTCCGGGAAGGCTGCCGCCCGGCGCAAGCGTCGTGCTGACGCTTTCCTGGATCAACGCCTCCGTCTCTTTACCCGGTACTCCCCAGGCAGTGCTGAATTCGAGCTTGTTTTCTTCGGAGTTGATCTCCCACTTCACGGCGACGTCCCAACCCTGGGAGACGCAGAGCGCCTCAAGCACGCGCATGGCCGCCATCTCAGATGAGACGTTTTCTCCCACAATTTGCGTGACCAGCAATTGCAACGCGAGCCGATGCTCCCGCTGCTTCTGCTGGGTGACATCGCGAACCAGGCATTGCACCGCCATCGGCTTCCCTGCCCGGCGCCGTTGGTGCAGGCTCAATTCAAGTTCCTGCAAGTGTCCATCGGGGGTTTCATTGCGAAGCGACGCGCGATCGATCGTTTCGCCGTTCATCACGCGGCGTAACAACGAGGCCGCCTCTGCGCGGCAGTCAGGACTGAAGACCTGTTCGAAGAATTCGCTCTCGCCCCCCTCCCCGTTTTGATCTTTGGCAAAACACCGTTTCCATGCCGGGTTGACGTACAGGAATTTGCCCGTCAAATCGAGCGTCGCGACCATCTCGCTCGAATTCTCAAAGACATCACGGTAACGTTCCCGCGCTTCGCGTTTCCACTGATCTTTCCGCAGAGTCGTGCTTTGATCGAGAGCCACGGCAACAAGTCCGGCAGGTTCGCCATCCTTGTTGCGAAGAGCCGAAAGATGCAAACGGACCGGGAACAGCTCTCCGTTCCTTCGCCGCAGATGCGTTTCGAAGCTGGGCACCTGGCTTGGAAGCAGAGATCGAACCACCTCACCATATGCGGCGAGCCGGCCCGCCGGCGTGGTCTCGTCGTCTTTGTCTATCCCGCAGACCTTCTGCAACTCAGCGATCAGGCGCGCTCCTTCACCGGGCGCAAGAAGCTCCACTGTACGGGATTTGTTGATCAGTTCAGCCGCGCGGTACCCCAACAACCTTTCCGCCGTAGGATTGACAAACGTCACCCGCCCGTCGAGTCCGATGGTGACGATGATGGGTCCGGCTGAATCGAGAACGTCTTTATGCGGATCACCGTGATAGTGGCTCGCTGCCTCGCGCTCAGCGGAATTATCGGCCAGCAGCCGCATGGCCACAGCGGCTGTAAGACCAATAGCGGTCATCAACAGGAGCCAGTCGAAGCGAGGA
Source organism: uncultured Acidobacteriaceae bacterium (assembly GCA_963745845.1). Lineage (GTDB taxonomy): Bacteria > Acidobacteriota > Terriglobia > Terriglobales > Acidobacteriaceae > Telmatobacter. The sequence continues at coordinate 1,392,129 of CAVUZE010000008.1, read as the reverse complement.
CCCGCCTCGAGACGCGCAGTGATACCTCCCGCAGCCATGGCCAGCGAGAGCACCGCGAGCGCGGACCACATCGATGGCGATGTGTCGCGTTCTGATTCCGTTTCCTTTGCCCGTTGGGATCCGCTTGTCTCCATACCTCTGCGGCTCTGCTCAGATTGACTGCCTCCGCCTGTCCCGAACCTTCAATTCAGGGCCGCGGCGTCACCGCTCCTCCAATCGTCCTTAAGTCATTCCTGTTTTTTGTGCGGCCCTCGAAGGGTCAGGGCGCATTTGTAGAGACGGGCGACCGGCCATCTTAAGCGGGCTTGTTTGTGCGAACACACTCCAGCCGACAAGCGAAACGGCGCCAACAGCACACTGCCTTATCCGCTTCTGGCGATCCATTCGACAAAGATATCTATTTCGGCTCGTAGCTAACACCATATGCTGCTGTACATGTATGTTACTCAAAAAACGCCGGATTGAACCCAGAATGGCACAACGATGGTTACCGCAGTGATGTAGCTGCTGTCGAGATGTCCAACTGCCTCCAGCGCCTTGTCTTCATCCGATTGCTCACGACTCAATCGTATACTGCCGTCATGTTGATCCGGCATCTTCGATCCCACATGGGTTTGCGTTGTCTGCTCGCTCTGTGCGCTTCTTTCGCACTCGCTCCAGCTGCCCATTCCTGGGGCAACGAAGGCCACCGGCTGATCAACCGCCTTGCTATCAGTACCCTGCCTTCCGATGTCCCAGCGTTTCTCCGCTCGGAGGCCGCGATCGAGGAGATTGAGTACCTGGGTCCGGAGCCTGATCGCTGGCGTTCGCCCGCCGAGCCGGAGTTGAGCGCAGCGCAAGCGCCCGAGCATTTCATCGATCTGGAGCCGGCAGATGCTCTCGGCCCGCTTCCCCGAAATCGACTGGATTTCGAGGCCAAGGTATTTGCCGCCGGGCAGCGCCCGGAAAAGATTGGCCTTCAGCCGTGGGAAACAACGGAAGTGTGGGAACGCCTGAAGGCGGCTTTGCGCGAATACCGCCACCTCGCGGCTGCCGGACAGAACACGCGGCCTGTCGAGCAGGCTGCGATCTTCTATGCGGGTTGGCTGGGGCACTACGTAGGCGATGGCTCTCAACCGCTCCACACCACAATCCAATACAACGGTTGGGTTGGTCCCAATCCAAACGGCTACACAACCGCCCACACCATCCACTGGCAATTCGAAGGTCCCTTTGTCGGCGCCAATATTCTTGCCCCCCAGGTCGAAACCAGGATGACGCCGCCGCACGCAATGGATGGCGATCTTTTCAACGCCTATGTCGCCTATCTCCGCCAGACTTCAACTCACGTGGAAATGGTGTATCAACTGGAGAAGGCCGGAGGATTTCTCGGCGCAGGTTCCCCCGAGTCGCGCGAATTTGCTGCAGATCGGCTGGCGGCAGGGGCAAGCATGCTGCGCGATATGATTCTTACCGCCTGGCTGGAGAGCGCAAAACCCGTACCCGGCCCGAATGCGGACAAATAAAGGTCCAGCCCCTTCGAGTCTGGCTCAAGAATTGCCTGTGCAAAGGAGCTGTTATTCGAGCCCGGAGGTTTGCGTGGGATCGGCAGCTTCGATGGGATAGGTCTGGATTTCGAGATCGATGCTGGCGATATCTGCGCCGCAATCGAGCGGACTGAGGCGTGTGCATTGACAGAGTTCTGTGAAGCGGATGTGGCCACTGCGGCTGAGTTCCAGGCCAGAGGCAATCAGGACCGTGTAAATGTCCACACATGCTTGCCGCTCAAACTCAAACAGCAGATTGACTGCACCTGAGTCGTTAGCGCCCCTGGTCAAGACCCACCCGCCGCACCCCAATATGGCGCCGGTCAGAGTGTGTACGAGGCGACAAGGCTCCTCAAGAGAGATAGCCCTCATCTGCATGGCCCAGGGAGTGCTGGACGCCTTCCGTTCATCGCCCATGGACATGAACTGCCGCACGCTGAATTCATCGGAGCCTGGCAATGCAGCATCATGAATGTGTTGGAGTGGAACGTCGCATGACCATCTTTGGCACATCCAACCGATCCGGAACTGGCCTCCTTGGATCGATCGATTTGACATGGGTTGACCTCATCGCCGAAGGTTTCTCGAAGAGAATTGGCGGTCCTTGGGGACAAATGGTTTAGCTTGATATCCAGAATGATCGTTGGAAGCGGAATCGATTTGGTCGAAATTGGACGCATTCATCAGTCGATGGAGCGCTTTGGTCAAAGGTTTCTCGATCGCATTTTCACCGGCGCGGAGCAGGCATATTGTCTGCGCAAGCGAAAGGCCGCCGAGAGCCTCGCGGCACGTTTTGCGGCAAAGGAAGCGGGCGCGAAGGCGCTCGGAACAGGAATCAGCCGCGGTGTCCATTGGCTTGAAATCGAGGTGGTCCGCTCGCCGGGGGGAAAGCCGTCCCTGCTCTTTCACGGACGAGCCGCCGAGATTGCCGCGACACTGGGCGCTACCCACACCGCGCTTTCGCTCACCCATACCGCCGATCTGGCGATGGCCAGCGTTATCCTCGAAAACGGACGATAGGCGTGGTGTCTGCTATGCTCAAAACATTGAGGTTGATCGGTCCCGGCTTAATTTAATCAGGGGAGTGCCGTGCCAAGCCGCAAAGAGATTCAGTGGTCGCAGCTGAGAGTTGGCGCATTGGTCCTTGTTGCCGTGGGAGTGCTGGTGGGGCTCATCTTCCTCATGTCCGGCTCGACCGGCGGCCTGTTTGCACCCAAACTAAAACTGCGGTCGTATTTCACGAACGCTTCGGGGCTCAAGGACGGAGCGCCGGTTACGCTCCAGGGCGTGACCATAGGCAACGTACTGCGCATTCGTGTGGTTCCAGAACGGAATCCAAACCCCGTCGAGGTCACAATGCGAGTCGGCGAGGAATACATGCGCGACTTGCATGCAAATTCCACGACTTCGATCGCCCAGGCTGGGGTATTGGGTGACAGTTACCTCGACATCGACTCGAGCCATGCTTTCGGTCCTCCTCCCGCCAACAATGCCGAATTGCGCTCCACGGAATCACCCAACATCCAGTCTGTCATCAGTTCGAGCCAGGATTCGATCCAACAGATCAGCATCCTCTTGCGCAAGCTCGATCGCCTGACCGACTCCATCAATTCCGGGCAGGGAACGTTGGGCAAACTGATCAACGATCCCGCCCTGTCCGACAAGATCACGCGCATTACCAACCACCTTGAGAGAATTACGGGACAGATCAGCGATGGCCAAGGGACGATCGGCAAACTGGTCAACGACGATACGCTTTACACACAGGCCAACGCGGCGATTGAGAACGTGAATAAGATTACGGCATCGATTGAGCAGGGACAGGGCACGGCCGGCAAGCTGGTCAAGGACGATACGCTATACAACAACCTGAATAAGACTGTGACCAGCACCAATGACCTGATTGCCGATATCAACGCGGGTAAAGGTGCGATTGGCAAATTAGCCAAAGACCCTGCGCTTGCGAAGAAGCTCGACGATACGATCACACGATTGGATTCGATCCTAACCAGCGTCGACGAGGGCAAAGGGACGATTGGCCAGCTGCTGCAGAATCGCTCGGTCTTCGATCACGCCGATGAGACTATGGATGAGGCACAACAATTGATCAGGGCGATCCGCCAGAACCCGAAGAAGTATTTCATCATCCGGCTGAAGGTCTTCTGATCCTTTTGTGGGCCCGCATGGCTGCGCAATGAAGCGATCCTGACACCGAGAGAATTCGATCGGACATCGATTGCGACGCTCGATTCCCGAAGCATCCAATCTCTGAAGGAATCTCAAGCTCTGTCGAGGAATCATTGGGTTCCGGATTTCTCTCTTGCAGACGCGAATCCGCGCAAAATAAAATACTCATTCACTGGGCGGTCGTCCTTCATAGCAGGCGTTTGTGGTGCGAGATCGATGAGTTGTTGCGGTGTCATCTCCGTCGATAGCATCCTCTGAAATTCCCCGGCCGGAGTCGCTGCCGGACCCCATTCCATCATGTCGGTCACCGCAGCCGCCGGCATGCGCGCCACCAATTCATCGGCAGTGCGCATCGGGATTGGGCGCATGCTGGCGAGAAAATGCCAACCTGCCCCTCGAACAGACAGGTAAATCCGCACGTAAGGAAACGAATCGATGAGAGCCTTCGCCACTGCGGATTCGATTGCGTTGTCGCCGGTGGGCAGCCACTGTTGAAGAATCCCCCCCGGCTGCAGGCGTCGCTTGGCAACCGCATAGAACTCTTCCGAATATAAGAGGCTCGACGCAGCAGCATCGACCGGCGGGGGCGGGTCGATCACAATGACGTCAAACCGATCGTTGGAACGCTCCATGAACCGCCGCCCATCGTCGATGACCACATGCGACTGCGGAGACTCCAAAATTCGCTCCGCATCCGGATGGAAATAGGGGAACAGTCGCGGCACGCTGGGAACGAGTTCGACTGCAGTCGCCGGAATACCCCACGACATGACCGATCGGTATGTCGTTCCCATTCCGAAGCAAATCACGAGTGCATTGCGCGGTTGGTGATCGAGAGAGGCAAGCGTCAAATGTGCCATCATTTTCGTGATCGGGCTCAGCACGGTCATCCCATATCCATTGGTGAGGAGCCGCTTCTTCATGCCGGTGCCAGTGGCAATGACCGTGGCCGTGCTATCCCGCAAGACTTCGCGCTTCGGAAAGATCGTTTCGTAGTCTTTCGTAACAAAGAAAACCACCAATGCCGACAGAACGATCCCAAAAGCCGTGACTCGCTCCCCAACCCGAATCGGCCGTCCAGTAGCCGGGAGAAACGCCATCAGCATCCAGGGCATCGCATACAAGAGCATCGATACATGTTCCCCAACAAGGGGCAGCAGGACAAATCCGGAAAGCAGCGGTCCCAAAATGCAGCCCAGAACATTTACCGCATACGCGCGACCCGCGCGGTCGGGATCGCCCGCCGACCAGCGGTCCACAAGCATCGGTGTGAGAAAGCCAATCAGGATGGCGAACGGAGCGATACCGACGCAAACACGCTGCAACGGATCGAGCGGGAACCGCGGATCGGATGTGAACAAGGGCAAAAGGCCAACGAACGCCAATACGACCCATGCCAAGTGGTTACGCGGATCGCCTTTGCGGCTCGCATTTCGGTACAGAATTGTGCCGATAAAAGTGGCAACAAGGTACGATGCAAGAATCGTCGCAAAGGAGTAGACAAGTGGACCCACATACGGAGTGAAAATGCGGATCCAGATCACCTCCATGCCCATCGTCGTCAGTCCAGTGAGAAACAGCAGGACCAGCACACCCTTCCCCGCGCTCGGTGTGGCCGCGACTTGGCTCTCGATCTTGACCACAGGAGTTTCTTCACGCTTTCCCTTGCGAAACGATAGCGTGAATGCGGACAGAGCAATGAGCGCATTCAGCAGCGATCCAATGCGCAGCGTGCCATGAAACCCATACATCTCGATGAGCAATAACGGAACGATTGCGCCGGCGAAAGCACCGACCACGTTGGACAGATACAGGTAGCTGAAAGACCGGCGCGATTCCTTGTTCAGATCGCCTTCGATCGCGGCCATCGCTAATGGGTACGTGGCGCCCATGCACACGCACCACGGCAGCAGAGTGAGCGCCACAAGAGTTCCCGAGGCGAGATAGTAGGTCCCGGAAGACATTGTGGAATTTCCCGCGAACGACTCGAGAAGACGGTGGCCGAGGATCAATTCACCTGGGACCGCGAGCGACGAGCAACCGATCAGGAATTCAACCAGCGCGTAGAATCGAAGCGGGTCGCGGCCCTTTGCACCAGAACTGCGAACGGCTTTGCCGGCCCCCCAGGATCCGATACCCATGCCCAGCATGAACATCGAGAGCGTAATCGAGACGAGAGCCGTCGTGATGCCATACTGCGCCATCGTCAAGCGAAGCCAAATGAGCTCGTACAGAATGCTGCAAAACCCCGAGAGGAAAAAGAACGCGAAATACCAACCCATCCGTGCTCCCTTGAATTCGATCGCGACCAATACAAACAATGGCGCTTCTTTGTCGCAGTGTAGTTATGAAGGCGATTGAATCATGGATGAACCCGCATCGCAATCGCGATGCACAGGTTCGCATCCCCAAAGGTACCCGGAAGGTGGAGCGGATTTGATCGCGACGCGAATCCGATCTCAGCCGCGAAAGGTATGCCAGAATTCGATGAAGCTCTTCAAGCGGACAACCTGAAAGTAGTCGTTCGCCACCAGGTAAAAGAATGTCGATCCGGCCCAGACAATGTGCATTGCATCCGGTCCCAACTCATCGCCGAAAGGCAGGGGCGCGGCTGAAAACACCATCGCGAGCACAATGAGCGCGAGCTTGACGATTCCCATCACAAGATTGATTTCCATCAGCTTGCTTGTGAAGGCTCTGCCCAGTTGAAAGCTCGCAACGATGGACGAACCCGCGGAGCGCTCTTCCAGCAACATCAACATCGGCGCGACCGCAAACGGCCAGCTAATCAGCGCCCATAGCGTGAAGAATCCCAGCGAAAGAAAGATGGCCCAGATCGAATAGCCCACCAGGTCGGCGTCGCCCTGGGGAGTGATATGCGTCGCCGCCACCCATTGGATCGAGTGGAACCATCCCCAGAAAACCAGGCCCAGCAGGACAAGCCATCCGGCCTGCAACGCCATCATCGCCAACGGCCTGAACCGAAGCCCCGGTTCGAGTAGCTTGAGCACAAGTCCGCGTCCCACTCCCGATGCAACAATCCACGCGATCGCAGCAGTCGGAACAAGCCAGTGAAGCGAATGCGCCACATAGGGTGCGTAGCGGGACCACACATCGGCCAGTTGCACTACGGCGACCCAGGGATTCTGCGAATCCAGGTTCGAGAGCCCGGTGTAAGAAGGCGGCAGCACTGTCAGGGTCTTCTTCGCCTGCCAAAAACAGACCCAGAGAAATGGCGCACCGAACAGCCAGCGCCACGCAATTTCAATCGCCGTCAGAGAGGGATGGCGTAAGACCCAGCCCATCTGATCGACAAGTTTCTGCGTCGCCCGCACCGGCTGCGCCATCGGGAGCTTCGCGTTCACTTCACAACCAGATTCGCGGTTCTGCCAGGCACAACAATGACCTTCGCAATGGTCTTACCCGCTGTGCGCGCCTGGACTTTTTCGTCTGCGAGAGCCGCAATCTCCATGTCCTTCGGGCTTGCGTCCGCTGCCACACGCACGACTGTCACCAGCTTCCCGTTGATCTGCACTGGAATCTCGATCTCATCTTCCTTCGCCAATTCCGGGTTGCTCACCGGCCATGGAGCACGCAGGATCGCGCCTTCCTCGCCAAGCTCCTCCCACAATTCGGCAGCGAGATAGGGTGCGAACGGCGCCAGCAGCAGTATCAATGTGCGCAGAAGCTCGCGCAGCACGGGCGCGGGAACCTCACCGCTTGCAAGTTGCGCATCGGCAGCCTGTATTTCGTTCACCAGTTCCATAACAGCCGCCACGCATGTGTTGAAGTGCCAGCGGCCTTCAAAATCCAGCGTGATCTTGGCGACCGTCTGGTGCAGCTTGCGCAGAAGCTTCAGCGAAACCCCGCTCGGCGCAGCAACAGCCTCACCCTTCGCCGCGCGTGCCATCGGCGCGTACTTATTGGCCAGTCGCCACACTCGGCCCAGGAAACGGGTCACGCCTGCAACCCCATCCTCCTGCCAGTCGAGATCGCGATCCGGCGGCGCGGCAAACAACGCATACATGCGTGCGGCATCGGCGCCGTAGCGGGCCACCATGTCGTCGGGCGAGACCACGTTGCCCTTGGACTTTGACATTTTGGCGCCGTCTTTGATGACCATGCCCTGCGAGAATTGCCGCCGCACGGGTTCATCGTCTTCGACCAGACCCATGTCGCGCATGACTTTGGTCCAGAAGCGCGAATAAATCAGGTGCAGAATGGCGTGCTCCACGCCGCCGATGTACTGGTCGATCGGAAACCAATAGGCCGCCCGCGCAGGATCGAACGGCGCATGCGCGTTCTTCGCGTCGGTGTAGCGATAGAAGTACCAGCTCGAGTCGACAAATGTATCCATGGTGTCGGTCTCGCGGCGCGCCGGGCCGCCACATTTTGGACAAATAACATCGACGAACGAAGGCACACGCGCAAGGGGTGAACCGCCCTGCTGCGTGATTTCGATCTTCTCCGGCAGAATCACCGGCAGCTGGTCGTCTGGGACTTGCACCAGGCCGTCACGCTCGCAGTGAATCATCGGGATGGGTGTGCCCCAGTAGCGCTGCCGGCTCACTCCCCAGTCTTTCAGCCGGAAGGTCACCTTAGGCTCACCAAAACCACCGGCCACCGCTGCCGCTTGAAAGCGCTTCACCGCTTCTTCATAGCCGAGCCCGCTAAATTCGCCGGAGTTGATCACCACACCGTCTTTGGTGGTGAACGGCAATCCAGGCTCCTCAGCGTTTGCATCAGCGGACGCAATCACGCGCCGAATCGGAATCGCATACTTGGTCGCAAACTCAAAATCGCGTTCATCGTGGGCGGGAACACTCATAATCGCCCCGGTCCCATAGTCGCTGAGCACGTAATTTGCTACCCAAATCGGCACCATCTCGCCGCTATACGGATTGATCGCAAAGTGTCCAGTCGGCACTCCATGCTTCTCAATTTCTCCGATATCGCCGGTTTCCCGCGCCCTCTTCTGCTCCTCGATTAATTGGGTCACCTGCACCTTCAGACCGGCGTCGTCTGCAGCCAGAGCTGTCACCAACGGGTGCTCCGGCGCAAGCTGGAGACTCGTCGCGCCAAAGATCGTGTCCACCCGCGTTGTAAACACGCGTATTTTCTGTTTTTCTGTTCCTTGTTCCCTATCCCCTGGTCCCCGGTCGATATTTTCCGCGAGGAAAAAATCGACCTCCGTCCCTTCGCTGCGGCCGATCCAGTTGCGCTGCATGGTGCGCACTTTTTCCGGCCAGCCGTCCAGCTTGTCCAGGCCATCCAGCAATTCCTGGGCGTAAGCGGTGATGCGGAAGAACCACTGCACAAGGTCGCGCTGCTCCACAATCGTGTCTTCGTGGCGCCAACAACGGCCGTCGATCACCTGCTCATTCGCCAACACCGTGGCGCACTCAGGGCACCAGTTCACCTTGCTCTTTTTGCGATACGCGAGGCCCTTCTCGTACATGCGAAGAAAGAACCACTGGCTCCACCGGTAGTAGTCGGGCAGGCAGGTGGTGACTTCCGTGGCCCAGTCAAAACCCATGCCCAGGCGCAGAAACTGCCGCTTCATGGCAGCGATATTGGCCAGGGTCCACTCCCGCGGAGGGGTGTTGTTCTTGAGCGCGGCATTCTCTGCCGGAAGTCCGAAGGCATCCCAGCCCATTGGGTGCAGCACGTTATAGCCGCGCATCCACATGTGGCGCGCGAGCGCGTCGCCAATGGAGTAGTTGCGCACGTGGCCCATGTGTAACTGCCCACTGGGATAGGGGAGCATCTCCAGGACGTAGTATTTCGGCTTGTCTGTCCCGGCAGGTTCGGCCGCGTAGAGCGCAGGGTCCGCAGCCCAGCGCTGCTGCCACTTTCCCTCAATCGTCGCCGGGGCGTATCGCTGTTCTTTGTCTTCCGCCATCATCCTTCAGTGTAAATGGGGAGATCGAAGATACATACACTGCACTTTATCGTCTTGAGCACCCCACCCGACGCTGGACCTTAGAGGATTTGGAGAATGGCTCGGACCTCGGGCGATCCGCCAAGCAAAGCTAAGATTTGGGCGGTTGAATTCGACGATCGCGCGCGGCGCGAGCTACGCAAACTCAACGAAAAAAATCAACGAGCGATTCTTCGCTACCTGCGCTCACGCATCGCTGTTGCGGAAGATCCAAGGCGGTTCGGAGAACCAATGCGCCAAAACCTGGCCGGGCTGCGGCGGTATCGTGTAGAGGACTACCGCCTGATTCGTCGTATTGAAGACTCGCGCGCGTGGTTGTGCTGGTGCTAAGGGTTGGACACCGCCGAGATATTTACGAAGACTGAACCAGGCTCTTCAGCACCCTGACATTCCGTTCCTCGTCGCCCTCTTCATCCACCGGTGTCTCCGCGATGAACGCGCAATGCGCAAAGCGCTTGTCATTGAGCAATCGGCGAAAGGGCTCGACGCCGATGGTTCCCTGCCCGATATGCTCGTGCCGGTCGAGCTTCGACCCGCGCGCCGCCTTCGCATCGTTGCAGTGCCACACGCGGACCGCCTTCAGCCCGAAGGTCGCGGCTGCCTGCTTCATCGTGTCCGCGTAACCCTCCTCGCTCACGATGTCGTAGCCGGAGACATGCGTATGGCAGGTATCAAGACAGACCGCCACCGGCGCATGGGCCTTCAAGAGGGCCACCAGTTCAGCCACCTGGTCAAAGCTCCCACCCAGCGAGCATTCCGATCCGGCCGTATTTTCGATCAGAATCGTGAGCGGAGTTCCCTGCCACGGAAGACCGTCAATCGCCCGCTCAATCGATTCCGCGGCCAGCTTGAGTCCCTCGTCGCGTGTCATTCCTTTCCACGAGCCAGGGTGCAGAACAAGATAATCGGCGCCGAGGGCCAAGGCGCGCTCAATCTCGCCCCGAAACGCCACAACACTCTTCTCGCGAAACTCCTTGGTCTGGCTGCACACATTGACGAGGTAGCTTGTATGAATCACCAATGGGCTGACGTCGAGTTCCGCACGCAGCTTCCGCATCCGCGTGCATTGCTGCGGATCTACCGCAGGCGCGTGCCACATCCGCGGACTCGACGAAAACATCTGAAATGTATCGGCGCCGATCTCGCGTGCGCGTTCAACAGCCTTCGATGCCCCGCCCGCCGTCCCAAGGTGAACCCCAATCCGCTTTGCCATGCGAATCAGTGTAAATTGATGCGTTCTACAGCAGCTTCATCGCATCCGGATCCCACCGGACCACGGCGCCCTTCTCGATGCTGAGATTGCTCAGCAACGCCGCGCCGGCAGCGCGATAGCCAAACACCGCATCCTCCACCACCGGCTGCCGCGACCGCACCGACGCAAAGAAATTCCTGAAGTGGTCGTAGCTGTCGCTGTAGCCCTTCGGCGCTTCATATTTCTCTGCTCCGCCAAGCGACTCCTTGCCGGAATGAGGGGGATACTTCTTGTCGTACGCTTGGATAATGTCTTTCTGCATGGCCTCAGGAAAGGTGTTGATCGTGTAGCCGGGAGCGGTTTCGCGCGGCACGCGGGTCACGGTAACGCCGGACCAGCCGATCTCGATCGTGCCTTCCGAGCCAGTAAAGACAAGGCCTTCGCTCTCCTCGCCGCCATCCACGAAATTCACCCGCACACTCAGGTTGAAGCCCTCGCGATAATCAAACAGCCCCAGCACCACGTCCAGCGCGTCGCGCCCGTCATTCCAATAACGCAAAGCGCCCGTCGCCATGCCCTGTGTCGGCCCGTGAGACCCAGTTACAAAGTGCGTGCCGCTGAACAAATGCACGAACAGATCCCCAGCCACGCCGCTGCCGTACGCCTTCCACTTGCGCCACTGAAAGAAATGCTCCGCGTTGAACGGAATCTTCGGAGCGGTTCCGAGGAAGCGGGGCCAGTCGCACGTTTCCTGGGAAGCATCCGGCGGAACCGTGTAATTCCACGCGCCCAGAGACGAGTTGCGATCCCAGTGCGCTGTCACCATGTTCAGCTTTCCAATCGCCCCGGATGCCAGCAGTTCTTTCGCCTTGGCATAGAGGATCGAACTCACGCGCTGGCTGCCGATCTGCAGAATGCGCCCCGTCGTCCGCGCCGTCTCAATCATCTCCGGCCCATCGGGGTAGAGATGAATCATCGGCTTTTCGCAGTAGACGTCCTTGCCCGCCTTCATCGCATCCACCGACGCCTGCTTATGCCAGTGATCGGGAGTGCCAATAATGACGGCATCGATGTCCTTCCGCGCAAGAATCTCGTTATAGTCGCGCGTAGTGAAGACATCGTCGCCCCAGATTTCCTTGCTCCGCGCCAGTCGGCCGTCGTAGCAATCGGCAACCGCGACCAGCTTCAAGCCCGGCACCTGCACAGCAGTCTTGGTATCGCCCATCCCCTGGCCGCCCGCACCGATCAACGCGATCTGGATGTGGTCATTCGCCGCAACCGGCCGCGCCGGTTCGTCCTGCACTGCCAGCGCATGCACACGCGTCCCCGCCGCTGCTTCCGCCGCTGCGAACGATGCCGCCGACGCTGCTCCGACAGCCTTCAGAAAACTCCTGCGATTCCAAATCTGCACAGCTCCCCCAAACGGCGGAGTTTTCCGCCGCATACAACCATACACGCGCCGGACGGCGCAGAGCCGCTGTCATTTCGCTCAAAATGGAATCTTAATCGAACTACAAACGGCTAGTGTTCCTGTCTCTAGAATTCATAACAAAACAGAGCTTGTCATTCTGAGCGAAAGGACCCCGAACGCTTTTCAGTTTGGGGGTGGTGAGCGAAGAATCTGCTTTTGTTCCCTCCGGCGTTTCTGCCAAGAACTTTAGAGATAGGACGCTAGTCGTCGTCATCCTTCCGCCTCTTTGCCTTGTGCTGCGTCAGCATCGCGGGCACGGGCTCGCTGCCCATGGCGTCCTTCCACAGGATCACGTTCAGCGTTTGCGCGTCGGCGCGATCCGCATGACGAAAATCCATCTTCATGCTTTCGCTCGCTCCAGGAGCCCGCTTCGCATTCGCCGTGTAGATCAGGTTGTTGTCGCGATTCGAGGTATCTGCGACGAACGGCGCCTGATCTCCCGGTCCAGTGAATTCGCTCGAGATCAGTGAACTGAAGGCATCGTTGTTGTTCATCGGGGGCAGCCCGAGCAACGACTCCATGGTGCGCACCACGCTGACTGTGGAGTAAAAACGGCTGTCGACAAACGGCGCGCCATTCGCGCCATGCGGTGCGTACTTGCTGATGACCAGCGCATAGCTGCGATGCGCATCGACATGGTCGGCGCCATCCTGAGCGTCATCCTCCAGGATGAAAAATGCCGTGTCATCCCAGAATGGAGAATGCGAAATCGCCTCTACCGCCCGGCCGACGGCCAGGTCGTTGTCGGCGACAGAAGATTTCGGCGTCGGTCCGCCCGGACGCGTTCCCGCCGTATGGTCGTTGGGGATGCGCAACATCACAAAGTTGGGCATCGTATCTTTGCCCTGCTGTTTGTCGGCAACCCAGCCCTGCAGATGCCGCATAAAAATGTCGACGCGAATCTGGTCCGGGACCGCCAAATTGAAGTCCGGCGCCTCTTCGGCAAAATGTCCCACAAGCTGCGGCTTGGTCGCGGTGTTCGCGGAGATCAGCGGAATCGGCCACGGCCATTTGTTCACGCCGCCGCCCCACTCCGGCGGCAGGTTCTCGCCGGGCGCCACAGCCTTACGCGCGCAAGGGCGTCCCTGCAGCATCGGCCCCAGCTGCGGATCGCTCGCTGCCGCCTGATCGCAAAAAACCGTGGAGATGAATTCGCCGAAGTGGTAATACGTCTTCCCATGCGCCGCGAGATCGCCCCACAGATAGCCACTCTGCGGCTCATTCACGTCGGGAATCCTTTGCAGCAGCGGGTAGCCTGCGGCCACAACGCCTTCAAAGTCGTAGAACCGCTGATCGCCGCGGTACGACTGCTGCCAGGTCTTCTCAAGATACTCGGAACCAATCGCGGCGTTGGACCAGACATGCCCGTCGCCGGAAACTTCTCCGGAATCGAAGAAGTTGTCGAGCACGCCGAACTGCAGCGCCAGCTTGTGAATGTTCGGCGTCACGGCTGCGCCATACATCGTGAGGCTCGGATCGCCGTTGCCTACCGGCTTCCCATCCTGCTGCAAGTCGCCAAGCACCTGATCGTAGGTCCGGTTTTCCTTGATGATGTAAATGACGTGCTTGATGCGGCCCTCGCCTGATCCGGCAAATGGAATCTTCTCCGCTTCCGCCTTCATGCGATTCGAACGCAGCACTTCGTCAGTCCACTGCGGCAGATTATTCTCGATTTCGCTATCTTTGATCGACGCCAGCGATCCATAAAGGAGCGTGCCGATGTAGGTCCGGTCCGCCCGGTAATGCAACGAGTGCATCTCCGGCGTCTCGTGCTGGCGATAGTTGTTCGGGCCGGTTCCCTGCCCTTTGGCCGTGGCCACGTAGAGTGTGCCTCCCGAACCCGCCGGCAAAAATGCCATCGAGAACGGCAGCCATTCCGTGGGCACGAAGCCATCCGGTTCCACCATGCCCGCGCGCGCGGCTTTCGCCGTCAGCTTGCGTGTATTGATGACTGCGACGGCATCGCTGGCCATGTTCGCCACGTAGAGCCGGCTTCCATTGCCGTTTAGCGCCACCGCCAATGGCTCTGCCCCAAAATAGCTTTGTCCCGGCAGCCGCGTATCAAAGTAGCCTTTCACCGAAAACCGGTCGCCTTCCACATTCACTGCGGCTACCGCATCTCGATTGGCCAGCGCCACGTAAAGTGTCTTGCCATCGGCTGTAAGGGCGAAGTCACAGGGATGCGACCCAGGCACAACAGGATCGGACGGCTTCAGCAGCGCCAGCTTGCGGCCGACACTCTCTTTCGTCAGATCCAGTTCAACGATCTCCGACGAATTCCAGAGAGCCACGAAGGCGCGATGGCCATCGTGCGACAGAATCAGCGCGCCGGGGAAAGTCGATGGCACAAAATCGTTTTCGGCCAGATCAAAGCGGTGCTCAATCGCGCCGGTTCCTGCGTCTTGCAGCAGCACATCATCAGAGTAGTTTTCTGCGACCAGCAGTTTTTCCGATCCGTTCAAGCCCACAACTGCTATCGCCGCCGGAAATGGCACGCCCAGATCGCCGTCCCGTTCACCGATCAGTCTTGTCTTTCTTCCTGCGGCGAGCTTCTCCAGCGGCAAATGAATGAAACGCTCTGGTTCGATCCTTCCAGAAGAAAACTTGTAGACGATGATGCCGCTGCCGGTGTCATTCTTGCCCTTTCCTTCCGGGTCGGTGAGCGATCCCAGACTGGCATACAGGTGGCTGCCGTCGCGGCTGAAGGCAAGACCCGAATAAAGTGTCTGCTTGTCGCGCCGCGCCAACGTGCGATCGTCTGGGAAATCCGCAAGCGCGCCGGTTTGCGTGTCCAGCACGGTCAGCGACTGCATGTATCGCGACTCGAAGGTGCCGTAGCCGGCGTCGATGGCCACCACGTAGCGCCTGTCCGGCGAAACCGCAATTGACATCGGCAGGCTGTTGATCTTCTGCGGAGCCCCCGGAACGGGCTCAATCAGTTGCTTGCTGGTGGGCAAGTCATGCGTTTGGGCAACGAGCTGGCCGGCGGCAATTGCGACAGCCATAAGGAAGAAAACCAACGAAGCCTTGGTCCCCATGGGTAAAACGATAGCAGGGCCTCTGGACACTCGGCGTTACACGGCGATTACAAATGCCGCGCGCAGACTTCCATGCGCTGACATCTCGCCGAAACTGCGAAGTCGGCGTGCGCCTGCAATAATCATTCGTATGCGTTTGGCAGTGACTGCGGGAAGACTCTGGGACGGAAACGGCTTCATCGATCGTCCATTTGTCACCATCGAAGACGGACGGATTCAATCCATTGCAAGCAGCGATTCCGCTGCGTTGCCCCAAAATACGCAGGTTCTGAACTTCCCCGGCGCGCTGCTCGCTCCGGCCTTCTTCGACGTGCATTTTCACGGCGCCGCGGGCCACGATGTGATGGAAGCGACACCAGGCGCTCTCGACACAATCGGTACATTTTTGGCGACGCGCGGCACGGGCAGCTTTCTCGCCACCACTGTAACGGCCCCACTCGATTCCACCTTGAAAGCCGTCGCGGGACTTGCGAAACTCATCGCAAAGCCGCCGGTCGCTGGACGCGCGCGTCCCATCGGCATTCATCTTGAAGGACCATTTCTCTCTCATGCCAAGCGCGGCGTGCAGCCCGCGGCGCATCTGCTCGCGCCCGACATTGCCACCTTCGATAAGATGTACGACGCTGCGGAAGGCCAGGTTCGGCTCATGACGCTGGCGCCGGAACTTCCCGGTGCAACCGAACTTGCAGCGCATGCCACGGCCCGTGGAGTGCGTATCTCCGTCGGCCATTCCGACGCCACTGCCACCGAGACCCGCGCGGCAATTAACGCCGGAGCCGTGAGCGCAACACACACGTTCAATGCCATGCGCGCGCTCGATCATCGCGAGCCGGGCATTCTGGGGACGGTGCTGACAACAGACGAACTATATGCAGAATTGATCTGCGACGGCATCCACAACGCTCCGGAAATGGTGAAGCTCTGGTGGCGCGCCAAGGGTCCCGAGCGCGCCATCCTCATAACCGACGCGATGAGCGCCGCCGGAATGCCCGACGGCGAATACCAGCTTGGCGGCTTTGCCGTGCAGGTAGAGAACGGCCGTGCCACGGCAAACGGAGTGCTCGCAGGAAGTGTGCTCACGCTCGACCGCGCACTCGCCAACTTCGTCAGGTTCAGCGGCGCAACCGCGGAGCAAGGCGTACGCCTGCTGACAGCCAATCCTGCAGCCATGACCGGCCTCGCAGAGCGAACTGGATCGGTCGCAGTCGGTCAGTCCGCCGATCTAGTCGCCGTGAGTGCAGCGGGACATCTTGTCGGATCAGTCGCCGGTGGTCAGCCAGTCTCTGTTTCCTAGGGCATTTTCGAATCAAGCGCCAAAAAACTTTGGGTGCCCCATCCTTTGAGCGTCCTTTGCACAAAGATGGGAAACCACAATCTGCCCTCCCAACCGTTCAGAGCTTAATCGAAAATGTATCTAGCTGGACTTCTCCGCCAGACGCTGCGCGCGCCAGATCGCCCCATCAATTCCGGCGACCTCTGTTTCGCGAATCGGCATCTCTGGCGCTGCAGCGCGCAGTCCCGCAAAGAATGGTTCACGCACCAGCCGGGCTTTGCCCACGACGCTACCAATCCACGCCACCGGAACCTCTGCCGTAAGGTTGTGCTTCCGCCGCAACTTCGCGCGGACAAGTAAAACCGAATCCACCAGGTCCGAAGCCGCCTGCGCCATCACGCCTGCGGCAACGAGATCTCCTTCTTCAGCCAGTTTGCTGATGGCGGGCGCAAGCGCAGCAAAATCCGGTCCGGGTGTGCCATCGCCCACATTCACCAGTTCGTCGATGGTGGTCGTTCCCCAGATCTGTCCGACGGTCTCAAGAACGCGTGTCGGTTCTTCGCGGTCATAGGCATTCAGAGCGCGGCGAACTGCGTGCAGCCCGATCCAATAGCCCGAGCCCTCATCCCCCAGCCGCGAACTCCAGCCTCCGGCGCTCTCACGGCTTCCATCCGGAGCCCTGCCGATGCAATTCGAACCTGTGCCCGCAATCTGCAGAATGCCCGGACCGCCCTTGAAGGCCGCATCGAGAGCGATCACTTCATCCCCGACGATTTCAACTTTTTGCACGCTGAATTCGCGCATCACCCCGCTGATCCATTCCGCAACCCCAGGCATCTTGGAACTGGCCATGCCAATCGTCGCGGCGCATACGCTCTTTACGCCGGCCTGCGCAAACACGTCCGCCAACACAGCGCGAAGGTTGGCGTCTGCGGCTTCGACACCGACGCGCAATCGCTTGATGGACCCGTGCTCCGCGAAAGCCAGCACCCTTTCGCCCTCGGCGATGGAAGCGCGTGTGCGCGTGCCGCCGCCGTCAATCCCTAAGACTATGTTCGTTAACATAACGTTCCTGACAAAAGATGCCATGGCCAGTGGTTCCAGCTAATTGCCGGCATCGCCGCCTCCATCGCGCAGCGTCCCTGCCAGCACGTTCAGGCTTCCATCCGATTTCGGAGGAGTGAGTCCGAGCAAGTGGGCGAGCCACGGATACAGATTGACATTCTCAAACGGCCTCACGGTGTGACCCGGAAGAATGTCCGGCCCGGCCGCATAAAAGCTGGCCTTCATCTCCGGCATCTTTTCGACTTGATACCCGTGCATCCCAACCGGCGGAGGTGCGTCAGTTTTCCCCGCCGGGGGCCCGTGCGCGCGAATCACGAATGGACCCGTCGCCAGCACCACCGGATCGCCCGCGCGCGGATTGTCGCGATAGTTCAATTCGGCTGGCAAGTCTTTGCGCCTATAGACAACAAACTGCGAGGACGCTTTCTTCAGCTGGTTATAAACGCGTGCTGCGTCTTCCTCGGTCTTGCCATAGAGGAGAGATCCCGCCGTTTCGAAGCCGGTCAGATCGGCAAACTGGTCCAGCGTGATCCATCCGCCTTGCACCTTTGCCATGCCGTGATCGCTTACAACAACCAAATCGATAGGCAGACCCGTCGCGTCGAGACCCTCTTTCAACTTGCCGACCAGCCGATCCACTTTGAGCGCGGCGGCTTTTGTCTCCGGCGCATCGGGTCCATACTCATGACCGGAATGATCCGGTTCGTTGTAATAGAGCGTGATGAAGTGCGGCCGATCTGCCGGAGGTAATTTCAGCCACGCCAGCACCTGCTCGATGCGAGCGTTGTCGTCGATCTTGTTGTCGAAATGCAAATAGTAGGTGGGTAGAAATCCGGCAATCTTCGCTTCCGATCCGGGCCAGAAGAAACACGCCGAGCGCATGCCCTGACTCTCCGCCAAACTCCACAACGGTGTGCCGCTATACCAGCTTCCGTCCGTCACCGCAGCCGGGTCGTTTATCGCGTAGCGCGCCTGTTTCGCCGGATCGTAAAAGCCGTTGGCAACCAGTCCATGATGCTCCGGATACAACCCAGTCACGATGGTGTAGTGATTGGGAAATGTGAGTGATGGAAAGCTGGGCAACATGCCTTCGGGCGCCCACACGCCCTGCTTGCCGAGCGCGAGCAGATGCGTTGCGCCATCGCGCTTGGCGTAATCCCAGCGAAAACCGTCGAGCGAGACCAGCACAACGTAATGCGCTTTTTGCGCGGCGTCTGAATTCGGCCCGTTGTCGATATGAATGACTGGCAGGGCGGGAGCAGTTGCGGTTTCCTGGCCTGCGGCATAAATCGGCGACACAGCCAATGCCAGAAACAACAGCCAACCGCTAAAAACTGCAAAGGCAAATGCGCGCAGCCGCATCATTAGTACCCCCGCATCAGCTTATCGCACGGGGACTGGACGTCCCGGCAAAGGCTTCGCGTGGCGCCGCGGATACCGTTCCATGCTTCCAAATTGTTCCACGTGGAACAATTGTGGGACTGGCCGTCCAGGCAACGGCTTCGCGTGGCACGGCGGATATTGTTCCACGCCGCGAAATTGTTCCACGTGGAACAATTGTGATAAGTACCACGCATGTTTGCCGCAGTTGCAGATGATTTCGGAGAAGTGTGATTCAATTTCTCACTTGCCCGAGAGAGAACGGGCGTATGCTGTCGCCATGATTCGCAACCGCTCTGTGCCTGCCGATATCGTTCTGCCGCACATCGTTTACAGCGATCTGCCCAGGGCGATTGAATGGCTCACGCGCGTTTTCGGCTTTGTAGAGCACTTTCACTACGGGGATCCGATCTCCGGCGCTCAGTTGCATTTGGGCAACGCCTGGATCATGGCGAGTGCAACCCGTGAAAGCCTTCAGAGTCCGGCCGAGTTGGGGGCAGGCACCCAATGCCTGACTATCTTTCTGGAAGAAGTGGAAGCTCACTTCGCGCGGGCAAAGAGCGCTGGAGCAACGATTGTCGAAGAGCCGCACGAGACGGTCTATGGCGAGTTCCAATATGCCGCCATCGACCTTGAAGGTCATCGCTGGCTCTTTTCGCGCCATGCGCGCGATTTGAGCCCCGACGCGTGGGGAGCGACGATCGTCAACCCGCTCTGACCCGATTCGAACGCATCGAAGTCCAAGTGGGCCCGAAATGTTCTACGTCTAGTTGCCTGGCGCCGGAGTCGTAGTCGCTGTCGTCGGTGTCGTCGGCGTCGCAGGTGCAGCGGGCTGCCCCTTGCCGAGACTGCGAATGTAAACAACCAGGTTCCACACTTCATCATCCTTGGCCCTGCCAGTGTCTTCTGCGGGCATCTTGTCTTTCCCGTTGCGGATGATCTTGAACAGTTCCTGATCCTGCCTGTCTGCCAAGGTTTTCGGATCAGTCCAATCGACCATGGTGAGTTGCATATCCTTGGCGAGATCGGTCTTGCCGTCCCCAGAGTCGCCGTGGCACAAGGCGCAATCGCGCGCGTAAAGCTTCTTGGCTTTAGCCTGCGAGTCAGGGGTCACTTTTACGGGAACCTTAGCGGCCGCATCCTGCGGCGGAGCTGCCGAAACAGTTGACGGAGCGATCGAGAACAAGGCCACTGCGGAAATAAGCAGGAATGGCTTCAACATGACACTCTCCTCAGTTGCAGGTGTCGGGGCAGGCATCTGGCAGCTGTTAATTTGATTCGACTGCATTATAGGCCCATTTGAACGTGAGGCGCATCACTTGATTCCCAGCCATGTCTCTGAGAATGCACCCCAAACCCCATTCATTACCACGAAATACGGCCCAAATGTGGTATACGTTTCCGCATGTTTCAACGCACATCATTCCGCGCTCTCTATCTTCTCGTTCTGCTTTTTGGCCTGGGTTGGGGGTGGAGCGCAACCGTCGCCCAAAAGCTGGCGGCAACACCGCCCATGGGCTGGAATAGCTGGGACGCGTACGGGCTCACCATTGACGAGGCTGACTACCGGGCGAATACGACGGTCCTCGCCGGCCTCAAGCAGTACGGCTGGGAATACTCGGTAATCGACGAGGGCTGGTATATGCAAGACCCCTTCGCCGACAAGGTCGAGACGCGCAAATATGTCTGGGACGCGAACGGTCTCCTCATTCCGGTGACGAACCGGTTTCCCTCTGCGGCCAACGGGTCTGGGTTCAAGCCTCTCGCCGACTGGGTGCACGCGCAGGGGCTCAAGTTTGGCATTCACATTGTGCGCGGTATTCCACGCGGCGTCGTCGACCAGAATCTGCCCATCGCAGGTTCGAATTTCCACGCCGCCGACGCAGCCGATAAGGACGCGCCGTGCCCATGGGACGAAGGCAATTGGGGCGTGCGCGACAATGCCGCCGGACAGGCCTACTACGACTCCATGCTGAAGCTCTATGCCTCGTGGGGCCTCGACTACATCAAGGTCGACTGCATCTCCGACCATCCATACCGGATCACCGAGATTCGCCAGATCGCCGAAGCCATCAAGAAGACGGGGCGTCCCATCTTGTTGAGTCTTTCTCCGGGTCCGACGGCGCTCGAGCACGCGGCCGAGGTGGCAAAGTACGCCCAGATGTGGCGCATCTCCGACGATCATTGGGACGTCTGGTCCGCGCCGCATAAACCCGGCGGGAGCGAATTTCCTTTTGGCATTCGCGACGCCTTCGATCGGCTTGCGGAGTGGGCGCCTTACGTCAAGCCGGGTGCCTGGCCCGATGAAGACATGCTGCCCGAGGGCTCGCTCGTGCCTCATCCCGGCTGGGGCGACCCGCGACAATCCCGCTACACGCAGGATGAGCAGCGCACCGAGTTCACGCTCTGGGTTATCTCACGCTCGCCTCTGATTCTGGGAACGAACCTGACCAAGCTCGATGATTTCACGCGCTCGCTCATCACCAATAAAGACGCACTTGAAATCAATCAACATGCAATCGAGAGCGGGCAGGGGCTCATGCCGCTCAAAGACGGTGCGACAGATTCGTTTCCGCAGCGCTACTGGTACGCGCGCACCCGCGGGCATCAGTACCTCGCCGTTTTCAACCTGCTGGACAAACCGTCCACATCGGATTTGCCCTGGATGGTGTTTCACCTGACCGACAAGCCGCATGCGGTTTTTGACATCTGGAACCAGAAACGCATCCCGCGCGCGAAGACGTTGCACGTCGAGCTTGCGCCGCATGGGTGTGCGCTCTTTCTTGTGGAGTGATCATCAGAAGGCTAAATTCTGAACTGGATACGATACGGCCGGGACTCGAATTGCTGTGAAGCCTTGGCTTGAGCGCTCATTTTCGCCTGGCGTTTTTCGGAGGCTTTCCGGGCGGCGTGTTTTTCCGGTTAGTCCGCGTTGATGGGAGAGGTCGCTTGGGTTCGACTTCGGGCAGATTCGTTATTTCCGTGGGAATAGACGCGCTTGCCGTGACCGGATTGGATTGAGCCCGTTGCCGCTCCCGCTCAAACCAATACAATCCTGCGACCAGAAGCAACGCAACTCCGCTGACCCATCGCCCTGCCACCACATCGCCGGTTGTCCTCCAATCGACCGATACCAGCACATTTCCCTGCGGAACCGGCACGGCCAGCAAGCCGCGCTCTCGCTCGGCCACCGCTTTCACCGAAATCCCATTCACTTTGACGCTCCATGCCGGGTAATACCGCAACCGCAGAATCAAGTAGCCAGCGTGCTCGGCGACTCCCCCGATCCATCGCTTTTCCGGCAAATGACTGGCACCCTCTGAA
This sequence comes from uncultured Acidobacteriaceae bacterium, assembly GCA_963745845.1. GTDB lineage: Bacteria > Acidobacteriota > Terriglobia > Terriglobales > Acidobacteriaceae > Telmatobacter. The sequence continues at coordinate 1,369,732 of CAVUZE010000008.1, read as the reverse complement.
GCAGATGAACCGCGCATAAAAGATAGTTCTCGCCAGGTCGAACTGTTGCAGCTTGCTGATTCACCATGCCACGCAGGAGCTGGCTCACCTCCCCCTGGAGTGGAAACTTTTTGAAGACTGTTCAACAGGCAGGCGACCGGTAGGATCTGCATGCTTGAGTGCGCCAGGGATTCCTCCGGAACGTTTCCCAGAGGGTCCAACAAAGGGTTGCCCTTAGCGTCTACCAGAAGTTCTATCTGCGGAAACCGGATACCGGGCGGTGCGTACTCGGGTTTTCCAGGAACGCCTATGCCCTGACGCCATGACTGTTGTATTGAGGAAATGATCGAGCCGCAATCAAGGAACCACCAATAAGGTGCCGCAAAGCTGATTCCCACAAAGACGGCCGCACACGCGGCCATCATGGGAACGTGCACGGGCTTTCGATCGAACCAGACGGCCGCTGCAAAGCAGATGGACATCGGAGCTTCCAGAACCACGAGCCAGCGCCAGGGAAACTGCAATAGCCGCAACTCCGGGAGTACGCGCCAGACTGGCTCTGAGATAGGAAGAAGCATAATCAGGACCACTGGCGGGATCAGTGCCAACGGTAGCCACCACCTGCGCTCACCCGGTATAGCGCCGCGAATCCATGCAACAGCGCCTCCGCCGAATGCGATCGCGAGCATTGCGACAGCAACCACAGAAACACGCTGCAACATCAGGTCGTGAGGCGCCAGAAGCGGATCGGCATGACGGGCGAAGAGCCAACTATTCTCCACCACATAATTGCTGGGAGTCAGGGCGCTCTGGATGTTCACCCAATTTCTTTCCCAGACGGCTGGAATTAGATAAAGCGATGCCAGCCCCATTCCCGCGCATGTGCTCACAGTGGCACGCACCACCGGCGCCGGCGATTTTTCAATCAGAGTGGAGACCAGCGCGACAGCGGCCAGCAAATAGCAGGCCATGATTGCCACTGGGCCGTTGCTCAGCCAGGCTCCCGCCACAACGAGCGCGAGCGGCGCCGCCGACCCATCCAATGCGCGTTCCCAGAAATCACCCGAAGGATTTCGCCTTCGCAGTGCAAAAAGAAGGAGCAAAGGGATCCAGAATCCCCCCTCCAGCTCCGCGAAGTCATTGCGTTTGTAGACGCAGAACAGCGCGTAGCCGAGGAAGATTGCCGCACAATCGGCCAAAGTCGCCGGGCCATCTGGCAGCACTTCCCTGGCCAACGCGCGATTGGCCATCCCGGTTGCGGCAAGCAACAAAACGACAAGGGCGAGAGGAACAAAGCTCCATGGCAAGAACATTCCCAAGACAGCCCCGCCCATCCAACCAATCGGAGGGTAAAAGACGAATCGAGGCTCGCCCGCTCCGAAATTCGGGCTATCTGCCCAATGTGGGTAGAGGAGGCCCGTCGACATGCTGTGCTCGGCATCGAGCCAGGAAATCAAGTGGAAGCCGAAGTCGCCGCTGCACGACGACGGACCGTGCACGAGGAGCGGCCAAGCCGCGACAACCGCTGCCATCACAATGATGGCCGGTCCCCTCCAACCGATCGGGCGTGACAGAGAACTATCTGCCCTCTTTGATTCTTTCTCGCGGCGTGGTCTGCTCATGATCGGGTCTGCATCAACGTGCGATGGCTGGATGGCGCATTCTTGTGCTGAAGAAGTGCGTGCATTCGACAACCTGACCCAGCATATCGCCTCTCAAGAACCCTACTCTCAGTCTGCGGCGAGTGACCGTCTAATCTTACCCAATCCGATTTGGCTCCCTGAAAACGAGCAAAAAGAAATAAGGAGACACAGGGGTGGTATTCTGGCGCGTCGTCTGAAGGGCACGAGGAGGATGACGTGAGAAATGGCATCATATGGGCAATTGGGCTGGCGCTGGGGGGATTGGCGCTTTTGGCGGGGTGCGGAGATCAGGGGACCAAGGCTCCCGGCATTCCCGTGGGGCCGAAATGGAAAGGCGCAGCCTACCGAATCGCGTTTGACACCAAGGCGGCGATGCCGAACCCGTCGGGTCTCACTATTCCGGCCATCCACTACACAGCGAATCCCGAGGCGTTGGAAACAAGAGCCACACTCGTGGTTCGATTCGACCCCACGGGAGCGAAGTCAAATCAGCCCGCCTCGGATCAGCCGGTCAATGACCAGATGATGGTTGGTCCGTTCGATATCTCTGGCGCAGAAGGCGCGGTTCCCGCGGACTACATGGATGTGGCAGATAAGGGGCTGGCGCGGCTTCTCGGCGCGTACTGCATGAAGGGAAAAATCAAGATCAGCGTGGCGCTGGCCAGGTCGTCGCTCAGCCCTCAGCCAGGAGATGCCGAAGTAAACACGAAACGCCTGTCCGACTGGCTGCCGATCGAGATTGTGTTCAAGAACCCGCATCCGAAGTGCTAGTTCGCAGTGCGGGTAGGCCCTGCCGACGAGGCAATTCCTTCTCGCGGTTCAATGCAGTGCGGCCCGCATCTGGGTTTCGAGGTTCGCGGGGTAGCCGTGCCCGTGCCACAGGATCTTGCCATGGGCATCGAGAAGAACGACGTAGGGTTCCTTGTCGGTCGTTACGTCGAAGAAGGTCCGCCATGGTTTCTCGTCGCCGGTCAGGATGACAAATCTATCCTGCTCGGCGACTGAGAGTCCCTTCTTCATTCCACTGCGAATGATGCCGCGCATGAACCCGGGAGCGCCCGCGAGCTCGGCGATCTGAAAAACTGATGCGTTGGCAAAGGCTGGATCAGCGTGGATCGCCTTGATCCAGTCGCCCGTGACCATGCCTCCTTCGCGGCTGAAGCCTGCTACAAGCACGGCGGTGCGGCCATGCACAGCATCCGCGAGAACGATGGGTTTACCGCTTAACGTTTCTGCTGCCGTAGAGGGAAGGGACTGGGCAAAACACGCGGGCACGGCGATCATCGCCATTGCGGCGGAGAAGAAGCGAAGCATGGCATGAAGCATTCGGGCACGGCCTCCCAGCAACATTGTCGAGGATACGCATCCGATTGCGAGCCCCTTCCCTGAGAGCAAAACCAGGATAATAGCTGCGTCCTATCGAGATTCTGCCAGGTTGCCGCTCTTTGGGGTCGCGTCGACTTGAGGGCTGCGGCTTCGTGATACATCGACCCTGGTTTTGCGTAGTGATCGACAACCGCGTTGCGCATCTACCCCGTGTGCGACACTAATGTTTCCGGTTTGCACGTCGCTACATACCAGCGTGTGCCATGGGATTTTTTGATGCCAATCCTGCGTTCCGCCTTTATCGTGCTCTCTCATAATCGCCCCTTACGCAGCTTCTGTGAGCGATCGTCCATCGGCAACAAACTCAGCTCGCGCTTTATCGCGGGGATGGAAATCGAGGATGCGTTGCGCGTCGCCGAATCCGTGAACAAGCAGGGCATGCACGTCACGCTCGACTCGCTGGGCGAGAGCGTGTCTACGGCCGAGGAAGCGGAGAAGGCTGCGGATGTGTATCACGCGCTGCTGGATGCGATTGCCGAGCGGAAGCTTGACGCGAATATCAGTGTGAAACTGACGCAGATGGGACTGATTGTCGATCCGCAACTTGCGGAGGCGATTGCAACGAACCTGGCGGAGCACGCAAAGTACGTGGGCAACTTCGTGCGCATCGACATGGAGGACTCGGCGCTGACCGACGCAACGCTGGGTATCGTGCGGCGTGTTCATGCGCGGCCCGAGCTGCGCGGCAGCATCGGCATTGTGATCCAGGCGTATCTGCACCGCTCCCAGATGGATGTCGACCGCCTGATCGCGGAAGGGATCCGCGTGCGGCTATGCAAGGGCGCCTACAATGAGCCGCCGGAAGTAGCATTCGCACACAAAGAGGACGTGGATGGGAACTATGTGCAGCTGAGCAAGAAGCTGCTTAGCTCTTCGATCTATCACGGCCTCGCGACCCACGACGAAAAAATGATTACCGCGGCCACGGCATTTGTGAAAAGGCGCCGCATCCCGCCGAGCCGGTTTGAATTTCAGATGCTGTATGGTGTACGCCGCGACCTGCAGCGCAATTTGGTCGCCGAGGGCTACAATGTGCGCGTTTATATTCCGTTTGGGCGCGAGTGGTATCCCTATTTCATGCGCCGACTGGCGGAGCGACCGGCAAATGTGCTGTTTCTGGCGAAGAATCTGCTACGAAAATAGCGCGTCGTAGAGCGGCCTCGGAGACAGGCGGAAGCGCATTCAAAGAGCGCGAAGGGTCGCGCTTCCGAAAGGTCAAGGATTCCCGCTTCGGAGAGTGCAATGACTCGGCCTTCATGGAACGCAGGGGTCCACTCTTGGGAAAGTCCGACGATTCAACCTTCAGAACCTGTGACGATGCGCTCTCAAGTGGGAGCGCCGCTTCAGTCTTCAGCAGGAGCAACGATGCACTCTTCGCAGGGACGGACGCTTCCTCTTCAGCCTTTGGAGGAGGCGAGGATTCTCTGCCCGGACGCGCCGACACTTCAACCTTTGGATGGGCCGATGCTTCAGCCTTGAAGAAAGAGGGCGAGGATTCCCACTCAGGGGAGGGCGTGGATTGATGCTGCGGAGAGTGCCGTAATTCCGGAGACTCCGCCGGGGGATTTTCCCGGACGGGATAAAGGACGGGACGGCCACGGGCACGCAGCATTCTGGTCTCGCGGCAGAAGAAGCACTCCCAGGGGTAATAGCCGAAGTGAGGAAAAACGCCTTTCTGGAAAAAACCCTTCCGGCCAAGGCGGCGCAGGAGCCTACCGCATTTGGGGCAGTTGTACCTGGGGTTCCCCGATTTGATGGAAATCGACGCCACGGGCACCTTGATCCTCTTTGCTTGGCCCTGCGAAGCGGGGGGGACAGCATCTGGCGCCGTCAAGAGTCGCAGGCTCCACTCCATTGAGCCATATCGGAGGCTGGTAGGGCAAGAAGAATCGACGGATTTGGCCAAGGTGGGGGAGGCTTACAGCGACTCGCCGCCCAGATGCTGTTCCCGGGGAAGGGCCGGCAGCGCGGACGCCGGTGAATGGCCCGAACGAACGGAATAGGTCGAATCAGTCAAACGCTGCGTTACTTGATTGTCGCCACGCGCCCCTGAGTTGGAAACTTCTCAAACTGCAGGATGTCGTGTCCCGGCACAACACGATCCGGCGAGCCCGCCAACTCGATCATCCGCGCCTGCTGTGCAATGTTGGCGCCATGATCGGCATCGCTGAAAGTCGCGCTCGCCAGATGCCGCGAGAGATTCAGATAGAAATAAACATTGTCCGAAGCAAGCACAAACGGGGGATGGCCGTCGACGCGCAGATACTGGGACGCATAGGTGTGGCGCGATCCCGTATAGGCACGGATGCCGGGAAAGATCCCGACATTGTCACCGTCAATCAGGTGCACGCGGCCTTCCGTGTTCAACTTCACCAGCTCCTGCACGTCTTCGGGATCGATGCCGCCGTGATTTCCGCCAGGCTGCCAGGCGTCCGTCGTGTAGTAGCGATACTCCTCGCGTTGGATCCAGACGTTCGCCTTGGGGAACAGGTCAATGCCGCCCATGTGATCCCAGTGCGCATGGCTGATCACGATGTCCGTGACTTGGTCGGGCGCAACGCCGGCGGTTTTGACGGCTTCGTCGGGGCGCAGATAGTCCTTCATCGGAAAATCTTTGAGAAACGTATCGCGATGAAAGCCGCTGTCAAAAAGTATGGTGTGCCCGCCGCCGCGAATCAGCCACACGACCATCGCAATATCGACTTTTTCGTTCGAAGGACCGCCGACCACGAGTTCCGCCACCGGCACATCCGGTGAGGTCGCGTACCGGATCGCCTGAATCGAATACTCCGGCGTCTGAGCTAACGACACGACTCCGAAACTGAACGCGCACAGTGCGGCGAGAAATCGAATCAAGCGGTCTCTCCATTCAATAATTGAAACCGACGCGTTAAGCGGCGGGCCGATAGTCCACAATGGGCCCCTGATTGGGGAACTGCTACAGGGTGGTGGAGAGATCGCTGCTGACTGCATTAAACGCAAGCTGAATTTGAGTTGAAACTCCTTTCATGGCCGCAACTACCCCGGAAGCGATTAGCGCCACGATGAGCGCATACCTTAAAGGCTACAAGCAAATCCATGCCCGAATACTACAGCGGATGGGCGAGGGGATAATCATCAAATTCTTTGGCATCCCACAGATTTGCAGAAAAATCGCTTCGCCAAGAGCCTAGTTTTTAGGCCTTGTGCCGAGCATCACCAATCGTTCAGTGGATATCAATTGTGGTGGGGTGGAACGCTTCGAACGGGCTTCTGGGAATCACTCCGCCAATCGGGAACTGGCCGCGTCCCGAAGTTCGCCATCCGTAACGACGTTTTGCGGATCGCTGGCAGGTAGTTGGCTCTCCTCGGTGGAGAACAGGATTTCGTCGTCCCAAATTCGCTTGAAAACTCGCTTGCCGCGCGCACGAAAAAGCCTCGTCTTGCGGCAGACGAAGCATTCCCAGGGATAGAAGCCGAACAATGGAAAGATCTGTTTCTGAAGGAATCCGGCCCGTGCCAGGCGGTGCAGATGCTGGTTCCCGCAGACCCTGCACACGCAGGGGGGCAGCTCCGAAATCGAAGCTGAAGCTGTTGAAATGGATGCGTTGGACACCATAACCCCTCTGGATCGGCCCTGGGGAAAGGCTGACATGCTGCCCATCCACTGTAAATACAACCGGAGGGTAACGGTCCCTCAAGGAGCAAAAATTCCTGTGGAAACCTTGATCTGCGTGCGTCTTAGCCTTGCAGCCGCTGGAGTCCATGGCAGGCGAGGTCGGCAATGGCTTTGGCGAGTGTGGGCGAGGAATTCAGCGATTCGGGCCGCTCGAGACGTAAACCCATTTTGGCGGCATAGGCGCGGAATGCGATGTCGACGTCGTAGAGGATTTCGACGTGGTCGCAAAGGAAGCCGATGGGCTGGAGCAGCAGCGTTTTCGCGCCTTCGGCGGCGATCTGGTTGAGCGTCTCTTCGACCGTGGGGCCGATCCACGGACCACCGCTTGCGCCCTGGCTTTGGAAGGCAAACCACCAGCGGGGAACCGCGGGGACGCGCTCGGCGACGAGCTCTGCAGTGTGCCGGGCTTCTTCGGCGTAGGGATCGGGACTGCCTGCGGGCCACTCGCGCGGCTGGCCTGCGGATTCGGGCTGCGGTTCAACAGTGCGAGCGGGCACCGAGTGCGCGGTGAATAGGACCGGGACGGGTGCGCCGGTTTCGGCGGTCATTTTCAATTGGGCGGCACGCAGGCGCTCGGCGAAGGCATCGGCGAGGAGCGGATGACGGGCCCAGCCGCGGGTGAAGTCGATGCGCAAGGCGCCGGCTTCGGCTTTGACCGCGCGCTCGTAAAGACCAACGCTGGTGCGTGAGTTTTGCGGCGCGAGGCAGAGAACGGCGGCTTCTTCAACGCCATCGGCGCGCATCTGCTGCACCACATCGGGAATGTAGGGACGCCAGTTGCGCATGCCGACGTACACGGGAACGGGATTGCCTTGCGCTGCCAGCTCTGCTTCGACGAGCTGCCCCTGCTCCATCGTGAGTTCGGTCAGTGGGCTTCGGCCGATGAGCGCATAGCGATGCTGGATCTCTTCAACCACGTGTTGCGGCATGGGACGCCCGCTGACCACGTTGCGCAGGTACTCGGGAATCTGGTCGGCGGTCTCGGGTGTGCCGTGCGCGAGGAGAAGTACGGCCGCCTTACCCATTCTTGGCCTCCGCCAACTTGAAATTGCGCACCATGCGGACGACGGCCTGGACGTTTTCTACCGGAGTATTGGGAACGATGCCGTGGCCGAGGTTGAAGATGTGGCCCGGACGACCGGCAGCGGCATGCAGGATTTCGTTGACGCGCAGCTCCAGCACTTCTGGCGGTGCGAAAAGAGTGATCGGGTCGAGGTTGCCCTGCACCGCATGGCCGTGACCAACGGCGCGCCAACCCTCATCGAGCGGTTGCCGCCAGTCGAGGCCGATCACGTCGGCTCCGGTGGAAGCCATGGCATGGAGCAGACCCGCAGTCTCCACACCATAATAAATAACGGGCACGCCCAGTTCCTGCACCGCGCGGACCAGGCGCTTCGAAGCCTCGAACGCATAGTCGCGGTAGTCGGCGAGACCCAGCGATCCGATCCAGCTGTCGAAGATCTGGATGACGTCGGCGCCGGCCTGCACCTGAAGCCGGCAGTATTCGATCAAAACGATGACCAGCTTGTCCAAAAGCAAGCGCCACGAGAGCGCATCGCCGTACATCATCGTCTTGGTGTGGATGTAATTGCGCGACCCGCCGCCCTCGATCATGTAGCTGGCGAGGGTGTAGGGCGCTCCGCAGAAACCGATGATGCCGAGGCGGTCGCGGAAGTGTGCGGCGACTTTCTCGATAGCGCGCGCGACATAGGCCAGATCACCGGCGCGATCGGTGCGAAGCGCAACCACATCGGCAGCGGTGCGGATGGGATGATGCACGACGGGGCCTTCGCCGGCCTGGAATTCGAAAGGCAGGCCCATGGGTTCGAGAGGCAGAAGCAGATCAGCGAAGATGATTGCCGCGTCGACACCTAATTTTTCCGCAGCGGTGATGGTGACTTCAGAGGCGAGGTCGGGCCGCTTGCAAATTTCAACCAGCGTGTGGTGCTTGCGGACTTCGCGGTATTCCTGCATATAGCGGCCGGCCTGACGCAGGAACCAGACGGGCGTGCGATCCACCGGGCGGCGCAGACAGGCGCGGACGAAACGGCTGCCTGCGAGGAGAGAATCCTCGGCGTCCGACGTTTGAATGATGGGGTCCATACGTTGACGATTCTAGCGGGTGAGGCCGGCTCGCGAGAGTCACGTCAAAAGTACGATACGTCCCTGGGACCCCCTGGTCGGCATGTTCGGAATACCTCTCCTCAGGAATCGCCGACGGAGCAGAGTTCGCGCGGCTGTTCTTCCTCGCTCCGTTTTCTGGGGGTGGGGATCTCCATGCTGCCTTCCGGGAGGGCCAGGATGTCCTCCATGGTGATCTCGTGGTCGGCCATCATGCGGGCCAGCACCTCAGCGCGCGCGTCCAGGTCGGCCTCCCGTTTGTTGGTGCGGAATTTGTTGATGCGCGCCTCCAGATCCGCTTCCATGTCCGCTCTCTGGGCGGCTGCTTTCTTCTTCTTGCCGATTCCGGGGACGGGCAGGTTGAGCAACGATGCGGCGCCAGGAGAGAGAACGGGGAGCGCTGCAGCCATCACCCCATCCACAAAGACCTGTTCCTCTTCGCCACAAACCAATCCCCGTTCGTGGAGTCCCCTGGTGTTGGCGTCACGGGGAGATTCCGTCGCGATGGCGGGCAGGGCCAGCGGCTCGCGGTCTCGGCACGCTTCGGGGAGATTCCGTCGCGATGGCGGGCAGGGCCAGCGGCTCGCGGTCTCGGCACGCTTCGGGGAGTTCGGGGCGGTCGTGCGCCTCATCGAGGCGATGGCGGAGGCTCTTTTTGCTTTGCCGCGCGACGTTTTCACAGCCGAACCGGTTGGTGCATGTGGGGCAGTCGGTGTGGGGCTCGCACAGGTTTGCTTCCGGGTCGGCGAGATCGACGCCAATGCCGTCGCACGCGGTGGCTTGGACCATCTCCTGAGGCGGGGTTTGGGGAACGCGGTCGAGAGCCTGGATGACGACCTGCAGGCCATAGATCAGCCGGACGCCTTCGCGGCTGTCGATGCGGCCGTTGGCCATGGAGTTCATGATCTGCATGAGGGCATGCTGGATGCCGCAGGCGTCTTCGATGGAGGCGAGACAGACGGGCCCCTTGTCGTCGCGGAGGCCGTCCCGGGTGTAGTCGTGGAGCTTCGCGTGGTAGTAGCAGTAGGGTCGGTCGCGGAGGGCGGGCGACTTGCACTTCGAGCCCCGCGGCATAATGTGACGGCATTCGGCGTACATGGTGTTTCTCCCTGACCCCCACCCCTTGTTTTTGGGGAAATATCTGATTCTGTGGGGTTTATGTGGATCAATAACTTACGGTAACCCATTTAAAGTGAAGGGTTATGGCTAAATATCTCTGCCGGTTGAAGTTAGGCCCTTCGGCTGCGCCCAGGGCAGGTTGCGGTGGTTCGCGCCGTTGGCGAACGGCCCTCGGCGAGCCGGTGCACCGAACGAGCTCAGTTTTTGGGGTATGGATTCAGGGTAGCGGAACGAGGGAATTAATGCGCAAAGAGCAAAGTTCGCCTTGAGCCCCGTTGCGTCCGGTCGACTACTCCGTTGGCTGGTACCGGGAAATGGGTTCAGAAACGTAAGCGATGATTTCTGTTAGTACGTCCGCAGAGGCGGTCCCCGGATGTCGCCGTTATGGCTGACTCGAACCAATTATTTAGTAAGTAGTCATGTGTGTTGACGCGCCGATCACGCGAGAGCGGCAGGACAGACAGGCCCGTTGGGTCGAAGCAAGCGCGTCCGCGCGGCGCGATCCAACGGCCCGGGACGGATGACCCCGGGCACCCATTTCCTTGAGATCGACGCCGCGCTCAAGACAACCGCAGGTCCTTCGACGGCGCTTGGCGCACAGCGCCAAGCTTTCTCAGGATGACAACTCTGGAGGGGTGAGGTTCGTGCTTTCCCGGGTCTCAAAATCGAGACCCGGGGCACCCAGGTTTTGCTGATTGATGCTGAGCGCCGGGATTGCAGAGCAGACGGGTGGCCGGGGTTTCGGGATGCTCATACCTGACCAACGTCTGGGTGCCCCATGTCTCCCGGTTTTGGAGACATGGGATTCCTCGCAGGCCCGACAGGCGGCCTCACGGGGCGCGGTAACTCCCCTCCATGCTCGCGCCTCCACGCCGTCCAGAACGACTCAATCTGCACCGTTCCGTCGATCCCGGAAGCATAGTGACGGTAACTTGACCACGGCCAGTCCTCCGGCCTGCTGACCAGCCCGCGCGCGACCGGATTGCGATGGATATACCTGAGCTTCTCGGTCGTCCTTTCGGCTGAGTGCACATTGAAGTCGTAGTAGCGCGCCTGCCAGAACGGGCGCTCGGGCTGCCGGCGCGCGACGGAGATCTTGAGCGCCTGGATGAGCCGATCCAGACGGCACCGCTTCGGCTCGTTCACGAGCATGTGAATGTGCTCGGGCATGACAATATACCCCAGCACCGCGAGGCCATACCGCCTGCGGACTGCTTCGAGGGCCGACTCGAACAGGCAGGCGGCTTCGGGCCTCTTCAGGTAAGGAAGGCGATGGTAGCAACTGAACGTGAGGAAGTGCAGGCCGCCGCTTTGCTGGTAACGATGGAGTCCGCGCGGCATGGTGGGGATGTTAGCGCGGGGTATTGCTTCGCGCTGTGATGCTGGGCATTGGTGGTTTCCCATGTCTCCAAAACCGGGAGACATGGGGCACCCAGATTCGTGCGGATTGGTGCTGCGCGTCGGAACACGGCGATTGCAGATTATTCTTTCCTTTGCGCCATACTGACTCTGCCTGAGGTACGGCCGCGCCCTCGCCAGAAGGCCGAAAATGCCCTAAGTCCTTCCCTGAGACAACTCTGCAAGTAACTTCAATTCGCAGACCACTTTGGCGCGACTCACTGTCGCCAGCCCCATGAAAACAAGGACTTTGTTCCCAGAGTCCAGGAGGGGGGAGGCAGTGATCCCACCCAAGCAGAGCTTGGATGAGGCACCCCGGCTACCTTCTCGGCTCGTAACGCATCGCCACCGCTCCCGAGGCGAACTCCAGGCGGCTCACGAGCCTCAAGTCGATGCGCTTCGATAGGCCCGCGAACAACGTCGGCCCGTGGCCCGCTAGCCTGGGGTGCACGACGAACTCGTACTCATCGATCAATCCCAGCTCCGCCAACGCCAGCGGGAGCTTTACGCCTCCCACCAGTATTCCCTTGCCCAGTCCCTTCCCTGGCTGCTGCTTGAGCTCGTGAACGGCCTCTGCTAGATCTCCGCGCAGGAGCTCCGCGTTCCAATCGACACGGGCTAGAGAGCTCGATACGACGTACTTCTTGGCCGCGTCGATGGTGCGGGCGAAGGGTTCCATCCAATCGGGTCTCGCTTCGGGTCTCGCTCCTGCCGGCGCAGGCGTCCGCCACCCTGCCTCCATCATTTCGTACGTCACCCGGCCCAGGAGGAGGGCATCGGCTTGTTCGAGGTTCTTTATCGCGTTACGATGCAGGTCCTCGTCCGGGATCATTTCTCGATGATCGCAGCAGCCGTCCAGGGTGACGTTGATGGAATAGCGAAGGGGTCGCATTTGGGAAGAGTAGCGCACGACGATGACAATTGGTGCTGCATTGAGAAGGGTGATGCGATGAGCAGGGGCGCAAGGCGGGCCGGGATGGGATCGTGCTTTCCCACTCAAGCAGAGCTTGGATGGGGCACCCCAGATTGTGGGAGACGGAAAATGTGCGCCGAAGGGGGGGCGATGAGCAGGGGCGCAAGGCGGGCCGGGATGGGAACGTGCTTTCCCACCCAAGCAGAGCTTGGATGGGGCACCCCAGATTTGTGGGAGACAGAGAACGTGCGCCGAAGGGGGGTGCGATGAGCAGGGGCGCAAGGCGGGCCGGGATGGGATCGTGCTTTCCCACCCAAGCAGAGCTTGGATGGGGCACCCCAGATTTGTGGGAGACGGAAAATGTTCCGCGGTCGACAAAAAACGGCCCCCGTTTTCGGCGGGGGCCAAGTTGCCTTGGTTCTCTCGTGTTGCGAGAGCTTTTTTGGCGGCCGGACGGCCGGGGAGCCGTCGGCGCGGGAAAGAGCCTCAGGGGGTGGCTTTGCGGCTTACGCCGCTCCGCACCTGACGCGGACTACATGCCATGGGGAGACGTGGAGTCCTGGGCCGCCAAACTGTTTTCCATCAACCGAATGTGCACGCTGCCAGCCCGGATGCGAGCCGGCTTGGCATTGGGATCTGCGCCGGGTGTCTCGATCGGGGCATTGCCGAGTGCAACGAAGTGCATACGGTAGACGGGAATCTGATGTTCTGTCACCAGGTAGCGCTCGACTGACTCAGCCAGCCGCTGCGAACTCTGGATACCAACCGCTCCGGCACCCGGGGCGTGTGCTTCAATCTCTACGATGTAGCCCTGGTGACCAGCGAGGCTGGAGGCCAGAGTGTCAAGCTGCGCTTTTGCATCCTTCGACAGGACCGCGCCGCCGTGGAAAGGAACATCGACGTCGCTGATCTGGTGATACTGATCCAGACCGTTGACGGTGGTGTTGATCTGATCGACATGACCGGATGCGCCCTGGGCGATGTTGCTGGCGTTCTGGGCCTGGGTGCCTGCGGCGGTTGCTGCCTGATTGGCGGCGTCCGCGGTGGATTGCGCGTGCTGGATACCAGCCTGCGCCCGGGCATCCACATCCTTAATGTCTGCGGCGTTCTTGGCATTCACCTGATCCAGCTCGGTGAGTCGGTCATTGATGGGATCGAGGCGCTTCTTCACCCACTTTTTGCGGGCGAAGGGGTTCACGTGGCCCCAGAACCCTTCTTTGTCTGTCGGTGTTGCCGAGGAAGCCGCGGGAGGAGTGGAAGACGGTTGCTGCGATGCCGCCGCTGCGGGCGGGGTGTTCTGCGAATTACTGGAGTTCTGCGTCTGCGCAAATGCCGGGACAACCAATACTGAAGCCAGAACAGCTACAGCACACTGGCTGGGGGAAAGCTTCGAAACTCGGAAATGTTTTGTCATCTTATTATGCCTCTTTGATGTTGCATTCACAGGGAAACTGCGAGAGCTTCTCAACGGGCTCGCTCTGAATACAGCAAGAACCGTGCCAAAGATGCGAGGCTTCGAATGACCGAGATAATGTTGTGGTTAAGGTGAGTCCAATCAGCGGTTTTAGAAGATGGTTGAGAGCTAGAGATTTGTAGTTCGCAATCGCTCCATTGGCTCTTGGGTGTAATTTTTACAAATCAAAGTAAGTTCTACTAAGTAAAGGCTAAGATCGCGCGCTCTATTTTGAATTCACGCGGAGGATGCGGATCTGCGGGTAAGCGCCGTCCCAATCGGGCGAGACGGCGTCGAAGATGAGCCGAAAATCCCGTTCGTCGCCCGGCAGCAGCGGCGCGGCAGAAACTGGCTCGAGATCGACGTAGGGGACGCGGGTGCGAATCAGTTTGAGCGGCTGGGTCTCGTTTTGCGTGACTTCTTTTGCCGAGTCACGGAAGAGAATCTGGACAGTGATGGCGGAGACGGTGCGGTTTCCCTTGTTGGCGATGTGGCCGTCGACGTAGGTGACTTTGCCTCCGGCCAGGTTACCGGACTCGCTCATGACCAACCCGGAGATGGGGAGGCTGGCGGCGTACGGATCCGGAGAGGCAGAAACCGGAGTGACGGCGACGGGTTTGCGGCCGTGCTCGAAAACCAGGATGACAACGGCAGCGAGCACCACGACAACGCCTGCGGCGATGGCGAGCGGAAGCCAGTTGCGTTCGCGTGTTTCGATACGCGGAATGAGGTCGATTTCGGGGCGTGTTTCCACGAGGGAATTTTAGAGCAGTTCTCCCATTCACGTGAAGTCGCCAAGATCGAACAAGGCGCCGTTTTCTTGAGGAAAGCGGCACTCAGCCGCATTGGCTGAATCTGCGCGCCAATGGGAGAACTGCTATTCACCCGTTACTGAAGGAATCCCTTGTCGCCGTCCAACATGGATTCCAGGGTCAAGTTTCGGCGATGATTGCCGAAGAAAGAAACAACGCATCGCTGCCTCGATCTCGTACATCTTTTGAGTGATTTTCAAAGTTGTATGAAAGTGGGCATAAGTAGGTAAATCCGCGGAACTTTTTGTCCGAACGCGGTGTATCTACAGATGTGAAGCAAAGAAGTGATTTTCAGGGAAGGCCAGACGCGTCATGCAGTCCTACCCCCAAACCGCAGTTCCCCGGATGCAGGCGCATCCTAGCGCGACAAAGCAGCCACGGCAGCGCGGCGACATGATTTACCAGGTCATGACGGTTGCGGCGATGCTGATTGTGCTTGTCAGCGTGTGGATCTTCTAAACCTGCCGCCCCGCGGTGAATCCGCATAGGCGCGGAATCGCGCGTTGAAAATCGGAATTCATTCCAACTTGACGTTTTGAGATTGCAGCTTCGACGCGGCGCTCTGTGGATCAGGCGCGATGCAGAAGAGCAAAAGCAGATCCATGCTAATCGACCCTAAAAGCAGATCCTTCGCTCCGCCTACCCCACGCACGCTGACGCGTCCGCGGGGCCCCAAGCGCGCGGATTCTCAGGATGACACGGGATTATCAAGGGTTGTGCCATCCCATCCATTCGCCACCGCCCCACGGACGAAGACCTGTCCGTGGGGGCCCCTGGATAAGAGGCGAATGGATGGGGCACGGTGCGTCTCATTTCGGTGGTAACTCGCCGACGGCGAGTAAGGCTGCTCAGGATGACACGGTAGTCGGAAGCGCGGAGAGCGATCGACGACAGGAAGCTTCCCTTTCCGCAGGCGCCGAGCTCAGCCGAATTTGGCGCGCCGGACCTCGGTCTGGCGGAAATCTTTTCCGCGCATATCGACCTGTACGCACATCTCCGAGAGGCGCGAGCGCATACGATCGCCGATGCGGTCGCCGAGGGTCTGTTCGCGTGCGGCACGCTCGGCATCTGTCTTTTCGCCGCCGCCGGCTGGGAGGTCAGGATAGTTCGTGGTGATGAGGGTGGATTGTTTGTCGTTGTAACGCGTGTTCAGGATGAGCGCGACGGTGTCCCACACCCACTCATTGGGCTTTTGAGCGCCCAGGTCGTCGAGGACCAGAACCTCCGCGGCGAAGACAGGCTTGAGAAGTTCCAATTCGGTCGTGTTCACCTGCGGGTTGTAGCTGTTCTGGATGTTCTTGAGCAGCTCGCGGTAGTCGCAGAAGAGGCCGCGGACGCCACGCTCTTGGACGAGGCGGCGCAGGACTCCGACGGCTAGATGGGTTTTGCCGACGCCGATGGAGCCAGTGAAGAGCAGGCCCTTCCCTGCGGTGTCAACGGGATAAGCCTCGACAAATTTCCGCGCGGTCTGAAGGGCGCGGCTGAGCGAGCGGTCGGCTTCGTGGTAGATCTCGTAGTCGTCGAGGGTGCAGTCGCGGTAGCGCTGCGGAATGCGTGCGGCGCCGATCCTGCGCTGTTCGCGCTCCATCTGCTGGCACTCGCAGGCGCGGGAGACCCAGAGGCCGGTCGCGGATACTTCCTCGATCAGGCCGACCCCGCCGCAGATTGGACACGTGCTCATGCTCTTTAAGAGCCTAGCGCATTCGGCTGATGTGCAGAGCGGTGCGGATTGGGGCACGTTGTGTGGAAAAGGACTCTGCGAAGCTTTCCGAGCGGCTATCGCTAAGAACAGCGCTATTCAGGCGGCGCAGGTGGCTTGCAGTTCGGCGAGAATTAATTGGGCGGCTTCTTCTGCTGCTTTTGCGATGGTGGTGGAGAGGTTCAGCGAGATGGGCTGTTGGGGATCGATGGCAATGGCGTAGAGGATGACATCGCGGTTGCCGCCCTGCATATAGAAGACGTCGAGCAGGTCCTTGACGCCTATGTCGTGAGCTGTGAGGGTGGGTGGGTAGTCGCGGGCGAATTTTGGCGTGGTGCGCGTGACTGTTCCTGGAGGATTGCCATCGGCAGCGGCGTCGATGAGTACGATGCGATCGGCTTGCTGGAGGGGTTCGAGGAGAATGAAGCCGCCGGTGCCGCCGTCGAGGCATTCGATATTGGACGGATGTTCGCATTGGGCCGAGGCCAGGGCTTGTTCGACCGCGCGCACCACGTGCACGCCTACGCCTTCATCGCCCATGATGGTGTTGCCCAGGCCGAGGACGAGCGTCTTTCCGGGCTTTTCTCCGATCTGCAAATGGATTCCCTCAGGGGCTAAAGCCCAAATTGATTTTTGCTGTATTTGCGGCACGGCTGAAGCCGTGCCCTGTTACAAAGCCACAGTGAATCGAGTCTTTCGCCGCTGCCAATGCTCGCGCGGTTTTCAGTTTTGAGGTTCGTGCTTTCCCAGGTCTCAGAATCGAGACCTCCGCCCCGGACCTGGGGCACCCATTTTCGTGCTGAGTCAGCTGTCTGAGAACCAGCCTTATTTCTTGTCGCGTTCGAATTTCCATCCGCCGATGATCGAGGAAACGGTGCCGCGTCCTTCGATGTAGTCGTGATAGAAGGCAAGATAGACGTGAATGACGACGAACGTGACAAAGAACCACAGGAAGAGATGGTGCCAGAAGCGCACGCCGAATTCGCCGCCCATGAGCGGCACAACCCAGGTGAACATCCGCGGCAACCATGAGTTGCTCATGCTGGAGTAGAGGGCGAAGCCGGTAATGGTCTGGAAAACAAAAGCCAGAAACGTGAAGAAGTAGATCATACCGGCGAGTGCATTGTGCCCGGTAGAGATTGGCCCGTGCAGCTTGGTTTCAAGCACGTCGGCCTTGATGACGTCGACGATCTCCTGCCGCTGCGTTCGCTTGAGCGGGAAGAAGGCGGCCCAGTTGGAGTATTTGTTACCGACGAAGCCCCAGTACAGCCGTGCCAGAAAGTTAAAAACGTAGACGAATGCGGAGGCGAAGTGGATGAAGCGCACCCAGCCGAACCAATATTGCTGATATGCCTCGGCGGCGTAGAACAGCCGGACCGGAGCTCCGATCAGATAGCCGGTGACGCACAGAAGCACCAGCGCCGCAGCGTTGATCCAGTGATAGACACGCACCGGCAATTCCCACACGTATACGCGCCGATACTCGACCGGATGCTCTGGAGCTGCCGGCAAACCACTGCTTGCGCCAATTACAGGAGCACTCATGGGCGTCACTCGAAGGAAACCCGGTGAAGGTGCCGGCCTTGCGGATCGTACAGATGCACGGCGCAGGCGAGGCACGGGTCAAAGGAATGAATGGTGCGAATAATCTCGACCGGCTGTTCGAGGTTGGCTACCGGCGTGCCGATGAGCGAAGCCTCAAAGGAGGAATGCTGTTGCTTGGCATCGCGCGGAGAGCCGTTCCAGGTAGTCGGCACAACCAGTTGATAGTTGTCGATAGCGCCGTTCTTGATCTTGATCCAGTGGGCGAGCGCACCGCGCGGAGCCTCGGTCAAGCCGACACCCTCCGCATCCGACGGCCAGCTCTTCGGTTCCCAGAACTCGCCGTTGAATGTGGAGACTTCGTTGATCTTCACCCGGTCCATTAGCTGGCCGTAGAACTCCTTGAGCCAAATCATGGCCAGTGCGGCATCGAGGCCGCGCGCCGCAGTGCGGCCAAGGGTTGAGAACAGCGCAGTCACGGGCACATTGAGCTTGCCTAAAGTGTCTTTGACCAATTCCTTCACGTCGGTGCGGCCGGAGGCATAGGCAACGATCAAGCGCGCAAGCGGGCCCACTTCCATGGGCTGTTCTTTCCAGCGCGGAGTCTTCAGGAACGAGTATTTTTGGAAACCCTCGAGCGATTCAAATGGCGGCTTAGGTCCCGAGTAGTTCAGTTTAGTTTCGCCAGCCCAGGGATGGATGCCGACGTTGTCTCCGCCTTCGTAGCTGTACCAGGAACTCGCAATGTACTCCTTGATCTCCTGGGAGTCTTTCGCGTTGACCGGATGCACATGGCTGAGATCGCGATTGAGGACCACGCCGCGCGGATACTTGAATGTCTCGGGTTTGCTGTAACCCTGCGTGGGGAACTCTCCATAGCTGAGGTAGTTGGTTAATCCGCCGCCCCACTTGGCCCAGTCTTTGTAGAAGGAGGCCACGGCGAGCAGATCGGGAATGTAGACCTCGTTGACGAATTCGTCGGCCTGGCTGATGAGGCGAGCGACGAGATTGAGCCGCTCGGAGTTGATGGCGGCCACTTCATTCATGTTGATGGAGCAGGGCACGCCGCCGACGAGGTAGTTCGGGTGCGGGTTCTTGCCGCCGAAGACCGCATGGATCTTGACGATTTCCTTTTGCCACTGGAGAGCGTCGAGGTAGTGCGCCACGCCGATCAAGTTGACTTCCGGCGGCAGCTTGTAGGCCGGATGTCCCCAATAGCCGTTGGCGAAGATGCCGAGGCCGCTGGCGGCGAAGGCCTTGATCTTGTCCTGCACTTCGGAAAAATAGGCTGGAGTGTTTTTATCCCACTTGGAAAACGAGCCGGCCAGCTCCGCGGCTTTCTTTGGATCGGCCTTCAATGCATTGACGATGTCGACCCAATCGAGCGCGTGCAGATGGTAGAAGTGAATGACGTGGTCCTGCACGTACTGCGTGGCCATCATAATGTTACGGATGAGCTCGGCAGTGGGAGGGACGGTAATTCCCAACGCGCTTTCGACGGCGCGCACGCTGGTGAGAGCGTGGACGGTGGTACACACGCCACACACACGCTCGGTGATGGCCCAGGCGTCGCGAGGGTCGCGACCGATGAGAATTTTTTCAAGACCGCGCACCATGGTGCCGGCGCTGAATGCGTCGGTGATGACGCCATTTTCAACAACCGCTTCGATGCGCAGGTGGCCTTCAATGCGGGTTACGGGATCGACGACGACTCGTGTCATAGGCCCTTATGGCTCCTTTTGATCTTCAGCGTGCACTTCGGCGATCACGCTCCGCTTGCGGACATTTGTCACCACGGCATGCGCCGCGACGCCAACGAGTGTGGTGAGTCCCACCGCAGCACCGATGGTGTCTGCCGTGCTTTCAATACCGAACCCCGGGAAGGACGGCAGGTGCTGGTAGAACGGACCGTTGTCCCAGAAGCCAGCCTCACTGCAGCCGATGCAGCCATGGCCGGACTGGATGGGATAGCTGGTGCCTTCGTTCCACTTGACCACCGAGCAGGCGTTATAGGTGACCGGACCGCGGCAGCCCATTTTGTAAAGGCAGTAGCCTTTGCGGGCGTTCTCGTCGTCCCACGACTCGACGAACAACCCGGCATCGTAGTTGGGACGGCGATAGCAGGTGTCGTGGACGCGGCGGCCGTAGAACTCCTTGGGCCGGCCCTGGCTGTCGAGAGCGGGAACCTGCCCTAGAACCAGAAGATGGGTGACAACGCCCATCATGACGTCGGCGATGGGCGGGCAGCCGGGGACATTGATCACCGGCTTGTCGACGAGTTTGGAGATTGGCGTTGCGCCGGTGGGATTCGGTCTGGCGGCCTGCACGCAACCGTTGGAGGCGCAACTGCCCCACGCCACCACCGCTGCCGCATCCTTGGCGACGGCCTGCAGAATCGATTCCGCGGTTTTGCCGCCGATCATGCAATAGACGCCGCCGTCTTCCAGGGGCACCGCGCCTTCGACGAGCACGATGTATTTGCCCTTGTTCTTCTCGATGGTGTCGGAGAGGCACTTTTCCGCCTGAAATCCGGAGGCAGCCATCAGGGTTTCGGTGTAGTTCAGCGAAAGCACATCGAGCAGCGCATCGACGACGATGGGATGCGATGCGCGGATGAAGGACTCGCTGCAGCAGGTGCACTCCTGAAAGTGAAGCCAGACGACGGCTGGTTTTTCTTTTTTCTCGAAAGCAGAGACGACCTGGGCCGCGCCTGTCTTACCGAGTCCTGCTACCGTTGCGGCCGCAGCGCAGAACTGGAGAAAGTCTCTCCGGCTGTAGCCCTTTTGCTGCATTGATTGCCAAATGGATTGCCCCATGCCCACCTCGTTCGCTCTGCGGGCGCCGGTGATTCCTGTGCGAACCGACTCAGGGTCTTCACCAGCGGATGAGGTAAGGTACGAATTTGCAACAACGGGTGGCTGTGTTCTAGATCACATCTGCATAATTTGTGGAAAAGCGTGGCTCACTGCGAGCCTTGAAGGCATTCGGCATGCTTGGTTAGTGGGATTGGCGATCGCGCCGCGATGCGAACCTGGCGATCATTTCGAGATCGACGACGCGTGCCCGACAGCGAGGACAGTGCTGAAGATGCGGGTGGGAATAGAGAGCCGCATCGCACGCAATTAGCTCCGCAAGCTGCTGCCGAAAACTGCCCGCAAGTAATGGAAAGATGACTTTGGTTCACACCTCTTGCGCCGAATTTGAATCTATTAATTGAGAGGTTGGATGTAGTCAAGAGGATCGGGAGGTTCAAATCGTTGAACGAGGATCGAGAGGACAAGCAGGAAGGCGATGCGGGGTGGAATGGCAGGAACGGGCTGCTGAAAGCGCGCGGACGATGGCTTGAAGTGAAAGGCCTGGGTTTCATTGCTGCGCTGATTGTCGCGTTCTGGACCCTGGTGAGCGACGGCACTCTTCCTCTTTCGCAGTATCTGGTTTTCCTGTCGCTGATGCTGGTGAGTGCCGGCGGTATGGTTTGGAGAATCTGGAAACTGAATCCGGAGAAGCAGACGAAAGCCTCGGACCGATTGCAGCCGGGTGTGTATCGCGTGTCCTTTGGCGACCGCGGCTGATGATTGGCTCCAGACCCGAAGCCCGGGCACGACTTTCCCCGGTCACTGAAGTGGCGTCGGCCCGCTCGGGGGCTTAAAGCCCGGATCGTTCTTGGGCATTTCGGCACTGCCGAGCAGGCTGCGGAAAAACTCGGGATGTTGGGTAAATCGAACGGACGGCGCTCCGGGGCTGAAGCCCGCGATCTTTCTGTTGGCTTCATGCGGGGGTTGAAACCTCCGCCTCCCTCCCTATCGGATTTTCCGCAGCCTGTGAGTGTGTGCTCTTTCAAAATGCGCTCGGTCAATGCGGGTGAGGAATCGCCATGCCCCATCCCCGCGCATGCGGCGCGGAGATGGGGTGAGCGAACTACCGGCGGTGGTCAATCGCAGTATCCGAGACAAACAAGCCCACAATCTCGGGGTATCGGGATCGATCGGCAAGCTGTTTGAAGCGATTTCCATGCGAGTCGCTCGCCTGATCGTTGAAGAGATACTCGTATCCGCTGTCGAACTTATAATTCGGATGCGCACGAAAAACACGCTTGTACCTACGCGAAAAGAGGGGAGTTCTTGTGAATGGGAGTGTTTTGTTGCCTGTGTTTGCTGCAATGGTTTTGGGCGTGGCCCTCGCATCCACGGAAATGCCGGCGCAGGAGCCGGGCAATGTTCCCGAGACGAAGGCACCAGCGCCGACGCAAGCTGCGCCTGCCCCACCGCAGCCTGGACCGGTGAAGCACCCCGACAACGATTACTGGCGCAAGCACGATCAGTTGCTGCTGACGGATTTCGGATGGCTGGCGAAGTTCAAGGAGGACGATGTGAAGCTGGGGCCACCGGCGCCGGGCGAGAACCGCGTCGTGTTCATGGGCGATTCGATCACCGAGGGTTGGCACCTGGATCAGTCTTTTCCCGGCAAACCGTATATCAACCGGGGGATCAGCGGACAGACAACGCCGCAAATGCTCGTGCGTTTTCGACAGGATGTAATTGACCTTCAGCCCAAGGTCGTGGTGATTCTTGCAGGGACGAATGATATTGCCGGAAACACCGGGCCGGAGACGCTGGAGCAGATTGAGGAGAATCTTGCATCGATGGCGGATCTGGCCCACGCCAATGGAATTCGCGTAGTGCTGTGCTCGATATTGCCGGCGGTCGATTACTCGTGGGCGCCCGGAATGACACCTGCACCCAAGATCGATATGGTCAATGCGTGGCTCAGGGGCTACGCGCTGGCGAAAGGCTATGTGTACGTCGATTTCCATTCGGCGATGAAGGACGAGCGGGATGGGCTGCCGAAGTCCCTCAGTCCCGATGGGGTGCATCCGCTCCCCGCGGGGCATGCGATCATGGCGCCGCTGGTGGAAGCAGGGATTGACAAGGCGTTGCAGGACAGGGAATAGGGAATAGGGAACAGGGAATAGGGAACAGTGGTCAGTCCGATGTTGCGTGGCGCCTAGCGAGCTTGCGCGCTTTTCTTTTTTGATTCTGCTTCTCTCCGGAGCATCCGTAGCAGTGCGCGTTTCCCTTTTTTGCTGTCTCCCGTGACCAGGTAGACGAGGATTGCACCCTGAAAGAGCTGGAGCAGTTCCTCGACGGCTTTTGGATCGGGCAGGAAATTCAACAGCAATTCGACCCAGCGGTGCTGCTGTTCGGCATAAAAGGCCCTGGCGCGTTCTGAGCCGTTCCAGCCGCGGCGGGATACATCCATGACGACAAGCAAAACGCCGCGGGACTGAGGAGCGGTGGATTGCTCCCACAGCGCCGACACGACGGTTGCGAGAGAGGCGCCAGGTGGAAACCGGCTGGAGCTGAATTGGTCGCGGAGGCGGTCTTCGAGAAGCGCGATGGCCCGCTGTTCGAGATTTTCGCGACTGCCGAAGTAGTGAATCAGCATGCGCTTGCTCATTCCGACCGAAGTGGCCAAGTGGTCGAGGCTCAAGTCGAGAGTACCGGCGGCGATGAAGGCGGCAAGACAGGCTTCGACGATCTGGTCAACATTCTGAGATTGTTTTGCGGCCAAGGTTGCCTCTTTATGTACCAAGTGGTACAAATATCGATGTACCACCTGGTACATAGTTTACTTCCCCAGGAGGCTCCGGTGCGAGGACGCGAAGTCGCTTTTCTCTTGGGGTTCGGCGTTGTGTTTTGGCTTGCAGGCACGCTTTGGTATGAAAAGCGCGGGTCTCTTGTCTTTGAAACGACCGCAGTGCGTTATTGGGTGAATTTCGTTCTTACGCCGATTGTCACTGCGGGGATTTGTATTCTGATTTTGCGCTGGCGGCGTATTCCCGCTCTGCAATGGGCGCCCGCAATGTTGTTGGTTGCGATTCCCGGCATGCTGGGGGAAGCGGTCTTGCTGTCGAATTTCTCGGCTCTGATGCCGGCCATGCGGGAGGCTTCCGCGGGAAGGTACGGGGCGTTTTTGTTTGCGACGTATGCGCTGGTGCTAGGGATTGCGGAGGTGGTGACGCTGAGAGCGGGGCGGTGACGCTGCGGCTAACTCCGAAGTTGCACTTGTTTTGGAGCAGCTTCAATCCGGGCCTGAAGGCCCCCGAGCCTTGGGCCTGTTTTCAGGGGGTTGAAACCCCCTGCTCCCTCCGCATCGCTATTGCACCTCTGTACCTGCGGCCTGCTGAGCTAATGGATGGTGACGGGCCATTCCTTGTTGCGAGCTTCGGATTCAGGCACGCCGGTGCGGTATGCGCCGAGACCTTTGGTCATGCTCTCCAACTCTTCCGCGTGTGCGGAGAGCCCGCACGGATGCCCCTCCGTCTCGAGCAAATGCTCATTTTCACGGATCATTGCGAAGAGCGGGCTGGCCAAGGCCTCGCGCAGGTTTGAGGTACGCAGGTTGTGGGTGGCCAGTGGAGAGACAGGACACGCGGTGACATCGCCGCTTGGATTCACGTGAGCGAATCCGCGACCTGCGGAAACGCAACCGCCAAGCATCTCCTCATCGCCGGGCGAATGGATGATGTAGGCGCCGCCTGTGGCGCGGTCGCGATAGGCGACAACGGTCTCGCGGAAGCGTGTGCGCTGCTCTTCGGTTAGCACGACGCCGCTTCCGCAACTGCCTGTGGGCACCTGACTGGTGATGGGCCCGGTGAGGATCTGCTCGATGAACATCGCCAGCGGACCGCTGTGGGCTATCAAATTGTCGATGTTGCGCGGGTCGGTCCAGTAGTCGATGTTGGCGGGTGCGATGGTGACGGCGATGCCGGTTAGAACGCCGGCCTGCTGGAGGCGGTCGAGAGAGCCGAGGGCTTTTTCATAGACGCCACGGCCGCGGCGGAGGTCGGTCAAGTCGCGATCGCCTTCGAGGCTGACGACGATGACGGTGTTGGAGCAGTTCTTCAGGACGGCGTAATCGCTGGGCTGCAGGGCGGTGCCGTTGGTGAAGACGAGGAAGAGCCGGTCGGGGTGGTCGCGGAAGAGTTTAACAATGCCGGGGAGAAGAAATGGCTCACCGCCGGCAATCATGAAGGCCATCACGCCAAGTCGAATCGCCTCGTCCACGACGGAGTACCAGTCGCGAAGGGCGAGTCCCGGATGCGCGGGTGCGGCGGTGACGGTGCCGATGGCTCCGGCGTAGCAGCCGGTGCAGCGCAAATTGCATTTTGACGTGACGCTGAGAACGAGAAAGGGCGGAACGCGCACACCGTCCGCAAGGGCACGAGCCCGCACGCGATGCGACTGCTTGAGGGTGTGGGCGAGGCGGAGAAACCCTGGAAGGTAGCGCGGGTGTTGGATGATCCACGGAACCAGAACACGCAACAAGTTCGGATCAATGCCGTCGATCTTTCGCGCGAGGTCGAACAAGCGCTTCGAGAGGAAGTCATCTCGAAGGGGCATTTTAGTTGCAACGTTCATTTGAGTAGTGATACGCGAGGGCAAACGCCGTTGTTCCACGAGACAGTCAACAGGAGTGAGAGGGGAGTTGTCTGTGATGCGCGGCCGGGAGGCGAAAGCAGGGCTGACGAGGATGGCGCCGGGACGGTTGTTGCATCGTTTGCGCCAGGTCCGGAATCAACTTACAATAAGAACATTGCAGGAAAGGTCTGTCTTCGAGAGATGCCCAAGGAAAAGATTCATCCAAATTACGCTGCAGTGCGTGTGATGTGTGCCTGCGGAAACAACTTTGAGACCCGTTCGACCCACAAGGGCGACATTCACGTGGAAATCTGCTCGGTTTGCCACCCATTCTTTACCGGCAAACAGAGACTGGTGGACACAGCTGGACGCGTGGAGCGCTTCCGGCGGAAGTATGCCAAGCCAGGCGAGGCAGCGGCCGCGAAGTAGCGAGGCGGCTTACGGATTGAAGGGGCCTCCGCTGCGGCGGGGGCCTTTTCATGTGATGCAATGATGGGTGTGCATGGTCGAGGTGCGTTTCACCGTTTATTATCGTCGGGCTGCGCAGCTTGCCGACGCTATGAAGCTCTGCCAAGACGACTTGTCCGCGTTTGCTTCTGCTGCGGCATTGCTAGCGGTGCATAGCGCCATCTCCTATAGTGATGCCTTATTGATATGCCTTAGCGGAACTCGCCCACGGGGCGAGAACCATCGGGAAGCTCTCGCCGCTTTGATGCGGGAGTCAAAAAGGCGAAAATCGATCATCAAGGAATCGCACATCTTCAGAAGCTTCTAGGCGCAAAGACGGACATCTCGTACGGTGAGAAACCCGTTGACGAAGACAGGATTGCGAAGCTCTGTAGCGCTGCCGAGAGATTTCAAGTCTGGGCGGAGCGGATTCTGCAAAGATGGGAAGGAAGGTTATCGTCATGACCGTAAAGGAAGAGACCCGGAAGCTGACGACGCGCCAAAGGGAGGGCCGCGCGATCAATGCAGTCGCGGAACTGCTGCGACGGAAGCTCTCTGTACCCAATATTTATCTTGAACCACCTGCTTCGCTGGTTTCGGCAGACGTACTGGCTGTGGATCGCGGCGGAGCAGGCGACTTGCATGCGGTCGAAATCAAACTGATGGAAATAGTTCCAGTTCCAGTGAGCCAGTCGGAGAAGCAACAAGCTCCGAAAGGGAGATTCATCGCGCTCTCTCGGGAAAGGGCTCGCCGGGAGACAGTGAAGAGCGTACATCGCCAGGTAATGTCGATGCCGTCCCACTTTCGTTATCTCGCAGTTTCTGCAGGGAGCTTAGACGCTTGGCATAGTGAGCTTTTGGATCTCGGTTTATACGCTGAGGACGGCATTGGACGCCTGGGTCTTATTGCAGTTTCAGAAGGAGGCAGCACCAATTCGCCTATTGCCAATTTGGTCGTAGCTCCCGAACGTTTTCGGGTGGACCCCGCAAAACTGAACGCCATCGAAACGAAGTTGCTGGCGAAGAACCGTCCAGATATCGAAGTGCGAATTTAATTATGGCCGGTAAAGGATTCACGGTGAAGAAGAACTGGGACAACCCCAGGGAGCACGCGATGCCCGCCGAGGTGCGGGTACCGGCAGAAGTGCGCCTTGGGACGGTTCTGGTGGCGCCGGCGACGGTGTTGGCTCCCATGGCCGGGGTGACGGACACCGTGTTTCGGCGGTTCATCCGGCATGCGAGTTTGTTTACGAGGGAACAGGGATCAGCCAACCCTGCGAGCGAACATCGCTCGCTGGGGACCCCGGCAGGGAACAGGGATCAGGGATCAGAGATAACAACAGAGATTGAGGCGGCGGTCAGCAATGCGCAGTCGGGGTGCGGGCTGCTGATGACGGAGTTTACCTCGGCGGATGGGCTGTCACGGATGCGGGAGTCCAAAAGGCGGCGTTATCTGACGTTCTATGACGACGAGCATCCTATCGGGGCGCAACTGTTTGGCTCGAATGCCGAGACGCTGGCCGAGGCTGCGCGGATTGTGCAGGACACTGGGTTTGACCTGATCGATTTGAATCTTGGATGTCCGGCGAAGCGGGTTGTTGGCTGCAATGGGGGTTCGGGGCTGCTGCGGGACCTGCCGAAGATTGGCGAGATCTTTCGCACGATCCGGCGGGCGGTGACAATTCCCTTCACCGTGAAATTCCGGATGGGCTGGAACGACGAGCAGATTGTGTGCGTTGAGCTCGCGCGGATGGCCGAAGCTGAAGGGCTGAATGGGGTTGCGTTGCATGCGCGGACCCGCGAACAGGGCTATAGCGGACAGGCGCGGTGGGAGTGGATTGCGGCGGTCAA
The DNA here is from genome assembly GCA_963745845.1 of uncultured Acidobacteriaceae bacterium. GTDB lineage: Bacteria > Acidobacteriota > Terriglobia > Terriglobales > Acidobacteriaceae > Telmatobacter. Next base: position 1,342,290 of record CAVUZE010000008.1, on the reverse strand, counting down.
GCAGGCGGTGAGAATCCCGGTCATTGGGAACGGCGATATCCGGACACCTGAAGATGCCGCGGCAATGGTGGCCCAGACGGGGTGCGACGGGGTGATGATTGGGCGCGCCGCCCCGGCGAATCCCTGGATATTCCGCCAAATTGCGCAATACACGGCAGTGGGGAGCTTTGAGCGTCCCACAGTGGACGACCGGTATCGATTGATTCGGACGTATTTCCAGATGCTACTGGTGGAGGCAGAGGCGAGCCAGACTTTGCCCAAGGATGCACGAATGGGTGAAACGGCGGGCAAGATGAAGCAATTTGCCTCGTGGTTCACCCACGGAGTCACCGGTGGGGCGAAGCTCCGTGCTGCAATCTACCAGGCGCGGACGGGTACGGAAGTACTCGGGCAGGTGGACGCTTTTTTCTCGAATTACCGGGAGAGCCCCCGGGAATCTGGTTCAGAAGGCGGCGCAGGCGATGAAGGCGCTTTTCCCGAAGCTGCTCTCGTCTGCGATTGAGCTGGATTTCCCAGTCCATTTTGGCATCTGCGCGCATCGGTAACCTTGCTGTAACTCTAAGAGCGCACTGCACCAATTGACTATGACTTTCGACTTTTGTGTGATTCCCGATACTGAGAGTAATCTCTATATTGAATCCACTAGTAATTGCACTGCGCATGACCATTGGTGCCTCTGTCTCGTGTCAAAACGCACAGAGCCGATTGGTTAGAGCAAGCACCCTGCAGATTGGCGGTCGTGCGAGCAAGGCAGCCAGAGGGGACGGTATTGCGTAGGTTACTCAATCCTGGGATTAAACTCAGACCGCTGATCAGCGGCGTCGCAGCCTTTTGTGCCTTGGCAGCGACGTGTGCGGCCCAACGATACAGCTTTCGCGAATACACTCAGGGGCTCGGCAACCTGAACATCGCAAGTCTGGCGCAGGACCGAACGGGATTTCTGTGGGTAGGAACGCAGAACGGCCTCTATCGCTACGACGGCAGCCAGTTTCAGAGTTTTGGAGCAGCGCAGGGCATTCCCGAGCGGATGATCCAAAACCTTTATGTGGGCATGGACGGCACTCTCTGGGTCGCGACGTCCACGGGGTTTTTCTATGAGCAGCGCGATGGCCGATTCGCGCAGGTTCAGCCTTCAGTGCGTGGAACCCAATATCTGCCACGGGCTGGAACAGTCTTCGCGTCGAACAAAGCAAATGAAGTGATCGCCGTTACCAAGGCCGGCGCGGTCTTGCTGAAACGTGGAAACGACGATCAATGGGCCGCAGAACCGATGCATCTCGATGGAAATCCCATGAGCGTGCTGTTCGGGCCTGACGGAGCCCTCTGGTATGGGTGCGATTCAGACCTATGCCGGTATGACAACGGGAAGACTGCGCGGATGGGCTCCAAGCTCGGACTTCCGACGGAAGAGTGGACCAATCTGCTCCTGACGCGCAGCGGTCACATCTGGATCCGCGGTGACGTTCATGTGGGTGAGATTGACCCGGCAAAGTCTCAATTCGAACTGCACGATCTTCCTGGTTCTCTTGCATCGGAAGCTTACCCGGCGTTGGCTGAGGACGCGCAGGGCAGGATTCTGACGCCGCAAGGGCCGTCCCTCGGCATGTGGGAAAACGGTCATTGGCGGATGGTGACGGAACAAAATGGACTCTCCCGATTCGAAATCCAGGACCTGTTTGTCGATCGCGAGGGGTCGGTTTGGATCAGCGTGGTGGGCCACGGCCTGAAGCGTTGGGTTGGCCAGGACCGTTGGGAAGGGTACACCGCTGCAGACGGACTGAGCGACGATCTGGTGTGGGCAGCGGTGCGTGACCGGAAGGGCCGGTTGTGGATCGGAACCGAGTCCGGGCTGGATTGGATTGCACCAGGACAACCGAATCCGAAAGTGTGGCGACAGACGGGAATCACGACGGACCGCGCGGGCGCTTTGGCTGAGGCTGCGGATGGAGCGATCTGGATGGGGAGCGCGGCCGGTGCGCTGGTCCGGATCGATCCCAATTCGTTGGCGGGCCGGCAGTGGAAGTTGCCCGAAGTGTACAGCATTTTCATCGATGCCAAACAAAACGTGTGGGCCGCCACAATCAGCGGTCTTTACAGGCTGGATGCAGATTGGGCGAACTCGGATCCGGCTCTGATCGAAGACGGAGCCTTTGGCAACAGCCATCAACGCTTTTCCAGCCTCATCCTCGATGCACAGCAACGCATTTGGGCCGCCGCGGAACAAGGGCTTTTTCTGCATGATGAGAAAGGCTGGCACCGAATCGACCTGGGATCCTCGGGAGCCAATCCGGACACGATGGCGATTGACCAGGATGGATATATTTGGGCCGCGGGCTCTTCACAGGAGCTGATGCGTCTGAAGGTGACGGGGTACCGCGTTTCCGATGTGAAGCACATAGGCCGCCCGCCGCTTTTGTCGCAGCAAGTTGTTTCCTTGATGGTGGACCGCCGGGGATGGCTGTGGGTGGGGCAAGATGCCGGCCTCACTGTGTTCGATGGCCGCGCGTGGCGCAGCTACACCCAGGACGACGGCCTGCTTTGGAATGACACCGACAGCTTCGCACTTGCGGAAGATTCAGACCACAGTATCTGGATCGGCACGTCGGGCGGATTGAGTCATTTGATCGCTCCCCAGGATGCGCCGACGGGAATGCCGCAGGCACCGGCTTTTTCGCAGGTCACCTATGGCAACTCGATGCTTGAGAATGGCTCGTCCGTGCGGTGGAGTTCCAGTCCCCTCGAGATTTCGATGGCACTGCTTTCATTCCGAGGTACGCAGGATGCGGGCATTCGCTATCGGCTGGTCGGCGGACAGGGGTCGGAATGGGAAGAGACACGGGACATGGATGTCCACTATCAGCACCTGTCGCCTGGGAATTACCAGTTCCAGGTGGCAGAAGTGGACCAGACGGGACATTTGATTTCGCCGATTGCGACCTATTCATTCCGGATCACACCGCGCTGGTGGCAGTCGCGCGAGTTGCAAATCGCATTAGCGCTGATCGCATTGGCTACTTTGGTGGCGACCTGGAGAAACCGTGTGGGCGCCCTGGTGAAACAGAAGCGCCATCTGGAAGCGGCGGTGAAATTGCGGACGATCGACCTGGAAAAAGAAAAAGGCGAATTGATGCGCACACGGGAGCAGATGCGCCACTACGCCGAACATGACGATCTGACCGGATTGTGGAATCACCGCATCATCGTAGAGCGCCTACGGATCGAAGTAGACCGATCGCGCCGCGAGGGTTTACCGGTGAGCATCATCCTGGCCGATCTGGATTATTTCAAGCGGATCAACGACACGTTTGGACACCCTGCCGGCGACCAGGTGCTGAAAGAAGCCAGCGCCATTTTCCAGCGCATGGTGCGCACCTACGACTGGGTAGGGCGTTACGGCGGGGAGGAATTTCTGCTGATCCTGCCCGGCTCCGGATATGTGCATGCCAAGCAGCGCGCCGAGGAACTGAGGATTGCGATCCAGGAAGCCTGTGTGAAGGAAGGCGAGACGGTGATTCCTTTGACGGCGAGCTTTGGCGTCGCTTCGGGTTTCCCAGCCGGCCATGAGGAGCTGATCCGCGAAGCCGATGAGGCTCTTTACAAAGCCAAGAACAGCGGACGCAACCGCGTAGTGGCGACGGAAATCGACGCCCGCCGATCGATGATGCCACGGGTTGGGTAGCTCTCAGACCGTGCGATTTCCATTTTGGGGTTTGAACCTTTCCCAGCCTTTCGCCAGAAAAAAAGCGAAAAGATGGGGCACGGAGAAGGTTCGAGCCAGCGTTCAGAAATCCGGTACATCGAGATCAAGCTAAAGGCAGACGGACGGTTGCGCGGGCTCCCTCGTTGTCTTCCCGATTCACAAGGCGAATCTCGCCGCCGTGGGCGCGGGCGATTTGCTGCGCCAGCGCAAGGCCCACGCCGCTACCGGTCGGCTTGGTGGTGTAGAAAGGCACAAACAGGTTCTCGCTGTTGGCGATGCCGAGGCCGCTGTCTTCAATAAAGACCTCGATCGCAGATTCCGCGATATGCCATCCAATGCGAATCGGCTTTGCGCCGTTGGCTAATGAGGCATCTACGGCGTTGGTGAGCAGATTGATGAACATCTGTTCCAGCTGGTCGGGATCCGCATGCAACGTGGCCGGGGTCCCCAAGTCGAGTTGAACCGGCACACGCTGCTCGAGCAAGGCGACGCGCTCGACGAGGGGCGCCACCTGGACCGGCTTGAGATGCGGAGGCGGCAACTGCGCGAGAATGCGATAGGACTGCACGAACCTGTGCAGCGAATCGGCACGGCTTTCGACCACGCCGAGTCCGCGACGGAAATCGCGGACGGTATCCTCGTCGCCTTGAATTTGATCGGCGCGGGCAAGCAGGCTGCCGGCAATGGACTTGATGGGTGCAAGCGAGTTCGAAAGCTCGTGGCCCAGAACGCGGATGAGACGCTTCCACGCGGCTTGTTCCTCTTCACGCAGAGGTTGGCTGACATCGGCCAGCAGCAAGAGAACATGCGGTGCGCCATCCTGCCGGAAGGCGGCCTTGCGCAGCAACCATCGATTCGGCTTGGAACCGAACGAATGAATGCTTTGATCGGGCGATGCGAGCAGACCCTCAAGGCCCAATTCGCGTGCGGTCCTGCCGAAACAGCGGACATGGGGTAAGCCAAGCAACTGGACGCCGGCTTCGTTCACAAGCTGGAGAACATTTTCGCGATCGAATGCGTAAAGCGGAGAATGCATCACCTCGAGAATGCGCGCCAGCAGCGCAGTCGCTTCAAGCGAACGGACGCGCTGGCGCTGCAGGAGATCGGCGAGTGCGTTGATTTCGGCTGCCAACTCGCCGAGGGCGTCATGCGTCCCGGCACCGCGGGCGCGAAACGAATAGTCGCCCTCGCGCAACGATGACACCACGTTCGAGAGCGTCTGCAGAGGGCGAACGAGGCTTTCAATCATGGTAGCGGCGATGAAAATCAGATAGATCAAAAGACAGGCGCCGACCAGGATGGCAGGCGCGGCAGAAACGTTTTGCTGGTACAGGAGAATCCCCGCAAAGATCAGCGTGGGGATTGAAAGGAGCAGGCAATAGAACCAAGCTCGGCGCACCGCCGAGCGGCGGCGGCGGCGGATTTGCCGCGTCCTCAGACCGCTCTCATAGGCCATATTTTTCGATGCGGCGATAGAGGGCTGCGCGGCTGAGTCCGAGAGCTTCGGCAGCCTGAGAAATATTGCCGTCGCAGCGGCGCAGCACCTTGCGAATAAGGAGAGACTCAACCTCGTCGATGCTCATGTTGTCGAAGGAAGGGGCATTGGAACGTGCAGCGGCTACGGCGAGATTGGAAGGCTCAATTTCCTCACCTCGGCATAGTAATACGGCCCGCTCAATCGCGTGTTCGAGTTCGCGCACATTTCCCGGCCATTGGTATTGCATCATTTGCTGCATTGCGGCCGGAGAAAAGGCGGTGACCTGTTTGCGGTAGCGGGTGCGATTGCGCTGAAGAAAGTGCATGGCGAGGAGCGGGATGTCTTCTCGGCGATCTCGCAACGCCGGTAGATGAATTTCGACGGTGTTGATGCGGAAGAGCAGGTCTTCCCGGAAGTTGCCGGCTGCCGCTTCTTCCTGCAGCTGCGCATTCGTGGCGGAGAGCACGCGCACATCAACCCGACGAGTCTGCGAGGAGCCCACCCGTTCGAGTTCTCCGGTTTCGAGCACGCGGAGTAACTTGGCTTGCTGGCGGATCGGAACGTTGGCGATTTCGTCGAGAAAGAGCGTGCCGCCGTTGGCAAGCTCGAAGCGGCCCACACGATCGGTGCGGGCGTCGGTAAATGCGCCTTTGACGTGGCCGAAGATTTCGCTTTCAAAGGTGCCTTCAGGCAGACCACCCGCATTGACGGCGACCAGGGGCATGCGCGAGCGGGAGGAAGCGGCGTGCAGAAGTTTGGCTACGATCTCTTTGCCGGTACCGTGCTCGCCGGTGATGAGAACGTTGGCGTCGGAAGGACCGACTTGCGCGATGAGTTCGAGAACCGGCTGCATATTGGGCGCACCGGCGATGAATTCGGGCATGCCTTCGGCGCGGAGCAGGCGATTCTCGAGCTCGAGTTGACGAGCGCGGCGCAGAGCCTGGTGCAGTTCGGCATGCACGCGGATGATCGAGATCAGGCGTTCATTCTCCCACGGCTTTTGAATGAAATCGCGAGCGCCGCGCTTGATGCTTTCGACGGCGAGATCGATGTTTCCCCAGGCGGTCATGACGATCACGGGGAGACGCGGATCGATCTCCTGGAGCCGTGCGAGGAGATCGAGGCCTTCCTTGCCGGAGGTAGTGTCGCGGGTGTAATTCAGATCGATCAACAGGACATCGTAGTCACTCTGACCGAGCGCCTCGAGCAGAAGCTGCGGAGAGCGGACGGTATCCACGTGGATGCCTTGCGGCTGCAGCAGGAGTTCCACCGCTTCGAGGATTGGCGGCTGATCATCGGCGACGAGAACCCGGATTCGAGCTTGCTTGCGAGGGTCGGTCATTGATTCTCCATCCGGTTTCGCGTGTGATTGCTTCGCCGCCTCCAGAACGACTGATTTTGCATCAGCGATGGAAATGCTCTAGTTTGCGAGAACCATGCTTGCCGCGCGTTTGGCTTCGATGCGCATCTCATGATTCTACGGTGCACCCGTGACCACGCCTTCCTTGGCATCGGCGATCGAGACATCGGTCCGCTCCAGAGTTTCTCCGATGGCGCGGTCGATGTCCACCTTTGCTTTCTCGTATTGCGATTGTGCGGTTTCGAGAGCGGACTCAGCCTGAGCGAGAGCGTCCTCGGCGAGCAGGGTGTCGACGCTGGATTTGGCGCCGAGCTGCTGTTCCTGTTTCGTAATGTCGAAGGTTTTCTGCGCCAGATCGCGGGCCTTCTGCGTGGCGTCAACGCGGGCCTGCGCCTGCTCAAGCGCAAACTTCGCGTTGCGGACATCGAACAGAATGTTCTTCTTCTGCTGCTCGGATGAGATCTGGCTCTGGCGATACTGCAGAACGGCGCGGAACTGATCGGCTTTGACCTGGCGGTTGCGCAGGTTGATGTTAAGCGTCATGCCCACCTGGTATTCCGGAGACGAATAATTGAAAGTGTCCTGAAGCATGCTGGGAAATCCGGAGGGCAAATCGGTCGAGCACTCCTGTGGGCCAAGGTTGCAAAAGGAGTTCTTGGGACCGGCGGTACCCGCGCCGGAGTAGAAGCCATACATGTTGAGGGTCGGCAAAAGCTCGCTGTTGATGTCCTTCAGCGCCTGCTTCTGCACTTCGGCCGTCATCTGGTAGATTGCAACTTCGGGTCGTTTCTTCTCCGCTTCGGCGATGAGGTCGTCCATGGACTTGTTGGCATTGGGGTCGGGGTCTGCATGCAGGTCGAGGGGAATGACGGGCATCTCGTCGATGGTGGGATCGTCGGTCTTGGTGAGCGCGTTCTTCATTAGCAACTCGTTCAGGCGCAGACTCGCGCGGGATACGGTCAAGTTGCCTTCGGCGGTCGCCACGAGGGACTGATCTGTCATGACCTGCAGCGCGGGGATGGCCTGGAGTGCGAGCTGCTTCTGATCGTCGGAGAGGGTCTGATTGGCGAAGCCGAGAGACCGATCCTTGATCTGCTCGTCGAGGTAAGCGTTAACGAGGTCCCAGTAAATGTTCTCGATCTGGGTTACGGTGGCGATGACCTGGGCTTTGAAAACAACGTCGAGGATCTGCGCGTTGCGCTTGGCGATGCGGATGTAGCGCTCGTTGCTGGCGAGCCCAAAGCCGGCGAGGAGGGGCTGAGCGATTTGCACAGTGAAGTTGGAATATAGATCAGGATTGATGGCGTTATATGGAGAGGTACTGGTCTGGCGCTTGCCGAGATAATTGACGTTGAGGTTCGTGCCGAGGGGAAACGACTCGGAGAAGTTCGAGAGGACCTCGATGGTGTTGGTTTTCAGAACCGGGGTGCCGACCAGAAACTGGTTGGCTTCCTGAACGACGGTGTGATCGACGTAGCCCTGAAAGGTGAGGTAGGGGTCGAAGGAGGGAACGGGGGCTCCGGCGCCGAGGGTCGAGGTGACGATGCCTCCGTTGCCGGCAGCGAAGCTCGGCCCCGACGAGCCACCGCCTCCGCCGCTCGAACCGCTAAATCCTCCCTGGGTGGACTGGACGACGCTGGCGTTGACGCCGTTGGCGGGGCTGCCCGATTTGGTGCGCTGAATATCGGTTTGCGCGATGGGGAAGTTATAGCGGAAGTAGGCCAGGTCGAGATTGTTCTCGATGGCGATCGCAATGGCATCGCGCAGAGAGATATAGATCTTTCCTCCGCGGATGAGATTCTGCAGGCGCGGCGAATTGGTGAGGTCCAAGGGAGGGGCTGTGCTGGCCCGGTAGCGTGCGATCGGGTTGCGCGAGTGGGGCATGGGCACTTTAAACGGCGCTTGCGGGGCAAAGGAAGGCTGCTGCTGTTGCTGCATGGTTTGCGCCAAGGTGGGAGAAGGCGCCGCTGCGCCAGCGGCTGGTGTTGGAGCTTCCGGCGCGGGTTGCGTCGTTTGGGGGTTGGCTGGCGCAGCTTGCGATTGCGCAGGCTCGGCAGCCAGGGCCATGTTCACCTGTAAGAGGAGAATCGCGGCAACGGATTGCATACGAGTGCAAAAGCGAGAGATTGGAGCGTTCATCTTGTCTTTCCCCTGAAAGAAATTCACTGGGCGCCGACCTCCGCTGAGTTAGTGTGTACCGCTTCGTCGCGGGTAAGCCATCCGTCGCGCAGCTCGAGGATGCGCGATCCGTAACGTGCGTTTTCTTCCGAGTGCGTCACCTGAACGATGGTGGTGCCCTGGCGGTTGAGCTCGCGGAAGAGCTCCATGATTTCGCGCGCCTGCGTGGAATGGAGATTGCCCGTGGGCTCGTCGGCGAGAAGCAGCGAAGGCGCATGGACAACGGCGCGCGCGATGCCGACAAGTTGTTGCTGGCCGCCGGAGAGCTGATTTGGAAACAGATCTTTTTTGGCGACGATCTGGAAGCGATCAAGGATGTCAGCTACCATGCCGGCGCGCTCTTTCGACGGCAGGTTCTTGTAGGAGAGCGGCAGGTCGATGTTTTCGGCGACGGTGAGATCGTCGAGCAGGTGATAGCTCTGAAATACCATGCCGATGCGCTGGCGCGCGAGATCGGCGCGCTGCTTTCGATTGAGCTTGTGCGCGGGCGTCTCGTCGAACCAGTATTCACCGAGCCAACCGTCGTCGAGGAGAGCGAGGACATTCAGGAGTGAGGACTTCCCTGCTCCGGACGGGCCCATCACGGTGACGAATTCTCCTTCTTTGATGGTGATAGTGACGCGGCGCAACACCCAGGTTTCGGTGTGGCCTGTTCTGTAGCTACGTTCAATATTCTTCAGTTCGATCATGATGAGTTACTCCAATCCCAAATCCAAACTTCTTCTTCGACCTTACTCTGTGCGCAACGCACGCATCGGCTCGACGGCGGCGGCGCGGCGCGCCGGCAGAGCCGCGGCTGCAACGACCATTGAAGCGGTCATCAACAGAGCAACCGCAAGCGTGATCGGATCGAATGCGGAAACACTATAAAGCTGGCTTCTGAATAAACGCGCCAACGCAACAGTGGACGGCAACGCGACGACGGTAGCGATGGAAGCGATAATGAGCATTTCGCGTGCGATGAGCATGACTACCTGCGAACGCGGTGAGCCGAGAGCCAGACGCACGCCTATTTCGCGGGTGCGCTGTTCGGCGGAGTAGGCGAGGACGCCATAAAGGCCGACAGCCGCAAGAACCATGGCGAGTATCGAGAAGCCGACGGCGAGAAAGGCGAGGGCGCGATTGCCAGATGCGATAGCATCGACCTGTTGATCCATCGTGTAGAGTCCATCGACAACCAGAGTTGAATCGAGTTGCTGAATCGCCTGGCGGATTACGCCTTTTAGAATATTGGGCTCCGCTGTGGTTCGTACGTACATCTGCACCCCGAGCGGGTGTTTGTCCTGCAGGTAGGGGCGGTAGACCGCAGGGCCCATGTCGGTGCGCAGGTTCTCATGCTTCGAGTCGCCAACCACGCCGACGATCGTTGTATCCGGCTTGACGTCCGGACCACGGCCTTGGGCGAGAACCCGACCCAGAGCCTTTTGCGCCGAGCCATAGTAGCGCTTCGCGAGGCTGAGATTGACAACAGCCACCGGCGTTTGGCCCTTGGCGTCCGCGGAGGTGAATTCCCGGCCCGCGAGGATGGGCTGCCTCAAGGTAGCGAAGTAGTCGGGCGTCAGGCGGACATCTTCGAAGTGCAGAATCTCGTCTTCGGCGGGCGTGTATCCCTGCAGCGTAAACGAGGAATGTTCGCCGTTTCCGGCGAGTTCAGCATCGTTGGTGGCGCCTACGGAGACAACGCCGGGAATCGCACGCAACGCGTCGAGCGCGCTCATGACGATTTGCGGCGCGCGGTCTTCTCCATAGCCGGAGCTGGCGGGGTCAAGCGAGAATGTGAGCAGATTGGTGGTCTCGAAGCCGACGGGCTGATGGCGCAGCCTGTCGAGCGTGCGCACGAAGAGACCGCCTCCGGCAAGAAGCGTGACGCTGATGGCAATTTGGACGCCTACGGCAATCTGGCGGAAACGCAGCGAGCCTTTGGAAGCGGTGCCTGCGTTTTGGCGCAGGGCTGCGGCGAGGTCGGGACGGAGAAAGTGCAGCAGCGGCGCGATGCTGAAGAGCAGGCTCGAGACCAGCGCGATGACGAGAGTGAAGAAGAGAATGCGTGCGTCGATGGCCGTCGAATAGGGCTCGTTGCCCGGATCGGCGCCCGTCATGAGGCGCACGAGCGCGGTGACGACCACCGGCGCCAGCGCCAGCCCGGCGGCAGCGCCGGCGATTCCGAGCATCCCGCCCTCGACGAGCAGTTGCGCGACGATGCGGCCGCGTTTTGCCCCCAGCGCATAGCGCATCGACATTTCGCGGGCGCGGCCCGCGGCGCGCAGCAGCAACAGGGTGGCGACATTGATGACGCACATGGTCACCAGGAGGCCGGCCATGCTCATCAGGATGATGAGCGGCGTTCTGAGTTCCATGCGTCCGGGCGAATAGCCTGTCGAGTCGTCGAGCACTTTGAGATGGGAGTTATCAAGGAATTCCTTGCGAAAATGCGCTGTCGTGGTTTTGTACAGGGTCAACTCGTGCGCGCGGAGCGTATGCCACATCGGTCCCAGGCTCGCTTCGGCGCGCGCCTTTGTGACTCCGGGCTTGAGGCGTGCGATGAGCGTGAGCCAGATGGACTGGTGATTCTTGAGAACGTCCGCAGGAGCGCTCTGCGGGATTGCCACTTCGACCATACTGATGGGCAAGAACAAACCGGGCCGATAGCCGCCAATCGCGGAGTCGAAGTTTTTAGGCGCGACACCCAACACGGTGAACGGATGGCCGTTGACGAGCACCGTCTGGCCGGCAATGTCGGACGCCGCGCCGAAACGCGCTTTCCAATAGCCGTAGCTGAGGACGAGCACCGGGTTCGCATTTTTCGCTGTATCATCCCGAGGCGTGAGCAGGCGTCCAAGCGCAGGCTTGAGACCAAGAAGCTGAAAGTAGTTGCCGGTGACGACTTCAGCGTCTTTGTTCTCGGCCGTGTTGCGCCAGGAGACGCCGACATTGGCGCGGTCGGCAGCCGCCATGCCTTCGAAGACCTGGTTCTGGTCGCGCAGGTCTTTGTACATGGGATAGGAGAAAAAGTTGTGCATGTCGCCGCCGAAGCTGGAGGCAGAGCCGGAGAAGCTGCCGGTCCATTCGAAGCGGACCAGTTCCTTCGGATGTTGAACGGGCAACATGCGCAGGAGCACCTGGTCGAAGAGCGTGAAGACTGCGGCGTTGGCGCCGATGCCGAGCGCCAACGTAATGACGACAGTCAGTGTAAAACCGGGCGACTTACGCAACTGGCGCCAAGCGAAGCGAATGTTTTGACCCAGCGGATTCATTGCGCTTCCTCCCCGGTGTGTGAGTTTTGTCTCATGGCTATTCGCTACGCAATGCCTGCATAGGCTCGATGGCTGCGGCGCGGCGCGCGGGAATGAGCCCCGAAAGAAGAACCGTGAGCAGTAATAGAACGGCGGCGGCACAATAGCTGATGGGATCGAATCCTGCGACGCCGAAGAGCATGGAACGCAACAGACGCACCGCAGCGATGGACCCGAGGCCTCCGGCCACCAACCCCACGACGACAACGTTGGTTGCGCCTCGCAGAACGAGACGGAAGATGCCGCCACGCGTCGAGCCGAGGGCGATGCGCAAGGCGAATTCGCGATGGCGCTCAATTACAGAGTAGGCCGTGACTGCATAGAGACCCATCATCGCGACGAGGACACTGCAGAGCGCATAGACGCTGAGGAGTTCAGCGGGAATACGGGAACCCTGATACTGTTCGCCAGTGACCTCCTCGAGAGAACGGACGTCTTCCAGCGGCAGGGAAGGATCCAAAGCGCTTACGGCCTGGCGCAGCTGAGAAGCAACTGCGTATGCAGTCGTACGAGATCGTAGCGCAATAATAACGTAACCGTAACCTGACGTACCCTGCGCTAATGGCAGGTAAAGCACCGGCGAGGGGGCGTCGGTGTCGGCAGGATTGTGGTAGGCGTAATCCGAGACGATGCCGATGACGCGGTGTGGACGCTTGTCCACGATGACGCTGGCTCCGATGGCGGTGGTATTCGGCCAGTAGCGGCGCGCCATGGCCTGGTTAACGATGGCGACGTCGGCGGACGATTTATTGTCGTGAACATCGAAGTCGCGGCCTTGTTGCATGCGGATGCCCATGGCGTGGAAAAAGTCTGGGCCGTCGAAGTCCGTAACGACGGCCATCTCTTCGTTCCGGGCGGGGACGTAGCCGGGAACGCTGAAATCCTGGGTGTTTCCGGAGCCCTCGTCCCCCAGGGGCAGGTGCGTGGTGAGCGTGGCCGACGCGACGCCGGGAGCGTTGCGGAGACGCTCAAGGAGTGCGGCGTGAAAAGCCTGCGCGCGCTGCTCGTTATACCCCGAGCGCGATAGGTCGACGAAGGCTGTGAGCGTATTGGTGCGATCGAAACCGGCATCGCGATGAAAGACGTTGAGCGCCGACCGTGTGAGAAGACCACAGCCGACCAGAACGACAAAGCAGATGCCGAGTTGCAATCCAAGCAGGAGGCGCTGGCCGATCCTGCTGGGCGATGCGCCGGCGACGGCGGCGCCACCCTCGTGCAGCGCTTCTTGTTGGGAGATGCGCAACGATTGGCGCAGAGGATACATGCCGCACAGGAGGGTGACGGCGATTGCGATTGCCGCAACAAAAAGCAGTATGCGCGGATCACTGTGCAGGTTGAAAACGAGAGGGATGCCGAAGTTCGGCAACAGGACGTAGAGGGCGCGGGACAGGACGGTGCTTGCGCCCCATCCCGCGAGGGCACCGGCAATCGCGAGTAATCCGGTTTCGGTGAGGATCTGCGAGGCGATGCGCGCCGGTTTTGCGCCGAGCGCGGTACGGATAGCAACTTCACGTCTGCGCCGTGCCGCGTGCTGGCCGAGCAAGGAAGCAATGTTGATGCAGACAAGGATCATCAACAGCCCCGATGCGCCAAGAAGAATTGGAAGCTGTTCGCCGATCGAAGAGAACAGGCCGCGCTGGAAATGCGAGGAGTCGGCGAGGTTCAAATCCCAACCGTTATATCTGCTGTCTTTCTGGCCGGAAGCAAAGATATGGGCCAGTGTGTGCAGTTCCGCTGAGGCGACTGCATCGCGCACGCCGGGACGAAGGCGAACGACTTCCTGCAGTCCGTAATGGAGGAGCGGGTCGGGTGGAGAGTCGGCCGATAATTCGCGCAATGCAGAAAGAGGAACCCAGGCAGACTCCGCAAGGCCGCCGAAGATACCCGCAAAGCCGCTTGGCGCGACACCGATCACGGTAAATGTGTGAAGGTTGATGGAGACGGTGCGACCGACAATGCCGGGGTCGGCGCCGAAGCGGTCGCGCCAAAGAGCGTCGGAAAGTACGATCTCGTCGTGTGCGCCATAGGCACGGTCATCGGCGCTGGCCTGAAAAAACCGGCCGAGCTGAGGCCTCACGCCAAGCAGATGAAAGTAATTGGAGGAGACGGTTCCAGCGGCAATGGCAAGGGGTTGAGCATCGGGGCGATTCAGGTTCAATGTGCCGAGGGAGAACAAAGCCGCGTCGCTGAAGGAATGAGCCTGACTCCGGATGAACTGATGCTGATCGTAATGGACCGAGTAGCCCTGATTGCCGAGCACGGTTGCAGAGATAAAGCGGAGGCTGCGTGCGTCGGCAACCTGAGGCCAGGGATTGAATAAGACGGCGTTGGTCCAGGTTGCGACGGTGGTAAGCGCGCCGATGCCGAGAGCCAGCGTGAGGACGGCGGTGAGCGTGAAACCGGGCGACTTGCGCAGTTGGCGCAGCGCATGACGAATGTCGTGAAAGAACGCGGTCATCAGTCTGCTCCTTTACTCGGCGCGCAGCGCCTGCATGGGCTCGATGGTTGCGGCGCGGCGCGCGGGAATGATAGCCGCCGCGGCGGCGCAAATGACAAGCATGAGCGGGGCGCCGGCGAGAGCCGTGGCGTCATAGCTGACGACGCCGTAGAGCAGACTCTTCATCAAATAGCCTGCGTACAGCGAGGCGGGAATGCCGAGCACCAGACCGATCAGGATTTGCCAAAGCGCGCCGCGAAGGACCAGGGACACAACGGAATTGCGCGTAGCGCCGAGGGCCATGCGAATGCCGATTTCGCTGGTGCGGCGGGCCACGAAGTAGGACATGACGCCGTAGAGGCCGACGCACGCGAGAATGAGCGCCAGTATTCCGAAGAGCGTGCTGAGACGGGCGACAAGGCGCTCCTCGTCGAAATTGCCGGCGACCTGCGCGGAGAACGAGCGCAAGTCCGTCACGCTGAGGTTGGGATCGATGGCGGCGAGCGTATTCCGCATCAACGCATCGACATTGGAAGGAGGCGCGACGAAGTCGATGATCATGGCGTTCATGTTCATCGACTCCACCTCGGTGCTGATCATGTCGGGCTCTGTGTAAGCGACGAATTGCTGGGTGAGAGGGCGAAGATAGACGGGATGTACCTCTTCGCGCGGATTGTTCATCTTGAAGTCGCGGAAGACGCCGACGATTTGCCATGCGCCGGAGTACTTGGGAAGATCGATGCCAAAGTGCTGGCCGATGGGATCCTGATTGGGAAAGAAGCGGCGGACAAAGGTCTGATTGACAAGAACAACCTGGGCTGAAGTCGAAGTGTCCTGGTCAGTAAAGTCGCGCCCTCGGACAATGGGTACGCCGATGGAATCGAGATAGTGTTTGCTGACGCGCACCCATGTCGAACCGCATTTATCGCCAGGCTTCGGTGCGGGATGGCCCTGCTGGATCACGCATTCGCCCCAGTTGTCGCCCTCGAGGGGGCTATACATCGCAAGGCTCACGCTGCGCACGCCGGGCAAACTGGAAAAGCGATCTTCGATTCTGCGATAGAGAGCGGGAAGGCGCTCTGTGGTGTAGCCGGCGCCGTCGGGGTCGAGGTGCAGGACGTACCGGTTATGGGTGTCGACGCCGAAGTTCTGATTCTCAAGTTGAAAGAGACTGCGCGTCATTAAGATTGCTCCGCAGAGCAACACGACGGATAGCGCGGCTTGAAAGACGACGAGCGCTCGTTGCGGGAGCGACGCGCTGTCGCGTGTGGAACGGTTGACTCCACGCAACGCTTCGGCTGGTTGGGCATGCGACGAAAGCCACGCGGGCCCCGCGCCGAACAAAACGCCGGTGACCAGCGACACGAGGAACGCAAACCCGAGAACTGTAAGCGAAGGTTTGGCGTCGACAGGCATGTTATGTGCTTCAGGAAACGCGACAGCAAGGATGCTGCGGCATCCCAGGTAAGCAACACCGAGACCGGCGATGCCGCCGATGAAACTCAGGAGCACACTTTCGACGAGAATCTGCCGGACGAGACCGCGGCGGGACGCACCGAGGGCCATGCGCACGGAGATTTCGGCGCGCCGCGTGGTGGCGCGGGCAAGCATGAGATTGGCAATGTTGGCGCAGGCGATGAGCAGCACGATCGAGGAAAGGATCATGAGCATCTTCAAGCCTTTGCCCGAGTAGTCTTGAAGGTTTTGAATGCCGCCGCCGCCGGGCGTGAGAACGACGTGCATTTTGGGGATGATGGCGCCCCCGCCATTCTCGAGCAGCCTGGTGCGCGTCTTGAGCCACTGGCGCAGAGTCGCGGTGATTTTGGATTGAAGAGCAGGGATGCTTTGGCCTGGACGCACGCGGCCCACGAGATAGAGCCAGTGCGAGTCGCCGTGATGCAGGATGGAGGACGGTCCGATCAAGTAGGGCTCGGTTTGAATCGGTACCCAGAGGTCGGGCGCAGTGTCTGCGACGCGATCGCCAAAGAAGCCCGGGGGTGCGACGCCGATGACGGTGTAGGGGTGCGTCTGAATGAAGATGGTTGATCCGACGATGGAGGAATCACCGGCAAACTCTCCTTGCCATGCCTGGTAACTGAGAACAACGGTGGGCGCGGCGGACGGTGTGTCGTCGGATTCGGCGAAGACGCGACCGGACCATGGGCCAACACCGAAGGTGGAGAAGTAGTTGCCGGAGACGAACTCCGCGTGAAGGGATTTGGGCACGGCGTTGCCACGGCGGACGGCCCATTGCGACTGGCCAGCCTGCATCGCGGCGAGTTGCTCGAACTCGGGTGTGTTGGCGCGCAGGTGTTGGTAGAGATCGGCTGAAAAGATGGTGAAGTCGCCGGTGTCGCCTGCGCCGCCGGGGAAGCCTCCCTCCACGCAGCAATCGTCGTTGTCGCCGATGCGCCAGAGCTGCGCTGGATTGGCAACGGGCAGCGTGCGCAGGAGGATGCTGTGGACCAGGGTGAAGATCGCCGTATTCGCACCGATGCCGAGCGCGAGGGTGATCACCGCGGTCAGAGTGAAGCCCGGCGACTTGCGCAATTGACGCAGTGCGTAGCGAAGATCCTGAAATAGTGTGTTCATGTTTCCATCCCTGGCTCTCAGGTGCTGAGCAAACCAACGGGCGCGGCGCAACCCGCGGAATGAGGGCGGCCTCACGCCGATCTTCCTGGCATTTCCGGCAACATCAGCAGTCGCGCGTTGTGGACTGCTTACGCTTCGACTTCTTCCGTGAGCTTCTTCAGCTCGTCCTCCGAGACGACCTTGCCGTCGAACAGATGCACTTCGCGCTCGGCATGCTTTGCGAACCGCGGATCGTGGGTGACCATGCAGATGGTCGAGCCTTCACGATGCAGGTCGGCGAGCAGATGCATCACAGCTTCGCCATTCTTCGAGTCAAGGTTGCCGGTAGGCTCGTCAGCCAGGAGGATGGAAGGCGACCCTGCCAATGCGCGGGCGACGGCGACACGTTGCTGCTGACCGCCGGAGAGCTGCGCTGGATAGTGACGCATGCGATGCGCCATGTTGACGCGCTCGAGTGCTTCCTTGACCCGCTTCTTGCGCTCGGCGGAGGGCATGCCGGCACGATAGGTCAGCGGCAGTTCGACATTCTCTTCGACAGTGAGGTCGCCGATGAGATTGAAGCTCTGGAAGATGAAACCGATTTCCTGATTACGAATGCGCGAGCGCTCGCTGAAGCTGAGATTTTCGACCGGCTTGTTGTTGAGCAGGTAGCGGCCGCCGGTGGGCGTGTCGAGCAGGCCCAAAATGGACAGCAGTGTGGATTTGCCGCAGCCCGAGGGGCCGGACATCGCCAAGTACTCACCGCGCGAAATGGTGAGGTGAATGCCGGAGAGCGCGTGCGTCTCCACTTCGTCGGTGTAGAAGACTTTGGTGAGGTCTTCGATTTCAATCAGCTTGTCGTTTGCCATCAGTCCCCCTCATTTGAGTTGTCAGTGAACAGTTATCTGTGCCCGCCGGTGCCGAACGATTGCCCGAGCTCCAAAAAACGCGGTTCTTCCGCTATTCGAGGCGGACTCGGTCGACGCTGTCATAGCGCGACATGTCGGAGAGAATCACAGTGTCGCCTTCCTTGAGACCTTCAAGCACCTGAATCTCGTTGACGGAGGCGCGACCGACTTTAACGGGCACCCGTGTTGCGCCCTTGCCGTCGGGATCGACCTTGAAGAGGCTCAGCGTTGAGTTCTCGTTGCCCAGTGCCGGACGGCCCACATAAAGAACGTCTTTCATGCGCTCGAGGTCGATGGTCCCATCCACACTCAGGTTTGGAACCGCGCCCGGTGGCAACGGCCCATCGAGTTGTACGTCAACCGTGCGCGTTCCGTTCAAAACCGTGGGATCGATGCGGGACACGTGACCGGGGACGATGCCGTTGTGAGTGTCGACGGAGGCGGGTTGGCCGAGCTGAATATCATGAGCCTGAGTTTCGGCGATCTGCAGAGCGGCTTTGAGCTTGTCGAGCTGGATCACTTCGGCGACCGGGGTTCCGGCGGGAACATGCGTGCCTACCTGCATCGGGGTCGGAAGGGCAGCCACTTCGCCGGCGATGCCAGCTTTTACTTCGAGGGCTGCAGTTTGCTTTTCGTAGAGATCAACAAGAGTCTTGGCCTGATCGATTTTGGATTGGGCCGAAGAAAGCTGGATCTTGATGGCGTTCTCATTGACATCGAGCTGCTGGATGCTGAGCTGGTGCTGCGTGGTCAGCTGGTCGGCGGTGTTCTTCGATTTGTTGTACGCAATGCCGGCGATGACTCCGAGATCGAAGAGCTGCTTGTCGGTCTGCGCCTGCAACTGATCCTGGGTGTAGTCGGAATTGACCTGCGCGGCAGAGATCTTCTTGTCCATCAAAGTACTCTGCAGCTGCGACTGCAGCGACTTATAGTCTGCCTCTGCCTGTTGCTGGGCGAGCTTTGCACTGAGCAGTTGCTGGTCTAGCTGTGGATCGGCCAGATCAAGAAGAATCGTGTCCGGAGTGACCTTGGCGCCCGGCAAAACACGAATGCGCACGACGGTCGCATCGGTGAGAGCGGGAATGAGCAGGATGCTGTCTTCACGGGGGACCAAAGTGCCCGTAGAACCACGCACCTGACGGATCATCGGACCGCGCTTTACTGTATCCGTCCAAATGGCGGAGCGATCAACAGGCGGCGCCGCAGGCTTGAGCCGGGCAACAATCACCACCGCAAGCGCAATTACAACCACTGCGACGCCAGCGTATACGAACATCTGGCGTTTCTTTTTCTGCTTAATATCTGGCCGGGCAATATCCATGTCAGCAAGTTAGGAGCACTTGCCATGCCAAATGGGGCTGGGCGCCTGTTGAACCAAATAAAGAACTTAATTGTGACGAATGACTCAGGATTTGGGCCTGGAATTGACCGGTTGCAGGGGCGACTGTTCGATATCGGACAGTTCCGAATTGTCGACTGCAAACCGGTTGGATGATGCCCTAGACCCGTTCGACTGCCAGAGCAACCGCGTTGCCCCCGCCGAGACAGAGTGCTGCAATTCCCTTGTTTTTGCCGTAGCGCTGCATGGCGTGGAGCAGCGTGACAAGCACGCGCGCCCCGCTGGCGCCGATGGGATGGCCGATTGCAACAGCACCTCCATGGATATTGACGCGTGATGGATCGAGATCCAATTCGCGATTGACGGCGAGAGCCTGCACGCTGAAGGCTTCGTTCAATTCGAAGAGGTCAACGTCGGGGAGAGTCCATCCCGCCTTGGCAACGACCTTGCGCACACTGTCGATGGGCGCGAGGCTAAACCACTCCGGCGCGCGGCCGCTGGTGGCTTGTGCGCGGATGACGGCCATTGGCTTGAGCCCCAGTTCCCTTGCCCGCTCGGCGCTCATGACCACGACCGCAGCGGCGCCATCGCTGACGCCGGGAGCGTTGCCTGCGGTGACAGTTCCTCCTTCTTTGAAAGCAGGTTTGAGCTGCGAGAGGATTTCCACGGTGGTTCCGGGGCGGATCGATTCGTCTGAATCGAATGTCGTGGCAGGCGTTCTTTTTTTGGGGGATGGAATTTCGACCGGGAGAATTTCATCGCGGAATGCGCCCTGGGCAGTAGCGGCGGCGGCGCGCGCGTGGGACTCGGCGGCGAAGGCATCCTGATCGCCGCGGGTAATGCCGTATTTGGCGGCAACCATCTCGGCGGCCGTGCCCATGTGAAAGTCGTTGTAGGCATCCCACAGGCCGTCGTAAATCATGGAGTCGACAAGAGCGCCGTTGCCCATCCGGTAGCCTGACCGCGCATGAGGAAGCAAGTAGGGGGCGTTGGTCATGGACTCCATGCCGCCGGCGACGATGATTTCCGCGTCTCCTGTCTGGATGGCTTGCGTGGCGAGCGAGACGGCGCGGAGCCCCGAGCCGCAGACTTGATTCACGGTGAGCGCACCGGCTTCCGGCGGGATGCCCGCGTGGATGGCTGCCTGGCGTGCGGGATTCTGACCGAGGCCGGCCTGCAGGACGCAGCCCATGATGCATTCGGTTATTTCCGAGAGGCGGCTGACGGCCTTGTCTTCATTGGTCGCGTCGGCTGGGATGGCATAGAAATTGGCGCGGCGCAAGGCTTCGCGGACCACGAGCGCGCCCAATTTAGGCGCGGAGAACGAATGCAGCGAGCCTTGAAATTTTCCAACAGGCGTGCGGACTGCCGAAACGATGACGACTTCGTTCACTCGCGATGCTCTCCCCGGACGATAGACGGACGCATTTAAGTTTAGATGGCGGCGGCAGAGGGGTTTTGAAGTGGCGGGCGGAACTGTTTAGATGCGACCGGCGGCGCGCAACTCGCCGATCTCCGCGTCGTCGAAGACACGGGAGCGAATGAGGAAGCGAAATCCTTCCGGTCCATCGAGCGAAAACATGCCACCGCGGCCGGGAACGACGTCCAGGGTGAGTTGGGTGTGCTTCCAATACTCGAACTGGCTGCGGCTCATGTAGAAGGGCTCTCCGTCCACCTCGCCGAGCTGGACATCGGCGTCACCTATGATGAATTCTCCGCGTGGGTAGCACATGGGGGAGCTGCCGTCGCAGCAGCCTCCCGACTGGTGGAACATGAGGGGGCCGTGCTTCTCGCGCAGGACGCGGATGAGGTGGATGGCGAGGTCGGTGGCGAGGACTTGCTTGGGGAGGTCAGACATGATTTGCCCTCTGTCCGGGGCTGAAGCCCCGCTCCTCATTGCGCTGGGTTTCAGGGGCCTGAAAGGCCCCTGCTCCCTCCGAAAGTTCGTGCATTCCCAGGTCCCAGAAGCAGGGACCTGGGGCACCCATGTTCGTGGGAAATCAAGCTCTGCTTGTTTAGAAGAAGCCGAGCTTCTTCGGGCTGTAGCTCACCAACAGATTTTTGGTCTGCTGATAATGGTCGAGCATCATGCTGTGGGTTTCGCGGCCGATGCCGGATTGCTTGTAGCCCCCGAATGCTGCATGGGCGGGATAGGCGTGGTAGCAGTTGATCCACACGCGTCCGGCTTGAATGCCGCGTCCGAGACGATGGCAGCGATTGACATCTCGAGTCCAGAGACCGGCGCCGAGGCCATAGAGCGTGTCGTTGGCGATTTCGAGCGCGTCGGACTCGTTCTTGAATGTGGTGACGGAGACGACGGGGCCGAAGATCTCTTCCTGAAAGATGCGCATCCGGTTGTGGCCCTTGAAGACGGTGGGTTCAACGTAATAGCCGCCGTCGAGTTCGCCGCCCAGTTGTGCGCGTTTACCGCCGGTGAGCAGTTCGGCTCCTTCTTTGTGGCCGATGTCTATGTAGCTAAGAATTTTCTCGAGCTGCTCGTTGGAGACTTGCGCGCCGATCATGGTGTCGGGCTCGAGGGGGTTGGCCTGCTTGATGGCCGCGACTCGCTTCAACGCACGTTCCATGAACTTGTCGTAGATGCTCTCCTGGATCAGCGCGCGACTGGGACAGGTGCAGACTTCGCCCTGGTTGAGCGCGAACATGACGAAGCCCTCGATGGCTTTGTCGAAGAAATCGTCGTCTTCCTGGCAGACGTCGGCGAAGAAGATGTTGGGCGATTTGCCGCCGAGTTCGAGGGTGACGGGAATGAGGTTCTGGCTGGCGTATTGCATGATGAGGCGACCGGTGGTGGTCTCGCCAGTGAAGGCGATCTTGGCGACGCGCGAGCTTGAAGCCAGGGGCTTGCCCGCTTCGAGTCCGAATCCGTTGACGATGTTGAGAACGCCGGGAGGCAGCAGGTCGCCGACGAGCTCGGCCCACACGAGAATGCTGGCGGGGGTTTGCTCGGCAGGCTTAAGGACTACGCAGTTCCCCGCGGCGAGAGCGGGCGCGAGTTTCCAGGTCGCCATAAGGATTGGGAAGTTCCACGGGATGATTTGTCCTACAACACCCAGCGGCTCGTGAAAGTGGTAGGCAACGGTGTCGCGATCGATTTCGGAGATGGTGCCTTCCTGGGCGCGGATGCAGCCTGCGAAGTAACGCCAATGATCGATGGCCAGGGGCAGATCGGCTGCGGTGGTTTCGCGGATCGGCTTGCCATTGTCCCAGGTTTCAGCGAGCGCGAGCAGGTCGAGGTTGTCCTCCATGCGCTGGGCAATCTGGTTCAAGATGATGGCCCTTTGCGTGGGACTGGTATGGCCCCATTTTTCGCGGGCTGCGTGGGCGGCATCGAGGGCGCGCTCGATGTCCTGGGCATTGGAGCGAGGGATCTCGCAGAAGGTTTTTCCAGTGACGGGTGTGACGTTTTCGAAATACTGGCCGGAAGCGGGCTCAACCCACTTGCCGCCAATGTAGTTGCCATAGCGCGGACGAAAGCTCACTTGATCGCTGAGCTTTCCCGGATGTACTGCACTCAATGTCGCCATTGCGAGATCCTCCATGGGGTGTAGCGTTTTTCAGGCAGATATGCGGAACTTCGAGATGCGTGGATTCAGGGAGCGGTTGAATCGCATTCGTTGAATTGGACCGGTTTGGTTCGGCATCTTTCTGAAAATGCATTTCCGCGCGGATGTTGAATGAGGAGCGCGGCGCAGGCATCATACACGCGGCGGTGCACGACTCGCAGCCATGTTCTCAGAATTTCGGAATGGTCTCGCAATGAGTTGAATATCAAGATGGTTAGGCCGCAATTCACGCCAATGAAAAGCGCCAGGTTGCGTGGATGGAAGGAAACGCGGGCGGATATTCAAAAAAACAAACGACTTATCCTGTGGATTTAGTAATCAAAAACGAGTTACCACAAACCGCCTGCTACAAACCAAAAAGGCATTGAGACCGCAGTAAGGCTGAACTACTCTAAGTGTCTCGTTGCCCCCATCGAGAACGACACTCGCTGCCCCCCCATCGAGAACGTCCTAGGTTTGAGTTTGCCGCGATTATTTGAGTTATTACTCACGCGGCGACAAGAAGATTTCTGCGCTCCAAAGCCAGGGGGCTTGCAACGATGAAAGCTCGATTGATTGCCTTTGCGTTATCGCCAACAAGATCGGACGTCAAATCCCCTTCAAGAATCCCTTGTGGAGAACCCCAGATGAAGCATTCCTTGTCAGCCCGAGTACGCAGCCGCTTTGTTTCGGATTCCGAAGGTGGCGCGATCGTTGAAATCGCCGTGACCTTGCCCCTGGTCATGCTGATCATGACGGGCATCTTCTCCTTTTCAATGGCGCTGTATCAGAAAGTGCAGCTGGCGGAAGCCATCAGCAATGCCGGACACTATCTGGCCACGGCACGCGGAGCTTACGATCCCTGCGCAAGCGCGGTCGCCGCGGTTGAAAATGGGGCGCCCGGCCTGACGGCCAGCAAACTTACCATCAAGATGTCTCTCGCCGGGGTAGCTCTACCGGCCTCGTGTCCCGGTGCGGCGGCCGGTGACCCGAGCGCGACGTTCGGTACAAGTTCTCAGGGAGAAACGGTAACAATTGGGGCCTCTTATCCTATGGTCCTTGGAGTTTACGGAAGGCAATTTCCGAGTTTCACTATCGCTTCGGAGATTTCGGAGGTAGTTCAATGAATCAATTACGGAATTTGCTCCTCCCTCGGTTAATCAAGGACGAAAGCGGCCAGGTTCTTCCCTGGATGGCGTTGCTGATGGTCCTCTTTCTGGGGATGGCGGGGTTGACGATCGACCTCGGACGCGCCTATGTGTGTTACCGCGAGCTGCAGGCTTCCTCCGATGCGGCGGCGCTGGCCGGAGCCCAGGCGATGACCCCATCCGCGGCCACAGTCGCTTCAGTGACGAGTGCGGCGTGTACCTTCAGCTCGAATACGACTGCAGGCACCAATTGTCCTGTGGGTTTGAATACCACGCCGAACATGGGGACCGTTACCACAACCCCAACCTTGCATTGTGTGAGCACGGGCTCGATCGTGTCCGTGGCCTGCGCCAACGTGCCTGTCGGCAATAACGTAATCCAGGTCGCGCAAACAGCTACGATCAAGACGTATTTCATTCAGGCGCTGGCGGCATTCGGCGTCAAATCGGCCACTTCGCTCACGCTCAATGCGACGTCGACGGCAGGCGTCACCGGGACAAGCCCGCCGATCAACATGGCGATCGTGATCGACACAACGGCATCGATGAATGACACAGACGGCGATAAATATTGTGGCCACACAGAGCTTTATTGTGCGCTGCAAGGAGTGCAAAGTCTGCTGACCGCTCTCACGCCGTGCACGGCGGGAAGCTCAGCAAAGGCCGGATGCCTGGGCGCGTACGATTCGGTAAGCCTGTTTACCTTCCCGAACATTGAGGCGGACACTGCCAGCGACGACACAACCTGCAACACCCCCAATCCGACGATCGGGTCGTATTCCTACGTCCCGATACCCTCGACAACCAATACGTCCTATACAGCCCCATCCAGCACCAGCAAGACCTTAACCTACCAGGTGACAACGTATGAGGACGATTACAGCGCCACCGATGGGGCAAACGGCGGATTGGCTACCAGCTCGCCCCTTGCCATCGCAGCCGGAGCCAATACGACGAAAAACTGCGGCGGCCTGCAAGCGCCGGGCGGCGTTGAGACCTACATTGCAGGGGCAATGTACCAGGCGATGACTTCTCTCCAGGCCCAAGCGGCTGCGAATCCAAATTCCGTCAACGCGCTGGTTCTCCTGACCGACGGGGGCGCGAACTCAGGCAGTTTTGGTTCGGGCTTCAGTAATACGAGCGGCACGTATCCCTCTACGATCGATCAATGCCAGCAGACTGTTGCCGCCGGCCAATACGCGACCAAGCTGGGGATCAAGGTCTACACCGTTGCCTACGGGGCGACGACTTCAACATCGGGCTGCACGACCGACACGGGCAAAAATGCAATTTCGCCTTGCACGGAGCTGGAGGAAACGGCCAGTTCTCCGGAAGATTTTTTCTCTGACGCTACGGCTACAGAAAGCAAAGGGCAATGCGTGTCAGCGGATAACTCTGGTTTAGCGGGGTTGCCCGCGATCTTCCAAAAAATCACACTGGATTTTTTGAAGTCGCGCCTGGTGCCCAACACGGTAGTGATCACAGGCGGTTAGTCAGACGCCGAAGTTGGGGAACGATTGCGGCCGGGGAGAATCCTCCTCGGCCGTTTTCTTTTGAAGGCGCTTGAGGGGCTTTCATCGACGGAGGGGGAATCCTGCCAGAAACGCCAGTAATCTCGGATTCTGACCTTGAGACCCATAGGTGCATTTTAACTAGCTGAAAATAAACAGATTATAGATAGACCACGGTCTGAAGCGAAGGACTGCTCGATCCACGACAGGTTACTTTTAATCCCGAAGGTAATGAATTGTGATGGTTGTCAGGTAACAGAGCTCTGGATTACGTCCCCAAACTGCGGTAACCTTCAGAAAACAGCGAAGTATCCTGAACCGCGGCTCTTTTTCCCCAACTCACTTCGAAGCTCGCAGCTTGCAGGAGCGAGTGGTTGCGAAAGTGGCGACGCGGTGACCTTCGCCCAGAGAACTTTGAAAGTGGAGTTTCGAGCATGAGCAATCTTTGGAGCGACAGCACGCATCGACACGAAGTCCTTACCATGACTCATTCTGGAAAGGGATCGAGCAGAAAACCAAACAAGGGCCGATCTCTCCGCGCGCGTCTTCGCAGGCTATTCGTTTCCGACTCCGAAGGTGGGGCGCTCGTAGAAATGGCGGTTACGCTGCCGATTGTGATGGCGGTAATGACCGGCATCTTTTCCTTTTCGATCGCTCTCTACCAAAAGCTGCAGTTGGCCGAAGCCGTGAGCAACGCGGGGCACTTGCTGGCGACGGATCGCGGCGACAACGATCCTTGCACCACGGCAACGAACGCGATCTATGCTGCGGCGCCGGGACTGGCGCAGTCGAAGCTCACCCTCACATACACGCTGAATGGGGTTGGCCAAGGCAGCGGTACGACGGCTTGCGCTGCTTCCGGCGGGGCTGCGAATCCAAACATGGTGGCGGGTGGAAACGCGGAGATCCAGGCGCAATACACCTGCGCGCTCGGGGTGTATGGCATGAAATACACGACCTGTACTATCGCCTCGCAAGTCACGGAGGTTGTCCAATGACCAAGATTGGGAATTTTCTTCTGAAGCGGTCGCTCGACGATCAGAGTGGACAGGCTCTGCCCTGGATGGCACTGCTGATGGTCCTTTTTCTCGGCATGGCTGGCCTGACGATCGACCTCGGGCACGCCTATGTGTGCTATCGCGAACTGCAGACTTCAACCGATGCGGCAACGCTGGCGGGCGCTTACGCGATGACGCTGGCAGGGGCCACATCCACGACCGTTGACAATCAGGTGAAGGCGTACAGCTCCCTGATTACCGGAGCCGGCACGACCTCCGGGGCCGGGGCCAATGCCGATTTGACTCTGGAGAGTGTCAACCTGAATACACCGGTCCTGAGCTGTGTCACGGGCAGTTCTTACGTAAACTCGCCGTGCACTGCCTCCGCGACAGGCGACAATGTCATCCAGGTAACACAGACCGCCCATGTGACGATGTGGTTCATCCAGGCGATCAAGGCGTTTGGCAACAAAACGCCCGCTTTTATTCCGCTGACGACGACCTCGACCGCAGCGATCCAGAGCGGAGCGAATGCGGCCATGAACATTGCGATCGTCATCGATACAACAGCATCCATGAACGATACGGACAACGATGCGAATTGCGGACAAACACAGCTCTATTGCGCGCTGGAGGGATTCCGGACGATGCTGGGAGAACTCTCACCCTGCACGCAGGGAAGCACATCGTCCAATTG
Organism: uncultured Acidobacteriaceae bacterium; assembly: GCA_963745845.1. Lineage (GTDB taxonomy): Bacteria > Acidobacteriota > Terriglobia > Terriglobales > Acidobacteriaceae > Telmatobacter. The sequence goes on along the minus strand of CAVUZE010000008.1, from coordinate 1,315,110 downwards.
CAAGGGAGCGTATGACCAGGTGAGCCTGTTCACCTTCCCGAACATTCAGGCGAACAACTCCAGCGACGACACCAGCTGCCCCACCAGCAATCCCTCGATTCCCCCGTATTCCGTAACCCCGAAACCCTCGACCACCAACACGACCTGGACCGCCCCTACCGGGACGAATCCGACCTATCAGATTTCGACCTACGAGGACGATTACAGCGCCAGCAATCAGGCAGGCAGCGGCTTAGCAACTTCCTCGCCTCTTGCGATTGCGGCCGGAGCTAATACCACGAAGAACTGTGGCGGCCTGCAGGCCCCCGGCGGCGATGGAACATACATTGCGGCTGCAATGTACGCGGCAATCACCTCGCTCCAGTACGAAGGGCACTCCAATCCCAGTGCCAAAAACGCGCTGATTCTCATTACGGATGGGGGCGCGAACTCGAGCAACTTTGGTTCCGGCTTCAATTCGTCGGGAGCCACGTATCCCTCCACAGTCGACCAATGTACACAGACAGTGGCGGCCGGCCAATATGCGACCAGCCTGGGGATCACGGTTTTCACGATTGCCTACGGCGCTTCGCAGAACACCTCCGACTGTTCGACCGATAAAGGTTCGTATGCCATTACGCCATGCACGGAGCTGCAGGACACGGCCAGCAACGCGGCGGATTTTTATTCCGACGCCACTGCCCAAGAGAACAAAGGGGCCTGCACCTCTTCGAGTAATCCCAGTTTGAACCTGAATGGAATCTTCTCTAACATCCAGTCCAAGTTTACGCAGGCGCGCCTGGTGCCCAACACCGTCTGACGGAAGCGGCAGACGTACTTCCGTTTGAAAACCGCGGCCAGGGAGAACCACTCCTTGGCCGCACGCTTTTTTGCGATTTTTTGTTGTGGCTGGATTGAGGGCGCACTGTTCAAGTGAGCTTTTCGAAGGAACGTCAGCGACACGCAAAGTTCACCTGGTTTGCGAGAGGAAGCCTACACCAGCGATCTATGGATTTCCCGGGCAACTGAGCCAAGTCTTTGGAAACCTGGTGCGGAATGCCGCAGAAGCGTCTGCGCCAGAAACAACGGTTTCGATACGGGTAAAGGCGATTCATCGCGCTGAACGCGAAGGTATCAGGGTTTCAATTCACGATCGCGGTTGCGGGATTCCGATCGATGTGCAGAGAAAGATGTTCGACCCGTTCTTCACTCCCAAGGATCTCAAAGGTTCAGGGCTGGGACTATGGGTCTCGAAGTCCCTTGTGCTCAAGCATGGCGGCACAATTCGCTTTCGTTCATCGCAACGCACCAGTCGCAGCGGGAAAACCTTCGAGGTGTTTTTGCCGAAGGGCGAACTGGGCCCGAACAATGTCGCTCAAGAGGACGGATGAGGATGAACGACCAAGAGATGCCGCCATATTGTCTAGCGGCATCCTTAGAGGCTATTTTGACGCGGGGAAGGGGCCAACTGGTTCCAATTCGTGCGGAGAGTGAGAAATTTTGACGTCCGCTGTGCGGCGAACGAGGACGCTTCGAAGAAAAGCCATGGCGGGGTCTTTCGGGTCAACAGCTTCTTCCAACTCGTGCATAATTTGGCGAACGGTCTCGATAATTTGCCGCGAAGGTCTGGACCCCATTTCCAATTTCCCCTCGCAGATCAGATGCCGGCCGGAGCTTTGCAGTTGGCTGAAAAAGACCGTTTTTGGCGGATGAGTCGCTCTGACGATGGTGACAGCATCGCCGTTTCGGATTCCGATGCCGCCTGTTCGGACACTCGGCGAACGGTATGTAATCAACATGAATAAATTAATCGAGACGCGTTGCACGGTAACATAAGGAAGGTCACTTTCCCGCTGGCACGAAAGGTTGGGCAGGCGCCTCCGATTCCGCGTTGCGGCAGGCTTCGTATTCCGCGAGATCGAAAGGCCGCATCCATCCTGATTGACTGGCCCGATGAAAGTGGTCCAGCGTAGGGTAAATCTGCATGCGCCGGGGTTTCTGCATGTTCCCGAGGACGTTGCTGTAATCGGACACGACTCACCTCCTACTCTCGCGTTTTGAGGATTCCTTCCGGAGGACCGTGAGCCACGATCCAATCGGAATTCAAATGCAACCTTATGCTGCAACGGCAACGACGATCTGCGCCGCTACAGGCAGTTGGATCCGCTCTTCTCGATTGAGCACCGCGCTCAAATTCATCAGTGCTCCGGAACAGCACGCCGGACATTCCTGATTCGCGTCGCTCACGCTGTTGCAGTCCAGGCAAAGCACGGCCCTCTTTAAAGGGAGATGACCGGTCAGAGTTTGCTGCGGTGCTACATTTCGTAGTTTCATGACTACCTTTCGGATGGCACTTACGGCGCGCAGTTCTCTGCACCCTCGCATTCATAGTGCTCTATTTCGCAGAATCGTTTCCAAATCACGCATGGGATTTATTCCTCCAATCGAGAACCCGCGATTTGGCCATTCGCCAGTCTGGAAGAGCGGCTTCGGTGGCATTCCTCACTGTGCCGATTTTGGGTGGGCTTCGAGAGCGATGCCGGGATTCGCGCGCGGGTATTCGGCCCACCATGCGCGGATTTGGGCTTCATCGGAGCTTGCCTCTTGATAGCAGAAGGATTTCGTAAATAGTTGATTTTTAAGGATGGTAGGCGAGGCGGGGCTTGAACCCACAACCCCCGGCTTAGAAGGCCGGTGCTCTATCCAGTTGAGCTACTCGCCCACGCTCTCTCATTGTAACTTTGATTGCGCGGCGCCGCGAGAGAGGGGGATTGCCATGGAATCCGCAAAGACAGCCAGGAGCGATTCAAGCTGTGCTCTGGCGGTCTCGACCGTCGAGCCGCATGCTGCGAAGTAGGCCGTAATTCCAATTTCATTCACATCGGGCATTCTGATCGCGCGGCGAATTACGATATCCGCGCGGCAACAACGCAGCGGCGTTGCTTGTAGGACGGCACAAAGTCTCTTGCACCATGCGATCCAAACGTCGCAATCAAGCCAAAGCTCAGGATCGCGCGATAAAAGGTCGATGTAAACACCAATGCCATGCACCGCGGATTCCGGTGTTGCGTCGAATTCGAACGGGTCGATCTCCGTAACTGGCCACACATCGCACTTTACGGTGAAGAGAGGAGACTCAGAAGCATTGAGCCGCACGAGCGCGCGGGCGAGCGCCGGAACCAGAAGGACCTCGGGCAAATCGCAAACCTTTTCTGGGGCGCGCCGCAAATCTACGAATCCGGGCCAGTATGCATCGATGACTGGCGCGTCGCCGCCGATTTCGATCTCCCAATCAGCTTCCACTGCATTCGCCGGCGCTGTGAAGCAGGTAGCGCGTCACCGTCGCCTCGGCCCAATGAATTTCATTGCCACGATCCCCACTCAGATAGGCGCAGTGGCCGCCATATCGCGTCTCGATTAGCGCAATGTTCGGATTGGCGTGGATGGCAGATCGAGTCTCAGGCACCAAGCGGATGAATGGGTCATCGAGAGCATGAAGAATCAGGGTGGGCACAGCAATTCGATCGACGACACGAGCGCTGGCTGCGCGGAAATAATAGTCGTCGGCATCGCGAAACCCGCAATAGAGGGCGACGATTTTGTCATCGAACTGGCGAACAGATCCGATGCGGTCCAGCCAACGAGTTTCGTAAACGTCAGGATAGAGCGCAGCCTTTCTCCGATAGCGCCGCTTCAATCCACGCAAGAAATGCCATTCGTATCCTCGGTTGAGTGGTTCGTGCAAAGCGTCGGAACCAGCAGCCAGGTCGACCGCGGGACAGACTGCCGCAACGGCGCAAAGAGGAGAACGCTTGCCCCATTCCCCTGCCAGCTTGAGCACCAGGTTTCCACCCATTGAATAGCCGACGAGAGCTACCTGTCTTAAACCGTGGGTTCTCGTGAAGAACTCTACGACCGCTCCCACATCGCCTGAGAGGCCCGAGTGATACAAGGTCGGCGTTAGATGATCCGTGTCGCCGCAATTGCGCATGTTCATTCGCACGACGTTGCAGCCGGCATCCCAGATACGCCCTGCCAGGCCCTGGATGTATTGGGAGTCCGACGAACCTTCAAGACCGTGTACGAGCACAACGGTCAGGCGCGCAGCACGCACGGCCTCGGCCTGCCACGAGCAATGACACAGGACGCGACTTCCATCGGAGGGATCCACGACAACGGTTTCCGGGTGAGATGCGAGACAAAACTCTGGCCGCGGATAGTAGTTACCTACGATCGTCTGGAGGTGTCCATTTCGCAGGCCGCGCCTGGGTACAAACGAATAGAGCCATTCGGGCGCCGTTGAAATTGCGCTCTTCTCTTCTAAATTTTCTGAAGTCTCTATGATCACGGGGACTCGGCTGTCTGAAATTTGGTACGTCGGGTCCATCGATATCTAGGGCGGTTAGTGGGGATCGATCGTTGATATCATCTTTATTATCTGTAACTCACAGATAATAGGTTGCCGCAGATGCCACGCTTGCCGTCGACCAGTGCACGCTATTGCACGCTGAGATGACCAGACGCGATTTTACCAGTTCTTTTGGATCTTCACACCGGAAAATCCCTCAGATTACTCCACGAACCTTCCCTCTCCGCCAGCACGAATCTACAAACCATCGGTTAAGAGTTTAATCGGGAACTGGTAGACGTTGACGCTGATGGGCGCGACGGAGAGCGAGTGCGGAGAGCCCCCAACAGCAATCTCTTTGATGCCGACCTGCGGTTCCTGGCCAACATGATTGGCGGCGTCGAGACTCCTTCCGGTCATCTGCCAGAGCGTCGAAGCCCCGGCAAGCTGGAGGCCCCTTACGTCGAGATCGAGCTTCTGTTCCGAATCGGTCGCATTCACGACAGCAAGGGTGAGGAACTTGCGGTCTGGAGTGAGCGCCGCGAACATATCGAGCGGATAGGTAGGACTGCCGGAGTTTGTCTTTGGCTGATCGCCTCCGACAGGATACTTCGGCGCGGGCTGGGGCAAGTTGCCGGAAAGCGCCACGGGCACCGAGCCGGGCACGAAGTGATCGCCGTAGAGCTTGAAGATAAGGCCAGTGGTGTTGAGGGTTGCTGCCGTGGGGTTATAGTCGAGCGACGAGACGCCCATGGTGTGAGCGGACATGGTGAGGAAGTCCGTGTGCCGCAGCATCTCGTTGAAGATCATGCCGTAGGCGAGAGCGAGCTTGAGATCGGGAACTCGACCGAAGTTACCTCCGAAATAGGCATACTCATCGATCGACAGGAATATCTTCTTGTCGAGCATGGCCGGGAAGCGCTGCTGATATCTCTTCCATTCTTCGGCCTTCAGGCAAACGATATTGGCTGGATAGCGGGCGTACTCGAGCGGCGTCTGATCCACCTTGTCGTATCCTTCGTCGGTGGGCGCATCGAGCGGCAGCGCCTTTGCTTTCTCGAGGTCGAAGTGACGGCCTGACTGCGCGTACCAGTGCTGGGTGATGCCGTCGAAGTTGCCCCAGCTATGCTCGAGAAGGCCGCCTGTCCAGTCAATCGGGCTACCCTCAAGCGCCTTCGGGTTGCCGATATCCTTGGCGCGCATCTCGCCGGTGAGATCCATATCCTCAGGCATGTTTCCGGAAGCGAGGAGCGTGATCGACGGGTCGACCGCGCGCATGGCTTTCGCGAAATCGTTGTGCTTGAGGACGTAGTACTTCAGATCGGTGCGGCCAAGTTGCCACACGCCATAGGGCTCGTTGCCGATGTCCCAATACTTGATGTGGTAAGGCTCGGGATGGCCATTGCGTGCGCGCAACGCGCCCAAGCGCGTATGGATGGAGCCGTTCATGTACTCAACTTCTTCGGCAGCCGAATGCGCATCGCCGAATCCGGCGTTGACCGTGATGTAGGGCTCGGTGTCGATGAGTTTGCAGAGGGTCATGAATTCGTCCATGCCGACATCGTTCGTCTGCATGGCATTCCATGCGTAGTCAAACATGGGTGGACGCTTGTCGCGGTCGCCGACCGAATCGTACCAGTTCCAGTCGGAAAGGAAGTTGCCGCCGGGCAGGCGCCAGAAACCGGAGTGTACCTGGCGCAGCAGAGCGATCGTGTCGGGACGGAAGCCCTGCACGTTGTCGGCGGGCATCATCGAAACCGCGCCGATGTAGAAAGCGCCGCTGCCGGTGCCTGTGATTTCGAACGCAGCGCTTTCAGTGCCTGCCTGAGCAGTGAAGGTGAACGGGAAAGGTTTGTAGGCATCGGTGAGTGGGCCAATGCGCACTGTTTGGCGATCATTTGCGCCGTCACCCCAAATCAGCGCGACTTGCACGTTGGCGCCTGGCGTACCGCGCACAACAATGTGCCCGACATACTTTTTCCCCTTGACCACAGCGAGGCCGGTTTGCCGGATGCCTTGCGGCGTGGAGGCGTCGAGAGCGATGCGCGGACTCTGGTCGCCGACGAAGGGATTGTCCTTGTCCATCACGACAACATCCTCGGGGCCTACTGGGCGCCACTTGCGTAACTGCATTCCGCGGAATCCGCCCGCCCGATGGGTTTCATCGTCAGGTTTCGAATTGATCGGGAAGTAGAATTTGCGGTCATCGAGCATCTCCGACCACAGGCTGCGATAGATGAGCGAGCCGATGTGCTCGATGAACATGCCAAACTCGTACTTCGAAACTGGCGGAGCTGCTTGCTGCGCATCGATGGTCACAATAATCGGCGATGGCGCTTGCATCTCCGCGCTTTGACCATGCGCGGCCACGCAGGTGAAACACAATGCAGCGGCAAGCAGCGCCCCTTGTACGGTCTTTGTCTTCATCTGGCCTTCTCCGTGAAGCTTGTAATCTGTTCGTTCTCTGCAAAAGTTGTCGGCTACTCCGCGATGCACAGGCGCTCGCGGAGGGCCTTAACGAAGGTTGATCTGGACTTGTGCGCCGGTATAGGAGACCTGTTTGTCTGCCGCAGCCGTAGGCGCGGGGCCGGCGCCGTGTCCGCTGCGGACAACCACGAGGCGGAACGTGCGCTGCTCCACCATCCCTGGAAATACCCCCTCGCGCTTGCCCAGCGTCAAAACGCCCGATGTCTCATCCCAGCGAATGGGAATCACGGAATGCTGACCTTTTTCGTAGTCGTAGCTGTCACCCGCATCCTCGTAGAGATCGAATTTGCCGTCGGCGCCGCGATAGATGCGGAGTTCGATGGGACCCTCAGGGTTCTGCGCCGCGTACTCAATCTCCGGGCCCATCGGGAGAATTGAGCCCGCGCGCACAAACAGAGGCATCCGATCCAATGGCGCATCTGCTTCGATTTCCTGGCTGCCCTGGACGGTCGCGCCGGTCCAGAAGTCGTACCAGGCAGCAGCGGCGGGCAGATAGACGGTGCGCCGCGTGGCATCGGCCTTCAGCACCGGGCTAACGAGAAGCGCTGGGCCGAACATGAACTCGTCGCCCAGGTTCCAGGTCTTCTCGTCTGTGCGCCAATCCATGACGAGCGGACGCTGGATCGTGTAGTCCTCGCTTGTGACCTTCCATGCAAGCGAGTAAATATACGGCATGAGACGGTAACGCAGTTTGTCGAAGAGAATCAATGTGGGCTCAACCTTGTCGTAGGTCCAGAGCTCGTTATTCGGTCGGTGGCCGTGAGTGCGGAAAATAGGACAAAATGTTCCGAATTCAAACCAACGCGCATAGAGTTCCTGGTAGGCAGGCTGTTCGACGGCACCGGGAAATGCAGGCCAGTAGCCTCCGATATCTGTTGTCCAATACGGATACCCGCTGACTGCGAAATTCAGTCCGGCAGGTACTTGGTGCGAGAGCGCCCAGTAACTTGTGTACACGTCACCAGACCAAACAGTTGCTCCCACACGCTGTTGTCCTAGAAATGCCGATCGGGTAAGCAGAAAGACACGTTTGCGGTCAGTTGTTTCTTTCCAATGATCCTGGACGCCGAGCGTATGAAGCAACGGAAATACATTTGTGTATTCAGCGCCGTTACCGATTGCGATCCGCTTGTTGCGCAAAATCGCATCTCCCATGTGCGGCCAAAACTCTTCCGGCTCCGCACTATCGAGCCAGAACGCGTCCCATCCCTGTGCAAGAAGTTTGCCGGGCAACCGATTCCAATAGATATCGCGCGCCTCCTGGCTGCTGGGATCATAGACATGCGCCCCGGGGATCAGGAGATTCTTCGCATCAAGCGTCTTGAATGTTTCTGACGCAGGATCGAGGAGGCCCCAAACGGAAATCATGGCATGCACATTCTCCTTGTGCAAAGCTTCCAAGTCCTTTGGTACATTGTGGTAGTTTGCGTTGAATTCCGGATCTCCCTCCGTCTTCCACCAGAACCAGTCCTGCACTATTGCATCGATTGGAATGTGCTCATCGCGGTAGCGTCGCGCAATGCTGAGAATTTCATCGAGAGATACATATCTATCCTTCGATTGAAAGAAGCCATAGGCCCATTTCGGCAGCATCGGCGTGTGTCCAGTCATGCTCCGGTATTCGTGGATGATCGAATCCATCTCCGGACCATACATGAAGTAGTAGTCAATCGAATGGCCAGCCACAGCGCTAAACGTGAGCTCAGATGGGAAACGATTGTCGACGTAGGTGAGGGCGGCGGTGTTCCACATCAGCGCGTAGCCTCGGCTGGAGACCAGCAGCGGAATCGCGACGTCGGTATTGTTCTGGCCTAATTCGACGGTCGAACCGCGGTAATTGAACATGCCGCTCTGGTGCTGCCCAAGTCCATAGAGCGCCTCTGTCGGCGATGGAGAGAAGCGATCGGTGACCCGATACGTGCTCTCACCATTCATTTGCACCGGCTCATAAGTTCGCGGCAAACTGTTTCCTTCGCGCAACAGCAAATCTCCATTTGTCGCATGAAAAGAGAGATTGCCGCGTTCGAGATCCAGATTTACCTCGAGCTTGTCCGTTTTGAGAGTCGCCGATTTTGCATCCTGCGCGAACTCAAATGGAGCGCCTGGGCAGGCTTGGCTTGCATCGAGCATCCAGGGCTTCAGTCCGGTCAGCGCCGCCGCATCGGGCTTCGCCAACACGTGGATCACTGAATCACCGCAAACCGTAACATCGAGTCCTTCGGCTCCCACCGTGGCATGGAATCCGTGCTCAGACTGCCGCGCAGCAACAGGCGCCAACTCCGGCTTGTTCTGGCCGGGCATCTGACCCATGGCGGTGTGCGTCGATAAGATCAGAACTAATAGGAACAGGATGGAACTGGTGGGAGAGACAACAGGTGACGCCAACGGCAGAGACCTGTTCTTGGAAAAGCGAGACATCATCGGAATAAACCTTTCTAGGTGCTCCGTTCAACATCGTCCAAGTCAACCAGGTGAGATCCGACAACTCGATTCAACGCACTTTCAGTGAATCCACACAGTCAGTAGGGTCTGTGACTTTCCGTTACGCCGGGCCATTGATCGGTGCGGAAGGGACCGGCAGGCAATCCTGCTCCGTTGAGCAGCGTCGCCGCCGGATTCGACTGCCAGGCATAGCGGACTTCTTTGGGATTCGGCACCGAGGCAGATGAAACGACAACCGTATCGCCGACAATGCGAGCATCGGCCCAATACCATTTCCGTTCTTCTCCGGCGATGGAGAATTCTTCCAGCTTCGGTCCTTTTACCGCGAGGCCCCCGTCCGTATGCGCGAAGTGCAACCGGATCGAGCCTGGAAGCCGATCGACCGATTTCAAAGTAGGACCGGCATACGCGATTTTCTCGCCGTAGTAATTCGCCAGAGCGCAAAGTGCCAGGCGCTCCCCCACAGGCTGTTTGTCTTTGGAATGGATGTTATCCGGATCCCCCGTGTCGATGGTGACTGCGAGGCAGGAATTAGGAACGCTGGCCGCAGTGAGCGCCTGCGACTCGCGCGTCTCGGCCCACTCGTCGCCATCCACCGGCGTCGCGCTGCGCGGCTTAAATGCCGGCAGGCTGACAATGTAAAAAGGAAAATCGCCTTGCGCGAAGAGCTTTCGCCAGTCGGCGATCATTACGGGGAGAATTCTGCGGTACTGATAGCCTCTTTCAGAGTTCTGTTCCCCCTGATACCAAAGAGCGCCGGTGATCGAGAGCGGCGCAATGGGAGCCAGCATTCCTTCGTAAAGGACGGTCGGCATCACCGGCCAATTCTCGTAGGCGATGGGCAATGGATGCGGAGGACGAGCATCCACGCTGAGCCTGCCCTTCCACTTCCCTGCCAGCGGGATGATCGACTTGTCACTCAGCATCAAGTGAAGTTCTTCCGGCTTACCCAGGAATCCGCCGACCGGCTTCGTCTTGAGAACACGAATCGCAACGATGTTTCGGCCAGCCTTCAGAACTCCCTCGGGAACGGGATAGACGCGCGGGTTTTCAACCCATGCACTTCCACCGACGGATGTCCCGTTGATATACACGGTATCCATGCGCTCAATGGATCCCAGGAAAACCATGGCGCGCCCAGGAGGAAGCGGATCGGGTAACACAATCTCTTTCCTGAACCACGCCAGTGCCGGAGTGTCCGGCACACCCAATTCGGCGAACCCGCCGGGAATGTCTACGGGCTTCCAGCTCGAGTCGTCGAGTTCAGGAGCAGCCCAATTTCCTTTGAGCCCGACGTCGTATTCGTCATACCAGTGCATGACGTAGTTGCCGTATTCGGGCGCACCTTCGGCGGCCATTCTCTTGAGCTCTGCCAACGGAATGTCGAAGTCATGGAGTGGGCCGAGCGCATCCGCGCTTGTCCAGGTTTCCGCGGGAGTTCCACCAACGGCATCCACGACCAGACCAATGGGAACGTGGATTTCGCCCTGGACTTTGCGAGCAAAATAATACCCGACGGCAGACATCCAGCCTGCTGTCTCCGGAGTGACAACTTTCCAGGAGCCATCCACGACTTCGGTATGCCGGTAGGCAGGATGCCCTGCCACGGAGAAAAACCGGATCTCCGGATAGTTGGCCACGTTCGCTTCTTCCGGTCCGTTACGAGTGAACCGAAGCGGAAGGCCCATGTTCGACTGGCCGCCGCACAGCCAGACGTCGCCTACCAGAACATCGTGCAGTACTACAGTGTCGTGGCCGGTAATTCTCAAAGTGTAGGGGCCGCCCGCGGGAGGCGGCTGAATCTTGACCTGCCAGCGCCGGTCGGCTCCGGCAACCGCGGATGCCGTCTGCTCCGCTATCTGCACCTGGATATGATCGCCTGGGTCAGACCAGCCCCAAATCGTATTTGTCTTACCGCGCTGCAAAACCATGTTGTCGCCGAAGATCGCGCTGACAAACGGCAGCGGCTTAGCGGCGGTTTCAGAAACACTCTGTCCAACTGCATTGCAATGGGGCGCAAGCGTACAGGCGGCAAAAATGATTGCCAGAAAAAATCTCGGAATCATGCGTACGAACCTCATTCCTTCATGGAACGACTCATAGCGGCGCCGTCGGATGCGGCATGCGCATTCGATCCATCGTAGATCGACGCTGACCAGGTCACTTACTGAAAGAGTCGCGGCGCAAAGTCCTTCAGGTCGCGGCGCCATGTCTGCCACTCATGCGCAGTGCCTGGCGACTCATAGAAGACGTGCTTGATGTTCGCTTCAACAAGGGATGTATGCAGCCGCTCGATACCAGCGTGCATCATGGCAGGCTCATCGGTACCGACACCCAGCCACAGCAGATGTACTCTTTTGGAAAAGGCTGCGGGATCGGCGAGCGCTCCATTCAAATCTGTCTTCACATCCAGTTTGCCGTTGCCAAGAACGAGCGACGCGGCCGCTCCGCTGAATCCTCCAATGTAGGAGAAGAGATCGAGATGATCGAACGTCACCTGGAAGGTCTGCATGCCGCCCATCGAAAGGCCGGCCATGGCGCGATGATCTCGGTCTGAAAGGGTCCTGAAGTTCGAATCGATATATGGGATTAAGGCCTGAGTCACTTCGTCTTCAAACGCTGCCGCCATCTCGCGCATTGCCCTCATGGCTTCGGGTGAGCCGAACGGCTTTCCTGCGAGGTTGGGAGGAGTCTGGCCGGCGCGCCTTGCATAACCATTCGCCATCACCACGATCATGGCCTTCGCACTTCCGCTCGCGATCAGGTTGTCGAGAATGAAGTTCGCGTGTCCCTGTTTGGTCCACCCGGTCTCATCTTCTCCCGCGCCATGCTGCAGGTAGAGCACTGGATAGCGCACACGGGTTTGCACATCGTAGCCAGGCGGAGTGTAGACCAGCGCGTGCCGCCAGTCGCCGGTTACGCTTGAGTGGTACCAGATTTCGCGAACCTGGCCGTGGGGAACCGGTTGGATTGAGTAGAAGTTAATTCCCGCTTCAGGGATTTCAATGGCGCTCGCATCCCTGCCGCCACCGTAGAACGAATGGCTGCTGGGGTCGCTGAATTCCACGCCATCAACGATCAGCGTGTAGTAGTGAAGGCCCGGTGCAAGGGGTGGTGTGGTGACGGTCCAGTAACCATCCGGTTGCTTTTCCATATCCAGTTTCGGGCCGCTCCAAAAATTGAGCTTCACCTTCGCAGCGTCAGGTGCTTTCAACCGGAACTGGGCTCTGGATGCGCTATCAACACGGGGGTAGTCTGCACCCGGCACATTTGTCGTGGCAGGCTGATAGTCGCCCGAATCCTGTGCGCAACAGAAACTGGCACACAGGAGCACCATGATTCCAACCTGTCTCATTCCTCTTCCCCCGATTGCGATCTGAATTCGTCCAAACATGCGTAAAAGCCGGGATGTATTCTTTCTTCGGCACCGTGAACTGCTGTGCTCAAGTAACCGTTTTCTAATCGAGCCCCGAAAAACCCGTTCGCAAGCCAAACGGAATCCTAAGCTTCAGGCCCTTTGAACGAAAAGTCGCATTTTTGGAACCAATACATCGATTTATTAGATATATATTGGTCACTGATGAAATCCACTCTCGATGAATGGGAGATCCTCCACGCTGTCGTTCAGCTAGGTGGTTTCGCCTCCGCGGCCGAGCAGCTCAATCGCTCGCAATCGACGATCAGCTATGCGATCGCTCGACTACAGGAACAGCTGGGCGTCAAGCTGTTTGAGCAGAGAGGCAGGAAAGCCTATTTGACGGAGGCGGGGCGCGTCTTGCTGGCCGATGCCGAACCCCATCTGGCGGGGTTTAATCAACTCGAGCAGAGAGCTCGTTCCCTGGCGTCGGGCGGGCAATCAGAGATTCGACTTTCGGTGGACAGCATATTCCCCAACGAGCGGCTCTTTGCTGCTCTTGCAGAATTCGCGCGGCGTTTTACCAATGTCCATCAGAGACTCCGCCAAACCACGTTCCTTTCCGCGGATTCCGAGTTCTCGGCGCATCATGCGCATCTCTGTGTAGCCGGACTCATGTCGCGCGAGTATTTCGTGAGACCGATCCTCGATATCAGGATGACCGCCGTGGCCCGCCGCGATCATCCTCTCCATGCACTGAAGAGGCAGGTTTCCCGGATCGACATGATGCAACACATGCTGGTCGTTATTGAGGGAGTCGGCGTCGGGAATACCAAGCGCCAACCGCGTAGTCCAGCTCAGCGCTTTCTGCCGGTGAGCACGATCGAAGCTGCCATCGATGCGGTTCGAAGCGGCCTCTGTTTCGGCTGGCTACCCACGTATCGCATTCAACCGTATCTTGAGAGTGCCGAATTGCTTGCGCTCCGCATGCCAGTCGGGGGCAACAGGGACGTGCGTCTCAATCTGGTCTGCAAGGATTCGAATCTCGGCAGCCGTGAGGTGAAAGCCCTTGCAGGGTTGCTGGGCATGAGCCGCGAACCGGAAGTGATTTGAGCAAATCTGGTGTCGGAGCTCAAATTAGAGCGATCCATTGCGCACAGTGAGAATTCATCGAGAATACCGATTTAAATAAAGCGATTTATTGACTTGCTCACAGACCGGGCGGTTCTGTATAGTCCGACTCCCAGAGAACGTTTTCGCGAATCGGCGCCTACCATTCCATTTCTCTTCCAGTTCAATGGACTTTTCAAAGACGGAGCGGCATTGAACCCGAAGATGAAAACCTCGGCATGGGAACCCAAAAGCCCAATCCATTTCCGGGAGCTATCGGTTCCTTCCGCGCGATGCTGGGCAAGGCAGGCATCAAGTACGTCTACTTTTCTTCGCCCGGTACAGCGCACGAGTCACGTGGCGAAGAGACTTGAACGACTTCGCTCCCAAGCTATTTCAGGATGATCGCAACTGAATTGGCAGTGGCAATGGCGGCAGTCCGCTCCGTGTGATCGCAACCGGTTTCCAAGGAGGACCACAATGAAAACTACCAGTTTGGTTTGGGCAATGGTGTTGGGGACTACCTTCTCATTCGCTCCCGTGCTCTCCGCGCAGGTTCAGACGATCGTCCCGCCCGTTGTTCCGGGAGCGAAGCCAGTTACGGTGGAACACATCAAAATTCATGGCACGGCGCTCGAAGGCAATTTGGAAGGCGATGCTGTCGATCGCGACACGTTTGTCTTCCTGCCTCCCAGTTATGCGAAGGAGAAGCATCGCCACTACCCCGTGGTTTATGCGCTGCATGGGTACTCGATCGGCGCCGAACAATGGACCCACGAAATTCATGTCCCGCAGGTCATTGAGGGAGCTTTTGCTCAGGGCGCAAAGGAATTCATTGTGGTTCTGCCCGATTCGAAGACCATGCACAACGGTTCGATGTATTCGAGTTCGGTGACCACCGGCGATTTCGAAAAGTTCATCGCGCACGACGTGGTCGCTTATATCGACGCGCACTATCGCACGATTCCAAATCGTGAAAGCCGCGGCCTTGTCGGCCACTCGATGGGGGGCTACGGCGCCAGTCGCATTGGCATGAAGCATCCGGATGTGTTCGGCAGTTTGTACATCATGAGCCCATGCTGCATGTCCGCCCGGCCTGCCGGCCCCGCGAATCCAGAACTCGAAAAGACCCTGGAGGCAGTGAAGACGGAAGAGGATTCAGCAAAGCTTCCCTTCTTTGCCCGCGCTCAGCTTGCCACCGCAGCGGCATGGTCCCCCGATCCGAAAAATCCTCCGCTCTATCTTGACCTGCCGATGAAAGACGGCGCTCCGCAGCCAGACGTTCTCGCGAAATGGGCAGCCAACGCGCCACTCGCGTTCGTCGATCAATACATCGGAAATCTGAAGCAGTATCGCGCCATCGCCATGGACGTCGGGGATCAGGACGGCCTGCGCGTCGATGCGGGCAAGTTGCACGAGATCCTCGACACCTACGGAATCGCAAACAGCTTTGAAGTCTACGCCGGCACACACACCAGCGCGGTCGCTGACCGCTTTCAGAACCACGTGATGCCGTTCTTCAGCAAGAACCTCTGTTTTCAGGCCGGCTGCCGGTAATTGGAAAAACAGGATCGCTCGGGATCGCTCAGGGGCGCTGCGCGAATGTCTTCGATTTCCCGCTCGCGAAGTTCGGGGCGGTCCTCCAATTTCCGTAGAATCTCTAACTCCCGCTGGGTGGCATTTTCTCAAGGAAAATGCACTTGGCAACATCGATTTCGCTCTGCGCCAATTGGAGAGCCGCCGTAGGTCGAGGGCCGCCCAGCGGTCCCTTAAGTAACCCTGCTGCGTAAGTTGATGCTCCTAATCATCTACAAGATAAGCCTACAATTCATTGAAGCGGCAAATTGCTCTAAGTGCGCTAGAGTGATGTGTTTATCAACATTGAATTTAACTAGCAACTGGATTGGCAAGTTCAATTGTGTGACTCGACGGGAGCAATCCGGCGAGGATAAACGTAGAACGGTGCAGCAGATAGCCGTGGGATTGATATTTTTAACCCCTTCTGCCGATAGACACGAAAGTCCATGACTTGTAGGAATCCGAGGTGTGGCATGCCTGCTGCGGTGTGGCAGGTCTTCAACAATTGGCAAAACAGGTTGTGATGAAGCGGTTTTTGAGATCAACGAGAAGCATGGCGATGGGTCCACTCCTGGTGGGCCGCTTGGCAATCCTCGGATGCGTCGCATTGATCGCATCTGTATCAGCCGAATCGATCTGCGTGGCTTCTGATATTCCTTCCCACAAGTTGCCTCTTCTCACGACGGCCCGCCAGGTTCACGATCTTACCCCCGACCAGGCATCGCTTGGCTACCCGGTTCGATTGCGCGGCGTCGTGACCTTCTACGACGCCTATCAGGAAGGCCACAGAGCGCTCTTCATAGCGGACAGTACGGGCGAAGTCTTCGTCGCGCCTGGTTTTGCGCCCCTTCTTCCGCTCCACGCCGGTTCGCTCGTTGAGGTCACTGGCGAGACCGATCCGGGCGGATTTTCACCCATCGTTTCGCATTCGAGCATCCGCATTCTTCCTGGGTCGCAACCGCTCCCGACCGCTCCTGAGGTCACGGTTTCGCAGCTCATCGCCGGGGGAAAAGATTCCTATTGGGTAGCTCTGGAAGGAGTTGTGCGCTCCGTGGAATTCGACGGAATGCACGTTGTGCTCACTGTGGCCACACCAGACGGCACGATTTCGGCAACGACGGATAAAGAGGAGGGAGCGAATTATTCCGCTCTGGTCGATTCGGAGATCGTCGTTCATGGAGTAGCCGCACCACTGGTCAATTCGAGACGCCAATTGACAGGAGTCCGTCTTCTGTTTCCAGGAATGAAGACCCTCTTCGTAAGGACACCCGCTCCTGCCGATCCATTTTTGCTGCCTACTCTCCCTCTGAGCAGCCTGTTGCAATACTCGCCGCACCCTGCCAGTTCGCATCGGATTCATGTCCGCGGTCGCGTGACACTCTCATGGCCAAAGCAAACCGTATGCATCGTCGACAAGACGGCGGGACTCTGCATCCAGACCGCCGACAGCACTCTCCTCAAAGAAGGAGACCTGATCGATGTCGTCGGCTTTCTGGAGAGGAAGGATTATCTCCCCAGCATGACAGCCGCGACGCTGAAACGGGTGGAAAGCGGCGGATCGGTGGCGCCGATCGAAATCTCCGCGGCCAATGCATTTGATATTGGCAATCACCATCCGGGTGCGGTTTCGCAAGCCGCCCACACTGATATCTCGCAGGCGAACTCCTTGGCGACAGACCGAAACGGTGAACTGGTTCGCATTGAAGGCAGGCTGGTAGCAAAGAATCGAGGGTTGAACGGCTCGACATTGCTCCTCTCCTCTGATGGGATCGTGTTCCCTGCTGTGTTGCCTGCAGACGCAGTGAAAGATGCGAAACAACAGAACTCCTGGTGGATTGACGGAAGCACGGTGGCAGTCACGGGTGTCTTCATCGGGAAAGTGGATGAACGCCAGGCCGTCCGGCAGGAAGGCATTGCCCACATCGAATCGTTCCAGATCTTATTGAGGTCACCGGAAGATGTGCATGTCGTCAGCTCGCCTTCCTGGTGGAATGGCGAACATGCTCTCGAAGTTCTAGGCCTCGTTGCACTCACCATGATCGCTATTCTCGGGTGGGTTGGAATCCTTCGCCGGCAGGTCCACCAGCAAACCGAGATCATCCGTAGAAGTGAGGCGCGGTTCCGCCATATGGCCGAGCACGACGGACTCACCGGACTCCCGGTGAGAAACGTTCTGCTGGAGCGGCTTGAACAGGCTCTGGATGAGATCAAGCGGCAGGCGAACTCGCTGGCCTTGTTGATGATTGATGTCGACAATTTCAAGCACATCAACGACACCATGGGGCATGCCGTGGGCGATCAGGTACTCTTTGCGATTGGTACTCGTCTCCAAGAATCGTTACGATCGACCGACACTGTTGCACGCATGGGTGGCGATGAGTTCACTGTGCTTCTTACAGGCCTGAACGGACCAGAAGAAGCCCAAAAGATCGCTTCACTGCTGGTTTCAAAGATATCTGAACCTATGATGCTGCAAGGGATTCGCGTGGAAGTCTCTGTGAGTGTGGGCATCGCAACCTATCCCGCGAGTGGAAGCGACGTAAAAACGCTGTTGCGGAACTCCGATGCCGCGCTCTACCAAGCCAAAGCGAGAGGGCGCAACTGTTATCAAATGCATTCTGTCGTTACGCCCCCATCAGGAATGGAGCCAGTTTTCCTCAAGGCTCGGTAGAAGTACTTTTCAGGATTATCTCAATAGGCGTTTCTGCCACAAAGGTCAAGTCTTTCAATCGGGAGTCGAGGTGTGGAGACGCGTAGAATCGCATTTCCAAACCAGTCTGTGACTCTGTAGAAGAATCAACACAACCAAAACTGCATCCAGGTGTTTTGCCTCTTTTGTATAACATATATCCATCATCGTGAAGAGCTACGATTCAGGGCTCACGAGTCTCGAGCATCGATTCAACGCAGGATATATCTCGGCACGGCTATGCAGCGCGCCGGAATGAACACAAATGATCCATTTACGCTTCCCTTCATTGAACGTGGGAAGCTAGCACGTATGTCAAGGGGAAAACTCAGTGAACCGCCGTACCTTTCTGGCAACATCCGGCGCCGCGCTTCTTGCAGCTTCGCGACCCGAGTCATTGATGACTCAAATGGCAGAGCCGCCACTGGAGCATCGGTTGCCCAAGACCGACTCGGACTATCGACGTTCCGAGTCCTACATTGAAGAGGTTCCCGTATCTCAATACCTTTGGGCCTCTGAAAGAGCTGTCGAAGCATTCAAGGATATTAAGTTTGGCCTGCGCATTCACTGGGGTATCTACTCTATCTTTGGCAGACGTGGTGAATCTTGGCCCTTTCTTACTTTGCCGCTCGAGGAGCGCCAGAGCTACAACCAAACCTACAAGACCTGGAACCCGCGAGAATTCGATGCAGATGCCTGGATGAATCTGTGCCAGGAAGCAGGCATGAAGATGTTCGCCTTCACTTCCAAACATCATGAAGGATTCTCGATGTTCGACACACGCACCCGCGTCAGGGAGCGAGCAAACTGGACTGCGCCGGGTGGACCGGCGATCGAACCGTGCGATCTCGCCTACAGCATTATGGAGACGCCTTTTCGTCGCGACGTTGTGCAGGAGCTGACAACTGCCGCACACAAGCGCGACATGAAGATCGATCTCTACTTCTCTCACTCCGACTGGTACGACGCTGATTTCCGCCCGTACGGATGGCATCCGCTCCAAGTGCCGTCGTCTCCTTTGTTGTGGGGTTGGCAAGCGTCCGACGGAACCGCACAGGAGTTCTGGGACCGCATGAAAAAGCGAATGGCGGATCATCTGGTCGTCGTATCCGATCCAACACCAGATCAAGTAAAGCGCATGGTTGAACGTCACCGCACGCAGTTAACCGAGTTGCTCACGCGGTACGGCACCATCGACATGATGTGCCTCGATATCTTCTGGGGTCCCAAGGTTTGGCCGTATATGCGCGAGACGATTCTGAAAATGCGCGAGCTTCAACCAGATGTAATGCTGCGCGCCCGGGGGATTGGCAACTACGGAGACTACTACACCCCCGAGGGTTTTGTGCCCGCCTCGAAAGAAACCACCCGGATGCCCTGGTTCGTCATCTATCCTCTCGGATCCTCTTTCTCTTATGAGCAGGACGCCTCACAGTACAAAGGGACCGAATGGATTGTGAAAAATCTCGTAGACATTGCCGCCAAGGGAGGCAACTTCATGGTCGGGGTCGGCCCCAGTGGACTTGGCGGTTTCCATCCCACGGCCATCGAACAGTTGCGCGGAGCCGGCGCATGGCTCAAGGTCAATGGAGAAGGCATCTACTCGACGCGCCCGCGTCCAAGCACCCTGTGGTCTGAAGGAACGAGCCTCCGATTCACCCGGAGCAAGGACGAAAGGACGATCTATTGCTTTACAACAGAATGGCCGGGAAAGACTCTGACCATTCAATCAATCGAGCAACATCAAGTCGAGGTGGTCGAGATGTTGGGGTATCCAGGGAAGAAGTTCGGCGCGCGATGGGATTCCGCGACGGGCCTGGAGATCACCATCCCGGAAGAACTGCAGACGGAATCGAATCGCCCCTGCGCGTACGCATGGTGCTTCAGGATCACGCGAAGTGTCCTGTAGAAAGGTCTACAGTTCAGTACACCGGAAGGACTGAGCACCAAACAAGCCAGGCCACCCTTCACGTGGTCTTCCAGTAAACCGCGAATCGCTCCCAGCTTTGATACAACGGCTTCAGGGTTACGGTTTGCCCGGCAGCATCGAGCGAGAATGTAAGTGGCGCCGAGTCGGGTTTGATTCTTGCCAGCAGAATCGAATTGTCACCTTCGATAAGGGGCACCTTGATTGGGCTCTGGTCGACCTTTGGTCCCTGGTTCTTGTGCAGGAGCTCGTCATTGAGTCCAGTCGCCGGAAACTGTCCAGCAAGAACGAGGGGTCCGTAGGTAAAGGTCTTCCATGAGGCATTGTCGGGTATCGCTTCAATCCGCAATTGCATCGGCAGCTGAACCTCCACACGGTCGCCACGTTTCCAAACACGTTTGAGGCTGAAGTAGCTGCCCGGAGCAGCGATTCCTTCGACAGGCGCGCCATTGATTGAGATAGCAACATCCTGGGTGGTCCAGGAAGGAATTCTCAAATTCAAGAACCACGGTTCCGCAATCGATTCGTCGACGATAATGCTTGTTCTCGGTTCGAGGGGAAACTCGGTCGTCTGCGTCAGCCGGATGTCTCGCGCTTTCCAATGCAGGTCTGAACTCACGTAGAGATTGACGTAGACACCGTGATCGTTGTGAAAGTAGATCGTGTCGTTCAACTTGGAGAACTCCTCGACGGCAGTTCCATTGCAGCACCAGAAACTATCGTCCTCGGTTGCAACCGTCTTCCACGCACCGGGCGTCATGGAAAGGAAGTACGAAGTCAATCCAGTTTCCGGCTGGATCGTGCCAAGCCGATGGTTGAACAGATTCCGCTCATAATAGTCGATATACTTTGGCTGTCCGGACCACGTGTAGAGATGCCGAGTGAGCTTCATCATGTTGTACGCGCAGCAGCATTCCTGATGGTCGCTCGCCTCCTCCAATTCCACTCCAAGACGGTTGGGATAAGTTTCCCAGTGTTCTTTATTGCCGGAGCCTCCAGTCGCGTATGTTCGCGATTCGACCACCGTTTCCCAGAAGAACTCCGCCAGGTTCCGATAACGGGGGTCTTGGGATAGCTCATAGCGTTTCGCCGCACCGACTACCTCCGGCATGTGCGTATTTGCGTGCAGTCCGCGCAGCTCATCTTTCCTGACAGCGAGTGGGTTAAAGAATTTGATTTTTGTAAAGCGGTCGCCTACTACTGCCCATCGATCGTCTCCGGTGGCGCTGGCGAGGTTATATAGAACTTCATTCATACCGCCGAATTCATTATCGAGAATCGCCTGCATATGTTCCGGTGTTTTCGAGGCCGTCCAGGTGTCGACCCATCTCGCCACTCCCAGAACGACTTCGAGGGATTCGGTATTGTTCGCATTCGAATGCATATCGAGCAACCCAGCCATGATTTTGTGAAGGGTGTAGAACGGCGCCCATACATTTTTCAAGGCGTCCAGGCGATCGAACAATTCCACCGGGAATGCACTGAGATAGCCAGTTGATCCAAGCTTTTGTTGGCAAGCTGCCAGGACGCTGACGATCTGATCACCTTTTGCCTTGATCTCGAGATCGCCACTCGACGCATACATCAAACCGCATGCCGATAGATAATGTCCGACAAAATGTCCGCGGAGTTCCACGCGGGGCGACTCCCATCCGCCAAGGGGTTGTGCCGATGACGGCAGCCCGGCATTGATTCGAAAGTTGTGAACGAGCCGATCCACCGAGAGGCGCATCAGGTAGTTGCGATTCCACTCCAACGCCTGTTTCAACGGGCCGTCGTGTAGTTGTATTTCTCCCAAGCCGAACGGAGCGATCGGCATGGCGAGCACGTTGCGTTGAAAGGATTCAGTCAACCCGAAAGGAGGCACATCCACATCAACGATCCATTTTGGGGGATGAACCGGTTCGTCAGCCTCCGCCGGCTCGGCAGAAGTACTCACCCCGAGGGCCGCGGCGAGCGGTGCAGCGACGAGTCCGAGAGAAAACCGGCGACGGGAAATCTGATCAGCTCGGAAATGCATAATTCATGCTCCTTCGCATCATTTCGTCCTTTGAACAATATGGAAATCGAACCGCAAACAGGCCCGAATGGCCATTCCCGATCATCCGGGCGTGCTTCAGGAGGCAGGCATTCCAAACATCGCGCATTCCTCAAACGCTACGATTTGGCTAGAGCTTCAAGCCCGGTTTGCAAGACGAGGCGATCAGGGGACGGAAATACCTGAGGCCGCTGGAAAAGACTCCAGCGGTGAAGGGTACCAATGGCGGCGGTGAGATTGCAATCGCGCGCAGACTGAGTGAACCCCCCTCATAGACTTTCACGACCCGAGTACGTTGCCGCGCGAGTAAAGGCACTGCACGTCACCATCTCATTGATCTCGCATAGAGAGTTCAAACTGACCTCAACTCATATCGACCTTCAAGGCAAGACCTATCTGGGACGCGACCGATGATGGAACTTTGACACGCAGCGATTCATCATCCTGTACCCACTGCGTATCACCTTCATGGCCTAGGATCTTCACTCTTTGAATCTTGCCCGGATTCTGAGGACTCCATAGACCGAGCGCATTCACCACGACGATTTCCGGCTTGCCCATCACGAAGGCATAGATAGTGCTGCCCTTCTTGGTGAACCGAATATCCTCTGCGGTCAAATCCTTTTGCTTGTCTTCGTTGAAGTTCCCGGCTTCTACTTTCTGGAGCGTCGACGGGCCCTCGCCATAGATCTTCCACGGCCGCGTGCTGTAGATACCCTCGCTGTTCACTTCCATCCACGCGGTGATCCCTTCGAGCACTCTCATCTCGTTGGAATCAAGTTCGCCGGAGTTTGGCAGAGGGAAATTCAGAAGCAGGTTGCCATTCTTGCTGACGATGTCGACGAGCAGGTCTATCACCTTCTTGGCCGTCTTGTATTTTTGACCGCGCTTGTAGTGCCACTGTCCGATGCAGGTATCCGTTTGCCACGGGTTTGCCGCGATCCCGTCGGCCACTCCTCGCTCATGATCGAGCAGGCACGTGCCGATCGCGCAGTCGGAGTTTTCTTTGCTCGTGTAGACGGACTCGGTGATTCCCGAGTGTAGTTGAGCGCTCACGTTGTAGAGATGGGATACCATGCGCATTCCGTATTCTTCAAACGGCAGATGCCCATCGGTATAGAGGATGTCCGGCTGATACTTATCGATCAGATCCGTCATGCGATCGAGGTAATGCCGCTTCCAGGTCTCTGGAATGCCATCGTCGTTCCAATCGAGTTTGTCAACAAAGCGCGCGCAGTCGGCATCATGGTACAGATCTGCGTTGGCGGGATCGACACCGTCGTAAGGAACTCCCGCCAACGGTCCGGCCTTGTCCGCTCCGTGGCTCACAGCGAACCACTTGTAACTGATCCAGAGGTGCTCGCTGACGCCGAAACGCAGGCCCTGCTTCAACGCGGCATTCCGCCATGAGCCAACGACGTCTTTTTTGGGACCCATGTTCACTGCATTCCAACGCGTGTATTTCGAATCCCAGAGATCGAAGTTATCGTGGTGTACACCCATGCTGACGAAGTACTTTGCTCCCGCCTTTTTGTAGAGGCTCATCAGATGGTCCGGGTCCCACTTATCCGCCTTCCAGATGCCGACAACGTCCTTGTAGCCGACCTTGGAGGGATGACCGTAATTGGCCAGATGGTACCTGTACTGCTCCGAGCCTTCAACATACATGAGGCGGGCATACCAGTCGCCGTCCTCAATCGCCGACTGCGGCCCCCAATGAGACCAGATTCCGAACTTAGCGTCACGAAACCAGTCGGGCACCCCATAGGACTGCAGCGAAGCGCGGGTTGGCAGAAATGGATTCCCTCCCGCTGCGCGCGCGCGATTGATCTTTGACAGAGCGACTGCGGAACACGTTCCACCCATCCACCGAAGCAGTTGACGCCGATTGATCGACATGACAGATTAGCTCCTCCAATTCGCTGTTCGAAGTTGCCGGGTTACTTGGGCACCGGTCCATTGCGCCGAAGCCGGGGCTTTTCCATGGACCGCCTCAAGCGCTCTTCTGCATCGTTATTCCAATACCTACAATCCAGCTCCAAGAAGACCGACGTGTACGGGATTGTCAAGTTCGATTTGAGAACGAGAATGCGGAAAAGCTTGCCGCTTTGGTCGAGTTTCGCGATGATTTCGTCGTGGCGCATCGTCTCGGCATCCCGACCCCCAATGAGACGAGCCAGCCTTTGACGATATGTAGTAACGCCAGGGGCATCTTGCTCGGAAACAAGCTTAAACTCCGCATCCAAGTAGATCTTCGCCTTTACGTGTTTGCCGTTGGCAATTGCGTCGAGTGTCGTTTTCAGGACCTCGAGGTGCTCAGCTCCAGTTGCGATTGTTTCAATCCCAGGGTTCGACTGCGCAGGATACGCAGCATCGGCAACCACAATCCAGTTGCGATGGCCCCACAAGAGGAGCAATCGGCCGAGTCTCGATTCCCATGCGTCCGACTTCTCAACATTGTTCTCAATCACATTGAACCTCGATTCGGCGCTGAATTGGGAGAAGCAATCAACCGACATCCCCAAAAGGCATAAGTCGCAACAACCATGTAGCACAACAACGGAATGCACATACTGCGTGCCATGCTTTTTGTGAATTGAAATACAATTCCCATGAGAGGCGTGAAAACCGCTCCTCCGATGATGGACATCACGATAAGCGAAGCACCCTCTTTAGTATGGGCGCCGAGATCCTTGATACCGAGAGCAAAGATCGTCGGGAACATTAGGGACATGAAGAAACTGGTGAGCAGTATCGCCATCATGCCAGTCCATCCCGGCCAGCTGACGCCGAGCGTGAGCAAGAGAATGTTAGTCAGAGCGAAGAAGCCAAGCATTCTTTCGGGGTTTATCCGCTTCATCAGGTAACTTGAAGCAAATCGTCCGATGGCGAACGCAGCCAGGGTAGCGGTGAGAAGAAAACCTGCCGTCTTCTCCGAAACATGCGTGTAGTCCTGCACGTACTGGATGAAGTAGCTCCAGGTCCCGACCTGCGCGCCGACGTAGCAGAATTGGGCCACCACCGCAAACAGGAAGCTCGGATACTGCAAAAGCCGGATGTACCCGCCATCTCTTGTCGCCGCAGACGAGGATTGCCCACCAGCCACTGCGGGAAACTGGGTCTTCAAGATGAGGAATGCCCACACGAGGACAATGACGCCGAGCACCATGTACGGCGCGAGCACCCGCGCGGTTTCGTGCTGCAGGTAGGCGTCGTACATGCCCTGGGATTTCATCTGTGCGATCTCGCGCGCATGAGGTTCGACTCCCGAGAAGATGAACAGGGTGCCGATCATCGCTCCGCAGATCGATCCAATCGGATTGAAGGCCTGTGAGAAGTTGAGTCTTCTCACCGAACTCTCCGACTCTCCAAGTTGGGCAATGAGCGGATTCGCTCCTGTCTCCAGGAATCCTAGACCACTGGCGATGACGAAGAGTGCCATAAGGAACAGAGGGTAGCTTCGCGCGGAGGCGGCCGGGAAAAACAGGAAAGTACCCGCGGAATAGAGAATCAAGCCGGAGACAAGGCCGGTTTTATATCCAAAGCGGCGCATCACAAGAGCCGCGGGAATCGAGAAGACGAAGTATCCGAGATAGAAAGCCGATTGAACGAGACCCGCTTGCAGACGAGTGATCTCGAATGACTTCATGAACTGGCGGATCAAAACATCATTCAGGTTATTGGGTATCGCCCAGAGAAAGAACAACCCGGTGACAAGAAAGAAAGCGAGCTTCGCCTGGCGCGGGATAAGACTCTGCGACCGGGATTGCCCGGGGTCGTCGGCGAGGGGAGACAGGTGCACGCACTACTCCCCAGCCGGGCAGACTGCAACCTTGCCACAGCGTCCTGAGGCCATCAATTGATAAGCCTCGTCTGCCTTCTCCAGCGGGAAACGATGCGTGACGATATCTTCTGGGTGCAGATTCCATCGCACGAGCCGCTCGACCAGCTCGTCCATCAGCCAGGTCGATGTCACCCATGAGCCGCAGATCGTCTTCTGGTCGTGAATGATGTCGGGAGAAGGATTGAAGGTCACGGTGCCCCCTTCGCCGACCATGACCATCTTTCCCCACTTGCGCGTCGCTCGAATCGCTATAGCGCGGGCCTCCGCGTTGGCGGAACAGTCAATTGCTCTTTCCACGCCATGGCCGCCGGTCAGTTCACGCACTTGTTTCACATTGTCCGGTCCGGCGGAGAGCACGGAATCGCAAAGCTCCAGACGCAACGCGATGTCCCGGCGTTCCGCGGAGATATCAATACCGATGATCTTTTCGGCGCCCAGCTTGCGGCAGAGCGCACCAGCAGCGAGACCAACCGGGCCGAGGCCGGTGATGAGCACCGCGTCGTTGCCGTTGATTCCGACTTTTTGGAGAGCTTCGTAGACAGTCCCGAACCCGCATGCGACCTGGGCTCCGTCGAGGTATGTGAGCTGATCGGGGAGGAGGATTAGGTCCTTTTCTTCTGCGAGCAGATACTCGGCCATGCCACCATCGCGCTGCCATCCATATGCGCGGCGAAACTCAGTACTTGTGCACGAAATCATGTATCCGCGACGGCAGTCGTTGCACACACCGCAACCAGAGATGTGGTACACGATCACTCGATTGCCGCTCTTGAATCGGCGACAGCCGGGGCCGGTTTCAACAATCAGGCCGGATGGTTCATGGCCGGCGATTACCCCCTGATATCCTTCTGGCCCCTTGCCAAGATGCTCGTGATAGATTGCGCGTATATCCGAGCCACAGATGGTGGAAGCTTTGACTGCAATGAGAACTTCCCCATGTGCTGGTTCTGGCACAGGGACACTCTTCATTTCGACAGTGCTGTTGCCGGGAAGAAACGCCGCCTTCATACTCGTTCGCATTCAACCGATCTCCTCTTGCATCGCGTGCCTGCAGCACATTTCTTACCGGAGGTGACTTCTTCCGACCAGGGCGAGTTCCGAGAGTTCCGAGAAGGCGAAGCTTTCAGGAGTAAGCTCGCCCTCTCGGCCGCCCGACCCTATGCGGGAGTAATGACGCCATCGATGTCCCAGAGGTCTTCCCAGGACTGATTGTCTTTCCAAAGAAAAACCTGCCCTTTGATCAAGCGGCAGTTGCGATCCAGCCTCTCGATCGTCTGCATGTCCTGCGCGCTGAGCGGTTCGCTGATCACTCCCAGCAGATTGCTCAGGATGTTCTTCGGGTTTGTCGAGAAGGGGATAGGCAACTGCCCGCGTTGAACTGCCCACTTGATACAGACGACTGCCGGATGAATTCCCAACCGTTGCGCAATCTCGCAGATTGCACGATCCTCTGTAGGAGACGTGTCCTCAGGAGTACGATCACGTTCGGGCCGCGCCGGTGATCCAAGCGGAGAAAAACCGATGGGCTGGATCTTGTTGTCCACCAGGTAGCGGAAGAAGCCCGGCTGCTGAAAGTGCGGGTGAAGCTCCATTTCGTTGGCGACAGGCTTAATGCGCGCGTCGCGCAGCAGTAGTTTCATCTTTGCGATCGTCATATTCGACGTGCCGATGTGGCGCACCAAGCCGCGATCGACGAGCTCCTCCATCTTCCGCCATGTGCGCATGTAGTTCTCGTGTATGTAGGGCACCGCGTGCGGATTGCGCGCCGTCACGTCACATCCTGGCGGGTGATGATTGGGAAACGGCCAGTGGATCAAGTAGAGATCGAGATAGTCGAGCTGCAGATCCTTCAGCGATCTCTCGCACGACGGAATCACATCGCTTTCGCCATGCTTGTCGTTCCAGAGCTTGGACGTAATCCAAACCTCTTCGCGGCTCAGCCCGTTCTGAAAAAGCTGCCTGAAGGCCTCGCCGATTCGACGTTCATTGCCATACACCGAGGCGCAATCGAAATGCCGATAGCCGATCGATGCGGCGTACTTTACCGCTTCGGCCACGGTCTCATGAGAAGCGTGATCCGATCCGAAAGTTCCTAAGCCGATCGCGGGAATCAGAACCCCGGTATTCAAGACTCGAGAAGGAACTTTCCTTGGATCGACGCCCGCAACATGTGTAGATGCTGTTGGAGGCTGAACTTGCATCGACTTGCACCCTCCCAGAAGGCCTTAGAGTAATCGATAACTGAAACGTTAACATCCTAGTTTTGAGATTGCAGGCTTGTCAAGCAGAGACTTCGAGAAAATCATGCTCAAAATGCGCAATTTACCAACTGGAAGGACGTGGAAGTTTATCCCGGCTCAGGCTTGGATAATCGCTTTAGCGCGGCTACCAGGAAACGCTAAATGGGATAAATTTGTACTATGGCGGCCCGCTTGAAAGACATCGCGAACGATCTGGGTCTTTCCGTTGTCACAATTTCCAAGGTTCTACGAAATCATCCGGACATAGCGGCCGAAACGCGCCGACGCGTATTGAAGCGGATGCGGGAGCTCAATTATCAGCCGAACATCGCCGCCCGCTCGCTCGTCTCCGGCCGTACATGGACGCTGGGCCTCGTCGTTCCTGACCTGCTGCATCCCTTCTTCGCCGAGATAGCCAAGGTGATCTCGGCGGAAACGCGGAAGCATGGGTACAGTTTGTTGATCTCGTCTTCGGACGAAGATCCGGACCTCGAAGAACAGGAGATCAGGCAATTGCTAGCAAGGCGAGTCGACGTCATTTTGGTGGCTTCGGCGCAATGGTCGGTCGACTGCTTTCGCATGATCGAAGAGCACAAAACGCCTTACATCCTGATCGATCGACGCTTCCAAGGACTTGAGTCGAACTTCGTTGGCGTCGACGACGAAGCGGTTGGCACTCTGGCAACTTCACATCTCATCGAGCAGGGATGCCGGCGGATTGCTCACATCCGTGGTCCCGAAGTCAGCACTGCCATTGGCCGTCTCGAAGGCTACAGAAGAGTTCTGGCATCCTACAACATGACTCCCTTGCCGGGACACATTGTTTCTCTGGGAACGTCCGGGGACCATCGTGGCGAAAATGGCGGCTACGAGGCGGCCAAGAGACTGCTCGCGACCGAGCCGCTCCCGGACGGAGTCTTCTGCTTTAACGATCCCTCGGCTCTCGGCGCCATGCGCGCGATACTCGATGCCGGCCTACGCATTCCTGAAGACGTTGCGGTCGTGGGATGCGGCAACCTGTCCTATTCCGACTTCCTGCGCGTTCCCTTGACCTCGGTGGACCAAGGAAGTGAAAGCATAGGAAAGTTCGCGGCAGATTTGGCGCTTGGGATCGCTCGAAAGAAAGACCCTCAGAGGCCCAAAACTGAACTGATCACGCCACGCATTGTGGTCCGTGCCTCAAGCCAACGCTTCCCCTGTTGAGGGCGGAGTGACTGTTCAATAAATTCACGCACATTCAAATGTCCAGTTACGGTCAACCGGTAATCGGCTGTCATCATGCCGGCAATATCTTGAAACAATAGGCGTGATGGCAGGGCGGGTCTTGCGGGACCGAAATCCTAAGTCCATCTGGCTCCCTGGTCCACTTGAGGTCTCCCTTCGCTCCCAGCAGTTCAACCCTGCGAATCTGGCGCTCGTAGTGCGGGGCGGTGGTTGCAAGCGATTTGATCAGCACCTTGTTGTCCGATGGCCAACCCAAGGCGATGGCGTAAAGGGTATCGCCTTTTGTGGTGAACCGTATGTCGGTGTGGTCAAACTTAATCTTTGATAACTGATAAGACGGTATCTCTTGAGCTTCAGTCGACGGCCCCTCCCCGGAGATACTCCAAGGGCGGGTGCCCTTGATTGCTTCTGAATTCACCTGTTGCCAGTCGGCAAGCTCGCCCAGGAAGGCTAACTCATCGCTGTCCGGCTCTCCATGCCCAGGCAGCGGGATGCTAAGAAGGAGATTGCCGTTCTTGCTGACAATATCAACCAGGAAAGGAATGATGAACGAGGCCTTCTGGTAGGTATGACTTTCAAAGACGGACCTGTCATAGTGCCAATGTCCAATACATGCCTCAGTCTGCCAAGGCTTTTCCTGAAGCTTATCGGCGAGCGACATCTCGAAGTCGCGGGTCAGTGTGCCCCATACCGGCTCGGGAACCACTTTGAGGTCGATCACTCCTTCGAGGCGACCGCCGTGCGCCTGCACATTCTTGTTGTAGTAATAGGCCATGATTTGCGGTGCAAGGTCTGGAATCCCTAACCACACTCCTAAGTCCGGAGCGAATTTTCCGCCTTTGTCGAAATCGAATTGCGCATTGTCGTCGAAGGTCAAGATGTCGGGGTTATAGTTATCGATCACGTCCTGTATGCGGAGCAAGAACTGCTGCACGAACTCCGGACACGGGGTGTTCTTCAAGTGAGGTTTCCCGTTGATCATCTGGGGGTCCATGCCATCCCACCACTTGCCCTTGCCGTCCGCCATCGTCTGCACGCCATCGTAAGGGACACCCGCGAGCGGGCCTGTGGTGTCGCTTTTGTAGCGAACGGGAAGGAACTCGTCCCAGACTCGATGCGGGGTTCCGTGATAGCTCACGCCGAACCGCAGCCCGTTGGAGCGGGCGACCCTTTCCCAGGACCCGACGATGTCGCGCTTCGGGCCGACGTTCATCGCATTCCAAATCTGGTGCGCGGAGTTCCAGCAATCGAAGTTGTCATGATGAGTAGCCAGGGAGACGAGATACTCGGCACCGGCCCGCTTGTATAGCTTGACAAGTGCATCGGGGTCCCATCGCTCCGCCTTCCATAGATGGCAAATATCTTTGTATCCGAACTGCGACGGGTGCCCGTAGTGATCGACGTGATACTCATATTGACGCGAACCCTGAATGTACATATTCCGCGCGTACCAGTCACCCTGCTCGGGGACACACTGCGGGCTCCAATGCGCCCAGATGCCGAATTTCGCATCCCGAAACCAATCCGGGCAGCGATAGGACTTTAGAGACTCCCAAAATGGCAGGAAGGGACCCTGGGGGACTTCTCCGTGAAAGAACTGTGAGTCTCCCAATGCATGCGCCATCCGAGACAGCGCCATCATAGATATCCCACTCGTGAGAAACCGCCTGCGGTTCATCAATCAAAAACCTCCAAAGACTGTATGCATATCTTCCCAACAACCGAACCTTCCAGCGTTGCCGAAGGGTGTTATAGCTTCGTGTAGTAAGAGCCAGTTATGCCAGCGGAATCAATTCCCTCTCGACTCAAGTGCGGCAGCGAATTCGCAGGCAAACAATGCACTCCATTCTGGGCCAGGGAAATCATTGAGCCAGGTGACAGGTCTGTGGGCACGATGCCGTGCAGCAGAGATCCTTGCTGATGCGCCGGTCGAGCACAAGAATGTTCTGCGATCCATTTGGCCGGCTCCTAGGACAAGCGCACACCCGTCTGGCCTCAACCCAGCTTGCCCAGATTGATCTTCATTTGATGGCCATTGTAGGTTACAGAGCGATCAAAGCCTGAGTCCAATCCGACTCCTGTCCCATGTCCCGGCTTGACCAGAACGATCCGGAAGGTGTTCTTCATCAGCATTCCGGGGAATGTACCCGATCGATCTTCAATCGACAGCACATTGTGGCGATTGTCCCAATGGAAGTGGATTGTCGCTCTCGCACCTTTCTCGTAGTCGTAGCCGTCTCCACTGTCTTCGTACAACTCGAAGTCGGCATCTTTGCCGCCATAGATACGAATCTCCAGCGGATCCTCGACGTCGGCGGCAGACTGTACGACCGGCCCCATGGGCACAATGCTGCCTTCCTTTACGAAGATCGGCATTTGGACTATTGGGGCATCTGCCGTGATGGTTTGTCCCCCGCGCTGTGTTTGTCCCGTCCAGAAATCTACCCAGTCATTTCCAGCCGGCAACACGACCTTGCGTGCCGTGGCATGGCGTTCAGTCACAGGATTCACCAGCAGGGAATCACCAAAGATGAATTGATCGTTGACGTCTCTGACTGCAATATCTGTGGGATACACATACGGCAGAGCTCTCATGGGGATTTCGCCGCGATTAGTGGTCCCCCACGCCGCAGAGTAAATGTAAGGGAGAAGGCGATAACGAAGATCATCGTATTGGCGGAGAATCTTCTCCACCTCCGGACCGTACTTCCACATCTCCGTTTCGGAGTGAAATCCGTGAACGCGGAAGATTGGGCAAAACGCTCCATACTGAAACCAGCGGATGAGCAGTTCGTGGTAATCCGCCGATGAGTACTGGTCAATCGGGCGGAAGAATCCACCGACATCCGTTGTCCAATAGGGAAAACCCGACATTCCGAAGCTGAGACCGGCCGGAATCTGCCGACGAAACGCATCCCAATCCCCCGTGATATCGCCCGACCAGGAGATGGAAGCGTTGCGCTGTTGCCCTGTATATGCGGAGCGCGACAGGATTACGACACGTTTGTTTTGAGTGGTGGCCCTTTGCCCGTTGTAGACAGCGGAGGTTTCAAACAGCGGGAATGCATTGCGCACGTTCTTGCCGGGTCCAAGGAAGGTCTCATCGTTCTTGAGAGGATCGCCTTCCGGTTCTGAAGCATCGAGCCACCAGCCATCAAGGCCGAAGGCAAATAGATCTCGGTCAATATCCGACCAAAAGGCGGTTTGTGCCTTGGGATTGAAGACATCGGCCCAGTTCTCGCTTTCTTTCGTTTCACCGGGTTCTCCCGTACTCGCCGCGCTGGTAAGAAGCAGGTGCGCCTTCTCCATTTCGTGGTTCACGGCGGTCTCCGCTCCAAACTTGGCCCAGACCGAGATGACCAAATGGAAATTGTCGCGATGCAATGAAGACATCATCGCAGTTGGATCGGGATACTCGCGCTCATCAAATCGCATGGCGTTCCAGCCGTACTTTCCCCAATACTGCCAATCCTGCACCAGAACATCGACAGGAATTTGCCGTTTCCGGAACTCGGCGGCAGTATCGAGAATCTGCTGTTGGCTTGAGTAGCGTTCCCGGCACTGCCAGAAACCGTAAGCCCATCGCGGCAGTAACGGAGCGGCC
Source organism: uncultured Acidobacteriaceae bacterium (assembly GCA_963745845.1). GTDB lineage: Bacteria > Acidobacteriota > Terriglobia > Terriglobales > Acidobacteriaceae > Telmatobacter. Next base: position 1,282,245 of record CAVUZE010000008.1, on the reverse strand, counting down.
CCTGTGAGTTCCCTATATTGTGCAATGACCTGGCTTGGTTCCGGTCCATAGATGAAGTAATAGTCAACCGCCTGACCGGTTTCAGAACGGAATGCCATGGTATCTGAGGGAGCACGAAGGGAGAGTTTGGTGTCGCCGCCGGTTTCCGCCCCAACTGTATGGATTGAATTTGCCGCGAGGTGCATCTTTGCGCCGGCTGAGCCGGGAACCCACATGTTTTTGATGTCGATGATTTGTTGACCATCGACCGAGAGGCGAAGTTTGCTACGGTCGTTGCCGCTGAGAAGGAATCCGTAATCTCCATCGTTCCGTGTTCGGAAAGTGCCGGCGCCTTTGTCGTCCAATTTGATGGTCTCGTCGGCCGGATTGAAGTCGGTAAGCGCTGCGTTATTCCACAGCAGGCCGTATCCCTTTGTCGAAAGCAGAAACGGAATCGCGATATTCGTATTTGCCTGGAGGAGGCGGACCGGTATGTCGCGCAAGTTAAAGAATCCTTCTTGATGCTGTCCCAATCCGTAGAGTGCTTCGCCCGGCGACAGCAGGAAGTCCTGCTGAATCCGATCCTGCGATCCTGCAACGCCGAGTGCGGCGATAGATCGCCCGCGATTGTGTTGCTCGCTCAGGACGGTCTGCCCATCGGAAGTCAAAAAGCGGACAGCCCCGGTGTCACGGGCAACTTCTACCTTGAGTTTTCGGGTCCGAAGATAGAGGTGCGAGTCGTCGGACGAACTCGTCAGCTGCGCGCCGGCGCATGGTTGCACCACGGTTGGCACGAGGGACTCGATTGGCGAACCTGTTGCGTTTGCGAGGATGTGAACCACCCCGTCAGAGCAGACTTCGACTCGAACCACCCCCATTGCAGTCCGAACGATCGCGCCATTCGTCGTTCGCTCGATCTCCTCCGCATCACTGTGACGTGCTGATCCCGTAGCCGCGAGCGCAAGGAAACATGCGGTTAAGAAAGAGAGCGTTTTAGAAGAGGCAATAAACATAAATCAGGCTCCTTATCTTAGAGCGTTAAAAAAAATCCAATTCGCACTTCCCAGTGAAGGCTGAACTTTGGTGCCGTATTGCCACCAAGAGCAGCGATCGCTCGAATTGGCAACGAGAATTCTTTTCCAATCAGCCTCGGACTGATTTGCTACTGACGGATTGTGTCTGTGGGCGTCTGTTCAAGCGCAAGGCGTGCACGGTTGTCCCATTGTTGTCGGAGGCGTTTCGATTCTCTAAAGGCCTCCTCAGCCGCATTTTTATCACTGGACTTCTGATAGAGGCGGCCTAGCTGATAATGAATGCTTCCATCTTCATCGGTTGAAAGTCCCTTCTTGTACTCCAAAATTGCGGCTGGAATCCGATCCGTCGCGGCATAGACCTGGCCCAGGAGTGCATGGAGACGAGGCACGAATTCCGGCTGGAGGTTCCCGCACCTTGACAGATATGGCTCAGCTTCCGCATAAGTGTTCCGCTGCACAAGGATCTCGCCTGCCAGCAGATTTGCCTCAGGATCGTTGGGATCTTCCGCTAGTAGGCTGCGGTCGATGTTGAATGCTTCGTCGGTCTTCAATTCGGTGAACAAAGTGATTGCCAGGCTTAGGCGAGCGCTGCGGCTCTTCGGGTCCAGGGAAACCGCCTTTCTGTACTCCGCTTCTGCTTCGTCCCGATGGCGCTTCTGGCGGAATACATCTCCGAGCAAAACATGCATGCGCGGAGAGTCCGCATCGATTTCGCCCGCGCGAGTCAACGCGGCAATCGCGAGTCTTTGATCGGCCTTGGTTTCCCAATACAATCCCTCCGCGCGGGTTGCGGGATTGCTCTTCAGGCGTTGAGCTGCTGTGGACGCAGTTCGGAAATCGCCCGCATAAAAGGAGCAGGAAACAAGAAGCTGCAATTGGTTGCTGGCGATTGCGCCGAGTACAGGCTTCAGGGCCTCACTGCACCGGGCATACTGACCAGCTGCATAGAGCCTCTCGGCATTTGCTGTTGCCACGGCTCGTATACTTGAGGGCCGGGTCACATCGCTGAATTCGAATTGCGACGGCGTCTCATCGGAAACAAGCGTCTTCGCGATAAGTGATCCAATCTCGACCGAAGCGCTGTCGTCCTTCTCTCGCGCTCGACTCAGATCGATCAGAGACTTTGCCTGGTCAGGAGAAACCGCATCGCGAAACAGCGGCAGGCTCGACGCGACGAAACCAGGATCGGCCGCGGAAATAGAAATCAATTTCGTCAATGCATCTTCCGGATGTCCTTCGTCCAGCTGAGTAACTGCCGAACCGAGGCCTGCGAGTCCACAATGAGATCCAGTTTTTGTCTCCAGTTCGAATTGCTCACGCGCATCGGTCAAATCCTTCGTTCGAAGGAGCGTGATGCCGAATTCCGCGTGTGTGCAAGGTGGAGGCGAGCCGGAGGCAATAGCGGCTTTATACGCATTCTCGGCTTGAAGCGGCCTGCCCTCCTCGGCAAGGGTTTCCGCTGCCCGCAGACTGACATAAGCCGAATGACTGTAGACGGACGTCATGAGACGCGCATCGTTCTCCACCTCCTGCAAATAGGCTGTGCCGAGATTCAGCCAGGTATCCCCGTCATTCGGCGTCAAACGAGTCGCAATCGAGTAGGCATCGACGGCGCGATCTGCGTGGTTGGACAAGGTGTATGCCTTTCCGAGGCTGAGGGCGGCCTGCAAATCATTCGGATTGAGCTTTTCGGCATTCTCAAGGAACGGGATGGCAGCCTCGGGGTTCTTGGATTTGAGGTATTCGATACCCAGGAACAATTGAGGAACGAACAAAGACGGATTGAGCCGAATCGCCCGCTTGAAGCTTTGAATCGCTTCCGAGGACATCCCTGACTCGTGGTCCATAAGACCGAGATTCGCCCATAGCTCGGGAACGGACGGTTCCAGTGCGACTGCCTTGCGATACGCTTCGGCAGCTTGAGAGAAATCCCCCCTGGACTGAGCGGCACGGGCATCAGCCAGGAGGGACTGAAGGGTTTGATCGCGATCCTGCGCCGCTGCGGTTACGCTCACGATCGAAATCGTGAGCGTAATTGCTGTGCACAGCGCAAGGAGTACAGTCGAGCGCATGGGGGCCTTAAAAAGTTACCTTCAACACTCCCTGCATTTGTCGCGCTCCCTGGGTGCCCGAGCTCTCGCCCATGGTCGTGAGCGAGTCCCCAGTTTGAGCGTCGGGCATATCGAAATTGGGGTGGTTGAAAGCGTTGAACATCTGGACAGCGATCTGCAGGCGGAGTCTTTCCGTGAGGCCAAACCACTTTGCAAACGTCAGGTCCTCGTCCACGTATCCAGGTGCTCGCAGATTGGAAAAGTAGCGAGGTGCATTGCCGAAGGTGAAATCGGGCGTCGGTCCGAAGGCGGCTGGGTTGAAGAAGCAGTATTTCGTTCCCACGGGGATTTCGGGGGGGTGTTGGGCGCTGCCACAGGTGCCGGTCTTAAAGCCGGCCCCGGTCAATTGAGCGTGCTGATTCCCGCCAAAAACACTCCCGCTGTTTCCGCTGGGGCCGATCGACATCGGGAAACCGCTCTGCACGGTGGTAATTCCGTTGACCGACCAGCCGCCCGCGAGGGCATCTTCCGCCCTGTTCATGCCCCCGCCGAACCGCTTGCCCCGGCCGACCGGCAATTCATACACATAGTTCAAAACGAGAGAGTGTGGGATATCGTCCCCGTCCACCGTCCACTCCCCTTTCAGGTTATAGAAGTTGCGGATACCCGATCCTCCGGTGTTGCCATTGACGGAGCCCCATTCTTCCGGGCCGCCCACATCGGAGAGGAATTTCGAGAAGGTGTAGGAGGCCGTAAAGAGCAGGCCCTGACCGAAACGGTGCTTGAAGTTTGCCTGCAATGCGTTGTAGTTGTTGATTCCGACCGGTTCGTCCTCGGCTGAGACGCCTCCGCAGAATTCCGGATATGGCTCCAACGATTGCGCCGTTGTATACGGGCAGCTCGGGGCGGTAAGTCCCAAAGTGCTCAACGCGGTGGCATAGGGATTGGTGGGCAACACGGTGTTCAACGCCGAACCCATGGAAAGATAACTTGGATTCAGTTGGCCGTAGTTCATGCCGCCAAGGGTAATGCGTCTTCCCCGGCTCCCCACGTAGTTGACATCGAGCACGTCATTAGGACCAAAGGCGTATTGGAATCCAAAGCTGAACTGCTGGTTCAAAGGATCTGGGCGGTGCGGATTCACCGCGCTGGGGCTCTGACCCACGTTAGTCAGACCTGCCAGGGAGTTCCCGGTAACCGGCACAAGACCCGTTTGGAACGCCTGCGCGAGGGGCGTATCCACCGTGATCCCGTCGGCCGATGAAATCCAATTCGACGATGTCGAATATCCGGGATCCGGGCCATTGCCGCCATAGAAGTTTCTTGAGTAATAGATGCCATAGCCGCCGCGCAAAACCAGCTTCGGCATCACGGCGTACGAGAAGCCAACGCGGGGCGCAAGGTCAGTCACGTTGGTGTTGTAGAGAAAGCGGTTCCCCGGGTCGTTGTAAACGATTTCCCCATGAACCGGAATGCCAGTCGTCACGCTGATCGGATTGAGGGCGTTGAAATCGAAGTACGCCTGCTCGTTATGCCGCGCTGTCGGCGGCATCTGGATTTCATACCGGAAGCCAAGATTCAGGGTGAGGTTATGCCTCGCCTTCCAATCGTCTTGAACGTACATCCCATGCATGTAGTACGTTGGCGCCGGAAATGCACTAAATCCTGTGGAGCCGGCACCGAGATTACCCGAGCCATTGCCGACTCCAGACTGGCCGGCTCCTGCCATAAAGGAAGCCAGAGCGTCTCCAGTGCCGCTCGTTACGTTGGATGGGTTAGGGCCTGCCGTCATGGGAGAAGTGAACTTGAGTATTGTTGGGGTGAGCCTGCCGCCGTCGTCAGTTTGCCAAATGCCCATATAGCCGACCGAGATGGATTGTGTTTTCAAAGCTTTGTTCACGTCTACGGTGAGGCTGCCGTTATTCTGCGGAAAGTGGGCTTCGCCGGAGTTTTGGGTCGCTCCCAGAGGAGCATAGAAACTCGGGTTAAAGGTGTTCCCGAACTGAACCTGCGGAAACTGCGGCGTCCACGTATCGAGAATGGACGGAAACCCGAGCGAGGAAGGTTTGAACGGGTAGCCCTGGACATTGTTCCCTCCGGGATTGCGAATGAAGAATAATTCGCTGGTCAGAACAAAGGTCGGCGTGAAAACGTGGGAGTAACCTAAAACCCCAAACATGCGGTTGTTCGGGTCGAAATTGTAGGGCCCCGCGACATCGTTTCCGTAAAAGGCCGATGTTTGGACTTTTCCCTCGTGCTTATTTGAGAATTGCCCGTAGATACGATTATTTGCATTGAAGTTGTGGTCGATGCGAATTCCCCACTCGTTGGAAGTCGTCTGTGCAGTCGCCGTAGTGTTGAAGTTGAATTGACTGTCTGGATTCTTTGGCGCCGGCCAGTAGTTGCCCGTGGCAAATTTGTTCGCCAGAGGGTCGATCGCCCCTGGCCCGCTTGCGGGTAGGACGTTTCCTGGATACGGATTGCGGACTGGGCTTCCGTTGGGGCAGGTAGACAACGAGTAGGGATTGTAAATTGCGCCCTGATAGATGGGCCGGCCCAGGCAATCCGTACCCAGGACAGTGGTCGTAAGCGCCGCCGAGAAGTCGCCCGCTAACTGAGCGGTGGTGGGCACCTCCCCGCCGTAGGTGCCGGAACCGTTGAGCCGCAATCCCTCATAGTTGGCGAAGAAGAAGGTCTTGTCCCGCTGTTTGTAGATGCCCGGGATATACAACGGCCCGCCGCCGGCAAACCCGAATTGATTGCGATGGTCGTCAGGCTTGGGCGCGCCGCTCAGGTTGTTGAAGTAGAGGTTGGCGTCCAGATCCGGGTTGCGCAGGTACTCGTCGGCAACGAAGTGCCAGTCGTGGGTGCCGGCCTTGGTGGTGAGGCTGATCACATTGCCGGTGCTGAATCCGTATTGGGCCGAAAACGAGTAACTGGTTACCTTGACTTCGTTCGTGTCCTCCGGGGCAGGTACATACAAGATTCCTCCCCATCCCTGGGCCACATCGTAGCCGCCCTCCAAAAGATACAGGTTGGTGCCGAAATAGCCGCCTCCAAAATTCATGAAAGAGTAATCCTGGTCGGCCGTATCTTCACTCCCACCCGCCGCCAGCAGTTGCCGGTCGCCCTGCGTGTTCACGGCGGAATCCAGTGTCGCAAAGGAAAGGACATTTCTGAGATTGAGCGGAAGCTCCTCAATCTGCTTGCTCTCGAGCTCGGTGCTGATATTGGCGTCCTGTGTTTGAAGCAGGGGCCCGCTCGCATTGACCTCGATTTGCTCGGTACTGCCGATCGTCAAAGTCACGTTTTCCGCGACCGTATCACCGGCAGTCAGCACGATCCTGTCTTGTCTTGTCGTCTTAAATCCCTGGGCGCTCGCCTCGAGGGTATAGGTGCCCTCCGGGAGAAAGGCGAAGGAGAACTCGCCTGTCGCGGTCGTGGTGTCGCTTCGGCTGATTCCACTGTCTGGATTGGTGAGTTTCACCGTCGCTTTCGGAACCCTCGCTCCGGACGAGTCGGTGACTGAGCCGGACAGTGAAGCTGTGGTGCTCTTCGATTGTGCATGGAGTTTTGAAGCGAAAGCCAGTCCGATGGCGGTCATCAAGACTGCCAAAACGATGAGACGTAACCTGTTCATCTTGCCTCCGGAGATTCTTCCTCGGTTGATTTCGCCTGCGTTTGGGCCCAAGTCTTTTGGAAGTAGACCCAGAGCCTCCGCAAGCTGATTTGATCGGGTGATTTTGCCCGCAAATCCTGAGAAAACATACTTTTCACAGCGGCAGCAAGTAAGCGATAACTTTACGGTTTTCCGCAAGGTACTGTATGGTACTGTTCGTGAGGTTGTTCAACAAAACGCGGAACTTGTCATCGACATCTCGCTGGCGTAGAGTACGGCGCAGCGGAGATTTCAGTTGGAGGTCCCATGGGACACGCCGTTGAATCCGACGAGACCTCCCAGCGAATGTCCGCTCCTCAAGAAATCCTGGCTGGACGGATTCAAGAGGTGCTTGCAGAAATCCTGGTCAGTTATCCCTTTCGCGCGAGCAAGCAATCTCAACAGCTGCTGCGATACATTGTCGACAAAACGCTGTCGGGACACGCCGAGCTCTTGAAAGAAAGAGTGATAGGGGTTGAGGTCTTCGGCAGGCTCCCGGATTACGACACCAACGCTGATCCGATCGTCCGCGCGCGTGCAGCCGAGGTCAGGAAGCGCCTTGCGCTCTACTATCAAACTGAGCATGAGAAGGGCGTCCGGATCAGCGTGCCTCTCGGCTCCTTCAAGGCCGTATTCGAGCGGATTGAAGGGAATCCGATTCAGCTGCCTTTGGCGCCTTCACACGGACCGGAACTGAGCCAGCCTCCGTTAGAACCTAAGAACCCCGCGATACCCCATGAGGTTATCGGGCTCGACCTTACGCCATCCACGGTGAAACTCAGAAGTCGCGGATGGTGGGTCGTAATTGCCGCCTCAGTGGGAATCCTGATCTGGGCGATGCCGCACATTTTTCAATCCTCCGACGCGCGCGCCTTCAATGAGTTCTGGTCGCCTATTTTGGATAACCCCCATAGAGTTTTGATCTATGTCGGGGGCAATGCTGTCTATCAATTGTCTTCCTCTTATTTGGATGAGTACTACCGCCAACACCCCAGGAGCCACACTGAGGAAATGGGATTCGAATCCTACATTCCGTTGCCTCCGGGCACGAAGATTGACGCTCAGGATCTATATCCCGCGAAAGATATCTTCGTCACAATTGGCGATGTCGCCGCGATCACAAAGATCGAGGCCGTGCTGGTACGTCGCAACAGACAATTCGATATCCGATACGGAGGCGATATTGCGTATGGCGACCTTCGTGAAAGCCCCACCATTCTGGTCGGTGCACACAACAACTCCTGGACTCTTACCATGACTGAGAATTTGCGCTATGTCTTCGATGGGCGGAGCGCCATTGTGGACCGCTCAGACCCTCGAAGGCGCTGGTCTAGCAATTCTGCCTTTACAGAGGACTACGCGATCGTGTCCCGGGTCTTGAACTCGAAGGCCGGCACCTCGGTAATTGTCGCTGCAGGTGTCGGATACCCAGGTACACAAGCCGCTGCTGAGTTCGTTACCAATCCGCAGTCCATTTCGGCGTTGGTCAAGTCCTTCCCCAAAGGCTGGGAAAAGAAAAACATACAAATCGTTTTGCATACCACCGCCACCAATCAGCTCGCTGCTGCTCCGGACGTCGTTGCCACCTACTGCTGGTAGGCGAAGAGATGGCAGGTGTCAGTTATCCAGGCTGTGAAGAACCAGGGCCTGAATTGCGAATGCACGGCGCATGGTTCACGGCAAAGTCTCTCCTGACAATGTTTCGGTGAGTTTGAGCGGGGGAGATCCGGAAAATGGCAAACGGGGCTCCTTTGCGCCACGCACCGTACAGAGTCCCCTGCGCAGACTCTCCTCCCCGATCAATTCGCGTGAACCGGGCAAGGTACTGGCGGAAGACATTGCGGTAAGATGTCTGCATCGTGAAAAGCAGAGGCGCGAAGGGCGATTTGGCTTGCCGGGCATGGAGGAACGCGCCCACGCCATACGAGGCAAGCTGGTGGTTTGGAGCGAGCTTGAAGCGGGGCATTGAAGTAGAACTACGCATTCCTGCCAACGCCGCCTAGCGACAGGTCGGAGGGGTTCTGGCTGTCACGAAAACTTGCGGGAAAAGTATGATCGCCATCCGCAGAAATGACTACAGCGTTGGTCTTGCGTCGAGCAAGCAGGATCGTGCTTCTGTGTATGGTTCACTGTTCCATTGCCGAACCAATTGAAACTAACCCCGCCAAAGCTGCAAATGTCCAGGGCAGTAACGCATCCTTCGCCCACCTGACTTCGAAAGCCGCCTTTCCTTCGGACCCTAGAACTGACGCGACTCCTCGCGACTCGCAGGGTATCCATCCTCAGGGCGTTCATGCTCCGGCAAGAGACCTCAGATTTGCCCACCTCACCACCAGCGATGGCCTATCGCAAAGCAATGTCAAAGCAATTTTGCAGGATCATCGAGGCTTCATGTGGTTTGCCACCCAGGACGGTTTGGATCGCTACGACGGCAACAGCTTCGTCGTATACAAGCACAACCCCCACGACCTTGACAGCTTAAGCGCCAACCATGTTACGGATCTTATAGAGGACGATCAGGGCTATTTGTGGATTCTCCACCTACACCGGCGGGGTGAACAGATTCGATCCCAGAACCGAACGCTTTACACCCTACCGCCACGACCCCAGCAACCCCAACAGCATCGGCGCCGATTCCGTGAACAGTATCGCCCGCGACAGTCGCGGCTGTCTGTGGTTTGGCACGGAAGCAAGTGGCCTCGACAAGTTTGATCCAACCACCGGAACATTTACTCATTATCCGAATGACAGCGACGGCCGATTTGTTGGAAGGATCACTCACGTTATCGAGGACAGGCATCGGGATATCTGGTTTGTTGGGGAGCGCGGGCTATTCCATCTAAACACAAAAACGGGAGAGATTGTTCGCCCTCCTGCAACCAGGAATGGCCTGGGCGCGGATTACGTGGCTGAAGACGAGATTGGCAATCTTTGGATCCTGGCCTATTCCCCGACCGTCGGGCTCGTCAAATATGATCGCCAGGCAGAACGACTCACGACCTACCCGGTTGGCGGCGGTGCTGTCGGCCTGGTTAGCAGCAAGCTTTTCGATGATGGGGGGAAGGGATTCTGGGTGCCATCGCGGAGCCGGAATTGTTGAGTGTCATACCTGATTTCAACTTCGACCTGCCGGGCGTCGGGCCGACACAGGCGGCACGCAATGGCCAGCTCGTTCGGTGCGCACTCGGCTGAAGCCCACCCGGAGGCTGTTCACGAAACCTCGACCAAGGCTCGCCTGTAATCCTTCGAGTGAACTCAGTTCGACCCAGCCATCTATTCGATCGATCAGCGTTGAGCGCTCGCAATCGCAGAGTTCAGTAACCGCGGTTGATGGCGCGAAGGTTGATTTAGAAATCGTCATGTCGCGCGGAATCGAAGTGAAGATCGTCGTCTGCGGGATGTTTCAACTTAAGGCCTCGTTCAAACTCTGCTGGGCAAACGCTCGTCCCCATAAACGAGCTTGGCGCCAAGCCTTTGAAAGTTTGCGCCAGATTCATCGCCCGCCGAAGGTCGGTATGCTGATCCGGCATCAGCCAGCCCGCACCGTCCGATTGCGACTCTTCGCGATGTCGTGCGCCTGCCGGTGTGCTACAAGTGTGCCAGGAACGTGGATAACCACCCGGGCGGAGAGTGGTCAGGGGCACCGTGCCCGTCCTGCCAGTGCCCGACAAGCGGTTAGTCGTTCGGACAGCCGTTCCGCGAGAATGCCAGCTCGGCGCTTGGTCTCTGATCTCGAATACTCCTGAGACCTAAGAATGGGACATTTACCGGTTGTCAGGAATTGGCAAAATCATCGCTTCGATTCAGATGTTTTCTCGGCACACGCCTAACACTTGTCAAACAGCAACGAAGGTCTCTAACGCAGATCGACTAGATCACGACTCTCCTGCAATTCTGGTTCCCCTGGCAAAGGCACTCATCCGGCGCGGGACCATCCGATCCCACATCGCGGGGTTGAAGGTGCGCCGGAGTGTCACTTTTCACGAATCGGCGTATTTGCCTCGAATTTTGCCATCCGGCGGTTGAGTGCTGCCGCGAGCTCTGCCTTCCCTTGCTGGGTTGCGATATCAGTCGCTTGGCGTTGCGCCTCTATAGTTTTGCCGAAATCGCCGGTTTCAGCGTACGCTGCCGCCAGTGTCCCAAGTATCGACGGCTCTTTTGCTGACGTGATCTGCACCGCGTGTTCGGCGAGCTCGACTGCTTCTTTCCCGTTTCGAATGGACGCATCCGGCGAAGTGGCCAGCAGCCACGCCAGATTGTTCAGCACTTGCAGATTGTCAGGTTCCTCTTTCAGCGCCTCACGCCATTGCGCAAGTCCCTCCGCGGCGCGACCCTTCATCATCAGAGCCATGCCCAAGCGCGATTGCGCAGGCACCAGGTGTGGCGAGATCTGCAAGGCACGTTCAAATTCTGGAATTGCCTCGTCTATTCGACCTCTCTCGGCAAGGGCAGCGCCGAGATCACTGTGCAGTTCCGCAGAATCGGAAGTCGATTCGATTGCTTTTTCTAGATGCGGAATCGCCTCATCCACACGATCCATCGCTAGCAGAGCATGGCCAAGGTTGCTTTCGCCTCCGGTGCACTTCGGATCCAATTCGATCGCCTTGCTAAAGTCCTGGATCGCCTCATCCATCCGGCGCTGCTGTGCCAGCACCACGCCCAGGTTGTTGTACGCGTCTGCATATTTCGGATCGGTCTCAATTGCCTGCCGGTACTCATCAGCAGCTCCATCGAGCCGATTCGCAGATTCCAAAGCGAAACCAAGACCATTATGCGCCTCCGCATATTCGGGATTGATCGAAAGCGCCTGCTGAAATTGCTCAATGGCTCCATCCAGGTTTCCCTGCTCCGTCAAGAGATGGCCAAGGTTGCTGTGCGCTTCCGCATATGCTGGTTTCTCTGCAATGGCGCGACGGTAATGCTCCGTTGCATCATCGGAATGTCCAAGGCCTGCGAGCACAAACCCCAAATTGTTTTCAGCTTCCGGATATTCCGGCTTCACGGCGATGGCTTTCCGGAATTCGGCAATCGCATTGTCGGTCTTGCCCGCGCGCGCCAGCGTCTGCCCGTAGTTATTCAGCGCGTGTGCATCGTTAGGCTCCATCGCCAGCGCCTTGGTCCACTCCGGAATCGCAGCGACATACTGTTCTTTCTTCACCAGGTCTTCCGCCACATCGAATTGCTTGTAGAAATCCACCGCGGGTGTGTCGATATGTTCAATCCCGCTCGGAGCCATGTTCACGAATTCCGGGATATTCACCGCACGATTCGCTGCCGTCGAGTTTTCAATCAGAATCGAATGCGTGTCGTTTCCATCCGCATCGATGTGCGTCAGAAACATCTGCGTGTAAGGCGACCGGCTCTTCGACGAGAACACCAGCCAGCGACCATTTGGCGAGAAACTGTGCCATGAATTCATCAGCGGCGTGTTGCAGGTCATGCGCCGCGCAACCCCACCTGTCGCCGGCACAATATAAAGCTTGCCGTCAGGCCGCATCAGTTGCCCGTTGTGCGCCTCCACAAAGACGATCCACTTGCCATCGGGAGAGATCTTCGGGAAGCTGTTGCTCATCCCGTTCTCTGAAGCACCGGCAATCGATTCCGGTGTGCCTCCTCTGCCGTTATTGAATGGGATGCGATACAGATCGTATTGAATTTGTATTTCGAGTGGGTCATTGGCGTAAGCCGCCATCTTCCCATCAGCACGATAGGGGTCCTTCGCGACCGCGCGCGAAAACACCAGGTATTTTCCATCGGGACTCCACACCGCGTTCGACTGAATGAAGTGAGGATCATCCGCGCCCGGCAGCGGTTGCAGTTTTTTTGTTGTGCGGTCGTACCACGCAAGGATTCCGCGCGTCGGATAAAAAACTTGCAGAAACCGGTAATCCTTAAAATTTGAAACGTAATAAAACTGCGATGTGTCGGCCCCCGGAGGCCTGATCGTAGTCACGACGAAGCGCCCATCGGGCGATACTTGCGACATGAAACCCACCCGCAGTTGTACGCCTTCCTCACCGCGGAATTTGGACCACGACACCATGTTCTCCGTCCCGATCGTCATCTTCTTTGCGACCGGCGTCAGCGCATAAAGTCCCTTATCGTTCTGGGGCCCGTCCATATCAAGGCCCAATGTCTTTCCATTGGCCGCGAAGGAGTGGCAGTTCGCGCAGGTGTGGAGTCCGGTCATCACCACGTGGCTCTGCGCATCGGCCACGTTGCGCATCCGCCACGCAATCAGCGGCACCGCGCTCGAAGCCAGCGGCTTGATGAATCCCTTCTCGGTTTCCGAAGGCATCAGCGGCACATCGCGATAGAAAATTGGCGCATTCACCGGGTCGGCCGATACATGCATTTGCATCGTGCCTTTCGAAAGATCCTGCTGCGTATCGACATTCGTGTGCCCGCGAATCGTAATTGTCACGGCGCCGCCACCCGCTTGCTTCTTCAGCGACGCCCACAGAGCCGCATCCGGCTTCCATGTATGCGCAGCGGCCTGCTCGGGCGTCAATTCAGGCAATTTGTTATTGGGGGAGATGCAGCGTGGATCAATCTCACCCACATGCATCCGCTCGCCCTTGGTATCGACATGCAGCGCCGCGGACCCATTGGCAAAGGTCACATCGATGTGCCACGCCTCCGCGTGAGCAGCCGAATCGCGCCACAGAAATGTCGGCGCCTCCATATCCGGAGGAAATACCGATCCATTCAGTGGATAGTCGATTGCGATCCGCCGAGTAACATCGTCCGCTGCAACGACCAATCTGCCAGGCATTGCAAGTAATCCACCGATCGCAACACCGCATGCCAGCAGAGCGGCAACACCGGTCCACGAACGCAGGCCGTCTTTGGGGATAAGTTCCTTTTGCATTTCCAACACTCCGGGCCCGTTTGTTTCCGCCTCCCAGGCCCCATCGTGCCCGCGCACCCTGGCGCGTCATCTCCCTTATGGTTCCACGCGCAGATTGTCAAACTGCACCTGATCCCACTCTGAACCCAGGCCGAACATCCCACGCGAATGCGCCGTGCTCACAATCGAGGCGAGAGGCTTCCCATCAAGCAACGCCTCGACGCGGGTTCCGTGGAAGCTCAACTCCAGCCGATGCCACTGATTGGCATCAATGGTCGCGGAGCCGGATGCGAGCGTTGCCGCAGGCTGCTTGTATGCGGCGGACAGAAGCTCCCACGCACCGTCTGGATTCATACGCAGGATGTAGCCGCTTGGCCAACGGGCCCTATCTTGCTGGAATACATCCGAGGAATCGATGCGGCCCATAACCGCAGCAGGCGATCTCGAAATAAAGTGTACATCGGCAGAAACGCTGTAATCAGTCCTTGTCTCGGAGCCCGCCAGAGTAAACGGATCTGGCAGCGGACTCCATGGAATCGGCTTTTCTGTGACCACTTGCTCCAGGCAACGGCCCTCGCGGCCTTTGCACGGTTGCGCTTCAAACGCGCCATCCTGATCCGATAGATACCTCGGCGTGTGCCCCACCGCCACGTCATCGAACTTATCCGCATACGGAAAAGGGAACGCTTTCGAAGGAGGCGGCTCAGCGGTTCCTTTTCCCTGTCCTGTCGTTGTGGTCAGCGAATACAGCGAATCCGGATCGAATGTGTATTCGAAACTGCCACTGGTAAGCTTCACATCGGTTACGTGCTCAAAGGTGCGGGAGTTATTCGTCTCCCAGATATGCACTTCCTTCGCTGTCAAACCGCCGGCAAGTTGAAAGATGACTTTCTGTGCCTGTTTGGCGCCGATCGTTTCCAGCACCACGCTCCAATCCGTCTTATCCGGCGAGCGCAACGAAACATAAGTACCGCTTTCGGGAAGATATCCCGAAGCGGAGTCAAGATATTGCCAGCCAGGCTGCGCAAACTGCGTCGTGTGGGCCGTCACCCAAATCGTTCCTTGCACATCGAAGTAGCCCGACCACGGGGTATTCGCATACATCAGCCCCGAGTTCGGAGCAGCCAGGTTGTCATAATAGGACGTTACGGGGCTCCATATCTCAGTGGATGTAAAAGTTCCCTCGAGATAGTTTCGGTTATAAAGGTGCGCCAGAATGCGTCCACCAATCGGCCAATCGCGGCTCACGATCGGCCCGCCTCCACCGTTCGGTTGGTCTTCGCTGGACCACAGCGGCTTACCAGTCCGGCGCGCAGCATCTGTGGTTGTGAGCTTGCCATCGACCAGAGGGTAATGTACCCCGATCACATCGACTGCCGCGGCCAACTCCGGGTCCCTCAGAATCGCTTCGGCGATCGCCCATTGCCCATCGCCATCGCTCTCTCCCATGCCCTCGCCGGGATATTCATCGCAGCAAATGATCCTGGTTGCCAGATTCTCTTTCTTCAAAGTGCGATAAAGTTCCTTCACATAATTCGCATCGTACACTCGCTCATTCCACACACCGGTAACACCAATATCCAGGCCGTAGTCTCGCTTCGCGGTGCGAATGAAGTCCGCCACATACTCGGCCATCTTCTGCGTGTAAGGAGTATCGATGGCGCCCGGATTTGGATTCACCCACCGCGGCGCGCCCCATGGAAGAATCTCCAGCAGGATATCCGGATTCCGTTTATGCGCCTCGGCCATCAGCCACCACTCATAGCCGCGCGAAGAGTCATGGTCCGTCGGCGTGCGCATGTGGCTCGGCTCCGAACCATCCGTCGAGTTCACATCGGCGCCAATCTCCACCTTCAAGTGCTGCAGCGCCGCACCATATCCCGGCTTGAAAAGATAATCGAGAATCTGGCTCCGCTGCGGCTCCGGATAGTCAATCAGCAACCGGGAGGAAGCTCCTGCACTCGCAGCCCCCAGCCCGTCAAACACGCGGCCCTTGCTTGTCCCATCCAGCACTACAGTCGTCTCCTGGCCGAGAGCGGTCGGACCAATCAGCATCGTCGCCCCGATAACGACAGTCATCAATATCGACTTCCGGCTGCCTATCTTCCGTACTTCGTGACTCACTTGCATGCCCGGTCTCCTACGCATTCCCTATGCGTGCATCGGTTTCGATTTCTTCAAGTGTCTTTCCCTTCGTCTCCTTCAGGCGCTGCGATAAGAACAGCATGCCGGCCAGACAAACTCCCGCATAGGTCCAGAATGTGCCCGCCGGTCCCAGCGCCGAGTTGAGCCAAGGAAATGTGTATGTAAGTAAAAAGCAGGCCGACCACAGCGCGGTCACAGCGACCGACACGCCGCTGCTCCGGATACGATTGGGAAAAATCTCCGAAATCACCACCCACGTGGCAGGCGCCAGCGACATGGCATAGCACGCAATGGCAGCCAGAACCAGCGCCAGCATGGGCTTTCCTTGCAGGTGCAAGCGATAAAGAATTCCCAGAAGTGCGTAGATCAAAACTAGTCCCGCAAGTCCGGTCAGCAGTAGAAAGCGCCTACCGAACCTGTCGATCATGAAGAATGCTACAAACGTAAAGACCACATTCACGGCGCCGGTCACGACGATGTTGAATAGAATGTCCGACACCTGGTAGCCGGCTGCCGCAAAAATCTCCTGCGCGTAATTAAAGATCACGTTGATGCCGCACCATTGCTGAAGGACCGCGAGCGCGATCCCCAGCATTAGCACTCTCCAAACACCCGGTGCACGAAGCTCCTGCCAAACCGGGCGTTCCGGCTGCGCCTCGCTCACGGCCGCAAAATCCCTCAGCACATGCTCTGCGTAGGCACGGCCGCCCAGCCGCTCCAGCACCCCTAGCGCATCATCATGCCGCCCCTTGGCTGCCAGCCACCGCGGGCTTTCAGGCACCAGCAGCGATGCCAGCAGAAATAGAACGGAGGGAACGGCAGTCACCGCAAACATCCAGCGCCATGCCCATTGCCCATTCCACGAAAGCAATATTTCTTGCGCCGAACTGCCTGGAGCGACAGGACGCGCGATCAGCCAGTTCACAATCTGTGCCAACAGAATCCCGAATACAATCGCCACCTGATTCAGCGAAACCAGCCGCCCGCGCAGCCGTGCCGGCGATATCTCCGCGATATACATTGGCGAAATGCCGGAAGCAAGCCCGATCGCATAGCCGCCCATGACGCGCCATGCCACGAAGGTGTCGAACTGAAAAGCCAGCCCGGTTCCCAAAGATGAAATCGCAAACGTCAGCGCCGCCAGCGTCAGCAGGCGCTTTCTCCCGAAACGATTGCTCAACGCTCCTGAAGTGATCGCACCCAGCAGGCATCCAATCAGCGCGCAACTCATGGCCCATCCTTCGAGTAAAGGCGAGTCGAGATGAAAGTATCTCTCGTAGAACGGCTTTGCGCCGCCAATCACCACCCAGTCATACCCAAACAGCAGCCCGCCCAACGCGCCCGCCGCAGCCGCGAAGCCGAGATAGGGGGAGCGGAACGACCCACGCTCATCCGACCTCTGCTTCGCGGTATCAATCGGGACAGTCATGAGACTGGGCGTCCCTCAATCTCTTCCCGCGCCGCTGCCGCTCCGTATTCTTTCAACCACTCAACCATCTCGTTCGCGAACACATGATTAGGATCTTCCGCAATCACCTGTTCCAGCAGCTCGACCGCCTTCTCACTATCGCCCAAACCATCGCTGGCCAAAGCGGCCAGAACTGCCGATTCGATTTGATTTCTTTTTTCCAGATCATCGTCGAATAGAAGCAGATTCGGCAGTGAGGTCGCGAAGTAGTCAATCTTCGCAACGGTCTTCATTTGTTTCGCCGCGAAGTGCGAAAGCTCTATCAAAACTTCGCGCGCAGTCGCAGAGTCGCCAATCGCCATCAGTGCGCGGGCCTGGAAATAAGAATGAATGCTGGGAGACGGCAAAGGCGCCGCAGCGGCATTCCAGTAGCGATCAGCCAGCACCGGCTCGCCAAGCTTCTGCGCGGCGAATCCCGAATAATAATCCAGATCGCGTTCCAAAGTGAGCAGATGTTTGCCTTCGCCGAGGTTCTCGGGATAATGCCGCGCTGCTTGAAAATGATCCAGCGCGCCTCGAAAGTCTCCATCCGCCATCGCTGCTCTGCCGAGCGTCTTGTGAGCTTGCACATATTGCCCTGAGACCAGCCCCTCGCCGCCCTCCCATGGACTGAATCGTCGATGACTCAGCAATTCCAGCGCTGCCCGATTCTGACCACACTGGTTCAATAAGGTGACATATTCAACAGTCAAGTCGTCTCTGGCAGCCACGAGTTCCGGATGTTGATTCAGCATCGCGAACCGTTCCGCCGGCGAAGCCAGTACTGCCCTTTTCTTCAACTGGTCCCACTCATACAGGAGCCGAGCATCCTTGCGGTTGGCTTGGAAAGCCCGCTCGTACATCCGGTCTGCGGCAGCCGCATTGTGCAGCACATTGAATTCTGCGATTCCAAGATTCCGCAGGGGAATCGAGAAACTATCGTCCAACTCAATCGAGCGCCGCCATGAGGGAATCGCATCCGCATAGCGCCGCTTGTCGTAGTAAAGATTTCCGAGATAGTAATGCGCCTTTGCCCCCGATGGGTTGCGCCGAACAGCATCTTCGAGAACGATCATCTCTTCCAGCCGCGCCGGGAAGCAGTAGCGCGGCGAAGCTGCCTCCGCGGTCACCAGGTATTCAAACGCTGCCGACTTGCTGTTCAGAGCACACGCGAGCCATGACAGCGTATACCAGAGCAGCGGGTACTCGAATTCCCCGGCGTTGCGGCACGCCTGCAACAGTACAAATGCATCCTTCTGCAATCCGCACCAGGCCAGGTCGAAGCTCACATCGAGCAACGTCTGTATGTCTCCCTCCAGCGCGGCGACAAATGCATCCCGATCCTTCTCTTTCCCCGTGAGAAGAAATCGCTCCGCAATCATGCGGAGATCCAGGCGATCCAAAGCGAGAGATTCGCTGATCGCCTTCTGCGCCTCCTCGGTGCGCCCGATGCGGCGCAGCAACGACACGCGAAGCGCGCGAGCCTTCAAGTTCTCCACATTCGTCCGTAGGCTTTTCTCTACCTGCTCCAGCGCGAGCTGCAAATTCCCGCGCCCCGCACTGATCGACGCCAGCGCATAATAACCCGCACTCTGCCATGTGTAATTCCAAACCGATTTGTAGAAGCTATCGTATGCGTCGGCGATCTTGCCTTGATAAAAACGCGCAAGCCCGAGATTGTAGGATGCTTCTCCGTCGTACGGATTCGGATTTCGGAGGGTCAGTCGCCCCACCGCACGCGCAAAATGCTCTTCCGCTTTCGCAAACTCGCCTTTGCGCAGGTGCGATAGACCCATCGCGTTATTTAGCCTCGCATCATGCGGCTCCCGCTTCAGCCCTTCAAGCCAATAGGCCTCCGGTGACCGCGTTGCATGACGGTACTGCTCAAGATGCAAACCTGTTAGATAAAGCTCCTCGAGACTCGCGATCTGACCTGGCTCCTGAGGTTCGGTGGCAGGTTGCGGCGGTTCGCGATCCGAGTTCCTTTCCGGTTGATAGGCGATCAGGTCGTTGCCGTCGGTGTCTTGCACTACCAGGAGGTGCTTCTCCGGCCGCGAAACGTCGCCTTCAATCGTCTCTATGAATGGCTGTCCCGGCGAAAGTTCCATCTGTTTGTCGAGCACGAGGTTGCCATTGCGGGATAACACAACGCGCACCTGCCGTCGCATTGGGACGAAAACTCCGACTCGTGCACTTCCCTCACCGAACTCAAGATTCACCGCTGCTTCTTTGTTTGCGTTCTTTGCCGGTCCGATCTTCTGAATCGGATACCAATATTGACTGAATGTCTTCGTCTCATAGGGCTGAAGCCAAGAGAAGTCCGGCTGGTTATCCGTATAAGCGCCCGCCATCAGCTCCACGTATGGTCCATCTTCATCGGTAAGATTGCGATCCCATGCGTGGCCGAACTCCGCATTGCCCCACGTCCACATCTTCTTGCCCGGCGCCACATGGTGGTTCGACGTGTGCACGACTCCAGCCTCGCGGGCGTGGTCATAACCGCCGAAGAAGTCGTACTTCGATTCCGTCACCATATAAGAGGTGGGAACCGGAATGTTTCTGTACCAAGAGATATCCGCGCCCGGCCGATAGTCGACGCCGTAATAGGTTTTGCGCGCAACGGGAAAGGATGAGACCGCACGCTTCGCATGATCGGCAACAAACATGACGTCCGGCGGAAAAAATGCCTGGTAATCGTCGTGCACCCGTACCGCGACATTGGCCCACCACAGAAATGTCTGCGGCAGCGGTGTCCGGTTATACAACCTCACTTTGGCTTCCACAATAGCGGTGCCGGGAGAAAGGCAGATACCAACCATGCCCTTCATCCGCAGCATTGGATCGTGCTCGCTGAGCCAGACAGTGCGGCTGCCATCGGCATTCTTCTCAATTGCAGCGTGCACAGGCATGTAAGTGGAAGGACGGTGGTGCTGCGGCCAGTTGAATTCCACGCCACCGGAGATCCACGGTCCCAGCAGTCCCACCAGCGCAGGCTTGATCACCCTCTGCCGATAAAAGAAATCGTAGTGATTGGTCTTATCCATGCCCGCATGAATCCGCCCCCCAATCTCGGGCAGGATCATCAGTTGCACATACTCGTTTTCAAGCAGGATCGCACGATACGTCTTATCGCTCTTTTCCAGAGCTACCTTGTCAGTAAACGGATTGGGATAGACCTTGCCGCTGCTGCCTTGATAAACGCGCTTTTCCAGGAACATCGGATTCGGGTCTGCATCCTGGATCGGGTACGTCGGAATAACAACCTGCTCTTCCCAACAACGAACTCGATTGGATTTACCCGCATTCCCCATCAGCCTCGAACCTCGATGCTCCTAGAGTCACCCCGATTCACGGAGAGCCTCAATCTGAATCACAAATGGCGCATTTTCTGCTATCGGTAACGTACACGCTGCCACCGCTGCTGTCAATAGCTCCACGCTGTCGGCTTTAGTCAACTTCCGACCATGCCTCCAAGCCGCTTGGTTATCTCACCTCGGCATCAATCGCGCTGCTCCTACCAGCAAAGTCATGTTACGGTGCAACATCGTGATCTAGCGCGATGTCAGTGTCTTTTTCCTTCAGCCGCTTCACAATTGAAGCTTCTGCGGCGGCCTTGTCCTTTTCTCCGGTCCTGTTGTAAAGTACCGCCAAACGAAAATGTGCCGGGAAAAAGCCCGGGTCGATCTTCACTGCTCGATTCATTTCGCGCAGTGCATCGGGATATCTTGCTTCCGACTCGTATAAGACGCCGAGCTGATAATGGGGCTCATACCATCGGGGTGAAAGGATTTGCGCTTTCTGCAGCAAACGCTCGATTTGCGCCAGGTTCCGGCGCTCCGGGCCGCCGCCGCGCTCCCAAAGACTCAGCGCATAGAAATAGTTCGTTGCTGCGTTGTCCGGATACCGTTCCGCGAAATCCTTAAGCCGCCGATCTACTTCCTCAGCCAGCGCAGGAGACACCCTGCTGGCCCGTCCGAGAAATTGGATGGGGCGCTGGTCCTTTGGGTCCAGATCCACCGCATTGCAGAACACCCGCACCGCTTCGTCGTATTCGTTCGCGGCATATAGCGCGACGCCAAGGCCCACCATCATTCGCGATGAGTGTGGAAACTGCGCCACTCCATAGCGGAAAAACTTGATCGAATCGTCCAGAGATCCGACATAATTCTTGTGCTGCAACAGGAAAGTCGCCAGGTCAAAAATGTTCGATTCCGAAGGGTCAATCTCCGCGGCCCGATGGTACTCCCGTGCAGCGGCCAAATAGTCTCCACGCCTGTCGTCAACTTCACCAAGAAGATTGTGCAATTTTGCGTTGTCAGCTTGCGCGAGCATCCGGTCAATCTGCTGTTTCGCGTTCTCCAGGTCTCCGGCCTGCATGGTTGCATAGGCCAGGTCGTAGCCAATGGTTTCGCTTTTCCCCGATGGCGCATAGGCCTTGGTAAGCCATCGCACGCTTTCACGCCACCTCTCGTTCTGCAGATAATATTCGCCAAGCGAACCCAAAACTTGAGGATTGTTCGGCTCGCGAGCTGCGGCTTGCAGTAGTCTCCGCTCTTCCTCTGCAGGGCTCTTCGTGGAGAACGTAGACTGCCCCGCTGTAACTTGCACTCCAATGCACGAGGCCAGAAGTAGAAGCGCTGCGAGCGCGGCGGATTGTGTCCTTTGTCTCGCCATTGCGGATGCTGTCGCTACAACGACGAGATTACCTGGACGGCACCTTATTATCCAACCTTTATCGATTGAACCCTCGCCGATTCCCGCTCGTCCGCTAGAAAACAAGCCCGGGCATTCCGCTTGTAAAACGCCCGGGCTATTCATTCGTCTACCAGTAATACTTAAGCGCGAACTGTAGTTCTCGTGCATTGCTTCGTGTGGTGGTTATCTGCCCGAAGGCCGGATTGTCGCCGTCGTAACTCAGGTTTCCTGGCAGATTGAAGCTTGGAGTGTTAGTGAGGTTGAAAGCCTCGGCGCGAAACTCAGCATGGCTTGACTCCGTGACGTTGATGCTCTTAAAGAGCGAGAAGTCAAAGTCCTGGTAACCGGGTCCGTTGACCTGCGTCGGCGGACCTCCTAGGGGAGCCAATCCTGTCCCTGCGGCGGTCCCGGCCACGGGCGGATCTTTGAATGCAGCGGGATTGTAAAATCCGCCGATTCCTCCTCGATATTTGCTTACCCCGGGAACCACCTCGGCATAGGCGCCGGTACCCGAGCCGGTAGCGATCTGGCTAGAGATCGTTTGCGGTTGCCCGCTGTCGAAGGTCAGAATGGCATTCACACTCCAACCACCCAAAATCGTGTCTTCGACGCCGTTCATGTTGCTTCCGAGCTCCTTGCCCCGGCCAAAGGGAAGAGCATAGGTTCCGCTGCCGACAAATTGATTCTTGATATTGAACGAGGCAAGTCCAGTGTCGTACTTGATCGAGGCAATCGCCGGAGCACGATAACCAGAAATGCCGCCGCCGCTCAGTGAATCACCGGCATCCGTCAAGGCCTTCGCGAGAGTGTATCCGACGAGAACATCGAGGCCTTTCGACGTCTGGTGTACCCATTTGGTCTGGAGGGAGTTGTAGCTACTGTTTCCGGCCGTCGCGTAGTAGGGCATGCCATTGCCAAACAGCGGGAAAGGAACGAGACCCGTAATCGGCGTGCCCGGAGCCGTCAGGCTCGTAACATTGTTTTGGCCCTCAGAAGCTTCGAGATGCCGCGCCTGCGATCCCACATACCCCGCTTCGAGTGAATCGTGCTGGGTCAGTTGGTATTGCACGGTGCCGTTGTAGCCCTCCGTGTACGGAGTCTGGTAGTTAAGCTGGATTCCGCGCAGAGCCAGTCCGCTGTAACTCACGAGCGAAGGATTGAGCTGGATTCCGGACATGCCGTTTTCCAAAGTGCCGGTCGAGCCGTTTGTAAATGTCACCGGTGTGACAGTGGAAATGCCTCCATTCGAAGAGTCACTGAGGCTGACTTCAAATTGGAACGGATAGTTATAGCCGAGGCTTGGATATCCGCCGCGGTTCTCAAAGGCTCCATAGAAGATGCCGTACCCGCCGCGAACGACCCACTTCGGAGTCAGTGAATAAGCAAATCCAATGCGCGGCGCGAAGTTAACTTTCTGGATAACACCCAAACCCGTTCCGTACTTGTCAGTGAATACGAGATCAATGCCCGACTGCGCCAACGCACCGGTAAAGCTGGACGAGAGAGCTGGAGAAGTCTTATGTCCAGCAGTCATGTAAAATGTTGCTCCCGAATTGCTCGTCAGCGATGGCTGAATAAAGTTTGCCTGCGCTCCACCCGCTTCTCCAGTGAGTCCAAAATGCTCCCAGCGCAGGCCAAGGTTCAACGTGAGTTTCCGTGTAATCGCCCAATCATCTTGGAAATACGTGCCAAAGTAGTTGCGGTTGGCATGCACCGTTCCGAAGTTTGAGGCATCAATCGCATCCATGCCTCCCGATAGATTGACGCCGTTGGGAACGGTCGCATTCTCCGGCGTAAGGAGAAATTGCGCCCGACCGGTTAGGCCATCTGCCTGCTGGGGTATGGACGTGTAGTTACCATCCCAATAGAAGGTTCCCTTTGAGGCAGGCGGAGCGAGCCAAGGGAAGTAAATGTACTGAAATTCCGCACCGCCCTTGAATGTGTGCTTCTTATAGACCTTGGTCAGGTTCTCGGTCATCTGTTCGGTGTCGCTGAATCGATTTCCAGGCAACCAGCCCGCGCCGCCCAGACCGCTTAGGGTTCCGATTCCGAGGTAGGGCAAGCCTCCGTTAAGTGGCACTTGCGGAATTCCGGTGATTCCATACTGCGCAGGAATCCCCATCGTGCTGGCGCCCGAGGGCTCGCGCGTATCGTGGCCGCGTGTGTAGCCGAGCCGGGCCTCGTTGATCAGCGTCGGTGAGAACGTGTGCGTGTACCCAAGAGCAAGTCCGCGGACATTGTAAATCTCGGTTCCATTTGAATACCCGCCGCCGTCGGCGACGCCGTCGAATGGAGGCGGTACGATCCGAACACTGCTGATGTAGTCGTAGTGGAAAAACGCCTGATCCTGATCGCGGAAGCGCTCGTCAATACGCATATCAGCCGTGTTTGTGTCGTAGCTGTTGACCTTGACGACGTTGTAGTTGTAGAGCACGCCGGAGCTATTCGGCTGCGGAAAGAGCTGCAGCAGCTTGATGGCATTCGGATCCAGGCGATTTGCCGGAATCTGATTGTTCACAAAGGGATCGCGAACATATCCGGTTCCTGTCGCCGCCAAACCTGTCACGGGATCGACCGTCCCCTGGGTTACTGGACGAGTCGTTGCCGGATCGAAGATTTGGCCACTCTGGAACGTCCTATTCAACAAGTCGGTTCGAGGAAATGACCCATTAGCGTTGAAGAGGTCCGCGAAATCTGTATATCCGCTATTGATCTCGGCGATGGTGGGCACCGTTGGAGTGCTGCCAGCACCCAGGTTCGCCGTAGCCTGGCTGGTCGCAATCGCGCCCTCCCGGATTTTCGTTCCCTCATAGTCGGCAAACCAAAATGTCTTGTCCTTCCAGATGCGACCACCAGCAGTGGCGCCAAACTGGTTTTGCCGAAGTTCGGGCTTCTTGCTGGCCGTTGCGTCGGGCACAAAGTAGTCGTTGTATGCGTCCAAAGCGTCGTTCCGGAAGAACTCCCAGACCGACCCGTGGAGTTGATTCGAACCCGACTTCAGGGTCGCGTTCACGATGGCCCCGCCGGCTCGTCCAAATTCTGCCGGGAAGTCGCTGGTCATCACCTTGAACTCGGCAATGGCATCCACCGGGGGCTTGATGACGTCGGCTTTGCCATCGAGGTAGTCGACACTGTTGCTGTTATTGTCGATGCCATCCAGCAGATAGTCGTTCTGCGCAACGCGGGCTCCATTAGCCACGAATTGGTTGGTTGCGCGAGCCCCCTGCTGAGGGAGAGTGACACCCGGAGTCAACAGAACCAACATCGTGTAGTCACGACCATTGAGCGGCAGGTCCACAATGGATTTCTCATCGATCACCTGACCAACCGAGCTGCTTTCTGTCTGCATCAGTTCCGGCGCTTCCGTCACTTCCACGTTTTCGGTCACCGCACCCGGCTGGAGCACAATGTTCACTGCGGCCTGCTGTTGAATATTCAGGTGCACGCTCTCGACCGTTGCCTTCTTGAAACCGGGAGCTTCAACAACCACCGTATAAGTGCCGATCGGCAGAGGCGTGAATTCAAACCTGCCATCCGCGGTCGTTTTATCGGCTAACTGTGCAGCAGTCGCCTGGTTCATCAACATCACTGTCGCACCCGGAACACTAGCCCCGGTGCTGTCCGTTACCGTGCCCAAAATGGTGCCGGTATCGACCTGCGCTCTGGCTGCCAGCGCAGACAACAACACCGTGAGCCACACCAGAGGCATGCGGCATTTTCTTGTGAACCTTGCTGATTTCATTCCTAACCCTCCGGCCTCGCGGCACCCTGTGGCCTCTATCCAGAACATGTGCTTCTCTGCCAATTTTCCGTTTACCGTGTACGTTCCCGGAATTCCGTGCACAAATATAGACAGCCACTAAATAGCTGTCAAGGATTTTTTCGTGTACGTAACCGAAGACTTCAAAAACGCCCGGTCCAACCCCCATAGCCCCCCCGTACAATGCCAGTTACGAGGAGATTCACTATTTACTTTGACTTACTAAACACAGGCTCAACGGTCTCTGGTGCGATCTGAGGCGCGAATCCCTAGGCTCGACAGAGGCAATAGACGTATCCGCGATCACGTTGCGCAATTATTTGTTGGTCTACGTTAACGCTCGAAAGGCCTTTTTTTAAGCCCTGAAGTGGCGACTGCTGCGAAGTATCAAGAAGAATTGAATCCGATGCACCCGCGCAGTCCAGCTTCGCATTCGGTAGGTTCGATACAATGACACCACCCGTGAGTGATGAACCTTCAAAGTCTGTTGGCATTAAGGAGATAGCAGCCGAAGCGGGCATTTCTATCGGTACCGTAGACCGCGCGCTGCACAATCGTCTTGGCGTCAATCCCAAGACGCGCACCCGGGTCCTCAAAATTGCGGAGAGCCTTGGCTATAAGCCCAACCTCGCCGCCCGCAATCTCAAACTCAATCGAAGGCTGCGCATCGCCGCGCACCTTCCCCGTCGCATCGCCTCCTTCTTCGATCCTCTCCGCGAGGGCATTCGCGAGGCAGCCGCTGGCATGCACGGCGTCACCGTCGACCTCACATTTCGAACCTATCCGCACCTTGGCGAGGGCGATGTCAAGCTCCTCGAAGAGGACCTGGAACGCGAGTTCGACGGCATTCTGATCACACCGGGAAACCCCATCCGCGTTGAATCGGCGATCCGCCGATTTACCGAGCGGGGCACAGCTGTCGTCTGCGTTGCCAGCGACGCGCCTCGCACCAATCGTCTTGCATCCATCTCGGTCGACGCATCCATCAGTGGAAGTATCGCGGCCGAACTGCTGGGCAGAGTCCTCCAGACGGAAGGCACTGTCGCCACTATCACTGGCGACCTCAACACGTTCGATCACGGCGAGAAACTGCGCGGATTCGCAGCCACTCTTGCCACCATGGCGCCTCACCTCACGCTCATTCCCGCCATTGAATCGCACGAAAGCCCGAAAGAGGCCTATCAGGTTACGCTCGCGCTCCTGAAACGCAAGCCGCGTCCCACCGGAATCTACGTGAATACCGCCAACAGCATCCCTGTCCTTCGCGCGCTTGAAGAAAACGGAATGTGTGGCCGCATCCGGCTCATCACTACCGACCTCTTCGCAGAGCTCATTCCGCTGATCGAATCAGGTAAAATCCTCGCTACCCTCTACCAGAGGCCCTTCACGCAAGGCAAACTCGCCTTCGAAACTCTGTGCCGCTTTCTCGTGGAAGGTGTCCAGCCCGAGCCGGTCACGCGTCTCGCCCCGCATATTATTCTGCGTAGCAATCTTCCGCTCTTCCTCGAACGGCTTCCTTCCACGATCGAAATGAACCACGATCCAGTCGCCTCTGTCTAACTTGGCTACTTGATAATCTGCACCAGCGAAATACCACATGGTCGCCCAAAATGGTGGGCTGGGAACTGGACAGAACGATCTTGCGCTAACAAAACTGCCAGTGATCAAGAGTCTGCCCGAGGATTTGCCGCGAGGATCCGATTTTCCCGCTCGGAGGTGGTTGGCGAGGACTAGTTCAATGGCGAAACGCATTGAGTAGTCCCCTTCTTGGAAGAGAATGAAGAGCAGAACCGTTACCCTCGTTCAATCCTTGATCTTGGAAATAGTTCCAGGGAGCAAAAAGGTTCCAGCTACCGCTTGCGTTCGCCGGTCAGAAACATAGCGATGGCCTCGATCTCCACCAGCAATTCTGGGCGGCACAAATGAGCTTGAATGCCCGTTGATGCGGGAAGAGGATCGAGATCCTGTTCTTTGTAGAACGCGGTGCGCTCTTCGTTGAAGGCTTCGTAGTCACGATCGATGTCTCGCAAATAGCATGTCGTGCGCACTATGTCGTGCCAGGTGCATCCTTCGCTCTCGAGTAGGCCCGTAATATTGCTGAGAGTCCTTCGCATCTGCGCGCGGAAGTCTCCAATGTGCACCGTATTACCGTTCTCGTCGATCGATGCGGTGCCAGAAATGAGCAGTATGGTGAGCCCGTTCAGGTCGATCCGCATGCCGCGCGAGAACGAACTCGGCTTGCGGTACGCATATGCCTCGTTGAGTACACCATTGTTGGTGATTGCACGCTTTTGGATCGGGGCATGTGCGATCGTCCGCAGAAGTTCATTGATCGCGCTCATCTCGTCCTAACCTCCTGGCTTTCGGCACTTGTCGCAGTGGGTACCGGCAAGCGCCCTCTTTTGCGCGAAGTGCAAACCGAGTGTAGCAAATCGACTTTGAAGGGTCCGAGATTGTAGTTTTGCACTTAGAACGGAATCCATTACGGACACATGATCGAGTCCCGCCCAATAATGGACCATTACCACTCTGCCGTTTTCATCGACGCGAATCGATGTGGCGATTCGGTCCTTTGAACTTTCCACCCAGAGTGCCGGAGGCGTGAATCAGACAGGCGCAGCGTTTCCAGCCTCTGCGGCCTTCCTCGAACTGCCCGCTTTTTGGAGTCTTCAGAGCGCCCGGCTTCGCACTCCATGCGGTGGCGGCGGTAGAACTGCAGCGCCATGATTTTGCCCTGTGAATTCTCCACCGCCTAACAGGCGGTGGCTTCGGGTTACGGCTGGAAGCCGGATTGATCGGCCATACGGCCGATCACGCTGCTTGCCACTTTTGTTTGGCTCTCGAAGATTTGGCTTCGGAAGCCTTGTCCCTCAACCTTCATCGCTTCGAGCCGTACAACTACGACCCGTATTCTTCCAACCCGTAACGCCCTATCCTTCGCCGCCGAGTAGGCCGGAGGGATTTCACCTCCAGCCTCTCACAGATTCCGGACGTGACACTCTCGCGTCATCCGGCTCGTGCCATCCATGAAAGGCTGACGCCCTTCGCCCAGACATGAGGGCTCATCCTCTTTCGAGTTGGCCCAGTCCAAACTGGATGACCCACCCCCTTTGCTCCACGATCATTACAACCGCTTCAACGCTACTACGAGGTGGTCCGCCCCTGATCAAAGCATCGGTATTTCCGCCTCACGGTATTTCCGCTTGTGCATTTTCCCTTGGCATCCTCGATCAGGTTCTCAAGTTCCATACGAAAGCCTGGATGAGATTCACGCCTCCTGTACACCGGACATCACATGGTCAGTAAGCAGGTTTCTTCCATGCTCATCCCAAGGCACCTTTAAAACCTTGGTTTCGATGTCGTCTGCCCCTTTCGATGCTTATCAGAGGTTTGCTTGCGCTCGTCTCTCTCATCCGCACATGACGTGGTCTAACCACGCCTTTTAACCACAACGTTCACCACCATGGCCATTGTGCCGCAGCAGCTTGTGGCAGTTTGAGGCCTCTCCCTGCAGAGCGGCTTCGAGGGACCTGCCCTCATCTCTCGTACAGCATGAAGCTCGCGCTTCTTCTTGACACAATAAAGGCGAGGGGTAGGGTCGAGAACTGACGCGCGCACGTTAGGCTTCGGTAGTTTCCCCATCGCAGGCCGCCCTCTTACCAGTTACCTCTATTTGAGCATTGCTCAAAGAGTAACTGACGAGTGATTTCATGAAGGCGTCGGCTCCTTCGCGAGCCGAGCGTAGTTGGCAGTTGCTGACTGACCAAGGGCTCGAGGAGGAAGGAGCCAGACGCGTGGAGCCATTATAAGTCTGCTTTGTTCCGGCTTACACTTTCGTCAGTTGCTGACGACCGAGGCTTGGGAGAAAGGAGCCTAACCCGGCGCAGGCTGCCGTCCGTAGCAATCCCCAGTGGCGGCGCGAGTTCCTGCACCTGACCATGCGCCGGGGACGTCAGATCGCCGTGGTGGCGCTGGCACGCAAACTCGCAGTTGGTTTGTATTGGATGTGGCGCAAAGGATGGGACTACGAGAAGTCGTTGCAATTCGGTTCGCACGTGGGGCAGCCCGGGACCCCCTATGGTGTGAAGTAGAACATCGTCCGAGTGATTGGGCACCCCGCTCCCTCTTTCAGAGGGAGTTCGAAGAGGTAATCATGGTCGCAACTGCGATCGGATAGATGGCTGGGTCGAACTGAATTCACCCGAACGATTACAGGCGAGCTTTGGTCGAGGCAACTATGCAAGTGCTCTGGGACAAGAACGAAGAATGTCATCTAAGGAACGAAGCTTCACTAAACTTCGTTTCGCTTCGTTCCCATCTCGATTCTGTAGGACGTAGAGGGCCGTCAAGGATCAAGATGAACGCCCTCCGGGCGCCCTTGACGACCCTCTACGTCTCTAGCGGAGGGAGATCGTTTTTTCTCTTGACTCCGCCGACGCCTTCATAGATGGGGGGTGATCCGACCGGAACCTTGCCGTTCCAGCTCGAAGGTCGAAATCCGTTGGCTTCCGTAGCTTTGACCTGAGGTTTCTGCTGTCTCAATCTTGCTGGGCCAAGATATCCTTTCGGCATGTTTCCCTGCAGATTAGCCACTATTCTTGTGCTGCTGTCCGCCCTTGGAGCCATGGCCGAGACCCACTCTGTTTCGGCGCAGGGAAAAGGCGGCGAGCCCCATGCGATGCAGGTCGAATCGTTCGACGGGCCTTGGCGGGTCCACGCCGGGGATGATCCGCAAGGGGCCAGTCCGACACAGGACGACAGCGCCTGGCAGCAGGTGGAACTCGGCTCCACGGAAAGCAAGAACCTGAGCACAGCAGAGGGGGTTCTCTGGTTCAGAGCGCTCATTCCGTGGCAAAACATTCCCGCAAATTCCGCACTTCTGATCGCTCCGAAGGCGACCGGGTGCCAGATCTTTGTGAATGGGTCGAAGGTTTCCGACTGTAGCCGACTGCCTGGCCCCAACTACTACACACAGCGCGGGATTCTTATTCACCTGACAGGGGCTTCGCCCGGCTCCCCGTCCCTGCTTGCCATTCGCCTCGATCAGGCCGGCAAGACAAGGTCTGGCGCTGTTGGGCTGGGAAAAGGCGACGTGCTGCTCGGTACATCGGCGCTGCTGTCCGACCGCCGCACGGCCTTGGATGCCGCGCGCTTTTACCGGGTTCTGCCGGAGGTTCTGCTTTGCCTGGCCGAATTGCTGGGCGGCGCGGTTCTGCTTCTGGCATTTGCCTTTGACAGGGGCAGCCGCGAATACCTGTGGTTCGCAGCCTTTTTGTGGCTGGACGGCTCGACATCGTTGATGTCGTGCTTTGACGTTGTTTACCCGATCGTCGGCCCGGCGTGGCAGCGCTGGCTCAATGAATTTGGGCAGATTGCGCGGTACGCGCCGTTGATTGGATTTCTGGCGGCCTTTACCAAGGTGCGGATGAACTGGGCGCTGCGGGCTTACCAGGTAATTCTTCTGCTCGTGCCGGAGGTGCTGGCAGCCGCGAGTTTCTACGGGCTGGGCCGATATCTCCCAGATTTCGCCTATGTGTTGTTGGCTGCGCAACTGCCGTTTGTGGCAGGTTCCCTGGTGTTCCTGGCGATGCAATGGCGACGAGGCAGCCGGGACGCAGCCCTGCTGCTGCCTTCGTTTCTGCTGGCAAATGGCTTTGAGCTTCTAGGCCTGACCAGGCTGGTGGGCCGGTTCCACCTGGGGACACGATTCAGCTACGACTGTGACGATCTCTCGATGTTCTTC
This sequence comes from uncultured Acidobacteriaceae bacterium, assembly GCA_963745845.1. Classification (GTDB taxonomy): domain Bacteria; phylum Acidobacteriota; class Terriglobia; order Terriglobales; family Acidobacteriaceae; genus Telmatobacter. The sequence continues at coordinate 1,250,883 of CAVUZE010000008.1, read as the reverse complement.
TTCCTGATTTCCATTGCGCCGGTGATGATCGCGCGCCATCGGCGGATCACCATGGAGCATGCACGGACCAACGCAGATCTGGAAGCGGCGCGGGAGGTGCAGCGGCAATTGGTGGTTCCGGCCGCAGACGTTCCGGGATTCAGGGTCGAGAGCGCATATGCACCAGCCAAACAAGTGGGCGGAGATTTCTTCCGCGTAATGCCGGAAGACGGCGGCCTACTGGTCGTGGTAGGAGATGTGAGCGGAAAAGGGTTGAAGGCCGCCATGACCGTCAGCGCGATTATGGGCTCTTTGCACGACTATGCCTCAAGCCGGCCCGCTGAAGTGCTGGCACATCTAAACCGGGTGCTTCATGGGCGAATGGACGGGTTTGTCACATGCTGCGCTGCGCACATTGCGGCAGATGGCACTATGACTGTTGCAAACGCCGGCAATCCAGCTCCCTATCTCAATGGCGAGGAAATGGCGGTCGAACCCGGCCTCCCGCTTGGCATATTGGGCGAAGCCAGCTATGCAGAGACGCGCTACCAGATCGCTCCCAACGACCGGCTCACGTTTGTCTCGGATGGCGTGGTTGAGGCGACCAACCCGCAAGGAGAACTCTATGGCTTTGAGCGCACCGAGGCCATCAGCAACCAACCAGCGAAGGCTATCGCGGAAGCAGCCACCCAGTTTGGCCAAGAGGACGACATTACGGTCCTTTCCGTAACCCGTACAGTCAGTCTGAATCCTGCGCTGGCATAATTCGGGGGGCTCTTTGACGCCTCAATTGCTCGTTCCGGTCGCATGGTAGCCCAACCCGTCAATAACCAAAAATGGTGCGACTTCCGGGTTGGGGGCGACTCGGCCGCAACCGAGAAATCGGCACTGAGACGATCAACAAATGGCCTGGAGATTGCGTGAAGTTCATCAGCATTTCAGGCGACATGGGCGTTTATCGATACCTATCCTGAGAGGATTCCGCAACCTTCATCGACAGAGCAGAGTGAGCTCCAATCGCCGCGCTGAATCTACGTTGCAATGTCAGCCTTCCACAGACCGCCTGAGCCGCTATTCGACGTTGGATGTCATACAACCGAGTCACAACGTGCCACCGCGAATATCGCTGTGGTAACGTGGGTTGTCTCTCCCCACTCACGACTTAAGCGCCGCAGCCCAGGGTTTCGGGCGGGAAAACGAGATCACGGTGCTAACGATTGCATTGGTTCTTGCCGAGGTGGCGCATGGGTAGGGTCTCCGTCGCAGTTCTGTATCTGTCGTTGCTCCTCATTTCCGCGGATGCCTCGGTCTGGGCGCAGGGTCCTGCGGGTGCGGGAGCAGGGACAGTTCGCTACCAATTTGGCGACGATCCGCGGTGGGCCGCGTCGGGGTTCGACGATGCAACGTGGCCGTCGGCACCCGGTGGGTCAGTGCCCGCCCCACGGTTCCACTCGGACGGCATCGTCTGGGTGCGGGTGCGGGTTCCCGTTGCTGCGGGCGCAGCCGGTGAGCTGGCGCTTCGGTGGATCGATCCAGGCGATCATCCGAATGCCGCCGAGCTTTACGCCAATGGCGTGCTGGTAGGGCGCTATGGGCGCGTGGTTACGCAGCCGCAAGCCATGGCGACGGAGCCGCCTTCGGTCTATGTTCTGCCGGCTGACACGGCGCGGGCAGGAGACACGCTGGTCGTGGCGCTGCGCGCCAGGGTTAGTCCGGACGACCGCATCGACGGACGGCACTTCGGAGTCGCATTCGCGGCGGGCAGCGCAGCAGTCATGAAACTGGCTGCGCACGACCAGCGCATGACCTGGTGGTTGGCGCTGGTGCCTGGTGCGGCGCTGAACGCTCTTCTGGCTCTGTTGGGTATTGGGTTGTTGGCACTCTGGCGATGGTCGCGGGAGCCGGATCTGGGCTACTTTGGCGTCTTTCTGCTGACGTATTCCCTTTTCAGCGTGATCCAGGCTTTTCCGCAGGTGGCCAGCGTAGCCGTCTCCGACCGGGAGTGGGCGTTGATCTTCCGGCCGGTCCAGTGCTTCACAATGTGGCTGACTGTCCAGTTTATTTGGAGCGTGTTTGGCTATTCAGACCGCGCATGGAAGCTTGCCGCTCACGCGGCATGGATCGTTTTCAACGGGGCGCTGCTGCTGCTGGCATGGGCAGTGCAGGATGGAGCGGTGGTGGTAGCGGCCCATTACGCGACACTAGCCAGCATTCACATCTACAACGCGATCACCCTGGGCGCGGATCTTTGGGCTCTGCGGACGAAACCGGGGAAACGCGCGATTGCGGCGACCATGGCTCTGGTGGCCATCGCCGTGGAGTGGTACTTTTTTGGCGGTCCGAATTACATCGTGACGTCCTTCGCAATTGCATCGCTGACGGTGACTTTGGTGCTGGCGGTCCGGACCCTCCGGGCATTGCGGCACAGCCAGGCACTGCGCATAGAAGTGGAAGCGGCCCGGCAGGTACAGCGCGTGATGATTCCGGATACAGTGCCCTCGGTTCCGGGGTTCTCAATCGAAGCCGTCTATAGGCCATTCAGCCAGGTAGGTGGAGATTTCTTCCAGATATTGCCCCGGACTCAGGGCGGAGCCGTGGTGATAATCGGCGACGTCAGCGGCAAGGGAATGCCTGCGGCGATGACCGTCTCGCTGCTGGTCGGCACGGTTCGCACCCTCGCCCACTACACGCAATCGCCCAGCGAAATTCTCGCTGCCATGAACCAGCGCATGCTGGGGCGCAGTGAGGGCGGATTCACGACCTGCCTCATCCTTCGCATCGACGCCGATGGCGTCCTTACCGCCGCCAATGCCGGCCATATCCCTCCTTATCTCGATGGCAAAGAGCTCACCATCGACAACGGTCTTCCGCTGGGTCTGGCGCCAGGCTCGATCTATCCCGAAGTGATATCTCGGCTCGACCCCGGCGCCCGGCTCACTCTCCTCACCGATGGCGTGGTGGAGGCCCGCAAACCCTCCGGCGAACTCTTCGGTTTCGAGCGCACGCTTGTGATCTCCAGCGAATCTGCCGAATCCATTGTGGAGGCAGCCCAGGCCTTCGGCCAGGAAGACGATATCACCGTGCTGACACTGGCGTTTCCCGGGGCGGAGGTGGCGCATGCGTAGGAGCCTTTCTCCTGTGGCTACTAACACGCTCCCGTAAGTCTCCCCAGGGATCGAGAATGACAAGTCGGCCAGTGTTTACAAATCCGGTCCACCTGGACGTAAAACCGGCTGCTCGGAAAAGTGATCGCTGCCATTGTCTCGTTACGGCTCTCCCAATGAGCACGCTGTCGCCAATGCACACCTTGGCACTCAGGAGCTACCAGAGATTCTGGCTGGAGCAATCGGACTCGCTACCTGCGCGCTGCTCCGCAAGGCAGCAACCTCCCGTCACTTCGATCTATGCATTCTCCTTCTAACTAGGCTACCTTTGGTCGAACCGTTGGTACGTTCGGCTGCACCTTCGGCGAATTGCGCGGCGCTTCGGAGTGGGAAACCATGAAGAAGTACATCTACGATCGGCTGGCGGATGGATCCTTCAAGCCGAAGATCGCTCGGACCTTTCACTTCGATCAAACCGTCGAAGCCTACCGGTATCTCGAAAGCAACGAGCAGATAGGCAAAATTGTTATCACCCTGTAGACCTTGGTTTTGTGTGAAATAAAACTAACAGTCGGAAAGGGTGCGATTCCCTTTGTCCGATCTTTAGACCGTAAAGTCAAGCGGCTCACGATTGAATATCGTGATCTCGGCATTGCGTCGGCTGGGAATCAGCCGCCAGTACTCGACCTCTGAGTGGGCATGGCCATGTATTTACTGAGGACGTCCACCAGATCTTGGTTTGGCACACACTGCTTTGCCGAAAAGGAAGACAGGATGTGTTCCAGCTCATTCTCTGACAGGCCTTTGAAGAGGCTGGCGTAGAGCGGCTGCATCATGGTTCCCGTGTAGAAGCACAAAAGGGTCTGGCTCATGCACCGTACATTGAGTCCCGCATCCACCTGCGGATCATCAACCACTTGACGGATCTGGTCTGCGAGCTGAGCCGTTGCATCCTTTACCTGCGTTGGCGGCAGCCACTTCATCCAATCGTCGGTGCCAAGAGCGAGCTTCTTGCGGAGAAAGCCGCTGATGCGCTCCATGTACGGAGATGCAGGATCGAGTGCCAGCATACCCATGACGCCAACATCTTTGTAGTTCCACGTTGTCCAGTGCGCCTCGTGACTTTCAAAGATGCCAATCTGATCGTCTAACGCGCGAAGCCGGTCGCCACTCTCATCGGCAGGCCCATTAAAGACAGACCCAAACTCGCCCACCCACAGCGGAACGTTATACTGCTGGGTGAACTTCGTTCCATCGGCATCGAGGAAGGTGCGCTCCTGTTTTGCCCGATCCCATTCCTGACCAGTGCCCGCCGCAGCCGATCGCGGATGGATGGTGCCAGGGTATCGGCCGGGTCCAAACCCGGGCACGGTGTAGTTGTGTGAACTGTAAGCGAGGTTATCGTCGAAGGGTTTCTCGAACCCCGAGAAGTCCTTTGCGTAGTCATCCCCTTCAAGGAAGATGATGTGCCTGGAATCGATCTTGCGAATCTCTGTAACCAGGCGCCGGTAGACGGCATTCATGCGGTCAAAATTGGGCCTGTAATTGGAACCCACGTTCCATGGATAGTCGCCCACGGCGTTGTTCGCGCAAGGCTCGTTGAGCACGTCGTAGCCGGCGATGACGGCCTTGTTCTTGTAGCGCCGCGCAAACTCCTGCCAAAGGGCAACGAAGCGATCCTGATAGAACGGAACGTCCCAGAAAAGGCTGATGCGCGATGCGTTGTCAGAATGCCAGTGGACGTTCTGCCACCCCTGCGCCGAATGAAGGTCGAGAATGACATAGAGACCATGTTTTTCGCAGTGGCTCAGCACTTTATCGAGACGGGCAAAACCCGCCTCCTTGTATTTGAAAGGAGCGGCATCGTCCTCGAAGTGTCGATAGTTAAGAGGTATCCTGACGACGCTGGCGCCGGCCTTTCTGAGAAAGATCACATCGTCTTCGTTGAAGAAGTAGTCGAGCAGTCGCTCGAAGAAGAACTGTGCTCTGTCTGGACCAAGCACTTCTGCCATCTGCGCCCGGAGAGTATGCTCCGCGCCTGGATGCCCATTGATGAAATCCTCCATGTTCATCCAGCCGCCGGGACAGGTTCCCTGAGGCGAACCTGTTTCCCTTGCGAATTAACGATGTGACGGCCGCTGACATGAAGGAACTCCATCTTGTCGTCGTTCTGATGACTGTCCGCTGCTTGTGGACCAGCATTTTGTTCCGCTGCGGCTGCCACTCGATTTCCCGTGAGCGCTGCCGCACCGGTAAACGCGGCCAGCTTGAGGAATTCACGCCGTGGCTTTAGATTGCTTGCTTCCCTTGTCATAAAACCTCTTCCGAGAATTTGGTTTGGCGGTTAACGATCGCGGAGGGTTGGCCGTGTTTCAATTCGCATTCTAAGCGCCATTTGCGGCTTGAGCGGAAAACCCCACCGAAAAACACCCTAAAGAGCGGCACGTTTAGAGGGGCTTTCGCGCGCAATGGAGTGAGTTGGAATCCTAATGATTTGCGCTCACATCTGGATCACTCCCTCGAAGTCGGCTTATGGGAAGGAATAGCTCGCTGTCGTGGGTTCCGGTCGGTTTGTGGGCTATCCGGAGATAACCGCCGCTTTGCCATTTTTTGGGGTTACTTCAGCATGGGGGGGCATTCAGGTGTTATGCGCGAAAAGGCCGAATTGATCGGCCACCATTCCCTCGCAAGTCCAAAAAACTTAGCTGAAGCGGAACACGACGGCGTTCACCGGGATATCGATCTCGAACAACAAATCCCGTGAACCAATATTCAGCTTTGATCCCGTCGGCTTCCTGAAGTACACAAACCCCTCGGCAGAACTTCCTTGGCGTAGAGTGGTCCGGCGCAGGTAAAGCTCGGGCGGCGTCACAGTTGAGCCAGGCAATGAATTACTTTGCTTCTCCTCGCGCGCCTCCTCCTGCTTTCTCGTAGGCGCGTTCAGATCCTCGTCTCTTATTCGCTGCGAGCTCGCCTGCAAGTTTTTGTCCGCCTCCGGGCCCGGTACGGGAACAGCTCCTTGCATCCCGGAATCTCCCTGCGAACTCGCCGCAACGATGCCCGCTTCCTGTGTCTCTTGGGGCACCTTGCGCTCGTCCACTTCCGCCGCCTTGTCGTAATACGAGAACCGCGTGTGCGCCTGATCCGAATACAACGCGGAGAATTCCTTCGGATTCACTTGCGCCTTGCCTGGACCGGTCTGTTGCACAACGACGAAGACGCGAAAGTCCCGGTCGCCCGTGCTGGCAGGCAATCCGACGGCAACGCTCGTCCCCCCGTACACCGTCTGGAGCATTGGTCTGCCTTCGATCATCACAACTCTGCAATGTTCCGCGTCGGCGCGATCAAAAGTGATCGCCTTAATCTTGTCGGGGACTTGTCCGACCACTGTAATAGAAGTCAGAACCAGGAATACGAGCCCTTTCATCGCCTTGGACCTCACACACACGTGCTGATTCGCCCACATTGTACGACCGATCGTGGCGCGTCGACTGCGCGGTCGCTATGTGGGGAAGCAACCAGTTTTTGGGGCTACTTCCGAATAGATGGGATGAGAAGGTCGACCCCGATCGCCGAGCGATAAGCTTGCGGTGATCAACGCACTCGAGGTGCAATCCGGAAGGATGGAGGTCGACCCGTGAAGAAGCATAGCAGTTTTTCGAATAGCCAAGAGTCGTCCCGCAGGGAGACGAAGCCGATGCGGCGGGAGCCGCAGGAAGTGATGTCGGAACTAGTCGCGCAACTGACAAAACAACTGGAGGGGGAGGGAGTTTCGGTAGCATGCGAGGACCGGGTTGTGGGTGATGGAGAGAGGCCTAACCTGGATCGTTTGACGGTGGGAGTGGATCTGGGGGACCAGTGGAGCAACTACTGCATCCTGGGACTGGGCGGAGAAACGCTGACGGAGGGTCAGTTCAGGACGAGTCCGCAGGCGATAGGGGAGTTCTTTCAAGGTCTGAGCCGATCGCGTGTGGTGATCGAAGTGGGAACGCATTCGGCGTGGGTGCGGGAGGTGATCGCCGGACTTGGCCATGAAGTGCTGGTTGCCAATGCACGGCGGATGGATGGATCCAAGCGGCGCCGGCGCAAGAACGACCGGATTGATGCCGCCAAGCTGGCTCGGCTGGGTCGTGTGGATCCGAAATCGCTGTATCCGATACAGCATCGGAGCACGGAGGTACGCGAAGACCTGGTGGTGCTTCGCGCACGTGAGGCTCTGGTGGAGTCGCGCACCAAGTTGATCAGCGCCGTGCGCGGCCTGGTGAAGACGATGGGAGGAACGAGACTGTCGAGCAGCTCCACGGAGGCTTTCTCGAGGAAAGTGGCAGCGGAGATTCCGCAGCCGATCAGGGAGACGATCCAGCCGCTTTTGCGTCTGATTGCGAGCCTGAGTGAGGAGATCAAATGTTACGAGCAGAAAATCGAACATCTGGCCCGTGAGAAATATCAGCACACCGAGTTATTACGGCAGGTGACTGGAATCGGGCCGGTGACGTCCTTGGCGTACGTGCTGACCTTGGAAACTCCGCTCAGGTTCGCCAAGAGTCGCGATGTAGGCCCGTATCTGGGATTGGTACCTGCGCAGGAGGATTCCGGCGACAGTCAGCCGCAATTAGGCATCAGCAAGGCGGGCGACAGGATGTTACGCAAGTTGCTGGTAGGCAGCGCCCACTACATCCTCGGACCGTTCGGGCCGGACTGCGATTTGCGACGATTTGGAATGAAGCTGTGCGAGCGCGGAGGAAAGAATGCGAAAAAGCGAGCGACGGTTGCGGTAGCACGAAAACTTGCTGTTCTCCTGCATCGGCTCTGGATCAGTGGAGCAGTGTACGAGCCTCTGCGTCATGCCTCGGTCGCGCTGGCTGCAGCGTAGGAGACAAAACGCAAATCTGTTCTTAATCGCAAATCAGACTTTTCTTCATGGCTAAGCTGGAAGCAAATCCACCGCCTTGTTCGGGTGACTGCGGGTGACCCTCTGGTCCCTTGAGATCGCCGGTTAGATGGCAGCACCCTAGCAACCCAGGTCCGCCACTCGATGTCGGACCTGGGACGTGAAATCGGACTCCAACATGCACCGGGCCACAGAGTGGCCCATTCAGAGTGCGGATAGAAGACCGGCAGCGTGGATGCAACCATCCAGTTTCATCGGACTCAGGAGAAAAGAGCGGAAACGATGTCTATTCCAATTAAGGAACGAAGCTGAACAAGAACGGTTCCGCTTCGTTCCTGCACCAAGTGTCCTATGACGACGATCCCTGTCAAGGGTCAAGATGAACGTCCTCCGGACGCCCTTGACAGCGCTCGCCGTCACTGTGAAGTTCAACTCGAAAGGCCGCCATGTCGGCCTTGACTTTTATGACCTTCTCATAGAAGAGGGTGATCCTCTCGCGACCCGACATCAGGCTGCGAAATCGTGCTGGGTGAGTGCATCGATTTGGCGCTCGCCGACCCGGTTGACAGGAAATCTAAGGATTGGAAACGTAAGAGGTGAGCACCAATTTGATTCAGCGCTCCATCGACGGAGCCGGCGTTCCATCGGACCACTCTCCAGCCCAGACAAGGAAGATCGTCACCCGTTCTTCAGGGTCATTTGCCGCCATCACCGGCGAACCTGGGAGGTTGGCCCCCCAGCTTTTAGCCGCGTCGCCCGCAACAAAAAACATCAGGTGCGGATGCCAGTTCATGTCGTGGTCGCTTAAGTACTGCTGCTTCGACATCATGTAGCACATCGCGCCCGCTTCCAAAGCAGGCAGTTCTTTCTTATCGAATGACGACTCGGTCGCCGCAACAATCTCCGACTTTGATTTACCCTCCAGCACCAGTTTGGTTTTCATCAGGTAAATGGGCACGAAAGTTCTTGCGGCCGGCGGATTGAAGCAAATGGCGGCGCGGACTTTGGGATTCCAAAATTCCGGGTGATCGGTGGCGGCCCCCCAGGAACGTTCCACAATACAGAGAAAGCCGTTTGTGCCTTTCACTGCGGTCATGTATCCATGTCGTCCCAACACCATCACTTCGGCGCTGTCCGAAATGGATGCGGGAGCAGCACTGCGCGCCAGCGCGATCTCTGAGTTCTCTTGGGGCATCAGATACTGATCTAAAGGGGCAATGGCCGGATACGCGGTCTTCACCGCCTGCGCCTGTGTCTGACAGATTCCGCTTGCCAGGACAACCTGGACAACGACTGCCCGCGCGAACGGCCAGATCGTCTTCTTCGGCATGAGTCCCTCCGCTACGCGCGCTCTCCGCTTGAGGTTTGGGAGCACCGGTCCTTCACTGACCCGAGACATATTTGACACCTCCGTATTGCGGGTTCTTCCACAGGTCACCTTTGTATTCCATGTAGTCAGAAGTTGCTTGCGCAATTTCCCTTCCGTAATAGCGTTCAACCACATGCAGGGCGAGATCGATTCCTGAACTCAGGCCGCCCGCGGTGGCAACATTGCCATTATCGATGTAGCGCAGTCCAGTGACGAAATGCACTGCAGGATACTTCCTTTGCATGTCATCCACGAACATGTGGTGGGTGGTTGCTCTTTGATGGTCGAGCAGGCCATAGGCAGCGAGCATGGAGGCCCCTGTGCACACCGACATGGTTATGTCCGCCATCTTGGCGTTCTCCAGCAACCATCTCTTCTGCGCTTCGGTTCGGCCGCCCTGTGCGGGAACGACGATCACCTGGGGCCTGGGGGCATTCTCGAAGGTGAAGTTGGGAACGATCTGAAGACCGGCGGCTGAGATCGATTTCTGCGAGTCGGAGACGGTGTACAGGTTGAAGGGCATGACCATGTCGTCGCCACCGCGCCAGGGCCGGCCATCGTGAGTGGTCATGGCATCACCAAATACTTCCCATGGCCCTGCAAGATCGATCAGAGCGGTCTGGTCGGAGACGATGAAGGCCACGTTGATCGCTCCAGTGGCGGGCGGTTTGAGGATGCGCAACTGGGCAGAGCCAGATTGCGCATTCGCCCGGTGAAAGTAGCTGGCTGCGGCGAACGCGCCGCACAGCGCGATCAGAGCGGAAACCGTGCGGATTCCTTTGGTCATTGGTGAACCCCCTGCCTGAAGAGATTGCGAACAGGACCAGCTTACGGCTACACTGGAATGTCTCAAATGACAATTATCCGGCTTTTTAGGACATTTCGCAGATTTCGTGCACCGGGGTGATTTATGGCTCCGTCCGGGCACACAAATGAAGCCAAGACACATCGTGATCCTCGGATATGACGGAATCATGGGCCTTGACCTCGTCGGGCCGATGGAGGCGTTTGCGTGCGCGCACGTGAGATCGTCAAAGGCACGCACGGAGGAATGTTATCGAGTCACCATAGCGGCGCTGGAATCCAAGACGTTTCATTCCGAATTCGGACTCACGGTCACGGCCAAAAAGAGCCTCTTCGGCATTCGCGACGTGGACACATTTCTCATCCCCGGCGGCAGAGGCTTGCGCGAGTCCAACGGCCAACAGAAGCTTACGGCCTGGTTGCAAAAGAACGCTGGCTCCATACGGCGGATCGCATCGGTTTGCACGGGGATCTACGGCCTCGCACCATCGGGATTGTTGAACGGCCGAGAAGTCGCGACGCACTGGAGATTCGTTGCAGATTTGGCGAAGCGTTATCCGGCGCTAAAGGTGAATTCCAGCTCGCTTTACGTGAGGGACGGGAAATACTGGACCGCTGCGGGAGTGACAGCGGGCATCGATCTCTCGCTGGCTTTGATTGAGGACGACTTCGGCTCGGAGGTTGCGCTTTCGGTCGCACGCGAACTAGTCGTGTACGTGAAGAGATCTGGAGGGCAGGAGCAATATTCGGAGCCGCTGCAGTTTCAAGTACAATCGCGCAGTCGCTTTGCGAATCTTTTGCTGTGGATGCTGGCGCATCTGGATCAGGATCTTTCGGTCGAGGCACTTGCAGCGCGAGTATCGTTGTGCCCACGGCAATTTTCTCGGCGCTTTACCCAAGAGTTTGGTAGCAGCCCGGCTTCATTTGTGCGGCGACTGCGTCTAGATGAAGCGCGGCTTCGCCTCTCCGCGCCAGAGTGTACGGTGGAGAGCGTAGCCTGCTCGGTGGGATTCAGCGACAGCGATAATTTCCGGCGCGCCTTCGAACGGTCCTTTGGAATTGCTCCGAGCGCTTATAGAGGACGGTTTGTGGCGAGACACTGATGACAGCGTTGAAAGTATCGGAATGGAAACACTCGAATGCCTGTTCTTCTGGACCTGGTGAGGATAAGCGAACCCTCTGGCTGCTTCTTGTCGGATTTGCGTTGAATGCATCGCGAAGGGTCGTTCCCACTCCTCCACTGGTAAACAGGGCCAAACCACTCAGTGACGGAGTCGCGGTTGGGTTGTGGGCCATCCGGAAGTGACCTGGTTTTTGGAGCATTCCGAGTTGCGGTTGATAGTCCAGGAGCCCGGAATTCAACTGCGGAGGCTCGCTGAATGCCTGGGAGATTCTGCAACTGTCACCAGTGATCTATCCTGTCCTGGGTTGTGATGAAGGCTCTGCTCCTAGCTCTCTATGTTTTGTCTGCGTTTGGAGGTCTGAACGCACAGACACCTGCCTGGCAGCCGTCGCCCGGACATACGCAAGTGCCGATATGGCCAGGGGCAGTGCCTGATGCGCAGCCTGTCACGGGGCCGGAGAATACAGGGCCGGACCCGTCGGGCAAGATGATCGCTGGCAGGACGTATGTTTATATTGACAACGTCTCGCGGCCTACGATGACACTCTATCCGCCGACTAGAAAAAATACGGGTGTTGCGGTCGTTGTGTTTCCTGGAGGGGGTTATGAGAGCCTGGCCATCGATCTTGAGGGCACCGAGGTCTGTGACTGGCTGACGCAGAAGGGAGTCACGTGTGTACTGTTAAAGTACCGCGTGCCAGGTCCGGAAATGTATCCGAAATCCGCACCGGATCCGAGATCAGGGCCATATCCAAAATCACCGATTGCGTTGGAAGATGCACAGAGGACAGTGGGACTCGTGCGGTTTCACGCCGCGGAGTGGCATATCGATCCGCATAAGATTGGGGTGATCGGATTTTCATCGGGCGGGCATCTGGTGGCAGCAATAAGCACACATTTTGAGCACCGTTTGTATTCGGCTGTAGATGCGGCCGACAAACAGAGCTGCCGCCCGGATTTTGCGGTGGCTATCTATCCTGGACACCTGTCGCTTGCTGATAACAGTTTTGCATTGAATCCGGATATTCGTACTCATATCACCCGTCAGACACCGCCTACGTTCTTACTCCAGAATGAGGATGACCACGTGGATCGTGTCGAGGACTCTCTGAGCTATTATGCGGCGCTAAAGAAGGTTGGGGTTCCCGTGGAGATGCATTTGTATGCGCAGGGCGGGCACGCATTCGGGCTTCGGCGTACTAGGCTTCCTGTGACGGCATGGCCTGAGTTGGTGGAGACGTGGCTGAGGACGATCGGGCTGATGTCGGAGTAGGTCCCGCAATCGCGCACGTCACTGCTGCGAAACCCGAGGTTCTTTGGCTGCATGCAATCTCCCCGGAGGGCTTGTGGCCGACAGATTCAAGTCCGAAGCGTACCGATCTTGCCGTTCCGGGAGTGTGGCCGATTCGGACATAACAGTTCTTGAGGTCTGCACGTTTCGGCGGCAGGTCGCACGAAATCCGTTTCGACTAACGAATGGCCGCTTTGATTGTGCTGACCCGTTCCATCACAGTTCCTGGCTCGACTGAGACGAGTTCGAAGCCGAAGTCTCGGTAAGTTTCTTCGTGTATTCTCTCGAAGCGAACCGTTTCTTCAAAGCTTATGCGCCGCGCATCGGTAGGTGTGATGAAGCCAAGATTGCGAATGAAGAAGACTTGTTTTTGGTAGATTGCTTCCCTTTTTATGCGCTCAAGTTCGCCGGCCAGAGAGGGCGAAGAAGGGTGCCCGAGGAAGACTGACAATGCCGCGGTACATACAACGCAACGATCGTGAAACTGAACTTCATCTGGTTGATAAGACGCTCGAATCTGACGGTCCCTTTGCAGATTAGCGATTGCATCAATAAACGAGGGACAGTCTCCAGGGTTCAACCGTTCCTTGCGCATGCGCGGCTGCGATGACGTCCGTAGCCGCCTCTTCGACGACACTGAACCCATCGAGTTCTAACTGACGGATGATCGCCGTCTTCCCGGCACCTGGCGCACCGGTGATAATGAACCTTCTCATGTGGCTTTCTTTGTGTGAGCGAGCTGTCGTCTGAATTCAGATCGTATCGTGAACCATGCCTAAGAACACCCGATTTTCGAGTTCTGTCCGGGTTGGGGGCCCAGAATTCCGCCCTGTTGGCATCCAGTCGCAACGTAGATTTATCAGCGGGAAGAGCGGGCAGAAGCGCGATTGAGATGTTTGTTAGTTCTGTTCGTACCACTCTGAGTGGGGTGAGTCTTCTCCGCACTGGTGGCACCCAGTGATGGTCCACTGAAATTGGCACGCCGGGCAGAGCCCATGGGTCAAAAAGGTGTTCCAAAGATGCCCACACTTGCAACCCCAGCGGGTTTCCGTGCCGGGTGTCCACTTGCATTTGGGACAGCGGATCGCCAACCCGTCGGGGCTGCGCATCGGCTCTCCCTTGGCTGCCAGCCCACAGCTGGAGCAGGTTATCACGGGTTCGTTTGTCCCTTTTGGTAGAGCGGCCTGACGCCCCCAATGAACCTGCTCGGTCGACCACAACTCAGCCACGCCTGCCAGCACGCCAGCAAGTTCGATTCCGGAGAAGAGCCGGAGGTCATTATCTGGAACCATTTCCAGATAGTCTGTGGCTTTCGTTCCCAGCTTTTTCCGGCTCTGTAAAAAAGCTTTCGGAAGCGCAAGGTGGAATCCCAGAACTCCTTGGGAGCATAATTCGGATTCTCGGGCCCAGTGTCTTCGCGGTATTTCTCAAGCGCATGCTCCATTGCTGGTTTGAAATCGCGATCACGCGAAGCCGCGAGGAGCGCCCGCTGAAAGGGAAAGTCGCGTGGGTCGCCGCCAACGCCATCTTCGCTGTCAGAGCTCTGCCTGGGTGCTTTCTTCTGCCGCTCCTCGGCTTCTTGCATCACTGTTTCTAATCCGTTCGGGTAGCGCAGTGTGATGGCTGCCAACTGCGCATGGTCGGCAATCAGTGAGTCGGCAAGAGGCGGATCGAGATGCTGCAGGACATGGAGGATTTCAAAGAGCGAGTTTTCACGCTTCGAGCTGATCGCGGGACCCTCGCCATAGCCGAAATTCATGGGGTGGTCGGGCTCATCGAGAGCGGAGCGGACAATTTCCCGGGCGATTTCGCGGGCCTCTGCGGCTGGCAAGAGTGTCCAACGCCACTGGAATAACCGGATGAATCCATCGCGTCCCATTCGCCGGAAAAAATCTTCGCAGGAATCGGCACGACCGTTGCGCCAAGCCTCTGCAGCGCGACGGAGAACGGCGACGCGGTCCTCTTCCTTTTTGAGCACGTGCATGAGGTTCGTCAGACCTACGAATGGGAATGCATTATCGTCGGAGTTCAGCACATAGGAATATGCAGCATCCACGTACCCCTGCGCCACCATCGTTGCCACGAGGAGGTCGCCCCCGAAGGGCGGCCCGCCCTCTTCGACGGGAATCTCGGTTAGCAAACCGGGGTCCATCGCCGCGGCTATGTTCCTCGCCAACTGAAGGAAGAGTTGTCGGTCGTCGCCGACCATTTCTTGCACCGCATCAAGACCGCGCCGGAACGTCTGATGCGCCGCGGTGGCATCAAAGGACCGTTCGACACGCGCGATATGCAGCAAGGCGGGCGCGCGTACCGAAAGTTCCGAGTGTTCCGACTGCTCCCGGACGCGAGCCAACAAGTCGTCCATCATCAGAACAGTGTAGCCACGGTCGGAGGAGAGGTGCACGAACTTTTCTAAATTGTGCCGCAACTGACCAGTCCAATGCCCGCCTCCAAACCCGAAGAGGTGCGATTCTGCGAGTTCGGAACGGTTAGTGGCCGATTGAGAAGTAACCCCCGTGTTCTCGTTTTTGGGTTACTTCCCCATAGGGGGTAATCCTACTACCAGAACCCGCAATCTGACTCGATTATGGGATTCGACCGTATTCCCTGCTTACTGAAGAGCAAATTTCTTCTTCATCGGCGCGATGGCCTCTCTGAACTGCTGCATCATCGGATCGGGTCCGGGCGGATTCACGACCCGCCCGAGAAACTCGAGTCGCTCCGGCAACGTCAGGTCCATCATGCGCCCGAAGTGGTCGCCTCCATGGACAACGTGGTACTCGTGTTTGATTCCGTGCTCAAGAAGCATCTGATGAAAGTGCTCGACTCGCTCGGTGAAGAGCATACTGTCCTCGTCTCCCACGGAGAGATAAATCTGTATGCCTGAGTCGAGAATTCTCTGGTTTTGCCGCACCACAATCATATTGGGATTGTTCTCCTCCCAATACGCCGGATCGATGGGCTTTCCATAAGCGGCCTGCATCTGCTCGTCGATGATCCACCAGTGCATCGCCGGTGTCACATCTTTCCAAGAAAGAACGGTTTGCAGCCCAGGGGAGATTGCCGCGATTCCGCCATACAATTCCGGATGTTTTAGCCCGATACGCAGCGTTCCTTCACCGCCCATCGAAACTCCCATCAACAGGTTCTTTTGGGGATCGGCGCTGGCGTTATAAGTCGTCTGGACGAACGTGCGAAATGGACCGATAATGAGCGACTCCCACTTCTCACTTCCATCCTTGAAGTCCATGTACATGCACGCGGGACCAGCGGTAATCGTGGCGACCACCATCTTTGGCAGCCGGCCCGACTTCCACTCCTCGTCGAAAACCCCACGCATGCGCACGAGTTCGTCGCGACTGCTGTTTCCGCCGTGCAGCATCATCAGCATGGGCAGTGCGGGTCCAACTTTATATCCATCCGGCAGCAGCACCGCATAAGGAACAGAATGTGGGATCAGATCTGTTCTGAAATCGCCCAGGACCAGCTCTGAGGCACATGAGGGCAGGGAAGCAAGCAGCAGAAACCCCAGCAGTTTGAGCATGCATGGAGTCTACGGGCCGCGAGGTTCATCCATCAATGCCAAATCGTGGAGACTCGCTCCGCCCACGCTCACTCGATGCCGGGTTGGTTCGGGATGGATCTGTGTTGCGACCAGTTTCAGGACTTCCCCGACCTCGGACGTGGCTGCTGGTGTGTGGTGGCGATTATGGAAGCCAGCGTGATGTGACTCACGCCGGTTCAGCAAGGGCGGTCGATACATCCAGTACCGCGAGCGGCATGCTTGCGGGGAAAGTGCTTTGAGCGCGGCCAGGATGCATCCGGTTTTCCCACGTCTCCAACGCGGCAGACATGGGGCAACCTCGCGCTGTGCGCGGTGGAGTTCCCAACGTGGGCCATGCGGCCTGCGAGGGTTTCACCCGCTTCTCCGCGGAGAGGCTCACTTCTGCGCCGGGAACAAGAATGCAATGGCGGCCGGAAAGCGGCGAGCCCAACTGGCTTCACTATGGTCGGCCTCGGGTTCTTCCACGAATAGCACCTGGGGATCGGCGCCGCCCGCAGCCTTGAAGTTGTCCGCGATGGCGCGGGCGTCATGCGCGAAGTTGCGGTCAAAGGCGGCGGGATCCAGGCCCGCGTCGCTCATCTGCTTGTAAGATTTCATCGACTCGCGGTCGCCAACTCCCACATAGGCACGCAACGGCGCGATGGCCAGATACTGGGTGCGGCGCGCAAGAGCGCCATTGGCCGGCGAGGCGCTCGGGCTTTCAATCCACCCAATCCCGAAGACCATTGGCAGTTCAACCAGCAGGTTGACGGCCGCCACGCCGCCGTAGGAGAAACCGCCAACGGCTGTGGAGGCACGGTCCTTTCTGACGCGATATTCCTTCTCGATCCGCGGCATCAATTCAGTGGTGAAGAATGGCGCCAGGCGCTGGCCATGCGGCTCAAAGTCAAACCGGTACGCTGTGGAGGTCATGTTGTCCGGGTCCTCCACGAGCATGCTGCTACGCGCCCTCATGTCGAGCGGAGGATGGGGAGAGGCGGCGCGGGAGGCCTCCACCGGGGAGTCGATGCCGACCACAATGATGGGTTCCACCTTGCCCGAAGGTACCCCCAGTACCTTGCTGTCGAAATGCTCGATGCGCAGATCGCCGACAACGGTGGAAGTGCAGGGTGGGCTCGATTGTCCGCCGCCGCCGGCCTGCGCGATGGCACAGGCCGCTGAAAGGAACAGCAGGAAAACAAGTTGCCGCTTTCGCATGACGAAGAATCTACCACACTCCTGTAACAGCAGAATGGCAACCGATTCGGCTTGTAATTCAATTGAATTAGCTTCTAACGCTGGCAATTCCGATTTCGGGTGTAAGGTGGTCCACCCGACAGTGGTCCACCCGGCAGTAACGGATGTATAACGTCCGGGTTGGGTCGGGTTGGGGGTAATTCGCATTGACCGCCGCGGGTGAAGCGTAGGAGAAGACTTCAGCCCTCAACGCTCTCTCGCCGCCACCGGAGAAGTGAGATATCCAACACCCAAGATCCTTGATTGTCTTCGTAGGTTTCTTTGTGATTTGTTAGCGCGCTGATTTTTCCGCCCCAAACTCGTATTCCACGTGAACCGGCGCGGGCGGCACGATGCTTTGAGATCCACCCCGGTTGGTCGCCGGTAGCTTTGATGTAGCTGATCTGGAGCGTGTTTGTATCCAGGCAGTAGACGGGCGTTTCACCGAATTGCCGCGAACCTGGGTATCCGAGACGGCCAATTATGTAAATCGCGTCGCCGATCAAGGTAGCGGTGTGGAAGTCGGTCGGCGGGAAGACCTCTTTGGGGTAGCAGAATATGTCGATGCGACCATTGGGGTGGTGCACGAAAACATCATTGTAGATGTAGAAATCAGGATCGTAGTGGTCCTCGTGCTCGCCCGCGATCTGAATGGCGCGGCCATCGTGGAGTAGCGTGAGGGACTGGCCGAAACGCTGAGCGCACCAGACCGGGCAATCGTCGCGAGTACCGCCGCTTAGTTGCGTTGCTACATAAGCGTCAATGCCGGAACGAATCATGGCCTGCCAAAATCTTCGGTCAAGCAGTTCGGGATTGTGGTCGCCCCAACATGCTCGGAATCCCATACGGTATTCCTCGGGCGTGGCGTCGAAGAGCGATATCTCTGGTTCTGGCTCAAGACCGAGAATGGCGCGGCGGCCTTCAAAAGACAGTTCTGCTGGGTCACCACCTGCTTCGAGCAGACGCAGAGCGATCTCACGGTTGTGAACGCTTCCGAGTGCGGTGCCGCACTCGGTCCTTCTGTCGATATCGGCACCAGCTGCGATAAGCACGTTGACAGCGTTGGCATCTTCGGCCCGTACGGCGTTCATGAGTGGGGTTATGCAGCAATCGGCGCTTGACTCCACACTGATGTCGAGTTCGATGAGCCATTTCAACATCGGAATTTGAAAACTTTCGATCGCGAAGTTGAGTGGGGAGGCTCCATTTTTCCCGGTGACGGTGAAATCGGCGCCATGATCGACCAGATACCGTGCCTTCTCAAGGTCTCCACACTTTACGGCAACAAGCCAGGGGGTGCGTTGCCACCAGTCAACGGCCTCCAAGTCGGCACCGTCTTCGAGCAAGCCTTTTACATCATCAAGGGAACCCAGCGCAACGGCGCGATGGAGCGGCGTCCAGGCAAGATGCGACTCATCGGCCCCAGCGTCCAAGAGAAGTTGGACGGCATCGAACCGGCCGAGTCTTGACAGCACGCGAAGAGCAGATTCCCTATAGCTGCTCACACTGTTCAGTGCCACGCCACGAGCAACGAGGATTTTCAGGACATCGAGCAGGCGTGGATCGTGATCGGCGAAGCGGCCGTAAACCGCGTCCAACAGCGCATCGTATCCGTGCTTGTTCATATAGCTGAGGTCCGCGCCTCGATCGACCACCAAGGCCAGCTTCAGCGGGTCGCCGCCTCTCAAGGCGACGGAGGCAACAGAGCACTCAGTGCCTTCCAAAGTAGTTTCTGCGACGGCTCCTCCGCTATCGAGTAGAAGTTCCACTAGTTCCACGGAAACGGTAGGGCTTTGCAGCGCATGCATCAGCGGTGTGTAGCCTGAACGATCTTTGGCGTTGATCTCAGCGCCAGTTTGCAAAAGTTCGCGCACGCGCCTTGTATTCCCGTGCTTAACTTCGCGATGAAACTCGAATGGGGATGCCATGCATGAGAGGATAACTCCGGCCAAACGATAAGCACCTCGGCAAGGGTAAATCAGTATTCCCCTGAGGTTGCCATCAGGGCCAAAGCATTCATCGAGCCAGGTTGAAGAGGATTTCTGAGTTCCGGTCGGATTGTTTGAATGCTAAGTCAGTGAGGAGCACGGGGTGTTACAAAGGCTGAACTCAGCAGCGCGCTGATTCAGAGAACTACCCGCGGAGGCTCCTCGAGACACTATGTACTACATCGGACTTGATGTTCACAAGAAGACGATCAGCTATTGCGTGAAGGACGCGGCCGGCAAGATCCATCAGGAAGGCAAGATTGGATCGACGCGGCGTGAACTTGATGCGTGGATCAAAACCCTTCCCCAACCCCGGATGATAGCCATGGAAGCGACGATCTTCACCGGCTGGATCTACGATCACCTGCTTCCGCATGCCGAAAAGGTGAAGGTTGCCCATCCCCTGATGCTACGGGCCATTGCCGCAGCGAAGAGAAAAAACGACAAGATCGATGCCAGCAAGATCGCCGACTGTCTTCGCTGTGATTTCCTTCCGGAGTGCTACATGACATCGACCGAGATCCGCGACCGGCGGCGTACACTGCGCTATCGCGGATTGCTTGTGAAGCAGATGGTTCAGATGAAGAACCGGATCTCGGGCCTGTTGATGGAGACCGGTGTGAGTTTCAACAAGCAGCGATTACACAAAGTGGGCTACTTCACCGAGCTGATGGCGGGCAACGAAGAGATTGACTGTGTCAGGCCGCTGTTGAAGCTGAGCCGGGAGACGATCAACCGATCGCAGAAGCTGGACTATGCACTGGTGAGCTCTCTGGAGCGCGATCCGCTGCTCGCCGAGAGGCTGAAGCGTTTAAGGACAGTTCCCGGGGTGGGTCCGATTACGGCCCTGACCTGGGTTCTGGAGATCGGGGATGTGGCACGCTTCCAATCGATCAAAAACGCTATCAGTTATTGCGGACTGTGCGGAGCCGAGAAGCGTTCAGCAGACAAGGTCGTACGCACACCGATTTCCAAGCAGCGCAACAAGCATATCCAGCAGGTGCTGGTGGAAGCCGCGAAGCTGGCACCGAGATACAGCCCTGAACTGAGCCTGATTTACGAAAAGGAAAAACAGCGGGGAGATCGCAACCGCGCCACCCTGGCCGTAGCCAGGAAGATGGTGGCCTGGATGGTTGCGGTCGAACGCAGAAAACAGGATTTCGTACCTGCCGAGAAACGCGCAGGCACGGTGGCAGCCTAAAAACCTGCCCATGAATGAAAAACACCAGGATTTTTCCGATGCGCAGACTGCCAGGCCCCGCAGATCGGCCACTGTGCGAAGGAGTGAAAGCTCCGGAGGCTCCCGTTGGATTGTTTCGGGGCTGGCAGAGAACACAAACTCAATCTTCTGTGCGGACTCTTCGGAGTCTTAGACAGCAAATGGATGTGTGGTTCTGCTTGATGCAGGAATCATCGGCCGAGAGGCACTGTTGCGTAGAGGCAGATCCTGATCAGACCAATTGCGCGCCCTCCGGTGCGCGCCCAGCAATTCTGTGCTTTTCCCTTGACTTTGACTTACATAGAGGCGGCCGATATGGAAATAACACCCGTTTTTGCCGTTTTGTCCGGCTGCTTTGCCCAGAGTTCCAGCGCGCGAAAGGGCCGTTTCGGGTTTTCAACAGAACTCACACCACAGCGAATTTCGTGAAACGCTGATCACATTGTAATCACCATCTTCCGTAATGCAGTTGCAAAGAAAGCCGACTGCACGAGAATGTGCTAGGGAGTTGATGATGAAAAGGCAGCACGGTGAGCCCGAAACGATGCAGCCTGCCAAGAAGCCCAATCATTACCCGACAGACGAACAGATGGAGATTATATTTAACGCTTGGACAAAGGACGGGGCCAAGGGAATTGAAGAAGTGCTACGGAACATGTACCCGCCAACAAAAGCCGGAACAGAATTGAAAAAATAAAGTGACTCTCTACGCCAGTGCGCGCATCGCGCTCAGAACAGCTCCGTCGCTACGCTCACTCGCATCCTGAAATCGCCGGATTGCAAATCGCCCTGCCCTTGGCTCACCGCTGTCCATCATCAACGACGAAAAACCAGCTCCCGGAATCACTCACCGGAAGTCCAAATCATATTCAATATCCATAATCCCAGTCAGGATCACCGCGACCGCAACGCCTGCGGCTTCCTTCTTACCTCCTAATCGAAAACTTCTCGCAACCACAACTCACCCTCCCCGAAGCTGTCGTGCGCGAGACGTTTCAGATGTAGGCTAGCGGTAATCCGACCGTAACACGTTTCCAGCCATTATCTCGACGACCATGCTTTCCGAAAGCGTTAGCATCTTCCCATGAGGAACTTGCTCACGATTCTCTGCGCGCTATCAGCGTGTACGCTTGCACTTGCCGCGACTGGTCCCGCCGTTAAAGAAGCACACATAGATAGCAAAGGCTGGGTGCATATTGTGGCTGGAGATGATCGAGACAGTACGATTAAACCCAAGAAATGGCAGGACGGCGGCGGCTTCGCAGAAATTGCGGTCGCACGGGACGGAAGGACCGTCGGTTGGCTTGCCAATCAAATGCTCACGCCTCTCGAAGGTGGTACGAGTTACTCATATCCTGTCGCTTTGGAACTGGATATTTGGCGAGACGGGCATGTAATGAGGAGGTTCTCCACGCCAGCATTCACAATCCAAAACTGGATATACCTGAAAGACGGTGACGAAGTCGCATTTCATTCCGCTCCGCCTCACGGCCAAGAGTTTTTCGACTGCACGCTTTTTGATGTAAACAGTGGAAAGGAATTGGCTCATTGGGCGCTTGATCGCAAAGATTACGTGGCTCCCGATTGGGTCAAGCAGCTGCTGGTGGATGATCCTCTGCCTGGCCCAGAAGACATTTCCAACTGGTTTCCCAATAAGCAGCCTCGTCTGCGAAGATACTGCCGCCTAAGCAGAAATAAAGGTTCCGGTTGGATTGTGGCCCTGCGGAATGAATTGCCTGACGCTTCGTTGGATTGAATTCCACTTTACCGACGGCAATCTCGCCAATGAGTTGGCGAGGCGCTTCATAGAGAAGGCAGGACATTGTTGCGTCTCAAGCCCGGCAACCTTCTAAACTTGTAAATTCATAATGTCTCAATCAACTCAAAACCGCATTCTGGTTGGGATAAAGATCCTGCACACCTTAATTTGGCTCTTCTTCGCCGGATGTATCGTCGCGATTTCCATTGAAGGTGCCCAAGGTCGGTTCTTGTCTGCGATGGTCCTGACCGGGCTCGTCCTGGTTGAGTGCGCGATTCTCGTAATGAACAAGGGCCGGTGCCCGTTAACCGACCTCGCGGCTCGCCACACGTGCGAACGCGCTGATAATTTCGACATCTACCTGCCTCTTTGGCTAGCCAGGCATAACCATGAGCTATTTGGGACGCTCTTCATCGCCGCGGAATTGTTCGTCCTGGAACGATGGTTGACCTCCGGACGCTGACGGTGTTTACGCAGCAGGCCATGGGGAGTTCCAGGGAGAGCGAGGTCTCGCTAAGAGCGAGTCGCGGATTGTTCCCGAGTTGTGGGCCAACCGGAATGTATGGTCCGCCGCCGTTTTGCAAGCGAAAAAATGAGGATGTCAGAAAAGGTCTGCGCGAATGTATCCGGCCTTAATTGGAGTAGCGATCTCCTGGCCTGAATGGAATGCGCTGCGCCCTCGTCCTTTTTAGTAACGCTGCCTTTGGAGGCATTTTCCGGTTACAGGTTTCGGGAGCGCCGGGATCGACCGTTGTGCCATCTCAAGGTTCGCCAGCAAACCTGGCAGGAATCTCAAAACTTCGATCAGTCGCCGTTGGACTGCAGATGTGGGAATCGCTTCAGCGATTTCCAAGCCTGGCGCTTGTGCCAGGCGTCATGTGCAGGCCATCAGGCTGCAATTGTTTGTCGTAATTGCGGCGGGCGATAGGTTTCTCCTTTGTACAAAACCGCCCAGACCATGCGTGCCATTTTGTTGGCCAACGCCACGGTGGCCACCTGAGGGCGCTTGCGTGATGCGAGATTGGCCAGCCACGTACTCAGAGCTGAAGTTTGTTTGGTTCTCTGCAGCAGCACCGAATGCGCTCCTTGTACGAAGAGCTTTCGCAGGTATTTGTTTCCGCGCCTGCTGGTACCGGTGAGCTTTTGTTTGCCTCCGGTGGAGTGCTCGCCGGGCACCACTCCCAGCCAGGCTGCAAATCCGCGGCCCTTCTTGAAGGCAGCTCCGTTGCCGATGGCTGCGATCGTGGCCGTAGCAGTGATCGGTCCAATTCCAGGGATCGCGACAAGGCGCCTGCAGGGTTCAATTTCGCCGGCGATGCGCACGATCAGCTTGTCGGATTCCTCGATCTGTCCGTGCAGATACTGCATCTCCAACCGCAGTTGTGTCAGAAGTACTCGCAATGAGCCGGACAGCTTGTTGTCCGGGTCTTCCAGGATACCGGGTAGAGCAGTTTCAATATGCTGGCGCCCTTTGCGGATCGTGATGCCGCGCTCCAGCAGCAATCCGCGAATCTGGTTGATCACCGCGGTGCGCCGACCCACCCACCGTTCGCGCACTCGGTGCAGCGACTGCAGTCGAGCTGATCGTCGGTCTTGATGGGCACAAAGCGCATCGTGGGACGGGTTACAGCCTCGGCACACGCTTCGGCATCGATGTAATCGTTCTTGTTCGTCTTCACGTATGGCTTCACATACTGGGCCGGCATCAGACGCACATCGTGCCCCTGTTCCCGCAGAGCACGGCCCAGGAAATGTGATCCCCCGCAGGCCTCCATGCCGATCAGGCACTTGCGCAGGTTCGAGGTAAAGCGAAGCAGCTGAATCCGCGAGCATTTCTTGACAACTACAACTTCACCCCGTGCGTTCACGCCTGCAAGGTGAAAGACCGTCTTCCCTAAATCGATGCCAATAGTGCGAATCTCCATGGAACACCTCCTCTGCTTACCTCTACACCCTCCAGGGGCTGAGGCGGCGGACCATGCCAGTAGTTACGGTCACTTCATCGATGGGTGCTGAACCCGCTTGGTCGGGAGACGTTTGGCCTAAAGACGATAAACAACGCCGCGACCGCCGAGAGTGTCGCAAGGGTTTAAGGGGCCACGGCTATCGGCCTGGGTGGTGGCGGTAATTTGTAAGCATTGCTGAAGCGGACACGAATGAGCCAATAGATCATTAATGGGAATGGCAAGAGGGCGAGTACGGTCAAGAAGATGGAGCCGCGCAGGAACGCCGGAAAGACCTGTTGTTGGCCGAGGAAAAAGGAGCCTGTAGCGAAGAAGAGGCCGAAGCACATGCGCCATAGGTGACGCGTGATTCGCGGTCTGCCGGAGATGCCCCCGCGAGCGAGCATGCGGATGTCTCCGGCGGCGGCGAGCAGGAGGACGGCTGCCAAGAAGAAGCACATGGCAGCGGGGGCGTTCTTGTCGGGGTGGTGGATGGACCAGACGCCGAGCGCGATAATGGCGGCGGCTCCGCAGGTGCCGATGAGAAGTGCGGCGAAGTCGAGCCGGCCTACGCCCCGACGACGGCCGGCAAGCCACGCCGTGGTGATCATGTAGAAGGTGATGATGCTGCCGATGATGTTGCCGTGCTGCGACTTCATGATGGCGAGACAGAGGGCGCTAGAGGCTAGGGTAAGCATCGCGACGGTGAAGATGTTTCCAGAGGCGCGATGTAGGCGGCTGCCTTTGCGGACGGCAACAGCGAATGTGCCGGACAGCAAGCCGATGGTGCCAGCGAAAATGTGGAGAATCAAGAACGGGAGCCGCATGCTTCCTAGTCCGCATCGCAGGGTGCGCGAACAAGGGTTACATCTGCGTTTAGAGAAAGCTGTCTCCTTTGATACACCTCTGCAATTTTGCCTCAATTGATAAGAGGAATGAAGGGGCAACTGGTGGCCCACTCCGAGGAACGACGATCCCATTCGACACGGGCGGCGTATGCTTCTCAGATCTAGAGCTAGTTCCGGTTGGCCGCCCTCCATCCCGACCTGAGACGTCCGAGCACCGAACTGCCTTTCGCTTGCATCCCGGTTGCGACCTCTAACGTGTACGCTTCAACCAAGGGTAAAAGCAAATGCCGTGCAAGATTTGTACAAAGTTGGAAGAGGCAGTGGCCGCGTCAACGAGACCGGACCCGCCGGGCATTTTGCTCGGGCTGAATGAACCTGGCATACGCAACCGTGCCCGACAGAAGGAAGAACAGCAAATCAAGGCAAAGCTGGACCTTGAAAAGCACCAGCGATTATTCCACAAGATTGCAGACAGTGCTGCGTCTTGAGCGAAATCTGTTTCGGCGTGCGAACGGTGGGCATGTGCAAAGTGGCCCTTTGGGGACTACTTCCGATGGCGGGTAAACCGACCGTGACCACGTTTCAATATGATCGCGTCATGTTCATGGTCGCGCTGCATGGTTCCTCTGGCCTGCTCGGTGGACCACCCGGTATCTGCTTGGCTGGCCACCCAGAATATGGATCTGCGCCGTGTGCTCGATGCGGCCCTGCAACTTTTCATTCTTGTGCCGTTCCGCCAGCCGCGGCTGGGCAAATGCGCGGGAGGAAGCATGAAGCTGGTTGCGTTAACGTACGGCTCGGAGGGCGACACCCGGCCAATCGCAGCCCTCTGTCGCGCACTGATGGATGCCGGTTACGACGTGACTATGCTTGCCGACGGCGGAACGTTGGGCAGTGCTCGCAATCTCGGTGTCCCGCACGTGGCGCTGACCGGCGACATTCGCGGGACCTTGCAGTCGGTCACCAGCATGCCGTCAGCCTCTTCGCGGAGGTACAGCGTAAACGCAAACGCCAAGGCGCTGGCACGCCTCACCAACGAGAACGCCGATGCCTGGATGCAACAGGTTCTCGACGTAGCAGCGGGTAGCGACGGGCTGATCGTTTCAGGCCTGGCTGCGTACATCGGTTTCTCCGCGGCTGAGAAACTGGCCGTTCCGGTCATCGGTGCGGGAATGTTTCCGGTCACGCCGACCTCGGAGTTCCCATCGCCGTTAATGTCCCTGCGGTTCATGCCACGATGGCTCAACCGTTTCAGTCATCTCTTCGTCGCCGAACTGTTGTGGCGGGCGTTTCGCAAATCCGTTAATGCGGCGCGCTCAAACGCGGGATTGGCGCGCGGCCGCAAGATCTGGGCCGGTCATCCCATCCTTTATGGGATCTCTCCCAGCTTGCTGCCGCAACCGGCGGACTGGCCGGACAACGCCTGGATATGCGGGCAGTGGGTGCGTCCAGTGCGCGAGTGGGATAGCCCCCAATCGCTGCGGAGCTTTCTGTCCGCGGGCGACGCGCCGATCTATGTGGGATTCGGCAGCATGCTGAGTTACGATCCTCGCGCGTTGCTGGACGTGGTGATTGCTGCTGTAGGCGGCCAGCGGACCCTGTTTTATCCCGGATGGAGCGGCGTGGATACGCTGAAGTTGCCAGCGAATTTCTGCGTCATAGGCGACACCCCGCACGACTGGCTGTTCCCACGAACGTCTCTGGTTATTCATCACGGCGGGTCCGGGACCACGCACTCCGCAGCGCGTGCGGGAGTGCCTTCGGTCGTTCTTCCTTTTGCCGCCGATCAGGCCTTCTGGGCCGAGCAGTTGCGGCGGCGAGGCATTGCGCCTGCCACGCCGAGCATTCAGCGCGTCACGGCCGCGATCTTGTCTCGCGCGATCGCCGCTGCTCGAACGTCAGAGATGCGCGAGCGGGCTTCAGCAGTCGGCGCCAAAATGCGCGCGGAAGACGGCCTGGCAGAGGCCGTCAAGAGAATTCACTCACTGGTTGCGCGGTAACCTCTGAACCATCAACTATCGCCTACAGTCGCGTCTCCAGTTCCCACCCGTCGATTCTCAAAGTTCCGAGTGAATTGTGGGCTTCAATTACTCTTCCGGCAACACTGCGCTCCGATGTTGCTTATTTAGTTATTTCCGAGTCGCGGTAAAGCGTAAACAAGGTGCTCAGTCGCCAGCGAACGCTCGCGACTAGGCCCTCGTTCCCATGGGATAGATCATCAATACAAACCACCCGTTGAGTACCTGAACGCTATCAACCCGGAATTTAGAAAGTAATCAACACCATCCCGGCACTGTTAACCGATGTGAAAGTCGAGTAGGGCTATGGCGCTAAGCGGGCTTCGAATGATGCCGCCGTTTCCATAACCCCCTCTAAAATTCCGTACGGCGGGTTTTCCCCAGTACGGCTTCAAGGCTGACATTTCAGATGATGCCTTCCTGTCGGCTGATTTGCTTAAGCCTGCTCCCGGCGTACGCAACGCAACACAACAGTTTGCTCTCATCCTTCGTATCGTCCAAGACTGAGACCTGTGATCCCGTTCTGTGCCGGGCAGGTTTTCTCTTCCGATACAGTCACTAGGGCCTCACGGCCTTACCCCAGAGGTCCTCGCTCCGGTCAGGGTTGTAGTGTCCCTGTCCATCAACACTTATTGACCTCATCCGAGCCACTCGTGTGCACTCTCCGATTTCCCGGCATTCGCTGGTTATACGGAGAGCCTTTGCTGTGCGGGAGCGCCTAGGCTGCCCACGAGTGGTTCCGAGCTTTCACTGCTCATCCTTGTCAGCATGCAGCCCTCTATGACCACGGAGAACTCGCCGGTTGCTTATACCCAGTTCCTTCACCGGCGACACAGCCTTCACCTCCGGAAGACAGATTCGGCGTTCTCATCTATCCACTACAGTCCGCTACGAGTGGGTGGACTTTTCGCGGCTAACGGTTCGCTCCTTTCGCTACAGCCTGCTGACTGGCTAGCCCCCCTGACGGACCCGACGCTGCTTGCGCTTTGCCGGCTGGGGCGTTTACTCCGGAGCATCGGCTAGAGAGATCACTCTCTCTGCCGTCCGGTATGACTACAGTAGCAACTGGGCAAGTTCTACTGGCAGGTTCTTCCCCTGCTGGATTAGCAGCTAGCTTCGCTGCACCTTCCGGTTGGCCCACAATTCGACCGGACCCTGAAGAATCTAGCTAGACTTGGACTCGATGAGCACATTGCCGTGTCGGCAACTGTTGTGGCGAAGTGCTGAGTTATTCCGTAATTACGCGGTCGGCCCATTCTACGAGCGAAACGAATATCGCCGGGTTGCCGAACTTCGCCCCCCATTGGTCCAAGTCTGTTTGCTGAACCGAGCGTGCACGGCTGCAGGCACCACAGGCATAAATCTGAACATGTCTTTCGGCAACTTTCGTCATGGTCTGCTCTAACGGTGGCCAGCCAACTGGCACGACAGCGGCGGCAACTGATTTCCGCATAAGCGAAACTGCTTCACCAAGCAGGAAGATCTGCACTGAGTGTCCCGCTTCAGAAAGTGCGAGACCGTGAAGAAAAGGAAACGCTGCCTTGGTCGGATCATCAGATCCCCAAGCACTCTTCATCATGACATTCAGGGATTTGTGCGGAGTTTCTTGACCCAACGCAGCCGCCATTCCAGCAAAGGGTAACGCAACTAACTGGCGAAGAAATGACCGCCGCGCCATAAGGACCTCCCAAGGGGAAGCGGAAGTATAGCATTGGTCGAGTTGAGGAAAATCACGAATTTCCCGCTCGGCTTTGAGTTGGGCCTGAGTCACCCTCCACTCTTCAACCCTCCACTCTTCAGCTACCCGACCGCCTAGTCAGTGTTCCTCCTTGGATTTCCTGAAGTGCTCGTTTCACCTGGCCGTGAGACCGCCTGCTCGGACAAGTGATCGCTCTCAAAAGAATCTATATGAAACGATACCGCACGGCTTTTCAGCGCTGTTGGGGAGATTTCAGACTGCCTCATCTTGTCCTCCTTGCTTAACCAACTGGCTTGCCGTCGGCTTTGGGGCAACCGGCCGCGGCGGTCTGCGGCTGGCTGTCCGGCCTGGGCGGGCGATGATCGGACCAGTTGGCGGGCCGCTCCGGGTTTCGCCCGCCAGGAACTGGTCTGTGACCGGCGCTCTTTTTTACGGCAGAGTCGATGATTCGCCAAGTAGCTCGGCCAGGTTGGGCCGCAGCAGCCGCAGCAGCCCGAGCAGAGATTGCCGATGCTGCTTCTCGGGATCGTCGCCATCCTTGGCGAAGTAGGCGTCGATCTGGCCCAGTGCGGCGGCCGTCGCGTTGGGGTTGTTCATGGTCGCCTGAACTGCAGCATCGGACAGTTCATCTTCCAGTTGGTCCGTTGAGAGCCAGCCAGCCGGGTTGCCGGTTTCGGCCGGCGTGATGCTGGCGTCGCTGGTCCCGGCAGTTTCTTTGAGGGTCGGGAAGGTGAAGGCCCCGATCTCGAAGGAATCGGCCGCCATCTGTTTTCTGGCGTCGAGAAGTTGCCGGACCGCCTGGCTGCCGCAGGCGCACGCATAGGCCTCGGGCGTGACCCAGATGTCGTGGCAAAGAAACATGGGCCTGCGCTGGTGGCGCAACAGATCGGCGGCCACCAGCGCGGGGGCGACCCGGCGGGCCTGATTGAGCCAAGCGCCGCCCATGCGCAGTCCACGGACGAAGGCCTCCTCGGCCTCGGGGCAACGGTGAAAAACGTAACGAAGTGGAACATAGGCTTTTTCCTTTCAGGGTTGGAGGCGCACGAGGGCCTTCGCGCGGTTGGGGCGCGGGGCGGAGGTGCCGCTTAGCTGTGGGGTGAGGAATTAGGGAGGGGGCGGAGCAGGAAAGGATGGGAGAAATTGAGCAGGGAGATTGGCAACGATAATACGGATTGTCTGGGGGGATCCGGTAAGACTTAAAACAGCAGAGATTCCCGGGGTGACGGGTCAAAGGCCGAGGCTGTCGTTGACCGCTCTTGCGATCTCCTGCTCGCATGCGGTGTAGATTGCGGTCGTCTCGATCGACTCGTGGCCCAGCATGTACTGAATCTGCTCGAGCTCTCCTCCTTTCTTGCGGCAGAGTTTCGCGCAGCTGCGGCGGGCGTCGTGCGGGCCGAAGCCCTCGATGCCGATCATTCTTGCGGAAGTGACCACCACGTCCCAGATCGCCCAGACGCCGAGCCCTCCTCCCGGCAGAACGCGGCCGCTCTTGGTCAGCCGGCGGAACACGGGTCCGGAGGTGATGCCGGCCGCCCGGGTCCATTCGTCGATGGCCGCCTTGGCGCCGTCAGGCAGAGCCACGGTCCTCACCCGGCCGCGCTTGCCGCGGATGTCGGCCAGCACCCAGCGGCCCTCGCGCATCTGCATATGGCTCATATCGAGCCGCGACGCCTCCTCGCGACGTAATGCAGACTGAGTCAGTACAGACAGGATTGCGTAAGAACGTTTGCCCTTGAGCTGGCTCCGGTCCGGAACGACGAGCAGGTCGCGGGTCTGTTCAACGGTGAGCCAGCGACCCAGGCGCACGCCTTGCGCCGGGACGTTGGACACCGAGACAATGCGCCCGGCATCGGAGGGATCGATCAGGCCGTTCTCGCGCGCTTCGTTGACGAGCTTGCGCACACCCGACAGGCGAACATTGATGGTCGAGGCGCCCAGGCCGGCATCGACCATCTCCGCGCGGTACTGCTGGAAGAGCTGCCGGCTGACCGGCTGGCCGGTGCGTACGGCCAGCGCGAGGAAATCGTCGAAGGCTTTCGCGTAGGCCCGCCGCGTGTGCCCTGAAGGAACTGAGTTGGTGAGCATCGTTCGAAGCGCCGCCACTGAAGCCGGATGTGTTGGCCGGCCCGTCGGTGGAAGAAGAGAAAACGGACTGAGAACGGAGATAGAGTCTTCCATGGAAAGTCTCCTGGTTGGGTTGGCTGGTTGTGTCATGTCGATTCATTTCGCGGCAGACAAAAAAAGGCGCACCACGCGAGTCATTCTTCGCGCGCGGTACGCCTATGGTCGTTTTGCGTTTTGCTGTGGGGGCTACGGGAGGAAAGCGGAGAATCGGACGGAGTTTTACGGAAGTACGCTCATCGGGCGGCATCGCTCCATGAGATTGCGATTAGGTTCAGGTGGGAGCCAGAATCGGCGTGGCATCCTTCGGCGTCGAAACGGGCGAAGTTGAACCGGCACGATCGACAACCGTCGGTGGTGAGTGCACGATTGCAGCGGTCGAGGTACCGGCAGTCAGCGAAGGGTGCTGGGGTGAGTGGGAGGAAAACGATTGCGGTATGAGACACGGGTGCTCCTTTCGGCCTTGGTGGCAGAGCGGGATGGGTTGAGATGTGCGTGGAGGTGGAGGTGGCGAGGCGGAATCGGCAGTTGGTGGGTGAATCAACCCACATCTGATCAGGGTGAAATCTCAGGCGGCGGTCAAAGGTGTTGAGAGACTATTCATCCCGGTCCCAATCGGAATCATCAAATTTGAACTCGCCGCCGTCATCCAGTAGCGTGGGCCAGCAGTCCGGTTCGCCGCACCAGGGGCAAACAATCTGCGACTCATTGCATTCGTCGAGACGGCCGCCGCAACTTGTACATGTATCCATTTGGCCCTCCTTTCAGTTGGTTTGCGACGGATGAGCGGATGCGAGCTCGGGTTGGAGCGGCGAAAGCAATGCTGGCCATCGATGGCTGCTCGGCTTGATCGGGAGAACCGGTGACGTCGGCGGCATTGCCCTCAACAACGCTCAACTTATCCGGAAATGGCGCTATCGTTAGCGCGTTTTCTTGAGTTCACTCGTGCGCCGACCGATCCACCAGGCCGAGATGGAACACCACACGAAACAGCAAACTAGTTCGTGCAGCATGGTGAATACACCCGCGGCGAAAGCGATCGCGACCGAGTGCGCGCGGGACGGATGCCAGTAAACGCCGACGGTGACCCCAGCCAGAAACATCGCGGAGGACCAGAAGAACATCACGACGGGATTGCCGAGACGCACGTTGAGTTTTTCGTCCATTGGTTTACCCCTTTCTTGTTGGTGGAATGTGGTAGCCGGGTGGGAGTTTTTGCGCCGCGGCTCAAACAAGGCGGCCGCATGTCGTGAGCGAGCGAGCCCGGATCAATGACTTGACCAGGAAGCCGAAGTGTTCAGGCAGTCGATGTGTTCTGAGGCACGATGTTCCTGGAGACCCGAAAGTACACTTGGCGTATGTCCTCGAACCCAGGAAGAAATCCTTGCGCTGTTTCGGCGATGAAACGCGCGATCATTCTCAACGCGGTCTTCGTCACGGGCATGATGACGCCTTTGAGCGATCAAGGCCGGAACGAGTCGTCCGAAAAGACACCGAAGAAGAAACGCGGGACTTGCGAGACCACGCACGAAGCCCCGTCGCTGATGGTTCGTGACCTGAAGACTGCTGGACTCTGGCCGGAGGTTGAACAGAACGAAAGGGATTTACTGCTGGCGGAACGGGTCAGCGAACGGCAGCGAATCGGCGCAAGCTGGCTCGCTGAATCGATCACGTGCTTGCTTTGGGCGCTCCGGATGATCCAGGAGTTACCTGCCTATGATCAGGAGGCGGACCCTTCATTCGTCGGGCAACTTAGTTCGATCACAGAACTCGTCCAGCGTGCGAAGCTGCGCTCCAAAAAGGAAATTGAGAAGCAAAGGCAAATTGCGGAAGTCTGGCATTGGCGGGCGCGCACTCGATACCTGCAGGAGCAGGGGCGTTTCGATGAATCCCAGGGCGGTCCCACAATCGAGCAGATCATCGAGAGGACCGCAACCCGGTGTGCGGGAATCGGACTTCTACCGAACCTGATCGCAGGCGACTTCCCCGCACAGCGCAAGCCATACCGTGATATCTCGCCGGATGAGTACGGGATACTAAGTTCGATTTCCTTAGAGCGGCATAAGGCATTCAATTGGCTTTGCGGTTATTCGCCGACCGGCCGATGGGAAGACACCCGGACAGACACTTAAGGCGGCTGGACCGAATTTCGCATTCTCGCATTGATCCTCTGCCCCGAACCAGTTCCTGGCTCGGTGCACAAGTCACCCATAAGAGACTCTAAGGCCAGGTGGATCGCGGAATCCTGGCCCGTTTTCAGGATCTATCGTGAAAGCAGGCCAAAAGTTTCGCCCGAAGTGTTTACTGATATATAACTGACGGGTAGGCCAATGTCGTTAGCTAATAATATGTCCGGTGATTTTAGCAAGTGAAGTGTCCGCATAGCGGGCGGTGAGGATGGAGCCATGCGCGAGAGCATGGAGATCTATCCGAGGACCGCAGCGGAGCGGGCGATGAAGCTACAGGAAGTGCTGTTACGGGCCACGGCTGGGAAGATCAAGTGGTGGCAGGCGGCGGAGTTGATCGGCATCAGCGAGCGGCAGATGCGACGCTGGCGGAAGCGGCTTGAGGAGCAAGGCCCTCAAGGGTTGCTGGACCGGCGGCGGCGGAAGCCGAGCAGCAGGCGAGTGCCGAAGAAGCAGGCCGAAGAGGTTCTGAGCCTCTACCGGGACAAGTACTTCGATCTGAACATGCGGCACTTCCATGAGAAGCTCGGCGAGGAACATCAGATCGGGTTGAGCTACACGTGGGTGAAGCAGGCGCTGCAGGCAGCAGGGCTGGTGAAGCGCAAGGCCAAGCGCGGGGTGCATCGCAAACGGCGAGAGCGGCGTCCACTGCCGGGGATGATGCTGCACATTGATGGCAGCGAGCACCAGTGGTTTCAGGATGAGCGTAAGCACGACCTGATCGTGATCCTGGACGACGCCACAAGCGAGATCTACTACGCGCAGCTTGCGCTGGAGGAAACCACTTTCACGGTGATGGCCGGACTGCGGGCGGTCATTGAACAGAAGGGGCTGTTCTGTTCGCTCTATTCCGACCGCGGAGCCCATTTCTGGCTGACGCCGAAGAGCGGCGGTAAGGTCGATTATGAGCGTCCCACACAGGTG
This sequence comes from uncultured Acidobacteriaceae bacterium, assembly GCA_963745845.1. Classification (GTDB taxonomy): domain Bacteria; phylum Acidobacteriota; class Terriglobia; order Terriglobales; family Acidobacteriaceae; genus Telmatobacter. The sequence goes on along the minus strand of CAVUZE010000008.1, from coordinate 1,216,837 downwards.
GGCCGCGCCATGAAGGAACTGGGAGTGCATATGATCCCGGCCTACTCTCCGCAGGCGCGGGGTCGCTCGGAACGGAACTTCTCCACCTGGCAGGGACGGCTGCCGCAGGAGCTGCGATTGCGAGGGATCAGAACGCTGGACGAGGCCAACGAGTTTCTTAACGATCGCTACATCGCCGAGTTCAACCGCCGCTTTACGGTTCCGGCGGCGCAGCGGGGGACGGCGTTCATATCCTGCCGGAACAAGAACCTGGAGATGATCTTCACGCAACGCTACGAGCGCACTGTTGACCAGGACAACACCGTGCGGTTTCACAACCTGGTCATGCAGCTCGAGCGCGCGCACTGGCGCCACACGCTGGCCGGATGCAAGGCAATCATCCATCAGCACCTGGACATGACACTGACCCTGATGATCGCAGGACATCGCATCGGACACTACAGCGCGGAAGGAAAACTGTTGACGCCGCTGAGCCAAAAACAAATCAAGGCCGTGGAAAAGACGTTGAGAGGAAAAGTCCAAAAACAGACTTTCCCTCTCAACTTGCAAATCCCGCAAAATACGCGGGATTCGCACTTTACCACCGCCTCTACTGCGGCTGACTTTTAACAACCGGACACTTCATTTGTTCTCAAAAGCGGACATTTCTACTTGCTAACGACACTGACGGGTAGGCCAACTCACGCGGAACCCGCAAGAAGTTCGATAGAACTTCCTCACTGAGTGAGGAATTCCGCGGCTGGAGTGCGCAGACGGCGTCGGTTCTAGAATCGTGATCTGTGTGGTCAATGAAGACGCGCTTAAATCGACCCATAGTTAGCAAGCCGTCGAACTCTGACGTGCAGGTATTCTTCTCCGCGCCGGCGAACGCTTCAATTTTGAGTGAACATCCTCGCGACCGGCTTGGACATCACTTCGGGTACATGCCCGGCTTCACCCATTCCCAAACGCCTCCCTTTTGGATGTCCTCGGGAAAGGTGGAGTATTCCAGCAGCGTTTGCGTCTCGAAGCAGTGCCGATAAATCTTCGCGGCCGCGGACCCATTCCGCCCGAACTCGACATCGATTACAAACTCATCGGGAACATGGTCAATGCGGTAAAGTCCGCTCGATCCTTCGGGGGCGAGTTCGTGCAATTGTCCACCGGAAAAGGTGGCGTGCCCCTGGTCGTCTAGACGGACAGCGTATCGAGGAGAAGCTTCTGCAGAGACCGCCAGATCTGCGGCCACCTGAAACCCACTTGTCAGCGGCTTTGCGGCGCCCATGCCAACCACCCGGAAGACCATAGTGCACGATTCTTTGGAGGCCGGTCCAACTAGCCCATTCCATGTGTATACTCCGAGCGGGCCGGCGGGTGGGGGCCAACCTTCCGCCGCCTTTGCGGTTTGGGGCACGACTGCAAATAGATTGCACTGCGGCGGAACATCGAACAAGGAAACCGGCGGAGGTTGGAAACTCACATGCGTCACCTCGAACCAGGGCCTCTGAAAGCCGTTCTCTGGAGAAACAAGCATGGCTCTCAACACAAGTCCCGTCCGAGGATCGACCCACATCCTCACGGCAAAGTTATTGTCCTCCGTCGATTCCAAAATCCTGGTTGGAACTCCTTGAATTGTCTCAGTTCCCAATTGTTTAAAGTTTTTCGAAGCCAAAGTGGGCCCGCCCACAAACGGATCCTGCACGTCGTCGCCCTGCCGGTCCTGAGCAGTGAAGTTGCTGCGTACGCACGGCACGGAAGCATCCACTCGATCCCACGTCAGACTCAGCTTCGTTTCAAGATTAAGGAGCATTCGCTTGTGCGTCGCTTGGGATGAATCCTCACCCGCACGAGGATCCTCGGTATAGTCCACTACCACCTGAGGGCCAAGCCGGTACGCCGTTGTCACTGCTCCCCGCTCTGATAATCGCAGCACCGACACCGTGTAGGCCGACGGCTCCTCAGGGGCCTGCGCACCCAGGAGCAAGTGATGCGTCGCAATAACAATGCAGGCAGCAAAGCGGATGAGATTTCGTTGCACCATCGATCCCGTCCTCACCGTTTCGTCGCTCGCCGTCCGTCTTAACTCAGAAAGAAGACTATTGTATGGTGGAAATCCTTCCAACAACTTCTTTTCTGACGGATTGACCTCGATAGCCTCAGAACGAGAATTGTTTGAGCGGTGTTTCCAGTTTTTGCCGGATGACTGCCAACCGGAAAGGAACTCCGGATCGATCCAGTGAAGAAAACACCAGTTACTCCGAAAACAGCTCACTTCCGTGAGGCCCACAATCCAACCGGAGCTTCGCGTTTGCACTCTCCTACACATTTGAAGGCTCTTCTCGGGTTCATAGGATGGTGAGCGACTTTCAGCTTTGAAGCCGGCTGCGGCTCATCAAGCTCGTACTCCGTCCTCATTAGTTTAGGCCGTAGAGCCGCTCCAATTGCTTCGACGTAACTGAGCTCGGCGTCCACCGGATCGAAGCATCGCGCGCCCAGCATGCCAGCGGGTTCTGCCAATGCGCGATCTGTCCAAACGTCCATGAGGTCTTCGTAATCCATTGGGCTCGTGGCATCCGGATGCGTTCATACGTACGCAGCGCCTCAGCGACCGAATGCGATCTGTCGCATTGCTCCGCGAGCATCCACGCGTCTTCGATTGCCTGTGCGCCGCCCTGGCCGAGGTTGGGGGTCATGGCATGGGCCGCATCGCCTAACAAAACCACGTTTTGCTCGGACCAGCTCGCAAGCGGCGGGAAATCGAAAAGGTCGGTGCGGATTGTGTCTGCGACAGCTGCGGCAGCGAGGATCTCGGGGATCGGCTTCGGAAACTCACGATAAGCATTGAGCAAACGTTCTGTTCTCGAATCGAGACCATCCTCCACGCCTGCCGGCGACAACTGGGGGGCGAACCAATAGACCTGCTGCGGCCCGACCGCCGAAAAGCCAAAACGATTCCTTCCTCCCCAAACCTCACGACAAGTAGAAGCGAGGTCACTGGGAAGAGCGAACTCCGAAATGCCGCGGAAGCACGTTTGACCGCTGTAGCGAAGAGTCACATGAGGGAACAGTTGTTCCCGAACCTGTGAACGAATGCCGTCCGCGCCGACCAGCAGATCGGCCGTATCCTCCGATCCATCCTTGAAGTGTGCGCGCACCCGACCGGACTCCTGGGTCAAATGAGTGAATTGACTTCCCAGCCGAAGTACATTGCGCGGAAGCGCGTTCGCCAGAATCCTCACCAGGTCGGCGCGGAGAATGGAAATGATGCTGTGTCCATACCTAGCCATCAATTCCTTGAGTCGTATGGTCGAGAGAAGCGTTCCCGAAACTGTGCGCACTTCAATGGACTCGATGGGCCAGCCGGTTTCCGAAACACGCTCCGCCACGCCGAGGTGTTCGAGCACTTGCATTGCGTTGATTGGCACCCAAATGCCTTTGCCGATGGGGCGCATCTCAGGGCTCGTTTCATGAAGAGATACATCCCAGCTTTTCCTGCGAAAAGCGATGGCTGTCGCGAGTCCACCAATTCCGCCACCGATGACAATTACTCGCGCCATTCTCTCGACTCTCCTTGCAGCAAAGCCGACCCTTATCTTAAACACGCGAAGCGTGATTTTTCAGTACCCGGCAGGCAAGCTGTTCTAAATGAGTACCTACACGCGGTACCATGCGCCAGATTTCTACGCGAAGAACAATGCGCTTCTGTGTTCCGTGTATGTGTAATCGTCCATTCGGAAGGATCCTATTTTTGCTGCCGCTTAGTTTGAGATGGGAATCCAATGACGACTCTCAGACGGATTGCCGTGATCCTTGCCGCTGTTGCGCCGGTTAGTCGCCGAAGTTCAACCTTTGAGATTTGCTTCACCTGCCCAGCCCCATAACGGTCAGTTCCATTTGCATCACGAAGTCGAGGTTGCTGTCGAGTCACCCCCTATCGAGAAGTAACCCTTGAAATTGCTAGCCGCGGTTACTTCCGCATCGGCCACAAACCGACCTCGACACGGCCGACCACCGATGAGGACAGTTTGCGCGGACAACACGCAGATCTGATCGAGGCGATTACTTTCCGCTCTGGCTTCGTTCCTTTGTTTTCGCTGCGTTCGAACCCGTTCCAGATGTAGACGCCTTTCGCAAAAGGCGATCCGGCCAAACTGGTAGAAGCTCTGAACTCTCATTTTCCAGTGCGTAAGTCCGGCAATTCCGATCTCTATCACAACTCTGAGCCATCGATCACCGTAAACGGACCGGACTCCTAGGTTCCGATTGCGAAAAACTGCCTACGTTTCGCCCGTCTCCTTTCTGATATCGATCACTTAACGATGACGGGTGAAAAGGAAAGCCGTCTCTGATGGCATTGGCGTAATCTATACACAGCCTCATCCCTTAAATTCAGCCGGCGTGCAGCTTTCGGAGGCAATCGATGAGGTTCGCTGGATGAACAGGCTTTGCCAATAATGGAAATTCGAATCCTTGCGCCTTGGATTGCTCGAGGATTTCTGAGATTCCCGCTTGCCCCGAAAACAACAAGACTTTTGTCACGGGATACATCTTCGAGATCGCAATCGCCAATTCTACTCCATTCATTGCCGGCATCATGATGTCGGTAAGGATGTAGTCAGGACGCAACGAGCCGGCTACTTCGAGCGCTGCAAATCCGTCGTAGGCGATTCGCGCATCGAACCCGGCATGGCGCAGGATGGCGGCGGTGGTGTCAGCAAGGAGCCGCTCGTCGTCGACGACGAGAATCCTGGGACGCGCTTCAGCCCCCGCTTCAGCCTCCCCCTCCGATCCGTAGACCTCAGAGGAATTTACAAGATCCCGGTTTCTGAAGAATATTTGGGGATTGGCTGCCTCCACTATCGGATCTCCGCGGTAGAGCCTAATTCGTCCGCTTTCACACTGTTCGCATCCACCGAATTGTCGAGGGGAAGGTCGATCATAACGATGGTCCCGCTGTTGCCGGGCTCGGTGCTACTGGATATCGATATGTGACCGCCGTGCCGTTCGACAAGCTGTCGGGCCACCCAGAGCCCGATTCCTGTACCGAGATTTCCCTTCGTTGTAAAGAACGGTTCGAACACCTTGCCCAAGTGTTCGCGACTGATACCATGTCCTGTGTCATTCACCACGATCTTGAGGCCGTCTCGCTCGGTCTTTGCGCATTGTGCTATCGTGATTGACAACTTGCCACCCTGTGCCATCGCGTCAATCGCATTCGAGATTACATTCGAAAAGATCTGAATAATTTCTCCCGAGTGGGCGCGGATCTTTCTCAGGTCGTTATATTCGGCGTCCAATACGATTCCATGAGCAAGCAGCTTGCTCCGGTATACCGACAGAACGTTTTGCATCAGATCCCTGAGTTGGACTTCTGAAGGCGACCCTGTGTCGCGATAATAGCCTAGCGTTTGCCGTGCTATATGGGAGACTCGTTCCAACTCGCTCTCTGCGGTTGCCAGGTAGTTCTGGATGTCCAGCTTCGAAACGTCGGCTTGACGGGCAAGGAAGATGAGGTTTAATACGGACGCAAGCGGATTGTTGATCTCGTGTGCAATGGTGGCAGCCATGCGTCCGGTTGTAGCAATCTTCTCTGCCTCAACCGCCATGCGTTCGACCTTCTTTCGATCAGAGATATCCCGCGCGATCTTCGACGCTCCAGTGACCTCTCCCTTGCTATTGCAGATCGGGGAGATCGTAACTGCGACTTCGCGGATCGCGCCGCTCTTGCTGACCCGGGTGGTCTCATAGTGTTCGATTTTCTGTCCCGCTCTCAGCTTGCGCAGGATTTCGCCTTCCTCTTGCCGCAGATGTTCGGGAATCAAGCGCAAGATAGATTGTCCGATGATCTCTTTCTCTTCATAGCCAAAGAGGCGTCGGGCCCCGTTGTTCCAGCTTGTGATAATGCCATCCAGATTCTTGCTGATGATGGCATCGTCGGCTGAATCGACGATGGCAGCCAGCCGGAAACGGTTTTCGTCTGCCCGCCGACGGTCAGAAATATCGCGAGCGATCTTCGACGCTCCAACAACCACTCCGTTGTCGTCCCTGATGGGTGAGATCGTGACAGAGATCGGGAAGTGCTCCCCATTCTTTCTCATCCTGGTGGTTTCAAAGTGCTCGACACGTTCTCCCGCGCGAATTCTCGCCAAAATGAAATCTTCCTCGTGGTGCAATTCCACTGGAATTAGACGTAGAATCGGTTGGCCTATGATCTCATCCGCTTGATATCCGAAAATCCGGTGCGCACCCTCATTCCAGCTATTGATAATTCCATTTAGGTCTTTGCTGATGATCGCATCGTCCGACGTTGCGACGATTGCCGCCAGGAAGCTCTTTGCCCTTTCGGTCAGTGCGTTCGTCTTGCCGAACAACTGGGCGGATATTTGATGGGAAGTCAATGATCGCGAGCTCCCTACATGCAGATCACACTTTAGAAGTCGGATGCGAGTACTAGTGGAATGGTTAGTCGCTCTGCAGTCACTTTTTGCCATGTCTGTTGCCAATGATGTCCTGCAGTGCATGGCGCCATGGCTGCGTCGCTCGCGTGCATCAGGTTGTCATTTCTCGTGAGCGCATTATCGCCAATGCGCGTTTCCAGAACATCTGAGTCAAGGAAATTTGGGTTGCCCGTGCGCACCTGAGCTGAGAAGGGAGATGCACCGTCAACTCTCGACTTGTGGTGTGGCCTCGTGCTGACGTGCGACTAGGAATTCATGGAAGTCTGTTGCGATAGGCGCGGAATGAAGCTGCCGCATCATCAATGCAATCTGACCGCGATGGTAGGTCGAATGGTTTACCATGTGTTGCATCAATTGCGTCAATTTGACGTGTATACCTCGAAAGGGCAGCTTCTGTTCAAGCAGTTCGTCCGTCAGTCGGTTGACAAACTCGCTCTGTTCTCTTTCGATCCCCGACCATCTCGACTGCACCGCTGCGAGGTCGGGGAAGGTGTCCAGATTAAACGAAACACTTCGCCGCGCGACCAATTCCGCGAGGGACGCTGGAGTGGCTGGCGGCTGCTTCCAATAAGCAAGCCAGATCCACTCTCCGCCAATGATATGCACCAGGACATCCCGTATGGACGGATAGCTGCCGCCCAGATCGCGAAGGAAGTCGTCTGTGCTCAGGACCGAAGCAGCCAGCAAAGTTCTGTTATTGGCCCACCGATCGTATTCAAATAGGATTTGAATATCTTTCTGAGTCATAAGTTGGAGCAGAAGTTCCGCCTTTATCTGGCTACCGTAAAGGCAATTACGATTCTCCATGGATGATAAATCGCCATAAGCGGCCAATCTTACCAGGCATGATCCGGAGTATTGGCCGCTTATGGCGATAATGCGCTCGTTGAGAATTCCCGAAGGGACCGACGAACAGAACCCATTGTCAGGACCGTTCCCTTCATTATGTCAGCAGAGGATCAGGGCATCTTGGGCTTGAGTCGCAAATTGGAGAAGTAGGCTTCGGTTCCTATACCGATCCACAGAGCCACGGCTCTGCTGCGATCACCCAACTTAAGATTGTTCACCAGCAGCGTTGGTTGCGAAGCTCCGTTACGATCTCGAATAACAGCTGAGCACGGAACCGCCCTGATCCCCAACATCATTCTCAAGCGTCGCTTCCCGCCTACTTCTTAGCCGGCGCGGCAATCGGCGTCACCCCGACCTGCTCCTCCGCCGTATACGGCGCTCCATAATACGGGAAATCCTTGCGAATGCGCCCGCGGTCAGGAGCAAGTCCATCGACAATTGGCGTGTTAGTCACAAGGGTCAACATCACATCCAGCGCATCGTCGCCGAGCGCGCGCCCATTGAAGCTAGCCACCTCAAATGCGGCGGATGTTCCAAGCTCGTAAGGCAAAGTATCGGGACAAAGCCGTGCAGCGATCAGCTTCCCGTATTCAGCCGGGTCCGCCGCCGAATCGGCATAGGTGGTCATCTTCTCAGCAACATCCGCGATCGACTTTGCGAAGCGCTCTATATCTTCAGACGGAACCGACGCATTGAATTGTTCTTTCGCCTCTTGGTCGCTCAGGAAGAGATGCGTAACCATAGGCAGGCCCCAACGCGAAACTTGTACCTCGGGCGCGTGGCCAAAGAGGGAGATCGTCGCCCATGCGCTGATTTTTCCCTTCCCAATCAGCGCACTCGGCACTTCCAGCACAATCGCTGTGATATTCCGCCTCGCAAAGGCATCCTGCTGATGCAGAAGGGCGTCCCCATCGTAGCGCTGGTCCTGATAGAAGGAAGTCATAAATGGGCGGAATCCAGCGTTTGCCGCAAATAGCTCTGGAGCAATTCCAACATACGCACGAAGGTCCGAATTCGTCGCGACCGAGCCGGTTTCACTCTCAACCAGACTCTCCCCGGCGTCACCCCGAAGAGCATCGTCACCGGTGGCCCTCCGCACCACAAACGGCTGAATGTGAGTATGCTCACTGCCATCTCCGTGCCGTGGTTGACCAAACCTGAACTTGAACGTAACGTCTTCCCTCGCATCTCCGTTCTGGTCGAACCGAAACGCGTAGAGCCCTTCTGGATGAAGCGTATCCGGAGACGATAATCCCACATCCGGATTCACGGTCATCGCCATCACCGTCTTGCCCGCGGGGCCATCAAATAAATAGAAGTCGCAGAGATTGAGGCTCGGATCTTCCCTCGCCAGTTTGGTATCGAAATGATGTGACATACAGAATCTCCTTGAAAAACATTGGCAATTAGGCAACTCGAGTTAAGATGACGGACCCTGAGCGTGAATATCCACGCGTTGTCCAATAGTCCGACGGTTCGTCTTTCGTAACTGGTCTCTACGGTCAGTTGCGAAGAATGGCCGCTCCGAAGGGAGCACCCGTCATTCCACCGTCAACCACGAGCTCGACCGCGTTGATGTACGACGCATCGTCGGAGGCAAGAAAAAGCACAGCCTTGGACAGATCTTCCGGCTCGCCCCAACGGCCAAGTGGAACCGTGGAAGAGAAGAAGTCGGAAACTTTTTCGGATTCCTCTGCCGTGGCATTGGCGCGCGGCCCGCGCTTCCAGATGGGAGTCTTCGTCGCTCCCGGGGCCACCACGTTCACGCGAATCTTGCGCGGTGCAAGGTCTGCGGCGATGGATCGCGCCATCGAGACGAGCCCGCCTTTCGTGGCAGCGTAGGCAGCCAGGCCTGGTTGACCGAGATAACTTTGCACCGATCCGTTGAAGATGATGCTGCCGTTGTCGTTCATGAAAGGAGCGGCTGAATTGACGGTAAAGAAAGCACCGTTGAGGTTGGTGTGGACTACCTTCTCGAAGATGGCTTCGTCGGTCGTGCCAGTCGGCGTCGTGCCAGAGATGCCGGCATTGGAGAAGACGATGTCAAGTTTGCCAAAGTCTTTGGCGAGTTCAGCGAAGAGCTTCTTGCGGTCCTCCGCAACGGTAACGTCGGCGCGATAGCCGTGCGCTTTCGATCCCAGCTCGGCGACCGCTTCATCCAGTGTCTGTTGATCGCGACCCGTAATTGCGACTTCCGCGCCTTCTGCAACGAAAAGGCGGGCAGTGGCCAGGCCGATGCCGCTGTTTCCGCCGGTGATGAGAGCCTTCTTGCCTGCGAGTTTCATATTTCCTCCTCGATGACTGGGCCACCAACTATGCTGCCCTCTTCAGCTAACCGGCGACGAGTTGCTGCCCGCCGTCGATGTCGTAGGTCGCGCCTGTGAGGGCTGTGTTGGTCATGATGTGTACGGCGAGAGCGGCCACGTCCGCGGGTGATACCACGCGCCGGATGGGCAGCGTGGCGCGAAGCTGATTGCGCCGGTTGTCGAGCTCATCGCCGAGCAGCGATGCCGACAAACCTGTGTCGACGAAGCCGGCGGCGATGAGGTTGACTCGGACGGGCGCGAGTTCGAGCGCGAGGCTGGCGGTTAGGGCGGGGAGCGCAGCGGTCACTGTCGGCACCATTCCCAGTCCGATGCGTTGGCGACGGCCGCCCGTGCCGCCCATGAACACCAGCGTGCCTCCCGGTCGTACTTTGTGGACGGCGTGACGCGCGACCTCGAGCATCAGCAAGAGGTGCGTGTCGATGGCGCGGCGCGCCTGCTCGAAGTCCATATCAAGAAGGCGCCCGTAGTGCGGCTGTCCGGCTGTCACCATCACATGGTCGATCGTGACTGGCAAGTCAGTGAAGAACCGCTCCAGCGCGGCAGGATCGTCGGCGTCGAAGGCCGCGATGCTCAGCGCTTCGAGTTCGCCGGCGGCGCACTTAAGCCGCTCGGGATTCCGGCCAGTGAGGATCAGCCTGGCCCCCTCAGCGCGTGCTCGTCGGGCCGTTTCGAGCCCAATGCCGGCGCTGCCGCCGATGACAACGACAGTTTGCCCGAGGAGTTCCGGTTCCCGCCGGATCGGAACGGTGGTTGTTGCGGTGCTCATGATTCCTCCAGGGACCCGCGGTCAGAAACCAGCAATGGAGAGCCTCGACGTCCCGTCGGGAGCGATGTCGCTCCCGGCGGAGTCGTTCATTGCGGCAGCTCTTTGCCGGACTGCTCCGCCACCAAGTAGGCCGCGTACCAGTCTGCCCAGTTTGCATCGTGCCGTCCGGTACGCTTCTCGTGCTCGCCGTGGGCGGCCTCCGCACGCCGAAACGCGCTCGCTAGATCGTTCGCCGATGCGAAGGTCGTCACCGTCGAGTCGATGCGGCCGGGAAGCCGCGTCGTGATTTCCTGAAACAGCCAGCCGTTTCCGTCCGGGTCCCTGAACGAGGCGAACGAGCGGTAGCTGCGATGCTCGGGATCAGGGCCGTTGACTCGGATCCGCCCAGACAGATAGGGTTCGTCCGGGCCAGCATAAACGTCGCCGGCGCCGTGGAAAACCTCGCTGACCTCAACGCCGTGACGGAGCAGCTCTTTGCGGGCCGCCTCAATGTCAGAGACGATCAGATAAAGGCCCTGGGCTGAGCCGGGCGCCGCGGCGGTAACGTTTCTGCCGAAGATGACCGAGCACCCAGACCCAGGCGGCGTGAACTGAATCACGCGAAAGTCTTTACCGTTGTCGTAGTCGGCGTCGAGTCGCCACCCGAGCCTCCCATAGAACTCCTTCGCGCGGTCGACATCCGAGATGGGGATAACGACAATTTCGAACTTCATGTCGACTCTTGCGACGCTCGCCTCGCTGGTGGCGTCGTTAGCTTGGACTTCATACGTCGCATTTGCCATGTTCTTTCCTCCTTTGCGTTCAACTGAATCGCTGATTGCGAGCGTCAGCCAGCAGAATCACATGTTTCCGAAGGCGTGGCGTTCGATACCTTTTGCAAAGTGAACCTCTCCTGCCGGTTGTGAGCTTCTAAACGGGGTTCACTGGCAGCTTGGAGGAGCTCCTACGGAATGCCTCGTCTTGATCAGGAAGTCCATTCGCTTCGCCCTTAGTGGAGCCGCGAATCATATTCCTGAATTCACACGTTTTGTCGTTGATGTTCTCGACGCCTAAGCCCCGTATCATGCCTATCTTTGAGCGGCGCGTGGGCGTGAAAACGTCTGGCTTGGAAGCGAATCTTAGGGAATCGGGGTTCGCCGATCTCTCTGCCTGGGGGCCCTGCAGTTCGTGAGTGACTTTAAACGACGAGCACGGGAAGCCGAACGCAACCCAGTATATACCTGTACTACAGTGAAATCTGCGAAGTCACTATTAATTAGACTATCCGCCACGCTCCGAATGCGCGAAAACCAATAATTGTCGGTTCTTGGTAACAGGGCCTTAGCGCAATTCGACACGTAGGCGGGCGAAAAGGCATACGCGACGTCGAGAACCGAAACGTGCGCAAGCAGGATTTGTGCCTGCAGCAGCAGAAAGCGCCGATAGCCCTTCCTATCCTTCTCTGAAACACTGGGCCATAAGAGCGCTTCCATGGCATGGGCTTTTTTGGCTATCCCCTGCAAAGGGTCGCCGCCCGTATCGCGCCGGAACTCGGCTTCTTGCGCGGGGTCAAGGTGCATGCCTTTTACATAGACATCGGCGTGGTCCAGAAGATCGCGTAGATAAGGTGTCCAGATCGCGAGCACAGGGCACTCGTCGACCAGCGTGTCGCCGCCGAGACTCAGGTTCACGATGTTCTGCAGGGTTCTCGCACGACGCATGTAGCCGAACAGCCGATCGTCGATGTGAAGCGACTGTTGGATGTTGCTCACCGCCGGGCTGAAGCCGCGCGATGAAGCAACAACCAACAGTCGATCGAATAACGGCAGACCATGAGTGGTCTTATCGCGCACCTTGGGCATTCTTGCTGACCCTCAGAGGCTTTTCCTTCAGCGAGCCTGACTATCTATCGGCACCCTCCTCGATCGGCTTCAGCGCCAGCGGCTCGATCTCTTGTCCCAGCTTGTCGATGAGGACGCGCTTCCCGCCGGGGCGCTCCTGCGCATAGCGAGCACCGCGCAGCAGCAGACGCCGGCGGATGGCAGGCAGCCGAAGCAGGACGACCGACGTTCCGTCTTCGGCCAGATCAACGGCTGCTACCTGCGTGAGATCACCGGCCGCGCGATCGATTTCCTTCCGGGCACGATCCTCTGCGCGCACTCTTGCGGCTCGCAGCTCGTCAGGGTCTGCATCCTTATCAATGCAGCCGATCGACTGCCTATCGATGCCAACCGCATTGACCGCCTCTTCGTGATGATCGCACAGGGACTAGCGTGGCACCACTGGCGCATCTTGTTACGGTCAGGGTATTCGATCAAAGGAGCCATGATTTCGGATGCCTACCCAGAGTTCGTCGCCCGACTCTTCAGTAGCAATGCTCGTGATCGGGTGAGAGTAGGCTTGGGCAACCTTGTCCGATCCAGGGGCCGGCAGATCGTAGGTCACGCCAGCGGTGAAGGAGTGCCGGATGCCAAAGTCCGAATCCCCCCGGTCTATGTTCGGATTGGAAACCGCGTCCGGCGTCGTGACGTAATTAATTGCATCCGTCGAGGAAATATCAATCGAGTGAGAGAATCTGTAGGATGCCAATGCTTGGAGTCCCCTCGATAAACGCCGCTGGAATTTCACTTTCAAGGCGTTGTAATCAGATGTAGCTGTATTGTCGATTGGATATACGTATACAAAATTTGAATTTCCGCCGCGGCAGGATTCAAGGCGGTTTGACGGAGGAGGTCGCGCCCGAGTGCACCTACGTGCGTTAGAGATAGACTTTGACTGCTGCCGAGAGACTGCTCCACCGCGATGTTCCATTGGTACGTTCGGGGGAGCTTCAAATCAGGGTCGGCCACAATAAGGTCCTCAACGGGTGGATTGGTGGTAAGGACCGGAGGAGCAGCGTCCAGAGGACTTAAGGGAAAAGGTATGTCCGAAAAGAGCTTGAGGCTAGTGAACACCGCCCCTGCCTTCATGGCTTGGACCGTGGTCGGCACATCGCCGTGGCCGGCGCTGAGTGCTACGAAGGTATCGTCGATACTTTCGTCCAATTGTTTCGGCCCAACCTTGCGGGCTTAATGGTTCCTGTAGGAAACGCACAGTTTCGGCAAGGACAACAAATCATGGCTCAAGTCAGGCGGAGTTATGCTCTCAAAATAGAAAGGCCGTTGAAAAAATCCGATTGAGGAGGTCAGCATGGCGGTCACCACAGAAATCGCCCCGGATTTATATCGCATCTCGATCTTTGCTCAATGGGGGAATTTCCAGTTCAACCATTTTCTGGTAAAAGACGATGAACCGCTGCTGTTCAGCACCGGGCTGCGTGGAATGCACGCGGAAATTCGCGAGGCCGTCTCAAAGCTCATCAACCCTTCCGAGTTGCGCCACATCAGCTTCAGCCATTTTGAGTCAGACGAGTGCGGGTCGCTCCATGAATGGCTGGCCGCAGCGCCCAAGGCCGATGTGATCTGCAGCCAGGTTGGCGCCCTCGTGAACATGAACGACTTCATTGGCCGGGAGGCAGGCGGCCTCGCTGACGGCGGGACTTTTGCGACGGGAAAGTACCGCTTTCGTTACTGCCAGACTCCCCATCTGCCCCACGGCTGGGACGCTGGCGTTCTCTTCGAAGAAACGCAGAGAACACTGCTCTGTTCGGACCTATTCCACCATATGTGCGACGTCGAACCGCTCACCACTGCCGATGTCGTGGGCCGCTCGCGTCAGGCGATGAAGGAATTTCAGGCGGGCATCCTTGCGGAGTATGTGCCCTATACACCACTCACCGCGCAGAACTTGAAAAAGCTCGCCGACCTAAATCCCAAAACGCTCGCCGTCATGCATGGCTCTAGCTTCACAGGTGACTGCGCCCGAGCGCTCGATGACCTCAATGTGATGTTCCGCGAGGTCTTCGGCCGGCAGAAGTAGAGACGGAATGGTTTCAGGCGCATGGCGGTTCAGGTTGGGTTACGGAACTATTGTAGGCCTGGCTCTGGTGAAAACTCGTTAAGCGGAGGACAGGGGAAGAGTTGAACCGGGGAATAGTAGGATGCGGGAATCGGAGGTCCAGATGGGAAATTCCGGATCAATAACTCAAGGAGAAGACTTATGTCACAAGGATCTTCACCCGCACTGAAGCCAACACCAAAAACCGTCAGCGTCGGGGAGTATCTCGCAACGCGGTTCGAGCAAATAGGGCTCAAACACTACTTCATGGTCCCAGGGGACTATAACCTCGTTCTGCTTGATGAACTTCTGTCGAACAAGAATGTCCAGCAGATCGGCTGCTGCAATGAGCTCAACGCTGCATACGCGGCCGAGGGCTACGCGCGGGTCAAGGGGTGCGCCGCTGTAGTCACCACGTTCAACGTGGGAGCGTTTTCGGCGCTCAACGGGGTCGCGGGGGCCTACGCCGAACGGCTGCCGGTGATCTTCGTCTCTGGGGGTTACAACACGAATGACCCCTCCAAGAACCATCTCCTTCACCATACGATTGCCACCCACGACTTCTCATACCAGTACGAGATGTTCGAGAAAATCACATGTGCGGCAGTGCGCATCCTTCACGCTGAGAACGCCCCATCGCTCATCGACGAGGCCATTGGCACCGCGCTGCGAGAGCGCAAGCCGGCGTACATAGAAATCGCCTGCAACCTTTCAAATGCACGCTGTCCTGAGCCGGCGCCGTTCGAAAGACTTCTGACCGGCGAGACGAGCAACCGTCTGGCCCTCGATAAAGCCGTGAAACACGCCAGCATGCTCCTCGAAAGCGCGAAGAAGCCCGTTCTCCTGGCGGGGGCGCATCTCCGTCCCTTCGGGGCGATCGACGCTTTTCGTGACGCTGCCGAGGGCCTCGGGTGCGCAGTGGCCGTCATGCCGAGTGCAAAGGGCTTCTTCCCTGAGGACCATCCGCAATACATCGGTATCTATTTGGGCGCGGTGAGCAGCCCTGGCTGCGAGGGAATCATTAATTGGGCGGATCTTGTTCTGGCTGCTGGCTCGGTATTCAACGACTACTCGACAATGGGCTGGACCGCCCTGCCTCCTCGGGAGAGCCTAATCGACGTTAATCCCCGTTACGTCAGGTTCCCGGACGCGGAATATACCAATGTCACGATCACTGAGTTTCTTTCAGCCCTGGCCAAGAACGTACGCACCAACAAGACCACTTTGGTTGAGTACCGGCGCCAGAGTCCAGAGACCGGGACAAAAGCGCGAGCCGCTGAACAAACGGTGCCGCTAACTCGGGCAGAGATGTGCCGCCAGATCGAACAGTGCATTGACGGGAAGACGACGCTGCTCGTCGAGACGGGCGACGCATGGTTCAACGGCATGTACATGCACCTCCCCGATGGTGCCCGGTTCGAGATCGAGATGCAGTGGGGTAGCATCGGTTGGGCCGTTCCGGCAGCCTTCGGTTACGGGATGGCGCTGGAACCCGACCGTCGATTGGTCGCCATCATCGGCGACGGGTCCTTCCAGCTGACAGCTCAGGAGGTGGCCAACATGATCCGGTACGGACAGAAAACGCTCATCTTTCTCGTGAACAACCGAGGTTACGTCATCGAATCCGAGATCCACGAAGGCCCCTACAACTACTTCAAGAACTGGGACTACGCCGGGTTGATCTCTGCATTCAACGCGGAAAACGGCCATGGACTGGGTCTCAAGGCCACAACGACCGGGGAACTGGCCGACGCGATCAAGAGGGCCGGCCCTCACAAAGGCGGTCCCGTCTTGATCGAGTGTCAAATCGAGCATGACGACTGCACCCGGGAACTCCTCACGTGGGGCAAAGAGGTGGCTCGCGCCAATGCTCGTCCGCCTCAGGAGAGCTAAGGCGTGATCTCGATGGGTTCAAACGGCGGCGTGGTGGTAGTCCGGGCCAATGGTCTGTAGGTAGTGTGCGAGCCGCGCTCGAAGCCTGATCCCTCGCGGAGTACCTGGTCCACGTTAGAAAGTCCGCCGTACGCAGTCTAGATAAGCCAATGTGCTAAACGCTAGAAGAAACTTCGCAGGAAGAATTGCTCTGTTGCTAGAAAACATCTATCCATCGGCGCTGTCCTGAGTGGTTTGCTACCCGAACTCTTGCCCGCTGCCGCGCTCTGACGCAGGAAGACCCTCCACGCCGGCTGAAGCCTGAAGAGATCAAATTTCCGAAGCTACGAAAACCGCAGGAAGAAGTTAGCATTCACTCGAAGTGACGTTCATAACACCGACGCCCAGCCTTCCCTGTTCAAATTTACTCGGTGGACATCGCATTAGCGTCTGTATCCGGTCTAGACGCGACACTTCGCGTTTATGCAAGTGGGTCGGTATTCGTCCTGAACTCTGCAAATCATTTGAAATCATGAGAGTAGATCTTGGCCTCATTCGGGGGGAAGCCTAGCAAGCCAATTGCTTTGAGTCGGACGTCGACTCCCCAAAGCAAAAGAGGAGATCAATGCCGACGTGCCGGCATTCTTCAAGCAAATTAAGGAAGCACCGGCTTAAGCCTATCCGGCCTTCGCTCTGACAGCGAAGGCCGAATCTCCTAACCCCACTTTTCGCACAAGAAGCGGTCCAATCGCGCACGCTGGAGGACATGCGATTGAGGATTGAGAGCGGGTTATTTAAATCGCCCGCGAGACTTTTCCTCGAATCGTAAACTCTAATCTTTCGGAAGCGGTGCTCGTACCGCACTAACATACGCAGTAAGCCCTTCGGCAAACCAACTGCCGGATGAACTGTATTGAGTATCAGAAGGGAGAAAGCAATGAGCGCAGTCAGTCACGCGAACGAACTAGACGTTCGTAAGGAAACAGACAGCCTCGGCGAAGTGGATGTTCCAGCCGATAAACTCTGGGGCGCTCAGACGCAGCGCTCTCTGGAGCATTTCAGTATTGGCACGGACCTGATCCCGCGCGAGATGATTGCGGCCTACGCCACACTTAAGAAGGCCGCCGCCAACGCCAATCGCGCGGGTGGGCGGCTCAAAGACGGGCAGCACAAACTAATTGTTCAAACCTGTGATGAAATCCTCGCCGGCCGCCATGAAGACATGTTTCCTCTTCATGTCTGGATGACCGGAAGCGGCACTCAATTCAACATGAACCTGAATGAGGTGATCTCGAACCGCTGCTGTCAACTCGCCGGAACGCCTCTAGGCAGCAAGACTCCAGTTCATCCTAATGACCACGTCAATATGTCGCAGTCGTCTAACGATTCATTTCCCTCGGCGATGAATATAGCGGCGGCAACCGGCGTGAAGCGGCAACTGGTTCCGGCGGTGCGGGCGCTACAGGACGCTATCGGAGCGAAAGCGGAAGAGTGGAAAGACATTGTAAAGATAGGCCGCACGCACATGCAGGATGCCACCCCGATTACGCTCGGCGAGGAGTGGTCGGGTTATGTGTGCATGCTTAGCGACAATCTCGAGCGCATCGAGGACGCGTTGAAAGGTGTGTACGCTCTCGCGCTCGGTGGCACCGCCGTGGGAACCGGCATCAACGCAGCCCCCGGATTCGGCGATGCTGCAGCTGCCGAAATCGCCAGGCTCACGAATCTACCCTTCGTCAGCGCTCCAAACAAGTTCGCGGTCCAAGGAGCCCACGATGCGCTGGTACATCTCTCCGGCACACTGCGCACCCTGGCAGTTTCGCTCTACAAGATCGCCAATGACATCCGGCTTATATCGTGCGGTCCACGCGCCGGTTTCGCCGAGTTAGCAATTCCAGCCAATGAGCCCGGCTCCTCGATCATGCCCGGCAAGGTAAATCCTACCCAGGCCGAAGCCCTGACCATGATCGCTGTGCAGGTGATGGCTAACGATGTAGCGGTCGGCTTTGGGGGCGCCGGGGGGTATCTGGAGATGAATGTATATAAACCTCTCATTATCTTTAACGTCGCACACTCCATCAGGATCACGACAGACGGGTGCACAAACTTCCGGAAATTCCTGGTCGAAGGGACAAAGCCGAATCTAAAGAAGATTAAAGAATATGTGGACCGCTCCCTGATGCTGGTGACCGCCCTCTCGCCGGTCATCGGCTATGACAAAGCCTCGAAGATCGCGCACTACGCGCTGGACAACGACCTCTCGCTCAAGGACGCCGCACTCAACCTGGGCTTTGTAACCGAGAAGGAGTTCGACAGCATCGTCGACCCGGCGAAGATGGTCCACCCCTACCTTGCCAAAGCCAGCTGAAGGAAGACACAGTACTGACTCCATACAAGCACATAAGTAAAGAATCATTCAGACGAAGGGAAAATTTAGACGAAGGGGAAAAAATGACGACCAATAAGCGCGGCATCGAACTGCTACAGGACCCATCACTCAACCAGTCAACCGCCTTCACTGAGGCCGAAAAGCAGGCGCTCGGAATCGTTGGCCTCGTACCCGATGTGACGGAGTCGATTGAGACTCAGCTGAGCCGTGTTTTACTGCAGCTGAAGGAAAAGGCCACCGATCTCGACCGGTTCATTTACCTGATGAATCTGCTCGATACAAACGAGACCCTGTTCTACCGCACCCTGATGTCGGACCCAGCCCGCTTCCTCGACATCGTCTATGATCCGACGATAGGCGAGGCCTGCCTGAAGTTCGACCACATCATGCGCCGCCCACACGGGATGTATCTGTCGATCACTCGCAAGGGGCAGGTAAAGAAAGTGCTGCAGAACTGGCCCGTCAAAGACGTTCGCTTCATCTGCGTGACTGACTCCGGCCGCATTCTCGGCCTGGGCGACCTGGGCGCCAACGGTATGGGAATTCCCATTGGGAAACTACAGCTCTACACGGCGGCGGCGGGTGTGCCACCGCAGGGGTTGCTGCCGATGTACCTGGACGGGGGCACTAACAACGAAACCTATCTCCGCGATCCGCTCTACGTCGGCCTGCGGCAGCACCGCCCCTCGACCGATCAGCTGTATAACTTCGTCGACGAGTTCGTAGAGGCGGTTCAGGAGGTCTTCCCCAATTGCTGCATCCATTTTGAAGACTGGACCGGGGTCGACGCGATCGCCCTGCTTGCTCGCTATCGCAACAAAGTCTGCTGCTACAACGACGACATCCAAGGCACCGCCGGCGTCACACTCGCCGGGCTGATCAACGCCCTCAAGATCACAGGCAGCCAGCTCAAGGACCAGCGTATCCTCTTTCTAGGCGCGGGCTCTGCTGCAATCGGTCTCGCGGACTTGATTGTCTTCGCCCTAGGCCAGCAAGGCGTCGCGCCCGAGAAAGCCCGACAGCAGATCCGGATGTTCGATACACAAGGATTGGTTGTTGCAGGGCGGCCCGGCCTTGCCGCACACAAGGTACCCTACGCGCACAGGCTGCCGCCCAGCAAGCCCTTCAACCCTCTCGAATTAGGGAGCGAGCAGCCGCAGATCGTCGCCGCCATTGAGGACTTCAAGCCGGCTGCCCTCATCGGCGTGAGCACCGTGGGCAAACTGTTCTCGCGGGAAGTCATCGAGGCTATGTCGCGCCATAACACGCGGCCGATCATCTTTGCTCTTTCCAACCCGATCGAGAAACACGAATGTCTTCCCGATGAGGCCTACTCCTGGTCTGGAGGCAGGGCGGTCTACGCCGGCGGTGTACAATTTCCTCCGGTTCACCTTGCCGGAAAGACGTTTCTACCTTCCCAGGCCAACAACCTATATATTTTCCCCGCTGTCGGCATGGCCATTTACGCTACCAACGCGAAGCGGGTGACGGATGAAATGTTCATTGAGGCCGCACATGCCGTCGCCGACCAAGTAACCCCGGAGCAGTTGAAGCTGGGGATGCTCTTCCCCCCACAGTCGAACATATTGGAGGTCGAAGTTCAGACAGCTGCGCGGGTAGCTAAAGTCGTCTTCGATGCGGGCCTGGCCCGCGTGGATCGTCCGGCCGACATCGTGGCGTTTATCCGTAAGCAGGTCTACAAGCCGGAATACCGCACGGGAGTAACGTCGGCAACGAAAGTGGCCTAAACACCCCTTCGATGCAGGATGGGGACATCGCTGCTCCTGTGGGTCGCGAATTCCTCACCCTGCGCAAGGCTGCACGAACCGACGTTTGGAACTCCTGGTCCGCGAACAGGAGTGCTCTGAACCGAGGTGGAGTTATGGGTGAGCTGGTGCCTGAGGTCTCGTCTGCCGGACATTGACCTGGCCTTGTCTTCACCCAATGAGGAATCACCCGGTCTTGTCGGTCAGTTAACAAAATCGAAACCGAAAGGAGAACGAAGTGGCCACACAAACCTCAGCAACCATGCAGAAGACAATATCCAAGAGTATGAGGATCGGTCTCTTCATACCCTGCTTTATCGACCTGATCTATCCGGAGGTTGGGATCGCCGCTTTGGAGCTTTTAGAGAAATTCGGGCTGAATGTGGAGTACCCGCTCGACCAAACCTGCTGCGGCCAGCCTATGTCCAACAGCGGAGACGAGGTCAACTCCGCCCCTGCCGAACACCTCTTTGTTGAGACCTTCAAGGGGTACGATTGCATAGTTGGACTGGGCGGAAGCTGTGTCAAGCAGGTGAGGTGTCACTTCGATGTCATCGAGCAGAGCGACGATGTCAAGCACGTTCGCCAACACACGTTTGAGTTAGTCGAATTCCTCCACGATATTTTGCAAGTCAGCTCCATCCCCTGGGCAGAATTTCACCACTCAGTCGCATTGCACAACAGTTGCAGCTCAGTTCGTGGTCTCGGAATCGCAAAGCCATCCGAGATTATGGGTGTTCCCTTCGATAAGACCGCGGACCTACTCACTAAGGTCAAGGGTCTGGTCCTTGTACCCGTAGACCGCCCGGATGACTGTTGCGGTTTTGGCGGTACGTTCTGCGTGACCGACGAAGCTGTCTCGGCACGGATGGGACTGGAGAAGGCCCACGATCATCTTCGCCACGGAGCCGAATACGTGGTCTCACCCGACATGTCCTGCCTCATGCACCAACAGGGCATCGCGCGGCGCGCCGGCCTGGATCTCAAATACGTCCATCTCGCGCAGGTGTTGAATGGCGGTCCATTCTAATAGAGAGGAGTTCCCAATATGAGCACAACGAAGCAGGTTGATCCGGCGGCGGCAGCCGAGCTATTTATCCTTCAGGATCAGGTCCACGAACCGATGCATGATCGCTTCTTGTGGGCGACGATGCAACGCCGTGACGCCGAGGCGGCGGCCATCCCGGAATGGGAGGAGCTGCGCGAGTTAGCCTCGAAGATCAAGGAGCATACACTCACCCACCTTGGTGATTACCTGGAAGAGTTTGAGGCGAACGCCACGAAACGTGGAGCGCACGTCCACTGGGCGATAGATGCCAACGAGCACAATGCCATTGTGCATGCCATCCTTGCGGACCACGGCGTGAAGGAGTTGATCAAGAGCAAGTCAATGCTCCAGGAAGAGTGTCAGATGACGCCCTTTCTGGAACGGCGCGGCGTCAAGGTCATCGAATCGGATCTGGGTGAACGAATCCAACAACTCGATGGCCAACCACCCAGCCATATTGTCTTCCCCGCCATCCACAAAACGCGGCAGGACGTAGCTCAAGTGTTCGCGCACACCATCGGTACCGATCCTCATAACGATGACCCACATTTTCTGACCGAAGTGATGCGAAACAACGCGCGTCCAAGGTTTCTAGCCGCGGGAGCGAGCATGACAGGAGGCAATTTCGCGATCGCCGAGACGGGCACGTTCATGGTCTGCACCAACGAAGGAAACGCCGATATCGGGGCTTCTGTGCCACCGCTCCATATTGCAAGCATCGGCATTGAAAAGCTGATCCCGCGTGTGGAAGACATGGGCGTCTTTCTGCGGTTGCTGGCCCGAAGTGCGGAAGGAGCCCCGCTCACTCAATACACTTCCCATTTCACTGGACCGAGGAAGGATGGAGAACTGCACATCGTGTGGGTGGACAACGGGCGCAGCCGCCGGCTTGGCATGCCGGACTTCTGGCATTCCCTGAAGTGCATCCGCTGTGGGGCTTGCATGAATACCTGCCCCGTCTATCGCCGGAGCGGAGGTTTGGCTTACGGTGCAACCTATTCGGGGCCCATCGGCGTCATCCTCGACCCCACGTTCGACGAATTCAAGTACAGCGAGCTGCCCTTCCACTCGACCTTGTGCGGATCATGCTCGGACGTCTGCCCGGTGAAAATTGACATCAGCGACCAAATTCTCGGGTGGCGCAGGGTGATGGCGAAAAAGGGATACCTGCCATTGGCAAAACGGCTGTCATTCGCAGTTGCCGGGCACGTATTCGGGCACCCCGAGGAATACCATGCGCTCGAGAGCGTTGCCGAGCCAGCGGTGGATTATGCCCCGCACTTTCTCCTTTACAACCGGTCCCTAAATCCTTGGGGACGCGATCGGGAACTCCCGCAACTCGCCAAGCAGACCTTCCGCGAGTGGTATCTCGCCAATAGGAGCAAACATGCAGACGTTTAAATTAAGTCGTGAAGCAATTTTGGGCGCGGTCCGCTCCAACCTTCCCAGGCAACAGGTGGAACATCCGCGCATCCCGGTCTTTCAACGCTCGGCCACACCCCTCAAGCCAGCGTTTGAACTACATCTCCAGCAAGCGGGGGGAGCCGCTCACAATGTTGGCAGCGCGGAGGAGGCCGAGGCCAAACTAATGGCACTGCATCCCGAGGCAAAGGTGGTTTGCTCCGCTGTGCAGGAAATCGCCGGCACACGCCGGGCGGAGAAAGTTAGCGATCCTCACGATCTCGCAGACGTAGATGTGGGTGTTGTCCGCGCGCAGTTCGGCGTTGCCGAGAGTGGCGCCGTCTGGCTAACGCAAGCAGATCTCGTTATAGACGCCCTGGCCGTGTTGTCACAACATCTTGTTGTTCTGCTGGACCCAGAGCAGATTGTGCCGGATATGCACGAGGCTTATCATCGGGTACGACTCAACGAAACAGCATACGGGTGCTTCATGATGGGCCCATCGGCAACCGCGGATGTAGAGGCCACTTTGGTGCATGGCGCTCAGGGAGCTCGCTCTCTGAATATATTTTTCTTGCCGCCCCATTCGGAGCGACCGGCCGATTGACACGAACGTAGTCTCTCTTTGCGCACAGAATTAGTGTCTTAAGGCGGCTACGTTATACGTTAGATGGCGAAGATTCTGTGGGCCGTAACAATTCCGGAACATAAGTTTCCGGGCTGGCAGGCCACCCGGCTAGAATGCGGAACTAACGAAATTGTCGGTGGGCGGTGAGTCTACTTAATAGATCACGTAATCCATAGATTATAAATCGCTAAGTGTCGCATTCTACTGACAGTTGCCCCAAACGTCCCCCGACCATGTGCTTAACCGCAGCCGTCGCCCGTCAGAACATTCTCTGCACGTTAACACGAATTCTGATTATTGCAATGGATCCAATGTGTCGCGGTAGTGTCCAGTCGCTACAGAGTTTCTCGTTAAGGCAAAGAGCATCAGCAAAACTCGGGAAGGTCCCCGCTCCGGGAAGGTCAGGCCGGAATGTCAGTGCAGGGGTCCCGGCGTAGATGCAGTTGTTGGCGCGCTTCCGAAACTGAAGGTGAGAGTGATGCTTCGCATGTTCCAACGCTTTAGGAATACTGCCTTCTGGTATTCGATGAACTTGTCCGATCTGAAGCCAACCCCAAATGACGTGCCGCTTCCTCGACGATCGAACGAATTCGGCCGAATTGCCGTTGAGAATCGCATCTTTGAATAAGCCAAAGAAGAGGAAAAGGTCCCCTTCACCGACACCCTGATTCTCAAGATGCTTTTGGGCAGCGTCACACTGACCAAATAGCATCAAGTCGGCGCACCGTCGCGATGCCGTCTTCGGTCGCAGATCCGGACGGATATCGGGATCGAGATGCACGTGGCCGCTGAGGGGACGCATCTTGAGTCTTGAACCAAGATAGTCGGGCAGTCGCGATCCCGCATGGATGCCGAGATCTTCGAACCGAGTGTGCTCAATCCCAGGAGAGAAGTTATAGTCACCTGGAATTGGAATACTCATCAGCGTCCCATCCTGAAAAATCGGGCTGGGACATTTTCCGGACGCTTGGTCGAACCCCTTGCGACTCAGGATAATTCGCTTGGGCAGACTCATCATTTCTCAACCTCTAAACTCAGCCCGAACTTGCCGCCCTGGCACTTGGGGCATTTGCGCTCAAAGATGTCGCTACCGTTGGCGCCGTAGACGTTTCCGCAGATCACGCAAGCGATCTGGTAGACGGTTTGGCCGTGATCGGTGCCGGGCAGGTTGGTGTTGCGGATGACCACCTGGCTGTTGCGGTTCACGTATCCAGGCTGTGTGGTCTTGCCCTTAAGCATGCGCAAGCTCCTTGCGGCTCCGACGGATGGACGGTTTTGCACCTGAGCCGACGCGCTCGGCGCGAATGCGTTCCAGCAGCGCAGAAGCGGGTTCGTCGGTTGGGTCGTGGGGAACGAGTTGACCGGCGAAGGCACTTTCCAAGATTGATTGGCGCAATCGATCGGACCGCCTTTGCTCCTTGATGAGTTGTGGTGCCAGAGTTTCGACGGATGAAAAGCGGCGGTCGAGTTCTTCCTTAATTCGTTCCTGTTCTGATTCCGGCGGTAACGGTATCGGATATGGAAGAAGCAACGAGAGGTTGATATTCGGCTGTCCACCAGAAGCATAACGCCATTGTCGGCACGGTCCCCGCCTTTTAAGCAGCATTTGCATTTAGCGCAATTCTACGAGTTGTCGCCGGTAGCTAGTAGATGTGGCCGATACGGAAATAACCCCCGTTTTTCCATTTCGCGGTTACTTCCTCATTGGGGGTGATCCGACCGCAACCCGGTGCTCACCTCGCCAGTCATTTCGCTTCATTTGGCGCGTGGCAATCGTCCACTGTGATTGACCTCGTCTACAAGACCACTTCCTTGCCATCGCGCCAGACTTTGGTAGTCCTGCGGAACGAGCCGTTCTCCCCGCCTTCCTGAGATTCGATTCTGACCGGTAACAGCTTCCCGCCGACCCAGTGGTCGAAGTCCTTGCTTGATTCATTCCATAATTGACTTACCAATACGTCTAGGTATAACGTAATTTGTGTACCAAGAGGTCGAGGTATATCGTGGCTCGCTATGACCTTCAAGGAAGCCTGGATCTGCTCGTACTGAAGACGCTGGCTCAACGCGGAAAGCTGCACGGCTATGGCATTGTCCTGCACATCGAGCAGGCCAGCGACGCGTTATTGCAGGTCGAAGAAGGATCGCTCTACCCTGCTCTTCATCGCATGGAACAGAACGGGTGGATCGCCTCTGAGTGGGCGCAATCCGAGAGAGGCCGGCGAGCAAAGTATTACAGACTGACTGCTGCCGGACGCAAGCGGTTGGAGCATGCAGAACAAGACTTCGAGGGCCTGGTGAAAGGCGTCCGCGCAGTCCTGCGGTATGTGTGAGGTCTGGAATGGGAATATTGAATCGCTTCCTGAACCTTTGGCGGCGCAACCGACTGCAAGCGGATATTGAAGAGGAGATCCGTTCACATCTCGAGATGCGGAGCGAAGACAACCAGGCGTCTGGTATGTCGCCTGAAAGTGCTCGACGGGCGGCAAATATGCGGTTTGGAAATCCGCAAGTGATCGAGGAACAGACAAACGCTGCCGATGTGATGCTGAAGCTGGATGAACTGGGCCGCGATCTGCGGTATGCGTTTCGCCAGATGCGAAAGAGCCCAGGCCCGACCGCGATCATGGTCATCACGCTGGCCCTCGGTATTGGCGTCAACAACGCGGTATTCAGTTTTTCTGATGCAATTCTGCTGCGTCCGATGCCGGTCGCTCACCCATCAGAAGTTATGGCGGTCTCCGACATCACGCCGGACGATTCGTCAGCAGGTTTTTCCTACCCTGCCTATCGGGAATTCCGAGCGGATAATCGCACTTTCTCTGGGGTGCTCGCGTATCGATTGACAACCTTCAGTGTAGCGACCAGAGTGGGCGAGCAGCCGCGAGTGCGGCAAGCGATGATGGTCAGCGATAATTTCTTTCGCACCCTAGGTGTAATGCCCTTTCTTGGGCGAGCGTTTACCTCCGACGATGCATCGACGTCATCAAGGGATCCGATTGCGATCATTGGCTACGATTTCTGGGCCAGCGAACTCGGTGCCGATCGCAGCGTAATCGGTCAAACACTTCGCCTCAATGGAATTGCATTCACTATTGTGGGAGTGGCACCCAAATCGTTTAGCGGAATTGATCGGTTCTTTCCGCCTTCGGTCTATGTTCCGTTATCGATGTGGGGGCGTTTGGAGAACCAAAAAAATATGCCGCTGGAGGACCGTGCGCGGCATGAACTGAGCGTCCTAGGACGTCTCTTGCCTGATATTTCGCGACAGTCTGCGCAGATGGAGGCGAATACGCTCGGCCTGAACCTTGAACGCTCGTATCCCAAGACAGATGCGGGTCGGCGCATCATGGTCCGGACCGAATTGCAGACTATCGTTGCCAAGGAACCGTCGCGGCTGGCGATGGTGGCAATGTTGTTGGGAGTTTCGGCTATTGTCCTGGTGATTGCCTGTGTGAACGTGGCAAATATCGCGCTGACGCGCGCGATGGGAAGGACGCGAGAGATCGCAATCCGCCTTTCGATTGGCTCTGGAACGATGCGTCTAGTGCGACAGCTGATGACCGAGAATCTCGCTCTCGCGTTGCCGGGAAGTCTGGCTGGTTTGGCTTTTGGATATGGGGGAGTTCTGCTGCTGAGAAGAATACAGATTCCCAGTGATCCACCTTTCGTTCTGGATTTGCGGATGGATGCACGTCTATTGACGTTCAACATGATTGTGGCAGTGCTCAGCTGTCTTCTGTTTGGACTCGCTCCGGCAATGCAGTCACGGCGTATTCGTCTCGTTTCAGCACTAAAGAGCGGTGGCATCGACGGAGCCTCGCGCTCACGAGGGCGGAGCGTCCTCGTGGTGAGTCAAATTGCATTGGCGATGGTATTGCTGTCAGCAGCGACCGCACTTTTGGGTGGCTTTAGAAAGATGCTCACCGCCGATCCCGGTTTCAGGACAGATCATTTAGTAGCAGCAGCCCTCGACCCCTCGGTACTGCGATATTCCAGTGACCAAACAGGAACGTTTTACCGCAAGCTCGTTGAGGAGCTTCGGTCGTCACCCGGCATCCAATCTTTTAGCTTAATGGAGTCTGTACCGCTTTCATTGGACCAAAGTAGCGTGACTGTAACACCGGTTGGAGTTCAACTGCCGAAAGAGCACGAGAGCGTGAAAGTGCTGGGCGCAGCGGTAGACCAAGACTATTTCAGCACGCTCAAGATCGATGTTATACATGGACGGGCATTCAACTCTGACGATCAAGCCACCTCGCCTCGCGTTGCGATCATCAACGACGAGTTCGCGAAGAGATACTGGCCAGACCAGGATCCGATCGGCAAACGACTTCGACTGAACAGCCCCGACGGACCAACGGCAGAGGTAGTGGGAGTTGCGAAAACCGTGCGTTACCTATTGCCATGGGAACAGCCGCAACCCTACGTCTACTTGCCATTCGGGCAGACCCCAAGCTCAGCGATGAGCCTCGTTGCCAAGTCAGACGACAGCTCTGCGGTACTGGCGGCGCGATTGCGCCAGACCATTCAGAAACTCGACCCAGAAATGCCTTACAGCATTCGAACCGTTGCGTCATTCGCCCAGTCGACGCTGAGCAACTGGTTGTTACTGATCCAGATGATTACTATCATGGGCGTTCTTGGGTTGATTCTTGCCCTGGTCGGTCTCTATGGCCTTGTCTCGCATACGGTGAGCCGACGCACTGCGGAGATTGGGGTGCGGATGGCGATGGGAGCAAGCCGAGGCAACATATTGCGGATGGTTCTGCGGCGTGCCGCAGTGCTCAGTGTAGCCGGGGTGGCAATTGGAAGTGCGCTGACGGCAATGGCCGCCCCGGCACTTGCCTCAGGATTCGTGGGAATAGGAGCAATGAATGCCGCGAGCTACTTTGTCATCCCAGCCTTGCTGTTGCTTGTGAGTCTGGCGGCATGCTATGCGCCGGCGAGACGAGCTGCGAACCTCGATCCGGTGCGAGCGCTGCGTTACGAATAAGGTCGAGGCATTCGATGAACATCGACATTCAGTCATCGGTCATCGACTGTTCTATGGTTCTGGGAGTGTCGTGGCCTACTGAGAAGTAACTGCGTTGAGCAGTTTTGGCGGTTACTTCATAGAATGATCATCCCGTTGACGCATGATGCTTTTTAGCGCAAGATACGTAGCATGAGGTCAGCGATCAATCTGTACTCGCTTGCGCGCAAGTTCCCCACCGAGAAGCATGCCGTTGAACATCTGATCCGGACCCGTTGGCCGAATGGGGTACACTGCTTGGCCTGCAATCACCACCAGTGCTAGTCGATCGAATCGAAGAACAAGACCGGTGGCATAAAACTCTTCCCTTCGGGTAGTCTGCATTCGCGTGCAGCGCTGTGCAGTCTCCTGCAGTATTCGGATGAGGAACTCTTCTGCAATTCCTACGGGGTAGAAACACAGACTGGATTTATCTATGATCTGGAATCGCGGCTGGTAGGGTAAAGTGAAAAGTTGCGCATCGCTCAGGGGAACCGACTGCCCACAAGCGCCCACCATGAGACTCGATTATTGAACGACTAATGCGAAGCCCCATGCCGGTGCCGTGGGGTTTGGTTGTAAAGAACGGATCGAAAATCTGTTCCGCGAGCTGTGGCGCAAGCCCTATGCCAGTATCACTGACCGAAACAAGAATCTGCTCGTTTTCAACTCGCTGCGACCGGATGACCATCTCCCGTATTCCATCAACATCCTTCATCGCTTCGATGCCGTTGACGATTAGATTCATCGCGACCTGCTGCAATTGCACGCGATCTCCGACGATCGAAGGAAGATCGGCTGCCAGTTCCGTCCGGACCGATATGTTGTACCGCACTGCCTCACTGCGCAGGAGTGCGATAGTTTCTCGAATAATCTCGTTCTTATCAAGAGTCTCTTGATTCAGGGAGCTCTTCTCGAATTGTAAGCGGATCCTGCCGATAATCTCAGCCGCACGTTGTGCATCTCTTACAAACCTGGTGACAGCCGTGCGGACTTCATCGAGATCGGGTTTATCGCTTCCGAGACTTCGCACGCAGACGTTGGCGTTGGTGATAGCACCAGTAATCGGTTGACTGATTTCATGAGCCAGGGATGCCGTCAACTCTCCCATAGTTGTCACACGGTTGACGCGTGCAAGATCGTCCTGCGCTTGGCGCAGCTCCTCTTCGGCACGCTTCTGGTCGTCGATGTCGGTGGTTGTGCCGACGAATCTGAGGACTTTTCCTTCTGCATTGTGCAAGACCACGGCTTGATTGAGATGCCAGCGATAGGTCCTGTCCTGAGCGCGGAGAGACCGCGTTTCCATCGCAAAACCCTGTCCAGAGCGTACTCCGTTCCAAAAGGCCCTCGATGCTATCTCGCGATCCTCAGGGTGGACCGCGGTCATCCACGCCTCGGGATGAGACCGGACGAAATCCAGGGTCTGACCGGAGAATTCAAGCCAAACTTGATTCACGAAATCCGGTGTCCCATCCGGCTTGAGCGTCCAGGCGGATACAGGAAGATGCTGCAGCAGTCCAACCTGGAGTTGCAGTTCTGCGTTGGTTTCGGCAAGTTCCTTTGTGCGTTCCGCGACTCGTCGATCGAGTTCACTTGCAGCGCGCTTCTGCTCACTCAGGTGCAGTGCATGCTGCAACCCGATCGCTAACTGATTTGCAGCTACTCCAAGCACCAGGCTCTCGGTTTGTTCCGGAAAGCCGAGCCTCTGAGATCCCGCCATGACGAGTCCGAGCCCGCCTTCTATTCCTATTCGCATGGAAAGGAACGCAATCTCTCGGTTTCCAATTTGGCGTCGTGCTCGTGGGGGTGGCTCAACACCCTGTTCTTTGAGCCACTCCGCAATCAACGGGGCGATCTGATCCAATTCCTCCCCCGGTTGATACGACGGACTAACCCTGAGCGCTTCGATTGGCCTCTCATCTGCTTTCAACGTCACTCGCGCATAGAAGAAGTCGAGATCGAGCATTGCCATGAGCGAATCCACGAAGGTGGCGAGAAACTCAGCTGGGTTGCGGCCTCTCGATGCAGCAGGGAGCGCCAGCACGCTGACCAGATCATTCATACAGCGCCGCAGGTGCTTGATTTCCAGGGCGGGATCACTCGGATGATCAACTTGCTCACGAAAGATCACGTTCTCGTTCTGCAGGCGGTCATTCAAGCGCTTGATCTCCTCGAAGGCCTTCATCACACGAATGCGAAAGCCCCATTCGAGCGGTAGGAACACGGCGAATTAGATCGGACGCAGGAGCCCCAGTGAGTCCGAAGGTCCGGAGTAGCTGATTTGAAACGGTGCTAGCGATTAAATCGCGCTTCTGAACTCGCGTGGAGTTACGCCAACGATCTTCCGAAACACCTTCGTGAAATGCTCCTGCGTACGAAAGCCAGTTAATCTGCTCACCTCAGCGATGCTTAGCGCTTCATCCTTCAGGTGGAGCTTTGCGCTGTCGATCCTTGCCCGCAGAACATACTGGTGAGGGGTCAAACCAGTCGCCTTGGTAAACAACAACACAAAATAGTTCGGCGACACCCCGGCAATCTGGGCCATAGCCACCAGGCTAATGTTTGCGCCAGTGTTCGCGCCAATGTAGTCGATGACTTTGGCTACTCTTCTGTTGCCAATGGTGCGGATCCTTTCTCTTTGCTGATTAACCTCCGCGAGCAAACAATACCCGAGAGCATTGGTCAAATGTTCCTGCTTTGGTCAGTTCTTCCGAATATTTGGTCTAAAAAACAGATGATCGGGCAAACGGGGGTATGATGCCACTACTGGGGTCCCTTTCCGTTGGAGGTCAAGCAATGGATATGTCTGGGGTTCTTCCTGTCAAGGCTGTTGAGGTGATGCGCAATGGGTGCGCGGTATGCCCCATCCCTGCAATATCTTCCCTGAGCAGTAAAGGTGCCGGGTGGGACGGCATTGCGCTGGAATCGTTCAGCGATGTGCCGGGCGTTTCGATTCCGGATCACGATCATCCGACTCACTTCCTGAATCTTCTTACGCATGGAAATATCAAGGCGCAGTGGACCACGGATGGCAAGAGCCGCAGCGCAGACAATGGCCCTGGGACGATCTACGTGTTGCCGGCAGGAACCCGCGATCGCCTGACCTGGTCTGGCCCGACCACTCGTATCATCCTGGTCATGGAACCGCGGTTCCTCGCGCGTTCGCTTGAGGGCACCGCGCACTTAAAGGATGTGGAACTTACCACCCACTGGAATCTTCATGACCGCCATATTCAATCGTTGATGCTCGCTCTGCATGCCGACCTGGAAGACAGCTCACCGGCCGGTCCGCTGTACGGCGAATCTCTCGGCCTGGCGCTCGGCACCTATCTGGTTCGCCGTTATTCGGCCCGTGGTTGCGCTGAGCCTAATTACCGCGGCGGCATGCCTACGATGCGCCTGAACCGGACTCTGGAGTTTATTAACCAGAACCTGGCACGGGATCTTCGCCTATGGGAGCTCGCCCAAGTAGCTGGCATGAGTCCTAACTACTTCTGCGAGCAATTCAAGGTGAGCACAGGCCTGCCCCCTTACAAATACATCCTGAGATGTAGAATTGAGCGCGCGAAGCAATACCTGCGCGATCCGAAGATCGCCTTGGCCTGCGCCGGAGAGGCAGCCGGCTTCGCCGATCAAAGTCATTTCACGAAGGTCTTCCGTCGAATCGTTGGCGTCACGCCAATGAGGTTCCGCGGCAACTTTGGCTGCGGGAACATCCACGCCTAAAAGAACTGTTTGCACAATCGAGAGGAGCGCTTCTGCCGCACATATTCGTCTGCTGAAAAAGCGACGCACTATCGACGTTGCCGAGCATCACAATCCCAGGACACGCGTGGTCTGGGAGCGCGTAAAACAGTAGGCACGCGAACTCGTTTGGCAGCGATCAGCTCACGGTGAAGCAGATGTTGCCCTGGTAGGAATACGAGTGAAAAGCTCGCCGCCGGCGCAGACGTCATTCGGTAAATCAGGCGCTGGCGTTTCGCGTCGCCAGTGCGTACTACCAACTGGTCACCGCACAGGAAAGATTGCAAGCCGCTCAGGACACATCGCAAACTTGGCAAACCACGCAGGATGCGGCTGAAAACCGACTGAACCACGGGCTTGCAGCTCTTCCCCTTGTTCTCAACGCCAGAGCCGGAACGCAACAGGCGGTGTTCGACGAGGAATCCGCCGATGAAAATCGCGCGCGTGACGCTGACTGAAGCGGTTGGAGCCGATACGTCTCCCGACATAGTGATTGACAGCCAGCGGAGTGCGCCGCTGCCGGAGAGACTCACAATGTCCATCGATACGCTGATCGATCGCTTAATGAAGGATCGTCCCGAGCTCATGGCGCAAACTCTACGAATCCGCTCCGCCGAGACTGGCATTCGTGCAGCCAGGGCGGAGTATTAACCGCAGATTGTTCTCTCGGGTTCAGCGGCGCAAACCTCTGTGTGGCCCTCGGCCGACTACGGTCAACTCGGTCCCGCGAGCGAGCCTACTTGGTCCGCCGCGCTCGGCGTTCAGTGGCGCATCTTTGACGGAGGTGTACGAAACAACGAGCTGCTGATAGCCGAATCGAAACGCCGCGAGGCAGAGGATGAGCTCACGACGAAAGACGATGAAACGACGCGCGAGGTCTGGACCGCTTACATTGCATTCCGAACGGCGTAGCGAAAGCACGATGCCGCTGTGGCGCTACTCGAGTCCGCTAACGAGTCTTACTCGGCATCGCTCGATGCATACAAATATGGAGTCAGGAATCTCGTCGATGTGGTTACCGCGGAGGATCAACTGGCCAAAGCCAGACTATCCAGTGTCTCCGCGCGATCGGAATTGTTTATAGAGGCTGTCAACCTTGAATTCGCCACCGGAAATCTGCTGAGGAACCACCGCCAGCGACAAGAGTTCAATATCAGGACGGACACCGATGATTTCGCCCAGACCGCAATTGCCCTCATCCGGAACGAAGGTATCGTCGATACCTTTGTCCGACTGTATCTCCACAATTGGCTCAATGGGGAGCTCAACGAGCCTTGGTCGCAGGATGTGAGTTTCTTAACCAACACGAAGGTATCAAACGATACCTTCGTCCAATTGTTCGGCTTCCAATGCTTCTGGTGTGATTGCGTTGTACCGCGGGTCCCACTCGAACGGCGCATAAGAAGAAACAAAGGAGAAGCACAATGAAAGTACTGATGGTACTGACGTCGCACAATGAACTAGGCGACACGGGCCGTAAAACCGGTTTCTGGCTCGAAGAATTCGCCGCTCCCTACTTCGTCTTCAGAGACGCAGATGCGCAGTTGACTCTCGCCTCACCGAAAGGCGGCCAGCCACCGATCGATCCGAAGAGCGATGTGCCGGAGAATCAAACGCCTGCAATGGCGCGGTTCAAGAGCGATAAGACTGCGCAGGAGGCTCTTTCCCAAACCGTGAAGCTCGCGGATATGAAAGCGGAAGACTTCGATACGATTTTCTACGTGGGCGGGCACGGGCCGTTGTGGGACCTAGCCGAGAGTCCAGTGTCGATCGATCTGCTCGAGTCCTTCTACAACTCGGGTAAGCCCATCGCGCTGGTGTGCCATTCTCCCGGAGTACTC
Organism: uncultured Acidobacteriaceae bacterium; assembly: GCA_963745845.1. GTDB lineage: Bacteria > Acidobacteriota > Terriglobia > Terriglobales > Acidobacteriaceae > Telmatobacter. The sequence continues at coordinate 1,182,843 of CAVUZE010000008.1, read as the reverse complement.
CGGCACGTCACGTACAAGGGCGCACCGCTCGTGAAGGGGAAACGCGTGACGGGCTTTACCAACGAGGAAGAGGCAGTGGTACAACTCACCGAGGTTGTTCCATTTCTCGTCGAGGATGAGCTCAAGCGGCTCGGTGCAATCTTCGAAAAAGTGCCCAATTGGGAGCCCTTCTCCATTGCCGATGGGCGGTTGATTACAGGCCAGAATCCTGCGTCATCGACCTCCGCGGCTCAGGCGCTTTTGAATTTGCTTGCTGCCGAGAAAGCAGCCTAAGCGATGGTGCGGATCTGGATGAGGTGCGTCAACGATGTTCGGCTTCACTTGGTCCTTGCTGATCCGACGGCGGCGAATCTTATCTGGTTCACTGGTCGCCTTGCTGGTGTTTGTATCTTCTTGTGCATCAGCACAGGCCGGAGGGCAGGAGCACATCTTGCAGCCGATTGCCTATCGCACAGTTAAAGTCGGCCGGGTTCCGTCCTTATTGCGAGGCAGGGCAAGAAGATGCTGCCGTCATTCTCTTGCTTCACGGAGTGGTGTTGTCATCCGGCGTCGTTTCAAAGTCTGTTGGCAAGGCTTGCAGGAAATACCAGTGATTGTGGCGGACTCATAGAGAATGGCGGTCTTCGCCGCAGGCGAAGGCCTATTCAAAGGATGGACGCGGGAAAAATTCTGCGAATTCTCGACGAAGGACGCTTTGAAATAGCGTGGACGGATGATGGCTGGCAGACGACACACGGGGCGAAGAGCCGCACACTGGGAAGCGCGGGATATAGCGCGGATATCGCGCCCACGGCGGGAACGAGAGAAGTGGAATGGACGATGCGCTGGCCGGAAAAAGACGCGTGGCTGGGTTACAACGTGAAAGTCAAGGTTGATGCGGCTTAGGGAAGTTCAGAGGGTTTGAGTTTTTTTGCAATTGACATTCGCCCAGCTGCTCAAGGCGTCATTATTTTGTGGCATTTGCGGCACAAGGAAGGTCGTGCGCTTTCAAGACATCGATTTGCCCGGAACCTGTGAAGCTGTGCTCCCTCAAGAGAACGGTTTGTTCGGGGGTTTCGAGGTACGCATTCATGGCAGCAATTTACGCTGCGATTCACAGTTCAGCGAAAGGGAGACCCAAAGATACCCATGACTACCAGTGTTGCTTCAACCTCACTTGATCAGCTTTCAATTGACACCTTGCGGCTGCTCGCCGTGGATAGCGTGGAAAAGGCCAAGAGCGGCCACCCCGGGGCGCCGCTGGGCTGCGCACCGATTGCGTACCTTCTGTTTCACAAGCTGATGAAGCACAATCCCGAGCACTCGAAGTGGGCCGATCGTGATCGCTTTGTGCTGTCGAACGGCCACGGGTCGATGCTGCTGTATGGAACGCTTTTTTTGTCGGGCTACAAGATCAAGCTCGACGACCTGAAGAGCTTCCGCCAGTTCGGATCGAAGACGCCGGGGCATCCCGAATATGGATGGACGGACGGTGTAGAAGTGACGACGGGCCCACTGGGCCAAGGTTTCGGCATGGCGGTGGGGCTAGCCATCGCGGAGAAGCATCTGGCGGCGACGTATAACAGGCCGGGCTTGAACGTGGTGGATCACCATACCTACATGCTTTGCGGGGATGGCGATTTGATGGAAGGCCTGTCGCACGAGGCAGCGTCACTAGCCGGAACATTGAAGCTGGGCAAGCTGATCGCGCTTTACGACGACAATCTGGTCTCTTTGGACGGGCCCACAGAGTGGAGCTTCACCGAGGACCGGTACAAGCGGTTTGAGGCCTACAACTGGCACGTGCAGCGCGTGGAAGACGGGAACGATCTGGATGCAATTGAAGCGGCGATTACGTCGGCGAAGGCCGTCAAAGATAAGCCGTCATTCATTGCGGCGCGCACAGTGATCGGGTACGGAAGCCCGAGGGCAGGTACGAACAAGGTGCACGGCGAGGCGATGGGGCCGGCGGACGCGGCCGCGACGAAGAAGTTCTTCGGATTTCCAGAAGACCAGAGCTTCTATGTGCCCGACGACGCACTGGCTAACTGGCGCAGGGCGACGGAGCGCGGCGCAGCCCAGGAAGCGGAGTGGAACAGGCTGTTCGCGAGCTACGCAACTGCATTCCCCGAGTTGGCGGCGGAGTTTGAGCGGACGCAGACAGGTAAGTTGAGAGCGGGATGGGAGAAATCGATCCCCAGCTTCGGCACTGAGAAGCCAGTGGCGACGCGCAACGCGGGACAGCAGGTGATGGCCGCGATCTTCAAAGACGTGCCGGAGCTGTTTGGCGGCGCGGCGGATTTGACGGCGTCGACGAAAACGATCTTCAAGAATTCACCTCATTTTGCGGACGATCCAGCCGGGCGGAATGTGTTTTTCGGCGTGCGCGAGCTGGGAATGTGCGCGGCGGTGAACGGCATGGCGGTGCACGGAGGGCTGCGGCCGTTCGGGTCGACGTTCTTCGTATTTTCTGACTACGCGAAGCCGGCGCTGCGCATCGCGTCGCTTATGAAGGCGAACTCGCTGTTTGTGTTCACGCACGATTCGATCGGCTTGGGCGAGGACGGGCCGACGCACGAGCCGGTTGAACACCTGATGGCGTTGCGCGCGGTGCCACACATGACGGATTTTCGTCCAGCGGACGCAAATGAGACGGCAGCGGCATGGCGGCTAGCGCTGGAGCGGGGCGGGCCGACCTTTTTTGCGCTGACGCGGCAGGAACTGCCGGTGATCGACGCATCCAAGCATGACATTTACGGTGGTGTGAGCAAGGGAGCCTATGTTCTGGAGGACGCGGCGCATCCGCGGGTGATTTTGATCGCGACAGGGTCAGAGGTTTCAGTGGCTCTGGGAGCGGCCAAACTGCTTGCCGCGGACGGAATCACGGCGCGTGTGGTCAGCATGCCAAGCTGGAAGGTCTTCGAGGAGCAATCAGAAGAGTACAGGGTGAGCGTGCTGCCGGCGGCTGTACCCAAGCTGGCGGTGGAAGCGGGCGCCCCACAGGGCTGGTGGAAGTATGTGGGCACCGGTGGCGACGTTGTAGGGCTCGATCGGTTTGGTGCGTCGGCGCCGGGGAAGATCGTGATGGCCGAACTTGGATTCACGCCGGAGAATGTCGCGGCGAGGGCGAAGAAGATTGTAAAGCAGTGATGAGGGATCAGTGGCCAGTACTCCAGGCAGGAGGTTTGATAGTCCACGCTAAACCTTGACTCGCGTGGAATCTGTTCAACAACGAACGGGTCACCTATCAATGTTCCGAAAGGAAGAAAACATTGTGAAACTGGTCATCAGTTCCGATCATGCGGGATTTCCTCTAAAGGAGGAGGTGCGCACGAACCTTACTGCGGCGGGGCACGAAGTGGTCGACCTAGGTGCAAACAAAGTTGAGCCTGAGGATGACTATCCTGATTTCGCAGAGAAGTTGGGCGAAGCGATCAAGGCCGGTGTGGCCCGGCGTGGGATTCTCATCTGCGGATCGGGGGTGGGCGTGTGCGTGGCATCGAATAAGATTCCCGGGATTCGCGCGGGGATGTGCCACGACACCTATTCGGCGCACCAGGGCGTGGAGCACGACGACATGAATGTGCTTGTGCTCGGGGCGCGTATTATCGGCGCGTCGCTGGCGTACGAGCTGGCGCACGCGTTTATTGGAGCCACGTTCCAGGGCAAGGAGGCGAGATTTCAGCGGCGGTTCAAGAAAGTGTTGGCAATCGAAGCCAAGTATCTGTGCGTAGATGGTTCGGCGAGACCGGCATAAATGCGCGTCGATTTGCCTTTGTGGAGGTATCTTTATCGAGTTGTAATAGAAGTGCTCTTGAATTCGGAGACAAGCTGGGTTGCGAGCAACGTCAGGCTGGTGAGTAACAGGCCGTCGTTCTGTCGGTGTTCCATCGCAATTATGAACGATTGTTTTAAATGGAACGAACGCGCAGAGGGCAGGAAAGAGACGGCGATGGCTCAATTCGATGTGATTCTCTTTGATGTATGTGGAGTGCTGCTGACCAATGGATGGGAGCAGCACGGTGAGCGGCCGCAGTGGAGTACTTCAAACTGGACTCGGCATGGATGCGAATGGAAAGTGCGTGGTCGTATCTTCAACTCTTGACGAGTATCTTCGGAAGAGACTGAAGCCTGTAGAAGGTGCTATCCCTCATCTGACTGGAATCGAACTGTACGGAAACTCGATTCCAGCGGCGAATGCAGACGGGGATCTCTTCGAGTACATCAACTTTCAGCAGCGCTATAACCTCGGCGCTCGTATCGAACGCGCAAAGAAACTGTCCGAGAAGTACCTGGAACCGATTCCAGAAGGCTCAACGCCCCAGAACTTAGTCGATGTTCATCTGCAGTGGTTGAAATCCAGACCGGGCTACACATCGGACGACGCCATCAACTACAGAAAGGCCAAGAGCTCAGAGCAGCTGCGAATTGCCGAGAACCTTCATGAGCTCTACACGACTGCGGGAGTGCTCTTGGTCGATGCCCAGGGGCATGGGAGTATTGCGGCCAAGATCGCGTCGACAATACATGACACCTTTCATACAGCTATGCTTTGCGAGCTCGACTTGAACGGAAAGACAACGGCGAAGGTCTTTGAAATAATCAATCTCAGGCTTGCGCAATCCATCACCGCCAGAAATGCATTGGGCATCGGCACGGATAGCTCTCGCGAGATCGCGACCATGGTGTATGGAGAGGTGGGCCCTGACGGACTTTTTCGGTTTGTAAACTTCGGTCATCCGCCGCCGCTTGTGTTCTCCGCGGAATACGGGAAGTTCATGGCGATTGGAAGGGCCAGCATTGTGCAATTCCCTTCCCTCGGGCTCGAGATTCCCGAGGACCATCCTGACCGGAACAGATATGTGTCCATCATGCTTCGCCGCAGTCAGATGACCTCCAACGATTTGGATGAAATCACCTTGATGAATAGAGGCGACATCATCTTTCTCTATACGGATGGAGTCTATGACGGTGACGATGAGGGGGAAAGACAAGAGATCGAACAAATCTTCCGCGAACACAATCAGAAACCGGCGAAGGAAATCTGCGACGCGATCCTGGACTATGCGCTTCTGAAAGATGATCGCTTGAGACGGATTGGTGAGCCCGACCGCATCGATGATAAAACCGTGTTCCTTATCAAGAGAGGATAGGGCGTTGAGCATGTCCGGCATCGCTCCTGCGCTAGCCGCTCCGCCTGATTATCAAGTAACTCGGCTGTCTCCGAAATGAAGGTATTCAATTCACGATGAGCAGGGACTCTCGCTCGCCGACACGGGCGACGACCGGACGGACACTCGTTGTTCCGACGCCGATGGGTCAGCAGTCTCGGTGTAATGTGCCGTGACCACGCCTGGAACATTCACTGGCATTAATAGCTCAGCCGGCTTTCCTCGAGAAGAACTTATTTTGATAATTTCCCGTCAGTTGACGTGGCCACTCTCTCGCCACGGTTCCGAGTGTCTTTGATGAAAGTCGGAACTGGTGACAATCTTTTGTCCTACATTGAGGATTTCATGATTGAATTGATGGCAAATCTGGGCTGTCCGTTCCACCGGCAATAGATGTTCATAAATGCTCCATCCCGGCGTCTGATACCAAAGCATCAAACGATACCTTCGTCCAATAGACGCGTCTTCACTGTTCTGTCCTAATGGGGCTGTGTAACTCAGTCCCTCGGAAAGAGCAGAACTATGCAGCCAAGGCGCAATCTTCCCCTAACTTGCTCCGGGGCTTTCTTCCCGGCCTTGGCTTGCATGCGCGCCATGCCCTCCGTCGCGCAGGGCGCGCTAACGACGCCCTCCATTCTGGCACCGGCATCCACGCCCGCGCATCAGATCTACGCGCTTTCGCAGTTCGTGCTGGTGATTACGGGCGCCATTTTTGTCGTCGTCGGAGGCCTGCTCGCCTTCGTCATCATCAGATTCCATGCGCGTACAACCGACGCGGAGCACGAGCCGGCGCAAATCTACGGTAGCACGCAGGTAGAGCTCGCTTGGACCGTGATTCCCGTCCTCATCGTGGTCGTCTTGTTTCTCACTACGGCCCGCATCATCTTCGCCATTCAGGACGCCCCTAAGCCGCAGTCAGCGCTCGACGTCACCGTGGTCGGCCACCAGTTCTGGTGGGAGTTCCGCTATCCCAAGCTTGGCATCGTGACTGCCAACGAGCTGCATCTTCCCGTCAGCACGCCATTGGCGCCGAAGCCCGCGTATCTGCAGTTGCTTTCGGCCGACGTCGATCACAGCTTCTGGGTGCCGCAGCTGGGTGGAAAAACCGATCTCATTCCAAACCATCCCAACCAGATGTGGATTGATGGCGAGAAGCCGGGCCTATATCTCGGCCAATGCGCGCAGTTTTGCGGCGTGGAGCACGCCAAGATGCTGCTCCGCGTGTATATCGATACGCCCGATCAATTCGCCGCGTGGGTCAAAGCGCAGCAGCAACCCGGCGCGCAGCCTGATGCCCAAGATATCGTTGTCGCCGCCGGCCGTCATGTGTTCGAGACCGAGGCCTGCGTCAATTGCCATACCATCTCCGGCACTGCAGCCAAAGGAACCTTCGGTCCCGACCTCACGCACTTGATGAGCCGCGCAACCATTGCGGCTGGCGCCGCCGACAACACGCCCGACAATCTCCGCTCGTGGATTCAGGATCCAAACAGATTCAAGCCTGGCGCGCTGATGCCTGCGATGCAGCTTAGCGAACAGGAAACCAACCAAGTCGTGGCCTACTTGGCCACCTTGCACTGAAGGAGCGCACGATGGCCGACCAGACCTTCCCCATTTCCGGCACTCTCGACGCTGGCCGTTCGCGCGGCATTGCGCTGCTCGAGTGGCTGCACAGCTGGGTGGTCACGGTCGACCACAAAAAGCTCGGCATTCTCTACATCGTCTACGCGCTTGTTTTCCTGCTCGTCGCGGGCGTCGAGGCTATGGCAATCCGCATTCAGCTCGCCATACCCCACAATCACTTCCTCTCGCCCGAACTCTACAACGAGTTCTTCACCATGCACGGCACCACGATGGTTTTCCTGGTCGGCATGACCATGATCTTCGGCTTTGGCAACTATCTTGTCCCGCTGATGATCGGCGCGCGCGACATGGCCTTTCCGCGGCTGAACGCATTCAGCTTCTGGATGAGTGCATTCGGCGGGCTATTTCTCTACTTCAGTTTCGTCGGCGGCTTCGGCCTGTACGGAATGGGCGCCGCGCCCGACGTGAGTTGGTGGGCCTATGCGCCGCTCACTGCCAGGGCGTTCTCGCCCGGCCATAACACCGATTACTGGGCACTCGCTCTCATCGTGATGGGATTCGGCACGCTGGGCGCGGCCATCAACACCCTGGCGACGGCGTTTTCGATGCGGTGCCGCGGCATGACGCTGTTTCGTATGCCTCTCTTTGTGTGGCTGATGGTCGTGACCAGCGGTCTCACACTGATCACCATTACGCCGCTCACGGCCGCGCAAGTCATGCTGACCATCGATCGCTATCTCGGCGGACATTTCTTCGATACGCAGGCGGGCGGTTCGGCAACGGTATGGATGCACTTCTTCTGGATCTTCGGCCATCCGGAAGTGTACGTTTTGATCCTGCCCGCATTCGGCATTGCGAGTGAAGTGATCCCGGTGTTTTCGCGCAAAGCCATCTTCGGCTACCCGGCGATGGTCGCGGCCTCGGTCGGGATCGCGTTCGTTAGTCTCAGCGTGTGGGCGCACCACATGTTCACGATCGGCATGACCTCAGCAAGCAACGCCTTCTTCGCGCTCTCCACCATGATGGTCGGCATTCCCACAGGCATCAAAATATTCAATTGGGTTGCGACCATGTGGGGCGGCAAAATCCGCTTCGCCACTCCCATGCTCTTCTGCACGGCATTCGTGTTTCAGTTTCTTCTGGCGGGACTTACGGGCATCATGCTCGCGTCGGCGCCTTGGAACTGGCAACTGCACAACTCCTACTTTGTGATTGCGCATTTTCACTACACGCTGACCGGCTCGTTCGTCTTCTGCATGTTTGCAGGGATCTATTACTGGTATCCGAAAGTCATCGGCCGCATGTTGAGTGAGACGCTGGGCAAGTGGCATTTCTGGCTCTTTTTCATTGGTTTTCACATGACCTTCGACACCATGCATTTTGTCGGCATTCTTGGTATGCCGCGGTCCATCTATACCTTCGAGCCGGACCGAGGATGGAACACGCTCAATATGGTCGTCTCCGCCGGTGGAATCATCCAGGCAATCGCCGTGCTGATCTTGGTGTGGAACATGGTCGACTCTTACCTGCATGGTCCGTTGGCTGGCAATGACCCGTGGGATGCATGGACGCTGGAGTGGTCGACGCCCTCGCCCCCGCCGCCTTACAACTTCGCGACAGAGCCGGTGGTGCGTAGCCGGCGCCCGCTCTGGGATCTCAAACATCCAAACGATCCTGACTGGAAGTACGAGCGATGAGCACAATACCAATCTTCGCGGACGAAAACTGGCGCCTGCCTTCGCGCGGACGCGTGGCCATGTTCTCGCTCATCATTGGCGAGTCGGCGATCTTCACCATTTTCGTAGTCGCGTACGTCTATTACATCGGGCGCAGCCTCTACGGGCCCACTCCCCAGATTCTCGACGTTCCGTGGTTCAACACCATCTGCCTGCTTTCGAGCAGCATCGCCATCTTGTTCGCCGAGCGAGCCATTGAACACGGTCGCATTCGAGCTTTCGGCGCATGGTGGGCGCTGACCATGCTCCTCGGCATCATTTTTCTCGCGGGCACGGCCATCGAGTGGAAACGGCTGATTTATACCGATGGCCTCACCATCCGCACCAACCTCTTTGGAACAACCTTCTACTCACTCGTCGGCCTGCACGCCACGCACGTTGTCGTCGGACTCCTCATGCTCGCGTTCGTCATGATCTTCACCTTGCTCGGCCGCGTGGAGCAGCGCCATACCGAGCGCATTCAGGTGCTTTCGCTCTACTGGCACTTCGTCGACGCAGTGTGGGTCGTCGTCTTCACTGTCGTCTACATGGTGGGAAAGTGAACAACATGGCCGATCACCTCCAGCACGAGCAGACACTCTCCAACGCCGCCGCTATTCAACTGCCCGCGCCCACGTCATGGCCGATGATTCTGGCCTTCGGCTGCACGCTCGCAGCTGCCAGCCTCGTCACGGACGCTGGCATCGGCATGCTGGGCGGTGTGCTCATGCTCTTCGGTTGCATCGGTTGGTTTCGCCAGGTTCTACCTCACGAGCAGCACGAAGAAGTCCCGGTCGCGGATCTACCGGTGACCATCGCGACCTCGCGCGCCCTCGTCGAGCGCATTCGTCTCAGTCCCGAGCATCGCGCGCACTTGCCCATCGAGACCTATCCCGTCACCAGCGGCATCAAGGGTGGTATCGCCGGCGGATTCGCCATGATCGTCCCCGCCGAGATTTACGGCCTCATCGCGCAACACAGCCTGTGGTATCCGATCAATCTGCTGGGCGGCGCGGGCGTGGGCCATTGGCGAAATCCCAGCACGGCTGACATCGCGGCGTTTCACTGGCAGGGCCTGCTCGTTGCCATCGTCATCCACTCCCTCACGTGCGTGCTCGTCGGCTTGCTCTACGGCGCCATGCTTCCCATGCTGCCGCGCCGGCCCGTCCTGCTCGGCGGCATTCTCGCGCCAGTGTTGTGGACGGGGATTCTGCATTCCTTCATGGGCATCATTAACCCCGCGCTCGATCAACGGATTCAGTGGGGATGGTTCCTAGTCTCGCAGGTCACCTATGGTTTGACCGCTGGCTTCGTGGTCGCGCGTCAAGAGCGCATTCCCACAAGCCAGTCCATTCCGTTCACCGAGCGACTGGGTATCGAAGCGCCCGGCCTGATGGACTCGCGACCCGACAGCGGTCCGCCGCAGGACAAGGAGAAGCAATGATGCGCTTCCCCGCTCTGGTACTGCTGGTTTCGCTCGCCGCGCTCATGGCGGGTTGCGAGCACACGCCCGGCTATCCGCCCAGCGCGATTGCGCGTCCCGCGGAGGTGACGGACTTCGCCACGCTTTATAGCGAGAACTGCGCTGCCTGCCACGGAGCCAGCGGGCAGAACGGCCCTGCAATCGATCTTGCCAACCCCGAATATCAGGCGATCGTGGACGACGCCACGCTGCGCAAATGGATCTCCGGGGGAATGCCCGGCACTGAGATGCCGGCCTTTGCGCAGTCGGCAGGCGGCATGCTGACCGATGCGCAAGTGAATGCGCTCATCAGCGGCATGCGCAAACAGTGGTTGCGATCCAACGTCTTTGCCGGTGCCACGCCGCCTCCCTACGCCCAAGGGCAAACAGGCGACGCTCACCATGGCGAGCAAAGCTACCAGTCTCGATGCGCCGTGTGTCACGCAGCGCCCCAGCAGATCACCACTCCCGACTACCTTGCTGTTATCGGCGACCAGGCTTTGCGCAGCATCATCATCGCCGGCCGTCCCGACATCGGGCAGCCCGACTGGAGCCATCTCGGGCCAAACGGAATGACCGCGACCCCGCTTTCGGCTGAGGACGCCGACAACATCGTTGCCTACCTTGCGAGCCTGCGTAATCCCGCGGCCACCGCGCAAGCAGCGAGCAACGCTCCTAAGCAGCCGGCTGCCGCCACACCAACTGGGAGATGAAACCATGACCAACGCAACCTATTCAGCAAACCCGCAGCCAACGGCTCCCGGCGTCAATACGGCCACCACTCCAGGCGATCCCCGCACTGTGTCGCGCCGGTGGCTGCTTTTCACAGCCGGCATCACGCTGAACGGACTTGTGGGCGCCGTGCTCGCGGTTCCCATTTTCCGGTATCTGCTTGCGCCGTGGAAGAAGGATGCCAGCTACAATTCCTGGACCTCGCTTGGTCCCGTCGAGACGTTCCCTACGGGGGAGACGCGCCTCGCAACTTACAAGAATCCCTCCCGGAATTCGTGGGACGGACAGACCGACAATGTTGCCTGCTATGTGCGCAGCGAAGGCAGCAACCAGTTCAAAGTTTTCGCCATCAACTGCGCTCACCTTGGCTGCCCGGTGCGCTGGTTCCCGCAGTCGCAGCTCTTTATGTGCCCGTGCCACGGCGGCGTCTACTACGCCGACGGTTCGCGCGCCTCCGGGCCGCCTGAGCGCGGCCTCTTCACCTACAACTGGCAAGTCGTATCCGGCGAGTTGCAGATTGACGCGGGCCAAATGCCCACGCTCTCAAACACCGCCAGGCTCGTCACCATCTCCACCAGGTCTGGAGACTCGAAATGCAGCGGATGAAGCGGACTGCATTGGACGTCTATGCATGGTTTGAGCGGCGCCTTCAACTCGAAGGGCCGGTCAAGGACGCCGTGCTCCATCCCGTTCCGCGCCAGACTGCAAGCTGGTGGTACGTCTTCGGCAGCGCGGCGTTCACGTTGCTCTTCCTGCAGATATTCACCGGTATTCTGCTGGCATTGGTCTATGTTCCCTCGGGCGGTGAAGCGTGGAACAGCCTGAATGTTCTCAATCACCAGATCCCACTTGGCTGGTTTTTGCGGGCCATGCACGGCTGGGGCTCGAACTTCATGGTCGCCATCGTCCTTATCCATATGGCGCAGGTGTTTCTCTTCGGCGCCTACAAATTTCCCCGCGAGCTTACGTGGATTCTCGGCGTCTTTCTTTTGCTCATGACCCTGGGCATGGCGTTCACCGGTCAGGTTCTGCGCTTCGATCAGGACGCCTACTGGGGTCTCGGCATCGGCGCATCGATCGCGAGCCGCGTGCCTTTCATCGGCGGCGGGCTTGTTCATCTGCTGCTCGGCGGCCCGATCATCGCCGGGTCTACCCTCTCGCGTTTCTTCGCTCTTCACGTCTTTGTCATTCCCGGCACGATGCTGCTCTTCGTTTTTCTGCACGTATGGATGGTGTTGAAGCTCGGCGTAAATGACTGGCCGATGCCAGGCCGCGTCGTCCGGCGCGCAACGTACATGGAGGAATACCACCACCTTGCGCACACCGACGGAATTCCATTTGTTCCCGGTGCCTTCTGGAAGGATCTCGTCTTTTCCGGCGCGATTCTCTCTGCGGTCGCGGTTTGCGCCACAGTGTTCGGTCCCTTTGGTCCCAGCGGACAGCCTGATCCCTCCATCATCCAGACTGTTCCCAAGCCTGATTTCTTTTTCCTGTGGATCTACACCATCCTCTCTTATCTGCCGCCGTCGATGGAGACACCGTTTCTTCTCATCGTGCCTCTTTTGGCGATCGCAATTCTGCTGGCGCTTCCCCTCGTTGCTGCCGAGGGCGAGAAAAGCTGGCATCGGCGTCCTGTAGCGGTGCTCGTGGTTTCAACCGTTGCCGTTTCCTGGGGCGTGCTGACGCAATTGGGAACCACAACTCCGTGGAGCCCGCACATGAGTGCATGGAGCGGCGATCCGCTGCCCGTCAATCGCATCCACGACGCCACGCCGCTTGTGCGTCAGGGGGCTGTCGTCTTCCAGGCCAAGCAATGCCGCAACTGCCACTCCGTGGGCGGATCGGGCGGCGAGCGTGGTCCCTCGCTCGATACGGTCGCCACGCGGCTCACCATCGACCAAATGCGCTTCAAAGTCGTGACGGGCGGCGGCAACATGCCTGCCTATGGCAAGAATCTCTCTCCATCGGAGATCGAAGCTCTAGTCAGCTTCCTTGAAACGCTGCATCCGGCCAACGAGCGGCCGGCATACGACGCCTCGCGACGCACCGTCGAAGCATCGCTGCCCGTAAACAGCACAGTTCCGGCAACCCGCCCCCGTGCATATTCAGGCGCAACTCCATGATCGACACCACGACTTTCCTATGATCGACTCAACAACGATCACCGACGTTTTCACCCGCTGGGACATTCCCTGGATCGTGACTTTCGCGCTCGCGCTCACGGCGATAGTTTACGTGTGCGGGTGGGCGCGCATCCATCGCACACGCCCGGCGCAATTTGGTGTCGGCCGTCTGGCTACATTCCTCGGCGGCATCGTGGCGTTGTTTGTTGCTGTCGCTTCGCCACTCGACACCTTCAGCGAGTCTCTGCTCTTCATGCACATGGCGCAGCACTTTGTGCTCATGTCCGTCGCGCCGCCCCTCATCGTTCTCGGTGCACCCGTAGTTCCCATGCTCCGCGGGCTTCCGCGCTGGATGATTCGCCGCCTGCTCGGTCCGCTATTCGTCACGCGCGCACTGCATGCAGCCGGCAGTTTTCTCATTCGACCGCGCGTTGCATGGCTGGCCATGACCGCCGCCTACATCGGCTGGCACATTCCGCGCGCCTACGAGTTCGCTCTCGCCTCGGAGAGCTGGCACAACTTTGAGCACGCCTGCTTCTTCTTTACCAATCTCATGTTTTGGTGGCCGATTATTTGCCCGTGGCCGAGCAGCCCGTTGCAGTCGCGTTGGGTTTTGATTCCTTATTTGGTGCTTGCCGACATGGTAAACACCGGCGTTTCAGCTTTTCTTTGCTTTGCCGGCCGTCTGCTGTATCCAAGCTACGATGCCATCCCACGCCCCTTCGGCCTCAGCGCGCTCAACGACCAAGCCGCCGCCGGAGCCTTCATGTGGGTATGCGGATCAATCGTATTCTTGCTACCCGTTTTCGTGGTGATTACGCAGATTCTTTCCTCTTCACCGATATCAAGGCAGGAATTTGACGGGACCGATTCGCACTTCGCGGCACCGGACGGAATACCCGTTGTCAACGGAGAGGCTGTGTAACGATGGAAACCGAAGCGACCCTCGCGAAAATCGCATTGCCGGCAAGGTTGGAACCGCGAAAGACAGCGCATGTTCGTTTCGTGGCCGGCTACTGGGCATTGACGAAACCCGATGTAAATTTTCTGATCGCGATTACGGTTATTGTGAGCTTCTGCCTGGCGCGGCCCGCCACTCTGCAAAGGTTTCCGTATGCTCTGCTCATTCATACTTTGCTCGGTACATTGCTGATCGCCAGTGGCACCGGAGCGCTCAACCAGGTTATTGAACGCCGCTTCGATTCTCAGATGCGCCGGACATCGCGAAGGCCTCTGGTTACAGGAAGCATCTCGCCGGCTCGCGCTTTGTGGTTTGGGATTCTTGTGTCGATGGCGGGCGCCGCCTATCTTGCCCTGGCTGTCAACGCACTGTCGAGTCTGATCGCCGGGCTCACTCTCATCAGCTATTTGGCCATCTACACTCCACTCAAGAGGAAAACGCCGATGTGCACACTGGTTGGCGCCTTGCCAGGAGCGGCTCCTCCCCTGATTGGCTGGGCCGCTGCATCGGGTAACTTGAGTCTTGAAGCTTGGCTGCTCTATTCGATGCTCTTCCTTTGGCAGTTTCCACACTTTATGGCGATCGCCTCGATGTATCGCGAGGACTACGACCGTGCCGGCTACCACGTCCTCCCGCGATCCGAGAGCAGGAATCGATTCGTCACATTGCAAAGCGTTGTGCCCGCATTGCTCCTGGTCCCGATCAGTTTGATTCCTGCACTTCTCGGCGATGAAGGGCGTATATATTTTGTGGGAGCCGCGCTGCTGGGTCTCAGCTTTCTATATTGCGCGGGACGGCTGGCCTTTCGTCGATCGAATGTGATCGCACGCCAGTTGCTGCTGGCTTCGATCATTTACCTGCCATCCGTCTTTCTGCTGATGTTGCTCGACAGGAATTGAGTCCAGAGCCGTTTCGAACACTTTTCAGGTTGCCTTGATGCCTCGCTTCCCTCAGGAGGAACTTGCATTCTCGTGCAAACCTCGACTTATGAAACAAGCATGCGATAAATCGGGGACGGACCAGCTATTTCGAAGGCTCTTTAGAGCACGCGCTCTCGCGCCTTTTAAAGGCTTGCTCCAGTGACGGCATACGACGCAATCGACCATCGTTCCTCCTGGTCGGCTTGGTGTCTGCCTCTTGGCAAGTCACGCCGTCATGCTTGCGTGGACTCAACAGGCCAACTGCACTTTCACATCGTCCACTGCAGCAAAATCCGAGTGAAGATCACCACGAAAGCCAAGCTAACTATAGACAAACCGCAGGTTGCACAAAAGCTGAGAATTCTTAGCTTTCGAGCCCTCATTCTCCGCTCCTTTCCAAAACGTTCTCCCCCCGAAAATCCAAATGCGCAATCGCAGAATAGCCTTGCACCACCGAATCGACGAGAGTACCTATCAAGAACAATCAAGCTTTGGATCTATCGGATGTGAGAGCGTAGCATCGCGATCCAACTGCAGGTTCCTGGGTGACTCGATCTGGATTTCAATCGCACTCATCCTACTTCCCGCCGATGGCTGAGCGTCAGTGCATACCACTCGCGCGCGTCTCTCCAAGTCTGTTGAATTTCGAACCCCGAATCTGAGAGGAGTGCGCCAAGTGTCTCGTTGGTGAATTTGTAACTGTTCTCTGTATGGATGGTCTCGCCTTTCCCGAAATACAGCTCCAGCTCAGCAGCAGAGACCTGAATCCTCTGTTCACGCATGCTTTCGAGATGCATCTCGATCCGCGATTCGGCAGAATTCCAACGGACACGATGCCGAAACGCTGTAAGGTCAAAATCGGCACCGAGCTCTCTGTTAAGCCTATTCAGGATGTTCAGGTTGAACGCTGCGGTGACCCGATCGTCGTCGTCATAAGCAGAGACCATCGTCCACTCGTCTTTCACAAGATCCGTTCCGAGAACGAGTGTATCTCGGCTTCGCAGTTGGGAACCCAGGTTTCGGAGAATCGTTCTCGATTCCTCTGGCAGAAAATTGCCGATACTCGAGCCGAGATAGAGCGCAATGGTAGAGCCATCGAATTCTTCGAGTTGTGGCGGACTATTGACGTAATTCACGACAACGGGCTCAAACAGCACTCCTGGAAATGTGCATTCAACATTTCGGCACGCGATCTCTAGGGCATCTGCCGATACATCCAAAGGCATGTAGACGAGCTCAATTCGTCTGCGCGCTGCGGCAGCCAGCAACAGACATGTCTTCGAGGCTGTACCTGCACCGAGTTCGAGGATACGTAGCGGTTGCGAACCGGCACGCGCAGCAGCCACGATCGCATCGGCGTGACTTTCAAGCAGCACACGTTCGGTGCGAGTCGGATAGTACTCCGCTAATTTCGTAATCCGTTCGAACAGTTGCGAGCCGAGCTCGTCGTAGAACATCCATGGTTTAAGCGTGCGAGGCAGCGAATGGAGTCCGGTTTGCACGTCTCGAATCAGTTCTTCGCGCTCGTTAAGAGCGGCTGTTTGTACAAGATCGAATGCGGGTGAAAAGGTACTCATGCGATATCCTTCAATTTGCCAAACGCATTCCGGTGAACTGCCATCGTTTTGCCAGAGGAGAGAAGTGCTACAAGTCGCGCGCTCATGATCCGCTGGTGTGGCGCACGACCCTCCCCGCAAAAATCAACTGACCAGACATAAAATGTCCGTTGTCTTCTCCCAACGTCCTAAGAAGGCTTGCACGTCGCTTTTCATTGGCGCTGAAATGCACTTCTCTCCGATTCGGCTCATGGTGTGTTCTTCTCAATGAAAGCTGCCTGCTCTGACTGTCCGGGTAGTACCGATGACTTATACAGGTGCCGACTTGACCAGTGCTCATACATACCGGGATAAGGACCATCTGCCTGCCCGTCGCCAACATATCCCGTCGAAAGAAACGCGGCATCAATTGAAAGGACGCCCGGTCGCGAGATCCTGTTTGACTCCGCCAGCATCATTCTGATTTCCTTGGCAACTTGACCAATCCCGTCTGTCGACCGAAAGAACACCAGAAGAGGTTCATGGAGTGGTTGACAAATCCAGCTCACGGTTCTGTCAGCCCCCTGTCATGGCAATCCGCGTTACCCATGAGTCGAAGCTGGATCTTCCCTCGAAATTGCAGAGTGCGAGATGCACGCGCAAAGACGTATCCTGCAGCGCGTCTTCCGCGTCTTCGTGGTTCTTCGTAATCCGGACGATCCTGTTTTGAGGCCGTCGTGCGTAAAGATGCTGTAGTTCTGCAAAGGCGTCGTCCGATCCTGCATTTGCAGCAGGTACGAGTTGCGCATCTCGCTGTGCGGCCAACTGTCCGAGCGCGAGACGCAGCGGCATATCGCCCTTCGAATTGCTCATCGCCTTGGTCATTCGATTTGCGTTGCATCATGGCTGGCCGCCGCATCGCGCATTCTCTCCTGACGGACTTCTAATCGCGCGTTTCCGATCGGTTCAAATCGGATTCACAGTTCCTATTAAGACAGAAGAGTGTGGGTGAATCCATTGGACGAAAGTATTGATTCATACGTTGGTAGCAGGGAAAAGACAGTTGCGGCGTAGCAGTCGTGGGCGCTACGGAGTTGCCTAGAGAGATGCGAGAATGCGCCACTGAACAATTCTCGAATTTAAATAGTGGCTCCCGAGGCGGGAATGCACGTACTCCGAGATCGTTGCGAGTAACCTACCGACCGAGAACCCCAGGTCATGGAACTGGCGGTGCTTGCCCATTGAATAATCCAGTTGGTTCCGAGCTCGGCACGGCCAGATCACGGTGAATGCACCGAGGCAAGGTTATGCAGAAGATGAAAGTCTAGTCTGTGCCTGATCTGGTCAAGATGTTGTGAAGCTCCGCCTTATACGTCCTCCTGGGGCAGTTAGACCAATTCAAGAGTTTCCAAATGGTCCATAGAACCACGCGGAGAGCCGAATGGCGATACGTGGCAGAAAAGGCCCTGGCTCGGCTGTGAGATGCGTTAATGGATCTCAAAACGTCTCCGTGCTATTCGCACCGGTGAATACCTAGGTATCGATCGATACCTTCGTCCAATGGATTAGGCACTCCGCTTCTGGCCTAATCAACTTTGATTTGCGGAGTGAGAAGGGCTACGGTGATAAGACAAGGAATATGGTGCGATATCTGTGGATCGCAGAAGCAAGAGACCAACCACTGGTTTGTTGCCTGCGAACAGGAAGGAGAGTTACGCGTTGGCGGTTGGAACTCCTGTTACCTCCTGTGTCCTGACACAAAGCAACTCTGCGGGGAAAGCTGTGTTCACAAATTGGTCGGCGAATTCCTGGCCAACTCGATGCACCTGCTAACCCAGTACGTGGCAGATAAGGCCGACGCTCAGCCCGGCGCGGACTCGGCAATCGACATCAGTATCACAGCTGATGATGAATCCTGGAGTCGGTTACTCACGCCGCCAGTTGCTGGATTGCCCAGATTTGAACAACATTCTTCTCGGGTTTCGGAAGGATTGCCGCGGTGGCACACGTGTGACGAAAGGAGAACGTCGTGACCAAAACCATTCTTGCTTTTCCAGTGAACCGGGACTCGGCAGCTTTGTCGTGTGTATGGTTCATGACCGCCGACCCCGGTCATTCGCTTGCATGCAGATGGATTCACGCATGTCGATCGGAAGTTCCATTGGTCTCTGGTAATGCGGCCTGACGATCATCCGGTGCGAGTCGTGGTTTGTTGTTGTTTATCTCGTGGGTCCGGTGGGACTGTCTCACGCACCTTCATCCGAGGCTCATGCAGTGATTAAGTCATAGGAACAGGATTGAAACAATCGTACGAGGGCATCGATCGATCCCTTCGTATGATGGAACTACTGCGTTGTAACTGACTATCTCTTGTCGGTAGCGCCGGCTTGGTCTTCGTCGTCGATATCGGTCCATCGCGATCGTGCCAGACGAGTGAATAGTGGATCCAGTGGACGAATGTATTGATCGATGCTTTCGTCTAATAGATTTGTCTCTACTGCTCTGGCGTAATCGTGTCGTCATATGCGATGAAGTCGGATGACGGAGAACTCCAATAGTTAAGTGATTCCACTCTGAGTGAACATGGAATGAAGTCATTACTCACGTCGCGATGCACGCCGATGGTATTCGTTGTCGACGATGACTGCTCTGTACGCGAATCCCTGGAATCCTTGATTCGCTTTGAGGGTTGGCAGCCGGTGATGTTCGGGTCGGCGCAGGAATTTCTGGTACATCCCCATGTCTCTGTTCCAAGCTGCCTCGTGCTCGATGTCTCGCTCCCGGGCCTGAGCGGTCTGGATTTGCAGAAGCGCATGGCCCTCAAACGTTATGACATGCCCATCATTTTCATAACCGGCTATGGCGATGTGCCAACGGCGGTCCGGGCCATGAAGGGGGGAGCACACGAGTTCCTGACCAAGCCGTTCAATGATGACGTGCTGTTGACCGCCGTCCGGGCAGCCCTTAAACGTAGCCGGGTCGTTATTTTGCGCGAGGCGGAGATGGAGCTGCTTTGGGACTGTCACGCGTCCCTTACCGGCCGTGAACGGCAAGTGATGTCATTGGTCGTCTCTGGCCTGTCGAATAGGCAGGTAGGCAATGAACTCGGTATCGCTGAGGTCACCGTGAAGGCGCACCGTGGTAGGGTAATGCAAAAAATGAAGGCCGACTCCATCGCCGATCTGGTTAAGATCGCCGGAAAGCTCGCCTCTTACCCTCTTCCGGCATAAACCATCCTGCGTACCTGTTCTCGATTCTGAATAGTTGGAATAAGCCCCTTGCCTCGTACCCCGAATGAGATGTGACGCTTATCAACCGCATTCGCGGAATTTCGTTTGGAGCGCAGCCATACGCGCGCTCGATGAGCCCTCGACTTGACCGAGTCTACGGATACGCCAGTCCTCGCGGAAACTTCTGCACATGCCGGGCATGCTCAGTAAACATCGCAGCACTCGTTCGTGTTCAAATGATCATTGCGCCGCCTAATGATTGGGAAGGCATGTCGATCTTAGCTGTCTCGGTCTTCGATAGAAACATTCATTTCGGACAGCCAGGCCACATCTGAGCCAGACAGGATCAAGTCATGATAGACGCCGAAATCGTCGAACCACTCGATGATGGAGTAATCGGCTGTTCGTGCGTTACGACTTATTCCGTTGCCTCGGTCCTCCTCTTCAACGGGCCATCCTTTAAAGCGGAATCTCATGAAATCCTCCAAATCCCTCTGTTCGTTGGCGCACCCAATGCTTTCGGAACAGATAATCAGATGCGATTAAGCCAGAAAAGCTAAGACAAATCCATTGAACGAAGGTATCTGTTGATACCTTCGTATCGTTCGGCAAATCCATGTTGAGACGTGGAATTTCCGGCTCCCTTAACTCGCATTGCGACAAAGGCGAAATCGAATTGGGGAACTCGCTCTTGATGAAAGTGCCGCGGGTTTTGGGGAACTGCAGACTAGGGTGCCTGCGCTGTCCGCGAGGCACTCTGCAACTGACATCAACAAACCAATACCAAAGCGCAATGGACATTCTCAATTCGAGTAGCGCATCTTCGTGAAATGAGGTGCTGCCGAGATGATATCGCGATGGCTGGTCGGATACGGTGGACCCAAGGCGTCGAGGTTCGAATACTGGCAGCGGCGAATGCCTATCTTGTTCCAGGGGGCGTTGAAAAGAAATTTCGAAGCGATCTATGCTGGACCGATCTCGGAATACTTCAGCCCGATCGCGCATGCTTGACACGACCAGCCTAAGCGCACTGGGTTATGAACACAGCCTCTCGCAGCCTGTCATCCGGCTGTGGAACGACACCCATCATGTAATCACGACAAACTCGAAGGAAGGTGTTTGCGCGCCGGAGCAGTTTGCAACCAACGAGGTGACCCGATGAAAGCGACACAACGGCTGCACGACGAGGGCCAGAGTCTCTGGCTCGACAATATTACCCGCGACCTGCTCGACAGCGGCACACTGAAACAATACATCGATGAGCTGTCGATCACCGGGCTCACCTCGAATCCGACGATCTTCGATCATGCGATCAAGAATAGCGCTACCTATGACCCGGCGATCACTCAGAAGATGAAGAAAGGTGTATCGGCCGAAGCACTATTCTTCGAGTTGGCCATAGACGACCTCACCCGTGCGGCAGATCTTTTCCGTCCCATTCACGAAAAGACAAACGGAGTGGACGGATGGGTCTCGCTGGAAGTGTCTCCCCTGCTCGCATACGACACGGCCAGCACTCTCGCCGCCGCCAAGGGATTGTTTGCGCAGGCGCAACGTCCAAACCTGTTTATCAAGATTCCGGGCACAAAAGAAAGCCTTCCCGCAGTCGAGGAGGCGATCTTTGCCGGCATTCCCATCAACGTCACTCTCCTGTTCTCTGCCGAGCAATACCTGGCGGCTGCCGAGGCATTCCTGCGCGGTATCGAGCGGCGTGTCGAGGCCGGCCTGAATCCCCGTGTCGACTCCGTGGCCTCGGTATTCATCAGCCGCTGGGATGCCGCTGTGGCTAGCAAAGTACCGGAGGAGCTACGCAACCAACTTGGCATCGCCATCGCGAAACGCACGTACAAGGCGTCGAGCACTTTGCTCGGCTCGGCACGCTGGCAGCGTATCTACAACCTCGGCGGCCGTCCACAACGTCTCTTGTGGGCCAGCACGGGGACCAAAGATCCCAAAGCGTCCGACGTCCTCTACGTCAAGGCCCTGGCTGCGCCCTTCACCGTGAACACCATGCCCGAGGGGACATTGAAAGCGTTGGCGACGCACACTGATTTGGGCGAATTGCTGCCGACCGACGGCGGAAACAGCGAGGAAGTTCTGGGACAGTTCGCTAAAGCCGGCGTTGATATCGATGCGTTGGCTGCGAAGCTTCAAAGTGAAGGAGCCGAGTCCTTTGTCAAGTCGTGGAATGAGCTGATGGGAGTTATTTCTTCCAAGACGGCGTCGCTTGACAAGAGCGCCACGCTGGGAGCCGTCAGGTAGAGCGGAGCCAGGGTTACTGTGTTTTGGCTGATTTCGAGGGAAGGTCGCGCTCTCTGCAGGTCGGCGAACGGTCCAACGATTGTTGACGGAGCGCTACGTTTTCGCGAAGTCAGCTGAATCGATAGTAGTGTTCGAGGTCCGGCAGACTCTGACATGCTGCGGCTGCGAAGGGCAAATACTTTGATGAATGTCAAGATCAAGCGGGTGTACGAAGAGCCGAAGGTGGAGGATGGAGTTCGAATCCTCGTCGACCGGCTTTGGCCGCGTGGCCTGAGCAAGGAGCGGGCGAAGATCGATCTTTGGCTCAAGGGTGTGGCGCCAAGCACCGGCCTTCGACTGCGGTTTGCTCACGATCCCGCTAATTGGGATGAATTTCAGACCCGCTATCGCGAAGAACTCGAGAGGAACAAGGAACAACTCTCCCATCTTAAACAAGAGGCAGCTAAGAACACCGTCACCTTGGTCTATGGCGCCAGAGACCAGCAGCATAACGAAGCCGTGGTCTTGCAAAGACTCCTCACCATGAGATGAGCGCCCCCTCCCACCCCGCATATCAGACGCCATCCTGCCTCGTCGATTCCGCTGAATTCGCTGGAACGGTTGTGTGCAAAGCCAGGGCCGCACTCGTTCTTTGATACCAAGGTGTCAATCGATACCATCGTCCAATGGATCCCTCCATCGGTGGATTAAAACAGCGGCCACGTACTATACGCCACTGACCTGCTCGTACAAGAAGCGCATACTGTCACCTGGGCGGAAAAGTCGGTTTCGCCGAGTCGCATACCGAGACGCTCGGCACCCTTCACTCGTCGGCAGAAACGGTAAGAAATCCCTCACGGTGAAAGGATCCTCGAAGACAGAGGATTGGGGTGAGAACGCGCATAGTGCGCAGGACCGACGCGCCGTGCACCCGCGCGATGAAGCCCACGCTCCCGGCATTGGTCGAGGCCACTGCTATGGTCGGCGGCATAGTGCAAGCGCTTGGACCTGGTGGATCGGCAACTCGACTCTGATCCTTCTCAGCAAGTTCGCCATAGGTGAGTCTTTTCACCTCATGTTGGGCAGGACGACGCTCTGGTCGGTGACCGGTCCGCCGTGCGGCCAGCGCTGTGTTACGACTTTTGTGCGGGTGAAGAACCGGATGCTGTCTTCGCCGTATTGGTTAAGGTCTCCGAAAGCCGAGTCCTTCCAGCCGCCATGGCAGTAGTAGCCGACCGGCGTTGGCATCGGAAAATTGACGCCCACCATGCCTACCGCAACCTCAGCAACGAAACGCTGTGCCCAATCTCCACTGCGCGTGAAGACCGTAACCGCGTTGCCTTGGTGATGGACGTTGGGGTAGCTCATCGCCTCCTCGAACGTCTCCGCACGAACAATCTGCAGTACTGGCCCGAAGATCTCGTCCTGGTAGCTCTTCATTGAAGGCGCGGCGTGATCGATCAGGCTCGGCCACAAGAAAAACCCCTCCTCATGGCCCGGCAAGCTCCGTCCCCTTCCGTCGATGACCAACTCGGCCCCCTCGTCGACAGCTAGCTGGATATAGCCTTCAATCTTCTTCTTGTGCTCCGGGGTGACGACCGGACCCATTTGTGCGTCGGGATCAGTGGAAACCCCGATCCGTAGCTTGGGAATCTGCGCGACCAGGCGCTCGCGAACCGCATTTGCAGTCTTCTCGCTGACGGGCACGATTACTGGCATGGACATGCACCGCTCGCCGGCGGAGCCAAAGGCCCCGGCGAGAACGTCTGCGACGACTTGGTCAAGATCGGCGTCAGGCAGGATGACGCCGTGGTTCTTCGCTCCGCCCATGCATTGCATGCGTTTGCCATTGCCCGCTCCGCGCGCATAGACGGACTTCGCCACCGCCGTTGAGCCAATAAAGGTCACGGCCTTGATGTCCGGATGATCAGTAATCGCCTGCCCAACATGCGTGCAACCGTTCACAACGTTGAAAATCCCTGGTGGTACATCAGATTCGAGGGCGAGTTCCGCGAGCCGAATGGCAACGGAAGTGGTGTGCTCCGACGGTTTCAGGATGAAGGCGTTGCCGACGGCTATGGCCGGGGCCAGCATCCAGAGCGGAATCATGGCAGGGAAGTTGAAGGGAGTAATTCCGGCGACGACCCCTAATGGTTCGCGGATCGAATAGACATTGATGCCAGGACCGGCGCCTTGGGTGAACTCGCCCTTCTGCAAATGTGGGACTCCGCAGACAAACTCAACCACGTCCAGGCCGCGCTGCAACTCGCCCATGGAATCGCCCAGCAATTTGCCGTGTTCCGAGGACATCAGGTGGACGAGTTCCTGCCTGTGCTCTTCGATCAGCGCTTTGAGCTTGAAGATCACCCGGGCCCGGCGCTGCGGGTCGATCGCGGCCCAGGCGGGTTGCGCAGCCTTGGCGACCGCGACAGCATCCGCTAGGATTACGGTGTCACCGTGCTCCAGAAGGGCCTGCACCTGCCCAGTGCTCGGATCGTAGATCGGGCTGGTAACAGCGCCAGTGCGCGTGACGCGTTGGCCGTCGATGAAATGGCTAATCGTGCGCATGGGTCTTCCCTCCCCAATCTCTAGATGTGATTAAGCCACACACTGGAATCCGACGCCATTGGACAAAGGTATCGCTGATACCTTTGTATGAACTGGCGAGTTGTCCTTTAAGTTGCCGATCAAGATGAAGTCGAAGCACGTATGAGAAATGAGCGTGTTCAGGTTATTTCGATGACATACTTTCCGACACGCTTACTCAACTCTTGAGAAGCTTGGGCGCTGAGTTCAAGGTTTGCAGAAATTGCCCCGACAATACTATTGTCTAATTGCATTCTCTTCCTGCATCGAGCCTAATCGAAGGTGTCAGGAGGCGGAGACGGTGAGCAACGAAATGTCGGCCAGTGTGAAGAGAGTCGCAGCGATTGCTTCGAAAAAGCGCAATGCCAGTATCCGGACATGAAATGCACTTTACTTTAGACTTCGATTTCCGCAGAGCAGCGTATCCATCTGCGCAACGAAACAACTGCAGAAATCGACGCTTCTCAGTCGATGCCACTCGCTAAGTCACTGATCGAGTTGTATCCGTTTAGATTTGGGTTTGCATAATCCTCAACTGAATACACGGATTTCCTCGTGTAGTTTTGCAACATCGATATGCAATTGCGACTGCCTTCCCTCGTACCACTCTTAAATTCGCGGACCCGAATGCGAGGTTTGTTTGCTTCCATCATTCCGGCCAACGCCCTCGTGCCATAGGAAGACCGACTCATCAACCCAATATGTTGCTGGCATCTCGGCAAGCCCGTCCGGGTTCGACTGTTGCCGACAGCGCCATCCTGAGCTGTTGATTCTTGATGAGAAGTTCGCACACGCACTGCTGCAAAGTCTCTAAACGATGCTGCCAGATATCTTCATCTCTTTTCATCCATCGTTCATCTCGCTGTCTCTCGGTGGATGCACTCGTCGAGCCTTGTTCCCGTGCAAAAGCACCGGCGGGCATTTGGGCGAAGGGCTCTTCGGATTGATCAGTAGCCATAACATCTCCAGCACGAATAGTCGGGGTTGTCATGATGCTCCTCTTCTGCCACCCGAGAAATCATTACGATGAACTGTTCACGTTCTTGTTCGATCCGCTCGGATGCGCTTACTCGGAATCCTGCATTTCATTGCCTTGCGCAGAGCAGCCTGCCTGAATGCATTGGGCGTTCATCTGCACAAATGCCATCAGAGTCGCCGGCGCACGAAATACCTTCGAGTGCCGCAGGGACCGAGAATGCGAATGTAACCCCCGTTCCCATGAATCTGCGCTGCTTGTTTTCCCGAAAGAACGCTGATCGGCCAATACTCACGTCGGCACCAGAAATCAGGTGCAATGCACAGACGGCGAACGATCATCTGTGTTTTCCCGGTGGTCCAGTAACCGTTGATCATTGATCAGGGTTCCATCGCTTTCGTATTAATTGTGGCGGAAACGCTTCCGGGCTGAAACCCCAAATCGAGCGTATCGTCCACTCAATAACGTCTGGGGCCTGCTCTTCTGAGTCGAAGGTTTCCCCTTTTGTGGGGACCCTAACTTTCGGCCGATTAAGAGGATTCAAGGTGCAATCAGCGTCCGATGTCGATTCTCTTCCATCCGAAAAGACGCGCGTCCAGGGAGCATGCTCCCGGTCCTACGAGCGCCAACGCTGCGCCAATGGTGGCAAGCAAAGTGCCTGAATTGAGATTTACATGCTGTACGAGGACGTTCCAAAGGGTGAGCAGGACAACCATCAATCCCGCGATCGGCGTCCACAATCCGGTAACGAGAAGAATGCCGTCTCCAATGGCGAGTATGCTGAAAAGCGCCTGCTCAATCTGCTGGCTAGTCCGCAACATCCCGACTCCGTGCACGATCAGACCAGTACCGGCAACCACGCGCAACAGCAAAAGTCCAACCCCAGGCCAACCGCGAGCAAATGTTGAGAATAGACGGCGCACATACACCTCTTCGAGAGCCTACCGAATCGCCCACCTTTCCGAAACCCTAGAAAGGGCGTAATCCCGACTATTTTGAGGAGCTAGAGTTGGATGATTCCACGCTTCAGGCCGATGGCTGCAGCATGGGTGCGGTCGTTGGCGCCCAGCTTTGACAGGATGTTCTTGACGCGCCCTTTCACCGTTTCCTCGGTGATCGATAGCCGGTCGGCGACCTGCTTATTGCCGTTGCCGGTCGCAATCAGCCGCAGAACTTCAACTTCTCCCGCAGTCAGTGCGTCGTCGGTTGCATGCTCGGCCAACTCGAAGGATGCTTCGGGTGATAAAGCCTTCTTGCCAGCGTAAACCCCGCGAATCGTCTCCAGAAGCTCTTTGTGCAAGAGATTTTTCAGCAGATAGGCGCGGGCTCCGGCCTTTAACGCACGAAGAACTTGGACATCGCCGGAATAGGTCGTGAGTACGATGATTTTTGCTTCAGGAAATTCGCCGCGAATCGCGATCGCAGCGTCGAGGCCGTTCATTTGCGGCATCTGCAAATCCATCAGCGTGACGTCGGGTTGATGGGTGCGAAACAGCTGGATCGCTTCGCGTCCGTCGCACGCCTCGGCAACCAGCTTCATGTCCGGCTGATCGGCCAAGAGGCCGGCTATGCCCTGACGAAAAATCGGGTGATCGTCGACCGCCAGAATCCGTATCAGATTGGGGCTGGCACTCATTTCTCTAGGCCCGCCAGATTCGTGAGAATTCAAACCACCGCAAAGCCGGCGCCTTTGCGTAAGCGTTCGGGGCTGGTATGTTCAATTCGATTTCAGTGCCGGAGTCGAGCTCAGTCCAGACATCCAAGCTGGCTCCTACAAGTTTGGCGCGTTCGCGCATACCACGCAAGCCCCAATGCCCAAGTGAGTGGTCTATGCCAAGAACAGCCGACTCGATGCCCTTTCCGTTGTCTCGGATTCGGAGCCGCAAAGACTGATCGTCGTATCGAATCTCGAATTCAATTGTGCGAGCCCTGGCATGCCGAATCGAGTTGCGCAGCGCTTCTGCCGCAATCCGATAAGCTTCGTCACGAACGATCTGGTTGAGCTCTCGCGGCGTTCCCTCCACCTGGACGCAAAACTCCGGACGGCTTTCGGACGCAGGCTGGCTGAGAAGCTCTTGGGCAAGATTGCTTATGGCTTCGGCGAGATCTAGGTTCATCGATCCGCCAGACCGCAATTCGTGGACGGCGTCTCTGCCTTCGGTGATTGCGTTCGATGCTAGCTCGATTGCGCTCTCGATTCGCTGTTTGGCTTCTTGCGGACGTCCGGGGAGCAGGTTCGATACAGCCTGAAAACGAAGCAGCAGTCCGTTGAAGCTTTGCAGCAAAGTGTCGTGCAGTTCTCGTGCGATTCTGATGCGTTCGTCGACGCGCGCCTCAAACGATAGGTTGAACTGTCGCTCAAGTCGTCTCAGGCGGAGTTGGTAAAGCGTCCACCACATCAGAAGAAAGACACAAACGCAGAAAGTCCGAAACGAGATTGTCTGAAACCAGGCAGGGGCGATACTGAAACCAAGAGTGGCCCCTGCATCGTTCCAAACCCGGTCGTTGTTGCATGCAATTACTTGAAAACGATAATGGCCTGGAGGCAAACTGGTATAGAAAGCCTGGCGTCGTGTTCCAGCATCCTGCCAATCGTTATCGACGCCATCGAGTTTGTAGCGAAAGAGCACGCGTTCAGGAATGGCAAGGCTCAGGGCAGTGTAGTCGATCTCCAGCCTTTCGGTGTGTGGAGGGAGTGATAGCTCGTTCGAACCCACATAGAGTTTTCCATTCGAGAAGATTGAGGAGATCATCACAGGAGGCGGTAAACGGTTGCGATTCTCCCGGAGCTTCTCGGGATCAAGCCAAGTAATGCCCTTGGTTGTCGCAAACCACAGCCGGCCTTCGCGCGATTCCGCGAGCGACGGTTCGGGAATTCTTTCTGCGGAGAACCCAGGCAGTCCATCGAGTGCGTCGAGGTGCTCGGCGGAAATCGAGGAAGCCGGGTTGCGAAGCCACCTCGCCAACTCATCCGCAGTGACGTGAGTGATGCCGGAGAATCCGTTTGCCCAGAGCTCGCCGGTCTCAGTCTCCACAACACCGGATACTCTACCTGGAAGATCCTGGTTTTTCCAATGCAGTAGATAAAACTGACCTTGAGTAAAAAGTTCGACTCCGCCTGGCCCAGCCAGCCAGACGTGGTTACCCCGGATCGACATCGTACTCTCCGAGACACCTCGCGTACCGTTAGCGAATGAGAATCTTTGGTAGGAGCTTCCGTTCCAACGAACCAGATTGTTTGCGAAGCCAAACCAGATATTTCCTTCGTCGTCACTCGCCATGGCGCCAAGGAGTCCCGGCCTTTTCCCAACAGCTTCGTTCTCCCTACTCCACGCTCCGTGACTAAAAAGGTATGTTCCGCCGATCGCTGTCGAGATCCAAAGGTCGTTGTTGCGATCAACGGCGAGAGAAACGACGGGGCCCACGTTCTCAGGGTAGTGCAGCTTGGCTAGCCCGGTCCGGGAGTATCGCCAAATCTGAGAGCGCCCCCCACCAGCCGACCAGATCGCTCCATTGCGATCACGTCGAAGACAGACCGTGCCTTCAGTCTCAGGGAAGCTGGTGATCTTGCCGTCGGCGGCCAACCGCGTCAAAGGTAGGCTCCGATTTCCGGTCCAAACGGAGCCTAGATCTCCAGCCGCCACCCCGAAGTCATGTTCCTCTGTCTGCGGAAGCGTCGGCGTGTGTAGGGCGGTGCGTCGAAGCTGGTCGAGGCCCGAATTCGTCCCAACCCACACGCTGCCCTCCCGATCAATTAACACCTTCCACGCGGCATTGGAACTAAGACCTTGGTCCGTATCGAAGCTTTCGCCAGCAGCATCTTCTCTCGCGACAGGCGTTTGCCACCGCTCCAGATGGTCGAATCGCCTCACCCCCTTGTCGGTAACCACCCAAAGACAACCATCGGGCCCGAAAGTGAAGTCTCCGAATTGAATGTCTTTCATGCGCCCTTTTTGTGGCGGA
Source organism: uncultured Acidobacteriaceae bacterium (assembly GCA_963745845.1). GTDB lineage: Bacteria > Acidobacteriota > Terriglobia > Terriglobales > Acidobacteriaceae > Telmatobacter. The sequence continues at coordinate 1,153,665 of CAVUZE010000008.1, read as the reverse complement.
GGTGAGAAGACAGGAGCACCCTCTGAGTTTGCTATCTCCCGAAGTCCGTAATTGTCCGACAGCCAGATCGCGCCATCCGGCGCTTGATGGAGAAAGGCGTTGTGCGTTGGCGCAGCAAGAACAAAAGCGGCAGAAATCGCACCGGCAGTATATCGAAGAACTTGGAAGGTAGCGTGGCCCCGGAGCAAGAAGAGGAGGCTGCCAGCTAGGGTTCTCACCCAAACGGTTCCCGTTCGGTCAACCATGATGGCCGCGGGAAAGCCACCGGGGTATCCGTGTTCAGTTCCAACCGGCTCACATACTGACCCTCGCATACGAAAGAGGCCACCCGAGGCCTGAATCCATAATGTCCCGTCTTTGTCTTCGGCCAGCCCTTCCATTTGCAATGCAGGAGTGCACCTCCGATCTGAAAATACGCTCAGCTGTCCGTGTTTCCAGAAGAGGAGTCCGGCAGCCCGGGTCTTTAGCCAGACGCCGCCCGAGGATGAGAGAAAGGCCGAATGAATTTCGCTATTCCGGACCGCTCCGTTCGTCGCTTCTTCGACGGACTGGAACCGGACACCGTCGAAGCGGAATACTCCTGTCGATGTTGTGAGCCATAGATATCCGTCAGACGCCTGCTGAATATCAAATACAGCGCCGAGGCCGTTGTCCGCAGTCCACATCGTATGGTGAAATTCAGTTACAGTGGGGCCCGTGGCCCAAGCACATTGTTCGCTCACCTCAACGGCAAGCCATAGCAAAAGTGCCATGCCCGCTACCGATCCCGCCCGTTGTATGAATCTCCACATCAGGCACTCTTCATGGTATGGTCATGTTCGTAATGCGTCAGCTGGACCCAATTGCCGCATCGAGCGCCTCAATCAAAGCTGTGTCCCTGAATGTTCGCGTTTCAGTTCCGACCCGGACATGGTTGGCATGGCAACGTTGAGGATCAGGCATTCGGTCCGACTGATTGAATCGGACGCAAAAACTTCTCCGCCGACGAGATGACGCTGAGCCGAACTCTCGCAGAAAGTCGCCTACCGGTTTTTTCGGAGTGCTTTGATCGAACACCCCGTTGCAGCTTTATTCCTTCGGATGCGATGTAAATGCAGACGCATTGCTCATGTACAGTTGTCGATTAAACCAGAAAGGTCGTCACGTATCTATTAGACGAACGTATCGATTGAAACCTTCGCGGCGGCGTGCAGAAGTGTTTGGAGCACCAGACCCGAATATCCAACGAGTTTGCTCCGAGTAAATGTCAGAGCCCCCAAGAACAGGCCGCCGATCTTCTCTGCTCGAAGAACCTGAATCCACGATATTCTGTTCCTCCTCGGTTGAGCAGGAAGGAAATCGCGGATGGCTGATGGTGCCGCAGTCGCTCGTTGTCATCCCCACCAGAATGTCCCCGCTTTAGTAACACCGCGATCAATGGCTCGCCAATCGCTCCGCTCGCCCGAGCCACAAATACGCGCATCGCCCTTTCCTCTCAGCTCGATTGCATATAGCCAAACAGTTATTACAAGCGCGACACCAGCATTTGGAGTCATCGGATTCGCACTCAACACCGATCAAATCGATCCGATGGCGGAGGTCGAATTTGACGCATGGTCATCATCTTTTCCGAATTCTCTGTCACGCTCCTTACGTTTCGAGCGAGACGATGAGCTTGGTCGTGCCCCGACCTTCCCAGAGATTGGTGCCACGCTTAGCCTCGCACGTGCCCTGTGAAGTCTAGACTTGACGGCCGCCTCGGAGATATCCAGTGTCTGCGCGATCTCCGTCAAGGAACCTTCGTGCGTCAGCCGAATCTCAAGCGCCCTCTGAACGTTAGGCTTAAGTTTCTGGATCGCGTCCAGTATCGCAACACACCGCTGATGCTGATCAAGGACTTGCTCGGGATTCGGTCCGGAATCCTCAACGTCAAATTCGGGAAGATCGTCTTCCATTTCGCTTTTAGAATCAAACGACATCTCATTGCGGCTCCGGCGCTTGCGAAGCAGCATGAGTGCAGAGTTGATCGCAATACGCGTCAGCCAGGTGTTGAAGCTTGATCTGCCCTCGAAACTAGGGAGCGCCAAATAGGCTCGCAAGAACGTATCCTGCAGCGCATCTTCGGCGTCTTCCCGATTCCTCGTAATACCAAGGGTTGTGAAGTAAACGTGTAGCGCGTAGATGCGGTGGAGTTCGGCAAACGCATCGATCGATCCCGCTAGCCCCACGGACAAAAGCTCCGAATCTCGCAGCGCGGCCGGTTGTTTTGCTGCAAGGTGGAGAGACATCTCATGATTCGCGAGACTCATCGACGTGTTCCTTATCCTCGCCTTGTAGGAAGGCGACAATCTGCTGCTAGTTCGCTAGAGCACAGAGAATCCGGTCCGAGCCAGCGGCCCCGAGTGATAACTGGCAGGTCCTTTGCTTCCCGGAATAGTCGCTGAACGAATGCATTTCCAAGTCCCTGAGACATTCAGCCTTTGCCTGTCCGATTGACTCTGGTTGGCGTCACAATTGCGATTAGGCCAGAAACGCGGACGGCGATCTATTGAACGATGGTATCGATTGACACCTTGGTATCAAAGAACGAGTGTGGCCATGGCTTCGTGCACAACCATCCCAGTGAATTCAATGGAAAGAACGAGGCGGGATTACGTGCGATAAGCCGGATAGACGCTGCGCTCATCCTCCGCAATCTCTAGATGTGATTAAGCCACACGCTGGAATCCGACGCCATTGGACCAAGGTATCACCGATACCTTGGTATGAACTGGCGAGCTGTCCATATAAGTCGACTATTTAGATGAATTCGAAGCTCGAATAAGAAGTGACTTTGTACAGGGATTTCGATGGCATAGCTTCCGACAACACTTGCTCAACTCTTGAGAAGCGTGGGCGCTGAGTTCAAGGTGTGCAGAAATGGCTCCAACAATACTATCGTCTAATTGCACTCTCCTCCTGCATCTGGCCTAATCGAAGGTGCCAGGAGGCGGAGACGGTGAGCACCCACAATGAAGGAAGAATCGGTTTGGTTCAAGTATCCGACGCATATTGGAGGGTTACATTCGACCTTCCGCCGCTGAACATATTTGGGCCAGCCAACATTCCACAGCTTGAGGAGATCGTGTCGTCGCTCGAGTCGGATGATCGAGTTAAGGTCGTTGTCTTCGATAGCGCCGTGGATGGATTTTTTCTGACTCACTATGACTTCCTGGCAAAGCCTGAGGAGTCTGCCAAATTCCCGGTGGGAAAAACGGGCTTGCAGGCCCTGCCCGACATGCTTGCCAGGTTGAGCAGAGCGCCCGTAGTCTCGATTTCGTCAATACGCGGGCGTGCGACGGGGGTTGGCAGTGAGCTCGCTCTCGCGAGTGACATGCGCTTTGCCAGCCGCGAAAAGGCAGTTCTCTCGCAGTGGGAGGTGGGTGCGGCCCTGGTTCCCGGCGGTGGACCGATGGCTCGATTGCCACGACTGATGGGTCGCGGTAGAGCTCTAGAAGTACTGCTAGGCGCAGACGACGTCGACGGAGATCTGGCTGAGTTGTATGGCTATGTCAACCGTTCAATGGCCGACGATCAACTCGACGCATTCGTTGATGCTCTCGCGAGAAGAATATCTTCGTTCGACAAGCAGGCAATAGCGGAGACGAAGCGGATGGTTAACGTGAACAGTTTGCCTTCCGACGCAGAGATTGTGCCCGAGTGGGAAGCCTTTACCGCCGCGCTCGGGCGTCCCGCGGCCCAACAGAGACTTCGTTCCCTTTTTGATCAGGGTTTTCATGCGCCGGGAGATGTGGAAAACCGACTCGGATACTTTGTTGGTCGACTCGGTCTTACGTCCGAGGTGTCCGTCAACTCCTGATGACGCGCAAGTCGAGATGAGGTGTTCAGAGATGAGTGTTTCTTATAAGCGCGCTATCTCTGACGCAAGACTTCCGAGTGCCCGAACCGCGAAGAGCCTTGTCGCCCGAGCATTTCCTAGAAGAGTGCTGGCGAGTGCCTCGGCAAAATCATTTTTCTGACCGCGGACGTCCACGCTGTTTGTCGGCCGCTTTATCTGTGTGAAACCTTGATGTGCGCAAAGTGAGCGACGTTGCGGTACCTGTAGGGATCCCCATCACACGAAGGTATCGATCGATACCTTCGTTCAATTGTTGCGACTCTGTTCCTCTGGCTTAATCGCACATGAGGCTCGCGAGCAAGGTCGCGATGAGCCTCTGGGCAATGTTGGAACCGAGCGCATGATCCTCCGATCCACGGTTGCTTGAACGATAAGAGCGGGTATTGGCCTCGAATGCGCGTTGCCAGTTTCGAAGCCAACGGTGATGAAAGGAGAGCGGATGGACACCATCGGCGACTTCATCAACGAGCTAAGCGTCACGTGCGCGGCCCGAAAGGGCGGGAGTGCCGGAAGCAGGGCTGACGCGGTCAGTGGGCTTAGTGTGACTCCAGCGAGGAGACACGCGGGAACCTATTTGCCCTTGCTTCTCATTGGATCCAGCCTGTTGGCTTTCGGCCAAAAACCCGAAGCAAGATCCGTACCCGCAGATCAACCGAGCCCATCAATCGAAAGCCCGCATTCGACTATCAGGAACGGCCACCCTGATGAACTCAAACAGGAGCTTGATGCGTACGCAATCGAATTGTCGAGGATTCCCGCCGACCCACTCATACAACCGGATCCCGTAGCTCCGATTTTGCGGCCGATCGACAAGTTCGTAGACCTAAGTATTCATTCGCTCCACTTAAAGTTTGGCGCGACGTATACGTTTCTCAGCCAGTATGCGACCTTAACCCCGGACGGGGTGCGGCACGATCAGACCAGCGGACGGCTTGACTTCACCGGAGCTTGGAGTGTCTACGACCAAGAAACCACCGCAGGATCGATCAGCCTGCTTATTCGCTCCGGAACGAACATTGGGGTAAGTCAACAGTTCAACCTCAGCGATCGACTCGGCTCGGGGCTCTATCTCAACTGTCTCCAGGGTGGAGGCCCGCAGGAACCAATCACCGTGAACATCCTCTATTGGCGGCAGGATTTTCTCGAAAAGAGGCTTTCCTTTTATGTCGGCAAGATACACCCCAACGAGTACGTGACTCTCAGCATGTTCAACAACGATGAGCGTACACAGTTTCTAAATGGGACAAACGACGGCAATGATGCAGTCGCCTCGGACGGGACATACGCCGGCGGCGGCGCGGTCGAATTCCAGGCTAGCCAGCATGTCTTCGTGCACGCTGTCGCAGTGGATACCGAGGGCTCACAGCAGGGAAATATCGAAACTCTGGTCGATCGAAAATATGCGGAAGAGGTTGAAGCGGGCTGGACTTCAGGTTCCCTTGGCGGAAAGTATCGGCTTTACCGCGGTGGCGTGTGGCGAGACGATACCAAGGATCGCGGGAGTGGACATGGTGGCGGCTTTGAGTTCGACCATGAGCTATCTGATGGCTGGACGCCGTTTGGAAGATTTGCTTTTGGGACCAGGACCGGAACGGCCATAAAAGATGAATACGAACTCGGGCTTGCTCAGGTTCATCCATTCGGGCGCCGGGGAGACATGTTCGGCGCCTCATTCGCTTACAGCGAACCGAACGCGCCTGCTAAGCACCATGAGAGCGTGATTGAGTCGTTTTACCGGCTTCGTCTCACGCAAAGTGTCGAGCTTGGGCCAGATATCGAGGTTTCCATTCATCCCACCTACGCAGCCAAGGCTTACTCAACAACTCTTCTCGGGGCGAGGATGCGGATTATCTTCTGAGGATGTCTTGGAATGGGCGCCGTTGTGCGATGGAGAGTTGGTCCTTTTCACTTATGGCATTTCGACCGTGGACTGTGGGATTTGTAAATGGGATTCTCTTTCAGAGTGGGACAAACAGCTTCGCGTATGGAGTGCAGGCGGAAGAGTGGTGGTAGCCAGAGGAGGTCAATGAAATGGCAACTCAGCGAGTAGCGACAAGTGCAGCAACGACTCCGGGCCCCGCGGCAACCGTAACCGCGATCAATTACGCTCGCCCTCTTGCCGTCGTTACCAGCCTGTTCTTCATGTGGGGTTTTCTCACTTGTTTGAACGACATCCTGGTCCCGCATCTGAAGTCGATCTTCGACCTCAACTACTCGCAGGCCATGCTTATCCAGTTTGCGTTCTTCTCAGGCTACTTCTTGTTTTCAATACCATGGTCGAGATTCGTGGACAGAATTGGGTACCACTGGACGATGGTAGTGGGACTGATAACGATGGCATGCGGTGCATTTCTATTCCTACCTGCTGCATCGGCGGCTTCGTACGGGTTGTTTCTGGCGGCACTCCTGATTCTGGCCGCGGGGATTACCGGACTCCAGGTGGCCGCAAATCCATACGTAGACCTATTAGGCAAGCCGGAGACGGCATCAAGCCGTCTCGACTTAACGCAGGCATTCAACTCATTGGGCACGGCGATCGCGCCAAAGGTAGGAGGAATCCTGATTCTGAGTGCTGCGCCATTAGCCTCAACCCAGTTGGCGCAGCTCGCGCCGCAGGCGCTGCAGGCCTATCGTGTGCAGCAGGCTGCTTCGGTCAGAGTCCCATACGCAGTAATCGGAGCGGCACTTGTCTTGCTGGCGATCTTGATCGGCACTTCCAAGCTGCCGCAAATCGAAGCCGCCACGACGCCAATTGGGGAAAAGGTCGACGATTCGATTTGGAACCATCCGAGCCTTCTGTTCGGCGCGATTGGAATTTTCGCCTACGTCGGTGCGGAAGTTTCAATCGGAAGCTTCCTGGTGAATTATTTCGGACTACCTGAGATCGCGTCTCTTCCCGCGAAAACGGCGGCCGGTTATGTTTCGTTTTACTGGGGCGGCGCCATGATCGGACGTTTTGTAGGGGCGCTGTTGCTGCGGCGATTCAAGCCGACGTACTTGCTCGTTCTTTGCACGAGCGCTGCGGCGGCGCTGGTGATGACTTCAATGATATTGGGGGGGCACGCGGCGATGTGGAGTATCCTCGCCGTCGGCTTCTTCAATTCGATTATGTTTCCCACCATCTTTACCCTGGGCGTTGCCGAACTTGGCCCGCTTACGGGAAGTGGGTCGGGGATTCTGAATATGGCCATCGTCGGCGGAGCGATTCTGCCCTTGATCCAAGGTGTGATTGCCGACCATATCGGACTTCAGCACGCTTTCTTTGTGCCCGTGGCTTGCTATTTGTACATCCTGTACTACGGGTTAAGTGGTTCGAAGCCAAATAGCGAGCGAAAACACTCAAGGGTAGAGATTTAGTGAGAAGGGCGCCTGTTGATTGCTGGGGATATGGACGGCACGAAAACCGGCCTTGCTATCTAATCGAAAAAAGCTGGACCTCATAGACAATCGCTCATTCGACAGTTAACCAATCGCTCATCAGCTGAAAACGGTAGGCTATTTTTCAGCTCAGCGTCGCTCGGCACTGTGGCTCATCCGATCTATCAAGCATTAGCAAAGAAAGAGCATCGAAAAGTCTACCTACAGTGCGCTGTAGTCCCCTTTTCCGACAGGAGCTCCGGCTCGAAGTGATTTTCGAGAAACAATTCTGGAAGGATCGGTCCGAGAGCTTCAATCTCTTGGCAAGTTCGAAGGCCTTCCGGAGCCTCTCTTTCGACTGCGGATGCCTTGTGGGGCCATGAGCTATTTGCTGGCCGGGATATTCGAATTCTTCAGCCGAGGTAGGCGGAGACGCGCGGCCATATTTACCAATTCCGGCAGCGATTCGGCTTTCATCTTACGCATTACGCTTCCACGATGTGCTTTCACCGTGATTTCACTGATGCCAAGTTCGTTGCCCACCTGTTTATTCAGAAGGCCGGCGACCACAAGAGCAAAAACCTCGCGCTCGCGAGAAGTGAGGCGGGCATATCGCGATTTCAGAGCCTGGAGCTCGGCATTGCGCTCGACTTGCACTTTGCTCCGCTCAATGGCACCACGAACAGCAGAGAGGAGTGCGGTGTCATTGAAGGGCTTCGTCAAAAACTCCACAGCCCCGGCCTTCATGGCCTGTACGGACTTTGGAATGTCGCCGTGCCCCGTCATGAAGATAATCGGCATTTCTGGCTGTTGCAGCGCCAGCCGTTTCTGCAACTCCAGTCCATTCAAACCGGGCATTGAAATATCCAGGACCAGGCAGTGTGGGACAATCTCGTGCGGGCGGTTAAGGAACTCTTCCGCACACGTGAAAGTCTCCACGCGCCATCCTTGATCTTGAATCAGGGCTTCTAATGACTCGCGCATCGAGATATCGTCATCCACAACGAAGACAATCGGCGGGGCATTTGTCATTATGCAAGAACTCTCTTCGCAGCAGATCGCGCTTGTCGTGTTCATTGTAAGCTGCCGTTCGAGCGCCAGAACATTTACTTGTTGCCAACAGCCTTGTTCAATGCCTTCGATAAGGCTTTATCGTCAAACGGTTTAAACAAACACTCGACCGCTCCGTCATCAAGCAATTGTGATCGTGCCACTTCGTCCCTGCGAGCAGTAATGAAGACAACCGGAATCCTCACATCGCGGCGGCGAAGTTCGCGAAAGAGCTCGGGCCCGGTCATCACAGGCATTGCAACATCAAGAATCAGGCAACTCGAATGCAAAACGGCATCGGACGCTAGAAAGTCCTTTGCCGAGGAAAATGTCCGGGCGGCAAATCCGAACTCGTTCAACAGCTCTGGCAACGCCTCGCGAAAAGACTGGTCATCGTCGACAACGGAAATCAGCAATCGGGCTTTCATTAAGACACTCTCACGCCGCAACTGAAGCGGAATTCATGGACGATGCCGAGAACATCTTTTTTCCAACAGCGGGGTCTGGGGGAGTCGATGCGCTCGGATCATTGCGTGAAGCCTCCTTGTCCGGGCCGGGCATCAACGACGCGGCTGAGTGTGTGTCCGTTCTGGCGATCAATTCAAGCAACAGTATCATTACGGACGCGTTGCGCGATCTCCTCTAATACTTTGGTATTGATATTTTGGTGGAGACGCATGCCCGTTTTCGGCCTGGTCCACATATACCCCAATTTATCGATGTGGCGCAGTCGCGGCGGGTAGGCTCAAGTGAAAAGTCGCGCCGCGCTCAGTGGTGCCGGCCGCCCACAGGCGCCCGCCATGAGACTCAATGATCGACCGGCTGATCCGAAGTCCCATGCCGGTACCGTGGGGTTTGGTTGTAAAGAACGGGTCGAATATCTGTTCCGCCAATTGCGGTGGAAACCCCATGCCGGTATCACTCACGGTCACCAGCAGTTGCTCGTTTTCACCCAGCTGCGATCTGATGGCCAACTCTCGTATGCCCTCAACGTCCTTCATCGCCTCGAGGCTGTTGACGATCAGATTCATCGTGACCTGCTGCAATTGCACGCGGTCTCCGATGATCTGGGGAAGATTGGCCGCAAGTTCCGTCCGGACCAAGATGTTGTATCGGGATGCCTCGCTGCGCAGGAGGTCAACGGTTGCTCGAATGATCTCGTTTATGTCAAGAATCTCTCGATTAGGGGCAGCCTTCTCGAATTGTGAACGGATCTTGCGGATAACATCAGCGGCACGTTGTGCATCTCTTTGAATCCTGGTTACAGCTGCGCGCGCCTCACCGAAATCCGGGTTATCGTGCCCGAGCTTGCGAAGGCAAACGCTGGCGTTGATGAGGACGCCACCGATCGGCTGATTTACTTCATGAGCCAGGGATGCCGCTAATTCGCCCATAGTCGTGACCCGGTTGATGCGCGCGAGGTCGCTCTGCGCCTGGCGTAACGCATCTTCGGCACGCTTTCTATCGTCAATTTCTGTTAAGAGGAAGTACCATCGGACGATGTGCCCCTGCCGGTCACGAAGAGGAAGCCCGCGCATGTTTAACCATCGGTAGACGCCATCGAAACGACGAATTCGTGCCGCATCATATTCAACTGGCTCTCCTGCGGCGAAAGATCGCCCAAAAGCTTGAAGGTACGCAGGGCGATCATCGGGGTGAATTGTGTCGTCTACGGCCCACTGACGACACTCTTCCAGCGACTTTCCAAGGTAGTCCAAAATTGGTTGATTGACCCGCTCTAACTCGCCGCTCTTGTCCAAAACTGCAATCAGGCCGGGGATGCTGTCTACGATTAAGCGAGATTCGTACTCGCTTTCGCGTAGCGCATCTTCCGCACGCTTTCTATCGTCAATTTCTGTTAAAAGGAAGTACCATCGAACGACGTGCCCCTGCCGGTCCCGAAGAGGAAGCCCGCGCATGTTTAGCCATCGGTAGACGCCATCGAAACGACGAACTCGTACTGCTTCATATTCAACTGGATCTCCTGTGGCGAAAGCTTGCGCGAAAGCCTGAACGTACCCAAGGCGATCATCGGGGTGAACTGTGTCGTCTACGGCCCATTGACGAGACTCTTCCAGCGACTTCCCAAGGTAGTCCAACATTGGTTGGTTGAGCCGCTCAACCTCGCCGCTCGCGCTCAAAACTGCAATCAGGCCGGGGATGCTATCCACGATTAAGCGAGCGTCATACTCGCTTTCGCGTAACTTCTCCTCGGCGCGTTTGCGATCGTCAATGTCCGTTTGCAGAAAGTACCATCGGACAATCCGGCCCTGTCGATCCCGGAGTGGGCGCCCGCGAAGATCAAACCATCGATACACACCATCGAAGCGCCGGGCTCTTAGCTCAACCTCAGCCGGATCTCCCGAGGCCAGCGATCGTGTAAACGCCTGAATCAACCCGGGGCGGTCCTCGGGGTGAATCATATCGCCGGTAATCCACTGGTCGTTAATCTCTTCCAGCGATTTTCCATAGTAGTCTAAAACGGGCTTACTGAGAAACGCGACCTCGCCGCTCGTGTTAATAACCGCGACCATGCCGGGAATGCTGTCTACAATCAAGCGAGATTCATACTCGCTTTCGCGCAGGGCTTCCTCAGCGCGCTTCCGGTCTTCGATATCAGTCAGTAGAAAATACCAGCCCGCCACTTCGCCGTCTGCACCGCGAAAGGGAAGGCTGCGCGCCTGGAACCAGCGGTGGACCCCATCGGCTCGGCGATAACGGAGTTCGCTGTCGAATGGCGTACCAGTCTTGAAAGAATGTGTGATTTCAGCTGTCGCCCGCGGGAGATCATCCGGATGAACCACATCGCTGGTTGACCAGGAGTTCATTTCTTCGGTTGTCTTTCCGAAGTACGTCAGGAGTTGTCGATTGGCAAGTTCAATCATCCCGTTCGAGTTAGCTTTCGACACAAGCCCGGGAATCGTGTCGAGAGTTTGACGAAGACTGATCTCACTCGCCCGCAGCGCTTCCTCAGCGCGCTTCTGATCGTCGATGTCGGTGGTTGTACCGACGAATTTGAGAACTTTTCCTTCGGAATCGCGCAAGACCACTGCTTGATTCAGATGCCAGCGATAGGTACCGTCCTTGGCGCGGAGAGACCTAGTTTCGAACGCAAAACCAGTTTCCGAGCCTATTCCCTCCCAAAAGCTCCTCGACGCTGTTTCGCGATCTTCAGGATGGACTGCGACCATCCAGGCCTCGGGATGCGACCGGACGAAGTCAAGGGTCTGACCTGAGAATTCAAGCCACACTTGATTCACGAAATCCGGTGTTCCATCCGGGTTGAGCGTCCAGGCGGATACAGGGAGTTGCTGCAGTAGCTCAACTTGTAGTCGCAATTCTGCATCGGCCCGCCGCAGCTCGTCGTAAAGACGGCTGGTCTCCGCCAGCCGCTCTTCGCTGGCCCGCAGTTTCTCGCGTTCGAATTCCGCCTCGCTGCCCAGCCGTTCTTCGCGTTCCGCAGTTTCGCGACGAAGATTGGCCATTTTGACATGCGCAGCCACACGCGCCAACAACTCCCTCGCCACAAACGGCTTGATGAGATAATCGTCCGCGTCCGCCTCTAATCCTTCCACGCGCGACTCTTCGCCTGCCCGTGCCGACACCAAGATCACTGGCGTGGCGGCGAGGGCCGAATCTTCACGAATCGCTCGCAGCAGGCCAAACCCATCCAACTGCGGCATCATGACGTCCGCCAGCACAAGAGCGGGGCGGAATTGTCGAGTTGCTTCCAGCGCCTGGCGGCCATCAGCAACCGCGTGCACCTCATATCGCTCGCTCAGCAGGCGTGTGAGATATTGGCGCATGTCTGCGTTGTCATCGGCCAGGACGATCAGTTCGCGCTTCCCCGAGGTTGAGGGCTCCAGCCTGCGGGCGAGCGAGGCTTGTTTGGGAAGCGTTGCCGCATCGACTGCCGCTCCCGATTGATTTCCCGACCACTCGCGTGCCTCGTCGACATAAGCTTCGGCTCGGATTGTGGTAGAGGCGAGCGATTGTGCGGCCCGAATGTGCTCCGGCGGCAGATGCTCCTTGCCGGTCGGAATCGTCACGGTGAATGCGCTGCCGGCGCCAACCTCGCTCTCCACCCGCACACTGCCGCCGTGTAGTTTCACCAGTTCCAGAACCAGCGCCAGACCGATCCCTGTGCCCTCGTATGTCCCTGCCTGGATGCTCTCGATGCGATGGAACCGCTCGAACACTAGATCGCGTTGCTCTTCGGGTATGCCCACACCGGTGTCGCGGACCTGCAATTCCACCGCGCCCTCCACGGATTTCAATGTGAGAGCAACCTCGCCCTCGAACGTGAACTTGTAGGCATTGGAGAGCAGATTCAAAACGATCTTCTCCCACATGTCGCGATCCACGTACACCGGTTCGGCGATTGGCTGGCATTCCATCGAGAAGCGCAGTCCGGCGTTCCGCATCGCAGAGTCGAACGCGCTGGCGATTTCTGTGGTGAAACTTGCCAGGTCTGTCGGTTGATAGGACGCCTGCACGCGACCGGCCTCAATTCGCGAAAAGTCCAGAAGTGTGTTGACGAGCTTGAGCAGCCGGATCGCATTGCGGTGGACAGTCATCAACCGTTCGTGATGTTCCGGGCTCATCCGCTCGCTCGCCTGCAGCAACACTTCGTCAAGGGGGCCGAGCATCAACGTGAGGGGAGTGCGGAACTCATGGCTGACGTTGCTGAAGAACTGTGTCTTGGCACGATCCACTTCCGCCAGCGCGTCCGCGCGGCGGCGTTCCTGCTCGAATGCGCGGGCGCTGGCCAGCCCGATCGTGATCTGTTCCGTAACCCGATAGACGAACTGGCGATACGCGTCGTCAAACGCCCGGCCAGGATGGATTCCGGCGACAAGGAAACCCAGCGTTTCACTGTGTTCGCCCAGCCGGATCGGCACCACGCTCGCTTCTTTCGGACGTTCCGGCCAGTTCGGCACTGACACGCCCGAAGCGAGATCCCGGAGTTCAACCAGAACCCCATCCATTGCCAGTGCGGGTTCGAATCGCCAAAGGTTTGCGCCGCGGCAGTCGATGACCGCCGGATGCAACGCTTCATCGGTTTCAACGCTGGCGCCTGCCAGGTACGCTTGATGTTCGGAAGGCCGATATTCATAGAGAAATGCGAAGGGGAGGCTGAGGCAATTTTCGCCAAGGGTCTCCGCGCTGACCCGCCACATTTCCTCTTCGTTTCGCGCTCCCGCCGCTCGCGACGCCAGGTCGCGGAGCAAATGCCGGCGTCGATCTTCGATCACCCGTTCCGTCGTCTCGAGCGCCGAGTTTAACACGCCGCCTACGCGGCCGTTGTCATCCCAAATCGGACTAGCAGAAAATGCAATGTAGACCTCTTCGAGATAGTTGTTGCGGGTAAGAGGGACCAGCGCATCGGACAGATAGTTGACAGTCTGACCCCGAGCCATCACGGATTCGTACATCGTCCCGATGAAATCCCATGCTTCGGGATATACCTCGCGCGCGCCGCGTCCCAGAGCCCACGGGTGCCTTGTTCCGGCTATCGGCCGGTAGGCATCGTTGTATAACAGCACATAATCCGGCCCCCAGCAGATGGCCATCGGATAGCCAGAGGCAACCACGACACGCACGATGGTTCGCAGAGCTTGCGGCCATTGTTCCAGTGAGCCCAGTGGTGTAGCCGACCAGTCGAGCCCCCGCAAACATGCGCTCGTCTCGTCGCTTCCGGCGAAGACGGAATCGATCAGTTGCCTGTCGCTGGGGCTCATCCAAAATCCCTCGACCCGGCAGCAGCTTTAACAAGGATTACGGCCGATGGTTGAAGAATCCCGAAGAGCCGCCAGGCTGTGCGGACCAGGCAAGCACTGGATGCGCTCAATGAAAGAACGCGGGTCCAGCGAATCAAGAGTATGACCCTTAGCGGAATTCAGGGGAAACCTATGGGCTCACTCGCCTTGAACGGCTGCAGCAAACAATGCCAAATTATATCGTGCGCCGAGGGTGGAGGGGTTGACGGTGAAGGTTGATTCATTTTGGGGGCCGGCGCCCCTTCAGAACGTAAACCGGCCGACCAGTTGAATCTGGCGCGCGCTGCCGGCGGTGGTCAGGATTTGCCCTGCGTTATTGGCAAAGTCACCCGCCGCATCCTTATAGACGGCATCCCCGTTTCCTCCAAGGGTAAAAGCACTTTGCGTATTACTCGGAACTCCAAAATTCGGATGGTTGAGCAGGTTATAGACTTCGACTCCAAACGTAAGCTTCCGTTCTTGACTGATTGCAAATTCTTTGTGCAGCGCTGGGTCAAATTGAGCAAACGCCGGTCCCCGCAGCATATTTCGTCCGGCATTGCCAAACTGCCCCGCAGGAGGGACCGCAAAAGCACTTGGATTAAACCAGCAGGCCGGAATACCCACTCTGACCCCATTCGGACAGGCCTCCGCGTAAGGGTTCCCAACAAGGTTCGGACGTTCATTGATAAGCAGCCCCTGCAAATCGGCATTGTCGAAAGAAAGCATCGGGGTAAATGGGGGACCACTATGAACGTCTCCGACGGCCGAGACCTGCCAGCCACCCAGGAGAGGTCCGGATCCTGGCAATTCGTACGCTGCATTTGCGACGAAATTCTGCCGAATGTCAAAATCCGAACGGCCTCGGCTTCCCTTGCGATCGAAAATGCTTTGAGATTCGGAAGGATCGTTCACAGATTCTACGGAAAAATCCACGGATGCATCATCGATGGAATGGGCTAACGTATACGATGCCTGCCACAAGAGGTTATGTGCATAGCGTTTCGAAACGGAGACCTGAAAGGAGTTATAAAAGGATTGCGCGTCAGTCGATATCGTTTGTAATGGTGATGGCAAGTCCGGATTGTAACGATGGCCTAGCGCCGGCTCAAAGGGGTTCTGTTCGCCCTCGCGGGTGAGGTGATTGCCACGCGTGCCAAAGTAACCAGCGCTGAGGCTTATACCTCGCGAGATTTCCCGTTCAACATTGAGGTTGTACTGCATCGCGTATGGGAACTTGGGATAGTAGGTCATCGTGAAAAGATCGAGCGGCAGGGTCACTTGAGCGTTCTGCGGGTTTAGAAACTGCGGGAAAACGAATTCCTCTACATCGAAAAAAGGCGCCAGAAACCGGTCGAGACCGAACACGGCTGCCGGAAACTGGTCGCGATAGATTCCGAACCCACTCCGCACCACAGTCTTGCCGTTGCCGAATACGTTCCAGGCAAAGCCTGCCTGGGGTGACAAAAGATCCAGCGGCGTCGCGGCAAATAACATGCCGACTGTCGGCGCAGAATCCGTCGCAGGGTTCCGAAAAGTGGAGAGACGGCCGTGTGCTTCGGTCGGATTGGAGTAGAAATCGTAGCGCAACCCGATGTTTACCGTTAAGCGGCTGTTTATGCGCACGAAGTCCTGGGCAAACCCAGACGCGAAAGTTTCCCGGTATCCGCGTTCAGAATCGGCGTTGGAGGGACTGACTCCAACGTAGGACAAAGGCACGCCCTCAAGGAAGAATTCGAGAGCCGGGTTGTCGCTGGATGCCGGCAGCCCGTAGGGAGTCAAATCGTCGAAGCTGTAGAGTCCGTTTACTGCGAAATCCAACGTCGAGTTTAGATCGAGCCTGCGGAACTCTGCGCCGAATTTCAGGGTGTGGCGGCCAATGGTACGCGAGAGCTGATCCTGAACCTGATAAACGGTCGAATAATCGCCCAAAGGAAATGCCGCGTAGTTGCCAATCAGGCTCAAACCCGTGACATCGATCATTCCGAACGGCCGGTCAGGTTCTAAAGAAATAGACAGGCCCGGATGCGTATTATCGGGCGAAGAGGATGCAGTTGTCCGGTTGACACCGAAACGCAAATCATTGATCAATTCCGCCACGAGTGCCGCACGGTCCTGAACAGTTACATACTGATTCCGCGCCAGGTGAAGGGTCGGGAATCCGGGCAGATAGATGCCCGGCGGTGTTCCTGCATATGGCACCACAGAAGAACTGTCATCGATGGTGTAGCGCGCGAAGACCGAATGCGTATTGGAAAAGTTATGGTCGATGCGAGCCATACCGTGATCCTCACGGGTGGCGCCTTTGTCAGCCGTGATCAGTTCGCCGGTTCCATCCCCATTGTCCGCTCCGTTCGAAGGAGGCATCAGATTGAGAAACCGTTGAATTTGGGGATTGATCGGAATGGCAGTACACCCGCTTGAACTTGCACTGGTGCAGGCCGCCGAGTTGTTCGCAGAGGGCAGGAAACCTTCATGAGCAAGCGCATCGGGCGCCGTGGCAATTGCCGTGGATGCCTCGACTTCGCGAAACCCCTCATAGTTGGCAAAGAAGAACGTGCGATCCCGCTTGAGTGGCCCTCCGATTCCGGCACCGAACTGGTTACGGACAAATGGCGGGATCGGATTGGCGGCCAAATCGAAGTGGTTCTTAGCGTCGAGTGACGCATCCCGATGCAATTCCCACAACGATCCGTGAAATTGGTTACTTCCTGACTTGGTTGTCATGTCGATGACGGCGCCGCCATGCCCGCCGTACTCCGCGTTGAAGGTCTGCGTCAGAACGCTGACCTCCGTTAACTCATCGAGACCGAGAAAAAACCCTGACGCGCCTGCGGGCGAATAGCCCCAGACCGGATCGGTCGCATCCATACCATCGATCAGGACGTTCGTCATACTGGGACGGATACCATCGATCGCCACTTGCGCTGTTTTACCGCTCGAAAGCAACGAGGGTGCACTGCCGGGATCAGGAGCGACTCCAGGCTCAAGCGCAACTGCACTAAACAGATCCTGATTGTTGAGAGGCAGCCTCGTCAGGCTCCTCTCTGCAAGTGGTTCATTGATCGTCGACGTCGTTTTATCGATCCCTGTAAAGTCTGCTCTGACCGTCGTCTGCTGTTGAATGTTCCCTATCGCGAGTCGTGAGTCGATCATCACTTCAGCAGCTGAAGTGAGCTGAACTCCGTCGCGAGTCTGTGATTGGAATCCCATTTTCTCGAAGCGAAAAGAATAGTTTCCAGTCGGCAAGCCGACGAAACGGTATTCCCCGGCCGTGTCAGTGAGACCGTGCCGTTTCAATCCAGTGCCTTGGTTGACGATCGTGACGCTGACGCCAGGGACAACGGCCCCAGTTGGGTCGGTGATGGTGCCGGAAACAATCGCGAGCTGGGTTTGCGACCACGCACCAACTGAAAAGAGCACCGCCATAGATACCGACAGTATGCTTAGGCGACAGGGCGCACGTTTCGCACCTTGAGGTGGCAGAACGTCGTTGCTTCTGACGTCAGCCTGCCCTGCGATCAACTCAGTTTCTTTTTTCGTCATCGCTCCTCTCAATCTCGCGCAAGCTGCCCACTCCAAACTTCCAAGAAAGGGCTACGCTCATCACTTTTTGCTGTCGGGGCTTGGGGGTTTAATAACCGGGAATACGGCCATGAATTCGTGCCCGGCCGACTGAGTCACCAGTATGTGTGCGGCGGCGTGCGCGCCGCGAACCTACAGCACTTCGAGAGCCACGTTGTCACGATTGCCGGCCAACCAAGATGACGTGCTCACCGGTCATTCTCGGCCGAGCTGATACAACAAATTGGTCCCAATTTCCCTTTGGCAGAACTGACGGCAACTATACACAGAGAGAGTTTACCCCGAGAGAAAGATACGCGAACCAATACCAACGTATCGATCGACACCATCGTCCAATTGCTGCGCCTTATCTTCCTCTGGCTTAATCACTACATCAGCTTCACGGCCATTGTGGTGTGGCCGAAGAGGTCTAAATCCGACGTGGCTGGGGTCAGCTACTTCGCCTTAATCCACTCAAGCGCGGAAGGAGTCAGAAAATGGGAAAGTACACAGAATTCGAAACCCGCACACAACCCTGGTTCGATGAGTCCAAGTTCGATGGGTTCAACTTTGCCATCCCGATGAAGACTCTGGTGATCTACTGCGTTGATCCTCGCGCATCCGACATCCCGCAGGCGGTCGCCAAGTATTTTGGCGACGAGATCTACCCGGGTGAGATGCTTCTCGACGAAGCCGGCAACCGGGTTGGTTCCACGCGCACCATCTTTACTGTGACGAACGGCGGTGGTCGCGCCGCTTCCGCTCTGATCACGGTAGCGGAGATGGATTACTTGTTCCACGTTCAAAACGTCGTTGTGGTTCACCACTCGTTTTGCGGCACTTCTTCGTACATGCCTGTGAGCGTCTTTAAGAGGTTCCACGACAACTATCACGCTGATATCTCGACGTTGTTTGACCAGGATAGCCTGGCCATTCCGGATTTCGAGAAGTCGCTCAAGTATGACCTTGAGCTGCTTCGGTCGAGCCCGGCGGTGCCGAAGCATGTCAAGCTCTACGGCTTCTTCTACGAAATCAACTCGGGCAAGTTGATCGAGGTGGTGAGGGACATTCCTGCATTGGCGGCTGCGTAAACAAGCACGTTACCGATCTTGTCGGTTGGGCGAATCGCATACGCGCAGCGCGAGCTCGAAGCGAGGTTCAACGTGGTGCCGCGATTCAAGACGATCATCGATAGCCTCAATATCCATTTCATCTAGGTCCCCTCGATCCTATGGAAAGAGAAACGCTGATGAAAGGAATCGCCTTTTTGCTGGTTGCAATCTCAGCAGCGGGGAGTGTTCTTGTCTCCAAGGCGCCTGCATCTGGACGTGCAGATGGCGAGGCGGCTCCGATCTTCGGGATAAAAATCTATGCCGGTTATCGTGACTGGAAGTTGATCTCTGTGGCCCACGAAGAAGGAACGCTTAACGATATTCGCGCCATTCTGGGCAACGACATCGCGATCAAAGCGTATCGGAAAGACAAGCTTCCGTTCCCGGACGGCACAGTCATTGTCCGAATCGCCTGGAAGTATGTCCCGTCGGACGCAAACAACAAAGCTTTCGGCCGGGCCCAATCTTTTGTAGCCGGACCTGCCCCGGAGTGGTACCTGCAGTTCATGGTTAAGGATTCAAGAAAGTACGCTGCAACGGGCGGCTGGGGTTTCGCTCAATTTAATGAAGACGGCAAACCTGCCGACGAAGCGAAGCTCAAAACCTGTTTCCCTTGCCACGAGCCAATTAGAGCTCGCGACTTTGTCTTCACTCATTACGCACCTTAGCATTCAAATCTTTTTGGAGACTCGATGATGAACACAACGTAAAGGAGCAGGTCCGGGATACGAAATCAGCAAGTTCCGCAAGGATTGACCATAGGCTTGAGGCGCTCGTCATCCCCGTCTCAAATGTCGATCGCGCTAAGCAGTTCTACGGGAACCTGGGGTGGAGACTCGACGCCGACTTCGCCTTTGATAACGGCTTTCGGGTCGTCCAGTTCACGAACTGGCCGGCCTGGTACGCCGAGTACATGGTGAGTGAGCAAACAGGCAAGGACGAATTTAGGTCTGGATGAAGGACGGCGAAGTCGCAAATGAACGGTGGCGGCGTTTTGTAGTCTAGCCTCTCGCGGAGGTCGCAGTTATCTGGAGGCTGTTTGCGACAATGCCTGCGCTGGAAGCACAAACAGGAGATATGGTTATGTGTCCGAAAGTGTTTTTACCGTACTGTGAGGATCGACGGACTGAACATCTTCTATCGCGAGGCGGGATCGAAGGACGCTCCGACTCTGCTTTTGCTTCACGGATTACCATCGTCTTCGCGCATGTTTCAGCTGCTGCTGGAACGCCTCGCCGACAAGTACCATATGGTCGCGCCCGACTATCCTGGCTTCGGCCACAGCGATTGGCCTGATCCGAAGCAGTTTGACTATAGCTTTGACCATATCCGCGCGTGATTGATGATCTCACGCAGGCGCTTGGTCTGGCCCGATACACACTTTATATGCAGGACTATGGCGGGCCTGTGGGCTTTCGCATCGTTCTGGCACATCCAGAACGGGTAGAGGCCCTCATCGTTCAGGACGCGGTGGCCCACAACGAAGGACTCGGAGTCAATTGGACGACTCGCCGCGCATTCTGGGCCGATCGTTCGGCGCACGAAGAAGCGTTGCGGACGAACCTGCTTTCCCTTGCTGCGACAAAGACACGCCACATTGGTGACGATCCGAATGTTGAACTCTACGACCCCGATCTCTGGACAGACGAATATAAATTTCTGAATAGCCCAGGCCAAGCGCAGATCCAGAGCGACTTGTTCTACGACTATCGCACCAACGTAGGCGCATACCCTAAGTGGCAAGCCTGGATGCGGAAAACCCAACCGAAGCTTCTTGTGCTTTGGGAAAGCACGATCTCTCATTTGATCCCGGCGAACCTGACCGCTACAGAGCAGATGTACCGAATGCGGAAGTGCATGTGCTGGACGCCGGTCACTTCGCTCTCGATACGAAGGCAGACGAAATCGCAGCAATCGTTCGTCAGATTGTTTCGGCGCATGTCACGGAAGTACAAGTCACAGTCGCTCGCTGATCGAGGTGTTTATGGGCAAAACTCCAAGCTTTTATCGCCACCTGCAATTCGTGGATTCTTGAGGCGAAGGAGCGAATCGACCAGTTGGAAAGAGGAGACTAGAAACACAAGAAGTCAGTTGGGAGGTCTCGGGGTTTCTTAAGGTGTTTCTGGCCCTGTGCTCTCTGCCATTCAACTCCCCGGCTCATCAAAGCAGAACACAGCTTCACGCTCTAATTTCTGATCGCGCACAACGCTACCTGCCAACAGTAAGATCCTTCAACAAGACAATGCGAGGGTTTCGGCACCTTCGATATGAGTTCCGGACGAGTCACCGCAGATTCGGAAGTTGTATAAAGACCAGGCCACATTCTCGTCAACCCGTCCAGAACAGAGGCCTGGCGGCGCTGTGGTTGCTCAGCTCTTTGCCAATGCGGTATCAAGCGCATCGAGAAGGGCCGATTCCGGAAATGGTTTAAACAGACATTCGACGGCACCCCGTTCGAGCAGGCGTGAACGAACCGCAGCATTGCTAGGCGCGGTCATGAAAATGATGAGAATCTCTTGCTGCCGGCGAGCTAATTCTTGCTGCAGTTCGGGCCCGCACATCCCAGGCATATTGATGTCGAGAATCAAACATCGCGTCTCGCTGACGCATTCGGCCGCTAGAAATTCCTCAGCCGACGAAAAGGCCCTTGCCGAGAGGCCAAGTACCCTTAGCAAGTCAGCCAGCGACTCACGCACGGACTCATCATCATCAACCACCGAAATAGCGCACCTTTGTCTTTCACAATTTCTCTCTCAATACGAGTGTGGCTTCTTCACTGCTCTCAAGGATGTAGAGGCCACTGCAAGCGACTCCTT
This sequence comes from uncultured Acidobacteriaceae bacterium, assembly GCA_963745845.1. Lineage (GTDB taxonomy): Bacteria > Acidobacteriota > Terriglobia > Terriglobales > Acidobacteriaceae > Telmatobacter. The sequence continues at coordinate 1,132,130 of CAVUZE010000008.1, read as the reverse complement.
GAACGAACAGCGTTCCGCCTTGACCGCAGAATATGGGCAAAGAACAACCTGTTAGCAACTCGATCAGTTCGAGGTCTTCTGCAAGCGACGATCCTCTTTATGAATTGCCTGTTGCTTTCCGCTGCCAGACTGGCAACTGGCCCGAGTGACCGTCCGATCACAGAAGGATAATCCTCTTACGGTCATCGACTAGTGGACTGTAACGGTTGAAGTGGGAGTGATGCGGTTTGTGGGATCAAAGTAGCGCCATTTCACCGTCTTCGGCAGGTTGTTGTAGTGACGGATGTATTTCATGAGCTTTCTGCGTAGATCGGCCAATGAGGTGAACACACCACGAGCGATGACATCGCGCTCGATCTTGGCGAACCAAAGCTCGACTTGGTTGAGCCAGGAGGAGTAAGTGGGAGTGAAGTGCATGTGAACATGCGGATGAGATTCCAGGAAATCGTCAACCTGCCGGGTCTTGTGGGCCGAGAGGTTATCGGCGATCACGTGGATCTCCTTGCCGCGCGGCTGGTTCACGACGATGTCGGCGAGGAACGCGACGAACTCCGCGGAGGTGTGGCGGGCAGCGGTCTTTCCTAGCACCTCACCGGTTTTGGTGTTGAATGCGGCGTATAGAGACAACGTGCCGTGCCGGAAGTACTCAAACCCGTGGCGCTCCGCACGGCCTGGAGAGAGTGGCAACACCGGATCCTTGCGGTCGAGCGCTTGGATGGTTGTCTTCTCATCAACGCAGAACACCGCCGCATGCGCCGGCGGATTCAGATACAGCCCGATAATCTCTGCCGCCTTGGTCTCGAAGTCCGGGTCATTGGTTGCCATGTAGCGATCAAGCCGCTGCGGCTTCAGACCGTGCTTAGCCCAGACCCGCGCCACCATCATGTGGCTGATCTTAAGCTGACTGCCCAGTTTGCGCGTGCTCCATTGAGTCGAGCCGTCCGGCGCCTTGCGTTTGACCGTCCAGTCCAGGATGCGAGCCTCGAGCGCCGGCGTAAGCGTGCTGGCCTCCTGTCCGGCGTGCCGGCTGAACAGCCCTGCCAGCCGTTCTTCGCCGAATCGTTTCCTCCAACGATCAATGAAGGCATCGTTGCAATCCAGCTTGTCTCGTATCGCTTTCCAGGTGCAGCCGGCTTCCAGCAGCAGAATCAGTCGTGCACGGCGCGCATCATCTGCACGCCCGCTGCGACTCGCCGCTCGCTGATTCAGTTCCATACGTTCCGCTTCCGTCAGTGCGATCGTGGTTTCCATATTCACGATTATACTATCTTTTCATCTGTTACAGTCCACTAGATGTGATCTAGATCACACTTGAGAGTGTAGATGTGAAGTTTCCCACAGACGGTTCTCGTCAACAGACATTTGATTCCAACTTCGAGCTGCAATCGTTATTCACATCTTAAAACGTGCTTTTCGTACTCATCGAGTCTGCTCCCTTGAGTCATTGATCGCTCTTGCACCCCGGAGCGCCCGCAGCCCCAATTTCATTCTTTCTCTGCTCCCAGATTGCGTAGTACGTATCATTCAGCAGATTTGGCCAAGCATCTCCTAAGGCGTCCGCCCGGGAACGGACAAAGTCGGCCAGTATCTTCAACTCCGCGATGCAATCATCGAGGGTTCCGCCCTCGATTTTCATCTGGCGAATCGCCGTCTCGATCTCTTCCTGGTAGTAATTGCGAAGAGCAGCAACAGTTATTCGGCTTTCACCTGGCATCATTTTTTGCTCCTAAAGTTCATTGGTCATTTTTCTGCCTCGGCTGCGATCGCAACCCGATCAAACCACTCTGGGCTGCCACCGGCACACTCGATTTCGTCTGCTGACATTCCAGAGCGCTTGAACAACTCAATTACCGCATTTGAGAAGCCCCATGGCCTCTGGGGCTCTACGCAGATGTAGCGGTCCAGCTTTCCCTCTGCTGCCAATGCGTCAGATTCACATTTCTGTAGTGGATCTTCGAGCCAATACCAGTCTTTCGGTGCGCCCTCCCGGAGCACGAATTCAGCTTTACCCAGGTCGTGGTCTCGATCCCACTCGGCGTATCGAAAGGTCTCGTTGATCTGAGTGCCATACAGACAACTCATCATCCTTACGATAGACACTCCGTCTTGGTAGGACCCGGGGCGTATTGGTTCTGTATAGGGCCACATGGTGAGCCAGCAGCAGTCGTACATCCTGCCCAGAACTTTCAGCTGCGAGATCACGAATGGCCGCAGGTCAAAGCCTGACCCGGGAAACCAATGTGCGATGATCGTGTCGTCAACGTCGATGTACAACGTGGTTTTGCGTGGCATCTTTCGCGACTCCCTAACTTGAGTTCTCACCAACTGGAAGCAGACTCCTTCATCTCTTTCATCATCTGGTCGCTCCTAAGTTTCCAGCTTCCAGCCATACTCCTCCCGTCAACCGTGCTCAAATGGACGACTTCATTTGGAGGAACCGTGGATTTTGACTTTGAACTGCGCCGCGAACAAGATCGCGAACAACCTCGGCGATCACTCAAAAGCGGCCATAGGTTATCAGTTCAAAACCGGCCATAGAGAAAGGGCCTAAGACATTCGCACTGACGGGGGAAATTAGCCTCTGTTGGCATGGGTAATGTCTTGGAAAAAGCGAAGCAGGAACAGGTGATCGCGCTGGGCCGTCTTGGTTGGTCCCTGCGGCGGATCGAGGCGGCGACGGGAGTCCGTCGCGAGACGGCTGGCGGCTACTTGAGGTCGGCCGGGATAGCATTACGCACGCCTGGGGGTTGGGGACGCAAGGCACCATCAAAAGCGGCCATTTTGGTGACCACCGGCTCTACCAGTTCAAAACCGGCCATAGAAGTGATCACCGGCTTTTTCGGACCCACAGGCGCTGATAATTCAAAACCGGCCAACGAAGTGATTACCGGCTTTTTGCCGGAAGCGACGGTGCCGGAGCAGGTCAAGCGTCGCTCTGGAGCCAGTGAAGCGTATCGCGAGATGATCGAGCTAGAGTTGTCGCGCGGCCGCAACGCGATGGGTATATGGCAGGATCTGGTCGACCAGCACGGGTTTACCAGCAGCTATCAGAGTGTTCAGCGATTCGTACTCAAGTTGCGCGGAGCAGCATCGGCTGAAGCGCGGGTGATCATCGAGACGAAGCTTGGTGAAGAGGCCCAGGTTGATTATGGGACGGGGCCGATGGTGCGCGATCCGGACTCGGGCAAGTACCGGCGCACGCGGCTTTTCGTACTGACGCTGGGCTGGAGTCGCAAGTCAGTTCGGCTGCTTGTGTTCCGGTCGAGTGCGCGGGTGTGGGCTGATCTGCATGAGAAGGCGTTTCGGCGGCTTGGCGGTTCGCCGCGGGTCGTGGTTCTGGACAACCTTCGCGAGGGAGTATTGTGTCCGGACTTCTACGATGCGAGCCTGAATCCCTTGTATCGCGATGTGCTGGCGCACTACGGGGTGACGGCGCTACCGTGCAAAGTGCGCGATCCTGATCGAAAAGGAAAAGTGGAATCGGGCGTGGCCCATGCGCAGAAAACGCCGCTGAAGGGCAAGAAGTTCGAGAGTCTTGAACAAGCGCAGGCGTACCTGGATCACTGGGAAGAGAACTGGGCCGATAAGCGCATCCACGGCCGCACCAAGCGGCAGGTGGCGGCGATGTTCGCCGAAGAGAAGCCCTTTTTGCAGGCGCTGCCGGCCGAGCCGTTCCGGTACTACCTGTATGGCGAGCGCACGGTGCATCTGGACGGTTGCGTCGAGGTTGAAGCGGCCTACTATGGGGCGCCGCCGGGCTGGATCGGACGCCGAGTCAACGTGCAATGGGACGCGATGTTCGTCCGTCTGCTTGATCCCCGCACCGGTGAGTTACTGCGCGAGCATCTGAGCGTCAAGCGTGGCGGGCACCGTATCCGCGATGCGGATCGTCCGCGTCGTACGCCGCCGCAGTTGCTTCAACTGCTGGCACGTGGGCACAAGGCAGGAGCCAGCATCGGCGCTGTCTGCGACGCCATCCATGCTCGCCAGGGCGAACTCGGAATGCGTCGCATCCAGGGCGTTCTCCAGTTAGTCAAGCAATATGGGAGCGCGGCTTCGGACGATGCTTGCGCGGCGGCGCTCGAACTGCGCTTTCCCTCGTATCACTTCGTGCGCCGCTATCTGGAGCGCAGTCCACAGGCTCCTCTCAGTCTGAAGCAAGTCGACCCACTCATCCGCGAACTGACTCAGTATCGCGATCTGATCCAACAACGCATCAACTTCGAGGAACCCAAACCATGAACCTGATCGAACTCAATCGATCCCTGGTGCAACTACGTCTGAGCGGCATGGCCGCTGTGCTCGAGACGCGCCTGCTGCAGGCTCAGTCTGAGGCCATAGCTCCCATCGACTTGATCGCCATCATGGTCTCCGACGAACTTGCCTGTCGCAGTAAGCGGCTGCTGGAGCGGCGCCACAAGCAGGCGCAGTTCCGTGACCCAAACAAGCAACTCGATAACTTCGACTTCCAGTTCAATCCAAAGATGAACCGCAGTCTTGTCTTCGACCTGGCCACTGCCGCATGGATCGGACGCCGGGAAGACGCACTTTTTCTTGGCCCTGCTGGAAGCGGCAAGAGTCACATCGCCCAGGCCATCGGGCATGCGGTCATCCAACAGGGTTACCGCGTGTTGTATCGCGAAGCGCACATCCTGCTGGAAGAGTTAGCAGACGCTACCTTGGATGGCAACCGCAAGCAACACATGGAACTGCTCACCACCGTGCCGCTTCTGATCATCGACGACATGGGAATGCGCAAGCTGCCACTGACCGCCGCCGAGGAACTGCTGGAAATCATCATGCGACGCTACGAAAGAGCCAGCACGCTGATTACGTCGAATCGGCCAGTGGAAGACTGGGGCAAGCTGCTCGGCGATAGTGCCGCCGTCTCCGCAATGCTCGATCGGCTGCTGCACCACGGACACGTCCTCAAATGCGGACCGCGCAGCTGGCGAACCAAGACCGGAAATCCGGGAGAGAGCCAATGACAAAATCAACGACAGCAGCAACAGCAAAAACAAAAGCGATAAGGATGCCGGGCAAAGAACGCCCGGCGGCATCGCGACTCGGGATCCAAGGGCCTCCCACAACGGAGCCTCACCTTAGGAATACTGGTAGAGACGCGAAACCCTCCGACAGCCGGCCCATCGGGCCAACCGCAGAGGGTCTCGATTACCGATTCCTTCGGAGCCAGCCCCGTGTTATCGGCCATGGATCACTCCACAAGGCGCGACCCCGGCGGAGCCAAACCAACATATCAAACACGACTTCGAGATCTCAATCCTAGCCTTGCAAACGCACGCTGCGGCAAGGTAAAACTATCACGTCTTCGGCCAATCCCGTTGGCCGGTTTTGAACTGATAACGTATGGCCGGTTTTAAGGTGATAACCGAGGAACAATCCCATGACCCGCCAGTACAGCAGCTCCCTCCGCAAAATAAGATCCGTTTCCCATGACACTTTTAGCGCAGCAGTTTTTTATCGATTCGAATGCGATTTTGTCCTCGTAGCATTGTTTCTACTGATTTTCTCCTGCACCATAGAAGCAGCAAAAACAAAGTTAGGTGGGAGCGGTCATGAGAGTGCTTCTATTGCGACTCGTAGAATTGATGATCGAGTTGAAGGACGACGATACAGGCTGCGACTCAGCCGAATGTGCCTTGGCGGTCGCGCTCATCGGGATTTCAATCATTCTGACGGGTAAACACCTTCTCAAGAGGTCAGCCTCAGTGCTCGTCGTCCTTGCGCTTCCAGGCGATTGGGATCCAGTCTCGACCTTCAACGAAAAACACTATCGCGTCAAAGAACTGGCAGAGAACTGGAGGGTTGGCCGAGAGACGGTCCGCCTGCTGGTTAAGGACGAACCAGGAGTTGTGGCACTCCGCAGTGGTCGCAAGCGAGCGCACGCAACTTACAGTGTGCCCGAATCCGTGGCGAAGAGAATCTACTCTAGGTTGGTGATTCAGCCCCGAGTCGATCAGCAAAAGAGGCTGAGATCGTAAATTCCGATTGGATAGCAGATGCGACCGTTACCGTATCGCGACGATGCGCGGCGTGGGCTTATCGGCAAAGGCGTCTTGAAGTATCTTTGTTAGCCTCTTCTGTCGACCTGGGATCCATTTTGCGTAGTACTTTCTGACCATCGCCTCACTGTCGCCAATGAGTTCGGCAACATCTGGAACGGGAACTCCTTTTTCAAGCAAGATGCGGGCGAACGTGTGACGGAATCGGTGCGGCGTCGCCTTCTCCTCAAAAGGTCCCGCAAGCTCAAATACCTTCTTCAGTCGCTTATTCCTCCAAATGTCGCTCAGCTGTTTTGCATTTTGCGTGACGCCGCAACGGAAGATGCGCGACCCTTGTGTTTTCTTGCGTGCCAGCAGCCGCGCGACAAGCCAATCTGGTATCCACGTAAAGAGCGGTTTGCCGGTCTTGTGCATGCGGAGATAGACGTCGTTTCCGTTCAACCGCTTCGAAACATCAAACAGCGCGACATCCGAGATTCGCAGCCCCGTGTAGATCGAAAGATAGATGAAGTCCTTTACATCTTCCCCGCCCCAGTCGCGATACCCTGCTCCCGGCTTCGTAGGTGGACCGATCTTGTCACAGGCATCGTAGATCCTCTGCAACTCATCATCCTCGAAGGGAGACTTTGGCAAAACTTCTGACGCTCCCACGGGTGGCTCCAGATCGCTTGCGATGTCTTCGGCGATCCACCGCCGTTTCAGGCAGAAGTTGATAAAACCCTTGAGGCGCTCGAGCTTCTTGGCTTTTCCGCGAATGCCATCCTTCCAGGATCCGTAGAAGCAGTCCATGTCGAGAACGCCGAGTTGGTCGATGTAGACATACCCCTGCCGATCACAATAGGCGCGAAGTTGCTTGGTAAACGTTTTGTACTTGGCGAGGGTTGAGGGCCTGATCTCTCGGTTGGCACACTTCGTGAGAAATGCTTGAAGGGCCTCTTCGACGGTCGTCCCGACCGTGGTTGCCTTGGAGTTCTCTGCGGGCTGAGGCGGCTGCGATGGGGAAGAACTCGGAAGGGGAGTTTCAGCGAGCCAGGAGCCCGCCTTCTCCCACTCGACGGCTCTTCCCTTCGCGTCGTCCCAGGTCCAGCAACCGGTTGACTGACGCCGGAACTTTCCATCGAGCGTTCCCGAGACGTGAATCAAACAGGAGCAACGCTTCCATCCTCTGCGACCTTCCTCAAACTGCCCGCTTCTGGAGTCTTCCGGACGGTCGGCTTCGCATTCCTTGCGGTGGCGGCGGTAGAGCTGCAGCGCCATGATTTTGCCCTCTAAACTGGGCAACATCTTAACACTGATTGCACGCTATTGCACGCTGGAAGGTTTGTTGTCGTGTAACTTGTTTATTTTCTATTGGGGCGGCTAGTGGGGATCGAACCCACGACATCCTGAGCCACAGTCAGGCGTTCTGCCGCTGAACTATAGCCGCCGTAGAGTGCGTTTCAAAGAAAACGCGGACCTCCATCAACTCTCGTGGAACCAGGCAACGAGCCGGAGTTCCCAGCACTCCGCGAATGGCAATCTTGAAACACTCAATACCCTTCGATTGTAGCATCGAAACAGATATCGAGGACTTTCGCCGACTCGCCTCCCATGACCCCACTCCGCCCTCATCGGACACTGAAAAGCGGACCGCCCTTGCTCATGGATCCAGTGCCTCTCGATCCAGAACGCTGGGCCAAGGGCGCCTGGATTTTTCGCGACGAGACACTTCAACGACTCGAGGTTCTGTTAGACGAAGCCTTCCGCATCCCGGGCACGGGCATTCGGTTTGGACTCGATGGAATCATAGGCCTGGTTCCAGGTTTAGGTGATGTTGTCGCCGGTCTGTTATCCCTCATCATCCCACTGGCGGCGTGGATTCGAGGCGTGCCTTACGTGGCGCTTGTTCGGATGGCCGCCAATATCGGGATCGGGGTTCTTGTGGGCTCAATTCCCTTCTTCGGCGATATCTTTGACATTGTCTGGAAGGCGAATCGACGCAATTACCAGTTGATGCGCCGTCACCTCGGCGAACCCCGCCGGCATACGTGGCGCGATTGGACATTTTTGCTTCTGATCGGCGCAGTGCTGGGCGCCATTTTTGCGATTCCGGTATTGCTCGTTCTGTGGCTGTTGTCGTGGCTCATCAAGCAGTAGGTGGGGCGCTGCGAAGGCCGGCTGAGAATCAAGTCGCGATACAATCGAAGAGAAGTCGGGGCGTAGCGCAGTCTGGTAGCGCATCTGCTTTGGGAGCAGAGGGTCGGGGGTTCGAATCCCTCCGCCCCGACCAAACTTGTATGGCCGCTCATCCCGCATCGCTTCGCGGATTCTGTGAAGCATGAACCAGCCGAATTCCGGCGCACGTCGATGGTCTTTGCCAGTTCGTAGCTACTGAGGCGTACATGGGCCTCAATGAATTGGAACGGCCCCCTGACGAATCGTACGCCCAATCACTAGAGCGTCTTCGCATCGACACTGCTCAGTACAACGTCCGCTGTGGCGCGGCTCCATCCGATACGCAGGTCCTTCACGTCATTGAGCAGGATGGCTCCGCCGGAGACGCGAGGCCCAGTGATGGCGAAGAGATCGACGCGGTCAACGCCGCCGAGATAGAAGGGCGGACGAGCGTCGGCGGTGCGGTTGGCGATCTCGACATGGCTCATCTCGAGGTTGCGAATGTGGCGGAAAAAAAGGCCGGTGGAAGGCGTGACGCCGAAGCGGCCGGGGTCGGGATAGTTGTCTTCCTGCTCGGTGGGCATTGCCTTGGCGTCTTCGGCAGAACCGCCGCCGGCCGTCTCTATGTAGATGTCGGAGAACTTGAGGTCTTCAAGCGGGTAATTCGGGATGCCGCTCAGCACCGAGGCCTGACGCGCGGAGGCGTTGTAGCAGGTGAGGTTGTTCACGAGAACGCGGCGAAAGGTTCCGACCTTGGTGGATTCTTTGGGGCCGCGGAGACGCGAGCCGAGGCGGTAGAAGAGCGGCCCGCTGGCGAGATCACGCATCGTGGTGTTGGAGATGGTGATGTCTTCGAGCAGAGCGCCGTCGACGGACTCGAGCGCGTATCCCAGGCAGCCTTCGAACACGTTACCCGTGATGGTGATGTTGATGAAGCCGCCGTTGGATTCAGTGCCGCACTTGATGCGGCCGGTGCCGTAGGGGCGCTGGTCGGCGGGAAATTTCTTGAAGGTGCCGTCGAGGACTGTGCCGAGCTGGAAGCAGCCGGTAACCCAGTTATTGGCGATGGTGACATTGCGCGTCGCGCGTGCGTAGCCGAGGGCGTAGCTTGATTTCGGGCAAATGCCGTCGTCCCATGGCGAATTCACGGTGCAGTTGGAGACGCGCACGTTTTGGCAGCAGTCGATGTCGATGCCATCGCGATCGGTGTCGATCTTGATGTTGTCGATGGTGACGTTGTCGACCCCCGTAAGCAGGAAGCCGAAGTGGCCTCCTTTGAGGATCGAGAAGTCGCGGAACAAAACGTTGCGGCAGTTTTTGAGAGCGATGGCCTTGTTGCCGACGCCCTCCTGCTCGGCCTGATACATCGGATAGTCGCCGCGCGGCGTGAAATGACGCGGGGGTTGAGCGGGAGCAGGTCCCGATGCAGACTGCCCGTTTTTAGCTTGGCGGCCTGCCGGCTCGGGAGCACCGAAGCCACGCAGCACGGTGGAAGGAGCCGGCGCGGGTCCTGCGCCGAAACTGAGGCCCTTTCCATGGATGAGACCTGGACCGGTGATGCTGAGGTCGTGCAGGTCTTCGCCCCACAGCAGCGAATTGTGCCAGTGGTTGTGGCCGTAGTCCTGGTAGGCATCCCACGCGGTGTTGGGTTCGGCGGCATCGTAGGTTCCACCGTTGTAGCCAGTCTGCTCGCCCGGCTTCGGCGAATCGGCAGCCAGAATGGTGCTTCCCTGGCCGAGATAGAGGTGGACCTGGCTCTTGAGACGGATCGAGAAGCAGAGATATGTGCCCGCCGGAAAAAAGACGACGCCACCGCCCGCGGCGGCCGCAGCCTCAATCGCGCGATTCACGGCCTGCGTGTCGAGTGTCTTTCCGTCTCCCGTCGCGCCAAACTTACGCACATCGAAGATGCCCTGTGCCGGGACCGCGCCGGCATGGTCTCCCTCTTGCGCGCTGGCTGCGAATGAAACCAATGGGAAGCCGGCAGCCGCCATCCCAATGCCGCCTTTGCGCAGAAAATCGCGCCGCATCGAATCAAACGATTTCATCTACCCCCCCAGTGTGTAGTGGTCGACCTTGCGCTGGATTGGAGTTTTCTGGATCAGCATTTACGCTCGCAATCGCCAGCTCAAGCGCTTTATGGATACTCCGCTGCGAACTTGTCTTCTTCGCGATTCCACTCATCCGGCGTCGCGTCGCCCGAAAGCAGAACTACCCGATAGCGAAAGGTCGTAATTTGATCCTTCTCCATTGTGAAATTGAACGCGGGCTGTTTGGGATCGAAAATACTGCGCCCCAGCGGATTCGCCGCGAACAGTCCATAGCCGCGCGCATGCCAATAAGTTGGATAGCCGGGATTCTTCGGGTGATCAAGGATAGCAATCGTCACCGTATGGTCGCCGGTGTGGCCGGTGAGCGTGCACCACTTGCCGCGCGTTCCCCACGCTGCGCCGCCCTTCACGCCTTCGCTCGTCAAGTAGACTCCCGTCGCGCCGCTTGTGTCGGCCGCGTCAACTTTAGTTGGCCTTCCATTTGCATCCAGAAAAACGCCGCCCTTTTCATCCGGCGATTCGAGCCAATGCGCCACGCGTATGCCAAGTACGCCTTCTTTATCGTCGTGAAAAACCGCGCGATCGAGAGCCTTCAGTGTGACGATTTGGTCGATCATGCGGGCGTGCTCCCGGCGTTGAAAAATGTAATGCGTCGTCTGGTCCAGAATCTGCTTGCCTTCTCCGGTCACCCAGACCGACTCGACAATGAGTTCGCCGCGATCGGCGCCGCCCTTGGTCAATACGATCCTCGACTGAAGAATGGTGCCCATCTTGGCACGATCTTCGGGCCTGATGGCATCGGAGTTGTTCCAGAAATCAAACCCGTTCACGTTGCCGTAGTTGAACCACATCCCCGCGTGATGCGGATGATCGACACGCTCGTTGGGCCGCGGTTCCAGCGGATAACCGCGCGTCACCGTGATGCCTGCATCCGTGATCAAGGGATAGAGCACCGGCTTCTTCAGCGCAGTTGGCCACAGGTACGAAGTGAAAGGCTGGCCATCGATCGTGATATCGACGCGGCGCTGTGCTTCATTCGCAATCACCTGCACGCCCGAGGCAGCTGCGGCGACGATTGGGGGTGGAGTAGTAGTCATGGCTGCGGCAAGGATTCCAAGCCCAGCCATGCTACGCATACACCTTGCCTCCCACAATCACCTGCTGCGTCTTGTCGTCGAAGGTCACTTTCTGGCCGGTCTGAACCGCGGCCACATTCATGCAGAGCGCAATGGAATGGCTGTAGCCGGCCTCGATGGGCGCGTTGGGCGTCTTGCGCGAGCGCACGCACTCCATCCAGTTGCGCATGTTGGCGGAGGTCTGCGGATCTGCCCCGGTGTCGGCCGCAGTCGATGTAGCCTCGGCATGTTCGACGAGCGAAAAGCTCGAAAGCAGATTCGGCTTCATGCCCATCTCCGCTGCCGAGCGCGCGCTGAGGCCGCCGGTCGGCGTTACCGTCTGCTTGTCCATGTCGATCATGCCGCCGTTCGAGTAGTACAGTTCCTTCACACCACCTGCCGAGTTTGTAAAGCGCGACGTGTACTGGACCTGAAAGCCTTTTGTAAGATCGTCGAGCGGCCCGTAATCGAACACCGCCGTCATCGTGTCCCAGTTCTGACGACCGTCCTTCCACAGATAGATCCCGCCGTTCGCCACCACGCTGCGTGGATGCGGCAGCCCGGTAAACCAATGCACCGTGTCAATTTGGTGTACGAGCCACTGGTCGGGGATTCCAGATGAATACGGCCAGAACAGGCGGAACTCAAGATACTTGCGTGCGTCGAACGGTACATGCGGCCTATTCAGAAGGTAGCGCTTCCAGTCAGTGTCCTCCTCTTTCAGGAGTGGTACGACCTCTGGCCTGCGCCAGCGTCCGGGCTGATTGACGTTCCACGTCATCTCCACCATCACGATGTCGCCAAACTGACCGGACTTGATGTACTCCGCGGCTTTCATATAGCTCGGCGTGCTGCGGCGCTGCGTTCCTACCTGGACAATCTTGCCCGTCTTCTTCACCGCGGCCAGGAATTTCCGCGCATCCTCCATCGTGTGCGCAGTTGGCTTTTCAACATAGGCATCGCGGCCCGCTTCGACAGCTTCCACGCCGTGCAGAGCATGCTGAAAATCAGCGGTAGCCACGAGAACAGCGTCTACATCTTTGCGCGCATAAAGCTCGTCATTGTTGCGCACCGGATCGATCTTTCCACCGCCAAGTTTCTCAACGTAGGCAGCGCCCTCTTCGCGGCGGCGATTCCAAATATCCGAAACGGCAACAAACTCAAAGTTCATTTCTTGCGCATGCTGCAGAAAAGCCGGAATCAAGGCTCCCTTCATGCGATCTCCGCAGCCGACCACGCCGACTTTAATGCGGTCATTCGCACCGACAATGGCGGCATAGCTGCGCGCGTTCCAACTCACGGCGGTTGCGGCCGCTGCCGCCGAGCCGGCTTTCAAAAAGTCTCTGCGATTATGGTCCTTGAGTATCATGTTGCTCTCCATCTCAGTCTTGGCTCGACCGTGCGGGTAGCGTGCGAAAGAACTGCCCCGTTTCACAGGGGAAAAACGGGGCAGTCTGGCTTGGGCTAGTCGTTGTCTTGCTTAGAAGACGACTTTGATGGAGCCTTGGAACAAACGTGCCGACAGTGCGGGAATATTTGCAAGACTTGTCCCACCGGCGGTTGCGGTAATGGTCCCGAATGTGCTTCCCGATGGATTGCTCGAACTCGGGTTCGCGAAGTTTGGGTGATTGAGAACGTTGAAGGCTTCCAGGCGGGTGTCCAGCTTAAAACGCTCCCCGATCGGCCAGATGCGTGAGAGCTGTGAGTCGAACTGGAAGAACATCGGTCCGCTGACGGCATTTCTACCCAAATCGCCATACGTTCCGGGGGTAACCGGATCGGGGCATGGCAGCGAAGTTGGGCTGTTGGAGCAGAAGGCTGCAGGGTTGAGGTAGCCTCTGGTCGCCTGGGTCGTCGACGCCGTTCCGCCCTGGATCTTTACTTCATGAATTGGGTTTACGCCGGATACGGCGTTGGGGCGATCGTTCCCAATGTCGGTCAGGGAGATATCCGAGCCGCTCGTCACGTTGAAGGCAGCGCCGCTGGTGATATGGAAGAGCGGAGCGAGCTCCCATCCGTTGGCCATGTAGCCCGCCACCCCGTGGAGCGATTGGAATCTGCTTGTTGCCACCACGGAGGTGTTCAAGATATTGCGATAGTCAGAGCCGCAGCGCCCATAGTCCCGTCCCACGTTGTACGGACTCATCGGGCCATTACCGGCAATGTCGCCCTGCGCGTCGTAGACGTTGAGGCACTTGGAGAAGGTGTAGTTCGAGAGCATGCTGAAAGTGGCCGACAGGCGGTGCTGAAGCGTCGCGACCATGCCGTTGTAGTTGGCCCATGCGAGGTTGCTGATGAGAGCCGAATTGCTGCCGCCATCATAAATGTTGCCCTGAACGGGGCTGGCCTCAGTGAGGAGGAAGCGAGCCTGCTGGTTGGCGGTGGTGGAGCAAGCAGAGCCCACCGTCGGGTTGGTGGTTTTGGCTGCCACTGCCGCAGGCCCGGTGGTGACCACGGGGCCGCAACCGGTTGCCCCCGGTCCCCAGGTGCCCGGCGTGTAGACCGCCTGATCGATAGCGATACCAATGGGCATATTGCGGGTTCTGTTTCCGATGTAGTCGATCTGTGCCTGCCAGCCCCTCGGGAACTGATGTTGCACGCTCAGCGTCCACTGCAGCGTGTCGGAAACGCGGAAATTCGGGGCCAGCGCGAGGACCTGCCCCTGCGCCGGGAAGACAGCGTTTGCGGCGGTGGGAATCAGCGGCTGCGGATAGGGGCTCGTATTTGTGCCGCCCACCTGGGCGCAGCCGTAGCCTGTTCCGCCCGCTAGCCACGGCTCGCTGAAGCAGTTGGGGCCATTGACGCTCGGGCTGCTATCGGTAGCAAAGGGCGGGTTCTGGTGAACACGGTTGGTGGTGTAGTAATTGGCCAGGTCGTAAGCCACCATCATACCGCCGCGGATGACAGTGTTCTGGTTTCCGAACGGATCCCAGGAGGCGCCGACATTCGGGTCGAATTGCCAGGGTGCATTATGCGTGAACTGCCTCGTGACGCCCGGGTCTCCGTAGAAGAAATTACCCGCGGGCGCGGTCGGGTAGACCGAGCTGGTCTTGCCGGCCAGAAATGACGCGAAGTCGAAAGTTGAGCCGCGATTGAAATAGTCCACCGGCATGAACTCTGGGGACCAGCGGATGCCGGCAACAATGGTCAGGCGCGGGGTGGCATGGTATGTGTCCTGAATGTAGACGCTGGGAACGTTGCCGCGGAGGGCAAGCTGTTGTTCCTTGCTTTGTGAGAAGGCCGGAGTTGCGCCGTTCGGACCCAATGCACCCCACAGGAAGTCGAGGTTCGCGTCGCCGTAAACAGTTTTGCCGCCAAGTTGCCCGGTCGGCCCGGCACCGCTATAGACGCCGCTGAACTCGAAGACGCCGTTGTTCTGGTATCCAACGATCTCGTTGAAGTGAACTCGCACAAACTCCCCGCCGATCACGAACTGGTGTTTTCCCGTCACCCAGTTGAGGTCGTCGGAAAATCCTTCGTTATCCAGGTTGAAGTGGCCGGGCGTGCAGGTTCCGCAGTACGTGCTCCAGCTTCCGACCGTCCCTTTACCCGGGGTCGTGGTGGTGATCTCCAGGCCGACGGGGGACTGATTGTACTGGTCGATGCCGATGGTACTTCCGTTAATGCCGTTGGAGGCCGCTTCGCGGTTGTCGACGCGCTTGCTACCCGAGGCATGGAAGCTATTGATGAGGTGCGGTGAAATGGTCCAGGTTTCACCCGCAACCGCCGTCTGCACGGTCTGATACTGCCCCGGAGCCTGGAAGGTGACGAGGATGTTGTTGTTGAAGAAGTATGCCGGGTACTGGTAACCGTCATACAGATAGCGGCCGTAGAGGCTGTGCTTGGAGTTGATAGCGTAGTCTTCGCGCGTTAACCACTGGTTGTCGTGAACCAGGCCCGGAATGGAGAATTGAACCTTGCCGGTACTGGGGTTGTAGTAAGCAACCCCCGGAGAGCCCGCCGTTGGGAAGTATCCCGTCAGTTTCAGCGCCGCTGCATTGAATGTCGGCGACGTCGCGTACTTATTGCAGGTATACGGGGTCGTGGCCATATCGATGACGGGCGCGCCGGTGAGAGGATCATAGAGCTGATTGCTGCACAGCCCGGTGGTGGCGTTATAAGTGCCGGGGTCGGTGGCGGAAAAGTCGCCCATCAGGTTGGCCTGGGTGGGAATGTACATCGTATTGACCGAAGTTGCGTAGGTCGACACTGTCCGCTGGTAACCGCCAAAGCCGAACAGCTTGTTGTGATGCGGAATGATGGGGCCGCCAAAGGTTCCACCAAACTGGTTCTGGTGCAGCGTGTCCTTGCTGGCGGCGAAGAAGTTGGTGGCGTCCAGGTAGTTGTTGCGAATGAACTCGAAGGCGTCGCCGTGATACTGGCTGGTTCCGGCTTTGGTGACCACATTGACCAGGCCGCCAGAGTGTTCGCCTCCGCGTGCGCCGAGGTCTACCGATTCGACGCTGAACTCCTGCACGGCGTCGGGGAAGGGAAACGGCAGGTTGGCGTTCGACATATAGTCGTTGTTGTTGCCGCCGTCGAGCTTCCACTCGGTTGTGTTGCCCATGCCGCCGGCCACGGAGACTGCGATCGTCTGGTAGGAGTATTTGCTGCCCGTGAAGTCACCGCCGGGAGCTGCACTCGATCCACCAGAGAGGGTAATCAGGGCCGACATCTGACGGCCGTTGAGCGGCATCTCCTGGACCGCCGACTGATCGATCGTCTGTTTAAATGACGTGTCCTCGGTTTGCAGCGCCAGAGCGTCGGCATGGGTCTCAACGGTTATATCGGCCTTGCCCACCGCCAGCCTGGCGTTGACGGCGATGTTGCTGCCCACTTCAAGGACAATGCCAGTCTGCTGGAAGGCCTCAAAGCCACTGGCCGAAAACCTCAGCTGGTAATTGCCGATGGGAATGTTGGGAAATATATATGTGCCGGCGCTGTCGGAAATGGTGGTGTTCTTGACTTGCGTGGACGTGTTGGTAAGAACGACCGACGCGTTTGGAATCAAAGCCCCCGATGCGTCGGTGACGGTCCCTTGGATGTTGCCGGTTCCGGCGAGCTGCGAACTGCCCGGTATGGGAAATAGAAGTAGAGCCACACAGCCGAGAAGGGCTGCATAGCGTACGACCACTCCATGTGCCCTGGTGCGCATGCAGGTCATTGAAGCCTCCAAAAAGTATGTCGTTGTTCTTATTCGGGGAGAATCACGACGGAAAGTGGTCCGACCTCTCCGTTTCGCGAAATACTTGCAGGTGCTCTAAACGTTTGTCAAGGCCAAATTGACGAGTTTCCCTACGAAACTGGACGGATCGAAGAGCTGCCGTGCAGCGTTTGAAGTGGTCCAACCTATGAATTCTGGCCCCGGACCGGCTATCTTCACCGTACCAGTGGTTGACCACAAGGAGCCGGCGGCGTATCAAGACTTGGGTATGTACAAATCGATTTTCTTCTCGATTTGCCTAGTCGTGTCCGTCATTCTGCTGCCGCGCACGGCCGGCGCGCAGTCGCCTGCTTCGGGTCGATCAGCGCTGAAAGCCCCCGGCCAACGTACAAACTGCCGAGAGTCCTTTAAGCTTCAGTCGCGTAGAATTGCTTGCGAAGCTGGATGCGGACGCGTCAGATTACGCGGCAAGAAACTCAGCGTCGTCCCCCCTGGCGCAGGCCGGTCGATGAATTAAAAGGCCGGCTCAGGAATCAGCAAATTTCATTCGACCTTTTTTGCTGTTCGAACTGCCGGCCGCCGCTTTCCTGTCGGCCGGACGCTCGGCACCCTGTGCCCTTTGGGCCATCCGGAGATGCTTCTCCATCAGGTCGCGAGCCTCATCCGGCTTGCGAGCACGAATCGCCCGATAAATCTCCCGATGCATCTCCGCGGACTCGCGCAGATCAGTTGCGCGCTCCACGGTCTTGCGCCGCTTGTCGTACATCGACGTAGTGACCGTCTCCATCACCGCGGCGAGGATTGGATTCCCCGAAGCCTGGGCAATAATCCTGTGAAAGAGTACATCGTGGATTAGATAATCCACGGGAGATTCCAGGGCCGCAAACATCTCCGCGACCTCTTCGGACATCGCGGCATGGTGCTCTTCCTTGCCCCGCTCGGCTGCCAATGCGGCCAGGCTGCTCTCCAGAATGATGCGCGCTTCAAACATCTGCCACGTCTGAAAGCCGTGCAGCGCTCCCATAAAGCTGAGCGACGTTTGGCCGAAGTCCGGCGGACCATCGGCTACAAACGTCCCCACGCCGTGGCGGATCTTCATCACGCCCATCGCGGCCAGATATCCGATTCCCGTGCGCAGGCTCGCCCGGCTAATCTTGAGAGTGCGGGCAAACTCACGCTCGGGTGGGATCTTGTCGCCGGGCTGCAAGGTTCCGTTCTCAATCAGGGATCGGACATGGTTGACCACCTGCATGGTCCGATGGCTGTTGGACGTATCGATCGCACTCTTCGGCATACGGGCAGACAACCTTGTGCCAAGCCGTGAAATTGGAGGCACCCCGAGATTAACACCGCAGAATACAAGCAGGCTTGGGAATTCGATTCTCTGGCCTTCAGCCAGGCACTTGACGAATGTGTATACTTATCGTGGTCTGACCTCTCGAACCCGATGGACTGCCGTGTCCGAACAAAAGGAACCAGTGACCCATGTTGATTCACGAAGACCGCCTGTTTCCCGCCGAGCCTGCCACGCGATCCATTGCTCGCTCCCTTTACGCAGGAGTTCGATCACTGCCAATTGTCAGCCCCCACGGGCACACCCAGGCCGCGTGGTTTGCGCGGAATGAGCCGTTTCCTGATCCGGCCACGTTGTTCGTGCAGCCCGATCACTACGTCTATCGAATGCTCTATAGCCAGGGTGTCTCGATGGAGGACCTGGAAATTGGGCGGCAGGAAATCGAGGATCCGCGCCGCGTCTGGCACATATTCGCGAGCCATTATTACCTCTTCCGTGGAACCCCGACGCGCATGTGGCTCGATTATGCCTTCCAGGAGCTCTTTGGCATCGAAGAACGCCTTTCCGAGAAGACCGCCGACCTGTACTACGACAAGATTGCAGCTAAACTGCAAACGCCGGGGTTTTTGCCGCGCGCTCTTTACGAGCGGTTCAACCTCGAGGTCCTTGCTACAACCGATTCGCCTCTGGATTCGCTCGCCGATCACGAGGCGATTCAAAGATCCGGCTGGAAGGCCCGGATCTTGCCGAATTTCCGGCCCGACTCGGTCGTCGATCCCGAGTTTCCGTGCTTCGCGCAATCGGTGGCCAAGCTCGGAGAACAAACCCGTGAAGATACGTCAGCGTGGTCCGGCTATCTGAGTGCGCTTCGCAAGGCGCGCGCACGCTTTCGCTCTTTTGGGTGCACGGCCACCGACCACGGCCATCCCACTGCGCAGACGGCGGACCTCGCTCAGGAAGAGGCCGCGAAGTTATTCCACCGCGTACTGAGTGGCCAAGCCGATGCGCACCAGCAGGAACTGTTTCGCGCCCAGATGCTCACCGAGATGGCGCGGATGAGTCTCGACGATGGTCTCGTGATGCAGATTCATCCTGGCTCGGTGCGGAATCACAATCGCCAGATTTATGAGCGCTACGGTCGCGACACGGGGGCAGACATTCCGCGGCCTATAAATTATGTGGACGCCCTCCGTCCCCTGCTCGATCGGTTCGGCAACGAAAAAAATCTCACCATCATCCTGTTTACGCTGGATGAGTCCACATTCAGCCGCGAATTGGCGCCTCTTGCCGGCCATTATCCGTGCTTGCGTCTGGGGCCTCCCTGGTGGTTTCTCGACAGTCCGGAGGGCATGATGCGCTTCCGCGAGTTGGCAACTGAGACCGCGGGTTTCTACAATACCGTCGGCTTCAATGACGACACGCGCGCCTTTCTCTCTATTCCAGCGCGTCACGATGTTGCCCGGCGCATCGATTGCGCATTCCTCGCGCGTCTGGTTGCCGAACATCGGCTCGACGAAAGCGAAGCCCATGAGGTTGCACAGGATCTGACGTACCGGCTCGTGAAGGAGGCTTATCGTTTGTAGGCCAATGTCAAACTTCACTCCGCAACGAACGGGCGATCGTGGATCCGGCATAAAGTTCTGTAGATGGCATGGGAGTAAACATGGAAAGACAAAGCGGCAAGTTGAGCAAATACTCCGTGGGGACCGGTGACCGGTTCGCGCATCAGGCTAAGGCGCAATTGCAGGCTTGCATCAAGGCGCTCGAGAGCGGCGCCACGGTCGTTCCCGTCTGGAACAAATCGAACCGTGAGCACATGATCATCGGCTCTGAGCCGGCATCCGTGCGGCAAGCTGCAGACGCTGCGGTCAAGGCACTCGGCTGGAAGCACCCGTATTTCTGCGACGCCGACCACATCACGCTGCAGACCGTTGGCCGCTTTTTCTCTGCCTGCGATTTCTATACCATCGATGTCGCCGATTTCATTGGACAGATCGCCACAGATGACGACATCGACATTTTCGTAAAACGGCATCCGGAACTTCTGGGGCGTCTTCAACTCGAGGGAATTGAAGACCGTTTCGAGGTTACGCAAACTGCATTGCGGCAAACAGCACAGAAGTTTCTGGCTGCCGTGAAAAAGGCCGGTGAAGTCTATCGCGCGATTGTGCTTGCGAAAGGCAGGGGCAACTTCATTCCCGAAATCTCGATGGACGAGACAAACGCCGCGCAATCGCCGGTGGAGTTGCTCATCATTCTGGCGGCGATCGCGGACGAAGGAATCCCGATCGAGACCATCGCGCCCAAATTCAGCGGCCGCTTCAACAAGGGCGTCGATTACGTAGGCGACGTTGCGCAGTTCGAAAAGGAGTTCGCTCTGGATATCGCAGCGATCGCTTATGCTGTCGCGCACTTCGGGCTTCCCGCAAACCTCAAGCTCAGCGTGCATTCGGGCAGCGACAAGTTCTCCATCTATCCCGCGATTCACGCAACCATCAAGCGCTTCGACGCAGGCGTTCACTTAAAGACCGCCGGAACCACCTGGCTTGAAGAGCTGATCGGTCTCGCAGAAGCGGGAGGCGACGGACTTGCGCTGGCAAAGGAGATTTACGCCGAAGCCTACGCCCACCGCGAAGAGCTTTGCGCACCCTATGCCACCGTAATAGATATCGATGCCGCCAAGCTGCCAGCGCCGAGCGTGGTAAGCGGCTGGACCTCCGAGCAATACACATCCGCTCTGCGCCATGTGCGGGGATCAGTCGCTTACAACAGCAGCCTACGCCAGCTGCTGCACGTCGGCTTCAAAGTTACCGCGAAGATGGGCCAGCGGTACCTTGATCTTCTCGAAGCCAACGAGGCCGTAATCGCAAAAAATGTGACAGAGAATCTCTACAATCGGCATATCGCACCCGTGTTCCTGGGCCGCAGTTCCTAGCAGCAAAATCCTCTCGTGAAGTCGCCTCAGCGCAGCGTGACTTGCGCCCCGGTTAGCTTCGTAATTGCGTCTCCGGTCTCAGCCTGCACGACGAAACCTTCGCCCGTCACATCCGCATAGCCGATGGTCGCTCCCTTGCGGGCGCTTATCTTCACGTTGCGCAACGTCAGACCGGTAATCGGAGCCTCCGGCAATCCTACGATTGCCGCAGCGGTGTCGCTTCCTGTCGCGGTAACATTCTCCAGCGTGATGTCGTGAAAATGAGGAGTTAACCGCGTCAATGGCTTCGCATCCTCCTGATCTGGTGGAAGAATCGCCGGATAATACTCGCTAATAATCAGCGCATTCTTCACATCCTTCATCTCGATGTAGCGGAATGAAAGGCTGCTCACATCGTTGCCGCGGTCGCGATTTGCCTTGATCCGGATCCCGTTGTCTGTGCCCTCGAAGTGAATGCGTTCGGCGTGAATATTCTGCGCGCCGCCGGCAATCTCGCTTCCCACCGAAAGACCATGCCCATGCAGAAAGGTGCAATCGGAAATGGTAATGTCGCGGCTGGGCGCATCCGGACCAGCTGAATTAATGGCTCCGGATTTGATCGCCACGTTGTCATCGCCCACATCGGCGAACACGTGATCGATCACCACATGCGACGAGGAGAATGGATCGATCGCATCCGTATTGGGAGAGTGCGCGGGCGCCAGTATCCTGACATTGCGAATTACCACGTCATCCGAGTAGTAGGGCACCACCTGCCACATCGGCGAGTTCTGGACAGTGATGCCCTCTACACGCACATGCGTGCAATGATCGAAAAGGATCAACTTAGGCCGCGGGTGTCCCGTGCCGAGAATGCCATGATCTTTGATGCTCCGCGCCTCTTGCCACCAGCTCTCGCCGTTTCCATCGATGATGCCTTCGCCGACAATCGAGACATTGGCTGCGTGGACGGCGCTCACTAACGGCTGTAAATCAGGAAGACGAAATTCGTCGTGCGGCGGGTAATCCTGATGATCCGGAGACCCCAGCAACGTCGCACCTTTCTCAAGTTGCAACGTGGTGTTGCTCTTGAGCTCGACGGGAGCGGTGACGTATGTGCCCGCGCTGAGCCGGACCACTCCGCCGCCCTTCGCGGCACATGCATCAATCGCGGCCTGGATCGCCCCGGTGTCCTTCGTGGACCCATCACCCTTGGCGCCGAATCTCTTTGGATCGCAGGTGCTCATCGCATGAATTGCATTTCCGGAAGCAGCCGTAATTATGGTTGTAAGAATCAGCGCCTGAAAGCTTGAGAAGTTCCGTCGAATCATTCTGGCTCCCAACCAATTGATGGTATTCAAAAGAAACACAAATCCACTAAGACTTTCAACGAACTTCAGCAAATAGTCCAACCGTATTCGAGAGAAATGTCGGCATTGCAAAGCACCTTGCCATCGATTTGGAAGGATTGGCAAACGCAAAGCACGAGGCCACGCTGACGCCCCTCGGCGGTAAGACACCGAACGCGACAAATTCGATTAACAATCCCGAGAATATCGTGCCAGTCAGCCCCCGTATCGAGTTGAATGGTCCGAAGTTCGAACGTGAATTCGATCCGGATTCAATCAACGTTATCGATATTGAACGACTAGAATAAGTCGTGCGCAATTGCTCGAAGCAATCGATCGCGGGTCAGATTTCCCAGCCAATCCGGACCTTTTTGCTTGTCTGTCTTCTTTGTGCCCTACGGATCACGACCTCCGATGCGCAGGCTGCGTCGGCATCTGCGACTCAGAATTCTCCGCCACAGACCTCGGAATCCAAAGCAACTGAGACTTATCCAGAGTTAGTCGACATAACCGCTTCGACAGGGATTCAATTTGAGCACTTCTCGAGCCCGGAACAGAGATTCATCGTCGAGTCCATGAGCGGCGGCGTGGCGCTTATCGACTACGATCGCGATGGTTGGCCCGACATCTACTTCACCAACGCCCAGACCGTGGAGATGGCCCAGCGTGGCGAAAAAGCGCGCAGCGCCCTCTTCCACAACAATCATGACGGGACATTCACCGATGTGACCGACAAGGCTGGCGTCGGATACCCGTGCTGGGCAATGGGCGCTGTCGTCGGCGACTACAACAACGACGGATGGCCCGACCTGTTGGTTACCTGCTTTGGCGGCGTCGTTCTCTATCGCAACAACGGGGATGGCACCTTCACCGATGTCACGAAGGAGGCCGGCCTCGGCGGCGACCACATGTGGGCTACCGGCGCGGCCTTTGGCGACTACGATAACGACGGCTGGGCCGACCTCTTCATTTCTCACTACGTCGACTTCGATCTGCACAACATGGCGGCTTTCGGCTCTGCTGACATCTGCAAATACATGGGATTCGATGTGCAGTGTGGGCCGCGTGGCCTCAAGGGTTCGCCCGACTATCTTTACCACAACAACCGCGACGGCACCTTCACCGACGTCTCGAAGAAAGCCGGCGTGTCTGACGAAGAACACCGCTACGGGCTCACCGCGCTCTGGTCCGACTTCGCCAATCGCGGCAAGCTCGACTTGTTCGTTACCAACGACGGTCAGCCCAATTACCTCTACCAGGGTAATGGCAAAGGCTCTTTCGAGGAAGTAGGATTCATGTCCGGAGTGGGCCTCAGCGAGAGCGGCGCGCGTCAGGCCAACATGGGCATCGCCATAGGCGACTATCTTCATACCGGCCGCATGTCCGTCCTCATCTCTCACTTTGACAATGAATATGCCGCGTTTTATCGCAACGACGGCGGCATGAACTTCACCGACGTTGCGGTTCCGTCGGGCATTGGCCGCGGTACGCGCGGCTACGTTGGCTGGGGCGACGCCTTCGTCGACTTCGAGAACGACGGCTGGCCCGATATCTTTGTCGTCAACGGCCACGTTTATCCGCAGGTCGACCAGATGAACTCTGGCCTCCACTACTTCGAACCCAAGCTCCTCTTCCGCAACCTGCGCAACGGCCGCTTCGAAGACATCAGCAATCAGGCCGGCGCTGCAATCCAGATTCCCCAGGTGAGCCGCGGCATGGCTATCGGGGACCTCTTTAACGACGGCAAGCTCGAAGCAGTGATTGAGAACCTAAAAGGCCAGCCCACGATTCTGCGTCCCGAGGGAGGCCCGCAGAATCACTGGATCAGCTTTCAGCTCGAGGGAGTCAGATGCAATCGGCTCGCGCTGAATGCGCGCGTGCGCGCAACTGCGGGCGATCTGGTCCAGCTAGGTGAAGTTTTCAGCGGGGGAAGCTATTTATCCCAACACGACTTGCGCATCCACTTTGGACTCGGCTCTCATGAACACATCGACAAAGCCGAAGTTTTGTGGCCCGACGGCAAGGTGGAGACTCTCACAAATCTCGCCGCCGATCATTTCTACTCCATTCGCGAAGGAGCCGGCGTGGTAGCCGCGCAGCCTCCCGGCTTAAGATCCACGGATAAGCCCTGACAGAGCCGTCAAGTTCTGCCTTTACGCGTTAGCTCCGCTCACTGCGGCGCCTGGGAATCGGTCGGCGCCGGCGCCGGCTTCCCTTTTTCCTGCGCCTGGTGCAGCTTGTTCAAGACGGACTGATCGGACGCTTTCTGCAGGTTGCGCGTCTTCTCGAACTCGACTCTTGCTTCCTCGTTCCGCCCCATTGCCTTATAAAAACGGGCCAGACGCCAGTGCGCGGCCTGGTCTTGGGGATTCAACCGCTCGGCAATCTTCAATTCGCGCATGGCATCGTCACGTCGGCCCGCGTTGTCGTAAAGTACGCCAAGGTCGAGATGCGCCTGCTCGATTTTCGGATCAATCCGGATCGCCTTTTCCAACAGCGGCGTCGCCGCCTCTGGGTGGCCAAGTTGCATGTCGCAGTCGCCCAGGTAGGTCAGCGCCTGCGCATGATCGGGATTATTGTCGAGCTCCGCCTGAAACTCCTTTGCCGCCTCATCAAACTTCAGCAAGCCCCAGAGCAAATAACCCAATCCGAAGTGCACATCCGGCATCTTCGGGTCCGCCTGCACTGCCGCACGAAACTGCCGCTCAGCGCCCGCCTTGTCTTTCATTTCGTCCAGCGCTTCACCGGCCAGCATATCCGCCTCGGCCGAATCTGCATTCAATGTCACAATCTGGTGATACACATCCAGCACACACTGGTACTGCTTCGACCAGAGGCAGCTCTGTGCCAGGGTCAGACGGAACGGCAGGTTCTGTGGATCGGCGGCCGTTGCCTGCTTCAGGTATGGAATCGCCGCTGCATACTCGCCGAGCCCATAATGCGCAAGCCCGATCAGCGTCGTCAGGCGAAGAGCTTCAGGAGAAAACGGAGACTCATTCTTCAGGAGCAATTGAAAGGTTTGAATCGCCGCGCGCAAATCTCCGCTTTTGAAAAGAGCCAATCCCAGATCCAAACGCAATCCAGGAATCTTCGCATTGAGCGCCAGCGCCTTGCGATAGTACGGTACAGCTTCCTTGTAGTGTTGCTCGTGGGCTTCCAAAAAACCCAGGTGCGCGAAGGCCTCCGAGTCAGTGGGATGCGCGCCGACATACATGCGCCATTCGGATTCAGCCTCGGAAAGATTGCCTTCCTGCTCGAGCGTTAAAGCTCGCTGCCGCTGCGCGTCGGGCGTCGCGGATGCCTGGCCTCCACAGGGAACTGCCGACGATGTGCACGCCACACAGAACGCAATCCCCAACAGCACAAGCGATTTCACGTCCACTCTCCATTCGCATTCTCAATTGCGCGCAAGGAGTTACGCAACTCTTGCCACTTTCTTGCCCAAAAAAGAAGGCGCGGCAGAAATTGCCTGCCGCGCCAGGAAGTGGAGACACACAGTTAGAAAATGAACTTGCCGCCGAGTTCCATCGTGCGCGGACCGTAGTCGTTGGTGACCGCTCCGAAGTTCCCGTCGTGGGAGCCCGTATCGACGCCCTGGAAATCCACATGGTTGAAGGTATTGAAGGACTCGAAACGCAGCTCAATTCTCGGTCCCTCGTGAGCGGTGAGTGGGATGCTCTTGAACAGGGATAGATTCCAGTTAAAGATTCCCGGTCCCACGGCTGAGTCCTTTCCTGCGTTGCCAAAGCCCTGGTTCGAGCCGCCCGCCCACGGAGCGGTCGGATCTGCATACGAACTCTTGCTGAACCAGGCGCCTACCGTCTTGGGGTAGGTGACCTTGGACACCAGGTTGGGGCGGTTGGTAAAGCAGCAGGAAAGACCGACAACGTCGGGACCTGTGTAGGTGACATACAGAGGCACGCCTGATTCGGCGACCGTTATGCCGGAGACTTGCCAGCCTCCAAGAATCTCCCGTGCCGCAAGGTTCGAGCTCTTCGTGAACCACGGCAGCGCGTAGACGTAGCTCACATTGAAGATATGACGCCGGTCGAACCCTGTGTCCGACGCGCGGTCGTACTTCGGGTTGTAGGGATTCGAGAGCCCGTTGAGATCGTTGCTCACCTCGTCGATATTGTGGCCCAGGGTGTAGGCCACCTGCGTGGTCAGCCCGTGCCGATTCTCAAGGCGCACGCCGGCCTGGAAAGAGTGGTAGTTGAAGTTGGTTTCGTTCTCCTCCTGGTTGATGTTGCTGAAGCCTGGAAAGTTGCGGTAGAGGTTGGCATTCAGTGTTCCGTTGGCCACTCCCTCCCGGTAGTCGTAAGGATTGGCGGCATTGGTTGCATCCGCCAAGGGCAGGGTGTTGATCTGCCGGTCGTCGTCCTGGTCCCAGCCGACGGAGCCGACATACTGCACCACCGCGATGACGGATGGCGCAATCTCCCGTTGCACTCCAAGGCTGAAATCCGCCGTGCCAGGAGGAGGATAGTTGAACTTGATGTTAGTCATTGTCGACGGGAACGACTGAGTCGTTGTCTGTCCAGTCAAGGCGCTGGTATTAGGGTTGGAGAAGTAGACGTTGTTGGCGGAGGGTTGGTAGGCAAACGGTGGATTCAGGGCGGCGTTGTACACATCGTTGCCCTGGACGCGCTCATAGAACATCCCGAATCCTCCCCGGAGAACCGTCTTTCCATTTCCGAAGATGTTGTCGGCAAAGCCTATTCTCGGCTCGAAAGTGTCGTAATAGTTCTTCACGTTTCCGCGCGGGAAGCCATTGACGTCGGCTTCCTCGATGCCGTTGAGATAAAACGAGCCGGTGGTTCCGGGAAAAGTCTCGAGCGCACTGGCTTCCAGCGTACCGGCTGCCGTGACCGGATTGCCCAGCGCGGTGATATAGTCCGCCGGCACGAAGTTCGCGAATTTGTTGTAGCGCTCGAATGCATGAGGCAATCCGTCGTAGCGGAGCCCGATGTTGAGGGTCAAATTGGGAGTGACGTGCCAGTTGTCGTTGAAATAGAACCCGTAGTTGTTGTTGACCCAGTGTTTGCCGTACAGGAACTGCAGCTGGGTAAAGCTCGAGGCGTCCCCAAGCATGAAATTGATGTACGAGTCGCCAGAAAACGCGCTCGAGTTGAATGCCGCGGTCCCCTGCGTGTTGGCCTGCAGTTGCTGGTTCTTGTAGTCGTGCAGCAAGCTGAAGCCGAACTTCAACTGGTGCCGGCCCTTGGTCCACGATAGATCGTCCCGGTACTCAAAGCCTTCGTAGCCGTTCTTCCAGGGATAGTAGCTTTCGCTCCAGTTCACATTCAGCGGTGATCCCTGCAGATCTATCTCGGGCATGTCGTTGATTGCGGCGTCGGAGGTCGGGAAGAAGCTGGTTGCTGTCCACCCGGATGGCTGAAGGAACGTGCCCCCGGGACCCTTGGTTGGGGTTAGCGTGATCTTGTTGCCGCTGTAAAAGATCCCGGTCTCGTTGAGCAGGTTGGGTGTATATGTTTGCGTCAGCTTGATCACCGCCGTAAACGATGGGTTGGTCATGATCGTGCCGACAGTCGGATACGTGCTGTCGCCCCAAAGCGGCGGGAAATAGTTTTGCAGAAGCGTGTCGTGGAGGTAATGACCCATCAACTGGTACTTGCTGTTGATGGCGTGATCGATACGCACCACATCTTCACGCACGTGGGTTGGTTGCGGGATGGATGCGATGTACTGCGTGCCATTGTTATAGTTTGGCTTCGGGAAGGTGCCCGCGTTCACCTCGAGGACGGCGTTCGGGTCGATCAGGTTAGCGGGAATGACATTGCCTGTAAATGGTTTTCCTGGGGTCAGACCGTCCGCCGCATAGAGAGCAAGTTTGGCCGGATCGCTGGTGACCGGAACGATCGGAGTCGGGCCGCCGGCTGGGATCGTATAGGCCAATGGCGCTCCCGCCGTTGGGAAGTTGCTGGCCAGGATCGCATTCTGAATCGAAGGCGAACTGCCCTGGATCAGCCTGCGCCATTCTTCGTTCCAGAAGAAGAATGTTCTGTTGCGATTCTCGTTATACACGTGCGGAATCCACAGCGGGCCGCCGATATTGCCACCGGGCTCGTTCAGCTTGAATTCGGGCGCGGTTTTGCTGAAATAATCGGACGCATCGTAGGCTGTGTTCCGGTTGAACTCGTAGACTTCGCCGTGAAAGTTATGCGTTCCGGATTTGAGAACCATAAGGATGGTCCCGCCGGAGCCGATGCCGTAATCGGGTGAGTAGTTGCTGTCCAGAGTCTGAAATTCGGCGATCGCATCCTGCGAGGGCAGGTTCATGAAGCAGCCGCCGCAGCCGCGATCGTTCTGTTCGGCCCCGTCCAACAGGTAGATGTTGTGGGTCACGCGGGTTCCATTGAAGCTGATTCCGTTAGCGGATGTCAGGGCATTGACACCGCTAAATGGCGGCAGGTTGTTTGACACTCCCAAACCGAGAGCCGCTAGCGCTGTGACATTGCGGCCGTTGGTGGCAAGTTCCGAAACCTGTTGGCCACTGATCAGGTTGCTGACTTCGCTGGTCTCCGTCTGCACCTGCAGCGCGTCGGCTTCCACCTGCACGCTCTGCGATTGACTTCCCACCGTCAGAGAGATGTTCTCTTCAAGGGTGGCGGCGACGTTCACCACAATGTCGGTCTTGTTGTATTTTTGGAACCCGGTGGCTGTAGCGCTCAGCGTGTAGGTGCCAATACCGACATTGGCGAACCGGTAAGCTCCCGCGGAGTTCGATACCGCTTCCCGCACCTGGCCCGTCGCCGGATTGGTCAGCAAGATTTGCGAGTTAGGAACCACGGCTCCGGTGGGATCGGCCACGGTTCCGTTGATGGTTGCATTGTCCTGCGCCCATGCGGCGGGAACCATCATCAAGACCATCAATGAGAACCCGAATACCGCGATTGCAAATCCGCGCAGCGATTGAGCGGGCATCCTCGGAACAAAGAACATTCGTATCAAGGGGTGATTCATAGTTTGCCTCCTGAGCAAACGCTTACTTGAGTGATCGAACTCCCTCCATCCCCGTACTCGTCTCTCGTTTCCTGGTTTTCTACGGGAATGGAAGCATTCATGCGGTCAAATGGACGCGATCTAGCGTGCAATCGCCGAACTTGGCCGTCAGGCTTTACAAACGAACTAAATCCTCCTCGTCTGTACGTTCCAAAGAAATTCAAGAATCCTTCTGGTCGCCTTCAATACCGAAAACTTGCCGATTCGAACTGACTTTCAGCCCATTTCCAGCCGGGAACCCCATCTTTCCTCCGAATCGGCGCCTGGATTGCCAATTGCAACTTACCCCGCGCGAATTGAGGAATTCGGTTCACGGTCACTGACGAGGGAGTTCTCGTCGTGCTTGATCCCTCATCTGAATTCCTTTGCAGTAATCCCTAGCGAGCCAACAAATAGCCTCAACAATCGTCCGGTGTGGGTCCGCTTTACGCCTTTAGTTTTCCAACGGTCGCCCGAAGAATGCCGCCAACTGAACGACCTGCAGCAGGTTCAAACGCACTCCAGCAAGCGTTTTCTTCAGCGTCAGTGTTTCTACGCCCCCGCAATGCGTTTGTCAATGAGAAAGATTTCACGCTTAAATAGCAGTGTTCGGTATCGGACAGACCATGAAAAATCACTTTACTTATACGATTAAGCAGATCGCGCGCTACCGAGTTAGAAGCGGAGGAGTTTTCTCCGGTAATCGGTTTCCCAAGTTATCGTGGTTCAAAAGGGGCTCCGCTTCGCAGGAAGTACCTATGCTAGACTTTTGCTCGATATCACCATGACCATTGCGTCCGGCTGCCCCAGAGAGCCCTCGATCTTTGGGAGGGGAGTGGAATGAGCGGGAAGCTGATCACCATTTTGACTCCCTGCTACAACGAAGAGCTGAATGTGCGGGAGGTGCATCGCCGAGTGATGGCGATGGCGGCAGGCCTGCCCGAATATCGCTTCGAGCACTTATTCATTGACAACGCCTCGACCGATGGAACTGTCGCCGTGCTGCGGGCAATGGCTGCCGAAGACCCAAGCGTTAAGGTGATTGTAAATGCTCGGAATGTGGGGCCGGATCGCTCGGGAATGCATGCCTTCTTACAGGCGCAGGGAGATGCGGTCGGATCAATCGCGGCCGATCTGCAGGATCCGCCTGAGTTGTTTACTGAAATGATTCGCGCATGGGAAAAGGGATTCCCGATTGTCGCGGCGATCAAAAACAGCAGCGATGAGAATAGCCTGATGTACGAAGTGCGCACCAGTTACTACCGGCTGGTCGCGCGCCTCACCAATGTGCGCATCCTCGAGCACTTCACCGGCTTCGGACTCTATGACCGGTCGGTAGTGGAACGGATTCGCACCGGCTTTCCCGATCCCTATCCTTACTTCCGCGGGATGATTGCCGAGCTTGGACTGCCCATCGCGAAGGTCTTCTATAACCAGAGCCGCCGCGAGCGCGGCGTCACTTCGAATAATTTCTATTCCCTTTATGACTTCGCCATGCTGGGAGTGACGAATCTCTCCAAAGTTCCCCTGCGTCTTGTGATCTTCGGCGGGTTCATCTCGGCTTTCATCAGCTTTGTCGTTGGGATGTTCTACCTTTTGTACAAGCTGGTTTTCTGGAGCCACTTTACAGTGGGAGTTGCCCCTGTTGTTCTCGGTTTGTTCTTTCTAGGCTCGGTTCAATTGATCGCGCTGGGCATTATTGGAGAATACGTTGGGTCCATTCACACCCTCGTTCTCAATCGTCCCCTCGTGACCGAGAAGGAACGAATCAACTTCTAAATGACTGTTTCCATTCGCAGAAGATCGGGGCGCTGGCTACGATCGTTCGGGGCGAGATGGTCGATCGGCTCTCCGCAATGGTTGGAGGCAACTGTTGACAAGTCAAGCATCCGTTGACATTTTGATGGCGACTTATCACGGAGAGTCCTGGGCGGATGTTCAAATTGCCACAATTGTTGCCCAGGACTATGAAGATTGGCGCTTGTTGATTCGCGACGACGGTTCTACTGACCGCACGCTGAACATACTGAGGCGATGGCGCGATAGATTCCCTGATAAGATTGCGATTCTCGATGAACATAATCCGCGGAATCTGGGAATCACCGGCAATTTCTCCGCGTTGATGAGCGCAAGTTCGGCACCTTATGTGATGTTCGCAAGCTGGGACGACATTTGGTATCGAGATAAAGTGTCAAATGCTTTGAAGGCAATGCGATCTCTTGAGGCAAAATATTCCGCAAATCGCCCGTCACTTGTTCACACGGATTTGAGGAGGGTCGACGCGAATCTCCATCAGGTGCATCCATCTGAATTGAAACACCGCGGTTGTGTCGCATCGCGCAATCGAACCGTCGGGCGATTCTGCCTGGAGAACACTGTTTTCGGATGCGCATTGATCGTGAATCGATCATTACTCGAATTAGGCACGCCCATCCCATCGGCAGCACAAAGCGAGGACTGGTGGCTCGCGCTGATAGCGGCTGCCTTTGGGACAATCGAGTTTCTTCCCGATGTGAGCCTCGATTGGCGAAGACATGGGGCCAACGATTCTGATCTGTCTACCTCTCTGATTGGGTCGCTTCGCAATCTGATTGCTGGACCAGTAGCGCATCGAAGAACACTTTACAGAAACCTCGCGGTAAACCAGGAGATCGTTGGGGCCTTCCTCGAAAGATTCCAGGACCGCTTGTCCGAGAGCGACCGAGCCACGGTCAAAGCCTTCCTTTCCCTTCAGCATTCAGGATTTTGGGAGCGGCGCCGTGCCATCCTGAAGCACCGTATCTTTTACACGTCATGGAGTCGAACGGCCGGCCTGCTATTGCTGGCTTAGCTGCCCCTTCGACCCTCCGACACATGACCATCGTCAAATGGAAAGTAGGAAGTGGCATGGGATCGGACGTAAAATCGGTTCGTTGAGAAGCGAAGGGAGTCCGGTCGGGACTAACCTTCAAGCCAGGACAACTGCCCATGCTGGAAACCACCGAGCCTGTCATTGAACAGGCTGTTAGCGGCGAATCCTATAGCGAGATTCTGAGGTCTTCGGCGCTTGTCGGCGGCTCCTCGGTGATTAGCATCGCAATTGGTATTGTCCGAACGAAGGTTATTGCGATACTGCTCGGCCCGGCGGGATTCGGGTTGTTCGGCGTCCTGGGGTCGATTGCTAATCTTTTTCAGTGTTTAGCTGGCATGGGCGTCAATAGCAGCGGAGTACGCCAAATTGCTTATGCAACCGGTTCCGGCGATTCTGCGCAAATCGCTCAGACGGCAACGGCGCTGCGGCGCACGTCGATCCTCCTAGGAGTGTTCGGGGCCGTTCTACTTTTCCTGCTTTCTCGTCCAGTGTCGCGATTGACCTTTGGCGGGGAGCAGTATGCGCACGCGATTTCTTTCCTGTCCATCGCGGTGTTCTTTCAAGTCCTCTCGAATGGCCAAGCCGCATTGATCCAGGGAATGCGCCGCATCGTCGACTTCGCGAAGAACGCAATTTTTGGCGCGTTCTTCGGAACATTACTTGCGATCACATTCATCTATCTCCTTCGCGAGCGAGGCATCGTGCCTGCGCTGGCGGGCATTGCAGCGGCATCGCTCTTCTTTTCATGGTGGTATAGCAAAAAAGTTGAAATCGAACCCCACCATATTTCGAACTCACAGGTGTTGCAACAAGTACCTGTTCTGTTGAAATTGGGTTTCGCATTCATGGTAAGTGGCTTCGCGACAACAGGGATGGCATATTTCGCCCGCGTCATAGTTCTCCACGATGTCGGATTTGAAGCTACGGGGATGTATCAGGCTGCGTGGACATTAGGAGGGATATACGTCGGGTTCATTCTTCAAACGATGGGTGCAGATTTTTTCCCGCGCTTAACCGCAAGCATCGAGAATGATGCTCTTTGTAATCGCTTGGTGAACGAACAAACAGAGATCGGTCTACTTCTGGCAGGCCCAGGAGTGATTGCTACGATAGCGCTGGCTCCATTTTTGATTTCGCTCTTTTACAGTACGAAATTCGGAGATGCCGCGGGCATTCTTCGTTGGTTCTCAGTCGGAGCAATACTTCAGGTAGCTACATGGCCGATGAGCTACATCATAGTTGCGAAAGGCAGGCAAGCTGTTTATCTTGCGAGTGAACTCGCCTGGGGGATTACTAACTTTGTTCTGACATGGGGATGTGTTCGATTCCTCGGTCTGAGCGGCGCCGGCGTGGCGTTCGTTGGTTCATATGTGGCTTACGGGATCATGTTATTGCCAATCGCGCGAAGGCTTAGCGATTTTCGATTTTCTTCTGCAAACAAAAAGATCGCTGCTGTCTTTCTTGTCTCGATTGCGGTGGTGTTCTCGGGCTTCTATGTGTTCCCTTTCGGTTTGGCTGCCAGCATTGGAACGCTAGCGGCGGTCCTCAGTTCCGTTTACTCGGTCAGAGTTCTTGCGACTCTAATTCCTCGGGAACGGATTCCAGAAGCAATACGTCGAACGCTGCTGCGATTCGACGTTCTGCTCGGGAAGTTCAGATGAATGACCGCGAATTGCGAACCTTCACGAAGCGGAGCCGTTGTTTGGCTAACCGGTAGAAACGCACTGGCCTCCGAATAGGTTTTGGAAGTTTGCATCGCTGAATTTCAAAAATGGATCAGAAAGTATTCTCATACTTTCCCAGAAATTCTTCGCGGGGCAGAAAAACAAAAGCCTTGCCGAAGAATTCGCGTGTTTTGTCAATATTGGAAGCAGGAGCCCGAGCTGCCGACACATGAGTTCTTCCATCCTGGGGCTGTCCCAGGCCAAACCGTATGCTAAGTCCTTTACTGAGACGACTCTGCGGATAAGCTCAATGGGCAGAGGACTTTGGCGACAGTGGCTGTGGCCAAAGTCAAGAAAAAAAGGAATTTGCTCCCAGAGTCGGGGGGAGGGGGTACCAGTCCCCAGCCGTACAACATGAGCGCGAAGCGGGCCAGGTCAACTCTGGAACCGCGAGAGATCCGATTCGGCTAAACAAGTTCTCACTCTTCCAACGGCTTCACAATCATATTTGCCAGAAACTCCTCGCGGGGCAAGAACGGATACATGTCCTCGAGCGGTTTCGAGACCATGGAGCCATCCGGCTTCTGGTACGACTGAAGACGCGGAGCGCGCATTTCATCGGGGATCACGTGCACGTCCACAACCACCGGGCCCTCCATCGCGAGCACGCGCCGGACATCCTCACGAAGACTCTTCTGATCGGCGATCACGACGCAAGGGATGTTGTACGCTGCGGCAATCTTGCTCATGTCGGGAACGGTGAGGCCGGTACGGCTGTCGCAGCCAATGGTTGCCCGGCCAAAATAGCCCTTCTGCGAGGCGCGGATGGAGGCATACCCGTCGTTGTTGAGAACGAAGAGCTTGACGGGGAGCCTGAGACGGGCGGCCGTTTCGAGCTCCTGAATATTGAACTGAAAGCCACCGTCGCCATCGACCAGGATGGTGCGCCTGCGCCCGCCGCCGATCGAGACCGCCAGAGACATGGGCAAGCCAAATCCCATGGCGCCCAGTCCGGCGGTGTGATAGATGCGCTGGCCCGTGCGCGTGGGGCACGCGAGCAAAAAAATCTCGATGCCGCTGCCCGAGCTTCCGGATACGAGCAGGTCATCGGGTCTTGATTCGCTTCCAATGACCTCGGCGAGATGGAAGATGCTGACTTGGCTCTCGGGTTTCCTGTGCTCGCTGGTGACGACTGGATAGCGAGTCTTCCAGCCGGCGCAGCGCTCATTCCATTTGGAGCGGTTTCTGGTGCGGATCGATGCACGCTGGTTCAGAAGCTCGACAAGAAAATCCCTGGCATTCGCGCAGATTGGCTGATGCAGGTACGGGTGCAGCTTGGCAAGCTCGGCGGGGTCGATGTCGACGGCGACTCTGTAGGCTTCGCGCGCGAGATTCTGCGGCGCATAACCCGTGATCGCAAAATCGAGCCGTACGCCAATCGCCAGAAGTAAATCGGAGTTCTGCACGGCGAAATTCGCGCCGCGTGCGGCAACTGCTCCTGGCCGACCAACGTAGGTGGGATCGTCGCTTGGAACCAAGTCTGCCGCGCACCAAGTGGCAACGGTCGGGATGCTCAGTAACACACGCAGCTGCTCGAACTCTTTCTCCCCATGAGCAAGCCGAATGCCGTTGCCTGCGAATAAGAGAGGACGCTCCGCTTGATTGAGCTTTTCAATCAGGCGGCTTACTTCGGATTTCAAATCTGAGGTTGCGAATTGGTTCCCGAGTTCGGAAGGATCGAATCCACGCATTGTGGACGGCTCGATAGGCGCAGCCTGCACATCAAGCGGGATGTCGATCCATACCGGACCGGGCCGGCCGCGCAGAGCCAGGTAGACGGCTTTCTCCATGTGATAGCGAATATCGTCTGGTTCGAGGACCGTAATCGCATACTTGGTAATCGGCTTCACGATGGAAACGATATCGATTTCCTGCACGCCGAGTTGGCGCATGCCGAGCGGGTTCCCCTGTTTATCGAACATGCGGTCGGGTCGCTTGACCTGACCCGAAATAAAGAGCACTGCCGTCGAGTCGAGCCATGCGCCGGCGACACCGGTTATGGCATTGGTCCCTCCTGGGCCGGTGGTAACCATGCAGACGCCGAGGTGGTTGGTGACCTTGGCATAGGCTTCCGCGCAGATGGCACTGGCTTGTTCGTGTGAATTGCACACGGCCTCGATCGCTGGCTCCGCTCCCAGAGACTGATTGAGGTGCATCGCGCCGCCACCTGTCACCAGGAACACGTGCTTTACGCCTTGTTCGGCAATGAAGCGCACAACGTAGTCAGAAAGCTTCATTCGTTCTTCCGTAGCTCGATTCTGGTGCGGCTAAGTTGCGTCTGAACCTTGAGAGAAAACATCGAGAGCGCTCATGCCTCGCGACGCCAGCAATGCGTCGATCAACTCGCGCACCGCGCCGTTGCCGCCGGACCGCTTAGCAATGAAATCGACATGCGCCAGAACCTCGCTCGCCGCGTTTGCAGGGGCTGCGGAAAGCCCTGCAATCTTCATTGCGGACAAATCATTGATGTCGTCGCCCATGTAACAAATGCTGGAAAGCTCGATGCGCGTCGCCTCGGAGAATCCCCGCAATGCTGAAGCCTTGTCCCGGCACGCTTTGGCAACGTGCTGTATGTGCATTTTTGCAGCGTAGCGGTCAACGAGAGGACTATCCTCGC
The DNA here is from genome assembly GCA_963745845.1 of uncultured Acidobacteriaceae bacterium. GTDB lineage: Bacteria > Acidobacteriota > Terriglobia > Terriglobales > Acidobacteriaceae > Telmatobacter. The sequence continues at coordinate 1,095,872 of CAVUZE010000008.1, read as the reverse complement.
CAGAGATCAGCGCCAATTTCAGGCCTGCGCGCCGTGCCAAAGACACTCCCATGATGTCCGTGAAGGAAAAGCGCTTCCATTCTTCCTTATCGGGTCCCCACCACACAGCGCCATCGGTGAGGACACCGTCCACATCGAACGCCAGGGCTCGGATCTGTTCCAGAGAGACATTCGATGAACCCGCATCGCTCATCCGGAACTAAACCGCTGCCCCAACGCGACGGAGCTTCTTGATGATTGGGAATTCGCGCTCGTATACCTGTTTGATTCCGTCGCCTTTGGACTGCTCCCAAAGTCGTATATCGCGCACCAAGCGCGTGATTCCGTTCGGCTCAAGCGAGGCTGCCTGGTCCGAGCCCCAGCTGGCACGATCTAGGGTAATGTGGCGCTCAACGCAACATGCTCCCAAAGCAGTGGCACAAACACTGGTCGGGATGCCGGTTTCATGGCCCGAGTAACCAATTGGCACTCCGTACCGCGCAGCCATGACTGGAATGGCGCGAAGATTGAGCTCGCTGTAATTTGCAGGATAGGTACTTGTCGCATGCATTAAAACAAGGTCGTTCTTGCCTAGAACTTCGACTGCGTGGTCGATCTCGTCATACGTGCTCATGCCGGTCGAAAGAATAATCGGCTTTCCCTTTTTGCGGATGTGCCTCAGAAGATGATCGTCCGTGAGCGAAGCCGAAGCCACTTTGTACACCGGTAAGGCGAACTGCTCAAGGAAATCGACAGCTCCTTCGTCCCATGGTGAAGCAAACCAGCACATTTTGACTGACCGGCAAAATGCGTCGATCTCCTCGTAGTCCTCCTGCTCAAACTCGAGCGCATATTTCAGGTCGCCGTTCGTTGGGCCAAAGGGATTCTCGCGAGGCTTGGCCAACTCTTCAGCGCTGTAAACCACTTCAACGGTCCGCTTCTGAAACTTGACCGCGTCGCAACCGGCAGCGACGGCCACGGAAATCAACCGCTTCGCAAGATCGATGTCCCCGTTGTGATTGATGCCTATCTCGGCGACGATGTAGCAAGGGTGATCGTCGCCGATTACTTTGTCGCCGATCCGAATTGTACTCATAAGCTATCTACCTTTGACTTTGCAGCCCGGAGCATCCAAGCCGCCTACGGCGCAAGTAAGCTGTATCGATGCAGTCTCACTTTCGCGTCATCATAGCAGTTTCTCTACATGAACAAACGGGGTTAGGCGGTCAGGTGCGGTTACTGAAGATATGCGCTGACCCTGGAGCCAGTGGCAAGGCCCAAATCGTCGGCTGGCGCATCCGGCACCAACTCATCTCGGATCGAGGCGAACAGAACGCGGCCGTTTGGGTGCCACGATTTATGCTTTGGGCATGAAGCCGCTGCCAAGTGAGGATCTGGAGCACGTGCTCGCGCATACAGAGCAACTCTGGAGCCGGGCGCGTGGCAGCGAGATTTTTATTTCCGGCGGGACAGGCTTCTTCGGCGTGTGGCTGCTGGAAAGCCTGGCCTACTGCAACAGAAACCTCCATCTGAATGTCCGGGCAACTGTGCTCACGCGCGATCCCAGGTCATTCATCCAAAGAATGCCGCACCTCGCCATTGAGCCTTGCATTCTTTTCCTGCAGGGCGATATTCGAGATTTCGACTTTCCTGATCAGAATTTCAATTACATCGTGCACGCGGCGTCTCCCACAGCGACAGAAGTGGCCAGTCGCCCGCTCGAACTGACGAGCGCTCTCGTGCGTGGCACGGAGAAAGCCATTTCGCTTGCAAGAGCGAAGAGCGTCAAGAGCTTCCTCTTTGTCAGTTCTGGCGCGGTCTATGGACCGCAACCGGCAACTCGGCGCCACATCCCGGAGAGTTATCCAGGATGCCCGAATGGCGCCGATCCGAAGGCCGTTTACGGAGAAGGTAAGAGGACTTCCGAGCAGATGTGCACCGAGTTTGCGAAGGATTCGGGCACTCAGGTTTCGATCGCGCGCTGTTTTACGTTTGTCGGACCACACCTGCCGCTGCATCAGCACTTTGCAATCGGCAACTTTATCGCAGATGCACTCGCGGGCAGAAACATCGCGGTACGCGGCGATGGCACTCCGATGCGTTCGTATCTTTACACCGCTGACCTTGTCATTTGGTTATGGACGATGCTCTTTCGGGACACACCTGCGGAGACGAATCCGCTGGTTCTCAACGTCGGATCCGGCGATGCGATCAGCATTCGAGCCCTGGCGCAGGAGGTGATCGATGAGCTCAACCCTACCTTGAAAATCGAAGTCGGAAAAGCCCCGGAACCAGGCCAGCAGCTGGTCCAATACGTCCCCAACGTTCGAGAAGCAGAGGTGGCTCTCGGATTGAAGCAATACATCGGGTTGCGGGAGGCAATTCGACGGACCGCCAATTGGTATCGGTAACTCGGAGGCATCCAGGCAGACGCTTGTCCTCCGCCGTGGATCACGTATGCATCAAGATGACTTTGGCAAGATGCCCCTGGCGGAATTGCTCAGACTTCGGCGCGGACCAGCAGGCACGTGATGTTGTCGTGGCCTCCGGCGCCTTTGGCAGCATCGACAAGGCCTGCACATAGTTCTTCAAGCGAAAGGCCCTTCGAAACCAACGATGAAATCTCCTGATCCTCGAGCTCGCGTGTCAGACCGTCGGTGCATAGCAAGAATAGATCCTGCGGTTCAGCCTCCAGCTCGAAAACATCGGGCGTAACCTGACCCTGCGTGCCCAATGCCCTGGTGATCACATTCTTGTATGGAGACCGCAACGCCTCTGCACGTGTCATGCGGCCCATCCGCACTTGTTCCTCGACCAGGGAATGATCGAGTGTCAGCAGTTGCAGCGACCCGTTGCGCATCCGATAACAACGGCTATCCCCGACGTTCAGGACCCAAACGCGGTTTTCGAGCACCGCAAGCGCCACCAGGGTGGTGCCCATGCCGTTCAGCCGTGTATCCCGCTGAGCTCGGGAGAAGATGGCATCGTTGGCAGCGACTATTGCCTTTTCTACCGCGCCAGGCATCAGCGCTTGGCCGTTCCGCCCTTGTCCCGCCAGCAGGTGTAGAACTTCATCGACAGCTACCGAGCTTGCGATTTCACCGGCGGCGGCTCCGCCCATCCCATCGCATACAACGAAGACGCCGTCTTCGATGGAAAATCCGAATGCATCCTCGTTCGAAGGACGCTTCCGGCCGCGGTCTGAAACTGCCGCAGCCACGTAATGGAGCACAGCCGTGGCCAAGCAAAATTCTCCCGCAGCCCAGTTTACATGGGAGAGATAACGGCTGAAAACAAGCGACCCATTGCGGTCAGGGCTTCGACTCCGGGGTCACCGGCAATGTTGGGTGCTGAGAGGTCCCCGCTGCAGGCAGTTCATACACCTCAATGGCGCCTGCATTCAGAATGGCCACGCGTTTGCCGGAGGGGGAGATGGCTACATTCCCTCCGGCATCCAGCGTCGGATTCGCGGGAGCCTTAAGCAACAAGGAACCACCAATTGAATCATACACTTCCACTAGCTGACCCTTGATGTCCTGCGTGTCGAGAGGACGTGCAAAGTCCTCTACGGAATGATTGACCGTCAACGTCTCTCGAGCCACACGTGAGCCGTTGGGAGCCATTACCAGAATGGGCCAAATCTGGGTCGGAGGGGATGGTGCTTCCCAGAGCTTCTGGCCCCGAGTCGACATCGCAATCAGGCGCCGTCCATTCTGGAAAACACACGTGTTCACGAGTGCCTCGTCGATTGAAACAAAGTCGATGGGCGGCTGACACGACGATTCCAGTTTCCCGAGAACTTTGCTGCCGCCGCCGAAGTATTTCAGATTGAGCACCCACTCCCGCCCGCTTCCGTGCAGAGTCTCAAGGTAGCCGTCGGAGTTGATGGGCAAATGGACCGTGGCGCGCACGCGGCTCACGAGCATGACCTGGCCTGAGTGACGGTCAAGAATGCGAAGCACAACATCCCGTTGTTCATCTCCGCTTGGGTCATCGGTTAAAACCTCAGACTCCGCGGTTCCTGGGCTCCCGACCTGCCCTTTCTGCGCTTTCACGGAAGATGGTTCGTGGGAGTCTGTCACGAGGTAGTGTTGAGCCGGATCCATTTCCATCCAAAACAGCGGGCCGGGAAACTGAAGCAGAGGCCGCAGCTCGAGCTTGGCATTCCCCTCTTTGAGGATATCTTCGTCACGGAGAAGGAAGCGCCCGTCGTGAAGCATCCACAGGTAACGCTCGTGGTCGTGAAGCGTCCACAAAGCTTCAGCTTCGAGCGTCCCTTGGGGCAAGGTGAGAACTTCAGCGCGAATCTGGCGTTCTTGGTCGTCCCCTGCGCTGGTGCGATGGATCAGTCCCGGCGCTCGAAACGTGAAGAGAAGCTTGTCTTCGTCGAGAAAATCGAGCGAGACGAGACTCTCGCGTTGTCCCTGGTAATAAGGGCCAGGAGAATTAAAGCCGAGTGGCTCGACCGGAATCGAGAAGGCCGGAGGCTGCGATGCAGTGGGGCCCTTCTTTTGTGCAGCGTCATCTGCGGCAGATTTGCGATGGCGAAACAGCAGGCCTGCGGCTGAAGCAGATCGAAAGGGACAGGTGAGGAGCGCCAAGACAGCCACCACAAGGCCTGTGCGCAACATTTCACCGGCCTTCACAAATCCCTTCGCCATCGAGGACTATTCTCTCCGATCCAACAGGTTTTGAGCAGTGATACCACCGCTTCTCCCATATGCGACAGTAAACAGTGATGAGAAGCACAATCAAATCTGCTCGCCGCGTTGCTTTTCTCGGTTATGGCGCCTGCGCGCTTGCGGGAACTTTGTGGGGCACCGGATTCTTCTTCGGCAGGATCGCCCTGAACGAAATGAGCGTCGAGTCGATGGTGCTGTACCGTTTCCTTTTCGCCAGTTTGGGAGTGCTGCCCGTAGCGTTAACGCACCGGGTGCACCTTTCAGGAAGCGAAATCCGCATGCTCCTCATCTCCGCATTCTTTGGCATCCCTGTCCAGTTTCTAATTCAGTTTCACGGTCTTGCGTTGACCACGGTGAGCCACGCGTCCTTGATGGTCGGTTCGATGCCCGTTCTTCTCGGAGTGGCTGCGTCCCTCTTTGCCGGTGAGCGGCTCGACATCTTCGGCTGGGGAGCGTTGGTGGCATCGACAATAGGCGCCGCTCTCATCGTTCTCGGTGGACACGGGAGGCAGACCGGGCACGGCGGACCATCACTCGAAGGCGATTTGCTTGTCGTGCTGTCGCTGTGCACAGCTCTGGCCTGGATTCTATTGAGCAAGAAGCTGATGCTCAGCCACAGCCCACCAGTGGTCAGCGCGTACACCGTCTTGTCCGGCACGCTGATGCTGGCTATTTGCATTCTTGGTCCAATGCTCGCCAATCCGTGGCTTGCGCATAAGGTCCAGCCACCGCCTGTTGCCCGAGTCAGCCTGGCAGCGTGGGCGGCCCTGGCCATCGGCGGCCTGGCATGCACTGCAACGACGACATTCCTTTGGAACTGGGGCATTCACCACGTTCCGGCATCGCGCGCGGGTGTCTTCCTGAATATTGAACCGGCTCTGGGATCGATTTTGGGGGTCAAATTGCTTGGCGAGCGGCTCGGATCGTTTGCATGGGCAGGCGGAGCGCTCATCCTGGCCGCTGCGATTGTCTTGACCACCTGCGGACATGAAGCGAATCCCGAAATAATCCTGGAATAGCTTTCAATTCTGTTATGAGACCAAGGTCGTACTGCGACCCCACGGATGCGGTATTGCTGCTCGCAATGAGCCCGATAAAGAATCTAGTATGCGATTGGGGGATCTGTGACAGGCGTTGCCGCGCATCTTAGCGAAGCTGCAGGCGTTCAGGCGATGGACGACCAGCACGGGATTCTGGTGGACACTCTGAACGCCCTAAGACAACAGCTGGCGCATGGGAACGGGAGGGCGAAGCTGAATGAGCAGATGGCTCGGCTTGTCGAGTTCACGGATATGCATTTCGGCTGCGAAGAGAGTCTTCTGCGCCGGCATGGATTCCCCGGTCTTGAACGACATCGAGCGGCTCACCAGAGCTTGATGGACCAGATACGGTTTGCCGTCAGTCATGCGGAGTTCGGCGACGAGGCCGAACTTCACCGCATGCTTGGATTCGTCCGCGGCCAATGTTTAGAGCATGTCGAAGGCCTGGACCGCGAATATAGTCGATGGCTCAATGAGCGCGGCGTCTCTTAAAACTCCTGTACTCCTCCGATCCAACGCGCGCAGCCAGATAGGGCCTGCATCCCTCCAATGTGCCATTCACATCCTCGCAACAAATGCCGATGATCCAGTTACCGGGATCCGGCCAGCACGCGAGGAAGTATGACGCTCCTGAACTGGGATGAAAAGCTGTCGGTTGGCGTGAGATCGATCGACGAACAGCACAAAGTGCTCGTAGACACATTGAACGAACTGCACAACGCCCTCATGAAAGGCGAGACGCGGAATTCCACGGGGCCCCTGCTTCGCAACCTCCTCGCCTACACACGGATTCACGACACCGCGGAAGAGCTGATGCTGGCCAACGTGAATTATCCGGAATTGAAGCAGCATCAACTGCTGCACCGCGAACTGCTGGACATGTTGCAGGGATACTTAGCGAGCTTCGAGAGAGGCGACGTTGCGATCAATGTCGATTTTCTTTTTTTCCTGCGCAACTGGCTTACTAATCACATTCAGAATGTGGATGGCGGCTACCGGCCTTGGCTGGTCGCGCAAGGAATTCTCCTGGAAACCGCAGCCGTCCAGAGTCACGCCTCAAACGAAAGCTGAGTCGACGCGAAGAGGGGCGCCGTTTTCGGTTCCGACGAAAGATCGTAGATGAGCCGTTCGAGGACGATGCGCTTGTCCGGCGGCGAAGAACGCAATTCGAGGTCGGCGCGGGCAATCAAGCGCAAGGCGCGCGTCAATTCCCTGCGGCTCTTGTAGCGACGCGCCTGACGGATCAATTCGTCCGCTGCAAAGGGTGGCATGCGAAAACCCTGCCACAATGCCTGCCAGATGGCTCGTGAATCGCGCACATTCTTCTCCAGGATGACGAGCATCTGACGAAAGGTCCGCGCCATCATGTAGAGATGCCCGATCGCCGCGTCCTCGCCTGCATCTGAGCTGTTGAGCAGCCCCTGCAACAGCGCCAGAGCACGGGCGCGATTGCGCAGGCTGATGGCATCGGTCAACTCATAAAGCGAGCGCTGCTTGGCGGCGAGCACCATGGTCTCGACGTCGCCAAGTGTGATGCGGCCGCGGCCTGATGTGTAGAGCAACAGCTTTTCCAGCTCCGACGAAATCAACATCATATCGGCGCCCAGAGCGTCGACCAGCTCCCGCGCTGCATCCGGATCCATACGGGTACTCTCGTCTTGCGCCTTTGCCACAACCCACCGCATGGCATCTTCGTCACTCACGCGTGCCAATTCCACGATGCCGCAATGTTCGCCCAGCGTCTCACTCAGCCGCTCGAAGCGATTCTTGTCATCCATCTCCATGCGCCGCGCGTCGCTTGAGATGCGCAGAAAGTCGGCCACGAACACGAGCAGAGCCTGTGGATTGGGTGAACGGAAGTAGCGGTCGAGCGCAGCGAACTCTTCCTTTTTTGCGCCCCGCGTATAAAGCAGACGCACATTGCGCACGAAGACCACCTGAAATGGCGCCATCAACGAGGGAGTCTGGGCACGATCCAGCACTTCAAAGATCGTGCTGCTCGCAAGATCTAAATCCGAAAGACAAAAGTCCCTGAGGTCCTGAGGAACAAACGCCTTCAACAGCGCGGCACGGCAGCGATCCAGAAGGAAGGCTTCATCGCCCGCGAGCACATATCCCGGGCGAAGTGGCCCTTTGCCAGAGGCCGCGTCCTCGATCTCCGCTACGAATCGGCCGACGGCATTGAATCCCGCGCCCCATCGAGAGCTGCTCATCCCGAACTCCGCTCGATCATCTGACTGCGATTCGATGCGATGAACATAGCTCCAGAATAACCTGCTGCGATCTCGACCGACAATTCTCTAGAAAGAATCAGTGCTCGTCTAGCGAATCCGCCGCAAGTCACGAAGCGTGAAGGGTTAACCGCATTTGGACTGGATTAACTACATAGTAAGTAATACAGGTTACCCCCGAATTCCCTGTGTACTGACGTAATACCTCCCCGCTTTTCCACTGCGAAGAAAGGCTTAATTTCCATTGCGGCGCAGACAAGACACGTCTAGACTAGGGCCAGCCTGAGGTAATTGGCTATCGATATTCCCTCCCCCTCAGAGCCCAAGACGGCGCAGCGATGTTCATCGTTGCGCCGTTTTTAACGTTTATAGCCCCTCCAGCACATCGGCCACCAGGGCTCGCGCAAAATCGCGGGAAAGCCTTTGGACGGCGGCGGGACTCTCATCGAAATACACCGGCAGATCTGTCGTCGATTGGTACTGCTGACGAAAAACGTAATTCTTGTTCTCGTAGAGAACGCGCCCGCCGCGGTCGGTCAGCTTCACGGCGACCACCAGGGTCACGAGATAGCTCGACGACTGCTGCGTCGACGTGTTGTAGGTCAACGGCGCTACGGCCTCCTGAAGGATTGTTCCGTGCAGCACCACATCCGGATCATTGCCGGCATCGGGCGTCACTCGCAAACGCGAACGCGCTGCAAATTCGCGAATCACAGCCTCCGTCATTACTGTCTCGGTGTGGTACGTATCGGTGCGGGTAGCAAAGACCGGCACGGCAAGTGTGCGTGCCTCGGGCGGTAAATGAGTGGCCGCTCCCAGCGTGTGATAACCGCATCCTGCCAATGCTGACAGACCAAGAGTGAACAGCAAAAAGGCGCGCACACGCATGAACCCATCTTATTCCAAGCCGAGCCGCAGATCTTTCTATTAAACCCATGCCGTGGCCATCTTCCCAAGGCCCTCCGGCGGTAGTTTGAGTCCGTCGGATCGGCTCTCAAAATAAAGCGCGTTCAGGGTTTCGGAGTCGGCATGATCGATCGCATGAAATCCGGCTTGCCGCAGCTCGGACTCCAACTCTTCCGGAGAAAGGAGGAGTTGGAACGGCTCGCCCACCGCGGCTACGCGCGCCGCCAGTGCGTCAAAGACCATGCGGCGCAGCGGGCTCATGGAATCAGGCGACAGCGCGTAGTCAAAGCAGACGCCGCTTCCGGCTGGCAGCTTGGCAATCGTCTGTAACGTGGCGCGAAACGCATCGAGCGACAAGTAGGGAACCACGCCTAACCACCCGGAGAAGGCGCAAGCGCTCGAATCGAATCCTGCTTCAGCCAATCCTTCCGCCAGGGTCCTATGCTCAAAATCCAGCGGAACGAAAGTGAGGTTACTTGGCGGGCAGATCGCAGCTTCGGCCAGCAACGAGCGCTTCCACTCTTGCGTGGCAGGAAAATCCACTTCGAAGACGCGCAGATTTGGAAACGGATTGCGATAGGCAAACGTATCCAGTCCAGCCCCAAGCACCACATATTGGGTGACTCCACTGGCGACCGCCTCAGCGAGCCGATCCTCCGCATAGCGGCTGCGCGCTGCCATGAACGCGCGGAAGGCTCGCGCGATCGGGCTCATTGCGCGTTCCCGATCGAACGTAAAGCCCGGACCGAGCAGGGGTACGGCGAGCGGATCCACGAGCACGCAGGGCTGGTCCAAAACCTGATGAATGGCGCGCCGCATCGCCACGCGAAACGCTGTTTTGCTGGCGCTGCCGGTTTCCATGCAAACGAGTGTAGCTTGCCTTGGCGAAGCTCATTCCGCGTACCATGGGGCACATGACCTGGTTCGAATCTTGGATCGGATGGGCAATTCTTTCCGCCGTCTTCGCCGCTGCCACTGCTCTGCTGGCAAAGGTCGGCGTCGCGCATGTGGACTCAAACCTCGCTACGGCAATTCGAACGACTGTCGTGGTCGTATTCGCCTGGGGCATCGCGCTGGCTCTCGGCAAACACGGAGAAATCCGTTCGCTCGACAAGCGTACGTTGCTCTTCCTCACGCTCTCTGGGCTCGCAACCGGGCTTTCCTGGCTGTGCTATTTCCGCGCACTGCAGCTTGGCCCTGCTTCGCGCGTTGCGCCTCTCGATAAGCTCAGTGTGCCGTTGGTGATGGTCTTCGCATGGCTGCTGCTCGGCGAGCGATTGACGGCACCTGCTGTGGTCGGCGGCGCCCTCATTACCGCTGGCGCCATCGTGATGGTGCTCGGCTGAGGACTGCATTCTCTCCGCGCGTTTTCCTATACTGAATGGAGCTCTCCGCATCTGATAAGGAGCTTATTGGCGAACCGAGCCCAACCCGAGACTCAACCTGCCGTTCGCCGCATTGTCCTGACCGGGTTCATGGGCTCCGGCAAAACCACTGTCGGCCCGTTGGTAGCCGCTCGTCTCGGCTGGCGTTTTGTGGATGTGGATGACGTGATCGAGGCCGAAGCGGCCGCTCGCATCGCCGAAGTCTTCGCGCGAGACGGAGAGGATTCGTTTCGCGATCGCGAACACGCCGCCATTGCGCGTCTGATCGGGACCGAGGATCTCGTCCTGGCTCTTGGCGGAGGCGCCATCGAGCGAGCCGAGACGCGGGAGTCGCTGCTGAAAACGCCCGGCACGCTTCTTATTCATTTGGAGGTCGACCTAGCGACGACGCTGGATCGTTGCCGGGGCACGGAACGCTCCCGGCCGGTCCTCGCCGATCGGGCCAACCTTGTGAGCCGTTACGAGCGCCGTCTCCCGCTCTACAGGACGGCACATTTTTCAATCGGGGTGGATGCGCTGGCTCCGGAGCAGGTTGCGGCCGCGATTCTAGAAGCGGCAGGCTTTTAAATTCCAGCCGACCCGCAATCATCCACTCCCCTTGTTATCATCGAGACAGGCACGTCTGCCACCCGGCGTTCAGCCATCTCCATGACTTCCGCTTCCCAAGCCACCAGTCCGGTATCGATCTCCGCCCGCGTTGACTCCGCGCCCGAGGCAATTGCTGAGTCGCACGCGAGGCACGCTCTCCGTCCCGGCACCACGGCGACCTTGATTCATGACTGCCGTGAACTGTTCAAGGTGCGCGTCACCGGCATGGTGCTGGTCACGGGATGGGCAGGGTTTTATCTCGGCTCGATGCAGTCCGGTATCTCAACGTGGCAGCGGGGTTTGATCGACACTCTGTTCGGCATTGGTCTCGTCTCTGCCGGGGCAGGCGCACTGAATCAGGCGCTCGAACGATCGACAGACGCGTGCATGATTCGGACCGCAGATCGGCCTTTGCCCTCGGGGCGCGTCTCGCTGGCGCAGGGAGTTCTGGCCGGAATCTGTGCTCTGGCTCTTGGCGCTTACTGGTTGTTGCTGCATACCAACCTGCTCACGGTGTCTCTCGCGCTGCTGACCGCATTCACGTATGTGGCTGTCTACACACCACTGAAGCGCGTCACAACGCTGGCTACTTTTATCGGCGCTTTTCCCGGCGCGATGGGGCCGCTTCTCGGCTGGACTGCGGCGCGCGGGCGGATCGAATGGCCGGCTGTCGCCCTCTTCGCCATCCTTTTTGTGTGGCAGTTTCCGCACTTCATGGCAATCGCCTGGCTCTATCGCCACGATTACGCACGCGCGGGAATCCGCATGTTACCCGTCGTGCAGCCCGATGGCTGGTCCACGGTGGTCGAAGCGCTCTTCTACGCTGTACTGATGATTCCCGTCAGCCTGGCTCCCTGGTGGCTCGGCCTTGACGGACCCGTTTATGCGGTGATCGCAACCGTGCTCGGATTCTTTTATCTGGGCTACACCATTCGATTCCGTCGCATCCTGCGCAACCCTTCCGAAACCGAGAGCCGCATGCTGGCGCGTGACCTTCTCAAAGTCAGCGTCATCTACCTGCCCTTGTTGCTAACCACGCTCATGCTTTGCGCCATCGCAAAGCGGTAGACCCACATGACGACTCTCGCTCCCGCATCGAATCCGAAATCGAGCACCCGCCCAGCCATCGTAGTCATCCTTCTCGTCAGTGCGGCCGCTTCCCTTTTTCTCTTCTGGCTCATTTATATCCATCCAGCCGCCGCAGCCAGTACCTCCTATGCGTTCCTGCCCGCTCTCAACGCGATTCTCAACGGGCTTGCGGCGACTGCGCTCCTCATTGGCTTTACATTCATCCGCGCGCGCCGAATCGCCGCCCACCGCGCCTCCATGATCACAGCCTTCGTCTTTTCCAGCCTGTTCCTGATCAGCTACATCCTGCACCACGCGCTGCATGGCGATGTTCGCTACCCGGCCCATGCTGCATTTCGCACTTTCTATCTCAGCCTTCTGGCAAGCCACATCGTTCTCGCCGTCGTGGCGCTGCCGTTGGTGCTTATCACTTTCTTCTTCTCGCTCTCAGGACGCATTCCTCAACATCGCAAGGTCGCGCGCTGGACCTTTCCTCTCTGGCTCTATGTTTCCGTCACTGGCGTCGTCACCTACGTGATGCTTCGACTGGCGCAGGGCTCGTGATCGTCATGTCCCCGCAAGGTCCGCGACTCCGCGCTCAGTCGCTACCAGACGATGGAACACGGCAACTACTGCAATGGGGCGGCTCAATGGTCGGGGCAGGCTTGCTCGCGACTCTGCTGCTTGAGACCATGCTGGGCGGCTTTTCCCGCACCGGCGCCAGCACCAACACAGGCTGGTTTGCTCTCATCGTCGCGTTGATGTGCATCCCCTTCGGAAGCCTGCTGCTCGCGCTCGGAGTGGCCAAGTGGCTGCGGAACCGTTCCATCGCGCACCGAAGATGACACCCTGCTATCCTTTGTCGTTAACGGTGTTCCCTGCAATTTCTCGTGTCGCAAACTTCCCAGAGAATAAAGAATTTAGAACGTGCCAAGTTGCCAATCTTCCATGTCATAAGAGCAAGCGCCTTGCTCATTTCAGCTGTCACAATGTTTCTCTAGGGCTTCGCGCCGGGCGGAATTAGCAGAGTGAGCTTCTGGGACGCGACTTCCATGCGGGCCGGCAATGCACCGAGCACTTCGCCATCGGCTTCCACGTAGATCGGTGTCTTGGAACCGTTGAGGGCATGGCAGGCGACCGCGGTTGCCTCAACCAGTTCGACATGCTTTGAAAAGGTATGACGTCCCGCGACGACCGCTAAGAGAAACCGAAGGTAGTGAAAGCGGTTTCGCGTATTGAAGGTTATGAGTTTCAGCGTGTCGTTGCGCAAGGTGGCGCCCGGCGCCAGCATCCCGAGTGCGCCGCCGAAAGAGCGGACACGTACCGCCAGCAGTTGTGAAATGTCTGCCTTATGTGTCTCGCCGCTGCCGTTGAGAGAGAAGGCTGCGCTGAAGAGCGGGAACGGGTTGGTGGCCCAGATGCGCGTGGCCTCGACCATGTAGAGGGCATAGCCGAATCGACGCTTGAGTCCGGCATCGAGGCTGGCCATGAGCAAAGCGTCGGCGCCGATGCCCGCCGCGACGGTGAAGTAACATGAATTCTCGGCGCCGTTTTTGTCGTGGTAAAAGATGCGGCCCACGGGGACCTGGGTCGGCGTGGCTGAAAGAAGTTTGCGTACAGCTTTCACAGGCGAAGTGCCAAGGCCAAGATCCTGCGCCAATGCGTTGGCCGTGCCCAGCGGCACTACGCCAAGCGCCACGTCGGTGCCGACGAGGCATTGCAGAACTTCGTGGACGGTGCCGTCGCCGCCGCAAGCGAGAATCGTGTCGAAGCGGTTGCGCATGGCAGCTTTGGCCAGCGTTTTAGCGCTTCCCGGCGCATCCGTCTCGAGTGCTTCGGCTTCGATGCCCGCTTCGCGGAGCAAAGCCAGAGCGCGTTGGAGCGATTTATCGCGCTGCGCGGAATATTGGCCGGATTGTGGATTGTAGATGAGCGCGACTCGACGCAACGCAGACTTTCCTTCGACAGATGGGCCCAGACAGAGACCACGTTTTCATTTTCTCAGGCTTGACGGGGCTGTGCCGCTGCAGAGAGAGGGAATTTTTATGCACGGGGAAGCTGCACAGTCATTCAATCGAGCCTGTGGAGAAGCTACCAAGCGCTTGCTCGAGCTTGGTGCTGCTCGTTTTCACGATGGCGACGGTATCAGAGGGCAGGGTCATTGTGGATTCACTCATTTCGATTGAGCTGCTCGAAGCGAGCAAGAGTTGACTGGATGCGGGCAGCGGGAATGAGCGATCGGATTGGCTCAGATTGCAAATGACCGAGATGGTACCGCGATCCATGCGCAGCCGCTGTTCCTGCTGGTTATAGCTGACTCGTGCATTGCGCGGTTCTCCGTTGTTCAAGCAGGGCGCGGTTCGTCGCAGGCGAATCAGGCCGCGATACCAGGCGAGCATTTCGGAATGTACGGAGTGCGTGATTTCGTTCCAATTCAGCTTGGAACGGACGAATGTTTCGCGACTTTCGGGGTCAGGAATCGATTCAGGTTTCCAGCCGAACGCTGCGAATTCGTGCTTCCGTCCCTCCGAGACAGCGCGCGCCATCTCGGGATCTTCATGATTCGCGAAATACTGAAAGGGAGAAGTTGCGGCCCACTCCTCGCCTTGGAAGAGCATGGGGACAAATGGGCTGGTGAGGACGAGCGCGGCAGCGATCTTGGCGCGAGCCATACCGACGACTTGGCTGATTCGATCTCCGGTGGCGCGATTGCCAATCTGATCGTGATTTTGAATGAAGCCCAGAAAGCGATGCTTTGACAAATTTCCCGCCGGTCTGCCGTGCACTCGGCGACGGTATTTTGAGTAGATGCCGTCATAGACGAAGGTTTGCTCAATCGCTTTGGCGAGATGGGCGAGCGTGCCGAAGTCGGAATAATAGCCACCTTCTGGTTCGAGATTGAGCACGGTGAAGAGCGCGTGGTGAAAATCGTCGCTCCACTGCGCGTCCATGCCCGACCCGCCGGCTTCGCGCGGGGTGACGATACGCGGGTCGTTGAGATCGCTTTCGGCGATCAGCACAAGACGGCGGCCGAGCGCTGCGGCTAAGGTTTCTGTTTCCGTTGAAAGCTGCTCAAGAAAGTGAATTGCCGAACGATCCATGAAGGCGTGGACTGCGTCGAGCCGTAGTCCATCGATGTGATAGTCACGCATCCACATCAATGCGTTGTCGCAAAAAAAACGCCTGACTTCGAGTGAACCCGGGCCTTCGAGATTCACCGCGCCACCCCAGGGTGTCTTGTGGGAGTCGATTAAGTAGGGGCCGAATTTTCCGGCATAGTTGCCGACTGGACCGAAGTGGTTGTAGACGATATCGAGTAAAACGGCCAGCCCTTTTTCATGCGCAGCATTGACGAACCGCTTCAATGCGTCAGGGCCACCGTAGGGCTCGTGTACCGAAAAGAGCGCGACGCCATCGTAGCCCCAGCCGAATTCGCCAGAAAACGTGGCGATGGGCATGAGTTCGACGTGGGTGATGCCGATATCGACAAGATGATCGAGCTTTTCAATGGCGGCATCCAGAGTGCCCTGCGCGGTGAATGTGCCGATATGAAGCTCATAGACAATGGCGCTGGCCAATGGCAGAGCTTGGTATTTGGTGTCGGTCCACTGGAATGAGTGCTGGTCGTAGATGCGGGAAAAACCATGAACACCGTTTGGCTGCCACTCGGATCGTGGATCCGGGTACGGCGTTGGGTCGTCATCGATAAGGTAGCCGTAATCGGTCCCGGCGCCGGCATTCGCGACTTCGGCATGCCACCAGCCGCGTTCGCCTAAGCGCGTCATTGAGTGTTTTGTGCCGTTCGCGCTCAGCGCGACAGATTTGGCGACGGGGGCCCAGAGATCAAACCGATGCATTCTTCACTCCGCTTGCTTTATTAATAGTGATACGGGAAAGCGCTGTAGAAGAGACTGAATCCGTACAGGGCCTCCATCCCATTCTTCTTCGGTGAGAATATTCCTCCACCGGCCTTCCGGTAGTTTGACCGATGTCGAGCCCCATCGACCAGCGAGCGATGCACTCCAGCGGGGAGCGCATGTGACTACACTTTTGCCGCGCGTATAGGCGATGAGGTGATGCGCTTTGGGTCCGGAGACATCGAGGGGCTCATAGTTGGCGCACTTGCCAAAGCACTCGGGTTTTTCCTGACGCAATTTCAAAGCACAATGAACGACCCATAGCTTGGGAAGCCCGCTGTCCATTCTTTTCATGATTTCCTCAACCGGAAGGCCGGACTTCAATTCAGCGAGCATCGTTGCGCGGGTCTCGTAGTCAACGGGACTTCGGTTGTCGGGATCCACGAGACGCAGGTCCCATAATTCACTTCCCTGATACGTATCGGGCACGCCGGGCGCGGTGAATTTGATGAGTGTTTGCGCGAGACTATTGAGCCTGCCGGGCTCCAAGAGGAGGCCGACGAACGCCTCGACTTCCGCGATGAATTCTTGTGAACCTAATATGCGCTGGATGAAACTCTTCAGAGCGTCTTCAAACTCCTTGTTCTGCTGGGTCCAGCTTGTTTGCTGCTTTGCCTCGCGTGCAGCCTTCTCCATGTATGCAGTCAGGCGCTCGACGGAGATGGGCCAGGTGCCGACGAGGGTTTGATAGAGGAAGTATTCGGTATTGCGGTCGGGAAAGTTGGCGGTTTTGAACTGCGCATTCTTGCGGGCCCAGCGGTTGACGGTCGATTTCCAACGCGCTTTGATTTCCGTAAGCACGGCAAGGCGCGCCCGCACATCGTCGGAACGTTTGGTATCGTGCGTTGAGAGTGCGGTCATGGTGAGGGGGTGTTCGGCCTGCATCTTTGCGCAGTACTCGTGGAATTCGGCGATCGAGATGCCGTTTCGATCGGGTGAACCGCCCACCTCATTCAACCCGATCATCCGGTCGAAGCAATAGAAGGTTGTGTCCTCGACGCCTTTCGCCATTACCGGCGAAGTGAATTGCTGGAAGCGCAGGAGAAACTCCGATTCAAGTTTTCCGCGCGCGCGCAATGCGAGCACATCTCCGATGAAATCCATCAGGGCTGGATCGAGGTCGGGCCTGCGGAGTTTGGCTGCACCGACGGCCTTGTCGATTTCACTGCGATCTTCGCTGGTCACCTGGTCGCGCGAGGGGACCACGTAGGTTCTATACATGGTGAAACAGGCGGCGATTTCACGCAGTGCGCGGCGAATCTCAGCTCGCGTGTAGTCGCGACGATCCCGGTTGTTCTCGCAGACCTCGACAAAAATGCTGGTCAAGCGGTTAACGTCGCTACCCAGCGTTTCCCTTTCGACATTCAGCTTCATGTTGCGAGCGAGAGTTTCAAACTCGAGGGCTTCATTCGTGAAGCCATGATAGATCCCCGTGAGCTCCTGGAGGCCCTCGCCATTGACCATGAGTTGATTGCAGACGTTGAGGAAGTCATAGCCGGTGGTGCCTTCGATGGGCCAGTCTGCGCGTAGGAATTCACCCGGTTGGAGAATTTTTTCGGCGATGATCCAGACGTCCGTGCCGCGGCGACGCAGGCGCTCAAAGTACTGCTGAGGGTCGCGCAGCCCATCGGGGTGATCGACGCGCACACCGTCGAGGACGCCGTCATTGAGCCAGTGGAGGATGCGCTGATGCGTGGCATCGAAGACGTCGGGGCGTTCGACGCGAAGGCCGATCAATGTGTTGATGTCGAAGAAGCGGCGATAGCCGAGTTCCTGGTCGGCAGTGCGCCAATAGGCCAATCGATAGTGTTGCAGGTTGAGGACTTCGTCGAGTGCATCGTGATCGCGATTCAGATCGTTGACGGCTCGCGCGATGGCTTCGGAGACTTCCGGCTGCTCCGCGCAAAGCCTGCGCAGCAGTTCGTAGATCACAGTCTTGTCGCGATGCCGGGACAGAATCAATTCGCGATCCGGAGACTCCGGGATCGGAAGCCGAGAGAGGCTGTCGGCGATGAAACTCAGTTTTGCATTGTCGGCATACTGCGCCGCCTTTGATAAAAGGATGGTAATAGATCGCGGCGCGAGCGGAAACTGGTCTTCCATGTAGCGCACACGGAACAGGCCGCACTGTTGCTCGATTTTGAACTGATCGGCACTCAGGACTCGCCCGTACTGATCGCCGAGGACCGGAATGAGCACTTTGTTTTGCAGCTTGACTTCAGATGAATGCCAATCGACGTCGAACCAATTGGCATACCGGCTCGAAGGGCCATTCTCCAAAACATCCCACCAGTACGGGTTCTCGGGCCCGGTGGCCATGTGATTCGGCACGATGTCGAGGACCTGGCCCATACCGAGCTTCTTCAAATGCTCACAAAACCGCCGGTGTCCTTCTTCGCCGCCGAGTTCCCGATTCACCTTGTCGTGGTCAATAACGTTATAACCGTGCATGCTGCCTGGTGCGGCCTGAAGGTACGGGGAACTGTAGATATGAGAAACGCCCAACTCCTTCAAGTAGCCGGCCACGCGGATCGCGTCGTCAAAGGTAAATCCTGCGTGCAGCTGCAGACGGTAAGTGGACCGCGGTATGCGTCGCATATCGCTCCTTGTGAGTGCACGATTCACGGGCGTGGGTTGAAGCCAGCGCATGTCTTGCAAAGCTGGGCTCGTCAGCGGAGCGTGAGTACAGTCCGCAAATTCGCATCAAGCGGGCACAATAGCACACTTCGTTAGATGATTCGATCAGGCGTCGAGGATGCTCCACTCACGCCGAGAATCGCGAGGGACCGTCTATTTCACTGCCGTACACTGATGGGATTGGAATGAGTGCAGCGATCGAGTTTCGAACCGTCTCAGTTGCGACGCCCGGAGGAAAGAGGCTACTCGATGATGTTTCGCTGTCCGTCGAAACGGGAACAACCACGGTATTGCTGGGACGCAGTGGTTCGGGAAAGACCACGCTTCTGAAGACGGTGAACCGTATGATCGCGCCGACGAGCGGTGAAGTGCTCGTAAACGGAGAAGCGAATTGCAATGAAGATTTGATCGTTCTTCGCCGCGGCATTGGCTATGTAATTCAGGAAACGGGACTGTTTCCGCATTTCACGATCGAACGCAATGTTGGCGCGGTCCTGGAGGCTGAGGGTCGTGCACGTGCGGAGCGTTCCAGACGGTGCGATGAGTTGTTGCAGGCGGTCGGACTCAATCCTGCGAGCTTCGCGCGTCGCTATCCTCACCAATTATCTGGAGGCCAGCGTCAACGGGTGGGGCTGGCGCGGGCCCTAGCAGCCGATCCGAAAATCCTGTTGATGGATGAGCCGTTTGGCGCGCTCGATCCTCTGACGCGCGGCGAGATGCAAGATATGCTGCTTGATCTTTTGGGTGGTTTGAAAAAAACTGTTCTGCTGGTGACGCACGATCTCGACGAGGCACTCTATCTTGGAGACCAAATGGTGCTGCTGAGCGAGGGCAAACTGATCGAGTGTCTTGCGCCGGAGGAATTCCTGCGGTCCGATCAGCCGGAGGTGCAGGATTACGTCCGGGCTTTCCGGCGCGGAGAGCGGAGCGCGGGGCAGGTGACGAGAAGATGAGCACGGGCTTTCTCGCACAATACGGCGACGAGATTGCCATGCTCACCGCCGAACATGTGTGGCTGACCGCGGCGGCGCTGCTTTTTGCGACGATGATTGCAGTGCCGACGGGGATCTGGCTGACGCGCGCGCCGCGATGGGCGAAGCCGATTATCGGCGTGACGAATATTCTGCAGACGATTCCGTCGCTTGCGATGTTCGGCTTTTTGCTGCCGCTGCCGTGGCTTGGAGAGCGCGCGGCCCGGATCGCGATTTTCGCGCTGACAGCTTACGCGCTGCTTCCGATTTTGCGGAACACGTATGTGGGCATTCGCGGCATCGATCCGTCGGTGATCGAAGTGGCGGAAGCACTGGGCCTGACGGATGCGCAGAGGCTTTTTAAAGTTGAATTGCCGCTGGCTGCGTCATTCATTCTGGCGGGACTGCGGACGGCAACGGTGACTTGTATCGGGATTGCGACGATCGCTGCGGCGGTGGGTGCAGGCGGGCTCGGCGAACTGATCTTTCGAGGGGTTGCCTCCGTGGATAATCGGCTGGTGCTGGCCGGAGCTGTTCCTGCGGCACTGCTGGCGCTGGCAGCGGATGGGGCGCTTGGGCTGCTTGAGCGCCGGTTCAAGGTTGCTGCGCGATGAGAGGGTGGATTGCAGCCGCGGCTGCGGGCTTGCTCTGCATTTTGCTTGGATCGTGTTCGCCGCCCAGACCTGATCATCCCGTGATTGGCGCGAAGAATTTTACCGAGCAAGTGGTGCTGGGCGAATTGCTGGCACAGGAGATTGAAGCCAAATCGAATTTGAAAGTGGAGCGGCGATTCTATCTCGCCGGTAGTTATATATGCCATCAGGCGCTGGTTGCGGGGCGTATCGACGGATATGTTGAATACACGGGTACGGCGCTCACAGCTATTTTGAAACAGCCGGTAGACCGCAACCCGCAGTCCGTACTGGCGACGGTGCGACGACTCTACGATGCAAAATATGGCGTCGATGTGGGTGCGCCGTTGGGGTTCGAAAATACCTTTGCCATGGTGATTCGGGGGGAGGATGCGCGACGCTACCATTTGTCCACTTTGAGCCAGGCCGCGCAGTACACGCCGCAGTGGCGGCTTGGAGTCGGCTATGAATTTGAGCAGCGTCCTGATGGCCTTCCGGGGTTAAGCGCCGCGTATGGCCTTCGATTTGCCGAGCCGCCGCGCACCATGGAGCTGGGCTTGTTGTATCGCGCGCTCGACGCGCACCAGGTGGATATGATTGCGGGGAATTCGACGGATGGCCCCATTCAGGCATTCGGGCTCACCGTGCTCGAAGACGATCGACACTATTTTCCGCCGTACCAGGCGGTGCCCCTGTTTCGCAAAGAAGCACTGCAACGCTGGCCGCAGATAGAGCTTGCGCTCGATGCGCTTGCCGGGCGTATCCGTGCAGACGATATGCGCGCGATGAATGAGGCAATTGACGGCGAACATCGCGATCCGGCAGACGTGGTGCATGCGTTTCGCGCGAGCAAAGGACTTTAGAACTGGCCTTGATTGGCATGCTTGCTGCTCTTCGCGCGAGGACCGGGACAACGAGGATTCATGCCTTCCCAGGTCTCAAAAGCGAGACATGGGGCACCCAAGTTCTTGGACACGATTACATAATGGCGCAGTCACGGCGCTACTCGGCCCTGACCAGCTTCTCAATCAGGGTGTCGCGGCGCGCATAAGCCATTGCATCGGCATTCCGGAGCACGATGAGCCACGCAAATACCGAAACGAAAGCCAGAGCCAGAAGAATGGGCGCAGCCAACCACAGGCTATCCAAAACGGCGCAAAGGCTGATGATGCCGACGCCGATACCCAGAATCGATGTCTGCGTCAGCATGCTGAGAAGCGCGTTGGCTTGTGAACCAGACTGGCGACCGATTCTTCCCAGGTTGATGCGGTAAGCCATGGTCAACGAGATTAAATTGCCGGCCGCGAGATTGGCCGGCAACGCGAACACAAGCCAACCAAACGTAGCCGCCAGTACAGCGCCGTCGGGCCAGCCGATGCGAAGGCTGGCCAAGATGCCAGAGACCAGCGCGACGAAGATGTAGAGCGTGGCGTGAAAAAGATTCTTGGCAACGAGGACGGTGCGAACAGGAACCGGAAAGAGGAATAGCATCTGAATTCCCTTCCCTTCTGCACCGAGATTGTTGTAGATCAGCTGGGTGAATCCGAGAAGTCCGTAGGCAACGCAGATGGGAATGGCAAGGCGGAAGGGGTGCGCAATCGCCGCCGCTCCGTTGCGAAAGAGACTCCCGATGATGATGACCATGATCATGGGAACGAGGACTGCGTAGAGTTGGGGCATGGAGCGAAGAAAGATGCGCAGCTCTTTTTCGATTTCCGCGGAGATGGGGCCGGAACCTGCGAGAAGCCAAGTTGTTTCGCGTTTCTCGTTCTTGCTGCTCGTCGGCGCCTCGCCGAGACTCTCCCCACGATATTCGGCGCGAAGACGGAGTCCGAGCAGACCACCGGCTGCGAACACGTAGATTACGAGGAGACCCAGCGATCCAGCGACAGCTGATGGATCATGTTCATCGGCCTCGCGCACGGCTGCTGATGCAAGTCCCGGCGGCAGCCACGCCTGGGTTACCGCGATCGCGTTGATCCACGGCCGCACTTGGCTGGTTGCTACACCCCGCGGACGATGTTTGCGTGTAAGACCAGAATCCTCACGAAGAGCCGGATTCAAGAGCTGCAAGCTCAGCATCGCTACCAAGAACAGTGCGCTGACAATTTCCCTTGATCGCCTTTTGGCAAGCCAACGATCGAGCCAGGCAAGAATGGCTCTGGCCAAAAGAATGTTGAAGGCGGCGAATGCCAGCATTGCGAGCAGAGTTGGCCCCATCAGATCGGGACGCGGAAGCGCGATTCCGGCCAAGAGTCCAACGCAGGCCAGTCCACCAGCCAACGTGGAGGCATCTACCAAGCCGAAGATCAAATGAAGGAGAAAGAATGAACCGAAGTTCACTGGGAACCGCAGCAGGCTGCCCAAGTCGAATTGTTCCTGAAACGACGCGAGCGCGATCGAGATGGCCTGCCAGAGAAGGCAGATCGCCCAGAATTCGAGGGACAGAGACAGCAATCGATGACGGGAAACGAGTGTATAGGCGATCGAACCGGCGCCAGCGCCAAGGCCGAGCCCAAAGAGACTGTAGATAAACAACGAGATTGTACGCGCGCCGAACTCAAATGCGCCCGTGTTGGTTCGAAAAGCATTCGCAAAAATCCGGGCACGCATGGCAATGAGTGCGATGTACTGCACCCGAGCCAAGCGATTGAAGGGACTCGACCCACCTGCCGCAAGCCCAGCGCCGAACGGTTCGCTCAGGTCAGCCATGAAAGTTCCTGGACAGGCTCCCCGCCGCCCGCGCCCACGATCGACAGGAATATTTCTTCGAGAGTAAGCCGTTGACCGCTCTCCGTGCCGGGGAGGGTTGAAGCCACGCCGGAGCGCAGGGTTTCGATGGAACCATTGGCCACCAGCCGTCCCTGGTGAATGATCGCCACATGGCTGCAAAGGCGCTCGACGATTTCAAGCACGTGCGTGGTGAGAAAGATGGTGGCTCCGCGCTGGATCATGCCCTGGAGCATGGCCTTGAGCATTCCAGCGGCGATCGCATCGACGCCTTCGAAAGGCTCATCGAGGAAGAGCACCTTGGGCCCATGAATCACGGCCGCAGCGAGGGCCAATTTCTTCTGCATTCCGTGGGAGAAATCGGTGACCATTTTGCGGCGCTCATTGGCGAGCTGCATGAATTCGAGAAGTTCTTCGGTGCGACGTTCCACGGTTGTGCGATCGAGCCCATACATGCGCCCGACGAATCGCAGATATTCAGGAGCCGTGAGACGTCCGAAAAGTGCCATCCCCTCGGGCACAACGCCAATCTGCCGCTTCAGGTGCAGCGCTGTTGCCCCGAATGGCTGACCAAGGATTTCGATGGATCCGGCAGTCGGCTCAAGCAGGCCCGTGAGCATTTTGATGGTAGTGGATTTTCCCGCTCCATTCGGTCCGAGAAAGCCGAAGAACTGCCCTTGCGCGACGCTCAGGGTGACATTCTCCACAGCTGTCAGGTCGCCGAAGTAACGAGCCAGTCCGTGGGTTTGAATCGCCGCGGGATCCATTTGGCCAAGCATAGCAAGGATGGTTGGCAGGCGACAAAGCACGGGAAGGAATAAAGGGATGGAAGTAACGAGGTGGGTGTTCGATCGCGTCGGATCATCGAACGCGCAATCTCGTATTTCGAGGTTCGTTCGATCCCAAGTCTCAATAGCGAGACCTGGGGCACCCTTTTTCTTGCTGGATCAAGCGGCCAAGGACCGAACACATTGACCGCGCTGGTTGGCTCGTCAGCTCTTAGGGGCCTCGCCCAGGGGATCGTTATCGCGGTCGGTGACGTCGACGATTGCAGCCAATGACTCAGCCAACTGCGGCGTCCAGCTTCCCTCAGGTGCACGCCAACTCCAGTTGCCAGCTGCCACCGCAGGCGTGTTCATGCGAGCTTCGGAGCCGAGCTCGAGGAGATCCTGCGCAGGGAAGATCGACATCTCCGCGACACTGGAGGCTGTCGCGCGCATCAACGGCCACGTGGGCCGTTCCTCTACGTTGCCGAGGTAGACTTGCACAGCAGCGCGCTCGATTTTGCCGGTCGATTTCCACCAGCCGAGCGTTGTGTCATTGTCATGCGTACCGGTGTAGGCGACAGTATCCGTCGTGTAGCGGTGAGGCAAGTGGATATGCGCGCCCTTGTCCCCGAATCCAAACTGGATCACCTTCATGCCGGGCATGCCGAGTTGCTGGCGGAGCGCTTCGACTTCTGGGGTGATAAGGCCCAGGTCTTCGGCGACGAGCGGCAGGGGACCGAGAGCGCCTTCAAGAGACTGGAACAGGGCGAGACCTGGCGCCTTGACCCACTCCCCATTGACAGCCGTGTCGTCGGACGCGGGAATCGACCAGTAGGCTTCGAAGCCGCGGAAGTGATCGAGACGCACAATGTCATAGATCTGACGCGCACGTCGAATTCGATGCACCCACCAGTCGAATCCGCGATGCTGGAGCACATCCCAGCGATAGAGCGGATTGCCCCAGCGCTGACCGGTTGCAGAAAAGTAGTCGGGAGGCACTCCCGAGACACGGATCGGCTTGAGTTCTTCGTCGAGTTCAAAGATGTCGGGATGGACCCAGACATCGGATGAATCCATGTTGACGAAGATCGCAATGTCGCCGAGGATGCGAATTGCGTTCCTCGCGGCGGTGTCACGAAGATGATTCCACTGCACAGAGAAAGCGAATTGCAGCGTCTGTTCCTGTGCAAGCGCACGGGCGTTCTCGCGCATCGCCTGCGCGACCGCTTCCGGATCGCGGCGGCGCAACGGTTCGGGCCATTCAGTCCATGCGCCTGTGTTTTGGCGGCGACGCAGTTCGGCGTAGAGAGCATAATCGACGAGCCAGTTCTCCTCCGCGCGGCAAAACTCTGCAAACTTCTGCCATTGGTCTTGTAGTGCGGCATCGCGCGGACCGCGATCGAGGAAATTGGCCGCGGCTTCGTAGAGCAGCGGAAGCTTCCGCTGTTCCACGTCATTGAAATCTACATAGCCATTGCGGCCGGCGAGCCCGGCGATGCGGCTGCTGTCGATCCATCCCCAGTCGGCGAGGAATTCGAGACTGATGAGGTAGGGATTGCCCGCGAAGGCGGATGAGCCCGCGTAGGGGGAGTTGCCGTATCCCGTGGGGCAGAGCGGCAGAACCTGCCAGATATGCTGTCTGGCACTGGCGAGAAATGCGACGAACTCGTGCGCGGCAGGTCCGAGATCGCCGATCCCACCATTGGAAGGCAGCGAACTGATATGAAGGAGAACGCCGGAGGAACGTTGGAACTGCATGGGTCCTATTATCCATGCGACGCGGCGCCGGCGGCCAAACCGCGCGTCCATCTCCAAGAGAGATGGTAACCATCCCTATCTTTTGTTGCACAAATTCCCGGTTTCTGAATCTATTCAATAAAAGCGGTAAATTCCGAAGGACTTCCCCATCCTCTTTCAGTGGAAACCGACGGATCCGCGGAGGCCCACGGTGAAATTGCGCGACGCACTGCAGATGTTCCTGCTCTCGGCGGTTTGGGGAGCATCGTTCATCTTGATCAAGCTGTCGGGGGACGATCTTCCCCCGGTGTGGGTCGCGGTCGGGCGCCTCACTTTTGGCTCGATGCTGTTATGGACGGTGCTCAAACTGGGCCGACACAAATTGCCATCGCTCCGGCTCGCGGGTCCCCTTGTGGCCGTCGCTCTTCTCAACAATGCCCTCCCCTTCTGCTTCTTTGCCTGGGGCGAACGGACCGTGCCCTCGAGCATCGCTGCGATCCTCAACGCCACTACTCCCATTTGGGCATTGTTGCTTGGCCTCGCCGTGGGAAGAGCGCGTGCGAAGGGCCTATCCGCGGCGGGCGTCGTACTGGGTTTCCTGGGCGTGCTGGTCGTGGTCTACGGCCATTCTTCGGGGATTGCCGCCGGGACTGGTAATGGCGGTTATCTCTTCGGAGTGATCCTGATTGCCATCGCCAGCTTCAGTTATGGCGCGGGGGCGGTGGCGGCGAAACATTGGCTGCACGACGTAGAGCCGGTTGTTATCGCCACGTTCCAATTGACACTGGCTGGACTCGCTTTGCTGCCCCTGGCGCTATTTGGACCGCATCCCATCGCACTCCACTGGCGGTCACTGGCTGCGGTTACCGTGCTCGGCATTTTCGGCAGCGGCCTGGCGTACCTGCTGTTTTTCCGGCTGCTGGCCAACATCTCGGCCACGCGCACCGCGGCTGTTACCTACCTGCTGCCCATCTGGGGACTTTTCTGGGGATTCGTAGCGGGAGAACAGATTCGCTGGACTGCATTCGCCGGTGTCGCGATTGTGTTAGCTGGGCTCGTACTCATGAACCTGCGTCCGCATCTCGAGAACACCGCGGTTCCAGTTCCCCCGCAGCCCAAGCCTTGCCCCGCCGAGCAAGCCTGAGAACAGAAAAAGGCCCACATCCTTTACGGGTGCGGGCCTTTTTGTCAGATCGACGTGTGGCGATCTATTCGCCGGGTATTTCCGGGTTGCGGGACTTGGCGTTAAAGAGAACGCGTTTGTTCTTTTTGTAATCGTCGATGATGTTGCTGGCGAAGATCTGGAACGCCTCGCTGCGGCGCTGATCGAGTAGCTGATCGCGGCTCTGGTCGAAGTTCTTGGCGATGTCGTCGGCGCTTGGTTCCTGCTTGTCGACGATTTTGGCCACCACGCCCGTTCGGCCTGAATTGATGGGCCCGCTGATGTTGCCTGGAGCCAGGTCAAAGAGCTGCGGAGCGACTTGTCCGACTTCACCAAGTTGCGGAACCTGCGAGGTTTCGCCGACCAGATCGCTGGTCTTGAGGGTCGCGCCCACCGCTTTCGCAGCTTTGGCTAAATCGTTTGTCGCGTGCGCCTGGTTGGCCAGTTCCGTGGTCTTCTGACGCAGCAATGCAGGCATTTGCTCGGCGCGGTAATCGTCGAGGACGTGACTTTTCCAATCGGCGAACGTGGGTGCGTGAGCAGGCGTGATGCCGGTGACCTGGAAGATGGCGTAGCCTTCGCCGGTAGGCGCTGATTGCGCGGGGTCACCCTGTTTGGACTGGAAAGCCTTGGAGAGAAGGGTTGCGCTATCGGGCAATCCGGCGATCACTCCCTGTTCGGCAACGGGTGGGGTGGTGATCAATTGCAGGTGATGCGCGGCGGCAGTTTTGTCGAGGCCGTTCTTCATCGCTTCCGAGGTGAGCGCTTGCGCGTAGCTTTGTTGCGCAGCAGAGGACTTCTGACGAATCAGCGTGGCCTGTATGGTCGGCAGCACCTCGCTCAGTGTTTGTGAGTGCGCGGCTTGGCGCTCTTCAACCTGAACGATGTGATAGCCGTACTGAGTTTTTACGATTTTGGTATCGCCGATTTTCTGGGTGAAGATGGCGTTATCAAACTCCGGCACCATGCGTCCGCGCTGCGCGAATCCGAGTTCGCCGCCCTGGTCCTTGCTGCCCGGATCGTCGGAGTTCTTCTTGGCCAGATCGGCAAAGTTGGCGCCACCCTGAATCTGCTTGAGGAGTGCTTCGGCCTTTGCCTTGGCGGCAGCGTCGGTTTTGGCGTCGGCGCCCTGATCGACCTTGATGAGGATGTGGCGCGCGCGGGCCTGTTCCGGCACCGAATACTCGGACTGGTGCGCGTTGTAGTACTGCTGAATCTCCTGCTGCGTAGGCTGGGGTGTGCCGCCGGGAACGTCGTTCGGGGTAAAGGCGAAGTAGGTAATGCTGCGCTGCTCGGGGACGGCGGTCGCATAACGCGCGGTGTTCTTCTTGAAGAAGGCTTCAAGGTCGGCGTCGGAGGGATTGATCTGCTTGCTGAGATCGTCGGAGGAGATGACCGCGTAGTCGAACTTGATTTTGAGGTTGTTCTTCCGGTAGAGGTCACGCACTTCTTTATCGCTTACTGTGACGCCCGCGGTGATAAACGACTCCAGACGGCGCATGGCGATGTCGTGCTTGACGCTGTCTTCAAAGTCGGCAACGGTGATATCGAAGCGGCTCTGGATCAGCGCGGCGTATTTCTCCTGGCCGATGAATTTCCCGTTGGGAAAAAGCACCTGGGCTGGAGGCCCGGTTTGCAGAAACTCGCGGACATCGGCATCCGTGACACGAATGCCGAGCTTCGCTGCTTCGTCCAGAAGGATCTGTTGCTGCACGAGCTGCTGACCGACCTGCGGCTCGATCATGTTCATGATCATCGGATTGCCGGCGTATTGCGGATACTGCTGCTGCACGCGCTGCGTGGCAAGCTGGGTAACCTTCTGCTGGCTGATGACCTCGCCGGAGGAGAGGAAGCGGCTGTACCAATGCGGATAGACGACGGCAAACGTGTCCGCGCTGGACGCGCTTTGGCCTGTGAGACCGGGGATGAGGTAGACCACCATGGAAATGGAGGCGGCGCCAATGATAACCACGAACAAAGCCTTGGTGAGGCGATTTTCTTTTTGAAGGAAACGAATCATGGATGGACTTGATCCTGCTCTCTATGCGCGCCTGGAAATCGTCCCATCCGCGGCATTCCATGCCGGATCCTGGGAGATAGGCGCACAATTCTCGCTCGACGCGATTCACTGTCATTATAGACGAGCGCGTGGGGATTGAGCGCCGGGCGGAAAGGCAGAAGACATCTCGATGAATGCCTCGGCGCGGCCCTCCGGGGCGCGGGCATATTTTTCGGGATGCTTTCCCAGGGTTCCACTGCGCTTCACCCTGGGCTATCTTCACGTTCTCCCTCCGGGAGAATAAGCCTTGCTGTGTGCTCGGCGGACCAACAGGGTATTTTTCGTTAGAACGCAAATGAAAACGGGCATCCTGGATCGGATGCCCGCTGTCGGCGTGCCGGATTACTGCTGCTTAGCGCCAGTAGTAGTAGCCGCCGGAGTAGTAGTACGGGCGATAGTACACAGGCGCGTAGTAGTACGGATACGGGTAGGCGTACGGACCGCCATAGTAGCCGCGACGGTAGAGGTTCGGTCCGCCAGGATAGAGACCCTGTGCGAGCCGCGCTGCTTCATCGCGTCCGACCGGGCTCACCGTCACCGGCGCCGACAGGTGGAAGGTGACGAGCGCCTCGGCGGGAATCCAGGCACGCGGTCCTGGAGTGGCTGCTGATGCCGCCGTCCCGACCGTGCCGCCTGCTGCCGCTCCGATGGCTGCGCCACCGCCGCCGCCAGCCGCGCCGCCAATGAGAGCACCGAGCAGTGCGCCGCCCACGATGTTCTCTGCTGTGCGTCCGCCTTTACCGGGCGCCTTGACCTTGAACAGATCCGATTGCAGCGGGTACGATTGGCCGCCTAAATCGAGGGACGTTAATTGCAGCGCCAATTCCGAGCTGCCTGTAAGCGTGCCGGAGCCGACGTTTTTCGCTTCCGCGATGACGCCGTGCACTGTCGCACCGCGCGGGATGGCGAGTACGCCGGCATAAGTCACGTCCTGGATGACGGTGAACTGAATCGGCTCACCGACTTTTGCTCTCTTGCTCTCGACCGATTCACTGGTGCGGAGTTGGATCAACGTTCCCTGCGGAATGGTCACAGGACCCTTGGCGAACTTATACGAGGGCTGCTGCGGGGGCGCAGGAGCATAGCCGGGGCGATACGGCGGAGGCGGAGCCTGCCCGTATCCCGGTTGGCCGTATCCAGGCTGGCCATAACCCGGAGGCGGGGGCGCCTGGCCATACTGCGGCGCAGGCTGACCGTACTGCGGCGCCTGCTGATTGTCTTGCGGAGCATTCTGTTGAGGCGCGTTCTGGCCGTAGTTCGGAGCGGGCGCAGCGGCAGGCGGCTGCGCCGGTTGGTTGTTCCCCATATCCTGCCCATCGTCGTTGTTGTCGGCAGTCTGCGCGCCTTGTGCGTTGGGGTCATTGGCGGGGTTGCCAACATTCAGATTGTCCTTCACTCCGGTGACGCCGGGGACGCCCTTGACGATCGATTCCGCGAGCTGTTTTGAAGAATCACTCGATACAGTGCCTGACAAGGTGACCTGGCCCTGAATGGTCGCAGCGGTAATCAGATCGTTCTTCAAGGCTGCGGAAGCATCCAGAGCATGCACCACATCCATTTCAATCTGTCCATCCGTGCGTTGTCCGGCTGCGGGTGCCGCACCCTGAGCCAGCGCAATCACGCTGCACAAGGCAGCCATGGCACCCCATGCCACGGACTGCGCAATCACTCGCTTTAACAATGGCCGATTCATCGTTGCTCTCCTGCACTATTTGATAACGGCTTTAGCGCTTTGGCTACTTTCAATTAGACGGAAAAGCGCAAAGCCTGTCATTCAGTTTCAACCCGGCCGGGGTGAAAAAGTTCCGCCTGAAGTAACAACAGATGCGCACGGCTCTTTTGGATGGACACGGACGGAACCGCATCTGAAGCGCTCGGTTCCCCGGTGAGTTTCGGCAGATGTTTTGGACCGGTTCAGCGCAGCTTTGCTGTCAGCGCCTGGGCGATTTGCCGGCCGTGAAAGCGGCCATTCTCAATAAAGATTTCGTTGGTGCGGGAGCCGGCGACGATGACACCTGCGA
Source organism: uncultured Acidobacteriaceae bacterium (assembly GCA_963745845.1). Classification (GTDB taxonomy): domain Bacteria; phylum Acidobacteriota; class Terriglobia; order Terriglobales; family Acidobacteriaceae; genus Telmatobacter. Next base: position 1,065,360 of record CAVUZE010000008.1, on the reverse strand, counting down.
GGTAAATCCCCGACACGTTACTTTCCAGCGTTTTCGGGTCGCAGACGGGCAACTTATCGGGACCGGAAAAACCGACGCCGAAGTTCTCAAGGAATGCAAAATCGGGATGGTATCCGGTCATTGCGAAGACAAAGTCGTTTTTCAGTGTGAGCGGACCGTCCGGGGTGTCAAGCTTGACCGTGTCGGGCGTGATCTCGGTCGGATGCGAGCGAAAGTAGGCCTTGATTTCGCCGTTTTTGATGCGGTTCTCAATATCGGGTTTTATCCAGTACTTCACGTGGCGGTGGATCTCGGCGCCGCGGTGGACGAGCGTGACGCGCGCTCCATGCCGCCACAGTTCAAGAGCGGAAATCGCCGCTGAATTCTTGCCTCCGACGACGACGACATCCAATCCGAAGTAGGGGTGCGGATCGTCGTAGTAGTGGTGGACCTTGCTCAATTCCTCGCCGGGAATGCGCATCAGATTGGGCAAGTCGTAGTAGCCGGTGGCGATGGCGAGTTTGCGCGCGTGCAGGATGCCGGGGCGGCCGAAGCGGTCGACGGTGTGGATGGCGAAGGCACCGTCGGCGCCTGCCACGCGGGCTACGCGTTGGTATTGGCGCACGTCGAGTTTGTGGAAAGCCGCGACCTGGCGGTAATACTCCAAAGCTTCGTTGCGCGAGGGCTTGGCGTTGGGGCTGGGGAACGGGATGTCGCCGATTTCGAGAAGCTCCGAGGTGGTGAAAAACGTCATGTGCGACGGGTAGTGATAGAGCGAATTGCAGACGCATCCTTTGTCGACTAGAACGGCGCGAAAGCCAGCCTTCTTGGCCTCGATAGCGCAGGCGAGGCCCGTGGGACCAGCGCCGACGACCAAGAGGTCAAAAAAGGGATCTGCGGCGGCTTGCCCGTTCGATTCGGGGATGGTGTGGGGCGCCTCGGGCGGGAGCGTGTCTGCCGGGAATTCGTTCATGGGTTTTAGATTAGGACATTGCGCTTGGGGAAGCGGGAAGGTGATGGCTGGGGGGTAGGCTTTGTCCGATTATTGTAGAATGGTAGATATAAAAGGTAGAAAGGTAGAATTCGATGGCGCTGAGCTTGAAAAACCCGGAAACAGAGCGGCTAGCGAGAGAACTCGCCGAGCTGCGAGGTGTGAGTCTTGTCGCAGCCGTGACCGACGCCGTGCGGGGAGATCTGGCCCGTGAAAAGCGGAACCAGCAAAGAAATAAACTGATGGCCGAATGGCTGATGGAAATCAGCCGCGAGACTGGGCCGATGATGAATGACGGGAAGACGTCCACCGAACTGATCGAGGAGCTTTACGACCCAGAGACGGGGCTGCCTCGGTGATTGTCGATTCGTCGGCCCTGATTGCCATTCTCAAGAACGAGCCGGAGGCGGAAGCCTTTTCTAGGGCAATGGAAGCTGCGAAGGCGGTTCGTGTTTCTGCGGCCACATATCTGGAATCACACATTGTGGTGGACGGATACAAAAATCCGATTCTCAAGGCGAGGCTGGAAGAGATCTTCGCGAATCCCGGACTTGAAATCGAACCGGTTACAGTGGAGCAGGCGCGGATTGCGCGGCAGGCGTATCAGGATTATGGCCGGGGCAGCGGACATGCGGCCAATCTGAATTTCGGGGATTGTTTCAGCTATGCATTGGCGCGCGCGAGGCGCGAGCCGATTCTTTTCAAGGGCGACGATTTTGTGCACACGGATCTGAGACCGGCGGTGGATCAGCGTTGACCCCTATTCAAGAATTGACGTACAGCACTCACTTGAGTGCTGCAACGCGAGCACCATCGATCCGCTACCCTAAGGAGTTGAGTAATTCGAGGGAGCTTCGAGAATGACTGTCATTCGGCAGGAAGATTTCATCGCCAGCGTAGCGGGCGCGCTGCAGTACATCAGCTACTACCATCCGGTGGATTACATCACCTCGCTCGCTCGCGCCTACGATCGCGAAGAATCGCCGGCGGGGCGCGACGCGATGGCGCAGATCCTGATCAATAGCCGCATGTGCGCCGAGGGGCATCGGCCGATCTGCCAGGACACGGGGATTGTGAATGCGTTTGTGAAAGTGGGCATGGATGTGCGCTTCGAGCCTGCTGCGGGTGAGAAGCTGCTTGACCTGCAGGAGATGGTGGATGCGGGGGTGCGGCGGGCGTATCTCGATCCCGACAACAAGCTGAGGGCTTCGCTGCAAGCCGATCCTGCAGGTGCGCGCAAGAATACAAAAGACAACACGCCGGCCGCGGTTTTTGTGGAGTTGGTCAAGGGCAATACGGTTGAGGTGACGGTTGCGGCGAAAGGCGGCGGCTCGGAAGCCAAGTCGAAGTTCGCGATGCTGAACCCGTCGGATTCTGTTGTCGAGTGGGTGCTGAAGACTGTTCCCACCATGGGAGCCGGCTGGTGCCCGCCGGGAATGCTGGGCATTGGCATCGGAGGCACGGCGGAGAAGGCGATGTTGCTGGCGAAACAAGCTCTGATGGATCCGATCGATATTCAGGAACTGATTGCGCGGGGCCCGCAGACGACTGCAGAAAAGCTGCGCGTGGAGCTTTACGACAAGGTGAACCGGCTGGGAATCGGCGCGCAGGGACTGGGCGGGTTGACTACAGTTCTTGACGTGAAGGTGCTGGACACGCCGGCGCACGCGGCAAATCTACCGGTGGCAATGATTCCCAATTGCGCGGCGACGCGGCACGCGCATATTGTGCTGGATGGGTCGGGGCCGGTGTATCTCGATCCGCCGAACCTGGAAGACTGGCCGAAGCTGACTTACGACGTGAGTGGCGCACGGCGCGTGAATCTCGATACGGTGACACGCGCGGAGGCCGCCACGTGGAAGCCGGGCGAGGTGCTGCTGCTGACGGGCAAGCTGCTAACGGGGCGCGACGCGGCGCACAAGCGTATGACGGACATGTTGAACCGCGGGGAGAAGCTGCCGGTGGATTTTCGGGGTCGGTTCATTTACTACGTTGGGCCCGTAGACCCGGTGCGCGAGGAGGTGGTGGGTCCGGCGGGGCCGACGACGGCGACGCGCATGGACAAGTTCACACGGCAGATGCTGGCGGAGACTGGCCTGCTGGGCATGGTGGGCAAGGCCGAACGCGGACCTGTGGCGATCGAAGCAATTCGTGAATTTGGCGCGGTGTACCTGATGGCGGTGGGCGGAGCGGCGTACCTGGTGGCGAAGGCGATTCACGGTTCGCGGCTGCTTGCGTTTGAGGATTTGGGCATGGAGGCGATCTACGAATTCGATGTGCGGGATATGCCCGTCACCGTCGCCGTGGATTCCAAAGGAACCAGTGTGCATCAGACTGGGCCGGCAGAGTGGCAAAAGAGGATTGCGGAGATTCCGATACTGCAATGAAGCAGGGATCAGGCCGATCGGCAGGCGTAAGGAAATCCAGACAATTCCATGCGTACGGAGGTCATCGATGTACGAAGTTGTTCTGAAGAGGTTCGAACGGCCGGATGAGGTGCGGGTTTTCGAAAAGGGCAAGTTCGAATTGATTCATATCGGTGGCATGACGATCGGGCGCGCCACGTACGAGCCTGGTTGGCGCTGGTCCGTCCACGTGGGCCACGCACTGGGGAAAGCGAGCTGCGATGTGGAGCACGTGGGGATTGTGATTGCCGGGTGCGCGACCGCAGCGATGGACGACGGACGCATCGTTGAGATGAAAGGCGGAGACGTCTTCTTCATTGAGCCCGGACACGACAGCTGGGTTGTGGGTGACGAACCGTATGTGTCGCTGCACCTGCTCGGAGCCGGGGATTACGCTGCCCACAAATGATGGTTCGCAGCATTCAACTGCAGACATGCTTCGCCAACATAACCGCTAAGAAACAAGACCTACTATCGCGCCAGCTTGGCGAACCGGTAGACGAATCCGTAATTGAAGCCGAAGCCATTCTGCATCTGCGATCCGAATCCTGTCCCGATGTAATCTCCGGCCAGGCGCAAGGACAGGTTCGGGCTCAGGTTCATCTCGCCGACAATCCCGCCATTGATCGCATAGGTTGTTGAGTCCGGGTAAAGCAGAAAGCCACTGCCCGAAGGGTTAGGAATTGAGCCGAACCCGCCCGTATCACCGGTGAAATTGCCGACGGCGATGCCGCCCTTCGCATACGCACCGACCGAATACTTCGGACGCATATAAAAGCGATAAGTTGGCCCGAGGAGTACGTCATATTGGCTAATGGCCGGGCGGGTGACCGCCGACGAATTCAGACCGACATAGGCAGTCCCGTAATAGCCGCGGCCGTCGATGGTGACGCCCAGACGCTCGCTGAAGTAGCGAGTGATTGCCGCATCCCATGAGTAAAACGTGAGCTTCTGCAAACTCGGTCCCGGCTTGGTGCGAAGATAGCCGCCACCAACGAAAGCTTCGTAGAGATGCGAGTAGGTGTCGTGGATGGCCTGCGCGCGGCGCTGTTCCCGGCGCGCTTTGATGCGAGCCTGCACGCTCATCTGCCCCTGGTTCTCGGCCGCAGTGGGCTGCTGCGTTTGGTCCTGAGTCGCGGGTTGTTGGGTCGTGGGGGTGCTGTTCGAACTTGAGTCCTGACTCGAGTTTTGGGCCTGAAGAGAGTGCACAGCCGGCAATCCGAGCGCCAGCAAAAGGGCAAGACGGCGTAAAGAAAACATCGCTTTCGGGATACCTCCACGACAATGAGCTATTCTCCAATTTTCATGTGGCATTTTGATCGCCGAGCAAGGTGGCTTTTTCTTGATAAAAAAGCCACTTAGCTGATTTGCCTTCGGCCTTTGAGCAATTGGAGAACAGCTGTACGGAAGCACCCGTTCAGGAAGCGCTCCCCCTTAGGTATTAAACCATCCTGGGGTGGCGTTGTGGGTGGACCCGTTGGGGTTTGGACGCATGGCAGAGCCGTTGGGTTCAGAGGATGCTGCTTGATTGAGCACAAATCGAATCTCTGCCTATTTAGGAGGGAGTCCATGACCTAGTTACGCCGCTTGGAGCAAATGCACTAGGATGAAGGGCAACGGAGGCCGCAACGAATGGTTCGTATTCTCTTTGGCATCATCCTCGGAGTTCTACTGGTACCGCTCGGCGGCCTTCTGTGGCTCTATTACGGTAAAGTGCCTGTGGCTGTGGCCGATCCACCGTTACCCAACGAACGGGAGATTACGGGGATTGCGCTGCAGGCACGGATCAACCGCGAGGTGATTGCGCACCCTCCCATCGATGCGAACGAACAGACATTTACCGCCGGCGCGCATGTTTACAGCGAAAAATGCGCAGTGTGCCATGGCTACCACGGCAAGCCGGCGCCGATCGGACAGAATATGTTTCCCCAGGCGCCGCAGCTCTGGGAGAAGCATCACAACAGCGATGTGGTGGGTGTGAGTGACGATCCTCCGAGTGAAACCTATTGGAAAGTCGCCAATGGAATCCGTCTGAGCGGAATGCCCGATTTCAAAACCCAGTTGACCAACACGGAGATGTGGCAGGTGAGCGTGCTGCTGGCCAATGCCGACAAGCCGCTTCCACCGGCGGCCCTCAGCATTCTGCGCGGAGAAGTTGTTTCCGCTGTGTCATTGTCGAGAAGACCAGCGGCAACTGAGCCCGATTCGATTGCGTCGACGAGCCCCGGGGGTCGATAGCCGGACCGGCGGAGGAGATCGAAAATATGAGTGTGGCGAGTTCGTTGCGCAAGGGACTAAAGTTCTTCCTGATGAGCCTGGGTGTTTCGAGCCCTGAAAAATCCGGCCTGAGCAAGCAGCCGCGCCCCGCACATGAGCCCGCGAACGGGCCTGCGCCGAAGATCGATCCTGGCAAGTAGAGGCGACGGACGATGTGGATGCTGGTCATTTTGGACCAATTGGCAGGATGAACTGGAGACTGTGGATGAGGAAAGCATTTTATGCAGCCATTCAATTTGCTGCGCTCACAATCGCCACGACTGTGCCCGTTGTTGCGCAAGACAACGATCTCTTCACAAATTGGCCGAAGGGGACCTCGCCGCAAGAAGTGGGCAAGAGCCTCGCAGAACATTTCGTGACGAGCGCGCATCAGTATTCGGCGACGATTCACTATTCGGAGGCGGATACGTGGTACGGCGCGTTGACCTTTGCGCAACTGACACACGACGACGCGCTGAGGGATGAACTGATCAGAAGATTTGAACCTTTGCTACCGGGCGGAGCGGAAGCGGATCGCAGGCCGGTCCGTCATCATGTCGACGACTCGGTTTTTGGGATTGTCCCGCTTGAGATCGCCGTCCAGACGAAAGACCCGAAGTACCTGACGGAAGGTAAATACTGGGCGGACCGGCAATGGGAAAACCCGCAACCTGATGGGCTTTCCGGCGAGACGCGCTTCTGGGTCGATGACATGTACATGCTGACCATGCTGCAACTGGAGGCGTATCGGGCCACAGGCGATCGCGTGTATCTCGACCGCGACGCGAAGGAGATGGTGGCGTATCTTGACAAGCTGCAGCAGTCGAACGGACTTTTCTTTCACGCGCCGGATGTCCCGTTCTACTGGGGACGCGGCGATGGATGGTTTGCCGCGGGTATGGCGGAGATGCTGCGCGACCTGCCCAGCGATCATCCGCAGCGGGCGCGGATTTTGGATGGCTATCGGAAGATGATGGCCGGCTTGCTGAAGTATCAAGGAAAAGACGGAATGTGGCGTGAACTGATCGACCACGAAGAGGCATGGCCGGAGACCTCAAGCTCTGCCATGTTCACATTTGCCATGATCACCGGCGTCAAGAATGGCTGGCTCGATGCGGCAACGTACGGTCCGGCGGCGCGAAGAGCGTGGATTGCGGTCGTCGGTTACATCGACCAGAACAACGACGTGACGAATGTCTGCGAGGGCACGGGCAAGAAGAACGATCTGGCGTATTACCTGGCTCGACATCGGCGGACCGGGGATTTTCACGGACAGGCTCCGGTACTGTGGGCAGCCTCCGCGCTGCTGCGATGACGAACGGCGCGGATTCGCGAGGGATGCGACATTTGGACGAGTATTTGTGCAACTTCCGGCGACTCTGCGGTCTCGAATGAAGCGTACTCTTGATTTCTGCACTTTGAATTACTGAGCGGGTTCTCGATGGCAAGTCGAAGTTTCAGAGAGCGGATTCGCGCCTTTGTGGATTTTCTGATTCTCTTTAGCGGCATCTCGACCGCACGGAATCTATCGCGCACACGCAAGGAACCGGTTCAGACCCGTGGGCTTTTTCTGTTCCGCTCGAAGCGGGCGAAGTGACCGGCTCTACGGCACAGTCGCGGGTGTTTTCTACTTTGTTGATAGAATCTGGTTATGGCTCCGACTCGTTCCCAGGCGCTCGAGTACTTTGAATCCCCTGACCTGATCGGGCTGGGCTTTGAGGCGGACGCGGTGCGGCAACGCCTGCACCCTGAGGGCGTAGTCACCTACATTATCGATCGCAACATCAACTACACGAATTTCTGCACCGAATACTGCACGTTTTGCGCCTTCTACCGGCCCCTCAAAGGACCCAAGGCCAGCGAAGGCTACATCCTCGACTTCGAAAAGATTTACGAGAAGATTGCCGAAACCATCGAGATGGGCGGCACGGGCGTGCTGATGCAAGGCGGTATTCATCCCGACCTGAAAATCGATTGGTTCGAACGGCTTTTCACAGGGATCAAGCACCGGTTTCCGCAGATATGGCTGCATTGCTTGTCGGCATCCGAGGTGCTTGCGATTGCGGAGTATTCCAATCTGAGTCTGCGCGACACCATTGTTCGGTTGCGCGATGCGGGACTTGACTCGATTCCCGGCGGCGGGGCAGAGATTCTCGATGACGATGTGCGCTTTCGAATTGCGCGGCTGAAGTGCCGGACCGAGGATTGGGTGAGCGTGCACCGCACTGCACACCAGCTTGGCATGCGCACTACGGCGACGATGATGTTCGGCGTAGGCGAGACGTTCGACCAGCGCATCAATCACTTCGAAGTCGTGCGCAAGCTGCAGGAAGAGACGGGCGGGTTCACAGCGTTTATTCCTTGGAGCTTTCAGCCTCACAACACAGCACTCGGCGGGCGCGGCTGGGATGAAGCGACCAGTGTGGAGTATTTGAAGGTGCTTGCGATTGCGCGTCTTTATCTCGACAACATTGAGAATGTGCAAGCAAGCTGGGTAACGCAGGGGTTGAAGGTGCTGGAGCTGGGGCTGCACTTCGGCGGCAACGATGTGGGCTCGGTGATGCTGGAAGAAAACGTAGTGAAGGCCGCGGGTACATCGAATTGCACCACCGAGGAAGAACTGCGGCGGATTATTCGCGATGCGGGGTTCAAGCCTGTGCAGCGGGACACGCTGTATCGGACGATGTTTTTGAACTAGCTTCGGCGTAAAGTCACAGCGCGTCTCTTTTGTCTCGCGAACGCTGCTTTCGACCTACTCAAATTATTTCCCCAAGTACATATACGACCAAAAGCGAATTGAATGAGATCAACATAAATTGCCCGGCAACAAGCAACATCAATTGTGCGGCCGCGGTGCTGCATGGGAGACTTATTTCAGTCATCTACACGACTGAGTGTCCATCGGTCAGATTGCATTCTTGAGGGACCGTGCTCCGCGCGCAATTTCCGGATCAACATCCCCGCACCTTGGTTGAACGGTCTTTGAGGCCTTACCCGAAATAGAGCTGTACTCCCTCATATTTCGCCGGAAGCCCTTCAATAAAGAGGTTTTCTGAGCAGCGCGCGGCCGGCGTTTACAACGCCTTCGGCTCAGAGCAACCCAATAGAACATTTCAAGATTGGTCGCTCCCTTTCGAGAGTTCAGGGGAGCGTGGTATTTGGGCCCTGTCTCAGGGGTCGGCGACGCTTGTTGCTCAGCAGCTTGCTGGGAGACAAGAGGATGCGCCAGCGCCCTTCAGGCAGCACTTGCAGCAACTATTTCTCAAAGAGGAATTCTCGATGAAGTTGACCCGGAGTTTTTTCTGCGCCTGTCTGGCGCTCGCCACAGTGACGACCCCGTCCTTTGCGCAGACTGTGATCACCAGCCCTACCAATGGCCAGGAAGTATCCTCCCCTTTCACCCTCGACATGACCGCCAGCACCTGCTCCTCGCAACCCGTGACGGCAGTGGGCTACTCGCTGGATAACAGCAGCAGCACTTCGAGTTGGACGGCACAGTACATTAACGGTCCGGTTGCCGCACCAAGCGGCTGGCATACGCTGCATGTCAAGGTATGGAACGGTTCGGGAGCGGTCTGTGTGACCGACGTGTCCATTGATGTGAGCACCACACCTCAAGCCAATACGACAGGATCGTCGGGCTCCGGTACCTCAGTGATCCCGTCAAACGCGGTACGAGTCAGCAGCATTCAAGCCCTGGGAAACTGGATTACCATTCATGACGGCGGAACGACCGGCTCTTCGAGCGGCACTATGGGCCTGACGAGTTCGCCTTCGTTGACGGGGACTGCCCGGCTGTTCGCGAACCAGCTTAACGATTTCGGTGGCCAGCGCTATTCCGTCCAGTTCGACGACAACACTGCATCGCAGAATTTCTTCTACGACGCCTGGGTCTACATTGCCGGTTCTGCGGCCGGCTTCTCCAACCTCGAATTCGATCTGGATCAGACGATGCCCAATGGCCAGACGGTGATTATGGGCTTCCAGTGCGACAGCTGGATTCAACGATGGGACTACGCCGTCAACGGGGGCTCTCCCACCAGTCCCAACGACACCTGGCTCCATTCCTATGCTCCTTGCAACATCCAAAGCTGGGGAGCGAACCAGTGGCATCACGTGCAGATTTACTTCACCCACAACGACTCCGGCTGGGTTACCTACAACTCGGTGTGGCTCGACGGCACCGAACAGGACCTGGGCTTCACGGTCTTTTCTGGATACGCGCTCGGCTGGGGTCCCGCCATCGTGACCAACTTCCAGATTGACGGCAACAGCAGTGGAACCACATGGGCGAACGTCTACCTGGACGAAATCACCGTCTATCGGTGGTAGCAGGCAAGTGCGGCACAGGCGCTCAAAGCAGGGCGCCCGGAGACCTGCACTGATGCCGTAAGAGAAGGGGTGGAGGACGCGAGGACCCCGTCTCTAGCCACAGCTTCAGTTTTTCGCTTTCTTTCGCTCATCACGCAAATGTTTCAAGGTGCCGATGAGGTTTTCGTCCTGAGGCGATTGGCCCTTGTAGTGAAAGTTGACGAAGATCCACGTTTCTCCGGATTGCACCAACTCCGGCGAGACACTCTCTTGCCTTTTCCCATGTTCGATCCCATTGACGACGGCGAAGCAGTGACCGGCTTTTAGAGACACATTCTCGACTTCGAATTTCGGGCTGGGGTCCTGGGTGGCGAGGAACGGATCCCAATCCAGACCGACAATCTCTTCGGAGTTTGACCGAGAGGCGGCAAGGTCGTCTTTAAGAAGACCCAGCAATTCGGGACTCAGCACTTGTGGACGCAGGCGAGGAACATCATCCCAAGATGGGCCAGCCGAGCGCGATTTGTCATTTACGGCAGTCCGGCCCAAGTACCAGGTATAGAACTGCTGCACAAAGATCCGGCATGATTGCTCACTTCGGAGCTGACTCACATCCTGAGCGCTGAGGGAGGAGTGTGTCGAAGTTGCGAGCAAGGCGATACAAAGGGCCATGAACGCAACGCCGAGCCGCCGGCGGTGAATCGCGGTTCGCCAATTTCGGGTTATGCCGATGGAGTGCACAGATTAACCTCGCCCCTTCGATGTTTCAGATGGATTCAACCGATCCTACGCGTTTCGCAAATGGCCACTGCTTCAGGCGCTTTGCGCGGATCAGGTAGATGAGCGTTCCGGATATGCCGATGCCGGCGGCGACCGCGAGTCCTTCGGTCGCGTTGCTACGGTTGATGAGAATGAAGAGGAAGCCGGCCATGGCCGCAAGCGGAGGCAGTGGATAGAAGGGGATGCGGAAGGGACGCGCGAGTTCCGGACGCCGGACGCGCAGCCACATCACACCGATCTGCTGAAGGAAAAACTGCAGCAGGATGCGCGTGATGACCAGCATGGTGATGACCTGTTGCAGGGAAAAGAAACAGAATGCCGAGGCAACGAGGCCGAGCGCAATCAGCGAACGGTGCGGGATTCGGTACCGAGGATGGATCTTGTCTAAGAAACGAAAAAAATTGCCGTCGTGCGCCGCAGCGAAGGGCACGCGCGAGTAACCAAGCAAAAGCGAAAACACCGAAGCGAATGCGGTCCACACAACGAGCGCGGCCATCAGGCGGCCCACCCAGACACCAAACGCCGACCCAGCCAGATCGGCGACCAACTGCAGGTGCAACGGCGCAGATTGAGTCGCGGCGTTCGCGGCGTCGCGAACGGCTGGAAGCGCGGCCAGATTCATGGCGACGTAGAGTGCGGAGACGAACAAGACTGAGAGCAGAATCGCGCGAGGGATTGTGCGTTCCGGCCGATGTACTTCGCCGCCGAGGAAGCAGATGTTGTAGTACCCCCAGTAGTCGTAGGTGGCGATCAGCGTGGCCTGCGCGAGTCCGCCGATTGCCAACCCTGCAGACTGGACGGGCGAAGCAGGGATGTGCCAGTTTCCCGATGCGACCGTGTGTGCAAAGCCGGATGCAATCACTCCTGCCATGGCCGCCATGACACCGGCAAACAGAACCCATGCAAGGCGCGTGACGGAGCTGAGATTGCGATAGAGGAGCGCAGTTACGAGCAAACATGCGCCCGCCGCGGCAAAGTTTGAATAATGAAGAGCCGGCAGAGCTGCGACGGGTGCGGTGTCGAGCCCCGGCCAAAACCAGGCGAGGAAGCTCGATAGACCGATGCAGCCCGAAGCGATGGAAAGCGGCGCAGAAAAACTCAACTGCCAAACGTAGAGAAAGCTGAGCCAGTTGCCTGCGCGGTCAGGCCCATAGATTTCGCGCAAAAAGGCATACGATCCACCCGCACGCGGAAACGCCGCACCCAACTCGGCCCAAACCAGGCCGTCCGCCACAGCGATGCCAGCACCCAACAGCCACGCACCTACCGAAAGGCGGTAGCCTGCGGCAGCAATCACCAGCGGCAGAGTGATGAACGGTCCCACGCCGATCATCTCGAGCATGTTGAAAAGGACGGCGGATCGCAGGCCGATGCGCCGCTGCAGTGACGCTGTTGCTTCGGAGCTGGTTGATGAGGAGGTCACTGGCGGGTTGATCTTTGGACGCTACTCTGGCGGATTGTACACTGGCGAGGACCATGTCCTTTGTCGAGAGCGTTCATCGCACAACAATCCTTGCAGTCGCAGCGAGCCTGATTTTGGTGGGCGCAGAACCGTTTTGCATCGAGGCTCAACTAGCGAGCGCGGGGCCGAAAGAGGTTCACGGAGAGGAACCGAGTTCAATCGTGCTGCCACTGGCCGAAGATCGCGGTGAGGCAGCTCTCGAGCAGGCGTTGAAGCGTCTCAGTACGACGGCGAGCCTGATGATGATTGTGGCTCACCCCGACGATGAGGACGGTGCACTGCTTACGTATCTTTCGCGTGGGATGGGCGTGCGCGCAACTTTGTTCACGCTGAACCGGGGTGAAGGCGGGCAGAACGCGATGTCAGCGGACACCTACGACGCGCTCGGGATCATCCGGACGAACGAGTTGCTCAAGGCCGATGAATTCTACGGCGCGAAACAACTTTGGGGCACAGAGGTTGATTTCGGCTTCTCGAAGACGCAAGAGGAATCTTTCGCGCGCTGGGGTCACGACCGCGTGCTCTATGACGCGGTCCTGGCAGTGCGGCGCGAGCGGCCTCAGGTCATTGTCTCCACATTTGTCGGCGGCATTACAGACGGCCACGGGCAGCACCAGGTCTCGGGTGAAATTGCGCAGGAGGTATTTAAAGCGGCGGCGGATCCCCATGTGTTTCCGGAACAACTGAAAGATGGGCTGCAACCATGGCAACCGCTGGCTGTGTATTCGATGGTTCCTTTCGCACCGGTCACCGAGAAGGGAATGTTTGACTACGCCACGGGCAAGTGGGCGCCGGCAAAGTTTCGCAATTACGCGACGGGCGAGTGGATTTCAGGTGTCCCTTCAAGCGATGTGACGCTGCCCGTTGGGAAGCTCGATTTCACGCTGGGGCGCAGCTATGTGCAGATTGCGCGCGAAGGATGGGGCGAGCAGAAGTCGCAGAATGGCGGCGCAAATCCTGCCCTAAGCGGACCGGCAAGCACCAGCTATCACCTATGGGCGGTAGCGGCATCAGCCAAGGCGTCATCGACCGATCAAGCCAAAAACGAGGATCTCTATCACAACAGCAGAGTCAACATCGAAACGAACATTGCAGGTCTGGCGGATCTCGCGCCGGGCAAGCCTCCAGAGTGGCTGATCAGCGGCCTCAAGGCCATTGAAGCTTCGCTAAAGCAGCTTGAGTCCAACTGCCCTTGCGCACACGACGCGACTGTCGCTCACCAAGTGGCAGCGATCTATCGACAGACGCTCGATCTGAGGGGAAGAATCGCGGGCAGCGAGTTAGGCGGGCAGGCGAAAGCGAGCCTGCTGTTCGAAGTCGACGCGAAAATTGGGGAATTCCAAGCGGCGCTGACGGAACTTCTCGGGCTGAATCTAGTTGCTTATCGAACCAATGAATCTTCTGCGCAGCCTGGTGGATTCCGAGGGAGTTCAGCCGACGAGACTCCGCGCAGCGTTTCTGCCGGCGAGCAGTTCAAGGTGCACCTCCACGCGTCAAATGCCGCGACTGATGCGCGTCTGATAAAAACATGGTTCGAAAGGCAGACCAGCGTGCCGTGGATGCAAGGCGAGGCGATCAGCAAGGCGGAGACGGCGCAGACTTCCGATGCGATCTTCAGCCTCAAGGTCCCTGAAGATACTGAGTCAACCAAGCCTTTCTTCACGAGGCCGTCGATCGAGCAGCCATACTATGACATTTCGAATCCTTCGTGGCGCGAGCGATCGTTTGCGCCGTGGCCGCTGGCGGCCTGGGCGGAATTCTCGTACGACAGGGTGCCGATTCGTCTGGGCCAGGTGGTGCAGACGCTGGAGCGCGTTGCAGGTCCCGGCGGAATCTATCAGCCATTGGTTGTAACGCCAGCCATCGGCGTGCGTATCGAACCGGAGGCGCGGATTCTGCCGCTCGACGGAAGCGCGTTGCCAGTGCGCGTTACGGTCCACACGCAGTCAGCGGCCGACGGAACAGTTGAGCTGAAATTGCCGCCGGGGTGGCGCGCGGAGCCTTCGGAAGCAAATTTTCATCGCGCAAGCGCCGGGGATACGGAGCCGATCCAGTTTTCTGTGACCCCAGGCGCAGTCGAGGCCGGCGGGTTTTCCATTCAGGCTATGGCGCACAGCGGCGGGAAGACCTATGAGGCCGGCTGGCAAAGCGTAGGGTATGCAGGGCTACGGCCCTATAACCAGTACCGGCCTGCAGTTTTGCAGACACGCAAAGTGGATGTGAAGCTGGCGAAGGGACTGCGGATTGGTTATGTGATGGGCACCGGCGACCTAGTAACTGACGCGATCGAAGGTTTGGGGGCGAGTGCGCACTTACTCACCGCCGAGGAGGTTGCCGGCGGAGATTTGTCTGCGTGGAATGTGATTGTCATTGGCATTCGGGCCTACTCGGTTCGGCCTGAACTGGCGGCTGCGCAGTCGCGGCTCGAAGAATTCGTACGGCAGGGCGGCACGCTGATTGTGCAGTACCAGAGCGGCAACTTCCCTGCTCCGCTGGCCTTGGCGATGGGAAGAATGCCGGAGCGTGTGGTGGACGAACAGGCCCCGGTGAAGCTGCTCGATCCCGCCAATCGACTCTTCAACTGGCCCAACGCGATCACGCCTGCCGATTTTGACGGATGGGTTGAAGAGCGTGGGCATTCCTTTTTAGACACCTGGGACCCGGGTTACAGCGCTTTGACTGAGACCTCGGACGCGGGGCAGGACCCTCAGCGTGGCGGGCTTGTCCTCGCTCATCCCGGCAAAGGAACTTATATCTACGTTGCTTTCGCCCTGTACCGCCAGCTTCCCGAGTTAGTCCCGGGCGCATACCGAATCCTGGCCAATTTACTTTGTGCGGGCGTCGCGAAATAGGTTCATGCCGCAGCCGCAGGCCTCGCAGGAGATACCGGGCCGAGGCATGCACGGAGAGCCTCATAACTCTGTAAATAGAAGATGAATTCGGCCTCCATTTAGCGGGCAATGTTGAAGAAACAAGCTTGTTAAAAATATGTGAATTAGTCAAATATTCATCAAAATCTGCGAGCCTTTCAAACAGACACGGCCTGGGATAGTTTGCTTCTGCGTTGCTGCTTCTCGCGGCCGTTCGGATTCCTTTCGCTAGTCTGTTGGAGCGACGCACTCATGTAACCGAAAAGCTTTCCCGGACGCGGAAGATAGTGCGTTCACGTTCGGTGAGCGCCTGCAGGAATCAACTTGATGGAGAGGACAAAGAGAGGCCCAATGAAATTCAGATTTAATGCTGCTGCCGCCGCGATTCTGGCAGCCAGTCTTGTCGGTTCGTATGCGTACGCCGGCGATCCCCCCGCGCCTGCAAAGAAGAAGCACGTAACCAAGCAGCCACCGAAGCCAACCGTCGAGGAGCAGATCAATTCTCTTCGTCAGGAATTTCAAGGGCAGATCGACAGCCTGAAGACCGACCTAGCGACGCGGGACGCTCAGTTGAAGCAGGCCCAGCAGACTGCGGCAGATGCACGAGCGGCAGCGGCCAAGGCTGAAGCGGACGCCACCGCACAGCAGGAAGC
Organism: uncultured Acidobacteriaceae bacterium; assembly: GCA_963745845.1. GTDB lineage: Bacteria > Acidobacteriota > Terriglobia > Terriglobales > Acidobacteriaceae > Telmatobacter. The sequence continues at coordinate 1,049,653 of CAVUZE010000008.1, read as the reverse complement.
AACTTCGCAAAACGCAGCAGCGGTAACGACCCTGCAGACTACGGTGACCGACCTGAAGGACAACGCGGTTTCGCTGGCCACCACAGTCTCCGACGAGAACGCGGCAATAAAGAAGGCCATCGCAAATCCGACGACGCTCCACTACAAAGGAATCACGCTCACACCGGGAGGCTACGCGGCGGGTGAAACTGTATACCGCACCAAGGCCACCGGCGGCGATATTCCGACTGCTTTCAGTGCCATTCCCTACGAGCACGCAGACGCTTATTCACTGGGTGAATTCTACGGAAGCGCCCGTCAGTCGCGCGTAACTCTGATGGCTGAAGGAAAGACAAGCTGGGGCACACTGCGCGGCTACTATGAGGCTGACTGGCTGGGCACTGGCATATCATCCAACAACAACCAGTCCAACAGCTATGTACTGCGCCAGCGCGTCATCTGGGCGCAGGCCGAAACCAACAACCATTGGGCCTTCACGGGCGGCCAGTTGTGGTCTCTAGCCACGGAAGACAAGAAAGGCATCTCCAATCTCTCGGGCGATATCATGACTCCGCAGACGATAGACCCGAACTACGTCACGGGCTTCGTCTGGACGCGCCAGTATGGCTTCCGCGTGACCAAAACCTTCAACCATGCCGCCTTCGGCATCGCGGCCGAGAATCCGCAGATCCTCTACACGGCTTCGCTGGCCGGCAACACTCCCTACGCAGTCATCGGCAGCGCGGGCAACAACGGCGGCAACTACAACGCGGCGATCAGCGCCTGCACGCCATCGACTACGATCGTGAACTACACCGACCAGAAGGAGACCGACTCGGCAGGAAACACGATTCAGGTCGCTGTCCCTGTCTACAAGACGGTCAACGGTTGCGCCAACGTGGCGAACCTCTCGTTCAACGAAGCTCCAGACTTAATCGCCAAGGTCGCGATCGATCCGGGCTGGGGACACTATGAAATCTTCGGCATCGGCCGCTTCGCGCATCAGACGGTTTATCCAGGGGAGACGACTAATAGCAACCTTTATGGCGGCCTGACCGATATCGCTACAGGCGCAGCGGTGGCCCCCGCTCTAACGGTGAACGGTTCGTACAGCAACAGCATCGTTCTCGGCGGCGGCGGCGCCAGCTTCCGTGTGCCGATCACCAAGGCTCTGACCGTGGGCGCAAAGGGTATGTACGGAACCGGTCTGGGCCGCTACGGCGACACGACACTTTCCGACCTTACCGCCAACAGAGCGGGCGAATTTTCTCCGCTGCATAACGTCTCCGGTCTTTTTACCGTTGAAGCTAACCCGACTCCTCGGTTGCTGATCTGGGCAAACTACGGCGGTGATTACGTGGGCCGCGACGATTGGGGCCAAGCCGGCGTCACCACCTCGCTGGGCGCGCCTTCGGCTGACTTCTGCTACACAGCAGCGGGCAAGATCACTTGCGCCACCTCTGCCTCGGCTGCTGCAATCGCTGCCGGCGGCGCCTGGGGCGGCCACTGGGGCGCACCGAGCAACGCGGCGGTGGGCTACGGTTCCTATCTGCTCTCCAACTCGGCCTGCAACACCACAACGGCTCCCGGCTACAACGGCGGCGCTTCCACGGGCTATGCCACTGGCGGCTCCTGCGGTGCGCAGAGCCGCGACGTACAGGAAATCACGGGCGGATACTGGTACGACATCTATCGTGGCGACCGCGGGCGTCTCCGCCAGAGCATCCAGTACGGCTATGCTGTGCGTGAAGGCTGGACGGGAGCTTCGGGCATTGGGGCCAAGGGCATCGACAACATGTTCTGGACCTCGTTCCGCTACTACCTCCCGTAAACCACAAACCGCGGGACTCGGCGTAAACAGAAAGGGCAGCTCCGATGCGAGCTGCCCTTCTTTTTGGGACATCCTTTCTTGCCCGGTAAATCTGCTCTTGCCGCCGCGCACAATCCGAAAATCCCTATTGGCCTTTGGGTTCGCCGGTGGAAGAGAAAGACACACCGGAGAACTCGAGCCCCGAGGCCAGCACATTCCTAAGCTTCTCGGGATTCGCTCCGCTCCGGCATTCGGCTGCCATCAGCACCCGCAGCGCGGTCGCCGGCGTCGTATTCGGCTCAAGGCGAAATATCCACGGAATATTGGTTGAAGTCAGAGTCTTGTCGCTGCTCAACGCGATCACGGGCACAAAGCTCTTCAGCGACAACTGCTCGGCAAGGTGGCTCGCCTCCCGATCGAGCGTCATGATCGCCAGCGCGTGCTCATCCATCAGTGCATGAACCAGCTCAGTTGAAGCCGCGCCCCAGTTCTGGTCGCTGGCCACGGGCAGCAGCTTCAGCGCTCGGCCTTTTGCCGCACCGAATGCCACTTCCGCCTGCACTTCCGCCGACGCGGCAACCTCGGCCGCCTTCGGACCAAACAACACCACGCTCACCGCCCCCCCCGGCACATCTGCCCGATGCGGCCCGTTGTACTCCACTCCGTCCTCACCAACCCGCGCATAGGGCGCTTGCGCGGCGGCAGCAGGCACAAGTTGCGTGGTGGGCGCCAGCACCGCTGCGGGCGGAGCTTGTTTCTCCACGGTGGCGACCCGGTAGGTGATCGCGCCGTTGTGCACAGTGCCCAGATACAAGGGAGCCGTGTTCTTCTGGTTGGGGTCGAAGACCATGTGCCCGGTCACGCCGTCGTACTCCTCGATATCGGCCAGCGCGTCGTGGATGCGGGCACGATTCAGCCCGGCTTTGCAGATGGAATCCAGCAGCATATTCATGGTGTCATAGGCCATCGAGGCAAACTGCTCCGGCTTCTCGTGGAAGCGCTCCTCAAAGCGGCGGTTGAAGTCCAGCCAGCGCGGATCCTTGCGGGTGGGGTCGTAGGGATACACGGCTTCGAATCCCTCGGCGGCATCCCCGCCCTCGGCCAACAGAGTGTCGCCGAGGGTCCGAAATGCGCCAAAGACGCGCTGCTGCATCCCTGCGGCGCGCATCTGCTTGAGAATCCGGACCACGTCGCCTTCGTCGGCCCAAAGCACGATGGCGTCGGCACGCGAACCCCGGATCACTCGCAGTTGGCGTGTGAAGTCCTCCTCTCCGGGGAAATAGATCTGCTCCATGACCACGGGATGGCCCAGCCGTCGCGAGACATCGATAAACTTGCCCACACCAAAGCGACCGTAGCGATTGTTGACTCTAAGCAGCGCCACGCGTTTCAGTCCAAGTTCCGAATAGATGCGGCGAGCCAGCGTTAGGCCCTGCACCCGGTCATCTTGGATCGATTCGAAATACCACGGAATGTACGTCTCGGGAATCGTAGGATCGGTCGAGGCAGAGTTCACGATGGGGATCTCAGCTCGCAGCGCCACGCGCAGTGCGATGTGGGTGGACTCGGAGCTGATCGAGCCGAAGATCGCCCAGTCCTTATCGTCGTAAACCATTTTCACCGCTTCGTTCGATGCCGAGCCCCAGATGGTCGGGTCCGTCGGCCGGTCGTCCCCGTATACCGCGCGAGCCTGCCAGTTGTCATAGTCGTTGTGCTCCATCAGCTTGAAAGGCTTGCCGCCGTAGCCGCCGCGCGCATTGGCCTCTTCCACCGCCAACTGCGCCCCGTGCAGCATGCGCAATCCAAAAATCGCGTCTGGAGTGTGTTCGATTGGACCGAAGAATCCAATCCGCACCTCGGTCAGGTTCTTGGGCTCCGGATTGTCGCGCGCCGCGCCTGCATAGATGTTGGGATGCGTGTAGTTGGTGTCATAAGGCGCTGCAAATTTGGCGTAGGGTTGCATGTCGGCCGGTTCTCCCGCGTAGGGTGTCACTTCCCGGTCCCGCGGCGGGCCAGGCGGATGCGCGCCGCACTCGCACACTCTCCTAGTCGCTCCCTGCTGATGCACCGCAGGCGTTTGGCCCGCAAGACTCGATGCAGGGAACGTGACGAGAATGCAAACCGCTGCCAACCAACATCCCTTGCGCATGACCGCTACTCCTTGCTGTTTTCTTCCTTTTTCGTGCGGAACATGGCGATGGCCTCAATCTCCACCAGCAGCTCCGGCCGGCACAGGTGCGCCTGAATGCCAGTGGAGGCTGGCAGCGGATCGAGCCCCTGCTCCTTGAAGAACGCCGTACGGCCCGCATTGAACACGTCGTAGTCGCGATCGATGTCCCGGAGATAGCAGCTGGTGCGCACAATGTCGTGCCAGGTGCAGCCTTCTGCCTCCAGCAGTCCCGTGATGTTATCGAATGTCCGCCGCAACTGGGCGGGAAAGTCGCCGATGTGCACGCTCACCCCATGCTCGTCGATCGAAGCCGTTCCCGAAATCAGCAGAATTGTCACGCTGCCGATGTCGATCCTCATGCCCCGCGAGAACGAGCTGGGCTTAGCGTAGGCGTATGCCTCGTTGAGCACTCCGTGGTTGGTGATGGCGCGCTTCTCGATCGGCGCGTGTGCAATGGCTTCCAAAATATCTGCGAGTGCATTCATGATTGCCTCATCTCCTGAGTTCTTTATTGCTTTAGGCGAATTCCGTGACTTAGACCCTTGGCGGTTGCGACCCAAATGTCGTCGCCCTGAAAGTCGATACCTAGTATGTAGTTGTGGGCGGGCGCTGTCGTCACAGCGACCGGGGTTACGTTGCCTGCGGCGTCGCGTACCGTCATCTCCGGCCTTCCGTCCTTGAGAGATGGACAATAAACGGCCCAGTTCACGCCGTCATAGTAGGCCAGCCCCTTGTCGGTTCCGAACCACGCGCGCTTGCCGTCCACGCCTTTCACGAAGTTGGTAAAGTTCGAAGGAAGCCCGCTGTCTTTTTTCAGGAAGTTGTGCCAGTAGCGCCCGTCGTAGTGGCTATCGCCAAAGTAAGTGGCAACCCATAAAACCGAATCCTTCTCGATATAGCTGACCGAAGTGACGATCTCATGGATCAGCCCCTGATCCTTGAAGAGAACGATTTCGTTTTCGCCATCAGGGTCGTCGTATTTATCCCAGACTTTGGTCTTTTGGTTGAACTCAAGGACGCCGCTGCCCCACACAGCGTAATAAACCTTTGATGGTGTGGCAGACACGCCATAGGCCCAAATCTCGACCATGGGGGTGTTGCGTTCGTTGTAGAGCGACCATTGGCCCGTGTGAAGATCGAGCCGACAAGCGCCCGCGGCCGTCGCGATCCAGACATTTTCGTTTTCGACCGAGACGCCGTAGACCACATCGTTGCTCAGTCCCGAGTTCAACTGCGTGAAGCTGTCGATGCGCCCACCCGAAATCCGGCTCAGGCCGCCCATCGTCCCGGCCCACACATCACCGGTGCGCTCGTCCAGCGCCAAGGAAAGCACAGCGCGATGCGCCAGCCCATCCGCGGTGGTGTAGACCTTCCACGCGTGATTCTGATAGACGGCCAGTCCGTTGTCCGTCCCCGCCCAGATGCGATCTCCATCCACCAGCACCGCATACACGTGATCGTTCGGCAGGCCGTTGGCTGTGGTGAAGTTTTCAAAGTGGAAGAGCGGCATCACCTGCGACCCCTGCGGCGGGGCCACACGCGCCGCCGCGCCATTCATGCCAAGTCTGGCGGCGGGTGTCGGGGCAGGCATCGATGGCGACGAGACTGCCACTCTTGAGACCGGAACCGCGAGGAGCGCTGCTGTACAAATTGTGAAAGCACGAATTATTTTCATCGCGTCCTCAAATACTCGATCAGGTCGTTGAGTTCATCCTTGGTCAGGTCGTTGGTGCGTCCATGCTTGTCGTCCGGGTTGTAGACTGTCCAGATTTCTTCAAGCGAGCGCGCCGATCCGTCGTGCAGGTAAGGCGCGGTGAGCGCGACATTGGTCAGCATAGGTGCCTTCAGAAGGCCCGTATTGTCGGTGGGCTTGCGCGTCCCCACATCGACTATCTTCTGATTCGTCCCTTTGGGCCCGCTGTGGCAATAAGAGCAGCGATTACTCTCCGGAATCGGCTTCTTGAAGTTGTCCACCGCGCGCTGAAAGATCGCCTTGCCTCGTTCCTGCGCCGGAGTCATCTCGCCGTTTGCCAACCGCCAGCGATTGGGCCGGGGAGGCAGGCTGCGAATGTAGACGGCCAGATCGGCAAGGGTCAGATTGTCGTAGTTTTCTGAGCGCCAAAAATACTTCTCTGTCCGTGGTCCGCATTCCGTCGGGATATTGGGATTGGTACCCGTCCACTTATAGGGTTCCGTGTCCTTGACGTCCTCGAGTAACTTGTTGTCCACAATGCTGCGGCCGAAGCCATCCGGTTCCAGGTTCCATTGAAGGCCGTCGAAGGTCGAGTCGATGTGGCAATTCGCGCAGCCGATCTGTCCCTGGAAGGAATAGCGCGCAGTGTAGAAGGTTTGCTCCCCGTAGCGCAGGACAGAGAGCCGTTTCGGACCTTCTAGCCGGATCGTGGACGAAACCAGATTGACACGCGGATCGATCACGCTGATGGTATCGTCGAGGCGGTTGGCAACAAAAAGATCATCTCCGCTGGAGGAAAATGCGACTCCGCGTGGATCTGCGCCGACCCCGATCCGCACTAAAACGTAATTCGCACTCGCGGAAAGATCCGTCACGAAGGGAGGTTTGTGGGTGTGGACGAAGTGCAGCAGCTTGGGCACATCGATCACTGTCACGTTCTCTGAACCGCCGTTCGTGACATAGATGCGCGACTTATCCGGCGTGATAGCCACGGCAAACGGACGCGCCGCGTAGCGCTCCATTTCGTCGAGAGGAACCTCGATGGGATCGGGGCCGATGTCAGGACCGAAGAGCGTCAAGGTATCCGCGAATGCGCCTCCGTGTTCGAGATGCGCCAGCGGGATCAGGTTTTTCGGATGCAGGGTCGCGGCGACACCGAGTCTTCCATCGTGTGAAAACGCGATGTGAAAACCATGCGCGACGCCATGCAGCGGTATGCGATCGACAACTACGGCGCGTGCCTCATCGATGACGGTGATCTCCGACTCGGGTGCGGCTCGCTGCAGCGCAGGATTCGGATAGACGTGCGTGACGTAGATGCGGCTACCATCGTTCGAAGGCGTGATGTAGCTGGCGCCGCGTCCGGCGGCCAGACGCTTCTCTTCTTCGCCAGTCTGCGCGTTGAGCACGGCAACGTCGTTGCTGATGCGGTTAGCGACGAACAGATACCGGCCGGCGCGGTCTTCGACGACGCTGGACGGCTCCGCGGCCACAGGCCACGTGGCGACAACTTTGAGCGAGTCGGTGTCGATCACGGAGATTGTGTCGTCCCAGGAGTTAGCGACGAAAAGGCGGGCGCCGTCCGGCGAGAGCGAAAAGCCGCGCGGAAGATGGCCGACGCCGATTCGATCGATCTCTTTATACGTTGCCGCGTCTAAGACCCTGACCTGGTCGCTTCCCTGGCAAAGCACGTAGAGCCGCCTGGCATCGGGCGAAAACAGCATTTCGATCGGAGAAGCGTAGGTCAACGCTTCGCCGGATAGATCATTCGCAGAAGCTTGAGCACGCCCGCCTGTCAACAAGGTTCCGCTCACAAAGACGACGCCCAACGCAGCAAGAACTGCGACAACGCCTGCCTTTGTTGATGGGAACCGGCTGTTCATTTCGGTTCCTCGATCAAGAGCACGCGATCAACGGTCAGCTTCTCCAACGTCTGCACAATGCCGCTGGGCCAATGCACGACAAGCTTGTCCACGCTCGTCGCCGTTCCCAGACCAAAATGCAATCGTTCCTCGTTCTGCGAGAGATATCCGGAGCCTGCGACGCGTTCCTGCATCCAGCGTTTGTCCCCTGCGAAAACCTCGACCCTGGCACCGATGCCATCGCGGTTGCTCTTCGTTCCCTTGAGCTTGATCGCGAGCCAGTGTCCGGCGTTGGTCGACACGTTGTGCAATAGCGTGCCTTTCGCGCCGAGATTCACGAGAAACGCATCGACCTTGCCGTCGTTGTCGTAGTCGGCGAAGCAGGCGCCGCGCGCGACGGTACGCTGGCTTAGCACCGGACCCGCATCCCGCGAGACATCTTCGAACTTGTCATTGCCAATTCCGCGGAATAACGTGTGTTCCTGCGGGATGAGGTGAATGAGACCGCCGTGAAAGATGAGGATGTCCAGCAGTCCGTAGTTGTCGAAGTCGTAAACCCCAGTTCCCCAGCTTACGTACTGCGCATTCGCCTGCGAGACTCCGTTGGTCGCGCCGATGTCGTCAAAGCCAAGCTGTCCCGGGTTCGGGCCCGTAGACGAAGACCTGTCAGCGGAGACCCCCGTGTTCGACCCCACTGACGAAGACCTGTCAGCGGGGACCCCCGTGTTGCGCAGGAGCCGATTGTAGTGGCCGTCGGTCACCCACAAATCGAGAACGCCACGGCCTTCGAAATCGGCGAAGACCGGACCCATCGAAGAAGTGGACTCTCCATTCTGGCCAAAAGCTGTGCCGGTGTCATTTCCGATTTCTTCGAACGTGCCATCGTGCTTGTTGTGGAAGAGAAAGTTCTCTGTACGGTCGTTGGCGACGTAGATATCATCCCATCCGTCGCCGTCGAAGTCCGCGGCCGTGACGCCCATGGTGCGGCCCACATAAGCGCCGATGCCCGACTTGTCGGTCACATCGGTGAACGTTCCGTCGCAGTTGTTGTGAAAGAGCTTGTTGGTCTCGCCTTCGTAATCAAGCGGCCCCGGGTAGTTGGTTGGCGCATAGAAGGCGCGATACGTGGGATCGAATTTGACGTAGCGGCCGATGAAAAGATCGAGGCAGCCATCCTTGTCGTAATCCAGCCAGGTTGAACTGATGGCCCATCCGTCGACCTTGATGCCGGCTTTTTCGGTCACGTCGGTGAAGTGGCCGTTGCCATCATTGTGATAGAGGATCGTTTTGCCATAGCCGGTCACGAGCAGATCGATATTGCCGTCGTTGTCGTAGTCGGCCGCAGCAACAGCCATGCCGTACATATCGGGATTGAGGCCAGCTTGATCTGTCACGTCGGTGAAGTGGCCTCCGCCCTCGTTGCGATAGAGATGATTGTGAGGCGGAGGGTTCGGCTTCACCTTCAGCGGGTGCGGATGCATCGAGTCGTCGAGTGGACGGCCGTTGACGACATACAGCGAGGGCAGCCCGGAATTGTTGTAGTCGAACCAGACGCAACCAGCGCCCGTGCCTTCGAGAAGTGAGCCCAGCTGGGCCGATCCGAAGCTGTGAACATAATCAATGCCGGACTGGTCGGTTGCATCTTCAAAACGGATTACCGGCAACGGCGAAGCGGCGGGCGTCTGCGGCGCGGCCAATGTGCTTGCGGCGCTCGGTTGGGCTGCACCAATAGCGGACACCTGTGCGCTCATTGCGCATGGTGCTGCAATTGCTGCTGCGAAGGCGAAGAAAAAAACGAGGCGATCCATCTCAACGGCCTCCTAAGGAATTTGGCGCCGCTTGTGCCTGGCGGAGGGTCAAATCGACGGGCGTTGTAGTGCGCAGTAGCACTTCAGGGATGCGATTTTCCGAAGCGCGTTCCGGGCCTGTGTGGCAGCCGACGCAGATGCGCTGCTCACCACCGCGTGCCCAGAACCAGCCGCGCTCCTGGCGCAGTACAGTGCCGTGCGCATCGAGCAGAGTGAAGCGAATGGGGCGATTGCCGGGGATTTGCACGAAGTACGAGCCGTCCTGCTCCACGGGGGCGATTCCGAGCGCAGTTGTGTGGCCATCGGCATCCTGCGTTTCGACGCGCACGGAAACGGGAGTCCCCTTCAGAGTTCCGTCGCGCGAAAGGCGTGCGTCGAGGGCCAGTAGATTCGCGTAATCCCAGGGATGAATACCGGAAGGATGGCGCTTCGGCGTGATGCGCGGGGCGACGAGCACGGGCTCGACGAGGTTATTCGCAGAATCGGCGAGGATGGACTGCATCGTTGCGGCGCCGGGCTTCCACAGCTTGAGCGCGTAATGCTTGTCTGATGCGGTTCGGGTGCTCACCAGCCATGCATGCGATTCTGTCTCGACGATCGCACCGGTGTATTCGGCGGACGGTGCGGAGATTCGCTCTTCGTGCGCAAGGGGTGATGTGAAGCGAGCCAGAGAGGAGCCGTGCGTGAAGACGACGTCGCCGGAAGCTAATTGCTTCCCGCCCCAACGAGCCACGCCGTGATCGCAGCGGTAGGATTCCACGCCCGATCCGTCAGAGTAGACGAGAAACAATTCGGGCACAGCTCCGGAGCCAAGCGGAAAGCCGGACTCAAACAAGATGCGGCCATCGGCCAATACGTCGGACGGAATAGCGTTGGCGTTCGTATATGTCAGCGGGAGAATCTCACGGTCAATTGCGGGCGCGACGGATGCGGAAGAAAGTTCGATCGATGCCGAATCCAATTGAAAGCCGGTAGTCGTGCGTTGGGCATAGACAAAGCGTGCGCCGGGCAGATAGAACGGACGAATTGCGTCGGTCGTGCTCGACGTGAGTTGACGGGCCGAGCGATCGGCCAGAGCCACTTCCCATATCTGCCAAGGGTCGCCAGCATTCTTTTTGCCCGCGAAGATGACGCTCTTGCCGTCGAATGAGACATTGGCATCGGCGGTGGCCGCGAAGCCGTTTATGAGCGGTTCGGGCTTGCCTTCATGGATAAACAGCAGATGTGCGCCTTGAGGGAAGCGCTCCTGACCGCGCAACGCGGCGAGAGGCTCGTAAACGGGCGCCACAGTGACGATAAGGCCGTTGCCGACTTGCTCCGCGCCGTCCTGATCCACGCCGACGGGGCCAAATCCGCAGAAGAGATAAAGCATTACAAAGCAGGATGAAATCTGGATTGCCTTAGCCCGGAGCTTCATCCCACAGCCTCCATCGGCCGAATACCGGCTGATTTGCGGGATTCATTTCCGCGCAACGCGATGTACGGCTCGAGTGAGGTCATGGTGTCAGCGAATTCGGCAAAGCTGAGGGACTGCTCTCCATCGCTCCAGGCATGGTCGGGATCCGGATGCACCTCGATGAGCAGGCCGTCTGCACCAGCGGCTACAGCGATACGGGCCAGCGCCGGCACCAGGTCGCGATGCCCCGCGGCGTGGCTTGGATCGGCAATGACGGGAAGATGCGAGATATGCTTCAACAGCGCGATGGCCGTGACGTCGAAGGTGTTGCGGGTTGCCGTCTCAAAGGTGCGGATACCGCGCTCACAGAGAATAACGTTGGGGTTTCCGTTATCGAGAATGATCTGCGCCGAACGAAGCAGATCGGCCACGGTTGCCACCATCCCACGCTTCAGCAGAATCGGCAGACCGGAGCGTGCCGCAGTTTCAAGCAGGGTGTAATTCTCCATGCTGCGCGAGCCAATTTGGAGAATGTCGGCATACTCAGCGACCAGCGGCACGTCGCACTCCGACATCACCTCGGTCACGATCGCGAGGCCCGTTGCAGTGCGGGCGCGGTCCAGCAGCTTGAGGCCCTCGAAGCCGTGCCCTTGAAATGCGTAGGGAGAGCTGCGTGGCTTGAAGGCGCCGCCGCGCAGGACGCGCGCGCCGCGAGCGGCGACATGCTTGGCAGTGGACATGAGCTGGGACTCGGTCTCAACCGAGCATGGGCCAGCCATGGTGATGAATTCATCCCCGCCGATTTCGAAGTCCCGCACCGGCACAACCGTCCGCGGGTGCTGCGAGTTCTTCAAGACACCGGGAGTCTCGGCAAATCGTGCTTGCCAGCTTAAGCGCAACTTTGCGCTCCAGTCCGCCTCCATTGATCGGGGAAGCGTCAGACTACCGCGATCGTTCATCGCACGCCTCCAACCAAGGGTGGAGATGCGGTGTGTGTGACGCACCGCACCTGTCACTGCGTTTCTAACTGCGCGATGAACACTTGTCTGTGACGGATGAACTTGACTGGTGAAGTCTAAGCGGAAATTGCCATTGGAGGCGGGCGATAGCCAAATGCAGAGTCCACGATGGCCGCGATGGCGAGGGCGACCTCGTCTTCAAACGGACGGGCAACGATCTGGACACCAATGGGCAATCCCTCGGGGGAATGGCCAACTGGCACTACAGCTGCAGGCGCGGCCAGCGTGTTGAACCACTGCGTGTGCCGGACTGCATCGAGGTATTCAAGGGTGCGTCCTTCGATGGTCCACTTGCGTTCGCCGTGGCGGAACGCGGGAATGCTGGCGACCGGGCAGAGCAGGACCGGGAAGGCGCTCATCTCTGCAAGAGTCTTGGCGCGTAGCAGGTCGAGTTCAGCCCACATGTTGAGCAACTCCGTTGCGGAGAGCATTGGAGCCGCTTCGGCGATGCCTAGAAACTCGATAAAGATGGGGCTGAGCTGGGCTCGTTTGCCGGCGACGGCCGGCTCGAAGAACATTGCTCCGCATTGCACGAAGAACTTCGACCACAGCTTGCGTAATTGCTCCAGCGAGCGGGGCCGGAAAGGCTCGAGGCGAAAGCCGGCATCGCGTAAAGCCTGAGCCGCGGAGTTCACGGCGGCGCGCGTCTCGGGTGTGACGGGGACGAGATCGTCGTCTTCGAAGAAACCGATGCTGATCCGGCGTAGATCGCGGGGTGAGTGCCCACGTAGAGCTACCGGCGGGCTCACCGGGTCACCGGGGTCATGGCCACATAGGGTACGGAAAGCCAGGGTGATATCGTCCATTGTCCGCGCCATGGGACCGATTGCGCCCAGAACGGAGAACGGGCCCACGCACGGCGGCAAGTGGCCCGCGCCCGGAATGCGGCCAGGCGTGGGTTTCAGCGAGCAGATTCCGGTGAAATGCGCGGGCACACGGACTGATCCGCCGCTGTCCGATCCGAGCCCCAAGGCCGACATGCCGGCGGCAATGGCTGCAGACTCTCCTCCGCTGGAACCGCCCGGCGTGCGCGTCAGGTCCCACGGATTTGACGTGCGTCCGTGGAGGAGATTGTCGGTCTCGTAGGCCATCAGGAATTCAGGGCAGTTCGTGGTGCCGAGAATCAACGCTCCGGCTGCGCGTAGACGCGCGACGACGACTGCATCTTCGCGTGGCACGTCGTCTTTGTTCAGCAGGCTGCCGATTTCGCACTTATAGCCGGCCGTGGCGATCGATGACTTTATGGTCACGGGCAGCCCGAAGAGGGGGCCTCGCTTGTCCTGGGAGACTTGCATTTGCGCTGCTTGCGTGCGGACACGCTCTACGTCGAAATCGGCGAAGGCATTCAGCTGCGGGTTGAGGCGCTCAATCTGAGTGATGTACGCTTCAGCCAACTCGAGGATGGAAATATCGCCGGCGCGCAATAGTTTGAGCTGTTGCACAGCCGGCTGCAGCACGATGTCACTCATGGTTTGGCGGCCTGATTTGCCGGCGCTGCGTCGTCCTCCGGTGTCGACGGCAGTTGCTGATAATTGAAGCGATAGGAACGCACCGGCTCACCCGAATCGAAACGATCGTTCCACTTCAGTTGATAATCCAACGCGCCTGCATCGTCTGGAAACTTTTCGTTCGCAGAGTAGGGATATGCGGTCATCGTGTGGAACGGCAGTTGCGCCACCGTGAACGGGGACGCATCCCACCAATCCATATCTTTGACGTAGCCATTGGCGTAAAAGAAGTAGTCGCGCTTCCAATGTGCAGGGAGTGCCGGCAAACGGGTCGCGTCGAACTCCGTTGCGATCTCTTCGCCGCTGCCGAAGATGGCGTAGCGATCATCGATGCCCTTTACGAGCGCAGTCACGTCGCCGAAATGCGTGTAATTGCCGCGCTGATGCTGGAACGGACCGGTGAGACTGACGCGGTCGTAGTCGTAATTGAGGTCGCCAGGGCTAGCACCTTCAATCTGGGTGGGGTAGCCGCGGAAATGCTCGGTGGCGCGGGCCAGTGGAATTTCAGTAGTGCGCGACTCGGCTTCGGGAGCGTTGTCGATGAGCACCTGGTCCCAGTAGATTTCGAGATTGGTAACGAGCCGGACGCGCCGAACTCCTGGAGGCAGTTTGCCTGTGAGGTCGACCACGATGGTGCGCTCGAGTCCGGCAGGAAATCCTGCTTCACCCGGAATGCGCTGCCAGCTTCCGTTCGGCAACTGTGCTTCGACGTAGGGAGAAATCGGCTTCACGCCCGCTTGCCACGCGGCGTAGAGCGATGTTGCACTGAAGTAGTTGACGTAGCCCGTCATCAGTAGTTTCAGAGGCGCGTTCGGAGCGATGGAGCCCAGATCGAGCGTAAGCGAGTGGAGGTTGGCGAAGCCGTCGTAAGGCAGCGGCGTGAACCCACTGACAAAGCGATGGTCGCGACTGCTCAGGAGGTCGAGAACATCGTGGCCTTGATCATCCAGTGCGTCGACGGGCGGATGTGCTCCCTGCGATGCCACGACGCGCCCCGAGGCGAATGGCGGATCGTCGAGGAAGCGCTCGTCGGGATTGACTTCGACGCTATCCGGGTGATCGACAGCAACAAGGCGCAACTGGTCGATGTAGTTCACCTCTTCCATTGGCTCGATGAACCGAAGGCTCAGCTTGCCATTGACGGATGCAAGCTGCTCGCCGGCCACTTTAATCCATTCACCGGGGTTGGGTATGTTGCGGCGCGTGGGCGTGAACCAATGGCCCACGACCCCGGCGCCGATAACATCGGTGACCATTCGATATTTGTGGCCGTCCCACGCGAAAAGCACAGGGCACGAACTGCCGCGGCGATCGGCCTCTTTCATCGCGATCACCTGCGTGTGTGGCAGATCGATCTCGTCTTGAAGCACACCGGTGGGCCAGAGAATTCTGAGCAGATCGACGCCGGCGGCTTTGCCCAGGCCGACGAGAATCTGTGGTGCCGATTGGGTTTGATAGCCGGACGCTCCAGCAAGTTCCCATTTCTGCCATTGGCCATCGGCAAAGATCTCGACCTTTGCGCCCAGCGCTGTTTTGTTGTCGGCAAAACCGGTCAGATCAATCCGCACGAAGTGATTCTTGTTGGCGCCCACATTGCGCAGCAACACGGGCGGCGCGTTCTGCTGGGTAACGATCAGGTCGGGCGCGCCGTCGCCATCAACATCGGCGGCAATGAGGCCGCGCGGGGCAGTCAGCTTGATTGCGTCAAGGCCGAGCACGTGGCTCACGTCTTCGAAGCTGCCATCGCCGCGATTGCGGAAGACGCGGACCTGCGGGCCGGTGCTGGTTTCGACGATGGCGGCGAGATCGACCCAACCGTCGTTATCAATATCGATGGGAGTCACACCCCATCCGCGCAGTGCATCGTGGAGCGGCAAATCGACGCGCTCGAAACGGCGACCTGCATTGTCAGGCGCGGCAACATTGCGCCACAAAGTGAGGCCCGGCGCGCCTGCGTGGGTCACGGCAATATCCATCCAGCCGTCCTTGTTGTAGTCGAGGACAGTGATTCCTTCAGTGGCCGGCAGCTTCTCGTCATACATCGGCTGCGTGGGATACTTTCCTTCGCGCGGATTGACGAACAGGACGGGAGCAGCGCTATCGCCGGTGACAGCGAGGTCGACGGCGCGGTCGTTATTGAAGTCGGTAAGGATGACGGCGGCCGTCTTGCCGCTTCCGCCTAAGCCGGTTGGGTCGGTCCATTCAGTGAAAGTCTTGTTGCCGTTGTTACGCCACAAAACGTTCGGCGCATCGCCTGGCTTGAGAGATTCACCGGTGAGCAACAGATCGAGATCCCCATCGTGGTCATAGTCGACGAAAGTGATGCCGGAGGGATGATTGCGGGGCGCGAGGCCGGCCTCTGCCGTCACGTCCTGAAACTTGCCCTTGCCAAGATTGCGGAACAGGATCACCTTGTCGTCGAAGGCGACGGCGAGGTCGTTCAATGTATCGGCGTCGTAGTCGCCAACCGCGCAGGCTACCGCATTTCCGGAGGTCTTGAGACTGGCGGCTGCAGCATCCACATCTTCAAAGCTGCCGTCGGCGCGACGATGCAGCACGCGGATCGCCTGCGCGCCGGATTGCATCAAGACGAGGTCCATCTGGCCTGAGCCGGTTACGTCGAGCATGCAGGCCCCGCCAGTTTCTGTGCCGGTGCCTTCATTGGCGATCAGGGGTTGCGCCTCAAGATGCACTGGAATCATGTCGCGCTCGAGCGCCTGCGGTTCTTCGACGGGCGTAACGGTGGAGTAATGTCCCTGCTCGCCGTAGGCCAGTCCGATGGCGGCGGAGATTTTGGTGCTGGTCAGGTGTTGGAATCTTTTGAAGTGTTCCTTGGCTTCGGGCGTGCGGCCAGTGCGCTGCAGCGCGCGCCCCATTACGAATTCAGAAGAGGCATGCAAGGGCGCGATGGCGAGAGCTTGTTTGAGGACCTCGATTTCCTTATCGAATTGTTTCAGCTCGCCATAGCAAAGGCCCTCGAAATAATAGGAATCCGCGTCTCTCGGATCGAATTTGACGGCCTTCTGAAAGCTGGCGAGGGCTGCGTCGAGTTCGTTGTCCGCGTGCTGCGCGAGGCCAAGGTTGTACCAGGCCTGGGGATTGTCTGGATCGAGCACGAGGGCTGCCTTGAATGCCCTCTTGGCGTCGTCTAGTTTTTGCAGGGTCATCAGGGCGATGCCCTCATTGATGGCTGCCTGCGCCAGCTTTGGATCCTTCTTGAAGGCTTCCGCGAAGCTGGCGGCTGCGCGGTCAGTGAATTGCTGGCCCATGAGGGCGACGCCACGGTTATTGAGGCGAATTGCCTGCGGGTCGAAGTGCGTCTCGGCTGCCGCAAGGGTTGCCGGGACAATCAGCAGAGTCAGCGGAACGAGTCTGCCGATTCGCGTAAAAAGCTTCCT
The DNA here is from genome assembly GCA_963745845.1 of uncultured Acidobacteriaceae bacterium. GTDB lineage: Bacteria > Acidobacteriota > Terriglobia > Terriglobales > Acidobacteriaceae > Telmatobacter. The sequence continues at coordinate 1,033,010 of CAVUZE010000008.1, read as the reverse complement.
CAATGTTTTCTCCGAACTGATTGGTCCTTGCAGCCCTGAAGTCTCAGGGAACCTTCAGTGTATGCGAGCGGACCCGGCGATGGCTCCACAGTAACCAGAGATACCCAAGACAAATATCCGCTTCGACAAAGCGTGTGATACAACAGCGGAAAACGGAGATAGAAGATGGATGCGTTCCCACAAATGGGTGCGGGCCGGCATGAATACACGATGCAAGGCTGGCAAAAGGGGCTGTATTTTCTCCTGGGCATCCTTTTCGCGGCTTTCGCCGCATTTGCTGGGTGGACGGAGTCGTCCCCCGATGCCGCTCGCGCAATCCCCATCGTGGTGCCACTCTTCTTCTGGGCGTTCGGCGGATTCATGCTGGCATGGCCACTGCGCGCGCGCTTGATCATCGATGGAACCCGTATCGAAGTGCGCGGTATTTTCCGTGAACGATCCGCCGACATAAAGGACATCAAAGGATTTCGCACGTTTCAATCGAGGAACGGCTCATTTACCAAGCTCTACCTCAAGGATGGACGGGGCTCGATCACGATCTCGAATTCTTTCAGCACAGATGACGACTATCGGACATGGTTCCAGCAGCTGACCGACCTGGACAAGCGCGATCGCGACGAGCTGCTGGCCAAGATTGCGCATGAGCGGGATTTGGGCACGACGCCGGACGAGCGCATGGGTAAGTTGTCCAACGCGAAAACCTGGAGCATTTTCCTGACGATTGTGAGCGGGGTGGCAGCGGCGGCTCTGGCTTTCGGACCGCTGACATTCCATGTTCCGGCATTCACAATTTTGATGGTCACGCCTGCGGCAGCGTTTTTTCTGCTGCAGCGTTCGCCCTTGCTTTACTCCCTGCTCAAGCAGAAAGCCGATCCCCGTGCCGAAATGAGCTTCATTCTTATCGCGTCGGGCATCGGTCTCATTCTGTCTTGCAGCGGGTTGCACTTCGTTTCGATGGAGCCTTTGCTGCTGATCGCCGTGCCGATCGCCCTTGTTTACTTCTGGGCGTTTTATCTCGCGAGCCAAAAGGGACCCTCACGCCAAGGAAGATTTGTGGCGCTTCTTTTCTTCGCCGGGATCTATGGTTTTGGATTTGGAATGCTGGCTGACACGATTGCGGATAACGCGCCAGCCACGACCTACTCTGCGGACGTTCTTGGCAAGCATATTTCGCATGGACGCTCCACAACGTACTATCTCGAGTTGTCACCGTGGGGGCCGAAGACGTCTGCAAACCGACTCAGTGTTCCGTCGAAGATCTATGGGAGTTTCGCCGTTGGGGATCAGGTCTGCCTGAGTCTGCATCCGGGCAGTCTTCATGCGCCGTGGTATCAAATTGTCGATTGCACGGAACGATTGAGTCCCGACCTCACACCATAGCCTGCGCGAAACGCAAAGCGTCATGTCGGAACAGCACTGCCCTCAGCGGAGTTCTCTCAGCTGAACGCTGCCGGCGGGTAAAAGGTCGAACCAATTTATACTTCTGCTGTGACTTCATGTCTGAATCGCATCGACTGGCACGCTTTCCTGGGGCGGCCTCGCTTGCCGCTGCCCACAACGCAGATGGTCGAAGCTCTCCGACGTGAGCGCATTCTTGTGACAGGTGCCGGCGGGTCTATTGGGTCAGCGCTTGCGTTGCGACTCGCTGGAATTGAGCCGAGGCGGCTCGTTCTGCTTGAGTCCTCCGAGAGCGCTCTGTTTGCGCTTCAGAGTGCTTTAGCCGATGCTGGGCTTCAACAGGCTCCGCAATGTGTTCTTGGCAGCGTTGCGGATGTCGGTCTGCTTGATGAAGTTTTCGCCGATTACGAGCCGACTGTCGTTTTCCACGCGGCGGCATTCAAGCATGTGCCGCTTCTTGAAGAGCATCCGCTGGCGGCGGTCAAAAACAATGTCTTCGGAACCAAGGCGGTGGTTTTGGCCGCGTCCGCACACGGAGCGCGCGTTGTCTTGCTTTCGACTGACAAGGCGGTTGAACCCGCGTCCGTCATGGGAGTGACCAAACGTGTTGCCGAAATGATCGTTCTCGATGCGTCTGGCACCGTGCTGCGGCTCGGCAACGTGCTTGCGTCGAGCAACAGCGTGGCCGAATCGTTCGCACATCATATTGCCGCAGGAGGCCCGCTCACCGTCACGGATCCTGCGGCTCGGCGCTACTTCCTCACGATCGAGGAAGCGGTCGACCTGCTGATTGCCGCGGGCACCAAACACGAACAGCCCATCCTGCTTGCACCGGATCTACGGTCACCGCAATTCATCACCGATTTGGCGCGGTTCATGGCGCGCGCACTTGTTCCGGAACGAGAAATCTCCATCGAATTCACAAAACCGCGACCGGGAGACAAGGAATTGGAAAGGCTTTGGTCGTCCGGCGAGACAACGGTACCGGCAGCGGCGCAGGGCCTGCTTTCAATCTGCGCACCCTTGAAGAATCGTGTGGCATTGGACCGAGGGCTCGACGCATTGCAGCGCGCCATGCTGACTCGGGATTTGCCCGCGCCGATTGCCTGCCTGCTTTCTCTTGTCCCCGACTTCACTCCGAGTGCTTTTGTGTTGAATCTTGCGCAGAAAAGCACCTCGCGAGTCGCTCGATGAACGAAGCGCCGAAGGGCAGGCGGATCGGCGTGGTCACTACCTCCCGCGCCGACTATAGCCATCTCTACTGGCCGTTGCGCGAGCTTCAAGCGCACCCGGACATCGAACTTGGTGTTTTTGCGCTTGGACCGCACCTCTCTCCCGAGTTTGGGACGACAATCTCCGAAATTGAACGCGATGGCTTTCCAATTCAAGCGCGGATCGAATGCCTCCTCAGCTCCGACACCGACACGGGCATGGCAAAGACGATCGGCATTGCGATTCTGGGCCTGGCGGACGCGCTGACTACGTGGCGGCCCGATCTGCTTCTGCTCATAGCCGACCGCTACGAGATGCTTGCACCCGCTGCCACGGCTTTGGCGCTGAGGATTCCGATTGCTCATATTGAAGGCGGCGAAGTGAGCCAGGGCGCGATCGACGACCAGGTGCGCAACGCCCTGACCAAGATGTCTCACGTGCATTTCACGTCTACTGACACGGCGCGGCGTCGCGTCATTGCGATGGGCGAAGAGCCGTGGAGGGTTCATCGCGCCGGAGCACCTTCGCTGGATCATTTGCGCCGGTCGAAGCTGCTCGATAGGGCGGAGCTTGGGACGCGTCTCGGAGTGAGTTTTATTTCTCCAACGCTGATCGCGGTCTGGCACCCGGTAACGATATTGCGCGATACAAACGCAGAAGCTGATGCTTTGTTCACTGCGCTTGCGCGGACAGCGGGTCAGATCCTGTTTGTTTACCCCAATGCTGACGCAGGCGGCCATGCACTAATTGAACGTACACGCGCGCTCGCCGCGACCCGCGCCGACACACGTATCTTCGTCAACCTGGATGCCGTCACCTATTGGAGTTTGCTCGGCCAGGCTGATGGGATGCTGGGCAACTCGTCGAGCGGGATTATGGAAGCGGCGTCGTTCGGGCTGCCCGTGGTAAATGTGGGCATGCGCCAGCAGGGACGCGAGCGGGCCCGCAACATCATCGACGTGCCCGCTGAGGCAAGCGCGATTTGCAACGCAATCCATCAGGCGCTGGACCCGGGATTTCGGGCGAGACTGCGGGGAATGGAAAATCCGTATGGAGACGGGACGGCCGGTGTCACGATTGCTCGGGTTCTTGCGACTGTTCCGCTCGAAGGACTGCTGATCAAGGAGCCTGCCCCAATTCCAGAGAAAGCAGAATGCGCATGACGATCCGCATTCCGCTTTCTTCACCGGACATAACAGACGCGGAGATCGACGCCGTGACTGCGGTGCTGCGCACGAATCGGTTGAGTCTTGGGCCGGAGCTCGAAGCCTTTGAGCAGGCGATGGCAGCTTATCATGGCGTTCCGGAGGCCGTTGCGGTCGGTTCCGGCACCGCCGGGCTGCATCTGGCCCTTCTCGCTCTTGGCATCGGCGAAGGTTGCGAAGTGATCGTGCCTTCCTTCGCGTTCGTTGCCGTGGCGAATACCGTACTCCAGGTCCGTGCCGCGCCCGTTTTCGTGGACATTGATTCGGTTACGCTCAATCTCGATCCGACGCGCGTGGAAGAGGCAGTTACTCCCCGGACACGAGCGATGCTGGTCGTGCATACGTTCGGTGTTCCCGCAGAGATGGATCTGCTTCAGGAGATCGCGCGACGTCATCATCTGGCGCTCATTGAGGACGCTTGCGAAGCAGTTGGAGCGGAATACGATGGACGGAAAGTCGGCAGCTTTGGGGAGCTGGCAGTGTTTGGCTTCTATCCGAACAAGCAGATCACCACGGGCGAAGGCGGGTGTGTACTGGTGCGCGATCCGGAACTGGCCGACCGGTTGCGCAGACTGCGCAATCAGGGCCGGACCTCCACGCGCCGGCATGCCGTTCACGAGTCGGAGGGGTGTGGTTCCGCTTCAAACTGGTTCGAACACGCAGAGATCGGATACAACTACCGTCTCTCCGAGTTGGCGGCAGCGCTAGGCCGTGTGCAACTAGGCCGAATCGATGAAATTCTCGCGATGCGCCAAGCTGCTGCCGAGCGCTACCAATCACTCCTTGAAACAATTTCTGGACTGGAATTGCCATCTCTCGCTCTTCCCCGTCGTTCCATCAGCTGGTTCGTGTACGTGGTTCGGGTGAGAGCGGACGGGCTCGCCCGGCGAAAAGATTCCGCCTTCCGGGACCGGGTCCAGGAGGCGCTCGCAAGCCGGGGAATCGCGACGGGACGATATTTTGCTCCGATTCACCAGCAACCTGCATGGCGCAATTACTCGAGCGCGATTGAGGCGAATCTTCCAATCACGGAGACGATTGCGCCTCAGATGCTGGCATTGCCCTTTTTCAATCGAATCACATTGGACCAACAGGAAGAGGTCGCGGCCGCACTTAGTATGACCACAGAGGAATGTAAACGTTCATAACTTTGATCTATCGGAAATCTTGCCAACAAGATGTCCGGCGAATCTCCATCGACTTAAGAGCCTGCGTAAATTCACGAAGCCTGGGAAACTTATTCCCTGCGAGTTGCATCCCAAGGCAAGGTAGATCAATTTTTACGTGCACTTTGTCGGCATCATCCTTGACAGGGAACCAAAAGCAGCGCACTATCAAGCCAATTCGACGTTTTCATGCGAGAGCTTTGAAGCAGAAAACGCTCGAGCGGAGCTCCGAGTTCCGCAATGACTCAGGCTACCGGGCTCCCTAAACAGACATCAAATCAAACCTTGAGAGCAGGCATATGGTAGTCAAAACGCAGAGCAAGGGTCGTGGAGTTACGGGATTGAATGTTGGCAGCAGCAATGTTCAACGTTACTTCCCGCGTGGTGTCCCGTTCGTCGAATTGCAGCTCGATCACCTGCAGATTCAGTGCGATCTGTCACCGGATTTCTGGCAGGATCAACCAGAGATTTTTGATCCCCGCCTGTGCGCGTGGCTTGAATCCAAGCATTTGGGCCCGAACATCAGTCGAGGTCCGATACCCCTGGCGATGATCCCTTCGGGCAAAAACTCGTTCAGGATTCGGGTTGCCCCGCCCAATGCCGACACGAAGGGAAAGCTGGGTCAGAACCAGGTGGCGTAAGGAGTCTGGTCGATCAGCGGAGATCATCTCCGGGGCCGTTGCTAACTCAGTACGAATAGAGTCAGGGCAAGAGATACGCGATTATGTAGTTACCTCTCAGTAAACGATTACAAACGTCTTAACTCACTATCTAATTCCCTCCCGCTTCCCTCATCCAGCTATCCTCCGCAAAAAGTAAATCGATTATTTCCAAACTAAATCGACTTATTGAGTTAGACAAGAGAGGGCCGCTTGCTGCTTTCAGCCGATGGAAGCCTGGCGCAAGAGACGGCATCCTCTTCGCCTTATTTCTGAAGAAAACCCACGCGCGGTCCAATCAGGACCCTGCGGATCGTGTTGATAGACTCGAAATGAAATGACGACAGAAGATTTGGAGAAGAGGATTCGGGAGCATTTTTCCGCCGGACCGTCGGCTATCGGCGACAAGTCCGCGATGACGGCTTTTCTTGAATTCCGCGCGGCGCTGGAACATGGAGAAATCCGGGCCGCATCGCCGGATGGAGCAAATTCCCTGGGCTGGAGCGTCAATGCCTGGGTCAAGCAAGGGATTCTGCTCGGTTTCCGCATCGGGGCGCTTGAAGATATTCCGGGGTCGCCCTTCTCCTACGTCGACAAAGGGACCTATCCTGCGCGCCATTTCACGTCCACGGACGGAGTGCGTTTGGTCCCAGGCGGCTCCGCAGTGCGTGCTGGCGCGTATGTGGCGCGAAGCGTGGTCTGCATGCCCCCCATGTACATCAACACCGGCGCCTGGGTCGACGAGGGCACAATGGTCGATTCGCATGCTCTGGTTGGATCCTGCGCGCAGATCGGCAAGCGCGTTCACCTGAGCGCGGCGGCCCAGATCGGCGGTGTGCTTGAGCCGATCAATGCCAGCCCCGTAGTGATTGAGGACGACGTGCTGGTTGGCGGTAATTGTGGCGTTTACGAAGGCACGATCGTGCACAAAGGCGCGGTTCTCGCAGCCGGAACGATTTTGACCCGCGGCACCCCGGTTTTCGATCTTGTACGGGGCACGATCCTGCGGGCGAGCGACGCCGAACCGCTCATCATTCCTGCGAATGCGGTTGTGGTTCCCGGTTCGCGCGCCGTTTCAAAAGGCAAGGGGCAGGAATGGGGACTCAGCCTGTACGCGCCAGTCATCGTCAAGTATCGCGATGACAAGACTGACTTGAGCACGACGCTCGAAGAGTTGCTTCGGTGACTCAGCCCGCGGATCCTCTCGAAGCGCGAGCGAAATTGCAATTCATTCGTTGGGGCGTGGCTGGACCTGGCCGCGCGGCTGCTCGGTTCGCCGAAGGTCTGGATGCGGTCCTCGCTGCCTGGCTGATTGCGGTGTGGGGCCGGAATCGGGAGCGGATGGAGGCTTACGCAAAGCGCTTCAGAGTCGACATCCTATGCGACTCATTTGACGAGCTTCTTGCGACCGACGTGGACGCCGTGTACGTCGCCACGCATCCCGATACCCACGCGGATTTGTGCATTCGAGCTCTGGCTGCCGGGAAGCACGTGATGTGCGAGAAACCCGCCGGGCTGAACGAGCGGCAGTTGAAGAAGGTTCTAAAGACCGCCGTTCGATACGACCGGCTCTTTATGGAGGCGATGAAGCCGCCCTTCTTTCCTCTGTATGCGCAACTGCGCGAGCACCTGAAAATCGATCCGATCGGAAACGTCGGGTTCGTCCGCGCCGGTCATGCGGATGCCACACTCGCCCCGGACTACCCGCTGCACTTCCGCGAACTTGGTGGGGGCGGCATTATGGGAATCGGCCCCTACGAGGCATTTCTAGCTTTGGACTGGCTGGGTCCGCTCAAGCGCGTGCAATCGATGGGTCGGCTCAGTGCGAGCGGGGTGGATAACTTCGCACTCTTCCAAACCGAACATGAACGCGGAATGGCGCAACTGCACACCGGGCTCGACCTGCTGAGCCGTGGCGATGCGTTGCTCTGCGGCGAGCGCGGCTATGTCACCATCCATGAAAACTGGTGGAATCCCGTAAGGGCGACCGTTCGTTACTTGGACGGCCGGACCGTCGAGCTGGAAGCGCCATTTCAATCGACCGGATTCAACTACGAAACGGAACACTTTTGCGAACTCATTCGCCGGCAGCGGCGGGAAAGCCCGGTCATCACGCATGCGCTTTCGCTGCGAATGGCGCGGCTTCTCGAAGCAGCCCGGAAGGCGATTGGAGTTCGCTTCCCGGAGGACTAGGGCAGATTTACGATATCAATTCTTTCCGAGTCGAAACACAAATGATTCTCTGACGGGCGGGAATGCTCTGAGATCACGTCCAAATCAGAACAGGCCGAGGCTCTGCGGCTTGAGCGCGCTTGCTGGATCGAAGTCTACTTGGTGCGCTGGCGCAGGGTGGGGCATGCAATGACTCTTCGGCGCAAACGGAACAGCGAAGGATCGGGTGACATGCAAACGATCCATTACGACATAACGCGTCCGAAGGCCTGCGACGCTTTTCGCCAGCTCCGCTGGAACCCGCTTGCGATCCACATAGATCACGAGTGCCGCTTCACGTGGATTGTCAAGGCTCTGCCCGATGCCAACTCCGAAGAATGCCGGGTTCTGCTGCATGAGTCCGCGCGCCACTTGCTGCTTGATCGTGACTGCCTGGTTGACAATCTCAGGGGACAAAGTTGGAGCCTGGGAAAGAGAGACGACGCTGGGTGCTGCGCCAAGTGCAACCAAGCGCGCGGTCGTGGGAATGACGAGCGTACGCACCCCGCCGACTATTGGCGGCACGGTCGCGCGGCTATCTTCCGCAACGTAAACAATCACCGCCGCCTCGCCCGGATAATCACTGCTCTTTCCGAGAGCGACGCCCAGAATTCCAGCAGCGGGATTCACCAGTAAGCGCGCAGCACTTAAACCATTCTGTGCGCGAATCATTTCCCCATCACTCAAGGGGCGCGTTTGTGCGGCGGAAACGGTGCTGTCGCCGTAGCTGAGACAACTGACGGGATGATCGTCGCCGCCCACAAAGGTGTAGTTCCCGCGATTACCGGCTTGCGCGTTCAACTCGCTCAAAACGTCGCTCACGGGATTCGCCATTCCCTGTCCAACGCCGGAAGCGTCGGTTCCTCCGGCGAAGTAGAGACCAACGGGCTCCGCGCTGTCGACGTCGACAAGCACTGCCCCTGAATCGCCCGCGTCACTCAAGCGATTGCCGCTTACGCCCACTTGATTTGTGAAAGTCTTAGTTAAGTAAGGCCGTGTCTCGGCGCAGTCTCTGTAGTAATCCACCACGACATCCACGTCGATTGCGGAAACGCCACCGCAGGTGAGACCGGTTGTCCTGCCGCTCTTGGCGACACGCAGCGCGAGCGTCGCGGTCTCGCCCTTTCCATCGGTCGACGAGATGCCCAGGGGCGCGGGCGCCAGCGTGCCGTCGGACTGGCGCGCTCCGAGTTCCTGAATGCTGCCCAGCGGATCGACGGTGTGAGAGCCAACTTCGGCAATCGCCGCATCCGCGTTTGTCGATTTTGAGTTGAGCGGCAGCCATCCCGCAAGCGCTGCAACGGGCTGAGTGCCCCCGCCCTCTCCATTCGGCGTGCAGTTATTGTCGATCAGCCCTGGCTGAACGATCGTGTCCCCGACCGAGGCATGATCGCTGCGGGCCAGAACATGGTTATTGCTGAGCAGGTATTGTTTCCCGCTGTCGTCCTGGATGAGCGCGCCCAAGGTTCCACTGCAGCAGTCGACAATCGTGTTGCCGCGCGCATCGAAGTCATTGTTGTTGCCGCCGGAGCTACCCAGGAGCGCGAGCTGCGCGGATTGGACTTGGTGGCCGGCGGGATTGCTCGTGACGCCCGCTGTGTTGAGAAGAATCGCGGCCTCGGTTCGTGCTGGTGAATCGCCCGCAGTCGCTACGACATAGGTGACGCCGGTGGCTTGCAAGACAGGCGGCGCGGTGTAGGTCACGGTGCAAGAAGTGAAAGCGCGCTCGAGTCGCTGACAGCTCGCCTGCCCCAGGGAGCCGACGCCTTCCCCCGATCCGTTGGGCGAATCTGCCAAGGTGAAGTGGATTCCGGTGCCGCCACCCGCCTCGGCGAGGATGCCCGTGATCGTCACAGAATCATTTGCCGCAAGGGCTACGTTTTCCGGCGTGAGCGGCTGAAGGAACCCGGGCGTCAATGTGAGCACGGAGGTTGCTTTGACGGCCGGATCGGCCTTGAGTGCGGCGGTGACCATAACCTGGGCGCGGTCGCTCGTGAGGTACCCCGGCGGAGAATATTGACCGGCTTTGGTGATTGCACCTGCTCCGGCATTGAGATCGCCCCCGGCCACCGACCAGGTTACGTCTGCTGATTTTCCGTTGTTCAAGGTCGCCGTGAACTGGTGAACGGGATTGCCGCGGTGGTCAGTCGCATTGCAACCGGTGCAATTTGTGTCGATTTGGGCTGTCGCCGGCGCAATGGCAAACACATCGTTGGTGGGGTTCGCGGTCACGGCAGCGCCGCCACAGCCAGCTAAGCCAGCCATCACGAGCGCTGAACCGAGGCCCACAACCCGGACCAACGGGCCACGCCTCACTACTCGATTTGCGACGGTAATTCGCTGATTCTTCACAGCTTGTTTGGGAGCCCTCAAAACTTAACGGCTTAATTCATATTGGGACTGTCGCACTCTTCCAAGAGGTTCCAGAGTCAAGGTAATTCATGGACGTTTCAGTATAAGAAATATCGCCGGCATCTTCCGCAAGGCCAACAGCAATCATGGCACCATTACCCAAGTTGTACGCATTTGAGACGAAAGTCTCATGACCCAAAGGCACTTGACTGACCACTCCCACAAAGGTAACCTCGGCGCCATGTACTTCTGCAATATTTGCAGTTACCTTGGACAGCTTTGGTTTGGGTACTTAAAGGTTAACAGACGACGGCGAGTAAGCCGCTCCTCTCTTAGCCAGGCCGCGCGGTCGCAACGCGGCGCGTTCAGCCTGTTTTGCCAACTGATTCGTGAAGAATCAGGGCAGTCGACGATGCTTATCGTCGTTTTTATCGCGATATTCCTCCTTGGATTCATGGCCATCGGGCTCGATGTTGGTCTCTTGTTCCACGAAAAGAGAATGGCTCAAACGGCCGCCGATGCTGCCGCTGTTGCGGCGGCCGAAGAATCGAGTTCCGGCAATTCCTCAAACGAGCAAACTGTCGCCAACGCTATCGCAAAAATCAACGGGTTTGATCCGGGGGCAAGCACCAATCCGGCCACAGTCACGCTGTCGACGCCGACAACTGGAAATTATTCTGGAAACTCTTCCTACATCCAGGCTGTCGTCTCAAAGCCATTCCCGACCTTTTTTCTTGCCGCATTCAATAATTCGAAATCTCTGCTCCAGGTATCTGCGCGAGCTGTAGCCGGAGGGGGATTGAGCAGCCCGACCTGCGTCTGCGTGGAAGCGCCGACGGGGCAAGGTCTCAATATGAGCAACAATGCGAGCATCTATGCGCCGAATTGCGGTGTCACGGTTGACTCGAGCAGTAACAATGCCGTGGGAATTGTTGGCAGCGCCAGTCTGAGCGCTCTCTCACTCGGCACCGTTTCCAACACCTGGGATAATTCCAATAACGTAAACAATAACGGAACCATCTCGTCGACCACAAAGGTCATTCAGGGAATAACCACAGCGTGCAACCCAAGTGTCACGCCACCGACGCTCCCCAACGGACTGCCCTGCTACAGCAATCCGATTCAAGGCTGGACAGCCGCCAATAATTACACCGGCGCGTATACCTTGCCATTGTCGGGAGAAACGACTTCGAGCAACATTGTCTGCTACACCAGCCTGGATACCAGCCAATCCAGTTCGGTCACATTCAGCCCTGGCTACACCTATTACATACAAGGAAACTTCACGACCGGCGGTGGGTCGCCCCTGACCGGCAACGGGGTCACTTTCTATGTCGGGGGCACGATCAATATCGCGAACGGAGTTACCTCGAATTTATCTGCGCCTACTGTAAATAATGTTCCGCAAACCCTTTTCTTTGCCATGGGTAACTCAGTGACGATTCAGGGCGGGTCGAGTTCAAACTTCTCCGGCCTTGTCTATGCTCCAAATGCCGCCGTCACCCTCAACAACGGCACGGGAACCAACTTAACGATGGATTTTGTCGCCCAGACATTAACCATGGCGGGCGGCGCTGTGTTGAATAGCTACGCCATGCCAAGCCTGGGAACACTGAATTTGTCGGTTGCGAAATTAGCAGAGTGAAAAGGAGATACCTTGAAACGAACCATTGCACATTTTCTATGCCAGTGGCAATCCGGCTTTCTTGCGGTGCGCAGAGGATTTCGCGCCAACGCCGGCAATGCTTCTGTTGAACTTGCGCTCGTATTCTCCGTCTTCGGGGCTCCCATGATGCTCGGCACCGCCCAAGTGGCATTTCTTGTGTACGATTCCATCGAAGTCTCGAATGCCGCGCATGCCGGCGCAATGTACGGAATGATCAGTTCCACCTTCGCGGGGGATTCCGCAGGCATCCAGGCGGCGGCACAGGGCGAAGCAACTGACTTTGGCACCAACCTGACCGTTACCCCGACCACTTACTACGCATGTTCGGCCGCTTTGGGTGGTACACAGTATTCCACGCAGAGCGCTGCGAGCGCTGCGTGTCCGGCGAATGCGACGAATCATTACCTGCAGTTCGTTCAGGTTGCTTCGACCGCCAGTGTTAAATCGCCAATTGAGGTTCCAGGGCTCCCGAAGACTTGGACGCTTCAGGGCTTCTCAGTCATGGAGGTTCAGGAGTAGCTGTGGCCAGGGACAGCTCAAAGAGGCAGGTATTTCGCTCGATCTCAATGCGGCTCTCGCACGCGTCGAGGCGAGCGTTTGGCCTTCCTGCGCTGTATAACAAGCAACGAACTCAAGGCGATCATTCCACTTCAAGCGAAGACGGACAAGCACTCGTGGAGATGGCGATCACGTTTCCTCTTGTGGCCGCATTCGTCTTCACGATGATCGAAGTCTGCCTGGCGTTCTATTCCTTTTGCATGATCTCGGAGTGCGCGCGGGAAGGCACACGCTACGGCATCGTCCGTGGAGCGACCTGCGTGACATCATCGAATGCATCGTGTACCGCGTCCGCTTCGAGCATCAATGCTTACGTATCCCAAATCGGTTTTCCCAATCTTGGGGCCGGAACGGTCACTCCGACAACAACATTTCCGGATGGCAATCAGAATCCGGGAAGCCGCGTGCAGGTCAAAGTGACTTATGTATTTCCAGTGAACCTTCCATTTGTCTCAAAGAACTCCATCTCCATGGCCAGCACCTCGGTGATGTATATCGTTCAGTGAGCGATCGCGCCTGGGGCCCATTGGCGCTTCTTTTTCTGGAATCTCTTTAAGGTCTGCTGACACCCCCCGGGGGATTCGTCCATCGCCGGAGGTTGTATTCTCGAAAGCAGATCGAGGGTCTTTGGTCGATGGCGGAGTTGGTTGCCGTTCAGGGGGACATTGCCAAGTTTGAAGCGGACGCGCTAGTGAACGCGGCTAATAGTTCGCTCTTGGGCGGAGGAGGCGTCGATGGAGCCATCCATCGCGCCGCAGGCACGGAACTGTTTGCCGCTTGCGAAAAGCTCGGCGGCTGCGCGACAGGCGATGCCAAAGCCACTCCAGGATTTCGCTTGCGCGCGAAATGGGTCTTCCATGCCGTCGGCCCTGTGTGGCACGGCGGGGGCCGCGACGAAGACGAGTTGCTCGCCAGCTGCTATAGGCGTTGCATCGAGTTGGCAAGAGAACATAACGTCGCTTCCATTGCGTTTCCGGCAATCAGCACAGGTGCCTATCGGTTCCCGCTCGAACGCGCGGCCCGGATCGCCATTCGCACGGTGAGAGAGCAGGTCGAAAGCAGCGGGGTTTCACTCGTTTATTTCGTCTGCTTCGATGCAGAAACTTTCGCGACCTATACGCGCCTATTATCGAGTTGATTGGCAATGGGTGTTTCATCGGAAAACTGAACGCTTCTTCGCGTCAGAGACCCACGCGCGCTCTTTCCCCAGCCAACTCACTTGGTAGCATAACTATTGTTGCGCGATCCGAACAGACAACCACATTCATTGCGCCCACATCACACATCCGATGAGTGAACGGTAGCGAGCGATGGAGGTTCGAAAAATGAATTGCGGACGTTCGGTAAGTCTCCCCAGTGTCTTTGGCTCCGCGGCTATTCTAGCCGCGACCTTGGTATTTGCAGGCTGTCAAAACGCCACACACCCCGACGAAAAATCGGCAGTAACGAATTCTTTGAACAGCAATAACCTCAAAGCGGTCGACGTGTCGCAAGATCGAGAGAAGGGTGTGATCACTCTGAGCGGGAATCTTCCCTCGCAAGATCTGAAGAACCAGGCTGAGAGTCTGGCCAAGCAGGCCGCTCCCGATTACACGATCGCAGACGAAATCGGAGTTCGTCCACCCGATGAAAGCCACGCTCGCGCAGTTGCGTCGGACCTCGACGGCGCGATCGAGGATAACTTCAAAGCTTCAATCAAAGCGCATGAGAGCCTGAACGATCAGAGCATTTCATGTTCCGCGAAGAATGGAACCCTGGTGTTGAAGGGCACGGTGAAGACCTCGGCTCAAAAGAAGGAAGCGGAAAGACTCGCAAAGCATGTTCCGAATGTGCAACAAGTCGTGAATGAGCTTGAAGTGAAGCCGAACAAGCACTCGACCACTAACTCCTAATAACTAGCGAAAGATCCTATCTATTCGCACGCAAACTAGCCGACTTCCATCCTTCGCCTGAGTCCAAACTGGCGTTAGGATGGAGTGGCTGGAACTGACGTCGGCCAACTTATTCATCCACTGTCACCGCCAGCTTCCCAAAGTGAAGTCCCGCCTCTAGCCTTCGCAATTCATCCCGAGTTTGCGTCCAGGATGAGATTTCGACGACAGGTCGCAGGGCAGCTAGCGCAATACAGGCGTTCATCTCTTCGAAATCTCGCCGCGAACCCACATAGATTCCCCTGATACGCGCCTGCTTGTGAAGAATCAACGGTAGAGGAAGCTGTTCCCCCGGACCAGAAAGAACGCCGATTTGAGCAATGGCGCCGCCCATTCGCACGGCGCGGAGGGAACGCGGCAATGTGCCTACGCCGCCAACCTCCACCACAAGGTCAACCCCCTCGCCACCGGTCTGATCCAAGACCCATCGATCCCACTCGGGCGTTTGGCGGTAATTCAACCCAGCGTGAAGTCCCAGTGCAGAAGCGCGCTCGATCTTCTCTTCGCTACTCGAAATGCCCAGTACTCGCATTCCCATCAAGCGCGCAAATTGCAGGGCGAAGGTGGAGACTCCACCGGTGCCCTGCACGAGCACCGTGCCTCCCGGCTTTAGATTTGACGTCACCAGAGCCTTCCACGCGGTGACAGCGGCACAGGGCAACGTCGATGCTTCTTCGAAGCTCAGATGTGCGGGTACCGCAACGAGTCCGGTTTCCTTCAAGATCACCGACTCTGCGAGCATGCCATCGATGTCGCCGCCCAGGGCACCCTTGGTTTTGGCTGGAGTAGGGTCTCCATCAGTCCAATTCTGCATGAAGATTCCGGCGACTCGGTCACCCGGCTTCCAAGCAGACACTCCCTCTCCCACAGCCGCCACCTCACCTGCGCCATCTGAGCAAGGAATGCGGGGCAACTTCATTTTGGGGTTGTAAACGCCCTTCACCATCATGAGATCGCGATAATTGAAGGAAACCGCGCGAATTCTGATCTGCACTTCACCGGGGCCCGGCTCGCGTTCCGATCTCTCTGCAAACTCTAAAGAATCAATGCCAAAAGTCGAGATTTGCCAAGCTCGCATCAGGTGTACTCCTTCAGAAATGGTGCGCAAAGCCAATTTGCGGGACGCAAGCATGCGCACCCACCGTAGAATGAAGATATGGCCCGAGGATGGGAAAGTAAATCGGTGGAGGAACAGATGGCAATTGCCTCAGAGCAGGGTGCGGTGAAGGCTGACAGCGGGTTCGTCACTGAAGAGCAGCGACGGCTCGCCGAGCAGGAACGTGCTCAGCGCGCGCGCCGCAAACAATCCCTCGACTTGCAGCGGGAAAGCATCCTTTCGCAGCGAACATCGAGTCCCGCACGGCGCGCCGCTCTTGAAGCTGCCCTCAAGGAGATCGAAGCACGGATCGCTACTTTGGGATAGGGCACCTCGGATCGCGAGAGAGGCCCCAAGACTACGGGTCCCGGTGAAACAAGAGCGAATTGGCCTGCTGCACCGGTGTCAGGGTTACGCGCGCGATGTTCACGTGCTCCGGCCGACTCGCGGCCCAGACAATCACGTCAGCGACATCTTCTGCCGTAAGCGGCTTTACTCCCTTATAAACCTTTGCGGCCCGTTCACTGTCGCCGTGAAAGCGCACCAGGCTGAAATCGGTCTCCACCATCCCGGGGTCCACGCTCGTTACGCGCACCGGGGTACCCAGCACATCCATACGCAGCCCATCATTGATCGATCGCTCGGCGGCTTTGGTTGCGCAATAGACTGCACCGTTGGGATAAGTGATTTCGCCGGCAGTGGAACCCATATTAATGATGTGACCACGACCGCGAACCACCATGCCCGGAACCACCGCGCGGGTCACGTAGAGGAGCCCCTTCACGTTGGTGTCGATCATCTCCTCCCAATCTTGAATCTTGCCCATGTAGAGTTTGTCCAGGCCGCGGCTCAGACCGGCATTGTTCACGAGGATGTCGATTTCGGCCCATTCGGAAGGCAGATCGTCGATGGTCTGCTGGACGGCGCGGTGGTCGCGCACATCGAGATCGATCGAATGAACAGCGGGGGCGCCGCGTTCCAGCGCGTTTGACGCAACCTCTGCCAGTTTTCCGGCGCGTCGAGCAGCAAGCAGCAGGCGCGCGCCCTCGGCTGCAAAAGCTAATGCTGTCGCCGCACCAATACCGGCGCTCGCTCCCGTAACAAAGACGATCTTTTCTTTCAGAGTCATGACACTATCCTACCCAACTGCCTGTTGCAGCAAAGTGACCGCTGGTACGCGAACAAAGCGACTTACGATCGGCAACGGATTGAATCAGGGCAACGGGCTTCGCCGCTGGGCCATGCGATATTGGCCCACTGCCCAATCCTCGTTGCCCAATCCGGCTTTCTGCGCCTGGGCGAAGATCTCGGCGAGATTGTCGGCTAAACTCAAGCGAACCTTGTTGCTGGCTGCGGCTTCACGCAACTGGCGCAGGTCTTTCGCCCCCAGCGCAATACTCGCGCCAGCGTGCTCGGGTGGATGCAGCATCACGTTACCGTAGGCCGCATAGAAAGGCGACTGAAATAACGCACTGTTCACCGCTTCAAGAAAAACGGCGGGGTCGATGCCCTGCGACTCCGCGTAGACAAACGCTTCGCTGAGGGAGTGGATCATGGCGCTGATCAGGAAGTTCCCGCCTAGCTTGAGCGCATGGGCCTGGCGCGGCACCGTGCCGATTACGGAAATTCCGCGGGACAAGGGCTGCAGAAGTGGGAGAGCTTGTGCAACGGCTTGCTCCTCACCAGCGACGACAATCCACAGCTTGCCTTCTTCTGCAACATTGGGCCGGCCAAAGACCGGAGCAGCCACAAACTGCTGGCCGCGCCGAGCATGTTCGGCGGTCAGGCGTTCACTGAGCGCGACGCTGATGGTGCTGCACGAGATGTGAAGCGCACCCGGTGAGAGCGCTTCGACGAGTCCGTTTGCGCCGAAGAGCACCTCTTCGTGCGCCGCGTCGTCGAAGAGCATCGAAATTACGGCTTCCGCTCCGAGTTCGGCTTCGGCCGGAGTGGCGGCTGCGATGGCACCCTCGCGGAGCAATGGTTCCGTGCGCCCCTCCGTCCGGTTCCACACCGACAATTCATGGCCGGCAGCGATCAATCGCAACGCCATCGGCTTCCCCATTTTGCCGAGCCCCAGAAATCCGACCCTCATTCCTCTCCACCCCTCGCAGGCATCATGTTATTCGAGAGCGCTCCAAGTGCAACCGACGCCGGTTCCGACACAAGTACACTGATCTTTCGATGCTCCGCACTGTGACAGCGACGCGCTACGTAGTCCCCCTACGCGAGGGCGGTTCTCTGCCCGCTATTGTAGAGGCCGACGATCTGGGACTTTATGTGGTGAAGTTTCGTGGAGCCGGCCAGGGCATTCTTGCGTTGATTGCTGAGCTGTTCGCCGGTGAGATCGGCCGGGCGCTCGGCTTGCGCGTGCCGGAGGTCGTGTTCATCGAAATCGACCCCGCATTGGGACGCAACGAGCCGGATTATGAGATCCGCCAATTGCTCAAGACCAGCGCAGGACTGAATCTGGCGATTGATTATCTGCCGGGCTCGGTGACCTTTGACCTTGCGGCACGCGACAAGGTTACGGCGGAAGAGGCGTCTCTGGCGGTGTGGTTCGATGCGTTCACGCAAAACGTCGATCGCACCGCGAAGAATACGAACCTTCTGGTGTGGCATAAGAAGCTCTACCTGATCGATCATGGAGCTGCATTCTACTTTCATCACGATTGGGAGAGCATTCCTGGGAAGGTTGCGGCGCGGTTCGCCGAGATTCGCAATCATGTACTGTTGCGGTGGGCGGCGCAGATTCCGGAGGCAGGAAAGATCGCGCGCGAACGGCTCACCGCAAAGGTCATTGAGGAGATTATCGGATTGGCGCCCGATGCCTGGCTTGAAGCGATTCCCGGAGGGTTAAGCGCGGCTGTTCGCAGGGCTACGTACATCGATTTCCTGGTCCGACGGTTGGAGGCTTCGCAGGTCTTCGAGAAGGAGGCAATGGATGCACGCGCCCGCCTCATTTGATTACGCCATTCTGCGCGTGGTCCCGCGCGTGGAGCGGGAGGAGTTCATCAACGCCGGCGTTCTGGCGTTCTGCCTGGAGAAGGATTATCTTGCCGCACGGATCCGGCTCAATCGCGAACGGCTGAAGACGCTGTGGCCGGAGATTGACGCCGATCTGGTGGTCGATCATCTCGACGCCATTCTGCGGGTCTGTGAGGGGGATTCCGCGGCCGGCCCTATCGCGCAGCTTTCTCGGCGGGAGCGTTTTCATTGGCTGGTTTCGCCGCGGAGCACAATGATTCAGACATCCCCGGTCCACACCGGCGTGTGCGCGTCGACCGAGGATCTGATGGACCGGCTGGAAAAGCAATTCCTCTCATGAAAACGGCGGTGCCCAGATCGTGCCGGCCTACTGTTTCGCAGCGCTTTTGAACAGGGCGCCGAGCTCGCGCACGTCGCTCGGGCCGGCGTCGCTCACGATGATGTAGCGAAGGCCGTCCTGGCTCCAGCTTTCCATGCTAAAGCCCTTCTCACGCACGTCGGATTGGCCCGGTCCTGAAAACGCGGTCTGCTGGCTTTCCTGCGCGATAAACAACGAAAGCTCGTGTTTGTGCAACTCGAACAATAGCTGTGCACTCGGACTGTGATGGAAGTAAACGAGCTTGCCTCCGAGCAATTTGTAAGGCGAACCCTGCAGTTCGGGAAGGTTGAAGGTAAACGGAAGCTTTCCTTGAAACCATGGCTTGACGGTGTGCCGGTCGGTGGAAACGACATCGACGGGATTGGAGCTGGCCAGCGTGGCAACATGCAGGTCGACCAATTGCGCAACGGCAGCTTCGTGAGCTGCATGCCGGACCCACACCGTAGCGGAGACAGCAGTCAGCAAAATCAATGCAACCGCTCCAGCCAGGGTCGGGATCCACGTCCATGCCCATGCGGGTTTGCGTTCGACCTGAATGCTCTTTTCGACGCGCTGCCGGAAACTCGCCGACGGCTCATACCGTAAAGCAGCCGCCCGCGTAGCGCGCTTCAGCTGCATGCGGTTCAGCATCTCCGCCGCACATCCCGAACAGGAGCGGATGTGTTCTTCCAGACCAGCGAATTCGTCCTGCCTGTGGAGGCCGCTCGGATCGTCGACATACGCATCGAGTTTTTCGCGGCACTGTTCGCAGATCATCGCCGTGCCCCTTCCTTTCTCGCGACAAGCAGTGCGCGCATGGCCTTACGCGCTCGCGACAGGCGTGACATGACAGTGCCGATCGGAATCCCCAATGCCTGTCCGATCTCCTGGTAGCTCATTTCTTCCAAATCGCACAGCAGGATGATTTCGCGAAAATGAACAGGCAATGCCTCAAGCGTTTGGTGAATCGTCTCCGTTTCCATGCGCGCCAGCAGAACCGTTTCCGGAGTTACTTCATCCGCCGGCTCAAATGATGCTTCCTCATCGATGTCGAAAGTGGCCGTTGCCTTGAGGCCCGACTGCGAGGTCAGAAATGTGTTGCGGAGAATTCTGTAGATCCAGGCGCGAAAGTTTGTCCCCTGCTGGAAGGAGGAGAAACCTCGCAGCGCTTTCATGTAGGTTTCCTGCACCAGGTCTTCTGCTGCGGCAGTGTCCCTTGTAAGCCAGCAGGCGAAGTTGTACAGCCTGGCGAAGTGCGGCATCGCCAGATCTTCGAATGACCCGAAATCGCCAGCACCATCGGTCACAGCCTGAACAGTGTATCTCAGCCGCGCGCAATTACCGGCGCTCAGGAGCTGAAGAGCAATGGCGCCGGATAGCTCCGCCAGATCAGTCGGGCTCAGAGATCTTGAGAGGACAGTTCCCAATTGATTGCTCAAAGGAATCCATCGGTAGCTGATTCCTCGTTGCTCCTTCAGAGTCTGTAACTGGAGCAACCGAGGATTATTCCCGAGGCTCGGATTTTTCGAAGACTAAGATCATTGCCGGCATTAAAACCCTCGCGTATGGAGATAGAAAACCACTGCGGACGCCGCGAGACAGTAGATACCGAAGAAATACCACCGGCCGCCTTCGAGCCAACTGCTGAGCCACTTGAGCGCGATCAGGCCTGCGACGAACGAAAAGAGGGCACCCAACAAGCTCATCCACAGCGAAGTGTGAAGTTCCGCCGTGATTCCGGCAGAAGTAGATGTCTGCGATGCCCTCAACAGACGCATGAATTCCATTGCGACTACTGCCGGTGTCAGCACTATCGCCAGGGCAAAGCTGAACCGCTCACACGGCTCCTTGGCCGCGCCCGTCAGCATGCCGGACGAGATGGTCGATCCAGACCGCGAAAAACCACGAAACGGCAGCGCCAGCCCCTGCACAACGCCCATCCACCCTGCCTGTCTCAGGGTTAATGCGCCTCCAGCGCCTTCGGTACGGATGGCTGTGGCGAGGGTGCGACGCCTTTCCAAGAGCCCCGCCACCAGAATCAAGACACCGGCTGCCGCCAGTGCGGGCGCGATCAGATCAAGGCGGCTAAAGAGCAGTTCGATTTCCGCTTTTTCAGCACCGCGAAACAAGGTCTTCTCAATGATTTTCTTCAACGACTCGCCAACAATTCCGGTCAGGAGCGTAGCCCAGAGCACCCGAACTGCAAAATGCCGGAAGGCGTAACAACTCGAAAAATAGGCATCCTTCCAGGTGTTCCAAAAGTAGGCGATCACCGCGAACATCGTTCCCGTGTGTAACATCACGAGAAGCAAAGTCATTTTCGGAGAAGATGGATCGAGTCCCATAAGCTTTTCGGCGACTACAACGTGAGCAGAGCTTGAAACCGGAAGTAATTCGGCCAGCCCTTGAACGATCGCGAGGAGAATGACTTTAAGGATGGTCATCGATTTCCGTGTAGTTGTGAGCGAATGGGCGGATCGAGCGGCCTCGGAGGATTGAAAACGAGAATCGGGGATGCCGGTTCTACGATTTCTATCATCGATCGATTGAAATCTCTTTGCCCATCCGGAACGTCAATAGTTTATTTATTGCGGAGTAACTAGATGGTGCGCGATCGCAAAGAGCGCAAGTTCAAGTCGCGTGGAGACACCGGTCTTGTCGAAGATGTTCGACAAGTGGCGCTTGACTGTCTCTTCGCTGAGAGTGAATTGTTTGGCGATATCCCGGTTGCTGCATCCTTCCACGATGCAACCGACCACCTCGAGCTCGCGCGGAGTCAGCCCGTAGGTTTTTTGCTGCGGCGGCGTCGCCTGCTGCATCAGGTCGTGCAGGGCAGAAACAAGATTTACGACGCGTTTGCCGCCGATCCAGTAGTCGCCGGAGCAAACGGTGCGGATGGCGGTCTTCAAATGGCCGGCCAGCGCATCTTTCAGCACAATACCACGAGCGCCAATATGGAGCGCTTCGATGATCTGCTGGGTTGTGATGGTGGAGGTCAGGAGCAGGATCTTTACGGAAGGCGAGCCCTTCATGATGGCGCGCATGGCTTCAAGACCCGGCAGCCGCGGCATCGCCACGTCGAGAAGCAAAATGTCCGGCTGCAGTTCGAGAGTCTGCGTGATCGCTTCGTCGCCGTCATCAGCTTCGCCGACTACGTCGAAACCTTCTTCAGCGGTGAGCATATTGCGCACACCGATCCGGACTACGGGATGGTCGTCCGCCAATATGATTCGTGTCAGCGCTTCCACTCGAGCGGAGCCCTCCAGGGATCCTGTCGGCCACAAACTACATCAGGTACCAATCTACACGACTTGGACCTGTTTTCTGCTTCGTGAGTCGAAAAGCAGGTTACTTAATGTGCCGGAAATTCCACTTCAAGCATACGCTCCAGATTTTCTTGAGCTAGCTTCAATTCAAGCCGGATTGCGGTGGAGTTATTCAATTCGTCACTCTCTGCCTCCAGCAGGGCGCCCAGTCGGGCGGCCTGCCGCGCTCCCGCCATGCCACAACCGCCCTTGATCGTGTGTCCAATGCGGCGTACTTCAGTAACATCCTTCTTGGCAATGGCAGCGTCCAATGCGGTCATCCGCCTTTTCAGGTCTGTTACGACTGCAACATAGACCTCGCGCACTGTCGGTTCGGGCATCATCTGCCGGAACTGGCTCAGGATCTTCGCACTGACTACGGGCTCGCCTGAGCTAAGTTCCGGCGGCGGCGCCTTCAAATGGTGCTCGTCGAGGAGCTTCTGGAGCGACTCAGGGGCGAAGGGCTTCTGCAGAAAACCGTCGACCACAGCCTGCAAATCCCTTGGGAGGCTGCTGCCACTGATGGCGTAGATTTCGGCGTCGCAGCGTGCCCGCAATTCCTTGACCAATTCGACTCCGTTGAGTCCCGGCATCAGGACATCGACGAGAATCACCTGCGGCACGAAGCTCCTGCTATCCAACATCTTGACGGATGTGGCGCCATCTTCGGCTGTGTGGAGCGTATACCCATTCAGAGTAAGAATGGTCGCGATGACCTCGCGGCTGATCATGTCGTCGTCGATCAACAACACTGTTGGAAAATTACGATCCGCACCTATGCCCAGCATCGTTTCTAGTCTGCGCCCCCGGGACACCTATCTGCCAGAAAATTCTCTTGTTGGTGAACCTTTAGTGCGAACACCATGATCGCTATCTGTATTGTTCTGATGGAGCCGGAAACTCGGCGCGAACTCACTCGTCGACGGTTGAAATCTCATGGAGCCATCCCGGCGCCTTGAGCAATTCCCGCGGCCGCGAACCGTCCGCGGGGCCAACCAGTCCATCGCGCTCCATTAGATCGATCAAGTGCGCCGCACGCCCGTAGCCGATACGCAGGCGCCGCTGCAGCAGCGACGTGGATGCCTTGCCGAACTCGAAAACCAGCCGTACGGCATCGTCAAACATCGGGTCATTTTCTTCCGGGTCTCCGTTCGATCCTTCCACATTGGGGCGATCCTCCTTGGGGGATTCGAGGAACCCTTCGGCGTACTGCGCGGCGCCCTGATCCTTCCAGAAACCGACGACTGCCGCAGTCTCTTTTTCACTGACGTAGGGAGCATGAAGCCGCATCAGCCTGCTGGTGCCGGGCGGCAGAAAGAGCATGTCGCCGCGCCCGAGAAGAGCCTCGGCGCCATTGGTGTCGAGAATCGTGCGGGAATCGACCTTTGTGGCCAGCCTGAAGCTGATGCGCGTGGGAACGTTGGCCTTGATGAGGCCGGTGATCACGTCGACGCTGGGCCGCTGGGTCGCGAGGATCAGATGGATGCCCACGGCACGCGCCATCTGAGCCAGCCGCGTAATCGATTCCTCAACATTGGCGCGGTCGAGCATCATCAGGTCGGCTAATTCGTCGATGATGATGACAATGTAGGGCAGCGGTTCTTCGGCTTCTCCTTCGTCGAACAGCGACGGCATCGTCCCCTCAAAGAGCTTGTTGTACTGGTCGATATTGCGCACGCTGTGGCTGGCCAGCAGCTTCAGGCGCCGCTCCATCTCGCGCACCGCGTTGCGCAGAGCGTTTGCCGCGAGCTTGGGTTCGGTAATGATCGGCGTAAAGAGATGCGGAATTCCCTCATACATGCCGAGTTCGACGCGCTTCGGGTCCACCAGGATGAGCCGAACATGATTGGGCGTGGTGCGAAAGAGCAGGCTCATGATCATCGCGTTGATTGCGACAGATTTGCCCGATCCCGTGGAACCCGCGATGAGCACGTGGGGCATCGAGACCAGATCCGCAGTGACGATGCGGCCATTGATATCTTTGCCCATCGCCAGCGTCAGACGCGACCGTGCTTTCGAAAACGTCTCCGACTCCAGGACATCACGCAGATGGATGGTTTCGCGTTCGTGGTTCGGCACCTGAATGCCGACCGTGCTCTTCCCTGCCATGCGTTCGATCAGGATGCTCTCGGCGCGCATCGCCAGACAAAGATCCTCAGCCAAACCTGTGACGCGACTGTACTTCACGCCCGCCTCCGGCTTGAACTCATAGGTTGTGACCATGGGACCGGGGTTGATTTGCACGACCTGGCCGCGCACGTCGAACTCGGCACATTTTTCGACGAGCACGCGGGCTTCTTCGCGCAGCTCATCTTCGCGCACCGCCTGCGGGCCTGATCCGGCATTCAGAAGCGTGCTTGCCGGCAACTTAAAGCCGCTCACGTTTTTCGGCGCCACGGTCACGGTGCGCACGTCGGCATCCGCGCGCTCATGGATAGCAATCACACCCGACGCTTCGGTTGCGATGGGATGAGGCTGCAACTCCGGCACAAAGCGGGCTGGTTTTGTCTCGGCTGGCGCCGGAGCAGCCACAGATGTAGAGGGCGGAACGGGGACGGGGCGCTGCGCCGCGGGGGCCATTTCAGTTGAAGATCGCTCCCAAATGCTTGCTCTACGCAAGGGCACCACGGGAGGCTGCGTTTCGGCCAGCTTTGTGGCCGCTCTTTGGAAGGACGGAATCTCGTCGATCGGGTCTGGCGTTTCCGATCTGTCTTTCCGTTTAAAGAGAGATGCCAGGGAGAAATGCCGTTTGGGCGGCTGCTCGCGAGTCTCATCCGCAGGCACTGGAATTGCCCCGGTGAAGAGCCTCTGGTTCGGGCCTGGCGACTGCTGTTCTGCGCGGGCAGCCTCCCGTTCGGCCTTCTCGTCGGCACGGGCTTCCCGCCAGTTTCTCCATCGGTCGTTCCAGGCCATCAGGTGAGCCCAGCGGTCTTCCACCATCTGTTTCATCGCCCAGAAGTTCACCGCAAAAGCGAAGTAGATGCCGGCGCCCGCAAGCACCGCAGCCACCATCCACGCCCCCTGAATATTGAGGTAGACAACCAGGGAGCTGGCAATCAATCGTCCAACCACGCCTTCAATGGGCAATGCGTGCAGCCAGCGCCAGTGCCTGGGCAAGAGGCCAAAAACTGCAGGTGTAAACACCACCGCCAGAACGCTTCCCAGGCAGCGCAGCCAGAACGCGCCTGCAGAGCGCGAGCGCATCCAGCCCCAGCCCAGGCTCCCCATCCATAGAGGCACAAGGAACGCTGTGAGGCCTAGCGTTTGGAGCACAAGATCGCTGAGCCCAGCGCCGAATAGCCCAATCCAGTTCTGCACGCCGTGGGACAGGGCCGCGTCGGCAGACGTGTTCAGCGACGCGTCGGCAGGATGGTACGTGACCAGGGAGAGGAGAAGGAGGATCGACGCCAGCGTCAACACCAGCCCCAAAAACATATTCAGGGCGCGGCTACGCGTGGGCGAAAGGGAAATCGGTATGGCCTTCATGAAGGGATGGTCTCCGGTCTGCCGAGCGCTGCGTGAAGCCGGCATGTTCGGTCAGCCCGGATGGATGAATCCCAGAGCAGCTTTTATTATCTGGGGAGTGGGGGGTCGATTTCCGGCAAAACCATGCGGAGGGAACCACGAAGCCTACCCCCGGCCGGTACATACGACGTCGACCGGCCGTTAGACCCCGATGAACTTGCTGCCCCAGACCAGGAGGAAAGTTCCCACAACAATGCGGTAGATCGCAAAAACCGCAAACCCGTGCTTGCGCACCCAAGCCAGGAACCACTCGACTACGCCCAGGGCCACGATGAACGAAATGACAAAGCCGATGGCCAATACGATCCAGCGTTCTCCGTTCATGGTCACGTGCGCGGTGGCGTCTCCCACGGCCCCTGCCACTTTGCTCGCGTGCAGTTCCTTGATCAGGTCGTATCCCGTGGCGGCGAGCATGGTCGGGATCGAGAGCAAGAAGCTGAATTCAAGCGCAGTCGGCCGGCTCAGCCCGGCCATCTGACCCGAAGCAATGGTCGACATGGAACGGGAGACACCGGGAAAGATTGCCGACAGCGCCTGGCAAAGTCCGATCCAGATTGCTTGCCCCAGGCCCATCTCTTCCACGTGGTTTGTCGTGGGCTCGTACCGGCTGGCCCACGCATCGACCACCCACATCACGATGCCTCCGGCAAGCATCGCGATGGCAATGACGGTCAGGCTGCCTAAATTCCGATCGCTCCACTTCTTGAACAAGAGGGCAGGAATTGAAGTGCAGACGAAAGCGAAAAAGGTCAGCGAAATGGGATGCGTGAACCAGGTCTTGTCCCCGGTCTCACCTTTCGGAAACGAGTGAAAAAAATCTACGATGCGTTCGAGAAAAAGCAGCAGCAACGCAAAAATGGCGCCCGCCTGAATCACGATGGTGTACATCTTCCAATACGCATCGTCGAGCGGGATGTGCATGAGCGCCTCGGTGATGCGGAGGTGGGCCGTGGAACTGACCGGCAAAAATTCGGTCAAGCCTTCAACAATACCGAGCAGGATGGACTGAATGTAGACGTTCAAAAAGCCTCCGAAGTGCAGCTTTTGGTTTCCGTCGCTGAGGCATGGGCCTCAGCTGTGCTAGTCGCGGTCGATGCCGTAAACAGGGACGCCCTGGTCCAGTTTGTAGACGAGAGCCGCCGCCCTCCACGTGTAATCCGACTGGGGAAACTTATCCTTCAGCTTTGCCGCCAAGTCGCGCGCATGATTATGCGCCTCTTCCTGTTTTTTGTCGCTGCTATCGGCGCCGTACATGTCCGAAAGAGCCGCCTGGCGATACGTTGCTTCATAGAGCGCCCTGGCTGCGCGCGGGCTCTCGGGATGTTCTGCCGCGTACTTCTCGAAGATTTCCGCTTCCTTTTCAGGGCACTTTGTGGAGCCCTGCCAGTCGCCGCAGAGCTTGTTGTCAATCAAGTCATACTCTGCCAGATCGGATTGCCGCGTATGCGGATAGAGTTTTATGACTTTCCTTAGACTATCTTCGTCCATCTGGTTGCGCATGTAAGGATCGCGCTCTTTGGCCGATGGCAAGGCACTGAAGTCACTTTTCTGAATCTGCCACAGAATATCCGCCGCCCGCCACGCGGCCTCGGGCGCTAAAGGCGAATTGGGGAACATTTCCGCGAGCCGCCGATAGAGCAGGTGAGCGCTCCTGGCAGCATTGGCCGGACCGCGCGGATCGTTGGCTTCGGCCTCTTGGTTGGCTGCTGCGCCCATTAGCACCAGGTCGCCGTTGGGCGTATCCTCGACGATCACGCCCTTGGCTTCCATCCATCCGGAGATGGGCGGAGGTGTTTCGGCCGCGCCGAAGATTGGCTGATCGCTGGTGTGCTCTTCCTCAATGTCGGTATTCGCATAGACCCGCATCCAGGGACCGCTCTTCTCGGCCACGACCATCTCGCGACCGACCTGTACCCGATCCACTTTCTGAGCGCTCTTGTCGGGCGTGATGTAGAGCCAGGTGACGCGCAGAGCCGTGGCGCGCGGTCCGGCCATTGGCTTTACCAGTTGGTCTTTCTTTTTGTCGGCGTTGGCGCCGAGGGCCGTGCATAGGACGACGGCAGTGGCCACAACTGTTTTGAGGGTAGGGTTCCGAAACTTCATCGCTGAAAAGATCATAGTGCAACGACGTTACGGGCCAGTTTCAGTAAGCACCTGGGCCAGCAACTCCGGGGCGACGTTGCCGCCACTGATAATTGCAACAGCCTTGTGATACGGGGGCAACTGGTCGGCGTGAAATAACAGAGCCGCCGTTGCGACCGCGCCGCTGGGTTCGGGAACAAGACGCGCCGTCGTGACGATTGCGCGCATGGCAGCGCGAATCTCAGCCTCGGTGACGGCGATGATCCCGTCGACGAATGCTTGGATGTGGGCGAAGTTCCTTACGCCTACACTCTGCGTGCGCAGCCCGTCGGCGATGGTGCGGCTGGTCAGCTCGGCGGGCCACTCGACGATATTGCCAGAACGAAAGCTCTCTGCGGTATCGCCAGCAAGTTCGGGCTCGACGCCAAAGACTTTTGCGGTGGGGCGGAGTTGCTTGATCGCCGCGGCGACTCCGCTCAGGAGCCCCCCGCCCGAGACCGGGGCCAGCACGAGGTCGACGTCGGGGAGCTGTTCGACGATTTCCAATCCGCACGTAGCCTGCCCGGCGATGATCTTCTCGTCGTCATAAGGCGGAACCACGATGTAGCCGTGTTTGCGGACCAGTTCCTCCGCGACAGCCAAGCGCTCGCTCGAAGCATTGCCCACATCCACGACTTCTGCGCCGAGGGCCAGCGTGGCAGCGCGCTTGATTGACGGGGCATTCGATGGCATGACGATGACGGCCTTCGCTCCAACTGCCCGCGCCGCATAGGCCACGCCCTGCGCGTGGTTGCCGCTGGAATAGGTGATCACTCCGCGTGCGATTTCTTCTGGAGTGAGTTGCAGGATCTTGTTCGCCGCGCCGCGGATTTTGAAGGCGCCGATGGGCTGCAGGCTCTCGGCTTTAAGCCAGATCTCACCCGCGACACCTGGAAACGGCGCTCGGATTAGCGGCGTTTTGACGGCGATGCCGGCGATGCGTGCCGCGGCTTCGCGGATTTCAGCTAACGAAATAAGTGTTTCCATCATTTGAGCCAAACCGTCACCTAGGGAACCTCTGCACAAGTCCGCAGCCCGTGTCATTCTTGAATAAACTATAAGCATGAAACGAGGGGCGCGTTTTCAGCAAACACTGGCATCGCAGGCGAGCTTTGCGAAGTATAGTCGCAAGAGCAAGCGGGAGCTGTTTCTTGACCAGATGAACCAGGTGGTTCCGTGGTCTGAGTTGCTGGCGCTAGTCGAGCCCGTGTATCCCAAGGCAGGCAATGGCCGGCAGCCGGTGGGCTTGTCGATCATGCTGCGGACCTATTTTTTGCAACATTGGTTTGGCTTGTCCGATCCCGGGATGGAAGAAGCGTTCTATGAGTCGGCTGTGCTGCAGCGTTTTGCTGGGGTGGATCTGGGCGTGGCCGCGGCGCCAGATGAAACCACGATCCTCCGCTTCCGCCACCTGCTTGAACAGCATGATCTGTGCGGGCAGATGCTGGACACGGTGAATCGCTACCTGGAAACGAAGGGCATCCGCATCTCGACTGGCACCATCGTAGACGCGACGATTATCCACGCACCGAGTTCGACGAAGAACAGCAGCGGCCAGCGGGACCCTGAGATGCATCAGGTCAAGAAGGGCAATCAGTGGTACTTCGGAGCCAAGGCGCACATCGGTGTGGATAGCAAGGAGACGGTGGTGCATTCGGTGGCTACCTCGGCAGCCAGCGTGTCGGACAAACATATGCTGCCCGACTTATTGCATGGCGAGGAGCGCAAGGTTTGGGGCGATGGCGGCTATCAGGGTCAGACCAAGGCGATTCACGAAGTCGCGCCGAAGGCGCAGGACATGACTTGCCGCCGGACCAAATACAAGGGCTATGTGGATGAAGAAGCCAAGCGCAAGAACACAACCAAGGCTCGAGTTAGAGCCAAGGTGGAGCATCCTTTTCGTATCCTGAAGCGTGTCTTCGGATTTACCAAGGTCCGTTACCGTGGCATCAGGAAGAATCACCAGTGGCTATGCGCGGCCTTCGCGCTGGTCAACCTGTACCAACACCGCAACCGGCTGACTCCCCTAAGGGCATAGTGTCTCTTGAGGCTGCAAAAACTGCCTCACAGAGATCAAAAAGACAAACTCCGGCCAGTATCTTTCATCGCAAAACTGCCTCACAACCCAAAAATCATCTGCGGCCAAGTCGTCGCTACAAAATCAGGCACCTGCGCAGAGGTTCCCTAAGGCTTCCGTTTCGCGCATCTGGCGGGCCAACGGCCTCAAGCCGCATCGTGTCGATAGTTTCAAGGTGAGCAACGACCCGCAGTTTGCAGACAAGCTGGAAGCAATCGTTGGACTGTACCTCAATCCGCCCGAACACGCTCTGGTGTTGTCTGTGGATGAGAAGAGCCAGATTCAAGCTCTGGATCGCACCCAGCCTGGGCTGCCGATGAAGAAGGGCCGAGGCGCAACCATGACGCATGACTACAAGCGCAACGGCACCACGACCCTGTTCGCCGCGCTGAATCCCGCCAATGGAGAGGTCTTCGGCCTGTGTCAGGAGAAACACCGTCATCAGGAGTGGCTGAAGTTCCTGCGCATGATCGATCAGACCATACCGGCTAACAAAGAAATCTATCTGATCTGCGATAACTACTCGACTCACAAACATGCACGAGTCCAACGTTGGTTGGAAATGCACAAACGCTTCCATGTTCACTTCACGCCCACATCCGCTTCTTGGCTCAATATGATTGAACGATTCTTCCGCGACCTGACCCATAACCGCATCAGACGCGGAGTCTTCCAGGACCTCGAGCAGCTCATCACTGAAATCGGAAGTTATATCGACGTCCATAACAAGAACCCCAAACCGTTCATCTGGACAGCCAAAGCAAGCGACATCCTCGAAAAAGTCACCCGCGCTCAGACCGCACTGAATAAAAGACGATCTGCGTGAGACGCTACACTAGGTCTAGCGCAACATCTAAGGAGCGGGGGACGCGAACGATGGGTCGTAACAGTTCATCAAAGAGAATACTAGATCTCGCGGCCTGGAAGAAGGCTGCGAGCAAAGCAATCGAAGTGATCGTATCGGAAAACCGATTTGTTGAGCGTTCTCTCAAAAGACGCGTTGCGCAGTTTGACATGATTTTCACCGATGTGTGGCGCGACTATCTATTGGAAAACAGTAAAGAGATTGAATCGAGACTCAAGTTTCTTTGCGAAGGCATGGACGACATCAGTATAGGCATCATCCGGTCTGTTGCAGACCGATATTTTTATATGGCGCCGCTATGCAGATTTGACAGCATCGTAGCCTATCGTACCGATCGCATATTCACGCCATATGAGAGGTCGCTTCAACTTGAATTCTCAAATGTGATGAGGCAACAACACGGGAGATTTCATTTCCCGGAAGGGAGCGGTGGCTTATCTGTCAGCGTATTTGCATCTCACAGCGGTCTCGATTTTATTCCTGACGGGAGGCAGCGTTTGAAGGGTGCCATAGCAATCGATGGCGGAGCTTTTATTGGAGATTCCGCGCTGGCGATCAGTGAATATGACGTCAGTTCTATTTACTGCTTTGAACCAAACAGACGCAACAGAGAAGCGTTGGAGCAGACACTTAGAATGAATCGAGTTCATAATGTCTTCATTGAAGCAGCAGGATTAGGAGCGTCAGAGTCAGTCGCACATGTGGCAGGACATTCTTCTGTCGCCAGCCTGACGGTAAATAACGAGACTTACGGAGACGTGCGCGTACGGTCGATCGATGAATTCTGTGCAGAAAGAAACATCACGCCCGGCCTGATCAAGCTCGATATAGAAGGAATGGAATATCAAGCAATCCTGGGGGCGAAACGGACGATTGAGACGCACAAGCCAGTCCTCATCATCTCGATTTACCATTCGGCTAAGGATTTTCTTGAGATAAAGCCAATGATACACAACCTTACACAAGGCTATACGTTTCTTGTGCGACGACTTGATCCCTTTCATCCGACTAATGAGACAGTGCTGATCTGTTATTGACTTATCGTAAGCCAGATAGCGTTTTCTGCGCTTAGAGTACTCGCCATGAAGCGTCGAAACAACGCATAGACGATGACAAATCCGTGGCGGGAAAAAAGCTGGTGCGTGGCGGAACTGAATGAGGACTATATAGCCTGCATGGAAGACGTGCTTTATGAAAAGCCGCTATCGGAGAAGGAGCCTGTGGTTTGCTTAGATGAAAAGCCGGTCGTGCTGCATGCCGATGTCTGTCCCCCGCGGCCCATGCGCCCGGGACGGATCGTCCGTCGCGATTGTGAGTACGAGCGATGCGGCACGGCTAACGTCTTCTGCGGCGTTCAGCCGAAAGCCGGGCGGCACTTTACCAAGCCCACCGCCAACCGCTCCTCGCCGGAATTCGCCGATTACCTGGTGGAGATCGTGGCCAGTTATCCAGGGGCTGAAACCATCCATTTGGTGATGGACAACCTGAGCTTCTCACACGCGCAGGGCAATGGTGGAACGATTTGGACAAAAGATCGGAGGTCTGCTGTGGGACCGGTTCCCAGTGCACTACACACCAAAGCACGGCAGCTGGCTCAACCAGGCGGAGATAGAGATCGGCTCTTTCTCTCGCCGGTGCCTGGGCCGCAGACGGATCCCGTCCCTGGCAGAACTGCAGCAGGAAACACAGGCGTGGAACTGGAAAATGAACCGCGATCATGTCACCATCAACTGGCAGTTCACCCGTAAAAAGGCACGCCGGAAATTCAGCTACAAAGAGACATAATCTCACGGTCAAAGACCTAGCTATGAGGCCAGTCGTCAATCTGTGAAATCCCAAAACTTGCCAGGTATAAATGATCGTAACTGCATATAAAAGATGCGCCGCGTTTGACCGCTGAACGCGTTAGCGAACACCGCTGAGATGGCATACGAGACGACGGTTGCGATGGCCGCGCCCATAGCGGAATACTTCGGGATCAGGTATAGATTCATCAGCACATTGATCACAGCTCCCGAGAGGGTCCTGTAGAGCCCGAGTTTCTGCAGATTCTTGGTTATGTCCCAGGGAACCTGCGCGGCGCCGAGAAAGACGAAGACGGATGCCCAAATATGAACTGCGAGCACCGGCCCCGCGCCGCTGTAACTATTCGAATACAGTATGTGGATGATCTTGCTTGAAGCGGGCGCCACGACAAAACTGATGACGCAGGCCAAGAGAGTCATCAGCGAGAACAGTTTACGAATCCGCCCATAGAAAAGCTCCGGATTGTCCTTTGCACTCATGATGGCCGGCGATACAGAGGAGACGACGGCGGTGGGAATGAAATACCATACCTCCGATACTCTTGTGGCGGCCGAATACAGACCGACCGCATAGTCCCCTTGCATAATCTTGAGCATGACCGTGTCCAGACGCATGTAGACCATAATGGCCAATCCCGAAAAAACCACGGGCCAGCTTTGGCTCAGCAAGTAGGAAGCTTTCCTCCTACTGCTTTGCCAAGAAGATATCCGTCCGCCAACCAACCAGTAAGCGAATACAAGGCCAATTGCGCCAAGCGCAAACTCTCCGGTCATGGCCGCAACGAACATCCATACGCGCGCTTTGGCATAGATGAGTAATACGCGAACCGCGGCGAAGACCAGAAAAGCCGCGTTCTTTGCCCAAACAGTGATCTTCGAGCGCACCTGCGATTGGAAGAGAAGATCGATAGTATCGAACGCCTGAAAAACCAGCATCAGCGAGTAGATACTCACCAGCAGAAGTGCCTGCCTGTCGTTAGGTTGAATCAATCTAACGGTGGCAATTGCTATACCCATAGTCAAGACGCTGCCGCCGATCCGAAGCGCGAGCGTCGTTCCTAGAACTTCAGGCGCGTCATCGGGCTTATGTAACAGCTCCCGCACCACAATTGCATCCAAACCAAGGGCAGCCAATGTTCCGAAAAGGGTAACGAACGCTACCGCGAAGTTCAGACTGCCGAATTGGTCCGGTCCCAGATAACGTGCGACCCACACCCCGACGAACAGACCCATTCCCAACCGAACAACCCGGTCTACCATGAGCCAGCCCATGTTTTCGAGTATTCTGCGCAAGCCAGGGCCGATCTTGTCTAATTCTCTTGATATGCTTGCGCCGAACGCTGATTTCTTCAAAGTGCTGGATCCTTAGACCATGCTGAAAGATGGTTGGATGAATATTCCGCGTCGATCGCTGGCGCTAGCCATGCACAGCTCATAGATCGGAAGTTCGGCTTTCCGTCATTCGGCGATCCGTCGAAATCATAATTGGTGTTTCTTCTGGTCTGTATACTATAGCAAGTTCAACATGGGGCACATGGCCCATTCCCAAACGCGATCTGAGCGCCAACGCCAGTCTAGCCCAGTCCAGCCCCCACATCCCCCGCGCGCGTTGCATTGCTTCCGAGCGCGCTACTCCGGACTTTTCGCAGTGGCTTGTGAGGTTTAGTACCCTCCCGAAACGTGCACCGAGGAAATCACCAATGAAGTCAGAGACATTGGAAACGCCTATCGCATTCTTCGTGTTCAAGAGGCCGGAGACTACGCGTCGGGTATTCAACGCAATTTCCAAAGCTCGGCCTGCGAAATTGTTACTGATTGCCGATGGGGCACGACAACATAGAGAAGGGGAGGCGGAAATCTGCCGTCAGGTGCGTGAGATCGTCGCCTCGGTTAGTTGGCCATGTGAGGTGTTCAGGAATTTCTCCGAGAACAACCTCGGTTGCCGGGAGCGGATGATCAGTGGACTGAATTGGGTGTTCTCCCAGGTCGAGGAAGCGATCATACTGGAAGATGATTGTCTTCCGGATCCTTCCTTCTTCCCCTTCTGCCAGGAGTTACTTGAGAGGTACCGGGGCGACAACAGGATCGCATATATTTCCGGCGACAATCTTGTAGGACAATACATGAAACCCGCCGACAGCTACTATTTCTCGCAAATCGGGGGCATCTGGGGTTGGGCAACGTGGAGGTCGGAATGGCAGCGATATGACCGTTACCTTGTCGATTGGCCAGAGCTTAGAGAGCGGCGAATGTTGGAAGAGATTTTCGATGAGCCCAGGGTTGTCGAGTTCTGGACGCAGATCTTCGATGCGATGCACGAAAACAGAGGTCCCGACACCTGGGATTATCAATGGCTATATACAGGGCTGAAAAACAACTCGCTCACTATCATTCCCAATGTCAACTTAGTTACGAATATCGGCTTTGGAGAAGGTGCGACTCACACTATTCAAACCGATGCCCGATTCATGCTTCCAGCGTATCCGATGGAATTTCCATTGAAGCACCCTTCGAGTTTTATCCCCCTGCGGAGCCTCGACCGACGGCGCGTTCACGACATGCTCCCGCAGTCCAAACTTCAGCGCGTTTCCAGAAAGGCGCGACGGCTGTTGGCCCGTTCTTCAGCTTAAATGAGACGGAGCGGGCAACCCTGCTCTGCTGAAGTCTATCGGTTCATTTTCTCAAAGTCGCTCTCGATCAGGCTGGTGCGTCTAAAGACGTAGTTGACGATTCGCGCAAGCTTGACGCGGTTGGCGAGATGATAAAGAAGGCGGTTCTGCGGCTTCCGGGTGAACAGATGATATGAGCCATAGGACAGAAGGTGTCTGCCGAAGTGTTGTGCCATGAGACGAAGCGATTCCTTGGTATAGAAGGAAACATGCTGACCGGTCGTAGGGACGTAGTACCACCAATCATCCAGTTGCGGCGCCGGTTCGGGCACGAGACAGGTCGAGACGAACACGTTTTCAGACAGGCTCATCATTTTCTCAAGCCCACGGACGGGATCAACCAAATGCTCAAGCACTTCAAAGGACGTGAGAAAATCGAAGCTGGTCTCGTGCTCCAGCTCAAACCCCCGCGCGTAATCATTCGCGGCGTGCATATCTGACCAGAAGAAATTGAAGCCTCGGTCCCTCATGAGACGGACGAACATTCCATGTCCGCCACCAAAATCAAGACCCTTAGTAAAGCCTGGGAAGAGAAGATTGAGGACCGCTGAGGTTACTTCGCAGTTCATTAGATTGCGCTGCATTATTCCAACATCCTGGCGCGCAATCGCTGAGGAATAAGCTTCTTCCAGCCAATACGGGGTTTCAGTCTGGATGAACCCGCATTGCTCACAACGAAAATACTGGACACGGTATCTTCCGAGGACGTTTGTCTCTCCGAATAGGACCGACACCACATCGCACACCTTGCAATTCGGTAGTGACGAGTCCGCGCCAAATCCCGGATTCGTCATCTGGCCATTCCTCTCTGGCGCAGATTCCTCATCCCCCACTCCGTTGCCCATGCCATTCTTCTCCATCAAACTGTTGCGGATTCCTGAGGCCACTTATGGCGCGCTGAGTGCAACGCGGCTGTTCGCTCGTAGAGCGTTCGAAACTTTGCGGCCGTGTCGCTAAAGGTGTACTGCGATAATACTAATGTCCCCTTTTCAATCAGGTCCTTGCGGAGATCCGGCTTGTTCAGAATGGCTCTCATCAACACCGCCAACTCCTCGGGCGAATCCGGATCAAAGTATAGTGCCCCGTTGCGCGCCACTTCGGGCAAAGTGGTCGCGTTTGAAGACAACACGGGGAGACGGGCATGGAATGCTTCAAGGATTGGGAGACCGAAGCCCTCAAATCTGCTGGGATAGATCATGGCCGTCGCGCTCCTGAAAATTGCTTGCAACTCCGTGGGAGTCACAAACCCCAGGAAATGCACCTGCTCGGTTACCCCAAGGTCGCGCGCCAGTTTGTCTAGAGCATGGCGATGGCATGTCGACGAACCCGTGAAGAAAACATGCGGAGCCACTCCGTCTTCTCGCTTCAGAATCTTAATTGCTCGAAAGATCACTTCATGGTTCTTATGGGGCCAAGTCGCAGCCGGAAAGAAGAAGAAAGAGCTCGGGAGCCTATATTTGCTGACGGCGGCTTCAATCTCTTCCGCCGAAGGATTTTCGTATGCGTCGAATACAGATCCCCATGGGATGACAACAACCTTCTCCTCTGCAATCCCGTATTGGCGAATAACATCCTGTCTGGTCCATTCGGTTTGCACACACACGTAGGAGGCTTGTTGGCAGAAGGCGCGATACAGTCGCTCCCGTTGGGTACAATCCGATTTGGTGAAAAACTGCGGATAATGAAGATGTTGCAAGTCGTGAGGCTGAAAGATACTCGGCAATTCCGTCCGGTAGGCTATCTGGGTCACAAAGTGAACGACATCGAAATGCCTGGATTCGACAAACCCGTCAGATGCCGGAGCATACGCAGTCCGGTCGCAGTATTTATGGTAGACATATCGCAGCGGCGCGATCCACCGCACAGCCTTCTTGACGGTCGAAATTGCCGGTTCCGGGATTCCTTCCAACCTGCAGGGTCCGTACACATACGGTTTAAGCCAGTCCAGCATACTCTCGCGAACGATGAAAGTGTATTCCTGATCGGCGACATCTGAATTGGAAAACGCCTTAGCGAGCGCCAGCACTGCCGTGCCCACCCCTTGCTGAAAACTCGTAATTCTACAATCAATTGC
Organism: uncultured Acidobacteriaceae bacterium; assembly: GCA_963745845.1. Lineage (GTDB taxonomy): Bacteria > Acidobacteriota > Terriglobia > Terriglobales > Acidobacteriaceae > Telmatobacter. Next base: position 995,769 of record CAVUZE010000008.1, on the reverse strand, counting down.
GATACCGAGTTTGCGGACCATCTGTTTTTGGCGAAAGACCTCTTTAACGAGAGTTTATATGGTTCTTCAAACAAACGGCGTCCCCACTGCAGCCGGAAGGTGCAAACGCCGGACCTGATACAATTTCCACGAGAGGTGGAGTTCTTTGCGCCCTTATCACGCTATCAACCAAGCGCGGACAAGCCGCCCTTCCCACAGCCATTGGAGCTGAAGAAGCAAGTTCTGGTGATCTTCGCCTCAACGACTACGAACAGTACCTACGCTCCATCGACAGCTAAAACTGTCCAAACAACCGGGACTAGATCAGCCAAAATGTCGAATGAGCATTTCAAATATGACCGCCAAGGGCTGAAAATCTAAAGAATTGTCTAAAAATTCATATCTATGATCCGCCTTGCTGTTTGCTGCCGGTGCGATAAGAACACGATGCGTCAGATGACAGGTCTTGCATTTGATCTGCTCCGGAAAACAGCAGATACGGATAGGCCCTGCTTCCTGCTTTTTGTTTCATCACTGCGATTGGAGCATTAAGGCTTGCAACCCACGTAACAGGGCAGGGAGTCACAGCATTCCCGTCGCCGAAGCCCGGAGGCGGATTTGTGGAGCAGCCGGCAAAATTGCATCCAACTTCTGTAGTGAGAGTCATTTCGGTTGCCCCTGGAGCTGAGGAAGTATTATTGAATTCGGCGCATGGCGACCCATCATCTGTGTTGAGCACGCTAACCGCCACTCGGTTATCCACAACCCGAGTCGAAGTACAGTTTGGAACGCCTCCGACAAGGATGACACCGTCCGATGAACGGTCCGGAATGGTATTGTTGTGAATATAGTTAGCGTCTAAACCAATCCCTGCACCGTTAATGTATATGTTATCGCGCTGATTATTCCACAGCACATTTTGATCCGCATCGAAGCCGTGGCTCCCGTTGTCAATATATATCCCAGAAAGGGAGCCAGAGTCGCCCAAGCCGCTAACGACTTGAGTGGTGTCGTGAATCCAATTATGATGAATCCGGGTACCTGAGGCAACTTGGTTGCAGCAAGTATAAATAGCCGCGCCGTCTCGGCTCAACACCATCGCTGCATACAGATTGTTATGCCCTATATCTTCGTTGGTGACACCATTCATAAGAATGGACTGTCGGCCAGTCGTATTGATTGTGTTGTACTCAATCTCATTATTGGTCCCGTCAATGACGATCCCGGATGTGTAGTCGCCGCTGTAATCGACATTCTGAATAAGGTTGTTTCTTATCGTATTATTGTTTCCTTCGAGTGCTATGCCGTCGCCCGCGCTCCACGCAATCGTACTGTTCTGGACTATGTTTCCGGTTCCGTTCACAACGATCCCCGTGCAGCACTCGTGAGTTTGGAGAATGCTGAATGGGTCGCCTGAGCCCACCGGCAATTGCGTATACTGTGAGACGTATTCTGCGTTCATTCGATCGAGTGTGTTGTCCGCGCTCGACTGATCCATAATTACAGTGCTCGCGAAGATACCCATGTCTCGCAAGGTTACTCCAGATTTTCCGCGGAGATCGAAAGCGTACTGCCGCCGCTTTGCTCGAACATCGATAGAATTCGGATTCGCCTTGCCGGGAGCCATGAAATAAAGGACTCCAGCACTTGGTTCGTAATACCATTCCTCTTCGGCGTCAAGTGCATTCAGCGTGCCAAGAAGATAGTAGTAGCCGCCGGCAGCCGGGCAAATGTCCGGACAAGTACCCGGCGCCGGGAGACTGATCGCCAATTGGCCCGCGCTCGAGCTCGTGACCGTTCCCGTCTCGTGCGAAAAGGGGTCTGTGCCGCTCCAGAGATGGACCGTTGCTCCCGTCCAATCCTGCATCGGCAGATCAGAATCTACTATATGTCCTGAGTCTGTGCCCTTCCCTGCCACAGCCCATCTCACATGGAACACGTCGTTGCCATCGGGCCACCGAGCTTCGGTCATCATTTCGCTTCCGACAAATATCTGATTGGTGTCGTCGGACCACAGTGATACGTTCGCTTTATATATTGAGCCTTGATAGGGCACCCATCCAGTTACAGGGTCGGACCCGTCAACGACGACAGATTCGAAATTGTATGCCTCAATAGTGATTCCCGAATTCGGAGTAACCGTCTCCCGGTATGTTCCCGCTCGCACTGCGCAGGTCCCCCCTTGAGTCACGGCGGTTGCACAGTGCTGAAGTGTTTGATAGGGCTGATCGATTGTGCCTGGGTTAGAATCGTTTCCGGTCGGAGCAACAAATCTGATATTACTGTTTCCCGAGGAGCTTACAGTAAGGGCCGCGGGGCTACTCGTAATCGTACCGTAACGATTTCGCACAGTAACGGTAAAAACGGAGTCAGAGTCGGCCAATGAAAGCGCAGGAGTAATGTACGATGGGAGGTTTGCGCCCGGAATCGGAGTACCGTTCTTCAGCCACTGAAAAGCGAGCGAAGGGGAACCGGATGCGGCAACCGTGAACAGCGCAGGTTGACCGATGATCACGGTCTGATTGCTGGGCTGGCCGGAAATCGAGGGAGCTACGGTACATGTCACGCCGCATCCGCAATTTTGCAGAATTATTGCGAGTGAAATGAAAAAGCGAAGTAGTAACGTACGATGAACGAGCACCATCCTCTCCAATGTAGTCTCCCCGAGTGTCCTTCAAAGAAACGTGATCGGCTCATGCGCTTGTGTGGTCAACGTTGAGGGATCTTGGAGGGATGCTAATAGAACTTCGCTTGTTTGGCAACTTGTGAGCTGCCCAATTCGGTTAGTCCGCGTAAGTGAGAGCGCTCGGGTTTGAGTGACCCGCCCCGGAAAACTGTGCCGCGCGAGATTGGAAATTTCGGCCTGTGGTTCGATTAGTGCCCGTTTGGCGGGCACGATTGCGGTTAATGTAACTCAAGTGATGGTCTCTAGCAAGAGCGTTGAGACCGGAGCGTAGTTCAGATCACTGCCAGCCGCCGTGCGGTGGAAATGTGGTAAACGCGGAGCGTTTTCCAAGGCGGTCTTATCGCCGTCATTCCCACCGCTGCATACGGCTGCGAACTCAGCTGGCGTGCGATCGGCCAGTGCGGAGTGAGGCCGGTGGTGGTTGTAATCGTGCAGCCAGAGTGCCAGCTTGCGGCGAGCATCGGCCAACGTAATGAACACTTCCACGTTCAAGCACTCATCGCGCAATCTTCCGTTGAAGCTTTCGATGTAGCCGTTCTCGACTGGCCGTCCTGGCCGGATGAAATTTAAGTGCACTCCGTTGGCGCAGGCCCAGTGGTCCATTGCTCTACTTGCGAATTCGGTACCGTTGTCCACAGTGATCGACTTCGGCGCCCCGCGGCTGGCAACGATCTTATCCCGTGCGGCTGCGACCTTCTCACCGCTCAGAGCTGTGTCGGCGTGGAGCGTCAGGCACTCACGCCAATGCCTTCGAAGTGAACTCTGTTCCGTGATCAATCACGATCCGCTCCGGCAGTCCACGGTCATGCCGCAACCTCTCCAGCACCCTAACCACCCGCAGCGCCTGCAAGCATGTATCGACCTCGATGGCCAGCATCTCCCGCGTGTAAGCATCTTCGATCGACAAGGTGCGTACCTTGCGACCGTTGGCCAATGAATCCTGTAGAAAGTCCCTCGTCCAGGTCTCGTTCTTCCTCGCTGGTGCAGCTAACAACACTCGTGCCTGTGCACAGATCCGGCGCCTGCGCTTCCGCTTGCGCACCACCAGCTTCTCTTCCACGTAGAACCGGTAGACCCGCTTGCTGTTCACTGTCCAGCCTTCCCGTTCCAGCAAAACATGCAGCCGACGGTATCCCCAGCGGCGGCGCTCCTCGGCAAGTTCCCGTAGTCGCTCTCGAAGCCGCTCATTGGCTTCCGCAAATCGGCTCGCCGCCGGCGATAACGCACCATCGCCCGCAACACTTCCCAGTTGCCCATAGGCATGCCGTTCCGAACAATCCGCTGCTGCGCGAAAGATCTTCACGGCTTCTCGCCTGGCCTGTGGGCTTACCACTTTTTTGATAGCACCGCCTTGAAGCCCACGATGTCCAAAGCCTGCTCGGCTACCAACTGCTTCAGCTTGCGGTTCTCTTCCTCAAGCTGCCGCAGACGTTGCGCGTCGCTCACTTCCAGACCGCCGTACTTTGCCTTCCAGCGATAGAACGTCTGCTCGCTGATGCCGTGCTTGCGGCACAGCTCTGCGGTCTCCAGCCCCGCCTCCGACTCCTTCAAGATCCCTGCGATCTGCTCTTCCGTGTACCGGCTCTTCCGCATCTGAAGTCCTCCCCCAAAGGGCTCCCGTGGCCCCAATTTATCGGAGAACTCTCACTTCAGTTGGACTAAATCAAGGGAGGCAGCTCAGTGGCCATCCAATGCTTAACTCGCACAATTAAAAACGGTTCTCTATGAGCGCTTCGGGCAATTGCAAACCGCCTTTTTTGGGCAATAGCGTGGCGATCTCGTTCTATCCTCAGTCGTCCTTCGTTCCTCGACACCCCGCACCCTGCTAAGGCTGCTCTGGGGATCGAGCAGAGGAAGAACACATGAGAAAGTTTAGTTCCTCAGGGCTTATGAAACCGGCTCAACCAAGATAAAATGCCACTTAGGCGCGTTGCATTCTCCCGGTTCAGACAGATGATCCTCTCGGGCAAGTGCATCCAATTGATTCTCAATGAGCAGCGATGTTGGATCAAAATCCGGAGGAAAAAGGCTCGGTGGAACCTCGTCAGTTAATGGTACCAAGCGCCCCCTGTTTACAGTGGTCACAGCCGTGTTCAATGGCGCTGAGCGTCTGCAGTCGACCATTATCAGCGTGTTGGGCCAGAGTTATTCCGATGTGGAATTTATCGTCATCGACGGCGGATCAACTGATGGAACGCTCAGTATTCTCCGTAAATATGAGGACGCAATCGATTACTGGGTAAGCGAACCTGATAGAGGTGTTTACGACGCATTCAACAAAGCCAGTCGTTTGATTACCGGTGAATGGACGATATTTCTCGGTGCCGGCGATCTATTCTATGACGCCAACGTATTGACATCAATGGCGGAAGTAGTCCGCGATGCAGGCTTGGAAACCGAAATCTTTTACGGTAAAGTGCTCCTCACCAAGAGCGGGACGATACCCGTCGAGACTTTGAATTGCCCATGGGACCAAATGTGCGGCCGATGGAGATCTGGAAGGCCTGTAATCCCTCATCATCAGGGGGTGTTTCACCGCAAGCGTATTCTCTCGGTCGAGGCACCATTCGACATCACTTACAGAATCGCGGCAGATAGCAAACTGCTCTATAAGAGCATTCAAAGAGCGCGACCGGTTTTCTCTGACATTATAGTGGCGTCCGCCTCCATTGGGGGCGTAAGTACAGACGTGAGACACACCATGGTTGCGGCGAAAGAAATCATTCGAATTAATCGAGAGTTTGGGTTTACTAACTATCTTCACCAGCTCTCGTTCTTTTCGAAGGCAGCCGTGAAATCGACCATAAATAAGCTATGGGGTGAAACTGTTTCGCGGTTTTGCATCGATGAGTATCGGAAGTTAACTGGCCGGCCACCGTTGCGGGAAGATAAATCAAACAGTGCAATTTCCTGAAGTCAAAACGGATTAGAGGCTATCAGCCCCGATCGGACTCTCGGCCCAATCGTCTTTTTGAACCGTGGCTATACGGATCCTGGCGCGACGGGGGAGAGGATTGCAGAGGGTACATTTACTCTCCTCCGTTCCTGTCATGGCGATGATGATCGGCAACCAGATCGTGGGAACGAACCACAGAATGTCGGTGGCGAAGATCATCCCAGTCATCAGAATACCGATCACGAGCATCCTCCTTGTAACAGGATCTGAGAATTGCTTTGCTCGCCTGATGGAGACGACAAGAAGCACTAAATAGGCACAGAGCACAATCGGGGAAATAATTCCGAACTGGGTGAAGATCGCCAAGATGCCGCTGTTCATCTCATCCAGACTGCTGATGTTGCGGAGCGTACTTCCGCCGTATGACATGCCCAGGGGATAGAGACGCATGTAATCGAGAAAGTTCCCGACCCCGCGGCCGCCACCAGACTCCCCCTCGAAAGCGAGTGTGATGATTTTATTGACGAGGCCCAAGAGCACCCCGCGCATTGCAATACATATAGCGACAACCCCAGCGAGAGTAACGGTTGCCCCGGCGAGGTACTTCAGCTTCTTGAGACGATCGCGATAAGCGAAAGCCGTGAGCAGCAGGTATACCGTGAAGAAGGCCAGGCTCGATGCTGAGATATTGATGGAGGTGACGACGACAAAGCCAATCCACGCCCATTTCCTGTGGTGCTTACGGTACATGATAAGAAACACTGGAAAGAGCGGGGTGAGGAACTTCCCGAAGTGGCCGCGCTCAATCGATACGCTGCCGAAGGCGGGAATGCCGACAAACCCGGCGTCGAAGAACGTCCCGTACGGGAGATGGCCGGTGGCGAGAATCATGCCTTGGACAAAATAGGCACCGACGCCGATCAGCGCGAAGCTGACCGTCCACTGCATCAGCCAGTGAAGTGAATCGGTCGTCCGAAACTCGCGAGAAAATGCCCACACAATGATCGCGAAAATAAGAATCTTCAGTGTGACCGCCATCCGGGTGATTCCGGTTGTTCCTTCGTTTAGCTCCGGGTATATTGAACCCATGATGATCTGATGTGCAATAATCAGCCCACATAAGGCGAACAGCCCAAACGCAAGTCTTGGGATTCTAAAGATCGAACTGTTGAACAGGCTTTTGAATAGGAATATTCCGCACGCCAAAATGCCGAAAACGTCGCCGATCGTAACGCCGCCAACTTCAAATGCATAATTATTGAAAAGGGTAAGCGCGAAATAGAGTGTCACAAACTTCTGGACAAGTGTATGTTTGGACCGAAATAGCACGGTGCAAAGCACGAGCATCGCGATATACGCAAGAGCTAAATGCAAGGCAAGAAAGTCTTTAAAGTAGCCGCCTGCAAAGAATTCCACACAGGAATGCCACGGATATCTGAATTCTTCAAGCTCGGGCATAATGGCGCTCCAGTTAATCCGTTTGGGGTGGGCATGAACGAGCGCATGCCCGATGAAGCTCTAGAATAGTGGAGAACGCGCCGGAGGATGAGCCATTTCGCATGCGCATAGTCTACGACCACCAGGTCTTCTCGTTGCAGAACTCAGGGGGGATCTCCTCTTACTACTTTGAGCTGGCGTCCCATCTGAGCCGTGGCGCATTCGCGAATATTGACGTTTTTCTTGGGCTTAATCGTTGCATTTATCCGTTTCGCCAACTGGAGCGCTTTGGCGCGCACATTCGAGGCTGGAACACCAAGTTGCGTCCTGGTTTGCCCCGCTATGCGCTAAATGAACTGGTAACTGGCGCTTGGAGCGCCGCAGGTCGAAAATGGGATATCTACCACAATACCCTCTACCGCTTCATGCCCACTGTGCGCGCTCGACGATTCGTAGCCACACACCACGATTGCATACAAGAGCGCTTCCCAGAACTGTTTCCCGATCACGCCCGCATCGTAAGAACGAAGCGCCGGATGTTTCAACGGGCGGATCTCGTTCTGTGTGTCTCCGAGTCAAGCCGGGCTGACCTGGAGCATTTTTATGGCGTAGAACCAAGCCGGTGCAAGGTGATCTATAGCGGCGTTTCACACATGGTGCGTACAGAAACGGGAAAAATGGAGCTTCTTCAAAGGGTTCAGCGGCCTTTTTTGCTTTATGTAGGAATACGTGCGGAGTATAAAAACTTCCGTGGATTCCTATCTGCATTTGCCGAGGCTGGGCTGCGCGCCGATTATGACATCCTCGCCCTTGGGGGAGGCCCATTCACAGATGAAGAGTTGCGATTCATTCGCAGACACAGTCTGCAGGAAGCTGTAATCTCTGTTCCGATCGCAAGTTCGGACCTCCTGACCGAAGCGTACTCCATGGCCAGACTTCTCGTGTATCCTTCTTTGTACGAAGGTTTTGGTTTTCCTCCTCTCGAATCCATGTCGCTGGGTACGCCGGCTTTGGTGGCAGCCAGTCCGGCAACGCTCGAAGTTTGTGGAGATGCACCGTTTTTTTTCGATCCATCGGATCAGGCTGACTTTGTGACCAAATTGAAATCCGCTCTGGAAGACGAGGCATCGAGGCAGGAAAAGATCGTGATCGGCTTGAAGTTTGTTGAGCGATATAAGTGGCATCATACGACGGCACAGGTGTTGGCAGCGTATCAATCTATTCTCTAGAGGGCCTATCCAGATTGCCTCTGAGCTGCAGATCATTACTGCGTTAAAGCAGGGACGCACGCCTGAGGATGTTGCGCGGGAACGGGGCGTGAGCAAACATATAGTCTGCAGGAAGCGGTGATCTCAGGGTGATCTCAATTCTGGGTTTGCCTCTAGCCAGCGATTCATACCGTGAGCTTGCCCTCAGAATGCGTATCCCTTAGGTCGGTTGATTTTCGAGATTACTTCATCTCGTCGTGGTCGTCGTGACGGTGGGAATGTGGAAATCGGTTTGATCGATTTCCAAGGTCCGTGGGAAGGGTGGGAAAACAGCTTCATCGTTTTTCCACGCTTTACATCGACCGGCATTTCCACCGTCTGCTTCGGCTGCCGCATTCATCATGCGGCGGCCAGTGAATGTCCGTTCTCCCAGTGGCATTCGAACTCCACGGGACTGAGGTAGTTCAGGGTTGAGTGCATGCGTTGCCGGTTATACCAGAGCAACCACGCAAGGACTGTGTCCTTGGCCTGGCGAATGGTTTCAAAGCGCTCGCCGTGCCGTCGCTCCACCTTCAACGATCCGAACAGCGTTTCCGTGACTGCGTTGTCCCAACAGTTCCCCTTGCGGCTCATCGAAGCCATGACGCCGTGTTGATCGAGCACAGCACGGAGATCGTCACCGGCATACTGGCTGCCACGATCACTGTGAAAGATGATCTGCCCCTTTTGCGGACAGCGCTGAAACAGGCCCATCTCCAGCGTGTCGATCACCAGGCTGCGGTGCATGTCCGGCCGCATCGACCAGCCCACCAGCTTGCGGCTGAATAAATCGATGACCACTGCCAGAAACAACCAGCCTTCCTCGGTGGCGATGCAGGTGATGTCACCACTCCAGGCCTGGTTGGGCCCGGCTGGACGGAAGTTGCGGTTCAACCGATTCGGCGCCACCGGCAAATCGTGCCGGCTGTCGGTGGTCGCCACCCGGAAACACCGCTTGCCACGGGCACGGATCCCGTGCTGCTGCATCAGCCGCTGTACCCGCTGCTTGCCCACACCAATGCCGCGCTTGACCAACTCCCGCCAGATGCGAGGCCAGCCATAGGCTCCGCGATATTCCGCGTACACCGAGCTGATATGGGCCAACAATGCCGCATCAACTCATGTGGCGGCGCTTCTTGAACCTCTTGTATTTGCGTCGCGCCCATCGAACCAATAGCTCATCCACCATGCGCAACGCCTGATGCAGCGCTGCCGAATTGAATCGCCCATAATAGTTGACCCAACCACGAACTATCGGTAGCAGCCATCTCACAAGTTCGTCCAACCCAAGGTCGCCTCGGTGCGAGAACTTCCACTGGCGCAAAACCGAATGCATCGCCTTGGTGGCCTTCGCACTGACTGCCGGAATGAAACTGACAAACATTTTCCCGTAACGGTTCATCGCCCCGCGGGGCCGAAAAGTATGGCCCAGAAAGTCGAAGTTCTGTTCTGGATAATTGCCTCGTCGATTAGCATCCCTGCAATAAACGACCTTTGTCTTTTGCGGATTGAGTTCCAACTTGCATTCCGCAAACCGCTGCTGAAGCTTGTCCAGCAACTGGCGAGCTTGATTCTCGCTGCTGCAGTGGATGATGGCATCGTCCGCATAACGCTCGAATGGACATGCAGGAAACTGGCGCTGCATCCACATATCGAACGAATAGTGCAGGAACAGATTCGCTAAGATTGGGCTGACCACTGAACCCTGTGGACTTCCTTTCTTGCGATTTTCCAAAGTACCATCCGGCATACGCACAGGCGCTTTCAGCCATCTCTCGATGTAGAGCAGCACCCATGCACAGTCCGTATGGTGGCGCACAGCACGCATCAAAAGTTCCCAGTCGATCTCATCAAAGAAACTTTTAACGTCCAGGTCCAGCACCCAGTCATGTCCCCAGCATCGCTGCCGAGCCACAGCCAGTGCATCATGTGCCGACCTCCCGGGGCGATACCCATAGGAGTCGTTATGGAAAACAGGCTCCAGTATTGGCTCCAGATATCGCTGCACTACCGTCTGGGCGATGCGGTCCGAGACAGTCGGAATTCCGAGCGGCCGCGTCCGTCCCCCTCCCTTCGGTATGTCAACCCGGCGAACCGCCGGCGGGAAATAACTGCCGGACGACATCCGGTTCCAGATCCGATAGAGATTGTTACCCAAATCTTGCTCGAAATCTGCAATGGAAATGCCGTCAACACCCGCCGCACCTTGGTTTGCCTTCACCCGCTTGTATGCTTCCCATACATCGCGCTTCGCAATACAAAACGGTTTTGCTTTGTCCACAGGAGTCCTCCCTTTTCAGGTTGCTCCTATAACATTGCTGGACAACGACGCCCCTTCGATCCAGCTCCATTACAGAACCTTCATCTCTACTTCGAGCGTCTCCGCCCCTGTGCCCCGCATCGGTACTCTGGCTCTCGCAAAGGCCATTTGCTTGAGCTTCTCCCTTCGCATCGGGACGACAGGTTCCCACGTTCCTCACTGAAGCCAGAATCAGGCTCACGCCGCCTTAATGCCGGATGCCGATTGGACAGTAAACAGGTATCCCCAACCTAATCCCGGAACACATACCAGACCCCGGTTTTGACATCATTTCCGACTTTCGACATGTCATCAGCGGTTTACTTGCGTTCGTCTTCCTGATCCACACCTGACAAAGTCATCGCCTTGCCTTTTCCCTCAACGCACACCACAATGGCTCTTGACCATTGCAGCTTGAGGCGGTTTGAAACCAGCTCCTGCAAGCCGATTCCGAGGGGCCTGCCCTCATCTTCAATGAAGCTCAGCTTCCATCACTGTTATGGTGGACGCTTTCGTAGCACACAGTATGCCGTCGCTTTTCCCAGAATGTCGCGCTCCATCTTCACCCGCTCCAGTTCCGCCCGCAAGCGACTGATCTCCATCTTGCTCCGCCGTCACACCGGCCTTGCCGCTGACCTCCTTCAACTTCCCCGCCCGATCCGCCCTTACCCAGTTCGATAATGTCTGCTCGACCACTCCCAAAAGTACGCGCCGCTTCCGCCAGGCTCGGGCTCGACTGGTGCACTCGCACAGCTTCCTGTTTGAACTCCAGCGTGTATCTGCCTCGTTTTCCGTTCCTCATCCACGTTTCCCTTTCCGCTATTAAAGCAGTTGGCTAAGGGAGACGTTTTGCGGGGGCAAGCTCACCGCCATATTATGATCGGAACATGGAAAGTGCAAAAAAAAAGATTCTTGTGACCGGTTCCTCCGGTCTTATCGGGTCCGAAGTCTGTCTTCATTTTGCCGCTGAGGGCTGGGAAATTCACGGAGTTGACAATAATCAACGTGCCGTCTTTTTCGGCCCCAAGGGCGACACGCGCTGGAACCAACATCGCCTCGAGCGAACTATTAAGGAGTTTGTGCACCACGAGCTCGATATTCGTGACCGCCAGGGAATGCTTGGTCTCCTGAAGCAACTCAAGCCCGATGCCATCGTGCATGCGGCCGCTCAACCCAGCCACGACCTTGCCGCATCCATGCCCTATGCCGACTTCGATACCAACGCCGTCGGCACTCTCAACGTCCTCGAAGCCGCACGCCAGTACGCACCGGAGGCGCCATTCGTCTCCATGTCCACCAATAAGGTCTACGGCGACGCCCCCAACGAACTGCAGCTCAAGGAGCTTGAGACGCGCTGGGAATACGCCGATGAGGCATATTGGAACGGCATTCCTGAAACATTCCGGATCGACCGGTCGAAGCACTCGATCTTCGGGGCTTCAAAAGTCGCATCCGATGTCATGGTCCAGGAGTACGGGCGATACTTCAATATGCCCACCTGCGCGCTTCGCGGCGGCTGCCTAACGGGACCCAGCCACTCCGGCGTCGAACTGCACGGGTTTCTAAGTTATCTAATTAAATGCAATATTACTGGTACTAAGTACAACGTCTATGGTTACAAAGGCAAGCAGGTTCGCGATAACATCCATTCTCTCGATGTCGCCCGCTTTGTCGCTGCATTTATTGCCAATCCACGACCTGGCGAAGTATATAACATCGGCGGCGGACGCGGGAACAGTTGTTCCATTCTTGAAGCCTTCGCGAAGATAGAGGCTATCTCCAGCAAGCCCATGATCTACGAATATGTCGATAAGAATCGCTCAGGCGACCACATTTGCTACATCAGCGACCTGAGTAAGATGACGACACACTATCCGGCTTGGAGTATCACGAAATCGCTTGATGACATCTTTCAGGAGATTCATGGGTTATGGTCTTTGCGGGCTGAGGAATAGAGCGATCTAGCTGTTTCCCGATCTTCCCACGTACATTGAAATCGATCGTTCCGCATTCACACCGCCAAGACTACTACGGCGAGATGAATTCAGCCGTCTAAACTAACCGGCTATAGGATACGCATTCTGAGGCCACCGTCACCGATCCATGTCGAAGCAGATTTTGTGCTCGGTTGCTCTACGTCAACGAGTAATGAAGTCGACCACCTTCCAGGGGTTGCCTTCGTCCAAAAACGGCTCTTGTCTCCAAGAAGGTTGCGCAAGCTCTTCTAAGACTCGCGCCACTGTTTCACCTGGGGTGTTTGGTGGCAGCGTTCGCCCCCGTTTCAGGCGAAGGATCTCTCTTGCGGTGTCCGAGTCCTCCGGACCAACGAATAGGATCGGCGCCGCAGTTTGCAATGCTCCATAGAGCTTGCTTGGCACAATGACTCCTTCCCAGCCGGATTTCATGCTGATTAGATGAACAGTAGCCGCCCAAAGAAGGTCCGCCGTCTTGTCATCGGACATATAGTCCAGCACCCGAATGTTAGGCAAATCCTTCGCCATGACTTCCAAATCCCTTCGATTTTCCCCACGAATAACGAAGGCAAAAACCCAGTCGTCGCACCGACCCTCGCAAAGCCGCCGCGCGGCATCTGCAAATTCCCGAAATAGATGCCCCTCTCCGAGATTTCCAGAGTAGAGAGCAATTTTCCGTCCCTGCCACCCAAACTGTCTTACCACAATGTTTTTCTCAGGAGATACGCGCCGAATGGGACGGTTATCCCACGGAGGAACGACTACGCTAGAATCGGCTAAGGCGTTCCATCGCTTGTAGGTCTGAAGTCGTTGCTGTTGGCGCGTACCCAACGCGATAACCCCGGTCATCGCGCCTAATCCTAACTCATTTAGCCACCGCAAACAAATCCACAATGGATTGCGTCGTGAAATCATGCCCGCCGCCACCAACGCCTCGGGATAAAGGTCCATAGTCCACCAGTAGTATCGTCGCTGCCGCCCTGTAAGAATTCTGGCCAAACGGGCGGCAAAGGGAAGGAATGGTGGATCGGTCAACAAAACGCACCTATCCCAAGATGTAGTTGGTAAGATGAATAACACTTTGAACCAAAACCCAATCCAACCGGCCAAGCGCCCAGGTCCAATTTCAGTGAGCCATCGAATCTTGACTTGGTCTGTATTCTTCCGCAGTGGAATTTCCAATTTCACATAGCGGCTAGTTGAGGCGATAACCGTAACAGTATGGCCTTGCCCGGAAAGATGAAGCGCAACGTCCAAAAGCATCCGTCCGGTGGGAACTGAACCGCCACCAAAATATCGGTTCACTAGTAGAAAATGCACGGTGAAGTCCCTGTGTCAATCGGTTTCAGAGTCGGACAATTGAGTCAGCGCGCGTCTGGGTTCTTGCGCGCCTCGATGCAGCATGGGAGAACCATTATAGAGTGTTCAGTCTCGTTTCCCTGAAAATTGTTAAATTAGAGTCTCTCGTTGAAGATTCTTGCGACTAATCGCGGGTCGTGTTCCATGCAAATCGGTTTCTTGCATCGCTTGAAACACGGCGAACATTCTGGACCTACACTGGCGACGGTCATATTCTCACCGCCAGGCTGTCGTTGCAGCACGTCTGTTACCTCACTCCAGAATGCAATCACAGGAACCCCTGAGATGCCACCGAGATGCGGAACTGAGAGTGACAATATGAATGTCCGCCGCCGAGAGCCTTCTTGAAATCTGACTTGCACCGGTGGAACTATGGTGACATTCTCATCTTCGGGAAGAACAGAGTGACGCTGTCCATTGACACTGAACACGATTTTGATGTCCTACCAGCGAAGTCGACGCGCAAGCTCTAAGACACTTTCAAAACTGGCGCCTCTCCTAAGCTCCCCGAATACATCAACCTTGAATGCGTCCCGTCCCCTTGAGTATGATTGGGTGGATAATAGTCACAACACCTGGTCGATCCGCAAGAGGATTATTTTGGCAAGAGTCGCTTTGATCACCGGCATTACCGGGCAAGATGGGGCCTATCTGGCTGAGCTCCTGCTGCGCAAAGGCTACACAGTGCATGGCATCAAGAGACGCAGCTCGCTGTTCAACACCGATCGGATTGACCACCTCTACCAGGATCCTCACGCCGGGGACGGAAGGTTCGTTCTCCATTACGGTGATCTCTCGGACTCCTGCAGCCTCCTGCACACGATCCAGAAGGTGCAGCCCGACGAGATCTACAATCTCGGCGCACAGAGCCACGTCAAGGTCTCGTTTGAACAGCCCGAGTACACGGGCAACGTCGATGGACTGGGGACTCTGAGGCTTTTGGAAGCCATCAGGATTCTCGGGCTGGAAAAGCAGACCCGGTTCTACCAGGCATCGACTTCGGAACTTTACGGTTTGGTCCAGCAAGTTCCGCAAACGGAAAAGACGCCTTTCTACCCGCGATCGCCCTACGCGGTCGCCAAGCTCTATGCCTACTGGATCACGGTGAACTACCGCGAGGCCTATGGAATCTACGCATGCAACGGGATCCTCTTCAATCACGAGTCTCCGCTGCGTGGCGAGACCTTTGTGACACGCAAGATCACGCGCGCTCTCGCTCGGATCAAATTAGGCCTGCAAGACAAGCTCTATCTCGGGAATCTCGGTTCCCTCCGCGATTGGGGCCATGCGCGCGACTATGTCGAAATGCAGTGGCGCATGCTGCAACAGGACCAGCCCGAAGACTTCGTCATTGCGACCGGCATGCAGCGCAGCGTGCGTGACTTTGTGACTCTGGCGGCCGAAGTCATCGGAATCAAACTCCACTGGAAAGGTCAGGGAGTGGACGAAATTGCTGTGGATCAAAGCGGCTCCGCCGTCGTGGCTGTAGATCCCCTCTATTTCCGTCCCACTGAAGTAGAGACTCTTCTGGGCGATCCGAGCTACGCTCACGAGCGTCTTGGATGGAAGCCAACTGTGACCTTCGAACAACTCGTAAGGGAGATGGTCGAAGCAGACCTGGTCCTGGCTGAAAGAGACAAATTGGTCAAGAGGCACGGATTCGCTGCCTATGAGTATCACGAGTAGCTCTCGCCTGGCTGGCTCCAGGGTCTACGTTGCGGGCCATCGGGGGCTTGCCGGCTCGGCGATCCGGAAAAGGCTTGAGCAAGAGCGCTGTGCCCCGATCATCACGCGCACCCACGCCGAACTGGACCTCACCGATCAGGCGGCAGTCTCCCGTTTCTTCTCTGAAGAGCGTCCCGACTACGTCTTTCTGGCCGCAGCCAAAGTCGGCGGAATCCTTGCCAACAATACGTACCCCGCGGAGTTCATCTCCGACAACCTCGCCATTCAGACGAACGTCATCCGGGCTGCGTACAAGTCCGGCGTCAGGCGTCTACTGTTCCTCGGTTCAAGCTGTATCTATCCGCGCGATTGCCCGCAACCAATCCGCGAAGAGTACATGCTGACGGGGCCTCTTGAGTCGACGAATCGCCCTTATGCGATTGCCAAGATCGCCGGCATCGAGATGTGCTGGGCCTTCAATCGCCAGTACAAAACGCAGTACATTGCCGCGATGCCGACAAATCTCTATGGCCCCCACGACAACTACGACCTGTCGACCTCGCACGTTCTGCCTGCCTTGCTGCGCAAGATGCACGAAGCGAAGATCAACAGAGCAGCAGAAGTCGTAGTGTGGGGGACAGGCGCTCCGCGTCGCGAATTCCTGCACAGCAAAGACATGGCGGATGCCTGTGTCTTTCTGATGAATCTCCCCGATGATCAGTTCAACACGGTTACGCAGTCTGAAACGCAGGCCCCTTTGTTGAACGTCGGTTGTGGCACAGATCTGACCATCGCTGAATTGGCCGAAACCATTCGTGGCGTTGTCGGATTTAACGGCAAGCTGACCTTCGATCGATCGAAGCCCGACGGAACGCCAAGGAAGCTGCTCGATGTAACACGCATGAGCGAGCTTGGCTGGAAGGCGGGCATTCCGCTGCGCTCCGGGCTGGAAGGTGTGTACCAGGAATTCCTCGCCGCACAATAGCCTTGGACGCGAAGATCGAGGGTGAAGCAAAGGCGGGCAAGCATGGTTGCGAACGCTGACCTATTCCTCGAAATCGGCCAATCCTAGGAAAGCGGAACGCGTCGGGGGTTGCCAAGCTCCACTTGTGCGCGCTCAAAGTCTTCAGGGATTCCAATGTCAAGAAAGTATCTTTCGCAGAGGAACGCTGCGGGCCCGATCTCGGAGACGAACGGAACGAGCACGTCTGATTCGAATGAGAAGCGCTCCGGCAGGCTCTCCGGCCAGGGAAAATCCCTGTCGATGCGGTAGAGACCGCCGTTAATCCAGCCCGGCCCGGAACTTCCTTTTTCGATAAACCCTGAGACGCTCTGATCCTCGGTGATCACTCCTCCGTAGCGCGCCGTATCGTTGACCCGGACAACCGCCATCGTCAGAGGACGAACTGAAGCATCGTGAAATCTCTGCATCGCGGAGAAGTCTGCGTCGATGTACGTATCTCCGTTGAGAACGAAGGCTGACCGTTCCTCCACCTGTCCAAGAGCCAGTCGAATCGCACCACCCGTGCCCAGCGGCGAGTCCTCCATGGCGTAGTCAATCGCAACCCTCCGATAATTGTTTCCAAAGCGTTGGACAATGACATCCCGCAGATGGCCGACCGAGAGAATGATGCGGTTACAGCCCGCAGCGATCAGCTGGTCCAGCAAGATTTCGAGAAAGGGCCGGCCGCCGATCGGCGCCATAGACTTTGGTATCTGATTGAGCCTGGATGCGAGCCGAGTGCCCAGTCCGCCCGCCAGGATGATGGCTTCCATTGACCCATTCTGACAGACCCAGAAACATCCGCGCAGCTTTGCAGACGCATTACTTGACGCGCCAGGCCTGCGCCCCCGCGGCGGTAAAGTGACATCCGTAAACAATGCCCGTGTCTTCGCACTTGCGCAGCTCGTCGGCCACGCGGATCTTGCGCATCGGATCGGCCAGAAAGATCATGAACCCGCCGCCGCCGGCGCCGGAGATACGCGCGCAATACGCGCCGGCCTCCAATGCTCTCGCGTAGATCTCCTCGATTTTCTCGCTGACAATGTTGCTGGCCATGCGCTTCTTGGCGTCCCAACTGGAGCGCAACACGTCGAACAGCAGCGGAAAATCGCCACGAAGCAGAGCCTCTTTCATACGCAGGGCTTCCTGCTTGATCTGATGCATCGCCTCGATCGCCTCGCGGTTCTGGATCTCCACGTTCCGCGATTGCTCCTCAATGATCTCGGCCGATCTACGCGAGTCTCCCGTGTAAAAAAGCAGCAGCGAAGCCTCCAGCTCGCTGATCACGCTTTCTCGCACGCGTAGCGGATTCACAAGGACCCGGTCACCGCTACCGAACTCCATAAAATTGAATCCGCCGAACGCCGCGGCATAATGGTCCTGACGTCCTCCCCGCAACCCTGCTTCGTCCCGCTCAATCCGATGCGCGCGGCGCGCCAGTTCGTAGTCATCCAGAGGGTAGTTCAGCCACTCGGCGTAGGCCTTAAGCATTGCCACCACAAGCGTGGAAGATCCGCCCAGCCCCGACCCCGCGGGGACATCCAGGCGCGTAGTCAGCCGTACATGTAACGGCTTGTTCCCGTTGAACTCCCGCGTCGCGTGGTTATGAACGACCTTCAACAGGTCGAGGTCGCCATCAAGTCCAATCTGAGGGGCCGCTTCGTACACGGCAGTTTGATTCTGATCGCAAGATGTGAACTGAACCTCGGCTGTGTCCAGGGGTTCGATCGAGGCATAGGCGTAGTGCCCGATCGTGGCATTCAGAATTGCGCCACCGAACTGATCGCAGTAAGGTGAAACGTCTGTACCCCCACCGGCGAGGCCGAGACGTAGTGGCGCGCGCGAACGAATCAGCATCGAGATTCCAGGCGTTCCTCAATGGCAAGTATAGTGCAGATGGATTCGGCACTCGGTGGGCACCGATTGCCGCGCCAGGATCGTGGCGCAGGACATCGAGTTCACTTGCCTAAATCCCGTTGAGAATAGTCATGAAAATCGCGAAGGTAAGGACGCCCGCAGTCCTGCAGTCCCAGTCAACTCGAACCCTGCTTTTCACGTCTGGTATTCGGACAAGTCCTATTGGTCACTCGTCCAGCTTGAAGATCCGAATCTGCACCAGCTTGGCGATCGTGAGGTCTTTGAGACCGCGCGCTTCCATGCGCCGGATGAATTCAGGAGTGATTTTGAAGATGCGAATCTGAATCAACTCGTCAAAGTTGGGATGATATCCGAGCGAACGGATCTCTCGCACCTCCGCGGCATCGACGCCCTGAACCCGCATCGCGATTAGCTGATCCGCCGTAGGAAGTTCGTAGCCGAGCGCCGTAATGCTGTTCACGTACTCGGGATCGACTCTGAAAATCCGCAGCGGGATCAAATTATCGGCAGTTATTCCCGGTATTCCGATCTCCTGCAGCGAGTGCGCCCATTGGGTCTTAACATTGACTAGGGCATACGTCTGCAGCGTCTCCGACTCGAGTCCGGAGAATCCCATCTGCTCCATGCGCGCGGCAAACGCAGCGTCCGGCACAAAAAGAGAATCGCCCGTAAGCGAGCCCACGTGCACTGTGCCTGAGCACGTAAACGTGCCCGCCTCTGCCGTAAGTGCAACGGTCAGTTGCGCTCCGTCACGCGCCAGATCCGATGGCGTAATCCCCTTGAATCTGTCGATCGATTCTTCGCTATCGCTAGATCCGCAATTCCAATGTTCGCTGCCGCAATCCCCGCGATCAATGTGGAGGCGGTACTTGCCAGGCTGCTCGCTGACGCCGATAGAGCATGCCGCACGGACGGGCTCGAGCGCCGCGGATTGCAGAGCGGTGATGGCCGAAGCCATGAGGACAAGAGGAACATGGAGTCGTGTGTTCATTGGAATCTCCTATCGCTCGATACTTGCAAGAAAGGCGCGGCGCTCCTGTCGCCGCGGAGCGGCGTCCATACCGAGAGCAAGCCGCCCCTTCGCGACGATTGAATTATGTTTCGAAGAGTTCTATTTCTTCACGGATTCGTCGTCGAGCAGACCGGTAATGCGCAACTGCACCAACTTATCGAGCGAAAGATGAGTGAACCCGTGCTTCTTGGCCGATTCGATAAACTCAGCATCAATACGGAAAATGCGCGTTTTGATCACGTCATCCACCGTCACGCCTGGATACTCCTGGGCAATCCCGCGTGCGTATTCCGGCGTAACGCCCTGAACGCGGAGCGTCACTATCTGCTTCGAAGTAAGGTCGGGGAATCCCGCGCTCTTCATTCCCGCTGCAAACTCCGGCGTGATTCCAAAGATGCGAAACGTGATTGCGTCCTGAAAACTCTCGATCTGAAAACCCTTTTGCTTGAGCTCGGCAACATACTCGGGTGTGACACCCTGTATCTTGCATGCGATGAGTTCGTCGGCCGAAGGTTTGCCAAAGCCGGCCTGCGCCATTGCCTGCGCATACTCCGGCGTGACGTTCTGTATTTTCATCGCAATCAGCTTGTCGAGATCGACGTCGTAGCCGGCGGCTTTCATGCGATCAATGTAGCTGCCCTTTGGCTGCGCCGACTCGGGCGGCTTCTCCTGCGAGTCGGAAGCAGCCGCCTGAACCGCCGGGGGCACGATGTGCACCGCCACCGCTCCCAGAGCGGGCTTGATTGCCTTCACCCGCGGCGTCGTACTCATGTGGATCGCTGGGACATGGATGGACGGATGCACTGGATTCAGGCTTGCCACCACCGGACGCGCAGCAGTCAGTGAGACCGCGAGTGCAATGCATGCAACCACCAGAGAAAAAGGCTGCAACGGCCGTCCGCCAACACGCGAAGTGGGTTCTCCAAGAATGCGAGCGATTCTCAGCCGCAAAGTTTGCGAGGTCTGATGACCGTCAAGTGCCATGGCAAGCCTCCACTGGCGCGCACGATGCTCCTCAAGCCGGAAGAGCGCAGTCGCATACGTTACAGGATTCGGGCAAACCTTCAGAGCGAGATCGTCGCAGCAAAGTTCGCGCTCGTGACGGATGCGACTGCCCATCCACCACACGGCCGGATGAAAGAAGAACAGCGTCTCCACCAGCGTCTGCACTAGATTGAAGAGAAAATCGGCGCGCCGCACGTGAGCCAACTCATGTGCCAAAACCATCTCAAGCTCATCGGGACCGAGCAGCGTAATCGCAGAAATCGGCAGCAGTACCATGCTGCGGACCGCTCCCACTGTGATCGGCCCGGTGATGGCAGTTGACACTCGCAACAGCACACTCCGCCTCAAGCCCATCGTCGCGCAAATCCGCCGAAAGCTCTCGCGAACTTGTTCAGGTGCTTCCGCAATCGCGGTGGCACGCAATCGTTGAATCACCCACCAGCCGCCCAGGCTGCGCACCGAGAGCACAACGACGCCAAGCACCCAAAAGCCGTCGATCCAGCGCTCCAGGCTAGCCGTCGTCGAGACACCGACTCCATAGCGCTGCGAGACGAAACCCGGCGCCATGGTGTGCGGCAACGCGATGGTGGCATCTTCAATGGTTGAGGCTGCGTTACGCAGCGTAGGAGAAGGCGTGGCCGAGCGCATCTGCCACACGAACGTCCCGGCCGCTGTGCCCACCATCAAAAGCATGGCCGCAACTGCGAGCAGATAGCGGGTCTGGCTCGCGCTCCGGGTAAGCAGAGCGATCAACACGCGATAGATTCCAGCAATCGCTGCAGCCTGCCAGCAGAAATGGATCAGCGTCCAGGCAAGGACATCGAGTGTAGGCCTCATGGCTGTTGTTTCCCTCGTTGGTCGGATTTCGCTTCCATGGGAATGCGCTTCCTGTCGATGAGAACGCGGATGGCTTCCAACTCATCGGCGCTGGCAGGTTCCATCGCAAGAGCGTGCAATGCAAGTTGCGCGGCCGAGCCCGAAAAAAGACGCACGCTCAGGTCTTTGAGAATCTCGTTTTGCGTCACATCCTGGCTCATCGCTGCGCGGTAAAGATGCGCGCGATTGGCCTCGTCCCGAACCACCAGCCCTTTGGCCGTCATGATCTGCAGCGTCTTGAGTACGGTTGTATATCCAGACGGGCGCTGGAGGTTGAGCGCATCGTAAATCTCGCGCACCGTGGCTGGCTCCTTCTCCCACAAAATCCGCAGCAACTCAAGCTCAGCTTCGGTGGGTCGGGGCAGTAGTTTGGAGGACGTCGTCATGATGTTTGCGACTTTATACGAAGCATTTCGTAGTTGTCAACGAAAATCTTCGTAGATTGCCGGAACCGGCCCATTGGACAGCCGCATCTTCCGGGGGAAAACGCACGAAGTGAGTCGGATCACATCCCCGCCCTTGCTGCGATCGTTTCCACAGCCAGCCTGTGACGGGCAATACGGAACTTCGATTCGGGCGTACGTATATGTGAGTGAAGCGTCGAAAAATAAAGCCGGAACCGGCCATAAACAACGAAGTGAGTTCCCTTTCCAATGAATCCTGCGGTCTCAGGAATTCCTATGCAAGATTTTGATTCTCTTCTTCCGTGTGGAGAGAATAAGTCAGACACTTTTGACACATGTCTCGGGACTCCACCCGCGAGTCACTGGACCATGTCCAGTGTGCGCAGAACGCTCGATGTTTTTACTGCGCTTTTTGCTCTTCTTGTCTTGGCAATGCCCATGGCCGTCGTTGCAGCGTGCGTGCGGCTCACCTCAAAAGGTAACGCTTTGTTTTCGCACGAGCGAGTTGGCCGCAATGGCCGCTTATTCCAAATCTATAAATTCCGGAGCATGGTAGAAACACGCGGAACCGAGGCAGGGCCAGCCATAACAAAAGGAGGCGACCTGCGAGTGACTTCTCTCGGCCGATGGTTGCGCAAATTCAAGCTCGACGAATTGCCGCAGTTTTACAACGTTCTGCGCGGAGATATGAGTCTCGTCGGTCCGCGGCCAAAACTGCCTCAATATGCCGGAATTCTCGATATGCCCTATCGTCCTGGTATCACAGGTTGGGCTACGATTGCTTTCCGCGGCGAGGAAGAAATCTTGCGTCAGGTCGATCCGCAACAGGTTGATCTTTGCTATAGGGATCAAATTCAACCGGCGAAAGCAAGACTAGACGTCTGTTATATGTGCCGTGCCACTGCTTCTTCTGACCTGCGCATCATCGCGTCCACGATTCTCAGTTGTATGATCCCATCGATCGTGTCTTTCCATCGAATGCTCGTTCTCAGTCCGCATCAAAGATTCAGCAGGTCGCTACGACGGGCAGGCCCAATGAAGATAAAATGAGCAGGTCACTCCATCGCCTGCAAAGTCTCACGGCGATCCATCCATTTCATGACAGCATTGGCTTTTACATTCGTGGTCTTGTCCATGGCGGCCGTGGCTGGCTTTCTTGGCGCGCTTACCGGACTTGGGGGCGGAGTGGTCATTGTGCCCGTTCTGGCTCTCGTCCTCGGAGTCGATATCAAATACGCAATTGGGGCGTCTCTTGTCTCGGTCATCGCAACATCTTCGGGTGCCGCTGCAGCATACGTGCGCGAAGGCTACTCCAACATCCGCGTGGGCATGCTGCTCGAAATCGCAACGACCGTCGGCGCCGTCGGCGGAGCCATTCTGGCAGTTCACGTCACCACGCACGTGATCGCCATTGTTTTCGGATTGGTGCTCCTCCAGGCCGCGTATCAATCCCTTTTTAAGTCGGCGCCGGAATCCGTCGTCCCAACCGAATCCGACGCTCTCGGCAAACGCCTGAGGCTGGGCGGCACGTATCCGCTGGACGGAACACGCCAGGAATATGGCGTGCGCAATGTCCCCGCAGGGTTTGGCCTGATGTTCGGCGCAGGCACACTGTCGGGGTTGCTCGGCATCGGTTCGGGTGCACTGAAGGTGATTGCGATGGATCGCACAATGAAAATCCCATTCAAGGTCTCCACGACCACCAGCAACTTCATGATTGGAGTAACTGCGGCAGCAAGCGCAGGTGTCTACCTGAGCCGCGGTTATATCGATCCGCGCGTCGCGATGCCCGTAATGCTTGGCGTGCTGATCGGAGCTCTTGTTGGAGCAAAAGTTCTGGTTCAGGCTCGAGTCCGGACGTTGCGCATTATCTTCGGGTGCGTCGTGTTGGCTCTCGCCATTGAGATGATCGTGAACGGCCTCACCGGAAAGGTATAGAACCATGGACGACCAGCGTCTTGAAACCAACATCGGGAATCTGCTTCGCGCCGGCGTCTTGCTCTCTGCGGCCACCGTCTTCTCAGGTGGTGTCCTGTACCTCTGGCGCCACCACGCAGACCGGGTCAGTTATCACCACTTCTCGGCGGGCGGCGCCATCGTGCAATCCTTCAGCGGAATCCTTGAATCCGCTGCGCACCTCAACAGCCTGGGGCTGATTCAACTCGGTCTTCTGCTGTTGATTGCCACGCCGGTCGCGCGCGTCGCCCTCGCCGTTGTGGGTTTCGCACTGGAGAAAGACAGGCTCTACGCCGTAATAAGCCTGATCGTTCTCGCGATTCTCGCACTCAGTTTGATGCGCGCCATCTAGATCTGACCGTTTGTTGTTGTACCAACCTTGGGTGCCCCAGGTCTCGATTCTGAGACCTGGGAGAGCACGAACTCAAAAGACGAATTCACGCGGTCAGAGACCTAGGTTGCCACCTGATCCTCTTACGCCAAATCGCCGCCTTTACCAATATCCATCGAAGGGGAAATCGGATTGCGCTCGTCGATATATTCGGCGATAACTCTTTCAAGAATGCCCTTCGCTTCCAGGATGAACTCTACCGCGTCGCGCGCTGCGCCATAGCCTCCTGCATTCGGCGTTACATAGTGAGCCTCGGCCTTCACCTGCGGACGCGCGTTGGCCACCGCGACCGCGAATCCGCACTCCCGCATCACGGGAAGATCGATCACATCGTCGCCAACGTAAGCAATCTCCTCGAGCGTGACTCCTTCCTTTTGCATGATCTCGCAGACCGCCTGCATCTTGAACGCCTGGCCCATGTAGACAAACTCAAGCTTCAAATCGCGCGAGCGTGTCGCCACCGTCTCGCTGATCCGCTTGGTAATCACTCCGCACTTCATGCCGCCCAACCGCGCCAGCGAAATGGCCGTGCCGTCGTGGGCGCTGTAACCTTTGGCTTCCGTCAAGGTCGCAGAGTGCGTGCCGTATCCCGCATGATCCTGATGTCTCGACAAGTGCGCAACCGTCTCAGGACTGTTCACCGCGGGACTCGCCGCGGGAACCAGCCAAATCGTTCCGTCCGTCAGAACTCCATCGACGTCGAATAGGATAATTTTGACGCGACGGGCGCGCTCCTGCGCAGTCAAGGCCATGTTTGGATTCTAACGGCCCTTCAGCAGAAGCCTTCGTGCGGAAAATGGATACGCGAGAATAGAGCCATGGACGAGAATCGGCCGCCTTTTCCGAACACACCGCAAAGCCTCGAACCCGAGGACTATTACATGGAGGGGCCGAATCTGGTTTTCACTGCTGCGTATCACTTGAAGCGCGGATATTGCTGCGGCTCGGGCTGCCGGCACTGTCCCTATCGAGATCCGCAGATCGAAAATCTTGAATCTGACGCCCCAGTCTAAGTTAACGCCAGTTCGCGCTCCCTGGGCAGAACTGCGTGCTGCGGGATGAGTACATGGGCTGGTTCTTCCAGAATGACCAACACCATTTTGGCAATCTCTTCCGGTTCCAGCGGCTCTTCCATCCCCATCAGCATCGCAGGCGGCACTTCCCAGCGATCCTGGTACCCGGTCCGCACAAGCCCCGGCTCAATGCTCGAGATGCGCACCTCAGACTTGCTGAGTTCCATCCGCAAAGCTTCTGAGAATGCTTCTATCGCATACTTGGTTGCCGCGTACGCGCCCACCGTAGGCCGAACTTTTCTGCCGAGAATGCTCGATGTGTTGAAAAGGTGCCCTCGCCCCTGCTGCGCAAAATGCTGCAAAAACGTGTACGCCATCCGGAACGCGCCTTCCACGTTGACGCGCGCCATATTGCAGATGCGCTCGATATCCACCGTCTCCACCATCCCGGCTTCAATCAAACCGCTGTTGTTAAAGCACACGTCGCAGCGACCAAAGTTATTGAGCGCCGCGGCCAGCAGTGTTCCCGGCATCGATTCGGCGCGCAAGTTTCCTGCAACAACCACGCACGGCCCATCGAGCTCGGAGGCAAGTGCGCTGAGTTTTTCGCTCGAGGGAGCGTTCAGCACCAGCAGGTAACCGGCCTTCGACAACGACTTCGCAATTGCTGTGCCGATCCCCCCTGTTGCGCCCGTAATTACGGCAACCTTACTCGTGTTTTTGTGACCCATTTTGACCTCGCTATCCCCGCATCATATCCGGGAATTAATCGAAAAATGCGAACAGGAGTCGCAGAGGTCTACTTCTTGATACCCAATGCCGGTCCATTCGATATAAGATGCACGGCACGGAGCGAACCGCATTGCGAGGTATTCGAATCGCAGGACCGGTCCGCGAAGGCGCTCTGGGATTTCCCCCCGATCCGATGCGCACAACTCAAATTCTCAAGCGAAGAAATGGAGAATAAAACTATGCATCTTTTGTGGTGGATTCTCGTTGGTCTAGTTGCCGGATGGCTCACTGGCAAAGTCATGAAGGGCGGTGGCTATGGGTTCTTCGTCGACATCATTCTGGGCATTGTCGGCGGCCTGGTGGGCGGCTTCATTGCGCGCGCGTTCGGCTTTTCGCCAGCCGGCGGCCTGATCTACACCATCCTGATTGCCACAGGCGGCGCTATCCTGCTGGTCTTCCTGTTCCGTCTGATAACTGGCAAAAGGAGTTGACTCTATCTTGCCGCCCCCGCGCTTCGTTTGCACTCCTGCAAGCATGGCGCGGAGGCTCTCCGCAATCGGCTATTGCGACGACGGTGCCGCCATCGGAGGAGTCGCCGGAGCCGCGAGAGCCGCATCCTTCACCAGCACCGCGAATCGCGGAAACGCAAAGCTCCCACCCGCATCATCCACCACGTTCAATTGGCACACATACGAACCCGGCTTCAGCCAATTCAACGGGACGTCCAGCGCTACCGAAACCGCATCGCGCCCGTCGACATTCAAAGCCTTCGCCTGCACCAGCGGCGTCTCGAACACTTTCACCGACCCCTGAATCAGTTCGAGGCTGCTCAGCAGATTGATTCCGGCCTTCGTCCCCTTCGGCTGGTTCCCAGCAGGCTTCTCGTGCGTCGGAGCGTAGACCTCATAGAGCAAATAGAGGTGCTGGTCCTGGCGAAACACGTGGCTGATATTCGGAACATACTCCTGACCTTCACGTACCAGAGGCGTATTTTGCTTGCTGGGCTGACGCAATGAAGACAGCACGATCGAGCTCATCTTGAGCGGCATTTTCTTCATCTCCGGCAGTGTGATGTCCGCCTCGAATGAACCCATGCGGCCTGTCTGGTTCTCGCGCACCACAAATTTCAGATGATATTTCCCGGGTGGCAGGTTGAAGCTCGTCGTGTATTCGATGTTGCGCTGACGCGCCTGCAGCGAGGGATCGAGGTTCAGTTTCACTGTCTGGCGGGCGCTGCCAATCTGCCGCTTCACTTCGTCGATTACTTCTCCAATGATGTCCAGCGTGGCCTTGTCCTTGTCGCCGCCCTTCACAAACGGAATCTGCGAACCCGGAACAATGATGGACACCGGCACATAGAACCGGTTCTCGTCGAGCCGAAAATAAAGCGCGTCGAGATACATCGCCATATCGGTCGCCGGCAAGTCGCTCGCAAGTTGCTCCTCAAGTTCGCGCTCGCGATCCTCATGCCCCGAATGCTTGAAATCCGCGGGCGCATAGTAGCCAGGGCGATACTCGAGCTTGATCCCCGGTCGATTGATCTTGATCGTCAGCTTGCGATACTTGCCGTCGCGTGCAGGATTCGATGAATGAAAGCCAATGGCGTAGTAGGCCGAAGTATCGCGCTGCACTTGCGCGAAAGCGGGCGCGAAATCGTTCGAATCGAAGAATGCCTTGCCGCCGGTGTCCGAACTCAACGTCGCCATCACCTCTTGCGAGGCGAAGTTCGAGTTCATGTTGTTCAACAGAGCGCCGCCGTTGTAGGCACCCGATCCGCGAAGACTCCCTGTCGATGCATCTCCGAGCGGCGAAATCGCCTGCAACCCGCGCGTGTCCACGCTGTAGATCGCAAGATTCGCTCGAACTGCGGCGTTAATGGCAGCCCGCAGCGAGGCTTGATTTTCGATGCCGTCCCGCGAAATCCCGCCTGAGAAGTACAGCAACGACTTCTTTTCCGTGATCCTTTCCAGCGATTTTGAAACCGCCCGCAGCGCAAACAGCTCACGGTCGGTATTGATGTCGTTGTACTCGCTCTCGTCAGGCGTGTAACCAGTCGTATCTTCCACCTGGTTGGAATTTGAGGTCGCGCCCTGCGCAAACCCTTGTCCCTCGGTCCCGTTGTAGATACCCACTTCGTTGATCAGCGCATTCTTGTCAGCAGTAAAGTCCTGATCGACTGTTAATGTGTCTCCGAGAGAAACCAATGCCACCAGATCGGCAGGCTGCATCTTTGTGCGCAAAAATGCCTGCGCCGCCTCGACGCAACGATCCAAATCTTCCGGCTGCATCGACGTCAAGTCGAAGAACATCACAATCAACCGGTGATTGAGCAGGTCCTCCGGCTTTGCGACTACAACGGCCTTGCGCCCGTTGCCCGCCGGTCCCGCGGCAAGCCCATTCACCGTCGCCTCGTTCAGCGGCTTCGCCATTTCCACGCTTTGGTAGTCGAAAGTCGCAATTTGTTGCTGCTTGCCGTTTTCGTAGACCGTGAAATCGCTTTGCTTCAGGCCGCGCACAAATTCGCCGGTCTTCGCATCGCGCGCCACCACATTCGTCAGCACCAGCTCGGCGTTTGTCTTCAGAACAAAGCCGCCCTGCTGCGTTGTCGAAACCTGCGCACCCGCCGGCCGCGACGAATTCTGCGCAATCGCTGGCTGGACGCTCGGCGGCATCAACGCCAGAGCCGCCAGCACCGCAACCGACTTTTGCATCCGATCAAGCATCCGTTCCTTTACTCACTGACTCGCCGTC
Organism: uncultured Acidobacteriaceae bacterium; assembly: GCA_963745845.1. Taxonomy (GTDB): domain Bacteria; phylum Acidobacteriota; class Terriglobia; order Terriglobales; family Acidobacteriaceae; genus Telmatobacter. The sequence continues at coordinate 967,207 of CAVUZE010000008.1, read as the reverse complement.
ATACTAACTCCGCCAGCACCACTAACCGCGCTCGCTCAGCTGCTCCTAAAACCTGAATCTCGCCGTAAATTGAAACGACCGCATTGATCCCACTGAAGTCACTTGCCCAAACGTCGGCGAAGCCACATTTGTGTCCACTCCCGAATACTGCACCGTGTTGAACGCGTTGTTGATCGTTGCGCGTATTTCCATGCTGCGCGTCTCCCCAAGGTTCATCGTCTTGGAAAGCGCCATGTTGTTCGTGATCGTCCCCGGCCCAGCAATCGAGTTGCGCGCTGCGTTGCCAAACACCCCGCAAGGGTAGGCGCTATTGGCCACAGGCTCAGAATAGGCCACTGGGTTGAACCATTGCTTCAGCGAGCCGCCCCCCGCGGTGACAGAGACACCAGAGTTTACATTCGGTCGAAGTGTTCCGGCGGTACCGCAGGCAACGCTCGATACTTCGGCCGCATAGTAGGGACTAAGGGGCGTTCCGGTCGCAAACGTGTAACTCCCCGAAACCGAAAACCCTTCAAGAATGTGCGACGCTGCGCCGGTCGTAAACCAGAACTTGTCCTGTCCAAAAGGCAGCTCGTACAAGTACGTCCCGCTCACTTTGTGCCGTTGATCGAGACTGCTGTTTCCCTCCTCGGCGTTCAAATCCTGCCAGTTCTGCGCGTCAACACCCGCACTCGTTCCCTCCGAGCTGGCACTGTCAATGAGGTGCGAATACTGATAGTTCGCTCCAACCGCGAAGCCTTTGGTGAGCCGTTTGTTCACGCGCACCGTACCCGCTGTGAACTTTGAGAACGCGAGTGCCTGATCGTAATCGAAAACCAAGTTCGTTGGGTTGGTGTTCGGACTGCTCGCTGTCGCGCGCGGTGCGCTCGTAATATCGAGATGATTTCCCTTTGACCCGTTGTACCCGATGTTCATCACAATGCCCCACGGCAGCGTCTTCTGCACGTCCAGATTCCAGGTCTCCACGTAAGGCAATGGATAATGCGGATCGAGCGCGTAGTTTCCGGTCGTAGCCGGAGCAGGAAACCCCTCCGCAAGACTCAAGCATGTATTGGGCACAGTCCGTGCGCATGCAGAGGATGGTTCGCCGCTGACCGTCGCCTCCTGGTTAGTCTGTTCGTCGGCGAACGGCGGCTGATGCGCCATCGTCGTCGCAAACGTCGCATACTGGCCGACCGTATAGTTCATTCCGAATCCCGCTCGAACAACCGTCTGCTTCGGCAATCGCAGCGCCAGTCCGATCCGCGGCGCAAACGCCGTGCGGAATGGAAAGACAAGTGAATCGGGCAGCTTCCCGCTGAATGCGCCGCTCCCTCCCGCTTGCACTTCGGCCGTTCCTGTAAATCCCCCCGCCGGATTGGTATCGACATCGGCGAGATGCCCGTATTTCTCCGTGTACGGCGCGAAAAACTCGTAGCGCACACCATACAGCAACGTCAGTTGCGAAAGCACGCGCCAATCGTCCTGCGCATACGCATCGAACACGTTGTCGCGCAGATAGCTCTTGTTGATTGCGGAATCGAGCGTAGTTTCCTGCGGCAGCCCGAGCAGAAGGTCCGCCAGCGATGACCCCGTCACCGGATCCCCGCTTGCATCCTCGGTAAACAGTCCGGAGAACGTAAAGGTCCCCGTAGCGTTGGAGCCTGCAAGAAAATCCCGATGCACGCGGCGATAGTCTCCGCCAAAACGCAGGTTGTGCTTGCCATGAATCCAGCTCAACGTCTCCGAAAGGGCGATCGTTTGCGCCAGAGAAAAGCTTGGCTGCTGCTCGCGAAGCCCCTGTATGTTGCTCAGCTGCACATTGGGCACACCATAATTAAGCGGACTCGGATTGAGCGCACTCTCATCCGGCCCCAGAATGCCCAGTTGCGTTGCGATGTCCGTATCGTTCGTAAAAAAGTTCGTCGTCTGGCTATTGCTGCGGTTCCAACTCACATTCGAGATACTGGTAAACCTGTGATAGCCGACCGTGTATCCAGCCTGCACCGAATTCGATTGAGAAGAACTCTTGCCGCCAAGTTCAGGAAAGATGTTCACGTTGTCCTTGGCCGTGTGGGCCCAGTTGTAATTGAAGTTGATACTCTGCCTCAGCCCTTGGTTTGTCTGCGTTCTGCGTCCTACTCCGCCCAAACCGCCCCGCCCTCCAGAACCAAGCAGAGGGCTGGAGCCAAGACTCCGCATGTAGCGCGCTCCAGCCTGCGTCGTATTCGTCTGCGCCGTCGAAAGCAAGTGATAGTTCTGCACTGTCCCCGGCAAATTCGGCTCCGGAAAATATTTCATCAACGCGGCGGCCTGCGGAGAGATGCGTGTCGACGGGATGACATTCGCAACGCCGTTCGACATGAATTGCTGAAACGAAGTCGGATCATAGATCGCGGGCGATCCCGGCGCGGAAAAGTCCCCGCTCTTTTCGGCGTCCGTCGGAACCGTGGCGTACTCATCCAGCGGGCTCGAACTGCGCGTACCGGAGAGAGTCAGGAACATCGTGTCCTTATTGCTCGGCTTTGTGAGTCCCGGAATATACGGCGCGCTGATGAACGTCAGGCCAAAGCGATTCGTTCCCGACGTCGGCTGTTCCTGCGGCTGCCCCCGCAAGCTGAAGGGTTCGGCGTTCAGCGCGGAGTTGCTCCCGATCCAGAAGATCGCGCCGTGTGGCTGGCCCGGATTGAAGCCGCGGAAATTCCCCCGCCCGCCGCCGCCAAACCCTCCTCGGCCACCACCAAAACCGCCCCCGCCAAAGCCTCCAGGCCCGCCAAAACCGCCCCCGCCAAAGCCGCCCGGCCCGCCACCAAATAAACCCGCCGCCGCTCCAGCCAAGTTCCCTTCCTGTCCGGGATTCTGCGCACGGAAAGTCTCCATTGCGTCGCGCAGCCGGTCCATATCGACGCCCGCCAAAGGACTCACCGCACCCGCCTGTCCGCTGATCGCGACCGACTCATCGCTGAAATCAGAGTTGCCCGCAACCGACGGTAGTGCCGCACCACTGGCGCCCGTTACACTCGCCTGCGTCTCAGTATCCGAAGCCAACGCATTCACCAGGCTCAGGCTCTGCGCGCCGCTGCCAGCCAACTGGCGGATTGCCTGCGCAACCTGCGTCGACTGCCCTTCCTGTTGCTGCTCCTGCTGCGCCGCGCGCGAGGCCAGCATGAGCGTGAAGTTCACCGTTTGATCGTGGTTCGCCGCATTCAAAACGGCTTCCTGCGCACCTTGCGCAAAGGCCGCGAACTGCGTCCGAATCACGTAGCGTCCATTTTGCGGGATGGTCAATAACCATGCCCCGGTGATGTCCGATGTCGTCGAATAGCGCTTCCCAGTGAGCGTGTTCTGCGCCGTCACCGTCACGCCTGGCAATGGAATGCTGCCGCTTTTGATCACGCCGTGCAGCTTTCCGCCCGTAATCGCCTGATCCGGTGCACCCTGCGCAGTGACCGTTGCCGTCGATCCTGAAGAGGCCGCCGGTACTCCGGTCGGAGAAGTTTGCGCCCAGGAAATCATTCCAACCGCAGCCATGCACATCGCAACTGTCACTCGCATGGCTGCTCGCAGCATGAAATCTCCAGAACCGCGCTTGTATTGAAAGAGACGTTTCCGCCTACACGAAGGTTTACGGCGCAGACGGGTTTCAGTCCATCGTAAACTCAGACATGGCCGTTCAACAGGCAGCCTCTAGGACAATTCGACTGGAAGAGCTTTTAATCGAATCTCCCGGCGAGGACCTCGCTGCCGCACGCGAATTGTTGCTCGAATACGGTCGATTCGTGATTGCTCAGCCGGGCGCTGCGCGATTCTGCTTCGGTTCGCTTGAGAAAGAAGCATCCCGTCTGCCGCTCAGCTACCACGAACAAGCCGGCGGCTGTCTGATGGCTTTCGTCGACAACGCCCCGACCGGCTTCGTCGCCTGGCGAGCCCTTGCGCCATCATCGCAAGTCGTTGCCGATGCGTGCGAGTTGAAGCGGCTCTGGGTTCGTCCCACCGGACGCGGCCTGGGGATTGGAAGAACACTGACTGAAGCCGTACTCGAGCGTGCCGTCGCGGCGCACCGCAAAGCAGTCTACCTTGACACTGCCCCTGCTTCGATGGCGGCTGCCTACCGCATGTATGTTGGGATGGGATTTACTCCCTGCGCGCCCTACAATGACAATCCCGTGGAAGGACTCTCTTACCTTGTAAAGTTCCTCCAGCCTTAGCACCATGTTCGCGCTCCCGAGCGCACCGCCGATTCTTGACTTGAAGCACTTTTGCGGCCAGCCTCCAGTCCTCGGATTCCCATTACCACTTAAGTTGCAGACATGTCCTTTCTTGTTGCATTCGCTTGCGGGGCATGTTAACTGTTGAGCCAATAACTTCTTGGTAGCTACCGCGAGAGTAACTCCTCCGGTGCAAAGGCAGGACCTCTGAATGATGAAGATTGGCACCACGATTCGCGCCCACAGACTGCATAAAGGACTTTCGCAAGGCGATATAGAAAAGAAGACGGGCCTTCTCCGCTGCTATCTATCGCGAGTTGAAAACGGCCATACTATCCCGTCGCTCGACACGCTCTCGAAGATCGCTGGAGCTCTCGACCTGCCAATCGCCCAGTTCTTCGCCGACGACCAGGTGGGGCGCCAGCTCAATACTCAGCGGCTCACCGACGACGAACTCCGCTTTCTGACCCAAATCCGCCGTTACTCGACAAACTTAAACGAGAGCGACCGCAAACTTCTTCTCGCGATGGTCAAGAAGTTTGCGGCGACAGCGGTTCGCTAACGGCATTCGCCGCTCGCCTTCCGCTCCTTCGCGCCAGAGTTGTCCCTGCCCCGTTCAGTGCCGGTGCATCGCGAGCTCTCGTAATTCCGAGCCCGCCATCAGGAAGGCTCCGACGCCAAACACGTAGCTCGTTTGCGACTGATACTTGTCCGGCCCGCCGCCGATAGGCTGAATACTGCCGAGGCGCCCGTCCGCGTAGATATGCGACATCAACCCCGCCCAACCCTTCCGGACAACCGGCAGATACGTGGCACGGTCGAGAATGCCGTGGTTGATTCCCCATGCCATCGCGTAGACAAAGAACGCCGAACCTGAAACCTCCGGCAGCGGATACGAACCGAGTAATCCTGGCTGCCACAATCCGTCAGCGCCCTGAATCGACTTCAACCGTTCCGCCATTTGTCGAAACTGCTCTACGTAGCGCGCTCTGTTCGGATAGTCCGCCGGCATCTCCTCGAGAACCTCGGTCAGCCCTGCAATCACCCATCCGTTCCCGCGCGACCAGAAAATCTTCTTGCCGTTCGCTTCATGTTTGTCGAGAAAGCTCGTATCGCGGGAATAGAGATGTTCGTTGGGATCGTAGAGCAAGTTTGATGTGACCCACCACTGGCGATCCATGGCTTCGAGATAGGCCTGGTTCTTCGTGATGCTGTAAAGTTCGGCCCATACAGGCGGAGCCATAAACAGCGCATCGCACCACCACCACCTTGGTGTTTTTTCGTCATGCCATGGCGGACACGTCTCAGTGCAAACATCAGGTAGCGGCAAAATGCGGTCGAACTCCGCCTTTGTCGGTTCCAGCATCTTCGCATCGTGATACTGGCGATAGAGCTTCAGATAGATGTATCCGATCGCCTGATCGTCAGCGTGGGTCTCGCGCCTGCCAAGCTGCCATTCGAATTTCTTGCCCGCCTCAAGCAAGGCGTCGCGATACGCGTCGTCGTGCAGAGACTCCGCGGCAGCAAGGTACCCGCGATAGAGTGCAGCAAAGGTCCAATCCTGATTGAAGTCGTTGCGCGACTTTTCCAACTGCCAGTCGCCAACCTTCCGCATTGCTTTTCCGATGGCCTCCGGTTCGAGCGCCGGAGACAAATCAGTTGCCAGCGGCCCTGCAATCTCCGGCGTGTCACCGGCCCCCGGCGAGCCATGCGAAGACTCGGACTTCTGCCCGAATGCGTAGGCGGCAATGAGAACGCATGAAAGAAAGGTGATTCCCGAGAGGCGGAATGAGCTTGGCATCGTATCCCTGGTCTCCGCAGATCCGCCTTGCGGTTTCTCGGCGGCCGCATCAGGATACATGCCGGCTCAAGCAACGCGCAGCCCCATCCTTCCCCACCGTCCCGCGCACGGGGACAATGGAAGTGTGCTGCTTTGTCGTAATCCAGATTCGGGATTGAATCCCTAGACGTCGTTGCCCAGGTGAAAGATCGGTTCAACGCCGTGTCCGCCCGCGAGCAGCGCCTGCTCTTCCCGCAGGTTCAGGGGCTCATAGTTCTGCGCAACATCCATGGCAAGCCTAAAATACTTTTCGTCGCCGGGCGGAACGGCGGCCGTAATCGGATGACCCAGCGTCCACCGCAGTCCCAGCGCCGCCTCATCGGGAAACGCCGCCGGCTGATACCAGCACTTCGGTTCTGGATGATTCTGTTTCTGCTCCGCCGGCCATACGGTCTTCGCCATGCTCTTCAGCGCCAGGATGCCCATCTGCTTTTCCTGCGCCTTCTTCAGAATCTGCGGGCCAAAACCGGCTTGTGTATACAACACCCAGTTCAGCGGGAAAAGAATCGTGTCAAAGTTGTAGCGCTCCATCGCAGCTACCGCCGTTTCGGCAGAGTGCACAGAGAAACCGATGTAGCGAATCTTGCCTTCCTTCTTCGCCGCTTCCATCGTCTCCATCGCTCCGCCCGGCCCCAGCACCTTATCCAGCTCTGCCATCTTGGTCAGCGCATGGAATTGGTACAAATCCACGTGATCGGTTTTTAGCAGCCGCAGCGACTCCTCGAGTTGTGCACGTGAATCGTCCTTCGAACGGCCCTCCGTCTTGCAAGCTAAAAAGCAGTCCTTCCGATAAGGCGCAAGAGCCGGCCCCAGTTGTTCCTGCGCGTTGCCATAGCTCGGCGCAACATCGAAGTAGTTAATGCCGCGATCGACAGCTTCGGCAACAATATTCGAGGCCTCGCCGTTCGTCTCGTTCATCACCACGATTCCGCCGAAGCCGATGATTGAAAGTTTTTCGCCGGTCTTGCCCAAGGTGCGGCGCGCGATCGGATTGGACGGCGTTTTCGCAGTGGCGTTCAATGGGCCTGTCGATGCAACTGCGGCAGCAGTAATGGCGGCATGCTTGATGAATTCGCGGCGCTTCATGAAATTCCTCCATGGTTAGCGAGAATGATCGGTGTGGGAGTTGGAGCGAACTTGAACAGGCAAGAACAACATAGACACAGACATTCTGGCACAGGCCCGGCGTGTGTCCGCAACTCTTATGCGGCCAATTTGGCGAGATAAAAACCAAACAGCACAAGAATCCCCACGACCATCGCGACAGCCGCACCCAGCCGCGCCTGGAAGACCGGTCGCGGTGAGCCCAACCGTGGAACCATGGGCATGGCAAAGAGCAGCCCGCAACTGAAGCCGCCCAGGTGCGCCATGTTATCGATGCTGATGCCAGTCAGACGAGAGCCTGCGCTGATCGAAAGTCCGAGTACCAGATTGATCGCGGCAAAGTAGATCACCGAACGGCGCAGCTTCTTCAACTCAAACGGTGGCACAGGCAGGCGCTGCGATTTCAAGAGCACAATGAGCGCACCGGCAATCCCAAAAACCGCGCCCGACGCGCCCGCTCCAACGGGAAACGCAACGCCTCCGGCCTCTCGAATCGGCCACACCCAATTCACCAGCGTCGACATTAGATTGCCCGCCGCGCCCGTAAGAATGTACACTGCGAACACACCCGCCGATCCCATCAGCGGCTCAGCAAGCAAGCCGAGGTTCCAAAGGCACCACATGTTCGTGGCTAAGTGAATAATTCCCACGTGCACAAACATTGCGGTTACAATCCGCCACCACTCTCCACCAACCAGAACAGCACCGGCATGATTCGCGCCCCAGCCATAAAGTTGTTCGGTTGTCGGGGTGAAAGGACTCACGTGCCTCGCCGTCATCGCCAAAAAGACGAGGCAATTCACACCCACCAGTACATACGTCGCAGGGGACGAAGCCCACGTAGGGCGCCTGCGCCTCGGCTGCTGCTGCGGCGGCGTGTCGTATTCCGGCCCCGGCGGAAGAATCTCCGGCTGCGGAATCTGTGAGCTGCTCCCCATGTTCTCATCGTAATGCATTTCACGTTGCATCACGGGCAGCGGTAGCGAAGCAATGTTGAAATCCGGACAACGTCGCATGAGTTCATCCAACTCCATCACATTCCTCCCCGCACAGCCGTTGTAGTCTGTTCCTTGGCCTCGCGCGCTGGACGATTTCCGTCACGGCATCCAACCGCTGCGAGCCGCAAGGAGCGATAGAGTGACTTCACCTTCTCAGAGTCCGGAAAAACCGATTCGGCGGGCGCTGCTCAGCGTAACGGACAAGACCGGATTGGTCGAATTCGCAAAAGGACTGGTAGATTTTGGCGTGGAACTCGTTTCAACCGGCGGCACCGCGCGCGCCCTGCGCGAAGCCGGTCTGTCAGTTCGCGACATCAGCGACCTCACGGGCTTTCCAGAAATGCTCGACGGCCGGGTGAAGACCTTGCATCCGCTCGTGCACGGAGGCTTGTTGTACATTCGCGGAAACGCCGAGCATGAGGCGGCCGTCGCCGCACACGGCATCCAGCCCATTGATATGGTGGTCGTCAATCTCTATGCCTTTGAGAAAACCGCGGCACAACCGGGCGTCGCCTTTGGACACCTCATCGAGAACATCGACATCGGCGGCCCATCCATGGTGCGTTCCGCGGCAAAAAACTTCGAAGACGTCGCCATCGTCACCAGCGTTTCGGACTATCCTTCCTTGCTCGAAGAATTGCAGCGCACCGAAGGCTCCCTGAGCCGCGAAACCCGCTGGCGCCTCGCCAAACAGGCCTTCGCACTCACAGCCGCCTACGACTCCGCCATTGCGGCCACTCTTGAGAGCATCAAGGAGTCACCCGCACCGGAGATGCCTGCTGCCCCTGACACTACTTCCCTGCCTGAGACCCTGCGCATCAATCTGCCCCTCGCCCAATCCCTGCGTTACGGCGAAAATCCCCACCAGCGCGCCGCGCTTTACTCGGACGGCTCCGGCCTGGGCGTCGCTGCCGCGAAACAACTTCAGGGCAAGGAACTCAGCTTCAACAACCTCGTCGACCTCGACGCCTGCTGGGAGCTGACTCAGGAATTCGACGAACCGATGGTGGCCATCATCAAGCACACCAACCCTTGCGGCGCAGCCACCGGCGCAACCATCCTCGAGGCCTACCAGAAAGCGCTCGCCTGCGATCCCGTCTCGGCCTTCGGCGGAGTCATCGGCATCAATCGCGAAGTTGACGCCGCGGCAGCCGAGGAGATCGCCAAGCTCTTCGTCGAGGCCATTGCCGCGCCAGCCTTCACTCCCGAGGCCCGCGAACGCTTCGCAGCCAAAAAGAATCTGCGCCTGGTCGAAGTCCACGCCGCGCCCCCTGTTCCAATCGTGAAACATGTCTCCGGCGGATTGCTCTTGCAAGATGCCGACACCGGTCGCGTCACCGAAGGCGAACTGGATGTCGTTTCGTGGCGTCCGCCCTCCACGGAGGAGTTGCGCAGCCTGCTGTTCGCCTGGCGCGTCTGCAAGCACGTCAAATCGAATGCGATCGTCTACGCCCGCGATGGACAGACGGTTGGGATCGGTGCAGGACAAATGAGCCGTGTCGACGCGGCCCGCTTTGGCGCGCAAAAGGCTGTTCTGCCGCTCAAGGGCACGGTCGCCGCTTCCGATGCCTTCTTTCCCTTCCCAGACGGAATTGAGGCCGTCGCGGCCGCGGGTGCAACCGCTGTCATCCAACCAGGCGGGTCGGTGAAAGATCAGGACGTGATCGCTGCTGCCGACAAGCTGGGCATGGCCATGGTCTTTACCGGCATTCGCCACTTCCGGCATTGACGCAGCGCCGCGAACTTGGAACGTTTCCAGTCCGAACCGGCCCAAATTCGCTCCACTCTCTCGGCTCAAACGCTTGGTAACCTCGAAATCGCCCCACTCCGGCGTTACGATGCGACCAATCACAGGTAAAATCGTCTTTAATGGTAGGAACGTCGGCCCGGCAATCTGGCTGGCGCATTCAATTCGTATTCCAGTTCGGATTCCGGGTTATGATCGCTCTGTCAAGCCCGACTTGAAAGGTGTGGACCGTCACAGGATGATGAGAACAAAGCATTTGCTGCCACCCACCTGGCTCTCCCTCGCCGCCGCATGTTCGATGCTGGCGCCGGCGTTCTCGGCAGCCGCTCAAACCACACCCGCACAGTCGCCTTCCGTCAGCACACCCCAGGCCGCCTCGCCCAAACTCGGCGAAGATGCGATCGCGCAGTCCTCCAGCCGCGCGAAAGCCTATTTTCATGCCTCGATGGCCGACATTTATGAGGAAGAAGCGGTCAACTCCGGTCAGCCCGAGTACGTGACGCACGCGATCGAGGAGTACAAAGACGCACTCAACGCGGATCCCGGCTCTGCCCAGTTGAGCGATGCCTTGGCCGACCTTTATTTCCGCACTCCCGGCCATCTCCGCGAAGCCGAAGCCACTGCCCGCGGACTGCTTAAGGCCTCTCCCAACGACATCGACGCCCACAAAATCTTGGGACGCATCTACCTGCGCCAGCTGAGCGAGGCGCAAAACGCAGTCTCTTCGTCATCACCCACCGGCAATGTGCTCGACCAGGCCATCACCGAATACGAAAAAATTGTTTCGCTCGAGCCGAAAGACGTGGACGACCGCATGGTCCTCGGCCAACTCTACACCGTCAAACACGAACCTCAAAAAGCCGAGGAACAGTTCAAAACCGCGCAGGCGATTGATCCCGATTCCGAAGATGTTGTCCTCAATCTGGCCCGGCTCTATGCCGAAAGCGGCGACCTTGAGCATTCCGCCAAAGTTATCGAGGCTGTCCCTGAGTCCGACCGCACCAGCAAGATGGAATTCGCGCTCGGCGCGGCATACGACCAGATGAAGCGCACCAAGGACGCGATCGCTGCCTATAAGCGGGCAATCGATATTGAGCCGGGCGACGTGCGCACCATGGGTGCCCTCGCTCAGGCCCTGTTGAACAACGATCAGCTCGACGAGGCCATGAAGGAATACCAGGAATTGGCCGATGCCGATCCCGATGACGCCGGGACGTTGATTCACATCGGTGAGATCCAACGTCGCCAGGGAAAATATGAAGATGCGCTGGCCACGATCCGCAAGGCGATCAAGAAGGAACCGGACAATCTCGAAGCGGGATATAACGAGGGCCTTCTGCTCGACGTCCTGGGGCGTTACGACGAGGCGGCGCAGGTATACGAGCACATGGTCGACCTCACCTCGCATGCCAACGGCGCCTACACCTCCGAGGAAAAGAACAATCGCGGCATCTTCCTCGAGAAGCTTGGCGCGATCTATCACGAGCAGAACAAGGTCGATCAAGCCATCACGGCTTATCAGAAGATGATTGACATGGGCGGCGACTCGGCGCTGCGCGGCTACCAGGGAGAAGTGGACACCTATCGCGACGCCAAGCAGTTCGACAAGGCTGTCGAAGTTTCGCGCAAGGCCGTCGAAGCCAATCCCAAAGTCAGCGACTTGAAACTTCTGCTCGCGGGCGAGCTTGCTGACGAAGGTAAGGTCGACGAGGGCTTGGCCATGGCAAAGGGCCTGCTCAAAAACGACAATTCCGATGACGACCGCAAGGTTTGGCTCGACCTCGCGCAGATGGACACTCGCCTGCACCGCTGGAAGGACGCCGAAGACGCACTCAACAAAGCCGGCACCATGACATCGAAGAAAGAAGATCGCATCTATCTTCTCTTCCTGCGTGGAGCGCTTGCCGAAAGGCAAAAACACTTCGAAGCAGCCGAAGATCTCTTCCGCCAGGCCCTCGACCTGGATTCATCCAACGCCATGGTGCTGAACTATCTCGGATATATGCTGGCCGACAAGGGCTCGAAGCTTCCAGAAGCTCTCAAGATGATTCGCAAGGCAGTCGAGCAAGAGCCGATGAACGGCGCCTATCTCGATTCGCTTGGCTGGGCCTACTTCAAGATGGGCCAGTACGAGTTGGCCGAGGAGAATCTGCGCCAGGCGGTCGAACGCGATCAGACCGACCCCACCGTCCATGAACACTTGGGCGATCTTTACGAGAAAACGGGTCGGATCAGACTGGCCGCCGCTCAGTGGCAGCTTTCCCTGACCGAATTCTCCCGCTCGGCGGCAGCCGACGTCGAACCTGCCGATGTTGCCAAGCTGCAGCGCAAGCTGGAAAGCGCGCGCGTCAAGCTGGCCAAGGAAGAAAGCATCACCGGCGCTCCGAAGCCAGAATAAAGGACACTCCGCTACTCTTCCAAAAATCAAACGGCGGCCTTCCTCCAATGAGAGGGGCCGCCGTTTTGCATGCGCCGCAACTCCAGCGGCAATGTTCGTTTACTTCGCTTGCGCGGCTGAAGCAATATAGAGATCCACATTGTTCTTATCCACCAGCGACGTGCCTGTGTCGACAAACACCGGGTAGGGCGAGAACGGATCCGATCCGAAGTCTTTGCTGAGCTGCGCCGGCGGAGCGTGGAAAATCTCATCCAGCGCTTTCAGTCCGTAATAGCCCATCGTGTAGGGCTTCTGCACAATTGTCGAGTCGATGGTGCCTGCCTTGATGCTGTCCAAAGTCTCTGGATTCGCATCCCACGCCATCAACACGCGGTCCGTTGCATTGGCCCGTTTGATCGCATCGGAAACCGGTTTGCCGCCTGCGGACTCCAGGCATATGAAGGCATCGATCTTCTTTGGTCCAGTCAGCGCCACCATCTCCTGCGCCTTATCGTATGCCACGCTGGCATCGCTCTTGATGTCGACCACATCGACAATCTTGATGTCCGGACGCGTTGCCAAAACATCTTTGAAGCCCTTCAATCGCTCCTCAACGTTTGGTTGACCCGCCAGAGTGAAAAAGACAACATTCCCCTTCCCGCCGAGCTTTTCAATGAGGCGCCTTCCGCCCATCCGCCCGGCTTCAAGATTGTTGGTTCCGATGAAATAGAGCCTGCGGCTTCCGGCTGCATCCGAATCGATCGTGATGACAGGAATTCCGGCCTGGATTGCAGTATCGATCTCCGGTTGGATCACTGAGGCGTCCGACACAGAAATCAGGATTCCCGCGGGCTTTGCCGCAACGGCCTTCTGAAACTCTGCCAGTTCGGCTTGCGGGTCGTAGTTTGACGGCCCAACAACCTTCGCCGTCACCTTGAATTGACCGGCTGCTCGGTTAAAGCCGGCCGCGGCAGTCTGCCAATAGGGCAGTGCCGTATTCGCAGATACCAGATAGAAGACTTCCTTCAGCGAGTGCCTTTCGCACCCCGTCGTCCATGCAACTCCCAGCGCCAATGCGATCAGCGCAATCTGTTTCAGCGTTTTCATTCTTGCCTCCTGGTCCACGTGAAAGGTCTGCGGGCTCGCGGAAAAAAACGGTGCGCGATTGCCCCTCAGAGAGTCGGCAGGATGGTACTCCCCAGCCAACTGCATTGTCCAATGCGTATCCGCCAAATTCTATAGCACGGTGGCCAAGTGGCTGAGTGACTCCGCGCACCCAGCGAACTCCTCGATCTCTCATGCGGTATAACGGGATTGAGTCGAATCGGCCAACCATGACAGCGGAATCCAATGTGAACGGACTGCTCCCACCAGGCGTTGCTGTCGATCCACAAGGCGCCCTTGCCGACCGCGCGTACCCTGAACCTCCGCATTTGTACCGCACTCCATTCGCCCGGGACAGCGCTCGCATCCTCCATGCACGAGCCTTCCGCCGGCTCGCGGGAAAAACTCAGGTTTTCGCCCGTCTGCCCGGACTCCCGCCAGGCGATCATTTCCGCAGCCGTCTCACCCACACCCTCGAGGTCACGCAGACCGCGCGCACCCTGGCCCGCGCGCTGGGACTCAATGCAGATCTGGCTGAAGCCCTGGCTCTCGCGCACGACATCGGCCACCCGCCTTTCGGCCATGCCGGCGAAAAGGCACTGGATCATGCGCTGCAGGCGCACGGGCTCGGCTTTGACCACAATCTCCACGCACTGCGCATCGTCACATGGTTTGAGGAGCGCTCCGCCGCATATCGCGGGCTCAACCTGACCCTCGCCGTCCGCGAAGGCATCGTGAAACACTCGCGCGATTATTCCTCTTCAAGTCATCCGGAGCTTGCCGAATACTTTCTCGAATCGCGACCTCCTTTAGAAGCACAATTAATCGATCTGGCCGACGAGATCGCATACCTCACTGCCGATCTCGACGACGGGTTGGAGTCCGGGATACTCTCGCTTGAACAGGTTCGTGATGGTGTCCCGTTGTTTCGGCGCTTCGACGACGCAGTAACCCGTCAGCACCCTGCCGCCACTCCCAAGCTTCGCATCAACGAGGCTCTCCGCCGCACCCTCAACGCATTTGTGAACGATCTGATGAACGAAGTGCGAACGCGCGTCGCAGCCTTGGGTGCCACAACGCTGGACGAGATTCGGCAGGCACCGTGCAGACTTGCCTCATTCAACGAGGCCATGGAAGCCGAACGCGCAACCGCAAAAGCGTTTCTCTACGCCAACTTCTATAACTCCCCCGGCATGGAAGAAGCGCACCAGCACGCAGCCGAAGTTGTTGAGGGACTCTTCGCCGCCATCATGGCCGATCCCGGCTTGCTGCCCGAAGATCACCAGTCCCAGATTCCCACCGAAGGCCTCGCGCGCACCGTTGCCGATTACATCGCCGGCATGACCGACAACTACATTGATCAGCTCTGGTCGCGTTGCTGCGGATGATCAACCCACCGCCTGTCTGAGATTCATTCGATCGATGCTGTCATCCGGTCGTCCGCCGTAGCGGACGACCGAACGCGAAGGACCTGCGGTTGCTTTTTGGTAGCGTCAATCCCCACGATAATGGGTGCCCCATAGCCTGCCCTGAGCGCAGTCGAAGGGTCTCGAGTCTGAGACATGGGATAGCACGAACGCTGACATCGGAGATTGAACAGCCAGAGAGCCTGCCTTTACTGCACCATCTTCTGCGGCCTCAGCCTGCGCAGGTCCATCGCGCATTCCACCGCATTTTGCGCATAAAGGCGAAGATTGTCCGATGCAGCCCAAATCCACAACCGGCTCGATTCCGCCGGGTTTCGCGCGCCTGGTTCGTTCCGCAGGCGGATCAGTACATCGTTCTGCCCCGTCGCCGCCAGGTTCGATGGCGAATCCGTGTCTTCCAAGACCAGGTCAAGGTGGTCGCCACTCAGCGCATCTTCCAGAGCAGTGATCTCTACCGGCCGCTCCAATTCCACGCCAATCGAAAACGCGTGCCCGTGAAATACGGGCGCGAGAATCACCTGCAGAGCCAGCGGAGGCCAGCGATTCCCTCCTAAATCCGCGAAGTGGCGGCGCACCCGCGCTTCCACTCCAGTCAGGCTCGCAGTGGCGTTCTCGCCAAGTCCGGAAAGCATGTTGTACGCAGCCTGCGCATCGTAAATGGCGCGTGGCAGAGTCTGAAAGCTAAGCAGATTCACCGTCTGCTGGTGCAGCTCGTCCATCGCGCCCCGGCCAAATTCACTCGCCGGTACCAGAAGCGTAACGGCCATCGTCCGCACCGGTACAAGTTGTTGCAATCGCTCCATGATCAGCGCGAGAGCCAGTGCCGCGGAGTGTGCAGGAATGATGGCGGGTGTAAACAAATCCGCGCTCGCAGCATCCAATCCGATCCAAGGCGCGCGCACCAGGACGCCAGTTTCCAGATCCAGCGCTCCGGAAATGTCCAACACGGACGAGCCGGCCACAAGCGCCTTCTTCCAATGCTTCCGCGTCAAATCTGCTCTTCCGCAAAAGAACGTGAAGTCCGTCCCTGCGAAAGCATCCGCATCGATCGCTCGGACAAATGTCACTTCATCGCCAACCTGGTCCAACTGGCCCAGCGCTTCGTCCTCGTCCAGAAGCACAAAGCTTGCTGCCGCCAGGGCGGAATCAGACAGAGCTTCTTTGAGCTCTTTACCCAGTAAGGTTGAGGCGCCAACGATCGCGATTTTGTACACGGGGGATTCCCTCTTATTCTCTGTTGAATTCTACGAGTGAGTCGCAGGATCTGGTTCCGAAGCAGCAGACCCCTGCAAGGCCGGCGGTTCTGTTCCAGGGCGTCTTCGACGCCGTGACCATGAATAAGCCGCCCGCGCCCAAATTCCGGAAAACATATACGCAAGAGCCGCAAAAAACAGCACAACCTGGGAATACCGAAGCGCGGCGTACAACACAATCGACATCAAAAACAGCAACTGGAAAGGATGGCTCTTGGTCAGGTTGATCTCCTTGCCTGACCAGAATCGCCATGTACTCACCATGAGAAAGCCGCACAGCCCAACCAGAATCAGCCACATAATCGCAACCCACCACGCCTCCACTGGATAGGCATTGAAAAAGTGAACGGTGGCTGCAAGCATGCCCGCCGCAGCGGGAATCGGCATGCCGACAAAATACTTCCGGTCCGCCCGTCCCGGATTCCGCGGCTGTGCATCGTGACTGATATTGAAACGCGCCAGCCGGGATGCCCCGCCAATCAAATAGAGAAAACTGAAGAAGCCTCCCGCCTGCAGCAAGTGCTGGTGCAGTTGCGTATTAATCGAATCGGGCAGGAAATAGAAACCCCACACATAGGCGAGCAAACTCGGCGCCACGCCAAACGTGATCACATCGGCCAGCGAGTCCAGTTCCTTGCCAAAATCGCTCGTCGTATTCGTCATGCGGGCAATACGCCCATCGAGTGCATCGAAGGGAATCGCGAACAGGATCGCAATGGCTGCCCAATCCAGATGCGCATGTGCATCGGCATTTCCCCCGATCGCCGCAATGGTCTGAGTGATCGAGAAGTAGCCGGCTCCGATATTCCCGGCAGTGAAGAGTGAAGGCAACAAGAACATCCCGCGCCGCAGCCGCGCTTGCCGATTGGCCCTTGCCTCCACAGTGCCGATGCGGTTCATTCGCGACCTTTCACCGGCATGGCCGCCAGGACACTCGCCCCGCCCCGCACCCGTTCGCCTACCTTCACACGCAATACCGCCGTACCCGGCAGAATGACGTCGACGCGCGAGCCGAACTTGATCAGCCCCACGCGCTGTCCCCGCTCAAGCGTGCTGCCCTCGCTGAAATTGAAGACAATGCGCCTCGCGAGCAGCCCGGCAATCTGCTTGAATGTCACCTCAAACCCCTCGCCGCGAACCGTCACGATATTCTGCTCGTTCTGGTCCGCCGAGGATGGGTTCATCGCATTCAGATAGCGCCCTCTTTGGTAGCGAACTGAAGTCAGGACACCCGCAATTGGCGACCGGTTTACATGCACGTCGAAGACGCTTAGAAAAATGCTGATGCGCTTCCGTGGACCGTCCGGGGTCGAAAGGTCAACCGCCTCGGTTACCAGCCCGTCGCCGGGCGACACAATCAATCCTTCACCATGGGGAATCGTCCGCTGTGGGTCACGGAAAAACCACAGGAAGAATGCGGAAAGAAGCACCGCAGGGGTGGCCCAAAGCCAACTGCCTGTGGCCCAGCCAGTCAAAGCCGCAACGACGAGAAGACTCGAACCGTATATGTAACCGTCACGAACCATTGTTCCTAACGATTATACGGTTGAATTGCTTGTCACGAAGTTTGGGGCTAAAGACACAACTTCTGGAAGGAGCGGCATTCACCGCTGATGAACCAATCGCCCGCAATCGCCAAAAATGGATCGAGAAACTTACGCCATGACCGCAACGCGGTGCTCAAGAGCGTAAATCAGATCCTTGGCATGGAGTTTCAGTTTCTTCAGGCGTACCTCTTCGAGTTGCTCGTCTTGAGAGAGATACGGCTTTTGAATCAACTCTTCCAACCGCTGAGCGTAGCGACGGTGTTCGGCCTGCAGGCGATCGATTTCTTCACTCAGCGTGGAATCCTTTATTTCATCCATCAAGCACCCCCGCAATTCAAGGAACATTTACATATAGCTCTCTTCTGCGGGAAAGGGCAAGCGGGAAGATTCCCAAAGATGAACAAGTTTGTGGATTTTTGGGATGTAAATCACAAACCGTGGACTGAGCACCAACACCAACGGCCGCACAAAGCGCCTGAAGCTAGTATTTTTTACCTCCCGCCGAGCCTCAGTCGCACTCCATGTCAAGGCGCATAACAACTCCATCTTCAATAGGATCAGTATAATAGCCTGGGCGTCGGCTCATCTTGCGGAATCCCAGCGCCTGGTAGAACGCTTTGGCCGCAAAATTCGAATCACGCACTTCGAGCAGTACTTTCGTTACCCCAAGCAAAGCGACCTTCCTCGCAATTTCGTTGACCAGCCCCCTGCCGATCCCTCGCTTCTGGAATTCCGCGGCCACGCCGATGGACTCCAACTCCGCTTCAGGAGCCACCACGCTGGCCACCACAAACCCCGCAACCAACCCCGCCCCTGCCGCCTCAACCACTGCCACCAAAGCAATCCGCCGCCCCGCATTGCCTGGCTCCAACATCTCTTCGTAGACTTTGCGCGGCCAATGAGGCGCATGGTCCAGCCCATTCGCGATCCCGAGTACCCGATCAATGTCCGCGTTCGTCATTGTGCGAATAATCACCGAAACCCCAGAGCTCATGTCCTCGGAATCACCGTCTGCAACGGCTCTCCAAAGATCTCCGCATCCGACCGGCGTAGATAATGCCCGTCGAGCAATGCCACGTCATTAAACGCTCCAATCTGAATCTTTCGCATCGCAAGTTCCAGCGCATCCGCCGCACTCGGTGCCTCCACGCGCATCAGCCTCACATCCGGCCACGCCGCGCCGAGCAGTTCTTCCGTCTCCGCGTCGCAAATCGCAATCTCCGCTGGCCGCGTCTCAAACAAACCCAACTCCGCGCTTCCGGCAAGGATTTCTCGCACCTTCGCGCCCGGTGCTTCCACTCGCAAGAACACCTCGTGCCGATGCGCATCGAGCGCCGCAGATTGGATTCCTGCCCCTTGCGTTTTGGCCTTCCCCGCCAGCACCTCCAGGCGCGAAACCGCCAAAACAGGTATCCCAAATGGCTCCGCCAGCCCTTTCACTGCGCTCAACCCCACCCGCACGCCTGTAAAACTCCCCGGTCCATTCACAGCAAGGAGCGCGCCCAACTCCCGCAACGCCACGTCGTGTTGTTTCAGCAACTCGCCCAACGCCGCCACCAGCGTTGCAGAGTAAGTACGTCCGGCCAGTTCCGTTTGCCCCAGTACCTCCAGCGTGTCTCGATCCAACCTGCCCAGTGCCACCGACCCCGACGGCCCGCACGTGTCAATCCCGAGCACCAGGCTTCCGGTTTTCAACCTTGACTCCGCAGTAAATGGAGGTGTTTGCATGCTGACTTAAGGATGACATGACAACAGTGACCTTCGCCAACGCCGTGCCGTCCGATATTCTGATCCTGGCGACACCGAAATCAGCGAAAACAGCTCTTCCGGATCGAAACTGAGGATTGCGCCGAGGGGATTGGAGATTGGCCGCCGCAGCGACACCCACATTTCATGACACGTGGCGGCCGCGCGCAAACCCTTGGGCCATCGCCATCACTGTCACGCTCGCCACCTTCATGGAGGCGCTCGACACCTCTATTGCCAATGTGGCCATGCCCCACATCGGCGGCTCGCTCTCCGCCAGCACCGAAGAAGCAACCTGGGTCCTCACCAGCTATCTCGTCGCCAACGCCATGGTGCTCCCCATCAGCGGCTGGATCGCCAATCGCATCGGACGCAAGCGGTTTTACATGTCCTGCGTCTTCCTCTTCACGGTCGCGTCGCTGCTCTGCGGCCTCGCGCCAAGCCTTCCCATGCTCGTCTTCTTTCGCATCCTGCAAGGCGCGGCCGGCGGCGGCCTTCAACCCAGCGAGCAGTCCATCCTCGCCGACACGTTCCCGCCCGCCAAACGCAGCATGGCCTTCGCCGTTTACGGAGTCGCCGTAGTCACCGCGCCCGTCCTCGGACCCACTGTTGGCGGCTGGATCGTCGACAACTACACCTGGCGCTGGATCTTCTTTCTCAACATTCCGGTGGGCATCATCTCGCTTTTCCTGACCAACCGCCTCGTCGAAGACCCGCCCTACCTCGCTGAAATCCGCAAGCGCAAATTAAGCGTGGACTACTGGGGCCTCGGCCTGCTCATCGTCGCCATCGGCTCTATCCAGATCATGCTCGACAAAGGCCAGGAAGACGACTGGTTCAGCTCCCGCTTCATTTCGACCCTCGCCTTCACCGCCGTCCTCGGCCTTGCCGCCTTCTTCTGGCGCGAACTGTCCATCGAGCACCCCATTCTCGATCTGCGCCTATTCGGCCGTCGCAACGTCGGCATGACCCAGCTCGTCATGTTCATGGTCGGCGTCGCTCTCTATTCCTCCACCGTCCTCATCCCGCAGTTTCTCCAGGAAATCATGGGCTACTCCGCGCGCCAGGCCGGCATGGCCGTCTCTTCAGGTGGTTTGGTGCTCATGTTTCTCTTCCCTGTCGCCGGCGCCCTCGCGCCCAGATTCGATCCCCGCAAGCTCGTGTCAATCGGATTTGTCATCACCACATTCGGTCTCTGGCGCATGACCAGCATCAATCCAAACATCAGCTTCGGCATGGCCGTGAGTTGGCGCGTCTTCATCGCGCTTGGCCTGCCTTTTCTGTTCATTCCCATCAATACGCTTTGCTATGCCGGCATTCCGCAGGAGAAGTACAACGAAGTCAGCGGACTCACTGCCCTCATGCGCAATCTGGGCGGCAGCGTCGGCATCAGCTTCGTCACAACCCTCCTTGCACGCGGCAGTCAAAAGCATCTCGCCATGCTTGCGCCCGACACTGCATCCGGCAATCCTCAATTCGAAACCGTGCGAAGAGGCCTGGCAGGAGCCTGGATGCAAAACGGCTCTGCGCTGCCCGACGCCATCCATCATGCTGGCGCGCAAATCTTCGGCATGGCGCAGGTGCAAGCCCGCCTGTTGGCCTATGTCGACGTCATCTGGGTCATGGTCGGCGTCACCACGATCCTCATCCCGCTACCCTTCCTGATGAATCGGCCAAAGAAGGCGACCGCTCCCGCTCCCGTGCACTGAGTCTCTGACCGCTGGATCGAGCACGAAAATGGGTGCCCCAGGTCGGAAACCACTGATCACTGACACTGACCGCTGTGCAAATGGGCGCCTTACACCGCCCCCAACGCCCCATCCAGATCCGCGATCAAATCTTCCTTATCCTCGATCCCGATCGACAATCGGATCCGCCCCTCGTTAATCCCCATCGCCGCCCGCGTCTCCGCGCTCACAGACCCATGCGTCGTCGTCGCCGAGTGCGAAGCCAGCGACTCTACGCCCCCCAGCGACTCCGCATTCAAAAACACCTTCAACGCACCCAGAAACCGTCCCGCCTCTTCGCGCCCCTTCAGCTCGAAGCTCATCATCGAGCCAAATCCTTTTTGCTGCTTCACCGCCAACGCATGCTGCGGATGGCTCTTTAATCCGGGGTAGGCCAGCTTCTCCACCTTCGGATGCGTCGACAAAAACTCCGCGACAGCCCGCCCATTCTCCTCATGCTGCTTGATCCGGAGCGGCATCGTCTTGATCCCCCGCAGGACAAGAAAGCATTCGAACGGCGACAGAATGCTGCCCGCCGCCTTCTGCACCAGCAAAAACCGCTCCTTGTGCTCGGGCTTCGACCCAATCAGCGCGCCGCCAATCCCATCCGAGTGCCCGTTGAGATACTTCGTGGTCGAATGCATCACGATGTCCGCACCAAGCGCCAGCGGGCTCTGCAGCGCCGGCGACAGAAACGTGTTATCCACGCTCACCTCCGCGCCCCGCGCATGCGCAATCGCGCACACGCCCGCAATGTCCGTCAGGATCATCAGCGGGTTGCTCGGCGACTCGATATGCACCAGCTTCGTCCCCGGCCGCATCGCCGCTTCCACCGCCTTCAGATCGCTCGTGTCCACATACTCTATCTCGATGCCGTAGCCCGACACGATCTGGTCAAACAGCCGCACCGTGCCCGCATACACATCGCGCGAACACACAACGTGATCGCCCGCACGCAGCATCGCTGTCAGCGCATGAATCGCCGCCATGCCGCTCGCAAACGCATGGCCGCTCATCCCGCCTTCCAGCGCCGCCAGTGCTGTTTCCAGCCGGTCACGCGTCGGGTTCCCGGCACGCGAGTAGTCCCAGCCTCGATCCGTGCCAATGCCGGTCAGTTCAAACGTCGAGGAAAGATACACGGGCACATTCACCGCGCCCGTCAATGGGCAAGGATGCTGCCCCGCATGCACAGCAAGCGTCGAGTACTTGTATTCAGCCATGTTTGGTTTTTGTCGTTGCTCCTGCCTCTAGCTTAAAGGACCGAATGGAGTCTGCGAAGCAAGCAAAGTTCGTCGAGTCGGGACTAGCCGTCCAGGCAAAGGCTTCGCGTGGTAAACCAGCTATGGGTGCTCACCTCGGACGCAATTCCACGTCAATCCCCTCCGCATCACCTCAAAGGCCTGTCATCCGGAGCGAACGCAGTGAGCCGAGGGATCTGCGGTTGCTTTACCCCCCTGCCTCCACCCGCACGACCCTAGGTGAGGAACGCGTGCCCGGTCCCGCGCCGCCCCCCCGCCTAGGTAACCTGCGGCCTGTTCCTTTACGGGCAGGGTGCAAGCGCCGAAGTGGAAGGGCATTGCAACTTCTCCGGGAGAGCGATGGCGCCACAAGCGGGATAAGATCGCATCATTCTTTGGAGCGGTTCCATCCGATCGACTGCTCTTTGGGTCCGAGGTGTTGCATGAGCTCTTCCAGTGCAATGAGTTTGAAAGTACGGATTACCCGGATGTTTTGGATCGGGAATGCCGTCGTCTGCGCTATCCTGGCGCTGCTCGGCGGAATGATGTCTTTCGAGGGGTTCGGCTATGACGCGCAGCTGTCTGCGCTGGCTGTGCGCGCCGGCGCACTGCTCGCGGCCACAGGCGCCGGGCTCGCCGCCTACTCTTTGTGGAAAGCCCGCTCGACCTCCTCGTCGCGCTGACTCATCGCTCGCCGTCCAAGGAATCGCACGCGAGACTAGCGACCCGTCGGATAGCCACCGTGGCAAAAGTGCGCGCGCAGCCTGCAGAGCATCTCGAATGCTGAAGGCGTTTTCGTTACCCTGCGAAGAGTCGTCTGGACGGCCAGTTCCCTGAACGGCCAGTCCTTGCAAAGAATTCCCCGCCTTCGTCCTACACTGGAAACGCGGAAGGAGGACACCGAAAATGTCCCAACCTCGCATCCACGAGACCCTGCTCCCATTCACCCTGGCCTGTCTCCTCGCCTGCACATTCCCACCGCTCACTCAAGCCCAGTCCTGCAGCGTACACGGCGTTGTTGTTCAGGTGCTAGGCTCTGGAGGGCCCGAGTTACAAGACAAACGCGCATCGAGCAGCTACCTCATCTGGCAGGACGGCCGTGCGCGTGTCCTCGTGGATGCGGGCGGTGGGAGCGCTCTCCGTTTCGGCGAGAGCGGCGCGCAAATGTCGGACCTCGATCTGCTCCTGTTCTCCCACTTCCACGTCGATCACAGCGGCGATTTCGCCGCCCTCATCAAATCGTCGTGGTTTGAAGAGCGCAACCGGCCGCTCCCCATCTACGGTCCCTCTGGAAACGACTTCATGCCTTCGACCACCGAGTTCGTCTCCGACCTCTTCGGAGACCACGGAGCGTACGGCTATCTCAGCGAGCTTCTCGTGCCGCGAGAAGAAGGCGCCTACAAGATGCAACCGCACAACGTTACGGGAACCGCGAAACCCGCCGTTCAATTCAGCAGCAGCGACCTCAGCGCGTCCTCAGTCCGCGTCATCCACGGAGCAGTTCCGGCCCTCGCGTGGCGTATCGAAATCGGCGGAAAATCAATCGTGTTCAGCGGAGATACGAACGGCAATGACCCCGGCCTCGTCCTGTTAGCCGCGAATGCCGACTTGTTCGTCGCCCACAACGCCGTGCCCGAAGGCGCAACGGGCGTCGAGAGAAACTTGCACATGCCTCCCTCGGTCATCGGCCAGATCGCAGCCGACGCCCACGTCAAGCGCCTGGTCCTCTCGCATCGCATGCTGCGCACACTCGGCAAAGAGGAGCAGACCCAATCCGAGATCCGCAAGCGCTATTCCGGCATCCTCGAATTCGCCAACGACCTCGACTGCTTCACCGTGCAATAAGCGCAGCCGTTGTGCGAAGAATTCCCCGCCTTCGTCCTACACTGGAAATGCAAAAGAATTTGGTGGTGCAGGCCGCACCGAGTGAAGGTACCCCCATCCCCCTATGGGGGTTACGTTTTCGATAACACACGTAGCCGGTCTCGACGGAAACAATCTTCTTTGTGCCATGTAATTCTTCGCAAAATCCCGCCAACACCTGTGCCAATGCGCACAATTGTTCCACGCGGAACAATTTCGGCGATCCGAAGCTGCGATCAAGCTACGCGAAGCCACTGCCTGGACGGCCAGTCCTTCCACCGGGAACAATTTTGCAGTCCCGCGAAGCTATTTCTGGGTGGGCGCCGTCTTCTTCGTCACGCGCGTCGTGGGATAATACCCGGTGCGTGTGCGCACTTCAAGCTTACCCATGCCCTCCGCCTGCGCCGTCACCTGCACACGCCGGAAGCCCGGCTCCGTCGTTGGCTTGGTCGAGTGGTAGCCAATTGTGTATTGGTTGCGAACATCACGTGCCACTTCGGCGGCGATCTCGTCGACTTGTTCAATCGACTTCGGAAAGTACGCCACGCCACCCGTCTCACCCGACAGCATCTCCAGCGCCCGCCGCGCATGCCGCACTTCGGAATGTGTCATTTCATCGCCAAACAGCAATCCAATTGCGTAGATCACCGGCCCAGAAAGCTGCTGCACGCGCCGAATCGTCTGCTCCAGCGAAAGGGTCGAAGCATTGTCCTCGCCGTCGGTAATAATGACGAGCACTTGCTTGGGCCGTTTCCCGTCCGCCACCAATTTGTCCGCCGATGCCACCACGGCGTCATACAGTGCCGTGCCCCCGCGCGACTCGATATGCGACAATCCTTCGCGCAGTTTGCTCACATCGCTGGTAAAGTCCTGGTCGATGAAAGCTTCGTCGGAAAAATTCACGACAAACGCTTCATCCTGCGGATTCGACGCTTCGATCAAATCCAGAGCACTCTTGTTCACTGCCGGCCGCTTTCGCGACATCGACCCCGAGTTGTCCACCACCAGAGCAATCGACACGGGAAGATCGGTGTGCTGGAAGCTGATGATGTTTTGCTTCACCCCGTCCTCGAATACCTGGAAGTTTTCGCGCTTCAGGGTCTGCACAATGTGTGAACCTTCGAGCACCGTGGCGTTCAACACCACTTCTTCCACATTGGTGCGCAGAATGTACCCTTCACTCTCCTTGCGGACGGCTGGACCCGTGACCGCAGGCGTCTCTGCGTCTGGCGAGCGCACTGGATCGTGATCTTCGGTAAGTGAAGGCGCAGGGGCTTGCGACGGCTTGTTGGGTGCCTGTTGCGCCCCCAGCGGCAGCGTCGATAAAGATAAGAGGATTGCGCAGGCAACCTTATTGCAGTGGCGCATAGTAGCCGGTACGAGCATGAACAGTGAGCTGAGGCAATCCCGGTGGAGGATTAAGCTTCACCTTCACTTTACGCCACTTGCCATCCCGGTTCATGTCCTTGGGCGTGTAGCCGATCACATATTGGTTGCGGAGCTCGGTTGAAATCTTCTCGGCGATGTCGCCCATCTCTGAGATATCGTCCACCCGGTAGAGCCGTCCTCCGGTTTCTTCTGAGAGTTCGTTCAGCAGCGAAGGACCTGTTCGCTCTTCGGGAGTTGCCGCATACGGATCGAAAATGCCGATCGAATAGATTTCTACGTCCGATTCGCGCACCTGCGCGCGCACTTCGCCTTCGGTGTACCTTGAACGGTTATCGCCGCCGTCCGAAACCACAAGCAGAGCCTTGCGCTCGTGCTTTGCTTCCTTCATTTTTTGCACGCCATAATAGATTGCGTCCAGCAGAGCCGTTCGATGCCCGCTTTTCACCGTGGCAAGCCGCGCTTCAATGTCTTCGACTGAACTGGTAAAGTCTTCGATCAGCTCCGGCCTGTCGTTGAACCCGATCACAAAAAACTCGTCTTCGGGATTGGCCGTTTTGATGAACTGGAGAATCGAATCGCGTGCCCGGATCAACTTTGATGACATCGAACCGGATAGGTCGAAGATGATTCCGATCGAAACAGGCGCGTCTTCGCTCGCGAAGCTCGATATCTTCTGTTCCCCGTTGTTTTCGTAGATTTGAAAGTCCTCTTTTTCGAGGCCCGTCACCAGCCGATTCATCGGGTCGGTCACGGTGGTGGGAACCAGCACCATGTCCACATTCATGCGGATCAATGCGCCCGGCCGGGCCCTCGCGGCGGCAGCGCCGGTTAGCGCCGGAGCTTCGGCTCCCGCAGGGGCACCCGTTGCTGGGGCGGACGCAGGCGGCGGCGTGACATGCACCTTATTGAGTGGATCGTCCTGACCATTGGCAGGCGCTACCCAGAGAAGGGCAGCCAACGCGGCGATCCCGGGATTGAGCCACGGTGTGAATCGGAAGGCATCCCTGAACGCGCCGGGGAATCGGCGCCAGCCTCTTGGAACTTCGCGCCGCTTTGGTTTCGTACTCATTTCGGATACCAGAGATTGATGGCGATATTAGCACGGTTGGCAAAGAGCTGGCGTCACTGCCTTGTCATCGATTTGTCAATCCGGCCAACACCTTCTCAGACTCCTCAAAATCCAATAAGTTACTGGGATACAATCGAGCCTGTGCGGTCACCCACACGGCGCAAGGCTGCGATGTGGTCCGGGGCGCAAATCCAACCTTTTCAACGGGGAGCACGATCATCCTCATGGCAAGCATTTATCCCTTTCGCGCCTGGCGCTACAACCCTTCCGTAGTGAAGCTCGAAGAAGTCGTCACCCAGCCCTACGACAAGATCTCGCCCGCGATGCAACAGGCCTACTACCAGCGAAGCCCTTACAACCTTGTCCGCATTATCCTGGGCCTGCCCGAGCTTTTTGATGCCGAGCGCGGTGAAAGCGTCTACACCCGTGCGGCTCGCGACTTTCGCGCCTGGCGTGAACAAGGGATTCTCGTCCAGGAGAAAGACCCATGCATCCTGGCTTATGCGCAGCGATTCACGGTGCCCGGCTCCCATATTGTGAAAGAGCGCCGCGGTTTCATCGCCCTCGGCAAGCTGCACGACTATGCAGAGAAGGTCGTCTTCCGGCACGAGCACACATTGTCCAAACCCAAGAGCGACCGGCTTAATTTGCTGAAAGCCACGCACGCGCACTTCGGCCAGATCTTCATGCTTTATGCCGACCCCGCCGGCAGCGTCGAGAAGATTCTCTATGACGGCAGCGGTCCCGCCGAAGTCGAAGTCACCGATGAGTACGGCGTCCTGCATCGCCTCTGGAAAGTGAGCGACCCGGCAGCGATCCGCCTGCTCGCTGCCGCAATGGCCGACAAGAAGCTGATCATTGCCGACGGTCATCATCGTTACGAAACTGCCCTGAATTACTCAAAGGAACACGCGCCAGTTTCATCCACAAGAAACGAGCACAGCACAAACCAACTGCCACAGCCCGCATTTCCCGAAGCGGCCGTCATGATGACCTTCGTCAACATGGACGCCGATGGCCTCGTCATTCTGCCCACCCACCGCGTGGTCCACGATTTGGCAAGCTTTGATTCCGCCGCCTTTGCGCGCGCCGCCGAGCAGTTCTTTTCGGTTGAGGCAATGCCTTCCGCGGATGTCGCCGGCTACATCGGCGCTCTGGCCGCGCAGAAAGGGATCGCGTTCGTTGCCGTCGTCCGCACCGGCGCGTTCTTGCTTCGCTCCAAATCCGAAGCTGCTGAGGCTTTGGCCGGTCTGCCTGAACACCAGCGCCACCTCGATCTCAGCTATCTTCACATCGTCCTTCTCGACCGGCTTCTCGGACTCGATGCTGAAAAAGTACGCGATCAAACCAATATCCGGTATCTTCGCGATGCGGGTGAAGCTGTCGATCAAGTGCGTCGCGGCGAAGCCGACATTGCATTCCTCATCAACCCCGTTACCATGGAGCAGCTCAGGGAAGTGGCCTTCGCCGGCTCAGTCATGCCGCAAAAGTCCACCGATTTCTATCCCAAACTCTTAAGCGGTTTGGCAATCTATGCGTTGGATTAGGGTCCACACTCGACCCGGAGCTTTTCACTCGATCGCACTTCTCGCGGCGCTAACCCCACTCTCGATCGGCCAGGCGCAGACGCCGTCCAATTCAGCCGGAAGATTTGCCGTCGTGGTCGACGCAGCGCACGGCGGCGATGACACCGGAGGCCGTCTTGCCAGTGGTCAGATGGAGAAGTATGCCACACTCGCATTCAGCGTGCGCCTCCGCTCACTGCTTGCCGCGCGCGGCATGACGGTCATCACGACTCGCGAATCCGACATGACTGTCGACCCGAGCGTGCGTGCGCAAATTGCCAACCGAGCTAAAGCTGACGCCTGCCTCTCCCTGCACGCGACGGAAACCGGATCGGGTATTCACCTTTTCACTTCGTCCCTCGCGCCCAGCCAGCCTGCACGCTTTATTCCCTGGAAGACGGCGCAGTCTGCGTTCATCAACCGCGGTCTTGCTCTTGCGGGAGTGCTCAACTCTGCGCTCCTCCACGACGGCTTCAATGTCAGCCTCAGCCGCACCTCGCTCATCGCCGTGGACAACATGACCTGTCCTGCTGTGGCGATTGAAATCGCCCCCGCGCGTGGAACGGATGGCAAAGTTACCGCCGAGCCCGACGATGCCGATTACCAGGCCCGCATTGCGGCATCCCTCGCAGCAGCACTCCTCGAGTGGCGCATGGAGCCTCGCCAGCCGTGATTCCCCGCTACCAGAAGATACTGTTCTCGGTCCTGCTCGCTGCGGCGCTCATCATGGCCGGTGTCCTCTGGCACCTGCGCCAGCGCGCACATCAACGACTTCTCGCGGGCGAAGATTCCGCACCTACCAAGGCCCCGGAAGTCGCGCCCACTGAAAGGGCCACGCTGTTGGTCGCGAATGATGCCGACGGCTCCCTTCAGGTGCAGGCGCGTGCGCTGCCGCTTCCGGCTGATCCCAGCGCGCGCGCGCGCGTCCTGTTGGGCGAGTTGCTTGACCTCTACGCCGCTCCCGACGCCGCGCATCCCGTCACCGGCGGAGCATCCGGCGTAGCGCAGGTTTTCCTCATGCCCGTTTCCGGTTCGAGAAACGAGCAGAGTTCTGGCGATGAATTGGCTGTCGTCAATCTCACCGGCGCCTTTGCGGCCAGCCACCCCTCCGGGCTTGAGACGGAGACGCTGACGGTGCTCTCCATATGCGGCACGCTGCGCGCTAACCTTCCCCGTGTAACACAAGTCCGCTTTCTCGTCGATGGCCAAGAGCGCCCCAATCTCGCCGGCCACGCCGACCTGACGCGCACCTATCTCACCGCTGACGCTGTTCCCACCGGAGGTGCAACCCCGTGAGCAGTCCGCAAACCGTCCCGCAACCAGTTCCCACCATCGGCGTCTTCGATTCCGGTTTCGGCGGCCTCACCGTGCTGCGGGCTCTTATCGCACGCGCGCCGCAAGCACACTATGCATTCATCGGTGATACCGCGCGTCTCCCCTACGGCTCCAAGTCCCGCCGCACGATCGCTCGCTATGCCGCGCAGAGCGCGCGTTTTCTAGTCGAGGAACAAGGTGCCGACTATCTCGTGATCGCCTGTAACACCGCCAGCGCCCTCGCCCTCGATGCCATCAAGGAAGCCGTTCCATCTTCCGTCCCCGTCATCGGCGTCATTGAACCGGGCGCCGAGGCCGCACGCCGAGCATCGAAAACGGGAGACGTCCTCGTGATCGCCACCGACGCCACCGTGCAAAGCCACGCTTACGCCACAGCGTGCAAAACTCACGGCCTCCGCGCAATCGAGAAAGCCTGCCCTCTGCTCGTCCCTCTCGTTGAAGAAGGCTGGACCAGCCATCCTGTCACAGCCGAAATCGTCCGCATCTACTTTGAGGAACTAAAAACCGAAGCCGCAGCCCAAGGTTTGAAACCGGACACGCTAGTACTCGGATGCACGCACTATCCACTGCTCAAGCCGGTCATGGAGCGCATTCTCCCTTCGGATATGAAGATCATCGATTCTGCCGAATCCACGGCAGACAAGCTTGTGTTCTATCTCTGTCACGACCTCGGAGCACCGCCTCAGCCAGCGCCCGCCGATCCAATCCTCAAATTCTTCGCGACCGATTCCGTCGAGAAATTCGAACGCCTTGGTTCCCGCTTTCTCGGTCGCCCCGTCGGCAACGTAGAGCTCGTCGATCTTGGCGGTTAGCATCCAAATTCCGACTGCTATCCTAGAGATTGACTGCGCCAGCATCACCCACACTCTTGCGCGGACCATTGAGGAACACAACAAGCATGATCGATTTGGCAGGTAAGAAAGCTGTGGTCTTCGGGCTGGCCAACAAGCGCTCCATCGCGTGGGGCATCGCCCAAAAGCTGCACGCCGCAGGAGCCACTTTGGCCATTTGCTATCAGAACGACCGCATGAAGCTTGAGGCCGAGGACCTTATCAAGGAACTCCCGGGTGCTTCCGGCTTCCAGTGTGACGTCTCTGTCGACAGCGAGATCGATACGCTCTTCGCGGTCCTCAAAGATACGTACGGCAAGCTCGACATTCTCGTGCACGCCGTCGCCTTTGCGCCTGCCGCCGATTTACGCGGCGAATTCATCAACACCAGCCGCGAGGGCTTTCGCACCGCGCTCGACGTCAGCGTTTATTCGCTCATTGCCGTCAGCCGCGCCGCCGTTCCGCTGATGACCGAGGGCGGCAGCATCATGACGCTCACCTATTACGCCGCCGAAAAGGTCGTCCCCAATTACAATGTGATGGCCGTAGCCAAGGCCGCGCTCGAATCGACCATTCGCTATCTCGCCTGGAATCTCGGACCCAAAAATATTCGCGCCAATGCCATTTCTGCGGGTCCCATCAAAACTCTCGCGGCGCGAGGTGTCGGCGACCTGAGCGAGATGATGAAGATGCACGCTGACCGCGCCCCGCTCCATCGCAATGTCGATCAGCTGGAAGTCGGCGGCCTCGCGCTCTTCCTCGCCAGCGACCTCGCGACCGCCATTACCGGCGAAACCATCTACGTTGACTGCGGCTACAACATCATGGGCTTTTGAACGCAGCCAGCAGGCAGTTTCGAGTCCTTATTGCGCGTCCAATGCGGCAGGCCGATACGGATGCCGCTTCTCCGGCCGCGGCGCAATTCCCACCGCGACAGGCTCCGCTGCTCCCGCAGTCTGTGAACCGCTTGACGCAATCCCCACCACAACGCGCTGCTCGCTTCCGCTCTGATTCGGTGACTCGCTCGACGCAACATCGATCACCACGGGGCGCGCGTTCATCGCACTGCTCGCGCTGCCGCTCGATAGGATTCCGACAACAACACGGCGCCCTTGCAGACTCTTCGACCCTCCTGTCGCAATCCCGATTACAACAGGAGGCAGGTTTCTTTTGGGCCCGTTCTTTTCAGCCTTCGCGCTAAAGATCCGCGTTTCCTTTTGTGTCCCATTCAGGATCACGACACCATTCCTGGGAACTTCCGCGGATGTTGATGGAACTCGATCAAAACACGCTGCCCTTTTTGATTGGCCGTTCATGACCATCAGACGAAGCTTTCGAGAGCCACACCCATTCGCAGGTGTGCGACTCGGCATGGCGGTCTGAGCTTCGAAATTCTTGGTCACCCTCGACGTGCCATTGATCACTTCCACATTTAGCACCGAGGAGCTGTCCGCGGATTGGTTTGACGCCGACGTTGCACCGGCTGTTTGCTTTGGGGATTCTACGGTTGCGGCGCACGCTTCGCCGGCCGTCAGCAGGCCGCACGCAAGAACAAAGGCAAAGCGCCCTGGAACGTAAAATGACCGCATCGACGTGTACCCCGTGCGCCAAAGTATACCCAGCGCGCAAGAAGCCGTCTAGAAAACCAAAGTTTAGCTAAATTGAACGGCAGTAATTTCCATGGGCGCTGCTACAGCCCTATGAACCCATGGCGAAGTCGCGTTGGCCTCAGCGCAAGTGGCGCAGGCGCTTACTCCTTCAGCGTCACCGTGATCTTGCGCGCGTCCCCGCCCGCCGACGTGATGGCAATCTCCCCGGTTGCTTTCTTGCGAATGCTCTTGAATTTATCGCCCCACTCCACCAGCACCAGCGCATCGGAAGTCAGCAGTTCATCCAGACCCAGTGTCTCCAATTGCCGCTCCCCCTCGATCCGGTACACGTCAACGTGATAGAGCTTTACTGGTTTGCCTTGCAGAGTCCCTTCGTATTCATGCAGAAGCGTGAATGTGGGGCTCGTCACTTCATCGGGCTCGGCGGCATCCAGCGCCTGCGCAATGCCCTTGACCAGCGTCGTCTTGCCGGTACCAAGGTCGCCGCGCAACAACAACAGCTGCGGCGGCTTCAGCAGCTTCACCAGCTTGCGCCCCACTTCGATCGTGTCGGCGCCACTCTGGGTTGTGAACTCGTGCTTCCGGCCTTCAGTGGTAGGTGCGGCGCTCGTCATTCCTCGGCCCTCGGGGTCTGCTGCGTGGAACGCTTGACTGCTATCAAAGTCGGTAGGCGTGAGGGCGCGGTGTCCGTCATCCCTCGGCACTCCGGGTGGTCTGCTGCACGCGATGCTCCGCTGCATGCATTGCCCCCTGCAACCAAACATAACCGTTCGGGCGGCTTGAGCGAAAGCGAAAAGCCCTGGAGAATTCAACGAGCGAGTCCGTCGCCAGCAGCGTGTGCTCATCTGCGGAGAGAATAGCCAAATCCGCAGCCAGCCCGTGCAGATCAACCGCAGCCTCGACGGCACGCGCTGTCTCATTCCGATACTGTGCCAGCAACCCCGCAATCAAACCCGTCAGCATATCTCCGCTTCCGCCTTTAGCCATCGCGGGATTGCCTGTGGTGTTTATAGCCACGCTGCCGTCCGGATGCGCGATCAGCGTGCGCCAGCCTTTCAGCACCAGCGTGACGCCATTCTTCTGCGCAAAGGTACGCGCAACCTCCAGCCGGTTGGCCTGAATCTCCGCCACGCTCTTCTGCGCCAGCCGCGCCATCTCGCCTGGGTGCGGCGTAAGCACCAGCATCCGACCCGCATTGCCGAGCTGGGCCATTTTCCCCGCCAAATGCGGGTTCGCGGCCAGCACATTCAGTGCATCGGCATCAATGACCACCGGAACAGTTGTTTCCGCAAAAATGCTTCCCAGCAGCTTCACTACACCTGGGCCCTGACCCAAACCGGGCCCAACTGCCATCACCGTTTTGCCCTCACTGAGCGACTCAAAAAGCTCGGGGGTAAGACCCTCTGCGGCAATCTGTCCTCCTGCGTTTCCAGGAAGCGGCCACGTCATTAACTCTGGAGCAATTGCGGACACCTGCGGCAAAACGGGCGCGGGAACTGCTGCCGTTACCAAACCCGCACCGGCGCGCATGGCGGTAAGCGACGTCATCGCCGGCGCGCCTGACTTCCCCACCGATCCTCCGATCACCAGCACATGGCCGAACTTTCCCTTGTTCGCATCAGCGGCGCGCGGCTGTTCCACGAGCGCGTGCGCGCTGCCGGCCCAAGTGAGCCGCAGTTCCGAAACAATTGCTTCATTCGGGGAGCCGATGGGCACCACCACAATTGGCTGATCCCAGCGCCGCGTCAGCTGACCGAAAACATGTGCCGGTTTGGGAGCAGTAAAAGTGATCACCGCATCCGCCGGGAACACGGGCGCTTCCAAAGTCGCATCAAAGGAATCCGCAGGCCACCCCGACGGCAGATCTACCGCAAGCACCGGCGCCACGCTGCCCTTGGTCCACTCCAGCGCCGCAAGAGCCATACCTTTCAGTGGCGGAGTAAATCCGGTTCCCACCACTGCATCCACAATCAGATCCGTGTCCAGCGTGCTCTTATACTGCGCCAGTTCGTCCGCGGTCTTCACCACGTGAATCAAGCCGTGTGCGGGACTCGCCAGCTCGCGCCATGCCGCCGCGGCGTCGCCGGCCATCCCTTCCGGCGTGCCCAGCAGGATCGTCGTCACCTTTAATCCCGCCGTGGCCAGCATGCGCGCCGTCATCATGCCGTCGCCGCCATTGTTGCCCCGTCCGCACAGGACCGTCACCCGTTGGGCTTTGGGGAACCGCTCGCGCGCGAATCCCGCAACAGCGGCAGCCGCGGCGCGCATCAGCTTCAACGACGGCACGCCGAAGCGCTCCGTTGTCGCGCGATCGCACGCCTGCATCTCGTCGGCATTCAAAACCTTCATCGCAACCATGGTAGTGCATCGGTGGATGAGGCCATTGCTACCACGGTTCGTTAAAACTCAACCCGCGCCTGAAGTGCGATCATCCGGGGCGAGCTGTCTCCTCCCAGACCGACGCCAAGCAAACCGGTAGGCGGCGAGGTTACGCTTTGCAGCGTTCCGAATCTCGCCGGCACCGAACCGGGCACGCCTGCCTGCACGGCGCTGGGCAACGCGAAGTTCGGATGATTGAATGCATTGAATAACTGGCCATCGATGCGCAGCTTGATTCCTTCCCTGTTTCCCATTCTGATCGGAAAGGTTTTCGCGATGTACATATCCGAATACGTGAAGTGCGGCCCGCGCACCGAGTTGCGGCCCGAATTGCCGAACTGGCAGATCGTTGGACTGTCGTTCTCGACGCCCAGTGCGCCGGTATAGCATGCCCCGGTCGTAGGATCGACAACCGAAACAAACGCATCCGGATTCAGCCACTGCCTGGTTCCGGTTACAGTGACGCCGGGGTACGGAGATTTGCGGTAGAGAGGAGCGCCGGGAACCCGGTTCGCATATTCCGGCGCATTGAACTGGATGGTCTGCGCCGGGTTGGATGCCTGGAGCACGCCATTGCCGTTCGCACTGTATTGCTGGCTTAGCACGCTGAAGGGTAGTCCGGAGTGCAGGAAGCCTGTCTCTGAAAAAGACCATCCTCCGAAGACCTGCCGCAGCGCGGGGTTGCCGGAGTGGAACGGCACCTCATATATCCCGAAAGCGGAGATGTTATGCCGCACGTCGTAGTCGCAACTGGCATATTGCCGGCCTAATTCTCCCGGTAACGGCGATTCCAAGCCTTGCGTGGAGAAGGCGAGCAAGCCTCCATTCGATACTTCGTCCAGACAATGGCTGAATGTGTAGTTGCCGCGCAGAGTCAAACCACCCCATCGCTGCATGTAGGCAGCCTGCAATCCGTCGTAGATGCTGCTCGCGCCGGTCTGGAACTCGGTGACGGTCCCAAAACGCCGATCGAGCGGCTGCTGGTAGGGGAATGGCGCAAAGCATCCGTTGCAGACGTTCTGGTAGCCGTTGAGCTGCACCTGATAGGGCTCATGCAGCCCACGAGTGCCCACATAGTCGGCGCGCAGGTTGCCGCGTGACCCGATCTGCTGCTCGATGCCGAGGTTGTACTGATAGTAGTACGGAGTCTTGAGAGTTCCGCTCGGAAAAGTATTCAGGCTGACGGCCAGCGGACAGGTTGCCTCACCTGGCTGAATGCCCACACAGGGCGCGCCGCCGGAGCTGAAAGTTGTTTGAAACAAATTATTGGCGCTAGCCGCCGCGTCCACGGCGCTGCCCGGAACACCCGGCGCTACGCCCAGTCCGCCCACCTGCCCGCCGATGCCGCCGGTGAAAGTTGGATCGTTGGGGGCGTTCATCAGACCGCTATCAGCGATCTGCTGCGGGATGATGTCATTGAAAACGCCGAATCCGGCATGGCCGGCGGTATGCGGAAGAAGCTGGTACGCAATGGAAGCGCGCGGCTGGTAGACGAACAGCGGCGTGGCTGCGAACAGATTGTGAACGCGGCCCAGCAAAACCTGGTCCAACGGCTGATTGGTTTGGTGCGAGGCATCCAGGAAGGAGCCGGCCGTGCGGCCAAACAGCCCCTGGGGACTGGCGACGTTGGTATTCCAGGTCACGCGCATGCCGTAGGTGACGGTGGTCTTCGCGAAAGGTTTGTAGGTATCCATCGCGTAATATTCGAGATTGCCTATCGTCACTCTTTCCTTCAAAGAGACAGGAAAGCTCTGGCTGGCCGAATAAGCGGCTCCATAAGTGAACTCGGCCAGATCGTTGTAGATCACCGTAGGCACAATGCCTTCCCCCAGGTCGTAGTCGCTGGTATCGACACGGCGCGTATTGATGCCGAAGTGCAGGGTGTGCTGCCCGCGCGTCCAGGTCAGGTTGTCGTTGATCTGCCACTGCGTGACCTTGCGCCCCTGCGGAAATGTATCGTTCAAGCCGCCGATGGTGGTAAAGGGCGCGCTGTCGCTGCCCGAGGCGAGCAGGATGGGGAATGTCTGCAGCGCCTGGGAGTAGTTGTTCGGCTCGAAGATGCTCGAGTACCAGTCCGCCCCGGGATTGAATTGATTCACCAGGGCCCGGTTGAACACGTGGGTGTAGCCAATGACCAGGGTGCGCTGCGGCTGTGGTGAATAGGCGTTGAAGATAGAGTCGATCGGATCTGTCCATTCCGCCTGCCGGCCGGTGTCCTGCTGGAAGCGGTACCAGATGCTGTCCTTGGCGTTGATGGTGTGATCGATCTTCACCACGATGAGGTTTTCCGTGTCGCTGTTGCCCAAAGAACGCTGCCGCTGGGTTGCGCAGCCGCTGCCGTCCAGCAAGGCTCCGCTTGGCGGAGCAGGCAACAGATTCCCGGACGCATCCAGCGGGCAGGCTGTGATCGCCACCGGCGATCCGCCCGAAGCCGGCAGCAGCGAGAACATGTTTTTGTAGAAGGGAATCTCCGCGGGCTGCGCCGGAAGGCTGGCGCCCGTGACCGGGTCAGTTCCGCCCGTGGCGAGTTGCCCCAGCACATACTGCCGATAAGCGGGGGTTGGCAGGGTGGTTGGCGTCACCAGCGGCAAAGCGATGCGGATGCCCTCGTAGTGGGCGAAGAAGAAGAGCCTGTCCTTGCGAATCGGCCCTCCCACGCTGACGCCGAATTCGTTCACCACCGAGCGCGGTTTCTGGGCGATATTGCCCGGCGTGTCGTTGGCGTGAAGAAAGTAATCCTCCGCATTCAAGAGAGACCCGTTCCATAACTCGTAGAAGTCGCCGTGCAATGCGTTGGTGCCCGACTTGGTGAAGTAGTTGACCTGGGCCACGGCGTAGCGCCCCTGATCGACTGAAAACGAGTTAGTGTTGACCGTCGATTCCTGTACGGCATCGAGCCCAATGACAAGGTTTGTGGAAAGGCCGATATTCAGCCCCAGCCACGGATCGTTCGAGTCGTACCCATCCAGAATGTAGCCATTGGACGTCGCGGGAAGGCCATTGAACTCAACGTTGCCGTAGCCGCCGGCCGCCTTCGCATCGCTTGAGGAACCGGCAGTGTTCATCAACGCGCCCTGCGCAAATTGCGTAACGTACGTCAGGTCCTGCCCCGGATTGGGGAGGTTCTTAATGGTGTCGGCTTCCAGGGTCGTGGCTACGTTGGGATTGTCCAGGCTGATGAGTCCCTGCTGTGCGGTCACCTCGACGGTCTGGCTGGCCGAACTGATGCGCAGGGTGAAGTTCAGGGCCACCGTGCGGCCTACTTCGACGGCAATGGGCCGCGAGGTCTGATCAGCGAATCCAGGGGCGGTTACGGTCACGGTGTAAGTTCCAGGGTTGACCTGTGAAAAGAGAAACCGGCCTTCGCCGTTGGACTTCCCCGCGCGCACGGCCTTCGTATCGGCCTCGGTCGCCACCACCGAGGCGGTGGCAATCGCTGCACCCGTCGCATCCGTCACATTGCCGGAAATGGCACTTGATGTGCCGCTCTGCGCGACCGATGCGCGAACATTAATCATAGTTAATACCAGCAAAATGAGGGTGGTATGCCGAAGTCTTCGCGAGCAATGCATCGTTGACCTCCGAGGAAAATGGGAAAGGGGAGTTAGCGGCCCATCGCCGTCTGAATCAGGAGCCACGCGTTTAATCCGGCGATCAGCACAGCCGTCGACCAGGCAAGCACCTGCAGTGCACGCCCGTTGACGAACTCGCCCATTCTTTTCCGGCTTCCGGTGAACAGGACCAGGGGTACCACAGCAAAACTGAGCTGCAGCGACAAAACCACCTGGCTCAGGATGAGCAGCTTTTCCGTTCCCTGCTCACCATTCACAGCGACCACGATGATCGTGGGAATAATCGCGAGGCTGCGCGTAATCAGCCGCCGCAGCCACGGCGATACTTTCAGATGAATAAAGCCTTCCATCACCACCTGGCCTGCCAGCGTCCCGGTAATCGACGAATTCTGTCCCGAGGCCAGCAACGCCACAGCAAAAAGGGTGCTCGCGCCCGCCGCGCCCAGCAGCGGACTGAGGAGCTTGTAGGCATCCTCAATCGCCGCCACCTCAACGTGGCCGCTGCGATGAAAAACTGCTGCCGCCACAATCAAAATGCCCGCGTTCACAAACAACGCCACTGTCAACGCCAGCGCCGAATCCACATTGGCCAAATGAATGGCCTCCCGCTTGCCCTGAGGCGTGCGCTTGTAGCGGCGGCTCTGCACAATCGATGAGTGCAGGTATAGATTGTGCGGCATGACAGTGGCGCCGAGAATGCCGATCGCAATGTAGAGCATCGCAGGATTCGTCACAATCGATGGCGATGGGATCACGAGATTGCGCAGCACCGGCAAATAGTCAGGCCGCGACAAGAACATCTGCACGCCAAACATGCCCACGATTGTTCCAATCAGCGCGATCACCAGCGCCTCAACCCAGCGGAAACCCCAGCGTTGCAGCAGCAGAATCAAAAGCACGTCGAGCCCGGTGATCAAGACGCCGTAAAAAAGCGGGATGTGAAAG
Source organism: uncultured Acidobacteriaceae bacterium (assembly GCA_963745845.1). GTDB lineage: Bacteria > Acidobacteriota > Terriglobia > Terriglobales > Acidobacteriaceae > Telmatobacter. Next base: position 928,355 of record CAVUZE010000008.1, on the reverse strand, counting down.
AGCAGGTTCAGAGCGATGGCCGAGCCAATTACCTCCGCCAGATCGCAGGCGGCAATCGCGATCTCGGCTCCTACCCACAGCGCAAAACTCACCCTGCGTCCATAGCTCTCGTGACACAACTGCGCCAGATCCCGTTCCGTGGCCACACCTAGCTTGAGTGAAAGGCTCTGCAGCAGAATCGCCATCAGGTTCGAGAGCATGACGACGAAAAGCAATGTGTAGCCGAAGCGCGATCCGCCGGCGATGTCGGTCGCCCAGTTCCCGGGATCCATGTAGCCGACGGAGATGAGGAATCCCGGCCCCAGAAACCCAAGCAGGCGCCGCCAATACACGGGCGAACGCGACACGCTGACACTTGAATGCACCTCGGGTAAAGAGGGCTCGGCTAGCGTCGCGCTCGTTTGAATGTCTGAAGCCATAAGGGGAACTGGTCCGGCAAGATTTCTCCGTCAGTATGCCACACATTGAGTTAATTATAGTTAATTAAATTCGTTACTTTGTATTAGCATGCGATGCCGGACGTAACCAAACAGCCGCCGCAGCCGGCCGACCCAAGATTGAAGTTCCTGTAGGCAGCTCAATCGAAACGGTTTGATCGTAGTTCTGTTTGAGCACCTGCAAGCTCCGGGAGGGACCGATGCCCATATGGTGCAGAAACAACAACAGCTTGGGATCGCGCTCATGCAGACTGATCACGGTATATCGCTGACCCTCCAGCGCTTCCGACAAGGGCAGCTCACCCCGCAGCTTGCGGTCTGCCGGGCTCTCCGGCAACACGGCATTGCCGTGAGGGCAGGCCCCGCCTTCGCCGAGCTTTTCCCGCAGCTTGGCTTCGAACGCCGGAGACACCGCGTGTTCGAGCCGCTCGGCCTCTTCGTGAATTTCGTACCATTCCATTCCAAAGACTTCACTCAGCATCCGTTCGATCAAATGATGCCGCAGGGCCGTCCGATAAGCCGTCTCGCGCCCCGGCGCCGTCAGGCGCACAATCCCGTCGTCACCTACCTCAACGCAGCCGTCGCGCTTCAGCCGCTTCAACGCCATGGTCACCGCCGGCGGTGACACCTCTAGCCAATGCGCCAGTGTCGCCGGTATGACCGCGTGACCCTCCGCCTCCGCCTCAAGAATTGCCTTAAGGTAGTTCTCTTTCGATACGTGGATCGCGTCTTTCATTGATGGGCTGAGAACAGTCTAATGGCTGCCGGCTCGAGAGAGATGCAATTCCGCTGTGATGCCTACCTACAACGAATCGGAATCCCTTGGCCGGACAGTTGTATCCCGGTACCACCATCGTGCAATCACGTTGAAGGGCGGGCTGCATCAGAATATGTGTGTGGGGCAGAATATGAACAACGATATAAATAACCCAGAAGCCTATCGCGCAGCCTTCGTCGAAGCCACCGAGGAACTAAAGCAGATCTTCGGAAGGATCGAGCAGTTACATCTTCGCAAAATCAGAATCAAGAAAGCGATGGAGGTGCTCGAAAACAAGATCGGAACCGATCGGCCGGCTCCCAACTACCAGGTTCGGCACAAGACCCATCTGCCCGGTCTCACTGTGGTGACGCGCTTAACCGTCGTGCCGGCGAGCTTGGAAGCAGAGAAGTAGTCTTCCCGAGCCCGCTCCTATTTCACGCGCACCTTGGGCTCCACGGACATTCCCGGGCGGAGCAGGTGGTGCGGATCCTCATTCTGCAAATCCGTAAAGTCAATACGGACCGGAATACGCTGCACTACTTTTACATAGTTTCCAGTTGCGTTCTCCGGCGGGAAAAGCGATAGCACCGACCCTGTGGCCCCGCCAACCTGCGTCAACCTTCCCTTGTAATCCTTACCCGTGGAATCCACGTGAATCTCAACCGGCTGATTGTTGGCCATGTGCCGCAGCTGCGTCTCCTTGAAATTTGCGGTCACCCAGATGTCCTCGAGCGAAACCAGCGTCATCAGATTCTGCCCGACGCTAACGTTCTGGTTGACCTCCACGCTCTTCCGCGTCACGATGCCCGCAACCGGTGCAACAATCTTCGTGTAGCTCAGATTGAGGCGCGCCTGGTCCAGCTGTGCCTGCGCCTGTTTCACCTGCGCCTCAGCCTGCCTGGCTCGCGCGTTTTGAGCGGCAACCTGCTGCGGAGCAGTCTGGGCATACTTCAGCAGTGCAAGCGATTGTGCTTCGCGGTCCCGCGCCACGCGGATTCCCGAAGCTGCCGCCTGCTGGCTGGCCAGCGCATCGTTCAGTGCTGCTTTTGACGCATCAGCCGAAGCCACAGCAGCGTCAAACTGCTGCTTGCTGATCACGTCCTTCTCCACCAGCGGTCTGTACCGCGCAAGATCGGCCTGCGCCTTGATGTTGTTTGCCTGGGCTTGAGCCACACGCGCCTGCGCCGCTTCCATTTGCTGCTGCGCCTGATCCACCGAAGCACGGGAACCGTTCACATCCGATACCGCTGAACTCAAATTGCTGCCCGTGTTGATGGTCGTAATGGGCACATTCACTTGCGCCGCGGCGGCCGCGGCTTCTGCGCTCGCCAGCGCAGCTTCGGCGTTCTCCACGGCGACCTGGTAGTCTCTCGGATCGAGTTGCGCGATCTCGTCGCCAGCCTTCACGACCTGGTTCTCGTCCACGTCGACCTTCAGCACCTGTCCGCTAATGCGCGAACTGATTTGGATCAGATGCCCATTCACCTGCGCGTCGTCCGTGTCCTCGCTGAACGTGGAACGCCACCAGAGTCCAGCACCCACCACCAACAGCAGCACAACCACGATGATGATGATGCCCCTGCGGCGCGACTGCGGTTGCACCGTTTCAGTGCTCTCGTCTGTCTCGCGTCGGACCGTTGTTGTGGTTGTTTCCGCCACGCTACTTTCCTCCCAAGTAATTCTTGTAGTTCTGCGCCGCGCCCAGGGCACGCGCCAGGCTTAGCTTGGCGATGTTATGCCGATAAAGGCTGGCGACATATTGATCATTTGCCTGTGCGACTGATTGTTCTGCCTGGCTTACAGCCAGATTGTCGCTTACTCCATTGGCATACCGCTGCTGGGCTTCGCTGAGCTCCTCGTTGGACAAATCCACGCTGGACCGCGACACTTCCACCTGCTTTTGTGCCGAGGCAATGTCCAGCAGCGCGTCCCGCACATCCGCATCCACCTGCGCGTTCAAGTCGCTCAACTGCGCCTTCTCCGTATCCAGCTGCGATTGCGCAATCTGCGCCTCGCCCCGCAGCTGGAATTCCTTGAAAAGGGGCGCCGACAAAGTGCCTTGCGCGTCGCCGGTTCCATGCGAGTGGCGTAGATTCACGCCGATATCGCCATAATCGCCGGCGAAAGCGAGCTTCGGCAGCCGGTCTGCCGTCGCCGATTTTCTCTGTTCCTCGGACGCCTTTGTCTGCTCCACCATCGCCGCGAGGTCCTTGCGATTGGCGTGCGCATCGCGAATCGCCTTGTCAATGTCGATTTGGTCGAATGCCGAATAAGGCGCCGTGTCGGTCAAGTTGAACTTCTGCGCCAGCGGCAGGCCAATCACTCGGGCAAGCGCTAGCTTATCCTTCGCGAGGCCGTTTTGGGCAACAATCAGTTGTTGCTGCAACGACTGATAGTCCACCCGCGCGCGCAATTCATCCAGTAGCGGCGCCGTTCCTGCCTGGTGATTTGCCACCGCCTGATCAAGCGAAATCTTGGAAGTGGCCACCTGCGCAGCCACGCTGCTTACGCGCGTTTGATCGGCAATCACCAGCAGGTAGGCATTGCCCACAGTCAGCACCACCAGGTCTCGCGCATCCTCGGCAGACAACTGCGCCCCCGCAAAACTGTGCCGTGCGGCGAGATAGTTGCGCAGCGAGGTCACATCGACCAGCGACCAGGTGAGCGAGGCACGTAAATCCGTATAGCCGAACGGCCCTATAATCGTCGGAATTCCTGGAATCCGCAATCCTTCCGCGGCCAGACTCACTTGTTGCACACTTTCCTGGGTTTTGAAATCGACTTCTGGGAGCAAGCCCTGCAGCTCGCTCAACCGTTGGCCACGCGCTCCCGCCACTTGCGTTCCATTCAGAATCACGCCCAGGTTGTTTTTAAGGCCTCGCTGCATTGCGTCGTCGAGCGAGAGATCGATCGCTTGCGCCGAAACCTCTCCTGTCGTGACGCTGCCTTGAAAACTCTGTGCCGTAGGCCCGGATGATTGCCCCAGAGCCTGCGATGGCAGCGCCTGCCCATCCAAATGGACCTGAAACCCAACTGCGAATCCTGCCGCTAGCAGCGCGCAGGCACAGAGCTTTCCCGATTTTTTCTCTGAATGGTTTGCGGGCATCTTACGATCGTCTTCAAATCACCGTAGAAAGTGTCTGCCGGAAAGTGTTTTCAGCTGATATGGATGCCAAAAGCGGGCAACCAGCTTCTTTATCTAGTGTATCGGACAACCGATGTGTCCGTTGATGCCGCGAGCACACGTTCGCCCGGATCCATCGCAACCTCCGAAGAAGGGACCTTTCTCTTAACCAAAAGGGCAGTTTTGGTTATCGCGCATTCGTCGCGTGGATTACCTGCGACGCGAGCGAGCAAAGCGCCTGCCGAAACACCTCGCGCACGTCAGCAGCAGACCATCCCAATGCCGCGGGGCCGCCGTGGGAAGCCAGGAGTTCCGCGACTTCGGGCGAGGTGAACCCTGCCACCGCCCGCAACACGAAGACCACGCGAAACTCTGCGGGCAGCCCAGACAGCCAGTTGCGCACGCGGTCTTTTTCGGGCCCCGCGATCAGCTTTCTCAGTTCCTCACTCGAAACCGCGCCCGTGTCGAGGTCTTCGTCCTGGATACACGTCGTGGTCGGCTTCAATCCTTTGGGTGCAGGCAGACATCCTGGATCGCGGCGATCGAGCAGCTCGAGCGCGGCTTTGCACAGCGCAAGCCTGCTGCTCCTCCGTGCCTGCACGGCATCGTCACAGGCCGAAACTTCCGCTGTCGCCACCGCGGTTTCCACCAGACGGACACTTTCTTCTCCTTCGCCCACCAGCATCGAAGCCATGCTGTAAAGACCGGCCGCAATCAAGTCGAACATCTCGTCAAAACCAGCGAAAGCTTCCTTTACGGTTGTATCGTCCTTGGGCCGGCCATCGAGCAGCCCGAGAACCTGGCCCGTGAAGGCGGACGCGCCGCACGGCAACGGTTGCGCGGGAATCAGGCTTTCGGTGACAGAAACATGTTCCTGAGACATGGCAAGACTCCTCTTGGTTGGGGAACGGGGAACAGCAGGGTGGCCCACCTTCTATCGTCAACCCGACGGGCTGCGTGGGTCAATACGTAAGCGCTCGAAGCGGCTGACTTGTTGTGAAGCGGCCTCTCGGGTCGTCATTTGTCCTCATCTGTTACAGTGCATGGCTATGGATTTGTACAGCGTTTGCCTGACTCATTCCTTCCGGGTTTGTCTGCTTGTCTTGGGGTTATCGAGCACCTTTTGCGCCGCCCAGACGCCGGCAGTGCCGGATTGGGCGCTTCCCGGCTCGGCAACCCATAAGCAGGTGCCGCCGCCAGCCGACTTTCACCGTCCGACAACAACGTTTGACACGCCGATCGGCGTCTTCGACGGGCAGTCCGATGTTGGGTCGGCTGTTGTGCCGGGCAGCGCTTCCTACGATGCACCGACGAAGGCATATACGATTCATTCGGCTGGGTACAACATCTGGTACACGCGCGACGAGTTCCGATTTTTGTGGAAGAAGATGTCCGGCGATTTCTCGCTGGCTGCGGATGCGAGCTTTCCTGTTGCGGACGGCTACGGCGACCGCAAGGTTGTACTGATTGTGCGTCAGTCGCTCGATGATGACGCAAAGGAGGCTATGCTGGGCGAGCACGGGACGGGCATGATTCACTTGGCGCAGCGCGCGGAAAAAGGCGCGATGATCACTGACATGCAATACCGCTTCGGCGGCGGCCTGGATGGCGTCCTCGCCAAACGCATCGGAATCGAAAAGCGCGGGGACTCGATTGCGATCTTCGTCAGCTTGCAGGGCGAGCCGATGCACCAGTTCGGTCCGCCGATACGGCTTCACTTTGAGGAGCCGTTCTTCGTAGGGATCGGCTTTTGCTCGCACCAGCCGGCAACGATCGATACGGGAGTGCTGTCGGACGTTGTGCTGGAGAACGCGGCTGGCAAAATCCGATGACCCTTAGGCGCGGGTCAAACGTCCCGTTCCGAATGAGACATGCCCGATTTCGCGGTCGAATGCTCGAGGGATCGCCCATCTTTTCGCCGCCGCTTAACACCGGGCGCACCATCTGCCTATTATTTGTTAATGACCTGAACGGGGATGGTGCGCTGCGCACGGACCAGCGCTCCAAACTCAGCGAAAACGCGATAGACTTGCCAACACAGCGCACGGGACGGAATCCATGGCTCGCACGGCACAGAAACAAGAAATGTTCAACGGCAGGGACTTTTCCTGGATGCAGTTCAATCGCCGCGTCCTTGAGGAAGCTGAGGACCCTGCGAATCCTGTGCTCGAGCGCGTCAAATTCCTCGCCATCACCGGTTCCAACCTTGACGAGTACGTTGAAATCCGCCAGGGCGGTCTCATGCAGCGCATCGAGGATGGCTACCGCGAGCCCGGATATGACGGCCTCCGCCCCGAAGAATCCCTCGCCCAGCTCACGACCGAAATCCACAGCTTCGTCGACACCCAATACCGCTGCTGGAACGAGCACCTGCTTCCCGAACTCCGCAAACAAGGCATCCGTCTGCTCGAATGGGAAGAACTCAGCGACGAAGCGCGCGCTTTCGCACAAAGCTACTTTCAGCGCGAAGTCGACCCGCTTCTCACCCCTATTGCCATCGATCCCGCCCATCCCTTCCCGCGCGTCCTCAACAAGGCTCTCTGCCTGGCCCTGCTCCTCCGCCGCAAGCGCAAAAGCTCCGGCCCTCAGGTCCTCGGCGTCGTCACCGTGCCCCGCGCGCTGCCGCGCTTCATCCGCCTGCCCGCAAACGATGGCGTCTACGACTACCTCCTGCTGCAGGACCTCATCGCACAGAATCTTGCCGGCATGTATCGCGGCTATGAGGTCCTGGCCCGCACCGCTTTTCGCGTGACCCGCAATTCAAACCTCTACTTCGAAGAGGAAGAAGCGCGCTCGCTGCTGGAGACCATCCGCGTCGAGTTGCATAACCGCCGCAAAGGCGATGCCGTGCGCCTCGAAATCGAAGCCGGCGCCGACCCCGAGATCGTCGAGCGCCTGCGCGTCAACTTCGAACTCGAGGACAACCAGGTCTTCCGCGGCGAAGGTCCGGTTAACCTTTCGCGCCTCATGTTTTTTTACAGCGACGTCCAGCGGCCCGACTTGAAGTTTCCTCCCTTCTCGCCCAAGCCGCTTCACCTCAGCCGCAAATCGGCTAACATCTTCGACGAGCTGCGCGCCCGCGACATCCTTCTGCATCATCCCTACGACTCGTACGATCCAGTCGTTGAATTCATCGAGACTGGCGCGCAAGATCCCGCCGTCGTCACCATGAAGCAGACCCTTTATCGCACCAGCGCGGACTCACCCATGTTCAAAGCCCTCATTGATGCGGCGGCCACCAAAGAGGCCACGCTCGTGGTGGAACTCATGGCGCGCTTCGACGAGGCTTCCAATATCCGCTGGGCGCGCAGCATGGAAGACGCGGGCGTTCAGGTCTTTCATGGCGTCGTCGGCCTCAAGACGCATTGCAAGCTCGCCATGCTTGTCCGTCGCGATGAAGACGGAGTGACCCGCCGCTACTGCCACCTCGGCACCGGCAACTACAACCCCGTCACCGCGCGCTTCTATACCGACCTCAGCCTGCTCACCTGCGATCCGCAGATCACCGAGCGCGTGCACATGGTCTTCAATTACCTCACCGCGCACGCCGAAATCGACGACTACCGTCCCTTGCTCGTCGCGCCTCTGACCATGGCCGAAAGTTTCCTCGGTCTCATCCGCCGCGAAATCGATCACGCCAACGCTGGACGCCCCGCGCACATCGTCGCCAAGATGAATGCGCTCCTCGAGCCCAGTGTGATTGACGCGCTCTATCAAGCCTCGCAGGCCGGCGTCGAGATCGACCTCATCATTCGCGGCCTCTGCATCCTTCGCCCCGGGCTCCCCGGACTCTCCGAACGCATTCGCGTCCGCTCCATCGTGGGCCGTTTCCTCGAGCACTCCCGCATCTTCCACTTCGCCAATGGCGGCGACGACGAAATCTATCTCGGCTCGGCCGACTGGATGCCGCGCAACCTCTTCGAACGCTGCGAAGTCGTTTTCCCCGTGCGCGACGCCGCAGCCAGGGCACGTATCCACGACGAAATCCTGCCCGCCTATCTCGCCGACACCGTCAAAGCGCGCATTCAACAGCCCTATGGCACCTATCTACGTGCGTTGAAGATCGACAAGGACGCCCCTGTGTTCTCGAGTCAGGATTTTCTGATGCAGCTAGCGGAAGGCAAGACCGAACTCGACGCCATCCCCAAACCCAGCTCGAAGCTCGACAACGCGCAGAAAGCCTCGACTTCTCGCAAGCCCTCTGCCAAACGTGCTGACGCTGCCGACTAGCCAGCTTGGATTTTTCGCGCTGTTCGGCTTCCTCGGGCTCTTCGTGGGCATGGACGGTCCGGTGCAAGGCCAGAAAGCGCACCGCCGCCCAGCGAGGCCACGGGTTCCGGCACCACGGCGCTGATGGGGCCAAGGTTCCGGAGCGAGGTGTGCCCACAATACTATGTGCATAAGCGATACGCCTTGCGTGCCAAATGGGGTTCATTGATATAGAACTCTGAATAGCCCAGTGCGCAATTTTGAGCAAACCCGAACAGAATTTCAGGAAATACTCGCCAAACCCATCCGCGAACTGGGGCTCAAACTCGAGGGTTCTCCGCTCGAACGATTCGTTCAGCAGCTCTATCGCGAGCTCGAAGCGAAGGGCATCCACAAATTCCGTCCACAGTGTTATCTCACGGATGAATGGGGATGTCCCTCAGGCGAGCCCGTCATCGGTATTCCGTTCTATCTGGCCAATCCGGACCTGGCACAGCTTGAGCGCGAAATGAACGACCTGGAAGACGCTCGCGAAATTATGATGTACATGCGTCACGAGGCCGGACACGCATTCAATTATGCGTACCAGCTCTACAAGTCGGCGGAGTGGCACGATCTCTTCGGCCCGTTTCGGCGCGCCTATCGCGATAATTACCGTCCCATCCCGTTCTCGCGGAAGTATGTTCGCCACATGGCGGGGTGGTACGCACAGAAGCATCCGGACGAAGATTTCGCGGAGACATTTGCGGTCTGGCTCACGCCTCGCTCGCAGTGGCGAAAACGCTACGAAGGCTGGGGTGCGCTGGCAAAGCTTCAATACGTCGATCGCATGGCGCGAAAAGTCGGAGATGTCGAACCCATGCGGCGTCGCGGCCGCACCGACATCACGGTCGACGATATGGAATCGACGGTCGGCGAGTTCTATCGTCTCACCCTGCCCGAAGAGATTCCGGTGCAGGAACTGGCGCTCGATACCGACCTCACCGACATTTTCAATATCTCCAGCAGGCGACATAAGGATGTGCGACCCGCCCAGGAGATGTTGCGTCAGCATCGCAAGCTCATTGTCGACAAGGTCGCATATTGGAGTGGCGTGCAACGTCCAATCATCAATCGACTCGTGGAAGCCATCTGCAAACGTGTGGAGGACCTCGGTCTGCGCGTGGACGTTCGACGCGAATCCGAGTACCTCACGGAGTTCACTGTGTACACAACCGCACTCTCAATGAATTACCTGCTCCGTGGGAAGTTCATTCATCCCTGAGGCGTGCCGGCAGCTACTGTCACGCCGATTGGAGGCCCATTGACCGGACCGAAACTGAAAGTCACCGTGCTGTACGACTTGTGGGAAGAAGAACCTGCTGAAGTGCAGGAAGAGCTTCCTGCTCCGCGCAAGCGCAAGGGGCAAAAGACACGTAAGAAGAAGCCGGTGAAGCACGACCGCGAAGAGATCTTCGAAGCTCTGGAGAAGCTCGGCCATGAGCCGTCCTATTACGTTCTCGATGGACGCCCGCAATCACTGGTTGGACTCGCCAAATGTGGCGCCGATCTCATTTTTAATCTCACGGAATCGTATGCGGGCGATGACACCAAGGAGATGCACGTCACCGCATTCCTGGATTTGCTCGACATCCCCTACACCGGCGCGGGACCGCACGCGAATATCCTTGCGCAGGACAAATCGATCGCCAAGAAGATGTTCGCTTTTTACGGGATTCAGTCGCCCTACTTCGCGACAGCCTACCGCGGCACCATCGACCATGCCCATGACATCTCATTCCCCCTCATCGTAAAGCCCACCTCCGAAGATGGATCCATCGGCATCGATGCAGCTGCCTTAGTGACCAGCGTGAAGGAGTTGATGGAGCGCATCTCTTATATACAGAAGGAATTCGATTCTCCCGCGCTGATCGAGGAGTACATCGAAGGACGCGAAATCTACGCCGCCATCCTCGGCAGTTACGACAGCGCCCATGCACTTCCCCTTGTGGAACTTGACCTTTCGAAACTTCCCAAGGGCATGCCCAGGATCGCCAGTCAGGATGTGAAGTTCGACAAAGACACGGAAGCCTATAAGCTGACGAAATCGGCGATCGCCGAAGATCTCGATGAAGAAATGGTAACCAAACTCAGTGAGACCGCCCTCAAGGCTTACCGTGCCGTCAAGCTTCGCGATTATGGCCGCATCGACATGCGCGTATCAGACAAAGGCGAGGTGTATGTCATCGAAGCGAATCCGAATCCATGGCTCTCCAGTGGACAAGAGTTTGCTATGGCCGCAAAGAAATCCGGCCTCTCCTATACGCAGATGATCGGGGAGATCGTGGACCTTGCGATGGGGCGACAAGCGTGACAGAGAGCATGTTGAATCGGCACAGGAATGCCTCTGCGAGAACCCGCTGCTTTCAACGCCCGCAAGTCATTTCCGGAGCTACTCTGCGGCTAACCTCTTTAGCAAGATAGGTTTGGCGTGAAGCACTGTCGCCAACCTGAAGAAAGAGGGAACTTCTTCCCGGCGTCCGGGGGGGGAGGGGGTACCCGGTGTACCCTGGCTTGCAGGGTCAGAAGCGCCCTAGCCATTCTTTGATTCTGCTCTCAAGCTCTTAAATTCTTCGCAAAGAGCGATCGGGTGAAGCTTTTCACTTTGCGGAGAGCAATGCGACGAGTTTGGTTCGCACACTCTCCAAAGTGATTCCGCGCAGGAGGAGAACTTTGCCGCGCGAGAGCTCACCGGAAATCAACTCGATGGAGTTTTTGGGCAAACTGAAGGTCTCGGAGAGGAAGGCAATCAGCGCATCGTTGGCCCGGCCTTCGCTGGGCGGCGCGTGCACCGCGATTTTGAGTTGGGCCGTGGCTCCATCGCCGTAGATGCCGGTGATCGCAGATTTCTTCGCGCCGGGGTGAGCGCGTACGGCGAGCGTGATGCCGCTGGGGGTGGCGCGCACGAAGGCGTGGGAAGGGGACATCGGATGTTTCCTTGGATAACCCATTTGAGGGTACCCCTCCCCCCGGACTCTGGGCAGAAGTTCCCTGGTTTGATTGGGTTACGGAACGTCGTCGTCTGCAAAGTCCTCCTGCGATAGGGCTTAGCCACAGAGTCCTCTGCAGAAAGGACTTAAATGCCTCGCGAGCGCTAGACCGCAGTAGAAGCTTATCCGTGCCGATTCAACGATAGCGCTTTTTGCGGAAATTCCCCGCAAATGCGGGACGCGGAATTCGAGGTGGGGATGCTGAAATGGGGTTCGCGCCGGCTCGACATCGATTGAACAACTTCTCGCAAGCCTGAATCATGGTACAGATCTGCCCGATTCTCATGTGGGCCTCCGGTCTGCCAACCAGTTCGTGCCCACGCCATCTGCTTCGTGTCGATTGCGGGATCGTTTGAGATCCCCAGAAAACTCAAGTTGAACACCGCGTCGCGGTGCCCGAATGCCGTGGCGTGGGTTTGTGGTTTCCCACCCTCGCGGAGCTAGGATGGGATACCCATTTTCGTGAGTGCGTGACGGGCCCAGGTTATTCATTTGGGCCGGTGTAGGGAGCGCGCTTGCCAAAGAGCGCTGTGCCGATGCGTATGCGGGTGGCGCCTTCTTCGATAGCGATGGGGAAATCGGCGCTCATGCCCATGGAGAGTACGGACAGGTTGAGGCGTGGATGGGTAGCGGCCCACGTATCGCGCCACTGGCGCAGGCTACGGAAGCAGGTGCGGGTGACGTCTTCGGCAACGCCCCACGGGGCGATCGTCATGAGACCAAGAATTTCGAGATGGGTAAGATCGGGGAGGCGCTCCAGGAGTTGGGCGGTTTCAGCGGATTCGGGATCGAGACCGTCTTTGGTTTCTTCGGGGCTGAGTTTGACTTCGAGGAGAATCGGCAGGCGCTTGGTGGATCGGCAGGCACAATCATTCAGCCGCTCGGCCAAGCGCAGCGAGTCAACGGAATCGATGGCGTCGAACATCTCTTCGGCACGCGCGGCTTTGTTCGATTGCAAATGGCCGATGAGGTGGACGCGAATGCAGGCGTCGGGGGCGGCGACGCTTCCCGCAGAGCGCAGCGCGGCGAGGTTGGCCGCTTTGCCGGCAAACTCCTGGACGCGGTTCTCGCCGAAGAGTGTGAGGCCAAGCGCGGCAGCTTTGGCGATGGTCGAAGCGGGATAAGTCTTCGAGACGGCCATCAGTTCGACATCGGATCGAGTCCGGCCAGCGCGGTGACAGGCCTGCTGGATTGCGTCTTCGACTTTTTCGAGGCTTTCGGCAAGAGCGGTCATTGCGACTGGCCGATTCGTCCGCGGGCGCTGTCGAGGCGGCCGGCGACGCTGACATGATTCATCGCACCGGCCAGACCAAAGCGCGGCATGTTGGCGTAGATGGCTTCGAATTGCTCTTGGTCCACAACGTAGGTCTCGTGCCAAATGCCCACGGAGCCGTCTGCGCCGACGCGGCGATTGAACTCCGCCCATGCGGGAAGATGGTTGGCGTTACGGGCGTGCGCGTAGGCGTGAAGATGCTCAAAGCTGCGCCAATACTGGAGGACGCCGACACCGCGCCAGTAAAAGAACAGCTCGAAATGCAGGAGGCCAAGGTCCGGAGTGCGCTTGAGCTCGGCCAGCATGGGAGGCATGGCACGAGCGACGCGCAGCCAACGCAGGTCAAGTACGCGATTGACGCGCATGCCGATGAGGAAGACAACGAAGGGCTCTTTGCATTGCGCGGTGAAGCGCCCTGAAAATACCTTGGCCATCGTCCTCCTTCAACGGCGCACCGTCAGCGGCCGCGGTCTTCGAGATATTTTTCTGCCTCGAGCGCGGCCATGCAGCCTGTTCCCGCAGCGGTGATGGCTTGCCGGTAGCGGCGATCCTGCACATCTCCGCAGGCGTAAACGCCGGCAAGCTCGACGCCCTGATGGGTGGTGAAGACATTGCGCTGGGTGCGAATGTAGCCTTCGTCATCCAGATCGAGTTGGCCGGTGAACATTTTTGCATTGGGTTCGTGGCCAATGCCGAGGAACATGCCTTCGACGTCTAGCTCGCTCTTGACCCCGTTGGTCACGTCGCGCAGTCGCAGGCCTTTCACGGACTGGTTTTCGACGCCGAGCACTTCGTCGACCACGGTGTTGGTGCGCAGTTCGATATTCGGGTGAGCGATCGCGCGTTCCAGCATGATCTTGGATGCACGGAAGGCATCGCGCCGGTGGAGCAGTGTCACCTTCGATGCGAACCGGGTAAGAAAGAGCGCTTCTTCCATCGCCGAATCGCCGCCGCCGATGACAGCGATGGGCTTTCCGCGAAAGAAGAATCCGTCGCACGTGGCGCAACTGGAGACGCCGTGGCCGATGAGGGCCTGTTCGCTGGGCAGTCCGAGCCAGCGTGCACTTGCGCCTGAAGCGATAATCAGGGTCCGTGTGTGAATCTCGCCGGTCGTCGTTTTGAGCCGGAACGGGCGCGCCTTGAGGTCGACCGAATTGAGGTGCGCCAACTGAAATGTAGCGCCAAAGCGGGCAGCCTGCTTCTTCATGTTGTCGATCAGCTCGGGTCCCTGGATGCCTTCGGGCCAGCCGGGGAAATTCTCCACGAGAGTTGTGATCGAAAGCTGGCCACCGGGCTCATGGCCTTCCAGAACGAGCGGATTGAGGCCGGCGCGCGCAGTGTAGATTGCCGCGGTGAGTCCGGCACAGCCAGAGCCGAGAATTACGGTGTCGCGAGTGTCTGTCATCAAAGTTCCTAAGAGGATTGTAGATGGGCACGACGACCGGAAGTGCTCGAGCTGCGAGCCGGTTCCAGACGAGATTCCCACAGTTTCACGATCCTATGTAAAGATGACGGACATGGCGAATTTGACTCTTGTCTATGGAATGCGGCTGTTGCCGGAGGGCGAAGTGACGGAGATTCACGACGCAACGCTAAAGCTGGCGAATGGGCACGAGGCACACGTAACAATGCACGTGCTGGAGGGCTCACGGGAGCAGATCGAGAGCCAGCTCAAGCAGAGCCTGGATGCGTTCTTCAGTTTTTATCCGGAGATTTGAGTCCCGATTCCGGTTGTTCGGATGAATTGAGGTTCGAGGTTTCCCAGGTCTTAAAGGGCTACACATGGGGAACACAAGGTCGTGCGGGATTGAACGACCACGGTTTTAGTAGTCGGAAATGCTCGCCATGGTCAGCTCTCGGGATTTGGCCGCGACGCTGCGTTTCACACGAAGGTTATCGAGGGCGTAATCGATGTAGCGGGGCTCAAAATGCGCCGGCTGCCCCATGAACCGGCAGGTGGCCACGATCTGATCGATGATGAACTTGGGCTGATAGGCGGCGAATTCCATCTCCTTTTCGTCGCGGAGTTTGCGCACGATGGAATGGAAGACCTCGTCGGGGAGGGACATCCCCTGCTTCTCGCTTTCCTTTTTGAAGATGGTTTTGAAGTTGTCCAGGGACGGGGGACCGACCTCGATCTTGTAGGGAAGACGTCGGAGGAATGCGGGATCCATCAGGTCTTCGGGTTCAAGGTTGGTGGAGAACATGATCAGCTCCTCGAAGGGAATGCTGAAGCTTTTGCCGGTGTGGAGCTTGAGATAGTCGACGCGGCTTTCGAGGGGAACGATCCAGCGGTTGAGCAAATGGGTCGGGCTCACGATCTGGCGGCCGAAGTCGTCGATGATGAAGCAGCCGCCGAGGGCCTTCACGTGCAGCGGAGCCTCGTAGTAGTTGCCGACTGTGTCGTAGCGAAGGTCGAGCATTTCGAGGGTGAGTTCGCCGCCCGTCACAACGAATGGACGCCGGCAGGGCACCCAGCGCGCGTCGAACTCCTCGCGCCGAATGACGGAGAGTGCGTTCTCCTCGTCGACTTTGGGGGGATCGAGCTTGACATGGATGCTGGGGTCGTGGACGCGGATGATCTGGCCTTCGACGACGATCGAGTAGGGCACGTAAATAACGTCGTGGAAGACGCTGCTGAGGCGCAGGGCCATGGAGGTTTTGCCGTTGCCCGGCGGTCCGTAGAGAAGAATGGCGCGGCCGGAGTTCAGCGCCGGTCCGGTCTGTTCGATCATGCTGTCGTCGAATGTCAGATCGCTCATGACCTTGCGGATGCGGTCGAATGTGATGAGCTCATTGGTGAGCTTCTGCATGTTGACCCGGTAATTGAACTCCTCGAGGGTGACCGGCGCGGGACCGGTATAGCGTAACCGGGATAAGGAATCGAGAGTCCAGCGGCGGCCTTCCTCAGTAAAGGAGTAGCTCAGGTCAATGGGGTTGTCGGAGTAGCGCGACCCGAGAGTCTGGAGCAACTGGCGCTCGACCGCCATGCGAATGAGGTCGAGCACGATGTGGTAGGGCAGCTTGATGGCGTCGATGAATTGCCGCGTGGTTTCGAGACGATCACGGTAAATGAGCTTGAGCAGCAGGGCCATCAGGTCGACTTCGTCGACGCCGGTAGCGCGGATGTCCGACGGCTCCGTGGGAATGCGGTGCAGAAAGGCGTTGAGCTTTTCCTGGGTGATGGCGCCGATGGCGACCAGATTGTCGCCGAGCCTACCGCCTTGCTCAGTAAGGCGTGCGAGGGCTTTCGCAATGTCGTCGTCAGTGACGAGCTTTGCGCTGACCAGCAGATCCCCTAATCGCAGTCGTGTGGCGATAAAGTCCTCCAGAAGGAAACAGGGCCGGCTGCCCCATGCCGCGGCCTGTTGAGTAAGGAGTATTTCGGCCAGAAGTAACTCTAATTCCAGAGGTCGAGCAAGTGACTAAATGTCTATTTTACCTAAGAATAAGTACGCTGGATGAACTTAGGTAACGTAATGGAGGAGCTTCGCTGCAAAAGGTTGATTACCAGCGAAATCCACCTAGAAGGAGCGCATTCGTAACTGGCCAGGAGCGCTAGGCGAGCTCCGAAGAATTAAAGCCTTTTAGGAAATCGACGCTTGGGATGGTCCGGCAAGAGCGGGGGAGTCGTTCGTGCATTTCTACCTCTCAAGTCCCGAGCGTCTAAACCTGGTTCGAGCTGGCCGGAAGCGAAAGGTAGAAGCGTTGCTGCTTGTCCTGCTTGCTCCGGCGTGCTTGTTTGCCGGGGGGCCTCGGCGCGTAGCCGGAGTCAGCTTTTTCGATCCGGAAGTCGTTGGCCAGCCGGTCCACTGGTCAGGCGGGCAGGTGCAGTATTACGTCGACCAGGGGCCGCTAAACAGCTTTGTCAGCAACCAGCAGGCGACGGCGATGGTGGATGCAGCTGCAGCGCTGTGGAGTGCCGTTATCACTGCTGGGGTAACGCTGGTGAATGCGGGCGCACTGAACGAGGACGTGAGCGGGGCCAGTATTGTGGCTGCTAACGGTGCGATTGAGCAGCCGATCGATGTCGCGCCGATGGCGACCGAATACCCGGTGGGCGTGATCTACGACGCCGATGGGTCGGTCATCAATGCGATCTTCGGTGCTGGCGCGAGCGACGCGACTGGCTGCCAGAACGACGGAGTGTGGACCTGGATCGACAACATTAACCCGGATGCGACCATCGCTCACGGCGTGATTCTGTTGAACGGCTTGTGCGCGAACACGGCGGGACAGATCGAGATGATGAGCTTTCAGCTGGAGCGTGCCTTTGGGCTGATTCTGGGGCTTGATTTCTCCCAGGTGAACCCAAATGCGCTTACGAGCAGTGACCCCAACCAGGAGCTGGGGATGGCGGTGATGCAACCACTGAGCGGCGCATCGGCGACGCTCGGATGCGGGCAGTCCACCTGCATGGTCCCTTCGACCGGGGACGGAATTGCGAGCGTGACAGTGTCCGCGGTAGGCACGCCCCCTGCCATTGTCACGGCGTCACTGACGAATGGCGCGAGCCTGCAAGCGCACTTCACAGGAGGGACTCCCCCTACATTGAGTGCACTGACTCCTTTGATTTCGTCGCAGCCGGAGCCATCGTGAATTGGACCGCCGAAGCACTGGTGCTCAATAACGGCTCGCCGATGAGCGGACAGGCCGTTGCATGGCAGAATGTCGGCGGAATCTCAACCCAAGGCGCAGGCCCTGCTGCATCGAATGGAAGCGGCATCGCAACGACGATCTTGACTGTGGGCCCACTCGCGGAAGGCCAGCAAGCGATCTCTGTCGCTTGTGTGAATGGGACTGCGCAGTGCGCGAGCTTCACCGCCAATGGTGCGCGCCCCGAATATGCGTATGTCGAAGCTGTCTCAGGAACCGCACAAAGTCTCAGCGCTTCCAGTTCTCCAAGCCAGATTGTCTTGCGGCTGCGTGACATGGACGGCAATCCGATGGCAGGCGGAACAGTCACGCTTTATCAGGCCTTGTATGCATGGGCTGCGCCCTGTCCATCGCATGGACGTTGCGGCTCTTCCGAGCTTCTTGCAACCCAGATATCCACAGCTACTTCGGCTATTGACGGTACAGTCCTCTTCGCGCCGGCTTCACTGCCCGGCCTCCCCACCAATCTCGTCGGGCTCGCAGCCACCGGGAATTCGAGCACGCTGGCAGTCGTCATCGAAGAGCATCCTTAAGTTTTGGCGCCTTCCAACTCGACAGCATTCCTGGGTTCCAGCCGTGGCGTGGAAAGATTTTCATCTGCAGCAGTTCTATCTCGATCCCGATCATTTTTGCCGGCGCGAAAACACGCTCGAAAGCATCCATGTAAGAGAGAGGTAGAATGGGCAATTCTGAGAAAACGCGCGAATCGAGCACCGTGCCCCGCCCGCGAGTGGTCATCGTCGGCGGAGGTTTTGCCGGCCTGCATGCTGCCAAAGCGCTGGCTCATTTGCCGGTCGACGTTATGCTCGTTGATCGGCGGAATCACCACACGTTTCAGCCGTTGCTTTATCAGGTGGCGCTGGCGGTGTTGTCGCCCGCCGACATCGCGCAGCCGATTCGGACGATTTTCCGGCATCAACGGAACACGGAAGTGCTGATGGACGAGGTTGTCGCGATTGATGCGAACGCTCGGGAGGTTTCGCTCGGCTCAGGCGCCCGCCTGAATTTCGACTACCTGGTGCTGGCCACGGGGGCAACGCATTCGTATTTTGGACGCGACGATTGGGCACCGTTGGCTCCTGGCCTCAAAACCATCGAGGACGCGATTGAGATTCGCCGCCGCGTGCTGCTGGCTTTCGAACTGGCCGAACGCCAGATGCAGGAGCGCGGCTGGCATCCGGCGCTCAATTTCGTTGTTATCGGCGGCGGACCGACGGGCGTGGAGTTGGCGGGCGCCATTACCGACATCGCGAAACTTTACATGCGCCACGATTTTCGCCACATCGATCCATCGCAGGCCAGAGTACTGCTGCTCGACAACGGACCACGCATTCTGGCCGCTTACCCGCCGGATTTGTCGGCGAAGGCGGAGGAGCAGCTCAAAAACCTTGGGGTTGAAGTGCACACCGGGACGCAAGTCACGGGAGTGGGCCCAGGATGGGTGGAGGCCGGCGGGCAGCGCATGGACGCCGCGGTGACTTTGTGGGCTGCGGGGGTGCAGGCCTCTCCGTTGGGCAAGATGCTGGGAGCACCCGCAGATAAACGAGGGTGCGTGCTGGTCGACGACAGGCTCAATCCGTCTGGAATGCCGGAGATCTTTGTCCTTGGCGATCTCGCTCATTTCGAGCAGGATGGCCATCAGGTTCCGGGGGTTGCGCAACCGGCCATGCAGATGGGAGATCATGTGGGCCGGATGATTGCTGCCGATCTCAAAGGAAAGACACGCCCCGCGTTCCGTTATTTCGACAAAGGAGACATGGCGACCATCGGCCGGATGGCTGCGGTGGCCAAGGTGGAGTGGCCGTTCAAGGCACACCTGAGCGGCTTCTTCGCGTGGGTCACCTGGATAAGCGTGCATATCTTCTTTCTGATCGGTTTCCGCAATCGGATCGCCGTATTTGCGGCGTGGATCTGGACCTACTTCACGTTTACGCGCGGCGCTCGCTTGATCACCGGCGATCAGAGTCTGCCCGGCTGGAAAGATCGATTGGCTGCAGGGGCCGCGGACGAAGGAGCGCCGAAGGCCACCGAGGTCAAGTAGCGCCTGATCTTGTCCGGTTAAACTGGGAAAGAGATGCTCGACCTGGGATTTGTCCGGGGAAACCTGGAAAAAGTGGAAGAAAAGCTGCGCGCGCGGGGCGCCGACCCGGCAGCTTTGCTGGGCGGTTTTCAGGTGCTCGATTTGAGGCGCCGCGAAGCCATTACACAAGCGGAGCAGTTAAAAGCGCGCCGCAACGAACTGAGCCAGCAAGTGGGAGCGCTCAAGAAGGCCGGCCAGGACGCAACGGCCGTGATGGAAGAAACGCGCGCGCTGAAAGACCGGCTCGACGAGCTGGACAAGAATGCGGCCGAGCTCGATGAGCAGATGCGTCTATCGCTCGCCCGCGTACCGAACCTGACGCGCGATGAGGTGCCGGTCGGAGCCTCAGAAACTGACAATGTGACCGTTAAGACCTGGGGCGAGAAGCGCGCATTCGATTTTGAGCCGAAACCGCATTGGGAATTAGGCGAAGCTCTGGGGATTCTCGACCTGGAACGTGCGGCAAAGCTGAGCGGTGCGCGGTTTGCCGTGTACATGGGTGCGGGGGCGCGGCTGGAACGGGCGTTGATCAACTTCATGCTGGACATGCACACTGCGCAGCACGGATATACCGAGGTGCTGCCGCCGTTCATGGTCAACAGCAAGAGCTTGTTTGGCACGGGACAACTGCCAAAGTTCGCCGAAGATCTGTTTCGCTGCTCCGACGCCGATGCGGAGGCTGTGGCGGCTGGGGAGTTTAAGGATAACGACCACTGGCTGATTCCGACGGCCGAAGTGCCGGTCACCAATCTGTATCGCGACGAGATTCTGGACGATTCCCGCTTGCCGATTTCCCTCACGGCGTATACGCCGTGCTTTCGCGCAGAAGCTGGGGCCGCGGGAAAAGATACGCGCGGCATCATTCGCCAGCACCAGTTTCAAAAAGTTGAGCTAGTAAAGTTCACGCGGCCCGAGGATTCGGACGCCGAGCACGAAAAGCTGACGCGCAATGCCGAGGAGATTCTTGAAGCGCTGAGGCTCCCATACCGCCGCGTCTTGTTGTGCACCGGTGACACCGGATTTTCTGCGGCAAAGACATTCGACCTCGAAGTCTGGCTGCCGGGCCAGCAGCTCTATCGGGAAATATCCTCGTGTTCAAACTTCGAGGCGTTCCAGGCGCGGCGGGCTAACATCCGTTTCAAACCGGGCGGCAAGGGAAAGACCGAGTTCGTCCACACCCTCAATGGAAGCGGGCTGGCAGTGGGCCGCACGTGGCTGGCGATCCTCGAGAACTACCAGCAAGCCGATGGATCGATCGCAATTCCTGAAGCGTTGCAACCTTACATGGGCGGTATGGAAAAGATCTCACGAAGGGCAGTATGAGCAATATCCTGAAGAGCTATTTCTACTGGACGTATCCACGCGGCAATGTTCACTACGATGTGATGGTGTCGCTGATCCTGATTTTTATTTTTGTTACACCTCATCTCTGGGATTTTGGCGACAAGCCATCAAGAGCCGCGGGACCGGCGCATCCGATCACGGTTGTGGGCGACGGAGACCACGATGTCATTGTGTCTGTGCAGGCTTCGGACGTGCACATCCCCGATGGCGCATCGAACAATGAGGTAAAGAAGGCGCTGCGCGTGGCCATTGAGCCAGTCACCGGCGACGCTGTTTTTGTGGAACGCTGGGAGACGAAAACCGACGGCCAGGGCAATCTTATTTGGAGAATCTGGGCGCATCGGTAGGAAAGAACGCCCATCCACCGCTCCAAATCGCCCAAGAAACAAAGGGAGCTTATGTCTCAAAGAAGAAAGTTGATGGTTGCCGCGGCACTGGCCTGCCTCGCCCTGCCGGGCTGCGACGCGTGGGCCGCGGACGACCTGCAGAGCGTGCTGAGCCAGCTTGACAAGGCGGCAACAAACTTCCGCTCTACGGCTGCCGATTTCGAATTTGATTCTGTCCAAACGGACCCCATCCCCGACACGGATGTTCAAAAGGGCATCGTTTACTACGAGAGGAAGGGCAACAGTTTCTCGATGGCGGCCCACATCAACGAAGTCAACGGCAAACCGGTTCCCAAGGTGTACTCGTATTCCGGCGGGCACCTGCAGTTGTTCGAGCCGATGATCGACCAGGTGACGCGAATCAACAAAGCCAGCGCGTACGAGGGCTACTTGATGTTGGGATTTGGCGCCAGCGGCAAAGAGATCGCCGACAAGTGGGACATCACATTTGCCGGCTCGGAAACGGTGGGCGGAGTAAAAACCGACAAGCTCGAACTGGTCGCCAAGGACCCCACCGTGCGCAAGAATCTGCCCAAGGTGACGATCTGGATCGACCCCACGCGCGGCGTGAGCCTCAAGCAAGTTTTTGATGAAGGACAGGGGCAATCCCGCAACTGCACCTACTCCAATATCAAAGTGAATCAAGGGCTGCCCGCGGACGCATTTACCTTCAAGACCGATAGCAAGACGCAATACGTGGACCACTAGGTCCGGCTGCGTCAGTGGGGTTCCGCTGTGAATGCTTTGTTCAGGGATTCGCGCGACGGAAGTTGAAGCAATGCGCAAGCGCAACGCCGCCCAATGCGAACAGCATGGGGAAGCACTCCAGGGTGTAGCGTGCTTCGGGTGGAACGACGGTGAGCAGGAGAGCGCTGCGCAGCAGCATATAGGCGAGCATCCACAACCAGAGGCGCGGGCGCAGACAGAGTCCAGCGAAGCCGAGCAGCAGATAGAGCAGGTTCAGAATCGCATAGGCCCAGCTGAAGCGCGTCTCCACGTGGTGATGCGCGTAGACCCACCAGTCGAGATCGATGGGCAGGTTCTCGACGCGCGGGCGGAGGCCCATATCGGCAACGCGCCCCAGCGGGAGCCACACGTAATAGCGCAACGGTTGCGTTTCAATGCGCTCAGCTGCGAGACGGGCAAAGCCTGCGTCGATCTCCGGCGTCAGATTGTAGCCGTTGTGGTTGTAGGCTTCGGCGAGCGCAGCGGTTTGGTCATGTTGTGCCTGCGAGTCGAATGCGCGGCTGGGCAGCTTACGAATGTCGAGTTCGTCACCCGGCACGTTCCAAACAACGTCGTAGGTGGAGACAAAATCGAGGCACCAGGTCTTCACCCAGCGGTCCCACCCGGGAGTCAGCGGGTCTCCGGGATCGGTAGCCGAGCGCGGAGCCAGCGGTTGAAAAACATGGAAGACATGCCAATTGCGGCCAGTCCATGCGGCGAAAGGAGCAAGAGCCAGGAGAGCGCAGACCAACACCATCCGAATCGGACGTGATGTTTGCGTCGGCGAGTTGCTCTTCCAGAGGGCCAGCAGCATCGCAGGCGCAAGAGCAACCGCAGCCAGCGCGCCGTCAGGCCGAAGCAATGCGGCATAAGTCACTGCAAATGTGAACGTGAGGGCTGAAACCCAACCGGGCCGGTCCTGGAAACGGGCAACAGACCAGAGTGCCAGCGCCAGGACAAAAAGCGTAGGACTCTCCGTCAGAGGGTTGGCAGCATACACTGCGGTGAAGGGACAAAGTGCCGCGAGCCAGAGCGTTGAGTGCAGCGCGCCGGCTTTGAGGGCTGGAGGTGCAATCCGTCGCGCGAAATCCGCGAGAAAGAGGCACCCCGCCAGTTCCATAGCGATTTGAAGCCACACCACGGCGGTGTAGTTCCCGATTCCAAAGATGCGGAAGCACACGGCCAGGAGGAGGGGATAGCCGGGCAACCGAATCAAAGTAGGAAATGCCCGCCCTGAGCCGACGGTCAGAGCATAACGCCCGTGGACGAGAAGGTTCTTTGCGATGTCCCCATAGACCTGCGTGTCGCCATTGGTCTCAAAAAAATGGCGGAACATCCAGGCGCGCAACAGGCCCCCGGCAAGGATCGCCGAGACCATTGACGCCACCGAGCGCAAGCTCTTAACCGTTGGATCTTTGGCCTTCAATTGACTCAAAGAAGCGGCTTCCATACGATTCGTACTGTATAGCGTAGACCGTCTCCCCTGGCGCCGCGAAAGTAGAAACGAAATGTACCATGCCCGATAAGCAGATTTTTTTTGATCCCCAGCGAAAGCGTTGGAAACGGCTGCGGCGGCTCCTGGATGCGACCGCCGTGCTGACCACGCTCGTGCTCGCGGGCTTCATCTTCAACGTGCTGCGCAGCCAGCCATTGCCGGAGTTGCTGCTTCCGGCGTTCCGGCACAATTACAAAGCGCTGCCCGATCGCACGGCGGCTCCGCGCAGCGCCAAAGCGGTGAAACCGACACGCCGCAAGACGACGCGATTGCCCTCGGAGATCCCCTTCAACACCGGCGAGGGTTTGCGCGCCGCCTATTATGTGCCCTACGACGAAGCCAGCTATTCCTCGTTCAAGCAGCACGTGCACCAGATCGACATGCTGTTTCCTGAGTGGCTGCATGTTGACTCATCGAAACCGGTCCTGCTGGCAATCGATAACGAAAGTCATCGGGCATATCCGGTTTTGGACGGAAATACAATCCATGATCCGGACGACCTGGGCAGGATCAAGCGCACGATTCAGCAGGCGCGGGAAGACACCGAGATTTTTCCGCACGTTAACAACTACAACTCGAATACGCAGGATTGGGATGCCAAGGTGGGCAACCTGCTGATGGATGCCGGGAACCGCGTGGAACTGCGCCAGCAAATTCTGCGCTTTCTCGAAGCGTTTCCTTCCTATCGTGGTCTCTCGCTCGATTTCGAAAGTCTGCCGGATAACGCAGCACCGGCATATATGGCGTTCATCCAGGAGCTCTACGCGGATATGCATCCGCGTAATCTGCAGCTTTACGTTACGACGGCAGCCGGTACTGACAGCAAGCTCTTGAAAGTGATTGCCGCCAATTCCGATGGCATCGTGCTCATGAACTACGACGAACACGAAGCGACGAGCGATCCGGGGCCAATTGCGAGCCAAGAGTGGTTTGTGAGCAACCTGACGCGGGTGCTGAAGTCGGTGCCAAAACAGAAACTGATTTGTGCGTTGGGCAATTACGGCTATGACTGGACGCTATCGATTCCGCCGCCGGCGAAGCGCGGACACAAACAGCCGAAGCCGGAAGTGCTCAACACGGAAGATCTGCCGGTGTCGGATGCATGGCAGCGCGCTTCGGATGCGGACGCCGACCTGAATCTCGACTACGACTCGCTGAATCCGCATTTCGACTACATCGATGAAGACGACAATCAGCGGCACGTAGTGTGGTTTCTCGACGCGGTAACACTTTTGGATGAGATGAGGGCTGCCCGGCAATTGGGGTTGCAGACATTTGCGCTGTGGCGACTCGGTTCCGAAGACAGTTCGCTGTGGAATGTGTGGGACAAGCCCACCAATCCGAATTCGCTGGAAGCACTCTCGCTGGTCGAGCCCGGGCATAGCGTGGACACCGAGGGTGAAGGCGACATCATGCGGGTAACCGGATTGCCGCAAAATGGCACACGTACCGTACAGATTGATACGGACGAGCCCGATCTGCGCAAGAGGCTAATCATCGACGAGCACATGGATGTGTATCCGCAGACGTACACCATCTCGTATTACGGCTACCATCCGAACCAGGTTGCGCTCTCGTTCGACGATGGGCCCGATCCGAAATGGACGCCACGCATTCTCGACATCTTGAAGAAAGAGAATGTGAAGGGCACTTTTCTGATCATCGGGGAAGAGGCCCTGGAAAATATCGGCTTGCTGAAGCGCGAATTGCGCGAAGGCCACGAGATCGGAAACCACACCTATACGCATCCCGACATCGCCGAAGTCTCGGCCAACCGGCTCGATCTGGAAGTGAAGCTGACAGAGCGTCTCTTTGAAAGCAAGTTAGGCGTGCAGCCCCATTATTTCCGGCCACCCTACGACGTGGACGAGGAGCCGGATACCGACGATCAAGCGAAGCCGATTGTGCGTATTCAGCAGGACGGATATATCGTCATCGGCAATAAAATCGATACCAACGACTGGGACGAACGCGTTAAAAAGACGCCGGCGGAGATTGCACAGTCGGTGCTGGAACAGCTGGATCGCATGAAAACAAAGCCGCAGTTTCGCGGCTCAGTCATCCTGATGCACGATGGCGGAGGCGATCGCTCAGTCACGGTGAATGCACTGCCGGTGCTGATTAAAACCCTGCGCGATCACGGCTACACATTCGTGTCGGTCTCTTCGCTCATGGGCAAAACTCCAGCGGAAGTCATGCCGAAGCTCACGTTCTGGCAATATGTGCGCGCGATTCCGGACTCGATTGCTTTTTCGACGCTCGCCGCGATCGGGAATTTTATTGTTGTGGTCTTCTTTCTCGGCGATATTCTGATGAGCGCGCGATTGATTCTTGTTGGTGTTTTCGCCGTCATCGATCGGCTGCGCAGACCGCACCGCGAAGCCTCGCCCGGCTTTAATCCGCGCATCGCCGTGTTGATTCCTGCCTACAACGAGGAAAAGGTCATCGTTCGAACCATCCGTTCGGTACTCCACTCCGACTACGAGAATCTTCATGTCATCGTCATCGATGACGGTTCCACGGACGATACGTTTGAGGTGGCGCGGGCAGCCTACGCGCGCGAGATCGCCGCGGGACGCGTGCAAGTGCTGACCAAGGCGAACGGAGGCAAGGCTGCCGCGCTCAACTATGCACTCGATGGGCTCTATGAAGAGGTCTATGTTGGTATCGATGCAGACACCGTCATTGCGGCCGATGCGATCGCCAAGCTCATTCCTCATTTCGAAGATCCGCGGGTGGGCGCGGTGGCTGGGAACGCGAAGGTGGGCAACCGGGTTAACTTGTGGACGCGCTGGCAGGCGCTTGAATACATCACGAGCCAGAATTTCGAGCGACGCGCGCTGGATTTGTTCAACGTAGTCACCGTTGTACCGGGTGCGATTGGCGCGTGGCGCACCGAACCCGTCAAGAGAGCCGGCGGCTATCCTTTGAATACCGTTGCCGAAGATGCCGATCTGACGATGAACCTGCTCGAGCAAAAGTACAAGGTCGTGTATGAGGATCGCGCGCTGGCGTTTACCGAAGCGCCGATCAATGCGCGGGGGTTGATGCGGCAGCGCTTCCGGTGGTCATTTGGAATTTTGCAATCGGTGTGGAAGCATCGCCTGGCGTTTGTACGCAACAAGGCAATGGGGCTTTTTGCGCTGCCGAACATTCTCATCTTCCAGATGTTTTTGCCGCTGGTTTCGCCGTTCATCGACCTGATGTTTGCAGCCGGGATCGTTCACTACCTCATCGATCGCCACTATCATCCGGAAGCAGCTTCGGCGGCGAGTTTCATGAAACTGCTCGCCTACTTTGTGACATTTTTGTTGATTGATTTCGTCACCTCGACGGTGGCATTCAGCCTGGAGCGGCGACATCCCGCCAACAAGGGCGATGGCTGGCTGCTGTTCCACATCTGGCTGCAACGTTTTGCGTATCGTCAGGTGTTCTCGATCGTGTTGTTCAAGACGGTGATGCGCGCGATCGACGGCAAGCCGTTCAACTGGGACAAGCTGGAACGCACGGCGAAGATGAGCAAGCACACCGAGGCACTGACGGAGACGCGATGAGTGCCTAAAGCAGGGCAATCGCACGAACAGCCGAACGCCGATTGAGGTTTTCGCTGGGCCCCTACGGGGCGCGATAGGTTGCTTGGGCTGCTGTCCCAGGACGGCGCTTCGCTTGTCCTGGGCTATTGTCCCGTCTTCCCTCCGGGAAGACCGCATCGGACTTGGTTCGGCGCCGGCGGCAGCCTGACGAACGCGCGTACGTTGAGCAGGACCCCGCAATCCGATAGCGATTCCTCTAGGTTTCAGCGGTGATGGCCTGAGTGCTCGTGGCCACCTGAGTGGCCGCCCCCACCAGAGTGGCCTCCGCCAAAATGACTTTCCTTGGGAGCTTTCGGGGCCTTCCAGCCGCCACCGCCGCCCCAACCGGAATGGCCGCCGCCGTAGTTGTATGCCTTGGGCGCCTTGCCACCGTAGTCGACGGAGTTGTGACCGCCGAAGAAATGAGAACCACCAGACTGCTGCGACCTTGCAACTTCGCCGCCGCGGAATGCGTCGTAATTTCGGCCGCCGTTGTCTCGATAGCCGCTCTCCGGCGCGCGATATGCGGGAGACGGGCTGGCATAGTTCATTCCACGTTGGGATGCGTAGGCATCTCGCGATGGATTCGAATATGCCGAGCCAAATCCTTGCCGTCCATATTGGTCCGAACGGGCGGAATAGGCGGGCTGCCTGGATTCAAAGGACGGTTGACGGTTCTCAAACTGCGGAGATCTCGCCAGCGGCTGTGGATAGCGGTTGTAAGCCGTTTGTGGCGGCAGCGCGGGACGAGCGGGTGTCTCGACTCGGGATGGGAATCCGCGATTGAATCCCTCCGCAGTGCGGGCATCGCCGAAAGGTTGGGGCCGTCCGAATGCTTCCCCGCGATTGAACTGCCCTGTTGGACGACCGTAGGTGGGAGCGTAGCCGTTGCGGGCCCAGCCCGTGCCATTCGGCCCGCGATTGAAGCCATAGCCTCCGCGCGCCACTTGCGGCACGCCGGGATAGGCGCGGGGACCACCGTGCGGGAAGCCCCAGTCGCGAACCGATGTGCTGTGGGTGAAATAGCCTGAATGATTGAAAAGAATCGCGTGCGCGAGCCAATCGAGGCCCCAGCCCAGCCATCCCCAGGGAGTGGTCATAAAGGCATTCATCGCAATGCCCGGTCCAAAGTGAACGAATGCTGACCCCACGAACGATCCAATCTCACCGAGCAGCGAGAAGCCGGGATAGGGCGAGACCGGCTGCCCGTAGACAGCCCATGGGTTATAGGTGGGCACATAGACCACCTGAGGATTCGCCGGAGCGATGTCGATGGCGCCCTGGTTGTCGCTCACTTCTTCTTGCGGTGTGCTCTGAAGATTGCCCGCCTGCTCGGCGCGTTCGCGCATCACCTGAATTGTCTGCAAAAGGTCCTGCGGCTGGTTGTAATAGGCGTTGCCAAGACTTGTGGTCCACTGCAAGTTGCGGTCGAGCATCGCCAGCACTTGCGGAAAGGCGGTGAGCGCTTTCACACTTGGGTCCCAACTGGATTGCGCATCGGCAGCGGCGGCGATCTCCTCCGGCGCTGCATTGCCAATCGACCGCAACCACTGATCGGCAGCCGAAACCTGCGCCGGATAAGTGGAAGCGGCAAGAATCTGTGCAACCAACGAATCCGGATAGAGCGCAATGGGAGCAACCAACTGCGTCAACTGGTCGGGGCTGAGCGCTTGCATCTGACTGAGCTGCTGCCCGTAGCCTTGCGGCGCATACGGTTGCGCAGGTCCCTGATACGCGGGTTGGGGGTACGCCGGTTGGGAATAGCCCGGCTGCGCGTATTGGGGCTGCGGATACTGCTGCGCGTAGGCCGATTGCGGGGGCTGGGGATACGTGTATTGCTGCGTCTGCGGATACTGCTGAGGAGCGGCGTTGGAGTCCGGTTCGTCAGGGGGCCAATTTTGCTGCGCCGATAGCGAACCTGTCGCAAAAAGCAGCACGAGGATCGGCGCTGCGATTGCAAGCTTGGTGGGGATTTCCAAAGCAGATTTGGACCGTCGTGGAATTGTCGACGTATGCACTTGAGCTGATCGCGCGCTGTGGGAGAGCCTGGCAAGTCGCAGGTCGCGCAAATCGATGCGGAGTTCCATATTCCCTCTCGTGGCCACTGTCGCTCGCCGGTGGCGAGGCTTCGATCGGCCTTTTGCGCGCTCCATGCACGGCGCGGGGTCTAACAAGTTGCGGATCGACCGCCCTTTTCCCCTTGATGCCGGAAGGAACCCGGTGCGCCCCTGGGGAAGGGCTGCATACATCTAGGACCCTGATTCACTGGGTTAGTTTCGCGGGTTGAATGGATACTTTGTTCATAATCGCAAGTGTGGATTTCAGCTGATGCCGCGCGTGGCAGTGTATGAACAAAGCGACTACACTGGAGTGGTTATGGCAACCGTTTCGCTCCCCACCGAGATTCTGCCCCGTTCACCGCAGGGCACGTTTCAGAACGAGCTTTTCACTGACTTCAAAGCTCCCGAAAACAACCGCAAGATGCACGAGGCTTTGGAGTTGGTGGGCAACCAACTGGGTCGTGAATATCACCTGGTCATTGGCGGCTATCGGGTTTCAACCGATGGCAAGATCCGTTCGCTTGATCCATCGCGCCCCAACCGGGTGGTCGGTGTGCACCAGAAGGCGGGCGCCGAACACGCAGAGCAAGCTATGCAGGCGGCGCTCCGGGCTTTTGAGTTTTGGAGTCGAGCATCAACCGGGGAAAGGACTTCTCTGCTGCTCGGGGCGGCGGACATCATCCGGAAGCGCAAATTCGAATTCTGCGCATGGCTGACGTATGAGGTGGGCAAGAACTGGGCTGAAGCTGACGCGGACGTTGGGGAGACGATCGACTTTCTTGAGTTTTACGCGCGGGAGGCATTGCGTCTCGCCGAGGCAAGGACCCCGATCCAACTGGCTGGTGAACGGAATGAGTTGGTTTACATTCCGCTGGGCGTTGGAGCGGTGATCCCGCCCTGGAATTTTCCGTTTGCGATCATGGCTGGAATGACGGCGGCAGCGATCGTGACGGGAAATACGGTGATTCTCAAGCCTTCGAGTGACTCACCCACGATTGCCGCGAAGTTCGTTGAGGTGCTCGAAGAAGCGGGCATGCCGGGCGGCGTAGTGAACTTCTGTCCAGGGTCGGGAACGACGTTCGGGAACGCTGTTGTGGAGCATCCGAAGACCCGCTTCATCGCCTTTACGGGGTCCAAGTCGGTAGGCCTCGAGATTCATGAGCGCGCAGCGAAAACTCAGCCGGGACAGATTTGGATAAAGCGAACCATTTTGGAGATGGGCGGCAAGGATTCGATCGTTGTGTGTGCCGATGTGGACCTCGACGAAGCTGTCGAGGGAGTAACCGCCTCGGCGTTCGGGTTCAGCGGCCAAAAGTGCTCCGCCTGTTCGCGTGCCATCGTGGAAGCGTCGATTTATGAGGCTTTTGTTGAGCGGCTGCGAGAACGCGTCGAGAATTTGTCCGTCGGCGACCCTGCCTCCAATCGCAACATGGGCCCCGTTGTGAACAAGGCCGCGATGGATTCGATTCTCGGCTACATCGAGAAAGGGAAAAAAGAAGGACGGCTTGTCGCGGGCGGCAATGCGGTCGAGACAGATGGAGGCGGATATTTCGTGGAGCCCACGGTCTTCGCGGACATCGCGCCAGACGCAGTCATCGCGCAGGAGGAGATCTTTGGGCCGGTACTGGCGGTGATCAAGGTGGACAACTTCAAGGAAGGGCTGCGGGTCGCAAACAACACCGAGTACGGACTCACGGGCGCCGTCTACACATCAGATCGGGAGCGGCTCGATCTGGCTCGCCGCGAATTTCACGTGGGAAATCTCTATTTGAATCGCAAGTGCACGGGCGCGATGGTGGGCGCGCATCCGTTCGGCGGATTCAATATGAGCGGCACCGATTCGAAGGCCGGTGGCCCGGATTATCTGCTGCTCTTCACGCAAGCGAAGAGCGTCGCCGAGAAACTATAGAGGCAAATCAGGCGACGGCCGGCGGCGCTGCGGCTTGCTCTTCGGCTTCAAGCTTGTTGCCCATATCGGCGGCAGCCTGCGCGAGCTGGCGATGGTGGATGGTGAAGAGAGCCAGTTCGAGACGGTCGCTGACACCGGTCTTGTCGTAAATGGAGCGGAGATAGTTCTTGATGACCTGTTCGGTCGTCTTGAGCCGAAGGGCGATTTCGCGGTTCTTGCAGCCCTGAACAATCAAAGCGACAATGCGCATTTCCTTGGGAGTAAGCCGGTCGCGAACCCGCGCGCCGACGAGGTCCTCTTCGGGGGACTCGGGCATCATGAGCTGCGGTGGAGTCCAGGTGTCGCCGGCAGCTACACGGCGAACGCACTCGACGAGCGCGGGACCGGTCACGTTCCGGAAAACTACGCCGCGAAAGCCCTGCTGCATAAACTGGCTGGCGCTTTCGTTGTTTTCGGCGATCACGATGCCGCGGCAGCTGGTGGACTCGAGCAGCGAGCGCAGGCGTGCCATATCTGGACGCAGCGAAGCAGCGAGAACGACGATCGAGCCAGGGAAGGTGGCTATCGCGTGCATCATCCGGTCGAGATCAGTGCATTGAGCAATAATGCGCATGTCCTCGTCCATCGCCAGCACCTTTGCGGTACCGGCCCGGAAGATTGCCTGAGAGTCGGCAAGGATCACTTTATTCATGTTCACGCACCATCCGTCGTGGAAATCAGTCTTGACAGCGGCTGTTGTGCAAATTGCCAGGCCCAATTCCACAATTGAGACTTAAGATACACGTTCTGTGACGGGAGGCGATATCGCGAAAAGAAGAACTTTGAATGTGTCTCGTTTCGTTACATCGGAGCGAGAGTACATTCCTTTCGTCACCTGTCCGACACAAAAACTACTAGCGCTCGCGGAAAAACCCTGAAACAAGCTTACAGCCCAAATGAAATTCCGTCACGTGAAACCGGCAAACAACCCGGCTATGTATTTACTGACTTGGCTCTTTTGAGTCTGGTACTTTTATCGTGGATTTTCTCAATTTGTGCAAGGCGGCTTTTTCTCCCACGCGGGCGGAGAAAACCTTTAGTCTTCTCCACGAACGAAGACCTATTCGTGGACCCCAGACGCTTCGTGGGGCCCCTGAGGCTGGGGACCCCAGCTTGGGGAAAAAGTCGCTCCGAGTCTGCACAGGCGAGTGCGCCAGCGGGAGTACTGTTAAAACGAATCCTGTTGGAACGTGAGGTCTTACACTGGGAATATGGCAAGGCCGATTCTACTGGCGGTGGATGACGACGTAAGTGTTCTGGAGGCGGTAGTACAGGACTTACGCCGGCAATACGGAGCCGAATACCGGGTGATGCGGGCGGCGAGCGGCCAAGCTGCCCTCGACACGCTGACGCAGGTCAAGGCTCGCCCAGAACCTGTGGCCCTGATTTTGAGCGACCAGCGGATGCCGGGAATGACCGGTGTCGATTTTCTCGAGAAGGCGCGCGTAATCTACCCCGACGCACGTCGCGTGCTGCTGACGGCCTATGCAGACACGGAAGCGGCCATTCAGGCCATCAATTCCGCCCGCATTCACTACTACTTGAACAAACCATGGGATCCACCGGAGGAGAAGCTCTATCCGGTCCTCAACGATCTGCTCGATGACTGGAAGGCGGGATTCAGGCCTCCTTTTGAGGGGTTACGGGTGATCGGAAACCGGTGGTCGCTCCAAGACCACCAGCTGCGCACATTTCTTTCCCGTAATCACGTGCCGTATCGTTGGCTGGATATAGCGGAAAACGAAGAAGCTGCGAAGTTACTGGCGGAAAAAGGGTTAAAGCCGGAACAACTCCCTACTGTTTTGTTTCCGGACGGGACGATGATGCCGTCGGCAGAGCCGGACGTGCTGGCCGCAAAAGTGGGTCTGAGCACCCAGGCAACGCAGGAGTTTTACGACATGACTGTGGTGGGAGCCGGTCCGGCAGGTCTCGCAGCCGCAGTTTACGGCGCAAGCGAGGGGCTGAAGACCCTGATTATTGAGCCCGAGGCACCTGGGGGCCAGGCGGGCTCGACCTCTCGTATCGAGAATTACCTTGGATTTCCGGCGGGAGTGACGGGAGCGGATCTTGGGCGGCGCGCCCATATGCAAGCTACGCGATTTGGCGCAGAATTTCTCACGCAGCGGGCAACAGGTTTACGCTTGGACGGCCAATATAGATTCGTAAAGCTGGCCAACGGGCGCGAAGTTTCCAGCCACGTGGTTCTCCTGGCACCCGGGGTGCAGTATCGCCGGCTCGCAATCCCGGGGGCCGATCGCCTGACCGGATGCGGCATCTATTATGGCGCAGCGCTGGTCGAGGCAGCCTCCTGCAAAGACGAGGAAGTCTATGTCGTTGGGGGAGCGAATTCAGCCGGGCAGGCTGCACTTCATTTCTCGAAATTCGCCGGGAAAGTGACGATGCTGGTCCGCGGGGAGGGTTTGACCGTCACCATGTCGAAATACTTAATCGATGAGATCGAGAAAACATCGAATATTGAGGTGGCGACGAGGACACAGGTCGTGAAGGCAGAGGGTGACGGACACCTCGAATCTTTGTGTCTGAGTGGTCCCGGCGGAGAGTACCAGGTGCGAGCGACCTCGTTGTTTGTCTTTATCGGTGCGGAACCGGGCGTGGAGTGGTTACCGACCTCGATTCTGCGCGATGAGAGGGGCTTTGTCCTGGCTGGGCCGGACCTGCGCCGTGAAGGGAAGATGCCGGAAAGCTGGAAGGAAGCGCGAGAGCCATTTCTGC
Organism: uncultured Acidobacteriaceae bacterium; assembly: GCA_963745845.1. Classification (GTDB taxonomy): domain Bacteria; phylum Acidobacteriota; class Terriglobia; order Terriglobales; family Acidobacteriaceae; genus Telmatobacter. The sequence continues at coordinate 894,523 of CAVUZE010000008.1, read as the reverse complement.
TCGAAACGAGTGTGCCAGGAGTATTTGTGGCTGGAGATGCCCGGCATGGTTCCATTAAGCGCGTCGCGTCGGCGGTGGGGGAAGGTTCGATTGCCGTGCAGTTCGCGCATCAATACCTGGCCGGGTTCTGAGGGGGAGATAACTACCAAGAAATGGGAGCTTTAGAAAATCCGCCAGTCACACAATCGGTCCCGTTCATAGACGCTGAAGCCGATCTGGCCAAAACTCGCATCTTCGCGGAAGCGGATCTCGATGCTCTCGAAGGCATCGGCCAAGTGGATCGTATTCACGTTCCTGCGGGCGCCGTGATTACGGAACCGGGCGATCCTGTGAAGTTTTATTGGGTGGTGCTGCGAGGCGAAATGCGCGCCGAACGCCTGGAGGCGGATGGTTCGCGCACTGTGGTTGGCGGAGCACCCGCGGGAGATGGATTCGGTGAAGCGCCGCTTTTGTCCGGCAAGTCGCATATGAGTTTCCGAGGCACCGCGGTCGAGGATTCACTCCTGATCCGATTCAGCAGCGAACAATTCTGGAAGATTCTAGCCATCAGTCCGCAAACGCGCGCCGTGGTGCTGAAGGATATGGCGCAGCGCCTTCAGGCGTACCAGGTTGAGGCTCTGCATCGCGAAAAGCTGATTTCCCTGGGAACGCTCGCAGCCGGGCTCATGCACGAGTTGCACAATCCGGGATCGGCGGCCAAGCGCTCGGCCGCGCAGTTGCGCGAAAACCTGATGCGCCTGCAGCAATTGAGCCTTCGCAACGGAAGCCGCGCCAAGACGCCGGAACAACTTGAATGCATGAAAGGGTTGCTGGAACACACGCTGAGTGGCTGCCGGCTTGCCGCGATGAGCAGCGTCGCCCAGTCCGACGCCGAGGAAGAGATGGGTGAGTGGCTGGCGGCGGCCGGCGTAGAGAACGCTTACACCATCGCACCGGTGCTGGTAGGGATGGGCTTCGAGCGGCAGGAGTTGAATTGCGCGAAAGAGTACTTCGATGCCAGCGCGTTTTCCGATGCTCTCAATTGGCTCGGAGCGCTGGTTTCGAGTGTGTCGCTGGTCTGCTCTATCGAAGACAGTATTTCGCGAATTTCGGATCTGGCGATGGCGGTGAAGAAATTTGCGTACGACGAGCGGTCACCCGCGAAAGAGCTGGATGTGCACGACAGCTTGCAGAGCACACTCACGATTCTCGGCCACAAGCTCCGGATCAAGCAGATCCAGGTGGTGAAACGATTTGAAGCTTCGCCTTCGACCATCGCCACGCGCGGCTCCGCGCTGAGTCAGGTGTGGACCAATTTGATCGATAATGCTGCGGACGCTTCCCCTGCTGGCGGCAACATTGAAATTGCAACCTGGGTGGAGGCCGATCCCGGCTGGCTCTCTGTCAGCATTACGGATCATGGCGAGGGAATTTCCGCGGAAGTCCTGCCTCGAATCTTCGAGGCCTTTTTCACCACCAAGCCGCAGGGTTCCGGAACTGGGTTGGGGCTGGATATCGTGCACCGCATTGTGACGGATAAGTTTGGGGGGAAAATCGACGTTGAAACCGAGCCGGGCAACACACGATTTATCGTACGGTTGCCCCTTGGACGCAACGGTGAAGTCGAGAAGCTCAAAACGAAGCCGAACTGATGCTGATTTCTACCGGGTGCGACGGTCGCGAAATCGCCGGCGGCTTTCGATCCTGCATGTCATCCCGGCATTCTCCTGCCCTGCCGTGAGGGGCGGAGGCATTCCGTGGTTCATCCGCAGGTCTTCCTCAGAAGCAATCGAGCACCTCTCTCCGATGTCCGAGGCGGAATGAAGTTGGTTGTATCTCCTCCGATGAAGGGAACAGAGGCGCGGGATGATCGATCGCAGTGAACTGATGGAGGCTGCGCTGGAGAGTTTTCCGGAAGGCCTCGCACTGCTCGATCGCGAAGGCGCATTGAGTTTTTGGAACCGCGCAGCGGAGAGCATCACCGGATTTCCGAGTCTGGAAATGCTGACGCGAACGATCCCATGGGCGCTGGAGCCACTTTTGCTCGCGCATCCTCCGGAGGCGCCGGGGGTGGGAGGCCCGGAGTGGGCCCCATCCTGAACGCGGCATCCTGGTTGAGACACAGCACCGTTGCGGGAGCAATTTGCCTCTGATGAGGCGAACCGTGGCGCTGCGGGATCCACTGGGTGAGCGCGTTGGAACGGCTGTCATTTTTCGCATCGCGGAGCATCTGGATTCGCTGCCGCACTGAGAGATCTGCGAGGAGTCCAATCTGGAAGCGGCGCAGGCAGAAATTGAAGAGCAGGCGCATTCGGCATTTGACGACTTCGGGCAGCGGGGCACGCCTTTGGGTCTGTTGTGGATCACAGTCGATCAGGCGCACGAATTGCGGAAGACGCACGGCGCAAGGGCCTGCGAAACGATGATTGAGAGAGTTGAACGGACGCTTACTCATGGGTTACGCCCCACCGAAGAACTTGGCAGGTGGGGAGACGACGAGTTTCTGATACTTTCGCACGAGGCGTCGGCGGGATCGCTTGCGTCGCACGCGCAAGCACTGGTTGGCTTGGCAAGGACGTCGGATTTTCGCTGGTGGGGAGACCGGTTGTCGCTCACGGTGAGCATTGGCGCGGCGCACGCTGAAAAAACCGAGACGTTGGCCCAACTATTCAAACGCGCGCAGGCCGCAATGCTTACAAGCGTTCATGAGGGCGGCAATCGCATTACGCTCGCGCCAGAGAGGTTCGCATGTTCGCCATCCTAGGAATTCTTTTGGTTTTCGGTGCAGTCATTGGCGGATTCCTGATGGAAAAAGGCCATATTGAAGTGCTCATCCAGCCGGCCGAGTTGCTCATCATTGCCGGAGCGTCGACGGGAACCCTTCTGGTGGCGAACCCGACCCATATTCTGAAAGGCATTCTGGGCGGACTCAAAGGCGTTTTAGGCGGCTCAAAATTCAACAAGGGGCGTTATCTGAATACGCTGAAGATGATGTATCAGTTCCTGAACAAAGTTCGTAAAGAAGGGCTGCTCAGCGTGGAGATGGATGTCGAAAAGCCGAAGGAAAGCGCGATCTTCAAGAACTATCCCGAGTTTCTCGGCGACCATCATGCGTGCGATTTTGTTTGCGATACGCTGCGGATGGCGATTACCGGCGGCGTCGAGCCCTTCGACATGGACCAGATGATGGAATTGGATATGGAGGTGCACCATCACGAAGCGACCCAGCCGATCGGCGCGCTTTCGACGGTCGCGGATGCACTGCCCGGACTGGGGATTGTCGCGGCTGTGCTGGGCGTGGTGATCACGATGGGTGCTCTCGGCGGTCCGCCGGAAGAAATCGGTCACAAAGTGGCGGCGGCCCTGGTGGGCACGTTTCTCGGGATTCTACTGTGCTATGGAGTGGCGGGACCGCTCAGCTCCAACATGGGTAAGACGGCCGATGACCACAACAGTTATTTGCATGTATTGCGCGTGCTGATTCTGTCCTTCTTGAAAGGTTCCGCGCCGATGATCGCGATCGAGATGGGACGGCGCGCGATTCCCGCGCATGTGCGCCCGAGCTTCGACGAGATGGAGAAGACCTGCAAGAACCAGACCGCCGGGGAGGCGCAGGCGGCAGCATAGAGCGGGAGCACAAGCAGGAGAGCAGGCAATCATGGCAGCCAGCAAGGCTCAACCGATCATCGTGATCAAAAAAAGGGGCGGCCACGGGGGTCACCATGGCGGCGCGTGGAAAGTGGCGTATGCGGATTTCGTCACCGCAATGATGTCGCTTTTTATTGTGCTCTGGCTGATGAACTCCAGTGAAAAAATCAAGAAGGCCGTTGCTGGATATTTCAACGATCCCAGAGGCACCGGTAGCCTGATGGGGACGACCATGACGGGTACCGGTGAAACAGTGACCGCAGCAACGAATGACAATCTGCAGAAGTTGAAGGAAAAGCTGGAACAGCAGATAAAGGCGCGGAAGGATTTGGAAAAACTTCTGAAGCAGATTGAAATCACAATCACTCCCGAGGGGCTGCGCATCGAGTTGCTGGAGGACAAAAACGGGACATTCTTTCAGAGCGGAAGCGCGTACCTTAGCAACAACGGGCAAGAGTTGTTGTCTTTGCTGGCGACAGAGTTGAAGACCCTTCCGAATAATCTCTTAATCGAAGGGCACACCGACGCTATGCCCTATTCGAATGATGGTAACTACAGCAACTGGGAGCTTTCCGCTGATCGCGCCAACTCCGCACGAAGGCTTCTTCAGCAAGATGGCGTGCGCTCGGATCAAGTCACGCAAGTACGAGGTTTACGCCGACCAACTCTTGCGTGTGAAAAATAACCCCACCGACCCATCGAACCTGCGCATATCGATTCTGGTGAAGAACCAGGAAGGTCCGTTGCCTGATTTGAAGGGAGCAAGGGTGGTGAATGGGCCGGTTGCGATCCTTCCGCATACGACGCCTGGCAGTCGTGGAGCGACGCCCTTCAAAACGCAGAATGCGCCTCCAGCTTCGGCGGGTTCGGGTCCGTTCAACGCAAGCCTTCCTCTTGCACCGTCCCCAATTGCCCCCGCAAAGCCACACGCTGCAAGGCAGGGGCTCTTCGGTGCGATCAAGGGGATGCTCCCGGGAGCAAAAGAATAATTGGAAGATCGCGCCAAGCGAACTCCTCCGCAGATGGTGTAGGCTTGTTCTCAAATTAGTAAGCGTTTACTGGAGGCCTTCATGACCGTCGTCGCCGGCGTTGATTTCGGCACGTTGAGTGTCCGCGTAACTTTAGTGGACAGCGAGAAGGGGCCCATCGGAACGGCCTCAGCCCCTTATGCTCTGCACCGCCGCCGAGAGGATCCCGACTACGCTACGCAGTCTCATGCCGAACAGATGGAGGCGCTGGCGACGGCGACGCGGGAAGCGTTGCGCACGACCCAAGTGGATGGGCGTGAGGTGGCGGCCATCGCGCTCGATACAACGGGCTCAAGCGTGGTGCCTGTCGGCGCGGGATTCGAGCCGCTGGACGAATACTATCTCTGGTGCGACCATCGCGCTCACGAAGAAGCCGAAGAGATTACAGCGAAGGCGCACGAACTGTGTCTCGAAGCGATCGACTGGTGTGGCGGCGTCTACTCGCATGAGTGGGGCTTCGCCAAATTGCTTCATTGGTTGCGGCATAATCCGGGAAAGCGCAGCCAGTTCGTGACCGCCGTCGAGCACTGTGACATGGTGGCGGCGACTCTGAGCGGCGTAACCCGCGTCGACCAGTTGAAGAGAAGCGTTTGCGCGATGGGCCACAAATGGATGTGGAATCCAAAGTGGGGCGGATTGCCGCCAGAGGAATTTCTGATTGCAGTCGATCCACTCTTTGCCGGGGTGCGCGCCAAGATGGGCGGCACGTATTTGACAAGCGATCGAGTGGCGGGCCATCTGTCGCCGGAGTGGGCGGAGAAGCTCGGCCTGCGCGCGGGAATCCCGATCCCGGTCGGAGCGTTCGATGCACACTGGGATGCGATCGGCTCGAATATCCGAGAGGGCGACGTGGTGAACGTGGTCGGCACATCCACGTGCATCATTGCGATGGCACACGAAGCGGAGCTTGTTCCTGGAGTTTGCGGCGTGGTTCCCGGAAGCGTGCATCCGCAGTACACGGGGATTGAGGCAGGGCTTTCGGCAACCGGAGATATCTTCGACGCGATCGCACGCCGCGCCCAGATCACGGTTGCAGCTCTTTCAGAGGGGCTCAATTCGTATAAGGCGGGCCAGACCGGACTCCTGCGACTGAGTTGGGACAACGGCGATCGCACGGTGCTCGTAAATCCTGAATTGGGCGGAGTGACGCTGGGATGGAACTTGATCCACACGGCGCAGGACGAGTTGTTTGCAGCCATCGAGGGAACAGCGTTCCATACACGCATCATTCTGGAGCGCATGGCCGAGCATGGGGTGCGCGTGGATCGCGTCATTAATGCGGGGGGAATTCCGCAAAAGAACGAGGTACTGAATCGAGTCTATGCCGACGTGCTGAACAAGCCGGTCCTCGTACCTGAGGGCATCCCGACAAGTCTGGGCTCGGGCATCTTTGCGTTGTTGGCGGCCGGCGCCTACCAGACGATTGAGGAGGCGCAGGCTGCAGTGTGCCTGCCGTTGCGGACGGTTCAACCGAACCCCAAGGCTGCGCCGGTCTATGAACAGCTCTATCGGCATTACCGAGATCTTTACTTCGCACTGGGCACGCGGAATGCGAAGCCAGCGGCATTGGGTTCGGTCTTGCCGGAGTTGCGAAAGATCGCGGCCGAAGCGCGAAAGACAAACTAGAATTCCCATTCAAAAAGAAGAGCGCCGGCGATTTGTGACTTCCGCCCGGCGCTCGTAATGAAGAGTACATTCAGCCTCAGAAGTCGTATCGCAGGCTGAACTGCATGCGGCGCGGTTGGGTGAGCAGCGCGCTTGCGAGACCCAGGTTGCCTCCCGTGAGCTGGCCACCGATTGAACCTGGATCAAAGCGTACGGTGTTGGTGACGTTGTATGTTTCCCAGGCAAACTTCAAGGCGCCGAATTCGCCAAGCTTCCAGTTCTTGGATAGACCGGTATCAACATCGAAATAGCCGTCCCCACGGAAGTTATTGCGCTGGCCGGTCTCGCCGGGATAGGCAATCCGTATCGGAGCACCACTGTAGACGCCAGTATTGATGCCAGCCGCGTTCTCGAAATACTGCGGGTTGCCGTTGGAGTCGAAATGCCGATGCGCTTTCACCGGCTGGGTGACGACTCCAAAACTCTCGATCTGCCAATCCGTAGTCCAGCCTGGCTCAGCCAATGAGAAAGGCAATCCGCTGGACCAGCGGTTGATTCCGGAGAGTTGCCATCCACCAATCAAGGCGTCGCCCAGCCTGTTGACGCTGCCGCCGAACATCTTTCCCTGACCAAATGGCAACTGGTACACGGCATCCACAGTGATCAGGTGGTGCGTATCAAAATCCGAGACCCCTCGGTTCAGATAAGGCTTCCACGTGTTGATGATCTCGCTGAAAGAGGAATTGTTAGCGAGGTTGCCGGGAACCCCAAATTCAGTGCTGCGCTCCGCGTCGGAGCCAAAGTCAATCGATTTGGAAAGGGTATAGCTGAAGTCCATCAGCAGCCCATGGCTGGAAGGATGCCGAAGAGTGAGCTGTCCTGCGTTGTAGTAGCTCATCCCGCTGCTCGATAAGACATAGAGCGACGAAAACTGATCCTGCCAGAAATGCGGTTGCCACCCGGCTGGACAGGCGTAGACGCAGTAGTAATCGATGTTCGAGAGCGCCGTGGTTTCGCCAAGATTCTCTCTGAATGGAGCCCACTGGTTGTTGTAGATTGCTTCGGTCGCGCTTTCGCCCGGGAAGTCGGTGCCTGCCATGAATGGAAATACATCTTCGAAGTACTGGATGGCCGGTACCGAGACCTGGGGCATCCCGTTGCTCGAGTTACCAAACGCGTCTCCGTTGGCATCCACTTCCATGGAAAGCTGGCGGGCCGCGGCGTAGTAGTCGCCGCCCCCTGAAGGATCGACGTAGTCGACAGGCTCCGCCATATCGAGTTGCTGCAACAAGTGCCTGCCCAGACGACCCACGTAGGCGGTCTCGAGCGTGAATCCGCCCGGCAGCTCGCGCTGGACCGAGAAATCGAACATCTCGGAATACGGGGTTTGCATTTTGTTGTCGAGCCCCCACGTAATGGCGAAGTTACCCTGGGGCGCGTAATAAGGATACGTTTGGGTGGTTGGCGCGGGGGCGCCGAGGCTGATGGACGGCAGCGTTTGCCTTCCCGTAAACCGCGGGGATGCCGGATGGGATGCGTTCCCCTCAAATCCATAGACTCCTGCAGGATTGCTCACCTGGGAACTCATGCCGAATGATCCGTGCTGGTCGAAATTGAAGATCAGCGCCTCTCCGTAATGATCGTAATAGAGGCCGGTTCCGGCACGGATCGAGGTTTTTCCATCGGGAGAGTAGGCAATCGCGAGACGAGGCGCAAAGTTATCCTTTATCTTCGGCCAGAATCCAGGTTGCCCGTAATGCGGGCCCGCGGGCGCAAACTGCAGGTCGGGCTCGTAGACTTGGCCGGCCTGTGCCGCGCTCTCTCTTTGCAGATACCACGCATGTGTGTCGATCGTGGGAGTCACCATCTGACCATTTACCTCATAAGGTGTTTGCAAGATGGTGTGACGAACTCCAAATGTGATTGTGAGGTTTGGTTGCACGCGCCATGCATCCTGCACGTACCACTCGAACTCGTTGGCGCTAAAGTTGCGCGCGATGGCGGCGCCCTCTGCGATGGCGGTGCCAGACGTTGCACTTGTAATCTTGTAATTGAAATTGTCGGTGATTTGCGGAACGGTCCCCATAAGGCTGGCATACGCGACGACGTATGAGTTTTCGAACCCTCCGCCGAGATTCGCGGGCGATGGCGGGCTGTCGCCGAGCCAATAGGGGTTGGTTGTCGCGCTGTTAAATGAGTTGCTGTCGGAAGAATAATCCTGATGCACAAGGCGCCAGTTCCCACCGAATTGGAGCGTATGCTTTCCTTTCGTCCAACTCAGGTTGTCAACGATATTGTTGACCGGAATATCGGTGAAGGTGGTGCGAGTTTCCGCAGTTGGGCTGTCCAGGAATCGAAAGTCCACATAGTCGCCTTTTCCCACGCCACGCGTGCTGAAGCCCTGGCGAGTATACCCGTAGCGGATGTCGTTGATCAGGTTCGGCGAAATGGACCAGGTTTCCCCCGCAGTAATGCCCTTGCTGTTGTTCTCCGTGAGGTTCGATGGTCCTTGACCAGGAAATTGCTCTCTGCTGTCGAGGGCCGGCAGCGTGCTCCCAACGTCCTTTTGCAGGTTGCCGCGAACAAAGAGCCGATGCCTGTCCGATGGAACATAGTCGAGTCGGGCAATGCTTGTATTCAGGCGAAGAGGATCGGGAGATGAGAATGAATACGAGCCGGAGTTATAACCGCCGTCGCCTTCGGTCTGTCCGTTGGCGGCCGGCATCGCGTTGAAATAGCCAAGCGCGTTGGGATTCGGCCCCGGGGGCTCAGGATATGCGCTTGTATTACAGATTGCACACGCAGCATCCAACGCAGCAACCTGGCTGGGAGAGAGCGATTGCGTATTCCCATTACCGTCAGGATAGCTGAGGATTCCCGCCTGCGCGCTTGCGGTCGGCGTGGTTCGTGTCACCTGAACGTTCTCCGCGATTCGGCTTCCCTCGTAATTGCCGAAGAAAAAGAGCTTATCCTTCTTGATCGGACCGCCGACGGCACCGCCAAAGATGTTACGGATGAGCTTGCCAGGAATGTTTGGCTCGCCACTATTGAGTTCGGCCTGCTTGTTAAACCAATCATTGGCGACGGTAATTGTTGGCCGGTTGTATTCGTATGCCGCACCATGGAACTTATTGGTTCCCGATTTGGTGACCAGACTGACCTGAGCGCCGGAGGATCGTCCCGCGTCGGCGTTCGCATCCCCCGTGGTCACGCGGAATTCTTCGATTGAATCCTGCGTCTCACGCAGCACGCCAGTAAAAGCGAATCCGTTGACCTGATCGTTATCATCAATGCCGTCGATAGTGACGTTGCCCTGATCGGAACGCCCGCCATTCACGGCGCCGCTGCGACTGTCGGTGATCGTTGGTGGAAGATAGAGCACGCCGGGCTGCAGTGAAAGCAGGTCGGGCACGTTACGCGTTTCGCTGGGTAGGGCTTGAATTTCGGCGGCGTCGGCTGAGCTTCCGAGCGAGGCGTCGGCGGTGTTGAGCGTTTGCGCTGCCGCGGTCACGTCTACCGTGACCGAACTCGATTGCACCGTCAACGTGAAATCGACCGTGGCCGGCTGATTTACGAGGAGCTCGGCTATTTTGGACTGCTCGCCGAATCCGGGGGCGGTCACCTTAATGGTGTACTTAGACGGGAAGATTTGCGGAAATTCGTATAAACCCGTGCTGCTTGCTATCGTGCTGAACGTTTTGCCAGTGGAACTATCCGTCAGGGTGATGGTGGCTCCGGAAACGAGTGCGCCCGACGGATCCTTCACAACTCCGCGGAGTGAGGTGGTCGCATTCTGGCTAAGGGCGAGGTTGACGGCGGAAAGGGTACAAAGCAGCACCCATCCCCAAAGGGATCTTTTCACGGCTGTTCCTCCAAAAGGTCTTGCTTGGGTATTTGTCTTGCGAATCAAGTACATTTACGCTTCGCCGTTAACATCGTGGCTGCGCTGTTTGAATGCCTTGCTTTGCGAATCCCCAACGCCTCGGAATGAGAAGCGAAGTCAGGCGCGAGAGGAAGATACGGGCGTCGTGTGTGTGCAGGGGGACTGCGTTTCGATCGGAATAAATTCATATTGCTGGATATTTACCTAAGATTCAACAGAAAATTGAAATTCAAAGCCGGAAATCCATCAAGCGAAAGATTTGAATTGCGTCCGCGTGCTTACTGTTGCTGTTGCATTTGCTGGAGATCAATCAGTGCGGGCGTGAATTCGGGCGCCTGTTGAGCGCGCTCCACCAGCACACTCCAGTCGTCGGGGATGGGGAGCTTTCGATCGAGTGCCGGAGGAAGCTCGCTGGCCTCGACGTGCACGGCTACATAGAGCTCGCTGTCGGTCTTGCCTCGAAAGATGCCGTGGGTTGGTGGAACATCGGCATAATCGCGCCCGACTGCGGCGCGGATATGCCTGTGGTGGGCAATTAGGTTGTTGGTCGGGTCGAATCCAACCCAGCCTAGATGCGGAAGCAGCACGTCGACCCAGGCGTGGGTGGCATCGGGCGTGGAACGGTCGTGATCCTCGCGGCTGCGATAGAGGTAACCGGAGACGTATCGGGCTGGAATCCGGACATGCCGCAACAGGGCAATCATGGTGTGAGCAAAATCCTGGCAGACGCCCTTACCGCTCACAATCGCGTCGTCGATGGGTGAGTCGACGCGCGTGGAACGAGGCACGTATTCGAAGTATTCGAAGAGCCGCTCGTTGATTTCGTGGACGAGCATAAGCGGATCGTCGCGGCGAGTTACGCCCAGTTGTGAAGCCAGCAGAGTCAGCGCTGGAGTTTCGACAGCAAAGGTACTGGGAAGAAGCATCTCCCAATAGTCCCCCGCTTCGATCAATTCATCGAGGGCTCCCCAGGCTTCCGGCGCAAGAAAGCGAGGGATATCGGGAAGCGGTTGCTGTTCCACGACGGACTCGGCAATGAGGACAAGCTGCGTATGTTCTCCGGGAATGTCGAAATGCTGAACATTATTCCCTTGATGATCGCGATAGCTGAAAACGCGGCAGCGAGGGCTCACCGAAAGCGAAAACGTGAGGCAATGCTGGTTGGAATCGGAGCGCGGGTGCATGCGCGTTTCCATAATGCTCTCGCTGATGGGGCGAGAATAGCGGTAACGCGTGAGGTGCCGGATGGAGTAGAAATTCATTCTCGTTTTCGTTCATCCCCAGAGTTGTTAAAAGAGCCTATGTGGCAAGCGCGGATTGGATTGAATAGTGAATGTAAAAGCGGTACATGAGCTCATGGATGCGCATGCACTGCTGCCGGATTGAATGCAGGAATGCCGCGGTATCCCCGGAAAGAATTTCTCCGATGGTGGTGTAGCTCAACATGGCGTGCAATTTTCCAATACCCGCCATGAGCTCATCTGGTGGGCGACGACCACCGGTTCTTTGGACCGACTCCACTGCATGGCGAACACCATCCACGGAATAGCGAATGGCATGCGGAAAGTCTCGATTGAGTAGCAGAAACTCGAGAATGCGGTCGGGGGTCACATCCGCTGTATACACCTGGCAATACGCCTCGAATGCGGTGCAGCATCGGAGAAGTCCCACCTGTTCCAGATACTGGTATCCTCCATGTTCGCGTTCCGAAGGACCGGACAGCCACGGCTGATAGACCTCCAGCAATGTAGCGATCGCATAAGCGCGCTCTAAGTAACGGCCAAGCCGGATAAACTGCCAACCTTGACCGTGAATCATGGTTGTGTCACTTACTCCCTTGAACAAATGGATGCCATCGACAACCGTACTCAGGGCGTCCGTGATGTTCGCGCGAAACTGGGACTGCACTTGAGCAGAGTGCATCTGGTGATAAAGGCGATTGAGCCGCTGCCACTGTTCGGTTGAGATCTCTTCGCGGACCTGACGTGCATTCTCTCGCGCGGCATTGACTGAATACGTCACGGAAGCGTGATTTAGAGTATCGAAAACGAGTTTCCCTGCCACCACGTCGAGGTCGCCGTTCCATTCGAGGCCGGTGGGATTTCCCAATGCAGCGACGAGTTGCTTCCAACGAGTCTCAGCGCTCGAGCTGCCCGCGTCGAGCATGAGGTTCATCGTCACGTCAAGTTGACGCACGGTGTTCTCTGCCCGTTCCAGGTAGCGGCTCATCCAATAAAGACTGTCCGCAACGCGCGAAAGCATTGTCGCACTCTCCCGAACTCGAATGCTGATCCCTACTCCAGAACCCATGTGTCCTTACTGCCGCCGCCTTGCGACGAGTTGACTACGAGCGAACCTTTTTCTAGTGCCACCCGGGTCAATCCGCCTGGTACGATGTTGACTTTGTCGCCGAATAAGATGTATGGCCGCAGATCGACGTGCCGTGGCTCCAGCTGATTGCCGATCAAGCATGGTGCGCGCGAAAAATCTAGCGTCGGCTGCGCAATATAGTTGCGGGGGTTGGCCTCAATCTGGCGGGCAAACTCTTCGCGTTGCTGCGCCGTCGAATGCGGTCCTATCAGCATTCCATAACCGCCGCTCTCGCCCACTGCCTTGACGACCAGGTTATCGAGGTTAGCCAACACGTGCTGCCGTTCTTTCAACTCAGTCATCAAGTATGTTTTGACGTTGGGAAGGATTGGATCCTCGCTCAAGTAATAGTGGATAATGTCGGGAACATACGCGTAGAGAGCCTTGTCGTCGGCCAGGCCGGTTCCGAAGGCATTGGTGACTGTTACGTTGCCGGCACGATAGGCATTGAAAAGGCCGGAACAGCCAAGCGACGAGTCAGAGCGAAAAATCAGCGGATCGCTAAAATCATCGTCGACCCGCCGATAGATGACATCGACGCGCTTGAGCCCATCGGTGGTGCGCATATAGACGAGGTTGTCGTGGGTCACCAGGTCGCGCCCTTCGACAAGGTCAATGCCCATTTGGCGAGCGAGGTATGTGTGCTCGAAGTAAGCGGAGTTGAACACGCCGGGTGTGAGAAGCACGATGTTCGGCTCGGGCCGGCCTTCGGGTGCCAACGAGCGCAACGTGGCCAAAAGAAGTTGCGGATAGTGCTCAATGGGACGGACGCCGTAGCTATGAAAGAGCTGCGGGAATGTCCGCTTCATCACCCGCCGGTTGGTGAGCATATAGCTGACGCCCGACGGAACGCGCAGATTATCCTCGAGCACCACGAACTCGCCGGTGTTCAGGCGCAGCAGGTCCGTCCCAACGACAGCGATATAGACATTCCGTGGAACCTGTAAACCGCGCATCTGGCGCCGGTAATGTTTGCAGCTGTAAACCAGATCGCGGGGCACCACATGATCGTTGAGAATCTTCCCGTCGGAGTATACGTCGCGCAGAAAGAGATTGAGCGCCGTGATCCGTTGCGTGAGCCCGCGCTCGATTCGATCCCACTCTTGTGCCGTCACCAAGCGGGGCACCAGATCGTAGGGAAAGATGCGTTCGGTTCCCTCTTCGCGTCCGTAGACTGTGAAGGTAATGCCCTGGGTCAGGAATGAAAGTTCGGCCGACTGCTTACATCGCTGCAACTCATCCTGGGGAAGGCCGGCCAGCGTCTCTGCCAGCGACTGATAGTGCGGACGTACGTTTCCATCGCTTTCCCGCATTTCGTCGAAGGCGCGGTCAAGCGGGTAATCTCCGAAAAGCGTTTCGACTTCTGCTGGATGGCCGGCGCTCATGGAGATTTTGGTCTTCCTTTAGGGCAAATTCAGGAATTTCTCGACGGATGCACTCCAGCGACGCGGCCAGTTCTTGCGCCGCGCACGTTACCCTTCCGCCTGTTCCTGTTCTTTTGCTTTTAACACGGTGGACGTAAAGGCACAATCAGGAAGGAAGAATGCTGGGCGCGAAAACGGCCATCTGGTTCGCCAAGACAGCAGAAAGGGTCAATGCTAGAGCCGGGAGCGTGAAATTCAGGCCTACATTTTCGATTACTCTTGTCTTTCAGGAGACTCCCGCCACGATGTTCAAAACGCTCCGCTTCTGCTTTCCAGCACTCGGCTTTTTCATGCTGGCCTTAACGGCCTCCCCAGCTCAGCAGCCGACACCGAACCCGCCGAGCGAGGAATACGTCCCCGCGCACTACACCAAGTACGAGTTCCGGATTCCGATGCGCGATGGCAAGCGGCTGTTTACGGCAGTCTACGTCCCCAAGGATGCCGCCGGCGGCCCCTACCCGTTTCTCATGGAGCGCACGCCATACGATGTGGCTCCTTACGGCGAGGATCAGTATCCTCCACATCTCGGCCCCTCCGAGGAGTTCGAAAAGTCCGGATATATCTTTGTGTATCAGGATGTGCGTGGGCGATGGATGAGCGAGGGCGAGTTTGTTGAGATGCGGCCACACATCGATGAGAAGAAATCGCCGCAGGATGTCGATGATGCGTCAGACACTTTCGACACCATCGAATTTTTGCTGAAGCATGTACCAAACAACAACGGCAAAGTGGGTATTTGGGGAATCTCGTATCCGGGCTTCTATACTTCCGCTTCGATCATCGATTCGCATCCCGCTTTGGTCGCAGCAAGTCCGCAAGCACCTATGACGGACCTTTTCCTTGGCGATGACGCCTATCATGGGGGAGCCTTTATGCTCTCGGCTAACTTTGGCTTCTATGTATTCTTCCGCCCTCAAGCTGAGCCTCAAACGCCAAGAGCCCCGGTACCTTTCGACTTTGGTACGCCCGATAGCTATAAGTTCTACCTTTCCGCGGGTAACATCGCAAATCTCGACAAACTTTACCTGAAAGGTTCAAATTGGCTTTTTAACGATCAACTCAAGCACGATACTTATGACGCTTATTGGCAAGCACGAGATCTTTCGCGCCACATGAAGAATGTGCATTGCGCCGTACTCGTAGTCGGAGGCTGGTATGACGCCGAAGATTTGAGCGGCCCCTATCGCACCTTCTACGCGATCAACAAATTCAACCCCGAAGCGCAAACGACACTGGTCGAAGGACCCTGGGTGCATGGCGGCTGGGCACGGAGCGACGGCAGCCATCTTGGGGATGTTGAATTTGGAGCGAAGACCAGCGAATACTTTCGTGCCAACATCCAATTTCCTTTCTTCGAACACTATCTGAAGGGCAAGGGTCAGGCGCAACCCAAAGCGGTTGTCTTTGAAACCGGGACCAATGTCTGGCGCACGTTTGATGCTTGGCCGCCGAAAGCTGCCTCACCGAAGGCCCTCTACTTTCATGCCGGTGGCAAGCTAAGTTTCGATCCGCCGAGTGAAGTCGCGGGCGTGGATGAATATGTGAGCGATCCGAACCATCCCGTGCCTTTTGTGGGTTACACGACAGACACTGTGCCGCAACGCTATATGGTCGACGATCAGCGCTTCGCCACATACAGGCCGGACGTACTCGTCTATGAGACAGACCCGCTCCAAGAGGATGTGACGATCTCCGGACCCATCTCGCCGAAACTGAAGATCGCGAGTACCGGCACGGATTCCGATTTCGTCGTCAAGCTAATCGATGTGTACCCTCAAAACTATCCCGATCCCATGGACGCATCGCACGGCAATAAGCGCATTTTGGACGCGCCTCCGATTCACATGGGCGGTTACGAAGAGTTGCTGCGGGGGGAGCCTTTCCGAGCCAAGTTCCGCGAAAGCTGGGAGAAGCCTGGGCCTCTGATTCCCGGTAGAAGGACCGACATCGATTTCACGATGCCGGATTTATTCCACACATTTCGGCGCGGTCATCGCATCATGGTTCAAGTGCAGAGCTCGTGGTTTCCGCTCACCGATCGGAACCCACAGACCTTCACGGACATTCCCTACGCGACGCCAGAACAGTTCCAGAAGGCAACAGAGCAAGTCTTCCGGCAGAAGGACGCAGCTTCGGGTGTGGAGGTGTTGGTCTTGCCACAACCGTGATCCACTTGTACCGGTTCACCTGGCTCTCCTACGGCTCGCCGGGAGCAAGAGCTCTTCCTCGAATAAGAAATGGAAGAAAGAAGATCATCAAAAGCAATACCATCGGAATGGTGAGGATACCAAGGCGAAGGCTCCCAGAGTGCGCGGAGATCCATCCTGTGAGCCAAGGGAATATGGACCCGCCGAAGCCGGATGCGGCCAAAATCCAGCGGGTGTCCGAGGTTTCACGAACTCGCGAAAAGCTCATGGCAATTAGGAGAGGATAAGTTGGCGCGAGGGCCATGCCAAGAAGAAACATCGCGATGCAGCCAATGGGTACAGATGGGGCAGCAGCCAGTAGAACGGCCGCGCCAAGCGCGATGGTGATGGTGGCGCAAACGACGCTTGCCGGCTTGACATAAAGTAGGACGAGCGCGGTGAATCCCCGCGAGATCAGAAATCCCGCCCAATAGAAAGCGGCTACAGTTGCGGCAAACACGGCCCCGCTTCCGGCAATCCGCAACATATAGGTCGGCAGCCAGGCAGCAGCAGTATTTTCGACACCGACCTGGAGAAATGCGACAAATGCAAAGCCAATAATCATGCGGGAATTGGCGATGCTTCGGATATTTCCGTTCGAGCGCAACGAATCGGGATCCTGTCTGAGAAATCGCGCGCAGACCAAAGCGGCAATCGCAGCGGCTGCGGCAAGCATCGCGTACGCGGCTCGAAAGCTGTGGTGCACGAGGATGCGAGCGGCCAACAGAGGCGCCAACAAGGCTCCCGCGCTCCAGCTCATATTGAGGAGCGCGAGCACGGATGCCGATTTTTCCGGAAAATTTCGTCCAACAAACAAGCTGACGGCGGACATAGGAACACCGACGCTGATCCCGAGAAGCAAATAGACGGGCAATAAAATCGGCCAGTGAGCGAGTGTCACAGCCAGACTAGAGGCTGCAACAGCGAGAAATCCGATCGCGATGATTCGTGCGTAATTCCCAAGGCAAAAGACTGCACCCAGCGAACTCCCCGCAAAATATAAGAAGAAGAGAACCCCCGATTGACTGTCGCTCAGGCGAAAGGTCGAAGCCAGAGACGGCAGGAGCGGACCGCCGATCGCATGCAGAATCCCTGTGAGCAAAAAGGCCGGGTGCAGCACGCCCAACGTACGCGCAGAGGAATGCTTTGCGTCCAATTGCATTCCAGCTTCAACTCCGCTTGGAACGAGCAACACGCTTTGGATTCGGCGGGCAGGTCGATTCGCGAATAATGAGTTCCGGACGAATCGGCACCACATCGGGAAATGTTGCCTGGCCGCGAATCCGCTGCAGCAGGATACGCGCCGCCACCTTGCCCATTTGAGTAAGAGGTTGGCGGATGGTTGTCAGACTTGGAATGTGAAATGCCGCACCTTGAATGTCGTCGAAACCAACGATAGAAACGTCGGTTGGAACTTGCAATCCATGGTCCCTGCAGGCGCGGACGGCTCCGATTGCCGATACGTCGTTGTAGCAAACGATCGCAGTAAATTCGACGCCGCGCTGAATCAGTTCGTTCGCTGGCTCAAACCCCAGTTCCGGCGTAGAAATTCGAAGCTCGAGTTGGACGGTCAATTCTGCAGGCACGGCCAACTTAAGATCCCGCGCCACGGCCATCAGACAGTTCCAACGATCGTCGGCGTCGGAGCTGTGGCTCCCCCCGCGCATGAATGCGATCTTGCGGTGACCAAGCTGATAAAGGTGACGTAGCGCAAGCTCCGCTGCCCGCCGTTGGTCGAGGACTACATTCGTTGCTCCTTCAATTTTGCGATGCCCTGCAACGACGACGACAGGCAAGCTCAGACTCTTTTCAAGGATAGTGTCAATGAGGATGAATCCTTCCACCGAGCGGTCCATCAGGAGTCGGGGATATTCCTCAATCAGGTCCGGCTTGCGGCGGTGGCTGGCGGTCAGATAGAAGTAGCCTTCCTCGATGAGAAATTCTTCTACGCCCGCTAGTACCTCGGTGGCGTAATTATCACTGAGTTCAGGGACGAGCACACCCACGGTAAAAGTCTGGCGCTTGCGCAGCGATCGCGCAAAGAAGCTCGGCCGATAGTCGAACTTTGCGGCGGCCTCAATGACCCTGTCCCGGGTCTCCTGCGGAATCGATCGCACGCCCGGGGCGTTGTTGAGTACGAGCGAAATTGTGGCCGGAGACAGATTCAGATAGTCGCCGAGGGTCCGGAGGCTGATCGGTTGTCCGGGCTGCGGATCCGCACCCGATTTGGCTCGTTTCGCCATGCACTCCAGTTGTAACACCCTTTGCCCAGTAGGCGTTGTGTTTTCAATGGCTTTGCCATGAACGGCCGCGCAGCCAACACTACTTCAATCGATTTAGCAGTGTTGTGGGGAGACCAAGACAACCGAGATCACAGAAGCCATGAGTTTTCTCATAATTCCAGGAGACGCCGGTTCGCGACCCTTTTTGGAAAGAAGCGGCCTCGATGCCGCATTAAGGGCGGGCCGGACTCGAAGAATACTTTAAATCTGCCCGTGCGCGACTGCGTGAACCAATCAACTAATCAAGTACACTGGTTGCAAGCAGAGCGATCTACAGCCGCGGAGGGATGGGTGAGCGGTTGATACCGACGGTCTTGAAAACCGTTGTGCCTGAAAGGGTACCGGGGGTTCGAATCCCTCTCCCTCCGCCAGAGATCCTTCCAGACGTGTCCGACCTAGTCCATGCCTGTCCGGACAAACCACTTAAATATAAGAAAATAAACGATAATCCTTCCAACCATTTCCAGCCCTTTCCAGCCGAAGCCACGTTTGCCAAGATGTAAATTGGGGGGTATTCTTATTTTCGCGGGGGGTATTTTCCTCGGGACGCATGTTATGGAGATTAATAAGCTTGCCGACAAGGCAATCCAAAAGGCCAAACCTGGAGACAAAGACTACTCGATGAGCGACGGAGCCGGCTTGTATTTGTTGGTCACCGTTGCGGGCGGAAAACTTTGGCGATGGGGCTATACATTCCAGGGAAAAGAGAAGCTGATCTCGTACGGGAAGTATCCCGACATCGGTCTGGCTAAAGCAAGGGAACTCCACCAGAATGCGCGGTCTCTTCTTGCCTCAGGCACTGACCCGATGGCCGACCGGAAGGCAAAGAAGGCCGCAAACGACGCTTCGAGCAGATATTCTTTTCAGACCGTAGCCCTGGAATGGCTGGCGCATTGGCGCGAGGGCAAAAGTGAGCGCCATGCGGACACTGTGGAACGACGCATGCAGATGGATATCTTACCCGCATTGGGCGCCCGCGACATCAGAACGATCGAGGCTCCTGAGATCGCGAAAATGGTCAAAGGAATACAGGACCGTGGCGCGATCGATATTGCTAAGCGCGCACTCGAAACGACTGGACAGATTTTTCGCTACGGAATCACTTTTGGTTTCACAAAAAGAAATCCGGCATCTGAGATAAAACCTCGGGATCTTCTGAAATCAAGAGACGTCGTGAATTTCGCTCGGATCGATCGCCGAGATTTGCCAAAGCTTTTGAAGGACATTGAAGTGTACCGTGGCAACCAGGCGACCAGATTAGCCATGAAGCTCATGGCGCTCACTTTTCTCCGGACCAATGAAATGCTTGGAGCCCAGTGGACTGAATTCGATTTTGACAATGCCCGTTGGGATGTCCCCAAGGAGCGCATGAAGATGAAGAAGCCCCATATCGTTCCGCTCGCCCGCCAGACCCTCGAAGTGCTGGACCTGTTGCGGAAGCTCAGCGGCGATAGCCAATGGGTATTCCCTGGCATGGGATCTAGCAACGAAACTATGAGCGACGGCACCATCCTAATGGCGTTGAATCGCATGGGCTACAAGGGTGATATGACCGGTCACGGTTTTCGAGGAGTGGCCTCTACAATCTTGCATGAGGGAGGCTACCCCAGCCAGCATATTGAAGTGCAGCTCGCGCACCTCAAGCAGAATAAGGTGAGTGGTGCATACGATCATGCTCAGTACTTGGAGCCTCGCACCAAAATGATGCAGGATTGGGCAGACTTCCTGGAGGAAACGCAGCGGACTGGAAGAGTGTTTTTGCCTCACCCTAGCAAATGAGAGAGACCGCCACCCAGAGAGTCCTGGGGAGACATCTGATGCAAAACTGCCATATTGATTGATGAGTTATTAGTTCATGTATAACTTCCGGATTGCCCAGTCGAGTAGGGCTATGGCGCTGAGCGGGCTTCGAATGATGCCGCCGTTTCCATAACCCCCTCTAAAATTCCGTACGGCGGGTTTTCCCCAGTACGGCTTCAAGGCTGACATTTCGTGAGCGGTACGTGAAGGACAGGTCTAGTTTGTTCTGGATTCGAGGGTGACGCCCTGGCGGCGCTTCCAGTTGTCAGGAAGCCAGTTGAGATAATCGTTGATTGGAATTGTGGGTAAGTTGGTCAGCAGCTGGGTGAAGTAGAGTTGCGGATCGATGTCGTGCCGACGGCAGGTCGAGGTGATGCTGGCCAGGATGGCTGCGGTTCTTCCGCCGCGTGGATTGCCGACAAAAAGGCTGTTCTTGCGATTTAGAACCACGCGCTTCATTTCGCGTTCGCTGGCGTTGTTGTCGATCGAGACCGCGCCGTCGGAACAGAACACGTTCAGTTCCTTCCATTGGCTCAGAGCGTATTGCACGGCCTCGGCCATGGGGTGCTTGGGCAGCAACTGCTCCTTCCAGGAAAAAAGCTTCTCGTATATCTGCGCCAGCACCGGCGCCGACTGTTCCTGTCGCAACAGGAGCCGTTCAGCCGCAGAGACATCATTAGCCTGTTTCTCCACAGCGTAGAGCAGGCGGACCATTTCGATCGCCTCGCGCGCGACCTCGGGTGCGACCTTTTCGGCATCGATAAATCGCCTGCGCAGATGCGCCCAGCATCCGGCGCGTGTGATCGCGTTGCCGGCCACCACGCCGTTGTACCCTCCATAGGCATCTGCAAGCAGAACCTGGTTGTAATCCCTGAGGAAGTACTTTGGTCCATCCCGGCCGCGGTTCAGAGTGAAATCGAAGACGGTATAAGGATGATCGTCGTCCCCGACGTACACCCACATCCGCGCATTGGCCGATTTGCCTGGGCTCTGCATGGGCATGATGGTGTCGTCGGTACCGACCACATGCGAAGCACGCACCCGTTGGGCCATCAATTCCCATAAGGGCTCGACCAGATCGGCCACGTCGCCGCACCAGACCGACTGCGTAGCGCGAGAGATCTCAAAGCCCTGCCGCGCGAAGATGTCTTCCAGCCGATAAAGTGGGACGTAAACAGAGAATTTACTGGTCACGATGTAGCTCAGCAGACCCGGTGCAGCCAATCCTTTTTCAATCGCGCTGGCAGGCTTGGCTGCGGTTTCCATCTGCGGGTTCTGGCCGGCCTGCTCGCACCTCTTGCAGGCATACGTCATGCGCACATGATGCACCCGCTCGAAATGACCCGGATAATACTCGATCTGCCAGCTCTCCTGGCGACCGGTTACGTCGCGTTCCAGACCGCAGCAGGAACAGGCCCGTTGCTCTCCGTGTAACTCATATGTGTGCGTCGTGACGGGCAGGTTCTCGAAGTTGGCCAGGTTCCGTCGGCCCTTGCGCCGTTTCACCCGGCGAAGTTCTTCCTGCAGTTCCGAATGTGCCGGAACGTCATCCGGGTTGACCGGCTTTTGGTCCTGTGCCTCGGCGAACCTCAGCAGCATCTGCGCCAGTTCACCCTCGGTCTGAAGATGGTCCGCACGCGGGCCGTAGTACTGCTTCTTGTAGCGAGCCAGCTCGACCTGCAAACGCATGATTTCGATGTGCAGATCGTTGGCAAGACGCTTTTGTTCCTCTGCCCGTCGCGCCTGCTCTTCGGCGCGCCGTTGTTGTTCTTCGGCTCGCTGCCTCTCAAGGTCGCGCTCACCGAGCAGCGCAGCCACCATGGCCTTCAATGCTTCCTTGTCGTCGGGTAGGTTAGACAGAGCGCCAGGCACGACTAAGTTATGCCATAACTTGCTGCGGATATCTCATACCGCAACCTTTTCCTTGTTGCTTTCCGTGGTGCGCTCGTAGCGCGCTACCCGCTTCAGCTTCGTCATGTCGATGCCATCAAGAATCATCGCCAGTTCGCTGGCGCGCATAGACGAGGCACGCATCGACGTATTTGCGCCAGTTTTGGGGTTCCGGGCAGATTACCCCCGATGAGGAAGTAACCCCAAAAACGAGAAAGCAGGGGTTACTTCACAATCGGCCACGATCCGACCGCAATCGATTGGATGCTGACATTCAGTGAGGAACACCGTTGCTCCCAGCGGTGTCTAATCTACTAGTTGGATTGGCACACACTCACGCGCCGCTTACGCCACGGGTGGCGATTGTGAGCGAAGGCGCAGGCGTGCTCGCGATCGTGATTGCGACGTGGATTATGTCGAAGATCGAGCGGCGGCTGCTGACGAATTATTACCTGAAGGGCACGGGGTGGGTTTCGCGGCTTTTCAGCGGTTTGGCGACGGGATTCTTAGCGCTGAGCGGGATGGTGGCTGCGCTCATGGCCGGGGGGTGGCTGCACTTTGGACCAATGGCGCTAACGGGAGCGCAGGCGGTGCTGTTTGCCGTGGAGTGGGGTGTGGCGTTTTTGCTCGTGGCGTGCTTTGAGGAAGGTGTGGCGCGCTGCTACCTGCTGTTCACGCTGGCGCGGGGGCTGAACTTCTGGTGGGCACTGGGGATGGTGGTGCTGCTGGTCACGCAGGTAACTCTAAACCCGAAGGCGAGCGGGTTGTGGGGCGCTTATGCGATTGCGCTGCTGGGGCTCGGGCCGTGCTTGATGCTGCATTTGAAGAAGGGCGCGCCGGGCGAGGGGTTCTGGAACGCGGCGTGGGTGACAACGGTGTTCTTCGGGGCGGCGCATACTGGAAATCTTGGGGAGAACTGGATCGGGATCTTTTCCGCGGCGGGGATCGGGTTTGTTTTCTGCGTGAGCGTGCGGCTGACGGGGTCGGTGTGGTGGGCGCTGGGGTGCCACGCGGCGTGGGATTGGGCGGAGACATATTTTTACGGCACGGCGGACTCGGGGATGGTGGCGACAGGACACCTGCTGACGACATCGGCGGCGGGGAATGCGATTTGGAGCGGGGGAACGGACGGTCCGGAAGGGAGCGTGCTGGTGATTCCGATGGAGGTGCTGATTCTGCTGGTGCTGATTGTGCAGTACGGTCGCAGGCGGTGGGCGACGGCTGCGGCGGCGATGGCGGAGCCGGTGACGGGAGACTAAGGTGAACTATTTGCCGCGCCAAGCGTTCGTCCTGGATGTGGTCCAACCGGACATTACAAAGAATGGTGCAAATCCGGTCTGGATGGCAATGCAGCCAGAATCCATTCGATCAGCTACTTTCGAGGCCATTCTCAACTAGGCAGAAGTTTGAATTGATTAACTGCGATCTTTGGTGCGACAAAGGAATGTGCCTCATCGGGAAGAACGAGAACCCGTATTTCGTCGAACTTACGGAGGAAGGCATCTCTTGGAAGCGCGAAGCGCAGTGTCTCCATCACAGGTGCGGCCTTCACGGAAAAATTCCCTGTCAGGGTCGACAGCATAGGTTGTTCACCTAAAGAGAGCGTACGCGGGTGCGCCGACGATCCGTCCGTCAGCATGAGAGCCAACTTGATCGTGCCCGCGCGGTTGTCGTTGTTCTCAACATCTATTTCGATCGCGCGGCAACGCGCCACGCGAACCGTTCCCGCAAGCCGTTGATCCGCATCCATCAACAGCGGAAACCCGTTGGTCGATGAGATTTCTGTTCGCAACGGTGTCCCCTGCGCGTGATGAACGTTCCGCCCCGGACGCGTCTCTGGGGGCTGCACATAGCGATAGACCCCATTGAAGCGAAGCAGAATAGGCCGCTTCGATCCCGGCGCCAGCAACTGATCCACATACAGAACACGCGGGACGACCTGCTTCTTTTCGGGATATGGAAAGAGAATCAGACTCTCGTATCCGGCTAGCGAATTGACCACTTCGCCTGGATCTGGATGCACGTTCGCCGGTCGCGCTACGTCGTTGGGGGCTCTAATACCGAACCCCGAACCGTTCGCTCGGTGGGCCATTCCATCGAGCAGCCCCCACACAGTCGCCATGATCGCGGGCAGTATCCACACCGCCAGCCTGATCACAGATTTCCGATAAACGTTCCGAAGGTCACGTGGTTCGTCACTCGGTACGGTTCTCTTCCAGGCAAAAGCGGCTGCGACCACCGCGAGCAGGGCAGAGGCAATGTAGTTGGCTCGAACAAAGAGGGCGGCGCCGGCAGCGTAGAGTCCAATTGCAATCGCGTAACCATGGACGTCAGCGCGGTGCCGATCGAACGTGGAGGCGAAGAGTTCGTCGG
Source organism: uncultured Acidobacteriaceae bacterium (assembly GCA_963745845.1). GTDB lineage: Bacteria > Acidobacteriota > Terriglobia > Terriglobales > Acidobacteriaceae > Telmatobacter. The sequence goes on along the minus strand of CAVUZE010000008.1, from coordinate 870,055 downwards.
TGCCGAAGCGAGCGACTGGAAGCTCAAGGGACGCTGCGGCGAAAAGCGGAATCGAACTCCGCAGACCGGACGCAAGGACATATCCTCCAAACATCGTCATCAGGCACATCGCTGACGACATCTGCTCGGAGAAGATCACCATGGGTGGAACCCACACCCAAGCTCGCGCGCAGACAAGAGCGATGGCCTGGAACTTTTCTCTGCTGCTACTCGCTTCAGCACCCTTCGCGATTCCATATGCCGTGTACTGCCAAGGCGCAACCGCGCAACCGGCCTATGTTCGAGTGACGCTCTGCGAGATAGCCTTGCATCATGAGAAGGTGAACCCAAAACACATTTCGCTAGATGTGGAGTATATCAACGCTTCCCCACATGGTCTGATTTTGCTCGATCACCGATGTCCGAGAAAAGGTTTGGAGATTGATTTCGCGAATACCGTCCTTGACGCCGACGCGGCCATGATGAAAGAGCACTTTTGGGAAATGGCTCGGGCAACTGGCACCTTCCGTGGAATACTCGATCGCGACCGCGTCACCGGGAAGCTCTGTCTTACCGTTGAATCTGTGCTAAATCTTCAACCCCGCCTTTTCTATCCGGGATACAATGACAATCCCATTCACCTGCCTGAGCCGCAGTGGCCGACTTGGCCTCCGCGATTGTAGACGCGCCACATTTTGGGTTTGTTATCGAGTCACCCTCATGCGGAAGTACCCCGAAACTGAAAAACGGGGGGTATTTCTCAATTGGCCACGAACCTCTCAATACGGAGCGAACAGCACTCGATTCGACAAATGCGCTTGATCTCTACCGCGATCAGTGTGGCATGAACCCGGACGCGATGAAGCCGCCGAATCCGAAAATGGCACCGGATAGGAAGAGAGTCCACATCTGCCAACGCTTCGGGCTCGCTGGGTACATCTCGGCATGCAGGCGAAGAATTTCAAACAATTTTGATCGGTCCCAGATATCAATTTGAGCGTCCTTTGGGAGCCGCGGATTCACCTCTTTCCACATTGAGTAAATCCAGATATTCGCCGCCATCACGAGAGACAATGCGACCAGGAAGGACAGCACAAAAGTCAACGCTGACGGTGAAATTTGAGGACCTCCATTGCGAGCAATTCTCTCACGAAGGCGATAGCTGGTGGTTGACCCCAATTGAGGAAGTAACCCCGTTCTTCCGTTTCGGGGTTTCTTCTCAATCGGCCACGATCCTCCCCGAGATTTGAATTGTGCGCTGGCACAGCGGATTGAACCCTCCGCGCTGGCCCATGGGATTGTCGCCTCACCTTGGATCAAAGACCGCATAATGCTTGGCGCTGCTGATGAACACGCGCTGGAAGAGCACGGTTGGCAATACACCGTCCTCATCGCGATGAGGAATATTCTGCGCAGCGCTCACCGGTGTTACAAAATGAACATTGCTCACAGTATGATGGCCAATCCGCAACTCTTGCGACGGCAGAAGCGCAAACGCCCGTTGCGCTTGGCTCGCGTTCCCTTCGCGGAGAGTGGCGTGCTTGAGTAACGGCTCTTCAAGCTTCTTGTTGCCTGCGAAAAGTATCGGCCCATCGCTACCGGAATCCAGCTGGAGGAAAATCTCTTGGTTGCCGGTATCTGAAAGATGGGCGGAAATGACCAGCCGGTCTGTGAATCGCAATTGATCCTCGGGATATTCTGGTGCCATCAGAGGAATATGCTCCCCGTGAATAGTTCCCTCGATCACCTGTGCGTCGTCGAGACAGAGCAATTTGCGGGGATAGTCGATCAACAAGTCGAAATGGCCCAGGAAATTCTCTCCCAGGACTCCCCGAATTCGCGGATCGGCTGCTTGAATCGGTCCTAGATCCTGGACCACGACCAGCGGCTTGTCCACAACGTGGGAGCCCACCTCCAACGAATCAAGTTCAGCAGCCGAGGCCTGTATATAGCTGGCTGTGGCAACCAGGCCGACCGTGCCTTGACCTTTCAGGTTAAGCTGAAAGGCCAGGGACGGATCGACGACCGTGATCTGGCTGCCGCTGTCCACCATGAAGTCAAATGGGCCTGACTGGTTGACCTTTACGGGAATTACCAAAAGAGCCCCCGCAATCATTCGCGGGGTTACACTGGCGACGTTTTCCGGGCAGTGCGCCTCTCCATAGGCGAACATGATTGTGGTCGGCAATCCTGACGAGAGAAACACCGCGATGGATGCATTCAAGAGTGGGAATCTCATGTCGTCCTCCGGCTCGCGGGCGCGAGGTGAGGGCGACTTTGGCAGGGAGAGTGGCCTACCTCAATGGATTGCGAATGGAATGTGTGTCAATGAAAAATGGAAAGAATGTAAATGTGTAACTGATTGCAAATAAGCTGCTAGAAGTGCTCCGTGCTGATGCGCCGAACGAGAGAGGGCATCCTCGGAGCTGTAAGGAGGCTCGGCAGTGGCAGAAACTGAGCGTCACAATCGATTCAAACGTTTTGGCGCGTTTGAAGCGGACCTCCGAACCGCGGAACTGCGCAAGGCTGGCGTGAAATTGAAGATCAGCGGTCAGCCGTTCCAGGTGCTCTCCATCCTGCTTGAACGTCCGGGCGACGTGGTTACGCGAGAGGAGTTGCAGAAGCGCCTTTGGCCGGACACGTTTGTCGACGTCGAGCGCAACCTCAATACCGCGATCAATAAGATTCGCGAGATGTTGGGCGACTCCGCGGAGAGCCCGCGCTTCATAGAAACGTTGCCCCGGCGCGGCTACCGCTTCATTGCAAAGGTTGAGGGTGAATCCCCAGCGGCCGAACCACACGTCGAAACGCCTCCACTCACGAATCCAAAGAGAGGGGAAAGGCCGTTGCATTTTCGAGTGAAACTCATCGGAGCGATCATCATCGCAATCGTCGCGGTGAGTGGGCTGGTCCTTGGGATGTCGGTCTCACGAACTCCTCGCCCGCCTCAGGTGATTCAATTCATAAAGCTGACCAACGATGGTCAGATGAAATTCGGCCCGCTGGTTAGCGATGGCGTGCGGGTCTACTTCAACGAAACGTTGTCGAATGGGCGCAATGTTATTGCTCAAGTGTCCGTCAATGGTGGGGAGGCCGCTCCGTTTTCGCTGCCGCTCACGCAACCAAGGCTAGCCGATCTATCGAAAGATGGAACCGAGCTGTTGGTGATGAATGATCAGGGCCAGTTCAATTCGCTTTGGGTGCAGCCCGTTTCGGGAGCATCGCCGTACCGTATAGGGACCCTGCTCGCGGAGGATGCCGCGTTTGGCCCGGATAGAACCAGCGTCATCTACAGCAAGGGTCACGATGTGTACCTGGTAAACCGCGATGGCTCCTCGGCGAGAAAACTTCTGTCGGTCGAAGCAACTCCGCAGTTCTTTCGATTTTCGCCGCGAGCCGGAGTCCTTCATTTCACTCAATGTGACCTGAATACCGATTCGCCGACCGTGATGGGCGCTGCAGCGGATGGGACAGGGCTGCACAACATGTTTGAAGGATCATACGGCGAATGGACACCCGATGGACGGTTCTTCATTTTTCAGAGAGGAATCGACGGGCCTTCCAATATCTGGGCATTGCAGGAGGTGAAAAGATTCGGCTGGCAGAAGCTAACTGATGTGCCGACCCAGTTGACAGAAGGCCCTGTCAATTTTGAATATCCACTTCCCAGCAAAGATGGCAGCGAACTCCTTGCGATTGGCGTCAGTCCCCGCGCGGAAGTCGTCCGCTACGATTCGCACAGCCATGTTTTCGTTCCCTATCTCGGAATCTCGGCGGAGGGCCTAGCATTCTCCCCAGACCGCCACTGGGTGGCCTACACTTCCTATCCGGATGGGGTTCTGTGGCGAAGCAAATTGGATGGAAGCGAGCGGCTCCAGCTTACTTTACCGCCGATGAGGGCCGAAATGCCGCGCTGGTCACCCGATGGCAAACAACTCGTATTTAGCGCCGTTCATCCAGGGGGAAAATGGCAAATCTATGCCATTTCAAGCTCGGGCAGTTCTGCCGAGCGCCTGCTGCCAAGCGATGAAAGTCAGATGGATGTGGAATGGTCTCCCGACGGACGATCGGTAATCTTCGGCTCCGCTCAAGATCCGAAGAAAGCAATTTATATACTAGATTTGAATTCCAGGCACGTTTCCACTTTGCCGGGCTCCAGCGGATTTTTCTCACCACATTGGTCGCCGGATAGCAGATATATATCTGCAACGGTAACCGATACCCAAAGGTTGATGCTCTTCGATGTCGCCGCAAAAAAGTGGTCGAAAGTCAGCGACTCCAGAGTAGGGTATCCAATGTGGTCGCACGATGGTAGATACCTCTACTTTCTTTACTACCCTGAGCCGGACAAGCCCTACAGAATCGTCCGCCTCCTGCCCAGTGATCGCAAGATTGAGACGGTCGCAGAAATAAGCAGCGTCGGGCGGTCTACGACGGGAACTTGGGGGCAATGGTTTGGGCTCGCTCCCGACGAATCCCCGCTGCTTGACCGCGATATCAGCACTCAGGAAATCTATGCGCTTAAAATGCAATGGCCTTAGAATCCTCTGAAGGTCACGAAACGCACGCGGACTGCTGACCCGTGTTTCTCACTTTTTCGGATCGCGCGCGGATGACCCGCAACTCGGAATGTTGCCCCAAAAATCAGGTCACTTCCCAATTGGCCACGACACGCCAACGATCCGGCAGCAGCGATGATCACGAGAGAATCGGTTGCATTTGGACGAAAGGACCTATGTTTGGACTGTTCGAATCGGAGCCGTATCAAGACCCTGAACTCGGACAATTGAGCCGGTCCGGCAAACACTGGAAGGGTGGCATCGTGTTGGCGCCGTTAGCACCATTTCCGCTCTCATTACCTGGCGACCGCCACACGCCAGAACCGAAGACGATTGAGATTGCAAGAGAACTACGCGAGCGTTTTTCGTCCTTGGTGCCTCAAATTGAGAGTGGGCTGTTCGAACATTACCTGCCTTACAAAGCGGCGGTCGAGGCAGGGATACAGACAGGCAGTCCGTGCCCGCAGATCGCGAGCCCCAGCGCCGTATGGGCGCACGTGAAGCCCGCTCATGTACTCATTGAACCGATCAGGGGGCACTGGAGAATTGAGGTCGCCTTTAGTGCCGAATGGGACATCGAACACACGGTCGCAGCCATCTTTTCTGACTGGCACTTCATTGAACTCAATGGCAGCGTGTAGAGACGATGATCGAGTAAAGTGCACCATTTGTGTTAAGGTCCGGTTGGGCCACGACCCGGCCGCAGCCCACACTCGCGGTATGCTTGCTCAACATGGGCAAGTTCAAAACTGTCGCGCGCGCGGTAGCAGCCTGGCTCGCAGTTGTTTTGTCCTTGTACGCCGTCTTTGTAATCCTCAACACTTGGTTATTGGTTCCCGATGACTCTTTCTCTGGACCTTCGCCACAGCTCATCAGGCTCAAGGAAGAAGTGACTGCGATATCAGTTGTCGTGCTGGTCGCGCTCATATTCTTTATGAATTGGGCCTTCAAAAAGCGGAATGGTTAAGCGGGCACTCGGAACCCTGAGGCTACGATAACGTCGGTCGCTTTAGGAGCAATCATGTATGGACTCCGGTCCGGCACCGACCTGAATTTCCTCAAGGGGAGAACTCTGTTCCAGGCTTGTTTCGGACCGCATGACTTAATCCTCCACTTCGATGAGAACGTCTCAATCTCAATCTGGTCCGCACTGGCAGTGGGACAGAGCGGATCTAGTCTCCAGCGTCACTCGGCGTTCGCGGAGGTGTGCCAGGAGGTTCTAGGACTACTGGAGAAAGCGGTGCACGAGGTCGGTTGGACTCCTAGCGGGACTTTGTCCTTAACGTTTGAAGGCGATCAATTTCTGGAACTGTATGACGATAACGTGGGCTACGAATCATATGCGATCTCAAGCCCCTCCCGTTCTCATTGTTGTGTAACCCCCGATGAGGAAGTAACCCCAAAAACGAGAAAGCAGGGGTTACTCCACAATTGCCCACTACACACCCGAATGCGTTTCTGAACAGGGCTTCGCTTAGACGCGTCTTGGCTTCTCAAAAGGGGTCGGGCCATTCGCTGTAATCGGTATCCCCAACATCCTGACGATTGCCAGCGCGTTTGTTTGTCGAGATATACCTGGCTTGAGTCGGTAGTCGAAGGCAAGCGGGTCTTTGTCACTTGCACTTTCCATGTGAACGTTTTGCCCATGCAATTCGGGTTTCTCGGCGATTTCGGTTAGCGCCAAATCGTGAGTCGACAGTGCACCCACGGCTCCACTTCCGACCAGGGCCGTAATTATTGCTTCAGCCGCGACCCTGCGATCCTTTGAGTTCGTGCCAGAGAGCATTTCGTCGATGAGAAAGAGCACCTGGCCACCATCGCTTGCAGCACGAATCGACTCGCGCAAACGTTCGACCTCCGCGAGGAATTTCGATTTCCCCCCCTCAAGGGAATCAGCAATTGATATTGACGCGCAGATGCGGAGCACCGCCAAACGACCCCGTGTCGCGCATACTGGAGCACCTGCCGCAGCCAGCACGGCATTGCAACCGATGGCCCGCAGAAAGGTGCTCTTTCCTGCCATGTTTGAGCCACTGACCAAGTAGAAGGCGTTCGACGCATTTAGCGCCACCTCGTTGCCAACACAATGGTCAAAGGGGAGCAGTGGATGTCGCAGTCCATCTGCTTCAAACTCCGCTTTTCCTTCAAGCAACTCCGGAAAAGCATGTTGAGGATGCTCCCACGAATAGCAGCCGAAAGCGTTCAAAGCCTCAAATTCGGACCAAGCGTCGAGCCAATCTTGAAAGCCATGCTGATGCCGCGCTCTCCAGCGTTCGGTCGCTAGAATCAATTGCGTCTTAGCTGCCAGCCATATAGAAAATCCGTAGAGGATCGGATCTTCCAATCTGTTCAGTCCGATAAGCAGACGCTCAAGTTTTCGAACGGTCCCCGCTGCCTTTTGGGATCGAAGCCGTTCGACGATGCCGCGCAATTTGGCTGATTGGAAGGACTGACCTTCCATTAGCTCAATGCCTTGCCTTAGCACGACTACATCCCCGCTGAGGGATGCGAGTTTGTCGGCGCGAGAACGGACTCCCCGCATTAACGAAAGGGTGATCCCTCCCGGCACGATGAGCAGAGAGCAGAGGATCGGGAGAATCTTGAACCAGGGGAAAACTTTGGAATAGCCGCATAATCCCAGCAGAAGGCACGCGGCGGCGGAAAAGAGCAGAAGGACAGGTACCATCGTGGGGACTTTGAGGAGAGGCAGATCGAGCCATGCACGTAGCTGCTCTCGACGGCAGTTCTGAAATTGGTAATTGCCGAGAATCGCAATGTCCTCTCGAAGGCTCGTGGCCAACCGGAGTTCCTTCACTGCTTCCTGCCGCGCCTGCGCTTCTGCGACCGAGGGCATATCGAGCAGATAGTCCGCGAGGCGTTCGGCGCCCACTTCAGACCGAGTGGTCGCGAGCAATTCGAACAAGTTGCCCTCGCCAAGGATGTCCAAATCTGATTGATACAGATGATTTTCACGCGCAAACTCCAAGCCCGTGCGCCCGCTGCCACGCCATTTGTCCTCAAGTCGATCGACGCCACGTTCGTAGAAATTGGACCTGAGCGATAAATCTAGGATTCGGGCACGGCACTTTAGGCCCTGTCGAAATTTCCACGACGCACCCAGTAAGAGGATCGGTGGAATTGGAAAGAGGCCGCTCGACACCTTGAAGGCGGCGAGCAGTACGACGATCCCTGCGGCAACGAACGCCAGACCAATCCCGAAGTGCCTAACCTGCAGACCGCGGAATTTTGCAATGTCGGTTTTCAGATTGCGCATTGTCGATTTGTAGGCCGTAATGACCTGGTGCGAATCGACAGGCATTCTCGGAGGCTGCATTCGTAAATGCTATCGCGCACCGCTAGATGCATGTCGATGTGAGCCGGAAAGGGCCAAAAACGATAGTCGGTCAGCCAACACCGTAGCGGCCGCGGCGCCTGCGGCTTCGTTCTTACCCCCACACGGAAATAACCCGAATTCAGTGCATTAGACTTGTTTCCGGTTGACGATGATAAGGAATACTCGATTGCGGTTCGTGCTCCTCTTGCTCACCTGCTCTGCCATCCTTGACGCGGGGGGCTGGGTGGCCTACTCGGCGTTGTATGACCGGGTTCTCAAGCGATCCGACGCATGGCACCTCACCGTCAAGGAAGAGCCTCAGACGAGTCCGTTGCAATTGAGGATCACTGTAGACGCCAATCAGGGCTTTCTAGTGATTCGAGAAGTGACGACGCGGACAAATGGAAGCGACCTGAATGTCCTTTACCATCTCGCATTGTCGGGGCTTGCGAAGCCTGGGCTGTACTGGGGAAAGGCATTCACCATCACGGTTCCCAATTCTGTGACATCAGTTTCGTTTGGCCCCACATCCGAGACGATTTGGCGACGGAGCCGATGACAGTCGAGCGTTCCGAGAGGATCACCCCCACACTGAAGTAACTCCGAAACGACAAAACAGGGGTTACTTCTCAATCGGCCACGACTCACCCGGAACCTTCTGTCTAAAGACGCTCCAACCTTTGTGAGCAACCGATTGCGGTAGCAAGTCAGCATGTCCGGTCTTGCAGAATGTCGCACGCGGGAAAGTGGCACATGACGAAAGATTCCTATCTTTCCCATTTGCGACCAATTGGTGATGGTCATTCCCTCCCCTGGGGAGTACGTTGCGTTCAAACCCTCGCTAACGTGCAGGATTTTTGATCGGAGATCGCTATGCGTATCACGTTTCGCATTTTCTCTCGGGCAGGGATCGGCTTGTCTGTTTTCGCCATCTCCGTTCTTCTGGCAGGGTGTGCGGGAGGCGGTTCGACTTCGACATCGACAACGCAAGCGATCAGCGTGACTGTCAGTCCCGCCACAATGTCGTTAAGCGGCGGCGGCAGCCATACCTTCTCTGCGACCGTTGCGAACGACTCCGCCAATGCGGGCGTGACATGGAGCATCGGCACGGGGGCAGGTACGTTAAGCGCTTCCTCGACCACCGGCGTCACGTATAACGCGCCGTCTGCGGTTACCGCGACCTCCACCGTGACGTTGACGGCCACCAGCAAAACTGATACAAGCAAGTCCGCTTCAGCCGCCATTACGCTGAACCCACCTGCGATCACTGTGACCGTAAGTCCAGCAACAGCGTCGCTAAATGGCGGCGGCAGTCAGACCTTCGCGGCAACTGTCGCCAACGACCCCGCGAATGCCGGCGTGACTTGGAGTATCGGCAGCGGGACAGGCACACTCAGCGCTTCCTCGACCACCGGCGTCACGTACACCGCGCCGTCCACGATCGCCGCGACCTCCACCGTGACGCTGACAGCCGCCAGCAAAACCGACACATCGGTTTCGGGTACGGCGACCATTACGCTGAATCCAGCTTCTGTGTCCACGAGTATCGCAATCACCGGTTTCTCGACCACGACGCCGACGCCACTCACGTCGCTCCAGATCGACACCACCGGCATCAACGCCGGCAGCCCCGTCACAGTGGCGTTTTCCAATAGCGCGGGTTTTTCGGCTACCGAGCAGGTCATCCGCGTGGAGTCCGACGGGACTGTAATTGCCGGCGTGCCGCTGTACGTCGACCCAACCACGGGACAGTTTGGCGAGGGAACCGTTTCCGTGGTGCTTACGCAAGGATCCCTTTCCTCCGCTTCCAGCTCTCTGACCATTCAGACTCTGCCTACGGTCAGTTCGTATGGAGTGCAACCGGGCCAGATCAGCCATGCTTTCCTGGTTTTTGCCGCCATGCTTCATGCCAGACGGCTAAATGAATTTCAGGCCGCGCAGCAATTGGTTGGAACCAGCGTGAGTACATCCACAGGTCAATCGGCCATGCAGGACTTGATCGCCGCGGCCAACGATGCGCGCTCCGACGTGGACAGCATCGCGGCCAACAGTGCAACGACGTTCAGTTGGGGTACGCTCAACGGAAAGGCAATTCAGTTCGACTCAACTCAGCTGGATGCGATGGATCGCATCATTGCCGTTTATCTATCCCAGCAATTTATCTCTCCCGGCATTTCCGGCAATTTCCGCTCCGGCCCGCTCTCGGCACACAAACAGTCGGCGAGCCCAGCGGTCAGCTTCAGCTCGGTGGGAAGTCTATTGACTTGCCTAGCCTCGAACGAAAGCGCGTGCTTCATGCAGGCGCAAGAGGCTGTGCAAAGCTCATCGAACCCGACCGACACCAGCACCGCATGGCTGACGGGATTGAAGACTACCCTCAGCGTGGGCGGAGCCGACCAGGAGGCCGCTCTCCCCGGATTGGCCCAGGGGTTTGTTCAGGTTTCAACCGCGATGGATTCCCTTACCCATGCAATTTCCGACACCGCTACCTGCAATGCGTCTCTGGATGGATGCGACTCGGGCGCCCAGCAGTCCATCGAGAGCGAACTGAATGGCGCAGGAGCAGGAATTGTCAGCTCCATTTCGCAGACCATCAGCCAGGTCCCCGCCATGCTTGGGTTGGAGTTGGAGGCGCCACTGGCAGGAATCGTCAACGACGGGCTTCAAGGCCTTGCGAAGATCATGGCAGATGGAAGTTCCGGTGAGCTTGGGACAGCCGACACCACCGATGTAACGCTGGTGTCTCCAACCAACCTGCCCCTGCTGAGTGGAAACCTGGGATACGCGACCGGGATCGCCGACGAGGGCTCAGGCCAGACGTCTTCCACGCCGCAGAACAGCCTCGACCTTTGCTGCTTCGGAGCGTCTGGACTCGGGATCGTCGCCCTGGCCGATCCGGACGGCTACTATGACCTTCTGGTGCCGACCGGCGTGGCCGACACCACCTACGGCGCGCTGACGCTCAGTGAGGATTCTTCCGCCGGCACGCTCCTTGACTCGGAAACAGTCAACCTCAGCGATATCAGTTCCACTGCAACAGAGTCGCTTCAGACACTCAACCCTTCCTCGCCGCCTACGGCTCCGTCAGCGCCACCCAGTGCGGGTTCTTACGCGGGGTCGTGCACGGCCTCGGTCAGCTCCATCACCTGCACCACAGACGGAATAAGCACAACAGTACCGGGCACATCCAGCTCGTCGGCATTCGACTATACTGTGGCGTCGGGAACTACGCTTTCGCAATTCGATTCGGCGGTATGCAGCCAGGTGGACACCGCAATGACCGAAGCGGGTTGCGCAACGGAGTCGTGCAACTACTCGGCGTCGACAAGTACGTCGTTCACGTTTTCCCTCTCATGCACCCTTCCGGCCGTATCGGGTTGCACGACCGCAACCGTGTCCGAGACCTGCTCCGCGAGCAATTAACGAAGACGCCTCCCTATGCGGTAAAAGGTCCTCGCGGCAGCTCGCTGTTGGCGTCATGAAGGATGGTCAGTATCTTGATTGCAGTGTCGACGAATCTGCTTGCCGTGAGCGCGGGGAAGACCGCGCCGCAGCGGCATAAGCAGGCAGCTGCAGTCGTCTTGCTGACTCTCGGCATGCTTGCCCTGCCTGCCTCCATTCGAAGCCAGGAGCCGGCGACTGTTGCCACGGTCGATGGGCAGGCGATCTCCGCGCAGGAGCTTTCCAACGCAGCGACCGCGCAGCTGCTCTCGCTGCACAGCCAGGAATATCAAATTCAAACCAAGACGCTTGAGAAGCTTATCCGGCAGAAGCTGCTCGAGTCGGCCGCCAGGAAGAGGGGCGAAACCACCGAGGCGCTTCTTGCGGAGCAAGTCGACGGCGCCATTGCCAAGCCAAGCGACGCCGAGATCCTCTCCTATTATCTGGCGTCGCCGGATCGCAACCGCCAGCCCTTCGCGGAGGTCAAAGACCAACTCCGCGATACGCTGCACAAGGCGCAAATCGAGTTCGCGCGCAACGCGTATCTCGATCGCCTGCGCTCGGAAGCAAAGGTCGTCGTTCTGCTCGACGCCCGACGGATCAAGGTGACTTACGATGTGTCGCGGCTGAAGGGCAATTCGGCCGCACCGGTTGTGATCGTCGAGTTTGCGGATTTTCAATGCCCCTATTGCCGCCAACAGGAACATGTGCTGAAAAACATCATGGCAAAATACTCGAGTCACGTCGCACTGGCTTATCGCGATTTCCCCGTCTCCCAGTTGCACCCGCTTGCTGAGCAAGCCGCGGAAGCCTCGCGCTGCGCCGGTGAGCAGGGAGATTATTGGCAAATGTACGAATTGCTGATGGCGGGTCCACTCGACCCGGTGAACCTGAAGCAATATGCGCACGAGGTAAAGCTCGACGAAAAGGAATTCTATAGCTGCCTTGCCGACGGCAAATACAGAGATGCTGTGGAGAGCGACCGACAGTATGCCGAGCGTCTGGGCATCACTGCCACCCCTACCTTCTTCATCAATGGAATTGCAATTGTTGGCGGCCAGGACGAAGGTAGCCTCTCCAACGTCATCGAACGGGAACTGGCGCGGCAAGCGGCTTCTCAGTCTTCGGAGTGAGCTTGGCCCACTCTTCAGCTCCCGCGTCGATCGACTGACCCCGGAAGTCCGGCGGCGGCTCCGGGCGTGTCACCGCCCCACCACAGCTCAGCTGAGCACTCGCTGCCCGTTGCTCTCCCAAGCCTCTTCACACCGCTCCCAGCTGGAGAAGCGCCAGGGCTGCACGTCTTCCAGGACCGTAAGCTTCACCTTGAATCTCGAACCGATGGTCTGTCGCAGATGTTCCAGTTTCCCGTCGAGCATGTCGATCGAGCCTCTCGGAACAAACAGCCACACGTGGACGCGCCAGTTCGCCGGCACCTTGCAGTCCCGCTGCAAAGCAGCCCTGATCGAGTCCCAGTTTTTCGTCCAGGCTGACAGCTTCCTCATCAGCGATTGCAGCTGGTCATCCAATGCCGTCTCACACAGGTAAACCGCCCCGTGACGCAGGTCAATCGCCACCGCATCGCAAGAACAGCGTTCTACCCTTTTCTCCAAATCCGCGGGATCGTCGAGTAGGAGACAGCACTCCGCGTTGACAAACACTGCTCTGTCAGATTGCAGGTAGTCCATGACCACAGTCTTATAGTGTTCCATTCAAACATCGTCGCTATGGTGGAATCTTGAATTCTGTGATTCCCATCACAAGCGGGCAAATCGATCGGCGACCGTTTAGATTTCGACGCAAGTGTCTAGAACGACGCGATCCCCAGCCAAACGTCCCTAGTGGAACGTTCAGAATGAGCCGTGTGTTCTAAAGTACCGTCTCCTCCCAAAGCCGGACACTACAACTGTTCCATCGCGAGGCCGAGAACAATGTCAGGCAGTGGCGGGAAAATGGCGGGTTTGGACACCTACACTAGTCAATAAAGTAGCCGATATCCGTGAGTACACTGTCACTCAGATTCACTCCCAGCAGTCGTGCAGCGTGGCGGGCGCAAAGCTCCGCTTCAAACCGCTGGAGGACATAGGCAGGTAAATCCGTCTGTTTTCGAAGCAATTGCAGCAGCGCAGCGCTATCGGTTGGGAACTCGTAGTCTCCCGGTAGGCCGCACGCGGGCCGTATCGTCAGCGAGAGGGGAATCGTTCCCGCTCCAGATTCGAAGCGATCGGAGGGTTGAGTGAGGAGATTGACTCGCATGCGGGAAGCCTGACACGTGCCTGAGGAACCCTCAATTGCACGGATGTGTGATCGGATCCGGACTAAATGGGGAGTTCAGTGCACTGACGCTGATTCACACAAATGCCAAGCGCCCGCGAAAATCGAAGGATGGGGCACTCTCAGTTATAGGCCGATCAAGGGTGGGCCACCCCCCAGAACCCAAAGATGATGAGCAAATCACGCACAATTAGCGGCTTAGACGCGAACCCTTAGTGAACGTGATCGACCTCGTTTCTGGCGCGCTGATAAGCCTCAATGCTCTCCCGGGTTGAGTTTTTTCGTCATCGCGTTCAACTGATCTTGAACACCTTCGAGAGCATCCTGGGAATCCCTTAACCGCTGCTGCGCTTCGTCCAGAGCAGACTGACGGGCCTGCTCCTGGACCTTGAGCGCCGGAAAATTGGCCTTTAGGCGCTCTACCTCTTCGGTGAGCCGCTTCTGCTCCACGGCGTCGGAGGAATGGTCGAGCTTGTCTTGCGCGCTATCTAATTCGCTTGAGGTCCTTTTCTGATCGACTCGAATCTGGATCAGGCTCGACCTCTCCCTATCGACGCGCTCCAGGGCCTGATTCACAACCCCCTGTTTAGCCTGCAGCTCCGCCAGAAGTGTCTGCATCGCTCGCGTGAAGCGCAACTCGTCGTGAATTTCCCTTAGCTCCGCAAGAATCGCATCGAGCGTCTGTGAATCGGAATGAGCCGTTTGCGCGAGGCTCGGCGAAGCAAGCACAATGAGCACCACGACAATAGCAATGAGCTTCATAACCCTCCAAAACAATGCCAGATAACATTACTGAAAACGGGTCAGAGGTCGATTATTCAGGCTGCGGCTCGCGCAACCACACGTGAGCTGGGTTCCTCCATCAACGATTATGGTCGGAGTTTCATCCCCGTTGCCGAATGTTGCTCCAAACGATCTGACACACTCCAACAATCAGCATGATTGCGCCGTAGAGTGCCCAATGTTGGTCGCCTTGCATGAAGCTGCGACTGAGGGATCCCCACGCAAGATTCAGTCCCTGCAGGATCCATATCCCTCCCATCAGAATCATCAGGATGCCGATAAGGCTGCTAATCAATCGCATCACCGCGTTGAACACACACTGCATCGTGCACCTCGAATGCACCGCCTCGCTTATGCGAGTTGGGCATTGTTTGTGGTTTCGCAATACTGAATTCTAGAATGCCGCCGATGCGCATTTCGCATGTGCATGAAGTTTGACGGTTTTCCCAGCTCCTGGCGGTTGACCCGCTATGCGGAATGTATGGTCCGCCGCCGTTTTGCAAGCGAAGAGTGCGATGACAGAATTGGCCTGCGCGAATGTATCCGGCCTTTGTTGGAGTAGCGAACTCCTGGCCTGAATGGAATGCGCTGCGCCCTCGTCCTTTTTAGTAACGCTGCCTTTGGAGGCATTTTCCGCATGCAGGTTTCGGGAGCGCCGGGATCGACCGTTGTGCCATCTCATGTTTCGCCAGCAAACCTGGCAGGAATCTCAAAACTCAGACCGTCGTCGTTGGACTGCAGATGTGGGAATCGCGTCAGCGATTTCCAAGCCTGGCGCCTGTGCCAGGCGTCATGTGCAGGCCATCAGGCCGCGATCACTTGTGGTACTGATGGCGGGCGATAGGCTTCTCCTTTGTACAAAACCACCCAGGCCATGCGCGCCATTTTGTTGGCTAACGCCACGGTGGCCACCTGCGGGCGCTTGCGTGATGCGAGATGGGCCAGCCACAGACTCAGAGCTGAAGTTTGTTTGGTTCTCTGCAGCAGCACCGAATGAGCTCCCTGCACGAAGAGCTTTCGCAGGTATTTGTTCCCGCGCCTGCTGGTACCGGTCAGCTTTTGCTTGCCTCCGGTGGAATGCTCGCCCGGAACAACTCCTAACCATGCTGCGAATCCGCGGCCCTTCTTGAAGGCAGCCCCGTTGCCGATGGCTGCGATCGTGGCCGTAGCAGTGATCGGTCCAATTCCGGGGATTGCGACCAGGCGCCTGCAGGGTTCAAGTTCGCCGGCGATGCGCACGATCAGCTTGTCGGATTCCTCGATCTGCCCGTGCAGATACTGCATCTCCAACCGCAGTTGTGTCAGAAGTACGCGCAATGCACCGGACAGCTTGTTGTCCGGGTCTTCCAGGATACCGGGAAGAGCGGTTTCAATATGCTGACGCCCCTTGCGGATGGTGATGCCGCGCTCCAGCAGCAACCCGCGAATCTGATTGATCACCGCGGTGCGGCGCACCACCCACCGCTCGCGTACCCGGTGCAGCGACTGCAGGTCGAGCTGGTCATCGGACTTGATCGGGACAAAGCGCATCGTGGGCCGGGTTACAGCCTCGGCACACGCTTCGGCGTCGATGTAGTCGTTCTTGTTCGTCTTCACGTACGGCTTCACATACTGTGCCGGCATCAAGCGCACATCGTGACCCTGTTCCCGCAGAGCACGGCCCAGAAAATGAGACCCTCCGCAGGCTTCCATCCCGATCAGGCACTCGCGGAGGTTCGATGTAAAGCGCAGCAGTTGAGTCCGCGAGCACTTCTTGCGAACCACAACTTCGCCCCGTGCGTTGACGCCAACAAGGTGAAAAACAGTCTTTCCTAAATCGATGCCGATGGTGTGAATCTCCATGGAACACCTCCTGTGTTTACCTCTACACCCCAGGGCTGAGGCGGCGGACCATGCCAGTAGTTACCTTAGGCGACAGATTTGGGTTGGAAACAGGCCCCGACGCCGGAGCCTCGCGAGCAAGAGACATTCGAAAATCAATAGATTGTCAACTTTTCATGGCCGCCTTGGATCAGGTGCGCTCGACTTTATCCGAACATCAGCGCAAGCCGCAATCAGGCGAAAGATGTGCTCCCCATACTTCTTAACAATGCCGGCCCCAATGCCGTGCACAGCCAACAATTCGGCCTCATTCCTGGGTGCGGTCGTAGCGATACTAAGCAGCGCTCGATCGCCAAAGATCTGGAATGCCGGAACCCTCCTGCGCTTGGCCTCATTTAAGCGCCATGCGCGCAACGCTTGCTCTATCCGGTGCTGATCTGACTCTGGCACGGACGCTGCCCTTTCTTTCGTCCCAGATGGCGTTCGAGCGGCGACTGCCCGAGACCCCTTAGATTTCCCGGATTTCTTCAAGAGCTTGCGTTTGGTGGCTGGGCGTGCCGCATCCTTCATGACGAAGAGCACCGGCGTAGTCTCATTGGCCGCTCGCCCGGTCGGAGTAAGGCTGACGGTACGGTAGGGGATCTGTTTGCCGTCCTTCTCGAAGACGGCATCAGCAAAGCTTAAAAGTCCTGCGCGGGCCATTGCCCCCAAAACCTCCTCGAAGTTGTCTCGGCTGATTTCGTTTTCCGGATATAGTTCTGCGTATAGCTTCCCCGTCGATCTGGTGCGGATCAACTTCATCTCGCTCAACACTCGATAGAGGGCCGCTCGCTCAACATCCGTTGCGGTTCGAAATCTCTGGGCAACGCACTTCGCTGGAGCACAGAAATCGCACCCACCACAGCTGGCGGCGCCGTCCGAACTATCGCCAAAGTGACGAACCAGCGACATCATGCGACACTGATTGTTTTCCGAAAAACGAATCATCTGATCGATCTGCGCCCGCTTTTGCTTCCCTTGTGTTATGTAGGATGTTCGCCATACCTCCTCGCCTCGGCTCACATTCTCCGCGAAGTCCAGGACCGCACCTTTATGGATCCACAGTTTCTCGATGATCTTGTCGAAGAGTTCTTCCTCGATGCCCAAGGTCTTGCGGAGCCTTTCCTTGGGTTGAGGCTCTGACGGGAGACTTGTAAACACTTGGTCCATCAAGGCAACTTCCGGGTAATCCCGATTGAAGAAGAAGTCGTGGGTATGCCGGTCCCCATAGGAATGCATGAGGATGGCGCGACTCGGATTTCCATCGCGCCCGGCGCGGCCGATTTCCTGGTAATACCCTTCCACGCTGCCCGGCAGTGCGGTGTGAATCACGATTCGAACATCCGGCTTATCGATACCCATCCCGAATGCAATGGTCGCCACCATAACATCGAGCTTTCCCGCCATGAATCCCTCCTGTACCCGCCACCGCCTTTCGGCGTCGAGCCCGGCATGGTAGCTGGCAACCCTGAACTCGGCGGCCCATTCCTCCGCCAGATTTTCCGCCTGCTTGCGAGTCGGAGCGTACACAATCGCTGGCCGATGTTTGGCGTCCCTCAATATCTCCCGTGCGAGCGAAGAACGCTGGGATGGCAGGGCTTCCACAATCTCGATACCGATGTTTTCGCGGCGAAAACCATGAATGAAATGTGTGGGCTCGATGAGGCCGAGCTGAGCGGCAATGTCTTTCTGGACCAGCGGCGTCGCAGTGGCTGTGAGTGCCAGCACCGGGGCAGGGCGAAGGCTTGGCAGATACTTGCCGAGCATTCGATAGTCGGGACGAAAATCATGTCCCCACTGCGATATGCAGTGCGCCTCGTCGATCGCGATCAGCGATGGTTTGCGCTTGGCTAACATTTCCGGGAAGCCTTCTATTCGAAGTCGTTCCGGCGCAATGAAGAGGAAGTGCAGCTTGCCACTCAAATACTCGGAACAGACGTGGCGGGATGTCTCGCGGTCGCGGCCTGAATGGATGCACTCGACGGCGAAGCCTCTCTCCTTGAGTTTATGAACCTGGTCGTCCATCAATGCGATGAGTGGACTAATCACAAGAGTCGTTCCACCTCGTGCCAATCCTGGCAACTGGTAGCAAAGCGACTTGCCTGACCCAGTCGGCATGACAAGCAGGGCGTCCTTCCCCGCCGTGACCGCTTTGCAGACGGCTTCCTGATTGGGCCGGAACTTGGAGAAGCCGAACGCGTTCTGCAGAAGCTCAGTGGGAGTTGTGGAGGTCGCTACGTTCCTTGTAATTGTGAGTTCGAGAGGATCGGAATTCTTGGGCGAGTCAGAGACCGACGTTCGCGGAGCGGGCGAAGCCTGGCCAACCTTCGTGACTACGGAGCGGACGTATTGGCTAATGCCAGTCAGAAATGGTTCCAGCCGGGAATCGCCGTGCTGAATCTTTTTGAGAAATGCTTCCCACTGGCCGGTCATCGCCGGACTCTTCACTTCGGGATGAACCACATTAATGAGGTGGATACCCTTGTCTGTTGCCTCGAGGTTCTTCCCGGTACGGACGATGAACCCTCGTTTCAACAACACTTCGATCGTTGCTGCGCGCGTGGCGGGCGTGCCCAGTCCCGTCTCCTTCATGGCTTCGGACAGTTCTCTTTCATCCAGGCTTTGTCCCGCGGTCTGCATCGCAGTCAGGAGTGTGCCCTCGGTGAATCGCTTTGGGGGCCGGGTCTTTTTCCTCCGGGCTTCAATACCCGCGATGTCCTGAAGCTGTCCTTTCGCAAGTGTCACAGGAAGGACCTGCTCCGGAGTTTCCTCTTCACCAGCGCTTCTGGCATCTCGCCGTCGCCCCTCCGCCCCGATATCAAGAGCCTTCCAACCCATCTGTTGCACGAGGGTTCCAGTGGTTCGATAGCGGTCCACAATCTCTCCATTCGTGATCGCCGTAATCAGGCTTGTCACCGACTGGAGGTAATCGTCATGCCACATCATGAGGAAGCGTCGGCAGATGAGGTCGTAGATCTTGCGCTCGTCTTCCGCAAGGTGGGCCTTCTCAGGAGAGACAGCCGTGGGGATGATGGCGTGGTGGTCGCTTACCTTGCTGTCGTCGACGAACCTCTTGCTCAACGGGCGCTGTTCCCCACCTGAAGGCAGTTGAGGCTTGTATCTCGTCGAAATCGCAGCGACAATTCCTGGAGTAGTAGTGGCAATATCGACGGTAAGATGGCGGCTATCGGTCCTCGGATAGCTGATTAGTTTATGCCGTTCATAGAGAGCCTGGGCGAGGTCAAGGGTCTGCTGTGCGCTAAAGCTGAACAGACGATTGGCATGTCGCTGAAGTTCTGTAAGGTCGTAGGGCAGCGGTGGCTGCATCCGCTTCGTCTCGGAAGCGAGTGACTCGATGAGCGCTTTCCCGGTTCGACCGCGCAGGACGATGCGATTGGCTTCTTCGCCATCGGCAGGTAATCGAGATGTGTTTGCCGGGCCGTCGTTGTCGTTCCCAGGCTTCGCTTGGAAACGGAACCAGGTTCCTTGATAGCCTTCCTTGTCTGGATTCTCTTGTCCCTGAAATGTGGCAACGACCTCGATGTAGTCTTCGGGGACGAAGCTACGAAGAGCAATCTCCCGATCCACAATCATGGCAAGGGTCGGCGTCTGCACGCGCCCGACCGAAAGCTCCTCGTTGTAGACAATCGAATAGGCACGCGAAAGATTCATGCCAACGAGCCAATCAGCTCTGCTTCGGCCGGTGGCGGCGTCCGCCAAGCGATCGTACTCGCCTCCTGGACGAAGCTTGTCGAACCCCTTGCGGATGGCATCTGGAGTCAGTGAGGAAATCCAGAGTCGGCTGACAGGCTTTCTGCACTCAGCCGCCTCGTAGATGTAGCGGAAGATCAGTTCACCCTCTCGCCCGGCGTCTGTCGCACAGACGATCCGCGAAACTCGTCCGGAGGTCAGGATTCTTCGCACCACTTCGAATTGATCTTTGGTTTTCTCGTAAACAACCAGCGGCCAATGCGTGGGCAGGATCGGCAGCTGACCGAAGCGCCATTGTCGCCATTCAGGGTTGATCTCGTGAGGTTGAGCAAGGGACACGAGGTGTCCGATCGCCCAGGTGACGACGTAGCCGTTCCCCTGGAGATAGCCCTTGCCTCGCACGTTGGCTCCGAGGACACGGGCAATGTCTTGCGCAACTGAAGGCTTTTCGGCAAGGATCGCAATGGTTTTGGATTCGCTTGCTTCCATCGACAGCCTCAGTCTACAGCGGCCCTCTCTTTCGATTGCAGTACTGCGGCACCTCAATGGTCATCGTGAACCCGACACTGCGGAGGACTGACGACGTGAATGTTTCACCCGTGCAGTGTATTTGTTAGATGGGGTTTGAAGAGCTGAAATCGAATTTGATTTTTGAGATTTGAAGCCGAAATCATCCTCCCTGTTTGGGGCACTCCCGCGGTTTTCGATGGAAGCACCTCTCGTGTTGTGTATCTCGATGACAGCAGAAGAACCCCGAAGAACGAAGCCATTGACATTGAAATCCTGTCAGGCAAACATGCGGGATTTCATGACTCTCTTGACGCGCGCCCGGGCGGGATATGGTTGGGAATTCCGATTGTGGCTGCATCGCATTTGCACCATTTTTGGGTCACTTCCGGATAGGCCACATCTATGTAAGTCAAAGTCAAGGGAAAAGCACAGAATTCCTGGGCGCGCACCGGAGGGCGCGCAATTGGTCTGATCAGGATCTGCCTCTACGCAACAGTGCCTCTCGGCCGATGATTCCTGCATCAAGCAGAACCACACATCCATTTGCTGTCTAAGACTCCGAAGAGTCCGCACAGAAGATTGAGTTTGTGTCCTCTGCCAGCCCCGAAACAACCCAACGGGAGCCTCCGGAGTTTTCACTCCTTCGCCCAGTGGCCCACTTGCGGGGCCTGGCAGTCTGCGCATCGGAATAATCCTGGTGTTTTTCATTCATGGGCAGGTTTTTAGGCTGCCACCGTGCCTGCGCGTTTCTCGGCAGGTACGAAATCCTGTTTTCTGCGTTCGACCGCAACCATCCAGGCCACCATCTTCCTGGCTACGGCCAGGGTGGCGCGGTTGCGATCTCCCCGCTGTTTTTCCTTTTCGTAAATCAGGCTCAGTTCAGGGCTGTATCTCGGTGCCAGCTTCGCGGCTTCCACCAGCACCTGCTGGATATGCTTGTTGCGCTGCTTGGAAAGTGGTGTGCGTGCGACCTTGTCTGCTGAACGCTTCTCGGCTCCGCACAGTCCGCAATAGCTGATGGCGTTTTTGATCGATTGGAAGCGTGCCACATCCCCGATCTCCAGAACCCAGGTCAGGGCCGTAATCGGACCCACCCCGGGAACTGTCCTTAAACGCTTCAGCCTCTCGGCGAGCAGCGGATCGCGCTCCAGAGAGCTCACCAGTGCATAGTCCAGCTTCTGCGATCGGTTGATCGTCTCCCGGCTCAGCTTCAACAGCGGCCTGACACAGTCAATCTCTTCGTTGCCTGACATCAACTCGGTGAAGTAGCCCACTTTGTGTAATCGCTGCTTGTTGAAACTCACACCGGTCTCCATCAACAGGCCCGAGATCCGGTTCTTCATCTGAACCATCTGCCTTACGAGCAATCCGCGATAGCGCAGTGTACGCCGCCGGTCGCGGATCTCGGTCGATGTCATGTAGCACTCCGGAAGGAAATCACAGCGAAGACAGTCGGCGATCTTGCTGGCATCGATCTTGTCGTTCTTCCTCTTCGCTGCGGCAATGGCCCGTAGCATCAGGGGATGGGCAACCTTCACCTTTTCGGCATGCGGAAGCAGGTGATCGTAGATCCAGCCGGTGAAGATCGTCGCTTCCATGGCTATCATCCGGGGTTGGGGAAGGGCTTTGATCCACGCATCAAGTTCACGCCGCGTCGATCCAATCTTGCCTTCCTGATGGATCTTGCCGGCCGCGTCCTTCACGCAATAGCTGATCGTCTTCTTGTGAACATCAAGTCCGATGTAGTACATAAAGTCTCGAGGAGCCTCCGCGGGTAGTTCTCTGAATCAGCGCACAGCTGAGTTCAGCCTTTGTAACACCCTCGTGCTCCTCCTCGACTTAGCATTCAAACACTCTCTCGGAACAATTCGGCAATCAGCCTCCGGGGGACGCCATTCAGCTAAACTCAAGTCAGAACAGTACAAGTGCTTCCGCTCCGGTCGGCGATTCCAAATAGACCATTTCATGCCTGTCACAAATGCGATAGCTCGTTATTGGATTCTGAATCTCGCAATTGAATTTCCAAGAAGACTTTCGAACGTCGTGCCCTTCGTCGAAGAGGAACACCTGAATGTGCGCAAGATTCCAGGTGTCGTACCGACCGACTATGCCGCGATGTTTCTAGAACTGTTCGATTCGGGTTCCATCCGATTGCGATCCCCCCAAGAAGGACTAGTTGTGTCCATTTGATGGGAGTGTACACGACTAGTTGTTAGGGAAGGCACTAGCGCAAGGGGTTGATTTCGTCGGTGAAAATTCCTTGGGGTCGTGCGCACGGTCAACGGTTGAGAGGCTGTGTATGTGCGTAGCTCTCGCTTGAGGCTCACAGAGCCTTGCTTGTTTGGCATGGGTTTCCTTTTGTGGTGGGATTCGTGACGCCAAGGGCTGGCGTCATTCAGGTGGGATTCAGCTTGATTTCGGGGCGTTTCCCTATCTGTTACCGTGTGTAACAGAGTCGTTCATTTCGCTTGGAACAGAGTTATTCATTTTGCTTTTGTCGATACGAGCGTGGCCGACGTTCTGGAGCCGTTCGACCCTCCAAACTCGATGGACCTGGTATCCCCTATCTAATGTGTAGGTTATAAAATCTACCAGTCAACCACTGTCACCAAAGCTGTCACCAGGCTGTTTCCAAGCTGCCACACACTGCTATTTCTAAAGTAATGATTCCACACAAGTTCCTCATTGACCACGAACCAAACCGAACCTACGTTCAAGTCAGATAGCGCCATGCTGGAAGGTCACAAGTGAACGAGCTACTTCTCAACCTCTACGCTAAGCTCCGGCTCCTGGTGGGCAGAGAAGAGGGTCAAGACCTAGTGGAGTATGCCCTGGTAGTGGCGCTGATTGCATTCGGCTCGGTGGCAGCCATGAAGGGCCTTTCAACTGAAATCAAGACTACCTTCAACGTCGTCAGCAGCGATCTCGCCAGCAGCCTGTAGAATGCCCAATCTGGACTTGCGTACGGCAGAACATTGCTTCAAGAAGATAGGCTCGATTCCACCCGTGTGCGGCCTACACAAAGTACCGCTCGTGCAGCATCAGAGTTCCGAGGTTATGGCTACATCAGGGTTACGAGCCTTTACGTTTTTTGTCTGCCCCGTGAGCGGCGCGGTGCTCAACGATGAAGCAACGAACCCATGAGGAGCGGCGAGATGTTCATAGGCTCAAATGATCCAAAGTGTAACGTTCGCTTTTGACCATCTTTCTTGGATCGAGTGGGTGTAGACAGGCATATGGCTGATGATGACCTTGCTATGAAGTTCGTTTGCCCTGTTTGCGGCGCGGGTAATCAAGAGCGGTGTCGTGCTCAAATTGGCGTCATCCGGTACGACTTTCATTCGGAACGCGTGGAACTCGCCAATGATGCGCTCCTTGATAGCGAGGATGCGACTCCGGCTCGTAACTCCAGTCCTATGCATTTCGCGCATACAAAGAGATGGGCTTCCTAATCCATCGTGCCGCGCGGTCGCCCGTGGCGACAACACACAACCGCCGCCCTCCGGTCGGTTTACAATCCTGTCGCCGCCCCGCACGCGGATGCTGTCAGGAGAAATGGCACCATCCGCTGTATCCACGCCGGGTCTTTCGTCGGGGCGTGAAACCCTGCTTTTATCATCGGGCTTCCTTAGAGCTGGTCGCGGCATCCGACTACCTTGATGCCGCAGAAGCCTCCAGATACGCTGGGATTCTTTCGCACTGAGCTTAAAAAGCTGGAGCGAGCACCTGAGCCGACCATGGACGCCGCAGCGGTAGAGGACTTGAAGCGCATCCTTGTGATCCGCTTCGCTCAACTCGAAGGTAGCGCCGCCCCGCAACCCAAGGTTGCCTCCGAATCAGTCAACCCTGATTCCTAGCGAATTGTTCTAAGAATCGTTCCAGGATGTTGTCGATAGGTCTCCAACGCTAGGAGCACCACGTCATCGCACCAGGCGAGGGGTGGACACTGAGCGCGACTTGACATCGGACGCCATTGAGCGCACGTTGAAACCACCGGCTTCCCCGTTCCATCCAGCGAAAGCCTCTCGGTCACGGGAGGCTTTGGCTCTCTTCCATGACCTGTCTTCGGTGAGCTATTCACATCAAACCTTCGCTGGTGTGATCCAGCGCACATCTGTTCGATGAGAAGAGGAAGACTCTAACTTCAGTGATCAGACGATCACTGGGCCTAGTTGCCAGTCTGGCAGCGGAAAAAACAGGTCAACTCATGAATAACGGATCATGCATTGCGGAGGACCTCGACCTGATCGAGGTGCTAAAAAGCAGTTCTATACCCATCTTCTGCGATCAAGGCCGCACGCTCTTCACCCAGGGAGAGGCATGCAGTGGCCTTTATATTCTTGAAAGCGGTGAAGCTGCACTAGTGATGAATGCTCCTTCGGGCCGCACGGTCTTCTGCCTCAAAGCTGGTCCGGGTTCGCTGCTGGGACTTCCAGCAGTTGTGGGCAATGAGCCGTATACGATGACCGCCATGGTCAAAAAAGGTGCGATTGTCAGATTCGTGACTCGATACGACTTTGAAGAGCTAATCGAGGCCGATCCACAGTTATACCCCGAAGTCTTACGGATGGTGGCAGCAGGAGTCCGTTCGGCTCGGCTGGCTCTCTCTGAGACCTAACTCTCTTCGGTCGCTGCCCCGTGCAAGAAGGCAGCCTACAACGCGGGTCCCAAAGGGCGTGGCCCATCTCCCGCGTCAAGCTCTGAATGTGTTTGGGGCCAGTGGAGCGAGCATCAGCCCCGTGTCCAACGCTCGAATGGAAGGTACCCACAGGTCGAAAGTAGAAACCAGAGGGAATGAGCGTCGGACAATTCATCATTTCGCAACGATCAACAGGATTTGGACGAAACGTCGCATCGCACAGGGAGCATCGATAGTAGCCCGAGAATCTGCCCTCGCGGTCTGTGGCAGCGATGAGATGTGCGTCTTCTCCCATGCAGCAAAGTCTACGCCGACTGAGATCATGGCATCCGCAGCCGTCATTGCTGTTGTCCGACTCGCTTGAAAGCTACCGTTGGTCTGTGAACGTCCTCGACGTGCTTCTTAAAGGCCACACTGATTGACGGCTTTGACGTGGCGTTGAATGCTTGAGCGCACACTGAGCAACGGCTAACGCCATTCGACTCGATCAAATAGGGTGGTAGAACGGTTCTTTCAACATAGGTACGATGCGCCATTGCATAAGCATAGAATGGTCAATCTTGACCTCGAGATCGATCTTGGATCGCATCGTTTGCAGCTAAAATGCTGCCATGCCCCTTCCGCCACCTCATTTCAACGTTAGATTTATCGGCGGAACTCTATCCAATCGCATCGCCACGCGCCATTTCCTCGGCCTTGATCCGAAGAATTGAATGGGTCTGGATTGTTCAAGCCAAGCGGTACGCGACTAAGAAGGAGATTGCGAACCTGTGCGCTGGTAAGCCGGTGAAGATACCTGCGATCTTGTGCCCCGTGGCTGTAACGCACGTTATGTGATTCGTTTGACCTTTGGAGCGACACAATCGCTACCAGAGCAATGGTGAGCAGCATTCCAAGATACAGCGCGGGCACAACATGCGACCGCGTAACTGCTGATGCTGCTCATCACAGTTTCCATCTCTAAGTTTGCGGACCCCGCGCCACTCGATGCGTAAAATGTCGTGTTTGCATTTGCGGGAGTAGAATCCAGCCAATCGAGGTACACATCGATGGCCAGCAAGCATCTTCAGCGATATCTACTACGCGCAACTGGCGCCGGAGGAAACCACCTTCACGGTGATGGCCGGTCTACGGGCAGTGATTGAACAGAAGGGGCTGTTCTGTTCGCTCTATTCCGACCGTGGAGCCCATTTCTGGCTGACGCCGAAGAGCGGCGGCAAGGTCGATTATGAGCGTCCCACGCAGGTGGGCCGTGCCATGAAGGAACTGGGAGTGCATATGATCCCGGCCTACTCTCCGCAGGCGCGAGGCCGCTCGGAACTCAACTTCTCCACCTGGCAGGGACGGCTGCCGCAGGAGCTGCGATTGCGCGGTATCGGAACCCTCGAAGGCGCCAACCAGTTTCTGAACGATCACTACATCGCCGAGTTCAACCGGCGTTTTACGGTTCCCGCAGCCGAGCGCGGAACAGCGTTCATATCGTGCCGGCACAGGAACCTGGAGATGATCTTCACGCAACGCTACGAGCGCACTGTCGATCGGGATAACACCGTGCGCTTTCATAACCTGGTCATGCAGCTTGAGCGCGCTCACTGGCGCCACACTCTGGCCGGATGCAAGGCAATCATCCATCAGCACCTGGACATGACACTGACCCTCATGATCTCTGGACATCGCATCGGACACTACAGCGCGGAAGGAAAGCTCCTGACGCCGCTAAGCAAAGGACAAATCAAGGCCGTGGAAAAGACGTTGAGAGGAAAAGTCCAAAAGCAGACTTTCCCTCTCAACTTGCAAATCCCGCAAACTACGCGGGATTCGCACTTTACCACCGCCTCTACGGCTACTAACTTATGAAACCGGACATTTCAATTGCTACGAAAAGCGGACATTTCTATGCATTATGAGAGGGCGCCCTTACTGAAGCAGAAGGCATGGGCAACGCAGCCTGCGGGGGCTTTGCCCCATAAGCGCTAACTTAAGAATTGCGGCAAACGGTTTCGAGGCCTTTCGGCAAGAGCGATCGCGATTTCTGTCCATCGGGCTAGGAGGTCAACTAGAGGCAGGGTGGGTTGTATGGCGTGCTGAAGTTGGTGAAGGGCGAAGCTAAACTCACGCCAACGACTGATCGGACGACGCCATCGGGAGCGGGTATCCCCAGGGGGAAATATCGCGTCCCAGCCGGATCAGTTTCTGCGTGAGCAAGGCGACCAGCAGCTTGCCATAAAGCCAGGCGCGTGCGCTTCTGTCGTCGTGCTTGGGAAGATGCCCCAACTGTGCCAGCGTCTTCAGTCGCTTGAAAATGAGTTCGATTTGCCAACGTAAGCGATAACATTTCAACACTTCGGATGGCGATTCGCCTTCTAGGGTGGTGAAGACGATCACGTACTTCGCGTATTCGAGAGTCCCCGGCCTCATGGTCATCTGTTTCTTGCTGGCCTTACGCTGTAAACGTTGATGGGCTTGTTGGATGGCATACTCGCTTTTGCGGATGGCGCAAATGCGGCCTTCGATAAAACCGTTTTCCCCGTGTAGGACTACCCGCCAGTCCCCCATCCGGCCAGCAAGTCGAATGGTCCGCAGCCGGCGCAACAGTTCCTCGCGGCGTCCTGCTGGCCAGTAAGCTACAAAAGTTTGGGGATTAACTCGCACCAACACGTGGGCTCCCCGGCTGCGCACAAACTCCACCCCTGCCGTGGACCAGTAGCCCGCGTCACCCAGCACCAATTCCTGAGACTTGATGGGCACACGGCGAAACGATTCCCCGGTTCCTTCACCAGTGGTTGCACTAATCTCGAAAAAATCGCAACTCAGAGCGGGCAACTGAAGACTGTAGAGAATCCTCCATTGGCTCCCCGTCTTGCCCGGTTCCTTGACAACGGTGCCATCGACGATACGCACCTGCCTTGTGCTGCTATCCGCGCCCAGCGCTATCCCGTTTTCCCGCAGCAAATCCACGCACAGCTGCCGCAGCCATTCCTCGCTGTTGCGCAGCCGTTTCAGCAAAGCTACATCGGAGACATTCGCTAGGTGCGCTAACTTGGCTTGTACCACCGTTTCGCGCAGCGAAAAGCCGCTGGCAATATGAATCAGCAGGGTTCGCAACAGCGCCTCCGCCGAAGAAAAACCGCGAAGACGTTCCACGGCACCGCACTCCTCGGCGTGCTCGCGCCATTGTGGAGGAAACAATGACAACAGGGTCTGCCAGTTCTCTTGCGCTGCATTCTCCATGACTCAGCGTACGGCCAAAGAGACTCCAAGCGCAACCGTTAAGTTAGCGCTTATGGGGCTTTGCCCCCGCACCTTACGGAGGCCGCACAGCGCTCTTCACGCAGGGCGACCTCTGATAATGCGTGCATAGGGCTGTAACAGGTGATGTCCAAGAGAGATTGGCGGTCGCTGACTCTCGCCAACGGACCGGGCACGATCCGGGCGAAAGCAATGCGATAACATGTCTTCGTGGAAACACGGCGTAAGCGAGTTTGGCGCATGTCCGCATGTAGCGTGCCGCTGGCTTGGTGCGCCTGCGCAGCGGCGCTCAACCCCTCGCTCGACATCAGCCAGTACGCGCACACCGCTCGGACCGTCCAGGATAGGTTCTCCCTCGGCAACACCCGAAACAACGGACCCGTTCGCTTACCCCTGATCGAAGGGAACGACATCCGCTTCACTCGTTATTCAACCGAACAAGGACTCTCCCAGAGCCGCGTGGACAACATCCTGCAGGACAATCAGGGCTTCCTGTGGTTCGGCACGTACAACGGGCTGAACCGCTTCGACGGCTATCGCTTTCAGGCCTACAAGCCCGAAGCCAGCAACCCCTACAGTATTGGCGGAGTCTTCATCTACTCGTTGTTGCAGGACCGCTCCGGCGCGCTGTGGATCGCCGTCGATGAGGAACTGGACCGCTTCGATCCCGTTACTGGAAGGTTCTTCCACTACCGCACCAATCCCAAAGATCCCGCCAGCCTGGCCGGACACGTGGAGCACATCGCACAGGATCGGGACGGCATGTTGTGGCTCGCTACCCGCAACGGACTGGACCGGCTGGATCCGGTTTCCGACCGGTTCACCCACTTTCGCAACAACCCAAGCGATCCCCGGAGTCTGGGCAGCAACGATGTCCGGTACGCAATCGAAGACCGGCAGGGCACACTTTGGATTGCGACCGCGACCGGCATTGACGCCTTCGACCGGCGAACGGGGACAGTCATTCGTCATTATCCGCATGCCGAGCAGCCGACGCTGGACCGGATCTTCGAAGATCGCTCCGGGACGCTCTGGCTCGGTGCGACGCGCCGCGGCGGGCTAACCTCGCTCGACCCGAAGACCGGCGCGTACACGACATACATCTTCTTTGACGATCAGCCTGAGGCATTTCTCTCCCGCGGATGTTACGCCATCCTCGAAGACAGGTATGGGATGCTGTGGTTGGCCACGAACGCCGATGGCGTGGTCAAGTTCGACCGCACTCGAAGCCTGTTCACTAGGTATCGCAACGATCCGGAGAATTCCGCGAGTCTCAATACAAACTACGCAGATTCATTGCTCGAAGATCGGGAAGGCGGCATCTGGGTCGGGACCGACGGCAGCGGCGTGAACCGGTTTTCCAGCGCGCCAGCGCCGTTCACCGTTTATCGGAAAGAATCCGGCCTTCCGAACACCCTGGGTGTGGGCAACATTGCCTCGGTGTTTGAAGACAGCCAGGGAATTCTGTGGATCGGCACGGGCCAGCTCAACGGGCTTGACCGGAAGACCGGGCGGTACACGTTCTACCGGCACGATCCAGCGAACCCCGCAAGCCTCTCTGTCGGCAACGTCTCTGCAATGGTCGAGGACCGCGCGGGATACCTGTGGTTAGGTACCTTTTCAGGAGGGCTGAACCGGTTCGATCGCAAAACGGGATGGTTCAAAGCCTACCGGCATGATCCGGCGGATCCGGCGAGCCTGAGCCATGACGCCATACGGGCTCTGCTTCTCGATCACGAGGGCTCCGTCTGGGCTGGCACCGAGGACGGCCTCGACCGCATGGACATGCGCACCGGGCGCTTCACCGTCTTTCGCTTCGATGGCCCCCCCGACAGCCGGATCTATCGGGCCCTGGCCGAGGACCGGGAGGGATCGATCTGGATGGGCACCTTTGAGCAAGGGCTGCAGAGGCTCGATGTGCGAACAGGCAAGATCGTCGCCTACAAGAACGATCCGAATGCCAGTAACAGTATCAGCAACAACCGAGTGAATGCCCTCTGCGTCGACCACTTCGGAACGCTTTGGGTCGGCACCCAGAACGGATTGAACCGCTTCGATCACCAGACGGGCGAATTTACAGTTTTCAATGAGCGCGACGGGCTGCCCAACAATGCTATTGAAAGCATTCAGGAAGATGACGCGGGCAATCTGTGGTTGGCGACAGGGATTGGGCTGTCAAAGTTCGACCCGCGATCCAAGACCTTCAAAAACTACTATGCCGAGAATGGCCTGGCAGGCAACGAGTTCAACGAGGCCAATTATTACTTCAAGAATGGTCATGGCGGGGAGATGTTTTTCGGTGGGGCCGGCGGGGTCACCGCTTTCTCACCCAACCGAATTGTTGACAACCCGTTCGTTCCGCCCGTCGTCCTGACGGACTTTCGTCTATTCAACAATCCGGTCCGGGTCGGTAAGGACTTCGTGTTGCGGAAGTCGATTTCCTACACCGACGCGTTGACGCTATCGCACCGCCAGAACATCTTCTCGATCGAGTTCTCGAGCCTCAGCTATGCCAACCCGCAAAGGAATCGCTATCGGTACATGTTAGAGGGGTTGGAGAAGACCTGGAATGAGGTCGGCAGCAACCAGCGATTCGTGACCTACACAACGCTGCCTCCGGGACACTATACGTTCCGAGTACAGGGCTCGAGCAGCAGCGGAGTGTGGAATGCAAACGGCGTAAGTGTGGTGATCACGATCCTGCCGCCATGGTATCAGACCATCTGGTTCTGCATGTTGAGCGGGGCGGCTTTCGTGGCGCTGCTGTGGATGGCTTACCAGTGGCGGCTGCGGCAATTGCACCATCAGTTCGAGATTGCGCTGGAAGCGCGCGTCGGCGAGCGCACGCGGATTGCACGGGAACTTCACGATACTCTTCTTCAGAGTTTCCATGGAGTGCTGCTGCGGCTCCAGGTTCTTTCGCAGGTGTTGAGAGAGCGCCCGATGGAAGCGCAACAGGTGCTGGATAGAACGATGGACCAGGCCGCCGAGGCGATCACCGAAGGCCGGGATGCGGTGCAGGGAATACGCGACTCTGCGATCCAGCAGAACGATCTTGCACGGGCTGTGAATTCCCTGGGAGAGGAACTCGCAGCGAATCCCGCCAACAATGGGTCTCCGGCATTTCGCGTCACCGTTGAAGGCGAGCCGCGCGATTTGCGTCCCATCCTGCGCGATGAACTATACAGGATTGCCGGCGAAGCGCTGCGGAACGCATTTCGTCATGCGCAGGCACGACATATCGAGGTTGAAATCCGCTATGACGATGAACAATTCCGATTGCGTGTGCGGGACGATGGAAAGGGCATGGACCTAGCTGTCCTGGCGAAACAGGCGCGGTCTGGACACTACGGCTTGCCCGGCATGAGGGAACGCGCCAAACTCGTTGGCGGAAATCTGGCAGTATGGAGCGAAGTGGATGCAGGAGCCGAAGTGGAACTCACAGTTCCCGCTGCTACCGCATACGTGGGGAGCGGAAGGCGTTCCTGGTTCTCACGAACAGTCGCCAGGGACCGCCCGGTAGGTCCTCGACAGCCACTACCGTAGCGACCGCGGCGCCTAGAGGGGGGTGAAGTCGGTCGCCTTAGCCAAGGAATCATGGGAAGATGCGCTTTATTTCGCGCTCTTCGATATTAGCTGTTGGCTGCGCGGCTACTGGAGCGGCGCGGGTGCGCGGGAACTCTCCGCCGATCGCTCCGCGCGTCGCCTCAAATGGCTCTCAGAAACGGCTCCGGATCTCATCGTCGAAGATCCAAATGGTGGTCTGGCATTCGTAGGTGAGCCTCCCCCAAAGGCGCCCGGAGATAGAGAGTGGTCCGGCATCGCAGTTGCGCCTGGATTCGCGAGTGGTACAGCGCGGATCGTGCGGAATCCGAATGACGCGTCTCACCTGATGCTCGGCGACATCCTAGTTGCCCCATCAACTGACCCAGGATGGACTCCCCTATTTCTGCGAGCTTCAGGAATCATCATCGAAACGGGTGGCTTTCTCAGTCACGGAGCCATTGTCGCGCGCGAGTTCGGAATTCCAGCTGTTGCCAACATCCCGGGCATTCTGAACTCTCTTCACGATGGAGAACAAATTTCTGTGGATGGTTCCGCAGGTCGCATCATCAGCGGCTTGAAAGACTAGGTCTTAACCGGCATGCATTGTGCCTTTCGGGCAAGTGGATCCGCCCCCGCGCGCTTGAATTTGGATTGTTGGTGTATTACCTCAACCCGGAATGTATGGTCCGCCACTTCTTTGCAAGCGAAAAGTGAAGATGACGGTTTGGTCTGCGCAAATGTATCCGGCCTTTGTGTGAGCCCTAGCTCTTGGCACTCGATGGAATGCGCTGCGCTCGCGTCCTATTTAGTTACACAGTCTCTGACGACGTGTTCCGAGTTACAGGTTTCGAGAGCGCCGGGTTCGACCGTTTTGCCATCTCATTGTTCGCCAGCAAACCTGACGGGGTTTGAAAAAGTCAGATAGATCAGCCGTAGCCGCTGGTCTGCAGATGTGGGAATCGCGGAGGCGATTTCCAAGCCTGGGCTCGTTGCCAGGCGGCATCTGCAGGCCAGTTAAGTCATGCGCAAACTCCTTCAGCCAAAAGCGACGGGCGATATCTTTCCCCTTTGGCCAGCACCGCCCAGGCGATGCGAGCCAGTTTGTTGGCCAGAGCAACCACTGCCACATTGCGATGGACACGCGCTGACAACTGTTCCAGCCACTGGCGTAGCCCGGACGATTGCTTCGCTCGTTGCTGCATGACCGCATGCGCTCCATGGACGAAGAGTCGTCGCAGATAACTGTTCCCGCGTTTGCTGATGCCCAGCAGCTTCTGCTTTCCGCCGGTGGAGTATTCGCCTGGCACCAGACCCAGCCAGGCAGCAAAGCCCCGCCCCTTCTTGAATGCTGCCCCATTTCCAATCGCTGAGATCGTGGCGGTTGCAATAACCGGTCCTATACCCGGAACTTCATCCAGCCGCTGGCAGGCTTCGTCCTCGCTGGCCATCCTCAGGATCACTGCATCGGCTTCGTCGATCTGGCTTTGCAAATGCCTCATCTCTGAACAAAGCTGAAAAAGCAGCTGGCGCAACGCCGCGGACAACTTGTTGTCTGCATCCTCCAGGATCCCAGGCAAAGCATCTTCGATATGACGTCGTCCCTTGCGCACGGTAATGCCGCGCTCCAGCAACAATCCCCGAAGCTGGTTGATCACCGCTGTGCGACGCCCCACCCAGCCTTCGCGTACCCGGTGCAGAGACTGCATGTCGAGCTGCTCGTCGGTCTTGATCGGCACAAAGCGCATGCGCGGCCGTCTCACTGCCTCGGCGATCGCCTCCGCATCGATGTAGTCGTTCTTGTTGGTCTTCACGTAGGGCTTGACATACTGTGCCGGCATCAGCCGTACGTCATGCCCCTGTTCACGAAGAGCCCGGCCCAGGAAGTGGGCTCCTCCGCACGCTTCCATGCCAATCAAGCCAACGCGCAGGTTAGCAGTGAAATGCAAGAGCTGCTTGCGGGACAACTTCTTGCGCACTATCACTTCACCCTGGATACTCAGCCCAACCAGGTTGAAGACTGTCTTCCCGAGATCGATGCCGATAGTGTGAATCTCCATGGGGATGCCTCCTCTGTACGCCTCTTATACCGCGGAGGAAGCGGCGGACCATCCCATTAGTTGCCCCAAAAACAAGGTCACTTCCCGGATCGGGCACGATACATCCAGAACCAGAAAATCAATCCAATTCGCGGTCTCACCTGGGGCCGCGGTTCTGCTCTAGCATAGGGACTCCGCAAAGCTATTAGCAATTGACAGCTCCGCCTTTTTAGATTACTTTGCATTGTAAAGTTAATCTGTATGAATGAACTGAACAAAGCGCTCGGAGACATTAGCAACATCCGCAGGCAGGTGGCGCGCAGCACGGAGTTCCGCGGCTACGGCCCCGCCACTCTGGCTGCAACAGGCGGCATCGCCATATTGGCGGCGAGTGCACAGGCGGTTTGGCTGCCGAATCCGGCCAATCGTGTCCCGGTGTATCTTGCAATCTGGCTTTCGACGGCCATCGTGTCGGCAGCTTTAATCGCTGTGCAGACGGTTACCCGCTCGCGTCGTGAGCATTCAGGCATGGCTGACGAGATGATTCGCATGGCGGTCGAGCAGTTTTTGCCGGCTGCGGGCGCGGGCGCGCTGTTGACCTTTGTGCTTGTAAGTTCTGCTCCGTCGGTTCTGTGGATGCTTCCGGGGCTCTGGCAGATTACATTCAGTCTCGGTGTCTTTTCGTCGTGTCGATTCCTGCCCCGTCCGATGGCCGCGGCCGGCGCGTGGTATCTATTGACGGGGTTGACCTGCATCGCACTGGCGGACGGTCGTGCTCTTTCTCCTTGGGCGATGGGTTTTCCGTATGGAGTTGGGCAGTTGCTAGTCGCGGGGCATCCTGTTCTTCACAGCGCAGGAGGGCAGCGATGAAGATTAAGCCGCCGAACGCAACTGCGAGCGCCGGTGAAGGCCGTTTCGCATACGAAGGACTGGACCGAGTGATTCACGAACGCGCTCGCCTCTGTGTGCTCACGTCTCTGTTGACAAATCCCAAAGGGCGGACCTTTGGCGATCTCAAGCAGCTTTGCGCCCTGACGGATGGCAATCTAAGCAGGCATCTGAGTGTGCTGGAAAAGGCCAAGATGGTGGAGATCGTGAAGGGACATGATCGCAATCGTCCACAGACGGTTTGCCGCATCACTGCCAATGGCCGCAAACGTTATCTTGAATACCTGTCGACCCTCGAGCAGGTAGTCAAGGATGCAGCGAAAGGAACCAAAAATGAACCGGTGTCTACCTCGATACGCGGGCTGACGCCACGAGAGGCATGACCCCTTTTTTTTGATCATCTACTTTGCGATGCAAAGTAAATGATCGAAGGACCCAACATTCAACAAGGAGAAATGAGAATGAGTGACTTTTCGATCTCGCAAACGGGTTTGTCCTCCAGGATCAGTTCACGGTCAATGGGCATGAAGCTCATGGTGGTCTGCGTGCTGGCGCTGCTCATGACCATCCCATCGTTCTTCGTGGGAGGGCTGGTCGACGAGAGGGCGCAGCGAGCCGAGAATGCTGCTCGACAAGTGAGCGGCAACGCAGGCAGTCAGCAAACCTTGTTCGGTTCGTCGATCCGTGTGGCAGATACATATCAATCGGTCACGCGATCACTCAAATATGTTCTGCTCTTTCTGGGACTGGTCTTTCTTACCTACTTCGTATTCGAGGCTACGTCCAACAAGCGAGTCCACCCGGCACAATATGTTCTTGTAGGAACGGCTCAGATCATCTTTTTCCTGCTTCTTTTGTCTCTTGCTGAAAAGATCGGCTTCGATTTTGCCTTCCTGCTTGCAGGCGGCGGAACTGTCACGCTGCTCTCGGCCAATGCAGGATGGATATTCTCAAGCCGGCTGCAGGCAACGCGGGCTCTAGCCATCTTCAGCTTGCTCTACGTGTTGATCTATTTGCTCCTGAGACTTCAGGACGACGCACTGCTCATCGGTGCGATTTCTAGCTTTCTGGCTGTTGCAGCCGCTATGTACTTCACCCGTGGGATCGACTGGTACAGCCAGTTTGCGGTGTCGGGCGCTCAAGATCAGCGGAGCGCACATTTAACGCCGAAGGACCTGGCGTAATGCAAAGTGAAAACTCAAAAGGACTGCACGTAGCCATCATCATGGACGGAAATGGCCGTTGGGCGATGCGGCGCGGGTTGCCTCGCATCGCCGGTCATCGCGCCGGAGTGGCTGCTCTACGGCGCGTTGTGGAGCGCGCACCAGATGTAGGTATCAGTTGCCTCACTGTCTACGCTTTCTTCTCCGACAACTGGCGCAGGCCTGCGGCTGAGGTACAAGGTATTTTCTGGCTCTTGCGCGCCTTCCTGCGCCTGGAGACTGACCGGCTTCGGCAGCGCGGCGCGCGTCTCCAGGTCATCGGCCGACGCGATCGACTGACGAGATCGGTCCTGCGCGAGATCAATACGGCAGAATGCGCTACCGCTGCGGGGCGCGGTCTCCATCTGCGTGTCGCCATTGATTACTCATCCCGCGACGCTATCACGCGCGTAGCAGCCGATGCTACAACCGTCCTGTTGAATGAGGGGCTCCCCTCGTTCGATTCGCTTGCACAGTTGTTTAAGCAAAGTCTCGCCGCACAAAGCGGCGACGTCGATCTGCTGATTCGCACCGGAGGTGAGAAGCGTCTTTCGGACTTCCTGCTCTGGGAGTCCGCCTACGCTGAGCTTGTTTTCACAGACAAAATGTGGCCCGATTTTGACGAGGGTGACCTTGAAGCTGCGCTGAAAGAATTCAGCCTCAGGGAGCACCGCTTCGGCGGGTTACCGACAACGATGTTGCAAATGGAATCGGAATCGATGGGCTGTGCCACATGAACTCCCTCACCGAAGGTGCGGCCCATTCTCCGTCCTCCCAGCGGCCGGGTCGACATTCGGGTTCATCACTAGCTACTCTGGTCAAATCCATGACGCAATCCGATCATCTTCGTCGCATCCGTTTCTGGCTCGCCGTCTTCATCATCGGGCTGGTCCTCAGCGGCGTCACGGCCCTTCCTCTTGAAACGGAGTTGGGCTGGTTTGTTTCGCTCCTTCGCGGAAGTTGGTTGCGACCGATCTCTGAATTCGCCGGGCTGCTCCCGTGGATTGAGCGAGTCCATGAAGCACTACGTACTACAAACTCGTTCTATCCATTTCTGGCCTATGGCACCGACTGGCTCGCATTTGCTCACCTGGTCATTGCCACTGCTTTCATAGGTCCATATATCGACCAGTGCGTAACAAATGGGTTATAACCTTCGGGCTGATCGCCTGCGTCGGAGTCATCCCGCTTGCCCTTATCGCCGGCTCTATCCGTGGTATTCCGTTCCCCTGGCGTCTCATCGATTGCAGCTTCGGAATCTTCGGAAGCATCCCCCTCTTGCTCTGCAGGCAGTCAATCCGCGCGCTTGAACGAGAACGAGTTTGATGGAACCTATTCCCAAACCAGCGAGTGCAAAATGCGTGCAACGCTCCCGGCCTCTTGCACTGTCGTTTATTTGCTGAAACCCGTCCAAGGAGGACTTTTCCTGAGTTCCGGGCGGTTGACCCGCGATGAGGAAGTAACCCCAAAAACGAGAAAACAGGGGTTACTTCACAATTGCCCACAATACGTTCGGAATCCAGACCGCCTCTGGCCGCGATATTCCGTTCGCAACATCATCACAGGATCGATTCGGGTCGCGCGCGCAACGGCAGGAAGAGCACCAGGAACGCGGTACTCACATTGGTGTCTTCTAACTCAAGCCATTATTTTTCTTGCGAGCAATTATGATAATCAGGAGCCTTTTGGAGCTGTAGTGTAGGCGGTTCCCGCAGGAATGCTGAGGTCCACTTCCGTGCCCGCGTCTACTTCGCTCCAAACCACCAACTTGCCCTCGATCAGTTTGGCGCGTTCCCGCATGCCGCGCAAGCCGAAGTGGCCCGCAGGCCCCTGTCCCGACAGAACCCCTGGATCTATGCCCTTTCCATCATCCCGCACAAGCAATCGGAATTGTTCATCCTCATAGCGAATCTCAACCTCGACCTGCTGTCCCTGGGCGTGCCGAAAGGCATTCCGTAACGCCTCGGCGGCAATGTTGTAGACCTCCTCGCCGAGGATCGGGCGCAGATTTCGCGACTCTCCCTCAACCGCTACATAGAACCCAGGCCGATGGCTACTTGAGTAGGCTGCGAGTTCTTCTCCGAGCGTGCTTATGGCCAGCGCCAGATCGCTCCCCTCTATTTGGGAATCGCGTAGTCCCTGCACCGCATCCCGGCCTTCGGTGATTGCCTCGGCGGCCTGCTCGATCGCGCTTCCCAGCTTGTCTTTCGCCTCCATCGGGCGCTCTGGCAGCAACTGGAAGACGATGTGGAAGCGCAGCAGCAGCCCATGGAAGCTTTGAATCAGAGTATCGTGAAGCTCTCGCGCAATGCGTGTCCGCTCGCGGACTCGCGCCTCCAACGTCATCTCGAACTGGCGACGCAATTGCCGTGCCGCATGGTTGAACGCCTTCCCAAGCACGGCCAATTCGTCATTTCCACCTACATTGACTTCGTGCCAAAAATCGCCGCGTGCCAGCGCTCTTGCGCCGGTGGTAAGTTCAGAGAGCGGGACAGTAATGGTCCTGGTGACATACCACCACAGCGCAGCGGCCGCGAGCGAAGTCAGCAACCACACGGCTGGGACTATGATGAAGAGGCGATGGCGCACCTGCTCGGTCTCTTCGTTGATTCTTGCCCGTTGTCGAAATACTCGTGCCTCCACTCGCTCCACCAGCGATGAACTTAGATCGATCAGGTCTTGGATCTGTCCCGTCAATCGGAGCTGAATAGCAGGCCAATCGCCAGCGTTCGCCAGTTCGATCTCACTGTCAATTTGAGAGGGCAGCGTAGACTCCAGAGGCTTGAGTGTGCTTGAGATGAAAGCGTCCTGTGCGATCTCGGGCGACGAACTGAGCACTTGCTCTGCGTCTCGAACATCCCGCAGAAACGTTCCTCGCAAAGAAGCCGCTTCGATTAAGAATTGAGGCGTGTCGTGACTCCGCGTCAGTACTACGACCCTGCCGCTGAAGCTGTTGATGTCCAGGTGCAGACGTACTATGGCCGACGACGCCTCATCAGCGTTATTCAGCATCTTAGCGTGAGCAGCCAGTTGACGAAGCTGCCAAACAGCTATCGCATTGGCAGCGATCATCAACACGACGATTATCAGAAAACAAGCAGTCAGACGTACGCCTATCGTCAGATCGCTTCGATGAAACAGACTCGCGAATGTATGGCGCACGTCTCTCACAGTTCTAAAGCCAGTGAATCCACGCTGTCTGAGATTCTCCTAAACAGTATCCTGGGATTCCATTAGCGTTGCGCAAGCGGATGCTCCTGATCACGAGATGCGTTCGGGCTATGCGAAGGTCTTTTGAGTATCCGCGTTAACTCCTGTTCCAAGTCAGCAGCAGCCTGTGACGCGGATTTTTTATGGCTGAGCACGGCATGGACTGCTTCAAAGTAGGCTCGCGACACGTCGGGATACTCCTTCCCGGCTGCCGTAGAAGGCCGGACCGTTGCACCCTTGCGATAAGCCAGCAATATCGTGGAAAAATAGGGGTTTTGCACCAGAACCTCGGGATCCTTGTATAGCTCAGGTATGGTTGGTGGATTAGAGGATTTGCGGCATCTCCCGGCCTGCTCATTGCGACCAGTCAGAAAGCGAACCAACATCGCCGCCTCCCGTGGATGCGACGAATAGCGCGAAACACCATAACCTTGCCCTCCCAGAGCTGTGGCCAACCCAGCCCTCCCCGCCGGCATGGGAGCGATATTGAACCGATCTCTGGTGGGCGAGCTTCGAGCGCGGGCAGCCACGTACGCGTTCGGCCAGTTGCGCATGAAGGCAGCATTTCCCGCTTGCCAAATGTTGAAGGCATCCCACTCCTTGTAAGCGAGTACTCCCGGCGGCGAAATTGACCCAACCCATCGTGCAGCTCTGTCCCAAGCACGAATCGCAGACGGGTTGTTCACCGTGGGCCTGCCGTTATCGTCGAGAATGGTTCCACCGCCCTCCGCGACTTGCCATTCCAAGGCGTTGCACGTCAGAGCCTCAGAGGGCGCCCCTTGCCACACATAGCCCCAAAAATCCTTATTCCCCTTGGAGCGCTCCCCAGCCTGAATCCGCTTCGCCATCTTCTCGAGCTCCCCCCATGTTTTGGGCGGCACAGTGTAGCCGTACTTTTGCAACAAATCGACCCGATAAAAGAGGATGCCTTCGCCGAGGTTGTTCGGCAAAGCCACAAGCCTGCCGTTTACCGTATTGTTCTTGATGAGTTCCGGAAAATGCGCTGCGATTTCCTGCTCAGGCATGTAGGCCTTGAGATCGATGAGGTGGTCCGCCAGAATCCCGGGCCAGATGACGTCGATGCCGTAAATGTCTGGAACCTTCGCGCCACTTTCCAGCAGGCTGCGCCACGTTTCCAGCTGGTCTGCTGCCACTTCCGGGGCCGGCATGACCTGAACTCGGATTCCAGTCTCGTCAGTGAAACGCCTGAGCTCCTCGCTGAGGATCGCCTGAGATTCCTTATCGACCCACGATTGGTCGATGATTGTCAGTAGCACCTCCGGAGCAGCTTGGTTCTTCTTATGACAACCTGCCGCTACCAAAAGGACGAAGACACAAATCGCTGCGAGAATGACGCTGCCAGCCGCCTGGAGTCGAAGGTGCAATGAGGTGATCAGGCGCACCGGCCCCGGCGCGGATCCACCTCGTATTCGCCCGGAGGTAGGTTTGCATGGGGTGGCACGTTTATCTGGATCGATGGCGTGAACCGCTCCTGCCATTGCTAATAGGCGGGAAGAATACCTGCGCAAAACTGCCGCAATGGTCCGGCAGCGCCGGTCAAATTCAACCCGAAGCTCCGTGCGAGAAGCCATTCTTCGCATGTCTCAGCCGAGCAGGAGCACAACACCATGGTCCCCGCTCAAGTGCACCTCAATCGTAAGGGTTAGTCGTCGCGTCATCAACCGCGTAATTCGAATTGGCCATACCTGATGACCAAACTACCGGTCACATGAGTTCTTAGTATCGGGCTGTCGACAACAGGTGATATCCAAGAGAGATTGGCGGTCGCTGACTCTCGCCAACGACTTCTGGGCGTAAGCATTTGGGAATCAGAGGATTGGTGCGCCTAACTTCGCGAATTCGCACGGAGCGGGCAGGTTTCGGGCGAAAGCAATGCGATAACATTTCTTCGTGAAAACACGGCGTAGGCGAGTTAGGCGCATGTCCGCGTTCAGAGTGCTGCTGGCGCAGTGCGCCTGCGCAGCAGCGCACAGCCCCGCGTTGGATATCAGCCAGTTTGCGCATACCGCTTGGACTGTCCGGGACGAGTTCTCCCCGGGCAACACCTACGGCATGACCCCGGCCCCCTCCGCATACACAACAGCTCGGCGAAGTTCCTGGCTATCGCAAAAGTTTGCGTGGACAGCATGATCGCCATCTGCCGAAATACAGCGCGGGCCTTGCGTCAGGCGAGCAGGATCTTGCTTCTGAGCATGATTCACTGTTCCTCTGCCGTAAGAGCTGAACCCACCCCCGCCAGAGTCGTAATTACCCAGGGGAGTAACACACTCTTCGCGCACCCGACTGTGAAAGCCGCTTTTCGCCCGGACTCCGAACCCGGAGCTGACCCCATTCCTCGCCACTCGCGGGATATCCATCCTCAGGAAGCCCATGCTCTGCCGAGGGACCTCAGATTCACTCACCTCACCACCAACGATGGCCTCTCTCAAGGCTATGTCGTTGCCATCTTGCAGGACCGCCGGGGCTTGATGTGGTTTGCCACCCGGGACGGCCTCAATCGCTATGACGGCAACGCCTTCGTCGTATACAAAAACAACCCCAACGACTCCGGCAGCTTGAGCTCCAACTTTTTGCAGGACCTTATGCAAGACAATCACGGCTATCTGTGGATCGCCACCAACACCGGGGTGAACAAATTCGACCCTGAAACCGAACGCTGTACCCGCTACCTTCATGTCCCCGACAATCCCAATAGTCTCGGTGGCGCCTCGGTCAAGAGCATCGCCCAGGACAGCCGCGGTTCTCTCTGGTTTGGCACCGAAGACAGCGGCCTCGACAAGCTCGATCCAACGACTGGAACATTTACTCACTATCGAAATGACAGCGATGGCCACTTTGTTGGGAGGATCAGCCAGGTGATCGAGGATAGGCATCGCGAGATCTGGTTTGTTGGCGAGCGCGGCCTGTTCCATTTGAACTCCCAAACCGGTCAGATTACTCGCCCTCTTTTAACCAGGAATGGCCCCAGCGCAGAGAGTGTGTATGAAGACGAAGCCGGCAACTTGTGGATGCTGCCCGATTCTCCAATGGTCGGGCTCGTGAAATATGATCGGCGGGCTGAGCGCCTCACGAGATACCCCCTTGGCCCCAGTGCTGTCGGCGTAATGGCATCGACGGAGAACGGGGGATCAGCGAATGGCACCCTTGTGGCTGACGGGCAGAATGGATTATGGGTGCCATCGAGCCAGGGCCTCTATTACTTCGACCGGCGAACAGAACGTTTCACGTACCGGTTTCGGCACGACGAGAGCGATCCGGATAGCCTCGATAATGACGCCGTCATGTCAGTGTATCGGGATGGGGGTGGCGTGCTGTGGGTTGGCACTGAGCATGCGGGACTCAACATTCTCAATTTCCGGCAAGAGCAGTTCGGTCGCTATGTGCATCGCCCCGCCGACCGCGACAGTGTCTCGCCCGGCAGGGTCAAGGCAATTTATCAGGATCAAAATGGGGTTCTGTGGGTAGGTTTCTTTCCTCGCGCTTTGGATAGATTGGATCGGAAGACAGGAAAGATCACCCATTTCGCTCCCAACCCGGGCGACGAGAATACGCTCGGGGAAGGCACGAACGTTGATGCCATTTACAGAGATCCGGCGGGCTATCTCTGGGTGGGTG
This sequence comes from uncultured Acidobacteriaceae bacterium, assembly GCA_963745845.1. Lineage (GTDB taxonomy): Bacteria > Acidobacteriota > Terriglobia > Terriglobales > Acidobacteriaceae > Telmatobacter. The sequence goes on along the minus strand of CAVUZE010000008.1, from coordinate 827,201 downwards.
GCGGGGGCTGCGGTCTTGTTCGGCTCGATGAACGCACCGGGCGCTTCAACCATTACCGGCATAACCCTGATGATCCCAACAGCTTGATTTCTGATAACGTTTATACGATCTTCGGAGACCGAAACGGCCATGTCTGGGTGGGCCAGGACGGTGGTATAAGCCGCTTCGATCCAACGACGGGCGAGTTTACGAACTACCAGCCTCTTAAAGATAACCCTTCCCTTTTGGCAAATACCGTCTGGGTCATTCATCAGGATCGTTCTGGCACGCTGTGGTCAGGGACGTGGGGCGGCGCGTTGAGCCGTTTCGATGACAACGCGAAAACTTTTCTGAATTACACGCCCGACCCGCGCGACCCTCACAAACTACACGGCGGCGGCATTAACACCATCCACGAAGACCGGACTGGAACACTGTGGGTGGGAGCGATGGACGGACTGTACCGGTACAACCGGCAAAGCGGAGCGTTCGCCCGCTACACGGAAAACCAGGGCCTGCCGAGCAGCACGATCCGATGCATTCTGGAAGACGGAGTTGGCAGGCTTTGGCTGAGCACGCAGAGGGGCCTATCGCGCTTCGATCCTTCAACGGAAACTTTTAGAAACTACGACGTGTACGACGGCTTGCAGAGCAATGAGTTCAGCACCGGTTGTTATCAAGCCCAAAATGGAGAGATGTTCTTTGGCGGCACCAATGGGTTGAATGCATTTTCCCCTGAAAATGTCCGCGACAATCCCTATGTGCCCCCGGTCGTGATCACCAACTTCAAAATCTTCAACAAACCCGTGCCCATCGACCCTAAGTCGGTGCTTAAGAAAGCCGTCCCATACGCCAATTCCCTGACTCTCTCCTACCGGGACAATGTCTTCTCCTTTGAATTCGCGGCCTTGAGTTACGCAAATTCCCAGAAGAACCGTTATCGATATAAGCTCGAGAACTTAGAACCTGGCTGGAACGAAGTGGACGGCAAGCATCGCCTGGCTACTTACACCAATCTAAACCCCGGCAGATATATCTTTCGCGTGCAGGGATCAAACAGCGATGGCGTATGGAATGAAGAAGGGGTGTCGTTGACCATCCTCATCACGCCCCCCTGGTGGAGTACAAACTGGTTTCGCGTCCTTTGCGTGGTCGTTGCCGTGACGCTGCTGTGGGCAGCCTACCAATTCCGAGTCAGGCAATTGCGCCACGACTTCGCCCTGACGCTAGATGCGCGCGTCGCCGAGCGGACAAACATCGCACGGGAGCTTCATGACACCTTGCTTCAGAGCTTCCAGGGGTTAATGCTGCGGTTCGAGATTGTCTCGCAGTTGATCCCTGACGGCCTCATTGAGGTGAAGAAAGAACTGGATACCGCTATGAAGCAGGCTGCGGATGCAATCACCGAGGGCCGAGATGCGGTACAGGGACTACGGGCCTCCACAGTGCAAACGAACGATCTCGCACGGGCCATCAATAAGCTCGGCGAGGAACTCGCAAATGATCCAACCATTCGCGGCTCTTCGACATTTCGCATCACCGTTGAAGGCGAACCGCGAGAGTTGCATCCGATCTTGCGTGACGAAATCTACAGGATTGCCGCTGAGGCTCTCCGAAACGCATTCCACCACGCTGCGGCACAGCAGATCGAGGTGGAAATCCGGTATGACGATCAACAATTCCGGATGCGCCTGCAGGATGACGGTAAAGGCATTGATCAAGCGGTTCTGTCGGGACGCGGGCGCGAAGGGCACTTTGGCTTGCCCGGCATGCGGGAACGCGCCAAACTGATCGGGGGCAAACTGGTAGTTTGGAGTGAAGTTGACGCGGGCACCGAAGTAGAACTGCGCATTCCTGCCGACGCCGCCTACGCCACAGCTACCAAACGTTCCTGGATTTCTGAATTGCTGAGCAGAAGGTAGCGGCATGAACCAGGAGAAAGCGCCATGAGTACCGATTTCGCTCGAATTCGTATTCTCGCAGTCGACGACCATCCCATCGTACGCGAGGGTATCGCCGCACTGATTGCTATTCAGCCGGACATGATTTTGGTAGGCCAAGCCTCCGACGGTCGCGAAGCGATTCAGCAATTCAGGACGCATCGCCCGGACGTGACGGTGATGGACCTGCAGATGCCGGAAATGAACGGGCTCGATGCGCTGATTGCCATTCGCAATGAATTTCCCGATGCGAAGATCATTATGCTGACGACTTACAAGAGCGACACACAGATCATCCGAGCTCTCAAGGCCGGTGCTCAAGGCTATCTCTTAAAGAATGCTCTACATAAGGAGCTACTCGAGACGATCCGCGCGGCGAATGCGGGAAAGAAAACCGTCTCCCCAGAGGCTTCTCTGGAGATTGTCGAGCATGCCACAGACGACGCCCTGACGCCGGCAGAAGTCAGCGTATTGCGACTCATAGCCGCCGGACGCGCGAACAAGGAAATCGCAGATCAACTCTCCACAACGGAAGAATCGGTCAAAAGCCGCGTCAGGAACATTCTCTCCAAATTGGGAGCCAGCGACCGAACCCAGGCCACGACCATCGCCCTGAAACGAGGAATCATCGAACTGTAGTTCCAGCAGCTTGTCTCCTTCACCCCGGCGCCTCGAAAGAGGCCCGATTCGCCCTACTTCTGGGGTTCTAATTCCTTACTGTATTCGCGAAAATAGATGGTTTGGGGTCGTCCATTGCGACGCTTGTTCTCTACTTTCGCTGGCGGTTGGCCTGGGATCGGCCTTATTTTAATGCGGCTGGTTGTCGGGGGCGTTTTGGTGGATAGCGCCGTTTCTACTATGCTAAGCAATTCTCCCACCGCGATGGCAATCGTGTCCGTTCTCCTGACAGGCGCAGGGGTTCTTCTTATCGTCGGGTTATGCACCCCTATTGTCGGGACTGTGGTGGCTCTCACTGAAATCTGCGGCATCCTAACCTCACCTGCACAAAGATTGGTCTATCTCTTGGTAGCAACCTTTGGTGCTGCGGTGGCGATGTTAGGGCCGGGTCTATGGTCGGTCGATGCTCGCCTTTTTGGATGGAAGCGCATCGAGCCTACGCCTCGCAAGAGGTAGCGCGCACCCGAGAGAAACCGGCCGCTCCCCTCAAACAACCTATCTTTCCTGCGAATAGAGGCGCCCACTTGCCTCCATATAGGTTGTCGTTTCCCTCGATGCAGAGTCTCGCGAAATGGAAATAGCTTCCACAATGTCATCCATCTAGTCACCGCACCCAGGGCGGATTCACGGAAGAGGGCATGATGATGGACTTGGATCAGCGTAAGCGCCATTCCCAAACCGCGTATGTTCCGTTCCTAAGTCGTGGCAGAAAGTGGGGAATAAAAATGCAGACTCTCCATCGAAGTGAACACTACACCGACAAGGGATGCTATGTCGTCATGACGCGGACGGCAGTTGTCCAATACTCGCAACTGGTCAGCATCGCTGATCAACTTCGCCGCAACGCCGAGGCGCTCGCGTCCTCGACCAATCCTTCCACGCTCGAAAACCGCCGGACTGCCGGAGCGATGGTGGGCTGGGCGTTCAACCTGGTAACACTGCGCATAGAGACAGGGTTCGACTACTAGCGAATGCGCAAGGACGTCGGAAGCAGCCGAGCTATGAGCGTCCTAGACCACGACGGGATCGACGAGAATAGCGTCGACTTAATCGGCACACGGAGGAGGAACTAATGGCGGTGGTTGCTTTCACAAGCCCCGGAGATTTCATGCCAACACGTGTTCCTACGGCAAGTGAGTTCCAAGGCGAGCGGCTCTTCGCAGGACCAGAAACCAGCTCTGATCGTTGCTTTGAGGACATTGTCGGCAAGAGCCGCGCAATGCAGAAAGTGCTTGAGCAAGTCGCAACCGTTGAGCCTACCGATTCTACGGCCCTGCTTCATGGCAAACGAAAAACCGGCCGCGATGTTCCACTCGCAAACCTCGATCGCGCACTCGAGCTTCTGGCGATCGACCCAACAGGAGAACGTCCTTACGATCCCGGCGAAATTGAATTCCTCAGCCAGGTTGCAGGCCAGATCGCCATCGCAATCGATCAAGCCATGACCTACGACGAGATTTCCAAACAGGCAAACAAGCTTGCCGAGGAGAAGCTCTATCTCGAAGAGGAGTTCCGCAGCGAGATGGGGTTCGAGCAGATTATCGGACGCAGCCCGACGCTGGGGCACGTTTTGCAGTTGGTTGAAACCGTCGCCCCCAGCGATTCCACCGTTCTTTTGCTGGGCGAAACCGGAACCGGAAAGGAACTGATCGCCCGCGCCATACACGAACGCAGCCGGCGCACGGAGCGCACCTTTGTGAAGCTCAATTGCGCCGCCATTCCCACGGGGCTTCTCGAGAGCGAACTGTTCGGGCATGAAAAAGGGGCCTTCACCGGTGCCATAAGTCAAAAACTCGGGCGCATGGAACTCGCCGATCAAGGCACGCTGTTCCTGGATGAAGTAGGGGATATTCCGCCCGAGATCCAACCGAAACTGCTGAGGGTCTTACAGGAGCGAGAATTCGAGCGCCTGGGCAGCACCCATACCCGCAAGGTAAACGTGCGGCTGGTGGCGGCCACCAACCGCGATCTGGAAAAGATGGTCGCCGACCGGGAGTTCCGCAACGATCTCTATTACCGCCTGAACGTGTTTCCCATCCGCATTCCGCCCCTGAGGGAACGCAGGGAGGATATTCCGCTGCTGGTCGGCTACTTTGTACAGAAGTGCGCCAAGCAAATGCAGAAGCGCATCGAAGCGGTTCCCGTATCCGTGATGAAGGGGCTTACGGCCTGGGATTGGCCGGGCAACATCCGCGAACTGGAGAACTTTGTCGAGCGTGCCGTGATCCTGACCCGCGGCAGGTCGCTCGAAGCTCCTCTTGCTGAACTTCGCAAGGTCAAGAGGGACGAACCGGTGCTGGTCTCATCTTCGAGATCGGAGGACGATATTACACGAATCGTCAGGGAGACTGTCGCTTCGTTGAGAGGTACCAGTGCGAAGAGCGAGCGGATGAAGACGCAGCATGAAGAGATCGTGCGCGCACTCACCGAGTGCAAAGGACGCGTGGCCGGCGCTGATGGTGCCGCACTACGCTTAGGCATCATCCGCACAACCCTCATCTCCCGTATGAGGAGACTTGGAATCAACCCATATAATTACGTCTGAACACGGAATCTGAGCTAGGCCAGGCCAATTTGCCTCATTCCATCTCACACTCCTGCACCTCGGGTCTTGGACCTCTGCAGCTTGGACTAGAGCCGATCGAAGAAAGTAGTAAAAGCGGAATGAATTAACGAACCGTTTCGCTTCTCTTGGGTTACGCGAGAAGTTCTTGATTCCATTCTTAATGATTTGGGCGAGGCCATTGTCATTGTCAGTGAACTCTCTGATGTCCTTATTCATTTTGGCAATGGTTGCAGCGTCGTTGGTCAGCTCAGATTTCTGTGCTGGATCAGGCTGAAGGGCTTGATTTTTCCACATCACTCCGCCTCCTTCGCTTGCAAAACGGCGGCGGACCATACATGACGAGTGATTTCATAAAAGCGTCGGCTCCTTCGGAGCCTGAGCGCAGTTGGCAGTTGCTGACTGACCAAGGGCTCGAGGAGGAAGGAGCCGGACGCGTGGAGCCATTATAAGTCCGCTTCGCTCCGGCTTACACTTTCATCAGTTGCTGACGACCAAGGCTCGGGAGAAAGGAGCCGAACATGTTGATAGTAGGTTGTGACTATCACCCGAGTTTTCAGCAGATCGCGTGGGTAGATACCGAAAGCGGTGAGTGCGGCGAACAGCCGTTGATGCACAGCAATGGAGAAGCAGAGAGGTTCTACCGGACGCTGAAAGAGCAAGGAGTAAAGGTGCGCGTGGGGATCGAAGCCACGGGGCACGCGCGCTGGTTCGAACGTCTGCTTGCGGAGTTGGGACACGAGCTCTGGGTTGGCGATGCGGCAGAGATCAAGGCCAAGCGCGTGCGCAAGCAAAAGAACGACCGTGAAGACGCCCGGCTTCTGCGCACACTGCTGGTGGAGAATCGCTTCCCGCGAGTATGGTTGCCGGATGTCGGCAATCGCGATCTGCGACAGCTGCTGTGGCATCGCCATCGGCTGGTGCAGATGCGAACGCGAGTGATGAACCAACTTCAGGCCGTGGCTCTGAACGAGGGAGTACGGCGCAAGAGGGGACTGTGGAGCAAAACGGGAAGAGCGCAGCTGGAGTCATTTCAGCTGATGCCGTGGGCGACCAGGCGCCGTGAGGACCTGCTCGAGTTGCTCGACGGGTTGACTCCGCGCATCGCAGCGTTAACAGCTGCTATTGAGAAGCAGGTGGAACAGTATCCGGAGGCGCAACGACTCATGACGCATCCAGGTGTTGGTCCACTGACGGCGCTGGCCTATGTTCTGATCATCGGGTCTCCGGAGCGTTTTCGTTGCGGCAAGCAGATCGGCAGCTATCTGGGACTGATCCCCTGCGAAGACTCCAGTGCCAGCCGGCAGCGGCTGGGACACATCAGCAAACAGGGCAACTCGCTTCTGCGTTTTCTTCTGCTGGAAGCGGCGCAAGCCGCCACTCGCTGTAATCCAGCTTGGCGACGCGAGTTCCTGCATCTGACCATGCGTCGGGGACGCCAGGTCGCCACGGTGGCACTGGCACGCAAACTTGCCGTCCGTTTGTACCTGGATGTGGCGCAACGGACGAGATTACGAGACATCATTGCAATTCGGTTCGCACGTGGGGCAGCCCGGTGTGGGCTATGGTGTGAAATAGAACATCGTCCGAGTGATTGGGCACCCCGCTCCCTTATTGAAAGGGAGTTCGAACAAGTAATCATGGTCGGAAGATCGATCGAATAGATGGCTGGGTCGAACTGAGTTCACTCGAAGGATTACAGGCGAGCTTTGGTCGAGGCAACAATGCAAGTGCTCTGGGAAAACAGAAAGAGATTGTGTCCTCTAAGGAACGAAGCTTCACTAAACTTCGTTTCGCTTCGTTCCCATCTCGATTCTGGGGGACGTAGAGGGCCGTCAAGGATCAAGATGAACGCCCTCCGGGCGCCCTTCGCCGCGTGGGCCGAGGCACATCAGTTGTGTGCTCTGCCTGCCCGTCCGGAGAGCCTGGCTCTCTATCTCGCGGATCGATCCTCGACCTTCAAGGTAGCCAGCCTGACAAAAGCATTGAGCGCGATCGCCTATGTACACAAGTCGGTCCTGGGGATGATCGATTCACCGACCCGTCATCCGTTGGTCCTCGCAACCTTCAAGGGGATTCGCCGCACCATCGGTTCCAAACAATCCATGAAGGACCCGCTCCTCACGCCCGAGATCCGGCGGATGGTTGCGGCCTGCCCGGATACCCTCGCCGGCCTGAGAGATAAGGCACTGGTGCTGGTCTCTTTCGCTGCCGCGCTTCGGCGATCAGAGACAGCCGCTCTCAGGGTCGGGGATGTGATCATAGTGCCTGAAAAAGGTTGCGGCATGACCCTGACTATCCGACGCTCGAAGACCGATCAGGAGGCAGCCGGCCGCACGGTCGCGATTCCCCGGGGCGCCAACGAATCGACCTGCGCCGTCCGCGCATTGCTCCTATATATAGAGAGGGCGCAAATCGTCTCCGGGTGCGTCTTCAGAAAAATTGACCAGGTCGGCAGGCTGTCGCCCAGAGGGCTCCACAGCGACAGCATCGGTCGGCTCGTGAAGAAGATTGCGGCCAGGGCTGGACTGAAGAACATTGAAGCGCTGGGCGCGCATAGCTTACGTGCAGGCTGCGTGACGGAATGCGCCCGGAACGGCGTCCCCACCTACCTCATCCAACGCCAGACCTCCCATAAGTCGCTGAAAAATCTGGACCGTTATATACGGTTAGGCGAGCTCTTCACGAAGAACGCGGCGTCCGGACTCGGTCTCTAAACCTCTCACAATCAAACCACGTCCGGGAATACCCGTTCTCAAACCTGCTTCTCCCCTCCGCAAAAACCAACTGTGAGGGCGGTGCTCCTCGCCCACTTCCCTTCTTCCCTCCCTCCGCACTTCCTCGCCCCGCCTCGCTCTCCACCCCAAACCAACCACCTTACAACCGAAAGGAAAACCATGTCCGTCTTCCTCGACCTCCGCAACGGCCATCCCGCGGGACAGGATCTCGACTCCACGTCTCCCCGCTCGACCGGCCCAGTGCTGGGCCCATTTCTCGGCGTGCATCTGACGCGCGATGAGGTGCGCGTCGCCACAACGAGCAAAGAATTCGCTCTCCAGCGTGTCGGCGACTGGCTGTTCTACGGCGGCGCGCTCTACGCCGACGCCGACATCGTCGCCGAAGACCAGATCGGGCCGCGCAGGAAACGCCGAATCGCCACATTCGAGCCGTTCCTCAGTGACCTGACCATGGAAGACCTCGGCTGAGATCTCATTCGTTCACAGCTCATCCAACGCCTCACTTTTCGCAATCCTTTTCTTTATTCGAAGGAGAACCAGTGTCTATCTATCAACCTATGTTCGCTCTGCGTGAGACCGTCGATTGTCCGCATTGTCATTTGAGGGCGTTCCTAACAGAGACGGGCCGCTGTAGGCGATGCGCCCGGCCTCTGAACGTCGAATTCCTTCGGCTCGATGTTGCCCCGCAGATTTCCGGCAACATCGATTGCGAGCTTCCCTCACGGATCGGCGCACACATCAAGGCGATCCGGGTCCAGCGCCACATAAGCCAGGAAGCCCTGGCACGTGTCACGGGCGTCTCCCGGACTCATCTGTCGCGCATCGAAAATGGTTCCATCTGCCCATCTCTTCCCACGCTGATGCGCGTCCTCTGCGGTCACGCGCTGGGACTCAACGCGATCATTCTCCGCTTCGAGCAGGCGCAGTCCATGTCGACTCCACGGCGTGGGATCCATTCCTGATTTTTTCCGCCGGACGATGTGCGTGCTCATCAACGTGCCGCAGGTAACAGGAGCGTTTTGCCGCATCCATCGTCCGTCATGATCAGATTCGGGCCGCCTGCAGGAGGGGCGGCGCCAGAAGGAGATCTAAACGATGGAGGGCGGAGAAGACAACGCGACGAACGGCAAGAAACCGAGGAAGGAGGAGGAAACAACGGCATCCCGCACCAGGGAGGAGAGCCTAGAGGATGCGTTAAATACCGCAATGGAAGAGGACGGAGCAGCTGCCGACAACGGGGAGTACTTCGACGACACCGGTTTTGATGCGCAGCTTGACAATCTTGACTGGGAATCGGGCGAAGACCCGTTCGACGCGCGCGAGTGGCATATGATCCGCAATAACCTCGAACCTTAAACCCTTAACCCGGCGCGTCGCTTCCAGAGGATCGGCAGCGACGCGCAGGCATTCCATCGATTGGAGGATTGCAATGATCTCTGAACTAAAACTGCTGCATGCGCTGCCGAGTCGAGAGCGCTTTCTGATCGACAGTTTGCGCACAGACGGCTTGTATGCGCAGCTCGCCCGCCGCACGGTACCCGGCTTTCTCGGGGTCGATCTCCTGCGCAATTCCAGTTGCCAAGGTCCGACCGAGTTTCTCCTATTTACCTACTGGTCTTCGCTGAATATTTATTCAGCTGCTCAGCAATCGACCAACGTGATTGCCCTCGGGCACTTCCTATCCAAGCTGGCCTTCTCTGCAAGTCTCGGCACGTTCTATACCCTTCCCGATCGGCTGATTCCCAGATTCCCCGGAGCGTCTCTGACGCAGCAGACCGAGCAGTCGTCCGGCGACACTGTTGGGCTATCCCCCGATCAGGGCAATGCAGCCGGAGATTCCGAGGCGAAGGGTCAGTGGTAGATTTCAGTTGTTTCCGGCGCTCTGAATCGACTGAGTGCTCTTCTGCGTCTTCTAGCGCGCCCTCTACGATAGCTAGAACTGCAGTTTCGCCGCGAGCTGGATCGAGCGCGGGCCGCCGATCTGGTAGAGGGGATTGAGGCCGCCGTTCTGACCGCCACCGCCCAGGGAGCTGTTCAGCATCTGCGTCGACTGTCCGAACTGGGGAGAGCTCAAATAGTTGATCGGACGACCGAAGTTCGGGTGGTTAAGAAGGTTGAAGAAGTCGCTTCGGAACTGAAGGCCGAGTTTCTCAGTGAATCGGAACTGGCGGCGCAAGGTCATATCCCACTGAGTGGCGCCGAACGCGCGCAGGGCATTGCGTCCCAGATTGCCTTGCGCAGTGGCAGGAACAGGCGTCGTAAAAGCCGCCGCGTTAATGATCTTGCCACCGGCTGCGCCGGAAGGATGCAGGTAGAACGGCTGATTGGGAACAACGCTCGGGCGTTGCGCGCTACTTGCTCCGGAAAAGATAGTTCCGGCCAGGACCTTCCCAGTCACCACATTGACCGGAGGAGCGGTGCGGACGTAAATGATCGTATCAGCGGACCAGTCTCCAAAAATCTGCTTCAGCGCTCTGGTTGACGGACCGGGAATATTGTAGGAGAGAGCACTGGAAAATGTTTGCCGGACGTCATAATCGGACGGTCCGCGATCCAGGGCAGGATTGGTCACCGGGCCATTCTGGTAATTGCCGTCGCTTGAGACATCGTCGATCGAGTGGCCCCATGTGTACGAGAGAAGCGTCTGTAAACCGTGCGTCACTCGATGCCGATATTCGGCTTGCAGCGCGTCGTAATTCGACGTCCCGTGATTGCTCAGGATTTGGAACTGGCCAGTGAAATCCGGGTTGGGAGCATTGTAAAAATCATCTCGCATCAGCTTGCGGCCGCCTGCGCCGACGTAGGTTAGCTCAAAGACGTCGGCGCGGGACAATCTCTGCTCCAGTGCCGCATTCCATTCGTAGGTCCTGGGTAAGACATGGTTTGGATCCACTACCAGCATTGAGGAGTACGGAGGCGATGTCGTGAACGGCGGCGGCGCGGCATTTGCAGAGTTTAAAGGAAACGAAGTATTGAAAATTGTCTTCGATTGCCCATATGGGTATGAAACCGTAGCTGCCGCCGTCAACGAATAGCCAAGATCGTAAAAAACACCAGCGCCCGCTCGTATGACCAGATCGTGGCGCGGATTCCACGCAATGCCGAGCCGAGGCGCGAGATCGTCCTTCTGAGCGTGCCATAGCGGCGTCCCCGCCGGGGCAAGTGTCATCGTCGCAAAGTTGTTTATCTCGGTCACGGTGAACGGCAAAGTGCCGTTCGGCGATGACGGCGCAGCGTCGTAATCCCAGCGCAGCCCGTACGTCAATGTGATAATTTTCGATACTTTCCAAGTGTCCTGCGCGAACAGGCTCCAGTTCGGAAACGCCAATGTTGAAGGTGTTCTTGAAATGACGAACGCTTCAATCATTTTGTTCGCCAGCACATTCGGCAGGGATCCGAAGACATACTCGCTGGCGTATCCTCCCGGATCCTCTTCTGGCCTGAGCCGGCGATAATCGAGTCCCAACTTGAGGAGATGCGACCCGATGGTCTGCGCAAGATTGTCGGTAACATTGATCTGCTGCTCGAGATTGTTTCCCAATTCGCCTGCGAGATACTTGAGGCCATACGGGTTGAGGTCGCCGAAGAAGGCGACATCCGAGTTTTGTGGAGAGGCCACGGAAGGGAAAAAGGCGGAAGTCAGCGGCGGAACTCCCCCACCGAAGTCGTCCAGGGTGAAAAAAGTGTGCGCCCTGCTTCTGCTGTAATTGAACCGAGTCTCGTTTGTAAGCCGGGAGGTAATGAGCTGGTTGCTGCCGAGGGTTACGCCTCTTAGCCGGTAGTCTGTGTGGATAAGGTTGTTGTAATTCTCTTGGCCGGCGCCCGCGCCGCGTTGCTGAATGCTTGACGGTGCATCGCTGTACCTCCCGAACAGAGTCGCCTTTTTCGAGAGATAATCGATACGGCCGCTGAAGGAATCCAGCGAAGAGGGATCGGAGTAGGTGGCCGCGAATCCAGCAGTTCCATTCCCAAGATCCTGACCGTTCGGCTTGGGGAACGCGTTGAGCAGAGGCTGAACGGCTGCCGGTGCGCTCTGGCGGGTGACGATGGTTGGTTCGTAGGTATTTGCCACCTGAGGTTGCCGCACCCTGAGACCCTCGTATGTGCCGAAGAAGAATAACTCGTCTTTCTTGATCGGGCCGCCCAATACACCGCCAAAGTCGTTCTGCCGCAATGCGGCTTTCTTGAGTCCCTTGTTATCCGCGAACCAGTCATTCGCATCCAGTAGATCGTTGCGGAAATATTCGAATGCCGTGCCGTGAATATCGTTTGTGCCTGTCTTGGTCACTACAGAAACCTGGGCGCCGGGCGTGCGTCCGAATTCGGGCGCGAACGTGGAAGTCTGAACCCGGAACTCCTGCAAGGCATCGAGCGAGACAAGATTACTCATCCCGCCGAAGGCGCTAGTGGCGGGAAGCTGTCCCGCACCGCCCTGGCCCGGGTTAGAGGCGTTCGTCCCGATATTCGCGCTCACCCCGTCCACTGTGAAGTAATTTGCGTCGGGCCGTTGGCCGTTCACGCTGAACTGTCCCTGATCGTAGAAGTTGGCCGAGTTCAGCACCACGCCCGGTACCAAGTCGAGCAGCGAGCCGAAGCTGCGGCCGTTCAACGGCATGTTCTCAACGAACTGGTTGTCAACTAGTGTGCTCACGGTTGCGTCGCTCGTGTTCAGATTCTCGGCATTGGCTTCGACCGTGACGGTCTCCGAAGGAGAACCGATCTCGAGCTTGAAATTCTGCTCCAGGTTCTGCTGGACATTCAGCGTGATCCCAATCATCTGGACAGTTCTGAACCCCGCCTTCTCCACATCCACGCGGTACTTGCCCGGGAGGGCATTCGCAAACGTGTAAACGCCGTCGCTTTCGGTGGCCGCTTCGATGGCCGTGCCGCGATCCACGTCTGCGAGGCGAACGGTGGCGCCGGGCACGACCGCGCCGGACGAATCCGTGATTGTGCCACGAATCGAAGCTGTTTCAGTCTGGGCGTGGGCTGGCGTCGGCAGGAGCGCGGCAGCAAACAAGAGCGCGGCAGGCAACAGGCGGTGAGCTATGAGTCTTGCGTCGATCATGCCCCATCTCCAGCTCGGTTTCCTAAGGCATGCCGATATAATAAGCCGAAATACCTGCGACAGTTGTTCATCTTCACGAACCCTTCATGAAGAAAGCGTACGCCAGCGCCGCCTTTTGGCTGGGCATCCTGCTCGCAGGCTCCTCTTGCTCCCGCGCGCTTGACCCGCCCCTCGACATTAGCCAATACGGCCATACCGCATGGAAGGTCCGGGACGGCTTCGTCAACGGCATAATTGACTCGATTGCCCAGACGCCCGATGGCTATCTCTGGCTTGGAGCGGACTCTGGCCTGTTCCGATTTGACGGGGTCGGACGCCCTGTTCCCTGGCAGCCGCCGGCAGGCCAACAACTCCCGAGCAGCCTCATCCGAGACCTCCTGGTTTCACGCGACGGCACGCTGTGGATCGGCACGCAAAAAGGCCTGGCGAAGTGGAAAGATGGTAGGTTAACCACTCTTCCGGAATTGGCTGGACAAATTGTCGGAAAAGTCTTTCAAGACCGCCTGGGTACCGTTTGGATCAGTCTTATTTCTCCGGGCAGAATTTGCGCCGTTCGCAGCGCAAAGGTTGAGTGCAACGGAAGCGGCAGCTTCGGGAACTCTGCATTTCGCATCTACGAGGACCGCAAAGGAACTCTATGGGTTTCGGGTGAAACGGCCGTCTGGCGATGGGCGCCCGGACCTCCACGGCAGTACGCGCTTCCCCCCGGCGTCCGCTACACTAACGCACTCATCGAGGACGATGCCGGGGAGTTGCTGATTGGAACACCGAACGGACTCTACCAGCTTTCAGACGGAAGAATCCGGAAATATGCTCTGGCAGGTATTGCAGGCGATATTCGGGCATCTCCGTTCTTCCGCAGCAAAGACGGACGTCTGTGGATTGGCACTGACAATCAGGGAGTTTTACAGCTGCGCGATGGCAGAATCGAAAAGTTCTCGGCCATCGAAGGACTCACCGACGACGGCGTCGTAAGCATCTTTGAGGATCGCGAAGGCACTATCTGGGTCAGCACCCTCGGCGGTCTCGACCGGTTTCGTGTTCCCGCGGTGTCCACCATCTCGCGCGACGAGGGCCTTCTGAATGCGACTGTCGCCTCAGTGGAAGCGACTGCGGATGGAAGTGTCTGGATCGGTACACGACTCGGATTGAGCCGATGGCAGAGCGGTCGCATCGCGACCTACCGAAGCGTGAGCTCATTAAAAGGAAACCGCGACCCCCACCCAAGTGCCGCCCAGAGCTCCGCTGCGGAGATCGCAAATAGCGGGCTGAGAGGCGGTATCAGTGCGCAAGGACTGGACGATCGCGGCCGGTTATGGGTCGGGACAGCGGAGGCTGTGTATTACTTCGACAAAGGTCGATTTGTTAGTGCTTATGACGCGCTTGGCGGGAATGTCGCTTCGATCTCCGGAGATGGCCGCGGAAACGTTTGGATACTGAACGGCAATGTGGGCTTTTTCAAGTGGAAGCCTGAGGGTGTCGTCGAGAAGATCTCGTGGCCCGGGCGGCCAGGCTACTTCTGGGCCGCCTTGCTGCTCGATCTGCCAAAGGACGGATTGTGGCTGGGGTTTTTAGATGAGGCGGGGGGATTAGCGTATCTCAAGGATGGCCGGGTTCTTACCACCTACACCGCTGCCAATGGATTGGGCAAAGGGCGTGTCACCCATCTGCGCTTCGGATCGAGGGGCGCGCTGTGGGCTGCAACTCAGGGCGGGCTCAGCCGAATCAAGGACGGTCACATTGCCACGCTCACCAGCGCGAACGGATTGCCCTGCGAGACGGTTCACTGGTCGATTGAGGATGACGACCACTCGGTATGGCTTTATATGCCGTGCGGCCTGGTGCGCATCGCCCGTTCCGAGTTGGATGCCTGGGTGAGCGATCCCAGGTACGTTCTCAAAACCACTCTGTTCGATAGCTCCGACGGGGTGAGAAGCAGACCCATCGTTGGCGGCACCAGCCCCGCAGTGACAAAGTCGTCCGATGGAAGAATATGGTTCGCAACCTTCGACGGCGTGAGCGTTGTCGATCCGCATCATCTTGCGTTCAATAAGCTGCCGCCGCCGGTCCACATCGAGAAAATCACCGCCGATGACAAGCCTTTCGATCTCTCGAGCGGCATGAAGCTGCCGGCACAGGTCCGCAACCTCGACATTGATTACACAGCATTGAGTTTGGTGGTACCGGAGAAGGTGCGCTTCCGGATCAAGCTCGAAGGCCAGGACAAGGACTGGAGAGAGCTGGTCAACGTTCGCCACGTGGAGTACACGAACCTGCCGCCGAGGCATTACAAGTTTCGCGTTCTTGCCTGCAACAACAGCGGCGTGTGGAACGAGATTGGCGACTCTCTTGATTTCACCATCCCTCCGGCGTGGTACCAGACGAACTTGTTCCGCGCCGCGTGCGTGGCGGCGTTCTTCCTGTTCATTTGGGCCGTCTATCAGTTCCGGGTTCAGCAGATGCAGGAGCAGGAGAGGAAGTTCCGGGAAGCGGTAGAAACGATGCCCGCACTGGCGTTCGTTGCCGACCCAAGGGGCGATCGCCCCTTCGTGAATCGTGGATGGCTGGAATATACGGGCTTGAGCGCGGAACAGGCCTCGGGTTCAGGATGGGAAAAGGCGATCCATCCCGACGATCTCAAACGCGTTCTGGAACGATGGCGTACCGCGCAGTCCACGGGCCAGCCACTAGATTATGAATCCCGCCTTCGGCGCGGGTCCGACGGAGTGTATCGCTGGTTCCAGACCCGCGCCCGGCCTCTGCGCGACAGCCGAGGCAAGGTTGTCAAGTGGTGCGCGGTGGCGACCGATATCGAGGATCGCAAGCGCGCCGAGCAGTTGCAGGCAGATCTGGCCCACGTCGGCCGGGTCAGCACGATGGGAGAGCTGGCTGCTTCCATCTCTCACGAATTGAATCAGCCGATCACGGCGTCCATCCTCAATGCCAGCCTCCAAATTGAGTTTCTTGAACGCAACCCTCCGGACCTGTCGGAGGTTCGCGAGCGGGCGGCGACAATCATCGAAATGGGTACGATGGCGTCAGAGATCATCGACCGTTTGCGCTCGCTCTACAAGAAAGAGACGCCCAAACGGGGACCGCTGGGGGTAAACGAGGTGATCATCGAGATGGTGGAGTTGCTGCGGGGACAAGCCACCCGGCACGCGGTCTCCCTCCGCACGGATCTCTCCAATGACCTTCCCAACGTCATTGCAGATCGGGTTCAGGTCCAGCAGGTTCTCATGAACCTGATGCTGAATGCAATTGAGGCCATGAGCGACACAGGCGGCGTGCTCACGGTCAGATCGCAGTTGAGGCAGGATCGCGAAATCGAGATCTCTGTAAACGACACGGGTCCCGGACTCCCAGTGGGCAAGGCCGATCAAATCTTCGACGCATTCTTCACGACCAAACCGCAAGGCAGCGGCATGGGCTTGGCCATCAGCAAAACCATCGTGGAGTCGCACGGCGGCCAAATCTGGGCCAACGGCAATGGCGGAAGTGGCGCAACGTTTCATTTCACGTTGCCGGTGGCATCTCCGGAAACAGATACTCCAAGTACGTAAAGGGTTTCGCAGAATGCCTCTTTGCGGAGAACCTTCTCGCAGAAGAACGGTTCCAGTTGGCGCTTAATCGCGGAGGCAAGACCTGAACACTCGGTCGCCGTAGATACAGCTGCTCCGCGCTCGAAACGCTCACGGGAGCATTTGAAGGTCCCTCCTCCGACCCTGGGTCGATGACGGTCATTCATCACCCCGGGATAACCAGCAGTAGATTCAAGTCGACTCAAACGGCGCCCAGAAGGCACTGGGCGCCGTTTTCTAGCTTCAGGCGCTCTCGCTGAAAGAACGAGCGCTTTTTGAAACACGAAAGCCCTCTGCAACCTTTCGTCCGAGTGTGATCCCGATCACAGCTGTATGCGCTTCAACTTTAAAAATAGAACCAACCATTCGGTGCGATCATCGATGGAAGCAAAGCGAAAATCCTCGAACGGAAGACAGGAGCGAACCAGATGACACCCGTAGCCGAAGCAGAAGCAACGCTCAGTTCATCGCTGAGTGCGTACGGACCGGCAAGATCCACGACCGCAGGATCGCCGTTAACTCGGGATGAGGTTCAGAAACTGGATGCCTACTGGAGAGCCTGCAACTATCTTGCGCTTGGCATGATTTACCTGCAGGACAACCCACTGCTACGGGAGCCGCTGAAGCCGGAACACATCAAGAACCGCCTTCTCGGGCATTGGGGTTCGAGTCCGGGACTCTCGTTCCTCTACATTCACCTGAGCCGCCTCATCAAAAAGTACGATCAGGAGATGATCTTCATGGCCGGACCCGGCCATGGAGCTCCAGGAGTACTGGCGCCGTGTTATCTCGAGGGCGCGTACTCGGAGATCTATCCGGACAAGAGCGAGGACGTTCAGGGTCTTCACGAATTCTTCAAACAGTTCTCGTTTCCCGGAGGCATTGGAAGCCACTGCACTCCGGAGACGCCCGGCTCGATCCACGAAGGGGGCGAGCTCGGGTACGTGCTGTCTCATGCTTGCGGCGCAGCATTCGACAATCCCGACCTGATTGTCGCCGCGGTCGTGGGAGACGGCGAGTCGGAGACGGGGCCACTGGCGACTTCCTGGCACATCAGCAAGTTCCTGAGCCCGATGCGGGATGGTGCGGTCCTACCGATTCTTCACCTGAACGGATACAAGATCAATAATCCGACGCTGCTGGCGCGCATAACGCATGAAGAGCTCGAAGACCTGATGCGCGGTTATGGATGGACACCGTACTTCGTGGAAGGTTCCGATCCGGAGAGCATGCACCAGGCAATGGCAGCCACGCTCGAACATTGTGTGAACGAAATCCGGTCGCACCAGCAAAAGAGCCGAAGCACCGGCATCGCCAGCCGCCCGCGCTGGCCGATGATTGTGCTGCGCTCGCCCAAGGGATGGGGCGCACCGAAGGAAGTGGCCGGCCACCGGCTGGAAGGATTCTGGCGTGCGCACCAAGTGCCGCTCGTCGATGTGAAGAAGAATCCCGAACAGCTACGAAAGCTCGAAGCCTGGATGCGCGAGCAAAAGCCCGAGGAACTGTTCGATCAAAACGGCAGGCTGATTCCTGAGCTGAGGGCGCTGGCTCCCTCGGGCAACCACCGCATGGGCGCCAACCCCCACGCGAATGGCGGCCTGCTCAAACGAAACCTGCGCATGCCGGACTTCCGCGATTATGGGATCAAAGTCGACAAGCCCGGGGCCATCGAAACTGAGAATGTGCCGCCGCTTGGTCTTCTGCTCCGCGATGTCATGAAAACGAATATGACTAACTTTCGCGTCTTCGGTCCGGATGAGACGACTTCAAACAAGTTGCAGGCGGTCTACGAGGTCAGCAAGAAGTTCTGGATCGCGGAGAATTTCCCAGAAGACCAGGACGGGGGGGAACTTTCGACCGATGGGCGCGTGATGGAGATGCTGAGCGAGCACACGATGGAGGGAATGCTCGAAGGTTATCTGCTGACGGGGCGGCACGGGTTCTTCTCCTCGTATGAGGCGTTTGTCCACGTGATCGACTCGATGTTTAACCAGCATGCGAAGTGGCTCTCGATCTGTAACCATCTCACGTGGCGCCGCCCGATCGCTTCTCTCAACCTGCTGATCACCTCGACGGTGTGGCGCCAGGATCACAATGGGTTTACCCACCAAGACCCAGGATTCCTCGATGTGGTGCTTAACAAAAGCGCGGCGGTCACGCGCATCTACCTGCCTCCGGACGCGAACTGCCTGCTGTCGGTTGCAAACCACTGTCTGCGGAGCGAGAACTACGTGAACGTGATCGTCTCCGACAAGCAGCTCCACCTGCAGTACCTGAACATGGACGCCGCGATCGAGCACTGCACCAAGGGCATTGGAATCTGGGAGTGGGCAAGCAACGACGAAGGGACGGAGCCGGATGTCGTCTTCGCGGCGGCGGGGGATATCCCAACGCAGGAAGCGCTGGCGGCGACGGTGCTCCTGCGCGAGGCGTTCCCCGACCTGAAAATCCGCTTCGTCAACGTGGTGGATCTATTCAAGCTGCAACCGAGCACAGAACACCCGCATGGTCTGACGGATGCGGACTTCGATTCACTCTTCACGACAGACAAGCCAATCATCTTTAACTTCCACGGCTATCCCTGGCTAATTCACCGTCTCGCCTACCGGCGTAAAAATCACCAGAATCTGCATGTGCGCGGTTACAAAGAAAAAGGCAACATCAACACGCCAATGGAACTGGCCATGAACAATGAGACCGACCGCTTCAGTCTGGCGATCGATGCCATCGACCGCGTACCCAAACTTCAAAAGATCGGTGGGCATGCGAAGGAGAAGTTTCGCAACAAGCAGATTGAGTGCCGCGCTCACGCGTACAAGCACGGCATCGACGCGCCTGAAATCACCGGATGGAAGTACCCGCACGTTTAAAGCCCGAAAGAAACACCAGGCGGCAAGGTCAGGTTGTACACTGAGCCGCAGGCATGGGCGCAAGAGGCGCTCCAGAACCTTGCAAGCTTGGGAACTGCTCGAGGGGCCGCACGATCGCCGAATACGCGTCCGAGATCCGGAAGGTGAAACCATGTCTGGTAGCCTTGAAGCTTCTTCGAAGAGTGAAACCGGTATTTCTCCCCTTGCGGGCAAGCCTGCCCCGCGGGAAATGCTCATCGATCCCGTTCGGCTGGAGGCGGCCTATTTCGAATGCCGCCCGAACCTGGAAGATCCCAATCAACGAGTCAGTTTTGGCACGAGCGGACATCGCGGCACCCCGCTGCGCGGCACGTTCACCGAAGCTCATATTCTGGCGATTACGCAGGCAATCTGTGATTATCGCCGCCAGCACGGCATCGAAGGTCCGCTCTACATGGGCAAGGACACTCACGCCCTGTCCGGACCGGCCCAGCGCACTGCGCTCGAGGTGCTTTCCGCAAACGACGTAGAAACGATCATCCAGCAGGGCGATGGAGTCACTCCGACGCCGGTGATTTCGCGGGCAATTCTGGTTTATAACCAAGGCCGCCAAGAGCATTTGGCTGACGGCATCGTGATCACTCCGTCTCATAATCCGCCGGAGGATGGAGGCTTCAAATACAACCCGCCTAATGGTGGCCCTGCCGATACCGACGTGACCCGTTGGGTCGAGGCGCGCGCAAATGAGCTTTTGCTCGTCGGGCTTACAGGTGTGAAGCGAATCCCGTTTACCAAGGCCATTCGGGCCGCGACGACACACCAGGAGGATTTTGTCCTGCCTTACGTGCGTGACCTCCAGAGTGTCGTGGATATGGATGCGATCCGCAGCGCGGGTCTCAAACTTGGCGTCGACCCCTTGGGCGGAGCCGCACAGCCCTATTGGGAACCGATCAACTCCGTGTACAGACTGGAAATCGATGTCGTCAATCCTATCCTGGATTCGACTTTTTCCTTCATGACCGTCGATCACGACGGGAAAATCCGTATGGATTGCTCGAGCCCTTATGCGATGGCGAGTCTCGTCGGCCTGAAAGACCGCTACCAGGTGGCGTTTGCAAACGATCCCGATTCGGACCGCCACGGAATCGTAACTCCTTCGGCGGGCCTCATGAATCCCAATCACTATCTAGCCGTGACCATTCAATATCTGCTCACCAACCGCCCACAATGGCGCCGCGATGCTGCCGTGGGGAAGACCCTCGTGAGCAGCAGCATGATTGACCGGATCGCGCAAAAGCTCGGCCGCGAGTTGCGCGAAGTCCCCGTCGGATTCAAATGGTTCGTCCCGGGCCTTTATGACGGCTCATACTGTTTCGGCGGAGAAGAGAGCGCCGGGGCGAGCTTTCTGCGGCAAGACGGCACCGTCTGGACCACGGATAAGGATGGGCCGATTATGGACCTGCTCGCGGCGGAGATCACTGCCCGCTCGGGACGGGATCCCGGAGAACACTATCTGGCGCTGACCAAGGAGTTCGGAGCCCCTTGCTACACGCGCATTGACGCCGCCGCGACTCCGGAACAGAAGGCGAGATTGCAAAAGTTATCTCCAAGCGCGGTAAAAGCGTCGGAGCTGGCTGGCGAGCCGATTATCGCGAAGCTGACTTCGGCTCCAGGCAACGGAGCACCCATTGGGGGATTGAAAGTAGTCGCTCGCAGCGGGTGGTTTGCAGCGCGCCCCTCGGGGACGGAAAACATCTACAAAATCTACGCTGAAAGCTTTGAGGGCGAAAAGCACCTGGCCGCCATCGTTTCTGAAGCGCAAAGCATCGTCGACACTGCTCTGCGGGCTATGGGTGCCAGCTCTTATGGAGCTTCCGATGGATAGGCTCGTACACCGAGCACGACGTCGCAGCCGGCATCCTGCACACGCCCAGCACCTTCACGGACGAGGTCGGCTGTCGGCTTATCTGTCACCGTAAACGTCTCGGCCGAGACCACCGTGAGGAGCTCTGCTGCGAACTGTTGCCGTCGCGAACTCGAAGGGCATCGTCTACCAGTCTTGTGCCGGCGGAGAGACTTCGCAATACTTCACACTGTGTCGGGGTTCGAGAGTCTCTGCCGAACTGACAAACCGCCTGTGCACGTGGCCGACAAGATTCCACATGATTAGACGTGCATGCCTCTGTGCCGCGATTGCGTCAGTTGCCGAAATAGCGTCAATTAAATTTCCTCGCGTGCCCGATCGATGCTGAGGTGAAAGGACTTCACTGTGGCACCGCAATTGCACCTAGATGGCAGACGGACGAATCCAGCGTGCGCCAAGTCCTAGCTTCTGATGAAATCTGCCAAGCCTGCAATAACACTGAACGATCTGAATGGCGATGAAAGGGACAGTCCCCAATGATCAACCGTGCAGAGGGTAGAGGTCCACATCCGACGCCCGGCCAATTCTGGAGGGCGTGCCGAGGTAGATGGGAATCCTGCCATGTGGAAGCGCTGATGATGAGGCTAACCTGTGCGCCTGTTTCGCCTGAACTTCACATTCAATTGCCACGGAAAATGTGGCGCAGGAGATTCAAATGTTGATGAACAAAGCTCTACTTCTCAACATGAGTCTGGCAGTCCTCACGCTGGCGCCTCTCTGCTGCGCCCAAAATGAGGAGCCGCCCAGCCTCGATTCGGCGATCGCGCTGGTTCGGGCCGGCATCCAGGCAAATAAGACATCGATCGT
The DNA here is from genome assembly GCA_963745845.1 of uncultured Acidobacteriaceae bacterium. Classification (GTDB taxonomy): domain Bacteria; phylum Acidobacteriota; class Terriglobia; order Terriglobales; family Acidobacteriaceae; genus Telmatobacter. The sequence goes on along the minus strand of CAVUZE010000008.1, from coordinate 805,074 downwards.
TGGCCAATTGATGAATCTCAACGATCCAGAGGCTGCTGCCTTTTGGCCGATCTATCGATCGTACGAATACGAAAGATCCAAGCTGGACGATGAATGCGTGGGCGTCATTAAGGAGTACACCGAAAAATACCCGGACCTAACCGATGCCGAGGCCAAAGCAATGGCTGATCGAATGTTCGAGTGCGATTCGCGGCTCGCGGCTCTGAAGAGAAGCTATTTCAAGAAATTTAACAAGACGCTTCCAGCTCTGACGGTGACGAAGTTCTTTCAATTGGAGCGCCGGATCGACTTGATGACAGATCTGAAGGTGGAGTCCACTCTTCCGCCGCTAACCGATGCCCCATACCCCGAGCGGTCCACATTCGAGAGGTGAGTTGATACAGGCAATACTCCGAACGCGCAGCGCAATTGGTCGAGGAGGCTCAATTGATCCACATCCCGAGGTCCAGGCCCTTCATGGTTGGAGCGCCACTCTTGTTGGTGCTGATGGCGCCAGGGCAGTCACAGCGCGGGACGGAGACATTTTCGATTGATGCGTACCCAGGCGAAGCGAAGGTGATGCGATCCCAAGGGCGAGTTTTCGTTGACGCAGAAGATCTAGCGCGAATCACCGGGGGGTCGCTGAGATTTGAGGGAAGCAGGATAATCCTGACGCTTCCTCCAGACGTGTCCTCGACGGCTGGCAACGAAGCAGGATTCTCCCGCCCGTTCATCAGGGCCGCAATCGAGGCGATGGCTTCGATCCGAGAGTGGGGGGGATGGCTTATGGTGACTGTCCAACATGGGTATCCCGTGGAAAATGGCTTGGCGGGAAACAGCATCGGCGCCTACCAAAGTCGAGCTGCTGACAACATTGCATTGGCTTCAGCAGCAACGTCGACTGACTCTGATCGTCGAGGGCTTGATCTATTACGGAGCGAATTCAGCAATCTGCAGGCCTGGTCCGAGGAGTTTGTCGAAGCACGTCGCTCTGCGAGCGCCGCAAACATCACGACGTCGGAGAATGCAATAAATGACGATGAGGATGCCCAGAAGATAATTCGTTGCGGTCAATTCTTGGCGCAGATGTTTGCGAGCGGCACTTTTCGGGACGATGAGACGTGTCATTAGGTCAGGAGAGGTTTTGCAATTGCTTAGTTGCCATTCGGGAAGCTCGAGCGTGAGTGACACTCCACCGGAGCAAGGAGTCGCGATGGACGTCAAGCAGATCTGCGGAGTGATTGCAGCTCTCTGTGTAGCAACGATTGCTGCAAGAGCTGATTCTTTGATGCTGAAGAATGGAAGTCTGATCAAAGGGAAATTCACAAGTGGTTCCCAGGCAAGCATTACGCTTCAGGTAGGATCGTCGGTGCAGACCTATAGCATCGGCGATATTCGCTCGCTCCAATTCGATTCCGAAGCGGAAGATGACCTGTCCTCAATCCACTCGAAGGAGCCGGCTTCGCTTTCGGCCACGGGAAGGAATGAAACGGCAGGGTCTCCTCGCGTAGTAACGATTCCCGCCGGCACTCGGATCTCGGTTCGCACCATCGATGCGATTGATTCCTCCCAGAACGGCGTTGGATATCGGTTTGAAGCTTCACTCGAAGAGCCTCTTGCGGTAGATGGAATTGTGGTGGTTCCGAAGCACGCAGACGTCTATGGACGGCTGGAAGAGTCCAAAGAAGCAAGAACTTTCGCGGGAAGAGCAGAACTGCGACTCGAGCTGACGGGAATCGTCGTCCAAGGCCAGACTCTTCCGTTGGTCACAGGAGAATACGGGCTCTCAGGCAAGTCTAAAGGAGAGAGTACCGCGAAAAGGACTTTTGGAGGAGCTGCGATTGGGAGCATCATTGGCGCGGTTGCCGGCGGTGGGAAAGGGGCGGCCGTCGGGGCGGGCACAGGTGCGGGCGTCGGCGCTGCATCGGAGATCATAACCAAGGGAGACCGGCTGAGGATTCCCAGCGAGACCCTACTGGAATTCACCCTGGAACAGAGCGTGGTCATTCCGAATCACCCGGCGTAGGCCTTGAGCTGAGGAATCGATGACGAACGAATCAACAGCGCTCAGGTTCTTTGGAAGACTGTGGAGCAGCGTCATTCAAGATGTGCCCGCAACCATTGCGCAGTGCGAATTTGACTGTCGCAGGAGCGAATGCGTTCAAAGTGAATGGGCAACCTGTCCGCGACGGCTGGCTACCGAGGCAGCGTCAACGGTATGTGAACATTGGCAATTCGGCGCTGCTGGCAAGGTGAGTCGTTGAAAGGATGAGGATACCGAGCGACACCCCCTTCCACGGTTCATAAGCTGACCAATCTAAGTGACTGATGTCGGAATCGTGCAGGTGCCCCAATTGGAGAGTTTTGTCTCCACGGTCGGACCGTGCTCTAGTAAATCTCCAGTTCTGCGGTTTCGGGTGTGCAACGAAAAAGGTGTTCCGTCATGCTGCCGCTCTGGGGGCAATTGCCATGACCGCGGCAGTCCTCTGCTCAGCCATTTATTGAAGGTCAAGCAGATACATGGAGTTGGATTTGGCAACTCCCTTGCTGTACCTGTAGATCGTGAAGCGCTCTGAATGCCGGGCTTAGAGCGAGGCGAATCTCATCGCGATTCGCTCTCGGCCTTGCATGCGCAGACACCAGGATTCGTGTCTTCACGAGCGTGGAATTGTAAGGAGATTTCGATGGATTCGTCTCAAGAGTGGAAACGTGTTGCGGTCATTTCGCTGGTCCTGGCAATATCTGCAGTCGCCCGCGGCGAAACTCCGCAGATCCAATTGGCGTGCGAAGCGACGCCAACCTCAATTTATCCGGGAGAGTCGGTCACCGTACATGCCAGAGCCGATTCGGTAAGCGCAAAAAAGCACGTGAATGTGCTGTACAAATGGTCGGGCGCCGGCGTAACTGGCGAGGGCGCGACGGCACACGTTGCGACGGCGGATTCCTTGAAGGCTGGCACATACTCGGTGAGCGCCGAGGTGCGGGAAGGCAAACCCGGCAGAGAGGGACAGAAACCGGGCGAATCGGCAACCTGCTCCGCCAGTTACACCGTGAAAGAGTTCGAACCTCCCACGGTTAGCTGTTCAGCAACCCCCTCCATCCTCTTGCCAGATTCGAGTGGCATTATTGAATGCATGGGAACGAGTCCTCAGAATCGGCCTCTCACCTACAGCTACTCCACAAGCGCGGGAACGATTGACGGCATTGGAATAGTCGCTATCTTTTCTAGTGGCAGGAGCATTCCCATCGGTCCGATCACAATCACTTGCAATGTTCAGGACGATAACCATCACTCTGCAAGTACGCAAATCACCGTTATGATTCAAGCTCGTCCCTCGCCTTCATAGACCCGTGTGCGAGCTCTTCGCAGTCTGTCGTTCGGCCCCGACAAAGAATGCCCCCGCGTCTTGACTATCAGGGCAAAACCTGCCTAGATGAAATCGCTCAGTCTACAGGCGATCCGGACGTGAAGGTGGTGCTAACTGCCAGTGCCGCCGCCGCGGAGAAGGAAGAGATAGGAAGCTGGAGTTGTTTGCGGCGAGTCTCAGCAGAGGCCATGAAAAGGTCACCATGGCCGGATTTAAAGTGATCACTAAGGGTCTGCGGCATGTGTCACGCGGAGGGCATCCAACGGTGCGCAACTCTGAACCACCGAAGGGCATTCGAGGATCTCTGGGTGTCTTCTCAGATCTACCTGTGTTGCGGAGTGTTGCGAATCACTAGATTGAGGGTGTGGAGCTTGCTCGCAGACGCTCAAATATCTTGTCGAAGGTGGCGGCATCTGGCATGCGAGTAGAATCCCCCCGCAAGGCAGACATTTTGTGCACGGATCCGCATTCCTTCGATCGCAGAAGCATTGTCCGAAGAACCAACCTATGCGGGTTGGCTTTCGCTGCGAATGTTCTGTAATGGCGGCCAGACTTTAATACCGAGCCGCGTCATTGCGGCTTGCGGATCCACGAATTCTGAGGTAAGCGGAAACCCCAGACCTTTCCAAGCCTCCAAGCCGCCAGCCAGGACGTGAACATTGGCAATTCCGCGCTTGCGCATTGCTCCAGCCACGCGTGCGCTCACGAAGCTGTTTGTCGACCTACAGTACAACACAAGGTCCACGTCAGAGGGGACAACTATCTTTTTCTTGCGCCTCAGCTCGAGCGGATCGAGCCGCAGAGCTCCTGGAATTCCAGCAACTCCCTCCGGATCCTCCTCGAACCGAAGTAGGTCTACCACTCCTACCTTCGCCTTTGCCTCCAATTGAGATTTCAGTAGTTCAGGCGCAATGTGAAGTGGACGAAGGTGTCGGAGCATGAAAAGAAGTTGCGTAAGTCGGAAGATCAAGAAAAGCAGGAGAGGAACAGCTAACACAAGGACAACCCAAGTGGCAATGACAGGAATATGGTTTGCTACCTGATCAAGCTGCCGGGCGAAGACAAACCCGCCGCCAATATATGCACCTGCCCAAAGTGCAGATCCGACCGCGTCGTATGCGATGAATGCGGTGCGCGAGCTTCCCAGCATTCCCGCCATTGGAGGGCTGATACCGTCAAGGCCCGGTACAAATTTGGCAATCAGTAAAATCAACAATCCTCTCTTTTTGAATACTTCTCGTCCACTACGAAGGCAGTTACCTGGGTCGAGTGCAAAAGTGCATAGCATCTTCAGGACTCGCTTCCCACCTAGTCGCCCAGCTTCAAACCAGACCAGATCCGCCAGCAAACAACCAAGGACAGCAGCAAACAATATCCCAGATAAGCTCAATTTGCCTGAGCCCGCCAGCGCTCCGCCGGAGAGCAGAAACAGGTTTGCTGGAATCGGAAGACAGAGCTGGCGTGCGAGCACTGCAATGAAAAGGAACAGATACGTCGTGTGGACCAGATAGTAGCTCATGCGGATCTCATTTCACTCGTAACTTCGGTTACTGTCTATCTACACGCCGATGCGGAGAGGCGCAGCCAGCCGCGAATGCAACTTAGTCGGTCGTCAGTCCTACGGCCTCGTTGAGCTCATCCTGCGCCTGAATGTATTCCAGTTGCGCTTGCAGCAAGAGAGTTTTTGCCTCCATTTCCTGCGTAGCGGCAGTTTCGGATTGCGAGCGCAGAAATGCTCCGCGTGCCAGTTGTTCAGCCGAAACTCGGTGCGCCTCTTCACGCGCTGCAAGGAGTTCCTGGGATACGGATACCATTTGCTGTGTTCGTTCCAGCTTGTTGTAGGCTGTCTGCACTCTGACGTCCACTTCGTCCGCTATCCGGGCGAGATTCTCTTTCGCTTGCGCCAGGAGCGCATTTCGTTCCTTGAGAGTGGCGAGTTTTTTCCCTCCATCGAAGAAGTCGTAACCCAGGTGGACCCCGAAGGTTCCGAAATTGGAGGCGAGAAAGGGGACACTGTTGTTTTGGTGGCTGTAGCGGGCAAAGGCTTCCACGTCGGGGATATATTCCCGCTTTGCTTCGCTTACTCCGGCTGCAGCCTTGTCAACCTGGGCGCGAGCTTCCGCCACTTCAGGGTTGGAGCCCAGGGCCAGCTTGACGCACTCCTCACGCAGGCACGGGGCGGATTCCGTCTGGACATTTGAATCGAGCGCGACTTCGCTGTTGATGGGAAGTCCGACAACATCGTTGAATTGCATGCGCAGATCGGAGAGCTGCAAATCGGTCGTCAGCAACTCCTGTTTTGCCTGTAACGATTGAGCCCGGCTTTCAATGAGGTCGACATCCAGCGCGCTGCCGAATTTCGCCTGCTCGACGCGCTCGACCTGCAGCTGGTCAGCGGCGCGGATCTTGGCTTCGACGGCGTCGTGCTGCGACTGGACCACGAGAATCTTGTAGAAGAGCTGTCGCACCTTAAGATCGACCTGGTTTTCCGTGCCGCGAGCGCTTTCACGGCTTGCGGTCAGATCTTCCTGCGCGACGTCCACACCTGCCTTGATCTTGAAGAGTTCGCCAAGGGGTTGAGTAACCTGGGTGCCGCTGAGAAAGAAGGATCTGCCACCCTGGTTGAGAATCATGGATTTTGCTGGAACTCCATTGCCTAGCGAGCCGGCCTGGATCTGAATGAACTGCGTATCGGACATATGGAGGTAAGACGTATCGTTCCTCAGCCCGGGGAGATACTTGCTCCGGGCGATCTGCTTCGCCTGTCGCTCCTCTTCGATATGAAGGGACGCGAGCCGAACGACATGATTGTGCTTCAAGGCCATCTCGACGGCTTCGTGGAGGGTGATCGTGCGAGGCGGCATCGTTTCCGTTTGCTGGCCCAGCGCACAGGCCTGGCCGAGCGTTAGAACCGCTGCCATCCACAGAGTGCGTTTCATTATTTCTGTCCCTCCTTCGCCGAAATCGTCTCCTGTTGCGCTGCTGCCAACTGATGGAAGCTCAAGGGCGCTTTGCGAAGCATCACGGTGATGACCAGCATGATTGCGCATGCCCAGGCGATGAGCTGAAAAGCATCGATGAAGGTGAGGCTGTACGCCTGCAGACGCCTTCTGGCGTCGATCAGAACCAGGGCGCGGCCGGCCGCCGTCAAAGGACCGCTGGACCTCGCGGCCATGCCCATGGCCAGCTTCCGCAGCATCTCCATCGTGACCCATTGGCCGGATTGCACGTGGAGTCCAAGAAGATTGGAGTGCAGCTTTTCGCGCACGGCAACATAGTGGACCATACAGACCGCACCCGCCTGACCGCCGAACAGGCGTACGGTATGAAAGAACGCTGAAACCGTGAGTGTCCGGTGTGGCGCCTCGAGGGTTCCGGAGAACGCTGCCTGGAGGATGATCGACGAGACTAATCCGAGCATTGCGAAGGATTGGCCTACGGCCAGCAACAATTCCGTTCGAAAGTAGTTCTCGGGCGACCAGGCGCTGGTGAAATCCGCATTGAGCAGACATGCGAATGCGATGCATGCGAAGCCGACCGCCATGAGCAGCCGGGTATCCATTCCCTTGTATAAGAACAGCGCGCCGATGAACGCCAAAACCATTTCACAGACGGCTGACCACAACACAGCGGGGCCGTATTGCAGCGGATCCAATCCGCGAATGGCCAACGATTGAGGAATGATCATGATCGTCGCCAGGAGCACAAAGCGGAATGCAAACAAGGCGACTGCCAGCAGGATGGTATTCCACTTTTGAAGATGGGGCAGGTCAACAAGGTGGTTGGCCTTGCGCAGGCGCCGTTCGAGCGCGCACAGCAAGAGGAATGCGCCAGCCGCAAAGATCGCCGTGAACTCGCCCGATCGCCACCAGTCCAAGCGTTCCCCCTGATCGAGAGCCGCATACACGAGGGCAAGACCGGCGCTGAGATAGAGGAATCCCGCAAAACTTGGCGGCGGTTGCTGGCCTTCGCGCCTCGGCGGCGGGGGGATGCCGAAATCAATGCACGTCATCATCAGCGGAGTGATCGCGGCGGGGCACCAGAACATCCACTTCCAGGACAGGTAATCGCGGAAGAAGCCGTAAAGCGAGGGGGCGAAGTTGACGGCCCCTTCGATGGACAGGACGTAAAGACCCAGTACAACCGTGAGATAACGCAAAGGAATATTGCGCAAAGCAAACGTCAGGGTGAGCGGGTAGAAAGTGCCCGAGGTCAGACCGGCGAGCACGAGGAAGAAGACCATCAGGCTGAAGCTGTGCACCAGGGGAAGACAAGCGCAGGTTACAGCGAATGTCCCGGCGCCGATCAAAAGAACGCGCCGGGCGCCGAGGAGTCCGCCCAGGTAAACCGAGATCGGGCCGATAAAGATAAGGGCAGTGTTGTAAACGGTGGCGATCCAGGCACCATCGTCAAATCCGATTCCGACGTTTCCTTTGAGGTCGGCCAGCCCAAGTGAGAGGAGGCGCGCGGTAAGAGTGACGGATCCTGCCCCGAGAATCACGCCCAGAATACCGAGCAGCGGGCGATGAGAAAGGTTGGTGGGAAAAGCCGCGACGAATGCGGGAGGGCTGGCAGGCGACGGACTCACCGAAACCGCAGAGGACGAAGTGCTCATCGTCGAACTCACTTTCCGGTTCTTACCGTCGCTACCACAGACAAACCGGGAACCAGCTTCGATGTGAGTTCCGAGTCCTCCAGGGCGATTTTCACTGGTACCCGCTGGACCACCTTGGTGAAATTACCCGTGGCGTTGTCGGGCGGCAGCAGCGCGAATTGCGAACCGCTGGCGGGCGCAATCTCAAGCACTCTGCCTTTCAGCACTTTGCCGGGGTATGTATCGACACGAATCTCGGCCGTGTCGCCCACACGAACATTCGTGAGCTGCGTCTCTCGAAAGTTCGCCTGCACCCACCGAATTCTGTCTACGAATGTCACCACCTGGGTTCCTGGGGCCACCAGTTGTCCCGGTCTCACCTGCCGCTCGCCTATGGTGCCATCCGCCGGCGCAACAATGCGGGTGTAGCCCAGATTCACCTGGGCCACGGTCAGCGCGGCTTCCTTCGCATGGAGATCGGCAACCAGCTGAGCCTCCTGCGATTCCAGCACTGCCTTGGCGCGGCGCTCGCTCTCAACCCCAATCTGGTTGGAGCGCAGCAGCGTCCTAGCCTGCGCCAGATCTGCATCGCGGCTAGCCTCCTGGGCTGTAAATCGCTCCTCGTCGGCGACGGCGGACTCCAGCTTTTGTTGAGTTGACGAGTGTGCTTTGACCAGCGCGTCCTGGCGTGTACGCTCTGCGCGGGTGCGGGTTACATCTGCCTGAATTGCTTCCTTGGCCGCCTGCGCCGCCGCAATCTGCGCCTTGGCCTGATCGATTCCCGCCATTGCCCGGTCGATTCGCGAATCCTGAAGCTCGCGCTGGCGGCGGTTGTTCTCGAGAGCGGCCCTGGCGGCTTCGACCCCTGCCTGCGCCTGCGCGACCTGCGCCAGGTAGTCGTCGTCATCCAACTGAACCAGCAGGTCGCCCTTGCGCACGGGCTGATAGTCGTTGACCAGGACGGCGCGCACGAGGCCGGCAACTTTAGTGCTCAGAGGCGTGAGATCGCCTCGAACGTAGGCATCATTCGTGGTTTGCTCGATGCGGCCGCCTTCCCAGGAATTCCAATTCCGAGTGATTGTCACGATTATGGCCATCGCAAGAAGTAGGACGACCAGTGGTATGCCAAATCCTCGCAAGATGGATTTGAGCTGCGACCAGCTGCGTCCTTGGGACTTGGGCGATTGTGCTTCTGGTATCGATGAAGTAGCCATGGTCTATGCCCTCCAGAATTGAAGGTCGGCCCCAACTTTTTCCGAGCCTAGGAAGTGTGAGGATCTGTGAGAATGAGGTGCGCGAAGGTACCTGGATGACATTCTGGAGCGAATTTGCCTGCTGCTTAAGTCCCAATCAAGGGCAATGACGGCCCAGGAAGAGGCGGGATAGATGTCCATCTTGAGCAGGAAAAGTCCCCTTTGGGGGTTGTGTGCTTTCCATTGGCGGGGCGGCGCTGAGCCGGTCCTCGCCAGGAATGTCGTATTGCCGTAGCTTTGATCGATCACTTTGTTCTCCAGAAGACGGAATGGGCTTGTTAGCCGAGGACCGGAAGTGCACCCGGGCGGACGCTGAGTACTGGACATCGAGCGCCGCGCACAATCTCGTAGGCACTCGATTGAGCAGGGCCACCATAAAGCGAGCGGCCGCGCGCGAGACCGAGGATGATTAAATCGTCGTTGTTCTGACTGGCAAAGTTCAGAACCGCCGATGAAGGATCGCCGTGCAGGAGATTGTAGGTAATAAGAAGGGGCGTATCTTTTCTTGCCAAATCATCCATCTTACGGGTGAAGGACTCCATCTGATTGCGGCAATTGCATGCTGTCGATGAGCAAACATGCAGAACATCGATTCCGGTGTCCCATGTTCTTGCTGCGGTCAAAACATAAGGTATGGCTTCAGCAGACTCGCCCGTGAGATCCGTGGCAAAGAGTACTCTTCTGAGTTCAAGCTTCCTGGTAGCGCCTCGAGACCAAGGTCCAACCGTGAGGACCGGACAATCGACGTAGTGGACAATCTGCTGCGCCAGGGATCCTAGCAAGAGTTTTGAAAGTCCGCTTCGCCCACGCGTGCCTAGAACCAGAAGATCGATCACGTGCTCATGGACGAAACTCTCGAAGACCTCAGCAAATTCACCATCCATGGTCCAGCAGTAATGTTCGATGTTGTCCAGACTCCTGGAAGCTTTGAGGCGACCAATCATGTCCGCGCAATCTCGCTGCGCCAGTTGGTCTAACTGAAGCATCATGTCTGGGACGATCGCGAATTCAGAGCGTCGAACCGTATGGAGAAAGTGGAGAACAGCCCCAAACCTCTGCGCCACAACGATGGCATGTTGCGTCGCGCGCTCCGACCAAGGCGAGAAATCGGTGGCAATCGCCAGGTTGCGCACGACTACTTGATCGGGATTACGATGATCAGGCATTGTTACCGTTCTTCTACCTGCAAGTTGATGCCCAAAGATGGACGCGCCAATCTACTCAGAGAGAAAGAAATGCGGCTAGGAGAGATTGGATTTCAGAAGTCATCCGCCGCCCTTGCGTCTTTTGCCGCAATGGCGGCAGCCTCGGATAAACACTCAAGAAATGACGCCCATGCTCATCCCGCGGATGCTACCGAGACTGTGCACCGTTTGAGGTCCCCGATCGTAGTTTCGAATCCCGGTTAGCCATTGATGGAGTTACCGTCAAATCTGGTACGAGGCAACCCAATGGACGAACTTTTGCAGAAAATCAGTGAGCGATCGCGATGGCATTCCGTGTCGCCTGGTCTGACCCCGGGGGAAATCGAGTGCGATGAGGATGTTTCGCTTGACCAGGCCGCCGCGGGCGAGATCTGACTTCGTCCTGGCACTTTTTAGGCGGCAATCACACCGGCTGCAGTCGCCTTGGACTGCCCGAATACCTGCAGAATCGCATTCAATCCGCTGCTTGCCCCGGCGAGCAGGAGATCACGCCGCTTTTCGAAGCGCCGCACAATTGGTGTACCCCAGGCAGGACTCACCGCGCAAACGAATGGAGAATACTTGGGAGAGCACGTCTGAGTGTCGAGCCAATCCAGTTCCCGAGCATATTGAGTAGCCCTCTCGACGAATGCATTGCAAAGCCGAGGATTGTATCTCGCCAGCGTCTTCGAAAGGATGTATCGATTAATAACACTGGGTCTGCCCAGCTTGGCGCCAGCGGGCCTTGTGAGCAGTGCAAGCACGTGAGTGCACCCTTCATCGAGCGCTTGCCGAAACGGAATCGAGGCATAGAGGCCGCCATCTACGAAGGCCTCGCCGTCCACACGAATCGGAGGACCCGCCACAAACGGGATTCGCGCGCTGGCCTTGAGCCTCAAGAAGAGATCGTATCGCGACTTTGCTCCGCGCAAGAGAACCGCGTTTGCCCGCGCCAGCGACGTAGCTACGGGAACCAGGTCAATCTCCGAATCGGCGACTCTTTTCCAATCTAAAGGTTTTCTCTTGATCATCACATGTTCAAAGAGGAACTCCAGAGACACCAAACGGTCACCACACAGTATCCGCAGCGGGCTCATGAACTGCCCGTTGTTGATATCGTCGTAGTAGATGCTGGTGCCGTATGCTGCTTGCCCGGCAACAAAATACGCGCCATTGATCGCACCAGCCGACGTCCCGTAGATCACATCGAAAGTTCGCAACAGCCCAAGGTACTCTAGACCGGCTACCATGCCAGAAGAAACAACTCCGCGCATGGCTCCGCCCTCAATCGCAAGAGCAATCTTGAAATCGTCCTGGCGCCGCCCTGGGACGCTGTTGCTATTTCGCCGTTGAACGATGGCTTCCAAAACCGGGTGCTGGTTCATGCAGCAGGCCTCACACCAACGGTTCCATGCACGTTCGGTTCCACCGCGGGATCTCGTTTCAACTGCTGAATAGACTGGAGCAGGCCCGCAACTAAGCTGACGCAATCGCGGCATATGACCCAATAGCGGCAAGTCGGCTGCACCACACGTGTCGACCCCATCCATATCTTGTTTCCATTCACCAATTACCAAGAGCCGATTTGGAAACTTAGTGGCAGATCATGAACCGTGGCCTGAGGTATATGTTGCGGCTGCATCTTTTCGATGGTTCAGTTGACCGGGGTCCCAACACTCCAATTCGACTCTATCGGCGACGCCTAGTCAGTTAGAAAGGTCCGCGGGCTCAATCGAAGTTGAGCAGGGAACAAGGAGGACCCGTCTATCACAACATTTCAAAAGCCACGTTAATTTGGCACGCGATTGTCGAGAATCCAAGCGGATCGGATCTTGTGGACTCGAATGTTCGCTAGTGCCCTGTAGCTTAGTCGCATGGCGCGATTCCCGCCTACTTCTCTCGCCACTGCATCAGTAGCGCGAGAGTGTCTCCGGGAATGCACTGTGCATGCGCGAACTACGTGGGAGCATCCTCAAGGGCTTGCGAATGATACCTTCCTCGGAGCCTAGGATGGGTTCTCATTGACATTTGAATTGAAGTTGATCTATCCCGTCTTGTCCTCTGATTTCACTCTGATTTCGAAGGCAAATGTAGAGAGCTCTTGACCGCAGAAACCCGCCGTACGTTCTCTGCCGTTGTCCTCGAAGCCCTGCAGAAAGACGTAACCTGCTTCGGACCGAACCGATGGATCGTAAGGACGCCCATGGATGTGTGAAGGATGTAGAAGCATCGTCCGGTTTCTGAATGAAAGATCGGATATCGCGATATCCGTGCCAGAAGCGTGATTCCATCGATTCTCCTTCTTCGTTGCGGTAGCTTGGCCAGACTGCTCGTTACGACTTGCCCCTGAGGCTGTCTACTTGTTTGGCTGAGGCGGATAGTTCTTGAAAAGCTTGGCCATCGCCCTCTGGAGATTCTTATAGTTCTTGTCCGGATCCTTCTTCAGGTCGATCGTCTTGGTCGCATCCCCTCGCCAGATCAGCTGCCTTTGTGCTGGGTCATAGAGGTCCACTACAATCGTCCCGATGGGAACAGTGGAAGTCTGGCCTTGTAGCGAGCCGTCCCACCCTCCTCCCATCCCTCTGCCGCCCCAGCTCATGCCCGACAAATACAGGCTCTGCTCTTGGCGGATGGCAGCGTGGTAGCCCACGCGAAGATCAGCGCCTTTATCGACCTTAGTAAGACCTTTCTGCGCCAGCTGCTCATCGACTGCGCGCTTGATCTCCTGGTTGATCAACTGATCCTCTGATCGATTGTCCCAGACATCCGAAGTGCCCCCTGGATAATTCCGCGCGCCTCCGAACGAGATGGCCGGTGGCGCGGGTAGAGTCGGCAGACCAGGTACGTTTGACAGAGCGCCCGCTTCGACCTTGGGAGTGCTGGCTGGATTGAATGTGATTGGGTCAACTGTGTCATCGATCCATTGATAGGTTTTGTACGCAGAGAAGTTCGCGCCGCGCTCGTAGTTGTAATGAACCTCCTGGCTATACACGAGTGCGGTAGTGACAGGAAACCTCAAAACGAGTGTCAGCAGCGTGGCAAGTCTCATTTCAATTGCTTTTCTTCGCCTCTGGCGTTCGTTCCAGCGGTTGAAGTACGCGACTGGGAACAAAAGGGCCATCAAGAAGGTGGTTTGAGTTTCAAGTCTCACCGCTGTTTCCTTTCACTCGAATTGATGCCCGTCGAACATGCCTTTCCTGGGATCGGGCAGGGTTGGACATTCCAGATTTCGGTTGCGTATTCCGCGATGGTCCGATCGCTGGAGAATCTTCCTGATCCCGCCACGTTCAAAATGGCTTTGCGCGCCCACTCATCCGGCGTTGCATACAAAGACCGAAGCCGCCCGTCGGCTTCCAGATACGACCCGAGGTCAGCCAGATGCCTGTAGTGATCGCCGTGGGTCAATAGCGCGTCGCGCAAGGGAGCAAACACACCGGGTTCATTGCGGCTGAAATGGTCGTTGAATATCAGGTCAGTTGCTTCGCGAATCTCAGGTTCGTTATCGTAGTGCCACCGTGGGCTGTACCAGGAGCTACTGGCAATTACTTGCTCAGCGGTAAGACCGAACAGAAAGAAGTTCTCCTCGCCTGCCTCAGCAGCCATCTCGATCGTGGCTCCATCGCGCGTACCGATCGTGAGGGCGCCATTCATCATGAACTTCATATTGCTCGTGCCGCTGGCCTCGTATCCGGCGGTCGAGATCTGGTTTGACACGTCACTCGCGGGAATCAAGTGTTCGGCGACGGAGACACAATACTCGGGCACAAAGACTACCTTGAGCCGGCCGCGAACGATGGGATCACCATCGAGGGTGGCGGCGAGGTTGTTGATGAGTTTGATAATCAGTTTCGCGAGCCGGTACGCCGGCGCGGCCTTTCCGGCGAAGAGAAAGGTCCGGGGATACAGGTCCAACGCAGGATAGCGCCGAAGCCTGTTATACAGAATCACGATCCGGATCGCATTCAACAGCTGACGTTTGTACTCGTGGATACGCTTGACTTGGGAATCGAAGATCGAATCGGGATCAAGCGACTGCCCAGTTGAGTACTTGAACCACTTGCAGAATTCCTGTTTCGCGTTTCTCTTGGCCTTTATGAAGCTGTCACGGAAGGGGCTGTCCGTTGCAAACGCCCTGAGCTTGCTGAGTTCGCTTAGATCGGTGATCCATCCGTCGCCGATTGTATTCGTGATCAACCCGGCAAGATCAGGGTTACACAGCATGAGCCAACGTCGGGGTGTGACTCCATTCGTCTTGTTGTTGAAGCGCATTGGAAACATCTCCGCGAGATCTCGAAGCGTTGTCTTGCGCAGCAAATCCGAGTGGATCTCAGCAACTCCATTGGTGCTGTGGGAACCGATGACCGCAAGATGGGCCATGCGAACCTTTTTCCCTGTCCCCTCTTCGATAAGGCTCACGCGCTGAACACGGGCTTCATCGCCCGGAAACTGTCTGCGAACATCGCTCAGGAAGCGACGATTGATTTCGTAGATGATCTCCAGTTGCCGCGGCAGCATGTCTTCGAGCCACGCGACTGGCCACTTTTCGAGTGCCTCCGGCAGCAGCGTGTGGTTGGTGTACGCCAGCGTGTTCTGCGTAATCCGCCAGGCGTCCTCCCAACCGAGGTGTTCCTGGTCAACGAGAATCCGCATGAGCTCCGGTACGGCCAAGGCGGGATGCGTATCGTTCAACTGCATTGCGACTTTGTCGGAAAACCCGCTCCAGTCCGAATTCGAGCTTTTGAAGCGACGAACGGCGTCCGCGAGCGAGCAGGCGACTAGAAAATATTCCTGCATCAGGCGGAGACCTTGGCCCATAAATTGGGAATCGTCCGGATAGAGAACCCGGGTTAGCGTTTCAGCGGCGAGAGCCTGCGTAAACGCTTCGATGAAATCGCCGTGAGAGAACTCTTCGAAGTTGAAGTACTCCGGTGCAGCCGCAGCCCAGAGACGAAGAGTGTTAATGGTTGACCCACCATAACCAATCACTGGCCGATCGAATGGGATACCAATCAGACTCGACGGCCTACCCGGCACCGGGCGCACGCTGCCGCCGATGAGTTCGAAAGAGCAACCCAGGTGAACTTCGACCTTCTCATTGGGGCGAGCAACTTCCCACGGATCTGGAGAACGAAGCCAGTTGTCGGGCAGCTCGTGCTGCCACCCATTCTCAATTGATTGTCTGAAGATGCCGTACTCATAACGCAGGCCATATCCCATTGCAGGAATTTGCATGGTTGCTGCGGATTCAATGAAGCAGGCCGCCAGCCGTCCAAGTCCACCATTCCCCAGTCCGGCGTCGGGCTCCTGTTCCAAAACCTCAAGGAAATCGAGTTTCTTTTCATTGAGTACATGCGTCGCCAGGGGGCCCAGAAGAAGATTCGCCACGTTGTTTGCGAGGGAGCGGCCAATCAGGAACTCCATCGACAGGTAGTACAGCCGTTTGCAGTTTTCTTCTTGATACGTCCTTTCCGTCAGCAGCCACCGCTGCGAGAGGATGTCGCGCACTGATCGCGCCAGAGCTTCGAATCGGTCGCGCATTGTTGCGGCGGCAAGATCGACGCCGTTATCAAAGAGCAGGTGCCGTTCATACAGTCCATCATGCGTGCCGGCGAACTGAACGGGACCGCATCCGTACTCGGTGTGCAGAAGCGCGCTGGCATCGGGAAGCGATTTCCCATCCTCAGACCTGTCAATCGTCATTCTTGTGTCCTCCTAATATCCCGCAGGCCATGTCCAACGAGTCGCCGCAATCAGGTGCTGAGATGATTCGCATGTCGGGCGACCCGCGGAACCTTCCCCTCCGTTGAATCAGCTTGTGCGCCATGCAATACACGCATATTCCGAGGAATACACAAGCCGGTTCGCCGTAGATATTGCCACCCGATGCCAGATGTAAGTCCTGGCTTTGCACTTTCCTTAGCTGCCACAAGCGGTTTCTGCGCGACGCCGTTTCGGCAGTTGCCGCAATCGCGGCAGGACGAAGGACTGCCAGCAATTACTAGTTCGGCAATGATGTTTCGCGCGCGTCGCACCATGCGTAGTCGGCTCTTTCGATCCCAAGCCGTTGCATCTTCCTCTGGAGCGTGGTTCTCTTGAGGCCCAATAATTCGGCCGCTCCGCCGCGTCCAGCAAGTTTGCCGTCCGTCGACCGCAGCGCGCCCAGGATGATATTCCGCTCCATGTGGTGCAACGTATTCCCTTCGGGTTGCGGAGCAATACACATGGTGTTGAGTTCAGACAGCGGAGCAGCCAGAACCTGTCCTCGGCTGAGGATTACCGACCGCTCAATAAAGTTCTTCAATTCGCGAACATTCCCGGGCCACGGATACCGGACGATGGCGCCCATCGCCTGTTCGGGAATTTCGCGGATCGTCTTCCCCATCTTCCGTGAGAACACCGATACGAAGTAGTGAACTAAGAGAGGTATATCTTCGGTTCTTTCGCGTAATGGTGGCACATAGATCGGAAAAACATTGAGACGGTAGAAGAGATCCTCGCGGAACTTCCCATCCCGAATCATGTCCGGCAATGTCCGGTGGGTCGCGGCGATTATGCGCACATCAACCCGGATTGTCCTGACGCTGCCCAGCCTCTCGAACTCCTGCTCCTGAACGGCTCGCAACAGTTTCGGCTGTAACTCAAGACTGATGTCACCAATCTCGTCGAGGAAGAGCGAACCCTTGTCGGCTAGCTCGAATCTCCCCTTCTTCTGCATCAGTGCTCCGGTGAATGCCCCCTTCTCGTGCCCGAACAACTCACTTTCCAGCAGTCCTGAAGGGATCGCGGCGCAGTTCATTCGCACCAGAGTTCGTCCGCGCCGGGGACTAAGGTTGTGAATTGCCCGCGCGACCAGTTCTTTCCCGGTCCCCGTCTCTCCATGAAGCAGGACTGTGGAGTCGGTTGGAGCAACAATTGCGACTTGCTCAAAAACTCTCTGTAGCGCTCGGCTCTTGCCGATAATGTCTTCAAAGCAGAGATCGGGGCTGGTCTCCAATCCTGAAAAGACCTTCTCGTCTTCGAATTCGCTTGTATTCAGAGCTTGAGCAGGCGTGAGCCCTCCGGATTCTGTGAATGCAGCCATGTCATTCATCCTTCCTCTGTAGCCGCTTATAGCTGTTCGGGATCAACGCTGTTCTCATCGATCCAGTTGCCTCTGTACATCAAAACCAGGTCGTTTCCGGCCTCTCTTCTGCGCTCTAGTAGTTGAATCGTGTGTCGATGCGCATCGGTGCGAGACTGAAGGCCCATCCCACTATCGCTCGCGCGATGCGGCAGTTTTCGGGCGCGGGCGGAATGGTAGAGAACGCGAGGTTTTCGGCGTCACTGCGAAGGTGACCTGCGATCCTTCTTAGTTGCTCGTCATGGACAACTGCCGTCCGCGTGAGCACGGCATAACATCCCTTGTCGGCGCAGAGTTCATTGCGCTGGAGAGTCTGCATTGTTGTTGCTCGCCTTCTGTCCGGCCTTGAAACGGACCTTTCGTAGTGCGGCAACGACGCCCACCATCACCCAACTCGTCATGCCCTCTTCTTTGAATCCGTCCCCGGAGACCTTGACTAGATGGCTGACATTTTGGAAGGAATTTCTGTTCGGCGAAACCCCAGATCGAGGGCAATCACGCGCTTTGCCGAGGCAAGGGGTCGCCCCGTTCCGGAAGATGCGGAGGCCTTTTTCGGGGAGAGTGGCTGGTCTCTTTCGGGGGGAATCCTACTTCTTTCGAGGCGAATGCTCGATGCGCTTCCAACCAAAGAGGCGAGCGTCAATCGACCAGAACCCAGGGCCGAGCAGAGCGAGTGCAGCGCTGAAGGCCGCCAGCAAGAAACATACCAGCCGGTCGGGTGGTACCGTGACAGCCCGGCAGCCTTCAACGATGGCGACGAGCATTCCCACGATTGGCGTGTACAGCCCAACGATGAGGAAAATCGCTGCAACGGCGCCAAGCCCACAAAAGATCGTCAAGGGGGCCTCAAAATTATTTAGATGGAGGCATGCGGCACTGCTTGCGAGCACGGCTCCTAGGCTGAAACGCATCAAGATAAGGCCGAGACCGGGCCAACCGCCCGCAAAAGTCGAATATAAGCGTCGCAAGGGACGCACCTCTCATTTACCTCTTTATTTTCTTAATTTTATATAAAAAGACAAGCCCGGAAAGAGTTCGAACTTGGCCTATTTCGAGGCATCCCACGCAACCCGAAGGAGGCGAGTCCCTAAAGTTCGATGATTCCGCGCTTCAGAGCGATTGTCGTGGCGTGGGTTCGATCGCTGGCTCCTAACTTGGACAGAATACTCTTGACGCGGCACTTCACCGATTCTTCAGTCGTCGACAGATGATCTGCAATCTCCTTGTTTGCCTGCCCGCTGGCTATGAGGCGGAGCACGCTGACTTCTGCGGGTGTCAACATGTCGTCTGTGGCATGTTCTACGATTTCGAGAGAAGCCTCCGGCGATATTGTCTTTTTGCCCGCATGGGCTGCACGAATCGTGTCCAACAACTGCTTGTGCAGAGCATTTTTCAAGAGATAACCCTGAGCACCAGCCTTAAGCGCACGCATGATCTGCGTGTCGCTCTTGTAGGTTGTGAGCATAATGATCTTCGCATCGGAGAATTCATTGCGAATGGCAATCAGCGCGTCGAGCCCGTTCATTTCTGGCATTTGCAGATCCATCACGGTGACATCCGGGCGATGCGTGCGGAATTGCTGGATAGCTTCGCGCCCGTCGGAGGCCTCACCCACCAGAATCATGTCCGGCTGAATCGCGATCAACGCGGCAATCCCCTCGCGGACAATGGGGTGATCGTCGACAGCCAAGATTCTAATTCGAGCCGTGCCGGTGCTCATGGTGCTTTCTCCCAATACGGAATTTGTTTACTTTCTGATGACGAATTCTGCCAGCCAAGTACGTTTTTCAGGCGTGGCGTAGGCTGTATGGGCGGGATGCGCGGTTCTTCAGTGCCCACGTGAATCTCGCTCCAAATCACCGGGTCCCCTCGTATTAGTTTGGCGCGTTCGGGCATGCCGGGGCAAGCTAACGTGTACCGTTGGCTTTTGCCTGAACCGAACTGCGGTCTCCATACCCTCTCCTTCATCCAGCCCACGCAAGCGAAACTGCTCATCCCCATATCGGATCTCGACGTCAGTGTGCCGCGCTTCGGAAAACGATCTGAAATTGAAGAAGCAGACCATGGAAACGTTTGAGACAGTGTGTCTTGAGGGTCAGGCACGATGCGTGTGCGCTCACTGACGCGCGCATCCAGGGTGACCTCGAACGGATCGCGAACCTGCCGCATATGCAGCTGATAGGCTGGACACCTGCAGTGGGCCATCACCATCTCCCAACAAATCTCTGCGCCCAACGGGAGGCTTTTCGAGGCGGCGTGCCGTAAGCCTTTGCAGCCGGGACACACAGTTCCATTTCTGTTCCAGCACCGGCCTCGCTCCACACTTCGAGGGTGCCGCCGATTGCGGCTGCGCGCTCGCGCATGCCGCGCAACCCATAGTGCCCTTCGGCACCGAGGCTCGATAGGACCGAGGGATCTATGCCCTTACCGTCATCCCGGACGCGCATTCGGAATTGTGGGGGCCCATACCTGATCTCAACCTCAATGTGGGTAGCCGACGCATGGTGGAATGCATTCCTTAGCGCTTCTGCCGCAATCCGGTAGATTTCGTCGCGGAGGATGGGATGCAAATTACGCGGCGCGCCCTCCACCGTGACCTTGAAAGCCGGAGATCCGTGGTTACCGGGATCCGCCGCCAATTCCTCCCCAATTGTCTCTATAGCTTGCGCGAGGTCATTCGTTTGGACCGAGGAAGCGCGCAGACCCTGCACTGCATCGCGCCCTTCCGTAATCGCCTTCGCGGTCCTGTCCATGATTTCTGCCAGCTTCGCCTTCGCCTTGATGGGCCCCGCCTCTTGCATCTGGGAAAGCACTTCAAGTTGCAGCAGCAGCCCCTGAGCGCTTTGCAGCAGGGTGTCATGGAGGTCCCTAGCGATGTTCGTCCGCTCGGCCACGCGCGCATCCAGCGTCACGGCGAACTCGCGGTGCAGATGCCGAACGCGGAGTAGGTAGACCGTCCACGCGAGCGCCAAGATCAGAACCGTGCATAGCGCACGAAACCAGTTCGTTCTCCACCACGGGGGCGCGATAACAATGTTCAGGGACACGCCCTGTTCGTTCCACACGCCATCGTTATTTGATCCCTGTACGCGGAAGACATATGTGCCGGGCTCCAAATTCGTGTAAGTGGCGAGACGTTGCTTGCTGCCCACTTCGTTCCAGCCGGGTTCGAAGCCTTCGAGCTTATATCGATACTGATTCTTCTGGGCATTCGCGTAACTCAGCGCAGCGAATTCGAACGAGAAGACACTCTCACGGTAAGAGAGAGTTAACGAATCCACATACGGAATCGCTTTTTTCAGGAGCGATTCCGGACCAATCGGCACAGGTTTGTTGAAGACTTTGAAGCTGGTGATTACGACCGGCGGTACGTAGGGATTGTCGCGGATCGCTTCTGGGTAGAACGCGCTCAACCCCTTGCTGCCGCCAAAGAACATCTCTCCATTTGGTCCTTGAGCGTAGCTGGACCGACTGAAGTCATTCGACAGTAAACCGTCGGACACGTCGTAGTTCCTAAATGTTTCCGCTTGAGGATCGAGCCGGGATAGCCCATTCTTGGTACTGATCCAAAGCCTGCCGGCTTTGTCCTCGAGAATGCCCTGGATCGTGCTGCTGGGTAGCCCCTGGTTTTCCGTGTAGCGGATGAAGGTGTCGTCTTGACGGTTGTACCGGTACAGTCCGTCGGAGGCTCCCATCCACAATGCTCCCATCCGGTCTTCATGAATGGTATTGACGTCGCCGCCGTTGAGTTTGTGAGGGTCATGCGAGTCGGGCAGGTAGTCGACAAATTTGTCGCTCTTGTCATCGTAGCGGCTTAGCACTCCCTCTCCCCTCGATACCCAAATCGTGCCGGACCGATCCTGGTAGAATCCTGACGCGGCATTCCCGTATTTGGTCGGATTCTTTGGATCTGGACGATAGAAAGTGAAGCGCCCATTCGCCGGATCCAAACGCGCCACGCCGTCGATATGCCCCACCCATAACCGGCCACTTCGATCTCCAAAAATGCGGATGACGTGATTCGATGGCAAGCTGTTGGGATCATCCGGTTTGCGCCTGTAATGCTTAACCTGCCCTGTGCGTTCATCCAATCGGTCCAGACCGGCGCCCCAGCCGCCTAACCAAAGATAGCCGCGAGAATCTTTGTATAGGCCGTTAACGTCCGTGCCTTTCTCACTTCCGCTGCCTTCTTCCAGGCTCTTGACCGCCACAAAGTGAGTGAAATGTCCTGTCTTTCGATCTAATCGATCCAGCGCGCGTGGAGAGAAACCCACCCACAGAGCATCCTCAGAGTCTCGATATATTGCCGTCACCCTGCCGGGCGAGAGACTAGCTGGATCGTTGGGGCGATGCGCAAAGCGAGCGAACTGCTCTTGCTGGAAATTGAGGGTATTGAGCCCTCCATTTTCAGTTCCTACCCACAGCACCCCGCTCCTGTCCTGATATACCGAGATCACGGCGTCATCGTTCAGGCTCTCCGGGTTGCTCTCATCATGATGAAAGAGGCGCGTGAGGCGCTCCGTCTGCCGATCAAAATAATAGAGCCCGAGACTCGATGGCACCCAGATTCCCGTTTCATCGGCGAAGAGTTTGCTACTCACCAGGCCGACACCGCCCGCCCCTACAGGGTAGGTAGTGACTCTTTCTTGGAGGGGATCATATTTGACGAGCCCGACGATGGGAGCATAGGCGAGCATCCAGAGATTACCGGCCTTGTCCCCAAACACGTAATCTGCCCCCAGGCCATTTCTGGTTGCCGGAGGCTGAATCATCTCCCCCGTCCTTGGGTTCAGATGGAAGAGGCCGCGCTCCCCAACAAACCAGATCTCCCCTTGATTATCCTCGGTGACGTGCGTGATCCTCCCAACAAACTGGCCGTGGCTGTCATTCAGATAGTGAGTGAATGTTCTGCCCGTCGGATCAAACTTGTCTAGGCCGTTTGCTTCGGTGCCGAACCACAAACACCCGCGCTTATCGCGAGCAATACTGTTCACGGAATCAGCCGAGATGCTGTTCACGTTTTTGGCGTCGTGCAGGTAACGCGTAAATCGGTCGGTTCTGGGATCGAATCTGCTCACCCCGCCCGTGTAGGTTGCAATCCACAAATCTCCCTGATCGTCCTCTATGAGGTCCGTGACGAGGTTAGCGCTTATGCTGTTAGGATCTTTGGGGTTGTGCTTGTACACAACGAAAGTGTTGCCGTCATACCGATCGAGACCGTCTTGGGTCGCGAACCACATGAAGCCCCGGCGATCCTGCAAGATGGCTTTGACATTGCTTTGCGAGAGCCCATCGTTCGTGGTGAGGTGAGAGAACCTCAGATCCCCCACCTGCGCATCGCTTCCATGAGCAGTGCGTCCCGCGCGAAAGCTCGGATTCGTCGCCAAATAAGTGGGGGGTGTGCTTCCGGATGCCCGACCGGTCACTTCGTCGGAAGGATGTTCGAACGCTGCGCTATATGAAGCTATGCAGAGAAGCACGATGCGGCTCATGATCTGCAAGCACCACGCTCTGTTTCGGCGCACGGTGATCATGCCTTCCCTGCCGAGTTCTTCGTCGGGTGGGAGATCCTTTCAGCGGTAGCGTAGGCTCTTACCGCCGGAATATTCAGCTCCACCTCAGTGCCTGCCCCGATTTCACTCCAGACTTCCAGTTTCCCGCCGATAAGACTCGCACGCTCCCGCATGCCAGACAAGCCATAATGTCCTTCACGCCCGTGACCTGCGATGACCGCTTGGTCCATACCTTTGCCATCGTCCCTCACACGCAGCCGGAATCGGTGATCGTGATACCTGATTTCAACCTCGATATGATTGGCGGCGGAATGGTGGAATGCATTCCTGAGTGCTTCTCCGGCAATCCGGTAGACTTCGTCACGCAAGATGGGGTGCAGATCACGCGAATGTCCTTCCACGACGACGCGAAATGCAGGAGACCCGGTGTTGAGGGGATCGGTTCCGAGCTCCTCGCTTAGTGCGTTGACAGCGCGCGCCAAGTCGTTGGTTTGCACAGTGGAAGCGCGAAGTCCCTGCACAGCATCGCGGCCTTCCGTGATCGCCTTGGCGGCACGATCGATTGCTACGCTCAACTGCTCCTTTGCCTCAACCGGACGGGTCGGCAACAAGTCGGAAACGACCTGAAACCGGAGCATCAACCCATGGAAGCTCTGAAGCAGGGTGTCGTGCAGGTCGCGTGCGATGCTTGTTCGCTCGGCGACACGAGCGTCGAGCGTGAGAGCGAATTCACGATGCAGTTGGCGAACCCGGAGTTGATAGATCACC
The DNA here is from genome assembly GCA_963745845.1 of uncultured Acidobacteriaceae bacterium. Classification (GTDB taxonomy): domain Bacteria; phylum Acidobacteriota; class Terriglobia; order Terriglobales; family Acidobacteriaceae; genus Telmatobacter. The sequence continues at coordinate 781,295 of CAVUZE010000008.1, read as the reverse complement.
CATACCAATGCGAGTACCAGCGCTGCGCACAGTGCACGAAACCAATTGGTCTGGTAGTATGCCGGGGCGATGGAGAACTCCATCGAATCGCCCTGCACATTCCAGATGCCACTGTTGTTGCATGCGATCACACGAAACCGGTAAGTACCGGGACGAAGGTTTGAGTACTGTACGTCGCGCTCGTTGATCACTTCTCGCCAGTCGATATCCTGGCCCTCCAGCTTGTACTTGAAGTGAACTTTCTCCGGTGCGACCAGACTCAAGGCCGTGTAATAGATCTGGAGATCGTGAGTTCGGGCTGGCAGACGCACGTTCGCCGGGGCCGAGGAGGGCAAGTTCTCCCAGTAAGTCTTCCCATCCGTAACGATTCTCTCGATGTGAACCGGCGGCGGAAGTCTGTTCTCAGAAAGATGACGGGAATCGACAACCTGAATGTCTTCCCGTGTTACGAACCATAGTCGGCCGTCAGTCGCCTTCGCGAAAGTCGGACCGAAGGACGAAGGCGCGCCCAAGGGCGTGGCACCGTCCGCCGCATCCCACACCGTCATTGCAAGGCTGCGCTTCGGGTCGGCAATCCAAGCATGCACCTCATCGCTGGAGATGCGCAGCAGACCGCACCCCGTGTACGCCCATAAGGAACCTTCATTGTCCTCTGCTGTCCAATGAACCTTGTCGCATGGCAACCCGTTGCCGGTCGTCATCGCTGTGATCCGGCCGTCCTTGATCCGGCTCACTCCGCTCTCTTGTGTTGCGGCCCACAAGGCCCCATCGCGATCGAGCCGGAGACCGGCGATAGGGCCCTTGCCGAGCCCATTCGCGGCCGTGTAGGACGCGCGCACCTGGCCATCCTTGAAATACTCGACGCCCCCATCTGTCCAGAATGCGAGCCAGACTCCACCGCGGTCAGAGACGATAACTTTGGCCTGTTGAAAGCGTCCCAGCAGTGACCAGGCGAACTGCTCGACCAAACGTCCCTCCCGCATGAGCGAGAGGCCCCTATTCCCTGAGAGCCAGAGATTGCCTGCCTTGTCCCCTGTCATCGAATACACTTCGGTGCTGGGGACGCCGGGCACGGCAACAAACCTGCCGTTCTGGAACCGCGCCAGGCCATGCGCGGTAAACGCATAGATGCGCCCACCGTCATCCTGATATAGAGACTGCACGAAGTCGTCCGGCAATCCGCTAGCCTTACGGAAAATCGTGGATTGTCCATCCTGCCATCTGGTCAAACCGTTGTGAGTGGCGATCCAAACGCTCCCATCCGTAGCCGCGATTACTGAATTGACACTATTGCTGGAGAGGCCCTGCTTCGGGGAAATTGTTGCAACCTGGGGCTCCCGAAACCGGTCGAGTCCTCCGGCGGTGGACACCCAGATATTGCCTTCACGATCTTCGAAGATACCAGCGATGATATTGCCTGACAGACCATCTGCTTCCGTGAACACGTCTGTCCGGCCGTCATGCACATGGATCAGGCCTCGCTGGTCGGTCCCGATCCAGAGGCCTCCATCGCGGTCCCGTAGCAGCTTATTCGAATCGACATTATGGTCCGACAGCAGCGGCCTCCGCCTACGTCACAGTGACCCAACGTTCTTGGATTTCACGATTCTCGACCAAAAAGGAAAGCAATCACCGGAAGGTGGCACCTTGAGTACCGAAAATCCAGACCTGGAGCACCCAGCTTCAATGATAGATCGAGGTGCGGTCCACTCGCCCATTTCCACACGCACCTAGTGGTTGAGAAATGCTGAGTTCATAAAACGAACAAGAAAGAGATCATTGCGAAGGGCTCGGCGATTTGAGCACCTTACGCCGGATTGGCGGCATCGCAGCGTTCCTTCTGATCGTCTCCAGATGACGGGCGATTTGCCATTCGGTCTTGGCCAATAACCTGGTGCTGGCGCCGTTGTGGATCGCGGGGGGCGATTGCATGATCAGACGCAGCAACGGTTGGGGGGGCCGGTCGTTATCCACAGGCAATCCGATAAAAATGTGATAGCACGCACAGACACGGCACTCCGAGGCTGTCAGGGTGAAGGCGTCCCCGCCTCCGCGAGGAGCAGCTCCTGACAGTTGCGACGCACCCCCCGGAGGTGCAAGGCCCGTTTTCTCGATGGGACGCATTTTCCATTCAGACACTCAGAGGCAGGGTGCCCTTCCCGCCTGCTAACCACATTGGGAGCTTGACGAGAGGAGGACACTAAGCCCACTCAGACGGAGCTGCGTCGAATTCAGCGCGCAGAACGAACGGTAAGAATGGGTAGCAAAATGAGTTGTGTACGCTGTCAGGATCTGGAACGAGCACTTGAGGTCAGGCAGAGCGAGTACAGTGCAGCTCTTGCCTCTCCGTATTTTCGGGTCAGCAGGAAATTCGCGGCGTACTTTAACGTGGAATTGGAGCGTGCAAAGAACGAACTGGAGGAACACCGGTTGGTATGCGTCTCCGCCGTCAAGCAGCCTGCAGCCTCGTCGGCTGTAGCTCGCCCTCGCTTTGCGCAGGAAGAGCTCCGGGGCGTTTGGACCGAAACGGCAGCCTGACTGGTAGTGTCAAATATTTTGTGTAAACGTCGGTTTCGGTTTTGGCAATGGAGTTTATTCCGCAGCCGCAGTCGAGGCTGTGCGAATGTGGGAGCGGTTTTTGCTTCCACATTTGCATAGCCTAATTGTCGCCCGAAGTTTCGCTGGTGTTCGGGCAATCCAGCCCGACCGTACGGGCTGTGAAGTTTTCGAGCAGTCAAATGCATGACTGTGGAAAGCGCGCTTCCCACACAATGCCGAAGCGGTTGAGGGCCTCTTTCCAACCCAGCACAGTTTCCCATTTCCTGGCTAGGTTTCTGAGCGCCAGATACATCACTTTCAAGGCCGCCTCTTCGGAGGGAAAAGCGCCGCGGGTCTTAATTGCCTTACGCAAACTCATGTTCAGCGATTCGACGGCATTGGTGGTGTAGACGATCTTGCGAATCTCCGGGGGAAACTGGAAGAACGGGATCACCCCTTGCCAGTTCCTTCGCCACAGCGCGCTGATGGACGGATATTTTTGGTCCCAGCTGTGGGCAAAATCCGCCAATTGCCGCTCTGCCTCTTCCAGGCTGGCGGCGCGGTAGATGGACTTTAGGTCCCGGGCCACCTGCTTGCGTTCCTTCCAGTTCACGTAATTCAAACTGGCCCGTACCATGTGCACAATGCACAACTGCACCGTGGTCTTCGGATAAACCGTCTCGATGGCTTGAGGAAAGCCCTTCAGCCCATCCACGCAGGCAATGAAGATGTCTCTCAATCCCCGGTTCTGCATCTCGGTCAACACCTGCAACCAGAACTTCGCCCCTTCGTTGGCCGAGGTCCAAAGCCCCAGAACTTCCTTCTGACCTGCCAGCGTAATGCCGATACCCACATACACGGCGCGGTTTTCCACCCGCCCTTCGCTACGCATCTTCACCACCAGCGCATCCAGGTAAACGATCGGATAGAGCGCATCCAGCGGCCGCGTCTGCCAGGCCTTCACTTCCTCCATCACCGCATCGGTTACGTTGGAGATCAGCGCCGGCGAGACCTCCACCTGGTACATCTCTTCCAGATGACCCTGGATCTCCCGGGTCGTCATACCCCGTGCGTACAGCGACAGAATCTTGTCATCGAAGCCGGCAAACCGCGTTTCCCCCTTGGGTACCAGCTTCGGTTCGAAACTCGCCTGTCGGTCGCGCGGCACTTCGATCTCCACGGTCCCGAACTCACCCTTCAACCGCTTGCTGCTCGCTCCGTTGCGCGCGTTGCCCTGCTCGTTGCCTTCCCGGCAATGCTTCTCGTATCCCAAATGCGTCGTCAGCTCTGCCTGCAACGCTCGCTCCACCAGGGCCTTGGTTAACTGCTTCAGCAGACCGTTCTCCCCGATGATGTCCTCCGGCTTCTGATATTCCGCCAGAAGCTTATCGATCAATTCCTTGTCCACACCCATACGATCTCCCCTCTCTAGAAAAGACCGTTTACACAAAATTTTCTACACCCTCGCCTGACTGCGAAAGACACGAGATACTTCTCTCGTCTGGGGCTGTGCATGCGCAACCTTAGACAGGCTTCGTTGAAGTAAACAACAGACAACAACAGAACAACGGGGGCTGTCATGACCTGTCGCCCGTTTTGCTGATGCCTAATTGCGGCTGACTGTCGCCGGAATCCTCCTGCGCAGGTACTAATCCCAGATACGGGCCTACATCGCGACTCTTGGCGAACCTGAGCGGAGTTTCCAAGGTCAGCACGTACGCCAAGGACGTCACCGGCCCGATTCCTGTCACCTGCCGTAATAACTCGGTGTGCTGATATTTCTCACGGGCCAGATGTTCGATTTTCTGCTCGTAACATTTGATCTCCTCACTCAGGCTCGCAATCAGACGCAAAAGCGGCTGGATCGTCTCCCTGATCGGCTGCGGAATCTCCGCTGCCACTTTCCTCGAGAAGGCCTCCGTGGAACTGCTGACAGTCTCGTTCCTCCCATCGTCTTCACCAGGCCGCGCACGGCGCTGATCAGCTTGGTGCGCGACTCCACCAGAGCTTCACGTGCGCGAAGTGCCACCAGGTCTTCCCTTACCTCCGTGCTCCGATGCTGTATCGGATACAGCGATTTCGGATCCACACGACCCAGCCGAGCCAGCTTGGCGGCATCAATCCGGTCGTTCTTGCGCCGGCGCCGCTTGGATCCATCCATCCGCCGTGCATTGGCAACCAGCACTTCATGGCCAAGTCCGGCGATCACCTCCCGCACCCACGCCGAATGCGTTCCCACTTCGATCACCACACGCGATCGGCACAGATCTTGAAAGAACTCCCCTATCGCCTGCGGACTCGCCTTGAACTGACCCTCTGTCAGCGTTTCCCCGCTCAGTCCCAGGATGCAGTAGTTGCTCCACTGGTCCCCCAGATCCACTCCCACCGTCAGACGATCCAGGTTCGGTCTCTCTCCACCCACACCCTGGTCCTCGCATGCTACCGAAACTCCCTCTCCCTCCAGTTGTTTCGTCAGTTGCGCAACCAGTTCCGACATCACTTCCCGCGACTCCCGTCGCATCGGCTTCGTCTCCCGGTGGGACGACTCTTGGCTATTCGAAAAACTGCTATGCTTCTTCACGGGTCGACCTCCATCCTTCCGGATTGCACCTCGCGTTGATCACCGCAAGCTTATCGCTCGGCGATCGGGGTCGACCTTCTCATCCCACTAACCGTCAATTACCATTTAGGCACCCCGATGCCTCGCATTGCTGTCCAAAATAGCGGATATCTGCTTGATCCGAGAAATGTTTGATGGGGCTGATCCCCAGTTACTCTGAAGTGGGTTCCCAGACAGGACCACATTGAGAGAAGAGAGGATCAGCCATGCTTCAAGTATGCAGTGTGTACTCGCAGCTTTTACAACTGTTTTCGCGCGGCCAGTTCGCTCGTGCAGTCAAGCACCACCAGGCCGAGCGCAACGCCAAGGGGTTTAGCAGTTGGGAGCAATTTGTGGCCATGCTGTTTTGCCAGTTGGCGCATTTGAACTCGCTGCGCGAAGTATGCATGGGACTGGCCAGTTGCGAATCGCCGTTGAAGCATCTGGGCATCAGCGTCACGCCGAAGAAATCGACTTTGGCGTATGCCAACGCCAACCGTCCGTGGGAACTGTACGAGTCGATTTTTATGCAGCTGTTGGAAAAGTGTCAGACGGAGACGGCGGCGCACAGCCGTCGCAAGTTTCGTTTCAAGAACAAGCTGATGAGTCTGGACGCCAGCATCATCGAGCTGTCGGCGACCATGTTTGACTGGGCCAAATACACGCAACAGAAGGGCGCGATCAAGCTGCATCTGTTGCTGGACCACGACGGCTACCTGCCCTCGTTCGCGGTGATAACGGAGGGCAAGTATAACGAGTTGAACGTAGCGCGGGACTTGCGTCTGAAAGCAGGCACGATCCTGGCCGTTGACCGCGGCTACAACGATTATGTGTGGTTCGGGCAGTTGACGCGAGATGGGGTTTTCTTCGTCACGCGGATGAAGACCAACACGGTCTACACGACCGTTGAGGTGCGTGCGGTTCCAGAAAAGGGCAACGTGCTCAGTGACCAGATCGTCTCAGTGCCTTCTTTGCGCAGGCATAGCGAGGCGCCGGTTCTGTTTCGGCGCATCGAGTACTGGAACGCGGACAAGGAAGAAATCCTGGTCTTCTTCACCAACCTGCTCCACCTGGCAGCCTCGACGGTGGCCGCAATCTATAAGGACCGCTGGCAAATCGAACTGTTTTTCAAGGCGCTGAAACAGACAGCAAAAGTGAAGTCGTTCCTCGGCACCAGCGCCAATGCAGTCAAGACGCAGATATGGACGGCGTTAATCGCCATGCTGATCCTGAAGTACCTGCAGATGAAATCCAGCTTCGGTTGGTCGCTTTCCAATCTGGCCGCTCTGCTGCGCCAACAGCTGTTCATCTTCAGAGACTTGTGGGCATGGCTCAACACTCCCCTGGAAGGACCCCCAGCCGCAAAACTACTCTGCGAACAGCTACCGATGCCGCTGATGTGGTAGCTCGAAGCTGGACAGCAGCGAGAGAATAAAAGTCCGACGAACCAATAGCTCAGCACTTACACGCCAACTACTTGGACAGCACGATACCGAGCACATAGAAATCCATCCAGAGCGGGTCCTCGACAGAACTTGCCACTATCGGCGAGGGAAGATGCCCATGTCCTCCGAAATCAACTGCGCGGATCTACGGAATCGCTGTCTTGGACAAGAGTGGATGCCTCGTAAATATGCGGCGGGGGTTTAATCGGGGGTACCGTTGACGACCTCATTCGACTTTCCGTGCAAATACTTGGGATTCTTGGAGACTTTCGAATCCCTCTCCCTCCGCCAGTTTGACCCCATAGCAGTCCCTCATGCCAAGAGCCATTCGTTTTAACCAGCTCGGTGGTCCCGAAGTTCTTCATATAGAATTTCTCCCCTAGCGCCTGCCCGGTCCTGGTGAAGTTCTGCTCAAGTTTTCAGGACGAACCCGGTCCGCGGCCGCAACTGGATGCGTCAATGGGCGCGCGCATCGAGGACTTTCCCTAACAAACTCCCCTAACCCCTTAGGTCAACATCCGGGGTGCTGGCCGACTTCCGACCATTGCTGGTCCGATGAGGCTACCTCGTGGCTGAAATTAGCGATTACAGTATTGTGCTGCTGTCCTAAGCGCATCAGCCCAGGAGGTCGCCAAGCGGGAGACGCCCCAACTTGTGTCATCTTCTCTAGAGAACCGGTAATTCACCAACGACAGGATCGTCGGCTCATTTCTACTCATGCAAAATCGTGATGAGGAGGCTGCGCGTTCTCGCCGCAGCCATTCCCACCGTTGCCGGCAGAGTCTTGTGGCGCACGACCTTGGTCCTTGGCTTTGGAAACCAATGCAAGAAAGATTGTGAGCGGAGGCAAACGGGGATATAGTTAGCTCGCAGGCAAACGGCAAAACCGGAATCCTGGTTTGGTAGAACGCCTCTTTAATCCAAAGCTGCTCATTGAGGAGCAAGGCGACCTAGCCCGACCTTCACCGACCCGTCGCTCCAATCGGCGCCGAAAGACCATATGAAATCGTCGGCAGCTGACCTCGTGGTCCATCGATTACTCCCAAGATATGGGCTTGCCGCTCTCACTCTAGGCATTGCTTTGGGAGTGGCATTACTCTTGGAGCACTTCCATTTTCGGGTCCCTGCGGCGCTTCTGCTGCTGTTGCCGGTCGCCATCGCTTCCTGGTACGGAGGGCGAGGCCCCGGCGTGATGGCGGCGATTCTTTCCACCGTCACCTACTACTGGTTCTTCGTGGAGCCGGCCCGCACCATCTACATCTATTTGTCCGAAATCCCGCACTTTGTCACTTTCGCAGCATTCGCTGTGCTGCTGTCGTGGTTCGGTGCGGTCCGGCGCCGCGTGGAGGCCGGTCTGCACGAGCGGGCGGCTCTCCTGGATCTCACGCACGACACCGTCTTTGTGATGGATATGGACGGGATGATCAAGTACTGGAATCGGGGCGCCGAGGAGCGGTACGGCTGGACCGCCGAGCAAGCAGTGGGCAGATTCGTTCACGGCCTGCTTAAGACGGTTTTCCCGGGGCCGATTGAAGAGCTGAAAGCTGAAATCATGCGCACTGGCCGCTGGGAAGGCGAGCTGCGGCACACCAGAAAAGACGGAACCCAGGTGGTGGTGGCGAGCCGCTGGTCATTGGAGCGAGACGAGCAGGGTGCGGCGCTTGCCATCCTGGAGACGAACAACGACATCACCGAGCGCAAGCGCGCAGAGGAGGCGTTGCGTCGTCTGAATCGCGAACTGCGTGCGATCAGCAACTGCAACCAGACCCTGCTGCGAACCACCGATGAGCGGAGCTTGCTCGAACAAATCTGCCGGATCGTCTGCGACGAGGCCGGCTACCGCATGGCGTTTGTGGCCTATGCCGAACACGACGAGGCCAAGAGCGTGCGTCCTGTCGCGTGGACCGGGGCCGAGGCGGGATACCTAGCCACCGCGGGCATTACCTGGGCTGACGCCGAGGGTGGACGCGGCCCCACCGGAACGGCCATCCGGAGCGGCAAAACGTGCTGCATACAGGATTTCGCGACGGATCCCCGACTCGCGCCCTGGCGGGAGGGACTTCTGCAGCGCGGTTTTCGTTCCGGCATCGCCGTGCCGCTCAAGGACGAAGAGGGCCGCGCCTTTGGCAGTCTCACCATTCATTCCGGACAACCCAACGCTTTCACGCCGGAAGAGATTCGCCTACTCGAGGAACTGGCTGGCGATATGGCGTTCGGCATCGTCAACCTGCGTTCCCAGGCCGCACGCAAACAGGCTGAGCAGGAAGTCACCCTTCTCAGTTTCGCCCTGGCTAATGTACGCGAATCGGCCTTACTGCTAGACGACACCGGACGTGTCCGTTATGTAAACGAGGAGGCTTGCCGCGTTCTGGGCTTTACCCGTGCACAACTGCTGGGCATGGGGGTATCGGATATCGACTCTGATTTCCCGGCGGAACGCTGGCCCGACCACTGGCGCGACCTTAGGGAACATCGGTCGCTGAGTTTCGAAAGTCACCACCGGAACCGGGATGGCCGCATTTTCCCTGTCGAAATCAGCGCGAACTATTTCGAATACGGTGGCCGCGCGTACAACCTGGCCCTGGTGCGGGATATCACCGAGCGCAAGCGTGCCGAAGAAGCGCTTCAAGAGAGCGAAACGCGCTTTCGCACATTTGTGGACCACGCGGGTGACGCCCTGTTCGTCGAGGATCTCGAGCAAGGGACCATTGTCGATGTGAACCGACAGGCTTGCGAGAGCCTGGGTTACACCCGGCACGAACTGATCGGCAACACAGCAGCTGTTCTCCATCTGGATTCGGATCGAGCGGAGATGGAATCAGCCGCGGAGAGGGTGGTGGCGGGCGAGACCGTATTCGACAGGCACTCGCATCGGCGAAAGGACGGGTCGCTCTTCCCTGTCGAAGCACATACCAGCCTGGTTTCGTATGGGGGACGCCGCTTCCTGCTGAAGGTTACCCGCGACATCACTGACCGCGTGCGCGCCGAAGAAGCTCTGCGCCGCAGCGAAGTTTACCTGGCTGAAGGACAGAGGCTCACCCATACAGGCAGTTGGGCCGACGACGGCACCATGCAACCCAAGTACTGGTCTGAAGAGCTGTTCCGGATCTACGAATTCGATTCCCAGCAGGGTCTGCCCACAACGGAGCAATGCATCGAACGAGTCCACCCGGATGATCGGGAAAAGTTCGTACAGGCCTTCGACAAAGCGATCCATCAAAAAGTCGACGCCGAAGTCGAATACAGGATCGTGTTGCCCGACGGAAGGGTCAAGCTCTTACACGGGATCGGCCGTCCCATGGTTAACGCCCATGGCGACTTGCTTGAGATCGTTGGCACCACGATTGACATCACCGAGCGCAAGCGCACCGAGGAAGCCCTCCGCCGCGGCGAGGCTTACCTGGCTGAAGCGCAGAAGCTGAGCCACACCGGAAGTTGGGCTCAGGACGCTGCGAGCAACAGATATGACTATGTTTCCGAGGAATGCGCCCGCATTTTCGGATTCGATCCGCAAGTACACACACTATCCAAGGAAGTGGTTTTCCGGCGAATCCACCCGGAGGATCGGGACAGGGTAACACGGTACGTGCAGGAATCGATTCGCGAAAAAGTCGACACGTCCGTTGAGTACAGAGCCTTGCTCCCCGACGGAACGATGAAACATATCCATGCGATCAGGCACCCCGTCCTGAATAGCGCAGGAGATGTCATTCAACTGTTGGGCACCATAGTCGATGTTACTGCGCGCAAGCGCGCCGAAGAGGCTTTGAGGCAGTCCGAAGAGCGCCTGCGGCTGACTTTGGAGAGCACCCAAATCGGAATTTTCGACTGGGATGTCGCGCACGATGAGTGGTACGCGTCTCCGGTTTACTATACGGCTCTTGGATACGAACCACGCGAGGGGCCAGGAGATCGGGCTGAATGGGTTGAGCGTCTGCATCCCGAGGACCGCGAACGCGTTACCCGGATTCTGCAGGATATCTTGACCGGCAAGATCGATCGCTATGAATACGAAGCACGCCTGCGCCATGCTGATGGCTCATATCGCTGGGTTCAGGTCAAAGCATTGGGCATTGAGCATGACTCAGACGGGAAGGTTAGCCGCGAGCTAGGTGTTCGGATCGATATTACGGAACGCAAGCGTGCCGAAGAAGCGTTGCTGCGCAGCGAAGCCTATCTGGCTGAAGCGCAACGGTTGAGCCGTATCGGCAGTTGGGCCTATAAGCATGGAACGGACAAGCCTTCTTACTGGTCCGACGAGTTGTTCCGAATTTGGGGTTTCGATCCCAAAGACGGTACTCCAGAGGCCGAAATGTTGCGGCAACGTATCCATCCAGAGGATCGCATCGGGACTTTCGAAGTTCGCGATCGTGCATTGCAAGCGAAAACAGACTTCGAATGTGAGTTCAGAATTGTGCTGCCCGATGAAACAGTCAAGCACATTCGTACGTTAGGACATCCTGTTCTAGGCGGCAACGGAGAGCTGATCGAAGTGATCGGAACTCACATGGATGTGACCGAACGCAAGCGGGCCGAAGAAGCTCTGAGCCGTAGCGAAGCATATCTTGCCGAAGCACAGAGGCTGAGCCGTACGGGCAGTTTCGCCTGCGATTCCGCGACCCAGCCCTTGTATTGGTCCGAGGAGCATTACCGGATTTTTGAATTCTGTCCGCAGCAGGGTTTACCCACGCAGAACCAACTGCTCGAGCGGGAACACCCGGAAGACCGCGAGAGGCTGCTCCATGCCTTCGATAGGATCATCCATCAAAAAGTCGATGCCGAAGTCGAGTACAGAATCGTCTTGCCGGACGGCAAAGTCAAATGGGCCCATGGCATCGGCCATCCCGTTTTGAATACGAATGGGGAGCTCGTCGAAATAGTCGGCACGACCGTCGATATCACGGAACGCAAGCGGTCCGAGCAAGAACGCGAGCGGCTGCGTCACCTCGAAGCAGAACTCGCGCACATCGATCGAATCAATATTCTGGGAGAACTCGTAGCCTCCATTTCACACGAGTTGAATCAGCCCATCGCCGCCTCGATCATGAACGCCAGCCTGGCGTTGCAATGGCTTGAGCGCGACCCGCCGGACCTGGCGCAGGCTCGTCAACGGACGGCGACAATCATCGAAATGGGCGAACTGGCGTCGGAGATCATCGACCGCTTGCGCTCGCTCTATAAGAAAGAGCCATCCAAACGCGAGCCGTTGACGATAAACGACGTGATCGCCGAGATGGTCGGGCTGTTGCGCCCTCAGGCTACCCGGCACGCGGTTTCTGTCCGTGCGGATCTCGCTGACAGCCTCCCCATCGTCGTTGGAGACCGCGTGCAAATCCAGCAGGTGCTCATGAACCTGATGCTGAATGGCATCGAGGCCATGAGCGACACCGGCGGCGTGCTCACGATCAGATCGCGGTTGAGGGAGGACGGCCAAATCGAGATCTCTGTAAACGATACGGGTCCAGGACTGCCAGCGGGCAAGGCCGATCAAATCTTCGATGCATTCTTCACCACGAAACCGCAAGGCAGCGGCATGGGCCTGGCGATCAGCAAAACCATCGTGGAGTCGCACGGTGGAAGCCTATGGGCCAACGGCAACGATGGGCGTGGCGCGACATTTCATTTCACCGTGCCGGTAGCTCGCCGAAGAGAAGCTGTATCTCGAAGAACAAATCCGTAGCGAATTGGGATTCGAACAGATTATTGGCAATAGTCCGGCGCTCAAGCGTATGAGATCGTTCGAGTGCTTACCGAATGCAAGGGTCGCGTTGGTGGACCGGATGGAGCTGCGGCCCGTATGGGGATTAGTCGCACAACGCTTATATCTCGAATCCACAGACTCGATATAGATCCATACCAATACGTCTAAACAAACACTCTCCTTGGTGTTGTCTAGAGTCTTATCTCGGAACGCCACGGCAGGTTCAGAGTCGCTTCACCATACCTGCTCGAATTCGATCGGCGGCCGAACGAGATCGAGCATCACGGTTCCACCAAACCGCGCGAAGCGCCCCGCGCTCTCTAAGAAGCTCCTCAACACAGTCCCCTTTCACCACTCTCTGCGGGCGCGAGTGTCTCCGCTCACTCGCTGCGTTCTCTTCGCTATCCACGAAGAGCGCGACACATTCCACATTTTCGGTAGAGCGGGATTCCATGCTCGCACTGAGTCGGCATCTTATCTCCATGCTCCTCCACTAGCTCCTGGTAACTTCTCGCCCGTTTTTGCTGCAGAAAACGGATTCTCATTTCGCAATCGAAATCCTCAAGGCATCTAATATCTGCTTCACACAGAAATCCCCTCACCCATTCTTTGTCCCCAATGACAACTGTCTCAAGCATTTCCGTTCTCCCTTCTTGACAAAATCCGTTTACCACATTCATCCCAAATTGCTCGCGCTCCGGACGAGAACCCCTTCGGCAATGGCAAATCCAGGTTTACTGTGCTCTTGCGGGTATAAGTGCAGATCGCAGTGGCTCCGAAGTACAGTTCACTGGAATTGCCAAGAGCCGAATCATTAATCATTAATGGTCGAGCGTGCGTTCGAGTTCCATCAATCTCTCCCCTCAAGGATGAACCACCCGGCCCTACTCGCCGTTGGCAATGGAATTCGCCACATGCCCACCCTTAAAGCACGCCGTTTGCCAAACCCAAATATTGCGCAAATCGGTTGAATCAAAGGCTTGCCTATATTCCGCAGAATTCGTTGCTATGATGTCCAGCTCTGAGATTCCCTTCAGAACAGGCTGAGCAGATCCGGTTGCCTTACATTCTGTTGCCGACTCTTATTTCGCGAAACTCTGCTTCGAGGGAAACGGCAACCCATATGGAGGCAGGTGGACGCCTCTATTCGCTGAAGAGACGGCCTACTTTAAGGCGAGCGGCCGGTTTCCGCACACTGAGGAGTATCTATGCTCTATCTACGCTCAGATCTTGTCCCGATCCGGTCCTTATAACGGCAATACCTGCGCCTGGGCCATGGCGGATATGCAAATGCGTCGCCTAATCGAGCACTCGGAAACAATGGTTCAGATCCGAAGATGTCGATATCCCCTCCCGTATCATGGACCGATAATCCGAGAGGCCGCATCGGTCGTGGAGAGCGTCAAACGCATGAGTATTAAGTTCTGCAGCATTCATAACAACATCCTTCGAAACGAATAAGGACCTTCGGGCACTCGGAGTGCCAAATCCTTCTGCGTGCAAGTTATTAGTTTGGAAAGGTGATCCATGACTCTGGTGCAGATTGGACCTCCACAAGTTCCAGGGTTGAATCTCTTTCCGTTTTTCCTGAGCGCGGCAAGTAATCGAAATGGTGAATCTCGACCTCTGTTTTTCCAAAAGCCTCTGCCTCGATTTTGACGTTGGTAGACCATGGAAGCCAGTACGCACCGTTTTTCCGATACTCTTGCGTAAAATGGACACCGCGGACCCAAAAGGATGGGCTCTTGGCTGGCTCGCCCTCGACACGTGCCAACGCATAGTCTTCAGCATCGACCCAGATGCGTCCGCGAAACAAGTACTCGTCCTGGCGCTTTGGGATCACATCGATTACATAAGCAAGCCGGCCATGGAGAGGAGCGGCCGTGATCCATTGAAATGCGTAATTATCTGGAGTGATCTGGGCTTTGGGGCGCATCCGCGGACGCGAAAGTTTTGATTCCAATTCCAGCGTCTCGCGGAGAACGCGGTTATTCGCTGATTTCCAACCTTGTTCGGAAACAACATGGACGCATTTCGTTCCATCCGGACTGCTGCTGACGCTCACCACCAGCCGGGCTTCCTTGTCGAAACCCAGGTTGTCAAGATCGTATAGCGGGTTGCCAGGGTAACCACCGGCCTCGGTTTCGCGCTGCACGTCGTGCGCGAACATCCTGGCGATTACTTCATCCGCCGATAGAGAGGGCGCGGCGGTCGCTTGACCGATAAGCGGCACCGATGCGCAGGCGAGCGAGGCGGAGATGAGAACGCGGAATCTCATGGTCAGAACTGGAGTACCAATTTCCCGCGGTACTCTAGGCGGGGTTATAGAAATCCCCGAATGCGCCCGGCAGCAAAGAGGTTTCTCCGGAGTTCACTACAAAGACAGTGCCTTCGACAGTCCCCGGTCTGACGGAGCTTTGTCCGTGTGCAGAAAATGGAAACAGCACGCACATGGCAATCAGGGGCGCGAGCAAAACCTTCCCCTGCGCAAAATGCGTCCGGAATCGGCGCAATCGTGATCGTCATGCAGAACAAGTCAACTTTGTTCTGCCCGCTTCTCTCACCATCGAGAGCCACCCAGCCCGGATTGCACCGTCCTTCCAATCCATCTTTTGGCTGCCACCCAGGTTTCGATCGTGCGCACCAATTCATCGACCGAGATGCCACTGCCCGTCTTGTCGTCGTAGAGAGGATCGTCCAATTGCTCTGCTTGCTCACCAATCACAAGAATCATTGCGTCGGGCCAGCGCCGGCGAATGTACTCGGCGGCGTAGTGCAGGTCGCCTGGAACAAAGGAGCGGTGAAAAACGGCGACATCCACTGACACCGCTTGCGGAAGAGCGCACAGATCCCAAAAGCTGTTCACTCCCCAAAATCCGTTCTTCTTCCCTGGGGACAAGGTTTGGAAAACTTCATTTCTCCACTCTTCGAGACCAAGTAATAGTACTTTTGTGGTGTTTCTCATATCGGCGTTCCTGCTGTCCCGTCGCTGCTTGTTCTTGAGACAGAGCAATGAAGATGCCAAATCCGAGACAGATCATCCCTTTTGTTTTCAGCGTCATTTTCCGCCGACGGATCCCTATGTCGAAACTGTCGACGTCAGTTTCGAATTCTCGCCGACACTCCCGCAGGACCGGTGGCCGAACGACGACGTTACTATATGCGCCGACATCTTTCTGCAAAGCACTGCAGCCCGTTCAGAAACGGATGCACCACATTCGCCTCGGCGGCGTAAGTCATTGCGTCTGGGACTCATTACGCAAGCCTGAGGTGAAGGTGCATGCACGTGTTCGTCGCGTGTTTGTTGCCGAATGCGTGAGCCGAAGGGCGGTCGCTTTGCAGCTTGGCACCTTTATTGCTTGCGTCCTATCAAAGAGCCGCCCAGTGGTGAGCGCAAAAAAGAGCGGACCCGATAACCGTTGCGCCATCTCTTCGTGCCGCATGAAGAATCGATGCCGGACGGCAGAATTGCTCTTCAGGAAACGGATCCTGACGAGTTGGCGAGATCGAAAGCTGTTCAGCACCGCGCTTCCGAGACGAGTTCGTTTTGGTGAAGGAAGGTTGGGACTCAGAAAGAGAGGAATGGAATATGGGTTCACGAAATCTGAAGTCGATCAGTTTGAGCCTGCTGGCTATGGGCCTGGCGTTTGTTCCCGTGGGATGTAAGAAGGCGCAGCCAATTACTTTGGCATGCAATGCCACACCGCCCAGCGTTTACGCGGGTGAACAGGTGACTGCGACAGCGACAGCTAGTTCGATAAGCACCAGGAAGCATACGAACGTGATCTATAGCTGGTCAGGCCCCGGTGTAACGGGCAATGGGAGTACCGCTGCGATTGCCACTGATGCGTTCGATCCTGGCAGCTACGCGGCAAAAGCGGAAGTGAAGGAAGGCAAGAAGAACAAGGAGGGCTCGAAGCCAGGTGAGACGGCGGAGTGTTCGGCAAACTTCACGGTTAAGGAGTTTGAGCCGCCTACGGTAAGTTGCTCGGCCAATCCTTCGACGGTAAGGCCAGGAGAAACCAGCGCGATTACCTGCACCGGCGTCAGCCCACAGAACCGCCCGTTGACTTACACCTACTCGGCTACTGCGGGAACGATTAGTGGTCTTGGTCCGACAGCAACCTTCTCTTCCACCGGCGCGCCGATAGGACAAGCCGGGATCACCTGTAATGTAGCGGACGACAAGAATCATACGGCGGGCGCGAATACGAACGTGGCAATCGTGGCTCCGCCGCCCCCGCTTCCGCATGTGCAGGAGTTGTGCAGCATCTCGTTCGCACGCGATACCAAGCGGCCAACTCGTGTCGACAACGAAGCCAAGGCCTGCCTGGATGAGATCGCCCTTGACCTGAAGCAATCTCCCGATGCCACTGCGGTCATCGTAGCTGACTCGAATGCAAAAGAGAAGCTGATCGCCGCGAAGCAGGAGAAGACCGCGTCCAGGCATAGGCACTCCAGGATCGAGTACTTCGACCGGCAGCGCGCAGTCAACATCAAGGACTACCTAGTCAATGACCAGGGAATCGATGTCAATCGCATCAGCGTGGCCACTGGAATAGGCGATGACAAGAATGTCCAAAGCTATCTGGTGCCCGCCGGGGCCACTTTCGCAAATGACGTGCAGGGCGCCACTTCGGTTGATGAGACCACTGTGAAACCCGAGGGACGCAAGCCTCTGCCTGAGCGCCACCACAAAAAGGCAATCTCCAAGCAAGGGTAGTAGCCTATCGGCGTGTGACCCGGCCCCATCCAGAAGGAAGATGAGGGCCGGGAACTCCCTATCAACCAGAGTGGGTCTGGAAAAAACACATGGAGGTTTACCGATGAATGCGGAGATGATTCTCGCAGGGACAAGGTTAGCCCAGCTAGTTGGCATGGTGCTATCCTTCACGCTCCTTCTCCGGGCCCGGCAGCTCTCAGTTGGGCTATGGTCAACAACGTCTTCTAACCAACACTTACCCACCAGGAGCGATGGAGTAACAAACTGAGATCGACCGAACATTCAGGGCGTAAGAAAGGCAGGCCCGTGCAATGGCAAACACTGCGGCGCAAACGGCATTCAACAGCGAATGGAGGGTACGCACTCCGCACCTCGTATCGAGCAACTGCGAATTCCGGTCCTTGGCAACGAATTCTTCCCTGGGGACGCTTTCGACAGAGGCATTAGAAGAACTCGAATCGATCATCTCCATTGTGAACTACCGTGCCGGCGACATCCTGTTTCTCGAACAACAGCCACTGAGCCAGGTATTTGTCATCCTTGCCGGAGACGTGAGACTGTCTCTGCAAGACATCTGTGGCAGGAGGCTGACCCTTCGAATTGCAAGGCACGGTGCCGTACTTGGAATGCACTCCGCATTATTTGGAAGCCTGTCCGAGTGGTCGGCAGATATCCTCTATCCATCCACGATCGCCTCGATCGCACGTGGCGACTTTCTCCGTTTTGCGCAGCGGTATCCAGAGTTGTATCGCCTCGCGACATTCGAGCTCATGACAACTCTCAGGCAAGCATGTACGACGCTGGGTATCGTGGGACTGACATCATGTGTTCGCAAGAGATTGGCCGCGCAATTATTGATGTGGGGAGAGCGAGGCAACAAAACTGGAGACCAAACACAGTTTTGTATGGCTTTGACCCATGCTCAGATCGCGGAGTTTATCGGCGCAGTGCGTGAGACAGTCACGCGTGCACTGACGACCTTCAAACAGCGCGGCTTGGTGGAGATCCGAGGCTGCATAGTGAAGATCCCCAGTACGACAGCTCTCAGGAAGTACGCGGAACGCGGTTAGTCGACCTGTTTTGCGCTCCGCTCAACAATCTGAGTATCCAGGACTGCGTACTCTCGCCACAAATCTTTCCTAATACGATTACGCACGCATGCCAGGCGAACCCAGTGGTGGTCGACACGCGCGACGCCACCCATGGAATCAAGTCGCCGAGCAATCCACTTCAGCGGCGTAATCGAAAGGCCTTGAAACTGGCGACGACAGTCTCGACAGCGCCGGCGGCTCAATGTAGATACTTCCTAAATTCAAGGAGTTAACGATTCAGAGATTTGGCATTCGCCTTGCTTTTCCTCCTGGCGTGAGGAAAGCGATGAAGTTGCGGAAATACCTGCTCCTGATTTGCTTTACGACAGCACTGCCGGCGATGGCGCGGGATGTCGCAGCTCCCGATCCGCAGATGGGGAGCATCAGCTGTACCGTACTTGACGTAAATGGGGATCTCGTTCCAGGGGCCCTCGTCACACTTCAATGTCAATCCCCTTGCGAGAACCGAAAGGAGACAGCAAACGACAACGCGGCTTTTGATTTCTGCGAATTGAGCGGGATAGTGCGCCCAGAAGGCGAAAAGGCCGCACCCGCCGAAAACAGGCTTTGAAGAAAGAAGATCGCGATGAACGAGAAGTCACGAACTGGATCACAGCTTGAAATGAGATGGCGCTTCGTCTTTGCGACGGGCACGCCGAAACATCAGGGTCGGCAACTGGTGACGAAGTGGATTTCCATCAATCCTCTGCACTCGCGGCCAAGTATCTGAGGACACGGAAATGTATAACGCCGCTGTTCGGTTGGACACATTCCTAGGCTCGGCGCATCCATCCGCGTACCTGCGTTCGGGTGGTTCACTTAATGCTCACCGAAGAACTATCCCGCTCAGATCTGCTCACGGGCCTGAGCACAGGCGGACTTGTGTCGCGATCGGCAGATCGATGAGTCTTTGCGCCGCGTTTCTTAAGGAGGGTCATCGCAGCTCCTGGTTTGCTGCTGTTTGCTTAAAGGAGGGCTGACTAGGTGGGACAGGGCGCCCCGAATCGATAGGAGGCGTTTGTGTCTCCCGTAGCCGGCCGGTCAGGCCGCGGTTAGAAAGTGATCGCCCCGGAGGTTCTTCCTGCCGTACAAAGCGAGTCAGAGCTACTGCCTGCAAGGGTATCGGCTGCGTGACCGCGAAGGTACATACAGACCGGTGCTCTTCCAGTTCGTTCCTTGCGTTCTCCAATTCAACCCTTATAAACGCTGCGGATCTCCGGCAGACTCGATAACACGCAGAGTCAAGAGCGGCGTTGTACTCGCTTTGCAGGGCTTCAATTGCGGATTCCAAATTCTGACAACGTATGCAACCCATTTCGCTCCCGTTCTTCCGTTCGGACCGCGCTGAATTGACTTAAGCGTTGCACTAGCCCACCTAATATCCCCTTTCGTCAATCGAAACCTCGTTAACTGGGGGGAGGGGACCGCTTCTGCGTGTCCGATGGACAATCGGTGTCTGTGCAGCTCTAAAGCCCTTCGCCTGCGGGGTGCTGAGCCACAATTGCCTGGGACCACTCTCCCTCGAGGCGGAAATGCCCTCAGGTTAATAGCCTCGGAGCGCCGCGCATGTGCCTTTTGTCACAGACCATTGCTCATCTTGCCTGTGGACAGAAAGCAAGACGAAGAATTCGTTCTTGTATTCAGAAACAATGTCACTCAAATCAGCACCGAGGAAGAGGCGGCTTTTTGGGAATTGATAAATCGGGGAGCCAGGTTCTCTTCGCGTATCGACCAAGTACAGGCTTCAGCAACTCATACGGGGAGACGGGCCGAAGGAATCGGCGGGCAGTTAGCCGTCAATCGAAATGGAAGAGCTATGAAAGCGTGCTTCAGAGACGTGATTATTCCTGATGCGATCAAGTTTAGTCGTGCGGCAGCCGCAATAGGGGCTAAGCAAGACGCTCCCTTTTGCCTCATCGTGTGCATTCCCGCAATATGAATTCTCGCCGTGGCTGAAAATCGTTTCTCTATATCGGATTCAGAGTCGAAGCCCCGCCGGCAACACGTCATCCTTTACTAGTAATAAACCACGATCCCGAAGAGGTGCCTCACACATTGATCCATGACTGGGTTGGCGCGGTGTTCGTGCCGAATGTGACACTTGATCGGGCCTTGAGCGTTATCGAAGATTACGATCGCTACAACGAGTTCTACAAACCCTTGGTCAGTGAGTGCAGCATAGTTGCACGAGACGGGGATCAGATCAAGTTGAACGTTGTTGCGACTCAGAAGGCCTTTTCAGTGACGGCGGCAGTGGAGACCGAGGAGCAGGTCCAGGTTGTGAGGCTCGGTCCTAAGAAGGCGTACATCGCGAGCAGCGCCGTCCGGGTCCAGGAAATCGCCGATTACGGCCAACCTACTGAGCATCCGTTTCCAGAGAACCGGCGGCCCGGTTTCGTGTGGCGCGAGGTCACTGTTCAGCGGCTCGAAGAGCGCGATGGTGGCGTGTACATAGAATTGGAGACGACTGTTTTGAGCCGCAGCATTCCTGCGGAGTTGCGCTGGTTTATTAAGCCGTTAGCCGATGGATTACTCCGAAAGCTGATGCTCGATGTGCTCAATGACACGCGGAATGCTGTTCTGCGGGAAGCCCAGGTATCCACGACCCAACGGCTGGCCGCGACAGGGAGCCAGTGAGTCGCAGACACTAACTCCATAGAGAATGCGGCGGTCGCGTGGCGTGCGATCAAAGTCAGATCATGAACGTTGGCGCATTGGCCTAATTCGCGCGCAGACGGAGATCGTTCTGGCTTTCCCTGTGCTTCGGCAATCTGCCTGTCGAGCGTGTTTCGCCAGTTTCGACAACGCACGCAAACCTCAAATAATCCCCTTGCCCAATAAACGAGTTGCGCGCCGCACCGATTTGGCACTTCGGATGCTTCTCCCAAAGTTGCGCAGGCAAAGAGCGGAGGGTGACCAATCTACGCCCTGTTCGCAGCCGCGAAGGAGAAGAGATGAAAAGCGCGCTCAAGTTTCACAGCAATCAGTTCGAATTAATTGAAGAAGAAACTTACGCGACAACAGACGACTTCCAAAGATTATTCGCAAAGGAAATGACCGGGCTCTTTGGTTTGTCCCTGCATCTTACCGCCGATGCCGAGAAAGCGGAAAGCTGTCTCATCCTTGCCATGAGGGAGTGCTTCGCCAACAGCGCGGTTTCAAAGCAATGGGCTCTTATCTGGGCTCGCCGGACCGTGATTCGCAATGCAATCCGCCTGGTTTTAGGCACGAAAAAAACGATGCCCCACGATGTTTGGAGCAAAGCTGGGCCCGATTTCCATTTACAGCCCAGCGAATATCGGATAGAAGAGTTGCGGGACTCGCGCGCGATTCTGGCGTTGCCCGACTTAGACCGCCTGGTTTTTGTGATCTGCGTCCTTGAGCGATATTCCATCCTGGATTGCGCACTGCTCTTGACCAGATCTCCGAAAGACGTCAACGATGCGCGCGCGCGTGCAATCAAACAGGTCGTTTTTGCAGAAGAACGGAATTGTCGCGAGTCCACTACAACATTTCCCACCGGTCCGTACAGCACCTGCGGCAATTGGACAGTAGAGCTTGATGATTCATGTGGATCACTTTTTGACTAGCCATCCTTTCGCATTGCTGGCAGTCACTATCCCACTCGAACAGGCGGAATAACGATCGGCAGTGCTCCGCACGGATCTCGCCAGCGACCTTCCCAACGTGATTGCAGGCCGGGTTCAGAACCAACTGTATTGAGTGGAGCATGATGCACATGGGCTGTGCGCGGGCGGGTGCGGCGCTGGTGAATGTGTGCTTCTTGGCCATGCTGGTTTAGGGATATGCCCATAGAGGGCAGCCCCGAGCAGATGCAGACTCTGAGCAGAAGTTGTTAACTATTCAAGAATGAATGAAGCAAGCGCCGCGCGCGAAAGAGCCGAGCTTTCGCAGCTGGGAGAGTGAGCCCAAGTGAACCTGCAGCTTCCGCCATCGTACAATCCTCACCATAGTAGCGCTCAACGACTAGCCTGAGGTTAGGTGGGAGCCTTCTTGCGGCCTCGCGGACACGATGGCTCATTTGGCGCGTCGAACAAAGTTGTTCAGGATTGAGGGATGTATCTGGATAATCGAACCCTTCGCTTCTGGTCTGGTCAAAAGATGCCGAATCAAAAGCGACCTCGGACCGACGACGCCTCCTTTTCCGCAATACCATTAACGATTCGTTGATTCCAATCCTCGTAATCCATGTGTGGAAGCTGCAAGTGCCCCGAAAGCCACCCAGGCTTTTGAAAGCGCGGAGCACGCATTCTTGAAGGACATCCTCCGCATCCTCTTGGTTTCGGACGATCCTTAAGATCGTCTTCATCACTGAGCCACTGTATCGTAGCCAAAGTTCGGTGAATGCTCGGTGATCGCCGAACCTTGCAAAAGCAATCAATTGATCGTCCGACGGTTCCGAATGGCGTACACCGCTTCTCTCGTGAATTCCGAGGCGGGGCTGGACTTGTCGACGCGACGTCTCCGCGCCGATCTCATCAACTGAAGAGTCTGCCGTGCCGGCGGCTAGTGAGCCAGGAAGCCAGTTTCCTCTGTTGAGGGGATCTGTACTTGCACTCATTGCGCCCTCCTTTTGATTCCCATGTCAGAATTCGCCGGAACATAGTCGCGAGATGACGCCAGATAGTAGACAAAATGGTGTTCAGACTGATTCCGGTTTAGGTCGTTCATGAGCTCGTAGGCCTCCAAAACGGGCATGCCTCCAAATGGTGCATAAGGGACGCCAGCTTTTTTGTAATGCTCTGGCCCAAATTGAATGAACTCAGCCCGGTCATTATCGATTTGCTTGCGTATGAATGTTCTGAATCGCATTTGGTTTTCCTCCTCTCAAAGTGCTACCGGACCGGGTAGCTGTCTTATCATTTGCCCGGAGTCAGTTTCCGCAGGACGAATTCCTGGACGACACTGCTTAATTCACGCTCGGCGGTGTTGACCGCAAATTGTCCAAATACCATTCCTGCTCCCCGGTTCGACTGCGGATAGTAGGTGTTCATGAGAGCGCTCGCTGACAGGTCGCCTCCCACGCTGGAGTAATTCGGCCGCCAGCGTCCGTTGTCGCCCTTACAAACGAACGGACTGGCCAAGGCATGCTCCAGCCGCGATCTTGTCGTTCCCGTGCCCTGGTAGAAGTAACGGGGATCTTGGTGCAGAAGTGACGGCAGGATCGCGCCACCGATGAGGATGTCGCTAAATCCGTCGGCTGCTTCAGCTCCTACGCGCTGGCCATATCCTCTAGCGCCCTGAACATAATTGGGAGAACCCGCAGCCTGGCGAACCGCGGCCATGAACCCCACTCCGGCCAGGGTGACGGGATCTATGGAGACTCTCATGGCGAGTTTGAACTTCAATTTCGTCGTCAGCGGCACAGCATTTGCAGAGTCATAGACGACATAAAAGTTGGGGATGAATCCAAAAACACGCTGTTGCTCCTCAATGTGCACTTGTTCCGTAGCGATGTCGGCGGTCGATGCGTACACGGTGACTGATGTGGTTGGATCCCCAACCCGGAGCTTGATGCCTGTCACAAAGGAAACCGACTTATCTGGAGTCAGGACGATATCTGACGATGTCCAATCGTTGAAAGAGTCGGCGGTTACGCGAAGTTGATAGGGTATTCCCAACTTCAGATCATGGAATTCGAATGCCGCTAAGTCGTTTGACTTCTCTATTCGAGCCTCGCAAGGAGAAGGGCACTTGAGAGTGATTGTTGCCTCCGGTAAGAGGTCGCCATTTGTGTCGAGCACGGTGCCGCCAATGCTCCCGAGCTGGGGTTCAGGAACGCTTGGAGCATCGAAGCTCTGCGCCACTGCCGGCAAGGCCGTTGTCAAGCAGACAACGAGAAGGCATACCCTCAACATCATCGTTTTCCTCTCGCAGTGCTTTAAGGCACGGTAGGTGCCAAATCCATCCACGACTATCTTCCTTGTTTTCAGCAGATGTTTTGGCCAATGGTTGTCTTGTGTCGAAAGTGTCGACATCAGTCATCGGCGGCATGCCTGGCGGATCGCTGAATTGGTAGCAATCGACGCACAGAGAATCTCTTTCGGTGCCCGCACTAATCAAAACAACCAGATGGTCACGGTAGCCAGACAGTGCATGGTTCTGCATGTTCGTGCCCGATTATCTTGAGCAAGAAGCATGCGACGACAGTCGCCTGTCTTTCGTACTCAGCTCACTGCG
Source organism: uncultured Acidobacteriaceae bacterium (assembly GCA_963745845.1). Lineage (GTDB taxonomy): Bacteria > Acidobacteriota > Terriglobia > Terriglobales > Acidobacteriaceae > Telmatobacter. The sequence continues at coordinate 756,997 of CAVUZE010000008.1, read as the reverse complement.
CTCTGCGTATTTCCTGAGTGCTGTCGTACTCGGGATGATTAGCATGGAACCTCAGGTTTCCACCAATCCTCGTTCTTTGAACGCCGCGAGCGCGCGCGTCACAGTTTCGCGCGATGTGCCAACGAATTCTGCGATCTGAGTGTGGGTCAGAGCCAGGGGGTATCGTGTTTGATCGCCCATTGTCTGGCCTTGCTCGCCCCAGGCCAACAGTAGCGATGCCAACCTTTTGCTGGCAGAAGATGACAGTCCCACGATACGTAATGCTCTCGATGTATACCTGATGGTGCGGACGAGCTCCGTCACCGCTATGCGATAGATCTCTGGATGACATTCCGCAAAGCGCAGAAAATCACCGCGTTTGATTGAGGCGATCCTGGCCGCATAGAGAACTTCTGCGGACCACTCTGGAGGGCTACCAGACAGTGCCTCGGACATACCGAGTACAGAACCCCTCTTTGCGATGTGAACTGTCATCCTCTTCCCGTTGACATCTTGCAAGGAAAGCCTCACCTCTCCAGCAACGACGATATAAACCGCCTGGAGAGGCTCTTGTTCCAGGAATAAGATGTCTCCTGCATCACAGGTGATGAACGACCCTATCAATTCGAGGTCGCGCGTCGCTTCCTTCGACAGCAGCCGCAAGTCAGAATTCTCTTCCGTGGGTTGTATCCCGACGCCATGGTATGCAACACAAGAAGTGTGCGGAGCGTGTATGCCCCAACCGCCTTCGATCGCAGCTTTTTGCTGAAGTGCTTAGCATAGTTCGTGCCTGTCTTTCTCGCTCTCTCTGATTCCGGACCGGGTGTAAATCGAGCGAAGGAACTTGGTGCCAGCCGAAGCAGCTCTTGCATTGCGATCAATGGCTTCCTCGGTGGGATGGCCTTGGTTTGGTTGTTCCAAAACGAATGTTCTACCGTTCGACTAAGCAAGAAAATCGCCAAACCCTTCGGGTCCCCGACCGGCGACTGCGCCCTGAGAAGAAGGATCGTGCACATGCCCGTCCGATCCTCGTGGGCGGGGAGCATTTTTGGACGATAAGTAACTTCGCACGTGGTAGATATGGATCCTCTTCATCTGCGGGCGGGATATTGACCAAAGTGTCCAATTCCTGACGCCGGCTGATTGTTCAACTGCCAGTCGAATCCGAGTGTCGGATGCGAATTCTCCGATGCACGCTCGAGTTTGTCCGGAGTGTCGATCGACAATTTCGACTTTGTCGTGGACCTCCGTGGCGTCAGAGCTGATTCTTAAGCAATTTAGGTTAGTCCTGCTTTTGGCAGTCCTCTTGCTATTACCAGCCTGGCAAAGCTGAAAGGGCGAATCAAAGGCGGGGAGTGATGAGTGGCCTGACCTACCCAAAGGGCAATCGTTCATACGTAGTCGCGAAGATGGGAATCCCTGCTATCTCCCTTCTCGGGGCCTTGCTTGCAATATGCGTCTCCGAACATGCACAGGCGAGCACGGAAGATTCCGCCAAGCCGGGAACGGTTGAAGGAACAGTTTTTGTGATGGACTCCGGAGTGATTTCCGATCTCCCGGGCGCAAAGGTCGCATTAAGAAACTCCGCGACATTCGCGAGTGAGACAAGTGCAAGTGGAAAATTCAGCTTTTCCGGAGTAGCACCCGGCGCATACACCGTTGAAGCAGATTCTCCGGGACTGCACGGCGAGCAGATGGTTAATGTGGCCTCCGGCGCCGATGTCAGCGTGCAGCTTGAACTGAAGATCACTTCTGTTAATTCCTCAGTGATAGTCACGGCTGCAAGCTCGAGCCAGGCGGAAATCTCCACCACGAATGTCACGATTTCCGAAAAAACCATCACCGACGCTCCGAATGCGAACGAGCGATTTGAAAGTTTGCTTCCCCTGGTTCCAGGCGTGGTTCGCGGTCCGGACGGCCGTATCAACATGAAGGGCGCTCGCAGCACCCAGAGCGGGGCCCTGGTGAATAGCGCCAACGTGACCGATCCAGCTTCCGGCAGTCCAGCGATCAACCTGCCGATTGACGTGGTCTCTTCGGTTCAGGTCATTTCGAATCCCTACGATCCTCAATATGGCAAGCTGACCGGAGCCCTGTCGACGGTTGAGACAAAAACAGGCAATTACGAAAAGTATCACTTTACGATTCAGAACATCGTTCCCCGCTGGCGCGATCGTGCCGGCACCATCGCCGGACTTGGCGCAGCCACTCCGCGCATGACTTTCACCGGCCCAATTCTCAAAGACCGGGCCGCATTTACTCAGTCTTTCGAATACAGATTCATACGGACTCCAGTAAACAGCCTGCCCCCGTTGCAGCGGGATACCAAACTGGAAGGGTTCAACTCGTATACGCAGTTCGATCTGACTCACGGTGCCAAACAGACGGCCACCGTATCGGTAACGATCTTTCCGCAGAAACTGGATTACATGGGGCTGAATACCTTCACGCCCCAGCCTTCCACAGCGGATTTCCGTCAACGTGGATACGAGGTTTATGAACAGCACCGGTATATGACCGGAGACGACAGCGTTCTGATCTCGCAATTCAGCTACAAAACATACGACGTTGATATCAACGCCCAGAGCAACGATCCATACCAGTTGATGATCGACACAACCGCAGGCGGATTCTTTAACCGGCAAAGCCGGCGCACTAACCGATACGACGCAGAGGAGAGCTATCAATTTGCGCCTCGCCAGTTCATTGGGACTCATCATTTCAAGACCGGTGTCGAGTACTCCCACTCTTCACTCAGCGGATCGGAGACGTTTCTTCCCGTCGAACTGATCGGATCCTCGGGAACAACGATTGAACAAATCACGTTCACCCGCACCGGTTCCCTCAACGTCGGCCAGAACGAGACCGCGGCTTATATCTACGATCAGTGGGCGCCCTTGAGCAGGTTGTCCTTTGGCCTCGGTTTGCGGTTGGATAACGATACCGTCACTGGCTCAACACATGTTGCGCCGCGCGGCAGCATCCTCCTGACACTTACAGGTGACGGCAAGACACTACTCAGCGGTGGATCTGGAATTTTCTACGATCGCGTGCCCCTGATGCTTCCGGCGTTCCCGAATTTGCCGGAGCGCACGGTGTCGATGTACGACTTCGCCGGCCGGATTTCCAGCTCGACCGCTTTTGCCAACCGCATCGTGGGCGGGTTGCAGAATCCGCGCAGCACGTCGTGGAATGTTGAACTTGAACGGCAGGTCACCAGCAGATTCACCGCCCGCGCGGGCTATGAAGAACGCAACACCGCCAGGGATTTCGTGGTGTCTCCGATCACGGGCGCTGAAACCGGTACGATCTCGTTATCGAACGGGGGCGGCGATGCGTACCGCGAGTTTCAGGTCACAGGGCGCTATCAGACCCCTCGCGCGACTGTGAATGCTTCGTATGTACGCTCGCGGGCTTATGGCGATCTGAACGACCCGTTCCTCTTCATCGGAAACTATCCGCAGGCGGTGATTCAGCCCGATGCCCGCGCGCACCTGCTCTTCGACGCACCGAATCGCTTCCTGATCTGGCCCACCATTGCCGGCCCGTGGAAACTGAACGTGCTGCCAGTTTACGACCTGCACACCGGCTTTCCCTATTCTGTCGAAAACGAGTACCGCCAATACATCGGTCCACGCGACGACCGGCGATTTCCGCAGTTTTCCTCCTGCGACCTGCAGATCAACCGGCCCGCTACACTCCACGTCGGAGGAAAACGGATGCACTTGGTTGTGGGCGGTTCCGTCTTCAATATGTTCAATCACGACAATCCCCGCGACGTGCAGAACGACATCGCCAGCTCGAACTTCGGCCATTTCTATGACCCCGCCTGGAGAGAATACCGCGGGAAATTGGTATTCCAGTTCTGACCATGCGATTCCGCATCCTCATCTCCGCTTTGCTCGCCCTCGCATCCTTGCAGCTGCCAGGTCAAGCGGACACGCCGTCTCCAACTGCAGACGAAATCGTCGCCAGGATGTCTGCGCGCAATGCGGAACGAGAGACTTCTGAAGGCGGTTACACAGGTACCCGTCAATACGCTCTTGATAATCTCCGCTTCGATAAGCACGCCCAGATGGTCGTCACTATCATTTGCGATCCAGATGGAACGAAGCGTTTTCAAGTTGTTTCCGAAGAGGGTTGGAGGTCGGCCGACAAGCACGTGTTGCGCAAAATGCTGGAATCGGAATCGGAAACCTCGCGCCCGACAACACGCTCCCAAACCCGGATCACCTCGGACAACTACTCGTTTCAGATGCTGGGAAACGCCGATCTCGATGGCCGGCCTGCGTACCTGATCGATGCGGTTCCAAAGCGTGAAGATAAATACCTGTTTCGCGGACGGATTTGGGTGGATGCCGAAGACTATGCGCTGGGCCCGTGTGGAGGGCCAACCTGCCCAGAACCCTTCCTTTTGGATTCGCAGCGTGCATTTCACTCAGGCGTATCAGAAGAACGGGGCGTACTGGTTCCCGGTGTCGACCACAAGTATCAGCGAAGCAAAGATCTTCGGCAAAACAGAAGTCAGGATTTCCTATTTCGACTACTCGCCCGGCTCAAAGAGGACAAATTGCGATCCAAATCCTGCTCTCGCGGAGGTGCGTTATGTCAAACACTAACCTGGCTCTAATCCTGGCAGCGGGGAACGGCAGCCGCCTGGTGGCTTACTCTGGTGGCCTACCCAAACCCCTGGTACCTCTTCAAGGCAAGCCACTCCTTGAGCATGTGATGGCCGCCGCGTGCGAGGCTGGCATTGAGAGGTTTGTCATCGTGGTCGGATACCGCGGCCGCATGATTGAGGAGTGGTATATCGGACGGCCGCCCCGCGGAGTCGATGTCACCTGGATCGAAAATCCCGACTACCGGAAGGACAACGGAGTTTCCGTTCTGCTCGCGAAGGATTTAATCCACGAGCCCTTCCTGCTTCTCATGGCAGACCACATCTTTGAACCTGCCACAGCAAAGGCTCTGATCTCCCAGCCTCTCGGCAAAGACGAAGTCATTCTTGGGGTCGATCGGAAAATCGACTACATCTTCGACCTCGATGACGCAACCAAGGTCCGGCTCGACGGGAGCAGGATCGTTGATATCGGAAAGAACCTCAAGACTTACGACGCTTTGGATACAGGTATGTTCCTCTGTCGCCCGGCGCTCTTTGACTGGCTCGAACTTGCAATGATGAACGGGAACTGCTCATTGTCGGACGGCTTACGGATGATGGGGCAGAACCGGGCTTTCAAGGGCTATGACATTGGACAAGCGCAATGGCAGGATGTCGACACGCCGGCCGCGCTGGATTATGCGCGCGATTACTTCTTTGCGCGTTCCTGCCCGATTGGACACGATGAGGGACGGCCTTATGCCTAGTCCCAGAACGCGAGCGAGTGCCGCTCTGCGGATGATTGCGGTGCTGCTTGGCGCCGCTTTACTGGCGTATTTGGTTGAACGGGCCGGCCCCGGCAGACTTCTGCAGAACGCAAAAAACATGGCCGGGGGAATGCTTCTTGTCATAGCACTCGCGGGCTTCGCCCACATTGTCAAAACCTGGGCCTGGCGGTTCGCTCTGCTCGGCGAATCGAAGAGGATCTCCTTCTGGCGCACTCTCGGCTTGCGCCTCGTGTCGGAAGCGATTGCACAGCTTGGAGTCGTCGGACTGGTATTCGGAGAATCTGCGCGAGTAACTCTGCTCGGCTCCGGAGTACCGATGGCCAGCGCGATATCGTCGGTGGCCATGGACCGCGGCCTGTTCATCGTAACGGGCGCAGTTGTGACGATAACTGGAATCTGTGCCGCGGCTTTCGTGGCCGCCTTCCCGGGTGCCCTGCGTCTTTATGCAGGCCTATTCGTGCTCGCAGTTGCGTTCCTGTTGGCATTGGCCGGGCTAGCTCTCCATAGAGGGTGGCCGCTGTTTTCCAAACCAGCGCGTGCGGTTGGCCGCATTCCCTGGTTCCGCAGTTGGATCAACGCCAAAAGGTCGGTGATTGAATCGTCAGAGCGCCGATTCCTTCAATTTCATCGTGAGGCACCCGCTGCCTTCTGGCTCAGCGCGATCCTCAACCTGGCGAGCCATGTTCTCGCTATCGTGGAGATTTATCTGATCCTCCTTTTTCTGGGTGCACACGTCAGTTTCGTTGGTGCACTCATTCTCGAATCTCTAACCAAGCTCATCAACGTAATTGGAGCCGTTAACCCGGGGAACCTGGGCATTTACGAGGGAGGAAACATGGTGATTGGAAAACTCGCCGGCCTCAGCGGTGCCCAGGGTTTGACGCTCGGACTTTGTCGCCGATTCAGAGCTATCGTTTGGGCCATCGTGGGCGTAATTTGCCTGGCGTGGTATTCCCGATCAAATGCGCAAGCAAGTGCGGACGACAGTGCCGAGATTGTCGCAGGAGTGAATCTATGCAAGTAAAAAAGCAACCGCAGGACCTCAAGCAAGTGCGTTCCAATGCGCAAGTCGCAATCATCCTTGCCAATGATCTGCCCTGGTCAAGTTTTTTCGAACCAACTCTGGCTCGGGTGGGAACACTGCCCGTATTGCTGCGCGCCATTTTGGGGGTGCAAGCCACGGGGTCGGCACGCATCATCGTTGTTTTTAACCGGATCACAGGGCCGCAAATCAGGCAGGACTTAAGCAGCACGCGACGTCTCCCCGTCGGCATTGAATGGATGGAAGCCGCTGTGGGCACAACCTTGTCGTCGATCGTTCGCCGGGCAACTGCGAAGTCCGGCAGCGCTCGTGTCCTCCTGGTTGCCGGCGATCGCACTTACCAGCCCGCGTTGCATCGATTGGTGAGCGAATGGGATGGTCGAAGCAGCACATTGGAACTCGCCACGGCGAGCGAACCTGCCGGACTCTTTGCCCTCTCGCATAAGGCGGCTCTCGAATTTGGCGCCGATGACGAGTCCAACGTGGTCACTTTGCACAATCTGCACCGCTGGATCGCCCGGAAAGCCATCTTGAACGGCCCATCATTCGTCGATTTCAGGTGCGTGGAAGAAGACTCGTGGCAACAGATTTCAATGCCGCAGGATTGCTTCGCCGCTGAGCAAAAGCTCAACCGCTGGCTGGTCAAGCCGACCGATGGCGTCTTTGCGCGTATGAATCGCGAAATTTCCATCCCCATCAGCCGCCAGCTCATCAAGTTTCCGATCACGCCGAATATGGTGAGCCTGTTTACGCTGGGCGTGAGTTTTGCCGCAGGTGCGTTTTACGCGTTGGGTGGATACGGAAACACATTTCTGGGAGCGGTCCTGTCGGTCTGGGCCAGCATCCTTGACGGTTGCGACGGTGAGGTCGCACGGTTGAAACTGCAGGCGTCCGATTTTGGATGCTGGCTTGAGACTGCGTGCGATTACCTCTATTACCTGTTCATTTTTGCAGGTATGACAATCGGCTTGGCGCGCAATTCGGGAAATCGCGCATTCTGGGCATGGGGAGCTGTGCTCCTGTTCGGTGCTGCCGTCACCATCCTGCTCGCGTGGTTCGAGCGCAGCAGGCTTTCGGGCAAGCATCCCGAGCAGTTCCTGGCAGTTTGGCAAAAGAATGCGGAAAGCCGTTCATCCAATCCGCTCCTGCGCATGGCGCGCCGGTTGGAGTTCATTATCCGGCGCTGCTTTCTACCCTATCCGTTATTGGCCTTCGCGGTGCTGAATCTAAGCTGGCTGGCGCTGTATATGTCCGCAATCGGCGCGAATATCGCATGGATCGTCTCCTTGTATTCGCGTTTGACATTCTCGTCAAAACCGCGCGCGGCAGCGACTCGTGCCGCGTCCGAGACAAAGCCACTGATTGTCTGAGTCTGACACCTGCTGTCCACGCTTCTCGAATCAGGTCGACACATATGAAGCCACAACTCGAGACAGGTTCATTCGTGGAGGCCTCGGGCGTCTCGGCGCATCCGGACGAAATCCGGCTTGTCAGCTGGAACATTAATCGAGGCGGACGATTGAATGAAACGATCAGTTTTCTTGCCGCTATGCGGGCCGACCTGATTCTGCTGCAGGAAACCGATTTGAATGCCCGGCGAACTGATTGCCGCAATGTGGCCCGAGATATCGCGCAAGCGCTGCAGATGGCCTATGTGTTCGCGTGGGAGTTTGAAGAACTTACGGAAGGATGCAATGCGGGGTCCGCATATCACGGTCAGGCGACACTCTCTCGGGTGCCCCTCGTTCGTTCGCGCGTCCTCAGGTTCGATCGACAGTCAAGTTTCTGGAGGCCACGATGGTTTATTCCGCGAACGAGGCTGTTCCAGAGAAGGCTTGGTGGCAGGATTGCGCTCATCAACGATGTCGAACTCCCTGAACGGAAGCTCGTCCTATACAACGTGCACCTCGAAAGCAGAGGAAGTGATGGTCTGCGTTGCGACCAGCTTTCGGAGATCTGCGCGGACATGGGTCAATACGGCTCGGACGTGGCGGTTGTTGTTGCGGGCGATTTTAACTTCAATCTGCGTAATGAATGCGCCTCTTCATTCGTCAGCAGATCTGGGCTGAGCAATCCGTTCGATCCCCCTTGGACTCGCCCTACTACTGTCGGTTCTCTGTTCCACCGCCCCCGCGCTATCGACTGGATCCTGACGCGGGGATCGCTCGTCGTTTCTGAGCCAAAGGTGCATGATTCAATTCACGCCTCTGATCACTATCCCCTCTCGCTCACACTCCGCTGTATGCCGGTGTGGATGTCTTGAGTATGCAGGACCAGCTTAAACGCGGCGGGCTCGAACGAGTCCTCCATCGATCGCGGGATCGCCGGTCTAGCCCCAAGATTTGGAGCATGCAACGATGTCCAGTGACATAGAAAAGGCGAGGACGAAGCCGGTTCCCGACCGGCCGGCCGGCCGTAGCTTTCCGCTTGGGGCGACGCGAGTACGTGGCGGCGTCAACTTTTCAGTTTTCTCCAAGAGTGCGGCCAGGATCGATCTGCTGCTCTTCGATCGGGTGGACGACGCTCGTCCTTCGCGCGTCATTCCGATGGACTCGTTCACGAACCGTACCTACCATTATTGGCATGTATTTATGCCTCGTGGGGAAGTGGGTCAGATCTACGGATTCCGTGCCTTCGGGCCCCACGAACCCGATCGGGGTCTCAGGTTCGATCCCTCCAAGTTACTGCTCGACCCGTACGGGCGTGCAGTCAGTGTCCCCAAAGACTATAGTCGCGAGGCAGCCAGTTTAACAGGTGACAACACCGCAACGGCCATGAAGAGCGTGGTTACAGACCCGCAGGACTATGACTGGGAAGGAGACGTCCGCCTGCACCGGCCCTGGTCACGCACTATCATCTACGAGATGCACGTGCGCGGCTTCACGGCGCATCCCAGCTCCGGCATCACAGAATCGAAACGTGGGACATACGCCGGACTCATCGAGAAGATCCCGTACCTGCAGCAACTGGGCATTACCGCGGTTGAGCTCCTTCCAGTATTCCAGTTCGATCCGCAGGATGCGCCCCGGGGACGGACAAACTACTGGGGTTACTCGCCGGTTTCATTTTTTGCACCACATCAGGCATACAGTTCACAACAGGAGCCGCTGGACGCGGTCGATGAATTCCGGGATATGGTGAAGGCGCTTCACCGAGCCGGAATCGAAGTCATTCTCGACGTTGTGTTCAATCACACCGCGGAAGGTGGAAACGACGGGCCCACACAATGCTTTCGCGGTCTGGACAATCCCACTTACTACCTCCTGTGTGAAGACCGTTCACGTTATGCGAATTTCACCGGCACAGGAAACACTCTCAATGCGAATCATCCGGTCATTCGGCGCATGATCGTGGACAGCCTGCGTTACTGGGTGACCGAGATGCATGTAGATGGCTTTCGGTTCGATCTTGCATCCATTCTTGCGCGCGATTCATCCGGCGCCGTCCTGTCGAATCCCCCGGTTCTTTGGGACATCGAATCCGATCCGGCGCTGGCCGGGACAAAGATGATTGCGGAGGCCTGGGATGCGGCTGGGCTCTATCAGGTCGGTAGCTTCGTGGGAGACAGCTGGAAAGAGTGGAACGACCGCTTCCGTGACGATGTGCGCGACTTCTTCCGGGGTTCGAATGATTCCGTAGGGCGTATGGCCGACCGTCTGCTCGGCAGCCCCAGCATTTACGGGCAGAAAGAGCGGGAAGCCGAGGAAAGCATCAACTTTGTTGCGTGCCACGACGGCTTTACGCTCAACGATGTCACCGCCTACAACCACAAGCACAACGAGGGGAATGGCGAAGACAACCGCGATGGCCACGAGGACAACCGAAGTTGGAACTGCGGATTCGAAGGCCCGACGGACGATCCCGAAATAGAGAAGTTACGCAACCGGCAGGTGAAAAACTTCTTCACCGCTACCATGCTCTCCGTGGGTGTGCCCATGTTTGCAATGGGCGACGAGGTGCGGCGTAGTCAAGGGGGCAACAACAATGCCTATTGCCAAGACAACGAGGTAGGCTGGTTCGACTGGAGTCTGGTGTCCAAATACGCCGACTTACTCCGGTTTGTCAGGTTACTCATCGAGCGTCGCGTGACCCGGGACGTGGAACATGAGCGCCGGCGGTTGAGCTTAACCCAGGTCCTTCGCGAGTCGAAACGCGCCTTTCACGGCGTGAAGCTCAACCAACCAGACTGGTCGCCTCTCTCACACAGCTTCGCGATCAGCGGAGACTTAAAGAATGAAAGGATAGTTGTGCACATCATCTTCAATGCGTATTGGGAGCCTCTGGACTTTGAACTTCCAGCACTGGAGGATGGCTCGCAGTGGCGGCGGTGGATTGATACGGCACTCGATTCGCCGCATGAGATTTGTGCATGGAATGTCGAGCAACCGGTTTTAGCGTCAACGTATGGCGTTGGTGCTCGATCTGTGGCGGTGCTCATCGCAGGTGGGTGAACGGGCCCAAGCCAAGCAAACCGCCTAAAACGATAACAGACTCGCGCGATTGGCGGATTCAGCCTGAGTGGCCAATCATGGGCGGCGATGCGAGTTCCTCGGGAAGTCAGGAAGGAATCCAGCTTTGAACTCGCACTGCTCGAAACCTCCGCGCAAACTTGCGATCCTATTGCTTGTTCCATCATGCGCAAACCTTGGGTTACCGTCCGCGTGCGCTGAGACGTTAAGTTGGGCAGCGCGCGCTCACCTGATGTTCACCTTCGTGCCGCTGTGAAGAGATGGGCGATTTTTTGCTGTGAGCTATCAATCAATCTTAATGACGTACTGGGGAAGCAAAAATGGCTTTTGATTTGACGATAATCGGCGTTGCGGCTGCAATTCTAATCGCGACTGCGCTGGCGAAACGCATTGGAGATCGACTTGAAGTGGAGCGGCACACCATCACGCCGGAAGAGCTGCATGTATTGCTTGCTTCACAGAATGAGGTGGTCGTCGTTGACGTTCGCGAGCCCCTCGACTTGTTAGGCGATTCTGTGATTATTCCAGGAGCAGTTTGGTTCGCTCCTCGACAAGTGATTGATGATCCGTCCCTCATTCCGGAAAGGAAGGACCTGGTCATCTATTGCACGTGCCCGACTGAAAAGAACAGCCGTGCCGTCTTGCAACGAGCGCTGGCCATGGGATTCTCACGGATCAAATTCCTGAAGGGTGGGCTGGAAGGTTGGAGAGCAAAGGGTTATCCGGTTAAACCATTTGAGACGTCCTTCCATCTTGATTCGGGTCGGAGCGGCCCAATGGCAGCCGCGAGTTGAGGGCCGGCACTCACAGCCGCTACAACCGGTCTCATACAATCCCGCAAGAATCGTTCCGCCAACAGCGAGCCCCGCCAACAAGGCGGGGTTCAGGCTTTTCGCAAGCTGATAACGATGGTTTTATGAGACCGGTTCAAGAGCAGTGTCGACGATGCTCTGCGCTTCATGGACGATGGCGGCGAGGTGCTTCTCACTCTCAAAGCTCTCAGCGTAGATCTTGTAGATGTTTTCCGTCCCGGATGGGCGCGCTGCAAACCACCCGCTGCGAGCGACTACTTTCAAGCCACCAATGGGTGCTCCGTTGCCCGGTGCCGAAGTCAGTTTGGCGATAATCGGCTCGCCGGCCAGTTCAGACGCTTTTACCGCGCTTGGAGATAGCTTCTGCAATCTTGCCTTCTGCTCCGGAGTCGCAGCTGCGTCAATGCGGGTGTAGCAAGGGGCCCCGAACTCCTTCGTCAGCGCCAGGTAGTGTTGCCCGGGGTCACTTCCGGTGCGGGCAGTGATCTCAGCCGCGAGCAGATCCATGATCGGACCATCCTTATCGGTTGTCCAAACGGTGCCGTTCTGCCGCAGAAAGCTCGCCCCGGCGCTCTCTTCTCCGCCGAAACAGTATGAGCCGTCATAAAGGCCCGGGACGAACCACTTGAATCCGACGGGGACTTCGCGCAACTCGCGGCCGAGCTTTTGCGCGACCCTGTCAATCATGCTGCTGCTCACGAGGGTTTTCCCCACGGCAGCATCGCGGCGCCATTGTGGGCGGTTGGTGAGCAAGTACTGAATGGCCACGGCCAGATAATGATTGGGATTCATGAGGCCCGCCGAAGGAGTTACGATTCCGTGGCGGTCCGAATCGGGATCGTTTGCAAACGCCACCTGGTAGCGGTCTTTCAGGCCGACCAGACTCGCCATCGCATAAGGGCTCGAGCAATCCATCCGGATTTTCCCGTCGTGATCGACGGTCATGAAGGAAAATGTCGAATCCAGGATAGGATTGACGACATCGATTTCCAGTCCGTACACGGAATTGATCGGTTCCCAATAGGGCTGTGCGGCTCCGCCCAAGGGGTCTACGCCAAGTTTGAGACCCGCGCTGCGGATCGCATCCATATCCACGACATTCTGGAGGTCACGAACATAAGGCAGGACGAAGTCCTCCTGGTGGGTTGTCGCGGCCCCAATGGCCTTGATAAAAGGGATTCGCTTGACACCTGTAAGCCCGGCGAGCAGAAGCTCGTTTGCGCGCTTCTCGACCCAACGGGTCACGTCGGTATCGGCAGGGCCGCCATTCGGCGGGTTGTATTTGAAGCCTCCATCCTCCGGCGGATTATGAGACGGAGTAATCACGATGCCGTCAGCCAGATGCTCCTTGCGGTCCTGGTTATGAACCAGAATTGACCGCGAAATCACCGGCGTCGGAGTGACTCCATCGCCCTGCTGGATGATCGTTTCTACGTCGTTTGCGGAAAGCACCTCGAGCGCAGTGCGCTGGGCCGGTCCGGACAGGGCGTGAGTGTCCTTGCCCATGTAGAGCGGACCTTCGATGCCGTGCTGGCGGCGATAATCACAGATTGCCTGCGTAATCGCCAGAATATGAGCTTCGGTGAACGTGCCGCGCAGCGGGGTGCCGCGATGTCCGCTCGTGCCAAAACTGACTCGTTGATTGGGATCTTCCAGGTTCGGGCGGCATTCGAAATAGGCTGCCTCCAGCCGAACGGGATCGATGAGCATTTCCCTCGGGGCCGGCTTGCCCGCAAGCGGAGAAATACCCGTTTCAGTCTTCGAAGAAGCTTCTAGGCTTCCGGACATGGTTTCACCTTCCAGATCTCGGACGCGTATTCGGCGATCCTGCGGCCCCTTGAGCAGTTCCCAAGCTTGCAAGGTTCAGGAGCGCCTCTTGCGCCCATGCCTGCGGCTCAGTGTACAACCTGACCTTGCCGCCTGGTGTTTCCTTCGGGCATTAAACGTGCGGGTACTTCCATCCGGTGATTTCAGGCGCGTCGATGCCGTGCTTGTACGCGTGAGCGCGGCACTCAATCTGCTTGTTGCGAAACTTCTCCTTCGCATGCCCACCGATCTTTTGAAGTTTGGGTACGCGGTCGATGGCATCGATCGCCAGACTGAAGCGGTCGGTCTCATTGTTCATGGCCAGTTCCATTGGCGTGTTGATGTTGCCTTTCTCTTTGTAACCGCGAACATGTAGGTTCCTGTGATTTGTGCGACGGTAGGCGAGACGGTGAATTAGCCAGGGATAGCCATGGAAGTTAAAGATGATCGGCTTGTCTGTCGTAAAGAGCGAATCGAAGTCTGCATCCGTTAAGCCATGTGGATGTTCTGTGCTCGGTTGTAGCTTGAATAGATCCACCACGTTGACGAAGCGGATTTTCAGGTCGGGGAACGACTCGCGCAGGAGCACCGTTGCCGCCAGCGCCTCCTGTGTTGGGATATCCCCCGCCGACGCGAAGACGACATCCGGCTCCGTCCCTTCGTCATTGCTTGCCCATTCCCAGATTCCAATACCCTTGGTGCAGTGCTCGATCGCGGCGTCCAAGTCCAGGAACTGCAGGTGGAGCTGCTTGTCGGAGACAATTACGTTCACGTAGTTCTCGCTCCGCAGACAGTGGTTTGCAACCGAAAGCAGGCAGTTCGCGTCCGGAGGCAGGTAGATGCGGGTGACCGCCGCACTCTTGTTGAGCACCACGTCGAGAAATCCTGGGTCCTGGTGGGTGAAGCCGTTGTGATCCTGCCTCCACACTGTCGAGGTAATCAGCAGGTTGAGCGAAGCGATGGGGCGGCGCCACGTCAAGTGGTCACAAATCGCCAGCCACTTCGCATGCTGATTGAACATCGAGTCGATCACGTGAACGAACGCTTCATAGGAGGAAAAGAATCCGTGTCGGCCCGTCAGCAAATAACCCTCGAGCATTCCCTCCATGGTGTGCTCGCTGAGTATCTCCATGACACGCCCGTCGGTCGAGAGTTCCCCGCCGTCCTGGTCTTCGGGGAAATTCTCTGCGATCCAGAACTTCTTGCTGACCTCGTAGACGGCTTGCAACTTGTTTGAAGTCGTCTCATCCGGACCGAAGACGCGAAAGTTAGTCATGTTCATCTTCATCACATCGCGGAGCAGAAGACCAAGCGGTGGCACGTTCTCCGTTTCGATGGCGCCAGGCTTGTCGACTTGGATCGCATAATTACGGAAGTCCGGCATGCGCAGGTTTCTCTTGAGCAGGCCGCCATTCGCATGAGGATTAGCGCCCATACGCCGGTTGCCCGTGGGAGCCAGCGCCTTCAGCTCAGGAATCAGCCTGCCATCTTGATCGAACAGTTCCTCGGGCTTTTGCTCGTGCATCCAAGCTTCGAGCATTCTGAGCTGTTCGGGATTCTTTTTCACGTCGGTGAGAGGAACCTGGTGCGCACGCCAGAATCCTTCCAGCCGGTGGCCAGCCACTTCCTTCGGTGCGCCCCATCCTTTGGGCGAGCGCAGCACAATCATCGGCCAGCGCGGGCGGGTCGCGACGCCGGTGCTCCGGCTCTTCTGCTGGTGCGACCGGATTTCGTTCACGCAATGTTCCAGCGTCGCTGCCATGGCCTGGTGCATGGTCTCCGGATCGGAACCTTCCACGAAGTACGGTGTCCATCCATAACCACGCATCAGTTCTTCCAGCTCTTCATGCGTAATGCGCGCCAGCAGCGTCGGGTTGTTGATCTTGTATCCGTTCAGGTGAAGGATCGGCAGCACCGCACCGTCCCGCATCGGACTCAGGAATTTGCTGATGTGCCACGAAGTCGCCAATGGCCCTGTCTCCGACTCGCCGTCTCCAACGACTGCTGCAACAATCAGGTCGGGATTGTCGAATGCGGCTCCGCAAGCATGAGACAGCACGTACCCGAGCTCGCCTCCTTCGTGGATTGAGCCGGGCGTCTCCGGTGTGCAGTGGCTTCCGATGCCGCCGGGAAACGAAAACTGTTTGAAGAATTCGCGCAGACCATGCAGGTCCTCGCTCTTGTCTGGATAAACCTCCGAGTACGCGCCCTCGAGATAACACGGCGCCAGCACTCCTGGAGCGCCATGGCCGGGTCCGGCCATGAAGATCATCTCCTGATCGTACTTTTTGATGAGACGGCTCAGATGAATGTAGAGGAACGCGAGCCCCGGACTCGAACCCCAGTGCCCGAGAAGGCGATTCTTGATGTGCTCCGGCTTGAGCGGCTCTCGCAGCAGTGGGTTGTCCTGCAGGTAAATCATGCCTAGCGCAAGATATTTGCAGGCTCGCCAGTAGGCATCTAGTTTCTGAACCTCGTCCTGGGTCAGCGGCGATCCTTCTACTGTGGACCGTGCCGTTCCGTATGCACTCAGCGATGAACTGAGGGCTGCTTCTGCTTCGGCTACAGGTGTCATCTTGTTCGCTCCTGCTTTCCGCTCGGGGAGTGGCGCTTTACTTCCATCGATGATCGCACGGAATGGTCGGTTGTATTTTTAAAGTCGATGCGCATGCAGCTGTGATTGGGATCACACTCCGACCAAGGGTTCAGACGTTGAATTACCCGAGGTTGATGGACGCGATCGACAATCCCCGAGGAACTGCGCAAGCAGCACCGACGTCCGTATCGCGAACAGGTGAGCCTCAGCGAAATCCGGGAGTTGACAGCAGGAAGACGCTGGGGATCGACTGTCGAAGACTTCAAGGCGGACTAAGCCTGGAATCCAGCAGCTGTGTCTCAGTCCCACTGGCACAAAGGATTGGGCAGCCCGCTCCGGTCGGCATACAAGGACCGCAATTGCTCGTCTGCTTCCAGATACGATTTAAGATCCGCCAGATGCATGTAGTGATCGCCGTTGGTCAGCAGCGCGTCGCGCAATGGGGCGAAAACACCAGGTTCCTGGCGGCTGAAATGGTCGGAGGCTATTAAGTCCAAGGCCTCGCGGGTTTCGGGCTCGTGTTCGTAGTGCCATTGCGGGCGATACCAGGACCGACTGGCCATCACTTGCTCTGCTGTCAGTCCGAAGAGGAAAAAGTTCTCCTCGCCCGCTTCGGCAGCCATCTCAATCGTTGCGCCGTCACGCGTGCCGATCGTCAGCGCTCCGTTCATCATGAATTTCATGTTGCTGGTGCCGCTGGCTTCGTAGCCTGCGGTCGAAATCTGATTCGACACGTCACTCGCGGGGATCAAGTGTTCTGCAACCGAGACGCAGTATTCGAGCAGGAATACGACTTTAAGTTGCCCGCGGACCGCGGGGTCATTGTCGATGGCGAGGGCCAGATTGTTGATGAATTTGATAATCAGCTTGGCCAGCCGGTATGCAGGGGCAGCCTTGCCGGAAAAAGAAATGACCGGGGAGGCAGGTTCAGGCCCGGGTTTGCCCGCAACCGGTTATAGAGCACAACGATCCTGAGTGCATTCAGTAACTGACGCTTGTACTCATGAATGCGCTTGACCTGGCAATCAAAGATCGTGTCTGGATCAAGTATTTGGCCTGTAGACCACCGAAACCAGTCGCAGAATTGTTGTTTGGCGTTTCGCTTCGCCTTCAGGAAGTTGCCGCGGAAACTTCCGTCTTCGGTGAAGGCTCTCAGCTCGCTTAATCGGCCTAGGTCAGTGATCCAGCCGTCTCCGATCGCATCCGTGATAAGCCCGGAGAGCCCAGGATTCGACAGGAGCAACCAGCGCCGCGGGGTGACTCCGTTCGTCTTGTTGTTAAAACGTTCAGGAAAGATCTCCGCCAGGTCTCGCAGCGTTGTCTTGCGCAGCAGATCGGAGTGGAGTGCAGCCACTCCATTCGTACTGTGGGAACCGACCACCGCTAGATTAGCCATTCGAACTTTCTTACCTATCGCGTCCTCGATGAGACTCACGCGCTGAATGCGGCCGTCATCGCCTGGAAACTGCCTGCGGACATCGCTCAGAAAACGGCGGTTGATCTCATAAATGATCTCGAGTTGACGGGGCAACATATCTTGAAGCCATGCCACCGGCCATTTTTCGAGCGCTTCGGGCAGCAAGGTGTGATTCGTGTACGCCAACGTATTCTGGGTGATTCTCCGCGCTTCATCCCACCCGAGGTGTTCCTGATCCACCAGGATTCGCATCAGTTCGGCGAGCTTCTGTCCGCGCGACAGGCGCTTAAAAAGGCGCATGCCGGACTCAATGCGGCGCGGGCCGAATACATCCCCGACCTGTCGCTTGTTCTGCAGCACTCCTCCCCCCAGTCATACGCCTGTGGATCTGTAACGACGCTCTTCATGGCCGTTGCGGTGTTGTCACCTGCCAAACTGGCTGCTTCGCGGCTATAGTCTTTGGGGACAGTGACTGCACGACCGTATGGGTCGAGTAGTAACTTCGAGTGATCGAACCTGAGACCCTGGTCGGGCTCGTAGAGCCCGAAGGCACGGAATCCGTAGATCTGACCCACTTGCACGCGAGGCACTAACACGTGCCAATAATGGTAGGTGTGGACGGGTCCATTGAAATGACACGCGAAGGACGAGCGTCGTCCACGCGATCGAAAAGCAACAGTTCGACCCTGGCCGCACTCCTGGAAAAAACTGAAAAGTTGACGCCGCCGGGTACTAGCGTAGCTCCTATCGGAAAGCTGCAGCCGGCTGTCGGTTCTGGAACCGGCTTCTTCCCCGGGTTGTCTACTGCACTGGACATAGTTGCACGTGCCAAATCTCGGGGCCTATCTGGTAATGCCGCGACCGGTGGAGGATTTGTTTGGGCCCGCGCGTTCAAGAGATCTCTAATCACTCACGCATCGACGCTCGCTTGCGGCTCAATGTGAGCGAGAGAGGATAGTGGTCAGAGGCGCGAACTGACTCATGTACGTTTGGCTCAGAAACAAGAAGCGATCTCCAGGTCAGGGTCCAGTCGTTGGCGCGGGGGCGATGGTATTTGAAAGAGCCCCGTCAATTCCGAAAATGTATCGCCTTAGAGCCGGACGTCGGCAGGCGAGATCTTGCGTTTGTTCAAAGAACTACGAAGTGCGCGCCGGGCGCGCAACAGTCGAGATTTGGCCGCAGCTATCGTCAGACCGAGAGCCTCGGCGGATTCCTCAAGCGAACGATTCAGCCGGTAGTGATGCTCAAAGATGTCACGAAGGCCAATCGGGAGCCCGACGACTTCCTGCAGGACAACTTCACTGATCTGCTTGCGTGCACAAAGTTGTTCAGGATTTGGTGAAACATCCGGACATTCCGGTACCTCGATTGCGTTCGATTCGGATGCGATTGGAAAAAACAGGACCTCAGGGCGCGTCTTTCTCTTGCGTAGCAGCATGAGCGATTTGTTGATTCCTATCCTCCTGACCCAGGTGTAGAATCTGCAGTTCCCGCGAAAGCCATTCAGATGCGTCCAAGCGTTGAGCATTGTCTCTTGAACAGCGTCCTCGGTGTCCTGGCAGTTTCGGACAATCCTGAATATGGTCCTTTCGAGCGGTCCCCGGTATCGCTGGAACAGTTCGGCGAATGCCTGGTCATTTCCAGACATTGCTTCATTCAGTAGGTGGTCGTCGGAGGGCTGCAGATGACGCGCTCCGTGGCGTCCAAGTATTCCTATGCTCTTCGCATTGGGAACCGCCGCAGTTGTACTGCCGCCGAATTGACCATCGAGATATGGGTCACTCACGGTCTGAAAGTTCATGGAACACCTGTCTTCGAAGTTGAACCCCGAGGAACTCGCCATCATTGCACCGTCTCAATCTGAACGATCTTAGAATCGACGCAGGTGTCGGAGACGATCGATCCAGTCGCAATGGGGGTCGCCAATCCAAGGCGCGAAGCGCGGCGACGAGACAGATAGCGACGGAATCGAGGCACGCCGAGAATGGCGGTGATCAGTCCGAGAAGGAGGAAGATGCCGAAGCTGGGTGAAGCGCTCATGGTTGAGGAGAGCCATGACCGGAGTTGATGCGGAAGGAGGTGGCCAGCCGCAAGATAGAGAATTGCCCATAGTCCGGAGACGATTGTGTCCAACAGCACGAAGCGCAGCCTTGAAAACCCGGAGAAACCGGCGAGCGCTGCGGCGAGATTGGGCCCTGGAATAAAGCGAGCCACAAACATTGCCAGGCCAGCGCGGCGAGTGAGCAGATGACCAATGCGAAAGGATCGCGCATCTACCGACTGCAGGCGCTGCAATGCGCGGCCCGGATGCGATATGCGACTGCGTCCCAGGTCGAACCAGGCGCAATCGACAAAGACACAGGCTGAAACTGCGACGATGAGTGCTAGGGGAGTACTCACGCTTTCGCTGCCAGTGAGTGCACCTATCAAAAGCAACAGGGGAGCACTGGCGATTGGTAATCCTGCCTGTTCGACGACGATGGCGACAGCCAGCACCGCGAGAGGATGGCTAGTCAAGAAGTGATCCACATGCATCATCAAACTCTCCTGTTCCATTGCGGCTGGAAGTGTACGGACTGGCTGTGGTGGAATCGTGACGATCCCGTTCATCGGCAGAAACGACCCGGTTGATTGCACGCACGCGTGCCTCGTTCACGTCTTTCGGCGATCTCTTCAGGAGCAGAGCGCAATCCAGGACGGAATAGCGCTCAAGGACACAGATCACAAATGCCAGACGGTCGAAGTCAGGCAACTCCAGAATCGCAAGAGAGTCCCGAAGGGCTTCTACCCGATACTCGCTGGGCTGCAAATGGAAATCAGGCCCTGCGTCGCCGCAGATATCGATGGGCATGGCGAATTCCGCGCCAAGAACCAAGCGGATCGCAGCGCGGACCACCGTGCGGCGAGCCCAGATGGCAGCCCATCCCTTTGAAACCGTGGTATTGGCAAAGCACTCGCTCACGGCAAGGATGAGACAGCGCTCCGCTTTTTCGACATCGGCGGTAAGATGCAGCGACAAACGAAAGAGGTCGGTCATTTCTCTTGCGAACAGGCCTTGGAAGTCGCCCATTGTCGCGTACGCATCCTTTTGAACTGATTGGACCCGATTGCTGCGGAACTGGACCGCACTTTTCATCTCTTCTCCCTCACGCTTGCGCACAGGGCGTGCACAGTCACCCTCTGCTTTGTCGCTTTCGCAACTTACAGGAAGCATCCAGAGTGCCAAACGAGTGCGGCATGCAAGTTGTTGATTGGATGAAGGAGGTTGTCTAAAACCTATCGGCATTGTCGAAACTGGCGAAGCACACTTGACACCCAGGTTGCCGAAGCGCATCGAAAGCCAGAACGATCTTGATCCCCGGGGAAGCCGCCAATTGCGCAAGGAAAGGGGGGATGCCGGGCACAAGCAGCCCTGGCTGTTCGTATTCGGCTCGGAGTTGACCCGCCAGTGGACTCAGCGCAATCAGAATCAGTGTGTCTGCTGAAGGTGCCTAACTGATAGCACTCCGAGCACGACAAAGGCTGACGCAAGAAACAATTGTGCGATCTCAAAGTGTGAGTCGGATTCCGTTACCGCCATTGCGAACAGAGGAGAGTGATTGAACAATTGAATCGACACTGAGACAACATCCAGATAGAGAACAGCCACAATGGAGAATGCGAAAATCGCGCGCCAGGGGCCGGCAAGGTGGAACTTACGCCATGCAAGTACGGCGACTGCCGCACAATAGACCGACAGCATACAGATTCCCTGGATGGGCAACAGGTGAGGGGTTAGAGGCAGGAGGCAAACCAAGCTTGCGATCAGGCTACATTCCAAGAACCGGACCACCCGATGACCGCTGAGCGCAACCCTGAGAAGTCCACGCAGCACCATTGCGCCGGAACCGATTGCGAGCAAGCCAAGTACAACCTGGATCCACCCGAAGATTTTCATCTCTTTCCTCCCGCGCGCGTCTTCTCCCACGCTTCGACTCTCATCACGCCTTTTCTCTTCTGCTGGTTCCTTTGCCGAGCCGCGATCGTCGAGACAGCTGCTTCATAACTTGCCGCATGAAGACTCCGCTGACACGGAATCTGGCGCCTTGGTCGGCCAGAGCAGCCAACACATCTTCCCCCTCAGCGCTTAGCGCGGTCACACTCCGCAAATCGATGACGAGTTCACGACGGTCACTATCGATTAGAGCTTCCTGGCCGATGTTCTTCAGCTCGTTGGTCCAGGGCGCAACCAGCTTGCCTTCCAACACCAATTGGCGCTTGGTGCAGTTTTCGATCATGGAAATCTTGAGCATTCCAATCTCCCCTTATCTCAAGGCAATCGTCATGCCAATTTCGAGGGTGAGCATCCTGTGTTTTTTCAATGGTTTAGGATTTCAGTACTGTCGAGAGTCGAAAGTGTCACGACAGGACGGCGGCCTCTTGTCGCCCGACGTGAGCCTCATCAGGGCTTGATCGGACAGAAAATGTCAGTTCGTTTGGGTCGCGCTGGAGATTGTGGGTTCAGGCGTAATCGTATGGATTGATTCCAAGCCTCTTCATCCGGGAGATGAGGGTTGTGCGGCTGATCCCGATGCGTGCCGCGGCGCCCTCGGCGCCACCGACTCGGCCTTTGCATTCGGTCAGTACGCGAACGATCTCGTCATGCTGCCTTTTGGAGTGCTCGCTCTCCCCAGTCCTGCCCTTCATCGAAGCGACCGTCTCCCTGACGATACGAGCAATATCGTCTTCCGATCTTGCTGCTGACGCTTGTGCCGGCGGAGCTGAGAAGTGCACCGGTTCGTCCTTTTTGGATTTGCGAAGCTCGCCGAGAGGAGCCTCAAGCGACTTGCCGCGGGTCAGGATGACGGCACGCTCGACAAAGTTCTCGAGTTCGCGGATGTTGCCCGGCCAGTCCCAGGCCGTAAGCCCCTTCATCACGGGAACTGGAACCGCTTCGATGCGCTTTTGCATTTGCTTCGCGCACTTTTGCACAAAGTAGCCGACCAGCAGAGGAATGTCCTCTCTACGATCTCTAAGGGGCGGGATGCGGATGGGGAACACGTTTAAGCGGTAAAAGAGATCGTTGCGAAACTCCCGGTCGGCCACCATCTTTTCCAGATCGCGGTTGGTGGCCGCCACCAGCCGCACGTTCACTTTGCGGGTATGCGTGCTGCCCAGCCGCTCGAACTCGCGCTCCTGCAAGACCCTCAACAGTTTCGGTTGGATCTCGGGTGGGATATCTCCCACTTCATCCAGGAACAGCGTGCCTTGATCGGCGAGTTCCATCCGCCCGACCTTCTGAGTGATTGCGCCGGTGAACGCTCCCTTTTCGTGCCCGAACAGTTCGCTCTCGAGAAGCCCGGTGGGGATGGCGGCGCAATTGAGCTTCACAAACGTGCGCTCTTTGCGCCGGCTGCGTTCGTGAATGGCACGCGCGATCAGTTCTTTTCCTGTCCCGGTCTCGCCAAGCAAAAGAACGGTGGAATCGCTGGGGGCAACGGTTTCAACCAACTGCAAGACGTGCCTTAGCGCCGGGCTGCTCCCGATGATCCGCTCGAAACCCATCTCGCTGCGAAACTCCTCTTCGAGATAGAGCTTCTCCTCGGCGAGCCTGTTTTTAAGCCGGGTAATCTCTTCAAAGGCCAGCGCGTTTTCAATAGCGATGGCAATCTGGCCGCTTATCAGGCGGAGAAAGTCGATCTCGTCGGCAGCGTAGGGATGTTCTGCTGTTCGCCCGACTCTCAGGATACCCAGAGCGCGGCCACGGCTTACAAGCGGAATATTGCAAACGGTCTTCTGTTCCGTGAGAAGCGCATTGTGCGCCTGTTCCTCGGGGCCGAAGTCGTCGGGATTTGAGGTGTTTGCGATGGTAGGCTTGAGAGTCTCAAACGCAGCTCTTCCTGCCCCTACGAAACTGATCAGCATGCCCTCTTTTACGAGTCCTGGGCCCTCTGGAAGATCAAGCGCATAGATTCTGAACTTCCCCGACGCCTCGTCGGGCAATGCTATGCCGGCTAGATCGCTCAGCATCCGTTCCCGGGCATTGGCTGAGGTAGCGCGGAGGACCTCCCGCAAATCCAGATTTGATGTGATGCGGTTGGTCAAGTCCAGGAGCAGCCGAAGCCGCTCGTTCTGACGTTGTAGATCCGATTCTGCGGTCACACTCTCCATCGATGTCATAGAAGCACTCGAAGTGCCAAACCCATCTCCGACAAGTTATTGATTTGGCAAGGAGATCAATTGCATTTTGTGCGGATTGTCGAAACTGACGACGACAATCTCGGCATGTGCATCGTCCACCGTCTGCGAAAGTCAACCAATCTTCGCATGGACGCTCAATTCAAGGGCTGCTCAGAGACATTCATTGACAAGGCGAGCAGACTACCGCTGTTTTTTTCAACTAGATCATATCGCGGCGAGGCGACCACACGAGAGGATGTAGTCGCGCTCCCGATAGAACTGGACTGGCAAGACGTGGGGAATCTTGACGAAAGATCCCCGCCGGAGACGTGCCCGCAGTAGCCGCTACGAAGAGATTCGCCGGTCACGCCTCAATCTCCAATAGCTGTCGTTCGTTGCTGTCGAACCTGCATCGACAGTTGCGACACTCGACAACTTCCATCCCGAAATCGCCTTTCACGCCCTCTCATTCTACGGCAATTAGCGTTCTCTTTCGATTTGGCATTTCGCATGCGAATGGTGGAGTGTAGCCGCTGTGTGTTGAGGCGCTTTGGCACGGAGCAACGCAGGAATGCAGCTCTGATCTAGTTGGCCAGGGTGCAGGAGACGCCTAACCAAGCCACACGCGCCGCAGTGTTGGCTTCGACCGCAAAAAGTGAATTGTTAACGGAGGTTTGTGAGAGGACATATGAGGACCAATACGGTATCGAATCAACGGCATTGTCGAACTAGCAGAGACGCAGCGAACACGGACACGCTGTCAGGCAGGTTCACTGACAGAACGAGTTCCCTGGCGTGCACTCTCTTTATCGTTCCCGTCCTTGCACTCGCTGGATGCAACCATAACCAGACGATCAAGCTGCCGGATACCGATGTGTTAGTTGCGAATCCCGTCCAGCAGGATGTGCCCATCCACAGCGAGTGGGTGGCCAGCACGGATGGATTCGTGAATGCCGAGGTTCGGCCCCAGGTGTCGGGTTACATCGTTCGCCAGGACTACAAGGAAGGCTCGGTGGTTCGCAAGGGCCAGGTCCTCTTCGAGATCGATCCGAGGCCTTTCCAGGCCGGACTCGATCACGCCAATGCGGAACTAGCGCAGGCAGAGGCGCAGTTGGGCAAGAGCACGATCGACGTGGAACGCGACACGCCCCTGGCGGAAAAGAAGGCCATCCCCCGGGAGAAGCTGGATAACGAGATCCAGGCGAAACTCGCTGCCGAGGCCTCGGTCGCAGCCGGCAAGGCTGCGGTGGAGCGGGCTGAACTCGATCTGGGCTGGACCAAGGTCACCTCGCTTGTCGATGGCGTCGCCGGTATCGCGGAGATCCAGATGGGCAACCTTGTCGGCCCGCAAGTGCGGCTCACCTCAGTTTCTCAGGTGGATCCAATCAAGGTCTATTTCCCGGTCAGCGAACAAGAGTACCTGAGGGCCACGCACCTAAGCTCCAGCGGGCAGCCGATGGAACTGTTCGACAGCGCGCCGGAGTTGATCCTCACCGATGGCACGGTATACCCGCACAAAGGGAAGATTCTGCTCACCGACCGGCAAGTGGACTCTGGCACAGGCACCATCCGCATGATGGCGGCCTTCCCGAATCCAGGCAACATTCTCCGTCCCGGGCAATACGGGCGAGTGCGGATCCAGACCAGCTTGAAGAAGAACGCGCTGCTGGTGCCGCAAAGTGCGGTTCAAGAGCTTCAGGGCGGTTACCAGGTGTCCGTCGTGGGCTCCGACGACAAAGTCAGCATCCGGCCGGTAAAGGCAGGAGAAAAGATCGGCACGATGTGGGTGATCAACGATGGCCTGAAGGGGGATGAGCGGGTCATCGTCGAAGGCGTGGGGAAGGTGAGGGACGGAATTGCCGTCGTTCCAAAGCCCGTGAACACGCAGGCGGGAGGATTCTGAGTCATGTCAAACTTCTTTATTCGGCGGCCGATCGTCGCCATCGTCATCTCCATCCTCATGGTGATCGTCGGCGCGATCACCATCACCCGCCTGCCGGTCGCGCAGTTCCCCGATATTGCTCCGCCCGAGATTCGAGTCAAGGCTTTGTACCCGGGCGCCGATGCCGAGACCCTGGAGAAAGCCGTGGTCACGCCGATCGAGCAGCAGATCAACGGCGTGGACAAAATGGACTACATGTATTCGCTGAATTCGACGGGCGACTCGAGTTCAGTACTCATGGTCGATTTCGATTTGGGTACGGACCCCAACACAGACCTGCTGCTCACCCAGTCGCGCCAGCAGCTGGCGAACGGGCAGCTTCCGGAAGTGGTCAACCAGGTCGGAATCGACGTGAAGAAGTCCCTGACCTCGCCGATGATGATCATCTGCGTGACGTCGCCCAAGGGCACACACGATTTCCAGTGGCTGGCCAACTACGCCTACATCAATCTGAAGGACCCGCTCCAGCGCGCTTACGGCGTAGGTTTGACCGATATTTATGCCGGGCAGTACGCGATGCGCATCTGGGTGAAACCCGATCAGATGGCAAAGCTGGGTGTCACTGTCAATGAAATTGTGAATGCCGTGCAAACCCAGAACACGGTGAATCCGGGCGGCAAGCTGGGCGGCGAACCCAGCCTCCCAGGGCAGAGATTCTCGTACGCCGTTCTTGCCCAGGGGCGGTTGAAGACACCCGAGGACTTTGGCAACATCGTGGTCCGCGAAAATCCCGACGGCGGCGTAGTGCGCGTGAGAGACGTAGCCCGGGTCGGAATGGGTTCGCAGGATTACAACATCGCCACACGCCTCAACGGCAAGGAAGCTGCGGGCATCGGCATTTATCAATTACCGGGGACCAACGCGGTGGAAGCCGCAAAGGGCGTCCGCCAGCTGATGGCCAAAATGAAGGAGAGTTTCCCCGCGGATGTGGACTACGCCATCACGCTGGATACTACCGAAGCCGTCACGGCAGGCATGCATGAGATCGTAATCACGCTGGGAATCGCGTTTGTCCTGGTGATCCTGGTTGTGTACATCTTCCTGCAAGACTGGCGCGCGACCATCATCCCCATGATGGCCGTGCCGGTTTCGCTGGTGGGCACGTTTATGGTGTTCCCCCTCTTCGGCTTTTCCGTGAATACTCTGTCCCTGTTTGGCCTGGTGCTCGCGATCGGTCTGGTGGTGGACGACGCGATCGTGGTGGTCGAAGGCATCCAGCGGCACATTGAAGAGGGGTTGGAACCGAAGGACGCGGCCCGAAAAGCTATGGAGGAACTCACCGGGCCGGTGGTAGGCATCGCGCTGGTTCTTTCGGCTGTATTCGTGCCCACGGTATTCATCCCCGGCATCACGGGCCGTCTCTATCAGCAGTTCGCGATCACCATCGCGATCTCGGTGATCGTCTCCGCGTTCAACGCGTTGACCTTGAGCCCCGCACTGGGCGGGCTGCTGCTCCGGCAGAAAAAAGAGACGCACGGACCGGTGGCGAAGTTCTTCGCCTGGTTCAACCGCAGGTTCGAAGCGGGCACCAAGTTCTATGTCCGCGTGTCTGGCGGTCTCATTCGGAAGAGTCTCTTCGCGGTGGCAGCGCTGGCAGGTTTTGGTGTCGCCAGCGTGTTCTTCATGAAGGCAGTTCCAACCAGTTTCCTGCCCGACGAAGACCAGGGTTACATGTACATCCAGATGCAATTGCCTGAAGCCTCTTCCATCCAGAGCACAGCGGAAGCAACGAAGGTTGTCGAAGATGTCCTGAAGAACACTCCCGGGGTCAAGTACACCACTACCGCAGTGGGATTCAGCCTGCTCAGCCTGACCCGCAACACCTACAATGCGTTCTTCTATGTAACGCTGCAGCCATGGGAAGACCGAAAGACGATTGAGCAGCAGTACCAGGTGATCAAAGCCAAGTTGAACCTGAAACTGATCACTCTTCCGCAAGGAACCACGTTTGCGTTTTCGCCGCCGCCGATTCAGGGTGTGGGCACATCGGGGGGATTTCAGTTTGTATTGGAAGACCGCACGGGTAAGGATCCCGCATTCCTGGTGAATAACCTGAACAAGTTTCTCGAGGCGGCCCACAAGCGTCCGGAAATCGGCATGGTGGCCACCACTTACATTCCCAGCACGCCACAGAAGTTCCTGCAGGTGGACAAGGAGAAGGTCCTGAAGCAGGGCGTCAACCTCAACGATGTCTATGCCACTCTCCAAGCCTTCATGGGCGGAACCTTCGTTAACTACTTCAACGATTTCGGCCGCGCGTGGCAGGTCTACGTGCAGGCGGAAGCGCCTTATCGCTCCAGCCTGGAGGATGTCGGCCAGTACTATGTGCGCAATAACCGTGGAGAGATGGTGCCGCTTTCCGCGCTGACCCATTTCGAGTCGCGATACGGGCCGGAATTCAAGATGCGCTACAACGAATACTCGTCGGCGCAGATCATCGGCAGCGCGGCCCCGGGCTACAGCTCGGACCAGGCGACTGCTGCCCTGGAAGACGTGTTTAAACAAACCATGCCCAATGGGATGGGCTTCGATTACATGGGCATGTCTCGCCAGGAACAGAAGGCACGCGAGGGCATTCCAACCTGGGTAATCTTCGCTATGTCGCTGGTGTTCGTCTTCCTGATTCTTGCGGCTCTTTATGAGAGCTGGTCACTGCCGTTCGGCGTACTGCTGAGCACGCCGGTGGCGGTGTTCGGTGCTTTCGGGACGCTGTGGTTGCGACGCACCATAATGGGCATGATCTTCCCGTCGTTCATGGTCCAAATCGAGAACGATGTCTACTCGCAGATTGGACTCGTGATGCTGATCGGCCTGGCGGCGAAAAACGCCATCCTGATCGTGGAATTCGCGAAGGATGAATACGAGAAGGGCAAGCCACTGGTGGAAGCGGCGTTGGAGGGAGCGAGACTCAGGTTGCGTCCAATTCTGATGACCTCGTTTGCATTCATCCTGGGCTGCGTGCCGCTGTGGATTGCGACCGGCGCAGGCTCGGTCGGCCGTCAGATCATGGGCACGACTGTGATCGGAGGGATGCTAGCAGCTACCGGCATGGCTATCTTCATCATCCCGGCGCTGTACGTGCTCGTGGAACGTGTGTCGAGTCTCAGGAGCCATCGCGCAGCCACAAGCTCAAATGCCAACAAACCGGTTGCAATGGAGGCCGACTGACATGAAAGGAAGAATTGCTCTCTTTATGCTGACCGTCTTTGTGGCGGGATGCAAACTCGGGCCAAACTACCAACGGCCGCAGGTTGACGTCCCGGGCGGCTACCGCGGCGCTCCGGCATTGGAGACTGCTCAACCTGAGCACGAATCCTCGGGACCGGTACAACTGTCCGCGCAGCAGGCGTCGCAGCCTGCTGGCGATTCACAACAGAAAACGCCGCAGCCCTCCGAGCAATCACTCGGAGATCAGAAGTGGTGGGAGACCTTTCAGGATCCGCAGTTGCAGGACCTGATTCGAACCGCTCTGAAGCAGAACTACGATGTCCGGATTGCAGCGACGAGAATTCTGGAAGCGCAATCGATCGTGGGAATCACGCGCGGAGCGCAGTTGCCCTCGGTTTATGCCGGGGCCTCAGGTGCCGACCTGCGCAGTCCGAGACAAAAGAACCTGCCGCCCGAGTACGAAACCAGCAGTAATTCGGTGAGTGCATCCCTGGTGTGGGATCTGGACTTCTGGGGCAAGTATCGCCGCGCCACAGAAGCTGCACGGGCCAACCTGCTGGCTTCAGAATGGGCTCGCCGGCAAGTCATGAGCACGCTGGTGAGTCAAATTGCCGCCTCCTATTTCGAGCTGCGCGCTTACGATCTTCAGCTTGAGATTGCAAAGCAGACCTTGGCTTCGCGGCAGGAGTCTCTGCAGCTTACCAGGACGCTGGCAGACGGCGGATCGGGCACGATGATGGATGTTCGCCAAGCGGAGGAGTTGGTATCTGTGGCAGCCGAAACAATCCCAGACCTGGAGCGCCGTATACAGCAACAGGAGAACCTGATTAGCACGCTGGTGGGGAGCAATCCCGGTCCGATTGCGCGCGGAATGAAGCTCAGCGAGCAGCCGCACTTGCCAGAAGTTCCAGCAGGCATTCCGTCCGGTCTGCTGGAGCGGCGGCCCGATATTCGCGCGATGGAAGCGCAGTTGATGGAGGCTAACGCGTTGATCGGAGTCGCCAAAGCGGCGTACTTCCCGGATATCGCATTGACCGCCACGAGCGGGTTCCAAAGCTCGTCGCTGACCAGCCTGTTCAAAGGGCCAGCTGGGATGTGGAACTTCGGCGGAACGGTCTCGCAACCAATTTTTGCCGGCGGCAGGATCACTTCAAATGTGCATTTGACCGAGCAGCGCAAAGAGGAGATGGTGCTGACATACAAGCAGACAATTCAGCAGGCGTTTCGCGGAGTTTCTGACTCGCTGGTTGCTTATCAAAAGAACCGCGAGTTCCGGGAGCATCAGCAGGACCTGGTGAATTCGGCTCAGGATGCGGCACAGCTCTCTGAAGCCCGATATCAGGGCGGCGCGACAGACTACCTGGAAGTGTTGACCAACGAAACGAACGCTTTTAATGCTGAACTTGGGCTGGCTCAGGCCCAGGCCAACGAACTCCTGAGTCTTGTCGACATCTATAGAAACCTGGGAGGAGGATGGGAGCAATAAATCGGCCAAAAGCGATTCGAATCGCCTCGTAACTGCCCACGGGACCGCCGTCGCGGCTTCATATCTGAGTGGTCGATGCCCGAGCTCGGCAAGCATATCGGCCTTGTTAGGAAACGTCATGAACGCACGATAGGGGACGCATTGAAAGGTTTTCTCCAGTTCATCGGGAACGTCACGCTATTCGGAATCCGCGTGATGGTCAGCGTATTCGGGCGCCCTCTTGAGTTCGGTGAGATTTGGATGCAGATGGAAGACATGGGGGTCCGCTCTCTGCCTCTCGTCTGCTCATCGGGCTTGGCACTTGGCGTGGTCATGACGCTGCATACACGCAGCACACTGGTTGCTTTCGGAGCGACGGCGCTAATTCCAAGGGTGCAGTCCCTCTCCTTCTTTGTCGAGATTGGGCCCCTGGTCGCAGCGCTTCTTGTGGCCGGGCGCGTAGGAGCCGGCATCGGAGCTGTGATTGCTAACCTGCGTGTCACCGAACAGATCGACGCAATCGAAGTTCTGTCGGTGGATTCGTTCAAGTACCTGGTTGTGCCTCGGGTGATCGCTTGCGTGATCGTCCTGCCCTTGTTGGTAGTTTTCATGGATGCTTGCGGGTTGGTCGGCGGATTCCTTTCAGAGTACGCTGTGTCCCACCTGCCGCCGCAACTCTTCCTCGAGCGCGCATTTCAGGGTGTTGAGTGGTCCAACTTCGTTCCACCCACACTGAAGACAGCCGTCTTTGGGTTCATCATCGGAACGGTTTCATCGTATTACGGCTACACGATGAATGAAGGGACGCAGGGTGTGGGGAAGGCAGCGACAAATAGCGTTGTCACCTGTTCATTGCTTGTCATCCTCGCAGACGTGATCTTGGTCAAGATCATTTTTCTGTTGTTTCCTGGGAGCGCCGTATGACGGGACCCACACCGGCCGCAGTTGTGCTTGACGGGGTATCGAAATGCTTCGGAAATAAGCAAGTGCTCTCCGGGGTTTCTTTTTCAGTACCTCGCGGTGAGGCGGTCTGCCTGCTTGGCCGCAGCGGCATGGGAAAGAGCGTGACACTGAGGCTGATGATCGGACTGATAAAGCCGGATGCCGGGGATATTTTCATCTCCGGCTACAACATCTCGCGCCTGGAAGGAAAGGAACTCTCGAGGGCTCGCTGCAAGATAGGTTTCTTGTTTCAGAGTGCCGCCCTCTTTGACTCATACACGCTGTATGAAAACCTCTCTTTGCCGCTCCGTCGATTGACCGAAAAAGCGAATTCGGAGATTAAGGAAATCGTCGATCGAGCACTCGAGCAGGTTGGTTTGGCAGGCGACAAACAAAAGTTGCCGGGTGCACTCTCCGGCGGTATGAGGAAACGCGCTGGTCTCGCGCGGGCATTGGTACTCGAGCCGGATGTCTTGCTCGTCGACGAGCCAAGCAGTGGTCTCGACAGGATCACGGCTTCGGAGATTGACGATCTCCTGCTTGAACAAAAGGCATTGCACCAAACCACGATGGTGATCGTGACTCACGACGTGCATGGCGCACGGAGGGTTGGCGACCGTTTCGCCGTTCTCGACAAAGGAAAACTGATCGCCCTCGGCAAGCCTGAGGAACTCGAAAACCACGAGAACGAAACCGTTCGTAACCTGGTTGGAGAGAAATAAATGGCGAAGAATAGTCTCACTACAGGCGCATTTGTCTTGGTCGGAACAGCACTTTTCACGCTCGTCATCTTTTTGATCGGCGGCCAGCACGGAGTGTTCGCCAAGCATACCGATTACTATGTCGAGTTTGCCGACATCAGCGGGCTGATGAAGGGCTCAAAGGTACGCGTTGGAGGATTGGACGCCGGAGAGGTTATGGAGATTGGACTTCCTGATTCGGCGGGAGGCCGGTTCCGCCTTAGACTCAGGGTTGGGGAGCAGGTTCACGGTCTCATCAGGTCGGACTCATTCGTCAGAATTGTTCCCGAAGGACTAGTGGGCGAGAAACTTCTACTGATTTACCCCGGCAGCGCGAAGGCCTCGGAAGCAAAACCTGGCGACACGCTTCAAAGCAAAGAAGCGGTGGACCTGATGAAATTGACCGACAATGGCGCCAACCTTCTCGATTACACCAGTGAAACGATAAAGCCTTTTTCAGAAAAGCTTATCCAAACCCTGGACGCCACGACGGTCGCATTGAACAATGCCAACGGCCTTTTGGTCAGTATCAAGCAGGGAAAGGGCACCGTAGGAATGCTCTTCCAAGATGAGGCGACTGCGACAAATATCCGCGAGAGCATTGCGAATATGCGTGAGACAACGGCCTCGGCAGCCGATGCCTCAAAGCGGGCCGATGCACTCATTACCGACTTGCAGTCCCGCCAGCTCGGCGAAAAGATGGACCGGGTAATGGACAGCGTTCAAAGTACCGCCAGCCATTTCGACGCAACGTCGCAGAAGGTGGAAGAGTCGCTTGCCAAGGCTTTGGGTCCAGATAGCCAAGGTGTGGATGCAGCCAGCAACATCCGTCATTCTTTGTCCAATATAGATGAGGCCACTGGCAACATGTCAGCCGATACCGAGGCCCTCAAGCATCAGTTCCTCTTCCGTGGCTATTTCAAACATCGCGGATATTACTCCCTGGCAAATCTCGATCCGGACGATTATCGAAAGAACAAGCTGTTTTCAAATCCTGCGAATCCCCGTGCCTGGCTGGATGAGGAGGAACTTTTCGAAAAGAAGCAGGACGGGACTCTTACCCTTTCTTCCGCAGGAAAAGCAAAGGTCGACGCTTCTGTGACCCAGCTCGGCGATGCCGCTGTGAGTGAGCCATTGATTATTGAGGGATACTCCGCCTCTGGCCAGCCTGGAGTCCAACTCGCCGAATCACGTGCGCGCGCCGTGGCGGTGCGGCAGTACCTTCAGACAAGGTTTTACATCGATCCTCAGAATCTCGGAATGGTGTCGCTACGTGCGACCCCGCCGCTCACGGCCAACAAGGCGACTTGGGATGGTGTTTGTATCGTGCTGCTCAGGCGGACTTCAAAATAGTCCGCGTTGCAGGTCGGCAGGCTGCCTGGGATAGTAGCGCCGTTCGAACGAAACTCCTGCGAGCCAACGCAAGCGAGGTGAATCATGCGAACCCACTCTACAATTTTGGTCTGCTGCTCGGCCTTCGGACTTCTCCTCCATCCTGGAAGCGGGGCGCAACAGAGGCCTGAAGCAGATCGACCCACAGTGGGTGTAGCGCTCAGCGGAGGCAGTGCTCTTGGATTGGCCCATATCGGTGTGCTTCGCTATTTTGAAGAGCATCATATCCCCGTTGATAAAATCGGCGGAACAAGCATGGGAGGACTCATTGGAGGCCTCTTTGCGACCGGCATGGATTCATCGCAAATAAGGGCTACCGTAGAAAGTGCCGACTGGAACGGCCTCTTGAATCCGAGCCTGCGATTCGCAGACCAGTCCATTGAAGAAAAGCAAAAGTGGAATCGAACATTTGGCGATTTTACGCTACGGTTTGGAAAGGGTTTCTCGCTTCCGTCTGGTCTGAATCCAGGCGAGTCTCTATCGTTGTTACTCAGCCAATCGACGATGGCGTATTCCGGTGTGCGAGATTTTGATCAACTTCCGATCCCTTTCCGCTGCGTGGCAACCGATCTGGTCAGCGGCGATTCGATCGTGTTCAGCAAGGGCTCATTGCCAACCGCGATGCGCGCAACAATGTCTCTACCGGGAGTCTTTACGCCGGTCAAGTTGGACCGGATGGTTCTTGTAGACGGCGGCGTGCTCGAGAATATTCCCGTCGATGCTGTTAGAGACATGGGAGCGAAGGTCGTGATTGCGGTTGCCTTTGAAACTCCCACAGTGAAGCCCAATCAGTTCAAGTCTTTCTCCGACGTTATGGGACAGACCATCTCCCTCGTCGTTACCAAAAACGAGAAGCGTTCGCTTGCCAAGGCGGATCTGGTTATTTCAGTCGATACGAAGCGTTTCTCCGGAACCGATTACAAGCGCTGGAGCGAGATCATCGAGGCCGGGTACCAGGCGGCCAAGGCTCACGATTCTGAGCTTGGCCGACTTGAACTCTCCCAGCCGGAGTGGGAGGCGTATTTGACCCAGCGCAGGGCAAGAATGCGGTTTTCAAGTGACAAGGGAAGAGTGCTTGCGGTTTCAAGTCCGGATTTGTCGTTCCAGAGGAACGCGCAAGCAGAGATTCACCGGAGTATTGGAGATCGGGTCGTATCGGAAAATGAACTTGAGAGAAACTTGTCTGGGATGGTCGCCGCAACCGCGGTTCCTGGGGCGGCCTTCGAATGGCAGCAGGAGGGTTCTACGCCGGGCGGCTATACGGTGAGATTTTCCGAGCGCCCCAGTGATCGAGTTCTGGTGCGCGTCTCTGCGCAATACGCGGTGTCGTCCGGCGAGCCATCACGCTTTGGGCTAAAGGTGTCGACGTCTTTGATTCCCAGGAACGCCTACAAGACTCAAATCTTAAGTACGGCGAGTCTGGGCTACGATCCCACGTTACAGATGGAAGCTTACAAACCGTTCGGCGGGAGCCAGTACTTTATTGCTTCCCAAGTTTTTGGTGGAAGGACGCACTTCAACAGCTACACAGGGCCGCACCGCCAAAGCGACACTCGAGATGAGTTCGGCGGGGCTATTTACGCAGGTATCGGGACCTGGCGCTTTGCCCAGTTTCGGCTCGGTGGCCGGGCTGGATACGATTGGTACAGTCGCCCCGTGGTCATTGACGGCATTTCATCGCACAACGGGGGATTCACAGTCCCGGAGGCGCGGTGGATCGTAAATCATCAAGATTCGGGTGGATTGCCCACGCGCGGTACACGTTTCGAAGGGGAGGCCGGGTATTTCCTGCGAAGTACAGGAGACTACCCGTTTGTCCACTCGGACTTGAGCACATTTCAACCTCTAAATCGCGGCGTGACTCTCTTCGCGCTGAACAATGTTGGCACAAGCTTTGGGCGCAAACTTAACTATTACGATCAGTTCATTGTTGGCGATCAAACCAATATGGCTGCATTCCGGTACCAGGAGTTTCATGCCAATACGCTCGTGACTGCCGGCTCCGGTGTGGTTTTGCACGGTCCGCCCATTCGGCATGTTTCGGCCCACCCCGGCCTTGCGCTTTGGTATGAGGCGGGCCGCTTTGATGCCGGCTCTGCGGGCTGGAGCACACATCAGAGCGCATCAATCGGTGCCTTCTTCCCGACACAAGTTGGAGCAACAGGCGTCGAGCTGAGCTTCGATGAGAATGGGAAAGCCCGGTTCCGACTGATGCTCGGAAGTTTTTAATCGTCTGAGAATCGTTGCCGATTGACAGGGGTATCACAAGCCTGTGGCCGAGCCGTCATGAAAGCACACGGTGAGGAACCGGAGAATCCGGAGTCTTGGGATGGACGCCACTACAAGTCGTACTCGAGGTGTCGACGGCACTTGCAAGACAGCCTGACATTCACGCAGTTTCACGTGCCCTTTTCTGTTGCTATTTAGAATCGTGCCGTCGACTGAAGCCGAGTGAAGTCTAGAAGAGATTTTCAGCTACATTCGGATTGAATCTAAGCTGGCCACTCTTTACAGCTGACGATGTTTGGACCTCAAAAGGAAAGGTTGAAAGCTGTTGCTCCGAGAAACCTACAATACGATCCTTCCCATGCTCATCTATGCCCTGAATGAAGACAAAGCCAGCCTCGGCTCGATAGACGAAGCTACTAACCGTAATTGCTCCTATTGACGTGTGAAGAATGTACACTGCCCCGTCCGGTCTTTGTATGAGAGATCGAATATCTCGATATACGTCCCAGAAATGTGGATCCATTTGCTCCTCCTTTGCACGCTCTTGGGGCCTCTGGCGGACAACTGCCAAGATGCATTTCCGCAGGACAACTCGGTTGTTCTACGCTCTAGGGAACCTCTGCACAAGTCCGCAGCCCGTGTCATTCTTGAATAAACTATAAGCATGAAACGAGGGGCGCGTTTTCAGCAAACACTGGCATCGCAGGCGAGCTTTGCGAAGTATAGTCGCAAGAGCAAGCGGGAGCTGTTTCTTGACCAAATGAACCAGGTGGTTCCGTGGTCTGAGTTGCTGGCGCTGGTCGAGCCCGTGTATCCCAAGGCAGGCAATGGCCGGCAGCCGGTGGGCTTGGCGATCATGCTGCGGACCTATTTTTTGCAACATTGGTTTGGCTTGTCCGATCCCGGGATGGAAGAAGCGTTCTATGAGTCGGCTGTGCTGCAGCGTTTTGCTGGGGTGGATCTGGGCGTGGCCGCGGCGCCAGATGAAACCACGATCCTCCGCTTCCGCCACCTGCTTGAACAGCATGATCTGTGCGGGCAGATGCTGGACACGGTGAATCGCTACCTGGAAACGAAGGGCATCCGCATCTCGACTGGCACCATCGTAGACGCGACGATTATCCACGCACCGAGTTCGACGAAGAACAGCAGCGGCCAGCGGGACCCTGAGATGCATCAGGTCAAGAAGGGCAATCAGTGGTACTTCGGAGCCAAGGCGCACATCGGTGTGGATAGCAAGGAGACGGTGGTGCATTCGGTGGCTACCTCGGCGGCCAGCGTGTCGGACAAACATATGCTGCCCGACTTATTGCATGGCGAGGAGCGCAAGGTTTGGGGCGATGGCGGCTATCAGGGTCAGACCAAGGCGATTCACGAAGTCGCGCCGAAGGCGCAGGACATGACTTGCCGCCGGACCAAATACAAGGGCTATGTGGATGAAGAAGCCAAGCGCAAGAACACAACCAAGGCTCGAGTTAGAGCCAAGGTGGAGCATCCTTTTCGTATCCTGAAGCGTGTCTTCGGATTTACCAAGGTCCGTTACCGTGGCATCTGGAAGAATCACCAGTGGCTATGCGCGGCCTTCGCGCTGGTGAATCTGTACCAGCACCGCAACCGGCTGACCACCCAAAGGGCATAGTGTCTCTTGAGGCTGCAAAAACTGCCTCACAGAGATCAAAAAGACAAACTCCGGCCAGTATCTTTCATCGCAAAACTGCCTCACAACCCAAAAATCATCTGCGGCCAAGTCGTCGCTACAAAATCAGGCACCTGCGCAGAGGTTCCCTAGGTTATTCCACGCACGATTCCCTTCTGCTGTTACAGGTACAAAGATTGGAGGTCTATACAGACTTCTCTTGCGGCCTCCGTCGCCCAATCTCCTTCGCACAACGGAGGATTTGCAGTATCACTTGTACCAGAGAATGTCAGGCGCCTCCAAGGGTACAAATGCATCGGGGTGATAAGGGACGATCCTAGGCGTAAAATCCTCCGCCGGACGCGCCGCGGGAACCGACGCGGAGTAACACCAAACATTCTGGCCGACTAACGATTCCCCGCGAACCATGACCTGCCGAATCGGCTCGTCACCATTGGCCGCGTCGGCGTAGAGTTCGACCTGGATTGCACCCGGATCCATTTCGTCCAGATATACCTGAATATCGAAGTGGTGTTGATCGCTGGTGGTCACGATGTGCACGGAGCCGAATCGCATCCTGGACCAATGATCGACGATATGACGCTTCCACTGCAGCAGATTCTTCGCAACTTTGCCGCCGTCGTCGGCTCTGCGCAGATACGCCGCGGCTAAGGGAAGATAATACTTTTCGGTGTACTCCAACACGCATCGGGTTGCGGAAAAAGCGGGCGTCAGGCGAGCCATGCTTTCGCGCACCCGAGCGATCCAGCCTGCCGGAATACCTGAATTACCCCGTTTGTAGTACTCCGGAATGACCTCTTGTTCGAGGAGGGTATAGAGCTGCTCTGCCTCTTTGGCGTCCCAGGCTGGGTCGTCTCCATGTTCGAGGCCGTCTCCCAGCGCCCAGCCCACATCCTGCGAGTACGCCTCAGCCCACCAGCCATCGAGTTCGGACAAATTGAGGCCGCCGTTAACCAGCACCTTCATCCCACTGGTGCCGCAGGCTTCCCACGGACGGCGCGGCGTATTCAGCCAGAGATCGACCCCCTGCACCAAGTGTTCCGCCATTCGCATGTCATAGTCGGCTAGAAACACCACGTGTGAGCGTGCCGGTCCACGGCGGATGAACTCGATCCAACGTTCAATCATTTCCTGCCCCGGGTGGTCCTGAGGATGAGCCTTGCCGGCGATCACCAACTGTACCGGCTTCTCTTTGTTCGTGAGAATCGCCAACAATCGTTCGGGGTCATGCAGCAACAGATTCGGCCGCTTATAGGTCGCGAAGCGGCGCGCGAAGCCAATCGTAAGTACATCCGGTTCAAATATCCTCTGGGCAAGATCAATGTCTTCGGGCTGTCCGCCGTGACCTGCAATTTGACGCGCCAGTTGTCTGCGGATGTAGTCGATCAGCGATTTTCTTGAAGCCGAACGCATTTGCCAAAGACGAACGTCTGAAACTTGCCGGACAGCCAGCCCCAGTTCTCTGATCAGGTCCTCTGTCTTCAGATGCGTCGTCCACAGGCGCTTTCCGCACACTTCCGTCCACAATTCGTCCGCGTGGGCAGAATCCCACACAGGAACGTGAACGCCGTTGGTTACATAGTCAACAGGCACCTCCGCTTCAGGCCAGCGAGGAAAGATGTCATGAAAGATCCCGCGGCTCACATGTCCATGCAGCCGGCTCACACCGTTGACTGCTCCGCTGCCTCGCATCGCCAAGAATGCCATGTTGAAAGGCTCCGAGCTGTCTTGTGGGTTCTGACGGCCGAGGGCGAGAAGTTTGTCGATTGGAATGCGCAGAATGTCGGCGGCATAATGCCGGAAAAACGTGGCCATGATTTGCGGCGTGAATCGGTCAAATCCTGCAACCACAGGGGTGTGCGTAGTAAAGAGATTCCCCGCGCGGGTCGCCGCCAGGGCAACGTCAAACGGCACGGTTTGACTATCCATGAAGTCCCGCGCTCTCTCGAGCACGGCGAAGGCAGCGTGACCTTCATTGAGATGGCAGACCTCGGGTTGCTTTCCGAGTGCGCGCAACAAGCGCCATCCCCCGATCCCCAGCACCATCTCTTGGGCGATCCGCACTTCGGGACCGCCGCCATAGAGTTCGCTCGTAATGCCTCTATATGTTGGAGGGTTTGCCGGGTCATTGGTATCGAGGAGGTAGAGTTGTACGCGCCCTACCCTGACCTCCCAGGCGCGAAGCCACATACGAAATCCCGGCAAATTGACGGCAAGGCGCAACAGCTCCCCATCTGGCTGTCGCACGGGCCGGACCGGCAATTGTCCGGGCTCGTTGAAAGGATAGAGTGCTTCTTGCATGCCTTCGGCATTGATGTGCTGGCGAAAGTAGCCTCTCTGATAAAGCAGGCCGATGCCAGTTACTGGGAGGCCAAGGTCACTTGCTGCCTTCAATTGGTCACCGGCCACGTTACCGAGCCCGCCCGAATAAACGGGCAGCGCGTCGCTCAACATGAATTCCATGCTGAAATATGCAATGCGGCTGAGCGGAGCTTCCGGCAAGGAATGCTGAAACCAGTTCGCCGCTTCTTCGCGCCTTGACCTCGATTCAAGGATTTGACCGAGGGCATCTTTGAACTGAGGAGTCGAGGTCACAGACTGCAACTTCTCAGAAGAAACTGTCTGTAATATCACCCACGGGTTGTGGGTGAGTGTCCACAATTCCGGGTCAAGCTGTCTCCAGAGATCGTCCGCGGAATGGCTCCATGACCAGTCCAGATTCAGCGCCAATTCCGTAAGGGAGTCCAACACGGCGTTGTCATTTGAAGCATCGGCTTTCGAGTTCATCGTATTCTCCATGAGCCTTTCGGCAATCCGGGGACTCCGAGTGTTCAAGAGCCACCAGTGTTGTTCTGTTAACCGGCTTACAGAAAACTGGCCTTCGGGAGCCGGAGGGTCAGGACTCCGCATTCAGAAATGTTTCCAAAAACTCTGTAGCGCTCGAAGCCGCGCCTCTTCGATCTGCCGCGGTGAAACATCCAACCAAGTGGCACATTCCTGATCCGTGCAACCTTCGAGGACCGATAAAACATACACAAAGCGCTCAAAATCCGGAAGCGCAAGAATTGCCGAGAACCGCGGATCCCGCGATGCAACTGTTGGCAGACAGCCATCCTCCGCCGCACAGAGCCAACTTTCATCGAATACGTGCTTACCACCGAACTTGCCCATTAAGCTATGCCGCCAGATAGTAGACGAATCGATGGTCAGCCTGATTCCGGTTCAAGTCGTTTACGATTTCGTAAGCCTCCAGCACCGGCATGCCGCCGAACGGCGCGTAAGGGATACCAGCCTTTCTATAATGCTCCGGTCCGAATTGAAGCAGCTCGGTCCGATCGTCGCCGATTTGCCTACGCGTGAA
This sequence comes from uncultured Acidobacteriaceae bacterium, assembly GCA_963745845.1. GTDB lineage: Bacteria > Acidobacteriota > Terriglobia > Terriglobales > Acidobacteriaceae > Telmatobacter. The sequence continues at coordinate 716,433 of CAVUZE010000008.1, read as the reverse complement.
TGTTTGGAATCGCATGAGTGATCCTCCTGTAAGTGTTTTGGATGGACGAATGCAAGGAGCATTGCCCATCAAGAAGCTGATGCGGTCTCGCTCTGGTTATCGTGTTCGACTCCTCAAATGCTCTGTCCCGAGTGGGGCGAAGCGGTGGAGATCCATCTCATCACCAGTTGCGGGCATTGAACCTTCGGCTGGCTAGCCGCAATGATTGAATGCCATCTCATTCCAAGCTCTGACCCTCTCCGTGAGTTCCTATTCATCGTGATTCCCTTTCCCACAACCATTCCCAACGGGTAAAGCTACTGCGCCTTCTGGGCGCGGGGAGTCAGTTTGCGAAGGACGAATTCCTGCAGCACGCCGCTCAATTCGCGCTCGGCGGTATTAATGGCAAATTGCCCAAAGACCATTCCTGCTCCTCGATTCGATTGCGGATAGTAAGTCTCCATGAGAGCGCTCGATGCCAGATCGCCACCCATGCTTGAGTAATTTGGTTGCCACCGGCCGTTGTCGCCCTTACAAACGAATGGACTGGCCAAGGCATGCTCCAGACGCGATCTTGTCGTTCCTGTGCCCTGATAGAAGTAGCGCGGATCCTGGTGCAAAAGAGAAGGAAGGATGGCGCCCCCGATCAGAATGTCGCTGAATCCGTCAGCAACCTCTGCGCCCACGCGCTGACCATATCCTTGGGCACCCAGTACATAGTTGGGGGTGTGCGCGGCTTGTCTGACGCCAGCCATGAATGCCACGCTCGCGAAGGTAATCGGATCGACAGAAACCCTCATCGCGAGTTGAAATTTCAGCTTTGCGGTGAGTGGTACGGCGTTCTGCGAGTCGTAGACGACGTAGAAATTGGGAATGAACCCAAGGACGCGCTGTTGCTCTTCGACATGGACCTGTTCGACGGCAATTTGGGCCGTGGAAGCGTAGACCGTAACCGACTCCGTCGGGTCAGCAACCTTGAGATTGATTCCCGTCATCAAGAAGACGGAGTGATCCGGCGTGAGGACAATGGCGGGAGAGATCCAGTTCTCGAAATTATCGACGGATATGCGAACCTCGTATGGAACTCCGAACTTCAATTCGCGGAAATCAAAAGCAGCGTTGTCGTTTGCAGTCGCCGTCTGGTTCTCGCAAGGGGACGGGCATTCGAGCGTCACGATGGCTCCGGGTACGAGGCCGCCATTGACGTCGAGTACAGTGCCGGCAATGCTCCCGAGCTGCGGTTCGGGAGCTGCGATGTCCTGAGCCACTGCCGGCAGTACCGTTGTTAAGCAAATCGAGAGCAGGCACTTCCAAAACATCGTTGCTTTCCTCACACCATTGAGGAAAGGCAAGGGGAATGCCAAATCTATGGTGGGTTAACTTTATTGTTTTCAGAAGGGATGTACCACCCACCGCTGGCCCTGTCGAAACTGTCGACGACTATTCGAAAGCTTTTCGACGGTCTGCGCGATTCGGTCGGATGATCTCGGCTGCTGACGACGATGGCGCAATAGAAGCTACCTATACCGCGGCTCGATCGAGGACTTCGGGCGATCGAATTCTCCGCGGTGCAATGTGTTGGGCGCCTCCATGTACAGCACTGCTAGTGTAGCGTCTCACGCAGATCGTCTTTTATTCAGTGCGGTCTGAGCGCGGGTGACTTTTTCGAGGATGTCGCTTGCTTTGGCTGTCCAGATGAACGGTTTGGGGTTCTTGTTATGGACGTCGATATAACTTCCGATTTCAGTGATGAGCTGCTCGAGGTCCTGGAAGACTCCGCGTCTGATGCGGTTATGGGTCAGGTCGCGGAAGAATCGTTCAATCATATTGAGCCAAGAAGCGGATGTGGGCGTGAAGTGAACATGGAAGCGTTTGTGCATTTCCAACCAACGTTGGACTCGTGCATGTTTGTGAGTCGAGTAGTTATCGCAGATCAGATAGATTTCTTTGTTAGCCGGTATGGTCTGATCGATCATGCGCAGGAACTTCAGCCACTCCTGATGACGGTGTTTCTCCTGACACAGGCCGAAGACCTCTCCATTGGCGGGATTCAGCGCGGCGAACAGGGTCGTGGTGCCGTTGCGCTTGTAGTCATGCGTCATGGTTGCGCCTCGGCCCTTCTTCATCGGCAGCCCAGGCTGGGTGCGATCCAGAGCTTGAATCTGGCTCTTCTCATCCACAGACAACACCAGAGCGTGTTCGGGCGGATTGAGGTACAGTCCAACGATTGCTTCCAGCTTGTCTGCAAACTGCGGGTCGTTGCTCACCTTGAAACTATCGACACGATGCGGCTTGAGGCCGTTGGCCCGCCAGATGCGCGAAACGGAAGCCTTAGATATGCTCATCTCCCGGGCCATCGTACGCGTGGACCAGTGGGTCGCGTTCGCAGGCGTGCTCTGCGTAGTTCTTTCGATCAAGGCCGCAGTCACTTCTGAGCAGATCGACGGTGTGCGTCCAGGCCGGGGCGCATCTTTCAGCAATCCTTCTACGCCCAGCTCCAGAAACCGTCCCCGCCACAAGCCGACCATTCGGGGGGCAACCTTCAGATTCTCAGCGATCTGCTTGTTCTGAAGCCCGTCGGCCGCCAGCAACACGATGCGGCTGCGCATTACCACACGCGCCGCTGTCGAACGCCCGCGCGCCTGCTGCTCCAGCTTCCGCCGGACTTCTTCTTTCAGAACAATGGGCTGAGCTACACGCATATCGAAGTCTCCTCATCATAAGATGAGGCTCGATATATAAAGGATGTTATTAATGAGACACTACACTAGGGCCGACCAACAGCTCATTTGCAATGCATATCAGCGCCCAAGTCGTCCGGCGACGTGCGGGGCAGGTTGACTAACCGCGTTCCGCGTACTCCCTGAGAGCTGCCGTGCTGGGGATCTTTAGCATGCAGCCTCGGAACTCCACCAATCCTCGTTGTTTGAAGACCGTCAGCGCGCGCGTGACTGTCTCGCGCACTGCGCCGATAAACTCCGCGATCTGAGCATGTGTCAGAGGCATGCAAAACTGAGTTTGGTCTCCAGTTTTGTTCCCTTGTTCTCCCCACGCCAATAATTGCGTTGCGAGTCTTTTGCGAGTACAAGACGACAGTCCCACGATGCGTAGCGTTGCGCATGCGTACCCGAGAGTTGTCATGAGCTCGGCTGTCGCGAGGCGATATACCTCTGGATACCGCTGCGCGAAACGGAGAAAGTCGCCACGGGTGATTAAGGCGATCTTGGACGGATAGAGAGTATCTGCCGACCACTCCGAGAGGCTTCCAAATAATGCGGAGTGCATTCCAAGCACAGCACCGCGCCTTGCAATTCGAAAGGTCAGCCTCCTGCCACCGATGTCTTGCAGAGACAGTCTCACGTCTCCGGCAAGGATGACAAATACCTGGCTCAGTGCCTGCTGTTCCAGGAAAAGGATATCGCCGGCATTGTAGTCCACAATGGACACGATCGATTCGATCTCCCGCAAGGCCTCTGCCGGCAATGTCCCCAACGAAGTATTTGCTGCCCAGGACAGGAAATCGCATTTGTCCGATACAAGATGAGGAGTGTGTACATTCCATCCGCTGTTGAATGCCACTTGCGCCGCAGTGTTTGCCATTGCACGGGCCTGCCTTTCTTACGCCCTCAGTACTCGGTCCATTTCAGTTTGTTACTCCACGTCGCTCCTGGCGGGTAAGCGATGGTAACAATGTGAAGTTGACCATAGCCCAACTGAGCGCTTCCGGGCCCGGAGGAGGAGCGCGAAGGATAACACCATGCCAACTAACTTTGTGCCTGCGAGAATCATCTCCACATTCATCGGTAAACCTCCATTTGTTCTTTCGAGATTCGGGTTTCCGGCTCCCGTCTCTTTTCAGGATGGGAGCCGGGCCATACGCGGCAGCTATTACCCCTGCGTTGAAGTCGCCTTTTCATGCCGGCGCTCAGGCAGAGGCTTGTGTCCCTCGGGTTTAACGGTGGTCTCGTCGACCACATTAATGCCGGGTGCGTCCCCCTCGAATGTCGCGCCGGCAGGCAGCAGGTAGTTCTGGACATTCTGATCTTCGTCTGCTCCGGTAGTCACGACAATGCGGCTGGCATCGATTCCCTGATCATTGACCAGATAGTCCTTGAGGTTGACTGCGCGCTGCCGGTCAAAGTACTCGACCTTGGCGTGCTTATGTCGAGCCGCAGCTTTCTCCTGCTTCGCAGTGATCTGCTTCTCCTTCGCGTTTGAGTCAGCTACGATGACAGCTCTGGCATCGGGGAATCGCTTCAGTTCAAGCGCGATCTGATCCAGGCAGGCCTTGGCTTCGTTGTCCACGCGTGTAGGCCGCCTGGAATCTCTTGCGAACGAGACGCTGCACAGCTCCTTCACATGCTGGACCGGGGGCGGCGTAGCCGCGATTGTCACGCTTGTGTCCGCGCTCGCCGAATGATTCTTGTCGTCCGCTACATTACAGGTGATCCCTGCTTGTCCTGTGGGAGCACCGGCTGAAGAGAAGGTTGCCGTGGGACCAACACCACTAATCGTTCCCGCTGAAGCCCAGTAGGTATAAGTCAGGGTGCGGTTCTGCGGGCTGGCGCCGATGCAGGTGATCGTGCTGGTTTCTCCTGGCTTTACCGTCGAAGGATCGGCCGAGCAACTGACCGTGGGAGGCTCAAATGCCTTGACCGTGAACTTTGCCGAGCACTCCGCAGTCTCGCGAAGCTTCGCGCCCTCCTTGCCCTTCTTGCCTTCCTTCACTTCCACTTTTGCCGTGTAGCTGCCGGGGTCGAACCCATCGGTCGCAATTGCAGCGGTGCTCCCATTGCCCGTGACTCCGGATCCCGACCAGTCATAAATCACGTTCGTGTGCTTCCTGGTGCTTATCGAACTGGCTGTCGCAGTTGCAGTCACCTGTTCACCCGCGTAAACGTCGGGCGGAGTGGCATTGCACGTCAAAGCGATTGGCTGCGCCTTCTTACATCCAACGGGAACAAGGGCCAGGCCCATGGCCATCAGGCTCAAACCGATCGACTTCAGATTTCGCGAACCCATTTTTCATTCCTCTCTTTCTGACTCCCGACTTTCTTTCAGCAAAACTGGCTCGCCTGGCAAGCGCGGTGCTGAACAACTTTCGATTTCGCCAGTTCGTCAGATCCGTTTCCTGACGAGCAATTCCACCGTCCCTCATCAATTCGCCATTCCGGCGCGGAGACTGGCGTGACGTTCACCGGAGCTGCTATTTCTTGCATCACCCCTGAGTGCCTTTTGATTTCACATAAGCAATCAACGTGCCAGGCTACAGAGCCTCGTCCTCCGACTCAAAACTTCAGCAACAATCTCGCACCGAGTAGGTGCATACACCCTCACCTCATGCTTGCCTAATGAGGCCTTAGCGCAATGACTTACGTCGATAGAGGCAAATGCGTTTCATCCAGTTCTCAACGGGTCGCAGTGATGTCGAGAAAGCTTTCGGCGCACATTGCAAGTCATCGCTCAGCCGCCGATCGGCGAGAGAATCGGCGAGAATTCGAAACTGACGACGACAGTTTCGACACTCCTGTTCATTGGCGGAAATTGACATTGAAAACAAAAGGGATGATCGATCGCTGGTTTGGCATCCTCATTGCCTTATCCCAATACCGAGCAGTGATGGGACAGCAGGAACGCTTATATGAGAAAGACCGCGAACGTACTTTCACTTGGTCTCGAAGACTGGAGGAATGCAGTTTGCCAAGCCCTGCACCCAGGGCAGAGGAGCGGATTTTGGGGAGTGAAGAGCCTCTGGGAACTGTGTACTCTTCCGCAAGCCGTGTCAGTGGATGTCGCCGTAATTCACCACTCCGTAAGCCCGTGCGACCTGCGACACGCCGCCGAGTACATCCGCAGGCGCTGGCCCGATGCAGTGATTCTCGTGATTTGCGAGCAAGCCAAGCAATTGGATGATCCTCTCTACGATTACAAGACAAGCTGTGAAATCTCGATCGAGGCATTGGTGAGGACGATCGAGACGTCGGTAGCAGCCAAAGGAAGGACCAGAAGGAAAGTGCAATTCGGGCTGGGTGGCGCTCGATGGTGAGAGAAGCAGGCGGAACAAAGACGATTTGTTCTGTATGACGGTCACGATAGCGCCGATTTCGGGCGCATGTGGAGGATGCGATGCAGTTGGCAGTCAAGCCGGAGCCGGCGCTCGCGAGCGAATTAGGTGCTGGAATTGTGTTCCAGGCCATGACAGGCGACGGCCGGCAGCGTAGCGATGAAGAACTCGTCATCGCAGCCCAGAATGGAGAGCCCTGTGCTCTGGGCGAGCTGCTCGGCCGCCACGAGAAAATGCTGTGCTGCTTTGCGCGCCGCTATACGGCGAATGTAGATGAAGCCCACGACCTGGTTCAGGAAGCGACGTTGCTCGCTTTTAGAAACATCGGCAGGTTCCGTAGGGAGTGTCGCTTCGTAACTTGGCTGTACTCCATCGTTATCAATCAGGCGCTCTCCAATAAAAGGAGGGAAAAGCACATTCGCTGGATCAACCTCGACGAACAGGGCGCTGAGGGGGCGCGGTTCAATATGAGAAGCCTCCGCGATATGCGCCGCAACCCGGAAGAGGAGTGCTCTCATCGCGAACTTCGTAGCCTGTTGCGGCGCGAAGCATTGAAGCTGCACCCGAAGTATCGATTCATATTGCTGGCATGCGACCTCGACGATTGCTCCCTCAAGGGTGTTGCGCACGCGCTGGGAATGCGTCTCGGAACCGCCAAGTCACGGTTGCACAGGGCCAGGTGGAGCCTTTCGGAGGCAATAAAGAAATCCGGAACGACAGGCACATATATCCGCACAGGACTTCATGGAGATTAATTTCGTTTTCAGGACGATTCGATGATCGCAATGGCAAAACGCGAAGTGGCGCAGCAGGAAAACCGGGAATGCATGCCAGCGCAGCGGATCGAGAGAGATCAGCGCAGCGAGCTGGTTGAGCTGAGGATTCATCCAGGCATTACCGGAACCGCGCGTCAGAGAGCATCAAACGAGCTGGGAATCGCTTCACCCCTGCGGCCTCAGGAACTTCCCTTTACAGCGGAAGAGCGTGGCTCGGTGACCATCCTCTTCGGCGGTCTCACGTGGAAGCACGAGCGTTTAATCGAAGGTCTGCTCGCGGGGTCGGGATATCTGTGCCGCCGCCTGCCTGAAACCGATCGGGCCGCGCACGAGATCGCCCAGGAGTATTGCGCGAGCGGTCTGTGCAATCCGGTTTATTTCACGGTGGGCAACCTGCTTCGGTATCTGCGCCGGCTTCAGGATTCCGGGCTCAGCGCCGCGGAGATCGTGAAGAAATATGTTTATTTCACTGCAGCCTGCGGAGGACCTTGCCGCTTCGGTATGTATGAAGCGGAGTTCCGCACCGCGTTGGCGGCGGCCGGATTCAAAGGATTCCGCGTTCTCTCGTTCTCGCAGGATCATGGCATCCATGCGACGTCAGGGCACAGTGGTCTCGATTTCTCGGTCGATTTCGGCTTCAACACCATGCACGCGTTTATTCTCGGCGATCTGCTGAACGCGGCCCAGCGTCGAATTCAGCCTTTTGAAGTGCAGGCCGGGGCGACTGAACGAGCCATCTCGCGCATGACCGGCGGTATCGCCGAGCATTTCAAGACCTATCCCGAATTTCAATTTGATGAGATTCTGCCGCGGCGGCTTTGCCCGCCGCGCGAGTCGCCGGCGTACTTCATTCCCAACCGATTGGTGAAAGCCTGGAATCATCTATACGGCAACGCTCTGACCACACTTCTTCCTGCCGTGTCGCGCGAACTGCAGGAGGTCGAAGTGGATTGGCTGCTCGTGAAGCCTGTCGTCAAGGTTATCGGCGAGTTCTGGGCGCAGATGACGGAGAGCGATGGAAACTTTCGCATGCTGGATTTCCTCGAAAAGGAGGGAGCCGAAGTTTCCATCGAGCCAATCAGCACATGGATTCTCTATCTGCTCCAGCAACAGAAGGCGAAGGCAACTCAGCGCGGACAGATGGCCCGCTACACGGCGCCCTGGACTTCTCCCAGGCAAGCGACTCTGGCGCGCCTGGCATCGTACGGAAAGCGCCTCGGCTTCACTGCCGGAGCGGACATTTATCGTCACCACTTCCACCGTCTTGCGAATCTGCTCGGATTCCCCCCTCAGCATCTTGCTTCCCAGCGGGAACTCGCCCGGTTGGCCGAGCCATTCTACGATCCGCGCGTGCGTGGAGGCGAGGGACACCTCGAGGTTGCCAAAACTCTGTACTACACGCAAAAGAAGATGTGCCACATGGTGCTGGCGCTGAAGCCGTTCGGGTGCCTCCCCTCGGTTCAATCCGACGCTGTGCAAGCGTCCCTCGTCGAACGATTTCCCGAGGTGAGTTTCTTGCCCGTCGAAACTTCGGCAGACGGTGAGATTCATGCGTACAGCCGTGCTCAAATGGCTCTCTCCGAGGCCAGGGGCAAAGCTCTGAGCGAGTTCGAGCAAGTCCTTCGATCCACGCGCCGCTCAATCGAGGAGATCCGCGAATTTGTCGCAGAATACCCCGAGATTCGCCATCCTCTACACCCCGTCCCCCGCACTTCCGGTGTTGTTTCAACCGCCGCAAATTTTGTGTTGTATGCCGATCGGCTGATGTCTCGAGGACGCAGCAACAGGACACGCTCCTGGGCCTGGTTCGAACAGCAATCGAATAATGCGGCTCTCAGCTCTATCTCGTCGAAAGGAGACTGACCCTATGAGCGATCTTCCGCGTCCGTTAGCAAACCCGGAATCGTCTTTTCCGACACTTCGTTTGAGCGAGGACGCCAACGAGCAATTGAAACAAGGAGCGCGCTCCAAACTGCCTCCCCCACCGGGTGGAATTCCCGAGCTTCTTCCCAGTCCCGTTTTTCCTAGAGATCCAAAGCTCTTTTACGCCGCGGACGCGGACTATTTCCCCAAGGACGGAAGGCGCCACTACACGATTCCGCAGATTTACCACTCCATGCGTGGCTGGATGTTTCCCTATTTCCGTTCGCGCCTGTTACCTGGCGAGTTCCACCCGCTCATCACCTATCTGTTTACTGAGTCCAAATGCAATCTCGATTGTCACTACTGCTGGGCCTACGACAACCACGTCGCCGGCATGACCGAGGACGTTGCGAAACGATCGATCGACTGGCTGCACTCGACCACCTGCAGGGTTCTCGCCCTCATGGGAGGAGAAGTTCTGCTGCGCCCGCCGTTCGCGCACAAAGTGATCGATTACGCAACCAAGAAAGGCTTCTGGGTTTATCTGCCCACCAACGGCAGGTTGATGAAGCCGGACACCATCGACCGCCTCGCGGATGCGGGTGTGGCGACGGTAAACCTGGCCGTGGACGCCTGGGATCTCAAGCCTGGCCTACCGAAAGCCATGGCGCCGATCCGAAAGAACTTCGATCACCTCATTCGCAAGCAGCACAAATACGGTTACTCCGTTTTCCTTAATATCAACATCTGCCGCAACAATCTCGAAGACGTGCGCATGCTGACCGAACTGGCGCGCGACAACAACATCGCAACCGATTACCACATTTGCGAGACGCCGATGATGGAGCACTCCGAGTTCAAGCACTTCGACGACAACCCGGTGTTCATCCGCCCCGAAGACCATGCGGCGATCGGGGAACTCATCGACTGGCTGATTGAGAAGCAGAAGAGCGGCTGGCACATGGTCAACTCCGTGACGCGTCTTGCCGAGATGAAGAAGTTCATCAACAAGGAACTCGAAGAATGGGGCTGCCGGGCCGGACAGAACAGCATGATCATCCGGACCGATGGCACGCTGGCGCCATGCTTCCCCACGTATTCGTCCAATCATGACTGGGGAACGATCGAAGCGCCTCGGATGGATTCGAAACAACTGTGCGCGATGAAACATGAGTGCGAGCCCAATTGCTTCTCAACGCTCAACCACATTCTGGCGTTCTGCTACAACGATGCCCGCGTGCTGCGTTGGCTTCTCAAGCAGGCCGCGCATGGATTCCAGGGCGTGACCGGAAACATGGAGTAGGCGGCGGCCGCAGGGAAAGGGGGAGAAAACATGCAACGATTTCTGGTGGGCCTCGATGTCGGATCGACAACGGTGAAGTGCGTCGTTCGCCACTCGCCTGCCGGAGAGACATTGTTTCACGACTATCGCCGCCACGAAGGCCAGCAGGCAAAGACGGTGTTACACGTCCTGCGGCTGGCGAAACGCGAACTCGGCATGGCCGACAAAGGCATTCGCCTTTTTATGACCGGAAGCGGCGGGCATCGCCTTGCGGAATTGCTCGGCGCGCGCTTCGTTCAGGAAGTTGCGGCCGTCAGCCAGGCCGTCGAAGCATCGTTTCCGAATGTTCGTTCCGTGATCGAACTCGGCGGGCAGGACGCGAAGATGATTGTCTTTCAGGAGAGCGCGATCCCCGGCCGGCGAAAGAAAATCGCCTCGATGAACGACAAATGCGCCGGTGGCACCGGCGTCGTGATCGAAAAAATCGCGGCCAAATTGCATGTTTCTTCCGAAGAATTGTTCACCGCTAAATATGAGGACGCACTTATCTATCCCATCGCGGGCAAGTGTGGCGTCTTCGCCGAGACCGACATCACCGGGCTTCAGAAACAAGGCGTTCCCGAGAGCCACTTGATGGCATCTCTCTTTCATGCCATCGTTCTGCAAAATCTTTCTGTGCTCACGCGGGGAAACACCTTGATGCCCGATGTGTTTCTGCTTGGCGGCCCGAACGCCTATTTCCCGGGCCTGCAGGCCGCGTGGCGCAAGGGGCTGCTCGATCTTTGGAAGCGCAAGGAGATCGTCCTGCCGGAGGGTGCAACCGCGGAGACTCTAGTCACTGTGCCTCCCATGGCGGAGTATTTTGCCGCGTTGGGAGCCATCCTTTTCGGAGCCGCAGAAACAGAAGAGGTGCAATACCTGGGCACTCAGCCATTGGAACAGCACATCCGCGACAGCGAAGCTTCGCGAAACAGTGAAGCCGAAACAAAAGGTCTGTGCGTCGATGAGGCCGAACTGACATGCTTCCGTAGAGCCCACTCCGAGCCCGCGTCGCTCGCGTCGGCCCTGGCCGATCGTAAGCTTGAAGTCTTTATTGGCCTCGACGGCGGTTCGACTTCCACCAAGGCAGTCGCGCTTTCGCCTGATGGAGAAGTGTTGGCCAGTTCGTACCGCCTTTCCCAGGCCGATCCCATTACCGATGCCATCAGCGTTCTGAAAGATTTGAGCGGCAAGCTGGGCATGCCGGCGCGGCCGGCGAAAGTGCTTGGCGTGGGAACCACCGGTTATTCCAAAGACCTCTTGAAAAAGGTCCTCTCCGCCGATGTCGCCCTGGTGGAAACCGTGGCGCACGCAAAGTCGTCGTTGCGTTTGTTCCCCGACGTAGAGGCCATCATCGACGTCGGAGGCCAGGACATCAAGATCATCGTCCTGCAGGATGGCGCCGTGAAGGATTTCAAGCTGAATACGCAGTGCTCGGCGGGCAACGGATATTTTCTGCAGTCCGCGGCCGAATCCTTCGGTATCCCTGTCGAAAGTTTTGCCGATGCTGCGTTTCAGGCGCGGCGCATCCCACAGTTCAGCTATGGATGCGCGGTTTTTCTCCAGTCGGACATCGTCAACTTCCAGCGCCAAGGCTGGCGGCCGGAGGAGATCCTCGCCGGCCTGGCAACGGTGCTTCCCAAGAACGTTTTTCTTTACGTGGCCGGCGTTTCCAACGTCGCCTCCCTCGGAAGCCGATTTGTACTCCAGGGCGGAACGCAGAAAAATCTTGCCGTGGTTAAAGCAGAGGTGGATTTTATCCGCACGCATTACCACGGAGCTGGAATTCCGGAGATCGTGGTTCATCCGAACTGCTGCGAGGCCGGCGCCATCGGCGCCGCGCTGGAAGCGGCGGAAAATCTCCGCTCGAAAGACGCATCTACCTTTCCGGGATTCGAGTTCCTCGATCGGCTCAACTACTCCATTCGGCGCGACGAGTCGACGCGCTGCCATTTCTGCACCAACCGCTGTTTGCGGACGTTTGTCGAACTGAGTACCGATGCACGCAACACCTGCGAATCCAAGCGTGTCATCATCGCCACCTGCGAGCGCGGAGAAGCAGAGAGCTCAGATGAATTAAGGACGATCGGCAAAACCTGGTACGCTCTGCGCCAAAGCTCGCCCAACTACGTGCAGTCGGCGGCAGAGAAGGTGTGGTTGCCAGTGCAATGCGCTCCTGCCCCTTCGATCTCAGGCAAGGCCAAATCGAAGTTGCAGCTTCGCGCACAAATCCGTATTGGAATCCCCAGAGTCCTTAATCTTTATGTCTACGCGCCGTTGTTTTCTACGTACCTTGTGAATCTCGGCATTCCTGCGCGAAACCTTCGCTACTCGCACTATTCGACGCCGGAGAGATACCAGGAGGCCGCCGGCTTCTCGGCGATCGATCCTTGCTTCCCTTCCAAAGTGGCTCTCGCACACGTTTACGAACTGCTCCAGCATTGCCAGAAGGAACCGCTCGACGCCATCTTTTTCCCGATGTTCGACGTGCTCACATCCCCTCTCGAACATTGTGTGGGTTCGAATGCATGCCCGTCCGGCTCGGCAACACCGGAAGCTGTAAAAGCTGCGTTCTACCGCAAAGTAAATTGGTTCCAGAAGGCAGGCGTGCAGTACTTAAACCCGGTCCTGGATCTGACCGACCGCGATCTCTTCAAGTACCAAATGTTCAAATGCTGGAAGGAACTGCTGCGCCTCGATTGGGAAGAAAATGCGCGTGCAATCGATGCCGCATTTGCCGCATATTCGGATTTTGAAGCCGAGTTCCGGTCCCAGGCTCGCCTGACGCTCAACGAGTTGGAGCGCACCGGGCAGATAGGCCTGGTCATGTTGGGCCGCCCCTATCATCATGACCCAGGCCTGAATCAAGGCATCCTCGAAGAGCTTCACCGGCTCGGCTATCCGATCTTTTCGCAAGGCCTGCTGCCGCTCGATGCGGACCTGCTCGATCGCCTCTTCGGACCCGATATCAAGGCCGGCCTTATTCGTTCTCCGCTCGATATCTCGGATGTCTGGAAGAACACCTCTTCGGCGAACTCCAACCATAAAATCTGGGCCGCGAAATTCGTAGCCCGCCATCCGAATCTTATCTCGGTGGAGTTGTCGAACTTCAAGTGCGGGCACGATGCCTTCATCAGCCGTCTGATTGAGCGCATCATCGCCGCGTCTGGCAAGCCGCATTTCTCATTCCGCGATCTCGATGAGAATCGCCCCCTGGCGTCCATTCGAATTCGGATCGAAACCATGCACTATTTCTTGAAGCACTATCGGGAACAGTTGAAGAGAACAACGCCGATCGTTCCGCTGCGGCGCCATGCGGCGGGCCCTGGGAAGCTCACCGTGATAACAGACTCGCGCGATTGGGGGATTCAGCCTGAGTGGCCAATCATGGGCGGCGATGCGAGTTTTTCGGCAAGTCAGGAAGGAGACCAACTTTGAACTTGCGCTACTGTAAACGCCTAGGCGAGTTTTTGCTCCTTACAGGAGCGCTCATATTCGTTGTACCTCGATCCTTTTCACAGAATGGAACCCCTGCTCCTTCGCCGGGTACACCTGATACTGCCGAAGTCGTGCGGGCCATTGAGAGCCACGATCAGACGCAGACAAAGGAGCTGGAGCGCTACCACGCGCTGCGTCATTACGAAGTTGAGTATCGAGGTTTCTTCAAGCACATCAGCGCCAAGATGGACGTAGAGCTCGAGTATGATGCTTCTTCCGGGAAGAACTTCCTGATCGTATCCCAGAGTGGCTCGCACACGCTCTGCGAGAAAGTTCTCAAGCGCGCGTTGGACAGCGAGAAAGACGCGTCACGAGATAGGGGCGCCCACGCGTTGTCGTCGGCGAATTACAAGTTCCAGTTGATCGGAAACGAGATGCTCGAAGGGAGGCCGTCCTATGTTCTGCAGGTCGAGCCGGTCTCGAGCAGCCCGTATCTCTATCGAGGGAAGATATGGGTGGACTCGGCGGATGGTGCCGTTTCCAGGATGGAAGTGCAGCCCGCGAAGAATCCCTCCTTCTGGATATCGCAGACCCTGATTCACCAGTCAAATTCGAGAATTAGCGGCTTCTGGTTCCCGCAGCAGGTTCAAAGCGAGACAAAGGTTCGCATCGGCGGAAAGGCCGTGATGACGATCGATTACGGATCCTATCGGATCTTACAATCGCAATCGCCGCAATCTGCCAGTGAGGGTGACACGGCATTTTCAAAAGGAACTCTTCGGGCCGCGGTCTCGATTCCTTGAAAGGAACGGCACGCCTGCAGATCATGGCGTGCCGCGGTACTTTGAAGAACATCGCATTCCCATCGATGACGTTGCGGATACGAGCAATGGTCAGGCCAGAGCCGTTCCAGAATTCATGTGCCCTTTTCAGTTCCGCGAATGGTGCCATTTTCTTAAGGAAAATGCCACTCGGCAGCGGTCGCTTCGGGATACAGCAATTGTGGAACTGCTATAGTCGGATGCCCTTATTCGGTAGGCATGAATCACTCCAAATAATCGCTGTGGCTCGGTAAATCGCCGACCCTCGCCGCGTGGCCAGCTCGTCCCGTAAGACTCGCCAGCATGGTCACTGGTCGAGTGCCATGTGCGCCGCGCACCGCAACCACTATCCCCCGATAGATCGGTTCACTTCTCATCGCAGTTTAGAAAGGGCCGAAGCTGTTTCGATTGTCATCGACATTTTCGACTCACATGTCGTTCCTCCCGATGCTCTCGTTGATTCTTAAGTGATTGCGCTCGGTCCACGTTTGGCAACCCTCTTGCTGTTAGTCAAGCGGCAACGAAGACAGTGCCTGAGAAGGACGAGACGTGTTCATGAGATTTCTTCATCCCGAAGGTGAGCGCACATGCGGAATCGGGAAGATTGAACCCAACGCCCTCCTCCTGCTTGCGGCCCTTATTGCAACGTACATGCTTCTTCCGCTTTCTGCACGCGGGCAAAGCTCTGTCGAGCCAGGCACCGTTGAGGGCACCGTTTCGGTCGTGGACTCCGGAGAGACTTCTCTCCTGCCGGGCGCAAAGATCGTATTAAAAGGCTCCACAACCATGGAGACAGAGACCGATGCAAGAGGAGGGTACAGCTTCTCCGGAGTAGACTCCGGCGCTTATACCATCGAAGCCGATTTTCCCGGTTTGCATGCAGAGCAAAGTGTGGCCGTTACGCCCGGCACCGATGTGAAAGTGGCGCTGGACATGAAAATCGTTGAGGTCAACACGTCGGTTACTGTGACGGGAAACTCGACCGAAGCGGAAGTTTCAACTTCCTCCGTGACCATCACCGAAAAAATCATCTCCGATGCACCCAACGCAAACGAACGATTTGAAAGTTTGCTTCCCCTGGTTCCAGGCGTGGTTCGCGGTCCGGACGGCCGTATCAACATGAAGGGCGCTCGCAGCACCCAGAGCGGGGCCCTGGTGAATAGCGCCAACGTGACCGATCCAGCTTCCGGCAGTTCGGCGATCAACCTGCCGATTGACGTGGTCTCTTCGGTTCAGGTCATTTCGAATCCCTACGATCCTCAATATGGCAAGCTGACCGGAGCCCTGTCGACGGTTGAGACAAAAACAGGCAATTACGAAAAGTATCACTTTACGATTCAGAACATCGTTCCCCGCTGGCGCGATCGTGCCGGCACCATCGCCGGACTTGGCGCAGCCACTCCGCGCATGACTTTCACCGGCCCAATTCTCAAAGACCGGGCCGCATTTACTCAGTCTTTCGAATACAGATTCATACGGACTCCAGTAAACAGCCTGCCCCCGTTGCAGCGGGATACCAAACTGGAAGGGTTCAACTCGTATACGCAGTTCGATCTGACTCACGGTGCCAAACAGACGGCCACCGTATCGGTAACGATCTTTCCGCAGAAACTGGATTACATGGGGCTGAATACCTTCACGCCCCAGCCTTCCACAGCGGATTTCCGTCAACGTGGATACGAGGTTTATGAACAGCACCGGTATATGACCGGAGACGACAGCGTTCTGATCTCGCAATTCAGCTACAAAACATACGACGTTGATATCAACGCCCAGAGCAACGATCCATACCAGTTGATGATCGACACAACCGCAGGCGGATTCTTTAACCGGCAAAGCCGGCGCACTAACCGATACGACGCAGAGGAGAGCTATCAATTTGCGCCTCGCCAGTTCATTGGGACTCATCATTTCAAGACCGGTGTCGAGTACTCCCACTCTTCACTCAGCGGATCGGAGACGTTTCTTCCCGTCGAACTGATCGGATCCTCGGGAACAACGATTGAACAAATCACGTTCACCCGCACCGGTTCCCTCAACGTCGGCCAGAACGAGACCGCGGCTTATATCTACGATCAGTGGGCGCCCTTGAGCAGGTTGTCCTTTGGCCTCGGTTTGCGGTTGGATAACGATACCGTCACTGGCTCAACACATGTTGCGCCGCGCGGCAGCATCCTCCTGACACTTACAGGTGACGGCAAGACACTACTCAGCGGTGGATCTGGAATTTTCTACGATCGCGTGCCCCTGATGCTTCCGGCGTTCCCGAATTTGCCGGAGCGCACGGTGTCGATGTACGACTTCGCCGGCCGGATTTCCAGCTCGACCGCTTTTGCCAACCGCATCGTGGGCGGGTTGCAGAATCCGCGCAGCACGTCGTGGAATGTTGAACTTGAACGGCAGGTCACCAGCAGATTCACCGCCCGCGCGGGCTATGAAGAACGCAACACCGCCAGGGATTTCGTGGTGTCTCCGATCACGGGCGCTGAAACCGGTACGATCTCGTTATCGAACGGGGGCGGCGATGCGTACCGCGAGTTTCAGGTCACAGGGCGCTATCAGATCCCTCGCGCGACTGTGAATGCTTCGTATGTACGCTCGCGGGCTTATGGCGATCTGAACGACCCGTTCCTCTTCATCGGAAACTATCCGCAGGCGGTGATTCAGCCCGATGCCCGCGCGCACCTGCTCTTCGACGCACCGAATCGCTTCCTGATCTGGCCCACCATTGCCGGCCCGTGGAAACTGAACGTGCTGCCAGTTTACGACCTGCACACCGGCTTTCCCTATTCTGTCGAAAACGAGTACCGCCAATACATCGGTCCACGCGACGACCGGCGATTTCCGCAGTTTTCCTCCTGCGACCTGCAGATCAACCGGCCCGCTACACTCCACGTCGGAGGAAAACGGATGCACTTGGTTGTGGGCGGTTCCGTCTTCAATATGTTCAATCACGACAATCCCCGCGACGTGCAGAACGACATCGCCAGCTCGAACTTCGGCCATTTCTATAACCCCGCCTGGAGAGAATACCGCGGGAAATTGGTATTCCAGTTCTGACCATGCGATTCCGCATCCTCATCTCCGCTTTGCTCGCCCTCGCATCGGCGCCGCTGGTCGGTCAGGCAACCGCCGCGCCTTTTCCATCGGCGGATGAAGTAATCGCCAGGATGTTAGCGCGCGACGCGCAACGCGAAACCGCAGCCGGGGGTTACACCGGCAACCGGCAATACGTTCTTGACAACCCGGGTCTCGACAAACAAGCCCGGATGGTGGTGAGCGTCACTTGCGGTCTGGATGGAACAAAGAACTTCCAGGTTGTTTCCGAACAGGGTTGGAAGTCGGCGAATCGCCGCGTCATTCGCAAGATGCTGGAATCGGAATCGGAAGCCTCGCGCCCATCGGTGCGCCACGAAACCAGGATCACTTCAGATAATTACGCATTTCAATTAACCGGGGCAGCGCCTCTCGATGGCCGGCTGGCTTATGTGATCGATCTGATCCCAAAGCGCCAGGATGAGTACTTGTTTCGCGGACACATCTGGGTCGATGCCGAAGACTATGCGTTGGCGCGTGTCGAGGGCGAGCCGGCCAGGAGCCCGTCCTTTTGGATCCGCAGCGTGCATTTCACTCAAGAGTATCGGAAAAGCGGTGAGTATTGGTTTCCCTGGTCTACCACCAGCATCAGCGAGGCACGGATCTTCGGCAGAACAGAGGTCGACATTCACCATTTCGATTACGCGCCGCGCTCAGGAGCGGCAGGCAGAGATACAAACCCTCAATTTGTGGAGGCTCGTTTTGTCAAACACTAAACTCGCCCTGATTCTGGCAGCCGGCAACGGGAGCCGTTTGGCCGCTTACTCTGAAGGATTGCCCAAACCCCTTGTGCCGCTTCATGGCAAGCCGCTCCTGGAGCACGTGATGTCCGGCGCACGCGAGGCTGGTATCGAGAAGTTTGTCATCGTGGTTGGGTATCGTGGTCGCGCGATTCAAGAATGGTACGAGAATCGTCCGTTCGCGGGCGTCGATGTTGCCTGGGTTGACAATCCCGATTATCGAAACAAGAACAACGGAGTTTCCGTCCTGTGCGCGAAGGATCTGATTCACGAATCTTTCCTTTTACTGATGGCGGACCACATCTTCGAACCAGCCACAGCGTCTGCTTTGCTCCGTCAACCGCTGGGCAAGAACGAGGTCATTCTCGGGGTCGATCGGAAGGTCGAGAGCGTTTTCGACCTGGACGATGCAACCAAAGTCAGGCATGAAGGGGACCGCATCATCGAGATTGGCAAGAATCTCAGGCGCTACGACGCACTGGATACAGGAATGTTTCTCTGTCAGCCGGTGCTATTCCAGTGGCTCGAAAGCGCCATGGTCGATGGCAATTGCTCTCTTTCGGATGGCCTGCGGGCCATGGGGCAGAGCCGGACTTTCAAAAGCTTTGACATTGGAAGAGCATGCTGGCAAGACGTCGACACGCCAGCTGCGTTCGATTACGCGCGGAATTCCTCCTTCATACACTCCGGGCCGATGCGCCAGGCAGCTAGGCTGGGTTATGCCTAGTCGCGGACGAAAATCGGCGCCTGCGCTGCAGATTGCCGCGGTGCTTCTTGGCGTCTCTCTGCTTGCATATTTGGTTGAACGGGCCGGCCCAGGCAGACTCCTGCAGAACGCAAGAAACCTGGCCTGGGGAATGCTTCTTGTCATAGCACTCACAGGCTTCGCCCACATTGTGAAAACCTGGGCATGGCGGCTAGCTTTGCTGGGCGACGCGAAAAGCATCTCTTTCTGGCGCACTCTCGGTTTGCGTCTCGTGTCCGAAGCCATCGCGCAGCTTGGAGTCGTGGGACTGGTATTCGGGGAATCTGCGCGCGTGACTCTGCTCGGCTCCGGAGTACCGATGGCCAGCGCGATATCGTCGGTGGCAATGGACCGCGGGCTTTTCATTGCAGCAGGCGCAGTGGTGACGATTGCCGGACTTCTTGCCGCGGCTTTCGTGCTCGTCTTCTCGGGTGTCTTGCGCCTGTATACCGGCATATTCGTGCTCGCTCTTTTGTGTCTATTAGGGTTGGCCGTGCTGGCCATCGTCAAAGGCTGGCCATTATTCTCCGGAACCGCGCGCGCAGCCAGCCGCGTTCCATGGTTTCGCGGTTGGATCAACAGCAAAAGGGCTGTGATTGAATCCGCAGAGCGCCAGTTTCTTCAGTTTCATCGTCAGGCGCCGGGCGCCTTCTGGGGCAGCGCGGTCCTCAACCTCGCAAGTCACATCCTCGCTATTGCGGAGGTTTATCTGATCCTCCTCTTTCTGGGTGCGCACGTCAGTTTCGTTGATGCGCTCATTCTCGAATCTCTAACCAAGCTCATCAACGTAATTGGAGCCGTTAACCCGGGGAACCTGGGCATCTACGAGGGAGGAAACATGGTGATTGGAAAACTCGCCGGCCTCAGCGGTGCCCAGGGTTTGACGCTCGGACTTTGTCGCCGATTCAGAGCTATCTTTTGGGCCATCGTGGGCGTAATTTGCCTGGCGTGGTATTCCCGATCAAATGCGCAAGCAAGTGCGGACGACAGTGCCGAGATTGTCGCAGGAGTGAAGCTATGCAGGTAATAGAACTACTGAGGAACCGCAAGCAGTTGCGCTCCAATGCGCAAGTCGCAATCATTCTTGCCAATGAGCTCCCCTGGTCACCCTGGTTCGAGCCCGCATGCAGCCGTGTCGGAACTCTGCCTGTGTTGCTGCGCGCCATTTTGGGGGTGCAAGCCACGCATCCGGAGCGCATCATCGTTGTGTTTAATCGGATCACGGGGCAGCGAATCAGGCAGGATTTGCTCGAGACGCGCCGCCTTCCCGACAGCATTGAATGGATGGAAGCCGCTGTGGGCACAACCTTGTCGTCGATCGTTCGCCGGGTAACTGCGAATTGCGGCAGCGCTCGTGTCCTCCTGGTTGCCGGCGATCGCACTTACCAGCCCGCGTTGCATCGATTGGTGAGCGAATGGGATGGTCGAAGCAGCACATTGGAACTCGCCACGGCGAGCGAACCTGCCGGACTCTTTGCCCTCTCGCATAAGGCGGCTCAGGAACTTGCCGCCGATGCCGAATCGAATGTTATAGCCGTGCGGGATCTGCACCGCTGGATCATGCGAAAAACCATCTTGAGCGGCCCATCGTTCGTCGATTACAGGCTGGTGGAAGAGGGCTCGTGGCAGCAGATTTCGATGCCGCAGGATCGCATCGTTGCCGAGCAAAAACTCGACCGCTGGCTGGTCAAGCCGACGGATGGCGTATTTGCGCGGATGAATCGCACAATTTCGATCCCCATTAGCCGTCAGCTCATCAAGTTCCCGATCACACCGAATATGGTGAGTGGCTTTACACTGGGCGTCAGTTTTGCGGCGGGTGTGTCGTACGCAGTGGGCGGATACTGGAATACGCTGCTCGGAGCCGTCTTGTCAGTCTGGGCCAGCATTCTTGATGGGTGCGATGGAGAGGTCGCAAGGTTGAAACTGCAATCCTCTGATTTTGGATGTTGGCTTGAGACTGCGTGCGATTACCTCTATTACCTGTTCATCTTTGCAGGAATGGCGATCGGCCTGGTACGTAGTTCGGAAAATAGCGCATTTGCTGCATGGGGAATGGTGCTTCTGTTCGGCGCGGCCACCACAATGCTGCTCGCGTGGTTCGAGCGAAGAAGGCTTTCGGGCAAGCGTCCCGAGCAGTTCCTGGTGGTTTGGCAGAGGAAAGCAGAAAGCCGCTCATCCAATCCCCTTCTGTATGTCGGTCGCCATTGTGAGTTCATCATCCGGCGCTGCTTCCTGCCCTATGCTCTGTTGGCTTTCGCACTGTTGAATCTAAGCTGGCTGGCATTGTACATGTCCGCAATCGGCGCCAATGTCGCGTGGATCATATCGCTCTATTCCAAATTTGCTTTTTCGCCAAAATCGCGAGAGAGACTCCCGCTGCTCCTGAAAGAAAGCCAGTAATCGTCTGAACTGCTGACGAGATCGACATGCAGCTTCAAGAAACGAATTTGGGAAATTGAAACAAACGGAGAATTCTTCATGACGAATACAAGCGCAGTTCCAGAAGCGGCCCCCACGCAAGCGGTCAGCCCAAGAGGCCGTTTCTTTGCCAACCCGACGTTCCACTTTGAGACATTGCGGAATGCGGGATACATCGTGTCCAACTGTGCCGACGTGGGCGAGATTCTGGAAACGGTGAAGGTCATCGACGAAGGCGATAAACAGAGCTGGTACACCGCGTGGAAGGCTACGGCCGATCTTGTACTCGCATTGGCCGAGCGCACACAAGATTCCGTCAGTAAAGGCGGGGCCTACATGCGCGCTTCCACCTACCAGCGCACGGCTGAGTTTCTGATCCCGCCCGACGATCCCAAGCGCCCGGAGTCGTTCGAGAAGACAGATAGATATTTCTTTAAGGGCCTGGACGCGCTTGGAGTCCGCTACGAACGCATCACCATACCGTACGGCGTGGGTAACCTGCGAGCGTTGTATTATCCGGGAGCGCCGGCGGCTCAAACGAAGCCATTACTAATGTTTGGCGGCGGCTTCGACTCGATTCTGGAGGAATACTATCCAAATTTCGCCGAGGCGGCGCTTAAGCGAGGCTACGCCGTACTTACTTACGAAGGACCAGGCCAGGGCGAGGCGCTGCGCAAGTACGGTCTTACCTACACACCAGAATGGGAGAGGCCAGTTAAGGCGGTGCTCGATGAGTTTCTTCGTACTCATCCCAAACCTTCGAAGACTGTACTCATCGGCATGAGCATGGGCGGCTATTTCGCGCCCCGCGCCGCCGCCTTTGAAGACCGCATCGACGGCGTAGTGGCATACGACACCATGTACGATTTCGGTGCGGTGGCGGGTCCACTCCTGGCCGCAGCGAAAAATCGCCTCGCGATGAAGAATATTGGCGCTTCGTGGGGCTACCGCAATGCGATGTGGACCACGGGTACCAAGGACGTTGACGAAACCATTCGGGCATTCGCTGCTTACACTCTCGCGCCTGTCGCCGATCGCATCCGGCAAGACGTATTGATCCTGGCAGGTACGGAGGATCATTTCGTTCCGATCCGCCAGACCGCAGATTTCGAGAAAGCGCTCGTCAACGCGCGCAGCGTGACCACGCGGATTTTCGATCGGTCCTCGGGTGGCGCTGGGCACTGCCAGGGGGGCGCTTTAACGCTGTATCACGCAGCCGTCTTCGATTGGCTCCTGGAGAAGTTTCCCGCAATTCAAAAGGGGTAATCGCGCATCGAACTTTCGCGTCACAACTGGTCGACGCCTATGGAGCAACTCGAAACAGGATCATTCATGACGAAGGCGGAGCTGTCTGCGATTCCGAATGCCATCAGGATCGTCACATGGAACATTAATCGCGGCCAACGGTTGAATGAAGTTATTGAGTTTCTTGCGGAAGCGGCGGCGGACCTGATCCTCTTGCAGGAGGTCGATTTGAATGCCCGGCGGACTCATTGTCGCAATGTAGCGCATTATATCGCGCAGGCGCTCACCATGAACTACGCATTTGGGTGCGAGTTTGAAGAGCTATCCCAACGGTGCAACAGGATGCCCGCCTATCATGGTCAGGCGACGCTCTCCCGATTTCCTCTTTTGAACTCGCGCATTCTCAGGTTTCATCGTCAGTCCGGATTCTGGCTTCCGCGATGATTTATTCCGCGCATGAGGCCGTTCCAGCGTCGAGTAGGGGGCAGAATGGCGCTCATTAGCTTCGTCGATCTCCCAGAACAGAAGCTCATTTTGTACAACGTGCACCTCGAAAGCAGGGCAGATGATGACCTACGATGCGGTCAGCTTTTGGAGCTGCTGGACGACGCTTGTCAACACGCTCCGGACGTCCAGGTCGTTGTTGCGGGCGACTTCAACTCTGATCTCCGTCAGGAGCCTTTTGTTTCAATCATAGGCAATGCTGGGCTCAGCAATCCATTCGCTCACCGCTCCAAACTTCCCACGACTGTATCCTCTCGTTTCCATAGTTCCTGCACGATCGACTGGATCCTGACGGACCGCTCAGCGCTTCTGAGCCGAAATTACATGATCTAATTCGAGCTTCGGACCACTACCCTCTCTCGTTCATTCTTTCGGACCGACTTTTCGATACTCGGAGGAGGAACAAAACATGAATGAGCCGTATTTGCCAACCAAGTTAAAGCGAAGAAACCTCTGCAATCGCGCTCAGATCGATCTTCATCGGCTTTTTCACCTCACGCGGCTTCAGCCTAGGACGCATTTCGCGAGGTGTCGTCGTGGCTAGCGCGTTCACTCCTATGAAGTCTCTCGAAGTAAAATCGATCCTTGTCGCGACCGACTTGACCGAGTCGGCGGATAAAGCGCTGGAGCATGGCATTGCCATCGCACGTTATTACCACGCAACGCTATACGTCGTCTACGTGGTTTCATCGCTCGCATTTACCCTCGCAGGCCCGGAGGCGGTGGAAGCAGCCGCCGAAGCCTCGGAACGGGATATCAATGACCTCGTGCATGAGTTGGTGGAGTCGGGAAGGCTGAGTGGGGTTGAGGTTCGGCCGATTGTTCTCAAGGGAAATCTGGATGAAGAGATGGATTCCTTTGCGCGTGCTCACCGAGTGGACCTGATCATTGTCGGCACACACGGCAGATGTGGCATGTCCAGGTTGCTTTTCGGATCGGTTGCGCAATTGATCTCAAAACGTTGCTGCTGTCCAGTCCTGACCGTCGGCCCACGTTCTCCAGGTCCCTGGCTGGATAATCCAGCCGATTTGGGAAAACCGCTGCTCTTTGCTACGGCATTCAACAAGGTCTGTGCAAAGGCCGTGGCCTATGCCACGTCGTTGGCAAGTGATTTCGAGCGCCAGTTGTTCCTTTTGCACGTCATACCTCCCCATCGCACGAATTTCCTTAAGAAAGACAACACGACGCACGGCGATCAAGAAGCCTGGGCGCTCGCGCATTTGAGCGCACTCATGCCTTCGGACGCCGATCTGAAGTGCGCGGCCTCTTTTCTCGTCGAGTCCTGCGACCCCGCCGAGGGCATCCTCCGTGTCGCAAAACGCATCCATGCCGTCACCATAATCATGGGGGTGGATCGGGAATTGAATTCTGACTTGACCACCCGGCTTCCGGGGTCCATCACCGATCAAGTACATCGCGATGCAATGTGCCCCGTTTTTACAGTAAGTGGGTAGTTTCGTGTAAAATCGGCTCCCCCTGTCGAACCCGCGCATCAGCTCGTACTGCGCAAGGCTGTCATGCGCGATGTTGATGATGGCGGTGTAGATATTCGTACGGAACAAGAGACTTAAAAGCTCCAAGAACTTACTCCGTATAGGATGGCTTGAAGTATTTCAGTGTTCAGACGTAGTTATATGGGTTGATTCCCAATCTCTTCATACGGGAGATCAGAGTTGTGCGGATGATACCCATACGTACTGCGGCGCCGTCAGCGCCGGCCACGCGCCCCTTGCACTCGGCGAGTGCGCGAACGATCTCGTCGTGCTGCTTCTGCACCCGCTCGCTTTTCGCGCTCGCGCCCTTCAAGGTAGCGATAGTCTCCCTAACAATCCGCGCAATGTCGACGTCTGTATTTGGTGCGGAAGCCTGCAACGGATCGTCCCTCTGGGACTTGCGAAGCTCAGCAAGCGGAGCTTCAAGCGACCTGCCACGGGTCAGGATGACGGTACGCTCGATGAAGTTCTCCAGTTCGCGGATGTTGCCGGGCCAGTCCCAGGCGGTGAGCCCCTTCATCGTCACAGCCGGAATTGTATCGATGTGCTTGTGCATTTGCTTGGCGCACTTTTGCACAAAGTAGCCGACAAGCAGAGGGATATCCTCCCTGCGATCTCTAAGGGGCGGGATGCGGATGGGAAATACGTTCAAGCGATAATAGAGATCGTTGCGGAACTCCCGGTCGGCGACCATCTTTTCGAGGTCGCGGTTGGTCGCCGCCACGAGCCGTACGTTGACTCTGCGCGTATGCGTGCTGCCCAGCCGCTCGAACTCGCGCTCCTGCAAGACCCTCAGCAATTTCGGTTGAATTTCGCTTGGGATATCTCCCACTTCATCCAGGAACAGCGTGCCTTGATCCGCGAGTTCCATGCGCCCGACCTTCTGCGTGATCGCGCCCGTGAACGCCCCCTTTTCATGCCCGAACAGTTCGCTCTCGAGAAGCCCGGTGGGGATGGCGGCGCAGTTCAGTTTCACAAACGTGCGATCCTTGCGCCGGCTGCGTTCGTGGATGGCACGCGCGATCAGTTCTTTTCCTGTCCCGGTCTCGCCAAGCAAAAGAACGGTGGAATCGCTGGGGGCGACAGTTTCAACCAACTGCAACACGTGTTTTAGCGCCGGGCTGCCCCCGATGATCCGCTCGAAGCCCATCTCGCTGCGGAACTCCTCTTCGAGATAGAGCTTCTCCTCGGCGAGCATGTTTCTCTGTGCAGGAACCTCCTGGCTGGCCGGGGCCTTCTCGATTGCGGTGGCAATCTTGCCTGCTACCTGGCACAGAAATTCGATCTCGTCAGCATCGTACTGGCGTTCTGCTGTTGGGTCGAACGCCAGAAGCTCGAGTGCGCGACCGAGGTTTGCGACCGGGACATCGCAGCCGGTCTTTGGTTCACGGTCAAGCCGTAAGGTTGAATCGGTGGGAGCGACGATCGCTGCTTTCTCAATGACACCCTGTAACGCGAGACCCTTGCTGATATTGCGTTTGAAGCAGTGGTTCGATCCGGATTGAGATCCTTGATATTGCTGCTGGTCTTCGAATTCGCTCACCCTGGGAAAGCGTGTTCCTGTGAGCTCTCCGAGGTCTGTGAAAGCAACGTTCGCGTTCTCCATAATTACCTCCTGCCTTTAGCCGTCGCAGTGGGCCATTATTCTTGTGGCTCCTGCGTCCTCACTTCGTCGTTGTCTGACGCTCGCGGATTGCGAGATCAGCTGGGCGCTCCTTTGTCTGGTGCGCTCGCCAAAACTGGTCGATCCTCGGGTATGGTGCTCGGGGTTCTGCAGGCTCCGTCATGATGCGACTCCTTAGGCACTAGCCTCTGCGCTGTTCCGATAGTCATGGACGCCGCCGAAGCGGGTCACTCTGCTAGTAGTCGAATCTGGTTCCGATGCGCATGGGCGCAAGGTTATATGCCCAGCCCACCATCGTTCCGGCAATACGGCGGTTGTCGATGGAGGGTGGATTCATTGAGGACACGAGGTCCTCGGCGTTGCGGCAAAGTTGATCGGCAATCCTGGCCAGTTGCGCGTACTTGAGGACTTTCGTTCGCGTCATAACGGCGTAGTTTCCCTTATCGGTGTACAGTTCGTTGCTCTGAGTCGTCTGCATTTTCGTTTCCCTTCTCCAGACCCTGAGAGGGCCCATGTGCAGTGCGGGAATGACCTAACGCAGACTCGGGACTGCCATGATGTCCAGCTCTCACATTCCTGTCGGATACTGTGAGTAGATCCGGTTGCAATACATTCTGTTACCAGCTCTCATTTTGCGAAACTCTGCATCGAGGGAAAAGACAACCTATGTGGAGGCAAGTGGATACCCCCATTTCTCGGGAAAAATAGGCTTGTTTGAGGGGAGCGGATGGTTTCTTTCGGGTGCTACGGCTTCCTCATGCGAGGCGTGGGCTCAATGCGCTTCCATCCGAAAAGGCGAGCATCGATCGACCACAGACCTGGCCCCAACATTGCCAGGGCAGCGCCAAAGGTTGCTACCAGGAGGTAGACCAACCGATCTGCAGGTAGGATGACGAGCCTGCAGCTTTCAATCAGAGCTACCAGCGTTCCCACGATCGGAGTAAATAGCCCGATGATGAGAAGAATCGCTGCTGCAGCTAGAAGAACAGACAAGACTGTCGTGGGGATGGCCGAACTGCTTAGCAGGGCTGAACCTGCACTACTCACCAAAGCAAACCCGACGACCATTCGCATTAAGATGAGACCAAGCCCGGGCCAACCGCCAGCAAAAGTGGAATATAAGCGTCGCAATGGACGCACCTCTCGTAAAAACTTCATTCTCGTCGATTACCGAAGGGAATAGAAGCCCACAAGAAGGTCGAATCGAGCCTCTTTTGAGGCACCGGGGGTAGATATGACAGGCGGCGAGACCCTAAAGCTCGATAATTCCTCGTTTCAGAGCGATGGTCGTGGCGTGGGTTCGGTCGCTGGCACCCAATTTGGAAAGGATACTTCTGACCCGGCTTTTCACCGATTCTTCCGTGGTGGAGAGCTGATCTGCGATTTCTTTGTTTGCATGTCCGGCGGCTATGAGTCGCAGCACGCTGACTTCTGCTGGCGTCAGAGCATCGTCGGTGGCATGCTCGACAATCTCCAGGGAAGCCTCCGGCGAGATTGTTCTCTTGCCCACATTTGCGGCGCGGATCGTCGCCAGTAATTCCTTGTGCAGAGCATTCTTCAGCAGGTAACCCTGAGCACCTGCCTTGAGCGCCCGGACGATCTGAGCGTCGCTCTTGTAGGTTGTCAGCATAATGATCTTCGCATCCGGGAATTCATTGCGAATGGCAATGAGCGCATCGAGTCCGTTCATTTCCGGCATCTGCAGGTCCATCACCGTCACGTCGGGGCGATGCGTCCGGAATTGCTGGATAGCCTCACGGCCGTCGGAGGCTTCGCCTGCCAAAATCATGTCCGGCTGCATAGCGATCAATGCTGCAATCCCCTCCCGGACAATGGGATGGTCGTCGACTGCAAGGATTCGAATTCGAGCGGTAACGGTACTCACGGTGCCACCTTCCGGTGATTGCTTTCCTTTTTGGCCGAGAATCGTGAAATCCAAGAACGTTTGGCAACTGCGACGTAGGCGGAGGCCGCAGGAACGCGCAGTTCGACTTCAGTGCCTGCACCGACTTCGCTCCAAATCACCAGATTGCCTCCTAACAGTTTGCCCCGTTCCCGCATGCCAGGCAAGCCATAGTGGCCCTCGCGCCCCTGCCCCGACAGAACCGCTTTGTCCATGCCTTTTCCATCGTCCCGCACGCGGAGCCGGAATTGTTGATTGTCATACCTGATTTCAACTTCGACCTGCCGGGCGTCTGCATGCCGGAAAGAGTTCCGAAGCGCCTCGGCGGCAATCCTGTAGATTTCATCGCGCAGAATCGGATGCAGATCGCGCGGTTCACCCTCCACGATGACGCGAAATGCCGGGGCGGAGTGATTGGCTGGATCAGTTTCTAGTTCCTCACAAAGCGTATTGATGGCCCGTCCGAGGTTGTTCTGTTGGACCGTGGAGGCGCGCAGTCCCTGCACCGCGTCTCGGCCCTCAGTAATCGCCTCGGCGGCTCGCTCAATGGATCGGTCGACTTGTTCCTTTGCTTCAACCGGGCGATCCGGCAACAACTCGGAAACAATCTGGAACCGCAGCAGCAAACCATGGAAGCTTTGAAGCAGTGTGTCATGAAGTTCGCGCGCAATGCGCGTCCGCTCTCCCACACGCGCCTCAAGCGTTAGGGCGAACTCCCGGCGCAATTGCCGGACTCGGAACTGGTAGGCCGCCCACAGCAGCACCAAGAAGAAAAGGCCACATAATCCGCGAAACCAGTCGGTCTGGTAAAAGGCCGGTAAGACACTGAACTCAACGGCCGCTGAATTGGCTGACCACATCCCGTTGGTGTCGCTGGCAGCCAACGTGAAGTGATATGTGCCGGGGGGGAGATTGCGGTAGCCCACCGCTGCAGTGGTCTCGACTTCGTGCCAGCCCTTGTCGGCCTCCTGCAATTTGTAGCGAAAATGAATCGCCTCCGGGTCGGAGAGGCTCACGGCGGCGTAGGTGATCTGCACACTGGAAGTATGCGCTGGGAATCTCAGTGGTTGATCGAGTACGTAGCCTTTATCATCGGCAGAAATCGACTGAATTGTGGCCCGCGGCGGTGGGATCTTATTTGAAGCTCTAGCTGGATCAAGCCACACAACACCGTTATTCACAGTGAACCACAGCCGCCCATCGGTGCCCTCGATGGCAGTCGGTATCGGTCGCATTTGTCTCGGAAGCCCTGGAAGGCCCTCTCGTCTGCCAAAGCGCTCACCACTGACTGGATGAGCGGGGTTCTTCAATGCCTCCAGGATTTCCGCGCGGCGGAGGTGAATTATTCCTCCCAAGCCATTCAGCCAAAGGTCACCATTGGCGGTCTCCACGATTCCGGAGATTCCGCGAAGCAATTCGTTATCGACGGCGTGGATCGTGTGGAATTGTCCATGATCGAACTGCTCCAAGCCAAATTCCCCACCAACCCAGATTTCCGGACTGCGTCCATTGATTGCGGTGATAGCGCCCACTTGAACCCCGTCGCCAGGACCGAAAATCTGGAGTCGATCGTCGTCAAGCACAGCCAGGGAATGGTTCCTGTTTCCGAACCAGACGCGTCCGAGATTGTCTGTGAACTCACTGAGCACGCTTGATCCGGGAAGGCCAAGTTCACGATGGCCGCCGGAGAGTGTCCAAATACCTTTGGCAAGCCGATACTCCCCGGCGCTGCCAAACGATACCCATATCCCCCCTGGTCGATCCTCTGTGATTGCCTGGAGGGACCAAGCCTTGTCGGCCACTTCCGCTGGAAGCACAATTCGGCTGAGGCGGCCATTGACTAGATGCCACAGTCCCCCTTCGCCGCCGAACCAAAATGTATTGTCCTGCGCCCGGTATGCGAAATTCGCTACCCCTCTCTGCGCCTCCCTAAACTTAACTTTCCCGCCTGCCACGCGATAAAGGTTCGAGGATCCGCCATGATTTCCGGCGCTGATCCACACCACCCCACCTTCATCGGGCGCAAGAGCGAAGAAGGGATTCGCCTCGGATTTGGGAAACTCCTCCTCCATCAAGGGGCTATAAGAAAAGCGGTGAACACCCGTGGGATCTCCAATCCAGATGCTGCCCTCCCGATCCACCAGCTTCGAAAATCGATACGGATTCACGTTGTAAACGTTTGAGTTTTGTGGCGTGGCTTTGCTTACTGTTTCGGCCAGAGACGCCTCCGCGGCATGATGGAGGACGAAAGGGTCTGTAGGTAAAAACCAAATACCGTTCGCGCGGTCAACGATCTGTTCGGAGTTCTTCTTCAGAATTGGATACGCAGAACCCGAGTTCTCCCACCTTTCACCAAATCCAGGATAGGGAAATTCATTGTCGTGCGTCGTGAGGACGTGATAATCGGCATCCCATGTAAACCCTTGTACGAAGAGATCATCCGCGGCTTTTTGAAACTTTGCGCCGCCCGGCAGTAGATAGAAGAGTTGCCTGCCGAATTCCAGACTTCTGTTTTCTGTCAAAGCCCAGAGTATGCCCTCTCGATCAAATCCCACCTGCGCGACCAGCGTAGTTGGAGCATTCCATTCGGCTCCGATGTGCTGCCAAGAGGAGCCGTCGAATCGCCATAGCCCGCCCTGCCTGGTATTTGTGGCAGCCCATACGATCCCATGCCGGTCCTGAGCGAAGCCGTTTACAGTTCCCGTGTAGGGCGTCTGATTGGCGAAGTTCGTGACCCTTCCGTTCTTTAGAAAGCTGAAGCCACCGAAATTGTAGCCGACCCAAAGTCCGCCAGCCTCCGGAGCAAATAAGGCCGTGACTCGTGTAGAAAGGAGTTGATCGCCAAAGGGCGAACGGAAAAGCTCGAAGTGAACGCCATCGAAACGAAACAGTCCGGATTCACCGCCCAACCACAAGTAACCGTCAGTCGTCTGCGCCATGGCCGAAACTGCTTCCGGCGCGCCCTCTTTGAATGTCCAGGATTCATGGATAATCCGCTGATCTCCGCGCACTACCGCTTGCGCGATCGCCAATCGGCAGCTGAAGGCCGCAACCACCATAATCCGACCTGGTCGAAAGAACCAGCGATCCACGAGGCTCTTCGTCCCGATGGGTGCAACTCTCATACCTCAACCTTCGATTTCTTTACTTTCTGGCCAGCGATTCTGCAATCCAGGTGCGCTTGGTAACTGTCGTGTATGCCGCGGTCGCAGGTATGTGCAGTTCCAGTTCAGTGCCCGCCTGCTCGCTCCAAAGCACCAGCTTGCCACCTATGGCATTTCCCGCATGCCCGGCAAGCCAAAATGCCCATCGTGCGCCAGCACCACACGAAGCGCGACGATGAGGCGAACTTGCTGACGCCCCCTTTTCACGATGCAGACATCTTACCGCAATGCTTTTCGCTCCGTCCGTTGCCGGGGTCACGCGAATTCGCCAAGTCCAGGGGATACGCCCGGAACCCAGAGAGGACTCTGTGTAATGCTCTTTCACCCACGAGAAAACGAGTCTCCAGACTTTGGATCGTTGTAAGATGCATCGATCCCCGTCACCACAATCCAAGGGTAAGAAGATATCTTTGAGTTGCGAGGACGGCCTGAGACGCAAAGCGGGAGTTTGCTTTGTTGTGTCTTTCCTCACCTGCATCTTGATGGCAAGGTCTATGGCGCCGCAGCGATGGCGCTGGCTTGGACCGGATCGGTACCCTGGCTGAAGATACGACACCGTCGAGGTAGCCGGCGTCGGTGGAGTCGAATATGTAGCCCTTCGACGCAAGAGTTGTGGCTGGTTGCTCAAGTCGTCCTGTCTGCTTTCCCGGATCTGCCCGCTAAGCGGAGGGGGATGGTAACTGTGACGGTGACCGGGGATTGCAGCCGGAAGTCAAGAATGCTTTCCGTCGGAATCCGCACTTGTTGTCCACGCGTTACGCCCTGAACGCCCGCTCCCGTGGCGGCGCCCGCAAGGGTTCCGATGGCCGCTCCCTTGCCGCCCCCGGCCAGCGCTCCAACCAGTGCGCCAAATGCGTCCGACCCAGAAAAGGGGTCAGCATTTCGAGCTGCATGGCGGGATCGCCTGCTTTTACTGCCCGTCCGCCGCCTGTTTCCTGAACTCGAATGTGCACTCGCGCCCCACAATGCCCAGGCCCGCGCTCTTGGTACCCGTCCCGTCAGTCTCCTGGAATTGCGCCTTGATGTCGTAGCTGTACTCGTCGCCCGCAGTCGTGAACAATCCTCGCGCATACTTCCGCGACGCCACAATCCCGTTCGCCTTAAGCTTGGAGCTGCCGTCTCCCTTGATCTTGCCCTCGATGAGCAGATACCCACCTTGGCCGGCCGTTCCGCGCTCCCCATGAAAATTGCTGTTCTGGATCGTGCTCGGAATCACCCACGTATACCCCTCCGTATTCCCCTTTGGCGGGCACACCATCTTCGTCATCCAATTCCCGTCAAACTTCTCCACTGCGAGTAAAATCCCCGGCAAATATATGAGTGCGCATACCACCAGAACGCGAATCGCATTCCGCATGTCGATCTCCTCCTCGCGGCAGACTGTACCACGAGGAACCCGAATTCCCGTGTGACAGGTTTTCGTCCCGAAAGCTGCACCGTCTCGGCAGCCAAGGCGGCGAATCAGGTCATCCCGCTTCTCGGAATGCTCAGTGGGCTTCACTTGAGTTGACCATTCGGATCCATAGGCCCACCTCCGGCACGAGTCGATGGCTGCGAAGGTGGGCCCTCCAAGGCTTGGAATACGGCACTCATTTGGGGTGCCAAGATCAGCGTACGGTCCGCCACAATTGACAGACACTGAGAATAGCTGGATCAGACGCGCGATTTCGCTTCCAGCTTCGGCTCTTGTTTTGCATCGGCCCTTGCTTCTTTGGGAACCTCGATCACTCCGAGTTGCACCATCATCGTCGCGAGGTTCCAATTCGCATGAGCTTCCGCGATCTTTGCCCCTTCGAGCCGGTAGATGGAAGTGCCCTCGATGGTCACCTTGCGGTTGGTGGGCTCCATGCCGAGAAATGGTCCTTTGTGAGTTCCATACGCCGTCCAGTGCACAACGACTTCATTGCGCTCGGCGATGGTGTCGTCGATAGTGAACTTTAGATCGGGAAATGCCTTGCGGCTTGTCTCGATGTGCTGTTTGATGTTTTGGATTCCGCTGTTGATGTTAGGAAACACCGGATCGTGGAAATGGACTTTGTCTGCGAGCAGTTCGGATGTCTTGTTGAAGTTTCCCTGATTCCAGCACTCCTCCACAAACCTCCGGACGACTTGCTTGTTTACGTCGGGCGAATGGTGTTGCTGAGTCATAATTCGCCCCTCCTTTCCATGGCCGGGAATTATAGACCTGATTCGCGCGCTCAAAATGGGTTGTGGAATTCTTTCGGTGCAATTTGAGCGCTGCGAGATACCTCTTCGACTATCTCGCGCTAAGGTTCTTGATTGACACGAGACGGAAGAGAGTTCCACGGATGGTTTCAGGCTTCAGTGCACCCTGGGCTTGGCCCTTTATCCTCTGGGAGGAAGCGCAAACTCTCCGGGAATGCCGGCCTCTCTCGCTCAATCGCATAAGCCGTCAGTAGGAAATACTCGAATCCGAAATGGCCAGCGCCTGCAAAGTCCAACAGTTGATCCTGCCTGAGGCACTTGTTATCTTTGGTTCCTGTCGGTTTACCGTCGGAACACAGCTTTACCGTAAGCGATTTTCATCCTAAGAAGTGGGCCAAAGGCCGATGCGTAAATCGGACGTTTCGGTTTTGCGGAAGTTAGGCGCAAATGCCTCGCACGCAGGGAGAATCTCACATCCGGTCAGCTCAAAACTCCACGCGACAGAGTGCTCCCAAATTGAGGAGAGAGACAGGCGGTTGGGACATCAAAAAAAAATGCGCGCCCCATTTTAGTTGTCAATGCCGTCGTTTTCCATCAGAGGTCAGGCTGAATCGTTAACGTGTGCCGTTCGTGCCCGCTGATTTTTGAGATGCCAGGCGTGTGACAACCTCGCTGTGCTTCACCATTTCATGGACTGCATAGCCCTTCTCCGCGAGTGCCCCGGTCGGGCAAGCCTGGACACATTTGCCGCAGCCGGTGCAATTCTTTGCATGGCCCCAGTCGTCCCTGAGATCGCTGACTATTCGCGAGTAGATTCCGCGTGATGCAACCTCCCACACATTCGCTCCTTCGAGTTCCGCACAAACTCTTACACACCGCGTACACAGGATGCAGCGATTGTGGTCCAGGACAAAGCGAGGATGCGTCATATCTACCGGCAGGCGAGGGTTGTTATAGGAGAAGCTCACATGCGTAACGCCAAGTGATTGCGCCAGCGACTGAAGTTCGCAACGGCTGTCCGAGACGCACACCGAGCAAATGTGATTACGTTCCACCAACAGTAATTCGACGGCCATTTTCCGGTAGCGAGTCAGTTTTGCCGAATTCGTCCTGATGGACATCCCCTCCTGTATGGGAGTCGTGCATGCCGGCAGCAGGCGATCTGTTCCTGAAAGTTCTACAAGGCACACACGGCAGGCCCCGACCGTGCTTAGTCCTTTCAGATAGCAAAGCGTTGGTATTTGGTTCCCGTTTTCACGTGCCGCTTCCAGAATCGTTTGCCCTTCGTGGGCAGCTACCAACTCGCCATCAATCCGGACGGAGATCGTTTTACTGGGCAAAGCGGCGCTCCTCTCTCTTGTTCCTATGAGTTGGAGTTGACCGGAATCTTCAAGTCACAGCGAAGGCAGCGGCAACACTCTTCGAGCACCTCCTGTGAATCGAGACCGGCAACTACTTCCTTCTGTGACAGGACACGAGAGGCTACCGGGAGTGCGTGCGCCGCGTGACGGCGGCTGGGACTAGGCTCTCCCGGCGCCTGACGGCTGTATTCAAGCAGCGGCAGGAGCCGCTCCCAGCGCTGTTCTCCGATGAGATTCCCGCCCATCAGGCGTTCGTCGATCTTACGCGCTGCCTGCTTGCCGCCCCCCATAGCATTGGATACGTTGGAGGCGCCGGTGATGACGTCTCCGCCCGCATAGAAGCCGGCGCGGCTGGTTTCGAGAGAAAGGCGGTCGACCCTGATTGTGCCTTCCTCTTTGAGTTCCAGTCCTGAGGCGCGGCAGAAATCCTGGTCGAAGGTCTCGCCCACGGCAAGGATCACGTTGTCGCACTCGAAGCGGAGCACTTCGTCTGTGGGGATGGGCCGTCTGCGGCCCGATTTGTCGTATTCGCCGAGTCGCGTCTTGACAACCTCGATGGCTTTCACGCTCCCGCCGGATCCGCCAAGGATGCGATGCGGCGCAGCCAGGAACACGAAGCGCACTCCCTCTTCTTCCGCCGCCTGGATCTCCTCATCGATGGCAGGCATGTCGTTGCGCTCGCGGCGATAGAGAATGGTCACGCGCGAACCCATGCGCAAAGCAGTGCGCGCCGAATCGATAGCCGCATTGCCACCGCCGATCACAGCGACCCGCGACCCGAGCGGCATCTTCTCGCCTTTGGCCACCGATTCAAGAAACGGCAGAGCGGGAAACACGCCTTTCAACTCGGTTCCGGGAAGATAGAGCCAGGATTCCTTCCACGTTCCAATAGAGAGGAAGACGGCGTCGAATCGGCTTGCAAGATCATTCAGGGGAAGGTCGAATCCAACTCTGGTATTGAACACCATGCTGACGCCGACCCTCTCGATGAGATCGAGTTCACTGCGCAGCACGGATTTAGGTAGCCGGTACTCGGGAATGGCGAAACGCAGCATTCCGCCGGCTTCGCTGTGCTCCTCGAAGATTGTGACATCATGGCCCAGCATGGCCAAATAGAAGGCAGCTGTGAGACCGGTCGGGCCTGAGCCGGCCACTGCGACCTTGCGACCCGTCGGTTCAAGTTTGCGCGCCAGGATCCGTTGCGCCATTGGTTCGAATCGTTCGGACTGATAGATCGCGTCCGCGATGTAGCGGTGCACTTCGCGCATGTTTACGACTTCATCGAAGGACTGGCGGCGGCAGCGGTTGTCGCAAGGATGTTGGCATACCCTCCCTGTCGTGGCAGGCAAGGGGTTATCCATAATGACGGACTCGAACGCATCTTCGAGCCGGCCTTCCTGAAAGAGCTCAAGGAAGCGGGGAATGTTCATCCTCAATGGGCAACTGTTTTCGCAGGGCGACAGAGCCAGTTCCTGGCAGACACCGGCGCGGCAACGCCTGGCCAGGATGTGATCCTCGTATTCCTCTCGAAAGTGACGGATGGTGGTAAGAACGGGGTTCGGCGCCGACTGGCCCAGACCGCACAGAGAACATTCGCGAACCATCCTCCCCAGTTCATCGAGTGCGATTAAGTGTTCCGCGCTTCCGTTGCCGGTGGTGATTGAGTTGAGAGTCCGAAGAGCCTTGTTCAACCCTACTCTGCAAGGTACGCACTTTCCGCAGGACTCAGAGTGTGTGAACTCGATGAAGTAACGCGCCACATCGACCATGCAATTGTCTTCGTCCAGAACAACCATTCCTCCGGAGCCCATGATGGAGCCGAGCTGCGCGAGACTCTCATAGTCCACCGGAGTATCGAGCATCTCCACCGGAATGCAACCGCCGGAAGGTCCACCGGTCTGGACCGCCTTCACGCGCCTGCCGGCCGGCGCACCCTCTCCGATGTCGTAGATGTAGGTCCTGAGCGGCGTTCCAAGAGGCATCTCCACTAGGCCGGTGTTCTGGATCTTTCCCACCAGCGAGATGACCTTGGTCCCCGGACTCTTCACGCTGCCGGTTTCGGCAAACCACGCAGGACCGCGCGTCACGATGGGTGCGATATTGCACCAGGTTTCAACGTTGTTGATGTTGGTCGGTTTTCCCCACAGTCCTCTCTGCGCGGGAAACGGAGGACGCGGACGGGGACGACCGGCAAAGTTTTCGAGTGATGCGATCAGCGCGGTCTCTTCCCCGCAGACAAATGCCCCCGCGCCCTGCACCAATTGAATATTAAAGTTGAATCCGCGGCCCAGGATGTTATTGCCCAGCAGACCGTATTCGCGGGCTTGATCGATAGCCACGCTCAGACGGCGAACCGCGAGCGGATACTCCGCCCTGATGTAAATAATGCCCTCGGTCGCACCCATCGTGTAACCGCCGATGATCATTCCCTCAAGTAGAGAATGAGGATCACCTTCGATTTCATTGCGATTCATGTAGGCGCCGGGATCGCCTTCGTCGGCGTTGCAAATAAGATATTTCGTGTCAGCTTTGGCCTTGGCCAGAAATTCCCACTTATTGCCGGTGAGAAAGCCGGCTCCGCCTCGTCCACGCAACCGGGATGCTTTGATCTGCTCGATGACGCTTTCCGGGCGTCCATCGATTAGTACTTTGTAGAGAGCCTGGTACCCACCGACGGATACATACTCCTCGATATCTTCGGGGTTGATCAGCCCGCAATCGCGCAGGACAATCTTCTTTTGTCCCTTGAAAAAAGCGATTGCATTCCAGGGCAAGACATCGGGATAACCCTGGCCGTACTTCACATGTCCTGTAATGTGATCCCATTCCTCGATCTTGCAGTAAATGAGATCGCGCGGCATCGCTTTTGATGGCAGACTCTCGAGAATGCGCGCGGCATCGTTGGCATGCACGCGCCGCAGCAGAAGCAGCGGCATTCCAGGAATGCGGACGCCTACCAAAGGCTCCTGAAAGCAGGAGCCGAAGCAGCCCACGCCTGCCAGGAGCACTTCCTGCCCGCTGCGTTCGATGGCTTCCTTCAAGGCGTGGTACACCTCCTCCGCGCCGTTGCCCCGCCCGCACGTTCCCATGCCCACAGTGATACGTGGAGCGTTCGGCAGCAGCTTGGCAAGTCCGGATTCTCGTACCGTAT
Source organism: uncultured Acidobacteriaceae bacterium (assembly GCA_963745845.1). GTDB lineage: Bacteria > Acidobacteriota > Terriglobia > Terriglobales > Acidobacteriaceae > Telmatobacter. The sequence continues at coordinate 678,558 of CAVUZE010000008.1, read as the reverse complement.
TGAACCCGCCAAGATCCAGAATTCGCGGCATCATTTCCTCCCGTGGGTGAGAGCTTTCACTTCCCGTTGAAGCGTGCGCTCATTCACGTGGCTCAGGATATGGTGGTTAACTTCGACCACCGGCGCCAATGCACACTGGCCGAAGCAAGCAACCGTACGAATCGTGAATCTGCGGTCGGCAGTCGTCAGCGCCAGTTGATCGGCATCGCTGGTCTCGCTAAGATCGCGTTCGCGAAGCCCGAGATCCAGACAGAGTTTGGCCAATAAATCCCGCGAGCCTCTGGTGTGGCAGGCGGTTCCGCGGCAGACGCAGATCACGTTGTCGCCCTGCGGAAGAAGATTGAACAATGCAAAAAACGTTGCAGCGCTATAGACTCTGGCTGGAGCGATGCCGGTCTCACTCGCGATGTAACGCAACGAATCCATCGATAGGTATTTATGCGCATTGGAAGCCTGAACTGCTTCAAGGATCCCCAGCAATGCTCCGGGACGGCCTTCGTGCATCGCAATGCTCTGGTCGATCCGCACGTGTTCCCGAGCGTCTGGAATCTCAGTCCGCATCGTTCCTCCTCTCCAGCCCCAGCATCGGCGATACGGTAACGATCCAGCCGAATGCCATCGGTACGCTTGGTGGCGGTGGCGTGACGGCCGGTTTGAATGTCCAAGGCGTCCGAACTCTGACTCCTCAAGAGACAAAAGGCTTCACCGCTCAATTCAGTGCTATCCGCACAGAATGATCCCCGAACTATTGCCGCCCGGAAAGTTGGCACCCTTGGAGGACGTTTGGGATGTGCCTCGGATCACGTCCGATTGTGACGTCGATCGTTTGGAGATACAACACAATCTCGGAACCGCGCAGTCGCAAACCACCGCGGGCTCATGCAGTACAACTGCGTTCAGTTCGGAACAGAGGCTCGTGGCTTGACGGGGTTGGCTGATGCCGGGATCGGCGCCTGGTGACAATTGCTGCGCAATGACAAGTCACACCCACTGAAGACTTGGGCTTCCGCGGGCAGACACTTCAGAGGTCGATGCGATTCCGAAGAAGAACTCTTAAAACCAAACTACTCTACGCTGCCCGATGCAAATCGACGATGACTTTCAAATCTCGCCTTTGACCGGCACAACCGGACACCGTTGCCGAATCTCCGCTCACCGAACCGCACAGGACCAGCGCCACTGGCCGCTCGAGATCCGCGGGAACATGACCTGCGTAGGGACTCACTCGAACGTCAAGGTAGAGTTCCGAACCGTCTGATGTATACGAACCGGTGTAGGTGTGAGCGGGATCGCCTCCCAAAACCTCTCCGTCGCGCAGCACTGCCATTCCGTCACCCTGCACCTCACCTGCAGTAAAGTGCGTATACCAGAGGCCGTCAATCTTCATGCTTAATACCTCCTCGCTGGGAGAAAGCGATTCTGGCGAATCAGCCTACTCCATGCCTTGGAAAGCCTGGCTGTGACTGCAATCACATCACTTTTTTGCGGCGAGGACTATACGACCGCCATGAATGTCGTGGCCCTGATTCTGGCTGCGCCCTGCTCGCTCCTGTTGGGAGCGGCGCTGCAGATTCTTTTCGCGCGGCTGTGTTCCGCCAGAACAAAAGGGACTCTGGCTTTGGCCACTTGCCTTCCGGCAGCGCTCTCGGTGGCTGGCGCCATGCATCTGGTGCGGGAAGGACGGGCAGTTGAGTTTGATCTCCTGGAGTGGGACGGACCGCTGAGGCTGGCGTTTCACATAGATGCGCTGGGCGTCCTGTTCGCTTTTATGGGAACGTTCCTGGGTGCGCTGGTGCTCCTCTATTCCATCGGGTACATGGCGCACGATCGCTCCGCGACCCGGTTCTATTCGACCATGCTGATCTTCATCGGCGGCTTTGTCGGCCTGGTCTACAGCGCCAATCTCTTTTTCCTTTATCTGTGCTGGGAAGTTATCGGGCTTTGCTCATTTAGCCTGGTCGGCTTCTGGTACACGAATCGCGAGGCTGTCAATGGAGCCCGCAAAGTTCTGTTGATGACCCACATCGCCGGCTACGGCCTGCTGGCAGCAATTCTGATCCTCTATCACCGCACAGGAAGCGCCCTTTGGACGGATCCCGCCGTGGCGCGCAGTTTCACGGTCGGTGTCTTCCTGCTGATGCTCGTCGCGTTGATTGGGAAGTCAGTTCAGGTGCCACTCCACACTTGGATTCCGGAGGCGATGGCGGCGCCTACACCGGTCAGCTCTCTGCTGCATGCAGCGTGCTACGTGACGGCAGGCGTTTACCTGGCCGCGCGCATGCACAGCTTCGGCGTCTGGCCGTCAAATTGGGGCGCGTCGCTGGTGTGGGTGGGAACTATCACGATGGCCGTGGGCGTGATGTACGCCATGGTACAGACCGACTTGAAGCGCATGCTGGCCTTCTCGACCGTGAGCCAGATCGGTTACATGATGCTGGGCTTGGGTATCGGCACGCCGCTGGCCATTACCGCGGGGCTGCTCCATTGCCTCAATCACGGATTCTTTAAAGGCGGACTGTTTCTGAACGCGGGCGCAGTGCAGCATGCCGCGGGCACGCGCGACATGAATGAACTGGGCGGACTGGCGCAGCGCATGCCGCGCACAACGCTGTGGTGGCTGATCGGCGTGGGCAACATGGCCGGCATTCCGCTGATGAGTGGTTTCGTCAGCAAGTGGATGCTCTATGCGGCGGCGCTGCAGGCGGGCTGGGCCGTTCCCGCCATCGTTGCATGGACGGTAAGCCTGGGCACGGTGTTCCTGTGCGCGAAAGCTACCAGCGCTGTGTTTCTTGGAGACTTGACGGAGAAGACGGAACACGCCCATGAAGCTCCGCCGACGATGCAGTGGGCGATGGGACTGATGGCCGCAGGGAGCATCGTGCTGGGCATCGCACCGCAGCTGGCCGTGAACTATCTGCTCAATCCAGTTCTAAGCGCGTTGGCGTTGGGCGCGGGCGTGCAGATGACGTGGTTCGGATTGTTCGCGGGCGCAGGAAGCTTTTCGACCGTGGGCGGCCTGGTGCTGGCCCTGGTCTCATTGGTGCTTGGCGGCGCAATCTACGCGCTCGCATACTTCGCGCGCGCAACTCCTGTCACGACATTGGTTGCCGGAGGTGCGGTGCTTGCCGGCGCAGGGGGCGGAATCTTTACCGGCGGAGAGCCTTTGTCGGGTCAGGGACGGTTGACTGCGGGCGACTTCTCCAAGATATTTCAACAGAACTGGCAAACGTTTTTCCGCTGGTCCAACGTCGACCGAATCTATTTGACTATTTGGGCTGGGTTGCGCGAATCATCGCGCAAGCTGGGCATTGTAGTTTCCTGGTTGGAGTGCCGCGCCGTCGCATCCATCGTGCTGTTGTCGGTGGTTTTGCTCGTGAGTGTTCGCTGGTTTGTGCCGGCGGTCGCGAGTGCGGAGACACTCGCCGCGCCACGCATATCGCCGCTGATCATCGCGGCATGCGCCGGGGCCGCGGCGGCTTTGATTTTGGCCGCTGCGGCCCAGGGGGCTTGGCGACGCCTGGTTCCGTTGATGATCTTGGCCAGCACCGCTGCAATTGCGGGGTTGGTCATCGAGGGTCCGTGGCTTCGCCTCGGCCTGCTTGAATTGGCAGCCCTGCTGACAATCTCGCTGGTTTGGGAAAATGCACGAACGCCGTCGGCGAAGTGGGTTTATGTCACGATTGTTGGCCTCTCCGCGTTGTCGCTGGTTGCCGGCCATCTGATGTCTCAGCGTGGCAACATAAGCTGGGAGCGCTCGCTCTTGCTGGCCAGCGTCTGCGTCAAGCTGGCAGCATTCCCGCTTTTCTTCTGGTTACTGCGCCTTGCAGATGAGATACCGTCGCTGATCCTCGGCCTGATCATCGCGGTCATTGACATCGCCGCATTCGGCGAACTTTACGTTGCGGTGCAGGCTTCTCCCGGCATAGTCGCGCCCCAGGCACTGTGGCTTGGGATCGCTGCTGCAACATCGTTGCTTGCCGCGCTGCTCATGCTTTCGCAACGAAATCTCAAGCGCTTGCTGGTTCTTTCCACCATCGAAGATGTCGGCTTTCTCTTTCTAGGGCTCGCCTCGTCTGGGGCTCTCGGAACCTCGGGCATGTTGATCGCGGCGGCAACTCATGCTCTTGCCAAAGCGCTGCTATTCATCTGCCTCAGTGGTCCTGAAGCGGATGGCGCGCTAGCGGCAGAGCATGCTGGCCTCGCCAGCCGCTATCCAGTCAGCGCGTTCGGATTCCTGTTCGGAATGCTCGCCATGCTGGGTGTGCCGCCGACGCTTGGATATATCGGTCGCTGGAGACTCTATGAATCTGCCCTGCGCGTCAACCCTGTGCTGCTAGGCTGCTTCCTGCTTCCTTCCGTCTTCGCGCTGATCGCGTATGTATTGGCTCTGACGCGTGTGTGGTGGGGACCGGCGGCCGATCCGGATTCGCAGTTCGAGAAGCCGAACGCCGTCGCTCCCATTCCCGCCGGCAGAGAGCCCTTCGTATTGCAGACCGTAATCGTTGCCATCGTGGCACTGCTCTTGATTGGCGGGTTCTGGCCTGACGCACTGCGAGCGTTGCTAGGTGGCAGGCTATGAATCTCTGGAGTCGATTGATGTGTTCCTGCCGCCGTCGCAGCCCATGGATCTTCCACATGAACTCCGGTAGCTGCAACGGATGCGATATAGAACTCGTAGCGAGCCTGACGCCCCGTTACGATGCGGAACAGTTGGGAGTGCGTCTGGAAGGCAGCCCGCGGCACGCGGATATTCTGTGCATCACCGGCCCGGTGACGCGCAACTCCGTGCACGCCATTGAGACGGTATACGGCCAGGTGTGTTCACCCAAGGCTGTCGTGGCCATCGGTTCCTGCCCGGCAACGACCAACGTCTTCATCGACAGTCGGGTCCTCGACGGCCCACTGAATCGGCACGTTCCGGTCGACGTATTTGTGCCCGGCTGTCCGCCTCGTCCAGACGCGATTCTGCAAGGTATTGCCAAGGCCGCCGAAATCCTCGCAGAGAGAGGCGCCCGCCTATTTGCAAATCAGGAGAAGCAGCAATGAACTTGACGATTGCATTGGCGCGCCTGCTCTTCTTTCCGGGGCTCCTGTTCGCGGTGCCCGCTGCGTGGTTCTTTCTCTGGGTGGAGCGCAAGGCGGTCGCGTTGATGCAGCAGCGCATTGGACCTCCGTTCATGCAGCCATTTTTTGACTTTATCAAGTTGTTGGGAAAGACAACGCCAGCTCGGAGCGGAGTAAATGGTCTTCTGATGAAAGCCTGGCCCCTGCTCGCGGTGTCGTCTGCTGCGGGCGCGGTGGGACTGCTTCCCGTGCTGCCGTCTTCAGGCGGCTTTCAGGGCGACTTGATCTTATTGTTAGCGCTGATGGAACTCCCCTCCGTTTGCATCATCGCTGCCGGTTTCTCCTCGCGTTCAATCTTTGGCGAGATCGGTTCAGCGCGTGAAGCCGTCCTGACCGTGTCGTATAACGTGGTCTTTCTCCTGGCCGTCACATCGATTGCCGTCTCGCAGCATACGTTTCGACTGGAGGCGCTGGCGCAGCTTCCGGCATCGCCGCTGCGTTGGTTGGGAGTATTAGCAATTCTTGTTTGCCTGCCCGCTAAACTGCATATCAACCCCTTCTCCCTTCCTAATGCAGAGCAGGAGATTTACTCCGGGCCCATGGTCGAGTACGCTGGGCCGGAACTGGCAATGTGGGAACTCTCGCATGGGCTCGAATGGGTCGCCGCCGCGGGCCTGGTGGCAACCTTGGCTGCACCTCATTTCGCAGCCGGTTGGATTGATTCGCTGCTCTTCGTCGCACTTTCATTCGGAATCGTATTATTGTTGTCGGTTCTTGCCGCCGCCACAGCGCGGTTGGCCATTGACACCACAGCGCGCTTTTATTGGCGGTGCGCTCTCATGTTCGCGGGGCTGGCAATCGTGTCCACGCTCCTGATGAGGCTTCGCGCGTGAATATCCTTTCCATGCTTTCGAGGAACCTCTGGCGCGGCGTCACCACGCTGCGTTTTCCGGCGCGTCCACCAGTCACGATGGGATTCCGGGGATTGGTTCGGATGAATCCCGCGCTCTGCATCGGATGTGCGATCTGTAGATTTCGCTGCACTGCACGGGCCATTACCTTCTCTGCCGGCAAGAACGAATTCACGTGGAGTTACGATCCGGGTCAATGCACATTCTGCGGACGCTGCATCGAGGGCTGCAAGGAAAATGCGTTGACCCAGGAAACCGCATGTCCGCCCGTGTATCTGTCCATCGGCGAACTCAAGGCCTCTTACACCATTCCGCGGAAGCCTCCCGCTCCCAAGTCATCTCCTGGTGCAACTCGTGCCCAGGAATCTCAACCGAGAGCCGGAGCAACGCCATGACCACGGCCGATCACATTGCGGAGACTTTTGGTATCGACGATGTTCGCTTGGACAGTAGTGGCGTGCAGTGGTTCTACACGGGCAACCTCGGTGTGCGTGAACTGGCTATAGCCATGAAGGCGTGCCGCGCCCGCTTCGTCACGATCACCGCAATCGAGTTGCCGGGAAACGAGGGGCTCCGTCTCGATTATTTATGGGACCTCGATGGCCAGTTGCTGGGCTTTTCCTTTCATCTGGAGACAAATTCCATCGAGAGCATCTTTGACATCTGCGAAGCTACGGACTGGATTGAGCGCGAGATTCATGAAGGCTTCGCTGTCGACTTTGTTGGACGCGAGTATGAACCTCTTTTGCTGCGCGAAGGGAACAACCTCGGGGTCAATCTGCGCGAGGTAACCCCATGAGCTACAAGATTCCAATGGGGCCTTATCATCCGGCGTTGGAAGAGCCCTATAAGCTCGACATGATTTGCGACGGCGAGACAGTTAGCGATGCCAAACTGCATATTGGTTTCAACTTTCGCGGCATCGAGCATTTGGCCGAAACCCGCAATTATATTCAGGTCATCGCGCTCATGGAGCGTGTGTGCGGAATCTGTTCGAACATCCACACGCTTACGCTTTGTCAGGCAATGGAGAAGTTGACGGGCATCGAGCCACCCCCGCGGGCTCTCTACATTCGCGTTGTCATGGCGGAACTGGAGCGCCTTCATTCCCATGTGTTGTGGGCCGGCATCGCCGCCAAACTTATGGGCTTCAAAACCATGTTCATGACTTGCTTCGCGCTGCGCGAGAAAGTCATGGACGTACTGCAGGCGATCTCCGGAAATCGTGTTAATTATTCAATGAACCGCATTGGCGGTGTCAACCGTGACATTGAGGATCCGCTCGCGCTGCTGTCAATGGTCGGAGAGCTGGAACGCGAGATGGTCCACACCATCATCCCCATCTTCACGACCAGTACGACGGCAACCTTGCGCTGCGCCGGAATCGGAAGTCTGACCAACGAGAAGGCGATCTCCTGTGGCGTGGTCGGGCCCACCGCAAGAGCCTCAGGAGTCCCTCAGGATCTTCGCCGTGCAGCGCCCTACGCGGCCTACTCCGAGATGGAATTCGACGTGCCGGTGGAGAAGGATGGCGACGTGCGCGCCCGTCTGCTGGTACGCGCACTCGAAATCATGCAGAGCTGTCGCATTCTTCGTCAGGCACTCACCAAGATGCCGTCCGGCGAGTTCAACACGGGAGACGGGAAGATTGTTTTTTCAACCGGAACAGCGACCAGCCGCGTGGAAGCACCGCGCGGGGAAGTAGTCTACAGTGTCTCGTGGAAAGAGAATTCCAGAAACCCCGCCAGAGTCCATGTGCGTACTCCAACGTTTCAAAATATGCCGGCAATCCGCTGGATGGTGATTGGAGCGCGGCTTGCAGATACGCCGCTGATCCAGGCGTCTATTGACCCTTGCTACTCGTGCACTGACAGGTAGTAACGCCGCGGTGGAGAAACATCCATCGGCCAAAATGAGGGTTGAGGGGAGGAAGGACAGTCGGATCGTTGGCCAGTTCCGGATTGCTACGCGTGCTCACTTTTCGCCGCAATCGTTCGTCGGCTCCGTCCGAGAAGTCGATTCAGTTTCCATCTTCGGAGACAGACGGGAGCCTATTTCCACCCGCTCTTTGTCTTGTCGTCCGGCTGCACGACGGGCTTCGAAGGATGCAGCTTGCTCATCTCCTTGGCTCCGACCCCTGGATCCTCGAGTGTCACTTTAATGCCCGTGGCCATGGTGCCCGAAGTCCATTTGAGGTAATAGGTCTTGCCCGCTTCTACGTCGAGCCGAATCCTCTCATTCTCCTTCCTCCTTGCTTCGCTGAGTGCGGCGCCGGTCGACTGGATAATCCCGCCATAGTACATCTCCGGCATTCCGGTCACGACTGCGGTGCCTGGCGCTACTTCCAGCCACGCGTATTCAGAGTTGAGCAAGTAAGCCACATAGACGCCATTGATAAAGAGATGGTCGTGGGCGGCGGAACCGACGAATCTCCCCGGACGGTAGATGTAGATGAGAGACTTGCCGGGTGATGGAGCAGTGGGCGGGGTGGGTACGGCGGCCGGCGTTGCATCCTGAGCCACGGCAGCCGGCTTTGCGTCCTGAGCCGACGCGCCGGTCATGCCGCCAAAGAGCATCAGCAGGCAAAAGGCGAGAAGGATGGTTGCGGAGACTTGGAATGTGCTCTCGACGCGACAAACTCGAGCGACTCGATCGAACGAGACGTTTTCCATTTGAGCACTCCTTTTAGCATTTCTTTATCGATGGCCCCAAAAGTGAGCGAACATCCAACACCCTTCTTCCATCGAGTGCGTTGTGGTGAGATGACGTTTGGTTTCTATCCCCGGCGTTATGGATGCTTCCGGGGCGGATTGCCGCCCGAACGACTCGGGGGAACTGTTCGTCGAGGACGGCAAGGCGCGGCATTATTCGATAACTTCAATTCGGTCGAGTATGTGCGACCCATCACTTGGAGATGTGATTTGGGCGAATTGAGGCGGAGAGTGAACCTTTGTTTGTGTCTCGCCTCACAGCACGCGAGCAACGCGAAGGGTACCATGCGCGGCGGAATACTCCCCGATGTCGAGAACCGGGCCCTCATTTAACTCATGGGCGACGCAACTAAGTCGAGTGAACGAGTGCCTCGCCGATTCAGAACCAGGGAACGAGGTTCACGAGTATGAAGCAAAACGGCCGGAAAATTGAGATCGTCGGCGGCGGCATCGCCGGGCTGTGCACAGCGGTCTACGCGCAGAAATGCGGCTATCAGGCAGAAGTGCTGGAGATGAACTCGATCGCCGGCGGCTTGGCGACAAGCTGGCAGCGGGGCCACTACACGTTTGAAACTTGCTTGCATTGGCTGTTGGGATCAAAGCCTGGCGGGGAAATGCATGCACAATGGCAGGATGTTCTCGACATAGACAAGTTGACGTTCGTTAATCCCGAAGTGTTTTCGCGGATAGAAACCGAGAGCGGCGAGTCCCTGACTATCTATACAAACGTGGACAAGCTTGAAGCGGAGCTCTTGCGGCGCGCACCGCAGGACAAGAAGGAGATTCTGCGCCTGACGGGGTACGTTCGCAAGCTGAGCCGCTTCAAGATGCCAGATCCAGTTGCGAGCTGGACCGCGAATGCCATGACGCTGCTGCGCGAGCCGCTGTGCCTGCGCTCGCTGGAGAGACTGTCAGGCATCACCGGAAAGGATTACGGGGAGAAATTCAGCGACCCCTTGATCTGGAACTTTTTCGGGGGCGGTGAGATGGGGCAGTTGTCTGCCATCGCCCTGATATTCTCTCTAGCGTTTATGCATGCGGGGAACGCAGGCTATGCCATTGGCGGCTCGCAAGCGCTGATTCGCGGCATCGAAGAGAAGCTCCAGGACCTCGGTGGGCGCGTGCGGTTCGATGCGAAAGTGGATCGGATTCTTGTTGAGCGCAATCAAGCAGTCGGCGTGAAGCTGGCAAGCGGGGAGACCATTGAAGCCGATTGGGTGGTCTCCGCCGCCGACGGCTACGCCACGATCAATGAGCTTCTCAACGGCAAATATACCGACGAGACGATCAGGAAGACATATGACACAATGCCGACCTTCCCCTCGTACGCGCAGGTATCTCTAGGCGTAGCAATGGATTTGAAGGAGCGGCCTGGAATGGAAACATTCATTCTCGATTCACCATTCCACGTGGATTGCGGTACTTATCTTAAGCAGGTCGGATTCCGTTTTTTCCACTTTGACCCGACCTTTGCTCCAGCTGGAAAGACGGCAGTTACCTGCTTTCTTCCCACGCGCAACTTTGAATATTGGGTCGACATGCAGCGGAACGATCGGAAGCGTTACTGCGCGGAAAAACATCGCCTGGCAGAGTCGGTTATTGCAATTCTCGAAAAAAAGGTGCCCGATATTCGTCGCGCGATCGAGGTAATTGACGTCTCCACGCCCGCCACGGTGATTCGCTACACAGGCAACTGGAAGGGAAGCATGGAAGGCTGGATGCTCTCACCGGGCACCGGGTTCAAGCCCTTGCGCAACACTCTGCCGGGACTCGGGCGCTTCATCATGGCAGGTCAATGGGTGCTGCCGGGAGGGGGGCTGCCGTCCGGCCTGATTACGGCGCGGACAGCCATGCGATGTATATGCAAGCAAGATCGCGTGCCCTTTCCTCCCCGGCAGACAGTGGCAAACCGGCTCGATTCGAACCGGCTGGTTCCGAACAATCCGTCGCATGTTTAGAACTGCAGCCGAGCCCCGGTATCGATTTCGCAAGAGTTCGCTTCGCCCGGTCGCTGAAAGCCTGGCAGCCCGTTGTCCAATGCGTGCCGCAGTCTTTGGAATGCGGCGATCCAGAGTGCGGCAAAGACGAACGTGTGCGTGAGATGAATCCAAAGTGAGATGTCTGTGCCAGATCGCTAAACGTAAACGAGCGTTCTTGTGAGGTCGCAAGGCCAACTAAACAAAAGGAAGATGAGATCCCCGGCAACTCAATGTGCGCAGCGACGAGGACGAGCGAAGACAGTACGACCGCTTTGACCGGGCTGAAACTGCGCCCCAGCGACCATTGGGATAATCGCGTTCCGGTTGGAACACTGTCACTGAGTGGAGCAATCATTCTGCGCGCGTCGGGCGTTCTCAAGAGCAAGCCACCCTGTTCCACACAGCGGATGTTTGCCCGGTGGATTGGCTTGTCATTGCGAATAGAGATTCCCTTGTGATCAGAGGCACGGACCGCTGTTCGGAGACTGATTAGATTGCATGCGGTTAGCCTGGTAGCGTAGCGCGGGGAGCCGCAGTGAGATACAAACACATTGTCGTCGTGAAACGAGGTCCGCCGGAAAACCTGCGGATCGAGGAGTGCGATCTGCGCGAACCCGCGTCCAGGGAGGTCAGGGTTAAAGTGCTGGCATGCAATGTTTGCCAGCCAGACGTGCAGAATCGCTACGGACGGAGTCCGTTCCCGCCTAAAGTGCCGTATGAACCGGGCTCGGCCATTGTGGGCGCTGTGGATGCGGCCGGATCAGGAGTCCGGCATGCCGTGCCGGGGACGAGAGTTGCGGCTTGGCCGTCATTCGGAGGCTACGCGGAGTATCTCTATCTTCCCGAAAGCCGGCTGATTCCTGTTCCCTCGTCGCTCGATCCAGCCGAAGCGGCTCCGGTGGTGCTGAACTACGTTACGGCGTACCAGATATTGCACCGAAAGGCGAAGGTCAAAGTGGGCGACAAAGTGTTGATCGTCGGCGCCAGCGGCGGATGCGGCACCGCATTTCTCGACCTGGGCAGGCTTGCCGGCCTCAAGATGTATGGCCTTGCCTCAGGGAGCAAGAGTTCTATCCTCACCCAGTTTGGGGCCATCCCGATCGACTACAGGCGGGAGGATTTCATGGACGTGATGCGACGCGCCGAGCCGCAGGGGCTGGATTTCGTCTTCGACGGGATGGGTGGAGACTACATCGATAGGGCTCTCCCGCTGTTGCGGCGCGGCGGTGTGCTGGTGACCTACGGCAACCCACTGAGCTTGCGCGGCGTGCTGCACCTTCTGGCCAGGGCTCTGATGGTCAATCTTCTCCCTGGCGGCAGAAAGCTAAAGGGCTACGGGGCTGGCGGCGCGGTCTTTCATCGCCAGCCATTTCTTGAAGACTGGGCCACTCTGTTCCGGCTGCTCGGGGAGGGCAAGATCCGGCCTGTGATCGCCGACCGCTTTCCATTGCTCGAAGCGGCGCAGGCGAATGCTCTGCTCGAAGACGGACGGGTGGTCGGCAACCTGGTCCTCGTGGCGAGCCAAGAATCCTTGGCGCCTTAGAGAAAGCCTAACTGTCGGGACTCATGCGGCTTTTTCTGTCTCGATTTAGGGATTCGGCGAATCCAGGGTCACGACGTCGCAGAATCGCAGCATGAAGTGGCCTCATCTCGAAGCCTGGGTTGGCAATCCTCTGCCGGACGGCTGTGGACTTTGTCGCACTTCGGGCGCAGATCGTGTCACAGCCAGCAGGAACTCCGGGCCGGCTGTTCGCTCGGACTGCGCCCTATCTCTTGACCTTTGAGGCTCTCTCTTGCTTCTGCGTATCTGTCCCAAGCGACGCCAAGCGGTCCCAGCTCGGCTGGAGCAGTTGTGGATCGTGAATGCAGTTGATCCAGATGAGGCGGATGTCTCCAGGAAATTTGATGCTTGCGAAGTTGCGATAGTCTTCAGGCAACGGTGGACCGCCAGGAGTTCCCGCCGGAGGAATCACGCGCGGGAGCTGGAAGGCATACATGCTGCCGCCTGCCAAAGCTTCATGCGGAAACTGCAGCAGCCAGATACAGTTGTGACTTTCCTCAATCAGGTTGACGGAGACAATGGCCCACTGGCCGCCATCCTTCCGCGTAGCCTCCTGACAATTCCAGAATTGCGCTTCTGGAACATAGACCGTGGAATCCGAAAACGCATACGCATCGATCAGGACGTGGTTCAGACCGCGTTGATGTACGAAACCCTCGACTTCGAGAAGGCCCTGATTCCAGTCGAGATTGGAATCGGCCACCAGGTCGTAGGCGGGACGGCCGCCGCTCAATGAGTTCAAGAATGGAAGATAGTAGGGATAGGCGCGAACTGCTGTCGCAACCGATGCCAGCGCCAATGCGACCGTGAGCCAGACGCCGGCGCGGGCCGCAGGCCAGCCTGAGCTCCGCAGTTGATTGAGAGTTCGCGGCAACGGCGCTAGCAAAAGTATCAGCAGCGCTAAGGAAACAGAGATGTGGCGGACGCTGAACTGAAATCGGCTGAGAATACATGCGCCCGTGTAAACCACAAGGAAAACCCACACGGCCCGCCAATGCAACGCCTGCCCTTCAGGTATCACGGCGAGGCGTGTCGGACAAAACTTTGCAATCAGGCCAACGACCAGCGCGAGAACGAGCAAGAGGAGGAAGGCTAACGAGGATTTCAGCAGGAACAGAACCGGAAAATAGAACCATACGCCATGCGGGTATGAGTGCCCCAGAATGAAGGCAGGCGGTTTCCCGGTAAAGGCGAAGAGCGCCAGACCACGCAGGTAAATCCAGGGTGGCATGAGCAACCTGCGCAGGAGCAGCGCCGCCATGTTGTGTCCAAGAAATCCCAGAGAGTCGGTTGGCTCATTCCACGAGAGGACAAAATAGACGGCATAGACGACCAGTGCAGCGAAGAAGATACCCTTCGTCAGACTCCACAAACGCAAGCGGCGCCATGCACGAAGCTCCGCCTTGTCTGCTGGCTGTTCTGGCGCCGGAAGCCAGCGGAGGCTGAGAATGAATGCAGGAAAGCATAAGAAGAGAAGTCCTGCGGAAAACTTGGACAGCAGAGCCCCGCCAAGGGCGAGACCGAATCGCAGGATCGTCTCACGCAACGGCGACCGCCACATACTGGCAAAGGCCCACAACGTTAGCACGACGAACAACGTGACTGCGATGTCGGTTAGGACCAAGGGGCCGAACGCGAGCATGACCGGCATGGTGGCGTAAGCGCAAAGGCAGAGCAGTCCGCCCCACGGATCGCCGAGGCGAGAGCCACAGAGAAAGAGAATGAACCCCAGAACAAGTGTCAGGAGCAGCATGGATTGCCGCGCCCAAAAGACCGTCGCGATAGGGTCATTCCACCGGGTGACCAGCCAGTCACCGAAGATCCATTCGCCGAGATACTGCTTGAACAATCCACTGCCGCTGAAAGTCCACGATACGCTGGAGTAGTCGGCGTGCACACCGCGAATCATAAGCGGCACCGCGGCCAGCACCTTCGCGAGAGGGGGGTGTTCTTCATTCATCCGCATGTCCAGCTTCTGCAGATAACTCACGGCCGCCCCGATGTGCGCAATTTCATCAAAGGTGACGGATTCGCGTCGCGCAGCCCCGTCCGCAAGCAGAGCCATAAGGGCAAGGAGCAACACCACTCCGGCCAGAACAATTCTTGATGGCTGTGTCTTCAATTGTGTCGACCAGATCACGTTTCTTTCCCATCCAGTGCGGCCTTAAGGTCATCCACCTCAAAGGCTACGTGAGGCAGAGTCTTGACGATTTCTTGGGTAGGGCGCATCTGACTCGAACTGCATCCACTGAATGCCATAACGGCTCGATTCAAATCCCGTTTAGTTGAGCACCGCGAATATCCATAGCGTCGAGAGCCTGGCTTGCATCTGCCGGGTCATTTCGCTCGAAGAATTCATCCGAGAATACTCCGCGAGCGGTGGGTACAACGCTCGTTTCTCCATTTCAATTCCTTCAGACTTTCATTTCTGCGGGCATTCTAGTCGCCGGATGGAATCGGCGTATGTGACAAAGCAATCTAAGTTCGCACTAGCTTCGGGCAATCACTCATCCAGCACTACCGGCAGAGAGATCCCGATACCCACCTTGCACGACTCCAGACGAGCATCGTTGCAATAAACAACAGAACTATGGTGGTTGTCATGAGCGTCCTCAAGAAAAGCTATGCAAGGCCTCATCGACCATTCGTTCGGGACACAGGTCTGCCTGCGTTAAGGCCCGTGATTCGATCCGGGCGCCCCGGTTGTTCAACGATCAAGCTGGAGTCTGCAAGGAAAAGAGCGGACGGCGGGAAACCGACTGTCGGTAGGTCGCTGATTCTATAAGCGCTGAATCGCCCATCCAGCCCCCGGCGCATTGGAGTGACGAGGATCACTTCAGCGATTCCCAATTGTGGAGCACGATTCACGCAGTTATCTTCGATTTGTTTTGAGGATCTTCCGCTCTCTCTAATGGAGGACTACCTGTTCCACGCAAGCGGACTTGAGTTGATCAGATCTCCGAGTCATATCTCCCCAAGAGGCTGACTCAATCGATTTCCGCGGAACTGAGCCGCCGTGTCCTACGTTGGCATCAACATCGGCGCACTAACGATCAAGCTGGTTGCGGTCGATTCCGGCGCCAAAAAGAATGCCAGGGTGATGGCCCATCAGGGACGTCCATTGGAAGTCCTTGAGCAATTGATCACAGACCCTGAGTTTGCTCGCGCCGAGTACTTCGGCGTATCCGGTCATCTGGGCCACATTTCGGAGTTTGCCGCAATCCAGCGGGCTCTACGCGAAGTTGGCAGCGAGTTTGACGCGGTTGCATCGTTGGGGGGTGAATCGTTTCTGGTCTATACCCTCGCGGATGGAAGAGTCACCAACGTCTTGTCACACAACAAGTGTGCCGCCGGCAGTGGTGAATTCTTCGTGCAGCTGATAAGCCGCATGGGTCTCGATCTCGAGGATGCAGTCCGGCTCTCGTTTTCCGGCAACGTTGTGCCGCTCGCTTCACGCTGCACGGTGCATTGCAAATCCGACGTGACGCATAAGCTCAATCGTCACGAGGCGACTCCGTCCGACATCCTGCACACCCTGCAAGACAGCATGGCAAGCAAAGTCATAGCGCTCCTCGAGAAAGGGCAAACCTCGCTGAGGCGCGTGTTGCTGATCGGCGGCGTGACACGCAATCACGCACTGGTCGCGGCACTGCGCTCGAAGCTCTCTGCGACAGAGCTGATCGTGCTACCGGAGAGCGAATGGTTCGAAGCATGGGGCGCCGCGTTGCTTACGCGCGATCATCCGCTCTTCAAATCCCCGCAGATCTCCCAGCCGCCGGTCTTCGAGACGCTTCCCCCGCTGCATCGTTATAAGGACCAGGTGCATGTGATGGCCGCGCCTCAGTTGCAATCGCCGCCTGGTGGACCGATGGTTTTGGGCGTGGATGCGGGCTCGACGACCACCAAAGCAGTCTTGCTCGATCCTGCGACGCGAGAGATTGTGGCTTCGCATTACACGCGTACCCGCGATAATCCCGTGGCAGCGGTTCGCGAATGCCTTAGGGCCCTGATCGGTCAGGTCGGCGATCAGCAAGTGGACCTCATTGCCACCACAGGCTCAGCCCGCGAGCTGGTTGGCGCGTGCTTGGGAACCGGACAGGTGTACAACGAGATTTCCGCTCAAGCCGCCGGTGCCACGCACTTTGCCGCGGACGTGGACACGATCTTCGAGATCGGAGGGCAGGACGCCAAGTATATTCACCTGCGCAATGGCGTGCCCATCGGCTATGCGATGAACAACGCCTGCTCGGCAGGCACCGGTTCCTTCCTTGAGGAGAGCGCTCAGAGTGATCTTGGTATCAACGTCTCGGAAATCGCAGGCATCGCTCTGTCCGCAGACGCGCCGGTGAAATTCAAGACGACATGCGCGGCCTTTATTAACTCCGACATCCGCATTGCACAGCAGCAAGGGCAGGGACGCGACAACATTCTCGCGGGGCTCGTGTATGCCATCGCCGAGAATTACCTCACGAAAGTGAAAGGACAGCGGCCAGTGGGCAAGAAGGTGCTGCTGCAAGGCGGAGTGGCCCTGAACCGTGCAGTTGGATATGCATTTGCCCAGCGCGTCGGGCGCCCGATCGTGATCCCGGCCAACCCGGAGTTGCTCGGCGCTCTTGGCGTAGGATTGCTCGCCCTGGATCGCGCAAGCGGCGTTCTGCACGCTGCCACCAATCTCGAAACTCTCGTTTCGGCAGAGATGAAGCTCGTGGGTCGATTCACATGCCAGGCGTGCAAGATGCATTGCAGCATTGAACGATTTGAAGTGGATGGCCGGCGCTTTCCCTTCGGGGGCCGATGCAGCCTGTTCGAGAGCGTGTGGAAGAGAAAAGCCCACGTTGCACTCGCACCCGACCTGGTGGAACAGCGGGCGGCCGTAATTTACGGAACCCCTGGGCGTCTCGAACCATTGCCAAGCGATGAGTTGAAGACGCGCTCTTATTGGGACGTCGGTCCGGCCCTCCAAGCCGCGAGATCGTTCCTAGAAGAGTCCTTTGGCCGTGCCAATGCAAAGCAGATTTTGGAAACCCGCATCGGTATTCCTAGGGCTCTGACAACGCACTCTTTGTTTCCCCTCTATTCGACGTTCTTCTCGGTGCTGGGGATGGATGTCGTATTGTCGGGCGTAGACCCGCGCGGGGATCTGAAGGCGCATTCCGGTTTCTGTTTTCCGGCGCAGATCGCACACGGTGCCGTGATGGATCTGGCACAGCAGAACGTGCGCCTGGTCTTTCTGCCGCAGGTGATGCGCATGCCCCAGCATGGCTCATGCAAGGATTCGTATCTCTGCCCGATTACACAAGCTGGTCCTTATTTTTTGGCCAAGGCATTTCCCGATACCCAATTCCTTTCACCTCTTCTGGATTTCACGAATGGATACGCGACCAATTCGGCGATGACCGAGATGGCCGTGCGCGAGTTAGGAGTCTCGCGCGAGCTGGCCAGCCAGGCTTGGGCAGTGGCCGTAGCCGCGCAGACTGAAGCCGAATGCGCGTTGACCGAAATGGGCCGGCAGGCCCTTGCGCAAGAGCTAGCAGCCGGCAAGCCGGCAATCCTGTTGGCGGGGCATAGCTATAACGCATACACACCCGAGGCCTCACAATCGGTGGGCAAGAAACTTTCCAGCATGGGAGTATTTGCGATTCCAGCGGACTGCCTTGTACCGACGGGGGCCGGACCCACGGCCTGGCATTTTGCCAATCAAATATTGAATGCGGCGGCGCTCGCCAAGCAGCACTCTAACCTTTTTCTCCTGAGCATCAGCAACTTCAGCTGCACAATCGATGCATTTACCCACGCATTGTTAGCCTCCATGCTGGGATCCAAGCCGTATCTGATCCTTGAAATTGACGCTCACACCGCCGATGCCGGCGTGCAGACGCGACTGGAGGCTTTTCTCGATATTGTTGAGAATTACCACGCGGCTCAACCCGTCCTCGACAAACCCTTCACGCCTTGCCGGCTGGTCCAGGGCGGCGCAGTGATCTCTTCCGATGGTGAACGAGTAGCGCTCACCGATCCACGCGTCAAGCTTCATCTTCTCAACTTCTCCGAGTATCACGCCCAGTCCGCGGCGATGGCCCTTGGCTGGCTGGGTTTGCATGCCGGTGCCGTGATTCCCATCAATCGAAGCCAGCTCGACCTCGGTCTCCAGTCCACCTCTGGACGTGAGTGCCTCCCGCTGCCTCTCTCGGTTGGACAACTCCTCCAGATCCATCGCGATCGTCAACCCGGGGAGATTGTCGGCTTTCATATGCTCCGTGGCGGCGCTCCCTGCGTCAGCGAAGCCTACATGGACTACTTCGAACGATTCATCGCCGAGCATCGGTTGGCCGATGTGTTTATGGTCAGTCCAGCAAAAGAGAACGACTATCTGGGATTCGATCCCTTTATCCTGATGAAGAACCTGTCGCCAGCAGTTCTCTTGGCGGATATCCTCGTCGAGATCGATCATGTCTTGCACGTTGTAGGCGCTCCGGGAAGCGTGGAGCGATTCCAACAAGACTGGAGACGCTTCAGGGCGAGAGCCAAAACACTTGAAGAGTTCTCTTCCGCACTGGCCAAGTTCGTCGAGCGGTTGGCCGCGCTTCCGCGGACGCGCGATCCCATGAAGTGTCCCAGGGTTGTAGTTACGGGCGATTTCTTCGCTCGTTTCAGCCCGTTCTTCATGGATGGAGTTCGAGATCTTTATGCGGCGCGGGGAATCATTCTCAAGCCCGTCGATCTGACTGACTTGTTCCTGTATGTCACCTACGACGGCATGAGGGGAACAGCAAATAACTGGGGCCTGAGGCCGGGAGGCTTCGCCTTGGCCAAGGCTTGCACAAGGATCCTTGAACCGGACGGGCAGCAGTATCTGCAGAAATGGTGGGGATATCAGTCGGGACGGAAAAGCGAGCAACACTACCACGAGATCTTCGCGAAAACCGGACTCCTTGTCTCGAGGCCCAATGATGTTGCCGCCCTGTTCGAGAAAAGCTCGGAACACGTCTCGCCGCAGATCTTCGGCGAAATCACTCCAACGGTAGGAAGGAGCCTGAACGCCGAATACGAGGGCTATGACGGAATTATCCTCATCGGGCCATTCAACTGTCTGCCTTTCAGGATTTCAGAGGCAATCCTCAAACCCCTTAGCATTCAACAGAGCTTGCCTTTGCTCACCTATGAAACCGACGCCTGCGCTGTAGCGCCTGCCGTGCTTCGGCAGGTGGACGTGCATATTCAACAGGTCCTCGAGCACTCGGCCAGAACTCACTGAAAGCACCCAAAGGGTTTGGCCTCTAGTCTCGAAGGCATATACCACGGCGTATGTTTCCGCGCAACGGGTAAGTGATTCATGGCTAAATGCTCGACCGTCTATAGTTATTCGCTGAAAGAGACGCCAAAGGTCAGTAGGGCTGAGTGAGGCGGGCGATTTTGCACTCCGATAAAATTCAGCGCCTTCCCCATTTCTTTCCAAACCCGACTCGCTACGGCATTCATATAGAGCAGCCGCAGTTGCCGGCTGCAGTCTCCGCGTAGACTGTAGATGCCGATTGTCGTCAACAGCCCGGTCTCTTTTGACTTTGACAAATATGGTCCCATACTCACGGACGGTGCATTCTCAACGATTCGCACATCCTCTGCGCTTTACGCAATGATCTGGTAGTTGAGAGCCCGCGGGGAATGGTTCGTTCGCCTCAAGCCTCCGTATCGTTCGACGTGGGACCGGAGCATAACGCACAGCACTCATTCCGTCCCTCGCAGTGAGAGCCAGTAGAACCGTCTCCAGCAACACATGCAACGAACGGGCCGGAGAGCAAACAGCCCCAGAAGACCATCGCCGGCATGCAACTCGCCCGGTTTGAATTCAACCGAGTTGCAGCGAGGGCAGATTCTGCGAGGCCAGAGTATGCGCGGCAGCCAACCCGGCCAAGTCATCGTTTCGACGTTCATCCCGAGTTTCCTTTCAGGCAATTGATGCATAGGTCAAAGTGGGGTTCCATCTCCTGAGTTGGAGTTCGCGTTCAGCCACGCCAGCAGAGCGCGGATGCTCGCCGTTGCCAAGGCAACACAAGAGTCCGCAGCTCCGTAGTAGATGTGAAGCGAGTCCCCATCGGCACCAATTGTTTGGCCGCATGGAAACACGACATCGCCCACATCCCCAGAGCGTTCATAGTCAGCTTCTGGACCAAACATCCAGGAGTCTCCGCGCTGCAAACAGACCTCTGGCCTTTTCAGGTCGAACAGCGCGAGACCTAAGCGATAAATGCTTCCTGAGGCAGTGCGCCGAACTCCGTGATAGATCGTGAGCCAGCCTTTCGACGTTTCAATCGGCGGGGAGCATAATCCAATCTTGTTCGCATCCCACCATCCTCCGCGCCGTGCTTCGAGGATGACTTTATGGTTGCCCCAATGCCGCAAATCCGGGGAGTATGAGATCCACATGTGAGCGCCCGTCGTCGTCATCGGCCGGTGAATCATAGCCCAGTAGCCATCGATTCTGTGCGGCAGCAGAGCGGCATCCTTATCTTCGGCCGGCATGATGACACCGAACCGTTGAAAGTCCTTGAAGTCTTTGGTCAGTGCCAGCGAAACTCCCGGACCTCCACGCGCAAAGGAGGTATATGCCACTGCATATTGTTCGAGTTCGGGAACGTAAGTGATCCGCGGGTCTTCAATGCCCCAGATCTCTTCGGGATAGTCGCGCGGACTGGCCATCAGTGTTGGCCGAGCGTCGATCCGCCACCCATCAATTCCATTCGCCGAGCGTGCTGCGCAAAGATGTGACAGACCGGTCCGGTCCTCGACACGGCAAAGCAGGAGCGTATCTCCTCCGGGTAAGCGTACGGCGCCTGCATTGAACACGCTGTTTATCGGATAGGGCCAATTCTCACGAGTGAGGATCGGATTGCCCGCGTAGCGCGTGAAGAGGGGAGGATCTGCAAATGCATCCTGGTTGACTTGCTCCAAAACGGTAGCCGTTGACGCTGGATCTACTCGTGAATTCAAAGGGAGAGACTCATTTCGCGGTGCTGCTCTGCTGCGTTTGCCACTTGAGCCTTCTGCATTTCCAGAAGCGCCATGAGAAAGGATAGCGTCGATTCCGCTCCTTGATTTTCATTTACTCGGTCGGGATGAAGCCCGTCCCTGCATCCACCTGTTGTTGGGTCGTAGAGAGGTGCCTGCAGGTCGTTCTTCCCCAGGAACCAACGGAAGATACGATGAGCTTCCACAAGCCAGTTTCCGTGTCCCGTCAGCCTGTGGATCTCGAGGCAAGCAGAGATCGTAGCGCAAGCTTCGACGGGCTGCTGATCGAAACGGGCCTTTTCCTTGCCCTCCTTGTAGAAACCGCTCGAGCCAATCGGTACGAATATCTCTTTATCACCCCAGCGCTGCGCGCTCAGAAGCCATTCCAACGATTCGACTCCAGCCGCAACCATTCTCTTGTTTTCACTGCGCCAACCCGCGAGGATGAGCGCCTGCGACAGCCGTGCATTGGAATAAGAAAGACCTTTCTCGAACCAGTGCCATGAATCGGAGTGACTGCGTTCGTAAATATCCAGAAGCCGGTTGGCAAGCGTGTTTCGAATACCTTGCATCACTCGGTCCCCGGGGAACCAATCCAGATAGGCTTGCACGCCAAGGATGCCAAAAGCCCACGCTCGCGGGCTTCTGAACCTCAGAACTGTGGGCACGGCAGCCTCAAACAGTCTTCCCGCGGCACCTCGCAAACCCGCGTCCCGCGAATGCCCAAGCACGGTGCCCAAGGCCCAAAGGGAGCGGCCGTGGCTGTCTTCCGACCCAACGTCTTCCAACCACTTCCGGTCGTAGCCAAGAAAATTCCTGAATCGCCCCGTATCCGAATGAAATGCGAGCCAGAGAAAGGCCAGATACCGGCGAGAGAGTTTGAGATGCTCTTCAATGCCTGCGAATTCGCCGTTCTCATCCAAAAGAGTGGACACGATAAGGGCTCGTGCGTTGTCGTCGGTGGTGTAGCCCTCGCGCGTGTTGGGTACGGAGAAAATCGCGTGTTGCAGCATGCCGGTATCGTCGGTCATGCTCCACAAGTATTCGGTATTCAGCGCCGGAAGATCATCGGGAGCACTCAACGCATGCTCATCCAGTTGCGCGGGTCTTGGACGTAAGCTGCGTTCGAACCGCGCCCGCTGGAAACTTTCCATATACGCCCGCGCTGTCTTCGGCCACGTTGTAGCCCGCGAGTGAAGATACGCGCGCTTTCGCATCGCATGCCGTTCCGCGTCATTCTCCAATAGTCGGAGCACCGCTTCCGCGATGGAATTGGGATCATCGAAGGGGACAATCACGCCGCGTCCCTTCGCCAGAAGTTCCTTCGCATGCCAGTACGGCGTTGAGATGATCGCCTTGCCAGCCCCCAGTGCAATGGCGAGTGTGCCCGAGACAACCTGCGCCTCCTGCCGGTAAGGAGTAATGTAGATATCCGCTGCGCCGACGTGCTCCACCAATTCCTCGGCACTCACAAAGCGGTTGTTGAAAATCAACTGGGAAGCAACGCCAAGTTCCTGGGCCAGGACTTTCAACTCATCGCGGTAACGCTCTCCCTCGCGCCGCCGGATATGAGGATGTGTCACCCCGGAAACGATATAAACCACGTTTGGATGTCTTGCCAGAATTGCGGGTAGCGCCCGTATGACATTTTCGATGCCCTTGTTGGGAGACAATAGACCGAATGTCAGTAGGACAGACTTCCCTTCCGTGCCGAACTTGTCCTTGAAATAGTTGGGGTCCATGAACGGCATCTCCGGCACCCCATGCGGAATGACGTCGATCTTTTCGCTTGGTACGGCATAAACATCTCGCAAAAGCTCAGCCGCCAGATCGCTCATGACCACCAGGCGATCGGAGAGTCGCGCAATCTCTTCAAGGACGTCTCGCTGATAAACATCCGGTGCACGCAGGACCGTGTGCAGCGTGGTCACCAGCGGCATTTTCAATCTCCGCAGCAGCGTTAAGATATGGCTGCCCGCGTCCCCTCCGTAAATGCCGTATTCGTGCTGCAAGCAGACAAGATCGTTCCCATTGAAATTGAGGAAATCGGCCGCGCGTTCATAAGAATCCTGCTCTTCCTGCTCCAGTTCCAGGCGCACTTGTTCCGGATAGTCATAACTTGAATCGGGATCATTGACGGGAATAGCAAAGAGTCGGCCTTCGCCGTATTCGGCCACAAGCGCAGTGCAAAGATCTGTCGTGAAAGTGGCGATCCCGCACTCGCGCGGCAGATAATTCCCGATGAACGCGACGCGCGTCGGCAACGGGAGACTGCACGCCTTCATCGCCACCGGGCGCGATGGCGTAACGAGTTCACCGGGCGATTTCTCAGGATGGTGCATTTCAGGGATAGACATCTTGTCCTACTTTCGTTCGGATTTCGGAACCACAAGAGGAGATTCATCCTCTCCGACGGAACGGAAAACGTGGCTTTCAGAGCTTGGTTACGTTTCGCTCTACCGCGCCGCAAGTGCCCGTGGACGCCGTTCATCGACAGGGTCCAGCGACGTGTGTTCCTGAATCTGGCGGGATTGCAGCATGACGTTTGCGATGTAGAATCCCGGATACTTTGCAACGCGAACAGAATCGAGCTCTGCAGCGTTGAAGTGTCGAGGTACGCTTTTAAGGGCGCGAGTCAATGCTCGTTTGGTCGCAGCATCCGAGTTCGTCCCAAACCCCCTTCGCGCACAGGCAGGCAGAACCCACATAAAGTGCCAGCCCGCCTGGCGGATCATCGTGTCGAAGACCGTCGCAGGAATTTCTTCTACGCGCGTCCATCCATCACCGACAGGCTCGCGGAGCGGATCAAGGCGACTCGGTAAGATACACTCTTTGCGCAGAAAAACGGAATGAAGCTTCACGGTCGCGCACTTTTGGAATCCGTGATGGTCACAACGCCGCTGGAGTGACTTCCAGCCTTAGCCGGACGGTTTTCCTGTCCACTCGCGGATGGTCGGTGCTCCGCCCCTTCAACCGTCCTGCTTGCGTCTGAATCTGCGGGTTCAGCTTGCTCTCCTGAAAATCCGGTTGCATCCGGTTGGCTCGCTGGCCGGTACAAATGGATTCCATTGCGGTCGTGGGTAGACCGATGGTTCTTTACGTCGCTTTTCTTGATGGGGCTCACGGCCGCTCCAGTCGCTCGGTTACGTGCTTCAACGTTGCTCGTCTGGAGCGAAGCCTGGAATGCTGAAGGCGAGAAAGGGGAGGATGAACGGCTAACTTGAGCATACGCCTTATAAGGCAAGCGCGCCGATAACCCCGTAAAATGTCCTCAGTTCAGATTCGGGCAATGACTATACACGGATATCTTCGTTTGTCGGTGCAATCGCCATTGTCTTAGTCGGCAAAGAGTCCCCTGAGAGTTTCAGGCCTCAGAGAACGCGCCTTCTTCCGGTCACCAGGTTGAAAACCAGGACTGCCAGTGCAACCAAAAGCAGCAAGTGAATCAGGCCACCCCCGATGTGGAGGCTAAAGCCCAGAAGCCACAAGACCAGCATAATCACGAAAATTGTCCAAAGCATAATTACTCCTCCTCCGTGTTTTGGACGCCCAGGGAATTGAAACCCCGGGCGCCCCCATGCACTTACAAACGGTCGCTAGTTTGAAGCGATCGCCTGAGCTTTTGCGTCCCTGACGGCGTCGAGGAACGAGCGCGCCAATGCCGGCACGGGCTCTTCGCCTTGGAGAATCCGGCGCGTGGAAACGTCACGACCATAGATAGCCTCTGTGGAATCATCGTCGCGGCGAATCGAAGCGCCGTTCAGAGTGAGTCCGGCGAAGGCTCCCTTGGCGCGGGAGTAAGTCAGGATCTCTGTATCCAGCTTCCAGTTTGTATCGGCAGAGGCATGGCGCCCTACCGGTCCAGCTGCCGCGGAGGCGTCCGCACCAAGCTCGAACCCGCTTCCGATCAAACGCTTCATGCCATTGTCATTCTGGATAATCATGACCAGGTCAATACCTTCAATGCCGATCTGCAAGCCCCAGCTGCCGCCCGTGATGGCGAAGAATGCTGGTGCACTCCACCCTTCGGTCGTCCTGCATGTGGCCACGCCGCGGCCATTCTCGGCGCCAAACACAAAACCACCCTTGAGCAAATGAGGAACAATGGCTATGCATTTCGCGTGCTCGAGAACTTCTTCCGGAATGCCGCTATCCGGTGCGGCCATGATCTCGTGCAGCACCCTGCCCGCATGATCCAGCCGGTTGACTGTCGCTTCCCGATCCGATTCTGCCCAAGCGGCGCTAGCCACACCCAGACCGAGTATTGCCACGAACATCACAAACTTCTTCATGCAGCTCACCTTTTTTCTACCCATGCGCAGCGTCGTTTGCTGTATGCGCATTTGAGGCGCACGAGGTATCTCTCACGTTAGTGCTGTCGCCTGAAATGATCTGAGCAATCCGGCTCAGGGAGTATATGGAAGTTATCGATCGGCTGAGGCCGATTACCGGAATGGTTTCCTCCATTGAAGCGCCGCCCGCGTCAACGCTTGAAAACCTTGAAGACAAGCGAGCACAATTGAACCGAAAATCCAAACCTTGGCGTACACGTGAGTGCTAGGCTAAAATTCGAGAGGGTGACACCAAGCGGCGTCCGGGCGAAGCCCAATTGATTGAGCAGCTTCCTGAAGCTTTGGGTCCTCGACTTTTGGTCGATGTTCCGGGTTCATACCTGCAGCTCCCCTGTTTGGTTGGAGGCGACGTTATCCCGGCTCCGCCCGCAGTG
The DNA here is from genome assembly GCA_963745845.1 of uncultured Acidobacteriaceae bacterium. GTDB lineage: Bacteria > Acidobacteriota > Terriglobia > Terriglobales > Acidobacteriaceae > Telmatobacter. The sequence goes on along the minus strand of CAVUZE010000008.1, from coordinate 652,600 downwards.
CAACCTGCCTACGCAGCGTACGAAAGGAGGCTGGTTCGGTGGTTGACCTCAATAAGCTCCCCTTTGATGCTGCGGCCTTCCTGATGAGCGCAGGACTGGGACGAAGAATCGTCCAACTGGCGCCCAAGGACCCGTTCTTTTCGCAAGGAGAACCGGCGGACTCGATTTTCTATCTCCAGAAGGGCCACGCGAAGGTCACGGTCGTCTCCCACACCGGCAAGGAAGCGACCATCACACTCCTCAACGCAGGCGATTTCTTGGGAGAAGAAGCGCTCGCGGCAGCGCCGGGGCTGCGACTGGCTACAGCCACCGCAACAGCTGCATGCAGTGCACTCAAGATTAAGCGGGAAGAAATGATCCGCGTGATGCACGAGGAGCATGACTTCTCCGACCTGTTTCTGAAATTCCTGCTGGCCCGCAGCATGCGCATTCAGGCGGATCTTGTCGATCAACTCTTCAACTCCAGCGAAAAGCGCTTGGCGCGTATTCTCCTCTTGATGGCGGAACTCGGCCGGCCGGGAGAGCCGGAGACCCTGATTCCAAAGATATCGCAAGAGACTTTAGCCGAGATGATAGGTACTACCCGCTCCCGTGTCAGCTTCTTTATGAACCGCTTTCGCAAGCTCGGCTTTATCGAGTACAACGGTCGCATCCGGGTTCACAAGTCACTGCTCAATGTAATTCTGCACGATCGTTTACCGGACGAGGAACCCGAAACTTCCCCCACATCTGGAACTCCAGAGGCGTAGCTCTGTGCTTGCAGGGCAGTTTCAGGGCGATCGAACCGCCATTCTGGAAATCTCGTAATCTAATCTCAAGAGCTGCTCAGAATTGAACAGCGCGGCACTTTACTAAATCGGCATACTCTCTCCAGCAGTTTAACCGCCATTGGATGAGGAGAGAAATGCTGGACACTGCTTCAAGAATCCTCCTGGTAGATGATGCGCCCTCGATTCGAAGATCGATGTCGATCGCGCTCACAGAGCATGGATATCAAGTACGATCGGCAATTGAAGGCTTCTCCGCGTTACGCGCAATTCGCGAAGAGATACCGGACATCCTGCTCGCAGACCTCAATATGCCTGGCATGTCGGGGTTCGAGTTGCTCACAATAGTTTGGCGGCGATTTCCCACGATCCAAAGGATCGCGATGAGTGGCGCGTATTCCGGGACCGCTGCGCCTTCTGGAATAGCCGCGGACACCTTTTTCCAAAAAGGCAGCAGCATGCTCGAGCTTTTGCGGATCATTGACGCGCTGCCCCACAGAGACCACCGCGCTTTTGGACCTGCAAGCGCCAGCGCGCCTCTTCGGATCGATCTAAACGGGCACGGCTCCTCCTCTGCGGCACATGTCACCATGGAATGTCCCGAGTGCCTCAGAGCCTTTTCCCAGCCAATCGGCGGCACGAATGGCTTCATGCACGAAACATATTGCATCCATTGTGGCAATTCGATCCAATACGCAATCGCCGACCCTCCGGGACGTGCTCGATTCCAGCCGTTGAAGCGGAAAGCTTTCGCAGCGCTTAGAACTGAGCAAAATTGACCAGACAGCCGCTTTGAACCCGGGCGATGATGGACAGAGATTGATCGTAACTTCGGTTGATCCTGACGAAGACTGCCCTATGGGTTCCTTCTGGAGAAGCGCGGGCTTTGTTCGTCGGCGCTCACGCGGAATAAAGGCTGCGCTCTTCTTCCTAAGCGAGGTAGCATTTTGACGAGCAACGGCGGCCCTACATTCGATTCCGGAGCGTTTCTCGCAAGCGCCGGACTGGGACGCACCATGATCGAGTTAAAGCCAAAACAAACATTCTTCTGCCAGGGAGACACAGCGGACTCTGTGTTTTATCTACAGAAGGGCCGTGCTCGGGTCACTGTAGTTTCGCAGAACGGCAAAGAGGCCACGATCACGCTTCTATCTGCCGGAGAATTTGTAGGAGAAGAGTCCCTCGCGGCGATCGTTGGCTTGCATATGGCGACCGCGACAGCAGTGAACACCTGCACCGCGCTCAAGATCAGCAGAAACGAAATGATTCGCGTGATGCATGACGAACCGGCATTCGCCGATTTATTCCTGAAGTTTTTGCTGACCCGCAGCATGCGAACCCAGGCAGATCTCGTCGATCAGCTTTTCAACTCCAGCGAGAAACGACTGGCGCGCATTCTCCTGTTGATGGCGGAATTCGGCAAGCCGGGTGAACCGGAAACTTTTATCCCGCCGATTACGCAGGAAACGTTGGCGGATATGATCGGGACAACGCGGTCCCGAGTCAGCTTCTTCATGAATCGATTTCGCAAGCTCGGCTTCATTAGTTACAACGGCCGGATCCAAGTACATAAGTCGTTGCTGAATGTGGTTCTGCTCGATCAATTACCTGACCACAACGCGCAGAAACCAGCTCTTCCCCGGACCCAGTAGTCCGCGTATTCATCCGCTATGCTGCCGACGTCTTCTTTTGCGGCTTCTGAGTCTGAACGAGTTCGTCGAAGATCGTGCGGTATTGGATCATTGCTTTACGGAGTTCTTCAGTGCTGGCATCGACCCGTCCAGGCCGTACCGCGATGGCGTTCGCCCGGCGGTAGTCTTCCATCAGCCGCGGATAGCTGACTGAAATATCCGCAGCCCGCTGTTCGAAGTTGCTCTTAGGATAGCCGCGGGCCACCAGCAGCGAAGAGATAAGCGCATCGGCTTCAGAAACTGCAGACTTCGGATGATCGACGAAGCGGGCTTGTACAGTCTGCCATTCGCCGACGAAGCGCTCCCGTTCGGTGGCGCCGAGGTCTCGGAGTTCCAAAGTCTTCACGCGAGTTTCACGATCGGCCAATTTTGCCTCGGCCTCGCGTGAGGATCCATGCGTGAGAACAGCGCGGTCATACTCCGGCCCGAAACGGGTGCGGAAGGCACGAGTTCTGGCTCTGCGGTATGAGAGATACGCGGCGCCAGCGATGACGACACCGACGAGCACAGCCGCTGCAACGATGAGCTGCGTATTCGTAAAGTTATAGAACATTGCATTCTCCTAGGCGGGTTATCCCGCTACCGCAAGAGGTCGATGGAGGAGGGCTTCTCGTGAGGGAGGGCCAAACACCGAATCATCATGAGCGACATTGTGCGCGAATGCTGGTCAGAATTGCTCACGGCACGCTGCGGAACTGATTTGGCCCGACGACGGCGGCGTCCTCATACACATGCTCACTGATCAGCATTGTGCTGCACGTTGAAGCGGACAATCGGTGTTTGAACCCGTATCCGACTACTCGCCCTCATCGACCACGCCAATTTGATGTCTTTCGCCAGTCCGAGAAACGCCAATGAACGGATGATCCAATAGTTGAAGTCCACTTCCCACCACGCCAAGCCATGCGTTGCTGATACGGGATGGGCGTGGTGGTTGTTATGCCAGCCCTCTCCGCCGGTCAACAAAGCGACCCACCAGTTATTGGTTGAATCGTCCTGAGTATTAAAACGTCGCGTACCCCATAGATGGGTTGCCGAATTGACTAACCATGTCACATGAAATCCAACAGTGACCCGCAAAAGTACTCCCCAAAGCATCCAGGAAAGCCCAAGCTTCCATCCACCGATCAAGGAGCCGCCCCCTAGGAACAACATGCCAGTAAGTGTAATCGGCAGCCAGTGCCAGACTGCCAGCCAGCGGTAGAAGCCGTCTCGCTGTAAATCGGGCGCGTAACGCGCGATCATGGCGGTTTCGTTGTGCAGCGCGCCGCGCATTATCCAGCCCATGTGCGACCACCATTTGCCATCGCGAGGCGAGTGCGGGTCGCCTGGCTTGTCGGTGTATTGGTGGTGCATGCGATGCACAGCAACCCAGTAGGTAGGGCTTCCCTGCAATGCCATCGCGCCACATAACGCCATCGCATGCTCCAGCCACTTCGGCGTGGTGAAACCGCGATGCGTGAGTTGGCGGTGATAGCTCACTGCAATGCCTACGTTCTGGCTCAACAGCCACATGGCAAGAAATAGAACCAATGAAGACCAATGGAAGCAGAACAATGCTGCCAACGCCCCGAGATGAAAGGTTGCAATTACAACAAAGAAGACCCAGTTAAATTCATTCGATTTGCTCTGCTTCAATTCGCCATTTGAGGAGACGATGAGTTCTTTCGGATTCGCAATCAAAGATGACATGGCAATGCTGCCTCCGCCTTCAAATCAATGGCTTCCGTCGTACTAACCGAATAGCCCTGCGCTATCCCGAGAGGCCGCGTATTCCCTTCATTTAGCTTTAGCACTTCGCGATCAAAGCATCTGAGCAGAATTGCTCACAGGCTGTATTTGCGAGGGCCACAAGTTGCAGGGGCAGGTATCTTGACCGCAACAGCGACTCCTTGGCGCTTTGTTCTTGGCCGGTTGGTAAGTAAGTCCGATCAGATTGAGACGACAAGATGGTGCGCACAACTCAGCAGCGCTCCTAGCTCAGAAGTTAGCGAGAATCCTCTTGACAACGAGGAGTGCCCGGCCTACGGTTAGCAATTAGAAGGCTAGAGTGCTAACACTCTACTGGTGGAACTGCTTGACCGGGTCCGCTGCTCCTATCTTTTGAGCCTCAGTCCGCAATATCAGAAGCCTCCCTTTGAAATACCACCGAAAGTCCGCGGCCGGGGTTCAACCCTGCACGCGCTCGAAATGCGAGGCGAAAAATGACAGCAACATCCGTAACGACCACCTTCACACCACTTCACGACCGCATTCTGATCCGCCGCGTCGACGAGGGCGAAACAGTCCGTGGTGGCATCATTATCCCGGATAGCGCCAAAGAAAAGCCCCAGGAAGGCGAAGTCGTTTCTGTCGGCAAGGGCAAATCCAACGACGAAGGCAAGGTCTTCCCTCTCGACGTCAAGGCTGGCGACAAGATTCTGTTCGGCAAGTACTCCGGAACCGAGATCAAAATCGACGGCGAAGAGTTTCTGATCATGCGCGAGGAAGAAGTTCTCGGCATCATCAAGAAGTAGCCTCGCGCGCCGTGTGCTCGTTCGCAGTTAGCAGTTCACAATCCACAACTGAGACGGCCATTCAGCGGTGGGGTGAACTTGCACTTGATAGGTAACTGTGAGCTACGAACTTAAAAACAGAACTTTGGCTATGAACTGCGAACTTAGGAGTTACAGGTATGGCAAAGCAAATTCTGCATGGTGAGGACTCCCGTCAAGCGATCCTGCGCGGCGTAAACATACTGGCCGACGCCGTCAAAGCAACGCTCGGTCCCAAGGGCCGTAACGTTGTCATCGAGAAAAGGTTTGGTTCGCCCACCATCACCAAGGACGGCGTGACGGTGGCCAAGGAAATCGACCTGAAGGACCCGCTGGAGAATGTAGGCGCGCAGCTGGTGCGCGAAGTCGCGTCGAGAACAAGCGATTTGGCCGGTGACGGCACCACGACCGCGACCGTTCTCGCACAAGCCATCTTTCGCGAAGGCGTGAAAACTGTGGCAGCCGGCGCAAATCCAACCGGCCTCAAACGCGGCATCGAGAAGGCCGTGACAGCGATCATCGGCACACGGGACAAAGATGGCAATTGGGTCGAAGGCGGCGCACTCGGCAAGCTATCGAGGCCCGTGGATGAAGGTTCCGTGGCCCAGGTGGGCTCCATCTCGGCAAACGGCGACCACGAGATTGGCGAAATCATTGCCCGAGCAATGAAAACGGTGGGCAAGGACGGCGTCATCACTGTCGAAGATTCGAAGACAGGGCATACTTTTCTGGAAACGGTGGAAGGGATGCAGTTTGATCGCGGCTACCTGAGCCCGTACTTCGTCACCGACCCAGGACGCATGGAAGTGGTGCTGGATGAACCTTCGATCCTGATCTTCGAAAAGAAAATCAGCAGCATGAAGGATCTTCTGCCGCTGTTGGAACAGGTCGCGCGCGGCGGTAAGCCACTGCTGATTATCGCAGAGGATGTGGAGGGCGATGCCCTTGCGACCCTGGTAGTGAACAAGCTGCGCGGCACACTGACTGTAGCTGCCGTGAAGGCCCCAGGCTTCGGCGATCGTCGAAACGCGATCCTGAGCGATATCGCTGTCCTGACAGGCGGCAAGGCCATCACTGAGGATCTGGGCATCAAGCTTGACGGCGTGAAGCTCGAAGATCTGGGCAAGGCGAAGCGCATCACGATCGACAAGGACAATACCACCATCATCGACGGCGCTGGCGATGCCAGCAAGATCAAAGGCCGCGTGACCGAGATCCGAGCGCAGATCGAGAAGTCCACCTCGGATTATGACAAGGAAAAGCTCCAGGAGCGGCTGGCGAAGCTCGTGGGCGGCGTTGCCATCATCCAGGTGGGCGCTGCAACCGAGACCGAGCTCAAGGAAAAGAAGGCGCGCGTTGAAGATGCTCTCCACGCTACCCGCGCGGCAGTCGAGGAAGGGATCGTTCCGGGCGGCGGTGTGGCACTCATTCGCGCCATTCCGGCGGTGGATGCGCTCATCAAGACGCTCGACGGCGACGAGAAGATTGGAGCGCAAATCGTACGACGTTCCCTCGAAGAGCCCCTACGCCAGATCGTCGCCAATGCCGGCGAAGAGGGTGCAGTTGTCGTGGCCAAGGTGCTCGGAGCCAAGGACCATTACTTTGGCTACAATGCAGCAACCGGCGTCTACGAGGATCTGGTGAAGGCCGGTGTCATCGATCCGACCAAGGTCACCCGCACTGCACTCGAGAATGCAGCATCCATTGCCGGTCTGCTTCTGACAACCGAAGCTCTCGTGGTCGAACTGCCCGAGGCCAAGTCTGCGGTCCCGGCTGGCGGCAACGGTGGCATGGACGGCATGTACTGAGCCACCTGCGGTGGGGCCAATCCCGCCCTTCGGCACAAAGCCCTCAGCTTCGGCTGGGGGCTTTTTCCGCGAGTCAGCGGGCATTGATATTGATAAGAGCTTCACCTGCCGTCTGTCTACAAGCTGGCATTAGTACGTCTAGGTCAAAACAGCACTGACGTTGAACTGTTCAGCGCACCATAATAATGCATGAAAAGATTTTGGCTTGGATTGGTTCTACTCTCGTGCCTCGCTGTACCTTATGCGTCGCAGGCGCAGGTTGTGGTCGTGGTGCACCACCACCATCATCACCACCACCGTCACCATCACCCCAACCTCACCCAGTAACAGCTAAGACAGACTCAAAGAACGACACTGTTTGCAGTTCGAAAGGACAGGCAACCCGTGAAGCGATACGTCGACTTGAGATCGGAATTAAGCTAGTGAGATAGCCTGACTGCCCGTTCGCAATCTCTGGTCGAAGCTATATCCGTTGAATCCACGGAGGTGGACCTATGAATGAAAATCGATTGAATGGCGCTATTGACGAAGTGGTAGGAACCCTGAAGCAAAAGACGGGTGCGTTAACAGGCAATACTCCGCTTCAAGTCAAAGGCATTGCCCAGCAGTTAAAAGGTAAGCTTGAAAATACCTGGGGTAAGGCCAAGGACGCGGTGAATGAAGCGAACGAGGAAGCCCGGACGCAAAACGGCAAACGCACGATTGGAAGCGGTCCATCCGGCGGCGCGGGTCGCAGGCAGTAAGAGTGCGTAATGCCTCTTGACTACTCTGCGGAACTTCGCCGTGAAAGATCGTTTTCCCCTTGCTCTCACCGTCCGCCGGCAATCCGGTTCGCTTTGAGGGCAACTTGACACCCAAGACTGCCGTGCGCGCATCCGTCCCGTCTCAATGGATTCGAGCACTTCTAAAATCACTCGGGCCCGGCATTATCACCGGGGCCGCCGACGATGACCCGTCCGGCATTGCAACATACTCCGTTGCGGGCGCGCAGCTCGGAACCAGACTTCTCTGGACCGCGTTGCTGACGTGGCCGCTCATGGCTGATCGCAATGTTCGCCGCCGGCGTCGCGATGTTTGTTGTATAGACCGCAATCTGTCGCATCAAGGCGCACTCGGGACGAAACGCAGGGGCTGCCAATGCACTGCGAAAGAACCATTCGATAAAGCGGTCTCCGCAATTCAATCCGCGAGCGCTTCTTGGGCATGCGAAGCGTGTTCCACCGCAGCATCCGACTCGCGCAGGCTGCGGATCTTCTAGATCCCAAAACAGGTGCCGACTAGCATAAGTCCCGCGAAAACCCAAAGCAGCGGCGCCGACCATTTTTGGCGCCGCTCGTAGAGCGGTGCGAGAGTGCGATACCTAAATTCGCCCAATGAGCAGGAGAGGACGACAACAATCAACAGGATGAGCCCCAACTCTCCGATCGGATAATGGCCCCAGCTTCTGCTATGCGATCATCGCGGCAGGGCGCCGAAAAGCGCGAGCAGGAGAATCGCAATCAGAATAGTTCCGAGCATGTTTCCATCTCACTTTCCTAAGTGCAAACCCGATTACTCCGCATCCGCTGCGCCTCTTTCGAGCGCGCAGCGGACATACGGTTGAGTTACTGCAATCTTCCTACCGTTGCATTGCCCGGGGTTCCGATTGCGTCGCCAGATACAACTAACTCCACTCTCCGGTTCTCTTGCCGGCCGGCAGAGTTATCGTTCGAGGCCACCGGCTCAGAATTGCCGAAGCCCTTTGCGGTTACTGAATTGGTTGCTACACCTGCCCCGACGAGGTAATCGCGCACAGCACCGGCGCGATTCTCGGACAGTTTTTGGTTCATCTCATCCCCGCCAACATTGTCTGTGTAACCGCCAACCTGGATGTCCAAGCTTGGGTAGGCGATCAGTATTCCAGCGACCTTCGCCAGTTTCTCTCTAGCGCCTGGCTTCAATGAATACATTCCAGTGTCAAACAGGACATCGGACATGCTGACAATGAGCCCGCGAGCAGTATCCCGCGTTGCGAGAATCCTGTTCAGCTGCTCAGACAACTGCGCTCGCAGGACGGCCTTTTCGCTATCCGACTGGTGCTGATCCTGCTGAGCCTTGTCCGCGATCGACCTGGACGCAGCGGCATCAGCCTGGGCTGCGGTAACGGCGGCATCCGATGCTGTTTGAGTTCTGAGCAAGTCGGCCTGGGCCCGTGCCTCGGCAGCTTGCGCACCTGCTTCATCGGATTGTGCCTGTTCCTTCTGGAGATTCGCGCTGTCAGCCTGGGCCTGTGACCTTGCCTGTGCGTCTTGCGATGCCTGGCGCTCGTCTGCCCTGCGGGCCTCTTCAATTCTTTTGACCGCGATCGATCGAGCGTCCTCTGCCGTCTGAGTGGTTTCGCGGGAAGCCGCAATCAGTTGTTTCATTTCGGAATGATTCTGAGTCGCGTATGCGTCTGCAGTGTTCATCAACAGGACGGCGTGCTGATAGCTATCGGCGGCGTACGACTCAGCACCCTCAGATTTCGCAATCCGAAGCGCGTTGCGCGCTTCAAGGAATTCCAGAGGCAACTTGGCATCCAGCACCACAGGGTCGAACTTGTATCCGGTCGGGATATAACCACCACGTTCCATGAGCTCGTACTTTGCGTCCACGGCTTCGGACGTTCCCTTGGTGTCGGCGCGTACAACATTTTCGAGCACGACCACGTTGCTGGGCTGGTGAACTGCATAATACGGCTCCGCAGTAACAATCAGCGCGAATGCCTGGAGATTGGCGGTCGCCTTCAGTTTGCTTCGATCGTTGTCGCCGATCAGTATTTCTCCAAGATTTGCCGCGCGACCATCCGGTGAAATCGCCCATAGAACGTAAGTGAGATATTCGGTGCCGAAGATGGTTGGACTCTGCAGGTTCCCGAATTCTGCTTCCACTTCCATTGTGCCGCGTTTGCTGCGCACTTTGGCGGTTCCGTTAGCGGACGGCAGCAATGCGGTGCCGGCGAAATCCACGCTGGAAGCTCCGCCGCGATGCTCGTAATTGACGGCTACGACTGTGCGGCTTACCTCATTCACCACAAAAATTGGCGTTGTACCGGCAGGTACAATCACCGATTGCTGTGAACTGGCTTGAGCGAATGCGCTCAAGCCGATGGCACTTCCGGCTACTAACATAAGTGTATATTTCACGCTGACTCCTACAGGCAGAGACTGCCGAATTGCGTTGTTGTCTTCGGTTGGCGGGTTAGCAAGTGTCGGGTTTTGTCCTACGATAGGTCAACGCCCGACGTGGAATTGCCGGAGATGGTCAAACAGCCCATAGAGATTTCCGAGCCATACAACCAAAACGATGACGACCACCCCATTCAGAATCGATTTGATTTGTCCCTGCATCGGAATGAAGCGGTTTACAAGCCATAGCACAACTCCTACTGCGACTATTGTGATCAGGACCGTGGTAAGTGGCATGTCGTGTTCTCCAATCATTTCTCGAGTTCGATTCGCTCTCGTACGTCTTCGTTCATGCGCAGCCTGGGGGTCCCAAAGGCGCGCATGCCAGATTAACTTACTGAGGCTCTAGGACCTGGGGGAGAAGATAGTCTTTCCTTCTTCCTACTTAGTCTTTCAAATGAATGAAGAGATGGCTGAGCTACAGTGCTCACTTCGAAGGTAAGTTAGGATCCAGCATGACTAGAGATGCTAAGCCGAAGACAAGGGGGACGCGACATATTAAATCGCACGCCAACAGCCGTGTCATTGCTCGACAACCGGCAAACAGAGAATCGTGTGCTTTGATCCAACAGATCGTCTGGAGCGCTGCGTATCCAGATTAAACAGCCTCGCTGGGGTTGTGCCATTTTCCATTTGCCGCGATAAGCGCATCAGCCTGTCTGGGCCCCCAGGTTCCCCGTTTGTACGGGCGAACCCGTGGATGATGCTTGAGAACCCGATCGACTACCGCCCATGCGGCTTCAACTGCGTCTTCGCGAGTAAAGAGACCTCCGTCCCCTTGCATCGCGTCTCCTAAGAGCCTCTCGTAAGGCGTTTCTTCCCCCGCCTGTTCTTCCAGCAAATAAAGCTCTCGCTGCTGTCCGATAAACTCCTGCCCGGGGAGCTTGACGCGTGCGGCGAGCGCGATTGCCGCATTGGGAGAAAGCCGAAAGCGCAGATAATTTGCTTGACTATTAGGCACCGCTGCGTCGGCGAAAAGCTTCTGCGGGGGCGCCTTCAGTTCCACAAGAATCTCCGTCGCGGTGTCAGGCAGATACTTGCCCGAGCGGAGATACCACGGCACTCCATCCCAGCGCCATGAGTCGATGAACAATCGCAGAGCGCAATACGTCTCGACGTCGGACTTCTTTGCTACATCCTTCTCCTGGCGGTAACCAGCATATTGACCGCGAACCATGTCGTCTGGTTCCAAAGGTCGCATCGCCTTGAACACCGTGGCTTTCTCAGTTTGTACAGCTCCGAAATTTCGGCCTGCGGGCGGCTCCATGGCAAGCAGCGCGACAATCTGGAATAGATGGTTCTGGATGACGTCCCGCAAGCAGCCGGCGGATTCATAAAACGCGCCCCGCGTTCCCACCCCAAAGCTTTCGGACAGGGTGATTTGAACGCTCGACACGTAGTTCCGATTCCAGATTGGTTCGAGGAATGAATTGGCAAAGCGGAAGTAAAGGATGTTCATGATCGCTTCCTTCCCAAGGAAGTGATCGATGCGGAAGATCGAATCTTCAGGGAAGACCGCACGAGCCGCCCGGTTCAACGCGCGGGCCGATGCCAAATCTCGCCCGAACGGTTTCTCGACGATGACGCGCGCATTCTCGGATAGCTTCGCTGCACCCAGCCCTTTGATCACGGTCTCGAAGAGCGAAGGCGGGATGGCGAGGTAGTGCGCAGGACGGCGCGCTTTCCCGAGCGCCGCTTTGATCGCGGCGAATGTATTGCTTTCGTTATAGTCGCCACTTACATATTCGAGCAGGGACAAGAGATGCTGGAAAGCCCGCTTATCATCGATTCCACCCGATCGCTTGATGCTGTCAGTCACGCGCCTTTGCAGACGCTCCAGACTCCATTTGGGAAATGCGACGCCGATCACCGGAACATTGAGGTTTCCGCGTTTCACCATCGCATAAAGCGCGGGGAAGATCATCTTGTGCGCCAGATCGCCGGTCACGCCATAGACCACAAGGGCATCGGATTGAGAGCTGCTCATCTAGCGAACTCCTTCCTCTCGGCCACCCTGTCTTAGGCCGCCGAATTTGGAACACAATGCTGATGATAACTTGCCGGTGAAGTGGTTCTGTTCCTGCCCTAGGCGTTATTGTTTTTGAGTTGCCGCGGCGGAAGCCGGGAGGGGCTGGCTGGCACTGGCAATCGGTGTACTCGCGGGTGTCGAAGGCTTGTCGGCTGGCATCTCCGTTCCTGTCGCGAAAATGAGAATCTGAATCGAGCCCCAGTCAGCATCGACGTTCGGGCCGGCTTCCTTTCCCAACCCCAACGTCTTCAATAAGGAGTTATCAAATCCAAAGTTCCCTGCGAGATACTCGCGAATGATCATGGCCCTGGCTTCGGTGAGGACCGCGTCCTTCTGGCTATCGCCCTCCATGCCGGTGGAAGCAGTGATGACGGCAACTCCAAATTCATTCTGCGCCAGAAAGTCACCGGGAGCGTTAAGAGATTTCTGATTCTTCAGTTTGGCTGAATCGCGGCCGTCGAAGAGCTGCTTTACTGTATAGCTGAACACCTTCACAGGCGTGCCCTTGGGAAGCCCGCCAATCGCATTCGCGCCCAGATCGGCGGAGTCTTCATAACCGCGCTTCTTGAAATACCCGCTTAGCAGGAAGTTATGTTTGAGCGCTTCCATGTTCTCCTGGAAGTCCGTTACGCCGGTTTGCGCCTGGAGCATCGTCGAGTGCAGGGTGGTCGTTGTCTGCTCGAGATCGCTATAGAGTTGCTTGTCGTTCACCAATGCGCCCACGGTTCCCTGCCCGGAATCGATCTTGCTGCTCACTGAATTCAGATGCGCGGTGGCCATAGTCACGTTCTGCACAGCCTGCTGGCTGCTGTCCAAGATGCCGTTGGTCTTTCTGAGCAGATCCGCCATCTCGAGGGGCGGTTCGCTCTGAATGGTCTCGCCATCTCTTACCTCGGCATGCCCAGAAGATCCAAATGAAATGGCCAGATATTGATTGCCCAGCAAGCCTTCGGTTTGGATGGATGCCACGGAGTCCTGCTTGATAATCTCGTGAGTGGATTTGGCGAGTTCCATGATCACCGTGACCTCATCTCCGGGCTTTCTAGGTAACTCGATCCCTGTCACTGTTCCGCTGTGAACGCCGCCCACCTGCACGTCGGCGCCTTCAGCCAGGCCGACTACATCTTTGAACTGCGCCTTCAGTTCATATGTGGAACGAAACAGATACTCCTTGCTGCCGATAATGAAGACGCCCGAAGCCAGGACCGCCAACGTTACAACGATGAATGCACCTAACCGCGCAATTCTTGACATATGTCCCCCTACGAGAGCTTTAAGAATTCATTCACAAACTGGATGTCGCTTTGTTGAAGATCGTCAAAGGTCCCCTCGATCACGACATTCCCCTCATTCAAGATGGCCAGCCTGTTTGCGATTGTTTTGGCACTGTGCAGATTGTGCGTCACTACGACGGAAGCCATCTGCCGTTCCCGCTGAAGTTTGAGAATCAGATCGTTGATCTCCGCTGAGCTGATAGGGTCGAGGCCGGCTGTCGGCTCGTCGAGCAGCAGAATCTCGGGCTCCAGCGCGAGTGCACGTGCCAGACCCACGCGCTTTTGCATCCCGCCTGAAATGTCGGATGGCATCTTTTCGAGGTTGCCTTCCATCCCAACTTCCGCCAGTAACTGATTCACGCATTCGGACCGCTCGGCCTTCGACATATCTCCCCGATGGTGTTGCAGGGGAAATGCCACATTCTCTGCAACAGTGAGCGAATCGTAGAGCGCCGCATGCTGAAAGAGGAAACCCATCTTCTTTCTGATTGTTCCCAATTGATCGAGAGCCAGGCTGGCAATGTCCTGGCCGTGTATGCGAACGGAACCGGAGTCAGGTTTCTCGAGACCGATGATGAGTCTCAGCAACACGCTCTTACCTGTTCCGCTTCGCCCAAGCACGGCGAGGGTCTCGCCGCGGCGCACACTCAGGCTGATTCCATTGAGCACCGTGTGACTGCCAAAGGTCTTCCGCACATTCTCGACAGCGACAACAGGCGCAGTTCGGTCCCCCCTGTCATGCCCTTGCTTCACCGGATTGTCATAGGCTGTTGCCATATTAGTTTCACGAATAGTTGAAACACCGGTTAAGGAAAGACAACGAGAATGAATTTCACCAGCACCACATCTGCCAAGATCAGGAAGAGCGAGGCAAGAACAACTGAGTTGGTGGCCGCACGACCAACGCCGGCAGCACCTCCGGTTGTACGCATTCCCTGGAAGCAGGCAATGAGTCCGATGATCAGTCCGTATACCGCAGTCTTAAAGGTCGGGGGCAGGAAGGAGTTAAAGGTGGCTCCATGGAAGCCGCTTTGAATGAACTGATGAAAAGAGAGCGGCTCAACAAGAGCTTGTGCGAACCAGCCAGTTAACAAACCGCACGCGTCAGCAGCAAGAGTCAACAACGGCAGCATAAGAATGCATGCCAGGATGCGCGTCGCGGCCAAATACCTATAAGGGTTGATTGCGGATGCCTCGAGAGCATCGATCTGCTCGGTCACTTTCATCGACGCAAGCTCTGCACCGATGCCGGCGCCCACCCGGCCGCTCACCACCAAGCCAGTAATAACTGGACCCATCACCTGGATCACTGAGTACACAAGAGTGGCGGGAAACATCGACTTCGCGCCGAATCGACTTAGACTGTAACGAGCCTCGAGCGAGATCACGACGCCGATCGCGGCGCCTGCCAGTGCGACCAGCGGCAGTGACTTCGATCCAACCTCATCGAGTTGCCGAATGAATTCACGCCATTCATACGGAGGCGTAACCATTGCTTTCAGTACGTGCCAGGAAAAGATGCCGAGGTCGCCGAACCACTCAAAGAAACTTGTGAACAGTCCCGTGCCAAGGCGCACCGCAGAGGGCAATCGCACGGCCGGACGCCCCTGAGTTGGAGGGCTCAAGCCAACAGATGCCGTGAGTCCACGGTCGCTCAATGACTCGGACCCGGGTCCGGTGAGCCGTGCGCATTATTCAGGTGCATACGGGAAAGAAGCGAGTGCGGTCCGCTATAGAAGAACTCCAAACCAATGTTCGCACCTACATCCCCAAGCAAGTTATAGTTGCCCATCCGAAATGCGTCCTTCGCTCCGAAGCGGCCTGGATACCAGCTGTAAACCGCAGTCATCGAACCTGCATAAGGAGCGACAAGCCCGGGGATGGAGAAGACGCGATGGCCACCTTCGCCCTGCCGTCCCGTCAAAGTCGATAACACAGCATGGCGCAGTCTCGGGAAAAGCCGATTGCAATCGCAACGGTAATACAGCGTATCTTCTCTGAATGCTTGTGCGAGCCCATAGCGCGTCGTGGTGCTGACAGCTTCAATGCCAAAGTTGGACCCAAATCGCTTGCTGAAGCCCTCAACCCCCTGGTTCCATTCTGGCGGCGAATTGGTGAATTGATTGATGCCAGCTGCGAACGTAGCGCCGACAATGGGGTATGGACCGAACGCGTCAAAGATGTAGTTGTTCACTTTTGTTCTCTGCGTCGGCAGAGCATAAGTCAGTTCCAGTTGACCCGACGTCGTGGTTGCCGTGGGGTCCGAGGAGTCTCCCGAAGAAGACATAGCTTGCGACTTTCCTCGCGCTGATAGCGTTGCCACTAATGCAATGACTAACAGCGGCATTATCGACCAGCGGATGCTCATTCGAGGAGCCTGCATGATCGATCGGCTGAATCGCGCGCTCACCCAGCCACACCAGCACTCGTGTAGGGATTGCTGCTCCGAAATCCTCATAGAAGACGTCACGGTACTCCTCGGCGCACCTTCGCTTTTCGAACCCACAGCTAGCGCCGTCTATCACGTTCTGACGTATAACTACATCCTTATGAATCTTGTCAGAATGGAGTGCGAGGAGAATGGTCAAATCTGCTCGTAATCGCAAGGGGTGCCCTTGAATTGAGCAACATTGGGCGCCCCTGTGGTTCTTCGCGCTCATCCTTTAGAGCTGAGCAAAATTGACCAGACAACTGTATTCCAGAAACTGCGCGATAAGTGTCGGGGCTAGGGTTTATTGGCCCACTTCACAATGCGCACAATTGCTCAGACTCTTTCGATGCCGCTCCCTACAGTACAAAGCGTAGGGATAGGTGGATAGACAAGAGCCCTCGACATTGTGAGGGGCACCATGAACGGTTTCGAAATCCTTATGGTGGCTGATGTTGCTGGTTTATTCTTTACGGCAACAGAACATCCCACGCAACAACATGAACCGCAGACACCTTAAGGGGGTCACACATGCGCGGACTCAAGATTCTAGTTTCAACCACAGCATTACTTGCCGGCCTGGCCCTGGCGCCAGCAGCGGCTCATGCGCAGATTTCGGTCAACATCGGCGTTCAACCCGTCTGTTCGTACGGTTACTACGGCTATGAGCCATACGCCTGTGCACCAATGGGGTACTACGGCTCAGGCTACTTCTACAACGGCATCTTCCTGGGTATGGGCCCATGGGCAGGCTGGGGCTATGGCCACGGCTGGGGAGGCCACCGCTTTAATGGCGATGGTGGAGGAAGCTACCATGGCGGAGTTGGCCGCGTTGCTTACAGTGGACGATCGGGCGGCGAAGCCCGCACAAACGGTGGGGGGGCCAATGCTGGTGGACCGCGCCCGAGTGCAGGTCATCGTGCATCACCCGCATCGGCACCGCGCGGCGGCGCTGTGAATCGCGAAACCTCGCATGCCGGTGGAGCCCGTCCTAGCGCAGCTCATGCCCAATCGCACGCCTCCGCACCTCGTGGCGGCGCATCGCATGGAGGCGGAGGACAAGCCCACGGCGGTGGTGGTGAACATGCGGGCGGCAATGACCACAAGTAATCGATAGCTGCGGCATCAAGCAGCGGATCGCGTAATCGGCGGCGGAGCCTACCAGTTCCGCCGCTTTGCATTTGAGGAATCTTGACCCAGGAAACAGCCCCAGATGCATGCACAGCGCGGTCCAAGCGGAGTTTCGCCGGGGATGAGTCGAACATTATGCTCGTCACGGGCGCAACGGATTTGACGAGGTAAGTGAATGATGGCACATGCCTTCCCGTCAATTTCCGAGTTGAACTGCCTTGAAACAACAGGCTCGAAAAAAGCAATTTATCTCAGCATCGACTAGAATTAAGAATATGTTCGCTGAAACAACTGCTGTCCTCATAAATGACCTGCGATTCGCGCTTGAGGTAATGGAAGACCATTCACATCTCGGTCTGAATGCCGAACGAGCAGCCAAACTCCGAACCATCATGCAGCGCAGAATTTCTGCGTCAGGGGTATCTCTCCCCGAAGAATCCGATAGGGATCACTCACATTGCAACAAACTGCGATAGGACAATCCCTGCTTGGCAGCATGTGCGAAGCAGATTCAGTGCTACGTCACCTTCGCATGGCGGGGAGGAACTGAGCGACGGCGGCATGCATACGATTGACCCTGCAGTTCTGTCATCGGTGACTGAATCTTCGCCCACTCCGTAGGCGACTCCCCCACCAGGAGTGGAGCATGACCGTTGGTCCGGCGTATGCATCCTGGTCGCGGAAAAAGGTAGTTCGTCTAAGACTAACAGCGCTGCGAAGGTCAAGCGGTCATCTGAGCCGAACTCAGCCGATGCTAGTATCGTCCAGCCAGCTTCTGACCGATAGATTAGTGGAGAACCAGTCTTGACGCCGCATGATTTGACTGGGTTTCTTTCGTTACTCTGCCATGAACTAATTCCCGGGCTTCGGTATCGATACATCTTGCAGCAGGGTGAACTCGATGAACGTCTCGGACGGCA
The DNA here is from genome assembly GCA_963745845.1 of uncultured Acidobacteriaceae bacterium. GTDB lineage: Bacteria > Acidobacteriota > Terriglobia > Terriglobales > Acidobacteriaceae > Telmatobacter. Next base: position 634,812 of record CAVUZE010000008.1, on the reverse strand, counting down.
CTCTCACCTGGTCTCCCCTGGTGATTATTTCGGACCCAGCACCTGCGGCCGCGCCGACGCCCGCGCCGATTGCTGCACCTTCGCCGCCGCCGGCGAGGGCACCGATGATCGATCCCACCGCTGCCCCACCAACCGTTCTCTTCGCAGTGCTCGCCCCGCGCGACTTGCCGGTCAATTCATAGTCTCCCGTCACGATTGGCACCGTCTGCCCATTGACCACAAGCGCCGTTAGTTCCAGCCGTAGCTGCGATCGACCAGCGAACGTTCCGGACTCTTTCGACTCCGCCAGTCGGCCATAGACGCCGGCATCCCTGGTGACGATCTCGATACCGTCCACGCGCAACGGCTCTTCAAGCGAGGCCTGGAATCGATCGCCCACTTGTTCCTGTGTGGAATCGATTGCATCGATAGTGCGCACGTAGATAGTCGTTCCTGCCGGGATGGTGACATACGCCGGTGTCTTCATGCCGGCATCCGCTGCTGGCGGCGGCGAGCTGGGAAGCGAATCCTGCCCCGGCTTTGGCTGGTCGCTGGCTGTCCCTTCGGAATCAAACTTGAGCGAAACGATATCAGCGACGTTGTACTTCTGCACCGAGGAGCCGACCTGAAAGCTGATCACACTCTCTGTGCCGCCTATGAACTTGCCCTTAATCAGGCTGCCATTCTTCAGTTCCAAAGTATCGGCCCACGCAAGGGACGCCCCCAGCCACAGGGAGATCACCAAACCGCAATTCAGCTTCAAGTTCACGTTGAATCCTCCTCTGCAGCGTTCCTGTTTCCTTCTCCTGGCTCTCAAGCTACCTCCGTCTTCATATTCCCATCCAATTGAGCCGCGGCGACTTGATCTGCCAAGACTACGGATCGATCCGAGCGAACCCGTCCAGCTGGAATCGAGATATCTCCCGCCGATAGACGGGCGAGCATCCCTGCCTTCTCGCCGCCAGTCACCAGCCACAGCACGAGAGAGGAGCGGTTAATTGTCGGATACGTCACAGTCATGCGCCGCCGTCCCTGGTAGATTCCAGTCAGCGCAACATCTGCGTCCCTGACATCAAGGACTGGATCTCCCGGAACAAGCGACGCTGTATGGCCGTCGGGCCCGAGACCAAGATGAACCAGATCCAGTGCCGGCGGCGAACCTGCGATCTCGCCCAACGTCAACGCGTAACGTGTGCAGCCCGCTTCGAGATCGTCCGATTCTACCGGCATGGCGTGAATCTGCTCGGGGCGCAGCGGAGCATTTGTAAGCAGGCTCTCGCGCAAGTGTGTCAGGTTTCGATCGGGATCTCCCGGCGGTGCAATTCTTTCATCCACTTGAAAGACGTGAACGGCGTTCCATGGGACATCTTCCTGCGCGAGATGGCGAAGCATGATCCAAGGTGTCTTACCGCCGCTCACGGCCATGCTGAATTTGCCGCGAACGGCGACGGCAGTCCTTGCCTCATGAGCAATGAGCTTTGCCGCTTCACGAGCGACACATTCGGCATCGGGGAAGGTTTCGATTTTCATTACGCCGCCTCGCTTGCCACAGCGAACGCTTTCTGTTCGCCGGGATTGCTCCAGCCCCCGGCCGGAGTCACGCGCTCCACTTCCTCCGGACCCCAGGTGTGAGGTGCGTACTGATAAACCGGCGTGTTCCTTTTCAACACCGGTTCGACAATCCGCCATGCCTCTTCGACATAGTCTTCACGCGCGAACAAATGGCTGTCCCCAGCCATTGCGGCCCCGAGAACGCGTTCGTACGCATCCATTTCATCCGCCTGCGGACAGTGGCTGGCCACCATTTCTCCGGTTTCAAGAGAGAGTCCTTCTGCTGTCGGACACAGTGCCATCATTCCCATGGCAATCGTCACATCCGGACTCAGCCGTAGCCGGAGATAATTCTCTGCCTGCGGGTTTTCCGGAATCGGCGTGGGAGGATTGCGCAGCTTACCGACAACTTCGGTACAGGTGGCTGGCAAGTTCTTGCCGGCGCGAATATAGAAAGGCACACCTTTCCAACGCCACGAATTGATTTCCAGTTTCACCGCGGCAAAGGTTTCCGTCTGCGAGTCTTTGGCGACTCCATTTTCATCGCGATAGCCCCGGAACTGCCCACGGACCAGGTTCTTCTCGTCGATCGACGGAATCGCCTTCAGCACTTTCACTTTCTCGTCGCGCAGTGAGTGGCTGTCAAATGCCACCGGCGGCTCCATTGCCAGGTTCGACACTACCTGAAACAGGTGGTTCTGGACCACATCGCGGATCGTGCCAGTCTGGTCGTAAAAAGCCCCTCGTCCTTGAACGCCGAAATCCTCCGCCATCGTGATCTCGACGCTCTCGACGTAATTGCGGTTCCAGAAAGGCTCAACAAAAGTGTTGGCGAAGCGGAATGCCAACACATTGTTCACGGCGCGCTTTCCGAGATAGTGGTCGATACGAAAGATGTCGGATTCATCGAAAACGTTAAGCAGGACGCGGTTCAGTTTCTGCGCGGAGGCCAGATCGTGTCCGAAGGGCTTCTCGACGATGACGCGCCCTCCCTGACTGCAATTCGACTGGTTCAGACGTTCCACCACGGTTTCGAATAGAACCGGCGGAATGGCCAGGTAATGGGCTGGACTTCGTGCGTCCTTGAGTTGCTCGCGAAGAGCGCTGAACGTGGCTGGATCCTGATAATCCCCGTCCACATAGCCCAGCAAGCCAATCAACTTTTCGAAAGCGGCGTGATCGAGACCACCGTGTTTTTCCAAACTGTCTTTCGCCCGAGCACGAAACTGGTCGAGATTCCATCCAGCCTTGGCGACGCCGACGACAGGAACATTGAGATGCCCTCTTTTCACCATCGCCTGCAGGGACGGGAAAATCTTTTTGTAGGCAAGATCGCCGGTGGCGCCGAAAAAAACGAGCGCGTCCGAGTGGGAATTTTTCATAAATGTCGTCTCCTTCAAGCAGCCTCAGATTTTTCAGCTGGCTTTTCCAAATGTCCGCCGAACTCGAAGCGCATCGCGGACAGCAGTTTGTCTGCATAATCGGCTTCGCCACGAGAGCTGAAACGCTCGTAAAGCGAGGCGGTCAGCACTGGAGTCGGCACCGCTTCATCGATCGCTGCCTTAATCGTCCAGCGGCCTTCACCGGAGTCGGACACGCGCCCGGCGAACTTCGAAAGGCCAGGATCCTGAACCAGCGCGGTTGCCGTGAGATCCAATAGCCATGACGCGATCACACTGCCGCGTCGCCAGACTTCGGCGATATTCTTGAGATCCAGGTCGTACTGATAGTGCTCGGGATCGCGGAGAGGCGTCGTCTCTGCATCAATCCCTTCTTGCCGCTTCCCAACGTTTGCTGAGCGCAACACGGACAACCCTTCTGCATAGGCCGCCATGATTCCGTATTCAATTCCGTTGTGAACCATCTTGACAAAGTGACCGGCGCCGTTCGGGCCGCAGTGCAGGTAGCCTTGTTCCGCTGTGCCATCGAGTTTCTCGCGTCCCGGCGTGCGTAATATATCTCCTTTACCAGGAGCCAATGCCGAGAAAATAGGATCGAGATGTCCGACGACTTCTTTCTCGCCGCCAATCATCATGCAGTAGCCGCGCTCAAGGCCCCACACACCGCCGCTGGTGCCTACGTCAACGTAGTGAATTTTGCGCGGCGCGAGATCTTTCGCGCGCTTGATGTCGTCGATGTAGTAGGAATTTCCGCCGTCGATCAGGATGTCACCTGGTTCGAGGTACGGCAAAAGATCGGCGATGGTGTCATCGACGACTGCTGCAGGAACCATCAGCCAGACTGCCCGCGGCCTCTCGAGTTTCTTCACTAAATCGACCAGAGAGTCGGCTCCTAGCGCATGGTCCTTGACCAGTTCGCTGATGGCTTGTGCCGACCTGTCAAACACAACGCAGCTATGTCCGTTCCTAATCAGCCTGCGCACCATGTTGGCGCCCATGCGACCAAGCCCTATCATTCCTAATTGCATAAAACCTCCCTCTGAAGACTCGTTTGATTTACTGCGATATCTGAGTGATTGCATCTCGCAACGATTCCATCGCAGACCCTCACACCGTTTGCCCAATCCGCGATCGGCTATCTTCTTGCTTTTCGATATTCGGTTGATCGCCAGTTTTGGTCGTAGACGCCTCATAGATGCTCTGAATGGATTTATCCAGCACGGCGTTGTACTCGGCATCGGATTGCTGGACCGACAGCCCCTCGACCAGGGCGCGCGAGAAGCTGGCCACGATGCCGTGATTCCTGCGCAGGCGGTTGTTGCCTTCTGCCTGTGAATAACCGCCCGACAACGCAAGCACCCGAACGACCTTGGGATGAGCGACGCACTCAGCGTAGAGGTCATCCTGCTCCGGTAAGGTGAGCTTGAGCATGACCAGCTGGCCCACTGGCAATTCGTTGAGCCCCTCAAGCAGGGTCGCCTTAAGCAGCCCTTCAGCTTTGGCTTTTTCCGGGCAGTGAATGTCGACTTCTGGCTCGAGGATCGGCACGAGACCCGTCGCAATGATCTGCCCAGCCGCCTCGAACTGCTGGTTCACGATGTCCCGGATGCCCGCTTCGTTGGCTTGTTTGATAAATGAGCGCATCTTGGTTCCGAATATGCGTTTCGCCTTGCCCTTCGCGAGCAACGCAGCAAGATTGGTCATCGGCTTCATCAACTGAACACCGTCCTTCTCCGCTGCAAGACCCTCATCCACTTTTAGAAGAGGCACAACCCGTTTCACCTTCCATAGATAGTCCGCGCTTGGCTGCCCTTCGATGTCGCTGTCCATCGTGTTCTCGAACAGGATGGCGGCAAGAATCCGCTTCCCCGTGAAGCTGGGACTGGTAATGATCCGCGTGCGCATTTGATGCACGAGCGCAAACATTTCGGCCTCATTGGACCACGCATTTTCCTTAATTCCATACGAACTGAGCGCCTTGGGCGTACTGCCACCGCTTTGATCCAGCGCCGCGACGAAACCGGGATTTGCCCTCATTTGTTGAAGTTGTTGTGCGTTGTTATCCATTCTTGGTCACCTCCGATTTCTAGAATTGAAGCACATGGGTGTGTTCCAGTCCAAGACGCGGCCTGAACTCGGCGGCAGAGAGGCCCCCTCTTTGCAGGGAATGCGACCTCTCGACCCCGAACATCATGATGCTCACTTAAGCTTTCGATAGCGCCGGATCAAGCTGTTCGTTGAGCTGTCGTGGGCGAGCTTGGGCTCTGTCTGGCTCTCTAGTTCCGGGATCATCCGTTGGGCCAGCACCTTTCCTAACTCAACGCCCCATTGATCGAACGAGTCGATATTCCAGATGACACCCTGAGTGAAGACGGCGTGTTCATAGAGAGCAACCAACTTGCCCAACACCTCGGGCGTGAGGCGATCGACGAGAATCGTGTTCGATGGCCGGTTGCCTTCGAATACGCGGTGCGGTATCAGCCAATCGGGCGTGCCTTCAGCCTTCACTTGCTCCGGCGTTTTCCCGAAGGCAAGCGCTTCGGTCTGCGCGAAAACATTGGCCAGTAGCATGTCGTGGTGCCGGCCCAACGGATTAAGCGGCCTGGCAAACGCGATGAAGTCGCAGGAAATGAGCCGGGTTCCTTGATGAATTAATTGGTAAAAAGAGTGTTGTCCGTTCGTCCCCGGCTCTCCCCAGTAAATCGCTCCGGTGTCATGGGAAACCTGTTCTCCATTGACCGTTACATGCTTTCCATTGCTCTCCATTGTCAATTGCTGGAGATAGGCCGGAAAACGCTTCAAATATTGCTCATACGGCAACACTGCTACTGTCTGCGCACCGAAAAAGTTGTTGTACCAAAGGGAGAGCAGGCCCATAAGCACTGGAAGATTGCCTTCAAAGGGGGCCGTGCGGAAATGCTCATCCATCTGGCGAAAGCCATCCAGCATAGCGCGGAAATTCTCCGGACCTATGGCAATCATGGTCGAGAGCCCAATGGCTGAATCCATCGAGTAGCGGCCACCGACCCAATCCCAGAAGCCAAACATGTTGGCAGTATCGATTCCGAACTTTGAGACCTCGGCGGCGTTGGTGGAGACGGCGACAAAGTGCTTCGCCACTGATTTCTCGTCACCACCAAGGCCCGCGAGCGACCAGGCGCGGGCTGTCCGAGCATTCGTCATCGTTTCCAGTGTTGTGAAGGTCTTTGATGAAACAATGAACAGGGTTTCTGCGGGCTCAAGATCCTGCACAGCTTCGGCAAAGTCAGTGCTGTCTACGTTGGAGACAAAGCGAAAGGTCATCGAACGATCGCTGTAGTAACGAAGCGCTTCGTAAGCCATCACGGGGCCCAAGTCTGAGCCTCCGATTCCGATATTGACAACGTTACGAATGCGTTCGCCGGTGTGGCCCTTCCACACTCCGCTACGCACGCGATTGGAAAAGTCAGCCATCCGGTCAAGCACCGCATGCACTTCGGGTACTACGTTCTTTCCATCGACCAGAATTGTCGCGCCCTTCGGAGCCCGCAGTGCGGTGTGCAGGACTGCGCGTTTTTCGGTAATGTTGATCTTTTCCCCATCGAACATCGCGTCAATGCGCGCGCGCAATCTGGATTCCTCTGCAAGTTGAAGAAGAAGTCGGAGCGTGTCGTCGGTAATTCGGTTCTTCGAGTAATCGAGATACAAACCGGCGGCCTCTACCGTCATCCGCTCTCCGCGCGTCAGATCGACCTCAAAAAGCTGGCGAAGGTGCAGCTTCGAAACTTCTTTGTGATGCGACGCGAGTGCGTTCCACGCCGACTGCCTGGTTGTTGACCGACCTACCGCGGGTTCAACGTGTGCTGCCATCTCATGCTCCTCTCGGGTCCACGCGCTCAACGCGATTCATTCGTCTTGATTTCGCCTACTTGACAGCTGCGACGGTGGCGCTCTTGTCAAGCGACGCCGTCTTGGAAGAAATAACTCCCATCAGCTCATTCCACGACTTGACAAAGGACTCGGCTCCTTCACTTTGAAGCTTCGCAGCCAACGCATCGATATCAACGCCGGCTTTAGCGAACTGTCCCAGAACTTCCTCGCTGTTTCCGCCGTCGGTCGGCAGCAATTCGCCCAAATCAGTGTGCGTCGCCAACGCTTTCAATGTCCCCTCGGGCATGGTGTTCACGGTGAAAGGCGCAGCCAGGGCCTTGACGTAGAGGACGTCGGACGCTTTGGGATCTTTGGTCCCCGTGCTGGCCCACAAGAGACGTTGTGGACGGCCGCCGAGGTTGTAGATACGCTGCCAGCGTGCCGAGCCGAGCAAAGTGCTCGACGCCTTGTACGTGCGTTTCGCGATGGCGATGCCAAGTTGGTTGCGTAGCTCCTCCGGTACTTTGCTAGCCACAGCGGCATCCCAGCGGCTGATGAATACCGAGGCCACGGAGTCGACACGGGGATTCAGGCCGGCCTCGACACGCCGCTCGATACCGCGCAGGAATGCCTCGGCAGCCGCCAGGTATTGCTCGGCAGAGAACAGGAGAGTGACGTTGATGGGAATGCCGGCAAAGATCGCCTCCTCGACTGCGGGAAGGCTTTCTTTTGTGCCCGGAATCTTGATAAACAGGTTTGGACGTTGCGCCTGCGCAAACAATCCCTTGGCGGCGGCGAGAGTGCTGGCCGTGTCGTATGCGAGCAGGGGAGACACTTCCAGCGAGACCCATCCGTCCACTCCGTTTGTCTTTTCGTGAATGGGACGGAAAAGATCTGCCGCACGGGTGAGGTCGTCTATGGCCAACTCGAAGAATAGTGCTTCGGCCGATACACCTTTCTTCATCTTCTGAGTGATCGCCGGGTCATAGGTAGCGCTATTCTTGATCGCATGATCGAAGATCGTCGGATTCGAGGTGAGCCCGGTGATCGACAGCTCATCGATGTATTGTTTCAGTGTGCCGCTGTCGAGCAGGTCGCGGGTAATATTGTCGAGCCAGAGACTCTGGCCCTCGTCGTGCAGCCGTTGTGTCGCTTTCATCGGGTCACCTCGTTGGTTGCAAACTGCTCCGGCGCGCAAACACCTTCCTTCGAGTTTGTCGTGATTACATGATGGGTGTCGTTCCACAGCCGGATGACAGGCTGCGAGAGGCTGTGCTCATAACCCAGTGCGCTCAGGCTGGCCGTGCCAAGCATGAGCGAGCGGGCGTGGAGGGTTTCGAGACTGGTCCAGCGTGCGGCCAGCATGCGAAGAAAATGACCACTGGAAAAAAGCAGAACGTCCCCCGCCGCCGCGCGCGCGCGCGACACTATGCGGTCGGCACGGGCCGCAACTTGGTGCGGCAATTCTCCGCCGGGGCATCCGTCGCGGAACAGTTGCCACCCGGGGCGATCCCCTAGTATTTCCACCGTCAAACGGCCTTCGTACTCACCGTAGTTCCACTCCACCAGGTCGCGATCCACTTGGGCCACAGATCCGAAGCCGGCCAGCTCACATGTCCGCATAGCCCGCTTCAAAGGGCTGGTGAATACTTTCGCAAAGCTCAGTCCGCTCAATCTCTCCCGCAACCGACGCGCGTTGCACTCCCCACGCTCAGTAAGCGGCAAATCCGTGAGGCCGGTGTGTTGACCGGTAACCGTCCAGGCCGTCTCACCGTGCCTTGCCAGATAGACGGAGGGGAAAGTCTCGCTCATCTACTACTCCTTTGGTTTCTCAGGCTCTCCAGCCCCTAAAGTCGCCGCTCCAACAAGGGCGGCGCGTGTAGTGATGATGTGAACGGGAACGCGCTTCATCATGTCTTCGAAGCGCCCCTTTTCTTTAAAGACCTGCATAAATCGCGGCTCCTGCAGGGCTGTCAACTGGTGCAGGGCAACACCGCCGGCCAAATAGACCCCACCTGTCGCAACGACTTTCTGCGCCACATTTCCCGCTTCGCTCGCAAGGATTGAAACCACGACCTCGATCGTGGTCCTGCACAATTCGCTTGGTTTTGCGGATCAAGCGCGGCTTCCACGATAGCTCCGTATGACGTTTGGATGACGCGACCAGTTCCGCAGTTTCGATTCATTCCGGGATTTTTTCTCATCACGCAAAAACTCGTAGATGTTCGGACTGCCGATACCGGAGCAAACTCGTTCCACTCCGACGTGACCCCACCGACGCAGCAGGAATCTGAGCAGCCGGATCCGCCGTTCGTCCGTTGGGGCGAAATCCGAGTGGCCACCCTCCGAGCTATGGGCAACGTACTGTGAACCATTCCATGTCAGAAAGGATTCGCCCAGGCCCGTTCCGGGTGCAATAATCGCGATCGGGCCATTCGCGACCACATCTCCTTCGTTGATCGTAATCACATCCGAGGCACGCAAGACAGGCACTGCGCGCGCAACTGCTTCAAAGTCGTTCATCGGTGCACCGACCGGCTTGTGACCGTTAGGTCTATAGCTGGAAACTGAGCAAAACCTTCGATCCGCGCTTCACGGATGGACACGGTCTGTTACGGCTGGATAAACTTAGCATTCTCGTTTGTGCGATTCTTAAATCCAAGGACTGACTTCCACTTCATGGCCGCTCAACTGTCGCTCATCGGATTTGTGCGGAAGAATCTGTGGCGCCGGCGGTTGAGGACTTTGCTGACACTCTGTGGGATCGGCATGGCCATTGGCGCGTTTGTGGGCCTCGTGGGATTTTCGAATGCATTCGAACAGGCGTGGCTACGCCTCTATACCAGTAGCGGTACAGACATCGCCATCATTCAGCAGACTTTTCTCAGTACTTCGCTGGATCAATCGGCGACAGCAAAGGTAAAGGCACTTTCCACAGTCGCACAAGCTACGCCCGTGATCTTCAATGTGATGGACCTGACGCCGGAAGTGAATGCGCTTGTCTACGGCTGGAAGGCTGACTCCTACGAGTTCGAATCACTCCAATTGCTCTCAGGGCGGCCCCTTCACGATGGTCGTCCTGAAGTGATGCTGGGGGAACTCCTGGCCGGCAGCCTGCACAAGAAGACCGGCGACACGCTGACGATTCAGGGTTCTCCTTTCATGGTTGTTGCGGTCTACCATGGCGGATCGGCGCTGGAGACCGGCGCAGTGATTATGCCTCTCGATCAGTTGCAGCAGCTCAGCAGCCTCCAGGGCAAGGTGTCGACAATCCATGTGCGCCTCCGCCCCGCGCCTGCAGGCGAGGCACCGGATGCGTATTTGAAGCGCGCCCAGGCGCAAATTGAGGCTGCACTGCCGGGGCTGCGCGCAGTTCCCGCAGCCGAGCGCGCCGGGAACAATCAGTTTGTCCGGCTGGCACACGCCTCTGCTTGGGGCACCTCTTCGATTGCCCTGCTGATCGGCATTCTGGGTATCGCTAACACCATGGCGATGTCAGTCTTCGAGCGCACACGCGAAATCGGCATCTTACGCGCGCTCGGCTGGAAGCGGGGACAGATTATGATCCTCATCCAGCTTGAGGCGACTGTGCTGGGGCTCAGCGGCGGGTTTCTGGGCGTCGCTGTTGGATGGGCCGCGCTGCACCTGCTGGCCGCGCTACCGCAATCTGCCGGCATTGTGTCGACGTACTTTTCTTTGCCGCTTGTGGGGGAGGCCCTGGGTATTTCGATTCTGGCTGGGCTGATTGCAGGGGCGCTCCCAGCATGGCGCGGCGCACAGCTTTCTCCGGTAGAGGCGCTGCGTCATGACTAGCCGTGCTCTCGAAGTGCGACGCCTGTTCAAGAGCTATGACGAAGGCCGAATCGAGGCCCTGCGCGGGGTCGACCTGTCGATCGCCGCCGGCGAGTATGTCGCCGTCACCGGTCCCAGCGGCAGCGGCAAGTCAACGCTGCTGCATATGCTGGGCGGACTGGACAGTCCCACGAAAGGTGAGGTTCTTTTCAGAGACGTTTGTCTTGGCTCTTCCATTGACCTGGATACCTATCGGTCCCGAAACGTTGGATTCATCTTTCAGGCATTTCACCTGATGCCGACGCTAAGGGCAATCGAGAATGTACAGCTGCCAATGCTGGGATTGAAACGCTGCTCGTTCGATCGCGCGGCGCGGGCCCGGGATTTGCTCAAGGAATTGGGTCTCGAAAACCGAATGAAACAGTATCCCAACCAACTCTCGGCAGGCGAGCGGCAACGGGTCGCAATTGCGCGCGCATTGGCCAACGATCCGGATATTCTGCTAGCCGATGAACCAACCGGGAACCTGGACAGCGTGAACTCCGCCCGAATCATGGAAATTCTCGTCGGGATTCAGCAGAAGCGGGGGATGACTCTAATCGTCGTCACGCACGAGAATGAGATCGCCCACGCTGCAGCCCGCCAAATTCGCATCCGGGACGGAAAGGTCCAGGCATGAGAGCTGCTCTGGCCGCGACAGCGATTGCAACGATGCTGCTCCCGATGAGCGCACAGTCGACTGCGGCGCCGACCGCCCTTGCCGCGGTACGGCAGCAAGTGGAGTCAGCCGACTATCGTCTGGTTGGACATCTTGTCCGAGTTGACGCCAACGGGACGCGGACCGCCGATGCCGTGAGCATAAGCGCGCACTGGTTCCCGGGAGTGCTGCGGATTTTGTTGGAGGTCTCTTCACCGTCCAACGCGCGGGTCAATGTGCTCCTCGAGATGAGGCCGGGCGGCAAGAGCACAATTCAAATGGCGCGCCCTGGCGATAAATCCCCAACCGCTCTGCCATTCGACAAGTGGAGCGACGGACCGCTCGGCGACGGATTTAGTTACGAGGATTTTCTCGAGGCGCAATCCTTCTGGGCGGGACAAACGTCCCTGGGCAAAGCGAAGTTTGGCGCTCGGGAATGCGAGGTTTTAAAGAGTACACCCGGAGCATCAGACAAGTCTCAATACATCGAGGTTAAAAGCTGGCTCGAACAAGCAAGCAGCTTTCCGGTATATGTAGAGAAGACGCTCAGGGGCTCGGGCGGCGTAAAGGAATTTACGTACTTTGGGCTGCGCCAGACGCGGGGTGTCTGGTCTGCGACTCAGGTGGAAGAAAAAGACCGCGGCCGGGCCGGCTCAACACTCCTCATCATTGACCGCGGCACGCCCGAAGCGCACCTGGGCGCGAGAGATTTCAGTCAAGCACGGCTCACCCATTTTTAGAGCTGGTCCGATCGGTTTATTTCTCGCGAAAACCGCTCCTGGAGAGCCCGACGCAGGATCTTGCCGCTGTGATTCTCAGGTAGTCCACCTTGATCGAGAATCCAGATGCGGCGCGGCGCCTTGTAAGGCGCGAGATTCTGCCGGCACCAGTCCAGCAGGTCGTTCTCGCCCACGAAAGAACCGTGGCGCAATTCGACCACCGCAACGGGAATCTCGCCCTTCTCCTTGTGGGGTAGGCCAAAGGCGGCAGCGCGGGCCACAGCGTGATGTGCAGTGATGGTCTGTTCAATTTCGCGGACATAGACCGAATAACCACCGGACTTGATCACATCTTTCATGCGCCCGACGAGCCGCATCATGCCGAAGCGGTTGCGCGTAGCCAGGTCGCCAGTACGAAGCCAACCGTCCGCGGTGAGCAAGTCCTGACCCTCCCCCTTATCCTTCCAATAGTGCGGAGTTAGGCCGAAACGGCGAATCTGGCACTCACCCGTTGCACCGGGTCGCAAAGGCTTGCCATTTTCGTCCGCCACGCGGATGCGAAACGGCGGAACGGGAAAGCACAGGTCACCGCTGCCTGGGAATAACGACCAATCGACTCCCATCATGGCGAGACCTCCAAGTTCAACCATGCCGTATCCGTTGAGGAGCACCGGCGGGATGCGCCAGCCTCCCGGCAGCCTGAAGAGCGCCCCGAACTGGCGCAGGCGCTGCCGAACTTCGGAGGGCAGGTAATCGCTGGCCGAGAGCCACGCGCGAACGGTTCCGAGCCGTACCGGATCCGGATTGCTGTTCACCAACCGAGCCAGCATTGCAGGCACACCGACCACCGTGGTAATGCCGAAGCGTTCGACAAGAATCAAAGCACCCTCGACGTCAAAGCGATCGAGGAAACACCCTCGAATGCCCGCCATCAAACCATAGAGCGCGATGCTTACGGCCATGATGTGGGACCAAGGCAGCGCAATCAGCGCAATGTCTTTCGGTCCCAGAATCAGTCCTGCAATCACAGTGGACGCACGCGCACCGAGCAGAGCGTTACACGACAAGGCCGCTCCTTTCGGAAATCCGCTCGTACCTGAGGTATGGAACACCGCGACGGTCGCTGCCGGATCGAGGACCGTTGGCGGGAACAGCGCACCGGTGGCTTCGTTTGATCCGGGGTATCTCACGAATCCGTCCAGCGTTCGCGGGTCATCGTCGGCTTGGATCCAGGTACGCACATTCAGCGCGCCGCGCCCACCGATGTTGTGTTCGAAAGTTGCCTTGTCAGTTACCAGGATCTCTGTGCCGCTGTCGTCCAGAATTCGGCGCAATTCGGCGACTGTGAGTTGGGGGTTCAACGGCACCGCAATTCCGCCGGCACGAATGATCGCAAGGAACCAATGAAAACATCGTCGGTCGTTAGTGCGATAAACAGCAACCGGTTGTCCCGGAGAGAGCGCTATGGTTCGACGGAGAAAGGCATCGATGCAGCAAACGTCGCAATGTAACTCAGCGAGATGATAGTGGCCGTCGTTTCCAACAGAGACTTCGCAATCCCCTTTTCGTCGAAGCAACTCGTCGACAAGGTTGGCCACCGTGACGTTCCGGTCGCGCGCGAGTTGATAGCGTCGGAAGATATTCATCACGCAGAAATCGACTTGCGGCCCCAATCGCTGGCGACGCAGTAATTGAACAGACGGTCTAGATAGTTCAGCACTGGCGGTGGGCGCAGTCCGGCAGGCTCCAGGAGACGCTCAGCGTTGGTGGTATCGAATTGCATGCGCATCGTGAAGTAGTCACGATACGCGCGCCCGTCGAGCAGCACGCGACGTTTGCGTCCCCATAAAGAGATGAAGAGCAGAGGACGGAGGGCGGCAAAAAACAGCTTGGGATCGACGTAGCGCACTTCCGGTCCGTGGAAGTACTCCGCTGCCCGGCTGGCGACCTGTTGAATGGTTGCGCTGCCGCGTGGCCCGGCGCAGAGGTGGACCGTGTTGCCGGGGGCAGCTTCATCGAAAGCAAGGCGCGCGACAGACGCAGCAACAAAATCGACTGGCACGATATCCAGCACGGCGTCGGGAAAGCCTGGAACGGTGCGCCATAATCCGCGCGCATAGATCTTGAGTGGCCAATACATCATCTTGAAGCTGGACGTGACGCCCGTGCGGGAGTCGCCGACGATAATGCTGGGGCGCAGAATCACGCCAGGCAGTGAGTTCAGGCGCGAGCGAACCAGCGCCTCAGCCTCGGCTTTCGTCTTTTCGTAGGTGTTGCGGTAGCTTTGGCCGACCGCGAGATCGCTTTCCCGCACCAGGTCCGCGCGCTCTCCGGCCACGTAAGCCGTACCGACGTAGGCCAAGCAGCGTAATTGGCGCATGCTTGCGGCGAAATCCAGTACACGGCGGGTGCCCTCGACGTTGATGCGCCGCGCCTCGTCCAGCGAATGATCGAATCGCACTGTGGCGGCAGAATGAATCACACGGGTCGTCTCCGCAGAGAGGCGCTGCCATGCCGCAACGTCTAAGCCACAGTTGCTTAGCCCGACATCTCCGGAATAGACATCGACCCGGGCGCGCTGGTCTCGATCGACGATCAGATCGGCTCGCTGCTGACCCGATAGGCCCGGTCGGTCGCGAATCAGCAGCGCGAGCCTTGCGTGTGGTTGGCGATCAAGGAATTCGCGGACCAGCTGCGCTCCGAGAAAGCCGGTGGCGCCGGTAATAAGGATAAGCTCTTCACTCTTCATTCAAATTCCGGCCTCAATACGCGAAGTTCCAAGGCCGGTTAGCGATGACCTATCGGTGCCTGGGTCACAGGTAAAGTGACTCCACATTATAGATCGAATGCGCAGTCCGGAAAGCACCGTCTAATCTAATCATGACAAATCGAGGGGTTTAAGCCGGATTCCTGGATTGAGTTCTGATCGCGTCAGCTTCCCGGCAAGAGTCATCGCCCACTGCTCACAGCTCACAGGAATTGGCATCGAAGAACCGATATGACGACGATCCTGCGTTTCATGCACGCGCACAATCTTCAAGTGCAGAACGATTCGTTACCGTCAGAATGGACCCACGCAGGACTACGATTTGGCGCCGTTGCAAGTCGCCGAGGATGCGGGTAACCGATTCGCGGCATGTGCCAATGCATTCTCCAATCTCTCCGTGCGTAAGTGCGACGTGGACTCGAATACCATACTCTGTCTGCTGCGCGTTGGCGGACCACTCCAAAAGAAGCCGCGCCAGCTTCGCCGCGACACTGAGAGCCATGCCAGTGACACGCAAGCGGGCGCAAGCCTGCTCGTATTGAATGCCAAACTCCCGCATGACCGCCTGAAAGACAGCCGGGTGATCGCCAAGAAAGAGAGCAAAGTCACCGCAACGAATTGCAATAAGATTGCAAGGGCTTATAGCCTGCGCTGTCTCCTCATGAAAGTTTCCGGAGAATGCAGAGCATAACCCAAGCACCTCGCCCGGCTTGGCAATGCGCAGGATTAGGCGCCGTCCGTTGCATGCGTTGATTGACACCTTCACTTGACCCTGCAGGAGGACAAATATCTTAACTGGAATCTGCTCTTCACTGTAGAGTTCTGAACCGGCGGCGCACGATGAGTAGGAGGCAATCGCGCCAAAGTCGCTGAGTGCTTCGGGCGAAAGAGTCTTGCAGAATGATCCTGTTCGAATATTCCCAAATTGCAAGTTTCAGTCTTTGGTAAACGCGAGTGGCCATGTCGATGCGGTCGCCATTACTGAAAGCAGGGACGCCGCTCCAGCAAATGTCACTTCCTTCTGTCGTTCGAATTCCGAAGCTCCGCTCGTGCTGTTTCAGGGTTGGACTTCGAACGCCAACGAATCGGAATTCAACCTGGTCGTCCCGGTTCTCGCACCACCAGACATTTGGTTGACAGGGATCGCTGCGCTCATCGAGCGTAGCCGCACGAAACGCGCAGCGCCACAGCTCTCGACGAAGGAGTCCCCCTCACCGGGAGGCGATTCCATCGCCACGATAGAAAGTAAGCGCCACGGGATAGAACGAGCCGCAAAGGAAAGGAATAGGAACGTCGATAACCAGCAAACCGGCACACTGTCTTTTCCATTTGACCACGAGGGATTGCTGGGTCTTCGAACAGGCCGGTTTCTGAAATCTATGCCCGAAGAAACGCTGCTGGATTTTCAATCTGTGGCGTCGCTTTCCTCATGCGCCCAAGGCACGGTTCTTTTTGTTGAAGGGCAGCTTCCGCAGGAGGTATTTGTTCTGCTCGAAGGCCAAGTGAAGCTCTTCATGAATTCGATCGAAGGCAAACGGCTGACTGTTCACATTGCCGGGCCAGGCGAGATCCTGGGATTATCAGCAGCGTTTACAGCCACGCCCCACAGAGCTACCGCCGAAACGCTCTATCCCTCCAAAGTTGTTTCCGTCGGCTGTGCCGACTTTCTCAAATTCTTGCTGGTTCATCCCATGGCCTATCAATCCGCAGCTCGGGAGTTAGCCGAATCTTGCGACCGGATATATACACGCCTGCGAACAATCGGTGTGACTCCGTCGAATAGAGCCAAACTCGCCCGGTTGATTCTGGAATGGTCAGCGCAAGGGAAACATACAGATAACGGGATTCAGATTCATCTCGCTCTGAAACACGGAGAGATCGCGGAATGCATCGGGACTTGCCGCGAGACGGTCACTCGCCTTCTGCAGGACATGCAGAGATGGCATGTGATCGAAGTGCATGGTTCGCTGTTGACGATTACCGATCTCCCCGCCCTGGAGCAGTGCGCCGGTCTTAAATAAGTTTCTACGTCACATGCAATTGATTGCGCCCCAGAATGATTTTCTGTTATCTCGGCTTCGAGTTACTTGTTCCCGCCCGTCACTTAACGCCTTCGTTGTGTTCGGGCTGATTCAAGGGCATCAGGAGATAGGCCCTGCTTGGTTTTAATCATATCCATCCACGGATCGCGCTTCAACCTAGCTCGCCATTGAGACAAATCCGCGACATGGAATGCTGGAGCGGTTTGCGACGCTAGTTCACTCCAGCTCAGCGTTATGGCGACGGGTGCTCCAGGACGGGCACGCGCTGAAAAGGGCGCGATCGATGTAGCTTCGCGATCGTTTCGCAAATAATCGAGATAGATTCTGTTCTTGCGGATAGATTTGGTCATTTTTGTTACATAGAGTTCAGGCCTGTCTTTTTCCATTCTCAGAACGACTAAGTGCGCAAATTCCTTGATAGTCGGCCAGGAATATTCCGCTTCGATGGGAACCACCACGTGAAGCCCTTTGCCGCCTGTATGTTTTAGAAAGCTGACCAGACCCAGCTTAGCTAGACGAGAGCGCAAATCCCGAGCAGCGTCGGAGAGTCCTCGCCAATCAATGGCTGGGTCAGGATCTAAGTCGAAGATGATGCGGTCTGGCTGATCGAGAGAGTGGTTGCGCGATCCCCACGGATGAATCTCTAGGACGCCCAGCTGCGCGAGGCCCAGCAGGCCGTCGACCGAATCGACTGAAATAAATTCTTCCTGCTTGCCCGTCTTTCGATTCGGAACGGCAATGCTCTTCACGCCGCTGGGCAACCCCGAGCCAACATGCTTCTGAAAGAAGCACGGCTTGCCGATGCCTCCCGGACAGCGAACCACACTGAGCGGCCTTTCGGCGACGTGCGGAAGCATCTGGCTCGCAACTGCAAGGTAATACTCAGCAAGCGCCTGCTTCGTCATTCCGCTCGTAGGGTCCAATATCTTGTCCGGGTGGGTAATTGGAAGCGAAAACGTTCTTTGCTCCCGAACCTTCTTGAGTTGAATGCCGGCATGAGAGCCCGTTGTGTTTGAGTGAGTGCTCAGTCGGGCTCCCCCGAGAGAGACGTCTTGATCGCGTTCCACTTCGCGCGCCGGTTTGTCTTCTCGTAGACCTCTAAAAGCTGCCTGCCTCACAAGATTGTCCTTCGTCCAAGCGGCAAAGGAAACCTGAGCTACCAACTCCGGTTTCACCCAAAACACATTCCGGCGCGCCTCTCGCGGAACATCGGAAAGGCTCGACTTGTTCTGAATCAGGCGGTTCAATTCATCGCGCAAATCGTGGCTTGTCTTTTGTGTAAAGCCTGTGCCGGATCGCCCGGCATAACGCAACGCGCCATTCTCATGGTAGCCAAGAAGCAATGCGCCGATTCCGTTGCCGCCTTTCAGCGGTGGAGTGAAACCCACAACGACGAATTCTTGCTCCTGCTTGCATTTCAGTTTTCGCCACGTACTGCCGCGTCCCGAAACATAGCAGCTCGATCCAAGTTTGGAGACAATGCCCTCCGCGCCAAGATTGCATGCCTTTTGAAACACATCGCCGCCCTTCGCCCGGAAGTCTTCGCTCAATCGGAGAGGCGTATTGCTCCGCCCCCCCGAGAGGATGTTCGCCAGTAACCGCTTCCTGGAGAGGAGAGGAAGTTCGCGAAGATTGTGTCCATCAAGGTGCAGAAGATCGAAGGCAAAATAAGTAATGTATCGGTTCTTACCCTCTTGAAATGCCGCCTGCAATTCCGCAAAACTTGACAAACCGTTCTCTTCCAGAACAACTGCCTCGCCGTCGAGAATCGCATCCCTGACTTCCAGTTCCTTCGCCGCACGCGCAATATCAGGCATTCGGCCGGTCCAATCCAATCCTTTGCGGGTCAAGAGCTTTGCCTCGCGAAGCATTTGGCCGTTTCTATCGCTCGTTCGCACATGAATTTGAATTCTGTATCCGTCCAGCTTCAGTTCATGGATCCAACCCGATTCGTCCGGCGCAGCACTTGCCTGCTGTGCGAGTTGCGGCGCGATGAACTCAGGGAATCGCTCCTCCGGGGCTGACTTCAGAACTCGAGCGGAATCTTGACTCGATCTGCGTGGCTTCTTCGTTCGCGCGTTGGGAGCAACAGTCGGGGTGGCCGCTTTCTCTTCAGCGTCCTGCCGCTCCTCCACCACGCTATTCCACACGTGGTCTTCGCTCTCTGCGATCTGCTCCATATTTCGATTCGTAACTGCGCTCCTGAGAGCCCTATCTGTGATCGCAGGGTCCGATTCCGATCGGGCGAAAGCGTCCTTCTCCTTGATCAAGAGCCAATTTGCCTTATCCGACTGGGCGGCGCGGCCATGCATTCGGACGAGGGCCCATGCGCCCTTCAACCTTTTTCCATGTAATTCAAATTTAAGATGACCATCCTGCAACCCGCGGTCGAAATCACCCAACGGCTTCCAATGGCCGAAATCCCATACCATCACGGTGCCACCACCATATTGGCCTTTTGGGATTGTGCCTTCGAATCCGGCGTACTCTAATGGATGATCCTCCACCTGAACAGCCAGCCGTTTGTCTCCGGGAAAGTCGCTCGGACCCTTCGCAACTGCCCAGCTCTTGAGTACACCGTTCCATCCCAGCCGAAAATCGTAATGCAGCCTTGTCGCCGCATGTTTCTGAACTACGAATGGCAACTCATGACCGGCTAGAGCGGGTTTCCCATTCTTGCTTCCACTTGGCTCCGCGGTGCGATCAAAATCGCGCATGGACCGATAGCGTGAAAGCTGCTGCTCAACCAGGGTGGAGGCCTTGGATGTCGTATTGGTTCGAGTCGCCATAAGTGAATGTAAATAGAGTAACTCCGATTGGACCGACGTATCTGCTTAAATCGTTTGCAGCCCAACTGAAATGCGACACCTTAAATCGGAGTTTCCCGCGCAGATGCCGGCCCCGCCACATTCTTTCTGTCGGGGGGATAATACCCGAGACACGCCGATGCGCACTTCCAGGTGTCTCAGCGGGAGTTGCTACTACCCCAAGGCGACATAGAGACTCAAACGCGCATCTAGACCTTGCATGATACGCAAACTCAAGTCCGGGCAATTTCGCATGTATTCGCGCAAGAAGGATGGGGCAACTGGCAAGCGTCGAAACCTTGGAACATTTTCAACTCTTGAGCAAGCAAAACAACATGAAAAGGAGGTACAGTATTTCAAGCGGCATTCGTAGGATTCGTTTCTTTCAGCAGAGAGGTGTATGAGTGGCGCAGTCGACAAAGAAGTGGTCGGGGAAAGTGAAGACCGTCTCTACGTATCCGCCGAAGGGACTCTTCACGAAGGATCCTGCAACGATCGCAAGAACGTTGGCGTCCAAGAAGGTCTCTCCGAAGGGGCCGGGATCTGGGATGAGAATGCTGACGTTTTTCATCAACCGCGCCGGGAAGGGTCTAACCGCGGCGAGAAGAACTCAATTGGAACAGGCGAAGAAGCTTCTTTCAGAAAGAATCAAAGCGCCCCAAGACAAATAAGCTGATAACTATCAAGATCCGCCTCAGTGAGCGAGTGGCTGCGAATTAACAGCAGGGGGGCTGATACCGTCCATAGGCAACTCCAATGCGAAGAGGGACGCCTGCCCTTGATCCGCGTGCACCCAAATCCCATGAAAAGCCTGATGCAGCTCAGGATGTTGCTCCAGAAGTGCCGACATGATGTCCACTACCTGCTTGCGCGCACTCGGCGGATCGTGGAGTTGTGATACCTGGCTAGCGTCCGGAGTGTAATGCAAATCCAGGTCAAGAGCGCCAAACGTCGTCGTAGTATCGATTGCCGTTACAGAATAATTTGCGCCATGAGCAGTCAACGACAGTGGGGTGGAACCGGGAATATTGGCCGGCTTGACCTTTTCGCTCTCGTGCTGCAATTTCTCAAGGTTTGAGCTGGATAGCAGATCGATCGGATTCAGAAGATAGGTTGCGATCCGATAGTAAAACCAGGCGTCCCAATTCATATTCTGCTGGGCATACTTCCGCGCGGAAGTCCAGTACCACACTCCGTCGTGTCCAACTAACACCATGGGCTTGCTGAACAGCCCTGCCAACATCCACTTACCCTGATCCGTCTTTGACAAGATGAACGAGATTTGCCGCGGCTGCGGAACACCGGTGGCGTGACCTATCGCCAGGGCATAGAACCCTGTGGGCAGGTCGGTAAAGTTCAAGGCAACTACGGGTTGTCCGCAATAGAAGTCTGTTCGAGTTGCGCTAGCAGGCTCATTGGAGGCGTCGAGAAGGTAAAGGTTGTCGATAGTAAGCGAGGCATTTTTCAGCAGAGGCCCGAGATTTTCGACCGATGCCGCGATTCCACTAAAGTCAGATGCAACCGCCGGAATCGTATCCGCTTTCAACGTTTGAACATCACCGTTCTGTATGTCAATGAGCAATGCGCGTGCGGAGCTCAGGAGTGCTTCCCGTTGCGGCACGCTCATTTGTGACTGCGTAATACAGGATGCCCCGTACGCAATCGGTGAATACGCGGCCGCGAGCAGCAAGAATGGGGTAACTACGGCCCAGACATTTCTGATAAGTCGAACTCGCATCGCTCCGACCGTCCCTCGCGCAATTCGGATCGCATTCAACATAGGCACACGCTGTCATAGGATTTGATGCAAGTTGGCCGGTAATTGTCCACATCTTCGAGAACTTTCTGAGCCTTCTAAATTCCGCGCGACGCACGAGAGAGGGTTCCCGATAGTATTCGCAAATGTGTCTGTCCGAGGCTTGGTGGCCTGATTGACAAGCCATCACAGCGCAACCGGTTGAGTGTCGGGGCGGTCCAGGATCTCCGTTTCGACCGCGTTCTTCGATCCTTTCCCTTTTTCTGATTTTGCTGGTTGATTGCCTTTAATCTGAAAGAGGTCGAGGCTCTTTCCAAGCACGATCCGTTTCACTTCATTGATTTGAAGCGGAGGTGTAACGACTACTCTGCCAATGATTTTGCTCAAATCCAAATAGGACTGGCGGTTGATTACGAGAAAATCCAGTGGATATTCAGGCTTCCGCATTCGAGCTTGCATGGGATCTGCATCTAGGAAATAGCAGAGGTCGGGCTTGGGAACCAGCCATAAAGTAAACCGAATATAGGCTCGAATGAAAGGATTGCTCAACGTCAAGTTCGCTAGCTCGTCGTAGATGTACCGGTCAAAGATCACCAGATCGTCATCTGAGCGCAGTGCTCGACTCGCCACGCGTCTCAAAGACAGCGCATCGACGAGATAAAGCGCCAGTCGCACAACAGTCATAGGCAAAGACCTGACGTTTTTATCTCGCCGATGAATGGGCGCTGAAGGGGACCCCACTCCTTTGTCGCCCCTAAATATCGCGTGTCCGGCTTCCTCTCTGATGCGCTTGAGCCGCGCAACATCGTCCCAAAACGTGATTACTTTCACCCGTAAACCAAACTCTTCCACGCCTAGACGGAGGGACCTGATCTGACTGCTCTTCCCCGAACCATCAATTCCCGAGAAGCTTACGATCCTCGTTTGGTTTCTCGTTTGGCGACTCTGCATTGCTTGAACTCCGCGCTCTTGAGACGAGCTTCGGTAGAAATGCATCACGGACGACTCGGGCTCCCGTGGGAAAGCGCCGCCACCGTTCCAATAGCAATTGCGGCGCCGGCTACCACTCCGACACTAATTAGGAAGACACGGATGCGCCGCTGCCTCGCCGGAGCAATCACGGCGCCGGCCGGTCTGGAACCAGTGACACCAGAGGGCTTCGAATAAGGGGCAACTGCGGTGCCTAATGGTTTGACGTCTCCGTTCTGCGGCAGATCGGAGGCGCCTTGTGAGTTTCCTGTGTTTGCACTTTGCGCATCCGGTGCGTCGGGAATTACATTTCCAGACTGGCCAAGTGCCGCTTCCGAAGATCCGGATTGGCTGTTCTGCGAAGGGGGAATTCCTGCAGCGGCGGAGTTACTTTGCTCCGGCACTGGTGGAGCCGCCTGCTGCGCCTGAGCAAAAGGCGCCACAAGTACAATCACCAGACTCCGAGCAACCTGTCTGACGATCCAATCTGAGATTTTCATTCTATCTCCGTCCTGGTCATCCCTTCTGTTTTTGGGGATAGCTCATGAGTGCCGTAGCTAAGCCGCATTCTCCGAGGTCCGATTCGAGGTGTTAGATAGGCGCGCCCCATCAATAGAGGGCATGGAATGGCGCTGGAAGCTCTTCACCGCTTCGACATCTGTATCAAACATTTTAAAAAGACGGTCTAGTCCTGACGATTCCAGGACAATTCGTGCAGTTCGAGGTACAGCCGCAAGCCTAACATCGCCATTGCGCTTCATCGCCTCCTCTAAACAGCAAAGCAAAAGATGTAGAGAATGCCAATTAATTGCGCGGGGGTTCGAGCAGTTGAGCACGATGCGCGGGCGATCGGCCTCCAAACAGTCCTTCAATCCCTCCAGAAACTCCCGCTCTTGTTCCGCGCTCACGGTCTCCGGCAGCTGCAATACTGACACCGTTCGAATTTGCAATGCCATTTTTCTTACCTCCCATGTCGATGCTCGTCCATCCCGATACACTGACTCGGTCGCTTCATCAGGCCCTCTCGCCTGCGTCTAATCGAGCTACCCGGTGCCTTGCAACAGCCGTGCAAGTTCCGCTTCAGGATTGTGTATCACTTGTGCCAGCACGTTTGTCGCATATCGGAAAAGTGTCACTAAATTTGTGTTGTACCAGCAGCATTCTGTCATGCGGGGCGACAGTCCACAGATGAACTTAAGTCTCTGTAGTCTCTTTGGAGATGCAAGCATCGCTGCCACCAGGCGATGATTGCCGTCCAGGATGGCCAGGGGCTTGTTCTCGTCCAGGCCGATGAGAATCACCGCGCCTAACTCAGACTCGCCCCGGCGGAGTTCATCCCCTATCGAGGCAATCTTCAAAAGAAATGGCGCCTCCAGCAGATGTTGGCGTTCGTGCAGATTCTCGACGACCTCCGTGATCGAGAAATTCCCTCGTGCGAGCTTCCTCCATTGCGCCCGCGGAAATACACGAATATGATCGAGGTCCGATTCCCTGACCTCAACTTCGTACCATTGTGTGCTCTGTGGGATCTCTTTCCAGAGCGCAAGGTGCCGGATGAACAAGAGAGCGCGGCGTTTTGCGTTTTCACTTGCATCTTCGAGATTAGGCTTGGTCACAAGAGCATGCATCGTCGCTTGATAGCCCTTGAATGCCGGATTCTCAAAGTCACTCTTCAGAAACTCCGCGATAACTTCATCCTCAGATACTCGTCGCACCAACCTGAGTGGCCAGGCTATGGCGGCATTAAACAGATCGTGTGGATTGGTGAGTGAATCGATAAGGAACGGGATTGCGACGAGAACAAAAAGAGCCGCCATCAGATAAAGCTGAACCAGAATGACCTGGTGCAAGGACGAATGAAAACGACAGATTCCAGCGATCAGCACACCGCTGAATGCCAGCTGGACCCAGCTTGTGTTCGCAATCTTGTAGGACATCTCAAACGTAATGATAACCACGCTTAGCGAATAAACGACTGTGGCGAGGGCGTACAGCGCGAGAAGCGAAGGAAGGTTATATTCTCCTGCAATCTGGAATCCTGCTCCAAACAACTTCGTCCAGATCCATGCCGGAGTGATGCAAAGGCCAAATGCGAGGAGCGATCCACTTCCAAACACCAGCAGCAACGAGGTCGCGATTACTTTCAGATCCTTTCGTTCTTGATCACGGGTTCCCGCTACAAGAGGGAAAGTCGTATTCACCACCGCAGATGAAAACGCGAAGATCACTCGTCCGACCATCGCAACTGCCGCATAGAGTCCCGCTGTCTGCGCCGGAAAGAAGTGTTTCACGAGAACGATGTCAGAGTTGTTTATGAGCACCTGACCGGAAAAAAACACCAGAGCCTGGCATGTCTCGCGCAGTGCGTACCCCAAACGCAGAGGGCTTACAATTCGCGCCGCCAGTTTCGGGGCGGCGGCAAAGTACGCCACGGCGATCGCTGCCGCATTCGCCGCGATAACTCCCCGAACACCGAATCCTGAGTGAACTAGAAGGAACGAGCCACCCAGGCGAACGGCGCCTTCAAGAACGAGATTGCTCGCAAGACGGCAAAACCCGTACGTGCCCTGAATGTATCCGCGACGACTGCCCAAGGGGACGTAAAAGGCAGCCCCAATTGCGAGTAAGCCGACAAGAGCGGGATCGGGAAGATTGAGATAGGTAGAAATCGACTGCTGGAACAGAAGCAGAACAACCGCGATGAGAAGTCCGCACGCCCAAGCGCTCTTGTGAAAGCTGCGATAGACCGCTGCCATTTCCTCGGGCGAGCCCTGCTGCGCAACGAGCTTCGTCGAGATTATCTGAAAGGAGAGCGTCACCGCCGAAAGAACGGTGAGAAGCGTATAGACGACCGTCGCATGTCCGAAGCCTCTCGGCCCCAAGAACTGCGCAACAACGATGTTATAGGCCAGATTGATCGCTGTCGTCAGGCCAGACCCTGAGAGCAGGACGACACTTCCAGAGACGATACGTGCTTGAAGCGATTTCGTGTTGTAGATACGGCCATTGAGCACGCTCTAAAGCTCCAATCACAGCGCCTGCTACCCCACGCGTATTTCGAATGCGGTTAAGTCGGCAACATTCAATACGATGCACAAACTTGGGTTTCGGCTGCTCACGATTGAGAGCGCAAGCATCGCATATGCCGGTGACAACCGTAACGTCGCCGGATGCTTCTAAGCCAAGGAACGCATGCTGAATCGCGCGAGCACTGCACTTCTTCTGTCTCTTTTAATGACGCACGGATGCTCTGGTTCCGGCTCGAGCGGCAGAGAGCCGTTGCAGCACAAAGCTGCCGGAAGCTCGCCAGAAGTTCTCGCGCTGTACGAAGCATGGTTCGGACACCCCCGGCACATATCGGTAGGGTATTCCTCGCAGGACCCCGCTGAGCTCAAAACACAGATTCGCCATGCAGAGGCGATGGGTATCTCTGCGTTTGTCGTGGATTGGTATGGTGACCGTCAACCGTTCATCGATCGCAGTTATGCGCTGATGCAATCGGCTGCCGCGAATCTTAAGTTCCATGTCGCGATGATGTACGACGAGACCGACGACGACGATGGAGCAACCGACGAAGCCATCGCGGATTTCACGATGTTTCATGACAACTATTTGTCTCCGAGAGCGCCAGGGCATGAAGCTTATCTCACGTACGAAGGCCGGCCGGTTGTCTTTATCTTTCCGAAAGGTCGCCACACAGACTGGAGCAAATTGCGAACATTGGTGAACAAGTGGAATCCTGCTCCGCTGTTAATCTACGAGAACCTTCCCGGCCAATATGCCGATGCATTTGACGGCTTTTATGCGTGGATTAATCCGGGCGACAAAGGCTGGGCAGCCGACGGTGGCAACTGGGGCGAGGAATACTTGAGCAATTTTTATCGAACCATGCAAACGCAACACCCCGACAAAATCATCGTCGGCGGGGCGTGGGCGACCTTTGATGACAGTAAGGCTTCATGGGGCCTCAATCGCCACATCTCTGCGCGATGCGGTCAGACCTTCACCGACACCTTCAACCTATGGCGCAAGGAATTCGATCCCTCCAATCCGATTCCGTTCTTGATGATCGAGACGTGGAATGATTACGAAGAAGGCACGGCCATTGAAAAGGGGATTCCGACTTGCGGCTCCAAGGAAAAGAGTAGTCTTTGAAGGTCCTCTGGCAATGGTACACCACTCGCGACATGGACTTCACGCAACCGAATCTGGCGAGTCCTGCGCTCCGCTTGGGGCCGCTCCTCAGCTCTGACGAATGAAAAACATTTCGCAGCGCTATGCCGCCTCGGTAGCCTTCTTGCCTTGATAAGTGGGCGTCTGAACGGCAATCATGCCGACTTGCGTCGATATCATCGTAGGAGAGCGGTGAACCTCTTGAATAATCGACAAGGGCCTGCTGCGAACCTCGTCATACACTCGTCCCAGGTATTCGCCTAGCACACCCAGGCACAGAAGAAGCAACCCACCAACAAAGAACACTGCGGCGGCCACCCCGAATCCAGCTGATTCCACTACGCTCTTTGAAAGTAACATGGAGAGCGCAAGAATCAACGCCATGCAACTGGCAAAGCAGAATAATCCAAAGCTCAGCCGCAAGGGTTTGTAACTAAAACTCGTGATCGCATCCATTGCGTACTTGATTCGGCTTATAAAGGACAGCTTGCCTTCGCCGCCCAGGCGGTCCTGACGGTCATAGTATACGACCGCGCTACGATAACCGACCCAAGCTCGAAGACCTGGGAGGTATCGATTCCGCTCCCCTAAGGAGTTGATTGAGTCGACCGCTCGACGGTCCATCAAACCGAAAATTCCCGCATTCAGTGGTATCGGATAATCGGAGAGCATCCCTAAGACTTTATAAAACAGCGGAAACAGCTTGGCGAGGAGCTTGCGCCGCTCTTGCCGGCTCCGTCTAACTCCTACAACTATTTCAGCGCCATCGCGCCACGCATCGATCAATTGCGGCAAAACCTCTGGAGGATCCTGGAAATCCCCATCCATAAGGATTACGGCGCGGCCCCGCGCGGTGTGAAGGCCCGCCGAAATTGCGCCCATGTGGCCCCAATTGCGAGATAGTTCTACCACAACAACATGGGAGTCCGCAACTTGCAGCCCCTTTAAGAGCTCTAACGAAGAGTCTGTCGACCCGTCGTTGACATATACAACCTCCCATTCATCTGCAACGTGCTGGATGGCCTTGGCAACTGCCTCATGAAACCGTACGACGAGTTCTTCCTCGTTATAGATGGGGACAACTACTGAGACCATGTGCAACTCCTGGGATTCTGGATTGATCGAGACGCTTGCCAAGCTGATAGTTACACTGAATTTGATGCAGGTTTTTTAATTCGTTACTGCTTGAAGCACTCGAACTCTCCAGCGAGTTTCGGCGGGAGTCATGACCACGACGTAGCGGGATCTGACCCTTTGTGTCCCCACTCCTTTGTCGTGATCTAGAACTTGGACATCGTAATCCATGCCGTCAGTCAATTCCAACGACAGACCTTCCGGCGAATAAAAGACAATTTGGATGTCGTGCGAGCGATCATGATAATCTGTCCGGATACCTGCTGAGCTTTGTTGCCGGATCGTGTCCGCGAGCTTATCCTTCGCTGCGCCTACGAAGTCCCGGTCAAGAAGCCCTACTTGGTTCTGCCTAAGTGCGGCTCTCAAACTTTCCCAAGCCTGAAGGTAGTTTTGAATTGCTGCCGCTGCCGTTTGTTCCTGGAGCGTACGGGTCCCATTTACACTTGGGGGATTCACGTGCACAGCGACCTGAGCAGATCCAGAGGCCAAGTTTGCTGCTGCAACTGCACAAAACACAAAGGCGCGCCTCAGCATGGTCATCTCACCCACTGAATTTGGTTTCCCAAGACAACTCCACTCGCAACCGAGATCGTTGCTCCGGCATGGGAAGGCATTTCGACTTCTGCGATTCCTCGCTTCAGAGGTGCGTCCACGGACGACTGAGAACCGTTGTAAGTCTGCGTGAATGTGACGATTGTGCCGTCAGGAACAGCGTTGCCACTGCAATCGCGCACTGGTTCAGTCACTAACCTAACCTTCCGACCTGACTGGGTGGCACTCATCTTCAAGCCGCAAGGATCGCCTGGAACCTGGCGAACTACGCGCACACTGGAAGCGTCTCCAACGCGAGCAGTGAACTTGTCCGCGCCTTGTTGGGTGCCGGAATCAAATTCTGACCACGCGGAGCCATATCGAGTCACTGTAGCGCGGGTTTCTGTGTTGCCAACTGGGTTCGAAAGCTCAAATTGAACCGGAAGAGAAGCAGTGATTAGATTGTGATATCCATCGAAGACGTAAACGGACCCAGTAATGCCGTTGTGGAGGCCCACAGGAATCCGCGAAGGCTTGGCAAGAAAACTTAGATCCGCCGGCTTGCTCGCGGGCACCACATCGAATTCGCTCGTGCCGTCTGACGAACTTCTCGTGAGAAAGGCGATGTAATGACCTGCATTGCAAAGCGAACCCTCCGGGAAGTAGGTCTCCTCACCAAGTCGTACATCCTGTTTAAGCGCTTGGCCCGGGCCCACGATATACAGCACACCTTTTCCGTTCCCGGCCAGCCGAATTGAAAAGGCGCTCCCGGCTTCTATGGTTTTTGGAAAACTCAGACTCTCGGTTTGCGAGAAAGCCTGCGACGCGAATGCGCAGCCAAGGACTCCAAAGAGAATGATCTGCCTCATAAGGAACTCCCAAATGAATAGGAGGCGACTACCGTACGTTGGCTGCTGATGCTCTTGGCAAGATCTTCAGGGATGTGAATATTGAATTGCATTGGAGCCTGAGGCAAAAGGGCTCGGTCAACGTACTGATCTGCCACCCAGACCACCTGGCCGCTCTTGTTGTAAAAAGTGCCAAGAACGTGGGCAACGCTCACGGCGCGCCCACTCTGATTGATCAATTCCCCAGTCAAAGACGCTTCCGGAGCAGGATTAAGCCGTGCGTTGTCGATCTCGATCACAGGGTCTGCTGACGCCGGAATAAGTGTGGAAAAAGGCGTCATGCGCACACTGCCGACGTCGGATAAGGATGCACCCGGAAACAAGATTAGGAATGGCGTGACTTGTTTTGGTAACAAGAGGTGCGAAATCTTATCGAAGCTTCCCTCGGTTGCAATCGGCGCTTGGCTCTTGGACAGAAGCGTCGCATTGACAGACACATAAGCAGGCACAACATCTTCGTTGAGGATCTCACCCAGGATCACTACGCCATCCGCGCGCTCGACTGGGTGCATATCAATGATTCGGACATGCGGCTCCTCTACATCCTGCATTCCCCAGTCATCTCCAGGACCGCTATAGATTACGTCCCACCGAAGGTAATTGACTGGGATCACCTGGGGTGGCACCACCGCTTCTTTTGCAATAGGCCACTCAGCCTCCCAATGGTTTCCGCTTCTTACGATTCGCAGATCCCGCGTACTCACTGAAGTGCCGACAACCGTAGACCAGTACAGCTTTATTCGGACCTTGGCCTCATTGTTGCCGGAATGAAGAGGAAATACCTCAAAGTTACTCAGGGTCGCGTTCGTACGAAGACTTGGATAGTACCCGGTCAGATCGTGCACAAACTCCTGCTCGGTAAACTCCGCCTTGTTTGCCAGACTGCTATAGGCCCTCTCCCAGTTCTGGGTTCGAATCTCATTGCCCAGATTGTTTGCTGCTGCTTCCGGGGTTGATGGCGAACCGACATGGCTTCCTCCGCCCGCATAGGCCACTGCAGCTGGAACCGGCCACAATGTGCCGATGACGACAAGCGCAATCGTTGCGAGAAAGAGAAACGCGGCAAGGAGGCCTCCCTTGTTCATGACACCATCCTTCTCGCCACTAGTTCCTCATCAGGAATGGCCGAGTAGGTCGTCCGGACCATGTCACGTTTCTTTTCAGGAAGCAGGACGACGAGGATCGCAAGAATGCCGCTGCCAAAAGGAAGGATGCCCCACATAAGGCCTTGCCAACGCGGCGGCATCTGAGGAGCATTCACGGGTGTGGCAGGAGGTACGCCGTCCTTTCCCCACACCGTGATCGTCTGATCCTCGAGAGAATCCACCGGGCGCCAGCCGGCGAATGAAAGAAGTGGGTCATAATAGTGGTCTCGAACAAACACCCATTTCAATCCGTAGACATCTGCGTGCATAAGCATCGCGCGAAGCGCATCGAGGCCTGGCTTCCCGAAATACTTCGAGCTTGTGAGCGCTCCTCCGCCGTACCGAGTCAACTCGGGCAACGTGCGCCCCGAGTTCCACTCACCGTCCACACTACCCGCGTCAGTGAGCATCGCCAAGCGTGAGATTTTGTTTCCGAATCCAAGCGTGACGTACCTGTATTGATCGTGGCCATCGCGATTGAGCCATGCACCCACCGAGTCGATTTTGAAGTCCTCGCCGTCGGCCGGGTGGTAAGTCGCCCATGCTACCGCAATCGCGCAGCTACATGTGGCCAGAGCTGCCAACGAAAAGATTGCCGCAGTTCGATAGCGATCGATAAGCCCAGTTGCGAGGCTGCCAACGATTGGCAAAGCGAGCAAAGTTGCCCAGTAGCTGAAGCGCTCCATCGTCAAGACATCGAAAGCACGCCCCAAAACGACGTGCCCGACAGGCGTCGTGCCGCCAAGACCCAACAGAAACGCTCCCCAAAAACCTAGGAGCAAGGGACGGAGCCGGCCAACCATCGAACCCCGGATAATGATGAATGGCAGAGCAAGGATCAACGCACCGTATGGAACAACAAAGTAATTGAGGCCCCACTGCGGGCTCAGTATGTAGTTTGCACGGCTGGGATGCGGGATAGGTGTCTGCGTGACTGGATTATGAATCAACGCGATCCAAAAAGGAAGCAGCACAATCGCAATAGCACTTCCCACTACAAGAATAATTGCGGCGGTTCGACCAACAAATGCCGGTAATGTCATCCGTTCTTGTTCTCCGCGATCAATCAATGCCAATGCCAACACGGGCGCCGCGAAGAAAATTGACCCAAATAGGAGCGTCGCATGATGAGCTGCTGCCGCAGCGACGAAGAGGATGCTCGCCTTAAAGAACGAACTTACCTTGCCCAGTCGAAGCCACTCGAATAGAAAAGGGAGTGCATTCAAATAGATCGGCGCTGCTGATGTAGTTCCAAGCTGCCCGGCAGAATATATCAGGAAACTCTCTGACCCGAGAAAGACGCTCGCCAAAGCTGCAATTGATGCCGCCCGTGGACTGACCCAGAGAAGAGAGAAGCGATAAACACCAACCACCAGGAGCAATATGGCTGCGAGCTGAACTGCCATATATGCCATGTCGAGCCCAATGACCTTTGACACTAACGCCACCCATTGTTGCGGCAGGGGCGGATAGGTGGTTTGCGAAAAACCCGCATACCACTTCGAATTCCAAGGATCAAACCAATGCTGCGCATAGTGGGAAGCGAAAAAGATATGGAAGTTCGCGTCATAAGACTTCAAAGGCAACTTCATCAGTAAGAGCGGAAGATGAACGGCTAGAACTGCAAGCAGAAGCATGCTGATCGGTATCGGTCGCCGTGTGCTCTCAACCGAATTGGATTTCTGCACAATTGCCTCTTTCTGAAAAGCATTCAGTCTGGACCCAGACAAGAGTTAGCAGCGGGAGCCGGGTCTTCTCAAATGAGCCTCATGCGGAAGAACGAACGGCCCTCGAATATGTCACAACCGTGCTACATCTTCGATAGCGGAACACACACAAGTGGTTGCTTATCTTCGGAGCCAGATCCCTCCTACATGCGGGAGACGCTAAAAGCGTTTTCATGTAGCCAACATTCAGAGTGATTTGAGAATCAAATCGTTCAACGTGAATTCAGTTCGTGGTGATTTCTTTGACTGCTAGACCTAGACTTGGATTCCTCAAGATTGTGCTTGTAATTTCGTTCGTCGTGCACGCATGCACGGTCAATGCACAGACCTACCAGATAGGCTCTGATGCTGCGAAGAGCACGCAGGCGCCATCACCCCAATCTCACACACAGGAACAGTCCTTGGGGTGGGGATCGAATATTCAGAACGCGAGGCTCGCCCGTGCCGCACAGATGGCGCTGGAACAAGGGCACAATGCCCTGGCGCTTGAATTGGCCGAACGCGCTTCAGAGGCCGCCCCAAACGATCCGCAATTGTGGTTTCTGCTTGGCTATTCGGCTCGGCTGAATGGAAGACTCGAGCAATCGGTCGACGCCTATACCAAAGGACTTCGTTTAAGCCCGTCGTCGCTGGATGGACTCTCCGGGTTGGCCCAGGATTATAGCTTGATCGGGCGAAACGAGGATGCGGAGCGGCTTCTCACACAGGTCGTAACATCCGACCCCAGACGTGAAGACGACACTTTGTTGCTCGGAGACATCTACTTGAGATCGAAGAATCCTGCCGGAGCGATCGAGTGGCTGGAGAAGGCAGAGAGAGCCAGGCCGGGGGCACGCTCGGAATTGCTATTGTCTCTCGCCTATCAACAGACAAAACAACCCGACTTGGGCAATCATTATCTGGAATTGGCAGAACATCGGGACCCTGGTAACCCAGAAGTACAACGATCGATGGCAGGTTATTTCCGCGAAGTCGGGCGATACTCCGATGCGATCTCTGCACTCAAGTCGATCCGCAACCCTAAGCCGGATGTTGAAGCGGAGCTCGCGTACACGTACCAACTCGATGGGAAACCGACCGAATCTGCAGCGCTTTATGCGGAAGCCGCAAACGCAATGCCCCGAGACTTGGTTATGCAGTTGTCTGCTGCAGAGGCCCAAATTGCCGCAGGTTCCATCGAAAAGGCCCATCCATTTCTCACGCGAGCGACCAAAGTCGACTCAACGAATTACCGGCTTCACGCAATCTTGGGAGAAATCGCACAGTTACAGGAGCGGACCCGCGATGCCGTGAATGAGTACATTGCTGCACTTCGTGCCTGTCCGCCGAATCCCGCTGAGGGGCCGCTCTACAAGATTCAGCTGCATATGGATCTGGTGAGTCTATATCAGAAGCTGGGAAACGACCAGGGAACTCGTCGTGAACTCGACACGGCGGCTGCCGCGATTGAAACTGTCGATGGGACCGGACCGAATCAAGCCGGGTTCCTACGACTAAGAGCCCTGATCAAGTTGAATCGCGGTGAGCTCGATGGCGCCTTGGCGGATATCAAAGAGGCACTCGCCTTGAATGCGTCCGATCTTTCGGCAATGCAGTTGGATGGCGACATTCTGATGAAACTCGGAAACGCCGAGGACGCAATCGCGGCTTACAAGAAAATCCTGACAATCGATCCTAACAGCCGGTATGCTTTGACATCTCTCGGATATGCTTCCCGTTCAGCCGGCCACGACCAGGATGCTGAAAAGTACTTTAAGCTCTTGGCCCAATCTGACCCCTCGCTATATGTCCCTTATCTCGCACTCGGAGATCTCTACACTGCTCGCCGCGAATTCGCCAAGGCTCAGCTCGCATATAGCAATGGCTACAAATGCGCTCCGCAGAATGCGCTAATCGTCGCGGGGGGAATGAACGCCGCAATCGAAGAGCACAATTTGCACCTAGCCAAGACATGGCTGGACCGCGCCACAAACGATATGAAGAGCGAGCCCCAGATCCTTCGAGAGAAGGAGAGATATTTGAGCTTCGCAGGCCAATATCAGGAATCAGCTGATGTCGCTCAAGAGGCAATCAAGGTCTTGCCGCGGGACAGGGACGTGGTCGTTTATCTCGGCTACGATCTGCTGCACCTGGAAAAATACGACGACCTACTGAGTCTCACAACCAAATATTACGACGTTCTACCTAAGGAGCCGGATATCCCGCTCCTGCAGGGATATGTTCATAAACACGAGGGGATGAGCAAGCAGGCGCAACAAGATTTTACCGAGGTATTGAATCGAGACCCAACGGTAGTTACCGCCTACGTCAACCGCGGCTATATGCTGAATGACCTTCACCAACCGAAGCCGGCTGCGGAAGATTTTGAAGCGGCTCTCAAGAGAGAGCCGAACGACGGCGAAGCGCACCTGGGTCTCGCTTACGCAAACCTTGATCTTTCCAAACCGAATGCCGCTTTACGGCAGGCAGACCTCGCCGAAAGAACATTGGGCGACTCCAGAGATATTCACGTGATTCGCGCGACTGCTTACGGTCGAGAAGAATTGCTGGCCAAAGCGGCCAACGAATACAGAAACGCCCTGAAATTCACCCCTGACGACGGAGCGCTTCACTTGGGACTCGGAAACGTACTGTTTGCGCAGCGACGGTATCACGAAGCAATCGAGGAACTCGAGATCGCCGAGAAACTGGCGCCGGATAACGCATACGCGGAGGCCACGCTTGCACGCTCCTATGCCGGTCTCGACGACCGAGACGAGACGCTTCACTACGTTCAATCGGCTGAGCTGCATTCGCAATCCGCCACTTCGACGGAACGATGCCAGGTTTTGGTGTTCACCGGCGAGGCTCTCGATACACTTGGGGACCAGAATGCCGCGATGGATCGTTTCAGACGAGCACTTGAGACGCCTGATAGCGATCGTGTCGCCGTCCGCCTGGCAATCGCACAACTAATGGCTGAACAAGGGCGTGATGAGGACGCAAATCGACAGATCGCACTTGGCTGGATGGAGGCTGCTGCAGGGGACACTGCGCCTCCCAATGGAAATGAGTTCATCGCGGCAGCTGATGTCTTTCGTTCGACTCATGACTACGGACTTTCTCAGACCTATTTGGAGCGTGCCAAATTGGCAGGCGCACCTGATGTGAAAGTGAGAGTCGGCATGGCGAATAACTACCTTGCACTCGGAGACACTGCCAGAGCGCACGCTGAGCTTTCCGCCGCGAGTGCGGAAGGAGACGACGCACCTGATTACCAGTTCCTTATTGCCGAGGCCAATGTCTTTCGCCAGGAGCATCAGGGGGCGCAGGCACTGACGTCCTTCGCGCAAGCGGCCAACGCAGGCGGCGACGATGAGTCAGCCGAGCAGGGAATGCTTGAGGCTGGAGCTGATGAAGGATTCCGAATCACCCCGTCTCTCAGCCTGCTCTCCGATTTTTCCGTCGAGCCTATCTTCGAGGATACGACCGTCTATGTTCTCGATTCCAAGTTGGACGCAGCGTTTCCTGTCCCGAATACCGACACTTCCCTTCTTCCGCCGCCACGCTCATCGATCCAGACCCAGTGGACTGACGCCTTTCATCTCCATCTCGGCCGTATCCCCACCCCTGGCGGCTTCTTTCAGTTGAGGAACGCACGTGGTCAAATCTCTGTGCCCAGCACAAACTCCATCGTGAATCGCGACACCACCGACTTCACTTTCAATTTCGGCCTGAATCCAATGCTCCATCTCGGGTCAAACGTCATCGTATTCAATGGTGGAGTCCAGGAAACAATTCGCCGCGACTCCCTTTCACCAGTTGACATGAACCAGGATCTCTTCCGCATCTTCGCGTATATGTCTACGAGCTCATTCTTCCATGCACTCTCGGTCAGCGGGTATCTCATCCGAGAAACTGGTCCCTTCACCGAGTCAAATCTATATTCGCATGATGTCACGGGGGCGGTTGATTTCAGAGTCGGGGCACCGTGGGGCAAAACGGCGCTGGTCACTGGCTGGGGAGCAACAGCACAGAGGTTTTCGCCCGTGAGCTTTGAGAACTATTACACTTCGTCTTACATCGGACTAGAGAGGCGATTCACTCAGCGGCTGAATGTCCGAGCCGTGCTGGAAGATTTGCGCTCGTGGCGAATTGCAAATGGGAACTCTGGCATCGCGCAAAACCTGCGTCCAGCCGGAACAGTTGAGTTCATACCAAAGCGGAATTGGGAACTGAAGGCTTCCAGTGCATATTCAAGTACCAGGGACTTCCATGTCTACGACGCGACTCAGAACAGTTTCGCCGTTTCCTATGAGCGCCCCTTTCAACGCAACTTCAGAGGCGATTCCGGACCTGTCATGCTCAAGTATCCTATTCGGTTTTCCGCAGGCTTTCAGCAGGAGAGTTTCTTTAATTTTCCTGGTAGTCGGAGTGAGCAGTTCAGACCTTATGTACAGATCAGCCTATTTTGAGAGCGGAATGTGATGAGAATATGCCTAGTCGCGACCTTTCCCCCGAGCGGACGTCAGCTTAATGAATATGCGTTCTATATCGCACGGGAGCTTCAACGAAACTCGGAAGTCGATCTGATCATCCTCGCTGATGAATTGACGAACTATGAATTCGCCACCGATAAGAATGGGAATCCGCTGAAGACCGACCAGCAACCGGAGTTGCCTGGATTCAACGTCATCCGTTGCTGGAAGTTCGGAAGTGTTACGACACCGGTGCGTTTGCTTCAGACGATTCGAAAGCTCAAGCCGGATGTCGTCTGGTACAACCTTGTCTTCTCTAGTTTCGCAACCCCAGAAAGACCGTTTGCTGCATTCGCAGGCTTGACTACGCCCGCGCTTACGCGCGCTGCCGGCTTTTACACCCATATCACCCTCCATCACATCATCGAACATGTCGACTTCGCCGCGGCCGGCGTGAAGCGCGAACGGCTCTTTCGATTTGGCACTGAACTCACGACCAAGGCCCTACTAAGAGCGAATTCCGTGTCTGTGCTGCTCCCACATTACCATCGCACTTTGATGACAAAGTACTCCGCTCGAAACGTTCTCCTTGGTACCCACGGCACTTTTGCAACGGTTCCCTCGCCACCCGATTTCGCGAAGCGCGGCAATCCGGACAAACGCATCTTGGCAATTGGCCACTGGGGAACTTATAAGCGTCTCGAGACACTAATGAAGGCATTTCCCATCGTGCTCAGCAAAGCGCCAAATGCAAGACTGATTATCGCGGGTGCCAATCATCACACCAAGGCTGGATATTGGGAATCGATTCGAGCGGCCCAACCAGCTCACTTGCCGATCGAGTTTCGCGGCTATGTCCCGGAGGCGGCAATTCCTGATCTTTTTGCAACGACGTCTATTTTGGTAATGCCGTATGACTCGGCAACCGGATCAAGCGGGCCCGCTCACCAAGCCTGCGAATACGGGGTGCCGATCGTTTCGGCCGACATCCCCGATTTCAGGGCGATGGCAGCGGACGAAGACATGGCAATTCAGTTCTATCGACTTGGTGACCCGAACGACCTCGCCGAACAACTCATTGCCATTTTGGAATCCGAGTCGTTAGAGCGCGCTATGGCCGAACACAACTTTGCCTCTGGTCTGGAGATGACGATGGCCAACGTGGTAGGCAATTATCTTCGCTGGTTTGAATTGCACAGATGTAAGAGTCGGCTACGCGACCCGGCACTTCGAGCAGGAAGCCCCCTCCTTCGGAGATCCGCGTTCGGCATCGAAGGGGCAGGATTCGAGATGCCTCCGGGAATGCTACTTGCTGCCGGGGAGGATCAGATTGCAACAAGTCCGTGTCTTGATGAGTTAGATGTGAATGCGGAAGCAGCTGACTTTGCGGATCCGCGGGTAGCAGACATCCTCGACCCCAACCCGATGCATCCAACCTCACGCGTAGTAAGGCGCGAGCGCATTTAGTCTCTCCGGAACACCTACGTCGCCTGCTTCGATACAGCGAAGATATCAATGCTTCACGAACTGGATTGGAGTTTGATGACCCTGAGATCACATCCCGGACCAAATCTGAGTAGAACGTGAATTCCTGGGCGTTTCCCGCAGAGAAAGATCAAGGAGGCCACTTTGTCGATAGCGCATGTGCCAGATTGCTTCAGACGAATGAAACTAGTAGGTGCATCAAGCCTATTGTTCCTCCCTCTTCTCGCCGGGTGCAGCCTGTTCCAGGTCAACAATCCATCGGGAATGCCAATAGTCAGCATTAGTGCAAATCCTGCCACGATCCCGGCGGGGGAATCGTCTACGTTGACGGTCACAGCTGAAGATGCAACCCAGGTTGCGGTCACCGGATCCGATGGCAGCAAATATACATTTCAGCCAGCCGGAGGCACGCAGGCAGTCACTCCGAACGCAACCACAACTTACACGGCAACCGCGACCGGCTCGAACGGAAATGCTACAGCAACCACGACCATTTCTGTGGGGACGACCGGAACGGGGCCGGGAGGCGGCACAGGAAGCGTCACATCGATCAATCATGTCATTTTTATGCTTCAGGAGAACCATACATTCGATAACTATTTTGGAATGCTGAACCCATACCGCGTCGCGAACGGTTGGAGCGTCGGAGACGATGGCAAGGAATACACCGTGGATGGGATCGACGACAAGCTGACCTCAATAAGCAACGAAAATGACCAGGGAACTTCGTACCCTCTTTTCAAATTCACGAGTACTTGCGTCGATGACATGAGTTCAGATTGGCTCGCGAGTTACGGAGACGTCAATCGCTATGACTTCTTAACAACTCGACCAATAAATATGGACGGCTTCGTTCATAATGCGGAAGGCTACGCAAATAGTTGTTCAGCGGCCGGAGCGGGCGGCAGTTGTGCCGGGAACTTTACTGATATGGCAGGGCAGAGAGCCATGGGATACTACGATCAGGGATTTCTAAATTACTACTACTACATGGCTTCCCAGTTTGCAGTGTCGGACCGCTGGTTCTCCCCCGTGTCAAGCAAAAGCATTGCCAACCGAATCGCCACCTTTACGGGTGGTACGACGCAGGGATTGGTCAAAGATCCCGGCGGAGATGACAAGCTTGGTCAACTTGATATTCCAAATATCTTCCAGGAACTTGATCAGGCGAATGTGTCCTGGAAGATCTACTACACGGTAACTGAGGGCTTCTGCCTAGATGAGGATGACTGCTCCGGATCCGCAGACGCCGCCTATCCTGCGACCGACTTCTCCACTTTGACTTATTCGTATCAGTATATGTACGAGAATCCATCGGGCGCTGCTTGTACGGCACCGACGCAACCGTCAAGCGCTGTAGGTGACTCGACCAATTCGTTTTGCATCGATCCGAACCATATTGCTCCCTTGTCACAATACTTTACGGACCTGACGAATGGCACGCTTCCAAGTTTCGCTTTTATCGAGGCAGGCTATGGGAACAATGACGAGCATCCGGGTTCAGGTCAGTCGATTCTTCTGGGGCAAGCTCAAGTGGCGAACATCGTCAATTCCTTGATGACGAGTTCATCCTGGGCCAATTCGGTTTTTTTCCTGAGTTATGACGAGGGTGGAGGACCCTATGACCATGTTCCGCCGGTCCCTGGCTACTCCAACGCAAACACCAACGCCTCTCTGGGCACGATTCCCGATATCTCCCAGATAGCGGTCGATCCTGACGCCTATAACCCCTGCGTGCCGGGGAATGGGACTCCAACAATCCATTGCGATCTTGCGTCCACTGACCCAGGTGCGAACCCTGGCGATGCTCCTGCGGTTCAGGGATTCGCAGCTCAGCTTGGTTTCCGGCTTCCAAACATCATCATCTCGCCGTTTACACGCAAGCACTATGTGTCGCACACTCCCATGGATCATACGGCAGTCATTAAGTTTGTTGAAAACCGATTTATCGGAAGCTCTGCTCATCTAACTGCACGAGATGCCGCGCAGCCGAACCTGCTGGAGTTTTTCGACTTCACCAACGTTCCTTGGGCTACCCCGCCTACGCCACCTAGCCCAGTGACAACGCAGTCCCTCGGATACAATTCGTGCACGCCTGGACAGTTTGCTCCCTGATGCGCTGCGGATCGACGACAACTTCCCGCTATTGAACGAATGAGTTCACGATAAAGGGCATTCTCCAGCCGCCTCATGCAGAGTCACTGCTTACGTGGCAAAGTGAAAAGCGACTCAATAAATCAGCAATCCCACAACGCAATGCGCAAGATCCGCAGTATTCTCTATGCAACATGATCGACACGCACAAGCCGTCTGCGATTTAATTCACGGTAATGTCGCTCGCCACGTAGTGTATTCCGTCATATTTCGCGATGACTTTCACTTTGTCACCCAAGTGAAGGTTCTCGGCCGTTCTGAGACTGCCCGGATCAAATGAAACCTGATAGTTCTTGTCATCTCGCTGGTCGATCAATTCAAGAGACCCAGACCGCAAATCGAGGAACGATAGGCTCCCGCTGAAAACAAACGTTGCTCCTGGAATGGCCAGAACCGCAACCTCACTGGCAACGGCATCGCCTTTTCCACTTGTTGCCCTGAATTTAACCGCGACCAGAGATCCTGTGACGAGATCCGAAGGGCCTGAGTGCTCTGATGACAATACTTCCTGACCTTTGCGCACAATGGATGTGCCGTTTTGGACAAGCAGTTTGATCTTCTCTCGCGATTGCCCGGACGCCAAGATCAATTCACCGGTCCCAGGATCAAAACGCAGTACTCGTCCTTCGTACTCCCCTGAGTCTGGATTGGAAAGCATATGGATGCTCACCGCGAATAGCTTGGCTCCATCAAGCGCCGTTTGGATCGAGGCCTGCTCCTCAGGATGAAGATCGCGGAGATGAACCCTCGCCCCATCGCGATAGACCTCTGTCCGTTCATCAAAGAGTATCTTCATCGGCCGCTGGCCATATACGTTCAGCGTCAATTGGTCACGGACAAGATCTAAGTCTCGGATCTTTCCGCCAAAAATGGTGCTCTTTCCACTTGGCGCAGGTGGAATGTCCGTCGGGTCCGCGGAGCCTCCGATTGACGTGGGTGCCGAAGACTCCGTCATTACCCGAGCCTGCGCATTGGCAGTCACCTGGGTCAGTACCAGACCGCTCAGCGTTAATCGAATAAGAACACTTACCATCGCGCACACTCTCGATGTGGAGCTGTCGTCAGTTTGTTAGATGACACCTGGGTAATCCAGGTGGCCTAAAGTGAGCGTTGCATCAGAGCAACACAGCTCTGCAAGATGCATCTAACCAGTCTGAGTATCAGTAAGCAAAGAATGAGTCCCATCCTGGAACGCAGGAAGAGCCCAATTCATGAACGTATCTTTCAAATTCATTGCAGTCCTTGCGATAGCGACGGCTTCTCTTGAGTGCGGTTGGGCGAGCAACCTCACGATTACGCTTCCAAGGCACAGCGAGCTGAGTCCTGTGCAGCGTCTCAATCGCGAAGGCGTTGAAGCCGTAAAACAGCGCCAGTATCAGAAAGCAGAAGAACTTTTCTACAAAGCATATTTATACGATCCCGCAGATCCATTCACATTGAATAATCTGGGGTTCATTTCAGAACAGAAGGGCGAATTGGATCGCGCGCACAAATTCTATGAACTTGCGTCCGAGCAGAGCTGCGCGGCCCAAATCGACTTGAGCAGTGAGAAGGCATTGGAGAAGAAGCCGATGAGTGCCGCGCTCGATGGCCTACAGTATCTTCCCATGCGAATCAATCGCATGAACGTCGAGGCCATGCGGCTTCTTTCGCAAGATCGAGCCTATGAGTCGGTGACTCTCCTGCAACAAGCAATTGCGCTGGACCCGCGAAATCCGTTCACGTTGAATAATCTTGGGGTTGCTGACGAAGCAGTTGGAGATTTCTCAAGTGCATTGAGAAATTATAGGCTGGCTTCCGCAACCCACTCCGTTGATCCTGTATTGGTCACATCCAATCGAGCCTGGGCCGGAAAACCCGTCAGTGCGATGGCAGAAGCGAGTGCAACACGCCTGGAGATGCGGTTGAAAGGCAGAAACTCCGCGGAAGCTCAAGCTGCCGTGTTTAGCATGCGCGGAGTCTATGCGGCAAACCAGAACAACTGGCAGGCTGCCAGGCAGAATTTTCTGCGCGCTTATTCCCTTGATCCAGCAAGCGCGTTTTCTCTGAATAACCGCGGCTACGTTGCGGAAAGAGATGGGGACCTCGAGAGTGCACAGTTTTTTTATCAGAAAGCGCGAAGAGCTGAGGGTTCCAACGACCCAGTAGGCCTCGCAACTGAGCAATTGGCTCAAGGGCGACCGCTCTTCTCGGTTGCCACGGACAGCGATCGAAAGGTTGATAGCGCTCTAGATGTTTACAGCCGCGAACGTCATCGAGAAACCGGCCCGGTTGAGTTGACGCCGCGCGGCAATGGATCAGTAGAGAATCCGTCGGCGCCGAAGTCGCAGCCGGCTGCGCCCGTGCCTCCATCACCGACTCTTCCATCGTCTACCCAGCCGTCTCCACAGTGAAACAACCCAGGGTCTCAATGAGCAGAATCGACAAGCAGTCGCATTCAAACAAATCGCTGAGACTTCTCTCTCGACTCGTGCTACCTCCGCGAAGCGGCGACCTCTCGTTGCTCTCGATCAGACCCGAGTTGACGCGGGAGATACTTAATTTGAGCCGGATGGAATTCGACGACCTGGTTGCGCTTGCGGATGCAAACCACGTTGTCGTGCGCGGTCTCGAAACTCTTCTCGATTTGATCTTCGAAGAAAACGAACCTATCTGTAAGAAATGGGCAGAAGCGGCTCTCGAAGCTGAACGAGCTCGAATCGAAACAGCTGTTCAGCATCTCTGCGAAATCTGCGATGCATTTGAGCGAAAGTCCTATCGAGTTGCGGTGATCAAGTCTCTCGATCATTGGCCCGATCTTGGCAGCGATCTGGATCTCTTTACAAATGCAAGTGCCGAAGACATCATTCAGTTAATGGAGAGGATCTTCGATGCTCAAATTGCGCCACGCAGCTGGGGAGATCGCTTGGCTCGGAAGTGGAACTTCATTGTTCCAGGATTACGCGAAGCAGTTGAAATTCATGTAGGTCGATTAGGTCAAACAGGCGAGCAAATGGCGATAGCGAACTCTCTCTTGGATAGGACAAGGTGGATGCTCATAGGAGGTCATTCATTTTGCACTGCATCGGCTTCAGACCGCTTGATGATTTCGACACTGCAGCGAATGTACCGCCATTTCTATTTTCGATTGTGCGACATTGTCGACACCGTGGCATTGGCTGACGCCGCCGGCATTGACTATGAAACCCTTCGCTCTTCCGCCGGATTTGCTGGCATTTGGGAAGGAGTTGCGACTTACCTCGTTATTGTCTCCGACTATGCGAAGTACTATCGGGGATCGGGTCTCGATCTGCCTCAATTCGTCCGGGGCGCCGCTCGGTTTGGAGGCGATGAAGTCTACTACGCCAAGAGTTTCTTGCGCGTTCCGATTATGCCCCAGTCGGCAACACTCTACGGATCACAACTCGCGGGCGTCGTTCGAAGAGGCGAATTGCTCAATGGCGCCCGCCTTTCCCTTCTGCCATGGCTCGCATCGGCGGCGGTCGTCGGCCAAATACTTACCGGAAGCGACAAGGGAGTTTGGTAACACCTTGATCGGTTGAGCGGGAAAGATCCATCGCTCGTTCTCAACAAGTAACGCACCTTGGTTTTAGCAAAGGAGAGGGGGATGCTGGACATCGACACCGGCAACATCCTATGAGCTACTTAATAACAAAAGACCGCCAAACGCCCGCTCGTGGAAGCAATGCGATTCGATCCAATGCAGCAGGCAACAGTCAGCCCGAAGCAGAATTCTTCAATCGATCGTCGCTTGCCTTGGAAACTCACAACTCAGCGTATTCAACACGGTATCCCACCCCTAAGTTAGTGCTGAGGCCTACTCCGGCAACCGCGGGCACGCCTTTGCCTGTTTCTTTCCAGGGCCTCGACACTTTGGTCGCCAAGAAAGACAACACATCCAGCCTTGTTTCATTTGTAGTTCACGTCTTTGTTATTACCGCATTATTGTGGCTTGGTTTGCACACACCGACTGCGGTAGTGCAACCTGTAACGACTTTAACGCACGTCGATTTCACGCTATATGCTCCCTCGCCCCCTCCGAAAGTGATGCCAGTTGCGAAAGCGGCGGGCGGAGGCGGAGGTGGAGGCGCGCATGAACTGATTGAACCCACTAAGGGCCAACGACCCAAGATGGCGAAAGTTCAACTTCTTCCGCCGCAACTTGCCAGACTCGATCGTCCAAAGCTTGCTGTCGAACCGACGATGCAAGTACAGATTCCCGATAGCGCGAGCCCCGCTCATCTTGGCATGCCCGATTCACCGCAAATTGTCTTGGCCTCGCAGGGAAGCGGCATCGGTTCCGGATTCGGCCATGGCCTCGGCGGCGGGATCGGCATGGGTAAAGGTGCCGGCGCAGGCCCTGGCACGGGCGGCGGCTACGGTGGTGGCTTAATGAGTGTCGGCGGAGGAGTCAGTGCCCCTCAGGTGATTCACTCGGTACAGCCCGAATTCACCGAGCAGGCGCGGCAAGCGAATTACGAGGGTGCAGTCGCGATTCAGTTGATCGTCGATTCGCAAGGGAACCCGCAAGACATTCGTGTGACCCGCCATCTTGGCATGGGGCTGGATCAAAGAGCCATCGACGCCGTTAGACAGTACCGGTTCAAACCTGCGATGTACCAGGGACATCCGGTATCGGTACAGATGATCATCGAAGTTGATTTCCATCTGCATTGATTCCGTCACGTCTTTAGCATTTAGCTCTCTCCACTAGAACCACGCGCAAAAAAGGGGCCATTCAATGGCCCCTTATTGTTGTTGTTTAGGCTGAACCCGCAGTGCCGGCCGTGCACCCGCCATCGCAATTCCAGCCCGCCAAATCCCAACCACAACCGAGAACCTTCGAATTGCTGACGACAGAGCGA
This sequence comes from uncultured Acidobacteriaceae bacterium, assembly GCA_963745845.1. Taxonomy (GTDB): domain Bacteria; phylum Acidobacteriota; class Terriglobia; order Terriglobales; family Acidobacteriaceae; genus Telmatobacter. Next base: position 589,905 of record CAVUZE010000008.1, on the reverse strand, counting down.
ACTCGCTATTGTTTCGCCGCTTGAGTAACTTGTGTGCGTTGCGGAGGCTGAGCATAATAGCCCTTTTTTGTCCGAACCATGAGCTTCCCGTGATTCGGAGCATTCACTTCAACGTGCACGGTGCGGTAACCTCCCAGACTAGCCGCCTTCGTAGAGCGATAATCAACCACGTACTGGTTCCGAATATCACTTGCCACTTCTTCGGCGATGCGATCCACGTCTTCCAACGACTTTGGAAAGTACGCAATCCCGCCCGTTTCTTGTGAAAGAGCCTCTAGAGCGCTTCTCGCCTGATCCGACTCCCTTTGATCCACATCGAAGAGCAGTCCAATCGAGTACACAACGGGTCCTCCCAGGTTCTGCACGCGGCGGATCGCCTGTGCTAACGTGAGCCTTGATGCGTTGTCCGCACCATCTGTGATGATGAGCAGCGCCTGCTTGCGCTCCTTCGCATGCTTCACCAATTCATCCGCCGACGCTGCAACTGCGTCATACATGGCCGTAGTTCCTTGGGAATCGGAACGCGAGAGCCCGTGATTGAGTGCTACAAGGTCCGAAGTAAATCCCTGGTCAAGGAACGCCCTTTCGGAAAAATTGACGATAAAAGCCGTGTCGCGCGGATTTGAAGCCCTGAGCAGCTTTAGCGCAGCGACATTGATTGCCGCTCGCTTATCGCGCATTGAACCCGAATTGTCCACGAGGATGCCCATGGATACAGGAATATCCTGATGCAGAACAGTGTTGACGGTCTGCGGAACGCCGTCTTCCCAAACTCGAAAATCCTTTTGATTTAGATCAGTAACGGTGCCCCCTTTGTTGTCAATGACAGTGCAGTTCAACAGGACCTCGTCCACATCTGTATGCAAGGTGTACATCCCGCCTTGACCTTCTTCAACCTCGCCAGGACGCGCTGAGCCCGAACGTGCTGTTGAGTTCGCGGAAGTGTCTTCTACCGGATCGGGCGACACAATGGGATCCCGATCGACATCCAGGCGCGGTTGAATCTCTGGACGCGTTGGATCATAAACCGGCTTTGCAGTGGAGACCTGTAGCGGCGCCGACGCAACGCTACTCTGGGCGAATAGCCGATCTTGATGCCAGCCAAAAAGGATAAGCGCAACCAACAGAGTTGGCCGAATAAAGTGCGAATTTGAGACGGGTTTGATAGTCATTGGGATGGGCGAAAAGCGCAGGGAAACCTCCCATGTTTAGATGCGCAAGTCCCATCCCAAGTTTGGTCTCACTGTGAATTGAATGAATTTGACTTAGGCGGCTTGTGCTTATCTGGTTGACTCAGCCTACCCCAATAGGTAGTGTTGAAAGGTGTCCAGGCCGCCATTTCCCAAGACCCTGCGGCAGTTGCAAAGCGATTTCGCTACAGAGGAAGCCTGCGAACGCTACTTGGCGACCTGCCGCTGGCCCGAGGGTTTCATCTGTCCGCGATGCGGAAATCGGCGAGCTTATGACTTGGTGAATCAGCGGCGGTGGCAGTGTGCGGGCTGCCGTCACCAAGTCTCGCTGACAGCCGGGACAGTTCTTCATCGGACGAAGATCGGGCTGCCCCAGTGGTTCTGGGCGGCCTATTTGATGACCACGGACAAGCGCGGAATTTCTGCTTTGCTGCTCCAGCGGCAACTCGGCTTGTCCTGTTACGAAACCGCCTGGATGTTGCTTCACAAGCTCCGCCGGGCGATGGTGAATGTGGCTCGGGAACCACTCCACGGCGAGGTAGAGGTTGATGAACCTCGGTGGTCACCTTAAAACCGGCCACTTGTGGTCAGTTCAAAACCGGCCACTTTGCGCGGCCGAGAACGTGACAGTTTTACCGCGCCTCAGCCTGTCTGAGCAAGGCGTGGTTTGAGCGGTCGATTTTCATTGGCCGCGGTTGCGTGATAGGTTGATAATCGCTCCGCCGGGGTCGCGCCTTGCGGAGTGATCCAGGGCCGAGGACACGGGGCTGGCTCCGAAGGAATCGGCGATCGAGACCCTCTGCAGTTTGGCCTGTGGGCCGGCTGTCGGAGGGTTTCGTGTTTCTGCCAGCATTCCTAAGGTGAGGCTCCGTCGTGGGAGGCCTCTGGATCCAGATTGCGATGCCGCCGGGCGTTCTTTGCCCGGCATCCTTATTGCATCTGTCTTTGTCATTGGTTCTCACCGTGAGTGTTGGTTTTGGTTCGCCAGCTTCGTGGCCCGCACTGCAGCACATGGCCGTGGTGCAGTAAGCGATCGAGCATAGCTGAGACCGCGGCACTATCGCCCAGCAGCTTGCCCCAGTCCTGAACTGGTCTGTTGGAAGTAATCAGCGTGCTGGCCCGTTCGTAGCGACGCATGATGATCTCCAGCAACTCCTCGGCTGCGACCATGGGCAGCTTGCGCATGCCGAGATCGTCGATGATCAGCAGGGGCACGGTGGCGAGCAGTTCCATATGCTCTTTGCGCTTGCCGTCGAGCGTGGCGTCAGCCAGTTCTTCGAGCAGGATGTGGGCTTCGCGGTACACCACGCGATATCCCTGCTGGATCACGGCATGACCGATGGCTTGGGCAAGATGACTTTTCCCGCTTCCAGGCGGCCCTTGGAACAAGGAGTCTTCGCGCCTTCCGACCCAGGCTGCGGTGGCAAGATCGAAGATGAGACTGCGATTCATTTTCGGGTTGAACTGGAAGTCGAAGTTGTCGAGACGCTTGTCGGCGTCACGGAACTGGGCCTGCTTGTGGCGCCGCTCCAGCAGTCGCTTGCTGCGGCAGTCCAGTTCGTCCGACACCAGCACGGAGATCAGGTCGATATGTGCCATGGCATCGGCCTGAGCCTGCAGCAGACGTGTTTCCAGAGTGGCGGCCATGCCGCTCATCCGCAGTTGGCGCAGGGCGCGATCGAGTTCGATCAGATTCATGGGTTGGGTTCCTCGAAGTTGATGCGTTGTTGGATCAGGTCGCGGTACTGGGTCAGTTCGCGGATGAGCGGATCGACCTGGCGCAGCGTCAGAGGAGCCTGCGGGCTTCGTTCCAGATGGCGGCGCACGAAGCGATACTCGCTCACACCCAACTCCAGCGCTGCGGCACAGGCCTGATCGACCGCCGAGCAGCCATACTTCTTGGCCAGCGAGAGCACGCCCATGATGCGGCGCAGTCCAGCCTCGGCCTGACGATGATGGATGGCGTCGCATAGAGCGCCGATGCTGGCTCCGGCCTTATGAGCCCGTGCCAGCAGGCGATGCGTATGTGGGGGAGTGCGCCGCGGACGATCCGCATCGCGGATGCGGTGACCTCCGCGTTTCTGGCCCAGATGCTCGCGCAACAACATCCCGGTGCGCGGATCGAGCAGACGCACGAACATCGCATCCCATTGCACGTCGACCTGGCGACCGATCCAGCCCGGAGGCGCACTGTAATATGCTGCCTCCACCTCGACGCAACCATCCAGGTGAACTGTTCGTTGTCCGTACTGGTAATAGCGGAACGGCTCCAGCGGCAGCGCTTGCAGGAAGGGCTTCTCTTCGGCGAACATCGCCGCCACCTGCCGTTTGGTCCGGCCGTGGATGCGCGTGTCGGCCCAGTGTTCTTCCCAGTGGTCGAGATAGGCCTGCGCCTCCTCCAGGCTCTCGAACCGCTTGCCTTTCAGTGGCGTCTTTTGTGCATGGGCGACACCGCTTTCGACTTTTCCCTTTCGATCTGGATCCCGCACCTTGCAAGGCAGTGCCGTCACGCCGTAGTGCGCCAGAACATCGCGATAGAGAGGGTTCAGGCGTGGATCGTAGATGTCGGCAGACAACACGCCCTCGCGGAGATTGTCCAGAATCGCCAGCCGCGTGCAGCCGCCAAGACGGCGGAACGCCTTCTCGTGCAGCTCAGCCCATATCCGTGTACTGGAACGGAAGCTCAGCAGTCGAACCGACTTGCGACTGTAGCCCAGCGTCAGCACGAATAAGCGGGTGCGCCGATACTTGCCGCTGTCGGGATCACGCACCATCGGCCCGGTCCCGTAATCGACCTGGCACTCTTCACCGGGTTGAGTCTGGATGACGGCTCGTGCTTCCGGCGACACGGCTCCGCGCAGCTTGCGCACATATCGCTTCACGCTCTGGTAGCCGCCGGCGAACCCGTGGCTATCGACCAGGTCCTGCCAAATGCCAGTCGCGTTGCGTCCCCGTTCCAGCTCCAGCGCGATGATCTCCGCATAGGGCTGACAGGCGCTGAGCGAGCCCTCCCTATCCGGGCCTGTACTCGTTTTCCCCAATAAAAAGCCGGTGGTCACCGAAGTGGCCGGTTTTGAATCTGCACCCTCAGAGTCGGCGGTGACCCTTATGGCCGGTTTTGAACTGGTAGAGTCGGTGGTCACCAAAGTGGCCGCTTTTGCCAGTGAGTTCTGGCCCCAACTCCCCTGCCTGCGTACGACGATTCCCGCCGCCCTCAGATAATTGCCCGCTGTCTCCCGGCGTACGCCCGTCGCCTGCTCAATCTGACGCAGAGGCCAGCCCAGACGCCCCAGCGCTATTACCTGATCCCGCTTCGATCTGCTCAAGACATTCCCCATGCAGACAGAGGCTATTAGCCCCTGCCGGAGTGAATGTCTCGGCCCTCAAAGTGGCCGGTTTTCAGGTGACCCTAAGTGGCCGCTTTTGACTGACCGCCGAGGTGATGAAACGTGGATTGGTGGCGAACAGGCTGGCCTCCGCGGAAGCCGACAGCTTAAGGGGCGACGGGCAGCGCTGGTTCTGGTCGCAGTGGAAAGGCGCGGCAGGAGTACAGGTCGCATCCGCATGAAAGTGATCCCAGATTTTAGGAGCATCACCATCATCCCGTTCCTCCACGAGAATGTTTCTCCCGGTTCGATCATCTACACCGATGGTCTCAAGAGCTTTTTGGGCCTGACGGAGGCTGGGTTCAAACATATCGTCCGAACGCAACCGTTGCGATCCGCACTGCGAAAGGGAGCGCAGTCGGCTGTTCCGCTCGCCGATCGCGCTATCGGAAACCTCCAGCAATGGCTGATCGGCACTTATCACGGAGTGAGTAAACCGCAACGCCAGGTTTATCTCGACGAATTCGTCTTCCGGCACAACCGCCGCAATACACCCGCGGCCGCGTTCCAGACTCTTCTCGGCCTCGGGACTGGCCGGGAGTCAACCCAGTACGAACAGATTCGCGGAGCCAAGGACCTCAACCGCAACCCCTTGGGGTATGCTGAGTAAACCAGATAAGGAGAAGGCGGCTAGACGCGCTCCTTCGGCGCTGAGGTAACAGCCAGTTCCGCCACCTGTGTACCAAGGCGTGGGTGCCTCGCCGTGAGCCTCAGGTTACCCGACTCCTCCCCGGCGCGAATCCACACTGCTCCCGTTCCGCCCACCAAAGAGAAGGGATTATCTCCGATAAGTCGACCTGGCCCTTCCAAGGTGAAGACGATGGGATCGTTTGCATAAGTCCTGACCGCTCCGAATTCATCGGTAACGCGGAGAACAACGCGCGTCGTGTCGGCTCCGTCTGCCTGCAACTCGCGATCGTCCGGCAACAACATGAACCTGGTATCAACACCCTTCCCTGACAGAGACTTCGAGATGACTTGCTTGCCATTGATGAAACCGTCGATTCGCAGATCTCCCCAACTTGCGCGCATTTTCCGCAGATCGAGTTTGCTCAGATCGAGAACAAAAGGTGGGTGCTTGAGATGCTCAAACTCCGTCCGGTCCGGCTCGATCTCGGCCAAAAGCACCCATGGATTCGATGCAAGGCTATCGGCTCGCCCAAAGATCTGGAGATGATCGCAATTTGAGCAGAAGACTGCTTTGCTAAATCCCACAGATTCGTCGCCGCGCGCCCAATGAAACGCGGGTTCGAGGACAACCTCTTCGCTAGGGTCGCATTGAGATTTATAGAAGCCAGCGGCAGGTTTCGGCTCTCGAAAGATGTCCGTCACACCGTGATAACAGATGCGGTCGCCTGCTCCAAAGTTTGAATGCGTGTTGTAGTCAAATGCGCACCACCCGATGCCCCCGGCGTATTGAGGATCTGAAGCAAGCTGATTATGAATCCGCGCGTGGCGAAGCGTGTGCTCACGTTGGCGCTCGTCGTCATCAGTCGTTTTAGCTGGAAAAGTGTGTCCCACAAACTCGGTGTTGAGATAGCGCGGATGGCAAGGCGGCTTCAACGGGAATCCAAAGTCATTCATCGTAAACACATCTTCCAGAAATTCCGATTCCTGGAAGTAACGTATTCCTCCCGTCTGGCGCGACGGATCGAGAGCATGTGCGAGTGCGTTGGTGCGTACGTAGAAATCGTGGTCATCAAGGGACTCGTTGATTCGAACGCCCCACAAAATGATCGAAGGATGGTTCCAATCGCGACGAACCATTCGTCCAACATTGTCGATCGCCACTTTCTTCCACTTCTCATCGCCAATATGCTGCCATCCCGGTATCTCCTCTAGCACAAGCAATCCTATTTCGTCGCAGCGGTCTAAGAAATGCCGCGACTGAGGATAATGCGATGTACGCACAATATTGCAGTGAAGGTCCTTGCGCAGGATGTCCGCGTCTTTGCGCTGAACCCGTGCCGGCATCGCCTGACCGGCAAAAGGAAAGGTTTGATGCCGGTCCAGACCACGGAGCTTGACGATCTTGCCATTCAGTGAAAATCCGTGATCCGTGAAGATCGCTTCCCGGAAACCTATAGGACGCATGTCTTCATCAACCACTTGGCCAGCTCGGGTCAGCCTTACATGGACTGTATAGACGTGCGGTTCTTCAAGACTCCAGAGCTTAACGCCATTCAACCCAGCCAGCGAGACTGTGTAGCGTCCGGGATCACTGATCGTCTCCATCGAAGAGCAGACTGCGGCATCCGTGTACGGATCCATCGAAACCTCATTTGCCGCTGTTGAACTGTTGGAGCTTCCAATCGGCCGCTCTCCCTTTGCTACGACTCGGTTGCCTTCGCGCAATTCGACTTCGAGCGACAGGCCCCCGCGTTCGGACGCATCGCCCGCCAGGAAGCTATGGACATCGAGCGATGGATTACTGCTCATTACATCCTTCGGTTGGGCAAAAATGTTATCGATGTAGACGGGGGGAACCACGCGCAGCGATACTTCGCGATAGATACCCCCAAAGGTCATGTAATCGATCTCATAGCCGAAGGGGGGAATATCTTCCCGCTCTGTCGAGTCGACCTGCACGAGTAAAACGTTTTCAGAACTTGGTCTCAAATGCTCCGTCAGCTCAAACGAGAACGGAGTAAATCCACCCTTGTACTCCCCCAGGTGTACTCCGTTGATCCAGACAGTCGAGGCGGTCATCACTCCCTCGAAATCGACAAACACTCGCTTGCCCGCGGTTCCATCCGGCAGCCTGAAACTCCGCCGGTAAGTGGAAACAAACTCGTAATCCTTGTCGTCAAAATTGTGCCAAGGCAATTCAACATTTGTGTGAGGCACGACAACTCGCTCGAACTTTGAGTCGTCAAAACCAATCGTTTCCGCGCCCTCCACTTTTGCAGGGTGGTACCGCCAGTTGCGGTTCATGGGGAGAATCATTCTTCCCTGCGGGGATTTAGCGTCTGCAAACGCTTCTGAAACGGGCAAAGCTGCGGATGCCAACACCGCTCCTGCTGTTTTGATAAAGTCGCGCCGGACCATTCAGGATCTCCATTCCAATTGGTGTTTTTGTTGCATTCCACTACTTCACATTTTTGGTCTATCTGAACCATAGCCGCTAACCGGCTATGCCATCCATTCACAAAGTGCACCCCTGAGTGAAGATAATGAAGTAGCATCCCTCGATTGCCGGAGCGAAAATTCGGGTGGTGCGATAACATACGCCTGAGAAATGCTTTCGGCCAGAACTACACAAACTGTCGCACTTTGATATTCGGCATAGCGCGTCGCAGCCAGCCAAATATACAACGCCAAGATCTCAGCGTCCACCGCACTCCCGGAAAAGTCGTCAACTGAGGGGGTTGGATTGACTTGATCTGGATTATCAAAGACAGCAACGCCTGTGAAAGCTTTCGGCTTCGCGCGCACTCCGAATCTCGCCGCGACCATGGATGGCCTTGCCCGCCGGAATGCCTCGGAGGCACCCCATTCAACGAAGGAGTTACCGAAGAGCACAGCTCCGTTCCCAGAAAGAAAAAGTGATCGAACAAACTCTCTTACCGCCGGATCTGCCGCAAATTCTGGAGGACACCAGGGAGTTACATCCACTTTGCGCAGCCGATCAAACACCGCATCGGCATCAGCAAGATCCTTGCGCATTGTATTCATCTCGCGCGAAAAGTTTTGCCGGAACGAATCCAGTCTCTTACAACTTAGAACAATAAGACTCAAGCCCTCGTTTTCCCGCGCATATTGCTTCCCACTTACATCAACCAACCCAGCTCCCGCATCCAGAACCCATGTGTCCGCCGGGGATGATTCTGGCCGATTCAAATCGACATCGAGCAAACCATGAGAGGGCCCGCCAGCAGAGGGCATCAGAAGAAATCCCAGGAATGATTGGTCTCCGGCAAGTTCGGAGCGTTCGAGATTCATCGGTTTGCCGATACTTTGCCAGCGCTGCCACACCGTTGACGCATTCAGGGGAAGAACAGGCGGAATATCAAGCAGAACCAAGCGATGCCGCGCTTTAATCTCAGCATTCTTTGGCGGTAAAGCGTGCTGGTCCACCGCATCAAACACCGCCTGAACAGCTCGTCGCCATTCCTGGAAATACGGTGACCGAGCCAGTTCAGAGGAGTTTTCGATCGTCTGTTCATTGGTCGAGAATCGCCAATGGCGGACACCCATCTTCTCTTCGAGCTGGATTACGTCTTTAAAGAGCGCAGAAGATTCATCTGGGCTAAGATCCGCGACATAATGCAATAACTTCTTGACTGACTGCCGCTCATTCGGAAATAGATACTCCCATTGCGCCAGTTGCTGATTGACAAATGGAAGAAAGGTAATCGGAAGGCGCTGCAACGCTCCTTCGTCCAGGGCAGACTGCAAATCTTTTCGATATTGTTCCGAAGTCTTCATGCCCTCGTCTTCAACCTCTCCCCAATGACCGCCGAAATTGATCGCATTTATGCCAGACGCCCCGGTCGAGCGGCACTGGCACTATCCACGCAATTCCATCAATCTCGCGCCTTGCAACCCTATCGGAGGGCACCCAAGCAGAGCCGTTAGAGTCGGACAAAGGTCAATGTGTCGTATCGGGCGTTCTACGATTTGAGGACGGTCCACTGCCGGCCCAAGTGCCATCATCCAGGTATCCACCGTTGATTCTTCGTGAGCGCGGTGATTGAAGAATCCATTCGTCGACGAACCATCCGGGTCTCGTCCAAACTCTGGAAGTATCACCATCGTCGTCCTGCCTCGATAATCGGGATTGGATTCAATCTCCTGCCAAAGTTGATAAGAGAGGCGGTCTGCGGACCGAATTCCCGCGACGTGCAGCGCATAAGAGCCGAAATGTGCTACTTCAACGTCGGAAAAGGCGACTACGAGTGCCTTCGGCGAAAACTTGCGCATAATCTCGCGAGTCATGAAAAAGGTTAGCTCGTCCCCCGATGTGGGTCCCCCATCTCGGACGAAACTGGCAATCGCGCTCTTGACGCTGCCTTCAACACGCGGATCAAGCTGGCCGGCTGCCTCGAAAACGTTCCAGCCCAGGCCCTCGTAATTACTTCCCTCCATCGCGCTCTCAAGCTCAGCCTGAACCTTGCTCCGATCGGCCATATTCCCGCTTCGACCGGACCGCAAAGCTTCCTCGACAGCCATCAACATGAGTTGCTTCGGAAATACGACATTAGCGCCGTAGGCAGGGCCATAATTCGAATCTGAGCTCGCACCAATCTGGCTTGTAAGTGCCTTGTTGCTGGCAATGACCCACGTCTCATTCCGATCAACATGCGCGTGTTTCCGAAACTGCTCAAACAGCGTCGGAGTCGTTGGGGCAGCCTTTCCCCAGTCGTCGAGTCTTTGCCAATTCCCGGTGAGTATGCTTGAAATCGCGTTGAAATGCGCAGTGACTCCTTCGTTGCGGGCGTGGAGATAAAAGAGGGCCTGTGGGAGCAGGTCTGATGTCAGATGGGGGATATTCGGAAAACCATCGCGCGAAAATGTCTCTGCGCGTCGAACTCCGCCGATGACAACCAATACAACTCGATGCCCCGAGTCGTGTGACGCAGTCGGGTTGCTCTCTGCGCGTCCCTTGGGAAGCATCGCCCCAGCGACAAGAAGCCCTGCTGCTTGAAGGAATATCCTTTTGGATGGGTCGACCAGAAGGTCGGATCCGCGCGAATTCGTGGAGCCGAACTGGGTGACCAAGCGATCACCAATCTCCATAGCATTCCTCCTCAAGCGCGCTGGCCTGGGAGTTCAACCTTAATTCGACAACTAAGAATAGCTTCATTATAGGCGTACTTTGACCGCTCCTCAATCTGAAAGATATTTGGCACTCAACTTGTGGCAAGCGAAAGCAGTTGCCCTAGATCAAGTGCCGAGCTTGAAGTTGCTCCGCGCGGTAATGCCGGCGCAATCACGAGTGCCTCATTGTGCCCCTCAAACCAAACGAGAAAGGTGGATCGGTCATCGCCGGGAAGCCTTTGTTGGTTGATCCAGTGATAATACGCGGCCATATCTCCATCGATAAGAGAGCCGACCGGATCAACGTCTGAATCGCCCTTGGAATCTGATAGCAATTCATTCATCGGACGCTGGCGTTGTCTTGGGGCAAACCGCACAAATAGGGTAAGAGCCTGCGCTCGCCGCAAAACTTCGCGCGTTGTCCACTGGGCGAAAGTGGTACTGAATATCTGAGTTCCAGAGCCCTCGGTCAACACCTTGAGTTGGAATCGATCGAGAACCGGATCCCCATTTGGATCCATTCCTAGATCTGAAGGTGTAAGCCGAGCCAGGTGCGTTCGCAATTCCTCTGGTCCCATTCCCGGCTTCTCAATCTCGGTCCGCACGTTCTTTAGTAAGGTCGCACGTACGGTCTCCAAAGACTTATAGGAGATACAAGTCAGAAGAGAGCTGTGGCCTGTCTCCATCCCACCATCGACATACCAATGACCATAAGGAACCGGATAAGCCTTTGACCTCGCAGCTACCCCCTCAAGCAACAGTTCAAGTCCACGCTGTGGCCTTATCTGATTGAAATAGGTCCCGTGTTCGCGCAAGTTCTTGAATAGTTGGGCATCAAAGGACGGCACGCCCTGACCAATGACTGCAATGCCAAGCCTGCTGACTGGCAATGGCTTCACAACCGTCTCTGACTGTAGACGGACACCGTACTCTGTGGCCGCGGCGCGAAAAGCGTCCAGCTGCCGAGTGCTCCAAAGATGCGCCGCCAGCTGTTCCGTAAATTGAGCCGGCTGATTGACCCAGTCGAAGCGTTCGAGCTTGGGTGCAATCGTGAGTCGCTCAAAAGCCTGAAACCGCTCTTGCTTTTGCGCAGGCGAAAGATTGCTCAAAAGAGTAAGTTCACTTTCGATTGCATAGCGCTCTGCTGGAAACTTGAAGTCGTAGTCGATAATCTCGCGCAACAGACCTGGGACGAAGATCAGAGGCAGCTCGCGAATTGCCTCGAGATGGGCCAGGACCAGGCGCCTCGCCTCGGGAGGGTAACCGGAGAATTGCTCGGCTTGAAGATCGCGCGGCTGCATGAGAGTTATAAGAATTCCTTGATTGGCTTCCCCTGAGATTCCGCGGGAGTAAATCCCAACATTGCGCCAAGAGTCGGTACAAGATCAACGGACTGCATCGGTTCATCAAATACAACGCCTTGGCGAACTCCCGCCCCGAGCGCCATCATCCAGGTCGTTCGGCTGGCCGCGTCCCCTGTACGATGATGTTGAAAGCCGTTGCCTCCAGGCTCGTAATCGGAGTCGCGCCCAAAGTCGGGCAGAATAAACATAGTCGTGTTCCCTGCATATTCGGGTTCGCTCTGCACTGCTTTCCATAACTCTGTGCAAAGTCGATCAGTGCGGCGAATCCCCTCGATATACAGTGAATACGCGCCCGAATGGGCGACATCGATGTCGTGCATCGTGATCCAAAGAAGGCTCGGAGCCTCTTGCTGCATCAGGCGTTTCGCAATATAGACGGATAATTCGTCGGGGCTCGATAGTGTCCGCGCATGGGCCATGAAGTCCGCGACGGACAGTTTCAGGATCGACTCCAGCTGCTCAAGTTCGAATTCGCTCCCTCCAATTTGCGGCGTGTAAAGGGGCGTTTCGTAGTTGTCGCGCAGCAAATGATCAAAATCCAGATTCGCGCCCGAAGAGGTGGCGCTCAGCAGATGCTTGGGGAGGATGACTGCCGCTCCTGTGCCCGGCCCATAAGAGCGGCAATCACTCTCGCCAATACGATTGAACCCATTGCTCGGCGCCACGACCCAGGTGTCGGAAGCTGGACGACCGAGTCCCTTGCGGAAATACTCGAAAATTGTCGGATGTTCCGGAGGCACTGCCGAGAAGTTATTGAGCGTTTCGTAGACGCCTGTGGTCAGGCTCGCTGTTGCCACATAATGGCCAAGAATCCCGTGGTTTGTAACATGCGTAAAAAAGCTTGATTGAGGAGCCAATTCGCTAATCAAGTGCGGAATGTTCTCCTGTCCTTCAGGTGCAAACGTCTCCTGGTCTCGTGCGCCCCCGCCAAACGTAACAACGATGGTCTTGCGCTTCATTCGCGCAGTCTCGCCACGAACAAATGGGCTCGAACCTCCCAATGCAGCGCCTAGGGCGAGGCCTGCAGTTGCTCTCAGAAATTCCCTTCTGCTTTGGCTCAACCCAAAGGCAATTTCTCTGGGGCTTAAAGCATTGGGCGCCGTCAAGCCGATAGGAAATTCGTCTCTGTTGAAATGTCGATTCATTGACTCAAGTCATCCATAGATTTCTCTGTGAAGTCGACCCGATTCGGTACGCGAGCCTGGATCGCTGTCATTCCTCCATCCTAGCCCAACAAATGGAAATCAGAACTTTGAGGCAGCATTGCCCTTTTCTGAGTAGACAAACTGTTGAACCTCAGCTCTTTCTTTGTCGACTTCAGCTAGATGAGTCGCACGTAGCTTCTGATAAACTGCAAATTCCTTCTGAGCCTGCTCCTTCTGTCCCACGTGCACGTAGTCTGTTCCGAGGCGGTAATGTGCATCGGATAGATTCGGGTTGAGCTCGAGGGCTCGCACATACTCTGGAATTGACTTTTCGTACAGATGCTGGCCTGCATATAGATCGCCGAGTTGTACGTGCACCTCGGGTATCGTGCCGTCCAGAGTAATCGACTTCAACAGGAGCGATTCCACCGCTTGCAAATCCGCGCTCGAATCTTCCGATCGCTTCCCTTTCCAAAGCGCGATCGCGTAATAGTATTGAGCCAATGCATCCTCGGGCCGCAGCTCCGCGTAGCGCCGAAATCTTTGTATGACGCCTTCCGCCTGTTTTGGGGAGCTATCGGACGCTTTGGACAAGAAAACATAACATCGCGGATCGGAAGGACTAAGATCGGACGCGGTCAGCAAAGCTTGCACTGCATCATCGTACCTTCCCCGTGAATAGAGCGCTAACCCCAATCCAATGAAAAGACGAGGCGAATGCGGGTAGCGGATTGTAGCCTGCTTGAAGATATCAATCGCCGGCTCGAAGGTTCGATGGAGAAGCATCTCGCTTCCCCAATCAAACAGGTTATCCTCGCTCGGATCCATATGAGCGGCAGATTCGAATTCGTTTGCCGCTTCAACAAATCTGCCGTCCTTTTCGTCAATCTGGCCCAGGAGATTCTGCAATTCTCCCGTGTTTTGCTTTTTCGCGATTGACTCGGCGATCTCCCTGGCTTCTCCAAGTTGGCCAAGTTGAAAATCCGCCATCGCCAAATCGTAGCCATTGTCATACGAATCCGGCTGAACCTGGTAAGCCGCTTTGAGCAGCGGGCGCGCCTCAGCGAGTTTTCCGTTCTGGATGTAGAACTCACCAAGGTTGTGATTCGCATCGTAATTCTGCGGCTCCAGTCGAAGAGCCATTTCGAACTGCTCGCCGGCCAGCGCCGACTTGCCCGAATGCAGAAGCGACGCACCCAGATTTGTGCGCGCAACCGCCGAATCCGGCTTCAACTGAACTGCTATCTTAAGGTGATCTTCAGCCTTTGCGCTTTCCGACAGCGACGAATAGACCAGACCAAGAAGTTCATGGAGCTCATAACTTCTGGGTGCAAACGGCAGCAGACTCTCTAACTCTTGAGCCGCCTGTGGGTAGCGGCCGGCATCATAATCTACTACTGCGGATTGATATCTGCGATCAAGCGTCTTCTTATCGGCGTCTTCGGCCGGTGCGAACTTGAAGCATAGAACAAGAGCGCAAAGCGCGACCGCTAGAATCCGAGGCATTGTGCTCACCGTCCGCCTCCCAGATTGCCGCGTGAGCATTTTGCTACGCAGAAGAACACCCCGGAATGGCGCTCAATCCGAGCGTCTTCCCGGGGTGTGTTCATTCTAGCCTAGTAGTACAGCTTCATCGCAAACTGAATCTGCCTCGGATCGAACGGAGCATCGCGCGTCGATCCAATTGCGCCGAAGGTGGGGGTTGTGTAATTTCCGGAGCCGCCAACCGCGACAACTCCGTTTCCACCGAAGTTCGGTGCGTTGAAGTTCGGGTGGTTGAGTATGTTGAAGAACTCCGACCGGAACTGCAGCGAAAAACGCTCGTTGATCGGGAAGTTCTTGAACAGCGAGAAGTCGAGCCGATGGAATCCCGGACCCGCGATTTGGCCGGCCTTGCTGCCCAAAGCGCCAGCGCCGCTATAAGGCACGCAGCCGGTCGGAGTATCGGGAATTGGAGCAATGACTCCTGACACCACACCCAACTGGCAAGGCTGGCTGAATGCTCCTGGGTTTCCAATCCAGAAGGGTCCGTGGTATCCGCCCAGCGTCGTAACCTTGACCCCAAGCTTTGGGCTTTGGCCGGCGAGAAGAATATCGTCGCAGCTGGTTCCAGAGGTTGTTCCGGTTGGGCAGCCGAAGTTGATCGGTTGACCGCCCTGCAGCGTGACGATCCAGTTCGTTGCCCAGCCCCCGAGAATCGCGTTGGTCACGCCACCGCTCTGGTTCATGAACTGCTTGCCTTTGCCCACCGGCAGCTCATATCCGCCGCTGAAGTGGAGCACCTGGCGCAGGTCGAAATCAGCCAGAGCATAGTCGAACTTGGGACCGAGACCCGGCACATTATAGGCGCGAAGCGTGCCCGTACTGCCGCCATTCAACAAATCGCCCGCATCCGACATCGTCTTAGACCATGTGTAGGTGAACAGGAAAGTCAATCCATTCGCATACTGCTCCTCGAGCTTGGTTTGCAGCCCGTGGTATGAACTGACGCCGTAAGTTGCCTGGTAACTGCCCCCGCCAAAATCGACGAACGGCACGCAACTGTTTTCCGCAAATGTTGCGTACGGGCATCCCTTCCCGGTGCTGATACCAGCTGGCAGAATCTGCGTCACATTCTGATAACCGACGCCCCCCTGCAAGTTCGAGCCGTGAGTGTAAACATAGGAGGCCTGCGCAGAAAGGCTGTGGGTGACCGAGTATTGGAGAGTCAGGTTTGCGCTGTAAGTGCGTGGAGTCTGGTAGTCAAATTGCAAACCCTGTAAACCTAGGCCCAACGCATTGACGGCTGTAGGCGTAAGCGGGATACAGGAGAATCCGGATTCAAGCGATGCAGTACCGCCAGGGCCTGCTGTTGCGCACCCGCTGAACGGCGTGTTGTAGCTGGTCGGCGCCACTTGGGAAGCAGCGGCCGGGTCCGCCGGGTTCGCATTGTGCCCGTAGGAGAGGTTGAACACGAAGGGGTAGTTTTCACCGATGTTTGGTCCGTATCCCTGGTTCTCAAACGAGTTGAAGAATAGACCAAATCCACCGCGTGCCACCAATTTCTTGTCGACTTGGTAGGCCATTCCAACGCGCGGAGCGAAGTTCTGTTTCTGCGTTTGGAGCAGTCCCTGCCCATATCTGTCGGTTTCGTCCAGCGTAATGCCATCCTGTGCCAGCAGATTGACAAAGCCTGCGCAACCTATGCCCGAACAGGTTGAGTTAGTCGACAAGGAGCGGTTGTCTTTTCCTGAAGCCGGGATGATGAAGGTCGGCGCACCGATGTTCCTTTCCGGCAGCGGGTCGGGAACGAAATTGGCCTGGCCGCCGTTTTGCTCGTTAATCGGACCAAAATAATCCCAGCGCAAGCCGAGATTCAAAGTCAGCTTGGGCGTCATCTTCCAGTCATCCTGGAAGTAAGTGGCGAAGTAGACCTTTTCGTCATAGGTCTTGTTGATGTTTGAGGCGTAGACCTCGTCGGAGCCGCCGGAATAGCTAAAGCCATTTGGATTCGGATTTCCTGCAATCGTTGCCGGGGCCGCAATAGGAGGCAGCAGCATGTTCGGAATTCCGCTGTTGGTTGAACCCTGGTTCGGGATATCGGTGAAGTTGGCTTCATACTGGAAAGCTCCACGCGACCAGGCCGGCTGTAAGGTGGAGAACTTCGCGTGCTGGAACTCGACGCCCATCTTGAAACTGTGCTTGCCGTAGATCCTGGTGAAGTCATCGGTAGCTTGAATGGTCGCGGTGGTTTCGTCCGAAGGGAGAAAGTTGTTGCTGCCCAGGTTCGTCAGGCCGTTGAAGTAGAAGTCGGGAAGGCCGCCGTTTTCGGCCACCTGAGGAATATCGGAGATTCCGTATTGCGCCGGAATGCCCAATTGGCTGCCGACCGGTCCGTAGCGGGTAGTGTGCAGGTGAGCGAAACCGGCGCGGGCCTGGTTAATCGTGCTCGGATTGAATACAAACGTATAGGCTGCGACCATCTGGGCCGATTTTGCAGTCTGGATGCCCTGCTGGAACGCGCCACCATCCGCTACGCCCGCAAACGGGCCCGGAATGAATTGCGGATCGTCAGTGTAACTGAAGCGTGCGAAGACCTGGTTCTTCTCGTTGGGGTTGAAATCTTCGCGCGTATCGAAGCCATTGGAGTGTTCGTAAAGGGCAGGGCTGTCCTGGTAGGTGTTCAGGCCTGTGTTCGGCGCCGGATAGAGATCCAACAACTTGACTGCATTCGGATCGATGCGAGCACCAGGAAGCATGTCGAGGTCCGGGCAGCTGGCTGTTGTGAAACTCTTTGTGCCCGGTCCGCAGGCGCTGCTGAATGGGTCGCGAGCGTAGCCGTCCGCACCGGAAGTGTTCGTCAAGCCCGACACCGGATCGACGGTGCCGTTGGCTACGAAGCGCGTGGTGCCGGGATCGAGGATTGTCCCTCTCTGAATGCTGCGGCCGAGAATATCGGTTCTGGCGGCTCCTGAGTACTGCGTTAGGTTATCTGTGAGGTTCGTGAAACCGCTGCTGCGCTCCAGGGCAGTCGGCACGGAACTGGTGAAGGATGTGCCCTGAACGCGGCGTTTACCCTCATAGTCTCCGAAGAAGAAAAACTTATTCTTGATGACCGGGCCGCCGATCATGGCGCCGAATTGATTCAGTCGAAGCTCGCCCTTAACCGGCGTCGTGGAGTTGTCTTCAAACCAGTCCGCAGCATCGAGCTTGTCGTTACGGAAAAACTCCCATGCCGCGCCGTGAATGCTGTTTGTGCCGGACTTGATGGTCGCGTTCATGACCGCGCCAGCAGCGCGTCCCAGCTCAGCACTGAAATCCGCGGTCTGGACCTTGAACTCCTGAATCGCGTCGACGGGCGGAAGAATGACATAGTTGGTTCCATTCAGGAAGTCGACGTTGTTGGAGTTGTTGTCGATGCCATCCAGCAGGTAGTTGTTCTGCGCTGGACGCAGACCGTTTGCGGAAAATGCACCCGATGCCGCATTGCCGCGCGTATCTGCCTGTGGCGTCTGCATGCCGGCGCCAAGTTGAGCAAGGAACGTGAAGTTGCGGCCATTGAGGGGCAGATTATTCACTTCTTGTTGGCCAATCACCTGGCCCACCGAAGCCTCTTCGGTCTGCAGCAACGGCGGCGCTGTGTTCACCTCGACTGTTTCTGTCGCGGCGCCGAGCTTCAACTGAACATTCACCAGAAGATCCTGCGCGACGTTTACAGTGATGTTCGATTGCGCGGTTTTGGCGAATCCCTGGGCTGAAACAGTGATGGTGTAGTGGCCCACCCTGACCGGGTTAAACGTATAGAAACCACTGCTGTTTGTTCTCGTTTCAAGGGTGATGCCCTGGTCGGTGTTCAGAAGAGTGACTTGGGCGTTCGGTACGACCGCCCCGCTCACATCCTGTACCGTGCCGGAGATCGCACCTTCGTCCACTTGGCCAAACGCGCTTCTGCTTTGGAACATTAGGAAGCAAATAAACGCGACGGCTATGCAGGCAGACACACCAAGCCAATTCGGGGTTTTACGCTCACGGCCCATCCCAATTTCCTCCGCTTTCTCTCTGTTCCTTCGTCCTGCTTTTCCGGTTTTGGGGATCGAAGGCGTCCACATTTAACCGCTCTTTGTAAACGGTTTCATCAGTGTGCGAGGAAGCGTAGTGCATTCGTTGTATTTTTGTCAATCGAAAGTTGGAGACGAAATTGACACCTCAGATGACCTTCTGAAAATGCCCGCCATCACAGCCCACAATCGTGCACAGGTCTTGACATTAAGCTGTTTAAATTAAAAGACTTAATCGGCATAGTGGAAATAAACTCGAGTTCCCTGCACGAGGACAGAATTACCCCTCGATTCCTCGAAAACCAGAACAGAAAGCACCAGTCGAATGAAAAAAACTTTGATACTGAGCCTCTCAATTCGCATTCCGCGCTGATTCGATTTCGAATGGAGATTATGTCCCTTGTCGCTGTTCCTGCTTGAGCAGACACAGGTGCTATGATGCGGTCATCTTCCCGGTCCCCGGGACCCCGCGATGACGCCACGTGATGCGAATGAGCACTCATTTTTTTCCCGTCGAGCATTTCTCAAATCCATGGGATGGGCACCGATAATTTTTCGGCCTGCACCTTTTTTCGGATCCTCTCCTCTTTTCGATTCACCCGAGCACACTCGATTTGAGCAGCCCGCCTTCCCATTCGCAGACATCCGCTTGTCGCCGCATTATCCCGCCCAGTCTCCGTTGGCTGAAGTCCTGCGCCTTGTTCAGCCTGGCTCCGATGAATACATCACTGAAAAATACGCCAACGAGATTGAGTCGATTCTCGACCAATGGAGCCGCGCACTTAAAAGCTCTCCTCACGACCATCGGCAGTTAGCAGATTTTCTTGACCCGTCGATTCAAGGCACGTCCTTTTCCGTAGTGAATGAATCAAAGCAACGCTCCTCATTTGGAATTGATACCCGGCGCAGGACATTTGGCGAAAATCGTATTGCCGGAAGCGATCAATTCCTTCAGAACATCGATGCCTGGCTGGGGCCGCGCTCGCGTGTGACCACAGCAGAATTTGAGATCTACGGAATAGAGCAGCTCGACGAGTCTCCACTTACCGTCCGCGTCGACATCCGCTATGACATCGTCGCTGAACTGAGCGGCCAGACTACGGAAGAGCGTGTGGGCTCATGGCGAGTGCAATGCTCGCGAGACGCTTCGCAAATCTGGAAAGCACAAAAATGGGAGATCGGCGAGGAGACCCTCAGTTCTGTAAGCGGCCTGGCGTTCATTGACGTATCCGAACAGGCCCTCGGAGAAACCGAGTCCTATGCAAAACAAATGTTGCATGGCGCAGATTACTGGCGCACGGTTCTCGACGGAGCAATCGGCGTCGACGTATACGCCAATAATGGCGTTGCGGTTGGAGATTTCGATAACGACGGCTTCGACGACATCTACGTGTGCCAATCGGCCGGATTACCCAATCGGCTGTATCGCAACCGGGGTGATGGAACGTTTGAGGACGTAACAGAAAAGACCGGGGTGGGTGTTCTCGACAGCACAGCTTCAGCTCTCTTTGCAGACTTTGAGAACCGGGGCCTGCAGGACCTGCTCGTCGTATGTGGAACCGGCCCCTTGTTCTTCCGAAACCAGGGCAATGGCACGTTCTCGCTGAAGCGCGACACCTTCAAGTTCGCGCGTGCACCACAAGGTTCATTCACGCATGCAGCAATCTCCGACTATGATCGCGACGGCCGTCTCGATATCTACTTATGCACCTACATGTATTACCTCGGCCTCGACCAATACCACTACCCCATCCCTTACTACGATGCACGGAATGGTCCGCCGAATTGTGTCTTTCACAACAATGGGGACGGCAGCTTTACGGAGGCAACCGAAGCGGCAGGGCTGAACGTCGATAACGATCGCTATAGCTTCTCGTGTGCATGGGGCGATTCAAACAGCAATGGATTGCCCGATCTTTTTGTAGCCAACGATTTCGGAAGCTCCCAACTTTATCGCAATAATGGCGACGGAACATTCACCGTTGCTTCAAAACAAGCGCAAATCGAGGGTGTCGGCGCGGGGATGGGCTGCGCCTGGGCCGACTTCGATAACGACGGCAGGCAGGACGTCTACGTCCCCAGCATGTGGGAAGCAGCGGGGCAAAGGGTCTCAGGGCAAAAACAATTTCACTCCGATGCACCCGCGAAGATACGCGGCCTGTATCAACGCCACGCCCGCGGCAATGCGCTTTACCGCAATCAAGGCGATGGGACATTTCAAAATGTCGGGCGCGCAGCGGGCGTCGAAATGGGCCGCTGGTCCTGGTCGTCCGACTTTTGGGATTTCGATCATGATGGGTTCGTAGACCTGTACGTAGCGAATGGCTACTTATCGGGCGTCGAACGGAAAGATTTGGCGAGCTTTTTCTGGAGGCAGGTTGTCGGAAAGTCGTCAGAGGACGCCACCCCCGCTGCGGCATACGAACAAGGCTGGAATGCGATCAATGAATTGATTCGATCGGATCATACCTGGCATGGATACGCAAGGAACGTGATGTTCGTGAACAATCAGGACGGCACGTTCTCTGAAATCTCTGGTCCCACGGGGCTGGACTTTTTCGAGGACTGCCGCTCGTTTGCGCTTGCAGATATTGATAACGATGGAAGATTGGAAATTATTCTCAAGAGCCGCAATGCACCGCAGGTGCGCATCCTTCATAATTCGATGCAGAGGATCGGCGATTCAATTTCGTTTCGACTGAAAGGCGTCCAAAGCAACCGTGACGCAATTGGCGCGTCCATTACGGTTGAAACAGGAACGCTTCGTCAAACCAAATATCTGCAGGCAGGCTCTGGCTTCCTCTCCCAGCATTCCAAGCATCTCTTCTTCGGAGTTGGACGAGTCGAGCAACCCATTCGAGCAATCGTTCGCTGGCCGAATGGCCTTTCGCAGACGTTTGAGAACTTGCCTGCAAACCATTTTATTGAAGTTGAAGAAGGCTCCCGCATCTTCAAGGCCGTGCCGTTCACGTCGAACACACCGTTCATGAAAGCAGGTCCGTCACCACAAATCGAACCTCTGCCTCTGGAGCCGGGGACTTGGCTCCTCCAGCCATTAAGGGCGCCTAGATTTTCGTTGGCGGATCTTTCCGGCACAACGGTCGATCTCAGTTCTTTCAAGGGAACTCCGGCACTTTTAAGTTTCTGGGCAACAACTTCAACTTCAAGTCTGGAATTGCTCAAGCTTTTTCGAGAACATAGCTCTGCATTCGATGCGGTAAATCTCAAAATTGCGGCGCTGAATGTCGACGTGGCGCATGATTCCGCGGCAGCGCGCTCGTTCGTCTCCCAGCAACGTCTTCCCTTTCCCGTCTTGTTTGCGACCGAGGAAGTTGCAGGAGTTTATAACATTCTTTACCGCTATCTATTTGATCGTCGCCGCGATCTCCCCGTTCCAGTTTCATTCCTGCTTGACCGGGACGGAATGATCGTGAAGGTTTATCAAGGTGCAACAGCACTTTCGAGTCTTCTTCAAGACATACGGTCAATTCGGACCGACTCCAACCAACGAATGCAGAGAGCGCTTCCCTTTAAGGGACTTCTAGTTCAAGACAGCTTCCAGCGCAACGATTTTACGTATGGCGTCGCCATGTATCAGCACGGCTATCTGGATCATGCAGCAGAGTCTTTTGAACATGTCATCGAAATGAAGCCCGACGACGCCGACGCGTATTACAACCTCGGCACTCTCAGCCTGAAGAGAAACGACTTCCAACAAGCGCGCAGTTATCTCGAGAAGACGGTGCAGCTGCACCCCGGCTATCCGGAAGCATGGAACAACCTTGGCATGATAGCAGCGCAGCAAGGACAGCTTGACAAAGCCATAGAGGACTTTCAACAATCGTTGCGGCTGAGGCCTGGATTCGCTATCGCTCTGGTGAATCTAGGCAATGTTTACAGACGCCAGCATTCATTCGAAAAAGCAGAAGACTGCCTCACGCGCGCCCTACAGCTACAGCCCGACGACCCCGAAGCCAATTACAGCCTCGGCATGCTCTACGCTCAGCGAGACCAGATGAAGCAAGCTTCGGATTATTTACAGCGGGCGCTCGTGCTGCGTCCGGTCTATCCGGAGGCATTGAATAATCTCGGAGTGCTGTACGTTCGAGGGCAACAATACGCGCAGGCTGAGGACCAATTCAGAACAGGAATCCGAGTCGCACCCAGCTTCGATCAGTCGTATCTCAATCTTGCCCGCCTTTACGCCATCGAGAATGAGAGAGCAAAGGCGAGAGAGATTCTGCTCGACTTGCTGCATGTGCAGCCCGACAACAGCAGCGCGAAACAGGCGCTTGAAATGCTACAATGAGCGCCTTGCCAGGCCTTCCACACCATGGTAGAACGATGAGCAGTTGCGTGAAGTTTCAAAAGAGATGCGAATGCCGGCTCAACATCCTGTTCCTTGGCAGAGCTCTCGTGTTGTGCGCGGCCCTGTTCCACAGCTCGAATTGCACAGCGCAACAACAACGCTCAAATTCTGCAAAAGATTTTCAGGAAGCCGAGGCGCTCGTTCAGCAAGGCCGTCTTCACGAGGCAAAGACGGCAACCGAACAGGGACTTCAGTCGCATCCTTCAAGCGTTGAAGGCTACAACCTTCTCGGTATTATCGATGCGGATCAACAGGACTACTCACGCGCAATCGAGGCATTTCAGCGCGCCCTCAAGCTCTCTCCGAATTCGATCAAAACCCATAACAATCTCGGCGACGTTTATGTCGCTCTCAAGCGATTTGATTTAGCAGAGAAGGAATTCCGCACCGTTCTGCGCATCGATCCAGCCGATTCCAATGCCAATTACAACCTTGGAGTTCTTCTCATGTCCAAAGGTGCTTCGGCAGCGGCAATTCAGCACTTTCAGCGCGTCACACCCCCGAGTCTTCCCGTTCGCTTCAACCTCATCCGCGCCTACTTTCAAGGCAAGCGAACTGCGGAAGGACTGCAATTGGCTTCGGTGCTGGCCGCATCAAGCAGCAATGACGTGAAAGTGCAGTTTTCCCTTGGCGCATTGTTGGCATCTGAAGGGCAGTACAAAGAGGCGCAGCTGGATTTGGAAAGAGCAGACACGCTGCAGCCGGGAACCTTTGAGATCATCTATAACCTCGGCCAGGTCTTGCTTCGTGAGGGCAAGAATGCCGAAGCTCAACTGACTCTCGCTCGAGCATTGGACCTCAATCCGGAATCGATCGACACAATGTATTTTTTGGCGAAGGCCTACTCAAACGAGTCTCGGCCGCTGGATGCCTTAGATCTCTTGGTTCGCGCTCACCGGCTGGCGCCGGACAACCCGGATGTAATCTTTTTAATGGCCCAGATCAGCATGTCTCAGGATTATTACGAGGATGCCATACCGCTGCTGGAAGAGGGTTTGAAGATCGCACCTCGACGCGCCGACTTTCTCGCTGCCCTCGGCGAGAGCTACTTTATGGCCGGTAAAGTCGACAGGGCCATCGAAGAATTCAAAAAGCTGCAGTCCATCGACAATTCCGCGCGGTCCTATTCTTTTCTTGGCCTTTCATATAGAGACCTCGGCCGATTCGATGAGGCAAAGCAGTATTTTGAGAGTGGGCTTAAACTCGACCCACACAATAGCTCCTGCCTTTTCAACCTTGGCTTCATTGCACAGAGAGAGGGAGATTCGCAACGTGCGGAAACCTTGCTAAAGGCGTCTCTGAAGTCGAATCCAGACTTTGCCGACGCTCTCTTAGAACTCGCCAGCCTTCAAATCGCATCCAAGCGATACTCCGAAGCAGATGAGTTGCTGCAAAGGTACGTTCGCGTCAGCCGCCAACCGGCGACGGGATATTACAAGCTCGCAATGGTCGAGAGAACACTTCACGATACAGCCGCCGCCGATCGTGACCTGGACATGTTTAAAGCTCTTTCAAAAAATGCATCGGAAGGACCGCTTCCTTATCAGCATCTCTTCGACTATCTCGATAACCGTTCAAAACTCGCCCCGGGCGCGCGCGACCAATTGGACCTATCGGATCTCACCGAGGAGGTGAAGAAGCATCCTGATCGACCTCAGAGTCTTTATCTCCTCGCTGAGGCCTATTTCAAGATGGGCGATGTCGAGAAAGGAAGAAGCACGGTCGCTCAACTCGATCAGCTTGACGCCGGAAACTACAGAGCTTTAGCTGGCAGCGGCGTCCTGCTCGCGCGCTATCACTTATACGACGATGCCGTTCAGCACTTTAAGCAAGCGCTCGAGGCAAATCCCGACTCCGACGATGTGAAGTTTGATCTGGCCGACGCATATTTCCGGGAACACCTTTATCCCGACGCCCTTGAAACTACACGAAAGATTTCGCCACAGGGTCAAACTGACAATGCATACTTAGCCTTGCTCGGAGACATCTACGCGCACCTTGGAAATGACACCTCAGCCGCTCAACTGTTTCGGTCATCGATAGATCGAAATCCGGATAACGACCAGGGATACTTGTCTCTTGCGCTCATCGAGCTGCGCCAGGGAAACATCGCTGATGCGCAAGAAACTCTACTCAAAGGTCAGAAGCGCATCCCCGGCTCCGGCAAGCTCTATTGGGGATTGGGCGTTACGGCAGCAATGCAAGACAAGAATGCGGAGGCAGCCCGGCAGTTGGAGCATGCGGTCGACTTGCTTCCTCAATGGCCCGGAGGCTACTCAACGCTTGGCGTTCTCTATTTTGAAACAGGTCAGATTGCGAAAGCACACGAGGTGTTGGATCGCTTCCGAAATAGCAGCGTGAGCGCCAGTTTGGACATTCAACGAATTGAGCAGGTTTTGGATCGCGCTTCTTCAGCAACCTCAAGTGACCCGGCAACCTCAACCATAGCCGACAAGTCACAATTCCTTCAGTTTGCCATCTCTCTTGCCGACAAAACTCTATGAGACTTGGGAGCTTTCGAACGTCTTTCTGGTTTTCCTGCTTTTTTTCCACCTCCGCTGAGATCGCCGCGGAGCTATGCCGAAGCGGGTTGATCTTGCTGATCATCGATGCCTGCTTTCATGGTCAGAGCATAGCCCGCGCTCAGCAGCCCCAAGCTTCAAAAGATGCGCCCATCGCCGTCCACTTTACTGACATTCGCAAGTCCGCAGGAATCACCTTTGTTCAAGACTCTACAGAAACAGATGAAAAGTACTACCTTGAAACGATGGGTACCGGGGTCGGTTGGATTGACTACGATCAGGACGGGCTCCTTGATCTTTACTTTGTTCAGTCAGGTGCCACAGCTGCCTACAGGCCAGCCCGACCTTTGCATTCCGCGCTGTACCACAATAATGGCGACGGCACATTCACTGATGTCACTGCAAAAGCACATGTTGGGGGGGAGGGGCACTACGGACAAGGAGTAGCGGTCGGGGATTACGACAATGACGGATATCCCGATCTATATGTCACAGGGTATGGGCGAGCGCTTCTTTACCACAACAACGGCGACGGGACCTTCACCGATGTGACTGCTAAAGCGGGCGTCGCTGATGAGGGCGAATGGTCGACCAGTGCGGGTTGGTTCGACTTTGATAGGGACGGCTGGCTTGACCTCGTGGTCACAAATTATCTTGACTGGTCACCGCAGAACAATCCCTGGTGCGGTGAGCGCGCTCCCGGCTATCGATCCTATTGCAATCCAAACAATTATCGAGGACAAAAGACCAAGCTCTATCGCAATAACCACGACGGGACGTTTACCGATGTAAGCGATAAGTCAGGCGTCGGTATCCCGGAATCGAAAGGCATGGGTGTTGTCCTGGCAGACTTTAAGAATGATGGATGGCCGGACATCGCCATAGCCAATGATACCTGGCCCAATTTCCTTTTCCAAAACAACCATAACGGCACCTTTACCGATGTGTCTTTGATCTCCGGATTGGCGGCCAGCGAAGACGGCCGATACGAAGCAGGGATGGGAATTGACGCCGAAGATGTAGATGGCGACGGCTTCCTCGACGTATATATTACTCATCTCGATTTCGAGTTGAATCGCCTCTATCACAACAACGGCGATGGTACCTTTACCGATGTTACTTATAGTTCCGGAATAGGGAACAAAGCGATGACTTTAAGCGGGGTCGCCGCAAAGTTCATCGACTATGACAACGATGGATGGCCGGACATCGTACAGGCAAATGGTGCGATGGTAGACAATGTCAGCCTCTATCATAGCGAGGTTTCATATAAGGAGCCGCTCCTGATGTTTCATAACCTGGGAAATGGCCATTTCGAGAAATCATCTGATTCGCTCGGTCCGGACTTCACCCGACCAGTTGCGGGACGCGGTCTTGCCACCGCCGATTTCTTCAATGATGGGGCCGTCGGCTTAGCGGTCAATTGCCGCGGCGATTTTCCAGAACTCTTGCGGAACGACGGAGCCAACGCGAATCATTGGCTCGAGGTGCTCTTGATTGGCACGAAATCAAACCGCGACGGCATTGGCTCTACTTTGAAGTTGACTTCTGAGGGCTTCGTGCACGTCGAGCAGTCGAAAGGTGGGACAAGCTACATGTCTGCCAGCGATCCGCGAATCCACTTTGGGCTTGGGAAACGGACTCGAATCGATTCAGTCGTGGTCACTTGGCCAAGCGGCCAAGTTGATAAACTCGTCAATGTTCCAGTGGATCAGATTATCGCTGTCAAAGAGGGCGTCGGCATTATTCCGCGCTCTTTTCCAAAGGTTCCCCGACACTGAAAGCTTCGGAAGTGCATGTTTTGTCGCCTTTTCGGGAGGTCTATCCATCCCTAGGTCACTGTACTTATAATCTCTCCATTCTATGATTCTTCCGCGACGACACTTTCTTGGATCATCGCTCTGCGCTCTTGGGGGCTCCCTGCTTGACGCACTCACAACCCCTCTTTGGAAATGGAAGGGACAGGTAGTTGTTGAAGCCGCGCCATTAGCTCTCCCTGCCTCGCCAGTGCAGTTCATCGATGTGGCGCAGGCGGCGGGTTTAACTGTTCCGAATGTTTGGGGTGGTGTAGATCATAAGCGCGTCATCATCGAGACTAAGGGGAGCGGAATCGCCTTTTTTGACTATGACAACGATGGCTGGCTCGACATTTATTTAACCAATGGAAGCCGGCTTGATGCCCACTGGCCTGCTGGAAAGGAACCCACTACACATCTTTTTAAGAACAACCGCGACGGCACATTCACGGATGTAACCGAGAAATCTGGCCTGGGACGCTCTGGCTGGCAAACCGGTGTCTGCGTTGGCGATTACGACAATGACGGATGGGATGACCTCTTCTGCACGTTCTGGGGACGGAACATTCTATTCCATAACAACGGCAATGGAACGTTCACGGACGTGACTCGGAAGACGGGCTTGTATCAGGAAAGGGGCCGGTGGGGCACGGGATGCACGTTTCTTGACTATGATCGGGACGGACATCTGGATCTCTTTGTATGTAACTTTGTCAAGCTGGATCCAGATGTGCCGATCTCCGTCGATAACATGTCTTTTTGCCAATGGAAAGGCGTACCTACGATGTGCGGACCGCGCGGCCTTCCGGGCGATACGAACATCCTCTACCATAATCAGGGCGACGGTACGTTTCTAGACGTTTCCGAGAAGGCTGGCATCCTGAAACCGGGTCCCCGCTATTCAATTACAGCGGTGTCGTACGATTTTGATAACGACGGGTGGCCCGATATCTACGTTGCTGTGGATTCCGAGCCAAGCATAATGTTTCAGAACAATCATGATGGCACATTTACTGATATTGCCGTGATCGCTGGGTGCGCTTACAACAACGATGGACACGAACAAGCAGGTATGGGAATTGGCGTAGCGGACTATGACTGCGATGGCTATCTCGATATATTCAAGACCAACTTCGCAGACGATACATGCGATCTCTATCACAACAATGGCGACGGCACGTTTAGTGACCTTTCATTTAATTCCGGAGTCGGAATTAACAATAACTACGTTGCATGGGGCTGTGGTTTTATCGATTACGATAACGATGGCTGGGCCGATATAGTTCAGATCAACGGACATGTGTACCCCGAAATCGACAACTATAATTTTGGAGAAACATTTCGCAACCCGCGTCTCGTCTATAGGAACCTTGGTAATGGTCACTTCAAGGACGTGTCCGCAGAAATGGGCCCGGGAATCAACGCACGATTCTCAAGCCGCGGAGCTGCGTTTGGAGACTACGACAACGACGGCGGAATGGACATATTGATCTTAAATATGAACGAGCTTCCGTCGCTCCTCCACAACATAGGAGGGAACAAACAAAACTGGATCAAGATCAAGCTCGTCGGCACCAAGTGCAATCGAACGGCCATCGGAGCTCGAGCACGTGTCGTAACTGGGAAGCACTCACAGATTGATGAAGTGCATAGCGGAACAAGTGTAATGTCACAAAGCGACCTTCGTCTCCATTTCGGCCTCGGCCATTCTGATTTCGCAGATCTTATTGAAATCAAATGGCCAACCACGCAGAGAATTGAGCGGTTCACGCAGGTGAAAGCCAATCAGATCATCACCATTCGTGAAAATGACGGCATTGTGGCGAGCCTTAAAGTTCCTTCTTAGATCCACGCCGATGCGGTTTTCAGAAGGGCAGCTAAATAAATTCCCCTAAACTTTCTTTAAATAATGTCAGCTCCGTGGCCTCATTGCACAGCCGGATGGATTGGCTTGTCCGGCACTTCCACTACAAATTGCTTAACCTCTCGCCTCTCGCGATCGACTTCGGCGGCGCGCTGCTTTTCGATGTCCTCGTGAAGTTGAAATTCCTGTTTCGCCTTATCTCGTTCACCCAACCGATCACACGCCATACCAAGTCGATAGTGTGCTTCGCTCGATCGAGGATCTATGTCGATCGCTCTCGCATAGAAGTCGGCGGCTTTGACGAAGTCACCGTGCGAGTAACTGAGAATTCCAAGCTGAGTATAAGGATCGCTGAATTTGGGATCGAGCGCTACGGCCTTTAGGAGCATCGATTCAACCTGTCGCGCCGCCTCTTCGTCTGCGGAGCTTTGTTTCCAAAGAGCCATGGCGAGGTAATATTGAGCACGCGCATTCTCCGGCTTCATCTGCACAAATCTTGCTAGCTTCACCGCGACGCATGGGAGTGGGTTCGGCGCTGCGATTTCAACCTTACCCATAAAGACATAGGGCTCGGCATTCTCTGGATCTAAGTCCGAAGCTTCACACAGTCGGCGGGCGGCCTCATCATAAAGAGCGCCTGCGAATAGAGCAGCTCCGAGCGAAGTTAGCAATCGAACAGAATTCGGATAGATCTTAACTCCTTGCTCGAAAACCTCTTTGGCTTGCCACACCGCCCGATGAATCAGCAATTCGGAACCCCATTCGAAATAGTTCTGCTCACTGGGGTCGATACGAACTGCGCGCTCATACTCGTGCACGGCTGCCAGAGGATCGCCGGTTCTTTCAGCGATCTCCCCCGCCAGGCGATGCACCGTTGCGTCCCCGCTCGTTTCCAGCAAATGCTCAACGTGTTTTCGAGCCTGCGCAAGATCGCCAACCTCTTCGCATGCTTGCGCAAGATCGACTTCATTCTCCGCGTTTCCCGGATCGATCTTAAAGGCCGTCTGCAAAAACAGAACTGCGTCGTCGTACTTATCGTTGCGCAGATAGAACTCTCCCAGTCGGTGATTCGCCTCAAAGCTCACAGGCGCGCCGGCAAGAGCAGCGCGCAAAGACGCCTCTCGGTCGTTGCCAAGGTCTTTCGTCGAATTTTTGCCACTCTGCGAGGCATCATTCTTGCCGAGTGTCAGTGTTTCTCTATTCAGAGCTTCGCTTGCCCGCAGATTTGCATCGGATCCGTGTCCCCCGGCCGCAGTCCAATCCGTAACTCCCGCGACGATGAAACTCGGATTGTCCGCAAATTCCATCGCGGAGACAGCAGGTTTCGCAGAGGAATTTGAGGGAGTGGGAGGCGGCCCCGAGCTATTGAGAATCAGGTTTAACTGCCGGGGATCTCCGGACTCGCTTACCACAACAACCAGCACAGCGCTTTGATGGGTTGCCTTCTCGGCAACCAGTGAAAACGCACCAATTGCAAGACCTGAAAATCCAAATTCACCATTAAGGTCTGAAGTTGTTTCGAGTCTTGCGACCCCATCGCGCCCTTCAAGGCGAACGGAAGCACCCGGTACCGGCCTTCCTGCGGAGTCCAACACACGCCCCCGAATCACGGCCCTTTTTTGCACCTGCGACCATGTGTCTGGCACGCCGACTAACAAGGTCAGCATCACCACAAATCCAACAATCATCCCTTTGGGCAGGCCCCACACTCGCAGTTTTCCTCCGATCCAGATTCGACCGAATCCGTTGGGCACGCTGAACGCACGTAATGAATTGCATGGTGCTGTTGGTCGGAAGTTCGTCATCCCGGTCAGTTAGGTTAACTCTGAGTCCACGACTTTCGCGCCATTTTGAGCGCACCTGACATTGTACGACTCACTGCGCACCTTCGGGTGATCCCCGGCCCATTTGGACCAGCGGCATCGAGGCTCAATGGGCCGCCTATCAAGAGGCCGCCGGTAGGGATAACATGCGGTCGGCGTTCGAGTTTCGACTTTGAATAGCCTGTAACGGTCGCTCCTTCGTCAGACTGATTCGCGGGTTGACTTCAGCCACAAATAAATTCACTTGACAATCAATATACCGAATGCTACATAGGGTGAGTTACGCTATCGGGAGCTGGGGCTTTATGCTTGAGCTACAAGGCCTGTTTCGGAGCTACCGCGGCATCCCTGCAGTCGAGGATGTGAGTTTTACAGTGTCTGCCGGCGAGATCATCGGCTTTCTTGGTCCAAACGGCGCCGGCAAATCAACGACAGTCAAAATGATCATTGGAATGTTGCAGCCAAACGACGGCTACGTGCTCTTCGAAGGCAGGGACATCCGCAAAAACATGGTCGCCTTTCGGAGCGCCATTGGTTACGTCCCGGAGGAGGCGCATCTTTACAACTACTTGTCGGCTTTGGAATACCTGCAGTTGGTCGGCCGCCTCCGAGGACTTGACGAAGCGCTGATCGAATCGAAAGCAATCGATCTGCTGAAGCTCCTCGATCTCGAGTCCTCGCAGCATTCGCCGATCTCGTCTTACTCCAAAGGAATGCGTCAGCGAGTGTTGATCGCCGCTGCTCTCTTGCACGACCCGAAGCTGCTCATCTTCGATGAACCTCTCTCTGGGCTTGATGTGGTTTCTGCACGGCTCTTCAAGGATCTCCTCGAGTTGCTCGCCGCGCAAGGCAAAGCTGTGCTTTACATCTCGCACGTGCTCGAAGTGGTCGAACAAATCTGTAACCGCGTCATCGTCATTGCGAGCGGCAAGATCCTTGCCGACGCCCATCCCGCCGGCTTGGCGAAGCTCATGCGTCTTCCTAACCTCGAGAGCGCATTCACTCAACTCGTCCAACAGCGGAATACACGAGCTGTTGCCCAGAGGATGGTGGAGGTCATGCAGACCACTCATGTCTGATCCTTTTCAGCGTCTCTTTTCGCGGGCGGAACCCCAAGTACTTTCGATGAACGTGCAAGCTGGCCTTGGCGTTGTACGTCTACCAAAACGCAGCCAGTTTTCTCACCTCGTTCGCCATTTTCTTGAGCGCTTTTTCAATCATGAAACAGCTTCACCCGACGGCGACGCCAAAACGCGCCTCGTCCAGATCGCGTTCGCCACAAGTCTGCCGCCATTCCTGGTCGCCATCTATCTTTGGCCTGTTTACCATCCAATCGCTGGCTGGCCACCGGGTCAACCTTCTTCGGGAGCTCCACCCACCTATTGGCTCCAGGTCAATCACCACCTCTTCTTTCTCCTCTATTCATTCGTGGTCGTGGGAATTGCAACCGTGTTCGAATGGGATTTGTTCTTCCCCGATCTCCTCGATCTGTTCATCCTTGGGTCCCTCCCAATTCATGCTCGGCGAGCCTTCGCCGCACGCGTGACAGCCATTGCCATTTTGGTGGGCGGCTTCCTTCTTGATGCGAATCTTCTCTCTTCCTTCGTTCTACCCATGGCCACGGATCCGCCCGATCTCTTGCGCTTTCTGGTTGGTCATATTCTTGCCGTGGGCGCCAGCGGACTCTTCGCGGCTGCTTCAATCCTTGCTTTGCAGTGTTTGTGCATCTGCATCTTTGGTGAGCGGGTTTTTCGCAAAGCCGCATTGCTTCTTCAGGGCTCGGCAATCACCTCGCTGGTGATGTTCTTACTTCTCTTTCCCGTGCTTTCCGGCGTGGTCCCCGACCTGCTTCAGTCGGGAAGTCTCGCGGCGCGCTGCTTTCCGCCGTTCTGGTTTCTCGGTATTTATCAGCGGCTGCTGGAAGGCACGAGCGGCCTGCCAATTTATTCGTCTCTAGCGCGAACTGGATCCTTGGCCGTCTTGATCGTTCTCATCGTCGCGATCCTCACTTATCCGCTCGCCTACCTCCGCAAGATGCGCCAGCTGGTTGAAGGCTCGGGATCGCGACGGACCGAGAATCGGCTCCGTCGTCCCCTCGATCGAGTCCTTCACGCAACAGTAGTTCGCCGCCCATCACAACGCGCTGTCTTTCACTTCATCAGTCAGACGCTGATGCGCGTACCCCGCTATCGCATCTATCTGGTCCTCTATTGTGGCGTCGGCTTATCGGTTGTCACCGCCACCGTCCTGCGCTTCTCTGTCAGCCATCAGCGATTCCACGCTGAATTCTCTGCCGACGGAATTAGAGTCGCAGTCGGCATAATCGTCTTCTGGATGGTCGCGGGCCTCCGCACGGCATTTCTTTCATCCGGCAATCAACGTGGCAGCTGGATCTTCCGCATCGTGCAAGGGAACCCGCCCGAGGTCGATACATTGTGTACGCAGGTTTCTACGGCCAGGCTGTGGGTTCTTCTTTGGACAGCCATCGTCACATTTGCCGCGGGCTTGATCTTCCGAGCCATCGCCCCCTCCGAACTTCTTTCGGTACGGGCTATTGCTGCCCAGGCGCTCGTCGCCGCTGGCATGTGCCTGCTTCTTACGGACGCATTTTTTCTCAATGTCACCACGCTGCCCTTCACAAGCGAACAAGCACGCGAACAACCGAACATCGCAATGACAATGTTGAAATTCTTTACATTCTTCCCCATAGTGGCAGCTCTCCCGATTCAGCTGGAACCTTGGATAGAAAAGAGCCCATGGCATTTCCTTATCCTTGCGGTCGCGATCGAAGCTCTGCATTTGGTCCTGCAGCGCCGCCACAAGAACCTGATTCGCGAACACTGCAACCAGCTTCCACTCGAGGACGACGAAGAGGATTTTCCCATGAGATTGGGCCTGCGCTATTGACGCTTGCTTTTCGGGAGCGAGTGCTTTCGATGTCCTCACACACAAGGAGCGGATCGTGCCAAGGAAGGCGCGGCACATCGGTGCGGCTTGCGTACCCGCTTCCTGCCCGTCGCCGGTGAATGGACTGTTCCCCTGGAGTTTTGTGATCCTTCATCGGGCGCAAGTAAGAATCGCACTCGGAATCGACTGTAAGGGTAAAACCCGATCGACTCCTCCAAATTTGATCGCTTCCTTCGGCATACCAAAGACAACGCACGTTGCCTCGTCCTGCGCAACCGTCGCTGCACCGGCCTGCTTCATCTCCGCCATTCCGCGAGCCCCATCGTCGCCCATTCCGGTAAGGATCACGCCGACCGCATTTGGACCGGCATATCGGGCCGCGGAGCGGAACAGAACGTCAACCGAAGGCGATGCCGGCACACCAGGGGACCCTCCTTGATCTCCACAAAATAGCGAGCCCCACTCCTCTTGAGCAGTAGATGATGATTGCCGGGGGCGATCAGCGCGCGCCCCCGGATCACCGAGTCGTCGGTCTCTGCCTCCTTCACCGTGATGGCGCATAGACTGTCCAAACGGTTTGCAAAAGCGCGCGTGAAAAGCTCCGGCATATGCTGCACAATAACGATCCCGGGAGTATCGGCGGGAAACGACTCGAGCAGCAACCTAAGAGCCTCGGTGCCGCCGGTGGAGGCGCCAACCACGACGACTTTCTCCGTCGTTTCGGCCATCGCGTGCATGGCAGGCGGCAGTATCGCATCCGCCGTCAACTTAGGCTCAACCGTCCTTGTTGGCCGGAGCATATGAGGCCTCGCGCTCGCCGCGGCTTTTACCGCTTGACAGATCTCAATTCGCGCCTCCTCCAGAAATTGCTTCGTTCCCAAACGCGGCTTGGCGATGATCTCAATTGCGCCATATTCGAGAGCGCGCAGCGTACTCTGTGCACCCTCCTCGGCGAGACTGGAACAGATCACCACCGGAATCGGATGCTGGCTCATTAGCTTTCTTAGAAACGTGAGCCCATCCATCCGCGGCATCTCTATAAACGAGCCCCGGCACAAGGACAAGCAAAATCAGCAAAATGCCCCCTCGAATGTCGTTGGTAGAGAGTCCCGGGCCATCCAGTTGAGCCAACCAACAAAAGTAGACGCAGACAAGGAGAATCTTCGTCAGGAACTCAAGGAGCATCCGTTTGCGGATCCGACCGAAACGCGCCTGCACGTTCTTTCGCATCGCATCCAGGTTCAGCGGTATCGGTTGCTCCCGTCTGCCGTTCCTTTCGTACTTCGTTGGTTCCGATGAGGCCATTGCGTTCACGCTCCCGGCAACACTTTCCTGATCACCGCGATCAGGTCATTGCCGAGAGCGGCTTCACTAGCCAACCCGTCGCTCCCGCCCGCTTCCCTTCGTCGCGTTTGCCGGCCTCACTCTCTGTGGTTAGCGTCAAAATCGGAATAAACTTCAGCCCGGCAATGCACGAATGCTGCGGATCAGATCCATCCCGCCCATCACCGGCATATTGATATCGGTGAGAACTAGACTCGGCTTGCATCCCGCTTGCAGCTTGTCCAACGCCTCACGGCCATTGCCAGCGGTTTCGACCTGAAAGCCCCTCATGGCAAGACTGGTCTTCAAACTCATCACCATAGTTGGCGAATCGTCGACAACAAGAACTGTGAATGCCATGCACGCTCCTCATGGCCATCTTGGCATTTGAATCTCCAGCCGCGCACGACCGCCTGCCTCATTTCCCTTTGAGGCGAACGCATGCCGGCTGCACACAGATCATCGGCGGAAATCGCCGGAGTCATGAGGCGTACCGCACCGGAGATCGCGGATCGTCGCAGGATATACTCGGCAATCCCGAAGGTCGTTGACCACTTCAACCAATCGACACCAACTCTTCACAAATTCCCATTTCCCCGCCCCCGACGCAAAGTGTTACTCTCACTTCGTGCAGTCTTTGTTGCCGGCTTTCCCCAAGAAGGGATAAATTCGTTCGGTCTCGACGCAACCTCGCCCCGGCCTCGATCATCTGTTTAGACGCCGCACGGATTCCTCTTCTGGCACCGCAGTTCCCGGCAGCAGCACGTTCCCTGCGCTCGCGCAATCGGTTTGAGGCTTCTCAACGCGTCCCCGTGGTGCCTCTGCTTCCTGGGGCTCTTCGACGACGCCACGACGCTGCTGAGGATAGCGATGTTCGATTCGGTTGAACTGCTTGCTGCCGGCCCTGTCGTCCTGCGCCGAGCTCATATTCCTGCTTCCGGCATCTCCCGTTTGACGACACACTTCGCGCCCCGCCAGCTGGCGCTGTTCTTCGATCAATCGTCGACCAGCATCTTCGCCCCGGAAGGCACTCCCTCCCACACGATCTTCGGCCTCTCGATGCTTGTCCTCGCCATCTGCGGCGTAATCTTCGTAATCGTCGCCGGTCTCCTTCTTTACACCCTTATCCGCTATCGCCATCGCCGCGGTTACACGCAACGGGAGCCTGCACAGATCTACGGCAGCACCCAGGTCGAGCTTTCCTGGACCGTGATCCCGATCCTTATCGTTGTCGTGCTCTTTCTCGCTACGGCTCGCGTCATATTCGTCACTCAATCCGTGGCAGAGCCGAGTAACGCCCTCGACATCACCGTCATCGGCCACCAATATTGGTGGGAATATCGTTACCCCAAACTGGGCATCGTCACTGCGAATGAACTACACGTGCCCGTAAGTGATCCACGTCATCCCACCCCGACCTATCTCACCATGTCGTCCGCCGACACCGACCACAGCTTCTGGGTTCCTCGCCTCGCCGGAAAAATGGATTTGATTCCGAACAAGGTCAACACCATGTGGATCGATCCCGACAAGGCAGGTCTTTTCCTCGGTCAATGCGCACAATACTGCGGCGTGCAGCACGCCAAGATGCTCCTGCGCGTCTACGCCGACTCCCCCGCCGATTTCTCTGCATGGATCAAGCAGCAGCAGCACCCTGCAATGCAAATTCCAGCCGCCTCTTCAGGCCGCGCCGTCTTTGAAGCCAACGCCTGCGTCAACTGCCACACCATTTCCGGCACATCGGCGCACGGAACCTTCGGCCCCAATCTTTCGCACCTCGCCAGTCGCGATACCATCGCCTCGGGCGCTGTCCCCAACAACGCGCAAAACCTGCGCGCCTTTATCGACAATCCCGCACACTTCAAGCCGGGCGCACTCATGCCGGCAATGCGGCTTAACGCGCGCGATCTGGATGCCGTAACGCAATACCTCATGACGCTTCACTAAGGTTCAAAGGACGAGGAGCCCATGGCGACGCAAACTCAAGTTACAGTCAATCCGGCACTCCAACACTCCTGGCTCTATCAGGTGCAAGACTGGATTACGACCGTCGACCATAAGAAGATCGGCCTGATGTACATCAGCTACGCCCTCATCTTCCTTGTCATCGCCGGCGTTGAAGCCATACTGATGCGCATCCAGCTTTTCGTCCCCAACAACAACTTCGTCTCCCCGGAGGCCTTCAACCGCCTCTTCACCATGCACGGCACCACGATGGTCTTCTTCGTCGGCATGCCAATTCTGTTCGGCTTCGGCAACTACCTCGTTCCCCTCATGATCGGCGCGCGCGACATGGCCTTCCCGCGCCTGAACGCCTTCAGCTTCTGGGTCTCCGCATTCGGCGGCCTGCTGCTCTACCTCAGCTACTTCGCCGGCAGCGGCCTCTATGGCGCGGGCACTGCGCCCGACGTCGGCTGGTTTGCCTACGCGCCACTCACCGCTCGCGTCTTCTCGCCTGGCCACTCCACCGACTACTGGACCCTCAGCATTTTCGTCAGCGGCATCGGCAGCATCGGCACCGCGCTCAACATCGTTGCCACCACACTCTGCATGCGCTGCCCCGGCATGAAGCTCAGCCGCATGCCGCTTCTGGTCTGGCTCTATCTCGTCGTCAGCGGCCTGGTCTTTGTCACCATCAGCCCGCTCACCGCCGCGCAGATCATGCTGCTGCGTCGATCGCTACCTCGGCGGCCACTTCTTCGATACGCAAGCCGGTGGCTCCGCGGTCCTCTGGATGCACTTCTTCTGGATCTTCGGCCATCCCGAGGTCTACATCCTCGTTCTGCCCGCCTTCGCCTTCGCCAACGAGATCATTCCCGTGTTTTCGCGCAAAGCCATCTTCGGGTATCCCGCCATGGTCGCTGCCTCCGTGGGCATCGGCTTCATCAGCCTCAGCGTCTGGGCCCACCACATGTTCACCGTTGGCATGGGACCCGGCCCCAACGCCTTCTTCACTTTTTCGACCATGGTCATTTCGGTTCCCACCGGCATCAAAATCTTCAACTGGCTCGCCACCCTCTGGGGTGGCAACATTCACTTCACTGCGTCAATGAAATTCGCCATCGGTTTCCTCTTTCAATTCCTCGTCGCCGGACTCACCGGCATCATGCTCTCGGTATCGCCCTTCGACTGGCAGCTGGGCAGCTCCTACTTCGTCGTAGCCCATTTCCACTACGTGCTGGTCGGCGCAATTCTCTTCATGATCTTCTCGGCCTTCTATTATTGGTACCCCAAGATGACCGGCCGCATGCTCTCAGCAAAAGCTCGGCAACTGGCACTTCTGGCTCTTTGTCATCGGCTTCCATCTCACCTTCGACTTCATGCACGTCCCCGGCATTCTCGGCATGCCGCGCCGCATCTATACCTATGAAGCCGACCGCGGCTGGGCCATCTGGAACATGATCGTCTCGAGCGGCGCGGTCTTTCAGGCCATTGCGACGCTGCATCTTCGTGTGCAACCTGGTTGCGTCTTACTTCAAAGGCGCAAAGGCCGGCCCAGACCCATGGGATGCGTGGACGCTCGAGTGGTCCACCAGCTCGCCGCCGCCCAGTTACAACTTCGCGACAATCCCCACCGTTCACAGCCGCCGTCCACTGTGGGACCTCAAACATCCGGAAGAGCCCGATGCGCACTATGAGTGATCTGCCCAAGCCAGGAGAGATGCAATGAGCACCGCCGTGGTCCTGCCACATGAACAGATCGAAGAATGGAAGCAGCCGTCGCGCGGCATCGTCGGCATGGCCTGCCTCATCATCGCCGAATCGGCCATCTTCATCATCTTCGTCGTCGCCTACCTCTTCTATATAGGGAAGAGCCTCACCGGTCCCACGCCGCGTGAGGTCCTCGAAATCCCGTGGTTCGCCACCGTCTGCCTGCTTTCGAGTAGCATTACCGTTCACTTCGCCGTCCACTCTCTTCGATCCGCAAAGGTGAGCCTCTGCGCAGCCTGGCTCGCCGCGACCGTCCTGCTCGGCGGCATCTTCATCGTGGCTACAGCAATGGAATGGTATGACCTCATCTACCACTACGGCCTCACCGTTCGCACGAACCTCTTCGGTACCACCTTTTATTCACTGGTCGGTCTTCACGCATCGCACGTCATCGTCGGTCTCATCATGCTCAGCCTCACTCTGATCCTTGCCCTCATCGGCAAGGTCAACGAACATCACGCCGAGCGCCTCGAAGTCATCTCGATTTACTGGCACTTTGTCGACGCAGTCTGGGTCGTCGTCTTTACCGTTGTTTACGTCGTCGGAAGATAACTGGTGGGTAGTTTGTTACCGCACGGAAATGGGTGCCCCAGGTCTCGCTTCTGAAACTTGGGAAGGCACGGACCTCGACCCACGAAATTACGCGGCCACAGAAATCGATCGCTGAACTGAGGAACGTATGGAACACGGAAACCGAATTCACATGCCGTCGCCCACAGCGTGGCCCATGGTGCTCGCGCTGGGCGTTGCCCTCCTCGTCACCGGCATGGTCACAAGCGCTGCTGTCAGTCTCCTCGGCTTGCTGCTCATCCTGATGTCATCCATCGGATGGTTCCGCGCCGTCCTGCCCGTCGAGGCGCATGAATATGTCGAAGCCGAGCCCGATCCGATTCAGGCCTCGAGCTTCCGCAAAGCGATCGAGCACCTTCCCATCGGTCCCATGCACCGCAAGATCATTCCCGTCGAGCGCTTCCAATTCACCACGGGCCTCCGCGGCGGCATCGCCGGCGGCATCGCCATGATCGTGCCCGCCACTGCATTTAGCCTGATCAAATATCACAGTCTCTGGTACGCAATGAACCTCATGGCCGCTGGCGGCTTCATCAGTTGGGCCGGACAAAGTGACCAGTTCCTCGCCCAGTTCCACATGCAGGGCTTCCTCGCCGCGCTCGCCATTCACACTGTCTCGTCTTTGCTCGTCGGCTTGCTCTATGGCGCCATGCTCCCCATGTTTCCCCGCTGGCCCATCCTGACAGCAGGATTCGTTGCCCCTCTGCTGTGGACCGGCCTGCTCTCGTCCGTGCTTGGCGTGGTCAGCCCTATCCTGAACCAGCGCATCGACTGGTGGTGGTTTGTTCCATCGCAAATCGCTTACGGTCTCGTCGCGGGATACGTCGTCAACTTGCACACCAAAGTGCGCACTCCGCAGTTTCAGGCTCTGCCCTTCGCCGTGCGCGCCGGACTCGAAGCCGGTGTCCCCGAGGACTCCGAATCAACGGAAGATCGGAAATGATGAGGAATTCACGCTCTCGTTGGGCTCTGATCGCCGCAATCACCCTCACAACTTGTGCGGGGTGCACCCATGTGCCCGGAATTCCCCAGCCCGGCGCAGATGTCCCTCGCCCCGACCAGCAGCTCGAATTTCATGCTCTCTATAAGCAGAACTGCTCCGGCTGCCATGGCGAGAATGGCAGCGGTGGTGCCGCAATTCCACTCAACAATCCTGCATACCTTGCCATCGCGGGCGCGGATAACATTCGCTCCGCAACCGCCAAGGGCATCAGCTCAACCATGATGCCGGCTTTCGCCGCAAGCTCCGGAGGCATGCTCACCGATACGCAGGTCGACGCGCTCGTGCAAGGAATCCTGCGCGAGTGGAGCCGCCCTTCCGATTTCTCCGCCATCGCCCTTCCGCCCTATGCCTCCACCGCTCCCGGTAATCCATCCGATGGACAAAAAACCTATACCGTTGCCTGCGCCCGCTGTCACGGCGCAGATGGCGCCGGCATCCATGCGTCCCCCAACAATTCTGCGTCCGCCCAGGACTCCACACCCCACTCCATCCCCTACTCGATCATTGACACGTCCTACCTGGCGCTCGTAAGTGACCAAAGCCTGCGCAGCCTCGTCATCGCCGGTCATCCCGACGCCAGTACGCCCGACTGGCGCTCCTACATCCCTGGCCGCGCCCTCACTTCGCAGGAGATTTCCGACATCGTCGCCTGGCTCGCGCAACACCGCGCCCCCGGATCGCAGCAATCCATCAGCCCTCCCGAAAAAATTCCCGGCATTCCAGCTCCGAGTATTCCGGCCAAGGAGAACAAATGACCGACATTACTGAACCCTCCAGCCAGCAACAGCCGCCACCGCCGCCTCCGACTGTTCCAGAACCAAATGTCGCGGCCTCTGCGGGCATATCTTTCTCCGCGGGAGTAAAACGCGATTCGCGCCGCGCCTTCCTCTTCAAGCTCTCTCTCTTGCTCAATGGATCCGTCGGGGCCGTGCTCGTTGTCCCAATCCTCGGCTATCTTCTCGGCCCGGCATTCAGAAAGGACTCAAGCTATAAATCCTGGGTCTCACTCGGTCCAGTCAGTAGTTTCCCTGAAGGACAAACACGCCTCGTCGACTACCGCAATCCCGTCGTCACCGATTCCGACGGCGAAACCGCCAAAGTTGCCTGTTGGGTCCGGCGCATACAGGGCAATCAGTTCCAGGTTTTCGCCATCAATTGCGCGCACCTCGGCTGTCCCGTGCGCTGGTTCGAG
Source organism: uncultured Acidobacteriaceae bacterium (assembly GCA_963745845.1). GTDB lineage: Bacteria > Acidobacteriota > Terriglobia > Terriglobales > Acidobacteriaceae > Telmatobacter. The sequence goes on along the minus strand of CAVUZE010000008.1, from coordinate 548,443 downwards.
CAGTCGAAGCTCTTCATGTGCCCCTGCCACGGCGGCGCTTACTATATCGATGGATCGCGCGCCTCGGGGCCGCCGGAGCGCGGCCTGTTTCAGTACGATTTCCGAATCGACACCAACAACCTCATGATCGACGCCGGCCAAATGCCTACGCTTTCCAATTCGGCCTGCCTGAAAAAGCCTCTGATCCAGATCGCCCCCAACGCATCCGTTCAAGCCGAGGAAAAAACATCATGGCCGGCCTGATACAGCGCACATTGTCCGCGGCCACGCAGACCTATGCCCAGACCTATGCATGGTTCGAGCGCCGTCTCGGCCTCACCGAGCCGCTTGCCGAAGCCGCCGCGCATCCTACGCCGCCGACCAGTGCAAGCTGGTTTTACGTCTTCGGCTCGGGCGCGACCGTGCTGCTCATGCTCCAGGTCGTCACCGGCATTCTCCTCGCACTCGTCTACACGCCCTCCGCCGGCGAGGCCTGGTCCAGCCTGCAATTCCTCAATCACAGCGTCACACTCGGCTGGTTCCTGCGCGCCATCCACGGCTGGGGTTCGGACTTCATGGTCGCCATCGTCCTCATCCACATGGTGCAGGTCTTCCTCTTCGGCGCATACAAATACCCGCGCGAGCTCACCTGGATCATCGGCGTCTTCCTTCTTCTTTTCACACTCGGCATGGCCTTCACCGGCCAGGTGCTGCGCTTCGATCAGGATGCCTATTGGGGCCTCGGCATCGGCGCGTCGATCGTCAGCCGCGTCCCATGGATCGGCGGCGAGCTCGTCCATCTCATGCTTGGCGGACCGATCATCGGCGGTCAAACGCTCGCGCGCTTTTTCGCGCTTCACGTCTTTGTAATTCCCGGCGTCCTGCTCGCCTTCGTCGCTGTCCACGTGTGGATGGTTCTCCACCTCGGCGTGAATGAGTGGCCCATGCCTGGCCGCATCGTCAGCAAAGCCACTTACGATCGCGAATATCACGAGATCACTTCCAAAGAAGGCGTTCCCTTTGTCCCCGATGCCGCGTGGAAAGACGCCGTCTTCGCCGCCGCCATCCTTCTTGCCGTCATCGCCTGCGCACTCTTCTTTGGCCCCTTCGGCCCCAGCGGCGAACCCGATCCCACCATCATTCAAACCGCGCCCAAACCCGACTTCGCATTCCTCTGGATCTACGCCGTCCTCGCCTATCTGCCCCCTGAACTCGAAACGCCGTTCCTCTTCATCGCGCCCATCGTTGTCATCGGAGGCATGCTGCTTCTCCCCCTCGTCGCAGGCGAAGGCGAAAAGCACTGGTCACGCCGTCCCCTCGCCGTGCTCATGGTCTCCGTCATCGCCGTCACCCTGGCCGTCTTTACGCATCTGGCAACCTTCACTCCGTGGAGCCCGCTGATGGAAGCCTGGTCCGGCGACCCAACGCCAACGGCGTATCTCAAAAACCGTTCGCCTCTCGAACGGCAGGGTGCACTCGTGCTTCAAGACAAGCAGTGTCGCAACTGCCACGCCCTCGGCGGCCGGGGCGGCATGCGTGGCCCCGCCCTTGACGCCATCGCCGCCCGAATGACCGAAGATCAGATCATTCGCCAGGTCCTGCAAGGTGGAGGCAACATGCCCGCCTACGGCAACGCGCTCTCACCCGCTGAAACACGCGCACTCGTCGCTTTTCTCATGACCTTGCGCGGTAACAACCTTTCGCCCGCTATCGATGCCTCGCGTGCGCTCACGCACTCCGGAGCCATGCGCGTGCCATCAACAAGAAGTCCTAGTCCCTTGTCCCCAGTCCCTAGTCCCTAGTCCCTAATCAATGGCCGATCCGTTCCAATCCGTGCAGGATGACTGGTCGCTCCCGATTTGGTTGACTCTGGCCATCATCCTCACCGCGGCAATCTATCTTCGCGGCTGGCTTGCGCTGCGCAAAACACGTCCCGCCCAGTTCAACCTCGATCGGCTGCTCTCGTTTCTCGCCGGCCTCGCCTGCCTCTGGATCTCTATCGGTTCCCCCCTCGACGCGTTCGCGGACGTTCTCCTGAGTGCCCACATGATCGAGCACCTGATTCTGATGTCGCTCGTTCCGCCGCTCGTTCTCCTCGGCCTTCCCGTCGTTCCGTTGCTTCGCGGCCTGCCGCGCGTCCTGCGCATCTATATTGCTGGCCCGCTACTGCGCTTCCGACCGCTCCGTAGTCTTGCCCACCAACTTGTCCGTCCGCGCTTTGCCTGGCTGGCCATGAACGTCACCTTCCTCGCCTGGCACGTCCCCGCCGCCTACGACTTCGCTCTCGAACACGAAGGCTGGCACGACTTCGAACACATCTGCTTCCTCGCCACATCGCTTCTTTTCTGGTGGTGCATTCTTCGCCCCTGGCCCGCTGCGCGCCGCGCGCACAATTGGAGCATCCTCCTCTACCTCATCGCCGCCGACTTCGTGAACACCGCACTCTCAGCCTTTCTCGCTTTCTGCAACCGCCCCGTCTATCCGTTCTATATCACCCACACCAACCCGTTTCAGATCGAGCCGCTACCGGATCAGGTCCTCGGCGCCGTCATCATGTGGGTCTTCGGCTCTACTGCGTTCCTCATCCCCGCTGCGGTCATTGCCTACACACTCCTGCAACCCGCACACAATCGCCGCATCGTCCCTGTCGCTTCTGCTCGCTCCTGAGTCTTGGGCGTCTTACCGATCCCCATTTGGCTTGACCACTCATCCGACACTGTTCGTTTCAGCACACCACCGCCCGTTTCCGCACACCGTTGCGGGCACTCGTCGTTGGTCTGCCAGGACAGAAATGCAAACCTCATCGGCCGACGCCGCGCTTCACATCGCCAACGCGCGCCCTGTAGCTTGCAATTACCGTTCTGTTCCTTTCCCGTACGTCGCTCGACGCCGAGCTCCCTTTGGCACGGAATATGCACTATCCCAACAGCGATATCGGCCCAATCCAGTCACGGAGACTCTCCATGCTTCTGCGCTTAGTTCGCTTCCTGTGCATCGGCTCTCTCCTTACAGCCGCCGCATTCGCTGCTACCGATCCCTTCTCGGGAACATGGAAACTGAACCCCGCGAAGAGCAAGCTCACCGACCAGATGAAGGTCGAGGCGGCCGGCCCGAACACCTACACGTTTCACCTTTCCCCCACAAATCCAGAAACCATCGTGGCCGACGGCACGGATCAGCCCGGCATCTTCGGCACCACGCTTGCCGTCACCGTCCTCGGCCCCAATCAATGGAAAGTGGTACGCAAGAAGAGTGGCCGGATGCTCATCTCCGCCATCTGGGTCCTCTCCGCCGACGGCAACACCCTCACCGACAACTTCACCGGCTACCGTGCCGACGGCTCCACAAATAACCTTCTTTATAAATACGAGCGCACAGCGGGCGCCGCTGGCTTTGCCGGCACGTGGGAGAGCACCACCGAGGAAGTCCACTCCTCCTTCGAGATGCAGATCGAAACCTACGGCGACAACGGCTTCTCGTTGATGAATCCAGCCCAGAAGACGACAAGAAGCATTCTGTTCGACGGAAAGGACTACGCGGCGAAGGGTCCCAATCTGCCCGCAGGCTACGTCTCCTCAGGCCGGCGTTTGAGCGACCGCGAAGTGGAACTCACCGACAAGATTGACGGGAAAATCCTGGACACTCAGGAAGTCGAAGTCGCTCCCGACGGCAAGACTCTCACGTTCACCACGCATATTCCCGGCCTATCCAAGCCCAATATCCAGGTCTTTGATCGGGAGTAAAGCGACGGCGGTAAATAAGGCCCGACGAAGAATCATATGTTCACCCGCTGCCTCGGACTCGATCCAATCTCCAATTCGACGAGCCATTCTTTAACGTGAGCACCGATCACATCGGGATGGTCCTCCTGCAAATAATGGAGACCCGACCAAAGCTGCACCAACCTGCAGTTGTTGAGCCGTTTTGCGAAACTCTCAGCGAAAGCCGGCGATATCAACGCGCCCGGGTCTCCCACAAAAAGCAGCTTCGGGTAAGAGGATTCTTCCAGTGCGCGATGCGCTTCTTCGATCGTCAAGTAAACATCCGCGGGTTGTCCTGCAATCGGCAATTCATTCGGGAACCGCCAGGTCGGCCGCCGGGATGCAGGCGTCGGGAAAGGCGCTCGGTAGACAGCCATCTCCTCAGCGGTCAGTTTTCGCTTGGTCGCCCCAGGCAGAACACCTTCTACAAATGCGTTAGTCTTGCGCAACGACAAACGCCTCGGTGATCCCAGCCCGGTCGAGAAATGCGTCAAGGTACCGCACGTGGTCGGCGAAGCGATATTCGATATCTGGCTTTCCGGACTGTCCGAAACCAATGAGATCGGGGGCAATGCAGTGCGCCACGGGAGCAACGATCGGAAGGATATTGCGCCAGATGTACGACGAGGTGGGATTTCCGTGCAGAAAAAGCGCGACCGGCGCCCCGCGATCGCCGGCTTCACGATACGCCACGGTGGAATCGAGAACGTCGATCTTTGGCAGCACAACATCGGAGAGAACTGTCATTTCAGCTCCTTGAACACAGTTTGAAAAACGATTCTTTGAAAACGATCGAGCGCCGCTGGGCCACGTTCTACCTTCATGCGCAGGATGGCGCCTTCCCAGCAAGCAAGAAGGAACTCCGCCAGATCCAGCGGATCGAAGGTTGAATCGATCTCGCCGACAGCTTGCCCCTCAGCGATGCATGCTGCGAACGGCGCCCGCCACTCCAGAAAGATCGCTTCGAGTCTCTGACCTAGGACTTTGCTCTGCGTGGCAGCTTCAAGGCTGAAATCGCCGATCAGACAGCCGCGCCCCCATCGGTCGCCGGCCAACACGCCGCTGATGATCTCGAGATAACGCCGCAACCTTTGCCGGGGCGAAAGGGTCGTATCGCCCAAAGCGCCGCGCACGATCGTTTGTAGGTTCGCGAAATAGCGGTCCAACACTTCTTTGGCAAACGCTTCTTTCGAGCGGAAGTGATTGGTGAATGAGCCGTGTGGAGCCCCGGCCGCCGCACAGATATCGCGCACCGTTGCTCCCTGGTACCCGGTCTGAAACATCACCTTGAGGCCCGCGTCAAGGATGTCTTCCCGCAAAGAGGGTTTCATAGCTCCAATTAATACGCTCGTGCGTATTGTCCGTCAACAAAATCCTTCTTCGCTAACTAAAATTTAACAACTAATCCATTAGTTTTTCGTCTATAGTAATTGTAAGGACGTCACCCAATTAGGCCGTCCTCACAGAATCAACCACTTAGCGTGCCACCGAAGAAATCCAATACGTTGACCGAAGCTGAGCTGAGGCTCATGAAAATCCTCTGGCGTCGCGGCGAATCCGCCGTTACCGACCTGGTTGCTGCAATGCCCGACGGCGAAACTCTGGCCTACAATTCGGTCCTCACCACGATTCGGATCCTTGAACAAAAAGGCTACGTCGAGCACCGCCAGGAAGGTCGCGCCTTCGTCTACCGCCCCTCGATCGCCGAGCAGGAAGCAAGCCGATCCGAAGTCCGTCACGTCCTCAATCGCTTCTTCGGCAATTCGCGCGAGCGCCTCCTCTTGTCTCTCCTCGGCGACGAGGATCTTTCCCTGGAAGAACTGCAACGCCTGAAAGAAGCCGTCCGCAGCGCTGCTCCAGACGAATCGAGGCCCGACGAACCAAGGCCGCACGAATCGAGGGAGGTCTAGCCCATGCCCTGGTCTTCCGTCATTGCAGCCGTTCGCGAACCGCTCTTTCTCATCGGCGCCTCAAGTGCATGCGCATTTCACGCATTCTCCGAAGCTGCGGCTCCTGTTGCGGTGACCGCCCTTTGGCAGAGCATCATTGTCGCTTCTTGTTTGTACCTCGTTCTTCGCATTGTGCCCCGCATTTCGGCACAACATCGCTTCCTGCTTTGCTCGGCAGCTTATATCGCTCTCGTTTCTTTGCCGTTCCTTTCTCTGCTTTCGAAACACTCTGAATTCGCGACCGCTCCCGGAATTTCAGCAGGATTATCCGCCGCTGCCGCACACCCATGGCTTCAGCTCGATCAGCGTTGGAGCCTCTTGATCGCTACCCTCTGGATCGTCGCGTCCGCCGCGCTGGCAATTGATCTCGTCCTTCATTCCCTCAGGCTCCGCAAGCTGTGGACCCGCGCTATCCCCACTGACGCTCAAATCGCAGCCGCTTTGTCACCCAATGCCACCGGCGCTTTTCGTCGCCGCAGCGCGCAGATCTGCACTACACAAGATCTGGATCGTCCCAGCGTCATCGGATTCTTTGCCCCACGCATCCTTATTCCCGATTGGCTCTTCGCACGCCTCACGCCTGCGGAACTCCATCAAATCGTCCTCCACGAGACCGAACACCTCCGCCGCTTCGACGACTGGACCAATCTATTCCAGAAACTTTGCCTGGTTCTCTTCCCTTGGAACGCCGCACTCTGGTGGATTGAACGCCAGCTCTCGAAAGAACGCGAAATGGCCTGCGACGAAGCGGTCATTCGCATCACACGCGCTCCGCGCGCCTACGCTGCCTGCCTCGCCAGTCTCGCTGAGCGCGGACTGGCTCGTCGCGAGGAAGCACTCTCGTTAGGCGCTTGGCAGCGCCGCTCCGAGCTCGTCCACCGCGTACACTCCATCCTGCGCCGCAATCGTCTTATGCATCCTATCGCCGCGCGCGTTTTGCTCGCCGCCATCGGCTGCAGCCTTCTCGCAGTCACAGTGGAACTCGCACGCTGTCCGCAGCTCGTCGCCTTCGTGCCTTCGACGCGCGCCAATCCTGCCGACCTCGCGATCAACGGTCAGTCCTCGCAACTTGGCGATGCGGTCTATCCCGCCAACCCGCGTCAAATGCTTTCGCCGGGCGTACACGCGATCCTGGCAAAAGCAGAAATGCCGGCGGCACCATTTGCGAAGCCGCTCGCGAGCCGGGCTCCGCAATCGAAGACCGCCGCGAATGGAGAGTTGCGTAACCGGTCTTCCGAGCCCGGCATTCACGGCCACAACGTAAGCGGCCACGACGGTAAACACGCGCCCCAAGTGGCCGAAGCGCCACAGCAACTCATCGTCTTCACAGCATGGGAGCAGGTCGAACCTTCCACCGCACCGTCCGTCGCCGACTACGACACCGCGCCGAATGCCGACAGCAATATAGCGTCGAAGTCGTCCAGAAATGATCCCGCGAAGCCCGACGCAGGCAAACCCGCGAAGGATCAGATGCCGAGCCACCTCACCGTGACTCGCCTTATCTTTCGCATCGTTCCCGCGGATTCCAGTTCCTCTCAGCCCGCCACAATGCCGATGGGCTGGTTTGTGATCCAACTTTAAACATCAACATCAACCACACGGAGAAACAAACATGTCACCATCAACTAATTCATTAGTAGCAACAGCCAAAAGACTCGCTCTCCCCGGAGGAGTGGCTGCTTCACTCCTTCTGGGCGGCGCTTTCCTCATCGGTCACAACCAGGTACACGCAGCCGGCTCTGCCGCGGCGCTCGGTTCGGCAGCTCCGCTCGACGATTCAAGCGTCTCATCGCTGGTCTCTCTCGATAACGCCGTGGAAGCCGTCGCAGCGCGCGTCACCCCGGCCGTCGTCAACGTCTCTGTTACATCGCATGGACACGAAGAAGCCGACGACGATGGCGGCCCGAGTTCTGACGGCGGCATCCAGAATCTGCCTCCCGAGTTCCGTCGTTTCTTCGGCTTCGGTCCCCAGGGCCCCATGCAGGGCATGCCCCAGCAGCAGCAAATTGAACATGGAATCGGCAGCGGCGTCATCCTCTCGCCCGATGGCTACATCCTCACCAATAACCACGTCGTCGATGGTTCCATGAAGATCAACGTCACCCTCGACGATCGCCGCGTCTTCCCGGCAAAGCTCGTCGGCGTCGACAAGCTCAACGACCTCGCAGTCATCAAAATCGGCGCGCGCAACCTGCCCAGCATCGCCTGGGGCGACTCCGCACAACTCCACCCCGGCCAAACCGTGCTCGCTTTCGGCAGCCCCTTCGGCTACTTCCAGTTCTCAGTCACGCGCGGCATCGTCAGCGCGCTCCATCGCCCCAATCCGTATAGCGACGATGCCCGTAAACCCGGCGACTTCATCCAGACCGACGCCGCTATCAACCAGGGCAACTCCGGCGGACCGCTCGTCGACGCGCATGGCGAACTGGTCGGCATCAACACCTTCATCATCACGGGCAGCGGTTCCTTTGCCGGAGCAGGATTCGCAATCCCCTCTGAAATCGCCCGCGCCTCGGCCGAACAGATCATCAAGAGCGGCACTGTGCATCACGGCTACCTCGGCATCAGCATGAACAACGTCACGCCCGAAAACGCCAGCTTCTTCAACCTTCCTGATGCCACCGGCGCCATTGTCAGCCAGGTCACGCCCGACTCACCCGCAAGCCGCGCCGGACTCAAGAATGGCGACGTGCTTCGCGAGCTCAACGGCAAAAAGATCGAAAGCAGCAGCGCACTGCAGGTTGCGGTCAGCGAGACGTCGCCGGGCGCCAACATCACACTTGGCATTCTCCGCGATGGCAAGCCGGAAAGCCTCAAGGCCACTGTCGGCGAGTTCCATAAGGAAACGGAGGAGGCCTCGAACAGCAACCCCGGCGATCATCAACACGGCAAGCTCGGTCTCGCCGTGGCCAACCTCACACCCGACCTGCGCTCGCAGTTGAACGTGCCGTCTCAAGTGAAAGGCGCTGCGGTCGAGAGCGTTCGTCCTGCCAGCCCAGCCGATGATGCCGGTCTCGCACCGGGCGATGTCATTCTCGAAGTCGACCGCCGCCCAGTCGAGAGCGCGGATAGCTTCGTCAACCAGGTGCACTCTGTCCCGGATGGCAAAGACATCCTGCTCCTCGTCTGGTCGCATGGCGGCACCACCTATCGTGTCGTCCACCCCAGCCAACAGACCGAAAACGGCATGTAACCTAAACTCTGCAAGCGGCACATTGCCACGAACATGGGTGCCCACCCTTCCGCGTTCTTTGCGGAAGGGTGGGAAAGCCCTGACCTCAACGAGCCAATGTCATCCTGAGCGACCCTGACGCTGAGCGCAGCGAAGTGGATGGGGAGTCGAAGGACCTGCGGTTGCTTTCACTCTGCCGCTCCAGGCCAAATCTGCAACATAAACCTGCGATATTCTTCGCAAATCCCCGAAAACACATGTGTCAATTCGCACAATTGTTCCACGTGGAACAATTTCGAGGCCTTTGAGCATTCGAGGCCTGGAACAATCCTTCCGCCCGCCACGCGAAGCCGTCGACTGGACGGCAGGTCCCCCTTGCAATTTTTACAGTCCCCTGCCATCATCTATCTATGGATCGTTTGTCCTGTTGTCGCCTTTGTATGCCGCTTCGCGCGCATAGGTGACCTCTGGTTTGAACATCCGTTAGCAACTCAAGGTTTCCGAAAGCCCGCGATACAGCCCACGCTGCCGCGGGCTTTCTTTATTCCCGAAGAGGTCAAATGAATCAGACTGCTCCACCAAAAGAAACGAAAGCCCAGCGTACGGAACGCCTCAAGCACGCCAAGAATCCCTGGGAGGCGTTTGACGAGGTGCGTCAATTCGCGCGCGACGGCCGCTCCAGCGTCGTGCCCGAATGGGCCTCGCTCTACTTCAAGTGGTGGGGCCTTTATACCCAGGGCGATGGCGTCGGCGCCACAGGCGGCAAGGGGGGGGAAGGCCTCGCTTCCGACTACTTCATGATGCGCATCGGCATTCCCAACGGCATTCTCACGGCGCATCAACTTCGCATCATTGCCGGCCTCACGCGCAAATATGCGCGCAATCTCGCCGACATCACCGTCCGCCAGAACATCCAGCTGCATTGGCTGACAATTGAATCATTGCCCGAAGTTGTCGACGCGCTCGATGCCATCGGCCTCTCACCCAAGGGCGCCTGCGGCGATGTGGTTCGCAATGTCACCGGCTGCCCCCTCGCCGGCATAGCTGCCGATGAAGTGCTCGACGCATCGCCGATTGCCGTCGAGGTTGCTCATTTACTCACCGCGAATCCCGACTTCTACAACCTGCCACGGAAGTTCAAAATCTCCGCCACCGGCTGTCCCTCCTGGTGCACCTATCCCGAGATCAACGACATCGGCCTCACGCCTGCGAAACGTGAAGGTAAGTTGGGCTATTCGCTCCGTGTCGGCGGCGGCCTCTCCAATGAACCGCATCTCGCTGTGCGTCTCAATGCATTTCTACTTCCGCATCAAGCCGTCGCCGCAGTTCGTGGCGTCACCGAAATCTTCCGCGAGCAGCAGGGTCTGCGCGAAAGCCGCGATCGGGCCCGCCTCAAATACCTGTTCATGAAGGAGGGCTGGACGCCCGACCGGTTCTTGGGAGAACTGCAAGCGCGCCTCGACTTCACGTTGCTTTCCGCGGGCGAAGAGCAGGTCCCGAGCGATGTCTTTCGCGACCATGCCGGCATCCATCCCCAGCGCCAGCCGGGCCTCAGCTACGTCGGCGCCACCGTTCTGCGCGGCCGCATGACCGGAGAACAACTCGAAGCCGCCGCCGAGCTCTCCGAGCGTTTCGGCAGCGGTCAACTGCGCGCCACTGTCTCGCAAAACCTGCTCTTCATCAATGTGCCCAACGCGAAAGCCAGCGAACTTGTCCGCGAACTTGGCCAAATCGGCCTTCACGTCGAGGCGACCAACTTCTGGCGCGGCACAGTCGCCTGCACCGGCACTGAATTCTGCAAGCTCGCCATCACCGAGACCAAGGGTTTCGCGCGTTGGCTTGTGGGCGAACTCGAGGAACGCGTGCCGCAGTTCGATCAGCAGCTCCGCCTTCATGTCACCGGCTGCCCCAACAGTTGCGGCCAGCATTGGATCGCCGACATCGGCGTCGAAGGCAAGAAAATCAAGCACGAGGGCAAGCTCACCGACGCCTACTACTTCTGCCTCGGCGGAGCTGTCGGCCAGTACGCAAACGTGGCTCGGCCGGTCGGCTATCGCTGCCTCGCACCCTTGGTTCCGGAAGCCATCGAGCGCCTGCTCAAGCACTACCTGGCAGGTCGCCATCCAGAAGAAAACCTGCGCCAGTGGTTCGCACGCCACACCAATGACGAACTGCGTGCCCAACTTGCTGGTGAATCCCTGGCTGCGGTCGAACGCGATCTGCCAACTGGCCCCGTGCCGCATGCCGTTGCCGACTAAGGACGCAATCATGAGCTTACTGCCAATCTTTCTCAAACTCGATGGACGCTCCGGGCTGCTGGTCGGCGCGGGCTCGGTCGCGCTCGACAAAATCGGCACCTTGCTCAGGACAGGCATTCGTCTTCGCGTCATTGCACCCAGAGCCGACGAAGCAATTCGCCTTCTCGCAGCCGAAGGCAAGCTCGAGTGGATCGAACGTTCGTTCGAGCCTGCCGATCTCGACGGAAACTTCATCGTGATTGCAGCTACGGACATTCCTGAAGTCAATGCCGCCGTTTATCAAGCTGCTCTGGATCGAGGCATTGTCTGCAACTCCGTCGACGACATTCCCAACTGCGATTTCTTCTTCGGTTCGGTCGTGAGCCGCGGCGATCTGCAAATCGCCATCTCCACCGCCGGCGAGAGCCCCGCCTTCGCGCAACGCCTGCGCCGCGAAATCGACGAGCAGCTTCCCGCCGATCTCGGTCCCTGGCTCGCCGAACTGGGAGCACTGCGGCGCGAAATCCTCGCCACACTCCCACGCAGCGAAGAGCGCAAGCTACTGCTGCACGAACTGGCGCATCGCCAAATTTGCGACTCGCCCGCGTGCTCCACACGCCAACTCGCGCGCACGCGCCGAGACGAACAACGTGGCAAGGTCTTCCTCGTCGGCGCGGGCCCCGGCGATCCCGATTTGCTTACGGTAAAAGCTCTCCGCCTCATCCAATCCGCCGACGCTATTCTCCACGATGATCTAGTCCCGCGGCCGATCCTCGATCTCGCATCACCCTCCGCCGAAATGGTCAACGTCGGCAAGCGCTGTGGCACAAAAAGCATCACGCAGGAAGAGATTCACGAGTTAATGATCGGCCACGCCCGGGCAGAACGCAGCGTCGTCCGCCTCAAGAGCGGTGACCCTCTCATTTTCGGCCGCGCCGCCGAAGAGATGGCCGCCCTCACTGCTGCCGAAATTCCATTTGAAGTCGTCCCCGGCATCACGGCCGCCTTTGCAGCCGCAGCCGCGGCCGGCGTTTCGCTCACCAGCCGGAACTCGGCCTCTAACGTGGTCTTCTCGACAGGCCATCACGCGGCTTCGCACAACTCCGCTACCGTTTCCGAGCGCGAAAGCGCTACGCGCGTCGTCTACATGCCCGGTCGCGACCTGCTTCTGCTTGCGCTCGAGTGGCTCGAGGAAGGCCTGCCACCTGAATTCCCCTGCGCGATCGTTTCGCGCGCCGGTCAGCCCGACCAGCAAATCCGATGTACCACTCTTGCCGCCCTCGGCGATGCCGAACTTGTGCCTGCTCCCAGCCTGCTCATCGCGGGCTGGGCAGTTCGAGATTCCGTAGCGATGCAAAAGCCCATGTCGGATGGCGTCTCGATCACAGTTTGATTCCCAACCAAACGGAGAATCCAATGCCAGAACCCACCGCACCCCGGCGTGGTCTTTCGCTCGACATCTACGCCGTCGCGCTTGCGTTCATTCTTGCCCTGCTTGTTCGCCTCAACGTCATCCCTACTGTGAAATGGTGAACCAGCGCGCCGCAACTCGCATGCGTTTTTTTCAAGGAGATCTAAATGGCCACAGCTGCCAGTACAACCCGATCGATCGGCCTCGATGAGCCGACTCATCTAGGCCGCCGTATTGTCGCGCTTATCCCCGGCCTGCTCTTGCTTACCGCAGTGGGCTATGCAGGCAAGTTCATTGAGCAGTCCATCGCCGTATACACCAAGTCCCACCACATTGTCTTCCCCAACATCGAATACGTCCTGTGGGCAATTGTCCTCGGCCTTCTCATCGCGAACACCGTGGGGGTGCCGCGTGTTTTCCAGGCCGGCGTCGCCACCTACGAGTTCTGGCTCAAAGCCGGTATTGTCCTTCTTGGCTCGCGTTTTCTGCTAGGAGACATTTTGCACCTCGGCGGCATCTCACTCCTTCTTGTCGCCGTAGCCCTCACGCTCTCGCTCACCTTCATGCACATCCTTGGCCGCAGCTTCAAACTCAAGCCCAAGCTCACCTCGTTGCTTGCGGTCGGATCGTCGATTTGCGGCGTCTCGGCCATCATTGCCGCCAAACCCGCCATTGACGCGGACGACGAGGACGCCTCCTATGCGATCGCGGCGATTCTCGCGCTCGGCGCGCTCTCCCTCTTCACATTTCCGCTCATTGGCCACTCGCTTCATTTGAGCGACAAAGCTTATGGCCTTTGGGCTGGCCTGGCCGTCGACAACACCGCGGAGGCCACTGCAGCCGGCGCGCTCTACTCCGACGCTGCGGGCAAAGTCGCCGTGCTCGCCAAAACCACGCGCAACGCACTCATCGGCTTCGTGGTCCTCGCCTACGCCATCTATTGGGCATCGCGGGGCCAGGCCCAGACCGTGAACAACAAAGCGGAGTTTCTCTGGCGCAAATTCCCCAAATTCGTCCTCGGATTTCTCCTCATATCTCTGCTCGCCACACTCGGTTACTTCACGAAATCCCAACTGACGTCCCTTGCCAACCTGTCCCGCTGGGCATTTCTGCTTACATTCGCGGGTGTCGGTCTGCGCACCAGCTTCCGTGAGCTCGGCAAACAGGGCTGGAGGCCATTTGCCGTCGGAGCCATCGGCGAAGTCTTCATTGCTATCCTCACGCTGGGGTTGGTCTACGGCGCCGACAAGTTCCTCCGTCTCTAGCAGCACGCGCCTGAGCCAGCCTCGCTCGGGCGCACTGTTTCATTACTCCCTCGGCCCGGCCACGCTGATACCCCCTCCGTAATGAAGCCCGTGCCTGCCCAGACCTTATACTGAGATGTTTGCGGCAGAATCTGCCCGCGAACGTGCGTTGCGGGTAAGGAGCAAGTTTTGGCTCAAGCGGAAATCGGTATCATCGGCGGCAGCGGGCTCTATTCCATGCCCGGCTTCATCGATCAGCACGAAACAGTTGTGGAAACACCTTTCGGCGACCCTTCTGATCCCTTCGTTCTCGGGGAGCTCGAGGGCCGCAGCGTAGCTTTTCTGGCCCGCCACGGGCGCGGACATCGCATTCTTCCCTCGGAGTTGAATTTTCGCGCCAACATCTACGCCTTCAAGAAACTCGGCGTCGAGCGCATCATCTCCGTCTCCGCTGTCGGCTCGTTGAAGGAAGAACACAAACCTACGGACTTCATCATTCCTGACCAATTCATCGATCGCACCTTCCATCGCGTTTCCACGTTCTTCGGCGAAGGCATCGTGGGTCACATTGCCTTCGGCGACCCCGTTTGCGCCACAGTCGCCGAAGCCGCAGCTCATGCTTGCCATGCCGTCGGCGTCGTCGGCAAACTCGGCGGCACGTATGTATGCATGGAGGGCCCACAGTTCTCCACCAAAGCCGAGTCGAACCTCTACCGTAGCTGGAGCGCGGACGTCATTGGCATGACCAATCTGCAGGAAGCCAAACTCGCGCGCGAAGCGGAAATCTGTTACGCCACCATCGCGATGGTCACGGACTTCGATTGCTGGCGCGAAGGCCATGATGCCGTCACGATCGAAGAAATCGTCGCGGTACTCCACCAGAACGCCGAGAACGCCTGTAAAGTGGTCAAGGCCGCAGTCGCCGCGATGCCGCCCTCAACGCCGGATGCCCGGACCTGCGCCTGCGCCACAGCAGGAAAGTTTGCGATTCTCACGCAACAGGACGCAATCCCCGCTGCGACCAAAGAACGCCTCAAACTGCTTTACGGCAAATATCACGGCTGGTGACCACCTGCGGTGGGTCCGCTCCACTTAGATCACTCGAAAGGGAAAAAATGGCAATTACCGTTGTTGGCAGCGTCGCGTTTGATACCGTAGAAACTCCGGCGGGACGCCGGGATCGATGCCTGGCCGGAGCAGCCACCTACTTTTCGCTCGCCGCAAGTTACTTCACCCAGGTTCGTGTCATCGCCGTTGTCGGTGAGGACTTCGGCCCTTCAGAGCAGGCCGTCTTTGATGCTCACAAGATTGATATTCGCGGCATCGAGCGCGCGCCCGGCAAAAGTTTCTTCTGGCAGGGCTCCTATCTTGACAACCTGAATGAAGCGAAAACCCTGAAGACAGATCTGAATGTTTTTGCCGGTTTCGAGCCGAAGATTCCCGAAGCCTACCGCGATTCCGAATTTCTTTTCCTCGCCAACATCGACCCCGTTCTGCAGCGCCGCGTTCGCGAGGCCACGCCCAACGCAAAACTCGTTGCCGGCGACACCATGAATTACTGGATCAAGGACCACAAACCCGCACTGCTTGAAGTGCTCAAGGGCCTCGATATCCTGCTCATCAATGACACTGAGACGCGCATGATTGCGGGCAATTCCAACCTCGTGCAGGCCGCCCGCGCCGTGATGGACCTCGGCCCGCGTTTTCTCGTCGTCAAGCACGGCGAGTACGGCGCCACTCTTTTCCACGGCTCTACTCCAAAGGGTAAAAGCGTGGAGCGCACCTTTCGAGCCCCCGCACTGCCCCTTGAAGAAGTCGTCGATCCCACCGGCGCAGGCGACAGCTTTGCCGGCGGGTTCTTCGGCTATCTCGCCTCGCAGTCAGAACTCACGCCCGGAGTCTTCCGGCGCGCCATGTTCTACGGCTCGGTCATGGGTTCGTTTGCGGTCGAGCGCTTTGGGACGGACCGTTTGCAGGAGCTTTCGCGTAAAGAAATCGACGCGCGCTTCAACCTCTTCCGTGAGTTGACGCACCTTGACTGAATCGCCCATCCAGCGCGCAGAGATCGTGGCCGTCCTGGCCTCCTGCGCGGCGGCATCGGCAGGCGCAGTCTGGTGGAGTTGGCAACATGGGGCAATGCTCAACTACGGCGACGCCGTGGCTCACCTCGCCATCGCACGACGTGTTATCGACTCGCACTATCCCGGTCTCAAGCAGCTGGGGTCGGTGTGGCTACCGCTGCCGCACCTGCTGATGATCCCGTTCGTCGCCGTCTACCGCTGGTGGGCCGACGGCATCGCGGGCATGATTCCATCCGCGCTGGCATTCATTCTCGGATGTCTCGGCATCTATCGTCTCGCGCGGCAGTGGCTTCTCCCGCATGCGGCTATCATTGCGCTGATTTTTTTCGCGATCAATCCCAACCTGCTTTACTTGCAAACCACCGCAATGACCGAGCCGCTCTTTCTTTGCGAGCTCATTTGGACCGTGGTCTGGCTCGTGGAGTGGAGACGTGCCCTCGACATCGACCCGCATCGCAGCAGCCGTATCCTCTGGCTCATCGCGATCAGCCTCGTTGCCGCCGTCTACACGCGTTATGACGGCTGGATTCTTGCCTTCCTCGCCTGGACAGCCATCGGCATCACTCTCATCCGTTACGACAAACTGCGCTCGCCCGCATTCTGGCTCGCGAGCATTCTGGTGATCGCGGCCCCGCTGGTTTGGTTCGCCTACAACGCCACTGTCTTCGGCGACTGGCTCGACTTTGCACGCGGTCCTTATTCCGCAAGAGCCATCGAGATTCGCACCGCTTCGCCTGGCTCAGGTCCGCCCCATCCCGGCTGGCACGACCCGTGGGTCTCCCTGCTGTTCTTTGTCCGGACTGCCGAACTGGACGCATCAGCTGAGCTCTGGGGTAATCGCATGCTCTTCCTCAGCGTGATCGGCACACTTCTTGGCTGCTTCACAGCGCGCCGCCGCGCGTTTCTTTGGACTCTGCTTCTCTGGCTACCCGTGCCGTTTTACGCGTGGTCCATCGCCTACGGCTCGGTTCCCATCTTCATTCCCAAGTGGTGGCCGCACTCCTGGTACAACACACGCTACGGCATGGAGCTGCTGCCCGCCTTCGCTCTCGGACTTGGATTTGTCGCGCATTTCATTCTCGTGGGCGTTCGCGAATTCAAGCCGCAATGGGTCAAGTACGCCGCCGGACTTCTCGCCGCGCTCGCCGTCTGGAATGCCTGGAAGGTGACTGCCGAAAAGCCTCTCACCTACATCGAAGGCACCAAGAACATCGACGCGCGCCGCCCGCTCGAGCAGGAGATTCCTTCCGTCCTCCGTACGTTGCTTGCTACGCGCCCCGGCGGTCTTGTGCTAATGAAGACCTCGGTCTATCCAAATCTCGTCGTTTTCAGCGGGATTCCGCTCCGCCAAACGATCAATGAAAGCGACGGCCCGCTCTTCTCAGAGGCACTCGCAGCGCCCGCCGCACATGCCGCGATCATCGTCGCATTCGACGGGGATGATGTCGATCAGGCCGTCAAGGCCCATCCCCCTGACCTCACCAAAATCGGAAGCTACTCCGCGCCGGGCCAGCCTACGGGCACGGTTTATGTCTCCGATACCCCGGCTCTCAACAAGGGTGCAAACCGGTGATAGCATCGGGGCAAGGTATCCATTGAGCACGTTCATAGCCCAGTTCGCGCTGCCCTTCAATTTCACCTGGATCGAGCAGGTCGGTGTAGTCAATGGCGCTGTGGGTCGCCTGCTCCTGGCTTGTCTGCTTGGTGGTCTCGTGGGTCTGGAGCGCGAGGCCAAGCGCACCGCCGCAGGCGTTCGTACCAACCTGCTCATCTGCATGGGTTCGGCCTTCTTTACCCTGCTCTCGGCCGTGCTCGCCGGAGATGGCAGCCCCAACAAGGGCCAGGTCGCTTCGAACATCGTGCAGGGCATCGGCTTTCTCGGCGCCGGTCTCATCATTCACAATCGCAGCCGCATCAGCGGCCTCACCAGCGCCGCCAGCGTCTGGGTAGTCGCCTCCATCGGCATGGCCTGCGGCGCCGGTCTCTATGCAGCCGCAAGCGTTGCCGCGGTCTCCGTCATCCTGGCGCTCGAACTCGTTGGCTTTCTGGAGCGGCGCGCTAATTTGAAAATCTATCCACTGCAGTACGAGGCCCGCGGCCACGACGAGAACGCCATGCTCCAATCCATTCTCGATGCCATGGACAAGGCCGGCGAGCGCCTGCCCCCTCCCGATCGCGATACGATCGGCGAAATCCAGCGCATCAGCTTTTCGGTCAATGCCACGAAAAAACAACATGAGCGGCTACGTGGACAATTGCTCGCCGAACCCGCCATTGACGTTCTGCTTACCTTCCGCGATCCGGAGGAAGATTGATTCCCTTCGTCAAGGCACACGCCTGCGGCAATGATTTCTTGATCGTCAATGAAGACGATGTCCGTGGCGTCGACAGAGCGCTGCTCACGCAGCGCCTTTGTGAACGCAATACCGGCATCGGCGCCGACGGCGTCGAGCTCTTTGAGTGGACTGGCGACTTCTCCGGACGCATCCGTTTGCACAATGCCGACGGCTCTATCGCCGAGATCAGCGGCAACGGCACGCGTTGCGTGGCCGCATGGATGGCCGAGGAGCGCAACGCATCGGCTGGCGACCAGTTCTCCATCGAAACCGATGCGGGCACGCGTCTTTGCACCATCCAGGAATTTCACGACTCCCAATTCGGCGGCCCGACAGTCATGATCACGACCGACATGGATGTCCCCGAGTTCGAGCAACGCACCGTGGAACTCTCTGACGGCACAGCCATCGACGGCGTCTACGTTTCCATGGGCAATCCACACTTCGTCATCGTGCTTCCTCGATCCGACTCCGACCTGCTTGGGGGAGGCCAACCGCTTGACTCGAGCGAACGCACATTCGCCATGCTCGACTTTTCCATCGGTCAGCGAAGCTGGGATGACATTGGCCAAGAGATCTGCCTCCATCCCGACTTTCCCGAGCAAACCAACGTCGACTTCGTCCACATCCTCGGCAGCGTCTCCGATCCCATCCATCAAGTCGCTATTCGCATCTTTGAACGCGGTGTCGGTCCCACTTCCTCCTCTGGAACCGGTACCTCCGCTGCGGCCACCGCCATGATCGGGGTCTTCCACGCGTCATCCGAACTCGATGTCATCGCCACTGGCGGCATGCAGACCGTGCACTGGTCCGGCCCCGGCGAAAAGCTCTTTCTCACCGGACCCGCGACCCTGATCGCCAAAGGCGAGGCGTGGTAACAATGAATCCCATCGCTTCCAGCGTTCCTGTTGTGAGCCTCAGCCCCATCCCAAGCGGCGCAGGCATCAGCATTCTCTCCCCGGCATCGTTTGCCAAACAGGAACGCGTCGATCGCGGCATTGAACGACTGCGCACCCTCGGATTCTCTCCGTGCCTCGGCGCAAATACTCAAAAGCGCGGCCCGCTTTTCTTTGCCGGTTCTGCGGAAGAGCGCCTCACTGATTTTCACGCGGCCTTCGCCAATCCTGAAACAGCAATTGTCGCCTGCGTACGCGGCGGCTACGGATCAAATTATTTGCTGAATGGCCTCGATCTCGCGCTCATCCAAGAGCACCCCAAACCCTTCTTCGCCTATAGCGATCTCACCGGAATTCAATTGCACCTTCTAGATCGTCTTGGTCTTCCCGTTTTTCACGGCCCTATGGTCGCCGCAGATTTCGGCGTGGAAAATGGCGTGCATCTGCCCAGCTTCCAATCTGCACTCGCCGGCGAGCCCTACTCGGTCGGCGCAACCGAAGGCCTTCGCACGTTGAAGCCCGGCACCGTCACCGGTACACTCTACGGCGGCTGCCTCAGCATTCTTGTCTCGCTGCTCGGCACTCCGTGGGAGCCGGCTACCGAGGGTAAACTTCTGTTCCTCGAAGACACCGGCGCGAAGCCTTATCAAATCGATCGCATGCTGTGGCAGCTGCGCGCCGCGGGAAAGCTCAAGAACATCCGCGGGATCGTCTTCGGAGAAATGCTCGACTGCTCTTCGCCCGGAGCGCCCGACAACCTGCTCGACGACGTCGTTCTCCAAGCATTTGACGACACCGACATTCCGATCGCCATCGGCCTTCGCAGCGGCCACGTCTCACGCCAGAATGTCACGCTTACGTTTGGTGTGCCGGCCGAACTTCAAGCCGCATCCGAACCGCGACTACATCTCCTGCAACCGGCGGTGGTCGCATGAAGACTGCTCCGCGCCACATTCACCTTACCGGAATTTGCGGCACCGCCATGGCCTCGCTGGCCGGCCTTCTTCAATTGCAGGGCCATCGCATCACTGGCTCCGACAGCGCTGCCTATCCGCCCATGAGCGATCTGTTGCGGTCGCTTGGCATTCCGATCCTCGAGCCCTACGCGGAAGCGAATCTCAACCCTGCACCTGACCTTGTCGTCATTGGCAATGCGCTCTCGCGCGGCAATCTCGAGATCGAAACCATCCTCGACAAGCGCATTCCTTTCACGTCGATGTCCGCGCTGCTCCACGAGGAGTTCCTCTCAAGTCGCGAGTCGCTTGTCATTGCCGGCACGCACGGCAAAACCACTACGACCAGCATGCTTGCGTGGATTTATCAGGTTGCTTCACGTGAAAATCCCGCGCTCGAACCATCCTTCCTCATTGGAGGCGTGGCGGAGAACTTCGGCACCAGTTTTCACCTCAGACCAACCCGCACTTTCATCGTCGAAGGCGACGAATACGACACTGCCTTCTTCGATAAGGGCCCCAAGTTTCTCCACTATTTTCCGGACGCACTGATCCTGACCCACGTTGAATTCGATCACGCCGACATCTACGCCGATCTCGAAGCCGTCAAGGTCGCCTTCAAACGCCTCGTCAATCTGGTCCCCCGCCGCGGTCTCATCGTCGCCTACGATGGAAGCGTCAACGTGACCGAATGTGTCGCCCGCGCGTTCTGCAAGGTAGAACGCTACGGATTCACGTCCGACGCCGCATGGCAGCTGCGCAAGCTCGGCCACGAAGAAGGACTCACCCGCTGGGAAGTGTGGCGAGACGGTACTCTCTGGTCTAAACTCGAAATGCAACTCGCCGGCGAGCACAACGCACTCAACGCCACTGCGGCCGCTGCTCTCGCTTCCGGTCAGGGCATCTCAAAAGACTCAATCGTCGCCGCTCTCGCCAGCTTCAAGAGCGTCAAGCGCCGCCTCGAAGTTCGCGCCGAAGTCGGCGGCATCACCATCATCGACGACTTTGCCCACCACCCTACCGCCATCCGCGAAACTCTTCGCGCGCTGCGTTCCGTGTATCCGCAATCGCGCCTTTGGGCAGTCCTCGAACCTCGCTCCAATACACTTCGCCGCAAAGTCCTTGAGAACGATCTCGTCGAAAGTCTGCGCCTCGCCGACCGAGTTGTTCTCGCAGGCGTATATCAGCAGCAGCGCATTCCTGACGCCGAACGTCTGCATCCCGAGGACGTCGTCGGTGCTCTCAACGCCGCGGGAACACCCGCCGAACTGCACCCCGGTGTGGATGCGATCATCGATTCTCTATTGCCTCAGCTTCAACCTAGAGACGTCGTGGCAATCCTCTCCAATGGCGGCTTCGACGGCATCTATGAGAAACTGCCCAAGCGTCTCGAAGCGCGCGGCCACTGATTCCGTCCACATGATCGCCTCTCTCATCCTGCTCGGAACCATCGTCGTGCTCGGCGCGCCCAGCGCTCTCATTTTCATTCCCTGGGCAATGATCACCGGCAATGCAACGCCGCTCTACAACGCAACGCAGATGATCGTGCGCATCGGGTTTCGCCTCGCAGGCATTCGGGTTGAGACCAGCGGCCTCGAGAACGTGCCGAGCCACACCGCTTGCATCTTCATGTCGAACCACGTCTCGAATCTCGACCCGCCTGCACTTCTCCCGCGCATTCCCGGCCGCACTTCGGCTTTCGTCAAACGCTCGCTGATGGGTATCCCCGTTTTTGGTTATGGAATGAAGCTCGGCGATTTCGTCCCTGTCGATCGCGATGGCCGCATCGACAGCGCGATTGAAAGCGTTCGCGCGGCACGCCATGCTCTCCAGAAGGGACTGCACATCACTACGTTCGTTGAAGGCACTCGCTCCAGCAATGGCCGTCTATTGCCGTTTAAGCAGGGTCCGTTTTACCTGGCCATGGAAACCACCGCACCCTGCGTCCCCGTCTCGATTCATGGCACCGAAAGCATGATGGCCAAGGGGAGTTTGCGCATCAAGCCAGGGACCGCGCACATCGCTTTCCACGCACCGATCGATCCGTCGCAATTCACCAGCCGCAAAGAACTAATGGATGCGGTGCGCACAGCCATCGCTTCCGGCCTTCCCGAATGGATGCGCAATTAGAATTTCAGGGCAGCACAACGGCGTTGTAGCCATCGCTCAGTAGCCTCTGGCTCATCGCATTGGCGTCGGCACGACTTGCAAAAGGCCCGACCTGCACGTGGATCAAGTTGTCCTCGTTCGAGCGCCGAGCCGTCACGGCATAACCGCGTTTCCGCAAGGCCCCCATTAAAACGCTCGCATCTTCTAGGTGCGATACCGCTGCCACCTGCACCATCACGCCGGATCCCGGAGCAAGAGCGGGCTGCACCGCTGTACCAGGCACGGAAGTCCATTGCGTCCCGCTTGATTCGGGCTGCATTGCCGGTCGAACCACCGATTGAGCCGGTTGCGCCGCCGAACTATCGTTCGAACGTGCACTCGCAGCCGAAGAAGCGTCGCTTTGCGGGGCCGCAGCGGGAGTCGCTTCCGGTGCCGCCGGAGTGACGCCTTTCGCAGCGGGCTTTTGCAAAGCGTTTGACGCCTGGTCCAACGTCTGGCCTGAAGCAGCTTCCTTCGCACTCAGGGCAAGGTGGGCAGCGCTGCGCCTGCCGGACGTATACCCGAGACCGAAACACAATCCACAAAGCAGAAGCAATCCGCAAACGATCGCGAAGAGCATCGCAGGCCCAAGCGTTAATTCCACATCCCGCGGCACCTCTTCCGTTTCAAAATCCTCATCGCGAACGCTTCGCAGCATGACGCATCCTCAGATCAAGAAGTTTCTTGCCACTGTGCCGCTCTCTTGAGCGCTACTTCTCTTCTATCGCACCCTTCGCCGTCGCTCCAAACTTATTCAAGAGTGAGAGCAACTCCATTGGTAACGGGAATACGATCGTGGTGTTTTTTTCCACTCCGATTTCCGTCAGCGTTTGCAGGTAGCGCAACTGCAATGTAATTGGCTGCGTGGCCAGCAATGCAGCCGCATCGACAAGTTTTTGCGCGGCGTTAAACTCGCCCTCCGCGTGAATAATCTTCGACCGCCGTTCGCGTTCCGCCTCCGCCTGCTTAGCCATGGCGCGCGTCATTGTCTCCGGCAGGTCCACCTGCTTCACTTCCACCGACACCACCTTGACGCCAAACGGCTCGGTCCGCTGATCGATGATCGTCTGAATTCGCAAATTCAATTTGTCGCGATGGCTCAGCAGCTCATCCAATTCCACTTCGCCCAGAACCGACCGCAGCGTGGTCTGCGCAAACTGGGATGTCTGATAGACGTAATTAGCCACCTTGATGGCAGCGGCATTCGGGTCGACGACGTACAGCGTCACCACCGCATTTACTTTGATCGTAACGTTGTCCCGGGTGATCACATCCTGCGGCGGAACCTCCAGCACATCCTGCCGCAGCGAGATACGCACCATCTGATCGATGGGGCGGAAAACCAGGATGATGCCCGGCCCTTTCGGTGGACTCAGCGCGCGCCCCAGCCGGAAAATCACCGCGCGTTCATAATCGCGAAGAATCTTGATGGAGTTCAGCAGATAGAGAACGACAATGGCAACTAGAACCAGAATCGGAATCGGCAGTTCAGACATGGGCTTCCCTCATGAGGGCCTGTGATTCTCTTTCGCGCAGACGGCTGGAAAGTAAATGGCAGGCTATCAGCAGCGATTCTACTCTTGCCGCATTCAAGCAGCCCGCTACACGCCGTGCACAGCCGCCACTGGCGCGCCCTGCGCCTCCGCCGGCTCAACGCGCAGCAGATACTCCTCGTGCGCCACAACCCGCAGCTTTGTTCCTGGACCTACCGGCTCGCTCGCGACTGCGCGCCAGATCTCGCCCTCCACCAGCACATGACCTTCGGGATTCAATGCCTCCATCGCCGAGGCGGAGCTCCCCACCAGCGCATCGGCGCCGAGCAGCGCCTTTCTCCGCCGCGCCCGTACAGCCAGCCGAACCAGGAACACCGTGATGCCGCCGAATCCTGCGCTCACCGCAATCGCCACCCAGGGGCTGATTGCCATCTCCGGAACCGGCGCCGCCACGAGCGTCAGCGTGCCAAACATCAGGCAGACAATGCCCGCAATTGCCAGAGCGCCATGTCCGCCAAACTTCGCTTCCAACGCCATCAGCACCAGCGCGCCTACCAGCAGCAGCACCGCGGTATAACGGATTGGCAGTAAATCCAATCCAAAAATCCCCAGCAGCACCATCAGTGTGCCGAGGGCCCCGGGCACGATTGTTCCCGGTGTATTGAATTCGAGGTAGATCAGCAACGCCCCGCCGACCAGAAGCAACAGAGCGATGTTGGGATTCACGAGCCATCCAAGTAATTCCTCACGCAACGTCGGCTGCAAGGTTTCGATCCGCGCTCCCGCCAGGTGCAGCGTCGTCTTTGTCCCATCGAATCGCGTAATCTCGCGCCCGTTGAGCGCGGCCAGCAGGTCGGCATCGCTCTTGGCGATCAGGTCGATCAGGTGCTGCGCCAGCGCTTCCTCCGCCGTGTACGAATGCGAAGAGGCGACAGCCGCCACTGCGGCGTCCTGATTGCGATTGCGGGGCTTCACGTAGGAACGCAGAAACGCCTCGGCGTCGTTTTCCACCTTCTGCATCTCGGTGTCGTCCGGCTTGCCGCCTTCAAACACGACGTGGGCTGCGCCGGCCTCTGTGCCAGGAGCCATCGCCGCCACGTCTGCGGCCTCTAACAGAAAGAATCCTGCCGACCCCGCTCGTGCTCCCGACGGAGCAACATAGATAATCACCGGCACTCGGGAGTTCAGAATCGAACCGGCCATTCCGCGCATGGAATCCACCAGTCCACCCGGCGTGTCCATTTCCACGAGCACCGCTGCTGCGCCCGCATCGTTTGCGTGTGTCAATGCCCGCTGCAGCAGGCCTTCGCTCACTGGCTGAATCGTGTCTTTCAGAACGACTTTTTCGACCAGAGGCTGTTGCGCGGCAAGCGGCAATGCCCAACCGGGACAGAGGCCAACCGCAGCAACCAGTCTCACCGCGTACCAGACCTTGGACCTGCTCATTTGCTGAAGCATGGCTGCTCCATTCATTCCTGCGATTCGCAGTTCCCTATTGACTCTTGCCCGTTTTCAATCCAATTTCACGCGTTAAATCCTGCGCCGCCCGGCTGGCCGGGTCAAGCCTCAGGGCTTCGCCAGCTTCCTTGCCAGCTTCGTCCAGGTGATTCGCCGCAAGGTCCAGCCGTCCCAACACAAGATACGCCTCGGCTAGTGGCTTCAGTTCCAGCGCCGCCTTCGCCTCCGCGCGCCCGGAGGCGGCATCTCCGCTTCGTTCCCGCACCTCCGCCAGTCCCGCATGTGCCTCGGCGATAGATCCATCGGCAGCAACGGCCAATTGGTACAGCCGCTCGGCCTCCAAAAGCAACCCGCGATCCAAATAATCTTTGGCTTGACCAGTCAGCTTCATCGCGCGATCGCGCGGACCGAGTTTCGCCAGCCGCGCCGCTTGCACTTGGTCCATCATCCCCGCAGCCTGCCGGAATGCGCCTGCGTCGAAAGTGCGCACAATCCGTTCCAGCGGGTCGGGATTCGCTGTTGAATCTGTGTTTCCGTCCGCCACCGTACGCATCGCAGCAGCCGGTTCGCGCCACACTTTCTCCAATCCCGAAGCTTCGCTATCGTTCGGCCGCAGCTTCAAACATTGGCCCAACTCCGCAATGGCCGCGCTCGTTTCCCCACGGCGCTTCAAACTGACCGCCAGGTTGAAGTGATAATCCGCCTGGTTCGGGTCCGTGGTTTCCGCAGCCACAAACTCGGCGCTTCCGTCGTGCCCCTGGCGGCTCTCCGCCACGCCCTCGTTGTTCAACACTTCGGCTAAGGGAAGCACCATCGCTACGCTTTTGAATGCCGTCTCCGCCTGCGGATAGCTTCCGGAGAACAGCAGGGACAATCCCCGATAAAAGCCGGCCTCCAGGGCATCCGGCTCGTTCCGGCCAACCTTCGCGAACGCCGCTGCTGCCTCGTCATACTGCTGCCCGGCATAATCCTCGCGTCCCAGCGCCATCCATGCCGCCCCAAAATCGGGGCTCAGTGTCACTGCCTGCTTCAAATGGCGAAGCCGCTCATCATGGTCCGGCTCTGTGATGCCGCGAATGTACTGTTCAAACGCATCGAGCCGTACCCCCCTGCCCGCGGCCACAAACGTCTCCTCGGCCACGCTGAACCCAGGGTCCAAAACCCGCGTCACCTTCCACGCCAACGAGTCGAACACGGCGATCAAATCATGCATCTCGCCGCGCGCCGAAACCTCTTCGCTCATGCGCAGGTGTGCCACATCCACCACGCGTGCAACGGCCACCAGGCTCGCCCCATCGGTCGTGTAGCTGCCGACCACAATCGAATCCGCATCCAGCGTCTGCGCCAGCTTGAGCGAGCTCGCACGCGACGGCTGAAACCCCTCTGGCAGCCCCAGATGATCCAACGCATACAGCCGGTCCTGCCTGCTCAACGGCGCAAACCCAGCCGACGTGAACCGGCTGCTCAAAATCTCCGCCGCTGCCTCGCGTATCCACTCCAGGCTCGGTTGGTTGGTGCGGTTGTCGAACGGCAGCACCAGCAGGATCCGCCCCCGTCCCGCATTCGCTACCTCCTGCGCAACCTCCGGGCTCGCTTGTCCCTGCGCATGCATGCCAAGCGCCAGGCTCACAAGCAGCATCCACGCGATGCAACACAACACGCGCCCTCGGATTGAAGAGAAACGAATCACCACTACCTTGATTATAGGTGGCATGCCACGCGCAGCAGTCATCGCCGCCTCATCCCGAAGCGCCGAAACGGAGACTCTTTCGCGACTCTCCATCTGCCTCAATCTGCCGGTTGAACCGGATTAGCGCAATCCACATCCCGTGATCGTCCTTCTCCCAGATCAGCGTCCCATGGAGTCTCAGTGCGATGGCCTCCGGTGGCAAATCATGATGAAGCCCGAAATAGCGCTCATCGATGGCCTCGCTCTTCGGTCCCAGGCTCAGCGGCAGCGAAGGCGGATCGTACTTGGTCGAAAACACCAGCGCCGCTGAATATTTCTCTGGCTCCGCCGCAGCTCGATCGATCTGCCCCGACGTGAAATCCTCCAGCCGGTACACGGTGTACGGTTCTTTCACATAGCCAAGTTCCGGCCGCGTCAGTTCATCGGTCACCGGCCATGCCGACAACACTGTCGCCCCAAGATAATTCATGTTCAGTTGCGCGATTCCCGCCTCGTGCATCCGGATCACGCGCGCATACTCCAGGTTGTCCTCCGGCGCAAACCGGTAGGGCGGACTCACGAATAGCCCCACCACAAACGCCACTGCCGAAAACGCCGCCAGCCCCTGCCAATACGGGACCCGCCGGTGAAACGTAGTGACTGCCACCATCAGCACCAGCGGATACATGGGCAGCAAATACCGCGTCAACAGCGCGCCGCCCAGCACGCTGAAGAGCAGCGCATTCACGGGCAAGAGAAAAAAAATCCGTCTCAGCGTCTCAGTTCGAATCCCCGCTCGTTCCCTTCCCGCGCCGTCCAGCCGCGGCTTCAGCAGCATTGCTGCAATCGTCATCAGCGACGGCACAAATAGATTCATGTGCGCAGTCAGATGCAAAATCCGGTGCCCAAGCGCCGCCAGAATTCGCACCGGAGTCATCGTAGCTTCGGCGTTGTAGCGCAAATACTCGGGATTCCCGAACACGAATCCCGTCTTCGCGTAATGCCATGCATACCAGCCGCACAACGGCAACAGACTCGCGGCCAGCCATGCAGCTTCGCTCCACGCTGCCCGGCGCTCCGGCCCCGGTGCGCGCAATCCCTCCACCGCATCCATCACCGCCAGCGTCAACGGAACCGCAATCGCCGTCTCTTTGCACAGCGCCGCAGCCATAAACCATAGTGCCGCGACCCACGGCTTGCGGTCCTTCGGATCCCCTCCGCCGTCGCGCGCGGGCAGCGCATAGACCAAACCCCAGAGCGTGCTGGCAGCGGCAAAAATGTCCGCGTGGGCCAGCGTGCTCTGCGCAAACCAGATCGGATAGATTCCTGTCAGCACCACGGTCCAGAACGCCACCGTTCCCGATCCGACCAGACGCAGCGCAAGCCGCCACACAGCCAGCAATCCCAGCGACGCGACGATCAGCACTGCCTCCCGCGTGACTTCGGGGGAAAATCCGGACAGCTTCCACCACAACGCCAGATAAATGCTTGGCAGCGGCGGATGCGCATTGCTCAGCGTCGTAATCGGGATCAGCGATCCTGTGCGATAAAAATCCCACGCCGCGGGAATGTAGTACCCCGCCTCATCCCAGTAGTAGGGCAGTCGCAACAGCGAAAAATGGCTCGCATACGCCGCCGCGAAGATCACCGGAAAAATCATCCAGGCCGGCAACGGCGCATACCTTCGCAGCCCGAACATCTGTCGAAGGCGCAGGCGTGGACTCATTGATTCGCGCGATTGTCGAAGCGGCTAATTGATCGGACCCTGAGGAAAGCTCTGCCCTTGAGGCTCCAGGTTGAGTGTGCCGAACGCCTGCTCGTACTGAGCAAGATTCTGCCCCAGCACATTCCACAGAGCCTTCGCCTGCTGCGGGCTCAGAAAAATTGCCTGGTGATTGCGAATCGTGACCTGCTCGGGGCTCTCACTCGAAGCCAGGCCGAAGACCAGCTGAAAGTCCCACACGCTCACGCGCACCTGCACGCTGTTGGCATAGGACTCCCGATAGTCTGCGGTCTGGGCAACGTTCAATTGCGGTTGTTGCGCTGTCGGGCTCATGGTTCCACCAGATTACTCCGGCCAACCAATCCGTGCCGAGCGCACCTGCACTCGGCTTCACCGCTGGGGCCAGTTCGAGGGCCCCCGGCGCCCGCTGCATAGACCCCTGCTGCCGGCGACGACCGACGAACCACCAGTCGTATCGATTATCATTCCATGATCTGCAAAATGAGCTCTCTGTTCACCCGTAATCCTTAAGGACGGTATGTCGCGACTCAACCCTTACGTAGTTTTGCTGACCCTCATCGCCACTCTGGGCGGATTGCTTTTTGGATATGACACCGCCGTCATCAACGGCGCGGTGGACAGTCTGAAGGCGTATTTCATCGATCCGCGATTTACCGATCTGACCAACGCCGCCCAGGCCAACGCCGCAAATTCGCTGCTTGGCTTTGTGGTTTCGAGCGCCCTCATCGGCTGCATCGCAGGCGGGCTCATTGGCGGCTGGGTCAGCACCCACCTCGGGCGCAAGCGCGGATTGGTGGTTGCCGCTGTGCTTTTCCTGCTTTCAGCCCTGGGCGCCGCGGCGCCGGAATTCCCCTTTGCTCCCATCGGCCACGGCGGACCGGGATACATGGCGAATTTCGTTGTGTACCGCATTCTTGGCGGCATCGGCGTGGGTTTGGCTTCGATGCTGTCGCCCATGTACATCGCGGAGATCGCGCCGCCCAAGGTCCGGGGAAATCTGGTGGCATGGAACCAGTTCGCCATTATCTTCGGCATGCTGGTGATCTACTTCGTCAACTTTGGAATCTCCAAAACGGGGAGCGGCGACGCCTGGCTCAATACCATCGGCTGGCGCTACATGTTCCTCTCCGGCACAATTCCGGCGGGTCTCTTCCTTTTGCTTCTCTTGCTTGTGCCTGAGACTCCGCGTTACCTCATGCTGAAAGGAAATGAGACCGGCGCGCGCGCCGTGCTGGCCAAACTGGTCACGCCACAGGAAGCCGAGAAGGAACTCTCCGAAATCCGCACCTCGCTCAGCGTGCATCACTCCGGCAAATTGTTTTCCTTCGGCGTGCTTCTCATCGTCATCGGTGTCACGCTATCGTTCTTCCAGCAATTCGTCGGCATCAACGTGGTGCTTTATTATGCGACGGACATTTTCAAGGGCATGGGCCTGAGCACCAATGCCTCGCTGTTCCAAACCATCATTGTCGGCGCGGTCAACCTGACTTTCACCGTAGTTGCCATCCTGGCCGTGGATAAGTTCGGCCGCAGACCGCTGCAAATCATCGGAGCGCTGATCATGGCGGTGAGCATGATTTCGCTGGGCACCAACTTCTGGCTTGGCGGCTCGGGCATGGTCGCGATTGCCTCCATGCTGGTTTATACCGCCGGTTTTGCCGTTTCCTGGGGACCAGTCACCTGGGTGCTCTTGAGCGAGATCTTCCCCAACCAGATTCGCGGCAAAGCCATGGCCGTGGCCGTCGCGGCGCAGTGGGTCGCCAATTACATCGTGAGCTGGACGTTCCCCATTCTCGATAAGAATCCCTATCTGGTCGACCACTTCAAGCATGGGTTCGCCTATTGGATTTACGGCGGAATGGGCGTTCTCGCCGCTTTGTTCGTGTGGCGCGTTGTGCCGGAAACCAAAGGGCATTCCCTGGAGGAGATCGAGACGGTGTGGCTGGGTGGTGTCGGCAAGAAATAGTCGCAAACCCTTGGCAGGCGCAGGGTAGTGCACTCGCCCTGGCCGCTTCTGTCAGACCTCTCCCACAGCCTGTACCGAATCTGTCCCCCCCCACCCCACTTTTGTGGAAGTTCCTCATTTAATTGGATTTACAAAATCAATAACTTACGCTAAAGCGTTTGGAATGAGACCGTTGTGGCTAAAGTTGTCTGCCGGTTGGGGTTAGAACTGCTGCAGAGTTCTGGAGATTTCCGCGGGAGATGGCTCACTCCACAGGATGCGCCGAATCGGCGAAATACTTTGCAAACGGCTGCTAGGCAGCTTGCAGCACGAGCCGCTTTCCCAGTGCGCGCAGAGCATCCTCGATCCGGTCGATTTTGGTGGTATGCCGGATGTCGGTTAGCCGGTTGATCTCTTGCGGGGTGGTGCCGATGCGCCGCGCCAGCTCGGCTGGGCGTACCTTCTGCCGCAGCATCTCATTCAGGAGTAGAACCTTCGCCGTCAGGCTGGCCGGCAATTCAACGACATGCTGCCTGGGTTTGGGTTTGGAAGGGGCCGGAACGCGACGCCGATCTTCGAAATAGAATTCCATTGCAGATTCGAGCGCGTCCTGCGCATGCTGCAACGAATCTTCAAGGGTTTCACCCTGAGTGATGGCTTCGGGAATGTCGGGGAAGGTTACGACATATCCACCTTCCCTCGCCTTCTTCAAATTGACCGGATAACGCATTCGCTCTCCTATTTGATTCCGAGCTGTTTCTTTATTCCCTCGACCGTCCCTGTTTTGATTTCTTTTCCATGCATGGGCAGAATCGATTGCTTGCCGTTGAGGTAGACGCGGAAATGGGAGCCTTTTGCAGGCGTGAACGTCGCGCCCTGCTTCGCGAGCCACCGCTTGAACTCGCTCGCCTTCACGGATTCCAGTATAAACAAAAATGCTTATAAAGGCAAAGGGATGCAAGAGCTATAAGAAGCCCGATCAGGGACCGCGGTGGGAGGTTTCGCGGAAGATGGTTCACTCAACAGGACGCGCCGCATTAGGGGAAATACTTGCAAAGGGCGGGAAGCTACCATTGTTTTTCTAGCAGCTTACCTATGGCCTCCCGTTTTTCCGTGGGCATTTGCCTCAGGTTCTGAGTCAGAAACTCGAAGAAGTTGGTAACGCTCCACTGCCTGTTCTTCTTTTGGAGCCACGCTGCATAATCGGAGGCATTGAAGCCCAGCGCCTCTTCTAGATTAGGGATGTCGCGCTTGAGATCTGCAAAGTATTGACGGCTGAAACTGTAGACAACAAATCTGCCCGTGCCCCTAAGCGCCTCCCAAGATTTTCTTATCCTTCGTTTGACGGGGCCGACTTCGTTATCTAAAGCCTTCATCGCTTCTCTTGCAAAGAGATCGGCCATCTGAATGCGGGGATTGTTGCGCGAGGATCCAAACGAAATCTTAGAGGCGAATCTTTGCTTCCACTCAGGGCTGCTATCCCGAATGTGCGCATAGATCAATCCAGCATTGTGTTCGCTCTCGATGCGGCTATCAAATGTGAGTTCTGCTTGATCATCTCGATGGAGTGCAAAGTTTCCCATAGCCTGCAAAACGTCCATGAAGGGTTGGTAATAAACAGGAGGGCCATAAGGCGGAGGAAAGGCCTCTCTCTGTGCCGCCAAATCATAGGCTGAGGCAAATCCGCCTATTTCGCTGTTCACGAGAAGAATGACAGAGGCTTTGTAGAGTTCCTTATTTGCCTTGTGTTTTGCGTCTGCATCTTCTCCTGGCTTTGGCTCATAGTCCCCATGGTCTCTATCGCAATGATTCGCGTGAAATGGAGTTCCACCATGGAGTTGTTTCCACTTGCTGTCCAAATCCTTCCACGCGCCTTCGACCCCGACCAGTCCGCCCACTGCGCATACCCGAGAACGGGTTTCATCGAGGCTTTCATCCCCATAGACTAAGAACATGGTTGCACCCAGCGTCGCTGTGGTTCGACCAACTATAACGAATTTTGGCGCCGCCCCGCGTTTTTCTAAGACCGTGACGTTCTCAAAAATCAAGGGCTGAGAATTATCCCTCAGCCCTGCTTAAATCATCCCGAATGTCTTGGTGCGGAAGGCGGGACTTGAACCCGCAAGCCTTGCGGCGCTAGCTCCTAAGGCTAGTGTGTTTGCCATTTCACCACTTCCGCGACTTCGTGGGACCAGCCTTAAGCAGCTCGCCCCCGGCCTCTCCAAGTGTAGAATCACCCCGAATCCGTGGCAACATCGCAGCAACAGTGCCCGGCGACTCCGCACCTCGTCAACCATGATGGGAGATCCCATGCTCGACCCCGAGAGACAAACCCTGCTTTCCTCGCTGCGCAACGGCCGTGACGCTCTCGGCCAGGCGCTCGCCGGAGTCGACGACGACCTCGCCGCGCGCAAGCCCCCCTCCCGAGATCCGTCCAATCCCGCCTGGTCCATCCCAGCCTGGTCCATTTTGGAGTGCGTCGACCACATGGTGCAGTCCGAGCGATATCTGCTCACGCGCCTGCATGCCGCGCAGCTCTCCCCTGAGCCCTTTGAGAAATCCCGCCGCGCCGCCAAAATTGCTGCGCTCGCAGCCGACCGCACTCGGCGTATTGAAGCGCCGACCGCGGCGCACCCCCACGGCCGCTTTCCCAATCTGCGCGAGGCCCTCGCCGCCTTTGACGCCACGCGCGCCGAGGTCGAGCGCTACGTCGAGCAGTCGACGGGCGACCTGAATTGCTGGATCACTGATCATCCCATGATTCCCGGCCCCGTCACCTGCCACGAAACCCTCCTCATGATCGCCGCTCATCCCGCCCGTCACGCGCAGCAGATTCTGGAGATTCGGGAGGTGCTCTGCAACTCGTAATCCTCACAGCCTCACTTGGCGAGGGGCACCCGGCGGGTCTTGAAGAGAGGCTAAAAGCGCAAACAGCAGATCCTTCACTCCGCTCGACCCAACGAACTTGCGTTCATTGGGCCCCCGAAAGCCGCTCCGTTCAGGATGACACTGTGGTGGGAAGGGGGGGGTCGTGGACGACAGGACGCCGTTGGGGGATCGCGCTTTCCCACCCAAGCAGAGCTTGGATGGGGTACCCGGGCGAATGCCCGACCCAACGCGCCATCCCAATGAATCCCGTCTTGCATTGACGCCAACCGCACCACGCCTTACGCTGAAATTTATGGAATTCAAGGTAAGCGACCTCGAGAAAGAGCCCATCGAGTTCGATCTCCAGCTAAAGCCCGGCTCCATCGACTTTGGCATCGAAGCCACCCAGGACGGCCCCCTCGCTGCCTCCGGACGCGCCGAAGTCATCCATGAACACCGCGGCCCCAAGGACATCGTCGCCGACATCCGCCTCCGCGGCCAGTATTCCGGCGAGTTTCAGCTCCCCTGCGCACGCTGCGTCGAGCCGGTCAAGGTCCCGCTTGCCGGCGACTATGACCTTATTTTCCGCCCGGTTGGCGCCGACGCCGACGCTCCCGAGCGCTCCATTACCGCACCGGAAACCGAAATCGGTTATTATCAAGAAGACAGTCTTTTGCTTGAGGATGTGCTGCGCGAGCAGGTGCTTTTGTCCCTGCCTGTCAGAACGCTGTGCAAGCCTGACTGCAAAGGACTTTGCCCGCGCTGCGGAACGAATCGCAACCTTGAGGCGTGCACCTGCGAAGAGGGTTCTTCCGACCCCCGCTGGGAAGCGCTGGCGGGGCTTCGTAGCCGGATAAAATCCTGATTTCACCCAAAGATTGAGGGTGTACTCCATCGCGCCAAACGGCACCGACGGCGCTTCATGGCTTGAATCCGGGGCGGCCTGAATCCGGCCTAAAGCGCGAGCGAGACACGAAAGGAAATTGCACCATGCCGAATCCGAAAAGACGCCACTCCACGCGCCGCACCGCTCTTCGCCGCTCCCACGACTTCCTCACCGCCAGCGGCCTCTCCGAGTGCCCCAATTGCCATGAGAAGAAGCTGCCCCACCACGCATGTGCCAAGTGCGGCACCTACAAGGGCCGCCAGGTGCTGGACACCAAGGAAGCCGCCAAGTAGTTTTGAGCAAGCCCATGGCAACGCTCATTGATATCGCGCTCGACGCCGTCGGTTCCGACAAAGCGCCGGAACCCGAGATCCGGGGGGCGATCCTGGCCTGCCGGGCCCTCCCCGTCCGCGTCCATCTCATCGGGCCTGAGCCGGAATTGCGCGACCTGCTCGACGAGCACCTGGAAAACGAGGATCTGCCCATCGTCATCCATCACGCCTCGGAGCGCATTGGGATGGACGAGAAAGCGGCCCACGCAGTCCGCAACAAAAAGGACAGCTCCATGCGCGTCGGCCTCAAGCTGGTTCGAGAGCGCAAGGTTTCTGGTTTTGTCACCGCGGGCAACACGGGTGCGGCAATGGCTACGGCGAAAATGGTTCTCGGCGCGCTCCCCGGCGTCGACCGTCCCGCCCTCGCCACGCCCATGCCCACGTCCAAAGGCAATCCGTGCGTCCTGCTCGACGTCGGCGCCAACGTTGATTGCAAGGCTCACAACCTCGAACAATTCGCCGTCATGGGCGAAATGTACGCCCGCAGCGTGCTCAAGATTCACAAGCCCCGCGTCGGTCTGCTCTCCATCGGCGAAGAAGAAACCAAGGGCAACGACCTCACTCGCGAAGCTCTCCCGCTGCTCAAGGCACTGCCTATTAATTTCATCGGAAACGTCGAAGGCCGCGACATTTTCAACGGCCACGCCGACGTCATTGTCTGCGACGGCTTCGTCGGCAACGTAGCCCTCAAGACCAGCGAAGGCATCGGCCGTTTCGTACGCGACGTGCTGCGCGAGTCGCTCACCCGCACTGTCACCGCACAGGTCGGCGCCCTGCTTTCCCGCCGCGCCTTCAACGAATTTCGCCGCCGGCTCGACTACACGGAATACGGTGGCGCTCCGTTGCTCGGCGTCCGCGGCGTCTGCATCATCGGCCACGGCTCCTCCAACGACAACGCCATCTTCAACGGCATCCGCGTGGCTCAGGAATTCGCCAAATCCGGCACCAACGAGCGCATCGAGCGGGAGTTCGCCAGCCGTCCTCCGCGCCGCGCCAGCCAATCCGGCGATGACGCCGAAGCCGTCATCCAGTAGCGGCTCTCGATGCCCGCTTCGCCCGAAAAACCCATCCCGCCAGACTTCAGCGCGTGGTCCGATCAACTGGTTTGCCCTGCCTGCCTGCAACCCCTCCGTTTCGCACCGGACCAGATTGTCTGCACCGCCTGTGGCCGAACCTATCCTGTCATCGACGGCATCCCCGTCCTCATCGCCGATCGCGCATAGAAGCCGAAATCATCTTCGAGTCGTTGTGTCCTTTTACTGTTCGATTCTGAACGCAGGATTTTGATTTCGGACAGGGGGATTCCCTCAGTTTTCGATAAAACCCTTGTTTTGAGGACCACGGTGCGCACGGAACGGCGAACGGCGTGCTCTCATGAGTGCGACGAGCGGTAACAGCAATTCTGGTCACACCTGATCATGAGGGAGAGTGTCAATGCTGGCGGACCTGCGCGACGCATTACGGCAATTGCGGAAGGCGCCTGGATTTACGGCGACGGTTGTCATCACTTTAGCTTTGGGCATCGGGGCAACAACGGCCATCTTCACGCTGGTCCACCAGGTAATGCTCAAGTCGCTGCCGGTGACGAAACCTGAGGAATTGTGGCGGATCGGGGACAAGATCCGCTGCTGCAACTGGGGCGGCTACACGCAGGGCGACGACGGGGACTTTGCGCTGTTTTCCTGGGAGGCGTACAAGAACTTCCGCGAACACACGCCGGAGTTCGCGGATCTGGCAGCCCTGCAGGCCGGCAATGCGCCGCTGGGCGTGCGGCGCGCTGGATCGCAGGCGCCGGTGGACACGCGCAACGGGCAGTTCGTGTCGGGGAATTTTTTCCGCACCCTGGGCGTGCAACCGTGGATGGGCCGCCTGATGACCGACGCGGATAACAGCGAAGGCGCGCCACTGGTTGCAGTGATGAGCTACCGCGTCTGGCAGGGCAAGTACGGCTCGGACCGTTCGGTAGTCGGGGGAAATTTTCAGATTAACGGGCACGCGTTCACCGTGATCGGAGTGACGCCGCCGGGGTTCTATGGCGCCAAGCTATCCGGCTGGGGCATGCCGGACTTCTGGATACCGATCACTTCCGAGCTGGTGCTTGCCACGGATGTCGCGCGGCCCAAGCGGGCGAATGAAAACTACTTGGACTTGCTGGGCAGGGTGCGCCCAGGCGTCAATCCCCAAGCGCTCGAAGCCAAGCTTCGCGTGGAGTTTCACAACTGGCTGGCGAGCCATGTAGCGGACATGGAGCCTGGCGAGAAGCAGCTCTGGCAGCAGCAGACCCTCCACTTGACCCCCGGCGGAGGCGGCGTCGCGGCCTTGCGGGACGACTACCAGGATGGACTCAAGCTGCTGCTGATCGCCGCCGGATGCGTGCTGCTGGTGGCTTGCGGCAACCTGGCGAACCTGATGCTGGCGCGCGGATTGAAAAGCCGC
This sequence comes from uncultured Acidobacteriaceae bacterium, assembly GCA_963745845.1. Classification (GTDB taxonomy): domain Bacteria; phylum Acidobacteriota; class Terriglobia; order Terriglobales; family Acidobacteriaceae; genus Telmatobacter. Next base: position 511,445 of record CAVUZE010000008.1, on the reverse strand, counting down.
ACGCAGATCTCGGTGCGTGTCGCGCTGGGGGCTTCGCGGCTCCGGCTCATGCGCCGGGCACTTGTCGAGAGTGTGCTGCTGGCGGTGATCGGCGGCGCTTTTGGAATTGCCGTAGCGTACGGCGGAACACGGCTGATTTTGTATCTGGCCTTTGAGACCGGCGGCCCAAATAATTACGTGCCAGTCAGCCCAACGCCATCCCTGCCCGTGCTGCTGTTTACGCTGGGCGTTTCGATTCTTACGGGAATGATCTTCGGGACGGCGCCGGCGTGGATGACTTCGCACGCCGATCCAGTGGAAGCGCTGCGCGGAGCCAACCGCTCGGTGAGCGGAGGCCGCTCGTGGGCGCAAAAATCGCTGGTCATCGCACAAGCAGCGATGTCCCTGGTGTTGTTGTCGGCTGCGGCGCTGCTGGCGCAGAGCCTGCGCAACCTGGAGCACCAGGACTTCGGCTTCGAGACGAAGGGGCGCTATATGACCTGGATCAATCCCACGCTGGGCAACGACAAGCCCGAGCAGATGGAGCAACGGTTCCGGCAGATCGACGACAGCTTGAGGGAGACTCCCGGAGTGCGCATGGTGGCGCCGGCGCTCTATGCGCCGATGACCGGCGATAGCTGGAACAACGGGGTTCGTATCCAGGGCAGACCGGAGCCGGGGCCCAAAGAAGACACGAGTGCCGGGTTTGTGCGGGTGATGCCCGGGTTCTTCGAGACTATCGGCGCAAAGATGGTGATGGGCCGGGCTTTCAACGAAGACGATACAGCGGCGACGCCCAATGTCGCGGTAGTTAACGAGGCGTTCGTGAAGCGGTTTTTCAAAGGCCAGAACCCCATCGGACAGCATTTCGGTCCAGGTCGCCTCCGCTACGCCTCGAACTTTGAGATTGTTGGCGTGGTCAAAGACATCCGGTATATGACCTACGATTATCAGAAGCCAGTGGGGCCGATGTACTGGCTCTCCGAGACGCAGACGGCGAACTACGACGATAAGGACTGGGCAACAGGAGAGAAGTGGTCGCACTACCTCTACAACATCGTGATCTGGGCGCCGGGCGATCCTCCGGGGATGGAAGTGAAGGTGCGCAAAGCGATTGCCAGAGTCGACCCCACTCTGGTCGTCGATGACGTCGTTCCGTATGGCAAAGTTGTCAGCAATGACTTTCATCAGCAAAATATGATTGCGACCCTGACATCTCTATTCGGACTGCTAGGCCTTGCGTTAGCGGCGGTGGGACTCTACGGCGTGATGGCTTACACAGTGGAGCAGCGCACCAATGAGATTGGTCTCAGAATGGCCCTGGGTGCGGATCGCGGACATGTGATCGCGATGGTGCTGCGCGGGGCGCTTTGGCAAATCGGCATCGGGCTGGGGCTTGGAATTCCGCTGGCCATTTTGGCCGGGAAGCTGATGAAGGACCAGTTGTACGGCGTGCAGCCTTGGGACCCGAAGATGTTGGCGGGAGCCACGGTTCTGCTTGCGTTCGCCGCGCTGGTGGCGTCTGTGGAGCCTGTTCACCGCGCCGCCAACGTCGAGCCGATGGTCGCGCTACGCAACGAGTAGTGAAAATCATCGCTGAATCAAGCACCGGCTTGCGAGAGGTCCTCGACGCGCAGCCTAACGGAGTCGTCGCTATTTTCCGCAAACTTCGCGCAACACCTGTGACAGATGCCTCAATTGTTCAACGTGGAACAATTGCGATATGCGGCATCATTTGAAGAGATCGGCCAGTTCCGACATATAGAACGTCTCTTCAGTAAATGTGAACGTCCCGTCGTCGCGCACCTCGCGCGCCGCATGCACAAATGCCGTGAGCGCGGCGCGGCTGAATCCGGAACCAATGCTCACCCGCCGAACGCCCAGCGCGCCCAGTTCCGCAATCGAAAGTGGCGCCACGCCTTTGATGCCCATCAGCACGTTCACAGGCTTCTTTACCGACGCGCAGATGGTGCGAATGTCTTCCGCGCTGGAGATTCCCGGCGCATACAAAACGTCCGCGCCGGCAGCCTCGAAGGCCTGCAACCGCTTGATCGTATCGTCCAGATCAGGCCGTCCGTGCAGATAATTTTCCGCTCGAGCCACCAGCATGAAAGGAAACGGCAGAGCGCGCGCCGCAGCGACCGCTGCCACTATGCGTTTCACGGCGTGTTCGAAGTCATAGATCGGTTTCGCCGGGTCGCCGCTGGCATCCTCAATCGACCCGCCGACAAGCCCGACCGCTGCGGCCAGCCGAATGGTCTCCGCAGCGGCTTCCGGAGCGTGCCCGTAGCCGTTCTCCAGATCGGCAGCGACCGGCAGATGCGTCGCTTCCACGATCGACTTCGCGTTGGCCAGCGCTTCCTCACGGCTCACGCTCGCCGTGCCGTCGCGACGCCCCAGTGCAAAAGCAAGCCCCGCGCTGGTCGTCGATAGCGCCAGGAATCCAAGCCCGGTGAGAATCTTCGCAGTTCCCGCATCCCATGGATTGGCAATGACAAATGGCTCGATTCTTTGGTGCAATGCCTGAAACGCAACAGCTTTTTCGGCTTGAGTTGGCACGGTCACTCTCCTTTCGCGCAATCACATGCGCATCAACGCCGATGATAAAACGGCAGCACGATCAGCACAGCAATTCCGAGGGCGACAAGCAGCGCAGCACCGAGCAGGCTATAGATCAGGGCAAGATTCGGTCCTCGCGAGGGCTCGTCCTCCTGCTGCGCGTCGTCCTGCTCAACCTTCCCGTCGCTACTCATACTTCAGCGCATCCACAGGATCCATCTGTGCCGCGCGCGTGGCCGGCACCGTGCCGAAGATGACACCAACCAATGTTGCCGCAGTGAGCGCGATGACAACTGACCATACGGAAACCGGCAGTGCGTAATCGGTGAAGAATCGGATCGACAACGGCACCATAAGCCCCACAAGCACGCCCACAATTCCTCCGGTTAGCGAAATGATCACCGCCTCGGCAAGAAACTGCAGCTTAATTTCACGGTAAGTCGCGCCCAATGCCTTGCGAATGCCTATCTCGCGAATGCGTGCTCGAACGTTGGCCAGCATGATGTTCATAATGCCCACGCCGCCGACTGCCAAAGTAATCGCCGATACAAGCACCAGCACCGCCGTAAGCGCATCGGAGATCTCGGCTGCGTAGGTCAGCACCTCCGTCAGCGTCTGCGGGGTATAAACCGATCCAGGACGATGGCGCGATTGAATAATCCTGACAATCTCCTTGGCCGCATCCGGCACTTCGTTCATGGTGCGCATCGAGAAATAGATCTGTCGCACGTCTTCTGTTCCGGTGAAAAAGCGCGCGACCGAATAAGGAATGAGAATCGTCTGATCGGCGATCTCCGATTGGCCCATATCGTCGACGCTCTCTTTGAAAACGCCGATGATGGTAAAGGGAATGCCGTAAATCTCAAACGTCTGGCCAACCGCGGCATTGGAGCTGCCGAATCGCTCTCGAGCAAAGGGCTCCGTTACCACCGCGCAGTTGGTGTGCGAACCATCGTCAATTTCATCGAAAAACCGGCCGTAGGGCACGAGCAAATTGCGAATATGGCGATAGTCCGGACTTACACCGAGCACCAACGTGTCTTTCATCACGCCGCCACCGAAACTAATACGCGTGTGCATCTGAAGAATTGGAGAAGAATAGATCACACCCGGCAACTGGGCATCGACGATCCTCTCGTCGTCGCGTGTCAGATAGTCGTTGTACAGCACGCGCTCGGCACCCGTCGCTCCACCACCCGAATATTCGATCTCGACTGAATTCGTCCCGATCTTTTGCAGTGTGTCGAGAACGTATTGCTTCCCTTTCATCCCAATCGTCACAACGAGGATGACCGAGGCCGTGCCAATGACCATGCCCAGCGCTGTCAGCGCGAAACGCAGCTTGGAAGCACGAAAGCTGTCGATTGCCAGTTTGAGGATTTCGCTCATCAACATGGTCCGGCGGGCGCTGAGCAGCGTCTGCTGGAAGGAGCTCTGGCGGGCTTGTTCGACTGGATTCATTCTGTTGAGATTGATGCTCGAAACCGTCCTGCCGGTTCCTTCTATTCTCCGGCGGCGGATGCCAAGAAGTCATCATGGCTAATTTCCATCATATTTCTCCAGCCACTTCAATTCTTCGCGCAACTTGATGTAGCCGTGCCATGGATTCTTGTCCAGCCCATGCCCCTCGCCCGGAAAAACGAGAAAGGTGTGCGGCACTCCCAGAGTCTGGAACGCACGCTCCATGGTGACTCCCTCAAGGTAGCTTACGCGAATGTCCGCACCTCCCTGGACGAGGTGCGTGGGCGTTTTCACTTTATCGAAGCGAAAGAGAGCAGCTTCGCTTTGGTAGACGTCCGGATTCTGCCAGGGCTGGCCACCGAGGTACCACGCATCGTCCCAGGTCTCGTCGTCGTTGCCCCAGTTGGCCGCATGCTCCACGGCTCCCGCGCCCGTGACCGCTGCGCGAAAACGCGTTGTCTGTGTGATGAGCCAGTTGGTCATATAGCCGCCATAACTGTAGCCGCCGACGGCGAGGTGATTTGCGTCGGCGTAACCGTCCTTCACCAGCGCGTCGACGCCGGTGAGGATGTCGCGGCCGGGCTTCGATACCAGATGCGGCTCAATTTCCAACATGAAGTCATCGCCATATCCTACTGAACCGCGATAATTCGGGCGAAACACAAGCCAGCCACGATCCGCTGCCAGGGTCGCCCAATCGTACCAGTCCGCTCCGAAGCGATCGCCGTCCGCATCTGCCGGTCCGCCGTGAATGAGTGTCAACATGCGCAGATGCTTCGCGCCCTTCTTGCCGGGCGGAAAAATCAGGACGCCCTCAATCGTTCTTCCATCGTCCGACTGCCATGTGTACGGCTGCCATTCGGGCTGTGCGCGTTGGGCGAAGATCGGATTGAAGGTGGTGAGGGGTTTGAGCTGGTCCGGATGCAACGGATCGGTAGCGAGATACACCTGCGGCGGCTCATTCACACTTGATTGACGCACGAGAAGGCTATTTGACTTGACTGCGGACTCAAGACCGGCATAAGTGCCCGCAAGGCCTGGCAATTTGGTCGCTTTGTCTCCCTCAACCAAGTAGATCTGCGTTTCAGTTCCCTTCAGGCCCAGCGCGAATTCGCGGCCATCCGGAAGCAATGCAAATTCGTCGAACGAGCCGTCAAATGCTGCACCAAGACGTTCCACGTGGGCGGTCTCCGTATCGATCCGGTACAGGCGGCCTTGCACATCCCTGTAGCTGCCCTCCAGGGAACCCGCCGCAGCTTGCACGGTAAAGTGCAGCCACCGGCTATCGGGAGCCCATCGAATGTTCGACTCCAACGCCTGATTGTGGGTGAGCTGATGGGCTTCGCCCCCCAGAGAAGCAACCAAGAAGATTTCATTGTCCGCAGGATTCTCGATGCGGCGGTGGACCGGTCCTGTAACGAAGGCAATCGTCTTTCCATTCGGCGAAGCTGCGATCTCGTCAATGGCCAGCGAACTCCTTGTGATCACGGAAGCGCCCGAAGGCAGCGGCGATGCTGGAATCGTGTCGGCTCTGCCCTTGGCCGCCTTGGCGGCGGCGGCGCCATTGGGCAGCGGGGAGGCCAGCGCGTTGGCGATCGCCGGCGCAAGGACCGCTTTCAGCAGCACGTCGCCCCGATTCTGTTCGCGCCACCGAATCACATCCTGCCATTCCGTCTCACGCGCCTCAACTTGGTCATGATCGAGCGGCTCCTGCAAGGAGAAGTAGATCGCGGCGCTGTCCGGCGACCAGGCAAATGCATGCGCCTCCATCTTCTCGCTGTACAGCGGGAGCGGCTCGCCGCCCATCGCGGAGATGATCCAAATGCGTTTCGGTTTGGTCGCCTCGCTCGTGGACTCTGGATCCGCCGAAGCATCGTCCCCAAGAAGCGCGCGGTCGGAGAGGAATGCGACCCACTTGCCATCCGGACTCCATTGAGCTTCTTCTTCGCCGGCGGAGTGCGTCAGCGGCCTCAGTCCCGACTGTGCATTCCAGATCCACAGATCATGCCGGTACGCGCTGTTTTTCCAGTCCGGGGCTTCTGTGGCGATGACAGCGGAAGAGCCATCCGGTGACAGCTTCGCCTCCGAGATATCGGTCGTGTTCAGATACTCGTCGAGCGTGATGGTCGGCTTGGCGGATTGGGCAGGGGCGCTTGCCGGGAACAGGCAGAGGCTGAGAGAAAGTGCCAGCCACGGATTCTTCAAGTGCATATCAAAACTATACCTGCGCGGCTGTGGACCACAGGTATGGGAACAGAAACCGTTCCGGATGGCCTGCACCGCAAGAAACTGTGCGAAGCTGGCTCTTCCCGACCTCGCATTCACCTGCGAGAATTGCGAACAGCATGACCCGAATGGATGCTCATCAGCATTTCTGGAAGTACACGGCCGCGGAGTATGGATGGATCAACGAGGAGATGGCGACCCTCAAGCGGGATTTTCTACCACACGATCTGAAGCCACTCCTTGATGAAAATGGCTTCGACGGATCGATCGCGGTACAAGCGCGGCAAAGCCTCGAAGAGACACGCTGGCTTCTGGAGCTTGCCGAGGAGAACGGCATCATCCAGGGCGTCGTTGGCTGGGTGGATCTGTGCTCGCCGCAGCTTAGGAGCCAGGTTGAGGAGCTTGCTGCGTGTAAGAAACTCGTTGGTGTGCGGCATGTGCTGCAGGATGAGCCGGACGACCACTTCATGCTGCGCCCGGAGTTTCAGCGCGGAATCGCGGAGCTTGCGAGTTTCGGGCTGGCGTACGATCTGCTGCTTCATCCGCGCCACTTGCCGATTGCGGTGAAGTTAGTCAGCACGTTTCCGGACCAGGTATTTGTACTCGATCACATCGCCAAACCGGTAATTGCGGATGGATTGCTCGAACCGTGGAAGCAGGATATTCGCGAATTGGCAAAACACTCCAATGTCTCCTGCAAGCTTTCCGGGATGGTGACCGAAGCGCGCTGGAAGCAGTGGGAGCAGGGTGACTTTCGGCCCTACCTGGACGTTGTTCTCGAAGCATTCGGCCCATCGCGGCTGATGATTGGCTCGGACTGGCCGGTCTGCACGCTGTCCGCGGAGTATCGACAGACTGTCGGTATCGTGCTCGATTACGTGCATCGGCTGACGCAAACTGAGCGCGAAGGGATTCTGGGAGGAAACTGCGCCCGCGTTTATCGTAGAGCTAGTGCTTAGTCGCAGCTCTACGCTCGGTCTCAGTCCATTGATCGAAAATCGAAGCGAGATTTCAGTTGGGATCTGTCCAGGCGAGGTCAGCATGCAGATTCGAGATGCCGTTGAATCGGACATCGACGGAATTACCGCGATCTACAACGAGCTCGCTCTACCAAGACGCAAACAACTCTTCGAAAGCTATGGCTGTCATTCGTTGAAATTAGTCAGTGTGGATGCGCGTTCGCTCGACAACCACTACTCGATGGCGCGCACGCGATGGAAGATGAATTTCTTGGCCGACGATCTGCAGACTCCGGCAATGTTCGTCGATTCGACTTTTATCGTCAACACAACCGAGCAACAGTTTCGGATCGTGCTTTACCTTGCACATCAGGACGCTATTGCAATGCTGAAGGAGCGTGGACTGACGAATGCCTGAACTGGGACTCACAGAAGTCGCAGCGACGTGCCTCTTCCCCTGCTCTTCGGTTGTCGCCGAGCGTCATTCGATTCCTCGTCGTTTGGTTCTGGGAGAACTGACCCGATACGCGGAGGATCTGCAGTAAGGAAGCGCATACGATGGAAGCATGAGCACGAGCGCCTGCGATGAACACAAACTTCGTTTCCGCATTGCGGTGGAGTCCGACCGGCCTCGCCTGATCGCGCTGATCAATGCAGCATTCGCCATCGAGACCTTTCTCGATTACCAGCGTACGGACGAGGTACGTCTCACCGCGATGATGGAGAAAGGCGCGATCCTGGTGGCGGAGGACGCGTCGGGCCAACTGCTGGGCTCGGTGTACACGGAGCTTCGCGGCTCGCGTGGCTACCTTGGAATGCTGGCTGTCGATCCAACCCGCCAGCAAGCCGGCCTCGGGCGCCGTCTCACTGAAGCCGCGGAAGACCGTTTTCGCGAACTCGGATGCGAGGCAGTGGACATTACAGTGTTGAGCCTCCGGCCCGAGCTCCCACCTATCTACCGGCGCTTCGGCTACATTGAAACCGGCACAGAGGCATTCATTCCCGCGCGCCCGCTGAAAGAGGGACTCGAGTGCCATTGCATCGTCATGTCGAAGGATCTCCGCACATCGCGCTGACGGATCAAGGAACACGATGGAAAAGAGAACGTCTATTGGCCCGCCGCTGGTATAGAGGCGCGCAAGTAGTGGCTAGCAAATTCCAGGAAGGTTGGCCAATTCGGGGCCGGCGTGTGACCAAATTGATGCTGCCGAAACCCTAGATCGCCATCCATGAGCGCAGTTCCAATGGGAGGAAACTCGGTCGTTCCCAGGTCCTTTGCGCCCAAAAGCCGGTACACCGGTCCAGCGTCCACCTCGGCCAAGAACATTCCTTTCGCATCGGCCCACGCGTCGCCGCCTGGATTGGCATACCCGTCGCCGGTACTGGCGCCACCGCCAATGAACACAGGTCTGGGCGCACACAAGGCGATCAACTCGTGATTGTCTACTGGCAAGTCACCGGGCGTCAGCGGTCCTCCGTATCGAAGAAAATTTCCATCGAACCAGTGATACAGCGCCGGTCCGGCCAGATTTGGCATTTGCTCGCCGAAGATATGCCGATAAAGTTTAGCCCCGCCTTCTCCTGAGGAACTGCTGTAGACGATGGCGAAGCGAGGATCGTAAGCCATGGCGACCAGCGCGGTCTTGCCAAATCGAGAGTGCCCTTCCAGGCCAACCTGTTTCGCATCGACGGCACGATCGGTCTCGAAATAGTCCATGGCGCGGCTTGCGCCCCATGCCCACGCGCGCAACGTGCCCCAGTCGTCGAGCCCGCGCGGTTGGCCTTTGTTCATGAGCCCGATGATGCCTTCCGTGAGTCCGCTTCCGTTGTCGGCCTGAAAGCTCGTGGGAGAGAGCACAGCGAAGCCCCATCCCCGCTTCAACAGCGGTTCCCATTCCACCCCGTAATGCCCGGATTCGCGCGGTACAACTTCAGAGGCAGGCGTCGCGAGAGAATCCTCGAAATCCTTGTCGAAGGCCAGCTCCATGATGATGGGCACCGGCCCTGCAGCGTGCGCAGGGGTGGTGAGCGTCATCTCGATATTGACGGAGACTTGCGGATCGATGGAGTTGTCAACGTGGCCCACGAGCCTCTTGGAAACGACATCGAAGCCACCGTATTTTTTGGGAGTCGTCTTGACGACTTCCCAGGTCACCTTCGGCAAGTCTGCAGGCGCTTTGCCGAGAATCTCGCGTTCATAGTCTGCAACGATCTCGGGCCGTCGCTCATACCACCACTGACTCGACGTCGTGATGCGCATGCCGCTCTTCAGGAGCAACGGGTCGGGAATCTTCGCGTATACGTCCGCCTTGGTTTCATCGTAGTTCGTCGCATCGGGCGCCTTCGCATCGCCTGAGGGGCGATGCCGCATGTCCGAATCCTTCAGTCCAAGCAAGCCGAGCATCCGCTCGCGATCCTGTTCCGCTGTCAAATGGACCGGCGCCGAATCCTTCGTACCCGTGGATGCGGATGCGGCAGGTCCCGGCGCGTGCAGATAGCGGTTGGCAAAAGTGAGGAACGTCGGCCAGTTGGGTCCAGGTGTGTGCCCGCCGGCATGCTGCCGAAACGCAACATCCCCGTCGATCAATGCCGTTTCCATCGGCGGGAACGTTGTTGTCCCGAGATCATTTTTTCCAAGCAGTCTGTAAACGGGTCCGGCTCCGGCCGCTGCCAGGAACATTCCCTTCGCATCGACCCATCCGTCGCCGTTCGTCGCCCCTCCACTGATGAACACAGGCCGTGGCGCGCACAGGGCAACCAATTCGTTGGCGTCGACAGGAAGATCGCTGGGGGTCAGCGGGCCGGCATACTTCATAAAATTCCCAGCCATCCAGTAGAACTCCTGCCCCGCAATATTGCCCACCTGCTCGCCAAAGATATGCCGGTAGAGCTTCGCTCCGGCCTCGCCGGATGAGCTGATGTAGCCGATGGCAAAGCGCGAATCGTAAGCCATCGCCACGAGCGAGGCCTTGCCATAGCGCGAGTGGCCTTCGATGCCGACTTGCTTCGCATTCAGGTCCTTGTCGGTTTCAAAATAATCCAGGCAACGGCTCGCTCCCCAGGCCCACGCCTTCAGCACACCCCAGTCGTCCAGCTTGCGTGGCTGGCCCTTGTTCGCGAGTCCGATGATTCCCGCTGTCAACCCCGCGCCGTTGTCAGGCTGCACGCTCGTCGGAATGTATTCGGCGTAGCCCCAGCCGCGTGCCAGCACCTGTTGCTGCCATGTCGGGCCTGGGCCGGCCATCGCGGCGAATTGCGGGAATCTCTTCGCCAACATCGCCATGAATTCCTTGCTGAGCCCGAGCTCCATGATGACGGGAACGGGCCCTTTGGCGTCTGCCGGAGTGGTCAGTGTGAGATCGATGTTGACCGTGATCTTCGGGTCGGCGGAGTTGTCGACGTGGCCAACCAGAGTCTTCGTGATTACCGGCACATCGCCATTTTTCTCGTGAACCGTACTAACCACCTCCCACTTCACAGCGGGAAGATGCGCCGGCGTGCGGCCGTAGATTTCGCGATCGAACATCTCGACGATCTCCGGCCGGCGCTTGCTCCACCACACATTCGCGGTCGTCACCGGGTTGCCGTTGTTCAGCAGGAGCGGATCGGGAATTTTTGGATAAACATCCGCCCTCGCCTCGTCGTAGTTGGCGGCATTCGGCGCGTTGGGATCCCCATCGGCGCCGTGACGCAGTTCCTTGATGCCGAGCGCGTCCATTTCCCGCTGATGTTCTTTGTCCGACGCAGCCTGGATCGCCAGTTGCTCGGGCGTCGGTGTGAAGCGAGGAGGAGCCGGTGGAGCTGCCGGGGGATTTGGCGCGGGGGGGGTCTGCGCTCCAAGCCGGCACATCGTCATGCAAACAACAAGAACCGACGTGATTGCCGGCAGTCTGCGATCCACACCCTTCAACAATCTAAGCGAAGAGAATCTCATTCCAAGTCACCTCTGCGAGGGAAGGCAAAGCGGCCCAAGAATATCGATTTACTTTAATCCTTGCAATAGGCCACTCGACAAATCTTGCGTATTCGAGTCAACGATTCAGCAGGTGCCGGAACCTCGACTGGCTTGGAGGGGGCTGAATCTCGGTGGGAATGAAGAAAGTGCCAATGTTTTCCTGAAGTCAAAATACGAGTGCGGAATCTGGAACTGCGACTGTCGCTGAGGGCCACCAGAGGAATCATTTCCAGCCATTGAACTGAAGTTGCCTCCAACTGCGCCGATGAAACCAACGAAGCGCTCCAGAAAGGGTTACCGGCATGCAGTGGCTACGCAACCTCCCTGTTTCTCGCAAGTTCCTTTACGCGTTTGGTCTTGTTTGCGGTCTCTGCATCGTGTTGGGGGCCTACACGTTTTTCGTTTTCCGAGGCATTACTGTCAATAATGCGCAAGTGAGCGAAAGCAGTTCCCCGTCTTGATTGACTTGGCGAACATTCGAAATGCAATCAACACAATGCGTCGCGAAGATCTTCATCTTCTGCTATGCACCGTGCCGGCGTGCCAGACGGCAGAGGGCCCAAAGCGGCAGGCAGCGCTGGACTCATTCAACGCGGCAATCAAGGACTACGAGCCCCACATCAGTCATCCCGGAGAACGCGAGCTTTATCAGAAAATTTCGTCGGGCTTCCTGGCGTATGTGGAAGGGAGCGACCGTGGAACCGCCTTTTTAGCGGCCGGAAGGACCGGCGATGCATTGGACATCTTCTTGTCCGACGCTCTGAGGGGCGACCTGGAGACAGCCTTGACGGCAGCTCACGACGATTTCGAACTCAACGCCCAAATTGGTACGAAGGCTTCCCGTGACGCCACCAATGTCAGCAACCGCGCCACCTGGATCAACGTAGGAGTGACCCTCCTGATCGTCTTCCTTTGCGCACTTATCGGCTCATTGCTTACGCAAGTCATTGCGCCACGCCTAGTCAGAGTGCTGGCCGGCCTGGAGGGCCGGCTGCCAAGGATTTGACGGTGTTTGTACGGGCCACCGGGACCGACGAAATTGGCCGAGTTGCCGATGCGTTTGACGCCAGCGTCGCCGCCATGCGCGCAGTTGTGGAGTCGGTTGCTCGAGGAGCACAGACACTTTCGGCGGCCTCGACGCAGATCAGCGCGCGCGCAGTGCAATCGGCCGGCAACGCCAACACCCAATCCAGCAAGATAAATCAGATTGCCGCGGCCGCTCAGGAAATGACAGCCACCATTGCCGAAATCAGCCATAACGCGGAGAATGCCGCTCATGCCAGCCGCACATCGGCGGAAACAGCCGACCAGGGTGGCGCGGTGATGCACGCAGCGGCGGCAACCATGGAAAAGATTGCAGCAGCTACAGGTACGGTCTCCGAGAAAATGACTTCCTTGGCGCATCGCTCGGAAGAGATCGGCAAGGTGGTCAGCGTGATTCAGGAGATCAGCGAACAGACAAACCTGCTGGCTCTGAATTCGGCCATTGAAGCGGCCCGCGCCGGCGAGCATGGGCGAGGATTCGCGGTGGTTGCAGGGGAAGTCCGCCGCCTGGCCGAACAAACCAAGGGCGCCACGGAGGAGATTGCAGGCACCATCCGCAGCATCCAGGAGGAGACCCGCGCGACGCTCCAGGTAATGGAGGACAGACGCACTGCAGTGGAAACGGGCATGAGCGAAACCGCACGGGCGCGCCAGAGCCTCGAAGCCATTATTGAATCATCCAAGCAGGTCGAGCAGCAGATTCATCTCATCGCCACAGCGGCGACCGAGCAAACCTCCGCATCCGGAGAAATCTCCGAATCCGCCGGGCAAATCTCCCAGTTGGCCACGGAAAACTCCCACGGCGCGGAGGAAGCCGTGGAGGCCTTGAAGAACCTGGCCGTATTAGCCAACGATCTGGATGGAATGATCGGCCAGTTCCGCCTCGAGAGCACCGTTCAGCCGGGCGGGAATTTCCGCGGACAGAGCAAGCCTTCCGCCCGCTCCGCGTCCCGCGCTGCTTCGGCACCACGCACCGAAGCCGCATAAGTCGATCGCTTGCTCAAAGCAGTTTTTCCCCAGAGAACCCGGCGATCCACTCGATCGCCGGCGCTTCCTTTCGAGTCTGCGGCCAGCTTCCTCATGACGCCTGATTCAGCCTACCGCGCCCTTCAAATTCACGGGGTGTTGCTGTTCCCGTAACACCGCAGTATGGTAGCCTCCGGTTGAGGATCACACCGATGGCATGCGAATTCACCGCCACGGTCACGTCTGAACCAGCTCACGGGAGACAATTGCATGAGTGCCGTCAAGTATGACCTGGCCATTATCGGCTCAGGGCCCTCAGGCCAGCGCGCTGCCGTAGCGGCTGCCAAGATGAAGAAGCGCGTCGCGGTTATTGAAGCGCGCGCGGTCGTTGGCGGCGTCTGCATCAATACCGGAACCATTCCGTCCAAGACTATGAGGGAAGCCGTGCTGCATCTTTCCGGCTACAACTATCGCTCCGTCTACGGCATGAATTACCGGGTCAAAGAAAAGATCACCATGGCCGATCTCGCCTTCCGCGTGCAGGCAGTGATCAAAACTGAAGTGGACGTGACTGAAGCCCAGCTATCGCGCAATGGGATTGACGTGTTCGAGGGAATCGCCCACTTTGTCGATCCTCATGTGCTCCGCGTGGAAGGTCCACAGGTAGAAACGACACTCGAAGCAGGCAACGTCATTATCGCGGTCGGGACAAAACCAGCCTCGTCTCCCAAGGTTCCCATTAATGGGCGCACCATCATCAACAGCGACCAGGTTCTCGATCTCCCCAGCTTGCCCCGCACCCTAATCGTTGTCGGCGGCGGCGTCATTGGGGTCGAGTACGCGTGCATGTTCGCCATTCTTGGCGTGCGCGTGACGCTTATTGAGAAACGCAACAAGCTTCTCGAATTTGCCGACCAGGAAATCGTCGAGGCTCTCAGCTATCACTTGCGCGACAGCCGCGTGACGATGCGGCTTGGAGAGGAAGTAGAGAGCGTGGAGGATCTTGCGGATGGCGGCGTCGTGGCCAATCTCGAGAGCAAGAAGAAGGTCTCGGGCGACGCGTTGCTGTTCGCCGTGGGCCGGCAAGGCAATGTGGACGAGCTGAACTTAGCTGCAGCCGGACTCGAGGCCGACAACCGCGGGCGCATCCCCGTCGACGAACATTTCATGACAAAGGTGGAACACATCTTTGCCGTGGGCGATGTCGTTGGATTCCCGGCGCTGGCCTCCGTATCGATGGAACAGGGACGCATCGCCGCTGCCCGTGCCTTCGACGATCATGCCGCCACGTCGAATCCCAGCTTTTATCCGTATGGAATTTACACCATTCCCGAGATCAGCTTCATCGGTAAAACCGAAGAGCAGTTAACCGACGAAGACGTGCCCTACGAGGTCGGCATGGCGTATTATCGCGAAGTCGCGCGGGGACAGATTCGCGGCGATACAACCGGCCGGTTGAAGCTGATCTTTCACCGGGACACGCGGAAGGTGCTTGGGGTTCACATCATCGGCGAAGGTGCGAGCGAATTGGTTCATATCGGGCAGGCGGTCATGACCCTGGGCGGCACCGTAGATTATTTCGTCGAAACTGTTTTCAACTACCCGACGCTGGCCGAGTGCTATAAGGTTGCGGCCTTCAACGGCCTGGGCCGCCTGAATCGCTATCAGGCGGGATGAGAGGAATTGTCCATGAGCACCGCAATCGGCGTTGTAATGACCGAACATATTGTTGCAGGCGCGCTTGAAGATCAGCGGTTGAAGGGAAAGCTGCTACGCTTTCCCGAAAGCACAGAAGAGCATGACGCATTGGTGGCGCTTCCCGGTGGCGAGCTGGTCGACGTGCTGGTCGACAAGATCGCGGCGTTAGTTGGCAGCGTCGGCGGTCCTGTGGACGCCATCGGAGTCGCGGTGCCCGGCGTCGTTCGTCACGGCGTAATCGAGGATTCTCCGAACCTCGCGCAGATCAAGGGCATGCGCCTGGCAGACGAACTCACCAAGGTGCTCACCACCAGGGGTGTCTCGACACCCGTGTATGTCGCCAACGATGCGGACGCAATTGCTGCCGGAGTGGCCGCAACGCGAGGCCAGATGAACAAGCTCACGCGGGTCTGGACGATCGGAAACGGCATTGGCTATGGCCGGTGGCCCTATGTCGAAGGGGTCTGGGAAGGCGGACACGTGACCGTCACTCTCGACCCGAAAGAGCGCTACTGCGGCTGCGGGGGAGTGGGCCATCTGGAAGGCATCATGGGCTATCGCGCGATGCGCATGCGCTTTCTCGACCTCGAGCCGGAAGAGGTCTTCGCCCAGGCAAAGCTAGGCGATGGTCGTTGCCGCGAATTCGTTACGCTCTGGCATCGCGCCCTGGCCGCCGGTACGGCATCGTTCATCCACCTGGCCGGACCGGGCCGCTTTTACTTCACGGGGCACAATGTGGGCTTTCTCGACCTCGCGGAATTGCGCAGGCATCTGGAAACGATGGTGAAGATGAGCCCGCTTTTGAGTTACTCTCTTGAAGTTTTGCCGCCCGACGATGAAACGGCTCTGATCGGGGCTGGTGTCAGCGCGTTGCGCGCGTTGACGTGGTAACTGAGGCGCAGAAAAAGGCGCGGAAATGATCCGCGCCCAAAGTTTTGCAAATCCTGCATCAGCGCCTCAGCACCTGCGCAGATAGGTCCGCGAGATTCGATCGTGCCAACTTAAGCGATCTTCATCAAAGATGGCCCAGGCGAAGCCTAATCCCATCGGCAGTAGCGATACCAACAGGGCTCCAAGCCGGCCCCGCAGTTGCACATGGGACGGATGCTCATCGTCGAATGTACAAAGCGAAATCCCCGCATACATCATTCCTGGCGTGGCCCTCGCGATCATCAGAAAAAATGCCTGATAGAGCACACCGGTCAGCATCAGAGCGGCGAATGCGCTTACTTCCGCAACCTTGACGGCGGGCGAATGCAGCATATGCCCTGCGATTCCCGCAATTCCCGCACATACCAGACCCAGAACCAACGCATTGTCAATCGTCGCTGCCATCACTCTCAATTCGAGGGGCGCCAGGTGAATTCCGGATCGGGTTGATGGAGGCTCGCGGTAAAACCGTTCGTCCTCCTCAGGCTCCATCTCCAGTTCAATGCTCGACCATTCCGGACCGCTCCACGATGGCGCCGGCGCTGCGGTTTCAACCGTGGAAGCTGTAGCCTCAATGGAGACGGTGCTTGGGTCCACTTCAAATATGCTCAATTGACCCGATTGTTCCGCGGCCGAGGTCTCCACCCACCCCGTCGAACGCGGGCGAAGCCGTCGTGTGGCAACCAGTTCGCGTGGAAAATGAATCAAGTTCGCATGGATGGGCTGCGCTTCGATCGAATAAGGCGCTGCGGCATCCTCCGATCGCGAAGCCGCTAAACGCAAATCCTCCCAAGTCGCGCTCTGCGAATCGCCAGATACCGGCTCATGGGCGCCTGCGCCGTCAAAGAACATGGCCGCCGCATTGGTTGAGCGAGACTTGCCCAGTTCCTGCTCAACAGAAGAAGCCGAAGCAGTCGAGGTCCAGGTTTCGTCCTCGAATTCGATTTGATCCTCGCCGGCCCGCTCCAGATTGGCAAGCGCTGCCTGTGCCGCAGCTTGCGCTTCCAGTGCGGCGCGGGTTGCAACTTCGGCGTCCCGCAGTGCCGCGCGCGCCTCGGCTGCCTGCATTTCACTGTAGCTCGGCGCTTTGGAGAACCGGGCAGCAACACGCGCTGCCGCCTTCGCCGCACGGTCGCTCACGTCAGCGTGCTCCTGTTGTGGCGCTTTATCCTCGACAACAGATAACCCCTTGCGGCTTTTGTGGGCTTCAAGCCGCCGATTCACTTCCTGCTTCCACGATGGCTTGGGAACAGGCTGACTCATCGATTTGCTCAATTTTCCAGAACCCTTCTGATGAACCTCTTGAATCTGAGCCAGATCCGGAGGCACTTTTCAGGTTCGCTTCACGGCCGGAAGGACCGGGAGCGAACGTTGCTCAAAAACGAGCCATGACATTTCGCGAGAATAATTCGTGCAACTCAGAGCGAAACATCCTTGATTCATATCGCGTCCGGGACGTTTTTGCTCCCAGAGCCACGCGGCGCCGAGTCCAAAGTACGAGCCCCGCATTTGCTATGCTGGCCTTGGCCCCGGATGCATCCTCGCAATTTTGTGTTTATCACGCTGTTGGCCCTCTGTCATCCGCAACTTCGCGGACAGATGTTGACCAATGCGCTACCTGCCGCGGCTCAACAAGCAGCTCCGTCCGATCATGCAGGTTCGAAGACGGATGTCAATTTGCTTCCAGAGGACCCCGGTCAGGAGATTCTCCCACTGGCGCAGCCCGAGCCCATGCCACCCAGCGGCGTCCCAGTGCGGTGGGAAGCTCAACATCAGAGCCGAGTCGGCGATCTTTGGACCTTGGATGGCCAGGTGGTTGTTCATTACCGCGATTACATACTCCGCGCCGATAACGTGGTCTATCATCAATCCACTTCGGAATTGGATGCCGATGGCCATGTCCAGGTTATCGGCGGCCCGGAAGATGTCGACATTGAAGCGTCCCATGGTGATATGCGCCTCGACATGCATACGGGGCGGTTCTTCAACGTGACCGGCTCGATCGGAGTCCGGCGAGCTGGTCCCACCGTCGTATATTCCATTGCGAATCCATTTCTCTTCTCCGGTCGAGTCCTGTTGCAAACCGGCGAGGGCAAGTATCGAATCATCGACGGATCGATGACCAACTGTCGATTGCCGCGCCCAGACTGGCAACTCATTTCCAAGGCAATCAGGATGGAGAACGGAGAGGCCTCGACGCGCAATTCGATCTTCAAATTCCTGGGCATCCCGATCTTCGATTTACCCTACCTGCGCCATCCAACCACGGAAACAGGACGTGAGAGTGGACTCCTGATTCCTATTCTTCCGCACAACTCCAGCGTCAAGGGGCTCGTGGCGGGTGAGCAGGTGTACCTGGTTCTCAACCGCAGCATGGATATGGTGATTGGCTCCGATTACTACAGCAAGCGCGGTTGGGCGCCCAACGGCGATTTTCGCTACAAGGGGCCGGGATTCGACCATTTGACGGCACGTTGGAACGCCTTGTTCGATCGCGGCGTTGCTGCTACTCCGCCCGCCACGGGGTTGGTGAATCAGGGCGGTGTCGATATCTTCGCGACAGGCCGCAAAGATCTTTCCCCTGAAACCCGTGTCGCAGGAAGCGTTGAGTACCTTTCAAGCTATGTTTACCGGCTGGTGTTCGACGACAACTACAGCCAGGCCGTGAACTCCGAAGTGCTGAGCACGCTCGCGCTCACGCACGAACACGATGGCTACATTCCTTCAGGTTACGTCGGGCGCCTCCAGACTTTCGCGAATACTACCTCTGGCAATGAGGCCAGAATTCTGCATTTGCCGACGCTGCGCTTTGACACCCTAGACCGGACATTCGGAGACTGGCCCCTCTATTGGGGTCTGAACTCATCGCTGAGCCACTTGAGCCGCTCCGAGCCCGACTTCCATGCCTATAATCTTGGCCGTTTCGACCTTTACCCTCATCTCTCGTTGCCGATGGTCGCGCGGGGATGGAGCGTGGATCCTGAAGTTGCTTTCCGCGAAACTTTTTACTCGGGAAGCGAGACTTCCGATTTGACCGGCGCCAATGGCGGGACACCCACCGTGCGCCACGATCCGCTGAATCGCGCCGACGTCGAGGCCTCGATCGATCTGCGCCCGCCAGCGCTCGAGCGGGATTTCACGATCGGAAGATGGAATCGCGAATTGCGTCATGTGATCGAACCCGAATTCACGTACCGTTTTGTCGGGGGGATCGGAGCGGATGCACGCAATGTGCTGCTCGTTGATTCGACAGATATCGCTACAGATACGAACGAGGTTGGTTATTCTTTGACGCAGCGGTTTTATCTGCGCCCCTTGCACCCCGCGCCATGTTCTGAAACTCAGGCTGCAACTGGCGATTGCAAAGCCTCCGGACGCGAGTGGGCAAGTTGGCAAATTGCGCAGAAATTCTTTATCGACCCGAATTTTGGGGGTGCGCTCATTGCCGGGCGACGCAACGTCTTCGACTCCACGCTCGATCTGAGCGGAGTTACATTCCTCACCGACCCCCGCAATCTGTCGCCTGTCGTCTCACGCCTGCGCTTCGAGGCAATCGACAATCTTCGCGTCGAGTGGGACCTGGACTACGATCCGAAGCTCGGCCATATAGGCGCGGACAATCTCTATGCCGGTTACACCTGGGGCCGCACCACGATTGGATTGGGCCACGAACTGTTGAACGCCGTGGACGAACAAGGAGTGGCAGCGACGACGATCAAGAGTCAGCAGGTGCAGCCGTACTTGCAGGTTGGCAAGCCGTCCGGGGCTGGCTTTAACCTGGCAGTGAACAGCAGCTACGACTTCGTGCAACATTCGCTTCAGTACGCCGGAGCGCTGGCAGTCTACAACTGGGGCTGCTGCGGCCTCAGCTTCGGCTACAGGCGATACGAGCCAGGCTCGGTTGGCTCCATCAGCAGCGAAGACTCCGAGTGGCTTTATGGATTCACACTTGCCAACTTCGACACGGTCGGGACTATCCGCTCAGCCAACACCCCGTTCCGCAATCCGAATCTGCCTCCGCGCTACTGAGCCGATCGGGGCAGCGATTTGATCGCGTTTTCTTTAACGCTGAGACCGTTGCAGATGGCCCCGGAACTGCTCGAGCGCGAAGCGTTCCAAGCGGGCTCTGGTTTATTCTTTCTTAAGAGGATGTCAATTTGTCCCGTTTTCAACTCTTCGCCGGCCTGCTCGCAGTTGGTTTCGCCGTAGGCTGCAAAGCTCAACCCCCACAACCGAATCCATCCGACCCAGAAATCAACCGCCATATTGAAGTCCTGGTTCGGTCGCAATTCAACGTGCCGCAGGACTATACCGTGACGATTGGCGCACGGAAACCGAGCCAATTTCCCGGTTACGAAACACTGCCCATCGTCTTCACGCGCGGACCCAAAACCACACCGTTCGAATTCCTTATCTCCACCGACGGCAAGACGCTGGCGCGCCTGGAAACGTTCGATCTGACGAAGAACCCGATCTTCTCCATCGATACTTCGGGACGCCCCGTTCGCGGTAATCCATCGGCCAAGGTCACGGTCATCAATTTCGATGACCTTGAGTGTCCTTATTGCGCTCGCATGCATCAGGCTCTCTTTCCGTCGACCCTGGAACGGTACAAAGACAAGGTTCGCTTCATCTACAAGGACTACCCGCTGTCCGAGATGCATCCTTGGGCTATTCATGCCGCGGTCGATGCGAATTGTCTGGCATCCCAGGATTCCGGCGTCTACTGGACCTATGTGGACTACCTGCATGCGCACGGCCAGGAAGTTTCCGGCGAGGATCGCGATATCAACAAGAGCTTTGCGGCTTTGGATCGCATCGCCCGGCAAGAGGGCACCCTGGCGAAGCTGGATTCGACTAAGCTTGATGCCTGCCTGGCGAAGCAGGATGAGACCCAGGTGCGAGCTTCAATGAAAGAGGGGGACCAGCTCGGAATTGATTCGACGCCTTCTCTTTTTGTCGATGGCGAACGGATCGTGGGCGCCATTCCCGAGGATCAGGTCTGGATGGTCATCGATCGCGCCTTGCGCGCGGCCGGCGAACAGCCTCCTGCGGAGCCGCCCGCTCAGGCCCCGGCAAAGACTTCCTCCCCGGCCGGGGACGCAAAAGGTGCCGGAAAGTAGGACGAATCTGCCCATCGCCGCACTCAACTTGTACTTCGCTTCGAGCGTGAGCAGGCGCCTCCGGCTTCGGATGGATTCATCTCCTGTATCGCAGCATGGGCACGGGGATTTATCCTGTAATGCCGGGCGTAGATCGGGCGCTTCAGGAGAGTTCAGGTTGCAAGTCGAAAGACGTTGTCTGCAGCATCGTATTGCTGTCCCTATTTTTACCTGCGGGTTGATCGTCGCCAGTTTGGCCGGTTGTCACAGGCCTCCTTCTCCCGACGTCATGGCGACTGTGAATGGCAAAGACATTCTGCGCTCCGACGTTGAGAAATACTACAAGGCCAGTCTCGGCGATAATTCGCAGGAGCCGAGCACCGAGCAGGCAAATATCGTCCGGCTGAACATTCTCCACCAGTTAATCGAAGATGAAATCCTCCAACAGCGCGCTGCAAAACTCAATCTAGCGGCTTCGGACGAAGACGTAAACGCCAAGCTCACCGAGATGAAGGCGCCCTATACACAGGAGGAGTTCGACAAGCAGCTCAAGCAACGCAACATCACGCTCGACGACCTCAAGCGCGATCTGCGCCGTTCGCTGACGAAGGAAAAACTGCTGAACAAGGAAATTGAATCCAAAATCAACATCACCGATGCCGACATCAGCAGCTATTACATGGCGCACAAGGCCGAGTTCAATCTGATCGAGCCTCAATATCATCTTTCGCAAATCGTGGCCACCGCCGTACCTGTGCAGCAGGCTCCCAACTTGCAGAGCAATAAGGCACCCAACGAAGCCGATGCCAAAAAGAAGATTGATACTCTCTACAACCGCCTAAGGAGCGGGGAGGATTTCGGCGCCGTAGCAATGCAGTACTCAGACAACGCCAACAACGCATCGAATGGCGGCGACATGGGTTTTGTGTATGAATCTGCCCTGCACAGCGAGCCGGATGCTTTCAACGCCATCAGCAAACTGAAAACCGGTGAGATCACGGAACCGATTCCCATCTATGACAGCGGCGGGCCGGGCCACCGGCTGGTGGGCTATGCGGTGTACAAGCTTTTATCGCGCGAGCCTGCCGGTCAACGCGAGATGAACGATCCGCGCGTGCAGCAGACCATCCGGCAGTTCCTGCGCGAGAGTCATGCCCAGCTGCTCAAGAATGCATACTTTGAAATGCTTCACGACCAGGCAACCGTGCGCAATTACTATGCCGAGCAAATTCTGAAGAATGGCAGTCAGTAGCGCAGGGTTCTTGAGCGGTCTGAGTCACTCATTTCATTCTTAGAATGGTTGCGACTCTGCGCCGGATGCGCCTCGATTTTCAGGGGCCGTACCGTGCCCGTGCCGGCCCAGAATCTTAAGAGTCTTCACACCTGCTTCCTGTGAGCGATTCACCGCAGAAACCGGTGCGAAGACTTGCGACGGTTGTGTTCCGAGATCGCGAGATCAAAAGTGCTTTTGACCAACTCTATTCGTCGCGGATTCGCGGATTAAAGGTAGTCAAGCCAAGAAAAAGGCCCCCGCTTTCGACGGAGGCCTTTTCTGACTTCTTAGGAAGGGAGGGGACTACTTCAGATTGCCGCTCGAATCCATTGTGATTCCACCCGGGCCCTTGTCCTTCTTTTCTTCATTGGCCTTGCGGGTACCCATGGCCTTGGTGCGCCACTCCTCAGCTTGCGCCAGATCTGCCTTGCGGTCGGCATCATTGCCAAAGTCGAGGTCCGCCTTGCGCCTGTAAACCAGGTTCAAATATGCCATCGCGTCGTCGTAGTTCGCCCGATTGGCGACCGCCTGATTCAAATACTGAAGGGCTTCTTCGACCAGCGGAGCGTTTTCGTCCTTGATCGTATCCATTATCTTCTTCGGCGCCTTCACATTGCCCTCGCCGTCATCGTTGATACCCGCCGGAACGAGAGCTTTCAATACGTTCTCGTGCGCCTCGGTCCAATCGATAACGCCGATTGTGTAAGCCGCTTCCGGATCTTTGGCATCGACAGCCAGGACCTTTTTCTGCCAGGTCTTTGCGTCATCCAGTTTCTTGATGTTGAAATAGATGCCCGCAATCTGCTTCAGGCTATTCACGTCATTCGGGTCTTTCGCCAGCACTTCCTGAAAAATACTAATCGCCTGATCCGCTGTTTTCAGGTTCTCCGGGGTGTCCAATCCGGGAACGATATTTTGCGAAAGAGCGGTAGCCAGATAGCTTTTTGCCATGGGCAGAGTTGGATCTAACTCGGTCGCCTTCTGAAAATGTGTAATTGCTTCCTCGTATTTTCCACTCTTGTAAGCGTCCACACCCTTGTTCAATTGATCCCGTGCTGCCAGGCGGTTGCACCCGCTGATGGAAAGCACCATGCCGGCCAGAACAACTGCGAGCGCCGTAATTCGTGCGGGTCCATTCATGTTTCTTCTTCTCCTTCAGGACGTGCCATCACGATGCGCGCCTGGAATTTCGAACTTTCTGGCTGCGGCCGGGGCATCCGAAACCAGTTGAAAAAATTGTACTCCCGACAACTCAAGAAAGATCCCGCGGCGATCGCTTGAAGCTGGATTCCTGATCGCAAGCGCGCCCGCCCGAATTCGGGCGAGCGTCACAATCTGATGGACCTTCCTTATTGCCCAGCCAGAATCTTCGGCGTCATCAGACCAATGTGGTCGACATTGGCGGCACGGCCAATATCGATGACATCGGCTACATAGCGGAAGTCCAGGTTGTCGTCGCCCTTTACGAACATAACCCGCTCTGCACGGTTGGAATAGATGTCCGTAAGCTTGGCCAGCAGCTCCGACTTCTGCACGGGTGTCTCATTGATCTTGTACTGAGGCGCCGCTCCCGGCTGATAGATCACCTGTACCACGATGGTGCGATCGTTTGGCTGCTGTTGCTGCTTCTGGTCTTTTGGTGGCTGCGGCACCAATGCGTCCAGGCCGTGCGGCACCGTGGGCACAATGACCATGAAAATGATCAAGAGCACCAGAAGAATATCGATCATAGGCGTGACGTTGATCTCACCCATTGCGCCGCCGCCACCACCAGTCGAAAATGCCATGGCTTCAAACTCCTCGATTCCTGCAAATCGTTAAAGAGACTTCCTCCGGACCAGCCTCACTGGCCGCCCGAGAGATTGCCTTCCTTCTTTTGCGTCAATAATCCAACTTCATCGACACCAGCGGTACGAACCGCGTCGATCGCGTCTTCCACGGCCCGATACTGCGCGCGCGAATCCGCGCGAACGTAGATCGTCTTTCCGGGAGTGTCGGCCAGTTTGTCGCGGACCTTGGCGCCAAGCTCACTTGTTGCAATATGGTCTTGTCCCAGAAACACCCCGCCGTCACGAGTCACCGCCACGACGATCGCATCTTCCTTATCGGCGTCCGGCATGGGTGTGGCGTTCTCCACCTTGGCCATATCCACCTGGACTTTGTTCTGGAGCATGGGAGTGATGACCATGAATATGATCAGCAACACAAGCATCACGTCCACCATCGGTGTGACGTTGATGTTGGAATTGATCTTCTTTCCTTCGTCTCTGACTGCAACTGCCATTGGGTTGGCTCCGTGCCTTTGAATTTTTGCTGCGGATGGCTCCGGCTTTTCCGTTTTTCAGCTCGCGCCTGGATTTGAATTCGGCGGGCAGAGGAGATTCGCTGCTCCCCTGCCCCCAAAAATTCCCGCTCGAGTCGAATCGGCGCGCTTAGCGCTTGTTGCTCTGCTTAATGAAGTAGTCGATCAGTTCGCTCGAGGAGTTATCCATCTCGACGTCGAAAGCTTCGACCCGCCCAGTGAAGTAATTGAACGCCATAACCGCGGGAATGGCAACCAGAAGGCCGAATGCCGTGGTCACTAGAGCTTCGGAGATACCGCCTGCCACTGCACCGATGCCGGAGGTCTTCTGCGTTGCGATCTGTTGGAAGGCGTTCAAGATGCCGACGACGGTTCCGAATAGTCCGACGAATGGAGCGGTCGAACCGATCGTGGCCAGAACACTAAGCCCTCTCTTCAGCTTGGCATGAACGATGGCCTCGGCCCGGTCCAATGCGCGCTGCGAGCTCTCGATGTTGTTCTCGGTGGCTGCTCCGCCGGAAGCGCGAAACTCCTGCAAGCCAGCCGTGACAACTTCAGCCAGATGCGACTTCTTGTTGCGATCGGCGATCTTGATCGCCTCTTCAAGCTTGCTGTCCTTCAACGCACCGGCAACCTTGGGCGCGAATTCACGCGACTGTTTGCGGGCAGCGGAGAAGTACAGGTAGCGATCGATCATGACGGCCAGGGACCAGATCGACTCGATGAAAAGAAGGATAGCTACGGCCCGGGCCAGCCATCCCATGTGTTCCCAAAGCCCCATCGGGCTGAAGCTGACGGTCTGTTCCCCTTCCTGGAAGAGAAAGGCCAAACTGGTGACCGTATGCGAAGCGAAATGTGCGAGCTGAGCGAGAATCACTGAATCGTTCCTCCTAAGGAGTTTCTTGTGAACTGCGACTGTCCGCCGCGGCGGACTGCTGGGAATGCGGCTCGTTCCGGATTCGCATTCGCGTCAAAAGCAAAGCCCTTTCCCATGCGATGGGAAAAGGCTGAAGAGTGTTTCAGCCGCCGAGGCTGAAGATCACGTTAACTGTAGTCTCCACCTCAACGGGCTCGTTGTTCAGCAGGTAGGGACGATACCGCCACGTACGAACGGCGTCCAAAGCCGCCTGTTGCAACATCGCGGGGCCGCTCACTACGCGGAGATTCTCAATCGTACCGGACTTGGAGATGGTGGCCTGCAGGATCACGGTGCCGGAGACGCGCGCTGCCTTGGCAATTGGCGGATAAATCGGCTGCGTCTTCTGGAGCAACATACCGATGGCGACACCGGCTGAAATATTGACCTTCTTGGGAGCTGCAGCCTGCACCTTGGGTGCGCCGCCGCTTCCGAATACGCTGCCCATTACGCCGCTGGCGCTGCCGCCCAAACCTTCCATTCCAGCTACGCCGAAACTCGATGGCGGAGCTTCCTTCTCTGCGACCTGCTTGATGCTGTTCGGGATCTTTGTCGGGGCGATCAGCTGGTTGTTCATCATTTCCGACTGAACGTGCACGACATGCACCTCAGGCGGAGGCGGCGGTGGAGGCGGCGGTGGAGGCGGAGGCGGTGCAACCAGCAGCGTCTGCATTGCAGCCTTCGGCAAAGCCTCAGGGTAGATCAGGGGAATAAGAATGAGCAGAAGCAGAATCGAGCCATTGGTGATGAAGGTCACCATCATCCAATATTTGCTCTTGCTCTTGATTCTTCCTCCGGATTCAAATGTGGAATCTTCAAACATGGCCAGCCTCGAATTCGGTATTGGTTACCTCAATTTAGACACCGGCCCCAACTGAAATGTTCCCGGCGTCGTAAACGGTATCACAGCAGTGTGCTCCACCTATACCAGAACTATGCAACACTTGCAAAACGTGCCCTAAAAATGGTGCAGTTGCACACACCGACCTAGACCTTCGTTCGCTTGGCAGCCGGTAAAACAGCAGTCTTCCCACGCTTCGCGCGCCACTCCTGATAGGCAACCAGCATAGGTGCGGCAACCGCAATGGACGAATATGTGCCAATCAGAATGCCGATGACAAGAGCGAAGGAGAAGCCCTTCAGGACCTGGCCGCCAAAAACATACAGCGAAAGAACGGTGATAAACGTAAGCCCTGACGTCAGCACCGTCCGGCTCAGGGTTTGATTGATGCTTCGGTTCACGACGTCGGGCAGCGATTCGCGCCGGCTCAGCCGCAAATTCTCTCGAATGCGATCGAATACCACGATCGTATCGTTCATCGAGTAACCCACCAAAGTTAAGATAGCGGCGATCACCGTCAGGCTGATCTCCTGATTTGTCAGCGCAAAGGCTCCCACGGTGATCAGCGTGTCGTGGAAGCATGCCACCACCGCGGCCACGCCGTATATTAGCTGAAAGCGGAACCAGAGATAAACGAGCATTCCCGCCATCGAATAAAGCGTCGCCAATCCAGCCTGTTTCTCTAGTTGCTTGCCTACCGTCGGTCCCACGACCTGCACGTTCCGCACACTGAACGAATTGTTGTAGTGAGCATGCAGCGCATCGACAATCTGCTGGCGGCCTGCGTCGAGCGCGGCTTCATTCGTCTGTTCGGGTAAACTGATCAACACGTCATTACTCGTCGCTTGATCCACATTCCGAATTGGTTGGATGCTTGAGTCGCGAATTCCGGACGCATCCATCGCCTGCCGAATCTTATTCAGTTCGGGAGCCTGCGAGAACTGCACCTGCACCTGCGTGCCGCCACGGAAGTCCACGCCGAGGGGAACCGGGCTGCCTATATGCGACCAGTGAATGCCCATCGAGATCAAGCCGGCCATACTGAAGATCAAAGAAAAGCCAAGAAAGTACCACTTCTTTCCTAGCCAATCCACGTTTACGCTGCGAAACAATTCCACTGGTTCTCTACCTTCCTGAATCAGGGAAAAGGGATCAGCGAACAGGGATCAGAAAACCGAAGGTCAATATTCATCGATTCCCGAAAGCTGCTCTCTAGGCCTTGCCCCCGTGTTGTCTTAGTTCCCCAATGCCTCGCTCTGTTCTCTGTTCCCTGTTCCCTGTCTCTAAATTGAAACCAGTTCTCCCGGCTTCAACTTATTCAGGTGAGCCTCGAAGATCACGCGCGAGACATACACCGCTGTAAACAGATTGGCCGCCAGACCGAAGGTGAGCGTTACCGCAAACCCCTTGACGGGTCCTGTGCCAAACAGAAACAGGATGGCCGCCGAGACAATCGTCGTCACGTGGGTGTCAATAATCGTGACCCACGCATGCGCAAAACCCTGATCCACGGCGGCCGAGGGCGCCTTCCCCGCGCGCACCTCTTCCCGGATGCGTTCAAAGATCAGCACATTCGAATCCACACCCATACCAATTGTCAGAATGACACCAGCAATTCCGGGCAAGGTCAACGTGGCCTGAGAGAATCCCATGAATCCGAGCAGGATCACGAGGTTCAGGAACAGAGCAAGATCTGCGTTGATTCCCGAACCGCGGTAATAGACCAGCATGAACGCCATCACCAGCAATACGCCGACAATTGCCGCCCTCACGCCTTCCTTGACGGAATCGGCCCCCAGCGACGCACCGACCGTCCGGTCCTCGAGGTAATTCAGCGATGCCGGCAAGGCGCCGGTGCGCAGCATCTTCGAAAGGACTTCGACCTCGTCCTGAGAGAAACTGCCTTCTATCTCGCCCGAATCGCGAATGGGGCCCTTGATATTGGCTACCTCGCGCACGCGCCCACCCAGCACCACTGCCATCGCCTTGCCTACATTCGCGCTGGTGTATTCCCAGAACCGGTCGCCTGCTTCGTTGGTGAGGGTGAAACGCACATCGCGCAGGCCGTTTTCGCTGGTTCCAGGATCGGCTGAGCGGAAGTCGCTTCCGGCCACCACCGGAACCCGCTGCAGTACATAGACACTGTCCGCATCGGAGCCGGTCGCAAGCGCGCCGGAACCGTGAACGATCATCTCATCGGGCGGAAGGCTGTTCCCCACGCTGCCCAAAGCCGCCTGTTCATCCTGATAGGGGCCGCCCACCACTGGATGAATCTCCAGCCGGGCCGTGGACTGAATGATGTTCTTGACCCGGTCCAGATCGTCGATGCCCGGCAATTCGACCAGAATCTGGTTATCGCCCAGGCCGTATTCCTGGATCACCGGCTCGCTGACACCCAGCGTATCTACGCGATCGCGGATCGTTTCGATCGCCTGCTGCACCGTTTTCTTTTCGAGCGCTTGCTCCACGGGCGGCTTCATGGTCACGGTCAAACTATTGTCCGAGCCGCCAGTAACGTCGTATTCGTTGGAGTATTTCGAGTCCAGGAGCGATCGGACATCATTCGATTTGCCAGCCGCAATGCCTTCAATGCGGATGACTGTCGGCTTGGCAGGGTCAGGCTTAATCACCTGCGAGTAACTGATATTGGCAGTCTTCAGATTCTGTTGAATTCGACCGACAGCGCTGTCGGTCTCGGCGCTGACGGCCTCAGACACAACAACTTGCAAAATCAAGTGAGCGCCACCCTGCAGGTCCAGGCCAAGATGAATGCGCTGGGTCATGCTTGCCAGAAGCGCCTTGCCTGTGAGGCCGGAAGGCACCCCGAAGATGCCGTAAATGAAGATCACCAGGACCGCAACGATCAGTGCAATTCTGCCATTAAGATTCTTTTTCATTTTCCAATTCTCGGTTCAGGAATTCGAAATCCGGCGCCACTTAGGAGTCAGAAGAAGTCTCCTGCGTAGTCACCGACGCGATCGCGGTCTTGGCAATCTCCATCTTCAGATTATCGGGGGCGACGCGGATGATAATCACATCGTCCTTGATGGAAAGGATAATGCCACGAATTCCTCCTGCCGTTGTCACCCGGTCGCCTGCCTTCAGGCTCTTCAGCATATCCTGCCATTGCTTTTGCCGCTTCTGCTGCGGGCGGATCATCACCAGGTACAGCACCGGAATCAACAGCAGGGGTAGAAGCATCGGAATGCTGCTTCCGCCTCCCACAGGGGACGCCAAGAACCAAGCCAAACTCGTTGCCACTCTCATCCTTTACTCGCCCTCGCGAAATGCAGGCCCCGCTTAGGGCACAGGCAGACCCGGCCTCAAGCCGATCGCCTGGTCAAGATTTGTCTCCGGGAACATTCCTGGCTCTGAGTTATTCAGCTCAGGATCTGGAAGGAGGATCAGAGGCGCCGCGCCGTCGCCGAATCCCAAACCCCGCGCCTGTTTGCGTCCTCGAACCCAGCTACCGTCTGCTTCCTGTTCGACATAGTCCTCCTTCGGATTCAGCTCGGCAGCTTCACTGCTTCTTATACCCACATTCCGGGCAAAATCCTAAGGAAGTCCTCTAACGATAAGAAACGGGTAGCCGTAGATGTGTCAAGGCTGCCGTGCACATCCGCATGGTACGCGGCACGCTGGATTCGCCTGCGATCGTCACTGCGGCGTAAGCCTGTTCACCTGCTTACAAAGACCTTACGGAATCTCTTCCCGGTCTTTACTGAGCGTGATCTCCCATTGCCATGAGAGCTTGTGTCTCCCCGCGATGTGCGAAAGGAACGCTTTTGAGCGTTGGCGGTGGGTTCGATGATTCGTAATTTCGATTTTGATTACTTGTTGGTGTTACCGGTCGGCTTTGCCCTTGCGTTCATGCTTTGGGTCTTCTGGAACCTTTCGAAGCAGATCAACAAACGGTGAGCATTCCCGACAACGAGCTTGCTATTCGAGCGGAGTCCAATAGCGAAGTTCTGGGCTTGCGCAGCTAAGGCACAACTTTTCGCCATCCACCTGCTGGAAGCGGCCAAAATTCACGCCCTCTCCGCAGCGTGGACAAATGAGCCGCTCGCTTTTGAATCCGGGCAGCTCGCTTGGATCGACTGTTACCCGAACCCACTGCTCGCGGAACAGCTGCTCGTCCTGGAGTTCGCGGTAAGCAGTCATCTGTTGCGCACTCTTGGTTTCGAGATGCGGATAGAGCTTCTGGGCTAACTCCCGCGAATCGTCGAGCGCAATAATCCTCACGCCGCGCCCCAACGTCAGATCAACGAATGTTACGGCCATCTTACCCCAGTCACGGAACTTCAAGGTGCGCTTCCCGAGCCGGCAACCCGTCACCATACCAATTGCGTCGGTGGCGCAGCGATCGATTTCTATGTACGTAACGAGCCGCTTCCGGTCCGCACCGCGCGGGTCTTCGATGCCGAGCCGCTTCAGACCCAGCAGAGCAATCCGCACGCCGAGAATTTGCCCGGCGCACATGTGCCCGTGTGCTTCCTCTGCCTTCTGCAATAGCTCGTCAAGTGCTTCCATATTGGGCTCAGGGTTTCCCTGCTCCTAGTTTGTCTTCGGAGTAGCCGTCTCCGCTTCGTCGTCCGATTCTTCTACGAGCACCGCCGAACCTGGAGCCATGTCGAAACTCGCCGCGTCTTTCCCCGTTGGGTAGAAAGTAATGCGCAATGGCTCCCTTTGCCATTCGGATGCTGCGCAAATTGGCTCGGGATGCGCCTCCGCTTCAAAGGCCGTCAACTTCTTGGAGATCAAAGGTTTCCGCGCTGCCAGCTGCGCCACGACCGCATACAGACTCTTGCCGCTCGCTGTCACTCCACAATAGGCCCCGTAATCGCGGAACCAGCTCACTTGGCTGATGCCGGGATCGTAATCCGGCAGTTTGAGGGCGGTCACATGTCCAGTCATGCGATCAATCATCAGCCACGGCCCCCTCTGCCACACCCAATGTTCCTTTGCCGAAGAGTCACCCGGCAACGTGTCATTCAGCCGAAGCGCCCGCCGCACAACAAAGCTCCGGTCTGTCACGTCGTGGGCTTCGCCTGTGACCCACTCCCTCACCTGGCCATCGACGCGCAGCGCGCGAATCCTCAGCTCTTTCTCGCCCGGCACCGCTCCTGCCGGGTCGCCAGCCTTTGAATAGGGAACACGCTTGGCCGCACCCAAGAAAACCGTGTGCACCTTATGGCCAGCAGCCGATGCCTTCCATTCACCGATCGCAACGACTGCGGCCACTGCTAACTCTAGAATATTCCGCCGAACTTGCATGACGGTGTTTCTCCTAACTCTGCGCTGCCTCCACCGCCCTCGCAACGCGGAAGGCCGTGCCCTCGTTCAGATGCGCAGCCAGAACCTGCATCCCGACCGGCAACCCGGCTTTAGTCGCGCCACACGGCACAGTGACGCCGCAGATGCCGGCCAGACTCGCAGTTACCGTATAAATATCGGCCAGATACATGGCGAGAGGATCGCCGGTTTTCTCCCCCAATTTGAAGGCAGGCGTCGGGGCTGTTGGCGTCACAATTGCGTCCACTTCGGCAAAGGCGCGCAGAAACTCCTCGGCCAGCAGCCGCCGTACCTGTTGTGCCTTTAAATAGTAAGCATCGTAGTAGCCCGCACTCAGCGCATAAGTTCCCAGTAGAATTCGCCGCTTGACCTCGGCGCCAAATCCCTCATCGCGCGAGTGCCGGTACATGGCCGACAAAGTTTCCGACGCGGGCGAGCGGTAGCCATAACGAACGCCGTCAAACCGCGCTAGATTTGCACTCGCTTCGGCCGTTGCCACCAAATAATAGGTCGGGATCGCGTACTTGGTGTGCGGCAAGGAGATCGGCTTCACCAGGCAACCTGCGTCCTTCAGATCCGTAATTCCTTTTTCGATAGCTGCACGAACCTCGGGGTCCAAACCGTCGCCGAAATACTCCTTGGGCACACCAATGCGCAGCCCTTCAACCGGTTTCTCGCTCTCAGCCCCATAGTCCGGCACTGGAGCCGAGGAACTGGTGGCATCTTTCGGATCGTGGCCGGCGATCACGCCGAGCAGGGATGCTGCATCGCGCACGTTGCCGGCAAACGGCCCCACGCGATCAAGCGACGAAGCGAAGGCGATCAACCCGTAACGGGAAACACGCCCCCATGTGGGCAGGACGCCAACTACCCCGCAAAAACTCGCCGGCTGCCGGATCGAGCCGCCCGTGTCGCTCCCCAGCGTCGCTGCGGCCAGGTTGGCAGCCACCGCTGCTGCCGACCCGCCGCTCGAACCACCCGGCACGCGCTCTGTGTCGACCGGGTTGCGCACCGGTCCATACGCGGAGTTCTCGTTCGATGAGCCCATGGCAAACTCATCGCAGTTCAATTTGCCGAGCAGCACCGCCCCCGCTGCTTCCAGCTTGCTCACAACGGTCGCGTCATACGGAGGCCGGTAACCCTTCAGGATTTTCGACCCCGCAGTCGCCGGAGCTCCGCGCATCACAAGAACGTCTTTGATGCCCACCGGCACGCCCGCGAGCGGACCCAGCGGATCGCCCTTCTCGGCTGCCGCATCGACGCGGGCCGCTTGTTCCATCGCGCGCTCTTTGGTCAGGCTCAGATAAACGCTCAAATGCGGATTGATTTCCGCAATGCGGTCGTAGTAGCGGCCAGCAAGCTCTTCGGCCTTCACGCGGCCCGCGGCAACGCCTGCACGCAGTTCTGCGAGCGTCTGGGGCTTCTCAATATAAGTTTTCAACTCGCTCGGCAATCCTGCATTCCTCTCCGGGGCTTATCACCAAGCCTCTTGGCTGCGGCGCAAAACTGCGAAAAACTTCTCCAACCAAGGTTTCAGCGCTCAATCACCTTGGGCACCTTGAAGAAGCTTCCGTCGGATTCCGGCGCCTGCGGCATCACCGCCGCTCGATTCAATGAAGGCACGATCGCGTCTGCCCGCAGCGCGCTTCCGCCGCCGGCACCTTCCAACTCGCTCACCTGCGCCAGCGGCGCCACTCCGGAAGTGTCCAGTTCGTTCAACTGTGCCACATAATCCAGCATGGCATTCAGATCGTGCTGCAGGCTTCGTGTCTCCTCGGGCCCCAGCTCCAGGTTCGCCAGCTCGGCTACCCGCTCCACATCGGCGATAGAGACTCTTGTGCTCATTTCCAGTTGTTCCTATTTTCGCGTCCTATCCGGCCAGAGCGACGCTTTTGAGGATGTTGGTGCGGAATGCCGAAGTTAAAGTATAGCCCGGCGCTCACTTCGATTCTTTCCTGACACCCTTCTGCATGAGCCTCAGATTGCGTTCAATCCACGATCAACGTCAACGTCACTGTATGGACGACTCCGCTCGATGTGACTGTGACCGGGATGGAATAGGTGCCCGCCGGCGTACTCGAATTTCCTTGACCGCCCGATTGTGTCCCGCCTGTCCCTCCTCCCGAACCCGAACAACAAGTCAGTCCGCCCACAAGGATCGCCAGCCCGCCCATTGTGATCGAGGAAATCGTCAGACCGATCCCACCGGTGTTCGTGACGGTGACTGGCTGTGCGCTGCTCGGCACGCCGAACGCTTGACTTGGGAATGTGAGTGAGCTTGGGTTGACATCAGCTGTCGTCAACTGCATGCCCGCCGTCCAAAGCGGAATCTGCCAGACACCTCGTCCGTATGTCGCAGCAACTAACACATTCAGTGCGGCGGCTGCTGGCGCTGCGCTCAGTTGCGTCACAGGTGCGCCCGGGAGTCCTGATCCGTAGGCAGACCAACAATTGCCGGTGCCGCTGATGCAGTTGCCGATCTGCCGAGTCGAGAACACGCCGGAATCGGTCGCAATGTAGACCGTATTCGGGTCCTGCGGGTCAACGGCCAGACTGTTCGCCGGTGACAACGGAAGGTTCGAAACAAGAGCCAGCCAGTGTCCGCCGCCGTCGATGGAACGATATACGACGCGAATGTTTGCCGTCGGCTCGGGAATGCCTTCCACAGTCACATAGACCGTGTTCCCTGTCGCATCGTGCGGATCGATCGTGACGCTCGATATGTCCATGCCGAAAGCATTCAGATCAACGGTATCGTTGGTTACTGGATTCAGTGTCAGATCGTGCCAAGCCGGCATTCCACTGACATCTGGATTGAATGTCGCGCTCAGCACATGGCCGGCAATCGTCGCTCCGCCGTCCGCTGCGCCGTACATGCCCACGCGTAGATCACTTCACCGCCGTCCGGCAGTGCCATCGCGGCCACAGATCGCACCAGTGCGTCTCCATTGCACGCGCTGCTGCCTTCCACTCCATCGAGGAATGGGCTGATCGCGTTCGTGCTGCTCCAACCACTTCCGTTTGCCGGGCCGCGCCACACTCGGCAGGTCCCAATCAGTAATTGCGATGCGTCCAGCGGGTCCACCAGGAAGGTCGCGGGCGTTGTCATGGTATATCCGTCGCCGCCTACATCTGCGTCCGTCACCAATGCGACAGCTCCAAAGTCGGCCGGAGTGCAATCGTCTGTCTGCGAACACAAATGGATCGAGACACCCGCGTCATTGTTTACATACCAATTCGAGTGACTTGTGGGGTCGATGGCGACGGGACCGCCTTCGCCGCCAAGAATCTGCGGCCAGTCCGATGTCGGCCCGGTTGCGCCTTTCACTCCGGCAGTTCCGTTCGCACCTAATCCGGCCATCATCGCGTTGGTCAGCGTGCCCTCGTAAGCCTGCGACACAGCCGCCACGACGACCTGAGGATTCGCGGTGCTCCAGGCAAATCCTGCAAATCCCTCGCCCGCAAATGCCCATTTCTGGTCGGCCGTGGCCGCAATCAGGCTCCAAGTGTTGCCCCCATCGGCCGAGCGCAGAATGCCCGCGCCGTAGTAGGAGTCGAGAGCATCGTTGGGATCGCCTGTACCGGCGAGGACCACTCCCGTGCCGCCCGGCTGCACTGTGATCGTCCCAACGCTGATCGATGCGTCGCGCGCGCCACTCATTGCGCCAGGCGTGTCGGTCAGCGGCGCAAACTGCACGTTGGCTGTGTTTGCGGTAGCCGCATTCTGTGAGAGCCATACCCCGCCGCCGGTTGTCCCCACGTAAACACGGTTTCCCGTCGAGTCTGCTGGATCCAATGCGATCGACGACACGCGGCCCGTCACGAGGCCGTAATTCGCAGTGTTCACTGCCGCGGGGCCCAAGGGCTGCCAAGTCGCAGTTGATGCTGTTCCTTCAGCGATTGCGGTTGCCGTCTGCGTCGAGACTTTCGTGTCGGGCACGGGTTTCGTAAGCCCCCGCATCGTTGTTAACCCGCCACCAGCTCGCCCCTTCCATCCGCGTTGAGCCAAAAACCTCTGTGCCGCAACAACCCGCGGAGGCTGTGGCTCGCGCTTGTGCTGCGGAATTGTAGCCTGCGCCGGAGAAACAATCGCGTTGAGGGATGTCACAAGAAGTGGAACTCCAGCGAGAAGGCCGCGCCATCCCCATTTGGGGAAGCCTCTTTCGACGCGGGCCCTCGCAAGGAGCGGCACGCAACAACGCATGCCGGCACTTCTCTTATGGACCGCTTTACCTAATAAATATGTAAAAAGCTTTATCGTCACGCGCGTCCAGCACCTGGTATCCGCTTTCCCCTCTCTCGCAAAATCCGAGGGGGAATTGAACGGAAACCAAAGTATTACACCGAGCGAAACACGCTTTTTCCGGGTTTGGAATTGTGTTTCATTCTAGGACGGAGTGCACCCGAAAGGCATGTGACCTTCGGTACACGAGTAGGTTTCTGCGCGAGCAACTAGCCGCCGTTCGCGCCGGTGTTCCGTCGTATATATGTCTTCGCATCGAACTTCTTCGCAATCGATCTTCCGCTCATCGGCCGCACCAGACCAAATACTGGCCGATCGAACCACGGGCGGTCGTGCTTGCCCACGATCGCCCAGGCAATTCCTGCATAGCCGTTCGGGTCGCGTCCGTCTAATTCATATTTGTCGTTCAGCTTGACTGCCCACTCGAACGCACACGCCGGGTCAGGCGCCCACTCGAGAATTTTTTTGGCCCAATACATCCGGAGATAATTGTGCATCCAGCCGGTATCGACCATTTCCCGCTGCGCCGCGTTCCACAATTCGTCGCCGGTTTCGGCGCGGTCCAACTGCTCAAAGCTGTAGCGAGCCGGCCGCGGATCGCCGGCGTGCTCTACCAGAGTTTTGTGCGCCCACGGCTCGGCGCAGGCCCAGTTGTCGTAGTCGGGAGTATGCCGGACGAATAAGACAGATAGCTCGCGCCAGCCAATCACCTGGTCGAGGAATCGATCGCGCACCGAAGCCGAAGCATTGCCCTTCCGCACGGCTTCTTCAACAGCCCGAGCAATCGACAGCGGACCAATGTTGCCGAAATGCAGATAAGGCGACAAGCGGCTGGTCCCTTTTGCCTCTGGATGATTGCGCGCCTTTTCGTACGCTGCGAGATCGCGTTCGACAAACAGCTTCAGACGGCGAAGTGCTGCGTGAGTGCCGCCCGCAAACGTGTCGACGGGCTTCACACTGCGATCCAGCTTCGTAAATCCTTCGGTGATGTCTCGATCGAGCGGAAAGCTCGCGATGGGCCTGCGCGGCTTCCATGAATGAAGTGGTTTTATCTTTTGCCATGCGACCAAGTATTTCGGGAGCTCCGCCTTCAAATGCGGCCTGAAGTGATGCAACAGAAAAAACGCGCGTCCAAACACGCGCGAGGGGACGACTACATCCGCATCCACAGTCCAGAAAGGAAGCTTCAGGCGTTTCGCCAGCACACGGCGCCAGCGCTCCGGCTCGCGGCAAGGATTTTCGTCGCCGATCAGCAGTGCCGCTTGCACCTCTTCGAGAAACGCTTCGAGCGAGTTGTCAGGAGGACGACGAAGAACAAATGCCACGCCACGCTCCGCCGCATCTTCGGCTACGTCGCGCAGTCCCTGGGCCAGGAAGCGGTAGTGGCGCAGGTTGGCATTGGGATAATTGGGAATCACGGAGAAATACACAATCACCGGCAGGCCCAACAGATTGCCGGCCTCGATCGCAATGTCGAGTGCGGGGTTGTCGAGAATGCGCATCGCACGCTGCATCCAGTAAACGACGCACTTTGCCCCCTTGCGTGGAGCGCCGGCGCGGCGGACCAGGACGCGCGGTTGGTCGGCAAGACACGCCAGCTCGTTTGGAATTTGTGGAGCGATGGGCATTCTCTCGCAGCGTACGTGCCGCAACTTCGATTCTGCCTGCACACGCGGTTCTTTTCGCGAAGGAAAAGCAGATTGATCGCACGGTCTCAATAACCTGCCAGGGGTTCTTCGATTCGATCAAAGGCAACAGACTACTTCTTCGCGCCACTGAAAAGGGCCACCCTCTCGGGTAGCCCTCATGCAGTTTCATCTCAACTCAGCAGTTCTATTCCCTGGTGCCTGTTCCCTATTCCCTGCCTCTTACCAGCGCCCCCAGGCACGCGTGAAGTAATCGGCCAGCGTCATGCCGATGAGAACCAGAAATGTGAAGAAGCCCGCGCCGACGGTGAGCTTGGTGAGTTTGGGGCTGTACTTCACGTGCATGAAAAACAGCACCACCAGGACGGCCTTGATCACGGCGATCCCAAGAGCGGCAATTGGATTAAAAACACCCCACTCCTGGTACGAGGCCCAGACCGTGAGGGCCGTCAATGTCAAAAGCGCGCCAACGATGACGAGGTAGACCACGGGGCTCACAATGTGATGCTCGTGTTCGTGCTCTTCCGGTGTTTCTTCGTGTTGCGTCATGCCGCATCTCCTCTATTTATTGATGGCGACTGATGAGATAAAGCAGGGGGAACAGGAAAATCCAAACGATATCGACGAAGTGCCAGTAGAGCCCGAAATTTTCAACAAAAGTCACGTGTCCTGTTGTGTACGCTCCGGTCTGCGCTCTGACGATCATGAATCCCAAAATCGCAATGCCGATAATCATGTGCAGCGCGTGCATACCGGTCATCGCGAAGTAGAGGAAGAAATAGAGCTCGGTGTGGCGCGCCATATCCAGCGCCAGCGGTTTGTCGTGATATTCCTTGTAGACTTCTGGATCGGAAGCCGGGTCGACAAACGATTGAATGCTGTAGTGAAAGCCCGGAACGTGATGCTTCTCGATCTTCTCTGAGTACTCAATGGTCTTGATGCCAAGAAAGACCAGGCCCAGCAGAAACGTCAGCACCAGGCACAGCACCAGCGTGCCCTTGCGCCGCATTTCCGCGGACCACACACCCATGGCCATCGTGAAGCTGGAGGTAATCAGCACCGCAGTATTAGCCGTGCCCCAGCCAATCTGCAACTGGTGTGAGCCCTGTACGAACGCCGGGTAATACCAGTTCCGATAAATCAGATAGGCGGTAAACAATCCGCCGAAGAACATGATTTCCGTCAGCAGGAAAAGCCACATGGCAAAGTTCGTGGCGTCGTTCTGCTGAGCGATCGTCTCGAAATGGTGACGCTGATACGGCGGATGCTCGTGATGCGCTGAGGCCTCGCCGTGGGCGACTGCTGTGCTATCCGACACTGGCTACCTCTTTTTCTTTCTGACGTTCTAGCCACTCGTAGTCGTAGGCTTCGTGATCCACAATCGGAATCTCGGGAAAGTTTTCCGTCAACGGCGGCGATTGCACCTGCCACTCGAGGCCGGTGGCCTGCCACGGATTGTTTCCGGCAATCTCGCCGTACTTGAGCGACCAGGTCAGGTAGAGCACCGGCAGCAGATAGCCCACGCCCAGCACCGAAGCGCCGGCCGTCGAAAACACATTCAAGATCTGGAATTCCGGCGGATACGATGCGTAGCGCCGCGGCATGCCCAGCGTGCCGAGAATGAATTGCGGGAAGAATGTCAGGTTGAATCCGATGAATGTGACCACGGCGGCGAGTTGCGAAATCTTCTCCGGATACATACGCCCGGTCATCTTCGGCCACCAGAAATGGACCCCCGCAAGGAACGCCATCAACATGCCGCCCACCATCACAAAGTGGAAGTGCGCCACGATGAAGTAGGTCTCGGTCAGGTGAATATCCGTTCCCGACGCACCTAGGAAGACGCCCGTCATACCGCCGATAGTGAAGAGGCCCATGAACCCGAAGGCGTAAAGCATCGGCGTCTCAAACGTGATCGAGCCCTTGTACAGCGTGAAGGCCCAGTTGAATATCTTGATGGCTGAGGGCACCGCAACCAGCATCGTGAGTAGCGAGAAGATCAAAACCGCGTAGTTCGAGATGCCCATGATGAACATGTGGTGGGCCCAGACGAAGAATCCGAAGACCGCAATCGCCACCGAGGAAAATGCAACCGCGGTATATCCGAAGACTCGTTTGCGGCTGAAAGTCGAAACCACTTCGGAGATCACGCCCATGCCGGGAAGAATCATGATGTAGACGGCGGGGTGCGAGTAGAACCAGAACAAATGCTGGAAGAGCAGCGGGTCTCCGCCTTTGGCTGGATCAAATACTCCAATGCCAACCGTGCGCTCCAGAACGATCAGGACGAGAGTGATCGCCAGCACCGGGGTTCCCAGCACCATCAAGATGCTAGCCGCATAGTTTGACCAGACAAAGAGCGGCAGCCGGAACCAGGTCATGCCCGGCGCGCGCATCTTGTGGATCGTGACGATGAAATTCAAGCCCGTAAAGATGGAACTGAATCCGGCAATGAAAACCGCCAGACCCGCAGTGATCACGTGGGTATTCACATAGTGAGTCGATAGCGGAGTGGTAAACGTCCATCCCGTATCCACGCCACCGGCCGCCATTGTATAGATCATCATGATTCCGGCGGCGATGTAGAGATACCAGCTCAGCAAATTGATCTTCGGCAGCGCCAGATCCTTCGCACCGAGCATCATCGGAATGCAGAAGTTTCCGACGGTTGCCGGCACTGAGGGAACCAGGAAGAAAAACACCATGATGAGGCCGTGCATGCTGAACAGTTTGTTATAAGTGTCGGTCGCCACCAGATCGCTCTGCGGCGTCAGCAACTCCAGTCGTATGAGTCCGGCCAGCGCACCGCCTATAAAAAAGAAGAAAGTAATTGAAATCAGGTAGAGAATCGCAATCCGCTTGTGGTCGCCAGTCAACAGCCAGCTGAGCAGGCCGTTCTCCTTGCTCAGATAATTCATCTTCGGAATTCTTGCTGTCGACTGATCGGGAAGACTAACGATTGTGTCGCTCATTGCTTCACCATCCCCTGTGCCGTACCTTGGCTCGCTCCCGGCCCTGTGGGAGCCTTGCTCGTCTTGCCCTCGCCTTCAGGCGGCAGCGTCGTCGAGGCCGTCGTCTGCTGCACGCGATAATCGGAATCCAGATTCTTGATGTACTCCACCAGGTCGATCACGCCTTCTTCGCTGATCTGCCCTTGATACGTGGGCATGATCGGCGCATAACCCTGGGTGATATGTTGCGACGGGTTCAGAATCGCCTCACGGAGATAAGCATCGTCGGCCGTAATCTGCTGGCCGGTCGAGAGTGTCAGCCGCGAGCCGTACACATTCGCCAGGCTCGGCCCCCGTGCGTCGGGCCGCGTGTTGTGGCATGCCGCGCAACTCAAGCTTGCAAACAGCCGCTCGCCGTTCTGCGCCAGCGACGAGCCGCTGGTCGAACCCTCGAGCCATTTCTTGTAGTCCTCGGGCGTCAGCACCACGACCTCGCCGATCATGTGCGAGTGCTCCGTACCGCAATACTGCGTGCAGAACAAGTGATACGTTCCCGGCGAGGTGGCCTCGAACCAAACCGACGTGTAGCGCCCCGGAATCGCCTCGCGCTTCACGCGAAACGCGGGAATCGAAAAACTGTGGAACACGTCCTGCGAAATAATTGTCAGCTGGATCGGGCGTCCCGTCGGCACATGCAGCGCATTAATCTCATGCTGCCCACCGGGATGCTCCGCTTTCCACATCCACTGCTTGCCCACCACATAAATGTTCATGGCATTGGCGGGCGGCGTGTAGATGCGGAAGTAAAGCAGCGCGCCCCATACAAACATGATCAGGAACAGGCCGAGCGGAATGATCGTCCATGTCGCTTCCAGCAGGGTCGATCCCTCGATTTGCACCGCGACCGGGTGACGGCTCTTGCTGTAGAGAATCGAGAAGCTGGTGATCAGCAAAATGACAATCGTCAGCCCAACCAGGCTTACCAGGACCATGAAGAAATACAACGCGTCCATCTGCGGCGCAATCTTCGACGCCTCCGGCGGAAAGAGCGCGAAGTTCGTCATCCATTTGACGAGAAACTGCCAGAGTACTGGACTAATGTGGGGCATTCTCTATCCGTTCACCTTTGCTTCTGTCACAGGCGGATGCGCCTGCCGATAATCCCTGCGGAACATGATGGTCATAAATCCACCCAGTAAAACCAATGTCATAAATCCACCCAGCTGCACTACCCGCGCCACGATCAGTGAGTGCCGATTGGTCTGGGGATCGTAGTGGTAGCAGTACGTAAGAATGTTGTCGACCGGCGATCCGATGCGGTTCGAAGACGCTTCATTCAAACCCAATAGCAGGTCCTTCGGCGAATATTCAACGCCCATGTAGTACTGCGCCAGCTTGCCTTCCGGCGTCACAATCTGGATCGCGCTGGCGTGTGCGTACTGCGTCACTCCGCCGGGCCCAGGAATCTTCACGTAGTTAAACCCCACGGAGTGGGTAAGTGCATCGATGCTCGGCTGCGTGCCGGTCAGGAAGTGCCAACCATTCGCGGTCTCCGGATGCCCGTAGCGCTTGAGATAACTGCGCTTCTTTGCCGCTGCAAGGTCCGGGCCTTCTTCGGGATCGATGCTCACAACCACGACATTGAAGTCTTTGCCAGGAACGAAATTGACCATCTGCAAGGCACTCGTCAAGCCATCGAGCTCTTCTGAGCACAGCATCGGACAACGGTAATACACCAATGCCAAAATCGCCGGCCGCTTGCCGAAGTAGTCGCCAAGGTGCACTGTTTTGCCTGCATCGTCGGTGAACGCGAGACTCAGCGGCAATTGCTGATTCAAGCGCTGCGCAATCCCGACTCCCTTCAGAACCGACGGCTGATCATCCGTGGTGCCAATTTGTTTGTCGCCGTAGCTTGAAACCTGGGCCGTTAGGGAAGGAACGATCAGCCCGGCGCACAGCACAACCCCGGCAGCAACCCCTCTCGACGCGACTTGCCACTTTCTCCGGATTGTCCCTGCGCACTGCATGACTTCTACCCCTTTGCTACTGTCCCGATGAGTTGTTCCCTGCCTATTGCCTTTGCTTCGCCTCTTCAACCCTCGCGGTCGCCTGTTCCTGCTCGTATCCCGTGCGCGCAAATCCATTGGTCAACGGCACGGCAACTCTTGGCGTCTCGTCGCCGGCCATCAGCGGCTGCTGTTGCACTGTAGGCGCCACGGGCAAACCACGCTGCGCAATCAGTTCCATCGCACGCTCGATCGGAATTCTTAATGTACCTTTCGACTGATCGACCCAGCTGTAGTTGTCAAGCAGCAGGTCCTCGCGTTCGTGCAGGTCGGCTACGTCCTGATTGCCATCGTCGGTCTGCACGCGCGGCGTCGGAAACGTCTTCGTCAGCTCGGCGACCTTCTTTTGCATGTCGGGGCTGTTCGGCAGATTGCCCAACTCACGGATATTGATCGACGTCGTCCATTTCGAATTGGGTCCGTCTTCCTTGTCCATCCCCGCATTGATCACGTGGCCCATGCCCATCGTGAGAATCCCGCAGACGCCGACAAAAATCAGCAACGATACCAGGAACACCACGATGCCGGTGACGCGAACATCGCTCGCCTCGTAGCCGAGCGAAGCGTCGACTTCTTCCGGCTTCGGACCGTGGGAACCCAGAACCTTTTCGCCCTCGGGCTCGTTGTGATCAAGCGTGGACATGTTCAGGCTCCAGAATTTCCGCCACATGCGGATCGTTGGTCTGCACCAGCGGTCGCGACTTCAACCGCGTGCAGAAAAATGCAATCCAGAAGGACGCCATCGCCACCGGAACCACCGCGTACTCCAGAATTCCCCAGCTGAAGTGCAGGTTCCGGGCTGCGTCCTTGAAGTTCGGCTCGATCAGCCAGAACAAGTCAAATGCCTTGGCGAAGATCATCCACTGGCACACGCGCGTCAGGCGCTTCTTGTTGCGTTTGATGTCGCGCGAAAGCAGCAGCGAGAACGGAATCAGCCAGTGGAAGATGAAATCGAGCGTGATGATGATGCCCCAGTGGCCGCGAATGCGATCGAGATACCAGGGAATTTCCTCGGGCAGGTTTCCCGACCAGATAATGAGGAACTGCCCGAAGGCGAGATAGATATTCAGCATCACGAAGGCAAACGTCAGCTTGCCCAGATCGTGCTGCTCGGTTTGCCGAAGGATTGTCTTGAATGGCTCGGCCTTCGAGAGTGCAATCGACACGATGATCCCGAACGCAAGCACCGAGTAGCC
Organism: uncultured Acidobacteriaceae bacterium; assembly: GCA_963745845.1. Classification (GTDB taxonomy): domain Bacteria; phylum Acidobacteriota; class Terriglobia; order Terriglobales; family Acidobacteriaceae; genus Telmatobacter. The sequence goes on along the minus strand of CAVUZE010000008.1, from coordinate 467,840 downwards.
CTGTCCCACCAGGAACAACAACCCGTATACCGACGAGAACCATGTCGGGTCCATCGACATGACCCAATAGATCACCGCGGCGGTCATGGTCAGCGCATAAACCACGATGCCAGGTCCGCTGATGTTTTCGAGCTTCTTGATCCAGTACGGCGTGTTGTCGGGGGAGTCGGAATCGCGCTTCAACCCCAGAGACGTCAGCCGGTACATGTACCAGAACCAGATGGCAAAGCACAGAGCGCCGACGAACCAGAACATGCTCGGGTTCAGCATCGGCCGCTTGAAATCGATGCAATGCTTTTGGATTTCGTTGATGACGCCAGCCTTGAGCGCTGCACTGGTGTCGCTGATGCTGTTAAACCGCGCCCACAGATAGAGCGGTTTCAAATTGAGCGCAACAACGAACCAGTAGACAAGTACGATCGGCAGCGTTCGGCTCATCGCCTCCAGTGGCCGACGCAGAAGCAAGCCCCATTTGCCGCCCGAACAGTACTGCACCATCAGGAGAGCCAGCCCGCCCACAGACCAGCCAAAGGTGAGCATCAAGCCCAACACCCACGCGCGAAGCAGATGATCCACCGAGCCCTCGGCAAAGGCGAGGCCCGCTGCAATTACAGAAAAGATCGCTCCCACCAACAGCGCGCGCGATCTCCAGCCGTCCACAAACGCGGGTGCACTCAAATCGGCCGGAAGCCCGTGAGCGTGTGTTGCCGTATGTGTATCGTGAGCCATTCCTTCAGTCCTTACTTCCCTGCCGGCGCGGCCGGTTTACTCTGTGGAATCGTGATCGCCGGGTCCGCCGGATTGGCCGGGGCCATCGCCGGAGTTCCTTCCTTGGTCAAAGGCGGATACGCCTGCACCGCTGTGGACGGCAATGTCCAGGGTTGTGCGTAGCCGGCCGGCAGATTCTCTTCGGTTGCAATGTCCTGCAGGTTCCGCACGCGAGCCCCCGCCGGTACATCCTGCGGTGTTGCCGCCTGGCTCAACTGCAGCGCGCGGATATAGGCTGCCACTGCCCACCGATCCTCGGCTGTCAACTGTTCGCGGTAGTCGGGCATCGCTCCGTATCCGTGCGTCATGACAAAAAAGTAGTGCGAGATGGGCTGCGACAATCTGACCTGGTCATGCAAGTTGGCCGCAGGCTTGTAGCCGCGTTCCACAATTTCACCCAGCCCATTGCCTACGCGCGAGTGGCATGGCGTGCAATAGATATTGAAGCGCTCCTGTCCGCGTTTCAGCACTTCCATCGTCACCGGGAACGGCATCAAGTTCTGCTCTTCGAGATAACCGTTCGCACCCTTGATCACGCCGGTGTAGAAGTAGCTATCCTCACGCAACTGCCCGCGCGCCACTGTGTTCAACACCTGCGGCCGCGCCCCGCGATGGTCGGCAAACATCTCCGAACCCCGCTGCGGAATCAGCTTCGGCTGGTTCTGCATATCCTGGCGGCAACCGGCGATAAGCGCCAGCGCGCCAAGACCTGCGAAAACAAAAGTTCGGCTCACCGTCTTCTTTGCTTTCCCAGGTCTCAAAATCGAGACCGGGGGCACCCAGTTCGGAGCCTGATCCCTGCTCCCTGTTCCCTGTTTCCCGCTTTGGAGGCGTTTCCGCTGCATTAGTACTCCACCTCCACCACGGAAACTGGCTGGAAACTCGTGAGATAACTTCTCGTTTCCACCAGGTCGAACTTCGGATCGAGCGCTTCAAGACACAGGAAGAACTTGTCGGTCGTCGCGCCATTGCGGAAGTTGGGCGCATTGAACAGCGGATGGTACAAAGCCGGCAATCCATTCAGCGCAACCATTCCAAACGCCGCGGACAGGCCAGCCCAAAGAATCGTCCACTCATAGGCCGGCACAACGAATGCTGGCCACGAGTAGGGAGGCCGGCCGCCGATATTCAGCGGAAACGCCAGCGTCGAAATCCAGGTCTCGAGCAAGAACATCGCCGTCAGGCCCATCAGCCCGCCCACCAAAGTCACCAGCGGCACCTTGTTGCGATGAAAACCGATCGCTTCCGCGGCCTCTTCCACCGGATAAGGCGTATAGCAATCCATGCGCCGCCATCCATCCTGACGCGCCTGCCGCGCGGCCCTCACCAGGTCGCCCGGCGTATCGAATTCGGCCAGCAGGCCGTACGTTCCTTCGCGAGCGGGCATATATTAGTCCGCAGCCTCCGCAGCCTTCGGCTTGATCTTCGCCGCCGGCAGCAACATACGAATTTCATTCATAGGAATCATGGGCAGGAAACGCACAAACAACAAGAACAAGGTCGTGAACAACCCGAGCGTGCCCACAAACGTCATATAGTCCCACTTGGTCGCTCGGTAAGTTCCCCACGACGACGGAAGGAAGTCGCGATAAAGGCTGGTCACGACGATGACGAAGCGCTCAAACCACATGCCCGTGTTGACCACAATCGAGATGAAAAACATGAACGGGATCGAGGTGCGCAGCTTGCGCGACCAGAGGGTGGTCAACGGAATCGCGAGGTTGCAGGTGACCAGCACCCAGTAGGACCACCCCATCGGCCCGAAGACGCGATTCCAGAACATGAAGGCCTCCCAGTGCGAAGCCGAGTACCACGCCATGAAGGCTTCCATTCCGTAACCGTAGGCCACGATGAAGCCCGTCGCCAGCATGACCTTGCCCATATTGTCGATGTGGCGCTCGGTCACCAATGCTTCAAGGTGGTAGAACTTTCGCAGCGGAATTGCCAGCGTGAGCACCATCGCAAAGCCCGAATAAATGGCGCCGGCAACGAAGTACGGCGGGAAAATCGTTGTGTGCCATCCCGGCAGAACTGCCACGGCGAAGTCGAAGCTGATGACCGTATGCACCGAGAGCACCAGCGGCGTTGCTAACCCGGCCAGCAGCAGCGAAGCCGTCTCATAGCGCATCCAGTGGCGCGCTGAACCGCGCCAGCCCAACGAAATCATGCCGTAGAAATATTGAGCGATTTTGGATTGTGCATGATCGCGGAAGGTGCCGAAATCGGGAACCATGCCGATGTACCAGAAGACCACCGAAATCGTTGCATACGTCGATACGGCAAAGACGTCCCACAGCAGCGGCGAACGGAACTGCGGCCACACATCCATCGTGTTCGGATATGGGAACAGCCAGTATCCAAGCCACGGACGGCCTACGTGAATCAGCGGAAACATGCCCGCGCAGACCACGGCAAAAATTGTCATTGCCTCGGCAAAGCGGCTGATCGAGTTGCGCCAACTCTGCTTGAACAGCAGCAGAATCGCGGAAATCAGCGTGCCGGCGTGGCCGATGCCGATCCACCAGACGAAGTTGATAATCGCGAAGCCCCACGCGACCGGCTGCGTGATGGCCCAGATGCCGACGCCCTTCAGAAACAGCCACGTCACCGCCACCAGCAGCACAGTCGCGCCGCCGCCCGCGATCCCGAACAGTGCCAGCCAGCCCAGCGGCGTGTGCGGCGTGAGCACAATCCGCGTGATCTTATCGGTGACTGACCTGAAGGTCTCGCCGAGCCCAACGACCCGGTATTCTCCTGTCGCCGGATCAACGCCTGGGTTGTTGGTTTTCACTTCTTTGGTTGCCATCGTGACTTCAACCCTTCGCCGGCGCATGTTCCACCGGCGCTTCTTCGAGTTCGGAATTCAGATTCAACACTTCTGCAACGTACGTCGTCCGCGGGCGCGTGTTCTGGTCGGCGAGCACCTGGTAATTGCGCTCATCGGCTCTCAGCTTTGCAAGCTTGCTCGATTTGTCATTGAGATTGCCGAAGGTAATCGCCGAGGCTGGGCAAGCCTGCTGGCAAGCCGTCACCACTTCGCCATCGCGAATCGGACGATTCTCCTTGTCGGCCTCGATGCGCGCCGCGGTAATGCGCTGCACGCAATAGCTGCACTTCTCCATTACCCCGCGCGACCGCACAGAAACATCCGGATTGCGCGACAGCTTCAAACTCTCCGTCTCGTAATCGGAGTAGAGCAGGAAATTGAACCGCCGCACCTTGTAGGGACAGTTGTTCGAGCAGTAGCGCGTGCCCACACAGCGGTTGTAGACCATCATGTTCAGGCCTTCGGGCGTGTGCACTGTAGCGCCCACCGGACAGACCTGCTCGCACGGTGCATTTTCGCAATGCTGGCAGGTCATGGGCTGGAAATGTGCGCGCGGCGCGGACAGATCGCCTTCGAAGTAGGTATCGATGCGCAGCCATTGCATATTGCGGCCGATACGCACCTGCTGCTTGCCCACCACGGCGATGTTGTTCTCGGCATAGCAGCTCACGATGCAGGCATTGCAGCCCGTGCAGCTGTTCATGTCGATCGACATGCCCCACTTGTTCTCGGTGTACGTCCAGTTGGGAAAGAGCGACGTGCCCATCTCCGGCGTGTCGTGTCCTTCGCCCTCGTGCGCGAAATTCGGGTTCGCCTTATACTCGTCCAGCGTCGCATAGCGAATGATGCCGCGTTCACTGATCGCCTCATCGGCCTCGAGCGAATTGTTGCCGTGGCCCTGTCCGCTGACCGTCGCCGAACGGTGGTCCTGATAGTGGCTCTTGGTGATCGCCACGCCCCACTTGCCATCGACCTTTTTCAGCGCGCCCGTTGCGTAAAACGGCGCCCAAGTCGGCCGAATCAGGTAGGCGTTGAAGCCCGCGCCCGAACCCACGCGCCCCGCGAATTCGCGGCCGTAGCCGAGATAGACAGTGACGGAGTTGTCGGGATGACCGGGCGCCACAATCACCGGCGCCTTCACCTTGCCGTTGCCAACACTCAACTCGACAATGTCGTCTTCTTCGAGGCCCAGCTTGGTCAGCGTCGCGCCTGAAACAATCGCTGCGTTGTCCCAGCTCAAATTCGTGACCGGCTTGGGCAGTTCCTGTAGCCAGCCTACGTTCGACCAGCGCCCGTCATAGACGTTCGGATCGGGCCGGAAGATGATTTCAATCGCGTCCTTTGAGGCGGGCGCTGGAACCTTGGAGGACAGAGCAGATTTGGCCGTGCCTGCCGCAAACGCCGTGTTCGCGATCCACCCGTCGTGCAGCGCCTTGCGCCAGCCTGTCTCAAAGTCTCCCTTGATAGTGTCTTTCTGCGTCAGCCGCACCGCGTCATAAGCGCTCAACAGCGGCTCGTCGAGTAACGTCTGCAACACATGGTGCGCCGACTTACCGCCATAAAGCGGATCGATCAGAGGTTGCACCACGGAAACGGTTCCGTCATAGGCACGTGCGTCGGACCACGACTCCAGATAATGAGCCGACGGGATATGCCAGTGCGCGATCTGCGCCGTCTCATCCACATTCGGTCCGAGATGCGCGACGATGCTGGCCTTGTTGAAGGCGGACAGAAATTCCAAATCCGCAGGCGCCGAATAGATTGGATTGGAATTCAGGATCACGAGCCAATCCACTTTGCCTGCGTTCAGCGCGGCCACCAGAGCCTTCAAATCACCAATCTGATCGCTGGGAAGCGGAATCGCCGGCTCGCTCGAGACCGTCACCGTCTTGCCGATGTTGCCGAGCGCACCGTTGATGGCCATTGCGAGTTGGGCGACGGACTCGTCCTGATACAGACCGGGAAGGACGGCGCTCTTGCCGGCGCTCGCCCTCAGATCCTTTGCCAGCGAGGCCAAAAATCTCTGCTGGTCCGCGGTCCATGCATAGGACGGGGCCGAAACGCCGGCTGCGCCGACAGCCTGGGCCAATGCCGCTGCAAATGCCGGAATCTCGCTCGCACGCAGCCCCAACCGATGCTCAGCCTTCATGCCCGTCGTGGTCGTCGAGCTCTCGACGGCGTACAGCCGGTTCATTCCATTCGCTGGATCCTTGCGCCGCTTCGCGTAGTCGCCCACCAGCTTGTGAAAGCCGGGATACGCCGACCCCGAAAGAAAATCCGCATCGAGCGAGACGATAACGTCGGCCTGGCTCAGGTCATACTGAACGTTCAGCCCCTTTTCCAGCCACGTCCCTGCGATTGCCGGGTCATATTGAACCAGTGTCGCCTTGGGATAGGCCGCCTGGACCGCCTTCCACTGCCGCGCCAGCGTCGGCGAAGTGATCGTCGCACTCAGGAAGTAAAGGCCGGTTCCATCCTTGCTCGCTGCAGCCTTGAGCCGTAACTCCTGCGCGAACTCCGCCCACTCCCGGATTTCGCCGCGATAGGTCACATGCTTCGAGCGGTCAGGATCGTAGAGATCGAGCAGCGATCCCTGCGAAAACACATCAGACGAACCGCGGTTGTAAGCGTGATCCGGATTGCCGTCTACCTTGATGGGACGGAACTCATCGCTCTTGACAAGCACTGGCACTGCACCCGTCACGAACGGGTGGGCCGTCGCAAAATAATTCGGCTTGCCCAGCACCAGGTCTTCAGGAGCCTTCACATAGGGATAAATGGGCTCATCGGGCTGCTTGGTGCAACCAGCCAATCCAGCCAGCGCCATGGACGCGCCCATCAACTTCATAAAGCCGCGCCGCGAAACCGGATCGACCCACTCCTGCGCAGCCGCGGGGAATTCCCGCTCCACGGCAGCCTGAAAATCTTCCGTATTGGCGAGCTCATCGATCGAACGCCAGTACTTCTTGCCTTTGGCGCCCTTCAGCTCTTCCCGCACCTGGGCGAGAGTCATCGGGACTGCAGTCATCGGCGCGCCGATTTCATCTTGGGCTGCCTTGTTTTTTCCGTTATCCAAGGTGTTCCCCGTCGGGTTCTCCGTTCCATTCCAGGTTCCGTGCATCCGCTGTTCGCTCATCGATGGCAGACCTCGCAACTGGTCAGCTCGCGTGGCGTGCGAATGTGGTACTGCTTCTCCAGAAAGTGCCCCAACTCCATTTGGCTTGTGAACTTCTTGAAGTCGACGCTGCCAGCGGTCTGGTTCAACGCCGCAGTCGATGTATCACTCGTCAATGCGGCCGTCTTGAGCAGCACCGGCGGCATCAACTCAGCCAGCACCTGCGGGTTCGCGGCTGGATCCTTCGTTACACAATTCACACTCTGGGCCGTCGGCGTTCCGGTCTTTTCATCACCCACCGAGCACCACACGGGGCGATCTTCAGCCGGAGCTTCCCACGCCATGTTGTAAATCTGTCCCGTCGGGCGCAGGTTCTTCGCGGGATTGCGATGGCAATCCAAACACCATTCCATCTGCAGCGTGTTCTGCGCATACATCAGTGGCATCTGGTCCACTCGCCCATGGCAAGTCGCACATCCCAAGCCCTTGTTCACATGAATTTCGTGACTGAAGTAAACAAAATCCGGAAGATCGTGCACCTTCGTCCAAACCAGCGATTGCCCCGTCGCCCAGCTATTTCTGACTGGCTCAAGAAGCTGCGCATTGGTCCATATCTGCGCATGGCAATTGATGCATGTCTTCGTGGGAGGAATTCCTGCGTAACTCGACTTCTCCACCGTCACATGACAGTACTGGCATTGCAGCCCAAGGCCCTGCACATGATGTTTGTGGCTGAACGGCACCGGCTGCTCCGGCCTCTGCCCTTGCCGTGTAACCCATGGAGAGCGCTGTAACTCATCCAACGTAACCCCGAGAGCGATCACAATCAGCCCCGTCAAAACCAGGCTCATGCGAGCCAAAGCATTGGAGCTGCGATCGAATATCTGCGCCATGAATGCTTTCCTGCTTTGTTTTTCGTCGTTCTATTCCGCTCGATGTGCGCCGTGCTGGCGGTCACATATCTCGCGGTTATTTTCAGTTTTGCTGCAAAGGGAAGCTGTGTGTCGGATGACCCCGAAAATTCAATATAGCAGTCAGAACCGGCTGCGCAAGCATTCGACCGGCTCAAATCCGAAAAAATGTTCGTCTCGCGAAATATTTGTATTGTGCTGAAAAGACACCCGTTGTGACAAGGTCCGAAGAAGGGTAAACACCACCGTCGCCTTGGCGCCGTGCGTACCAAGGGATGAGATTGCGGTCATCAAAATCCTAACGCAGGCTGCAGCATCTCTGCATCGGTTGAATCATCGCTGTCAACAGCGCTCAGGCATTCCGCGTACACATTTTCCGGTCCTGCGTTGCGGAACGCAGTCAAATAGGTTCCTGCTTTTGCGGCGACGCGTAGCTTTCAGCGAACGCCTCGTCGGGTGATGTCGACGGCCAGCCCATGATCACCAAAAACACATCGAGGACGAAGAGTCCAATCGCAATGTCGTTAAAAAGCGTCGCCTGGCGCAGATTGGGCCACAGTTGATTGGCCGCCCAGAACAGAAACGCTGCTGCCAGCAATGTTGCCTTCACAAACTCCATACGCGTAGGCCGATGCGCGGCTTGATACGCCAAATAGGCGACCGCAATCATAGCCAGTGGGAATGCGCCCAGAAAATCGTGGGCATTTGGAGGAAATATACGTGGATCGACGTCCCAAACGAACAGCCCTCCAACACCGACCATCGTGACCGCACCAAGAATCACGGAGACTGACCGGTGCTTCGGATTAAGACGACGATACATAGGCCATTATTGATCGTGTTTCGAAAAGAACTCATAAGGGCCTGCCTGGGCGTCACCGGAGACCTGCCGATTCATGCCCATCTACGGAAGCCTTCCCGTGCGTTCATTTAGAATTCATCAAGGCATTCCAACCGGCTGCCGTTCGTTTCATATTGCGATTGTTTTTGCGAACCGCGTGTTCGGAGAACAGTCCTCTATCGTCTGCGGGCGCAGTCTCACGGGATCTCCCTCACCCGGTAGGCAAAGCAGGAAAGGATTGGGTCATGAAATACGCAGGTCTGCTCGTCATGCCAGCCGGTTTCTTTCTAACCCTCGCAGCCATTCTGCTGTTTCCCGCGCCTGCCACGCGCGGAGCATTCGTCGTGTGCGGCCTTGCTGTCGAAGCCATGGGGCTGGGCGTTGCCATTCGCGGGCACATGACGCCAAAACGCGGCCGTCATGGCTCAGCCTTTGGCCGCGAGATGGAAGGGGGAGAATCGCACCGATGATCGCGTCCCCTGGTCCGCCCGTCGCCGAGGCCTCGTTTGCCCTCACCCTTCCGCTTCTGTTGTTCGCATCACTCGCCGTTGCGGGTCTGGCTCTCATCAACGCGGGTCTCGGCCGTTCGCGTTCCGCAGCACAATCGATGCTCGGCAGCCTGCTCATGCTGTCTGTCTCGGTCCTAGTCTTCGCCCTGTTCGGGGCAACTTTCGCCGATGGCACATCCGGTCCCGGTCACATTTTCCATCTTTCGGGAACAGCGTGGAACTGGGCAGGAACAGGACCTCTCGCGCTGAGCGGTCTCGCTGTTTCGCCGATCCGCACACAGCTTGCATTGCTCTTTGAATTTCTTGCTTTGGCTCTTGCGGTTCTCATTCCCTGGGGTTCCGGCGCCGATCGCTGGCGTTTGACGGCGGGAGCTGCCTCCGCCGCAGTCCTCGCTGCCCTCGTTTTTCCGTTCGTGGCACATTGGATCTGGGGTGGCGGATGGCTGGCACAGCTCGGCCAAAACTTTTCGCTCGGCTCGGGATTTCTCGACGTTGGCGGCGCCGCGACAGTCCATGTCCTGGGCGGTTTTAGTGCACTGGCCGTGATCTGGATCGCCGGTCCGCGCCGCGGCAAGTTCCCCAAGGACGGCCTCGCCACTGCCATGCCGGGACACAACGCTGTCTACGTCCTCTTCGGCTGCCTCATCGCGCTTGTCGGCTGGCTGGCCTTGAACATGGCGGGGGCGCTGCTCTGGCTCGGCGCGCTGCCTTCTGCGCTTCCCGGCACTGCGATTAATACGCTGCTCTCGGCCGCAGCCGCTCTGGCAGCCACCTTCACTGTCACGAGCATCCGCTTCGGTAAACCGGACGCCAGCCTTTGCGCGAACGGCTGGCTTGCTGGACTCATCACTTCAAGCGCGTGCGCCAGTCTCGTCTCGCCGCTTGCGGCCATCTTTACCGGACTCGTCGCGGGCATCGCGGTTCCATTTCTTGTCGAATTCCTCGAGCTCGCCGTCTCCATCGACGATCCTTCCGGCGCCGTCTCCGTGCACGCCGCCGGGGGCCTCTGGGGATTGCTCGCAGCGGGCATTTTCGCGCCTCAACCGGGTCAGCTTCTCGCCCAGCTCATCGGCATCTCGGCGCTGCTCGGCTTCGTCCTGCCGTTGATTTATCTGCTCTTCGCCTTGCTCAACCGGGTCGTTCCATTCCGCGTCGATCCCGATGGCGAACGCATCGGCATGGACCTGCACGAACTGGGCGGCGGCGCCTATCCCGAGTTCGTCGTTCACCGCGACGACTCGTATCGTTGAGCGCCGCGCATAGCATTTTGCCCATATACGGCAATTGCCCTCGGTGTAATTCCCTTGCACCCGGAACGCACTCAATTCAACAAAAGTAGAAGTTACAGCCCGCCGCACCCACCTTATAATCGGGCGCAGCACCAACCACTGCATGGGAGCACTTACACATCTTTTCTATCCCTGGGGCCTCTTCCTCCAGGCCGCGGCCATCATTCATTTCATTCGCCGTCGCCCCGACACTTATTGGCTCTATATCATCCTGTTCCTTGGTCCGATTGGCGCGCTGGTCTATATGTTCGCCGAGGTACTTCCCGACGCAGGCCTTCTGAATCAATCGTTCAAAGGCTTCTCCCGAACGAAGCGCATCGAGGTCCTTGAACTCGCCATCCGCGACAATCCCTCCGCAGGCAATTTTGAAGAACTCGGCGAAATACTGATGGAGAACGGCGACCTCCAATTAGCGAGGAACGCATTCGACAAGGCCATCGCTGCGCGCTCCAACACGCTCGAGACTTTCTATCATCGGAGCGTTTGCGCGGTGATGCTCGGCGATGCCGCAGCGGCATTGCCGGACCTGGAGAAGGTCGTTTCCAAAGACCCAAATCACGATTTCTATCGGGCTGGTGGCCTTCTCGCGCAAGCCTATGCGCTCACTGGCCAGAAAGAAAAATCCGAGGCGCTTTTTCGGCAGGTTACCGTCACCTCGACGCTCTCGGAAACGTACTTGAACTTCGCCGATTTGCTGGCATCGGAAGGCCGCACAGCCGAGGCGCGGCAATGGGCCCAGAAGGTGCTCGACAAGGAACCGACCATGCCCAGCTACCTGCGCCGCCGCGAGCGTCCCTGGTCGCGCCGAGCGCGCAAGACTCTGAAACAGCTGCCAACTTAATCTCCTTAACGGAGTTGCACCGGTATGATAACCGCGCGCATGGCTGTCGCCATTGCGGTGCCGCCAGCGCAACCAACTGCATCTATTTCTTTGCGTGTACTGCGAATCACCTATTGAATGACGCGACAAATGCTAGATTCTTGCTCATATGCACGCCTACCGGACTTGCCTTGCAGCGCAGCTTGCCTTCACGTGGATGGTGGGTGTCTTCGCTTCTGGTCAGACTCTTCAAATCACTTCCCCGGGCGACGGCACAGTCGTTCATCCAGGCGAGGTATTCTCGGTTACCGTGAACTCGCCCGACACCCCGTTTCAATTCGTGGGGCTTGTGGGAGAGGGTCCAATTGGGATCGTCGGCTCGAAGACCAGCGTTCCCGCGCACTTCTCCTTGACCATTCCAGCCGATTTCAATATTTGCCGAAAGTACTCCATCACAGCCATGGGCGTGATTGTGCCAGGAAAGAACGTCGACTCTCGACCGATTGAGATCGATGTCGAGCGCCCTGATTTGCCCCTGAAGCTCAGTAACGGGATGCCCCCGCCTAGCTTTAGATCGCCCGGAGAGTCATTACCCACCCTGTTGTTCGCCACATTTCCAGACGGCCAGGTTTTGGACGTCCGCGCATCATCGAAGGTTACGTATTCCTCCACAAACCCAAGCGTCGCGGAGATCGATGAACAAGGGGCCGTAACATCCAGAATGCCAGGGAAAGGCATCGTGTTGGCGACGTATCGGCTAGAGGGCCAGAAAATCCAGTTGGCGATCCCGGTGACTGTTCATCCGTTTGCGCTGAATCCGTCGGCATATTCGTTGTCTTTCGGAAGTCAAATGGTCGGAATGCGGGGCGAAAAAAGCCTTCGGCTTGTCAATACGACTCTTGGCCCGTTGAAGGTTTTAGAAGTCAACGTAACCCCGTACTTTTCCGAGACCGACGATTGCGTCTCGTCGTCCCCGCTCAAATCGCACCGGGCATGCACTGTTACCGTCGCCTTCACACCTTCTGAAACTGGACCTCGCGTGGGATCGCTCACTGTTATCGACGAGTCCGGTTCCCGGACGATCATTCCGCTGACCGGCTCCGGCCAGTAGCTGGGGGAATCGGGATTCTGGTTTGCGTTGTGCAGATCGGTTTACCGCTTCGCCAGCAGCAGCATCAGCGCAAACAACATCACCGGGACCAGCGCCATGCCCGCATAGAGCAGCATCCGCTTGTTCACTCCACGCCGGCCGAGCGTGCGCGGACCACGGTCTTCGACTCCCACCTGCTCCTGGTGCTCCAGATCCCACATCATCTCGTGGGCGGTCGCATAGCGGTGGCGTGGGTCCCGCTCCAGCGCGCGATACAGAATTTCTTCGAGTTCCGGCGAAACCTGCTCGTTCAGTGCACGCGGCGCTGGAGGCTCAATCAGGATTCGCTCGTTCATCGCCGCCAGCGGGTTGGCTCCGATAAACGGCACGCGTCCGGTCAGCATCTCATAGAGCATGATCCCCAGCGCATAGATATCGCTGCGCTGGTCTCCACGCTGACCCTTCACTTGTTCCGGAGAGATGTAATCCGGGGTCCCCAGCGTGGCCGAGAGGTTCACAAAGGTCAGCCGTCGCGCGTCTTCTTTCATGGCAATGCCGAAATCGATCAACTTGATATTGTCGTTCTCATCTACCATCACGTTTTCCGGCTTCAAGTCGCGATGGACGATCCCATGCTTGTGCATATAGTCGAGCGCGTCACAGATGCTGACGGCGATCTTCACCGCCCGCTCAATCGGCAGTCTCTTCTCTTCGTTCAGAATCGCGCGCAACAGCCTGCCGTTGACCCACTCGATAACCATGTAGACGCGGCTGCGAGCTTCGCCGTCGTAGGTCTTCACTACCCCTGGGTGGTCCAGCAGTTGACCGATCTCTTCCTCACGCTTGAAGCGCTCCAGCAGTATCGGGTCGGCTTCCATCTCTGGATGAGGCACCTTGAGCGCAACCTGACGGTTTGTCTTCTGGTCGGTCGCCCGGTACAGGGTCGACATACCGCTGCGGGAAACTGTCGCATCAATGCGATAGTGGTCGAGTGTGTCTGCGGGTTCCAGTTGACTCATGTTGCCTTTTTGCTGGTCCCGCTCATTCTTTCACGCCGGTTCGTAAGAAATTTGTCAGGAATTACGAAGGAATCCGAAGGCGCAATTCCCCCTGCCTGCGGCGCCCCAAAGATCAACGGTGGCGGACTCTTGGCCGTATGATGGGAAAACGTATGCACGCCCTCGCGAGAGCTCTTGCGGTTTGCCTTCTCATCGCATCACCGCTGGCGCTCACCCAGACGAGTGCGCTCGCCGGTCCGCAATCTTTCCACCCGAAGAACTTTCAGGAAACCGGCTTTCTCAATCGCACCCTCGATCTCCATGGCGTCCTCTATCGCTTCCAGGTCTATCTTCCGGAGGATTGGAGGCGCGACGACCATCGGCAATGGCCCATCATTCTGTTTCTCCACGGACGCGGCGAACGCGGCGGCGAAGGCATGTGGCAAACGCAAATCGGCCTGCCGGAAGCGGTGCGCGATCATCCCGAGCGCTGGCCCTTCATCATCGTCATGCCTCAATGCCCACAGGGGCATTATTGGACCGACCCCGACATGATGACCGTGGCTATGGCTGCCCTCGACCAGGAAACCATCGAGTTCCACGCCGACACCGCGCGCACTTATCTCACGGGACTTTCTCTCGGCGGCTATGGCGCCTGGGAGATCGCGCGCACATATCCAAAGCGGTGGGCTGCCATCGCGATTGCGGCCGGCGGCATCTTCTGGAGCTATGCGCCGGAACGCTGGCGCGAGGCAGCAACACTCCCCGCTGAATATGCGCAGGCCATTGGCCGCACACCCATCTGGGCCTTCCATGGCAGCGACGATCCCGTCGTGCCCGTGCGCGAAGACGAACTGATGTTCGCGGCGCTCAAGGCTTCCGGCGGCCACATCCGATACTGGGTCTACCAGGGCCTCCGCCACGACTGCTGGTTTCGCGCATTTACCGAGCCCGATTTACCTCGATGGCTGCTTTCCCACCGCCTGGATCCAAAACAGGAGCCACCTCCATACGCCGAGCGCCTTGTCATTCCCTTGCATCCTCCCGCGCTCCGGCTCACTCCGGCGCAACTCGACAGCTTCGCGGGCGATTACCTCGACGAACACGGCGCGCTCGCCGTCACCCTCTTCCGCCAGGGCGACCAGCTCTTCCAGAAGAACATTCATGGTGAAATCGCCGAACTTGCCGCCGAGTCGCTCTCCACCCTTTTCTATCCCAATGGCATCAGTCTTACGCGCATCACCGTCGAACGCGATCCCCAGGGCCGCATCCTCTCCCTCACTCTCCGCGACGACCGTCACGAGGAGCATTGGGAGAAGGAGCGCCAGCCTTCCGGGACCCGTTGATCGAGCTTTCAATCGACCGGTCAATCTTTCTGGAACGCAAGCCGCTTCCTTTTCGTATTAAGCTCAGTACGGATTTCGGAGGAGGCAACCATGTTTTGCAGCGGATGTGGTCAGGCTCTGGCGCAGGGGCAAGCGGTTTGCGCCCATTGCGGCCGCCCGGTGGCGGCGCCAATGCCCATGGTGCCCAATTTCGATTTCCAGCTCCAGAATTATTCGAGTCGCGTTAAGGCCCTCAGCATCGTCTGGTTCGTGTACGGGGGATTGTCGCTTGCGTTCGGCTTCATCGGCATGGCCTTTGCCAACTCATTTCTCAATCATGGCTTCGGTCCGTGGGGCCACGGTCCATTCGGTCCCGGTTGGGGTTTCGGCCCGGCCCTGATTCACTTTGCATGGTCCATCATGCTGGTCCGCTCAGCGCTCGCGCTCCTTGCCGGCTGGGGCCTGATGGAACGGACACAATGGGGCCGGGTGGTGGCGATCGTCGCGGCATTCATCTCCCTGATCCGGATTCCCATTGGCACCGCCCTCGGCATCTGGACACTGGTCACCCTGCTCGGCTACCGCAATACCACGCTCTACGATCAGCTTTAAGCGGAGTTGGCGGAGACAGCGTGGATAGCGGAGTTGGCGGCTGTTCCCCGTTCCCTGTTCCCTGTTCCCTGTTCCCTGTTCCCTGTTTCTCTGTTTCTCTGTTCCCTTAGAATGAATCCATGAGCTTTCCGCAGAATCGCATGCGGCGCCTGCGCCGAACCGACTCGCTCCGCGCGCTGGTCCGCGAGACCGCTCTTGACCCTGGAGATCTGATTTATCCCCTGTTTCTCTGCCCCGGCAAGGGCGTGCGCAACGCCGTCAGCTCCATGCCTGGAGTGTTTAACCTCTCCGTCGATGAGGCGGTGCGCGAAGCCGAAGAGGCGGCTAAGCTCGGAATCGGCGGTCTGCTGCTCTTTGGCCTTCCCGATACGAAAGACGAACAGGCCACCGGTGCCTGGGACGAAAGCGGCATTGTGCAGCAGGGACTGCGCGCGCTCAAGCAATCCTCGGCAGCCAAGAGCCTCGTCCTCATCGCCGACGTCTGCCTCTGCGAGTACACAAGCCATGGCCACTGTGGCGTCGTAATTAAAACTTCTGAGGGGTTTGCTGTCGACAACGATCCTTCCCTTGAGCTGCTGGCTCGCACCGCAACCAGCCTGGCCCGCGCCGGGGCCGACATCGTCGCTCCCAGTGACATGATGGACGGCCGTGTTGCCGCCATTCGTGCGGACCTCGACAAGAATGGTCTCGCCGAGATTCCCATCCTCAGCTACGCATCCAAGTTCGCCTCTGCGTTTTATGGACCCTTCCGCGAAGCAGCTGACTCGGCGCCCCAATTCGGCGATCGCAGAACCTATCAGATGGATGGGGCCAACCTGCGCGAAGCCCTGCGTGAGATCGACCTCGACCTCGAAGAAGGCGCGGACATGATCCTGATGAAGCCGGCCATGCCTTATCTCGACGTGGTCCGCGCAGCCCGCGAGCGCGTCGATGTGCCCATTGGCGCCTACCAGGTATCCGGTGAATATTCCATGCTCCAAGCTGCTTTTGAAAAGGGCTGGCTCGACCGCGACCGTTCCATTCTCGAATCGCTCCTTGGCATTCGCCGTGCCGGCGCTGATTTTATTGTGACCTATTTCGCCAAAGACGCAGCCAGACTCCTGTCGAGCTAGAGCTTCCTGCGGAGCGTTTCAAACAATACATATCCAATTAATGCCGAGACCATCGCGATCAGGAAATTCGTTCCGGTAAAGATGTCGTTCAACGCGTAAGCGAGGCTCTTCCCTTGCCCGTTGGCGACCGTGAATTCCCCCATCAGCAAGTTCGAATAAAAGAGGAACACAATGAACGCGACTTCGAGCACGGCCCGCAGAGCTTGCATTAGACGGCGACGATTTCCTGAGTTTTGCTGCATGGATTCTCGATACTAACAAGAATCGGCCAAAGCCGAAACTGCGGCGCATTGCACAAATGTCTTTGCGTTACACCTCGTCTATGTTTTTCTAGTTGCACCCGCACATGCTGAAAATCCTCGAACGCTATTTTGAATTCACTCATCTGGGGACCAACTGGCGCACCGAGATTCTGGCCGGAGTCACGACATTTCTCACGATGGCCTACATCGTGCTGGTCAACCCCGCCATCCTCGCCGCGGCTGGCGTACCGTTGCCTGCGGTCACGGCGGCCACCTGTCTCTCGGCGGCATTCGGCTCCATTCTAATGGGCATCATCGCGCGCTATCCCATCGCGCTCGCGCCAGGCATGGGCCTCAACGCGTACTTCACCTACACCGTGTGCCTCAAGATGCACATCCCCTGGCAGACGGCGCTGGGCGCGGTGTTTCTCTCCGGCGTGATCTTTCTCGCGCTCACTGCCGCAGGCATCCGCCAGATGATTCTGCGCTCCATCCCGCATGAACTTTACGCAGCCGTCGCCAGCGGCATCGGTCTCTTCATCGCTTTCATCGGGTTTCGCAACGCGGGCCTGGTCGTCAGCGATCCCGCCACCCTTGTCGGTCTCGGCAACATCCGCAACCCGACCGCGGCTCTTGCGCTGCTTGGCCTCATTCTCATGGTGGCCCTTGAGATCAGGAAAGTCCGCGGCTCCATTCTCATCGGCGTTCTCGTCATCACAGGGATCGCCTGGGCCATGGGCATTGTGCATTGGACACCAGCGAGCGGCGGCTTTCAAAGCCTTGCCGGCACATTCCTCAAACTCGATATACGCGGGGCGCTCAATAAGGGCTTGCTCGAAATCATCTTCGTCTTCTTCTTCGTCGATCTCTTCGACAATCTGGGGACGCTCGTCGCCGTCACCAAGCGTGCCGGGCTCATTGCCGCCGATCACTCGATTCCCCGCCTCAATCGGATCCTGCTCGCTGACGCCACCGCAACCGTCTTCGGCTCCATGGTCGGCACATCTACAGTGACGAGCTATGTCGAATCCACAGCGGGCGTCGCCGCCGGCGGGCGCACCGGCGTGACCGCCATCGTCACCGGTCTGTTGTTTCTTGCCGCTGTCGGGGCGGCGCCATTCGTCGGTGTCGTCCCTTCCGCCGCCACAGCTCCCGCATTGATCCTCGTCGGCTCGCTGATGCTGGCAACGATCACGGAAATTCGCTGGCACGAACCCCTCGTCGCGGTCCCTGCATTCCTCACGCTCGTCCTGATTCCGCTCACCTATTCGATTGCCAACGGACTCGGCTTCGGCATCATCGCCTGGGCGGTGCTTCATTTAGCTACGGGCAACTACCGCAAGCAGGACTGGCTTCTGTACATCCTGGCCGTGTTGTTCCTGTTGCGATTCGTCTATCTCGGCGCAAGCTGATTTCGAACCAGCCCATGGATCGAACTAAAATCGCAAAGAATGCGCCGCCTTTCCCGTTGCCGTTTCGCCTTGATCGCCGTTGTCGCGCTCTGCGCAGCATGGAGTTCTTTCGCAGCAGACACCTATCGCGTCGTCCACGCCTACCCGCACGATCAACAGGCCTTCACGCAGGGCCTCATCTACGTCGACGGCCATCTCTACGAGAGCACCGGCATTCAGGGAAAGTCCTCCCTTCGCGAGGAAGACCTCGACACAGGACGCATCCTGCAGTTTCAGGATGTACCCAGCAAGTATTTCGCCGAGGGACTCACGGACTGGGGCAGCACGCTGATTCAGCTGACCTGGCAATCGCATATCGCGTTGGTCTACGATCGCGCGACCTTTCGCTTCCTTCGCTCGTTCCAGTACGACGGCGAGGGCTGGGGCCTGGCGCATGACGCGAAAAACCTGATCCTCAGCGACGGCTCGGCCACTCTTCGCTTCTTTGACCCCGCGACATTTCGCGAGACACGCAGCATCACGGTGAAAGACCACGGCAAATCCGTTGATCAGCTCAACGAACTCGAGTTTATCCACGGCCAGATCTACGCCAACATATGGCACTCCGATCGCATCGCGCGCATTTCTCCGGCGACCGGAGCAGTCCTCGGCTGGATCGACCTCGGCAACCTGTTGCCCGCGAGCCAGCATTCAAGCGCTGAAGCAGTGCTCAACGGCATCGCCTACGACGCCGCGCACGACCGCATCTTCGTCACCGGTAAACTCTGGCCAAAACTTTTCGAAATCCAGGTCGTTCCCGGCCCAGAAAAGGTGCCTGGCACACGCCGCAACAATGCACATTAGGGGGATGCGCTGGAATTACACCATCACGAGTGTTCTATGACCGCATCGTCGGCCGCTGTGGTCGAACAGTCGTTGGTACTTCCGGCCGCGCCATGTGGTCTGGATCACACTGCAACGGGTCCGCCCCCGCGTATACTTCCCGCTCAATGGACGTATTTTCGGTTCCGACGATTTTGCAGAATGCCGTCATTCTCACGGTCATCCTTGCACTGGGGGGGTACTTAATTACTTCACTCAGCGCCCACATGCTCGCACGCCGGCAAGAGAAGTTGCGTCTGGTCAATGAACGGCTGAACGAGTTTTATGGGCCGCTGTATGTCGCATCGGAAGCCGGCGATATCGCCTACCGTTCGCTGCTGAAGCGGCAAGGCAAGGAGAAGAGCGACCCCATCCTCGATTCGGAGATGAAAGAGTGGATGCTGTGGATGACCACCATCTTCATGCCGCTGAACAACATTCGCGAACAGATCATCATCCGGAAAGCGCACCTGATTGTGGAAGAGCGGATGCCCCAGTGCCTGCTGGATTTCGTCACGCACGTTGTAGGCTACAAGGCCGTGCTGACCAAGTGGGCAGAGGGAGACTACTCGGAGCGCCGCTCCACCATCGGCTGGCCGCCGGAATTCGATATCTACGTCAAGAGATCCTATGCTGCGCTGAAGGCTGAGCAGACACGGCTCATGCACAGTTACGCCTGGCGTCTACTCCACCCCGTCGCGCGCGATAAATCGCCGCACTAACACAGATCTTCCTTGCGAACGATCGCATCCCTGGCTTAAGCCGGCACGTTCAGTGCGAGATTCTCCCACAGCCGCAGCGTAGGTTCAGCCTGATTGATGGTGTAGAAGTGCAGCCCTGGCGCTCCATTGCGCAAAAGCGCTTCGCAGAGTCGCGCGACCACGCTGGTCCCAAAATCGAGAAGTGCAGGCTTGTCGTCCTGCAATTGTTCGAGCCGCAGGCGAATCCAGCGCGGTAGTTCGGCGCCGCAGCCGTTACAAAAGCGCACAATGTTCGCGAAGCTGGTGATGGGCATGATACCCGGCACAATGGGAATCTTGATCCCTGCCTTTTCGCAGCGTTCCACGAAGTCGCAATAGGCGTCTGCGTTATAGAAGAGCTGCGTCAGCGCCGAATCCGCACCAGCCTCGACCTTGCGGCGGAAGTTCTCGAAATCGGCATCGAAGCTGGGCGCCTGCGGATGCATCTCGGGATAGGCGGCCACTTCAATCTTGAACCAGTCCCCATGCGTCGCGCGAATGAAAGACACCAACTCATTGGCATAGTGGAATTCACCCGGCGCAGCCGGACTCAACGCCGTGGCCGGCAGATCGCCCCGCAGGGCCACAATGCGCCGGGCGCCTGCTTCCTTGTAGCGTTGCAGCAACTCCCCGATCCTTTCGCGGGTCGAACCAATGCAGGTGAGGTGCGGAGCAACTTCGACGCCCGTGTGCTGCACAACCGTCAGAAGCGTTTGATAAGTGCCGTCCTGGTCTGAGCCGCCTGCGCCATGAGTGACAGAGAAATACTGGGGATGTACCGCGGCCAGTTTCTGCAGCACAGCGGGCAACTTGGCCGCGGCTTCTTCATTGCGTGGCGGGAACAACTCGAAGGAAAAACTTGGCTGCGAGTTCATCCGTTGCACACCCTAATCTAGATTTAGTTCAAATGCAGCGGGCCGCTCGTGCGGCCCCCCCACTGTAATCGGTACTGCATTACAGCGGTACCACAATTGCTGTAACCCGAAATCACCGCTTTCAAGTGGCATTTCCCTTAAGAAAATGCCACCTTGCACAAAACCTGAAAAGGCACGTGAATTGTGGAACCGCTCTAGTATCTGTAGAACTCCGCCTTGTACGGCCCTTCCACCGGCACGCCGATGTAATCGGCCTGGCGCTGCGAGAGCTTGGTCAACTTCACGCCGATCTTCTCAAGGTGGAGCCGCGCCACTTCTTCATCCAGCTTTTTGGGCAACGTGTAGACGTTCACCTTGTAGCTGTCCTTGTTCTTCCACAGATCGAGCTGCGCCAGCGTCTGGTTGGCGAAGCTGTTCGACATCACGAAGCTCGGATGGCCCGTCGCACAGCCCAGGTTCACCAGGCGGCCTTCGGCGAGGATAAAGATGCTGTTGCCAGTCGGGAACGTGTAAACGTCCACCTGCGGCTTGATGTTCAGCTTCTTCACGCCCTTTTCTTCGTTGAGCCGGTCCATCTGGATCTCGTTGTCGAAGTGGCCGATGTTGCAGACAATCGCCTGATCCTTCATCTTCTTCATGTGCTCGAGGGTGATGATGTCCACGTTGCCGGTGGTGGTCACGTAGATGTCGCCGCGGCCCAGCGTGTCCTCAACCGTAGTGACCTCGAAGCCCTCCATCGCTGCCTGCAGAGCATTGATGGGGTCAATCTCCGTAATGATGCAGCGCGCGCCCATGCCGCGCAGCGAATGCGCGCAGCCCTTGCCCACATCGCCGTAGCCGCAAATCACAGCAACTTTGCCGGCAACCATCACGTCCGTGGCGCGCTTGATGCCATCGGCCAGCGACTCGCGGCAGCCGTAGAGGTTGTCGAACTTCGACTTGGTCACGGAGTCGTTGACATTGATGGCCGGCACCAGCAGCTTACCCTTTTCCAGCATCTGATAGAGCCGATGCACGCCTGTCGTCGTTTCCTCTGAAACGCCGCGCCACTCCTTGACCACCTTATGCCAGTGCTTCGGGTCCTCGGCGTAGATCTTCTTCAGCAGGTCTTTGATCACCTGCTCTTCGTGATTGCCCGAGGCTGTGTCGACCCACTTGTCGCCCTCTTCAAGCTCATAGCCCTTGTGAATGAGCAGCGTCACGTCGCCGCCGTCGTCCACCACCAGCTGTGGGCCCTTGCCGCCCTTGTGGCTCAGCGCAAGATACGTGCAGTCCCAATACTCTTCGAGCGACTCGCCCTTCCACGCGAATACCGGCACGCCCGCCGCCGCAATCGCTGCTGCCGCGTGATCCTGCGTGGAAAAAATGTTGCAAGAAGCCCAGCGGACCTCGGCGCCGAGGCTCGTCAGCGTCTCGATCAGCACCGCGGTCTGAATCGTCATGTGTAGCGAGCCGGTCACGCGCACGCCAGCCAGCGGCTTCTCGGCTGCGTACTTGTTGCGGATCGCCATGAGGCCCGGCATCTCGTGCTCGGCGATAGCAATCTCTTTGCGGCCCCAGTCGGCCAGCGAAAGGTCAGCGACTTTGTAGGCTAGTTGCTCAACTTCAAGTATGGGGGTGGCCATGAAAGCTCCTTGATATCGACGTATCGTGATATATTGATGTGTAGCAGAATCTTCCCATGCCGTCAATCACCAAATCGCTGCGCGCGCTTGCCGAGCCAAACAGGCTCCGTATCCTCTTGCTTCTAAAGGAGGAAGAGCTCTCCGTCGCGGAGCTGCAGGAGATTCTGACGATGGGTCAAAGCTCGATCTCGACTCATCTGTCGCAACTCAAGCAGGCAGGTCTGGTGGAGGACCGGCGCACGGGCAAAAACAATCTCTATCGCCTCTCCACCGCGAATGGCAACGCCATGATTGTGGGATTGCTTGATGCAGCCAGGCGCGAGACGCCCGAAGCAACCGCCGACCAGACCGCGATGCGGCGCGTCGTGAAAAAACGGCAGGACAGGATGCGTGCCTTCTTCGACAACATGGCTGGTCGCCTGGGCCGCGACTATGTTCCCGGCAAATCATGGAAGAGCATGGCCGAAGCGTTTCTGCATCTGCTGCCGCCGATGACGATCGCCGATCTCGGCGCGGGCGATGGCGGCTCCGCCGTTTTACTCTCCCAGAATGCCTTGCGCGTGATAGGGGTCGACTCGTCAGAGAAGATGCTCGACGTAGCGCGGGAGCAATCCCGACGTGCAGGTGCTTCGAATGTTGAATTCCGGCTCGGAGAGATGGAAGAAGTGCCGATCGACGATGCATCCGTCGATCTCGTCTTCTTCTCGCAGTCGCTGCACCACGCCGCGCGCCCGGAGCGCGCCTTGCGCGAAGGATGGAGAATTCTGCGACCAGGCGGGCGCATCGTGATTCTGGATTTGGCGAAGCACCGGTTTGAAGAAGCCCGCGAGCTCTACGCCGACGAGTGGCTGGGGTTCACTGAAGCAGAGATCGAAGCCATGCTCACCAGCGCAGGATTCACTGACGTTCGTGCATCAGTGGTGGACAAAGATCCCGATGCGCCCCAGTTCCAGACACTGTTAGCCGTGGGGAAAAAGAGCTAACCAACGAATCTTGTTGCGGACGCTCAGTTGCGCCGAAGTCCGGGAATGATTCAATTGGAATTCTTCGAGTTACGAAGGGCTGTCACTTTGGCCAAACCAATCGTTACATTCCCCTAAGCGGACTAGTCAGGAGTAATCTGCCGTCGACGAGTGATTTGGCGTTGATTGACGGCTGAACAACGGCCGAGGAACTACCGCCGCCTCCCGGCGACTGTTCGTGAGAACCAGGAACGCCTTCCGCTCCCCATGTATGCGGCCGCTGCGGGAACTGTGAGTTCCACCTCTGCTCCGGCATCCACTTCGCTCCACACGGTCAGAGTTCCGCAAACAAGTTTCGCCCGCTCCCTCATGCCTGGCAATCCGTAGTGTCCAGTCCGCGCCTGGTTCTCCAGGACGGCTAGGTCCATGCCCTTTCCATCGTCCCGCACACGCAATCGGAATTGGTCATGGTCATAGCGGATTTCAACCTCGATTTGCCGCGCCCGGGCGTGGTGAAATGCGTTCTGGAGCGCCTCAGCGGCAATCCTGTATATCTCGTCACGCAGAATGGGATGCAAATCGCGCGGCTCGCCTTCAACGGTGACCCGAAACGCCGCAGACCCATTGTTGGCAGGATTCGCCGCGAGTTCCTCTCCCAGGGTATTCACAGCCAGTGCGAGATCGTTCCTTTGGACGACAGACTCGCGTAATCCTTGTATCGCATCCCGGCCTTCGGTGATCGCTTTAGCGGCCAGGTCAATCGTTCTGTCCAGCGTCTGTTGCGCTTCCATCGGGCGCTCTCTCAATACCTGCGAAAGAATCTCGAGTCGAAGCAGCACTCCATGGAAGCTCTGAAGCAGAGTATCGTGAAGTTCGCGTGCAATACGCGTGCGCTCGCCGACGCGCGCTTCCAGCGTAATCTCGAACCGATGGTGCATTCGCCGCAGCCGCCACCGGTAAGCCGCCCACAGCAAAACCAGGACGAGAACAGCGCATAAAACGCGAAACCAATTCGTCTGGTAGTACGCCGGCGCAATCGAGAACTCGAGCGTATCGCCCTGCTGGTTCCAGACACCGCTGTTATTGCATGCGATCACACGAAACCGATAGGGACCCGGAGGAAGGTTGGAATATTGTGCCTCACGGTCATTCACTACCTCTCTCCAGGCGGGATCCTGTCCCTCCAGTTTGTACTTGAAGTGAACCTTCTCCGGCTCGGTGAGGCTGAGAGCGGTGTAGTCGATCTGCAGATCGCGAGTTCGCGCCGGGAGATGCACGCTCGAAACTGCCGCGCCCGGCAAATTCTGCCAATACATCTTGTGGTCGGCCACGATTTGCTCGATGTGTACCGGTGGCGCAACTTTGTTCAAAGCAAGATGAGGAGGATCGACCACCCCAATGTCTTCTCGCGTTACGAACCACAGTTTTCCATCAGCAGCTTCTGCAAAAGTTGGACCGAAGGAGGAAGGCGATGCCCAGGGCAAAGCGCCGTCGGTTGCATCCCAAAGCGTCGGTTCAACCCGGCGCGCTGGGTCTGACATCCAGGCATCCACCTGGCTGTGTGGTATGCGGAGCAGGCCGCAGGCCGTGTACAGCCACAATGAACGATCGTCCTCCTCTGTTGTCCAGTGAATCCTGTCGCACGGCAAACCGTTCTTGGTTGTGAGGGTTGTGATCCGGCCGTCTTTGATGCGGCTCACGCCGCCATTCTGCGTTGCAACCCAGACTGCCCCATCCCGATCGAGGCGAAGAGCGGCAATTGGCCCCTTGGTCATTCCATTCGCGGCTGTGTACGAAAGGCGGACTTGGCCATCCTTGAAATACTTCACCCCCCCATCCCGCCAGAATCCTCCAAGCCACAGCCCGCCGCGGTTCCGATCCAATAGGATCACCTTGGCCTGTTGTGCTGTCCAGGTAAGATTTTCGATCAGTCGTCCTTCCCGAAGATGGGAAAGGCCTTTGTCTCCTGAAAGCCAGAGGTTGCCCGCGTTGTCCCCGGTAATGGAATAGACCTCCGTGCTGGGTACCCCATCTACGGAGACGAACCTGCCGTTGTTGAACCAGGCCAGTCCATGACCTGTAAACACCCAGATGCGCCCAGCATGATCCTGGTACATGGACTGCACCATGTCATCCGGCAGTCCATCTGCTTTGTGGAATATGGTCGTTTGTCCGTTCTGCCATCTCGTCAAACCATCGCCGGTGCCAATCCAGACGCTGCCATCCGTCGCTGCAAGTACGGAATGAACGTTATCGCCGGACAAACCCTGCTTCGTAGTGACAGTAGTGACGGGGAGTTCTCGAAACCGATCAAGTCCACCAGCAGTGGACACCCAGATATTCCCTTCACGATCTTCGAAGAGGCCAGCGATGATGTTGCCGGACAAACCGCTCTCTGCCGTGAACACATCCGTGCGACCGTGATGCACGTGGATCAGCCCCCGTTGGTTGGTTCCGATCCAGAGACCTCCATCGCGGTCCCGGAGCAGCTTATTCGCATCAATGTCGCGGTCGGGCAACGTCGCATTGGAGTTCAAGGCGCTGCGAAGCGGGTAGGCTTCGAGTTTGTCGCCAACGACCTGCCTGAGTCCTCCACCTCTGATCCCAGCGATCAGCCGGCCGTCGCCGGATTGAATCAGGTCGGCAAGCCGCACTCCGGGCACCGCATAGCGCTTCGGCGGACCGGGCTTCCAGCGCCAAAGACCGGATTCTGCGCCAGCCCAGAGAGCGCCGGAATTGTCCTCAGCCAAACTCCAGACGAAACTACCGAAGGCGCCATCTTGTCCGTAACATTGTGTGCTGCCGACTTGAATGGCGCACAGCCGCCCGGTAGGGGTTCCCGGCGGACCGCCCAGCGCCCCCACCCAAACCGTTCCCACCCGATCTTCGAGCAGTGATGTTATGAACCGAGCGCCTACCTCGGGATATTGGGTCAGCTTGCCGTTTTTCCAACTCACGAGGCCAGCGAATGTACCAATCCAGAGAGCTCCGTCGCGCGTCACGAGCAGACTGTAAGGATTCTCTGGGAGTTGCTGCCCCGCCGGTGGTTGCCAGGGAAAGAAACGAACGCCATCGGAACGAAACAAGCCAAATTCCGTACCGAGCCAGAGATAACCATCGGGCGTCTGGGCCATCGCGAACGCGGTGCCCGTTGTGAACCCGTCCCGGATGGTCCAGGTGGTATGCCCATACTGGCTGATATCCAACGATGGATTGAGCGCCTCAGCGCAGGCGCACCACGCCAGCACCGCGCTAAGCGCGACAATGAGGCGAACTCGCTGACGCCCCCTTTTCACGATGCAGACATCTTAGCGCAATGCCTTCGGCCGGGTACCTTGCCGGCCACGCGAATTCACCAAGTTTTGGGGGCGCCAGTCCTCTGATTCCCAAAAGCTTGCGCCTGGAAGCGGTTGGTTGAAGCAGCGGCCGACAATCTCTTTTGGATATCACCTGTTGCCAACGCCCTTCTCGTCACTGAATCTCGTTTCGTTCCCATCGTCAGAAGCCATGGAATCATCGGGCCGGGTAGAGAATAAAGGGCTCAATCAGCGAATCGGCTCCCCGCATGAGATCTACACAAGCTCCAGCCGCACCTGCCGCCCCACAGCCTGCGCAGCCTTGCGCAGCGTGCTCAACCTGACCGCTCGTATGCGGGATCGAGCAATCAGTCGAGTACCGCACGGCTTGCGCCCGCGCCCCGCGGCATCTCAGCTTTGGAAAGCTGCTTCTCTTCCATCGCCGCCGCCATCTGCCGCGCCAGAACGCGCTTCAGCCCCGCGGCGCTCACTTCCTCATAGATACCTTCCCGACGAAGCCAACTGTCGAACGAGGACCCAATGTTCTTGTGCTTCATACATCCTCTTTTTCGATACACAGGTCGACCAATGATCGCCCTGCAAATCCCTTGCAGCTTAATCCCCGCGTTCTGCCAAACTGAAACCGGCAGTCAGAGCAAGCAGCTTCAGCTTATGTGCAACCCGTCGAGGGATACCGCCGCAAGGAGGGCACGAGCTGAAAGCTGAGAGCTGACGGCTGGAAGCCGAACGGCTGCTAAGTTCCTGTGGAGAGATATTTCGCCATAAGCTATTGATTCGATGACGGTTATCGTAAATTATTGAAAATCTAACTCCAATCAGATGAGATACTTAGCCAAAACCGGGGGGAGGGGGTATCCACCATTGCTACGCGAGCGGCGCATTCTGGTGCCCTAATGGAGATCCTTGAACACATGATGCGTTCCGGCCGCGCGCACGCCCGCCTTCCGTTTCCGCCAGGACGGTTCCTCCGCCTTGTAGATGCCGCCCAGCATTACAAGACTCCCGACAGCGCACGCCACTGCAATGGAGAGAACGAAAACGACCGTAAAGACCAAGAGAAGATTGCTCATGGCAGAATCTCCCTTCTTACCCCGTCTTCAGGCGGACTCATTCTACCCCTGTTTTGAATTGGAAGAACAGAGATTCCTGTGGCTACTCATTTCGGAAAGGTTCTTGAGCGAAGTTTGGCTTCAATCCGGCTGCGCTACCATAGCATCCAATGATCGGACCATAAGTAATGATCTCGGCAGACACGATCGCAGAAGCTCCAGCCAAGACGCCGCGCCTGTCCCGCGCCCGCCGCACAGCCATCCTCAAAGCTCTCGCCGATCCACGCCGTTACGAACTGCTCGAGCGCATCGCTAAAGCAAACTGCCCGCTGGGCTGTTCGCAGGCGCAGGCCGCGCTGAAAATCGCGCCCGCTACCCTCTCGCACCATATCAAGGAACTCGAATCGGCCGGCCTGATCGAGGTCGAGCGCATAGGCAAATATCACAATCTCAAGCTGCGTTCGGGTGTTCTCGATGCTTTGGCAGAGACGCTGCGAGCACTCAACAGCAGTTCCTGCGCTGCCCGCTGAATCCCCTCCCGAAAGATTTTCACAAGCCTTCTGAATCCATTTCGCAGCATGTTCCATCAATTCGATAGTTATCGAAATGTCGAAACGATGGCATTCGATAAAGGAGCAGGAACATGAAAAACCTTGAAGGCAAGGTCGCATTGGTTACGGGAGCATCCAAAGGCATTGGCGCAGCCATCGCGCTCGAGCTTGCAGCGCGCGGCGCGGCAGTTGCAGTGAATTACGCGGGCAGCAAAGCGGGCGCAGACAAAGTCGTGGCCGAGATCAAGCAGGCTGGCGGCAAAGCTATCGCCGTCCAGGCGAATGTCGCCGATCCCGACACCATCGGGCAGCTCGTCGCCACTGTTGCCAAAGAGCTCGGCCCCATCAGCATTTTGGTCAACAACGCCGGCATCTACGAGTTCGGCCCTCTCGAAGCCGTGACGCCGGAGCACTTCCACAAGCAGTTCAACGTCAACGTCCTCGGCCTGTTACTGACCACGCAGGAAGCCTTGAAGCACTTTGACTCCAAGGGCGGCAGCGTCATCAATATTGGCTCCGTTGCAGCCGCTGGCATTCCGTCGGCTTCGGTATACAGCGCCACCAAAGGCGCGCTCGATTCCATCACTGTAGCGCTTGCCGGCGAACTCGGCCCAAAGAAGATCCGCGTCAACTCGCTGAACCCCGGCATGGTCGAGACTGAAGGCGTACACGCAGCGGGCTTCATCGGCAGCGACTTCCAGAAGAAGACGGAAGCCGAGACTCCACTTGGCCGCATCGGCCAGCCGAAGGACATCGCAGACATCGCGGCGTTCCTCGCTTCGGACGATTCGTACTGGGTCACCGGGCAGCTCATCAAGGCTTCGGGCGGCGCGCGGCTGTAAGGCACTCAGCTCTGTGGCACCAGGAAAACCCGCGAACTGATCGCAGCTCGCGGGTTTCGTGTTTCACCTGGTATTCCGGCGTTCCGTCGCAAGCAACTGCTCTTTTCTTTCCACTCCCCACCGATAGCCGGTGAGCGAACCGCTGGCGCCTACTACGCGATGGCACGGCACAAGGATCGCCACACGGTTCACTGCGCAGGCGCGCGCCACGGCGCGTGTTGCCTTGGGATCGCCAAGCTCACGCGCGAGCTCGCTATAGCTCCTTGTTTCGCCGCGCGGAATCTGCCGCAAAGCCTGCCACACGCGAAGTTGAAAGACAGTCCCTCTCAGGTCCAGTGAATCGACACGGCCGCGGCTTTCGCTCAGGTCCGTTCCTTCGCGCACGCTGGTGAGAGCTGCATCAACAAGACGCGCAAGCGAAGGATCGCGGCGCAATTCGGCAGCAGGGAACTCGGCGCGAAGGTTGCTCTCGGCCTCGGTGCGCGTCGAAGCAAGCGAGAGCCAGCACAGGCCGCGCTCGGTTGCGCCCACGATCATCCAGCCAAAGGGTGTGCGAGCCGCGCACCAGCCGATGCGTTCACCCTTGCCGCCCTGGGCAAAGCGCGCAGGGGTCATGCCGAGCTGCGCGCCTTCATAGGCACGGCTCGATGATCCGAAGCCCGCTTCATAGATGGCATCCGTCACAGTGTTCCCTTGCCTCAGCGAGCTGCGAAGGCTGCCTGCACGCAGCGCGCGCTGATACTGCAGCGGACTGACTCCCATTTCGCGCTTGAAGAGCCTTTGCACCGTGAAAGGACTAAGGCCAGCGATACGGCCCAGTTGTTCGAGACGCACGGGCCGATCGATGTGTGCCTCAATGTGATCGCGAATCTTATCCAAAGGCCCGCTCCCTGTAAGGGCAGTGGTAGGACGACAGCGCTTGCAGGGACGGAAACCCGCCGCCTGGGCATCGGCGACTGTAATGAAAAGGCGGACATTGCCGCGCAAGGGACGGCGGCTTTTACAGCTAGGCCGGCAAAAAACTCCCGTTGTCGCGACGGCGTAGAAAAAATGGGCGGCAGGATCGCGTCGGACGAGTTGCTGCCAGGCGGATTCGGGATCAAGAACCTGCTGCGGCGGAGCGGGCATAGCGATTTGAGTATTCGTGCTCATGAATCTAGATTCGGCGAGTTCGCAATTTGCTGCACTCCGGTTCTTGCTCGTAATTCTTCCACGGTTCAGCGGGCTTTAACGACCCTGGCGCAGCACGGCCTCCGCG
This sequence comes from uncultured Acidobacteriaceae bacterium, assembly GCA_963745845.1. Taxonomy (GTDB): domain Bacteria; phylum Acidobacteriota; class Terriglobia; order Terriglobales; family Acidobacteriaceae; genus Telmatobacter. Next base: position 437,889 of record CAVUZE010000008.1, on the reverse strand, counting down.
CGCCGCAAATCTTCTTCCGTGTCCACGCCGATCGTATCGCCCGGAGCTTCCGCTACATAGATACCGATGCCATTCTCAAGCAACCGCAATTGCTCCAACCTCTCCAGCTTCTCAAGCGGTGATGGAGGGAGCGACGCAAATCGCTCCAGCGCGGCTTTTCGATATGCGTAGATGCCCAAGTGCTTGCGATAACCCGCGAAACTCGACTGGTCGCGGTCGAAGGGAATGGTCGATCGCGAAAAATAAAGCGCGCGCCCGTCGAGGGCGGTAACAACTTTGACGGCGTTGGGATTTGCTATCTCGTGCGGCGGGCAACGGACCGCCAGCGTCGCCACTTCCACTTCAAGCCGCTCAAACAGGGCCAGGAGCGGCCGAAAGAACTCCCCCGTCAGCGTGGGCTCGTCGCCTTGAATATTGACGTAGATCTCTGCGTTAATCTGGCGGGCCGCTTCCCTCACCCGGTCGGAGCCGCTGGCACAATCGGGTGAGGTCATCACCGCCCGTATCCCGCGCGCCCGGCAGACTTCCGCCACTTCATCGGAATCCGTCGCCACCACGACGGGATCCATGAGCCCACTTGATTGTGCGGCGCGCCAAACCCACTCCACCATCGGCCGCCCCGCAATCTCGCGGAGCACCTTGCGGCTGAGGCGTGTGGAAGCGAGCCGCGCCGGAATGACCCCGGCAATGCCCAGTGTGCCCATGCTGGCGAGTCTACTACCACCTGCGGTGGGCCAACTGCGCCTTCGGCGCCACTCTCGGCTGGATGAACGTGGCGTCTCTTCTACAGAATGTTGAGCGCAAGCTGAGAGCCTAAAATCTGGCGCGGAGAAGGCGCCGATGGCGCATCTGCTCCATGCAATGGCCCCACCGCAGGTGGCAGGTGGTGGTTTGACCGCAAGTTTAAGCGCCCGTATCATCTAGAGTGGTGGCGCTATGCGTCGCATCCCGCCCGGCGGAGTAGCTCAGATGGTTAGAGCGTGGGATTCATAACCCCAAGGTCGACGGTTCGATCCCGTCCTCCGCCACCAAAGAAACATAATGGAACGGCAGACGATGCCCCTGGATCCGCATCTGACAGTGGATAGGGTAGAGTTTGCTGCGTACAATTGAGTGCGAATTTGGAGGAGCAGGCAGACGTGACTTCAGGCTTTCTTTCCATTTCGCCGGTTTCGCGGTTTCGAGCCGCCATGGCGTTGGCCGTCCTCGCGGACGCACTCCAAATCGTCATCTTCCCTCTCTTCGTCCAGGGAGGCGCCTCGCCTGCCGACGACATCCTCGATTTCGGGATTGGCGCAGCTCTGGTTCAGCTTCTTGGCTGGCACTGGGAGTTTCTGCCATCCTTCCTGGGCAAGCTCGTCCCTGGCGTCGATCTGGTGCCCTTCTGGACGATGGCCGTCGCCAACGTATATCGAAAATCCAAGCAAATTCCGATCACCATCGAAGGCCAAACCGAGAATACGCGGCGCTGAACCATCGCGGAGCGCGTAGGCTTCATGGAAAGAGAAGATTCAAACTGGCAGCGGTATGTCAGTAAGTGAGGCTCTGTGTCAATGAAGGCCGGCACTGGACACGCACCCGACGCTGAATCGCGAGGGCCACTCCTCCACCTCGCCGAAAGGTTTTCTCGCGCTGTCGACTACGCCCGCATCCTTCACATCGAGCGCCGCAAAGGCTCGGAAATCCCTTTTATGGCGCATCTGCTCGGCGTCGCTTCGCTGGTGATGGGCGAAGCAGGCCACGTTCCGTTCCCTGTCACCGAAGACATGGTGATTGCCGCGCTGCTGCACGACGCGGTCGAAGATCACGGCGGAGCGCCGCGGCTCGAGGACATCGCCTCTAACTTCGGCCCGAATGTGGCGCGCATGGTCGAAGGGCTTTCCGACACGCTAGCCGAAGATCCGAATCAAAAGGAGCCTTGGGAACAGCGCAAGAAAGCGTATCTCGAACGACTGCGCAACGAGCCGGCCGACGTACAACTCATTTCAGCCGCGGACAAGCTCTACAACGCGCGAACCATTCTCGACGACTACCGTAAAATCGGGCCCGATGTGTGGAACCGCTTCAAACGCGGCCGTGGCCTGCAACTCTGGTATTTCAATGCATTGCTTGAAATCTTCAACGCCTCCGGCACCAATCGTATTGTCGAGGAACTTGCGCGCGTGGTTGCCGAGTTGACTCGCATATCGGCAGAAGAAGGCGCCTTAGCGAAGGAAAGGGCGCAGGCCTGACCGTCGGAACATCGATTTCTGCCTCGATACCCACCCTTGGGTTATCATTACGTCTATAGAATGTGAACGGTCTTTTCCCCATGAGGCCGTCCCGGCGGTGCCTGTGTCTCGATCCTTCCAACGGCTTGTCTTTATCCTGTCAGCCGGCGTCTTTGCGGTTCTCGGTCTCGGATTTGGCCTCGGCCAATTCGGCTTCTTTGGCGTTCACGCCGGCGGCGAAGAAGATGGCGCTTACCGCCAAATGCATGTCTACGCTGAGGTTCTGAAGCGGATTCAGAGCGACTACGTGACCGAGCCGAACATCGGCAACGTCACCACTGGCGCGCTGCATGGGCTGCTCGAGTCGCTCGATGCTGACTCAAGCTACCTCACCCCAGCGGAATACAAGATTTACAAGGATCGCCCCGCGACCGGCGTTGCGCAGGTCGGCGTTACGGTTTCCAAACGCTTTGGCTATGCCACCATTGTCAGCGTGGCGCCTGGCGCGCCTGCAGACAAAGAGCACCTGGCCGACGGCGACGTCATTGAATCCATTGGCGACCAATCCACGCGCGAATTGTCCCTGGCAGTGATCCGGCTGATGCTCGAAGGCAAGCCCGGCACATCGGTAGCGCTTTCGGTCGTGCGTCCCCGTAAACCAGACCCGGATAAAGTTACCCTCTCGCGGACCCTCGCGGATACTCCGGCGTTAAACGAGCAACAGTACAACAACTCCACGATTCTCTATCTCAAGCCCGGGGTACTCACAGCTCCCCGCGTGGATGAGATTGCCGCCAAGCTCAAGTCGGCCGGCAAGAACCACAAGGTCCTCCTGGATCTCCGTGATTGCTCGGCGGGGGACGCGGCCGAAGGCCTTCGACTGGCCAATTTCTTCATCAACCAGGGAACGCTGGCCAGGCTGGAAGGACAGAGGTTCACCACACAGACATTTGCCGCCGATTCTTCGAAATTCATTACTTCCGCTCCACTTGCAGTGCTTGTCAATCGTGGAACCTATGGCGCGGCAGAGCTGACAGCCGATGCGATTGAAGGCGCGAAGCGCGGCGACGTGGTAGGAGAGCGCACCTTCGGCGAGGGTTCGGTACAGAAGACGATCGAGCTGCCCGATGGCGCCGCACTAATGCTTACCGTGGCTAAGTTCGAGGGACCCGACGGCAAGAAGATTCAGGATGAAGCCGTCACGCCAACAGTGCAGGTGGGTCAGGCCTCAGAGGACGACTTCGAGGAAGGCACGACTCAGCCCAAGGAAGACGCGCCCTTGAATAAAGCACTCGAATTGCTCAAGGCCAAAAACGGATAGGCCCGAGGGGATATTTTTCCCAATCTTGGATGCGCTGGTACGGCTGTGAAAGCCACGATGTTCAGCGCGGGCGAGGCGTGCTAGCCTTGAGTTATCAGGGTTCCCGATCACATGATCGTTGAGTGTTCTTGAATGACTCGCTCTTGCCGTTCCGACATCTTTTGACACGGCGGGAGCAAGAGCAGGCACTCACGGCGGATGTTTCGGCGAGTGACTCCGGGAACCGCATTTGGCACCCCTTCGCGGCCCGTTTGCAGGGTGCCTACGAGGCTGAAGCTCTTGGCTGCCACTTCCAATCAGCCCTTCCAACCGCGCGGCACAGGCCGTTACCATCGCCTCGACCCGGACCCGGTTCCGGCAGTGCGACGCCACAAACTGGTGGGCAAGGTTGCGTTTGCTTCTCTCTTCCTCCTCGCTGTCATCACCGGGGCGCTCGCGGGAGCAACACTCGTTTATTCCGTTGACCTTCCGCAAATCCAGGACCTCGAGCGCTATCGGCCCTCCACGACCACCGACGTTTACGATCGCAACGACCACATCATCGGCTCATTCGCGCTCCAGCGCCGGGTTGTTGTCAACTTCGACGACTTCGCGCCCGTCCTTCGCCAAGCCGTAATTTCGATCGAAGACAAGAGCTTCGAATCGCATTGGGGCATCAACGTCCTGCGCATCGCGGGGGCGGTCGTCCACGATCTGCGCAGTCATGGTCGCGTTCAGGGCGCATCCACACTCACCATGCAATTGGCGCGCAACCTCTTCCTTTCTTCCGAACGCACCGCCGCCCGTAAACTGCAGGAAGCCTACCTCGCCATTCAAATTGAACGCGCCTTCACAAAGCAGCAGATTTTCACACTCTACGGAAATCAGATTTATCTTGGCAGCGGCATGTATGGGTTTGAGGCAGCTTCGGAGTTTTACTTTTCCAAGCACGCCAAGGATCTGACGCTTACCGAGGCGGCCCTGCTTGCCGGATTGCCCAAGGGACCCGTCGCTTACTCGCCGCTGCTCTATCCAGACAAGGCTGTTCGGCGGCGAAATCTCGTTCTCAGTGAAATGGAGTCCGACGGCGACATTACCCACCAGCAGGCTGAGGAAGCCCGCGAAGCGCCGCTGGGTCTGCACATCTCTCAGCCCGATGCGTCCGTCGCTCCCTGGTTCCAGGAGGAGGTGCGTCGCGAACTCGAAAAGAGATTCGGCACCGACGAGGTACACGAAGCCGGTCTCCGCGTTGAGACAACGCTCGATCTGAATTTGCAGCAGACGGCGAACCGCGCGGTTCCCGATGGTTTAGCCGCCTACGAGCGCCGCCATGGGTGGAAGGGCAAGCTTGAAAATGTTCTCGCGAACGGCCTCACGATCGAGCAGTACCGGCATCCCGACTGGGCCATCACAAGCGGTCCCGGTGACTATGTGCATGCCGTCGTAACCAGTGTTTTACCTCAGGAGATTCACGCCCGCGTCGGGGAGGGCGAAGTGGTCCTGCTGCCCGCAGATTGGCAATGGACCGGCCAGCGCTACGGTGACGCGCTCGTCAAGCCCGGCGACATTATCTATGTTCACCTTTCCGAAGCCATGGAAGGCACTGCGCACCGCGCGACGCTCGAACAGGATTCGGGCACGCAAGGGGCGCTCTTCGCCATGGACAATACCAGCGGCGACGTGCTGGCGATGGTTGGAGGACGCGACTTTGCGCTGTCGCAATACAATCGCGCGATACAAGCGGAACGCCAGACCGGATCGAGCTTCAAACCCTACGTCTATACCACGGCATTCGAGGATGGCGCAAAACCGGACGACATAATCGTCGATGCTCCGGTCAGTTTCGGAGGCTACACTCCGCACAATTACGAAAACGACTTCAAGGGCCCGATGACCCTGGCCAATGCCTTTGCCGAGTCGCGCAACATTCCCGCGGTCAAACTTGCGGCGCGCGTGGGCATTCAAAAGGTCATCGATACGGTCCATCGATTCGGCGTCACATCCAACATCCCTGCTTATTTGCCGGTGGCGTTGGGGGCGGCTGAAATCACCCTTGAACAACAGGTCGATTCCTACTCTGTCTTTCCCAACGATGGCATTCGCGTCACCCCACGCCTCATCCGCAAAGTCTCAAACGCCGACGGCATCACTTTGTGGCAGGACCGTCCTGAAATCAGCCCCGTTATCTCGCAACGAACTGCGCGTGCCATGATGGTGCTCTTCCGCGCCGTCACCGATCACGGCACCGGTGCCGCGGTGGCAGCGCTCCAGCATCCCCTGGGCGGCAAGACAGGTACGACCAGCGACTTCACCGATGCATGGTTTCTCGGCTTTTCCCCGTCGGTCACCTGCGGAGTGTGGGTTGGTTTTGACAGCCGGCAATCGCTGGGAGACAAAGAAACCGGCGCCCGTGCAGCTCTCCCGATCTGGATTTCGTTCATGAGCGCCGCGATCCAAGGGAAAGACGACGAGGAGTTCCTGACCGACCAGCAAGACACGCCGATGAATCAAGCTGCCAGAGAAAGGCCGACAAAGCCGGAACCCATGCCCTTCAGGGCATCGCGTCCCAGGACTCAGCCCGCTTCGCTTCGTTTGTTTCCGAACGCCGGGATGCGAAACTCTGCAATCACGCGTCCACGCGCAATCGGAAGTAGCGCTTCGCCCGCGCTACATCCCTGAATATCTGCGCCTTCAGCTCTTCTGGCGAAGGCCACTGCATCTCGCCACGCAACCGCATGAGGAACTCTAATTCCAACGGAGTCTCTTCGCTCAAGTCGATCGGCTCAAAGTTCAAAATGTGTGTTTCGACTCCGAAACCTGCACCTTCAAACGTAGGCCGGTTGCCCACGTTGGTCACTGCCTGAAAGCGCCGACCGTCCACGGTCAAACGCGAAACGTATACGCCGAACGCCGGCAATAGCGCATCGTAGGGCGCGAGGTTTACGGTGGGCACGAGGAGGCGAGTGCCGACTCCGCGCCCCCGCGCGGGCGTCGACCGCACGGCGAACGATCTGCCCAGCATCCACCGGGCGCGCTTTATGTCTCCAGCCGCGACGAGAGCGCGCACCGCCGAACTTGAAACTTCCAACCCATGCACGCGCACTGCGCGATGGACATGAACGCCAAATCCGTACTTGGCGCCAAAGTTTTGCAGTTCCTTCACGCCTGCTTCGGCGCGATAGCCAAAACGAAAATTGCCGCCCTCATGGATCGTACAAACACTCAGTGCCTGCGCCAGAGCCCGCTTTACAAATTCCTCGGCTCGCATTTTTGCCAATGCTGCGTCGAACGGCAACACCAGTACCGAACTCACGCCAGTGGCAACCAGAAGGCGCAACCGCTCGGGGATGGGCGTCAGTAGCTTTGGTGCGACCTCCGGCCGCAGGAACTGCTCTGGATGCGGATCGAATGTGATCGCCATCGCGCGCGCGCCTCGTTCACGAGCCTCTCGCACAGCCGCGGACAGAATCTCGCGATGACCGCAGTGCACCCCATCGAAGTTGCCGATCGCCGCAACGGTCGGACCAAAGTCAGCCGGAATCTCGGCCAGCGACCGATATACGGGGATTTTGCTTTCAGTCATAGGATCACGGGAAACGACAATCCGTCGTGGGCCAGCGCCATGCCTTCGGGCAATGTGCGGTTGGTTTCTGCGTGGCCCAGGTCGTGAGCGATGTGGGTAAACCAGGTCTGGCGCGCGCCGATGCGCCGTGCCCAATCGATCGCTTGATCGATTGTCGCGTGGCTGGGATGCGGCTTATGGCGTAGCGCCGAAAGAATCACGCAGTCCAGCCCTTCCAGCAGGGCGAAACTTGTCTCGGGAATATCGCTTACGTCGGTCAGGTACACCGCGCGACCAAAGCGAAATCCTGAAATGCTCTGCCTTCCGTGGCGTACGGGGATGCGCAGGAACTCGACGCCGTGCACCGTTGTCTTCTCCTCCAACGGCTCAATATGCACGCGGGCGCGTGTCGGGTAGGTCGCCTGCGGAGAAAACGTATAGTCATACACTCGGCGCAGGGTTTCAGCCGTTTCTTCCGACGCGTAGAGGGGAATTTGGCCACCCTCACGAGCCGCAGCAAAACTCAGGGGGCGCAGATCGTCCAAACCCAGGATGTGATCGGCGTGGCCGTGAGTATAAAAGACGGCATCCACGCGAGAAAGTCCGGCGCGCAAAGCCTGCTCGCGGAAATCCGGACCCGTGTCGATCACCACAACGCGTTCCCGCCCCGATTCATGCCAACGCAGCAGCGCGGATGGACGCAAACGGCGGTCGTGCGGATCAGGCGACGTGCACACTGCACAACTGCAGCCGAGCGTTGGAACTCCCATGGAGGTTCCAGTGCCCAGAAATGTAAGCAGACCTTCCATCAGGGGTTCAACGTTTCGCGGGTGGCGGCGGAGGCTGAACGCCCTGCATCGAAATCATGTTCGTCAATTCGAGAAATGCCATGCGTACATCGAAGAGCGCCGTCTGCACCGTGCGATCCTCGAGTTCGGTCAGGTTCCCCTTTGTCTTTTCCGCCAATACGCCCAGCATATCGATGGTCTGTCGCGCGCCCATGATATCGACGCGCGGACGCTGTCCTTCTTGCGCTCCGGCCCCCATCTGGATCATCGCCGAGAGGTAAAGCTGCTGCACAAGATGCTCGAAGCCAACCGGTGGCTGCGCGCCTACACCGGGATTCTGAGCACGAACCAGGTCTTCGAGTCGCTGCGTGGACGCATCGTATGCCGATTTCTGCTGTCGGCTCTCTTCCAGCGTTGGCGCGGGCGGCATTTCTGCCGTTGCGTCCTCTTCGGCCGCAGTGGTCTCGGGTTTCGGCGGCGCCGCATCGGGACTTTCGGACACCACGAGCCTCGGCCCCGCGGATGTCTCCGCTGGTGCGGTCGCAGGCTCCGGTTGCTTCTGGGCGTGTTCCTGCTCTTCTTCCGCCTTGATCTTACGGCGGTCGATCACTTCAAATTTCGGCGTATCGCTCATGGCTCTATGCTTCCAATCGAATCAGAATTGTGGAGGCGCTGCGAGAATTCGAGCAGACCCGGTTGTCTCACCCGCCCGATAAGTCAAGGGCTCGTTGCGCGCCTCTGCCTCACTGCGGATCATGCCCATCGCGAAGACGCGACTTCCGCCGGCGAGCGGCAGCGCGGCAGCACTCGTGATCAGTCCTGCTTGAAGGTCTCCAATCAAGAGTTCAGTCCCCGCGCCCGGAACCGGCCCTTCCATTTCCAACGGGCGCAAATGTTTGTGCACATTGCCGCGTGAACGGATACGCTCGACGATTTCCTGGCCCAGGTAGCACCCTTTGCTGAAGTGCAACGCCCGCATCTGCGCAGTCTCTTGCGGCAGGTCGCGCTCCACGATATCCACACCGTAGGCCGGAATCCCCTCAGCAATGCGGAAGGCTTCGAGCATCGCGACTCCAACTGGAATGGCCCCCGCCGTCGACAAAGTTCGCCACAGGCGCGCCATTCCGGCGATCGGCGTCCAAATCTCATAGTGCTGCGCCACCGCGCCGTAATTTCGCCGAATCCCGAGATCGAGACCGTTCCACTCGATGCGCGTCAACGTCATCGCATCAAGAAGCCTGGGCAGACCCGCCCGTTCGAGCACCTCTGCGGCGCGCGGCCCGGTCAGCCCCAGCGCTGTTTCCGCCGAGTTCTCCTGACCGAGCGGAACCAGCTCCACATCGTCCATGATGATGAAGTGTTCCAAATGCGCCAGTAAGCGCGCGTACTGATCGGCGGCAATCTCCAACTCAAGAGAATCGCCCTCGCGCCATGTCGTCAGGTCACCCTGGATGCGGCCCTGCGCATTCAGCACCAGGTTCCACGCTCCACCGTGCGGCCCAAGGTCGTGAACAGTGTTTGAAACCATGCCGCTGAGCCAGCGAAACCGGTCTTCGCCGCGTACCGCCACCCGCCGCATCCAGCCGAGGTCGTGGACCCCGGCACTCGAGGTAAGTGCAGCTATTTCGGACGCCGATGCGTCCAACTCCTGTGGTGTGTGTACGCATCGATGCTCGACAAGCCGGGGTGGTACAGCCGCAGCCGTCAGATGCGCGGCGAGTGGGGTCACAAGTGCCGTCGTCGCGATTGCCGAATCGCTCATAGGGGAGAGGTTCCAAGGCCTGATATTCGCTTTTCCATCGCAAAGTTCAAATGAAAACTCGCATCTGGCCGCATCCTGATTATAGCCTTGGGATTGGGTACGGCACCGACGGCCCGAAAACCGACGCCAAAGGAGAATGCATGACCCGGAGCGCAGAGTTAGCTCGAAAACACTGGTGGATCTGCATTTTGGCGATCATCCTCTGTTCTGGAACGGCTGCCGTAGCGAGCCCACAGCGAACTGCGCCCACTTTGCCTGCAATCGCCCAGCAGCCGGCGAGTCCATCCCAGACCCCTGCCAATCCCCCGGCGAAAGACAAGCCCAAGGCCGAGACTCACATCACGCCGCAGCAGGCGCAGAAGCTCTTTTCGCTTGTCGATCAGCTTCTCAAGTTTTCTTCCGACGAAACCGGCCTTCCTATCAAGAGTCAAGTCAAACGGCAGATGACGACCCGTGCCGCCGTGGAAAGCTATCTGAGTGAGAAATTCAACGAGGACGAAGATGCCAAGCGCATGCAGCGCAGCGAAATCGTCCTCAAGAAATTCGGCCTCCTCGACCGCGATTTCGACTTGAAGCCCTTTCTCCTGTCGCTGCTGAAAGAACAGATTGAAGCCTATTACGATCCAAAATCGAAGACCGTGAATCTGCTCGACTGGGTCGATGTCGATGAACAAAAGCCCGTGCTCGCACACGAACTCACCCACGCCCTGCAGGATCAGCACGTAGACCTGGACAAGTGGAGCGACCAGACGCCGCCCGACGTTTCGCTCAACTCAGGCGATGACGCCGTGCATGTGGCGAAGGACGAACTCGATACTGCGCGCGAAGCCGTAACCGAGGGTCAGGCCACGGCCGTCATGATGGACAACCTTCTCAAGCCGTTAGGACACAGCCTGATCAAAGATCCCGAAGTGGTCGACGGCCTGAAGCAGCAGATGGCGAGTTCGGGAGACTCGCCTGTCCTCGCACGAGCTCCGTTGCTCCTCTCCGAGTCGCTGATGTTTCCCTATCGCGAAGGCCTGAGCTTCGAGCAGGATGTGTGGATGGATCAGGGTCAAACAGCGGCATTCACAGGCGCCCTTGATCGGCCTCCCACATCGACATGGGAAATCATCAACCCGCGCGAATACGAAAAGCGGCACGTCCCGGTTGTGCCCCTGCTTCCCGACATCCATCCGCTCGTCGATGGGCTCTATCGCCCGTACGACATTGGCCAGGTCGGACAACTCGACGTGCACATCCTGGCAGGAATCTTCGGTGGTGAGACTGCCGCAAATGATTTCACTCCTGCCTGGGACGGAGGCCTCTATTGGGCCGGCCAGCTGCGCAACGCCAGCGCGGCTGACCAGGCTTCGACCAAATCCATCGCCTTGCTTTACTTCTCGGCGTGGAAGAGCAGCGCATCGGCTCAGGCGTTTGCGACTCTGTATGCATCTGAACTGGGCCGCAAATACTCCGGCCTCAAAGCTGCCGATTCCGGACAGCATTCTTCCAACGATGGGACTGAAGAGAAGGTCTTTACCACCAATGAAGGTCCTGTGGTGATTACGACCCGGGGCAAGATGGTTTTCGTTACGGAGAGTTTCAACCTGGACCTGGCCCGCAGGCTCGCCGTGCTCGTTCTTGATGCGCAAGGTTCCGGCGAGATGAAATTCGCCGCCACTCCGCGCTTGCCGGGCGTTCCTTCGCTGCGCCGCGCTTCCGCGCAGTGGACGCACGGCAATCCAGGAAGCTCACCGTCCGCAGCTCAGGCGCCGCTCGAGCTCACCGAACCCCTGACTGGAGGGCTGGTGAATTTTCTTTCCAATTGCGGTGTCATGAAATTCGCCGTCGACGCCGCGATCCAGGACGTCAAGTAAACCGGCGGACTCGCGGATTCATGCACAAAGGATGGACCGAACGTTGAGCCAGCAGCCGTCCTCTGCCACGCACGATTTGGTGAGCGAGGCCCTGCGTCATCACCAGGCGGGACAGTTTGCAGAAGCGGAGCAGATCTATCGCCAGGTATTGGCAGTTGAACCCGATCACCCCGATGCGCTCCATCTGCTGGGGATGGTCGCCTACCAGACCGGGCGCGATGAGGCTGCGGTCGAATTGATTCGCAGGGCAATTGCGATCAAGAGCGATGCTGCGTCCTATCACTCCAACCTCGGAAATGTTCTGCAGTCGCAAGGCAAGCTTGCTGAGGCTGGCGCGTGTTATCAGCGGGCGCTGGTGCTCAAACCTGATCTGGCCGAGGTCCATCTGAATCTCGGCAACATTTTCAAAGCCCACGGAGATGTCGATTCCGGCCTGGCTTGTTATCGGCGAGCATTGGCCCTGAACCCGCAGTCTGCCGAGGCCGCCGTTGCAGAATCGATGGCTCTGTTGCTGAAGGGAGATTTCGCCGCAGGCTGGCGAAATTTCGAACAGCGCTGGCAAACCAAAGACTACGACACGAAAACACGAACCTATACGCAGCCGCTATGGACCGGCGATCCGCTTACCTCCGGGCGCGTGTTGATCTGGGGCGAGCAGGGGATCGGCGACGAAATCATGTTCGCAGGCCTGGTCCCGGACGTATTACGCACCGGAAACCGCTGTGCACTCGATTGCGATGCAAGGCTGCAACCGCTCTTTTCACGCTCGTTCCCCGGCGTCGAAGTCGTCAGCACTGTCGAACCTGGGACTCATCCGGAGTTGGATATGGTCGCGCATCTGCCGAGCGGCAGCCTGCCAGGTCTGTTTCGTGCCTCGACCGCTTCCTTTGCGGAAACCACGTCGCCCTACCTCCTAGCGGATCCAGCGGAGCGGGACCGCTTCCGCGCTCGTTATTTCGACGGCCGGAAGCTTGTCGGGCTGGCTTGGCACACGAAGAATAAGAAGACAGGTCGGAGCCGCTCGATCGACCTGTCCTTGCTCGCTCCGCTCTTGGTCCGGCCCGGCATTCGATGGATCAGCCTGCAGTATGGTGATCACGACTGGCTGCGCGAACAGGCAACGGCAACGAATGCACCCCTTCTCATCGACCCTGACGTCGATCAGCTCTCGAACATTGACCGCTTCGCCGCACAGATCGCGGCGATGGATCTGGTGATCACCATCGATAATTCGGCGGCGCACTTGGCCGGTGCACTCGGAGTTCCCACATGGGTTCTGCTGCCGTTCTCACCCGATTGGCGCTGGCTTTTGAGTCGCGAGGACAGCCCCTGGTATCCGACCACGCGCCTCTTCCGGCAAACAAGCCTCGGCGATTGGGGCTCAGTTGTCCGAGACGTGGAGAACGCACTTGGGCAGAATGCACCCTCTTAGCACGATCACACCGGGCTCTTGTTGACCAGATATTCGTCCACGAGCTCGGCCACAAGTACCGCCGTTGGCACGGAGACCATCGCACCCACGACTCCTGCCACTGCAGACCCGATCAGCAGCGCCACCAAAATGGCCAGTCCCGGCAAACCTACCCTGCTTTTCATAATGCGCGGAACCAGAAATGAGTTCTCAACCTGCAGATAGATTGCGTAGAAAATAGCTACGCCGATCACGCGGCCCCATGAGTCAATCGCGGCGACCAGCAACGTGAGTGCGATGCACACGGCTGCGCCAATGATCGGAATCACATTCAACAAGCCCGTGAGCGCGCCTAACGCATACGCGTAGCGCACGTGGAGAGACAGATAAACAATCGTGCTGGTGAGCCCGAGAACCAGCATCAGGCTTCCCTGCCCCAGCAGCCATTTGCCCATTCTCACTTCTGCTCGCTGCAGCGTCAGATCCAGCCGTCCCCTGCTTGGAGGAGGAAAGAACGACAGGAACCACCGATACGCATGGTCGCCTTCGAGAATGAAATAAATGGTAAGAATGAAGCCCATGACGATGCTAAAGAGCGCGCCAGCCCAGTTCCTGATCGAGACCAGGAGATAGCTCGCCGCGCTGCTGACGAAACCCTGGATGCGTGAATCGAGATCGCTGGCATCGATGTGATCTGCAAATGGAATGTGGTTGAGCTTCTCCAAAAGAATAGGAGTGCGGGCCGGCATCTCCTTTGAGAATTCCTGGAGATCGCGTGCGACGGGTGGCAGTGCAAAGAAACCGAACGCGAGGATCACTCCCACCGCAACCAACGGGAGCACCAGGACCGCGATGCCCTTGAACGGCCGCCATCGCCCCACGTGCACCGTGGAAACCGACTGCACCACAGGCGCGAACATGACCGCGAACAGCGCGCTCACGTACAGCAGCACTAGCACGTCGCGAACCAGCCACGCTACATAACAGGCCAGTGCAAGCGCAAAAACGAAAACGATGTCGCCACGAACATTGCGACGATTGCGACTGATTTCTGCCATCCGCGACTTTCTGTCTGCCGGCGCGGACTCCGCCGGACGCTCCACCGTAGGCTTGGACCCACCTATGTTCTACTGGTCTCCGCTTAGAATCGATCCCACGATCCCGCCGAGGAGTGCGCCACCTGCGGCCGGCGCCACTTGCCGATTTTCACCGCGCGGCAGATACTCGCTGATCTGATGCGCAAGGCGGGAAATTGGAAGCGTCTGCAGCCACACCGTACCGGGTCCCACAAGTACTGCGAGAAAAAGCCCATCTCCGCCAAAGATCATGTTTTTAATCCCCGGCACCGTCGTGATCTGGAACGACACCGACGCCTGAAATGCCCCCACGTGCCCCGGATGCACGCGCAACATCTCGCCCGGCGCGAGATTCTTCACGATCAGCTCGCCCGAAAGCTCCAGCCACGCCATCCCAATTCCGCTAAGCTTCTGCAACAGGAATCCGTCTCCGCCAAAGATGCCCGCACCCAGCGACTGCTGGAATCCCACTCCGATGCTGACCTGCGTGGTGGCGCACAAAAATCCGTGCCGATGCACCAGGTATTCCTGGCCCGGCCCCACCTGCACGGGCACAATGTGCCCCGGCACCTTGGTGGCAAACGAAACCTCACCGGGATATTGATAGGCGCGGTATTCGGTCATGAAGATGCTTCCGCCGCCTGCCACGCGCTTGAGGATGCCGAACAGCCCGCCACCCCCGCCCATCTGCGTGTGCGTCACCATCTGGATTGAGGCGGTCATCCACGAAAGTTCACCGCTCTCTGAGAACACACTCTCATTGGGGTCAAGCTGCACGTCCAGCACCGGCATGGTGGTGCCTTGAATCCGGGTCTGCATACGGGAATCCTCCTGTTCTCGGCAGTTTACAAGCTCAATGTGAGGGCACTACAGATTAAAATTGCCAGCGCCGCGCCCGCGCACCAAACCCTACGGCCATAACCCTTGAGGCTATCATCGGCGGGAGAGGCGGAAGTCCCATCGCGTCGCTGTACAAGGAGAGATGGCATGATCGTGCGCGAAAGAAGAACACGGCCCGCACCATGGCAAATAAGACGGCAAATCGCGCGCAAGTGGATGCTCCCTTTCATCGCGCTTGAATGGATCTGGGAATGGGTGGCATTCGGTCTTAGCAATTGGACTTTTCTCGAGGTCCTCGAATACCTCGGCTCGTTCTCTGTTCTGGTGGCGGTGATTTTCTACTTTTCCGAATCCGGCGATCGCGTGAAGCAGCGCCATTACCAGGCATGGCAGGTCATCAATACGGCGCAAGGCAAGGGCGGCAGCGGCGGCAGAATTGAAGCCTTGCAGGAGCTGAATGCGGACGACGTCCCGCTCGTCGGGGTCGATGCCTCCACAGCGTTTCTGCAAGGAATCCAACTGCGGAATGCGAATCTGTTGCGTTCGAACCTCAGTTCCGCCGATCTGCGCAACAGCGACCTTAGCCATTGCAATTTTTCTCTTGCAAATCTCGGCTCTGCCAATTTCCGCGGCGCTCACATCGACCGCGCGAACTTTACACAAGCCGATCTGCGCAACGCCGACCTGAACGGCAGCAGCCTGGAAGCCGCCGACCTTACCGGGGCTCTCCTGGATAATGCTGATCTGCGCTCAGCCGATCTGACCGACATACGGTGGCAGAATCTCAAGAGCATTGCAATGGCCAATATCGCCGGAGTCAGGAACGCTCCGGCAGGTTTTGTCGAGTGGGCGATGAAGAACGGCGCCATCAATCAGCCAAACGCCGACGAATAGATTCAATGTGCATGAACTCAAGTCGTCGCCAACTGCCCGATCTGATATTCGCGCGCATGACCGGTCGGGGATTCCGAGATCTTGACCCGCAGATTGCCGTTGGAATCGCAGGAGTATTCCTCGCGTATTGTCAGGCCCTTCGCATCGTTGAGCGGCTTTACCGGCTCCGCATCCAAATCCCCACGTCCCCACAGTTGCGGATCGAAGGGAAACTGAATCTGTTCCCAATTGGTGATCTCGCCGATCGGCTGGCCATCTTCATCGAGCCGCGAACACTCCAGGTACCGGAAGTGGCCGATGTTATGCGCGGGCTGATAGATGCGTTCATAGTGTAGAGGTGGCTCGCCGGGCGCGGGTAAGCGGACACCGCGGGGAAAGATAAGGTCGAAAACGATGGTTCCGCCCGAGTCGGCTTCCCGCCACATGCCGAAATTCTGATTGAATTGGTCGTGCAACTTGTCTGACACAGCTGCGGCACGTATCGCCAATCCGACCGCGCTCGCAGAGCGCATGTACGCCGAGCGCCGTACCTTGCGGCCGAAGCTCTCGCGCAAAACGCGCGCAACGGCAGGCAACTCCGATCCCCCGCCGGTCACGTACAGCGTGTCAAGCTCGCCCTCGCCGTAGTTCTTCAACAGCCTTTCCACGACTTCTCGCGTCGATTCAATCAGCGGACGGCATCGCTCGTAATAAACATCTACGGGAATTGTCACATCCTTCAATCCCGGACGAACCCGCTCAAAGTCTATCGTCACTCGGCGCGTATTGGGATTCAACGATTCCTTTTTTTCACGGCACTCATCGAGCAGCCTTCTTCGCTCAAACGGCGTGAATCCGGGCTTTGGCGAAGCAAGTACCACTGCGATGTTCGCGAGAATTTCGTCGAAATCGTCGCCGCCCAGATTCGGAATCCCATCCGATGCTTCGACGATCTCTTCACCCTCAATCAGACTCACCAGCGACACATCGAACGTACCGCCGCCCAGGTCATACACCAGCAATCCGCTGCGCGATTTGTTCTTCCGCTCGTCACTGTTGCGATAGGCAAACTCCATCGCCGCCGCCGAGGGCTCATTCACCACGCCAAGCACAGTAAACCCCGCCGCCTGTGCCGCCTCTTCGGTCATGAATCTTTGGTTGCTGTTGGCGTTTGCCGGCACTCCCATCATTGCTTCAAGGCGCTCATTCGGATCGGCGCCCAGATTGGAATGCTCCACGAGCTGCTTGTACAGCGCCGCCATCATCTCTGCCATCAGCACTCGTAACGGCACGGATTCGCCGGCCACGTGTATTTCCGTTTGCGGCCCCGCCGTCCGTAAAGCTCTCTTCAGAGAGCGCACCAATGTCCAGCTCTCCTGTTCCTGCATGGCGACTGCCTCCCAGCCATAAAGCCGAACGCCGTGCCGTGCCGCAAGCACAGGAGGAAACCAGTCGCGCATCTGACCGTCGGGAGTTTCAAAATGCACTAAGGGATAATTGCCACGGTCGGCGGCTGCAACCACGACCCGCGTAGTTCCAAAATCAACACCAATTCGCATGTCTTCAGTTTATCGTGGCTCCCATTTCAATTGCGTTGAACAAATGCACAATTCAAATCCTTTAGAATGAAAGATGCGTGCAGACGATACGAGTAGAGACTCCTTCGGCCAGATACGACGTCTATGCGGGCAGCGGCCTGCTTCAGACACTCGTGCCGCGCATTAAGCGCATTTCTGGCCGTGTGCCGCGGCGCATCTTTGTGCTCACTTCGCCTGAAATCTGGGCGCTTTGGAGCGATGTGTTTCTCTCGTCATTCCGGGATGCGCCGATCGCTCTCTTCTTGCCCGCCGGCGAGCAACGCAAGACGATGGCGAGCGTCGAACGGCTGCTGCGTCAGATGGTCGCGGCCGGGGGCGATCGCGGATCGCTTCTGATCGCCTTTGGCGGCGGCATTGTAGGCGATGTGGGCGGGTTTGTGGCTGCAGTCTTCATGCGCGGCATTCCCTACGTGCAGGTGCCTACTACGTTCCTGGCGCAGGTGGACTCGTCGGTCGGCGGCAAGACCGGCGTCAACCTGCCCGAAGGCAAGAATCTCGTCGGCAGCTTCCATCATCCAATCGCGGTATTTGCTGACATCGGTGTTCTCTGCACCCTGCCCGAAAGGGAGTTGCGCGCGGGTCTGATGGAAAGCGTCAAAGCGGGCATCATCCGCGACCGTGCGCTCGTTCGCTTCATGGAACGTGAAGCCGGAGCGATTCTCGGACGCGACGCGAAGGCGCTTGAGAAAGTCATTGCAGCATCCATCCGCATCAAGGCCAATGTCGTGAACCGTGACGAACGGGAAAGCGGCTTGCGGATGATTCTCAATCTCGGGCACACGGTGGGCCATGCAGTTGAACAAGCCACGCGTTACAAAGTGCTGCTGCACGGCGAGGCAGTCGGCTGGGGCATGATTGCCGCACTCTTCCTTGCCAAACAGCGCGGAACCATCTCACCGCAGCAGTTCGAGCGCCTCGAAAACCTGATCCATCTCTACGGGCCGCTCCCCATCCTCAAGCTTCGCCCGCCCAAGATCGTTGCCGCCACAGGCGCCGACAAGAAAAATGTCGGCGGCGTGCGCCGTTTCGTACTGCCCGTTGGAATCGGCGATGCGGGAGTCGTCGAAGACGTGTCGCCCTCCGAACTGGCAGCTGCGGTCAGCTACATGCTGGAGCAGGCGCGGGAGCAGAGCGCTTGATGCCGAGCGTGGGGGCAAGGCCGATGGGCTCTGAGGACGAAGAGGCCGCAGCGCAAAATGTGCGCCGCATGTTCGACTCCATCGCACCGCGCTACGACTTTCTCAACCACCTGCTTTCCGCCAACATTGACAGGCTGTGGTGGAGACGTGCGGCCTTCCGCTTCCATTCTGTTCTGTCCGATGACGAAGCGGCCGTTCTTGACATCTGCTGCGGCACAGGCGACATGACCATGGCTCTGTTGAAGCATCGCGCGCGCAGTGCACGGCCCATTCTCGCGGCGGATTTCGCCCGCGGGATGCTGAGCCGTGCGGCGCAAAAATTCTCCAGGCCCGGCCAGGCCATGGCCATCGCCCTCGAAGCCGACGCGCTTCACCTGCCTCTTCGATCAGCTTCCCTCGATCTGATCGTGACCGCATTCGGCTTCAGAAACCTGGCCAACTACGAGGCCGGGCTGCGGGAGTTTCATCGCGTGCTCAAGCCCGGCGGGCAATTGGGAATCCTTGAATTCAGTGAGCCAGGCGGTTTGCTCGGTAAGCTCTACGGAATTTACTTTCACCGCATCCTACCCGCCATTGGCAGAACCATCGTAGGCAAGGACGGCCCCTACAATTACCTTCCTGCATCGGTGAAGCGATTCCCCGCACCGGCAGATTTGCTCGCGCTCCTGCGCGCGGCCCACTACACCGGCTGCGCCTGGCAGCCCTACACTTTTGGCATCGCCGGATTGTACACTGCAACGCGCGAAGCGTTAGCCTGAAAGCGAAGCCCCAGAGCGGAGACTTAACATGATTGCGCATAGCGAATGGAGACACGACAACGTCTTCGAGGGAGTTGCCGAAAACGGCAACACGATTGTCTTTGACGCAGACGCCGCGCATGCATTTGGACCCTCCCCCATGGAAGCAGTACTGATGGCTCTGTGCAGTTGCACGTCTGTCGACGTAGTCGGCATACTCAAGAAGAAACGTCAGACGGTAACTGGATTGCGCGTGACGGCGATGGCGACTCAGGCTCCGGCCCCGCCGCGTGTATTCACGCATATCAAACTCACTTATGCGGTCCGCGGCCAGCTGAGCCGCAGTGCCGTTGAAGACGCCGTATCGCTTTCCAAGAACAAATACTGCTCGGTCTCTCTTATGCTCGAAAAAGCGATGCCCATCGATTACGAGATCGTCTATCCCGATGGTGAGCCTGAGCCATGAACGGTCGCTTCATCCTTGGCCTTTTCCGGATGGCTTCGCTGATCATGTTGCTGGTTGCCGTCGCGATGCTTTCGGCGATCGCAACCATGCACTTCGCCATCCATGGCGCCGAGGTGCAAGTCCCCTCCCTCAAAGGAATGACAGTTGCTGACGCGCGTAGCCAGGCCGCGGGAATGGGCCTGAATCTGAATGTCGACAATCGGTACTATTCGGGCGATGTCGCTGCCGGTCACATCCTTTCGCAATCGCCGGCGCCAGGATCCGTCGTGCGACGCGAGTGGCATGTGCGCGTGGCCGAGAGCCTCGGCCCACAAAAAGTCGATGTACCCGATATCGTCGGCGACGATCAGCGCGTCGCAGCCTTCCAGCTTCGTCGATCCGGCCTGGATGTCGGCACGACAGCAAAATTGCCCGACAACGGAGTCGCCGAGGGCACTGTCATCGCGCAGGACCCGCCGGCCCATGCCCAGGGCATCGAACGGCCCAGCGTGAACTTGCTTGTGGCCGCACCAGACGATGAAACTCCCGACGGCTACGTGATGCCCGACCTCACCGGCTTGCCCATTGTTGCGGCTCAGGCGGATCTGGCGAAAGTTGGCATCAAGACCGGCACGCCAGCTTTTATCGATGTGCCCGTGCCTCCTGTCGGCACAGGCAATGCCCCAGCGGTCCGTCCCATCGTGCCTGGATCCGTGATTGGCCAAATGCCTCCTGCGGGCGCGCGCGTCGACCAGACGACGGAAGTCAAGCTCACCGTCGCCAAGTGAGCCCGCACCGATTCAGCGCTGAACCGCATCGAAAGAAAAGATGACGCCTGAGACCGGAAATCAACAGAGCGCGAGCGCTGCGCGCGATTTCTCGCACGCCTGGCGGGCCTTGCGTCACCCAAACTTCCGTCTCTTCTTCGCTGGCCAGAGCATTTCGCTCATCGGCACCTGGATGACGCGGGTTGCAACCTCATGGCTCGTCTACAGGCTCACCAAATCCTCACTCCTCTTGGGAACCGTCAGCTTTGCCGGCCAGATTCCAACCTTTCTGCTCGCACCACTCGCCGGTGTCATTGTCGATCGCATGGATCGACGCAGAGTCTTGCTGTGGACACAGACCCTTGCAATGATTCAGTCGCTCGCGCTGGCATGGCTCACGCTGACGCATCGCATCAACATCGCCGAAGTCCTCGTCCTCAGCGCAATGCAGGGCATCATCAACGCATTCGACATGCCCGGCCGCCAGTCCTTCATGGTCAAAATGGTCGAGGACCGCGCCGACCTGTCGAATGCCATCGCCATCAATTCCTCGATGGTCAATGCGGCCCGCTTAATCGGCCCATCGCTTGCCGGAATACTGATTGCTGCAACCAGCGAGGGCTGGTGTTTTCTGGTCGATGGCATCAGCTACGTTGCCGTCATCGTTTCTTTGCTGATGATGCGCCTCGCCGCATCGACGGAAGCGCACGCGGAAACGTCGATGGTGATGCAACTCCGGGAGGGCTGGACCTATGTCGCCGGATTCGCACCCATTCGCACGATTCTGTCTCTCTTCGCACTGATCAGCCTGATGGGCTGGCCTTTCATGGTGCTCATGCCTGTCTTTGCGGCGCAGGTTCTGCACGGCGGCCCGCACACGCTGGGCTTCCTCATGGGCGCTGTTGGAGTCGGGTCGCTCGTCTCGGCGTTGAGCATGGTGATGCGCCGCTCTGTCCGAGGTCTCGGTAAAATGATCCCCCTTGCAGCTGCGGCTTTTGGCGTCGGCCTCATCTGCTTTGGGCTTTCCACCAATCTCTGGCTTTCCATGGCGTTGCTGCTGCTGACCGGCTTCGGCATGATGCAGGGTCTCACCGCGAGCAACACCATCATTCAAACGCTTGTCGACGAAAAAATGCGCGGGCGTGTGATGAGCTACTACACCATGGCCTTCGTCGGGATGGCTCCGTTCGGCAGCTTGCTCGCAGGCGCTTTGGCTCACGTGATTGGAGCGCCGCGCACCGTAATCGTCAGCGGCATCGCCTGCATCCTCGGCGCAGTCTGGTTCTGGTCACGCTTGCCAGGGTTGCGCAAGGAGATGCGCCCGATTTACGAGCGCCTCGGGATCGTGCCGCAGCGGAATCTGGCCACGGAGGAAGGCACGCCTAACTAATCGCCGCAGACTTGTTCCCGTGCCTGGGTCGCGCGCTCGTAGGATGGTTAAGAAACGAAGGGACACTTGGAAATGGGATGGAAGGAAGACGTCGAACAGATTGCACTCCAGGAGCGCGAACTCGTTCTGCCTCACCTGGACGCACAAGTCGCGTGGGAACTTGGTTCGCATCTACATGCGTTGGCCGCGGAACGCAAGCTCGCCATCGTCATCGATGTGCGCCGCTTCGGCCAGCCTCTCTTCTACGCCGCCATGGAGGGCACGACTCCCGATAACGTAGAGTGGGTACGGCGCAAGAGCAACGTCGTCGCGCGCTTTTATCGCAGTTCGTATGCGATTGGCCTGAAAGAGAAGATCAAGAATGAATCCCAGCTCGAAATGCAGGGACTGCCCATCGCAGACTATGCCACCCATGGTGGTTCGTTCCCTCTGGCCGTCGCCGGCGCAGGCGTGGTCGGCAGTGCAACCGTCTCCGGGCTCCCGCAGCGGAGCGATCACGAGCTCGTGATCGAAGCACTGTGCGCCTTGTTGGGTCGCGATTACGAGACGCTGAAGCTGCCCAAGGAATGAATAGGCCGATCAGGCTTCAGTTCTCTCAAGGATTGCGATGAAAAACCCGTCCGTGCCGAAGACACCTGGCAGCAAGCGCAGAAAGCCTTCCGGCGTCGCACATCCGCACAAGTCAGTAGCGCCAGCGGCCGTCAGTACGCCCTCGCCGCGCATCTCCTCAATCCGATCCCTGACCGGACGAACACGCGCATTCCGCGCCTCGGCAAGAACCGTCGCAACTACTTCTTCGTTCTCTTCCGGTTCCATCGAGCAAGTCGAATACACGACACGTCCGCCGGGGCGAACGGCCCTCAACGTAGCGCGAAGAATCGCTCGCTGCCGATCGGCCTGAAGCGCGAGGTCCTCCGCGCGCAGCCGATGGCGAATCTCCGGATTGCGTCCCAGCGTGCCGGTTCCACTGCACGGAACATCGGCCAGCACCAGGTCATACGCGCCCTGGTCGGCCATTGAAGCCGCGTCAGCAAGCCTGCACTCGATCCGGTTTCCGAGCGGCGCCACCCGCTCGCGCAAGTGCGCTAGACGCTGGGCGATCACCTCGCCCGCAACAATGCGCGCTTCAGGATTGCGTTCCGCCAAGATCAGCGTTTTTCCGCCCGGAGCCGCACAGCAATCGAGAATCACGTCGCCACGGCCAGCGATCTCGGCAACCAACTGCGATCCTTCGTCCTGTAGTCGCACGCGGCCCTCGCGAAATGCGCCGGTTTCAATCACATCGCCGTTCGTCACCACGCGCGCCGCACACAGCAACTTCCCCGGCTCCACTTCAATTCCCGCATGGACTAGCTCCTCATCAACAGCCGCACCTTCCACCCGAATCGCCGTCGCAGGTTGCTTCTGCCCATGCGCACAAATCGCGCGAGCTGCATCGTTTCCATAGAACCTGCGCCAGCGCTCCACCATCCATGCGGGATGCGTGCGATCAAATTCAAAGCCTGTTTGCGGCGCGTCCGGTCCCGGAACGCGCGGAAGAGCCGCAACTTTGCGCAACACCGCATTTACCATCCGCGAGGCGAATCGATGCCCGGCCTGCTTAGCCAATTCCACGCTTTCATCAATCGCCGCATGCGCCGGTATTCGGTCCATGTGCAGCAACTGAAACGCGCCAAGCCGCAGCGCGATTTGAACCTCAGGATCGAGCCGCGCGTTCGGGTGATCGAGATAATTCCGGATCTTCTGGTCCAGCCGGATCTGCCATCGCAGAACACCCAGGACCAGCGCCGTGGCAAGATTGCGATCCGCTGCACCAAGAGCCGAAACAGCCTTCCCGCGCAACGAATCGTCTGAGTGTGCCTGAGTTTTTTCAATCGCGATGAGAAGTTGAAAAGCTGCCTTACGCGCTGCAGAAACCGCGGCCATCGCTCTCAACCCAACCGCGTTCCGGAAACCGAGTGCGTCCCGCGCAAAAACTCCGAAGCATTCATGCGCTTCTTGCCCTCAAGCTGCAGTTCAAGAAGCTCAAGCCTCGTACCGCGCGCGCAGCAAACCAGCAATTTCTCATGATCAACAAACACCTGACCAGGCGCCGCGCCCTCGTGCACAACAAAAGCCGCGCTTCCGACAGCCTCCATTCGGTGCACGATCAGCTTTTTTCCATCGAGAACGGTGAAAGCTCCGGGCCACGGCTGGAATCCCCGCCAGCGATTCTTCAGTTCGATCGCCGTATACGTGGAAAAATCCATGCGCCCATCGTCGCGCTGAAGGATCGGCGCAAGCGACGCCTGCGAATGATCCTGTTGCTTGGGATGAATGCTTCCGTCGGCCAGTCCCGCAAGCGTGTCCACCACCAGCGGCGCGCCGCGAATTGCCAGAATCTCAAAAAGATCAACCGCCGTCTGTTCAGGACCGATGACCACTTCCTGCTGCAACAGAATCGGTCCCGTGTCCAGCCCCTCTTCCAGCAGCATTGTGCTGTTGCCGGTTACCGTTTCGCCCATGGCCACAGCCCACTGAATCGGCGCAGCGCCGCGATATTTCGGCAACAGCGACCCGTGAAGATTGATGCAGCCGAGTCGCGGCAATGCCAGCATCCACGGTGGAATGATGCGCCCGTATGCGACCACGACGATAGCATCCGGGGCGATCGCCTCCAGTTGCGCGCGAAATCCGTCGTTGTTGCGGATCCTTTCCGGCTGCGCAACGGAAAGTCCAGCGGCGAGCGCACTCTGCTTCACAGGCGTCGGCTCGATCTCTTGCTTGCGTCCCACAGGCCGGTCCGGCTGTGTCACGACCAAGGCGATCTCGTGACTGGCCGCCAACAGCGCTTCCAGGGTGGGCACAGCGAAGCGCGGCGTGCCGCAGAAAGCTAGCTTCACGGCGTTACCATGCGCCTTCGCGTTGCAGCTTACGGATTTTACGCAGGGTCAGATCGCGTTTCAGGGCGCTCATGCGGAAGATGAACAGGGTTCCGTCCAGGTGATCGATCTCATGTTGAAACGCGCGCGACAGTAGCTCCTCCCCATCCATTTCGAACCACTTGCCCTTCTCGTCCTGCGCGCGAATGCGCACCTTTGCGGCCCGCGAAATCTTCTCTCGAATCTCAGGGAAACTCAGGCAGCCTTCCTCTTCGTATTGCTTTCCCTCGCGAAGAATCACTTCAGGATTGATGAGCACCAGTTTCTGCGCTGGGTCCTTTCCCACGCTTAGGTCGATCACTGTCACTCGCTTCGCTATGCCCACTTGTTGCGCAGCCAATCCAATGCCTTGCGAAGCGTACATCGTCTCAAACAGGTCCGCGACAAGCGTGCGCAACTCTTCGTCAAATTCTGTCACCGGCTCGCCAGGTTGCTGCAACACCGGCTCCGGGTATTTCACGATCTTTCGAATCATCTTTCCTTCTAATAACTCCGTATCTGTTCGATGTATCCGTCGAAATTTCGTTTCAACTCGAGCACCGAGTCCCCACCGAATTTCTCGTGCGCCAGGCTCGCCACAGTCTGCGCCACCATGGCCTCGGCCGCAACGCCTGCGGCAGGCACCACGCAGATGTCGCTTCGCTCATAGCTTGCGCTTGTCGCCTCGCGGGTGTCGAATCGCACCGAGGCCAGCGGCCTGCGCAGCGTCGAAATCGGCTTCAGATAACCGCGCACCACGATGTCTTCGCCGTTCGAAACGCCGCCCTCGACTCCGCCCGCATGATTGCGCTCGCGCGTGAAGCGCGTCGGCTTACCAGTGTCTTCGGCAGAATAATGAATTGCATCATGCACAGCGGAGCCAAACGACTCTGCCGCAACCACGCCCCGCCCGATCTCCACTGCCTTCACCGCCTGCAGGCTCATCACCGACCAAGCCAGCAGCCCATCGAGCCTCTCATCCCAGGTGGCGTAGGTGCCAAGGCCAGCGGGCGCGTTGTGCACCACTACTTCAAAGACGCCGCCCACTGTATCGCCGGTACGTGCCGCTTCTTCCACTTCTTCTTTCATCTTTGCTTCGGTCGCAGCGTCCACGCAACTCAGCAGGATCTCATCGCGCGCAGCCACAGCTGCAATCTCTTCCCATTGCGCAGTCCGTTCCAATTCCACGCGCCCTACACGGATCACATGACTTGCGATCTCGATCCCCAACGCGCGCAACAGCAGCTTGGCAAACGCGCCGGCCGCCACGCGTGCCGTGGATTCGCGCGCGGACGCTCGTTCCAGCACGTACCGCGCCTCGGGAAAGTTATACTTCAATGCTCCGGCCAGGTCGGCATGTCCTGGCCGCGGCGAAGCCACAGCCTGGTGCTTTGCCGGGTCCCCGGCCTCGACCGGCAGTTTTTCCTCCCAGTTCTTCCAGTCGCGATTCGCAATCTCGAGTGCAACCGGCGAACCAATGGTCTTGCCGTGGCGCACGCCGCTCAGCACATGCACCTTGTCGGTTTCGATCTTCATGCGGCCGCCGCGTCCGTAGCCTTGCTGCCGCCGCCACAATTCTCGGTTCACAAAATCAAGGTCGATCGGCAAACCGGCCGGAAGTCCCGAAACCAAGGCGATTAAAGCCTCACCGTGCGACTCCCCGGCTGTCGAAAAGCGAATCATGTCTTCTTGATTGTAAGGGAACAGGGAACAGGGATCAGAGATCAGGGAACAGGGATCAGAGATCAGGGATCAGGGAACAGGGGTCAAGGATTAGGCCGTGTCCAGGCGCGGGGGTCGCACCAAATACCGGCTCGGCGATTCTGTTCGTGTATTCTGTTTCGTGAAATGGAACTCGGGCGGCTGATCCCTGACCCCTGTTCCCTGATCTCTGTTTTTATGAGCTATTTCCTTTTCAAGACCGAACCCGATGTTTACTCCTTCGACGACTTCCTGCGCGACAAGGAAACCACCTGGGACGGCGTCACCAATCCCACGGCAGTCAAGTTCCTGCGCGAGATGAAACCCGGCACAAAGTGGATCTTCTATCACACGGGCGACGAGCGAACCGCCGTCGGCACAGGATCGGTCGTCAGCGTCGACGCCTCGAATCCTAAGGTGCCAGTCGTTCGGGTCAAGGCTGGCGAGCGCCTCAAGTCACCGAAAACGCTGTCAGCGGTCAAGGCCGAAAAGCTCTTCGCCGATTCCCCGCTGGTCCAAATCGGGCGGCTCTCGGTGGTTCCCTTGACCGAAAAGCAATGGGATTGGTTTTTGGCCTAATCCCCGCCTTCCAGGTAACCCCGCGTATTCAACAACTGCCGTTGGTCCAGCGCCCACACCTTCCCGGTCAGCTCGTCGGCGGCTTTGCCGTCGCGGGCACACTTCTCGAACTCGCCTGTGACAGCCTGCATCTTGGCATCGAGGTCGTCGAGAAAATTCAAAACCAGCGCCTCCGGAATCATAGGCAGCTTCGGCGAACCAAATTCGAGCTTGCCGTGGTGCGACAAAATCAAGTGCTCCACCAGCGTCTTCAACCGTGGCGGAAATCCGGGCAGTCCGGCAATGGTTTGCTGCACCAGTTCTGTCCCCATCTGAATGTGCCCCAGCAGCGTGCCCTCAACCGTGTACTCGAAACCCACGTCCCACGCCAATTCGCGCACTTTGCCAATGTCGTGCAGGATCACGCCGGTCAATACCAGGTCGCGATGCAGAATTGGGTAGTTCGGCACGACACGGTCAGCCAGCCGCAGAAGGCTGATCACGTGCTCCAGCAGTCCGCCAAGCCACGCATGATGGAGTTGCCGCGCAGCAGGAGCCTCCCGGTAAGCCTGCGCGAGCTCAACGTTCCCAAGGATCGTCGTCAGTAGCAGTTTTAGATTCGGCTCTGTGAAGCTCTCGACGAAGTCCAGAACCTCGCGCCACATCGCATCCACGTCGCAGGTGGTCGCGGGCATCAGGTCGGCCTTGTCCACTTCGCCCGCTGCTGCACGGCGTATCTGTTCGACCTTCATCTGCATCCGGTCGTCGAAACGCGACACAGAACCGCGCGCCTTCACAATGTCGCCGCGTTCTACGTCTTTAGCGATGCGCGGATCGCCTGGATCCCAGATGCGTCCCTCGAGCTGGCCCGTCTTGTCGCACAGAATCAGATTGAGATAGGGCTTATTGGTTTTGGTGCTGCGTGTCTGCCGCGAGAGCAGCAGAAAGAATCCATCAAAGATTTTTCCTTCTTCGAATCCCGCCAGATCGGCAATATAAATGTCCTTCATCCTGCACGAAGCTTAACGCACTCGGCCTCTAGGCACCCAAAGCGAGCCGGGCCCAAAAACGAACCAGGCCGGGGAGCAGTGTCGCCGGCCCGTCGGCGCTCGAAACTGAATTGCCTCTATTGCTGTTGCGGCGCAGGCGCAGAAGGAGCTTGCTGCGCGGGGGCGGGCGCTCCCGGCACCGGAGGAACTGGCGTCGGTTGCGGCGGGGGCGTCGCTTCGGCCGGTTTCTTGTTGCGGTCGCTCAAGCGTGTCTTCTCGCCAGTTGCCGTTTCCTTACCCTTCTTCTTCGAGGATTTGTCCCCGTTCAATCCCAACGCACCCGACTGGGTCTGGCGGTCCGCCACTTCGGCGGCATCCGGAGCCTGAGGCGTCATTTCGTCCTTCCGCTGTTGAGCTGTCGCCTTGGCCTGCTTGGGTTGCTTGGCTCGGTCGCTCAAGCGCGTCTTCTTGGCGCGAGGCTCCGCAGCTTCCAGCGGATTCGCCGGCTCATTCGCGGCACTCGCGGTCTGCGTCACCGCACCGGCATCCTCCGTCTGGCTCGCGGGCGTCGAGGGCAACGTCTTCGTGGGAGCCTTTCCGAAACGAATCTTCTCCTTCTTGCCCGGCTTCTGGACGGCCGGTGCCGTATTGGCAGCCGTTTTCTTGCTCGTGTTGGCCGTCGGCGGCGGAGGTGTCTGGTCGTTCGACGCCAGCGCCGCAGGCTTGGTCTTCTGCCGGAACCCGTGGGTTGTCTCGCGGAAGCGTGTGCGCTCGATTTTCCGCTTCTTCTTGGGGGAAGGCGGCGTATAGGCCGAGTAAGCGATAGGGACAATCAGTTTGTTCGGACTCGCGCCGGTATCGACATAGCCTGATTTGATATCGATCGACGCATCATCGCGCATTTGCGTCAGGTAGTCGCGGATCGCCGGTTCCATCTTGCTCATGTAGTAGTTGTTCTCCACGTCCTGTTCCACGTCTTTGAACGCGGGAACTCCGCCGGGTGTGTGGTCGACAACTTTTAGAATGACGAACCCTTGCTTGGTCCGAATCGGCTGGCTGAACTCGCCGGCCTTCAATGGAAACGTGGCGTCTTCGAACACCTTGTTCAATTGCCCCTGCTTATAAGTGCCTAGATCGCCGCCCTCAGATGCCGTGGTTCCATCGCTCGAGCTACGCGCCAGCTGGCCAAAATCGGCGCCCCCTTTTAGCTTGGCTTCGATATCGTTGGCCTTTGCCTGCGCTTCGGTTACCTTTTGCGGGTCGTCGCCCAGCCCCGGCGCACCCGGTGTTCCGGTCGAGATGAGGATCTCTGCCAGCTTCACGCTCTCCGGTTGCGCATACTCCTGCTTGTGCTCTTCAAAATAACGTTGCACTTCACCAGGAGTCACGTTGATCTTGCGCCCCACCTCTTCGCGCATCACCTCCTGGGTGATGATCTGGTTCCGGAGGTTGGCCTTGAAATCCTCATACGAGAATCCTTGGTCCTTTGCCGCCTTCTCCAGATCCTCCAGCGTAGACAGGTTGTACTGCTTGCGAATCTCGTTCAGCCTGTTCACCAGTTCGGTCTCGCCGGTGACACCAAGTTCTTTGCCTTTCGACAGCCATAGCTGCTGGTCAATCAGGTTGCGCAGCAAATCCCTGTGTGCCTCGGATATCTGCTGCATGGTGGCGCCATGCTGGCGCGCTTCCTGATCCGACTCCTGCGTCGCCCTCTCGTAGTCCGAGCTGGTAATCACCTGGTCGTTGACTCGGGCGATAATCTCTTCGACCGTGGTGCCGCCATAAGGGCTTGCGGGAACAGTGGTCCGAGCTTGGGCGAGGAGGGTGCCTGCGGGCAGCGCCGTGAACAACACGAAAGCCGCGGGAATGCGAAGGATACTTGGATTCATAGGCCGGAACAGGACAGGCGGCAATCGAAAGTCCCCTGAACCATAGACGCCATTGTAAATGGCCGGATAGCAAGAGCGCGATTCTCGCTTATTAAAGGGATGAATTGAAGCACCGCGCCGACGGACCTGCCAAAACGAAGCATAATTGCTTAGTTTTGAGGTCTTCCACTATCCCGGAAGCGCCGGGTTTCGTCAAATGAGTGAGTGGTATACTTTAGCTTAAGACTGCCTTGCGCGGCCCTGTCTAGACGCCTGTCGCACCAGCCGTCCGGAGGTACCTTCCGCCTATGACTCCACGCGCCCGCAGGGCCCTTTTCACCCTTGTCCTCTTCTTCACCGTCTGCGCCGTCGTCGGCAGCGTGATGCAGCGCAAGGTTGGCGCACAATCGTCCCAGGACGAAAGCCAGATTCGCGACAGTCTGAAGACCTTCACCGATGTGTACGCGCTGGTGGAGCAGAACTACGCCGAGCCCATCAACGGCGACAAAGCCGACACCGCCATTTACGACGGCGCTATTCCCGGCATGCTGCGCGTGCTCGATCCCCACTCCAATTTTTACGATCCCAAATCCTACGCCAAGATGCGCGAAGATCAGCGCGGCCACTATTACGGTGTGGGCATGGTCATCCAGCAGCAGGGGAACAAGGTGTACGTCATCACGCCTTACGAAAACACCCCTTCTTTCCGCGCCGGTATTCGTCCTGGCGACGTGATCTCAGCCATTGACGGCAAGTCGGCCGACGGTATGAGTTCCGATCTGGTGGCAAAAGCACTGAAGGGACCGAAGGGCACGCATGTCCAGGTCACAATGATCCGCGAGGGCCAGGCCAAGCCGCTCGTCTTCGACCTTGTGCGCGACGAGATTCCGCATCCTTCCGTCGACCTTGCCTACGAAATTCGTCCCGGTGTCGGTTACATTCACCTCACTCAGTTCCAGGAGACCACCGCTCAGGAAGTCGTGGATGCCGTCGACAGTTTCAACAACTTGCATGGTCTGGTGCTCGACCTGCGTAACAACCCTGGTGGCTTGCTCAGCCAGGCGGTCGAAGTCTGTGACCATCTGTTGACCAAGGGGCAAACCATCGTTTCGCAGCGCGGCCGCGCCTATCCGGACCAGGTCTACACAGCCAGCCACGGGAACGACGGCAAGGCATTTCCCATCGTTGTATTGGTGAACCGCAATACCGCTTCGGCGGCGGAAATCGTTTCCGGCGCCTTGCAGGATCACGATCGCGCGCTGATCGTCGGCGAAACCACCTTCGGCAAAGGGCTCGTGCAAACCGTGTACAACTTGAGCGAGAACACCGGCCTTGCCCTCACTACGTATCACTACTACACTCCGTCAGGCCGCCTCATCCAGCGTAATTACACAGGCGTTTCGCTCTACGACTACTACTACAACCACGCCGGCGCCTCAGCTCCCGACTCCACCAACCGCGAAGTGAAAATGACCGATTCTGGCCGCACGGTCTACGGCGGCGGCGGCATCACGCCCGATGAAAAAATCGAAGCGCCCAAGAGCAACGATTTCCAGGACGAGTTGATTTACAAGGCAGCGTTCTTCCACTTCGCCGCGCATTATCTGTCCAATCGCT
This sequence comes from uncultured Acidobacteriaceae bacterium, assembly GCA_963745845.1. Taxonomy (GTDB): domain Bacteria; phylum Acidobacteriota; class Terriglobia; order Terriglobales; family Acidobacteriaceae; genus Telmatobacter. Next base: position 406,499 of record CAVUZE010000008.1, on the reverse strand, counting down.
CGGTCGACAAGAACTTCCAGGTCGACGATGCAGTCCTCGCTGATTTCAAGCAGTTTCTCACTTCACAAAACATCAACTGGACCGACAACGACATCAACGGTGTCTCTGACTGGTTGAAGGTCAGCATCCGGCAGTACATCATCACCAGCCAATTTGGTCAGCTGCAAGGATTGCGCGTAATGGCTGATTGGGACCCGATGATTCAGAAAGCCCTGTCCTTCCTCCCTGAAGCACAAGCTCTCGAAGACAACGCGCACAAGGTTCTCGCGCAAAAGGCCGAAGCGCGCAGTAATGCATCCGGTCAGGGCACGGCAGCGGCTCAGCCGTAATTGCTCGTCGAAGTTTGCGAAGGAACACATAAGACCGTCCCTTGAGGACGGCCTTATGCTTTTGGCGCGTTGGCAAACTGGAACTTACCGCTGGCTCGCTGCTCCCGCGGCAACTTTGCGATTAAACTCGTCCGACTTGTTGCGGGGCACACTCAGCGATTGCCAGCGATCGCAGGCAAAATGCTTCGCCAACAGCACAATTTGGCCGACATGGTGGGGATAGTGCGCAAGTTGCCGGTTAATCGCCTGCATCACCGAATGCGCCTCGCCGCGGATCGTAACCGCGCGACCCAGGTCGGCGTCTGTCAACGGTTCAATTGCGAGAAACACGCGGCTCCAGCCATCCTCCCACTCCGCGAGCAGCGCAGCGCGCGTCGCTGGGGGATCGGCAAATTCGCTGTCGCGATTCCGATTCGGCTTCTCTCCGTCCGTCGTCAGAAAGTCGGTCCAGCGCGATCTCATGTTGCCCGCCATATGCTTCACGAGGATCGCAATCGAGTTCGCCTCACAGTCGAGCACCGTAAAGAGGTCTTCTTCGGTGACTTGCTCCATCGCGCGCTCACCGAGCTTCTTGTAGTAGCGAAAGACAACCTGGGAGTCCTCGATATAGGAAGTCGTGAATTGAAGCGCCATGCGGACAGTGTAGTCGAATTGCAAACGGAAAGCGGCCAAATACGCCTCGAGCAGCGCGTCACGCCGCGAAGGTCTTATTTGCGCTCTGGTCACCCAGTCCCGCGAGCAGGCCTGCGATAGAGATGTCCTCATCCATCGCATCCCAATGTAGACCCCGGCTGCTGATCCTCACGCGTTCCAGTTCTTCAGTCGTGCAGCGCAAGAGTTTAGGAAACCAGGCCAGCGGGACGCCGATCGTACGGCCGTCGCTCAGCTCGACCCACATACTGTCCGGATCGAAACGAACTCGCGTTGCACTAACTGAAGAACTCATCCCATGCCTTCTCGATCGTTTCCCTGTGTGCCTCAACAATCCCCAGTAACTCGCGAAGAGTGCGGGCATTGTAGCCATCATTGTAGGCCACTTGGACCATTGGCTTCATCCAGAATTTCGCTTCGTTGGCATCTTTCTCAACATGGATGTGCACCGGCTCACGAGGAGTTCCTTCATTCGAATAGAAGAAGAATCGGAATCCATGTTCGATGAAAATGGTTGGCATTGAATTCTGTCTATTGTAGTCTCCCATTTCGTCGCCGCACTACGGCTCGTCCGCATACACTCCCACTTCAAGCTTGCCGCCCTCTGTCAGCTTTGCGCGAAACATCCCCGGCGTATTAAAGCTCCACGCCATCTGACCGTCCGGCGTGAGAGCAATGACGCCGCCGTCGCCATGAAGCGTCTCAAGTTCTTTATGAATCACCTGATCGGCCGCCTGCTGCGCTGTCATGCCTTTGAAGAAAACAAGATTGCAAACCTCGCGCGCGACGCCGAGCCGAATAAAGTACTCACCCGTTCCCGTAGCCGACACCGCGCAGGATTGATTCGATGCGTAGGTACCCGCCCCGATAATCGGCGAATCACCCACGCGCCCCGGCATCTTGCCTTGCAGGCCGCCCGTTGAAGTGCCGGCGGCGATATTGCCATTGCGATCAAGCGCGACCACGCCGGTCGTGCCGTACAAGTGTGAATCGACCGACTCTTCCAGTTGCGCCACCGGCACAGCCTTGCCCTCCGGAGGCACACCAGCCGGCCGCGGCGGAATCGGCTTCCCTTCCTTCGTAAGCTGCTTCACAAGCGACTGCCAGCGGCTCTCCGTGAAGAAGAAGCTGGGAGGCTCCTGCTCAAGACCGTTGCTCGCGCCAAAATCGTCGGCGCCATGCCCGATCATCATCACGTAGGGAGATTTTTCCATCACCGTGCGCGCCAGGCTAATGGGATGCCGCGTGCGTGTAACGCCGGCAACTGCTCCGGCCTTCAGCGTGGCCCCATCCATGATGGCGGAGTCCATTTCATTCTTCCCTTCAGAAGTAAAGACCGAACCTCGCCCTGCATTGAACAGGGGATCATCTTCGAGAATGTGAAGAGTGGCCTCGACCGCGTCAAGCGAAGATCCACCCTGATCCAGCACCCTGGCTCCGGCCTCAATAGCCGTCTTGAGCCCTGCGCGATAGCCGCTATCGCCTTCGGGCCCGAGCTTCGCGCGCTCGATCACCCCTGCGCCGCCATGCACCACAATCGCCCAACGATGACCCGGCTGCACATTCGCCTGTTGCGCCGATGCCGTCAGCACCATCATTCCCATCGCCACCCCAGTCAACCATCTCGCCATCCATTTCATGCGCACCGCTCCTCGCATCCTGTATACCGCAACAGTTTCCCTTCAGGTCTCCCTGCTCCCTGCTCCCTGCTCCCTGCTCCCCGTTCCCTGTTGCCTGTTGCCTGTTCCCTGTTCCCTGTTCCCTGCTCCCTGCTCTTCGGTCCCCGCTCTTCGGATACCATCTCTATCAAACATGACCCGCCCTCGAGTCTTCCTCGTTTGCTCCCTGCTGGCCCTCTTCGCGGGTCAATGCTCCGCGAAGCCAAGGCCGATTCCGGTCAAAGTTGTCGTGGTCGCCATGTTCGAGGTCGGCGAGGACACCGGCGACCAGCCCGGGGAGTTGCAATACTGGGTCGAGCGCGATCACCTCGACCGCGTCTATCCACTGCCCGCAGGCTACCACTCTGTGCGCATGAACGCCGACGGCGAAATGGCCGTCCTCACCGGCCAGGGCACGGCACACGCCGCCGCAACCATCATGGCGCTGGGACTCGATCCGCGTTTCGACTTGACGCACGCCTATTGGCTCATCGCGGGCATCGCCGGCGGCAGCCCCGAACGCATTTCCCTTGGCTCCGCGGCGTGGGCGCGTTGGGTCGTCGACGGGGACCTCGGCTACGAGATCGATGCACGCGAGATTCCTCCCGGCTGGTCCACCGGCTACATCCCTCTGCGCAAGACGCGCCCGTATGAGGCGCCCGCCGCGCCGCTCGAAGGCCAGGCCTTCGCACTCAATTCTGCCCTCACCGAATGGGCGTTCAACCTGACGCGCACCATTCCCCTCGCCGACTCCGGCAAGCTCAAGCAGATTCGTGCTGACTTCGATGGCGCCCCAGCCCAGCGCCCGCCCTCCGTCCTGCTCGGCGATGAAATCTCGTCCTCGACCTACTGGCATGGAAAACTCTTTGACGCCTGGGCCACCGAGTGGGTCTCCTACTTTACCGGTGGTCAGGGCCAGTTCCTCACCACCGCAATGGAAGACACAGGCACGTTGCTTTCTTTGAAAAACCTCGCCAGCGCCGGCCGCATCGATTGGCAGCGCATCCTTGTGTTGCGCACTGTGAGCAACTTCGACCAGCAACCCCGCGGCATGAGCGCTGCGGACAGTCTTGCACGCCAGCGCATCGGGAACTACAGCGCCTATTTGCCCTCGCTCGAAGCCGCCTACACCGTGGGCCATGCGGTGGTAAGCGAACTCATGAGCCATTGGCCAACGCATGAAGGGACAATTCCGGGAGGTGCGAAGTGACTCTCAATGCTCGTAGCCCCGAGCATGCAGTTGAACTGCTCGATCATGCCTTCAACAACGGCGACCTGGATGCAGTTCTCAGCTTCTACGAGGACGCGGCCGTCGTCGTTGCTGAACCATCCAGAACAATTCGCGGGATGGCCGAGCTGAGAACCTTCTTCGAAAGCGCGATGCGATCGGGAGCCTCAGCCAGGCAGCTCAAGACCCGTGTTATCGAAGCGGATGGAGTGGCCCTTTTCCTGTCGCGATGGACTCTCACCTCCGGCGCAGGCCAGCTAGACACGGAGCCGCGAACATTCGTGGCGACGACAGTGTTTCGCAGGCAACCGGACGGATCATGGAAAGCGCTGATCGACAATCCATTCGGTCCGCTGCTTTTAGAGTGGGAGGAACGACCCACAGACTTGGCGAAGGCATCCCCCAACAGGCACAATGCTTGAGTTCCGCAAATCCTATGGATTGCGCCCTGCGACGGTTTTCGCAGACCTGCGCAACCGACTGGTGAGGAAGATCGCATGCACTCTGTCTGGTTCGGCGAGTATCTGGGCACCCTGGTTCTTATCCTGCTCGGCAATGGCGTCAATGCTAACGTTACGCTACGCAAATCCTACGCAGCCGATGCGGGATGGATGGTCGTCGCCACCGGCTGGGCCATCGCCGTGCTTTGCGGCGTACTCGTCGCCCAGGCCTTCGGCAGTTCCGGCGCGCATCTGAACCCGGCCATTTCTTTCGCAGCAGCCGTCAACACCGGAGACTACTCGCACCTGCTGAGCTTCTGGTCAGCGCAACTACTCGGCGCAATGTCCGGCGCCGCGCTCATGACTCTCCACTTCGCACCGCATTGGAAACCCACGCCTGACCCCGCAGCCAAGCTCGGCATCTTCTGCACCGGCCCCGCCATCAAGAGCCCTCTCGCCAACATTTTCAGCGAAGTCATCGGCACCATGGTTCTGGTTATCGTCGCCGGCTCCATCTTCTCTCGCGGAGTTTCGGCGAATGGTCCCGCAGCTGGCCTCGGACCCTGGCTCGTCGCGAGCCTCGTGTGGGGCATCGGTCTCTCGCTCGGTGGTACCACGGGCTACGCCATCAATCCGGCGCGCGATCTCGGGCCGCGGCTCGTTCATTTCCTGCTGCCGATTCCCGGCAAAGGCGGTTCCAACTGGAGCTATGCTCCGATACCAATCGTCGGTGACCTGCTGGGTGGTGGACTCGCGGGTCTTCTGCTGCACTACGCACATCTCTAGCCGCTGCAACCAACATGCGTCGCCGCGAATATCACCCAACCTCAACCATGATCTTGGTAAACCGCGCAGGCTCGCGGCTCCACGCTTCCAGAATCGCTGGCGTCTCGTCGATCGGAACGATGTGTGTGACCGCATCGTCCACCGGAAACCGGTGCGCCTCCAGCATCCGGATCACCTCGCAGAAATCCTCCCGCTGCGCGTTGCGCGACCCAAGAATATCCAGTTCCTTCTGCACAAACAGCCTCGTCTCGTAGGCGACCTGCTCCTTTGCGTAGCCGATGTACACAACACGTCCGGTAAACGCCACCTCTTCCACCGCAGCGCGGAAGGTCGCCGGCAATCCAATCGCCTCAATTACAACATCCGGCCCGTGTCCCTCGGTTAGTTCAGCAAGTTGCACATGCAGATCCTCGGTCGCCGAATTGATCGCATGCTTTGCGCCGGCCTTGCGCGCAGTGGCGAGCTTGTCCTCATCCAGGTCCACCCCAATCACCGTCGCGCCACGAAATGCCGCGCCTGCGACCGCTCCCAAACCCACACCGCCGCATCCAATCACCGCGACGCTGTCGCCCGCCGCAACGCGTCCCCGCGCCGCCGCATGAAAGCCCACTGTGAGCGGCTCAACCAGACACAGTTCCTTCAACGAAAGATCTGCGCGAAACAATCGCGACGCCGGAACGACGATCTGCTCTGTCAAGGCGCCATCGCGTTGCACCCCGAGCGTCTCATTGAATTGGCATGCATTCGTACGTCCGCGTAGGCATGAGGCGCAGACTCCGCAGCTGGAGTAGGGTGACAGCGTCACACCGGTTCCAGGCTGCCACTGCAACGCACCCGCACCGGCCTCGACAACCGTCGCCGCGACCTCGTGACCTGGAATCCGCGGATAGCTCACCATCGGATTGCGCCCGCGATAGGAATTCAGATCGCTCCCGCACAGCCCGACCATGCGCACCTTAAGCAGAACCATGTCCTCGCCGAGTGCCAGCGGTTCACGTACAGGCTTGATCTCCGCTCGTCCCGGCTCTTCCAGCACAACCGCTTTCATTTCGTCCCCGGCTCCAACAACGTGAAGCTCGATCATAGTGCAATCAGCGGCTATTCCACTGCGACAAAGGCACTGTATTCTTGGCTGAGGCGACATGTTCCACCGCCTCTACCCATCTCATCGAAGGAAGCTATGGTTGAATCCGTCCTGCAGATTGATCCACGCGATAACGTCGTGGTTGCTCTCGAACCGCTAAGAGGCGGAACCGTCGTCCGTTTTGGCGACCGGTCGTGCACCGTCATCGACGACATCCCCGCCAAACACAAGCTCGCAGTGGTGGATCTTGCGCCCGGCGACTTGATCTATCTCTACGGCATGGTGGTCGGGGAGGCTCTCAAGGTCATTCCCCGCGGTGGGCTCATCTCCACGCGCTCCATTCGCCATCGCGCCAGCGACTACACGTCTACGCGCACGCCGGCTTCGTTTCCCCTGCCGAATCCAGCACCATGGGCCACGAGCACCTTCATGGGCTATCGGCGCACCGACGGCCAGGTGGGTACGCGCAACTACTGGATCGTCCTTCCTCTTGTCTTCTGTGAAAACCGCAACGTCGAACGCTTGCGCGAAGCCCTCGAAGAGGAGCTGGGCTATGGCGGTTCTCATAATAGCTACCGCGGCCACGTCCGCAAACTCGTGAAGCGTCAGGCCGGCGGCGACAGGCTTGGCGCGGAAGATCTGGCGCAAGCGCGTGCCGAACGTGTCTTCCCCAACATCGACGGAATCCGCTTCCTCACCCACGAAGGCGGCTGCGGCGGAACGCGGCAGGATGCGCAGGCCCTTTGTGGTTTGCTCGCCGGCTACATCCACCACCCCAACGTCGCCGGAGCTACGGTGCTCAGCCTCGGTTGCCAGAACGCGCAGGCCAGCATGCTCCTGGACGAACTCCGCGCACGCGATCCACACATGACCAAACCGGTGATTGTCTTCGATCAGCAGAAATCAGGCCGCGAATCCGCGCTCATGACCCGAGCACTCGACGCCACCTTCGATGCGCTCGTCAATGCAAACCAGCTCACGCGCACTCCCGCCCCACTCTCCGCGCTCACCATCGGACTCAAGTGCGGCGGCTCCGACGGGTTTAGCGGCATCTCGGCCAATCCCACACTCGGCTATCTCTCCGACCTGCTCGGAGGCTTGGGTGGCAAGACGCTGCTCTCGGAGTTTCCCGAGTTGCACGGCGTCGAGCAGGAACTTATCAATCGCTGTGCAACCGACGCTCTCGCTCAGCGCTTTTACGACCTCATGCACGCTTATCAGGCGCGCGCCAAGGCCGTTCACTCTGGATTTGAAATGAATCCGTCACCGGGCAACATCGAAGACGGCCTCACCACAGACGCCATCAAGTCCGCTGGCGCAGCGCGCAAAGGTGGTGTCGCTCCGGTTCGTGACGTGCTCGATTTTCCCGAGTACGCCACAAAGCCGGGCCTGAATCTGTTGTGCACACCCGGCAGCGATGTGGAGTGCGTGACCGCTCAGGCGGGGGCGGGCGCGAACCTTGTTCTCTTCACCACCGGTTTGGGCACGCCCACCGGCAACCCCGTTGCTCCCGTCATCAAGATCTCCAGCAATTCCACGCTCGCGGAGCGGATGGCCGACATCATCGACTTCGACGCCGGCGATATCGTCACCGGCGAAACCCCCATTTCCGCCTGTGCCCAACGGCTCCTTGAATTGTGCCTTCAGGTTGCCAGTGGCGAGCGCTTCACCAAAGCCGAGTCGCTCGGCCAGAACGACTTCATCCCCTGGAAGCGTGGAGTCTCACTCTAGCTGCGAAAACGGAATTAGGCGCCCCAGGTCCGGGGCCCTCTCGATCAGGTCTTCGCTCGTGAGGTTGAGATCCCGATTCTGAGACCTGGGATAGCGGCCATTCTCTATTCCATCATCGACGCCGCCACAGCCAGCGCCATAATCGCCGCGGTCTCTGCCCGCAAGATGCGCGGCCCCAAAGAAACCGCGCGCCATCCGTTAGCGTCGAAGAGCGCCTCTTCGTCGGGAGCCCATCCACCTTCCGGCCCAATCGCAATCTCCATCGAAGGCATCTCTGTTCCCGCAGCCGCAATCGTCTCTTCGAGTGCCGTTCGCAGCGTTGTCGAGCGCTCCTGCTCCGCCAGCACGATGCGTGTTGCACTCGATTCCATGCGGACTCGCTCACTCAGCGCAATCGGATCGTGAATCAGCGGCACGTCGGAGCGCCGAGCCTGCTGCGACGCTTCATGGGCGATACGCCTCCATCGTTCCGCGCGCTTCGTTGCAGCGTGTGCCAGGTGTTTCTCGCTGCGGCGGGCAATCACCGGTGCGATCGAAGCGACACCAAGCTCCGTCAGTTTTTCAATCGCCCACTCCATCCGATCGAACTTGTAGACAGACATTACCAGCGTAATGGGCAAAGCGGGCTCGGCATTCATCTCCGCGATCAGATTGAACCGCACCTCGCTCTTCTCGTCGGGCCGACTTTCAATCGCCGCGACCTCGGCATGGAAGACGCGACCGCCCGCAATCACGTCCGCCGCCATGCCGGGCTGCGCGCGCAAAACGCGAATCAGATGTTCCGCGGTCGCTCCTGTGAGCGTCGCCGTTGCTTCGTCCCAACTTTCGGCAATCCAGCGTCTGCGCGTCATCGCCTGTATTCATGCACCTTTCAGCTTCTGTTCTCTTTTGACCAGAAACACCGAGGGGGACGCTTTGTGCGTCCCCCTCGGTGTTTGCCTTTGGTTGGTTGACCCGTTACTTCTTCTTCGCGGCTTTCTTCGCGGCCTTCTTCGCGGGTGCCTTCTTGGCTGCTTTCTTAGTTGCCATTTGCCTATTCTCCCTTTTTCGATGGGTTGCATCGAAGCTGCAATTTGAAATGCAGTTGAGGAATGTATAGATTCATGCTTGCTCAGTGTCAAGCAAAAAACGACTTGAGGGTGGAAAAAGTGGTAACAATTTTCGCAACACTCCATCATGAGTCGATCGATATTTTCAAATCAGGTGATGCGCGCGAAGGAATGCGAGCGTCAATCCCGCGATGAGATCGTGCCAACTATGCGCAAAGATTCCAGCGCGAAGACTGTGACGAAAAATTGCGAGCACGCTGAAGAGCGCCCCGAACGCCGCGAGCAGAACCATGTTGCGTGTCCCCTGATATCCATGCGCTGCGCCAAACAACATTGCCGAAAATAAGACACCCCAAACCACGCCGCCCTTTGTCCATGCGGTGAATTGCCGTTGCAGGTATCCGCGGAACACAGCTTCTTCAATCGTCCCCGCAAGGCAGCACAGCACCACCCAGCATGCGATCTCCACTCCATTGGCCGGAGCCAGCTGTTCGAGCATCCGCACATTTTCCTTCTGTGCGGCGTTCGGCTCCATCGGTTGCCCGGCATGCGCCGGCTCGTGCCGATGCGTCACCGCATACTCAGCTCCGGTCCAAACTACGCCCAGTGAGGCCAGGATCATCAGTGAACCTATCCAGAAGACAAAAGCGATGCCGAGATCGAGTGCGATCCCACGAATGCCCCGCTCCATCGCACCAAATAGCGAGAGGAATGGAATTCTTCGCAGCCGCAGCCCCAACGCCACCCAGCCCAGCATCAGCACCTCCAACGCGGCTGTCGTGCCGTACGTGAGCAATCGGTTCGATGGCCGATGCATTTGCACGCTTCCGCCAACCGAGAGCGCGACGACGCCTCCAATCAGGACCGCCGTGTGCCACACCGGCGCAATCGGCGCCGGTGCTGGAAGGATTCTCAAGTGCGTTTCCGTTGGGGATATTTCCGTCAGAGGTGTTTGTGCTGGATCACTTTCAGGCGTCTGCAATGGTAGATCCTCTCGGCCCAGCCTGATTCTTTCAACTGCACCGGACAGCTCAACACTCGATGATGTTCAGCGCAAGCCCGGCCAGGCTTGTCTCCTTGTAGCGCGATTGCATATCGAGACCGGTTAGATACATCGTTCGAATCACCTGGTCGAGCGAGACCTTGTGCTCCTCAGATTCGCTCAGCGCGATCCGCGACGCATGCACAGCCTTCGCTGCTCCCATCGCGTTCCGTTCAATGCAGGGGATCTGCACCAACCCCCCGATCGGGTCGCAGGTCATGCCAAGGTTGTGCTCCATCGCGATCTCCGCGGCATGCTCCACCTGGCCATTGGTCCCGCCCAGCGCCGCCGTCAATCCGCCCGCGGCCATCGAGCAGGCCACACCCACCTCGCCCTGGCAACCAACCTCGGCCCCGCTGATCGACGCATTCTCCTTGTAGAGAATCCCGATCGCCGCGGAAGTCAGGAAGAATCGCACAATACCCTCATGATCCGCTTCCGGTGCGAAGCGCTCGTAGTATTGCGCCACCGCCGGCACAACTCCTGCGGCTCCGTTCGTCGGCGCCGTCACCACGCGGCCTCCTGCCGCGTTCTCTTCGTTTACCGCCATCGCGTACACCGTCACCCAATCGAGTGGCGCCAGCGGATCGCCGCGCAACCCATCCACTTCCTTCTCCCGGAGCCGCTCGGCCAGGCGATGCGCGCGACGCCGTACATTCAGTCCTCCCGGCAAGATCCCTTCGGTCGCGATCCCTCGATCGATGCACTCGCGCATCGTCTGCCAGATGCGATCGATCCCTTCCCGAACCACTTCAACAGGGCTTCGGCCCGCACCGCATCGATTCGAATCGGCCATCGCCTGCGCGCATTCGTTCTCCAGCATGAGCTGGCTAATCGAGAGTTCGTTCGCCTGCGCTGTAGCCAACAACTCTGCCGCCGTGTGAAAAGGAAACGGCACCGCCGTGGGCTGCTTTTCCCCTGTAGCCTCCAAGCCGTCTTCAACTATGAATCCGCCACCAATCGAGAAGAATGTCCGTTCGTCCACGACCGCGCCCAATGCATCGAACGCCGTCAGCCGCAGGCCATTCGGATGCTGCTTCTGTGCCCCCGGCGGATACATCAAATCGCGCCGAAACAGCAAATCGCGCGTTTCATCGAGAGCAATCACGTGTGTCTTCGCTAACTCAATACTCTTCGAAGACCGGATCGCTGCCACCGTTGATTCAATCGCTAACGGATCGATGCTCGCCGGTTCATAGCCCGACAGACCCAGAAGAACTGCTCGGTCAGTCGCGTGCCCTATCCCGGTCAACGCCAGCGAGCCGTATAGCTCAACCTGCACGCGCTCGGTCTCTCCAAGTCTGCCGAGATCCTTGAGTCCCAGAGAAAACCGGCACGCAGCGCGCATCGGGCCCATGGTGTGCGAACTCGATGGGCCAACGCCGATCTTATACAGCTCGAAGAGACTCGTCGTCACGGTGTGATTGTAGCGCGCAGAAGATCGAGACTTCCCATCCGTTCCGTAAACCGGCGCCCCGCGCCTTGACGCGCATCAAGCGCTCGCGCCCGGCAATGTTACGTCGGAGACCGTTCCCGAGACGCCTGGGCGGCAACCGTCACATTCCGTCCTCGCAGCATCGGAATACACTCGCTCCACTCATCCATGCTTTTCAAAGCCCTCAGCGCAGCCGTCTATGGAATCGACGCCAACCTCATCGATGTGGAAGTCGATTACAGCGGTGTGGTCTCCGATCAGGACCACTTCCACACCGTCGGTCTGCCTGACGCGGCCGTACGCGAGAGCCGCGACCGCGTCCGCGCGGCCATCAAGAACTCCGGCTACCTGATTCCGCCCACCCACATCACCATCAACCTCGCCCCCGCCGACATTAAAAAAGATGGCTCTGGCTTCGACCTGCCCATCGCACTCGGCATCCTCGGCGCTTACGGCGCTTTGCAAGTGAGCGACGTCAGCCGATTTCTCATGGTGGGTGAGCTGGGACTTGACGGCAGCGTGCGCGCCATACCCGGCATGCTGCCGGTCGCCATCCTCGCGCGCGAAAAAAACATCCCTAATCTGATTCTGCCCGCGGCCAACGCCGCCGAAGCAGCCGTCGTCGAAGGCGTCAACGTCTATCCCGTCTCGTCGCTGCTCGATGTTCTCGAATTGCTCAACAGCCAGCTCCTTGGCGTCATCCAGCGCGAACCGTTCCGCGTCTCAACCGAAGCCCTCCTCGGCGAGCTGCAGCATTTCTCCGTCGACTTCAAGGATGTCCGCGGTCAGCAGACCGCCAAGCGCGCCTTGGAGGTCGCTGCAGCAGGCAGCCACAACATATTAATGATTGGCCCGCCCGGCTCCGGCAAGACAATGCTCGCCAAGAGGCTCCCGTCAATCCTCGCGCCGCTTAGCTTCGACGAAGCTCTCGAAACTACAAAGATTCATTCGGTCGCCGGTGTCCTCGATGCGGCGCAGGGCCTCGTCACGCAGCGTCCGTTCCGCTCTCCGCACCACACCATCTCCGACGCGGGTCTCATCGGCGGCGGCATCGTGCCGCGTCCCGGAGAAGTCTCGCTCGCACACAACGGTCTGCTCTTCCTCGACGAGTTGCCGGAGTTTCCTCGCAACGTTCTCGAAGTCATGCGCCAGCCTCTCGAAGATCACACCGTCACTATCGCGCGCGCCTCCATGTCCCTCACCTTCCCCGCGCGCTTCATGCTGGCGGCCGCCATGAACCCCTGCCCCTGCGGATATTTCAACGACAAGTCCCGGGAGTGCCTGTGCACTCCTCCCATGATTCAGCGCTACATCGCCAAAATCTCCGGCCCGCTGCTCGACCGAATCGACATCCATATAGAGGTGCCGGCTGTTCAATATAAGGAGCTGCGTGGCTCAGCAGCCATCGAGGGCTCATCCGAAATTCGCGCCCGCGTCCTCGCCGCTCGCCAGCGACAGCGCGAGCGCTTCACCAAGCACGGCGAAAAGATCTACTCCAATGCGCAAATGACCACCCGGCAGATTCGCGCCTACTGCGAGTTGGGGCCCGATGCCGAAAAGCTCCTCGAGCGGGCCATGCAGCAGCAGGGACTCACCGCCCGAGCCCACGACCGCATCCTTAAAGTGGCTCGCACCATCGCCGATCTGGAAAACGCCGAGCGCCTCACCGTCGGCCACTTGGCCGAAGCTATCCAATACCGCACCCTCGATCGGAGCTATTGGGCTTAATCGAGGCCAGAAAAACCTCGCGCAGGAAGCAACCCAGTTTTTGCCGGTATTTCCACACTCTCTCAGCTCCGACCGTCGGTAATCAGAGTGGTTCCCGTTGCCAAGGTGACTAAAATCACTTGACTTTGGGTCGTTTGTGCATCCATTTGCGCCCCTCTATGCATCTCAAAATAAGGTGGTTACATTTGGGTGATTCCGTTGTGCCTTGGTGCTGGGGCCTGCACAGAAAAATAGAAAAAAATGGTTGACCCAGTTTTGCACCCGTTATACATTCATGAGTGCCATCCTTAAGGATAGATTGCACAGCGCAGGAGCGCGTCTCTCTGTCAATCCCAGCATCGATTATTGGGCTCCGGCTCGTCACTTGATGCGTCCGAAGTGTGCTGCATCTGCACTACGGAAATGGGATCCGATGAGAGTTCGAGTGGTCCTGATGCGGCAATCTTGATTTCTGAAACGGCACGAGCCTCTTCCTGGCTTGACGATTTTGCATCAAAGATTTAGAACTCCACGCTGATTTGGTGCGTCTAATGCAAGGAAGCCAGGCTGCGGGGGCAGTCAGGCATCTATTCAGCTGTTCACTGCACCCTCGGTGCCAGGTAGTACCGACGGGCAGGAGTCTGTAAGAAGGAGAATTTTTATTATGCGTTCTGATTTGGTATTTGGGGCACTCTCTCATGTGTCCAATCGCTACCAGCTCTGCCAACTGGCAAGCAAGGCAACACGGAAGCTGCACAAGCCCAATACTCGGCTGCAGGACACCACGAACGAGGTCTTCGTCCGTTTCCACTCCACTAACCCTGGCACTCTGGCTCCGGTCGCAGTGGCCAAGGGTCAACCGGTTGAGACGCGCCGCGCTGCATGACCGCGTCTCCGCATTTGCGATGAAGCGCATCGGTTGTAGGGTGGCTGCCGGCTCGGTTAGCCGCCTTCTCCGGATGTCTCGACCATAGGCTTCAACTTGAGATTTAATTCACGCGCTGACGGCGCACACCGCTCGTACGAATCCCGCCTGGTTCTCCCTGGAGCACAACCTCCTCTCGGATTCCTCTCCACTCCATCCCGCCTTACCGCAGGTGAACATGACCATCGCTGAACTAAAAGAAAAGAACATCACAGAACTGAGCCGCATCGCGCGCACCCTCGAAATCCCCGGCGCCAGCGGCCTCCGCAAGCAAGACCTGATCTTCAAGATCCTTCAGGCCCAGAGCGAAAAAGAAGGCCACATCTTCGCCGAAGGCGTCCTTGAGATTTTGCCCGATGGTTACGGCTTCCTGCGCTCACCCGACTACAACTATCTGCCCGGCCCAGACGACATCTACGTCTCCCCCTCGCAGATTCGTAAGTTCGATCTCAAGACCGGCGACTCCATCAGCGGCAACGTTCGCCCGCCTCATGAAGGTGAGAAATACTTCGCCCTCGTCAAGATCGAGGCCATCAATTTCGAATCGCCCGAAGAAACGCGCAACAAGATTCTCTTCGACAACCTCACGCCGCTCTACCCGCAGGAACGGATCAAAATGGAGACGGTCCGCGAAGCCACCAGCGGCCGCGTCATGGATCTGCTGACACCTGTGGGCAAAGGCCAGCGCGGCCTCATCGTCGCGCCGCCGCGCACCGGCAAAACCATGCTGCTCCAGTCCATCGCCAATTCCGTCACGTCGAATCACCCTGAAGTGGTTCTCATCGTCCTGCTCATCGACGAACGCCCCGAAGAAGTCACCGACATGCAGCGCTCCGTCAAGGGCGAAGTCATCAGTTCCACCTTCGACGAGCCCGCCGCCCGCCACGTGCAGGTCGCCGAGATGGTCATCGAAAAAGCCAAGCGCCTGGTCGAACACAAGCGCGACGTCGTCATTTTGCTCGACTCCATTACCCGTCTCGCCCGCGCCTACAACACCATCGTGCCGCCCTCCGGCAAAGTCCTCTCCGGCGGCGTCGATTCGAATGCGTTGCAGCGGCCCAAGCGATTCTTCGGCGCCGCGCGCAATATCGAAGAGGGCGGATCCTTAACCATCATTGCAACTGCCCTCGTCGACACGGGCTCCCGCATGGACGAAGTCATCTTCGAAGAATTCAAGGGCACCGGCAACATGGAAATCATTCTCGACCGCAAGCTCGTCGACAAGCGCGTCTTCCCGGCCATCGACATCCAACGCTCCGGCACCCGTAAAGAAGAGCTGCTCATCCCCAAGGAAGATCTGCAGCGCATCTGGGTCCTGCGCAAGATCCTCAACCCGCTCTCGCCCGTCGAAGCGATGGAACTGTTGATCAGCAACCTCGAAAAGGCCCGCAACAACGCCGAGTTCCTGCAAAACATGAACAAGCTCTAAATAGGATTCAGCTCTCGGGTCTAGGTGGTACTGGAATTCCGCGAGCTGATAACAAAGGCCGGGATCATCCCCGGCCTTTTTGGTCCCGGAGTTTGCCCGCACCCTCCCCCAACTGTCATTCTCAAAGAGTGAACTCCCCCAAACTCCTCCGCATTGCTGCTATCCTCGCCCTCGCCTGCGCTCTTTCCTGCGCAGCCCAGGACAAAGGCTACTGGCGCGCCGCCAGTTCCACAGCCAGCTCCATCACCGGCGATATCGCTCTTTCCAATTCAAAAATCGAAATCAACTTCGTCCCTTTTTCCATCGTGCAGGCACGCACGCTCGTCACGGCTGAAGTCGCCGCTGCATTCGATGCCGACGTCAACACCGGCGGAACCGGCACTCTGTACCATCTGACCGTTCCGGCAACCAAACGCTTCCTTCACCACAACACGCTCTGCGGCACCGACGACACGCAGTGGATGGCAACATTCGCGGCCGGCCACATCCTGCTGGTCGCCTTTTTCTCCGGATCGGACGCGCCCGTCTTCACGGTGGATGCATTGCGGAACTCGACGGATCTCTGCGGCACCTTCAGCTATACGCGCTGACCGACGCTCGTGACGAAGAAGCCGACCCCACGTATCAACTCGCGATCCCATGTTCCGCGTCCGCAGACCGGCACCGGACCTTTCCCAGAACAGCGCCCACTGGTAAGATAATTAAGTCGTGGGGCTGTAGCTCAGCTGGGAGAGCGCCTCGTTCGCAACGAGGAGGCCAGCGGTTCGATCCCGCTCAGCTCCACCAATTTCCTCTCACAATCTCTCGTCTACGGCAACATTTCACCGTGCCGCACGAAAGAACTTCGTGCTTCGGTGCCAGCCTCTCCCAATATCATAGAAGTGTGGCGTCTCCGCGCATTTCCTCAGCATCCAAACTCAACCGTCGGAGTTTCCTCAAGGCAGGACTTGCGGGCATCGCGGGATTTGCCCTCTATTCCGGCGAAATCGCGCGCCATGTCATCGACATTCCTCGTCCGGAAATCCGCTTGCCCAACCTTCCCGCGGCCTTCGACGGCTTCCGCATTGTCCAGCTAAGCGACATCCATCTGGACGAGTTTACTGAGCCTTTCTTTCTTCGCGTAGCCGTCGATCGCGTCAATCGCCTGCGACCAGACCCGGTTTTCTTGACCGGCGACTTTGTCACCCATGAACTGCTCCCGCGCAAGTGGTCCATTCATTCCGCGTGGACATGCGCCGGTATCCTCGACGGTCTCCAGTGCAGGCAGCGCTATGCCGTGCTTGGCAACCACGACGTTGCCGTCAACGCGCTAGCAGTCACTGCAGCGCTAACCGCCGGCAACATTGTCGTTCTCAGGAATTCGTTTACAGCGATCGAGCGCGGCTCTTCTCGTCTATGGCTGGCGGGGGTCGACGATCCTCTCGAAGGCAGCCCCGACATCGGCCGCGCCATTCCCGAGTTCATCCGAAATCGCACCGGCGAGCCCATCGTCCTGATGTGCCACGCGCCCGACTTCGCGGACGATGTCCTCAAGCACCCGGCTGGCCCTGCCGTGCAGTTCATGCTCAGCGGCCATACACATGGTGGACAGCTGCGCTTCCCCTTTGTCGGCCCCCTGGATCTTCCCGAACTGGGGAAGAAATATATTGAAGGTTTATTTCATCTGCAGGGTTTGCAGCTTTACGTCAACCGCGGGCTCGGCACGGTCGGCGTTCCCTTCCGGCTCAACTGCCCGCCTGAAATCACCGCGATCACCCTGCGGCGCGGGTGACCAAACCGAGCAGAGTTCGATTCTCGTCCAGCGCAAGAAACAAAGCGCCCGAGAGTGATGGTCCTCTCGGGCGCTCATCGCAAGAATCTGATTTCCAACACCAACGAGGTGTGTTCCCTGTTCCCTGTTCCCTGCTTTTCAGCTGAACAGGTCCTTCATCTTCTCCAGCAACCCATGCGACGCCGGTTTGTTCTCCACCGTCAGCGAATCGGCGAGCAGTGCCACCAGGTCCCGTTGCGCGCGCGTCAGTTTCTTCGGAATCTGCACGACGACCCGCACCACCAGATCCCCACGCCCTTTTTCATTCAGGTAGGGAACGCCGCGCCCGCGCACATGAAGTTCTTTTCCGCTCTGCGTGCCCTCGGGAACCTTCAATGTCACGGCTCCGTCAACGGCAGGAATTTCGATCTCCGCGCCCAACGCCGCCTGCGGAAAGCTGATCGGAATCACGCAGTGCAGGTCATGCCCTTCCCGCTGAAAAAAGTCATGCGCACGGATCGAAAGCACCACGTACAGATCGCCGCTGGGACCCCCGGACCGGCCTGTATCGCCCTCGCCGCTGTAACGAATGCGCGTTCCATCTTCCACTCCTGGCGGCACCTTCACATTGAGCTTCACCTCTTTCGCAATGCGTGTCTCGCCATGGCATGTCGCGCAAGGATCGCTCACGATTGCACCCGCTCCGCCACACGCGCTGCACGTCCGAGCCACTGAGAAGAATCCCTGCTGATAACGAATCTGCCCGCGGCCCTGGCATTGCGGGCAGACGCTTGGCCCGCGGCCGGAGGCGCTGCCGCTCCCGTGGCACGTCGCGCATGTTTCCAGGCGCCGAATTCTGATCTCGGTTTCCTTGCCGAAAATCGCGTCCTCAAAATCGATGGTCAGATCGAACCGCAGATCTTCGCCGCGGCGCTGTCTCGTTTGGCGCTGCTGGCCTCCGGCCGCGTTGAACATCTCGCCGAACAAATCGCCAAAGATGTCGCCCAGGTCGACACTGCCCGAGAAACCGCCAAATCCGCTGCCCCCCGCCGCACTCACGCCCGCATGCCCATAGCGATCGTAGGCCGCGCGCTTATCCGCGTCGCTCAGCACCTGGTAGGCTTCGCTCGCTTCCTTAAACTTTTCTTCCGCGGTATGATCGCCCGGATTCCGGTCAGGGTGATATTTCATCGCCTGCTTGCGGTAGGCGCTCTTCAACTCCTGGTCGCTCGCTTCGCGCGAAACTCCCAATACCTCGTAGTAATCTGCTTTGCTCACTCGTGTATTCAAACCTGTCCCAATCGCCTTTGTTTATTCGGTACGACTCTCAACCCAAGCCAGGCGTCCCGGCCTTTTCCACGCAATAATATCGGCTGCACCCCGCCAAAACTTCTGCGCACCGGATCACTTCGTAATCACTCGCTCGTCTGCTTCGGATTCGATGCCACGCGCACCAGCGCCGGACGCAGCAGCCGCTCGCGCAGCTTATACCCGCGGCGAATTTCCTCGGCCACATGCTGGTCGGGTAAGTCTTCCCGCTCCACGGAACCCAATGCCTCATGGTGCCGTGGATCAAACTCCTCGCCGACGGTCGCGACAGTCTGCACCTGGAGCTGACGTAGAATCTCTTCCATCTGCTTCACGATCAATTCAACGCCGGAGCGCAATTGCTCTGCTGATCCAGTCGCCTTCAGTGCCAACTCGAAGTTGTCGAGTACCGGCAGAAATTGCTCCACCACATTCCCCACCGCGTAATCGCGAAACTCCTGCCGCTCGCGTTCTGTGCGTTTGCGCGCGTTTTCAAACTCAGCCTGCATCCGCGCCAGTCGATCGACCAACTGGTCGCGTTCGGACTTCAGCTGCTCCAGCTCTGTCTTCAGCTTTTCGAATTCCGCGCGGCTCACGGTTCCCTCTTCTGGCCCCGACGCGGTCGCCGAGACGCCCTCAGGAGCCACGTCTTCCGCAGCTTCCAGCGTCCTTAACTCTGTTTCCTGTTCTGGCATACTTCTACGAAATCTCCCCAATACATTTCCAATCGTCTTCTTCAATGATAAATTCCGCGACGCATTTGCGCCGTGTTGAGGGTCATCTAGATCATTATTTGCTTCAGCCACATTCTGTTCCATCAAGGCGGATGGCCCGGCCCCGCGAACAGAACTGACTTTTCACTCTGCCGGGACTTCCAGAATACGCTCGGAGAGCCGCGCCACATAACGCACAGCCTGAATCATTTCCTGGTATTGAATCCGCGTGGGTGCAATCACTGCCACCGTTCCCAGATTGCCGCCGCCGAGCCGCGCCGGAGCGCCAATCAGCACCAGATCCTGCATCGCTGGCGAAGACTGATCGAGTCCCACCACCACGCGCACTTCCTGCTGCCGTCCATCCACATACGCCGTCAATAATTCCACCAGCCGCTGCTTCGCCTCCAGAGCAATCAACATCTGGCGCAGCCGTTCCCGATCTACTTCGGCGGCAATCAGATTCGCCATGCCATCCACAAACAGTGCCGGCACTGTCTCCCCTGAAGCGAGTGCGCCCTTGCGGCAGAGCTCTTCCACCGAGGCCAGCATCTGCTGATACGCCTCTCGCTCCATTTCCACGCGCCGCGCTACCTCAGCGCGAATGCGCTCAATCGGCCATCCGTGGAAGTTCTCGTTCAAATAGCGCGCTGCAGTTTCGAGTTCCAAATGGGTCAGCTCGCGGTCCAGTGTCAGCACGCGATCCAGCACCGCGCCCGCCTGCGTCACCAGCACCGCCAAGACGCGTCCCGTCGACAGCCGCGAAAAATGTATGTGCTCCAGCACCTGCGCCGCAGTGGAACTCGCGAGCGCCACACCGAGCCCACTGGAAATCAGCGCCAGCACATGCGAAGTCCGTTCCAGGTACTCGGTACTGCTGGTCACGCCTGCAAATTCATCTTCAATCTGTCCGCGCCTCTGTTCGCTCAGCGGCGAAGCATGGGCCGCACCGTCGAGCCCCGCAAAACCCATGCGGCTCATCTGCGGATCCACCCGCGTAATCTGTTCCACGTAGTAACGAAACGCGGCTGGCGTCGGTACGCGCCCTGCCGAGGTATGCGGCTGTTCCAGCAGCCCAGCCTCCGCCAGCGACGCCATGACATTCCGAATCGTCGCCGAACTCAATCCGTCACGATCGGCGAACTCCCGCGCCACCGCCTGCGAAGCCACAGGCTCGCCCGTGGCAATGTAGAGCTCGATGACGGCTGTAAGCACCAACCGTTCGCGCGGACTGACCCGCATCTCAGGCATCTCTTCGGCTCCCCTTGAGCCGTCTATCCTCACCGTATTGATGATCGGGGCACAGACCGAGATTCGGTAACCCCTATTTCATCAGATGCATACGACAGAAAAAGGATGGAGTGATCCTGTTTAATATTAGTGAGTTACAAACAGCAAAGTCAAGTTCAAACGCTGACCGCACCTCCCCAAGCAACCGAACCGCATCCCTCGCTCTCTCACCTATTTAGACGACCGACTTCGTTCGCAATGTCCCCCTTAAGTCTTTGATCAGCAAGGAGCTCGCAGGTGGCAAAGAATTCACTGAAAAGTCTGGCCGATCCTACCCAACTCAAGCCCGTCGGCAACAAGACGGCCTTTTACGTCCGACGGAAACGCGGACGTCCCCGACGTGCTCGCCGAATTGGAGCGCCCTCCCGGCCTCGTCAAACTCGCTTGGAAGAGCGCCGGCACCGTGCCCAACTAGCCCGCTTGCTCATTGCTTCTTGACTCGCGTGAAGAAGTTGACGAGGTTCCCGTCCGGGTCTCGAAAATAGATCGAACGCGTGCCCCATGGCTGAGTCGTGGGCGGTTTGACCCAGCTTGTCACAAGGCCTTGGAGCCGGCCGTATTCCCGATCTGGGTCGGAAACCCTAAACTCCAGGATCACGCTCTTGTTCCTCGCCGCTTCGGTCACGTCTGGAATGTACTTCTGCTGCGCTTCGTAGGAGAAGATCGCCAGAACGCTGGAACCAGTTGTCAGCTCCGCATAATCCGGTCCTGACCAGTTCGCCTCGGTCCCTAAAGCCGCCTCATAGAACCCCACCAACCGCTTCACGTCGCCCGTGATCAGGCAAACATTCGCCAATATCGGCCTTGCCGCCGCAGCATCTCCCTTTGCTGTATCGGCGCCGCGGGGGTTTCCCGCCCCGGAATGCAACACGACAATCGACAGCAACCCAGCTCCAACCAATGTCCTCAATCTTGTCATGGCAAGATGCTCCTGCTTCGTCGTCCCACGGTAGCGTCCACTCCTCTCACTACGGTTCGTTGTAATATCCGCTGTTCGTTCGCACCGTGATGCCTGGCTTATTCACCACCACGCGCAGCTCGTGATACTCATCCGCACGCTCCGCGCGGGGCGGATCGAACGACAGCCGGTAAAACACATTTGCATCCGCGACGCACTGATCGATCTGCCCCGCAAGATCGTTGTCCGGTCCCAGGACCATGCCGCCCGATTGCGTCGCCAGCACCTTCAGCGCGAGGTTGCCGGTATCCGCCTGTTGCGGGCTCTTGACTCCTCTTAGAAAATCCCGGTACATCTGGCTGCGCAATCCGCCATTCATCGACACATCTGCCGGCGACACGCTATAGACCGCCATGCGCGCCTCGCGCAATTTCTCCGACAACTCCACGATGCCATCGAAATACCGCCGTTTATTCTTTTCCAGCTGCCCTTGGCTCGGTACATCCAGAATCGGCCATCCCGGTCCCACCCAGATCAGCAGTTTTCTTCCCGGCTTGCGCGCTTCACTCTCGGCGATCGCCTCCAGCTGCTTCACTGACAGCTGAAAGCGCTCCACCATGCCCTGCCCGCCCATAGCCGGGTTGATCGAGCTCACGCTTCCATTGATCCCATGCACGACTCCTGCCTGCGCGATTCCGTCCAGCGTCGGACGCTGTTGAACCCGCAGGCCACGATCCGTCAAAAGCATGATCGCCACCGGTTGCTTCAGGTGCCCGCCATTCTCACGCAAATCCTGCTCCACCTGCTGCCGAACAAACGCGACCTGCTGAAACGGTAGATTCACCGTGTCCAGCACCAGGATCACTTCCACCGGAGGGTCAGGCCTAACGGTCGTTCCGTTGAACGCGCGAAATGTCAGGATCTTTCTAGCCTCCCCGTTATCTGTCACCGCAAAATCCCAGGGCTCCAATCCAGTCACAGCATTCCCCGCTGCATCCGTCGCCACCAGGTCCAGTTGAATGCGCCCCTCGCGTGCAATCGCACTGGGTGAGGCTGCTGGCTTTGCCGGCGGGCGCTGACTCAACACTGGATTCGGCGGCTCCGCTTGTTGCGCGGCTTCCGCTCGCGGACCGGCCGCTCCTGCAGCTCTTGACGGCTGACGGCTGACGGCGATCGCGAAAAAACAAAGTAGGAAGACAAAGAATCCAGGGCCCAATCTACGCATGTCGCTCCGCTCAAAGTTTCTCTCGCGGTCTCCGCCGCAACTCTACCCCTTTTGACTGCGTACCAGCGAAGGAGGTCAAGAGAGACTTCACTCGAATCTACATTGCCAAAACTGTGAGCAGCGCGGCCGCATTCGGCAGGCAATTCGGCGATGTGGAAAAGAACCAGCAATATTTGTATACGGCAAGACGATGGTCCGGTCCAGACGACTGGGACCTCGGATACACCATCACCTACAAGAACATGGCTGCCCTCGATGGCCTACCCGACAAAGTCTATGAACTGCGCATGAAGCAATACGGCGATCACGCGTCAGAACAGAAAGTCATCGACAAGCGCGTTGAAAACGCTCACGTCGTCACCAGCAACCTGATTCGTGGGATTACGCTGCGCTAACCAGCCGGCTCTCTTTCACGCACGGTGGCGCAATGCGCTCACGCCGCCGTAGCAGATTCACCACCCACCCCTCGCCCTCTCCCGCGAGCTCCAGTCATCCTGATAGATTCTTAGATAGAAGCTCTCTGTCGGTCTCGCTTGCCGCGGCGTTCTTATGCCCGGAATGCATCTAGGAATCCCGTCCCATGCCCCAAACCATCGAAGATCTTCGCATTCGACGTACCACCGTCGTTCTTCCGCCCGTCTTCCTCGAGGAAGAGCGCCCCGTTTCCGAATCCGCCGAGGCGACCGTCTTCAATGCGCGCTTTGAGATCTGCCGCATCCTTGCGCGTCTCGACTCCCGCTTGCTCGTCCTCGTCGGACCGTGCTCCATTCATGACGTCAAGGCCGCACGTGAATACACCACCATGCTGCAGTCGGCCATCGCCGAATTCTCCCAGGATCTGCGTATCGTCATGCGCGTCTATTTTGAGAAGCCCCGCACCACCGTCGGATGGAAAGGCCTCATCAACGATCCGCATCTCGATGGCTCATACAAGATCAACGACGGCCTGCGCCTTGCGCGCAACCTGATGCTCGATCTGGCCGAGATGGGCGTACCCGCCGGCACCGAGTTCCTTGACATGATTACGCCGCAATACATCGCCGGCCTGGCCAGCTGGGGCGCCATCGGGGCGCGCACCACCGAGAGCCAGGTCCATCGCGAACTTGTCTCCGGCATCTCCTGTCCGGTCGGCTTCAAGAACGCCACTTCGGGCGATGTCCAGGTGGCCATCGACGCCGTGCTCTCCGCCTCGCACTCACACACGTTTCTCGGCCACACCAAGCACGGCCAGTCTGCCATTTTTGTCACGAACGGCAATCCTGATTGCCACATCATTCTGCGAGGGGGCCGCAAGTCGGTCAATTACACCGCAGAATGTGTTGCCAATACTGCAGTCCAAATGGTTAAGGTGGGGATCGCGCCACGCATCATGATCGACTGCAGCCACGCCAACAGCCTCAAGGACTACACCCGTCAGGCGCTAGTCTGCCGCGACGTTGCCGATCAGATCGCCGCAGGCAACCGCAACATCATTGGCGTCATGATCGAGAGCAATCTCGTCGCAGGCGCACAGAAACTGGTGCCCGGCCAGCCATTGGACCAGCTTGTCTATGGCCAGAGCATTACCGATGGCTGCATCGATTGGTCCGAGACCTACAAACTGCTCGCGGAACTGGCCGCTTCGGTCCGCACCCGCCGCACTATCTCAGAAGCCGTCAGCGTTTAGCCGGCGCCTCATGCCTGTCCCATCACAACTGTGTGCGGGCTCATTGGAATCGGATGAGCACGCACTCCGCTGAATCCGGCATCGGCGTACATCGCGCTCAACTCGGAATATGTGTAGGCATCGCCTGCCGCGGTCGTCGTCAGCATCGTCATGCTGAAGGCCGCAGGCATCGGCGGCGACACTCGATCCTCGTTGGGTACAAATTCCAGCGTCGCCGCGCGGCCGCCCTGCTTCAGCGATCGGCGGACCTTCTTCAGCAATCCCACACACGTCGCCTTGTCGAAGTGGTGCAGAAAATTCGTCAGCAGGACTGCATCGTACGGCCCTCCAAACTCAACATCGAACGCGCTTCCAGGCAGCATGTCGTAGCGGTCGTGTACGCCGGCCTTCTCTGCATTCTTCAACGCCACGCGCAACACCGGCGCCCAATCAAGTCCCGTCACGTGCGCCTGTTTGTTTTGCTTCGCGATCTCAATGCCAAACAACCCATGCCCGGCCGCGATGTCCAGCACGCGCATCGGCCCTTCGTGTCCCTCCAGGACCACTGCGCCGAGCGGACCGGCCATTGGTCCCATCATCGGCGCCATCTTCTCCGCAAACTCCACCCAAACAGGGTTCTCCGGTTCTACAGTGCCCTGGCCCGGCATGCTCGTCCGGCCCGCACGCACCACGTCAGCCAAGTGCATTAACGGCTGGGTAACCTCCGGCCGTGCCAGGAAATGCGCCACGGATGCCATACAAGCCGGCGATCGCGGATCGAGAAACGCCGCGCTCGAAGGTGTGTGCCGATAGTGTCCATCGTCCTTGCTCAGCACTCCGTTGATCACCAGAAAATCGCACAGGATGCGAATGCCGCGTTCCGACGCAGCACAGTGCCGCGCAATCGAAGCCACATCGCCGGGACCTTCGCCGACAGCTCGGAACACATCCAGTTCAATGGCAGCCTTCAGCGCCGCGGTGCGCTGGTGGGCTTGCATCATCTCAAAAACAATTCCAGGATTTGGCGCAGCTTCTCCGTGTTTCCCGCTTTCCATCATCGACCTCCATTCGTACCTCGCTTTTGGGAAGCCATCGACTGGGGAAACAGCACTTGTCATCCCGTGGCAGGTGGGCCGAGTCTATCACTCGACGCTCCACCCGCACATTATTTTCAAGCGCGAACCCTTTCCACCAAACTTCGCCCGTCCGCATCCCGTCTAGGTTGATGAGAGGTCTCGTATGAGCCATTCTCGGGTACTGCTTTGCGTGACGATTTTGCTCGCGCTTCCGCAGATTCAAAACTCCCTGGCCCATAGCCAACAGCAGATCCCCCCAGCCCCTCCTACGCTCCGCGTAACCTCAACACTTGTCTTTCTCGATATAACGGTGCTCGACAAGAAGGGCCATCCAGTCGTCGCTGGACTTACCAAAAACGACTTCACCATCACCGAAGGCAAGAAGCCGCAGAAGATCTTTTCGTTCGAGGCGCCGGACGTGCACGTTCTCAGTTCCAACTCCGGAGACGAAAACCCAGACGGAAAAGCCCCCGTCACCATCTTTGTCCTCGATCAGTTGAATTCGAGTTTTGAAGACTTTGCATTCATCCGGTACGAGTTCCGCAGCTTTCTTCAGTCACAACCGGCTCTTCTGGCTGCACCCGCCGAGTTGATGGTCGTTCGCAATCGCTCGATGGAAATGCTCCAGGGCTTTACACGGGTGCGAGACGACCTGGAAAGGGCTCTGGATCAGCTTCCGGCTGCAATTCCATACAAATGGTTGAGTGACCAGTTCGTCGAGGAGCGGTTCCAACAATCGATCCAGGCCCTGCAGCAGATTGCGCTCCAAAATAGCGGCGTTCCAGGGCGAAAGAACATCGTCTGGGTGGGGCATGGCTCTCCAAGCTTTAAAACCGCCAACATGACCCCCGAAGTCAAATTGTCCCTGAAGCAGTGCATGCACACCACCGCGAACCTGCTCGTCAATGCGAGAGCAAGTCTCTTCGTGATTTATCCCGGCCTGCAAATCGGCCACTTTGTTCTGCTCAGTGCAGGCCCCGCCATGCCGCCGAGCGCGGGGGATGCCGAGTCCTCCATCGGCGACGACGGCAATCCTTTCGCGGATGACATTAACTTCGGCGTTTTTGTAAATGAGACCGGCGGCGAGCTTTTCTATAACCGAAATGATGTGGACGCCGAAATCAGCCGCTCCCAACTCCTGGGATCGCGGTACTACACCTTGACCTACCAGCCGCACGACGTGCTTCCCGACGGCAAATTCCGGCGGATTCGCGTCGCTTTGCGCGATCAGAGTTATCGGGCAGTCACCAAAGCTGGGTACTTCGCCCCCGACCAGGACGCCTCGGTTGATCCCAGGCAGCAGACCAGGATTCAGCTTGCCGAGGCCATTCGGTCTGACATCCCCTTCACAGCGCTGGATCTGAAGATTGCCGATGTCGTGCGGCATCCGGATGCGGGGACATTGCAATTCACTCTGCTGCTCAAGGGGAAGAATCTTAATTGGGTTCCCTCCGGCCATAGCGGGAGCACCGCGGACATCCTCGTGTCGGCGGCAGGCATGAGCCAGGACAAAGTAATTCTGGCATCCAAATTGGAAGACCTGACCGTCGCTGGTGCCACGCAGGATCCAGTGAAACTGGCCGAGATGGTGACGCCGGTCTCCCTGACGATTCGCGATTCCCCAAAGGTCCGGAGTGTGCGCGTGCTAGTCGAAGCCGAACCGGGAGGAGGGTTTGGCGTAGCCGATCTTGACCGCGAGGCCCTCGAGGGCACGCCCGCCGCACCGACCCCCGACCCGACCTTCGTTCCGAATCGGCCTGCACACATCCCAGTGGCGAAGTCGTCTTCGCAGCCACAATAATCTCGAGTTCGCCTCGCTAAAAAGTGGGGTGCCTCCAACTTGAAAGCTGGAAGATTATCTGCTCCCGCGAAGCCTTCCGGAACAAGCGTGTGCCTCCGCGCAGAGAGGGCTTCGGGATCCCCCTTCCCAAATCCACCTCTGCGCGAAAGCACCTCTCTGTTGTCGCCTTTTTCTCCCCGCAGCGCAATGCGGCTTTCGTTCGCTGCTTGGCGCACCAGTAATCCAACCACCGGTCACTCCCGTGCTGGCCAAGCTTGCCGGGTCGCCTGGAGCGGCCATGGGCGTAACATCAGCGGCCTCCCGATCAGCATCCAGGTGCGCAGCCTCGTGATTGCGGAGCCGGCAACCCAGTCCGGCTTCCCACCAGAAACCTGCAGAAGCCCCTCGCCGCTATCATGGTCCTCAGCGCCTCATGGAACGGCGCTTTGATGACCGATCTGCAACCCATCTTCATCTCCGCCGGAGAGGCCAGCGGCGAAGCCTATGGCGCGCTTCTCATCGCCGCCATGAAGAAACGTCTCCAGGCGCATGGACGCAGCCCGCTCTTTATTGGCATGGGTGGTACGCGCATGGTCGAGGCAGGTCTCGACCGGATCGTGCGCGCGGAAGACATGGCGGTCATGGGGATCACGGAAGTCGTTCGTCACTTGCCCCGCATCTACAGGGAATTCCGACGCCTCAAGCGATCCATCCGCGAGCGCCGCCCCTCCCTTGCCATCCTCATCGACTTCCCCGACATCCATTTCAAGCTCGCCGAAGAGCTGCATCGCCTCGGCATTCCCGTCCTCTTCTTCGTCAGCCCGCAGCTCTGGGCCTGGAAAAAACACCGCATCAAGTTGGTTCAGAAGTATGTCGACCGCATGCTGGTCATCTTCCCGTTTGAGGAGCAGTTCTATCGCGAGCGCGGCGTCAATGCTGAATTCGTCGGCCACCCTCTCGCCGACCTGCCCCTGCCGGATATGAGCCGCGAGTACTTTGCCATGTGCAACTACTTGAACAGAGCACACACGTGGATCGCCCTGCTCCCCGGCAGCCGCGCGAAGGAGATTCGCGACAACCTGCCCACCATGCTCGCCGCGGCCCGCCTCCTCGTCCAGCGTTCAGCCGGTTCCAGCCCATCGCAGGAGTTCGATTTTGCCTTGCCCCTTGCGCCCACGCTCACCCACTCCCAGCGCATGTCGGTATTCGATCTCATCACCGAACAAGGCAATGGCCTCACCATCCGCATCACAGACGATGCCCCTGGCACGCTTTTTCACGCCCGCGCATCCATCGTCGCCAGCGGCACCGCCACCGTCGATGCCGCCCTGATCGGCAATCCCTTCGTCGTCGTCTACCGCGTCTCCCCCCTTACGTATGCGATTGCCAAACGCGTGGTTACCGTGCCCCACGTGGCCATGGCCAACCTCATTGCCGGCAAACGTATCGCTCCCGAACTCATCCAGAACGATTTCACGGCAGCAAATATCGTCCAACAAATTGAACCCCTGCTACCCGACGGCCCTCCTCGTCAGTCCATGATGCAGGAGCTCCAGTGCGTGCGCAGATTGTTGAGCACCAGCACGGCAGGCCAGGGGGAAGCGCATGGAGCCATTGACAGGGTGGCCGCCATTGCCCTCAGCTACCTCGGCGTTTCTTCCCCTGCCGTTGAATCCGTGCAATCCTGAACGGGAGAGAGAATTCCGCGCGACCCAAGCTGCGAGTGAGCAAGAAACGATATGCAATTTAGAAAGCCTATGATTTCGCTCGAATTTCCAACCCGCTGTCTTCGGAACGCCTTCTTCGTCCTCGCCACCGCACTCTTCGCGGCCGCGCCTTCGTTTGCTCAACGCGCGGAGCGCGCCACGCTCGACATCACCGGCTACGTCATCGACGCCGAGCTCGACACCGCCGCTCACCACATTACCGCCAAAGCCGTGGTCACCTTCACCGCGCCCGAAAGCGCCGATGAGGTCAGTTTCGGCTTTCACCCAGCCCTCAAGGTCAACAAGATTACCGACGAAGCCGGCAAGCTCCTTACCGGCGAGCGCCTCGCCGACGGCACCATCCGCGTCGCCCCTTCCAAGCCCTTCGCCGCTGGCCAACCCAACCACTGGACCTTCGAATACGAAGGCGTCATCACCGGGAATGAGGACGGTCCCGTCGAAGGCCTCAAGCTCGCCGCGATTCAGGAGCCCATCACCTATCTGCTCTACCCCGCCCGCTGGTTTCCCACCACCGGGTTCATGACCGATCGCTTCACTGCCCAACTGCACATCAAGGTCCCACAGGGTATGAAAGTCTTTGCCAGCGGCGCGCAGGGTGCGTCCCAGTCCGTTACACTGGCCAACGGCAAACCGGGCGATGAATTCGACTTCAAATGGGACAAGCCCGGATTCCCTGGCACCGTGATCGCTGGGCGCTATCTCGGACCCTTCGCTGCCGGGCCCGGCAACATCAAGGTCTTTCTCACCGTCAGCCACCAGGCCTCCGGCAACCAGGTCGCTGAAATCGCCGCCAAGGAATACGATTTCTTCACTGACAGCTTCGGCTCGCCGGAAACCCCGCACCTCACCGTCGTCGAAATGCCCGATGACACCCTCCCGGCCGTATGGGCTCCCGAGCTCGCCGGTATCATGGGTTCGCGCATCGCCGACAAGTCCGGCGTGCGCCTCCTCGCCAACACCATCGCCCATCAGTGGTGGGGATCCGAGGTCAGCCCACGCAGCCTCAACGACGCTTGGATCACCAACGGCTTGGCACGCTATGGCGAATTGATGTTTCTCGAAGACGAAAGCGGCCACAGCGCCCTGCACAACGCCCTTCAAGACGTTTCCGCCGGTGCGCTCGCCTACGATACCGTTCCTCTCTCAAGCGTCGGCCGCATGAATCCTTTTTCCCCTGAATTTCAGTCCTTGACCCTCGAAAAAGGCGCCATGATCTTCCACATGCTGCGCGGCGAAATCGGGGACAAAGCCTTCCTCGCCACGCTCAAAGGAGTTCTGAGCGAATTCACCGACAAGCCCCTCCGCGCCAGCGACTTCGAACGCGTCGCCGAAGCGCAAAGCCAGCAGCAGCTTACGCCCTTCTTCGCCCAATGGATCGACGGCACCGGCGCGCCCACGTTCACCGACAAGTACACCGTCTACCGGCTCGGCAACAACAAGGGCTTCCGCACCATCGGCTTCATCAATCAGGACCTCGATCTCTTCCGCATGCCCGTCGACCTCCGCATCGAAACCGACGGCAAAACCGTCAATCAGAAGATCGACGTGGTCGGCACTGACTCGCAATTCGTCGTCGACACCTTCGGCCGCCCGCGCCGCATCGCCATCGATCCCGGCGACTGGGTCCTCAAGTCCTCACCCGACCTGCAGGTGCGCATTTCCATTCTGAAAGGCCAGCAACTCGTCGCGCAGGGCGACCTGCCCGGTGCATTGGCCGAGTACCAGAAAGCTCTCACCGCCAATCCGCAAAGCTCGCTCGCCAGCTACCGCATCGGCGAAGTGCTCTTCACCCAGCGCAACTACCAGGCAAGCGTCAACTCCTTCCGCGATTCTCTGCGCGGTGACGACGATCCCGCCTGGACCGAATGCTGGAGCCACATCGCCATCGGCCGGATCTTCGACATCACCGGGCAGCGCGATCGCGCCGTCAATGAGTACCGCCTCGGCGTCCAGACCAACGACAACACCCAGGGCTGCGTCAATGAAGCCCGCATGCTGCTGCAAAAGCCGTACAAACGTCCCGACACGGACTAGCGCGCCTTTAGTCCGCACGAATTTGGGTGCCCAGGGCCGGGGTCCCCAGCGAACTCCGCCATCTTCATCCGTCTCTATCTTCAACGGAGCGAGCAGAGAGCTTCATCCCACCACGAAGAATCGCGGGAATGGGAGCTGGGATTCGGTTGCGGCCAACCCGCAAACAGAACGGCCAGCCTTGAAGGCTGGCCGCTGCATTTTGGGGGAAGGATTGATCCCTTTAATTTCTCTCCGGATGCCCCAGCGACACCACTTGAATCGTCACCGGAACAACCCCAACCTCCGCCATACCAATCTGTTGGGCGGCTGCGTAGGATAAATCGATCACCCGTCGGCCATACAGCAGCCCACGATCCGTGATCCGAACCACCACTGCCCGGTGGTTCCGCGTGTTCTCGACCCGCACTTTGGTTCCGAACGGTAGCGTCGGGTGGCAGGCCGTCAATTCATTCATGTTGAAGACTTCGCCACTCGCTGTCACTCGTCCATTGAAGACTCCGCCGTACCAGGAGGCGAAGCCACGCGTCAGTTTGCCCTGCGCCTTGTGCTCCTTCGGCGCTACCGCCGCAATCGCAGGCGTAGGGCTCGTGACCAGTACTGCAGCAGGAGTTTCTGCTGCCGGTCGGGACAGAAGCGCATCAGCCTGTACAGTCCGCGCCGGAAGCGTGAGGACTGCAACGGCAAGCGCAACACAGGAAGCTCCTACCATGAGCCAGAACTGGATAGGATCTTTCGCGTTCACGTTGTTCGCGTTTCGTCTCATAAGCATTTGCCCATTTTACTAGTTCGTCACTAGTAACCTCAACTATTGAAAAGAGATGCAACAGGAGATCCGAGGCGGAAATGGACCGGGCATCGACGGATTTTTCAAGCTAACCCGTTACCCGAGAAAAGGTTACAAGATGCACCAAATTCGGTGCATGGACGGCTGTTTCACAGTATGAAACTCAATCGCTCGCCCTCAAAAAGAATGCGGCGATTTCAGGTCTCATGAGGCTCAACACGAACTTCTTGCAGCCTCAATCGCGCAAGGCTATCACGCGACCCCGTTGACCGTACAGCAACATTTCTTCCTTCTTTGCCGCCTTTTTTCCACAGAATCTGGGGCGATCTCCTGATGAAATCCCCAGCCGCCGACAAGCCACCGGTGCCCCCACACCAAGGTTTGTCCCCTGTATTGCAGAATTATTCCCGCCTCCTGCTAGCGTGAAAAGAGTACGAAGGGAGTGTGTGGCGCAGGATTTCGGCACATTGAGATTTTTGGGGCATGAGCCCCGCCGTCACGCCACCTGGCTAGGGTGGCATTTCTAGGAGGAAAAATGAAGTTAAGCCCAGCAGGTCTGGAGTTAATCAAAAAGTCGGAAGGCTTTCGAAACAAAACGTATTTAGACATGGCTGGCAAGCCCACTATCGGCTACGGACACCGCCTCATCCATCCGGAGTCCTACCCGGACGGAATCTGCGCGACCCAGGCCGACGTGATTCTCTTGTGGGATACCCATGAGGCCGAGCAGGCCGTCGCCCGTCTGGTCAAGGTGCCGCTAACCCAGGGCCAGTTCGACGCCCTGGTCGACTTCACGTTCAATCTCGGTTCGGGCCGCCTGGCCTCTTCGACCCTTCTCGAAAACCTGAATGCCGGCAAATACGACGCGGCCGCCTCCGAACTGCTTCGCTGGGATCACAGCGGCGCCGAAGAAGTCGCCAGCCTCAAAGCCCGCCGTCAAGCCGAACTCCGGTTGTGGAAAGGTGCCGGCTCCCAGCAGCAAGCGGCGGCTTAGTGCTAGCGTTGCAGATCAGAAATTGCGGAGGGAGCAGGGGGTTTCAACCCCCTGAAAGAGGGCAGAATAGCGCGGCCTTTAGGCCGGGCCTTCGTCACTTTTCTGGCAAAGATCGCAATGAGAAATAGGCTCTCAAAAGCTGGGCAATCCTCCGTGCCGCCTGTGCACGGGTCAAAACTCATCCGACCCGTGCTAAAAGAGACGTATGCGCCTCTCCGAATACGCACCCCGGCCTGCGCACATCAAATGGCTCCTGGATTCTGACCCGGCCATCCGCTGGCAGGTCATGAGAGACCTCACCGATGAATCCCCCCACGCAATCGCAGCCGAGCGGTCGCGCGTTGCAACCGAAGGCTGGGGAGCCCAACTTCTCGCCCGCCAATCTCCCAACGGCGACTGGCCCGGTGGGCAGTGGGACCTTGTTACCCTCTGGAGTCTCGTCGTCCTGAAAGACCTCGGTCTCGACCCAGCGTGCAAGCAGGCTCGCAAAATGATCGATCGCGTCGACAAAGGGCTCGTGTTCAAGCCGCTCAACAACCGGCCGTACCTTCACGGCGAAACGGAGCCCTGCATCAACGGCAGAATCCTCGGTATCGGCACGTATTTCAAGGAACCGAACGACGCGCTAGCCAATCAACTCCTCGGCGAGCAGCTCGAAGACGGTGGCTGGAACTGTGAAGCACCCAAGAGCCGGCGCTCGTCATTCCACACCACCATCTGCGTGCTCGAAGGCCTGCTCGAATATGAACGAGCGGGGCGCAAGATTGGGCAGAAATTGGCGGCCGTCACCAAGGCCCGCAAGAGGGCCGAAAACTATCTGCTCGATCGCCACCTGTTCCGCTCGCTTCGCACCGGCGAAATCATCGACAAACACTGGCTGCGCTTCTCCTACCCGACGCATTGGCACTACGACGTCCTGCGCGGACTCGATTATCTTCGCGACGCAGGATTCAAGCCCGACAGCCGCATCGATGAAGCTATGAAAGTCGTGATCAAGCGCCGCCACCAGAACGGGCGCTGGCCGTTAAACTTGCTCCATCCTGAAGAGATTCCATTGGAGATGGAGACCGAAGTCGGCAGGGCAAGCCGCTGGAACACTCTGCGCGCTCTCCGCGTCCTGCGCTGGTACAACAACGCAGGGCGTTAGTTGCAACCTGGGCTCGCGCGCGCGATGGCCCCGCTTTATGGCTGAGCTCAGAAGGTTGCGGCGAATTTTCCCCTGGACGAGCAGAAACCCGGCTGTTCGGAAGCAGTTCTTCGCTGGGTTAGCCGTTGATTCCAGTTTCGCTCAAGACCGTTGCACGCAGTGAGCTGGCAATCCTTCCGGCTCGAACCAGGACAAAGACACAAGAGCCCCAAAGCAGGATTCCTGTCCCAAGCGAGGCTGAGATGACCAGCGCATTCGAGCGAAACAGTGTCCAGCAGAGCGCACACCAGAGCGTCATCAGGATGCCGAGGACCACGAGATGAGGCGCTCGAAAGACCTTCGCAAGCGGGAGAAAATGGAGCCCCACAACCATCGCGCACCAGTCGGTCCCGAGGTCTGCACGATGGAGTCGATTCGCCAGGCTCATCACTAGAATTACTCCAAGGATTTCCGTCAGCACGACAAGCAAATACCATTTCAAGGTGGTTCGCGTGGACGCGCCAACCGTTGGGTATTTCTTGCGGAGCAGGCGGCCCCTTCGAATGACGTAGATAGAGCAGACTAAAAGGAAAAGCGCCGTCAATCCAAACGTCGGACCGGTGAGACCGTTGAACGCGTTTGCGGTCCCCAAACCCCACCCTAGCCAGCCCGCTCCGAACATGGCCTCAACCAATGCGCCACGGCCTGCACCAACAACGGCCCGCGCCCGAAACGCCGGATCGATCCGGCCAAGGGACGCCGAAATGCGGCTATTCAACTGGCTTCCCATCGGATCATGCTGAGGACAACTTAGTCTTCTTCCACCGGGCTGTCAGCACAATTCTTTCCATGGAAGCAGTCAACCGGCAAGCTCCGTCACTTCCAGTCGCTCTGTGACCTTCAAATAGCCCTTGCGCCGGAACCAATCCTCCATCGCGGGCTGCAGCCGGTCGAGCGGCACGCGATGACCGGCCTCGAGCAAGCCATCTTCCACCGGCAACGTATCGTCAAAGATCGCGTCGTTGGTAAAGTTCCGCATGGCAAAGTTGTCGATCCAGTGCAACGGGCACGCATGACGTTCGCCGTTCACGTCAATTCTTTGGATCGAAAGCCTGCGCGCAAACATGGTTTCACTCTATCGCGCCCAGCAGAGGACACGGTCGCTCACGGCTTCTTCGCCGGCGTCACCTGCACGTCTTTCGCCTGCTGCGTCTCCACTTTGAAACGCTTGTAGTCGTAGTCGCGCTCCATAAAGTGCTGGCGAAGATTTTTGAGCAGCAGCACACGCGCCTGCATCGTCCCCTCGCCGCCCGTCGGCAACCAGAGTTCCTCATTGACCGGGGCCCCCGGCGACAGGTCTTCGTCGCTGGGGTGGTTGACCGGGGCCCCCGGCGACAGGTCTTCGTCGCCGGGGTGGTTTACAAGCTCCTGGTCGAAGTGAAAATTCGACCCCTTCTGCACGTTGGCAAAGAGCCCGCCCGCGACGCGAAAGTTGTCGATGAAGCTGACTTCCATATGCGCCACCTGCCGATCGGCCTCGTCGATCCAGATCGTCCCTTGCAGCTTCTTTGAGGCATCTTCCGCCAGCCCGTGCGTTTTGGCGTCCTTCCGGCCGACAAAATCGAAAACAATCGCCGGACGCCCTCGAAACATCACCCGCCGCTCGTTGCGCACATCCATGATCTCCAGCACCCGGCTCACGCTGATCGTCGGCCCTTCCAGCGGCTGCCCCGGCGGCGTCTTCTCCGCCTTCTCCACCAGCTTCGTCACGCGCTCTGTCTCTTTTTGCTGGTCGTGATCGCTGAGAGGCTGGCCGTTCTTCTTCACCGTTCGCTCAATGACGTGGCTGTTGACAAAGAAATCCTCGTCCTCCTCCGTCTCCGTCTTCTTTACCTGCCCGTTGGCATCGATATCCTGCGTCGTGTGCATCGAAGTGTAGGTATAGGCTTCACGAACCTTGTCCAGTTGCCTCTGATGCGCCTGCACTTCCAGCATCAGCTGGCGAATGTCTGGAAGAGGAGGATTCGCGGCCGGCTGCGCTGCCTGCGCCTTCGCCAAAAGCGCCGTCAATGCGACCGCGACCCAGCAAACGTTGACTCGAGCCTGCATGCGCTCCTTTCTCAGTGGATGGCTTGTCGGGGTTACCTGACTTTCCATTTTTGACCGGGGACGAATCGAAAAGGTCACGGCGTCACGAGAAGATCCGCGCCGGCTCTCCTCATCGCCATGCTATACCGTTACCATTAGGGTCTAATTTGCGGGCGCATAGAAAGGCGAATCGTCGATGTTTCGATTGCTGATCCACTGGCTTCTCAGCGCTATCGCACTGCTGCTGGTGTCGCGCATTGTTCCGGGCTTCTTTGTAACCGGGATGTCGGCCGCTCTCATGGCAGCGCTGGTCATCGGCTTCCTCAACGCAACCTTGGGATTTCTGCTGAAGCTGATCACCTTTCCGATCGCCATCATCACCTTCGGCATATTCCTCCTCGTGATCAATGCGGCCATGATCCTGCTCGCATCGAATCTCGTGGGTGGCTTCTATGTATACGGGTGGAAGCCCGCGTTCTGGGGAGCGGCCGTTCTCTCGCTTCTCAGCCTGATCATCCGTGCCTTCGCGAAAGAGTAGTCGGCGCTCCTCCAAGTCTCGGACGACGCTTCATCTGCCGTCTCCGTGCCCCATCCTTTCAGTCATCCCGAGCGACCCTGGGATCTCTTGTGAAGCACCAATCCGCACGAAACTGGGTGCCCCATCCAAGCTCCGCTTGGGTGGGATCGATGTCTCAATCCGCAAAACGTTACCGTGCCCGATAATTTCGCCGTTTTCCCTGGCGAAAGGGTAGGAAGCACGAACCCGAAAAACGCGATGTCCAAGCTCAGTGGCCGACCGGCTTCGCGGATCCCACCTTGGCCTTCTTTACGAGCTTCTTCGATGAGTCCGGCCGCTTTTTCCCCGCAACCGCATCGGGTAGTGGATGCGTCAGCACGGTTCCATTCAGCGTTTTCGGCGTACGTATTGCATTCGCGCTCGAGAATCCTCCGTGCGCGGCCACAGGAGGAAGCGCAATCGCTTTGGGTTGCTCGAGCGGTTGAACGCGTGAGTAAACTCCCCAGCCTCCCCCAGCCACCACGAAAACAATCGCAGCCGCGGCAGCGCCACGGACCCACGTGCTCTGCCGCCAGCCCCAACGCGACGAGTCAAACCGCGACGACCGAAGCGGCCAATGCAGCACGCTCCCAGTGCGCGGAGCCTGATGCAATGCAGCCTTCACGCGCTCTTCCAGACCCTCGGGGGCGGGCAAACCGGCAATCAAGCGTAGCGTGTCTTCAGTTTCGCTTGATCCTGTGGCTGCTCTCGGATCGATGGTGTTTTGAAGATGCGAGTTCATCTCAGACTCCTCGAGTGATTCAGCAGGTCCGCCATCAGGTTGCGCGCGCGAAACAACCTTGAACGGACGCTCGATTCAGTGATGCCAAGGACCGAAGCAATCTCCACGCTGGAAAGCTCCTCGAACGCAGAAAGAACCATCACTTCGCGTTCTTTGGCCGGCAGCTGGTCAACGCAGGCAAGCACGTACGCGTGATGTTGCGCGGCCGCGGCACGCTGCTCGGCGCTCAATCCGCTGGCAGGCAGCACCCGCGCCAGCTCGGTCACATCGTCGGTTTCCGGTCGGGTCTTGGCGCGGCGCTTGCGGTCCAAAACGATGTTCCACACGATGCGGATCAGCCACACCCGATGGTCGCGAATCTCGCCCAGCGTCTCGCGATGGCGCAGGACGCGCAGAAAAGCCTCCTGCACGGCGTCTTCCGCGTCGGAGGGATTGCGAAGAATCGAGAACGCCACGCGGTAAAGCGTCGGCGCGTACTGGCCGACCAATGCCTCGAGCGCTTCCTCTTCCACTTGCTGGCGGGCCTCGTCCTGCACGGCGCTTGGTGCGATCTCCATCCAACCTGCGAATACGGATTGGCTTGCGCTCATACCCTAAGACAGACGCAGCCATCCGGAGAAATGCTCGGATTGGGTCCAGCCTTGCCCGGTTCCGGGGTCTTTATTGTCCGGTCAGCTTCTGTGCCGCAATCGTTCCGGCTGCGCCGTCCTTATCCTGGTCCTTCACCTTGGCCCACAGAACACGAGCCATATCGCGCTTGCCTGAAGCAGCATAAAGGTCGGCGAGGTTCAGTTGCGCTACCCCTGCGGAAACCGTCACCGAGGGCTTCTTCGCGATCGCGTTGTAAAGGTCGATCGCCTGAGCGTCACGATTCGTCTGGTGATAGAGACCGGCAAGTGCCAGCTTGGCAAGATTCGCGAGATTGAGATCCCACGAATTCGCCGCCGCCTTCAGCTCCGTCTCCGCCGGGCCCGTTCGACCCAGTTCGGCATCGGTCACTCCGGCAAAGTAGCGCGCCTTCGTGCCTTCCGGCAGCCAGCCGAATTGATCCGCCACTGACTGAAACTGCTGGTTGGCAGCCTTCGCGCGTTCCGCTGCCGTGGCATAAATGCCCTTCTCCGGGGGAGCACCGGGCGTCGCCAACGGCGACGAGTAGGTGTCCATGGCCGCCCCCAGCGCCGCTTCGGCCGCAGACGAGCGCAGATCCCAAAAAATCCATCCGCCGGCAAGCAAAATCACAACCACTGCAACCGCAATTGCTGCGCGTACCACACCAGAACGATGACCGCTGAGCCAGGTCACACTGGTTTGGGTGGCCTGGGCAAATTTGTCGCCCTTCAGGGCGTGACGAGTTTGTGTGTCCACTGGGTGCTGGTGTCCTTCTGAGTGCTGGATTCCTTCGTCGATCGACTTGCAGGCGGGGTCCGTACAGGAGGGGGCACAACGACTGCAACCTAATCAGTCTATCAGCGCACAAACTGGAGCGTCCACCTGCCGGCCCGGAGTTTGCGCGTGGCCTATTTCGGACGCAGCGCGCGAATCCGCTCCATGGCACTCGAAACGGCCTTGTCTTCAACCGCCGCCCGCCGCCCCTTGGCAATCAGAAAATCGATGTAATCGATGATGGGTAGGCCGCGCGCCTCCGCTTCACGGCGCATTTCGTCTGTAACCTCCACTGAAACCTGCATGGTGAGCGCATCCTCTCTAGATGTCATCGGCAGAGAGGGAATAAAAATGTAGTTGCTTTGCTGAACGAGATTTGCCTGCGACTTTCGCGTTGGTAAGTTGGAATCCATCAACGCAGAATCTCGATCAGCAGTACCCAGGCATCCATGAGCGCGGCAATCAGGGCAAACACCGTGCCCGCAGCCAGCCAGTAGAGGCCTCCACCCCAACCGAACAAGAGCGAGATGCCCGCGGCCGGAAACGGAATCGCTGAAAACTGCGTCAGCAACGACTGCATCACTCTCTGCCGCACGGTGACGTAGGGGTTTTCGTGCGATGCCGACCGTTGAGAACCTGTAACCGCCAGCCAGAGCATTCCCCCTAAAACCGTGAGTTCCGTACCCAGAATCGAGCTGGACTGCGCCGGGACAAGACACACCGTTGCCGCCAGCAGAACACCGGTAAGCGTGAATAGCGCTTTCGCGGCGCGCGCCACCAGAAGCGGCTGCGGAACAATCTTAGGCAGATTGATGGAAACGGCGACAAAGATCAGGCCCGCCAGCGCCGCGGAAGCGCCCACCTGGGCCGAAAAAAAGGTCGACCACAACGCCGGATTGTAAGCCGCGGCCATGGTTGCGATGGGTGCCAGTGTAGCAAGGTGTCCCGCCTCTTGCGAACGGATTCACAATGGGCCCCGCTGGCAACTTGCCGTCTTGAAGATGGAACGATACGCTAGAGTCATGTACGAAGAATTCCACGTCAAAGATCGCTGGAGCGGCGAAGACCTTTACTGCAAGTGGAAGGCGAACATCGTCGCCATCGCCACGCGCCACGCCGATGCTGTCGATGTCCGCTTCGAAGTGAGCGGCCGCCCGATGTGGATCGCTATGCCCTGCACCGCCTGGGTCGAGCAGAAGAAGCGTACGGGCAAAGTCATTACGGACCAGATGGCCGCCCAGATCGCCGGACGCTACCTGAAACAGCTCGTCGAAGAAGGCTACGACTCACGCCGCGAAATGTACACGATGAGTGTTCCCGAAGTCCTCGAGCACCTCGACGCCGTCGTCGCCGAAGCAAAGGCAAAGGGCGGTATTCCCGCGCTCCCCGTAGGCATCTAGGCGTTTCCTATTCCCGCCCATCCTGTCCACTGAGAAAATTTCCCAGGGGGCCGGCAGTCCGCGCCTGAAAACTGCATCGAAGTCATTGGAGGGGAAAGTTATGGACACCGGACATGGGCTCATTGCATGGATCGTAATCGGCGTCGTCGCCGGTTGGCTGACTGGAAAACTGATGAAGGGTTCCGGCTTTGGCTTCTTAGTGGACATGATCGTCGGCCTGGTAGGCGCGCTCGTCGGCGGCTTCATCTCAAGCCATATGGGATTCGGAGGGGTCAGCCAGCACGGCATGATCATGAGTATTGTGATTGCCGTCATTGGAGCGGTCGTGCTCACCTGGTTGTTCCGTCTGATCACCGGCAGTCGTACAGCGGTGATCTGAGCAGCCGGGTAGCCAAACAGGCCGCAATCGGAATCACCGAAGTACGAAAAGGCTACGTCGCAAGGCGTGGCCTTTGCTTTGCTCGTGACACCGGAGGACAAGCGAAGAGCCGTCCTGGGATAGCATCCTCGATCGCCGTTTCGCGCCCCGCAGGCGGCGCGGCAATCGCATGAACGTCTTCTATACTCCGCTCTGCCGTGCGCTGCAGGCCGGTCAGCTTTCCTCTTCGGTGCGCCGTAGGCGCAAGATCCAGACACCGCGGAAGACTCCTCGGAGACGGACTCCCGCATCTCGGGAGCACTCGGAGCTGTGATCGTGACTGGAAGCAAAGCTTGAGGCGACACTGTGGAATCGATGAGTTCACCGCGTTCGAAAGCACGGCGCCACTTGAAGAGCTGGTTCGCGTTCAAACCATGCGCACGAGCCACAAGGGCAACACTCGCCCCGGGTTCCATCGTCAGCTGCACTATCTGACGCTTCTCCGATACCGATCGCCACCGGCGAGCGCGACGTCCGGATCCTTCTGCCTGTTGCATGAATGCATGGTCGTATCCGTCTGAGCAACGCACGCTGTTGTTGCTTCGTGTTTAGTGTTGCACTGGAGCAATGAGCGAAGTGGGAGTGATTCACAGGCGGCGTAGTTTTGCCGAAGTCCAAGCCTTGGTCGGCGAGTTTGAATCGAGTGGATTGTTGCGGGCGGCTTTTTGCCAACAGCGTGGCCTGGCGGTAGGGACGCTGGATAAATATCGTCGGCGCGTGCATGGTGGGCGTCAGGCGGGAGGCAGTGCTTTTGTTCCGGTCGAAGTGGTTCCCTCCGCTGCGCGGGAAGTCAAGGGCTTCGCCAAGCACGATGGTGCTCTTGTCGTTGAGCTACGAAGCGGACGTCGGATCGAAGTATGCCGCGGATTTGATGCGGGAACATTGGAACGTCTGCTGAGCATATTGGACAGGGTGTAGACGGTGTTCGGGTTTGGACCGGCGACGCGGATCTATGTTGCAGCCGGCGCGACGGACATGCGCAAGAATTTTAATGGCCTCTACGGGCTGGTACGCGATCATCTGGGCTGCGATCCGGAAAGCGGCCATGTGTTTGTTTTCACGAATGCGCGACGCAATCGTCTGAAGCTCCTGGTATATGACGGAAGCGGGCTTTGGGTATGTGGAAAAAAGCTGGACGGCGGAAGATTCCGTTGGCCCCAGAGAGACAGCGGCGTGAAGAAAATCGTGCTGAGTCACGAGGAACTGGCG
The DNA here is from genome assembly GCA_963745845.1 of uncultured Acidobacteriaceae bacterium. GTDB lineage: Bacteria > Acidobacteriota > Terriglobia > Terriglobales > Acidobacteriaceae > Telmatobacter. The sequence continues at coordinate 364,859 of CAVUZE010000008.1, read as the reverse complement.
CTGCTTTTGGGGGGCATTGATCTGGCACAGACCGAGCGGCGGAAGTGGTATCGCAAGCCTTCTGTGCAAGAACCAACAGAGTCACTGACAACCGCATAAACACCGGATATTTCGCTCATTTATCCGCAAGAACTTATGTTATTTAAAAGACATCGTGAGCACGCCTTCTGAGCCTACTCTTCCTCATTCGGAACCCTTCATGGCTGAGGTTGTCGCGCAGCTGAAGGAGCAGGTTGCGTCGCAGAACAGAGAGCTCGAGTATGCACGGTTGAAGATCCAGGTCCTCGAAGAGCGTCTTCGTTTGGTGCGGATTCAGAAATATGGACCGAGCAGCGAGAAGCTAAGCAATTTGCAACTGGAATTACTGGAGCAAGAGCCCGGGGTTAGTCAGGAAGAAGTAGCCGTCGAAAGCGAGCGCAAGGCCCCGCCACCTGCTACTGAACAAAAGAAGCGCAAGCATCCCGGACGTCAGACTCTACCCGCGAATCTTCCCCGTGTGGAACGGGTGATTGCCTGCACTCCGGAGCAGTGCGTATGCGGCAACTGCGGCGCTGAGACCACAGTGATCGGCTACGAAGTCAGCGAAGTGCTGGATGTCGAGCCGGCGCGGTATTTCGTGCAGGTGACCAAGCGCGAGAAAAGGGCCTGCAAAACCTGTCCCCAGCAAGGCGTGACGGCGGCGACTCTTCCTATCCGGATCATCGATAAAAGCCTGGTGTCGGATCGAGTGATTATCAATACGGTGGTGAACAAATACTGTGACCACAGCCCACTGTTTCGGCAAAGCGTAGCCTTGTTGCGTGACGCGGGCATCGATATCTGCAGGGCTACGATGTGCGGCTGGGTGATGACCATCGGAGAGATGTTGATGCCGGTAGCCGGAGCGATGCGGAACCAGTTGCTTGCCGGCACCTACATCCAGGCGGATGAAACTCCGGTCGATGTACAGACACATGACGGAAGCGGCACAAACCATCAGTCTTATCTCTGGCAGTACGGGACGCCGGAGGGCATGACGGTTTTTGATTTCCGCATGAGCCGCAAACGCGAGGGCCCGCTGAACTTCCTCGGCAACTTCGAAGGTCTTCTCCAAACAGATGGCTACGCTGCATATGATCGCGTGGGCGGTCCGAAGATGGTGCATGCGGGATGTTGGGCTCACGCCAGAAGGTACTTCGTGGATGCGGTCAAACTCAATAAACAGGATGGCGCGTCCGTTCGTGCAGTTGAACTGATAAACGAGCTATTCGCGATCGATGCTCAAGCGCGAAACGAAAAGATGGACGATGCCGCACGCCACGTTCTACGCCACGAGAAGGCTCCACCGCTGCTCGACGAAATCCGCACTCACATCCTTGATATGAGCAAGACGGTGCTGCCCAGCAGCGCGCCGGGTCAGGCTTGCAGATACACGCTTGCCCTCTGGAAGAAGCTGACCCGCTTCCTCGATTATCCCAAACTGGAGCTCAGCAACAATTTTGCTGAGAACTCTATGCGGCCTATAGCCCTCGGCAGAGGCAACTGGATCCACATCGGAAGCGAGCAGGCTGGACCGCGAGTGGCCGCTATCCTCTCCGTGATCGAAAGCTGCCGCCGTCTCAAAATCCCGGTGCGCGATTACCTCGCCGACATCTTACCCGGGCTTGCGAACGCACCCCTTCAGCACATCGCAGATCTTACTCCTGCAGCCTGGGTCGCAAAAACCTCATCCTTGCACTTGGTCTGACGCTTACGCATGGTCAGACTTCGGTCAGGAAAGCGCCAGATGGGAACTTCGAGAACTTCGAACGCTTACGGCCGGTCGTAAGCGTTCGAAGTTTCCACCCCTCGAAGAGAGTGTCCAATAGGTGTCCGCTAAGAATAAGCGGACACCTATTGCGTGGGTTTAAGCGGCTTGGGAAGTGTCGTCCTTGAGCGAATTGGCGACGTTCCAGGGCAGCAGTTCCTGGATGCGGCTGATGGGATGGTCTGAGATCGTTGCCAGGACTGTCCGCAGATAGAAGGCTGGATCGAGGCCACACAGCTTGGCTGTCCCAATGAGGCTGTAGAGCGATGCGGCCCGCTGGCCTCCTGAATCAGATCCCAGGAAGAGATAATTCTTTCTTCCGATTGCAACGGCGCGTAGTGCGCGCTCAGCCGCGCTGTTATCTATTTCCAGAAGCCCATCATCCACGTAGCGCGTCAGAGCACGCCAGTGTGAGAGTGCATAGCGGATAGCGCCGGCAGTCTCGCTTTTGGTTGAAAGTGCGCGAAGCGCCTTCTCCATCCAATTGTGCAACTCATCGAGCAGCGGCCTGGCCCGTTGCTGGCGTATTAAAGTGCGAACTTCCGCGGGCTTCCCGCGAATCTGCTCTTCGATTCCGTACAGCGCACCAATGCGGGTGAGTGCCTCGGTGGTAGTGGGCGAGGCATGAACTACATGGATGTCGTACAGCTTGCGCCTGGCATGAGCCCAGCACCCTACTTCATAGATCGCACCGTCGCCGTAGAGATGATGGAAGCCTGCGTACGCGTCTGCCTGTAAGGCTCCCTTGAAACCCTTCAGATGTCTTCGCGGATGTTCGCCCTTGCGATCTTCCGAATAGGTGAACCACACCGCAGGAGCGGTGGAGTATCCTGCCGGCCGGTCATCGCGCACATATGTCCAGAGCCTTCCGGTCTTGGTCTTGCCGTTGCCGGGAGCAAGTACCGGAACTGGCGTGTCGTCGGCGTGGATCTTCGACGCGGAGAAAACATGCTTCTTGATCTCGTCGACCAGCGGTGCGAGTAACTCGCTCGACGCGCCCACCCAGCCGGCCAAAGTTGAACGTTCCAGATCAATACCTTCGCGAGCGAAGATCTGGGACTGTCGATAAAGTGGAAGGTGATCTGAATATTTAGAAACGAGTACATGGGCAAGCAGTGCCGGGCCAGGAAGCCCGTTGTCGATCGGCCGTGCAGGAGCAGGCGCCTCGATGACGTGTTCGCAAGTTGCGCAGGAGAACTTGGGCCGTACATGGCGAATCACTTTGTATGTGGCCGGCATCCGTTCCAGTTGTTCAGAGACATCCTCTCCGAACTGATGCATCACAGCGCCGCAATCGGGGCAGTTGGTGTGCGGGGGAAGATGGGTGACAACTTCTCGAGGAAGATCTTCCGGAAGCGGCTTGCGTGAAGGGCGGGATCGACGCTTCAAATCAGCCTGAGGCGAATCAGTCTGCGCTGATTCGGTTGCAGCCTGTGCAGTTTTTTCTGCAGCTTGAGCAGTCTCCAGTTCTTCCAGACGGAACTCAAGCTGTTCCAGTTCTCCTGCAAGCTTCTCGCTCTTACGGCCGAAGATCATCCGCCGCAACTTCTCGATGGTTAGCTTCAGATGCTCAATCTCATATGCACTTGATGTGAGTTCCTTGTGCTGCTCCATGGACTCGCTGTGCTTGGCGATCACAAGCGCCTTCAGCGCTTCAGGATCGAGCCTGTCGAGGTCGGGCAAAACAGCAGGAATCATGGCAAGAGTATGCCACGAAAGAGAGTGGAAATCACGCATAAAACCCGCATGAATAAAGGGGAATCACGATAATCAATCAGACCGCAACCTGCGGTTCAAAAGTTCTCTCCGGTCGCCTCCAGTCGATCCCCTCAAGAAGCATCGAAAGCTGGGCGCGACTCAGGGAAACCGTTCCACTCTCTGCCTTCGGCCAGATAAAGCGGCCTCTCTCGAGACGCTTGGAAAATAGACAAAGAGAATATCCATCCCACCACAAAAGCTTGACGATGTACCCTCTGCGTCCGCGAAACGCGAAGACATGGCCAGAGAACGGCTTCTCGTTCAGCACTGTCTGCACCTGTGCGCTCAGACCGTCGAAGCCCCGTCTCATATCCGTCACGCCGGCAGCGATCCAGATCTTCGTTCCTGTAGGAAGATCGATCACTTCCGCAGACTCTCAAGAACAGTACGCAAAAGCCCCGAATCAGCGCCTCTCTCGACGCTGATCATCGCCCTTCCAGGAAACTCGATGTGGATAGATCCAGACCCCGCGGAAGACTCCTCGGAGACGGGCTCCCGCATCTCGGGAGCACTCGGAGCTGTGATCGTGACTGGAAGCAAAGCTCGAGGCGACACTGTGGAATCGATAAGTTCACCGCGTTCGAAAGCACGGCGCCACTTGAAGAGCTGGTTCGCGTTCAAACCATGCGCACGAGCCACAAGGGCAACACTCGCCCCGGGTTCCATCGTCAGCTGCACTATCTGACGCTTCTCCGATACCGATCGCCACCGGCGAGCGCGACGTCCGGATCCTTCTGCCTGTTGCATGAATGCATGGTCAGACTTCGGTCAGGAAAGCGCCAGATGGAAACTTCGAACGCTTACGCCGGTCAGCTTTCCTCTTCGGTGCGCCGTAGGCGCAAGGGATGTTAGCCCCGCGCCTCGGTGTGGGGTAAGAAGTCGCCGACCCGAATTGAAACGCAAAAAGGCCATCCCTCACGGGATGGCCTTTTTGCTTACAAATTAATGCCGGCGATCACCTAATCTCCCACACAGTCACCCGTGCAGTACCATCGGCCCAGCGAGGCTTAACTTCCGTGTTCGGGATGGGAACGGGTGATCCCTCGCAGTATGGTCACCGGCAAATTGAGGCGTCTTCAAGGCGTCAGCCTTGAGCCGAAATCCTGAGCACATCGTGCGAAGGATCTCAACGCCCGTCTGTCTTTCAAGGCGCCCAAAATCCTGAGCGCATAGCGCGAAAGATCTGCGGTTCGCCTTGAATCTTGAGTGGCGCTTGGCGGGTGGTTGCCCGCAGCCTGCCGCGACATCTGCGTTGTCCCGGATTGTTTCTCCCGGGCCGTGCAGGAACGCGGACTGCAATCTGGCGCCAAAAAAGCCTTGAGAAGCAGTGTTCGAAACGAAATTGATTGGTACATACAAGGCTTGTTAGAAGAGCGTCCGCGGATTGTACTGCGCGGAGTTAATTCTATGGACAAGCCGAACGGGCGATTAGTACTGGTAAGCTACACGCATTACTGCGCTTCCACCCCCAGCCTATCAACCAGATGGTCTTTCTGGGCCCTTCAGGGAGATCTCATCTTGGAGCGTGCTTCCCGCTTATATGCATTCAGCGGTTATCACAACCGAACTTCGCTACCCAGCCGTGCCCTTGGCAGGACAACTGGAACACAAGAGGTTCGTCCATCCCGGTCCTCTCGTACTAAGGACAGCCCTCCTCAAATCTCCTACGCCCACAGCAGATAGGGACCGAACTGTCTCGCGACGTTCTGAACCCAGCTCACGTACCGCTTTAATAGGCGAACAGCCTAACCCTTGGAACCTTCTACAGCTCCAGGATGCGATGAGCCGACATCGAGGTGCCAAACCAATGCGTCGATATGAACTCTTGGCATTGATCAGCCTGTTATCCCCGGCGTACCTTTTATCCGTTGAGCGATGGCCCTTCCATACAGAACCACCGGATCACTAAGGCCTGCTTTCGCACCTGCTCGACTTGTAGGTCTCACAGTTAACCACTCTTATGCCTTTGCACTCGACGGCTGATTTCCAAACAGTCTGAGAGTAGCTTCGCGCGCCTCCGTTACAATTTAGGAGGCGACCGCCCCAGTCAAACTACCCGCCTAACTATGTCCCTCTCCCGGATTACGGGAGTAGGTTAGAATCACAGCACTCGCAGGGTGGTATCTCACCGTTGGCTCCACCAAGTCCGAGAACCTGGTATCAAAGCCTCCCACCTATCCTGCGCAGCGAGAATCATAACCCATAGTTAAGGTGTAGTAAAGGTGCACGGGGTCTTTCCGTCTAGCTGCGGGTAACCGGCATCTTCACCGGTACTACAAGTTCGCCGAGCAACTCGTTAAGACAGTCGTACGATCGTTACGCCATTCGTGCAGGTCGGAACTTACCCGACAAGGAATTTCGCTACCTTAGGACCGTTATAGTTACGGCCGCCGTTCACCGGGGCTTCAATTCAAAGCTTCGCTTGCGCTAACCTCTCCTTTTAACCTTCCGGCACCGGGCAGGCGTCAGCCCCTATACGTCGTTTTCGACTTAGCAGAGACCTGTGTTTTTGTTAAACAGTCGCCGTACGCGCTTCACTGCGGCCCGCTTGCGCTGGGCGCTCCTTCTCCCGAAGTTACGGAGCCAATTTGCCGAGTTCCTTAACGAGCTTTCACTCGAGCGCCTTTGGATATTCTCCTCGTCTACCTGTGTCGGTTTGGGGTACGGTTCCCTTTGTTCTCCTTAGAGGTTTTTCTCGGCAGCGTGGAATCAGCATCGTAAGCCCCATACGGGACTGAGTTGCACCTCACTGTTAAGACCCGACGGATTTGCCTGTCGGATCCAGCTTACGTGCAGCTACCGCAATAGCCATAGTGCGGCATGCTTATCCTTCTGCGTCACCCCATCGTCAAACGAACATTGGGAGGAACGGAATATTAACCGTCTGTCCATCGGCTACGCCTTTCGGCCTCACCTTAGGGACCGCCTAACCCTGAGCGGATTAACCTTCCTCAGGAAACCTTAGACTTTCGGCGCGGAGGGTTCTCACCTCCGTTATCGCTACTTATGCCGGCAGGGTCTCTTCGCAACGCTCCACCAGTCTTCTCAGTCTGGCTTCGCTGCTGTTGAGAATGCTCTCCTACCACGCACACCCTAAAGTGTGCATCCGCTGCTTCGGTGTACAGTTTTAGCCCCGTTGTATTGTCGGCACCGGACCGCTTGACCAGTGAGCTATTACGCTTTCTTTAAAGGATGGCTGCTTCTAAGCCAACCTCCTGGCTGTCTGAGCGTTCCGACTTCCTTTCCCACTTAACTGTAACTTGGGGACCTTAGCAGGCGGTCTGGGCTGTTTCCCTCTCGACGATGAGGCTTAGCCCCCACCGTCTGACTCCCGGATATGTTGTCGCTGGCATTCGCAGTTTGGTTGGATTCAGTAAGCCGGAAAGCCCCCTAGTCCATCCATCTCTCTACCACCAACGCAATTCGTCCGAGGCTAGCCCTAAAGCTATTTCGGAGAGAACGAGCTATCACGGAATTTGATTAGCCTTTCACCCCTACCCACAGCTCATCCGAGCTTTTTTCAACAAACACCGGTTCGGTCCTCCAGTGGGTGTTACCCCACCTTCAACCTGGCCATGGGTAGATCATCCCGCTTCGCGTCTATTCCTGCCAACTGAACGCCCTGTTCAGACTCGCTTTCGCTTCGGCTCGCTTACGCTTAACCTTGCTGACAAGAATAACTAGCCGGCTCATTATGCAATAGGCACGCGGTCAGGCATTCCCTTGCGGGCATAGCCCTCCCACTGCTTGTAGGCACACGGTTTCAGGTACTTTGCACTCCCCTCGACGGGGTTCTTTTCGCCTTTCCCTCACGGTACTGGTTCACTATCGGTCAGAGACTAGTATTTAGCCTTACGGGATGGTCCCCGTGGATTCAAGCAGGGTTTCACGTGCCCCGCCTTACTCAGGTATCCGCTTCGAGTCTGGACTACTTTCGCCTACGCGCCTGTCACGCTCTATGGATCCACTTTCCAGAGGATTCAGCTAGCAGCCAGATTGGTAACTCTACTGTTGCGGACCCTACAACCCCCGAAACACCGAAATGCTACGGGTTTGGGCTATTCCGAGTTCGCTCGCCACTACTATCGGAATCGAGGTTTCTTTCTTTTCCTTCAGGTACTGAGATGGTTCACTTCCCTGAGTTCGCTCACTCCCGCCTATGTATTCAGCGGGGTGTTCCTAGGGTTTGCCTAGGAGGGTTTCCCCATTCGGAGATCTCCGGTTATAACGCCTGTGTGCGGCTTACCGAAGCTTATCGCAGCTTGCCACGTCCTTCATCGCCTGTCTCTGCCAAGGCATCCACCGTGCGCCCTTAGTAGCTTGACCATAGAATTAACTCCTGCGCAGGGAGCCGAATCGCTTCGGTCCTGAATCAGAATCAACCTACGTATAAATCCGCCTGAGAACAACTCGCTACGCTCACGCGCTTCCGAGTTGCACTCCTAAAGACACTCTTCTTCATTTGAACACTTTGCCTGGATTAGTAACTTCACTAACCCAATTGCTTGTGCTCGGCCTTGTATGTATACGCCTCTGGAAACTTACTCCGACCCATGCGCCTCGCGGCGGACAAATCGGCTTTCCAAAGTACGTTACCCAATCAATTTCGTTGTCAAACATCCAAACCTTTCTCTTTGTCGAGAAAAGGCCAGCCCTGGGGCTGTTGAAACCTGCCGGACTTACTCGATCTCGCGATCGATCCAGCCTGCTTCCAGATTGAAGCCCGACTTAAGTCAGACGCCAATCTTGAAGCAGAAAATCAAAATGAGATATCGGTGGAGTTTGAGCCGTCTTGCGGGCGTCTGAGCCCGCAGGCGAAATCCTGAGTGCGAAGCACGAAGGATCTTGCTCTCGCTACCTCCAAATTCTTTGGTGGAGCTGAACGGGATCGAACTTGAGCCGCTTTGCGGGCGTCTAAGCCCGCAGGCGAAATCCTGAGCGCAGCGCGCGAAGGACCCCAATCCCGCAACATCCCCAACAAAGATTTGGTGGAGCTGAACGGGATCGAACCGTTGACCCCCTGCTTGCAAAGCAGGTGCTCTCCCAACTGAGCTACAGCCCCACATATGGGAATCTGCGGCCAAGTTGGTGGGCCTGGGTAGAGTCGAACTACCGACCTCACCCTTATCAGGGGTGCGCTCTAACCAACTGAGCTACAGGCCCAAGTTAGAGCGGCAAAGTGACCGCAGCTGGCCGGCTCCCGCGCCGGATCGCTCCGGCGGCTCTCCAAAACCTCATTCATTTGCTAAAGGGTTTCGAGGACATAGGTTGAACATGCTGGGCAGCTAAGCCGCCCATGACCATCGTGCGAAGGTCAATCAAGAAAAGAAGGCTTGTATCGAACTCCCGAAACGGCCGTCAGGTAAACGGCACAACGGGGTAGATGAACAGTTGCATTCTCTGCATCCGATTCACATCGGGCGCAGACCGCAATCGCGGAACAAATGCCCTGCCATCCGGTTCTCTTTTAGAAAGGAGGTGATCCAGCCGCAGGTTCTCCTACGGCTACCTTGTTACGACTTCACCCCAATCATGAATTACACCTTGGGCGGCTGCCCCCTTGCGGTTGGCCCACCGACTTCTAGTGCAACCCACTTTCGTGATGTGACGGGCGGTGTGTACAAGGCCCGGGAACGTATTCACCGCGGCGTTCTGATCCGCGATTACTAGCGATTCCAGCTTCATGCAGTCGAGTTGCAGACTGCAATCCGAACTGAGGCCGGCTTTTTCCGATTAGCTCCCCCTCGCGGGTTTGCAACGGTTTGTACCGGCCATTGTAGCACGTGTGTAGCCCTGGACATAAAGGCCATGAGGACTTGACGTCATCCCCACCTTCCTCCCCGTTATCCGAGGCGGTTTCGTCAGAGTGCTCAACTAAATGGTAGCAACTGAAGATAAGGGTTGCGCTCGTTGCGGGACTTAACCCAACATCTCACGACACGAGCTGACGACAGCCATGCAGCACCTATATTACGGCCCCTTGCGGGGAAGGAATGTTTCCACTCCGGTCCATAACATTTCGAGCCCAGGTAAGGTTCTTCGCGTTGCGTCGAATTAAACCACATGCTCCACCGCTTGTGCGGGCCCCCGTCAATTCCTTTGAGTTTCAGCCTTGCGACCGTACTCCCCAGGCGGATCGCTTAACGCGTTAGCTACGGCACGGCGGGATTGGGTACCCGTCACACCAAGCGATCATCGTTTAGGGCTAGGACTACCAGGGTATCTAATCCTGTTTGCTCCCCTAGCTTTCGTGCATCAGCGTCAGTTGTGGTCCAGTGAGCCGCTTTCGCCACAGGTGTTCCTTCCGATATCTACGCATTTCACCGCTACACCGGAAATTCCACTCACCTCTCCCACACTCAAGCCCGGCAGTTTCTCATGCAGTCTATGAGTTGAGCCCATAGATTTCACATAAGACTTACCAAACCGCCTACGCACCCTTTACGCCCAATAATTCCGAACAACGCTCGCCCCCCTCGTATTACCGCGGCTGCTGGCACGAAGTTAGCCGGGGCTTCTTCTTCCGGTACCGTCATTATCGTCCCGATCGAAAGGAGTTTACGTCCCGAAGGACTTCATCCTCCACGCGGCGTTGCTGCGTCAGGGTTTCCCCCATTGCGCAAAATTCCCCACTGCTGCCTCCCGTAGGAGTCTGGACCGTGTTTCAGTTCCAGTGTGTCCGTGCGCCCTCTCAGGCCGGATACCGATCACTGTCTTGGTGGGCCGTTACCCCGCCAACTAACTAATCGGCCGCGACCCCCTCCCAAAGCGAATTGCTCCTTTGACCCGTAGGTATTATGCGGTATTAGCTAAGGTTTCCCTCAGTTATCCCCCACTCCAGGGTAGGTTAGTCACGTGTTACTCACCCGTGCGCCACTTTACTCAGGTATTGCTACCCTTTCTCGTTCGACTTGCATGTGTTAGGCACGCCGCCAGCGTTGATTCTGAGCCAGGATCAAACTCTCGTTTGAAACCTGATGTCAACCCATCCCCGACGGAGGTCGGTTCCGGGTCAACGGCATCTACGTATCTCTATCGGGATTGCTCCAAAAAGAGGGTGCACGCAGATGCTCTTACCTTGTGAGAATGATCAAGCCAAACCTGATCGTTTCTCACGACTGGCATGTTCAACCTAATTGTCAAAGATCCTTAACAGCCTACCGCCTGAGCGGAGCCGCTTGGATCGAGGCCCAGGCTGTTACGCCAAGGTGTCCTCGAACTTGATGCGCTGCCGGTTGTACGCTTGATAACGTTCGCCAGCATTTTTGCGCGAACTTTTCGAAGTTATCGAACTTCCCTATTCATGTCAAGCCGGATCCGAGTTAACCAACTCGATTCCCGGCTCACCCACAAATGGGCTCGCACAGCGCAGAATTCTCAAAGAACGCCAGCAAAATGCTCGTGCCACTAGGGCGCGCGAAAGGACTAACCTTTCGGGTCATGCAATCAATGGTCTTGTTCGGCTTGTCCTCTGCGGGATTCCCTACAGGGGGCTCAGGGCTGCGTCAAACGCTTTCACCTGCACCCAAACCAACCAGCTTCCCACTTCCCTCAACGGGCAGGCCATACGGCCACCGGGAGGCTCCACTGCTGCTTATGCAACTTTTCGAGAGTAACACACGTTACTCAGGTTTGCAAGGCGACCGGCCAAACTTCTCCCGCTCGCATTTGCGACTCCCCGACAATAACAGCCCCGCAACATAAACACAAGCCAAACAGGCTGTGGAAACCTCGCCATTTCTGTGGGAAAGGGCACTTCGTGCGGTCCTCGAAAAAACACCACCGAGCGCCTTTGGCTAGGTGCATTCCAAGTATTCTTCGCCTCCGACTGGAGTGAGCGAACCTCCAATATTGGAGAATGGTTCCCTGTCATGCGCAAAACAATACCTGCTGTGACGATTCGGCCGCCGCGGAACTCCGCGCCGCAGGCGCAGGGTTTGTTAGCCCCGCGCTTCAGCGTGGGGTTGGGGTTGGCGAAACAGGAAATTTATTCGGAGTCCCGTAGCGACGGCGCTCATGCTTCAGAACCTGCGAACGACGGCACGATGGACAGACACAAACCGCGAGCCGCTCCCGTTAATGTCGAACTTCTACCACCCTGCTATGAGGAAGAGCGGGAAAACACGATACCACAATGCTTCTCTGACAACTGATCACTGTCCACTGCTTCTCGTAATGCCGGCCTTCGCCCCCTCCAGCACTTCGCCGCTATACATCCATTCCGTCCGTCCGCCATACAACACCGGCACGCCCCACACCGAGCCCGGAGCGGCACGTTCCGCCGGCTGCGCATGCACATGCAGATGCGGCCTCGTCGTGTTGCCGCTGTTCCCGCAGCGCCCAACCACTTCGCCTGCCCGTACCGGCTGCCCAGGCCACACCTCGATGGAATCCCGCTCCAGGTGAGCGAGAATCACAAATACGTTCTCCCGCCCATCCAGGCGCAAGGACACATAATTGCCTGCCGGGTGCTCAAGATCGCTCTGCACCCACCGGCTGGCCGGCTTGTCGAAGTGCCCGTTCTCCACGTGGGCAACCACGCCATCCACCGGCGCCAGAATTTTGCTGCCCCGCGACTCGCCGTCCACCCGCACCCAGTCCGCGGCAAACCACTGATCGCTCGCCGCCAAATGATGGTTCCGCGCCGCCCATGGCCCCGTTCCCGACACCTTCCATCGCCCCTCGAATGGGGCCCGCAGTGCAACCGGCACTTCAGCGCGGACCCGCTTCATCCAAGCCGCATGAAGGCGCCTCGACTGAAGCCATCCGCTTACCAGGAAAACGACCGCGCCCACATCCAGCGCCAGCCCCACAAGCCCCGCAAGTGTCGCAGCTCGAAACTCCTCGGCGACAATCTGCACCACGATCAGCCCAAACGCCACGATCCCCCAGCGCCGTCTGCGGAATGCAAAGCTCACCGGCAACAGCAGCGAAATCACCAGGGCTCCCGGAGAAGCCATCTCCGCCCAAAACAGGATTTCGCGCGTCAGCTCCCGCATACCCTCTCAATTCTGTTTCGCAATAATCCCTAAATCCGTCAACCCATTCACAAAAAACTGCATAGCCAGCGCCACCAGCAGCAACCCCATAATACGCACCAAAATCCGAATCCCCGTCTCCCCCAGCACCGCCCGGATCCGCCCCGCACCCGCCAGCACCCAATAACTCACCAGGGCAGTCACCGCAATCGACCCCAGAATCGCCCCCATCTGCCAATGGAAAAATCCGGGCACCGGCCCCACCAGCACCATCACCGACGAAATCGCGCCCGGCCCCGCCAGCATCGGAATCCCCAAGGGCACAATCCCCGCATCTTCTTTCGCCGCCCCCTCTTCCTGATCGCCCATCGCCTCCTGCGTCGCCGAGCGCTTGGCCTCCAGCATGTCCAGGCCAATCAGCAGCAAAATCAGCCCGCCCGCAATCTCAAACGCCGGCAGCGTAATCCCAAACATCCTGAAGATGAGCTGCCCCGCGAGCGCAAACGACGTCAGCACAATGAAGCACGTCAGCGCCGCCTTCCGCGCCATCCGCTTCCGCCGCGCCGCATCTGCGCTCTCGGTAATCGCAATAAACGAAGGAATCGCCGCAAACGGATCGACAAGAAAAAAGATAGAGCTCAACGCCAGCACCGAGAAGCGCACAATCGGCGCCCGGCTCAGCTCATTCAAAGCAACAGCTGCAGGGTTCGTCCAAATCACGAGCAAAGACACAGTAATTAGAGCTTAAATCCATCAAAACTGATTCAAGCACCGAACGGTCATGCGCATCTTTGCCCTGCACTTCTTGAGATTTGTCATCCTGACAGGAGCGCATCTGGGGCCCCATAAACACACTCTCCATCCCCCAGCAGTGTCATCCTGAGCGGAGCAGGCTTGGGGCCCCACGCAGTGGGGTAAGCGGAGCGAAGGATCTGCTGTTGTCTTGCCGGCCGCCTCAATCCGCTCGAACCTGGGGTGCCCCATCCAAGCTCCGCTTGGGTGGGAAAGCACGGACCCACACCAACCTCCGTGCCCCAATCCTAGCTTTGCCATCCGGGGTCCCCGCGAACGGGTTCGTGGGGCGGCATGGGTGGGAGAACACGCGCCCAACCCTTACTGCGATGCTGCGGTTCGTTCCGCCAACGCCTGCCCGCGCGGCTGCCAGGCGGGTCCACCTTCTTCCCACTGATTGTCCGTAAGCTGTTCGACTTGCGTGCCGTCCTTGCGCATCACGAAGACCTCTCCGTAAGGCTGCGGCGCGCCGATCAACACAACTTCATCCTTGAAACCCATGCGGCTGCTGCAAAACAAAAGCCGTTCTCCGTCGGGTGACCATGCCAGGTGAGCGTTGACTCCGTGCATGTCGGTGAGTTGCTTCAGGCCCGTGCCATCGGGGTGAATGGTGAAGACGTTGAAATCGGCCCCGTTCTTGCGAATAAAGGCAATAAGGTCTCCGCGCGGAGACCAGACGGGAAAGTTGTCCCACTCGCGGGTCAGCACCTTCACCGTCTGATCGTCGAGATTCATGATGCGCAGACCATCGGCATCGGGCCCGGTGGTGCGGTAGACAATGTGCTTCCCATCCGGCCCAAAAGACGCGAACGCATTGTTGCTGTTTCCCGACGTGATGAGGTGGAAGCCTGACCCATCCGCGTTCACGATCCCCACCTGCGCGCCACCGTTGATGGCGTCGATGGGCTTCTTGCCTCCCGCTGCGTCATCGAGGAATGCAGTAAAAATCCCGACGCCCGCCACGATCTGCTTGCCGTCGGGAGACCACGATGGAGCCAGGATCAGCCCCTTTTGCTCCAGAATGGACCGCCCCGGCTTGCCTTCATCGACAATGAGCAGGCTGGTTGTCGCGCCGTCAGGGCTCATCTTGGTAACCGCCAGATGCTCTCCGCTGGAATCGTAGGCCGGCAGCCATGCGGTGCTGTACAGATCGAATTGCGCATTCCGGCTCCAAACCTTCACCGGCTCGGCAGGATGTTTGGAAACGAAGCGGCTGTAGACGACTTGTACGCCGTCGGGCGACCAGGAAGGAGTCCGGAGATCCCTTCCCTTCGGGCCCGGCCTGCCGCTCCCATAGAAGACTCCGGCGGCCGTTTTGTCGCGGCGAAGATAAGCGATCTCACCCGAAGACAATACCGCTGGGAGCAGCTTGACGCCGGGGCCAGCCGCGACCGGTGCCATGGCGCCACTGGCAATGTCGATCTTGAAGAGCTGGTTGTCGCCTTCTCCTTGGCCAAAGCGATTGTCCCAGGTGTCTTGCGCCGACATGCAATAGGTGACGACGCTCTTGCTATCCGGAGTCCACTTGGGGCTGCCGCAAAAGCCTCCGTGCCGCGAGATGCGTTTGAGCCCAGTGCCGTCGGGATGGATCAGGTAGATGTCCACCAGATGCAGGCGTTCCCATCGGCCTTTGGCGGGAGGAAGGTCGCTATCGCGATCGCGATCCGACGAGAAGGCAATCCATGCGCCATCGGGAGACCACGAAGGGCGGAAATCGCCGCCATTCCCTGAAGTGAGGGGCGTGGCTTTGTGCGTGGCCGCGTCAAGAATCCAGAGGTTTGCCCTTCCTCCGGCGCGGGTGGACACGAAGACAACCCGGTTGCCATCGGGCGAAAAAGCAGCCTGATCGTCGTAGGCCGGATCGTCCGTCAGGCGCTCGATGCCTGTCCCATCGGGGTGAATGCGGAAGAGATCAGCCGATCCCGCACGCTCCGATGTGAACACGATCCAATCGCCCTTGGGAGACCAGGAAGGGTTGTAGTCCAGCGTGCCCGTCTGTGTGAGAGGCCGCTCTGCAGCGCCATCAGCATTGGAGATGAAAAGTGTGGCTTGCGTCGGACCAAGACGGTCGAAGACAATCCGGTCGGCCGCCAGGCAGGAATGCAGCGAAGACGCGAACGCAAGGACGCAAAGGAACAGAGCACGGATACGAGTCATCGAACGCTCCGGACACCAGATTCGAGGAGGGGAAGTTGCTCAGCGAGCATAGCACCCTGAAACGGCGACACACGAGTCGCGCCTGGATCTCTTCAGGCGAGGGTGCTGACTTCTGTGCCCAACTCGGCATATAGGCTGAGGCGCTCCGCAGGCTTGCAACGGCTCGATAGAAGAGCCCCCCTGTCACACGCGAACTGTGCTAGTCTGGCCGCGTGCCAGCGGTTTCCCAGCTTGAAAAAACCAAAACGCGCCGTCATCCCGGAGTGGTGCGCGTGACACATTGGCTCACGTTCATCGCCTTCGTGGCCTTGCTCGTCACCGGCGGCGAGATCGTCATCTCCCACCCGCGGTTCTACTGGGGCGAAGTGGGAAATGTGAACACTCGGCCATTATTCGTCCTCCCCATTCCAGCTTCGCGTGACACGGTCCCGACGAGTTACAGCTATGTGATGCCCGATCAGAACGGCTGGAGCCGGTATTTGCACTTCGAAGCCGCATGGGTCGTTGTGCTGGCCGGCCTTGTGTATGGAATCTACGGCCTGGCGAGCGGCCATTTCCGCAGGAATCTCATTCCCGCACGAAGGGATTGGACATGGCGTGCCTACCGCGATCGCATCGCGAAGTATATGCATCGCGAGCGAGCCGATCGCGCGGAAGAAACCACCTATAACGTGCTGCAGCGGACGGCATATGTGGTCGTGATCTTCGTGCTGTTCCCACTCATCATTTGGACAGGGCTCGCTATGTCGCCTTCGTTCACGTCTGCGTTTCCGGCCACAGCCGCACTGCTCGGCGGCCGGCAATCCGCGCGTACCATTCACTTCTTTGTCTCCTGGCTGCTTCTGCTCTTCCTCATCGCCCACGTGACGATGATTGCTCTGGCGGGGTTCTGGAGCCGCACGCGAGCCATGATTACCGGCCACACGCGCAATTCCGAGGAGGGCCAATGAACCCGGTTTCACGACGCAAACTGATCCAGGGAGGTGTTGCCGCGGCGGCGAGCATTGGAGGATTGGCCGTGGCAGACCGCATGGCAAAGCGCTTCGGACTGCTTCCGCCGGATGGCGCCGGAATTTATGGACCCGGCGAGACATTGACCTATGCCTGCCAGCGCTTACTGACCGCACGCACGCCTGCGCGCGAATTTCCGCGCAGCATGATCTCGAAGAATCCCTTCGCGAATGAAGTAGCGCCGCCTAAAGAAGAGTTCAAGCGCTTGCAGGCCGGAGGATTCAAGGATTGGCGGCTGGGAGTGGATGGTACCGTGGCGCGGCCGATGTCCCTTTCGCTCGCTGATCTCAGAAGCCTCCCGATTCACAGCCAGATCACCGAGGTCGCCTGCGAGGAAGGGTGGTCGTACATCGCCGAGTGGATTGGCACGCCGCTCTCGGGAGTTTTACGCGAAGTGGGTGTGCTGCCGCAGTCGCGCTACGTGGTCTATTACGCCGTCGAAAAGGGCTTGTGGGGGAGCATCGACATGGCGGACGCAATGCACCCTCACACGTTTCTGACCATGGGGATGAATGATGCGGATCTTCCCGTGCCGTTCGGCGGCCCTCTGCGCCTGCGCGTGCCCCGCCAGCTTGGATACAAGAGCTTGAAGTACCTCACGCATATCACGGTGACGGACGACATTAAAAAGTTCGGCAGCGGCAAAGGCTCCGTCGATCCCGATTACGGATACTCCTGGTACGCAGGGATCTGAAAACCTGCCCGAGCGAACCCGTACACGGATCTGCGGTTACCTTCTGGAAAACCGTGCCCCATCCTTGCGACTTCTCTCTGTCCGGGGTCCCCGCGAACGGGTCTATGTTCGCGGGGTGGTTCGAGGGTGGGAAAGCACGAACCCACATCCCCTTTATCCCCGGAGGGAGCAGGGGCCTTCAGGCCCCTGATGAAGATGAGCCACAAATGAAGCGGGGCTTTAGCCCCGGAAGTTTTCAGGCCGCATCAATCCGCCCCACCATGGGTGCCCCATGCTGGGGCCCCCACGGACAGGTCTTCGTTCGTGGGGCGGTGTCTCGCTTTTGAGACATGGGAAAGCAACGAACGCAACCCAATCGCCGGCTCACGCGTTGTAACAGGGCACGGCTTCAGCCGTGCCGAAAACGACCCCCCAAAAATCCAGGGCTTCAGCCCCGGAGGGTCCGCTTTTCGCCACATCTCAATCCGCACGAAAATGGGTGCCCCATGGCTCGCTTTTGAGACATGGGAAAGCAACGAACCTCAATACGCGAACCCCTCAAACGTCATCCCCCGGGCAGCAACGACAGCGTCAAATTCTTCGCCGCAAAAGAGTGACAAAGCACGTCGAAGGGCTCGTGTTCACGGGCCTGTCCAGATGGGCGTTGACCCGCTGCTTACATACGAACACCCGGCATTAGGTGTAGACTGCGAGCAAACACCCAATCTTATTGATTTGATCTAAAGGTGGAAATGATGCGCGGGCCCCTCTGTGTGGTTATTGGTTTTGTTGTCTTGGGATGCAACGCATTTTCGCAGCAACCTGTTGTGCCACCGATAGCAGCACACGCACCGGAAAAACCCCGAATCAGCCTGGACGTGGCAATCACTGACAAGGCGGGGAAGGCAGTGGGCGAACTCGAGCCCTTCGACCTGACCCTTCTCGACAATAATCAGCCGAGAAAAATATTGAGCTTTCGCAGGACGAACGCTTCGACGGGAAGCAGGTTTGACCCACCGGTAGAAGTGATCCTGGTAATCGATGCAGTAAACCTGCCTTATCAGGCGGTCACCCTGCAACGGCTGGAGGTGGAGAAGTTTCTGCGGCTGAACAACGGGTTGTTGGCATTTCCAACATCAGTGTTTCTGTTCACCAGCCAAGGCCTGCAGGTTCAGCCTGCGCCGTCGAAGGACGGCAATGCGCTAGCGAATGTGCTTAATAAAGCGACCGGCACGGTCCGGGCGCGAGACCTTTCAGGCGGAGTGTACAGCCTGGTTGAGCAATTTCAGGATTCATTCAAGACGATGCAGGGAATCGCCGAGAATGAGGCACGAAAGCCTGGGCGGAAGGTGTTGATTTGGGTTGGGCCAGGATGGCCGTTGCTGACGGAGCGGTTCTTCATCCAGTCGAACGAGTCGAGGCAGAATTACTTTCAGCAGCTTGTCGCGCTGACGAAGCAACTGCGCGAAGCGCGGATCACCGTATACAACGTTGCGCCGATTGTGGGTGTGACACGCGAGTTATACAAGGGCTATCTCAAGCCGGTAACCGAGGCGCGCAAGATGGAGATTGGGGATCTTGCCCTCGAGGTGCTTGCGGTGAACACGGGCGGCCGCGTGCTCGATCCGAGCAACGATCTGACGGCTCTGATTCTGCAATGCGAGAACGATTTAGGGCCTTATTACACGGTTACCTTTGAGCCTCCCCGGGCCACTGGCGTGGATGAGTTTCACAGTCTGCGCGTGCAGGTCAGCGGGAACGACCTTACCGCGCGCACAGATACCGGGTACTACAACGAGCCATAGAGAAACGCCGATGCGGTCTGGCGGGTGTTGCCAATTGCTTGAGGCTTCCTCTTCAACCGACCGCGAGACGGCCAAAACATTCGCAGTCCGCTCCGTCTCTTTGCAGATAATTCCCCCCTCCGCGCGCACACTGGATTCAAGACCAAACCTCAAGAGAGAAAGAACACCCATGTCCGACTCAATTGAACAAAACCCCGAAGCCAGTCCCGCCGTCACTCATTGTTGCGAGGCCATGGAGCGCGCCTATCGCGCCGTCCTGTCGACCTGCGGCAATAACGAACCCGAATTCAAACGCGTGGACCGTGCCGAGAAAACCGCTGTAAAAGCCTACCGCGAGGCCATGCCCCCGCTATCTGGCTGCGAAAACATCCGCAACTTCATCGCCTGCGTCGCCCAGGGCCTGCTGCTTGATGTCTTCAGCGGCTCGGAGTCAACCCGTCTTCTCTACGCCGCGCAGGTCGCCAACTCCGCCGCGCAAAACCACACCGTCAGAGCCCGAGTCCCTGCCGCCTGAGACCCGACAGGGGATGCCCCTCCCCCCCCCACCCACTGCCCTGCTTTCGGTGCAAAATCGGGAGGGAGCACGTGCCTTCGGGCCCTGAATCTCTCAGCATTTTTGATAAAGTGTCATCCTGAGAACCCGCACTCTTGGGACCCGCTGAACGACGCGAGTCGTTCAGCGGGTAAGGGGGGGCGAAGGATCCGCTTTCAGCAACGCGCAAATCCGCACAACCATGGGTGCCCCATTCTAGCGTAGCCATCCGGGGTCCCCGCGAACGGGTCCATGTTCGCGGGGTGGGTGAGACATGGGAAGGCACGAACCCAAATCAACCGCCGCACCGGAGGGAGCAGGGGCCACGACCGTCTTCGTCTCTGGGGTGGTTTCAGGCCCCTGAATAGAATCCGTGCTGGGCTCGTACTTTAGTCCCAAAGGACCGCACATCAGATCAGCGAGGTGATCGCCTCATGCCCATGCGCATCCTCGACCGGCGCATTGCCCTCGCGCACCACAAGCCGCGTCAGGCATCCGGCCTCGCGCGCGGCATCGAGTTCTCGCACAACATCGGAAAAGAAAAGCACTTCCTGCGGCGCAACTTCCAATTCCCCGGCGATCCGCGCATAACTCGCACTCTCCGACTTAGCGCCGGTGCGCGTGTCAAAGTAACCGCCAATAAGTGGCGTCAGGTCGCCATAGGTGGAGTAGCGAAACAGCAGTTTTTGCGCTTCCACCGAGCCCGACGAGTAAATCGCGATCTTCCCGTGCGAAGCCCAGCGAGCGAACGCCTCCGGCACATCGGCGAACAGCGTACCTTTCAACTCGCCGCTCTCGAATCCAGCCTTCCAGATCTTGCCTTGGAGACTCTTCAACGCAGTCGATTTGCGATCGCGGTCCATCAGCCAATCAACGTACCTGACAATACGAGGAATGCCATACGACGGACTCATCGACACAACGCCCGTGTCACCTGCTGTTGCCGGCAAGATCTTTGGCGCATCGGGATCCAACTCCGCAGCGTTTTCCATCTGAAGCATCATGAGATCCCACCACACACTGCCTTCCGAGAGATCCTGCTCTTTGCCGTCCAGAATGTCCCGTTGCGCCTCTGCGGCGTGCCCCCTTAGAAACGACTCGAAATGCGCTCGCGCATACGGAAAAAGCTGTTCTGTCACCAGCGAAACTGGTGCCACCGTTCCTTCCACGTCCAGCAGATAAACGCGGGGCTGCGCAGTTGTCATGCGGAGATCGTTGAAGCAACGCGCGGCCCAAGATAAGCTGGCCCAAAGCAGAGCGGCTGATAGCTTTTGTCCACGCCCGAATCCGTGTAATGCGGCGTCCAACCGGCGGTATCCTGGAACCAGCGAATGGCGCGGATGCGCCGGTCTTCGCACAGCGTGAACCAATGCGTCGTTCCGCGAGGCACGCGCAGCATATCGCCGGGACCTACCTCAACAGAGACGACCCTGCCCGCAATGTGCAGAAAGAATATTCCCCGGCCGGCAACGATGAAACGCACCTCGTCCTCGTCGTGGGTGTGCTCTTTATCGAAACGCGCCAGCATCGCTTCAAGGTTCGGCGTGGCCGGATTCACATCGATGACATCAGCCGTAACATAGCCACCCCGCCGTTTCATCTCGTCAATCTCATCGGCATACGCCCCTAGCACTTGATCGGCGCTCGCATCCGGAGGCACCCGGTCCAGACTCCATCGCTCATAGTCGATGCCCAGTTGCGCCAGCGCCGCACGAATCTCTGATTCGCCATCGATTTGAAGGTCTTCATTCGGAAATCGAAGGACAGCCATACCAAGCTCCTCAATAAGTCAACGCGAAGTATCAGTCAGTGCGAATCACACTTAGCTGAATTAATCCGCAACAGCACCAATCAACGGTGGCAATCGTCACAATTGTTCCACGTGGAACAATTCAGAAGCTAGGCAGCGTCTCGTCCGCGCCAAATTGTTCCACGTGGAACAATTTGGCCCACGCGAAGCTTTGCCTGGACGGCCAGTCCTTCCGCGGGAACAATTCTCACCGTCATCCCAACGGACTCATGAGCCGCCGCGCTTCCACCTCAAACAGAAATTCGAGGGCCTCCAGATGCCGCCGCGCCTCAGCTACCGATTCACCCCAAGTATAAAGCCCATGCTGACTCAATAAAACTCCATGCGCTCCCGGAAATCCATCCAGCGCACCAGCCAAATTCGCCGAAAGAAGCCCATAATCCTGTGAATTTTGAATAATGGGTACCCTTTCGAGATGGTCGTGCGTGGTAACTCCCGCCAATCCCTTCAATAACTCGTAGCCTTCAAACGGCACATAGCCAAGATCAACGAACCGCCCCGAAAGCAGCGCGTTCCAGATCGTGTGCACATGCAGAATTGCATGCGCTTCGGGGCGCTCCCGATAGATCACCGTGTGCAGTCCCGTCTCCGCAGACGGCTTGCCTTTGCCCGCAACGGCACGGCCTTCCGGATCAATCTCCAGCAAATCGCCCGGAGTCAGCGTCCCTTTATCCAGTCCAGTCGGCGTGATGAGAATGTGCTGCCCTGCGCGCACGCTGAAATTGCCGCTGGTGGCCGGCACCCATCCCCGCGTGTAGCACCAGCGCGCCGTCGCGCACAGCAATTCGACTTCAGATTGCAGCGGATCCGCGCCTGGATTCGTACTGGAAACCATACGACATTTGAGTGTATCAACCGGCTCATTCGAGCAATGCAGGGGCCCTGCAGTCGTCTCATCGCAAGCTCCAGTCTTCTGTCTTACCGGCCCAACTGAGTGCAGACCGTCGTCTTACAATCAGTGCTTGCTTACGGAAGACCAACGCGACCGCATTGAAGTGGTTCTTGTCTCGCCGCGCAACCCGCTGAATATCGGTGCGACTGCCCGTGCAATGGCGAACTTCGGCTTCTCGAGTCTCGCGGTCGTCGCCCCCTTTGAAGCGCATTGGCGCGAAGCCCGCTCAGCGGTGGGGGCCCCAGATCTGCTCAGCGCTGCAAAGGAAACCGTGACTCTCGCGGACGCAGTTAAGGGGTGTACGCTCGTGATTGGCACTGGCACGATCACGTATCGCAAACCCGAGCAGCCGGTGGTTCCTCTTCCCTTGCTGACGCCGATCGTTGAGGGGGAGCTTCAACTCGGAGGCCGGGTTGCTCTTGTCTTCGGGCCGGAAAAGCATGGTCTTACACGCGAAGACTTGTCTTACTGCCGCCTGTTCGTATGGATTCCAACGGATGCGCGCCAGCCCTCAATGAATCTTGGCCAGGCCGCTGCGGTTTGTCTGTATGAGCTGGCACGCCCAATCCCAATTGAGAAAACTACCGGGGCAAGAGACCAGAATTCGGCCGAAACCGCGCCGAACGCAGCTTCGGGTTCGCTTGATTTGCTGGCAGAGTTGATTGGACAGACCATGACGGCGGTGGGCTATTCGCCTCGCATCATGGAGGGCGCCAACCGTCATGACCTTCGTCTTCTATTGCGCCGGCTTCGTTGGACAGAGGGTGACGCAAGACATACGCTCGGAGTCTTTCGGCGCATTCTCTGGCGGCTGGCGCATCCCAGCGATCAATCGACCTCGTCAGACGAAGCACCTCAGTAACGCACGTTCATCGAATTCCAACGAGGAGAGCCTTCGCCGTCCTGTTACATTCTCAGCAAAGGTTCCCTTGATGAAGCACTTCTCTGTCGCATCCTCCGCACGCTTCTGGGCCGCGCATTCCTCCCGAAGAATCGCAGTGCCAGGAAGCCTCGTGCTTGCGCTATCGATCGGGTATGCCACTGCGCAAACGCCCAGTGCACCGCAGCCAGACGCTTCCCAACAGCCTGCGCAGCCGACCGCAGTTCAGCCCGACACTCCGCAGCATCCGGCCGCAACTCAAACCGAAGCTCCAGCCCAGCCCGACGCCAGTACGCCGGCACAGCTTTCTGCTCCTTCTGCTCCGCAGGCGCCTGCTGCGGCGTCGTCTGCACAGCCTTCGACCGCGACCCCGCAGGATGCGCAGGCAGGCGCGATCACCGAGGACGAGGTGAAGCAACTTCTGGTGGGCAAAACGCTGTATGTTCGCGACGGCTACCTGGATAACTCGCTGAGCTTTGATGAGCGCGGAAAACTGGTCGGACACTCGCCGCAGGGCTCCTACACGCTGAGTCTGGTCGAAATCGACAAGGTCCACCTGTCCAAACACAAGGTGGAACTAACCGGAATTCGCTATGGGCTGCACTTTCTGGGCGCGCGAGCCGACGAAGATCCCACCAAGGCTGTGGACAAGGTGCGAATCACGCCGAAGAAGAAGGTCTTGAAGATCACGATCGATCGCGAATTGGTCGTGAACCCGAAGAAGAAAAAGGGGAAGAAGGGCGAGGTAGAAGCGGCCGCCAAAGCCGCACCTGGAACATCCGCAACATCCGCAACACCCGCACCGTCCGCAACGCCGCAGACGGAACCGAGCGACGCAGAACAGGCGAAGGCGGAGATGAGCGAGGCACCCGAAGCCGAACGGCCGGCTGATTCAGCAAGCGTAACAACGACAACGTCGCCGGCACACGCTGCCCGCATGCTGCGCGACGCGATCGATCACATCTTTGCGCCGGGATTAGACGAGCGCATGATCGCCGCGATGCCAAGTTTCTGGAGGCTGTATTACCAGGCCGTCACCAACCAAGCCGACTACAGGCCGACCGATCCCTCGATTTACCGGCAGAACGGCGTGGACAAAAAAGCCAAGCTGCTATCCACAATTGAACCGCCGTCCAACGAATACGCGCAGGCAAGCGGCATCGCCGGAATGGCCCTGTACCATGCGGTGATTGGAGCTGATGGCAAGCCACAGGAGATTGTGGTCAGCAGGCCGATTGGATTCGGGCTGGATGAGAGCGCGGCCGACACGATTCGCAAAGCGAACTTCCAACCGGCGATGAAGGATGGAAAGCCGGTTCCGGTAATATTGGATCTTGTGGTGCAATTCCGCATTTATTCCAAGCGAACCGACCAGCCCGGCAAGCCCGAAGCAGAGGCCGCGAACTCGGGGCCGAAACTTCCGGGGCCCTATAGCGTGAACCATCCGTGAGCCAGAGTTTTCTTCAACTCATCCAAGGTGGAACTGCGGCGGATGTGACCATCGCTCTCGATAACGATCCGTCCCTCGCTGCCTATCGCGATGCGCAGGGAGTGTCGGCGGTGCTTTGGGCCGTGTACTCGGGACAACTGAAGGTACGCGATCTCCTGATTGCAAAACTTGCCGTGCTGGGAATTCCGCTTGACGTTTTCGAGGCGGCGGCAACCGGCAACGAGGCGCGGCTTCAGGCGATCCTGAGTGAAAACGCCGCGGCAACGCAGGCTTTCTCTGGCGACGGTTGGACAGCGCTGCATCTCGCGGCGGCATTCGGAACGCCGCTTTCGGTGGCAGCGCTGATTTTTCGCGGAGCGCGCGTGGATGCGGTTTCACAGAATGCGCAGAAGAATCAGCCGTTGCACGCGGCGCTTGCGTTGGGCAAGAATCCGTCGACGATCGAATTGTTGATTTCGCACGGCGCGGACGTCAACGCTACACAGGCAGGAGGATTCACGGCGATCTTTTCCGCAGCAGCGGCAAATCGCATCGATCTTGCCGAGTTGCTGATGGAGCACGGAGCCAATCCGCACTACCCAAGCGAACAGGGCAAGATGCCTGCCGACTTTGCGCGCGAACATGGTCATGCAGATTTGGCTGCATGGTTCGATACGCTTCCGGCATAAGACGCCTGTCTGACCGATCTGCCTCTTTTCGCCCGTTTCACAGTCGAGTTCAATCCTGCGCACATTCGCTGTGGATAAACGCAGATTTTTTGGGGGGGAGGGGGGTACAGAGGTGGTACAGACCGGTCACCCCCCTAACAGATCGAACCCAGCCCCGATCTGCTTTTTCCATTTCTCATTGTGCGCCTGAGGAGAGAGTTTTTCTGCAAATCAAAAACTGAAGAAGGTGAAGGATGTAGCATCCGAACGGTCCGGGCCTAAGGGCGTGCCGTTGTTCCGGGTGTTTTCCGGGTCCTGAAGGACTCGGCTCCCTCCGCGACGGGCACTCACCGGGGAGTCCCCTTGGTCTTACGGCGCAAGACAGTAGCAGACAAATGCAAGCAACATGTCGGACATTTGTCTTACGGATGTAAGACATGGCCACCGTGGGGTCTAACGCCGTAAGACAATACCCAGTTCGAATTCGGGGTTGTCTTACCTGCAATCAGTGGCATGTATTAAGCTCGCTGCCGAACTGCCTGATCTCTTTGGTTCCAAATTGTGAAGCCGAGAGTGCTCCCGTCCCAAATCGGGACCCGTGCGTGATTGAAATTGATTCAAATCGCATCCTAACTATGGTGCTCGTCCCTGAGGTGTTCGTCTGGCTCGTTTCTCTTGCCAGCATTCTCTGCATGCTTTGGCGTCCTCGCAGGATCAGCGAGGTGTGGTGGATCTGCGGCGGGGCTCTTGTTTTGGTCATCACGCGCCTGATTCCGCTGCGGCGGGCCGCGCACGCGGTCTATGAAGGGCTCGACGTCTATCTTTTTCTGGCTGGGATGATGATCCTGGCCGAGATGGCGCGCGAGGAGCACGTCTTCGACTGGGCAGCGGGCGTGGCCGCGGGTCATGCGAAGGGTTCGTCGCGAAGGCTATTCGCGCTTGTCTATGGCGTGGGTATTGTCGTCACCGCGCTGCTTTCGAACGATGCGACGGCGGTGGTGCTGACGCCGGCAGTGCTGGCGACCGTGCGGCGCGCGCGGGTGAGCCCTCGCCCATATCTTTTGGCATGCGCACTGATCGCGAATGCAGCCAGTTTTATCTTTCCGATTTCAAATCCGGCGAACCTCGTCGTCTTCGGACGGAGTCTTCCACCGCTCTTGAAGTGGCTGGAGGTTTTTCTGCTTCCGTCGACGGCATCAATCGGGATTACGTTCCTATGCCTGCGCCGGCATGCGCGCAGGGAGTTGCAGCAGCCGATCGAGGACCAAGTGCGGACTGCGCCGCTTACGACCGAAGGCAAGCTGGCGCTGGCAGGCCTGCTGCTGGCGGCAGGCGCCTTAATAGTCGCATCGGCGTTCGGACTTTCGCTGGGCTGGCCCACCTGCTGCGCGGCGGTTTTGGCGCTAGCTGTGGTTGCGTTCAGCAATCCGAGAATCGTGCCGAATGTGGTCAAGGGGATTTCGTGGTCTGTGCTGCCGCTGGTGGCCGGACTGTTTGTGATTGTGGAGGCGCTTGAAAGCGCGGGTCTTTTACGCGCGGGTCTAGCTGGACTGCAAATGCTGGCGCGCGGGCCGGAATGGCAGGCGAAAGGCGCATCGGCATTTGCGCTGGCGCTGGCCGCGAACGGGATGAACAATCTTCCTGTCGGGCTCATGAGCGGAGCGGCGATTCGTCACGCACAGGAATCGGGCATCGTGGCGCACGCGATTTTGATCGGTGTCGATCTCGGACCAAATCTCTCGGTGACGGGTTCGCTGGCGACGATTCTTTGGCTGATCGCGCTGCGCCGGGAGAAGGTGGAGATCACGGCGTGGGAGTTTCTGAAGGTAGGTATCATTGCGATGCCGCTGGCGCTGCTGGGGAGTTTGCTGGTGCTGCGAAATTAGAGTGTCGGCAAACGGCGGTTGCTTCACTCTTCGCGCCGGAACCGAGCTCACCACACTCCAGGTCCCGGGCTGGTAGTGTGGCGCACCGTGGCCAGGAGACTGAAGCTCCTTGGCCACGACCACCCAAATGGTTAGCGCATTGGGACGGATGTCAAGATCGGGGCCGGGCAAGGTATACGCCTGAGGACCTGAGCGCGTCGAGCGATAATCCGTTGAATTCCAGGGGCAAACTGGTGGACATGCTTCGGGTGGAGAGCGGGCGGCTCACTACCGAGCCGGAGTGACCCGTAAATTCACTTCTTGACCCGTCTTTGGCGGCGTCAGATCGGTCTTGCTTGCGCCCCGCCGGCGGCAGGAATTCGCGCGATGCGAAGCGCAGGGCATTATGCCGGCTCGGGCGCCGGTGGCTCCCACAACTCGACTCGATTGCCTTCGGGATCGATGATCCAGGCAAAGCGGCCGAAGGCGTGGTCATCGCGCTTGGGGTCGATGGAGACGCCGGCTGCGGCGAGTTCGGCGAGCATTTCGTCGAGATTGTCGACGCGCAGGTTGACCATGGCCTGTTGCGGGGCTTGCTGCGAGCCAGGGCTGAAGTAGGCCGAGTCGCGAGGGAAGTGCGCGAACACGGTCATACCGGCGGCGCTGGGGCCGTCGAAGAAGAGCGAAGTTTCGTCGGCCTTGGAGATGCCGAAATGCTTTGCGTACCAGGCGGACAGAGCTTTCGGATCTTTCGCCTTCAAGAAAACGCCGCCTACTCCAAGGGCACGCGCCATGGTCAATCCTCCTGCCGGATGAGTTGGTCGAGCTTGGGTTTATGTTTGGCTTGGCGACCCGTGCGAGGCTCGCTCTCGACGACACGAGCGGGCTTGGGCTGGCCGACACGCTCGCGCGCATTGGCCTTGACTGCCTTTGTGGCGGAGAATTTGGCCTGCTTGCGTTTCGTCATGGCAAGGAAGAGTATGGAATAGTTTGAGCGGAAGCGGAAGGCCCGAGCCGTCTCCATGATCGTAATTCTGGTGCACGGGCTGACGGATAAATTTCGGCGATTTTTTGCCGGCTTGTGGAGAAGAACTGGAGCGAATGGACGAACGGGAGTTTTTTAACGAGACCATAGAAGCGCGCACGCATACACTGACGTGTCCGAAGTGCGGGCAGGCCGCCGAGTACAAGGTGACGTGGGTGGTGCGGCGCAAGAAGGCGCAGCTGCCGCGCCAAGCCGATGAGCGGGACCGGGCGCGATTTGCGAAGGCACAGTCCTACATGGTGCGGCGCGACGATAAGCTGTCGTGCGCGAATGTGCGCTGCCGCAAGCCGTTCGAGATTACGTCGCTGCAATCACTGGCGTTTTTGATGGAATGACTTTCTCCGGATGGAGGCGATTTAGACCGGAGGGCGGCTGAATCAGCGCATGCGGGCGAGACTGGCGGAGCCGCTGCCGCATGTGATTGAATTGATGAAGTAGGCGGCCCAGATGCGCAAGCGGGCTGGCCTGGAGATCGACGATGGCAAATTCCCTTCTTCCCCCCGAAGAGCGCAACCTGACCCCTGATCAGGTGGAGGCGCTGGACAAGCGGCGCGACCTGGGGCACACGTTTCTGGTGTTAGCCGGGCAGTTTGCAGTGATTGCTACGGTGCTGTTGCTGTGGGTGGGACAGGACCTGACGTATTCGCCGGGCTGGGCACATCCGATGGCGTATTACTTCATTCTGGCTCTGTGCCTGATCGCGGGGTTTGGACTAACCGGCCTTATCCTGCGCAGGGGAACGCCTCGCCTCGATTAGACGGATTCAAGGTTGAAGACCGCGGGCCGCGGGCATGCATCTTTCGCCGAAACGGTATAGCCTAAAAGATGCCGATGGTCGCCGCTTCCCCAATCGCTTCGTCAACACGGTTGACCGATAGCCACGGACGCGTCATTCACGATCTCCGTGTCTCGATCACGGACCGCTGCAACTACAAGTGTGTGTATTGCCGCACGGGCGAGTTGGGCGCGCAGTATCCCGAGTTAGACATTGAGGAATATCTGCGGCTGATCAAGCTGTTTGTCGGCCTGGGGATCGAGAAGGTGCGACTGACCGGCGGCGAACCCCTGCTGCGTCGCGGTTTGCAGGAGCTGATCCGGGAACTGAGTGAGTTGCGCACGCTCGCGGGGGAGCGACTCGATTTGGCGCTGACGACCAATGGACACCTGCTCGAGGGGCTGGCGGCGCCGCTGAAGGCGGCCGGGTTACAGCGCGTGACGGTGAGCATGGATGCCGTGGATGCGTCCACTTTTGAGCGGATTACCCGTGTACCGGGGAGCTTCAACGAAGTGCTGCGCGGAATTCGCGCCGCGCGAGCCGCCGGGCTGACGCCGCTGAAGGTCAACTGCGTGCTGCTGCGGGGATTCAACGACGACAAGATCGAGAGTTTTGCACATTTTGCCCGCGAAGAAGATGTGGTGGTGCGGTTTATCGAGTTCATGCCGCTGGAGGAAGGGCGGCTTTGGACTCCGGAAATTGTCGTTTCGATGGCAGAGATTGTGGAGCGGATCGGGCGCGTGTTGCCGCTTGTGCCGCTGCCGGGACGCGACGCGAGCGAGACAGCGCGGCGCTTCACCTTTGCCGATGGGCGGGGCGAGATTGGGATCATTGCGCCGGTGACGCAGGCATTCTGTGGCGCATGCAGCCGCGTGCGGCTCACGTCGGACGGCAAGATTCGAACCTGCCTCTTCTCCCAGGTCGAGCACGATCTCTATGGACACATGCGGGCGGGCGAAAGCGACGATTCGCTGCGCGACTACATCGCGCGCACCGTGCAGGGGAAAGAGGCGCGCCACCACATTGGTGAGCCTGGATTCCTCAAGCCTTCCCGTTCCATGGTGCATATCGGCGGATAGGCACTTTCGGGTCTAAAACCAACGTGCATTACCTTCGTACAATTCCCAGCCGATGCGCACCCAACGTGTGACAGAATTCAAATTAAGGTCAGAATAAGGGGCACTGCAGCCGCTTCTTCGATGATTGAGGGAGAGCTGCTTCCTTTTGGCTGTGGTGGCTTCGCGAAAATGGCTTCGGCGACACAATTTCCAAATCGGGCCCAGGCGTACTCCACCGGTTCCCCCATGACGAACCTGTCAGAAAATCGTATCCCGATTGACGATTTGCTCGTCTTTCACCAACTGGCCCGCTCGCTCACCTCGAGCTTCGATCTGGATACGATTCTGCGCACAATTCTGGAACACATGGAGCGCTTTATCCAGGCCGATCTGTGGAGCCTGTTGATGCTGGATGAAGTGCATCAAGATTTGTATTACGCCATTGCGGCCGGGGGGGAAGAGGCGGCGCTCCGCGATCTACGCGTGAAAATCGGCGAGGGAGTGGCCGGATGGGTGGTGGAGCACGGGGAGACGCTCATTGTTCCGGAAACCGAGGACGACCCGCGGTTGCTCCAACCGGGATTCACGCCGAAGATCCGATCGGTGATTGCGTTGCCACTGCGAGGGCGCAAGGGGACGCAAGGCGCGATTGAAATCTTCAATCCGCGTTCAGAACAGTTGACGGACTACACGATTGCGTTTCTGCACATTCTGGCCGATCACGCGGCGATTGCGATTGAGAATGCGCGGGATATGGCGCGCATCCAGCAACTCACGATCACCGACGATACCACCGGTCTCTTCAATGTGCGGCACTTGTACGATGTGCTGGGACGGGAGCTGGAACGCTGCACACGCCTGCACATTCCGGTGAGCCTTGCTTTTCTCGATCTCGACCGGTTCAAGCAGGTGAACGACGCGCATGGTCATCTGGTGGGCAGCGAATTGCTGGCGAAGGCCGGGCAGAGGCTGCGCGAGATGAGCCGGCCGCAAGACCTATGCTTTCGCTACGGCGGAGATGAATTTGTTGTCGTCATGCCCGAGACGGGAAGGACCGACGCGCGCGATTTGGCGACGAACCTGCATCGCGACCTCACGGAAACGCGGTTTCACATGAACGGAAGCCTGGAACTCAAGGTGAGCGCGAGCGTGGGACTGGCAACTGCGCCCGCCGATGGCTCCACGATTCACACCATCATTGGCGCGGCCGATGCGCGCATGTATGAAGTGAAGACGGATGGACGCGGGCGGGTGCACGGAACGTAAAGCTGTTCATCGCTGAAGGCGTTCTCCCGGGGCTAAAGCCCGTGAAGATTTTGGCGGCTTTGTGCGGGGGTTGAAACCCCCACCTCCCTCCGTAATCGAGCTTTTGCGGAGGCCAATCTAGCTTATTCTTCCCTGGGCTCGTTGCCCTGCTTCTCGGCAATCTTCTCCAGCTGGGTGCGCCAATCCAATGATTCAATGAAGGCGCGCGATTCTCGCCAACCGGGTTCAACAATGACGTGCAATTCAAGATAGACGCGTGTACCGAGCAGCGACTCGATTTGCTTGCGAGCGCCGGTGCCGATCTCTTTCAGCTTCGCTCCACCTTTGCCGATGAGGATGGCCTTCTGCCCTTCCCGCTCACAGTAGATGGCGGCGGCGATACGGGTCAGCGGGAGTTTGGCCGGTTCAGCTGATTTCTTTTTCGATTTGGTGGGCTGGTCCGATTTCTGGGGCGGCGGTTCTTCGAATTGTTCGATGACGACGGCTGCGGCGTAGGGCACTTCTTCGCCCGTTTCGATTAGGATCCGTTCGCGGATGAGCTCGGCGACCATGAAACGCATGGGCTGATCCGTGTACTGGTCCTTGGGGTAGTAGCGCTCGCCGGTAGGCAGCACGGCCACGATTTTGCGCAAGAGCAGATCGAGGCCGTCTCGCTTGCGCGCGCTCACGGGGATGACTTCGGCGAACTTGAACTGCCTGGTCAGCGTCTCGATGAGCGGCAAAAGCAGATCTTTCGCGACCAGGTCGATCTTGGTAAGAACGAGAAAGACAGGACAGTCGAGGCCCCGGATGAGGCCAAATAGAAAACTTTCTTCGCTGGCCCAAGAGTGGGCGCTTTTATCGTGGCGTTTGGTGGAAGTGCTGGCTGGTGCGCCCGGCGATAATTCTACTTCCGCACCTGGAATGCCGCCCGGCTCGCCGGCTGCCTCGAGTTGCACGCGGCGGCTGGCGTCGATCAGTACCAGCACGAGGTCGCGGGTTTCAAGGGCTTCGTGCACTTCCTGCAGCATGCGGCGGTCAAGCTGCGAGGCTGGCTTGTGGACTCCGGGCGTATCAACGAAAACGATTTGCGCGGCGGGATGAACACGCTTGCGCGCGGGTACCTCGACGACCCCCGCGATGCGGTTGCGCGTGGTTTGCGGCTTGGGCGTAACGATAGCGACCTTCTCGCCGGTGAGGGCGTTGAGCAGCGTGCTTTTGCCGGCGTTCGGCCGGCCGAGGATGGCGACAAATCCCGAATTCAAATTGGGTAATGCTCCTGAATGAGTTTACGGCGTTTTTGCGACCAGGGATTAGGGAATGGGGGATAGTCACCCAATCGACGAGGTATCCCCGAATCCTGCGCCCGATAAGCCATCCGCCGCGATACCAGGGTACCGATCGATACCATCGTCCTATAGACCCGCCTCCGCCCTTCTGTTGTGATCGTGATCGACGTCGACAGATACTGGCGTACAAGGCGGCTTGATGTCTGTTATCAAATCCTCAGTGCGGTAATTCCGACTCGGAGATTCCGGTGATACGAGGTTTATAGCCATGCGATCCGACATTGTGCCTGGCGCGCTTTTTCCCGATTACGAACTGACCGATCACGCGACGAAGCGCCGCAAGCTCTCGGAATTACAGGGCCAGCATCCGATGGTTCTGGTGCTGAGTCGCGGGGGATTTTGTCCGAAAGACCGCCGGCAAGCCGAACTCCCGGTTCAATTCCACCGTGAGATGGAAGTCGGATACTGCCGTCTGGTCACGATCAGCACCGACAACATCGCTCTTACCAACGAGTATCGCTCGGGCGTCGGCGCCCACTGGCCGTTTCTCTCGGATGCAGGACGAGTCGTTCAAAAAGATCTTGATATCGCCGAATACACCGATCCCGATCACAATCCGATGATTCCCCACGTCATCGTTCTGGAGCCGGGCCTCGTCATTCACAAGATCTACAACGGCTATTGGTTCTTCGGCCGACCGACCATCGAGGATCTTCGACATGATCTTCGTGCAGTCACGCAAAAGTGCCGGCCCGATTGGGACATCACGACGCCGGAAATGAAGGCCGCGTGGAAGGAAGGCCGCAAAGACCTCTTCTATCCCTATGGCAAAACCTATGCGCAAACATGGGGAGAGCAAGATTGAAGCCGGGACGGAGCCAAGAGGAGGTCGACGCCAGAGGCACCTTCGCCAAGGGACTGAACAAAATGTCGGAAGATTCGTGCGTGCTCTACCGATTGCAATACGAGACGCATTCAAAAATGCATGTGTCTCTCAAGTGCCGAAAGAGGACCTGAAAATCCAATGCAGGTGTCCTGTGTGCATCGGGGAGCTTTGGGATCTCTTGATGAAATTCAGAGTTGCCGTGTCCTGATCGGTTCTAAAGTTCGGGTTTTGCGCCTCGCCATTCTCAGAGCAGCGCAGTCGTGGTTCTGTTCGTGCTTGTAAAGTTCCTCTTCATTCTCTTCCGTAGCCACAACCAGGAAACACTTCGAGCAGATCGTATCCCACGTGTCGTCGTGATTTTGCCGGTGCGCGAATGGGAAAAGAAGTTGCTTGATCATAGACAACCCCTTTTTGCGGATGAAATTCTGCCAATCACGTTCGCTTCCGTGTAATTCTTGCCGTACTACGGAATATCGGACCCCACGGCAAGCCGTTTCTTTCGATGCATCAACGGAAACCCACCCAAAGCAAACGCCGCATACCTGCCGACCCTTGCTGCACGTTGGTTGCCAATGAAAAACTGCCGTTTCAATTCGCAAGGACCTTAGCGAGTGCTTGAGCGCTCTGGATTCAGCTGGAAACCGAAAATGGACTGACGGCAGATTCCGGTCGTTACGAGGCCTGGGCAGCGGCGGTTTCGATGTGGGGCGGGAAGACGCGGAGGCGTTCGACGCGGCGATCGGTTGAGGCGACGACTTCAATGCGCAGGCCGGCGTGATCGAGCATGACGACTTCGCCGCGGAGGGGGATGCGGCCCTCGATTTCGCTCACTAAGCCGCCGAGGGTCGTGGCTTCATAACCATCGTCGATTTCGGCCGGTTCGCCGAAGAGGTCGACAAGCTGATCGACGGGAAAGCTGCCGGGGACGAGCCATGAACCGCCAGCCTCGCGTTGCGGGTCTTCGACAGGCGTGTCGGTTTCGTGTTCGTCCTTGATGTCGCCGACGATTTGTTCGAGCAGATCCTCGATGGTGACGAGGCCTGCGACGCCGCCGTATTCGTCAATGACGATGCGCATGTGCTGCTTTTCGCGCTGCATTTCGCGCAGCAGCTCATAGCCACGCTTAGTTTCGGGCACGAATGCAGCCGGACGCTCAATTTCGGCGACGGTGCGCGTGTGCGCTTCTTCGTCGGTAATCTGCAGCAGGTCGTGGGCGAAGGCGATGCCGGTAATGTTATCGAGGGAACCGGAGAATACGGGTACACGCGAGAAGTTATGTTCGCGCAACTGTTCGATGAATTCCTCGAGCGTGATCACCTCGGGCACCGCGAAGACCCGCGGTCGTGGCGTCATCACCT
Organism: uncultured Acidobacteriaceae bacterium; assembly: GCA_963745845.1. Lineage (GTDB taxonomy): Bacteria > Acidobacteriota > Terriglobia > Terriglobales > Acidobacteriaceae > Telmatobacter. The sequence continues at coordinate 330,167 of CAVUZE010000008.1, read as the reverse complement.
CCCGCACCAGTTTGTCGCCGAACTCAACGGCGGAGCGCACGAGGTCGCGGTCGGTTTCTTCGAGGATTCCCTCTTCCTGGCCGGCTTCGAGCAGAGCTTCCACGTTGACAGCGGCTTCTTCCTGGGGGTTCGGAGGCTTGTCGGCGAGCGACGCGACGGAGTAGAAGAAGCGGACAAAAACCGTAATGGGCGTGACGATCCAGAGCAGAAACCGGATAGGCCACAGCAGGCGCGGAGCCCAGCGGCCCTTGGTGAGATTGAAGAGCGCCGTGGGCAAAACCTGATTGCAGAACACGACGACGAGAATGACACCGAGGACGGCCTGCGCAATCTCCGCATAGGAAGGCCGGCCGAGATGGGGTCCGCGATCGAAGAGGACGGCGCCAAACACGAGGGCGATCATGCCAAGCGCCATTTGCTGCAACACGGCCGCGGAGATGGCAGCGTGTTCGCGGCTGAGCCCGAGGTGCGGCTCGACCTTCTCTTCCCAGGCGTCGATGTTGTCCTGCACTTCGCGGGAGAGGATTTTGCCGAACTCGGAGTAGACGCGGCTGATGTAGGAAGCCAGCGTGACGACCAGGGCCGCGAGGAAAAGCAGGAGAATGGTAAGAGGAGTCATGGCCGTCCACCTGCGGTGGGGGCACCTGCGGTGCGGCCAACTTTGGCCGTCGAGGTTCCTGCTTTCCCAGGTCTCAAAAGCGAGACCTCCACCCCAGCGGCGAAGACCTGTCGCTGGGGACCCCGGACCTGGGGCTCCCGTCTTTTTGTGGCCGGGCTCGCATTTTTAAGAACAGACTTGGACTGGGCGCGTTCGATGAGGCCTTGCGGGAGGCCGAGTTGAGCGCGGAGTCGGCGCTCACGGCGTGCCATCTGGCCGGAATCGGTCTCGTGGTCGTAGCCGGCGAGGTGCAGCAGGCCGTGCAGGATGAGGACCCTGATCTCGGTGGCAAGCGGATGGCCCTGCTCGAACGATTGCCGGCGCGCTGTGGGGACGCTGATGGCGAGGTCGCCCGCGATCTTTTCCTGGTCTTGGATCAATGCGTTGGCGGGGAAAGAGAGCACGTCCGTCGGCTTGTCGAGGCCGCGGAATTGGCGGTTGAGGCGTCGGAGGGCTTTGTCTGTTGTGAGGAGGACCGAGACGCGGCCGCGGAGCCGAACGGCGGACTGGGCACGAGAGAGAAAGCGGAAAAGAGTACGAGCCGATGGAACGCGGGCGTGCGGTGATGTTTTGCGCGAGGCAGACGCAGACCGGCTATTGACCGAGGTTGATTTCGGGGCGGGGTGGGAGTCCAGATCTGGGTCTAAAAGAATCATCTTGCGCGAGGCTGCCCCGCCGTGAGCGGCGGACAGCCCCGTTTCTGTCTTGATTTTACGCGAAGGACAGATTTACTGCGGCTTTGCAGCCTGCGAGGGCTGGGTTGGCGGCTCGACCCCGATGCCATCGCCGAGCGATAGAGGCAGCTCCTGCTGCTGCGGCTTGGCCGAGTCGTAGGCGCGCACGATGCGCTGCACAAGGGCATGGCGGACCACATCGCCTTCTTCAAAATGGCAAAAGTGGATGCCTTCGACACCGTCGAGCACGTTGATGGCATCAACGAGGCCGGATTTGCGCGGGTTGGGCAAGTCGATCTGGGTGATGTCGCCCGTGATGACGGCCTTGGAGTTGGCGCCCATGCGGGTGAGGAACATCTTCATCTGCTCAATGGTGGTGTTCTGGGCTTCGTCCATGATGATGAAGGCGTCGTTGAGGGTGCGGCCGCGCATGAAGGCGAGCGGCGCTACCTCAATGATGTTTTTTTCGAGCATCTTGTCGACGCGCTCGGGCTCGAGCAGGTCGTAGAGGGCATCGTAAAGCGGGCGGAGATAAGGGTCGACTTTTTCCTGCAGGCTGCCGGGGAGGAAGCCGAGACGTTCACCGGCCTCGACCGCGGGGCGGACGAGGACGATGCGGGTGACCTTTTTCGCGTTCATGGCGGCGACGGCCATGGCTACTGCGAGATAAGTTTTGCCGGTGCCAGCCGGGCCTACACCGAAGACCATGTCATTCTGTTCGATGGCCTCGACATACTTGCGCTGGTTGAGCGAGCGCGGCTGCACGGTGCGCTTGACCCCCGCAGAACGCTGCTTGCCAGCATCAGCGACAGAACGCAGCGTGGCGGCTGGGTCGGCGACGACCAGGCGCAACATACCGTTCAACTCTCCGTTGTGCGGATTGATGCCCTGGCGGCGGAGCGCTTCGAAGTCCTGAAAGATGCGCCGGACTCGAGCCACCGATTCTTCCGGCCCCTCCACGTGTACGGCGTCGGATCGCAGATCGATCTTTACGCCTAGTGAATCCTCCATCAGCCTGAGGTTTTCATCGCGGGTCCCAAACAGGGGCTCAAGATTCGGTGTGATCTCAAGATCAGCGTTCAGACGGCCTCCAGTTCTGCCCAGTGGGCAGGCAATGACAGTGAATTAGATTCCGTTATGGAATACATCGGCAGGTTGGCGCGAGAATTTTTTGTATTTATTTGGGACGAGCGGGCGAGCTTCGGAGTCGAACTGGTGCCGAGCTGCAGCGTGTTGGGTAGAGTGCCCAAGATGGGTATATGGGGAGAGAGTAGCGCCGGTCTCTTCCGCCGTCAATCCCACCCCGGTAAAGATTCGAGAAAAAGGTGACGGGTGGGGTACGAGAACGGCAGCGTTGACCCCCAGGCAGCTTTCCCGTAGACTAAGAAATTGCGAGGGATGCGGCTCTTGTTGCATTTCCACCCGCATCATCCAGCCCTAGAGAGACGCGGCGCTTGCCCGGATGGCAGTTTTGATCGCAGCTCTGATCTCTGGGCCCAAAGATTAAGGAACAATCATGGCAAATCATGTTTCCGCGCTGAAGCGCGCCCGTCAGACCGTTAGCCGCACCGAAGTGAACCGCGCCAACCGCACACGCGTGCGCACCAGCCTGCGCGCCCTGCGCGAGGCTCTGGCCAAAGGCGACAAGAAGGCCGCCCAGGCGCAATATAGCGCAACCGTTTCGCTGCTCGACAAGAGCGTGCAAAAGGGCGTGCTGCACTCAAACACGGTTTCCCGGTATAAGAGCCGGTTGAACGCGCGGCTGAAGACGCTGGTTTTGGCGACTGCGCCGGCTGCAGCGAAGGCAAAGTAATAGCGGCCCGCGAGGGGCTGAAGATTGAAACGGCCGGGAGCAATCCCGGCCGTTGTTGTGTTTGGACCACCTTGCGCTTCTCTAGGTCTCAAGAGCGGCGAAATCCCGGACTCAGGGCGTCGAACGCTTGAGCTGCCGGAATCGCAAACCTGATAACAGAACAGCCGCGAGATCGAGGGGTACGGGCAGGAGGACAGAGGCCCACGCCAGCGGACCATAGTGAAAAACTCCGATCTGCGTGTTGCGCCAGTAAGCCCCGCCTTGTTGCCAGCAGAACAAGACGGCTGCGGGAAGGACGCAAAGGGCGCTCACCAGCGGAATCTTGGAGTAGATCGGCCAACGAGACCATGAACCAAGAGCTCCAATCACGAGCCCGGCAGCGCCGAGCAGCGTGACGAAGAGCACGGCCACGACACCCAAGCCCACCGCTGCCTCCGCTTCACCCTTGGCGAACATGAAACCCCACGTCTGGTAGAGAGCAACCCCGGCACAGCTGACGAGCAGCACTGCGAAGAGAAGAGAGACCGGCCATCCTGTCAGATTCATGCCGACGCCTCAGTTCAGCCGTTCGAAGATTCCCGCTGCGCCCATGCCTCCGCCGACGCACATGGTCACCATGCCGTAGCGCACATTCCGGCGTTTCATTTCCTGGAGCAGTGTCGCGGTGAGTTTCGCGCCGGTGCAGCCGAGTGGGTGGCCGAGCGCGATGGCGCCGCCGTTCACATTAACCTTCTCCGGATCGAATCCAAGTTCGCGCATGACAGCGAGAGCTTGCGCGGCAAAGGCTTCGTTGAACTCGATGAGGCCGATGTCGTCGAGGGTCAGTCCCGCGAGTTTGAGGGCTTTGGGCACCGCATAGATAGGACCGACGCCCATCTCTTCCGGCAGGCAGCCTGCAACGGCGTAGGCAACGAGGCGGGCGAGGGGCTGGAGGCCAAGTTCCTTTGCGCGGCCGGAATCCATGAGCACGGCGGCCGCGGCGCCATCGGAGGTTTGCGACGTGTTGCCGGCGGTCACAGTTCCCTGCGCATGGAAGACGGGCTTGAGCGCAGAGAGAGCAGCGGCGGACGTATCGGCGCGGGGGCCTTCGTCGGCGACGAAGTCTGTCTCCGTGGTCACTGGTTTGGCGGCCTTTGCGCCGGGAACGGACGTGGACACTTTGATTGGGATCAGCTCTTCGTCGAAGCGATGGGCGGCCTGCGCGGCGATGGCTTTCTTGTGGCTTGCGAGCGCGAAGGCGTCTTGATCTTCGCGGGGAATTCTGTATTGGCGCGCGACGCGCTCGGCGGTGAGTCCCATGGTGAGCAGCGATGCTGGATAGTGCTCGGCGAGCCATGGGTTGGGGCTGGGTTTGCTGCCACCCATGGGAATCATGCTCATGGATTCCGCGCCGCCGGCGAGGACTACACGGCAGGTTCCGGTGCGGATGCGCATGTCGGCCTGCGCGATGGCTTCGAGCCCGGAGGCGCAGAGGCGGTTGACGGTGGCGCCAGGAATTTCTACGGGAAGCTGCGCGCGGAGAGCCGCGAAGCGCGCGATGTTGAAGCCCTGTTCCCCTTCAGGCTGCGCACAGCCGAGGATCACGTCGTCGATTTCGGATTTATCCAGTTGAGGAACTTTGTCCAAAGCCCCGCCCAATGCAATTGCGGCGAGATCGTCGGGACGCGTGGTGGCAAGGGCGCCTTTGGGGGCGCGGCCTACGGGAGTGCGAACGGCGCTAACGAGAACAGCTTCGGGCATAGGATGCTCCAGGGAACAGGAATCAGAGAACGGGGATCAGAAAACGGTGGTCCTTGCCAGCTCTCCGTCCGCTTAGTCACGTAAATTGACGTTCGTGCTTTCCCAGGTCTCAAAAACGAGATCGCCACCCCCGCGACGACGACCTGTCGCTGGGGACCCCGGACCTGGGGCACGCATTTTCGTGCCGAATTGAGCACCCAAGAACCTAGGATGAGATTATTCGGGCAGGTCGAGCAGCGTCCACTTGCCCTTGGAATAAAAGTGGAACACAGTGCGGTGCTCAATCGCAGCATCGGCCAGAGCGTCGTGGTCCAGTGTGGCAGGCCGGTGCGGCAATCCCGTTTGCGCATCATGCACGCGATGCGGAGATGCGGGATCGATGCCCCAGTTGAAGCCGAGTACGCCGATGGGATCGTGCTTCTGGAGCCGGTCGGTTTCCTGAGCTGTCGCAAGGATCATGGGCCGCTCGGGCGCACTCGCAAAAAAGACCATTAGGGACACATTGCCGTTTACCGCACACAGGACCGCCCAGTCCGAGGAGCCGGCGCGCTCGAGGCTGGCATGGACGACATTTTCGGGACGGTGCGCTTCGTAGGTTTGCGGGATGAGACAGTCGCGGCGGTTCAGAGAATCGGCGATCGCAGCAGGCAGATCGGGAAACGAACTCACCGGCAGCTGATGAATCACGTATGGGGTTGCATGACCGGCCAGCTGGGTGTGGCCTGATTCGGTGAGTTGATTGGGGTTCTCATGCGGAGGGCCTTGCGCAGGGAGGAGAGGCATTGCGCACCCGAGAAGTGCCGCGGCCAACAGGTTGAGTCTTGCGTGCCTCATTGGTGGTCTAGTTTCTGAGCGGCTTGCCGGTCTTAAGAGTGAAGGCGATGCGCTCCTGGGTTTTGCGCTCGCCGCAGAGGGAGAGAAAGGCCTCGCGCTCGAGATCGAGCAGATACTGCTCGCTCACCGGAGTGCCAGCGGTGACGCGGCCGCCGCAGAGAATATACGCCGCCCAGCGCGCCACTTTCCGATCATGCTCCGAGGCATAGCCCGCTTCTCCCATGAGAAAGATGCCGGTTTCGAGCGCGCCCAGAGCATTCAAGCCGGGAGCGGGAATCTGTGTGCGCGGCACGGGAGCCGTATAGCCCGCTGCGGCGAGTTCGGCGGCCAGTGATTTTGCATCGAGGAGCAGGCGGTCGCGGTTAAGGGTGATGCGATCGAAGGGCGAGAGCAGGCCCAGGGTGCGGGCCTCGGCGGCCGACGTGGAAACCTTGGCCATGGCGATGGTTTCGAGCGAGCGTTTGAGCGCCGCAGCCAATTCCGCGGATTGAGCGAAACGGGAAGGCGAGTCGCGGGGGTCGGGAGGCGCAAGGGCCGCAGCGGCGTCGACGGCGCGGAGCAGCATCTCCTTTGTACCGCCGCCGCCGGGGATAAGGCCGACGCCGGACTCAACAAGGCCGATGTAGGTTTCGGCGTGCGGCTGGCGACGCGCGGCGTGGAGGCAGATTTCTGCGCCGCCTCCGAAGGTGAGGCCGAAGGGCGCAGCCACTACGGGACGCGGGCAGAACTTGATGGCCGCGGTCATCTGCTGGAAGGCGCGAATGGCCCCGTCGACTTCTTCCCACTCGCCCTCCTGCGCGATGAGGAGAAGCTGCAGAAGGTTGGCGCCTACGCTGAAGTTCTCGCGATCGCCCGTGATGACAAAGGCGGAGAAATCGCGGACGGCATCGGCGTCGGACCGGAGGACCGAGGAGATGAGTGCCACGACGTCGCCGCCGATGGCGTTCTTCATGGAGTGCAGTTCGATGCAGCCGATGCCGTCCCCCAGATCGATCAGCGAGGCGCCGGGATTGCCGCGGACAACGCCGTGCGCGCGCCGATAATCTGCAACGAGAGCATGACCCGGCTGCTGGGGGAGCGGTTCCCATGCGCCGGTTGTGGGATTGAAACACTGCGGGCTGTCGGATGAGTACCAGGAAATCTTGCCGGCGGCGGGACTCGTGTGGAGCAGGCCCTGGACGGCGCGGGAGACAGGGAGTTGGAGCGACTCCATGCGGGCGATGGTCTCGCGCAGGCCTGCTGCATCCCACATTTGGAATGGGCCCAGCTCCCAGTTGAAGCCGGCGCGCATGGCGGCGTCGATGGAGGGCGCGTCGTCTGCCGCTTCGCCGATGCGGTCGGCCGCGAAGTTCCAAAGCGACGAAATAAAGGGCCACAGGAACCGAGCTGCTTTGTCTTTGGCGGGGTCATTGGCCAGCAAAAGCCGCAAGCGCTCTTCGACGGTCTGGGCATTCTTTGCCATTTCGAGAGCGGGGAGCGCAGCTTTGGCCATCGGGCGATATTCGAAGGTGTTGAGGTCGAGGACAAGGCGTTCTTCCTTACCGCCAGCACCGCGGTTCTTCTTGTAAAAACCCTGACCGGACTTATCGCCGAGCCAGCCGCGCTTGACAATTTCAGCGAGGATTTCGGAGAAGCGGCCGGGCATCGCGCCTTGCGGAAAATTGGCGGCGACGTGGGCGAGGATGTCGATGCCGACCATGTCGGCGAGGCGGAAGGTTCCGGTGCGAGGCCAGCCGATGGCGGGGCCGGTGAGGGCGTCGACTTCTTCGACGGTCAGGCCCTGATCGAGCATCAGCGTGGCGGCGGTGAAGATGACAGCGACACCGATGCGGTTGGCGATGAAGTTCGGCGTGTCGTTGGCAAAGACTATTTGTTTCCCGAGGATGCGGTCGGCGAAGGCGGCGAAGGCGGAGACGACGGCGGGATCGCTTTGCTCAGTCGGAATGATTTCAAGCAGGCGCATGTAGCGCGGCGGATTGAAAAAGTGTGTGCCAAAAAAGCGATCGCGCGCGGCTTTGAGACCGGCTGCGATCTTGCCGACCGACAGGCCAGAAGTGTTGGTGGTGAGCACCGCCTGCGCGGAGAGGTGCGGCGTGACGCGCTGGAGGAGCGCAGTTTTGACTTCGAGATTTTCGGCGACGGCTTCGACGATCCAATCGCACTGGGCGAGCTTGGGCAGGTCGTCGTCGAAGTTGCCCGGAGTGATGAGTGTGGCGAGTGACGGTTCGTACAAGGCGGCAGGTTTCGCTTTGGCGAGTGCGGCAACGGCGGCTGTTGCTAATTGGCTACGTGGACCTTCGCCGGGCAGCACCATGTCCAGCAAAAGAACAGGGATGCCTGCATTGGCCAAGTGCGCGGCGATGCGCGAGCCCATGGTTCCTGCGCCCAGCACGGCTGCACGGCGCACCAGGAGCGGCTTTGCGGCGATGGCGACGGTGGCGGCTGGTGCTGCGGTGCTCATGCGGCGCTGTCCTCACGGTGAGTTGTCGGGCTTGGATTCATTGAGAAAGGCACCCGCCCAATCCAGCCCCGAGGATACGGAAGCACGGGTTGCGGGGTCAATTCAGCGGGTGAGGAACTGTGGACTAAGTTGCAAGAACGCTGGATGCCGCAAAATCTATTTCTTTAGAAGCTTGAATGCGTGCGTCCATTCGTTACGCAGGAAGCCGGGAATGCACCATAAGATGCAGAGGGGCTCGATGGCGCGGGCCGCTTCCACGGCCCCCATGTCCGCCGTCTCCCAGCCCAACTCATCGCAGATGCGGGTTACAGTTTTCTTCGCGCCGTCGTCGTTGCCGCAGATGAACATGGTCGGTTTTCCGCCGTCGAATTGAGGGTCGACCATGCACGCGTTGCCCACCGAGTTAAACGCCTTGACGAAATGCGCGCTTGAGAATTCGCGCTGCAGCTGCTCCATCAGCGATTCATCGTAGCTGGTGTAGAACTTCAGGACGCCGTTGACGGGAGTGTCATCCGCTATGGGATTGCACGCGTCGATGATCGGTTTCCCGGCCAGGTTCCGTGCACCTGCCAGTCGCAGCGCATCGAGAGCGACGTTGCCTTTGACGGCCAGCACGAGCAGCTCGCCAAACTCGGCGGCACTCGCGAACGTGCCCACCTGGGCGCCTCTGTTCTTGGCAGCCCACTCGGCAAGCTTTTCCGGTGTTCTCGAGCCCACGGTTACGGTATGACCGTGCTTCAAGAAACCGGCTGCCAGAGACTTGGCTACATTCCCCGACCCCAGAACCCCGATTTGCATTGCTTGCTCCTCGTGGTTGGAGTGTAGAGCATTTTCGGAATACATGCAGGCTATTTGAGGATCGTGAAGGTGGCTCTTCCTTAAGGGAAAAAGCCACTTGACTGTGTGCCTTCGATGGATAGCAATTCCGAAAACGCTGTAGCCCGTCGACCTGCGGCTTTCAACGCCGTGTTTCGGCAAAAGGCGTTCATGCACGGTTAACAGGCAAACAGCTTCTGGTGGGCGCAGCGCGGCTTCACCTGGGTTATTCTTAAGTCTGGAGCTCCCGGATTGGAGTCCCTCCTGGGAATGATCCTATTCGAGACAAGAACATCGGAGATCGCCGTAGCGCTGGCGCTGGCGGCGTCTGGGGTGGGTTGCGCTGTCTGGTGGTTCCGCCGCCGCCGGCCGACTCCCGAAGAGATTGAACGGGCGCGCCGTTTGAATCTGGCGCTTACGGGGCGGCTGGTGGACGGCATGCTGCTCGATGTGCGCCCCCTGCCAATCGAAGACGGGCGCACGCTGACGATGCTCGAATACAGCTACCGCATTGGCGGGGTGGAATATGAGTGCTCGCAGGACGTCACCGCCTTGCGCGATGTCGTCGATCCCGCCGAGGTGCGCGCCGGCTTCCCCTGCTCGGTGCGCTATTTGCCGGGCAGCCCGCAGAACAGCATTGTTGTGGGAGAAGAGTGGTCGGGGTTGCGAGCAACACTTCCGCAGTATTCGGTTGGGGGGAAGACGCTGCGGAGCGATACGCGCGAAGAAAGTCCTCAAACGAATTGAAGTCGAGCGGCGGCGATCGAGCCGTCGATGGCGCGCATTCCCCGACCAAAGTACACTGAATCCATGCATGTCCATGCCGCGCCGACTGGTCCGGGCGCAAACAGGACGCAATCGGTTCTCCGCATCTCGCTGGTCGCGACACTGGCTTACGTGGCGGTCACCTTTGTGGCTGGGCTACGGGCTCACTCGCTGGCACTTTTGTCCGAAGCTGGCCACAACGTCTCGGACTTCCTGGCCCTGCTGCTGAGCTTTGCCGCCGTTTATTTCCAGTCGCGCCCCGCCGACGACTCCAAGACTTTCGGGTATCAACGCGCGGGCGTGCTAGCCGCCTTTATCAACGCAGCGACTCTCATCGTGATTTCGGGGTGGATTGCGGTTGAAGCGGTTCACCGGTTGAGCGCGCCTGTAACCGTGCAGCCGAAATTGATGATGATCGTGGCCGCAGCCGGCGTGGTGATGAATGGCGTGATCGCTGCACTGCTGTGGGGAGTGGCGCGCGATGTAAACCTGCGCAGCGCTTTTCTGCACATGGCCGGCGACACGCTTTCGACTGCCGCGGTGATCGCTGGAGGCGCGGGGATTCTGCTGACGGGAAAGAACTGGATCGACCCGGTGCTTTCGCTCGTAATCGCCGGGCTCATTCTCTGGTCCAGCACCGGCATTGTGCGCGAGACGCTGAACATCCTGCTGGAAGGGACGCCACGCGGTGTTTCGCTGAATGAAATCCGTTCGAGCATGGAAGCCGTGGAAGGGGTCGTCAATGTGCACGATCTTCACGTCTGGTGCCTTGGTTCGCAATCGAGCGCACTGGCCTGTCATGTAACTATTTCCGACATTCCGCCGTCGGAAAGCGCCTGTATTCTGATGAAGCTCAACCATGTGCTGCGCGAGCACTATCACATCGGGCACACGACGGTGCAGTTTGAGCACATTGGGTGCGAAGAGCTGGAAGGCTGCGTGGTGCCGATGGAAGAGATGGCCAGCAGTGCGGGACATGAGCATCATGGTCACGCGCATTAGCTAGAAAATCAGGAGGTCGCTCCTTTGTTTCTTCGCCCTGGCGCTTTTGCCGGCTTGTGTCTTGCCCTGGTTCCCGTATTCATAGTCCTCGCTCCGGCCGCTGTGCTTGCGTCTCAGGAACCAACAGGCGCCCAACCGCAGTCGCTGACCGGCGAATACACGAATCCCCATGATCGCGACACGCCGCTCAGCTTTTATGTACGCGAGGGGAAGCTTGTCGTTGAGTCGGATCGCCTCATTCCGACCGAGCTGACTGCCAACTCAGCTACGGAGTTCGGCCAGCCAGGGTCGAAGACGACCTTACGGTTCACACTCGACGATTCTGGCAAAGGCGCGACCGTGGTGGTTTCGAACGAATCCGACGCTGTGTATCGGCGCAGCGGCGAACCGGTCCATCACCTCTTTCACGACTACCAGCGCGCCGAAGTGATGATCCCGATGCGCGATGGCATCAAGCTTCACGCCGTGATCCTGAAGCCGGCCGACATTGCCGGAGCCCTGCCGATCCTGATGCAGCGGACGCCGTATGGCGTGGATCGAGCGACGCGAGGAACATTCTTTTCCGATCGTCCTGAGCTGGCACGCGATGGCTACATCTACGTGGCCGAGGATATTCGAGGACGCTATAAGAGCGAGGGCGAATTTGTGATGAGCCGGCCAATGGCGGATCACCATAACCCGAAGGCCGTGGACGAGAGCACGGACACCTACGACACGGTCGACTGGCTGATCAAGAATGTGCCGGGCAACAACGGGCGCGTGGGCGTTGTGGGCACCAGCTATCCCGGCTTTCTGGCGACGGCTGCGGGGATCGATCCGCACCCGGCAGTGAAGGCCATTTCGCCGCAGGCGCCGATGATCGACGTTTGGATCGGTGACGATTTTTTTCACAACGGCGCCTTCAGGCAGAGCTACGGGTATGACTACGTCAAGGGGCTTGAGTCGACAAAGGAGCGCGCCGATGTGGACTACGGAAAAGACAAGGACGGCAAGCCCCGCGACGGGTTCGACTACTTTCTCGAACGCGGCGAATTTGCCGAAGATGTCAAAAAATCTGGATCGAAACTGTTGCCTACATGGAAGCTCTTTCTCGATCATCCGGCGTACGATTCGGTCTGGTATTCCCGCGGTGTGGAGCACGATCTGCATGCTGTGACGGTGCCCACACTGAGCGTTGGCGGCTATTACGACCAGGAAGACATGTTCGGGCCGCAAGAGGAGTACAAGACGCTGGAGCCGCACGACACGAAACACGAGAACTTTCTGGTGCTCGGACCATGGCGGCATGGATCGTGGTCGTTGTCGTCGCGGCGCCTGGGCAATCTTGACTATGGCGAATCGATTGGCAATGAGTTTCGCGCGTGCATCGAGGCACGGTTCTTTGGCCATTATCTAAAGGACGAGCCCGGCTTTGATCTTGCGGATACGGCCAGTTTTCAGACGGGCTCGAATACATGGAAGTACTATTCGCACTTTCCGCCGGTTGAATCGAAGCCTACGAGCCTCTATCTGAGCGGTCGCGGCATGCTGAGTTGGAACAAATCTTCGACTGAAGAAAAAACGAGCTACTTGAGCGATCCGTCCGACCCGATTCCCTACCGGCATCGGCCGATCCAGCCTACCTATTCGGATGGTTCGCAATGGTACTACTGGCTCACGGAGGATCAGCGCTTTGTTACCGGCCGCAAGGACCTGGCCGTATGGAAGCTGCCTGCGCTGAAGAAGGACCTGGTGGCCACGGGCGAAGTGATCGCGGACATTTTTGCTTCGACGACGGGAACGGATGGCGACCTGGTGGTGAAGCTCATCGACCAATATCCTGACGACGATCCCGATTCAAAGATGCGTGGCTATCAGTTGATGACCAATGCGGAGATTTTTCGCGGGCGGTACTTAGCAAGCTTCGAAAAACCCGAGGCGCTCGAGCCAGGTTCGGTTCACGAATACAAATTCAGTCTGCACGATGTGGATCACGTCTTCAAGGCTGGGCACACGGTGATGGTGGAGATTCAAAGCACGTGGTTTCCGCTCTACGATCGCAATCCGCAGACTTTTGTGTCCAACATCATGAAGGCGAGGCCGCGCGACTATAAAAAGGCGGCAATTACGGTGTACGAGGACGCGGAGCATCCGTCGCGGATAGAAGTGCCGGTGATGTAAGAGCGGCTTGAAGGGTCGAATAATCGAGTCTTGACACATAATATGTGTGCACGTAAACTGTGTTTGTGAATATCACGCTCTCCATTGACGAGCAACTGGTTGAGCGCGCAAGGGAGAAGCTTCGCGCCGTGGGCAAGACCGTCAACCAGGCCATTCGGGAGCATCTGCAACACATTGCCGGGGATGGCGATGGTAATCTCGACCGCGAATTAGAGGAATTTAGGGCTCGAGCCGGACAAGGAAACTCGCATGGTTGGAAATGGAGTCGCGAAGAACTTTATGAAGAGCGGCTCAAATGGCCGCGAAAGTGAAGCCGGATACGGCACGAACATTCCTCGACTCGAACATCCTTCTTTACGCGGAGGACGCCGCATTTCCGGACAAGCAAACAAAGGCCGTTGAACTTGTAGTGGAGCACAGGCGGCGCCGCACTGGAGTGGTCTCAATCCAAGTTCTCGGCGAGTTTTTTCATACTGCAACACGCAAGCTCAAACTCGATCCAGCACTTGCTCGTGCTCAAGTCGAATTTCACGCCGGATTCGAGCTTGTCGAGCCGACCCTTTCCGACACACTTGGAGCAATCGATCTTCATCGTCTCTATGGTTACGCCTATTGGGATGCGCTGGTGCTCCGCTGCGCCCTGATCTCCGGATGCAAGGTAATCCTGTCCGAAGACATGCAACATGGGCAGATCATTGGCGGCCTCCGCATCGTGAATCCGTTCCTCTGATCGAAGAATCAAGTAGAATAGAGACGATGTATCTCCACCAGCCCATTACGGCCCTCCTCTAGCGGCGCCCGCCGCCCATGCCCTTCCGCGACTCATCCTCCCTTTGGAAAAACTTGATGCTCTGGTTTGCGCTGAATCATCGCGCGGCCGCGCAGGAGAAAGCGAAATGATCGACCGTCTGGAACAAATGGAGCGGCGCTATGACGAGCTGCAAGCGCAGTTCTCGCTGCCCGAAGTGATCAACGATCACGAGAAGTACACCAAGACCGCCAAGGCTCTGCGCGAGATTGAGGAGCCGGTGGAGAGATTTCGCGAGTTGAAACAGGTGCGCCAGGGACTCGCCGATGCCCGCACCATGCTGAACGAGAACGATGCGGATATGCGCGCGATGGCTGCGGAAGAGATTGCGGCGCTGGAGCCGCGCGAGTCTGCGATTGAAGAAGGATTAAAGATTTTGCTGCTGCCCAAAGATCCGAATGACGAGAAGAACGTAATCCTCGAGATTCGCGCGGGCACAGGCGGCGATGAGGCATCGCTTTTTGCCGCAGAGGTGTTTCGGATGTATACGCGGTTTGCCGAGCAGCATCGATGGAAAGTGGAAGTGCTGTCGCTTTCGGAGTCGGGCGTGGGCGGCTATAAGGAAGTGATCGCCATCATCGAGGGCAACCGTGTCTACTCGCAGCTGAAATGGGAGAGCGGCGTGCATCGCGTCCAGCGCGTGCCGGCCACGGAGACGCAGGGACGCGTCCACACATCCGCCATCACGGTTGCCGTGCTGCCCGAAGCCGAGGAAGTGGACATCAAGATCGAAGCCAAGGACATTCGCATCGACACGTTCTGCTCGTCGGGACCGGGCGGGCAGTCGGTGAATACGACCTATTCCGCCGTGCGCATTACCCACATTCCGACGAATACCGTGGTTAGTTGTCAGGACGAAAAGTCGCAGATCAAGAATCGCGAAAAGGGCATGCGCGTGTTGCGTTCGCGGCTCTACGAAGTGGAGATGGAGAAACAAAATGCCGAGCTGGCCAAGGAGCGCAAACAACAGGTAGGCTCAGGCGACCGCAGCGAGAAAATTCGCACCTACAACTTCCCGCAGAACCGGTTGACCGACCACCGCATTGGCCTGACCTTGCATCAACTCGACCTCATCATGGAGGGCCGGCTGCAGCCGATCGTGGACGCGCTGATTGCCCACTTCCAGGCGGAGCAGTTGAAGTCGGACGGCGCCCAGGCTGCCTGATGCGGCTGGGCGCGTGGCTCGACAAGGGCGAGGCAGCACTGCGTGCCGGCCCGCATCCCGAAAAGGCGCGGCGCGACGCGGAGTTGCTGCTGCTTTATGTATCAGGCCTGAGCCGCTCGGCTTTTCTGGCGCACCTGGACGACGAGCTTGAATTGGCAGCATCGTCGCACTATGAAGTGTTGCTGGAGCGCCGGGTTGAGGGCGAGCCGATTCAATACATCACCGGGCAAACGGAGTTTTATGGATTGCCGTTTCGCGTGACGCCCGATGTGCTGATTCCCCGACCCGAGACCGAGCACCTGGTCGAATGTGTGCTGGAAGCGGCTGCTCAGTCTGCTGCACCGCGCATCGTCGATGTGGGGACGGGATCGGGCTCGATTGCAATCGCGCTGGCGTACAAGCTGCCGAATGCGCGCGTCACGGCGGTTGACGTGTCGGAAGCGGCACTGGATTTGGCACGATGGAATGCGAGGCGAAATGGGGTTGCGGAGCGCGTTCGGTTTTTGCAAGGCGATCTGCTCGAACCTGTCGCAGGAGAGCAGTTCGATCTGGTGGTCTCGAACCCGCCTTATGTGCCGGCTGCCGATAAGGGGTCCCTCGCGGTGGAAGTGCGCGATTTCGAGCCGTCGTTGGCGCTCTTCGCCGGAGAGGATGGCCTGGATGTCTATCGTCGCCTGATTCCCCAAGTGTATGAAGTGCTTGTCTCCAGCGGTTTCGTCGCACTTGAGATCGGGTACGGCCAGTCGGCTGCGGTTGAATGCCTGCTGCGCACGGTAGGATTCACGGACATCTCATTTACTCCCGACTTGCAGGGAATTCCGCGGGTGGCCTCGGCGCGCCGTCCCTGATTTGTTTGTAGGAAATCGTAGAGAAACATGGATTCGAGTGCGCTCCAAGCGGTTGGCTCAGCGGTTCGTTGATTTATGCTTTTCTCCGAAAGGAATCGTTCAATGCCAGCTTCGAAAGGTTATGCTGCATCCGATCACAGTTCACCGCTTGCCCCGTTTGCCTTCTCCCGCCGCGAGCCGGGCGCCACGGAAATCACTGTCGAGATCCTCTATTGCGGCGTTTGTCACTCCGATTTGCACATGGCCCGCAACGAGTGGGGCAATGCAATCTATCCCATGGTTCCGGGGCATGAGATTGTCGGGCGCGTCATTACATTAGGCAGGGACGTGAAAAAGTTCAAGCAGGGAGACATTGCTGCCATCGGCGTGATTGTGGATTCATGCCGCCACTGTCCTCCGTGCAAAAAGGGAGAAGAGCATTTCTGCCATGAGGGCGCCACGCTGACTTATGCCGCCACCGATCGCGTGGATGGCTCGATTACCATGGGCGGCTACTCGAATAACTATGTCGTTGACGAGCGCTTCGCCCACACCGTGCCCGCGCATCTCGATCTGGCCGCGGTTGCGCCTCTGCTTTGCGCCGGCATTACCACGTATTCGCCGCTTCAACACTGGAACGCAGGCCCCGGTAAGAAGGTCGGCATTGTGGGGCTCGGCGGGCTGGGGCACATGGGACTGAAGTTTGCTCATTCTTTCGGCGCGCACACGGTGCAGCTGACCACTTCGCTCAAAAAGAGGGAAGACGCGCTCAAGCTAGGCGCGAATGAGGTCGTTGTCTCGACCGATGCCGACGCGATGAAGGCGCATGCCAGGACGTTCGATTTCATCCTTGACACTGCCTCGGCCCCCCACGATTTGGAGCCTTATCTCGGTTTGCTCAAGCAGGACGGCACGATCACACTGGTGGGCCTGCCGGAAAAACCTCCGTCGGTGAACGTGTTCAGCCTGATTACCAAGCGTGTGTCGATTGCAGGCTCGATGATCGGCGGGATGCCGGAAACGCAGCAGATGCTCGACTACTGCGGGCGGCACAACATCACGGCCGACGTCGAGGTCATCCCGATTCAGAAGATCAACGAGTCGTTCGAGCGCATGCTCAAGCAGGATGTGAAGTATCGCTTCGTGATCGACATGAGATCTCTGAAGTAGAGTTGACCGGTGATGGCCTGACGCGGTGACAATCGTGAAGTTAAGTTCGTCCTTTCCCAGGTCTCAAACGCGAGACCTCCACCCCACGAACGAAGACCTGTTCGTGGGGACCCGGGACCTGGGGCACCCAGATTGGTGCGGTTTGAAACAGATTCGCCTTCCTTGACACGCAAGGCGGCGCGTCTTTATGGTTGCGCAAGTTCGATACGAGCGACTCCAAACATCGATGCCGTCCATTACAAAGTTCCGGGCCATCTTCACTGACAGCCATTTCCTGATACCGCTGATTGTCTTCTGCGTTGGCCTCGCGCTTCTTATCACGCTGCACTGATGGCCGGCGTGGATGAGACTCCGCGCCCATTGAAAGGATCCGCCGCACACGATGAGCCAGCCGCCTGAGAGATCCGCTGCCGCAACCTTCGGCTCGGCACACGGAATCGGCGTGCTGTGCGGGCTGGCCGCGGGCGTGTGGCTGGGGGCGGCGGAAGCGCCGACGAAGCTGGTCAATACAGGACTGTCGCCGTATGCGATCTCGCTGTGCATGGTGGCCGGTGTTTTCACGGCGCGCTGGACGGTTCCCACGCTGCTGAAAGGCACGCGGCAAGTCTTTGCCGATCTGGCCGAGCACAGGCATCTGATTCCGGTCGCGATTTTGGCGGGGATGTTGTGGGCAGTCGCGAACACGCTGACGGTTTTTGCGATCCGCGACGTGGGACTGGCGATTGCGTTTCCGTTGTGGAACACGAATTCACTGGTCGGGATTCTGTGGGGGCGGCTGCTGTTTGGCGAACTGAAAGGCGCGAGCAGCGCGAATGTCGCCAAGGTAGTGCTCGGAGCGCTCGCGATTGTGGGCGCGGCCATCATGCTGGGATTCAGCACGATTCATGGAGGCGGCGCGCAGGCAGGCCGCGCGGCTGGAGGAGTTCTTGCCGCCGTGGGCGCGAGCCTGCTTTGGGGAACGATGTATGTTCCGTATCGCAAGGCCTACATCAGCGGCATGAATCCGCTCTCGTTTGTCACCGTCTTTACGATCGGCGAGCTGGGCGCCGTTTTTGCGCTTGCCATGGCGCTCGATCGTACGTCGACAATTGCCATCGTTTCCTCAGCGCAGACGCGGCCGATGTTGTTCTGGCTTTTTCTGGGAGGGTTCGTGTGGGTGATCGGCGACATCTTTCAGCAATACGCGACGAAATATCTGGGAATTGGAAGGGGTATACCGCTGTCGAACACGAATCAGCTTTGGGGACTGGCATGGGGAGCGCTGGTTTTTGGGGAGTTGGCACATGCCGATGCAGCGCATCGGCTGTTGGTGGTGGCCGGCTCGATTGTGATGATTATCGGGGCGCTGGCGGTGAGCACGGCCATTGCTACGGAGCGCGAACACACTTCGACGCATGAGGCGCTGCATCGCGAATGCAACCGCTATGGCCTGGATTCTGTCCGCGTACTCGATGCGTTCGGCGGTGTTCTCAAAAGCGGCCGAGCGTTCCATCGCGACTGGTGGGATTACGCGATTATCTTCTGCGCCATCGGTTTTTTTGTTTGGCTCGGCGTTCAGGCGCGCGTGCCAGCGTTGGCGATGAACCTTAGCTGGACGGCTGTGCTCAGCGTGGTGCTGGTTGTGATGGCTGTCGTGTGCGCGTGGAGCCTCTGGAAGGCGACGCGCTTCGCTTAAAAACCGGTCTCATAAGCGAATTTCATCAAACTCGCCGACCCTTGGGACTCTCCTTGCCGTCGGGCCCCTTCTCGCGCAAAGCGGGCAAGTGCATTGATGAGACCGGTTGCAGCGACTTTACAATGGTCTGTATGACAGAGCCGCTGCTGGTTGATCTTGTCGGTGTGGGGTTGAACGCTACCGACACACTGATCCCTCTCGCGCAATACCCCGAACGCGGCTCCAAGGTCGAATTCGCCGAGGCATCGATTCTGCCGGGCGGGCAGACAGCTTCTGCCGTGATTGCCTGTCAGACCTGGGGACTGACCACGCGCTATGTAGGCAAGCTGGGCGACGACGATGCCGCGCGGCTGCATCGTCGGGAGTTTGAGCGGGCTGGCGTGGACACGCGCGTCGTCACGGTGCAAAATGCGGCGAGCCCGCAATCGCTGATTATCGTGGATGGCGGAGGCGAGCGGACGGTGCTCTGCCGGCGCGATGAGCGCCTGCTGCTGCAGCCGGCGGACCTGGAACGGGCATGGATCGAGAATGCGCGTGCTTTGCTTGTGGATGGCTTTGAAACGGCTGCGGCGACCGTCGCTGCCGGATGGGCGCGCAGCGCGGGAATTCCCGTGGTGGCCGATCTCGACGAACTCTACTTCGGGGTGGAAGACCTGATCGAAGCGATCGATTACCTCATTGTCAGCCGCGATTTTCCCACGCGCTTGACAGATGAGCGGAACCTGGAAACGGCATTGCGCCGCATGAAGAGCCGCTATGGTTGCGTCGTTACGGCGGCGACCCTGGGCCAGGATGGCGTGCTTGCCTGGGACGGCAGCAGGTTCCATTTGCGTCCTGCCTATTGCGTACCGGTAGCCGACACGACGGGAGCCGGAGACATCTTCCACGCGGGGTTTATTTTCGGACTGCTGCAAGGGTGGCCGTTGCCGCGGCAGCTCGACTTTGCCTGTGCAGCCGCGGCGCTGAACTGCACGGCGACCGGAGCACGCGGTGGGATCGGACCGATTGAGGGAATTGAGCGGCTCATGGCAACTGTTCCGCGGTACGCTGTGGCGCCGGCGGCGGATTGATCGGTTAGTTCGGGTTCAGCTTTCCCAGGTCTGAAGTTTCTGAGCTGGGGCACCCATTTTCGTGCTGATTGCTGGGGCAGTTGGGGTGGATTCGTGCTTTCCCACCCTAGCGGAGCTAGGATGGGGCACCCATTTTCGTGCTCATTGTTGAGGCAGTTGGGTTGGATTCGAGCTTTCCTAGGTCTGAAGTTCCAGACCTGGGGCACCCATTTTCGCGCCGATTGTCGGCAAATACTCTATTCCGGATGAAAGGAACCCGATGAGCGCAACGAAGAAACGCTGTGTCTGGGCCGAGAACGATCCGCTGATGCAGGCGTATCACGACGAGGAATGGGGTGTACCCGAATTCGATGGCCGGTCGTTGTGGGAGACGCTGATGCTGGAGGGATTTCAGGCGGGTCTCGCGTGGATTACGGTGCTGCGCAAGCGGGATGCATTCCGCAAGGCATTTCGCAACTTCGATCCGAAGATCGTGGCTCGATTCGGAGAAAAAGAAATCGCCAGGATGCTGGAGAATCCTGGCATCATCCGCTCGCGCGCAAAGATTGAGGCGACCATTGGCGGGGCGCGCGTGTTTCTCGACATGGAAGCGAGCGGGGTGAGATTTCCGGATTTCGCGTGGAAATTCGTGGAAGGGCGTCCCATTCAGAACAACGGCCCGCTGGTTGCGAGCACGCCGTTGTCGGAGACGATCTCAAAAGAGCTGAAGCGGCGCGGCTTCAAATTTGTCGGGCCGACGATCGTGTATGCATGGATGCAGGCTGTCGGGATGGTGAACGACCACGCGGCCGATTGCTTCCGTCGCAAGGTGTGCGCGAGAGCGGGGCACGGTCGTTCGTGATTGCGTTCTACCCGGCAGATTTTTGAGGTCGTGCTTTCCCACCCTTGCACGAAAAACCTGCAAGGATGGGGCACGCATTGACGTGCCGATGGAAGCTTTTGGTTGCCGAAATCGCCGGTTCCGGCTTAGTATTCCTCTGCAATTGAAATCGTTTTCAGGAGAACCTCCTATGCGCCCTTCCGTTTCGTTGCCGCTGGCAGTTTTTGCTCTGACTCTCGTTGCTTTTGCGCCGCAGGCGCGGGCCCAAACGGTGGCGCAGACTCCGC
The DNA here is from genome assembly GCA_963745845.1 of uncultured Acidobacteriaceae bacterium. Lineage (GTDB taxonomy): Bacteria > Acidobacteriota > Terriglobia > Terriglobales > Acidobacteriaceae > Telmatobacter. The sequence goes on along the minus strand of CAVUZE010000008.1, from coordinate 309,422 downwards.
CGATGGGCTGGAACAGCTGGAATTATTTTGCAGAGAAAGTCGACGACAAGGGCGTGCGCGCTGCCGCCGATGAGATTGTCTCGACGGGCATGAAGGATGCCGGTTACATCTACGTGAACATCGACGACACGTGGGAGGGCGAACGCGACGCGAACGGGGTGCTGCATACCAACTCCAAATTTCCCGACATGAAGGCGCTTGCCGATTATGTGCACTCGAAGGGGTTGAAGATCGGGATCTACTCCGGTCCGGGACCGAAGACCTGCGGGAACTATGCGGGCTCGTTGGGCCACGAAGAGCAGGACGCGAAGATGTATGCGGAGTGGGGCATCGATTATTTGAAATACGATCTTTGCAGCTTCATTCCCGCAGTGATGATGAAGCAGGCGCCCAATGACAAGGCCGAGCAAATGCGCTTGATGATTGCCGCCTACGAAAAGATGGGAAAGGCGCTCAAAGCCACGGGGCGGCCGATTGTCTTCTCGCTGTGCCAGTATGGGTGGGACTCGGTATGGGAGTGGGCGCCGGCGCTGGGCGGCAACCTGTGGCGTACCACGGGCGATATCGATCCGCACTGGGACAGGATGTACACGATTCTGGAGCAGCAGGCGGGGTTGGAAGCTTACGCCGGGCCGGGACACTGGAACGATCCCGACATGCTCGAAGTGGGCAACGGCAAATTAACGCTGGCTGAAAACCGCGCGCACTTCTCCATGTGGGCCATGCTGGCTGCGCCCTTGCTGGCCGGCAATGACCTGACCAACATGAAGCCGGAGATCAAGGCGATTCTGACCAACCGCGATGTGATTGCTATTGACCAGGACGCGCTGGGCAAGCAAGGCGCACGCATTTACAGCGATGGCGAAGTAGAGGTGTGGACACGGCAATTATCGGGTGGGGCACTGGCGGTAGCGGTGCTGAATACCGGCAGCGACCGCTATTCGACGCATCCGTTTCACCTGAATCTGGCGAAGCTGGGGTTGCATGGGTCGCAGCAAGGAAAAGACCTGTGGACCGGGAAGGCCGTTGAACTCACCAACAACATGCCGCTAGAGATTGCCAGTCACGATGTGCTGCTGGTAAGGATTGCCCAGCCGAGATAAAAGGCTCGCCGGGAGAACGCTGTCGGTGCCGATACAATGGGCCGGTGGACGAAAACAAGCTGCGCGCCTATGTGAAGCATGGCCATCATCTTGTGAAGGGCTGGCTTTTTCCGGGAGCGCCGGAAGCTATCCTCCTTCTCTCAGAAGCACAGCGCCATACGGGTCTATCGGGCGGAGCGGCCGAGATCGGCGTGCATCATGGAAAGTTATTTATCCTGCTCTACCTTCTCGGGGAGCAGGATGAGGCGGCAGTCGCGGTCGATCTGTTTTCGCAACAGGAGCTCAATCTCGACCGCTCCGGCGAAGGCGATTTAGAGAGATTCAAACGCAATCTCGAAAGACATGCGGACACCGCGCGGCTTGTGGTACATGAGGGCGACTCGAAGCGGCTCGCTGGCCCTCGCCTGATCGAGCTGGGCCGGGGTCCGCTGCGTCTGATCAGCATTGACGGAGGCCACACCTCCGAGATTACGGCGCACGATCTTGCCACGGCGGAGGAAGCGCTGGCCGAAGGCGGCATCGTGATCCTCGACGATTGCTTCAAAGAAATGTGGCCGGGAGTCAGCGACGGCGTTCATCGGTTCTTCTCGCAGCCACGCTCGATCCAGCCGTTCGCCATCGGCTCGAATAAGACCTTCTTTTGCCAACCCGGATTCGCGGCGAAATATGGCGAGGCTTTGAGGAAGCTGAGTGCGCGCTTCGTAGAACAGACGTTTCTCGGCTCCCCGGTAATCAGTTTTGAATTCACGCCCCGAACTTTCGGCGCATGGTATCGGAAAGTGGATGCCTGGCGCGGGATCCGCCGGGCATATCACGACTTGCTTTCGCGGTAGAACGCAGCCTGCCTGCTCCACCAACTTAGTGCCGCTGGTTGGACGGTACGTCCTACTCCACGCGTCCGAGGCAGACGGCAAACCAGCCGCGTCTGTCGTTCCAGGTCGCATTGGGCGCGAAACCGGCTTCAACCAACAGAGCCTCGGCCTGGCCCGGCTGGTATTTGTAACTGTTCTCGGTGTGGATGCACTCGTTTCGTCTGAAGCCGACTGACATCTCAAGAGCCGGAATTTGGATCGTCTGCGCCTTACGACTCATCAGGTAGATTTCCATGCGCGATGCCGTGGCATTCCACACAGCGCGATGAGCAAAGGCGGTTGGATCGAAGTCGGCGCCAAGCTCGCGATTGAGCCGGATGAGCAGGTTGCCGTTGAAGGACGCCGTCACTCCAGCTGCGTCGTCATAGGCGGCGAGGAGCAGATCAGGCCCCTTCACCAGGTCCACGCCCAACAGCAACGCGTCGCCGGGTCTGAGCGCTGCCCGCACCCCGCGCACTATGTGGGCTGCTTCCGCTGGTTCGAAGTTTCCGATGCTGGACCCAATGTAAAGAACGAGGCGCCGCTCGTCGGGAGCGGGCTGCTCCAAATCGAGGCCGTCGGTGTAATCCATGACCTGGGGCGCGACCAGAACCTCCGGCATCTCGCGCTCAAGGCGCTCCTGTGCGTCCGCCAACGCGCTGGCTGAGACGTCGACCGGCTCGTAGACGATCGGGCCCTGACGCCGGACAGCAGCTGACAATAGCAGCCGGGTCTTGTCCGCCGAGCCTGAACCCAGTTCCGTTATGCGCAGCCGTGCGCCGGCAGCGGCACGGGCAATCATCTGGCCGGCATGCGCCGTCAAAATCGCCCGCTCGGTGCGAGTCAGGTAGTATTCGGGAAGTTCAGTGATTTGCTCGAACAGCCGCGATCCAGCTTCATCGTAAAAAAGCCAGGGGGGCAACCGTTTTGGACTCGACGCAAGCCCATCCCGAACCGCCGCGGCGACTCGTTCTGAGATACGCGCTTCGGCAAGAGGAAGAGCCGTAATCGCCATTGTGGGTTTTGGATGCGGCAGCTCCGCCGCCGGTTACGAATTCGCGAGGCGAATTCCAGAGAACTGCCAGCGCGTTTCCGGCGCAAAGAAATTGCGATACGTTGACCGAATGTGCTCCTTTGGAGTGACGCACGAACCGCCCCGCAAGACCATCTGTCCGCTCATGAATTTTCCGTTGTATTCGCCGAGCGAGCCGGGCAGCGGTTTAAAACCCGGATAGCCCAGATAGGCACTTGCCGTCCACTGCCAACAGTCCCCCCACTGCGTGGGGCCTTGGTTTTGGAGGGGTTTTGTGGCTGGGACAGCCGGTGCCGGCATCAACCTTCCCGATTCCAGCAGATTGCCTTCGATTGGCTGGGCCGTTACCGATTCCTGGGCGGCCTCCCACTCGAACTCGGTCGGCAAACGATATCCAGCCCACCGGGCGTAGGCATCGGCCTCAAAGTAGCTCACCTGGCTGACGGGAACGGCCTCCAACTGACTCAACGGAAACTCCCCGCGCAGCGTGAAGACGGACCATCGGTCGTTCAGGTTTGACCAGTAGAGGGGCGCGCGCCACCCATTTTGCCGTACTGCGTCCCAGCCGGCGGAGAGCCACAGTTCCGGCCGCTGGTAACCGCCGTCGGCGATAAACTGGGCGAATTCGCCGCAGGTCACCAGGCGCGTCGCCAGCGAATAGGGATCGAGCCAAACCCGGTGGCGCATCAATTCGTTGTCGAAGCAAAATCCCTCGCCGTTGTGACCCACTTCGACCAGACCGCCTGAAAACTCGGCAAAGCGCAGTGGACTGGCTTTTTCCGTCGGAGGAGCGAACGCGCCGTCTCCGGGCAGATCGGGCTTGTACGCCGGACGCAGTGGATTGGTAAAGAAGGCGTGCAGGATGTCGGTCAGCAGAAGCTCCTGGTGCTGCTCCTCGTGATTGGCTCCGAGCTCGATGCGTCTGAGCGCTTCGGGTTCGGGATTGCTGTCGAGCAGACGCTTCACTGCGGCGTCGACATGCTGCCGGTAGCGAAGGATTTCTTCGAGTGCGGGCCGGGAAAACGAGGCTCGCAGGCGCTTCTCCGGGAACGCCGCGAAACTTAGGTAATAACTATTGAAGAGCCATACAAAGTCGGGGTGGAACACCTCATAGTCACCCAGGAATTCGCGCAGAACAAACGATTCAAAGAACCAAGATGTGTGCGCGAGATGCCATTTCGCCGGCGACGCATCCGAGGATGATTGCACCATCATGTCTTCGGGAGTGAGCGGCTCAATCAACGCGAGGGTTCGCGTGCGTGTATTGCTGAATCGTGCGGAAACATCGATGTGCGGGGCAATGGATGAGATCGTGCTCACGGTGCGTCCTCTTGTCTTGGGATGACTCTTACCAGGTTTCCGATGCCGGAATTCGGCACTCCGAAAACCGTTCGATGCCTTTTGTGCATCTCACGGGTCAATTGAGTTGAGTGTCTCCCATCACGGCGATTTGAGTTTACCAATGCGATACCAAGCAAGGCGTATTGGTTCCGTTTCAGCCTATGATGGGACCGTTTCGCAAATCTTGCTTCCGGCCTGTGGCCAAGTGCACCAAAAAGGTGCTCTAATTCCCCCCACGGACGATCCTCAAGATTTGTCGCCCAGTTCCTTCTTGAGGAGGGAATATGCACTGGATCGATGAACACCGCTGGTTACCGGTCACCCTCGTTTCTGTAGCCATTTTCGCAATGCCCCTGGCGGGCACCGCACAAACCTCCACTTCTGAAGTCGCCACGGCCCGGCCGACGCTCGATTCCACGGCCATTCCCGTTCTACAACCTCCTCCGGAGGCGGTCGGGGACTCGCTTATGGCGCACCGCCGTTACCAGGCCGCGATCGAAGCATACAAGCAAGCACCGGCGACCTCACCCACGGTTTGGAACAAGATGGGTATCGCCTACCAGATGATGTTCAACTTGCAGGACGCGACCCGTTGCTACCAGCAGTCGTTGAAGCTCTACCCGAAGAACGTGAATGTTTTGAACAACCTCGGTACCGTTTACGACTCCATGAAGGAGTACAAGGCGTCTGTAAAAATGTACCGCAAGGCTCTCAAAATCGATCCTAGATCGGCGCTCGTGCTTAAGAACCTAGGTACGGATCTGCTGGCTCAGCACCAATATAAAAAAGGCTGGGAAGTCTACAAGTCTGCCCTTGCAATCGATCCGCAAATCTTCGATCACAATGGCGGTCCGCGCGTGGAAAATCCCGCTTCCGTGCAGGACCGAGGCGCCATGAACTACTACATGGCCAAGGGCTGCGTGCGGGCCGGCAAACCGGACCGAGCCATTGAGTATCTGCGCATGGCGATCGACGAAGGCTTCACGAATCCGAAAAAGCTGGCAGCCGACCAGGAATTCGCGGGTTTACGTGGAGTTCCGGCCTTCGAGCAGTTGATGGCCGAGCAGAAAGAGCAGAAGGCACAGTAGGCCCGGCAGGCCGCCTGAAGAGCGCGGGCGGGCGAATTCAGCGGGGACGTTGAAGTGGCGGCGTACGCGGATGGTCCCTGCCGGTTCATCGTTCAGCGTTCGCCTTATCTTTGCCCACTCGTCTTCTCCAATCGCGCACTCACGTCTATCCTTACAAGTGCAGAGGACGCGTGCAGCGTTCGAGGCCTCGGAGTCCACATGAAAGCTCGTAGGTTAGTGTTTTTTTTGCTTTTCGGCGCCTTCGTCCTCGTTGCTGACGCACTCATTGCCTCCGCATTTTCACAGGAAACACCCGCCCCGCAGACACAGGGACAGGGCGGCTGGCAGGGACAGCGGGGTGGCCGCGGCGGTGGCATGGGTATGGGGATGGGGATGGGCCGCGGCACGGTGGGAACCGTCACGGAGGCAGCAGCCGATCATTACACCATCAAGACCGAGCTGGGCGAAACTTACACCATTCATTTCAGCGTCAACACACGCATTGTGAAGCAGCCGGCCGGGCAGCAGAGTCGCGGCCAAGGACAGGGGCGAGGACAAGGCCAAGGCGACGGCGGCGAACGCACGCCACCGCAGCCCATCAAGGCCACCGACATCAAAGTCGGTGACGTGATAGCTGCAGGCGGCGAGGTGGACGCCAGCGCAAAGTCGGTGGGCGCGGTCTTCGTGATGCTGATCGACCCGGAACGCGCCAAAGAGATGCGCGCCATGGAAGCCAACTACGGGAAGACCTGGCTCGCCGGCCGGGTGACGGCCATCAAAGAGGTGAAAGTCAGCGTGGAAGGCGGGCCGGATCATGCCGCGCATACCTTTGTAGCCGACGAAAACACGACGTTTCGCAAGCGCCGCGATCCGATCACGCTAGCCGATGTGCAAGTCGGCGACATGGTTCGCGTCGAGGGAGCAATCAAGGATGGCGTCTTCGTGGCGACAACTGTGGCCGTGATGACCCCGCCGCCCGCGAATGGCGGACCGCGCGGAGGGAATGGTGGGGCCGCCGGCCAGCCGCCTGCACCCCCGCAATAGCCTTGGGTGTGCGCGCCCCGTTCTTGTTACCCAGTTGCTGATCAGAAAGCAGCGATCGGTCCCAGTCTACTGACTTGCGATCTGGATTCTAGCCGCGGCGGCTGCCAACCCATGCGGCAAGGCAGCCGACCAGGACGCCGGCGGCAAAGACAATTCCCACTGCCTCCAGCGGGTTCTGCTTGACCGCTTTCTTCGCATCATCGATCGCGTCTTCCGCCGCATTACGCCCCTGTTTCACCGACCGGAGCGCCGATCGTACGCCGTCATCGACCGCATCCTTTACAACCGACTTGATCCTGGAAACCTCGCGAAGAACATCTTCGACGGTCGCCGCCTGCTTCTCCAATAGTTCCATGCCCATGTGTCTCCCTCTGTCTCTTTCTCGACGCACGGCTTCTCGAACCGCGGCGTTCGCTCTTTTGTATGAGATGTGATCCGCTTCATCCTCGTTGCCCGGCACGACGAGGCTCAAAAGCCCGAGCGCAGCTCGGTTCGTCGAGTCCCATGAGCCCTTCATCCGGTTCTTTCACCCTTCGGCCGAAACCCTGCGCACTCCGATGCAGCCTCGGCTATTGTCCGGACAAGCTAATAAGAAAGGGATCGGCTCTTATGGATACTGCAGACGCCCTCGTGCACGTCGACACGGTTACCCGCAGATTCCCGCTGGACCACAACGCGGTGACGGCGCTCGATTGCATCAGCCTCCGCGTGACCTCCGGCGAGTTCCTGGCTATCGCCGGTCCGAGCGGGAGCGGCAAATCGACTCTTCTGAACCTCATCGGCTGCATCGACAAGCCCACTTCAGGCCGCATCGTGATCGACGGCATCGATACCGGGACCCTCAGCCCGGCTCGCACAACGCAGTTACGCCGCGAAAAAATCGGATTCGTCTTTCAGACTTTCAACCTCATTCCAGTTTTTACCGCGGCTGAGAACGTCGAGTTCCCGCTGCTGGTGCAGGGAGTGAGCGCAACCGAGCGCCGTGCCCGCGTGGTCGAGGCACTCGAGAGCGTGGGCCTGGCGGCACGCGCTCAACAACGTCCCGATCTGCTTTCGGGTGGCGAGCGTCAGCGCATTGCCGTGGCGCGTGCGATTGTTGGACGTCCCTCTCTGGTGCTGGCCGACGAGCCCACGGCGAATCTCGATACGCGCAATGCAACGCAGCTGATCGACCTGATGCGCGATCTGAATCATCGCCTCGGCCTCACATTCATCTTTTCCACCCACGACCAGCGCCTGCTCGAACACACCCCGCGCATCGTCCGCCTCACCGACGGGCAGGTCGTGTCAGACAGTCACGCCGAAGGAGAAAGCCATGGGCAAGTTCTTGCTGCTTGCGTTTCGTAACGTCTTTCGCAATCGCCGCCGCACGGTGATGACGCTGCTGATGGTGGGAGGCGGCGTAGCCGGACTGCTGTTGGTAGGCGGATTTTTTGCATTCATGTTTCGCGGCTTGCGCGAAAGCACCATCCGCAACGGTCTGGGGCACATCCAGATCTTCACGGCCGAACACTTCCAGCGGGATGAAGTACACGTGCTCGACACGGGCATTCAGGACTGGCGTCATGTGGCCGCATCGGTCCGGTCCGGCGACCACGTGCGTGGCGTTGCGCCCCGGATCGAGTTCTATGGCATGCTTTCGAACGGTGTGAAGTCGTCGGTCTTCATGGGCAGCGCGGTTGAGCCGGACGCCGAGCAGTCCATGGGATTCAGCCCCCGCCTCGCTTCGGGCCGCGACCTCAGCAGCAACGCGAATGGCGAAGTCGAAGCTCTCATCGGCACCGGTGTCGCAAAGTCCATGAGCGTGAAGGCCGGCGACGGCCTCACGATTCTCGCCGTCACCGCCGACGGCGCGCTCAATGGCCTTGACGTGCAGATCGTCGGCATCGTGAACACCGGATTCAAGGATCTGGACGATCGCTACCTCAGAATCACGCTGCCTTCGGCGCAGCGCCTGCTTCAAACCGATCGCGTGACCAACCTTGTCGTAGGCCTCGACGACACCGAAAACACAGATCGGGTCGCAGCAACGCTCATTCCCGAGTTGCGAGGCCAGTCGCAGCCCATGGTGATCCGAAAATGGATCGATCTCGCCGCGTATTACCAGCAGGTGCGGACGCTCTTCAGCGGGATCTTCCTCTTTCTCGGCATCATTGTGTTCTTCATGGTTCTGATGGCCAGCGTGAACACGCTGCTGATGGCGATGTTTGAACGCACACGGGAAATTGGCACCATGTTGGCGATGGGCACGCCGCGCCTCTGGATTGTGGCGCTCTTTATGGTGGAAGCCACGCTGACGGGACTCTTCGGAGCTGCCGCGGGCGTAATCGGCGGAAACCTGCTGGGCGTCGCGCTTAACGCTTCGGGGCTGCACCTGCCCCCACCACCTGGAACAGATGTGCCGATGGCCTTCAAAGTTCTGCATGTGCCGGGGCTGATGGCCGGGGCTTCTCTGCTCGTTGTCCTGTCGCTCGCGCTCGCATCCATCCTGCCGGCGATCCGCGCATCGCGGCTGCAAATTGCGGAGGCACTCGCCCATGTCTAGCATCAATTGCATTTTGCGTTCATTCCTGCTGCTCTTTCTGCTGGCATTTCTTGTGACATGCGCGCTCGTTTGCCACGCAGCGTCGTTGCCCGCGCCTGACGCCGAGGCGCTGCTCAAGCGCTCCGATACCTACCGCAACGGGTGGCCTGCCTATGTGGTGGACGTGAAGATTACCGACTTCGAAGCGGGCAGGTCGGACGAAGAGCATCTCTACGAGGTCTCGCAGAAAGGAACGGACAAGACTTATGTCGAGTTCATGAGCCCGAGGGAAAAAGGCCGTCACCTGCTGATGCTCGGCGACGATATGTGGGTCTATTTGCCTGACACAAGCCGTCCGGTGCGCATCACGCCGCTGGAGCGCCTGACTGGCGATGCCTCGAATGGCGACGTCGCCCGCACCAACTACGCGGTCGACTACGCGCCTGTCTTTGTGCGCAATGAAAAAGTCGGCTCGGTCGACTGCGACGTGCTCGAACTGACCGCGAAGCGCAAGGGCGCAACCTACCAGCGCATCCTCTACTGGCTGCGTGCGGAAGATGCGCGGCCGGTGCGTGCGGAGTTCTATCTGACTTCGGGCAAGCACATCAAATCTGCCACTTTCGATGAATACCTGCCGTATGGCGGAAAAACCTTGCTGCACAAGCTCACTCTCTACGACGAGATCCGGCATAACTCGCACAGTGTCCTCGAATACTCCGAAGCCACGCAGCGCAACCTGCCGGACAAGCTCTTCTACCAGGGCCGCGCGGACCGGTTTTGATTGATTCCGACAATGACATACTTTGTACCCATTTCGGCGGCGTTGTTGCTGGCAGGGTCGTGTTGCGCGCCCGCTCAAGACGCGAAGACCCCGGAGGAGACCTCGGTAAGCACGCGCTACTCGGTAAGCGTGATCGACGACGCAACGTTCTATGGCAATCTGCGCGAGCCCTTACCTACGGTTCTGAATCAGGTCCTGGTCGAGCCGGCTTTTGGATTGCACTATCAGCAGCGCCTCAGCTTCTCGACCAGCCTGATCGGTGTCGCAGGCACGTACTCGGATAACTACACGCAACTGCGTGTCAAAGAAGCTTACGCGAGCCTTTCCGCCGGCGACTTTGACTTTACTGCCGGCCGCAAAATGGTTCGCTGGGGCACAGGCTATGCGTTCACCGCGGCTGGGGTGCTCGATCCGCCACGCAATCCCGCCGATCCAACCGACAGGCTCAATCTGAATGAAGGGCGCGATATGGTGAAGGCGGACTATGTGCACGGCCAGCAGGCCTTCACGCTCGCATGGTCGACCGCAACTCTGGCGCCCGCAAGCGCCAATCTGCACGACACGACGGCCTTCCGGTATAACGTCTTAGTGCATGGATTCGACACTTCTTTGATTGCGGGAAACGATCGCGGCTCCGACTCGTTCGGCGGACTGACGTTTACGCGCGTCGTTGGCCAGGCGTGGGAGATTCATGGCGAAGGCCTGTGGCGTGATCAGGCAGCGGTGCTCCTCGGCGGCAAGTTCACCATGCATTCAGGCGTTTCGTTCATCGGCGAGTTCTTTACGCCGCCTAACACCTCTTACTATCGCGACATGACAATCTCTCCAGTCGCAGGCCGCCAGCACTACGCCTTCCTTTACGCCGGCAAATCACGGCTCCGGGAGCTGCCAGGCTGGAAGGAGTGGGATGTTTCAGGCTCCATCGTCACGAATCTCAACGACCACAGCTCCACCGGCGTCTTCGATGTGAACCGCTGGTTCGGGAATCACGTTTCGTCGTATCTGCACATGGAGATCCCGCACGGCAGCAAACTATCGGACTATGGTTCGACGCCTTACAGCACGGCCACTTCTTTGGGGATTCGTTTTCAGTTATGAATTACGACGAGCAAGAGATGTCTTCTGGAAAGCGCATGAGGTCGTGGAAGCAACGGCCGCCACTGCTCTACGGACTCGTAAATGGCGTGTGGCTTGCTCCGTTCGTCGCTGCATTCATCGTCCTGCTCTTTCTGGTCTTGGGCAAGCTGAGGATATCCGAAGCTGCGAGCCATTACGTTGCAGCGCTTGTGTATTCGGCTTTCATCGGGGTTCCCTCCGCGGCGATGCTCACTTGGACCAGCGTTCGATTGGACGCGCGTCTCGGCAAAGCGATTTTTGCCCTGCACACGCTGGTGCTGCTGGTGACGGCGACTCTCGGATGCTTTGCCAGTGCATTTGTCCTGCAAATCATCGGATTTGTTCCACCCGCACAGTATTGGAACGAGTTTCGGTTCTCTTATCCCTTTGCCATCGTGATCACGCTCGTCATCGGCCTGAGCATCATGACGTATGAGACGCTCCGTCACAAACTTCGGGACGCCACGATCGAATTGCGTACCCGTCAAGTTGAGCAGGAGCGGGCCAACAAGCTATTGGCGGAAGCGCGCCTCTCGTCGCTTGAATCGCGCATTCATCCGCATTTTCTGTTCAACACTCTGAATTCGATCGCCGCCCTGATCCCCTCCGATCCCGTGCGCGCGGAAGACACGGTGAGCAAGCTCGCTTCGCTGCTCCGCTTCTCGCTCAATGCGAATCACAGCAGCCTTGTTCCCTTGTCACAGGAACTCAAGGTGGTGCGCGACTACCTCGAAATTGAGTCGACGCGTTTTGGGCCTCGCTTGCGCTATGAAATCGCAGTGCCGGAGTCGGTCGGGTCGGTCAAGGTACCACCCTTAGCACTGCAATCGCTGGTGGAGAACAGCGTGAAACATGTGGCGGCGCAACGCAGCGAAGGAGCCACGATTCGGATTGCGGGATTGAAAGCCAACGGCCGCATGCAACTGGAAGTGGTTGACGATGGTCCCGGTTTTTCACTCGCATCCATCTCCCCGGAACACGGACTGGGCAATCTTTCCGCGCGATTACAGCTGCTGTTTGATGAGGCCGGGCAACTCGATGTGACGCGCGAGAATGGGAAGACGATTGCGCGGATCTCGTTCCCAGCGGAATGCTAAGAAGACCGATGGATACTTCCGCTCTGCACGCATATCTCGTAGATGACGAACCGCTGGCAACTGAGCGGCTCGAGAGACTGTTGGCTGCGTTTCCGATCGTTCACGTTGCCGGCAAAGCATCCGATGCCACGCGTGCTGTTGAATTCCTGAACAGCACGGATGGCGCGGCAATTGACGTTCTTTTCCTCGATATCGAAATGCCGGGGATGAATGGTTTCGAATTGTTGTCGCGGCTCACGCGCCAGCCGTTTGTCATCTTTACGACCGCATACGATCAGCATGCCCTGCGTGCATTCGAGGCCAACACCATCGACTATTTGCTCAAGCCGATCGAGACTGATCAGTTGCACAGGGCGCTCGGCAAGCTGGGAAAGCTACGCCCGCTGGTAAAACCCGACTGGCAGCGGAGCCCCGATCTGCCTGCGATGCTTCACGAATTGGCGGCTTCTCTTCAGCGTGGCCAAACCGGCTACCCACATCGTATCGCGTCGCGCATTGGTGAGCGCATTTCGTTTCTACCGCTCGATGATGTGACGCATTTCATCGCGCAGGACAAGCTGACGTACGCGGTTGTCAACGGCCGCAGCCACTGCGTGGACCAAACCATCGTCGAACTCGAGCACCGGCTCGATCCTGCAAAATTTCTGCGCATCCATCGCGGCGCGCTCGTCAATGTCGATTGGGTACACGAGGTGAATTCGTGGTTCGCCGGCAAAGTCGTGCTTACGTTGAAAGACGCTTCGCATACGCAGCTGACCGTGGCGCGCGACCGCGTGCGCAGCGTGAAAGAACGGCTGGGGATTTAGGCAGGACGTCTATCCACCCATGAACATACCGCCGTTGACGTCGAGTACATGGCCGGTGATGTAGGCGGCCGCATTCGACGCGAGAAACGTCACCGATTGCGCGATCTCAAGGTCAGTGCCTGGGCGTCCCAGCGGAATCTGCACCATCATCACCTCGCGCTGTTTCTCATCGAGCACTGCGGTCATCGGCGTTTCAATATACCCAGGGGCGACAGCATTCACGGTGACGTTGCGCGATGCCACCTCGCGCGCCAGCGATCGCGTGAACCCGATGAGCCCTGCCTTCGAAGCCGCATAATTCACCTGTCCGGCCTGGCCGGTGCGGCCCACCACGCTGGTGATGTTGATGATCCTGCCCCAGCGATTCCGCAGCATCGCGGGCAGCAGCGCCTGCGTCAGCATAAATGTGCCTGTCAAATTGGTGCCAAGCACATCGTCCCAGTCCGCACGCTTCATGCGCATCATGAGCCCGTCGCGTGTGATGCCTGCGTTGTTGACAAGGATTTCGACTTTGCCAAAACGATCGAGCACCGCCTTCGCGCCGGTCTTAATGGACTCTTCGCTTGCGACATCGAGGCCGAAGGCCGCTGCCTGTCCGCCAGCTGCCGCGATCTCAGCCGCCACCTCGGCGAGTTTGGTCTCATTTCGCGCAGCAAGCGCCACGGTTGCTCCGGCTTTCGCCAACTCGATAGCACATGCGCGCCCAATGCCTTGACTCGCTCCCGTAACCAGCGCAATCCTTCCCTGCAAATCCGCCATCGTGTCGACATTCCTCCGCACGGCGCATTAGAGGTGCACCATGTTCATCCGAAGGTCATTATAGGGATCGTGGCTTTGATAAAGTTTGGCCGGGATTTTCGGCAGGAAGACAGTATGAATAGAGGCCATCTCGGCTTGTGCCACACCACTCCCCGCTCAGGCGCTCGGCATGGCCTGCGCGGGAATGCGTTGGCGTCCGCGGGCCGGGGCAGCCAATTCCGGCGGCCACATGTAGACGGCGAGACGGCGCGAATAGTGCAGCACGGGCTCCTGGCCCTGAATGTCGATACCGATCGAAGCGGGCAAATCGTTGCGCTCGATCTCGGCCGCCGCGTCTTCAAGCGGCCACGGCACATGGTGCACGTTCGCGCGAACCAGTTCTCCCGCAGTGTTGTGCGTAAACAGGCAGTAGCGCTCCGTGAGGAAGAATTCGAGCGTGCCGCTGCGGCTCTCGGCCAGCTTGCGCGTAGGGCCTAATCCCCGATAGCGCGCCTTGAAGATCACTGGCTTCGAGACAAATCGTCTTCGGCTGAAGAAGGCAAACTCCCGCTCCGATTGCGAATCGATCCGCATCTCGGACCAGTAGCAGGGCATGTGATAAAAACTACGGGCCACCATGACCGCCAGCAGGTTCGCGCCGTCGAGCGAGAAGAAGTAGACCCCGGGAGTTCCGGTGCGATGGTCGCGCACGTAGGTGCGAAGATTGAGTTCCGGAAAGCTGTACGCTCCAGGGATGGCGGGAATGCCACGCACTTTAATGCGGTCCATCCAGAACGGCACAACACCGACCCATGCCGATCCGTCGAATGTGTCGAGGTGCAGACCTTCCGGCAGCAACGAGGCCACCTGGGATGGCAGGGCCCGCCAATGGGCAAAGAGCAGATCATTCCACCGCTGGGTCATCGCCCAGCGGCCGGGCGGCAATGGCCGTGGCCGCTGCGAAGTCCGCACTTTGATCTCCCGCATGACCCCCCGCAACTCCTGCCTAATCTAATAGGACGTAACTCTCGGGGTCTGGGATGCACAGACCTGCCAAGGCCCCACGGTGGTCTCCAGTTGACTCCTGCCCAGCGGTCGCGTCAAGCTCTTTCCCTCGGAGAGAAACACTCCCATTTTACGCCCAAGCGGTAAGACGCTGGAGAACCGCTCTCATGCCGTATTCTGGTCGCGAGTCCAACCGAATGTCCAGTGAATCTTTTCTCCCCGCCGGCGCCCGTAACCAGACCGATGTTTTTGCCGTCCACGGCGCCGATCCTGAAGTTCTGGCTTATGCCATGGCCAAGTATTCGCGCTCCGCGCTTTCGATGCGCGAGTCTCTGGCGGAAATCAGTGCGCAGCGAGCCGAGCAGTTTCTCAACACCTTCTATTTTCAATACGGTCACCGGTCCATCGCGGACCTTGCACACATCGCATTTGCGGTGGAGCGGCTGAGCCTGCTGGCAGCGATTGTTCTTGTGGATGAACAACGGTGGGATGGGCAGGAGCGATCCACTCGCTATCAGAATTTCCTGAAATCAGGCTGGTTTTTCCCGGAATTCGGTACGGACTCCCCTTCGGCGAAGCTTTATGCCGAGACTGTGGAGAACCTTTTTGCCGCCTACCAGCGCACGACCGCAGCCGTTCAAGAAGCTCTGCGCAAGCGCGTGGCGCGGCCCGAGGCCATGAAGCCCGAAGCCTACGAACGAACGCTGAAGGCGCGGGCGTTCGATGTCGCGCGCTACCTTCTGCCGCTTGCAACGAATACATCGCTGGGGCAGATTGTGAATGCCCGCACGCTTGAGACTCAGGTTTCGCGATTGCTTTCGCATCCCATGGCCGAAGTTCGGGACTTGGGAAAGAGGCTCCGCGAAGCAGCTACCGGGCCGGCTTGGAATGTCTATGGACAGGCAGGCGCGGCGTTCGTGGAGAAACTTGCTTCGAATCCGGATCTGGCTGCCGAGGCCGCTTCACTGCTCACGCGAGAGGTACGCACCGCGCCGACTTTGGTGAAATACGCCGAGCCGAATCCGTATTTGATGGAGACGCAAACGGAGCTGGAACAGGCAGCGACTGAGTTGCTGAAGGATCAGCCCATCGCGACGGCTCCTGTGGTCGACCTGGTGGAGCGGACGGAGACTCTGGAAGTGGAACTGGCGGCGACGCTGATTTACTGGGCAAGCCATCATCCTTATCGGCAAGTGCGCGATTTGATCGCGAGTCTGCCCGAGGGCCGCGTCTCGGAGATTATCGAAGTGGGTCTGCGCCGCCGCGGACGACATGATGAAGCTCTGCGCGCATTTCATGCCGGGGCTGCGCTGCGGTTCGACATCCTGATGGATATTGGGGGATTCCGCGATATGCATCGGCATCGCCGCTGCGTGCAGATCAAGCAGGGATTCACTGGGCGGCATGGG
Organism: uncultured Acidobacteriaceae bacterium; assembly: GCA_963745845.1. GTDB lineage: Bacteria > Acidobacteriota > Terriglobia > Terriglobales > Acidobacteriaceae > Telmatobacter. The sequence goes on along the minus strand of CAVUZE010000008.1, from coordinate 293,507 downwards.
TACGACACGCCTCTCGTCGGAGATCTGGGCGCGGATGTGAACTTGCTGGTGGAAGCAGGCGCTCTAGGCGATTACAAAGCGGCCGCAGATGCAGCGCACAGAGCGAGCGCACGGATTGCAGCCGGGTCTGCGCCGGAAGCTGCGACGTCCGCGCTCTACTTGCTGCCGTTGGCGACGCGCGTTCGGTGTCTCTTCAAAATGGATTTTGCCGAAGCACAATACATCAGCGAACTGCGGTCCGCGCCGGCTGGGCATTTCAGCTATCGTCGCGTGGCGTGGGAGATGTTTCTGGGGTTGCAGCGTCAGCATCCGACATTGGCGAAGCATATTCGCGTGACGGATTTCACCGAACCTATCGATTTACTGCAAAGGTAGATGTCGCTAGCTGCTGGCTGTCGCTTCTTCGGGCTTGGAGCGCTGTGGGCGCAACGCGGCCGAGGTCAGCCCATCAGCTTTGCGCAATTGGGGGAACCACACGGACCAAAGCCCGGCGACGGCGAGCGCGCCCAATCCGCCAATCACGGTCGCGCGCACAGCGCCCCACCACTGCGCGGTGAGCCCGCTTTCAAATTCTCCCAATTCGTTGGATGCGCCGATGAAGAGCGAATTGACGGCGCTGACTCTGCCGCGCATCTCGGGAGGCGTGGCAAGCTGCAAGAGCGACCCGCGAATGATGACGCTGATGGTATCGGCGGCGCCACTGACTGCCAGCGCTGCCAGCGAAAGCCATAGATTGCGCGACAGTCCGAAGATCACCGTCGCAACGCCGAAGATGCCCACGCATACGAACAGGCGTTTGCCTGCGCTGCGATTGATGGGGAATCGCGCCATGGCCAGCGACATGGTGAGTGCGCCAATGGCTGGAGCAGCACGCAGTACGCCGAGTCCACGCGGACCGGTATGGAGTATCTCGTTGGCAAAGATGGGCATGAGCGCGACTGCGCCGCCGAGCAGCACGACAAACAGGTCCAGCGAAAACGCGCCCAGCAGGAGCGGCATGCTCCATACATATTTGAAGCCCGCCAAAACCACCTGCAGCGACAGGTCGCGATGTTCCATCCTGCCGGGCCGCACGTGGAGGCTGCCGATGAGGACCAGAAACCAGACGAGGGTTGAAAGCGTGAATACGTAGACAATTCCTGCGCCGTCCATCCGCGTGCCGGGAATGAAGCGAGCCAGCGGCAGCGTGAACAGCAGCCCACCGAGCGCGGGGCCGGTAACGTTGGCGAATTGGAAGATCGCTCCGCCCCACGTGACCGCATTGACAAAGTGCTTTTCCGGCACGAGGTGTGGGATGAGGGCCGAACTCGCAGGGCCCGAGAAGGCGCGCCCCATGCCGATGAGGAAGAGCACAGCGTAGATGGGATAAACGTTGCGCACGCCTTGATGCGCGAATATCGCAAGAGTGATTGTGCAGAGCACCTGCACCGAATAGCAAACGAGGATGACGCTACGCCGGTCGAAGCGGTCCGCGACATGGCCCGCAGGCAACAGAAAAAACAGACCGGGGAGAAAAAGTGCCAGCCCGGTGTAGCCAAGATCGAGCGCGCGATGGGTAATGGAATAGACCTGCCACGCCACCGCGACCGCTTGCGCTTCGGCACCGAGAATCGCGCCGGCACGAGCCATTTGATAGAGCCTGAAGTCGCGCGAGGCAAAGGCTTCCAAACCTCGTCGGTGAGGTTTTGCGGGTGGGGAATCCATCTGCTCTTTAGGGTATCGTGTCACCTTGCGCAAAGGAACGGACGCGCGAAATGAATCATTCTCGGATAGGCGTAAGTCCAGGAAAACACGGGTGGTATTGGAGCTTCGCCCCCGCCGGAACTTGACTTGATACTGGTTCGTTGCTACCGTCAATTCAATGAGTTTTGGCTCCAAATCGATGCGGTGCGCGTGTTGTTGCAGGCTGCGCCGGTCGTGTGGATGAGCTGAAAGACTCAAACGATTTCCATACGGCCGCGTATCAGCTTCTCGCTGACGCGGCCTTTCTCTTTTTCGGCATCAACTGAATCGCATTCGCGCATCAGAGATTCATGAGATTCGTTCTTTCCAACTCGCAGCGCCGCACCCCCGCCGCCCGGCGGAATGGGTGTTGTTGTAGCCGCTGAACCGAATTCCTTTTCCCCAATACTTGCGCGCCGAGAATTGCCCTCTGAGCTGATCCGCAGCGCAATCTTCCCCCCGGTCCTGAAAACAGGCCAATCGATCACCCGAAAACTTCAGGAGAAACCGTGACACTCGCAGCAAAGCTGTACCGCCTCCTTGCACTCGTCATTTTCGTCGGCGCACTCACGACGCAGGCGCAGATCGTTGGAGCTAACCTGAGCGGCTCTGTCCACGACTCAAGCGGAGCCGCAGTCTCCGGCGCGACCGTCGTTGTCCACCAGGCCGAGACCGGGGCAACCCGCACTCTCACTACTGATTCCGAAGGGCGCTTCTTCGCGCCTTCAGTGCCTGTTGGTCCGTACACGGTTTCCGCCACGCACGAGGGATTTGAGACGCAGCAGCAAACAGGAATCACGCTCACTGTGGGCCAGAGCCAGCAGTTGAACTTCGTGCTCGGCCTCGCGTCGGTGCAGCAGCAAGTGGTTGTCGTCGATTCCGGCGAGACCGTGAATACGACAACACAACAGACCGCAGGCCTGATCGACGAGCGCCAGGTGAAGGAGCTCCCGCTGAATGGGCGCAGTTATGACGAGTTGCTTACGCTGAATCCCGCGACGGTAAATTACACCAACGAGCGCTCGGGCGGCATCGGCACATCGAATTCCTCGGTGGGCAACATGTTTGCCGTGAGTGGACGCCGGCCTCAGGACAATCTTTTCCTCCTCAATGGCATTGAGTACACCGGCTCATCGCTCATCAACGTCACGCCGGGCGGGACCAGCGGTCAATTGCTGGGCGTAGATGCGGTGCGTGAGTTCAACGTGGCCTCCGACACCTATGGCGCCACCTACGGCAAACGCGATGGCGCGCAGGTCAGCATTGTGACTTCGTCGGGCACGAACCATCTGCGAGGCACGGCGTTTGAATTTATACGCAACAGCGCGCTCGATGCGCGCAATTACTTCGATCAGGGAAACATCCCTGAGTTTCAACGGAACCAATTTGGCGGCTCGCTGGGCGGCCCCATTCGCGCGAACAAGCTGTTCCTCTTTGGCAACTACGAGGGCTTTCGCCAGAATTGGGATTTGAGCGAGGTGGCGCTGGTGCCCGATAACGAAGCGCGCCAGGGCTACCTGCCCAACTCCGCGGGCGTGGAACAGAAAGTTGGCGTCAATGCCGCGGTTGCGCCTCTCTTGGCATTGTGGCCAGTACAGAACGGTCCCGATCTCGGCGGTGGCATCGCAGAAGCTTTTTCCCATCCGCCGCAGCACATCCGTGAAGATTTTGGCACGGCGCGCTTTGATGACAATTTGAGCGGCAAGGACCTGCTCTTTGCCGTCTACACCGTCGACGACAGCGCGGCCAACACGCCTTCAGCGAATCCGCTGAGCCTGGTGAACGAGAGCCTGCGCGAACAGGTCGCGAGCGTGCAGGAGCAGCACGTCTTTTCGCCCGCGCTGCTCAATACCGCGCGCTTCGGCTACTCGCGAGCCAGCTATTTCTTCACTGGCTACTCGCCGGTCTCGCTGCCGGGCTGGGTGACCGGTGAGCCGATCGGCACCATCGTCATCAGCGGCAGCACGGCCTCGAACGGCGCGTCGGCAATTACCCAAGCCGGGTTGAATGTGGGCAGCAACAACACCGCGACGCGCAATCTTTTCACCGTGGACGATCACGTGTACTGGTCGCGTGGGCGGCATCAGATTGAGGCGGGGGTTTGGCTGCAGCGCATTCAGTCAAACGATCTGCTGGCGCAGGATCAGTATGGACAGGCTTCGTTCAGCACGTTGCAGACTTTCCTGCAAGGCACGGTGAAGACATTCACGGTCGTTCCCTCGCCTACCGAGTTGGGCTGGCGCTCGCTTGAAGGCGCGGGTTACATCGAAGACACGATCAAACTGACGCCGCGGCTCGAACTGCGCGCGGGCTTCCGCTCCGAATCAACCGACGGCTGGAACGAGGCGCAGGACCGCGCGGCCAACTATGCGATTGTCGATGGCGTATTGCAAACGCAGCCCGTCATTGGCGGCTCCGCGCTGAGCAAGAACAATGCGGTCTTTCTGCCCGAACCGCGGGTAGGTTTTGCCTGGGACGTGTGGGGTAATGGCAAGACTGCTGTGCGCGGCGGGTTCGGGCTTTATCACGGACTGCTCGACACACTCGACTATCGTCTCGACCAGACGGCACCGTTCAATACGGCCGAGTCCATTTCGAACATCGCGGTCTCGAAGCTCACCATCACGCCGGGAACTCCGCCGCCCGCGGGCACGAAAGTCTCGCCGAGCAATGTGCAGCCGGATATCGACACGCCTGCCGTGCTCAGTTGGAGCCTGCGCATCGAGCAGCAGATTGCACCGCGCACTTCACTCACCATCGGCTACGTTGGTTCGCACAGCTATCACCAGATTCTTTCCGAGGACATGAACGAGCCCGTCCCGACGTATGAGCCGGATGGCACAGTCTTCTATCCAGCGGGCGCAACCAACGCGAATCCGGCGCTTGCCAACTCAACTTCATGGGTGTCGCAGGGCGCCGGCGCATATAACTCGCTGGTCGTCGACGTGCGCCGCTCCTTTGCCAGCGGATTCCAGTTCCGCGGCAACTACACCTTCTCGAAAAATCTCGACGACGGTTCGGCGTGGAACACCAGCGTCAGCGGCAATACCCCCGCATTCGTCGAATTTCCGCTCAATCCCAAGCTCGATTGGGGTCCAGCGGCGACGGACGTGCGGAATACAGGCTCGTTCAATGGAAGCTATGAGCTGCCGTTTGGAGCGAACCGGCGCCTTCTGAGTCACGCGGCCAGACCGGTCAACTTCATCGTTGGCGGATGGACCGCCAGCGGCATCGTGACTGCGCAGACTGGCTTTCCGTTCTCGCCGCAGCTCGGCTACAACCCCACGGGTAACGGCGACACACGCAATCCGGTGCGCCCGAACTGGAATCCGAACTTCACCGGAACGCTCTATCCGCGCACGCCGAATCAGTACTTCAATCCATCGGCGTTTCTTCCGCCGGCAACTGGCACCTACGGCAACGTCTCGCGCGACTCGCTCACCGGTCCCGGACTGACCGAGGTGGATTTCTCGGCCACACGCAACGCGCATCTCACGGAGCGGCTCGGGCTGCAATTCCGCGCGGAATTCTTCAACATTCTCAACCACACCAATTTCCTCACTCCGAACGAGGTGGTCTACACATCGGCGACTTCGGGCATTTCGCCCACGGCCGGGTTGATCACGGCAACATCCACCACTTCGCGGCAGATTCAGTTCGGGGCGAAGCTGCAGTTCTGAGCGGTCGCACCGGGACCCGTTTCCTAAAACTCAATCGCAGTCGCTTTAAGAAAGCCCCACTTCCCCGCTAGCATTAGATTCGGCTGGGAGGTGGGGCTTGCCGATTCTGCGTGGAAAGGTTGTTTCCGGGATGGGGAACTTCTCCTATTGGATTGAGAAGTTGCATGATCACTATTACCGAAAAACAGGATTGAGACTCTTTCCGGGAACACTCAACATCCAGCTGGAAGCCCCATATACCCTGCCGGCAAACGTGCTGCGCCTTGAAGGGCACGAATTTGGGGGCAGCGTTTCGGTCAATCTCGTTCCATGTTCGATCTTCGGGAAAAATGCATTCATTCTGCGCACAGATGCGAATGAAGAGGGCCGAGGACATCATCCCAGAACCATCGTAGAGGTCGCATCCGATGTGAAGCTGCGAGATCACTTTCATCTGGCGGATGGCGACATCGTAGAAATCGAAACGCACTCCGCATGAGCCGACGAACGGTCCGTTATCCTGTATCTTGCAGACACAAATCCAGGAACGTGCCGCGCCCGGGCGTCGAGCGGCTGCCGCCGTAGCGTTGTGCGGCGTATGCGCCTTTCTGGAGCTGTATTGCACTCAGCCAATGCTGCCCATGCTCGCGGGGATTTTTCACGCCTCAAAGACGGGCGTAGGTATGACGGTTTCCGCGGCAACGCTGGGCGTCGCCATCTCGGCACCGATGTTTGGAGCGCTCACCGAACGGCTTCCGCGCAAACGCGTCATTGTGGCTTCGCTCGTCGGAATCTCGCTGCCGACTTTGCTCGCCGCCACTTCGACTTCCCTCGTTCAGCTCGTCTTCTGGCGATTTCTACAGGGCATCACTGTTCCAGGCGTCATTGCCGTGCTCGTCACCTACATCGGCGAGGAGTGGCCGGCGGAGCAGGTGGCTCTCATCATGAGCTTCTATGTAAGCGGAACGGCTCTCGGCGGTTTCATGGGCCGCTTTTCCGCGGGCATTCTGGCGGACCGATTCAGTTGGCGCGTGAGTTTTCTCGCCCTCGGCGCAGCGGCTCTCGCCGGTGCGGGTGCCGTGGCCCTGTGGCTGCCACATGGGCGCAATCGCACCAAGCCGCAGCATCGGCTCGACGCGCTTCCTTCGTTTCCATACCAGGTGCAGGGAATCTTCCGTAGCCGCAGACTCATCGCAACTTTTGCGGTCGGATTCAATGTACTGTTTTCGCTGGTGGGCGTGTTCACGTGGATCACTTTCTATCTTGCGGCTGCGCCGTTTCATCTTTCGACTACCGCACTTAGCTCGCTGTTCTTCGTGTATCTTGTCGGACTCGTCGTTACGCCCGCGGGCGGCTATCTCATCACCCGCGTTGGCCTGCGCGCGGGCATTGGCGGAGCCATCGCGTGCTCCATCGCCGGTGTGCTGTTGACACTCGCGCATTCGTTGCCGGTGGTGATCATTGGACTGGCGATGCTTTCGAGCGGCGTGTTTGTCGCCCAGACCGCGTCACAGAGCCATCTGCGTGTCGCGGCGCCCGCCGGCGCGCGTGTCACGGCAGCGGGAATCTACATTACCTGGTACTACCTTGGCGGCACGGCCGCGGGCATTCTGCCCGGAGCATTCTGGGCTCTCGGCAAATGGCCGGCCTGTGTAGCCTTCATCGTCGCGATGCAGCTCATCGCCTTTACCATTGCTTTCATCGGCTGGCGCACACCGCAGGCGATTGCGAAACCTGCCTAGCGAAGCCGCGCGATCTTAGTTGAAACACAATTCGTGCACCTCCATGCCACTGTTTGGAATCTAAGTCTTCGTATGTTTAATCTGTAGAATTCACGAAAGGGTAGCGCCGCGGCGTCCCCAGCCTTCTTCCCAAACGACCTACGACCCAAAGCAGAGATCAAGGAACAGTCTTGGCAGATACGAATACCCTGACCCCAACTGCTACCGCCAGCACTACGCTCACGAATCCAGATGGCGTGTCTTCCGCACAATGGAAGCCGCGCGTGAACCCGTGGCTGATCGCCATGACCGTCGCGCTTGCGGCGTTCATGGAGGTGCTGGACACGTCGATCGCAAACGTTGCTCTGCCCCACATCGCCGGTTCGCTTGGCGCCTCGACCGACGAAGGCACCTGGGTCTTGACCAGCTATCTCGTCTCCAACGCGATCGTTCTCCCGCTCGGCGGATGGGCCTCCAGCGTGCTCGGCCGCCGCAACTTCTTCGTCGTTTGCATCATCATCTTCACCGTCTCCAGCTTCCTCTGCGGCGCAGCGCTCTCGTTGCCCATGCTGCTGCTCTTCCGCATCGTTCAGGGAGCGGGCGGTGGCGGCCTGCAGCCCATGGCCCAGGCCATCATGGCCGACTCGTTCGAGCCCCACAAGCGTGGGCAAGCCTTCGCGCTGTACGGCCTGGTCGCCGTGCTTGCGCCATCGATCGGCCCCACGCTCGGCGGTTGGATCACCGACAATTTCTCCTGGCGATGGATCTTCTACATCAACATTCCGGTCGGCATCCTCGCCTTCTTTCTCGTCACGCGGCTTGTCGAAGATCCGCCCTGGATCAAGCCCGACCGTTCCCGCCTGCTCAACATGGACTACGTTGGCCTCGGATTCCTCACCATCGCGATGGGCGGCATGCAGATTATGCTCGACAAGGGTGAGGAGAATGACTGGTTCTCCTCCAACTTCATCCGCTTTTTCGCATTCCTCTTCATCTCCGGCATGATCGGCCTCGTGATGTGGGAGTGGCGGCAGAAGGACCCCCTCATCAACCTGAAGGTCTTCCGCTTCAAAAACTTCGCCATTTGTTGTTTTCTCATGATGCTGGTAGGCGGCGTGCTCAACGCCAACACTGTCCTGCAGCCCCAGTTCATGCAGCAACTCCTCGGCTGGACCGCCACCACCGCCGGCCTGGCTCTCACCGCCGGCGGCTTCACGCTGGTCCTCGTCATGCCCCTGGCCGGCTTTGCCACCAGTAAGGTTTCCGCACGTTATCTGACCGCCCTCGGCTTCCTCCTGTTCATCATTACTTTCCGCATCGCGGCCGATGTCACTACGTTGACCATGACCTTTTCGCAGGCCTCCTGGCTGCGCGTCGTTCAGATGATCCCACTCCCCTTCTGTTTCATCTCGATCACCACTGCGGCTTATGTAGGCATGCCCAAGGAAGACTCGAACCAGGTTGCAGGCCTCATCAACTTCGCCCGCAACATCGGTGGCAGCATCCTCATCGCCGTCACCAATGCGCAGGTCACCAACCGCACTCTGTGGCACGAGCAGCACCTGCAAGCAGCAATGGTTCCGGGAACCATCGCCTATCAGCAGCATGTCGGCACTTTGACAGGCTTCTTCAACGGCCACTTTGGCGGATCGAACGGGGCGGGGCTCGCCATTGCGAACATTTACAACCAGCTCAACCAACAGGCGCAGTTGCAGGGCTATCAAGACGTCTACATGGAGCTGTCTTACATGTCCATCTTTCTGGTTTTCCTCGCTTTCCTGCTCAGCAAGAACAGGCCGGGCCAGGGAGCGGGCGGCGGTGCTGCGATGCACTGAGTTGCTAGATGGTTTGCAGAAGCTGCCTGAGGGTTGGCGCAGGCAGCTTGGATCGCTCCACGAGTTCCTTCAGTTCTCGCGCCAGCTGCATCATCTCATCGGGCGCTTGCGAGCAATGCCATCCTGCGCCGATCTCACCGATTCGCGACGACAACATCGCGCGAAACAACCCGGTAACCGTAAACCGGGGAAGAATGACCAACAAAAGTGTCGCGGCCGGAACGACGTGGCGACCTACGGCGCGGAGCACCTGAATCGCCTCGCGCAACGCGTTTACGAGCGTTCGAAGGTCCTCCCTGGAACGCGCCAATGCGTAGGTATCGCATCCGTGCTTGAGGATGAGAAGTGCGAGTGGGGCAACCATCGCGGCATGTGTCGCGAGCCAGTCCGGCATCGTGGCACTTGGCTTGGCTCTGAAGCCCGCTGCCCTTAAGATCTCGATCAATCGCTTCAGCCGTTCGCTTTTTGCGCCGTCCACTTCTCCGAAGGGAGCGACTGCTCGCTTTGGCCTGACCGCCCGGATCAAGCTGCCCTCTCGTCTGCCCCCGGCAAAGGCAAAACCCAGCAATACTCTTTGTCTGCCCAGAGCCGCAACCCATTCCTCTTCACCCAGGGCGGTATTGACCATGAAGACGATCGAAGGCGACCGGTTTTGCGCGAGTACCGGCAAAAGATCGTGCACCTGGTTCTTGCGGACGATCACAAAGATGTAGTCGTAAAGGTCGTCGTTCTCGAGCTTGCAGATGACGGGATCGTGTGTAGAGGTCCGTGTGTTGCCGATCGGGTCCTCGATCTCAATGCCTGCACTCCGCAGTCCCTCAAGCCGCTGGCCACGCGCCAGGATCGTGACATCGAAGCCGGCGTTGTGGAGGCCCGCAGCGCAAACCGAGCCATTGACGCCCGCGCCGATGACCAGGAGTCGCGTCTTTTCATCACGCATCACTGGCTCCCTTCGGCTCGAAATCGGTGGGCCAATACGAGCCCCGGCGAGTCTACTCTTGGTGGGGCGTTCGTCTCTGTGATGTGCAGGGATTTCGTGGGTTCTGGGTATAGCGACTCTGGAACCGCTTTAACGATGATTTTGGAGGGCCAGGAAGCGTCTCTTCGCAACGCGTTCGGATCGCGACGCAGGAGGATCCTCCACTGCCCGCTGCTACGATCATCAAGGCGAGGAAAGTATGAAGAAGATTCTGCCCGACCTTGCACGTACGGCAGTTCTGAGTATGGATCTGCAAGCCACCATCGTTTCGATCTACACCAAGAGCAACGCGGACTTCCTTCCGCGCGTCGCCGCTGTGCTGACAGCAGCAAGGGAGCGGGCGATGACCGTGGTCCATGTGCAGGTCGGCTTTCGTCCTGGCTTTCCTGAAGTCAGCGAGCGCAATCAACTCTTTGGCGCCATCAAGACAAATCCGCAGTGGCAACAGGTGTTTCAAGGACCGGCTGGTGCGATTCATCCAGAGGTCGCGCCCGTGAACGACGAGATCGTTGTTGCCAAGCATCGCGTCAGCGCGTTTCATGGAACCGATCTCGACATGATCCTGCGCGCCAAGGAGATCGACACGCTGATCTTGTTCGGCATCGCTACCAGCGGCGTGGTGCTCTCCACCCTGCTCGACGCCAGCGACGCTGACTACCGGTTGATTGTGGTGAAGGACTGCTGCGTCGACAACGATGCCGATGTACACGCCTGTCTCATCGACAAGGTCTTTCCGCGGTGCGCAACGGTCTTGTCCGCAGACGAGCTTCGCGGGGCGCTGGGATCGAACTAGCCCGAACCCGCTTTTTCATTGCGATTGTTTTCAGGGTTTTCTTCGGGATTCCCAGCGATCTCACTTCATCGCCGGGTTTCGCCTGGGGGAGGGCTATAAGGGCAGGTGGTATTCAAAGCTTGAAGGCGAAAACGCCAGAGACCTTGCGGCCTCTGGCGCTCTCCGGGTGTCCTGATAGCTCATCGGATCATGCATCGTCCCGTTCAGCCTCTCGTGCTGGTTCCGGGTCACCCCGGCTCCTGCAGCTTCCGGCTTGGCTAGTTGCGCGTCTCCGGGTTACCCCGTACCCCGCGTTCTTTGGCCGCGCCGGGCGACCGATTCCGCAGGTTGCCCCACTTCGTCAGTCCTTTGGCTGTGCCGGCGATGGATTTTCGAGTCGCCCCGAATATCGCATCCTTCCGCGCTGCCGGTTTCGGTGATTGGCCGGGTCGCCCCGTTTTCCTCACGTCCTCCTGCAACGCTTTCGATCCAGGCCTCGGGTTTCCCCTCCTCCTGCATCTCCGGCTTTGCCGGCGATAGAGTTCCGAGTCGCCTCGAATCTCACATCCTTCGGCGGTGCCGATTGACCGATCTACAGGTCGCCCTGAATTCCGGTCCCTCGGTATCGCCTCCGATCCGTTCTTCGGGTTTCCCCGCGTCCCGAATCTTCCGGCTCCGGCTGGTGGTCTCCCAAGTCGCCCTGGGTCTCGCACCCTCCGGTTGTGCCAGCGGCAAGTCTCCGGGTCTCCCCGAACCTCTTCTCCTCTGACATCTCCAGTGGGGAAGCTCCGGGTTGCCCCGGCACTTCGTTCCTCTGGTTCCGTCGATGGTCCCGACTTTCAGGTTGCCCTGACTCTCAGGTCCTTCGGCGTTGCCGACCGACTGATTTACGAGTCGCCTCGCATCTCTGTCTTTCGGCTCTCCGTCGGTGCTTCCTCGGGTTGCCCCGATTCCGCATCCACGGTTGGGTCGATGATGAATCCCTGGCTGTCCTCGAACTTTGCATCCTCAGCTTGCGCCGCGGATGAATCTTCGTGTCCAACAGGTCCAGCTTTTCCTGCCTGACCTTCGATGCTTTCTTAATCTCACTCGGCTTTTCACCGTCAGCTCGCGCCTTCAGTGAATCACCTCACTCAACCAATCCTGCATCTCTTGCCTGACCGGAACTGCTGTCCAACTCCCTACAGGGTCACCAACTAAGAGAGACAGTAGGCCGGTTCGATCTGTGGAAGCAAGTGTAAAACCCCGGTTAATTTGTGGATATCACCATTCACGGTGCATTCATTTACGAGTCTCGGATTTATGCGAATATATGCACGAAAAGTGCAGCATTTATGCGGTGATTTGTGACTTGGTGATATGCACAGAGGAATGGTTTTCGGGATGATTTTTCGGATTAGTGATGCAGCTCACACTTAGGTGACTGATCGCTCCCTATGAGTCGGTGATTGGATAGCTCGGATCGAAGGGAACACGATTTGTGACTTCAAACCGCTGCTTGAACGCGTGGTCATGGTTCCACGGTAGCGCAGGCAGCTCGGGAGGGGAGTGTCTTCGGTCACTCCCACCTGCGCGCGGCCGCGTGGCGCTTTCCCATCCTCGCTCCCCACGGATAGTGCGCCCCTATATCTGGGCGCTAGCACTGGTACAGTATGGTACACTTGCGTACACAATTGAGGGAGACGATCAATGGCAACCAGCAAAGTCGGGATTCGTGAGTTCCGCGACAATCTGTCGAACTATCTGCTTGAATCCGATGCCCCCGTTGCCATTACTCGTCATGGCGACACGGTTGGCTACTACATTCCTGCGCGGCGCAAACGCAGCGACAGCGAGCGCGAAGGGCTGCGCCAGGTAGCGGCACGCATGCAGCAGATGTTGGCCGCGCACGGCGTGTCGGAAGAGGAAGTTCTTCGGGATTACAAAAACTGGCGCAAAAGCGGACGTAAATGAGCCAGCTCAAGAGGCTGGTTCTGGACGCCAACATTCTTCTGCGCGGTGTTTTTGGCGTTCGGGTTCGCAGTCTCCTCGAAACTTACGAGGATGTGGCCGCATTTTTCGTGAGCGCTATCTGAAGCCCATCTTGTGCGTTGGCGACAGAGGATGCAGTGTTGAGGTATGAGGCGGAGGAAGTCGGAAGCGTGTGCAAAGTGGGGTGAGCTGATCGCCGCTCAGAGCGCGAGCGGTCAGAGCATAGCGCGTTTTTGTTTCGAGCGGGGGCTGAGCTATGGACGTTTTCTGTCCTGGAAGAAGCGGTTGGGGGAAGCCGAAGCAGCTCGATTCGTGGCGTTGGAACTGTCGCCGGTGCCGGAGGCGAAGTGGCCGGAGCCGTTGATACACAGCCGAGCGATTGAAGTGCGGCTGGCGCGAGGGCGGAGCCTTGTGGTGGAGCCAGGCTTCGACGCACATCATCTGCGTGCATTGCTTTCAGTGTTGGAGGAAGCATGATCGGGCTGCCGAGCTTGCACACGTTGGACGGCACGCAGAAGACGCGGATCTGGCTGGCGGTGGAATCGACCGACATGCGATGCGGGGTGTGACATGAAGCTGATTCAACGATTGTTCAACATGGATACATCATGAGATGAACCTGCGGTTCCGTCCGCAGTAGCCTATCGGCACCGGCGTGATTGGTAACGATCGGGTCGGAAGCTGCCGAGACAATATCCTCCGCGCAAGCGGTGGAGATTGCCGTGAGGGAATCTCCTTGACTGCCAGCGTCAAAGTGGTCAGAGGGTTAGGCTGGATGACACGCCCAACATATGTGAACCGCCGTAGGCATCGTTAGCATGGACCAGCCAAAGACGCTGACAGGCTGAAGCCAAAAGGTAAAGCAGTCGGTTGACCTGATAACCGCAACAGGTCACACGGACAGCCAGACTGCCGGTGTGAAGGCGGGGGCTAAATCATTCTTGTCGCTGAATCAGAACATGGAAACCCCGCTGGCCTCCCCGGAAAATCGGGGAAAGCGCCTCGCAAGAGTCGCCGACAGGTCTGCGGGGAGAGGATGCTGGAAAAAGCAAAGGCCGCTCTGTAATGGGGCGGATAGGAAGTGGCAACTTCTCTGCGATAAGCACGCAGACTTCCAGCAGGTCATGAAGGACGAGAAAGCAGGCAGAACCGTCGTATGAGGAAATCGCAGATGAACGCGAAAAACGTCGCGTGTGCATCCTCAGCCGCCGTCACACACTGGGACCAGATTGACTGGAAACGATGTGAACAGCGGGTAGCTCGGCTGCAGGCGCGTATCGTCAAGGCATCCCGGGAGGGCCGCTGGGGCAAGGTCAAAGCCTTGCAACGGTTGCTCACCTGCTCGTTTAGCGGCAAGGCTCTGGCCGTGAAACGAGTGACAGAAAATAAGGGCAAGCGAACCTCGGGCGTGGACCAAGTACTCTGGTCCACGCCGCAGTCCAAACTCAAAGCGATCGCATCGTTACAGCGCCGGGGATACCGCCCGCTGCCGTTACGGCGGGTGTATATTCCAAAATCTAACGGCAAGTTGAGGCCGCTCTCGATTCCGGTGATGAAAGACAGAGCTATGCAGGCGTTATATCTGATGGCTCTGGAACCAATCGCCGAAACCTGCGCGGACCCTAACTCTTACGGCTTCCGGAAAGGCCGCTCCACTGCAGACGCCATCGAACAGTGTTTCAAGTTTCTGTCGAAAAGCGATGCGCCGGAGTGGATTCTTGAAGGAGACATAAAAGGCTGTTTCGACCACATCAGCCATCGATGGCTTCTTATCCATGTTCCTATGGACGCAGTCATCCTTGAGAAGTGGTTGCGGTGCGGATTCCTCGAAAACTCGAACAGGTTTGCCACCGAGGAAGGTACTCCTCAAGGGGGAATTATCTCCCCCGGGTTGGCGAACTGGACCCTGGACGGTCTGGAGTCCCTCCTAAAGAGGACATTCCCGTCTCGTAAGGAAAAAGGGCGACAGATTTATTCCAAGGTACATCTGGTGCGCTACGCCGATGACTTTATCATCACCGGTCGTAGCCAATCTCAGTTGGTCAACGAAGTTCTACCACTGGCGGAAAAGTTCCTGCGCGAGCGGGGCCTTGAACTCTCAGCGGACAAAACTCACGTGACTCACATCCAGAAAGGGTTTGATTTCCTCGGCCAGAACATACGCAAGTATGGAAGGAAATTGTTGATCACGCCTGCCCAGAAGAACGTTCAGGCTGCTCTGACAAAAATCCGGGGGATCATCGAGAAGAATAAATCGGCGACGCAGGAGAATCTGATCGTCCAGCTTAACCCCGTCATACGGGGATGGGCCAACTATCATCGACACTGCGTTGCTAAACGTGCGTTCGCACGCATGGACTTTGAGATATGGCGCAAGCTGTGGTGGTGGAGTTATCGCAGACATCCTCGTAAGAACGCTGCATGGGTGAAGAATCGGTACTATCACGCCATCGGTGAACGGATGTGGAGGTTTGCGGCGCGCGCCGTCACGGTCCCCCTGGGACAGCCTACTTGGAAACGGCTCCTCTATGCGGGAGATACGCCCATACAACGGCATCTGAAGATCAGAGGGGAAGCCAACCCCTTCGATCCCCGGTGGCGCTCGTATTTTGCACAAAGGGCTAAAGGTTCGAAGGTACGACCAACTGTCGCGGATGACCGGCTCTCCACTCCAGAGGGCTTACACATGGCTTGAGCCGGATGAAGGGAAACTATCATATCCGGTTCTTAGGGGAGGGAGCGTCAGCGATGACGCTCTCTTACCCGACTTCGATCGTTTGGCGGAGCGAGTGAGAACGGTGATCGCTCAGGATCCACTCGGGGACAGCCTGTTCATTTTTCGATCGCGTCGGGGAGATAGATTAAAGATCCTCACGTGGGACCGGGACGGATTTGTACTGTGGTACAAGCGCCTCGAGGCGGGAGTTTTTAAGCTACCTCGTGTGAGCGCTGGAACGCGCTCGGTGGAGTTGCGCGCCAGCGAACTGGCGATGATTCTTGATGGCATCGACATGACGAAGCTGAAGCGGGTAGCGCGCTACGAGCGCACCACGGAAAGCAACAAGGAAAAGGTTGCGGTATGAGATATCCGCAGCAAGTTATGGCATAACTTAGTCGTGCCTGGCGCTCTGTCCAACCTACCCGACGACAAGGAAGCATTGAAGGCCATGGTGGCTGCGCTGCTCGGTGAGCGGGACCTTGAGAGGCAGCGAGCCGAAGAACAACAACGGCGCGCCGAAGAGCAGGCGCGACGGGCAGAGGAACAAAAGCGTCTTGCCAACGATCTGCACATCGAAATCATGCGTTTGCAGGTCGAGCTGGCTCGCTACAAGAAGCAGTACTACGGCCCGCGTGCGGACCATCTTCAGACCGAGGGTGAACTGGCGCAGATGCTGCTGAGGTTCGCCGAGGCACAGGACCAAAAGCCGGTCAACCCGGATGACGTTCCGGCACATTCGGAACTGCAGGAAGAACTTCGCCGGGTGAAACGGCGCAAGGGCCGACGGAACCTGGCCAACTTCGAGAACCTACCCGTCACGACGCACACATATGAGTTACACGGAGAGCAACGGGCCTGTTCTTGCTGCGGTCTGGAACGCGACGTAACCGGTCGCCAGGAGAGCTGGCAGATCGAGTATTATCCGGGTCATTTCGAGCGGGTGCATCATGTGCGCATGACGTATGCCTGCAAGAAGTGCGAGCAGGCCGGCCAGAACCCGCAGATGGAAACCGCAGCCAAGCCTGCCAGCGCGATTGAAAAAGGATTGGCTGCACCGGGTCTGCTGAGCTACATCGTGACCAGTAAATTCTCTGTTTACGTCCCACTTTATCGGCTGGAAGACATCTTCGCGCGGCAGGGCTTTGAGATCTCTCGCGCTACGCAGTCGGTCTGGTGCGGCGACGTGGCCGATCTGGTCGAGCCCTTATGGGAATTGATGGCCCAACGGGTGCGTGCTTCGCATGTGGTCGGTACCGACGACACCATCATGCCCATGCAGAGCCCAGGCAAAACGGCCAATGCGCGGATGTGGGTGTACGTCGGGGACGACGATCATCCTTATACCGTCTTCGATTTCACTCTGAACCGCGGCCGGGATGGACCAAAGTACTTCCTCAGGGATTACAACCAGGTTCTGCTTGCAGATGCCTATGGAGGGTACAACGGCGTGGTGGCCGGCAACGCGATCACACGCGCCGGATGCTGGGCGCATCTGCGCAGGCGATTTATCGATGCCGAAAAGGTCGCACCCGAGGTCGCGCGCGAGGCGATCGAAATGGTCCGCCTGCTCTACGCTGTGGAGAAACAGGCTAATGATGTCTCTGCGGCTGAACGGCTCCTGTTGCGACAGGAACAGTCGGCGCCGGTGCTGGCGCAGATATACGAGAAGCTTTTTTCCTGGAAGGAGCAGTTGCTGCCCAAGCACCCCATGGCCGAGGCCGTGCAATACGCTCTGAGCCAATGGAAGGAACTGAACGTGTTCTGTTCCGACGGCGCGGTCTCGATCGACAACAACGCCAGCGAACGCGAAATGAAGCGCGTGGTTCTAAATCGCAAGAACAGCCTTTTTGTCGGCAATCCACGCGGCGGAAGAACCGCAGCCATCCTGGCCAGCATCACCTCGACCTGCCGTCGGCACGACATCGATCCGCAACTCTACTTCACCCAGCTGCTGACCAACTTACCCACAATTCCAATCTACGATTATCTCAACTGGCTTCCTGACAACTGGAAGCGCCGCCAGGGCGTCACCCTCGAATCCAGAACAAACTAGACCTGTCCTTCACGTACCGCTCACCATTTTTCAGCCCTGACGTGTGCTTTGAAGATGCTGAGAAGTACATCCCCGTGATTGCGGGCCGACGCGGGTTCGATCCCGCCGGTGGACTGAACTTGCTACAACGCATTAGGCGGATCGTAGAGCCCGTCGACATGAGCCTTTACGAAGGGCTGGAAGACGAAGCGCGGCAGCGGATCGACGCACGAGATGCGGAGGACTGGCCGGTAGTCGCCACGGCACTTCTGCTCGCAGCGCCGATCTGGACTGAGGATCAGGACTTTTTCGGCACGGGCATTGCCACCTGGACCAGCGATCGGGTCGAGCTTTTCCTCAAGGCGTGATTCATTTTCGGGCTGACGCTTCCGCTGCACGACTGGAACCACGACTCGACGGGAGTAAGAGGAATCGTCGAGATTGAATCGTTCTGGACTGGGTGGGAGCGGGAACCAGCGCGGTCGTGTCTGAAAGTGCCCGCTGGATGGTTGAGGTTCGTGCTTTCCCAGGTCTCAAAAACGAGACCTGGGGCACCCATTTTCTTGCGGATTTATGCTTCCTGAGATCTGGGCCACCCGCCAAGAAGCGAGACCTGGGGCACCCATGTTCGTGCGGATTGAGGCCACGTCAGACCCGGGGCCAGAGAAAGCAGCCTCTGTTCGACTTTAGTCACTGATTGAAAAGCTGAACTGGAATTTCTCGAAGAGGGAATTCTCGTGAGGGCATCATTTGATCGGAAATTCCCCACGCTCCCCAGACCAGACTTCCTGCGAGCAGCAGCCATGCTGCCGCAGAGAAGGCAGAGAAGTATGATGGCATTTCGTTAAGCCGATCCGTTTGGCTTAATTCTTCGGCGCTTCTGAGAAGCTGGGGGAGAGGACTTGCATCGGGTAATTCTGGGAGTCCGCGCGCCGCCCGCAATTGTCGGAAAAGTGCCCATTTCTCTTTTTCCAATTCGATCGTCCGCAGTTTGACTGCGCGGATCAAATACTCCCTCTGTTTGAGAAGGGCTCCCACTCTTTGGCGCCAGGTGAGACCTAGGATGGCAATAGCCGCAACTGCAAGCGGTACGGGGATCCCGTGGACCCTTTCCTCGGAGGGATTGGCCGCGCCGATCGTCGCACCGTCTATCCGGATAATGTCTTTGGGATCTCCCGCATAAATAAACTGCATTTTCGCTCCATCTCCGTGCTCAAGGATCGTGAGCTGAATTAGCGCTGAGCCCGACGCAGCAGGATCGCTGGCCACGCTGATCCCACAAAGCTGCCGCGTTTGGTCGAGAACGCGTGCATCTAAGATTCTCGATTTGCCGGAAACTGAGAGTTTGAACGGTTTGAGCGTCTCCTCATGACGCATCGGCGCATAGCCGTTGTTCCAAAAGTAAATGGTGGCAGCTACGACATCTTGCCCCGAAACCTCCTTTCCCTCGTGGGTCACCGCAATTTGGCCGCTCGCTGCCCGAGATGCTTCCACAAGAATCGACCGATTTGGCACCACCAAGTAGGATGGTTCTGGGCCGGGAACTCTAGGATGGGTGTACCAGTAGTATCCAAACGCAATCCCACCCACTCCGCACGCTAAACCGAAGACAGTGGCGATCACCTGCCTTCGCGCGGCAATCCAATCG
This sequence comes from uncultured Acidobacteriaceae bacterium, assembly GCA_963745845.1. Lineage (GTDB taxonomy): Bacteria > Acidobacteriota > Terriglobia > Terriglobales > Acidobacteriaceae > Telmatobacter. The sequence continues at coordinate 274,449 of CAVUZE010000008.1, read as the reverse complement.
ACACAAACCTTAATCCACGGGCCTAACTTCACTGCCGCGGATTGTAGCACGGCCGTTTCGTCACAACGCAGCCTCAGGCGGTCACGAGGGCCTTGGCGGCGGGGTTCTTGGCGAACATCTGTTTGATTCCTCGGATCGCCTGCCGGGTGCGCTCTTCGTTCTCGATCAGCGAGAACCTCACGTGGCCGTCGCCGTAGTCGCCGAAGCCGATGCCGGGGCTTACGGCTACCTTGGCTTCTGTCAGTAATAGCTTCGAGAACTCCAGAGAGCCGAGATGCCGGTAGGGTTCGGGGATTTGTGCCCAGACGAACATCGTGGCCCTAGGACTGGGCACGATCCAGCCGGCTTTGTTGAGTCCTTCAATGAGCACGTCGCGGCGGCGGCGGTAGTTCTCGCGAATCTCGGCGACGCACTCCTGCGGGCCTTCCAAGGCGAGGATCGACGCGACCTGGATGGGCGTGAAGGTGCCGTAGTCGAAGTAACTCTTCAAGCGCGCGAGGGCGTTGACGAGCACCGGATTGCCGACCATGAAACCGACGCGCCAGCCGGGCATGTTGTAGGACTTTGACAAGGTGAAGAACTCGACGGCGACGTCCTTCGCTCCGGGAACTTCGAGGACGCTGGGCGGTTTGTAGCCGTCGAAGCCGAGGTCGGCATAGGCGAGGTCGTGGATGAGATGGAAGCCATATTGGCGGGCCAACTCGACGAGGCGCGCGAGGAAGGGCAGGTCAACGCATTGCGTGGTCGGGTTCGACGGGAAGTTGACGATCAGCGCCTTGGGGCGCGGGACCATGCGCGGGATGAGGTCCTCGAGCTCGGCCAGGAATTTTTCGGGCTCGACGATGGGGACGCTGACCACGTGAGCGCCGGCGATGACGGGGCCGTAGATGTGGATAGGGTAACTCGGGTTGGGCACGAGCACGGTGTCGCGCGAATCGAGAATGGCGAGGCAGAGGTGGGCGATGCCTTCCTTCGATCCGATGGTGACGATGGCCTCGGTGTCAGGGTTGAGCTCGACCGCATAGCGCGACTGGTACCAGTTGCAGATGGCCTTGCGCAGGCGCGGAAGGCCGCGCGAGACGGAGTAGCGATGGGTGACCGGCTTCTGCGCCGCCTCAATCATCTTGTCGACGATGTGTTTGGGCGTGGCCCCGTCGGGGTTGCCCATGCCGAAGTCGATGATGTCTTCTCCGCGGCGGCGCGCGGTGACCTTCATCTCGCCGGTGATGTTGAAGACATAGGGCGGCAGGCGCTGAATGCGGCTGAATTCTTCCATGATCTTTCAAGTTTACCGTGAACAGTGGTCAGTGATCAGTAGTCCGTTGTCAGGGGGTGGCCTCCGTCGCCCTCGGGAAATCAATTTGCAAACACAGTGGTTCCTTTTGAACAGTTTTTTCATGCGGTGGTGGGAAAATGGATGTGGGACCAGTCCGCCGCTGCGAGCATGGCCGCATTGCTTCCACTATGGGGAACACGGCCTGACCCTCTCGATTGGAGCCCGGCAGCGGCGGCTCGCCCTGGCGGAGAGGCCGATGAACGCCCTCTTGATTTACCCGCAGTTTCCCGACACCTACTGGAGTTTCAAACATGCGCTGCGGTTTGTGGGCAAGCGCGCGGCGCAGCCTCCGCTGGGCCTGATGACGGTGGCGGCGCTGCTGCCGGCGCAATGGAACAAGCGGCTTGTGGACACCAATGTGGAACGGCTGCGCGAGCGCGACCTGGCGTGGGCCGATGTGGTGCTGCTGAGCGGCATGCATATTCAGCAAGGATCCCTGACGGCGATTGTGGAGCGGTGCCGCGCGCGCGGGTTGCGCACGGTGGTGGGCGGGCCGATTGCGAGCAGTCTGCCGGCCGCTGAGCTGAAGGCCGATCACGTGGTGGTTGGCGAGGCCGAGAGTTTGATAGCCGACCTGGCGCGCGATCTCGAACAGGGTACAGCCAAGGCGACCTATGAGGCTGCGGAACGGCCGGAGATGAGCACGAGTCCGCTGCCGGATTTAAGCCTGATCAAGATGAAGCGCTACTCCACCATGACGGTGCAGTACTCGCGCGGCTGCCCTTTCAACTGCGAGTTCTGCGACATTATCGAGATCTACGGAAGGCGTCCGCGCACGAAGGCAGTGGCGCAGGTGCTGGCGGAGCTGGACCAGTTGCGCGCGGCAGGCTGGCGCGATGCGGTGTTCATTGTCGATGACAACTTTATCGGCAACAAACCACGGGCGAAGGAACTGCTGTCGGCGCTGGCAGCGTGGCGGAATAGGAATGAAGGCGGGTTCCCCTTTATTACTGAGGCGTCACTGAATCTGGCCGACGATGCGGAGCTGATGCAGCTGATGAAGGACGCGGGTTTCCGTTCGGTTTTCTTAGGGATTGAGACGCCCGACGTGTCGGGGTTGATCGCGACCAACAAACTGCAGAACACGCGGCGCAGTCTGCTGGAGAGCGTCGCGGCGATCCAAAGCTACGGAATAGAAGTGATGGGCGGATTCATTCTCGGATTCGATACGGATCACGAAGATATCTTCGACCGCATGGTGGAATTCATTCAGACGAGCGGAATCCCTGTTGCGATGGTGGGACTGCTGCAGGCGATGCCGGGGACGCAGCTGTTCCGTCGGCTGCACCGAGAGGGGCGGATTGTGGACGCAGGCGGCGGCAACAACACCTCGCTGCGCCTGAACTTTTTGCCGCGTATGGATGCGACGCAGTTGATGGAGGGATACCGGTCGGTGCTGAAACGCATCTACGCGAGCGGAGCCTACTACGAGCGAGTGAAGCTCTACCTGAGCCGCACGCAGCCCAAGCCGCAGAAACACGCGCGCGGCGAAAAGACGAAAAGCCAGCCGTGGATGACTCCCAGCAATATGAGGGCGCTGGTGCTGTCGATTCTGCGGCAGGGTGTGTTCGGCCAGTCGAAATGGAGCTACTGGAAGTTTCTTGCGGCGGCGGCGACACGCTACCGGCACTGCTTCGGCACGGCCATGACGCTGGCGGTGATGGGGTATCACTTCCAGGTGATTACGCGGAAGCTCTCGAAGGCGCTGGATACGGCGAAGGCTCCGCAGTTGGCGAATACAGCGGATCTGGCCATCGACGACGGCCAGACCCGATAAAGCGTACCCGTTGACGATCGCGCTCTTGAGCGATCTGGTTCACTTGCCCGTGGTGAGGACAACGCGGAAACGCGCTTTTCCGCTCATCATGCGAGCGTAAGCCTCCTCGGCTTTTTCGAGCGGATAAGTTTCGATCATGGGCTTGACGCCGGTAAGCGCGCTGAAGTTCAGTGTGTCTTCCGAATCCATGCCGGTACCTGCCGGCCAGCCGGCGACGGTGCGGCGGCCGAGCAGCATCGGGAAGGGATTGATGACGACGGGGCCGTCGGGTGCGCCGACAAGAACGAACTTGCCTGCGGGCGCGAGTCCATCGACGACCCACTCGAGAGCCTTGGCGCTGGTGACCGTGGAGAGGATGATCTGGGCTCCCCCGATTTTCTGCAGCTCCTTGGCGGGATCCTGCGTGGTGGAGTCGATGTAAATGTGCGCGCCGAGTTGCTTTGCCAGCGGGCCTTTGTCCTGACCACGCGCGACGGCAACCGTGCGATAGCCGGCTTTGGCTGCGTACTGGACAGCGAGATGGCCGAGACCGCCGATGCCGAGGATGGCCACGGTGTCGCCGATGCGCGCTCCACTATTGCGCAGCGCGTTGAAGGTAGTGACCCCCGCACAAAGCAGGGGACCCGCGTCGGCGTCCTTCAGTTCATCGGGGACGAGCGCGATGGCGTTAGCGGGAGCGATCACGTAGTCGGCGTAGCCGCCGTCGTAGTTGATGCCGCTGATCGGCCCATTCTCGCAGAGCATGAAGTCGCCGCGACGGCAGGGCGTGCAGTAGTTGCAGTGTCCTCCGTGCCAGCCTAGGCCGACGCGCCGGCCGACCTTGAAGACGGGAACGTCGGGACCGATCGCATCGAGGACGCCGGCGACTTCGTGGCCGGGGACACGTGGGAATTGGAGGCCAGGCCACATTCCTTCCTTGGTGAGCGCGTCGCTATGACAAACACCGCAGGCCTGCACGCGAATGCGCACATGGCCAGGGCCGGGGTCGGGGAATTGCTTTTGGACGAGTTGAAACGCTCCGCCGGCGGCGGGAACCTGCATCGCACGGCCCGTGACTGTCGACATGAAGATACTCTCCTCCGCCTTAGAGAAGCGGTTCGCTGTGGAAGTTGCAGAAGAAAGGTGAATAGTTGGTGAGCGGCAGACGCTCGGCTCTTGACGTGAGATCTATTTACGATATATCTTGAGATATATCTTGATAGATCGGAGGATCTAAGATGTTTGAACATTTTCGGGAAGCACACGGAGAGCACGGACACGAATGCCGCCATCGTGGCCGCCATGGATGGTGGGGCGATCGGGGCGAGCGCTGGGAGGGATATGAGCGGGGATTCGCGGGAGGTGGACGCGAGCGGTTTTTCGACAACGGCCATCTGCGGCTGGTCATCCTGCAGCTCATTGCCGATAAGCCCAGCTACGGGTACGAAATCATCAAGGCGATTGAAGAGCGGCTTTCGGGCGGCTACGCGCCGAGCCCCGGGGTGGTTTACCCCACGCTGACCTTGCTTGAAGAAGAGGGATTCGCAACGGTGTCGTCGACGGACGGCAGCAAAAAGATGTACGCCGCCACGGAGCAGGGGAAGGAATATCTGAAGGCGAATCGCGTGGTGTTGAAGGCCATTTTCGGGCGGATGCAGGAAGCGGGCAAGGCGTTCGGGCGTGGACGGTCGCCGCAGATCAAGCGAGCGATTATGAACTTGAAGCTGGCGCTGAAAATGCGGATGGAGCAGGGCGATTTGAACACCGAGCAGGTGAGCAAGATTGCCGAAGCGATTGACGCAGCGGCGCGGGCCATCGATGAGGCTTAAGAGAGGTGCAGATGGAGCAGATTGCCATGCACGAATCCCGCAGCGGCGCTGAAGAGCCGCTTGCGCCTGAGGCGCGCGAAGAGCAATTGCAGAGGCTGATCGCCGAATTGCTCGCGACGAATCAGGAGCTGCGCTTCAAGTTGGCGCTGCTGGAACGGCAGGCGGAGGATACGGAGCGTGCGATCGAGAAAGCAAACCGTTGGTGCGGGCTCCTGTTGCCGTAGAGAGCGAACCGTATACTGAAAGACGGCATGAGCACGTTTCTTCCCGTAGATGAACAGCTGGATTTATTGCAAAAGGGCGCTGCGGAGATTATTCGCGTCAGCGATTTGCGCGAGCGGCTTGAAGAGAGCCGCAAAACCGGCCGACCGCTGCGCGTTAAGGCGGGCTTTGACCCGACGGCGCCTGACTTGCATTTGGGCCATACCGTGCTGATGCGCAAGCTGCGGCACTTTCAGCAGCTCGGGCACACGGTGATTTTCATGATCGGCGATTTTACTTCGCTGATTGGCGATCCCACGGGACGCAACGTGACGCGGAAGCCGCTGACCCTCGAGCAAATTGAGAAGAATGCGGAGACTTACAAAGAGCAGGTCTTCAAGATTCTCGATGAGAAGGCGACCGAGGTACGTTACAACTCCGAGTGGCTGGGCAAGCTGGGCTACGAGGAGACCATTCGATTGACTGCGCATTTTACTGTTTCGCAGATGCTGGAGCGCGATGAGTTTCACAAACGCTTTCAGGCGGAACAGCCGATCAGCCTGCATGAGCTGTTGTATCCGGTGATGCAGGGATACGACTCGGTGGCGCTGGAATGCGATGTGGAGCTGGGCGGCACGGATCAGAAATTCAACCTGATGTGCGGACGCGAGTTGCAGAGGCATTATGGTCAGAAGCCGCAGATCGTGCTGATGACGCCGATTCTGGAAGGGCTGGACGGCGTGCAGAAGATGTCGAAGTCGCTGAACAATGCGATCGGCATCAACGAGCCGCCAGCGGAGATGTACGGCAAGCTCATGTCGATTTCCGATGAGCTGATGTGGAAGTATTTCTTCTTGTTGACGGATCTTCGCGGGTCCGAGGTCGAGACGCTGAAGGCCGATGTAGCTGCGGGCCGCGCGCATCCGATGGATGTGAAGAAGCGGTTGGCGCGGACGATTACGGCGGGCTTCCATGGAGAGGCTGCGGCGGTAAGTGCGGATGAGAACTGGGCGCGGATGTTTCAGCAAAAGGCCAACGACGTGGAAGGCCTGGAGACGGTCCGGGTCAAGGCCAACAACTTTTGGATTGGCTCTGATATGAAACGGGGCCGAGTAGCGAAACTGCTTACGTTAGCGAAACTTGCTGATTCTGTCACAGACGCCGATCGTAAGATCAAGGCCGGCGCAGTGAGGATCGATGGCAATGTGGTCAACGAGACTTACATTGAGATTCCGTCAGGAACCAAGCTGACAATTAGGGTCGGGAAACGCGCAAAGGTCATTGACATGTACTTTCCCGCCGCTGGAGCCCGCGTCACAACTGACAGTAGGGGCGGACTTTATGTAGTGGAATCGGCGAGCTACGGCGCTTTGGCCAATATTCGTCTCCTCGACAGCCATGGCAACCCGACAGCTTTTACGGAGCAGGTGCCGCCAGGCGACCTCTCTCCTGCGTAACCACCCCAAATGAGTAGCCTCGATGAAGAGTGGCTGACGAGCCTCCACAGCGAACTGTGGAGAGCCTTGGTAAGCGCGAAGATGACCAAGATCTCGCAAAATGGCGTCCCTAAAACAGCCAAATGGCGTACACTGTTCATGGAGGCACTCCATGGCGACCCATTCCGTTCCCGAAGTGCTCGGTGGAGAATCGGTCCTCGGCCGGTCGATGCGCAAGAGCGGCGCTCTGGCCAAGCTGGTGCGCGAGGGGCTTCCGGTGAAGGCGCTCTTCCTATTGGCCGAGCGGATGGACCTTCGCCAAGCGGAGATTTCAGAGAAAATCGGCATTCCCCAGCGCACGCTCACGCGGCGTCTGGCGCAGCATTCGCGCCTCACGGCTGCGGAGTCAGATCGGGCTGTGCGCCTAGCGCAAGTCTTCTCCACAGCGGCAGAAACACTGGGCGATGAGGACAAGGCGGCGGCATGGCTCAAGACGCCGAATCGCGCTTTGCGCGGAGGCCGTCCACTCGATCAATTGGACACCGATCCCGGCGTACGCGAGGTCGAGAACGTGCTGGGTCGCATTGCCTACGGCGTCTATAGCTAGGCTTCAATCGGGATTGACTGGAGCAGCGCTGTGATGCGCATCTGGAGAATCTGCCGGGCCCGCTATGCCGACGAGGCGTTTTCCGGCCAAGGCGCGCGACGCTTCGGTGGCCGCTGGAACACACCCGGCGTGCCCATGGTCTACTCTTCTTTGTCGCTGGCGCTGGCTGCCATTGAATTGTTCGTCCATTTGGAGCCGAACCAGCAGCCGGACGATCTCGTCTCGATAGCGGCCGAGCTGCCTAAGGGAGAACCAGCTTTGCGTTTGGAGCCGGACAAGTTGCCGGCGGGCTGGTGGACCGACGATTTCGAGCCTTTGCGCAACCTGGGCGATCAGTGGATTCGCGATGTGGCATCGCTGGCGATCGAGGTTCCGTCAGCCGCGTTGCGCATGGAGTGGAACGTGCTCGTCAACCCGCTCCATCCTAAAATCGCGCAACTCAAAATCGATCCGCCGCAACCGTTTCATTTCGATGCGCGGATGTTTCGGTGATGTGGTCGGCTTCTTGTTTTCCATGTCCCAAAACGGGGGAAATCGGGCAACCCTAATCGTGCTTGTCTGCGCGAGAATGGTCCGGGCCTGAAGGCCGGGCGTTCTTGCGTGCGTGGTTTTCGTGGGGGCTGAAGCCCCACGCTCCCTCCGATATGGCTTGAACGCTAAGCCTGGTAGCCACCCGTGATGTAGCTTTCGAGGGCGCCAATGGCCTGCTGCTGGCTGTTGATGACCCACTTGACCAGGTCACCGATGGAGACGAGGCCGACGACCTTGTCCCCCTGTTGCACAGGCAAATGACGGAAATGGTGATCCGTCATCAGGGTCAGGCATTCGTCTACAGTATGTTGCGGAGTGACCGATAGAACCGGGCTGGTCATGATCTCTTCCACGGTCGTTTCTTTCGACGCGTGGCCCAATAATGCGCATTTGCGCGCGTAGTCGCGTTCAGAAAGAATGCCCAGAAGATGGTCTTCCGCGCATACCAGCAGGGCGCCGATGTCGTAGCGCGCCATCATTTCGAGCGCCTCAAATACAGTCTGGCCAGGTGTGATGGAGAGGATCTTGTTCTGACTCTTGCCTTTCAGCACAACTCCGATGGTGTCTTCGATTCGCATCTGATCTCCTTGGGCGCTGTGTCCGGTCGGGACCCAATGGAGATGCAGTGTAGCGCGATTTGTACACAATTGTCGCTGGAAAGTTCGAAAATCTGTCCCCGGAGCCGGAAGGCTCACAGCAGGCGTGCGGGGCTTCGCGACAGAAAACAGATTCATGCGAAGGAGATTGGGACGGTCTGGATTCAGGCTTCGAAATCCAGCTCGACGGGATCGATGAACGGGACGAGCCATTTGAGCAGCGCCTGGTGCATAGGGTGCGCGGTGTAAGCGTCTGCCGCAGCCTTGTCGGTGAAGGTCATCAGGCCGGCGAATGTATAGCCCTGACCGCGCGGCGAGAGATTCGGCCCCACATGTACGTCGATCAGTCCTACGATGTGGTCACGGAAGGCAACGATATCGTGAGCGGCACGAGCCTTGTCGGCCTCGGTGGCTTGCGCTTTCCAACGAAATCCGAAGATGTGAATGAACATGGGCTCCTCCGGAGCAGTTTTCAGTTCTGAGTCGTCGGTGGTCAATTCTCAGTCGTCAATGGACGGTGAACGTGCCGGCTACTAAGCCAAGGCGAACGCGCGGCCGGATTCGAGCAGTTTCGCGACGGCGTCTTTCGATGTGGACTCGGTGTAGATGCGCATCAGTGGCTCGGTGCCGCTGGCGCGGAAGAGAATCCACGTCTCTGCAGCATTGGGTTTTGTCTTGGCTTCCGGGTTGTCGAGGTAGAATTTCACGCCATCGAGATTTTCCTGGCGCAAAATCGGCATGCCCGCGATGACGGGGTCGCCCGGTTTGAGCGCTTTGGCGCGCACGATGGCGGCGTTCTTGATGTCGTCGGGAATGTGGAGATCGATGCGGCCGTATTGGTGCTCGCCATACTCGGCTTGCAGGTCGGCGACAAGCTGGCCGAGCGTCTTGCGTTCCTCGGCCATGACGTTCGCGAGGAGCAGGGCGTTGAGCAGGCCGTCGCGCTCGGGAAGGTGGCGCTGGAAGCCGATGCCGCCCGACTCTTCGCCACCCATGACGATTTCGCGCTCCAGCATGTAATCGCAGACAAACTTGAAGCCGATGCCGTGCTCGATCAGTTCGCGACCGTGTTTCTTGCAGATGCGATCAAGCATTTTTGTCGTATTGAAGGCACGCGTGACGGCGCCGGGCCAGCCCTTGCGGCGCAGAACCCATGAGAGAAGAACAGAAAAGATCTTGTGCGGATCGACGAAGTTGCCGTTTTCATCGGTTGCGCCGATGCGGTCGGCATCGCCGTCGGTGCAGAGACCGGCGTCGCACTTGTTCGCGACGACTGCTTCGCCGAGCGCGCGAATATGCGGCTCGATGGGCTCGGGGTTGATGCCTGGGAAGAGCGGGTCGACATTGCCGCGGATCTGGATGTGCTCGACACCAAGCGACGAGAAGATGTCGGAGATAATCGTGCCGCCTGCGCCGTACATGGAGTCGATCGCGAATCTCATCCCTGAGTGAGAAATGAGATCGAGATCGGCGAAGTGCTCAATGGCCTCCAAATAGGGAGGGAGAAAATCGACTTCGTTGATCGGCGCCGGCTGTGCGGGCCGCGCGACGGGCTTGCCGAGAAACGATTCGATCGCGGAGATGATCGACGGTTTTCCAGATCCGCCGTACCATGCTTTGTACTTCACGCCGTTCCACTGCGCTGGGTTGTGCGAAGACGTGATCATGATGCCGCCCGCGGCGCCGCGTTCGCGCACGCCGTAGCTGAGCGCAGGCGTAGGAGTGATATCGTTGGCGAGCGCCACGGGTATGCCGGTGGAGGCAACGACCTCTGCGCAGGCACGCGCAAAGGCTTTCGAGCCGAAGCGCGTGTCGTAGCCAATGCAGAGGCCTTTCGCAGGATCCTCGTGAGCAGAACCTCGTTGGGCGTGCACATAGGCGGCAATGGCCTCGGCCGCAACGCGAACGTTGGCGAAGGTGAAGTCGTCGGCAATGACACCGCGCCAGCCGTCGGTGCCAAACTTGATTTGTGGATGGGGCATCGTGAAAAGAGACGGTCTCCTTGGAAGAGTCTATCGAATCAGATTGGGCTGTCATGCGCGATGAGGCAGCCGTCAAGGATGATTTTCATGTTGTGCGCGTTTGTGCGGTTCGCCGTTTGCGCGGCGGCACATAGTGGAAGCGAATTAGGTAGATTTTGTCGCCGCTGCCGTGCTTCGCGACTTTGAGCAGATCGATCACTCCGGCAAATCCGGATTCGCGCGCCAATTGAGGCGTAATGTCAGGCAAACCAATTGGAGTGATCGAATCCACTTCGATCTCCCCCTCGTCCATCCGATAACGGCCGCCGACGCGCACGTGCAGCCGCTTCCATATCCGGACAGTACAGGTGATTTGTCCCAGGCGTACGCCCTCGCGGAGACGTTTGGCAAAGACCATGGATTCTTTCCGGCCGCGGCTAGATCAGCTCACTGCGGCCGGAGAGGCCGAGCTCCTTCACGATCTTGCCCACATCCTGCGAGTGGTCGCGGTGGGCGATGAGCAGTGCGTCTTCGGTGTCGACAACAACGAGATTCTCGACGCCGACCAGCGCCACAAATTTCTTGGGGCAGTAGACGTAATTATTCCCTGCCTCGATTGCCAAGTGGCCTTCGGTTTCGGCCACATTGCCGTCGCCGTCGCCGCGCAGGCGCGCTTCGAGCTGGTATTCGTAGAGCGAGGCCCAGGAGCCGAGATCGTTCCAGCTGAACTCCGCAGGGAGGCAGAAGAGGCGCGACAGGTGCTCGCCTTTCGCCGAGCGCGGTTCCAGGACTGCATAGTCGACGGAGATGTTCTCGCATTTGGCGTAAAGCTTTTGGAACACCTGTTCGAACTCGGGCGTTCCATAGGCCGCCGCGATTGCTTCCAATAGCGGCGCCGTCTCCGGCAAATGCTCGCGCACTGCATTGGCCAGCGTACGCGCCGTCCACAAAAACATGCCGGAGTTCCAGAAGTAATTGCCTGCCGCCACGAAATCTTCCGCTCGATGCAGATTTGGTTTCTCGATAAAACGGCGCACATGCAGAGCGATGTCGTCCCCGGTGTAGTCGCCTGTCTCGATATAGCCGTAGCCAGTTTCTGGGCGTGTAGGCTCGATGCCCAGCACTACGATGTTTTCTCCGCTGGCTGCCAGGGCAATGCCTTTGTCTAACGCTTTCAAAAAGCGCGGCTCATCGGCGATCACATGATCGGAAGGAAAGACGCCCAGCACCGCATTGGGATTCTGGCGCTCAATGAGAAACGCGGCCAGGCCGCACGCAGGCGCCGTGTTGCGGGCAACCGGCTCCTGGATGATCTGCTTCACCGGAACTCCGGAAAGCTGGTCGGCGATCTCATGGGCGAGGTATTCGTTGGTGATGACCCAGGTTTTCTCGGACGTTGCCAGAGGCTTTAAGCGCTCAACTGTCTGCTGAATCATGGAACGCTCGCCATCGAGCGCCAAAACCTGCTTTGCATGCGCACGGCGCGACCGCGGCCAGAAGCGGGTGCCGCTGCCGCCGGCGAGAATCACTGGGCGAAAATCGATCTTTGTCGACATGGAAGACCCATCCTACTCGACTTGATACAGGTTTGCCCAGCCCTTGCCGAGAAATCCCGTCCAAACCGTGAGCGGCATCACCCCATGCGTTCGGGGCATTTCGATGTTTCGTTTGTGAGCGGTTTGTTTCCGGTCATCTATCCGAGTTTGCCCAGGAATTCGCCCATCCGGCGTGTTCCTTCGTCGATGTTTTCTTTGGTGACCGGATAGGAGATGCGCACATGTTCCCCGGTGCCGAATGCTTCACCGGGAACGGTTACCACATGCGCTTCGTGCAACAGGCGTGTGGCCAGCTCCGTCGCTGTGCGGATTCCGCCCTTGCCGAGGAATGCGGAGATGTTGGGATACACATAGAATGCTCCCTCCGGCCTCGTGCATGTGATGCCGGGAATCGCCGCAAGCCTGGCGAGCATGTAGTCGCGCAGCTCGATGAACTCGGCGCGAAACTGCACGACGCAGTCCTGAGGTCCGGCGAGCGCCGCGATGGCGGCCTTCTGCACGAAGCTGGTTGCGTTCGAGGTGGACTGCGACTGCAACTTGCTCAGGTTGGCGACGACAGGCTTGGCAGCCAGCGCATACCCCGCGCGCCACCCCGTCATGGAGTAGGTCTTTGAGAGCGAGCCGAGGATGACGATGTGCTCCTTGGCCCAGGTGAACGAGCCGCCGGAGACGGGCTTGCCGGCGTAGTTCAAGTAGACGTAGCACTCGTCCAGCAGCAAATAAATACCGCGCTCGTGCGCGAGGTGGACGATGCGCTCCAAGTCATCGGCGGAGACGACGGAGCCGGCAGGATTGGACGGCGAGTTGAGAATAATCGCCTTGGTGCGCGGCGTGATGGCGGCTTCAATGGCGCTTGCCGTGATGCGGAAGTTCTCTGCCTCGCGGGTTTCGAGAAAAACGACTTTGCCGCCTGCATATTGAATGATGTCCTTGAAGCTGACCCAGTAGGGAACGGGCAAAATGACTTCGTCGCCGTGATCGACGAGGACCTGAATTGTATTGAAGAGCGCAAGCTTGCCGCCGGTGGTGAAGATGGCTTCGTCGATTGCGTATTCGGAGCCGAAGTCGCAGGCGTGGCGCTCGACAATGGCTTTACGCACATCCGGAATACCCGGAACGACGGTGTAACGAGTGAAGTTGGCCTCGATGGCGACGATGGCCGCATCCTTGATGTGGCGCGGCGTGGCGAAATGCGGCTCGCCCGCGCCGAAATCGACCAGGTTGGCGCCCTGGGCGCGGAGTTTGGCGGCCTCGGCGGCTACGGCCATGGTGGCAGAAACTTCAATGCGGCCGATACGGTCGGCGAAGGTCTTGACGGGGGCAACGACGGTCATAATGCTTCTATCTTTACAGATTTCGAGCGCAGGGCCAACCTCCTGTGTAGAAAGCGCCGGTCGTCTCAAGCAAATTCTTCGAGGCCGAAGCCGAGCTGATAGGTTTCTCCGTGGTGCAGCAGTTCGTCCCAACCGATCTCGGCCTGTTTCAATCCGGCCATGCGGCCGAGCATGCAACTGAGCGCAGTTTCAACCCCGGCGGCAATCTGGTTGTGAACCGGGCCGGTGACGATGCTGTCGATGAAGGCCCTCTCCTTGTCGCGATCGGCAAACTGGAGATTGTCGAGGAAGCTGCCATTCGCAGCGAATTGCCCCGATCCGGGAGCGGCAACATTCGAGTCCTTCCATTCCCAGGCGTTTGCGCCAGTGATCAGAATGGGACCCGAATAAGGAACGGTGGCCGAACCCGCAGCGCCAAAGAACTTGAGGCCCGCGTCAAACTTGCCGTCGGTCCCGAACTGCGTGGACGAAAAGGAGAAGTGGACGTCGTTGGGGTAGGTGAAATCGACCTGGTAGTTATCCCAGCAGTCGCCGAAGTGGGTGAGCACGTTGCGGCCTCCGGTGGCGGTTGCCTTGAGGGGGCGAGCGCCGACGATCCAATTGCAGAGGTCGATGAGGTGGATGTTTTGCTCAACCAGAATGTCGCCGGAGAGGGCGCGGTCCCAAAGCCAGTTGCGGAGGCGATACTCGTCGGGCGAGATACCGGGATGCGTAACTTCAACGGAAGCTGGTGCGTTGTAGTTGCCGACGACGGTGGCGATTTTGCCCAGGGCTCCGGACTGGATGCGTTCGGCGATGGCGGCGATGGGCGGCGCGTTGCGGCACTGGAAGCCGACATCGACACTTTGAGTGGATTTGACGCGCTTGGCAATCTCAAGCGCGTGCTGCGCCTGCCGGACGTCGATGCCTACCGGCTTTTCGCAGTAGACATGCTTGCCCGCAGCGACGGCAGCCTCAAGATGCTGGACATGAAAAAACGGAGGCGTAGAGATCTGGATCAGGTCGACTCCGTTCGAGCCGGCCAGCTGCTCGAAGGCATGCGGCCCGCGAAAGAGGAGGCTGCTGTCGATGGGCGCGCGGCCGAGTTCGGCATTGAGCTTGTTGAAGATGTCGTGCCGGGCCTCAAGGCGATCGGCGAAGAGATCGGCGAGCGCGACGACCTGTGCGGCTGTGTTGCGCGAAAACGAAGTGGCGACTGCAGTGCCGCGGTTGCCACAGCCCAGCAGCCCCAGCCGTACAGCTGAGTTCGCCTGATAGCCGAATGCGGTGTTTGCTTTGAGCAGCATGATTCCAGAGATTGCTTGCGACCCTTTCAGAAGAAATGCACGGCGGTCCATACGTGAGGATTTCCTTGTCTGCGCGTCTTCGCGTCTGGTGTTGCGTGGAACATGGCGAGTCAGGCGAGGACTTCGCGCAGGATGTTTTCAAGATAGAGCTTCTCCTGGCGGACGTCCTCAATTTGTTGCGGGCCCGAAGTCTCCCGTTCGATGGTGACGGCCCCTGTGTACCCGAGACGATGAAGCTTGGTAAAGACGGCCTTGAAGTCCACCAGCCCTCTGCCGATCAGCACTTCTTCGCCGAGTTGGCTGGGGTCGGTGGGCCAGCGGCCGTCTTTGGCATGAATGCTGCGGACATGCGATCCGAGGATATCAACGGCGTCGACCGGGTTGGCTTTGCCGTAAAGGATCAGGTTGGCGGTATCGAGACCCACGGCGAGGTTGGGCAGGGCCACATCGCGAATCATGCGCGACATGGTGGTTGGAGTCTCCTGACCGGTTTCCATGAGGAAGTACTGGCCGTTGCCGTGGCAATGTTGCGCGACGGTGCGAATGGCTTCGACGGCGCCGGGGTATTTCTCGTCGGCAGGGTCCTCGGGGATAAAGCCGCAATGGGTCTGTACCTGGCCGATGCCGAGCAGCTTGGCGAAATCGGAGACCTGGCGAAGCGCATCGATGCGGGCAGCGCGTGTGGCCGCGGGAACAAGGCCGATCGTGGAAGGGCCGCGAAGGAAGTTCCACTCGAGCGGAGGCGGGCCGACGACTTCGACGGTAGTAGCGACGACGTTGTACTGCGAGAGCAGGTCTCTGAACTGGTTGGCGAGTTGCGGCGTGAATCCACCGCCGATATATCCATCGAGAGAAAGAAAGCAGTTGGAGAAGCCGAGATCGTGAACGCGCCGAATCGTGGCTTCGGGGGCTTTGAACGGGCTCACGAGCAGTCCCAGGGCCATCGGCTGGAGGCTGGCGGAATTCACCTCGGCCTGAGACAGGGATGGAAGAAGAGCATCAGCGATGAATGCGGAAGAAGAAGCAGAAAGAAATGTGCGGCGGTCCATCAGGAATCCTTTCTTAAGGCTGCGGCGCATGGGTACATCTCAGTTTCATTGTCGTTCGTGCCGACTGCTCACTGTAGTGGACCGGGCTGGGAATGGCAAGATCCGCGTTGCCTGCGAGGCCGTGCCTTGGACCATCCACACAAGTCGGGATGGAGCGAAGAGCAGTCGTCTTTCGCGAGGGGATTCACCCGCCGTTGATGCGGCTGCGCAGGCGCTTGAGCACGTTGGGTGGGACGAGGCCGGTGACGTCGCCGCCGAAGCCGAAGACCTCCTTGACCATGCGGGAGCTGACGAACGAATAGCGGCCGGCCGGCTGCAGAAAAACCGTTTCGATTTCAGGCGCGAGACGACGATTCATCAGGGCCATCTGGAATTCGTATTCGTAGTCGGAGATGGCGCGAATGCCACGCAAGGCAGCGGTTGCGCCGAGCTGGCGGGCAAAGTCCACCATCATGCCATCGAAGGTCGCGACGGAGACGTTACCCAGAGCGGCGGTGGATTCGCGGAGCATCTCCACGCGTTCTTCGACGGTAAAGAGAGGATTTTTGACCGGGTTCCTGAGAATGGCGACGGTGAGGTGCTCGAAGAGCTTCGACCCGCGCTGAATCAAGTCGAGGTGCCCGTTCGTGGGCGGGTCAAAGGTCCCGGGATAAACGGCTTTCACGCTCATTGGATCGGCTCATCGTGATTCTACGGCATGGGCGAAGAACAGGGATCAGGGGACAGGGATCAGGATTCAGCTTGTTTGAAAGGCCGGCGTGGCTTTGTGCTCCGCAGTACGCGAAGCCACGTAGAGAGACACGACTGTAATGTCGTCGGTCTGGCCAAAGCGCTGCGCTGTCTGGGCGATGTAGCGGGCGGGCTCGTTGCTGACCTGCTGCGTGCGTTCAAAGCCAAACAGTTCGCCTTCTGCATTCTGGGCTTCGACGACGCCATCGGAGAGAAAGACCAGCCTGTCGCCGCGATTGAGCTGGAATGTGGCCTGTTCGTAGTGCGAGTCGGCAATCACGCCGAGCGGCAGGCCCGGGGGTAGCTCCAGTTCGCGGCCGTCGCGATAGGGGCTCAAATGCCCGGCGTTGGCGACGGTCAGCGTGCCATCGGGATAGATGCGGGCGCAGAGGCAGGTAGCAAAACAGGGCGCCGAATCGAGTCCAGGAACGGCTCCCGGCGATGAAACCGCGCCGAGCAACACGTGATTGAGATGATCGAGCACCGTACCCGGATCGTGCGAGAGCTCATTGCGCAAGGCGCCCACGAGGGTGCTCGAATTCATGGCTGCCTGCAGGCCTTTGCCGCTGACATCGCCGACCACAATGAGGAGAGAATCGTCCTTCAGCGGGAGGACCTGAAAGAAGTCGCCACCGACGCCGTTGACGGGCAGGTAGGCGCTCTCGAGCATGAAGTTTTTGTTGGATGGGAGCTGCGTGGGAATCAGCAGAGCCTGCACGCTACGAGCGGCGGATATCTCCGCGGTGGAGCGCTGCTCAACCTCACTGATGCGAATGAAGCGGAAGAGAATGACCGCAACCAGACTGGCGAGAAAGACGATATAGGCGACGGCGCCGGTGTCAAACGCGATGGGGCCGAGATGGAAGCGATGCGAGGCGAACTGTTCGGGTAGCCAGTGCCGGCTCGCGGCGTAGTCGACAATGGTGTCTGCCGAGTCGGCGATGGCGGCGAGGAAGAAGGGCAGGAGCATGATGCCGGCCTCCTGGCGGCCGCGGCGCCAGGCGCGGAAAAGCAGCACGCAGACGAGGGCGCAGAAGACGACTTCAGCGGCAACAGAGAAAATCTCATAGACCTGTTCCCAGCCAGCCAGAGCGAGGAGGGGCAGAACGAGCACGCCAATTTGCACGCCGCGGACGAGACGGCGCGGCGGGGTCGCCGTGAAACGCAAAACAAATTCGAGCGTGACGGCCATGAAGATGCGGCCAAATGCGCCGGCCAGGATGTGATAAGGCGAAGCGGAGAGAGTGCCCAGGCCGAAGGCGGCCTCGGCTGCGCCGGACGCAGCGACGGAAAGACAGAGCAGCGCGAGCCAGAGGTATTCGGCATGATGGCGCTGCCAAGTATAGAGCGCCGCGCCCAGCACCGACACGCACAGGAATAGGAAGGTTACCCCCAACGCCGCTGTGACGTGCTCGTTCCATTGGCGGCCTACGGCCATCGCCAACCGCCCGGCAATATCGTCGTCGACGCCGAGCAAGACTTCGTCGACGAGGCCGCGCCCGATCGTGTAAGGCGGGCCTGCCCAGCTTCGAATCGCAATGACTGCTGCGCCGTTGGCATCGACGCCGGAAAGGCGCACCACGAAGGGAGGCGACTCATACATCGCTTGCCTTTCCGTCATGCCGCGCGTGTGGCCGGCCTCCGCGCCATTCACGAAGACATCGAGCTGTCCTACTCCATCGCTGGTCACGAGCAGTTCCAGGGGAGAATTCTGAGCAGCCGCATTGAGTTGCGCGAGTTGCTGAGGACCGAGACGCAGGCGATACCAGCCATAGCCGGTGTAAGAGTCGATTCCCTGGTTGGAGAGCGGCTCGCTGAGGTTAACGGCCTGCCAATGGGAGTCGTCGAAGCCAGGCTCGGCCCATTCGAGGTCATCCCCCTGCTGAAAGCGCCAGGGACCGTTGAGATTGAGAACGGTGCGAAGGTCGGAGGGCGTAACGGGAGTTGGAGAAGATGCGGAAGCGGCAGGTGCTAAGGTCGCGTCTTTGGGCGGAGCTGGGGCGGTTTGCGCCCTGCATGCGCAGGCCATCGCGAGCCCGCCGAGGATCAACCGCGGCAACATCCGCAATGCCGTTCGCCCGACGATTTTCATGCGTGGTTCAAGTGTAGTGCAGGGACGGGAAAACATCATGGCTTCCGCTGTCTACGAAATCGCCAGAACGAGCGTTCCCGGTCAAAACAAGCTCGTGTCCAATCCGGTGATGAAATGAATTCCGGGGATTGTGAGCTTCTGCAGCGACTTATCGTGGGTGATAAACAACTCCACGCCGGATTCAGCGGCACAGGCGAGATGGATTGCATCGGCTGCCTTCACATTGACGCTTGACCGAATGATGCTGTAGCGATCGGCGGTCGTGTCTGTGAATGGGATCAGTTCAACTTGTCCGCTTTTCAGGAAGAATTCCCGTGCGCGATTAACTCCACCCGCAAGTCCAGCTTTGCGCGGTCCGACGAGAACCTCTCCCACAGTGAATACGCTCGTGCAGAGGGTGTCTCTGCGCCCCAGCAAACCCGACAGAATTTCTTTGATCCGAAGTGTGTACGATGGATTTCCTTCGAGCAGGTAGATGAAGAGCATCGAGTCCCAATAGACCCGGCTCATTCCAGATCACGTCCTGGTAACGATCGAGGCCCTTCGGCGGGGAAGCTCAGGCCCTCGCGCTCTTTGCGCAGATATTCTTCGCCCCCGCCGAACGGCGCATAGGCGTCTTTGAAGATCCCGACCAAGTCAAGCAACCCTGCACCGTTCGGAACGACGGGAGATGGCGTTCCGGACCGTTCTACCGGATCCAATATCCGGTAGACGAATTGCACCGTGGTACTAGGTCCGCCAGAAGCAGGACCTCCGCGCCTTTCTATAAGTTCCAGACCGGCTTCGCGTTGGAAACTCTGCGACGACAACGTCGAGAATACAGAGGGCGTTCGATTTGTCCATCCAAGTTCTTTGAGCACGTCTCCCACGCGGACTTGAAGGATTCTTTCTTTCCTTTGCCGCGCGGGAGCGACATAACTCGCAATTACATGCTTTTTGGTCATCTCTGTGGGTGCCATCGTGTCCGATCCTCCATGCACATAACTCTACATTACTTGCACACCTTGGTGCAAGAACAAAAGAGAGCCACCCTTGAGCGGCTCCCTTCATTCCTGATTTTAAATGACTTATCCTTTGCGCACGCGAACGGCTTCCTTGGCCTCTGCCGGGCCGGCAACCGGAATCTCGGGGACCTCGGCTGGAGCGGCGCTACCAATACCCAACTTCTTGCGGACTTCGGCATCCATTTTTACGAAGATGTCCTTGTTTTCCTTGAGGAAAGTGCGCGTGTTTTCGCGGCCCTGTCCGATACGCTCGCCTGCATAGCTGTACCAGGCGCCGGACTTCTCGACGATGTTGTGGGTCACCGCGAGGTCGAGCACATCGCCTTCGCGGCTGATGCCTTCGCCGTAGAGGATGTCGAATTCTGCTTCGCGGAACGGCGCGGCCACCTTGTTCTTGACGATCTTGACCTTGGTGCGCGAACCGACAACGGTGTCGCCTTCCTTGACGGCGGCGATGCGGCGGATATCCACACGAACAGACGAATAAAACTTGAGGGCCCGGCCGCCTGTTGTGGTTTCCGGGTTGCCGAACATGACGCCGATCTTCTCGCGAATCTGATTGATAAAGATCAGGGCGGTGCGCGATTTCGAGACCGTGCCGGTGAGCTTGCGGAGGGCCTGGGACATGAGCCGCGCCTGCAGACCCATGTGCGAGTCGCCCATTTCGCCGTCCAGCTCCGCCTTGGGAACCAGAGCGGCAACGGAGTCCACGACGAGGACGTCAATGGCACCGGAACGGACCAGCGCCTCGGTAATTTCGAGGGCCTGCTCGCCCGAATCGGGCTGCGAGACCAGCAGGTTGTCTATATCCACACCGAGTTTGCGCGCATACGCTGGATCGAGGGCGTGCTCGGCGTCAACAAAGGCTGCAAGACCTCCAAGGCGCTGCGCTTCGGCGATGACTTGCAGGGTGATCGTTGTCTTGCCGGAAGACTCAGGTCCGAAGACCTCAGTCACGCGGCCGCGGGGAAGCCCGCCGACACCGAGAGCCGCGTCAAAGCTGATGGATCCCGTTGAAATGACAGCAATTGGCAGCAGGGCTTCTTTCGAGCCGAGCCGCACAATCGACCCCTTGCCGAACTGCTTTTCAATTTGCGCAAGGGCGAGTTCTACGGCTTTTGTGCGTTCGTCGACGACGGCCATGGCGATACTCCTCTAGAGAATTGCTCGCCTGGCGCGACCTTGATTTATGGGCGGAAAACACGCGGCGGCTTCTATTGATTCCAAGGGATTGTAGCAGGATAAGACACGTGCAAAACAGGAAAAGCGAAGAAAAAGGGAATAAACCTGGTGAGGTGTATTCGTTGTCACACTTGCAAGCCTGCAACATTCGAGAGCCGCACACAGTCTCATGGAAAAGGGGGATCTCGTGCACAATTCCTGGCGCTTGAACCGCGTTGCTTTTGTTGCGATCGTACCTCTTCTGACAATTCCGAACTGCCAAGCGGCCGCACAAGAATCGGAACCGGCCGTGCAAACTCGACCAGGCCCTGCAACCAGCGCGACCACGCCTGCAGACCAGCCTGCGACGAGTGGCCGCATTTCGATCAATGTCGTGGTCGCCGACAAGCAGGGCCATCCCGTACAAGGGTTGAAGGCGACCGATTTTACCTTGCTCGACAACAAACAGCCGCAGAAACTGCTCGGTTTTCGGGCGATCGACCACGAGACGCTACGAAAAGATCCGGTGCATGTGGTGATCGTGGTGGACATGATCAACACAGGGTTCGATACAGTGGCGCGCGAGCGTCAGGACCTTGAGCGGTTTCTAAAGGAGGACGGCGGCGAACTGGCGAACCCGACCTCGCTTTCCATATTCGCCGACAGCGGATTGAAGTTGGCGAAGGGTTCCTCGCAGGACGGCAATGCACTATTGGCTGCCTTCAACAAAAGCCAATCGGAGCTGCGTGTCATCGGCCGGGGCACAGGGTTCTATGGGGCGACAGACATGCTCGGTATGTCTCTCACCCAATTGCGCGATCTCGCTGGATATGAGGCGAGCCAGCCGGGCCGCAAAATGATCCTTGTGATCAGCCCGGGCTGGCCGTTGCTTGCGTGGGCGGGCGACCAATCTGATCTGAAGCAGCGGAATTGGGTTTTCAATTCCATTGTGCAGTTCACGAATGGGCTGCGCGAAGCGAACATTCAGCTCTACTGCCTCGATCCGTTCGACCTGGGCAGGAGGAATCCGTTTTATTACCAGGGCTACCTCAAGGGTGTCGCTGCGGTGAAAGACGCTACGTATCCCAATCTCGCTTTGCAGGTGTTGGCTGAGCACTCGGGAGGCCAGGTCATCATCAACGGGAGAGATATCTCCGGCGAGCTGAAAGCGGCGGTGCGCGATGCAAGCGCAAGCTACGAGCTCACGTTCGCGGCAGCTCCCGGCGATCGGCCGAACGAGTACCACGCGCTGCAGGTGCAAGTGGACAAGCCGGACGTTAAGATCCGCACGAATTCCGGGTATTATGCCCGAACCTCGGCACAGCTGCAGATGAATGCGCATTGACGCGCTGTGATCAGCAGGAGATTTGTCGGGTGGGTATAGGTGCCGATGCGGAATTCAACGCCGGTGAGTTCGTGGCAGGCACTGTCGGCGTAGAATGGAAATAAACGCATCTTAGTATTTTAAATTCATCACTATGCAAATCTTGAATCGTTACTCCTCCCAGGCTTGAAATTTAGGCAGTGTAGGCGCCGATGCGTGTCTCGCGGCCGGTGAACGCGTCGCAGGAACGGTCGAGGGCCTCGTACTCGGAGTCGTGCTCCTTGCGGAAGGCGCGGAAAGCCGGTTCACTCGTCCAGCGATCGATGGTGAGGAATTTTCCGGAATCATAGGCGTCGCGAAGAAACTCGGTACCCTTGTAATCGGGCGACCTGCCGAAGAGCTTGGCCCACGGGCCATCGGGCCCATAGGCCGCTTCGAAGGCGGCGATCTTCTCTTCGGCGACTTCAAACTGCCAGACAACGACAAACATAAGCGGCCTCGATGTTTCGATTCCGGTGTTGAAGCTTTATGTTAGCGCAGCGGGGGCGAGCCTCCCGAAGCTTCGCAGCAGAATGTGAGCGCGGATATGAATGATCGTTGAACAAGTTTTATCCGTTGCCGGGATAGAATCGCCTGGCCAGCAGACGATATGTTCTCAACATGCCGCTCACTCAGACACGCGAAGACTTTCTGATAGCTGAAGAACGTCGCGGTGATTTTGCCGAGCTCGACTCTGGGAACAAAGCGTAGTCTCACACTTCACATCCGCAATCCCGCGCCAGCACTTCGGCGAAATGCATCGCCTGTCGGTGCCCGAGCTGGCTGATTTGTTCGCGGCAACTGAAGCCGTCGGCGACGATAATCGTTTCGGAATTGGCGGATTGAACGGCGGGCAGAAGACCGTCTTGCGCGATGCTCTTCGAGACTTCGAATTTGCCGCGCTCGAAGCCGAAAGGGCCGGCCATGCCGCAGCAGCCTGCTTGAATCGGTTCCACGGTTGCGCCCGCGTGACGCAGGATCGCAATCTCGTTTCCGGCTCCGCCAAAGACTGCTTTGTGATGACAGTGGCCGTGCACGAGAATATGCGCTCCCACGAGTGTGCCTGCAGCGCAATCGGGAACCTTGGCGGCAAGCCAGTCAGCAAGGAGCCAGACCTGTTCGCGTAATCGTTGTGCACGCGGGTCGTTGGGGAAGAGTTCGTGAAGTTCGTCCTTGAATACGCTGGCGCAGCTCGGCTCGAGAAAGATGAACGGCAGACCGGCTTCGATCTGGGGGCTCATGCGATCGAGTACGCGGGCGAGATAACTGCGCGCAGCGCCGAGGAGACCGAAATCGTAGAGCGGCCGCCCGCAGCAGATATGGCCCTTCGGGCTTTCAACACGGAAGCCGGCGCGGAGCAGAACTGTCTCTGCGGCGGTGAGCGTTCGCGGGTGGTAGTAGTTGTTCCACGTATCCGGCCACAAAACCACCCGCGGTGGGGTTAACTCCACCTGCGGTGAGGCCAACTGCGCTTCGCGCCTTTCCGAATCCGACGCAGGTGCTTTGGTCGATCCTTCCGATGGATCCATGCTCCCTGCGCGCTCCCAGAGATTCTTGCGGCGGCCAGCGCGGGATTTCAGATAGCTGATAGGCGCGAGTCTCGGCAGTTCCCTTGCCTGCGCTACGCCCGCCAGTCGCTTGATTAAGGAGCTCGTGAGAGGCCCGGTCAGAATGGCATTGGTCAGATTCGGAGTGAGCGAACCGATCCTGGCCATTTTGTCGGCAAATCCGAAGATGTAGTGATGCAGCGGGTGGAAGCGGCCTTTGTAGTGCTGGGCCAGGAACTCCGATTTGTAAGCCGCCATGTCCACTTGCACCGGGCACTCCGTCTTGCAGGCCTTGCAGCTCAAGCAGAGATCCAGCGCCTCGTGCACTGCCTCGCTGCGAAATCCCTGTTCGCTCAATGCGCCTTCGAGCATCTCCCACAGCAGCCGAGCGCGGCCGCGTGTGGAGTGCTGCTCCTGCCCGGTGGCGCGATAGCTGGGACACATGACTCCGCCTTCGGTCTTGCGGCAGGCGCCGACACCGACGCAGCGCTCCGCGGCATGCGTGAAGGAGCCGCCATCCTTTGCGAAGACGAAGTGCGTTGCGAGCGACTCTTCCGGCGTCCTGTTCGCATCTCCCTCGATCTCGGTTCCCGCCCCTTTTTCCGGGTGCGGAACGGCCGAAGGCAATTGCCCCCTCCCCACGTGGCGCAGGTTCTCGACGGGATCGTAGACGCGCTCTGCATCGATCAGCTTGCCGGGGTTCATGCGGTTGTCCGGATCCCACAACGCCTTGAATTCGCGGAAGGCCTGCATCAGTTCCGGGCCGAACATTTTGGGCAGGAGCGCCGCACGGGCTTGTCCGTCGCCGTGCTCGCCGCTCAGCGATCCGCCAAAGCCGAGGACGACATCGGTCGCGCGGTCGAGAAATTCGCGAAAATTCTGCAGTCCTGCTTCTGAGCGGAAATCGAAATTGATGCGCATGTGCACGCAGCCCTGGCCATAATGTCCATAGAGCGGACTGCGATAGCCGTATTCCTTCATAAGTGCCGCGATGCTGCGAAGGTAAGCGCCCAGCTTTGCCGGAGGCACGGCAGCATCTTCCCAACCCTCCCAGCGGTCGGGCTCGCCGGGCACGAATACTACCGCGCCCAATGCGGATTCGCGCACGTACCAGACACTCGCGGCTTCTTCCGGCGTGCAGATGTGCGCGACAGGCGGACAGGGCCAGTCAAGGCAATCGTGGATCAGCGCTTGCGCTTTGAACTGCGCTTCTTCGGCAGTCCACGCGCCCATCTCCACCAGCAGAAAGCCCACACCGGCGGGGAGCCGATCAAGTTCGCGGAGGGCTAGCCCCTTGCGGCGCATGAATTCGACCAGCAGATGATCGAATCCTTCGAGGCCAATGGGGTGGTGTTCAAGCGCAAAAGGAACCGCGTCTGCAGCGAGAAATCCATCCGGAAATCCAAGTACAACAAGGACGCGAAAGGGCGGACTCGCCGTCAGGTTAAGCTTCGCTGAAACTACGGTGGCGCAGGTGCCTTCGCTGCCCACCAGCGCGCGCGCTACGTGAAATCCATTTTCCGGCAGCAATTCATCGAGGTTGTAACCGGAGACGCGGCGGGGAATACGCGGAAACTTCTCGCGCACAAGATCGGCGTAACGGTCACGAATGCGCGCCAGGCCGGCGTAGATTGCACCCTGGCGGCCGCCCGCGCGCATCAATCTCTCCAGTTGGTCTGGGGTTGTGCGGCCCACAGTCATGCGCGTGCCGTCGTAGAGCACGATGTCGAGGGATTCGACGTTGTCGACTACCTTACCGCCCAGCAGGCCATGGACGCCGCAACTATTGTTGCCAATCATCCCGCCGAGGGTACAGCGCGAGTGCGTCGCGGGATCGGGCGCGTAAGTCAGGTGATGTTGCTCGGCCGCGTCGCGCAGGCGATCGAGAACGATGCCGGGCTGGACTGTGGCCAGTTTTTCGCCGGGATCAATACCGCCGAGCGCGTTCATGTAGCGAGAGAAATCGAAGACCACGGCAACATTGGCGCACTGGCCTGCGAGGCTGGTGCCGGCGCCGCGTGGGAGCACAGCAGCGCCCAAGGCACGACACCCTTCCAGGGCGGCTTGGACGTCCGCTTCGTCGACAGGGTAAACAACGCCGATGGGAAGCTGGCGATAATTCGACGCGTCGGTGGCGTAGAGAGCGCGTGATCCCAGATCGAACAGCACGTCGCCGCGGAGAGTTGCCTTCAGCCGGGCTTCCAGTTCGCGGTGGGCGGCGAAACGCTCGTGATCGAGTGGAGTGAAGTTTTTGAGAATCGGAAACGCCGTATTGCTCACGGAGGAATGGTAGCGCGTTGCGAAGAGTTGCGTTGCGGCGACACTCCGCGCGCAAGTCCGGCCGGATTACCGCGCTGGCCACTCTTCGACGAGAACGCCGAGGTCGTTGAGCTGTTGAATGGCAACTTCGACGTTGCGGCGGATCTTGGGTCGATCCTTAGGGCTGGCTCCGGGGGCCTCGGCCAGTGCGATGACGCGGCCGTAGCGCCAGGCACTGGGAGGCAGTGCGGCGACCGCTGCGGCGAGATCGGCTGGCCGCAGTTGCAACTCCTGGCGCCGGGCTGCCGCGGGCCGCAACATGGTTCCTTCACCCACCGGGCTTGGATTGGCATCGGTCAGATTGACGCGCAGATCAAAAGTGTCGGCTTCCACCGAAAGAAATGGATTGGCCCAGGCGCCGGGTTCGCGAATGTCGATGTAAAGACTCTTGGTGGGCAGCGGAATGCGCGATAATTCGGCGCGCTGCTGGTCGCGAAGTGTTGCCAGGGCCTGGGCTTGGCGCTCGGCGTTCTCCGCCTTCTGGGCGACACCCTCAACGGCTTGTTCTTCCCTGTGGCAAGCGGTGAGAGCGATAAGCAAAAGCAAGCCCATCGCTACGAATCCTCTTATATGGACAGCACGAATCACAGTCTAAGAATACCAGCAGATCGACCCGCTATCTGCCTGTCCAACTGGGATGGCGCTTGGCAAGAAAAGCCTGGGTGCCTTCCGTTTTGTCGGCGGTTCCGCAAAGATGACCGAAGCTTGCGGCCTCGCGCTCGAGCGCGGCTTGGAGCGGCAGGTCGCCCCCCTCGTCCACCGTTCGCAGGGTTTCGGCCATAGCGAGAGGCGCGTTGGCGGCGATCTCGAGTGCCAGCGCCTCGGCCCGCTCCATCAATCGATCGGCTGGAACCACTTCGTCGACGAGGCCGATGCGGAGCGCTTCCTGAGCGTCGATGACCGCGCCGCTCAGCAACAGCTTGAGCGCGGCGCCGCGCCCGACCAACCGCGGCAGGCGTTGCGTGCCGCCATACCCACAGATGACGCCCAGTTTCACCTCAGGCTGGCCCAGACGGGCATCGTCCGCGGCCAGGCGCAGGGTGCAGGCCATGGCCAGTTCGCATCCGCCGCCAAGGGCGAATCCCTGGATGCAGGCGATAACAGGCTTGCCAAGAGTCTCAATTTTGCGAAAGATGCCCTGGCCGCGCAGTGAAAATGCTCGTCCCTCTTCGGGAGTCAGGGGGGCCAATTCCCGGATGTCGGCTCCGGCGGCAAATGCGCGGCCTCCCGCGCCAGTCAGCAGAATGACTCGAATATCGAAATCGCCGCCAAGTGCGTCGAAAGCCGCTTCCAGTTCGGTCAGAGTTGCGGCGTTGAGAGCATTCAGGACCTTGGGACGGTCGATCGTGACGACGGCCAGAGGAGGGCGTTTTTCCAGACGGATGTTCGCGGTTTCCATGCGAAGAAAAGGCTAGCAGAGGCGGGTCGAAGTCTGGCGTTCGTAACCGATCTTACCTCCGGGCAGGCCCGAACTCGGGAGCAGCGCGATCTGAGGTGTCATTTGCTTCTGCCTTTCCGCATCACCTCAAATCCAAGGCTTCGCAGTACATCCTGATTGAACGGCTGAGAGGAAAGGCTCATTGAATTGAGAGCAGTCGGTATATTATTGCGTCGGAAAGAATGATTAACGATGTCAGAGTCTCTCGCGGACCGGTTGAAGCGTTTGGCAACGAGGAGGACACCCCCACCCGATGCCGAACAGACGGAGAGAGAAGCGCACGGACGAGCCGAGGCGTTCATATCGGGTTATGCACAACCGGAATTCGAGAAGCTTCAGGCGAGACTGAAGAGCCTGGTAGACGAAACGAATCCTGCGTTGAGCGATTTACCTAAGTATCAGTTTTCGGCGAATGGAATGGTTCAACAAGGCAACTATTGTGTGATGCTTTACTTTGACAAACCAATACCTGATCGTTCCTTTAACCGGCTGCTCGTTTCATTCGGCCCACATCCTCAAGAGACGCATTTTTTGACGGAACCGCCAGAATCGCGACGTTTTGAACTCTACGCTGGATGCAACAATGCAATCGACGAAATTCGCTGGATGGGCGACTTCGGAGATTTAAGCACGAACCAACTTGCAGAAGTAATGCTTGAAAGTCTAACTAGATATTACTTGGATTATTGGCCGACCTAATCTCATGGTCCTTGGGCGGTTCAGCCTCTTCGTAGGCGGTTGTTGGCTAGTCGGAAGTGACTCCCAAGGCAATGCGTAGCGAGTTCTTTAGAATTGTCCAGGGACGTGTGATCGTAAGCCGAGTTACGGCCGCCTTGTGTGAGGTCGTTCTTCTGGGTTCGCTACTGCACCAGGCTCGGCTCGATCATGCCGTAGATCTCGTCCGAGGCGTTCTTCACCTGGTTGACGATATCGCGCAGTTCGGCGGCATCCATCACGCGGACGCTGCCGTCAATGCGAACCGACAGATCCCCTTCCCGGTCATACCCCACCTTTACGCGGTCAAGCTCGTGATTCTGTTCGAGCAGGGTGCGCATGAAGTCGGTGGTAACCGGCAAATGTTGATTTTCAGCCACCGTCACGAAGACCACCATGGTGGAGTCCTTGACGGTAACAACAACCTTGATGTTTTTCAGATGATCGCCTGTGAAAGGGATCATCCAGACGGTGGGCGATTTGGTGCTTAGATAGTTATAACTATCTGCCCGCATGAGGTTTACGACCTTCGCGGCGCTGTCGTCGGTGGACAGACTCTTGGCCCAGGCGCCCATCGGCAACAAAAGAACCAAAAGCAGGACCCTTAGGCGCGCAATGCGCGCTAAATCAAGGCAAACCATAATGTGCTTCCCTGTTTGAACGGATGCTGACCCATGGTAGCTCGCATTGCGCCCCGTGGAAATGAGATCCACAGTCCTGAACAGCCGAAAGTCACGTGGGAGATCCACTGCAGGAGCTGGGGGCCGGGCCGAGGTTGGGACCGGGGCTGGTGGGAAATCGGGGAATTGCTTGCTGGGCTAAAGAAAAGGGGTGGCGCCCTGCGAAAGGCAACCACCCAGGAAGTCACATGAGTGTGATGGACAAGCAAATCAGGAGACAACCACAGCCTAAGACCTGCCACGCATTGTGTCTTGAGTCCTTCGAGTGAGCCCGAACTCCACCCTTTGAATGATTTTGAGGACCATCCTCACCGGATGCGAGAGCACTCTCCCCTTGCGTGAATTACTGTGGATATGCGCACTGCAACCGGCGAATTGGAGCCCTGGCACTGTGGCCGCGTGCATTCGTGCTTTCCCAGGTCTCAAAATCGAGACCTGGGGCACCCAAGGTTCTTGGCTGCGATTACGAAATCATGAAGTCACGGTACTAGCGCAACGCGCGCGTTCATTTGATCGACACTCAGGCCAATACGGGACTGCACAAACGGCGCGAACCGCGACGACCGTTACCTCGCCGAAGTTGGGTCATCCTCTGTGTGCTGGCGCTCGGTTGCGCGTTGGCCGCTTCGGCCCTTGAGCCGACCACGTCGCTCACCGAATACGGACGGCAATCGTGGGTGATGGAAAACGGGCTGCCCCAGAACAGCGTGCATGCCCTGGTGCAGACGGGAGACGGATTTCTGTGGCTCGGGACCGAAGCGGGGCTGGTCCGTTTCGATGGAATTGCGTTTGCGGTTTTCGATCATGCCACAACGCCGGGGTTGCCGAGCGGTGATATTCGAAGCTTGCTTGAAACTCCGGACGGAACGCTCTGGGTGGGAACCGCGGAAGGGTTGGCGCGGCGAAAGGATGGGGCGGTGACAAGATTTGGGCCGCACGCGGGACCTCCCGAGGGTGCGATTACAGCATTGAAGGAGACGCCCGAGGGAAGACTCCGCGTCGAGACAGTGGAGGAAGCCGCGGAATACGGCAATAAGGGATGGTCGCAGGTGTCGACGCGGGGCGGGCAATCGAAGGATCAAATCGTGCTCGAAGCGAAGCTGTCGGGCGGCGACACCGCGTCCGGAACGCGAAGCACCGTTGTGATCCAGCATGGGACGCGCGCGATCGTTTTGACTGTGGGCCACGAACTTCCAGGAACTAGGATTCAGGCGTTGCTCTCGGATCGCGAAGACTGCCTCTGGATCGGGACCAACGGCGGGCTGGCGCGGTGGGCGAACGGCGAAGTGCAACGGCTGCCGGTGACAGACCCGCTAGCAAGCGCATCGATTCTCGCGCTGCTTGAAGACCGCGAAGGAAATCTGTGGGTAGGAACGGAGACCGATGGCCTGCAGGTTTTGCGCGACGCCCGCTTCCGCAACATCGGCACCCGAGAAGGGCTCTCGTCGGATGCAACGAGCACCGTGGTGGAAGGCAGCGCAGGCAAGATTTGGGTGGGAACAGACGGCGGCAGCCTGAACGTTCTGCGGAGAAGCACAAGCATTCCCGGCGCGTTGACAACGTATGCGGTCCGCGATGTTCTTTTGAGCAATGTGATTCTGGCGCTGGCGGCTGCAAAGAACGGCGATTTGTGGGTCGGGACGCCGGATGGATTGAACCGGATTCGTGGCAGTGCCGTCGAATCGTTCACGTCCGCCGACGGGTTGCCCGATGACTTCATCCGCTCGCTCCTGGTGGATGCAGATGGCTCCTTGTGGATCGGCACGCGACGCGGGCTCGCGCACTGGGTATTCGGGAGCGGCGGAGAGACCGCGACAAAGAAAGAAACATTTACGCAGGCCAATGGTCTGGGCAGCGACCTGGTCGGCGCAATGGCGCGGGATTCCAACGGAAGCCTTTGGATCGCCACGTTCGCTGGCCTTTCCCGGCTCAAAGATGGCAAGATTGCCAACTTCACAACCGCCAATGGTCTTTCCAGCAACGTGGTGACTGCGCTGCTTCCGCGTCAAGGCGGAACATTGCTGGTTGGCACGCAGGGTCATGGATGGAATTTGTGGGATGGCGAGAAGTTCTCCGCGGTCCAGTCGAGCGAACTGAAGAATACGAGTGTCCGGGCGATTCTTGATGACGGAATGAATCACTTGTGGTTCGCTACGGGCCACGGCATCGCACGCTGCGATTGCAAGATGACGGCCGACTGCACGCACTGGGTTGAGTTTGGTCCCGCCGACGGTTTGCGCAGTCGCGAGACAGCGATCAACAGCCATCCATCGGCTTGGCGATCGCGCGACGGACATCTCTGGTTCGCTACACCGAAAGGGCTGGTCGAAGTCGATCCAGCGCACTTCCCCGTCAATTCGCTGCCGCCACCGGTGGTTGTGGAGCGCTTTGCCGTCGACGATGTCGACTCATTGCATGCAGCGGACTCTTCCGTACGCATTCCTGCGGGGCACAACCATTTCCAGTTCGAGTACGCCGGCCTGAGTTTCGTTGCGCCGCAAAAGGTGCGCTACCGCTACAAGCTCGATGGATTCGACCGAGACTGGACGGACGCAGGCGCCCGTCGTGTGGCTTACTACACCAACATTCCGCCGGGGAAATATACCTTTCGCGTTCTGGCAGCGAACAATGACGGACTGTGGAACCAGCAAGGCACAGCACTGCAGTTCGAACTCGAGCCGCATTTCTATCAAACCCTCTGGTTCTATGTGCTGCTCTCTTTGGCCATCGCGGCGCTGGTTGTGCTGCTCTTAAAACGGCGTCTGCTGGTGGCCGAGCGCGAATTCAAGGCTGTGCTCGGAGAGCGCAATCGGATCGCGCGCGAAATCCATGACACGCTGGCGCAGGGGTATGTGGGCATTTCCGTTCAACTGGAGGTGCTTGCCGAACTTTTGCGACTCAAAAAGGTGGACGCGGCTACAAAGCAGTTGGACACGACGCGCACGCATGTACGCGAAGGTTTAGCCGAGGCGCGTCAATCGATCTGGGCGTTGCGCTCGCAGGACTCAGGAGAAAAAACGTTGCCGGTGCGATTGCGGCGAGTCACAGAAGGAGCCGGAGGACGGGGTTTCGAAGCTAAGTTCAGTGTATTTGGAGCATACAGGCCGCTGCCGCCGGGGAAGGAACGTGAAATCCTGCGCGTGGCCCAGGAGGCCATCCATAATGTAGAGAAGCACGCAGGCGCGCAGCAGCTGTCCGTTCGGTTGGATTATGGGCCGGCGGAGATTGCGCTGGAAGTGCGGGACGATGGGCGCGGTTTCACAACGGGCGAGGACACCGCGGCCGCACCGGGTCACTACGGATTTACAGGGATGCGGGAACGCGCCGCAGCGATTGGCGGCACACTCGAAGTGACAAGCGAACCGGGTAAAGGAACGTCGGTGCGCTTGCACGCCCCGGCTCCGAGAGAGACTCCAGGGGAAGCTCCAAGAGAGGCGGACGATAAGTGGAACAGGGATTGATTCGCGTATTGGTTGTTGAGGATCACCACGTGGTCCGCCAGGGACTTGTGGCGCTGCTGAACGTTGTGGATGGGATTGAAGTGGTGGGAGAAGCCGCAGACGGGGTTGAGGCCATCACGCAATATCGCAAGTATCAGCCGAACATCACCCTGATCGACCTGCGGCTTCCGCGCATGGGCGGAGTCGACGTGATCCAGCGGGTGCGCATGGAATCGCCGCAGGCGCGATTCATCGTGTTGACAACCTATGACGGCGATGAAGACATCTATCGTGCCTTGCAGGCCGGCGCGCGCGCTTATCTGCTGAAGGGCATGACCAGCGATGAGCTGATTGCCACCATCCGCACAGTGCACGCGGGCAAGTCGCATATTCCGCCTGCGATTGCGCAAAAGCTGGCGGAACGGATGGGCACCGAAGAGCTGACCCCGCGCGAGTCGGATGTGTTGGAGCAGATTGTATATGGCAAGAGCAACAAGGAGATCGCGACCGAGTTAGAGATTTCAGAGGCGACAGTGAAGACTCACATCAACAGCTTGCTGGGGAAACTGGGCGTCACGGATCGCACGCAGGCTGCGACCGCTGCCATCCAGCGAGGGATCGTTCCGCTCGAATCGCTCAAAAAGGCGAAACCATGAAACGGGGCCTCTTTTCGGCATTATTGCTGCTGTTGCTTTTTCCACCGGCGCAGGGGGAAAAGACCATTTGGCGCCAGGCAACCGATTCTGAGCTGGCATCGTTGCTCCCCACGCGCGCACCTGTCGAGAAGGAACATATCGAGACCGAGATGCGCACCGCGAGCGGCATTGTGAACAGCCAGGGCCGGTACATTGCGGGCGTGGTTTTGATCACCGCGGGTTACTCGGCGGATGGAAAATATTCACACTACCTCGTGGTGCAGGCGCCGATTCGGATTGGCGGAGTTGCGTTGAAACCCGGCGAATATGCGTTCGGCTACACGCATGCGGGCGATTCGCTGAGCGTGCACTTCAACGATGCAGCAACGGGCGCGCTGGTGGGCACTACGGATGCGCATCTCCTGACTGGAACCAGAGGCATCACAAGTCTGCACATCTGGCCGCCGGGAGCGAAGGCGCTCATTCAGATTGGGCGGTTCGGGATTTCCTACGAGCTTGGCAAAGAATAGGGTGTAGGGGGTCAACATCACTTGCTTTGCAACCGTCTCATGGTTCGTCACGACGAGCCTGTGGCCAACGTGGTTGGTTGTTGAGACTCGTCCAGCAAGGTGAAACCGGCACGGCTCGTTTTTTCGCATCCAATGCTCCCAGGAGAGAAAAATGATGCGAAGAGCAAGATTCGCTTTGCTGGGGTTAAGTGGTTTGATTGGATTGGGCACCGGGTGCCATACAAACACGGTCGATCAGGCAGCGTTCAAGTCCGCGATTAACAGCTATTACAGCGGCAAGCAGGAGTGCGTGTGGACGGCTCCGGTGAAGTTTCCCGCACAGGCCGACACTTCGAACGATGAGCAGACCAAGGGCTTCGACGCGCTCACGGACGCGGGCCTGCTGACGCGCAAGTCGGCGGAAAAAAGACGCTTTCTGATTGGCTCAAAACAAGTGAACGACTACGATCTCTCAGACAAGGGCCGGTCGACATGGACAGCCGACCAGACGCAGCCGGGATATGGGAATTTCTGCTTCGGGCATTTGGAGGTGAGCGCCATCGACGGGTATACACCGCCGGACGCAAACTCGGCGCGCTACAGCGTGACGTATCACTACGGAGCGAGTGGGGTCCCTGATTGGGCGAATTCGACGGAGATGAAGTCGGCGTTTCCGAAGATTGCATCGGATACTGGCCAACAAAGGATGGCCACGGCCAACCTGGTGAGGAGCGACAACGGATGGCTGGTTGACAATGTGCAGCCGGCATCGCCTTCGGGGATGTAGAAGCTTCTCGACAGCTTGTCGATCGATATCCGTATACTGGCAGCCATGTTCCAGGTCATGCGTACGGTGGCTGTCGGCGTGCTGATGCTGACAGGGCTCTCGGGATTTGTTCGCGCGCAAAGCGTAGCTTCGGTCGCAAGGTCTTCGCCACAACAGAACGCGGAAAGTTCGACAAACGGCCCGCTGGGACCGGCTAGCGCGGCAGCAGAGTCTCCGCACCCATCGCAACTCGATGCGCAACAACGTCCGATCACTGCGGGCGGATTCGTGAAGAACGGGCCGGTCGTTTTCGAGGACATTTCGGAGAAGGCCGGACTGACGAAGTGGACGCACAAGATGGGCACGGCGGCGAAGACCTACCTGGTCGAGACGAAGGGCTCAGGGATCGGGCTGATCGATTACGACAACGATGGATGGCTCGATATCTATGTCGTGAACGGCTCCACCTTCGATGCGCAAGACGGCAAGAAGGCGCCGCCCCATGCTGCGCTCTTTCACAACAACCATGACGGGACGTTTACCGATGTAGCTGCGCAGGCAGGCGTGACCAACGACCGATGGGGCATGGGCGTGGCCATTGCCGATTACGACAACGATGGCTGGCCGGACATCTATGTCACGAACTGGGGAAAGAATCGTCTCTACCACAACAATCATGACGGGACGTTTACCGATGTGGCGGAGAAAGCCGGTGTGGCACTGGGGAACTGGTCGTCGGGCGCGACGTGGGGCGACTACGACGGCGATGGGCGACTGGATTTGTTTGTCGCCGGCTATCTTCATTTCGATCGCGATCATCTTCCTGTGGCGGAGCAGAACGGCGTGAGGAACGCCTTCTGCATGTTCCGGGGCGCGCCGGTGAGTTGCGGCCCGCGCGGTCTGATAGGCGAGCCCGATCATCTCTTCCACAACGACGGAGACGGAAGATTTACCGATGTGAGCGAGAAGGCTGGCGTGGCCGATAAGCCCCGCTACTATGGGCTGGGCACGGTGTTCGCGGATGTGAACAACGACGGGAAGCCGGATCTGATTGTGGGCAACGATTCGACGCCGAACTATCTCTACCTGAACAAGGGTAATGGGACTTTTCAGGACGTGAGCTACGATTCGGGCTTTGCCGTGAATGGAGTGGGGCAGGAAACGGCGTCCATGGGAATCGCTGTGGGCGACTACGAGAACAATGGGAGGCTGGACATCTTCGACACGACATTCTCAGACAATTACAAGCCTCTCTACCGCAACGAGGGCGACGCCAGTTTCACGGATGTGAGCTTCGAGATCGGCCTGGGCGACATCACGGTTCCCTTCCTCAGTTGGGGAGATGCATTCATTGATTTCGACAACGATGGGTGGAAGGATCTGTTGATGTCGGATGGGCATGTATATCCAGAGGCAGACAGACACCCATGGGGCACAAGTTGGAAGCAGCGGCCGATGTTGTTCAGGAACATGGGCGGAAAGAAATTTGAACCGGTGCCGGCCGTGGAAGGAACGGGGCTCGCCGATGTGATTGCGGGACGCGGCATGGCCGTGGGCGATCTTTTCAACGACGGGAAGATCGATGCGGTGATCAACGTGATGGACGCGCATCCGGTGCTGTTGCGCAACGTGAGCAACGACAGGAATCATTGGCTGGAGTTGAAACTGCTCGGTGGGGCAAAGAGTCCGCGCGATGCCGTGGGAGCCACGGTTTACGTGACGGCAAATGGCATGAAGCAACGGGAAGATGTGTTGAGCGGTGGCAGCTATCTTTCAACCAACGATCCGCGACCGCACTTTGGATTAGGCCGAGCGACAAAGATCTATGATATCGAGGTCCACTGGCCGAGCGGCAAGGTGGAGCATTTCACCGCACCGGGCGTCGATCGGATTCTGACTATTTCTGAGGGAAAGGGCTCTGAGGGAACCGGAAAGTAATTCGGCTGCCGTTCACGATTCCCCATTGAGACGCATGGTAGTCTGCCGGTGCGTTCACGCAAGCAGAAGCCAATCCTGAACAAGGCAGCGCTGCCCAATCTCCTTCGCGAGCGCGCTTTACCGCGTGGCATGGAGCGACGTTCGCGCTACTCGCCTTCGGGTATCCGGGGTACTATTTTTGCCGCTCCAATCTATACGTCGTACTGCCCGAGTTAATCCAGGACCTTGCACGGCATCGGCGCCAGCGATGCGCAGGTGCGCGCGAGGCAATTACATTACGACACACGGACGATGCGACCAAAGTGGTTGGACTGGTGGTGCCGGAGCTAGCCGCGTATCGCCAGCTAGTCGAGTCAATCTGGGGATAATTGGGACGCAGAGTTTGCCAAACTCCCGCAGAAGTGTTTCAATTCTGTTTATTGAAACAGGGGTGCTCCACGAGTGGGGCTGAGATAATACCCTAGAACCCGATCCGGATAATGCCGGCGTGGGAAGTTTCCGAAGCGAAGCGGCCTTCCACTTTTCTAGAGCGAGTTCTCCTGTTTCAAAGAGTTGAAACGAGGGGAACCTATGCCAGGGCCGGCAGACGCAGTCACCACTTACAACTCTCGACGATCATCAATCGCACTTCGTGCTAAGTTACGCGCTTTCGCGGCGACTGTTCTTGCAGCACTTCTTCTTTGTGTGGCCGCACCGCGGGATGCAGACGCGCAGAGCGGAACGCAGGCACAGCCTGGCTCACCGCAACAGACCGCAACGCAGAAGGCCGCAACTGCTGACCAGAGAATCGCGCCTGTCACGACAACGGTCTTGGTGCACGGCGAAGTCAACGGAGACTATCTTCCGGCGCAAATCACAGTAGGAACATTGGACAACGTACCACTGCGCGAGGCTCCGCTTTCGGCTACGGTTGTGACGCGCGATCTGATGAGCAACCAAGTCGCGCGCCTGCTTTCCGATGTGGTGAAGAACAACGCGTCGATTGTGGATGACTACGTGCCAGTTGGCTACTATGGCGATTACCAGATTCGCGGATTCGCTCTCGATCTGGCGACGGGGCTGGAGATCAACGGCATGACCATTGCAGGCGAGCAGGACGTGCCGCTCGAAAACAAGGAGCAGGTGGAGCTGCTGAATGGTCTGGCTGGCGTGGAAAGCGGCGTAGCCTCGGCGGGCGGCTTGATCGACTACGTGACGAAACGGCCCGCGACGATCACGGCTCTGGATTTCGCCACCGATCAGCGAGGAACCGCCTATGGAGCGCTCGACATCGGGCGTTTTTTCGGAAGCCGCAAGCAGGTGGGCGCGCGGTTAAACCTGGCTGGCGAAAGGCTCGACCCTTATTTGAACGATACACAGGGTTGGCGTGCGGTGGGCGCGGGCGCTGCCGATTGGAAGATCAATTCGAAAGCGATCCTCAGGGGCGACTTCGAATATCAGCACAAAACCGAACGCGATGGAAGCGGTTATCAACTGCTGGGAGGCACGACTCTGCCCGATATCCATCAAATCTATCGCTCGACCATGCTCGGCGAGCAGCCCTGGGGTCTTGCCGACACCTACGACGTGTTCAATACGGACGCGCGGCTTGACTACACGCTGTCGACCTCCTGGGCAGCGTTCGTCGCAGGGAGCCTAAGTCACTCACTTATTCAAGACAACGTGATCTACGCCTATGGCTGCTACTACGAAACGGAGTGCAACTCCGGAACTGCGCCGTACCCATGGTTCTTCGCGCCGGATGGAACCTACGACATCTACGACTATCGCGATCCGGGCGAACTGCGCATGGACGCCGATGCGGAATTTCTGGTGAACGGACTCGTCAAGAGTGGCGCAATTAGGCAGAGTCTATCCTTCGGAGGAGAACTGTTTCTGCGCAGCGTGCAACAACCGGGCTTTAATACAATCGACAATCCGTATTCGCCAGACGGAATTGTGCAGGACGGCGCGGTGTACACCTACGTGGGCTCGGAGAATATCTACCAGCCGATTACGACGGTTCCCTATGGAACTCCGGATTCGCTCGAATACCCGGTGCAGTCCGCAGGCCCCCGCCGACTGTGGGAAGACAGCCATCAGGCTTCGGGCATCTTACAGGATCGGATCCAGCTTCCGGGCCGCGTGCAACTGGTGGCCGCAGGAAGGTACGACCGGCTGCACGACAATAACTTTTCAGCCTACGCGAGCTGCACAAATTTCTTCACGGGGCTGACACCGGATCCGTGTGCGCCCGCATTAACGCACACGACGGAATGGCTGCCACAGTTCGCCGCGACCTACAGTCCGGCGAGCAAGCTGACTCTCTATTCGAATTATGGCGTGGGCCTTTCTCTCGGCTTGCAGGGGCCGTTCTGGACGGATAACGGCAGCCAGTTTCTTGCGCCGTTTCACACGCGGCAGGCAGAGGCCGGCGCGAAGTATGAGGCGGGCGGAAACATTCTGTTGTCGGGGGCGCTCTTTCGCATGCGTGCTCCATTCTTTTATCCCAAGACTCTTGGTGGACCTGACTCCTTCTGTCCCGCCGGTGTTGCGGGAGATCAATGCTTCGAGTCAGCGGGACATGAAACGCACGATGGCATTGAGTTGAATGCCCAGGGCAAGGCGGCAAAATGGCTGCGCCTCACCGCCTCGGCTGCGGCGATACAGGCCAAGTCGGAGGACACGGGAACACCGGCATTCGACGGCAAGCAGGTCATCAATGTCCCGCATCTGCGCACGACGGTCTTCGCCGATGTCGCCTTGCCGCACATTCGTGGACTCTACCTGATGCCGGGCTGGAGTTACACGGGGCGCAAGGAAGCGACGCGAGACGATGTCGTCAGCGTACCCGGCGTGAACGTGTTCGACCTCGGCGCCCGCTATACTCCAGGCGGCGAACAGGGCCGTCTCACGTTCAGGATGTATGCGGATAACATCGCTAACAAGACCTACTGGTCCGACACAGGCGCGAGCTATGGCGACACGTTCCTCTGGCTGGGCGCGCCGACGACGGTGAGACTGGCAGCGCACTACACGTTTTAGCGGAAAACTGGAGTTCGACGAATCGACATGACGGCATCGGCCAAAGCGCATGGAATGGACGGCACGCTGGTAGCGCCGGATTGGCCGCCGCTCCGGCTCGATGAAGTGCGCGAACTGCTGCGCCAATTCCCAGGGCGCCTTGAGCCAATTGAGATTCTGTCAGTGAGTCCACGGCCTTTTTCGGCAGCAAGTGTAGTGAAGACGAACGGAAAACGAGTCTTCGTGAAGCGCCATCATCAAAGTGTGCGGGATCGAGAAGGGCTGCTCGAAGAACATCGCTTCCTCGACTATTTGCGGAGTCGTTGCGCGGACGTGCCGCGCGTGTTGTCCTCTGGGTCGGGCGAGAGCGCAATTGAACTGGGAGAGTGGACCTACGAAGTGCATGAACCGCCCGCAGGGATCGACCTGTATGAGGATGCGATCTCATGGACGCCGTTCAAGTCAGTCCATCACGCTTGCTCCGCCGGACAGATGCTGGCCAGGTTGCATCTCGCCTCGGAAGGGTTTAACGCTCCGCGCCGCAAGCAACGTCCGTTAGTTGCCAGTTTTACGATTTTCGGGGCAAGAGATGCATCTGCGGAGATGAATCGCTATCTCGCTGCGCGCCCTGCGCTCGAGCAATATTTTCAACGAGGTTCAAGCCTTGACGAAGCCCTCGAACTGCTGACGCCTTTTCATGCCGAATTATTGCCGCTGATCCCGAATCTCGCGCCTTTGTGGACGCACAATGACCTGCACGGGTCGAATTTTTTTTGGAGCGATGCAACAGAGGGCGCTCGGGCTGTGGCGATCATCGATTTTGGGCTGGCGGATCGGACGAATGCTGTGCACGACATGGCGCAGGCGATCGAGCGGAATATTGTGGAGTGGTTGACGCTGGTCAACGATCCGGCGCATCCTGAGGCCGTTACGGTTCACTTCGATCATTTACACGCGTTGCTCGAAGGATATGAGCAAGTGCGGCCGCTTTCCGATGAGGAGGCGGCTGCGCTCGCGCCCATGACGGCACTGTGCCATGCGGAATTTGCGCTGTCGGAGACGGACTACTTCTTGAGCGTATTGCACTCGGAAGAGAAAGCGTCTATGGCGGCAGAAGGCTGGCTGGTGGGGCATGCGCGCTGGTTCCACAGAGCCGCTGGACGGAAGTTGCTGGATGCCTTGCGGCGCTGGGCGGACGCGCGCAAATCGAGCACACTGGGAGCAACGCGATCATGAGTTGGACGACGATTGCGAACTATCTGGCGACAAATTGGCTGGAGATTGCGGGCTTTATCGCGACAGTGCTGGGCATCTGGCTCACGACGCGGCGCACCTTGCTGTGCTGGCCGGTGATTCTCGCGGCGGACATCTTTTATCTCATCGTTTTTTATCGAGCGCAGCTTCTGTCCGACGCGCTATTGCAGATTTTCTTTTTGATCTTCACGCTCTACGGGTGGTGGCACTGGTGGCGCGGAGTTCGCGAAGACGGCGAAGTTCGAGTCGTTCCCCTGGGATTTCACGCGATGATCATCGCGGTGGTTTTGGGCGCAGCAGGCAGCCTTGTGCTCGGCGAACTTGCAAAGCGATTACATGCGGCGCTTCCCTTCCTGGACGCGACGCTGACCAGCTACAGCCTCGTGGCGAGTTGGTGGCAGGCACGCAAACACACGGCGAACTGGTGGCTTTGGATTGTCGTCGATGTAACCTACATCGGGGAGTATCTCTACAAAGGTCTGCTGGCAACGGCACTTCTTTACGCGATTTTGGTGGGTCTGGCCGTGCTTGGGCTGCGCGACTGGCGACGAGCTTCGCAGGTTTATCAGTTGGCGGCTTGAACCACGTTGTGCAACGGCTCGCCGGCGATGTAGCGACGTAATTCGTCTTCGGCTGTCTTGATGGCACGCGGTGCAAACTGAGTCGACGAACCGCCAATGTGTGGAGTGATCAGAAGATTTGGGCACTTCCAAAGTGGATGCCCGACGGGAAGCGGCTCAGGATCGGTGACGTCGAGGGCTGCACGAATCCTGCCCGCATTCAGAGCATCCACAAGCGCGTCGGTATCGACAATTGGCCCCCGTGCTGCGTTCACCAGAAGCGCTCCCTGCTTCAGGAGAGCGAGCCGGGAGGAACCGATGAGATGACGCGACTCGGCGGTCGAGGGCAAAATGAGGATGACGACGTCCGCTTCCGGAAGCAGCATGTCAAGCGCGCTAACAGGGTGAACCTGCGGATTGATACGCAGTGTACGCGCAACGCGCAGGAGTTGGACACGAAATGGAATGAGCATTCGTTCTATTTCTTTGCCGATGGCGCCATAGCCCACAAGCAGAACAGTTTTTCCAGTAAGCTCTTCCTGCATCACGGGAGGATAATGCGGCCGCGGATCGCCTGTGATGCGCCTGTAATGCTCGGTGGCTTCAAAACGACGCTTCCACTCGGCCGATCTCTGTACATCGAGATAGAAAGGAAGATATTTGAGCATCGAAAGGATCACGGAAATAGTCCACTCGGCAGTGGAAATGTTGTGCGCCCCATGCGCGTTACAGATCGTGACGTGCGGGCCAATGGCTCCGGGAATCCACTCGGTACCAGCCATCAGTGACAACACCAGGCGCACGCCGCGCAGGCGAGGCACGATGCGCTGAGCTCGCGTCGGATACGGATCGGGAATCCAGACATCGATTTCGACGTCATGGTCGAGTTTGTCGAACAGAGGAATAAGCTCGACTTCCTCAGGGAAGCCAGCAAAAAGATCAGCAGAAATGGTTGCGGGGTATCCCACTCGTAGCATAGAACTGTGGCGGCCGCAGCGTGGGCGCTCAAGCTCTATGCTACACGGTCGTGACGTGCCCGCGCCCGGATGAACTGCGCGTGTCATGCTGGGAGTGCGGCATCCGCGAGCGAGGATGGAAAACATGCGGCTCATGGCAAATAAGACGTGGTCGCAGCAGCAGCTGGCAAAGAAGCTGCTGGTCGATCGCCGCGAACGCGCAGGTTGGCTCAGCTTTGAACATCGCCGCCTATTGATCCACGCTGCGAAGACCGCACTTTCTGCAGGGCTCTGCTGGTGGCTGGCCACGCGCTTTGGGCTCCACGACGGTTATTGGGGCGCCATTAGCGCAATTATTGTGCTCCAATCCAACTTCGGGTCCACAATCACCGCATCGCGCGACCGCCTGCTCGGGACTTTGATTGGTGCTGTGTTCGGGTTCTCGTTTTCCTTCATCGGCACATTGCCATGGAATTTCATTCTTGCTGTGCTCGCGGCGATGACCGTCTGCGGGCTGCTTGGATTTCGCAGCAGTTCTCGCCTGGCGGGAGTCACCATCACGATCGTGATGCTGGTCCAGAATGCCAGCTCCCATTGGACGGTCGCGCTCGATCGCGTGGGACAGGTTGTTCTTGGAATTGTGGTCGCGCTTCTCGTCTCGACTCTCGTCTTTCCCGATCGCGCTCGCCTGAGGCTTCGTGACGGATTAGCGCAGGAGTTTCTCGTCCTGGGCAGGTTTTTCGAGGCGATTTTGCAGGGATTTGGCGGCATACCCCCCGAAAACCTGGCGACGACCCGCGAAGATGCGTTGGCCTTTTTGCGCGGCAATAATGAATTGCTCGAAGCCGCACGCAACGAACCGTCCGGCGGTCCAGGCTGGCGCGAGGGGTTGGGCATGCTGGCGCAGTTTGGGCGCTCAAATTTCGACGCTCTCGTGGCCTTGGAATTCGCAGTGCGGGACAGTCACGACGACAAATATGTGCGGCAACTCGAACCCGAACTGGGAAGGCTTGCCGCGGACATTCACAGCGGCTTTCATTATCTGGCCAGTTGCATCCACGCCTGGCGGTTCCATGTGCCGCCCAAAGAAATCAACCTTGAAGAGGACATCGCACAACTTGAGGCAGGCATGGAAGCGGTTCGTCACACGGGAGCGCAGTTTTCTCAAGCAGAGATTCTGCGCGCCTACGCGGTGCAATTGCATCTGAAGCAGATTGCCCGCCTGTTGCGCGCGTCTCGTGTTGAAACCAGCCACGCAATCGGCGAAGCGCAGAAATAAGACGGGCCTCAGGCGAAGAAACGGCGCAGCGCTTCGACGCAATCCTCGATCTCGCGCACGCTGATGGCATAGCCAAAGCGCAGGTGACCTTCGCCCTGTGCGCCAAAGACAGATCCCGGGATTGTTGCGATGTGCGCCTTGTCGAGCAGAATCTGCGCAGCCGTTCGACTGTTTTTATTGATCTTTTCGACATTGGGAAAGGCATAGAACGCGCCTGCAGGGGGATCGCATTCCAGTCCGACTTCGTTGAGCGCTGCGACAAGCAGATCGCGCCGCTTCCGATATTCCTCGCGATAGGCAGCGATCTGTGTCTCCGGCGTCTTGAGCGCGTGAATCATTGCGTGCTGCACCGGTGTGGTTACTCCGTTGGTGGAGTAGAGCACAATCTTGCGGAGCGCGGTCATAAACGGCTCCTGCGCCACCGCGTAGCCGGCGCGCCACCCAGTCATGGCATAGGTTTTCGAGAAAGTGAAACAGGTGATGGTTCTCTCCAGCATGCCGGGCAAGGATGCGATTGAGACATGGCCGCCGTCATAGACAAGATCTTCATAGGCCTCGTCCGCAATGACGACAAGGTCGCGATCGATGGCGAAGGCTGCAACCTCTTCAGCTTCCGCGCGCGTAAAAACGAGACCACTGGGATTCTGCGGTGTGTTGTAGTAGATGGCACGGGTCTTTGGCGTGGAGAATTGCTCCAGTGTCTTACGAATTCCATTGCGGCGCGCGGTCGCGGTGGGCACAAGCAACGGTCGTGCTTGCGCCCCGGTGACTAAATCGCCGATCGGCGTCCAGTAGGGCGAAAACACCAGCGCATCGTCGCCGGGATCAAGCACGCTCTGAAAAGCTCCATACAAGCCCTGCGAGCCACCCACGGTAGCGATGACTTCGTCGGTCGTGACCTGAATGCGGTTTTTCGATGCCAGCTTTTCGACGAGTGCCTTGCGCAATCCCGGCAAGCCTGAGGAAGGAGCATAGTGCGTTTGATTTTCGACGAGCGCTTTGACTGCCGCGAATTTTATATCTTCCGGAGTTTCAAAATAGGGCTCGCCACCGTGCAGCGCGTGTACCTGCAGGCCTTCCGCGCGCATCGCCATCACCTTGTTGCGAATCTGCACAATGTCAGAAAACCCTACCTCATCGAGCCGCCTCGCCAGCCGGATTCCACTCTTTTTCGGTGCCATGCTTGGATTCCTTTCGCACAGATGGGGAAGGGTTTCTTTTTCAGGATACCCGATGAGGATTGGAATGCATCTCAGTTTGAGAGCAGAGAATTCTACGATCCAAACCCGGCTACACCGAGATCTGATCCGTATAGATTGCCATGCCGACGACAGCGTCCACGCCAATCGCATGAAGTGCATCGATCTCCTGTTGGCTGCGAATCCCGCCGGCCGCGATCAATTGGCGC
Organism: uncultured Acidobacteriaceae bacterium; assembly: GCA_963745845.1. Classification (GTDB taxonomy): domain Bacteria; phylum Acidobacteriota; class Terriglobia; order Terriglobales; family Acidobacteriaceae; genus Telmatobacter. Next base: position 230,176 of record CAVUZE010000008.1, on the reverse strand, counting down.
GCGGTGATCTTGCGGAGACGTTCAGCGACTTCGAAGGGAAAGCCCTGCATCATCCCCTCACCATCGACGTGCGTGTAGAGAAATGCGGAGACATAGGGCTCGAGATGCGGAATGGCGTCGTCGGGCGTCATTGCGACCTCGGCTCTCCAGCCCTTGACGGCGATGCGGCCATTCTTCGTATCGATACCGGCGACAAGACGATCAGAGCCGATGGCTTCGGCGAATGCTCGCGCGGTTTCGACGTTGACTGAACCATCTTCAGCAAAGAGTGCCGAGCCGGCAATGACGCGCTTCGCTCCGGACGCAAGCATTTGCGTGGCCCTTTCGACGGAGCGAATGCCACCGCCGACCTGGCAGGGCAATCGTTTTGCGATCTGAGCGACGAGCGAGGAATTGCCGCCCTGACGCATGGCAGCGTCCAGATCGATCAATTGCACAAGGGGATAACGGGAAAATTTCTCGATCCAATATTCGAAGTCATCGAAGGCAAGGCGGAGCTTCTCGCCCTGCACTAATTGCACAATGCGTCCGCCGAGAAGGTCAATCGAGGGAATCAGCATGGAAGTCTCACAGGAACTCCGGCCCGCGCCAGTCCTTGTTTGAGAGAGCGCGCGCTCGAAACGCCAAAGTGAAAGATGGAGGCAGCGAGCGCTGCGTCGGCTTTGCCGGCCGCGAAGACATCGGTAAAGTGCGCGATAGTTCCAGCGCCACCCGAAGCGATCACGGGAATAGCGACGACCTGACTGACCGCTGCGGTGAGCGCGCAGTCAAAGCCTGCGCGTGTGCCGTCCGCATCCATCGAGGTCAGAAGAATCTCGCCGGCGCCACGAGCCTCGGCTTCTCGCGCCCATTCAACAACACACCGCCCTGTTGGCTTACGCCCGCCCTGCACGAAGACCTGCGCGTCGCGCACAGGATCGGCAGCATTGGGGTCGCGACGTGCGTCAATGGCGACGATGACAGCCTGCGCGCCAAAATTGCGGCCGATGGCGTCGATGAGCGCTGGGTCGGCGAGGGCAGCCGAATTGACGCTAACCTTGTCGGCGCCGGCATCGAAGACCTGTTCCGCATCGCGCGCGCTGCGAATGCCCCCGCCTACAGTGAAGGGCACAAAGAGCCTGCGCGCCGTCCTGCGCACCGTATCGAGAAGCGTTTGGCGACCTTCGTGCGTTGCGGTGATATCGAGAAGGACAATCTCGTCGGCGCCTTCACTGGCGTGACGCGCGGCAAGCTCCGCCGGATCACCCGCGTCGACGATGTCAACGAATTGGATGCCCTTAACGACGCGGCCTGCGTCGACATCCAGGCACGCGATGATGCGCTTGGTCAGCATCCGCACCCCCTACTGTCCAGCTCGAGAAAGTTGCGGAGTATTTTCAGCCCCGTGGCGCCGGATTTCTCAGGATGAAACTGGACTCCCATCACGTTGCCGCACTCGACCGAAGCAGCGAAAGTCTCGATGTAGTCGCTGGTGGCAGCGGTGAAATTGGTGACCGGAGCTTTGTAGGAATGCGTGAAGTAGACGTATTCGCCATCCTCAACACCTGCAAAAAGGCGCGAATCGGCGCGTACCTTGAGCGAATTCCAGCCGACGTGCGGAACTTTTTCTTTGCCTTCAGGGAAACGTGTGCAAAGTTCCGGAAAGTGCGCGAGGCCAGGCTGGCCAGGGGCCTCCGTTGAGCCGGCATAGAGCCACTGCATGCCGACGCAGATGCCAAGAAACGGAACCTTGCGCGCGATGGCCGTACGGATGGCGGCGCTGAGGCCCGTTTCATCAAGGCGCTGTGTCGCAGCGAAGTGTCCGACACCGGGAAGGACAATTCGTTCGGCAGACTCGATTGACGCGACATCGCCGTCGGTAACGATCGGCTCGGCGCCCAGATGCCTGAGCGCCTTGAGCACCGACGTGAGATTGCCGGCCTTGTAATCGATCACCGTCACCCGCATCAAAGCAGTCCCTTGGTGGACGGCAACATTTCGCCGAGTTGCTTATCGCGCGAGCAGGCTACACGCAGTGAGCGGGCGAAGGCCTTGAAGATGGCTTCGATCTTGTGATGGTTTGAGCGGCCATACATCGTCTTGACGTGAACGTTGGCACGAGCGCCGCGCGCAAAGCCTTCGAAGAAATCGGTGACCAGTTCGGTCTGCAGGTCGCCAACGAGGCGCGTGCGAACCTTGGCGTCGACTGCGAAGGCAGCGCGACCGCTCAGATCCACCGCGGCGATCGCAAGCGTCTCATCCATGGGCATGAGAAAGTAGCCGGCTCGCAGGATGCCGCGCTTATCGCCGAGGGCGCGGTCGAAGGCTTCCCCGAGCGCGATGCCGACATCTTCCACGGTGTGGTGCTGGTCCACGTCGAGGTCGCCATTGCAGGCGAGGTCGAGGTCAAACGCGCCATGACGCGTGAACAGCTCCAGCATGTGATCGAAGAAGCGAATTCCGGTCGAGATCCTGTATTGACCCCGGCCTTCGATCGTCAATGCGATGGCGATGCGGGTCTCGGTTGTGTTGCGCTCAAAGGCTGCACTGCGGTTGGCCAGACCGGGTTTGCGATTCGTACGTTTCGCCTGCTTTTTCATTGCGCCTCGTTTCCGGCCCGCAATGCGGCCATGGTTTCATTCAGTGCTGCCGCGGCGTTTCGCATTTGTTGCCGTGTGCCGATAGTGATGCGCACGCAACCGTCGCATCCTGGATCGCTCGAGCGGTCGCGCACGAGCACACCTGCCGCCCGCATGTGACGGACAAACTCCGCATGGCGCCCACCAATGTCGGCAAGAACAAAGTTGGCATGAGTCGGCCAGCGGCGGACTTGAGCGGCGTCGAGAGCAGCCTCGAACTCGGAGCGCGCAGAAAGAACTTCATTCACGTACCACTCAAGATAAGCCGCGTCTTCGAGTGCCGCGGGCAAACAAGCCAGGGCCAGTGAGTTCACGCTATACGGAGACAGAACGCGTCGAATCCAACGCATGAGATCGACTGGACCCGCGAGCAGACCGAGGCGAAGCCCGGCAAGGCCGTAGGCTTTCGAAAACGTGCGTGCCACCATCAGGTTTGGCGCCTCGTCAATCAGATCGATCACTGATTCGCCGTGAAAATGGAAATAGGCTTCGTCGACGAGAAGCACGGCTTGGGGTGCGCGGCGGACGAGTTCGATGAGTTGAGAGCGAGTGGCTACGGAGCCGGACGGGCTGTTGGGATTGGCAACGGCAATGATTTTTGTGCGCGGAGTGATTCCGGCAAGCAGACGCTCAAACGGGAATTGCAGGTCCGTCGCGGCCTGTATGGGGACAACACACGCGTCCGTCGCGGAGGCATAGACCTCATACATCGTGTACGTGGGAACGGGAAGAAGGACCTCATCCCCGGAATCGAGGAAGGTTTCGAAGAGCACATGGATGGCTTCATCGACGCCATTCGTGAGCACGGTCTGTTGGGGTGTGATGCCAAGGTAGTGCGCGACAAGCGCTTCGACTGGCTCGCGCTCAGGATAGCGCGTGAGATCTCCAGTGGAGATGCTGGCAAGGACTTCGCGCACTTTGGGTGAGCAGGCGAGCGTGTTCTCGTTGAAATCGAGACGGAGCGCGTCGCGGCTGCCGAGTGGAGGGTGATATTCCTTCATGGCCTGCACGCGCAGGCGCGGAGCCACCTGCGGTGGGGCCGGCTTTGGGTTTGAGCTTGAGCCCGTCAAGGATATCTGTGTTTCCTCTCTCCGCTTAGGCACGCGACTTCCTCATGAAACGCGTGCGGATGGCCTCTGCATGACCCAACAACCCCTCAGCTTCAGCCAGCAAAACCGCGGGCCGGCCAAGGCAGCGGACTGCCTCTGCCGTGTACTCCTGCACCGTGATGAGTTTGACGAAATCGTTGACGCTGAGGCCGCCGCGGACGCGCGCCATGCCGCCTGTCGGAAGCGTGTGATTGGGGCCCGAAATGTAGTCGCCCATGGGCTGCGCGGACCATCGGCCGATAAAAACAGAGCCGGCATTTTGAACCCAGTCGAGGTCGGCGGATGTATCGACCGTGAGGTGCTCCGGGGCGAGCCGATTGGTGATCTGGTGCGCTTCGCCCGGGTCCGATGCAACAAGAATCACGCCGTTGCGACCGAGAGATTCGCGCGCGACGGGATTGTTGCGGCTGCGAAGTTTGACTTCGGCGATAACTTCCTTGGCGAGATCTGCGCGCGTCGTGACGAAAATCGCAAGGGCCTCGGGATCATGTTCCGCCTGCGCAACCAGATCCGAAGCGATGTCGGCGGCGTGGCCGTGATCGCTGGTGACGACGATTTCGGTCGGTCCAGCGAGCATGTCGATGGCGCAATCGAAGGCCACGAGGCGCTTGGCGGCTGTGACGTAGAGATTGCCGGGGCCAACAATCTTGTCGACACCTGGGACGGTTGCAATTCCGTAAGCGAGAGCAGCAACGGCGTGCGCGCCTCCAAGACGATAGAACTCCGTGATGCCGAGATGGTGTGCAGCCGCAAGAGTTTCTTGCGCGGGCTTGGGCGAGACAACGACGATGCGCCGAACGCCCGCAACCTGCGCGGGAATTACCGCCATCAACAATGTCGAGGGCAGCGGATGCCGGCCACTGGGAACATAACAACCGACGGATTGAATTGGGCGAACCAACTGACCGGTGGTTAACCCTGGAATTGGCGTGAAGCTCCAGGAGGACGGCATTTGGCGGCTCGCAAACTCGCGGATCTGGTTTGCCGCGGTCGCAAGCGCATCGCGTAATGTTGGATCAGCGGTTTCCCATGCGGCAGCCATTTCTTCAGGCGTGACACGCACATCACTCACATCTTTGAGGCCGTCGAATTGAGCCGCGTAACGGAACAGCGCTCGATCGCCCTTCTTTCGCACATCAGACACAATGCGCCTCACAGCGGGCAAGACTGAATCGAGCGATGCCCCGCCACGAGCCTCCAATGCAGCCAGAATCTCTTCGGTCTGGCGTGCCCTGCGTCCTTTGGTTCGAATCAACTTCATGGTTCTTGTTCCAATCGAATTTGCATGATTAGAGAACCACCTTGTTCAGCGGATATTCGACGATGCCCGTCGCTTTCGCTGCTTTCAGCCGTGGCATTACATCGCGCGCCACGCGCTCTTCGACGATGGTATTGACCGCGACCCACTCGGAATCGCTGAGCTGAGAGACGGTGGGCGAATTGAGCGCGGGCAGCACGGCGAGGACTCCATCGAGATCAGCGCGCCTGACATTCAGCATCAGTCCCACCTGCGATTGCGCATCGATTGCGCCGCGCAGCATGAGCGCAATCTGGTCGATCTTCTCGCGCTTCCATGGGTCAGCGAGCGCTCCCTTTCCGGCAATCAGGTGGGTCTCGCTCTCCATGACTGTATCGATAATCTTGAGGTGGTTGGCCTTCAGCGAACTTCCGGTCTCTGTGACTTCGACGATGGCGTCGGCAAGTGTAGGCGGCTTGACTTCGGTTGCGCCCCAACTAAATTCGACTTTGACGTTCACGCCCTTCTCGCCGAAGTAGCGTTTGGTCACTTCAACAAGTTCGGTGGCGATGATTTTGCCTTCAAGGTCTTCTGCTTTTTCAAAGCCGCTCGACTCGGGGACGGCAAGCACCCAACGCACCTTGCGCCGGCTTTGTTTGGCATAGGTGAGCGTGATGACGCTGGTGACGTCGAGACCGCTTTCGACAACCCAATCAATGCCGGTGAGCCCTGCATCAAGCACGCCGTGGTCGACGTAGCGCGCCATCTCCTGCGCCCGAATCAACATGCACTCGATGTCACTGTCGTCGATGGAAGGAAAGTAAGAGCGGCCGTCTGCGTAGATGTTCCAGCCGGCGCGCTTGAAGAGCGCAAGGGTTGCATCCTGCAGGCTGCCTTTGGGCAAACCGAGTCGAAGTTTGTTAGCCACGGACTGCCTCCGCTGTTTTGCCGGACAATGCAATCGGGCGCGTAAAGCAACTCACGGTCCCTTCGTGACACACCAGGCCGTCGCCCTCTACAGCCACTCGAAACAACAGGGTGTCATTGTCGCAATCGGTCGATGCCGAGACGACGCGAAGACGATTGCCGCTGGTTTCGCCTTTCATCCAGAGTTTTTGGCGCGTGCGGCTCCAGAAAGTGACGAAGCCTGTCTCCAGCGTCTTAGCGTAGCTGACCTGATTCAAGAAGCCCAGCATCAGCACTTCGCCTGTGCTGGCATCTTGCACGATCCCCGGCACAAGGCCATCCATTTTGTTGAAATCAATCTTTCCGGTCGAGTCGCTCATTCCTTATTCCTATCTGAAAGCTCTTGAAAAGCAAAAAGCCCACCAGCGTGGTTGCCGGCGGGCTTTCGTGTTTCCTGATCTCTCTGGCTGTCTAGTTCAAGCCATAGCAGTCCGCCGGAATGGAGGTCCCATGATGATGGTGGTGACCGGGATGGCGGTGGAACTGCATCTGGATTGAAGTTACGGGGAAACCTCGTGCTCTGTCAACAGTGACATTTCAGAAGCGCACCCAAACAGTTCGCTAAACAGTTCCCACGGATTGCTTCTCTTCGGCAGCACCCGGTTTGTTCGGCTGCTGGAGCAGTTCCACGATGCGCTGGTACAGGCGATTGCGCAATTCAAAACGCTGCGAGGCACTCGTCACATAACGAACCTGGATTCCGATGCCGGACGCGGACGGACGCAGATTCACAACCGGGGCAGCGCTGAACCGGTTCAAGTCGATGCCATGCGCACTCCGCTTCCATTCCCGCTCCGCAAGGCGCGTGTTCTCCTCCGTTGCTTCCAGCACAGCCTGGTGAATGCGCTCAATCGTTGCGGTCATCTCTTCGGATGCGGGGATGGTCAGTGAAATCTCATCCCACATCCACTGCCCGCTGGTGGAAAAGTTGAAATACTGACCCCGAATGGCAAAGCTGTTCATGAAGGTGATGCGACGGCCCGTGGGATGCCCCTTGTCCTCGAGGGTGCCGGTTTCAAGCAGCGAGGTTCTGAACAGTCCCACATCCGTTACCTCGCCCCCGACGCCGTTGATCTCAACCCAATCGCCCACATGCATGCCACTCTTGCTCATCAGGACAAACCACCCGAGGAAGGCAATTATAAAATCCTGCAACGCGATCGTGAGAGCGGCAGTGGTGAGACCGAGAATAGTCGGCGTTTCCTGTGGCGACCCGAAGATCACCAGCAAGATGAGCACTGCGCCGACAATCTGAATCGTCAATTCGAGGATGCTGCGCAGGGTTTGCGTCTGGCGGCGATCGAGCGCCGGGTGCGCCATCAACTTGCGCACAAGCGCGTCGCCGATGAGCATGCAGAGGAGGATGAAAACGATCAGCGCCAACGACCGAAGGATGAGGTGCAGAACAATGGCGTGCTGCACCATCACCTGGGCGGCCCACTTGCCGTAGACCGATGCGAGTTGCTTATCGGTCTGAATGCGGTCGTCGTAGATGCTCAAGATCTGGCGTTCGGCGCTTCGATCCTTAAGGTCAGCAAGCCGGGATGCGCGATCCGTGGTCCCGGTCGCCTGGGCATTACCAGGAGCTTTGGTCTGGCTCTCGAGCGTGTTGTGTTCCGCGGTCAAAGTCACGGCGTCTTGCTGGGCTTTCTGTTCCCCCTGCTGGATCGACTTGTACCGATCAAGTTGGGTGAACCAGGCGCGCACCCGCCCCGCAAGCGTGCCATGCTGTTTTTCTGAAACCGAAGCAATCTGCGCGGTTGCGTGCGAAGCAGTTTCGCTCTCATGTACCGACGCCTGATGCGCCGCCAGTTCTTCCTGGATTTGCGCGCTGTCATCGCCGGAAGCTCTTGCAAAGTCCTGCTGCGCGTCGGCAAGTTCATCGGAATCGAGGCCGAGTTGAGCTTTCGCGACTTCGAGATCGTCGCTGGTGTTGCCTGGGATTGGATGTGCAGATTTTGAAGCGTGAGCCGGCGCGTTCGACGCGGCCGTCAGGCTTTGAACCAGGGCTTGATCCTGGGCGATGAGCTGTTGGAGCTGGGCGACCCTTCGCGCAAGTGACGCGGCATCTCCGGAAAGTGTGCGGTGCTCTGTGCGCAAGCGGGCCTGGCGCAGAGCCGACGCAAAGGCCTGATCCACTTCGTGGCCGGCGAGCCGTTCTGCGTCCCGCGCGAATTCAGTTTCTTCCGCAGTAACCGCCAACGCGGCGAGTGCCTGCGCCGTTTGCCAGGTACTCACGTCAACAAGGGTCTTCTTGCCTGAAGAAGAACTGCCCGACCCGCTCTGCTGGCGCAGAAAAGAGAGATTCTCCATCGCGCCGCGTGTGGTCCAAAGAAAAACAAAACACAGAGCGAGCAGCGCGGTGAGCGCGATCAGGAGAATTGTCCTGGTTCTCCCGAACGAACGCGTGGTGCTTGCGCCGTCAGGCGTGGGAGCAATTGGGGGAATTGCCATACCTGCATTCTTACAAAATCAGCGCGGATTGAGAACAGGAATGGAGCGCTTTGGCTGAGTTTTCAAATGTTGTTTGCCTGCCTGCCAGGACAGGCAGACAATGAGGTCGTGCGCGACCGAAGGCGAATCATTTTTGTTTTGGCGGCTACGCTTGCATTCCCGCGGGGCGCATTTCCGCAAGGTCCTGAGAAGACGTACACACCGCCGCCGCCGGAGGCTCGTGTCGACATTAACCACGCCACAGTAGCGGATTTACTGAAAGTGCCGGGGAATGACGCCGACCTGGGCCGAACGCATCGTGCGCTTCAGGCCCTATCGCACCAAGATCGACCTGATTGACCGGGGAGTCGTCACCAGCGCAGTCTATGACCGCATCAAGGACTACGTAATCGCCCACCGCAACGAGCAGTGAGCGGTCTCGAAAACGCGGTCAGAATCGTACCCGCGATGGTGTCAAATGGCTCAGGCTGCGGTCAAGAGACTGTGCACGATTTCGGCGTTTTCCTTGATCTCATCCTTGCCCCTGGGGAACATGCCTACATACACGCCATCGTGCGGCTTGATGCTGGAGAACGCCGTGCGGAAAGCCTGTGCGACGCCGTCGCCGTCGATTCGTCCGGCGGCCAGAATCTTGAAGGCGAAGCAGGTCTTGGAGGTTTGGCGCATGACCTTGTACATGCGCGCCGGATCGCTCTGCATATAGATGTCATGGGGCATTTCCATGATCTCGCCGTTCAGAGCCTGCTTCCACTCGGCCTCGGTGCGGGTGCGGTTGTAGACGCAGCCGGCGTAGAAGTCGATGTCCCATCCCTGCTCCTCGACCAGCTCGATGACCTCCGGCTTGTGGGTGCCCACGCCAACCAGCACGCCCAGATCGCGCGCGCGTTTACACCACGCTCTCTCAACCGCCATGGTTCCGGTCTGGAAAGCTTTGTCTACCTCTTCCCCGCGCCTTTGCAGAGCCAGCGGCTTTAAATCCTGAACCAGAGAGGCCGCGTCGTCGCGCGCCATGACCTGAATGATGAGGTGCATGTTACCGCCCTCGGACTGAAACCGCTCCCAGTCGCTCTGGGCGCGATCCACGTGAACGTAGTTGAAGGCATTGATGCCGAAGCTACTGGCGCGGTGCAGAACTTCGCAGACATGATCGGGCGTGTACCACTCGCGCATGGTGGTGCTGAAGTTGCTGTTGTAGTGGCTGAATCCGTACATCGGGTTGACGCCGAGAACCAGGCGGCCGATTTCGGCGTTGCCGAACTTCATCTTCGGCACCTGCAGGGGTGCAGCGGGAGTTGGCGATGCGGTGCTCTGGGGCGCTTGAGTTCCGACGGCCGGCACGGCTGCCAGGGAGGACGCGGCTCCGCCCATCATGCCGATGGTGAGAGCGGCGCTTGACTGCAAAAATTCCCGACGCGTATTAGACATCAAAGCGCCTTCTTTCCATAGACAGCCGGGGGCGCAAACGCGCGGCGCGGTTTTCAAAACGGATTATGCTAGCACTCGCTTGGCTGGGTCTATGTGACTCGGAACACATCTTTCATCTTTCTGTATTTCGGCGAATCGAATCCGAGTGCCATTCCCGAACTCAGGACAGACTTCGGCGAACCTCGGGCACTCCCCATGAGCAGGGCGACGGTTTGGTCTCCCCCCCATTCGCCAGGGAAAAGGCGAAAGGGGGACACGGAATTTTGATCGCGCTTTATGCCTCGGCCAGTCCCGTCGCTCCGCGCTTGTCGCGTTTGAGCAAGCGGCTCAACAGAACATAGAGCACAGGAATGAAGACCAGGTTGAGCACTGTCGAGAGCAACATGCCACCGACGATGGTGGTGCCGACAGAACGGCGGCCCAGGGCGCCTGCGCCCGTGGCGAAGACCAGCGGCATGACACCGAGAATGAAGGCAAAAGAAGTCATCAGGATGGGGCGAAGGCGTAGTTCAGCCGCTTCAATCGCGGCGTCAGCGATGGAGCGGCCTTTGCGCCGTAATTGCTCAGCGAATTCGACGATCAGAATCGAGTTTTTCGCCGAAAGGCCAATGAGCATCACCAGGCCGATCTGACAATAGACGTCGTTGGAGAGACCGCGCAGCGAGACGAGCCCCAGCGCACCCAGAACAGCCATCGGCACTGCAAGCAGGATAATGAACGGCAGCGCAAAGCTTTCGTATTGCGCAGAGAGGGTGAGGTAGACGACGAGGATACCCAGTCCAAAGATAAGCAGGGCCCGGCCGCTCGATTCGATTTCATCGAGCGTCAAGCCAGTCCACTCATAGCGCATGCCCGGCATCATGACTTGCTTGGCCAGGTCTTCCATGCCGGTGATTCCCTGCCCTGAGCTGTAACCTGGAGCAGGCGAACCATCGATTTCCACCGCGCGGAAGAGGTTGTAGTGCGAAATCACAGGCGGACCGGAGCTCTCCGTCACCGTAATCAGGTTGTCGAGCGGAACCATCTGGCCCGAGCCTGAGCGCACATAGTAGCTGTGCAGATCTCCGGCATTCATGCGGAAATGCTGATCAGCCTGGACGAAGACACGGTAGGTGCGGTTATTGAAGTCGAAGTCGTTGATGTACTCCGAACCCATGAAGACGCCAAGTGCGTCCGTAATCTGCGAGAGCGGCACATTCATGGACTTTGACTTTTCGCGATCGATGGTGACAAGTTCTTGCGGGTCGTTCGCCGAGAAGGTCGTAATCAGGCCGGTGATGTCTTTGCGTGCGCGCCCCGCGCCTACTATCTGGTGGGCCACGCGGTCCAGATCCGACAACGTATTGGCGCCTGTATCCTGCAGCATGAATTGAAAGCCGCCGTAACTGCCGACACCACTCACGGCGGGGGGTTGAATGACGGCGACAAGTCCACCATTAGGCGCGAACAGGAGCGATCCGAGTTTGGGAGAGAGATCCGCAACGATATCGGCCGCGGTATGGCCTTTGCCGCGGCGCTGATCGGCAGGCTTGGTGCTGATGAACATCAGGCCCGCATTGGACGAGGCTCCGGAAAAACTGAAACCCATGATGGAGAATGCGCCGACGATATCCTTGTTCGAATAGATGATGGCTTGCGCGCGCTCAGCCAGGGCCGTCGTATAAGCCAGCGACGATCCCGGCGGCGCCTGGACGATGCCAAACAAATAGCCCTGATCCTCTTGCGGAATAAAACCGGTCGGAACCCGCTGGTAGATCCACACAGTAGCGCCGAGGCCGGCGAAGAAGACCAGGAGCAGCACGTAGCGCAGCTGAAGCGCAACATGGATGACGCGCGCGTAGGTTTTCGCCAGCCAGGTGATGAATGCGTCTGCAGCGTGAATAAAAGCCGCGAACGCGCGGGACAGCGGCCGAATGTGAAGAAAGTCGAGCTGACGCGGTCGCGCTTCTTCGCCGCGCAGGAACATCGCCGAAAGAGCCGGCGAAAGGGTCAGCGCATTGAAGGCCGAGATGGCGATGGAAAACGCAATCGTCAACGAGAACTGGCGGTAAAGTATACCGGTGGTTCCGGGGAAGAACGACACCGGCACGAACACGGCAATGAGTACAAGCGATGTTGCGATCACGGCGCTCGTGACTTCGCCCATGGCACGCGAGGTGGCTTCGTGCGGGTCGGAATGCTCCATGGCGATGTGGCGCTGTACGTTTTCGATGACCACAATGGCGTCGTCGACAACCAGGCCCGTGGCGAGCGTGATGCCGAAGAGCGTGAGCGAGTTGATGGAAAAATCAAAGACCCTAATAAAAGCAAACGTCCCGATGAGCGAAACCGGAATCGTAACCGCGGGGATGATCGTGGCGCGCCAGTCGAGCAGGAAGAGGAAGATGACCAGGATGACGATGGAGATTGCTTCGGCCAGCGTGACAAGGACTTCATGAATCGAATCGCCAATCACGGTGGTCGAGTCGAAAGCAACCGCATATTGGAGTCCAGGCGGAAAACTCTTCGAGAGTTCTTTGAGCGCGGCCTTCGCGGCGGCGTCCACATCGAGCGCATTGGCGTTGGACAATTGCAAAACACCGATGCCTTGCGCGGCGTGGCCGTTGTACTCGAGCGATGAGCTGTAGTCTTCGGCTCCCACCTCCGAATGGCCGATATCCTTCAGAAGCACGAGCCCGTTGGCATTGTTCTTGACGATGATGTTGTCGAATTCGGCGGGACTGGTCAGACGGCCCACCACGCGCACCGGAATCTGAAAAACCTGTTGCTGGTTGGACGGCGGCTGGCCCAATTGGCCGGCTGGAATCTCGACATTCTGTTCGACAAGGGCAGCCACTACATCCGTAGCCGTGAGGTTGCGGGCGGCCAGCTTCAACGGGTCAAGCCAGACGCGCATGGCATACTTGCGCTCGCCGAAGATCTGCACGTCCCCCACGCCCGGTACGCGCTTGATCGCATCCTTCACATAAACGTCGAGGTAGTTAGAGATGAACTCGTGCGAATAGCGGCCATCGAGCGTGTAGAATCCGGCGCCAAACACAAAATTGCTGTTCGCCTTGCTGATCGTGATGCCGGTCGCGTTGACCGCGGCGGGCAAGCGGCCCGTCACGCTGGCCACACGGTTCTGCACGTCGACCGCTGCGATGTCGAGGCTGTAGCCGGTCCGGAATGTCGTCGTAATCTGACTGGTGCCGTTGTTGGTGCTTCCGGAGCGGATGTAGCGCATGCCCTCGACACCGTTGATGGCTTCTTCCAACGGGATGGTGACAGCCTTCTCGACCGTGTCGGCATTGGCTCCCACATAGTTGCAGGTCACGCCAACCTGCGGAGGCGTCAGCGTGGGATACATCGCGATGGGCAGGTTGGGGATGCAGATCGCTCCGGCAAGAATGATCAGGAGCGCGCAGACGGTAGCGAAGACTGGCCTATGAATAAAGAAGTCGACAAACAAGCTGAACCCTCTTTCCCCTTTTTCCCTGGCAAGCGCATTGCTACCGGCGCATGACCATCCGCACCGTCGCGCAGGACGAAATGGGCACGCTCAGGCGCCCGGAAGCGGCATCACCGGCATGCCATTGACCAGGAACTGTGTGCCCGACACGATCACCTTATCGCCGGCATTGAGTCCTGATGAGATGGAATATGTATTCCCCACCGTGTCGCCCAAGACAACCGGCGTTTGGCTGGCAATAAAATGACCGTCTTGCTGGCGAGCGATGAATACGAAACTCTGTCCGCCCTGCCGCGTGACGGCAAGAACCGGAATCACCGCCATCGGTTTCGTGCTCCAGATGACCCGTGCTTTGATCAACTGCGCGTTGCGGACCATCTCGGCCGAGCTATGCACTGGAGCCTTCACCAGGATTCCCTGCAGTGTACTGTCGACCTCCGGCGAGACAAAATCCACCGCCGTCCTTTCGATCAGCTTGCCGCCCGTGTCATACAGTTCCACGCCAAGACCGCGCCGTGCTTCACTGGAACGCTCGGTGGGAATGTAGATGTAGGCTTCCAGGTCCTTGTTCTGGTCCAGGGTGGTAAGAACGGTGCTGGTCGATACGTAATCGCCCACGTGCACGGGCACATCGCCAACGATTCCATCAAACGGCGCGCGGACAGAGTAATAGGCCAGCTGTTCTTCCTGCGTTTTGCGCAAGGAAACGGCCGACTCGTAATCCGCCTTGGTGTTGGAGTACGACTGCTCCGCCTGATCCATGACATCGCGGCTGATAATGCCCGCCGCAAAGAGCTTGCGCTGTCGTTCGATCTCGAGGGAGTTGTAGTCGTAGAGCGCCTTTTTCTGCCTTTCGGTTGCGCGCTGCGCTTCCACGTTGGCTAGCTGCGGCTGCGCGTCGATCTCCATCATCAGCTGGCCTGCCTGCACATGGTCCCCTGACCGGACGTGAATCTGTGTCAACCGCCCGCTGACCTGCGGCTGCATGGTGGCAGAGCGGCGCGACATGATCGTCGCCACATATTCGCTGCTCTGCGCGACCGGTGCGAGGGTAACTGCCACCGTTTTCACGGGCAGGGCCTGCATTCCCGCGGCCGCAGCCGGAGCCGGCGGTTTCTGCTGGCAGCCGATCAACAACAAACCCAAAGCAACTGCATAACTTAAACGAAGAATGCGTTTCAATGGTGGAATCCTCATTTGCCTCATTCCATGTCGAGCAGAATGCTGGCGGGATCTTGGACGGAATGCAGCACCCATCCTACAACCCTGCGAGGGGTTGCGCCTGTGAGCTGCAGCCAAGTGCATTTCGACACTAAAAAATCGTTTGAGGCTGTCTTATGGGACGCTTGGCCTTAATTGATTGTCGCAAAATATTAGCTGGCCCGGCCGGCCGTTGTAGCAGGCCGGTCTCGGCGGCTTCAAGCATTTTCTCCCTGCCAGGCGAACGGGTTGAAGTTGGTGCGCCGGTCGAATGCGTCAACCCCCTCGGCACGTTTCAGCCATCCCACGACAAGGTAGGTCACTGGCGTCGCGACCGCCTCCACTGCAACCTTAATGAGGTACGACGAAAGAACCATGCGCAGCAGCATCAGAGGCGACTGTGAGCCGGCAAAAGCGATTACGATAATCACCGCCGTATCGACCGCCTGGCCGGTGACGGTAGAGCCCACGGTGCGCGTCCAGAGCCAGCGGCCGCCGGTGAGGAGCTTGAGTTTGGCCAACGTGTAGCTGTTGGTGAACTCTCCGCACCAGTAAGCAACGAGGCTTGCGAATGCGAACCTCGGCACAACTCCAAACACGGTGGCAAAAGCCTCCTGCCCATGCCACTCCGGAGCCGGCGGCAAAGCCACTGCCAACTGGCCCATCGCAGCCAGCAGCGCCATGGCGAAAAAGCCAAGCCAGATCGCCCTCCGGGATGAGCCGTACCCGTAAACCTCCGTAAAAACGTCGCCGCAGATGTAAGTCAGCGGGAAGAGGAACTCGGCGGCGCTGGGACGCAAGGGGCCAAGCTGGCAGATCTTTGGTCCAATGAGATTCGAAATGAGCAGTACCACCACGAACCCAATGGTTAGCAAGTCGAGATAGCGGAAGCGGCGCATCAGATTTGAGGATAGCGCAGGGTTGGCTGATTTGCGGTTCCCGGGAAGCGCCGGAGTGCGCGGCGCGGGGGCTCGGGCCTGAGTTGGGCACTTGCTTGCATCGTGCACTCGCCCGGAAGGTCCCTTGTTGAGAGGGCTGACAGTTTCCTCTTGGAGCATTTCCGTAGGGAAGCTTGCGTTTTTGACACGCCTACAACGAATTGATAGCCTTCATAAGGGCGCATACGGCCATCCCCGGCTGTTCCTGCACACCCACGCGTCCCCGTCGTCTAGCCCGGCCTAGGACACCGCCCTTTCACGGCGATAACACGGGTTCAAATCCCGTCGGGGACGCCAATAGATTGAGCTACTTGCAAATCCCGTCCAGAAATTTGTAGGTCCGTTATGGTCCGATAAGGAAAAGTGCCCTCGCTGGGCTGCGCTTTGCGCAGACGGTTGTCGTCGAGCACCATGGTCACAATGCGACTTTGAGCGTCGCGTTTGTTCTGGGTGATGGCCTGTGCGTACAGGTTCATCGTCACCAGACTGTTTGCATGGCGCAGCAGTTCTTGCACCGTCTTGACATCCTCACCGTTGGCCTTGAGGCATGTCGCATAGGTGCGACGGAAGGTATGCCAGCCGATTCCCTCGATTCCCAGTTTCTTGGCTGCTGGCAGGATATGCGCCCGATAAAATGCGCCGGGCCAGTACGGCAATTTTCCATTCGAGTGCGGACTTGCAAAGACCCAATCCTCGTTTCGAGGATAAGGGCTTGCCAGTTGCCAGTTGTAGAGCGATTCTGCGAGACGGGGATCGAGCGGCACCGGTTTGCGGCTGGCTTCAGTCTTGCACTCGCCAAGGTGCTGCATGACGATGGAGCGGGTGACCGAGATTTGCAGTTTTTCAAAATCGATGTCACTCCATTTCAGGGCCAGCAGCTCTCCCACACGCAGGCCAGTCAGCACGTCGAGGAAAATAGCGGTCCGCGCCGGCTCGCGCAACAAGCCGAGCAGAGCTGCGGTTTCCTCAATGCTCAGGACCAAAGGAATCCTGGCCCGCTTCGCACTTTGGCGCACGTGCGTAATGGGATTCTTATCGTGCCATTCCCATCGGATCGCGTGATTGAAGACAGCGTGCATGATGTTTCGCATTTTCGCCTTGCTGCCATTCGACAGCTTGAGCGAACGCAACCACTCTTCAACAACGACCGCTCGAACGTCCTTCACACGGTATTCGCCCCAGCGGGGCAAAATCCATTTACGGAAGTAGCATTCATACGTTCTGCAGGTCGCATAGGTTTTGTTCGAGTCCTCACCGAGTTCCTTTTGCCGGTAGTGATCGATAAGTATCTGAACACTGATCGGGGCCAGGCTCGCGCGCGGACTCTCAACATTGATGTCAACCCGAAGCGCGACCACTGCTTTTTGTGCGGCGGTTTCGTTCGGATACTGTTCAAGGGTTCCCAGCACCAAGTTGCGGCGGCGACGTGTGCCGTCGGGCTGGGCTTCGTACCATCGGTACTCCCACGCCTTCCGGCCCCCGGCGCGCTCCACAAGTCGGAGGCTGCCTTGCTGAAATCGTGAACGTCTCATTTCCTCTCCAAATCAAGGGTGGTGAGACGGCACGGATAGCTACTTTCAGCCTACTGTGCCTTGTCGTCGTCGTCGAGTGGATTGACTCTTTCACCGGATTGAAACAGGTCAGAGGCCCGGAAGCGCCACAACTTGCCGACACGGACGCCGTGAACGATCCCATTTCGTGCGTAACGTTGAAGAGTTTTGGGGTGAACTCGAATGATGGCTGCTGCCCGATCACTGTCCAGCAGCGGTTCGAATGAGAGGGGAGAATGAGGGGAACCGAACATGGTTCGCACACTCCTTAGCACCACAATGTGTGGGGCCAAGGAGCACTGTCAACCCACGGATTGGGGCGCATTTTCACTCTCATGGATGCGGCGTACGAAGCAAAAGCGAACGGTTGGGTACAGAAAGTGCATAGAAGTGCACCATTGTCTTTTTTTGACACTCATTGTCCTCGTGGGTTTTCGATCTCACAAAAACGAAATTAGTTTCGGACCTCTATTCCACTGGACAAATCCCGCTGACGTTCCCCGGATAGCAGCAGCATAGCCGAGGCGCGGGCGGTGTCAAGGGCGGCGACGCCGCCGCTTCGCGGTCAAGACCCTTGACACCGTCCTCTCCGCCTCGGCGCACAATCCCAATATCCGGGGAATGTCAGTGTTTCCTTCGCCTAGTATCTAAAGAATCAGGTCGCGACGGGCCGTGAAGGAAAGTCGCGGATTGCGTTCAGGCTATCGACCAGCGCTTGTTTGCCGTCATTGATCGCAGCGTCGAGCGAGCGCACGGCTTCATCAGGACGCCGGGTGATCAAGTTGCGCACCGCTTGAAACCGGAACATCATCGCCTGGAAATTTTGCAGCAACGCGTCGTGCAACTTGCGTGCAACGCGCATATCTTCAATCGAGCGTGCCTCTAAGGCCATAGCCGCAGCTTGCTTTTGTTTGCTCATATCGTGCGCGAAGACGACAGCCTGGGTCCTAGGCTCCTTGAAGCGGGCTACGCCCATTAGGACGGGCACGCGTGTGCCGTCCTTGCGTAGAAACTCCTTCTCGAATGGCAGTACGCGTCCTAATCTTTTTACCCTCTCGACCCGCATTTTGTCGGCGGCGTGCCACTCGGGCGGCGTTAGGTCCGTCCACCGCAGACGGCCCGAAATGAGATCTCCTCGCTCATATCCCAACATACGAAGATATGCGTCGTTGGACTCAAGAATCGGGCCTCGAATATCAACGATGAATATTCCGAGAATGTTGGCATCGACCAGACGCCTGATTCTCGTCTCCCGTTCTTGAAGATCACCATAGAGGCGCGAATTTACAAGAGAGCTCGCTGCCAGCGACGCGACGAGTTTCAGAATTCTGACTCGCGCGGGCGTGAAGACGCCAGAGGCCAGTTCGCTTTGAAGAATGAGTAGGCCGACGGGTTTGGCCAGATGGAGCAGCGGCAGGCAAAGGATCGACGCCGCCTCATGCTCACGGACTCCCACGGCAAACCTTGCCCGTGTGGCTTCATCGTTGATGACGACCGGCTCGCATGTGTCCTCGACATAATCAAGCGCAGAGACCGGTAGCAGCGAATCCGCGACGACTTCGTCGCAAAGGCGAACAACTGTCTTCTGCTGGCGGCATGAGCCTTCCACAGCGACTCGGCGTTCGCCGGCACGCAAAAGAATCACCGCGCCCCGCTGAGCTCCGGTCTCTTCGAGCGCGGCGCGCAGAAGCGTGCCAATTACGTCATCTTGCACAGTTGCACCCGAGACACTTTCAAAACGTTGACCACTCTTGCAGAGTATTCCATGTACAGCCTGTATTCAGTTACTGGGCGAGCGCGTAGCTTCCGACTGTTTGACCGGCTGCCCAGGCTACACGATCAACGTGATTGCGGTGCATCGCAGCTTCACGGGCTTTGGCCAAGCCGAGCTTTCCTGCCATCTTCACCAGATCCGCAAGGGAGGTGGCCTGCATTTTACGCATCACCTGGCCTCGATGTGCTTTCACAGTGATTTCGCTGATACCGAGTTCGCAACCAACTTCCTTGTTCAGTAACCCGGACGATACGAGCGCCATGACCTGCCGCTCGCGCAATGAGAGTGAGGTGTAGCACTTCTGGATTGCTGCCTTCTGTTTCTCTCGTGCCATGACGATGCGGCTCCTTTCGAGGCCTTCCCGGATGGCACTGAGCAGGCCTTCAGGTTGGAAAGGCTTCAACAGGAATTCAATTGCGCCGGCTTTCATGGCATCGACTGTTGTTGGTATGTCTTCTCTTGAGCTGAGAAAAACCGTTGGGATGTGATGGCATTTAGCAGTTGCGCGCTTCTGCAGTTCGAGACCGCTCATGCCAGGAAGGCATACATCGAGGATCATGCAGCCCGGCGCAAGCTCGACGGGATAGGAGAGGAATTCTTCGGCTGACGAAAATGTTTCAGGATGCCAGCCCTCGCATCGAATTAATCTTTCCAGTGGCTCGCGCATCGCACCGTCGGGGTCGACTACGAAGACGACCGGTGTGACTTCCGAAAGATCGGCGGAATTGAATCGCTGATCGATGCATAGGCATTTCCCATCTCCTAGAGGAGATCCTTTCAGCATAGAACCCATATAGGCCTCCGCAACACCCTCGATCATTCGTCCGGGTGATGTTGTTTGGGGATTTGTAACTCAGCGTTAATGGAGTCTGGGGAATAGCGCCGATTACAGCAACACTATGGGGCCGCCTCACATGCTCATACAACCCTCAATCGGCTAGTTCTCTTCTGTTCCATCGGGTGTTGAGATACCCCGCCGAAATACGGGGAAACTACGACTGGCCAGGAGTTTTAACTTGGGAAAACTTTCCGTCCGAAGAGATGGGCATCGACCGACCACGCACCGGGTCCGATCATTGCCAACGTTGCTCCAAGAATCGCGAGTGTGATTGGCATCCATGCATTCCCGCCGCCAGCCAAGACGATCCAGAGCTCGATGACTGCGACGAGCGCACCCGCAATGGGGGTCAAGAAGCCTGCCACAATGAAGATTCCCAGGACTGCTCCAGCAATGTGCAGCGCACACAGCGAGGTCGCGGTTTCGTTCAACAGCGCCAACCCGCCATTGAGCAGTGCTATCCCGGTGAGTAATCGCTGAATGAAGAGCCCGAAGCCCGGCCAGCCGTCAGCGAATGTCGTGAAGAGTCGCTGCAAAGGGCTCCCCTCTCAGAGGGAGGTTATAGAGTTTGCAGGCCTTCTGGAAACGGCGGAACGGCTAGGCTGGCGCCCCGCCTTTTGGCGGGCTAAGTTTCGATGATTCCGCGCTTGAGTCCGATCGCAACGGCATGGGCTCGGTCGTCCGCACTCAATTTGGAGAGAATGTTTGCGACGTGGAATTTGGCAGTCGCCTCACCAATGTTGAGCCGGTCGGCGATCTGCTTATTAGAATTCCCGGCGGCAATTAATTGGAGAACATCAATCTCCCGCGTGCTCAACTCATCCTCTGTCGCGTGCTCAGCGAGTTCGCTTGCGATCTCCGGAGGTATTCTCTTTCGTCCAGCATGCACGGCACGAATCACCTCGAGGATCTCCAGATGCACGTTTGCTTTCAATAAATAAGCTCGTGCTCCTGCGCGGAGCGCTCGCATCACCTGGGCATCGCCCTTGTAAGTCGTGAGCACAATGACGCGCGCATCAGGAAATTCGCCCACAATGCGGCTAAGAGCCTCGATCCCGTTGACGCCAGGCATCTGGAGATCCATCAGGGTCACGTCAGGACGGTGTAATCGGAACTTCTCGACAGCTTCGTCTCCGTTCACTGCTTCCGCGACCAGCTTCATGTCAGGTTCCCCGTTTATCAGAGCCGCAATGCCCTTGCGGAGAAGAGGGTGGTCGTCGACGGCGAGGATTCGAATCATGTCAGGAACGCCGCTCATCGCCACCTGCCTTGGGGAACAGCCGGAGTATGGGCCCGTTTCGGTGCCTTTCGTATACTATCGCAGCGGGAATCCTGAGCTCCACCTCGGTGCCGGCTCCCACTTCGGTCCAATAATTCAAGACCGCCCCAATTCGCTGCGCACGTTCACGAATCCCAGTGATACCCCAGTGCCCTGAGCGGCCACCCGCTGCAAGGATCTCGGGAGCGATTCCTTTGCCATCGTCACGCATACGCAATCGAAGCTGATTGGCATCGTAGTGAATCTCCGCTTCAATGTGGCTGGCATCGGCGTGACGAAATGCATTCCGAATTACCTCGCGAGTAATCCGATACACCTCGTCCTGAAGAATCGGAGACAATTCCCGTTGTTTACCTTCAACCACCAATCGAAAGCTCGGAGACGGTCCGTTCGTGTTTTGAGCGCTGGCCAGTTCCCGCCCGGTCGTGTTCAACATTTCCGGAAGATCGCGATGAGAGACCAGGTCGGGGCGTAAATCGTGGATAGCATCGCGGCCCTCGACAATGGCCTGTGTCGTTGCCGCGATTGCTTCATCAAGTGCGTGCACCGCTTCGTCGGGTTTTCGAGACACCATGTTGCGCGCCGCTTGAAATTGAAGTATGACACCCTGAAAGCTCTGGAGCAACGTGTCATGCAATTCTCGCGCGATACGCAGGCGCTCATTAACACGCTCATGTACGCGAAGTGTAATGATGCGCCTTGTAATGGCCACGCCAAGAACTGCCGCTAAGAAGAACGTGGAAATCATTGTCATCTGCAAGACAACAAAAATGCTGAGCTGCGTTCTCCTCATATCCGTACCTGCGAGCGCAAGGTCTACTCTAACCTCCTGGTCAGTCCCTGCGACAAGGGAAGCGCAAAGAGACTCGACCGGCTTCAGCTCATTGTCCAGCCGAAGTCGAAGAGCCTTCCAGTCTCCTGCTGCTGCCAAGCCTTTGATTGCTTCCAACTGCGTTGGCAAGGTGATCTCAATCGCTTGTAAAGTCGGCTGCAACTCGGGTTCTACGTGGGTTTCATAAGGCAAATGGGCGAGGGAACTCATCTCGGTTTGCGTTTCTTCCAGAAGAGCTTTGCGTAACGGTTCGGATTCGTTCTCGAGACCGCCCGCGTCGCGGGACTGCGCCAACTTGTCCAGCCTCTGATGGACCGACAGAAGGCTCACCTGGAGTCGCAAAACTCCGTTCAGTTCCTGATTAAGACCCTTTAGACGCTCTGTTTGCAGGCGAGCGACGTGAAATTGCCAGAGGAGGAGGCCATTGCCACACAGAATCAGCACGATCAACAAAGCGAAGGTGAGCTTTAGACCTAGCCCGATTTCGATTTCGCGATCGCTTCTGGAATCCATGTGCTCCGGCGGTCTCCACTCTAGCTCCCGTTCATAAACCATAAACCCGATCAGATTCGGATGATCTCTTAAAGGTTAAGCGAATCACTTCTCGGGCCTGGCAAATGCCACACGAAAACCGGTAATTCGGATCAATTGCTTTTCTAATGCCGCGGCAGCGGCTGGCGCGGTCTCTTTCCCGGTCAGTACCGAATGCACTGCCGCGACATAAGCTGCGGAGACTTGCTCGTAGGCTCGCCCGGTTACGCTGGATGGCCGGCTAATGATGCTACTCCTGTGCAGCCCTATTTTCTCCTTCTGCTCTGCTGGATCCAAGAATGATGGCAGATCGTGGACTTCGGGCCTTCCAGCTTGAGTGTCTGCACCATCATTAGTTTCAGTGTCGGACTGAACTTGCGCACGAGTCATAAAAAGTGCAAGCGCGATCGCTTCTCGACTATGAGACGAAGACTGCGAAACCGCCAGGCCTGAACCTCCGAGCGTTCCCACTCTTCCACCCGGGCCGCCGGGAAGGCTTGCATAGCCGGTACGATCAACCGCAAGCGAGTCCCGCCATCTGAGCAGACTGGAACTCCCGGTGGGCGTGATTGCGATTTCAGCCCACGCGCGGTTAAAAGCGGCCCCTCCCGAATCGAACACGTTCATCGAATCAGTTTCCCGGTACGCGAGGACGCTCGGCGGCGAAATCCAGCCAATCCAGTGTTTGGCCCGTTGCCATGCCCGAATCGTCGCTGGATTATTGACACTGATGGTACGGTTGCTCTCGACGATCCTTCCCCCGCCCTCGGCAAACTGCCACTCAAGCGCATTACAGGTCAGTCCTTCTGTGGGCGCGCCTTGCCATACATAGCCCCAAAAGTTCTTTTTCCCCTTGGCGCGTTCGCCGTTCTGTATCCGAATCGCCATCGTCTCCAGTTCGTCCCATGTTGTTGGCGGATGGTCGTATCCGTACTCCCGAAGAAGATCGGTCCGATACTCAAGCGCGCCAATTTGAAGGCGATAAGGAATGGCCACCAGCCTCCCCGCCACAGTGTAGCTGGGCATCAATTCGGGCCTCAGTTGAGCAATTTCCGCCTTCGACGAGGGACCCAGGTCGACCAGATCTCCTTCCAGACTCCCGGCCCAGACGACATCCAGACCCAGGACATCGGGGCCAGAACTCCCCTGTTGCATGAGCTTGCGTGACAGATTCAGCGCATCAAGAGTACTTTCTGGAACTGGAAGATCTTTAACGTGAATTTCAGTTTCTTGAGTGAACTCTTTCAGCAGGCGCTCCGCTTTCTGGTCGTTTTGTGACCAGCCAGGACGGAAGAGTGTCAGCAACACCGGTTCCCGCGAAGACCAGTTGCAGGCCCCGACGGTCATCGCAGCCAACAGAATTCCGAGCAGCTTACTGGTCGTCTTCGAGTGTCTGCAGATTCGCCTGACTAATCTGTCTTGGGACACGAGGCTTACTCTTCTATCCATTCGCGTCCTCCGACCGGATAGTTCTTGGTGGAACTCGGGCCGTTATATTCCTGACTAAAACCGTCAACCAATACTTTGGTATCGATTGACACCTTCGTCCAATAGATTCGTTGTCGCGATTCTGCGAAATTTTGCGATGATCAGTCGTTCTTGTATCGAAAGGGTAACAAATGGGCTGCATAATGGGCCCAGGATGTCGCGCGTGTCCGCTCCAGCCGCCTCGAACACGCAAGAGTGAAGAAACGTCAGTTTGTCTCAAATTCAAGGTCCGCGGCACTGACAGAAACTAATCCAAAACCTCGGGTGGGCCACTTTGACCACTTTGTGGATCAGCAGAAGATTACGGTCGGGCTGTCTTCCGATGACAGCCTTGCTGATCTTGGTCGTCTCCGGCAACGTGGCGACCGCCCAAACGGAGCAGAGCGGAAGCATAACAGGAATTGTCACTGACGAGTCGGGAGCAGCGATTAAAGAAGCCTCGGTTTTGGCGACAAATACTCAAACCGGCGTGGCTCGAGACGAACAGACGAATAGCGAAGGCATCTACTCGATCGAACTCCTGCCACAAGGCGTGTACACGGTTAGGATCTCCTCCAATGGATTTGCATCACTCGAACAGACGCAAGTCCACCTCGCGCAGACCTTGCGTCTCAGTTTTGCACTGAAGGTGGGAGAAGCAGCGGCAACAACTGTCGAAGTGAACTCTTCAGCTGTGGCCCTGAATGTCGATACAACTTCACTGAGCACCGTCGTTGAACGAAGCACGATAGTCGATCTTCCCTTGAATGGCAGAAACGACGACGCGCTCGTCAATCTGGTGCCGGCCGTTCGGGCAATTGGCAGCTTTGGAATCTTCGACCCGTCTGCCAGCACAGATGGCCGTGTGCAGATCGGAGGAGGAACGCCTTCGTCGAATTCATTCGAGGTCGACGGCACTGCAGATGAGAATCCGACCAGCGGCGGCCCCGCGTTCATCCCTTCACCTGATGCAACAGACGAGGTAGTCGTTATCAATCACAACGCTGACGCGGAGTATGGGAGATCGAGCGGCGGTACGGTCAACTTCATCACCAGGAGCGGTACAAAGGAATATCACGGCGATCTCTGGGATTTCACCCAGAACAGCGTGTTAGATGCCAACAATTACTTCACGAAACAAGCTGGACAACCGATCGCACCTCTAACTCAGAATCAATACGGCGTCACGATGGGTGGCCCAATCGTACAGAAAAAAACATTCTTCTTCTATAACTGGGAGGGATTCAAAGAAGCGACGCAGTCTCAGGCTTTCTATACGATGCCTACGGACCTTCAGAAACAAGGCGATTTTTCGCAGACATTCAACGCATCGGGCAACCTCATCGTCATCTACGATCCTCTCTCAACGATGCCCAATCCGGCCTCGCCGGGAAGCTATATCAGAACGCCTTTTCAAGATAACAAGATTCCGTCATACCGGCTGAATCCGGTGGCTCAGGCGATTGCCAAATATTACCCCGAGCCAAATCTTCCAGGCAATACTTATACGGGCGTCAATAACTTCTTCGGAAGCGCTTCGACAACTTATAACCGGAATAACATGGGTCTGCGAGTTGATCATTACTTTACTCCTGCGCGCCAACTCGCGGCGCGATACACTTGGGACCGAACACATGCTCTCTTCCCGCAATACTACGGCGCAGGCAATCCTGGAACGATCGGAAATAGCCCGACCCAATATCTCCGGGACAGCGCGATTCTCGCTTACTCCGATGCGCTTCGCAGTGACTTGCTCTTCGAGGTTCGCGCGGGCTTCAATCGTTTTGGAATCGATCGCATCCCGGTCAGCACGGGATTCGACGCTACGAAGCTTGATTTTCCCGCATCACTCGACTCGCAACAGCAATTCCCGATCTTCCCGTATTTCGGTTTGTCAACAACGGCAAGCATCGGGAGCGTTCCGGGAGACACCGCGACCCAGCGCGGCAACGATTTTTCGACGGGCGGAACGCTGACATGGGACAAAGGCCGGCATTCCCTCAAGACGGGTGTGGAGCTGAGGCTCTATCAATGGAACAGCATTCAGCCGTCGGGCCTACTCCAATTCGCATTCGATCAAACCTACACAAAAGGACCTAACCCGCTCTCATCGGCAACCGACGGCTACGATTTTGCGGATTTCATGCTGGGGAATCCGACGAGCGGCACGCTCTGGCGATACTCACCGTATGAGTATTCCACACGCTATGGCGCCGCGTTTGTGCAGGACGACTGGAAGATCGCTAGGCGCCTTACCGCCAATGTTGGGCTGCGCTACGATCACGAGGGAGCTACCACGGCTCGTCACAACAACATCGCGAACTACAATCCCAACTTGCAGACCACGGATAGTGGAATTCCCCTCACCGGCGGTTTGCAGTTTCCTGGTGTGAATGGTCTCTCACGGGGCAATCGCGATACCGACCTTTGGGACTATTTCGCGCCTCGCGTAGGGCTCTCTTATCAGTTCATGCTAAAGACGGTTGCACGAGCAGCGTACGGAATCTACTTTCTTCCCACTACAGGAGATTGGGTCCGCCTGAGCGACTCGGGATACTCGAGCCAGACCGCATATCTGGCCACAACCAACGGTGCTCTAACGCCATCCGGCTCGCTCAGCAATCCTTTTCCGAGTGGCATCGTGCTGCCCACCGGCAGTACGCTCGGTGCGCTGACTGGGCTTGGTACGACTATCGCCGGCAATTCGAGGCGCCTGGTTCCCGGATACGCCGAGCAGTACAGCATTGATGTTGAGCGGCAAGTTGGCGCCTACATCATCGAGCTGGGATATCTGGGCAGTCACGGAGTGAAACTGCCGGCCGACTATAGTTACGACTACCTGACCACTTCGCAATTGAGCCAGGGAACCGCTCTGCTCAAACAGGAACCAAATCCTTACGCCGGCATCATCACCTCGGGAGCGCTTTCTCAGCCGACCGTTCCAGAACAGAGCCTCATCACCCAAGCCCCTCAATTCACTGGGGTCACGTCTTTGTCCAACTGGGCCGGCTCCAACTACCAGGCGGGAACGGTCGAAGTGAAGCATAACTACGGCGCGAATTTCTTCCTGCTTCTCTCTTATACCTGGTCCAAGTTCCTCGACAACAATCTCGGCGATGGCGAGAACCAATACGCCGATAGTGGAAGCAACGCTGTGCAGTACTGGGGCAATTTGAAGGCGGAAAAAGCTCTGTCCACGTCGAGCATGCCGCAACGGCTTGTGACTGCGGCCGGATATTCGCTGCCCTTAGGCAAAAGCGGTGCGTTTGTCTATCGAGCCTTAGTCGGCGGTTGGAGAGGAAACATGATCCTGTCGGCAGAGAGCGGCAACGCGATCAGCGTGACGGCCAACGCTCCAACCGACGGTGGTTCTCGTCCGAATCTGGTCGGCAACCCGCGCCTCCCGCATCCCACCGCAAAGGATTGGCTAAACCTGGCAGCATTTCAGACCATCCCAGCCTTCACTTTCGGCGATACTCCCCGTAACCTTCCGAGCACATTCACGCAGCCGCTTTTCAACATTGATGGTTCAATCCTGAAGAGCATCGCATTTGCCGATCGCTACCGGATTGAGGTTCGGGGAGAAGCCTTCAACCTTACCAACCGCGTCACTTTTGGAACGCCGAACGCTAACATCAGCAGCACGAGCTTTGGGCAGATTACGAGCATCCGGACGGGAACGCAGCCCCGTATTGTGCAGCTCGGAGTCAAGGGGTATTTCTGAGGCTGTTCTCCAAGCTCTTCAACCATCCAAATTTCGCGCCGCCGTACAACAACATCACCGACGCTCTGTTTGGCTACACGGCAGAGACGCTGGCCAGCAGCCTCGTGTCCGGCGGCGATGACGTAGACTTCAATCCGCTCTACCAGATCGGCGGCCAGCGCTCAATCCAGTTTGCGCTCAAGCTCGGATTCTGACTTCTTTGCTCAGCCGCGAGGATTATTTTTACCGGCGCCAGTTGCGCGCTGCAGGTTCGTTGAGCACGTCTTGTCGCTACCACTATAGGCTCAGACCAATATCATGCGCGATGCTGATTTCGTGGCGCGGGACAGGTAGTTGGATTTGTTGTGCTGGAGCTTGCTGAATGCTGCGCGCGGGATGGGAAAGATGGGCTTGTTCCCTTGCCAACTCTATGGCTGACGGTCGCGCAGAGGAGATGCCGAGCGATTCGCGCAGTTGCTCACGGTCGCTCGTAACGATTGCGATTTCACTGCGACCACGGGAAGCTCCGACGTAGAACAATTCCTGTTTCATGGCATCGGCTGAAAGGATTACACCGTCCACCGTTTTCCCTTGGCTGCGATGGGCGGTTATGGCGTAGCCGTGATCGAATTGGCGATAATTTGTCGGCAGTGTGCGACCGTCCTCAAGTTGAATGCGTCCCCGCTCGATACCACGCACCGTTACCAGCTCGCCATTGGTAGCGCGAAAACCGGCATCTCGGCGATTGGACGTAAGCATGAGCCGGTCGCCCGGAGCCACGTCGATGGATTGCCGCTCATGGACGGAAAACGAGCGTGTCTGTGCCGGTGTGAAGCCTCTCTCCTCGCCACGTGCGTTGCGCGCGATCACCGTGCCGGAATCAACACGGCTGACAGTGAGCGACTCGTGCTTCTCCATACCCCTTGCTGCCCGATGCACTACCAACACCTGCCCCTCACGGTAGTTCGCCAGATCACGTTTTTGCGCTTCCGTCCACTGCAATGAGACGTATCTGTCTATCGTCACGCTTTGGCCGAGATGACCGCGCTCAGAAAGGTCATTGCGAATCGCGCTAGTAACACGGCCAATCTCTTCATGCGTGGGCGCAACAACCAAAACACGCCGTGACGGATGGGCGGTCATCTCCCGGTAGAGATCAGCAACCGCACGGGCACGCTCGACAAAGGGGACCTCATGCACAGCACCAAGCCGCTCCAGCTTCTCAAAGCCCTGTTCGGGACCTTCGAGAGCCGGTTAGCAAGTTCACTGGAGCAAGTGTTTCCAACGATCGTGAAGACTCGAATCGAGACTCAGAAAACGTCCACTCTCAGTTCGCCGCGAATATCCGCTTCTTTTGTTCAATTTCGATGACCTACAGATCGGTGCTTGCGATGCTCTCCGACGAAAGGTCCTCTGTTGCCGTTCCCTTCCCACGAGTGCTCAATCTGAATCGCGCACCCGCTCCGAGCCGCTCCTGAAAACTGCAGATTAGACAATCGGGATCTGACTTCTCGAACCGACTCTTAATCGCGAAGTTGGTCAAGCTCTCGCGTATGCTGGTCGGCACTCGGAAGGACGGACACCACCCGATCATTTTGATGCAGTGCGGTCCGATACGCCATCGCGTAAGCGCCAAAGAACAGGCCTCCCAGCGACAGTTTGAACATTTGGTTTTCGTCCGTCCGACGGGTTTTCAGCCGCTGCGCACCGCGAATCCGGACGTGCGTATGCAGTTTCACGATCTTTACGATGAACTCATCCGGGATGCTGAACGGAATAGACGTATCTGCGACGATGTCATTGCAGCGGTACGCGAGGGACGCTCACCTCTCGTTCTCACGGAGCGCCACGAACATCTGGATGAACTCGCAAGCCGCTTCCAGCCCATGATTCGCAATCTCATTGTGCTTCGAGGCGGTATGGGCAAGAGGCAACTACAGGAGATCCATAGAAGTTTGGCGGCAATCCCCGGCGGCGATGAGCGCGTGGTTCTTGCGACAGGCCAATACGTAGGCGAGGGTTTTGACGATCCTCGTCTCGATGCGATGTTTTTGACATTGCCGATTTCTTGGCACGGCACAATTTCTCAATACGTTGGCCGCTTGCATCGGCAACATGAGGGAAAGCGCGAGGTCCGCGTGTATGACTACGCCGACCTGGAAGTGCCGATGCTGGCGCGCATGTTCAATCGGCGGTGCCGCGGCTACGAAAACATTGGCTACAAGATATTGCTTCCAGCAAGCGCGGTTCCTGGATGGCCGGCGGATGTATCCCTACCTGTGGACCCAACTTGGAAAGAGCAATATGCGGCGACGGTACGCCGCCTGATTCGTGATGGAGTTGATGCAGGGTTGGCGAATCTGTTCGTAAATACCGCGCGCGCGTTTCCCCCGGACGCCGAGGGTATTATGCGAGCCAGGAGCGCGACCGAGAGATTCCTTTTCCGCCGATTGGAGACGCTACCGGATCTTGCGGGAAAATTCCAGTTGAATGTCGAGTTGCCGATTTCGTTTGATGGCTGGGGAAGAATGGAGGTAGATCTCTTATGTCAGAAATCTCGGCTGGCAATCGAATTAGACGGATCGCAACATTTTGGAGATCTGGACACATACCGCCGGGATCGTCGGAAAGATGCGCTGCTGCAGGAAAACGGCTACTCCGTTTTGCGCTTTTTGACGGAGGACGTGAATAAACGTCTTGATGAAGTGCTGGACGCTATCAATCGCGCCTTGACGAGTCGAAGTAATTAGGTCTATCCCCTTTCGCACCAACGACTGCTCAGCATGTCCGCGTCCGCGACAAGATAAAGCCGCGCGTCCGGGTCTGCTGCAAGACTGAGCAGTTCCGAAGAAAAGCCGCCCAAGGCAAAGAGGATATAGCAGGGATTCTTGCGCCAGCGAGCTTCGGGCAGACCGGCAACCTTCGCTTGCAGCGAGCTTAGATCGCTGAGCCGCGTAAGGCTGTCAGTGCGCCACTTGCATTCAGCGAATAGGAACGCTCCGTTGTCGAGTTCCGCGACGATATCAATCTCGGTGCTTCCGTCGCGGCTCCAGTAACGGGCCATCTGACGTATCGTCAAACCGAGGCGCTGCTTTGCATGCCGTTGCAGCCACTGCCCGCAGACTTCCTCGAAGACGGACCAACCCATGTAGTCCGCCAGCCGCGGTGCAACATGGGCGGCATAGACAGCCGCGGGATCGGAGAATTGCAAATCGCTCGCTAATGGAGCCACGAAGCGATACCAGAAGGTCAGGAACGGGTCGGCGACGCGGTAGATCGCGCGGCGGTCAGAGCTCTCGCCGAACGGAAATTCGCGCCGAACCCAACCCAATTCCAGCAAGGTGCGCAGTGACGAGGAAAGCGCGCCGCGCTCCACGCCAATCAGCTGCTGAATGCCATTGAATTTTGTTTCGCCGCGGGCAATCGCTGCCAGGATGGCGTTATATGGCGCCGGGTCGCGGATTTGTTCGCTACCCAAGAGGAAGCGCACTTCATTTTCGAGGATTGCGCGCGGTTGCATCAACAACGCGATGATCTCTTCCGATGGCGGTCGCGATGGGTCAACCAGGGCGTGATAGCGAGGCGTTCCGCCAAACACGCCATACATGAGCAACTTTTCTTTAACACCATAGTGCTGTCTGCCCTCGTAGAAGCAGGCAACATCCTCGTAGTGGAGCGGATCGATGTGGAAGATTCCGGCATTGAAACGCCCAAACAGAGGCGCGCTCTCTTGCCCAAGTGCAGCCATCGCTGAGAGCTGAGAGCCGCACAGCACAACGAAGACCGGAGAGTGTGCGCCTTCGCGGTCCCACCAAGCTTGCAAAATGGAAAGTAGCTCAGGTGTCTGCGCTACCAGGTACGGAAATTCGTCGAGGATTAGGGTAAATCGACCAGAGCCCTTTCCGCGAGTCTGAGCCTGTTGCGAGGCGTAACGTAGGAGGGCGTTCCACGAGACGGCGATTTCGTCCGCTGCGACTCCCTGCGCTGGCAGGGCTGTTACCAACTGACGCGCGAGCATCAGCCGTTGAGTCGCGGCGGTAGACTGCTCGGCCAGAAAGTAGCAATGCGGCTTTTCCGGCGCGGCCCCTTCTGACCCCGTGGTGACGTACCTTTGCAGCAGAAATGTCTTGCCCAGCCGCCTGCGGCCGTAGAGCAACAACATCTGCCCGCCGCTGCCATGACGTTTCCAGGCGCGGTCTAGTGCCGCAAGTTCGCGCAGGCGGTTATAAAATGGATCGGGTTTGACCGTGGTGCTAGGCATGATATGGGAACGTTGCTATCTATTCCGATTATGAAGTGTCACTTTATAAAGTGTCAAGTTGTAAAGAGACAATTCACTCGGTGCCAGCGGTTCGAGCGGATTTCCCAACCGATGCAGTCTTCGTTCTGGACCACTTCGGGACCACGCAGTCATTCGCTAGGATCGCTGCGATGCGTTCTGATGCGATCCGTTCTCTTTAGAATGTTGCAGTTAGGAGTTTCCCCCGTTCTTTCACGGCGATAACACGGGTTCAAATCCCGTCGGGGACGCCAAATAGAACAAGCTCCTCGCGAAATCCACTAAATCGATCATCGGATCGCAGGTTCCACGGCTCTGTGACACAACGGAAGTCGAGCTTGTTATTTGTAGGTGTGAAACCAACGGCGAAGCAGGAAATACTCGTTGATTGGCGCATCATCTGTGATTGCGGGCGTACGCGGAGACTGCGCGATGAGTTGCTTCAGGTCGAGTTCGTTCGCGAGCGCTAGGTCATATTGTTCCTTGGCAGTCCTCGCCGGGCCCCATTCCACAAAATCAGAAGCCGCTGCAGGCGGAATGCGCGCGGCCAGCTCTGAGCTTGAGGTGACGGGGATCGGGCCCATGCTGGCGAGGAAATAAATTCCGGCGTCCTGATGGTAGTACTGAAAGGCTCGGACAAACGGGAAGGACTGTGTCAGCGATCGAACCGTAGAAGCCTTGATGGCTGGATCGTTCTTGTCATCGAAGAACCACTCCTGCAGAATCCCACCCTTGCGCAAATGCTTCTTGATCACGTCATAGAACTCCCTCGAATAAAGCAAGCTTGTGCCTGGAGATTGCGGAGGCGGCGGCGGATCGATGACGATGACGTCGTACGTCGCGGTTGAACCGTCAAGGAAGCGGCGGCCGTCATCTGTGACCATCCGCGTGAGGGGCGAGCTCATCAACTTTGGCGCGTCGGCGTGGAAGTATCCAAAGAGCTTAGGAACACTGGGAATTAGATCGACCGCCGTTGTCGGAATGCCCCAGGAAAGCATGGAGCGGAAGCCGGTTCCCATTCCGAAGCAGATAATCAATCCGTTCTGCGGGGGTCTGGAAAGGAAAGCGAGCGGCAGGTGGATCATGAATTTGTTGTCCGGACTCAGGACCGTCATATTGACTCCATTCACCATGAGCCTCCGGTCAAAACCTGTTCCGGTTGCAATTACAGTGGCGGCATAGTCCCTTCGAACCTCCCGAACTGCATACTTGGTTTCATAGTCATGGCTGCCGCGAAAAAGCAGGATTGCAGCAAGGACTGAAACGGCAAACGTGAGCCGGCCCTTGCGCAGAGCCTGCGGCTGACCCGCTTCCGTCGGCTTGCGCAAGGCTGTGAAAGCGGCGATCGCAAACAACGGGAGAGCCAACGCTAAAACTGCCTTCCGCTCGCCGAGCCAGGGAAGAAGCCAGAAGCCGGCGACAAGCGGTCCGACAATCGATCCCACAATATTGACGGCGTACGCAGTGCCGGCTCGAGCAGGATTTCCCGAAGACCAGGTGTCGACCAGCAACGGTGTGAGAAACCCTGCCATGGCGCAGAAGAACGCGATCGCGATGAGACGCAGACCGGCCGATTCGGTTCCCCCCACAGGCAAAAGTGGATCGGCCGCAACGACGGGAAGAATGGCAAACAGGGCCAGCAAACTCCAGGCGGAGGAGCTTCCTCCGGCCGGAAGGGATTGAGCCTTGTTGCGATAGCGGCGCGAACCCAGAAGGGTCGCCAGCAGGTAGACCACGAGGATGCTGGCGAAAGCGTAAACGAACGGTCCGAGGTAGGGCGTGAACTCGCGGATCCAGACAACCTCCATGCCCATGCTGACCAGTCCGGTGGTGAAGAGGAAGATGAGAATTGCGTTCGGCGAAAGCCCATAGAGCCTGGGAGCTGTCGTCTCTGCTGTGTTAACCGGCATCGGCCTCGCCGGAACCGTCGTGGCGCTCATCGCAAAAGCGGCCAACGCCAGGGCTGCGTTGAAACTCCCCGCGACCAGGAGCGTGCCCCGGAACCCCAGCAACTCAATCAATACGTAAGCTGAGGCGATGGTGCCGAGTAGTGCGCCCAATACGTTGGCGACATACAAATAACTGAATGAGCGCTCGGACGCAGGCCGGGCCATTTTTCGAATGGTCGCCATCAGCAGAGGAAAGGTAGAGCCCATGCACGTGCACCACGGCAAGAGGGTGACAGCAATCCAGATCCCTGCCAGCAGGTAGTAGCGCCAGCTCTGCCATGCTCCGTAGCTTCCCATGTGGAGGAGCAGTTGGCGTCCGAGTTTCAATTCGAGCGGAACCGCAAGGGACGAGACCCCGACACACAGTTCGGCAATGGAATAAAGCCGCAGAATCAGCGGCACATTCATGGCCATAACCCGGCGGGTCAATGCTCCCGCACCCCACGAACCCAGGCCCAGGCCGGCCATGAACATCGAAATCACGATGGAGGCAAGGGCGGTCGTCACGCCGAAGCTCGCCATGGCCAACCGCAACCAGACAATCTCATAGACCAGGCCACAAAATCCGGAGACTACGAAAAAGGCGAAGTACCAGCGCAGATCCGATGCTGGGCCGATGCGTTCGTGCGCGACCGGCTCGCCCTGCTGAAGCAAAACGTCCATTCTCGTCCTCACGGTTGGATGGGATTTTCAATTGTCTCCCATTCAGTCATGCGCATGCGGGCCAGAATTCCAAGAGAGGCAGTACTTTTGGCGATTTTGGTAAGCGTTTTCTTGACGCGCGGCGGCCGCCGGGACTAGAACGATGGTTGACCGTGAAAGGAGCGTCCCCGTGAATAGCCGGTTGACTCGTCGAGCGTTTATCGCCTCCACCGCCGCATCCCTGGTTTCTCCCGCGCTGGCAAGCCCACGGAGCCTGGACGGCGCCATGCTTTCGGTGTTGGTCGATGAATCGAAAACCGGCCCGAGTTCCGGAACCGGGCTAAATCCCTGGCAGAACGCGGGCGTTGTCGACATGTCCAGTTCGCCTTTCGCGAAGCTGAAACCCGTTCCGGTCCGGGCGGTAGTGATCGAGGAGGGCTTCTGGTCGAAACGGCGCAGAACGAACCTTGCTGCCAGCATTCCCAGCATGCACGATGAGTTAGTCGATCACGGGCGCATGGACAACTTCCTGCGGCTGGAGGGAAAATCCTCCGCCCCGCAAAAGGGCCCCGTGTACTCGGATTCCGACATCTACAAATGGACGGAGGCCGTCGGATTTGCCCTTCAATCCGGGGACCAGCCTGAATTGCGCAGGACCACGGAAACGATGATTCGCGAAGTCGTGGCGGCGCAGGAGCCGAGTGGATATTTGAATACCTACTACGTCGGCGACAGGACGCCCCTTCGCATGCAGTACCCGACGCAGACCACCGGGCACGAGCTCTACTGCATCGGCCACCTTCTGCAAGGCGCGATTGCCTACTATCGGGCGACCGGCGACCGCACACTACTCGATGCTGGAATCCGTTTTGTCGATAACTTCCTGTTGCCGAACTATGGGCCTGGAGCGAACCAGAAAGGCATTGTCGCAGGACATCCCGAAATTGAGATGTCGCTGATCGAGCTTTACCGCACTACCGGCAAACGGGAGTACGTCGAACTGGCCGGCTACATTCTTCACGGAGACGAACGGATCCCGCTTCGCCCACAGCAAATCACCTACATGTTTTGCGGGATACCGTTTACCTCAAGGACAAAGCTTGAGGGCCACGCTGTGCGTGCGATGTACGCGTGCTGCGGCGCAACGGATTACTACCTTGAAACCGGCGACCCTGCATATTGGAAGACACTGAACGCGCTCTGGAACGATCTCACGGAGCATCAGCTCTATGTGACGGGCGGCGTGGGTGCGCGTGAGACCGGCGAAGCCTTTGGCGATGCGTACGAGCTACCGAATGCGACCGCGTATGGAGAGAGCTGCGCCGCGATTGGCAACATGATGTGGAGCTGGCGCATGCTAGCCGCCTCGGGAGACGCGAAGTTCACCGATGTGATCGAACGTTCGCTCTACAACGGAATTAATTCCGGAATGTCGCTGGATGGCAAGACCTATTGCTACCGGAATCCGCTTGCATTCGATCCTTCAGGAGACTGGCGCGACCGTGAAGATCCGGAAGGCAGGATTCGCAACACATGGTACGACACCACCTGCTGCCCACCCAATCTGGAGCGCACGTTTGCCGCGCTGCCAGGGTACTTCTACAGCACCAGCGCAGAAGGCTTCTACGTCCATCTTTACGACAATTCGACGATGAACTGGCATCTCCACGATGGCACAGGGCTCAAAGTTCGCCAGGAGACGAACTATCCATGGTCGGGCACGGTAAAGCTGACTGTTTCGCCGACAACTCCGGCGGAGTTTGCCGTGTTCGTGCGCATTCCGGGCTGGTCAAAGCAGAACGAAGTAAAGGTGAATGGTCAAGCGATGAGCGGGGCCCGTGCCGGCGCTTACTTCCCGATCCGTCGACGCTGGTCGGCCCATGACACGATTGAATTGAGTTTCGATATGGATGTACAGCAACTCCGAGCAAATCCCGCGGTTGTTGAAGATCGCGGCAGGATCGCGTTCCAGCGCGGGCCCATTGTTTTCTGCATGGAAAAACTGGACCAGCCCTCTCGGGGAGAAGCAGCGAACCTGGTGGAATTCATCGCCAAGCCCGAGGGGACGACGACTTCGCACTTCGAACCGGACTTGCTGGAGGGAGTCATGGTGCTGGAGCATCCCGCGAGTTTGAGTCCGAGCGCCGGCGACGGTGTTCTTTACACTGCAAGTGAGCCGGCCAAGGCGCCGGAGATCCCGACGACGCTGCGACTCATTCCCTACTATGCGTGGGCTAACCGCGAGCCCTCGTCGATGCAGGTCTGGATTCCGGATACCAAGGCATAAACACGATCGAGGTCACTTCGCGACAGCGCTGAAGCGAGCTCGGTTCCGACGGCGTGAATCGGCGAGGCTGGCGACTCATCTAACAGTGCATGAGCTTGCCTGTATCTGTGCTGGATCTGGTAGGAATGCGCCCCGGAGAGAAGGCCGGGACAGCAATTGCGCGATCGGTCGACCTGGCACAGCACGCGGAGAAGTGGGGCTACCGGCGTTTTTGGCTCGCCGAGCATCATTCGATTGAGGGACTCGCCTGCTCCGCGACTTCCCTGTTGATTGAGCGCGTGGCTGCCGCCACCGAAGAAATACGCGTGGGCAGCGGCGGGGTGATGCTGCCGAATCACGCACCCCTGATTGTGGCGGAACAGTTCGGCACACTGGAAGCGCTGCATCCGGGCCGAATCGATCTGGGGCTGGGGCGAGCGCCGGGCGGGGATTTTCTCACCATGCGAGCGCTGCGCCGCGACTCGCGCCAGACCGGCGACGATTTCCCCGAGTTGCTCGAAGAACTCCGGACGTATTTGGGGCCGGAAAAGCCCGGCCAGACGGTCAAGGCCATTCCCGGCCGGGGCAGCAACGTACCGATCACGCTGCTCGGGTCGAGTGATTTCAGCGCACGGCTCGCAGCGGGGCTGGGCCTGCCCTTTGCCTTCGCCGCGCACTTTGCTCCCGATCTTCTCGGAGAGGCGGCAAGACTCTATCTAGCCCAGTTTCGGCCAAGCGAGACGCTGCAACAACCGTGGCTGATGGTCGGCGTTCAGGTTATTGCTGCGGAGACAGACGCCGCGGCTCGAAAGCTTTTCACCACCTCGCAGCAGCGCTTTCTGCGGCTGATTCGCAATCAACCAGTGGAATTGCTGCCTCCGGTGAAGTCAATGGACGACCTGTGGAGCGAGTGGGAACGGGTCATGGTCGAGAACAAGCTGCGCGCAGCCATCGTAGGTTCCGAGAGCACAGTGCAGGCCGGCCTGGAACGGCTTGTTGCTGCGACGGGAGCCAACGAGGTGATCGTGGTAACGGACACCTGGGATCACGAGGCGCGCTTGGATTCCTACCGGCGGCTGGCCGAGGTGGCCGGCAGGGTTGAGATGAAGGTGCCCGCAGTGTCCACGCAAGGGGCCCGTTAGAGCCGAAAACCGCAATGGATGGCCGCAAGCGCAGCGGCTATACTTGACGGGGTTTTGGATCGCACGGGAGGAACGCTTTGCGAGTCGGCCTATTCACGCGCGAATATCCCCCACGGGTGTATGGCGGCGCCGGCGTCCATGTGGATTACTTGAGCCGCGAGTTGGCAAAGCAGATCGAGGTTGAAGTTCACTGCTGGGGACCGCAACACGCGGATTCAGGCAATCTGCATGTCCGCGGAGCCGAGCCGTGGGCAGAGATCTCGGGGGGGACAGAAGGTAAGTTCAAAGGTGCGCTTGAGGCCTTCAGCCTGAACCTTACGCAAATCAAGGCGCTCAACGGCATCGATGTCGTCCACACCCACACGTGGTACGTTTCGATGGCCGGTTATCTGGCTAAGAAGCTCTATGGGATGCCCTTCGTTCTGACCACGCATTCGCTCGAACCGCTGCGCGCCTGGAAAGCGGAACAGCTCGGCAGCGGCTATCGCATGAGTTCGTGGATGGAGCGTACGGCGATTCTGGATGCCGACGCTATCATTGCTGTTTCCGCGGGCACCAAAGCCGACATCCTGCGCGCCTATCCGGAGGTTGAGCCGGATCGGATTCATGTGATCTACAACGGAATCGATCTGGCTGAATACCAAAAGACCACAAACACCAAGGCTTTGACAGATTACGGCGTGGACCCCGCGGTGCCCTACGTGTTGTTCGTCGGCCGCATCACCCGCCAGAAAGGCGTGACCCACCTGGTGGATGCTATCCGCCACATGCCGCCGGAAACGCAAGTCGTCTTGTGCGCGGGCGCGCCGGATACGCCGGAAATTGCCGCCGAGTTGCGCGCCAAGGTCGAGGACGCGCGTAAGAATCATCCCCGCATCGTGTGGATCGAGAAGATGGTAACGAAGCAGGAGACCATTCAGCTTTACAGCCATGCGCGCGTCTTCTGTTGCCCCTCGGTCTATGAGCCATTCGGGATTATTAATCTGGAGGCTATGGCCTGCCGAGCGCCAGTAGTTGCGAGCGCAACGGGCGGCATCAAAGAAGTCGTCGTAGATGGGGAAACCGGCTACCTGGTGCCCTTCGACCAGGATCCGGTGACAAGTTTTCCGCGCGATCCAGATAAATTCGCGAAGGATCTCGCAAATCGCATCAATCAACTGATGTGCGACGAGAAAAGGTGTCAGCAATTCGGTGAGGCTGGACGACGACGCGTGGAAAAGACTTTCAGCTGGACGGCGATTGCTCGCCAGACGATCGATCTTTACGGTCAATTAATCGAAAAGCACAAAACCGCGCATTGACGAACGAGAATCCTGAAAACCGCAAGGACTGTTACCGTTCCCCTTACTCGACGCGAATGATGATTTACACGAGAATCATGGAAGAGCGATGAAGCTGACTGAATTGGAAGGACGCAGGCGCGTTGTCATCGAAGCCATCACGCCCCAGGTGGATGGTGGGCGTTTCCCTGCAAAACGCACGGTGGGCGACCTGGTCCGCGTGGAAGCGGACATTTTTACCGACGGTCACGACGCCATTGCCGCTT
This sequence comes from uncultured Acidobacteriaceae bacterium, assembly GCA_963745845.1. GTDB lineage: Bacteria > Acidobacteriota > Terriglobia > Terriglobales > Acidobacteriaceae > Telmatobacter. The sequence continues at coordinate 190,980 of CAVUZE010000008.1, read as the reverse complement.
CGTTATTGGCGCATCGCGAAGGGTCCGGGGAATGGACCGAGATTCCCCTGCAGGCCCTCGTGAACGACCGGTGGTTTGCTTCGTTTCGCGTCGGTGAACTGGGCCGTTACGGATTCAAAGTGCAGGGCTGGGTGGATCATTTTGAGACCTGGCACCGCGATCTGTTGAAACGCATTGCCGCCGAGAGCGATACGCAGGTCGATTACATGATCGGCGCCGATTTGGTAGCTGCGGCAGCTTCCCGAGCAACTGGTGCAGATCACGAGTGGCTGAACGAAAGAGCCAGCGTCCTTCGTTCTGGGAAAACGCCGGCTGCCCTGCGGATTCACGCAACCGATCCGATGTTGCATGAGTTGGCGCTGCGTTATCCCGACAAAAGGTTCGCGACCGAATCGGACAAAGAACTCATCATCGCTGTCGATCCTGTACGCGCTCGATTCAGCTCCTGGTACGAATTCTTCCCGCGCTCGACTGCCGAGCAAGCCGGGAAGCACGGCTCGTTTGCGGATTGCGAGAAGCGCTTAACCTATGCAGCGGAGATGGGATTTAACGTCGTCTATCTCCCCCCAATCCACCCCATCGGACGCACCTTTCGCAAAGGCCGCAACAACTCTCCCGAGGCACAGCCGGGGGATTGCGGAAGTCCGTGGGCCATTGGCGCGGCGGAAGGCGGACACAAGGAAATCTTCAGCGAACTGGGCACACTTGCGGATTTCAAGCGATTTGTGGCAAAGGCCGAAGCGCTCAAGCTCTCTGTCGCACTCGACATCGCATTCCAGATTGCGCCCGATCATCCCTACGTGCGCGAACACGAGTCGTGGTTCCGCAAGCGCCCCGACGGCACCATCCAGTATGCCGAGAACCCTCCGAAGAAGTATCAGGACATCTATCCTTTCGATTTTGAGAGCGAAGACTGGGCCGGCATGTGGGAAGAGCTGAAGAGCGTCTTCCTTTATTGGATAAGCAATGGAGTTACGATTTTCCGCGTCGATAACCCGCACACCAAGGCATTTCCGTTCTGGGAGTGGGTGATCGCGGAAATCAAGCGGGACCATCCTGAAGTATTTTTTCTCGCGGAAGCTTTCACGCGCCCGAAGATCATGTACCGGCTGGCCAAGCTCGGATTCGGCCAGTCCTACACATACTTCCCATGGCGAAACGGAAAACAGGAGATCTCGGCTTACCTGACCGAACTCACGCAGACACCCGTGCGCGAGTTCTTCCGTCCGAATCAATGGACCAACACGCCGGATATTCTTACCGAATTTCTGCAAATGGGAGGCCGGCCGGCATTCGTCGTTCGCTTGCTGCTCGCGGCAACGCTGGGCGCGAACTACGGAATCTATGGCCCAGCATTCGAATTGCTCGAGAACCAGCCGGTGCGTCACGGCAGCGAGGAATATCTCAACTCGGAGAAATACGAAATCCGTCTTTGGGATCTCAATCGACCGGAAAGCTTGCGGCCCCTCATCACGCGGGTGAACGAGATTCGCAACGGCAATCCCGCGCTGCAGAACGACTGGTCGCTGAGATTTCATTTCTGTGAAAACGATCAACTGATTTGCTACACCAAAGAATCCGAGGATCGAGCGAATCTCCTGCTGATGGTGGTCAATCTTGACCCGCATCATACGCAGAGTGGATTTGTTTCATTGCCTCTGGATGATTTGGAAATTCCCCAGGACCGCGCCTATGAAGCGGAGGATCTCTTGAGCAGCGAACGCTACCTGTGGCATGGACCGCGGAACTACGTGGAATTGAACCCTGCGCAAAGATCTGGGCATATTCTGAAGATCCACCGAAGATTGAAGGTGGAAACGGACTTCGAGTACTTTCTCTAGAGTTCGGAGGCGCGAAAACCCCGCGGCCCCTCAGATGACAGAACCGATGCGACGGCCCTGAAAACCCTTTGTCGATTGCGACTGGCGGCCTTATTGTCAAAGGCAAGCTGAAAGTAATCGAGGCACCGCCGATTGCGAATACAAAGAATGAAAGCCCGCATCCAACCTGCTTGGGGAATTGAAGCGTGAAGAAGCTGGCAAGCGCAATTGATCCGCTGTGGTTCAAGGACGCCATCATCTACGAACTGCACGTGCGTGCCTTCGCCGACTCTAACGGCGATGGCATCGGCGACTTTCCAGGCCTCCTGTCGCATCTGGACTATCTCCAGGAGCTCGGCGTCACCTGCATCTGGCTTCTTCCGTTCTTTCCTTCGCCGCTTCGAGATGACGGTTACGACATCGCGAACTACGTCGACGTCAATCCCTCGTACGGCACCCTGGGAGACTTCAGAGCCTTTCTCGACGCCGCCCATCAGCGCAACATGCAGGTCATGATCGAGCTGGTCATTAATCACACCAGCGATCAGCATCCGTGGTTCAAGGCTGCGCGCCTTGCGCCGGCCGGCTCGCCGCAGCGCAACATGTACGTCTGGTCGGATTCCGACGAGCTCTACAAGGACGCACGCATTATTTTCACCGACACCGAAAAGTCGAATTGGACGTGGGACGAAGCCGCAAAGGCCTTCTACTGGCACCGTTTTTTTTCGCACCAGCCCGACCTCAATTTCGATAATCCCCTGGTTCTCGAAGAAGTCTTGAAGGCGATGCGATTCTGGCTGGATATGGGCGTGGACGCGCTGCGCATGGACGCGATTCCCTATTTGTGCGAGCGGGATGGAACCTCCTGCGAAAACCTGCCCGAGACGCATGCCATGATCAAAAGAATTCGCGCCGCAATCGACGCCGATTACGCGAACCGTCTCATTCTTGCGGAAGCGAACCAGTGGCCGGCCGACGTCCGCCCCTACTTTGGCGAGGGCGATGAGTGCCACATGGCGTTTCACTTCCCGCTGATGCCGCGCATTTACATGGCGCTCCGGCAAGAAGATAGGTTGCCCATCACCGATATCATGGCGCAGACGCCGCCCATCCCGGATGGTTGCCAGTGGGGCCTTTTTCTGCGCAATCACGACGAGCTTACCTTGGAGATGGTCACCGACGACGAACGCGACTACATGTACTTCGCCTATTCCGCCGATCCGCGCATGCGCGTCAACGTCGGGATTCGCCGAAGGCTCGCGCCACTGGTCGACAACAATCCACGCCGCATTGAACTGTTGAATTCTCTCCTGCTCAGTTTTCCCGGCACGCCGATTCTCTACTACGGCGACGAGATCGGCATGGGCGACAACATCTATCTCGGCGATCGCAATGGCGTCAGAACACCCATGCAATGGACATCGGACCGCAATGCAGGCTTCTCGCGATGCGATCCAGCCCGGCTTTACTTCCCGGTCATCATGGACCCGGTTTACGGCTACCAGGTGGTAAACGTCGAGGCGCAGCTCAGCGATCAATCCAGTCTGCTGCACTGGACACGCAACATGATCGCCTTGCGCAAGCTTTTTCAGGTATTCGGCCGCGGTAGTCTGACATTTCTAAATCCGGCCAACCGGAAGGTGCTCGCGTATCTTCGCGACCTGGAACGCCAAGACGGCTCCCATGAAACGGTGCTCTGTGTCGCTAACCTCAGCCGCTTTGCTCAGCCCGTTTCCCTTGACCTGGCTCCCTTCGCGGGGATGCAACCGGTGGAGATGCTGGGCTACGTGACTTTCCCGCAGATCGATGAAACTCCGTATGCGCTCACCCTGGCTCCGTATTCATTTCTCTGGCTTGAACTCCAGCCAGCCAGTGAAGAGCCGGAAATTCTGCCCGAGCCTTCGGTCGAGTTGAGTGAAACATTTGTGCGCGACGCAGCCGAATCGCTTGACCTTTTTGCGAATGGCTGGTCAGGATGGCTCGCAGGGCGCGGCAGAGGTCTGCTGGAGACTGCTCTTCCAGAGTGGCTCCCACGGCAGCGTTGGTTCGGGGCCAAGACGCGCACGATCCATTCCGTAAACCTTCTGGATTGGGTCGAGTTGCCGCTTGCTGCTGCTCACGCCGCGAGCCCCTCCGCGGTCGGCGCGCCAGTCCCTCATGACTTCGCTCCGGCGTTGTTCTTCTTTGAGATTCGCTACGACACGGGCGCCGGCGACCTCTATCAACTCCCTCTTGCATTCAGCATGGGAACGGATGGAGACAATGTTGCGGCGAGCCATCCCGAAAGCGTCATCGCGACGTTGAATTCTCCAAACAGTTCAGCAGTGCTGCACGATGCGACGATTCGCGAGGATACGCGCAACAGCCTGCTTGCGCTAATCGAGCAGAACGCAACTCTCGCTCTATCGACGACTCGAACGGCAGTCCTCATCGACTCTTCCCCTGTTGATGTTGCAACTCAGATTGTTGCTGATCCAGACCATCCGCAATCCAACATCGACAACAGCCCAGTCACAACCGGCGTGCCCGTTGCTCCGGCCCCGATCAGCGCGCAGCCGGGCGAAGCGGCCGCGCCACCGCGTTCCACTGCCCCTGCTCCTTCGGCGGCTCAGCGGATGCAGCCACGCGAATCGCCGTCTGCGGGGAATCCCGTCCCGAGTGGCGGCCGTCTCGACGCCCATGCTTCGTCTCTCTTCAACGATGCGCATCCGATTCAGCGTCTGACTTCGCGGGTTGGGATCGCAGAACAGTCGAATACTTCCATTCTTTATGGCCAAAAACTGATTTTGAAATTGTTTCGCCGTCTCCAGCCAGGCGAGAATCCCGACGTCGAGATCGGACGATTTCTCACCGAAGTCGCCCGGTTTTCGCATATCGCGCCATTCATGGGAGAAATCACAATCACACCCGCTTCAGGCGAAGCAACAACAGCCGCAATGCTTCAAGGCCTGGTCGCAAACCAGGGCGACGGCTGGGAATGGTTTCTCGTTCAGATCGACTCCTTCCTGGATTCGGTTGCGCAGCTCCCGGCGCCGCCGGAATCGTCCTTCCCCGGTTTTCTTGACATCCAGAAACCTGTTCAAGCCGCCCGCGAACATGCAGGGACCGCTCTGGACGCGGCCGCGCTCCTTGGACAGCGCACGGCTGAGTTGCATCTGGCACTCAGCACATCCACACAAGATCCCGCATTCTCCGCGGAGCCTTTTTCCTCGCCAGATCTCGATCGGGACGTGCGACGAATCGAAGCCCAAATTGCCCACGTCTTGGAGTTTCTCAAATCGAAGTTCTCCGCCTTGGACGATCCCACTGCCGATCTTGCCGTTCAGCTCTTTTCAAGGCGCCGCGAACTGCACGCCCGCACGCGCGCTCTCACAAGCATCAAAGCCGCGGGACAACGCATCCGCATCCACGGCGACTATCATCTGGGACAGACCTTGCGGACCGGAGATCCTTCGAAAGCCGCCGGCACGGAGTCCGGCGATTTCGTTATTCTCGATTTCGAGGGCGAGCCGGCGCGCACGCTGACAGAACGCCGACACAAGCAGTCACCGCTCAAAGATGTGGCCGGGATGATACGCTCATTTTCCTACGCCGCGTACGCCGGCCTCGATCGATTCATGATCGATACTCCGGAGAAGACACCGGGCGTAGATGCGGATCGATTGGGAGGATGGGCGCGTTTTTGGGAGCGCTCTGTTGCGAGTGAGTTTTTGCGATCATACGGTGAATCCATCGCTGCAAAGCCGGAACTTCTGCCTGCAAAGGAAGAAGCGCAAACTCTTCTCAAAGCCTATGTGCTCGAGAAGGCGCTCTATGAATTGATGTACGAGCTCAACAATCGCCCCAAGTGGGTTCACCTGCCTTTTGCCGGCATCCTGGCTTTGTGAGAGCGCGAAAACGGACGGAATGCAAGAATGGCGACAACCAACTCCATGGTCGAAACAAGCTCGGTCGCTGAAAGGCCGAATCCTGGTTTGCTCGTGTTGCTTCTCGCCTCGCAGCAGGTGCAGCTTGCGACTGTCCTCGCGAATTTGACCGCATCTTTTCCGGCCGATGATCTGCTGATCGCCTCGCCCGAATCTCGTCCATCGGATACCCGCACTGACATTCACTTCATCGATCTTCCCGCAGCGAAGCCTTCCTGGACCCTGACCGCAGCAGACTTCGTTCAGGCGCACCAGCTTGCTCAGAAAAACAATGCCCGCGCCATCCTGATACTGGGCCCTGAGGCTGGCTCTCTTCCTGGGCCTGGGCTTGGCAGCCTGGCGAATGCTGTCTCTTCCGATTCGGCGGATCTTGCGGTCCCTTGTTACGATTTACAGGCGCGCGCGGGTCTCGTGAATTCATCCATCCTCTACCCTCTGAGCCGCGCACTCTTCGCAACACGTGTGCGTTTTCCGCTGGCGATCGATCTCGGCATGTCGCCACGTATGGCTGAACGCCTGGGCGTTGCTGCCCAGCGCTTCGTCTCGTTGAATCAAGGCGAAGCACCGCTCTGGACGGTCAGTGAAGCCATGGCGGGCGGAATGAAAATCGAGGAAGTCGATGTCGGTCCGCGCGCCCTGCCCCAACCCGCAGATCCCGATCTGAACACCATCCTTCCCTTCGTGACCGCGTCGCTGTTTTCTGATGTGGAAGCGAAAGCGGCATTCTGGCAGCGCGCCCGTGTCGCTCCTCCGCCGCGCAAACCAGCCCCGCCCGTGCAGCCGCCGGCGTCCGAGGGTTCCGCAGAGGTGGCATCGATGCTGCAGGGATTTCGGCTCGCGTATACGAATCTCCGGGAAATTTGGAGCCTGGTGTTGCCGCCCAATACGCTGCTCGGGTTGAAGCGCCTTTCGCTGATCGACGGACCAGAATTCCGCATGCCCGAGAATCTGTGGGCCCGCATCGTCTTTGATTTTCTGATTGCCTACCGGCTTCGCACCTTGAACCGCGGGCATTTGCTCGGGGCCCTGATTCCGCTCTATCTCGCATGGGTCGCGAGCCACATCAATGTCATCGCCGCGGGAGAAAATCCTGAGCGCCACATTGAAACGCACGCTGCCGCATTTGAAGCGGAGAAGGCTTACCTCGTCGCACGTTGGCGCTGGCCGGATCGGTTTAATCCATGACTGCCTATTACCGAATGCGCGAGCTTGCGCAAAGCGCGACCGGGCATAGCCGGGACTTCAAGGAGTGAATCCAATGTTCAACATCCTTGCCACAATCATTCAAACACCTGAATCGAACCAGCCTCTTTACGCCGACAATGCAAGCATCCTGCATCATATGTCGGATGCTCTTCATCAGTCTCTGTATCGCGTTCTCTCGCTGCTCATCGCTGTTTTGCCAGGCATCCTTGCCTTTTTCGTCTCGCTGGCCGTCTTCACATTGATCGGCATGGCAATCTCCGCGGTACTTCGGCGAGCACTGGGCTGGGTGCGGTTTGACGATCGCCTGACTCGCTATCGAGGAAGCGGCGACTGGACGCCGACAAACTCTCCCACAGAGATCGTCGCACGCGGTTCATTCTGGGCGTGCGTCCTGCTCGGACTTATCATTGGCGTGTCGGCTTTCGATGCATCCTACGCGACTGCGGCTTCGCTACCGATCTCCCTCCTGCCCTACCTCACCCACGCGGTGGGAGCCATTCTGCTGTTGATCGCGGGCACACTCGTCGCTCGTTTTCTTGCACGCTCCGTGCTGATCGGCGCAGTCAACGCGCAACTCCAATATGCGCGTTTCTTGTCCCTCGGAGTCAAATGGCTCGTATTGGTGCTCACCGCAGCCATGGTCCTCGACCATCTTGAAGTTGGAGGGGTGGTGGTCGAGCTCGCGTTCGGCATTCTATTTGGCGGAATTGTCCTGACGCTTTCACTCGCCGTCGGGCTTGGCTCGCGCGATCTGGTGAGCCGCTCGCTCGAAAGTCACGTGGAGCGGGGGGACCGCAATCTCGAAGTCCCCACGCCTTCGGCCAGCGCGCCTGGTGAGACTCTCCGGCATTTTTAAAGGCATTGCACCCCGTGGCTTTGCAGCCGATTCTCGCTGATTGGGATCGGACCACTCGTCGGCTGCATGACCCTCTTGGCAACTGATTCACCTGCGTGCGACTATGGATCTCTGCGCATCACTTCCCTGTTTGGAAATGCGTGGATCGGATCCCCCATTGGTAAGTTACTTTAAGTGCTCCGGTCGCACCGGCGCCCGAGATTCTTTCTAAAAGAATAGTTCTTTAGTTAGTCGCGTAAGCGCATAGATTGCGAGTCAGGTTGAACGGGGTTCGGGCCAGGGGGACAGATGAATCAGTTCATAAGATTGGTTGCGATAACTACAGTCGCGATGTCTCTAGTTTCATCGGGGATGGGTCTTCCAGGGCTTCCAGAGAGCCCAGGTTTTGGAACGCCGAAGACGAGGGTGTATCTGCAACGGAAGCTTCCGGCTTTGGTACGTCTGAACGGGGGCACCTTCAGGGTGAAGGTATCCGGCCGCGAAAATCAAGTCGACTTATCCCGTGATTTAGGTGCGCAGCTGGAAACCGAGATGATGAAAGACGACCCTCACTTTCGCGCCGATGCAATGAACCCTTCGATCGTCATTTCCTGCCAGATTACCGATTACTCGCATCCGCAACCTACAGTAACTCAAAGACCCAATCTCGCGGCCGGCAAGAATGGGCCCAAGACGCTGCCCTACATGCGCGTCACTGGCTCCCTGAGTGTGGCGTTCCAGGCGCGGACAGGAAACCAGACTCTGGCTTCGAACAACATCACCGCAAAATACGATGAGGAGTTCGACAGCGCGGGCAACGATGCCTCCCATGGCGTGATGGGAACGATGTCGAGCACGTGGCATCGGATTACGGGCGGCGCCAGCAGCGAGGAACTGAATCCACCGACCGAACCTGAGCTGCGTTCGAAGTTGTTGAATGAAGCCGTGCATCAAATCGCCCAGCACCTTGTGAACACCAACGAGACCGTCGAAGTATATCTGGCAAAAGGCAAGAAAGCTCTCGACGAGGGCAACAAACAAGCCGAAGCCGGCCTTTGGCAGCGCGCCCTGGAGACCTACGAAACTGCATCTCCGATGCCCAAGCCGGTCGACGACGCCTATCGTCTCTATGACATTGGTGTGGCCTACGAAGCACTGGCCTATGCTGCTGATGACGAGAAGTCCGCAATGAAGTTTCTCGATGAGGCGGCGATCAACTACGGCAAGGCGATTGACGCGAAGCCGGCCGAGAAATATTTCCTGGACCCGCAAAAGCGCATCGAGACTGCGATCGCTCATTACAAGGAACTGGAGGAGCAAGGACATTCCAAGGTCGTCGCGGAGTCGGCTCCAGCCACTAAGGTCGAGGCGAGTAGCAAGATGATGACCGCCAAGGCTTTGACCAACTCGCAAGTAATTGCCATGGTGAAGTCTGGAATGGAAGATGACACGGTAATTCAGGCCATCCGTAGCGCAAAGGCGTCTAACTTCGACCTGAGTTCTGGAGGCCGACAGCAATTGACGAGCAGCGGTGTGAGCGTGCAAGTGGTCTCTGCCATGAAAGCGCGTGCGGCGCGCAAGGTTGCGGCGACAAAATGAGAGGAGCCTGGTTCGCAAAATGGGCCATATTCGGCGCCGTTCTTTTCCAGGGCTTTCTCGCGGCCGGGCAGGATTCCCGCTGCGGAGCGGGCCGGGACCTTGTAGTTCAAGCATTGGAACGGATCTCGCCGCAGAGCAACCAGAACGCCTTCGAAGATGCTCTGCAACTGCTCAAACATGCAGTTTCAGAGTGCGGCGAACTCGGTGACGCATGGTACTACCGCAGCCTCGTAGAGCAGCGGCTCGGCCACGACTCTCTGGCCCACTATGCGATGGACAAAGCTCGCTTCGTGGGCTCTGAGGCCCTCGAGCAGCAGTTAAATCCCCTCATTCTTTCGACACCGGCAACGCGCGGCTTCGTTGTGGAAGCGAGCACAACGCATTCATCCCAGCCGGCTCCAGTCAAACCCGGACCCGTGCAGCAGAAGTGGGCCCTGGTGATTGGCATCAGCCGATTCGTCGATGACGCCATCCCGCGCCTGAAATACACAACCGCCGACGCCAATGCATTTGCGGCGGAGCTGAAGGATCCGACGATCGGGCGATTTCCCGCAACCAACGTTCATGTTCTGACCGACGAGCAAGCGACGACACGGAATATTAAGGAGCAATTGAACTGGATTGCCCGCCACGCAAGCCCTAATGATCTCGTCGTGATTTACCTGGCGACTCATGGAACGCCGCGCACGCTGGATTCGGCTGGAGGAGCGAATTACCTTGTCACATACGATACCGAGATCTATCACTCGGGCAGCTTCGATGAGGACACAATGTATGCGACAGCTTACCCGATGGTAGAGTTAGCTGACTCGGTTGCAACACGCATGAAGGCTCTTCGCACGGCAGTTATCCTCGATACCTGTTACAGCGGTGGTTCAGTAAAAAACCAGGCAGGGTCGGCAAATCCAGTCCCACCGGACAAACCCCCGTCGCGAGAGATGCTGGAGCGCATGAGCCAGGGCACGGGCCGCATTGTCATGACGGCCAGCCAGGCAGACGAGGAGTCGCTCGAGAGTGGTGAGTTTCAACACGGCTATTTCACTTACTATCTGCTCGAAGCACTTAAGAGCGGGAGGGGCAATACTCCGTTGAGCCAGATTTATGCAGCTGTGGCACAAAAAGTCGCGCAACGGGTATCGGCAGGCGGAATGCACCAGCATCCGGTCATGAGCAGAAGCTCGGAGGACGCGGACTTTGCCCTGGGAGTCGCTGGCACTGAACCGGCCGGAGCGCAGCCTTGAGGAACAAACGTCATTCCGCGGAAAGTGCAGCGACCTCGTAACTTCCGATGGTGGGTATGGTGAATTCGATCCTATCCCCCACCGCGCGGAATGGAATGCTTCTTTCGGCGCGAAGCAACTCGACCCGCGTGACGCGTCTCCCGGCTGGCATGCGGAATTGAACTGTCTGCTCCCCGATCGGATAAAACTCGCGCACCCAGCCTCGATGCGCGTTGGGATTCGTGTAATTCAGCACATGGACAGAGAATCCCGGTTCTGTCTCCCAGGCAAATGCCTCGATCAATCCATTGCCCTCAATCGTGACGGGCGCACCTTCGCCTGCGACCCAGCGTATCGCGTTCTGCAAAAGCAGGCTCAGGTCCGTATGACCCGAGAGCCACATCGTGGCTTCGACGTCTCCGGGAAAATACGCAAGACGGCTCTTGCCTCGTTCACTCACAACCACCGCCGGCTCGGTGGTGCGCGGCGTTGGGGGATACGACATCTCCGGCGGATATGCAACGTAGCCGGGTACTACCGTGAGTACTGGATTGTCGACGGGAGCAAGCGGTAAACGAAACTCCGCCCCTGGAAGCCAATGGGTGTCGGCAAAACCCGCGAGAATCGGATGCTGCCGTTCGATGCGTGCAAGATAGGGATTGCTGTTTCCGCGGCGGCCAATCATCTCGCCGGCAAGATGTATCCCAAACACATCGGCCAATCCGAAATCCTTGCGGCGCTCATTCCTCTCATTCAACATGCTGGTTTCAAACGTCGCGAGCAAAGACCCGCCCTGATCGACATACTCGCGCAATTGTTGGCATTGCTCATCGCTCAGGAGGGCGATGTTCGGCAGAATGATTGCAGAGTATTTCTTCAATCGTTCAGGTTGCAGACGATCCTCATGCACAAAGTCAAAGAGAAATCGCCCCTCAAGAAGCGCGTAGTATAGCGCGTCCATGTTTTGTTGCATCGAGATTTTGGTCGGCGCCTTGTAAAAGAGCTGCGTGCGCTGTCCGATAACAACGCCGATGTTGGCGATCGTGGACTTATTCACGAAGTGCGCATCGTGCCGCGCCGTCCAATTGAAGTAGTCGCGGCCAATCCTCTTCCAGCGCAGGTCTTCTCCCAGGCCCGTCTCACCGCCAACGATGTGATAGTAGGGAACCATGCCACTTGCCAGCGATTGATCGAACCAGGTTTGTGTCTCTGCGGGAGTCTTGGTTATTTCGCGCCAGCGAATGGGGCCGGTCGACCATCCTGCGGTTACGTTGGTTGCCATTTTTCCGTCGAGCACCGCGTTGCACACGCGGCCTTGCTGCGCAGCACCCCAGATTGGCTCATCCTGCCCGCCGCGGCCCTGGTTATCCGCCTGGAACCAGTGGCAGGTTTCGCCTAACTCAGCTAAGTTGGGAGTCGCATGAATCCCGCCGCCCATGTTCAAAAAGTAGAAACTCTCTGCCTTCTTCTCCTGTGCAATCGAGTTGTAGAGTTTCCATAAATAAGTGACCCGCTCGTTGAACTTATCCCAGTAAGCCGGCGTTTTGGGCGGAGGCAACTCACGGCAAATATTGCAGTAACAAACCGGAAGGCTGAAGGACGGCCATCCGTTGGAATAGTGCGCGTCAACGTCATACCGGCCGGTGACCTCGCGCATGACTGCCGGAAAATAATCCGTCATATAAGTCGAAAACATGCACGTTTGAAAGAGATCTGGATCGTCCGGAGTCGACAGCGGCTTCCCCTCCTCGTCGCGCATGAACCACTCCGGATGCGCCGCGAGCGCATCGCCCCAATTCAGATCGGGACTGTACCGTGCGATGGTGCGCAGGCCGCGCTTCTTCGCGGCCGAATACAGTTCACCGAGAAAGTCGCGGCCATTTAAATACTTGCCGTGCCGATGAAACGGGACTGCGCTTGGGTAAAACGCAAGAATGCCCGTAACGCTGATGAAAACTGCGCCGACTTTCGCACTCGCCCAATATTCAGCCCAACCTTCAATATCGAAAACCGCGGGGTCGTGCTCAGTGAAGTTCGTCTGCCCGATACGGCGGAGATTGCGCTGCCAGGGCACGGTCGTCGGCCCGCCCGAAATTGCTGGACCCGGCAGCATCTCCCCGTGAACCAGGTTCAGGGCTTCCTCTCTATGCGTAAGCGGCAGGGCTACCAATCCGGCCCTCAAGAACTCTCGCCGATTGATCATCCGAACAGGTTCCTCCGTTGCGATGGCATTCTATGAGAGTTCCGTCCGGTCTGGCGAATTGCCGATCAAAGGATGGGAGTGCGCCGCACCAGGCACGGCCATCATCGGGAACGCTGGACGACTCCGCTCGATACACAGAGAACGCAGCCTGTGCGCGGGTCTTCTGGAGAAACATTTGGGCCGGGACACGTCCTGAGGCACGCCCGCAGCATTGACCTTGCCCCCCAAAGCAGGTAAACTACCTTAGTTTGGCGATTCCTGCCTGCCGCCACGGAGTCGGCGCTCGCCCTCGAATTCTGGGCTTGAGTGATCTCCGGAGGCGCGGAAGTTTCCGCCCGAGCTACTTTGGTTGACTTAAGCGCACCCGCAGCGGCGTGTGCCGCTTTGGAGGGTTTATGTACGCGGTCATTCGCACTGGTGGAAAACAATACCGGGTCGCGCCGGGCGACGTGGTGAAGATCGAGAGCGTTGCCTCGGACGACAAAACCGTGGAATTCAACGATGTCCTTGCGGTTTCAGGCGAGCCTGGCTCGATGGCTAAGCCGGCAACGGCCAAGGTAACTGCGGAAGTCCTGGGAGAAGGCCGCGGCGACAAGATCCTTGTCTTTCACCTGAAGAGGAAGAAACAGTACAAGAAGATGCAGGGACATCGGCAGAACTTTACCGAGGTGCGTATCAAGGCGATTGAAGCCGATGGCGTCACCTACACCGCAGCCAAGTAGGCGCGACAAAAAAGACTCAGACGGAGATTGAACGATGGCACACAAAAAGGGCGGAGGCAGTTCCACTAACGGACGCGATTCCAATGCACAGAGACTGGGCGTGAAGGCTTTTGGCGGCGAACTGGTGACCGGTGGCTCGATCATCATGCGGCAGCGCGGCACCCGCATCAAGCCGGGCGCCAACGTCGGCAGAGGCTCAGACGACACACTCTTCGCCAAGGTCACGGGCCGCGTTAAATTCTCGGACCACGGCAACCGCGGACGCTACGCATCCATTGAGCCAATCGCAACCGAGTAACTCCGACATATCCAGGAAGTGAAAAGCCACGGCAATCGCCGTGGCTTTTTTCTGATCCCTGTTCCCTTGACTCTACGACTTCGATTCGCTGCCCTGCAGATTCGTCCGCGTCAGCACCTTGTCCACCACCTTCTCCACATCGGTCAAGAAGAAGCTGTTGGCCGGCTGCTGCACCGCAATCTTGGTTCCGTGGCCGAGCGCCGCCGCGATCTCGTTCCAGCGGTAGATGGTCGAATTCGCCGCCAGGACCACGGGCTTGCGCACCGGCTCGGGCAGAGCGCTGTAGACAACCCAGACACCCAGCGTGAGCAGAATCAGCGACTCGTTGAGAAACTGAAGAGGCGAGGTCAGCGAAGTGTTGCGCGACCAGAACGAGGCCAGGATAAAGTCATTGGCCGACAGCAACCCGAAGCCCACCGCGATCCCGAAAGCCTTATCGCGCGCCGAGAGATGCAGCGCATTCATGCTGAGGCAGAGGAATGCCAGCAGGCACAACTCGAGAATGCTTACCGAGCGCATCAGCGCATACGCGATGTCTGGAATGATCAGGACGCTCCGATGCGAGAAAGGCACGGTGGTAAGGCTGACGATCAGGGACGCCAGAGTCGCCCACCGAAAGACCACGGTTCCGAGCCGCATCAGACCCGCAAAAGAGGAGAGCGCGGAACGAAAAACCTCGAGACAAATGAAAAACAACGCCACGGCGCTGGCGATATAGACGGTCCAATAAGCGTAGAAATAAGCCGGAAAGAAGAGATCCTGACGAACCCAAGACTGGGCCTGAAGATACAGCAGGCCGAGCAAAATAGGCATGGACCCAATGCGCAGGACTAGATATGTATGCATTGCTGGAAAGCGGCGATGGAGGCCTTTGGTCCAGAAAAGCACGCCGAGAATAACCCAAAGCAGGAACTCGGCGCCGCTCATCACTGCCATCGCGGTATTCAAAGGCATAGACGTCCCTTTCATCCTGAGGGTTTTCTCAGGATAGCGCCTACAGCCTTTGAATTCAAATGGAAACCTGCACTAGAATGGTAGCACTTTAGTGCTACCAGAGCATCATTTTCCACTTGCAGGACAGTGCATTCCTGGTCCACATCCGGGGGAAGGCAACCCCGCCGTCGCCGAGAGATGGCTTACAGTCAAGTTCGATCTGGAGGATGAATATGAGGCGGCCGCCGCACCGGCGACGATTGCGGCGAATGCGAAGACCCTGACGGCAAGTTTCATGTCCGGCTACTCCCTTTTGAAGCCAACTCGCTTACACTCAAAATCTGCCCCGTAACACTAAAGATGTTAGTGCAGATTCTCCTGCAAATCCATCTTTTTCAGATAGTTCCATAAGTAGTCATTACTTCAATTACTAGAGTAACATAACACTTGAATAATCGGCTCGCCGGTACCCGGTTTCTCGGTGACTCAGACACGGTATAGCGGTCCATTTTTCCTCCTCCTCGCGTGTTAAAATAAGCACAGTCGAATTCGCTCAAAGCCCACGTATTTCAAGCGGTTAATCCTCTCTCAAATCCCGCAAATGACGATCGGCTTCAGCACCTTCGTGGACCAGGAAGCGAAAATCTCGCGAACGGAACCCTATGGCGACTCTTGCAACTGAAAATATCCCCGACAACGGCAACTACACTGGCGAGAACATCAAAATCCTGGAAGGCCTGGAAGCCGTGCGCCTTCGCCCCGCGATGTACATCGGCTCGACCGGTGAAATGGGCCTGCATCACCTCGTGTACGAAGTCGTCGACAATTCGGTCGATGAAGCGCTCGCAGGCTATGCCAAAAAGATTGACGTGATCATTCACGTCGACAATTCGATCACCGTCATCGACGATGGGCGGGGCATCCCGGTCGACATGATGCCCGTGGGCAACGGCCAGATGATGCCGGCTGTGCAGGTCGTGTTGACCAAACTGCATGCCGGCGGAAAATTCGATTCTTCGACCTATAAAGTGTCGGGCGGTCTGCACGGCGTCGGCGTGAGTTGCGTCAATGCACTCAGCCAGGAGTTCAACGTCGAGATCTGGCGCGATAACCACACGTGGGAGATGGATTTCAGTTGCGGCCTCCCGACGAGTGAGCTTCGCAAAGCCGGCACCAGCAAGAAGCGGGGCACGAAGGTACACTTCCTGCCCGATAAGAGCATCTTTGCCACCACCGAATACAACTACGATACGCTGGCCCAGCGGCTGCGCGAGCTTGCCTTCCTCAACAAGGGCCTCGAAATCACGCTCACCGATGAACGCACCGCCGATCCCAAGACGGGCGACTCCAAGCGCTCGGAGTTCAAGTATGCAGGCGGCATCGCGGAATTTGTGAAGCACATCAATCGCGGCAAGACGACCCTGCACGAAAAGCCCATCATGATGGAGGCCACGCGCGATGCTGTCGAAATTGAAATCGCGCTGCAATACAACGACAGCTATTCAGAGACGGTCTTCAGCTTTGCCAACAACATCAACACGGTTGACGGAGGCTCGCACCTCTCCGGCTTTCGAACCGCGCTTACCCGCACCATCAACGCCATCGGACAGTCACTCGGCCTCTTCAAAGACATGAAAGAAAATCTGAGCGGCGACGACGTCCGCGAAGGGCTCGTGGCCGTGGTCAGCGTCAAGCTCTCGCAGCCGCAGTTCGAAGGCCAGACCAAGGGTAAGCTCAACTCCGACATCGCCGGCACCGTGCAGGCCTTCGTCAACGAGCGTCTCGGTGGATTCCTCGAACAGAACCCGCCTATCGCCAGGAAGATCATCAACAAGGCCATTGAGGCTTCCCGTGCACGCGAAGCTGCGCGTAAAGCTCGCGACCTTACCCGCCGCAAGGGTGCGCTCGATGGCGGAGGCCTGCCCGGAAAGCTTGCCGACTGCAGCGAACGCGATCCAAGCCGCTGCGAACTCTACCTGGTCGAGGGTGAGAGCGCAGGCGGCACGGCCAAGCAGGGCCGCGATCGTCGCTTCCAGGCCATCCTGCCGCTCAAAGGCAAGATTCTCAATGTCGAAAAGGCACGCTACGACAAGATGCTGGGCCACGAGGAAATTCGCGCCATGATCACCGCGCTCGGCACCGGAATCGGCAAAGATGACTTCGACGCCTCCAAAATCCGCTACAGCAAGATCATCCTCATGACCGACGCCGACGTCGACGGTTCGCACATCCGCACGCTGCTGCTCACCTTTTTCTTCCGCCATATGACGGAACTGATCAAGCACGACAATATCTACATTGCGCAGCCGCCGCTCTTCAAAATCAAGAAAGGCCGCTTTGAGCAGTACATCAAGGATGAACGTGAATTTGACAAGGTGATGGTGAATCGCGCCTCCGAAGGCATGGTCGTGCGTCACGGCGAAGCCGCCAGCCGCATTGAGGGTGCCGATCTGATCCGCTTCATGGGCACTCTCAAGGAGTATCTCGATTTTGTCGAGAAGGTCGACAAGCGTATTCGTAATGAGAAACTGACCGAGTTGCTTGCCCGCGCCGAACTCACGCATCGCTCCGACTTCACCTCGAAATCAGGAAGCACCGTTCCCGAGAAACTCGTCGAGTTGCACGCGCAATTCAAGGAACTCTCCGCTGACTTTGGGTTCAAATCAGTATCCAAACCTGTGGAAGACGAGGAACACCACACCTGGTCGATCAGCATCGTTGATTCACAGGGCGCGGAGCGCCGCATCGACTGGACTCTCGCGTCCAGCCCTGAATTCCGCCAGATGATGTCGAAGTACAGCCTGATCAAGCAATATCTTGAGCCTCCCTTCCTGGTGGAATATGCCGCAAAGGCTGCAACCGAGTCTGCCGCGGAGGAGTTGGAAGCTACCGAATTTGAAGAAGGTGAGACGCCCGCCGAAGTCAAAGCAGAGGTAAAAGCCGCGCGTCGCGGTGCGCGCGTGCTGCGCGAGCCAGTCGAGAAACAGACCGCCCGCGAACTCTATGCCCACATCGTCGAGCAGGGTAAGAAAGACTACTCCGTGCAGCGCTACAAAGGTCTGGGCGAGATGACCAGCACACAGCTTTGGGAGACCACGATGGATCCGGAGCGTCGTACTCTGCTCCGCGTGAAGCTCGAAGACATCGTCGAAACCAACGAAATCTTTACCACGCTCATGGGCGAAGACGTTGAGAAACGCCGCAAATTCATCGAGGACAATGCCCTCGACGTCAAGAACCTCGACATCTAGTCGTTGCCCGCCGCCGCCGCCGCCGCCGAGAGAGTTTTAGGTTCGCGGAGATGAGCGTCGCCGACTTTTCCCACCGCCTCGACCGGTAAACTTCAGGCGAGTCAGTTTGAGGACGGAGTGTTCCCATGAAAGCACTAGTCAAGAGTCGAGCAGAACGCGGCCTCTGGCTCGAAGACATTCCCGAACCAACGATCGGGATTAATGACGTCCTGATTCGTGTGCGCAAAGCGGGAATCTGTGGAACGGACGTCCACATCTACGAGTGGGATGAATGGGCGCAAAGGACGATCAAGGTGCCAATGGCCATCGGCCATGAGTTTGTAGGCGAGATCGTCGCAGTCGGGTCCAACGTCAACGATTTTCACGCCGGGGACATCGTGAGTGGCGAGGGTCACGTAGTCTGTGGCCGGTGCCGGAACTGCCTGGCTGGAAGACGGCATCTTTGCGCGGCGACACAAGGCGTCGGGGTCGATCGCCCCGGAGCATTTGCCGAGTTGATTTCTCTGCCAATGACCAACATCTGGCGGCACCATCCGGGGATCAACTTGGAGGTTGCCGCCATCTTCGATCCGTTTGGCAACGCCGTCCATACCGCTCTCTCGTTTCCGGTGTTAGGCGAAGATGTCCTCATAGCCGGTGCGGGACCCATCGGGCTCATGGCGATTCCTGTGGTGAAGCACGCAGGTGCCAGGCATGTGGTGATCACGGACTTGAACCCGTTCCGTATTGATCTCGCTCGAAAAATGGGCGCGACTCTGGCAGTGAACCCGAAAGATACACCGCTGAAGGACGTCCAGCGGCAGCTCAAAATGAATGAAGGATTCGATGTCGGCCTGGAAATGTCAGGAAGCCCACAGGCGTTGAGCGACATGTTCGGCAATATGAGTCACGGCGGAAAGGTCGCCGTCCTTGGTATCCCGGCAAAAAACGCTCCAATGGATTGGCGGCAAATCATTTTCAATATGCTCACGATCAAGGGCGTCTACGGTCGCGAGATGTACGAAACCTGGTACAAGATGTCGGTTCTGCTTGATTCGGGCGTGGATATTTCACCGGTGATCACTCACCGGTTCCGCTACGACGAATTCGAGCGGGGCTTCGACGCGATGATCTCCGGCCAGACCGGGAAGGTCATTCTGGACTGGACGAGCGTGAAGTGAGAGAGCGAATCGCATCAAGAAAGAGCCGCTCGAAATACAAATGCAAAGTGAAAAACAGCCCCGGGATCTGATTCACTCTTCGTCGAGACGGCACGAAACCCCGCGTCCACATCAGGCTCGTGGGTTTTTGGTTGCGTCCAGCAACGCCTGCCAGCCGGCCTTGCTCATCTTGAGTTTGCGGCCATTCGACAGCAGAACCCAGCCCTCGCTGCGGCCCTCGCGCAGAATCTCTCGCACCTGATCGATGTTCACGATCGTCGAGCGGTGGACGCGCACGAATTTCCGCGGATCGAGAGTCTCGGCAAGCTGCTTGATCGTCTCGCGAAGCATCAGGTTTCTGGAGCCGGCGTGAATGCAGGAATAGTAGTCCGCTGCCTCGATCCACTCGATCTCATCGACATTCACGAAGGAATCCTTGGCGGCGTTGGGAACCACCAGCCGCTTGGGGTACTCCTTGCGCTCTACCGCCCCCGTTCCAAGCGCAGCCAGCATGGACTTCAGCTGTTCCTGCGTCATCAACGCTTCACGCGAAGCAATCCGCTCTTTCACGCGGGCCAGCGCCGACCGCAGCCGCTCGGGCTCAACGGGTTTTGTCAGGTAATCGAGAGCATGGACCTCAAAGGCCTTCAACGCATAATGATTGTGCGCGGTAACAAACACGGTGACCGGCATATGCGCGGCGCCGACCTGCTCGACGACCTCAAACCCGCTGCTGCCCGGCATCTCAATATCGAGAAAGAGAACGTCGTGGCGCTTCTTCTTTAATGCTTCGACCACCTCTCTGCCGTTCCGGCACTCGCCTGCGATATCGACTTCGGCGTCGTCCGCCAACAGCATCCTCAGGCGCTCCCTGGCTAGAGGTTCGTCATCGGCAATCAGGGCGCTCAGCTTCATTTGAGGCTGTTATTAGCTCCGCTCGTAGGGAATCGCGATGGCAACCTCGAATCCGCTGCCGGAGGATTGCGCCTTCATCACATAGCTGTCTTGATAGAAATGCGTCAGCCTGTCGCGCGTATTCTTTAATCCGATGCCGTTGCCGGGTTTCGCAGGGCCATTGCGACCGGAACCTGTGTCGCGCACTTCAAGACGTAGAAGATCTCCATCGCGCCGCGCCGTTGCCTCCACCAGCCCTTCGCTTTCGCACTGCGCAATGCCATGCCGAATCGCATTTTCGACAATCGGCTGCAGCAGGAAGCACGGCACCAGACTGTCCAGAGCGGCCGGCTCCACCTTGATCTCGATCCGAAGACGATCCGCGAACCGCACCTGCTCAATGGCGAGATAATTCTCCACGACCTCCAACTCCTGCGACAGCGGCACCTTTTCTGGTGTCGTACGTTTGAGCGTGCTCTTCAAAATCGCGTTCAAATGGCCAAGCATTTCGGATGCTTCGCGCTGCCTCCCCAGCTCAACCAATGTGGTGATCGCGTTCAAGGTATTGAAGAGGAAATGCGGCTCCAGCTGCATCTGGAGAGCCCGCAGCTGCGCTTCGGAAAGCTGCTTTTGCAGTTCGAGCGACTTCATCGCGTCGCGTTGGGCGCGCATCTGGATATGCGTAATACCTATGATGCCCAGGATGAAACCGTAGATGAGAATCTCGATGCCGAAGCGGTTGATGTTCAGCAGGCTTGTCCAAACTGCGAGCGCCGTAGGATGTGCGGCATTGATAAAACTGAGGCTGCCCAGCAGGAGCAGATGAACAATTCCAAGAAAGCACCCAATGACCATCTGGACAATGATGGCCGCCGGCGAAAAGCCCAGAATGATCGGCTTGCGAAAGCCGATCGTCCAAATCGCGCCCGCGATGCAGCCCCACCAGCCCCACAAGACCAGTCCATACAATAGAGACGGTGGATAAAAAACGGAGTGGCATTCGCTTGCCGTAGCGCAGGCAAGAGCGAGCGAACAGAGCACAATCACGGCCAAGCCGAAAATACGCGTGCGCGAGCCTGGTTCTGTCGGAGATTTGCGCACGGTGGGGCGCGCGGGCCTGGCTGCGGCAAGGGTAGATGGGGCTGCAAAGGAATTCACGAGATTCCTCCCTGAGATGCCTTGAATCTTTGACCGCCCGATCAACTCGAATGAGAGCCGGCTCAAGACCAGCGAGCATCGACAAGCTATTCGAGCGGGACCGCACTTGTCAGAATGGGCGGTTAAAACCAGCGAAACCAGCTTTTGCCAGTCTACGCCGATCGATTTGCAGCGAGACTCGCGATCTCTGCAGCGAGCATTCTCCGCCTGGAACCGCAATGCCGACGCGCAGTTCGGCTAAATCGCTACTTCGCCGCCTTGATCCTTGCCGAGAACAGGCTGTGATGCGAAAGGATGAACAGCGTGCGCCCGTCGGTCCCGCCAAATACGATATCGATTGGGCGCTCTGGAACATCGATTTCGGCGATCTCCTTGCCGCCTGGGTTATAGACGAAGATCTGTCCGTTTGCCACATACACATTGCCCTGGCTGTCGACCGCAACACACTCGCCTCCCCGCTCGGCGAACGGCTTCAGATCGTTGAGAGTCCCGTCCGCATTCACGGTCGCACCGTACGTCCTGTCTTCCGACGCGCTGCTGACGTAAACCTTTTGCCCGGGCGCTGCACGGATGAACCCGTACGCGTCAAGGTTGTCGGAGAAGCGCCAGCCGGAGGTATCGGTCGCCGGCCCCTGTTGAAAAACGCGGCCGGCTGGCAAAACGACACTCCCGTCGGCGGAAACATATTCTTTCGGCTTCGGCGTGGTCACGTCGTCGGCGAACATCTCGGCGAGCGTCTTGTAGCGCATCGAGCTCAGGTCCAGCTGGTCTTTAAATTCTCCGTTGTTCCAGTAGTTCACGGGAAAAACCACCGCCGCACCCGAATGCACAGTAGCCGTCTGTGGCGTGAGCACATGGATCTGAGCGTCCGGCGATCCCGGCCGAAACGAATAGACAGTACTCTCCGGCCCTGCCGATGATACGACCATCAGGTCTCCGCTCTTGTCGAACGCCAGGTTCACCGGATCCAGCGGATTGTCGCGTTCGACGGTGAGGCCCTCGTTCACCGACCACCCGTAAATGCGCTGATGATGATGGTCGACGAAGTAGAGTTTGCCTGTCGCGTCCACCGCCGCGCCGGAGATGGAAAAGAAACCGTCCTCCAGTTTCTCCACCCTTGTCCCCGGCCAGACTACAGCGGACACATCCGGCATCGCCGGCGGCACCGGTTTCTCCGGAATATCCAGCACGGCAAACTCCCGCTCGCGCACCTCCAGATGAGGCGTCACATCCTCAATCGCATTTTCATAAGGGAATTTGCTCACCCGCAGAAATGTTCCGCATCCGTTCTCGTCGCAGATCCCGTAGCCGCTCTCGGCGTTCACATGCACATTGCGAAAGTGAATATCGCTGGAGTTGTAAAGCCGCACTGCCGCCGGAAACGGCGCACGCGAACGCGTCACGCGGTACCCGTGGTAGTTGGCAACCGTGATGTTCTTTGACCAGTCGAATTCCAGCGACAAGGATTCAGGGCTTTCTCCGGCTTCCTCTTCCGTCTGTGGCGCATTCACGTCCCAATTCTCCACGTGATCGAACTTGATCTCATTGCGCACATGGTGCTCGGTCGAGAGTTCATACACATGTCCCGGCGTCGTTGTATTCGACACAACAAACCCCGCCTGGGCAAACGTGTTGGGAGTCCAGATGTCGGCGAACGTTCCGCCTCCTCCATCGCTCACCCACAGGCTTGGATACTGCCCGTCCCAGCGCTTGCGCAAATCTGAATCGGCCGTGTGGTTATTGTTGTAGGGGTTCGTGCCGCTCCCATGTCCGCCGAGAAACCGCACGTCGTCCACGAGGGAGTCCGCGCCCGCTTTCCACCAGAGCGCGACCGCCCGCGGATTAATGCCCCCTGCAAAAATTCCAACACCGCTGACAATGTTCGCGCCTCCCGCAGGCGCAAGAATGACTGCCTTCGGATTCCCCACGCCCTGATAGCTCGACGTCGAATCGAGCAGATCGAACTGCGTCAGCGTTGGATGTAGGCCAATCAGGACTGTGTCGGGTTTGAGCGCGATTGTGTCGCTCACAACGTAGTGGCCGCTTGGAAAATAAAGCGCACGATGCGCATCGATGGCCTTCTGGATTGCAGCCGTGTCGTCCGTAACTCCATCGCCTTTCACCCCGAGGCTGTGCACATTCACCCACTCCTCTGTCGGCGGCAAGGCTCGGATGGCCCGGGATAACGCCGCTGGAGGAGAACTTAGCGCGGACGCATCATATCGCTCGCCGATCGCGCCCATCACGCCCTCGGCGGGAACAATCAGGCCGTAATTGAATTCGTTGACACGATAGATCGCCCCCTTGCCAGATATCCTTCTTCCACTCTCGCGCAGCAACGCCAGGGTCGGCGTATCTTGAAAGACATCATTTTCGAATCCAACTTCGGTAAGAGGACTCCTCTCGTTGCTGATAAGGACTGCCTGCCCGAAGATTTTCTCGAACATGCAATCCTTCACCCATGATTCATCCGAATACCCCGGATCAATATCGATGGCGGTCGACACATTGCGAAACGTGTCGCGTATAAGGGTCAGGCCCGTTTCATGTTCGCGAATCGCCGCGTCCCGCTGTCCTTCAAACGTGGAATCGATGAGCGTGAATTGCCACGCGGGCGATGTCTTCTCGGTAAGGATCCCGTAACGCCCGCCGAAGAAGTGCAGGTCCTCGGCTTCGTTGCCGACTTGCGTGAGCGCGGCAAGTCCAGAGCCGACGTGAAAATCCATATGACTGAGATAGGAGTGTTGCGCGACGTGAAACCGGATCGCAATGGCGGCAGGGTTGCCGTCGCCGATCTCGAAGTCGATGTTGCTCATCGCCGAATAAAACGTATTGGGATTTGCATCCGCGACCGAATCATTGGGAGGCACGGTACCGGGAGGCGGAAATGCGATGCGCTTGCCGGCTCGCGGCATCTCGCCCGGAGCCAGGCCCGCGAAGATGACCATGTCTCCCGCGCCGGATTGAAAACCTGGCGTGCGATCGGCAAGATAAAAGACTGGCCGAGTAGCACCGAAGCCGATGACCCGGACGCCAGGCCAAACATAGATGGTGCGCGTAAGCCGATAGCGCCCAGACGGTACGAACACGATACCTTCGCGCGCCGAGCTCCCCGCTTTGTCGATTGCTGCTTGAATCGGGCCGCTCTCGTCGGCCTTTCCGTCGCCGCCTGCGCCGAATTCCGGAGCATCGAGGTAGACGGCCCGCGGGTCATCAAGCCGCGTAGTAAAGACGGACGAGGCGGCAAAGAGCGGCGTAGCATAACAAACTGCGGCCAGTATGAAGAGCAGATTCCGATTCATGCGCTGAGGTTCCTGTACGGCACTCTTGATTCTCCACCACGCGGCAGAGAATCAAAAGCAAATCGTACGGGACCCACTCAGGACTGGCTTGCCCGCATCTTCGTATGCGTAAATCCTATCCGGCCTTCCGCCACGCCCTCTGCTCTACGACCGCTTCCGGCTCGCGCACCAGGTCTTCAAAGAGCGCACGATAATGGATCATAGCGCGGCGCAAATCTTCCGTGCTTGCCTGCCCGTTCGCATGACTCAATGCAATCGCATGAGCCGCCCGATAGTTCTGCGTCACTACCGGATGATGAACTGAGATATCTGCCGCACGCTGTTCAAAATCGCCAACCGGATAGCCGCGTGCACCCATTACATCTCCCAGAAGCTGATCGGCTTCCATCACCGCTCCTGATGGCGCATCGACGAAATGTGCCTGTACCTGCTCCCATGCGGTGAGAAAACGAGCCCGATCGGTTGCAGAGAGCGCTCGCAAGTGAAACGATTCCACGCGCTTGGCCCGCTCGTCAAGCTGAGCCTCGGCGTGGCGCCGCCCCCCACGCTCCTGCATGGCCCTGTCATATTCCGCCTCACCGAATCGGCTGCGCAGTTTCTCGGTGCGCCGTCTCTGGAGCAGATACACGATCAATCCTCCCACAATCAAGACGACCGCACTGATTACGGCGATCTGTCCGGTGCTAAGGTTCGATAGATTCATTCGAAATCTCCTCACTTGGCCTGTGTTCACAGGCAGCTGTCTGAGATGCGGAACATATTCAGTTGCGATGAATGCCCCACCGGTTCCAGAGAGCTTGGAACGCCCTCACTATCGGAGAGGTTGCCTGAGAGACGATTCATCGTTTCTACGTTGTTATCTCTTCGCTGTCAGTTGTTATCTCTTCGTTGTCATCGGATGACTCGAACGAGCGCGCATCCCTTCTCGCGACAGCATTCTTCGGGTAAGCAACCTTTGAGTGTTGGCATCGATCTCAAGGCGTGATGGTGTTCGCGGGTTGGCCGACAAGTAAGCCCGACTCACAAAAGCATCCTGAGTTCACCTTCGTGAGAAAACGGTCAGCTAACACGCAGCGCCCATGGAGGGTTCTTACAATGAGCCAACGATTTGCAAATCAACAATTCGACAAAAGAGACGCCAACGATAGCGGACTTACAACGGCAGATTTAGCCAACGCGAACGAGCGGTCCGCAACAACCTATGACATGGACCACGATTTTAGCGCTGAGGAATCGACAATTCAGCGTTCATCGTTTCGCAATCCCGCTCTTTCTACGGACGTGCACGATGCCGGAATCGAAACAGACACCAACGCCCGTTCGAACGAGGACGATACAGCGACACCGCTCTTCTCGCCCGAAGAATCGAACGATTTTTACGCGCGCTGGACTTCTGTTCAGGTCAGCTTTGTCGATGAGCCACGGCAGGCTGTGCAGCAGGCAGATGGTTTGGTCGCCGGTGCAATGAAGCGCTTGGCCGAAATTTTCGCAGAAGAACGCGCCAGGCTCGATGGACAATGGGATCGCGGCGATAGCGTCTCCACCGAAGATCTCCGTCTCGCTTTGCGTCGCTACCGTTCGTTCTTCGGACGCCTTCTTTCGATATAGGCAACAATGGCAACATCAAACAGAGTGGCTGAGCCGGCATGTCCATGCTGGCTCACGCTGTTTGTCAATGCTCTTCTCAAAGATGTAACTCCCCGGTTCAGTCCGTCCGATCTCGCTCCCTCAGGTCCGCTCCCCCGCAGCCTCCAACACCCCGTGTTAGGCTTCCTCTGGAGTTAAAAGAAGGGGGAAGCTGTGCACATTTCTTTGCGTCACTTTGCCGCAGTCATCGTGTTCGGTGGTACGACAATGGGCCTCATGGCCCAAGTTCCAAATCAGTTGGCCGGAGTGCGTCTCGATACCGCAATCGCGTCCGGGCCTGCCACCGAATCGACCCAACCTGCTCCTGCATCTTCGCCAGATGCAGCCGTCGACAATCCAGTCGCGAACCCTCAAGCTGTTGTCATCCAGGGCAACGCGAGGTTTACCGTGCTCACGCCCGAACTCGTCCGCATGGAATGGGCCGCCGACGGCAAATTCGAAGATCATGCTTCCTTCGTCTTCATCAACCGTCGCTTGCCCGTCCCGAAATATTCTCATCAATTCGGGGACGGCAAGCTCACCCTCAAAACGGATGCGCTTTCATTGACGTATGCGCCGCAGGGCGACGGACGCTTCACCTCAGATAATCTCACCATCGACCTCACCGTTGATGGAAAACCAGTTCAGTGGCGGCCAGGAGCAATCGATCCGGAAAACCTCAAAGGCACCACGCGCACCCTCGACGGCGCGTTGGGAGACAAGACCAGAGAGCCCATCGGCGATGGGCTTGTCTCGCGCACCGGCTGGGCCGTCGAAGACGACTCCACGCGCCCCCTTTTCGACTCTGCCAACTTCCGCTTCCTCCAAGGCGAAAGAAGTCCGTGGCCGTGGGTGATGGAGCGGCCCGCCGGAGAGCGCCAGGATTGGTACTTCTTCGGCTACGGCCACGACTACAAGAAAGCCCTCGGCGATTATGTGCGCGTGGCGGGCCGCATCCCGCTTCCTCCGCGCTTCGCCTTCGGGGCGTGGTGGTCGCGCTATTGGGCCTACAGCGACCAGGAAATTGAAGAGATCATCCGCGGCTTCCGCGAGAATGACACGCCGCTCGATGTCTTCGTCATCGACATGGATTGGCACATCAATATCGAACAGCTCAAGGAGAGGGGCGAGACGGACCAATCGAATCATGGACTGGGATGGACCGGCTATACGTGGAATAAGCTCCTCTTTCCCGACCCTGCACAATTCCTCGACCGTCTGCACGCCGATGGCTTGAAGACCAGCCTCAACATGCATCCTGCATCCGGCGTTCAGCCCTGGGAAGATGCATATCCTGCGATGGCGAAGGCCATGGGGATTGATCCAAGCACCAGGAAATATGTCCCCTTCGACATCACAGACAAGAAATATGCAACAAATTACATGAACCTTCTGCACCATCCGCTGGAAAAGCAGGGCATCGACTTCTGGTGGCTCGACTGGCAGCAGGAGCCCACGACGAAACTTCCCGGAGTGAACCCGACATGGTGGCTCAACTATGTCCATTTCACCGATCAGCAGCGTGAAGGCAAGCGGCCATTGCTCTTTCATCGATGGGGCGGGCTCGGCAATCATCGCTACCAAATCGGATTCTCCGGCGACACCATCTCCGTCTGGGACTCGCTTGCGTTTCAGCCATGGTTCACCGCAACGGCAGCCAATGTCGGTTACGCGTATTGGAGCCACGACATCGGCGGCCACATGCCGGGCGCCGTCGATCCCGAGCTCTACACGCGCTGGGTCCAGTTCGGAACCTTCAGTCCGATTCTGCGCACGCACACCACCAAGAACCCAGATTCCGAGCGGCGCATCTGGGCTTACCCCGAGCCGTTCTCAGCGATTCTGCGTTCGGCGTTTCAGCTTCGTTACGCACTGCAGCCATACATCTACACCGAGGGACGGCGCACCTATGATACGGGCGTCGCATTCTTCCGGCCGCTCTATTACGACTGGCCCGAAGCAAATGAGGCCTACTCGAGCAAGGATGAATATTTATTCGGCGATCAGATGCTCGCAGCGCCCGTCGTAGCACCTGCGGATAAGACCAGCGGGCTGTCGACGGAGCACGTGTGGCTGCCTCAAGGGGATTGGATCGAGTGGCCAACGGGCAAACAATTTACCGGGCCTGCCACGATCGACCGCAACTTCTCCATCGATCAGATTCCCATCTACCTGAAAGCGGGCGCGATTGTTCCCATGCAACCGCCCATGCTTTACACCGGACAGAAGCCCGTCGACCCGCTGATCGTCAACGTGTGGCCTCTGGCACCCGGCGCAACCTCGAGTTATTCGCTCTACGAAGACTCCGGCGTCTCGGTCGACTACCAGCGCGGCGTCTTCGCACGAACGCCGATTAAGGCCACCCAGACGAGCGACACGCTTCACATCGAGATCGGCCCCGTCGAAGGCAGCTATCCGGGCATGTTGAAGGCACGTAGCTATCAGCTGCGTCTGCCGGCTGATTGGCCGCCAGAGGAAGTGACTGTGAATGGCGTCGCCGTGAAGCAGGGCGACGCGACCGGCAAAGGCGGCTGGAGCTTTGAAGGCAACACGCTCACGACTGTCATTCCTGTTACCAGCACAAGCACGGAGAGTCGCGTCAGCATTGAAGTCCGCCGCTCGAGAGGGCTCACCGCGCGCCGCAACGAGTTGGACGGCTTTGCGGGCGCCATCACGCGGTTACGCGGTGTCTATGACGCGATGCAGAAAACATCGCCAATCTCCCGTCCGCCCGATCCAGTGATCGATGCCATGCAGACCGGCGACCGGCTCGGCTACCATCCTGAAAATGCGAAAGCCGAGATCGAGCATTTCCATGAATTGCTACCGAAAGCGCGCGAGGCGCTCCAGGCCGAAGGCCAGGCAATTCCCCGGCGGGAGCAGGATACCCTCAAGGGAGCTGAGCAGTGGGGAAAGACCCGCCCGGAGGACGCCCAGGCAGCTGCGCAATACGTGAAGCAATTGAAGGAGCGTCAGCAGCAGAGAGCCGAAGCATTGGACTCCGCAGTGCAGCTGATGAAGGAGGTAGATCAGTAGAATTGGCTGCCCAGGTTGAGCACACTTCGGCATTTGCGCCTGACCTGGGCTGCCACGAATTCCCATCCCGATCTGCCCGGACCCTATCCGTCGTGCTCGCTCGAACAGCAGGACGACGGTCCGGCAACAACCTTCGGATGTTCCCATCCGGCGGTCGGATCGACGAAGTACCCTTCGCTGTACTTGTCGTGATGCCGCACCCAGGCCATGGTGTGCTTCAGTCCCGCTTCATCGCGCCCCTTCGGCACCAGGTCGAGAAAGTTATAAGTGCCGACGAGGATATCGAGCCCGCGCGCGTAGGTTGAATAGGTGTGGAAGATTCCGTCTGCGTCTTTGTAGAAGACGCTCAACCCAGGGCGCTCCTGGCTCGGGAAGCTCATCATTTCGTAGTTGTAATACACCTTCTCTTTGTCCGCTTCTTCGGGTGAAGCCGACACCTGGTAGTCATAATTGAAATCACTGCCAAACGACGAGACCCAGCGGAATCGCCATCCCATGCGCTTTTTGAACGCCTCAATCTCCGCGATCGGCGCATGCGATACCACTGCCAGCGTCACATCTCGATTCGCCAGGTGAATCGCCATGCCGTCGAAGTGGTCGGAAAGATAGGAGCAGCTTGGGCAGCCCTCAGCCCATCCCGGTCCGAGCATGAAGTGGTAGACCACCAGCTGGCCGCGCCCGTCAAAGAGGTCGCCTAGCGTCAATTTGCCCTGCGGTCCCTGAAACTCATAGTGCTTCTCAACCTTTTCCCACGGCAATTCACGCCTCTGCCG
Source organism: uncultured Acidobacteriaceae bacterium (assembly GCA_963745845.1). Lineage (GTDB taxonomy): Bacteria > Acidobacteriota > Terriglobia > Terriglobales > Acidobacteriaceae > Telmatobacter. The sequence continues at coordinate 161,039 of CAVUZE010000008.1, read as the reverse complement.
GCTGATGTCGTCGCGCAGGCGGGTAAATTCCTTTTCCTTGGCCAGGAATTGTTTGCGAGCTGCAACCCACTCATCGTGCGAAACCACGATCCTCTGCTTCACTGCTGTCGCTGTCGTTGCCACCTTTAACCTCCTGTGCATTGATCTGTTCGGGGAATCGAGTTTGCAGTCGCCGTTTCAGGATCGTGCCCGCAACCAGGGCCGTGATTCCGCCGGACCCGGTTGCGCTTCCGGCAATGAGCGCTGCCGTTGCAATGCATACTGGGCACATAATGATCTCCTGAGCTCTCACTAGGCCGTTTGTGCGTTTTGCATAAAGAGCGGCGGCTCGTCGGCGCTTGGTCCCCAACTCGCGGGCACGGCGACATTGAGCAAGCGCAGATACACGCAGAGCTGGCCGCGATGCTGGTACCAGTGGTTCAGCATAATGTTGCGCAGAAACCCGCCTCTCGGTACCGCAATGATCTCTTTGCCTCCTACGATCAGCCGCCACGTCTCGCTCATCGCCGCATCATCGAATTGCGGCAGCAGTTCGCGCACTGCGGCAGCTCCCTCGTCGTGGATCTTCAGGACCTCGGCGCGGCTCGCCGGCTGGGGGAAATTGAAGTCAGGATCTAACGCTGGATTCGTGCCCACGAAGCGCACCACGCCGCCCGGAACGGAAGCCAAATGATACGCAAGCTGTCCGGCCGTCATCGATTTCTCATGCGGTTTCCAGGTCAGTTTGTCTTCGGGTATACGCTCCAAAAACCTGCGAGTAATCGGTGCTTGCGCCTCGAACTCGGCGAGGAGCGACTGAGCGATGGACTGCGTCATCTCTGCGACTGCCATGGGTTGTCTCCTGTGTTGATGTCCTTGGTCTACTTCGTGTTCTTGTGCTCCGCGCGCTTCTTGGCTTGCTCGTTCATGTAGCCCCAACCGACGACCACGCCCTTCCGGTGCTGCTCCTGGATCAGACCGAAGCCGGAGTGCTGGAAGTTGATCACCGTCACACCGCCTTCTTCCTTCAGGCGGTACTGCACGTTGTTGGCAACCGGACTCGACATGAAGAGCGGCCCGCTGAATTCGAGCAGTGTCGGACGGTTGATGGCCTGGACATTCGCCCAGAAGTGACCGTTGTCGCCGCCCAGGTCGCGAAACCACCGCCCGCCCGGCCGTGGCTCCAGCTTCATTGGCATGGGTGTGCCGTCCGGCTTCTCGTTCGCGGGGCCAAGCTGCTCCAGCAGCGCATCGAAGGTGACCTCGAGCGAAGCGTTCACGCGAATTTCCTGGGTCAAAGACAATGAAAGACTGTCGATTTCGGAAAGAGTCGTGTTCATCGTTTCTCCTTGTTCGTTGAATCGGGTTCGGAAATTTGTTTCGCCTTGGCTTCAGCACGCTCTTTAACGCGCAGCAGCTGATGGCTCCAGTAGCGTTCGAAGGTTGCAGTCCATTCATGCATAGGACGAATTGCCTCTGCGTTGGTCTGGTAAAACTTCTGCCGTCCCTGGCACCGCATCCGCACCAGCCCCGTGTTGCGTAGCACGCTCAGGTGCTTCGAAACCGACGGCTGATCGATGCGCAGGGCCGCGACAATTTCGCTCACCGCATGCTCCCGGACCACAAGCAGGGTGAGGATCTCGCGTCTGCGCGGCTCGGCCACTGCATTAAACGCGTCTGACGTTGTCGCTGCTCTCGCCATGCCTCAAATATATTCCTATATAGGAATATGTCAAGAGAATCTTTTCCGGACTTTGCACCGACCAGATGAAAGCGTTTGCAGCCGCGTCGTTGCCGGATTTACGATGCGTGCTTATGCAAATTCCAATTCGCTGCCTCGCGCTCCTGATTCCGTGGGCCGCCGCCTCCCTGCTCTTTGCCCAGACTCCCGCAACTCCAGATCCTCTTGCGCCCACGCTCGGCGTGAAATCCGCCGTCGAGATCGACCGAGAGTGGCAGCAGTCGGTGAGCAAATATGACGCCGAGCGCAATCGGCTTCTGGCCGAAGCGGAGCGCCAGGCCAACGACGGCCCCTATCGCGCGGACTGGTCCACTCTGATGAAGTACCAGCAGCCGCAGTGGTACAAGGACGCGAAATTCGGCATCTTCATTCACTGGGGCGTCTATTCGGTTCCCGCGGCGGATAACGAGTGGTATCCCCGCAACATGTATCGGCCCAACGAAGGTGCCTACAAGAACTTCCACGAACTCCACGGCGGAGACGACCCTGCGAAGGGCTACAAGGATCTGATCCCGCTCTTTCACGCCGAGCACTTCGATGCCGCCGAATGGGCGCACGTTTTTAAGGAATCAGGCGCGCAGTATGTCGTTCCCGTGGCGGAGCACCACGATGGTTTCTCCATGTATGACTCCGGCTTGAGTGATTGGACAGTAGTCAAAATGGGGCCCAAGCGCGACACGTTAGGCGAACTTTCCAAAGCAATTCGCGCCGAGGGCTTGCACTTCGGACTCAGCTCGCATCGCGCCGAGCATAACTTTTTCTACGACGGCGGCCGCGCGATCCGCTCCGATGTGAACGATCCCAAGTACGCTTCACTCTACGGGCCCGCCCACCAATGGTTCGAGGCGGCCGGCGACAATCACACCCTGATCAACGACTGGACCTACGTAAGCCAGGCGTGGACGCGCGACTGGCTTGCCCGCGACACCGAACTGGTGGAAAAGTACAAACCTGAGGTCGTCTATTTCGACTGGTGGATTGGGCAGCCGAATTTCCGCCCGGCAGTCGCCGAGTTCGCGGCCTTCTATTACAACTACGCCCTGGCCCACGGCTACACGGGCGTCATCGATTTCAAGGATTACTCACTGAATTGGAAAGCTGGCGTGCGCGACTTCGAACGCGGCCAGCAGGATCACATCGTCGCCGATCACTGGCAGACCGACACCTCCATCAGCGATGCGAGCTGGGGCTACATCGAGCACGACACCTTCAAGACGCCGGAGTTTCTCGTCCACCAACTCATCGACATCGTGAGCAAGAACGGAAATCTGCTGCTGAACTTCGGCCCCCGCTCCGATGGCACGATTCCCGGCGAAGTGCGCGCCACGCTGCTCGAGATGGGAGCATGGCTCAAGGTCAACGGCGATGCGATCTACGCCACCACTCCGTGGAAGTCATTCGGCGAAGGCCCCACGCAGGTGTTGGGAGGTGCATTCCACGATACGGATACGAAGCCGTATACCCCCGAAGATTTTCGCTTCACCGCAAAAGGCAGCACAGTGTACGCGATTGGCATGGCCTGCCCGCCCAAAGAAGGAGACAAGCCCGGCAAAGCCACCATCCATTCCCTGGGATGGGCGCATGAGGGAGCTTCGCTGCCGATCGGCAATATCGAGTTGCTTGGCTCAAACGACAAAGTCGCGTGGACTCAAGCAGCCGATGCGCTCAGCGTGACACTGCCCGAGGGCGCGGCATGCAAATATGCCTACGCCCTCAAGCTCACGCCTGCAACGAAGTGAGTCGAACAAAGCGGCGACTTCGCTCCTCAGTAACCAGGTCCCGAAGGTGGCGGAGGCCCATTGTGAAACACGGCGCGATATCCCTCGCGGAAACCGTGTCGATAATCTTCCCAAGCCGGCGGTGGAACGGGAGGATTGCGGAAGCGCGGATGACGTTCCGCATTCGGCGCTCTGCCGGCCGCAATATCGTGACGTGCCGCTTCGACGCCATCGTGATAGCCGCGCTGTGCAATCTCAGTAAACGCAGGTGGCGGCGGAGCGTAGACCACCGGCTGCGGATGGGAGCAACCGGCTAAAGCGAAAGGGACTGCCAAAACTGCAAGTGCCATCAGTTTGCGCATGGATGAACTCCGTACCTTGAGATGGTTCGGTCGCAACTCGTCGATCCCGCAAGAAAAAACCAGCTCGCGAAACGACCGGCGTGTAACTCGACCTTGAAGATAGGAACCCGCATCCCAGGAAAGTGTTGCACTTTCCGCGAATGCCGGAGGTAATGTCGGCCCGCATGCTATCCTCCCGGTCATGAAAGTTCTTGCACTCCATGCTGAGGTTTTTTTGTGTTTCCTCCTCAATGAAGCCTCCCATGCTTGATCGTCGATCATTGATCGCCGCGCTCGGTTCCAGCGTCGCCGCTCTTTGTTTGCCCCGCCGCAGCTGGTGCGATGTTGCCTCATCAACTACACCCGATTTGGCCAACGACCCGCTGCGCCCCGAGTACCATCTGCTCCCGCCGCACAATTGGATGAACGATCCCAACGGACCAATCTGGTGGAAAGGCAAGTACCACCTCTTCTACCAGCTCAATCCACACGCTGCTGTTTGGGGCGATATGCACTGGGGCCATGCGGTCAGCGCGGATATGGTGCATTGGCGCCATCAGCCGATTGCGCTTGCACCCACGCCCGGCGGGCCTGACAGCGAAGGCTGTTTCAGCGGCTCCGCAGTCGTTATGGATGGTGTGCCGACTATCATCTATACCGGCGTGCAAAACGCGCCGCCCGATCAAGTCACCCTCCACGACGGCAACGACAAACTGCGCGAAACCCAATTGCTCGCCACAGCCGAAGACGACGAATTGTTGCATTGGAAGAAGCTGCCCGAGCCGGTCGTTGCAACGCCGCCTGCTGGAGTCGTCGTCACAGGTTTTCGCGACCCGTGTCCATGGCGTGAGAGCGACGACTGGTATCTCGGTATCGGCTCCGGCGAGCGCGGCAAAGGCGGCTGTGTTCTGCTTTATCGCTCGCGTGATCTGCGCCATTGGGAGTATCTGCACAAACTCGCTGAAGGCAAGCCGAACGGCAAACAAGCTGCCAATCCCTGCGACAGCGGTGAAATGTGGGAGTGTCCGGACTTTTTTGAGCTGGACGGCAAGCATTGCCTGCTCTACTCCACCGAGGGCAAAGTCATCTGGTCTACCGGCGACTATGATCCGCACGATCACCGCTACACACCGCAGCGCGAGGGTGCGCTCGACCACGGCGCCTACTACGCGCCGAAAAGCTTTCGTGCACCCGATGGCCGTCGCATTCTGTGGGGATGGATCCAGGAGACGCGGCCGGAAGCGGAGTTCGCTGCCGCGGGATGGGCAGGCGCGATGGCGCTGCCCCGCGTCCTGAGAATAGGCCAACCAGGTCAGCTTGAATTCTCTGTGGCAGCTGAAGTCGAGAGTCTGCGCGGGAAAGCCGAGCACATCACTCTGACCTCTGGCAAACCCTTCCGCCTGCAATTGGCCACGTTGCGACGCGAGGTGCATCTGCCCGTCGGGTTATTCTCCACCAGAGTTGCCACCGTGCGCCTTCTCACGGGTGGCGCGCAAGTATGGAAACTCACTATCGATATCGCCGGAAACTCAATCCGCTGCGGCGACACAGCCTTTCCATTGCCGTCTCTTCCCTGGCCGCAGCCGACTCTCCGCTTGTTTCTCGATGGCTCCGTGGTCGAATCTTTCATCGGCGGCAGGGAAGCAATCGTCAGCCGCGTATATAACGTGCGGCCCGGTGATTCGGAACTCGAAGTCTCTTTCACCGGAGGAAAAAATTTTCCGCTCACGCATTGGTCTCTCAGTGCGATCTCTCCAAACCGCCTGACAACGTGATAAGACAACAGAACCACGGGATTCCGCTCAGTGCTTTTTTCTTCCGGTCGATTCTTTCCCGCCGCTTGACTTCTTCGGCACCTTCGCAGCCGGCGAAGTCGTAACTGTGTGCGACGAGAGATCCACAGTGAATCGGTCAATCACCACCGGTGCCGGAACCGGTTCAGACGGTGTGGTCCTGATCTGTGTAGAACTCACAGTGAGCGCTTCCACCAGAATCGTTGTGGCGTCCACCGTAACCCGTAAGAATCCAAAATTCGAATCGTTGAATTGTTCGAGCGTGATTGTGTTGCCCTGGCCGTCCGGCTCGGTTTGTTGCCCGGGCGTTGGCTTGTTGCCTTCTGAATCGATCTTGAGCTTGGAGAGGTTATAGTAGCCGCCGTTGCCCGCGACAAGATAAGGAATCTGGCTTCCGTCGGACTTCATTGTGCGCGTGTACCGCTCATAGAGATGCGCATGACCAGACAGCACGAGATCGGGCCAAATGCCGGCCTCCTGGCAACACGTATCGATCTCCTGCAGCATGGACGCACTCGGAAAATGGTCGCTAGCGCCCGTAAAGGGCGGATGATGGACGGCGAGAATGAGGGCCTCCGGATTCTTATTCTGTGGGTCGGCCTTCCGCTCAGCCAACGCCGCAGCCAGTTGTTGTTGGAGAAACGTGATCTGGTCATTGCCGATGACAACGCCACTCAGGACGCCCACACTCTCACCGGTGTTTGAATAGAGCCCAATGAATCGCGCGAATGGCGCTGTCAAAACAAAATATGCGCCCGGTTGGACCATCGTGGTGCGCGAAAAACCGGAGATGGCGATCGTCGGCTCGTCCGTGCAGAAATTGTCAATGAACGCCTCGAGGGAATAGGTCACCGGCTCGTTCTTGAACATCACGCCGTCGTGATTGCCGGGGATGGCAAAGATGGGCGCGTCGTAATTCCGGTACGGATCGTAAAACTGCTCGGGATAGTACTGCTGCTGCCCGAAGTAATAAACAACATCACCTAGGTGGAAGAAGAACGCGGGCATTCCAGAGGAATAGGTTTTGTTGCCGAGATCCGCGGCCATGGCATCGGCGACGGCAAGTTGCGGCTCGGCCTTTACCACGCCGCCCGTGTCGCCTACGGTATGAAAAACCAACTTGCCGGCAGCTTGTATCTGGGTTATTGCAGGCGCGGGTAACACGGCGCTCAAATCAAAGATCGGCGGCTCCACCCGCGGCGCCGGGATCGGCTCAGTGATCTGCTCTTCCTTGAGTTTCGCATCGGCTTCTATATCGCCGGCGCTATAGCTGAAGAAGTTATCGGCGGTGTAAGTGGGATTGGCAAAAGTGAATCCATCTGTGGGCATGGGGGTGTCCTCGTGTGGATTGAATCTTCAGATTTACGTTCGATCGAAGGCCGCAAGCCCGCGGAATATCGGCGGCGTGCCGGGATTATATCGCCCGTTCGATGAAACCATGATGAGCGCCAAGCTTCTGATCCTCTATGAACCAGCCTCTGCGCTCGACGTCGGCGTCCGCGCACAAATCGTCAATCTCCTGCGCCGCCTTCAACAGGAGCGTGCATGGCTTATCTTTTCATTTCGCATTCCTGCCACCGGTGCGCTATCTCTCGACGCGCATTGCGGTGATGGAGCACGGCCGCCTTGTGGAAACGGGCGAGGCGGTGTCACTGTGCAACGCGCCTCTCGAAGCGTACACCCGCCAACTGCTCGCGGCCACGCCGGAGCTGCCTGCCGGCGCGGCCTGAAGAGCACCGAAGAAACTTACTTCGACTGCGGTTGCGGCTGAGTTGTGGACGGCGCCGCGGAGGGCGGAGTCGTCGAGGGTGCCGGCGTTGGAGTCGCGGGTTTCGGAGCGGCTGCGGGAGCCGACGGAGCGGGACTCGCCTGCGGAGTCGATGTCGCAGGAGTTCCCGATTGCGCCGGCTGCGCGCCAGATTGGCCTGGATTTGTTTGGCCTGGGTTTGCTTGGCCTGGTGTCGCCGCACCTCTGGGCTCGCCAGGTGCCGGCGAATTGACCTGCGGGTGCCCTGGCGGCAGCGGGGTTCCAGGCCTGACCGGCATCATCCCCGGATGATTCGGCGGCATCGGCATTTCCGCCACATCGACGAGTTCAATGTCAAAAATCAGGTCGGCCTTGGGCGGAATTCCCGGATGTGCCGGATCCGGTCCCGGACGTCCGCGCGCGCCGTATGCCAGTTGCCAGGGAATAAACAGCCGACGCTTGCCGCCAACCTTCATCCCGGTAAAGCCCTGATCAAAACCTGGGATCACGCGTCCAAATCCCTGCATAAAACTAATCGGTTGCACATCGCCCAGCTTCGGCTTGCCGTCGTCTCCCATCACCGGCTTTCCGTCTTTATCCTTCACGGGAAGCCGATGATCTTCCGATGAATCGAACTTGCGGCCGTCTGCCGCGACCCATCCGGTGTAGAGAACCTTGTAAACCTTATTGGGCTCCGCGTTAGCGCCCGTGCCGATTTTGAGGTCCTGGTAGCGGAGCGAGAACGCGATCTTGACGATTCCGCGACCGCGCGGTACTCCCGGCGGAAGTTTCATCCAGGGAGCGGCAGTTGTCGTGTTGGTCGCGGCAGGCTTGCTCGGGCCCGCAGGCGTGGGCGCGGTTTGCGCGATGCCGAATGCAACAGCTGCAGAAAAGAACATCGAAGAGAAGAGGAAGTGCTTCATTGAATATGGCGACTCCAGCTTGATTCTCTTCGGAGTTTATCAGGCGCTGCCATGCTGGATCGATTGAGCCGGTGCTTTCCCTCAAGACCCTTGAATCTCGGGAAGCCTTATGAGTCTTTATGCAACTCGCCATTAAAGTGTGGGAATGGCCGTCGGTACAATTCATCTTTTTCACATTCTCTGGCTTCCTGTGGCCTCACTCTTTGCCGGTGTACTCAATGCCATCGCCGGCGGAGGTTCGTTTCTTTCACTTCCTGCGCTCATCGCCAACACTTCTGCCATCGGTGTCGGAGCCGTAACTGCGCAAGCGACAAATACCGTCGCCCTTTGGCCCGGCCAGTTGACCTCTCTCGTAGCCTTTCGCCAACTCCTTCGTGAATACGGCTGGAAACTCATGCCGCTTGCGGTGGCTTCCGGCGTGGGCGGTTGGCTCGGCGGCGAGCTATTGCTCAAAACCGGCAACAAGATGTTCCGCGAATTGCTGCCATGGCTCCTGCTGTTCGCCGCCGTAATGTTTGTCCTCAGTTTTCCGCTCGGCCGCTGGCTGCAATCGCTCTCCGGCGGCAAGCGCTACAACACATGGCTGCTCATCGGTATGGTGCTTGTCAGTATTTATGTCGGCTACTTTGGCGCGGGCGGCGGGTTTCTCGTGATGGCCCTCCTCGGCATTTGCGGAGTTCACAACATTCACGAGATGAACGCACTGAAAGTGGTCACGGCCGTTGTGTCCATCGGAATCCCCGCCGTCACCTTTATCGTCGCCGGGCGTGTGGAATGGCGCTTCTGCGTCGAAATGGCAATCCTTGCGGGCATCGGTGGCTACTTCGGCGCACATTACAGCCGCAAGATCAACCAGCGGGCGATGCGCTGGACTGTCGCCATCATTGGGTTTGTCACCGCCGGTTATTTCTTCCTGGCGAATTACCTGCACCACCCGTAGAAGCAGAGCCATTCAGCCTCGCTATTCCGCCGAGCGATGAAGGAGCCGTTGCGTCTTAGCGTTAAAACTCGTGCCGCTTTGAAAGGGCACGACTTCAGTCGTGCTGCAAGCGGCCGAGACCAGGAGAGGGCTTTAGCCCCAGAGGGATCGTTTTTTTCAATCTCATTGCTCCCTCGGAATAGTGTTTAAACAGGTTCTTACGCCCTCGCCAGCATGCCTGCGAGCAACGCCGTGCGCGGTGCAAGGTGCTCGATCACGATCGATTCATTTGCGGCATGCGCCCCCTCACCGACAGCACCCATGCCGTCGAGCGTGGGAATACCGAGCGCGGACGTGAAGTTTCCGTCAGAAGCGCCTCCTGTTGCTGCTTCATTCAGTGCGAATCCGAGCTCTGCAGCCAGCGCCCACGCCTTTCGATAAAGCTCCACGGTGCCTGCGGTCCTCTCCATGGGTGGCCGGTTGATTCCCCCTTTTACCGCGAGCGAACAGTGCTTGTCTTGTGCTCGTAAGGTTGAGAATCTGCGCTCCATGCGCCGCCCGTCGCCCTTCCGCGCAAATCGCACATCCACCTCGGCCCAGGCCTCCGCGGGAATGACATTGGTCTTGCTCCCGCCGCCTGCCGTGCCCACGCTCACCGTCAATCCTTTCTTCAATTCGGTCCACCCGCTCACAGTTCCCATCGCGCGCGACAATTCCAGCAATGCACTCGCGCCCTTTTCGAAATCGACGCCGGCATGCGCTGCAACGCCTTTGATGTCGATGCGCCAGTTGCCGGTGCCCTTGCGCGCAGTCTTGTACGCCAAACCCTGCGCTGGCTCCAGAACAAATACGGCGCCGCAGTCAGCCGCAAGCCGCTCCGTAATCGGCCGCGATACTGGGCTGCCCACCTCTTCCTCGCTGTTCAGCAGCAGTACAATTTCACGTTCGAGTAGACCGGCTTCGTCCAGCATTTCAATCGCCGTCAGCGCCATGGCAACGCCGGCTTTCATGTCCAGCGTGCCGGGCCCCCACAGCCGGCCATCGCGCACTCGGCATGGCATGCGTTTCAGCGTGCCCAGCGGCCACACGGTGTCCAGATGTCCGAGCAGGAGAACTGGCTTCGTCCTAGTTTTTGTGCGGCGGCCTCCGAACCGCGCCTCCAACACATCGCCGAATTCCCTTTGCCGGTGGAATCGGATGCGTCCGCCAAGCGCCTTGACATGTGCCGCCGCGAGCTCAACGCAAGCATCTACCGCCGCCTTGTTGTCGGATGGGGACTCCACCCGAACAAGCTTTCGCGTGAGATCGATCAACGCGTGCTCTTTGCGCCGGGCGCCTGCCAGCAGTGCACGCATGGGAACCGACGGATCGACGGAATCGAACAATAGTGGACCGCCTTGCATTTCTTGGTGAAAGCCTTCCCGATTCTACGACGCGCCGAGATGGTAGTTCCGCAATCGCAAAACCCATCCAGGTCCGTGGCGCCATTGCCTCTTTCTGTCCCTCACGACGGATGGTCCGCTGGCAGCCACTTCCAGAAGGCCGGATGGTAAACCATAGTCCTTTGCGATTAAGCGGTGCCGCGAAACGCCGTATCAGCATGATCCAGCTGCAATTTGGCCAGGAAAGCATCCCAGATGTGGCATTTCCGCCTTGAATGTGTGGCAAAAATGCCACAGGCGTTTTGACGACTTCCCGTCTAATCTATCGCTTGCAACTTTTCCACAACTGGAGAGTACTTTCTGTCGCCTTCTGAGCATTTGGAACAGACGATCGCCGAGACCCTCGAATTCACGGGGGTGGGTCTTCATTCCGGTGCTCCCGTCACGATGCGCCTTTTGCCCGCGCCGGCCGGTTCGGGCATCGTCTTTCGCCGCACCGATCTCGACGACTTCGAAATTGCAGCCATTGGCCGAAATGTTGCCAAGGTCAGCTATGCCACAAGCCTCATGCGCCAGGGCGTGCTGATCTCGACCACCGAACATTTGCTCTCGGCATTGATCGGCATGGGCATCGACAACGTGATTGTCGAGCTGGACAACCTAGAGCTGCCCATCCTCGACGGCAGCGCCCTGCCCTACGTCGATGCCATTCTCTACCAGGGCATCCGCGCACAGCGCCGCCGCCGTGAATACATGCGCGTGCTCAAACCCGTCGAAGTGCGCGAGGGCAACAAGTTCATCGGCGTTTATCCCAGCTCCGGCTACCGCATTCAATACACCATCGACTTCCCCGCCCCCATCGGTCAGCAAAAAGCCAGTGTGGACCTGGCCGCCGAGACCTACGGCGCCCAGATTGCGGGAGCGCGGACCTTCGGCTACAAAGCGGATGAAAAACGCCTGCGCGACATGGGCCTCATTCGCGGCGCAAGTACGGACAATGCAATTGTCCTGGGACCGAAGGGTCCGGAAAACGGCCCGCTGCGCTTCAAGGATGAGTATGTGCGCCACAAAGTGCTCGATCTCATTGGCGACCTGGCGCTGGCTGGACGGCGAATCGAAGGCCTCGTTGTCGCCGAGCGTGCGGGGCACGCCATGCACACCGCCCTGGTTTCCCGTCTGCTGAAGGATCGCTCCGCATGGGAATTGGCCCGCGTTCCTGTCGCCGCGCCGTCTGCGGAAGAAGCAGACGATCTCAATCCAGTGTCTGTGCGGCGTCCGGCTTTCCTGGGCGCATAATTCGACCGCTGCCGCAGTCCCAATGCACTCCCAAGATCAGGCAAATAAGATCCGCATCGGCGTCGGGGCATCGACGTTCTTGCCTTCGCTCGCTAGCTCACCGGTCTGCGGATTGCGCGCAAATATGCTGATCCAATTGGAATCCTGGTTCGCCACCAGCATCCAACGCTCCGTCGGGTCCAATACAAAATTCCGCGGAGTCTTTCCGCCGCAATTGAAGCGCTTGATCGGCGTGAGCGCTCCCGTCTTCGCGTCGGCTTTGAATCCATAGAGAAAATCGTTGCCGCGATTCGCAAAGTAGACGAAGCGGCCATCGCGCGTGATGACCGTGTCGCACCCCGTCGACACCACCGTGCCGTGCGAGCCCGGCGGCAAAAGATCGACGCTTGTCACCAGCGTCAGACTCCCGTCGCTTCTCTGCCACTCGAGCACGTCGACCGACGACGCGAGCTCGTTCATGTTGTAAGCCGTGTGGCCGTTGGGATGGAAGTGCAGCGTCCGCGGCCCCGATCCCGGCTTCGCGTGATACGCGCCGGCACTGGTCAGATGCGCAGTCGTCGCCTCGAGCCGGTAGATATGGATCATGTCGCCGCCAAGGTCGTTGATATACGCGAACCGGTTATCCGGCGAAAAGGAACAGAAGTGCGCGTGCGCCGCTTCCTGCCGCTCCGCGTTCGGCCCGTGGACGGTATAGTGCTCCGTCCAAACCGCTGGGCTCAGCTTGCCCTCCGTCACAAGAAAACTCGCTGCGCTTCCGCCGCCGTAATCGGCTGACAGCAGTACGCGGCCCGTGTGGTCCTGTGCGACGTGGCATGTTCCCTTCGCCGCGGAATTCTGCGCCGAGAGCGGATGCAGTTCGCCGTTGCTCACCTTATAGCTCGCCACTTCGCCCGTCGGCTTGCCGTTGAAGCTGTCTACTTCGCAGGCCGCAAATAGATACCAGTGGCCCGGCGAATACGTCAGCCAATCCACAATCGCGATTTGGGCGGCAACCCCTGCGGCCTTCAGTTCGCCCGTTGCAGAGTTCCAGTCGTAGGCGAGAATTCCGCTTTGTGTTCCCGAGCCGACATAGACGTGCGCGGGCGGTTGAGGCTCGGGGAAGGCGGGCGGCACCGCGGCGGCGACGGCAACAACGGAGGCTGACTTTATAAATTTGCGGCGAGTCTGTTTTCCCATGGCAGATGCGATTGTCGCCGATCAGGTGCGCACAGCGCCAGCGGCGCGAAGATCTTAGACTGGAGTGAAGGAGCAAGGCGTGTCGCACTTCATCAGCTTTGTCCGCATTCCCGCCCTGGCCATCCGCCAGCACATCCGCCCTCTCGCCCCGCTGGGCTTGCTGGAAGAAGACCGCATCCAGATGCACGTTTGGCCGCACGACATCGACCTCAATCTGCACATGAACAATGCACGCTACCTGAGCATTATGGACTACGCGCGCACCCACTTCCTGGCGCGCACCGGGATCCTGAAGCACATCGTGCGCTCGCGCTGGCAGCCCCTCTTGGGTGCGGTGTGGGTCACTTATCGCCGCTCCCTGCCTCTATTCGCCGCCTTCTCGGTCGCGTCACGCCTGGTCTGCTGGGATGACCGTTGGTTTTACATCGAGCAGGTTTTTACCCGACTCGATGGCCTCGCCGCCCTGGGCTGGGTGAAGGGCATGCTACGCGAAGCCGGAGCAACTCTGGACCCCCAGCAAGTATTGGAGCGCATAGTACCCGGCGTGCTCAGCCCACCCATGCCTGAAGCCATCGCGCAATGGAACGCCCTGACCCGCGACCAGCTGCAAACGGTCGACAGTTAACGGCCCATCGCGAAGACCACGTTCACCGTTGTCTCCACTTCTACCGGCTCGCCGTTAAGAAGATACGGCCGATAGCGCCACGTCTTCACTGCATCCATCGCGGCCTGCTGCAGCATCGCCGGGCCGCTCACGACGCGGAGATTCTCGATTGTTCCCGTCTGCGATATTGTGGCCTGCAGAACGACAATCCCCTGTACGCCCGCAGCCTTCGCAATCGCTGGATACGCAGGCACGAACTTAGCGAGCAGGCTGCCCTCCATGACCCCGGAAGAAATGCGGACCGGACCCTTTGGCTCTCCACGAACAACGGACGACACATGGCGATTGACAAATACTCCCGTTCCAGCATCCGGGAAACCGGACCCTTGATCCATGCCGACTGGGGTCCAGACCTGCATCTCCTCTCGAACCGAGCTGACGAAGATGCCTGGCGGAATTCTCGGAGGTGCCAGAATGACCCCATTTGGAATTTCAGAGGCCCCATGAAATACGCGTTGCGGTTCCGTCGCTTGGGGTGGCGGCGTCGGTGGCACCGCCGGCGCACTCAGCAAAAACGGCAACGCCTGCCTCGGCAGCGCCTCTGGATAGATCAACGGGATCAGGATCAGCCCGAAAAGGACCGCCCCATTGAGGAGGAACGTCGCGACCATCCAGCTGCGGCTGCGTGTGTGGATGCTGCCCGTGGATTCAAAGGTGGAGTCTTCAAACATGGCCTGCCTCCCGTCACTCCCGCTTAGGGCCTGCTCGCTCAGACCAGGCCCCAAGCTATTCAGCCGCACCAACTGGGAGCGCAGGCACACGAGCTATCAATCGCTCGACGCGCGTGTTGGCGCGGGCGCATGAGTTCAAGGCCTTCCGCACATCCCCATCGGAACCACTGTGCTTCTGTAGACACCACGGTCACCGAATTTGTTCCTGGCCGCTACGATTGCGCGTTGCGCAGAGCAACCGGTGCGATACACTCCATAGGATTCACCGGCAGGGCCTGAACCCATCGCCTCGCACGGCCCGCACAAATCCGGAGTTGCCATGAAATTGTTCCGCTTGGTTGTTCTTGCAGTCGCCGCAATCCACATATCCAATGCGCACGCTCAGGAAGCAACGCCTGCAGCCGTCGCCGCCAACGCACCCGACTCTGCAGCAACCCTCGCCTATATCCACGGCGCGTGGGATACTCTCACGCGTTCCATGACCGATTGCCACTCCCTCGTCGACATCAAAATCACGGCAAATCCGGTACTCTACTTGCCCGCGGAAATGCCTCCACCCGCGGAAGTAACAGCTCTCGAGGATAAGTGTCACGTTCAAGTCAAAGCGCTGCCGCGCCACATTGACAAAATCGGCGATGTATCCCCAAACGAGCTGCCGGCTGCAGGCCTGCTCTATCTACCGAATCCCTACGTCGTCCCCGGCGGACGCTTCAATGAGATGTACGGCTGGGACAGTTACTTCATTCTTCTTGGACTCGAGGCCGACCATCGCGAAGCTCTCGGCAAAGCCATGGTCGATAACTTCCTCTTCGAGATCGAGCACTACGGCGGGGTGTTGAACGCCAATCGCACTTACTATCTGACCCGATCGCAACCACCGTTCCTCACCTCGATGATCCGCGCCGTGTATGAGAATCCCGCCAGCTTTGCTGCTTCACCCGCAGGTCATTCCGAAGCGAGAGCCTGGCTCGCGCACGCTTACACGCTCGCCGAAAAGGACTACTCCACGTGGACTCGTCCCGAACATAAGGCTGGCACAACGGGCCTCGCCCGCTACTTCGACTACGGAACCGGTCCCGTCCCGGAGATGGCCGACGACAGCAGTTACTACATCGACGTGATTCGGTGGCTCGTCGCGCATCCCCACTCCGGTGGCGATGCCTTTCTGGTGAAAGGATCCGAACATCCCGATGCAGCCGAGGCTGCACGGTTGCAGCGCACAAGCTGCGATGTGAAGATGAGTACCCTCTGCATGCGTGCGTGGTTCTCCGGCTATCGTCTTACGCGCGACTTTTATCTCGGCGATCGCGCCATGCGTGAATCGGGCTTCGATCCAAGTTTTCGCTTCGGACCCTTCGATGGAGCCACGCATCACTTCGCACCCGTCTGCCTCAACAGCCTGCTCTACCGTTATGAGCGCGATATGCAACATCTGGCGCTCCTGCTCGGATGGCCCACAGAGGCTCAGCGCTGGCAGCGTCGCTCCAAGGCGCGCCTCGCGGCAATACAGCGCTACCTCTGGCGCGCCAAGGAAGGCGTCTTCGCCGACTTCGATTTCATTCGCCGTCAGCCTTCAACCTACGCCTACATCACTTCGCTCTATCCTTTGTGGGCGGGTGTTGCCCTGCGCGAACAGGCGCAACAGATGGTCGCTCAACTCAACCTTTTCGAGCGCCCCGGCGGTCTCTCGATGAGCAATACCGACTCCGGTATGCAATGGGATGAGCCGTTCGGCTGGGCGCCCACCAACTGGATCGCCGTAGCAGGCCTAGCAGCAAGCGGCTTTCGCCCCGATGCCCAGCGCATTGCCCACAAATGGGATGCCACCGTCGACACGGGCTTTGCGCAGGACGGAACCATTCGCGAAAAGTACAACGTAGTTTCAGGCAACGCGAATGTGCATGTGAGCGCCGGGTACACCACCAACGAAATCGGCTTTGGCTGGACCAACGCAGTGTATCTGAAAATGAAAGAGATCATGGGTGCCGCAGACGCTCATGCCGCGAACTAATGCATCAATAACTAAGGGCGTGCCCCTTCGATAGGCACGCCCCTAGTCAATCAACAATCCAGTTATTCGCACTTACTCCGGCAGATACAACTTTCCTGCAATGTTGAAGGTCGCGCTCAGCACCTGCGCACCCGTATTCGGCTGACCGCCGCCGACAGAAACCGAATATTGCCCTTCGGCAACGATCGGCTCGCCGGCATCCGTCACCATGCTCAGATCGCGCGGCCGCAGGCGGAAGTGCACCGTCTGCGATGCGCCCGGATCGAGATGCACGCGCTGGAAGCCGCGCAACGCACGCAGCGGAGCGCCAGGCAGCTTGGGAAATTCAAGGTAGAGCTGCGCCACCTCGTCGCCCGCAGTTTTGCCGGTGTTGGTCACCGTCACGTCAAACGTGGCAGGATTCCCGGCGGCAACAGGCTCCGACGGGCCCTTGAGATCGCTGTAGGTGAAGCTGGTGTAACTCAGTCCATAACCGAAGGGATATAACGGCTCGCCCTCAAAATATCGGTAAGTGCGGCCCTTCATCGCGTAATCCTCGAAAGACGGCAACTGGCTGACATCTTTGTAGAAGGTCACCGGCAACCGGCCGCCGGGATTGTTCTTTCCCGATAGAGTCTCGGCCACCGCCGTGCCGCCTTCTTCGCCGGGATACCACGCTTCGAGAATTGCGTTGGCATGCGCCTTGGCCCAGTTCACTCCCAGCGCACTGCCGTTGGTCAGCACCACCACCACTGGCTTGCCGGTCGCGGCCACTGCTTCAAGCAGATCCTCCTCCGGCTTGGGCAGATCGAGCGAGGTGCGATCCCCGCCCTTAAAGCCGGGCTCGCTCACCTGCATCTCTTCGCCTTCCAATTCGCTGGTGATGCCCACCACGGCGACCACCACATCCGCTGCTTTGGCCGCATCGATGGCCGCCGACTGCGGCTTCAAGTCAACCTTCGACCACATCAGCTTCGCCGCAATCGCGTCGGCCCCAAATCCAAACGCATATTCCACATGCAGCTTCGCCGGCTTGCCGGCTTCCAGGTGCACACGGCCCAGCTTGGCTTCTTTGCCGCTCCCGCCGTAGGACGAGGTGACGTCCTTCCCATCCAGCTGCATCCGGAAAAAGCCGGAAGCCGCCATGCCGAGGTTGTAGTCGCCCGTCTCCTTGGCCGTCAGCATCCCATCCCAGCGAATCGCTAGTGGCTTCACATTCGCCGCTTCGGCAGGAAGCCCGTTCGCCGCCGCGTCGAGCGTCGGTTCCACCCGTTCGGCCACCGGCTTCGAGGTTGAGGGGTTATTCAGGTTCGACATGTCAAGCTGCGAATAACTCGCCTTGATTCCCGGCTTTCCGTCTACTGTCAGCGCAGAGGCGGGCACAGGCTCAGCGTCATGGCCGAGGAACTGCGTCCCAGCAACATACTTGATCGTGGCACCGGAAAATTCCTTGCGAATGCCCTCAAGAATCGAAACCGTGTGGCTCGGCGTGCCGTTGTAGTTGCCCAGCAGCACTTTGGTCTGGTCGGCCAACGGTCCGACAACCGCGATCTTCAGGCTCGACGTCTTCAGCGGCAGCACGCCGTCATTCTTCAGCAACACCATCGCTTCATCGGCCATCTTGCGCGCCATGTCGCGATGCTGCGCGCTGTCCAGCAGGCTCTCGTCGATCTTGCTGTACGGCACCATCTCCGGCGGGTCGAACATGCCCAGCTTCATCCGCGCCGTAAACAGACGCGTCACTGCCGTGTCGATCTCACTCTCCTTCAGGTAGCCTTCCTTCACCGCGTCGAGATAGGGTTTGTAGTCGTGGTCGTCCTTTACCTTGAAGGTGAAGTCCACGCACTCGTTGTCCATGCCGCGGCGCAAACTCACCGCCGATGACTCCGCCTGCGTCGTGTTGAACTTGTGGCCGTCGTGAATATCGATCACCGCCCCACAGTCCGAAACCACGTAGCCCTGGAAGTTCCACCACCCGCGCAGCTGATCCTGAAGCAGGAATTCATTCGCGCACGCGGGCTGGCCGTTGATCGAGTTGTAGGCGCACATCACGGAGTCCGCGTGCCCCTCGGTCACTGCTGCGCGGAAAGCCGGCAGATATGTGTCCACTTCGTCATGTTTGCTCACATCGACGTTGGCCGTGTGGCGCGTCGGTTCGGGGCCGGAGTGCACGGCAAAGTGCTTGGGCGTCGAAATCACGCGATAATAGCGCGGGTCGTCGCCTTGCATGCCGGTCACAAAGGCCACACCCATGCGCGCAGTCAGGAACGGATCCTCACCGTAGGTTTCCTGGCCGCGGCCCCAGCGCGGATCGCGAAAGATGTTGATGTTCGGCGCCCAGAAGTCGAGACCTTCAAAAATGTCGCTGTGCCCGGCGCGCATCGCCTGCACGTGCTTGATGCGTCCTTCTGTGCCAATCGCAATGGCCATCTGGTGAATCGCCGGCACATCGAAAGTCGATGCCAGCCCGATCGGCTCTGGGAACTCCGTCGTCCCGTCGCGTGCCACGCCATGCAAGGACTCGCTCCACCAGTCGTAGGCAGGAACATTGAGCCGTGGAATCGCGCGCGCCTGGTTCACCAGCTGGCTGGCTTTTTCCTCAAGCGTCATGCGCTGCACCAGGTCGGCTGCTCGCGCCTGCGGCGGCAGACTCGTATCGAGATACGCAGGCTTCTGTGCGTTCTGCCCTGCAGCAGACCAGGCCAGTCCGCACCCAATCAATCCAACCGCGAACCATCGCAATTCAAGGCTCTTCATCACGTCTATCTCCGGATGGGCGCAAGTATCCTGCGGAATTTGAAAACAAGAATGAACTCACGTGCCCCACGGCTGCCAACCATACTGCCGCCGGATACCTCTGTCAAGCGATCGAAGATGCGTTTCTCCCTTTGAAAATCGCTTTATTTCTCATTCCAGATGTTTCTGCATTTCCTCACGCCGAGTAACTGTTTCCCGCTTGCCACGGATCAAGCGCACTCATCCGATGTAACCTTCTTGCTCAATGTCCAGTAAGGACAAATGAAGGGGGAAGAAGCGATGCGGGACGGAGCGAGTAACGTCCTGAATGAGTTTCGGCGAGGCAGTCCTGAAACATTCAACGACGCCTTCGAAACCCTTTTCCGCCTCCACCAGCAAACCGTGTATGGCTGGCTGTTACGCATCGTTCGCAATCCCGCTGCGGCCGAGGACCTGACCGTGGAAACGTTCTGGCGCATCTACCGGGCCCATGCACGCTTCGACCCGTCGCGCGGGTTCGAAGCCTGGGCACGCACCATCGCAACCCACGCGGCTTTCGACTGGCTCCGTACCCAGAGGCCGGAAACCGAATTGCTCATGGATGTCCCAGCGCCATCCAGATCCGATCCGGCCATTTCGGCGGAAATTCGCAGCAAGACCGCGGCGGCATTTTCGAGCCTTCCGCCAAAGTTGCGCATAGCAGCCGTTCTCGCGGTGGTCGAGGAATTGCCGCACAAAGAAGTTGCCGCCGCGCTAGGCATTTCGGTCACCGCAGTCAAGGTGCGCGTCTTTCGCGCCTTGCGATTGCTCAGGAGAGATTTGCAACAACAGGGGATCACGCCATGAACAGCCACCAGGAAGACCGTATGAAACAACTGCTCAAGCAGGCGCTACCACCTATAGGGAACGCCATGCCCGCGCGCAATCTGTGGCCATCGATGCTGCAGCGTCTCGACGCACGGCCCGCCCCTGTACCGTGGTTCGACTGGGCATTAGCCGGCGGACTCGCCGTCTTTGCCGTTGTCTTCCCGGCGTCGATCCCCGTGTTTCTTTACTACTTGTGATCCCGCGGGCGCGCAGTCCGCAGAAAGTGAGGGTTTCCATGAAAACACATCCTTATCTACGCGCATTTCTGGCAGGGATTCTCGTGCCTACGCTGGTCATGCCGCTCATGCTGATTGGATTCATCGTGCTTCGACTCTGGCTTCAGGTTTCGGTTCCCATTGAGCGCGGAATGGTCTTTCCCATGGCGCTCGTTCCGGGACTCTGGGGCATCTGGAACATGCTTTGGATCGGATCCCACGCGCGCACGCATCTGCCCCTTGGCCTTCATGGCGCGTTGCTTCCACTCTTGCTTATGCCCGGCGGAGCCGTTGTGACTACATGTCTCGGGATTCTCACGCTGGGTTCTCACGGAGCGATCTGGTTTCAGACACTCCATATTCCCTACGCGCTTATCTTGCCAATGTTCCTGGTTGCTCTTGCCGCCTATTACCTGGTTTGGAAGTACGTTGTCGGCTTCCTGAACCAGACCCTTGGAATCGCATAAGCGTGCCGGCAGTTGTCAATGTTGCACTGGGCCAACAACAGAAAGGAGTCGATCATGTTCATCTTGATTCGCACAATCACCTATGCCAGTCTCTTCATCGGTTTCGTGCTCGTCTACCTGCCTGCCCGCGTGTTGGCATGGGCTGGCATCAGCCGTCCCACAGAAATCAGCTGGCCGCAGATTGTGGGCATCACGATCGGCATTCTCGGCGCAGCTCTCGCTCTCTCGTGTGTCGGCGTGTTCGCGCGCATCGGAAAGGGCACACCAGCGCCCTTCGACCCGCCTCGCCGTCTCGTGGTTCGAGGCCCCTATCGGTTTGTCCGTAACCCGATGTACATCGGCGCAGCGTTCGCCCTGGCAGGCGCGGCCTTCTTCTTCACGTCGCTCAGCCTCTTCGCCTTCGTGTGTGGATTCCTGCTCGTCTGCCACTGCTTCATCTTGATCTATGAGGAGCCAACCCTCCGCCGTACCTTCGGTCAGGATTATTTGACTTACTGTCAGCAGGTGAAGCGCTGGCGGCCGCAGTTCGGCAGCACTCGATAGATCACTGACTGCTTGTTGTCGTACCAATCTTGGGTGCCCAGGTCTCGACTCTGAGACCTGGGAGAGCACAAACTCTAGAAACGAATTCACGCGGTCAGAAACCTAGGCAGGAGGCTCGAAGAAATCCTGTAACCCGGCGCGCGTGGCATGGGCAATCATGGAGGCCTGAATCTCCAGCGCCAGTGCCAGCGCGTCGCGACCTTGGCGCGCCGTAACACGCGGTGCTCGCCTCGTTCGCACCGAACCGAGGAACGACTCAATCTCCAGGCGCAACGGTTCGCCCTCCAATACAGGCGGTTTCGCGAATGACAATCCAGGATTGGGCCCATCCGAAGCACTCGCCGCCGCAAGCTGCGCCAGCAGTGCAGGATCGATCTGACCGCCCTCAAGCGCAGCAGCGATCTCCGGCGGCACACTCCCATCCAGCCGGATCACCAGCAGATCGCGCCGCGCATAATCGATCGATACATATTGCCGCGGCTCAAAAAAGCGCAGCTTGCGCACGCGCTCCGTTGAGACGCGGGAAGCTGTGAAGTTAGCCACGCAGCCCGATTCGAATTCCACCCGTACATTGGCGATATCGACCTTCGGCGACAGAATCGGCAATCCTACGGCACGCACCTCGCGCACCGGGGAGTTCGCAAACGTCAGCACGATGTCCAGGTCGTGAATCATCAGGTCCAGCACCACATCGACATCGAGCGCGCGTGGCGTAAAGATCGAAAGTCTGTGCGCTTCAAAAAACATGGGCCGGCGCAATTTTGGCTGCACGGCCAGCACTGCCGGATTGAATCGCTCCAGGTGACCGGGTTGCAGAATGCGGTTCTTCTGTTCCGCAAGCGCGAGCAACGCATCCGCTTCGTTCAGCGACGCTGCCAGCGGCTTTTCCACCAGCAGATCCAGGCCCGCATCGAGAAGCACCGAAGCCACCGCATGATGATGGACTGTAGGAACAGCCACGCTGGCCGCATCCAGAGTCAAATCGGCGGCCAGCAGCTCTTCCACGCTGGAAAAAACAGGGATGGAGTATTTCGCCGCTGTCTCCGCTGCACGTGCAGCATCGGGCTCAACTGCGCCCACCAGCGCAACCGGCAGGCCGCTCGTCTCCAATTCGCGATAGACCCTGAGGTGGTTGCGGCCAAACGCTCCGGCCCCGGCGACAGCAACGCGCACAATGGGCTCGCCTGCTATTGGGCCGCCCCTTTGCCTTCCACAGCCTTAAGGCAGCGCCCGTAGAGATCGAGCAGTTGGTTCACATATTCTTCGGGCTTGGCCGCGCCCGAGCCGCTGAATCCGGTTGAGCCGGCAATCGGGCGTCCTACGCCAGCCGTCCCCGCGACAAACTTGAGCAGGTCAAGTGCAATATCTTCGTTGCGGCGGATGCCAAGGCCCGCGCTGTTGAGGGATTCCATTCTGAAAAGTTCTCCGAAAAGGATGCTACCAGAGAACGGCGGCTGCGTGCGCCCAGCGGACCCCGCCACGATACCCTGAAGAGATGCGGATGAACCCCCGCCTTCGTTTCATCTTCCGCGACCCTGTCTTCCTCCTGGCTCTAGCCGCTGGGCTCATCGCGTTCGTTGTGCAATCCGGCGAACTGGGCACTGCGGACACCCAGCACCGTCTCAACTCGACCCACGCCTTTTGGACTTCGGCGCCCCCCGTCTTCGATTGGGAATACCCGGAATTCGGAGTGCACGGCCGCAATGGCCGCCTGCAAAGCTGGTATGGCATCGGCCAATCGCTGCTCATGCTGCCCGCCGACCTGATCGGCACCTTCTGCGAAAACCTGCCGCTCTTCGCTCACTACAAAAACACCGATCCCACGGTCCGCAACATCGTCGTCAGCTACTCCACCAATATCCTCATCACGGTTCTCACCGCGCTCGTATGTTTCCGACTTCTGCGCCAATTCGGATTCGCCGTGAACCACTCCATCGCCGGCGTTCTCGCTTTGCTGCTCGCCACCACGCATCTCCATTACACGCAAAACATGATGGAGAACAACTACATCTTTCTGCTCACCGCCACCGGCTTCTGCTTCGAATATGAATGGCTCCGCACCGGCTCCCGGCGTGCACTCCTCATCGGCACAGCCTCGTATGGACTGAACCTCCTTACGCGCCTTACCACGGGTCTGGATCTGCTGGCTGGCGCGGCCTTCGTGCTGCTTGTTCTCTGCTTCGACCGCACTCCTGTCCCGCAATTCTGGAGCCGTTGCCGCACCTACGCTGCCACTGCCATTCCTGTCTTCTGCTTCTTCGGCCTGCTCGATCGCCTCTATCAGTACTATCGGTTCGGCTCGTTCACCAACACCTATGTCAGCGTCGTCGCGCACGAAACTCTGCAGCGTCATCGCGACTGGCCAAAAACCTACCCCTTCGAAACCCCCTTCCACATTGGCTTCATCGGCGCTCTCTTTACACCAGAAAAATCCATCTTCCTCTTCGATCCGCTGCTGATCCTCGCCATTCTCGTCGCTTTTTTCGGATGGAAGCGATTCACTCCGGCGATCCGCGCCTACACCATCGCCACAAGCCTGATGCTCATGGCCTACATCTGCTTTTATGCGCGCTACACGGTGTGGAGCGGCGACGATGCCTGGGGCGATCGCTATGTCTCCACCTCGGTCGAGCTTGTATCGATGCTCGCCATTCCGCTCCTGCTCCGTTATCGCGCGGAATTCGGCAAACTCATCTGGGTAATCGGGCTTACGCTGCTCGCCGTCAGCACCGTCATTCAACTCGCCTCTCTCGCGTTCTGGCTCCCGCTCGAGCTCTACCAGATGGAGGAATTCGGCCATCCGACTTTCGTCATCGCGCTACGCTTGAAAAATATCGCGGCCTTCGCGCTGGGCAAGATGGATGCCTGGGGGCTCGCCACCGACTCTTTGCACGAGGACCCCTGGGACTACGTCCACATGACGACGTGGAACTTCCTTCCCTTTCTGCTGAAACGCGTCGGCGTCGCCCCGGCTTGGGCGGTGCGCGTCGCGTTTGCAGTTTGGTTCGCTGCGCTGGCCGCCACCGCAGCCACGTTCGCACAACTCTGGTCCGTGACCATGAACTTGAAGTCGCCGGCTCCTGCCGAAAGAAGCTGACAAGCATGCGGACGGCTTACATCGGAATGGGCGCGAATCTCCCCAGCCCCGCTGGGCCGCCCGAGGCTACGCTGGCCGCAGCCGCTCCCCGCCTCGAATCCATCGGCCGCATCATTGCACGCTCTTCGCTCTATTCCACCAAGCCCGTTGGATTCACCGAGCAGCCTCGTTTCGTGAACGCTGTCGTTGCTCTCGAAACCGGGATGGCACCGCGCGCCCTCCTTGACGGCCTGCTCAATCTCGAACGAGATTACGGCCGTGATCGCTCCACGGGCTTGCTGAACGGTCCGCGCACGCTTGATTTGGATATCCTGATGATAGGAGATCTGTGCATTCATGAAGCAGGCCTGGAAGTTCCTCATCCGCGCCTTGCAGAACGAGCATTCGTTCTCATCCCCCTAAACGAGGTCGCTCCGCAAGCCGTCGATCCACGCCATCACAAGACTGTGGCTCAATTGCTCCAAACACTGCTCGAACATTCAGGAAGTGAGGCTTATGCTGTGCTTCCAATCCAAAGCGCTCTATGGCGCGCGTACGCTCCTGGTGGCACTGATCGTCCCCTTATGCCTCCCGGCGCAGACTCGGGTGAGCCTCACTCTCACGGTTGAGGACACTGCCGGCACACCAATTCCCGAAGCCTCCGTGCAGAAGCCCGCAGGCCACGAGCTGGGCCGCACGAACTCAGACGGCCGTTTCACCTTCGAATGCGAAATCCCGTGCCGGGTTCGCGTCGACGCGGACGGCTTCACCGGGAATTTCTTTGAACTCTCCGCCAGTGCGACCGTTCACCTGGAGCGCGCGGGAGCTTCGGAAGAAGTTACCGTCACCGCCTATCGCGAGCCCTTGGGCGAATTGCAGAGCCCCGTCACCACACGCGTTCTCTCGCAGTCCGCGCTCAACACCACAGCCGCGATCACGTGGGACGACAAAGTCCGTCAGCTTCCCGGCGTCGAACTGTTTCGCCGCTCCAGCTCGCTCGTCGCCAATCCCGCGTCACAGGGAATCAGCGTGCGCGGACTCGGTTCCACTTCCGCAAGCCGTACCCTCGTCACGCAGGACGACGTGCCCCTCAATGACGCCATCGGTGGATGGATCCACTGGGAGGAGCAGCCGGAGCTGGCCATTCAGAGTGCAGAACTTGTCCGCGGCGGCGCCAGCGACCTCTATGGCTCAGCCGCGATCGGCGGCGTGCTGAACATGATCACCGTGCGCCCCACCGCTGACGTTGCCGAGCTCCGCTCCACCTACGGCGGCGCGGGGACCTACGACGAAAGCGCGCTGGGCGAGACCAAACGCGGACCCTGGGGTCTGCTCGCCGCAGGCGGAGCCATCGGCACCGACGGCTACATTCAGGAGGCTCCCGACCAGCGCGGGCCTGTCGACATCGCATCCACCATGCACAGCCAGAACGGGATCGTCGTCGCTGACCACTCACAGGGTCCGCTGCGCCTCTTTGTCCGCGGCAGCGGCATGAACGAAGCCCGCGGCAACGGCACTCCATTCCAAACCAACGGCACCCGTCTCTGGCGCTACGCCACCGGCGCCGACTGGCACGCGGCACGCGGCGATTCTGCAATTCTGCGGCTCTACGGCTCCACCGAACACTACCGTCAGACCTTCTCCAGTATCACCAACACGCCGACCGCCGCAGATCCCGCCTGCGCGTACCGCTGCGGAGAAGCTCCCTCCAAATTCGCGTTGGTCCCCGTCAATGAATTGGGTGCAGCGACGCATTGGACCCGCCCGCTCGGCTCGGGCCTCGTTCTTCTTGCAGGCGCCGACGCGCACGATGTGCGCTATTGGGATCGCGAGCAATCCCTGGGCACCTCCACTTTGCTCACCAATCTGCACGACCATCAGCGCGACTCCGGTCTCTACGGCGAAGGCCTTTGGGTGCACCGCGCGTGGACTGCGTCGGCGTCTGCCCGCATGGATTGGTTTCAAAACTACAACGGCCACCAACTTACCTGGAACGGCTCGAAATGGGTCCCAAGCGCAACACAGCCCCTGCAGCGAGACGAGCGCCTCTTCGATCCGCGTCTCGGCATTTCGCGCAAGTTTTTGAACCACTGGGCCGCATCCGCCTCCGGCTTTCGCGCCTTCCGTGCGCCCTCGCCGAGCGAGCTCTACCGGTCAACGCAGGTCGGCAATAAGCTCACGTTGCCCAATGGTCAGCTTCTCAGCGAACGTGCGACCGGATGGGAAACGGGCATCGCCAGCGAGTGGCGCTGGGGCACCATTCGCTCGAGCTATTTTCTGACCCAGGTCAATCGACCCATCGTCGCCGTCACCACGAATCCAAATTCGTCTCCGATTTTGCTGCTGCGCGAGAATCTAGGCCAGATTGAAAGCCGCGGCGTTGCTGTCGATTTCGAAGTCGCGCCGCAACACTGGCTCTCACTCGATGGAGGCTACCAATATGCGCATGCCACTGTATCGCGCGGGCCACAAGATTTCGGCAATTGGATTCCCGAGGTCGCCCGCAACATGGCCTCTCTGAATCTGCATGCATACAAACCGGCCATGGGGACGCTGAGTTTGCAGAGCCGCATGAGCGGGCGTCAATATGATGACGACGCGAATCTCTTCCTCCTGCACAGCTACTTCCGCCTGGATGCCTACGCTTCGCGCGACATCGGTAGACATCTGCAGCTCTTCGCTGCGGGCGAGAATCTCTTCGATCGTTCCATCGAAGTGTCAAAAACTCCGACCACGACACTCGGCATGCCACGAGTTGCACGCGCGGGCTTGCAGATCAAGCTCTCGCGCGAAGCAAAGTAAAGCGACGCCGTGCCGAACCAAATCCGCCTCCATGCTCCACCTTTCGATTGAAAACGAATTGCGAGACCCTGTGTTTCAGCTTGTGTGCGTGGTCAATTCAACGCCGCCACAGAAGGAGAAACACCATGAGAATCATGAAGTTCGTCCTTATGGCGGCAATCATTGCAGCGCCCGCCATCACGTTTGCACAAACCCCTGCGCCGGCCCCGCAGAATCACACCATCCGCCAGCGCGAGTTCAACCAGCACCGGCGCATCGCCAACGGCTTTCGCAATGGCCGGCTCAATGCGCGCCAGACCGCACGCCTCGAGCGGCAGCAGAGAAGCATTCACCGCCAGATGCACATGATGCGTGCACGCCATAACGGCCGCCTCACCCCTCGGGATCGGCGCTTCCTTACGCACCGGCAGAATGTGGCCTCGCGCCGCATCTTCCGTGCCAAACACAACCGCCGCATCGGGTAAGCCTCAACCTTCAGGGAGTTCGAAGCGAGCTCCCTGACGCAGTTACAAACCGGAAGAATTGACGACCTATCTCCGCCGGCGCGCAGTTTTCATGGGCACATGTTTGCCCCGATACAATCGTTCTGTGGGTCTCCAATTCAATGTACTCAACAAAACAGATGCGGGCGGACGCCGTGCACAGCTCCATCTGCCGCACAGAACCATCGAAACTCCTGTGTTCATGCCTGTCGGCACTGCGGGCACGGTTAAAGCCGTTCCGCAGGACGTACTCGAATCCATCGGCGCCGAGATCATCCTGGGCAACACATACCATCTCTATCTCCGCCCCGGTCACGAAGCCATTCGGCGCATGGGTGGACTCCATCGATTCATCAGCTGGCCACGTGCCATGCTCACCGACTCCGGCGGCTTCCAGGTCTATAGCCTCACACAGTTGCGCAAAGTGAGCGACGAAGGCGTGCACTTCCGTTCGCATCTCGACGGCAGCAGCCATTTCTTCACCCCCGAACACTCCATGGATGTGCAAATCGCGCTCGGCGCGGACATCGCCATGGCCTTCGACGAATGCACGGAGTATCCAGCCGATCGCGAACGCGCGAAAGAGAGCCTACGCCTCACCATGAATTGGGCGCGGCGCAGCCTCGAACAATTTCGTGCTCATCAGCACGAGGTCCCCTGGGACGGACAAGGGGTGCCCCATCCAAGCTGGGTGCCCCAGGTCTCGTCTCTGAAACCTGGGATCGGAGACGGCTCAACTCAATCCCTCTTCGGCATTGTGCAGGGTGGCGTGTACACCGACCTGCGCCGCGAAAGCGCAGAACGTCTGGTCGAAATGGACTTCGACGGCTACGCCATCGGCGGTCTCAGCGTCGGCGAGCCCCGCGAAGCCACGCTCGAAGTTATCTCGGAGGTCCTGCCGCTTCTACCACAAGACAAGCCGCGCTATGTGATGGGCGTCGGTTATCCAGACGAAATCGAGCAATACGCACGCATGGGCGTCGATATGATGGATTGCGTTTTGCCCACCCGCGCCGCACGCCACGGCCTGCTCTTCACCAGCGTAGGCCGCATGAATATCAAGAACAAACAGTACGCAGAGGATCAGAACCCACCCGATCCCACATGCACCTGCATGGTCTGCCGCCGCTACTCGCGCGCCTATTTGCGCCACCTCATGCAGGCCGGAGAATCGCTTGGGGGCACACTCAACTCCATCCACAATCTTGCCCACTATCTCGGCATCATGCAGCGCGTTCGCGCGCAATTGGTGTCGAACCCGGCCGAGAAATCTCCGCTTCCGGCCACTGCGAGCGGAACAAACAAATCTCCGCACTAACTCGCTCCAGCATTCCAGCCCAATCGCCGGACGATTGCTGGCGAAACAAGCGCGCCGTCGGATACCACGGCGTCGTTTCAACCTTTTCCATCCATCGCCAATCGGCCAGATGAGGTAACAGTATCCAAACAGGCTTGCCCATCGCACCGGCAAGATGAGCAATGCAGGTGTCGGTCGTAATCACAAGGTCAAGCATAGCCAGGAGCGCCGCCGTCTCGGCCAGATTCCTATCCCCACTCGATCCGTCCAGAATCGCAACGTCCATCAGCAATTCCCTCAGCTGTGCCGCCGCTTCGCCTTTCTGCAACGAAACCCAGAACACACCCTCCATGCGCAGCAGCGGCCGCAGAGTTGCCAGCTTCATCGATCGCCGCCCATCCGCTTTGTAGCGCGGGTTGCCCGCTCAGGCTACGCCCACGCGCAAAACTTCGCTGTCCACAGCGCGCAACTGTGCCTCTCGTTCCACAATCAAATCGGGCTCCGCATTCAAATACGGACCGTACCAGGGAACAGTCTCCACCGCAGTTCCGAACACCGCAGGCAGGCTCATTAGCGGGCATTCCAAATCGAACTCCGGCGGCGCAACACCCAACCGCGCCACCTGCGCGCGTCCTTGGTGGACCAAGCCAAGCGATTGCATCAAGCGCTCCACCGGCTCGTGCACCTGCAGAATGACTTCACCGCCGCAGGCCGCCACCAGAGGCGCATAGCGGCAAAACTGAATCGCGTCGCCGAGTCCCTGCTCCGCATGGAGCAAAATACGCCGTCCGTGCAACGGTTCTCCGCGCCAGCGCGGCTGCTTGAAAATCATTGGCGTCCGATGCACCTCTCTAAAGCGCCAACGCGCTTCGTATCCGACCCAGCCACGCTCCCAATCCCCCAGGCGGAGCCGCACCAGCGCCAGGTTGTACTGTGCACCTGCGCGGTGCGGGTCTTTCTCCACTGCCGCCTCGTGCGCGCGCAATGCTTCTTCCATTCTTCTCAGATCCAACAGACTATTGCCACGATTCGAGACGGCAGCCGGGCTTCCTAAAACCGCCGCACGATCGAACGCTTCAATCGCCTCAAGAAAATGGCCTTCCCCATGCAGCAAAACACCCCGCATATTTACGGCCTCGGCATGGCTTGGTTCGCGCGCCAGGGCCCACCGCAACCACTGCCACGCGCCGGCCCGGTCCTTTTCCGCCGCGCGAAACTGACACCACCCTATGAGCGTCTCCACCCTATCCGGATCGAGCGCAAAAGCTCTCCGAAGATGCGCCTCCGCCTCATCGAAGCAGCGCTGCTCCCGCTTCAGCAGCGCCAGGTTGAGCCAGCCCACGATCATCTCCGGCTGCAATTCGACTGCCCGCCGCAACGCCGCCTCGGCATAAGCCTCCCGCCCTTCCTCGCGCAACAGGCAGCCGAGGTTCATCCATGCCGGGGCAAAGTCAGCGCGCAGAGTAAGCGCCCGCCGGTACCGTCGTTCCGCGTCTTTCCTTCGGCCCAGCCTCGCCAGCACGAACCCCGCGGCAAATTCTCCTTCAGGCGTTTTCGGGACCAACGTCAATGCTCGTTCGTATGACGCGAGCGCCTCGGCATTCCTCCCCAAGCATGCCAATGCGTGCCCACGGCCCATGTGCGCGACAGCCATGGCCGGATGCCGGCGCATCACAAATTCGTACGCATCCAGCGCCTGCTCGGCATGTCCATCGGCCATCCACAACTCGCCTAAGCCAACCCTCGCCAGCGCGCTCAAACCATCTTGCTGCAGCGCCCGAATGTACGCATCCTTCGCTTCTCCGTATTTGCCTGCAGCCTTCAGCGCCTGGCCCAATGTCACCCACGCCAGAACCATCGCCGGTGCTGCGGCCACCGCCGCCTTCGCCATCTGAATCGACGCTTCGAATTGACGACTCGCAAGCGCGACCAGGCTGATGCCCATCAACGCTTTGGGATCGCGCTGATCGCTCTCAAGCACGCGCTGATAGCCGAGCGCGACCTCGTTGAGCCTCTGGCAAAGGGGCAACTCCCTCCGACGCACGTTTGTCGCAAACGCCACGACAACTGCAAATGCAATTCGAATCCCTAACTGCGCCTCAAACTCTCAGCGTTTCTTAATCTCGCCCTAAATCCAACGCCGGCTCCCCCTCCTCCGAAGGAAAAACCCGGCTCGCAGCGTTTTCATGAGTAAGGGAGTAAAAAATGCATTCTCCGCTCTACTTAAAAACCGGTATGAGATGCTGCACATTTACACTGGCAGGAATCGATGGTTGGGGCGCAATGACTGACATTCCGGCAACCGGGTCCCGTGTTCCGCTTTTGGAGAGGGACGCGGTTCCAACAGAGATCGCGCAGCTCTATGACAAGCTCTTGACCGAACGCGGCGTCGTGCCCAATATGTTCAAGGCGCTCGCCAATGTCCCTTCACTTGCTTTGGGAATCACTGCGTTTCTCAAGCCGCTCATGGCCGACGGCGCACTCACCGGCTGGTACAAGGAACTCATCGCCACCCGCGTCGCTTCACTGAACTGCTGCGAATACTGCGTCAGCGCCCACCGCCTCTTGGCCCTCAAACGCGGAGCCACGCTCGGCCAGGTCGCCAGCTACGACAATTTCGAAAACGGCCCGTTTTCAGAAAAAGAAAAAGCCGGCTTCCGCTACGCCAGCCTTCTCCATCAGTCGGGACACGCCGCGAACGAGGCTGCTTTCGACGCTGTCAGCGAGCACTTCAACTGTCAGGAGATCATCGAGCTCACGGCCGTCGCCGCCGCGTTCGAAATGTTCTCCCGCATCAATTCATCGCTTCGCATCCCGGTCACTCCGATTCCGGATTGACCGCACCAACTCATTTCCCCAGCTGCTTCACAAAAAAACCCGCCATGAGATGGTTCGCCTCGATCGCTTCAGGCAGCATCGGGTCATACCAGAAGGCATGCGGTAGCGCATCGAAAACCACCAGCCGCGCATCGACGCCCGCATTCAAATAGGCGCGATGCAGGTTGGTCGTACCACTCAGCAGCAGATCGCGTCCGCTGGTCACAAACAGGGTCGGGGGCAGCCCATGCAGATCGCCGTAGATGGGCGAGAGCACCGGATCTTTCGGATCGACAGATCCCGCGTACTCGCCGTCATGCGGCTTGGCGTCGGGTGGATCGAGATGTCCCGTGAGACCGCGTAGAGCATACATCGCCACCGAGTCGCCTGCGCGCGCGAAATCGCCCATTCCGCTGAAAATGCCCAATGCCGCAGGCAGCGGCAATCCCATCTGCTTGAGCTTCGCCGCCACTTCCGCTGTCAGAATCGCCCCTGCCGATGTTCCGTAGATCACGATGTGCTCGGGCTTGTAGGTCTTCAGCAGTTCTTTGTACACAGCCACCGAATCATCCACTGCCGCCGGATACGGGTGCTCCGGCGCTAATCGATACAGAACCGCCACCACCTTGATGCCCGTATAGCTCGCGATCGGAATCGACTCCGTGTACGAACCCGAGTCCGAGTTGAACCCGCCCCCGTGCAGATTCAGCAACACCTTGTCCCTATTCCGTTCCGGCATTCCGTCCGGCGTCACAATATGCACCGGAACCCCCGCCATCGTCTCGTCAACCAGCGTGTTTGGGCAGATTCGCGTCCAAGCCGCCCGCGCCCTTGCGGTATACGCGTCCGTTCCCTTGCGTCGCTGTTCGAGCGATTCTGGAGGTCCCTGGTCCGGCCCGCCATGACCCAGCACCAGTTGCGCCTGCGGGCTTAGATCCTGCGGCACAGGCACGACCCGCGTCACATGGGCCGTACCCTGCTCGTCGATGTAGCTCGTGTCGCGGTTCGGCGCCTCCGCCGCCGTCGTAGGCTGCGGCGCTCCTGTCGATTGACCCGCCGCTGGCTGCGCGGCAATCGAAAATGAAGGCAACAGCAGAAGCAATGCGACCTGTCTCGGCAAAATCGTCATGGGACCCATTCCTCCAAGAGACCGATTCACCCCATTCTCAAAATCGGAGAATCGACTCCGTCCAAGATAGCAAACAAAGGACGAGCAAATCGATCGGACTCAACCCCACGATCGGGATGCAGTTTCGAAGTTCTGTCCCCATCTTGCTTGCGATTCCTGCTGCCAGCCCCCCTCCTCCTGCGGTAAAGTGAAAGTCCCATGACTACTCTCGCTTCCCCCCAAATCCGCACCCCTGAACTCCGCAACTTCGACATCCGCAACTTCGTGGGCGGAAAATGGCAAGTTTCAACGAGCGAACCCGGCCTCGCGCTGGCCAACCCCGCGACCGGAGAACCGCTCGGCCAGTCACCCTCCGGGTCAGCAGCCGAGGTCGACAACGCCGTTGCCGCCGCGCACGCCGCCTTTCCCGCATGGCGCGCCACACCGGCCGCGGACCGCGTGCAGTTCCTCTTCAAACTGAAAAATCTCCTTGAAAATCATTTCGATGAACTGGCCGCCATCATCACTACCGAGAACGGCAAGACCTTCACCGAATCAAAAGGTGAATTGCGCCGCGGCATCGAGAACGTCGAAGTCGCCTGCGGAATTCCCGTGCTCATGCAGGGATATTCGCTTGAAGATGTAGCGCCCGGCATCGACGAGATCATGGTGCGCCAGCCGCTCGGCGTCGCTGCCATTATTACGCCTTTCAATTTCCCTCTGATGATCCCGCTCTGGTTTCTTCCCTACGCCATCGCTACCGGCAACACAGTGGTCCTCAAACCAAGCGATCGCGTTCCCTTTTCCGCCGCACGACTGGTCGAGCTGATCCAGGAAACCGGCCTGCCCGCAGGCGTCGTCAACCTCGTCAACGGCGGCAAACCGGCTGTCGATGCGCTCCTCGACCATCCCCTTGTCCGTGCCGTCAGTTTCGTCGGTTCCTCGCCGGTGGCCAAATATGTCTACACCCGCGGCTCGGCCAGCGGCAAGCGCGTTCAGTGCCAGGGCGGCGCCAAGAATCACGTAGTGGTCCTGCCTGACGCCGATCCCGAGACAACCACCAAGATCATTGCCGACTCGGCATTTGGCTGCGCAGGCCAGCGCTGCCTCGCCGTCAGCGTCACCGTCGCCATCGGCGAAGCCCAAAGCTGGTTCCGCGAATCCATCGCCGCCGCCGCTGCTGGGCTCAAGGTCGGCAACGGTCTGGACCCTGCTGTTCAGATGGGTCCGGTCATCACGAAAACAAGCCGCGACCGCATCGTCTCTCTCATCGGCCAGGGGGCGGGCGACGGCGCCAAGCCGCTGGTTGACGGCCGTAGCTTCTCCGATGGAGGCGGCTCCTTCGTAGGCCCCACAGTCCTCGACGGCTTGCCCGCTGCCAGCTCTCTGATGGAGACAGAAATCTTCGGCCCGGTCCTCTCGGTGGTCCACGCCAAGTCTGTCGAAGAAGCCGTCGACATGATCGACCGCTCGCCCTACGGCAATGCCAGTTCCATCTTCACGTCCTCCGGTGCCTCTGCGCGCAAATTCCGCCACGCAGTCTCAACAGGCAATGTCGGCGTCAACATCGGCGTGCCCGCACCCATGGCCTATTTCCCGTTCTCCGGCTGGAAGGGCAGCTTCTTTGGCGTCATGCACGCGCAAGGTCGCGACGCGATTGAATTCTTCACCGACAAGAAGGTAATCGTGGAGCGCTGGCCGCGCGAGTGGTCGCGCAAATTCTGAGTACTGATTTCAAAGTCGTCGCTTGGGAGCGAAGAGCGCAGTCGATCGCGCCCTTCGCTCTCTTCTCTCGGTAATACTTCAATGCGGAAGCACGAGTAGTTCGGTCTTCAGCAGCTGCTCCGTCAATCGATCCAGCGCCAGCGGAAATTTGTAGGAAATCGTCCGCGGACTCATCCCCAACAAAACCGCAGCCTCCGCCTGGGTATATTCCTGAAGCACAATCCTGCTCAGCATCGCCCGATCGAGTGAGCCCAGCCGGTCAAGACATCGCTCCACGTCCAGCACAAAAATCACCGCGTCTTCGAATGTCCGGATGCGTCTGTTGAAACCCATCCCCGGCCCACGGGATCGCCCAGAATGGACGGCGACCTGCCCACCTGCATTGAAGCGTACAGATAGCGCCGCAACATGCGTTCTGTATGCTTCCGGTAGATCGCTAGCGTGATCGGCGGATCGCTTGCCGGGACCTCTTCGTCCGCCTCTTCCCACGGTTTTGCTGCCGGCCGTTCTGCGTCAGGATTCTCCTTTTCCGGCCACGTATTGGGCAAGTTGATCGAACTCCACACCTGCGGTAATTGGAGCGCTGCACTCATTCAGCACCCCCCGCCGCTTCAGCCATAGCCCATACTCTTACCAGCGGTTTGCGGCTCGGACGTCCACGCCTCTTCCGTGTCTCAGGCGCTGGAAAGTCCTTCAGTTTTACCTCACACTCCCTGCAATACACAGTCCCTTGTGTCTGGGCCCGATGCCAAAGACAGCCGCACCCCTCGCAAACTTTCAATTGCACGCACACTTCCATGACGGATTCTCCGTGAAAAAGCCCTTTCCCACCTTTGCTCGATTGGTATCGATTTGCGGCGGGGCAATGAGAATCAGGCAAAGCTACTCAGGTTTCTCACGTCCTGATAGGGGATTTCTGTCTGCTTTCTCTAATCTTTGTCATATATTGAGCGCGTAAATCTGGGAATTCGCACACACCCGCCCGTGCGCCTCTGGTTGGACGCTTGCCGATTGAAGAATGTCCCGGAAACCTGAATCTAACCATCACTAGTTTTGCCGCATCGGGAATTGCAAACCAAAGAAATATCGCATTTTCTCTTCGAAGTTGCGCCGACTGTTACAAATCTTCGAGAATCTCTAGCAAATATGTACGAGATAAAGTAAGCCCAATTTAGATGTTTGGCTCTTCTGGGTCAAGGGATCGTTGCTTAATTTCCTCCCCGAAACTTCCATTCAAGCGGCATGCCATCGAATTGAAGGGCCAAAAGCACCGTTTGCATCGCTGCAGGATAACGGCGACCGTTTTCATCCATTGCTGGAAGCGAACAATTCACAGATGAACTTCACACAAATGCACGAGCGTCTCCGCGTGGTATTACTCGACAGAATTCGGCGAGGCGCCCTCAGCGTCTCGCTTTTGTCCCGCCAGACTGGCCTTGCCCAATCCCACATCTCCAATTTCCTGCGCAAGAAACGCAACCTCTCCCTCGATGCCATGGATCGCATCCTGCGCGCGCAAGAAATGGCTGCCGACAATCTTCTTCGCGACCCCCGATCAAACGAAAGCGAGTCACTCATAACCACAGCCGAGGGGATAGATATGGTGCCCATCGTCTCCTACGGCTCGGCGATCTCTGAACCGATCATCCACCCCTCTGCGATCCTCTCGATGCTCCCTGCACCCTCCGGCGTCCTCGAATCGGCCCGCTTCCGCGCACCCAGCACTCGCCGCACCTGGCAACGATTCGTCGCGGCCCGTATTCCCCCTGCGGACGCATTTCCGATGGAACCCCTTGTCCTGCCCGAGTCCATCGTCGTGATCGACCGCCATTACAACTCGTCCATGCCTTACCAATCCAGCAGGCCGACCCTCTATGCGGTACGCGATGGAGCCCGTCTCTTGCTGCGCTACGTCGACTTCTTCGCGAACGCGATTGTTCTTCGCACGCTCAACCCGGTCCTCAGCACGAACTTCCTGGAAATTGAAATGGGCAGCTCGCCAAACGATCTGATCGTCGGCCGCGTGGCTCTGCTTCTCAATCCAACCTGAGCGCGATCAATGACAACGGCTTCCTTCGCATCACGCACAGTCGCGCCGGCGTATATCCCCGAATCGAAACGTCTCCGTCCGCCAATCCAGCTGCGGCGCACATCGTTCGCCAGTCTTCCAGCCGAAATGCTCGCGCAATCGACACCGGCCCGTCATGCTGTACAAAAGGATGTAATCTCATCACCTTTGAAAACATACGGAAGAGATGATACGGCACTGCATTCCGCGAAAGATCGTTGATGAACCAGCCGACCGTCGCGTGCCTCTCCATCCATTCGATGAATCGCACCACAGCGGGCTCCGCCAGGTGATGCGTAAAAAGTGAACTCACGACAATGTCGATCGCTTCAATCGGCGCATACGCGAACGCGTCTGCGTTCACCCATTCGATAGCGCTTGCAGCCTTGCTGGCTTCCGCCGCAATCGCAACGGCATCCCTGTTGAGATCGATTCCGGTGAGTTCCACCTCAACATTGCGCTCTCTCGCCCATCGCTCGATGCGCCGCAATCCGTCTCCGTACCCGCAACCCACATCGAGAATCCGAGTCGGCCCTTTCGACTGCTGCAACCCGAGAGAATCGAGCCAGCCAAGCAACGGACGATACGCCAAGAACCAGCGGTTGACCCTCGCCAGATCCTGCAAGCACGCGCGCAACTCTTCCCGGCTGCACGGCCCGTCCATCAGTTCTGCAAGCTCGGCGCGGGAGCTGAAATCCAGCACATCAGGCGGCATGAAACAGCATCGTCTCTGCCGTGACGCCCGGACCAAACGACATCGCGCAGCCTTGTTGCCCAGGCCGTGCCAATTGCATAATCCGCTGCAGGACAAACATCACCGTAGCCGACGACATGTTGCCGAATCGCGCCAGCACCTCGCGCGAGTTCGCCAATGCTTCGGCAGGCAGGCCGAGGCCCTTTTCAACCGAGTCCAGAATCGTCCGGCCGCCGGGATGCACTGCCCACAGCTCGATCGACTGCGGATCTTTACCACGCGTGATGGTGTCCCCCATATCCTTCAACGCGCGGCATAACTCACCTGGAACCTTGCCAGACAGTTGCATGTCGAACCCGGCTTCGCGAATGCGCCACGTGATCAGGTGGTTCGTCTCGGGAATGCCAACGGCGAGAAAGCTGTCGAGCGCGAGACCGTGTGCGCGCGCTGTCACAAGGCATGCGGAACAGCCGTCCGCGAACAGAAGGAACGACAACAACTGCTCCAGTTCCTGTGTCTCCTGCATGTGCAGCGTGCACAATTCCAGGCTCAAA
The DNA here is from genome assembly GCA_963745845.1 of uncultured Acidobacteriaceae bacterium. Classification (GTDB taxonomy): domain Bacteria; phylum Acidobacteriota; class Terriglobia; order Terriglobales; family Acidobacteriaceae; genus Telmatobacter. The sequence continues at coordinate 123,248 of CAVUZE010000008.1, read as the reverse complement.
ATCAGAACGCGCGCTTCCGGCTCGGACCGCACGATGTGACGCGCAGCCTTCAACGCATTGATCGCGGCGTAGCAGCCCATGAATCCAATCATCGTGCGTTCCACCGACGAATCGAGCCCCAGGTGATTGACGATTTCAATATCCAAACCCGGCGCATACAGCCCTGTGCACGAAGTCACGATGACGTGCGTAATGCCGCGCCGTTCTTCTTCACTCAAACCCAGCTTGCCCACCGCGCAGCGCATCAGCTGGGGAGCGAATCGCTCAAACGCCTGCATGCGGCGCGCAGTTCCAGGGAACGCGCCACGCACATAGAGATCTTCTCCATCCTTCCACTCGCCGCTTGGGGTCGCAATGGGCTCCAGAAATGAGTAGCGATGTTCGATCGCAGAAAGCCGCGCCATCCTTCGGAAAAGACTCCGCACCGTGCCCTCGGCGAGCATCGAATCGGCAAATTCAATGAACGCGCGGTGCACATCGTGCGGAGGAACCGATGTCGCAATGCGGTTGATATAAGCAGTTGTCATCGTTGTTCCCTCTGCCCGGCCTTACCTCGCCAGAGACATTTTAGACACAACGAACCCCAATTATGTCATCCGGATAAGTCATCCAAATGTGAGCGTTCAATCACGACGATCCCAGTCTGCCGTTACAGCACGCTCAATCTTCGTGCGTGGTGTCGGGATCGGAAAAGCTCGTGAAGCGCGAGATGAAGTTTAGATGAACCGTGCCGGTCGGTCCGTTGCGTTGCTTCGCCAGAATAATCTCCGATTGCGCCTTGTCGGCTTCTGTCATCTCCTCATCGCGGTTGTAATACGATTCGCGATGAATGAACGCGACAACGTCGGCATCCTGCTCGATCGAACCCGATTCCCGCAGATCGCTCAGCATCGGGCGCTTGTCGTCCCCTCTGCGCTCGCTGGCACGCGAAAGCTGCGAAAGCGCAATCACCGGTACATTCAGCTCCTTGGCCAGCGCCTTCAGTCCGCGCGAAATAGCCGACACCTCCTGCGTCCGGTTCTCGTACCGCTTGCCCCCCATCGACGGCAGCGTCGCCGACATCAACTGCAGATAGTCCACCACGATCAGGTCGAGCCCGCCCGCGTTCTGCTTCAGACGCCGCGCCTTCGCCCTCATCTCGGCCAGCGAAATCCCCGCCGTATCGTCGATGAACAGGTGCGCCTCCACCAGCTGCTCCAGCGCGTGCTGCAGCTTGCCATGATCCTCGCGGCCAAGAAAACCCGTCTGCAACTTGCGCTGGTCGACTCTGGCCTGTGACGACAGCATGCGGCGCAACAGCGACTCCTTGCTCATTTCCAGGCTGAAAACCGCCACCGTCGCCTTGCTCACGATTGCGGCATTCTGGGCCATGTTGATCGCGAGAGCCGTCTTTCCCATGGAGGGCCGCGCAGCGATGATGATGAGTTCGCCCTTTTGCAGACCGCTCGTCATCTGATCCAGCACCTTGTAGTGCGTCGCGAGCCCCGTCACCTCACGGCTTTGCTTGTAGAGGTTGTCAATCGATCCAAACGAGCTCTGAACAATCTGATCGAGCGGCTGCAAACCCTGCGTGATGCCCTTTTCGCTCACCTCCAGCAGCTGGTTCTCGGCCATGTCCAGCACTTCAAGAGCCGTCTCGCTCTGGTCGGCAGCCCGTGCAATTGCTGCCGAGCAGATTGCCATCAGTTTGCGCAGCAGGCTCTTGTCTTTCACAATCCGGATGTAGTCTTCAATGACCGGACGCAGCGGCAGACCCTCGGTCAACGAGGCCAGATAAGCCACGCCGCCGACCGTCTCGATCTCCTTGTAACGCGCCAGTTCGTTCGCCAGCGTCACAATGTCCACGGCGCGCTGCGCGTTCATCAGGTCGCTCATGCGCAGAAAAATGCGCTGATGCGAGTCGAGCGAAAAATCGCTCGCCTCCAGCTTCTCAGCCGCTTCCGAGTGCGCCGCATTATCCAGCAGGATCGCGCCCAGGATTGTTTTTTCTGCGTCGATATTCGCCGGCAATCCGGCGTCAAGTCTCAGGTCGGGGATCGTGGCCATACACTTCGAGTGTAGGTCGACCATGACCGAAAAACGCCATGTGAATTGTCAGGGTGATATGTGGGAATCAGGAATCGCAACGGCATCCGCCCGCGAACGCCTCAGCCCCTAAGTCGCGTCAAGCCTATTGCGTAATCACCATCTGCGACTTGCTCGCAAAGCTGATCGTTGTGACCTTCCAGAATGGAATCCCGATCGGGAAGTCATAGTTGACCTGGACTTGCACCTCATTGCCCGGTTGCGAACATTGAGTCCCACAAGCCGTCCACGTTTTCGGAACAGTGGTGCTCGCCTGGAGCCACTTCACGGTCGCCGTGAGGTTGCGCGCCCCAGGAAATCCGAGACTCCGCACATAGGTCTGGATTTCGGCTTGGGTTATTCCCGGAGAGGGGCAGGCATCCGCCAAACCCGGTGTATTTCCGCAGGCAGCAGATCCGCGCACCATCGCATAGCGTGTGGCTTCACGCGCGGCATCGGAGACAAAGTTATAGCTGTAGAAAGCCAGGCACATTTCGATGAACCCGAAAATCATCGGGAGCAGGATGAGACACGAAATAGCAAACTCGAAGAGTGCGGCTCCGTCCGAGTCGCGCAAAATGCGACGCAGACTACGATACCTGCGCCATCCATTCATTTGCAGGCCCTCATTCCGCCCTTTATTCATCGCCAGCGTCACTGCGTCACCTTTTGCGACGCATATCCGTGAAGCGTAAACGGGGAAGTGAATCCCGGTATATGGATCAACGGAGTAAAGGATGTTTGCGTTTGCACAATCAGAATGGTTTCAAGTGCTGTGCCGGTGGTGCATATCAATGTCGGAAACGTCCCTGTCGGACTGGTTCCGTCCGAACAGATGTACGACCTTCCCACCGTCGTGGTCCCCAGCGTGATGTTCGCCGCGTCATTTCTAGCCGCCGTTTGGATCCCCGTTGTATCCGCCGCCGCCGTCAAACTCGATGCTCCGTAATCCGCACCGGCCTTTGCAGCGTTCGTCACCTCGATCGCCGCGTAATCCACCATGCCGAACTCCGCCGCCCCCAGAAGAAGCAGCGAAAGAAGCGGCGCCGCGAGTGCCGTTTCGATGAGAGCTCCGCCACAATCGCCGCAATGGCCCAATTTGCGCAAAAGCCCACAAATACGCAAGAAGCTTCGTTCGCACCGCCGTGTTTGCAGAATCCTCTTCATGTCTCACTCCACCAGCGTGGTCACCGCTAGGGGAGACGACGGGTTCTTCGTTAAATAATCGTTCAAGGTCAGACTGATCGCGCCGGTATTCCGCAGTTGCTTGACCACAAATGCCGTATAAAGCGTCATGCTGGTCGCACCGGTCAAATCCAACGTTGCGTTAGGCAGATAAATGATCCCCTGAAGGTTGGAGGTTGTTGCGCCGGTAAGCGCGAACGTATTTGCATCGGCCGGGTCTTCGTAGAACACGATCCCGTTCCAGGTTCCGGTCGTTGGAGCCGAAAACTGCAGGACAGCGGATCCATTCAATGTGGTCGCACCGTTGAAATAAAAAGTAACGCCCGTTCCCTTGAGCGTTGCAGCCCCTGTGAGGACAATGGGACCGTTGATCACGTACAGGCCCGGACTGAAAGTCAGGTTTGCCGCAGCCGTCACACTCAATCCGTCATAGCATCCTTGGGTCACGGTTGTGGTAACAGCCGTTGGGTAACTAAGAGCTGCACCGCATCCCGCAGTGGAAGGAGGAGTCCGGTTAAGCGGATCGCCCGACGGCGTGATCCCGGTCGTGGGCGTGGGTGTGAGAGTTTCCGCTCCACTGTTGCTCGACCCGCCGACAATGCCGATCGAACTGGCGCTCATCGTGAGCGCCCCGGTATTGCTGAGAGCATTGCCGCTGCTTGAATCGTCAACCAGCCCGCAGTTGGTCAGGTCGATCGTCGCAGCCCCGGTGTTGTCAAAATCCGCGCCCGTCGCGCCCAAAAGGTACATGCAGTTTTCCGTTGTGCCATGACCCGCCACCGCCCTGGCGCCCACCGGAATGTTTTTGTAGTTGAACAAGCTCATGAAAAACGTCGGATTGGGCGCGCTCACCGTCACTTCCGCAAAGCCCTGCGCTCCCAGGTTTGGTCCGTCGACCGGCGGGATTCTCGTGGTCACAACGACTCCGCCGGACCCGTTCGTATAGCCGTTCGCCGCAGATGCTGCGTTCGCCACGGACGTGTTGGTTGCGGAGGCGCCGTTGTATTTGTAGTCGAGGGCCGCGGCAATCGCCGCAGCATCAGCTGCTGTCTGCACGGCACGCCTGGCCCGGAACAGCGTACCCACATCTACAGCCAGAGCCATGAACCCCAGCAGCATTGACATGGCCAGAATGGCCAGAACAAGCGCCTGACCGCTTTCGTCTCTCCAGAAACGCATGAAAGCTCCTTCGTGGCTCGGGTGGGCGCCGATTGAAAACGGGAGCGCTCTTTCCTTGCAAGCTTTGATCTCCTGTGCCAAAAGGAAATCAACCCGTCCGCTTCGCTGCTCCATCGCGCATTCTGTGCCGTCGGTGGGAATCAGGCTGAACTACCGATCAGCGCGGTCTCCTGAACCTTTGCCAAGGTAAGCGCCTGAGAATCTCTTTGGAAACACGGCACACAGATAAAACCACGGTGGGAACGTGATTATCGAACTTTAAGTCACCAAACCGCAAGCAAACCATGGTGACCGGAATGCAGGTTACCTTGCCGCTGGGGATTCTTGGGGTGGTCTCCAGCGCAGAATGGGCTTCCGCGCCGCCTGCACCTCGTCCAGCCGCGACACCCGCGTCGAGTGCGGCGCCGTCTTCACCAGCTCCGGGGTCTCCTCGACCTCCTGAGCGATGGAGCGCATCGCCTCGATGAATAGATCCAGCTCCTCGAGCGACTCGCTCTCTGTCGGCTCAATCATCAGCGCCCCATGCACGATCAGGGGAAAACTCACCGTGTACGGGTGAAATCCATAATCGATCAGCCGCTTGGCGATATCGCCGGTCTTCACACCCTTCGCCGCCTGCTTCTTGTCGCTGAATACGACCTCGTGCATCGACGGCGTCTTGTACGGCAGCTCGTACCAATCCTCGAGCTTTTTGCGGATGTAATTTGCGTTCAAAACTGCGTCTTCGGTGGTCTGACGCAGCCCGTCGGGCCCATTCGCCAGAATGTACGCCAGCGCCCGAATAAACATCCCCGTATTCCCATAGAATGCCCGCACCCGACCGACACTCTTGGGCCGGTCATACTCCCAAGCCAACGGCACCTCTGCACTGGGTACCCCAGGTCTCGCTTTTGAGACCTGGGATGGGTCCTCGCGGTCAATCTTCATCGGTGCGCGAAACAGCGGCGGGCACCCGCCCGGAGTCGCATCAGCTCCCAGCGACTCCCAACTCGCGGCCTCCGGACAGGGCTCCTCGCGCTCGCTCTTTCGCACCAGCACCGGAATCGGTAAGAACGGCTCCAGAAACTTCTTGCATGCCACCGGCCCCGATCCCGGCCCACCCCCGCCATGCGGAGTCGAAAATGTTTTATGCAGATTCAGGTGCATCACGTCCACACCAAAATCGCCCGGCCGCACCTTGCCCACCAGCGCGTTCATATTGGCGCCATCCATGTAGAGCAACGCGCCCTTCGCGTGCAGAATATCGGCGATTTTATGAATCTCGTTCTCAAACACACCCAGCGTCGACGGATTCGTCAGCATCAGCGCCGCCGTATCTTCATCCACCTGCCGCTCCAGCGCGGCCAGATCGATCCCGCCATCGGCATTCGACTTCAGGTTCTCCACCTGGTAACCGCAAATCGCCGCCGTCGCCGGATTCGTCCCGTGCGCCGAGTCGGGAATCAGCACCTTCCTGCGCGCATTGCCCTGCGACTCATGCCACGCGCGAATCAGCAGAATGCCCGTGAACTCCCCGTGCGCGCCCGCCGCCGGTTGCAGCGTGATCGTATCCATGCCCGTAATTTCGATCAGGCACTTCTGCAGCAAGTCGAGCACTTCCAGCGCGCCTTGCGCCAGCGATTCCGGACGATATGGATGAGCCTCTGCCAGCCCTTCAATCCGCGACACAAACTCATTCACCCGCGGGTTGTACTTCATCGTGCACGACCCCAGCGGATACATCCCCAGATCGATGGCATAGTTCCACGTCGACAGCCGCGTGAAGTGCCGAATGATTTCAATCTCGCTCAGCTCAGGCAACAGCCCCGGCGTCTTCCGGTGCGCGTCGCCCAGCAGCGCGGCAGCATCCACAGCCGGCACATCCAGCGGCGGCAGCTTATACGCGCGCTTTCCTGGCGACGACTTCTCAAACACCAGCCCTTCGTTCTGCGTCTGGTGCGGTCGAACCTTGCCAGTGGTGCGAGGTCCCGTTTTGTTCTGCGGATTTGTTGCGTTGCTTGCCATCCTATTTGCCTAAGCCTCCACCAGCTGTGTCGCCACATGGACTCAAACTCACACGCTTTGTAACAGGGCACGACTTCAGTCGTGCCGAACCGCGCATCTTGAAAACGACTTGGGCTTTAGCCCCCGCTGCACTTCTCTTCTGCCTTCTTTTTCGCGAGATACATAAAGCAGAAAGGATACTCCTCTGCCAATTTCACCAACCCCGCTTTTACCGGATTCTCGGCAATATATGCACGATGCATATCGAAACTCTCCCGGCCCAACACCCGCACCTCGGAAAATCCGCGCTGCCAAACCTCCCCGAGATACCCAAATTCTTTCTTCAATCGGAATGAGAATCGGCCCTTGATCAATTGCACGGCCTTCTCGATTGTCATTCCCTCACCCACCGTCAAAAGCAAATGCGCATGATCCGGCATGATCACAAAATCATGCAGCTCAAACATTCGTTCCGTAACAAGGGATCGCATCACATCAATGAGCAACCCTGCATTTCTTTCCGACTGCAAAAGATTTCGGCCCATGCTCGACTTGGTGGTCACGAAAAAAGTGCGAGCCGGCTGCAAGATATCTTCCGGAGAAGCATTGCGTCCGGGTCGCGCCATAGCAGGGGCTAAAGCCCACTCCTTCTTGCAATAGCTGCGGCACGACTGAAGTCGTGCCCTGTTACAAAACATCTCCCGAAACTCATTGCCGAGTTAATTTTGTTGCGTTCGGCCGTTTGGTCGTCGACAACGAAGTCGTCCTGTGGTCCTTCAATTCGGGCCTTCTGCGAATCTCCACCCAGTATTCTTCACGCACATCTTCGTCGATCTCAACTGGCCAGTCGCTCTTGTAGAGATGATCCGTTCCATCTCGCCTCGGTCCTGAAATCCAGTAGTGCTCGGCCGATCCGACTTCGTAGTAATTCGCCTTATAGCCTTGTCCGCCAAGTTTTCCAAACGCTTTTCCGGCGTAGTAGATCGTTGTGCCAGTTCGGCTGAAGGTCACCCTTCCGATTCTCGCCGTCCCGTGCAAACCGTTACCCTTGTACTCGATGTACATAATCCGTGGAGGATAATTTTGCTTTGCCATCGATGCACCAATTCGGGCTCTCACGCCTCCACCAGCTTCGCCGCCAGCACCTTCGCTGCCGCATCAATCTGCGCGCGCGTCACCACTTCCGTCGCGCACCACAAAGTCGCATTCTTCAGCTCCGGATACCACCGGCTCAACTCCACGCCGCCCACAATCTTCTCGTCCAGCAGACGCCGACTCCACACCGCCGGTGCCTCTTCGGTCTTCAACACGAACTCGTGAAACCGCGGCGCGGCATTGAATAACAATTTCGCACCAGCCTGCGCGCCCAGGGTCTTCGCTGCGTAATCGGCTTTGGCCAGATTGTGCTCCGCCAGCTCGCGAATCCCTTCCTTGCCATACACGGTCAGAAAGATCGTCGCCATCAGCGCAACTAATGCTTGATTGGTGCAGATATTCGACGTCGCCTTCTCCCGCCGGATATGCTGCTCCCGCGTCGACAGCGTCAGCACAAATCCGCGATTCCCATCGCCGTCCACCGTCTGCCCCGCCAGCCTTCCCGGCATCTGCCGCAGATATTGCTCCTTCGCCGCAATCACGCCGCAGAACGGCCCTCCATAACTCAGTGCCACGCCAAAAGACTGAGCTTCCATCGAGACAATGTCCGCCTCCACCGGAGGCCGCACAACCCCCAGAGAAACCGCCTCGGCAATCGACACAATCAGCAGCGCGCCCTTCTTGTGCGCAATCTCCGCGATCGCAGCTACATCCTCAATGGTCCCGAAAAAATTGGGGCTCTGCACCAGCACGGCCGCCGTTTCCTCGGTCACTGCGGCCTCCAGCGCCTTCAAATCCACGCGCCCGGTTTCCGGCTCGTAGTCCACCTCCGCCTTCTCCAGCTCGCGCACACGCAGGTACGTGGCCAGCACTTCGCGATACTCCGGATGTACCGTTCGCGCTACCACCGCCTTGTGCCGGCCGGTCACGCGCATCGACATCAGCACCGCCTCGGCCGCGCCCGTCGAGCCGTCGTACATGCTGGCATTCGCCACATCCATGCCCGTCAACTCGGCAATCATGGTCTGAAACTCGAAGATCGCCTGTAGCGTGCCCTGCGTGATCTCCGGCTGATAGGGTGTATAGCTGGTCAGAAATTCGCCGCGTTGCACCAGCGCATCGATAATCACAGGCCGGTAGTGCCGATAAGCGCCTGCGCCCAGAAAACTCGCATACCCCGTCGCGTTCTTCTCGGCAGCTGCTTTGAAGTACTCGATGATTTCGCTCTCGCCAAACTGTCGCGGTACATCCAGGTCGCGCGTCAGTCGATACTCGGCAGGAATAATCGCAAACAAGTCATCGATCGACTTGGCGCCGATTGCGGCCAGCATCTGCTCGCGTTCCGCCTGCGACTTGGGAAGATAACGCATATCAGCTCTTAGCCTCTAGCTTCTAGCCTCTAGCTAAAAGCCGGTAGATCAAACAAAGTCTCGCTCTAAATAACGCCGTAAGTGATATCGCCGCAAACTCCTCCATCAGGTTAGGAGCTGGAAGCCAGCGGCTAGCAGCTGGCTCTTCGGCTACTTTTCTTCAGCAATAAACGCCTCGTAAGCCGCCGCATCCAGCAGCTTGTCAAACTCCGCCGGATCGGAAAGCTTCACCTTGATAATCCATGTCTCATGCGGCGCCGCATTGATCTTGTCCGGCTCGGTCTTCAGCGTCTCATTCACCTCGGTCACCGTCCCGCTCACCGGCGAATACAAGTCGCTCACCGCCTTCACGCTCTCCACCGAGCCGAACGTGGTGTTCCCCTTCACCTCATCGCCGACCTTGGGCGCGTCGACATACACGATGTCGCCCAGCGAGTTCTGCGCGTAGTCAGTGATTCCAATTGTCCCGATGCCGCCATCGACCCCGATCCACTCGTGTTCCTTGGTGTAGCGATAATTCGTGGGATAAGCCATGGATGGATTCTCCTCCGCACTAGGCGAAGCTCTAGTGTAAATGCCGGCCTTCGCTCAGCCGCCATGAGGAAAAGTCAGGAAAGAATGGGATGTCCCGCAGCACAAAACCGCTGAAATCACTTCGCCGGACCAAACCCCGCATACGGTTCCAACGGAACCAGCGCAACAATCTCCAGCATCCCTGCCTTGAACAGCGGCAGGCTCTCACACGCCGCACGCACCTCGGCTTCGCTGCCCGCCTCCCACAAAATGGCCGCGCCGCCCATATCGCCGCGCTTCCAAACCTGCCGCAGCAAACCCGCGCTATAAAGCTCCTTCACGCGCTGCGCCTCGCCCGCGATCCGCTCCGGCGTAAATGCTTCGGGCGGAAACGCATCGGAGCGCCGGCGCGACAACGACAAAAATTGCATAGGGAATCGTCCTTTGAAATCAAAGTCCAGACAGTCAGGCCGCGCTCGTCTCGAAATCAGCCATCAGCTTGCGAAAATCCACCAGCAGCTTCGCACGCCAAACCACGATCATACCGAAAGCCAGAATAAAGAAGACGCCCGCCGTCTGCTGTCCAGTGAGGATTGTGTTGAAGTAGCCCCGCGCCGCATAGCGAATTACCGCCAGCACCAGAATCACCGCCAAAAACGCGCTCGACCGCTTCATCATGATCGATTCGCCCTGCCGCTCCAGGCGCGTCGTCAGCAGCAGCGGCCATGCCAGCGCCACCGCTCCAATCGCAAACGCCAGCCCCGCCCAAGCCCACGGAATCCGAAACGCCGGAACCAGAAACATCGAGAAACCCGTCGCCATCCCCAACGGGGGAATCACGATCTTCTTGAACGACACAGCACTCCGCGCCTCGCGCAGCCGCCACATCGTCACGGCCACCAGGCCGGCAACAGACGCAAGAATCGACGGGATGGGGGGAAGCGCCACCATGTTTCTATTTTATTTGATTCCCGAAATCCCCGCGACCTTGGGGGCCACGGCGGACCCTTCAATTCGCACAAACGATGGGTGCCCATCCAACCTCGGCTCGGGTGGGAAAGCACGAAGTGTCCCAGCCTCTGTTACCCGTTCTCTCGGACCCTGACCCCTGACCCCTGACCCCTGATTCCTGACCCCTGATCCCTGACCCCTGATTCCTGATCACTGCCCAAAGAACTCCCCCCGCCCTCCGTTCGCCCACGGATTGTACTGCGCCGCAAAATTCGCGCGCGTCTTCACCGAAGGATGGCCGTACTCCCAGCATTCAATGAACGGGCTCGGATTCGGATCCTCGAGCCATGCCTCCCCCAACGCATTGAATCCAACCACCGCCGTCTTCTGAGGATCGGGCACCAATCCGTGAATCGCCTCCTGCCCATAGACATCCGCCTGGTGCTCAAAATGCCGGCTGAATGCATTCGACACCGGCTCCAGCACAAAGCTCGCCACGGAAATCGTGAGCAGCAGTACAACGAATCCAGCCCGATGAGCGAGCGGAGGCTGCGGATCCGCGAAATCATCGGGCGTCATCAGCCCCCATTTCCCACCAAATCGCCCCGCCAGCCAGTGCGCAAACGCTGCGCATCCCCAATACACAAAGAACAACGCGACCGCGATGCCCGTCAGCATTTTGGGAATATGCTTCAAAACGTAGTGTCCCGACTCGTGCCCGAACACGAACATCACCACATCATCCGGCACCCGGCCCGCCGTCGTATCCCAAACCACGATGCGCTTCGTCGCGCCTAGCCCGCTCACATACGCGTTCAGGCCGTTAGTTTTTTCGCTGGCCTTCATAAGGAACATTCGTTCGGGCGGAATTTCAGTTCCCGTTCGCTGTGCCACCTGTTCCAGCTTCGCCACCAGTCCCGGATAACTCTTGTTCAGCGGTTCATATTTGTTGAAGAGCGGCTCAATCAATGGAGAGACAAACACCGCCAGCACCATCAGCGGCAAAGTCGCCACCCAGATGCCGAACCAATAGCGGCGCGGCCATTTGCGCACGATCCACTGAAACAGCAACATCACCAGCGAACCGAACACTACCGCCAGCCCCAGCGCTTTCCCCTGATCGCCAAACCAGCTCCCCCATCCCTGCACACTGATGTCGTATTGGCGGCTCACGTTGTGCATATACATATCCAGCGGCAACTCGGTCACCGTCAGCACCACAATCAGCGCGGCAAAAAACAGCAACCCCTGCAACCATCTCTTCTTGAACACACGGACCCCCCAAGCTTCCATGCCCGCCGCCGCGCGCGTCGCCAACAGAAGCCAGAGCACGAGAAAGCCCCAGAACGCATCCACAAAGTGTTCGATATCGCGAATGCGGCTCAGTGCGATCGCCTTCGCGAGTTTCTCCGGCGGCAGATGATAGGCAGACTGCGACGCGGTGCTCTGTGCGTTTGCAGAGGCTGGTGCCGAAGCGGCTTGGAGGCAAAAAGCCGGAACAGAACCCACGATAAAAACACAGAGCACCAGCACGTATGTTTGAACAATTCGCATCAGCGACCTCCTCAAAACCATCCAGTCTGAGACAATCAAGGCTGAACCCGCTTTTACCAGACATTTTCCGATCTATGCCACAAAATCCTCCCCTCAACTCCGGTCTTTCGATCCTGAGACTCTCCTCCCTCGCAGTTTTCGCCTTGACTGCAAACTTGACCGCGTCGTTCACTGCCCGCGCCGAGCAACCCACTCCCGTCCTGTTGGACGTCATGACCGCCGAGTTGCAGCGCGCCTTCACATCCCTGGGCAAAACGGCCGGCTCCTCCCCAAACGCGTCAAACGAAAATCAACTCCCGCCCTACTTCCTCAGTTACTCCGTCAGCGACGCGACCGCAGTCACCATCCGCGCTCAATATGGTGCCCTGGTCGGTAGCTCGTCCAACCACGTCCGCGTCGCGGACGTGCAGGTCCGCCTCGGTGGCCCGAAGCTCGACAATACCCACGGCGACCATCGCGGCACAGCAGTCAATAGTCTCGAGCTGCCCCTCGTCGATGACCGCGAAGCCCTCGCCCGCTCCTTGTGGATGGCCACCAATACCGGCTACGGCAACGCCGTCGACAACTACCTCCGCGTCAAAACCGAAGCGCAGGTTCGCGCCAAAGAAGAAGACACGTCTCCCGACTTCAGCAGCGAACCTCCGCAAGTCGCTATTGCCAAGCCCGCTCCGCCTGTCGCCATCGACCGCGCCGCATGGGAGCAGCGTGTGCGCTCGCTTTCCCGCGTCTTCCGCGACTATCCCGATGTCTATCAGAATCTCGTCCTCCTCACCGTGCAGAATGAGACCGACTACTTCGCCTCCTCAGAAGGTTCGCGCGTCGTCACACCGCACTTGCAGGCGCGCCTCGTCGTCCTCGCCGTCACCCGCGCCGAAGACGGCATGGACCTTTTCCGTGACCAGACTTTCGAAGCCGAAACCATCGACGGACTTCCCGCCCAGCCCGAACTCGAAACCGCCGTGCGCGCCCTTGGCACAAGCCTTGAAGCGCTGCGCAAGGCTCCCGTCACCGAGCCCTTCGACGGGCCCGCGATTCTCTCCGGCCGCGCATCCGCCGTCTTCTTTCACGAAGTGCTCGGTCATCGTTTGGAAGGCCAGCGTCAGCGCGGCGATGAAGAGGGCCAGACATTCACCAAGGAAATCGGCAAAGATATTCTGCCCAGCTTCCTCTCTGTTGCTGACGACCCCACCCGCACCACATTTGGCCGAACCTGGTTAAGCGGCAGCTATACCTACGACGACGAAGGCCAGAAGGCGCAGCGTGTCGAGCTTATCCAGGACGGCGTACTGAAAACCTTCCTCATGTCGCGCCTGCCCATCGCCAGCTTCGGCGAGTCCAACGGTCACGGCCGCGCGCAAACAGGCCGTATGCCCACCGGCCGCCAGGGCAATCTCATTGTTAGTTCAACCAAAACGGTCTCCGACGCCGAACTGCGGAAGCAGTTGATCGCTGAAGCAAAGACGCAAGGCAAACCCTACGGCCTCTATTTCGAAGACATCTCTTCCGGCTTCGCCGTCACCACGCGCAGCTCGCCGCAGGCGTTTCAAGTGATTCCGCTCGTCGTCTACCGCGTTTATGTCGATGGCCGCCCCGATGAACTTGTTCGCGGCGTATCCATCGTCGGCACGCCGCTCGCTGCGATGAAGCGCATCCTCGCCACCGGCGACAAGCCCGAAGTGTTCAACGGCGAGTGCGGCGCCGAATCCGGCACGGTCCCCGTCAGCGCCATCGCACCAGCCATGCTCGTCAGCGAAATTGAAACCCAGCGCCAGCCGCAAGGCATCGAACGCCCGCCCATCTTGCCCATCCCCAGCGCGCCCGCAGCATCGGCACACGCGGAGGTCCAATGAACAACGTTCTCGCCCGGTTTCGATTTTCACGAATCTGGGTGCCCCAGGTCTCGATTTTGAGACCTGGGAAAGCGCAAACCAAGGGTGCCCCATCCTGGACGCGCCTTCTGCTGCAAGGGTGGGTGAGCCGGGTGCCCCATCCAAGCTCTGCTTGGGTGGGAAACCACCAACCTGGCCCCGTCCGGGTTATCTTTCTCCATTTTCGTCAGTCTTGGATAACCGCCTTCGTCGCGCTCCTTCTCTGCACGTCGCTCCACGCCCAATCCACGCGCGCCGACGCGGAGAAAGACAAAATCCTCGCCGCCATGCTCACCGAACTCGATCGCAGCGTGAGCCAACTTCAACTTCCCGGCTTCCAGAAACCCTTCTTCATCCAGTACCGCCTCGAAGACATCAACGACTTCGAAACCAGGGCCGCCTTTGGCGCAACCGAAGGCTCGAATCGCAACCACGCGCGCATTGCCCGTGTCACCGTCCTCATCGGCAACTACAAGACCGACAGCTCCGGCCAGCGCGGCGGCGGCGCGGTCGAGATGGCCGCGCTCGATGACGACCCCATCGCCTTGCGCTCCGCTCTCTGGACCGCCACTGATCAGGCCTACAAAGCCGCCCTCGCCGCCTACGCGCAAAAGCAGGCCGAGCTTAAGCAGGTCGAGACGCCTCCACAGGCCGACGACTTCAGCCACGAAAACCCGCTGACGTCACTCGCCGCCCCGCAAACCCTCAAGCTCGACGAAACCGCCTGGGAGAATCGTGTCGCCCACGACAGCGGTCTCTTCCGCACCGACGCTTCAGTCAAGTCTCTGGAGCACGATGTGCAGTCCTGCTCGGCGAGCTTTCATGCACGCGCCATCACCACGCGCCTCGTCAATAGCGAAGGCACAATCGTGCGCAAATCGTCCACAAGCTATCAGGAAAGTTTCGGCGTCGGCACCCAGGCCGCCGACGGCATGCGCCTCGATCGCTCCTATGCCTCAAATGGCGTCTCACTCGCGGATATCGACTCCCCCGAAGCCTTCGCGCAACATGCGGTCAAGCTGATCGCATCGCTCGCCGACCTTCGCAACGCCCCGCTTGTCGAAGAGGAGTACCACGGCCCCGTCCTGCTCAGCTCCGACGCCGGCGCCGACACACTGCGCCGTCTCCTCGGCTCCGGAATCATCGCAACCCGTCCGCGCCTCGGCACCGAAGCCCGCACCAACGGCCCATTCGCCAGTAGCTTTCATGCGCGCGTCCTGCCCGACTTCATGAACGCCACCGACGACCCCGACCTCAAAACCTTCAATGGCAAAGGCCTCGTGGGCGCCTACGATATCGATGATGAAGGTGTCCCCGCGCAGTCCGTCAGCGTCATCTCCGAAGGCAAGCTCGATAATTACCTCATAGGTCGCCAGCCCGTGCGCGACTTTCCGCAGTCCAATGGCCACGGGCGCGCCGCTGTCTCCGGGCCTCCGCGCCCCGCAATCGGTGTTCTCAAAATCACCGCCAAACAGGGCCTCAGCGACGACGATCTGAACAAAAAGCTTCTCGATATGGCCAAGGATCGCGAACTCAAAAGCGTCTACTTCGTCGACACCCTCGGCGGAGCGCTGAGTCCGCGCCTGCTCTATCGCATCACGCCCGACGGCAAACGCGAACTGGTCCGCGGAGCGCGTCTCGCCGATCTCGATGAGCGCGCCCTTCGCTCCAGCATTGAAGCTGCAGGCAAAGACCTCTGGGTAGCCAACTACGCCGGTGAAGTGCCGGAAACCGTCCTCGCCCCGGCTCTACTGCTCGACGACGTCACCATCCGCCGTGCCAATGAAAAGAACGACAAGCTGCCTTTCTACCCTGCGCCGAACTAAGCATCGCAAGTATCTCTGCTGGTGTTCGGTCTTTCTGGCCTCGCTAATAGGCGGTCCTGTGAAAGGGCACGGCTTTACCGACTTGAGTGGCCCTTTGGCGTGTCGTCTTGTAACAGAGCACGAGTTTACTCGTGCCGCTCGCTCGCTGAAATGCTGCGTTCAAGCCCTCGCGGCCGTCCAGAGTACTCCATGCATTTCGCCGGCTACGAGGAAGCACCTCGCAATGACGATAGGGGAGACGATGACATAGTTCTTCCAGTCATTCGCCCTCAACGCCCCAGTGCGGGTCGAAGTTCCGCTATCCAACCAGACCCCTACGAGTAATCTTCTGTTCCCTCATTCCTGTTCCCTGCTAGTAGCTAGCGGCTAGTAGCTGCCTTTCCGGCCCCAGGCGCGGAGTCCCCACGAACGGGTCCCTGTTCGTGGGGTGGAGGTCCTCGTCGCTGGGGTGGTTCAGTCCAGCCGCGTCAGATACGCATCGCCTTCCGACGGCCGTACGCGACCCATGATCCTCTCGGCTTCGGCGCGATCGTCGCCATGCGGCCGGATACGCACCCAATAGCTCCTCTCTCCGGGAAACTCAATCACGTTCGCATCCGGATACGCGCGCAACAGCGCCGCCTTCATCCGCTCCGCCTTGCTCTCGTGGGTGAATGCGCCAATCTGCACGCACCATCGCCCTCCGGAATCCATCGGCTTGGGCGTCTGGTACACATCGATCCGCACCCGCGCCGTGCCCACCCGGTATATGCCCGTCGCCTTGGCCGACGCGATCGTCAGGTCAATCGTCTTGTCGGGAACAAAGGGCCCGCGATCGCTGATCCGCATCGCCGAAGCCTGCCGCGTGGTCAAATTCGTCACCACAATCAGCGACCCCATGGGCAGCGTGCGGTGTGCCGCCGTCAACGCATCATCGCGAAAAACCTGCCCGTTGGCCGCCTTGCGTCCTTTGTAGGGAGCCGTGTACCAGGTCGCTTCGCCTTCCTCGCTGAAGATCGGCCGATGCGTCAGGACAAAGTCCCGATCCTCCGCACTGATGCCGCCGTCCGGCACCTCCGTGACGGGAATTCGGCTCGAGGAAATCGTCGGCGAAGCGGAAGCCTCCGGCCGCGCCGGAGACCCAGGCGCCTCAACCGGCGGCGCGGTTTGCGACTGCGGCCATTGCGTTGTGTTCGGGTGATGTCCGCACCCGGCAACCAGAAGAACCGCTGCCGTCAGCCCCGCCCAACCGGACAGGCGGCCAACCCGCCGCGGCTCCGCACCCGCACGCATCAGGGACGCGGCCCTCGCGGTTGATCCATCCGATCGGCCAGGTTCCGCAGCGTGTCGGCCACCTTGCGCATGGCAACAATCGATTCGCCGCGCACTTGTGGAATCACCGCGTCATTCACATAGGCAATTGCGTGGCGCAATTCCATCTCAATCAGTTCCATCGCTTCTTCAATGCGCTGGCCCACGCCGCCGGGCGGCGGAGGTGGAGGAGGAGGATAAGAGCCCATAGGAAACCTCTCGCTTTTTAGAGCCTGTTACTAACTGGCTCTAGTCTCCGTTCGCGGGCGGATGGCGTCAATCCCCACGCCCTCCCCTGAAACCCGATGTGCCCCGATCGACAACAGAGATTAGATGCTATGTACGGCCAAACTCTTTGCCCGGTTCCGGGTGTCAGTCTCCACGTGTACGGTTCCTCGTGTCCGATTCCGTCCAGCTCCCTGTGACCTTCGGCAAAAGTACTTCGTCTGATGGTTGGAAGAGCGGTAAAACAGAATCAGATTGCAGGAATCTCAAGCCGGCGCCAAGGTGACCAAAGTCGGAGCTGCTCGTGCATCTTGAGATCGTTCCTGCCGCCAACCGCGGCACAAGGCAACTCCATCCCATCGACTGAGGAACCCGGCTTTGGCAAACAAAGCGAAGGACATTCATAAGCGTTGCCGATACGCCGGAAAATCTGGAATTACGCGGAGCACTGTGCCTGCCCTGTCGATGCTATTGGCGTGCTTCATTTTCCCGGAATTGCCCTTCGCGCAGGCCCCGTCCCCATCCTCGGTTCCCGATGCCCCTCAACCGGCCAAGGCCGCCGCTTCGTTGCAACCCGCCGGTCCCTGCCAGGTTCGCAACGCGGGCGGAAACGTTGGGTCGATCGGCTCTGCCGAGGCGCTCTACCACGCCGGCTTTGGAGATGTCGACGCTCACCTCACAAACCAGCCCTTCCGGATGTCGGTCCCATGCCCTCTCTATGTGCCCATCGTCAACTGGTACACGCGCTTCCTCGATGGCCCCAAGGTCAAGCCCCTCACCCCCAAGGAAAAAGCCTGGCTCGCTGTCCGCAACGTCATCGACCCCTTCAACGCCATCACCATCCTCGGCACCTCCGGCATCAGCGTCGCCGCCGACTCACACTCCCCCGATGGTCCCGGCTTCCCCGGCTTCGCCCGCTCGGTCGGCGTCTCTTACACCCAGGACATCACCGGCGAGTTCTTCGACACCTTTCTCATCCCCTCCATCGTCCATCAGGACCCCCACTACCACCGCGAGCCAACCGAATCCATCAAGCACCGCATCGGCCATGCCATCCTCCAGGTCGTCTGGACCCAGGGAGACAACAGCAAGGGCATGATCAACTACGCCAACCTGGTCGGCTTCGCCATCGACGACGAAGTCAGCAACCTCTACGTCCCCGGCCGCGCCACCCGGCTCTCAGCCAGCGCCCAGCGCTACGCCATCGGCCTCTCCCTCGCCCCCACCGACAACTTCATCACCGAATTCGTACCCGACATCGCCAGCCACATCCATGTCCAGGTCGTCTTCGTCCAGCGCATCATCAACCAGGTAGCCAAAACCAACGGCGCCGGCGGATCGTAGCCGGTTCGCTCATAAGGCATTCAAAACAAAGAACCCCTTTCCAAATCCGCGTTCCTGAACGAGCCGCCGCACCCATTCACCGTGTGCCAGTCGCCATTCGACGGGCATTTTCCCCATTCGCTGCACCCCCGTTGGATTGACAAGCCACCGGGATTACTCTCGAAAGTGACGTTTTAGCACCTCGTAGCGCCCTGAAGTCCAAGGGGTTGCCGTCCAAAGCGCCAACTTTCCAGAGGAGACGCAACACATGTCCAAAGCTGTCAAGTACGCAGAAAAAGTCGCCGTCTACGGCGCAAAAGCCGCGTGGGTCGTCTATGAGCGCCTCAACCGCATCAGCCCCAATCCCTCCTTCACGCCCAAGTGGTCCGATAAGCCTCTGTTGAAGTCCTACCAAAAAGAGAAGCCGCCCCTCGGCTGGCCCCGCACCACCGACTCCCTCTGTCCCAAATGCGTCCCCGAAATCCGCCAGCAGATCCTCGACGGCAAGCTGCCCCATGAAGTCCTGCTGAACGAAAAGGTCGGCGAAATCAAGGCCCAGATCATCGAGCGCGACGGCAAAATCCTCATGGTCAAGGACTGCCCCAAGCACGGCCACTTCGAAGACGTCATGTCCATCGACCCCGCCTTCTTCAAGCACCTCGAAGAGAGCTTCCCCGGCCGCGACATCCGCGCCCACGGCGATGGCGACAAGAATCTGCACCACCATGGCACGTCAACAGTGACCCATGGCCGCGGCTCGGTGCTCACCATCGACCTCACCAACCGCTGCAACATGATGTGCGACCCCTGCTTCATGGACGCCAATCAGGTCGGCTTCGTCCACGAGCTCACGTGGGAAGAAATCAAGACCATGCTCGACAACGCCATCACCGTGAAACCGAAACGGCAGATGAGCGTTCAGTTCTCCGGCGGCGAGCCCACGCTCTCGCCCTACTTCCTTGACGCCGTCGCCTACTCGCGCAAGGTCGGCTACAACTCGGTCCAGGCCGCGTCGAATGGAATTGAATTCGCCAAGTCTAAAGAGCTCTGCCGTGCCGCCGCCGAGGCCGGTCTCCGCTACGTTTATCTCCAGTTCGACGGCATCGGCAACGCTGCCAACTCGCACCGCAAAGTCGGCAACCTCTTCGATGTAAAACTCCAGGCCATCAACAATCTGCATGAAGCCGGCGTCGAGATCGTTCCCGTCACCACCATCATTAACGGCATCAACAACGAGCAGGTCGGCCGCATCATCGAGTTCGCCCTCGACAACCCCAAGAAAATCAGCTTCCTCTCCTTCCAGCCCGTCAGCTTCACCGGCCGCGACGAGGACATCACCGACGACCGCCGCTTCGCGCAACGCTACACCCTCTCGCACATGGCCCACGACGTCAAAAATCAGGTCGGCCTCGGCGTTCCCGAGCGCGACTGGTTCCCCATCTCCTTCATGTCCACCTTCTCTGACTGGGCCGACCTCATTCATGGGCCCAGCGCCGAGTGGGGCCAGCTCTCCTGCGGATGCCACCCCAACTGCGGCATCGGCATGGCGCTCATGATCGATAAGGAAACCAAGGAAGCCGCGCCCGTCACCGCCTTCCTCAACATGGACAAGGTCGCAAAGGACTTGGCCAAGGTCAACGACGCCGCGCGTGGCAAGTGGCTTTCGGTTCTCGGCTTCGGCCTCGCGCTTATGCGCAACTACGATCCATTCCAGTCGCCCACCCACTTCAAGATCACCGACATGCTCAAGAAGATGGACAAAACCTTCAACGCCACCGGCAAGAATTACGGCAGCGTTAAGGGCGACCGCACCCTCGAAGACATCCAGAAGCGCCGCCAGGACCGCTGGAACTTCCTCTTCATCGCGGGCATGTGGTTCCAGGACCTGTTCAACTACGACTTCCGCCGCACCGAGCAGTGCATCATCCCCTACGCCACCCAGGAAGGCGAAATCAGCTTCTGCGCCTACAACACCGGCGTGGGCTGGCGCAACATCATCGAGAAGATGCACATGACCGCTACCCTCACCAAGTGGTACGAGGAGCACGGCCGCCACGAAATCTTCGCCGGCGGCAAAAAAGTTGGCATGGGCTACGTAGGCCACGAGCTCAAGCTCAACATGGAGCACGTCAACTCCGAAGCCAACCACACGCTCGACAACCTCGGCATCGCCAAGAACGCCCGCGAAGAAAAAATCCGCGCCCGCGACACAAAGATCAAGACGGATGCGGAAAACGCAGCGATGGCCAAGCTCTACCGCGAACACGTCCTCGGCGAAAAACCAATCGAGGGCCTGGTAAGCCTCAGCTCCATCAAGCCCGCCTCCAACAACGCCGCCAGTCCCATCAACCGGCAGCAGCAGAAGGAAACCGATCTCGTCGCCGGGGACTAAGCGTCCAGCTAATCGCGCCTTCGGTGCCAAATCATCAGCGCACCAACCGCATCAACTTGGTTCTCTCCACAGCAAAGGCCGCTCCCATCGGGAACGGCCTTTCTGTTTTTGCTCTGTCATCCTGAGCGTAGCCGAAGGATCTGCGGTTGCTTTTACTTCGCGGAGGGAGCAGGGGCCTTCAGGCCCCTGAAACAAGCCAACGCTCTCTCAGATGTGTCATCCTGAGCGGAGCGCGCTCGGGGCCCCGCAAAATGTTACAGCATTTTGTGGGGTAAGCGGAGCGAAGGATCTGCTGTTCGCGAACTCCTAATCCGCACGAAAATGGGTGCCCCATCCAAGCTTTGCTTGGGTGGGAAAGCACGAACCCTAAATCACCGCTCTCCCGGGAGGGAGAGCATGAAAATTGCCCAGGGTGAAACCCTGGGAACCCGCCCGCCCACGAACCCGCGCTGCCCCGTAGGGGCGGCATGAAACACCCTCAATATGGTAGCATTTATTACTACTGGAGTACCCTCTATGCCTACCATCGAGAAACTCAGCATCGCGCTCCCCACAGAAATGGCTGCCACAGTCCGCCGCGCCGTCGAGGCAGGCGAATACTCCTCCAACAGCGAAGTCATCCGCGACGCCCTGCGCGACTGGACCCACAAGCGCAACCTGCGCGAGCAATCTCTGGCCGGTCTGCGCGACCGCTGGCAGGAAGCCGTCGCCGACGATTCCGAAGGCCTCGAACCCGAACCAGTTTTCGAACGGCTCGAAGAGAAATATAGGAAGATGCCCGAGCCCGCGAAGCGGTAATGCAGCTTCGCCTATCCCCGCAAGTGCCCGGCGACTTGGAGGAGATCGCCGACTACATCGCCCAGGATAGCCCGCGTCAGGCGATACGGATGCTCCGGCTGCTTCATGAACGGATGAAGCAAATCGCCCTTCAACCTCAGCACTATCGAGTCCGACCGGAGCTTGGCCCAGATGCGCGTTTGGCGTCTGCCGGGCAATACGTGATTCTGTTTCGTATCCGCAAAGACACCGTGCGCATCGAGCGCGTCGTACACGGAGGCCGTGACTTGTTACGGATGTTGGACGAAACGAAAACTCGCACAAGTCAAGACACCCGCCGCACCACCTGAAAAACGCGCCCTATATTTCCCACCTCTTGCGCATTAATTCCGCGACTCCGTTACCCTGAACCTATCCCAGAAAACTGACCCGGCTCGGGCCGCTTCCCGTTCGCGCTCCGCCGAATTGGCGGCCGCTCTGAGCAAAGTCGAATGGGAAGAGATATTTAGCCATAACCCACTCATTCAAAATAGGTTATCGTAAGTTATTGATTACGTAAATCCAATAAAATGAGATACTTACCGAAAGAAGAGGGGGAGGGGGGCTAGGAGAAACCATCCTGTACGCCGAATGTCACCGGTCCCTGATCCCTGTCTTCAGTCCCCCGGCCCCACAAACACTTCCGGGCTGACATCCGCGTTCTCGCGCGCCATGCTCATCGCCATCAACCACCCCGCAGCCACGATCAGCACGCTGCCGGCCATCATCCACACCGTGGGCGTCTCGCGCCAGATCAGCCACGTCAGCAGCGCCCCGGTGATGAGTTGGGTGTAATGGCACTGCGACACATGCACCGCCGAAGTATTCTTGAGCGCCACAAAAAAGCACATGCTCCCGCAAGCGCAGAAGAGGCCCATCGCCGTGAGCGTCGCCGCCAGCCGCGGCGTCACCGGCTCCGCGTGCCATGCCATCATCAACACCGCGCCCACAACCACCTGTACCACGCCCGAGAATAATGTCAGGCTCTCCGGCGTCTCAGCGCGCATCAACACCCGGGACCACACCATGTTCACCGAGAAGCACGCTACGCAGACCATGCACGCTGCGTACCCGATCCAGTCTCCTTGCCGAGCCGCACTGAAAGGATTGACGGCAATCACCACGCCCGCAAAGCCGCCGACGACCGCCAAAACTTTGCGCCATCCGAGCCGCTCGCGCAAAAACACCGCGGAAAGCAGCGCCGTCACCATCGGCGCAAGGAAAACCAAAATGTAAAAAAGAGTCAGAGGAAGATGGCGCAACGCCACAACCACGCACAGGTTATTCCCCAGGTCCAGGCCCGACCGCACCAGCTGCCGCGACGGACTCTTCGGCAGCAACCCGCGCGGCCTCCCCTGCAAAAATCCGCGCGCAGTCAGCGCAATCGACAGCGCCACTCCAAGGCACGCCACAATTTCATACGCCGGCAGCCGCGAGTTGCCGGCCAGCTTCATGCTCGTATCCGCCAGCACCCAGAACGTGAATCCGGCTAGAGCCAGCCCGATCGCGCCGCCATGCGAAACCCTGGACTCCATCAACCCCTGCGGCGATTCAGCGCGCCCTGCATAGCTACAGATTACTCGGCGAGCCTCCTTGGCACTCCGCCGAGCAGACAGCTAACTCTCTGGCCTGCCGGTGCACAAATCAACATGCGTTGGCGCTATGATGTTCGCCGGAGCATGACCATGTCTCAATACGTTTTTCATTGCGAAGATTGCGATAAGGAATTCACCCAGCAGCACCACATCTCCGACGTAGAAAAAGCCGAAGTGGTCTGCCCACATTGCGGGGGCAAGCGGGTCCATCAGCTCGTAGCCGCCTTCTCCGCCGTCACTGCGAAGAAGAGTTGAAGACGAGCTGCTGACTCCATTAAGCCCGCGAGCGCGGGAACTCCGCATCCGCGGTGAGCCAGCTTTTTGTGTCTTCAGAGATCTAAGTCGCGGCCCTGACGGGTTTCCTCACCCAGTGAGCAATCGAGAATCCGCTCGCCACCACGCACAGTCCGATGAATCCTGCCATCGTCCACTCAAAAGGAGCGGACTGCGCAACGCGCAGCACCTGCCGCCCGAATCGAATTGCCAGTAGCGAAAGCAGAGCAAACCGTGCCAGCCGCGCGAAGAAGTTGATCAACAGAATCCGCCAAATTGGGTAGCCAAGCACAGCGGTTCCGGCAATCACCGTCGTGAACGGAAAAGGCGGAGGCGCCAGTCCTCCGATTGCAACCGCCGCTCCTGCATGATTCCGGGCATGCTTTTTCAACCTGTCGTAATATCTTTTGCCTGCGAATTTCTCAAATCCCTGCTCACCGAGCTTGCGCGCAACAAGCGCCAACAGCAACGCGCCCAACGTCGATCCAATCGCGGCCGTCAAGACATACCATGCCGCTCGATGAGGATGCTGGGCCACCATCCCCACCACAACAAGGTCGTTGCCAAAAGGAAGAACCAGAAACGAGGAGTCGAGCACGCCCATCACGAGCGGCCCGAAATAGCCAAGATGAAAGATGAAGTGCAACAACGGCCGTAGAAATTTCACTCGCGGTCTGCTCACCTCATGCGCCAGCGGCTTCACGGTGTTATGCCCAGAAGCCGATTGGGCTGAGTGGATCTTTCCCCAGGAAAGAGCCACCTTACACCACGTCCAGAAACGAATACGTTCCCTGCGGAACCGCTCTGGCTACACAAAGTAAGATTCACAATCGCACTACGGCGTCTGGCTTAACGGTCAGCCTTCTCCCTAAAAACGAAATGCCGGCCAATTCAGCCGGTATTCGAAGCATGAAAGCGTGTTCCGCTGCTGCGCGTGAGGAGATTACCAGCGATAAATATTCAGGTTGTCCAGATATACGGTCGTCGATCCGCTCGTGCCCAACCCGTCCACCTGAAAGTTGGTCAGCAGCGTCGAACTCCACCCCAGTGCGAACGCCGAAGGCACCGTCGCATTCAAACTCTGCTCCGCACCGTCCAGCCACACCGATTCGTAAGTCACGTTGCCGGCATCGTCGCGCGAGTAGGAGGTCTGCACGTGGTGCCATGCATTCGTAGACCAGTTGCGCGGATTGCACGCCGCTGTGGAGTGCAACCAGACGTCCGAGGGATTCTCGGGCGTTCCCTCATTTGCCGTGTAGTCCCAGGTTCCCGAGTATCCATCGCATTGCACGCCGAAAATCACGGTTTGCCCGTTGGCCATCACCTGGTTCATGTCCATTTCAAGGTTGGCCAGGTCGTTCGATGGGCTCGCAATGTAAACCCAGCCGTCGTACACGAAGTGAGCGGCGTCCGTATCCGCCCCAAAGGAGACATAAAACCGCTCGTCACCGCTGCTGACGAAGGAAGTCTCAAACTCGCGCGCATTCCCCGTCAAGGAGGGTGCACTCACCGTGCCGGTCGTTCCGCTTGCTGATCCACTGCCGCCACCGGAGTCCTGCGTTCCCTCCCAGCTGCTTAGAGCTTGGATCTCCGTCACCTCGGTAGCCTCGGAAGGAATGTTCGCATTAGAGGACCAAGTTAGAGAACACGCAATGCAGGTAGTCACACGCGACTTTACGTGGGGATTGTAGGAGCCGGAGTCTGTGGGGAGCCTGAACGCCGCGCTGGCGCTGCTGATGTTGGGCGAAGAATTCGACGTGGAGACTTGTTTTGAGGAAGTCTGCGAAGCCACTCGTACATTGTTACTGGCCAAAGAGTTGGCAAGAACTGCAGTAGGTGCACACGACAACAGTGCGAGAACGAATGAATAAGAACCCTTCACGGGACCCTCTCTCCATCCGAGCACGCTATTCGGCTTACCAGGTCTGGTAGCTCACGCCACTTGCACAGAAGTCCGCCCGTCTGGGCAGACTTGCTGTCGACCCACTCGATTCGCAATCTCAGGATTTGTTGTACTGAGATTAGAGCAACATGAGAGGGCTTTCAATGGCACTAAAGTGTATTTCGTTAAGTATTTTATTTTAAGCAAATTACGACGAAGTTTCCCTTGGATATCACTCGCTGGAGGTGACCGATTCAGATTTATCTGGTGACTAACGGGCAACCTTTTTGGCTGCACTTAATTACCCATTCCCTCAGCTATTGGTGTCTTAAGTTGTAAGGTGATTCTGCACGCTTTCATCCAGTGTTTCGTCTGGTCAGCACCCTGACTTTTCCAAGGGCACAAAAAAGCGCGGCCGTAGCCGCGCCGTTCTGGTTGCTCAATTCGCTTAGTGAATGGATGCTGCGACGACAACGGAGGCAATCACACCTGTGGCAACGGCCGCAAGAACGTAGTTCCCATCCACGAGGCGCCATTCATAGCCGCGCGGCGGCGTGCGCAGATGGTACTGGTGGTAGTCGATCTTTTCACCGCGGTCCCAGTCGGCATGCTGCATGTGATAGCCCTTCTTCCATTCTTCGTGCTTCACATATTGGTGGTTGTCATGATGATCGTCCGCAAATGCGACCCCACCGCAAAGAGTAGCGGCAAGGGCAGAGAGGGCAAGAGCTTTGCTCATTAATTTCATAGACACTCCTGTTCGATTCGATTCGACTGCAAACCGCGGTGTTGCTTTCGTCACGCATGCTCCCCAGAACCAAGTCCCTGGGTGGCGCCTTCACCAGACGTCTTGTTCCAGCATTTCGTCTCAACCGTTGTGCGCCGATTCGTGAAATTCTCCATTTTTTCTATGTCCACGTCAGAGATGATCCGGTCAGTTTGGCAATATGTTTTGGCCAAACTCTATTTCCCGTCGATCTTCGGGTTTATGATTGAGGCGCGCTATTCCCGACGAAGTCAGGAGCGACTCCCATGAGCGAAATGAATCCTTCATCGGCCCGCAATCGAGGCCGCCGTGAATTTCTGAAAGCGGGTGGCGCGGTTACAGCGGCGTTGCTCGCGCCTTCGGCCGCCTTCGCCGCTGTACCAAATAAAGAATTACCCGGTCTGCCCTCAAATCCGCGCACTCCTGCCGCGATGCCTACGCGCAACCTCGGCAAAACCGGCTACAAGGTCGGTATCTTTTCCCTTGGCGGGCAGGCTTCGCTTGAGAAAGCCAATAACTTCGACATTGCCGTGCCGATCATCGAGCGCGCGCTCGACCTTGGCGTGAACTACATCGACACGTCTTCCATTTATGGCGGCCCAGACCGTTGGAGCGAGCAGTACGTCGGCAAGGTGATGGCCCACCGGCGCAACGAAGCCTTTCTCGCCACCAAGACCAAGGAGCGCACGCGCGAAGGTTCCATGCGCATGATCGAGAAGTCGCTGCAGCTCCTGCAAACCGATCATGTCGACTTGTGGCAACTTCATGACGTCGGAATCCCGAAGAACGTCGACGAAATCTTTGGTAAAGGCGGCGCGTTTGAAGCATTGCTTGAGATGAAAGATCAGAAGGTCGTCCGCAATCTCGGCATCACCGGCCACTATCGGCCCGATGTGCTTATCGAGTGCATTCGCCGCTATCCCTTCGACACGATCCTGATGGCCATGAATGCCGCCGACCCGCACCACTACAGCTTCAACGAAGAGTTGCTGCCCTTGGCGGTCGAAAAGCAGATGGGCATCATCGGCATGAAGATCCCCGGACGCGGCCGCATCCTCTCCACCTGGACGCCCCCGTCGATCGAGGCGCAGAAGCACTCGTGGGAAGGCATGGCCATCCAGACCGACAAACCCGGCACGCTCTCCATGCGCGAGGCGATGTACTACACGCTGTCACGTCCGGTCAGCACGGTCATCATCGGGTGCGACACCGTCGCCCAGCTTGAAGAAAATGTCGACCTGGCGCGTAATTTCACTCCGCTTACTGACAAGCAGCAAACCGAGCTGGTGGCCCGCGCCGAAGACTGCGCCAAGCCGTCTCTGTTCTTCCGGTTCTACGACCGGCCGAACGATTAAAGGCGTGAAGCCGGCTCCCACCCTGCGTGCCGTGAATCCGATGCAAAAAGCCGGAGCATTTGTTCCGGCTTTTGCGTTGTCGCGGGAGCACCGGCATTTCAAATTCAGATGCAGTCGGCAACGTCTCCTCAAAGTCCTCATCTTCTTGACGACCCGATCAGGCAAAATTCATCACTGCGCTCCCTCCCGGAATGCGCTACGATTCGGCGCATGAATCCGACAGCGCAGATGTACGACTTTGCCACTCAAATCCTTGCGAGCAAGGAATTCTTTGAGCGCTCCACCAGGGTTCTGGAAGAGAACGACTCCGAGTTCCGCCCGCGCGACGAGATGATGACGGTTGCCCAGCAGGTGGCGCACACCGCGCAGACTCTCGAATGGTTCCTCGATGGCGCCTGCAAACCAGACGGCTTCGATCTCAACTTTGCAGAGCACGCCAAAGCGTTGGCCGGCGTAACTTCGCTGGCCATGGCGCGCAAGAGTCTGGATGCTGCTTTTACACGTGCGGTTGATTTTCTTCGGTCACGCACACCGGAAGAGCTCGCCCATCCGCTCCCGCCAGGTCCGGTGATGGGCGGTCAACCAGTCAGCGATATCGTGTGGGCGATGGTGGAACACACCGCGCATCACCGCGGCGCACTCTCTGTCTATGCGCGGCTGCTCGGGAAGGTGCCGCTTATGCCGTACGGCGGTTAGAGGTCGTTCCGGCTACGCCGGTTCTCCAATTGGCGTAGAGCGAAATCGATGCTGCTGAGTGGCATTTTCCTCAAGAAATGCCACCCTGCGTGATGTTAGAGACTCTACGGAAATTGGAGAACCGCCCCAAACCTCAGATCGCGCTCGATGTCTGCGATCCAACGTCGAGATAAAGGCGGTAGTGTTCGTCTCGAATCGCGCTAAACGGCCGCATCGACAACCTCCCCGTCTCGATTTTTGTCTGCCAATCCGTAGACCCGTTGGCAACCTGACTTACAGCCAGCAAATCCTGCTTTCGCACCTGCGCTGGAATCTCACCGACGGCAAATAGCGCGAGCGGCCCATGCACTGCTGCCATCAAGTTCGGATGCTGTGGGTCGACGGATTCGAGAACTGTCGGCATATCGAACTCAACTTCAATGCGGTCGCCGTTCTTCCATGTCCGTTCAATCTTCGCGAACTGTCCAGGCTCTGACGCTGCCAGGATGCGCTTTCCGTTGACTGCGACCGTCGTCTTCGGCCCTGCCCATGCAGGAATTCGCAGATGGACTGGAAATGCGTTTGCCGCACCCACACTCAACTCAATCTGCGTCGCCGGCGTATGCGGATACTGCGTCGTCTGCGTCAAGATCACGCGATCCGGACCGCGCATCCACGTTGCGCGCGACGGCACATAAAGGTTGACATAGATCCCCTCGCCGTCGTTGAAGTACGAACTGATCCCGTAATCGGCCGTCACCTGGGAAAAAGTTCCTGTACAACAGTGCCACTTATAGGGGTGATAGAACTTCGATCCATCGTTGTTATAGTCGGAGTAATAGAAGCCATGCCCGTCTTTTTCGATCGGTTTGGCCCCGAGAATGCAGTTATACAAAACCCGCTCCATGCTGTCGCCATAGCGGCTGTCTTTAGTCGCTCTTAGCAAATACCGCGTGATCTTGAAGTGCGCATACGAGCCGCAGGGAGTCTCAAAGCTTGAATGCGTCTTGGTGAGGCTCTCGCCCATCTCTCCGCTTCCCGGCTTGCGAAAATCCTCGTCCGGTCCCCAGCCACCGGTGGCAAAGCTCTGCGTAGTGCGCAAAAACTCGAAGCCGTTGTGCGCAGCGCGCAAATACTTTGCGCTTCCCAGCACGAAATATGCCTGCATCGCGCTGCTCATGGCATTGACGTGGCTGTAAGCGTGCTTCCCTGGCAGCACATTCTCGCCTGCAGCCAGCGGATTCCAGTACCAGTCATCGGCAAGGAAGCGGACGCCAAGATCGCGATAGCGGCTCCCTGCACCGCGCTGCCATGCAAGAAAGAAATTCTCCGGAAGCGTGTACGGCTCGTCCCAGCAGAAAGACTCGTCCCGGTGTGGCCGCGCATACTGTTCGGCCCGCGACAGCGCGCGCGGCGGCAAGTGAGTCATGACAGAATCGAGCGTCGCATCCAGGGCTTTGAATGCCTGCGGGGCTCCGGCGAACTGGTGCGCATCGATCATGCCGACGGAAATTTTGTCGTAGGTGTACGCCGGAAACCGGTGATCATCCCAGAAATGCGATGTAATTGCCGGGGCAAAATTGCGGACAAGGCGCTGCACTTTTTCCTGCGTTGCCTGGTCGCCAGTCGCCGCGTAATCCCGCGCGAGGCCTGAGAGATATTGCCCGAAACTGTGGCATGGTGCGAAACCGTTGTTCGGCCGAGCATCGAGGTCACTCAACGGCGCCCAACTGTACCAGCCGCCCATATCCTCACCTGGCGCGGGCAAACCAGCGCGCTGGCGAAACGGTTTGAGCAGCGAGTCTTCATCGAGTCCCCGATAAAATGCATGATTGGCGTCGAACTGCTCGCGCATCGGCCCTTCGAGCAGCGTCACATCGCCGTAGCCGAACTGGTTGAGCTTGGGAGTGATCGCCGGAGCATTCTCAGTCGCCCCCAAAATATCGTGCGGCTGAGCAAGCGCAGCCGCGCCGAACGCCGCGCTGGTTTTCAGAAAAGATCTGCGTGATTGGGTCATGGAATGTCCTGCTTAAAGCGCGATTGCGGGCCGTGCGTCTAAGCAAGCCAACGTTAACGCAACAAGCCGATCGACGTCACCTTTCACAACCATCGGCGACGGCTACATCTACTGCGAAACCGGTCTAGCCCAACTGGCTCATCTTCACCGGCAACGTATCGAATTCGACGGTCCCCAGACCGCGGTTTGCCGCCATCTGCAGATAGGGCAGATGCTCCGGATCGAGATTCCAGTAGGCCTTTGCCACCCACGCATCGAGCGCCACCGGATCGGTCCCCGCAACGACAGTCTTCTTTATCGCCACGTCTTCAAGGTTGCCGCCTGTCGGACCGTTGCGCAGCAAAATGCGGTAACAATCCATAATCGTGAGCGTCGGCAGCATGAAGCTGGCCAAGTCGACAAGGCTCTGATGAATCTGCTGGTGCAGCCGGTTGCGTTGACCGCCCAGAATTCCATACCAGTTCTTCATCCCCAGTGTTGCGCCTGTCAATTCGTGGTGCTTCGCGATCGGCAGGTTGATGATCTTGTCGGCCTCAAGAAATGGCGCGAACACCGGCCAAGTCTTTAGCACGACTCCGCCCAGATCGACGTCGCGAAACATCTCCGTGTTCGGGAGGATCACTTCCGCGCCCTCGGCTCGCGCGGCTGCCTGAATCCCCGAGCGCATGAAACAGCGCCGCGGTTCGTTGCAACTCACATCGGTTACGATGACGCGCTTCGCTCCAGCCGACCAGCACTGCTTCACGACTTCGGCGACAAGTTCTGGATTCGTGTTCGCGGCCTGTTCCGGCGTCCGATCCCACGCGATGTTCGGCTTGATGACCACCACATCCTGCCGCGCCACAAAGCGTGCCATGCCTCCGAGATTTTCCAGCGCCTTCTGCACCAGCGCGCGCGGCTCGCCGGAATTGGCTTCCGCGCCCGTGCCGGTCGGATACTGCACCACTGTCAGTTTCGGAAACTGTGTTTCCATTGCCACACGATGATCGCGCCGCGCCTGTTCCGCGCGCACGGCCGCCGGCCTGGCACTACGCTCACTCAGCCAGAACGCTGCTCCCGTTGCACCGGCGGCAACACCGCCCACACGCAGCAGTCGCAGCATTGCTTCGCGGCGCGTGAGTGCTGGCGTCTCCGGTGAGCTCGTTCCGACTTTGCCCACGGACTCATCGGCCATGGTTTACCTTCCTTCTACACCTGAACGAGGTTGATCCGTTTCGGATCATTCGTGCCCAGTTTGTGCGCGGCATCCGCTGCGGTCGCGATGTAGCGCGGCGGCCGGCCTGCAGCCTCGAGGGTCGGCATGCCCACCGCGGCGCGCTGCATCTCGAGCAATCCCCACGCGGTGTGATCGATCGCGACGCGATCCTCACCCACAATGAGTGCGTTCGGATACCACAAGTGCTCGGGATGGAATCCAGGCCCGCCCTCATATACCGACGACATCGCATCCCCGATCGTCAGCCGGATTTTCTCGCCGAACACAGGAATAGCGTTCAGATCGGCCACGGCCGGATTGCAATTGTCGGCATGTAGCGTGGAAGGCCGATCCACCACGCCATACATGTTCTTCAGCGCGAACGTTACGCCCGCCATGCTGTGATCCTTCAGAATGGGCAGGTTGATGACCATCGCGCACTCGCGCGTAAGGATCTTGGTAATGCGAATGCGGGCTACGCCCCACGACGACTCCTGCTCCTCGAAGCCGGGTGCGTCGGATGGGTAGCAACGCATCCTGCTCGGATCGGTATTCACAGTCATGCCGCAGGCTTCGAGAAAATGGGCGTTCTGATCCCAGACCAGGATGTTCCCGGCCTTCACACCGGCCTGCTGCAGACGCTCGGCAACCGCCATGATCAGCGAGGTGTGCGTGGCAATTCCCTTACTGCCAAGGCCATTCACCTTCAACCCGATGACTTTGTCTTGCGCCTTGCCCATCGCAATGACGTGCTTCCACGCGTCCACCGGATGATCCCGACCCGTATAGGTCGCCATGGCGCGATCGAGCAGGTTGATCAAGCGCTGTTCGTTCGGCTGCGTCCCTTGCCCATGCAGCGCCGGATCGCGGGCGATGACGACCTTCGATTTGGCAGTCCTCTCGTGTTCATCCGGCAGTGCACCCGCCAGGGAAAATGCGCCCTTCGAACCCAGCAGCACCGCTCCGGTGGCTGCTTCCTTCAGAAAATCACGACGGCTCTTCATCGCTTGCTCCTTCTCTTGATGGGTTACAGTCTCGCCTCGACTCCGTGCGCCAGCGCCAATAGCGCCTGTGGTCCATCTGGCGTCGCCTCGTACGCAACAATACGCACCACGTAAGCCCCTTTGCGGAAACTCACACTTTGCGCGTACTGCACGCCTTCATCGCCAATCTGAATCGTCTTGGCGTCGCGCGTGAGTCCCGTCTCGAGGATCTTGCGCGCGCCATCTGGTCCGCTCATGGTGTGGACGTCCACCACCGCCTCCAGATGGCTGTCATACGCGTAGTCCGACGTTGCCGTCGAAACCACGCCCGCCTGGATAAAGTGTTCGGCATCTCCATCGATGTACTGCCACAGATCTTTGGCCTCAAACACGCGCGTCGCATCAGTTTTTTGCCACCCGGCGATGGCGCCTGACGCAGGGAATGGATTCACTTCGTTCTTCTTACAGCCGAATGCCAAAGTGAGCCCGATAGTCGCGACCGCCAAGGTTGTCCGCACCGAATTCTTCCGATGAATCAACACTGCTTCTCCTATTTGCCCAGCAGAATCTGGCTGCTGGGCGAGCGGCTTTCGCCGATGCTCGTCACGTAAACTGCCGGACGATCCTGCAGCGGGCATGCATACTCGCAGGCTCCGCACCCTACACAGCGGCTCGGATCAACGCGCGGCTGCTTGAGTGTCTTCGTTTTGCCCGCCGAGTCGATCACTTCGGCCTCTTCCACATAAATCGCTTTCGGTGACACCGGGCACCACTCCTCGCACACAATGCATTCGGTGGCTTCGGCCCATGGCAAGCACCGGCCGCGATCGTAGAACGCAGTTCCCAGGCGAATCGGCTGGTTTCCACTATTCTGGGCGCCCACGCCGACCACCCATCCCTTTTCCTTCGGCGTGATCTGCCATATAGCGCCCGTCGGGCATGCTTCAGAACAGAGTACGCAGCTTGGCTCGCAGTACCCGATGCGGGGTACCAGCGTCGGTGTCCACAAACCTTCAATGCCGGCCTGGTCCAGCGTTGGATGCAGAGAATTATTCGGGCAGACCTTCATGCATTCGCCACAGCGAATGCAGCGCGAAAGGAAAGCTTCTTCGTCCAGCGCACCCGGCGGCCGTAGCAGCAAATCGTGCCGCCCCTTGCCAAGCCCTGTGTTCGAGCGCATCAGCGGAACCACCGCGGCACCGGCCGCCAGGCCTGTAATTGCTTTGCGCCTTCCGATGTCCGGCGTTGCCACTTCGCGCTCGTTACGGAAGAATTGGAACTTGAGGCTGTCGTGCGGGCAACTGCCGACGCAGTTCATGCACATCAGGCACTCGGATTTGCGCCACGGCGCTCCGCCGATCGGATCGTCGCCGCCCTGGCAGTGCAGCAGGCATCGATTGCATTTGTCGCAACTCGCAGCGTCTTTATGCAGGCCCAGAATCGACCATCGCGACACTGCGCCAAGCAATGCGCCCAGCGGGCAAATCGATCGGCACCACAGCCGGGTCACGCGCAGGCTCGCCGCGAGAATCAGCAGAAAGAGAACGCCCAGCACCAGGCCCTGCGCGAAATGTGTCTGCCGGAAATCGAGCACCACCGCTTGCAAAACGGTGTGCAGCGACTCGCCTATCGTCCTGATCCACAGAAGATGACTGTGCTCCATCGGAGCGATCGCCGCGCGCACGGCAAAA
The DNA here is from genome assembly GCA_963745845.1 of uncultured Acidobacteriaceae bacterium. GTDB lineage: Bacteria > Acidobacteriota > Terriglobia > Terriglobales > Acidobacteriaceae > Telmatobacter. The sequence continues at coordinate 89,182 of CAVUZE010000008.1, read as the reverse complement.
TTGAAAGCCGGAAGGAGAGACAAGCCGATCGACCGCACCAGTAGACTGAACGGGTCCAGCCAGCCAATCGCCATCGTGCCGCACAACGCGGCCACCAGGCCGGCGATGAGCACGACGTACTTGACCGTCTGCCATCGTTTGTAGCGGTTCGAATCGATCCGCTGTTTGCCGCGCTTCGACTCGGACGGCATGTTGCCAACCCAGTGCTGCAGCGTGCCCATCGGACAAATCCAGCCGCAAAAGAACCGGCCGAGAAACAGCGTAGGGACGAGAATGATCAGGCTCCAAAGCAGTCCGCGATACAGCGCATGGCCTGCGAGGGCATTCGTCACCGCAACCAGCGGATCCCACTCGAAGAACAACCGCACCGGCGCGCGCAAATGAATGTCGCTTGTGCCCCCCGGTGCGGAGCGCAGCGAAGTGAACGCGAGGAGCGCAAGAAAGAGTAGCAGAAAGAAAATCTGCGACGCTCTGCGCAAAGCTGGCAATTTGGAGCGAGCCACGAATCTCCTCTGCACCGCACGCGTTGCCGCGCAGCGTAGGAGGAACGCACCCGAAGGTTCGATTGCCACGGGATACGACGAACGAGGAGGCGGTCCCTATTCAGGCCGTATGATTCGCGCTTCAGACGGCCAAAAACAGTGATCGTGATCACTTTGAGCGGATTCGAAGCAGCAGAAATGTCCGAAAAGACCGATTCCAGGAAGAATTCCACTCGAACCAGCGCGATCTTTACATGTGGTTAATCAACGAAGCGATACAGGCCGCGCCAAACCCATTATCGATATTCACCACGGAAACGTTGGGCGCGCACGTGTTGAGCATGCCCAGCAGCGCGGCAACCCCACCAAACGATGCGCCATACCCTACGCTCGTGGGCACCGCCAGCACCGGAGCATGCACCAGCCCCGCCACCACCGTCGGCAATGCGCCCTCCATGCCCGCGCACACAATCAACACGCGCGCTGTCTGCAGCAATTCCTTCTGCGCCAGCAGACGATGAATGCCCGCGACTCCAACATCGGCGATCAGATCCACAGTGTTGCCCATCAGCCGGGCGGTCACCGCTGCTTCTTCGGCAACCGGCAGATCGCTCGTCCCCGCACAAACCACGGCCAAAGTCCCCTTGCCTGGAATGACCGGAGCCTGAGCGAGCGTGATTGCCCGTGCTGCCTCGTGATAGATCGCCGCGGGCCCGATGGCCGCCACTGCCTCGAACGCCTCACGCGAAGCCCGCGTCGCCAGCACGTTCCCCCCGGCCTTCGCCATGCGCTCGAAGATCGCCGCTACCTGCACCGTGGACTTGCCCGCCGAAAATATCACTTCGGGCATGCCGGTCCTCAGCGCGCGATGATGATCGAGCTTGGCAAAGCCAAGATCTTCGAACGGTAGATCCTTCAGCCGCTCCAGCGCATCGCTCACGCCTGTGCGGCCTTCGCTCACTTCTTTCAGCAGCGCTTCAATCTGCAGGCGGTTCATGGGCGCGTTTCCTTCTTTGCATGCCCGGCGCTGTAGGCACGCATCGCAGCCTGCATCACCTGCTTCAATGGGATCGAATGCTTACGGGCGAGTGCACGGCAATCTTCATACTCCGCCGCGGCATTCGCAACTTCACCCGAAGGCCAGCGGGCAATTTTGATCTGCACCGGGCCCCAGGGAGTCTGCACCTCCGTAAACTCACGCGCCAGCGAGGACTTCTGCTCCAGCCTCCAATGCAGCCCGATCGTCGTCGTCTCGCGCAGGATCAGGTCACGCATGGCAGGCACCAGGTCAGGCCGGCACAATACCGAAAGCTGCACGCCCGCGCGCCCCTTCTTCATCTGCACTCCCACGCGGTAGACATCCCAGGCGCCCGCTTCCAGCAGCAACTCGCTTACATAGGCGATCAATTGTGGGCTCGAATCGTCGATGACCGTTTCAATAATCGCGATCGGCTCTGTCGGTGTCTCCTGCGCCGTGACTTCTTCGCCGACCAGCAGCCGCACAAGATTCGGCTGGCCTGGCGTATCGCGACCACCCGCCCCATACCCCGACGCTACGACGCGCATCATCGGCAACGGCCCATATTGCACCTCAAGCATCCTCAGAATCGCCGCGCCCGTCGGGGTCACCCGCTCCATCGGAGGACCTGCCGCATACACAGGCGCATCTCCCAAAAGAGCAAGGGTCGCCGGTGCAGGCACAGGCAAAATTCCGTGCGCGCACTCCACTGTACCGCTGCCTACATTCAGCGGCGACGACCTCCAGTGGTCCACACCGAGCGCCGCGCATCCGGCCGCCGCGCACACAATGTCGACAATCGTGTCGACTGCACCCACCTCATGAAAATGCACTTGCTCAACCGGAATCTGATGAATCGCCGCTTCCGCTTCGCCCAGCAATTGAAATGCGCCGCTCGCGCGCTCCTTCACCTCATCGGACAGCGGCGCCGAGCGAATGATCCCGAGAATCGTCGACAGCGAGCGATGGTGCTCGTGCGGATGCGAGTGTTCATGAGTATGCTCGTGCGTGTGTTCGCCGGCAACTGCTTCATCGTGCGTGTGCCCATGCTCAGGGTCGGAATGCGAATGGGCCTCGTTTGCGTTTCCGTGCGGTTTTTTTGATCCCTGATCCCTGATCCCTGATCCCTGGGCGATTACGTCCACTTTGGTTCCGGCGATTCCGCCACGGCTCACCTTGCGCATCTCAAGCCGCGCACCAACATGCAGCGCCGCAGTTGTCTGGGCGAGCGTCTCAAATGGAACGCCGCCATCCACAAGGGCGCCGAGCAGCATGTCGCCGCTGATGCCGGAAAAGCACTCCAGATATCCAATACGCATCGATCTCGAATTCTAAATGGTTGATTAGGCGCCGCGCCGCATGAGAATTTCCGCGGGGAGAATTACATTTCCCAATACTTCATTCATTGCCCCGGAACGGAAGCCCGCCGTGTCCAGCGTGACGTATTGGAAGCCAACCTTGCGCAAGGCAGCCGTGATTGCATCGAGCATCTCCATTGTCAGCGCGCGCTGCAACTCCCCCCGCGCAATCTCCACCCGCGCCAGCTCGCCATGGTGCCGCACGCGAAACTCGCGAAAACCCAGCTGCCGCAAACACTCTTCGCCGCGTTCCACCTGCTCCAGCACCTCGCGCGTTACCGTCCGCCCATACTCCACACGCGAGCTCAGGCACGGCGCAGCCGGCCGATCCCACAGCGTATATCCCGCAGCTTTTGCCAGCGTTCGAATCTCCAGTTTCGTCAGGCCTACCTCCGCGAGCGGCGCCAGCACGTCGTTCTCCTGCGCCGCGCGTTGCCCAGGGCGAAAATCCTGCGTGTCATCGGCATTCATGCCGTACGCAATATGCGTGTAACCCAGCCCCGCGCCCAGCGCCTTCATGCCTTCGAACAACTCCGTCTTGCAGTGGAAGCAGCGGTTCGCATCGTTGCGCTGGTATTCAGGTTTGTCCAATTCCCCGGTCTGGATCACGCGTAGCGGCATCCCCTGCGATTCAGCAAACACTCGCGCCTGCTCCATATCGCGCCGTGCCAGGCTCGCTGAATCGGCCAGCACCGCCAGCATCTTCTCACCGAGCACGCGATGCGCCGTCGCCGCCAGAAACGCCGAGTCGACACCTCCCGAATACGCCACCATGACGCTGCCCAGCGCGCGCAGCCGCTCTTCGAGTGTGCGTAGCTTCAACTCCGCTTGCTCAAGCCCCGGCTGCTCAAGTCCCACGGTGCCGGATTGCGCGGAGGTCGCCATGGGCCCGATTATAGCGAAACCAGAGTCCATGTGGCCCAAAGCCTCAGCCCCTCGTTTCAGTCCTTCCAGTTCCCTGCCAAGCCCCATTCTCACCCCGGAGGGCGCTCGGGCCCGTCGAGTCTTCAATCTCACTCTAATCACAGATGCGATATACTCGGACCCGGTTAAGAATCGGACGGAGAAATTCCATATGAACGTGCAAGGTATCAGCAAGATCGCCGCGATTGCGGCGCTGGCGGTCACAGTTTTCGCGTCACCCCTTCGCATCTTGGCGCAAGGCGGAGATGCAGTTCTCAAGCCAGCCGACACACAAAAGCTTCTGCCGGCGTCTGTGTATTACAAGGCCCAATCGGCTCCCACGCAGCTGCGCAACTCAGGCGGCGTTAAGTTCGCCGACGGCTATTACCTCCTCGCCACCCTGGTCGATACCAGCGGCTACTCCAGCGATGTGGCTTCGAAGTACCAGGCGTATTTCATCACTGAAGTGCCCATCAAAATCGGCGGCCAAAGCCTGCCCGCGGGCATCTACGGCGTCGGGTTCATTCCTGGCGACAAGTTTGTAGTCACCGACGTCGGTGCACATGACGTGCTCACAGTCAGTTCCTCCAGTGATCAGGAGATCAAGCGGCCGCTGCCTCTCCAGGTCACAACCGACCCCGCAGGCGGCTTCCGCCTCTATGAAGGGCGGAAATACGTAGCGTTCAGCCGGTAAGTTTAGAAAAATCCTGCAAGCAAGAAGGCGGACCTCGCGGGTCCGCCTTCGTTTTGAGTGAATCTCGCCACCTATGCGTTCGCGCCCACTGGAACGGCTGCCGGAGCACCTGTCAGCCGCTCGCGCACCAGCTCATGCCCACGCGCGAACAACTCATCCAACGACAGCTTCCCCGCTTCCACATCGGCAAGAATCGCCTTCTGCGCCGCATACTCCTTGTTCACGATACCGGCCTTCGACTGCAGCATCCGCCACGCCTTCCGCCGCTCCACGCAGAACATCACCAGCTGCCGCGACAGCGCGCGATACTCCAACTTGCCATTCTCTTCGTACTTGATGTACACGCCGAAGTCCGGAATAAACGCGCGATGCGAAAGATTCAGATAGCGCCGGTACACCACATCCTGCTGCGTGATCCGCACCAGCATGTTGTCCAGAGGAATCAGCTTCTCCGCTGCTTCCGGCTTGATCTTCTTCAGGTGGTTGCGGAAGCGCGCCTCGGTCGTGCACCAGTGCGCCACCGTGTACTTCATCGTCTCACCGGTCGACTTCAACTTCGTCTCGTACCAGTCAAGGTCGATCGACGGATTGCCTTTGATGTCGAGCGCTTCCTGATACGTCTCGCCCTTGCGCAGATCGAACACGAACTCCGGTGCGCCGCGTGAATCGCGCACGCGCTGCGCCTGGTGCAATGCCATATCGTCCGGCACGCCGTGTTCAGGCTGGCAAGTGGTGAAGCATTGAAGGAACATGGTGCCGCGATACTCCAGGCCATCGAGAATCGCGCGATACAGCTTCGGCGCGTTGGCCATCGAAACCTGCGCGACAAAAGGCGACCCGTGTCCCGCGAGGAATGTCTCGGCCACCGTCTTCTTTTCCGTATTCTTACCCTGCGTCGCGGTGCCGAAGACGTTCATGTCGTTGCCGCCCAGCATCGGGGTCGAGTCGGAGTTCTGTCCGCCGGTGTTGGAGTAGACCTGCGTGTCGAGCATCAGAGCCTTCACGTTCGGCCGATTCTGCAAAATCACCTTCGACATGTTCTGGTAGCCGATGTCGCCCATGCCACCGTCGCCCCCGACCACCCAGACCTTGGGCAGCTCGACGATCTCCTGGTCGGTCATCAGCGCATCGGTAAAGTGCGTGAACTCGTAATACTCACGATCCGAAATCACCTTGGTGTCGCGGTTCATCAGAATGTCCGCGATCCGCTCCGGCAAGACTGACCGGCGCGCGTGATCCACGATGAAGCTTTCGCCCATCAGCCACCCGATGGTGATGCCGTCCTGGAACAGCGAGTTCATCCAGGGATACGGATGCGGATTGTTCGGCGCCGTCGATCCATACACCGTGTTGCAACCCGTGTGTGCGGCCATTGCCATCACGCTCATACCGTTCGCGAGGCGTCCATCCACGGGTTGCAGGCTCTTGTGATTGAAGGCCTCTGTCAGCAACACGGCAGCAATGGCTTCCACCAACTGCGCGTCGGTGATCGTCCCGTGCTTCTCTTCGTACGCTGCAATCCGCGCCACGGTGTCGGCATCGTCTTCGCCGCCAAGTCCGAGAATCAAGTGCTCAATCGTCTGCCGCAGCAACTTGTACTCCGCAGGATTGCTCGCCTTCAGCGCTTCCAACCGCAGTACGCCATTCTTCTCAAGCTCACCGGCCTTGGCCACCAGCCGGTCGCTCTTCGCGTGATAAACCGGCCGCATGTAGGCTTCGGTCACGGCGGCAATCGAACGCAGCACGCTCTTCTCGCCGCATCCAGCGCAGGCTCCATCGCCCGCCACCAGCGCGTCGTAGTTGGTGCGAACCATTAGCATGTTGCGCAAGGTGGCCGTTTTCGAATCGGCCGGATTCGCTGCGTTAAACAGGCCCAAATACTTCTGCGAAGTATCCGGCAGCAGGTTCAGGAAGGCCGTGCCGGTCTCGTGCTCGGCATTCACTTCCGTCGTTTCCTGCACCATCTTCAGCGCGTTGTGGTCGCCGCAGGCCGTAACGCAAGCCGCGCAGCCCTTGCACAGATCGCTGACGAAAATCGAGAAGATGCCGCCCGTGCCTGGCGCCTTGCGCTCCGGCGACGAGAAGATGGCATTCACCTTCTGATACGCCATCGGCACCTTGTCAATAATGTTGTAGAATTCGGCCTTCGCGGTCGCAGAGAATCCATCCACGGCCTCGGTCACTTCGCGAATAATTGTCTGGATCGGCGTGCCGCTCTTCATCTCCGCCACCATGCGCGCTCGCGTCTGCTTTTCGATCTCCGGCAGCTTGGCCAGCATCTTCGCGCGCTCGTTCTGGTCGCCCACGTAGCGCGACACTGCCATGGTCAGCACCGTGCTCAGATCTTGCGAAGTATTGGGCAGCGCCGTATCGGGGCACACCGAGATGCACTCCATGCACTGCGTGCAGTTCTCCGGAATGTAGAGAGGCGTCTCGCGGCGCGCCACGTACTTCGACGCGGTATCACCGGTTGCCGCAGCAATCACGCCCATCGCCGAGAGCGGCGTGGCCGGCTGATCGTAGCCGAAGTGCGAACGGAACTCGGCGTCGAATGCGTTGATCGAGCTGACCGGCGTGCGCGGTCCCTGTCCTTCAGGCACCGGTGTCGAACGGCATCCGCCTACCGTGCATGCGCTCGACTCGGCAAATGTACCGGCACCCACCGTCTCGAGAATCGGCAGCAGCGCAACCCCACGTAGCGTCGAGCGATCCGCCGCATTCATCTCGCCAATCTTGATCTCCTTTACGCGCTCGAAGCCCTGGATCATCACTTCCATGTTCGACTGGACAACCGCATCGCCCAGCTTGCCGAACTTCTTCACGTATTGCTTGTGCACAACTTCGCGATATTGTTCCTGCGTGATGCCGAACTCTTGCAGCATGGGGCTCACGGCGAAGAATGCGCCGAGAAATGCATTGCCCTGCATACGCAATTGCAGGTCGCCGCGGTCTGTCGCCTTGCGGGCAATTTCAAATCCCGGCAGCGTGAAGACGCGAATGTTCTTTTCGATAATTTGCTTACGCGCCCAGAGTGGCAGATTCTCCCACGCACGCTCGCCCTCGGCGTCCGACTCCCACACCAGGCTTCCGCCCTCCTGGATGCCATCCAGAGGATTGGTGTGCGTAAACGCCTTCGGATCGCAGCACAGCACGACCGTCACGTGACGCAGGTCGCAATTCACGCGAATGCGGTCTTTCGCTGCCACCATGAAATAGCTGGTCGGCGCACCTTTTTTCTCCGATCCGTACTTCGGATTCGCCGAAACGTGAATGACTTCCTTCGGATTGCCCTTATCGTCGACGAGTCCGTCGCGCTCGTAGAGCAGGTCGTTCAAGTCGCCGAGAATCGCACCGAGGTTTTTGCCTGTGGTGATCGCGCCCCATCCGCCGATCGAGTGGAAGCGCACCGCAACCGCCCCTTCCGGCAGCAGCGACGGCGTTTCATCGCCCACCACACTATAAGGATGGTCGATGCCGAGCACGATGAAGCTCACCCCGTCCGCAGCGGTCTTGCCGTCTTTGCGCGCTCGGCCCGCCGTTGCGAACTCATACGCGCCAATCACATGTTCCGGACGGAAATCGCGCGATCCCAGGCCGTAGGTACCGGAGTAGATATGCGGCACCTCATCCATCGCCAGGGCAGGCAGTCCCTCGGCCGCCGGATGGCCCTCATACTGAATCGCCTTCGACAGCGCGGTGCGAATGTCGCGGCCCAGCGGATTGTCGCCGGCCAGCGCCTCGTCGGTGCGTTCGAGGATGATGACGTTCTTCTTGCCCTTCAGCGCTTCCACGATCGCCGCCTCAGGGAACGGCCGAATCACGTTCACGTGAATCGAGCCCACCGTCACGCCGCGTGTCGCGCGCAGATAATCGACGGCAGCTTCGATGTTCTCCGCAGCCGAACCCAGAGAGACAAACACGGTGTCCGTGTCATCGGTCTTGTATTTGCTGATGAGTCCATAGCGGCGGCCCGTCAGCTCGGCAAACTTCTCATACGCTTCTTCAAGGAATTGCAGAATCGGCTCGGCGAAGTTATTTCTGCGCGCTACGATGCCGTTCATGTAGTGTTCCTGGTTCTGCACCGGCCCCAGCAAAATTGGGTTGGTCAGGTCCATCATCTTCGGCACGCGGCGGCGCGTGGGTCCAAACAAAACGCGCTGCGCCTCCGTGGGACAATCGATAATGTCATCGGGCGCGCCAAGATACTCGCGAATCAGCTCCGACTCATGCTTGTAGAACGTGCGCTCCAGGTGGCTCGTCAAAAAGCCATCCATAATATTCATGCCCGGGGTCAGGCTCTGCTCCGTTACGCGACGCAGAATCAGCGCCTGGTCGGCGGCCTGCTGCGCGTCCTTGCCGAAGAGCATGATCCAGCCCGTATCCAGCGCACCATAAATATCGTCGTGGCCGCAGTGCACATTCAGCGCATGCTTGGTCAGCGCGCGCGCGCCCACTTCCAGCACCATGGTCGAGCCTTTGCCCGGCGCGTGATAGTACTGCTCCACGCCGTACACCACACCCTGCCCCGAAGTAAAATTCACCACCCGCTTGCCGCACACAGAGTGCGCAATCGCACCGCCCTGCGCCGCATGCTCGCCCTCAGTTTCGATGGCAATCGTGTTGCCGCCAAACACGTTCAAATGGCCTTCGGCATAGGCCTGCTGAAAAAGCTCGCCGCCCTCTGTTGAAGGCGTGATGGGATAAAAGACACCGGCATCGGCAATCCGCGTCTCCGTGTGGTAACTGACCAGTTGGTTGCCGTTGGCCGTGACCCGGATACCGGGATAACGAGCTGTTTCCGCCATAGTTCCCCCTGTGCTTTCCTATTTGTATTCTTCGACTTACTTGAAGCCACCCGACAGCCGAAACCGGTTCTCGGAGCCTTCTCTTTGCTTCACCGCACACCACGAGCGATATACCCGTGCATCAAGCCTGGACAACAAGCAAGAGTCCGTTCGTTCTTACTGGTTTGTTGACTTCCTGATGGAGCCGCTGCCGGCTCATCTAAAGCAGCTCAATCGATTTGCTGGCCCGCTGTCAGCACTCTGGACTACCAAATCATCCCTGAAAGTCTAACCGCCGGAATGGTGATCGGGGAAGCATTCCGGCATGTACGGCCACTAACAGTATGCTCTTTTTCTCAGCTGGCCGAAGACGAAGTCCCATATTACGGTAGAAGTCGGGCCCCGCTGGAATAGCCTTTCGATTCATCAACATCCGTCGAGGCACTATACTTGCTCCGGTTCCTTCTTGCCTATGCCAGCTCACCCCTCCGACGTCCCGCAAAAGGCTGCGCGGTCCGTCCCCCAATCCGCGCCGAAAACTGGGCACCGATTCGCGCGTTACCCCAGCCTGGACAATCGAGCCATCCTCATCACCGGCGGCGCCACCGGCATCGGCGAATCCCTTGTGCGACACTTCGCTCAACAGGGTTCCCGCGTCGCTTTCCTCGACATTCAAGACGAGCCCGCGCATCAGCTCGCAGGCTCCCTCGCCGCCGAGGGTTACCCCGCCCCGCTCTACATTCCCTGCGACCTCACCGACATCTCTGCGCTGCAATCCGCCGTTAAGAAGGCTCTCTCCGCCTTTGGCACGATCGACGTCCTCGTCAACAACGCAGCCAATGACAAGCGCCACTCCATCGACGAAGTCTCGCCCGAATACTGGAACAACTCCATCGCCGTCAATTTGCGCCCGCATTTCTTCACCATTCAGGCCGTCCTGCCCACCATGCGCGCACAGCAGCGCGGATCGATTATCAATATGTCGTCCATCTCGTGGATGATTCCATCCACCGGCCTCCCCCTCTATATCGCTGCCAAAGCCGCCATCGTCGGCCTCACCAGAACCCTGGCCCATGAGGTCGGACCTTTCAACATTCGCGTCAATGCAGTCCTTCCCGGCGCTATTGTCACAGAACGCCAGAGGCGCCTCTGGTATACACCCGAGTACAAAGCCGAAATTCTTTCCAGGCAAGCGCTGAAGCGCGACATCCTGCCCGAGGACGTCGCTCGCCTCGTGCTCTTCCTCGCCGCCGACGACTCCAGCGCCATCACCAACCAAAGCTACGTCATCGATGGGGGCTGGGTGTAGTTGCCTGGCCAGTCTGGAGCCCCGTGCTCAATTGCAGAACACGAATCTTGCTGGCCTCGCCCGTCCTTCTCGCGGTTTCTCTTATCGGAAGCCATTCCGCAAACGCGCAGGCGGCTGTAACCTCAAAAGGCCCGATCATTCCACACGCGCCACTCGCTCGCCCCACGGACCGAGCCGGGGAATCTACAGCTTCGAACTCCGCCGACGACTACCGCCGGGTGCAACAGCGACTTGCCCGAGGCTGGAACACTTGGGACGTGCACAGTGTCGCCACTCAAGTGCACCTCCCCGAAGGACTCGCGATTCACGTCGGCATCAAACACAACACAACCGAATACGGCGACGCCTTTCTTCAAGATGCGCTGATCGGTCGCCTCAATCCCGGCGCAGAAGTCGTGACACCCGGTCCGCACTCCTGGGACGGCAGCTACACGCGGTTGGATTTCGAATGGAAGGGACATAAATGGCTCTTAGAAAGCGCTCATGACGGCGAAGATCTGGTCTTGGTGATTGCGCCCCTGCCGTCAAATCTCGCATCGGAGATTCCTCCAACTGTGGTCTTCTCGGTGAATTATCTCTGGAACCGCGCGGGCACGACAGAAAAGAGCAGCTCAAGCACAGACGAGATTATGGCGAACGACGGACACAACGGTCTGGTCGCCGTTTACTGCACTTGTTCGGATCCGCCTAACAAATACTCGGTTGCTGTGCCGGTGCCCGGTCCCTACTTCGCGGCCGAACTCACAGGTCCCGTCGGCATCAGCACGGGCAAGCACCGTTCGCTCGATGAAATCATCTCTGCAATCTCGCGGCAGAGAGAAGCCTACAAAACGTCTGTGAAAGCCGCCGGCTCCGACCGTCCGATCCTGAGCGCCATTGAAACAACCCTTGGATGGGACACTATCTACGACCCTGAGAAACAGCGCGTCTTTTCACCCGTCAGCCGAGTCTGGTCCGTCAACTGGGGTGGCTATGTACTCTTCGATTGGGACACCTTCTTCGCCGCCACTATGGCTTCGATGGGCGGCAAAGACCTCGCCTACGCAAACGCGCTTGAAACTCTTCGCGAAGAGACACCTGAAGGCTTTGTTCCCAATTACGCTCGCGCCGGCGGATCGAAAAGCTCCGACCGCAGCGAACCGCCCGTCGGCGCTCTTACCGTCCTCGGTCTCTATCGCAAGTTTCAAGACCGCTGGTTTCTCGAAGAAGCGTTCTCTTCACTCTTGAGTTGGAATCGCTGGTGGAGCGCGCATCGCGACATGCGGGGTTACATCGTTCTCGGCAGCGATCCTGACAACCAGCCAGTCAACGTCGATGACACATCCCGTGGAACATGGCAGGGCGCGGTTTATGAATCCGGCCTCGATAACAGTCCCATGTACGACGGAACGGTCTACAATCCGCAAACCCACTTGCTCGAATACGCCGATGTCGGCATGACAAGCCTGTATATTGGCGACTGCGATGCTCTCGCGGAAATCGCAGACACGCTTGCGAAACCCATCGAAGCCAATGAACTCCGCGCTCGGGCCGCCCGCTACCGCGCAAAGCTCTCAACTCTATGGGATGAAAAGACCGGCATTTTTCTCAATAAGGACCTGCATAGCGGGCAATTCAATTTACGGCTGTCGCCGACAAACTTCTATCCGATGCTGGCTCACGCCGCCACGCCCGGACAGGCGCGCACGATGATCGAAAAACATCTGCTCAATTCCGATGAATTCTGGGGGCAATGGGTTATCCCTTCCATTGCGCGCAACGATCCGGCCTTTCACGATCAGAACTACTGGCGCGGCCGTATCTGGGGCCCGATGAATTTTCTCGTCTACCTCGGCCTGCTCAATTACGACGATCCCGCCACCCGTCGCGAGTTTGCGCAAAAATCCTACGACCTCTTCCTGAAGGAGTGGCGCGAGAAGGGTCACGTACACGAAAACTACAACGCACTCACCGGCAGCGGCGACGACGTCGCCAGCAGCGACCGCTTCTATCACTGGGGCGCGCTACTTGGTTACATCGAGCACCTTGAACAGAATCCTGAGCAGAAACAAAAGCAAGAGCGGCAGGGCAAATAGACAGGCCTCCGCATTCCGCCAGACTTGCAATATGAACAAGGGGTCCGCAGCCAAATGACTTAATATGCTCCGGGGAGCAAATCGCCATGATTCCTGCCTTGAAATCGAGTCGTCGTCCTTCCGTTCTTGCCACTCTCGTTGCCATTCTTGTAAGCGTTTCCGGAGCCTTGCTTTTTTCCTGCAACATGCAGGCCCAATCCGCCGAAGAGGCCGCGAAAATCGCCGCCAACCTCAAGCCGGAATCGCAAGCGGTCATCGCGCGCCTTTCCGCGATCTCCCATCTTCCCGATGGCACGTGGAAGATGCACTCCGGCGACCTCGCCCATGGAGAAGCAATCAAGCTCGATGAAAGCTCCTGGCAGTCCATCACCCCGCGCAGCGAAGCGCCCAACGACGCCCTCTGGTTCCGGCAGACTTACACCGTGCCCGTAACCCTCAGTGGCTACGACCTCACCGGCTCGCGCATCTGGTTCCAGTTTCACGCCGAGGCCAATGGCCCTATGCCGGAGATCCTCTACTTCAACGGTCGCCGCGTGGCCATGGGCGACGACCTTGAACCCGTCGTTCTCTTCGATGAAGCCAAGCCCGGCGACAAGGTCACCGTTGCCATCAAGCTCCTCCATACTGTCGACAAGAAAACCTTCCGCGGCGCAACTCTGCGCATCGAGTTCCCCGAGAGCCGCCCTAATCCTGAAGATCTCCGCGTCGAGTTTCTGTCCGCTGCATTGCTCGTTCCCTCTCTCGCGCCCAAGGACACAAGCCAGTTGACTACTCTCAACGACTCCATTCGCGCCGTCGATCTTTCCGCGCTCGATGCCGCCGCAGCGCCCGACGCGGCCGCACGCGCCCAGGCCCAGCAGAAATTCGACTCCAGCCTCCGCGCCGCGCACCAGAAGCTCGAAGCCCTCAAACCGCTTCTCGAGACGGCTACGTTCCATCTCACCGGCAACTCGCACATCGATGCCGCATGGCTGTGGCCCTGGACTGAAACCGTCGACGTCGTCAAACGCACCTTCGGCACGGCGCTCCAACTCATGTATGAGTATCCGCAGTACACGTACACGCAATCCGCCGCGCAATACAACGAGTGGATGGCGCAGAAATATCCCGACCTGAACGCTGAAATCGCCCAGCGCATCAAAGAAGGCCGCTGGGAAGTCGTCGGCGGCATGTGGGTCGAGCCCGACCTCAACTTGCCCGACGGGGAATCCCTCGTGCGCCAGCTCCTCGTCGGCAAGCGCTGGTATCAGCAGGCCTACGGTGTGGATGTCCGCATCGGCTGGAATCCTGACTCCTTCGGATATACCTGGCAGCTCCCGCAGATCTACAAGAAGTCCGGCGTCGACTATTTCGTCACCCAGAAGATGACCTGGAACGACACCAATCAGCTCCCCTTCAAGCTCTTCTGGTGGGAGTCGCCCGACGGCTCCAAGGTCCTCGCATACTTCCCGCACGATTACGCCAACAACAACCTCAATCCGGTGCGCCTCTCTCAGGATCTCGCCGTCGCACGCACCCGCGCCACCGGCATGACCGAGATGATGGACCTCTATGGCATCGGCGATCACGGCGGCGGTCCCACGCGCGCCATCCTCGATGAGGGCGTACATTGGGCGGAACGCGGCACAGACGGCGGCCACGTCATGCCGAAATTCGAATTCGGCATCGCGCAGTCCTACTTCTCGTCGATCGAGAAGCAGATCGCGCCCGACAGCCCCACGTGGAACTATCAGTCCATCGCGAAGGGTTACTCGGCTCCCGCAGCGGTCGAAGGCAAAGTCGCCATTCCTACCTGGAAAAGCGAGCTCTACTTCGAATACCACCGCGGCGTCATGACCACGCAGGCCGACCACAAACGCAACATGCGCGAGTCATCCATCGCAACGCTCAACGCCGAAAAGTGGGCGTCTCTCGCGTGGTTGGATGGCGATAAGTATCCCGGCCGAGAACTTACAGAGGATTGGAAGAAGGTCCTCTTCAACCAGTTCCACGATCTCGCCGCCGGCTCCGGCATCGGCATCATCTATAAGGACGCGCAAAAGGACTACGACGTGGTCCGCTGGTCCACCAACGAAATCTCGTCGGGCGCGCTGCAGGATGTGACCGAACACATCGACACGCAGGTCAATCATCCCGAGGCCGTCCCCGTGGTTGTCTTCAATCCGCTCGGGTGGCAACGGTCCGGTGTCGTCACAGTCAAAGTACAGTTGCCGGGCGCCAATCCTTCGGGTGTACACGTGGAAGACATCGCGACAGGCAAAACCCAGATACCCGACCTCGTGTCATTCGATCCAAAGACCGGCGTGACGGAATTCCGCATGTTCGTCCGCGATATCCCCGCGCTGGGATACAAGGTTCACCGCGTTTACTCGGAGGCGCCGAACGGCCCAACCTACCAGGCAACCAAAGCACACGATGCCGGCGACAGCCTGGTCATTGAGAACGCAAACCTGCGCGTGACCGTCAACAAGCAGACAGGCTGCATCACCAGCCTCTCCGATCTGCGTTCCGGCTTTGAAGCCCTGGGCAAAGGCGCCTGCGGCAATCAACTCCAGTTCTTCAAGGACACGCCGAAGGAATACGACGCCTGGAACATCGATCCCGGCACACTCGACGTAGCGCCCATGACCATCGATCACGCCGACTCGGTTGAGCTTGTTAAAACCGGAACGCCGCTTCCGGCAATTCGGGTCACGCACCATTGGCAGAATTCGAAGTTCGTTCAAACCATCAGCCTTCCTCCGGGCGCGGACTTTACCGACGTCGAGAACGACATCGACTGGCACGAATCGCACATCCTTCTCAAAGCATCCTTCCCCGTCTCAGCAACAAGCCCATTCGCGACCTACGAAATCCCATACGGCGCCATCGAGCGCCCTACCACGCGCGACAACAGCTGGGAGAAGGCGCAGTTTGAGGTCCCCGCGCAGCAGTGGGCCGACCTCGGGAATGACAAGCACGGCCTCAGCGTCATCAACGACTCCAAGTTCGGCTACGATGCCGTCGGCAATCTGCTCCGCCTCACCCTGCTCCGCTCGCCCAAATGGCCCGACCCCGACGCCGACATGGGCCGCCACCATTTCCACTACGCACTCTATCCCCACACAGGCACTTGGAAAGAAGCCATGACCGTCCGCCACGGCTTCGAGTACAACTACCCGCTCACGGCCGTCGTCACCACGGCACACCCAGGCACACTACCCGCCGAGCACTCCTTCGCGTCTGTCTCTCCGGAGAACGTCGTCCTCACCGCCGTCAAGAAAGCCGAAGACGCCAAGGGCCTCATCTTCCGCGCCTATGAGTGGGCAGGCAAGGACTCGACCGTCGAGTTCCACGTCCCTCCCGGCGCAACTGAGGCCACCGTCACCAACATGATGGAAACCCCGGAAGGCAGCCCGCTCGAAGTCGCTGGAGACGTGGTCAAAGCACCCATCCACCCCTTCGAGATCCTCACCATAAGAGTCGACTACCCCAACGGCGGCCCAAAGGAATAACTCGCGGGAAGCGTCAACCAGCACGAAAATGGGTGCCCCATTCTAAGTGTGGTTCTTCAAAAGAAGAACCACACTTAGGGTGGGAAAGCACACACCTCAACTCACCTCTGTCATCCTGAACGGAGCGGTCTTCGGGGCCCCCACAGACAGTCTCTGTGGGGCCGAGCGAAGTGAAAGATCTGCAATTCGGGATGTATCTGCCAGGACAGCGAGAGACCTGCTTCTGTCTTATCTCGTCGCGTCGAGCCGCCCGACGTCGCGGCGATTGCCTCACAAGCAAGAAGGGCGAATTGCAGAGAATTACCTCCGCGAAGCGGAGAATTGAATCAGATGATCCTTCGAGCAACGAGCGAAGCCGGAAGAGGATGTATCCCCACCCCCCTACCTACCCCCTCCCCCCTATACTCCCCCCGCTTTCCTCGGAAATGGTGCAACTTCTCGGTACCTGAGTCACCGCAATTCTTCGCAAATTGAGTCAACAAGTGTGCCAACTCGCACAATTGTTCCACGGGTAACAATTTGGCGGGCCTAGCTAACCCGCGAACACCGCTAGCTCCGCTCCAATACCGTTTGCTACTCTACTTCCAGGGAGCCTCACCATGGACATCACTTCCCCGTTCTTCGTCGTTCCGGTCTTGGTCTTTGTGTTCGCCTGCTGCATCCTCTTCGCTACCAGTTCCAAAGAAGACGGCAACTCGGCCCACTAACCCCGAATCACTTCTCTTGCAGCCGCACCAGCACGATGCCTTGTCGCGGCACGCTCAGCCCTATCGTCGCCATTCCATCTTTCGTCGCGATCGAATGGTCCGGTCTCGTTTGCTCCAGTTGCCCGACCTTTTCTAGTTCCTTCAACTGCTCCGCGCTTGGCTGCGCCGGGCTGCCCATCTGCTGCCACACGCGATAGGCGTTGCTGTGTTCGGCATCCACACGAAACTCCGACTCCAACGCACCGGCGCCACGCAGCCCATCGATCTCCACCTGCACCTGCGCATCCGGCACGGCCACATCCGCGTCGTGATAATTCCACACCAGAACGTCCACTTCTTTGCCATTCTGCGTCGCCACAGCATTTACATCGGGAGCGCCCGTCACGCTGTGCGCGACAACTTCGTCGAGTGGCAGCGCACCATCGCTTTCAGTCGCCAGCCACTCACCGCTCAGCTTTCCCATCAACCGGAACGCATTCAGCACCGGCTTGTCGATTCCGTCCGTCGCGAGAGCCCGCAACGCAGCAAACGCCGGCTGGTCTTCGAACTCGAACGCCCACGTCACAGCGCCCTGCACCGTCAGGCCGTACTTCCGCGCCAGCTCATACGTACGCATCGTCGCCTCAGTCACGCTCGCACCATAAAGTGGACCGTTGCGATAACCGTTCTGCGCACTCAGGCACGCGCCGCATCCTTCCGGATCGCTCTCGCCCAGAATGATGGGGGTGTTCTTCCACTCTGGATAACTCGCAATCACCTTCATCCCGCGCTCAACGGCTCGAAGTTGCGTGCCCACACTCATCACGACATGCCCATCCACAAACGTCGGATGCCCTTTGGGGTGATAACTGATGAAGTCGAGCGGAGCGCCTACGCCGCCTGTCGCCGCATTGACGCCGTGGGCGCAGTGTTCCAGAAACTGGCGTAGAAAAGGCTCCGAATGATCGCTGACTCCCGTCGCTTCGGGTCCGCCGATCTTCGCCTGCGGCAGCACGTCGCGAATGGCGGCTGCTGTCACGTCGTACAAACGGTTGTATTCGGCAGCCGTCCCATGCCAATAGGAAATATCCGGCTCGTTCCACACTTCCCACAGCCATGTTCCGGTCTGGCTTCCATAGCGCTGCTTCAAGTGTCCCGCGTAGACCGCAACCAGCTTCGACCACTTCGCCCACGCCGCTTCGTCCTTCGGCGGATAGCTCCAGCCCGTGAAGACATCGCCCTTTGGGAAGCTGTGCCGATAGGGCTCGGGATGCGCCGACAGCGCCTCTGGCATAAACCCAACCTCGACCAGCGGCCGCACATGTGCCTGAACCAGCGCATCAAAAATCCGGTCGGTGATCGTGAAGTCATACACCGGCGTTCCATCGGGCCGCTCCGTGTACACATCGGTCGAGCCCCATTTCAGTGACCCGTCTCCATTGCCCGTAGTCAGCAGATTGTGGGGTCTGTAGTACACCGGCGCAGGGCTCAGCGCCGCCAATTCGCTCAGAAGCTTCTTCCCGTTCGGCGCGTACAGATAATTTGGCTCATCTGCGCCAAAATAGTTCCAGATCGGCGAATAAGCGCCGACTGGTCTCCCGGCATGCACCCGGACCTGAATTGGCTTGGAGTTCGCGCGATCGGCCTGATCTTGAGTCAGGGCCTGCCCAAGAACGGCTGTCCCGGCACAAACCACCCCGGCTACAAGGACTTCCCATCCGCGAAATCGCCCCTTCGTCATGCGCTCCACAATAAAGGATTCGCTTCCTTCTGTGTTCCAACCCGCAGCAAAAGTGGTAAAACGGTTGCTGTTCTTGGCGCGGAATCTCTGAGGAACCGACGGGCCGGCTCCAGCGTATTACTGGGAAAGAGGGCGGTTGCCATGATGCGGAAAGTATTAACCATTGGGGCGGTTCTGGCGCTCGTTGCGTGGTGTGCCGGGTGCCGCATACACACGGAAAAAGGCGCGAACGGCGAAGATAAATCGGTCCAGGTCGACACCCCGTTCGGCGGTGTCCACGTCAACACCAACGACACGACGGCTGCCGATCTCGGCCTTCCCACCTATCCGGGCGCCGAACTCGTCAAGGATGACGATCAGCACAAATCCGCCGACGTACATATGGGGTTCGGCGAGTGGCAATTGCATGTGCGCGCTGTCTCCTACGCATCCGCCGATCCACAGGACAAGGTTGCAGCCTTTTACAAAAAAGCGCTCGGCCGCTATGGTGACGTGCTCACCTGCCAGGGCAATGCTCCCGTCGGTACTCCCACTGTGACCGCTGAAGGCCTGAACTGTTCCGATAGTGGCCATCACACAAATATCCAAATCAATGGCAAAACCAATGGCGTCGACGTGTCGGGCGGCCTGCAACTCAAGGCCGGTTCGAAGCGCCATCAGCACATTGTGGGGTTTGAAGAACCCAAAAACGGCATGACCCACTTCGCCCTCGTCGCGATCGATCTTCCGGCGGGTGTCGAATCGAACGATGACAAAAGCGATTAGCTCCTCGGTCGTTATAAGAAGCCGACCTCTTGCCTCAGAGGAAACCTCCTTCCGTGCGAAGGGTTCGCCGCGGATCCCCCAGCTGCATGCCGTAGAATGCGTGCAATAGCTTGCACCTTCCCATCGGAGCCCTTTTCCCAATGCTGAAGAATTCCTTTCGCTTTTTCGCCGCTGCGCTACTCTGCGCTGCAGCTGCCTTGTATGCTGCCGACAAATCCAAGACGACGCAGCCACCTGCAGCTGTCGATCCTTACGCCGAAGTGCAGCCGGCTACCGAGACGCTGGATCTGACCATGTATCAACGGATTCGCGATGAGGGCCTCAACCGCTCGCACGTCATGGAATTCGCGACCGCGCTCATGGACGGCATCGGCCCTCGCCTCACTGGTTCGCCCAACCTGATGAAAGCCAACCAGTGGACCCGTGACACGTTGACGAAGATCGGTCTCGAAAACGCTCACCTTGAAGACTGGGGCGAATTCGGATTGGGCTGGCAGCAGCTCAACACGTGGGCACGTATGGTCACACCGGATACCGCGATTCTCATCGTGCAGGCCACGCCCTGGTCGCCGTCCACGCCCGGTCCAGTCACAGGCGATGTGGTCTTCGTGAACATCCAGAATGACCAGGATTTCGACAAATATAAAGGCACGCTGGCAGGCAAAGTCGTTCTCTTCGGGCCCATGCGCGATGTTCCTCCAGTCGACAAGGCTCTGTTTGAGCGCTCCACCGAAAAGGAATTGGACGATCTCGCGGAGTTCCCCGTAACCGCCAATCCAGGTGGCATTCCGCCTGAGATGCAGGCGCGTATGAAAGCACGCCAGGAGCGCTTGCGCCTCATCGACAAAGTGGCGCAGTTCTTCGCCGATGAAAAGGTGGCCGCAGTCATCGAGCCCAGCCGCGACGGTAAGAATGGCGGCGGCTCCGGCGGCACCCTCTTTGATGACAACGGCGCGACTCTCGGCCGCATCCCCTATGTCGCCGACCACCGTGTGAAAATTCCCGTGGTGGTTGCAGCCATCGAAAGCTACGGCCGTCTCTACCGGCTCACGCAGGCCCATGCGCCCGTCAGCGTGGAAGTCGATGTCGAAACCAAATTCACTGGCGAACACGAGCACGCTTTCGACACTGTCGCTGAAATTCCAGGCACCGACCCCAGGCTGAAGGATCAGGTGGTCATGCTCGGCGGTCATCTCGATAGCTGGATCGCAGGGACCGGCGCAACCGACAATGGAGCCGGAACCATTGTGGCCATGGAGGCCGTGCGCATCCTGAAGGCGCTCGATGTCAAGCCGCGTCGCACCATTCGCATCGCCCTTTGGACAGGCGAGGAGCAGGGCCTGTTCGGCTCGAAAGGCTACGTAAAGCAGCATTTTGGTTCGGCTCCCCTGTCGACAGCTCCGGATCAGCTCGCTCTGCCCGAGTTCATGCGGCGCTATGCAGGCCCGCTCGAGCTAAAGCCGGAGCAGAAGAACATCTCCGGCTACTTCAACGTCGATAACGGATCCGGTCGGATCCGCGGCGTCTATCTGCAGGGCAATGCTGCGGTCGCACCCATCTTTGCGCAATGGATCGCACCGTTGAAAGACCTTGGCGTCACCACACTCACGATGCGCAACACCGGTGGCACGGACCATCTCAGCTTCGACGCGGTTGGAATTCCCGGCTTTCAGTTCATCCAGGATGACCTCGACTATGAGAGCCGCACCCACCACTCCAATCAAGACGTGGTGGAGCGGCTGCAGCCAGCCGACCTGAAGCAGATCGCCACAGTCGAGGCCATCTTTGTCTATAACGCGGCGCAGCGCGACCAGATGCTGCCACGCAAACCGCTCCCCGATCCGCTTGGCGATGAAAAGCGCGGCGCGCCTCTTGAGGGAATATTCCCTGGCGCTGCACCGTCCGCCGCAAGCGAAAAGAAATAGCACGCGGTCTCGGCGCGCCTGCGAGGCTGCGCCACTGCTCTAGAAAGGGCGCACGTCTACCGTGCCGTCGCCCCGTGAGGCCATCTTGGGGCCCCACGTTTCTGCTAAACTTGTCAAAGCGTATCATCGGGACGAACGCGCCAGGCAGCGCCCGAAGATTCGCATCCACACAGCATGTCGGGGAGTGGCTCAGCCTGGTAGAGCACCTGGTTCGGGACCAGGGGGTCGGAGGTTCAAATCCTCTCTCCCCGACCATCTTTAGAATCAATCGGTTACAACAAATCTCCCGGTGCTGAATAGTATGGCCCAAGGGGTCATTTTTAGCAAGCATTTTCGCCTTGATGGGCGGGCCGGAGCGCGGGGACAACACTGCATTAATTGAGCCATACTTCGGATACCAGCTCTCCCCATTCGCGCTCAAGGGCGTTCCGGTTTCCCTGCTCAACAAGTCTTAGGTATCTCAGAATCGTTTCGTCGTCGAGAGGGAGGACCAACCCACGGTCATCTCGGAATGTATCTCTGCATCGCTGTATGAACAAGCCTCTATTTTCAAACTGGCGGCAGCATAGAAAACCGAGCTTTCCGCGATTGACGGCAAACCTACCGGACAATTGGTCCAGCTCCGGGTTGCCCACTTCGCGTCCATAGTTCTTGCACTCGATGGGAACATAGGCGCAAGGGAGACGACGAATATTTGGAATTGTAAAGAAGAGTCCCGTATGAGCAGCATTTTCCATCACAATGTCGATGCGCTTTCGCCCTTCGTGAATCTCTCTTTCTTTCCTTGGATGCGCGAGCTTGGGAAAGAAAATAAACTCGACAACTCCAAGCATCAGTTTGTGGTATGAGGCCGCGTGGTCATTACCTACCGGCGTCTGTCCAAGCACCGCCCCGAGTGCCTCCGCAATGTCGTTCCATCGTCTTCAAAATTTCACGGCCCTTGGCAAAATCTCGCAATCTTGTATTGACCTTGCAAAGCAGATTAAGCCCTCGCCGGTGAATTGCGTCTAGTTCGATAAGCCGTTGAAGTAGCTTCCTTGCTTTGCTCAGATTCTCATAGCCTCTCTGGTCAGATAGACTTTTTGCTGCTTGATAAAGTGACGATGGAATGATGTACTCCTTAAACTCATCATCCTCAACGCCGCTTCGCAGCACCGCTTGAATCGTAGTATCGATTACTTGTAGGGAGGGAATTTCGTCCGAAGAGGTCCAAAACTCGGCTCGCAGTTTCTTCACAACTCGCTGATAGTCGGAATCGATGAGGAATCCAGTGAGCGATTGGACGGCAAACCGAATTGGAGCAGAGATGGAATAGCCATTGTCATTCGGTTGGACCAAGCTCAAATCAGCCAATTTTGCCAGCGCATCCGCAACTTCAGAAGACTCCTTTTCCAAAAGGGCCACTATACCTTGAAAGGGCAGAGATAGGTCGGCTGCTAACAATCGAAGAATCTCCAATTCGAGCGTGGCAAGCGAATAGGACTCAAGTAGTTCCGTGTAGGTTTGAGTTTGAAGGCCAACCAAGAGGCGTTTATCAGCCTTTACCAAGCCCATCCCTCTATCCCGAATCAACGAAACGGCCATTTCAACAGATGGCGGAAACCCTTTCACATAGGTCGTCAATTCCTTTACATCTGTCTCGGTAAACTCGATCCGGGCGTTTCTGAGATGTTGCGAAAGCAATTGCCACTTCGATACTGTGCGCCACCTCTTCAGGAATGGACACATTCTTGAGGATGTGTCCCATTCTTTCCGCGATCTCCTGTCCACGAAAACGCGGAAGATCGCATGGCCCTCGTCCTCCACTGCATCGGTAGTACACGTACTTGTTCTTCTTCAGTTCTGCGGTCACTGTGCAATGGTCATGTGCGCACGTGAGCAATCCCCGAAATGCGATTTCATTCTTACTGTGCTTCGGCTTGTTGTAGCCATGCAAGACCGCATTTGCCCGCGCGAAAAGTTCGGGGCTAATGAATGTGGGCTGTGTGCCCCGGTACGTGTTCCCTCCCCAGTTGAATTGGCCAATGTAAAACGGGTTGATAATCATCTTCTGGAGGTTCGTTTTCGAGATCGATGTGCCCCACACGTGCCGCAATTCTTTGGACAGCGACAGCAACGAAAAGCGTCCCGACGCGTAGTGTTCAAACACTTGCTTCGCTATAGGGGCCTTTTCGGGATGAATCTCAATGGCACGTGTCGCCTTGTTATTGCGGTAGCCGTAGGGGGCACGTCCGGGGTACGTGCCTTGCGATGCCTTCTCCTGCATCCCCTTCTTTACCTCTTCGCGAAGGTTCTCTGAATAATTTTTGGCAACGGCCAAGCGAATATCGTGCATGAATTTCACTTGCGATTTCGAATTCTCTGAAAGAATCTGCGCTTCCTTGACGAAATGGATCTCGATATCCAGGCACGCGCTTCTTCTACAACAACTGGGACTTCGACGCTGCGGGTATGGTGCCCTTCGAGGTCGAAAGAAGCCTGTGCGTTCGGTCCGTTCCAGTTAAGATGACCGGCCTCTACTTCACTTCCCGGCGCAACGTGAGATAGATCGGGTAATGTCCTTGCGCCAGCACGATCAGCCTTCCCATCCAGTTCCCCACGTTCACGCGCTGCACGAAGTTAATCAGCGGGCCAAGCTTCGCGGCGGTACGTTCCATTTCGAACTGAAAAGGCTCTGCCAATCGATCCAGGAACACCTCTTCGCCGAGTGAGAGTAATCGGATCGGATATTCCTTATTGATTTGCTTAACCGCGCGCCTGCACCATATCGGATTGATCTCTGTCCGCATCGTGTAAGCAAACGCAGGATCGCGGCCGAGTAGGCGCACCCATGCGGGTAAGACCCAACGCCACAGAAGCGGCGGCTGCGGCACAAGATAGTGACCTTCGAAGTACGAAAGATAGTTTGGCACCTCAACGTGTAGAACGCCTCCCGGGCGCAAGACGCGTACAGCCTCCCCAAGCACCTTCATAGGCCTCTCGGTGTGTTCGAGAACGTTTCCGGAATAGACAACGTCAAAGGAAGCTTCTGGAAACGGCAGCGCGTCGTCTACCACTCGAATGATCCGTTCCGGGTCTAGTCCGTTCGCCTCAAACAGTGCGCGCGATGCCTTGAACGAACTCGCGAATCCCTCCGTGTCCCTCTCCGTACCGTGCGCATCCAGATCGTATTTCTTGATCCATGTTGCCAAATTCGTTCCATATCCTGAACCGATCTCGAGCAGCTTCTTCCCATGCAATGGCGTGAAGCGCTCCAGCAATTCGCCTTTCTTGACCGGCCGGACGACGTCCAGGTGATCTCGCGCATTCACCGCTCGGGGCGTCTTCGTGACCCCTTCAAAGAATATCCCGACAGATTGCTCAGCCAACTCTCGAACAGAGTCGGGAACTATGATTGTTTCGGTGGGCATGGCGCAAATTATATCCTTGGGAACTCTCGCCAAATGGCCAGAGACTCCAACTCATAAACGATAGTTTCGGAGTTATATTTCTACGAGACTGAAGTGCATCGAGCCTATGCTAGACTTTTGTCCAAACGGCTATGATTGAATCCAGCGACTGCCAACGTGTCTCCGTTCTCCCGGATGGTGAGTAGAATGAGCAGTAGGCCGATCACAATCATTACTCCCTGCTATAACGAAGAACTCAATGTCCGCGAGCTTCATCGCCGCCTGATGGCTGTTGCACTAGGGCTTCCTGAATATCGCTTCAATCACCTGTTCATTGACAACGCATCCACAGATGGTACCGTCGCAACTTCTAGATCATTTCGAGACCAATGGCCCTGAACTCTAACAAGTCGTTCCTGCAGTTCTCACGCTATCTTGTGGTGGGTGGATTCAACACGGTCTTTGGTTATGGGGTGTTTGCTCTTCTGAACTGGACGTTGCGCGGGCTTGGCACGTACAGCTATATGTACGCTGCGACCCTCGGGAGCTTTATCACCATTAGCGTGGCTTTTCTGGGGTATAAGTGGTTCGTCTTTCATACCCGAGGAAATTACTTGCGCGAGTGGATTCGCTGTTTTGGGGTCTATGGCGGCGGCGCCCTCATCGGCTTGGCTGGTCTGCCCATCCTCGTTGCGATTCTTCGCTCGCACCTGCGCAATACCGGGCAAGCGTCCTACATCGCCGCAGCCATCATGATGGGGATTACTGTGCTCTTTAGCTTCGTCGGCCACAAGAAGATCTCGTTTCGACAGAAGCTAACCGCGGGAAAGTAGTGGATGATCTTGGGACGCGCGATGCCTCGTTAGCCACGGAGACTTAGCTTGCCCCCCGTTCCGGTTCTTTAAGAATACGTTCTGGGGGGACGGCGTACATCACGGTCTGGAACCCGTCCCCTTCGTACGCGCGGAGATACAAACTGTATTCAGAAACCATTTCTTTCACCAGAAGCGGAATCCGCCAAAGATCATTCTGCCTATGATAGACACAAATTGCGAGAATGGGTCGGTCTCGCCGAATGACCTTTTCCGCGCCCCTCAAGGCATCGTGTTCCGCGCCCTCGATGTCCATCTTGATCATTGTGACTGGAGTGTGCCCACATAGCTCGTCCAACGGAATACAATCAACTTCAACCCCACCCTCGGAGCAGACCTTTGAATCGACTGTACCCGTAGTTTCGAATCTCACGGAACTGCGTTCAGCGCCGATTGCACAAGCATGAACCTTTATTTGCTTGGCGAGCCGTGCAGGCATTCGGCACAAGTTGGCATTGAGCTTTTCAAGAGACAACGGATCAGCCTCGATGACGTGTAGTGCGTTAAACGAGTCTCCTGTACGCTCTGTGAATTGCCTGACTGTATCACCATCAAAGGCTCCGCAGTCGACAAAGACCTCATTGGGAGAAATTGAAAAGACGTCTGACGGGAAATAGGAGTTCTCCTCCGGACGTCCGGGCAAGTGTGACGCGTCACCAGTGGCATACCAATAGACATGCGACCTATATGTTTCAAGGGACTCTTGATCAGACCAAAGAATCTCGGCCCCCAATACATTCTTTGAGTCTTCATAGACTCGGTGTGGATAGTCATTAAGGAGAAAGGGCAGGAAGGTGTCTCCGAATCGCCAATATATGGGCGAATAGGAAGAGATGTTCAAGCACCCCAAGCCTTTGAGTTGCGCCAGCGTTTCCACAAACCAGTGCGCAGCATTCCAAATTGTCACGATAAACAATGCGTTTGCGCCATGCCGGTCGGCTGCGTCCGTCGGAGACAATATTGGGCATCCTTCAAGCGATCCTCCCCAACGCGGTCGATCGTTGTCGGAGATGCAAAGGGGTTCGATACCAATGCCACGCAGTGCCGCCAGAGCGCGTCGTCCCAGGTTTCCGGCTCCAAACAAAACAACTTGGCCCTGGCACGACCGTATCAAGTCGTTCAAAGCGGCCTGTTCGCGCTCGATCACCGAAACAACCGGTTCTTTCAGCAGTTCCCTAAGGACAAGCATTTAAGGCTCCTTCACTAAGCCTCTGAAGCGTTTTGAGTTATCCCTCTCATGATTTCACAAACGTATTGGCCAGGAATTCTTAGCGGGACGGAAAAGCGAAAAGCCCTTCAGAATAATTGGCGTTCTCTGTCAAATGTGGAAGCAGGAGCGAGCTGCCTCCGGGATAGAGAATCTTCCTATCTGGGCAGCCCAAGATTCAGCCCATGCTAAGTCCTTTGCTTATTGTTGGCATGTGTTGCTTCGCTTTAGAATCGCTGCCCCATGATAACGCCTTGCTGGTGCGCGAGAGCTTAGGGGCGAAGCAGAAAAATTCTAAAATCGTCTTCCAGCGCCGACCATCAAAATCGGGCCGCGAAGGCCGAGCAAATGACCGGTCAGTAAATCCTGCTTGCAATCACTTGAGTCCCGGCAGAATTCGACTCGATGCTTGTTGACCGCAGCAAGATTTCAAAGAAACGCAATGAGCCGTCTGGTCGCGTGGCGCGCTTCAGAATTGGATCGATTGCAGCCGGACGCAGAATCGTCTCCGCAGCAGCCTGAGTCCCGGCCACATCCAGTCCCTGCAAAAGTAGTAAATGACCGGTGCCTCCAAGGTTGGGAAGAAACGCTATGAGGGCAAAGGTCTCGTGTGCCGGTTCATTCCACTGACTGAGGTAGGAGGATGCTTCTCCTGATTGCGGATGGGTGTTGATGATCGTCGCGCCCTGCATTCCCTGGCGATAAACAATGCGGAAATTGGCGCCGCTGTCTCCAATCGACGCCCAGGGATTGCTACCCACGGAGCCGATGAGGATAGCATTGGAGTTCTTCAAATCGTCAAGCCTCAGATCGCGTGGAAATCGAAGGGAAACGCGTTGCGGATCGTACTCTGGAAGTCGGGACAGTGCGGCGACAATCTGGAAATCGACGAAGCTGGTGAACCGCTGCGAACGCAGGTCTTCCGCACTGTGCGCATCCACTCCGGAAAGAGGCAGGTCCAGGTATCCACCCTTGATATAGTCCGCGAGAGAGAGTGGTCGCCGGGACAGGTCTTCAAGCAAATTGAATCCAGCGTCGGCGGGCACGATGTAGGTGTTTGCCGGGCCGCCAAACAGGGTGGCCCATAGCGGATGCGCCAGAGTCTGCGGCCGATGCGAAGCGCGGACGCGGGACCCGGCAATCCAGGTGACGCAGACAATCGCAGCGCTGTACACAAGGAGCAAGGATGCGCCGATCGCCCAGCGCCGCCATCTCCGCTGGGCAGCACTGATCTCAATTTCCTGCATGCGCGGAGCCGGTTGCGCAGGAAGAGCGACCGGCATTGGATGTCCTTGCCAGTTCCCGGTGGAATCTCGCTCTGCGACTTGAGAGAAGACAGGAACATACCCGCCCACCGGGACGTCGATGCGCCCCGGTTCGCTGCTGCCCTCACTGGCGAAGTGTTCCGCAAGCCGTTTCCGCAGTTGTCGCGCATAGTTGCGGACGATGTTGTCCTCAATGGTGCGGTAGCCGCGCGGCCGGTCGAACACCTGCACGCCAATCTGATGTTCGGTGATTTCGCTTTCGTGTCCCTTGATGGTCTCGGCAACAACGAAGAGAAGGAATTTGGAGAGGAGGGGAGAACGAGCAAAGTGAGATCCGGAGACCACTCTTTGCGCAAGGCTCCATCGCGGATCATTTTGCAATCGAGGCAGCAACGGCTCGAAGGGAGGCGCCGCTTCTCGCTCGGGTTGGATCGTGCCGGAACGCTGCATGGTGGACATCTCAAAGCGGCTTACGACAGCCCGAAAATCTGTCTTCGTTGAGGTTACGGGATAGCTGTAAACGAACGATGAATGCCCTGGGCGGGGATCTAAACCGGGCCAGTTTATCAATATTTCATTATCGTCGCAACTCGATATCGATCAGTGCGTTACCGGACATTTCTACATGTGTATACACCGCGATGCACGTCGGGTAAACACTTCCACGGGTGTGAGAAGTGCCCTACGGTGATGCTGGCCGAACGTGTGCCTTCCCGATACGACAAAACAATCAATCGTCGCAAACAACCTATTGGAGGCAAAAGTGGAATTGCAAATGCGATTCAGATGCGCAGGCTTTTTGTTCCCTCTTCTGTGCCTGCTTGCTTTCTTGCTTGTTCCTTGCCGCTCAACAGCGCAAATCGATCGCGGAGAGGTGACCGGGACGGTTTCAGATTCATCCGGCGCAGTGGTGCAGAAAGCGGCGATCACCTTGACCAACGACGACACCACCGCAAAAATCACAACTGAATCCACAGGCACCGGTACCTATGTTTTCGACGACATGATTCCCGGCAATTACACGCTTGACGCC
The DNA here is from genome assembly GCA_963745845.1 of uncultured Acidobacteriaceae bacterium. Classification (GTDB taxonomy): domain Bacteria; phylum Acidobacteriota; class Terriglobia; order Terriglobales; family Acidobacteriaceae; genus Telmatobacter. Next base: position 60,182 of record CAVUZE010000008.1, on the reverse strand, counting down.
GAGGCCCCTGGATTCGAGAAGTATGTCGAGCACGGCGTCATTGTGCAGGTACAGCAGGTTTTGACGGTCGACATTAAACTCGCCGCGGGCAACGTACAAACCAGCGTTACCGTCACCGCTGCAGCGCCCCTCCTCGAAGCGGAGAGCGCCCAGGTCGGCCAAACCATCACCAACCAGGCCGTAAACGATCTGCCCCTTGCCACCCGCGATTGGGGTTCGCTGGCGCAACTTTCCGCCGGCGTCACTACCACACCGACCGGATCCGGTGGCGGAGGCATCACCGCCGACGCAGGCAGCTCTGAATCTGCTTATTTCAGGGTGAATGGCGTCGACGAATGGCAAAACGATTTCCGACTGAACGGCATTAACGACAATATCGAGATCTATGGCGGCAACTACACCCTGACCAATGCCGCCATCGTCCCGCCGCCTGACGCCATTCAGGAATTCACGCTGCAGGCGGGCGACTTCAACGCGGAATTCGGACACTCCACCGGTGGCATCATCAACGCGTCCCTCAAGTCAGGCACCAATGCAGTGCACGGCAACCTCTGGGAGTACGTGCGCAATGACGACCTGAACGCCAACTATTTCTTCAACAGAACCTGCTCAGCCAGCGGCTGCGTCTCCGGTCCGATCCCCGACTACCACCAGAACCAGTTTGGCTTCACGGCCGGCGGCCCTGTCATCATCCCCGGTGTTGTCCACGGCAAGAACCGGCTTTTCTGGTTCGCCGATTATCAGGGCGGCCGCTACGTGCTGCCCGAGTCGCCGGGCGGCCAAAACGTCCCCACCTGCGATGTGGCCGGTGCAACATCTCCCACTTCCTGCACGTCCACAAGCGAGTTTGGCAGCGGCTTCACCAATCTGCAGGACAACATCAGATTCAATAGCGGCATGGATAAAGATGCCCTGGGTCGCGTATTTCCCAACGGCACCATCCTCGATCCGGCCACCACTCGTTCCGTCGCCGCCGGAGCGATCGACCCCATCAGCGGGTTGCCCAACACCTCGTCGAGCGCGGTCTTTGTCCGCGACCCGTTCTTCAACTGCACTGCGGGCGGCTGCAACCAGAGCAACTACGGGCCCGCCGGACCGCTCACCGGGATCACGAATTTCACTACTTTGGTATCGTCCCTGAACGTCCTGCCCACCTCCCGCATCGATCCTAACGCGGTCAAGGTCCTTAACCTTTTTCCGCAGCCCACGGTGATCAACAAGCTGACCAACAATTTTCCCAGCTACATTCCCATCGAGGACAAGAACACCAACACCTGGGACATTCGTATTGACGCCAACATCAGCCCCAAGGATGTCCTGTTCGGCGTCTATGACCGCAGCCTGCTCAACGCCCACCTGCCGGGATACTTTCCCGGGTATGCCGTGGGCCAGACCGACGCACGCAACGACAGTCTGCCTGCCTACGCCTGGGCCGTCGGCTACACGCGCAGCATCACACCCACACTTACGAACGACATGCACGTAGGCATGGTGCATAGTGACAAGCTGCAACGGTCCATCTACGGCGACACCTTTGGCATTCCCGCGATGTTCGGCATCCAGGGAATTCCGCAGGTGGCCAACAATGGCGGCTTCCCATACATGAACATCGCCGGCCTTCGCGGCATCGGCGTTGGCAACTACACGCCCACGCTGCAGTACGTCTGGAGCCTCGAGGGCGTGGATGCGGTCACCAAGGTCTGGCGCAACCACACCTTCAAGACTGGAATCGATGTGGACGATCTCGAAGCCAATATTTCGCAGCCGCCGCAAGGCCGCGGCGATTTCAGCTTCAACGGCATGTATACCGACGTTCCCAACCGCATCTCCCAGACCGGCACCGGCCTGAACGGCATCGGCGATATCCTAGTTTCGCCGATCGCTTCGCTGGTCACGCCGAATGGCGCGTCTGGAGTGGATTACGTGGGCGGCATGAATCAATTCTCCGGCTCCAATATCGCTGCTACCGACGACCATCGCTGGTACATTGGCGTCTACGGCCAGGACGACTGGAAGGTGAATCCCAAGTTGACGCTGAATCTCGGTCTGCGCTGGGATCTCTTCACGCCCTACGCCGAAACCCGCGGCTACCAGGCCAACTTTATCGCTGCGGGCGGCAACGGGCCCACCGCCACCTACGAAATGTCCAGCCAGGGATGCCAGGTAGCGCGGGCGTCGATCTTCAATACCATTGCCGCTCTAAGCAATGTCAACATCGCCTGCAACGCCAGCCTCGCAACTGGTATCACCCCAACGGACGACTTCGCGCCGCGCATCGGGTTCGCGTACAAGTTGCGGCCTATGCTGGTGGTGCGCGGAGGATTCGGCACAGCCTATGGAGCGCTGGCCAACCTCGGTTACGGTGGCACGCTGGGATTCAACTACCCGTTCGTCTACACCCAGACCGTCCCCGCTCCCGATTCCAATCACCCGTTGCTGCTGGCTCCTGGTCAGGCGGCAACCATGGAGCAGGCCTTCACCTACTTCAATTTCCAGAATCCGACCGTGCTGCAAAGCCCGACCCCGTACGCAACAACAGTTACTTGCCCGTCCGGCAACTCTTGCGACGGAGGTCAATACATCGGTACCGACTATCTGGGCCTTCCCTTCGATGCCCGCCAGAACAACTACCAGACGCCGCTGGTACAGACGGAGAACCTTACCGTCGAGGATCAGTTTACGAGCCACGACGCCATTCAGGTGGGATTTGTCGGCACCCAGGGCCGTCACCTGGATATTCTGGGGACCACGAACAGCCCCTCTCAGATTTTGCCCACCACCTCCAACGTCCAGTACTACGTTCCTTACCCGTACTTCTCCAAGAACAGCACCTACGAAATCACCAACGCCGAAAGCAGTTACAACGCCTTGCAGGTCACCTATCAGCACCAGATGAGCTTTGGGCTTTCGCTGCTCGGCAACTACACCTGGTCCAAGTGCATGAGCGACCAGCACGCGCCGCAGAACTCGGAGTACAACGTAGGTTACCGCGCCCAATGGCTACCCGGATTCGGCATTTCGGGCGACAACACCCTGTGCGACGGCGATGCCACCAACCTCGTCCACATGGCCGGAACGTACGGCCTGCCCTTCGGCCGTGGCAAGCAGTTTGGGTCCACGATGAACAGGGCCGCGGATCTCATCGTGGGTGGATGGGAGATCAACGGCTTCTACACGTTCCAAGGTGGGCAGCCGCTCACCGTCACTTGCCCAAATTCGACGTCTGCCGACTTCGGCTGCGCTGCCAATCTCACCGGGCAAGGCCTCTACACCGGCCCGCACAACTTCACGCAATGGCTGAACCCCGCTGCGTTTGCACAGCCACCGGTGGCCACCGCCATCGGGCAGTCTAGCTTTGCCCCGCTCGGCGGCCCCCTCCAGCAGGTACGCGGACCGCATTTCGCCAACCTGGATTCGTCCATCCTCAAGAACTTCAATATCAGGGAATCGACGTATCTGCAGTTCCGCGCCGAAGCCTTCAACACCACCAACACGCCGCCCTTTGCGCAGCCGGGACAGCTGAACTTCACAACAACGAGCTTCAGCAGTATCTCGGCCACGAAGAACAGCAACGGGAACAATGGCGCCCGCACGCTCCAGTTAGCTCTGAAGTTGTTCTATTAAAGAGCAAAGTTGGCTTCGCTGAGCCCGGAAACGCCCCGCATTCGTATGCCTACAAACACGGATGCGGGGTTCGGTCGCTATCTATCTAAATAAATCGATTGTGCTATTACTTATGGTTCTGAGTGACCTGTTGGTTCGATGGCCATCTCTCCGCCAGCGCGTTATCCTATGCGCGCTCACCTGAAAGCGAGAGAATGACTCACCGTAGGTCGAATAAGCGCACTCCGGAAGTCCCTGGCGTCGCGATCGCCATTACCTCTGTTCTATTGGGGATCGTGATCGCCTGCGGGTTCGCGCCTAACTCGATTGCGCATGGAGACCGGTTTGGTTCCTCAATCTCCTCTTTTCTAATCGTCGGGGCGATTGGAGTTTTCACTCTTATTGTCGTCGGGCTTACTGTTCTCAAATCGCAGGCTGACCGGCAATATCAAAGAGAGCGCGAACTGCTGGAAGCCTTCCTGGAACACATTCCAGACAATGTGTTCTTCAAGGATCGAGAGAGCCGCTTTATTCGCATCAGCCGGGCGATGGCCGAATACATCGGACTCGTTGATCCCGCGCAAGCGGTGGGCAAAACAGATTCTGACATCTTCAGCTCGGAACATGCCCACCAAGCTCTCGAGGACGAGCTGGAGATTCTTCGTACAGGCCAGGCGAAGATTGGAGAAGAGAAAGAAACCTGGCCCGACGGCCACGTAACTTGGGTACTTACAACCAAAGTGCCGTTGGAGGACCGCCGCGGTCAGATTATCGGCACCATGGGAATTGCCCATAACATTACAGACCGAAAACAGGCAGAAGCGCGGGTCCAATACATGGCGCTCCACGATTCACTCACGGGACTGCCCAACCGTGTCCTCTTGGAAGATCGCCTTGCCCAGGCAATCGCGCTCGCTCGCCGCAATCAGATGTCCGTCGGCGTACTCATGCTGGATCTGGATCGTTTCAAGAGCGTGAACGATTCCTTTGGTCATTACGTCGGTGACCGCTTGCTGGAAGCGGTGTCAGTGCGTCTGCAAGCTTGCCTGCGCGAGAGCGATACCATTGCACGCCTGGGCGGAGATGAATTCGTCATCGGGATTTCGATGGTGACTGCCAACCACGACGTCGACACCGTTGCCCAGAAGGTATTGGCTACGCTGGGAGAGCCCTTCGAGATCGAAAGCCATACACTGCAGATAAGCGCCAGCGTCGGTATTTCTATGTACCCGGCCAATGGTGAGAATCCTGAGGCCCTGTTGCAGTTTGCGGACGCCGCGATGTATGAGGCCAAGAAAAACGGGCGCGATATCTATTGCTACTTCGCGCCGGAACTCACTCAGGCGACGAAACGCAGAAGGAAACTGGAGAATGATCTGCACCAGGCATGCGCCCGAGGCGAGTTCGTCCTCCATTACCAACCGCTGGTTTCAACGGACTCTGGACGCGTAACCGGAGTGGAGGCTTTGCTGCGCTGGAATCATCCAACGGAGGGACTGATCTCCCCGAACGAGTTCATACCGCAGCTGGAAGAGCTGGGTTTGATGGTGGAAGTTGGGGATTGGGTTTTACGTACGGCATGCCTCCAGAACGCTGCCTGGCAAAGAGAAGGACTCGAGCCGATTCGAATGGCGGTCAATGTGTCTGCGCAGCAGTTTTACCGTGGCAACCTCGTAGAGTCTGTGGAAAGAGCATTGCGTGAAACCGGATTGGAGCCCAGATGGCTGGAGATCGAACTGACCGAAAGTCTGACCCTGGATTGCTCCGAAACGACGATGAACATCATGAAAAATCTAAAGCGAGTTGGAGTGACCCTTTCGCTGGACGATTTCGGCACGGGTTGGTCGTCGCTCTCTTATTTGAGAAAATTCCCTCTTGATCGAATCAAGATCGATCGATCCTTTATGCGCGATATCGCATCAGAGCCTGCCGCAAAGGCAGTCGTAAGGAGCATCATCGACTTAGGAAACAATCTTGGACTCGACTGCGTTGCCGAGGGAGTTGAAACGCGTCAGCAACTTGAATATCTCCAGAAGCAGATGTGCGCCGAGATGCAGGGATTCCTCTACAGCCCAGCGGTGACCGGAGCGAAGTGCGGCGCGCTGCTGCGATCGGGAAAGCCTGGATTCCTGGGCATCCCTGGTGCGCCGGAGAAGCGCTTCTCCACGGAAGAACACGCACAGAGGATGGTCAATTGACACGATGACCGAGGTGAGAGGGCGGTGAATATGCCGGCTTCCGGTCAAGATTTGGACTTCGAACGTCACCGCCAAGCAACTTCCTTAGCGACCCGTATCACTGTCTTTCCTTGGCCCGCCCATCGCGGAAATCGATGTTTTCTGGATCACGGCAGGTCCGGGATGCGACGGAGACACGATCGCGATCACAGTTGCCACACAGCCAAGCAGTGGGGACAAGAGTCCTTCATTTATTTACCCTCACGATTTCTATATATCTCGCTTATGCTCTTTTCATTTCATGCTCGATAATCTTCCAGCAGCAAACATGCGGTAGCCTCAATTTAGGTGCGGGCCAGACTCTCATAAAGATTGAGGCGAGGAAGATTGCTTGAATACAGAAGTAGCCAATCCCGAGCAAAACATCATTTTGGTGGTAGATGACGACAAGTCGACGCGGCGAGCGCTACGTGCGGCGCTTTCGGGAATGGGCTTCACTGTTTTGGAAGCCGGTCGCGGAGAGGAAGCGCTTGCTCTAGTCCGTGTGACGTGGCTCGATGCTGTTTTGTTGGACGTGGATATGCCGGGGATGGGTGGGGTGGAAGCCTGCCGGAGCATTCGCCGCGCAAGTGCACGCTTGCCAATTTTGATGTTGACCGTCATGGACAGCGAAGATGACAAGGTCCTGGCCTTGGACGCTGGCGCAGACGATTACATTACCAAACCTTTTCAGCTGCGGGAGCTGACGGCGCGATTGCGCGCAGCGGTGCGAAGACGGAACGTTCACGAATCGGATCGGGAGGCCCCGCTTCGGCACGGTCAACTGGAGCTGGATCCGGTGAAGTACAGGGTAAAGAAGGCTGGGCATCTCATTCATCTCACGCCCAAAGAGTTTGAGATGCTGCATTACATGATGATGCATGCCGGCGAGCCAATTCCGCACGCGCGCCTACTGAAATCCGTCTGGGGACCAACTTACGGAAACGAGCTTGAGTATCTAAGGACGTTTATCCGCCAACTTAGAAAGAAGATCGAAGACGATCCGAGCAATCCCCAATATCTCTTGACCGAAGCCTATGTCGGTTACCGCTTCAACGAACATCCGGAAGAATCCTAACAGTCCCCACAGGCCACGAATGGCAAGAGGGCAGTAAGGATCTGGCCCGGCAGCGCCCTCGATCGCAGTAGACTACTCTGACCGCAACGCCTCCACTGCATTCACTCTGGCAGCGCGCGCCGCCGGCACAGCCGAAGCGATCACAGCCGCCCCTAGAATGACACCGGCCGATGCAATAAACGCAACAGCTCCTGGTTGATCGAGCGCCGTAACATATTTGCTGACGATGCGCGCGAGGACAAACCCCACCAGGACGCCTGCCCCCACACCAATTCCGGCCATGACGACGCCCTCGACCAGAACATTCGTGAGAATATTCCGTGGCTGAGCGCCCAGCGCCATCTTGATGCCGAACTCCCGCGTGCGCCCACTTACGGAGAATGCAAGAACACCCGCAACTCCTACTACCGAAATCAGAAGCGCAACGGCGGCGAACCCCCCAAACACCACTGCATTCAGCTTGTCCGGCGTCAGCACCTCCGCACGTACATCGCCGAGCGTGCTCGCCTTCTCTACCGGCTGATCGGCTGACATCTGGTGAATCACCCGAGTAATTGCCGGAACCAGCGCGTATGGATCCTGATGCGCGCGCACAAACAGCCGGCCGCTGGACCATTCCTGGTCCACCGGCTGATAGATGGTCATCGCCGGCTGCGGGATGATGTTCTCGTCATCGAAATCCGGCACCACCGCAATAATCCTCCGCGGCTCATAGCTGATGCCGATAAACTTCATCACCCCATCCGTCCACCGCATGGTCCGGTTCACCGCGTCCTGCCCTGGGTAAAGCATCTGCGCCAGGCTTTGGCTGATAATCACCACCCGCTCCGAACCGTCCTTGTCCCCATCGTTGAAGTCGCGCCCCTCCAGAATCGGCACGCCAAATGTCGCGAAGAAATTCGGCGACACGCTCCGGAACTTCGCGCGAAAATCCTGCCCATCCGCCCTGCGAGCGCCCGTTGCCGCAAATGAAAAACCGATGCTCAGCCCCTGCTCATCGCGCCACGGAACACTGAAACCTGAAGACACATGCTGCACTCCCGGCAGCGCGCCGATCCGCCGTACCGCGTCGCGATAAAAATCCTGCACCTGCTGCGGCGTCTTCCCATACGACATGAGCGGTAGATTCACTGCCAGCACATTGGCCGAGTCGAACTGCGGCCGCGTTTGCTCCAATACAAACAATGTCTTCATCAACACGCAGGCGCCAGCCAGCAGCAGAAACGAAGCCATGATCTGGACAACCGCGAAGTAGCGAAGCCGGCGACTGCTCCCTCCCGCAACGCGAACGCCCCGGCCCGCCAGCCCGCCCTGCGGCGCATTTGCCGAAGGCAGTCGCGGAATATAGGCCAGAAACACCGCCGCCACCAGCGCCAACCCTATCCCGAACCACACCATGCTGAAGTCCAGCTTCAAGTCATTCGCTCTCACACTGAACCGCGCCGCATACCGCCCCAGCACCTCCACCATCGGCACCGCCAGCAGCACCGCCGCCACCGCCCCGCTCACGCACAACACCAGGCTCTCCGCCAGCAATGCCCGCCGCAGCACCGCCGTGCTCGCCCCCAGCGCACTCCGCACCTGCAGCTCCGACTCTCGCCGCACCGTACGCGCCAGCACCAGGTTCGCCACGTTCGAGCTCGCAATCACAAACAGCAGTCCCGACGCCGCAAACAGCACCCACAGAACCGTGTTCGCCCGCGCGTTAATCTGCTCGTGCATCCGCGTCACTTGAATCTGGTAGTGGTCGCCCGGCTTGTACACCTCGGGATGCGCCGCCTTCATCGCTCCATATACCGTGTTCAGCTCCGCCTGCGCCTGCTCCACCGTCGACCCCGGAGCCAGCCGCGCAAACACCTCCGTCATGCGATGCTCGCGCCCCGTCACCATCGTGGCCGACAGGTGATGCGGGCTGGTGACTACATTGGCGATGATTTCGGTTGCCACCGGGTACGGCACGGAAGGCTCCAGCACGCCAACCACCGTTGCCGAGCGCGCCCCGCTGTAGCTCTCCAACCGCACCGTCTTCCCAAGCACGTTCGGGTCGGAGTGCAGTTCCGTCCGCCAGAAGTGATGCGTCAACACAATCGCGCCCGCCGCGTTCTGTCCATCATCTCCCGGCCCCAGCAGCCGTCCCAGCACCGGCTTCAGCCCCATCACATCAAAGTAGTGCCCGTCCACCACCCCCGCCGGCACCGACCGCGGCGTCCCCAGACCCACAATCGTGAAGTCAATCTCCGAGAACGTCCCCAACTCCTGAATCGACTTCAGCCCCGTGCCAATATCCGCGATCTCCGGCACAGAAAACGTCGTGTTCGTCTCCTTGAGCCCCGGTGCGCTTTGCCGCACGTAGAGCAATCGGTCTTCATCGCGATTGGCGAGCGGCCGCAGAAGAACGGCGCGCACCACGCTGAAGATTGCTGCGTTGGCTCCGATACCGAGAGCCAGCGTCAACGCGACTGTGATCCACAAGGAAGGAACACGCGCCAGGGAACGTACGGCAATCTTCAAATCGTGCAGGAATGGCACTTCGGGCCTCCAGTTGTGTTATTCGACCGACCTACTTCTTGCTGGGGAAACAATGCGATCACGACGAGCCAAGACCAAGCATGAATCGTAACTGACCAATTACCGTAACCGTAACTGAATCGTTCCAAGAGTCAACATCATTGGTCACAAATTCAGTTGTTGGTTTGCCTGCTCCGCAACAGGACACAGTTCCCGTCGGGCTAAGATCGATTGACGAATACGTTGATATCAACTAGATTGGTTTCGTGTCAAGCCCAAAAACGCTTCCGTACGAAACCACGCTTCTGGTACGGGACTGTTGTCTCTGTCTCCATGTGCAACGGGCGGCACGCTCATTGGCCCGGCGCTTCGATGAAGCGCTGCGCCCGTTAGGACTTACCAACGGACAGTTTTCCCTGTTGATGTCCCTGAACCGTCCGGAGCCCCCGCCCATGGGCCCCGTTGCGGCTCTCTTGGCGCTCGACCGGACCACGTTGACCGCTGCTTTGAAACCGCTGCAGCGTCGCGGGCTAGTTGAAGTATGCCAAGATCCTGGCGATCGGCGAAGCCGTATTTTATCGCTGACAGGCAAGGGACGTAACCTCCTGATCCGCGCCGTTCCCGTGTGGGAGCGGACTCATCATGAAATCGAACAGCTGATTCCGAACGGAAATCCTGATGAACTTCGCGCGAGCCTGCGCGCGCTTTCCTGAAGACGGCGATGAGAAGTCTCGTGAACGAATGCTTAACCTGCTCCTAAGGCAGAGAGTCTGATGCCGGGGGCGGGCGAATGCAAAACGAAGGTCACATATCTCTGATTTTAATAGACATCTCTCTAACCTCGTGATTGAATCAAACAAGTTACCAGGAGTTCCCCGATGGCGCGTCCCTACTGGTCCGGTCCTATTCAGATTTCGCTAGTCTCTTTCGGCGTGAGCCTTTACGTCGCGACCGAGAGCAAGAGTCGCATCAACTTTCACCAGATCAGCCGCAGCACAGGTGAGCGCGTGCGGCACCAAAAGGTGCTCGAAAGCACGGTTGATAGCGACGAAGCGGCAGTGGTGCAGAAAGACGAGATCGTGAAGGGGTACGAGTATCGCAAGGGCCAATACGTGATTATTGAGCCCAGCGAACTGGAAAACCTGCGTGTTCCATCCAAGCACACCATCGAGGTTTCGCAATTCGTCGACGTCTGCGATATCCGCTCGGAGTACGTGGACAAGCCGTACTTCATTGTTCCCGAGACCGACTCGCAAGCGGAAGCCTTTGCCGTGGTGCGCGAAGCTCTTGTGAAAACAGGCAAAGCGGCGATCGGCAGAATTGCCTTTTCCGGCCGCGAGCACGTGATTGCAATCAAACCCGCTGAAAACGGCGGCCGCGGCATGGTTGGCTATACGTTGCGCTATGCCGATGAACTGCGTAACCAGGAGGACTACTTCCGCGACATCAAAGCGGCGACGATCAACGAAGATTCCCTGCAACTGGCCGAAACGCTGATTGCCAAGAAGTCGGCGAAATTCGATCTCAGCAAATTCGAAGATGGCTACGAAGTCGCGGTCAAGGAACTCGTCGAAGCCAAGGTGAATCACCTTCCAGTGCCGAAGGATGAAGCGCCAAGCGCGCGACGCACCAATGTCGTCAATCTGATGGACGCGCTCCGTCAAAGCCTCGGGAGCGATTCCGCCGCAAAGCGTGGGCTCAAGAAGCCGCCGAAGAGCGAGAAGGAACCCGCGCGTCGTGGCATGGGACTGGTTAAGCCTGCGTCAAAGGCCGCTTCGAAACGCAAATCGGCCTAAGCCCGCAGGCCGCAGGTGGCTTCCCGGAGAGCCGCTCCCAGAAGCCGTCTCCATGTTTGATCGTCTAATCTCATGGCATGCGCCAATTTCTCTGCCGCTTCGCGCTTGCGCTGCTGCTTCCATGCGCGCCGGTTTCTCTCGCGTGCGCGGCGCAGTCACCGCATACCCTTATCTATGCTCCCGGTAAGTCGATCACTCTATCCCTGCCTGACGGTTTCGACATCAACATTGCCGCAAGCGGCTTACGCCGCGTTCGCTTTTTTGCGCAAGCGCCCGACGGCCGCATTTTCGTCACCTGCATGCACGACCTCAGCGACAACTCACGTGGGTCAGTCTTTATTTTGGATGGCTGGAATGCGCAGACTCACACCTTTACACGCGTGACGCATTATCTTGATCATCTCCGCAATCCAAACAACCTCGCCTTCTGGACGGACCCCGCAACACACCTGAGCTGGCTCTATTTGCCGCTGACCGACAAGCTCGTTCGCTATAGATACCAAGCGGGCGATAACGCGCCGGTTTCCGCACCTGAAACACTCATCCGCTTTCCCGGCTACGGCCTCAATTACAAATACGGGGGCTGGCATCTCACGCGCACCGTCGCGATTGCGCAGGTTCGAGAAACGACCCGCGTCTTCATCTCCGCCGGCTCATCCTGCAATTATTGCCAGGAGCGCGAGGTCCTTCGCGCCGCGATTGTCAGCATGGATCCCGACGGCAAACATCCAGCGCTTGTCGCGCAAGGAATGCGGAACGCCGTCGATCTGCATTCCATCGCTGTACTCGAAGACGCGCTCTTCGCCACAAACATGGGCGACGACCATCTCGGCGATAAACTTCCCGAAGACACTTTCTTCAAACTCGATCCGGGTGCAACCACTCCGCAGAATTACGGTTGGCCCGCCTGCTATTTCGCCCATGGCAGGCCCGTCCATGACACTACGCCGTTGCCTTCCTTCAAGGACCCAAGCGCTGTGGCTCCTATCCCGACTGCTTCGCCAGCCGCAAACGCGAGCGACTCTGTCTATGGCAAGCAAGCCGGCGTCGCCGCAGCTGGAACCAATCTGGGCGCTGGCGGCGGACACGCCTTCGCGCCCGATCCCAATGCTTCTCTCGGCAACCCACCTGCACCACTCAACTCCTGTGAGCAGGTGCCTGCGGCTTACACTACTTTCGCCGCCCACAGTTCTCCGCTTGGCTTCGAATACTTTGGCGAGGACCATTCCCTGCTGCACGCAAGTTTTCTCGTCGCCCTGCACGGCGCAAGTCATCCGCACATCGGCACGGGCTACCGCGTCGTACGGTTTTCACCAACAGACCACACGCCGCACGACTTCATCACAGGCTTTCTTACCGTCACAAACGGGAAGCCCACTGTCCATGGCCGCCCCTGCGGCATCCTGCGCATCGGGCTTGATACATTTCTGCTAAGCGACGACTATCTGGGCCTCGTTTACTACATTCACCCGCACACGTAGCTTCCGTTTCGGTGCGTCCGTCGTTCACACGATCGTTCCCGCGCACTCTCCAAACCCGATCCTGGGCAATCCTTCTTTCGCTGCATATCCTCGAAATACAACCCGATCCCCCTCTTCAAGAAACACGCGCGTTTCTCCGCTCGGTAGACGGAGCGGTTCTGATCGATGCTTCATCTCGAGAAGACACCCCTCAGATCCTTCGCTCGGTCCGGAGATCGTGCCAGTCGCAACCAGATCGCCTGTACGCAAGTTGCACCCGTTGCTCGCGTGATGGGTCACGAGTTGCCGAATTGTCCAAAAAAGATCGCGCAGATTGCCGCGGCTGACGAGGGCAGGCGCGATCTTTGCCTCATGCATTTTTCGCGATTGAAGAAAAACTTCCAGCGTGACGTCGATGCCGTCCAGTGCGGCAGTCGATGAAGAGAGATACGGCAGCGACGCAGGTTCACCCGCTGCACGGGCGCGCGCCGCGACACGATAGGGAGCCAACGCCTCCATCGGCACAATCCAAGGGGAGATTGACGTCGCAAAGCTCTTCGCCAAAAACGGTCCCAGCGGCTGATACTCCCAGGCCTGCACATCGCGCGCAGACCAATCATTCACCAGACACAAGCCAAACACATGTTCTTCCGCCTCGGCGATCGCGATTGGTTCTCCCTGCTGATTTCCCGCCCCTATGAAGGCGCCTATCTCCAGCTCGTAATCCAGCGACCGCGCCACGGCATACTCCGGCTCCGCGTCCGCATTCTTGATCTGTCCCGAAGGCCTGTGAATCTCGGTCCCGCTGACCACGATGGACGACGCTCGCCCATGGTAGCCAATCGGAACGTACTTGTAGTTCGGCAGGAGCGGGTTATCAGGCCGGAATAACTTACCGACGCGCGTCGCGTGATCGATCGATGCATAGAAATCCGTATAATCGCCGATCTGCGCCGGGACCAGCATGACTGCATCCCGCACAGGGATCAGGCACGCGGCCGCACGACGTTGCACCTCGCTGCTTGCACGCTCAACGTCCAGGAGCTCCGTCACGCGGCGCCGGAGCGCGGACCACGATTCTTTTCCCAGCGCCATCAACGGATTCAGTAGATCCGCTTCACACGCGCTGAGAATTGGCTTGGGCAGCGGCGCCAGCAGCCCATTCTTCACGCAGGCCTTCAGACTCAGGATTTGATCGCCGATCGCTACGCCGATGAATGTTTCCTCGCGATAGCGAGCCACGCCATAAGACAGGTTCTGAAGAGGAAAATCGCAACCCGTCTCGTTCGCAGTGCCGACCCAGCTTCGCTGGCTCACAGCCATCCCGACTCCTCCAAATCCCTCTAAGGCTCAGAGATTGACCGGGAACCGAAGCGGCGGCAAAATACCTGCCTGATCTCATTGAGCGACGGGCCGACGATCCAATTCATTTCTTCACTGTATGCGTCTTCTTTCCATTCTCTGCCGCGTGCGCGCGTTTACCAGGCGGAAAGTGCCTCTTCAGTCCCTGCCAGCACTCGAAGTATTCGTGCTGCAGAATTCTCGCCTTCATCGCGAATTCCGTGGGCCGCACGACAAGTTGCGTTTCAAACATAAATGCCAGCGTGTTATCGATGTACTGCGGCTTTAGGTCTGCGCTGCTGGCGCGCTCAAATGTTTCCGCATCGGGACCGTGGCCTGCCATGCAGTTGTGCAAACTTGCGCCGCCGGGTACGAAGCCTTCGGCCTTTGCGTCGTATGCACCAAACACCAGACCCATGAATTCATTCATCAGGTTGCGGTGAAACCAGGGCGGCCGAAACGTGTGGTCGGCAACCATCCACCGCGGGGGAAAGATGGCAAAGTCGCAGTTCGCAGTGCCTGAAACCGCTGACGGCGCGCTCAAGACCGTGTAAATCGAAGGATCGGGATGGTCGAACGAAACGGTGTTAATACAGTTGAACCGCGCCAGATCGTATTTGTACGGCGCATAGTTTCCATGCCACGCGACCACATTGAGCGGCGAGTGATCGATGAATGCAGACCACAGCCGACCCATGAATTTTGCCGTAATGTGAAACTCGCCCTCGCGGTCTTCAAACGCCGCGGTCGGCGCCTGAAAGTCGCGGGGATTCGCTAATCCGTTGGCCCCGATCGCGCCGAGTTCTGGAAGGCGAAAAGGCAAACTGTAGTTTTCACAAATATAGCCCCGCGAAGACTTGCTTTCGTGTTGTTCTACGCGGAACAAGACTCCGCGCGGGATCACGCAAATCTCGCCAGGTGCAACTTCGAGAATGCCAAGTTCCGTGTGAAATCGCAGTTGGCCTAATTGCGGCACGATCAGCAGCTCGCCGTCAGCGCTGTAGAAAAATCGATCCTTCATCGACGCATTAAACGCGTAAAGATGAATGGCCACACCGACCTGCATCGCTGGATCGCCATTGCCGCCGAGTGTGACGATGCCATCAACGAAATCCGTTCTCTCCTCTGGTACTGGCAGCGGATCCCAACGGAGTTGATTCGGACCTGTCGGCACCTCTGTAAATGGACCACTGCGAATCAACTTCGAACTGATCTCTTCGTAGGGACGGTGCGTTACCGAGGGACGAATGCGGTAAGTCCAGGTGCGGCGATTTGTCGCGCGCGGCGCGGTAAAAGGTGTTCCGCTGAACTGCTCGGTATACAAGCCAAGCTGGTGCTTTTGCGGCGCATTCTGGCCGATCGGCAACGCTCCCGAAACGGCCTCAGTCGCGAATTCATTGCCGAAGCCGGACTGGTATTTGATTTCGACCGACATGGATTCCTCTCTCACAACCTGCCGCTCAGTGCAAGCTGTTCAGCTTCGTGCATGGCTTCGTAAACCTGATCAAAACTGCTTACGGCAAACAGCAGCTTGTGCAACTCATCGACCTTGACCGGAGTGTAAAGCACTTCATCCAACGAGAAATCGCGAATAACACAATGGCCCTCCATCACGTTTTGGCATTCTCCATGCGAACTGATCAGGCCGCTTCCGTAAACCTTCACTTCACCGCGTTCGCGAATCAGTCCGAATTCGACCGTATACCAGAACAGGCGTCCAAGTTTCTCCAAAACCCCGGCATTCTCAATGCCTGCGCAGACTCGGCCGTAGCGCTCGAGAAAGTCGGCGAAGACCCTGTGCGCATGCATCGGTACATGGCCGAATACATCATGGAAGATGTCGGGCTCGGGTGTGTATTCGAGCGAATTCCTGTTGCGCAACCAGGTAGTTGTTGGAAACAGTCGCGAGGCCAACATCTCAAAGAACGCCGGCGCAGGAAGGAACCCGCTCACTGGCGTCGATGTCCAGCCTGTTCTTGGAGCGAGACGCCCGCTGATGGACGCAAGATTGGGCAGACGATCTCGTTGCAGGCCGATGATCTCGAATCCTTCAAGGTATTCGCGCGCCGCATGCTTCTCCAATTCTGGAAGCATGCGGCCAACCAGCTCAGCCCACACGCTATGTTGCTCATCGGTATAGACAGAGTAGTCTTGCTGAATGATGAACGGCGCCGCCGCCGACAGTGTTGCAGTATTCATGGTGCATCTCCTCTGAGCTAGAGGTTGCCGCGTTCCCTTTGCTCGCGCTCGATGGCTTCAAACAGCGCTTTGAAATTGCCTTTTCCGAAACTGCGGCTGCCCTTGCGCTGAATGATTTCGTAGAAAAGCGTGGGCCTGTCTTCAACAGGGCGCGTGAAGATCTGCAACATATAGCCCTCGTCATCGCGATCGACCAGAATCCCGAGTTCTTCTAACTCGGCGACGGGCTCATCAATAGTTCCGACGCGCCCCTGCAATTCGGTGTAATAGGTGTGGGGAACATGGAGAAAATCGATCCCCTGCGCGTGAAGACTCCTCACCGTATGCAGAATGTCATTGGTGGCCAGCGCGATGTGCTGAACGCCGGGTCCGCCGTAGAAATCGAGATACTCTTCGATTTGTGACTTGCGTTTTCCTTCAGCGGGCTCGTTGATGGGGAACTTCACATAACCGTTCCCGTTCGCCATCACCTTCGACATCAGCGAGGAGAATTCGGTAGAGATGTCCTTATCGTCGAAGTGCTGGTAGAGCCGGAATCCCATGACACGCGCGTAGAAGTCAACCCACTTGTCCATTTCGTGCCAGCCGACATTGCCCACCATGTGATCGATGTGCAGCAGGCCGGTGGGCCGCGCGATTGAATCGTTCTCGACTACACGATATCCGGGAAGGAATGGGCCCCGATATGCGCCGCGTTCGACAAATGTATGGATCGTGTCGCCGTACGTGCGAATACTGGAGAGAACGACGCGACCGTGTTCGTCAGAAATTGCCTGAGGCTCGGCAAAGCTGATCGCGCCCCGCTTTGTTGTCTCCCGCCACGCACGCGCCGCATCATCGACCCACAGCGCGATGACGCGCACGCCGTCCCCATGGCGCTGGACGTGCTCGGCGATTGGCCCGCTGCTCAGCAAGGGCGTAGTGAGCACGAATCGAACCTTGCCCTGTTGCACGACATAGGAGGAACGGTCGCGCTGCCCTGTCTCGGGTCCCGCATACGCAACCAGCGACATGCCGAAAGCAGTTCGATAGAAGTGCGCAGCCTGACGCGCATTGCCTACGTAGAACTCGACGTGGTCGGTTCCCAGCAGCGGAAGAAAATCCGGCTCGGACGCTGGAAAGTCCAGTACGGCATTCGGCTTGGTTGCAGACAAAATGGAACGCGGGAATGCGCTCATGGGAGAACCTCCTTCGCCGGGAGCATGGGGAAAGCGCGGGGAAACGCTCGCCGACTAGGCGAAAGAATAGGCCCGCAACAACTGACCTGAAAATGGCGAATTGAATGAAAATCTGCCGCATGACCTAAGAATATTAGGCATAATTAAAGTTCACCCTAAGGAATGCCGCCATATGACACACAAGACCGCGCCGAATATTCTGGATCTGGACGCCATTTCCTGGAAGCTGATAGAAAGTCTGCAGCACAACGCACGGCTGTCGTTCGCCGAGTTGGGCAGAAAAGTCGGACTTTCCACTCCCGCAGTGGCCGAACGCGTCCATCGCCTGGAAGATGCCGGCGTCATCACCGGCTACCACGCTTCGTTGAACATGGTAAAGCTGGGCGTGCCGATTCATGTTTGGATGCGGCTCACGATTCCCGGGGGAGACCTGCAGATCAGCCGCACCGTCACCGCCATCAAAGAACTCGTTGAGATCGGAAGGTGCCATCGCATCACGGGATCGGAATCATTCGTGATTGAAGCGCACGTCGTGTCGATTCGGCATCTAGAGGCGCTGATCGACAAACTCTCTGCGCTCGGAGCAACCTCCACATCGACTGTATTGTCTTCACCCGTGGAGCGGCGAGAGTATCACGCACGGCAGATCGAGAGCTTCGCCAAGTATCTTTGAGCTCCGAGTTCCCTGGGAATCATCCCTGTTAATCGGAAGGAACTCCGCCTAGGAATTTGCCCGGCTGTCACACCTCTTTCAAGCGAAGTCAACATAGGGACCTTAACAAAGGGAGAGCCACTTCCCCAGGAATGGCACGGAGGTCCTATGCGCAAACTCTTAGCAACCGGCCTATCGGCGTTGCTCGTCATAAGCACCGCTCCCACTCCAACATTCGCCGCCGGTCCGCAGGACGATCCCAAGACCACGACGCCCATCAAGCATGTCGTCGTTATCTTCGGCGAGAACATTTCATTTGACCACTACTTCGGAACCTACCCCAACGCACAGAACAACCCTGGGGAGACTCCCTTCACCTACATCCCCTCAACGCACTCTGGCCACAACGTACCCAACAATCTGATCACGCCGCTCGATCCCACCAAGGGATTCGCCGCAATCACAGGAATCAACCTTCTCACCGACAATCCCAATGGGCCCACGGGATCCGGCGCAACCTTCAACGGCACATCGGCTGCCAATCCCTTTCGGCTCGCCGCCACCCAAGCGGCGACAGCCGATCAGAGCCACGCTCCCGAGCCGGAGCAGACCGCCTACGACAACGGTCTGGTCGATAAGTTCCCAGGCTCCACTGGCGCAGCTGGGCCTCCGCCGGCAGCCACCTCCACGTCCAACGCCGCTCTGACCAAGGGCCTCGTCATGGGCTACTTCGATGGCAACACCGTAACGGCGCTGTGGAACTACGCCAACCACTTCGCGCTGAATGACAACATGTACACCTCGCAGTTTGGCCCCTCCACGCCGGGCGCCATCAACCTGATCGCCGGCCAGACAAATGGTCTTGCCCAATATACGAACGTCGTCAACGGCACGACGCTCCTCCACAGCAGTCACGAAGTCTTTGACGGCCAGGGCGGATTTACTCTCATTGGCGATGCCGAGCCGCTGGGCGATGTCTGTTCCATCACCGCCGATGACAACGTAGCCATGGCGGGCAAGAACATCGGCGATCTGCTCAACGCCAAGGGCATCACCTGGGGCTGGTTCCAGGGTGGATTCAATTTGGAGCTGACCAACGCCAACGGCACGACAGGCTGCGCCCGCTCCACACCGAACGTTGTGCCCGGCTACGGCGGCGTGGCTCAGAACGATTACGTCGAGCATCACGAGCCATTCCAGTACTACGCTGCGACTGCCAACCTCACCCACGCCCGCCCCAGTTCCATGTCGGCGATCGGCAAGAGCTATGAGGCGGACGGTGTCACACCCGATCCGGCCAACCATCAGTACGACACCGACGACTTTTTCACCGCGCTCGACAATGGAATCCTGCCCTCGGTCACCTTTCTCAAGGCACCGTCCTTCCAGGATGCGCACCCCGGCAACTCCGATCCCATTGATGAGCAGACCTTCGTCGTAAACGTGATCAATGCGCTTCAAAACAGCTCATTTTGGGAGTCCACCGCCGTAGTGATCACCTATGACGACTCGGACGGCTGGTACGACCACCAGATGCCTTCGATCGTCAATCCCTCCACCAGTCAATACGTTGACGTGCTCAACGGTCCCTCGCTCTGCGACAAGGGCGCACAGCAGCCGGAAAACGGCAAGATCCCAGACCGCACCACCCCTCTCAACGGCGTTGGCGGCCTGCCCGTGTTGGGCCGTTGCGGCTACGGAACTCGCTTGCCCCTTCTGGTTATCTCTCCCTGGGCAAGGGATAACTACATCGACCACACCCTGCTCGACCAGACCTCCGTCATTCGCTTCATCGAAGACAACTTCCTCGATGGCAAGCGCATTCAGCCCGGCGGCTCCTTCGACACAGTAGCCAACTCGATTGCACCGATGTTCAACTTTGACCTTTCTCCCAAAGAAGTTAAGGATCGTGTGCTGATTCTTGATCCCAACTCCGGGGCCGTCCTCTACAGCAACAAGTAGATCGACTCCTTTTGTCCCTTCACCCGCTGCGTGCAGCTCTTTCAACGCACGCAGCGGATTTTTCTGATTGAAACAAAGAAGCGGCATTCTGTACCTTATGGATTCTTCACGGCGACAGCTTCTGTTGCGCGGCGCGAGACTGATGGCGACCGCGGCTGCGGGGCAAACCGGCGTTCTCGGCAACCTCTCACTCTTCGCTCAATCGCACACGGCAGCTCCCATGCCCGGCATGGCCTCCGGCCGCGAATCATCGCCGGCGCCGAATTCCGCTGCACAGCCGCCTGTACCGCGTCCCTGGCTGCATCCCAGCAAACTTGCACGGTTCGTCGATCCGCTGCCAGTCCCGTCGGTTCTGCGCGCGACAGAAACGCGCACGAATCCGCAGGATCCATCCCAGCAGCTGAACTATCTCAAGGTGGAAATGCGGACCGCCGATGTGCGCGTCCACCGCGACCTGCCCGCATCGTCCATGTGGAGCTACAACGGCACCGTACCCGGCCCGACCATCGAGGCGCGAAGCGGCCAGGGCCTGATGGTCGACTGGGTGAATCGACTCCCCAAAGAGCATTTCCTGCCCATCGACCACGGGCTTTGCGGAGCCGATGCATCACTGCCAATGGTTCGAACCGCTGTCCACGTGCACGGAGCATCCGTGCCGCCGGAGAGCGATGGATTCCCACTGAACTGGCAGACACCCGGCCAGACATATCGGGCGATTTATCCCATGCGGCAAGACGCGGCAACGCTTTGGTATCACGATCATGCCATGGGCCTCGAGAGGCTGAACCAATACGCCGGGCTCTTCGGATTCTTCCTTGTCCGCGACGCGCAGGAAGACTCGCTGAGGCTGCCCTCCGGAGAGTACGAGATTCCGCTGGTGCTTTGCGACCGGCTGTTCTACGCGGACGGGCAGTTGCACTATCCGGACTCGGGAGATCCTTCCGCGCCATGGGTGCCCGAAGTTTACGGCGATGTGGTGATGGCGAATGGCGCACTCTTCCCGTATATGGAGGTCGAAGCGCGGTCCTATCGCTTCCGCTTGCTCAACGCATCGAACACCCGATTCTTTCGATTCTCCTTCTCGAATGAAATGCGCTGGACGCAGATCGGAAGTGACCAGGGCTTGCTGCCTGCACCGGTGGAACTGAAAGATCTGACGCTTGCCTGCGCCGAGCGCGCCGATGTGGTGCTGGATTTTTCGGCGCTCGCAGGGCAGCGCTTCACGCTGATTAACCAGAGCCAACCTGTAATGGAGTTTCGCGTGGCGGCGCGCCCGATCGCAATCGGATCGGAAAATCAAACTACTCCATCTGCATTTTCAGCGCCACGCGCGCTGCGTACGATCGAACGGATTCCCGAAAGCGCGGCAGCGCGGACCCGCAC
The DNA here is from genome assembly GCA_963745845.1 of uncultured Acidobacteriaceae bacterium. Taxonomy (GTDB): domain Bacteria; phylum Acidobacteriota; class Terriglobia; order Terriglobales; family Acidobacteriaceae; genus Telmatobacter. The sequence goes on along the minus strand of CAVUZE010000008.1, from coordinate 38,806 downwards.
CCTCACATTGAATGAATACATGCACCCCAAGACGCGGATCATGCTGATGCTGCTCAATGGCAAGTACTGGCACGACCCCGTCACGGAAACGCCAAAGCTAAATTCGATTGAGATATGGAACTTCGTGAACACGACACAGGACCTGCATCCGATTCACCTGCACCTCGTGCGTTTTCAATTGCTGGATCGGCGCGCGTTCAATGTGGACGATTTTCTTGATTACGGAAAATTTCACTACGTCGGAGACCCTGCGCCGCCGGAGCCGGGCGAGACCGGCTGGAAAGACACGATTCCTGCGCACCCTGAGACCGTCACGCGCATTATCATTCCATTCAAGGGCTACCCCGGGCGCTATGTTTGGCACTGCCATCTGCTTGAACACGCGGCTAATGAAATGATGCGTCCGTTCGATGTGCTTCCGGCCTAGCACAGCGCAACGCAGGTTGCACCGAGCGGCTGCGCAGCGTAATCTGCGCAAAGGTCCAACCCATTGACAACCAACGCTGAACTGCCTGCCCAACTGCCCGTCGATTCCTCTGCCAAACGCGGCTACAACCTCTTCCTCCTGCTGGTGGCTGGACTCGGCGGCCTGCTCTATGGAATCGACGTGGGCATTATCGGCGGAGCATTGCCGTATCTCGAAGCAACGTCCCATCTGAATGCCTCTGAACTGTCGGCCATCGTCGCCGCGGTATTGTTGGGCAGCGTCTTTTCCACGCTGTTTGCCGGATTGCTGGCCGATTGGATGGGCCGCAAGCCTCTGATGATCTTGAGTGGGCTAGCCTTCGCTCTCAGCATTCCCGTGATTGCGCTCTCGCAGGGCTATGGAAATCTGCTCTTTGGCCGGCTCCTGCAGGGTGTGAGCGCCGGAATTATCGGCGTGGTTGTGCCGCTCTATCTCGCCGAGTGTCTGGCAGCCTCAAGTCGTGGCAAGGGGACGGGCATTTTTCAGTGGCTGCTGACATTGGGCATCGTGGCCGCTGCGCTCGTTGGAATCTACTATAGCTATCGTGTTGCGGCCGTAGCCCGGACCGGTGACGCCGCCGCATTGTTCGCATTCAAAAACCAGGCATGGCGCAGCATCTTTTGGGTCTCGCTTCCCCCGGGGCTGGTCTTCGCAATCGGCTGCCTGTTTGTGAGTGAATCACCGCGCTGGTTATTCCGGCGTGGACGTAAAGAGCTGGCGCATGCTGCATTGCTGCGCTCGCGTACGTCCGAGCAAGCCGCTACCGAGCTTGAAGAGATGGAATCCACGGCGCGCGCGGCCACTGTCACGGGCAGCGCAGTTCGCGATCCCCTGTTGCGGCGTAAATATGTCATTCCGTTTTTGCTCACGTGCGTCATTCTTGCCTGCAACACAGCCACCGGCATTAACTCGATCATCCTCTACAACACCAGCATCCTGTTGCAGAGCGGTCTCTCAGACCTGCAGGCTCATTGGGGTTACGTTCTCTTCACGACTATCAATTTCTTGATGACTATTGTGGGCCTCTCGCTTGTCGACCGCAAAGGGCGCAAATTCCTTCTGATAACGGGAACGAGCGGCATCATTATTTCGGTAGTCATGGTTGGCGTGCTGTTTTTGGGCACTGAGAAACAGAGCGTCGATTGCCGCGATGCGCTCCAGGCTGCGGTCGGTCAAGACCAAACTCTTACTGTGAACTTTGACCAGGCACAGGCCGCGCGGTTGCTGGCCAGCGCAGGTCATGCGGGCGATGCGAGCCGTTCTTCACTCACGATCATTTACTCCTACGGAGACTTCGCCGCAACCACCAAGCCTGTTCGCTCGGATGATCCAACGCCGACGGCCATGCAGATCACGCGCGATGCCTGCGTTCCTGCGAACAAGGTGCAGGGCTTTTTTCAAAATCCCTTCGCCGATCTTGACGCTGCGCGCACCGCACCGCTGAGAATTCGCAAAGCGCTTGTCAGCCAGGTGCCGGACTCATCACACGGTTGGCTCGTCGCTCTCGGCATTTACGTCTTCGTCGCCTGTTATGCGATGGGGCCGGGTGTTTGCGTCTGGGTAGCGCTCTCCGAACTGATGCCCACACGCATTCGTTCGAACGGCATGAGCATCGCGCTCGTCCTCAATCAGTTGGTGTCGACTGCGCTTGCCGCGATCTTTCTACCCTTCGTCAGCAAGCACGGTTACTCGTCGATGTTCTTCCTCTTTGCAGGCTTCACAGCCATTTACCTCATGGCTGCGGCATTCCTGTTGCCCGAAACGAAGGGGAAAACGCTGGAGGAAATCGAGGCGCATTTTGAGGGACACACCGCGTAAAAGGAGATCGTGCGGCCGTACGCACTATGTTCTAAAAGCTCCGTTCGTGACCTTCGTAATTCCATCTGATTGACCTTTACCTGCACGACGGCATCCCACAAGACAGGCTCGACTGACCCATCATCTCCCATAAGGACCCGCACGATTGTCCGATCCCGTCGTGTAGTCAGCTTTGCCAACAGCGATGAAGGGGTCTTATCCCTGTCACTCCATGGTTGCGTGCATTTGTGAAGTCAATGTCCCCTCTGTCGCCCTGCATACGGCGCTCGGGTTGAAGCAGGTCGGCTTGCTGCCTGAAGCAGGGTGCAAGTTCGGAGAATGGCTTCAGCTGCTGATCATGCAGCGTCCTTTGCATTGAATCGCAATCATTCCCATTGCCCTTTGTAGCTCCGCGGTTCGTCTCCATCTCATTGGCTGCTTCTCCTGTTTGCCAAGAGAGCGTTTCGCTTCATAAAATCGACGCCCCGAGGGAAAAGGTTCATATCAGGCCAGACTGGAATGGCAGAACTGCCACCTTATGCTTCGATATGAGATCGGTGGGGCATGTGTCGACTTCACCTGGTCATCCGATAGAGTTAAGCCTTGAGCGAAATGGATTGAATGGAAATACTCATGACGAATGCGCCGAATCGTTTAGAACCACGCTGGCCGGCAATGCTCGCGCTCCTTGCGGTAGGCGGATTGCGCCTGGCACTACCAGAATCCCTATCGGTAGGCCCGGATTGGCTGCTCATCACTGTCGTCGGAGTCTTGTTGATTCCTAGCGCATGGGCCCGGCGACGCGGAATGGATAACCTCAATAAGATTCTGGGCTACGTGTTGACCTCAATCGTGACCGTCGACATGGTCTGGTCTCTCGCCCTGCTCATAGCCGCGCTGCCATTACATAAGGAATCGCCTCAGGACCTGCTACGTTCCGCATCCGCCCTGTGGATCACCAACATCCTTGTATTCGCGTCATGGTACTGGCGGCTTGATGCGGGCGGCCCTCGTGCCCGCGAGTTGCGTGGCGTCCACACCGATGGAGCGTTTCTGTTTCCGCAGATGACGCTCAACAGCCAGGCAAAACGCGACATGGGCGAGGAATGCTGGAGTCCTGGATTCGTGGATTACTTGTTTCTCGCTTTCAACACCAGCACTGCGTTCTCGCCGACTGACTCTCCGGTTCTTTCGTCCTGGGCGAAGCTTCTGATGATGGTTCAATCGCTCATCTCGTTTTCTACAGTAGTCCTGTTGGCCGCGCGGGCCGTCAACATCCTTTAGGACCAACGTGCGGAACAGCAATCTGCGACTGCCTTGGGCTCTCGGTGGAATTGAGTCAGACGGCGTCGACGAACTAAACGATTAGAGCCACCCGGAGGCGGCTCATTTTGATAAGTTTGTTTTTTATTGGTGCCGAAGAAGGGACGCGCCTTCGGTGTGCCTGATGTTTTTCCAAGAACACTGTAAAAAAGCAGGCGTGCCGGAAGCAAGGCAAAAAAGTGGTTTCACGCACGGTATCGAACTTTTTCCAACAACACTGAGAATCTTGAGGTGCTCGATTCCTGCAAAAACGCTAGGAAATGCTAGGAAGCCCAAACGCAGCGATGTGGATAGTTTCTTCTTATATTCGCCTATACTTGCTTCCATGTTCCCGACGCCCTCAGGCCGCATAACCTTCGTGGTGACCTGCAAGAAATGCCGCCGCGACCTGCCATCTGGCCGGGAGGAATTTCCGTTTGAATCCATCGCGGTCGAGTGCCCCTTGTGTGGCGAGTTGCGCCGGTACCTGCCCTCCGAGGTCTTCCTCGGTCGGCCTGACCAACTCGTCGTTCACCAGCAGCGGGCGGGAGGCCGTAGTGTTTGACCCCGACGCTCACATACCTCGAATCAACCGGGGGATGGTCTACCTCGGCGCGTGCCTCATTGCCGGTATCCGGTTGGCACGGGAACGGCAGGTCAACGTGCGAGTGATCCCCACCGGCAAGGCCATCGAGGAATCGGTAGACCTTGCTCATGAGATTTTCAATCTGGTGTTTAGGAAGGTGCCGGAACGGGTGGAGGGTGAGTAGCGCGTCAGTTTGGTTTTTTGACGCTCGCTTTTTGGGAAGGGTGCGATTGCTCAACATGGCGAGCGAAGAAAATCATCATTTCGCAACGATCATCAGGATTTGGACGAAACGTCGCCTCGCACAGGGAGCATCGATAGTAGCCCGAGAATCTGCCCTCGCGGTCTGTGGCAGCGATTAGATGTGCGACATCTCCCATGCAGCAAAGTCTACGCCGCTGGGATAATTAACCGATGCTTCAGTCCATAGGAAACAAGATTCACGCCGCGCCCGCCAACCCTTTGCCCGCAGGGGCGCATCGGAGTCACGAAGGTGATGAGTGTTCTGCCCCACTCAAGAACGGATAGACGGCCTTCGCCGCGCTCTCTCCGACTTGGAACGGCACACCGTCCATGGCACGGACTCCGGCGAAATGTCTGAACTCAAACGCATCGTCAAGCTGCGCATTCTGTGTCTCGAATTCGCCGCAGCCATTCGGTCGGCCAAGTCCAATGTGGTCACCCATGAGGAACCGGCAGCATAGTCGTAGGATGCAGCATACGCAACGGCGGCGTGGCTGCAACGTGCCGACCAGAATGGCTCACTGGGAGGCTACTTCAATCCGCCGCTGACACGGGAGGAGCGAGAAGTCGCCGACGTGGAAGGGTGGATTCTCGGGGTCGTTTGAGTACAAAACTTGCTAATGCAACAACACCTTTTGACTGTCGCAGTTTGGAGGGCGAGAACCAGATGGCCGGTACGGAAGTACAAAGTTCAAACAATGGGATTAATATCGCTGGCTGACTACTAAAGCCCGAAAATAGGGCCGCTTCTGAGTGAGAGCAAGCGGCCCTAAACGGTGTGAGGAGATCGCACTTTCCCCAAACAGTAGCGCCTGATTCTGAGACAGTCTGTGATCTAGCGCACGCTCCATGAAAGGCGCTTGACGGACTTCCTCGGACGCCCTGACCAACTCGTCATTCACCAGCAGCAGGCCGGTGAGCATGATGTTCGCCGACACTGCGATGTGCCGAGGTTCAACCGATGTAGGGTCAATCTCGGCGCGTGACTGTGCTGTTTTGCTCACACGCCTCATCTTAGCGGCGTGGCGCGGCGGCTTGAGTTCACGTCTTCGCTTGGCTTCTTCTTGCAACGCTCTTGATGAACTCCACTAATTGCAACGCCGGTCTTATCCCTGCATGGTTCCGTCTTCTTTGCTCCGCACTTTGGACAGGGTCGATCAAAAAGCAGGTTTTCCATGCCGCAAAGTCTACGCCACATTTATGTATAAAACTGATCAGATTTTCGTTTTGGGGACGAGATAAGGCTTCATCGTAATTTCGCCGACGATACGCGGAATACTATAGTGGTTTAGGGCCCGCTGGTACCTTCTCCAGCGGGATTTCTTATCTTCCGAGGCCACACTTCAATTCCTGCGCGGGGAGAATCTTTTTCTCTCTTCTCTCAAATGCTTTTACGTTCAATCTGATGATCACCAGTATCCACACCCTGATTTATTCCGACGATGCCCCGCAACGCGAGCATTCCTTCGCGACGTTCTCGGCTGGGCCTACGTCGAGGATGCGCTGGGCGGAGGCGCGGGTTGGCTGATCTTCAAGAGCGGGCGGAGTGAGATGGGCGTGCATCCGACCCACAGCGTCTACGATGGCAAGACGTACGAATCGCCTCGACACCATCTCATCACGCTGATGTGCGACGACATCTCACACACGGTCGCTGAACTGAAGGGCAAAGGTGCGGAGTTCCACGGCGAAGTTCAGGATCATGGGTACGGACTCGTGGTCATGATGGCCGTACCCGGCGCGGACGACATCATGCTTTACGAGCCAAAGCATCCGCTGGCGTATAGCCTTTGACCGATTGAAAGGGTAACTGGCGCAAACGCTCCATCCACTTTTGGCCGTTCGACGGCTGGGAGGTCGAGGTGGGCGAGTGGGTAGTGAATCACGTTGAGTTTTTTACGCTATTGATCGGTTTTTTTAAGGAATCGAAACCATCTTCTCGTGGTCATACAACTCAGGAAAATTGTGTGCAAAAATAGGAATACTGCAAGACCGCAAGACGCCTGAATTCCCCCCACCTCGGAGTTGGTTGTGCCAGCAGATGTCCCCTTCGTCCACCGCGACAATGCGGATGGGATGATTGATTCCTTTTGTCGCAAGTGCTTCGTGACCGTCGCTTCCTCTCAATGGGAGGCAGACTTGGAACGCGCCGAAATCAACCACAAGTGCGATCCGATTCTGTTGGAGCGTCTGGCTGAAATCTTAGGTAAATCTCAAAAAGTGACCGCCGCCAAGACCGCTTCGATCAACGCGACCGTCTGTGCCGGATACCTTCCTCATCGCAGAATTGCCAACACTACGCCCTGTTGCGTTCGGTGTTGTTGGAATTGAAACGGCGGAGACCAGATGAGTTATCAGGCATCCGACTGATTCGCAAGCCGCGTGACTAAAGTCGTGCGCCTAAAGTCACTGTCTTAGAGTTCAGAGTGCGCGTACTGTAGGTACTCACAACTGTAGGCGGCGATGTCGGGCCCCCAATCCTCTAAAACAGAATCTAGCTCAGTTCAGGAGCCGCGATGAGCATTCGTCATATCAATTATCGCCGCGTAGGAGAAGCCGCCACGACCGTTGACGAGAGACAACATTCACTTAATCCTATTCTGCTAGCACCAGCGGTCAATCATTCAGAGAACAAGCCTGACGAATCACGGACGGGCAGACTGACTTTTAAAGAAGACTTCTTATTGGAGCACTCTGGTTTCGGCCAGCAAGCCGATTCAAAAGAGTTCGCGGGTTGTTTCTGAGCCGCAACAGCTTCGATGTACGGCTGTGCCAGCCGATAATCGAGGGCCTGATTTGAATTGTCCGCATTGTCGAGAGCTAGAAGTTGTCGGCCTTCTCCCAACAAAAGAGTCTCGGACACACAGAATTCCGTTGCAGACAAAAACTCGCCCCAAAAGTGTATCTTCTCTCCAGAGGCGCTTGTATCAAACAAGTTAGCAAAGTGGGTACCAGTAGTCGGCACTGGAGGTCGGTAGTGCGCGACCACTGGCAATCCCGATACAAACCAAGTTAGCTGCGGCTTCCCTGTTCCACTGCTACCGCGTATCGCCCGGTTCTAGGAAGGCTTTCTTACTCGCCTTCCGAACCATGGTGACAAACGGAGTGTCTCCTATGTCGAGGGTGCGTTCGGCGACGGCGGTCAAACACGACCTCGTATCGATGCAAGTCTTCCTTGCTCAATACGCCGAGATTGATTGGGACTCGGGTCGGACCGTCGTAGCGAAGCTGACTCGGCGACCTGAGATTCCTCCGTGTATTGCTAAAAAATTCGGGGTGAAGCGCCCGAAGCTACCACGATACGAACAGGAGGGAGAAGAATGAAACGTTGCGCGATATACGCGAGAGTATCCACGCTAGGCTCATTCCCCTTAGCCGGTCTTGGACGAGGGCTTCATGGTCGATGTCCAAGGGCTGTCGGCCACACGGAAGCCCATCGAGTTTGCGCCGACGCATCCCGGCACGGATGCGTTCTCTGATAAGGTCGGATTCGAGTTCCGCGATTGATGAGATGAGCGTGATGAATAGCCGTCCCATCGCTCCATCGGTCGCAATGTTTTCCCTGCGAGAGACGAACTCGATGCCAAGGCTGTCCAGTTCATCAACGACCGTAAGAAAGTGCTTTGTGGAACGAGCCACGCGGTCGAACGCGGCGACGATAAGGACGGAGAATTTTCTCTTCCGGGCATCACGCAGCATCGCATCGAGACCGGGACGCCGAGCCTTGCTTCCAGAAATGCCGACGTCGGTGAACTCGCACACGACTTCGTAGCTACGCTGAGCGGCGAACTGGCGAAGGTCAAGCAATTGATTCTCCACGCGCTGATCTAACCAAGGTAGCACAGAAATACTCGGTAAGCCGTGCTTCGGTGGTGCGTTTTGTGCGATTAGCTCGTCAGCGCGAGTCCGGTGTGTTGAAGCCGATACAGGTTGAGGCACTCGAAGCTGCGGCATGTGCCGCCTGATGGGAGGCAACACGCAAAACGTGGTCTTCAGGTTCCGCCGCCCAAGCGGTTCCAACTCGCAGCAGCCAAGCCGTGCGCTCACTGAAGCCCTGCATCGCCTCGGTGAAGCTGAGGAGATGCAGTCCCTACTCGCTCAGGCACGGCAGAGTGGCAAATCCGTCGCCATCGAGGTCTTTCAGACTCGTGATGGTCAACCGCTACTTATTCACATTGCAAAGGAGAAGCAATAATGAAGAGCTACGACAATTCAGGGAAGCTGGTGAGCGAGATCAGCCGTTTCAGAACAAGCGATGGCAAGGCCGTCACGAGCAACACCATGTACGACACCAACAGCGGTCGCCCGGTCAATCAAAATATCTCCGTTCAGGAGTCAAACGGCAAAGTGACCACGACGAACGTCATCAACGGCAAATTGCTGCCGTGATGCAGCCCCAGCCAAATTACAGAGCCCCCGGAGGATTCTCCGGGGGCTCTCTTTTTGGGATTCAACTTCAGACGGGACGGCGTCTCGGGCTCGCCCATGACGAAAAAGGAGATCGATGCGCTAATGTGCTCCGACGAGATGCATATCAGCTTCCTCCGAGAGTGTGCTCACGATTTCCTGCTTGACCCTTTCTGATGGAGGAAAATTGAAGTAGAACTTCCATTCACTGTCGTCAGTGCGCTCATTAATAGAACGAAGAACTTCGTCTTCCGAGTGGTCATCCAGAAACGGGAAGCTGAATGCCTTTTTCGCATCACGGTTGAAATACAACTGGCGGTCGAAGTTGAAGATGTAGTTCGCGGCTCGCAGAATTTCCATTTTCATCGCATGCTCCTCGACGAACGGTGTCTGCCCAAAATTGGATTCTAGTTCGGTATTAGACGGAGAAATGCACAGCGTACGGCATGGCTGTGCATAACCGGGTCGATTTCGATGACATGAAAATCGACGCCCTAATCCATCCAATGTTGCTCTAGTACATCTTGCGATTTTCAACTACAGAAGGTAAATAAAACGCATGAGCGAATGGGCGAAAACTAAAGCTATTCTTCTGACTCTGGTCAGCGCATTAGAAGATTTAGCGGCGAGTCAGGTTGTCGTAATTGCGACTCTACGAGCACAGTCAAAGGGAAAAGTTTCCACCGCTCACGTGCGGAGTGCCATCGAACAAGCCAAGTTTTCAAATCGACGCAGCTACGACAAACTGCGGCAAGCCATTGCTGAAATCTCCTCCGGTCTCCAATAAGAGGAAGCAAAATGCTGAGGTGTGTTCTAGGAAATTGTCCCAACGAAGTCGCAGGTGGATTCAAGCATGAAGTCGCTGCTCCTCACTTAAACGCACCCGCTGCCAAAATTGAATCCGGATCGTCAGCAGCATTTTCGATGCACTCAGCCGTTGGTTTTCAAGGTCTCTGCCGCAGCCTCCGATTCTCGGGGCTTTTTGCCCTCCAACTCACGACACCGGCAGTGGTAAATAGCGATTAGTCTGCGAACCATCGGACGAATGTCTGCACCTCGATTTCGAAACGATTGAGCGACTGATTTCGAGGGAGCGGAGCAGTGACAGAAAGGCCCCGGCGAGTTGCCGATGCTAATCGCGACCGTGCTCTTCAGTTGAACTAAAGAGTGGTGGTCAGTTGATACCTGTGAGCGACTGGCTCGACGATCTTGATTCGCCCGTGTCCCGGATTAATTTTGAAACATGTCCTCACTAAACCTGTTGACTCCAAAAGAGAAATGTCTCTGTCAACTGCGCGACGAGGACGCTTGAGTTGTACGGCCAACAACGTGATAGGAGTTCCATTGCTCTCTTTGACGAACTTGATGAGCCGCGTTCGCTGAGGGGTCAGACACCGCCACATAGCAGATGCATCCTCAAACGTAATCACGGTCTCGGCAGCAATCGTTTCCTTCCTATCAAGCTTTCGAGCAGTGCCGTGTGCTCGCGCAAAGAACCCCTCAACCCCGTCTGTGCGAATGTAGACCCTATTTGCCATCTTCTTGTCTCCACAATTCATAAACTTCCGCCTCGAACTTGCTGACAAGTTCGTCGAAGTTGGTGAATTCAATCTCTGTCACTTCACCCATAAAATGGCGGTGGTGATAGTCATGGGCGTTGTCGTAGCCAAGCACCCTCCCGTTATCGACTCCAGAAAGACGCGGGTTGATGTATGCGAGGGCATACCCAATGACCTCGCCATTCCGCATACGAACAGTCTCTTTCAAATACCCGCCCTTGCGCTTGCCTTTGAGCCTGACGATGTTCTCACTACAGACAATTTCCTCGGGCTTGCCTTTCTTCGTACTCACTCCCATATTATAAGCAGAATAGTCATTGCATGTCCAGACTGCCCTCCCAATTGCACTCGACAGGCAGGGCAAAGGCCACGAAAGCTTAGGCCGGAGTCGAATTCAAGCCGTAAGCTCGGCAATGTGTTGAAGATATGAGCCGAAGCTATCACTTGCCGTCATCCCCGGAGGCACCGGGCATGGCACAAGTCAAATTGATAGGTGATCTCGCACTGCACTTCGAACTTACCGTTCGGCTCGTAAATGCTTTCTAGGAGTCCGGTTGCTGAAGGACTGAAGGTATTCCCACCCTGTCTTCATTTTCACTTGAACGATTGGCATCCCCATTTGATGGAGAGGTCTTGTACTCCCGTGTCTATGGGAATGGCGCTATTGCTGAGCGCCGTCGTATTCGACGAACTTGGTACCCCCTAAACGCCCCTTTGCCGCGTCCCAAGCTTCCTGCCCCCAGAGTGAGAACGTTTCGTCTACATACTCGACAAGAATGTCTGAGCCGTCAAAGCACAAATTGACAAATGACGAAACCGCAGTTTTCGATCCCGGAGCAGCCTCCTTCCTATTGAAGAAATCAACTTCATTGCAGCCGGGGTCTGCTGCTTTTTCCTTCTGAACCTCATGTGGGATGCATCCATTCCCGATTAATCGAGCGTTAAAGTTTAATGCGGTGTCTCGATACAAAGCGCATCTATGCTCATGACCGAAGAACCAACCGAAGATCGCGTCAGTCCCGATTCCATCCATCTGCAGTAGTTCATTGATGTCCTGACGAAGAGGTTTCGAATCGTTCCATTCTGCCTGATGTGCAGAAACCGGCTGGTGATGTGTCAGGAATATGACCTTCTTCCCACCTTTTCGCAGCGTCTCAATCAACCAATTCCACTGGGTATTCATCGGGTCAGTTGGCGACTGCGGTTTCAACCGTCCGCCGTTATATGCGGTGTCCAGCCCGAGAATCCGCCAATTGGTGTTCTCCAAGCAAAAGAAAGGCTGCGGTTGCTCAAACGCAGGCAGAACCGTATTGAAGTAGTACTCGCCTCCGCTATACATCTCATGGTTCCCGTTCAATGCGAAGCTTCCCTCAGGCCGAAGCGTAGATTTCGGGTCTTGCAGATTCACTCTCATAGGCCACATATCTAAGAAGCGTTCGCATTCGAATCTGGTTCCACCGTAATAAATGTCTCCAAGATGGATGATAAAGTCGGGTGCCTGTTTGCGAACGACAGCGGCGATCTTCTTGGCCGCATCATTGTCTCCACCCCAATCAGCAAGAAGAACCATTTTGAATTTCTCTGGTAATTGGATCGGTTCTGAGGTGCCCGGAGGGTAAGGGGCTCTGTCGTCGAGGGTTTTCAAACGAAGGAGTTCAGAGACGATAGCCGACCATACCGGCTGCCTCTTGCCTGTCTCGTCTTCATGAATGTATTCAAGAAGGGTCTTGAGCTTTTGGACAAAGACTTCAATCTCAGTGATCACCCAAAGCGGATTCCAATCCCCATATGCTTGAAGGTTGGGAACATTAGCGAAGACTCTCGACAGAGCCGATTGGAAAAGGCCGAGACCATCAAATCGGGATACAAAGTGTTTGTCTCGGTGGGAGGGCTCATTTAGAGCCGTCGCCGCCAAGTCGTCAAAATGCGCCAACAATTTGGTCCTCTTGCTCTCTATCGCTGCTGCATCGTTGGCACCAATCCCGTCTCCGATTGCATCGGCGACAGCTTGGGACGGAATCGCCAATTGAGAGCGGATGTGAAGAATACTCTGCGTGATGAGACGTTGATCCCCCGCTGCATCGTGCATGGGTGGGCTCCTGATGAACTGAGTTGCTGGCGCTCAAAGCAGAGTCTAGCATTTCATCTTGCGAGAGGAATCCATGCGAAAAACACCCCGTAGTTTGACAGATGCCCGCGAAGAACTGGTTCAGATTGAGCAGGAGTTCACCCGGCTTCAAAAGCGAGTCGAGTCTGTGCGTGATTGTGTTACGGAATCGCTCGTTTGTTTCTTTGGCGAGCAACGTCCTGCCTTTACCGGATTAAAGGAAGAGGAACTGATCGACAGGATCGCTGGCAGTGTGGTTGCCCGACTGGGCACAACACCGAAGCCTCAGGCGCAAGGGGAAAAGCGGTACATCCGCGATGTTGAGGCTGCTAAGTATCTCGGGGTGAGCGCGGCAACGCTCAGAAGCTGGAGGAGCAGAAGGGAACCTTGCGGGCCGCCAGTCACTCGAATTGACCGGATGGTGTTGTACTCCGTCAAGGAATTGGAAAAGTACATGGAGCAGCGGACTGTTCAGGGGCGGTGAGAAAGTCACTGGTCTGGGGGCACAACGACCGACCGAAATTCGGGAATTAGTCCTGCCCGAGGGCGTGGTAATGATTTCCTGTCAAGGCTGATTATTCCCGAGCCTGTGGCAAATCGAATTCAGCGGGACAGTGGGATTCAAAAATGGGGGGTATTCTGCTGTGCGGGGGCAAGCGCAGATGCGAACTGAAACTGTAAGGCAGTCTTACAAGAAAATGATGTGGCAGCATCTCGCCGAATATAAGGAATCGTCTCTCGGTGTTCTTTCGAACGGCTTCTGGAAGGGGAAAGAGTACGCTCATATTCTTCCACTAGAGCATCGGGAGTTGAACATCTTGGAACCGTATCGGATAGAGTTCTGGGAGTGGTTTCGAAAGCAGGAAATCAAGCTGCACGTCTTTTTTCACCATTTATCGTCTTCACAGGCGATGTGCTTCAATTTGTTCTTCCCGTTCCTATCGGAAAACAGGAAATACATACAAACGCTGCGTGAAGTGTTTGCGGTCGATGGCATCATTCAGGACGCTCAGTTTGAAGTCATCCTCAATGTTCTCGAAGCAACGAATTTCGACTTCTGCATCAATGCAGATTCCAAAATCCTCTTTGAAATCAAGCTAACCGAAGAGAGGTTCAGCGGAGAAACTCCCGATCAATCCCATCTGTCAAAATTTGACCGGTTGTATTCGCCATTATTGGCTGGCAAATTCAAACCGGAATTCTGCTCGTCTGATGCATTTCTTCCGCATTATCAAATCATGCGGAACGTGTGGAACCTTGATGCTAATGGGAATGACAAACTAGCTTTTCTCGTTCCCAAGGCGAATGCCAGCCTAGCAACAGACCTCGTTTTTCTCGATAACTGTCTTTCAGACGCATATCGTCCGAGAGTATCGGTGGCGTTTCTCGAAGATGTGGTGAGAGCGGTTGAACGGAACATTCCTGAAAGTCCGTCGAGAATTCGCAAACACTTCAGTGAGTTTCGGCAGAAATACCTTCCCGACGCGTCCAGTCCGGGGCATTCAAATGGTTCGGTAATGGCAGAGATGATATGACGATCAGTGGCTTAGACTACTTCTTCGCAGCTTTCTGCTTCGCCCAACGTTTGCGCTGCGCGTCTCCAATTCTCTTTCTTGCGGCTGCACTCATCCTGTGCTTCTTCGGGGTCGCAGGGGACGCTGTCTTCTTGGTTCCATCACCGGCAAGCAGAGCACGGGCTTGTTTGAGTTGAGCGATTTCGGAGTCAATTGAGGCGAGGATATCGTGTATCGTCATGCCAGAAGTATATCTAACTAATTTCAGCAAAAGGTCGGCCTTGGGACGTCACCGACTTTTAAGGCGAGGTCTTCCTTTCGGCATACCTCACAGCTTTCACGGTGCTCAACCATTTTCTGTTGGGCACTCATTGCTGCGTCTTCATCGAGTGGTTGGCTGTCCGATGGAGCAGTAGTCCCATCGACTAAATAATGCCATCTCTTTCGCAGACGCTCATACGCCCTGCAAACAGTGAGCTTGGTGTGGTCATGTCGTCTACGGCGCATTTGTCACCTTTTGTGAAAGTATTTAACCCGTTGCACGCTGAGACTCGCGAACGAAATCCTAACTGGCTTTGATGCTGCGTGCAGAACATAGCGATACCCCAGCCCGCAGCCGGAGGTACGCAATCTCTCACTCAGTGAAAACACTTCCCGCCATGCCAAAGCGCCATCCGGGCGCGATTGCGTTGAATGCATCAAGAAATCGATGCTTTAATTCACAACGCTCATCGCTCTCAGCCTGTCGATTATCACAGTCGGATGGACAGGCTTCGCCAAGATGTCAAAATCATGTCCCCGTTCATGGGCGTCCCTCGATATCTTCGCAGTTCTCTCGTCCCCCGAAACGAGCAGCACTTTGCAGTTCGGAAGCGCCTTGCAGATTTCAATGGCCGCATCAATCCCCGTCATTCCGTCCATCACTACATCGCTTATGAGCACATCGAAGGGGGCAGTAGCTGCTTGGTCGATTGCCTGAGAGCCGCTGTATCGGGAAAGCACTCTAAGAACACCATCGAGCGAGGTGATCAAGATCACTGAGCGGGCTGGAATTTCGCCACACAATTTCAACAATTGACAAGGGGTGATGAATTGGGCCGCTACTCCTCCACAGGGACGGCCCTTTTTTCTTTAGGCAGTCAAGCGAAGAGCGCGTTGCTACGAAGGTCTATCGGCTGCGATGCGCCGGAGTTCTTCGACTCGTTGCAAGGCAGCTTCGAGCACTGTCAGGCGGTGGAGAAGAAACCGCTGAACGTCATTTTTACGAGGACGAAAGAAGCCCGGTCATCCTGATTGACTACAAGATGCAGTGTCAAGCTGACCGGGGCTAGCGAATGCTCTTCCATGTGAGGTGTCGAGAGAGTTTCATGCCGTTGAAATAGGGGATGTCCGTCCCATCACAGTGGATTGTTTGCTCGGCTTGTCAGCCGTCGTTGATTTCGCCTACAACTTCAGGTGTCAAGGGTTCTGGCGAGGTCTCCCGATGAGGATCGCGGACAGGGCAGCTTAGGATTCCCGAAATTGAAGCGAAGCGTGGCGTCTCGCGTTTGACCAGTCATCGACGCGATGACACCGCGCCCATTCGTTGCGAGTCCAGAGGATTAACCCGCATCCCTGAGAGGAGAAGGAAGGCAGGAGCGTGTGGCTCGGTACAGAGGCAAAGTCAAGTGGTTCAACAGCGCCAAAGGCTATGGATTCATCGGTCGGGATGACGGGCCAGATGTGTTCGTCCACTACTCAGTGATTCAATCGGGCGGGTACAAAACGCTCAGAGACGGTGATGAAGTCGAGTTCGACATTGTCGAGGGACCAAAAGGTCAACAGGCGGATGCCGTGACCCCCCTCAAGCACACTGACCACGGGACAGCCTGACATCATGCCGGGTATGGATGTCAGATAACCTTCTTGTAGGCATCTACGACGTTTTGAGCCGCCGATTTGAGCGTAGACGTTACCGCATCTCCGGCATCAAGTGTGTGCCTGAGAGCCGATTTTCTCCGCGTTCCATTGTGCGCCACCGGAACGGTCTCAATGCCGCCACCGAAAATCGCGTACGTCTCTTCCAAGCGGTCGAACGCCGAATTCAGCTCCGCAATCACCGCGTCGGCTTCATCGGAAAAAACGACCAACTCGACGTTGATTTTCTGATAGGCCATGCATCCCACCTCTTCCATAAATTCTACTCGCTTGGATGACATGCTCTGCCGCATCAGAATCAGGCAACGAGGCTCGGCAGAAGAAGCAGATGTTCATCGCTTCACTTGTTCCATATTTTCAGGCACCTTCCTAAACACCAGATTGAAAATCTCGTAGGCAAGGTCTACCGACTCCTCGATGGCCTTACCGGTCGGCACCACCCGCACGTTGACCTGCCGCTCCCGTGCCAGCCGGATTCCGGCGATGAGGCACGCACCGAGGTAAACCATCGCCTAGTTGATTCGAGGGAGATGTGCGTCGGGGTCGAACATCATTTCCTCGGTGTCAGCTGCTGATGCGTGACGAGTTGGTCAGGTCGCCCGAGGAAGACTTCGCTTGGCCTGTACTGGCGGAGTTCGCCGCACAGAGGACACGTGACCGCGATGGACTGGAACGGGAATTCCTCTCGCTCAGAAGGCACGTCGCGGCGGCATCGCTTGCATTGCACGACGAAGGTCTTGCGGCCCGAGGGGGTCGGGAACATGGTGAGATTATAGGCAAATATAAGGCGAAGATTTACACATGGGAAGAGCCCAACCGATTCGAGCCGCAAATCGCATGGAATCAATGCGCTGAAAACACGCGCCTTACGGCGGTAGGCTTAGTGCGAACTTAGCGAAATCCAGAAATTTTTCGCCAAAAATCGAAGCCGAAAAAGTGTATGGTCAAAATACCTAACTTTATGATTCAGCTAGAGTTCAACTACAGTTCGGGCTTAGCGAGGCAAAAGCGCAGTTTTGTCCCCCAGTGAGACCGATGGGCTGGATTTTGATGGGATTTACTGCTTGTAAGTGATTGAATGTATTGATTTTATTGAATTTACTTGACGGCTTGGTGCCGAAGAAGGGACTCCATCC
Organism: uncultured Acidobacteriaceae bacterium; assembly: GCA_963745845.1. Classification (GTDB taxonomy): domain Bacteria; phylum Acidobacteriota; class Terriglobia; order Terriglobales; family Acidobacteriaceae; genus Telmatobacter. Next base: position 21,772 of record CAVUZE010000008.1, on the reverse strand, counting down.
GGTCGCTTAAGCCAACGTTACGAAAACAAGCAGGATAGAGAAGCTTCGTGTTGATTGCGCTTGATTTCGCTGAGGGCGACATCTCCACTGAACTCCAGCACGCTCCGACCCGCTCCAGCACCAAAAGCCACCGTATTTAGTTAAAAAGGTAGACGACGACCTTTCCCCACCCACAGGTTCGCCAACCCTTGGCCCACTGCCTGTTTTAGTTTCATCCGGGTCCGACGCAGCGCACAAACATTCGGATTCTGAATCTTGTCGGCGACCGCCGCGATTTTGAGGTCTCGGTCGCTCCGACCGGCTCGATCCCCGACGCGAAGTTTCTGGAAGCAACGCTCCTTGCGGAGTATGAGGCACAGCACGGCGAATTGCCGCCCGAAAACAAGAGGCATTAGGAGGAAGCCTTTGATGACGACCCACGGGCTTAACCCCTGATTCCGGAATAATTTACAATCGCGTGATACATTGAGGGTGCCTGCAATGCCAAACGAAGAGTTGCATTTCGAAAAAGCTCCTATTGTTGAAGCGTTGATCGCGATTGAAGTGCAGACCTTGGCAGACGACTCGATGTTGGCGGTCCAAGCCGCTGCGCGAGAGCTTCAACTAGACTACCCCGTCTCTGAGCCGCTGAATCAGTTTCAAATCCAATTTGGGGTGCTTGCGGGTGCGATACCGCAACAGTCATCACGCCACGACCCAATGTTCGGGTTGAAACTTGTTAGCGCGGATAAGAGACAATTGGTAATCCTTCGGCGAAATGGTTTCAGCTTTAGCCGCCTGCCTCCCTATGAGCGATGGACTAGCTTCCGAGCGGAGGCGCATCGAGTCTGGAACATTTACCGCTCGGCAGCGGGACCGGTACCATACACGGGATTCAGTCTCCGGTACATCAATAGGCTCTTCATTCCAATCCAGCAGCCCATAGAGAACTATCTGCGCATTTATCCCCAACTGCCCGATAATCCCGATGGTTCGCCAATGAGTGTCAGCAATCTCTACTTGCGCGTCGATAGTATTCTAGAGAGAGGGAATTTGATTATTCAGCAGGCAATGCTTCCGATGGAGCGCAGTGACTCCGCTACAATTTCGTTGGATTTCGATTTGCGGTTTCCAACACCTCAGGGGTGTACGGATGAATTCGTCTGGGACACACTTGAATCCGCTCGCAATAAGAAGAATAGCCTCTTCGTTGCCTGTCTGACACCAAAGTTTTTGGAGACATTCAGATAATGATTTTGCTTGCTGCCCCGAATTTGGAAATAAGCGTTCCCTACAGTGCCGTATTCATTGCGGAGCGGGACCCGCGCACGAACGAAATCTCGGAGTTTCTGGACGAGTTGCGAAGTTACGCTTCAAAGAGCTTAGAGCACCTACGCGATTCCCAAAGACTAGCCTTAGACCTTGATTTCTCGCGCCTAGAGAGGCAGCTAGACAGCCTAGCAAGCTTGAAGGATGGCTGGGATGGATATGATGCGGAGATTCCGTCCGCCGATGTAATCGATGAGGCGCGAAAGGTTCTGCGTTCGCTTCAAAACCAATTGACAAAACCCCAGAAGGTCGGTCCCTCCGCGGAAGGTGGTGTGGCATTTACTTTCAGGTCCGGAGATCGCAGGGTTCAGATTGAACTTCTAAATAACGGCGAGAGATTTGCGCATCTCTACGACCTTCACGGAAATTCGGATACTCAAGACTGGACCGAGAACGACATTCAAGACAACTTCGAACGCCTACTGAACCCCGTCAGAGCCTATTTGGAGTCGTAGTCTGCCGATGCGACCTATTAAGCAGAGGCAGCGTCCACTCGACCAAGGATTTGACGCCATGGAGAGACTCTTTCGGAGAGTTCCACCATGTTGCATTGGGCCAAACGATGAAGTGGATGCGGGTTGCATTCAATGTTCATTCGATAGAGATGTGAAGTCGGCCCCATCGGTGATACGCGAAAAGTACGGGACTGTTAGAGACACTCTCAGTCGTCTGTGCGCCGATGGGAAAGACGTTTCCTCTGAGGTTGTCTTCTTCCTATCAGTTCAGGCGCTTCCGAAAGGCGTTTTGTCCGGGACAAATGAGTCGCACGATTTTTACCCATTTCACGCCCCGGAAGAACATTGCTACGCGCACACCGTAATCGCATGCAAGAGAACAGGTGCCGCGATGGGCGTTTACAGGGAGCCGCCCCGTCTGGTCAAGAATCAGTTTCGGACGCAGTTCGCCTTAGCACTGAAAAGAGCGGAGGTGCCCAGTTGCCCGTTTGCTATGCTCGACAGCTTCAGGAAGCATTGGCATGTTTGGTTCCCTCCCCGTTCATGATTCCCTAAATCCGGTTCAATCCCCGTTCCACGTCGCTGGAAAGCCCCGTAGTCATTTGAGGACCAATGAGTCCCCCATTCTCCTAGAGAACTAGCGGTTGTCACCGTATCAGTTTTGGGTCCACAACTGGAATATGTCTTTGAGGAGTTGGAGATGGTTTTTGTAATTCATACGGATCGTGAAAGTATCGTTCCGTCAAGTGTTCCGCTAGGCCATCCAAATCAGAAAATAAAGAGAGGCTTGATACGCCTGCGCCATTCAATTGCTCTCTAATTCGTGAGAACGCAGGAGCAGCAATGCGGATTTTCATCAACCTCTTTTTGTAGCTTGTGTTTCTTTCAAGCGGCAGGAATTCACCGTTGCTCCTGAGGTAATGACATGTGAAGAGTCCAGCCTGAGCCAAGATACGCCGAGAGACAAAACGTGGTCTAAATATGCGAGTTCGTTTCTGATTAAAGGGTGTTCCCGAAGTGCTTTCCTCGGTGGCGATAAAGTCTTCGACCCTTGTCTTGAATAACCAGACAACGCCATCTAGCGCATCTCGATTAGTTTTTCTTGCAGGGCCTTTTTCCACGCAAAACCAAAGCGCTGCTAATGCACTATACGTCCAGTCGAGAAGGCGAGTAGGCAGTCTGTGATGTTGGGCTATTGCTAACAAATCCCATTTGTTGCGTGGCTCCTTTTCTGCGAAGAAGAGCATTTGACGCTCAAACTCATCCAACATTAAGCGTTCGCTCTTTTTGAAATCAAAACCCTTGAGATGAAGTCTGCCGATTCGAGGAATCAGTGGCTCATCTCTCCTCTGACCACGGAATATGAAATCGGCTTCGTTACCTCTTTTGACTTCCGAAGCTTTCTCGCTCTCCACACGTGCCAAGAACTCACTGACGGACCATATCAATTCCGATGGAGTGTGGCGAGTGTTCGGCAAATCGGCAGTTTTCTTCATTTGTGGTTCCTTGGAGCGCTTTGGCTTGATTGTGTCCTGCCGGGGTCGTCCTGCATTTTCTGGGATAGTAATACACCCTCCCCTCGATGATCCAGCAGGAGGTCAGCGACCTCCTTTTCAGTTGTGTCGAGCTTCTTGGGGCTGCGGAAGACAAACTCGGCTATGAAGGGAATAGACAACAACTTCTCCATCTTCCGTTCCGCCCATTCAGTCCTCGATTTGGGTGCGTGCGACATTGCAACTTAGATTAGCTCAATTTTTTTTGAAGACCTGCAAGGCGAGATTTCCCATTATTGGTGGAGATTTTCGCCTCGCCGCGAATCATGGCTTCCTCCTGCCAAGAATCGTTAGCTAATGAAATTCATCGTCAGTAATCCATTTTTGAACTATTGAAGTCGTGAGTGTCGGAGGAATTGAACGAGTGGTTCCTTTGACGGAGGAGTGCATGAGCAGTTTGAGCACATGGGCTTCTAAATTGATTCGAAAAACAAGTCAGGAGATTTCTATGGAAAAACCAACGAGGGAAGAAATTCACGAAGCAATCGCGGCTTTCATCGAGGGCAACCGGGGGCCGTACTACGCGATAGCCGAAGAGCTAGGAATCAGCCTTAGCAGCATCCGCCGAATTGCCAAGAAATTCAAAATAACCCGCCTGAAGAGTATCGAGCAGACTGTGCTGGATACGCTTGGGCCGAACTGGGCTCGGGAGTTGCGAGACAACGACCGGCAGAACGAACCGGAGGACAAGTAATGAATATTGATGAGCGCAACGTCCCAACACGCGAAGAACTGAGGGTCCTTACCTTACAGATTAACTTTTTAGGCCAGATTAAGTCTTTGTGGCAAGACATCACCGAGGAAACCGAACGATTCAACGAAACACTGAAGCAGCAGGAAGAACTGCTGAACGACCAGCGTTGCTTCTTCGAAGACCTCTCTTCGAGCATTTCAGAATGCGAAGAGAGTTTCGAATGTCTCGCAAGGCGGTTCACTCATGGGAACCGCCCTCAGGAGGACGTAGAGAAGGTAGTGAAGAAAACCAGCAAGGTCGATGAGGAGGGACACTAATGGCACATCCAGTCAACTCTCACGATATTGCGGACGTTCTTAAGGCTTGGGACAACGCATGGAAGTCCGCCAACCTCGTATGCCGGTACCGGCCCAACCGACAGAAGATTGTGGAGTGGTGCTCCGAGTACCCGACTGACCTTGTTCAGGAAGCCATCGAAGACGGAATGCCCAACTTCGTACGACGTATCGGAGCAAGGCCCGACGATACGATCCGGTCCGGGAACGCCGTCTTTGCCATCAACTACTTTACGGGAGTGCTCCGGAACAAGTTTGCCCAGCTTGCCGACGCGCCGATTGAGGAGGGCGACCATGCCTAAGCGTGTAATCGACGGAGACTCCCTGTGGGTCTCCGAGAAACTTACCACCGTCCCCGAGAAGTTCCGGGGCGAGTTCGGGTGGGTATTACCACTGGCGCAAGTAAACGGCTGTTTTGAATGCACTCCCATGTTAGTTTGGCGAACTTGCTACTCAGGAGTGCGTCCGGACTGGTCAGTGGCTGATGTGAGCGCCATGTTGGATGAATTTGAGAAGGCCAAAATGCTTTTTCGCTTCCAAGCGGATGGGAAAACCTACGGATTCTTTGTTGGAATTCAAAAAGAGGGACGCTTGCCCAAACCATCCGACAGGGTGAAGGCCGCGAAGCAGTGGCAGGCTGGGATGGTGCCTGAAAAGCAACTAGCTTCTTTTCTGGGAGTTCCAGTCAAGAAAGTCCGGGAGGATTATCGCGATGAGGTCGCGACTAACTCGCGAGTAGGTCGCGATAAGGTCGCGAGGAAATCGCCCACGGGTAATGGTAATGGTGTTGGCATTGGGTCGGGTGCTGGTACTGGGTTGGGTGAAGGCGTAGGAGTAGGAATCGGCTGCGGTATTGGGGGCGGAGCAGATTCGCTGCCATCACCGCTCGCCAATGCGCTCCCACGCATCTCTTCATCACAGGACGACAATACCAACACCAATACGCAAGACCAAGAGATTGAATTGGAATTCTTGGATGAATCTAAAATCCCAGACGATTACGACGAAGAAGAAGCTTCCCGTCCCAAGGAGCTTATGTGTCTCACCGGCTTAACCCACCGTGGGTATGCTCAACTCTTCCGTATGTTGATGTATGAGAATCCTCACTCCGACGAAGCAGCCATCCCGAAGGGATGGTGCGATATGTGGGGAAAGGATTTCAAAGAGTTGCTGGGTAAGGTTCCGCATCAGACTCTGCTGGATGTCATCATGATCAGTCAGACGACAAAGAACAAGCCGTTTTACATCCGTCCTAAAAAGCTGGTGGACAACCTCGCTTTGCTCCGCACTATGGTTGCAGAGCTAAAGGGAGCCGCACCTACGGTGCGGGCAAAGTTCCGCGTAATGGTCAGGAAGCTTGATCAGGAAGGAAAGTGGCCGGTTACAGCATGAATCGCGATATAGAGCTTTATAACCGCCACATCGCTGAAGCGCCAGTTACCGCGTACGACAAGCAGCCTCCTGATTGTCATCCGTCCAAAGGAGGCTGGAGGTAACTGGACTTCACTTGGTGCGATGGGGATAAATCGGTGCGACTTGGAGGTAGCGGTCAGTCCAGCATCTATCTTCCATCAGCGACTTTCGAAATTGTTCGAAGCCGGAAACGAGTGAATCCTCGTCACCTTTCCAATCCTCGGCGAAGGCGGCATAAAGGACGCGGGAGGCAATGTTGAATCGGTCGAGCTTATCCGCGCTTTTACCGGCCAGCCACTGCAAGCGTGCGGCGAGCCAGTTGTCGATGGCCGCGTCCAAATCGAGATTCATTTGAATTTCACTCCCGTCATTTCTGACTGGAATATGAGACACATGAGACACAGAAGGCTCTACCGTCCTCTAGGTTTGGCATTTCGAAATCTTTGGACGCGGAGAAGTCTATTGACAACGATTGGATTCCATTTACCGGAGTACCGAGGCTTGTGCCCGGCAGCATCGAGGCTGAGAGCAATGGACTGATATGACAGTCCACTCTGCCGAAGCTCCTGCATCATCCGAATGGCTTCGGGCTCTCCGACGCGGCTTCCGAACGGGTGCTGCCCTTCGCAGCGGCCCAACTTAACCTTCATACGCTGTCGAGCACACCTGAGCTTGGTCACTATGGTCTGCCGCTCGTATTCGGAAAATGCCCCCAATATTTGCCGCATCAATTTTCGGCTAGGGTCATCCGAGCAAAGGTCCGGTTCGGCGACCGACCGTATTTCAAATCCGTTCCGCTTGAAGTCGGCTAGGATGCTTTCCTGAACCATCAGATCGCGTGCGAGACGGTCAAGCTTCTCTATCAGAACGAGACGCACACCGTTTGAATGGAGAGCCTCAAGCAGTTCTTGGAGTGCAGGACGTTTTTCCAGTTCATTTTTACCTGAGACGCCTTCTTCTCGAAACGTACGAACCACGTCAATTCGATTCGCCTTAGCATACTTCTGAACCGCGAGCCCCTGCCGAGGGAAACCATCCCCTTCCAGTTGTCCCTTCCCGCTCACTCTGAGATAGGCAAATGCATTTGATGTCATGCCTATATAAATACGAAGGAGAAGACGGATTTGGACACTATTTCTTCAGATAAAGTATCAAGTGGTTGAAAATGATACACTTGCGTTGAGTTTCATAATCGCCGTCGTCGGCCACGGCCCAATGAAGTCGGAGGGCGACTGGAATGACAACTGAACGGTCTGCTTGGCGTCCGTTCAAGTCCCAAGAAGGCCCCGTCTCCTCACGGCTGCGTGCGGCATCTGCAACGTTCGACCATGCACGCTGGGCGCAACGCAAAGGCGAACGAACCAAGACATTCTTTTGGAAGCCATCACTCAGTACCTGAATGAGCGAATCAGAGGACGAGAACATGGAACAGCGCAAAGAATGGTTTAGAGACAATCTTATCGACTGGGTAAAGACGAACCGTAAGGCAGACTTTAACACGCTCTCGACAATCGAACAGTCCAAAGAGATGACGCGATTTTACCTCAAAGAGATTGTTGCCAAAGTCACCCCCGGGGCCTTGCCCGATGACGAAGACGACATTGACGACTATGTCGTTGACGGCGCAAACGACGGAGGCGCAGACTTCATCTACCGCTCAGATAATTCAGTCCTGATTATCCAATCAAAATTTCGCGGTAGGGGCAAGAACGAAGAACAGGAGTCGCTATCCCATTTCTTTCGACTCTTGCAACGGCTCTACGATGCGTCCTCCGGCAAGGGAACGTTCAACCGCAAAGTCATGGAGGCGATATCCGACATTGACTGGGAGAACGATTTCTTTGACTTACGCTTTTGCACGCTGGGCAAGGTCGATGAAGGCATATCGTTCGAAAGCGAAACCATCAACATACCGGGGCTTTCCGACATCGGAGAGCGTGTTGAACTTGTGCTCCAGAATGAGACCGAACTGAACAAGAGTTTGCGTGAAGCCATTTCGGCTGGCAAGGAAACGAAAAAAACGATCTCCCTTCGATTTGTTCCGACATCGGCAAAAGAGCACTGGCTCAAATTCGAATCAGAAGGCGGGCGAGAAATGTACGCCGGGTGGGTATCTGGAATGGAATTGGCTCAACTCTTCCAAGAGCACAAGTACAGACTCTTTGCGATGAATATTCGAGATTATGTTGGTGAGACTGCGACAAACAAAGGGATCGTTGCCACTGTAAAAGATAGTGCTGACGACTTTGTGTTCTTCAATAACGGCATCTCTGCCGTTGCTACCCGCGTAGCCAAGAATGCCAAGGACGATGCAGTTTTAGATTGCGACCAATTCTCAATCATAAACGGAGCGCAAACGGTGCGTTCATTATTTAAGGCGCACAGCAAAAGAATATCAACTCTCAAAGAAGTCCGATTGCTTTTTCGAATAGTGCTATTCAAAGCCGGGAAGGACGGGACATTCCTCTCGGACGTAACTCGCTTCAACAACACCCAAAACCTGATGAGAGTGTCAGACTTCCGTAGCAACGACCCGGTACAAAAACATCTACGGAGCCAGTTTAGCGCCATCTCCGTAGGTGCCAAAACGTGCGATTACAAGAACAAGCGACGGCAGGAAAGGGATAGTAATAAATTCCCGATTGGGATGGAGGACTTTGCGAAGACAATTCATTCCTTCCGCTACGGACCCGACGACATGTTTGGTGGCACGCGCTATCTCTTCGACGTATCTACCAAAGGCGGCTATCGGAAAGTATTCGGTGACCCGGATATGCATCTTTCATCTGACGACTTTGCCCTAGCTGCTGGCACGTACTTCATGTGCCACGCAGTGGAGGGGTTATGGAAGGACATGCGCGAGTTGGATTCCACCCCGGGCGGGTTGGAAAGGAGATGGCCTGTCTATTTCGCAGTTGGCGAATTGCTGAGGCAGGTTTACGCACGCACAGGAAAGCCCTTAGAGGACGACTTGAGATTCTTGGCGAACCCAAATAAGTGGATGAATTCTCCGTCGAATCCTATCAAGGCGGCGGTCAAGGAGGTGTTTGAATTAGCATCCACGGCATTAGAACAGTCGTACAGAAAAGCTTCTGGAGACACTGACTTCAAACATCGAAACTGGTTTAGGAGCGAGGATACTCTCAAGGCGGTCAAGGAAGAATTGAGCGTGATTCCGAAATATCGCAAAAATGACCTTCCTTTGTTGCGCCCGAAGGCAAGGGCGGATTCTGGAGCCGACTAAAGATTGACGCAACACGTCTTTCAGGTGCTCTACAACATCATCGAATGCGTTATAAGGACGATACCGCTATTGCTCTCAGTTGTTGATTTTCGGCTTGAGTGGCATTCAAATTATCGAAATTGTCTGAATAGACCTTGGCTTTGCGCCAGTCAATATCGTTTGCCCACACGCAAGTCCATCGCGTTGAAAGCCCCTTCGTCGCGAGTCCAGCCCCCGCGAAGAAATCATAAAACTTGGGCAATTCGCGTCTGGTTGCCGCACGGTTTCGGTCTTTTGCTGGCATCATGCATATTCTACCGGGGGAAGGGGGCGGCTGCTTTTTTCGGGAAACCGCCCTGCAAATAGCTCCGCCCAACTCGTTTTCATTAACCGCAAGATGTGAGGGAATTTCGGGAAGCCGTCATGGGTCTCGCCGTCGAGTAGCATCCCCGCGAACAACTTGCGCGTCTCCTCACTGTCGCCACACACGTCAAGGAACGCTCTCTGCCCGCAGTGGGGTCCTCCTCGTCAAATCCAAGCAGGGGCGATTGGGGGCAAAGACCCAAGCTGGTCTGACAATTCACCGTCTCGTGGCCTTTACGAGGACGCCGGCTTGGGGCTCAGGCACGGCTAAGCTCGGCTCATGGCAATCCACCGCCCCATCCGTCAATTCGTCAAGCGGCTGGCCATTCGGGAGCCATACTCGGCCATTGTAGGAAATACGCGCAATCAGCTTGCCGCTCAAATCGGTAATATCGCCGCAACCCTTTTTCAGTTCAGAAGCGCCGAATCCGCCGCCATCGCGGAACAGTGAGAACAACTTCACAGCGTCGTCAGAGTCGAATACCATCACTTCGACCATCGGTGCGCCTATCGCGCCTAAATGTAGATTGAATCCTGTGTGAGTTATCGCGATACCTCCTTCTTTGTCAATTCAGACTTCGCAAGACCAATGACCTCGCATACTTCTGCTTTGATCCAAACCGATGCAGTGATAGCCAAACGTTCTTCGCTGCGCATTGCCCTAGCCTCCTAGTCTGCTTTGCTGTATTTGCCCTCTTCCTTTCACCGGACGATGGTCGTGAGGTCCGGGACGCCGTTGTACGATTTGCCTTCAGTATTCGTCCGGTTTTCTTCTTTCTTCCGTCCCCATTGTTTATTGAACGAAAAGCCCGGTCGCCCTGCGCTGTTCGCGGATGGAGATTAACGAAGGGGTGACCATGTTTATCCCCCATGGAGGGACTCCGGTGCGCCCAACTCGATGAGCGTGACAACCCATCTGCCGTGCCCGGATTCCTCCAAACTTTCGCCGTCTCCCTCGAATTGCACTCCGCAACGAACGTCGAGCGTAGACAAGGTTTCTCTATACACCCGTGCGTATTCCCATGCCTCTTCGTATGTGCGGTAGGCCGAAGCAGGGGGGAAGTCGTAGCAGGTCTTGCCCCTGTGTGAATACGACTCGATTCCCTTGCGCTTCAACATCAGCCCAAACTTAACGGTCTGACGGTTCGTGTAGAACATCAAAACGGGGCGATATCGAGGCTTGATGTCGGAATCCGTGACCGCGTTTGCTGCTGTGATTGCGGCTGCTTCCGCCGCTTGCAGGAGAGCTTCATTCGCATCTTGACTGGAAGCTGAAGGAACCGACATCCGCGTCAGTGCTGGGGTGATGGAGTGCATCACGATGGGCGTGGCATCATCCAGCAAGTCACCCGTTTGGTCATCCGTTGTGTCGTCTGCTGAACGAAGTTCCGTCCGGTAGTTACCCCCCGCAACCGCTTCCTTGAGTTCCTCTGCCAGACGCACAGCTTTTTCGACACGCTCCGATTTCGTGAACAGCGGGTTGAGAAGGGTATCGGCAATGCGAACCCCGGCCTTAGCGAGAAGGTCTGATTCCTTCTGATCAAGTCTTCGATCATAAGATTCGGAACTTTTAGCACTACTGCGAGCCCGTGGCGGTTTAGGCGGCTCCATGATCGCTTGCAACTGCTTCATCGACGCGCTCCGCTGCTTCCACTTCCGAAACGTCGCGGGGTTGATGCCACGTGATTCGAGGTAATCGTGCCAACCCTCCACTTTCAATTCAAAGAGGTCATTCCGAGCGCCCTGCTTCTTCTCAAAGCGCGATTCCATTTCAAGGAGCGCAGGAAACAACTCCGACGCACATTTGTTGAAACCAGCAATAAACTTCTCGCAACGGTCGAAATTTGTTCTTATGACAAAATCCAGTTCGACCGAAGACAGAGCCGAGTAGTTCTCGACTTGTGTGACTGTCACACAGGTTTGTGTTGTTTGCAATGCAGCATTTGCTGACTGCGCTTTTCTTGTAGCCATGGCTATGCGCTCCTTTCTTCGAGGAACGCAGCAATAGCAAATGGGTCGAAGCGAAGTCGCCCACGGATGCGAAGATGAGGCAATCCGTCGTTGACCCACCTGTAGACGGTCTCCTGATGAATTGCCAACAGGTCGGCGATCTGCCGCGAGGTCAGCAGACCATTCAGCGACTGAAGTTGAGAGATGATTGTGTTGCTTTCGGATTTCTTCCGAAGAGTAGACATGGCTTTCCCTTGGAGTTGCGATTCCAAGGGCTATTCGGCCCACCCTCCGAACAGATGCTAGATAAGCTTCGCCGCAGCTAACGGGCGTTGCAGCCCGTCGCATATCAACGCATTGACCTGTCCAGTACCACGGGTTCTGACTTCCGCCCTATCCCTTTGGAGGAGTCGAACGTGTCATTCCGGTTAGCTGGTTCGCCCACTCCGCCGAGATACACTGGCGTGGCCCGAACGGTGTGCAGAGAATCCAACTAGCTTATATATACCGGGGACGTTCTGTTTTCGGCCAGTGTTTTTGAGAAAAAGTGAAAATATTTTTAGAAGGATTCGAGATCATCGAGCGTTGCGCCCCACTCGCGTGTCTGATTCTTCGATGCGCGAGCCTCCGGCGTAATGCATATCTCATTGAGAATTCGCTCATGTCCAAGCCGCGCCTCCAGCTTGTGGAGGATGGATGCTGTGAGAACGGTTTGGCTGCTTAGTGAGGCTCCAGAATCGAAGTGGTCACGAATGCTGATGACCCGAATTCCAATTTGTCCCAGTTCGTCCATGAGCTTGCGAAGGTGCGGAACCGACCAAGCAATGCGGTCAAAGCTGTCCACCAGTAAAACGTCGAACCTTCTACTCCGTGCTTCCTTCAGCAATTGGGCGAGACCCGACCGCTTCCTATCCGAGCCGACAGCTTTGTCAGAATAGTCTGCAACAACTGTCAGTTCTCTTTGTTCAGCCACTGTGCGTAGCTTCGAAAATTGGGCGTCCGGAGTTTCCCCCGGTGCAGATGAACGGGCATAGATCGCAGTCTTCGTCATCGCAAGTGCTCCTTCACGCTTTGCAGGAGAGTGGCTCGTTGATTCCGAATTTGCTCAGCAATCGTCATGGGTCAACCTGTGTGGACCGGAGCGTACCTCTTTCGCGACGGTCTGCCGCGAATCCACATCCACATAATACGAACGCAACTCGATTTTCGGCCATAGAGACATGCCACAAAAATAAATCTCAAGAATTGTGGCCAAATTTGGAGCGTGCTTTGTATTAAGTATGTAGGAGAAAAAAATGGCACTCGACAAGCAGTACATTCGCAAGAGCGGCGAGATTCTTAGCTCAGTTACAACCGGGTTCAGCGACGGCTCCAGTCTAGTCCGAGACAACCACGACCGAATCGTCGGTCGAGCCAGCGACAAATTTCACACTGTTCGCGATTCGGCAGGGCGAATTATTTCAACCAATTCTTCTGACCCCGGCCTTCTGATTTCGCGAAAGAAGTAATAATACTCGCCGAAAACAAGGGTTATCCCGGCAAACCATCACAGGAGAACGCGAATGGCAAACCTCAAGGTGACGCTTTACGAGAGCGTCCGCTTAAACGGTCGCTGGACCTACAAGAAAGCTCCAGAACGTCCGAAGCGGCTCAAGGAGGGTGCGTACTACGTGACTTGGTATGCCGGGAAAGCCAAACAAATGATCGGAGTCGGTTCCGACCCCGATGTCGCCATCTCGGCTTTGAACCGCAAGGAGGCTGAACTCAAGCTCACCGCCAATGGCGGCGAGGTCAAACAGCCGCCTGAATCTGGGCCTAAGCTCATCTCTTCCGCCGTTGACGATTACATTCAAGATTGTCGCGACCGACAGGGGAAAACCGGCTATGGACTGGCGAAGACCACCGTCGAGGCGTATAGAAATCGACTGAGCTTTTTCACTGATTTCATGCCGACCGGGTACCTAGATGAGGTTGACGAGGAGGTTGTCCGAAAGTTCCGTCGCTCATTGTTGCGCCATGATGACGATATGACCGACCGCACAGCGTACAACATTGTTCAAGCGGTCAAGACGTTTCTGCTGCGACACAACAACACAGCAGCCAAAGCTGTTTTTAAGGAAATGGGCTTTCCGCCCACCGAGGTTGTACCGTACGAACTCAACGACATGGTGAAGTTCTTTGCCGCGTGCGATGAACGCGAGAGGCTCACGTTTCAATTCTTCTTGCATTCAATGTGCAGGGAACGCGAAGTGGCTCACTGTGAAGTTCGCGACCTCCTTTTCGACTCCAACGTGCTTCACGTCCGACCAAAGCCGGATAGGGGATTTCGCTTGAAGGGAAAGCACTCGGGTCAAGCTAAAAAGGGCCGCAAGGTGCCTATCAACGCAAAGCTGATGACAGCCTTGAGGGAATACTGCCGTGGCAAGTCGCAACAACAACTCGTCTTCCCGAATGGTGAAGGCGGAATCGAAAACCACTTCCTGAGGCAGTGCAAAGCGGTTTCCAAAAGGGCTGGCCTCAATCCTCAGGAATGGACACTGCACCGCTGGCGGAAGACCGGGGCCACTCGACATCACGAAGATGGCGTAAGCGTGCGGAAGATTCAGGCGTGGCTAGGGCACGAATCGCTGGCTGTAACGCTTGAGTATCTCGGGGTCGAGGACGCTGCCGACGAGTATTCGCAGGAGCAGGTCAACAACGGGTCTTTGGCGGCGTTCGCATGATTGCTTGACGGGACAGCCTGTCGGGTATTGTCCTAACGCTGCGTTGCTGGACGGAAGAGGGAGTGAGCAATGAACACTCCCTGTGAAACCAACTCAACCGTTTCTTGTTTTGGGGGAGTCGAAGAGATTGCCCCAGATGGAATTGTGGCAATAACACCCTTGACGCACATGTTGCTCGTTTTATTGTTCAGCGCGCTGCTGGCGAGTGCGTTAGTATCTTGTGCTCGGTCCATTACCAGCAATGGGGTCGTAGCGGATTATCAAGTCACTGGCGGGTATTTCGGTCATCTCGGTACTGAAAACGGTGTTTTCATAGGGAGGCTCTTTGATTCGCCGTTCCAAGTCAAAGACGTAGGCCGCTGCGTATTCTTCACTAGAGAACGAAGAACTATAAATTACACACTCCGCCATCTCAATTTCAAAATGGCCAGTTGGGGCATTAGAGCCGAACAACTTTTTAGGTGTATCGAAAGCAGCGGTTCGAATACTGTCTTTGCTCAAGAGCAGGTTGAAGTCCCGAGGGGCCGAGCCGGGGATTATCGTTTGCAGAAACGACCAATTATGGGAATTGGTGGCTTGGGATCGTTGCTGATCGCAAAGGTCTCGCCGTTGTTGCCGTGGGTCTGGAACAGTCAGGAACGAAGCATATATCTCGGGCATCGTATCTGGGACATTTACCGCAGGAGTGTGCCCCGTGTTTGCGATATAAAGGCGGATTGTGATGCGCGCTCCATCCGCCCCAAATTTGAGGGAAGACAGAATCTGTGGTTCCACGGTGATCCAAGGCCGTTGGCTCAATTCCAGTTCCTTCGCGGCGGTAGCAGCCGCGCTTTTGGCTGCATCAGCAGCGTGGATGGTACCAATCGCTTGGACAAACCCCACAATAACCAACGCTACGCTTGTCAGAATCAAAGCAATATCTTTCGCGTCCATCACGCGCAATTTATTCAGCAGGATGTCTCCAGCTTCCCGAAGCTGCCAATCTACATAATCCTCGCCGTGATTCTCATGGCGCTTGGATGGGTTGGCCTCATCTTCTCTGTTTACGTCGCCATTCATTGCAAGAACCCCACAATAGGCCTTTTGAGTGCGCTCCTCTGCATCTTCGCTTTTATGATCGGCATTTGGCTTTTAGTTGGCGAAATGCCCTCCGTTCGGATGCTGCCTCAAGATAAGGGACCTTGGAGGGATGGGAGCGAGGCTTCTCAATGGCAATCTTCCATCTTTCAGGTCTACATCAAGGGCAAAGCCGGTTTGGTGGTGCCTCCGACTAGTTCCATAGGTATAATCCACGCACCCTACAAGAGCAATAGGAATTGGATCGGGCAGACCCATATTGGGAGGCAGTTTACCCCAGCGTGCAGCTATAGATTCAGCCGACATACCCAATCCGAAGGGCTGGGTGAATGGCTCATCCGGGAAGAGAGTGTACTTAGGAAAACCAGTTTGGTTGGCCACTTTACAGATTTGGTTCTGCTTTACTCGCACATCGTCTCCCATGGAGACTGGAATCAGTTGAGGGGATATCAAAACATCTTGAGCCGGGGAATGGCCGATATTTTTGGGGACAAAAGAAAAATTCATCTGGACCCCCTCGTCACTATAGGTCAGCGGTCCTGTGATCAATACATCGATGGTTACCCAAGGTCGGTCGGTCATTTCCAGTTGAGCCGCGGCGGTTTCGGCGGCACTTTTGGCAGCGTCCGCAGATGTTTTTGCGGCATCATTTTGCACCATCATTTGCCCAAGCGTTTTCCTGAATTGCCGTTGATTTTCGTTCAAAGCATAGGCGGCGATTTCAGTAGCTTGCTGGCTCGCACGGGTGGCTTCAGTCATTTCTCTCCATTGCAATATTGCTACGGCTGCGATACCGAGACCTCCAAAGAGGCCTGCGAGGGAGATGGCAGTTTGTACTTTTTGCTGCCGATAATTTTTTTGTTTATAGGCGCGCTCTTCTGTGTCCGAGCGCTTACGAATTTGGCGCTCCGTGACTCGGAAGACCCATCCCTGCCGCCTTTCTTCATCGCTGGCATCTTGGGTACGCTCACGTGCTTGTACTCCATTAGCTATCTGATCGCGCAACGCTACCTGAATCGCGCCAAGGCGAACGATGATTGCTTCAATAAACCGTTCAATCCGAAGCGGCCACATGCAATAAACCAACTGTTCTGGGGGATAATGCCAAGAGATGAAACACGAATACCACGAAGACCCGAAGACTGGCGAGAACTTCAAGAAACCTGCAACGATAGAATTGCATTTGGGGACATAAAGATAGAGAAATCTAAAAATTTTGGGACGGGCTCAGCAACGCACTAGTTGGACGGTACCGCCTGTCGCAGACTGTTACCGGAGTGTCTTTTGCAATCGTCCGATGCTGCCCACCCCCACTGTTGAACTCGTATTAAACGAATGCCGAAATTTCGATAATGCCCCTTGGAGCCAACTGGGCGACAAAGCACTCAAAGAAGTCCTTGAGCACTTTCCTCGGAATATCGATGCCTCCCATGTTCTCGTGAAGGTTCTAGTGCTCAACAAGCTGTACAGCACACGGGTCCTTGACAATGACGTTGAGTCTCTGGCCCGCCACATTACGGGGCTTGGAATCGACAAACTTCTTGAACAGGGCGCACTCGATGCCGTCGAGCACATCTATACCTGTCCTTCCCTAGAAAAGAAGTACTACTCTTTTGCAACCAAGTTTTGTAGCTGGCACAACCCCAATGCTTATCCCATCTATGACAGCTATGTAGTTAAGTGTCTTTGGTCCTACATGAAACAGGAGACATCAGCGAAACCAGAGCCGTTCAAGGCGTTTAGCCTTCAATCCCTTTGGACCTACGACAGATTTGTCGCGACCGTGACAGCGTTTCGCGACAGGTACGCGCTCAATTGCTTGACGTTCAGGCAAATTGACAAATTTCTATGGTTTACTGGTGGGCGGATTCTCGGAAAGTTGAACTAAGGCTTCTGAAGGGATTTGTCCAAAATTAGTACAGCGGGTAGGTAAACCAGCCGTAAGTGCTTTGATTGTATTGATTGGTGCCGAAGAAGGGACTCGACCTCTCATGTCTGGCTCAGCTCCCGTTGATTCTTGTATATAAATGATAGTAAAAATGTTGATCGGAATGCGCCTGTTTCTATTAGGTCTATACGGTCGCTGATTTTTCTGCTTTTCAACCAATTCACCGCGCTAAATCGCGCTACAGCCTGTAAGATGGTCGACTGGGGACTTTCTCAATGGCGAACCTCAAGGTCGCGCTCTTGCGTTACTGTCGGACCGAATCCGGCTGGCGGCGCTTGCGCGTAAAACCGATCCGGAAACGCCGCGGCTGGGAAGAAAAGATCCGTATTCCCGCCGGCCAGGAAATACTGGAACGCGGCGAGTATCAGCTTCGCTGGTATGAAGGGAAGCATTCTCGCTTCAAAGGGGTGGGCAAGGACCTTCAAGAGGCAATCACATCCCAAGAAAATCAGGTTGCCACATTGGAAGCCGAGCGTGCGGCAGCGGCAGCCGGCCGTGAACTTGTCCCTGAGACAGCTAGCCGCGTTTACCTGTCTGCGGCTCGTGACAGATTCCTCGAAAAAAAGCGCCTCGTTGATCGTGATGATGAGACGATCACGCAATACGAGAAACTCACCGCAGAGTTTCTCGGTGTGGTTGGGAAAAAGTTCGCAGACGAATTGGGAGAAATCGATCTCCTTCGCTTCTGCGATGCGCTCCGCAAAAGAGGATGCGAAGAGCGTACTGTGAAGAACTACTATTCGGCGATAGCAACATTCCTGTTTTCGTGTGGCATCGATCACAAGTCTCTAGTTGCGAAGGAAAACAGACCACGGAAGGACGATCCGTTACCCGTCGAATATGAGCCGGAAGAAGTGAAGGCATTTGTGGCTGCTTGCAATTCAGAACGGAATGCATTGACATTTGAGACTTTTCTCAAGACGGGATGCAGAGAACAAGAGCTTGCATTTCTTGAGTGGACTGACGTTAATTGGAGGTCCGGGACAATCACCATCCAGGGTGAGAAGCGTCTGACCCTACTCGTGGATGGCAAGTCCAAGCGGTTTAGGTTTCGCACCAAGACACGGAAATCCCGTGAGATTCCGCTCGAGCCTGCACTCTCAGTGAAATTGAGGGCGTGGCAGCAACGAAACCCTCACACCAGATTTGTTTTTGGCACATCGGCGGATCTACCCAATGGCCACTTCTTAGATGTGGTCAAGCGAACAGCGCGCCGTGCTGGCCTGAATTGCGGAAAGTGTTCATCCTGCTTGAAGAAGAGTGAGTGCGAACGCTGGGATGTGAAGACTTGGCGCAGCACCTTCGCAACCTGGTCGCTGCGGGGTGGAATGGACATCCGAACTGTTCAACACATCCTTGGCCACACCAAGATTGAAATGACGGCCAAATACCTTACTCCGTTGAAGGGCAAGAGGGCTCAAGAGGGTCTCACTGCGGTCTTTGCGGATGTTTGATGCTGAGTTACGACACCGTTGCCTGCTTTACTTCGATGGCTCGGTAGTGCCTGCTTCCTGTCTGGTGAGGTTTCCGTCTCATGGCCCAGCCGCCCAGCCCGGAGATGGCAACTACAGCACTTGGGAGCTCGGCGACTGTCCCGACAGCGCCTTTAGCCCCAGAAGAAGTCCTCCGATACACGAAAAGCTCAAAAGCTCTGTTGCCTCAAGGAGTAACTGACGAGTGGCGGGTGCTCACTCCGAATCGGAGAACTGACGCGTCAGCATACAATCAGGCTCAATTAGGAGGAGCGATTTGAGATGCGGTTTCGCGTGGCTCTACTGAGCACAGTATTGATGTCGGGGGCCATAGCCGCGACTGTCTCAACGCGGGCCCAGACAATGCACACCGACGATCATTCCCTCGTGCGCGATCCCGGCAAGCCATTCGTCTACTTGAAATTCGACCATATTGGTCCCGGAGTGCGGCGCAGTGAGAACGAGCCAGCTGCACGAATCTGGCTCCGCTTCGTGAACAATAGCAATACCTCTATTCAACTCCGAGTCTACGGTACGCCAGAGGGGAGCCTCACTGGAGAGGTCGGGGTGATGGACGACGTTGTTCTCGATCCACCAATGTTGACCATCACGTCGGATGCCCTATCGATAAACGTCGAAACCGGTCCTAGAACAGACAACAAACCTCCGGGTAGAGCAAAGGGAACGGAGGTGCCAGAATCATCCAAAATGCCTCCTGGGTATCAGAGCGAGGTCCCTGGCTCGGTCACTGTCGCGCCTGGGGATTCTATTCTCTTCAGTGTGCCCATTTCTCATGTTGGAACGAGAAATAGTGGATGGCACTTGGAGATTCCATTCAAGTTCGTTGTGCCCAGAACGCAGGGTTTCCGAGACCCGTTGATCGGAGGCGAACCCATCCTGACGCTTTGGTATTCACATTACGATTTGCCGATTTGCCCGATGAAGCGAAGGCCGCAATCGAGAAATTGCAGTGAGCGGATGGTTCCGGTTGGGTCGTGGTCGATTCGGAAATAACCTCCGCTTTTCTGTTTTGGGGTTACTTCCCCATCGAGGGGTTATCTGACCCTTACGCAGGGATTGGAACAAGGGAGGGGCCAACCACCTTGCGTTCGATTTGCTCGGCTTCGGCAAGACGTTGGATCGCAAGCACAGTGATGTCGTCTTCCTGGCCGAAAGCTTTGGCTGCTTCTGCGATGGCCGATGCGGGTTGAATTGAGACTTCTCGACCTCGATCGAATCCGAACAGCTCGCGATGTTTATTCTGTGCCTCGATCACGCCATCAGAGTAAAAGGTCAGGCGTTCGCCGGGTTCGAGTCGCAGTTGGATGACTTCATATTGAGCGGTTCCGACGATGCCCAGGGGCAGGGCGGGAGGAAGGTCGATTTCTTTTCCATTGAGATACGGCGGCAGATGACCGGCGTTGGCAATGTGGACGGAACCGTCTGAGGCGATGAGAGCGGCGAGGGCGGTCGAGAACCCGCCGTTGGTTCGGCCCATCATGCGCTCATTCAATTCGACGAGCAAGGCGTTCGGAGAGTGCTCAAACTTGACGGCGGTGCGAATCGCACCCACGAGGACAGAGACCATCATCGCCGCTGGAAGGCCTTTGCCGGCGACATCGCCGATAACGAGAAGCAGTCCTTGCTCCGCCGTGGGGAAAATCTGGAAGAAATCTCCGCCTACTTCGCGTGCGGGCAGGTACACGCTCTCGATGCGGAAACCAGGGACCATTCGACGGCTTCAGGCAGGATGACCCGTTGAACTTCGCGCGCATTAGCCATTTCCGATTGGAGAATCGCTTGTTGGCGGCTCATGTGGTTGGTGCGCACCAGGACAATGAGCACCAGGGAAAACTTCGCGAGGCCCGCAACGAGGTCCCATAAGGAACGTAAAACGGCCCGATATATTTGCCCAAGGTGTAAGAGGAAATTGCAAAGGTTTCGTCGCGAAGTATTGGAAAGGTGTTGGACGCCAGGGATCTCATTGGCAAGAGTGAAAGGCTGATCATAAGGACGGGGATAAGTAGATCGCATCGGTGTATTTCGTGCGCATAACGTGCTCGAACACAATGTATGGAATGACAACCGCGGACAGAAAACGTAGGGCAAAATAAGCCAGGCGTCAGGTGCCTCGCCACGGCGAACGTGAAGGCCAAGCTGGAGGAAACTGCGCTGACGGCTATGAAAATGTGCAGTTTCCAGCTCACTTTGTAGTCGACGAATGCGCAATACATCCTTGCGTAGGCATAGGAGCCAATCAGTGCGGAGAGTCCTCTACAAAGAGTGTCATAGCTTGTCGAATAGTTATGGAGCAGAGCATAGGTTTCTCGCGGGATCAATAGAAAATCCGCCATAACCCAGATCCATGACCAGAGGTATTCGGGCCGATCGCGCTGAGTGGAATACAGCAGAACTGCTCCACACACCATGCCGAAATCCAAGAGCAGGTCGAGCCACTGCACTCCGTAGTAGCCAATGATCTGGAACCACATGTGCTCACGAAGAGTGCTAGCCTGTCCGATCTCCAGGTTGGTGTCTGTAGTAGCCAGGGGTTGCGAAGTTGGACCAACTGTAGTCTGAAATGTGAACGCGGAGCGCAAGGACCAACGATCCCCTTGTGACCTGCGTGGCGGGTATCGGAACGAGAATGTCTGCATACTCAGTGAAGGGATGGAACGGAAGAACCCGCCCTTCCTGAAGAAGTTTGTCGCCTCCCGCATAGATCTCAAAAGCCGAAGAGAGATAGCTTTCGAGCAAGGCCAGTTCGGAATCGTTTGTTGAGACTTTCAGATGCAGGCGATACCAGACGATATTTGGGCGCTCGTGAGGAAAGAGGCTGTGGAGATTGTCTGTTTGCGCGTTAAATGGCGTCCACGAAGAATCGTCGAAGTCGGGACCAGCGTATGCTGGGTCATCGCCGGCATGCACCAGCCATCCATCAGCAAGATCCACTGGTCCGCGCAGGTTGGTGGCGTCGAAGATGCGCGACTGCGCAACAGATCGACGCGATGACAGAGCGATGCAAACGAGCAACAAGAAGCTCGTCCAGCCTCGGGACCGAAGGTTACAGCGGAGCAGAACCGAGGAGATCAAATTGGCCTCCCGGGGGATTTTTACGGCTACCATCTCGTGGCACGGTTTCCCTTCGATCCTTCGGTCTGAATCTGGACGTTCCCGAAGCATCGTGGACCATGCCAGTAGTTTCACATCGGTTAGCAGTGCATGGATGATGTTGATTACTTTCTAACTTCCGCATAG
>CAVUZE010000007.1:0-608602 GCA_963745845.1 uncultured Acidobacteriaceae bacterium | reverse complement strand
TTAAGTTGCAGAGTAGTTGTGTGTAGTCGTCTTCCTTCGTGGCGACTTTATAGAAAATTGACCTGCCTGAGGCACTCATGAGTTCTCTCCGCCCGTGTAAACAGATGACATTTCAGATACAGTCCTCGCCATATCGTGACGGAGCTCTGCTGGCAAAAGAGCCTCAGCTTCCTGACCCCAACCGATCAGCCACCGCTTGACTTCCCACAAATTGGCAACTTGAAGCTCCATTATCACGCTGCCGTCTTCTGCGGGAGGAACTTCTGCGAATCGTGCCAATGGCGCTCCATGATGTAAGGCGCCTGATCCGGCGAGAATCGAATTCGCACGAGTTGCGGCTCGCCGCCGTGGACCGGAAACGCCGTGCGCTGGAACGCCTCGAAATCGAAATCTTCTTTCACCGGAATCGTTGATTTGTGGTAGAGACGCCGATAATGCGCTCGACCGCGAAGGTGCGGATCGCGCTCTTCGCGTGATCGTACGCAACGAGGTATAGCCCGCCGCCCGTGTACCAAAGCCGGTAAGGGTCCACTGTTCGTGTTCGGGCTTCAGGAGCCTTCAGCGGCTTGTGGGCGATGCGAACTGTGAGACGGTGCGAATGGCGCGGTTGAGTGCATCGATGACCTTCGACGACTTGCTGTAATCCTTCCATCCAGTGACGGAGACCGCCGTTTGCTCTTTGAGTCGCCGGAGCAGATCATGCCCCGACGCCGGCAGTCGCGCTCCGATCTTCTGCAAAGCGCTATCCAGCGCATCCTGCATCGGGCTTCCGTGGAGCACCTTCAGGAGATCGCGGCTGAAGTAGAGCGCCATGAGTTCGGGCAGCGTGAAGGAAAGCTCGGCAGATTCCTTTGTTGGGTCCAGCAGTCGCCAATAGACCGTCCCTTCGCGCGATTCAGAGATTACCGGGAAGCCCGCAGCTTCCAGTACGGCAATGTCCCGTTGGATCGTGCGCTTGGTCACGCCCAGTTCGGCCTTGAGCTGGTCCAGCGAACGCCCGACCCTGCCCGAAAGCAGGCTGACGATCCTCCACTGCCGGATTAGCTGGTCCCCTCTCACGCTCCGATCAGCCCCCAGTGCGATCCTGGCGCGAGGGTACGACAGATCAGGTCGCGCGGACTCCAATTCTCTTGGGGTATGACCGCATGTGTCGTACCGGCAGGATTCAATGGTTTCCATGATAAGACCCTACACCTTAGCCTGACAAGCAAATCGGCCGAGATTCGGAATGCGCTGGACCAGCACATGCCCTGGATTCGGACGTGCATGGCGGAAGAAGGGAACAGCCTCGTCCAACTCAGGTTCGACCACTCCCTGGCCGCAATCGCCGCCTATCGCCTGATTGGCGCTCGCTGCCGAACAGCAATGCAGCCCCAAGGACGGACGGCCCTTGAAAAGAGGCTTCAAAGGATCGAATTCCCTCCCGAAACCGCACCCGCCATCAAACTGCGACTTGTTTCACTGCCGCAAACTTCGCATGACTGGGCGGCAGAGTGGCTGGATTGCCCGGTCGCGCTGTACTTCTCAGGATTCTCCGGGCCGGTGATCGCAGCGAATCTGCCTTGCGTTGACGGAGCCGGCCACAGTTCTGAGTGGCGAGAAGTGACGCTCACGAAACGGGAGGATGTTCCCGCCCTGCTCGACCTCATGAAGGCAGCATTTGGAGTGCATCGCCCGTTGAAGGTCATGGGCGAAGAGAGCGTAAACATTCAGCCGCTGGCCTGGGACGACCTTGTTCTGGACGGCTCGGTCGTTCGCCTGGTCAAGGACGACTTCCATCTGTTTCTTGAACGAGAGGGTTGGTACAAGCGGCACCGGCTGCCGTTCCGCCGCGGATACCTCTTCCACGGCCCTCCGGGAAACGGCAAGAGCAGCGTGATTCGTGCCATGCTCTCGACGACCGGAATTTCGGGATTCACCCTCAATCCGTTCCGCGTTTTCACCGATGACGACATGATGGCGGCAATGTTCGCTGAAGCCGCCCAGTCTACGCCAGCGATCATCGTTCTCGAAGACCTCGACCGATGTTTTCCGGTGAACAAAGAAAGCGAGTCCGGCTGTCGCATTTCGCTCCAGCAACTTCTAAATCATTTGGACGGGGTGGGAAACCAGGACGGGATTATCGTTGTGGCGACCGCAAATAATCCGTGCATCCTGGACGCGGCGATTCTGCGCCGTCCCGGCCGGTTTGATCGTGTCGTCGGATTTCAGAACCCGTCTGCGGAACTCCGACAAAAGTATCTACGGCAGATGTACAAGCCTTTGGCGACTGAAGATTTGATGGAATGCACACGCGTGACCGCCAGTTTCTCGTTCGCCCAGCTCCGGGAGGCATACATTCTGGCGGGCCAAATTGCACTCGAAGAAGAGGGCGAGATCAGCGCCACGCGACTCACCCAGGCAGCTCAGGCGCTCGGCGAGACGATGATGTTGGCAGACCGAAAATGGAACTCATCAGTGGGATTTCGAGAAGCCGGGTAGGACCCAAAAGCTGGCGTTGTTCTCATTCTGCCGATGTCTGGCTAGGTTTCACATCTAAGCAACGACTCTTGAATACCCGCACCCATTCGGACGGCACTCGATTAGTGTGATTACAGCGGGCACTGAGTTCTGTGAGAAGCTCGGCACTGTGCGGCACGACAATATAGCCGGTCTTGCAATCACCAACCATGAGGCAGTCTTTGCACTCTATCAAATGAATTGCCACTAACAGACACAGACAAGCATCCAGGCGGTCCTGATCATTCTTGCGCGGCAAAGAGTTACGAGCTGCATAACCGATCCACTGAACGGTATCCATCAGCCCGCGATCACGGAACACGCCTGACACCAATCCACAAACGTACTGCCAGTCCGAAATCGAGAAGGTCTTTTTCCGCTGAGGATTGTACTTGGGCAGGCGCCCGGCTGCGCGTAAATCTGGCAGTATCCAGCCCAGCGCAATCAGAGTCAGCACAGGGTAGGTCTCGTAGACGCGAGTGTTCCCGATGGGCGCGAGTGGATCTGCCGGGCCCCCGAACCGGGTTAAGAAAGGCCAAACCGGCGCCTCCTTACCAAACATTTTCTCTCTCGCGGTGTTGGCCGGCTGGATTCCGCCGTACCGTAGGCTGACCGGCGACGCGACAATGTTCTCGACTGGCCGCTGACCAGAAGCGTTATTTACGATGGTCGGCTGGTCGAGAAGTACGATTGTCTCTGTGGGCACATGGTCGGTTTGCCAGTCGAGAATGGTGCGCTCAGCCTCGTGGAAGTTCACGATTTGGGGCGGACCGAGTTCATAGAATTTTCCGTCACTCAGACGGAGCGCCCCAACGAGCGCACCTGAATTCGTGGGGGTCCAAGCGGAATCGAATCCAACGAGTAACGTAGTCATCGCCGTGGTTCCGCTACCCCCATTGTGGCTTCATTTTCCCTGGCGATTAGACGGCGGCCGGCGGTGCTTGCCCTTCGGCTCAAGCGACTCCAAGCGCAGCTTCTCAACGACGCCCTGCAGATCCTCAATCGATGGAACCTCATCACGTAGGGGCTCCGGTAGCTGGCGGGTGACGCGGTAGGTGGAAACTCCGATCGGCTTGGCAACATCGCGCAAGGCATACTCGACAATGGATTCACCGCGGCTCTCGCAAAGAAGCAATCCAAGCGTTGGAGAATCCAACGAGGTCCGCAGCAGGTCGTCCGCGGCAGAGAGGTAAAAATTGAGTTTGCCGGCGTATTCGGGCTTGAACGATCCTACCTTGAGTTCGATCACAAAATAGCAATGCAGCCGGACATGGTAGAAAAGCAGGTCGAGATAGAAGGTCTGCCCGCCCACTTCGATAGGAAACTGGCTGCCAACGAATGCAAATCCCCGACCCAGCTCCAGAAGAAGATCGCGCAGGTGGATGAGCAGACCGCGCTCCAGCTCCCGTTCTTTGGCGCTGGAGGCCAGGGTCAGGAAATCGAATTGATAGGGATCTTTGAGAAGCTGTTCGGCGAGATCGGAGCCTTCAGGCGGAAGCGCACGGGAAAAGTTCGTGAGGGCTTTGCCCTGCCGCTCGTGCAGCCGGGCCGAAATGTGATGCACGAGGACATTTTGACTCCATCCGTTTTCGATGGCTGCTTTCAGATACCATTCCCGTGTGGGGCGATCCTTGATCCGGTCCAGAAGGCGCGTCTGATGGCCCCACGGCAATTGTGCAATAGCTTGTTGCACAAATTCCTTTTCCGGCCACGCCTCGGCGAAAGCCCTCATGTATTTCAGATTGCGCGGACTGAAGCCCTCGACGCCAGGAAACTCCGTGCCGAGATCCCTGGCAAGCCGGTCAACGATCTTGGCGCCCCAACCCTCCACCCTTTGCCGGTCCAGAATGTCGCGCCCAATCGACCAGTACAGAAGGATGAGTTCCCGGTTGACCGCGAGCGCGGCGCGAACCTGGGCGGTCCGGACGCGCTCCTTGATCTCCTTGAGGAGCGCAGCATAGCCGGGCGGTGGTTGAAGCGTTTTCGTCATCGTCTTCTCAAGGGTATGACATCGGCGAACTCTGATGTTCTGTGCTAAAGCATCATCAATTGTCGCGACAGTGTCGCGACATTTGCGACGCATTTCCTTCGTGAATGTGTCGCCTGATTAATCGTGCAACAGGCTATTGCACAAGTACCGGAGACGGATTGGAAGAGTCTGGGCTGATCCCACACGATCGGCCCTGTGGCCCGCTGCTAAAAAGTTTGTCGCATTTTTGTCGCAAATAGCGCCGATTGTGCCGGTTTTACCGACTTAGCCGACTCGTAAGTACTGTGCCGTCTATAATTTGCAGTTTGAGCCGTTCCATGGCATGGAAGAGGTCGTCGGTTCGATCCCGACCAGGTCCACCATAGAATCAAACGTTCAAGACGTAATTGCGAGGCCACGATTGCCGTTCAATGGTCTCTCCATTCTTTTATCAATTCCTTCCGAATAGCGCATGACCTGTTGCGTGAAAGCCCCGGCATTATTGACCGGGGCTTCGCACTTGCTTCCACTCATTGCGTGAGTTCTTTGACCCCCGCGGATACGGAAGGATGCAAGACGAGTCCTTTCTAAGACACATCGCCGCATTCAGGCTGAATTGTGTTGTTGACCTTAGATCCCCGGAGGCGCCGTTCCTCCGCGCGCTAGCAAGCGGGTCATCACCAATGAAGTGGGCTTCCGTCGAGCTTGCCCTGCGAAACCCACCCCCTGGGCACATGCAGGTAGTACCCCTACCCGGCGTACCTACCTCATAAAATGCGTTTAGGGATGTGGCTATAGAATGCATTAGGGATGCAGCACGCGCATCCCGGCGGGAACCGATGACGACCGAAACCCCAGTTGCCGAATTGAATGAACGGACCGATTCTCCTCACGCTTCGCGCGTCACCGGGCGCTCTGCAAAGAAGGACGAAGAAGTTTCTGTGCTCGATTTGCTGATTGTCCTTGCCCAGCGAAAGCGCACCATCCTCTTGGTCACCGTGGCCTTTACGATCCTGGCAGCCATTATTTCGCTGATTCTGCCGGCGCGTTACACTGCGACTGTAACCCTTCTACCGCCGCAGCAAAATTCGACAATGGGTGGCGTGTTGGCCTCGCAACTGGGCGGCATGGCAGCACTGGCAGGAGCCGGCCTTGGCATCAAGAATCCCAACGACATGTTCGTTGCCATGTTCAAGAGCCGTACAGTGGAAGACGCCATGGTGCAGCACTTCGGCCTCATGCAGGAGTACCATGCGCGCTATCTCTCCGATGCGAGGAAGGCCTTTGAGAGCCACGCAACTGTGGACGGCAACGGGAAGGATGGGCTGATTCACATTTCCATCGTGGATCCAGATCCAAGGCGCGCCGCGGAACTCGCCAACGGCTATGTCGACCAGTTTCGCAGCCTGTCCCAACATCTGGCTATCACGGAAGCTTCTCAGAGAAGACTCTTCTTCGAGCAGCAGCTTGAGCAGGCAAGGAACAATCTCGCCGACGCAGAGGAGGCCCTGAAGAAGACGGAACTGAGCACAGGCGTAATCCAGCTCGATAGCCAGGCACGCGCTCTGATCGACGCGGCAGCGACTCTCCGCGCACAGATCGCGGCACGCGAAGTGCAGATCCAGGGAATGCAAACCTACGCAACCGGCGAGAACGGCGATGTGGTACAGGCACAGCGAGAGTTGGAGAGCATGCGCGCACAACTCGCGAAACTTGGTGGCTCTGAAAGTGGACCATCCGGCGAGCTTATTGTGCCCAAGGGACGTGTTCCTGAAGCTGGTCTCGAATACGTCCGCAAGCTGCGGGATGTGAAATACAACGAGACGATCTTCGACATCCTTGCACGCCAATTTGAGGTTGCCAAACTTGATGAAGCAAAGGAGGGTGCGCTTATTCAGGTTGTCGATCCTGCAACGATCCCCGATAGGCGATCCTTCCCAAAGCGCACCCTTATTGTCGTCGGAGCCACCGCGCTCGGATTCTTCTCCGCGGTGTGTACTGTTCTGCTCTGGGCAGGTTTCAGGCGCCTGAATGCGGATCCGGTGGCTGCCCCAAAGCTGGCAATTCTGCGGAGGATGCTCGCCACTCGACGAGTTTGACACTGACTGCAAAACCCCAAAATGTCCTCCAGACAGGATCGATTTCACGGCCAGCCGCGTCCATTCTTGCGCCGCTCGGGTTCGGGAAGCAGAGATGAACAAAAACCTCCCCTTCTTCTGCCTCCTGCCAGAAGCCGAACAAACTATCCGGTTCGAACGAATTCACACGACGGCAGGTCGAGTCTCTTCGTGCACCAGTTCTGGCCAATATCCCGAAACCCGGCACTCCTTCTCCGTGCAGGAGTCTTATCCGCCAAAGGCGATGAACAGTGATCCATCCCGTGTTTGTTATTCTCAACCGATTCAAGTTCATGTCTTGCAAGGTCCCAAAATGCCGCCCAGATCGGTCTTTATCTTTGATTCATCCTTCCAATGCGCAGATATTGCTCTGCCAATCGACGATACGGTGCTAAATGTTGTCGTATCGGATCGCGACATCGAAGCACCGCCGGGGCACAAGAGCCTCAAGCTAGAGGAATTCACCTGTTTCGCGGCCTTCCGTAGAAACCTCCAGCGCTTGCGCAGTGACTGGAGTCAGACAGATGGCGAAAGGTGTATCGTCATCGCGTCATCCGGAGTGCGCAAAGAGCAAATTCTCATAAATTCGCTTTGCGCACTCTCTCTTTGTCGGAACGTTTTTCTCTTTGATGGACTGAGCTCCAGGGCACTGGTCCGATCGTGGCGCCTCATTCTGGGGTCCGCAGCCCGCGTTCTTGGCAGGTGCGTTCTCGGCGGGCTTAAGGCACGGATCGAGAAAGAACGATTTGACCGAAACGTCCGGTTTCGTCCCGACACAGAAACTCCAGAGGGCCGTTTGTTTGGCATCTACACCCGCGACAGCAGCTTTTCTCTCCCGCTCGACAGGGTCAACCGGGAACCGGATGCTTGCTCGATCTACGGTGATTCTGTGCGCGGCTGGTATCTGCCTTCACTTTCGAACCGCCTACAACGCTACACGGTGCATACCACGCGTCACTATCTTTCCGACATCTTCCTTCACGTTGAAAATGTTGGGGGGGCGTCTGAGCGATTTCTTTTCAAAGACGGACGCATCCTGGACTATCCATACTTACTGCTCACAAGGGCACGGCACAGTGCCAACTTATCGGTCTCGACCCGCGCTGAGACGAAGAGCATAGAGCGAGGCATCGACATGTTGCATTTCACCACCGGTTACTATCATTGGCTGGTGGATGGTGTTCCAAGACTCCTGGATCTCATTGACGATGGAATCGACTTTGAAAAGTATCCACTGATCATGCCGCCTTTGGAACACTTTCACCGGCAACTTCTCGATACCCTGGGAATTTCCTCTGAAAGTCAGGTTGTCATTGTTGGAAAGGACGATTGGTGCCATGTAGGAGATTGCGTCTTCCCAACTCTCGACTTCCCTTTCGCCGCTCGGGGCCTTGATGACTATTCGACACACCCTAATGGCAGCATGCTGCGAAGAATTCGTGAACGAATCCTTGCACGTCTCCCAAGAACCGCCGCTGCAAGCACGAACGCATCAAAACGCATTTATATCAGCCGAGCAAAGGCCACCAAACGAAAACTAACCCCTGAATCCGAAGCCGCTGTAAGGACAATTCTAGAATCAAGGGGCTTCCAAACAATTTGTCTTGAAGAACTGCCTTGGCCCGAGCAAGTACGGCTGCTGGAGAATGCAGACTTCGTCGTTGGGGTACATGGCGCGGGGCTGACCAACATTCTTTTTGCGAAGTCACTTACGCTGCTTGAACTCCAGAATCCCCTCGAGGCCCGGGCATACTTTGCCGTCATAGCGAGAGAACTCAATATGAGATATACATACAGCATAGGAAAACTCCATGGTCATTCGAACAACTTCGACAACATCACGATCGACCCTAAGTCGCTCTCAGATCTGTTGGATCGACTACGCGTGGACTCGTGAGGTGAATTGTGTAGCTCAGACGCAATGACCTCAGAATTCCCTGAAATCTGCGATCATATACTAGTGTAGTGTCTCATTAATAACATCCTTTATATATCGAGCCTCATCTTATGATGAGGAGACTTCGATATGCGTGTAGCTCAGCCCATTGTTCTGAAAGAAGAAGTCCGGCGGAAGCTGGAGCAGCAGGCGCGCGGGCGTTCGACAGCGGCGCGTGTGGTAATGCGCAGCCGCATCGTGTTGCTGGCGGCCGACGGGCTTCAGAACAAGCAGATCGCTGAGAATCTGAAGGTTGCCCCCCGAATGGTCGGGTTGTGGCGGGGACGGTTTCTGGAGCTGGGCGTAGAAGGATTGCTGAAAGATGCGCCCCGGCCTGGACGCACACCGTCGATCTGCTCAGAAGTGACTGCGGCCTTGATCGAAAGAACTACGCAGAGCACGCCTGCGAACGCGACCCACTGGTCCACGCGTACGATGGCCCGGGAGATGAGCATATCTAAGGAACCTCTGCACAAGTCCGCAGCCCGTGTCATTCTTGAATAAACTATAAGCATGAAACGAGGGGCGCGTTTTCAGCAAACACTGGCATCGCAGGCGAGCTTTGCGAAGTATAGTCGCAAGAGCAAGCGGGAGCTGTTTCTTGACCAGATGAACCAGGTGGTTCCGTGGTCTGAGTTGCTGGCGCTGGTCGAGCCCGTGTATCCCAAGGCAGGCAATGGCCGGCAGCCGGTGGGCTTGTCGATCATGCTGCGGACCTATTTTTTGCAACATTGGTTTGGCTTGTCCGATCCCGGGATGGAAGAAGCGTTCTATGAGTCGGCTGTGCTGCAGCGTTTTGCTGGGGTGGATCTGGGCGTGGCCGCGGCGCCAGATGAAACCACGATCCTCCGCTTCCGCCACCTGCTTGAACAGCATGATCTGTGCGGGCAGATGCTGGACACGGTGAATCGCTACCTGGAAACGAAGGGCATCCGCATCTCGACTGGCACCATCGTAGACGCGACGATTATCCACGCACCGAGTTCGACGAAGAACAGCAGCGGCCAGCGGGACCCTGAGATGCATCAGGTCAAGAAGGGCAATCAGTGGTACTTCGGAGCCAAGGCGCACATCGGTGTGGATAGCAAGGAGACGGTGGTGCATTCGGTGGCTACCTCGGCAGCCAGCGTGTCGGACAAACATATGCTGCCCGACTTATTGCATGGCGAGGAGCGCAAGGTTTGGGGCGATGGCGGCTATCAGGGTCAGACCAAGGCGATTCACGAAGTCGCGCCGAAGGCGCAGGACATGACTTGCCGCCGGACCAAATACAAGGGCTATGTGGATGAAGAAGCCAAGCGCAAGAACACAACCAAGGCTCGAGTTAGAGCCAAGGTGGAGCATCCTTTTCGTATCCTGAAGCGTGTCTTCGGATTTACCAAGGTCCGTTACCGTGGCATCAGGAAGAATCACCAGTGGCTATGCGCGGCCTTCGCGCTGGTCAACCTGTACCAACACCGCAACCGGCTGACTCCCCTAAGGGCATAGTGTCTCTTGAGGCTGCAAAAACTGCCTCACAGAGATCAAAAAGACAAACTCCGGCCAGTATCTTTCATCGCAAAACTGCCTCACAACCCAAAAATCATCTGCGGCCAAGTCGTCGCTACAAAATCAGGCACCTGCGCAGAGGTTCCCTAGTCAAGAACGTTCACTTCTAGCTTTTGGCAGATGATTTCCAGAGTGGAGCCGCTTATGAATGTGACCGTGACCTCGAAATTGAAAGTTACGCCCGCCGGTCTGCCCCTCATGGCACCTGCCCTTAGGGAAGCAGAAACTCCGCGCTTAACGTTGTCGAACGTCTCGCCTCCCATGACTTGACACACGACGTGCTGGCTTCTTACCACGTCGGTTGCAACAAGCACCAGGTGTTTTCCCGCCCACGGCGGGTATCCGGAATCGGTTGGGCAAAGCAGAGTCAGTCGAATCGGCCAATCGGTTTCACCCGCAGTGTCGTAGGAAATGCTCAGCACGTGACTGTCGTGTAACCAGTCGAGTTCTTTGATTGTCGTTGGTCGCATCTGAGAATCCCCAGGGATCGGTTTGGAGCGCAGGGATGAACTAGAACACATCCCCGATCAATTCAAATACGCGATGATCAGATTTCCAAAGGCAGCGGCATGATCAGCGGTCTACAGCCAGTCGTCTTCCCAATCAGCCGCTTCAACACCTAGTTTCAAGTATCGCCGATTTCTGGGACAAGGGCAGTCCGCTTACGAATCGAGGGGAATTCTGGGGTTGCGATACAATGAATACATGTATTCATTGGAGGGGATTGTGGCTACTTCGATCAGGCTTGCACCGGAGATTTCGAATCGGTTGGATAGGTTGG
Source organism: uncultured Acidobacteriaceae bacterium (assembly GCA_963745845.1). Classification (GTDB taxonomy): domain Bacteria; phylum Acidobacteriota; class Terriglobia; order Terriglobales; family Acidobacteriaceae; genus Telmatobacter. The sequence continues at coordinate 597,752 of CAVUZE010000007.1, read as the reverse complement.
CTGCGAAGACAGGGCGTTCCAAGGCGTTTTATCTGCGGGAGATCATCGCGGACGGCATCGGCGAGATGGAGGATTACTATCTGGCCGCCGCGACGCGGGAGCGGGTCCGTAAGGGCAAGGAGAAGGTGCACTCCGCGGCCGCGGTAAGGAAAGATCTTGACCTGGACGATTGAGTACGCGGAGTCCGCGAGAAAACAGCTCCGCAAACTCGACAAACCGGTCGCCCGGCGCATCGTTGAATTCATGGATAAGCGCGTTGCGCCAAGCGACGATCCGCGCGAACTAGGAATGGCGCTGAAGGGCTCGTTGGGCGATCTCTGGCGCTACCGCGTGGGCGACTTCCGCATCCTCTGCGATATTCAGGATAGAAAAGTGACGATCTTGGTGTTGCAGATCGGCAATCGGCGTGAAGTTTATCGGTAAGTGGTCTCTGCTCTTCGATCACTCCAGACCACTCGATACGCCGCAGCTCGGGTAATTCTCAAAGCGCTATTCTTATATCTCCAGAATCACGGGCATGATCAGCGGTCTGCGCCCCGTGGTCTTCTGGATTAGACGCTTTAATTCGACGCGTACTTTTTCTTTCACCATGCCGTAATCGGATTTCTCTTCGTCGTTGAGACCTTCCAGCGTCTTGATCACCACAGCACCGGCCTCATCGCTGATATCTGCGCCGCCAAAGCCGCGCACGATCAGCTCCGGCGCGCGCTCCACCTTGCCCGTGCGCTTGTTGATGGCCACGACGGCCAGCACGATGCCGTCCTCGCTGAGAATGCGGCGATCGCGAATCACTAAGTCTTCTACGACGTCGATCGACGAGCCGGAGTCGATCAGAATGCGGCCCGCTGTGACCTTGTCCTTTTTCCGAGCATCGTCCTTATCCAACTCCAGCACATCGCCGTCTTCGAGCACGATGGCATGCTCGACCGCCCCGGTCTCCATTGCGATCTGCGCGTGACGGACCAGAAAACGGTAGTCGCCGTGCACCGGAATGAAAAATTTGGGCCGGACCAGGTTGATGAGCAGGCGCATCTCTTCCTGACTTCCGTGCCCGCTCACGTGGATCAGTCCGTGCTGTCCGTCGTCGTAGATCACGTTCGCGTCGCGGCGAAACAGATGGTCGATGACGCGGAAGATACCTTTCTCATTCCCAGGGATGATGCGCGAACTCAGCACCACCGTGTCCCCTGGATCGATATGAGCGTGCTTGTGATTGTCGACAGCGGCGCGGCTTAGCGCGCTCATCGGCTCACCTTGCGTGCCGCTGATGAGCACCATCAGCTGCTCGGGAGGGTAGTCGCGCATCTGGCCGGGGTTGATGACCAGGCCGGGCGGCAGGTCAAGGTAGCCCAGGTCCTGAGCTACCTCAGTACTCTCCATCATCGAACGGCCCACTACGGCTACCTTGCGCCCATGAGCGCGCGCCAACTCCATTGCGATGCGAATGCGATAGATGGACGACGAAAAGCAACTGAAGAAGAGCTTCTTTTTGGTGCGCGCAAAGATCTCGTCGAGTCGAGGACGCACCGCGGCTTCGCTGGGGGTGTAGCCGGAGCGTTCCACATTGGTCGAATCCTGCAAAAGCGCGAGGACACCGCGCTTGCCGTACTCGGCAAATGTGTGCAGGTCGAATGGCTTCTCGTCCAACGGCGAGAGGTCGATCTTGAAGTCGCCGGTGTGAATGACAATCCCAACCGGCGTTTCGATTGCCAGAGCCACACAATCGACCAGTGAGTGCGTGACGCGGATGGGCTCGATGGTGAATGGGCCAATCGAGAACTTTTCCTTCGGCGTGATTTCGACCAGCTCGGTCTCGTCGAGCAGCTGATGCTCTTCGAGCTTGCCCTCTACGAAGGCAAGGGTGAATTCCGTCGCGTAGACAGGAACCTTGATTTCGCTCAAAATCCAGGGCAGCCCGCCGATGTGGTCCTCGTGCCCGTGGGTCAGAATGATGGCGCGGACGCGGGACTTGTTCTCGATCAGGTAGGAAATGTCGGGCACGACAATATCCACGCCAAGCAATTCCGATTCCGGAAACATGAGCCCGGCGTCGATCACGACAATGTCGTCTTCCCAGCGAAGCGCAAGGCAGTTCATGCCGAACTCACCCAGCCCGCCGAGGGGGATAATTTTCAGTTTTTTGGTTTGCATCTGTCAGGTTTGATGCTACCACCGGAGGCGCGCGAACCGATCTATCCCTGGGTCCCGGGTTCGCCGTTACGATTGCGCGGCGCGCTCGAGCTCGGCGATATCGAGCTTCTTCATTTGCATCATGGCCTGCATTGCTTTGGGGTGCTTGATCAATTCGGCGAGGCGCGCGGGTACAACTTGCCAGCAGAGACCGAACTTGTCTTTCAGCCAGCCGCATTGAATCTCGCTACCGCCCTCTGTGAGTTTCGACCAGTAGTAATCCACTTCGTCCTGATTGTCGCAACGAACCACAAAGGAGACGGCCTCGTTGAATTTGTGGAACGGCCCCCCGTTGAGCGCCGTGAAGTGCAGACCATCCAACTCGAAACTCATCGTCAGAACGGTGCCTTTCGGGCCGCTGGGATCGTCGACGTTGCGCACTAATTTGTTGAGGAGACGCGCATTCTTAAAAACTGTCAGATAGAAGGAGACCGCTTCCTCAGCGTTGGAGTCGAACCAGAGAAATGGAGTGATTCGGGATGCGCCCTCGAAAATTTCCATGTAAACCGCCTGATTTTTAGGAATTCGCGGCCCGGCCGAAACATGGATTGCCTCGAAGCGCAGGATCGGCGGACCGGCAAGCACCGATGTAACCAGAAATAGATTGCAGATTGCAAGCGAAATGTGTAGGGTGCATTTCGTGGTAAGAAAACCAGTCAGCAAACCGCGGTCAGGATGCCCCGTTTGTGTGTCCCTCGAGCAGTTTGGCGACCGCTGGTCGCTACTCATCATTCGTGACCTGATGGTGCGCGGCTACCGGACGTTTCGGGAATTTCAGCACGCCGGCGAGGGAATTGCCACGAACGTTCTTGCAAGCCGGCTGCGCAGATTAACGGCTCACGGATTCATTTCAACTGAACCGGCAACTTCGGACGGTCGAAGCATTCACTATCGGCTTACACCGAAAGGCATCGCTCTCGCCCCCGTCATGCTGGAGTTGCTGATTTGGGCGGCCGGCCACGAAGAGACCGCTGCACCGTGCGGCTTTGTCGAGGAGATGGAACGGAACCGACAAGCCGTGTTGGACGAAACCTATCGCCGTTGGAAACAGCGCGACACAACGCCGCTGATTCCACCGTTTCCATCCCCAACCAAAACCCAAGCGAGGAGAAAATCGCGATGAAGTTGAATACCTATCTGAATTACGGCGGAAACTGCGCCGAGGCTTTTAAATTTTATGAAAAGCATCTGGGCGGCAAGATCGGCATGATGATGACGCACGATCAAGCGCCGGATCAAAGCCAGGTCAAGCCAGAATGGGCCAAGGCGGTGCTGCACGCGAGCATCACCATCGCGGGTACCGTGCTGATGGGCGCCGACATTCCGAGTTACCAGCCGATGCGCAGCGCATACATCTCCTTGTCCGTTGATAGCGATGCCGACGCGGACCGTATATACCAGGTACTCTCGGACGGCGGGCAGATCTTCATGGCCATGCAGGAGACATTCTTTGCCACGCGGTTCGCACAGTTGCGGGACAAGTTCGGCACTTCCTGGATGATCCTTCACGAGAAGCCGATGGGGCCGCCGAGACCATAGCTTTCAGCAATCCCGTTGATTCCGCGAGAGCATTCGACCAACGAAGGTGACCTTCTGGAATGAAAAACCTTTATGAAGCTGCACGCGCCGCAGAGGTCAAAACGCGTCTTTCACAACTTCAAGCCGAGAGTCCGCCGCTCTGGGGCAAGATGAACGCGCCCCAGGCTGTCGCACACTGCTCTGTTGCCATGGGGTGGGCTCTCGGCGACAATCATCCGCCGCGACTTTTCATGGGGCGCATCCTCGGGCAATTCATCAAGCCATTCGTTTTTCGGGATGACGAGCCGATGCGCCGAAACTCGCCAACTTCTCCGGACCTGGTAGTTGAGGGCCCGTGCGATCTCCTTCAGCAACGTCAACGACTTTATGGCCAAATTGACAGATTTGTCGCCGGCGGCCCTGCAGCCTGCACAACAAGCCCGCATCCCTTCTTTGGTCGTCTCACTCCCGAGGAATGGGCGATCCTGATGTACAAGCACCTAGATCATCACCTGCGCCAGTTTGGAGCTTGACCTCGTCGGATTCTGTCAAAATTCCGGACAGAATCGAGAATCGGGCCGCACCGCGGTCAGCGCGGCCAACGCGGCGAGATTCGAATCAAGTCGAGACCGCCGAGGTCGAGCACTGCAAAGATGGGCGACGATGCCGGCACGGCAATGATTCCGCGCGGAGGCAAATCGATCGGGCTGAAACTCGGGCTGGTGAGCCGACCGGAGCCCGCCGCGGCGAAGAGGTAGGAAAGTCCGGGCGTCGACTCACCCGGTCCCGACAGCGTGGTGCTCGATCTGCTCGTGGTGAAGGGAATTCGTTCCACGCAGAAATACGCCTCGTCGAGAAGAATGATTCGGTCCCGAAGGACCCGTGGCTGAACCTTCCCCGCGCGAGTGACGAGGCGTGTCGCTTCGAGACCCTTCTCAACATGCAGTTCACGTGGACGACCATAGTCGTACAGTCGATAAGTCAAATCGCAGTTTTGTTGTGTTTCGAGCAGTACCGATCCCGGCCAGATCGCGTGGACGGTCCCGGCATCCACCAAAACCATATCGCCCGCAGCAATGGGCAAGACCTGAAGACTGTTTTCGAGCGTTCCATCGTGGATGCCCGATCGCACTTGATCCTGGGTAACTCCGGCTCGGAGACCGGCTGCCACCTCAGCTCCGGGTTCGGCAGCGAGGGCGTACCAGCACTCCGTCTTGCCCCGAGGCTGGCCATACTTCTGCGCCAGTTGGTCGTCGGGATGCACCTGAACGCTAAGCTTCTCGCGGGCGAAGATCACTTTGATCAGAAGCGGTGAATCCGTCGAAGGCACTCCCTTCCCCAGCAGCGCGTCGGGCTCTGCTTTGAAAAGATCCGCCAACGATTTGCCGGTGTGCGGCCCTGTTGCAACCCGGCAGTCATCCCCGGTCAGCCAGACTTCGCCAATTGAGTCTCCGATTATCTCGCTCGACCCCTCGGTCTGTGCCCCATTCGCACTTTCGGACGGCCAGTCGTACCAGGGATGAAGATCCCGAGTTCCCCAAACGCGGGAGACAAAACGCGGCTCTATTCGAAAAGGAGAAAGCGCGGCGAATACGGAATCTTCCGTAAACGGCTTGGGACTTGCTGCTGCTTTTCGAAATAGTCCAAATCTCGCCATTTCGTGCACGCACTGCCGGTCGCCTTTGGCCGGAGACCTGGCCGGCAAGTCCCACTCTAGCAGAACGCTGGCTCTGTCGAGATAAGAGCAGGCGCCGAGCCGATTGTCGAGGGATGCGTGGGCTGTGTAAAGTTTCCTGTGCAAGTCCGCTGGCCCTTCCAGCGGTTCGCCAAGTCAAACAGGCAAGCAAGATTCTTGGAGAATCTCTCGGTCATTGGGGCCGCGGTCAACGTCAATTTGATGCAACATGACGAAAAAAAGGTCGGGTTGGTTAAGATGCGAAGGCTGATCCCTGCTTGTTTGATTGCGATTTTCTCGATCATGGCCATCGCTTTGCCCGCGGCTGCGGCACGGCGCGTCAGTGTGGCGCAGCTTGAGGAAATTGTAGCTGCCGAGGGCGCGCATCGTGCCGATCCGGATGTTGCGCGCCAGATCGGCGAATTGGAGATGACCCAGCAGCTTACGGAAAGGACGCTGGACCGCTTTGCCGCAATCCATAAGCTTGGCCCGAGGACGGCTCTTGCCCTGCAGCTTCTTTTGGACCAATCGGTATTTCTTGACCCTCCGGCCGATGAGTTGCCGGCCACTGCACCTCCGGACGCGGCCCATCAACAACAAATTCTCGAGGCAGCGCGGGCGTATTCGGCGGAAACCTGGACCCGCATGCCGAATTTCTTTGTCACCCGGGTGACGCACCGGTTCGACGATAGCCCCCATGTGATGGCCAAAGGCGACTGGCCGGTACGAGCGGGGCTCCAGCCAGTCGGCATGTCCATGCGGCAAGTCACGTTTCGTGACGGCAAGGAAGTACAGGATCAGACACCCGAAAACGCATCGGCAACAACCAAGCCTGAGCAGGAAATCGGATTGCACAGCTGGGGTGAGTTTGGACCCGAGCTGACGGTTGTGCTCGCTGACATGGCCAAGCAAAGGGTCGAATTCAAGCATTGGGAGGAGATCGGGGCCCGATTGGCTGCCGTGTTTCGGTATGAGGTTCCGCGCGAGGCCTCGCACTACGCAGTCAGCTATTGTTGCACCCGCGACGCCAAATTCGTTGGTGGTCCCGGCTCCTTCTATGGAAATCGCGGGCGAGGCCAAGGCCCCTCACCCTACCTGGCAAGCTCCGCTGATCTTCATGCGTTGGTCGAGACTCCCGGCTACCATGGCACAGTTTCCATTGACCCAGCCACGGGTACCGTGTTGCGAATCACGATTGAAGCGGAATTGAAGAAGAACGAACCGCTGATGCGAGCGGCTACCGCAATTGAATACGGTCCCGTGAAAATCGGAGATTCAAGCTACATCTGCCCGGTTCGTAGCGTTGCTCTGTCAGTCGAGGATCCGGATTCACAGAGAGGGACTCCAAATGGCTCGGCGGATGGCAGCGTCGGATCCAGTAGCCCTTTATGGGCAAGTCCCTCTAGTCAAGGAAAGGTTATCGGCACGCCTGTCCTGCTGATCAACGAGACCAGCTTTGTGAACTATCACCGGCTGGGTTCGACAGCGCGTATCCTCATCGATACAGCGGGAACCGGCGCGACCAGCCCTTCAACGCCCAACGGTCCGTCGGCCGGCGTGGCAACCAGCGCCATTGCCGCAACCGCAAATCAGGAACCGGCACCCGGGGACTCGCCGATTCCCAGCGCGAGTACTCCCGCAAAAAACGCCGGAACAGAGACAGCCGCCGCAACGCCTGCTGCAGCGCCCCTTGCTCCGCCTGGCGCCCCGCCGGCTCCCCCGGCAGAGCCCGTGATACCTGAACTCACCATGAGCACTGCCACGGGCGTGCCTGACCAGCCAGCCGATGCACCGCAGCCGACCGATCCTGGCTATTCGCTCAAAGTCACCACCCGCCTGGTGGATGTGGGGCTTGTGGCCTACGACAAGAAGGGCCATCCCGTGACCGACTTGAAGCCCGGCGATCTGGAAATCTATGACAACGGGCACAAACAGGAGATTCGCTCCTTCGCCCTTGCGAGCAATGATCAGCCGCCCGCTGCAAGGACACTGCCGGCCACCACCGCGGCAACATCGGCAACATCGGAGACACAAGAGCTGACTTTTGCAAACCGCGCCCTCGACGCAGTGGAATCGAACTCAGCGGTTCCCGCTTCTGAAGTCGGGTCAACGATCCTGGTGATCGACGAGAGTCACATTGCCTGGAGCGATATGAGCTATGCCCGTAGCCAGATTCTCAAGTTTCTCGGCTCCCTTGGTCCTGGCGAACGGGTCGGCCTCTACACAATGACAGGCCTCGGCTTTCGCGTGGTCGCCGAAGTGACAACCGATCACGCTGCCCTCATCGCTCGCATGCAGAAATTCCTGCCGTCGGCGCAATCTCTCGGCGAGGCACAAGAAGAGGAGACGCGCAACCGCCAGCATTTCGACGAGGTGCGCAATGTTGCGGATTTGAATTCCGTGAATGGAAACCACATCGACGTTCCCGACGGGATACAGCCCGTCGATCCGCAGTTGCTGACCATGGGAGACAATCCTGCGCGCGCTTCGTTCATCATTCTTGCCCAGGTGGCGCGCCATCTCTCGTCCATTCCTGGGCATAAGAAGCTGGTTTGGGTTTCGAGCGACAACGTTCTTGCCGACTGGCAGGACCAGGCTGTGGGCATCGATAAGAGCCCCAAGGACGTCGCAGGGTTTGCTCTTCACGCGCAGGAAGCGATGAACGACGCGCACGCGGCAGTCTATCCCTTCGATGTTTCACAACTGGAAGGCGGCGCCATTACTGCCGACCTGCAACACCAGACTGTGCAGTTGACACAAGCCGCCGCGGATGTCGCAAGCCTGGGCAGCGGCAACGGGTCATCGGCATCGAGCGGTAGCGGAGTACCGGTATCGAGGAATAACGGTCCGGGACGCGTCGCCGCTGCCATGAGCCAGGATCTGCACCCTGTGCAGGGACCGGTGCGGCAAGTTGCTGCAGCCACGGGAGGGCGCGTGATTCGGCGATCCGGCGACCTCGCTGCGCAACTTGACGGCATTGTGGCCGATGGGCACGCCACGTACATGCTGAGCTTCTCGCCGCAAGGTCCGGCCGATGGCCAGTACCACACCCTCAACATCAAGCTGACGGGGCGGCGCGGGCTCACGTTAAGCTATCGCACCGGGTATTTGTTTGAAAAAGAGCCCACCACTCTTAAAGAGAGATTTCAGCAGGCTGTGTGGCGGCCGACGGACGTGAGCGAGATCGCCGTGACAGCCAATGTATCGGCGGCGAGCGACGGCGCGCACGTGAAGGTCAACATCGCAACAGGAGATCTCGGACTCCGCCAGCAAGCCGATCGCTGGATGGACAAGCTGGATATCTTTTTCATTCGGCGCGACGACGCAGGTCTGCGTGCTCGCGTGGAGGGGCAGACACTTGGATTGCGACTCAAGTCCGCCACTTACGAAAAATTGATGCCGACGGGCGTGCCATTGGAGCATTTTGTCGGAGCGAAACCGGGCATGGATTCGCTGCGTGTGCTCGTCGTGGATGAGAATTCAGGACGTATGGGATCAGTCACCATTCCGGCCTCCGCAATGGGCGGCGGGCAGTGAAGATGAACTAAGAATTTCGAAGCAAACAAACAGAGCAAAGGCGGCACAGCCCACAGAGGAATTGAGGGCCATCAAGCCCCTCAAAAAGATCGCTCGTTGCCGCCTTACTTTGGTCTGAAGAACGGCCACGAATTTTATGTTGACGAGTTTGGGCTTTGCTAATCTGACCGCACGATGCAACGCACCCTTGCCCTGCCTGCGGCTGTCCTCGCGCTTGTCTGCGTGGTTTTGCCGGCTGCAGCACAAAGCCTTCAGCCCAAATCCATTCGGTTCGTAGGGGCTCCGGAATACTCCGATGCCGAGCTGACGAGCGCAGCAGAGCTGAAACCAGGCGCGGACCTGACGTACGCGGAGATCAACAACCGGGCGCAGAAACTGATTGACTCGGGGGTTTTCTCAGCGGTGGCCTTCAAGTTCGACGGGCAGGAGTTGACTTTCCAGTTGTCGCCCGTATCGGGGTTGCTCCCGATCCGGCTTCAAAATCTGCCGTTCCCGAGTGGCAAGGATCTTGAGAACCAGCTGCATCGTCAGCTCCCTCTCTATCACGGACTCGTTCCCGAACGAGGCGGACTCGCGGAGAGCGTACGCAGCGCATTGGAGCAGATGCTCGCAGCCCAGGGCATCAAAGCCACCGTCGCGGCAATGCCATTTAGGAATGGAGCGCTCAACAAGACTGCGGCGGTCAGCTTCTCCATCACTGCGCCTCCCGTGCTCGTAGGCGAACTTAAGACGGAAGGAACAATTGTCGCGCTTGATCCGAAAGCATCCGCGATTCTTGCAAAGTTTCCGGGAAGTGTCTATGACGCGCAAGGAACCATCGAACAAATCGAAACCGGCCTGAGCACCTACTACAAAGATCAGGGCTATCCTGAGCCCGCAATCCATGCAACCGCCGGCGTGAAACCGTCCGTATCCTCGAACGCGATTCGCATTCCCTTGCACGTGTCGATCCTTCCCGGTGCGCAATTCAGGCTGGCCGGCATCCAACTGGCTCCAGGGCTCCTGGTGACACAGGCAGAGGTTGATCATCAGTCCCATGTGCACGCCGGCGATATTGCCGACGGTTCGTCTCTCCGCGAAGATTGGAATTTCATCGAGCGCCAGTATCACAACCGGGGTTACATCAAGGCGAAGGTGGAGGCAACACCCACATTCGACCGCGCCGCCAAGACTGTCAGCTATCTGGTTTCGGTCGACCCGGGGCCTGTCTACACCATGGGCGCCCTCTCGATCGAAAACGTCACTGACGATCTGCGCGCGACGATGCTGGCCGCGTGGAAGGTCCCAGCCGGATCAGTCTTTAACGAGAACTCTGTTCTCTCATTCTTCGCAACGCGTGGCGTCAATCCCGCGCTGGAGCAGGTATTTTCCGGAGCCAATTGCAAGTACTTCATGCACCCCAACGACAGCACGCATGTGGTCGACGTGACATTGACGCTGGAGAAGAAAGATTAATCCGGGCTGTTCTCGGGAGCATGGCGACTTCGCTGTCCAGCGAGCTCCAGTGCGAACGCCCGCGGGACAGTGAGACGAACCGTTGGCCCCACCGCAGGTGGCAGTTGTCCCCACCGCAGGTGGCTACTCCCACTCGATGGTGCCGGGGGGCTTTGAGGTGATGTCATAGACCACGCGATTGATGCCGCGCACCTCATTCACAATGCGGCTGGAGATGCGCTTCAGCACGTCGTGCGGCAGCGGGGCCCAGTCCGCGGTCATCCCATCTTCAGAATGCACAGCGCGCACGGCCGCTGTGTAAGCGTAGGTGCGCTGATCACCCATCACGCCCACGCTCATGACCGGAAGCAGCACGGCAAAGCTCTGCCAGATTCTGTTGTAGAGGCCGGCCGCTTTGATTTCGGTGACGACAATGTCATCGGCGTCCTGAAGCAGCGCGATGCGCTCCGGAGTGACCTCGCCGAGAATGCGGACGGCCAGACCGGGTCCAGGGAACGGCTGGCGCCCGAGTATGTCCTCGGGCATGCCAAGATCGCGGCCAATGCGCCGCACCTCGTCTTTGAAGAGATCGCGCAAGGGCTCAATCAACTTGAGCTTCATCGTTTCAGGCAAGCCGCCTACATTGTGGTGGCTCTTGATCGTCTGGCTCGGCCCCTTGACGCTGCTCGACTCGATGACGTCGGGATAAAGCGTGCCCTGGACAAGCCAGTCCACACCACCGGTCTCCTTCGCGATGCGGGTCGCCTCGTCGTCGAACACGGCAATAAACTCCGCACCAATGATTTTTCTTTTCGTTTCGGGGTCGGTTACCCCTGCCAGTTTTGACAGGAAACGCTCCGTCGCATCGACGGCCACGAGATTGAGTCCCAGCTTGTCGCGCAGATTCTTCTGCACATTGACGAATTCATTTTTGCGCAGAACACCGTTGTTGACGAAGATGCACGTGAGCTGACTGCCGATCGATTTGTGAACCAGAACTGCGGCTACCGATGAATCCACCCCACCGGAAAGCGCGCAAATGACGTGGCCGGTGCCCACCTTCTGGCGAATCGAAGAAACTGTGGACTCGATGAAGTGAGCCGGAGTCCAATCGCCCCGCGCTCCACAGATGGCAAATACGAAATTCTTGATCAGGTCCTTCCCCAGGGGCGTGTGCTGGACCTCCGGGTGAAACTGAACAGCCCAGATGCGGCGCTCCGCATTTTCGATCCCTGCTAACGCATTCGACGTTGCAGCGGTGCGATGAAAGCCTGCTGGTAATTCGAGAGCCTCGTCCCCATGACTCATCCAGACGTGCATGGATTCAGGCAGGCCAGCAAACAACTGCGAGCTTCTGTCTTCAATTGCGACATCGGCATGGCCGTATTCGCGCTTAGGCGCAGTGCGAACCTTCCCGCCCATGTGGTGAACGATGAAATGCAATCCATAACAGATGCCCAGCATCGGCGCATCGAGGTTGAGAAGGCCTGGATCAGCCGCTGGCGCATCGGCATCGTAAACGGACGAGGGGCCGCCAGAAAGGATGATGCCGATTGGCTTGTAGGGCTGAATTTCTGCAAGCGGGACGGTACAGGGCAAGACCACGGAGAAGACATTCTGTTCGCGGATACGACGCGCAATCAGCTGCGTATACTGCGAGCCGAAATCGAGGATAACGATTGTCTGGGTGTCCACTCCCTAGTGTGGCAGGGCGGCAGTCGGGATGTAAAGAAGCTTTAAAGCGCGGTGCGCTGCCATCCGCTCGTCAGGCAACTACAGTGCTCTTGGGAATTGCCGATGATGTGTTCGAGAGGGGATATGGGCGAATACAGCGGCGAGGACGATGCGAGACCTGTGCGTTACGCGACGCGCCAACCAATTCTTGCAGCCGATGAGACGGTGATCGGATATCAATTGATGTTTCGAACCGATATCGCGAGCCACTTTGCCTGGAAGGAATCCGAGGGTGCGAGCCGTGCGGCGATTGAGATATCGAGTCTTCTGGGACTGAATGTTCTGTGCAACAACCGGCTCGCATTCATTCATTGCACACGGGACGTTCTTCTAGAGAACTATCTCTCGTTTCTTCCCGCAGCGAGAGTGGTAGTAGAGGTCGGGCGTGAAATCCTGCCGGATGAGGCGATCGAGGGGGCTTGCCGGGCGCTGAAGAACGCCGGCTACAAGATTGCTCTGGACGAATTTACAATCAGCGATCCACGAAAGTCCCTCATCGATCTTGCCGATTTTCTCTCAGTCGATATCAAACAGGCTTTCTGGGAGGACATTCTCCGCGTCACCAGAAGCTACGGCAACGATTGCCATGGTTTGCTGGCAGAGAATGTCGAGACCTGGGATGAGTTCGAGTACGCGCAGAGAGCCGGATTTCACTACTTCAAAGGCTACTTCTTTCGCAAACCCGAAATGATTCGCACGCGGGCCATGCCTTCGAACCGGGTCACCTACCTGCGTCTGCTCCAGGCAGTTTCGAAACCCGCACTGCATTGGGAGGAACTTGAAGACCTGATCAAGAAAGACGCGGCCTTCTATTATCGGCTGCTTCGCTATTTGAACTCCGCTGCGCTCGGCATTCGCGGTGAGATTCGTTCCGTCAACCAGGCGCTCACTCTCATGGGCGAAAACGAACTGCGCCGTTGGTGCAGGCTCGCTGGAGCCTTTGAGCTGTCGGGCGAACGGCCTTCCGATCTCGTTCTCGCTGCGCTGGTCCGCGCTCGATTCGGAGAGTTGGTGCAAGACCGGGTAGAACATGGCGCGGTCGATCTATTCTTGATCGGGCTGCTCTCCTTAATGGACGCCATTCTGCAAGTCCCGATGAGCGTGATCATTGACGGCCTGCCCCTGGATCCCGATTCCGTGGCGATGCTGGTCGACAATGCAGGCCCTTTGGTTCCCTTGTACCGTTTGGTATGGGCTCTTGAGCGCGGAGCCTGGGGCGCGGTCGTGCGAGCTTGCGACCAGCTTGAGTTGCCCGAGGAGTACGTCGCCGAGGCCTTTTCGAATGCAATGGGGTGGGCCCAGTCGATGACATCCGGATTCTGACACCGGGGCTCCCTGTCGCGATTCCGTGGCGATCCAGGGAAGAATTGCCGCGGGGTTCACGATCCGTCGCTGCATCCCCCAAATGTGTGATGCCGGGGAACCGAGGAACTACGCAATCCCCACAAAAGCCGCATTGTTCACTCCCTCGATGAAATCTAACCTTTAACTACGGGATGGACCGGCGCTTCGGGACATGCCAGAGGACAAGGCCAATGGTCGAGACAATTCTGAACAACAACTGGTCCGGCACGATGGCAAATCTTCCGCATTACGGTCTGCTCATCGTTTTTGCGCCGGTGCTCAGCCTGTTGGCGATCAAGATCCTGCTGATGGCAAAAGCCGCTTCGATGAAAAAGACTCCGCGTGAATGGGTTTTCACATGCGACCGCGATGCGGATGGACTTCCCATGTTGGCGAAAGCCGTAGCCCGCAGCCCGCGCGCGGCGATGCACCGGGCCCGCTGATCGGGGCCCACGACGCGCCTGGTATACCTGCCTTGAACAAGCCCCACATGATAGCCTGCTAGGCAATGCAGCTTATTCCAAATGGGCTGCTTCTGGTTCCTTGCGGGCCCTTTGCCGGCTTGCTAGAGCATTTTCGGAATACACGTAGACTATTTGAAGGCCGTGAAGGATGGCTTTTACTTCCACCCCAGCGACGAAGACCTGTCGCAGGGACGCCGGTAAGGAAAAAGCCACTTGAGTGAGTGCTTTCGTCTACAGCGATTCCGAAAATGCTGTAGCCGCCAAAGGCAAGAGCCTGCGGACCCTTTCGAGGACATCCAATGAAACATTTCGGCCTTGTTTCGGTCCTGTTTTTTGCAGCGGGATCCGCCATGGCGCAGGCTCCTTCGACAACCTCACCGGACAGCGAGAAACCGGTTCCCCCCGCGATTATCAAGAGTTTCGATATTTCGGCCATCGACACGTCGGCAGATCCATGCAACAACTTTTATCAATTCGCCTGCGGTAACTGGGTGAAGAATAATCCGATCCCTTCCGATCAGGTGCGCTGGGCGCGGTCCTTCTCGCTTCTGCAGGAGCGCAACCGCTATCTGCTGTGGCAGGAACTCGACAGCGCCGCGAGAGATCCCAAGACTCCGCTGGAGAAACAATACGGAGACTTTTACGCCGCGTGTATCAACACCAATCTCGTCGAGCAGAAGGGCCTCTCCCCGCTCGAACCTGCGCTGCAACAGATCGCTGCCCTCAGCGATCCGCACAAGATTGCAACTATCCTGGGCGAACTGGAAAGACAGGGGGCACCCGCGCCCTTGTTCCGATTCGGCGTGGGTCAGGATGAAAAAGACTCCACCAAACAGATCGTCCAAATCGCGCAAGGCGGGCTCTCGCTGCCCGATCGCGACTACTACATCGTGGACAACCCGCGCTTTCAGCAAATCCGCAAGCAATACGTTGAGCACATCACGAAGATGATGACCTTGGCGGGGGACAGCCCCGAAAAGGCCGCACAGGAAGCGGCTGCGGTCATGGAGATTGAAACCGCGCTCGCCAAAGCCTCTACCAGCCGCACGGAACTACGGCAGCCGGAAAACCACTACCATATCTACACCGTCGCAGACTTCCAAAAGCTCGCGCCAGATTTCGATTTCAGCGTCTACTTCTCGGATGTGAAGGTCGGCCACTTCGACACGCTGAATGTGGCTACGCCAAATTTCTTCAAGGCTGTTAACGAACTGACAGCCAGTGAGCCAATCGATGCATGGAGGGCTTACTTCCGCTGGCATGTGATCCATGGATTGGCGACCGACTTGCCAAAGGCCTTCTTCGACGAGAACTTCGCATTTTTCGGCAAGACTCTGGCCGGCCAACAGGCCCCCCAACCGCGCTGGAAACAGTGCACGGCCTTAACCGATCGCGCGCTCGGCGAAGCGGTGGGCCAGGACTGGGTGAAGCAGCATTTCCCGCCTGCGGCGAAGGAAAGCATGGACAAGCTGGTTGCTGCACTTGAAAAGTCCCTGGGCGACGACATCAAAACTCTGCCGTGGATGAGCGACGAAACCAAAAAAGCCGCCGAGGCGAAGCTGGCTTTGTTCCGCAACAAGATCGGCTACCCGGAAAAATGGCGGAGCTATGCGGGTCTCAAGGTTGAACGCAACGACCTGATCGGGAACGTGGAGCGCAGCGACGTTTTTGAGCGCGACTACGACCTCGGACACCTGGGCAAGCCGGTAGACGAGAAGGAATGGGCAATGACACCGCCTACGGTCAACGCCTACTACGATCCATCGATGAACGATATCAACTTCCCTGCCGGCATCCTTCAGCCGCCGTTCTTCGATTTCAAAACCGATCCTGCGGTGAACTTTGGCGGCATCGGCGTGGTCATCGGCCATGAAATGACGCACGGCTTCGACGACCAGGGATCGAAGTACGACGGCAAAGGCAATCTGCGTGAGTGGCAGACGGCGGAAGATCGCAAGCTGTTCACAGAGCGAACGGATTGCGTCGCCGACGAGTACAGCGGTTTTGAGACGGCTCCTGCTCACGGCGAAGTTGCAGCACAGAACCTGAACGGTAAACTCACGCTTGGCGAGAATACCGCCGACAACGGCGGTCTGCGCATCGCCTATCTGGCGCTGCTCGATACGCTAGCCTCGGAAGAGAAAACCATCGACGAAAAGATTGACGGCTACACTGAGGCACAGCGCTATTTTATCGGCTTTGCCCAGGTGTGGTGCTCGAATCAGACAGAGCAGTCGACGCGCCAAGCGGCATTGGTCGATCCCCACTCGCCAGGCAAGTGGCGTGTCAATGGGTCGGTACAGAACTTCGACGAATTCGGCAAGGCCTTTGGCTGCACCAAAGGACAGCCGATGTACCCGGTGAAATCCTGCCGCGTTTGGTAATCATGTCAACTGGCCCTGGGGTCGCGCAGGTCATACCTGCGCCTTCGGGGCAGCCTGTCGCACCCAGTAGTTGCAGTGAACGTAACCATCCGGGATTCCGTTGCTTCGGCTCCCGAGTGCGTTGACGTTTGTTACATGCAGGGCGTCAAAGAAACAACGGTCAAAGAACAAAACTACTGTGCTCTGTGCACGGTGGACATCGCAGGAACAGAACCGAACGCGAGGCTTGGGACGTCAGGCTTGAGGCCGGCGCGCAACGGAATCGACGGCCAAACTAGGCACAACCTAGCCCGGCCTTTTACAATGCAGCAGGGACCCATCCCAACCCAGCTCTGCTGCGGAACAAGCCAACTTGGCGGCCTAGCCGAACCAGGATGAAGGAATCGCATGAAGTTTACGAAATTCGGCAAGACCCTTCTGATGATTGCCATCTCCGCCGGCATCATCCTGGGAATTACGTCTTGCGTCCAGAGTTATACAGTCGGTTATCTGTACGTCACGGGAACAAACAACGCAGCATCCAGCAACGCCGGGATCATCAGCGGCTTCAAGATCGATCACAACAAAGGGGACCTAGTTCCGATCAATGGCTTGCCCATCGGCTCCGGAGGAGCCAATCCGGGACGGGCAGTATTACTCACCGGCGGCCAATTTATCTACGTTCTGAACCGCGGCAAGAACTCGACTGGTACAGCAAACTGCACTGCCGCCGATCCGTGCACCGGAGCGAATATCACGCAATTTGCGGTTGGCGGCAATGGAGTTCTCTCGACGCAGGAGACGTTTTTCACCCAAGGTATCAATCCCATTCGTCTGATCGCTGACACTTCCGGCAACTTCATTTACGTGTTGGATCAAATAGCCCCTGACAGTACGTCCTGTTCCCTGGCGCTCGGTACCGGAGTCACATCCTGCGCCGATATCACGGCGTTCAAGATCGCACCGAATACGGGACGCCTGACCCTGATCGTGAACGCTCAGGTAACCTCAGCCAGCGGGCAGCCGTTGCCTTACTTCCCGGTCCCTGCGGATCCGATCGATTTCGTGCTGTCTTCTAGTTACATCCTCACCTTGAGCGGAACGCCCACCAGTGGAGATGTGGTCTTTCCGTACTCATACAGTTCATCGACTGGCCAACTCACCATCAACCAGAACAGCACGCAGCCTTTGAATATCGCTCAGGCCACGAATATCGTGAGCGCCGGCGGGTACGTCTACGTGCTCGACAACGAAGGTACTCTCGTGCAGAGCACTTCACCGGGCGCAACCAGCCAGATTCTACCGTTCACCGTTGGAACCAACGGTGCATTGCAGCAGCAGACAGGGGGCGCGGTGGGGGATGACGTGACTCAGTCCAACCCGGTCTATCTTGTGCTGGAAAGCAAGGGCAAATGGGTGTATCTGGCGAATCAGGGCAACAACACCAACAACACGAACGCGCAAAGCGGCATCACTGGCTATGTCATAGATCCGTCGACGCACCAGTTGAGCGAGATCTCCGGCAGCCCGTGGGGAACCGGAGCCGGTCCCCAATGCCTGCTCGAGGACCCCTCGAACCAGTTCCTTTTTACAGCGAATTTCAATGACTCCACAGTGACTGGCCGCGTGATCGACCAAAATACCGGTGTCCTCGATAACCTGCCGGGCAATGCCAACAAGTCTTACCCATTGAGCGGCCCTGCTGCGTGGTGCATCGTCACTGGGCGCACGAGTTGATGGATCGGGATCACTGGGGCAGGAGTATGCGATTCAAATCGCTTACTGCCCCAGGTTCCGGAGACTCCGGTCCTGAGAACTTTGTCTAATTTGCGAATGCGGCTTTTTGAAGTGGCCGAGAATGTTTCAGTTCTTCAACCAGGATTTTGGGGGCAAGGTTCCGCTCCGCGAACGAAAGATGCAAATAATGTTGAATAGGTCGAGCCAGCTCGCGCTGGCCTCCGGAGTGAGCCTCCTGGCAGCGACGCTTCTAACTGCCTGTGGCACACTGACGGTTGATTTCGTCTATGTGACGAGTGCGAAAGCCGCCGGCACCAATAACTACGGCGAGGTGGATGTCTTCGAGGTCAACCGAGAATCCGGCTTCATGCGTCACATCCCTACGTCGCCCTTTCCGTCTGGAGGCCGCAACCCGGTTGCGGAAGCCACTTCCCCGGATAACACGACCCTCTACGTCGTGAATGAGGACGACAACTCGATTGTGCAATTTACCATCGGTACCGATGGTAAACTCTATCCGCAAAATACGGTAAATACACCGGGAGTCTTTCCTCTCGCGGTTGCAACCGGCGGCAGCTTCCTGTTTGTGGCCGACACCTATCAGCCGCTGCCGACATGTTCGACTGCGGCGCCGTGCTCGGGATCAGTCGCGGTATTTCCGATAGGCACAGCCGACGCATTGGGATCTCCTTCGGTGAATTCAGGCATCAGCGCCAGTTACTGGCCGCTTACTCTGCCGTCAAGCTCGACAGACGTATTGACGCCGACGGCAATTACGACTGCGGCGTCGGGTGCTTATGTTTATGTAACCGCATTTGACACAACGGCTGCTGCATTTGACGCAACGGCTGCTGCGACTTCCCTGAAGAACACTGGCTATATCTTCGGCTTTGCGGTGAATTCCAGCGGCACACTCACGCCTCTCAATGGAGGCGTGCCCTTCACAGCCGGAGCAGTAACTGCCAATCCGTCGGCGATTACGAGTGGCTCCGGCGGCAACCTGATTTATGTAACCGACTCTGCGAACAACGCCGTCCTCGCTTATTCGGTAAATGGAGGGATTCTTAACGCTGTAAGCGGAAGCCCGTTCCCCACCGGCAATGTGCCTGCGGCGGTGATTGCCAGTTCGGCGGGAAACTATGTCTTTGTGGCCAATTCCCTCGACTCGAACCTGACGGTCTATTCCTCGAATGGCGGGGTTCTCAGTTCGCTGGGCACGTATACGACCGGCACGCAGCCGGTGGCGATTGGAATCGATCCGTCGTTGAACGAGTATCTCTACACAGCGAACTTTCTGGGCAACTCAGTAACAGGCTTCCAGCTGAACTCCTCCACCGGCGCCTTGCTGAATTCGCAAGAGTCGCCCTACGGAGCCAATGCGAACCCTACGGCGGTGGCAGCGATTCCGCATGGAAAGCCAAAGACATAACGCAGGGGCCAACTCGATATCAGGTAGCTTAGGAACACCCCGTACGCGGCTTTTACAATACCTACGGGGCACCGAAAACAGAAATTCCCGGGCATGAAGTGCTGAGCCCACGACGAAGGAAGCGCATGAAGTTCAGGAAATTGAGCCAGCTCTTTCTGGTCTCTACAATCGGCCTTATCGTGGCCACTTTTTTGGCTGCCTGCCAGCTTGTCACCACCGACTATGTGTTTGTGGCCAGTTCCGCCCCCACCACGACAAGTCCGAATGGACAAATCGACACGTATGCTTCGGACTCGGAGTCGGGCGCATTGCGCAAAGGCGCCCCAACCGTCTCTTCCGGAGGGGTGAATCCGGTCGCTATAGCTGTCACGGCCACATACACCGATTTGTATGTCGCTAACGCGGGAAACAATACGGTGGTTCACTTCGCCATCGCAACGAACGGCGTGCTCACGGCGAAGGACACGATTAGCTTGAGCGGCCCGCCCGTCGCACTGGCTGTGAGCACCCCGGGCACATATCTCTACGTTGTTTCCGGCACCACGACTGCCACATTAACGGAGTACGCGCTTTCCTCCGGCACGATCGGTACGGCAACGGCACAAATCGCGCTGGAGATCCCGGGATTCACCTCTGATGCTGTCGTACCCACCGGCGTAAATGTTCTGGCCAACGACAACGTTGTCCAAGGCAATGCCGTGTACGCCACGGTGTATGATCAGTCCGCATATAACCCAGGCGGAACGACCACAAGCACGGCGCATCCAGGATGGGTGTTTGGTTTCACGATCGGATCGGGTGGCGCTCTTTCGCCTTCCGACGGAAGCCCTTACCAGGCCGGAGTGAAACCCACCGCCATTATCTCCGACCCAACTGACCGCTTTGTCTATGTCACAGACTTCGCTTCAAATGAACTGATCGGATACGGAATTCATGGAGGCAGCACGCTCAGCTTTCTGATCAACGGTCCATTCAAGACCGGGAACGAGCCCGTAGCGGTAGCGATCGATCCGCGTGGCAAATACATGTACGTCGCCAACTCCCTCGATTCGTCGGTTTCCGCTTACGTCATCGACCTTTCGACTGGTACTCCGTCGGCGGCGGTGAATCCCACGGGCTCCCCGATCAATGCCACCGATACTCAACCGCTTGCCATTGCTGTCGATCCGGCGTTAGCCCGATATGTTTACACGGCAAATTACCTCGGCAACTCGGTCTCGGGATTTCGTCTAGACCCGAACGCAGGCAACCTGACACCAACACAAGCCACACCCTATCCGTCGGACCAAAAACCAACTGCGATCGCCATGGTCCCGCATGGAAACCACTCCTCGCAGGCAGTCAACCCGTAGAGCGCGGCTCTCAGCGATAAGGCCCGGCCAAGCTTCTGGTTGGGCCTTTTTTGCTTTGCACCAAGATTGTCGGCAACGCCGCAGCCCTCTATGGGATCCGCGATCGGCATAGCGGTTTCTCCTTGGATGAAACCACGGAAGCTTAATGGCTTCTTCCTCAAGAAAAGCCACTTTCAAGATGCCAGAACCGCTCTTTATCCCGATGCGTGCATCCACTTTCGAAGCTGCCGCTGCGCCGGCTTCTCAATGCAATACAGCGCCAGGAGCGCCATCAGGATCAGGAGCACATAGCTGATCCAGGGGTCGAATCGGTTCAAGCCGACCCTGTCCAGCGCATGCGTGTCGTGAATCAGATTCCACATATTGAAGTGGAGCAGGTAAAGACAGTAACTTGCTTCGCCGACAAACACAAGCGGCCGGGCACCGATGAGGTGGGCCAGAGGATTCTCTCCGGCGAGCCCGAGGATGATGCAGCCAAAGAGCGGCATCAGCAGCCCATCGTGCAGCAGAGGATAGGGCATCACTCCCGAGGAAAGAACTCCGAAAAGTCCGGCAAATCCGAAGATGCCGAGCGAGAGGCGCAGCAGACCAGGCCGCGGCATCACGGCATCAAGCCCCGCGAGCAGCACGCCGAATGTGAAACTCGCGAGATGCGGCAGCGGCGTGTATTTCAGGGCCTGAAGCCATGGGCCGTAGCTGAAGCGGTTAGGATGCGGAATGCCATCCGGGTTAAAGAGAATGTAGAGCGTGCCGGGAATCAAGCCCAGCATCCAAACGCCACCTAATTTCAAGATATGGATGCTAATTCTCTCCGGATCCTTCCAGCGCGCCATCCACGGGAAGATCAGGTAGTAAAACGACTCGGCAGACATAGTCCATGCAGGCGTGTTGAGGAAAGTCGCAATCTCCGGAATCCAGCCTTGCAGCAGCAGGGGCGACAATACGATGCCTGCCCAGAACATGCCATGCGTATGCGAAACCCACTCCTGCGGTAACACCCGCCATGCCATCAGCAGGCTCAGTAAATAAATCGGATAGAGCCGGGTGAATCGCGCCTTGTAGTAGCGGACTGTGTCGAACTGGCCGGCCCGAGCGCGCGCCGAGTAGTTATACGCCATGACAAATCCGGAGAGCAGGATGAAGTAGCTCACCGAAGCGTAGCCCGCGTTAACGACCGGAGACAGCCACCCAAACCAATCAGGATTGGAGAAGTGAAAAAGGACGATGTTGATGGCCGCGAAGCACCGCAGACCGGTCAATGCTTTCAGCGGGGCTGGCTTCGGACTCTCCACCTACGTTTAGACGACTCCCCGACTGGCGCAGCCCGTGGATCGAGAATCGATGCGCGGACGGTGCTGCAACTCAAAAAATGAGAACTGAATGCTGAGAACTATCTTTCAGGCGGTCACCAGCGAGCCAACTTTTTCGCCCAATACCACGCGCCGAATGTTTCCCGGCTGGTTCATGTTGAAGATGATCATCGGCAGGTTGTTATCCTTGCACAGACTGACTGCGGTCAAATCCATTACCTTCAGGCCCTGCCGCAGGATTTCCATGTACGTGATCTCGTCATATTTCACGGCGTCCTTCACGTGTTTCGGGTCGGCATTAAAGACGCCCTCGACTTTGGTGCCCTTCAGCAGCACGTCGGCCTTGATCTCCATGGCGCGGAGGCTGGCGGCAGTATCTGTCGAAAAGAAGGGATTGCCGATGCCCGCGGCGAAGATGACGACACGGCCTTTCTCGAGGTGCCGCACGGCGCGGCGGCGAATGTAGGGCTCGGCGATCTGGTTCATGAAGACAGCCGACATCACGCGGCACTGCACGTCGCGGGCTTCAAGCGCATCCTGAAGAGCAATGGCATTGATAACGGTGGAAAGCATGCCCATGTTGTCGGCGGCCACGCGATCCATTTCCTTGGCTTGCTCGGCCACACCGCGAAAGAAGTTGCCGCCACCAACAACGACGCCGATCTCGACGCCCAACGCGTGGACTTCTGCCAGTTCTGCGGTGATTTCGGAGACCTTGTCGGCGTCGAGGCCGAACTGTCTGGGTCCCGCCAGCGCCTCGCCGGAGAGCTTGAGAACAATCCGTTTATACATGCCTTTTTGAGTATCGCATGACGAGGCATCCAGGGGACGCCGTCCGGGTCAGGGCTTCCCGAAGCAATTCGGCTCGGTGGTCGAAGCGCAGAACCAGAAAGGCGAGCTGTTTGGGTTCGACCGTGTCCAACAGATTTCCACGGAGCCCGCAGCGGCCATCGTGAAAGAGGCGGTTCGATTCGGTCAGGCCGACGACATCACTGTGGTGACGATCCAGCGGCTGGATGCGAACGAAGCGTCAACGGCCCTCAAGAATGCGCCCGTGCTGGCCCCAGCGTAGCGGCCAGATCCCCGCCTTGGGTTGTTCCACAGAAATTTCGTCGAAAACGTCAAAGGCCCGGAGCGGGTGCTCCGAGCCTTTCTCTGGTTCAAGCTGATTGTCGAGGTTACTCGCCAGCGGACTCGATGGCCTTGGTCTGGGCGACAGTCCAGTCGGTTGCGCCTACCTTGAAGCGGGCGAAGCGACGGACGGTGAGGTTTTCACCGAGCTTGCCGACCTTTTGCGCAATGAGTTCCTTGATGGAGATAGCCTGGTCCTTGATGAAGGGCTGCTCCAGCAGGCAGACCTCTTCGTAGAACTTCGCCATCTTGCCATCGACGATCTTTTCGATCACCGGCGCGGGCTTGCCGGTGGCAGCAGCCTGCGCGCGATAGATTTCCTTCTCGCGCTCCAGGTCCTCAGTGGTTACGTCTTCAGGTTTCACGTAGCGGGGATCGCTCGCGGCGATGTGCATCGCGATGTCCTTGAGCAGGTCCTGGAAGTCCTCGGTGCGGGCCACGAAGTCGCTCTCGCAATTGACCTCGAGCAGGACGCCGATTTTGCCGCCAGCATGGATGTAGGTGCCCACCGCGCCCTCATTGGTGGTACGCGCCGCCTTTTTCTGCGCCGATGCCATGCCGCGCTTCCTCAGAACGACGAATGCATCTTCGATGTTCCCCTTAGTCTCCTGGAGAGCCTTGAGGCAGTCGCCCATGGGCGCGCCTGACTTTTCACGGAGATCCTTCACCAACTTTGCATCAATCTTGTCGCTCACCGTTGTCATCTCGCCTTTTCTCTAAGTTACCAATTCCGTTCAATTGCGAACACTCTGGCGCGAAGCGCAGCTGCCCGTGCGGCCAGCACCATAAGAAAAGCGTGGACCAATTCTGGCGGCCACGCTTGTCTCAGTATGCGCACATTCATGCGCAGAAATGATTAAAAGCCTTCCGCTACTTCTGCCTCGTCCAGCGCGGCGACCGCGGCTGGAGCCTTGCGAATGCCGCCACCCAGAGCCGCTTCGAGGTCGACTTCTTCCACTGCGGCTGCTTCGACGGCCACGGTCTCATCGGCCAACGGCGCGGGCAACTCCTCGGCAAAGGCCTTGTCGCCCACGAGGTTCACGCCCTCGGCAGCCGAGTCGGCGATCTTCGAAGTGAAGAGGCGGATAGCGCGCAGAGCATCGTCGTTGCCGGGAATCACGTAGTCGACCACCGTGGGGTCGCAGTTCGTATCGACCACGGCGACGACGGGGATGCCGAGCTTGCGGGCTTCCTTGACGGCAATTGCCTCATTGTTCGAGTCGACGACGAAAAGCGCGTCGGGAAGGCGCTTCATGGTCTTGATACCGGCCAGGTTCGCTTGAAGGTGCTTGCGCTCGCGCTCCAGGCGAATCACTTCCTTCTTGGTCAGCAGCTCATACCGGCCGTCCGTGGCCATATCATCCAATTCCTGAAGGCGCTTCACCGACTTCTGCACCGTTACCCAGTTGGTGAGCAGGCCACCCAGCCAGCGCTGGTTGATGTACGGCATGCTCGCGCGGTTCGCCTCCTCGGCGATGGCGTCCTGGGCCTGGCGCTTGGTGCCGACGAAGAGAATCGTCTTGCCGTTGGCGCACAGCTCGGTTACGAATTTCGACGCGTCCTTAAAGAGCTTGAGCGTCTTTTGCAGGTCGATGATGTAGATCCCGTTGCGCTCGCCGAAGATGTAATCCTTCATCTTGGGATTCCAGCGCTTGGTCTGATGCCCGAAGTGAACACCCGCTTCGAGCAGCTCCTTCATTGTGATCGTGGCCAATGGGCCTCCTTCGTGGATTGCATCCGGGCGATGCTGCGTTGGCCCGGATTGAACCCGCTCGCGCGGGAGATTGAAAAACCAGCTCCTAGCCTCCGGCTTTCAGCTTCTAGCTCTTTCGTTCCGGAATCCGCTCTTTCAAAACTCCATGCGGCCTATCCAAACAAGAAAAGCTAGAAGCTAAAGGCTAAAAGCTAACAGCTGCAAGCGCGCTAGCGCTTGCTGAACTGGAACCGCTTTCTAGCGCCCTTCTGCCCGTACTTCTTGCGTTCCTTTTGGCGCGCATCGCGCGTCAACAGGCCTTCGGCCTTGAGCATCTTGCGCAGCTCGGGGTTGAATACGATCAATGCACGGGCTACGCCCATCTTGACGGCATCCGCCTGCGAAGACACACCGCCCGAGGCGACTGTGGTCACGACGTCAAAGCTGCCTGCCAGCTCGGCAACCACCAGGGTGCGCTTGGCGGAGACGCGCTGCTGTTCGGTGACGAAATACTCTTCGAAGGGCTTGCCGTTCACCTTCCACTCACCTGTACCGGGGCGTAGAAAGACGCGGGCGATCGCCGACTTGCGGCGGCCTGTCCCGTAGTATTGAACCAAATCTGCCATTCTTCTTTAAGCTCCTAGCCTTTAGCTTCTAGCCTCAAGCTAAAAGCCGTGAATCCCAAATTCGCAATTTTCAAAGCCAGCGGCTAAAAGCTAGCAGCTAGCGGCTGCTGTTACGCGATCTCGAGTGCCACCGGCTGCTGCGCCGCGTGGGGGTGCTTGTCGTCGCGATAGACCTTTAACTTCGTACCCATGGCCCGGCCCAGCTTGGTCTTGGGCAGCATACCCTTGATCGCTTCTTCCAAAACCTTTTCGGGTCTGCGGTTGATCAGGCGCGTGAACGACTCCTCGCGCAGACCGCCGGGGAAACCGGTGTAGCGGCGATAGAGTTTGCTCTGCGCCTTGAGGCCGGTGAGGCGAACCTTGGCCGCGTTGATGACAATGACGTGGTCGCCCATGTCGATATAGGGAACGTATTTGGGATTGAGCTTGCCGCTAAGCACACTGGCCGCTTTGGTAGCCAACCGGCCGAGGGTCTGGCCGTTGGCGTCTACCACATACCACTTGCGGTCAATATTCTTGCCGCTCGGAACAAAGGTCGACATTTTCTTCCTGCCTTTGAAAAAACTCTCCGGCCACCAACCGGCCGCGTAAAATCGTGCGCAAAGCGCTGGTGCCCGCGCAAAAGCGCAGGGCTTGAATCCACCCACTGCCAAACAATTCTGTTCGCGTGAGGAATGCGGGGAGCTGGCCCTCGAAGGGGCTCTGGCTCGACTGGACTGACGAATGAGTGTCCAGCGGCCGGCGGCCTGCTCCGGGAGGACCTCACTTTAAGAGGACTTACCGGAAGGGTCAGGGTGAGCACACACAGACCCCAGGCACAACACCGCGCAAGGACTCTAGAATAACCGAATTAAGGGGCAGAGTCAACGAAATCGCCGGGTGGGGCGAGTGTGGGAAACGGCGAGGACAAGGCTTACTTCGGGATGGTTCCTTCCCGTACCGGCGGTAGATAACTCCATTCCCTCCGTATACATTGGAGGCAATGAAAATCCTGCAGCCAGCGAGCGAAGACCTTCATGAAGATCCGACCGCTCATGGGGCAGGAAGGCCGGCAACCCTCGGGGTGCAGGTGAAATACAGCCCCTGGCGTACGGCTGCGGCCGCAGGCATTGTGGCTGGCGGCCTCTGCCTGCTGGTTGCGATTTTTTTCCTGAGCCTGACAAAGCAAAGTGCCGCGAGCCGGGATTTCATCGGCTACTGGGCCGCCGGGCAGCAGATTGTCCATGGCGCCAGCCCTTATGGCGCGGTGGAAGTGCTGCGGCTGGAGAAGGCAGTTGGGCTCGGCAAATTACAAATCAAGATCACCCCGAGCCCGCCGGTTGGGCTGGCTCTCGTGATCCCGCTGGGCTTTCTGGACGCAAAAGGTGGGCTGATTTTCTGGATGGTTACACAGCTCGCGTGTCTTTCCATTGCGCTATGGATTCTGTGGATCATGCAAGGGCGGCCGAACACCCGAATCCATCTGCTTGGGTATTTGTTCGCGCCTGCGCTGGCCTGCGTCATGGCAGGGCAGCTCGGGATTTTTTGCCTTCTCGGTGTTTCGGTCTTTCTTTTGTGGCATGACCGCAGGCCATTCCTCGCGGGTGTAGCGCTGTTGCCCTTGACGCTGAAGCCGCACTTGTTTCTAGCCGCGGCTCTTGTTTTGCTGCTTTGGGTCGCATGGCGCAAAACTCCCCGCGTCCTGGCCGGCCTTGTCGCAGCGATGGCTGCGAGCTACGCGGCGGTTTTTGCTTTCGATCGCAAAGTCTGGCCGCAGTACATGGGAATGTTGCGGTCCAACATCATGCAGGACCGATTCGCGCCGACCTTGAGCGCTTATTTGCGCTGGGATGTCTCTCCCGGAACAGTGTGGCTCGAATACCTTCCCGCCGCAGCGGGTTGCATGTGGGCACTCTGGTATTTTTGGAGCCGGCGGGACCGGTGGAATTGGATCGAACACGGACTGGTGGTACTGCTCGTTTCCGTGATGTGCGCGCCCTATGCCTGGCTGACGGACGAGGCGGTGCTGTTGCCGGCAGTTCTGTTGGGAGTCTATCGGGCGATTGACTTGCGGCGCTCCTTGTTGCCGATTGCGATCTTTTGCGCAGCCGCGCTGATCGAACTCTATACAGATGTCAGAATCACGTCGTGGTATTACACGTGGACGACCCCGGCGTGGCTGGCCTGGTATCTCTATGCGACACGCAGCAGCGTCGCGAAGGACCAAATTGCCGAGGCCGGAGCCGCCGTGGCAAGAGAATGAGGCGCGAGAAAAAAGGGCCGAGGAAGCCAATCCGCTTCCCGGCCCATTTCTGTTTTTCGCCTCAGTTCACGACCACGTTCAGGCCGCGTTTTCCTTCATCGAACTAACCCGGAAGCGCTTCATCTGAATCGACAGCGTGCGCTCGATTTTGCGCAGTTCGCCGCGTTCGGCTGCGACGGCGAATGTCGAGGCGACTCCGCGCGCAGAAGCGCGGCCAGTGCGTCCCACGCGATGAACGAAGTCTTCGGCGACTTTGGGCAGGTCGTAGTTGATCACATGCGCCACATTGGCCACGTCGATCCCGCGCGCTGCAACGTCAGTCGCCACCAGCACGCGATGGCGACCTTCCTTGAAGCTGCGCAGCGCGGAGTTACGCTGCGATTGCGAACGGTCGCCATGAATCTGGGTGGCCGACCATCCGGAACGAGTCAGTCGCCGTGCGACGCGGTCCGCTCCATGCTTGGTGCGGACGAATACCAGAAAGCTGCCTTGTTCCGCGCCGAGCAGGTGCTCGAGGAGCTCCTGCTTGTTGTTCTGCTCGACTTCGAAAGTGCGCAGTTCGACATTCTCCGCGGGCTTGAGGACCGAGCCGATCTCAATGCGCGCGGGATTGTTCAAATACTTGCGAGCGACTTCCTTCACCGGACCCTCGAGCGTAGCGGAGTAGCAAAGTGTCTGGCGCGCAGCCGGCAACATTGCCGCGATGCGCGCGATGGCCGGTTGAAAGCCCATATCGAGCATGCGATCCACTTCGTCGAGGACAAGGATTTTCACCTGATCCATGCGGACGAGCTTGCGCTTGAGAAAGTCTTCAAGCCGACCGGGTGTGGCGACGA
This sequence comes from uncultured Acidobacteriaceae bacterium, assembly GCA_963745845.1. Classification (GTDB taxonomy): domain Bacteria; phylum Acidobacteriota; class Terriglobia; order Terriglobales; family Acidobacteriaceae; genus Telmatobacter. The sequence continues at coordinate 569,137 of CAVUZE010000007.1, read as the reverse complement.
TAAGACGCGCGCCGCGGCGGATGGCGTCGAGTTGCGGGCGCTCCTGCATGCCGCCGACAACCAGAGCCACGGTCTGGAGTTGGTGCGAGCGAATCGCCTTGAAGGCCGCCTCGACCTGCATTGCCAGTTCGCGCGTGGGCAGAAGGATCAGCGCCTGCGCGGCGTTACGCTCGGGGGTCTTTTGCATCATTTCCACGATGGGAATGAGGAAGCTGAGCGTTTTGCCTGTGCCTGTCTGTGCAGTGGCCAGCACGTCGCGGCCTTCGAGCGCGGGCGGAATCGCTCCGGCTTGCACCGGGGTGGGAGTTACAAATTTGTTGGCGTCGAGCCGCGCCTGAAGGGCGGCCGAGAGGGGAAACTGCGAAAACTGAGTGTTCAAAATAAGTCTTTTCCTAATTTGTTCCGGAGCCTCTGTTTTCCGTGAGGCCTGCAAACGGAACCGGACCTGAGACTCGCGCAAAAAAGTCGCACAAGTCTGCATTTCAATTTATGCGTAAGAGAGAACCAAATGCGTCCCTGGGACTGACCAGCGGAAATTCAAGGGAAGAACGACCGCAGCCCGGAACTGACCCACGCTACTTGCTCTCCGATCGGCACGCTGCCGAGCGGCACCACACTCCCGACACATGGCTGGAACATTCCCAGTCAAAGGGAGACTTCGTGGCTACGCTGTAGGGGCTTGGGGAAATCTGTGCTTGGCTGAATTGCCTCGCTAGGGGCAAACGCCGCTCACGACCAAATCACTGAGCGCAAGTTAAGTGTAGCACAGAGTTGATTTTCCACCTTGTGGTTGTCAGCTCCGTAGGGTTACTTGTGACCCTGAAGACTTGCCATCCGCGCATCAGGAAGGCCCATGCGGCGCTTGAGAGCGAGGATCTCCTGGATTTTCTCGTCGGGTAGGAAGGCGAGAGGTTTGCCGATCTGCTGTGCAATGAGGTAGGTCGTGCAGTAGTTTTCGAAGATCTCGACGAGCCACTCGGCGTGCGTCACCGTGTCGGCCCAGCAGACGATGCCGTGATTCGAAAGCAGGATGGTGTTGTGATCGTGGACGAAAGGGAGAACTGTCTCGGCGAAGGCCTGCGTGCCGGGAGTTTCGTAGCGCGCGACGGCGGCCGGGCCAATGAACATTTCGTATTCGGGGATGAGGCCGATAGGCGGAGTGGTGCCGGTGATGGCGAAGGCCGTGGCGTGCGGCGGATGGCAGTGGACGACGGCGCGGGCACGCGGGTTGGCTTTGTAGATTTCGAGATGCAACAGAAGTTCGCTGGTGCGCGGCCCATTGCCGGCGAGCATGTTGCCATCGAGATCGCAGAGGCAGATGTCGGCAGGCGCGAGGTCACGCTTGCTGATCAGGGTGGGCGTGCAGAGCACAAAGTGCGCGCCGAGGCGCACGCTGATGTTGCCGCCGTTGCCGTCAACGTAGCTGCGCTCCCACAGCTTTCGGCCAACGGCGATGATTTCCGCGCGCAGGAGTTGGGCTTCAGGCGAGCGAGCTGCCGCTAAGGGCGCGAGCTCTTCGGGCTGTTGGGCACGCGACATCTCTGTCGCGGCTTGCGCAACTTCCCTCCCCTCTTCGGCAATCGGCACTGTCTGCTGCGGCATAACAATCCTTTTGGACCAACCCATCGACATCCGGCGACGGCCTGCATCGGCTTCCGGCCCGAACATCCCGCAAAGGATATTTTGGCCGACTCTCCGCACGGGGGTCGTGACCTGAATCACAGATGAACACGCGCGATCGGGCGGTTCTCAGACGGATCGGATTCGACGCAGCCGTCGAAATCGAAGTTAGTCCGCCGCCACAAGTTTGCGCTGCAGTTGCTCCAGCGTCTGGCCCTTGGTTTCCGGGTAGGTGAACAACACGGTGACGAACTGGATGGCGGTCATGACCGCGAAGAAGATGAATGGCGCGCCGCGGCCAATGGTTCCTGCGAGGACGGGAAATGTAAGCGCGATGATCGTGTTCATGGTCCAGTGGCTCGCGTTGCCTACGCCCTGGCCTTTTGAGCGCACGTGGTTGGGAAAGACTTCGCCGATATAGACCCAGATGACGGCGCCTTGCGAGAGCGCGAAGAAAGCAATATAGACGATCAACAGCCACACGAGCATGCCCTGATGCGAGTTGGTCGAGAAGATCCACGCAACGCCTGCGAGGCACGCCGCCGTACCCGCGGCGCCGATGAGCAGCAACGTCTTGCGGCCGAGTTTGTCGATCACGCTCATGCCGACGATGGTGAAGATGAGGTTGGTGAGACCGATGGCAATGGCCTGCTGATCACCCGAGAGCTGGCTGAATCCGGCCGCGGCGAAAATGTCATTGAGGTAGTAGAGAATCGCGTTAATCCCTGCGAGCTGATTGAAAGCTCCGATGGTGATAGCGAGGAAAAGCGGATAGCGGTACTTCCAGCGAAAGACGGGCTCGTGGGAGGTCGCGTGTTCTTCGGCCAGCGCGGCGCGGATGTCGGCCAGTTCGCTCTCAGGGTTCTGTTCTCCCATCATTTTGAGGACGGCGAGTGCCTCATCGACGCGGTCACGCGAGGCCGACCAGCGTGGGCTGCGAGGGATACCAAACAAGAGGGCCAGAAAAATGGCGGCGGGAAATGCCGCGACACCTACCTGCCAGCGCCATTCCGTTGCGCCCAAATGCAAAAGCCGGATGAGATAGTTGGATGTGTAGGCAACGAGGATGCCGAAAACCACGTTGAACTGAAAAGCTCCGACCAGGCGTCCACGCCATTTGGCGGGCGCAAGCTCCGCGATGTAAACCGGACCGAGCACTGAAGACGCACCGATGCCGAGCCCGCCAATGAAGCGGAAGATCATCAGCGAAGGCCAGCTCCACGCGAGCGCGCTGCCGATGGCCGAGATCACATAAAGAATGGCGGTGAGGCGCAAGGTTTCGCGGCTGCCGAGTTTGTGACCCACAACGCCGGCACTGAACGACCCGACCACTGTCCCGATGAGGGCGATCGCCACAGTCCAGCCTTTGCCATAATCGCTGAGGTGGTAGAGGCGCACCACAGCGTCGATGATGCCGGAGATAACGACGGTATCAAAGCCGAAGAGCAGGCCTCCGAGCGCTCCGGTGAGCGTGGCCTTCATCAGGTTAAAATTCGGTCGCATTAATTAGAGTCCCTTGAAATCCACATCATCGTACAGACTGCACCGGGGCGCTGCAAACCGTTGCGGGAGCATATGCGCGTGGAGTGGTGTCTTGTTACTATCGCAGCAAGGTCCGCTCATGCGGTCTGTGGGCCATTCAAATTCCTTGATAAGGATCATTCCCCCATGACCTTGCGACTTTTCTTCGCTAAGACCCCGGTTTGGAGCGCGCTCACGATTGCGCGCGTTTGGCTATTGGCGATTGTGACAGGCGCAGCACTCACCGGTGCTGCACAATCGAAACCTGCACCTAAAACTGATCCCGACCTGCTTGTCCTCAGCAATGGCGACACTCTACACGGCAAGTTTGTTAGCTCTATCCAGGGAAAATTGACCTTTCATTGCGATCCGCTTGGCGATGTTTCTCTCAGCTGGGACAAGGTGAAAGAACTGCACACCACCCAGAAACTTGCCGTGCTCGAAAACAATCAGAAGCCGCGTGGACGCAAGAGCGGAGGAGCAATTCCGACGGGAACTGTAGATATGGAGAGCCAGGCTGTGACCGTGCAGCCGGAAACAGGCGGAGCACTCGCGCCGATTCCCCTGAAAAATGCGCTCTTCATCATGGACGCAGCAACGCTCGACAAGGAGCTGCGTCATGAGCCAAGTTTCCTTTCTGGCTGGGCCGGCGCAGCTACGGCCGGGGCTACGATCGTGACGGCGACACAGAATCAGTACACGGTATCGGGTGCGATTGGACTGGTGCGCGCGATCCCGACGGTGAGCTGGCTCGATCCGCGCAATCGGACTTCTGTGGACTTTGGCGGGTCTTTCGGAAAGATCACGGAACCCGCGTACACGATCCCCGCTGTGCCGCCGGCTACGACGCCGACGTTTGTTGCCGCGGTGACGACAAAATCCGCAATCTACCATGCCGACGCGGAGCGAGACGAGTACGTCTCGCCGCGGGTTTTTGCCTTGGGACAGACGGCATTCGATCACAATTTCTCCCAGGACCTGGACCTGCAACAGGTCTATGGTGGCGGCTTCGGCTGGACAGTGCTGAAGACGCCGAAACAGGAAGGCGATCTCAAGGGAACCATTCAGTATGAGAAGCAGCAATTCATCACCGGTTCGACCAGCACTGAACAGGATCTGATCGGATCCACCTTCGCGGCGACCTACATCCTCCACACCCGGATGCTGACGTATACGCAAGGCGTGGCATTCATTCCGGCGTACAACAATGAACGCGCATATTCGGCCACCGAAACGGATACTTTCGCCTTTCCGACCTACAAGAACCTCAGTTTTTCGTTGGGAACAAATGACTCGTATCTGAACGATCCGCCGACTTCGCTGCCCCCAACCAAGCGAAATTCGTTTCAATTCACGATGGGCCTGACCTACGCGATCAAGCCGAAGGATTGAAACCTTTTGCTTGGGCAAATTCTCCCTTAGTAAAGCGATAAAGCTAGCCAGGAGTAGCTCGCGCCTTGTAGAGTTTCTGCGAGCTTACTTTCCCGTTGATTGCTCAACGCCGATTTTCCTCGGACCGGCGTCTGCGGCATGAGTGCGAAGGTCAGGCTTCAGGAGGAACGATTCCATGCCGCTTCGTCCACTTTTCTGCTTGCCAATTTTGTTTGCATCGGTCACCGTTTCCGCAATGGCCCAGCAGCCCGCTTACCTCGATACGCATCTGTCGCCCCAAGAGCGTGCGCACGACCTGATCGGCCGTATGACGCTCGAGGAGAAGGTCAATCAGCTGGAGGACTGGGCCACGGCAATTCCGCGACTCGGCATTCCTGACTATCAGACGTGGAACGAGGCTCTGCATGGCGTGGCGCGCGCGGGTTACGCCACGGTGTTTCCGCAGGCCATTGGCATGGGAGCTACGTGGGACCCGCAAATCATGCAAAGCATGGGAAACGTCATCTCCCAGGAGGCTCGTGCGAAATATAACCAAGCGCAGCGTGAAGGCAACCACCGCATCTTTTATGGGCTGACGTTTTGGTCGCCGAACATCAACATCTTTCGCGATCCGCGCTGGGGCCGCGGCCAGGAGACCTACGGCGAAGATCCGTTTTTGACGGGCAAGATGGGCGTGGCGTTTATCGAAGGTGTCCAGGGCCCCGACCTCAATCATCTGCGCGCGGTAGCCACCAGCAAACATTTCGCAGTGCACTCGGGGCCGGAGACTTTGCGGCACGGATTCAATGTCGATCCCAGCGCGCGCGATCTCGAAGAGACATATCTTCCGGCGTTTCGCGCGACTGTGACCGAGGGCCACGTGCAGTCGGTGATGTGCGCCTACAACTCAATCGACGAGTGGCCGGCGTGCACCAACAAAATGCTTTTGAAAGAGCACCTGCGCGATGCATGGGGGTTCAAGGGGTTCGTGGTGTCGGACTGCGGCGCGATTGTGGATGTGTATCAGGCCCACAAGAAGACCACGGACATTACACATGCGGCTGCACTGTCTCTTGAAGCAGGCACCGATCTCTCCTGCAGTATCTGGACGCCGGGGTTCAATTCGCTTACCGATGCGGTGCACCAGGGGCTGGTGTCCGAAGAGCTGGTAACGCAGGCGGCGGAGCGGCTCTACACGGCGCGATTTCAGCTTGGCCTGTTCGATCCTCAGGGATCGAATCCGCTGGACAAGATTCCTTTCTCCGACGCGGGCTCGGCCGCGCATCGCTTGACGTCGCTTAAGGCAGCGGAAGAAAGCATCGTGCTGCTCAAGAACTCGGGCGCACTGCCCCTCAGTCCGCACTTCAGCCATATTGCGGTGATTGGGCCGACGGCCGACCTGCTGCCGTCAATTCTGGGCAACTACGTTGGCACGCCGGTCGACCCGGTGACACCGCTGACGGGAATGCTCACGCAGTTTCGCAGCACGCCGATTCTCTACGCACAGGGCTCGACGCTGGCCACTGGTGTAGGCGTGCCTGTGCCGCGGACGGCGTTTGGATTGAACGAAGGCCTGAAGACCGAGTTCTTCGCGACACCCGACTGGACCGGTCGCCCCGTCGCGGTTGCGAAGGAGCCGCTGGTGCAGGCCGACTGGGAGAACGGGATGCCGGTCCCGCAGATCGATACGCACGACTACTCAGTGCGCTGGACGGGCAAGCTGACAGCACCCGCGGCCGGACATTACGTCTTCACGGTCGAGCCAGGAGACAGTTTTCCCTACTCACCGAAGGAAAGCTATCGATTGCTGATCGATGGTAAGGTTGTCGGCGAGGGTAGCCTGCGCGCGGGACACGATCTTTCCGCAATGGGAAGCTTCAAAGCGGCGCCGGGCGCATCGCCGACAGCGCCGCCTGTGATGGATTTCCCCAACGTGCCCTCGATTCCGATGGACTTCGCCGACACCAATCCGCACGATTTTGTACTGGAGTATTCGCACTCCGGCGATCGAGCGGGTGGCGGCGTGACGCTGAAATGGGAAGCTCCCGCGCAAGCGCAGCTTGACGAAGCGGTGGCACGCGCCAAGGAAGCCGATGTGGTCATTGCATTCGTCGGATTGTCGCCACAGCTTGAGGGCGAGGAGATGCGCATTAAGATTGACGGCTTCGATGGCGGAGACCGCACGAGTCTCGATTTGCCCGTACCGCAACAAAAGCTGCTCGAAGCGCTGGGAGAGACCGGCAAGCCGCTCGTCGTTGTGTTGCAGAGTGGCAGCGCGGTGGCATTGAACTGGGCCAGTGAACACGCGGCAGCGATTCTTGAAGCATGGTATCCGGGTGTCGACGGCGGAAGAGCGATCGCGCGCACACTCGCGGGACTCAATAATCCCGCCGGTCGCCTGCCGATCACTTTTTATGCAAGCCTCGACGGGTTGCCTGCGTTCACCGACTACTCGCTCAAAGGTCGAACCTATCGCTATTACACGGGGAAACCGCTATGGGGCTTTGGTTACGGCCTTAGCTACTCGACCTTCAAATACGGCGCGGTGAAATTGTCGACGGAAGCGTTGCAGGCTGGCGACCCGCTGACAGTCACGGTGACTGTAAACAATACCAGCACGATGGGCGGCGACGAAGTGGTCCAGGCGTACTTGAAGACGCCGCAAGGCGACGGTCCGCTTCATTCGCTGGTCGGCTTTAAGCGCGTGACGATCGCCGGGATGGGGAGCAAGGAGGTTACACTTGAGATCGATCCGCGCTCGCTTTCGAGTGTGGATGCGCAAGGGAACCGGTCGATTCTGCCGGGCAAGTACATGCTGACTGTCGGCGGCGCGCAGCCCGGTGAGACGCAGGCAAAATCGGAAGTGGAATTCACGGTGACGGGAACGCAGGAGCTGCCGAAGTAGCCTGCGGACGCACAGTGCAGCGCAAAAGAAAATGGGCGGCAAGGAGTGTGTCCTTGCCGCCGCCCTGTCCCTGGGTTGTCTCGAAAATCCTGCAATCCTGCGTAAACTCCAAAACGGACTACGGTGAAAGCTTTACTGCAAGAGTTTGGTCACTTCCTGCTGCACGCTGTTGGCCTGCGCCAGTGCAGCGATGCCGGTCTGCGAGAGAATCTCGTACTTCGACATGTTTGAAGTTGCCGAGGCGTAATCGGTCGCCTGAATGGCGTTCTGCGCCGAGACCACATTCTCCTGCTGCGTGCTCATCACCTGGCTGATCGAGTTAAGCGTATTGATCTGTGCCCCGATATAACCATCCTGCGCAGCGGCATCCGTAACCGCGGTGTTCAGATCGGTCAGCGCAATCTCCGCATCGCTCTGGTTCAATAGATCGGTGCCATTCAGGGCCTGGCCGGCGCCGTCGGAATAGCTTGTTGTGGCCACTCCGCTGCCTGCCTTTTGATTGGGGACAAAGGTTGCGGCCCCAGTCGCCGAGCTGCTTTGACCGGAAGTGGAATCGTAGATCACATTCGCCGCGTCGCTGCTCAGTCCCATGTTGTAGGCGCTGGAGGAGACGTAGTTTAGCGCTGCGGTCGTTGCGGTGTAGAGGATCGTCGATGAGGTAGCGCTGATCTGTCCCGCGTTGCCCGTGCTGATCGACGTCAACTGGATGTTTCCAGCTCCGTTGCCACCCACGACGGGAACCCAGAGCGCCGAAACTCCATAGCCGCCTGGATTATTGTTGATTGCCGCAATCAATTCACTGACCGTTTCACCCTGGGTAGTCGGAACTACCTGCGGGACATTTGTACCCACGGTAAAGTTCAGCGAACCGGACAAGGTGTCGTTCTCGCTCGCGAACTGGCCCAGCGTAATGATTGAATTCGTGCCTTGCGTCATGTCCTTCAGAGAGTTGGCGCCACTGAGCCCGATGGCCGCACCGGTATTGGTATTCGTCGTCAACTGGATGCCTGTCGTGCCGGCCAGCGCCGTCAGACCGAGCGTGGCGCTGTCGGCATTGATAGCGCGAGCAAGGTCGGCGATCGTATCTCCGTTGACAGTCAGCGCGGTGCTGCCGATCCCCGTAGCGGCGGCATTCGCGGAGTTATAGGCGCTTGAACCCATGGTGAACGTGGCGTTCCCAATCTTGATGCTGCCCGTGAGCACATCGGATGTATTCACAGTCCCACTAGTTGGACCGAGCATGGCCGTCGTAGGCGTGCCTACCACCACCGCATGGCCCACTGGGTTCGAAGCGACATTGTTCTCTGCATAGGCATCCGACAGGGTCGAAGTAATCGTCAGTGCATTGTTTAAAGTCTCCGACTGGAGATACATCCCGCCCGTTGTGGCATCTGGGCTGGCGACAATCTTGAATGCAGCGCCGCCGATGGCGGCTGTGGTGCCATTGATCGCAGCGATCAGGTTGGCCATCGAGTTGCCCTGGACAACGGTCGTATTGGTTCCTGGGGTGAACACAGTTGCCCCACCGCCCATGATGAACGTTTCCGCCTGTCCGGCGCCGTCCTGGATCACGATTTGACCTTCCAGCAAGTCCGCGCCGGCGCCGATGGTCCCTGCAATCGTTTTTCCAGCGTTGCTGGTTAGAGCAATCATGGCAGTGTTGTAGTCTGTGCTGTCGTCGGGGTTGTAGACGCCTACTGTAGACGAGGTATTCATCAGGGTGTTGGCCCCCGGCGTGATGCTGTTGCCCAGCGTCCCCGAAGTGATGATCAGGCCCGTGGCGCCGTAAACTGCCGTTGCGTTGCTATCCCCATTGGCCCGAAGCACCGTCTGAATTGCGGCCGCCAAGTCGGAGAGATTGTTGCCCTTGACGGTAGCTCCGGTAGGACTGGTCACAGTGTTAATCTGGCCAGGCCCGCCCATCGTGAAAGTCAGCGGGACTCCTGGGGACGCCGTGCTGCCGTCCGTAATGACGATGCTGCCGGAAGCCGTATCGGCGCCGCTGTCGGCCATGCCGATGGTATTGGTGGCCACACCGACGGTCTCAGATCCATAGGAGCCTGGATCTGCCGCGATTCCCGGCGTATTGCCCGTCACGTTGTTCATAAGAACCGTTGGGTTTGACGTGGTGGGAGCGCTGAGAACCGGGATCCCGGCTGCAACGCCGCCAGAGGCCGTTACCGTCAGCGCACCGCTTCCGGCCGTGTCCGCCAGCGAAAGGCTCTGTGTTCCGTCGCCATTGGTTATCACGCTGGCCGTGACTAGCCCGGGGGTTCCACCTAGGTTCGCGTTGATCTGGTTGGCCAGCTCCTGCAGCGTATTCACGCTCGCGCTGATGGGCACCACCGCCGCAGTCTGCGAACCAACCCTGACCGTCACCGTCTGGCCCTGGGTCAACAACTCGCTGGCCGGGATGCCGCTTGGATCCAAGATGCCGCTTGTGCTCCCCGAGCTGGGGTCGACGCCCGCCGATAGGAGTCCTCCCGAAATCTCAATCCCTGTCTGGATTCCGCCCCCGGTAACCCCGGCCTGCGCTTGCGTGGCGAAAGTGGCGGTCAGGCCCAGCCCTGAATTGTTGATGGCGCTGATCAACCCGTTGACTGTGTTCGGGAAACTGGTGCCAGTGCCCACGGAGATTGAAGTCGTGGCAGTTGTCGACGAGCCGTTCGAACCCTTCACCAGATACTTCACATCGATTGTCGTTGTTCCGGTCAACGAATTCAGCGTATTGGTAGCCGCCGCATTCGCGGTATTGCTGGAGAGGTTAAGGAACACATTGTTCTGGCCGCTGCTATAGGACATGGCGCCGCCCGTGTCGCCCACACTCATCTCTGACAGCGCGCGAATGTTCAAATCGTCGATCGAAGAGCCCGTCGTGGAGGAGTCGCCGGTGTAAATCGCTGTGGTGTTGCCCGAGAAGACAGCTTGCTGGTTGTAGGTCGTCGTCGAGCCAATGTTGTTGATCTCGGCCAGGATCGACTGGTACTCCTGGTTGGCCGCACTCTCCTGAGTCGAGTTGAGGGTGCCGTTCGAGGCTTCAGTTGCCAGCGTCACGGCACGGTTAAGCAGGTTCGTCACTTGCGAGAGAGCACCGTCGGCCACTTGCAGAAGGCCCACGCCCTCGGCGACGTTGGTGGTCGACTGGGTTAATGCAGCCGAGTTGGCCACGAGACCGTTGACCAGCGACAGGCCGGCCGCATCGTCGGCACCGGAGTTGATCTTCGATCCGGAGGACAACTGCTGGAGAACTGTCTGCAGGCTATTGTTCGTGTTATTGAGATTGTTCTCTGCGTAGATCGCTGAGAGATTGTTCAAAACACCGAGGGCCATGGAGATTACTCCTTTTCCGATGCCATCTGTGCGCCCCAGCCCCAGTGTTTCTTTGCTCTCACCAGGTTCTTCATTTCCTTTCGGGCGTCGTGTTGCATCTGCACTGTTCATCGGTGCGACACTCGGGAACTTTAGTCATTTTTTCGAAGCCCGCATTTTGCCGGCTTGTGCCAACCCTGTCCACACATGTCTTGACCTGATTCACTCGATGTTCCAATCCGCACCAGTCGCTGCTTCGAAGCGATCCAGTTCGATGTCTTTTTTCGCCACACTTTTGCAGTGTCGAGGATCTCCTGCTCGCCTCGACGCAATCTCCCCTCTCCATTTGCCCACAAAAAACGGCGGCAAGAGGATCGCCCCTCGCCGCCATCGGTGTTGACTACAACCGCAGTTGCTCTCTGCCAAAATCTCCTATGCGAAGCTTCGCTTACCGAGAAGAGCCCCTGCCTGGTGCGGCTGCTTGCGCCGGAGCTTCAGGCGCTGCGCCATCATCGTCGAGCATGTCCGCCGCTCCCATACCCGGCCCTCCGGGAGCTGGAGGTGCAGCGTTCGGCCCGTTGCCGCCGGGGCCGCGTCCGCCTGGCCCACCGGGGCCACGCCCATCGGGCCTGCGGTCCCCCGGCCCCCAGTTGCCGCGCATCTGCCCACGGTTCTCGCGGAACTCCTGCACTTGCTTCCACTGTTCCGGCGTGAGTTTGCTGCGCAGGGCCAGAAGATAACGCGCATTGGCTTTTTCCAATTCCGCACGCGCCTGCGCTACCTTGTCGATTTGCGCTAGAATCGCCGATTCGTTGGGCTGATCGTCGCGCACCAATGGCTCCAGCGCCAATTCGGCTTTCGCGAGGTTGGCATGCAGATCGATCAACGTCTCGCGATGCTGCATCAGAATCTGATCGAATTGCTTGCGCTGGTCGTCGGTCAGCTTGAGCCGCTCCACAAGACGCGGGTTGTTCCACCATTTGCCTTCGATTCCTCGACCGCCGCCGAAGGCTCTTTCAAACGGAGGCCGGTGGCCATCCATTGCTTGTCCTGGACCGCCCATGGGTCCAGGCCCGCCGCCGGGCCCCTGCGCTACCGCGGCACCCGCCATCAACGATGCCCCTATTACCAATACCAACCGCGCTGCAATCGAAACTTTCATCCCCTTGCCCCCCTCCCTCTCCCTGCTCGTCAATCCCTGCGACTATTTGGATTCACCTTCGTCCGTTAATTGAGCCAGCGGCTCCATGGCGCTTGGCACTTCACGCGACACATCCGTGTCCACGCTGGCAAGGACATCATCTTCCTGCTGAGCTTCATCGCGAGCCCGTTGCGCAGCCGCCTGCTTCTGCTGCTCTGCTGCGAACTCGGCAGCCTGTTGTGCCCGGACCAATTGCCGGTGATGCTCGTAGAAGCCGCCCGACGTCGTACCAGCCAATAAAATAACGGCCAGACTCCAACCGGCGGCGAGCCGCCATGATCTGTGCACCACAACGTTCTTGACCGAGCGTGGCCGATTGTAGGCCGCGTCGCTCCAAGCGCGAACACTCGCCTTGAAATCTCCCAACGCCTGCTTCAAGGTTGGATCGAATGCCTCGAACTCGGCCGGCTCTTCGGCTCGGCTCGTCAACTTTGGATTCCGCGTCATCGCCTTCCTCCCAATTCCGCGCGCACTCTGGCCAGCGCGCGGGATAGATGCGCTTTCACCGTACCCTCACTTAATCCCGTGGTGCGCGCGATTTCAGATAATTCCAGCTCTTCTACATAGCGCAGCAAAAACACGGTGCGCTGCCTTTCGCTAAGCCCTTCCACAGCGCTCCAGACCTGCCCTACCCTTTCGCGCGCCAGCAGTTTCTGCTCTTGCGAACTTTCGCCGCTTGGCAGCCATTCGCTCGCTTCGTCCAGATCCACCGCGTTGGTGCGCGTTTGCCGCCAGAACTGCATGCGCCGGTTGCGCCAGTGGTCTTTCTGCAGATTGATGGCAATACGCATCAGCCATGTCATCGCGCTTGAGTCGCCCCGAAAGCTCGACCAGTTGCGATGCGCCTTGAGAAAGCACTCCTGCGTCAAGGTCTCGGCGAGATCCACGTCGCGCGTCGATGCCAGAAGAAACCGGAAGATCTGCGGCCGGTGACTCGCAACAACGCTGGAGAATTCCTGCGCGGCATTTTCGTCCGCCCTGGCCATGGTCATCGGGTCGAGTGTCGTGCAGGCTGCCATCACTCTGGTAGACGCCTGCATTGGAGGCAAGTTTACAGTGGGCCAAGGGATTCACGCGATCTGGATGGCGGGATCGCGAATCGGCGCAACAAGTCATCTGGAGTTCTGGAAGGACGGTGCCCATGATGCTCACGCTTCGAGCGATCGGTTCGGCTTTCCCAGCACGCGGGACAGGCTTCGTGCTCCGGCGAAACTATCAGCTCTTCACCGCCGCCCACTCAATTGATGGCTTCCGCGTGGATCACAGAGAATTTGTGTTCTTTGTTCTTCGAATCGAGTTCCACGAACTTGTCTCCGTCGCGGTAGTAGGAGACGGGATCATTGACGGCCAGGACGATGAAGGGATGAATGTTCGGTGCGCGTGAGTTCCTGCCATGTGTACCTGTGTCCTGCGGTTTCTACAACGACGATGTTTTGCCTACGCCCGAGACGGCCACCCACGACCCCGGTTCCGACCGGCACTACTGCGTAACCGGCATCAGCAACGCCGATGTCCTGCGAGATGACCTTCGCGGTCTGAAACGGCGGATGCTCAGCAACAGCAGAAACCGCAAGGCAAAACGTCAAAACGGCTAAAACAGCAGTTTTCATGGACTTTCTCCAAGCTTCGCAAGTCTCCCATTCATCCCAAGGGCCCATCAAGATGACCAAACGGTTGCCAGGCGGGAAGGAAGAACTGCTAAACTCTCTTGGTAAACGCTTTCCGGACGAAAGAAGAGTTTCCCATGTCGCTTGATTCGCTTCGCGAACAGGTTCTCCACGCCAACCGCGAAATTGCCCGCCGCGGCCTGGCTCCGCATACTTTCGGCAATGCCAGCGGGATCGATCGTTCCGGAGCCAAGCCCCTCGTGGTGATCAAGCCCAGCGGCGTCGACTATGCCGAGCTCACACCTGCCGACCTCGTCGTGACCGACCTCGATGGCAAGATCGTCGAAGGATCCCTGCGGCCTTCGAGCGACCTGGACACGCACACGCTGCTCTATCGCGAATTTCCGCAGCTCGGCGGCATTGTCCACACTCACTCGGAGTTTGCGACTTCCTGGGCACAGGCGTGCCGTCCAATTCCCTGCTTCGGAACGACCCATGCGGATTACTTTCACGGCTCTGTGCCGGTTACAGAACCCCTGACCGCCGAAGAAGTCGCCGGGGGCTACGTACGCAACACCGGTGCCGTGATTGTGCGCCGTTTTCGAGCGGAGAATCTCGATCCTGTCGCCGTGCCCGGCGTGCTGGTGGCCGGGCACGCACCGTTCGCCTGGGGCAAGACACCAGCCGAGGCCGTCGAACATGCCGACGTGCTCGAATACATTGCCCGGCTGGCATTCCGGACCGTGTTGCTTAGTCACTCGCCCACGGAAATCCCCGCACATGTAAGCGAGCACCACTACCTTCGCAAGCACGGACCGAATGCAACCTACGGCCAAAACCGGACACCGGACGCGCAGTCGGACAAGCGCTGATTCGAGCCAGAAAACGCCGCAATGGAAGCTTTGATGAGGGATTCAATTGGTGAATCACGTCACAAACGGTGCTACTGTTTATGGTAGGTGAATTCCTTTTTACGTAGGAAGGTCTATTCTTTTCTGGATTATCCACAAACGCAATCGATTTCAATGTTGACGGTTCGTCACATAGCCCGTCCATATGTTGCATCCTCTCAGTCGGTTAAAGGTAAGCTTGAATTGAAGGCGGACCGATCTTCTCATGGCAACAGACGTGCATCTTTGTTCCTAGTTCTAAGGTGCTCCTGAGATGGAGACGAATCTCTTCAACCGCTTGCAGGCGACACTGCTGGCCGTGGCTACGGTCGGTCTGGTGCTGCTCGCCGTGCTGAATTTGAGGCAGGAGCGGCAATTCCAGCAGCCCGATGATGGAGTTTGGTGGATTGAGGCGGTGTCGGGCGCAGGTTTAGAGGCGCAAAAGGTCCTGCCCAGCAGCCCCGGTGAACGAGCAGGCATTCAACCGGGAGACCTGCTCACGGCTGTGAATGAAGCGCCCGTGGTGCACCTTTCGGATTTCGAACGTGAGCTGTACCGGAACGGCGTTTACACCAAGGCCGAATATTCGATTACGCGCGACGGGATTCAGCTCGACTCTCCGACTGTAGTAATTCCCGAGCCGCCCGATCGCAGCGTGCAGCAGGCATCGCGGCTGATTGGCCTCATCTATCTGGCCATCGGTGTTTACGTCCTGTTCCGCCGCTGGACTGCGCCCCGCGCCACCCACTTTTATCTTTTCTGCTTGGTTTCGTTCGGGTTGAACGCCTTTAAATACACGGGCAAGTGGGATTGGCTCGACCAGACCGTTTTCTGGTGCAATGTGATCGCGGAGTCATTGCAGCCGGCACTTTTCCTGCACTTTTCTCTAAGCTTTCCAGAGGAGCGGCTCAAGAATTTCCGCCGCCGCTTCCTGGTGCCTCTGGTCTACGCGCCGGGAATTGCCCTTTTCGGGTTGTGGCTGATGGCCATCAATCGCTGGGAGGCGACCGGTCTTCTGAAGCATCGGCTCGATCAGGCTGGGACGGGGTACGATGCGGCGTTTTACGTGCTGGCGTCGGTGCTTTTCCTGAACAGCTATCTGCGCGCCAATACGCCGTTGCAGCGCCAACAGTTGAAGTGGCTGTGGCGCGGCGCGTTTCTGGCCATCGTGCCGTTTACGCTCTTCTACGCGATTCCATTTCTCTTCGACGTCCGCATGCCGACCCTGCTGACCAAGCTGGCCGGCTTGTCGCTGGTCTTTCTGCCGCTCACGTTCGCTTGGGCCATCGTGCGCTACCGCCTGATGGATACGGACCTGATCTTCAAGCGCGGCGTGGCGTACACGCTGGCGACGGGGTTGATTTTAGGCGGCTACTTTGGCGTGATCGCGATTATCGCCGATGTGGTTCACCAGCGATTGCCGGAGACGATGCGGGAATGGGCGCTGGTGGTTGCGATTCTCGTAACCGCCGCGGTCTTCGATCCGCTGAAGCGCCGGATTCAAGGATGGGTGGATCGCGCGTTTGATCGCCAGCGCTACGACTACCGCAAAGCGCTGGTCGAGTTCGGCCGCGGTCTCAACTCGGAGACCAATCTGCGCACGCTGCTCGAATCGATTGTGGAGCGGCTGCCATCGACCTTGCAGGTATCCCGCGTTGCCGTCTTCCTGGCCGAGGAACCGGGGACACTGCGGCTGGCAGCGTGCCACGGATTGCCGGCCGAAGTAGGCGCCGCCCCGAACCCGCGCCAGTCCAACCTCCTGGACCTGAGCTTTCTCGATTTCGACAAGGCCCGCGACCACTCGCATATCTTCCTCGAAAATGCGCAGCAGGCGCTGCACCTGTCTGAAACCCAGCGTGGCACCGCTGCTCTGCTCGATCTGAACTATTACCTGCCCTGCCGTGTGCAGGACGGCACTACGACGCGCACGATTGCCGTGATCGGACTCGGCCGCACGGTCGGCGGCGACTTTCTTTCCAGCGAGGACGTGGAGCTGCTCGAATCGCTCGCGAGCTACATCGGCATTGCCCTGCAGAACGCCAGCCTGTATGCACAGCTCGGCGAGAAGATCAGCGAGTTTGAGAGGCTCAAGGAGTTCAACGAGAACATCGTCGAATCGATCAACGTGGGAATTCTGGCGCTCGACCTTGACGACCGCATCGAGAGCTGGAACGCGCAGATGGAAGCGATGTATGCGTTGAGCCGGGCCGAGGCGATCGGTCAGGAGCTTCGTTCCGTTTTTCCCGCGGAGTTTGTCGAGGCGCTGGATCGGACGCGCAACGAATCGGGTGTGCACCATCTCTATAAGTTCCCACTGACGACGCGCGCCGGTGAGCAGCGCACGGCCAATATCGCCATCGCGCCGCTGCTTTCGCGCGACTTTGTTGTTGTGGGCCGCATCGTGCTTGTGGACGACATTACGGAGCGGGTCTCGCTGGAAACGCAGCTCGCGCAGGCCGACAAATTGAGTTCGATTGGCTTGCTGGCAGCCGGTGTGGCGCATGAGATCAACACGCCGCTTGCGGTGATCTCGTCCTATTCCCAGCTGTTGTCGAAACAGATGCGCGGCGATGCGCGGCTTGGCCCCGTGCTCGAGAAGATTACGCAACAGAGCTTCCGTGCTTCAGAGATCGCCAACGGCCTGCTGAATTTTTCGCGTACGTCGACAACGGAATTTCGCGAAACGAATTTGAACCAGGTGATTCGCGATACGCTTTCGCTGCTCGAGCATCAATTCAAGACAGCAAGAGTGGATCTGGACATCCAACTGGACGAGCAACTGCCAACGATCCACGGCAATCCCGGCAAGCTGCAACAGGTATTCCTGAACCTGCTTTTGAACGCGAAAGAGGCAATGCCGAGTGGCGGCCGATTGCGCGTGGCAACCCTCGCGAATGGGCACGTGGAGGCGGTTGTGGCCGATTCCGGATCTGGAATCGCACCGGAAAACCTGAAGCGCATTTACGATCCGTTTTTCACCACGAAGACGATGCCCAAGCCCGGAGAACGGCGCGGGACGGGCCTTGGTTTATCGGTTTCCTACGGCATCATTCAGGAGCATGCGGGAAAGATTCACGTAGAGAGCGCGGTCGGCGCCGGAACAACTTTTCATCTTGAGTTTCCCCTACTAAGGAAGACGGTTCATGTCTGAGGTCGATCTGCCGTTAAATTTATCTGCGTCTGCTCCAGCACTGTCGGCACTTGCGAACAGTGCGAGCATCCTCGTGATCGACGATGAAGCGGGAATCCGCGAATCTCTTGAAGTGCTGCTCACGCTCGAGGGATACGGGGTGCGCACGGCCATGGACGGCGAGCAGGGACTCCGCATCCTGGAGGTCGAGAACTTCGATCTCGTTCTGCTTGATCTGGCGCTGCCTGGCCAGAGCGGGCTGGAACTGCTGCCACAGATCAAGGAGCGTCAGCCGGAAACGCCGGTCATCATGATTACGGCCTACGGCACGGTGGACAACGTCGTGGAGGCCGTGCGCGCAGGCGCGGAAAATTTCGTCCAGAAGCCGTGGGACAACGAGAAACTGATGGCCGACATCCGCTCGGCCGTCGCGCGCCATCGCGCCGAAGAAGAGAATCTGCAGCTAAAGCGCACGCTCAAGCAGCGCTACAGTTTTGCGAGCATCGTGGGCAAGAGCGACCTGATGCTGCGTGTCTTCGACCTGGTAGCGCAGGTTGCGCCGAGCCGGTCCACGGTTCTGATTCAAGGCGAGAGCGGCACGGGCAAGGAGATGATCGCGAAAGCGATCCATGCCAATTCACCCCGGCGGGATAAGCCTTTTGTGCCGATCAATACGGGCGCCATGCCATCGGAGCTGCTCGAATCCACGCTCTTCGGCCACGTGAAGGGAGCCTTCACTTCGGCGGTCGCATCGAAGAAAGGCTTATTCGAAGTCGCCAACGGCGGCACACTTTTTCTAGATGAGATCGCGACGATGGGCATGGACACCCAGGCGAAGATTCTGCGCGTGCTGCAGGATAAGCGCTTCATGCACCTGGGCGGCATTCAGGAAATCCAGGTGGACGTGCGCATCCTTGCGGCCACCAACGTCGATCTGCGCCAGGCGGTGCGCGACGGCCGCTTCCGCGAGGATCTTTTCTATCGGCTGAACGTCATCACCATCGATTTGCCGCCGCTCCGTGCGCGGCGCGAAGACATTCCGCTGCTTGTGCAGCACTTCCTGGATTACTACGCCAATGAAAACGGCCTTTCGCCGCGGAGGCTGTCTTCCGACGCAATGCGCGCGCTGGTGGACTACGAGTGGCCCGGAAATGTGCGCGAACTGGAGAATTCGATCGAGCGCGGTGTGGTGCTGTCGTCCGGGCCGGTGATCGGTTCGGACCTTTTGCCGGGCCACATTACAGGCCGCAGCTTTCAGGATGCACTGCTCGAGCACAATCCCAATGCTTCGCTCTTCGACATCCTCGAAGACATCGAACGCCGCATCATTATCGAGAAACTGGAGCGCTGCAACGGCAACCAGACCGACGCCGCCGAGCAGTTCCGCATTCCCCTCTCCACGCTGAACCAGAAGATCAAGCGGCTGAACATCGAGATTCGCAAGCGAGGACGCGAATAAAGCCAGTACCATAGGATTGTGTTACAGGATGGAGCGCGCATGGATCGATTCAACCGAATCACACGGGACCCTGCGGTGATGGGTGGGAAGGCGTGCATCCGCGGGATGCGTGTGACGGTAAGTATGATCGTTGGGCAGATCGGCGCAGATCGCAGCGTAGATGAGATTCTCGCCGACTATCCCTATCTGGAGCGCGAGGATATCATGCAGGCTCTTCGCTATGCTGCGTGGCTTGCCGACGAACGCGAGGTTGTTCTGGCGACGGCATGAAGCTGCTCGTCGATATGAACTTGTCTCCGCGATGGGTTAGTTTGCTGGCAGGTGCTGGTATTTGACGCGGCACATTGGTCAACGGTTGGGCCACCCAATGCTGCAGACGCCGAAATCATGACTTATGCCGGCGTCAATGACTACGTGGTTCTTACACACGATCTCGACTTCAGTGCGATTCTAGCCGCCACACATGGCGAAAAGCCCAGTGTGGTGCAAATTCGAACCGATAATATGAACCTGAATGAAGTTGGGAAACAAGTCATCGCAGCGTTGCTCCAGATGACATCCTATCTGGAGGAAGGTGCGCTGCTCACAATTGATCCAAAGCGCACTCGTTTGCGCCTCCTGCCCTTGCCGCCAAAATCCTGACGCAACACTCGGGCGCCTATTTCCGATTTCCCGCTCCCAGCCACATCCTCAAAAACGTCCGCAGCTCGTCCGGCGGCCTAAGCCACATATCGGCTGCCGTTTTGCGCGGGGCCCGGCGAATCAACACGCTCAAGTGCGGCGTGCCCGCTTCGTTCACAGCTTTGAATGCGGCTTCGTCGGTAAGGTCGTCGCCAAGATACGTCACGGGTGTGCCCGCGCCGGACTCGCGGATCATCTCACGCACCGCGCCGCCCTTGTCGCGACCCGCTCGAAGTTCGAGACCTGCTGAAAACTCCAGCAGACGTAAGCCATCAAGTTTCGCGAGCGGCTCAAAGATTTCCCGGGTTCGGCGCTCGATCTCCCGCGCCTGCTCCGGCGACCGCCCGCGCCAATGCATTACAGCGGCGTTGGGCTTGTCTTCAAACAAGCCGCCGAGCGGGTCCCGCTTCAATCGCTTGCGAAGACTCTGCAGTGCTTGCCGCACCGCCGGCGCCTGCACTTCCATTTCGCGCCGTCCGTTGGGATAGAGCCGCTCCGCGCCATGCAGTCCCCAGACTTCGGGAGCGGGATCAAGCCCCAGCATCGGCGGAATCTCTTCCGCAGGACGTCCGGTGACAACCGCAATCCGTGTTTTTTTCTGCTTTTCGATTGCATCCAGCAACTCGCGCACTCCCGCCCACGGCCGCGCTTTGAAGCGATCGATACGAAATCCCGAAAGCGTGCCATCGTAGTCCAGCAGCAGCAGCGAAGTCGGCGCGCTGGGAAATGCAGAGAAGAATTGCTTTAGCTTTTTTGCCGATTGACGGTTCAACGTTCGATCTCGTTTTATGCCAGTCTGCGTTGTTGGGACTCGGAGGGAACGATCGCAATTGAACTTGATGCAGGTGTGTCCGCGCCGGCACTATCTTCCAACCGTATCTCGCGCAGGGTGTCGAGCACGTTCGCGGCCCAGCGGTAAATATTGTTCTCCATCACCTGGCGGCGCATGCGCTGCATACGGTCGCGCCGCTCCGCGCGGTCCATTTCGAGGCCCCGATGCATGGCTTCCGCCACGCCGGCAATGTCATACGGATTCACCACCAGCGCATCGCGAAGCTCCACGGCAGCGCCGGTGAACTTGCTGAGGATCAGGACGCCATCTTCGTCGTCGCGCGCCGCCACAAACTCCTTGGCCACAAGATTCATGCCGTCATGGAGCGAGGTGATCAAGCAGAGATTCGCGGCTCGATACCAGCGTTCGATCTCCTCATGATCCGCTTGTCGCTCGATCAGGACGATTGGCTTCCAACGCGCGGTCTGAAAGCGCTGGTTGATGCGCGCCACTTCTTCATTCACCCGGCGATGCAGTTCCTCATATGCAGGGATGCGCGTGCGGCTTGGCGAGGCGATCTGCACCAGCGTCAGCCGCTCCCAATGCCACGGGTGAACCTCGAGCAGGTGTTCAAGAGCCAGCAGCCGCTGCACGATCCCCTTGGTGTAATCCAGCCGGTCAACGCCCACGGCAAGGCTTTCTGCGCGGATACCGAACTCGCGGAGCAACTGATTGCGTGCAGCGGCGCGCACTGGCTCTTCGTCTGGATGGTCCACGCCGACCGGACCGTTCGCGGGCGCTGACCCGGTGAATGCAACGCTGATTGGGTAAGGCCGCACGGTGGTGATATGTCCATGCCGGCTCACGGTCGCATGCTCGCGATCCGTACGCGCTTCGAAGACTTTGTCTACGGCCGAAAGAAAATTGTTGCAGTGCAGCGAAATGTGGAAGCCGATCAGATCCGCGCCCAGCAATCCATCGAGAAGCTCCGCTTGCCAGGGACAGATCCCGAAGGCCTCAGGATTAGGCCAGGGAATATGCCAGAAGATGGCGACGCGCGCATCGGGTCGCGCTGCCTTTACCAGGCGGGGCAAGAGCGCAAAATGATAATCCTGAACAAAGACGATGGGCTCGACGCTGCCTTCCATTTCTTCCAGCAGCGCGGCAGCGAATCGCTCGTTGACCCTTTGATAGCTTTCCCAATCGGCAGGCCGGAAGATGGGACTGGTATGAGCGTTGTGACACAAGGGCCACAACCCCTCGTTGGCAAAGCCGTCGTAATAGCGCGACTCTTCCTCCTGCGACAACCACACGCGCCGCAACGTGTAGCGCGGATCGTCGGGCGGAACGCGCAAGCGGTCGAAATTGTCCACCATTTCCTTGTCGGCATTGCCGCTGCCGCTGGCCACCCACACGCCGTCGCACGCGCGCAGCACCGGCTCAATGGCGGTGACCAGTCCGCTGGGAGGGACCTCGCACACAATCTCGCGGCCTTTGCGCATGTGCATATATGGCTCGCGGTTTGAAACCACAAAAATGCGGCTGGAGCCCGATTGCTCGCGCATGTGCACGGCGAGTCTTTCCGCAGTCCACATTTTGTCGCCTGCCACGCGCAGGCGGGCTTCGGCTTCGGCAGCGGCACGTGCGGCGACAAGGCTCTCCGCCAGTGTCTCCACTTCACGTGCCAGAGGAGTGAACATGCTGAACTCTTTGGTGCCTGCGTCCGCCGGTTCGGCCGCATGCCCGCTCCGCAGGCGGCGAAGCCGCTCAGCAACGCGCGTCAATGGCCGCATCAGGAACCAGCGCACCATGACAAACGTGACGACGGCAATGAGAAGAACCAGTTCGACGATGCGCCAGAAGCTTCTGCGCCAGATGTCGTACCCTTCGCTGCGGATGTAACTTGCATCCGCAACCAGGAGAAGGGCTCCTTCCAGCGTATTGCCGTTGTGGAGTGGGAAGGCCTCCGCGAGCCATTGCAAGTCGCCGGAATGCCCAAACGCAGACTCCTCCGACCCCTTCCGGAAGGATCTCTCGACCAGGGGATGGGGCAAATCCTGCAGAAGGCCGGAAGGCCCGGCGGCCGCGAGAAACTGCCCTTGGGGGTTCACCACAGCCAGCCCGAGGACGCCCGTCCGCGCCTTCGAGGAAGCAAGAAGCGTGGGCAGCGCAGAAGTATTTCCCGAAGCCAGCGTCTGCTCAAGATATGGCTGCAGGCCGACACCCATCCATTTGGATCGGCTCACCAAGTCTGCTCGAAGAAAGTGTTTATGCGCGAGCACCTCGAAATAAGTAGAGGCCACGGAAACCGCAGTCACGCATGCGACCAGAACAAGAATCAGGCGCAAGCGAAATGAATGCATAAGGGTCCTCTCTCAAATCTCAAGCAAGTCTCGAGATATTAGATGCACGGAGCGGGTACCTCGCGGCAAAGGCCTTTAGAGAGCCCCTACCTAAACGTATTCCAGTCTTCGGCATACCGCCATTCGATTCATCTGAAGCCGGTTTCCGGATCCGTCTCAGGGGCTGCAAAGCAAAACCTCCGACGGGGGCTCTCAACTATGCGCTATGCTGTGAAAAGCGGTTCCGTTTCCTTCTGCATCTCATTGTCCGGAAAACAAATGGCGTTCGAGACGATCGACAACACTGCCAAGCAAATTGTGCTGACCGTACAGGACTATTCCCTGTTCGCGTACCGGGCGATGATGAATCTGATTCGCCCACCTGTCTACTGGACTGATTTTCTCATTCAATCCGACATTATTGGTGTCGGTTCTTTATCGATTGTTGTGTTGTCGGGGCTCTCCACCGGCGGCGTTCTGGCTTTGCAATCGGCGGCGACATTGTCGGCATTCGGCGCGACTGCGGTCACCGGTCAGTTTGTGAGCCTGACCATGATCCGCGAACTCGGACCTGTGCTCACCGGGGTGATGGTTTCTGGCCGTAATGCCTCCTCGATGGCCAGTGAACTCGGATCGATGGTCGTCACCGAGCAAATCGACGCGATGCGTGCGCTTGGAGTTGATCCTATCCGAAAGCTGGTGACTCCGCGCATATTCTCCACCATTGCAATGCTCTTTTTTCTTACCATCGTGTCCGATGCCTTCGGTATTGTCGGCGGCGGACTCGTCACAGTCTTCTTAAATCACCAGAATGGGACTCAGTACCTCAACATGGCGTGGGAGCATCTCCGTCTTCCGGACATCGTCCAGGGACTGATAAAACCTATATTCTTCGGGTACATCCTTTCCTCGATTGGATGCTTCTATGGCATGAGAACCACGGGTGGGACGCAAGGGGTGGGCCGCTCCACCATCCAAGCTGTCGTCACCGCATCCGTTCTCATCATCTTTGTGGATTTCTTCGTTACTCGATTGCTGCTCAACATCTTTGCCTCATGGAACTGAGTTCCGCTTCGACTCATTTCGTTCAGGACCCCGCATCCAAGGCGGAGACCGGACCCGTGTTGAGGTTTTCCGGCGTCACACTCTCCTTTGACGGTCCACCGGTGCTCAAAGACGTCACCTTTTCTGTCGACCCGGATGAAACGCGCATCTTGCTCGGACCGGCCGGTGTGGGAAAAAGTGTTCTGTTGAAGCTGGCGAACGGTTTGCTCAGCCCCAATGCAGGCAACATCTTCCTATTTGGAGAAGACATCTCGCAGATGAGCGAGGAGAGGCTGTTTCCTCTACGAACGCGCACGGGAATGGTCTTTCAAGAGGGCGCGCTGTTCGATTCTCTGACGGTGCGCGATAACGTCGGTTACCAGCTGATTCAGGAGCTCATTCCTGACGATGAAATCGATGTCCGTGTGCGCGAAGCGTTGCGGTTTGTGGAGTTGGAACGAACCTTTGACCTGTTCCCTAGTAGCCTTTCCGGGGGCATGCGCCGCCGTGTAGCGATTGCGCGAGCACTCATTCATAAGCCCGATCTGCTGCTCTACGATTCGCCCACCGGCGGACTGGATCCGGTCACCTCCACAACGATCATTGAACTTATTGTCAAACAGCGCGATGTTTATCGCACCCCATCGCTCCTGGTCACGCATCGGTTACAAGATGCTTTCACTATGTGTACCCATCGATTCGATCCTGACTCCGGCCGAATGATTGCCTTACCCAACAATCAAACCGATCCCAAAACGACGTTTCTTATGCTGTCGGAAGGTCGCTTGGTTTTTGATGGCTCGCTCGCTGAGCTGACAGGTAGCCAGGACCCGTTTGTCCGGGAGTTCCTTGAGTGACAAGGTCAACCTGCATCAGATCGACGAATAACGTCAATCAAGCTGCCTCGATGCGCTCCATGAGCCTGAAGCGATTCCAAAAGACCCTACTGATGATGCTGCTCGCGTTGATCGCCGGGCAAAGACAGGCAGGGGCTTATTCGCTTCTTACGCACGAACAGCTGATCGACCTGGTGTGGAAGGGCTCGATTGTTCCGCTCCTTCTCAGCCATTATCCGAACCTGACGCCCGCACAGCTCGATGAGGCCCGAGCTTACGCATACGGCGGATGCGTGATCCAGGACATTGGCTACTATCCATTCGGTGACGCGTCTTTCTCTGACCTGACCCATTACGTGCGATCCGGCGATTTTGTCGTGAGTCTCTTCCGCAACGCGCAGAATGCGGACGAACTGGCCTTTGCCGTAGGCGCGCTGTCTCACTACATCGGCGACTCTGTCGGTCATTCTTTGGCCACGAATCGAGCTGTGCCCCTCGAGTTTCCGAAACTTCGCGCAAAATATGGGCCCGTGGTCAACTATGCCGAGGGCGAGCACCAGCATGTGCAAACGGAGTTCGCCTTCGACATCGACGAGATTGCTCATCACCGTTTAGCGCCGCTGCGTTTCCTTCGTCATATCGGCCTCCAAGTGCCGACCAAGCAACTCGCTCTTGCCTATTACCAGACCTACGGTCTGAGAGAAGATTTCACCTCGAAGCGCGGGCGCCGCTTCAATATCCGCGATTACCGTTTTGCAGTGCGAACGTTCATTCCTCGCATTGCGTATGCGGTCACGCTCCTCCACCGGCGTCATGAACCGCCGGAGCCGGATACACCGGAATTCGCCGAGATTGCGGCCGAAGCCGCAGCGATCAATCAAGAGAACAACTGGGACGCGTACCGCGGCAAGGCCGGATTCGAAACGTGTGTGCTGGCGGGTGTCCTGTTCGTGCTGCCCAAGTTTGGCCCTTTGAAGCTGGTCGCGGTGAAAGGTCCGACAACAGCGACAGAAGCGGATTACCTGCACAGCGTAGTTGTTTCTCTCGCGATTCTGCGCAGGGTGCTCAATCGATTCACGCCACCCAGCGGAAGCGCCGCCAATGGCCACGCTGCGCCGATGCCTGCGGCGCTTCTTCCAATCCTGGCCGCGACAAGTCCCGACATGTTGCTTCGGTCCAATGATCCCAAGCATCCATTGCCGAATCGCGATCTCGACACGGGCCACGTCGTTCAGCCTGGCGGGTATCCCTTGACCGATTCTACTTATGCATCGTTGCTGCATCGGCTTGCCCATGAACCGACGCAAGCAATTCCGCCCGGCATCAAGAGAGAGATCCAAGCGTATTACGCCAATCTGGATGCGCCGTTTGCGACGAAGAAAGATGCCGCCAAATGGGCGCAGGTGCAAGCCGATTTGGCCACGCTCTCGAGCATGCCGACAAGCACAGAGCCGGAGCCATATCCCACCTACGGCGAAGAAACAGCCAACGATCAGTAGGCAGGCTCTCCGGAAAGAATCCTCGCCCGGACGGCGGCTGTCCGTGCGGCTTGCTCGCCGGCTCATTCACCTGCCTGCCCTTGTATTCCCTCGCACGTCTCCCGTCTGCTACCCTTCTGTTTCAAATCTTCAGAAGAACGGTGGGTGCAGGCATGAGCTTCAAGTTTCAGGGATTCGATTTTCTTCATCTCGATTCGAGTTTCAGCGAGGATGAGCTGCTCGTGCGTCGCACCGCGCGCGACTTTGTTGAAGACAATCTCGTCCCGATCATCGAAGAATGCTTCCGCACGGAGCGATTTCCGCGGGAGCTTGTCCCTGCCATGGGCGAGCTTGGATTCTTCGGGGCAAATCTCGAGGGCTACGGATGCGCCGGCATGTCAAATGTCGAATATGGGCTGGTGATGCAGGAACTCGAGCGGGGTGATTCAGGATTTCGAAGCTTTGTGAGCGTACAGTCCGCGCTGGTGATGTATCCCATCTACACATTCGGCTCCGATGAACAGAAGAATACGTGGCTACCGGCGCTCGCCAAAGGCGAAAAGCTCGGGTGCTTCGGATTAACCGAACCTGGTTTCGGTTCCAATCCGGGCGGCATGACCACCACTGCGCGCAAAGCCGGTGATGAGTACATCCTTAACGGTGAGAAGATGTGGATCACCTCGGGGAACATCGCAGACGTCGCCGTGATCTGGGCCAAGGTCGAAAACGAAGATGGAAAGGTGCGCGGATTCCTCGTCGAAACAGACCGAACGGGATTCAAAGCGCATGAAGTGCACGGCAAGTGGTCGCTGCGCGCCTCGGTCACGAGCGGCCTCTCTCTGCAGGACGTCCATGTTCCGGGTGCGAATCTCCTGCCGGGTTCAGGCGGACTTAAAAGTCCGCTGATGTGCCTGAACCAGGCGCGCTACGGAATCAGTTGGGGTGCCATCGGCGCAGCCATGGCCTGTTATGACACGGCGCTCCACTACGCCAAAGTTAGAAAGCAATTTCATGGGCAGCCAATTGCCAGTCACCAATTGATCCAGGAAAAGCTGGTTTGGATGGCAAGCGAAATCTCAAAAGCGCAGTTGCTTTCGCTCCACGTCGGGCGGATGAAAGACGCAGGCACGGTGGGCCACCAACACATCTCCATGGCCAAGCGCAACAACGTGTGGATGGCTCTTAAAACGGCGCGCATGGCGCGCGACATCCTGGGCGCCAACGGTATCACCGAAGACTACCCCATCATGCGCCACATGATGAACCTGGAATCAGTAAAGACGTATGAGGGAACACACGACATTCACGCACTGATTCTCGGAGAGAATCTCACGGGAATCGCGGCGTATTGAAAAGTCTTGTGGCCGACCTGAGAGATGTCGTTGAAATATAGCCATCCGAAGCGTTGAGCCGTCTCTCTTCGGGATCGCCGCTGGCGTCTGGACGCGCATGCACGAGCTTTGTTGCTCAAGTAGGCCCGCGCCGGCTGGGCGACCCGATGCGCTTATCCGCGAGCGAGCTCGAACGCAGACCTCATCACGCCTAACCTTGATGATGCATGGAGGCTTCGTGGCTATCCTCTGCCGTATGATGCTCGTGACCCTCGGTAGCCGCAGGCTCTCCTACCGGCTTGGGGCTCGACACAAATGGTGCAAGACATTCCAAGAGCTTGTCGAGCATTTCGCCGCGCGTGAGTAGTTTCTCAATCGCAACACGAACCTCGACACGATCATTGCTGGCCTGTTCAAAGGCAGTATCGTAGCTGTTAGTTGGCATTTGTTTTAACCTCGCTGCGATAGTACCACGGGGTCTACTTGCTTCAGGACGGACTTATGGAAAGAGTTGTGAAAAAGTTGGGTGATTTACAAATTACGTGTGTAATCAGACCGCAGATTCAGATGAAAAGCGCTCTGAACGAACAAAGAGAGCGTGGTTGAGAAAGTCACCCAATAAAGTAACTTGGTAACTCCGACCCCAAGTAACAAGCGCTGCACGTATCCGTAACAACTTATAAGAACTAATGAGTCATGTTCGTCTGGAGTGTGATGCTCCATTCGCATTGTGATGGAATCATGGCGCGCCCGGTTCGCGTGAGCCGGCTTCCAAAACAGATCGGATCGAACGATCTGTGAGTGCGGCCATGAGTGCCGCCACGTCTCCGATGCGCTTCCCGAGAGCAGATGGCATCAACTCACACGCGGCTACCGCTTGCGGGAGCGCTTCATCGGCAATCACTTTGCGCGCTGGTCCCAGCACGCGTTCCCCCAGCGCCACACCAAGCGAGCCGAAAACGATCACCTGAGGGTTCAATGCATCGATTAACAAGGCAAGACCCCGCCCCATCCATCTGCCGGCGACTTCGGCGACCTGCAGCGCTTCGGCATCGTTCGCCAACATGCTCTCGACAAGCTCGCGAATCGGAGTCTCCGAACTCCAACGCGCAGGAAACATTTGCGCTGCGAGTTCGACCAGTCCAGCGCCCGAAGCAAACGACTCCCACGAACCCCTCTTTCCGAATCCAACAGGTCCATCTTCAGCCAGACGCCAATGGCCTATTTCGCCGGCTGTATCGCTCGCTCCGCGCAGAATCTGTCCGTTGAGAATGAAGCCGCCTCCCACTCCCGTTCCGAACGTGAGGAAAACAAGATGCTTCAGCTCGGGTCGTCCTTTGCCTACACCGAAGTGAAACTCCGCCAGGGCGCCCGCATTGCCATCGTGCTCAATCAGAACCGGAGTCGCAGGGAATTCTTCCATCAAGCGCTTCTTCAGAGCCACGTGATGCCAGCCCGGCAAATGAGGCGGATTGATCAGAACTCCGTCATCGATCTTGAGCGGTCCACCCACGGAAACACTGATCGCGGCAATCGTCCGGCCTACTCTCTTGGCCGCACGAATGAGCGCGTGGGCCTCGCCAACAATCAGGGGAAACGTAGTTGAGAATGGTTCTTCTGCGCATGTCGGGATTTCGACTCGCTGGAGGATGTTGCCCGTGGGGGTGCCTTCGACACACGCCGTCTTTGTGCCGCCGATGTCAAATCCCAACACCGTACGCTGACCGGATTGTGCGCCATCAATCAAATCCTTCTCCAACCGTTGGCAAAACAAAGCTCGATGGATCGCTGGAATTCTACCATCGGCAGAGGCCCTTAAAATTTGCTGGGCGCGGCACTCCGTATGAGTCAGACTTCATTTTGCTCATCGACAAAGCAAGGGCGAGAGCCGCATATTCGTAAACATGAGTCGATTTCATTTCACACTTCGCGGAACTCTGGTCTTCGCGCTGACCGCCTTTCCGGCGATCGGAACGGTTGCGGCGCAGCAGCAGGAATCCGCTCCAATTGTGCTGCACGCAGCGCGACTGCTGCAGGTGGACACAGGCAAACTACTTCAGCCTGGTGAGGTCCTCGTTGAAGGGGATCGTATTCACTCAGTCGGCTCTGCTGTAGAACATCCGCAAGGTGCGCGAATCATCGACCTCGGAAACACGACTTTGTTGCCCGGGCTGATCGATGCGCATGTGCACCTCTTTCTGCATCCAGGCGCCGAAGACTTGCAGACGGTAGAGGAATCCGTTCCGTGGCGCGTGATACTGGCGGAGCAGGCGGCCAAGGCGGATCTACTGGCCGGATTTACAGCGGAACGCGACATGGGCACCGAAGGCGCGGGCTCGGCCGACACGGCGATTCGCACCGCGATCGACGAGGGGCTCATCCTTGGACCGCGCATGCGCATGAGCGGGAACGCTATCGACATTCTCGGGCGGCCACGAGGATGCGAACCGCTATAACCCCGCCCAACACGTGCTCTCCAATGCCGACTATGCGAATTCGGCCGAACAGATTATCGACGTGATGCGCGAGCAGCACAAAGAGGGCTCGGACTTCGCCAAGATTTACGAGACCGGGCCTGATCGCATGATCGATGGCGTCCTGCATACACCGTATCAATACACCACGGCGCAGCTCACTGCCGCGGTCGATGAGGCGCGGCGTCTTGGAACCACAGTGGCCGTGCATGCCATGGGAGAACCGGGGACACTGTATGCCGCGCAGGCCGGAGTGGCGTCGATTGACCACGCTACCCAACTCAGCGACGAAACCATGCGCCTGATGTGCGAAAAGGGCATCTTTGCAGTACCCACGTTTACCATCTTCGACTACTTTGCTCACAATCGCTCCTCGGCCGCAGAGGCAGCGAGCGAGGCGGCGCTGCTCGACTTCAAGATTCGCGAATTCAAGGCGCAAGTTGCTGCGGGAGTCCCTTTCGCAGTGGGTTCCGATGTGGGGCCGTTTCCTCACGGCACACAGGCGCGCGAGCTGACTCTGATGGTCCAATACGGCCTGAAGCCGCTTGCCGTACTGCAGGCTGACCTGATCAACGGTGCAAAGCTTTTGAGATGGCAAGGCCAGATCGGAGAACTGAAACCCGGCTACTATGCGGACATCATCGCCGTCCCAGGCAATCCCCTCGACGACATCAGCGTGGTCGAACACGTCAGTTTTGTAATGAAAAACGGAGCAATCGTGCGGCAGTAGCGCTAATCCCCTGCGCTGACGAGAACTCGTTCACCAACCCCTTGCGAAACGGCGAACGGTTTGGCGGCGCCGTATTGAATGCGCTGCTTGAGATTCATGATTGGACGTTCAATGAAACGATGGCTCAAGATCGACAGCAGGAGCGTCACCGTAAACGCGAACGCGCCCGATGTTAAAACCGCAAAGGACTGGCGCATGTGCAGGGAAAGTCGAGCGGTAACAGCGTTCAAGAAGAAAGGAGAAAAAGTGAGATGGAAGACATACGCGCTATAGCTCAGGCTCCCGAGCCAGCAAACCCATCGCTGACTGCAGGCTCTATTCATGAAACTCTTTTCTTCCATGACAGCAATGACGATCGCAGCGGCGATCACGTTAACCAGAGGAATCCAGATATTTTCGCCAAGATATGTTTTAGACCAATCCTGGCCCTCCCAAACGTACAGCAGAACCACAGTCGCTAATCCAGTTAGCGCGATCCATTTTGCCAAGGGTTCGATCCGATCATAAATCGCATCCTCGCGAATAAGCGCCAGCAAAACCCCTAGAATAATCGCATCCGCGCGCGTTGGAGTAAAAAAAAGAACAGCCTTTGTCGGCAAGGAGAGTAACGGAGCCGCGAAGCGCAATCCACAGCTCAGTGCGACCAGCGAGATCGCAATGCCGATCAACTTTCGCCGGTCAGGAAAAAGCCACATGACCAGCGGGCACAGCAGATAGAACTGTTCTTCCACCGCCAGAGACCAGAAGTGTCCCATGTCAACAGAAGCATCGGGCGAGCTTGGAAACCCTGGAAGCAGGTTTTGGATATAGAGGAATTGAGTCCAGAAATGATAGTTCAGCGAGACTGCATGCACTGCGTAGAAGCACCCGATCGCCAGCAGCGTCAAGTAGTAGACGGGAAATACGCGAAGCACGCGGCGAGTGTAGAAGACTCTGAAATACCCTTCTCTGTTCCGGGTGTGATATAAAATGCCGCCGATCAGATAGCCGGAAAGGACAAAGAAGGCTGGGACCGCAATGATTTCGAGAGGCGACAGGGCCATCAAGAACTTGAGTCGAAACGTGCCTGGATGCGCCAATCGGTCTGGCCAAAAATAGTGGCCGCAAAAGACAAGGAGGAAGCCGTACCCCCGAATGCCTTCCAGGCATGGCACGTATCTTCTTCGCGGATCAGAGCGCTGAATTTGGCTCATACGGACTCGTAGTCTAGAGACTTTCGACCAATTTACTTTGGTTCCGAGTGAGGCAGGAACATTCAAATCCGAGTCGATCCTCTTCTGGATTGCGTTTATGAGAGCACTGCAGACACGATCGGACGATGCCTGCAGGCATCGATTCCAATAACTGCCGTGACCCGATTGTATGCGAGCTCAAGCCTGGGTCGGCCTGCATTTGTGTTGTATTGGTCTACCTCTAAAGTGGTAGTCGGCTATCTTCTAGGTACCGGTCTTGACGAGGACTTCCCCGCCAAGGCTTCGGGACAAGCTAACCGACCTGACTTCGCCGTATTTCAGGCGTCGCTTTAGGTTTTGAGTCGGCGTCTCGATGAATCGATAACTCAACATAGCCAGAACAAGTGTAAGAGAAAAAGCAATCGCACTCGACACAACAGCCGCCAGTGTCTGCGGAAGGCGAGTAGCCAGGTACGGGGTCACATGGTCCCAAAACAAGCGAGCATAAGTGAAATGCACGATATATAAGCTATAGCTCCGTCTGCCAAGCCAGCATATCCACTGTTGGCTGCACACTCGATTCAGCCAGCTGTTCTCTTCCATTACAGCAACAATGATCGCTAATGCAGTAAAGTTGATCCACGGGATGAGGACTTGTACGCCGCGGAATGTCTCCGGCCACGACTCGCCCTTCCGTAACGCCCAAGCAACCATCGTTACAATACCTACGAGCGCGATCCATTTCGCGATCGGCTTGATCCGCTCAAAGATGGGCTTATGCCGAATAAGAGCCAGCAATACGCCCAACAGGATAGCATCCGCGCGGGTAAGGCTTAAATAATGAATCTGCTCGGGAGATGAGAGGAAGTAAGGAGCCGCAAAACGAATGCCAAAGATGATGATGATAAAAAGGACAGCGACTCCAAAAAGCGTCCGCCGTCCTGGAAAAAACCAGACTACCAGCGGCCACAGCAAATAAAACTGCTCCTCGGTAGCCAAAGACCAATAGTGAAGCAACACAGCGGGGCTATGTTGGGTTACATAGTCAGGAAAGAGATTCTGGATATACAAAAAGTGCACCCAGAAGTGATAGTTGAGCGGAAATCTCAGAAATACTTCGACGCACGCAATAACGAGCAACGCCAGGTAGTAGAGAGGGAATACACGCAAAAGCCGGCGAGAATAGAAAACGCTGAAATATCCCTCTCGATCCCGCGTGCCATGCAAGATACCGCCAATCAAGTATCCGGAAAGCGTAAAAAAGACGGGAACCGCCAAGAATGTAATTGGCTCCAATCCCGTACAGAGTCTGAATGCAAGGCTGCCGGCTCGCGCAATTTGGTAGGGCGGACAGTAGTGGACAAGGAAGACAAGAAGGAATCCGTAGCCTCGAATGCCCTCCAGATATGGAAGGTATTTTGATCTGCCACTGCTCGCCCGGACCTCGGTCATCCCAAGTCTCTCAATCGTTTCTTCGCCAAAGTCAGTTGATGCTCAACAACTGGAATCTCCTGCAGAGACCCCTCCATATCAAGCGAGACAAGGATTGGGGGATTCCAAATCGGCGCAAATTATTGCCTGAGACCGACCTTACTTTCACTCTACATCGAGCGGAATGCGATTTGATATATGTCCTTGGTGAGGCTATGACGAGGAATCAGCGGTTGTGAACTGATATTGACTCTACATCGACGGGACATAACTGCGAACAACATCAAGGTCGCAATAGAACTAACCCTAAGGTGTTATCGACAGGATCAGAAGATATAAGCCGATGAGTTCAGGCTTTCTCTGCAGAGCGGCGGGCTTGGATCTTCGCCAAGATTTCCTTGAATCGCCTCGATTTCCCCGGCGCGAGCGAGTCCTCGATCGCCTT
Source organism: uncultured Acidobacteriaceae bacterium (assembly GCA_963745845.1). GTDB lineage: Bacteria > Acidobacteriota > Terriglobia > Terriglobales > Acidobacteriaceae > Telmatobacter. The sequence continues at coordinate 535,388 of CAVUZE010000007.1, read as the reverse complement.
CCTATATCCCGCCAGATAGATCGAATAGAGGAGTACGAGAGCGCAGCCGACTTCCCAGATCAACCCAACGCAGAGTCCGATGAACGCGGCCTTGCCAAATTCCATCATCGCGTTCGCCTCTCACTGTGAGAGCTACACCGCCACGGTAAAGGTGTCTTCGCTGCGCGTCACGGCGTGGTAGAGCGTGTCGCGCTCTACGGGGACTCGGCCAGCCTCGGTGATCAGGCGGCAAAGTTCCTTGCGGGTCATGCCCTGAGGAGTGGTCGCTCCTGCATCGTGATAAATCTTCTCTTCGATGACGGTGCCGTCCAAATCGTCCGCGCCAAAGCGCAACGCAATCTGCGCAATCTTGGGTGTCAGCATCTGCCAATAGGCCTTAATGTGTGCGAAATTATCGAGCAACAGCCGGCTCACGGCGATCTGCCGGATGTCCGTCAGTCCTGTGGTCACGGGCAAGTGGTCGAGCGGGGTGTTTTCAGGATGAAACGCGAGGGGAATGAACGTTTGAAATCCGCCGGTCTCATCTTGCAGAGCGCGCAGCTTCAGCAGGTGATCCACGCGGTTTTCGTTGTTTTCAATATGGCCATAGAGCATGGTCGCATTCGACCGGAAGCCGAGTCTGTGTGCGAGCCGCGCCGTCTCGAGCCATTCTTCGCCGTCGATCTTGTGGTCGCAAATGATCGACCTGACACGCGAAGAGAATATCTCCGCGCCGCCGCCGGGCATGGAGTCCACTCCGGCCTCGCGCAGCTTGATCAGCGTCTGCTCAACCGAAAGCTTAGCGCGCCGAGCAAGAAAAGCGATCTCCACCATCGTGAAGGCTTTGATGTGCACCTTCGGGAAGCGAACTTTCAGGCCGCAGACCAGGTCAAGAAAATATTCAAGCGGCAGGTCGGGATGCAATCCACCGACGATGTGAAATTCCGTTACGGCTTCGGAGTACCCAGAGGCCGCCGTTGCCCACGCCTCTTCCAGCGCCATGGTGTAGCCGGCGGGGTCGCCCTTTTTTCGCCCGAATGCGCACAGCTTGCATGCCGCAACGCACACGTTGGTCGGATTGATGTGACGATTGACGTTGAAGTAGGTAATGTCGCCGTGCAACTGTTCGCGTCGATGGTTCGCGAGCCATCCCACCGCCAGCACATCAGACGAACTGTAGAGTGCCAGACCGTCCTCGAAGTTGAGGCGATCCTCGGCCAACACCTTGGCAGCGACGGGCTCCAGACGCGGATCGTACGTCCGGAAGGCGGCATTCTGGCGAGGACCGGAGGGCTGAGCCTGCATCCTTTGATGATACCGAAGTTTCGCGATATCGGCAGACGTGACTATCTTTGCCCGATCTCGGTACCGTCCGTGCGGGGCTCCATGAGGACACCATCTTCGAGCGAAGCGGCCAGCAAACGACCTCCTGTGGCACGCACCGTTGAAAGCCTGTATCCGGTCTGCCACCACTTCCAATCCAGCGTCTTGGCGTCGATGGCGTAAACAAAGTCGCTGCCCCGTGAGCTGACCAATATCTTCCCCAATTGAGCATCGTAGAAAAGATCATCGATATCGACCAGGGGAAGGCGATGAACCCACATCCAGGACTTGCCTTTGTCGCGCGAGAAGTAAACGCCCTCGCGGCCACCGATCCACAATGTTCCGTCCGGCGAAAAAGCAATGCAATGGATGCGCGTGAGCGCAATAGGAATGCCTACAGGCCACCAGTTCTGGCCTGCATCCTGGGAGATAACGACAGAATCCGTCCGGGCCGCAGCCATCAGCGAACCCTGCGCGGTGACGGAGAGATAGCCTGCGACGCCCATTGCAGGGCCGCCCTGCCATGTGGCTCCCTTATCTCTGCTTGTGTAGAGGCCGCCCGATGTCGAAGCGAGCCATGCCTCCCCGAAAAGATCCAAGGCAAAGACACGCCCATCGATTGCGTACTCGTCCGGCTTGCTTTTCATCTGCGGCTTCGCCTTCACAGCCTTCTTCCTCGAGACCACCGGATTCTTCCCGTTAACAGGCGTTGGATGGGCCGTCTCCGTTGTCGGTTTCGGAACAGCAAAAGTGACAACGTTCCTCGGTTGCCATGCATTCGCGTCTGGCTCCCACGCAAAAATGCCGCTGTTTGTCCCGGCCAGAATCGTGCCTTCCGGCGATTGCGCCAGAGCAAAGACGTCGCGCCCACCGAGCCCATCGGCAACTTGGCTCCACTGCACTCCGCTGTCGCTAGAGACGAAGACGCTGCCATACGCCTTATCGTTCACCACACCGGCAAAGATGCGCTGCGGATTCCGGTTGTCGACGAGCAATGCATCGACCTTACGCTCAGAAATCCCCGCGTTTGACGGCGCGAAGCTCTCGAATCCGTCGTGACTCGCCAGAACGCCACCGCGATCCGTGGCGAGCAAAATGTGATTTGGGTCGGCCGCATCAATGTTCACGTCGTTCACGATGACGTCGGATGCGGTCATGCGCTTGAACGTCTTGCCGGCGTCGGCCGTCTTATAAAGTCCCTCCGTCGTGCCGGCATACAGCACATCGCGATGCTCCGGATCCTGGCGCAGAACGCGCGTTCTGCGCGCGGTGGCGGGAATCCCCTGAATCTTGCGAAAGAGTTCTCCCGCGCTTTCGCTTTTGTAGATGCCGCTGCACGCGCTGGCGTAGACGACGCGTGGATTCTCAGAATCGACGATGATCGAAAAGACATCGGAATCGTCGATCATGCCCTTCTTGATGTTGTGCCAGTTTTTGCCGCCGTCGGTTGTCTTCCAGGGAAGATGCCACGTGCCCGCATACACAACGTCGGGATCGCCGGGATCGACAGCCAGCGATTCAACTTCGTGAATCTCGCTGCTTCCTGCCGGACTGATCTGTCCCCACGTTGTTCCCCCGTCGGAGCTGCGAAAGACTCCTTCGAGTGTCCCGGCAAAGAGCAGTGCAGGGTTCGAGCGCGCCTGGACAAAAGCGCGAATCGATTGACCACCCAGCGCTGCGCACTCGCTCCAGTCTTTGCCACCGTCGCGGCTCACCCAAAGACCTCCGCCGGGATGGTTCAAAGTCCAGGCCGCCGCGTACACAATGGCCGAATTCGCACCATCAACCACAATATGATCGATGACCAGGTCGTCGGCCGATTCGAGCTTCGCAAGTCTCCGCCAACTGACGCCGCCGTCGATCGATTCATAGATCCAGCTGTTCGTAGTACCGAGAAACAGGTGCTTTGGATCGCCGGGAATCGAGGCTATGGATCGCGCATCTCCGCCTTCAGGCCCAACCGGGCTCCACGGCGCAGGAGTTGATTGGCCATGCGCGGAGGCGAACTGGAGCAACCCGGCAAGCAAACACGAAGCTAATTCGCGCCGAGTCTGGCTTCGCAAAAACGTCCGTAAGTGATTCGTCAATAACGCAAAGACCGAGATTGAAGGACACTCCAAGGAATATGTCTTCATAAATGAAAGAGGCTGACCGGAACCCCGGTCAACCTCCAAATGACCCAGAGGAATCTTATCTGCCCCGTCCGTCCCAATTCACCGGAAGGTCGCTGGGCAGCTTCGATTGTGGGGCCGCGTATCGCCTTTCAAGCGATACGCGGCCCGGTTTGCTTCGAGGCTGTCGCTGCACTCAGCGATGGTGTTTCGGCTTGCTTTCCTCAGCCTTCACCATCGACTCATCTACCGGCGTCGTTCCCTGCACGTCGGAGCCGAACGTCGCGCCCGCGGGCACAAGGTAGTTTTCAACCTTCTGGCCATCTTCAGCACCGGTGGCCAGGCTGACGCGGGAAGCATCAATGCCTTTCTCTTCGACCAAATAGGCCTTGGCGTTTACGGCACGCTGTGCGGCGGGATCCTTCACCTTCGCGTGCTTGTGCTTGGCAGCGTACGTCTCTTCCTTCTCGACCTTTGCCTTCTCCTTGGCATCCGATTGGCCAACCAGCACGGCCTTCGCGTCAGGCATCTTCTGCAGGTCCAGCGCAACTTCGTCAAGGCAAGCCTTGGCTTCGTTGTTTACGCGCGTCGGACGCCTCTTGTCCGTATCGAATGAGAGGGTGCAGAGTGCCTGTGCGTGCGGTTGTGGCGGCGGAGGCGGCGCCACAATCGTAACCGTGGTTGTGGACGACGCCGAGTGATTCTTGTCGTCGGACACTTTGCACGTAATGTCGACAGAGCCTGTTGGCGCACCGGTCGAATTGAATGTCGCGGTTGTGCCGGTCCCGTTCACCGAACCTGCCGCAGCCGAGTAGCTGTAGGTGAGAGGCCGGTTTTGCGGGCTTGCGCCGGTGGATGAAATTGTGGCCGTATCACCCGGCTTGATCGTGGATGGGCTCGCCGAGCAGCTGATGGTCGGCGGTTCAAATTCCTTCACTGAGAAACTAGCCGTCGCGTCTGCCGTCTGACCCGGCTTCAGGCCTTCCTTGCCCTTCTTGCCTTCCTTCACTTCCGCTTTCACGGTGTACGATCCGGGCGTCAGCGCATCGGTGGCCACGGTGGCCGTCGATCCGTTACCGTTCACGCCGGTTCCGGACCAGCTGTACACCACGTTGTTGTTCTTTTTCGTCGAGAGCGATCCAGCGGTCGCAGTAACCGTGACTTGTTCACCAGGAAATACAGCAGGCGGCGCTGCCGAAGCCGACAACGTGATCGGAGGCTGTTTCTTGCAACCCATCGGTAGGAGGGAAAAACTTGCCGCAACCAGAACCAGACAAACAGATTTCAAGTCTCGCGAGAACATGTGATCTCCTTCGCATCCATATTAAACACAAGCTGAGGCATCAATTCTCATCGCATGGCGAAGGGGGGCGATGCATCCGCCCCCCCTTTCCGATTTTCCTTACATCGTTTTCGTAGGCGAACTTACACGTCTACGGCTTCTTTGGTGCAGCTTTCTTTCTCGGTGTTGGAGCCCTTTCACTCAACAGAGTCATGGAATCGGCGGCATTGAACGGATAGAGTTGCACCGATTGCTGGCCCGTATTGGTTAACGTGACATCGACGCGTCGGTTCTGCGCGAGGACAATGACTTGCAGCCTGCGAAGGACCTTCTTCTTTTCCGCATCGCTCAGTTCTGAGTTCTCGCTCACCAGCGCCTTCACCTGGTCGACCGAGAGCTGTTGCTCTTTACCCACGGCGCGCGTCTCGATAGCGCCCTCAGGCACGCCCTGTTCTACCAGGAACGACTTTGCGCGATTGACACGGCGCTCGGTAAGAGCCTGGTTGTATTCAACCGAACCGCGTGGATCGGCGTGGCCAGTGAGCATCAGGTGAGCGTTAGGCTTGATGGCCAGATAGCTCTTGAAGTCCGTTGCCAGGGTTGTCAGCGTCCCTTGCTGGCTTGGCACCAGACCACCTTCCGGATGCGCAGCTCTGGGCTGAGCGGTCGGGAAGAAGATGCTGTGCAGCGCGAGGCGAGCCTCGAGGCGGATCTGCTCCGGTGAGGGTCCCGGGGGCGGCGGAGGCGGCAGAATCGTCAACGACGCGGTCGCTGTGGCCGAATGTCCCTTGTCGTCCGCGACGTTGCAGGTAACGTCGACTGTGCCCGACGGCGCACCCGCCGAGTTGTAGGTTGCGGTCGAACCCGAGCCATTTACGGTTCCCGAAGTCGCCGTGAAACTGTAGGTCAGCGGACGATTCTGCGGGCTCACGCCGGTTGCCGTGACAGTTGCAGTATCGCCTGGCTTGATGGTGGACGGATTTGCCGCGCAACTGAGCGTCGGCGGCTCAAAGTCCTTCACGGTAAAGGTTGTCGAGCTGTCGGCAACTTCCCACGGCTTCAGACCCTCTTTGCCCGCCTTGCCTTCCTTGACGCCGCACTTCACGGTGTAGGAACCGGGAGCCAGCGAGCCAGTCGCAACTGTCGCCGTTGTGCCGCTGCCGGTCACGCCGTCGCCGCTCCACGTGTAGATTGCGTTCTGCTTCGGATTCAGCCCGGAGGCCGTCGCCGTCACAGTGACAGGATCACCCGGGAACACGGTCGAGGGGTTGGCTGAGCACGCAATGGTCGGCGGAGCCGGTGGGGCGATCGATCCGGCGTGGAATACAAGGCCGCCGCTCAAACGCGCCGCATTAATGTTGGCACGTCCGCCGTATATGCCCGGACCAAAGTCGGCGTGCATATACGAATAGTCGGCCTGAAAGACTCGAATGGCGAGGTGGTGGTTAAAGAACGGCGTTTCGTAGTCCAGGCCGCCGCCCACGGTGAGGTCAGGCCCCCAGGTGCTCGGATTCTTGTCGGGACCGTTGACCTGAGCTCCGCCGACCAACCCATGGATGAAGGGAGTGATTTCTTCGGTGGGAAAACGGAAGATGATGCCGCCCGAGCCAGTGAAGAACCCGTCATCGTTCCCTTCCGTGCCGTTATTGCTGCCGTTCGAGTTCGCCTTGCCCCACTCATGGAGTCCGAATTCCACCTGGGCGCCAACGTGCTTATTGAAGTAGTAGGCGCCGCTGAAGAGACCACCGAGGTTCACGGCATTGTAGTTGTAAGGAAGGGTTGTACCGCTTGGTTGCGGGACTTCCACCGTTCCCTTGGGGGCCAGGTAGCTATATCCGGCAAAAATGTCCCAGCGCGAGGCATAGTCGGCTGAATTGGTCGTCGGTGCGGGTTTGGGGGCGTCCTGGGCAGCCAACGCGATCGGGGTGAACGCGAGGCATGTGATCGCTAGCGTCCGGCTCAGGGATTTCAATTTTTGCAATTGCATTCTGGTTTTTCCTCCGCAATCAATCGGATTTCTGTCTTGGGGGGACGGCGATTGAGCTGCTCTGTTTCCCGTCTTGATCAAATTTGCTCATGGAATGCGCTTTCAGATCTGGTCAAATTTGCTCACTGAAGTTGGTACGGAAACCATTGAGACGACACCAGTAAGCCTACCATAGGAGGAAGGTGGAGTGGACACTTTTTGAGCGTGTTGCCACACCGACACTCCCTCAAACGCGAGAACTTTCCGGACCCAATTGACCCCATTGATTTCCGTGTGAGCAGTAGCATTGAGCGCCGATACTGGCTGGAACTCAATGCTTATTCGACGTTCAGGGTTTTCAGCAAACTCCGAGGTTCGCGTTGGATCTTCTCTTGAAGAAGCGTAATTGCGTACAAGAGTTGCTCAGGACGGGGTGGACAGCCTGGTACATACACGTCCACGGGAATCACTTGATTGACTCCCTGCACGATTGCGTAGTTGTTGAAGACTCCGCCGGAGGTGGCGCAGGCGCCCATCGAGATGACCCATTTGGGCTCCGGCATTTGTTCGTAGAGTCGACGGATGACAGGCGCCATTTTTTGCGCAACTCGGCCGGCAATGATCATCAGGTCAGCCTGCCGGGGGGACGGCCGAAAGACCTCGGCGCCGAATCGCGCGATGTCGAACCGCGAGGCGCCCATGGACATCATTTCAATCGCGCAGCACGCGAGACCGAATGTGACCGGCCAGACTGAGCTCTTGCGAACCCAGTTCACCGCGAAGTCCAGCGAGGTAAGCAGAACGCCTTCGGGCTGCTCGAATCCGTAGCTGACTTCCCTGAGTTTGGCGCGATTGTGCGCGCTGCTCTCCAATGCACCGAAGACGTAGCGATCGCGCTCCTGAGTAGCCGCCATGCAACTACTATAACTCCAAACCGCTCATAGTCCACCATGCGGGAGCATCGAAACCGCTCGACACGCGACCTCACCATGAACGGCCCGGCGAAGAAATCGCGAGCAATATGAAATCCTCATGTGCAACGGGCCCGCTTGCGCTATTCTTCAATGTTCATTAAGTCATGCAAGAGAACATCATGCGCCGCTCATGCGGCGAATGACTACGGTTTCTGTGTTTCCCTTCCAGGAAGGGCACGACGACGTGCCGTTCCTTGCGAAGCGAATTGGTTTTCAACAACACCCGCATTCGCCCGCGGGCACGTTCGGAGCGAAGCAAAAATGAGCTGTCACCGCAAGTTGCTGTTCTTATCCGTGATGTTCGTCCTTCCGGTTGTCTCCCTGGCGCAGAGATCTGCATCGGCCCCCGCCACACAAGCGCAAATCGCCGCGCTCCAGCAGTCGGTCCAGAACGCGCAAATGAACGCCGACAACGCATGGATGCTGGTGTCGGCTGCGCTTGTCCTCTTGATGACCGGCCCCGGCCTCGCACTGTTCTACGGAGGCCTCGTTCGCCGCAAAAACATCCTCGGCACCATGATGCAAAGCTTCGCCATGATGGGAATGGTCACGATTCTGTGGGCCATCGTCGGCTATTCCCTGGCCTTTGGCCACGGCAATGCCTTCGTGGGCGGATTCGAGCACGTCTTCCTGCGCGGCGTTGGCTTGACTCCCAACACTGACTACGCGGCGACCATTCCAGAACAGACCTACATGGTCTATCAACTCATGTTCGCCATCATCACCCCGGCACTGATCACGGGCGCATTCGCAGAGCGGATGAAGTTCAGCGCCATGGCCGTCTTTCTCTCTCTCTGGTCCCTGCTCGTCTATAGCCCAATGGCTCACATGGTTTGGGGTGTGGGCGGACTGCTGAACGCCAATGGAGGACGTATTCCCAGCCTCGATTTCGCCGGAGGGACCGTGGTCCACATCACTTCGGGCGTCTCGGCGCTGATCACCGCGATTTATCTTGGCAAGCGCATCGGGTATCCCCAGACCAACATGCCGCCGCACTCAATGGTCCTCAGTTTCATCGGCGCGTGCCTTCTCTGGGTTGGCTGGTTCGGATTCAATGCCGGCAGCGCTCTCAGCTCGGGTCCGCTGGCCACCAGCGCCTTCGTCAACACCCACTTCGCGGCCGCCGCGGCAGCGTTGGGTTGGACTGTCGCCGAGTGGATCCACAACGGCAAGCCGACAGCTCTCGGCGCCATCTCGGGTGCCGTTGCCGGTCTCGTGGCCATCACGCCGGCCTCAGGATTTGTGCAGCCCTTCTCTGCATTGCTGATCGGCGTTGTCGCCGGAGCTTTCTGCTCGTTTATGGTCTTCGAGGTCAAGAGCCGTCTGGGTTACGACGATTCGCTCGACGCCTTTGGCGTGCACGGGGCGGGCGGCACTTTGGGGGCGCTGATGACAGGCTTTTTTGCTACCAGCGCAATTAATGCTGCCTTTGGGAACGGCGTTCCCACAGGCGCGATGGACGGTCACTGGCGCCAGGTCCTCAATCAGGCGGCGGGAGTCGCCATTGCCTGGGCTATTTCCATCGTGGGCACGCTCGTGCTCCTATTCGTCGTCGACAAAGTGATCGGACTGCGCGTCTCGGCAGAAGAAGAATCTGCGGGCCTCGATCTCTCGCAACACGGCGAGGAAGGATACGACCTCAACTCATGAATGGATTTGATGATCTTCTGTTGAAAAGTTCTTGCCCGACCATCACACACAGCCGCCCGGACTGATAGGCTGTCATAAGCATTTTGGGAACCAATGTTCTCCGATCTGTTTCCAGGAACGATGTAACGAGGCTTTACGACATGCTCAAGATCGAAGCGGTTCTCCAGCCTTCAAAGCTGGACGCAGTGAAGGATGCCCTGCTCGAAGCCGGCATTGAAGGTATGACTATTCTTGAAGCCCGCGGCCACGGCCGCCAGAAGGGCCATACCGAGTTCTACCGGGGCCGCGAGTACACGGTCGACCTTCTTCCCAAAGTCAAGATCGAGCTGGTGATCACCGACGAGCTGAAGGAAAGCGCTATCCAGGCCATCATGAGCGCGGCGCGCACCGGCCGCATCGGCGACGGAAAAATCTTTGTCAGCCGCATCGACGAGGCCATCCGCATCCGCAACGACGAACGCGGCGAGTCCGCACTCTAAAAGATCCGCCAGCCATACCGCATTGTGAGGCTGGCTCTGCCATTCACCCACTGCAGCGCCGCACCGTGCATGCCTGTCCATCAATTTCCGGTCGAAAAGGCGTGCACATACGCGCATTTCTGGGGATTTCCTTTCCGGTCTTGCGGACAATCGCCTCTCCTGGCCGGTGAATCTTTAGTATCCTGTTAAAACATTCTTTTGGCTTCGCCGAACCACCCACATTTCACATGACTCCAGTCGCTTTGGCGGTTGACGACTTACGGGATCAGTATCTTCGCGAGATGGCGCTTGTCCGCCAGACCTGTGAGCGCACCGGCGACGGAACTGCTGCGATTCGTCGTCGCTCCGCCGTCGTGGACAGGATTCTGATTGAAATGTGGCGTCGGGCCTTCGCTGCACAAACGCCGCCGAACGTGTCGCTGCTTGCCCTCGGCGGTTACGGCCGTAAAGACCTCTTTCCGTTCTCCGACATCGATGTGCTCTTCGCCTTCGCCGACGACAAGGCCGAAGAGCAGGCTCGGGAAGCGGTCAGGGCGATCATTCAGGGCATGTGGGACATCGGCCTGCGCGCCAGCCCCAGTTCACGGACTGTCAAGGAAATCGGACGCTTCGATCCCGATAACCTGGAATTCACCCTCGCCACTCTCGACCGCCGCTTTCTTGCCGGGCAATTCCCCCTCTATCAGCAATTGCACCAGACCGTTCTCCCTGGCCTGGTGTTGAGCGAGTGGAACACCATCACACAAAAACTGGGTGAAGTCGCCCGCGCCCGCCACGCCAAGTACGGCAACACAATTTTCCATCTCGAGCCCAATCTCAAAGACTGTCCGGGAGGCCTGCGCGACTACCACCTTGCCGTCTGGTTCGCTCTACTCTTTCACCTGAAGGAAACAAAGGAGTGGCCCCGCCAGCGAGGCGGCGTCTTCCAGAGCGCGCGCGGCGACGCCGAAGCGGCATTCGATTTTCTTGCCGCTGCCCGCTGTTTTCTCCACTTCCGTCATGGCCGCGATGACAACACGCTCGACTGGCAATCGCAGGACGAGGCCGCGGCGAACTCCATTGGTCTCGAGACACGCGGCACCGCCGACCCGGCCTACTGGATGCGCACCTACTATCGCCACGCGCGCATTATTTACCGCCGCGCCGCCCTGCTGATGGAACATCTTCCCGCGCCGGTCAGCTTTTACCGCCAGTTTCGCCGCCGCCGCACTCCCATTGCCGGCACGGACTTCATCCTCGATCAGGGACGCATCGACATTCTTCCCGGTGCGCAGTTCTCGGACACAGCAGCCATTCTGCGCATCTTTTCGCTGATGGCCACGCACGGCTACGCGCTCTCGCAGGCTGCGGAAGACCGCATCACCGACGCACTACCCGCGCTCGCCATCCACATTCCTGAGGGCCCCTATCTGTGGAATGCGCTACGGGAAGTCCTGCTCGGCCCACACGCCGCGCATGCTCTGCGCACCATGCATGCGCTGGGCGTGCTCGAAATGCTGATCCCTGAGTTCCACGGCATCGACGCCCTCGTAATCCGCGACAGCTATCACCGTTATACCGTCGACGAACACACGTTTCTCGCCATCGACAACGTGCACAGCCTGCGCCAACCCACGCACGACTGGGAGCACCGCCTCGCGCAGCTATTGCCCGAAGTTGACCGCCTCGATCTCTTCATGCTCGCCTTGCTGTTGCACGACACGGGCAAAGGGCGCCGCAGCGGCGCGCACACGGGACAAAGCGTTGAACTTGCCGACAGCTTTCTCGCCCGCCTCGACTTCGACGCAGAAGAACGGGAATCGATCTTGACGCTTATCCGCCTGCATCTCGAAATGTCGAACGCCATGCGCCGCGATATCTTCGACATCGAGAACATCCGCGCTTTCGCAGACAAAATCGGCAGCCCCAGCCTTCTGAAGATGCTCACGCTCATGACCTACGCGGACATCAAGGCCGTCAATCCCGAAGCGCTCACGCCTTGGAAGGCCGAAAACCTCTGGCAGTTTTACATGGCCACGGCCAATTTCATGGACCGCAGCGTGGACGAAGTCCGTTACCATGCGGCGATCGACCCGACGCTACTGAATCGTATCCGCGCGATGGTGCCGGCGAGTCAGTACGCCGACTTGAAACAATTCCTCGAAGGCTTGCCGCAACGCTATCTGCACACCCGCCTCCCCGAGCACATCCGCGATCACTTTCAGCTCGCCGCCAAACTCGACGAGGACTCCGTCCAGCTCGACCTTCGACCGCATCGCCAGCTCTTCGATCTCACCGTGATCGTGCGCGATCGCACGCGTCTCTTCGCCGACGTGGCTGGTGCGCTGGCTGCCTGGGGCATGAACATCGTCAAGGCAGGAGCTTTCTCCAACGAAGCAGGGGTGGTTGTCGATAGCTTTCAATTCACCGATGTATTTCGGACCATCGAGCTGAACCCCAGCGAGAAGGACCGTTTCCTCGCGTATCTGCACGACATCGTCGCGCAGAAGGTGCCAGTCAAGCAGATGCTCGAATCACGTGCCCACCTCAACCACGCAAGCAACATCAAGGTCGAGGTCGCCACGCGCCTCTCCTTCGACAACGAATCATCGAGCCATTCAACACTGCTGCAAGTAGTCGCGCAGGACGGCCCGGGCCTGCTGCGCCAGATCGCGCTCACGCTCAGTACCCACCAGTGCAACATCGAAGTGGCGCTCATCGATACAGAGGGTGAAACCGCCATCGACGTTTTCTATCTCACCAGCCACGGTGCCAAGCTCACGCCTGAAATCCAGCAATCCCTCGCCACTGACATGACCTCCGCGATCGACACACTCCGCGCGCCCGCCGCATGAGCAGGGCAATTTCCTATACCTCACTCCGGAATTCTTCGCAATTGCCGGCCAACACCTGTGACAATTGCCACAATTGTTCCACGTGGAACAATTTTTGCGTTCGCAGAGCAGCTTCTCGGCCACGCAAAGCCGTCGCCTGGACGGCCAGTCCTTCACGTGCAACAATTTTGCCGCTCGCCATCGGCATAAAACCGCGCATACTTCCAGCTAAAATCACCTTATGCCTGCCCTGATCGACGCCATCGACATCAAGCGCAAGATGTACTTCGAATTTGAAAACGCTCCCTACTACTGCATGGAAGTGGATGTTTCGACGCCGACTGCGCGCGGCGGCCAGACGCTCGTTCGCCTGAAGATGCGCAACCTGCTGACTCGCGCCGTCTTTGACAAGACATTCAAGGCCGGAGAAAAATTCAAAGAACCGGATCTTGAAACCGTCGAAGCATCCTATCTCTATTCCGACGGCGAGGGCTCGCACTTCCTCGATCAAGTGAGCTTCGACACTATTACACTTTCGTCCGACAAGCTTGGCAACGCTCTTGATTTCCTGGTTGAGGGCGCGATCCTCCGCATCGACAAATTCAATGGCAATCCCATCGGCCTGCAACTGCCAACGCAAGTCGAACTGGCAGTGGCTTACACCGAGCCGGGCGTACGAGGCGACACGGCGAGCGGCGCGGTAACCAAGCCGGCGAAGCTTGAGACGGGTCTCGAAATCCGCGTGCCCTTTTTCATCAAAGAAGGGGAAAGGGTAAAGGTCTCCACCGAGACGCGCGAGTTTGCGGGAAGAGCGTAGCGAGTCTTTTTTGATCGGCGCAACGCGTCTAGACGAATTGCTTGATGCGCTCCGCTGTCCTCTGAATCAACACAACGTTAACAATGATCGCTTCGCTTGCTCGATACCATGATCGAGAGCCGCACCATGCTGCCTTCTGCCATGAAGCTACTTCAGATAGGCGCGAACGAGGTCGATCAAATCCTCGGCCAGTTCGGGAGCGATCTGCTCTTTGGCGCCGTCCGCTAGGTGGAAGCGAATGTGGGTCTCGAGTACCTCGGCCATCAGGCTGTTCACGCCCCCGCGCACTGCCGCCAGCAGCATCAACTGGTCTCCGCAATCGTCGTTGGCCGTCAGCGACCGTTCCACCGCGTCAAGTTGGCCCCGCAGTTTGCGCACCCTCTGCAGCAGTTTGATCGCTTCCCGCTCGTGATGCGACATCGGATATCTCCTGTTGAAATACCCAGCCCCGGTATGGTAGATACGGGGTGGGGCTATCTTTGGCCCTCATTGTATGTCTTTGACCCGGTCCTCGCCCTAAATCCCACTGAAAAGGTCCGTCCATGCTCTATTGCCCTTTTCCGCGCCCCAGCTCTAGTCCGGTCTTCGCGCTCGCGGACGAATTCACGGCTGCCCGAATCGAGGAATTTAAGAGCGTTTGATATTTGTTACGGTTCTGTCAATTTACCCTCCAACGAGGGACGGTCATTCTTGCGGGGGTTGGATGCGTTTTTGGCTGTCAGTCTTTGCCGCGGTGCGGAATGTAAAAACCAGTACAGCTGTCTCGCGACCCTACGTACACGGCGCTCCGAACCGGCGTCTGGCACAATCGGATTTCGCGAAGATGCTCGAAATCGTAAGACCTCCCGGGCGGGTGCTGGCGACTGTTCTGGTCGCGTCATCCCTTGCGTGCGCCCAAAACGGCACCCCTGCGCCTCGCCCGGAAGATGAAGCCAGTATGATGCAATATTTGGCAGACAAGGGCTTGCACGACATCGACAACGAATGCTGGAATGCCTATGGGCAGTTCACATACATATCGAGCTGGAAGCAGTCGTTCTACGCCCCTTACACCAACCTGAACGGCAGCATCAATTCGCTCCTCCCCATTGCCGAAAGAAGCTTCACCGGGACTGCGACGCTGTACCTCGGCTTGCGGCTCTGGAATGGCGCGGAAGCTTATCTTGTCCCCGAGCTCATTACGGAACAGCCGCTCTCTCAGCTCAGAGGATTGGGCGGCGCGATCCAGAATTTTGAGTTGCAGAAGGGCGGGTCAACCGTACCTCAAGTCTATAAATCCCGGCTCTTCCTCAAGCAGACGATCGGACTTGGCGGCAAAAGCATTGTGGAGGATTCAGGCCCTCTACAATTGGGAACCCATTACGACAGCAGAAGACTCGTCTTTGTCGCCGGCAATTTTACGATTCTGGATTTCTTCGACACCAACGCTTTTGACGTCGATCCCCGCCAGGGGTTTCTCGGTCTCGGATTCATGACCTATGCCGCCTATGACTTTGCATCCGATGCGCGTGGTTATTCATATGGAGGCATCGCCGAGTTCCATTGGGATAACTGGGCCGCGCGCGTAGGTCGCATCACTCCCCCAAAGCTGCCCAATCAGCTTCCAGTGGACTTCCGGCTGTTCAAGTATTACGGAGACCAGATGGAAGTGGAGCACAAGCAGACGATTCACGAGCAGGAAGGCATGGTTCGCGTTCTGGCTTTCCGCAACCACGAGAATATGGGACGGTTCAGCGACGCCATTGACGCGTTCGAAGCAAACCCTCTGAAGAACGCAGCTGACTGCACCGCATTCAACTACGGATCGAATAACGCGACTGCGCCGGACCTTTGCTGGGTTCGGAAACCAAATGTAAAGAAAGGTATTGGCGCGTTCGCGGAGCAGTACATTGGACACGATATTGGAGTGTTCGGCCGCGGAATGTACGCCGACGGAAAGACCGAAGTGTACGCTTACACGTCAGATGATCGCTCGGCAACCCTTGGAGTTCTGGCGAAAGGTACCTCCTGGTCACGCTCGCAAGACATGGCGGGCATTGGTGAAAACGTGGGGTGGATCTCAAGTATTCACGCGAAATATCTCGGAATGGGCGGCGTCGATGGATTCGTGGGTGACGGCGCTATTACGGCTGCCTCGGAGAGATCCCTCGATCTGTTCTACAGCGCCAACTTCCGCAAAATCTACTGGCTGACCGGTGATTACCAGCACATCACGAACCCTGGTTTTAATGCCGCTCGCGGCCCCGTCAATGTCTTTACAGTGAGAATTCATGGCGAATTCTAAATCAAAGCTTCGCTGCGCCTGCGCTTTGCTGGCGGGACTGGGGCTCTTCTGTTTCCGGCGGTCGCTTGCGGATGCGCAGCAACAAGCGTCTGGCTTCGCAGTCGAGCGTTTCTATCAGTCGGCTCCCGGCGGCGGGTGGTTCGTCATGGACGACCTCGACTTCAGTGGCCGACTCGGAGGCGTAGTGTCACTCAGCTCCGGCTATGCGCGAAACCCGCTTGTCATCACAGGTCCAAATGGCAAGCAGAAGCTCGCGGTTGTGTCGGAAGAGGCATTCGTCGATATCGGGGGCGCCGTTACTCATGATCGCTTTCGGGGTTATTTAAACTTTCCTATGCCTCTCCTGGTCAGTGGAACGAGCGGGACCCTCGGTCCGTACCAGTTCACCGCTCCCTCGGTAAGCCTCGGAACCAATCCCGATACGATTTCCGACGGCCGTATCGGCTTTGACGCGCGTTTGTTTGGCAAGCCAGGAAGCTCGCTTCGTTTGGGCGCGGGGACGCAACTCATCTTTCCCTCCGGAAGCCACGCCGATTACGTGACCGACGGCACTTATCGCGGGATGATTCGATTTCTCGCTGCCGGCGATGCGGGCTCCTTCACCTATGCGGGCCAGCTTGGTGTCCATGTTCGCCCTCTGAATTATGCGCCCGTACCCGGGAGTCCAAACGGAAGCGAGTTCCTCTACGGCATTAGCGGCGGGCGCAGGGTTCTCGGGCCGAGTGGTTGGGCAGTGATTGCGGGTCCTGAGATTTTCGGTGAGACGGCTTTTCATCAATTTTTTAGTGGGGAGACGGGCACGGAGGCGCTCTTAACCGGGCGTTTGGAGCACAGCGGGACAGGACGAAGTCTGCGGATTAAGCTGGGCGTCGGCCATGCGCTAGTGCAAAACTTCGGAGCGGCACAATGGCGAATCGTATTCGGTGTGGAATTGTTCGGACACAAGTAGATCGCATCGGACCGCATGCAGTTGGAGGATAATCCCAATCATGAGCGTTTCCCCGTTCCGGTTCACTGTCGGTGTTGCATTCTGCTGCGCGATGGTGGGACCTACGCTCATTTCGCAGACAGCACCCGCCAATCAAATCAGACGGATTTACGTTGAGCCATTCACTACCCGTGAGGGCTCTGAGGCGTTGCGTGAGGATTTGATCGCCGAGCTCCACAAAATGAAGTCTGTGTCGCTCGCCGGAGACGAATCGAGCGCGGATGCAATCCTGGGCGGTGGCGGCGAGGTCTGGATCAGGGGATACCGCAGCCACAACCCTCAGTTGGGCAAGGTGCCGCCAAACGGGACACCCATCTTTACAGGCTTCCTCTCGATTGAGCTGAGAGATAGGAACGACCAGACGCTATGGTCCTATCTGGCGACACCGCCAGCGTCATCGGGTGACGTGTCGAGGGATCTCTCGATTCTGATTGCAACGAAGTTGGACGAAGCGCTGGAACAAGGCGAAGCGCCAACCTTCACCGCGCCCCTGCCCCAACCCACTACTATTCTGACAGGGGCGGGTGCTACTTTCCCATTTCCCGTCTATGAGAAATGGTTCACAAACTATCGGCGCGAGAATCCAGCACTCGACATAACGTACGAGCCGACAGGCTCTGTGGCGGGAATTCGCAGATTGCTTGCAAAGAGCGTTGATTTCGGCGGCTCGGATAGCCCCGAGGTGATTCATGAACTCGCGCCAGAGGACGAGGGGAGGTACCTGTTCTTTCCAACGGTGGTGGGCGCGGTGGTGCCTGTTGTCAACCTTCCCGGACTGCCCCGCGATATCAAATTCACTCCAGAGGCACTGTCCGGTATTTATCTGGGAAAGATCAAGAAATGGAATGACCCGATTCTAACCCGCATCAATCGAGGCCTTCGCCTCCCGGATCTCGACATCGTCGTCGTTCATCGCGCCGATGGCAGTGGCACCAGCTACGCATGGACGGACTATCTCTCAAAGACAAGCCCTGAGTGGAAGGGCCAGGTCGGTACAAGCCTGGCTCCCAAATGGCCGGTCGGACGGGAAGCAAGCGGGAATGATGGCGTGTCGAAACTGGTGAAGGAGCAAGTCGGCTCAATTGGGTACGTTGAATTTATTTATGCCTTGCAGAATCACCTGAGCTACGGCAGCGTTCGAAATCGAAACGGTGAATTCGTCGCAGCCAGCCTTGAAAGCATCGCCGCGGCTGCGAGCCATTCAATGAAAGTCAGTCGAGACTTCAAAGCCTCTATCGTGGATGTCCCAGGTGCGGGCGTCTACCCAATCAGCTCCTTTACCTGGATTGTTGTTCCTGCTCGTAGCGCGGACGACACCAAACGGCAAGCACTCACGGGTTTTTTGCAGTGGATGTTGGGCCCGGCCCAACGGCAGGCCGCCGCATTAGGGTATCTCCCCATCCCAAAGGATTTGGCCAAAGAAGAAGGGGCTGCGATTGCGAGAATTCACTAGCGGTGATGCGTGACCCTCTGGATCGCTACGGTCCTTCAACGGCGCATCGCTGACCAAAGTTCCCTGCATGGCTCTGAAGTTCGGCGGCCTCGGCTTCCTCCTTGGCGACGGCAACCTCAACTACGGCCGCGAGAATATCGTAGAGAGCTACTACACCTTGCACGGATGGCGCGGCATGTTTTACTCACTCGACATTCAGCACGTCGAGAATCTCGGCTACAACCGCGACCGCGGGCCGGTCTGGGTGTGGTCAGTCCGGGCGCATGTGGATTTTTGATTGCGTCCTATCGCATCTGCGTCCGCATGTGTGCCATCGGGCAGTGCCCCCGGCAGCTAGAATTAGGCAGATTCCCTCTGAGCGGAGGATCCGTGGCCTCGAGCGGTGATGGGTGTGTGCTTGTCTACGACATCGGGGGTAGCCACGTTTCCGCAGCCGTATGTGCCGAGGCCGGCTTCGTTCTGGGTCCAGTGGTGAAAGCAGCGCAGCCGGATGAACAATCGATTGCTGCATTCCTTGATGCTCTGCGCAAGCTTGCGCTGCAAGCAGCGCCGGATTTGCATCGCGTCCGCGGAGCGGGGCTGGCGATGCCGGGCCCATTCGACTACGAAAAGGGCGTGAGCTGGATGCGCCACAAGCTTCCCTACTTGTACGGTTTCGACTTGCGCCATGGACTGGCCGAATGCCTCAGCTGGGAAGACGCGCAGGTCCGCTTTCTCAACGATGCAGCAGCTTATTTGCTGGGCGAAATCGGTGCCGGCGCCGCGCGCGGCGTTGGCCGCGTTGTGGGCTTCACATTGGGAACGGGTATCGGTTCAGCTTTCGCCCTCGATGGCAAACTCCAGTTGAATGGCAAGGGCGTGCCACCCGGCGGCGAAATCTGGAACGTGCCCTTCGAGGGTGGAATCGTCGAAGATCTCATCTCCACGCGCGCGATCAAACGCGGCTACCTGGAGCGCACGGGGCGCGAACGGGAAGTAGCAGAGATTGCCGCGGAAGCGGCGCATGACCCAGCGGTTCTCGAAGTCTTTGAGCAATTCGGACGCGACCTCGGCCGCGTTTTGCGCATGCTGCTGCACGATTTTGCGCCACAGGTCGTGGTTCTGGGAGGCGGCATCGCGGGCGCGGCGCCTCTCTTTCTCCCCTCGACACGCGCTGAATTGCAGGGTTCTCCTCTCGAAGTGCGTATCTCCACTTTGGGAGATCATGCTCCGCTGGTGGGCGCAGGCGTTGCGTGGCTTTCGCACAACGGCACACTCGTCTGAGTAGTTCGCCCAGTACCGACGGGCTGAATTAGAAAAAGAGGCAGCCTTCTGTGGAGTGTGTGTGCTTGGAGCGGATCGAGTGGCGTTTGCTATCTTCCGCTGGCGGGAGGCTGGCTCTGTGTCGCTGGCTGTGCGGGCAGCGTGTAGATGACCTCACCAGGCTTGGCATAGTGCAACAGCTCCCGAGCCTCATGCTCAATCGCATTGCTGTCGGACTTCAGACGTTCAACATGGTCGCGCAACCGTGCGTTTTCCTGCTGCAGGTCCTGAATCTCCTGGCGGAGTTCATGGTCCTTGACGCGTTGCTGCTGCCAGGCCGAAAGGCCGTGTTTCCCATTCACAACGTCCCATCCGAAGAGCAGGATCAAAGCGACGGCCACAGAGGTGCCCGCAGGGCGCCACAGTTTCTGTGCCGCATCCAGGGCTCGGTCGCGCAGCACAGCAAACTTTATCTCTGTGCCGGACTCTGCGGATTCCGCTGTATTCTCCTGCATCGGTCCTCAATCGGCTTTCACGCCAAAACGAATTGCTTAGCCGCCGCACGCAACGATTCCATGTCCTGTTCGCTGCGTGCTTCGGTGTAGGCTCGCACCACCGGCTCGGTGCCGGAGAGCCTGTAGCACACCCACGAACCGTCGTCCAAAATCAGCTTCAGCCCGTCGGTGCGCACGACGCTGGCGACTTTTCGTCCGCTGAGCTCGGTTGGGTCGGCTTTCAGTTTCTCAGTGAACGCGGCCATGCCGTCCTGGGTCAAGTGGAAGTTCTCGCGAACGGGATAAAACGAACCAACCTTGCTAAATAACTCCCGTAACTGAGTGCCCAGGCTCTTGCCACGCGTGGCGACCATCTCGGACACCAACAGCCCTGCAAGCACGCCGTCCTTCTCGGGAACATGGCCGCGAATCGTCAAGCCGGCAGACTCTTCGCCGCCGATTGCGATCTTGTCCTCGATAATCAGCTCACCAATGTATTTGAATCCCACCGGCGTCTCATAAAGCGGCACCTTGTGATGCTCGGCCAGTGCATTCACCAGGTTGGTGGTGGCCACGCTCTTGGCTACGCCGTTTTTCCAGCCGCGGGTCTCCACAAGGTAATCGAACAGAAGGGCGATGATGTAATTCGGCTGGATGAATGTTCCGTCTTCATCCACAATGCCGATGCGGTCTGCGTCGCCATCGGTTGCAATACCAATCTTCGCGCCGATTTCCTTCATCTTCGCCTTGGTGTCTCCCAGCAGTTCGTCAGACGGCTCGGGAGCGTGACCGCCGAAAAGCACGTCGCGGTAGTCGTGAACGGTCTCGACTGTCACTCCCGCTTCGCGAAGGATGTGGCAACTGTAGCCGCGGCCCGCCGCCCAGAACGGATCGAAGACCACCTTGATGCCGGATTTCGCGATGGCCTTCACGTCCACGAGCTCCGCAATCCGCTTAAGAAACTCCGGCTTCACATCGGTGGTTTCAAAACCGCCGGCTGGGGCCTTCGATTTCGGAATCGCCGCATCGGCGGGCGTCGCAGCAATTGCCGCCTCAATCTGCTTCGTCACCTCGGGCAATGCGGGTGCACCGTCGTGCGTCGAAAACTTGATTCCGTTGTATTCGGGCGGATTATGCGATGCGGTGAAGTTGATCGCGCCCGATGTCTTCATCTGGCGCACTGCGTATGCGATCGCCGGAGTCGGCGCAGGGTGTGGAATCACGATCGGCGTAACGCCGGCCGCGGCGAGCACCTCGGCCGCCTCGTTGACAAAGCTCTCGCCCAGAAAGCGCGGGTCGCGACCCACGAGCACACGATGCAGCTCCGGTTGCGACTTCACGTATGCGGCAATGCCCCCGACCGCGAGGCGAACGTTGGCCACAGTAAACTCGTCGGCCACAATGGCCCTCCAGCCGGAAGCGCCGAAATGAATTCCCTTGCTCATCATTCCTCTTCGCGCAGCAGGCTCGCCAGCCGCAAGCAACATACTGCATCACCGGGGTGGGCTGGGCAAGTTTTAGTCAGGTCAAATCCGCGCGCCGGCAAACAACGTAGACTGGGCGAGGATGGGAAGCATGCCCGAAGACTGTGCGTTTGCCCGCATTGTTCTAACTACCACCCCGAATTCGGAAGAGGCCGAGCGTGTGGCCCGCACGCTGGTCGAGGAACGATTGGCCGCTTGCGCCACATTGATTCCTTCGGTTCGGTCGATTTACCGGTGGCAGGGCAAGCTCGAGGAATCCACGGAAACGATGCTTCTGATCAAGACCAGCACCGAACAATTGGCCGCCCTCGAAGCCCGAATCCACGCTCTGCAGAGCTATGAAACGCCCGAGTTCCTGGTGTTGCCGATTGAGTCCGGCAGCCTCGGATATCTCGACTGGCTGAGGGCAAGCCTGAGCAGACCCTAGAGGTTGAGGCAATCGCCCACGCTTCGTCGAACCGCACATTCGACCATCTGGTATTCTGAACTTTTGCAGTCATGCATTGGTTAGTGATTGCCCTTCTTGTTTCGCTTGGTGCACTCCTGCTCGCGGCAGGGGGAGTCGCGCGTCATATCTGGCTGCATCATGCCAGGGTGCGCGGCACGGGTCCGGCGCAAACTGCACGAACCAGCGAAGAAACAGATCTGGAATCAGAGTCGTAAGGGGATTCAATGCACAGGGAAAGCTATTCGCCGATTTCTCCATCGGCCGCATGGACGGGCGCGTCTCCATGGATGCGCTCAGTCGGAGCGATTGCCGCAGGGAGCTTGCTGCTTGCGGTTTGTGCTCGCGTTTCGGTACCGCTTTGGTTTACTCCGGTGCCGCTCTCGCTTCAGCCTTTCGGCGTGCTGCTGCTGGGGCTGATGCTTTCGCCGCGCCTGGCGATCGCAACGGTCATCGCGTATCTTGCCGAGGGTGTTTCCGGATTACCTGTCTTTGCGCCGTCGCCGATGAGCGGCGTGGCGCACCTGCTTGGACCGACGGGCGGATACCTGATGGCCTATCCGGTTGCTGCCGGACTCATCTCGTTCCTCTGGCGGCGCACGGGACGCGGTTTTTCGATCGCTCTCGTCAGTGCAGCATTGGGCGATTTGCTGATCCTGGGCTGCGGCGCCGTGTGGCTCGATGCAATCAGTCATGCAGGGGCGGTTTCAGCCCTGTTCGCAGGAATGCTGGCGTTTGTTCCAGGAGATGCACTGAAAATCGCCGCCGCGGCAGGACTTGCGGCTGGTTGGGAGCGCGGACGCCGACAATTCCAGTAGGTGAAGCGAGTTGTGCTGCAGTATTTCCTGAAAGGACCTTGGTGCTTCGTGAGCAATGAGAAGTCAGCAGTAGCCAGCGTGCACGCAGTGACCGACATTTCCATCGCGCATAGTCCCGATTCCGACGACGCCTTTATGTTTTACGGCCTCGCGACCAACAAGGTGCGCGTTCCCGGCTACCGTTTCTCGCACACGCTCTCCGACATTGAGACATTGAATAGAAAGGCGCAAGACGAGGCCTTTTTCGACGTCACTGCGATCAGTTTCCATGCCTATCCCTACATCCAGAGGGAATACACGCTTATGGGCTGCGGCGGCAGCGTGGGCGAGGGCTACGGGCCGATGGTCGTGTCCAATCGCCCCGTTTCTGCCTCCGATCTGGATCGCTTCCGTGTCGCTGTTCCCGGCAAGCTGACGACTGCGTACCTGGCACTCAAAATCTTCAACCCGGCGATCGAAACCGAGACCGTTGCATTCGACCAGATCATTCCTGGAATTCTCTCCGGAAAATTTGAAGCAGGGCTCATCATTCACGAGGGCCAGTTGACCTATTCGTCGAGCGGGCTTTATCGCGTGCTCGATCTGGGTGCGTGGTGGCGCGAAACCACTGGGCTTGTGCTTCCGCTGGGCGGCAATGCAATTCGGCGCTCGTTGGGCGAAGTGCAACACAAGATCATTTCGAAAGCTCTGCGCGACAGCATCCAGCATGCACTCGATCATCGCGAACAGGCGCTCGAATATGCGATGCAGTTTGCGCGCGACCTTGACTCTACGCTGGCGAATCGGTTTGTGAGCATGTATGTGAATGACCGCACCCTCGACTACGGCGTCGACGGCCGCAACGCTATTCGGAAGCTTCTCCAAGTGGGCCACGAGCGCGGCATCATTCCGATCAATCCGCAGGTGGATTTCGTCGATTAATTCGATTCGTTAAGTTTCTCCTAAATTTGGCCGATGCATCCATTGTCTGAGGAGTTCCGGATGCTCGCTGAAATTCTGCCCAAAATCCTGATAGCTTCCTGTGATGCTGCTTTGCGGGCCGCCATTCGACCTGTGCTCGCTGCGACAGGTGCGCGCGTGGAGTTAGCCTCCTCCAGCGAGTCCGCATCGGCTGCCATGGTCGCAACGCCTTTGCCTTCGCTTGCTCTACTGGACGCGGAACTGCCAAAGATAGAGATTGGTCAGTTGATCGCGTCCGTGTATGCGGCAATTGGCACGCATAGCTATCCCATCGTCCTGTTCTCAGATGCCGTTCCCGAAGACTGGCATCGGCGCCTGGCAGAAGGTGTTCTTGACGACGTCATTCCTCGCGCAATTACCAATCCCTATTGGCGCCTTCGTCTCGATTTTGTTCTTCGCAATTGCGACCGGTTGCGCGAGCTCGATCACTTGCGCGAATCGTCGCATTGGAATGCGCAAGTTGACGCACTGACTGGCCTCTACAACCGATCCGCTCTTCTCTCCATCTTGTTTGAGGAAACCGACCGGGTGCAGCGGCTGAAGAATTCTCTCAGCCTGGTCCTCTTTGAAATCGACGACTTCGACCATTGGAGATCGCGCTGGGGAGCCAAAGCCTGCGATGGCTTGCTGCGCACAGTTGTTGAGCGAAGCACCCGACTTTTGCGGAGCTACGACACGTTTGGGCGATCCGGCGATCGCGAGTTTCTGTTGATTCTGCCGGGCTGCAGCACCGTGAACGCGAATCTGCTTGCCGAGCGCCTGCGTATGGATGTCTTTGCGGAACCGATTCTGTGCGATTTTGAAGCCCTCAGGCTGTCGGCGTGTTTCGGCATTGCAACCAGCCAGGGTCGTTCGCCCATGGTGGTTTTGCGCGAAGCGGAACTGGCTTTGCGTAGGGCCCAGGAATCCGGCCCGGAATCCATCCAGTGCTTTGTCAGCCTGCCTGATGCAGAATTGGACCCGATTGGATTTTTGTCTTGAACGAAAAGCTTCGCGCGCTTCGAGAATCGCGCAAAGATTCGTTCCACGCGGGGCCTGTCGCCGTAGTAGGGCTTACCTTGCGACCGCCTCCTCCATGACACCCTCCCTGTCGGCCGCGAACAGGAACTCCTGAAATACGTCGTTGGATAACATCCGCCCTCGCGCAGTGAGGCGCACTGTTTTCCCGTCTGAAACGACCAGCCCCTCGGCTGCCAACCGCTTCACCCTGGCGAGAGATTGCGCGATTTCCCCGCGGCCAAATTCCCACTCGAGATCCGCGACTTTCACGCCTTCATTCAAGCGCAGGCCCAGGAACCATGCTTCTTCCTGTTGCCGATCGGGCGAGAGCCAGGCGATCTCCGGCGACTGAGGGCCAGAGAGATAATCCCTCAAGTCTTCGGTCGTTTTCGATCGTAAGACATAGCGCAGACCGCTCCGCCTTGTCCGGCTGGGTGCCGCATCCTTCGCCCAAAATGAAGAAGAGGCGTCCAGTCCAAGCCCCAGATACGGCCGCCGCTCCCAATAGCGCAGATTGTGTCGCGATTTGAATCCCCGCCGCGCGAAATTTGATATCTCGTATTGCAGCAGGCCCACCTTCCCGAGCCTTTCCACAGCACTCTCGTACATCTGTGCGATGGCATCGTCTGAGGGAACCAGTTCGGCGTGGTAACGCGTTCCGCTGCCCAGCAACTCGCGGCCGAGGCGGGAGTCTTCATCGACTTCGAGCATGTAAATGCTGACGTGAGGCGTGACTGTCTCAATAAGTATTGCCAATGACTCGTCCCACGACGCGAAGGTCTGCCCGGCGAGCCCGGCGATCAGGTCGATGTTGAGGTTCGTGATTCCGGCGGCGCGCAAGCGGCCCAAATCTCTGCGCACCATCGAGCCGTTATGGAGACGCCCGCTGTTTTTTGCCTCCCGGTCCACGAAACTCTGTACGCCGAGGCTCACGCGGTTCACGCCTGCCTGCGCCAGGGCTCCGATGGTTTCGTCCGCAATCTGACCGGGAGCGCATTCGACTGTAATTTCAGCGGTGCTCTCGACGTCGAACTCGGCACGCATCGCGCCGAAGAGTTCGGCGATCAGCTCCGGCGGCAGCAGGCTCGGCGTTCCGCCGCCCAAATAAATAGTGTCGACGGTCCGCGGGAGCTCGACGCCCATCTCCTCCGCCCAGGAGCCCGCATCTTTCATGTCTTTGATTAGCCGCTCAACATAGCGCGCGTGTTCGCTCGCCGGATAAACTCCGGAGGCAAAATTGCAGTAAGTGCACTTGGAACGGCAAAACGGAATCGAAATGTAAATGCCGAGCTTGTCGCTCTTCGCCCCTGCCATACAAGGACCCTTTCGCGCGATCGATGTTCCGCGCCTGCCGGGCGCGTAGGGGGTCATGCCAGAATAAACCAAGGAGGCCTCGATTGAAAGCGTGGCCAATTCTGGGCATTCTCATTGTCCAGGCTCTTCTGTGCCTTGCGCACTGGTTTCTTTATTTCACCTGGACCGCCTTCTGGTGGCCGCTGAGTCCGGAGGCTAAATTCGCACTGAAAATCGCCTTGATTGGGCTTTCGGTCATCTTCATCGTCGGGGCGTTGCTTGGTTTCCGTTTTACCAACTGGCTCGTCGCCCTCATTTATCAGATCGCCGCCGTCTGGCTCGGCCTGCTGAACTTTTTCTTTGTCGCGGCATGCCTCACCTGGATGATCGACTTTGCGCTCCGCATCGCGCTGCCTGGTAACACCCATCTGCGCGCGCGGCCGGTGGTCGCGGGCGTTTTTTTCGCTGCGGCGGTTGTGGCAGCCATTTACGGCATTTTGAATGCGCGCGTGATTCGAATCCGCCGAGTGCCGGTGAAACTGGAAAAACTACCAACTTCCTGGCGGGGCAGGACGGCGCTTGTGATGAGCGATCTGCACCTGGGAAACATCAACGGAGTGCGATTTGCCCGCCGGATTACCGCGATGGCCAAGCGGCTCAACCCCGATGTAATTTTCATTCCCGGCGACCTTTTCGACGGCACCAAAGCAGGGCCCGAAAAAATAGCTGCTCCCCTGTTCGAACTGGCGCCCCCCTTCGGCGTATTTTTCGTGTCGGGCAATCACGAGGAATTCGGCGGTTCCACGCATTATGCCGAGTCGCTTAAACACGCCGGATTTCGTGTACTCGACGGTGAGCGGGTCACCATCGATAGTTTGCAAGTCGCAGGCGTGCCTTACGAGGTCACGAATTATCCCCTCAGGCTCCGCCACATTCTCATGGGTCTTCATCTGCAGGGTGACAGCGCCAGCATACTGCTCCAGCATGTTCCGACGCGGTTGCCGGTGGTGGAGCAGGCGGGCGTCAGTCTTCAACTCAGCGGTCACACGCATGGGGGTCAGGTGTTTCCGTTCTCCTGGATTACGCGCAGGGCGTTCGGAAAATTCACTTACGGGCTGCAGCGTTTCGGTTCGCTGCAAGTTCTCACTTCGAGCGGCGCGGGCACGTGGGGACCGCCGATGCGCGTGGGAACCCATCCTGAGGTCGTCTTGCTCACATTCGAGTAGAGATGTTCTTATAGTCCTTCCGACTTTTCGAATGGTTCCAGTGTCTGTAAAAAGGACGGACTATGCAGGCTCAGCGCAAACGTTTTCTTCTACTCCTCGTCGTTGCCGCTCTCACGGTCGTCTCGATCGCCCGCGGACAACAAGCAAGCCCGAGCGCGTCTGCTTCGGGAACGGGGCCGGACCTCGATTTTCCCACTGTCCTCTACGGCGTGGCTTACTACAACGAGTACATGCCCGGAGACCAGGCTGCGCGGCTCGACACGGATGTCGCGCTGATGAAGGCTGCCGGTCTGAATGTGGTGCGCATGGGCGAGTCCACTTGGAGTCTGTGGGAACCGGCAGACGGCCAATTCGAGTACGCATGGATGGACCGCATCGTCGATGCGATGGGCAAGGCCGGCATCAAGGTCATTCTGGGCACGCCGACATATTCGATTCCGGCGTGGATGGCCCATCAGCATCCGGAGATCCTTGCAGATCGCATTCCGCCCGGAATGTTTGGTGGCAAACCCGTGTCCAGCACCTACGGACTGCGGCAGAATATGGACACCGATTCGCCCGCGTACCGTTTTTATGCGGAGCGGCTGATCCGGCACATCGTCGCGCATTACAAGGACAATCCAACGGTGATTGGGTGGCAGCTCGACAACGAGACCTCGAGCTACGATGCTGCGAATCCTGACGTCTTCATTGGCTTCCAGCACTACCTCGAAAAGAAATTCGGCACGCCTGAGGCGCTGAGCAAGGCGTGGTTTCTGAACTACTGGGGCGAGAACCTGCACACATGGGAGGACCTGCCCAGGCGCGATGGCACGATCTCAACCGGCTATAAGCTCGAGTGGTCGCGCTGGAGCCAGATGCGTGTGACTGACTTTCTGCACTGGCAGGCGGCCCTGGTGCGCGAGTGCGCCGGCATGCACCAATTCGTCACCACGGACTACGGTGGCATGATGAAGAGCGATGTGAATGAAGAAGCCGTTGCCGAGGCACTCGACATCGTCGCCGACAACATCTATCACGGAACCCAGGACCACTACGATGGGTCCTTTCAGTCGCTGCAGAGCGACTTTTCGCGTTCACTGAAGCACGGAAATTTCCTGGTAACCGAAACCAACGCGCAGACCATTGGATGGACTTCGCAGAGCCAGTATCCGCCCTACGATGGGCAGTTGCGCGAGGATGTCTACACATATCTCGCCAGCGGCGCCAGCATGGTGGAGTATTGGCACTGGGCATCGATCGCTGCGAATCAGGAGACCTATTGGAAGGGGATTCTGTCGCACGATCTGGAGCCGAATCGCGAGTATGCGGAGATGAGCCGCACCGCCCACGAGCTGGAGAAAATTGGTCCGCATCTCGTCGGACTGAAGATCCACAACGATGTCGCAATTCTCTGGAGCCGCGACTCGGCCAATGCGATCAGCTTTATGCCTTATGGTGGCGGGGTACCGGCGCGGAGCTGGACCGGCGAGCCCGACGGCTACGTTTCGCTGGTGCAGCAGATGCACAAATCGCTCTACGACATGAATGTGGGTACGGATTTTGTTCTTCCCGAGACGCAGGATTTCTCCGCCTACAAGCTACTCATCGTTCCGGCACTCTATATAGCCGACGATGCCCTCTTGCACCGGATCTCAGATTACGTGAAGAATGGCGGCCATGTCGTGATGACATTCAAGAGCGGCTTCGCGAATGAGAACTCGGCGGTGCGCTGGGTTCGTGCGCCCGGCCCTCTGCGCGAGGCTGCGGGGATCAGCTATCAGGAGTTTTCAAACCTCGAACACCCACTGAGCCTGAAAGACGATCCATTCCATGCCGGCAGCGACAACAAGGTGCAGTTCTGGGCCGAGTTTCTAATGCCCGAACACGCGAAGGCTCTCGCGTATTATGACCATCCCTTCTTCGGAAAGTGGCCGGCGATCACCGAGAATCAATTCGGTTCCGGCACGCTCCTGTATGAGGGAACTTATCTCTCGGATCCACTGCAAACAGCAATTCTGAAGCGCGTCCTGGGTCAAATTGGTCTAACCGGCTCGGATCAGACACTCCCGCCCCGCGTGCATGTGCAGCACGGCGTCAACCGCATGGGCAAGCGCGTGCACTACTACTTCAACTATTCGGCCGACAGCGTGAACTTCACCTACGCCTACGGAGACGGGACCGGCCTGATGAGAGGAACAGCCGTCCCCAAGGGCCGCGAGATCACTCTGGGGCCATGGGATCTCGCCATTATTGAAGAGAAGTGAAGAACGGGCTGAATATGCGTCGTCTCCCGCAGGGCAGAATTCTTAAGGATTCTGGCCTTGCTCTCTCGTATGGGGCTGCTGTTAGGATTGCATGTCTGCTAAATCGTTTGAGCGAGGTACTTCAATGAAGCAGTCTTTTCGTAGCGTCCCCGGGGTCATTCAGGCGCTCCTGCTCTTCTTGCTTGTCTGCATGGGTTGCCACAGTAATGCGCAACGCCCTCAGCAGCCACCGCCACCCACCGGCCCGTGGATGAATGCATCTCTCTCGCCCGATGAGCGCGCCGATCTTGTCTTGAAAGAGATGACGCTTGACGAGAAGGTCGCGCTGCTTCATGGAGTCGGCATGCCCACCGACGAGCCGGTCACTCCTGAGAATGCAGCTTCGAATCGCGGCGTCGGCTATGCGGTTGGTGTGCCGCGCCTGGGTATCCCCGGCATCGACATGAGCGACGCGGCCTACGGCGTGCGCTCGAGCGGAGTCAATGGGCGCTACTCCACTGCGCTTCCCGCGAACGTGGCGGCAGCGGCAAGCTGGGATCCCGATGCGGCGTATGAATACGGTGCGCTGATTGGGCGCGAGCTGCGTGCGCAGGGCTTCAACATGTCGCTCGGTGGAGGTGTCAATCTGACCCGCGACCCGCGCAATGGGCGCACATTTGAGTATTTGGGCGAAGACCCGGTGCTGGCGGGAACGCTGGTGGCCAAGCTCATTGAGGGTACGCAATCGGCGCACGTGATTGGCGACATCAAGCACTATGCGCTGAACGATCAGGAGAGCGGACGCAACGCCGTCAACATCACTATCGACAAGCGCGCCGCCCGCGAAAGCGATCTGCTGGCCTTTGAGATCGGCGTCGCCAAAGGCCATCCCGCTGCCGTGATGTGTTCCTATAACCGCGTCAATGGCGACTTCGCATGCGAGAACCAATGGCTGTTGAAGGAAGTTCTGAAGAAGGATTGGAATTTCCCCGGATTTGTCCTGTCGGACTGGGGCGGGACGCACAGCACCGAAAAAGCGTCGGCTGCGGGACTCGACAATGAAGAGCCGGGCAGCTTTTTCTTCGCCGATAAGTACAAAGCCGCGGTTGAAGCCGGAACGATTCCAACCGCCGAGTTGGATGAGCATGTACGCCGTATCCTGCGTTCGATGTTTGTCGCGGGCGTCATCGACTATCCGCGCCAGCGCAGCGTGATCGATCCGTTTGCGGGATTTGAAACCGCGCGAAAGATCGAAGAGAGCGGCATTGTGCTGCTGAAGAACGAGCACGCCGCACTGCCACTGAACGCCGCGCGACTGCACACCATCGCGGTCATCGGTTCGCATTCCGATGTCGGCATGATCTCCGGTGGCGGCTCGGCGCAAGTGGACCCGATCGGCGGAAATGCGATCATGCCTCCCGGCAAAGGTGCGACGCATTGGCAGGAAGAAATCTGGTTTCCGACTTCGCCCCTAAAGGCCATTCAGGCGAGAGCTCCGAAGGCAACGGTCAAATATGATCCCGGCACAGATCCTGCTGCGGCTGCGGTGGCCGCGAAGGGCGCGGAAGTGGCCATCGTGTTTGCCTATGAGTGGGCGAGTGAAGGCATGGACTTGCCGAATCTCACCTTGCCGCATCAGCAGGATGATGTGATTGCCGCAGTTGCAGCAGCCAACCCGCACACAATCGTGGTGCTCGAAACCGGCAATCCCGTCACCATGCCGTGGGTTAGCGCGCCTGAGGCAATTCTCGAAGCATGGTTCGCCGGCAGTGACGGGGCAAACGCGGTGGGCAACTTACTCTTCGGATCGGTGAACCCCAGCGGCAAGCTGCCTAATACATTCCCGAAAAGCGTGGATGATCTGCCGCATCCCACGCTCGTAAAGCCGCCACCCGAGTCGGATCATTTTAACGGACCGGCTTCGCCTGAACAGTGGGCCAAAGGATTGCCGCCGTTCCAGGTCACCTATGACGAGGGCGCGAAGGTGGGCTACAAGTGGTATGAGGCCGAGAAGAAGCCGGTTCTATTTCCTTTCGGTTTCGGGCTTTCGTACACTACCTACCACTACTCGGGGCTGCAGGTGACGCCGGGCGATACCGTGAAGGCGACCTTCACCGTGACGAACACGGGCGCGCGCGAAGGGTCGGAGATTGCCGAGGTTTACGCCACTCTGCCCGATGCCGCCGGCGAGCCTTACAAGCGCCTGGTTGGATTCACCAAGGTGAAACTCGACGCAAAACAGAAGCGGACCGTCAGCGTCGACATCGATCCGAAGTATCTCTCGATCTTCGATGAAGCGAAGGACGGATGGACTTTGGTTCCGGGCCTTTACACGATTCTTGTTGGAGGCTCGTCGCAGGATCTGCCATTGAAGGCAACGATAGGTCTGAAATAGTCCGCAGACTACCTGTCATCGGATTCTCAGGTCTCGACCGGCAGGTCAGGCCTGGGATTTCTAAGCTAGATGGGCTTCTCGAGCACTACGAAGCGAAGATCGTCGCGAAGAGGGGTGCCGAAACGTTTGTCTTCATAGGGAAACGGCTTCGTCTCGCCGGTGAGCTTATAACCCCGCCGCTCATACCAGGCAATCAGCGTATCGCGGACATGGACGACCGTCATGCGGATGCAATGCGCGCCGCGTTCTTTTGCGAAATCTTCTGCAGCGGCCAGCAAGGTGCGGCCTAGTTTTTGTTTCTGCAACGCAGGATTGATCGTAAGCAGACCGAGATACCAAACGCCGTCGTCGCCCGGATCGAGCCACACCGTTCCCAGCACGGATTTGCCGCCAGGGTCGCGATACACGAGCAAATTCGCCGTGGGCTTTGCCGCCAAGTCTTCCCTGAGCAGCGACTCATTCATGCGCTGGCCCTCGATAACACCCGCTTCGACGTTCCAGCTCGATCCGGGGCCGGTCGCACGAAAGGCGACATTGATCAAGTCAATGATCTCCGGGTAATCCGCTTCTGTCGCGGGTTCGAGGAACATGTGGGTTAGTTTAGCGTTTAGGCCGCAAAGTTGCGATGCAGCTCGATCGAATTACTCAGCCTCCGGCGGCACTTGCTCCAGCAGGCGCTTCCACGTCTTCTGATTTCTGCGGAAGCTGCGCTTCAGGTCTTCGAGAATGCGTTCGAAATCTGAATTCGTCCGCAGATTGTTCCACGCAGGATTCTTCTGGAACCAGGGGTAGTTTTCATTGCCGAGATAGATGGCGCGGCGCAGCCAGTGCAGCGCTTCGCTGGAGTCGCCCTCGACGGCAAAGTAGGTCGCAAGTCTGT
The DNA here is from genome assembly GCA_963745845.1 of uncultured Acidobacteriaceae bacterium. Classification (GTDB taxonomy): domain Bacteria; phylum Acidobacteriota; class Terriglobia; order Terriglobales; family Acidobacteriaceae; genus Telmatobacter. The sequence continues at coordinate 502,808 of CAVUZE010000007.1, read as the reverse complement.
AGGCCATTTCGCTGTCGGCTTCAGCGGCGGCCAACGTGTCGTCCTTGAGCAGCGCCGCCGCCCGGCCGCGATCTCCGGCTTGGACATAGCAGAGCGCAAGCGTTGGAACGGCGATGCGCATCAGCTCGTCGTCTTGAATTACGCCTTCGAGAATCTCGATGGCCGCAGTTAAATTCCCCATGCGCATTTGCTGATAGCCCGCCGACGTGCGCAACAGAGGATGGCGTGGCTCGAGTGCCAGGCCTTTCTCCAGTTCATCGCCGGCCAGCTCAATTTGATTCTGATAGTGGTACACCCGCGCGCGATGGTTGTAGAGAATGGCCGCGTTGGCTGGGTTGAGTTTCAAAGCCCGGCTGAATTGCTGCAATGCCTCCTCGTACATGCCGTCGCCGCGCAGCGCGAGGCCGGCTACCATATGCACATTCCAGTCGTTCGCACCCGAGGCGAGCAAGTTGGCAATGCCATGGCGCGCCGATTCCTTTTCGCCGCGCGAAAGCAGCATATACACGCGGTAAAGATTCGGTTCGATCGCTACTGGGTCAAGGCGCAGCGCTTCATCGAATGCGCGGCGCGCGTGCATCACATGAATCTGTCCACCGAATCCGTGACGCACGTATTGCAGCTCCGCGATGCCAAGGCCGCTCCACGCGGCAGCAAAAACAGGATCTTTCTTGGTGACGCCTTCGAACAATGCGCAGGCGCGGTCAAGATCCGATCGCGCGCCGGTTCGGACCATGAACGAGCTCAGCAGCGCGCGGGCTTGCAGGTATTCCTCGCTCACGGGGCCAGGCAGCGATGCGTCCCGCGGCGCATCGGTATTCCCGGTTTGAATTCTGTCGGTGCCGCTCAACCCATGCAAGGCAGCAAACACTTCGTTCGAGATTTCGGTCTGCACCGCAATCAGGTCCAGCGACGCCACCTGGATCGCTCCTCCCGCGCGCACGCTCTGCGAAGCGACATCGAGCAGCTGCCAATTCAGATCGAAGCCGAGTTCCGAGCGCACAAAACTACCGGCAAGCACGAACGAAACCAGCAAGCGTTGGCCGACCGACAGCGGATCCATTTGTGCAATGGGCAGCGACATCAGCGTGCTCGAAGGGCGCACAACGAGAGTGGGGATGCGCGCCAATCGTGCGGCAATCGCGTCGGCCAGGGCGTACCCATAGAGCGGAGCAACTTCCGTTGCTCCAAGATTGGTAAACGGCAATACGACTAGAGAATTCTGGGCGGCGCGGTCGCTCGCCGATTCGCGAAATCGCTCGGCCAGCATGGAGAGAATGCCAGTATTGCGCTTTTCGGCCTCCGCGCTGTTCGTGGGCAAAATGGCCGCCGCGTCGCCAGGGATAATCCCTGTTTCGATCTGCAGCGCCTTCATGATGGTCTTCAGCGCTTCGCGCACTTCGGCAGCCGTGTTATAGCGCACCGCAGGATTCTTTTCGAGACAGGTCGCGATCACGCTCTTCAGCTCGGTTGGAATGGTGGAGTCGATTTCACTCAGGTCGGGCGGATCGGAAAACTGAATGGCGCGAATCGCCTGAAAATCTTCGGCGTCAGGCCGCGCAAAGGGATGGCGGCCACTAGCCAGCTCGTAGAGAATGACGCCGAGCGCCCACACATCGGACTGTACGCTGGAATGGCCGGTGACAAATTGCTCCGGCGCCATGTAACGGATCGTCCCGCCACGCGCGGTGTAGGTTGCAGCCAGCGAAGCATCCTTCGCCAGCGCGGGTTTGCTCGGATCGAATCCGGCTTCTTCGGGAAGCAGACGGCGCGCGAGTCCAAAATCGAGAATCTTGACCAGGCCGCCCTCGGTGAGCATGACGTTTTGCGGTTTCAGGTCGCGATGAAAGATACCGAGTGCGTGTGCGGCCTGCAGGCCGTCGGCGATCTGAATGCCGACCGAAAGAAGCAGTTGCGGAGTGGCCGGACCTCGCTCGATCAGCTGATCGAGCGACTGGCCGGGCACATACTGCATGACGATATAGCCCTCGTCGCCGGCTTCGCCTACTTCGTAAATCGCGCAGACGTTGGGGTGCTCAATGGCGGAGGCGAGCCTTGCCTCGCGCAGCACCGTGGTGCGCATCTGCTGTGCCGAGAGCAAGCCTGCGCGCAGAATCTTCAGCACAACCGGGCGCTGCAGCAGCGTGTCGTTGGCCAGATACACAATGCCGCTGCCGCCGGCGCCAAGTTTGCGGACAAGTTCGTAATGCTCGATCTTTCGCTTCATCGCTCTCTTTCAGTGTAACGACGAAGCCGTAAAGAATCTCTGTGTAGAATCTGTGAAGACTGCCCTCGCAGTTTTCATTGGCACGAGACAAGGCGTACGTTGAGGGTTAGAGCAACATCTCGAAGTAGACCAGAGGCACGCCGCGATAGGATGCGCGGCCTCTCAAGCGAAATCCGCATTTCCGATAAAACCCACCCGCGCCTGCCGCCACGTCGTACGCATCCATTCGAATCGCATCGCCGGAACATTCCATAGCGAGGCGACGCACCTCGTCGATGCAGCCTCGACCCAGACCTTTGCCCTGATGTCTGGGATCGACGGCCATCGATGTCAGACACAGAGGCGCTCGGCTCTTGCTGAAGTACTTCGCGTCAATTGCCCACGGTTTCCTCGTCGAGAGAGCGACGGTAGCCAGCAGCTTGTTTCGATGCCTGGCAACATACACGCTGGAACGGCGCATTTCAAACAGGACGCCCTTCTCGGTCAGATTTGTAATCCAGAACCCTTCGCCGAATTGTTCCGACAGGCGCCGATTCACCGAAGCTCTCAAGTCAAGCAGCCCCTGCACATCGGCGGAGGAAGCAAGTTGGAGCAGCGCGCATTGATTGCCAGATTCTCAGTGCCCGCGCCGCGGCTGCCCCTCTTCAAGCTGAGGCTGTTCCTTGGCCAATTGCTTTTGTCCGCGGCGGCCCAGGAGAAACATGGTGAGGCCGAAAGCGAGCAACACCAGCCCCCACCAGAGATTGACGTTGATGCCAAGACTCTTTGCGTAGAGATCGGCGTTGTCCCTTGTGGACAAGCCGAAGCCGGAAAGGATCAGCCCGGTCAGAGTGAACATCAGACCCATGGGGATGCGCAAATCGAGACTCATCGTGTCCTCCGCCTCAGGCAAAGAAAATGTTGAGCGCAATGGCTCCGAGCAGAATGGCGACGGCGAGAGCTTCGGGGCTCTTCCACCATCTGTTGTGCAGGCGCGGCGGCTTGGGCGTGAGCGAATGAACCAGGCCGACGAGCTCCGATTCAGGCCGAGGCTTGGTACACAGGCTGACCACCACGGCAACCACGAAGTTGATACCGAATGCGAAGATGGCGCCGTAGAAGTTCTGCGCCATGTCACTCGGGTAGTGATGCAGCACGGTGATCCAACCGCCGTGGATGCCGGGACGCGCTTCGATGGGCAGCGTGAGCCCATGATGCAGCAGTGCTGCGGAAGTGCCCGCGACCAATCCGGCAAATGCTCCGTGCCCTGTCGTCCGCTTTGAGAACATGCCGAGCAGGAATGTCGCGAAGAGCGGCGCATTCACGATCGAGAAGACCAGTTGCAGGATGTCGAGAATGTTGTTGAAGCTGATCACGGCAAATGCCGTTCCAATGGAGAGCAGAATTCCTCCGACGGTCGCCCATCGGCCAACAGCGAGGTAGTGTTTGTCGCTGGCGCCTTTGTGAATGTAAGACTGATAGAGATCGTAGGTAAACACAGTGTTGAACGCTGTCACATTGCCTGCCATGCCGCTCATAAAGCTCGCCAGCAGCGCCGTCAGCCCCAATCCCAGAATGCCCGTGGGGAAATAGTGGAGCAGCAGATTCGGTGTAGCCATGTCGTAGTCGAGCAGTGGATGGCCGCTTGCGTCGAGCATCGGTTGCCCTGTGACCGGGTTCAGTTTTGCTGGGACCAGGCCGCGGCCCTCTTCGACCTCTTTGGGAACGACAGTCGTCTCGTGATAGATCACGCCGTTTTCATTGCGAACCACGGTAGTCGTATGCGGAGTAGCGAGTCCAATCGCCAGCAGACCGGGCAGAATGACAAGGAACGGAAAAACCATTTTCGGGATCGCTGCAATCAGCGGAACGCGACGCGCCGAATCCATGTTGTGGGAGGCCATCGCCGTCTGGATGACCAGGAAGTCTGTACACCAATACCCGGAGCCGAGCACGAACCCAAGGCCAATCCCGATGCCGATGAGGTCGATGCCCATCGGATTGGTGCTGGCGTGCATCACACCCTTCCATTCATGCATGTACTGGAGAGGCACGGAGGCCTTCAGTCCCGACCAGCCACCGATATTTTTGAGTCCAAGCAGAACCAGCGGCAGGAATCCGGCAATGATGAGAAAGAATTGCAGCACCTCGTTGTAAATCGCGCTGGTGAGTCCGCCCAGAAAGATGTAGAGCAGTACGATGACTGCCGACAACACAATCGAGAAAGTAAAGATACCGCCTGCGGGCAAGCCCAGCGCGCGAAACAGCCCGTCAAAGACGTGCAGTGCCTGAATAAGTCGCGCCATGGCATACATCGAAATGCCGGAGCTGAAGACGGTCATCACCGCGAAGGAGCAGGCGTTGAGGGCGCGCGTCTTTTCGTCGTAGCGGAGCCGCAGAAATTCCGGCACCGAGCGGGCCTTGGAGCCGTAGTAGAAGGGCATCATGAAAATGCCCACAAAGATCATGGCGGGAATGGCGCCAATGCCGTAGAACTGCGCTGTTTCGAGGCCATACTTCGCGCCCGAAGCGCCCATGCCGATCACTTCCTGCGCGCCGAGGTTGGCGCTGATGAAGGCCAGGCCGCAGATCCATGCGGGCAGCGCTCGACCTGCCTGGAAAAAGTCCTTGCTCGTCTTCATGTAGCGCTTGAGGGCAAAACCGATGCCCAGCACAAAGACGAAATACAGCAGCATGATCAGCCAGTCGACCGAGGTAAGTTTCAAGACTGCTCCTTGAACCGCTATGGCTTCCGTAAAGCGGCTCAAAGCCGCTGACTGATAGACGGAAGCGCGTTGAGAATACGGATTCCAATGTACGGAGATGGGCGGAGGGGAGTCCAGTAATTTTTGTAAATGTTTTCACGGCTGCGCCGGGCGGACCTTTGGACGAGTGCGCGGGTTACACTGAGAATGCATGATTCCTACCCTTGCCTGGACCCCGGAAGGCGTCCGTTTCATCGATCAAACCAAACTTCCCCTTGAAGAGACCTACGTTCTCGCGACCACATATCAACAGGTGGCGGACGTCATTGTCACCATGGTTGTGCGCGGCGCACCGGCCATCGGTGTTTCGGCCGCGTATGGCGTGGCGCTTGGGGCGCTCAAGTCGGACGCGAAGACCACGGAGGAGTTTGCACCGGAATTTGAAAGGATCTGCTCACGGCTGGCAGGCACGCGGCCTACGGCGGTGAATCTCTTCTGGGCCATCGACCGGATGAAAAGGCTTTTTACGACACTTCGCGCTTCCCGCGCATCGATGGACGAGGTCAAGGAACGATTCCTTACCGAAGCGCACGCCATGTATGACGAAGACATCGCCGCCTGCAAAGCGATGGGCGCGTTTGGCGGCGCCCTTCTGCCCGACGAAGGCGGCGTATTGACGCATTGCAACGCGGGCGCTCTCGCCACGTGCGGCTATGGGACTGCGCTGGGCGTCATCCGCTCGGCGGTCGAGCAGGGCAAACGCATCCACGTCTACGCGGACGAGACGAGGCCGTTTCTGCAAGGCGCGCGACTCACGGCGTGGGAGCTGATGGCAGACGGGATTCCAACGACCGTGATCTGCGACAACATGGCCGCAAGCCTGATGCGCCGAGGCAAAATCAAAGCCGTTGTAGTGGGCGCAGACCGCATCGCCGCCAACGGCGATTTCGCCAATAAAATTGGCACCTACAATGTGGCCATTCTGGCCAAGGAGCACGGCATTCCGTTTTACTGCGCCGCGCCCTGGTCAACTATTGATACCGCTACAGCCACTGGCGACGCGATCCCCATCGAAGAGCGCAGTCCTGTGGAGGTGACGCATCATGGCGGCAAACAGCTCACGCCACATGGCGTGGGCATCTGCAACCCCGCCTTCGACGTGACACCGGCGAAGTACGTGACCGCCATCATTACCGAGCGCGGTGTGCTGCGCGCACCCTACGCCGAGTCGCTCCGTGAGATGGAACTCGTCGCGCGCTAGAGCTGTTCTCCAATTACTTTGGAGCGAAGGCACATCAGCTCAGCGGCCTTTTCATTACAAAAGCCATGTTGTTCAGCACTCAAAATGTCACATGAGAATTGAAAACAGGTCTAAGGGCAACCGTCTACAGTAAGGAATTGTGCGGCCCCGCTTCGCCATCATTCATCTTCGGCAAAAATCACTCGTGCGCGGCATCGTGCTTTCGCTCGGGGCATTTGTTGCCAGCCTATTGTTGGCGGGCTTTCCTCACATTGAAGACCTACATGGCTCCCGGTGGCAGATCCTCGCTCTTTTTGTAGCCGCGTGGGGCATGGGAGAGGTTGCTCGCTGCCTGCAGCGTAAGTGGAGCCTCTATCACGGTGGTGTCCTGTTGCTGCTCTATGCCGATCTCATGATCCTGGCGATGATTGTGTTCCTTGTCGCCTATCCGTGAAAAAGTTGGGGAGTCGGCCGGACAGACAGCCCCGGCGCGGATCCCCGGTGCAACAAGAGTCCGATGACAATCAGCAGAAGCCCTATCGCCCCATAGAAGACATGAGGCCAAACCACCACCCGCAACATCCAGCACTCGGCAGCCAGAAACCCCAGCAGCACGCAGCCCTGAACGGCCATCCAAAGTCCAGAAAGCCGCCGTCGTAATGCGACAAGCACGAGCACCCAAAGCGGCAGCAGGCCATTCGCGACCAACAAAATCATCCCGGGAATCAGGTAGGAATGGAAGGGCGAAAACTGGAGGAAGCTCTGGGGCATGAGCCCAAACGGATTACCGTGCGCATTGGCAATCAGAGTGAGGCCGCCCCATATGGCGCCTGCGGACAGAAAAGCCAGCAGGAAGATTGCAGAGATTCGGACATACTTCATCGCAACACCTCACCAGCAGTTGCGGGGAAGCTTGCCGCAAGTTTACTCCAACTTCGGGCGTGGCCTTTTCATGCTCGGCGTGTAGCATGGCAGTACGCACGGCGCGCCGGCGGCAAGACTGCATACGGTCGCGGAACGAGCGACGAATCATTTGCAGGAGGAAGACATGCTCAAAGGCTTTCGGGACTTTATTCTTCGCGGAAACGTTGTGGACCTCGCGGTGGCCGTCATCATCGGCGCCGCGTTCGGAGCGATCGTGACCTCGCTGGTCAGCGACATCATCAACCCACTGATCGCGGCTACTGTGGGCCAGCCCGACTTCAGTTCCATCATCCTTCATGTCGGCAAAGGTCAGGTCAAGGTCGGCAACTTTATCGATCACTTCATCTCGTTCGTCCTGATCGCCTCGGTGGTCTACTTCGCCTTCGTTCTCCCGGTCAATGCCCTGCTGGCGCGCTTCAAGAAGCCGGTACCGGATACGCCGCCTGCTACCAAAGCCTGCCCCGAGTGCCTCAGTGACATCCCCGCAGCCGCGAAACGCTGCGCCCACTGCGCACAGCCGGTCGCGTAGCACCATGGCGCATCCGGCCGTCAGTCCAGTTCGCGCAGCGGCTGAGAGAAAGCAAAGAATCCGAGAAAGAGCATCCCCGCCAGCCCGGACATGACGGCCAACGCATGGCCGGTGGGGACGTGCCGTGAAAGTTCTCCTGCCAGCAATGCGCCCAGTGGCGGAAGGCCGAGAAAGCTCGTCGCGTAGATGCTCATGACCCGCCCGCGCATCTCGTCCGACGACAGATGCTGAATCGACACATTGAAGCAGGAGATCATCGTGATCCCGCAGTATCCCTCGACAAAGGCCAGGCACTCTGAGAGCGCGAAGCTATGCGAGAAACAAAATCCGATAATGGCTAGAAAGAAGGCCACTCCAGACAGGGTCAATACCCGTCCCCGGTGCCGGATCATTCCAGCAACTGCTACTGTCATCGCACCAAGCACGGCGCCCAATCCAGATGAAGCCAGCAGCCATCCCAACCCGCTTTCGCCTGCATTCAACTGCACCTTAGCGAAGTACGGAATGAAGGTGAGAAATGGAAAGCCAAACAAGCTCGCGGCCACGGTCATCCACATCAGCACCAGCATCTGCTTATTCTCGTGCAGATAGGCAAATCCTCCGCGGAGGCTCGACCACATGCTCTCGTGACGCGCCGGTTTCTCGTCCGGATACTTGATGCGGACCAGCGCCCAAAGGACCGCGAGAAAGCTCACACCATTCAGAAAAAAGTTGCCTGCCACTCCGAAGGCCGCCATCGCGTAACCACCCAGCGACGGACCAAGAATGCGGGACATGTTGAACTGTGCCGAGTTCAATGCGATGGCATTCGTCAGGTCCTCGCGCTTCACCAACCGCGGCACCATCGCCTGATAGCTGGGCGCATTCATCGACATGGCCACGCCATTGAGGAAGGCGATTGCCGCTACTTCCCACACGGTAATCACTTTGAACCATGCCAGCGTTGCCAGCGAAAATGCCAGGATCATCATGGCCGTCTGCGTCACCAGCAGGAGACGCCTCTTGTCCACGCGATCCGCGATGACACCGCCAAAGAGCGTGAAGAGTAGAAACGGAATCGACCCCGCAAACCCGACCACTCCCAGCCAGAATGCCGAATTCGTCAGCAGAAGAACGAGCCAGCCCTGGGCCACGTTCTGCATCCAGGTGCCGATGTTCGAGAGAAAATTGCCGCTCCAAAAGAGTCGAAAGTTGGGATTGCGCAGGGCGCGCACCACCTGCGGCAGCTGTGTCTCGCGCGCGCTCGGGGTTTCCATCGCCCCAAGTGCGGACTCTTGCTGCACGGTGCGCATCCATTCATCATTGGACCTCCGCTCTTCGTCCAGAAAACAACCCCCGCTTTCTTAGTGTAAGCTGAGGTGAATTGCGGCGGAGCCGTTCGTGCCGTCCTCTGACAATCCCCACTGCATCGCAAGCACTCGACCAAGGGCCTAATCGGATGCTCATTCGGAAATCTTCTGCGCTTCTTTTTCTTCTCGTTCTAATCCCCGATGACTCTTCGCGTCGTTCGCCTGCGCAGGCGGCCGCTCCGGCGGCATTTGGCTACACCGACTTCTCCAAAGAAGCCGCGATCGAAGCGAAGTTTCTTGATGTGCCCAGCGCCAAATTGGCTGGCGAGGAGTTGAAGACCCTCACCGCCGAGCCGCATCTTGCCGCTACTCCCGAAGACCATAAGACGGCCGAATATGTCGCTGAGAAGTTTCGTGCTGCAGGCCTGGAAACCGAGATCGTGCCCTATCGCGTGTTGCTGAATCAGCCCAAGGTGGTGCGGGTCGAAGCCTTCGACGCTGAAGGCAAGCCGCTGATGAGCGGACCCACGCGCGAGCATGTGGACAATGATCCGGGGCAAGACAATCCCCGGGTCGTGATGCCCTTCAATGGCTCGTCTGCTTCGGGGGACGTGACCGGCGAAGTGGTCTACGCGAATTACGGCCGGCTGGAAGACTTCGATCAGCTCGCTGCGCAACACATCGATCTGCATGGCAAGATCGTGATCGCCCGGTATGGTTCGAATTTTCGCGGCGTCAAAGTCTATCTGGCCGAGCAGCGCGGCGCTGCCGGTGTCCTCATCTATTCCGATCCGCAGGACGACGGCTACTTCAAAGGCGATGCCTACCCGATGGGGCCGTGGCGTCCTGAAACCGGCGCGCAGCGCGGCTCCGTACAGTATCTCTTCAAGTATCCTGGCGACCCGGAAACTCCCGGCGTGGCTTCAACGCCCGATTTGCCCGATGCGGCGCGCGTTAATCCCGACGGAAACCAGCCGCACATTGTCTCGATTCCGATCAGCTATCACGATGCAGCTCCCATTTTGCAGGCGCTCAAAGGTTCCGGTGCGCCGCAGGGCTGGCAGGGCGCTCTGCCGTTTCGCTATCATCTCGGACCCGGCGGGGTGAAAGTCCATCTTGTTTCGCAGCAGGATTATCAGCGCCGAACGATCTGGGACGTGATCGGCAAAATCAAAGGGGCGCAGTACCCCGATGAATGGGTGGTGAATGGCAATCACCGGGATGCATGGGTCTACGGTGCGGTCGATCCAAACAGCGGCACCGCTGCCATGCTTGAAGCGGTGCACGGCATTGGCGCGCTGCTGAAAGAGGGATGGAAGCCGAAACGAACCATCGTCTTTTGCAGCTGGGATGCCGAGGAAGAGGGTCTTATCGGCTCAACGGAGTGGGTTGAGCAGCACGCTCAGACTCTGGATCACGCCGTTGCCTACTTCAACACCGATGTTGGCGTCGCCGGACCAGATTTCAACGCGGCGGCAGTTCCTTCGCTCAAACAGTTCGTGCGCGATGTGACCAAGTCTGTTCCAAGCCCAGTGGCAGGCACGGTGTATCAGCAGTGGCGGCTCAACCGCGACAAGGGAAATGAACATCGCGCCTCCAATGCGCCTCTTCAGCCCGGCGAGGAAGTCCGCGTCGCCGATCTAGGCTCCGGATCCGACTTCACACCGTTTCTGCAGCATGCAGGCGTGCCATCGACCGATATCGGTTCCTCGGGACCGTATGGCGTCTACCACTCCACCTTTGACGACTATGCATGGTTCGTCATGAACGCAGATCCGAAATTCGTCTATCTGCAGGAAATGGCGCGCGTCTTTGGCCTCGAATCCTTGCGCATGGCCGACGCCGACGTGCTTCCGTACGACTATCCAGCCTACGCCCGCGAAATCACTTCTTATCTCGAAGCAGCCAAGCGCAAGGCAAGCGACGCCGGACTTAGTTCCATGGACTTCGGCCCCGCTCTCTCTGCCGCTGCACGCCTTGCCGCCGCTGCCAACAAGGCCCATGCCGCACAGATCGCTCCGCCCAGCGACCCCACGAAGTTGAACCAGGCACTTCGGGCGGCCGAAACCGCGCTGCTATCGCCGGATGGTCTCCCGAATCGCTCCTGGTACAAGCACACCATCTATGCTCCCGGCGAGTTCACCGGCTACTCCGCAGTGGTCATTCCCGGTGTCAATGAGGCCATCGACGCCAAGGACGGTGCAAGGGGCAGCCAGCAGCTCGCGGTGCTCGCGCAGGCGCTCGATCGTGCCGCACAAACCCTTGATTCCGCTCACTAGGGCCTCCGGCCGGGAGACCTTTGGATGAGCGCATGGTCTCGAACTGAAATGTGATCCAAATCACCCAAGTTGCGTCATATGATTGACCCGGCCTCCTTTGGCCCGTATCGTTAAGGGTGGGCATCAGGACATGAAGAAATCCTCAAACTCGCTCCGGATCGGCATCGCGGTCGCTGTCATCCTCGGCACCATCGGCTGGCTGGCGTACTCGGGCTACGGCTCAAGCAAAAGCTACTTCGTCACCATCGCCGAATTGGGCGGAATGGGGGACAAAGCTTACAAGAGCAATCTGCGCGTGGAAGGATTCGTCAAGCCGGGCTCTATCGAGCAAAGCGGTACCCATGTCACGTTTGTCCTGAACGAGTTTGAGAGCCATTCGCCGAAAGCTGCAACTGGCCGCACGCTGGTCGTGAATTACAAGGGCTCAGAGCCGCCGCCCGATACGTTCAAGGACGATGCACAGGCACTCGCCGCCGGCACTTATGGACGCGATGGTATCTTCCATGCCTCCGAGCTGCAGGCCAAATGCGCCAGCAAATATGCGCCTGCACAGCCCGGAGCTGCGCCCGCCAAGCCCGCCGCCGCTCCTGCCAATTCGCGCGCTGCCGCGGCAGCGGCAACAACGAAGGCGAGTTCCGATCACCCGGCAGCCGCCGAATAAACGCATGACCCTCGCCCCGGAGGCTGATCGCTCGACCCTCCACACACGCCCACTTTCTGCACGTCTGGATCAGGTTTCCAAACTCTTTGGCTCGTTCGCAGCACTGCGTCAGGTCTCGGTCGATCTGGAGCCAGGCAGCTGCTATGTTTTGATCGGCGAGAACGGCGCGGGCAAGTCGACGCTGCTGCGCATTCTCGCTGGTCTTCTGCGCCCCACCCACGGTACCGTGAAGGTTTTCGGCGACCAGGAGCCGCACGACGCTCGTGCGCGCATCGGCTACATGAGCCACGCGCCCATGCTCTACGACGAACTGACCGCGCAGGAAAATCTCCGCTATTTCGCCAGTCTGTATCCCGGACAGCCGTGCTTGACGCCTGCGGAAGCGTTGCGTCAAGTTGGTCTCGATCCTGAGTTGCAGCGGCCGTTCGGCCAATATTCGCAGGGGATGCGCCAACGTACTTCACTGGCGCGCGTGCTGCTGCCGATTCCCGAGCTGCTTTTGCTCGACGAGCCATTTTCCAACATGGATGTAGAGAGCGTGCAACAGATGGTCGAGTTGCTCTCCGGTTTTCGCCAGGGCAATCGCACCATTGTCATCACGACCCATCAGCGCGATGCCGCCGCACCGATTGCAGATTGGGTGCTGGCGCTGAAGGCAGGACGCGTCGCGTCGTTCGAGCAAGGAACGCCTACGAAATGAAGACCAACGGCGCACGTTTCCTCGAAAGCCTCGGCATTCCATTCGAACTGCGCAAGTACGAAGTCGATCCTGAGGATTTGTCGGCGATCACTGTGGCGAAAAAGATCGGCATGCCTGCGGAACAGGTCTTCAAGACTCTGCTGACTACCGGCGGGCCAAACATCTATCGCTTCGCCGTGATCCCCGGCGATGCCGAACTCGATTTCAAAAAGCTGGCCCGCGCCGCGGGACTGCGCAAAGCCGAAATGGCCCCGCTCAAAGATGTGCAACCGCTCACAGGCTACATTCGCGGTGGCGTCACTCTATTCGGATCGAGGAAGCCGTTCCCGGCTTACATCGACGAGACCGCGATCCTCTTCGACAAGATCAGCGTCTCCGCCGGAGCCCGCGGCACGCAATTGATTCTCAGCCCCGAAGACTACCTGCGTGCGGCACAGGCACTCGATGTAGAAGTCCAGACTGCCGACTTGATCAAGTCGCCGGGTGCCCCATCCTTGCGCGAGTCCTTGGGCGCAAGGGTGGGAGACCAGTCCCAACCAGCCACCGATCCCCAGCGAGAGGAAGAGAAATGACCAGCGCTCTCTGGACCCATCTGGTAAAGGACCTGCGCATCGAATGGCGCTCGAAAGACGCCATCAACTCGATGCTGTTTTTTGCTCTGCTGGTGGTTGTTCTGTTTTCGATCTCGTTCGACCCGCGGGGTGCCTTTGCGCGCGATATTGCGGGCGGCGTACTCTGCGTCGCTACCATGTTCGCGTCCGTCAGCGCGCTCAACCAGGCATGGGCGCGAGAGATTCGCCACCAGGTTCTCGATGCGCAACGCATGGCGCCCGCGCCCGGAGCCGAGCTGTTTCTGGCCAAGGTTCTGGCCAACTTTCTGTTTGTCACCATCGTTCAAATCGCGCTGGCGCCGGTCTTCCTCGTGATGTACAACCTGCACATCGAAGGGAACGGGTGGCTGCTGGCGCTGGTGCTGCCACTGGGCACGTGGGCCCTGGTGGCCAATGGAACATTCTTCGCGGCGCTCGCTATTCGTAGCCGCAACCGCGAACTGCTGTTGCCGCTGATTCTCTTTCCCATTTTTCTTCCGGCGCTGCTGGCCATGGTGGTCGCCACCACGTCCATCCTTACCGGCGACAGCGACCCGTCGCTCTGGATCAAGCTGCTCGTCGGCTACGACATCATCTTTACCACGGTAAGTTTGTTGCTCTTCGACGTGATCTTTCACGCGGAGTGACATGCGATTGCTCTCGCAACACTCGTGACTTGGAGCACTCTTTTTTGTCTCCTCCATTGGTAGAGTCACCTAATCTCAGACATCGGCGTCTGGAGGGTATTTGCAGTAGGTACTGGACGCCGTCTGATACACGGTCGCAGGGCCTTGTCAGCTCTGGGAGTTCGATTCTCCTGCCCTCCGCATTCGTGCGACCGGCTAATTCGGGTGGTTGATTTCAAAATAGGAATGGATGCATGCCACGCATCGTTCTCGGTTGACATGCAACATCGGCTGCAATACTCTTAACGGGTATCAGACGGCGCGCCACCTACTGGCGTCTCTTCAGGATCACAAGGCTCCGGCGTGACTAACCGGAGCCTTCCTGTTTTTGCGAAACACCAGTTGACTCCAGCGCACCATTCTCTTCGTCGTACACTGGTTAGGAGTCGAAAACCAGGGTCCAAGTATGAAGAAACTCGCCATCGGCCTTTACGCCGCCGTCACCGTCGCGCTGATGATCTGGGGCTTCTATCAGGCCATTTACGTCGCGCCCATTGACGCGATGCAGGGCGAAATCTTCCGCATCATCTTCTATCACGTACCTTCGGCCTCGGTTGCGTTTCTGTTCTTCGCGATCTCGCTTCTTGGCTCCATCGGTTTTTTGACCTTCCGCCACAGCCGCGCCGAGTGGGCGCAAGTGGCTGATGCGTGGGCTCTCGCAGGCGCAGAGGTCGGCGTAGTCTTCTGCACTGTGGTGCTGACCACGGGCCCTCTGTGGGGACGCCGCGCCTGGGGCATCTGGTGGACATGGGACGCGCGCCTCACCACCACGCTGGTGCTGTGGCTCATTTATGTCAGCTACCTGCTGCTGCGCCGCTTTGCTGCCGGGCCGCAAGTGCAAACACTCGCTGCGGTGCTCGGCATCTTTGGCGCACTCGATGTGCCCATCGTCTACATGTCCAATCGCTGGTGGCGCACGCAGCATCCCGCACCGGTCTTTGGCGGCGCCGAGGGTTCGGGCATGGACAAATCCATGGTGGGACCTTTTTTGTGGAACATGCTGGCGTGGATGATGTGGGGGATTTTCGTTCTCATTCTGCGTTACAACGTGGAGCGCAAACACCAGCAGTACGAAGCCGAAGAAGCCGAGGAAGCGCTGGCGGCAAATATATAGCGCCGTGAATCTGTTTTGAGACTTCGTCCGAAAAGAAGGAAAGCATGGATCAGGCAGCCATTCTCGATCATCGATTTGTGATTGCCGCGTATACGGTGACCTGGGTTCTGCAGCTGGGCTATCTGGCGTGGCTGGGTTTCAAATGGCGCGCCGAAAAACGCAACGCGGAACGCCGCACGCAGCGTTCGCGCTGAGAGCATTTCTTGACCCTGCCTCCACCCTTCGGAGGAGCACGACTTCAGCGAAGTATCATAGACTAGAGGGTTTGAGAGGCCACTGATGCTGGTTGTCATGAAAGCGCAGGCAACGCCGGAGGAAATTCAGGCGGTCTGCGATCACATCGAGCAAATGGGTTTTCGCGCCCACCCACTGCCGGGTGCACAGCGAACTGCGATCGGCATCACCGGCAATCCCGGCGAAATCGATCGCGGTAACTTCGAAGATCTCTCCGGGGTAGCCGATGTCATCCGCGTCAGCAAGCCCTACAAGCTCGCCAGCCGCGATGTGAAGGAAGAGGACACGATCGTTCGCTTTCCCGGCACTGACGCGGCGATCGGCGGACGAAACCTGGCGATGATCGCCGGCCCTTGCTCCATTGAAAGCCGCGAGCAGGCATTCGCCATCGCAGAACAGGTGTCGGCGGCAGGTGCGCAATTCTTCCGCGGCGGAGCCTACAAACCGCGAACATCCCCTTACGCATTTCAGGGACTCGGCGTCGAAGCGTTGAAGATCATGTCCGAAATCAGGGACAAATTCGGCCTCCGCATCGTCACCGAAGCCATCGACAACGAGACCCTCGAGCTCGTCGCCGAGTGGGCCGACGTCATCCAGATCGGCGCCCGGAACATGCAGAACTTTTCTTTGCTCAAGCATGCCGGGCGGCTGCGCAAACCGGTTCTGCTCAAGCGCGGGCTGAGCGCCACACTCGACGAGTTCCTGATGGCTGCCGAGTACATCATGAGCGAGGGCAACTATGAAGTCATCCTGTGCGAGCGCGGGGTGCGCACCTTTGCCGACCACACGCGCAACACTCTCGACCTCAGCATCGTGCCGGCATCGCAGAAGTTAAGCCATCTGCCCATTCTTGTCGACCCGAGCCACGGCACGGGCAAGCGCGACAACGTTCTGCCCATGGCCCGCGCCGCGATTGCAGCCGGCGCTGACGGGATTCTCGTTGAAGTGCATCATCAGCCGGAAAAGGCCCTTTCCGATGGGCCGCAATCAATCTATCCCAACCAATTCGCCCTGATGATGGACGAGATTGAACAGATCGCCCCGGTGGTCCGCCGCAAGCTGCCCCGCGGCTTGTACATCGAGACCGGTTCGGCGGACACGCATGTCGCCAAGGCCCGCTAAGGTTGTCATCCTGAGCGAAGCGAAGGACCTGCTTTTCGGGGTGTTTGTGCCGCGGGGAAGTTTCACCGTGCGTTTTCTGGCTCTCGTGTTGTCCCTGCCTCTCGCTGGCTGCCGCCCGCACGATTTTCCCCAATATCCCGCCAATTACCGCGAATATGCCTACGTGACGAACGGGGGCAGCGGCACGGTATCGATCTATGACGTGGTGAATGTGCGCCTCGATCGCGAACTGCAAGTGGGCCAGAACCCTGTTGCTGTCGCGCCCAGTACCACCCGCAACGAAGTCTACGTCGTCAACTCTGGGCCGCCCGGCGGACAGGGATCGATCTCGGTCATCAACACCGAAAACAACTCAGTTGCTGCAACGATCTACGTCCATAAGCAGCCAGTCGCAATCGCGCTCGATCCCGACGACAAGCTAGCCTACGTCGCCAATTCCGCGTCCAATAACGTTTCGGTCGTCGATCTCAAAGGCCGCCGCGTCATCGCGGTCATCGGCACGGGCGAAGAACCTGCAGCAGTCCGCGTTTCTCCGGACGGTAAAACGCTTGCCGTCGCCAACCGGCGCGGCAACTCGGTGAGTCTCGTCGACCCATCATCGCTCAGGGTACGTGCAGTCTTCGAGGGCTGCCCCGGCGCCAACGACGTCGTCATTCTGCCCGATTCGTCCAAGGTTTTCGCGGCGTGTTCCGGCGGTCACCAGGTCATGGCCATCGCACTCGCGCACGCAGCGCGGCTGGGACAGGCTAACTTGGGTCAGCTGAACTCGGGCCAATCGAGTCAGGTCGAGACGGATCGAGTCGAATCCCTGCTCGATGTGGGTCGCCAGCCTGTCCAGCTTGCGCTCAAGCCCGACGGCGGCGAAATCTTCGTGTCGAACTCGCTCAGCGACACGATCTCGGAAGTCATCACCGGGACGGACGATGTGCTGGGAGCTTACCTCATGGGCGCCGATCCGGTGCGCGGTCTCGTCTCGGCCGACAATTCTCTGCTCTATGTCGGCAACCTGCGCTCACAAGAGGTGACCATCTACTCCATCGACGACGGTAAACGCACTGGAGCCATCCACGTCGGCGACGGCCCTTCGGCACTCGCCTTTTCGGCTTCCGGCCATCTGCTGTTTGTTGTCGATGCCCGCTCCGGCGATGTGGCCGTGGTGCGAACCGTATCGCACTCCCTCTTCACTATGCTGCCCGCCGGCCGCAATCCCAATGCGATTGCGGTGAAAGCGTTCAAGTTGCCTTAGATATTTTCAACGGATGCAGTCATTCGACCTGCGCGCTCCCTATTTCTCGCCGTTCATCCGCGTCACGCTGAACTGCGCGCCGGCAAACAGGATCAGCCCCGAAACATAAGCCCAGAAGAGCAATCCCACTGAAACGTAAAAAGGACCGTAGAGCGCCTTGAGATCCAGGTGGGGCAAGACCGCGACATAGATGTTCTTGGCCAGCAGCCAGACGATTCCGGTCACCACGGACGTCCGCAGAACATGGCGCGCTGGAATCCTGCGGTTGGGAAGGATCCAGTAGATCGAGAAAAAGAACAGAATGGATGCGACGCCTGTCGAGAGCGCGAGCCAGAGATAGCTGATGCCTTCGAAGAAAAGGTTGTCGGTGTGATGAAAGAAGAGCACGCCGAGAATCTGCCGCTGCCAGGTGCTTAGCAGGATGCTCACAATCGCCAAAGCCACCATCAGGATTGCCAGCCCAAACGCGACCAATTGGTTCAACAGATAGTTACGACTCTTGCTCACGCCCCAGGCCTGGTTCAGCGCCACTTCGAGCGGCAGAAAGATTCCCGTGCACGAGATCAGGATCATGACTACGGATATCCACTGGACACCCTGCCGGCTGGCAGCGTTGGCCAGGCTGGCGGCTACCCAGTCCTGATTCGAAGGCAGAAAATAGTGGACCATCTTCCCCACCACTTCTACCATCACCGTCGAATGAAAAAAGGCACGCGAAAGCGTGTAGAGCAGCACAATAAACGGGATGAACGAGATAATTGCGTTGGCCGCGACGCTGAAGGCGTAGGTATGCACTTCGCTGTCGAGCAAATAGCTCAGGACCGGTTCGCAGCTCCGGCGCAGACGGTACCACTTGGATTGGGTGACCGGCGGAGCAGGCGCCGCCACACACTCGGGTTGGCCTACAGTTCCGCCGAGCGTACCGGCATCTGAGACGTCTGACACGTATTTCTTCCTCTAGAAGACTTTAGGGCAGGGACGGCGATGACAAGAAAAACGCAGGTTTCGCCGACCTCTTCTCAAGAATAGACTGTTTGTCATTTGAGCGGCCGTGACGAAGGTTCACTGGCCGGGTCAAGGCAATCCCCATTTTCCCCTTGCATCCTAACCCGTTTCCTGCCATAACTTGAGCACGGCGCGCCGGGAGGCACGCTGGTTCGAACCATTGGAAGGCCGTTTCGTTTTGGATGTTTTGGTTCTTGGCGAGCACAATCCCAAATCCGGTAGGTCAACGAGCTGCCTCAGCGCACAGATTCTCGCGTGCGTGGGCGGCTCGCGGCGTCTCTGGGGTTGTCAGACTTCCCGTCGTGGCATGTGTTTCATGACGCGGAAGCCAGGGGTTTTGTGCCGACCACCGAAGAAGGAGCTAGTACATGAAAGAACAGGGTGTAGTGAAGTGGTTCAATGGAGCAAAAGGCTACGGTTTCATTCAGCGGTCAAGCGGGGAGGATGTTTTTGTTCACTTTTCCGCGATTCAGGAAGAAGGTTATAAGACCCTGAACGAGGGCGAATCTGTCGAATTCGAGTGCCAGCAAGGCCCCAAAGGCCTCAGCGCGGCCAATGTGATGCGCGTTTCATAGTTCAAATTTTTTGCTGACCTGCATTTTGCCGGTCGCAGTTGCCTGGGGTTTCGAGTTTACATTTTGCCGTCGAACCCATTTACAGATTAAGCCTCTTGAGCGCCCACAGGGCCCCCGCGCGCAAACCTTCGTCTGCCGCACTTGCCCACTCACGCAGCGGTGCAGCAAGTCCGCGCGCGCCGCTATTTCCCATCGCAATCGCAACGTTACGCCGCAACCCGGAGAATCCCGCGCGCCGGACCGGCGAGCCGTTGAAGGTCCTCTCGAAGGACTGCTCGTCGAGTGCGGCCAAAACTTCCAGCGCGGGATTGACGAGTTCGACGCGGGGCTCGAGCTGGGAATCGCTACCAATCGGCGCCTTTCGATTCCACGGGCACACATCCTGGCAGATGTCGCATCCGAAGACCTGCCTGCCCATGCCTTCCATCAACTTCGGCGCGATGGGCCCTTTGTGCTCGATGGTCAGATAGGCGATGCACTTTGCCGCGTCCATCCGGTAGGGAGCAATGAGCGCGTCGGTCGGGCAGGCTTCGATGCAACGCGTACAGCTCCCGCACCGATCCGTGGCTTCCAGCCTTTTTTCTTTTGGACTGAATTCGAGGTCAGTCAGGAGCACGGCTAGGAACCCAAATGACCCGAGCTTGGGATGAATCAGGCATGTGTTCTTGCCCGTCCAACCGAGCCCCGCAGCCGTGGCCAGCGATCGCTCGACGACCGGCCCGGTATCCACGTAGGCGCGTGCTTCGAAGGCGCCGAATTCCTGATGCAGCCGGGCCTCCAATGCCTGCAGCCGCTTCTTCAACACCTTGTGATAGTCCGAGGGCCGTCTCACCCCATCGGTTCCCACCCGGCCCGACCACGCGTAGCGTGCAATCCACCCCGATCCAGGCTCTGCGGGCGCGGTCGATCGAGGCGGAGCAGAGTTGTAGTTCGCCAGGCAAACAATCGCCGAGCGCGCCCAGGGAAACGGCGTACCAACTTTGGCACGAACAAAATGACTCCCACCCTCGTCCGTACGAGTCAAATAAGACATGGAACCCGCATGTCCAGCCTGCACCCACTCGGCAAATCGTGTGGCGTCGCGTGCCTCATTGGCGTACGGCAGGGTCACCAGCCCGGCATCGCTGAACCCCGCTTCCAGCGCAAAATGGCGTGCCTGGTCCGCTGTGAGACCAGTTACCGTTTTCTCAACCCCAGTACCTGATTTGTCAACAGACAAGGGAACTTCTCCACACCCGCTGCGTACTAATCTGCAACATGTTCGATAGCGGACGCCAGGACCAAATCCGGACACCCGAAATCGCAAACCAGCTTGGATGCTTCGCTCGCATCCACTGTGATATCAGCATATTCCGCGGAATGCCACTTTGGCAGACCGGATGCAAATTCAAGGACAGGCAATAGCTGAATTCGGCAGTGCCCTCCCTTGAGTTCCGGGAGCTGCCGGGAAACAGAGGAGGTACTATGAACGCCATTCTTTCCCATTCCGAAGTCGCACTACTTATTCCGCCCGGAGACCTGCACGAGCTGGTCCGCGGCCAGGAGCACGACTTGGTCTCGCGGTTGGCCCCGCTTGTCCGCAGCCAAAGCGTGACACTGGACCTGGCGCATGTCGAGCGCATTGACGCCGCGGGCATCGCCGCGCTCATTTCTCTCTATGGTTGCGCCCACGCCGCGGGGAACGAATTCGCCGTCGTGAATGCGTCCGCGCGGGTCGCGGAAATTCTCGCCCTGGTGGGATTGGACCGCATCCTCATTTCCCAGAATGCGGTCCCTTGCCCACAATCCGAACCCTGCTTCGCCCAGCCGGCCGCCTGACCATTCAGCATCCGTGCGGCCGGGCCCCATTTGGCGCGAGCCCGCACGAGACCCGAAAAACCTGCCTGAAACTAGAATGGCTCTATCCTGCAAGCCGATGGGCTGTGATGTTGGGCACATGCAAGTGTATACTTGGCGCGCTATTTGTTATTGCGAACCGCGTGATTCCGCAAGGCGCAGTCAAAGTGTGAGTGACTGCACGTGCTTGGTTTTTACCTGAACTTCCCGCGAACGAACCGAGCCAACCTGCTGCCACTCCCTTTCTGGGCGCCGTAGTTGCGGAATACTGGTGCCTGACGACGCGCGTTCGTCGTTGGGTTTGAACATTACTACATCGGAGGCTTCATTCCATGGCGCAGGCAGTGCTCGATCCGCAACTTGCAGACAAGGCAGGTTCAACCTCAAAGGCAGCGACAACCAAGTATGTTTATTTCTTTGGCGACGGCAAAGCGGACGGCAACGGCCGCATGAAGGATGTGCTGGGCGGCAAAGGTGCCGGCCTCGCTGAAATGACCAATGCGGGTCTGCCCGTCCCTCCGGGTTTCACGATCCAGACCGAAGCCTGCCGGGAATACATGCGCGGCGCGCTCAGTCCCGCGATCGACAAGGAAATGCACGCCGCCCTGGAACATCTGGAGCACCTGCAGGGCCAGAAACTCGGCGCAGGCGACAATCCTCTGCTCGTTTCCGTCCGCTCCGGCGCCAAGTTCTCGATGCCCGGCATGATGGACACCATTCTGAACCTCGGCCTGAATGACGAAGCTGTGGAAGCGCTCGCGGTACGCAGCGGCAATCCCCGTTTCGCCTACGACTCCTATCGCCGACTGATCCAGATGTTCGGAGATGTGGTCCTCGATATTCCCAAGAAGAAGTTCGAGCACATTTTCGACTCCGTGAAGGCGAGCCAGAAGGTGAAGTTCGACTACGAACTCCAACCCGACGCCTTGAAGAAGATCATCGCTGAGTACAAGAAGCTGGTGAAGAAGGAAACGGGCAAGGACTTTCCGCAGAACCCGCTCGAGCAGCTCGTCGCTGCCCGCGACGCCGTGTTCCGCAGCTGGCAAAATGAGCGCGCCAAAACCTATCGGCGCATCAATCGCATCGACGACTGGCTCGGCACAGCGGTCAACGTGCAGGCCATGGTCTTCGGCAATCTCGGCGAAAACTCCGGCACCGGCGTTGGTTTCACCCGCAATCCTGCCACTGGTGAGCACGTCTTCTTCGGCGAGTACCTGATGAACGCCCAGGGTGAAGATGTCGTCTCCGGCGTACGCACGCCACTCTCGATCAGCGAGCTGGAACGCGCCATGCCCAAGGTCTACGACCATCTCAAAGCCATCACCTGGAAGATGGAAAAACACTATCGCGACATGCAGGATTTTGAGTTCACCATCCAGGATGGCAAGCTCTACATGCTGCAGACACGCAACGGCAAGCGTACTGGCCTGGCCGCTGTGCGTGTCGCCATTGACATGGTGCGCGAAGGCTTGATCACGCAGGAAGAAGCAATTTTCCGCGTCGAGCCGAACCAGTTGTACGACTTCCTGGTTCCGAGGCTGGTTGAAAAGGGCGAGAAGATCGAAGTCCTCGCAACCGGTTTGCCGGCCTCTCCGGGCGCGGCTGTGGGGCAGATCGTCTTCACCGCCGAGGACGCCGTGAAGCACCACACCAACGGCACATACAAATCCGTCATCCTTGTTCGTGGCGAAACCACGCCCGAGGACATCGCCGGCATGGAAGTTGCATCCGGCATCCTGACCTCGCGCGGCGGCATGACTTCGCACGCTGCGGTTGTCACCCGCGGCATGGGCAAGTGCTGCGTGGCCGGCGCCGGCGATTGCACGGTGGACGAAGGCAAAAAGGAATTGCGCGTCAAGGGGCATACCTACAAGCAAGGTGATTGGATCTCCCTCGACGGCACCACTGGCCGCGTCATTGCAGGCAAACTGAAGACGCTCGATGCGCAGCCGGACGATCCTGACCTGGTCAAGTTCATGAGCTGGGTCGATCCGGTCCGCCGGCTGCAGGTTTGGGCCAACGCCGACATCCCGCGCGACGCCAAGCAGGCCCAGGCTTTCGGAGCCCAGGGCATCGGACTCTGCCGGACAGAGCATATGTTCTTTGCCGAGGACCGCATCCCGCACATGCGCGCCATGATTCTTGCCGACAACGAAAAGGATCGCAGGGCAGCACTGAAGAAGCTTTTGCCCATGCAACGCGCAGACTTCGCCGGCCTGTTCAAGTCGATGGACGGGCTGCCCGTAGTCATTCGCACGATCGATCCTCCGTTGCACGAGTTCCTGCCCAAGCGGGAAGATCTGCTCGTGGAAATCAAGCATCTCGAAGACACCAAGCCCCGCTCGCCCAAGCTCAAGGAGTTGCGTCCGCTGCTGGCGCGCGTCGAAGAGCTGCATGAGCAGAATCCCATGCTCGGCCTGCGCGGCTGCCGTCTCGGTATCACATTCCCGGAGATCACCGAGATGCAAGCTCGGGCCATCA
The DNA here is from genome assembly GCA_963745845.1 of uncultured Acidobacteriaceae bacterium. Taxonomy (GTDB): domain Bacteria; phylum Acidobacteriota; class Terriglobia; order Terriglobales; family Acidobacteriaceae; genus Telmatobacter. The sequence continues at coordinate 479,386 of CAVUZE010000007.1, read as the reverse complement.
TCGAGGCTGCGGTCGCGGTCAAGAGCAAGGGCGGCGATCCGCATCCCGAAATCATGATCCCGCTTGTCGGCTCAATCGAGGAAATGCGCAATCAGGCTTCAATCGTCCGCCGTGTGGCCGAAGAGGTCTTCGCGGAGAAGGGCGTCAAAGTCGATTACAAGGTGGGCACCATGATCGAAATCCCGCGCGCAGCCTTGACCGCCGACAAGATCGCCGAAGAAGCCGAGTTCTTCAGCTTTGGCACCAACGATCTGACGCAGACCACCTTCGGTATCTCGCGCGACGATATCAACAACTTCCTGCCCGCGTATCTCAAGGCCGGCATCTTCAAACAGGACCCCTTCGCCACCCTGGATCAGGCCGGCGTCGGACAACTGGTGAAGATGGCTACGGCCCACGGACGCAACACGCGGCCTACTCTGAAAGTGGGTATCTGCGGCGAACATGGCGGCGATCCTGAATCTGTCAAGTTCTGCCACAAGATCGGGCTCAATTATGTGTCCTGCTCGCCCTTCCGGTTGTTGACGGCGAGGCTTGCTGCAGCGCAGGCGGCACTCGAAGAAAAGCAAACGGGGCCAGACCTGCACATCGGCACCAACTGATCAAGCAACCGGCGTAACAGCGAGGGCGCGGCCAATTGGCTGCGCCCTCGCTGTTACCTGGTGTCCGAGGCGCAATTTAATCCAAATCGGACAGAACCTTGAACAGTTTTCCCGGAATCATCTGATGAGAACTTCCACTTTTTTATCGCATCGCTCGTCGTCTGCCAAAGCATCTTTGGTCCGGACTCGATCACTACGCTCTCTGCCGATTAGGCGCTTTTCATTCGATAAATGCAATCCGAGCTGAAATCCTGCATCCAATGGAAGTGCCTCCATGTACCGGAAGGGGCGATCGTTCCGCCTCACCGGGTTTGCATGGCCCTTTGCACGTCTGAGGTTTACAAAAATCATGCTGATCCGCGTTGGATACGACATAGAATTCAATCTGCCCGCCGAGGCAGCCATGCTCGCCATGCTCAATGTTCATCCTTCGCGGTCGCTCGACCTGCTGGAGCCCGACGAGGTGCACGCCGAGCCCGACTTGCTCGTGTCCAATTACTTCGATTCCTTCGGAAATCGCTGCACGCGTTTTGTCGCCCCGGCGGGAAAGCTGCGCCTCACCGGTTCCACCCTGGTTCTTGATTCCGGCCAGCCTGACCCCGTCAAGCTGTCTGCCCGCGAATCGCCGGTCGGTGACCTTCCCGAAGACGTGCTGGTGTTTCTCCTGAGTAGCCGTTATTGCGAGGTCGACCGCTTTTCCAGCACAGCCTTCGACCTCTTCGGGAACTCACAACCGGGATGGCAGCGCGTCCAGGCAATTTGCGCCTGGGTCCACGAAAAGGTCAGGTTCGACTACGCGTCAGCTCGGCCCACCAAAACGGCTCTCGATGTTTTCACCGAACGCGTCGGCGTCTGCCGCGACTTTCAGCATCTCGCCATCACGTTCTGCCGCGCTCTCAACATTCCCGCCCGCTATGCTACCGGCTATCTGGGCGACATCGGCGTGCCGCCGGGCGGCCCCATGGATTTCAGCGCCTGGTTCGAGGTCTTCCTCGATAACCGCTGGTGGACGTTTGACGCCCGCCATAACGTGCCGCGCATCGGCCGTGTTCTGATGGCCACGGGCCGCGATGCCTCCGATGTCGCCCTCACCACATCGTTCGGCCAGGCAGATTTGTGCCGCTTCTACGTGGTTACCGAAGAGGAAGGGCAAAAGCCTGTTGCAGAAGCTTCGGGAACGGAATCCCGGCAGGCAGAAACACCGAGAGCCGAGGCCAATGAGCTGCTCCAAATAGCGGGCTGAAAACGGGCGGTTCGAGGCTTACTTGGAGCTGTCACCGCCCGGTGCGTAATATCCTTCGCGCGTCAGCACAGTAAAGTCGTTCTTGTCGGTCTTGAGCACCACCTTGTGATAGCCGCCGTCGGTGTCCACCTTGTCGGGTGTATAGGTCAGCAAGTACTGGCCGCGCAGCTCCTCGGCAATCTGGGTGTAAATCTCTTCCAGGTTGTCCTTCTTCTTGGCCTCAAAATACCGGCCCCCGGTCTGCGTCGCAATCTTCTCCATGATCTTCTTGCCATCGACCTGCGGCTCGTTTGAGCCGCCCCTGCGTCCGCCGCCGCCCGGATACCCTCCGCCACCGGGATAGCCGCCACCACCGCCGGGCCAGCCACCGCCCATCCCGCCGCGCCGTCCGCCGGGGAATCCGCCATTGTCGCTTCTTTCCTGTTCGCCTTTGAAGTAAATGGTGTAAACGGTCACGTCCGCGTGCTCCGCGGCATCGAGAGACTCGTTCAGCGATTCCTTGCTCCCGCGGTCCACGCCGTCGGAGAAGACCACGAGTGCCTTCCGGCCGCTCTTCGGCTTCATCAACTCGTCGGACGCAAGAAAGATCGCGTCGTAGAGCTGCGTTCCGCCGCGTCCGCTTCCCCCTCGCTGCCGCTCGCGATCGTCACCCGTGGTCTCGGGACCCTGGCTATCGTTCTGCGACCGCGAAGAAGGGCCCATCTCGTCAATCTCGTGATGCAACTTGTCGCGTGACGCAGTGAAGTCCTGCAGCAGCTCGACTTCGCGGTCAAAATGAATCAGAAACGCCTGATCTTTGCCCGAGACCGTACTCGAAGTTTTGTTCGAATCAGCGCTGGGCGCAGCCCCGCTTGCCGGTTTTGCCGCTCCCGGAGGATCGCCGCTGGCCTTTGAATCCGGCAGCATCTGGTCCACGAACTTGCCTGCGGCTTTGCGTTCGTCCTCCATCGCGCCAGAAACGCTGCGGCTGGTGTCAACCAGCAGGCCCGCGTTAAAGGGCAGATCCGCCTGGTGCATCAGGCTCTTGATCACCTGTGGACGGCCGTCCTCGGTAAGCGTGAAGTCGCTCATTTGCAGGTTGGTCACCAGGGCGCCATGCTTGTCGCGCACTGTGACGGGCAGAAGCACCTCGCGCGCCTGCACGTGCAGCGTGGCGACGGATTGATCGCTCGCCGGCTGCTGAGACGCGGGTTGCTGGGCAATACTTGCCAGCGGCTCAGAGAAAAGAGCAAGTGCAAACACAAGATGGACGAGGATCTGATTTTGCATTTTCATCAGGCACACTTTCAGTTCATTAGACGGGGCATCCGCGCAACCGTTGACGGTGGGGTGCACCGAGCAATTTCCTGGACTAGTTCCAGTCGAAAGCAAACCAATCTTACTTCACGAGGAAAACTGAGGGATTTGGCCTGTCGGAGTGTACGGGATAAGAAAGGGGTCCAGGATCCTATTCCGACCCTGAATCTGAGGGATGCTCCGCGTTCCACTGACGCACGCGCTCCCGAGTTTGCGCCAGCACATCCCCCTTCAGATTTGAGGCGGCAGCATCGCGTTGACCCGCAATTTCCCCCCGCCGCACAGGTTCCCTTTCAGAGGCAGCAGCCAAATTAAACCAGAAGTAAGCTTCGGCATAATCCTGCGCGACACCCTCTCCTGCCTTGTACATCGATCCTAGCTCGTATTGGGCAGAGGCGGTGCCTTGCGCAGCCACCTTCCGCAACCAGATTCCAATGCGAACGAACACATCGATACGCATTTCCAGCGATCGCCGCCGCGCGTTTTCTTGGGCGCGGTCCGTCGCACCAAACGGACTGAACTCCGCACAAACTGCGAGTGATTGCGATTTATTCCGACCATCGTACTGCCAATTTGTGCGCGCCACCCGATTTTTTCTCTGTGGATTACGGGGGAAGCCGCCGCTACTGAATATGCAGGAGATCGCTGTTGCGGTGCTCGTGGTTGGGAAGCATCGCGTAGCTTAGTGGCTCAAGCCGCTCCGCGAATTCCCTGACAGCGCGCATACATTTGCAGGCCAAGATTCGTCGGTTTGGCCTTGGCGGATTCAAGGCTCGCATGCGAAGAGGGTTTCGAGCTGTGCTCGAGCAATCCTAGCTCCGACAACTCAGAGATCGACCGGTAGATCTTTACGAGGTTGTTGGAGCGCGTTATTTTGGCCATCTCTTCCGCTGAAAAGACCAGCAGATAGGGAGAAACCGACGCACTCTCTGCCATGGCCCGTGTCGCTTTTGCGCATGCCGCAGTGAGGATCTGCGTTGGAAGGGGCGCCATCCGGCTCAGCAGGTTAATGAACACCAGGTTCGATTCGTCCTGCCCTTCAAAAGTGCACGACGTGGCCAGGAGGCCGGCCCATAGCTCTTGAATCCACTCCACGTCAACCCATGTTCCGTGCTCCAGAATGCGCACCATGAGGCCAGGATGGGCGACCATCGCGAGGGCATTTGGTTCATGCAACAGAAGCCTTTCGGCCTTGAAGGCGATCTCGACGGCGTTCGCCACTCGCACACTGCTGAGAGTCTTGTGAAACATCTCTTTGATCTCTTCGGCAGCCGGCGGACAGATGCGGCGCAGAAAAGCAAGCGCTCTCGCCATGCGAAGCTCGCGCAACAAACCGTCGGCTTCCGCTTCGTAAATCCCTTGCCGCTCAGGCGACTCCCACAGCTTTAGATCCATGCCTTCCGGCAGAACGAAGGACAAACCGACACCATCATTCCCTGCGCGAATGGCGCCTGCTTGAAATTCAATCCGCTGCTGCGGGTTTTCTTCTGGAGGCCCGGTCCGTTGAAGAGTCAGCGAAACCTGTTCGCCGGGTTCCCAACGCCCATTTGTCCTCAAATAGATTCCCGTCGAGCTGATGTTGTCCACTTCATGCATCTGGAGTGAATTGCCGGAGAGTTCGTAGGCCACCAAGCCCGGCGACGGACGCCGCTCAGAACTGCGCCGATTCTTCTCGTAGAGAGACGGGTAGAGCCAGCGCATGAACCTGTTGACCAGCGGCTGCTTCTCTAGTTCATCGGGCGCTTCGTGTGCCGTCTCTTCGCCGAGCGGTTTCGGCGGTTCAAGATGAATGGAACGATCGGTTGCTGGAGGCTCGACCGGATTGCTTTGATGCTTTGCAATGGGAGTTGCAGGTTCCGGCGATCCGTTCAAGTTCTGGCTCAGGGGAACCTCTTGAATGCGAGGGCTCTCCGTGATTGACATCTCCGCGCTCGCAGTGGCTTTGGTCCAATGCATGCTGTCACGAGGCTCTTGCGGAACCTGCTCGATCGCGGAGGATACCTCGGCAACCTGAGCTTCTTTTTTCTCGATCGGATCTGGTTCCGGCTGTCGCCGGCGCTCCGCTTCCCGCTCCATGCGGAACCACGAACCAAAGATCGGTGTGACGACTTCGGGAGCCGGAGTCGCGACCTCTTTGATCGGAGTTTCGACTTCTTCGGAAGATTCCCGGTTTTCTTCTTGCGCCGCGAAAGCCTGCGCTAGAACCGAAGCAGCATCCTTCTGCTTGTCTTCTGGTTTCTGGTTTACTCGCGACGGAATCTTTTGCAAGGAGACCTGATCCTCGTGCTCGATCGGCGACGACGAAATTGCCGTAGCGGAAACACGAGCAGCGGGAGACGGTGCAGCCTTGATCTCGTTCTCTTCGGCTCCCTGGACTTCCTCTTCACAGCTCTCTTGAACTGAGAATTGATCGCCGAGCTCAATCTTCGACAACGAAATGGTTCGAAACGGAAGCACCAGCGCACTCGCCGACGGCTTCTTGAACCGCGGAATCTCGCTGGTCGGAAGCAGCTCTGCCCTCTCCACCACGCGATCGTCTTTGTCGAGATAAACCAGATCGAACGGAGACATCCGCGGCACCATCGGGAGGACAGTGACGTGCGTCAACCAAAGGCCCGCTTCATTGTCCGATTCGAGCCCTTCCACCATGACCCGCAGCGCGGCTAAAGGCTCAAGCGACGAGTTAATCGCCGTCACACCTGTGCCGACCGAGGTTCCCCGTGCCTGGTTGTGGATTATGTATTTTCTTTCTTCCATGCGCGATCATTCCGCGGACACTTTCAGATGGCAGAGGGGTCTAAAGAATATTCGCTTCCCATTCGTTGGCTCGCTGCTCTAACTATTTTGGAATAATGCGAGCCTGTTTGTTCGATATGGGCGACACGGTACCGTTCCCATGGTACTATTCCGCGACTTTGTGAAATCAGCGGTTTATTGCAACTTTCGTGGCATCGGACGCGCGGAAATACTCGAATCCGGGAGCTATCGACGTCATCCAACGCCGGACCCGGCAAAGAGGAATTTCCACGAGGTGTCGAGATACATCCATCGCTGGGTCCCAAACCAGCTTGTGGGCAGCCCGGGCACGTGAAGCAATGTGTGACCGCTGGTGCAGATCAGCTCCGTTCCATTCCAGGCGAGAAAAGTGCGCGAGGCTTGTCCCACTTGCGCTGGATGCGTTACACGCCTCAAACAGACCGGGCAACGCTCGCGCTGGTCGAGCATGACCCAGCGCATGCCAAGCAGGCAGATGAAGAAAGAAGAGGCGAGCTGTGCATATTCCGAACCCGGCGAGTATGCAGTGGCATTCCAATAGGAGAGATCGAGGGATGCAAAATAGGCGATCGAGAGGAGCAGCGCAATCTTCGCGCTCATGAATATCCAGCGACAGAGATTCTTCGTCCACGAAGGCTTGTGAGAGCTGAAGCAGGATTCTCCAAGAGATACCGATGTAATAGCAGGCAATGCGAGAAAGGCAAGAAAGATCGCGAATCTGAAAATTGTCCACGGCCCTCTCGTGCGCTCGCCGAACGATACTCCCCAAAGGTCCTCGTCGGGATCTTCGGGATCGAATCGATCGATGTGCAGCCGATCGTCATACATCTCCGATTGTCCGAAGCGCGTGAGGTGGGCTAGAACATAGCCCACTGTGCCGCGCGCAATCTCTCCGTCCGGCTGCAGAAGCCACGCATCCGCTCCCCCCGGTAGGCGCCACGAACCTCTCGGCAGAATGCCGAGAACTCTTGCCGCACTTTGACCCACGTGCACCACGCTGCCGATGACCTTTGGGCTCCCGCCGAACTCGCGCTTCCAGAGCGCATCGCTGAGCACGATTGCCGGTAAATCGGCGGCAGGTTCGTTGGATACTCCGGAAAGAGGCGCAGGGCCACCCAGCAAAGCAAACAGATCGAGACTTGCGTGCGCGACTCGCCACTTCGGTTTGGCATTGCGGCCGGACGAAACCGTTTCTTTTGCCATGCGATAGAACGCAAGTCCATCGATCCCCCGCTGCCGCGATGCTTTCAAATCGAGAAATTGCTGTCCCTTGATGGTCGGCGCCGAACCATCGCTGAAGAGCTCGCTTTGCAGCAGAACCAGCCCGGAATTGACCTGGTAATGCGAAGGATGGCTCTCGACGTAGACTCCAGGCAACGCGCGGGAAAGGGTGTAACTCAGGAGCAGCACCACGGCAAGCCAAATAAGACACTCTGCGGCCGAGCCGTGTTGCGAAGACGCGACCTCCCCATTTTGGCGGCGAATCCGCCTGACACAGAACGCATCTTGAAAAGCTCCGAGGCAGAAGCAGGTCGCAGCCTGTTCAGCTCTCCAACTAAACCGGTCACTTGGACGGCGCGATCGGCGCATGTGCCACAGCTCTGCACGCCATTCGCGCAGCCAATCGGCTCGTTGCTCGGAAGGCACAAGGAGCGAAGCGCAATGCAGCAAGCCTCGATTCATCCCGCCGAATGCCAGCTGCAGCGCCGGGTTCATAGAGACCTGGCCTCTTGGGATGGAATCATGCGTTCGAGCAATGGATAGCGTTTGCGGGACACCTCAAGCGTCGTCCTGCCCGTTGCCGTGAGTTTGTAGTATTTGCGAGGCGGCCTCTGCTCCGCGTCGGCGATGGACTGCTTCTCCCACCGCGAGCTGATCAGTTCGTCGCGCTCCAGGCGCCGCATCGCCGGATACACGGTGCCGCTGGGCAGTCCCGTCATTTCCATGATGCTGAAGCCATAGACACACCCGGCGCTGATCGCCTGCAGGATCATTGCCGCCGTGTGCGAAAGCTTCGCCTCTGAGGCCATACCGCATTTTAGCTATGTAGCAATCTGCCTGGCAAGCACCTGTCGCGGCGCTGGAAAGGATCGCTTTCCGGCGCGGTAGACAAGTGGTCGACAAGTGAATGAAACAAAACCAATGCTTCGAAAATGAAGACCAACTACGACCGAGACATCTTCAAGGTTCGAAGTGCATCGGTCGCAGAACGCACTCAAGCGGTTGGCAGCCCTAACATTCTCAGCTAGAGTCTGCGTTTGCTTGAATACAAGCCTTCAGATTCGTCGCCAGTTACAAGCTGGACGCCAAGTCGCTGCTAATTACGTTGAAGGACGTGTTGATTTCTGAGGCAAGCCCTTGCATCGCCGCCACCGCACCGAAGGCAATCAAGGCCACGACAAGGGCGTATTCGACTAAGTCCTGGCCCTCTTCGCGTGCCATAAGGATCTGCATTTTGACACTTACTTTGAGAAGTAAATCGCGCATGTTCTCTCTCCCCGGCCTGAGATTTGACCGACTAACGTGACCCGTTCCATTGGGGGGCTGGAGTAAGTATCCTACCGGAACCCACATATAAAACACCCGCCCGTTCCTTGCTCGATCTACCCCTTCGTATCCATTGATTGGGCATTGGTCACCAGTAATCTGGTCCATTGGGAATATGTCCGCATGTTACCCCCATTCCATTGCGTGCTGCTGAGGTCGAAACAACATGCTGCTGCGGACCTTTCAGCAAAAGCAAAGCCCGCTAGCTTGGCGGGCTTGAGCCGATGTTGACTGGTAGCGCTAACGGGAATCGAACCCGTGTTTTAAGATTGAGAATCTCACGTCCTAACCCCTAGACGATAGCGCCGCTTTGGGAGGGGATGGCCTTTGCGGCCACAGTATTTACTGTAACAAAAAACTGACCTTGCGCCAAAATCGCTGCCCGCGCGCCGGACACAGAATGCACACAAACACAAGTGATCGGCTCTTCATCGTAACCGGCGGACCGGGATCCGGAAAGACTACTTTAATTCGAGAATTGAGCCGTCGCGGCGCATACACGATGCCCGAAGCTGGCCGAGCCATCATCCAGGATCAGGTTCCATCGGCGGGTCGGCACTGCCCTGGGCCAATCGCAGCGCATTTGCCGACCTGATGTTGAGCTGGGAGCTTCGTTCCTATAAAGAGGCGCTCGAATTCAACCAGCCGGTCCTCTTCGACCGCGGCGTGCCCGACATAGCTGGGTATCTACGCCTCTGCGGCCTGCCCGTACCTGCCCCCGTCTTGCGAGCAGCCGATTTGTATCGCTATAACCGTCGGGTTTTCGTGGCGCCGCCGTGGCAGCAGATCTTTGTGCGGGATGAGGAGCGGAAGCAGACCTTCGCAGAAGCGCAGGCCACGTTTGAGGCAATCTCGGGGGCCTACATTTCGTTTGGTTACGAACTGGTTCCGCTTCCCCTCGCATCGGTCGAAGAACGGGCACAGTTCGTTGCAGAGACGATGGGATTGTAAAGAGGGCAGGGCAGACCTATTCAGAAGAGTGCCAGCCACGGCAGCTGATGCTTAAATGCCCAACTTACGCACTTCGTCGTTGTAGTACTTGCGGTAGAGAATATCCCACTCCTGCGAGCCCTCGAGGATGATCTTGCGCTGCGAGGCGATCTTAAGGCGCGCTGCCGTATCAATGCCCGCCTCCTGGTTGAGCAGGTTTTCAAGGGCCTTGCGCGCTTCCTGGCGGATAGTGTTCCGGTCCTCGTGAAAACCGACTGCATCAATCTCGGCCAGTGTGTCGGCCACGGTGTGGGCCAGCTTGTTGAGCTTGTCGCGGCTGACTCTCATAGCACCGCCTTGTACTTCTTCGCGAGCTCGGTCTTCACCTTCTTGAACATCTCGGCGTATTGCGCGCCGCTCTTGCGCATCTCGTCGGAATAGGCGTCGAGGATGACGCGCACCTCTTCATTGATGCGATCCTCGAGAGAAAGCTCTTCAATCAGGCCCTCAGTGACGCGCGCCTCTGTCCCCTTCAAATCGCTGGTGGAGATCATTTTGGCGTCGATGAGGTGCTTGACCGTGCGGCGGGCCAGATACCCAATGTATTCACGCGAAAAAATCATGAGCTAAGTGATGAGAATAGCGCATTGGGCCGCCGAGTGTACACCATTGCATTCGAACGAATCGCAGCTGGCGGCGCTTTCCCTCGCAGGGAAATGAGGGCAGATGGGTATGTACTTGACTCAGGTGACCACAACCTGTAGTGTTTCCGGCGGTGGAAGATTATCCGCGAGATCTGCTGGAGTTAGAGCGCCGCTTTTCGACCGAAGCGGCTTGCAGGGAGTATCTGTTTCAGCTTCGCTGGCCGGAGGGGTTCTGTTGCCCACGCTGCGGGGGACGGAAAGCATGGCCGGCCTCGGATTTGCTGTGGGAATGCGCGGCTTGTCATCGCCAGGTTTCAGTGACCTCGGGAACGATTTTTCAGGACAGCCGACTGCCTCTGACTCTATGGTTTCGGGCGGTGTGGTGGGTGACCAGCCAGAAGAATGGCGTCAGCGCCATGGGCTTACAGCGCGTGCTGGGCTTGAAGAGCTACAAGACGGCCTGGACCTTGCTGCATAAACTACGCCGCGCCATGGTGCGTCCTGGGCGAGATCGGTTGAGCGGGCGCGTCGAGGTGGACGAAGCCTTTGTGGGCGGCGAAGAGGAAGGGGTTCACGGACGCCAGACGGAAACCAAAGCCATGATTGCTGTTGCAGCGGAAGAAGACGGGCCCGGTATCGGCCGCATCCGAATGCGGCGCATCTTGGACGCATCCGCAGACAGCCTGGTTCTCTTTATTGAGGATTGCGTTGAGCCGGACAGCGTAGTCCATACGGATGGCTGGCTGGGTTACCTGCCGCTGGAAGACAAGGACTACAGGCACCAAGTCACCTACCTGAAAGGAAACAGCAAAACCGCATCGGAGTTGATGCCGCGGGTTCATCGGGTCGCGGCACTGCTCAAACGCTGGCTGCTGGGAACTCATCAGGGAGGAGTGAGCGTGGAGCATCTGGATGCCTATCTCGACGAGTTCACGTTTCGGTTCAACCGCCGCAAATCGCGCAGCCGAGGCAAGCTCTTCTACCGCTTGCTGGAACAGGCCGTCGCTGTCGAGCCCGTTCCTTACAAATCCCTGGTCAAATGCGCTCCGGACCCGAAATTCTAAAACCACAAGATGTTGGGGTCACCTGAGTCACGTAAATACCCATCTGAGGGCAAATTGGGTAGTGCTGGCTTTCAACGGTCGGCCCTGAAGCGCAATGGCAAGACGCCCCTGGTCGGCGATGGAGCGATCAGGATTCCAGGGTGCGTTCCCTTCGCCAAAACCACCGGCAACCCTCCGGGGCCGCTGATCGCGTCGATCTCGTAGCACACTGCGACGTCGCTCGGTACGCGATTGCCCGTCCAGGAAAATGGAATCTCAAGGGCGCACTCTGCCGTCGAGCCGCGAAGCACGGTTGTGCCGGCCTCTTCCGCAAGGGGCGCTGGCCAAGGCTGGCTGTTTCCGCCATTCAATTCGCTTGACCCGAACACAAGCTCCCCTTTGCAGAGAATGATTGAACCCGCGGGAAGAGTCGAAGCCACGCTGAGGTTGATATGGGCTAAGAAGACGCCTGACGCCGGAGGCGCTCCCCCACCTGGCGCCGCGGCCCAAGCGCGATCGGTCAAACCCAACACAGACGCAAGCATGATCAAGCACAATGCGCGATTCATCGGAGTTCCCCGCGCTATGTTTATCGGCGTTACTGGATGGGGCAATCAGCAAAATCTCCGACAAACGCGAAGAACAATCTCCACAACGGCTCGGGTGTCCCAGATTCGCGCACCTCAGCCGCGATGTGGGCAGCTCTTGGTGTTCAGGCACGCGTCGGCGATCCGCAGCCGCTCGACAGGCCGCCCGCCAACCAGATGCTCGTTGACAATTTCCGCTGCGTCTTCCGGTCGCACATGGCCATACCACACCGCATCGGGATAGACCACGACGGTCGGACCGTGCTCGCATTGATCGAGGCAGCCCGACTTGTTGATGCGCACAGTTGCGGCGAGTCCCGCGGCCTTCGCGAGTTGCTGCAACTGCGTGTGCAGTTCGCTTTTTCCGTCGCCGGTGCACGATGGACGCGGCGCGTCTTCTGGACGCACGTTATGGCAAACAAAGACATGATGCTCGAATAAAGGCAAGCGACGATCCTCCGGAGATTGACTCTTCTCAGATTAAGGCTTCGGCCCCTTTTGCCAAACCCGTCGCCCGCTTTCCACAATTGATCGGTATTGCCCACCCGCATCTGAGAGAATGTGTGCTTGACTATGAGTTCGGACAATCTGCTTTCTCTCAAAGACGACATGGTGGCCTTCATCGAAGGGCACGGCTTACGCCGCCTTCCCGGCTACGTCACCGAGGACATTCCGTCCATCCTCTGGGAGAGCCAGGGAAATGTCGATGCGTGGAAAGACTTCGTGGAGATGGCGAAACACGTCGGCGCACCTTTCATCACCTTCAGCGAGATGACGCTGGAGCGCGAAGAGCTCGAATCGCTGATTGAAGAAGCGGGGGAGATGAACTTCCCCGATGAAGAAGCCACGGAGCTGGTGGAGGCCCAGTGGCTGCGCAAGTACACCGGCATGGTCGGTTATATCCAGCTTGGGTTCGTGTATCAGGGCCTGGCGTTTCTCCACGAGACGACCACCGAGTGGTACGAGCGATTCCAATCCCTCCTCGAGGATATCGAAAACTTCCAAGACATCGTGATCGACGAACACGGTCACGACGAAGAGGACGAGTAGAACGGGTGGGAGCAGTAAGCTCGGAACCGAGCGCGACGGGGACGCCGCGTCGCAACCCACGTCAACGATGGATCCTCGAAAAGCCCCGCTCTGACGAAGCTGAGGCCCTTGCCAAAGCCGCGCGCTTGCCGCGTGTGCTTGCCGAGTTGCTTGTGGCCCGGGGCATCACGCAATCCGACGAAGCCTTCGCGTTCCTCAACCCTGAAGTCGCTCATTTGCACGATCCGCTGCGCATGCTCGGCATGGCACAGGCTGTCGAACGGCTGGAACGGGCCATCGCCAATCGCGAGCCGGTGCTGCTCTATGGCGATTACGACGTGGATGGCACGACAGCTGTTGTACTGCTGAAAACAGCGATCGAAATGCTCGGCGGTGTCGTCCGTTTTCATGTGCCGCATCGCATCCGCGAAGGGTACGGGATGCAATCGAGTGTCCTTGAAGCCGCCTATGCCGACGGCGTGCGCCTGGTGATCACGGTTGACACCGGAATGCGGGCGTTTGCCGAAGCGGAAACAGCACAGCGGCTCGGCATGGACCTGATCGTCACGGATCACCATTTGCCGGACGCACACGACGCCGTGCCGCAAGCGCTCGCGATTCTTAATCCCAATCAGCCGGGCTGCGGCTATCCCGAGAAGTCCCTGTGCGGCGCCGCCATCGCTCTCAAGCTGGCGCAGGCTTTGCTCGAACGCCACGATCCAACCCGCACCCGCGAGAAGATACTGCCCAGCTTTCTCAAAATGGCGGCCATTGCCACCATCGCGGATGCGGTTCCGCTGCGTGGCGAAAATCGGACAATTGCCGCATTGGGGCTCCGCGAATTGCGGCGCCCGATGGGCGTAGGTCTCCGCGCACTTTTCGCCGCGGCACAGCTTGATCCCGCGTCCAGGCAGCTGACGGGCTTCGATGTGGCCTTTCGTCTGGCTCCCCGCATCAACGCCGCCGGCCGCATGGATGTTGCTTCCGAGGTGATCGAGCTGTTTACAACCCGCAATCTGGGAAGGGCGCAGGAACTCGCCGCGAAGCTCGAGCGCCTGAATCGCGAACGGCGCGATACCGAGGCTTTTGTGCTGAAGACCATCGAAGCACGTCTGGCAAACGAGACCGAGCTTGCAGCAGAGCGGCTTTTAGTGCTCGATGGGGACGGATGGCATCGCGGTGTGATCGGCATTCTGGCTTCCCGCGTTGTCGAACGCACCGCGAAGCCGGCCATCGTGATTTGCGTAGAGGACGGCGTGGCGCACGGTTCGGGCCGCTCTGTCGATGGCTTTCCGCTGCTCGAAGCAATTGAGACCTGCGCCGATCTCTTCACTCGATTTGGCGGCCACGCGTTTGCCGTGGGTTTTGCTTTGCCCGCTGCAGCACTACCGGAGTTGAAACAGCGTCTACGCTGCTATGCCGATGAACGGTTGGCCGCGCGCGAGCCGGAACGCTTGCTGCGCATTCATGCCGAGCTCCCGTTGGATCGCATTACGCCCGTCCTGGCCGGTTGGCTGCGAAAGCTTGAGCCGTTGGGCCACGGCAACCCCGAGCCTGTCTTTGTAGCTCGCGATGCGCATCTCATGGCACCCCTTCGCGTGATGAAGGAAAGGCACATTCGCCTGGATCTGGCGCAAGGCTCAAGTCCGTCCGCAACCCACGGGGTGAGATTCGGAGCGATGCGCGCCGTCGGCTGGGACATGGCCTTCCGCGCCGCCGAACTCGGGCTCGTCGAGGGCAGCCGCATCGACCTTGCCTACCGCATCCGCGAAAACGACCATCCTGAATATGGCGGAATTGAAGTAGAGATCTGCGGCATCGAGCCAGCCTCCGCCTGATGCGATGAGGCCCGCGTTGGACGCGGGCCTCATGATTGCAGATTGAATCAGTGGTCTTATCTGCCCTTCCCATGCTCATGGGATTCGTGCTGCGGCTGCGGACGCGCTTGCGGCGCAGGCCGGGACTCATTTCTTTGCTGCGGCGCCGGTCGCGACTGCGCTTGCGGAGCGTGGTTCGTGTTTTGTGGCGCAGAGTGGAATTGGTTCTGGTTCGCCGGATGAGACTGCGAGCCGAACGAGTTTCCTCCCGGATGGCTGTTGTTGAACGACGGTGCGGAGTGATTCTCAGCCGCCAGCGGCCTTGAAACCGCCGCATTCTGCGGATGGCCGCCATTGAATTTGGCATATGAATTGTGGTCAGCCATCGCCGAGTTCGCGTGCTGCGTCTGGAACGAAGTCGGCGCAAGGTGATGCTCGTTCATCGCAGTGCGCTCTTCCGGCGTGGGAGCATGATTGATTCCGCCTGGGCCGCCGCTAAACGCCACATGGTTGTTATTGACAATCGTGGTGCGCTGAACGATCGTCCGGTCGACATAGACGCGATTGCCGCCCCAGCCGCCGCCAACGCCCACGTGCATGACCGCACTGTTATACGCGAACACTCCGCCACGCCATACGCCGCCCGCGAACCCGACTCCCATGTAGCCGAAGCCGTAATTCACGCCGCCGTAATAGCCAACATGAGGACCCCAATAGCCGCCATGCCACACGTAGAGGCCACCCGACCAGCCCCAATAGCCAGGGGTCCACAGCGCGCCGACGTAGGGAGCCGGAACCCAGGCGCCAGGCACCCAGTAGTAGCCGTCAGGACCGTAGCCCCAATAGCCCGGCGTCCACATGAGGCCAGGTTCCGGGCACACCGGCTGCACATAGACCGGCAGCACCGGCGGTGCAAAACCGACACTGACAAAGACACCCGCGTGCGAAGACGCGGGAGCGAGGCAGAGCAGCAGCGTCATGAAAAGCCAACGCGCAGAGCGAAAAAGTCGCATGGAAAAACCTCCTGGTTGCTTTCTGGCCATATCTGGCTTGCAAACTTCTTGCGCAGCCGACAGGGTCCCAATCAATGATATTCGCGCAGCGTTTGCGCGGTCAGACTACTCCAATTCGAACCCCGGTTGCCACGATAAGTTGCCAGAAGAGTTGTTACTTTGGGTTCGCCCTCGTGCAATTCCACGGACCCTTGTCTCTCGATCGAAAAGCATTCGAACCCAGGCACAGGAACACCGCGGGAAGCACGTCGCAAGCGAGAACTCTCTTCGGTCTTAATACCTCAGGCTCAGCCCCATCCCGAAGACATGATTCGCGTCGAGGTTCACAGGGATCGTCGCTACCGGAACTCCGCCCACAAGAACGGGAGTTTGGCCAATGGTTCCGGCCACGTGTCCGACGCCGATATCGAAGGCAAAGTGCGGATTCTCCTTTTGCGTCACGCGCACGGCATAGTCCATCGTCGTCGGAATGTGCGCTGAACCGCCCACCAGAATTGCGCCCAGATTCTTCACTTGGGGTGGCTCCTGTGTAAAGCCGATGGCGGGCACAATCGCCGTGTGGAACGGAGCGGGGATCGGAATGCCGAGACCGCCAAAGAGCCGCCCGCCAAACCGCGTTGCCTGTCCGCCGATTCCGTAGATCGACGCGTTGGTCGCCTTCCATCCAAGATTCACCAGAAATGGCACAGGCGGATGCAGCCAGGTCTTTGTTCCCGCGACGTACAAATCCTCGTTGGTATAGCTCTTCAGGGATCCAGTGAACTCCTGGTTCAGAGCGCCGCTCACAAATTTGTCGCCGGTCCTCACCACAAACCCCGCGCCGATGCCCGGCGTCCACGGCCCGAATTGACCGTCTTTGATCGCCACAACTTTGCCGTTGAAAATGTTCATGCCGGCGAAATGCCACAAGCTGCTGAACAATTCGCTGTTGCCTTCGGTGTGTTCGCTGCGCGTGTATCCAACTTCCGCACGATTCGCGAACCCTTCCGCAATGTTGAAGGTATGAATGTTGCCGATGACGTTGGAAGCATCGATAAAGTGATAACCGACAGCCGGATGCGAAAAGAACTTGTCCTTCGCTGTATAGACCACATAGGCAGTGGGTGTAATGAAGCCGCCGGTCTGTCCTTCGAGAGTCAGGTTTTGTGCGCTTGCGTATTTAGCTGAAAATAGAGTTGCGGCCAGGCTGCCGCACAGGGCGATGCGGGGGAGAATGCGAGTTTTCACCTAGGACTGCTCCATGAAGATTAATCTTTTCTGCGCAAAATCATCTGTTTGTAACACAAATGATGCAATCCCGTCTCCCTACCGAAGGCAGTGGTAGACTCTCGCCATGCCGCGCGGACTGTTCATTACTCTTGAAGGCCTCGATGGCTCAGGCAAGACCACGCAGATCAAGCGCCTCGCGGCCTGGATGCAGAAGCGCAGCCTGGACCCCGTGGTCACCCGCCAGCCTGGAGGAACCGCGACCGGCGACCGCGTTCGTGCCCTGCTGCTGGACTCTGGTGCAACGCCCATTGCGCCGATGGCAGAGATGGCGTTGATGTTTGCCGACCGCGCTCAGTGCATCGCCGAGGTGATTGAGCCTGCGCTCTCGGCCGGCAAGATCGTGCTATGCGATCGCTTCACCGACTCAACCGAGGCTTACCAGGGCGGTGGCCGCGAGATAGGGTCGGCGCCCGTGCTCGAGTTGCACCGGCTCATTTGCGGCAACCTTCAGCCGGATCTCACGTTGCTTCTGCTGCCCTCGCTCAAGGTGTGCCTTGACCGCGCGCGCCGCCGCAATGACCGCGCAATTGCGCAAAACGGCGCAGACGAAGGCCGCTTTGAACAGGAACAGGAAGCCTTCTTTCGCCGCGTCTGGCAAAAGTATCGGGAGATCGCCAAGCGCGAGCCGGATCGCGTCGTCCTCATCGAAGGCAACCTCGGCATCGACGAGGTTCAGGAGCAGATTGTGGAGGCTGTTTCCGAACGACTTGTCGCTGCAAATCATGTGGTTGCCTGAAAGTTGAGGGAATCGGCCAACATCAAACGTCTTCGTGCGCACAGTCAGCGAATCCGCAAATATGGCACAATATGAGACAGGACTGGACAATGCCTGCAACTCGACACAGAAACGCGTGGATCTGGCTGGCAATTGCCGCCATGGCGGTCGCGTCTCTGGCGCGCGCGCAGGCCGGCATACAGATTGCGACAGCTTACGCAAATCCCGTTCTCGAGTTTCTCTCCGCGCATCAAAGTGCAGGTGCCCACGCTACAGGCGTTCCGCGTCACTTTGAACGCCGCTCCATTCGGCAGGTCACAGGAGCCTCGCTTTTCTCTTCCGCAGGACATGGCGCGGATTCCGGCGCTTGGGAAGCAATCCTTCCAGTTCTGTTCATTGGCCTCGTCGCTCCATTGAGTCTCATCTCGCCCCGATCGGCCCATTCTCTCGGCCGCGCACCTTCGGCTCCAGCGCTTCCCTTCTCCTTCCAGCGTCCTCCGCCTTCGCTCCTCGTTTAGTTCCCATTGATCGCAATCATGAAGGCTTTGGCAGCCTGAGTTGCCGAGGTCCAGGAACTGACCTTTCACGAGGATGTGTTTGAACGGAAGGAGCGCATACAAATATGGCCCCCAGTCTCCTGCTGTGGCTCGGCTCTCCGGTCACTTGGTGGATGTTGATGATGATCGTCGTCGCATGGTCGCGCTTTTTCCGCCGTCCAAACGGGAAACGACCGAATCGATCGCAAATCGCGAGGATGGGTGCGTCTTCTCCCGCCGCGATAGGCTCGGCGTTTCTGTTCCTTTCAACGGTTTATCGCCCCAGTCACGCATTCATTGGGGAAGCGCAAATACGTCATCAGGAGGACGCTGAGGACGATGACCAGGGTGATCCGGATACTCCCCGGAGGCATCTCATGCGCCAGTTGAAACGCATTCGAAGAGGCGAAAAGGTGGACAGGCTGGTTTTGCGCCTGGAATGAGGGACGAGATGCCCTCAAACTTCGCTTCGGCCGGCAGGCGCAGTGCCGGTCCCTTCCTTCAATCGCAGTTACACTTGTAGATGGAGATTCACGTGTTTTTCGATAAGGCTCTCACCAAAGTATTCGGCACCGCAAACGAGCGCGTCATCAAGCGCCTCTTGCCCATCGTTGAGGCCATCAACGCGCTTGAGCAGGAGACCCAAAAGCTCTCAGACGAGGAGCTGCGCGCCAAGACTGCCGAATTTCGCGCACGCATTGCACAGAAACTCGAAGGCATCACCGATGCCGATGCGCTAAAGATCGCTGAGCGCGAGGCGCTCGATGAGATTCTTCCCGAAGCTTTCGCCGTGGTTCGCGAGGCCGGTTGGCGTTCGGTGCAGATGCGCCACTTCGATGTGCAGCTGATCGGCGGTATGGTGCTGCATCACGGCAAGATCGCCGAGATGAAGACCGGCGAAGGCAAAACGCTCGTCGCAACGCTCTCCTGCTACCTCAACGCCCTTGCCGGCCACGGCGTTCATGTCGTCACCGTCAATGACTACCTCGCCAAGCGCGACGCCGAGTGGATGGGCAAGATTTACGAATTCCTCGGGCTCACTGTAGGCGTCATCGTCCACGACCTTAACGACAACGAACGGCGCGCCGCATATGCTGCCGACATCACATACGGAACCAACAACGAATTCGGCTTCGACTACCTGCGCGACAACATGAAGTTCGAGATCAGTGATTGCGTGCAGCGCGGCCATTATTACGCCATCGTCGACGAAGTTGACTCGATCCTCATCGACGAAGCCCGCACGCCGCTCATCATCTCCGGACCTACTGAGCAGACGACCGACAAATATGCCCGCGTCCGCAAGATCATTCCCACGCTCCAACTCGGCGAAGAGGTTGAATCGCTCGATCACAAGCGGCAGGCCGAGCTCGGCATTCAACTGGGTGAAGGCGAAAAGTACTTTTCAGGCGATTACGTCGTCGACGAAAAACACCGCACCATTGGCGTCACCGACGAAGGCTGGATCACGATTGAGAAGGCTCTCGGCATCGATAACATTGCCGACGCGGAGAACTGGGATCTCAAGCACTATGTGGAGACGGGCATCAAGGCCCACGCACTCTACAAGCGCGATGTAGACTACGTGGTCAAGGATGGCGAAGTCATTATTGTCGACACCTTCACCGGCCGCCTGATGCCGGGCCGCCGCTGGAGCGATGGACTGCATCAATCCATCGAAGCCAAGGAAGGCGTCAACATCCGCAAGGAAGACCAGACGCTCGCGACCATCACCTTCCAGAATTACTTTCGCCTCTACAAGAAGTTGAGCGGCATGACGGGCACGGCCGAAACCGAGGCCGCCGAGTTCGAGAAAATCTACAAACTCGAAATCGTCGTCATTCCCACCAACAAACCGATGCTGCGTAAGGAAAACTCCGACGTCGTTTTCCGCACCACAAAAGAAAAATACAAAGCCGTTGCGGATGAGATCGCTGAACTGCACGAAAAGAGGCAGCCTGTATTGGTGGGCACCACCTCGATCGAGAAGAGCGAACTGCTCTCGGGAATTCTTCAGCGCAAAGGTGTGCGGCACGTGGTGCTCAACGCGAAGTTCCACGAGCGTGAAGCCGAGATCGTCGCACAAGCGGGGCGCATCGGAATGGTCACCATCGCGACCAACATGGCCGGCCGCGGTACCGATATTCTGCTGGGCGGCAATGCCGACTTCATGACGCGCCAGGAGCTTGTGAAAAAGGGCCGTGCCCGCGCCATCAACGCAGCCGAAGGAGCGATCAATCCCTCCGCTCCGAAAGGCTTCCTCCGGTTCTACTATTCCGGGCAGGAATTCGAAGTCTCCGAGCCGGATTGGACCGAAGTCAACGAAGTACACGCTGGGGCCGTCAGGCAGGAACACGAAGAGGTGATAGACGCCGGAGGGCTCTTCATTCTCGGCACAGAGCGGCACGAATCCCGCCGCATCGACAACCAGCTGCGTGGACGAGCAGGCCGTCAGGGCGACCCCGGCGCATCGCGCTTCTACCTCTCGCTCGAAGACGACCTGATGCGTATATTCGCCAAACAGTGGGTCTCGACACTGCTGGAGCGGCTGGGCATGGAAGAAGGTGTGCCCATCGAGTCGCGCATGATCTCCAAACGCATCGAGGGCGCGCAAAAAGCCGTCGAGTCGCAGAACTTCGAATCACGCAAACACCTGCTCGAGTACGACGACGTGATGAATAAGCAGCGCGAGGCCGTCTACGGCTTGCGCCGCCAACTGCTCGAAGGCGTGGAACAGCGCGAGCTGATCCTTGAGGACTACGTTGGCGGCATCCTGAGCAGCCTGCTCGATGAGTTTGCGGGCGAGAAGGTGCGCCCCGATCAATGGAATATCAAGGGACTCGAAGAGAGGCTGATCAACCACTTCGGGTTGAAGCTGGGAACCGAGGCCATAAACGCACAGAACCGCCACAATCTCGGCGACGCTATCTTCGAGAAGCTCAAGGAACAATACGAGGCCAAGGAAAGGATCCTTGGTCCGGAAACAATGCGCCAGCACGAGCGGATGGTCATGCTCAGCGTCATTGATGGTCTATGGAAAGATCACCTGCTCTCGATGGACCACCTCAAAGAGGGAATCGGCCTGCGCGGTTATGCGCAGCAGGATCCTCTCGTCGCTTACAAGCGGGAATCCTTCGACATGTTCGAAGCGATGATGCTGAAGTTCCAGGAAGACACCGTGCGCTTCCTCTTCCGGATGCAGATCCTCGGGCCCGACGGCCAGCCAATCAACGCAGCGCCCGAGCCGCGCCGCGCTGTCCCTCCCGCCCCGCCTGTGGCCAGCGCCGGGGCCCCCGGCGACGGGTCTTCGTTGCCGGGGTGGAGAGCAGCATTGCCGGTCAACGGCCACGGTGCGCAACCGCGCGAAATCGCAATGCCCGCCCGCCAGCCTTCGACCACCATCGACGCGTTGGAAAAGGAGTTTCAGCGCAAAAAGCAGCGCGAACTCGCCGTGGCCAGCCGCGCCGGAGCGGGCGAATCGAGCCAGCCGACACAACGCCACACCGGCGAGAAAGTGGGCCGCAACGATCCCTGCCCATGCGGGTCAGGCAAGAAATACAAGAAATGCCACGGCATCGAAAAATAATCCGCACAGCCTGTTCGCGGAACGAGCGCAGACTTTGTGCGGCGTGAATCGGCTTACTGGCCCAGATTGAAATTGAGCTCCGCTCCATAACGGTTTGCTCTGGCCCGGAGGCGAATCTCCATTTGCGCACCGCGTCTTGAGCCGCTGTGGACAACATGCCATTGCCGCTCAACGGCCTCACATCCCTCACTTTGCCCTCTGCATCGACGGTCACTTCCAGCTTGACGATGCCGCTGATTCGCATGCGTCTCGCGATCTCGGGGTAAGCCGGTGCAACACGCGATTTGACTGCGCGCTCTTCCGCCGCCCTGCCCGAAACCACAAAAAGAAATACCACGGCGAGCGCGAACAATCCCGACCGACGCAACGCGAGTCTTACCCTTCTCTCCCGCCAAACGCTCATTCCGCCCTCCTTAAAGGCAGCACAAGAAGAGTATCGGCGTGGGGAGAATGGTCTTTACCCGAAAGAGGCGGTCTGGCCTGGATGGCTGCTGGCTTCGATGGCGGTGAAGGTCAGATCCTGAGCCGTCGAGTTGCGCTGCTCGCGCCACAGGTCGAAAAGCCGCCCATAACTGAGTGTGATGTATGCGGAGGGGCTCACGCCGAGTCGCGCAGCCACCCGGTCAATCCATGTGGGATCGCCCTCGAGCTCGGCGAAGTTGCCGATCGGCGTCTCGTCCACCACGCAGTGCCCTTCCCCGTCGCTCCACTCCGAGCGCCATTTTTCGTAGCGAAACACCGGAACCAGTCCGAGTGATTCAAAAATCTGTGCAAGCACATTGCCGTCCGCTACCACCGTCTCGGTTTCGATCCGGTGCTTGTGCTTGTCCTCGCCTGGGCCTTGATCCGGCAGCCGCTTGTGGGTCACCACGCAACGTTCGCCGTAGTGACGGATCCGCAAAATCTCGGTGCGCGCGCGCATCGCGCGATCCGGCGTATCAAACAGCACGTTGCTTTCAAATTTACGCGCCGTATCCAGGCGAAATCCGGACTCTTCAAGCCGCTTCGCCAGTCCTGCAAGATCGTCCACACGGAATTTGATCTCGGTCTCGATCGCCATCGTAAGAAGAGAGTATACGGCAGCGAACGAGCGACAATAGACCTGTGAAGACCCTTCGCCTCGCTGTAGACCCCGGAGCTCTTGATCATGCCGAGTCACGCCGGGCGATTGCCCAGGCAGCCGAGATTCTGCGCCAAGGCGGGCTGGTGGCGTTCCCAACCGAGACTGTCTATGGCCTCGGCGCCAATGCTCTCGATGCTGCCGCCGTCGCACGCATCTTCGCAGCCAAACAGCGACCTGCGTGGGACCCGATCATCGTCCACATTGCCGGTCCTGTGCCCTTCAATCCCATGCTCGACACGTTGGTGACGGCGGTCTCCGGCGGCCCCACGCGCGGCCTCATGACGGAGTTCTGGCCCGGCCCGCTGACGCTGTTGCTGCCTCGCTCTGCCGCAGTGCCCGACAACGTCACTGCCGGACGCCCGCTCGTTGGAATTCGCATGCCTGCGCACCCCGTGGCCTTCGAGCTCATTCAGCAATCTGAAGTTCCAATCGCCGCACCCAGTGCGAACGTCTTTGGCCACATAAGCCCGACAACTGCGGAGCACGTTCTGGACGATCTCGACGGCCGGATCGATGCAGTTCTCGATGCAGGTCCAACATTGCACGGCGTCGAATCGACCGTGCTCGACCCAAACCGGTCCCCAATGACGATCTATCGCCCAGGCTCAATCACGGCAACGCAAATCCGTGAGATTGCCGGTCCTGTCGATGACTACGCTCCCGATCCGATGCTCCCTTCGGCGCCCGTCAACGCACTTCCGTCTCCCGGTGTAGGCATTCGCCATTACGCGCCTCGGGCACGGCTCATCCTGGTCGATGCTTCGCTCAACGGGATGACGAGCGGGCTCGCGGAGGAGGCCGACCGTCACCCGTCGGAACGCCTGGGCTTTCTGCTTCCCGTCGAGATTTCTGCGTCTGAATTCGCCGCTTCCCACCCCAACGCATCTCTCTATCTGTGGGGTCACTGGAACGCTCCTGAAGAGCTGGCACGAAATCTCTACGCGGGACTGCGCGCGCTCGACTCCCAGGGATGCACGTTGATTGTTTGTCCATTGCCGCCTGCCGAAGGGCTTGGCGCTGCGATCCGGGATCGGCTATTCAAAGCCGCTCATAATTGACCAGCGCAATCAATGGACCAGAGATGTCGATCAGCCACGACCTGTTTGCACACTGAGTGACGCATCTCGAATTTTCCATGCGCGAAATCCAATATTTAAACTGCCGAGCTGCTACAACCCGTTCTCGCCAACCTTGTACATATACTTGATCGCCGATTTATAAATCAGAACCTTGTCGCGTCCGCGTACTTTCAACGTTCGGCGGTCGTACCATTCGATGCAGCCTTCGACATGCTCGCCATCCGCCAGCACAATCACCATCGGTGTCTGCGATTGAATTTGCTTTTGCAGATAAAACAGCTCGGCCTGCCGCTGTCCAGCCTCATCTTCCATCGCGTGGTGCGTAAAGTGGAATGGCAGCGGCCCCTTCCTTCCGTTCCGAGTAGGAGGCGGTGAAGTCGGCACTTTCGATTCGCTCTCCATTCCGTTCAATGCGGCATGAGTATTCATGGCTACGATCCTCCTGATCTCCGTGAGGCCCGATACCGAAACGACTGCAATTTCAGGAAACGCGACGCACCGCGACGAGTCGACTCTGCAAATGCTGTACTTGAATCAATACACGCGTCGCACGTGCTTCTTGAGCAGAAAAGACACCGATGCGATACCCAGGGGAATCGTTCTTCTCACCAGCTTCCGGTCAAGGAGTTTTCCTGATTGTACCCGAAGAGATGCCCGGCGATTGTTACAGGTTGCTTTTTCCTTTGGACACCCCGTTCAGCGCTCGCACAGGCTCACGGCCATCGAGTCCAACGACAGCGATCGAAGCAGGTTACGCCGCATTCCTTGTTCCACTTGAACGAGCGCCCGCGCCGCGCCATCGATCCAGTCCACCGTCAGCCCCCGCGCCAGGCGTTCGAGCTCTGCTTGAAGATCCACATTCCGCACCAGCCCGGGGGTGCCGGCAACTATGAGCAGCAGGTCTTCAACCAGGGCGCCCAGCGCGCGCAACAAGTTGACCGTTTTCTCCTGACCGTCTGCCCCCGCGCGATACGTCTCCGTGGCACGAAAGAGCTGCGAATAATCTGGTTCCTTCAGCGCCGTCCTCAACACGATCAGCGCGTCCTGCCGGCTTGCCAGATACGTATCCAAATCGAGCGTCAATGCCCGCCCTACCGCTCCTTCCGCAAGCCGCGCAATCAGGACACGCTCCTGCGGCTTCAGGGCGCCCCGCCGCTCCGCAAGCATCGACTCCAACTCCGACGCTGACAGCGCACCCAGCCGGTAGACCGTCGCGCGCGAGCGAATTGTCGGTAGCAGTTCCTGGGGATTCTCGGTGAGCAGGATCAGCGACGTGTGAGCCGGCGGCTCTTCCAGAACTTTCAGCAGGCTGTTCGCTGCCTCTTTCATGAATGCAGACGAAGTGAATATTGTGAACGCTCGTCGCGCTTCCACGGGAGGCCGGTAATATGCGGCGTGAATCACCTGCCGGACCTGGCCGAGCTTGATTAAGAGCTGCGGCGGATCGGGCGGCACAATCAGCACATCGGGATGCGTCTGGATGAGGATGCGCGTCTCGCGCTTGTCCGCATCACGCATATCCTCGCGCGCAGCAATCGCTTCAGCCACGCGCTCCTCGAGATTTGCGGCATCTCCAATGCGCTCGCAGTTTCGGCACTGCCCGCAAAAGTCGGGCAGGCCATCGGTTGCGGCAGGGCGCAGGCAGTTCACGGCGCGCGCCAGCATGAGCGCCAGCGTGTATTTACCCGCGCCTTTCGGTCCGGCGAGAATCATCGATTGGGGAAAGCGCTCGGCCGCGATGGACTCACGGAGGTGCGTCACCGTGGCCGTGTTGCCGAGAAAGTTCTGGAAGCCCACGAAGTTGAGTCTACAGCGGTTTCGCAGTGTCTGTGTCCAGAAGCCGATTCGGCTAAGTGGATCTTCCCTCAAGAAGGAGCCACCGTCCACCACATCCAGAAACGGTTACATTCACTGCGAAACCGCTCTGGCAGAAGGGAAAGTGGACACTCACACCGACGGCGCAAAGCATTGCGCGCCCCCGGTGTGAACGTCTCGGTTCAGGCGCCGCTATGGCTGTGTTCGCGGATGCTCTTGATCTCCGCCGCTGGAATATGCAGGAACTCCAGGAACTCCTGATGTTCCTCGGGCGCCGAGCTTTCGAATTCAGCGTGCCACCGATTCATCTGTTCGCCGCTGAACCCGCATGCCTTCATGATGGAAACCCATTTCTCTTTGGTGATCATCTTTGCCTTTCTGAGCGTGTTGTGCTCGAGAAGTTTGAGAATCGTCTGCTGGTGCGCGCGCAGAGTCGCGATCTCGGCGTCCAACTCAAGCAGGCGCCGTTTCAGGACTCCAGCGGCGCCACGGCCCGGCCGATCCGGATTCGTCTTGAAAATCGAACGTATGTCATCGAGTTTCAGGCCTGCGTCGCGGTAGGCGCGGATCTGCAACAGCCGCCGCATATCCGCGTCACCGTAGCTGCGATAGTTTCCACCGCCGCTGCGCTGCGGCGGCGGCATCAAACCGATCGATTCGTAGTACAGCAAGGCGGTGCGGCTTACGCCGCAGCGCCGGGCGAGTTTAGTCACCGTCAACATCGTCCAACTCCACTGTGAACCCTCTAGTTGTAGACAGGTCAAGCAGCGAACGCAAGAATTGTTGCGATGTTCCGAGCCGGTCGGCAGAGCTCGCCGCGCGCATCGCGCTGCCCGTACAATAGAAAAGTAAGCCCACGTGACCGATGGCGGACCAGGCAGACAAGAACCCAATCCCCAACAACCCGGCCAACAAGGACGCTCGCAAGACAGCCCCACCCAGGCAAGACGAAGATCCGGTCGGAAAGGTCTATGACTCGCGCCTCATGCGGCGCCTTGGCCGTTATCTGCTGCCTTACTGGTGGCAGGCCACGGTCTCCTCCATCGCTGTCACCCTCAAGTCCCTCAGCGATGTTTCGGGTCCATTCCTCGTCATGGTCGGCATCGACCACTTCTTCCCGGCAGAACCGGGTTCTGGCCATTCCCCAGCTTCCGCCGAGCACGGTTTTGGCTCCGCTACTTGGCTGACCCGGCATCTTAGCTCGGACCCCATGCGCGGCATCACCGAGTTGGCCGCGATTTACCTGGCGCTGCAGATCTCCGCCTATCTTTTTGAATTCATCCAGACCTACCTGATGCAGTGGACCGGCCAGAAAATCATGTTCGACCTGCGCCGCGAAATCTTCCGCCACATGCAGCGGATGCACGTCGGATTCTTCGATACGCACGCAGTCGGCCGGCTCGTTACGCGCCTCACCTCCGACGTCGACGCCATCAACGAAATGTTTACCGGCGGCATTCTGGCCATCGTCGACGACTTCTTCACTCTCTCGGTCATGTCCATCGTGATGCTCAGCATCAACTGGTGGCTCGCCTTGCTCGCCTTTTCCGTCCTGCCGCTCATTCTGGTTGTCACGCGTCTCTTCCGCAATAGCGTCCGCGAGAGTTATCGTCGCGTGCGCGCCGCCATCGCCCGTATCAACAGCTTCACCCAGGAACACATCAGCGGCATGCGCGTGGTGCAGCTCTTCAATCGTGAACAGCGCGCCTATAACGACTTTGAAGCCGTCAATCGCCTGCACATGATCGCATTCAAAGACACCATCTTCGCGTACGCCCTCTACTATCCCGCAGTCGAATTGCTTTCGGCGATCGCCATTGCCCTAGTAATCTGGCGCGGTGGATTCGGCGTGCTCGCAGGCTCAGTCACCATCGGCATGCTGGCCAGCTTCAATATGTATTCGCAGCGCTTCTGGCGGCCGATCCAGGACCTGAGCGACAAGTACAACATCCTGCAAGCTGCGATGGCGGCCTGCGAGCGCATCTTCAAGCTGCTCGACACCGCGCCCGAAATCGTGAGCCCCGCGAACCCGCGGCTGGGCGATGGCAGCAACCGGATCGAGTTTCGGCACGTCTGGTTCACCTATCAAAAGCTCACGCCGGACCAGCAGGCCGCAGTCAATCGTGCCCAATCGTCGTCAAATCCCGGCCCTGCTCTTTTGGCAATCAGCGACATTGAGTGGATTCTCAAAGACGTCTCCTTCACCATTGAGCGAGGTCAGACGATCGCGATCGTAGGCCACACCGGGGCCGGCAAGACGACGCTCACCAGCCTCATGATGCGCTTCTACGATGTGACCTCCGGGCAAATCCTGGTCGATGGCGTGGACCTCCGGGAGCAGGATCTGACCAAGCTCCGGCAGCACTTCGCCGTCGTGCTTCAGGATCCCTTCTTGTTTACGGGGACGATCGCCGAAAATATTCGTCTAGGCAACGACGCGATTACGGAGGATGGCCTGCGGCGAGCAGCTCGCGACGTGAACGTCCTCGACTTTATCGACAGCCTGCCGCGCGGCTTCAACGAGCCGGTCCAGGAGCGCGGGAATTCACTCTCCACCGGTCAGAAACAGCTCATCAACTTTGCCCGCGCTCTCGCGTACAACCCGCACATCCTCATCCTCGACGAAGCGACTTCCAGCGTGGACACCGACACGGAATTACGCATTCGCGGCGCTCTCGAGCGCATGGTCGAGGGCCGCACCAGCGTGCTCATTGCCCACCGGCTCTCCACTGTGCAGCGCGCCGAAACGATCCTCGTCATGCACAAGGGCCAATTGCGCGAAATGGGCTCGCATCAGGAATTGCTTGCCGAACGCGGCCTTTACTGGAAGCTTTATCAATTGCAATACAAGGACCAGGAACTCGGAGCCGTGCCAATGCCTGCTCGCGAGCCCAGCACCGCACCCGCGCTGTGACGAACGGACGATTGGACGAGCCTTTCATCGCGCCCGCAACCCGTATTCGAGCTATCATGGGTGGTCGAAACATTCTCTACATTAGGCCCGCCAACGGCCAATCCGCAATTGGTGATATGCATTGAAGAACGTATCTGGACCAGGAACAATCGAGCTGTTTGATACCAGCCTGCGCGACGGCCTGCAGCAGCCGAATCTCGATATCTCCGTACCCAACGCGGTCCTGCTTCTGGAGCGCATGGGCACCTTTGGCGTGCACTTTGCCGAGATCGGTTTCGCGGGAGCCAACCAGTTTGTTGAGGGCCTGACAAACGCGCTCTCGTCCGTCGATACGGGGTCGATGAAGCTAGCGCTCTTTGGCCGCACACGTGGCCGCGGCACAAAAGTCCAGGACTGGCCCGACGTTCAATTCATCGTTCGCCACAAACGGCGCGTTCCCGTGGCTGTGGTCGTCGTCAAATCGCGCCTGCTCGATGTGACCATGTCCCTCGAAACGACTCCGGAAGAAAATCTCCGCATGGCGTGGGAAACGATCGAGTGTCTGCAAGACAACGGCCTCGAAGTCATCGTCGATTTTGAACACGCAATGGACGCGAACTGCGGTCGCCGCGAGAATGGACTCGCCTGCGATGCGGATTTCCATGCGCAGAGCCTCGACTACTTTCACGCGCTCGCCGGGCAGTGCGCGCGCCAGGACGTGGGCCGCATCGTAGTTTGCGACACTACCGGCGGCGCCAGTCCCGAAGAAGTGACCGACGTGATCGCCGGCCTCACACGCCAATTTCCCAAGGTTCGCTTCGGATTTCACGGTCACACCGACCGTGGCCTTGGCACCGCAAATACGCGTGCCGCCATCCTCGCCGGCGCAGTCCAGGTGCAGGGCACCCTGCTCGGCACTGGAGAGCGTTGCGGCAATGTGAACCTGACCACGGTCGTTGGAGCGATGCAGCTTCGCGGTGAAGCCGAATTTGTTCCGCCGGAATCCCTGAAGGGTCTCACCAGCCTCGCGCACTCCGCCTATGCGGCCTTCGGCCTCGAGACGCCGCATGGCGCCCCCATTGTGGGAACAGGCGCGTTTGGCACCTGGGCCGGCATGCACGGCAGCAGCGAGCGCAAAAACCCGGGCGCATACCTCTGGTGCGATCCCGCGCGAGTCGGCGCCAATCCGACCATCGGCGTCAACCGGCAATCCGGCAAAGCCAACGTCGTGCTGTTGTCGGAAGCCCTCGGCGTCCCCCTCGATTCTGCACAGGCCCAGGTCTTCATCGAAGCCAATCAGCCCATGATTGAAGGTGGAGGATTCACGTCCAGCGAAATCTCCTTTAGCCTTGCCGCCATGCGGGTTCTCGGCACATTGCCCAACCGCTTCGGCATCCGCAGCTGGCGCGTCTTCGACGAATCCGACGAGATAGGCAATCGATTCGTGCAAGCCTTCATGACGCTGTCGATCGGCGGCGCGACCGTTACCACGACGCGCGCAGAAGGCGCCGGACCTGTCGATGCGCTTACCAAGGCCATGCGGCGCGAATTGGAAAAATGGTATCCCGCGCTTGCACAGATGCGCCTGGGAACTTTCAGCGTCACCGCGCTCGATGTTTCGGCACACGACTCGGCGGCCTACGTGCGCGTCACAGTCAGCTTTAATGCGGATGGACACGAACCGTGGATCACCGCCGGTGTCAGCAGCGACATGAACCAGGCCGCACTGATGGCGATTGTCGATGGATTCAATTACTGGCTGCTTGAGCATGCCGAGGAAAAAGATAATCCCGCCAGTCCGGCATCGCTTGGAACCGCGAGCCAGTTGGCCATCTGAGGACATGCGCGACCACGCGTTCCGCATCCAACATCGGAACGGCTAGGCATCGAGACGGTGGCATGCAAGACGAACAATCGAACCTGATCCTTCGATTCCAATGAACGCTTCCACTTCCTCAAGCGCTGCAGACCAATCCCCTGCCCCGTCTGGCGCGAGCAAGCCGCTGCTCCCATGGCTTGTCGCGGTGGCGTTCTTCATGGAGTCGCTCGACACCACCATTCTCAACACCGCTGTCCCCGCCGTCTCTGAAGCGCTCCACGTCACCCCGCTCAGCATGAAGGCCGTGCTGGCGAGCTACACATTGAGTCTCGCCGTTTTCATCCCCATCAGCGGGTGGATGGCGGATCGCTTCGGAACGCGCCGCGTCTTCTCGTCGGCCATCGGTCTTTTCACGATTGGTTCACTTCTCTGCGGGCTTTGCAGCAACATCCACCTACTCGTCGCCTGCCGCATTCTGCAAGGCATGGGCGGATCGCTCATGGTCCCCGTCGGCCGTCTCACGCTCGTCCGCTCCTTCGCCAAGTCCGACCTGATCCGCGTCATGAGCTTTGTTTCCATCCCCGCCCTGGTTGCGCCCATGCTGGGTCCCATCGCCGGAGGCCTGATCGTCGGCTACTTCCATTGGCGCCTCATTTTCTTTCTCAATATTCCCATCGGGCTCATCGGCCTGGTCATGGTCTACATCCACCTGCCCAACTACCTTGAAGAAACGCACCCGCTCGATGCTGTTGGACTCATCCTCTTCGGTTCAGGGATCGCATTGTTGTCCTATGTGCTTGAGGTCTTCGGTGAACACACTCTAAGCAGCCGCGAGATCACCGGTATGCTCGGGCTTTCGATCGCGCTACTGCTGGGCTACTGGCTCCATGCAAAGACCCTCAAGTATCCTCTGCTGCAGTTGCGGCTCTTCAGCATCCGCACCTTTCGCGCCTCCGTGAACGGCGGCCTCTTCACACGCCTCGGTATCGGAGGCGTGCCGTTCCTGTTGCCCCTGCTCTATCAGACCGGCCTGGGCTACACACCGATTCAGTCGGGACTGCTCATCATGCCGCAAGCGCTGGGTGCCATGAGCGTAAAGGCCGTTCTCCGCCGCTTGCTCGGCCTGGTGGGATATCGCGGCGTACTCATCTCGAACACTGTCATCATCGGCGTTCTGCTCGCGCTGTTCTCCACCATCAACCAGCACACGCCGGTCTGGCTCATCGCTTTGCTGCAGTTCTTCTATGGGTGGTTCACGTCTCTTCAGTACACCAGTATGAATACTCTGGTGTATGCCGACATCGACGAACATGACGCAAGCGCCGCCAGTTCGATCGCCAGCACCATGCAGCAAATGGCCATCAGCTTCGGCGTAGCGACGGCCGGCCTTACCACCGCGTTCTTCGTTCCCCACGAAGCGTCGCGCGTGCCTGCGGAAATGATTCACGGGATCCACCTTGCCTTCCGCTTCCTGGGCGGATTGACCATTGTGTCGACTCTCGTCTTTGCCAGCCTCAAACGGGATGACGGCCGGGCAGTCAGCCAGCAAAAACCGCTTCGCCAGCACCATCCCGACGGCTAATGACTGCACTCACCTCGATTGAGGACGGCGGGCATTCCGAACCTGTTGCGAGTCAGGAAACGTTCGCAGGACGCGCAGTCCAATCTTCGCCTAACCGGGCTGAAAAACCTGCTGTCTAATTGGGTGCATGGGCAAGAACGACCACGCATCGATCCAGGCGGTTCTCTCTGGAGACAAGGACGCCTACGGTGTGTTGGTCGCGCAGCATAGCCGCAGCGTTTTTCGCGTGGCCTATCGCATCACCGGCAACGAGGCCGACGCCGAAGAAGTGGTGCAGGATGCGTTCCTGCGCGGCTATCGCAAGCTGGAAAGTTTCGAGTCGCGTTCGAACTTCGGCACATGGATCTACCGGATCGCAGTGCGCTGCGCGGTGGATCGAATCAGCCACCGCGGCAGCGATAAGAAGAGCCGGCCGAATGCCAATGCCGAGGAGGACCCGGAAGCTGTGCGGGTGCCGGATCGCGCGCCCAGCCCCGAACAGGTGCTGCTGAGCGGAGAGATTGGAGCGTTTCGCGAATCGGCCATGCATAGCCTTACGCCGCTGGAGCGAGCAGCATTCACTCTGCGGCATATGGAAGATTGCTCGATGGAGGAGATTGCGGCCGCGCTCGAAATTGCACCGAACGCGGCAAAACAAGCCGTCTATCGCGCCGTGCAGAAATTGCGGCAGCGGCTCGCACTATTGAAGGTGAGGACATGAATCATTTGAGCCAAGAGGAACTGATTGACCTCTATTACAGCGAAGACGGCCCCGAAGCCGCGCGCCACCTGGACGAATGCAAAGAGTGCTCACGGGTGTATGAAGCACTGGAAGCCGATCTCGCCGATATCAAAGCCGTGGATCCTCCCGCTCGTCCGGAAACCTACGGCGAGCACGTTTGGCATTCCATCTCCGGCCAGTTGCCCGCATACCCCGGCCACCGCAGGCCCTGGTTCGGACGGATCTGGTTCGGACGGATCTGGTCCGGGCAGATCTGGTTCCGGCAGATCTGGTTCCGGCAGCCCTTGTGGATCGGCTTGACCGCGGCAGGAGCCTGCGCCCTGTTAGTTGCCGCTGCTTTTTACGCCGGCCGCCTTTGGGAACATCGCAATCCGCCACCCACTGTCGTTTCCCATCCGGTCCCGCCCGTGCAGCAACGCGTTGTCGTAGTGGTGTTGAGCGATCACCTCGACCGCTCCGAGCGCTTACTGGTTCAGCTCAAGCATGCCAATGCCGACGACAAGGAGCTCGCCACCCCGCTAAGCGACGAAGCGCGCAGCCTGCTCGCCGCCAATCGCAAGTGCCGACAGGAGGCCGAGGCCAACGGCGATCCGACGCTAACGGATGCCCTGGACCACCTGAACCAGCTTCTGAACGAGCTCGCCAATCAGCCGGGGGGATTGAATGCCGACGCGATTGCTCGGCTGCAGGCAGAGATGAATCAAGACGGCCTGCTCTTCGAAGTGCGCGTCTTGCGTTCCCGGATTCCGAATCACCAGGCAGCAGCTAACCTTCACCTCAAAGGAGGGATCGCATGAAGACGAGGGCGACTTTTCTCACTCTTCTCCTCTCCGCGCTCGTGGCCGCGCCCCAAGTGCGCGCCGGTCAGGCCGCACCGGGACAGAACCTTCTCTCGGGCGGCGATCCAATCGCGTTGGAGGCCGGCGCCGGAGCCGGTGTCACCCCAAATGACACCGCGTATGCCGACGGCGTGCGCGCGATCAACGATGGACGCTGGTCCGATGCGATCGCAATTCTCTCTCGCGTTGTGGCGCAAGGCGGCGCGCATGTGGACGGCGCTCTTTATTGGGAAGCTTACGCAGAAAACAAGCAGGGTCAGAGCGCCGCAGCCCTCAATACCTGCGGCGAGCTGCGGCACGAACACTCCGGCAGCAGTTGGATCGAAGATTGTGGCGCATTAGAGATTGAAATCCACTCCAAAGAGGGCAAGCCTGTTGCACCCAATACCGAGCAGAGCGACGACCTGAAGCTGCTTGCCCTTGCCTCGCTGATGCAGCACGATGAGAAGGGCGCTCTGCAGCAGATCGATCAAATCCTCAACAGCGACGCCTCAGAAAAGCTCAAGCACGGCGCGCTCTTGATCATGGGCGAACACCATACCGACACTGTCTATCCGCAAATCGCGCGGCTCAGTTTTGTCGACGGCGATGTGCGGATCGAACGCGGCTTGGACAAACCTCATCGCAAGGAAGTCACCTGGGAAGCGGCCGCATCCGGTGTTCCTCTTGAGAGCGGCTACAGTATCGTGACCGGGGACGGCCGTGCCGAGATTGAGCTCGAAAACGCTTCGACACTTTACCTGGCTCCCAATTCGGTTCTTACCGTGAACGACCTCAGCACCACGGCAGGTGTTCCTCACACTGAGCTTGCGTTGCTCTCTGGCACCGTCGCTCTCCACGTGCATCCTTACGTCGCCGGAGAGACTTTCCAGCTGCTCACGCCTACGGATTCTGTGCTAACGAGGTATCCCGGCACCGCGAACCTCCGCATCACCAGTTATTTGGATGGGATTGCGGTCGCGTCGCTTGGATCGGGAATGCTCGCTCTCGGTGGCAGAGAGCAGACACCGCTAGCTCCTGGCCAGACGCTCTACTTCAAAAACGGCCAGCGCATCATGGATGCCGGCCCCATCCATCCTCCGGATTTCACTTCCTGGGATCAGTGGGTCGAGACGCGCTTCGCAGCACGCACGGCCGCGGCAGAGGAAGTGATGAAAGCCTCGGGACTCGCAACTCCGCTGCCCGGCATGGCCGATATGGAAGGCGAAGGCCGCTTCTTCGATTGCGCACCGTATGGGACTTGCTGGGAGCCGAACGTGCAGTCCGGCGCGCCACCGGGGGTTCAGAGCAGTATTTCTGGTGCTGCACAGGAGCAACCAGCAGTGGCTTCCCGGCTCACAACCTCACCAGAGCAGAGTGAATTGGCCGCCCAATCCAGCCCCGCCGCTTCCCCCGCACAGGCTCCGCAAACGTCGCAGACCGGCCGCAACATCAGGATCATCGGTCCCCCGGCAGTTTCCGGAGTGCCCGCTCAGTCTTCAGCATTCGAAGATGGCTTTCCCTGCATCCCGTCAGAGGTGCGCTATCAGCTGCGACGCTCTATGGTTCCAGGCGGCACACAGGGAGCCCTTCTTCCCGCTCAATACCATGCAAATCTCTGGGATTGGGCCGTCTGCCATTCCGGAGGCTGGATCTATCGCGGACACCGCTACGTGTGGGTGGTGGGCCGGCGCCATCATCACCCGCCCGTCCACTGGATCAAGAGCGGGCATACCGTCGCCTTCGTCCCGGTCCACCCGCACGACGTGAAAGACCGGCCTCCGGTGAACCGCTTCAGCCCAGTCTTCGCAGTGAACAATAAAAACGAGCGCTCGATCGAACCAATCAAGCTCGAGACGACTCATCCGATGCAACTGCTCAGAGAACCGCCCAGGGAATTCCGGGCTGAAGTGTTGACTCCGCTGCCGCGCGCCAGCGAACCGCACATGGAGGGTCACCAGATCAGGGACAGCATTGCCGCCAAAGGCGAGACGCCCAAACCAGCAGGGATCCCGATCACGTTCAATCACAGATCGCAGAACTTCATGATGCAGCAGAGTCATTCCATTCAGGGCGGCAGAACCGTCACCGGCTTTGTGCCCATCTCGAATCACAACGGCGATCTGCAAGCCCGATCCGGAGGGTTCAGTGGAGGCGGCTATCATGGCGGCGCAAGCGGCGGTGGATTCCACGGTGGAGGTGACGGAGCCGGATTTAGCGGTGGAGGCTCGCATGGAGGCGGAGGTGGAGGCGTTTCAAGCTCCGCGAGCTCCGGCGGAAGCTCCGGTTCGTCCGGTGCCAGCGGCGGTGGTGGCGGTGGCTCCCATCACTGAGTCAGCGACGCGCTCGATCTACCCTCCGCCAATCGATGCAAACAAAAAGGCCGCTCCGCACTTGCGGAACGGCCTTTTTTCTATGTCCTGAGAGCCAAACTTACTTTGCGCCCACCAGCGAAGGCCTCGTGTCGAGCTTTCCGCTCGCATAGCCCTTCGCCATCTCGGTGATCGGAATTTGCTTGTAGTCCCCGGCATGACCGGCCTGGCCGAACTGCGTCATGCGCAGCGCCACAACCTTCGCCATCGCCTCGCGCGCCGGCTTCAGGTAATCGCGCGGATCGAATTTATCCGGAGTCTCAGCGAACACCTTGCGGATGGCGCCCGTAATGGCCAGCCGATTATCGGTGTCGACGTTGATCTTGCGTACGCCGTTCTTGATGCCGAGCTGGATCTCTTCGACCGGCACGCCCCAGGTTTCCTTCAGCTTGCCGCCGAACCTGTTGATGATGTCCTGGAGCTCCTTGGGTACCGACGAACTGCCATGCATCACCAGATGTGTGTGTGGAAGACGATTGTGAATCTTGATGAGGAGGTCCATCTTCAGCACTGACCCATCCGGCTTCTTGTTGAACTTATAGGCGCCGTGGCTGGTGCCGATCGCAATCGCCAGCGCGTCGACTCCAGTGCGCTCGGCAAACTCCACCGCCTGGTCGGGATCCGTCACATGCTCGAGGCCCGATCCACCCGCGCCGTGGCCGTCTTCAATGCCACCCAGCACGCCGATCTCGCCTTCGACTGTGACGCCGCGGGGATGCGCATATTCGACAACCTTGCGGGTCACTTCTACGTTCTCTTCGAACGTCGACGGCGTCTTGCCATCTTCCTTCAGCGAGCCGTCCATCATCACCGAGGTATAGCCCAATTCGATGGCGCTCTTGCAGGTCTCAAAACTGTTGCCGTGATCCTGGTGCATGGCGATCGGAATCTCCGGATTCAGCTCCGCGGCAGCCTGGATCAGCCGGAACAGATAGAGGTCCTCGGCAAACTTGCGCGCCCCGCGGCTTGCCTGCACGATCACGGGCGACTTGGTCTCCTTGGCCGCCATCATAATGGCCTGAATCTGTTCCATATCATTGACATTGAATGCGCCGACGCCGTATCCGCCTTTGGCGGCCTCGTCGAGAAGTTGCCGCATGGAAACTAGAGGCATATCAACTCTCCTTTGCCCTGAATCTCGCTCTGAATCCGTGTCTTAAATCCCACGGCCTGTTCACTTAGGCCGATCGGAACTCTGCATCCATCGCGGGTTGCGGGAATTGCAATCGTCCTTATGGTAGCAGACGGTCGGAAGGGCAAAGTGTGCTCCCGGACACACCGGGACGACAAGCGCGTCGCGTATGGAATAATCCGTCCGTGCATCCCGTCGCGGTCGCGATCCCTTCCAGCTGGTTCCTGCTCGCCTGCGCCGCGGGAACGGTCCTGCTGCTGCTCGCTTTGATCGCGAAGGTCCGGCTCCACACAGCCCTTGCACTCGCCGTCTCGGCTTTCGCTCTTGGCATCGCCGCAGGCATGCCTCTGACACAGGTCCCACTCTCGTTTAGCGCCGGAGTGGGTGGCCTGATGGGGCATATTGCTCTCGTGCTTGGCCTCGGCGCCATCCTTGGCCGCCTTCTTGCCAGCTCCGGCGGGGCTGCCGCGTTAGGCAGTTTTCTGGTGAAGCGGTGCGGCGAGCGCGGCCTCCCGTGGGCGCTTCTCGGCTTGGGCATCCTCGTCGGCATGCCGGTGTTTTTCGAGGTCGGC
Organism: uncultured Acidobacteriaceae bacterium; assembly: GCA_963745845.1. Lineage (GTDB taxonomy): Bacteria > Acidobacteriota > Terriglobia > Terriglobales > Acidobacteriaceae > Telmatobacter. Next base: position 441,828 of record CAVUZE010000007.1, on the reverse strand, counting down.
CTGGTGCTGATGATGCCCATCATCGCGGCTGCGGCGCGGAGGAGCAGCCGTCCCCCGATTCTTGTTGGCCTGCCCATGCTGGCGGGGCTCTCCATCGTGCATGGGACCATCCCTCCACACCCGGCAGCCATGCTCGCCGCCACGCAGTATCACGCCGATCTCGGCCGCACCATCGTCTGGGGTGTGATGGTGGGAATTCCGGCAGGGATCATGGCCGGGCCAGTACTCGAATGGGTGCTGACACATTTTTTCTGGAAGAAACGCATCGCGGCTCACTTGGAGGCCGACGAGACGACTCTGTTCGAAGTCTCGGATCAGAGCGGCACCGAGCTCGCCAGAACTCAACCCTCCCGTGCCCCATCCCTTCCGCTTGTTTCTGCGGAAAGGGTGGGAACCGAAGACGCGTCAAGCAACGGCGAACCCCTGCCCGAACCAGCCGGGCCCATCCGCGCGGCATGCGCCATCCTCCTGCCCATCGCGCTCATCTTTCTCGCCAGCTGGGCCGATTCGCTTGCAACTCCCGGCAATTTCATCAATCGCAGCCTTCACCTGATTGGTAGCGCAGATATCGCGCTCCTCGTCGCCGTACTCGCAGCTCTGGTCTCGCTTGGCCCGCGCATCCAGACCGGCCGCCATCACGGTCGCGAGCTGTTGCGGCGCCTGACTGCGGAGTCCTTCGAACCCATCGCCAACGTGCTCATGATTCTCGCGGCGGCGGGCGGCCTGAGCGGCATCCTGCGCGACTCCGGCGCCGCACAGGCCACGGTGTCGCTGGCGTTGCGTGCGCACATGTCGCCGTTGCTGCTGGCATGGCTGCTCGCCGCCGTGGTGCGGGTTTCGATGGGATCCGCGACGGTCGCCATGGCTGTCGCCTCGGGAGTGCTCGCGCCCATGGTCAGCCATCTTGGCGTGCGGCCGGAACTTCTCGTCCTCGCCACCGGAACTGGCTCACTCGTCTTTTCGCAAGTCAACGATCCCGGCTTCTGGATGATTCAATCCTTCTTCAACCTCGAGATGAAAGAAACCTTCGCCACCTGGACCGTGCTGGAGACGGTGCTTTCGGTAGTCGGGCTGGGAGCAACGCTACTGCTTGCAGCAGTGCTCCATTAGTCGGAACCTGTTCCCTGTTCCCTGTTCCCTGTTCCCTGTTCCCTGTTCCCAGTTCTCTATTCCCTATTCATGTTCCCTGTTCCCTGCCTTTATCCCTTCCACGCCCCCAGCAGCTTGCGCACCAGCACCAGCTGCCCAATGTGATACGCATTATGGTCCGCCGTCAACAACGCCTCGCGCAGAATCGTCTGCCCATCCCCATGGGGAATCTTCACGTAGAGATCTGTCTTTTCGTCGGTAACCAGCGCGCACAGCGCCTTCAGGTCCTTGCGAAAGGCCCGCACGCTCTTGTCCCACGCTTTCTCATCGGGTGGCGCAGGGCTCTTTGGCCAATACTCCTCCGGCCACTTTGGCGACTTGTGCTTCGCATCGCGCGAAAACTCCAGGATGTCCCATTGCGCGATGCGCAAATGCTCCAGGAGCTGCCACGGCGAGTACTCCGCCCCTTTGGGCCGCTTGCCTCGCAACTCTACCGGTAGATTCTTAACCGCATCGTCAAAGGTCACGTGGGCGTTGCCGCCGGTGAGCAGACTGATCAGATGTTCCCGCAGTGCTGAGTCATTTGCCATCAATCGAAAGCTCCCTCCGTGGTTTGAATCGGCGCACACTCCTCACTCGGAGCTCACACCCATCCGCGGTTGTGATTCGGCACGCACAGAAAAGGATGCGTGAATCTTTGCGCGTCGCGTACCGGCGGGCAGTTAGTCTGCCCCGTGCGTTTGTTACTCTTCGATGAGCAGTCAACAACCGCTTCTCGAAAGGTTCCCTGAGCATGCGCCGCATTTGCGTTGCCGTTGCCGTCCTTGCCTTCGTCGCTCTTGCCTTCGCCCAGTCCCAGGACCCCGCAAAGCCGCAGTATTCTTCCTACCCGGGCGAGACACCGCGGGAGCTGCATCCTGCCACGGAAACATTTGACTACACGCGCCGCCAGGTCATGATCCCCATGCGGGACGGCGTCCGCCTGCACACTGTGATTCTGGTGCCCAAAGGTGCGCAGCATGCGCCGATCCTGCTCACGCGCACGCCCTACAGCGCCGACCAGCTCACCACGCACATCCCCAGCGCACACCTCGGACCGACTCTTTACGGGTACGACAACGCGACCGACGTGATCGTCGAAGGCGGCTACATTCGCGTCGTCGAAGACATTCGCGGCAAATACGGCTCCGAGGGCGACTACGTGATGAACCGCCCCATCCACGGGCCGCTGAACCCCACGCCCGTGGACGAAGCCACCGACACCTACGACACCATCGACTGGCTGGTGAAAAACATTCCCGAGACCAACCGAAAGGTCGGCATTCTCGGCATTTCGTACGACGGATTTCTCCCCCTGATGGCGCTCGTCAATCCGCATCCGGCGCTCAAGGTCGCCGTGCCCATGAATCCCATGGTGGATGGCTGGATGGGCGACGACTGGTTCCACAATGGCGCCTTTCGCGAACAGAACATGCCCTACATCTACGAGCAGGAAGGTACGCGCGACAACAACGCCAACGCCAAGTGGTGGACCGCCCACTTCGACGTCTACGACGAGTACATCAGCGCCGTCTCCGCAGGCGAACTGGGCCGCGAGCACGGCCTTGAGCAAATGGGATTCTGGAAGAAGATTCTCGATCACCCTGCTTACGATTCGTTTTGGAGCGAACAGGCCGTCGACAAGGTTCTCGCCGACGACTTCAAGCGCGAAGGGATCAAGGTGCCCACGATGCTCGTCCACAGCCTGTGGGATCAGGAGGACATCTACGGTGCACCCGCTGTGTACAAGGCCATCAAGCCTCTCGACACCAACAACGACAAGGTCTTCATGGTCCTTGGACCGTGGCACCACGGCCAGGAGATCGAAGACGCCGCATCGCTTGGCGCGATCCGCTTCGGCTCCGATACCGGAACCTGGTTCCGCCAGAACGTGCTCCGGCCATTCCTCGATCACTACCTGAAAGACGACGCACCGGCGATGCAGATCGCACCCGTCACTGTCTACGAAACCGGCGTGAACCGCTGGCAAACTCTACAAGCTTGGCCTGTCGCGCCGGCAACCAAGCCTCTCTATCTTGAACCGGGATTCAAGCTCGGATTTACGCCGCCGGAAGCGAGCACTGCGAACACCGCTAACTCCGCTTTTGACTCCTACGTCTCCGACCCTGCGCACCCGGTTCCCTTCCGCGCCCGCCCCAGCCAGCCCATCGGCTACGATCCGCCACTTACCTGGCCCCAGTGGCTCGTCGACGATCAGCGCGAAGCCTCGGGGCGCACCGACGTGCTCACCTACGCCTCCGACATTCTGACTGAGCCTCTTCACATCACCGGTCAGCCCATCGCCAATCTGATCGCCTCCACCGGCGGCACAGACTCCGATTGGGTCGTCAAGCTGATCGACGTCTATCCCGATCAGGTCGCCGATCACCCCGAAATGGGCGGCTATCAACTTGCCATCGCCATGGACATTTTCCGGGGAAGATACCGGGAGAGCTTCTCCGCGCCCAAAGCGATCGAGTCCAACAAGCCGCTGCCGTATCGCTTCGCGCTGCCTCCCGCGAACCATGTTTTCCTGCCCGGCCATCGCATCATGGTGCAGATCCAGTCGAGCTGGTTTCCGCTCTACGACCGCAACCCGCAGACCTTTGTGCCAAGCATCTTCTGGGCCAAGCCAGGGGACTACCAGAAAGCCACGCAGCGTGTCTATCACGCGCCCGGCGAAGCCAGCAGCATCGAGTTGCCCGTCACGTCTGCCAACTGAACTGCGGCCTTGTCGCGCCTTCGAGAATATGGGTGTTCTAATGGTCACGTGGCGCGCCTCGATAATTTCCGTCTCGTCGTCTTCCGCGCCGTCGCACGCCAACTCAGCTTTCGCAAGGCAGCCGAAGAGCTCTACCTCACGCAGCCCGCCGTGAGCCTGCAGATCAAGGCGCTCGAAGAGGATCTTGGCGTGCAACTCTTGGATCGCTCCGGGACTCAGGCACGGCTCTCGCCTGCCGGCAAGATTCTCCTCAAATACGCCCGTCGCTCGAGCGACATACTTGATCGAGCCGAGCATGAATTGGCCTCGCTCAGCGGAACCCGCGCCGGCCCCTTGACCCTGGGCGCCTCCACGACCATTGCGCAATACATTCTGCCCGGCTTCTTGAGCGAGTTTTGCCGGGCCCATCCGCGCATTGTGCCCACGCTTGTCAGCGGCAATACTGAGCATATTGTCAGTGCCGTCGAAGACCACTCCATCGCCCTCGGCTTCATTGAAGGTCCGCCGCGCAGCCGCGACGTTAAGACAGAACCATTCCTCGAGGATGAACTCAATCTCATCGTGCCTGCAGCGCACGAGTGGGCAGAACGGTCCTCGATCGCGCCCGCCGAGATCGCCTCGGCTTCTCTGCTGTTGCGCGAGCGCGGCTCCGGCACCCGGCAGGTTCTGGAGCAGGCTCTTGAACGCGCTGGCATCAAGCGTCGTGCCCTGCGCGTGGTCATGGAGCTTGACTCCACCGAAGCCATCAAATCTGCGGTCGAAGCAGGATTGGGTGTCGGCTTCGTCTCGCGCTGGGCCGTCGCCAAAGACTTGCGCCTCAATCGCACTTTCAAGATCGTTAAGGTAGACGGGCTGCGCATACGGCGATGGTTCCTTGTCGCTTCAGCAAAAGGTTCAACGCCGCAGCCCATGGCGCAGGAGTTTCGCCGGTTCCTCTTCGCCCGCTCCGGTGTACATCCCGCAGCTCGCCAACCGGGACCGCACTCCAGTGAAGGTCATAAATCCGATTAATGCGGCATCATTCCTTCTGCTTGGACGCGCAGCCTTGAACGGCGCACACTTGGCGTGTGTCGAAAAACATTTTCTTTATTGGACTTATCCTTGCTGCCACAGGCCTGCTGTCCCCTCCGCTTGCACTCGTGGCCGGCCTCATCTACGGGTTTTTGTTTGAGCACCCATTTCACGTCGAATCCAGGCGGCTGTCGAAGTTCCTTCTGCAGGCTTCGGTCATTGGCCTCGGCTTCGGCATGGACCTTCGCCAGGTGCTTCAGGCCGGTCGCTCCGGATTCGTTTATACCGCCGGCAGCATCACCGTGGCTCTGCTGCTCGGCTGGGGATTCGGAAAGCTCCTGCACGTCAAGCAAGGAACGTCCTTTCTCATCTCCACAGGAACAGCGATCTGCGGCGGCAGCGCCATCGCCGCCATCTCTCCCATAACCAATGCCAGCGAAGAAGAGATCGGTGTCTCGCTCGGCACCGTCTTCATTCTCAACTCAGTTGCGCTGCTCACATTTCCTCTCATCGGCGCCACGCTCCACCTGTCGCAGACCCAGTTCGGCCTGTGGTCTGCGCTTGCCATTCACGACACCAGCTCGGTCGTCGGCGCGACTGCAAAGTTCGGCGTACTGGCTCTCGCGGTTGGAACAACGGTGAAACTGGCGCGGGCGCTCTGGATCGTCCCGCTCTCGATCGGCACCGCCATCGCCAGGAAGAGCAAGGCGCGCATCCAATGGCCCTGGTTCATCCTCTTCTTCTGCCTTGCTGCGGTTGCGAATACCTACTTTAGCCCCTTGCACCCTGTATATTCGACGCTGAGGCGCCTCGGTATCGTCGGTCTCACCGTCACTCTCTTCCTGATCGGAACCGGTCTCTCCCAGAAAACCGTGCGCGAGGTTGGCGTGCGCCCCATGTTGCAAGGAATTCTTTTGTGGATCGTGGTTGCTGTCAGCTCTCTCGTGCTCATTCGCAACAATTGGATTCACCTGTAGCGCGCAACCGTGCACTTTCATCTTTTAGATGATCAGGAGAGGAAGCTTATACACCCAGTACGGCCCGCTGCGCCGCGAAGATCTCCTTCAACCCCGCTTCCGCCAGGTCGATGAGTCCGTTCAGTTCGCCGCGTGAAAAACTCCCCTTCTCCGCCGTCGCTTGTGTCTCCACAAGTCCCCCATCGGCCGTCATTACCACGTTCATGTCAACTTCCGCCTGCGAGTCCTCCTCATAGCAAAGATCAAGGAGCGCACTGCCACCCACAATGCCCACCGAGGTTGCAGCAACCAACTGCTTCATCGGCGACTGCTTGAGCGCTCCGGCAGCCACCAGCGCGTTCAACGCAATCGCCAGCGCCACCGCCGCGCCCGTGATCGCCGCAGTGCGTGTGCCGCCATCCGCCTGGATCACATCGCAATCCAGAATCACGGTGCGTTCTCCGAGCGCATGCATGTCGATCACCGAGCGCAGACTCCGGCCGATGAGCCGCTGAATTTCGTGCGTGCGCCCGCCAATCTTGCCGCGCTCGCTCTCTCGCGGCGTGCGGGTCACTGTCGCGCGAGGCAGCATTGCGTATTCGGCAGTAACCCAGCCACGGCCGGAGTTGCGCAGCCATCCCGGCACCCCTGGCTCGATCGTTGCGTTGGTCAGCACACGCGTATTTCCAAGCGAAACTAGAACCGATCCCTCCGCAGTCTGCACAAATCCCGGCGTAAGCGTGAGAGGACGCATTTGGTTGGCCGTCCGGCCACCGGGTCGAAAGAAGACAGTCGAAGCTGATGTTTGCATAGGGGGATTGTATGAGACGCGGAACAGGCGCAGCTTTCCACCACAGCAGCCGACCCCGTTCCGCGCCGGGAATCCATCGTTCCCTCGCGCAGAAACGGGAAACTTATAACGCCTTGAATGTGAATTCTCCACCGCCTAACAGGCGGTGGCTTCGGGTTACGGCTGGAAGCCGGATTGATCGGCCATACGGCCGATCACGCTGCTTGCCACTTTTGTTTGGCTCCCGAAGATTTGGCTTCGGAAGCCTTGTCCCTCAACCTTCATCGCTTCGAGCCGTACAACTACGACCCGTATTCTTCCAACCCGTAACGCCCTATCCTTCGCCGCCGAGTAGGCCGGAGGGATTTCACCTCCAGCCTCTCACAGATTCCGGACGTGACACTCTCGCGTCATCCGGCTCGTGCCATCCATGAAAGGCTGACGCCCTTCGCCCAGACATGAGGGCTCATCCTCTTTCGAGTTGGCCCAGTCCAAACTGGATGACCCACCCCCTTTGCTCCACGATCATTACAACCGCTTCAACGCTACTACGAGGTGGTCCGCCCCTGATCAAAGCATCGGTATTTCCGCCTCACGGTATTTCCGCTTGTGCATTTTCCCTTGGCATCCTCGATCAGGTTCTCAAGTTCCATACGAAAGCCTGGATGAGATTCACGCCTCCTGTACACCGGACATCACATGGTCAGTAAGCAGGTTTCTTCCATGCTCATCCCAAGGCACCTTTAAAACCTTGGTTTCGATGTCGTCTGCCCCTTTCGATGCTTATCAGAGGTTTGCTTGCGCTCGTCTCTCTCATCCGCACATGACGTGGTCTAACCACGCCTTTTAACCACAACGTTCACCACCATGGCCATTGTGCCGCAGCAGCTTGTGGCAGTTTGAGGCCTCTCCCTGCAGAGCGGCTTCGAGGGACCTGCCCTCATCTCTCGTACAGCATGAAGCTCGCGCTTCTTCTTGACACAATAAAGGCGAGGGGTAGGGTCGAGAACTGACGCGCGCACGTTAGGCTTCGGTAGTTTCCCCATCGCTTTCGCTTTGGACCTCATTCCGTCCGCCATAGCCACGTTTTCAGTTCCCGCCACATCAAACCGGACAGGCACATTTAATGCATCCGGCTTTCCGATTGACTTCACCTTAAAGCTATCGGGTATTCCCTTCGCCTACCGGTAATAGCTCCTTCAACAGCAGACTGGATTACAACCCGGGGTTACCAGGCTTTCGCCAATCCCCATCCTCCTGCCAAATCCACAGCACGTCAAAAGTAAGGTCCCTTCCCTCCACCGGCATTACCCGCTTTCATCGGTACTGCGAACCTCTCCGCCGCCCCGAACAGCCCAGTCTGGCTCTCGCGAGTTACTGGTTTGCTTCCGATCTTCTGGTTCCACTGCCGGGGTTTCCCGTGTTCCGTATGCTTTCCTATGCATGCATGTCGTCGTCACTACCCCGGCAGATGAAATGGAAGATGTTCGCTCATACTCATCCATCAATATCAGCTTTCCCCGAGTAAACGGCGGGTCAGCACCTGCATTGGGGGTTGCCGAGTAGAGGAGACCGCTTTATGCTTTAGGCGTTCTTTGGCTCTATCCGCCGTTTCCGGCTTCGTGCGCGTTTAAGTCGGCCATGACATTGAGCGTTCTCCCCCCTCACAGACCTCGCCGTGCAGATTTCCCGCAGCGAGTTCTTCAAGACGCGATTCGTCCCTCCTTGCCTAGGTATGCCTGACCTCTGGCGTCATCAGCGGGTTCTGACGTAAGACTTCGTAGAACTTTTCCCACGTCAGCGGATTCCCTCTTGTGCGGCGGTTCAGCCATTTCCTCCAGATACCGCAAACCTCCCGATAGAACCGGCGAATGCTCGCGTAGTTCGTTCGGCGTCCGTAGTATTGGTAGTGGCCGCGAAGTTTGGCATTCAGGGTTAGTTGCTGTTCTTCAACCGGACTATGCCGGTACCGTTTGCACCAGTCGGCGATGCTTTTCAGCCCTCTACGGAGCCGCTTGTCAATCGTCTTCACATGCACGGTGAACTTCCCCTGACGACTGCGGGCGCATATATGCGTGAAGCCGAGGAAGTCGAAGGTGTCGGGCTTTTTCTTGCCCCGCTTCTTCGCCTCCCCTATCGCAAAACGCCCGAACGCAATCAGCCGCGTCTTCTCCGGATGCAAGGTCAAGCCGAATTTGGCGAACCGCTTCGGCAGGACCTCCAGCACCTTTTCCGCATCCTCCCTGTACTGAAAACACAGGATGGCGTCATCGGCGTATCTGACCTCGTGCGCTTCCCCCTTCAGCCGGGGCTTCACCGTTTTCTCGAACCATTCGTCCAAGACTTGGTGCAGGTAGATATTGGCCAGAAGCGGGCTGATTGGCTGGCCCTGGCCGGTTCCTGTCTCGCTCACGATCAGCTTGCCACCGTCGATGGCCCCCACGCTGATCCACTTGCCGATCAGCCGGAGCATGCTTCCGTCCGTCACACGTCTACCCATCATCTCGACGAGATTTTCCCGAACAATCGAGTCAAAGTAGGCTTGGATGTCTAGCTCCAGAACCCAGCTCGTCGAGCGGGTGCAGATCACCCGTCCGACTTCGTCCAATGCTTGGTGTTGACTGCGTCCGGGCCGGAACCCGTAGGAGCAGTCGAAGAAATCCTGCTCGTAGATGGCGTTTAATAGGTCAACAGCCACTGACTGTACGAGTTTGTCCTCCAGAGCCGGGATCGAGATTGGTCTCTGCTTCCCGTTTTCCTTCGGAATGTACACGCGCCGCAGTGGTTGTGCCTGATACTTGCCTTCCACAAGCCGCCGGTGAAGCTGGCGGATGTTCTCCTCGACGTTGGTCGCGTATTGTGAATGCACGACCCCATCGATTCCTGCACTGGCGTCTTTTCTGAGTTTCCAGAACGCTTGCCTTAACTTCTCCTCGGTGATCAGGTGAGCAATGGAGCAGAACTTTCTCGCTGGATCTTCCTTGGCTAGTGTGGCTATTCTGTTGATGTCCGTTAACATGGCTCTTGCAGGTTCTAAGTCCTGCGCATGTCTCCTTTCAGCAGATTCGTGGCTTGTTCCCCCCTTCCCTCCAGTAGGTCCCGTGGCCGCCCCTTGCGAGAGCCCTGCGGTTCCCCACCTTCACCGGTACTATGGGTTCATACGATCACTCGGCATCCATCCGAGCCGCCTACGGTTCCCCGCGGCTGCGCGTACCCTCGACCTTGCGGAGGCTGTCCTCCCGGTAAGAGAGAGATGAAGAGTTGTCCTGGGTTCCTGGCCAACCGCTGTGAAAGCGTGCCCTGGGCTTGAGACACCGCCGATCCCGGCACTACCTCGCCAATAACGGTCATTGCCGAATGCTGCCTTCCGCACCTCGAACGGCGTCGGCATCGGGAGTTGCGATTTCGGTGCTGATTCCTCACGGCTTGCTTCCTCACTGTGTACGCTTCTACCCGCCGGTCGCCCGACGAGCAGCAACACTCGTTTCTGATCTGCCAGCTACGCTTTGATCAGGCGGGACTCGCACCCGCTCGGTTGAAACAAGAGGTTTCACAGACTCGCCATCTGATCCCCCTCCTCCAGACTTTTCCCAGCGCGATCGGGGCCTGCACAACGTTCACTAAATTACAACCTGCATGCTCGCGGGGCCGCTGAACGGCCCTTTTCACCGAAGGCCCTGACGACTTTGTTACCTCCATCGCCACTTCGATTGCTACTGGGTGGAACGAACCAGTTCCCAGGTGGGGCTACCTCCCACTGAAAAGCACCGACTTGCACGGCGCACGTTTACCGATCCCCTATCGGGGACTCTAAAAGCGCAACCGCAGACCCCGCTCGATAGTTCCCGATTTGAGACACAAAGACTCTCCTGTTGCCTTCTTCCTCTTTCGAATCTCCGCATCCAATCCTCACTTTTTCAATCACTTAGAATCCTGTCCTGCTTTGGCACGCAGCGTGTATTAGCAGAGAACAGATTTCGCTGAATATTTGCCGGAAACGGGATCCGGAATCCAACTGGAAATCGAGCTACGAGTTCTGGCGCCAGCGAAAGCCGAGGCAAGAAAGGGTGGGTTTCGCAATGGGACAAACAAATCAAACGACCTTCGCAGCAGGCGAGACGATAAATGAGCAAGCAGCCTTGCACGCTTACAGCCCCCAAGCCATCGCTTCAGCGAATCTGGCCGAGGTAGCGCACGAAGCGCGCAATATGGTGGCTGCCTTTGGCCTCTACTGTGAACTTCTCGAGGAACCAGGCGTACTCGCGGCGACCCATCGCCATTACAGCAGTGAGCTGAAAATGGTGGCCGCGGCCAGCCGACGGCTTGTGGAACGCCTGACCGACTTGGGGGGCGGAGAGAATCCGACAGCCTCGCCGGACCGAAGCTCCGCGCAGACGCCTCTCAAACTCAACCTGCCGGCGCCGGCTCTCAAAAAGCTGAATGCAGCTCAGTGTTGGGAAAAACTTCCGCCCACGTTGATCACCGATCTGGCATGGGAACTGCAAACCAATCGGAACCTGCTGGCTGCTCTCGCCGGCCCGGCCATCACTGTCACCGTGGACGCCGCCGGCGGCTCCCTTCCGGTCCGCCTCAACAGTGAAGACCTTACCCGCATTCTCGTCAATCTCATGAAAAACGCCGCCGAAGCCATGCCTGATGGCGGAAGAATTCAGCTGATTCTTCGCGAGTGCCCGTCCGGCGCCGGCGAGGGGCCAAGGCTCGTCTTGAATTTTGAAGACAACGGGTTGGGAATCCCGGCGAAGGCACTCCAAAAGATCTTCGTGCCCGGCTACACGACTCGATCGAAAACCGGGTGCGCAGGCGAAAGCTGGAAATCCGATCATAGGGGACTCGGCCTCTCCATTACTCGATCGATTGTTGAATCGGCTGGGGGACAGATTCGCGCAGCCAACCGCGACCCCCACGGCGCCTGCTTTCAAATCGAACTGCCTGTGCGTAGTGCCTGAAGTCCACCTTCGAGACCCGGTCCGTCGTCGGTGACCTATCCCACACTCGAACGAAGAGAAGGGCACAGACAATGCTTCAAACAGTCCTCTATTCAAGAATCATGGAGTCTGCTCCTCAATCTGTAGAACCATCGCAGAGGATGCGAGTGCTTGTTGCCGATGACGATGCGACCATTCGCAGCGCGTGCGAAGAAGTCGTCAGGACCCTCGGGTATGCTGCCGAAAGCACCGATAATCGCCAGGCAGCGCGAACCCTTGCGTGCGCGCACCTCGTCGACATCCTTCTTCTTAACGTACCTCCCGGCGATCCGGAGTGTCTGGAACTCGTCTCCGAGGTCAGAACGCTCTGCCCCCAGGTCGTCATTATCGGAATGACGACCTCCGCAACCTTGAACTCGATCATCGATGCGATGCGTCTCGGCGCATCCGACTATTTGGTGAAGCCTTTCAGGGTGGACGAGCTTTCCGCTGTCCTCGAACGCGCCGCAATGACCTTTCCTCGGTCGCCGGTGTGCGCCTGTTACGCGAAGGCTTGCACCCAGCCCTGGGATTTGGATCCATGATCGGCCATTCCGTTGCCATGGAGAAGCTCTAAAGCCTTTTCTTCCCGTCGACTGCGGATCACTCGTCCCCACACTGATCGAGAGCGAACTTTTCGGTCATGTCAAGGGCGCCTTCACCGGCGCGAATCGTTGCAAAGACGGCCTTCTGGTCTCCGCGGAAACCGGAACCGTCTTCCTCGATGAGATTGGCGAATTGCCTCTCGACTTGCAGGCCAAGCTTCTTCGCGCCCTGCAGGAAAAAGAGGTCCGGCCCGTCGGCGCAAACCACGCCGTGCCCATCAAAGCGCGCATCCTGGCCGCTACCAACCGCGACTTGGCGGCCATGGTCGAAAACGGATCCTTCCGCAAAGATCTCTTCTACCGGCTCAACGTCGTCAATCTGCGCTTGCCGCCCTTGCGGACGCGCCGCGAAGACATCCTGCCTCTCACTGCCCACTTCCTCGAACGCATCAGCCGCGAGAGCGGCAAGAGATTCACTCTAAATGACGATGCGCACGATGATGCAGCACGAGTGGCCCGGTAACGTGCGCGAGCTGGAAAATGCTGTGGAACACGGTTGTGCCTTCTCGACCTGCGGAGTCATCGGCCTCGGCGACCTGCCTACACAACTGAAACAGGAGGGGCTAGCAGCAACGCGCGCTGCAACTGAGCTCGGCAAAGCCGAGAAGCCGGCCGACCCAATTCAGGTCAAATCGATCGCCGAGCTCGAACGGCAGGCCATCTTCGATGCCATTCGCTTGCTGGATGGAGACAAGCTCAAGGCGGCAAAACTGCTTGGTATCGGCAAGACTACTTTGTATCGAAAGCTGAAAGAGTACGGCATCGCGGATCCGGTTCACGCTTGATGCACATGGGTGCCCGGGCAGTCCGTCGAGCCGGCCTTCACGCCTGGTAGAGATCCTCGGCACGATCTCGCCGCAGCAACAGGACAGCAAAAAGCACCGCGGCCAAAGATGTGAATAAGGAGCTGAAAATGAGCATTTTGATTGTCACGGGTTTTGAAGGAGCTCGTAACTGCGCCGCGGTCGTCGCAGAACAGCTTGGTGTTGCTGCCGACGTCGCAGAAGAACGGAAGACCGCCTGGACCGCCTTACGCAAGCAGGAATATAGCGTGATCATTCTGGATGAGACGCTTGCCCAATGCGATCCCGCCACGGCTGAAGCAATTTGGGAGCACGCGGGGCTTGCAATTCCGCTTCAGATCAACTTCGCAGTCTCGGGCGCAGCCCGGATCATTCGCGAAATCCGCGCCGCACTGCATCGCCGCGAACGCGAACAAGCGCTCGCACGCAAGGCCGCGGCCATCGCGATCGAATCCGAAGTCAAGACCACGATTGCCGGACTGCTCCTCCATTCTCAACTGGCGCTCTCCGCAGGCGAGATGCCAAGGGGGATTGCCGACAAGCTGCGCTTGGTGGCTGACCTTGCCAACGACCTGCGCCAGCAACTGAATACGCCGACCCGAACCGCCCGGCAAACCGGCGCCTAACCGTCCCGTCAAATTTCGATTTCTTTGCTGCCATGCTCAATCGCAAATAGGCGCAACGACTCGGCTCCTCTCCTGCGTTCCGTGAGCCGTTCGCTTAATCTGACAAAGAACATGAAAGACACCGCCGTTCTTCTCATCGATTGCCCCGACCGCAAGGGACTGGTGGCCCGCGTTGCCGGACTACTCTACGAACACGGCGCCAACATTCTTCATGCCGATCAGCATCAGGACCACGAACTTGGCCTGTTTTTCATGCGCGTCGAGTGGAGTCTCGCAGACGGCCGTCCCAACGAGCGTGAGGTCGGCGCCGGCTTCGATCTGGAAAGGTTCAAAGTCGACTTTGCGAACCTGGCCTCGGAACTCGACATGCGCTGGAAACTCTACGCGACTTCTCAGCGCCCGCGTGTGGCTCTCTTTTGCTCGCAATACCTGCATTGCATGGCCGACTTGCTGCACCGATGGCGCACGAGTGAGCTGGACTGCGAGATCCCCGTCATCGTCTCGAATCACCGAGAGGTTGAGAATCTGGCGCGGTTTTACAACATCCCGTTCGAATTTGTCCCTGTCACAGCGGCGACGCGGGCTGAGGCCGAGGGGCTGCAACTTGAGCTGCTCGAAAAAAGCGCGGTCGACCTAATCGTGCTGGCACGCTACATGCAGATTCTCTCGCCCGGCTTTGTCGCTCGCTACCCCGCCGCGATCATCAATGTGCATCACTCGTTTTTGCCGGCATTCACGGGCGCCCGGCCGTATCACGCAGCTCACGCGCGCGGTGTGAAACTCATTGGAGCGACCAGTCATTATGTAACTGAGATTCTGGACGACGGTCCGATTATCGAGCAGGACGTTGCCCGGATCTCGCATCGCGACCAGGTTGACGATCTCGTGTCATGCGGCCGCGACCTGGAACGGCTCGTTCTTTCGCGTGCGGTCCGCTGGCACCTCAACCGGCGCATCCTCTGCTACGGCAACAAGACAGTCGTATTCGACTGAGAACGCTGAAGCTGAACTGCGAGAAGAGCCTACGCCACCAAAGCATCGGCGATGCCGAGGTGCTTGTCCAGAGTCGCAATGCCAAAATCCAGTTCTTCCTTGGTCACGATCAATGGCGGTGCAATGACGAAGTGGCTCACCCACGCCTGTTGCGCCACGCCATCGGCCATCATTTTTGCCGCAATCTGGTCCACCACCAGCGCTTTGCCTTCCACCTTGTCGCGCATGGTGTTAAAGGGCTCCTTGGTCTTCCGGTTCTTGACTAATTCGACGGCGAAAAAGAGGCCGAGCCCTCGCACATCGCCGATCGAGGGATGCTTTTCCTTCAGCGTTTCCAACTTCTCCCTGACGTACGGCTCCAATTCGGCGGCGCGCTCCACCAGCTTCAGGCGCTGCATCTCTTCAATGGTCGCCACAGCCGGTCCCAGCGTGATCGGATGCGCCTCGTACGTGTGTCCGTGCGAAAAGTAGTGGTCCTCAAAATAATCGGCAATCTTCTTGGTCGTCGCGCACAAGCCCAGTGGCACATACGCCGATGTGATTCCTTTCGCCGTTACCAAAATGTCGGGCTTCACGTTCCAATGATCGACGGCGAACCACTTGCCGGTACGCCCCCATCCCGCCATCACTTCGTCGGCAATCATCAGCACACCATGGCGGTCGCAGATTTCGCGCAGCCGCGGGAAGTATTCGGGGGGCGGGATGAGCACGCCATTCGTCCCCACCACCGGTTCGAG
Source organism: uncultured Acidobacteriaceae bacterium (assembly GCA_963745845.1). Taxonomy (GTDB): domain Bacteria; phylum Acidobacteriota; class Terriglobia; order Terriglobales; family Acidobacteriaceae; genus Telmatobacter. The sequence continues at coordinate 426,472 of CAVUZE010000007.1, read as the reverse complement.
AATGATAGCCGCCACATCGCTCTCGTTCTCGATCATGTGCTCGATGTAATCCGCGCAAGCGATATTGCAGCCGGGATACGTGTGCTTGATGGGGCAGTCGTAGCAGTTCGTCTCCGGCGCAAAAACCACCCCGGCACCTTTGCCGCCTGGCTCCATGGCCCAGCGGCGCGGGTCGCCTGTCGCCGCAATCGAGCCCATTGTCGAGCCGTGATACGAGCGATAGCGTGAAATGATCTTCGTCTTGCCGGTATACATGCGGGCGATCTTGAACGCAGCTTCGTTAGCCTCGGTGCCGCTGGTCGCGAAAAAGAACTTTTCGAGTCCAGCTGGCAGCACTTCGAGCAGCTTGGCGCTCAGTTTGGCGCGCGCCGCGGTCGCATAACCCGGCGCCACATAGCAAAGTTCCCGCGCCTGCTCGGCGATCGCTTCCACCACGCGCGGGTTCTTGTGGCCCAGGTTGACGCACATCAACTGGGCGCTGAAATCCAGATAGCGCTTGCCCGCGCCGTCGGTAATCCAGCAGCCTTCCGCGTCGGCGATATAGAGCGGCTTCCAGGTTTTCTGGAAGCGCCACGTACCATAGTTGGTCTGGCGCGTAAGTTTGCTGATCTGTTCGATCGTCAACTCAGGACTGGTAAGAATATCGCTCATGCATGACCTCGGAGGCTGAGACTGTTCCCAACCATGCTACGGCATTTGCGCGGGAGGTTCCACGCGCTTCGCCGATCGAAAAGCAATGATTCCCAACAACAGGACAATCGCAACCAACGCCAACCAAAGCAACGCTGGATGCCGTTCTGTAAACGGACGTGCGTCGGGGCGCGGTTGATAACTAGCATCGACCTGTTCCGGGCCAAGTGTGGCCGCGGGTGCACCGGCTTGCGCCGCAAACCATCGCGCGTAGTCGTAACGGGGAGCGAAGAGAGAGTTGTCGCCGTAATAGAGCACATAACTCGCGTTGGCAACGGCCTCAAAACAAAGATCGCGCTGCAACATCTCAAACCGAACGCTTGTGAAACCGATGGGAGCATCGTCGCCATTGGAGACGGTGATGGTCCATTTCGCTGGAGATCGAAAAGCCGCTTGCGGCGGATCGACCACCAGACGCTCTTCGTCGACGTGATGTCTATCGAGCAATCTGTGGATGCGGAGAAGGTTTCCGTAGCCGGAGACAGGGGGCGGCAATCGCTCGGCTGAGTCGTCTTTCGCCGACGGCGTTTCCGCCACTTCCACACTGACATCGCGGCTGAAGTTCACCGGCTCGGCCGGAGGCACGAACACGATGCGATCGACCGGCACACTCGCAGGAAGCGTGAACTCTGCAACGGAATCACGGCCTTTCTGCACAAAATGAACTGCATCGGTAACAGTGAGGTATTTCGGTTCGCTCAATGGTGCGGGGGCTGCTGAAACGCCATTGACGCGGTTGGGCGCGATGGGTCCGGCAATTTCAAAATGCAGAACGCGGAAGTTCGATTTGGGTAAATGGAGAACTGTACTGCGGCCAAGCCTCTGACCGGAGAAATCGAAGATGGTATAGGAACCGATTCGGGTTACCGGACCCGTCGCACTCTGGCTTCCCGACACGACCACCGTGGCCAGGAAGTTCTCGCTCGTCACGTCGAGTTGCAGGTCGCTGAATTCTCCTTCCGGCATGGCCACGTCAAAAACGGTCTCATCCTTGCGCCGCCCAGGATTGAGTAGTGGGATCGATTGCGTGACTGGTGCATGCGACATCGCGCTGTGAATCACATACGGCACTTCCGCCGTTTGCCGGTAAAGGCGCAGGTCGGCCAGACCCTCCGACGCATGGGCAAACGTCTGGGCATCGAGCTCAGCGCAGGTTTGGCCAGACACCTCGGGCGGAATCTGAACCGTCCGCTGGTACTTGAAGTAGCGGATTTCCGGGGCGGGGTCGCCCACAGCGGCAATCAGCAGAAGCGCAGCGAACAGCTTCACTCCGTCTGTCCTTTTCGCACGCGCAAGCTCAGCCAGTCCCGCTGGTAAACAAAACTGACGCCAAGCAGCAATGCGCCCAGACCTAGGAAGCTGAGAATCCGATAGCCCTGGCTCAGCTCGCTTACGTCCACCAGAAATACCTTTCCAATCGACAACGCGAGCAGGACCAGCGCCTGCCAGCGAAGGAAAGCCGAATTCCGCGAGAAACCCAGCGTAAGAAGGACGGCGCCGAACACCATGAAGAGGGCCGAATAACTGAACTGGGCGTACATCCGATAGGTCTCGTAGAGGCCGAAATGTCGGTCCCAGCGCTGAGTCCACCAGTACGCGTGGATCTCCAGGGCAACTGCGAGCAGAATGAGACCATTCACCACGAGAACTGCCAACGCGGCCACGCTGGCCCACGGCAACTCGTTGACCTGATGTTCGGTGGCAGATCGTTGTGCGATCCAGGCGGCAAAAGCAAAGGCTGCAATGCCGGCGAGATATGTGGCAAACCGCGCATTGAAAATCGGTGTGCTTGAGGTCGTGGGGTTCACCGTCACCAGCGCGACCAGCGCGATTGCCAGGCATAAAAGCGAGAGGACACTCAGAAGCTTCGAGCGCGTGCGGCTCGCCACCCAGAGCAGCGCGGCGCCTTCGGCAAGCCAGCCGATGGTAAGCCAGCGGCCTGATGCTTTCAGCGGGATTGCAATGGTAAGAAATACAACGGCCGCGGCAAGGTGCAGTTCAGACAGCAGAAACGGGCTGGTCCGCCAACGCCCGCTTGCCGGCAGTTGAAGCAGCAATAAGTAGAATCCCGCAAAGAGGACGGCGAGCCATGGTTCAGCCCATTGAAGTTCTTTCGACTCGAGCAGGCTATAGAACGCAAGGAATCCCAGCGACGCGTTAAGGATAGGCAGGATTACCGTGGCCAGCTTGTCCCAGGCCGAGGTGCTCACCGATCCCTCAGGGTTCGTGTCGCCTCGTCGATCGATGACTACAAGACGAGGCGCGAGAGCGAAAAGGATGAAGAAACACGCATAGAAAAAAGCTGTTCTTGCGATCTGATCGGCTGAATAAAAGCTGAAACTCCAGCCGGCCGCGTAGAACACAGTCCCCACGAAAGCTCCGAAGAGGAGCCGCGACCAAGGCCGCAGGGCGACCAGGATCAGCACCGTGAGATTCAGCAGCAACATGTAGCTGAACAAGGCGACTTCATGGTTTCCGCCCGTCGATACGAGCAGAGGTGTACTAAAGCCGCCGGCAATAGCGTAGAGCGCCAGTAACTCCGAATCCTGCACCCAGGAAAGGAAGCCGTTGAACGCGGTAACCGCGATCATAGCCGCAAAGGCGACCGATCCTGGAATCAGGTGGAAGAGGGAGAACGCCGCCCACAAAGACAGATACAGAACGCCGCTGCCAATGGACTTGAGCGAGTAGGAGAATACAGCGTACCCACTCGCGCGAAAGCGCTCGGACCACGCGATAAGCGCCGCGCCGGCAATCAGCCCAATCAGCACGCGCCCGACAGGGCCGATCCAATGATTGTCGATGGCGAACTTGAGAAACCACGCCATGCCGATGAGTACGGCGAGAATGCCGATGCGATTGAACCACTGCGACCCGATGCGGCTCTCGAGCGAACGTTCAGGAGCCGTCGCCTCGGACTCAAGATGAGTAAAGCTCGGCAAAGCGCGGGAAGTGGAGACCGCCGCAGGAGCCGGATAGGGCGCAGCAGAAACTGGAGCCGGAGGTGCCGCTGCAATGGTGGGTGCCGGAACGGGCTCAGTCGTTCCAGCAACCACAGGCGCCTGCTCCTCGACAGGCGGAGGGCCTTTCCATCTCTCCGAGAGAATCCCCTGCCGATAAAGCGCCTCTTCCAACCGCTGCACGCGCGCGCGCAGCTCCACGACTTCCTCTTTGAGATTGGCGGCAGGGTCGGAATTCATTGGCACCACTTTACAGCACCCCGAAGAGGTGAGCCAGCCACCCAACGTGAATTCCCGCGCTGAACAGAAGCGCAGTGGAAAAAGAAAACCCCCGGCTCATGGGCCAGGGGTTTTTGTTATTGATGGACCGCCGTTAGTTGCTGAACAACAGTATGCCAGCAGCCTTCTCTTCGCTTCCCGACTCGTCTGCACTGACCGGTCGATAGAAGAGCTGGTTAGCGTCGAGGTAGACCTCGAGGAACGCGGGCCTGGCTGAAATATGCCCCGCGATCAACGCCTCGGACAGCGGGTCCTCGACGTAGCGCTGCAGTGCGCGGCGCAAAGGCCGGGCGCCGTAGCTGCGGTCGACCAGCGTCTTTTCCAGGATCCACTTCTTGGCGTCGTCTGTCACCGAGATCGTGATGGCTTTCTGCGCCAGATTGAGGTTCAGCTGCTGCACCAGCAGCTCGACAATCTGGATCAGATCGGCATCGTTGAGCGACTGGAACAGGATCACTTCGTCAAGCCGGTTCAAAAACTCGGGGTTGAAGGTTTTCTTCACCTCGTTCTTGACCAGCTCTTCGACCTTCTCTGAAACCAGGTCCTCGCGATCGCTCTGGAAGCCGAGACCCTGCTTTTTCATCAGGTGCCTCGCGCCAATGTTCGACGTCATGATGAGGATGGTGTTCTTGAAGTCGACGGTGTTGCCCAATCCGTCAGTCAATTGGCCATCTTCAAACACCTGCAACAGCAGGTTGAAAACGTCGGGGTGCGCCTTTTCGACTTCGTCCAGCAGGACCACCGAGTACGGCGAGCGCTTGACCCGTTCCGTCAGCTGTCCGCCTTCCTCGTAGCCCACGTATCCCGGAGGCGAACCGATCAGCTTCGAGACAGAGTGCTTTTCCATGAACTCCGACATATCGAAGCGGATGAGCGCCTTGTCCGAGCCGAAGAGGAAGTTGGCGAGGGTACGCGCCATTTCTGTTTTGCCTACGCCCGTCGGTCCAAGGAACAGAAAGCTCCCGATAGGACGATGGGGCGACTTGAGGCCCGCACGCGAACGCCGAATCGCTCTAGCCAGCGCGCTAATGGCTTTCTCCTGCGAGATCACGCGCTTGTGGAGCTCTTCTTCCACCCGCAGCAGTTTCTGCGTCTCCTCTTCCTTAATGCTGGTGACCGGTACACCCGTCCAACGGCTCACCACATCCTCGATGTCTTCGCGGCCTACAATTCCAGCCGCGGAATCATCCAGGTGGTACTTGTCCCGCAGCGCGCGGAGATTCTCGCGCTCCTTGCGCTCCTCGTCGGAGTAGAACCGCGCCTTTTCAAACTCATGATTCGCAATCGCCGAATCCATCCGGTGCACGATGAATTTGATCCGCTTCTGCACCTCGGTGATTTCCTCGGGCAGCGATGTCTGGCGCAGCTTCACGCGCGCGCCCGCCTCATCGATCAAGTCGATCGCCTTATCGGGCAGGAACCGATCGGGAATATAGCGATTCGAATGCGACACCGCGAATTCGACCGCGGCATCGGTGTAGCTGACCGCGTGAAACTTCTCATAGCGATCCTTGATGCCGTTGATGATCTTGATCGCATCAGCTTCGTTCGGCGGCGGCACTTTCACAGCCTGGAAGCGCCGTTCGAGTGAACGATCCTTCTCAATCGACTTGCGGTACTCGGCCGGCGTGGTCGCACCAATGCACTGAATCTCCCCGCGCGAAAGAGCCGGCTTCAGAATGTTCGCGGCGTCGAGCGATCCCTCCGCCGAGCCTGCGCCTACCAGCGTATGCAACTCGTCTATGAAGATGATCGAGTTCTGATTCTCCATCAATTCCTTCATGATGGTCTTCAGCCGCTCTTCAAACTGGCCGCGGTACTTGGTGCCCGCAACAATCAAGGACAGATCCAGCGCCAGGACTCTCTTGTCCGCCAGGAAGCTCGGCACTTCGCCGTCCGCAATCCTCTGCGCGAGGCCCTCGACGATCGCTGTCTTGCCCACGCCCGGCTCGCCAATCAGCACAGGATTGTTCTTCGTGCGCCGGCACAGAATCTGCACCACGCGCTCCAGTTCGCCATCGCGGCCGACAAGTGGATCCAGCTGCCCATCCATGGCCGCTTGGGTCAGGTCGCGGCTGAACTCCGCCAGCAGGCTCGACTCACGCTGGCGCTGTTGTTGCGGCGCCTTCTCCTGCGTCACGCGCGCCAGTTCGTCGCGAATCTGCGCCAGCTTCAGGCCGCGCTCCTGCAGAATCTCCGAGGCGAAGCATTTCTCTTCGCGCAGCAGACCCAGCAGCAGATGCTCAGTTCCAATGTGCTTGTGTCCCAGCCGTTCCGCTTCTTCCGCGGCATACGCCAGCACTCTCTTGCATTCGTTCGAGAGCGGAAGATCCACGCTGGTCGACACTTTTTCGCGAATGGTGGTGTGCGCCTCGATCTGTTTGCGAATCGACTCCACCGACGCGTGCGAGCGCAGGAAACGGTTGGTTAACGCCTTGTCCTCGCGTAAAAGTCCAAGCAGCAGGTGCTCGGTCTCGATATAAGGCGAGCCGAACTGGCTGGCCTCATACCGCGCGAAAAAGATCACGCGCCGTGCCTTTTCCGTATAGCGTTCGAACATAAATATTCCCCCTTGCACCAGGCTCTCGATAAGGAGTAGCCGTCCGATGAGCACCCCAGCGACGAAGACTTGTCGCTGGGGTCCCCGCTTCGGCCTCAGCTCAACCCGCACGCGCCCTTCGGTAAAACTCGCCGCCGGAGGCCCTGTTGGAAAATCCCTTGCATGCCCCGAACAGCTCTTTTGGATGGTTCCGGCCGCCGTTCATCCGAACGTCTTCGGCTTCGCGTTGCCCGCCGACGACTACCACCCTGACCTCGTAGGCCTGGACGGCTTTGTTGTCCGTCGAAGACCTCTCAACTAATCAGACTCTAAAAATACCCGAATCGCAGCGTCATTTGTCACACGTTTCCAGGTTTGAGTCCTGTCTGGGAGATTTGTCCCAAATCTTTCAAACGCCCGCTCTCCAGGCGCAGAGTCCGCGTACATCGCGCGGCCAGTTCCAGGTTATGGGTCACCACGATCGAAGTGAGCCCATGAGAAACATGCAGGCGCTCCAACAAGTCAAACACCCGGCCCGCCGTCGTTTCGTCCAGATCGCCCGTCGGCTCATCGGCCAACAGAAGCCTCGGTTTACCCACCAAGGCTCGCGCCAACGCCACTCGCTGTTGCTCGCCGCCCGAGAGCTCCCCCGGCCGATGGTCGCCGCGATCTTCCAAATCAACCTCTCTAAGCCAATTAGATGCAACAGCCAGCGATTCGCGTCTGGTTTCTCCACGAGCCAAAAGCGGCATCGCCACGTTCTCCAGGGCCGTGAACTCCGGCAATAAATAATGAAACTGCCACACATAGCCAATTTCGCGATTGCGAAAGGCCGCCGCCTCCCGTTGGTTGAGACTCGCCACGTTGGTTGAGGCGCAGTGTACAGTTCCCTCGGTCGCCCGATCAAGAGCACCAAGGATGTGCAATAGGGTACTTTTGCCTGCGCCGGACTGACCGACAATGGCCACCAGCTCGCCCGGAAGCACTTCTAAATCCAATCCATGGAAGAGCGTGAGCGCACCGCGCGTCGTCTTGTAGGTTTTTTCCAGGTTGCGTACACACACCAGGGGCGCCCGCGCGTCCTGCTCCCGCTGAGAGCGGGAAGCCTGGCTGGCAGCCGCTGGAATGGTTTGATTCATCCGGTTAATCCATTCTACTGTGCCCGTCAACGTCAATCTGCAAAACCAGGGTCGAAATAGTTGCTGGGACGGTTCCTGCACGGCTTGTCCCTTGAACACGACCGAGTCGTGTTCCTGACCAGCCGATTCAGCGCACCGGGATCGCCTCCGGATTCAGCCGGGCAATCCGACCATTCGGCCCGACCACAAACGGCAGCGACACCGCGTTCCAGTTCCCGTCGTCAAGCCGTTTCCACGTTTTTCCGTCGTCCCGGCTGAGATCGGAGCCATTCGTCCCGACCGCGATCCACACCCTCAACGCATCGCTCCACCCGGCCGACGAGCGGTATCCGTGCGGAGGAACCGCTGCGGCGTTCCATGTCGCACCGCCATCCGCAGACCATGCGGCCGTACGGTTTGACTCGTTGGGTTTGCTGTAGTCCCCACCAACAGCCACAAAGAGCGAGTTGTCATTAAACGTGCATTCCGCACAGACGCCGATCGTGACCGGATAGCGATAGGCTACTGAAAATGTGCCCGCGCTGTCGGTCCCGGAGACAACGGGAATCAGGCTGGATTTCCAGGGAGGCTCTTTCCGCACCAGCCGGTCAATCATCCCGTTGCGCTCCTCCTCCTGAGTGAATGGACGGCTGAAGAAGGCAGAACCGCTTTTCCCGCCCGTTGCGAATGCCCGCGCGAATAACCCATTTCCGATGGGAATACAACTGTTGCTCGCAGCAAATGCCGCCAGCGAGCGCCCGTGCACTGAGAGGCCACCAGGCCGATCGCGCTGCCACGTCTTGCCGCCGTTCTGTGTCAGGAACACCGCGAACTGTTCTCTCACAGGGTCGCCGAGCACGATCCCCCGCGAACCATTGAACCAGAAGCTGTCAAAGAATCCTTGCGGCGCATCCGGATTTGCGAAGAGCAGTCTCCAGGTCCTGCACCCGTCCGTCGTCTTGTAGAGCCGGCTCTTCGTTCCTGGCCCCGAGGACATCACAATCGCAGTCTCGGCGTCGACCCCTTGCACCCCACGAAAATCCAGTGTCCCGCCATCACCGGGCGCATCCGGCACAGCGCATTTCTCCCAGAGCACCCCGCCGTCGGTCGTCTTGAGCACTGTCCCGCCGGTCCCGCTCGCCCAGGCCACGCGGCCATCCACCGAATCTATCCCGCGCAGGCTCGCCGCATTGCCCGATTCCTGCATCTTCCACGGCACATCCTCCTGAGCCGACGCGTGCGACCCTGCAGTCGCGGCGTATCCGCAAAACGCAATCACCAAAATCCATCGCATGGCCCGCAGTATATCCGCCGCCCTCCACACCCCATTCCTTCCTCACTTTCGCGAATGATGTCGGGGACTGTTGGCGTTCTGCGAGAGAAATAGGCGCAGTCAATGTCGCGATCGCGGAGGTTCAGCAATATCCAGCCCCGGTCCTCCGGGCACGATGAACCGCAGATCGTGTGAAGCTGACGAAGTCTGTTCCTTCAGCGACCGAAACTGTAACGCAAAGTGAATCGCGCCTGAACCGGTTCGACGGGGTGCATCACCCTTGTGAATACCGCGTTCGCGTCGATGGCATTCGCAACCAGTTCTTGCCCCGCTAATGTTGTTGGCGGTGCGGATGGCACCGGTTGCCCCTGAAACTGCAGGCTGGCCGGTGGATTTATTTGCGACACATAAGCGTAGTCAACGTCGTGATCCCGGCGGTTGAACACATTTAACACCTCGCCCACGAGACTCCAATTCTTGTTGAATTTATAGCTTGCCTCAAAGTTGACCAGGGTCGTTGAGGGCGAGGTGTAAATCGCGTCGGACGTCAAGGGGCGGGGCCCGAAGTAGCGCAGGCGCAGACTCGATGAAAAGCCGTTCAGATCCTTCAGTGTGGTGCCCTCTGAAACCACCCAGCGGACCGCTTCGGGGACCTCCTTGCCATACGGGTTTTGCAGGAATCCACTATCTCCGTAACTGACGGTCGCTGGGGTCACCACGCCGGAAGGCGTCGAGCCGGTCGGAATCAGTTCATAGCAATTCGAGTTATGTGCGCAAAGCTGCTGGACCCCCGATGAGTTCGTGTAAAACGTGGAATCGTATGGGTCGTCCTGCGTAAAAATGGCGCGGGAGTTCGCAAAGTCCGTATCAAAAACCCAATGTTCCGCTGGCGTGTAGAAGTTGCCAACTTCGAATCCGTAGCGGTTGCTCGACTGCATCGAGGGAGTCGTGCCTCCGGTGTCGCCATCCTGCAGCAGTTCGGAGTTGCTGTGCAGATACCAGATCTCGACGGTGCTTTGCAGATGCGGGACGGCGGAAGTGCGCACGCCAACTTCCCCGCCCTTGGTCTGGGCCAGGAACGGAACTGGAACGGGGGTGGGCGAATTGTAGTAAGGATAGTCCGGCGAAACCGGTTCATAGAGTTGCGTTGAGCCGCGCACGTCGTTGGTGTGGTAGCTGAATCCGCCCTGCACATAGAGCTCCGTGTTGGCCCACGGTCCAAAAATCAGGCTTGCCTTGGGACTGGGCAGGAACTTGGCAATCGATTGGTGAGTATTGGGATTGACGTTGGCAGGGTAGGGATCGAAGGGATAGTTGGGGTTGGTGGGGTTGGTAAAGTCGGTGACGATGCCTTCACCGTAGTCACCGCGCAGGGCCAGGATCGAGCGAAATCTGCTTGCCCACTGGATCTTGCTCGACACCCAGGGACTTGCAATCGTCTCCGTGAATTTGTTCTGATCCGTGTACTCGGGCAAGACCGCAACCTGATCGAGGGAGGAGCAATCGCCGTTGGCATCGCAGTCCCCTTCATAGTTGGCCGTGTAGTACGTCTTGCTCGTACGCACGCGATCTTCTGTCCGGAACAGGCCGTTGTGGATCCAATCGTTGCGAAGCTGCATGGCGAACGTGGTTTCCACCTTGCGCCCAAACCATTCGCCGAAGATCGTGTGGCGTGCGTCGAACCCAGCCACCCAGCGCCTGTCCTGCTGCTCAAACTGGTCACCCTTGTAGGGGTCGACCAGGTAGTAGGTGAAATCGGAGAACAGATTGAGATCGTAATAGAACCCATAGGCCATGATCTTCGTTTCCGAATTGCGGCCTCTATGATGCCATTCTCCTTGCAAACTATAGCGATGGGAATGGCCACCATCTTCCGGATTCAGTGCGCCGAAGAAACCGGCGAGAGGTATAGCCGTATAGGGAATCTGATCGCTCGAGTTCCAGCGCGTTGCGGCGTAACCTCGGGCCGTAGTGCTAAAGCCGTTGTCGTCTCCGCCCTGGCTGTAGGTCATAAGGCCATTGAACTTGTAGTAGTTGTCCGGATGTACCCACGGGCCGCCATCGTGGTACGCTTCTCCGCCGTAGAGCAAGTTGCCCTTGCCGAGCTTGCGCGAGACGCCGAAAACGAACCGCGCAAACTGGTACATGCCGCCATCGACCTGGACGAAGCTCTGGGGCAATGTCTTGTAAATCACCACGTGAGCGTTTCCTGCCGAGCCGTAGTCGCCGACTTCGGCGTAGTAAGGCCCTTTCTCGGCATCCACCCGCTCCACAAACTCCGGGATGACGGTGTTCATGTCCGAGTAGCCCTCACCGTGCGCGTGCGACGGCAGGTTCAGCGGCATGCCGTCGATGAAAATGGCAAAGTCCGTGCCGTGGTCGAGATTGAAGCCGCGCATGAAATACTGGTTGGCCTTGCCGCCGCCGGCGTGTTGCGTGATGATGAGGCCGGGCAGCGCCTCCAGAATCTCTCCAGAGCGAAGAAGAGGGCGATTCTTGAGTTCCTCTGCGCCCACCGTTACCTGGCCAGCGGAGGAGGCGATTCCAATCAGGTCGTCCGCGCGGCCCTGCACGTTGACGGTAGTGCTCACCCCGCGCACCGCCAGAGAGATGCGCAGCGTGGCCGGCGCCCCGTTGGTTCCTATGGTGACGGGCAATTCCTTGATCTCAAAATCGGGACTGGATACGACCACCCGGTAATTGCCGGCCGGGAGCCGGGAAATGACGAAGGAGCCGTCCGTGTCCGATTGCGTTGTCCTTTCTACCGTACCGCCGGCGCTCCGAACCTGCACGGTCGCATTTGCAATCTCCGCGCCCGACGTGTCAACGACCGTTCCGGAGAGCTGAGAACGATAAGCTTTTGCACTCGATGCAGCCGCCGTCGTCTCCTGCACGGTCGCGATTACAATCCCCGTTTGCGCCGAGGCTGGCAATGCAGCAAACAAAGCTGTAGCCAGAATGCACAACGAGAGTATTACGAAATCTTGAATCGTGTTACCCGCTTTCAAAGTTCCGTCCTCTCCGCAATCAACAACCAATTCTTAATGTTTGTGAGTGTGAGGCTTCCCGTTCCTGTGGTGAGAATCTCCCGATGCTGGTTGCGCCACCGTCATCACGAGACGGCCGTGCTGCACGCCCTTCAATCCAATCAGGCGGCCCGCGAACTCCTCGATCTGTCCCGATTTGCCGTGCACGATCAGGACTTCAAGGCACGAATCGTGGTCGAGATGTGCATGACTGGTCGAAACCACCAACTCGTGATTGGCATGCTGAAGCTCCGTCAACTTCTCCATGACGCCATGGGAGTGATGGTCGTAGATGAGGGTGACCGTGCCCACTACCGTGGCATTCGGACTTGCCGTCCGTTCCGCGACCAGGCGATCGCGAATTAGGTCGCGGAAAGCTTCAGACCGGTTGGTATAGCCCAGCCGAGAGATGAAATCATCGAAGCGTTCGAGGAGATCGGAATCAAGCGCAACTCCGATTCGGCTAAGGACGCCCATGGTTACCCCTTGGAAGAAAACTGCTTCTCCTGGAAAACTGGAGAATAGCACGATCACGCCATTCGTGGCACGAATCTTCATGATTAACGCAAATCCAGAAACTGTCTTATGACGGCTGTCACAATCGGGTGTCCCAGGATGACTGGCCTTGGCCCTGCCACTGCAAAAGCTTTTACACACTGGGGTTCGACGCCTTCCTTGTGAAAGCAATAGCCGAAAGCGCACTTCGGTCTCTGCGACCTCTCGCGAATCGTCAATGAGCGCATGATCTCCGCCGAGTCATTCGTCGAGAAGCTACCGCAGAATCGAAACGGCCGCCCCACCAGCAGGTTCTGCGGGATCCGGCCCCTTTTCGCGGTCGCACACCCCCTGATGCGGACCAGGTCTCCGAAGAGCTCATCATCCTGGGTGCTCCAAGTCACAGAGTCCGCCCGGTCCCAGTTGTTACAAGGGATCAGGACCAGTGATCACCCTACTTGGCACACTCTCAGCGCGCGCACTTGCTGCGGCCATCTTCTGCTCCGGCATGCTCGCTCACGCCCAGCAGTCCTTCACCGAGCGATTTGCTGCCCACAACGCCACCATGGCCAGCCTTCAACCTGCCATGGTCACGCCACTCGTGGCCGCCGATCCGCGCCTCATTCAATATGTGCGTCTCGCTGTGTCCAACGAGTTCACACCGTCCGGAACCGAAACCATGAACTACGGCAATGCGCGCGGTGCAGGTTTGATTGCGTTCCGCCGCTTCGAGTTCGACGCGATGCCGCCGGCTTACATCCAACACAACAGCACCGCCATCGACGGCTTCGGTGACACGAATGTTTCCGGCAAAGTGCGCATCGCTTCCGGCGACGCTGAGCACGGCAACTTCGAAGTTTCCACGAGCCTCGTTCACTGCTTCGCCACCGGCAGCCACAAAAACGGCGCGCTCACCGATTCGTTCACACCGGCTCTCGTTGGTGATTACACCATTCGCCGCGTCAGTTTCATCTCTGCGCTGGGCGGGAGCCTGCCGACAGGCAAGATTGCCACCCAGGGCCGTTCCATCGCCTGGAACGAATCGACACAAATCCACGCCATTCCGCATCTCTGGTTTGAAGTCGAAAACAACGCGACCTTCTACTTCGCCGGTCCTCACGACGGAATGATGCAAAACTTCATCACGCCTGCGGCCTTTTACGTCCTGCGTCGCAAAGATTGGAAGCCCACGCACCCCTTCGCCGTCTTCGCTTCAGGCATGCAGATCGCGACTTCCGGCTTCCACACCTACAACCACAATCTGATTTCCGATGTCCGCATTCTGTTCTGACTGGCAGTGTTCAGTCGGCGTCGCAGAACGCACCGGAAGAAGGCGACCCTTGCCGCTTGCAAAGAGGTAAGGCTGAACCACCAATACTTGATTCAAGAGAGCCGCGTGCACTCGAGAGACGTGAACGCAAACGCCCCCCTTTTTAATTTGCTCTTATCCACAGCAGATTTGCAGAAGATTTCGCAGTCTTGTGCTTCGCCTTCCCAAAAGCAGTTCGAACGGGGTGGAAGCCAGCCACCGATCCCCAAAAGCCCCCTGAGCGACCGATATTCTTCGCAAATCCAGGCCAACACCTGTGCCAATTCGCACAATTGTTCCACGTGGAACAATTTGGACTCGCCGTCCACGCAGACGCTTCCCGTGGCGTCTCTGAAATTGTTCCACGTGGAACAATTTTGGCTAGCTACGCAGCTCGTGATGCCCCGCGAAGCCATTCCCTGGACGGCCAGCCCTAGTTCGCCTCGGACTCGACAACCGCAGACTCGGTGGCATCTGCTCGCGCGGGCATAGCAATCCTCATCAACGTCACATAAACAATTCCCGCCGTGAAGAAGCCCACGAACCACGCGTAGTCATAGAGAAAATGCAGCGGCTTCACAGCGAGTCCAACCAGCGCAATCACCACGCCCAGCACCAGTGCCAAAACGGCTCTAGGGTTGATCCCCTTCGTGTAGTGATAAATCCCCGAGCGATGATAGAGCGAGTTCACGTCAAGCTCGGTCTTGCGAATGAGAAAGTAGTCCGAGACCATGATGCCGGCGACCGGTCCTAGCAAACCGGAGTAGCCCACCAGCCAACCGAAGATGTAGGCATCGGGCGTCGCTAGCAGCTTCCACGGGCACATCGCCAATCCGAGAAAGCCGGTAATCAGTCCGCCAGTGCGAAAGCTAATCAGCCGCGGATAGAGATTCGAAAAATCATTCGACGGCGACACCACATTGGCGCCGATGTTCACATTCAGCGTCGCGATGAGAATTGCAATGAGCGCAACAAATGCCACGACAGGCTGATGAAACGCGCCGATGAGCAGAATCGGATTCCAGATGGGGTGGCCGAACAGCACTGCAGACGCCGACGTGACCGAGATGCCGACAAACGTGTAAAGCGTCATTGCGACCGGCAGGCCAAAGGCCTGTCCCCAAGACTGCGCCGATTGCGATTTGGAGTAGCGCGTGAAGTCGGGAATGTTCAGCGCCAGCGTTGCCCAGTAGCCAACCATTGCCGTGAGCGAAGGAAAAAACACCGCGAGAAATTGGCTCGTCGAGCGAAATTGGCTTGGGGTTGAAAGCATGCTGCCGAAGCTGCCCGCCTTGATGCGCACCCAGATCAGCAAAAGTGCCGCCATGATGAACATGAAGGGGGCACCGAATGCCTGCAGATGCCGGATCGATTCGACGCCGCGCCAGACGACCACCATGTTCAAGAGCCAAAAGCCCAGAAAGCACACCCACAGAACGCCCGGCGCATCCGCAGCGGCTGGCCAGATGACTGCGAGCATGGAGTGAATTGCTGTGCCGCCGATCCATGACTGAATGCCGAACCAGCCGCAGGCCACAACGGCACGCAGAATTGCAGGCAGGTTTGCGCCTCGCACGCCGAAGGGCGCGCGAATGAAAACAGGAAACGGAATGCCGTACTTCGCACCGGCATGCGCGTTCAGCAGCATCGGTACGAGCACAATGAGATTGCCGAGCAGCACCGTGCCTACTGCCTGTTTCCAATCCATTCCCTTGGCGATGAGGGAGGATGCAAGTTGATATGTAGTGATCTCCATAGACATGGAGAACCACAGCGCGATGTAGTTGTACATCGTCCAGGTGCGCTGCGCAGGCGTCGTGGGGCGAAGGTCCTGATTGGATAGGGATGGATCGTTGACGCTCAAAGAAGGTTGATCTCCACACTCTAAGAGGGTAAGATTTATGCTTTCCCAGGTCTCAACACAGAGACCTGGGGCACCCAGTTTCGTACGCACGGCTAATTCAGGTGCGGGTTCTTCGCTCCGCTGAAGAAAACCCGCTCCGCTCAGGATGACAATCCACTCTTGAATTTAACGGGCTGCGCACAAAGATTGAATGATTATTTCCACGCGCCGCCGCGGGCTTCACGCCGCAGATACTGGCCGCGTCCGGGCTTCCCGATAAACTCGCCCTTCGACACGATCAGTTCGCCGCGCGAATACACATCGCGCGCGTTGCCGCGCACCTTGAAGCCTTCAAACATGGAGTAGTCGACACGCATATGGTGCGTGGCTGCAGAGATGGTGTGCGCAGCCATCGGATCCCACAGGACAATGTCCGCGTCGCTGCCTGCGGCCAGCACACCCTTCTTCGGATACATCCCAAAGATGCGGGCAGGCGCGGTCGAAACGAGTTCTACGAAGCGGTTCAGCGAGAAGTTGCCTTTCCCGACGCCGTGGTGATGGAGCAGTTGCAGGCGATTCTCAATGCCGGGACCACCATTGGGAATCTTGGTGAAGTCGTCTTTGCCCAGTGCCTTCTGATCTTCGAAACAAAACGGGCAATGATCCGTAGAGACGACCTGCAAATTGTCTTTGCGCAGGCCCTCCCAAAGCTTTGGCTGGTTGCGCTTCTCGCGCAGCGGCGGTGTGAAGACATACTTCGCACCTTCCCAGCCTTTGTCGGCCACGTCTTCGAGCGAAAGCAACAGATACTGCGGGCACGTTTCCGCGAAGGCGGGAAGGCCCCGATCGCGGGCTTCGCGCACCTGATTCAGCGCATCTTCACTCGAGAGATGCACGATGTATACGGGAACGCCGGCCATCTCTGCCATGGCGATGGCGCGATGTACAGCCTCGGCCTCGGCGCGTGTAGGCCGCGTCAGTGCGTGATAGATGGGCGCGGTCTTTCCCTCGGCGAGGGCCTGCTGGACGATCACATCGATGACCGATCCGTTCTCCGCGTGCATGCAGATCAAGGCGCCGTTCTTGGCTGTCTGGCGCATCGCCTTGAAGATGGTGGCATCGTCGACCATGAGCACGTTGGGATAGGCCATGAATAACTTGAAGCTGGCCACGCCCTCGCGCACCATGTCGTCCATGTCTTCGAGGCCCGCATCGCCGAGATCCGTGACGATCATGTGCAAGCCGTAATCAATGCAGGCTTTGCCTTCGGCCTTCTTCCACCACGTGTCGAGGGCGGTGCGCATTTTCGTTCCACGCGCCTGAATGGCGAAATCGACGATGGTTGTTGTGCCTCCGATGGCCGCAGCGCGCGTGCCGGTCAGGAAATCATCTGCGGAGTTGGTGCCGCCGAAGGGCATGTCGAGATGCGTATGCGCATCGATGCCTCCGGGCAAAAGCAACAAGCCCGTAGCATCAACCACGGTTTGCACTGAGTTCGCGGGAATGCCGGGGCGGACTTCCTTGATGATGCCGCTGTCAATCAGCACGTCGGCTCGTGCTGTGGCATCTGCATTGACGACGGTTCCGTTTTGGATGAGGGTAGAGGGCATGGAGGGATTCTAGACGATCAACTGAGGAGCCCCGGGGCGATCTCGCAGATGCCAAAAAACTGGAAGTTCAAAGACCATGAAGTTGAACCAGAGTAAGCCCCATTTATCCGGATCGAAGCGCCAACGAGGCTGCTCTCCCACTGCATCTGATTGGCAACATTGTATCTCGACGTTCGCGTGATGGATCATTTGCGGAGAATTGGCATTCATGCACACACAGGGGCTAAAGCCAGGATAAATGTACGTCCATTTCGGCACGACTGAAGTCGTGCCCTGTTACAAATCGAATCCCCGAAATCAATTCGGAACAACAGGAGTCGCGCCCTGTTACGAAGCACATAGGGAAATGGCTCGATCACTCAAATTCACGAGCGATGCGGTTGTGGTGCGCATTCCGCGCCGCGCGTGCGCTCTTCCCATGTCTCGGCAGGAACCCCGGAATCGACACGAACCATGGTGATGCACTGATCGACCGGGCAGACGAGCGCGCAAAGATTGCATCCCACGCACTCGGTTTCGTCCACGCGCGGAATGCGCTCAATCGCCGTCATGTACGGTCCGTGGGTTGCGCCCGCTGCTGCACGTTCCTTGCGCGTCACCGGGGTTACGGTAATTGACGCGCGGCTGCGGGCTTCATTTTCCACTGGAGTCGGATGCAATTCGACGTGTCCGTTCACCGGCCCGCTCACGCGATCGAGATGAATGCATTGATGTGCGCCATCCCAACAAGCAATGTGGCAAAGGTCGCAGCCGATACATTTCGATTCGTCGATGCGCGCGACAATTTTGTAGTTGAGATTGAGGTGCTTCCAATCTGTAACGCGATTGAGCGAAAGTCCGCGAAAATCTTCGATGCGATCGAACTTCTTGGAACGCATCCAGCTTTCGAGGCCCTCGGCCATGTCTTCGACGATGCGGTAGCCGTAGTGCATTACAGCTGTGCACACCTGCACGGTTCCGCAGCCGAGCAGCATGAATTCCGCCGCGTCGCGCCAGGTTTCGATGCCGCCGATGCCCGAGAGCGGAAGGGCCGATTCAGCGTCTGCCATCACCTGCTGCACCATGTTCAACGCGATGGGCTTGACCGCGGGGCCGCAGTAGCCGCCGTGCGAACTCATGCCATCGACGTTGGGCCGCGGCACCAGCGTGTCGAGATCGATGCCGGTGATCGAGTTGATGGTGTTGATGGCCGAGAGGCCGTCGGCGCCACCACGTTTGGCTGCGCGCGCCACGGTGCGAATATCCGTGATGTTCGGAGTCAGCTTGACGAGCACAGGCGTGCGCGCTTTTTCCTTGACCCACGCGGTGATCATCTCGGCATATTCGGGAACCTGGCCGACCGCCGAACCCATGCCGCGCTCGCTCATCCCGTGCGGGCAACCGAAATTCAATTCAAGACCGTCGGCGCCCGCATCCTCGGCACGCGCCACAATCTCGTGCCAGGCTTCGCGAGTGGACGCTACCATCAGCGATGCAATCACTGCATGATACGGATAGCGCTTTTTGACTTCGGCCATTTCGCGCAGATTGTCTTCAACGCTCCGGTCGCTGATGAGCTCGATATTGTTGAAGCCCATGATGCGAAGGCCATTCCAATCCGTAGCAGAATAGCGCGAGCTGACATTGGTCACCGGCTCGCCAATGGTCTTCCACACGGCGCCGCCCCAGCCTGCGTCAAAGGCGCGCATGATCTGTTCGCCACAGTTTGTGGGCGGCGCAGAGGCAAGCCAGAAGGGATTGGGCGAATCGATGCCGCCCGCAAATCCTCGCACGCGAATATCAGGCATACATGGCCTCCGCGATCTTCAACATCGCAAGCGCAGAACGCTTGCCGTCGGCTACCGCGTCCACAACTTCCCTGCCTCCGTTGGTGCAATCGCCTCCGGCAAAGTAGCGCGGATTGCGGGTTTGTCCCGTTTCGTTGTCGATCGCGATCTTACCTTCGCGGACGTCGATCCGGCAGAAATCGCGCATCAGATCCGTAATCGGCGACTGGCCAATCGCGGGCACTACGAGGTGGCATGCGATGGTGAATTTGGAGTCAGGAATCGGCACGAGCGTTTGGTCGACCTCACGCACTTGAACCGTGTCGAGAAGAAGAACGCCGTGCGCGTCGGCACGAATAGCCGTGGGCTGGCGGTGCCAAAGAAACTGGACTCCCTCCACCTTGGAGTGTTCGTATTCAGACTCAAACGCGGGAATGTCTCTCTCTCCCCGGCGGTAAAGCAGATAGACGGTTTCGGCACCGAGGCGTCGCGCCGCGTTGGCCGCATCGATGGCCGTGTTTCCGGCGCCGACTACAACGACTGTTCCTGCCAATTCGCGGATGCGCCCAGTTTTGTATCCGGCAATCAGCTCCAGCGCATTCATTACGCCTTCGGATTCTTCGCCGGGAATATTCAACTGCTGCATCGCGCCGAGGCCGAGTCCCAGAAAGATGAAGTCGAACTCCGATTCCAATTCCTTGAGATCTTCGGCCGATTCGATGCCCGCTCCAAAGCGAAACTCGACGCCCATGCGGCGAATCATCCCAATTTCGCGCAGGCTCTCCGCCGCCCGCAGCTTGTACTCCGCTACGCCGTAAGTGTTCAGACCTCCCGGCAAGGAACGGCGCTCGACGACGGTCGCCTTTGCGCCCTGGCGGCATAACTCGGCCGCGCACGCCAAGGATGCGGGGCCAGCGCCGATGCAGACCGCACGTAAATGCCGAGACTCGCGTGGTGCGGTCTGTACATCTCCTCCCGCAGCGTGAAAGGCGTCGATGGCGTGGCGCTGCAACTGACCAATCCGGATGGGATGGCGGCCCTGCTTATGCATCACGCAGGCGCCTTCGCAGAGTATGTCGACTGGGCAGGCGCGAGAACAACTCCCGCCCAGAATATTCGCGTCGAGAATGCGCATCGCTGATCCGCGCAAATTGCCTGAGGCGATGCGCTTGATGAATCCGGGAACGTCGATGTGCGTGGGACACGCTACGGTGCAAGGCGCGTCAAAACAATAGAGGCATCGATTCGCCTCAATCGTCGCAGCTTGCGGCGTCAGCGGCGGCTTCAGTTCGGTGAAGCGCTCACGCAGTTGTGGGTCGTCCGGTAGAGTCATCGTGCTCATACATTCCTCTGGAGCCTTTTGCTCACCGCGTTCCTTCAAAAGCCGATGCAGCGAGGCTCTGATACTGCGTTATGAAGCGACCAGGGGACCGTATTGATCCGGCCGGCGGTCGCGAAAGAATTGCCAGGTGCGGCGCACTTCGGCAATTTCGTCGAGGTTCAAGTCGTACGTCAGCACTTCGTCTTTGTCCCGCGAAGCCTGTGCGACGATTTGGCCGCGCGGATTGGCGAAGTAACTTGATCCGTAAAACTCACCGATATTCCAAGGTGGTTCGGTGCCGACACGATTGATGGCGGCAATGAAGTATCCGTTAGCGGCCGCGTGCGCCGGTTGCTCGAGCTTCCATAGATACTCGCTCAGCCCGGCAACCGTGGCGGATGGATTGAACACGATCTCTGCTCCATTCAATCCCAGGCAACGCGCGCCCTCGGGAAAGTGACGGTCATAGCAGATGTACACGCCGATCTTGGCGAAACCCAAATCGAACACGGGATACCCGAGATTGCCAGGGCGGAAATAGAACTTCTCCCAGAATCCCGGCGCGACATGCGGAATGTGCGTCTTGCGATACTTCCCCAGATACGCGCCATCTCTTTGAATGACGGCGGCGGTGTTGTAAAAGATGCCTTCCTGCTCGATTTCATAGACCGGCACGACCATCGCGATGCCGAGTTCCTTGGCAAGTGACCGCATCAAGGTAACCGTCGGGCCGTCGGGAACCGGCTCGGTTGTCTCATACCATTTGACGGATTGCTCGGCACAAAAGTATGGCCCGTTGAATATCTCCTGGAGGCACACGATCTGGGCGCCAGTTGCGGCCGCCTGGCGAATCAAGGCGAGGTGCTTTTCGATCATGGCCTTCTTCTGCGCTGGCAACGGTTCAGTGGCCGGCAGCGCGTTTGAGGCCTGAATGATGGAACAACGAACTACACGGGGCATTCGCGACACTCCCATAGAGCGGGCTGAGTCTTTGAAGTTACTGCATGCAACGTACGATGGGCAATTGGTTTGTTCTGGGACGGCGGGTCGTCGAGATAGTAACTGGCCATCGGTGTCGATAAGGTGAATCCGGAAATCTGCCGGGGACGCGTGCGCGAGAGGATTCGCGCTGCGGTGCGGGGACGGCGCGCTCAGTACTCGATTTTGTTCGGGGACTCAATCCACGCGGCAAAGCTAGCCCATGCTTCGTCGCCGAGCAATTGGGTGGAAGTCAGCTTGCGTTCGGTTGCGTCTTTGCGAAATTCAGCGTAGAGGAAGGCATCGTCAAACCCGGCGCGCGCGGCGTCAGCGGCGCTGCAACCGAAATAAATCGCATCGAGGCGTGCCCAGTAAGCGGCCGCAAGGCACATAGGGCAGGGTTCGCAGCTTGTGTAAAGTTCGCAGCCGGCCAGGGTAAATGTCCCCAGCTTCTTGCAGGCGTCGCGAATCGCGTTGACCTCGCCGTGAGCGGTGGGATCATGCGATGCAGTTACGGAGTTCGCGCCTTGGCCCACGACCTCGCCGTTGCGTACGATGACAGCGGCGAATGGGCCGCCTTTGCCTTTCACCACGTTCTCGGTGGCGAGGGCAATGGCGCTTCGCAGGAACTCTGGATTTGGTAGGCTGGTCATGAAGAATCGGTTCTTCCCTGTTCCCAGAGCCGAAAGTCAAAGACAGTATGGCACAGGCCTTTCGGTCAACCCGCGTACTGACACAACAGGGCCTGATGCCCGCGACACTCGTCGTAGAAGAGGGACGGTTCGTCGAGATTCGAACGGGGAGCGATGCGCGGACGGGCTGCGGCGCGCACGATTTTGGCGATGCTGCGCTTCTGCCGGGGCTTGTCGATACACACGTTCACATCAACGAGCCGGGACGCACCGAGTGGGAGGGGTTCTGGACAGCAACGCAAGCAGCGGCAGCCGGAGGTGTGACGACGCTGGCCGACATGCCTTTGAATTGCGTGCCGGAGACGGTAAATATGGAGGCACTTGAAGCCAAGCGCGCGGCGGCTCGGGGAAAAACCTGGGTGGATTGGGCCGCGTGGGGTGGAGTCGTGCGCGGGAACGCGGGGTCACTAAAACCTCTGATTGAAGCGGGTGTACGAGGGTTCAAGTGCTTTCTGATTCATTCCGGGATCGATGGATTTGCGTGGGTGGATGAGACCGAGTTGCGTGCGGCGCTTGGAGAACTGCGTGGGACGGGATTG
The DNA here is from genome assembly GCA_963745845.1 of uncultured Acidobacteriaceae bacterium. Classification (GTDB taxonomy): domain Bacteria; phylum Acidobacteriota; class Terriglobia; order Terriglobales; family Acidobacteriaceae; genus Telmatobacter. Next base: position 404,034 of record CAVUZE010000007.1, on the reverse strand, counting down.
CCGCTACTGGCGCACGCTGAGTTGGCTGGGCCGGTAAACGAGGCAACAGAGAGGCTGAATGCCTCGCATGCGGCCTTGCGCAAGTACGCGACGTATCTTGCTTCGCGTCCGGATGAAGCAGAGATAGAGGCGATTGCGCTTCTCATTCGGCTCGCGGAAGAATTTAAGACGCCGATTCACATCGTACATTTGTCGAGTGCGAAGGCATTACCGTTGCTGGCCGATGCTCGCCGGCGTGGTGTGCCTATCACGGTAGAAACCTGCACGCAGTATCTGCATTTTGCCGCCGAGGAGATTTCCGATGGCGCAACGGAGTTCAAATGCGCGCCGCCGATTCGGGATCGGGCAAATTGCGAGGCCTTATGGAAGGCGCTCGCGGGAGGCGCCATCGATTTTGTGGTGACAGACCACTCCCCTTGCCCGCCGGCGATGAAACGCCGCGAAGAAGGGCGCTGGGATCTGGCGTGGGGCGGGATTGCCAGTCTCGGCCTGGCACTGCCCATTCTGTGGACAGGCATGAGAGAACGCGTCATTGCCCTCGAGAGGGTCGGCGAATGGATCGGCACCGGACCTGCGCATCTCGCGGGACTCGAAGGAAGAAAGGGAGCGCTCGCGCCGGGTGCGGACGCGGATTTTGTCGTTTTTGATCCGGACGCTGAGTGGATGGTCACGCCAGAGGATCTGCATTTTCGTCACAAGGTCTCGGCGTATCTCGGCGCCAAGTTGCGAGGCGTTGTCCGCGAAACCTGGCTGCGCGGAGTACCTGTCTTCCGAAACGGCGCGTTCATCGGCGAACCACGCGGCCACGAGCTGGTGCGCCGATGAAGGATCGCGCGCTTCGTGCTATCGCGGAATGCCAACGCATCGCTACCATGACCGAGGAGCCGGGACGCATTACACGCCGGTTCCTGACGCCGCCGACGCACGATGTGCATGCGCATCTGCGTTCCCGCATTGAATCGCTGGGCATGACTGTACAGGTGGATGCGGCGGGGAATCTGCGTGGGCTTTGGCCGCCGCAGGGCGCGCGAGGCAAGCGGCTGCTGCTCGGGTCGCACATCGATACGGTGCCCGATGCCGGCGCATTCGATGGCGTTCTCGGTGTCATGCTTGCCCTCGAATGCGTCGACCTTGTGCGAGAAATGCGTCTGCCCTTGCCTATTGAAGTGATCGCGTTCTCCGAGGAGGAGGGCGTTCGCTTTGGAATGCCGTTCCTGGGCAGTCGTGCGGTCGCCGGGCGTTTCGATCCTGCACTGCTTACTTTGAAGGATGCAGAAGGTTTCACACTCGATGACGCCCTCCGCGCATACGACCTCGATCCCAGTCAGATTCCCGCGGCCGCCATTGAGGAGGCGCTCGGATTCGTCGAAATCCACGTCGAACAGGGCCCGGTGCTCGAAGCTGAGGATTTGAGTGTGGCGGCGGTTACGGGAATTGCAGGCCAGACGCGGCTCACGCTCGAGTTTTCGGGCCAAGCCAACCATGCAGGCACTACGCCGATGAATCTGCGGCGCGATGCCCTTGCGGGCGCCGCCGAGTGGATCGCCACCGTCGAGAAGCTTGCCAATCAAGCAAGCGGCCTTGTGGCGACCGTAGGAAGAATCGAGGCCGCACCCAATGTCGCCAACGTCGTTGCCGGAACGGTCCTGATGACACTGGACGTGCGTCATCCGCACGATGCCGGGCGGCTGGGGGCGGTGACCGAATTGCTTGAAATCGCAAATAGGATTGCCGAGCGGCGTGGCCTCGCAATGCAATGCACGCGGACGTTGGATCAGCCCGCCGTCTCAATGGATGAGCGATTCACCGCGTATTTTGTGGACGCGCTCGAAGCCGCAGGATTCCCGCCCAAGCAGATGCACAGCGGGGCCGGTCACGACGCGATGGTGATGGCCGGACGCGTACCCACTGCAATGCTTTTTCTGCGCAGTCCTGGCGGCATCAGCCATAGTCCCGCCGAAGCGGTGCGCACAGAAGATGTGGAGGCGGCTCTGCAGGTGATGCGCGCCTTTCTCGAACGTGTCGCCGGCGAGATTCGCTAGAATCGTACAACGCATTCGCGAAACTTCCTGTCAGAGGTCAACCTTGCACCATCTGGGAGCAACCCGAAGCAGCCTAAAAGCCGATCATCTGCTGCAAACGCCCGACACCTTTATTCGCACACTTATGCCAGGCGCGAAAAACGTAGACTTTATCGTCCATGTCGCGCCCCGGCTCGGCGCGCGCTTCACGCAGATGACAGCGGAGTTCGCGGAAGGTGGGACGCTGGGCTCGACGCCGGCGCAGCGATTTCTCTATGTCATCGAAGGCGAAATGGAACTGAATGCTGACGGGCGCAATCACGTTCTTGCTCCTGGAGGTTTTGCTTATCTGCCGCAAGGCACGACGCACACCGTCCGCGCCATCAGTAAGGCGCGCGCGGCTGTCATTGAAAAGCCTTATGAACCGGGACTCAATTCCGATGCCCCTGAGTGTGTGGTTGGCAGGGAGAGCGCGCTCGCGGCTACGCCGCTCCTGGGCGATGAGGCTCTGCGCGTCATCCAGCTGATGCCCGATGGGGAGCCCTACGATTTCGCCGTGAATACGATGACCTATGATCCCGGAGCGGCGCTCAGCATGGTTGAGATTCACGTGATGGAGCACGGCCTCCTGATGCTTGAGGGCGGCGGTATCTACAAGCTTGGCGATGCATGGTATCCGGTCGAGGCCGGCGACTTCATCTGGATGGCGCCCTATTGTCCACAGTGGTTCGGAGCTCTTGGCAAACAACCGGCGAAATACCTCATCTACAAAGACTGGCGCAGACACCCGCTTGGAGCGTGAGCTATGACCACTACTCGCCCCGCAATCTCCATCGATCGACTCATTGACGAGCTGAAAACATTGGCTGCGATTTCAGAGGCAGAGCCTCCGGTGGTGACGCGTGTTGTCTTCAGCGAAGCTGATCTGCGGGCACGAGCATACGTGAAAGGTTTGTGCGAGGCGGCTGGACTATCGGTGAGCGAAGATGCGATCGGCAACACTTTTGCCCGTTGGGAAGGCAGTGAACCCGATCTCGTGCCGATTGGCACCGGCTCGCACATCGATGCCATTCCGAATGCGGGATTGTATGACGGCTGCGTCGGCGTACTCGGCGGACTTGAGGCGATTCGCGTTCTGCAACAATTGGGTTTCAAACCTCGCCGGTCGATCGAGCTGGTGATCTTCACTGCGGAAGAACCCACCCGTTTCGGCATTGGATGCCTAGGCAGCCGGATGATGGCCAACGTGCTCACTCCAGAACAGGCGCGCTCGTTGCGCGACAAGGAAGGACGAGGGCTGGAAGAATTGCGAGGGGCCGCAGGATTCGAGGGTCCGCTCGCATCGGTTGCACTGCCGGAAGACCGTTTTCACCAGTTCATTGAGCTCCATATCGAGCAAGGACCGTTGCTGGAGCAGGAAGGCATCGACCTTGGGTTGGTCACGCACATCGCGGCGCCGGCCAGCGTTCGCATCATCCTTGAAGGCGAGGGCGGCCATGCTGGGGGCAAGCTGATGCCGGGGCGGAAGGACGCGCTGACCGCCGCGGCAGAACTGATCCTGGCACTGGAAAACGCGGCGAAGTCGACGGGCGCGATCGATACGGTGGGCACGGTCGGTGTGTGCGACGTTTTCCCTGGGGCGGTCAACAGCATCCCATCGCGCGTGCGACTCGAGACGGATGTGCGCGATATCGACGGTGCGCGCCGTGATCGTGTGCTCGATTCGCTTCACGCGGCATGTGACGAGGTTGCGCGCCGACGCGGTGTTGCGATTACGACCGAACTTGTGAATGCCGATCCACCAGCGACGTGCGATCGCGCGATTCTCGATGCACTTGAAAAATCGGCCGTTGCGGCGGGCAAGACGTTCAAGAAGATGGTGAGCCGCGCCTACCACGATTCGCTCTTCATGGCACGTATCGCGCCTGTGGCAATGCTTTTCATCCCTTGCCGTGGCGGGGTGAGTCATCGACCGGACGAATACGCATCTCCGGAGTGGATTGGCTCCGGTGTTCACGTGCTTTCGCGCACGCTGGCCGAGCTTGCCAGCTGAATTGGCCGATTGGTCGCTTTGCATCCGGACGGCTTCGTTGTAGGATATCCCTCAACCCGGACACAAAGCCGCGGCTTTCCCAACCATGAGCGCGCATGCGAAAACCCGCATCGTTGGCTCCCCCGTCCCCAGAAAGGAAGGGGTAGATAAGCTGCTTGGCCGCGCGCGTTACATCGACGACATCGAGCGCGAAGGCATGTGGCATGGGGCAACGGTCCGCAGCAGCATTCCGCGCGGCTTGATTCGCTCCATTGGCTTCGATCGCAACGTTGACTGGAACGAATTCGCCATTGTCACGGCGGCCGACATTCCGGGACAGAATCACATTCATCTCATCTTTGCCGACCAGCCTTGTCTTGCCGACGGCAAAGTGAATCACTGCGACGAAGCCATTCTTCTTTTGGCTCATCCGGATAAACGTAAGGTGCGGGAAGCTGCGGCCGCGGTCAAGATTGAATACGATCCGCTGCCTCCTGTATTCACGATCGAAGAGAGCGAACGGCAGGATGTGATTGTGTGGGGCGCGGACAACCTGCTGAAGAGTTTCCTGCTCGAAAAAGGCGATGTGGATTCAGCCTGGACGAGCGCAGCTCATATTGTGGAGGGCGAGTACCGAACCGGAGCGCAGGAACATCTGTACATCGAGAATAACGGCGTTATCGCACAATACAGGGCCGAAAGCGGTGTCACAATCTGGGGCTCGCTGCAATGCCCTTACTACGTGCACAAATCGTTGCTCGCGGTATTCGACTTGCCTGAAGACAAGGTTCGCGTAATCCAGACCGAGACGGGTGGAGCCTTTGGCGGCAAAGAAGATTACCCATCGACATTAGCTGCGCATGCGGCACTGCTGGCAATGAAGAGCGGCCATCCGGTGAAGATGGTCTACGACCGCATGGAGGATCTCGCTGCTACGACCAAGCGACATCCGTCGCGTGTGCGCCATCGTACGGCTCTCGATGCAGATGGAAAATTGCTCGCGATGGACATCGAAGTAGCCACGGATGGAGGCGCCTATTCGACGCTATCCTCCACGGTGCTTTCGCGCGCCACGCTGCACTCGCCTGGACCTTACGTGTGCCCCAATGTGCGCGTCCGCTCGCGCGCGTGGGCCACGAACACCGTGCCCTACGGCGCATTTCGCGGTTTCGGAGCACCGCAGGCGATCTTTGCGATTGAGCGCCACATGAATGAGATTGCCGCGGCGATCGGCGTCGATCCCATCGAGCTGCGGCGACGCAACTTTCTTCACGACGGGGACACGACGGCGACGGAACAGGTGATGCGCGAGCCGGTTATCCTCGATCGGTTGCTGGATCGCGCGCTCGCCGAGAGCCAGTATCACGCCAAACGATCTCGCTTCGCGCTGGAGAATGGAACAAATCCGTTGAAGCGCGGGATGGGGATTGCGGCCTTCTATCACGGGTCTGGATTTACCGGCTCGGGCGAGCGTTACCTCAATTCCCTGGCCGGTGTCGACGTGATGCCGGAAGGCAAGGTCCGCGTACTTGTTTCGAGTACGGAGTTTGGCCAGGGCACCAACACCGTGCTCACGCAAATCGCGGCGGAAGCAATCGGACTCGATTATGAAGACGTCGTCATGGCGCCCCCGGACACCGGCATTGTGCCGAATAGCGGCCCTACCGTTGCTTCGCGCACATCGATGGTCGTGGGTCGGCTGATCGAGCGAGCCAGCTGCCAGCTTGTCACAATGCTGCGCGAGCACGCCGGCCTTGCCGAATCGTCCAAGCCCGGGGAATTCTTCGCGGCATGCGAACGTTATCGCGCTGCGAAGGGAGAGGTCATCTCGCTTTGCCGTTACGAAGCGCCACCGAATATTTTCTGGGACGACCAAAAGTATCGCGGAGAGGCTTATCCGGCGTACGCGTGGTCGATTCATGTCGCGCAGGTGGCTGTTGACACCGTTACCTATTCGGCTGAGGTAGAGGATTTCTGGGCTGTGCAGGAAGTTGGACGCGTGCTCAATCCGGTTCTTGCCGGCGGGCAGATTGAAGGCGGCATTGCGCAAGGCATTGGCTATGCGCTCTACGAAAAGGTGCTGCTGCAGAACGGGCATATGGTCAACAACCAGATGACCAACTACATCATGCCGACCGCAGAAGACGTGCCGCCGATCCATGTGTACTTCGAGGAGATTCCTTTCAGTTATGGTGGTTACGGCGCGAAGGGCATTGGCGAATTGCCTCATGACGGGCCTGCCCCAGCGATTCTGAATGCGATCCGAGATGCCATCGGCGTTTCGTTCACTTCGATTCCCCTGTTGCCTGAAGACCTGTTCGAGAAGCTTGCGGCGCGCGCCTCGGTGGAAGAGGCGGCTGCTGTATGAATGCGGATTGGCCTGCAATCGAATTCGTTGTCAACGGCGAAAAGCGCCAGGTGCCTGCGCCGCCGATGAAGCGGCTGTTGGATGTGCTTCGCGAAGACCTGAAGTTGACTGGCACGAAGGAAGGCTGTGGCGAAGGCGAGTGCGGCTCTTGCTCGGTGCGCATGAATGGGGAACTTGTGAACAGCTGTCTTGTACCCGTGCTGCAGGCGCAGGGCGCGTGCATTCAAACCGTCGAGGGGCTGGCGTGCGACGGCGAATTGCATCCGCTGCAACATGCGTTTCTGCATTGCGGGGGCGCGCAATGCGGCATCTGCACGCCGGGCATGCTCATGGCGGCGACTCATCTGCTGGCGAGCAATCCGCATCCCACCATGGCTGAGATTCGCGAGGGCCTAGCGGGCAATCTCTGCCGCTGCACGGGATTCAAGCGCATCTTCGATTCGGTTCTCTCGGCCGCAGCGCAAGCCGGCGATTCCGTGGCACGCGAGACTCATGCGCGGTAATGCCGAAGCGCACGAGTTAGTCGCCCCCGGCAGCCTGGATGCTGCTCTCGAACTGATTGCAGGCGCACCCGGCCAATGGACGCCGATTGCGGGCGGCACCGAATTGATGGTCGTCCATGCAACGGGCAGGCTCAACGCGAAAAGGTTGCTGAGCCTTTGGGGAATCGACGATCTTCGCTTCATCGAGGCAAAACCGGATTCGATTGTGATCGGGGCCTGTGCTACGTTTTGCGATCTTCGCGCGAACGGCGCTCTTGCCGCCGATTTCCCGCTTCTCACGAAGGCCGCAAGCTGGATAGGATCGATTGCGAACCAGAGCCGCGCCACGATCGGCGGAAACCTTGTCAACGGTTCACCGGCCGCGGACTCTTCGCCGGCGCTACTGGCCTACGACGCCGAGATCGAGCTCATATCTGTGCGCGGCAAGCGGCGCTTACCATACGCCGAATTTCACACCGGGTACAAGCAAACCGTTCTCGCAAGCGACGAACTGGTCTACGCCATTCATCTTCCGAAGCGATTTGCGCAGCATCGCCAGTATCTACGCAAAGTGGGCACACGCCGGGCCATGGCGATCTCCAAAGTTGCGTTCGCAGGAACCGCGATGATTGAGAATGGGCGTGTGCACGAGATTCGATTGGCTGCAGCAAGTCTTGCGGCCTTCCCTGTGCGGCTTTATCGGACGGAAGATGCAGTCTGTGGCCGTGCCGTTTCGAAGGATGTCATTCACGAATCCCGGGCGGCGCTCCTCGCCGAAGCGGCGCCCATCGACGACATTCGCTCCACCGCAGATTATCGGAAATGCGTCGCCGCAAATCTGCTTGAAGAGTTTCTGTCAGGGCTCAAGTTGGAAGGAGCGCAGACGTGAATCGGGTCCTCGCGGAGTGGAACAATGCCGTTGCCGACGATGCCATGCGCGCCATGATCGCGTGCTGCGGCGCGAAGCGATGGGCCTCCGCCATGGTCGCTCAGCGGCCGTTTGCCGGCATCCTGGAATTGAGCGAGGCGGCAGACCGCAACTGGGACGCGATGCAGGAGGCCGACTGGCTGGAGGCATTCGCCTGCCATCCCCGCATTGGTGAACGCAAGGCGACGCGCGCATCGGCGCAAGCGGCGGCATGGTCGCGCCAGGAGCAGTCTTCCGCATCCTCGGCGTCCGATCTGGTGCTTTCAGAACTGGCCGATGGCAATGCGCTCTACGAGAAGCGATTCGGATTCACCTACATCGTGTGTGCAACTGGCAAGAGCGCGGAAGAGATGCTCACCATCCTGCAACGGAGGCTGGCAAGCGACAGAGATTCAGAATTGCGCGAGGCTGCCGAACAGCAGCGGCAGATTCTGCAGATTCGCTTGGGAAAGTGGTTGATGCAATGAGCAAAATCACGACGCACGTGCTGGATGCGGTGTTGGGCAAGCCTGCCTCGGGAATCGACATTCGTCTTGAGGCCAGACATGGCGACGCATGGGTCAACGTTGTTGCCGGTGTGACGGATGCAGATGGACGCTGCCGCGATCTTGCTCAGAATGCTGGCGCGGGGGTCTATCGACTCACCTTTTTCACCGGACCTTACCTAAAAAGCAACAGCCGCACCAGCATTTACCCTGAAGTTTCAATCACGTTCGTCTGCAACGGCAGCGAGCACTACCATCTTCCGCTGCTTTTGAGCGATAACAGTTACACGACTTATCGAGGAAGCTGAATATGGCACGACTGGGCGAAAATCGCTATGGCAAATCGCGCGTCAGGCTGTCGCGTATCAGGCGCCAGGGAGATCGTCACGAGTTCAACGAGTGGACCGTGCAAGTGTTGCTGGAGGGGGACTTCAACTCCAGCTTTACGGAGGCAGACAACAGTAAGATTCTGCCCACCGACACGATGAAAAACACGGTTTACTATGTTGCCCGTGAATCGACGGCAGACACCATCGAGGCGTTTGCCACCGAGCTGGGCGACTACCTGCTGGCCAACAACCCACAAGTGAGCGGGGTCCTGGTGGAGATAGAGGAGAAGGCCTGGGAGCGAATCGTGGTGGATGGCGCTCCGGAAGGCACCGCTTTCAGGATGGGTGGCCCGGAAGTGCACACAGTGCGGGCGGTCCGGGATCAGGGCCGGAAGTGGTCAGTCAGGTCGGGTGTCGACGGAATGGTGATTTTGAAGACCACGAATTCAGCCTTCACGGGCTACATCAAAGACAAACTGACGACGCTCAAGCCGGCCACCGACCGCATCTTGGGCACCCGCGCCAGGATCACGTGGGAGTACGCTGAGGGCGCGCCGCATCCTGCGCATGTGCGGCCACTCATCATTCGAACCTTGCTGAAGGTATTTGCCGCGCACCACAGCATGAGCGTCCAACACACACTGTTCGACATGGGAAAGGCCGCGCTGGAGGCGGCTCCCGAGATCGCCCGGATCACGCTTACGATGCCGAATCTGCATCATCTGCTTGCCGATCTCAGCCCGTTCGGCCAAGAGAATCCGAATCACATTTTCGTGCCCATCGACGAACCGCACGGGTACATTGAAGCCACCATTGAACGGTGAGTGCTAGTGTCCCGTCTCTGAAGTCCGATGTGAGATTCACGAAAGACAAAAGCAGATTCTTCGACTCACCCCCCCCGAACTGAAAAACGTTCGGGGCCCCGTTCGCTCAGAATGACAGCCTCTGATTTGTTATGAACTTTAGAGACAGGACACTAGCTCAGTTTTGCCAGATCGGAGGGCAGGTCGATGTCGACCTCGCCGCCTTCGAACGGAAGGGCAATGAGCGGACAAGGCGGCTTCGCGAGCAGCGTACGCGCGCCTTTGTCGCCGTGCAAGGAATGTAATTTGCCGTAGACGCTACGCGGGAACACGGCTGGGATGCCATGAATGCCGGCATAAGCCGACGCGACAATCGTGGGTATGGCTTGCTCGGCAAATGCCTGCAGCAATGCGCGCAGATGTTTCGATGACAGGAGAGGCTGATCGCAAGGCATGACCAATGCCCCGGAAGACTCGGGCGCCCGCACATCCGCTTCACTCAGACCCGCATGAATCGAGGTCGACATGCCCTGCTCCCATTTGTCGTTGAATACGGGAATTGCTTTGTCGAAAGGAATGGTCGCACAGATGGGAGCGAAGTTCGCACCCAGGACGGCCAGAACCGGCGATGCTTCCGCCTCTTTGGCTAAGCGCAGAGCGCGCTCCAACAGCGATTCTCCGCCGAAGCCGACAAGTTGTTTCGGTTGTCCAAGACGAGTGCTTGGTCCGGCGGCGAGGATGATGGCGGCTACTGACATTGGCTCGAATGTATCGTGCAGTTCTTGACGCCAGGGTTCCCGCCGGGCAAGACTAGGTCAACCAGGAAACAATCAAGCTGCGGAAGGCAGACCCGTGACCGACCATGCGAGTACGGCAGGTGAAGTGTACACCAACAGTGGCTCTGCGGAGAGCTATGGCCTGCATGCGGGTGTCCTCGGCCCCATCGAAACACTCGCGCAATCGGTTTCCGCAACCGCGCCCTCCACTTCGCCGTCCCTGACGATTCCCCTGGTGTTCGCGCTCGCCGGTAATGCCACCTGGTTTGTCTACCTGATGGCAACGGCGGCAGCACTTCTTGTCGGGTTCTGCATCAGCCGATTTGCGAAGCTCTCTGCTTCACCGGGTTCGCTCTACAGCTACACCGCGGACACCTTGCCGCCTTTCTTCGGTGTCATCGCAGCGTGGGGATTGCTTCTCGCTTACCTCGCGACCGGCGCATCTGTCGCGGGCGGCGCGCTCTACTACACAAACCTCCTCACCCAGCAGTTTTTTCACTGGGCTCCGCCGGGCGCAATCAGTCTTGCGGCCGTTTGCGTGGCCGCCGGATTCGTTGCTTATCGCGACGTAAAGCTGTCGGCCGAGCTGATGCTTTGGATCGAAGTCGGCTCCGTGAGCTTGATCGTCCTGGTGCTGGCAATTATGCCGATCCGATTCGGCTTGCACATCGACATGGACCAGCTTCATTTGAAGGGCGTATCGCTTTCGTCGCTCGGACCAGCACTGGTGCTTTCGATGTTCAGCTTCGTTGGCTTTGAAAGCGCGACAACGCTGGGCGGCGAGGCCCGGAATCCGCTGCACACCATCCCGCGCGCAGTGCTTCAATGCGCGATTCTCTCCGGCGTCTTCTTCATGCTGTGTTCTTACTCTGAAGTGTTGGGGTTTCGCGGCGAATCGGGGAAGCTGAGCGAGTCAACCAGCCCGCTGCACCACCTGGCTGAGATCGCCGGAATCGCTCCACTGGGCGTGGCCATTGATTTCGGTGCATGGATCAGCATGTTTGCCTGCGTTCTCGCCTGCACGACTGCGGCGGCGCGGGTGCTGATGAGAATGGCGCACGCTGGTTTGCTTCCAGGCATCTTTGAGCGCACGAGCAAAAGACACGGCACACCTGGAGCGGCGATTGGGTTGTCTGCAGGACTCATGCTCGCCGCGACACTGGCCATGGAGTGGCGCGCGTTCACGGGCTCCGATATGTACGACCTGCTGGGATCGCTTTCGGTTTTTGGCTTTCTCACTGCGTATGCGCTGGTTGCACTCGCGCTCCCGTTTGCGCGGCGCGCCATGGGGCAGCATTCGCACGTGGTTGCCGCGGTCAGCGTACTCACTGTAGTGGTCTTGGTGCTGATCGCGATTTTCGACCTTCGATCGACGGCGGACGCGCTTCACGCGCGCATCCCGTATATCTATCTCGGATACATCGCGGGGGGAATCGGATGGTATATGCTGCGGCGAAATCCTGCCGCGACCACAACGGCCTGACGATCAGGGCTGTGTGTCGGACTCTGGCTGGATCAGGATCAGGAATACCAAACCTGCTACCGTGAACATGCGGAACGCGGGTTCCTGTCCGTTCCAGGTGCGCGATTGCCACATCAGGAACCACTCCGCGCCCACCGACAAAAACGCCACCAACCACATCAGCATCGAAACCGTCAGCGCCATGACTGGAATGCGCTTCGCGGCGTGGAAAGTGGCCGCGGGCCGGCGCAATGCGCGGAACAAATTGACTACGCCCCACCATAGCAGCACCATGGTGACGATTTCCCAGGCAATGATCGAGAGGTAGAACGCAAGATGCATGGCCGGCGAGGGCAGCGCGCGCCACATGCCATGGTTCCCAGGGAAAGTCGAATCCATGGAAAGTACGTGGCGAGCGAACTGGTAATTCGAATCGAAATCTGTGAGGTTGTTGAATACAACAAGCGTGTAAAACAACGCGATCCCTGCCACCAGCAGAATCTTCGCCGCTCGGGTAATCACAGGGGGCGCCTCCGCAAGAACGGACCCTGTGTCTTGTGCGAAAGAGAGATTAAGTTTCGTTCCGATTTCTGCATGGCCCATCGTAACTTGGACGCGCCGCAATTCCCAAAAAGAACTCGCTTGCGCATGCTACATTCGAATGCAAATGGCACCTGTCGTCAGTCCTGAACACAATCTTGCGACGCTCGGCTTGGCATTGCCGCAAGTGCCGGCGCCGGGCGGCAATTACGTCGCTGCAAAACGGGTGGGCGCTGTCATCTACCTCTCGGGTGTTATCTCCACAGGAGCGGAAGGCGTGATTACGGGAACAGCCGGGGCCGACCGCAGCATCGAAGACGGCTACGCGGCAGCGCGAGCCTGCGCTCTCACGCAACTCGCTGTGCTTAAGCGGGAGCTTGGGTCACTTGATTCGATCGCCGAAGTGCTGACCGTGAACGGCTACGTCAACGCAGTACCGGGATTCGCCGATTCGCCTGCAATCATCAACGGGGCTTCCGACCTGCTCGTCAGCGTCTTCGGTCCGGCCGGCCGCCACGTGCGCGCTGCCATCGGCGTGAGTGCGCTGCCGCGCAATGCTTTGGTCGAAGTGCAGATGACCGTGCGCGTGAACGAATCATGAGCGAGCACATCCTTTCTTCTGAGCCCACGCATTCTGTTTGGGATCGCTTGTTGAAGCCACGGCTGCATATCGCACCGGGAGATGAAGTGCAGATCGAATGCGTCGATGCCAGCGGCGGACAGGTCGCGCCGGGAACGACGCTTGCGGAATACCTTCGCATCGATCGCACGCGCATTCATGCGCTTACTGGGCCCATCTGGGTTGAAGGCGCGGAACCCGGCGACGTATTGCAAGTGGACGTTCTGGCGACGCGTCATGGGGGTTGGGGATGGTCCAGTGTGGTGGAGGGACTTGGCTTTTTGAAAGAGCGCTTTCACGAGCCGTATCTTTTCCACTGGCTTCTCGAAGGCGAACAAACGCGCTCGCTGGAACCAGCGATTGTGCCGGTTCGGCCGTTTCTTGGCGTGATGGGAGTGGCGCGCGCCGAAGACGGAGCCTTTCGAACGCGTCCGCCAGGTCCATTCGGCGGTAATCTCGATGTGCGCGAACTTTGTGCCGGCTCCGCGCTCTACTTGCCCGTATACAACGCCGGCGCGTTGTTCAGCTGCGGCGATGGGCATGCGGCTCAGGGCGATGGAGAAGTGTGCATCAACGGGATTGAGTGCCCGCTCGACGTGACGCTACGATTTCATTTGCATAAGCATCAGCCGCTCGCTGGACCGATCGTCGAAGCCAGCGAGAGAACTGCGCCCGACTCCACTGCCGATGCGTGGATCGTCGTCGAGTCGGGGGCCGACATTGCCGAGGCCGCTCGTGCAGCGACTCACCGCATGACCGATCTCCTCGTGAGCCGCTGGGGCTTCAGCGCAATTCATGCGTATCTGCTTTGCAGCGTCGCTCTCAAGTTGCGCTTGAGCCAGGTGGTCAATGAGCCGATGTACACGGTGAGTGGAGCACTCAGCAAGCAGATACTTCCCTCGCGGGCGTTATTCACTCTCCGATGATCATCAACGATCCCGAAGTTGTGGCAGAACTCGAGGCGCTTTACCCGCTCTACGAGCAAGCCCTCGTGACCAATGATGTGGAAAAGCTGGTCGAAATGTTCTGGGATGGACCGAAGGTCATGCGTTTTGGGGTTACCGAAAATCTCTACGGTCCTGACGAGTTGGAAGCGTTTCGCAAAGCGCGTCGGGCCTCCAATCTAGCTCGTACCGTCAAGCGGCTCGATATTGTCAGTTTTGGCCGCAATTTTGCAACGATCACGCTGGAATTTGAACGAGAAACAGGCTCAACCCTCGTGCGCGGCCGTCAAAGCCAGGTCTGGGTCCGTTTCGCCCAGGGCTGGCGCATTGTCCAAGCACATGTCTCGCTGCTTCCGGCCTGAAATTAGAGTGCCGAATCGCCCCCAAGAACCCTTAAATCTTTAGATGAAATTTATTTCGTAGCAATTATCCTGTGCCTATACCGCAGGTCGCACAGAACCTGATTTGAAGCACCTCGCTGGCTGAGGTCCGCTTCACTTTTCCCTTTTCTTTTTACGGGACATAAGAACTTCAAAGCTAATGCCCAGCTAAGCGTTTTTTGATACTCAAAAAACCTGGCCGGGAACTTCTATTTTCGAGGCCGCTTTCCTTGAGGTATTCCATGAGATCGTTTTCTTCTCCGCTTCTCCGGCTGCTGACGTTTGTGGCGGCCGTTGCGCTGTGCAGCTCAATCCTTTTCGCACAGCAGACGCTTGGCGGCATCACCGGCGACGTCACCGATCCGTCGGGAAGCGTGATTCCGAACGCAACCGTCACCCTCGTCGACGAACAAACCGCGTTAACGCGCACGACGACGACCAACGGCGCGGGAACGTATTCCTTCGTCAATCTGCCCATCGGCTCGTACACGGTGACTTACACCGCCAACGGTTTCGAGACGCAAAAGACGCCGCACATCACTGTGCAGGGGAACCGCACCGCGACGTTGAATGCCCAGCTCAAGATAGCTGCCGCCGCCGGCCAGACCATCGAAGTCGAAGCGACGCCGCTCATGAATGCGGTCGACACCACCAACGGCTATGTGATGGACAAGTCGCAGATCGACACGGTGCCTCTGGCGACCGGCAGCTTCACTGGACTCGCCGTTCAATCCGCGGGCGTCAATGCCGAACTCTCCGGTGGCACTGGCGCAAACTCTGGCCTGGGCAACGCGCCCATCTGGGCCAACGGGCAGCGCGACACCTCCAACAGCTTCCTGCTGAATGGCGTGGACGCCAGCAATCTCTTCAACGGCAAGAGCACCAGCCAGGTACCATCAGCGCGCGTCATCAACAGCACGGGCGTCTCTTCCAGTACGGGCGCGGGCGGCGTGATTCAAACCCTCGCTTCGGTCTACCTCTCAATCGGCAACGCGATTCCCACGCCGGCCCCGGAGACCCTCTCCGAGGTTCGCGTCAATGCATCGATGTACGACGCAACGCAGGGCTCAACCTCCGGCGCGCACATCGACATGAGCACCGCATCGGGCACCAACAGGTTCCATGGATCTGCCTACTGGCACCACGGCACCGACTGGCTCAATGCGGCTCCGTTCTTCTTCAACCAGGACAATGACATTCCGGCGAACGACAAGGTTCCCCAGCTTGCACCGCTACACCTTAGGCGGAACAATCGGCGGACCGATTATCAAGGACAAGCTCTTCGGCTTTGTCTCTTATCAGCACATTCACGTGTCCGATCAGGAAATCGGCGACTCGGTTCTCGATGTGCCGGTCGGGTTGAGCGATGACCGATCCGCCGGAGCATTGGCGTCGATCACGAACAACTCCTTCTTCACCTCGCTTACCGCGGCGAATATCGATCCCACAGCGCTCGCGTTGTTCAATTCGCCCGCACTTCCCGGTGAACCGGGAAAGTGGCTCATCCCCAACGATGCCTTGAACGGCGCAGCGCCCACGGCGGCTCACATCGACAACGCCTTCCTGCCCGGCACGGGCCGCTTCACGGCAGACATGGCCGTGGCCGACATTGACTACAACGCCACCTCCAAGGACACGCTGGCGCTCAAGTACTTCTACCAGCACGATCCCGCTATCGCTCCCTATTCGTACTCAAGCGTGCCCGGCTTCTCCGAGCATCTGGATGCGGGCGCGCAGGTCGCTTCGATCACCAACACCTACATCGTGAAAACAAACCTCAGCACGAGCGAGACCTTCGGCTTCATCCGTGAAAAGATCTGGGGCGATAATGAGCAGCCCTTCGGACCCAGCTCCATTCCCGGCGGCTCGGCTGGGACGGCGTCGATCAACATGTTCGGGTCGACGTACTTCCCCGGCATCTCGGTCTACAACGTCCTCGGCGCTGACCAACCTTCAGGCGAATCGCAGGCGATTCTGAACATCGGCCCGAACGCCGAGGGTCAGGCTTCGAACACCGGCGTCTTTCAGAATCGCTGGGCTCCCTCGGGCAATGCCATCTGGATGCTCGGCAAGCACACGCTCAGCTTTGGCGCCAGCTATAGCTACACGCAGCTGAACACCATCGATAAGCGCACCGGGAAAGGCACGATCGCAACGGACGACTTCAGTCAGATGATTCAGGGCTTTGTTACTCCGGGCAGCTCGGCCACGGGCTTCTATGTCAGTTCCTTCCTGCAGGGTGATGCCAGCCGCTACTACCGTGCGAATCAGCTTGGGACCTATGTGCAGGACAAGTGGCAGATTAAGCCTTCGCTGTCGTTGACCGCCGGTGTGCGCTACGACTGGGATGGCGGCCTGACTGAAAAATACGGGCGCATCTTCAATTTCGACCCATCACTTTACAGCTACAGCGTCGGCTCTGATTCGATTGAAAACACTGGACTGATCATCGCCGGCAACAATGCGAACGGGACCAAGGGCGTAAGTCCCACGACGCTCACCGGCCGCCAGTGGGGGATCGCTCCACGCATCGGCGCCGCCTGGGAACCTGGGTTCTTGCACAACAAAGTCGTCGTCCGCGCGGGGGGCGGCATGTACTACGACCGGGGCGAACTCTTCAGCTACTTCTCGCCCGGCTACGCCATCGGAACCGTCACCGGCGGCCCCTTTGGTGTGAACCAGCAACTCCCCTTTGTCAATGCGTCCAGCTGCCCCGTCGGAACGCAGTCGCTCTACGAGTTCTACATTCCCACCTGCGGCGGAGCAACCGATCCGAGCTCTGGCGCTGAGGTTGGAACGCCTTCGGCCGCCGCAGGCGATCTCGAGAACCCCTACGGAACTGCGCTACTGGCTCCGCCCAACAACCCCAAGGCGTCCGACCTGAACAACTACCTTCCCAACGCCGGCACCATTGTCAACGACTTCGGCCAGCCGATCTCGCTGGGCGTGTATAACCGGGCCAACAAGCTGCCTTACACCTTCAACTACACCCTCGACATCCAGTGGCAGCCGCGCAACGACCTGGCTATTGATCTGGGCTATGTGGGCAACCGGGGCCGGCATCAGGTCATCCCGGTTCCGTTTAACCAGCCGACCATCGCGTCGCCATCGAGCCCCACGCTGGTCGGCGGTCCCTACCAGCAGAACTACAGCTATGGCTACAACGTCGGCGGGGCGACTCTCAACGACGGGACACCCTATCTGGCTACCTATGAGGGCGGGAACGTGGACGTCCGTGTCCCCTTTATCGGGTATGCGGCCGAATCGATCTCATATAACGCAGCGGGCGTCGACGCCTATGACGCACTCCAGGCCCACGTGGACAAGCGCATGAGCCACGACGTCCAGGTCGGCCTGTCGTACACCTACTCGCACACCCTTGACGAACAGAGCGGACTGGGTCTGTTCTACAACGGCAACAACCCACTCAATCTGCGCGAATCCTATGGCTCGGCTGACTTCGACCGGACTCACGTCCTCAACTTCAACTATGTCTTCAAGCTTCCCGACATGGTCCACAAGAGCTCGTTGGTGGGGGACGTCGTGAACGGATGGTCGCTGCTGGGACTTGGCGTCCTGCAGTCGGGCCAGCCCTACAGCATCATCGACTTCTCGGGCGCCGTGGGCAGCATCTACTACTCG
Organism: uncultured Acidobacteriaceae bacterium; assembly: GCA_963745845.1. Classification (GTDB taxonomy): domain Bacteria; phylum Acidobacteriota; class Terriglobia; order Terriglobales; family Acidobacteriaceae; genus Telmatobacter. Next base: position 386,223 of record CAVUZE010000007.1, on the reverse strand, counting down.
ACAGCAGACGGAATTACGAATCCCATCGTTCCGCTGGCGGCAGGCTGCACCGCGAAGAAAGCTTTGACCGGGCATTCAGGGGCCTGGACTCCCGCGGGCGCTCCGCCTGCCCTTGATGCCTCATGCTTCACGCTTCCCCTGCTGCCTGCGGGCGGCCTAGGCGGCGCAATTCCGTCCTCGGATCCCTACGAAACCGGATTCTCAACCGGACAGCGCAATATCTTCCGCCAAGCCTTCCAGAAGCGCGCCGACGCTTCGCTAGTGAAGGTCTTCAGCGTAAAAGAGAGGTACAACTTCAAGTACACCTTTGACGTCTACAACCTGACCAATACGACGAGCTTCGACGTGCCCGGAAACGAGGTATCGCAGAACGCCGGCTATAATGCCTTCCCGTTTTCGGGACAGCCTGTGCTGCCAAGCGGTTGCACCGGATCGGGAGACTGCGACTCGCTCTACAGTTTTCCCTCTGGCCTTGGCATTGTGACACACACGATTGGGGCGCCACGCCAAATCCAAATGTCACTTCGCTTCGACTTCTGAGAAGAATGCATCGCAACAAAAGGGGCGGTCTCCAAAAGGAGCCGCCCTTTTTTTTCCATCAATCCATCTCACTCTTGGAGCTATAGCGCTAGCGCGTCAGGGTAACCATCAGTCTCTGCTCCTCAGCGGCCGCAAATGCCTCGCCGAGCTCATCCGACGTGCTGAAGACTTTGCCCTTAACGAGTCGCGCTGGAAATTCGAAACTGAGCTCGGGCTCGGCAAACGGCCACGGCGTTAACCTGAAATGTCGGGGCCCGATGGGCGAAACGCGCACCTCCGCGGTCGATCCATCGTTCAATGGCAGCGGGTGCAGCAGATGAGCCTCTGACAGATACGCCACGCACGTGAGCAGCGAAAGATTGTCGCAGGCCTGCAGCAGCCGGAAATGCTTCGTAATCGTCCGATCTTCCTTGGCTATCGGGGCAAGCGATTCATCAGCGGCAATCTCCGCTCGCAATTCATCCTGATACCTGCGCTGGCCATCCAGGAAGGCGTCGAGCTGGACCAGCCCTTCCGGCGCAATTGTCGATCGGTCCGCATGGGCAGTCAGCAGATTGTAGGTGTGCATCGAAATCAGCAGAGCCGCATAGGGATCTTTCGCAGCCATGATGCGCACGGCACGATCGCGCACAGCGAGATACTCCGCGAGATCGATCTCTTCGAATGCCGAATACTTCCCTACTAGTTCAATTGAGAATGCCGATGGCTTCCCTTGCCGCGTGATGACGGGATGCTCATCGCGTGTTGCCCATCCGTCATCGTGCCGGGCAATGCCCAGCAGCACGCGCACGCGCGGTTCCGGCCTGCGAAACATCGCGTTGCCCCATGCCGCTGCAAACGCGCCTGCCAGCTCCGCATGATCCGGATGCTTGACGAGCCACCATCCCGTTTCCGATTCCATGCGCAACATCGTTCGCGCACCCCCTATTCCGTCGTCTGTGGCATGCTTGACTCATGCCAGTTATGCAGGAAAAACCACTCAAGAAGCATCACCATAAAAAAGAAACTAAATCCCAGCACGGTTGCGGCAAATACCAGCGCAAACAGATAGCTTATCTCCATCTGATTATTGGCATAGTTGATGGAATAACCCAGCCCACCTTCGCCCACACGCGCCGATCCGGCAAACAGCTCGCCTGTGATGCCGCCAATCACGCTGATGCCGGCTGAAATGCGGATGCCCGTAAAAAGATTGGGTGTCGCATTCGGCAACCTCAACTTGAAGAGAATCTGGGCCGGTGTCGCCTTGTGCATGACGAATAAGTGAATCAGATTTTCGTCCACGCTGATTAATCCCTGCGTCGTATTGGCGATGATCGGCGCGAGACAAATAATGAAGTTCACGATTGTGACGGAGAGAATCCCCGCCCCGACCCAATTAATGATTAACGGCGCGATGGCAACGATCGGCACCGTCTGCAGCAGGATCGTGTAAGGATAAAGCGTCTGCCGCAGCCAGCGCCACTGCGCAAAGATCATCGCCATCGCGATACCGACCACAATGCTGCAGGCCAAGCCGCCGGCTGCCTCTTCGGTCGTAATCCAAAGCGAATTGAGAAGCGACGGATAACGATCGTGAAGCGCCTGGGCCACCAGCTTTGGTCCCGGAAGGATATAGGGCGGCAGATGATTGAGCCACACCACACCCTGCCACAACCCAATCAGGCACAGGAACACCACGACAGCGTTGAGCGCGAGCAGTCCTTGTCGCTTCATGCCCCTGAGACTCCCCGCAACAGGCGCGACGTGTGCATCACCATGTCCTCATACTCGGCCGATTCGCGCGTTCCCGCAGTGCGAGGCCAAGGCAAGCTCACGTCGATTTCGTGGGCGACCCGGCCAGGATGCGCTGCCAGGATCACAATGCGTGACGACAAAAATACAGCCTCGGCCACCGAATGCGTTACAAACAGCACGGTCCACTTTTGTTCGGCGTAGAGCCTGAGCAATTCCTCGTTGAGGCGGTCGCGCGTCATCTCATCGAGGGCTGCGAACGGCTCGTCCAACAGTAGTATTCGCGGACGGCTTACGAGCGCGCGTGCAATCGAGACGCGCATCTTCATTCCCCCCGAAAGCTGCCGGGGATAGCGCCGTGCCACATGCCCCAGGCTCACGAGTTTGAGCATTTGAGCCACCCGTTCTTTCCGGAGGTCGCGGGCGGCATATTCGAGTTCGAGCCCCAGGCCCACGTTGCGCTCCACGGTTCGCCACGGCAAAAGCGTCGCATCCTGAAAGATGAAGCTCATCAGCTCGCGGGCATTTTCAGGCGTCATTCCGTTGACTTGGACTGTGCCGCTGCTTACTGGGCTGAGGCCCGAGACAATCTTCAGCAGAGTCGATTTGCCGCAGCCGGATGGTCCGAGAAAGGTCAAAAACTCGCCCCGCTCGATGGTGAGCGAAATATTTTCGAGCGCGACAGCCGCATTCCTGTAACGTTTCGTCACGCCCTGCAACGCGACTTCAGGAACAGGTGCCGGTTCGTGCTTCACCATCCGGGAGATCCTTTGACCGGTAGGAACAGTGCCGATGCGTGCTCAGGCGTGTGAAGGATTTGCTGTGTGGAACGCCCCCAGTTCCAGTGATCCGCAAGCTGTGGCGGCACGCCGGTGGAGGGATTGCGATCATAGAGCGGAAATGCAGAGCTCGCGATTTCAAGCCGCAGCCTTTCGCCCGGCGCGAGGACAAATGCAATCGGATCCAGAGCGAACTCCCATGCCTGAATTTTGTCGGCCGAATATTCCGAGTCGCGAAACAACCACGAACTCCGCGCAATGCCGATGCAAAGGAATTCTGCCCGGCCATTTACCGTGACGCGCACAAGTTTCGCAACCATGTCCGCGAAAGCCGCGGACGTGGCGGCATACAGTTTCACGCATGGCTGACCGAAGACTTCCATCGCCTGCTGAACAGGTTCAGAGGTATAGATCAGCAGGTTATTGCCCATCTCGAACACCGCCTGATCGAATGGCCCGTTCAGCGCCTGCGGGCCGCCCGGCGCGATCACCGGCACCTCGGGGTCGTAAACGAACACATCGCGCGGCTCTTCGTTCCCCGGTACATCGGGAGAAAGGTGACCGTTTCCTTTGCACGAATTGGCGTTCCCCGCGCTGTGCAGATGGAGAATGTATTGCTCTTCGTTCCAGTCGTGAGCGCCACGCCAGTTGTTGATGCCCAGCCGGAAGTAACGAACGCGCGCGTCCATTGAAAACTCGGGTGTGTCCTTCAGCCATTGGTTGAACCAGCGAAGCAGAATCTCGTCAGTGTTGAGATTTGCAGCCTCTCCCAGGTCGGTGTCGCCGATTCGATCTCCCCAGGGGATATGCACCCACGGGCCGACGAAAAGATACTGATGTTCACGTGCGAACTCTGAGCCAGCGCCCTTGCGCAAGGCAAGGTAGGCAGCGATGGAACCCTCGAGGTACGTGTCGTACCAGCCCGCGATGTGAAGAGCTGGGACCTGGACCCGATCGATGCGCGCGCTGATATCCTGCGACGTCCAATACTCGCCGGGTTCGCGATGATTAAACCAATCGCGCACGTAGCTCGGCAGCGACGGATCCAGGATGGCCGGATGCTCCGCATAGGGAACCTGCGTGGCCTGCGTGCGAATACTGGCCCAGGCGGCTTCGAGTTTCGCACTGGCCTCGCGAAGATTTTTCCGTCGCGCATCTTCCCGAAGCATCTGAATGCCCCACCCGAGCGTTGAACTCAGCCGCAATGCTCCCTGGTGGTAAAACCAGCCGTGATAGAGATCGGCGGCCGTCATGTGCGGCGCGATGCATCGCAGTCCCTCCGGCTGCTCTGCCGCGGCCAGCAGTTGGGTTGCCCCTTGATACGAGAATCCGTACATGCCGATGCGCCCGTTACATGCCGCATGCGTACGCAACCAAGCAATCGTCTCCGCGCCGTCGTGCCCCTCGTGACGAAACGGATAGAATTCTCCCTCGGAGCCACCACGCCCTCGCACGTCCTGAATGACCACATGGAAGCCGTTCCGTGCAAACCAGACCGGATGCGCATAAACGACGGTCGAGGCAATGTCGCGCCCGTAAGGCTGGCGCATCAGCAGCGTGGGCCACGGCCCTTCGCCTGCGGGAAAGTAGTGATCGGAAACCAGAGTGATGCCGTCGCTGAGCTTGAACGCAATGCCGCGCTCGAGGCGGACACCATTACCGCAATCGACCAATGACATGAATCAGGCCCCGTATCTCGGCTCGAAATTGTACATCGCGACAAGAATCTCCGCGATACGAGTTGCTGCTTCATCGGCCCAGCGAGCCCCATTCTCGGCCGTGGCTGCGCTTGGATCGCCCAGTACACCGCTCGGCGCGATGTCACGAGTGAGCCAGGCGAAGTTTGCCGAAGAGCCTTCGGGCTTGAGCAACTCTGGCTCGTCGACGCGCGCAATATAGTTCGCAGTAAATTCGCTCGCGTGCACCAACTCCGGCGTCGCGTGCATCAGGTATGCGGTTTCAATCTCGCCCGCATGAAAGCCGTAGGTGCGCTCCTGCTTGCTGACACCTTCAAACGTCGCGCCTGGAGAGCCGAAGAGTGAGAACGTGCGCAAGCCGAATTCGGCGCGCAGATCGCGCGCCAGAATATCGACAAGCGAAGTATTGCCTCCGTGGGTGTTGTAAAGAACGACCTTTTTGAATCCCCCCGCCGCGATGCTCGCGCCCAGGTCACGCACCACGGAAAGAAAAGTCTGCGCACTCACAGAAAGCGTTCCGGGGAATCCAAGATGCTCGTTACTCTTGCCATAACAGACCGGGGGCAACGCATAGATGGAGAGATTCTGCGGCACGAGCTGCAGCGCTTTGCCGAGCAGCAGATTGTTGATCAGCGTGTCTGTCGCCAACGGCAAATGGTGGCCATGCTGTTCGACCGCTGCTGTAGGGAGAACCAGCAGGGTGCTGTCGCGCTGCAAAGCGTCCACTTGTTTCCAGCTCAGATAGGCGAAATTACGTTCGTCTGGAATCCAGGTCTTCACGGCGCGACCGCCTGCCTGTGAAAGCTGATCATTTTGCCGGGATTCAAAAGACCGCGGGGATCGTATTTTTGTTTTGCCATGAGCTGTAGATTATCTGGGCGAAACCGCCCGCCATCCTCGAGGTAATTCACGTGCGGGTTGGCCACAAAAACGCCGATCGCTCGGCAGAACGAAATCATGTCATTTAGACGCTCTTCGGTGGTGAAACGGACAACGGGGATCGCTCCAGGAATCACAACACCCTCTCCATTTTTCATGAATTCGATGTGGAACAGAATCTCCATGCCGTAACGGTCGCGCAGTTTCCGAAATTGTTCCCGGCATTCGGTCGGCGAAAAACCGCATTGCAGATAAGTGTAAGCTGCATCGGCTTTCATCGCCCAAAGCGTAGTGTGGTTCCAGGTGTAGTCGCTCAAAAGAGGCTGCGTGCGCGGGCCGTCGTAGACACCAGAAAACGTCACGTCCCCTCCGGCCGCTTTCGCCACTGCGGACAGAGCGTCCAGCTGAGCATTCGCAATCATCACCAGCGCCATGGATTTTCCGTCGCGCACCAGCTTCTTGATGGGTGTGAAAAACGACGGAATCGGCCATTCGAAAACCGTCGCCAGCCGCTTTGTCCACGCCGGGTCGGTCGCGATCGATTCGGTGAACGTGAAGGCCTGTTCATACGTGTCGAAGACGGCTGTAAACTGCGTCCACTGCTCCGCCTTGGTCAGCGCGAACCAGATCCGCGTGAGCACACCGTTGGTACCCCACGCGTGCAAAATCTCATGAACTGCCGCGCCCTCATGCAACACGACACGCGGCTCGTCTTCCATCGTCACCACCTCAAACGCACGCACCGTGTCAAAGTCGCGCAACCCGCCGTGCGCAACAGAGCCGATGCCTCCTGAACCTCCGGCGAGAAACCCACCAACCGATGCTTTCACGAGCGTCGAGGGGTACATGCGCAGTTCCCAACCCTGCTTACGCGCTTCGGTCTCCAACACGCCGAGACGCAGACCGGGCCGGCAAATAGCCACACCATCGGGCGTAATCTCTTCCAGCTTGTCCATCAGCGAGAGATCGAGAACAATACCGCCTGCGAGGGGCACGCATTGCCCGTAGTTGCCAGTCCCCGCACCGCGGACGGTCACAGGAATCTCATTGCGGCCTGCGAAACGGAGCACGGCCAGCACCTCGTCGACCGATACCGGCTGTACAGCGATGTCGCCGTTCTTCCCGGCCAGTTTCGGGCGCAGCACCGGCGAGTACCAATAGAAATCGTGAGACAGCCGCTCGAGAACCGCAGGCGCGGTGAGGATGCGGGCGGGATTGTCGATAATTGTCGACAAGCCTTCTACAAGCCGGTCATGCATACCAAGAAACCTCTAGATGCCCAAACGGTGAGTCACTTCCGTTTGCGGCTGGACCAGCGCCGAATCGCACGCAGCATGTTGGGATGGGTAAAGAGTGAATAGCATTCGTCGCGCAGCAACGGTCCCTCAACAGAGCACTTCATATCGCTGCGCGCGGCCACTTCTGTGGCCGGAATCTGAATCTGATCGAAGTGCCTGTTTGCATCTTCGATGGATGCACCGTAGACAACACGATCGACACGGGCCCAAAGCGCCGCACTCATGCACATGGGGCACGGCTCGCACGTGGTATAAAGCGTGTAGCCCGTTAGAAAAAGATTTTTGAGCCGCTTGGTTGCCAGACGAATGGCCCGCACCTCGGCGTGCGCGGTTGGATCGAACTCCGCCATCGCATTGTTGAGGGCGCGTAGAAGCGTCTTTCCTGACCCCGTGTGCACGATGGAAGCGCCGAAGGGACGAGGCATTTCTGTATCCAGAGAACGAGCCGTAAAGGCGATGAGCGACTTCATGCGCTCCATGTCCTCAACTGATGTCCGAGATCCCCGCTCGAGACGAGTGCGCGCGGCCGTCGCAACAACTCCCATATCCGAACTTAGCATGCCGTTGCGAGGGCACGCGGCACAAAATGGCCGTCTCTTATGCGGTCCTTATTTCTGCCGACCGCGTTTCCAATTTGCCGCCCTACAATCGTTGTATGCCTGCGATTTCGTGGACGATTCGGAGCCTTCGCACCGCGCTGTCCCAAGGCCAGACCCGGCCCACTGCGCTCGCGGCCGAGGCTCTGGCCAACGCCAATCAGAGTGCGAGCCGCAATACCTATCTATGGCGTAATCCCGCATGGACATTGGCGGAGGCTGCACGCGCGGAAGCCATTCCACATGGTGAGGGCGGTCCATTCGGTGATGGGCGCAATGCGCTGTGGGGGCTTCCCATTTCCGTGAAGGATTGTTTCGATCTGACTGGCGCGCCCACGACGTGCGGGGTCCAGTTCTATCGCGACTTGAATGGAATTGCGGCCAACGATTCGTGGCTTGTCGAACAGTTGCGCAGTGCAGGCGCGGTCATCACGGGAAAGACGCACCTGCATCCGCTGGCTTATGGCATCACGGGCGAGAACCCTGAATTCGGAGATTGCGTGCAGCCAGGGAATCCCGGCGCGCTCACGGGCGGCTCGTCGTCGGGCGCAGCGGCCAGCGTGTTGGAAGGGTCGGCTGTTGCCGCGATCGGAACGGACACCGGCGGATCGGTGCGTGCGCCAGCGTCGCTCTGCGGATTGGCGGGGTATCGTGCATCTTTGGGGCGAGGGGACTGGCGCGGCGCAGGGCATCTGGCGCAATCGTTCGACACAATGGGTTGGCTGTTTCGCGACCTGGAAGATGCGCCGTTGCTTGCTGAAACCTTTGCGCCTTTGCGCGTCGAACCGCACCCACCCTTCTCGCGATTTGCTGTGATTGACGAAGGCTTTCTGCACGATTGCCAACCGGAGATTGTGGAATCTCTGCATGCCTTGGCTACCGAGTTTGAATCGCTCGGCCTCCGCAAATCTAGGTTCGATCCCCCCTGGTGGGCCGGCTCCTTCGAAATCTTCGCGCCGATCCAGGCTTGGGAAGCGGCGCGGATCCACGCCGGTCATCATGATCGGTTCCAGCCGGCTATTCGCGAGCGGCTGGAGTGGGGAGGGCGCATCAGCGAGGCCGAAATTGCCGCGCTCCGCCAGCGTCATGCCGATTTCAATTCACGCATCGATGAGCTTTTCGAGACGCACGAGTTGCTTCTGATGCCGGCCACGCCCGTCGCTCGCCTTGCGACAGGCGCGGACCACAGCCAGACACGCGCGCGGTTGCTGCGGTATACAACACGGTTCAGTCTTGCCGGCGTGCCGGTGGTCACGATTCCCTGTAAAGTGGGCGGTATGCAATTGGCTGCAGCACGCGGATTCGATGAGCCGCTTGCACAGCTCGCGGCACAACTCGGCGCACATAGAAGGACTGCAGTGCCTTATCCGCGCGCGTGATACGTTTCATTTCAAGTCCCACTCTTCTGAGGTTCCGCAGTGAGATATCTACGATTTCTTTCGGCCGCAATCACCGCCATCTTCGCTCTGGCGCTGCTTCTCACCGGATGCCGGTCCCAACCGACGTCGACCGCGAATGGCCTCACCCCTGTGCGCCTGCAGCTTGACTGGTATCCACAACCGGAGCATGGCGGCTTTTTCACGGCAGAGCTTAAGGGCTACTACAAAGCCGAGGGGCTCGATGTTACGCTCGTTCCGATACCGGAGTACGGCAGTGTGGCTCAAATGGTCTCGACGGGCAAAGCGGATTTCGGTCTCGGCTCCAGCGACCAGATCCTGGAGTGGGATTCCAATGGACTACCGCTTATCGCCGTCGCCGCAACCATGCAGCACGATCCGCAGGCCATCATGGTTCACGCCGGTTCTCCCGTGCATGATTTCAAAGACCTCGAAGGCCATACTGTCGGGGCTCAGACCGGCGCCACCTGGCTCAAGTACGTGATCTCGCGCTACAACTTGCACAATGTGCGCCAGATTCCGACCACCTTGTCGATCGCAAATTTCCTGGCCGACCCCAATCACGTCCAACAGATCTTTATCACCAGCGAACCGTTCTTCGCCAAGCAAGTCGGAGCCGATGTCCGTACATTTCTGATCAGCTCATCCGGTTACGATCCGTACCGCGTTCAGTTCACGACGCACGACTTCGTTGCACAACATCCCGACGTCGTTGCGAAGTTCGTACGCGCGAGTGCTCGCGGGTGGCAGGAGTATCTGCGCAACCCCGGCCCGACAAATGAGTATCTGCTCAAGCTGAATCCAGCGCTGAACCCGGCGCAGGAAGCCTATACCGCCCAGGCGTTGCGCGATGGCGGATTCATTACCGGTGGCGATCCGACTGGCGCACAGACCGGCCGCATGACGGCAGCGCGATGGCAGACAAGTTACGAGCAATTGAAGTCGCTCGGCATTTTGCATGGACCGATTGACCTAACGACGGCGTATTCGTTGAAGTTTGTGCCGTAGTGGGTTCGCGACTCAGCCGGCCGCTCGTAGTTCCTGTTGGTTTCTGTTGGCGTCTGTGCTTTACCCACCCTTTCGCCAGGAAAAACGCGAAAGGATGGGACAGGGAGAATGGCACATGCAACGAACGGACAGGCATCCAGGGCCTGTCCGTCTATACCTGCGATGCTTCGAGGGGGCTCAGGATCAGGTTGGTGATATTCGAGACAATTGCTTCATACGCGAATCGCGGGTCGGCCGAGAGTTTCTTCCAAGCCGGATCGTTGCGGAAGACTTCCCACTTCGCGTCCAACTCGGCACTGTCAGTAAAGCTCAGCATGTAAGTCAGGTTCGGCATGCGTGGACCGGCGAGAGTATCGCCAAAGAAGACCATGTGGAACCCGGCGTTCTTGAAAATCTCGAACTCGCCGGAATGGAACATGTGCACCTTCACCACGTGATCTTTGTAGCTTGGGCTCTCGTAGGTGCGGAGCTGGAAAATCCGCTTGGCTTTGGTGGCGGATGAAGGCGGCGGGGTAAGCTTCGGCCAGCCCTCAAACGCCGAGAGGAGCGAATACTCTACGCGCTGAAAAGCGGGCGCTGTGGCTGGCGCACTCCAGAAAGGGTCTGCCGCTTTCAGGAAGTCTGCATCCTGCGCGAGATGCAGGTCGACTGCGGCCAGCGCGGCCAGATCCGAGGCCGGGATCAACACATCGTAGGTTGGTGTTTCAGGTCCGATATCGACTCGGAACGCACCCACCGGCCCCATACCCATGCGCGCCAGTGCTGGAATGAGCGCGCTGCTCAGATAGGTTTCTGTCAGCTTCTGCTGCGGGCCCGATTGCAAAAAGTAGCGGCGTAGCTGATAGAACTCGCCTGTGTGTTCGGCACGCATCTCGGTTCCCCCCAACATGGCCGCGGCCGAAGAAGCTAGCGAAGCCGCAAGAAATTTCCGTCGTTGCATTGTTCCTCCGAGTCAGAACCACTGTACATGATAGGGAGTTCGGGCGTGGGTGCCGAAGGATTCTTCGAACGAGGTCGATTGCATGCCGCCTTCCCCTCAGGGGCTAAAGCCCTCAATTATTTTGCTGACTTTACGGCACGACTGAACAGGCTGCGGGAAAACTCGAAATCGCGGACGAATGTAAAGAAAAACATCCCTCCGCGGCTAAAGCCGATATCGACTCTCTTGCTTGTTGCGGGGGTTGAAGCCCCCGCCTCCCTCCGCATGAAGCTTTTTCTGCAGCCTGTGAAGTCGCCCCCTTCAAACCATCCACTTGCCCAGAATTTCTCGAACACCTACTCTTCCCCGATGTCCTCGTTCCAGACCTCGGGATGCTCGGCGATGAACCCTTCCAGCAATTCGCGGCACGCGCGATCGTCCAAGTCGATCACTTCAACGCCATTCTCCCGTAGCCAGTCGAGGCCGCCGGCAAACGTCCGGCTCTCGCCCACCACCAGCGTTCCGATCCGAAATTGCCGCACCAGCCCGCTGCAATACCAGCAGGGAGCCAGGGTGGTCACCATCACCATGTCTCGATAGCTGCGCTGCCGTCCTGCACGCCGGAAGGCATCCGTCTCTCCGTGCACGCTGGGGTCGCCCTGCTGCACGCGCCGGTTGTGTCCGCGGCTGACGAGTTCACCGGTTCGGCGAAACAGGGCTGCCCCAATCGGAATCCCGCCCTCTTTGCGCCCAAGCTGCGCCTCTTCGAGCGCCACCGTCAGCATCCTTTTGTACAGCTCGATATCGACGCTCTTTTGCGTCTCGGCGCCTGAGCTCACGATTGCCTCACCGTGTTCGATCATACGGGATGAATGGGCCTCGACTACCTCGGTTAGCCGCCCATCTTGGTCCGTCTGATTCTTAAGAATTGTTAAGCAATTTCCGGTTCCCGACTTGCGCACAAATCAACATCCTATTGAAGATGCAACAGTTAGAAACTTGTCCTTCCGCGCACCAACTTGCCGTTCGTTGCCTGTGCGTTCTTCCGAGCCTGGGCAGCCTGCAGAGCGCTTGACTTCGAGCGCGCTTTAAGTTGTACGGTGATGGTATGCAGAACCCGGGATACACCATACGAAGCATGGCAGAGCGGTGCGGAATGACCGCGCACACGCTTCGCTACTATGAGCGCGTAGGGCTAATCCAGCCGGTAGGACGCGCGCGCAACGGTCACAGGCGTTATTCCGAGGCCGACGAGGCCTGGCTTCACTTCCTCCACTGTATGCGGGCAACCAGCATGCCGATCCGCGAGATGCAGCGTTATGCCGAGCTGCGCGAACTGGGCGATGCCACATCCCTCGAGCGGCGCAAGATTCTTGAGGATCATCAGGCCGGTATTGCGGAACAGATCGTAGAATTGCAGCGGGCTCACGCGCTCCTGACGCACAAAATCGCCAACTACAAAATGATTGAAGAGCGCATTCGGATTACTAACCCGGTCCTGGCCGAGCCGGAAGTCGATCGAGAGTTGACTCCTGTCAGCTGACGGGCGATCAAGAATTTCAGAGGAAACGACGATGAAGACCCGCAGGTTGGGCTCGCACGGCCCCGTGGTCTCGGCCATTGGCCTTGGCTGCATGGGGATGAGCGAGTTCTATGGTGGGCGCGACGACCAGGAATCCCTGGCAACGATCGATCGCGCTCTGGAGCTGGGGATCGATTTTCTCGACACTTCCGATGTCTATGGCCCGCACAAGAACGAGATCCTGGTGGCCAAGGCGCTCAAGGGGCGGCGTAACCGTTTCTTTGTCGCGACTAAATTCGGCATTGTGCGCGATCCGAATGACCCGACCAAACGAGGTGTCGATGGCAGCCCGGCCTATGTTCGCAAATCGGTTGAAGCCAGCTTGCAGAGGCTTGGCATTGACACCATCGACCTTTACTACCAGCATCGGGTCGATCCCAAGACACCCATTGAAGAGACCGTGGGGGCGATGGCGCGGCTGATCGAAGAAGGCAAAGTCCGCTATCTCGGTTTGTCCGAGGCGGCTCCCGCAACCATCGAGAGAGCCCACCGCGTTCATGCGATTACCGCACTTCAGACTGAATATTCTCTTTGGACGCGGGACCCTGAGCCGGAAATTCTGCCGACCTGCCGTCGTCTCGGAATGGGCTTTGTCGCGTACAGCCCGCTCGGCCGCGGCTTCCTGACCGGCGCCATCAAGAGCCCTGACGACTTTGACCCAGACGATTATCGCCGCAACAGTCCGCGTTTCCAGGGCGAAAACTTCCAACACAATCTTGAGCTGGTGGAGAAAGTGAAACAGCTCGCAGAAGCCGCGGGTATGACGCCTGGGCAACTGGCGCTGGCATGGGTACTGGCGCAGGGCGAAGATATTGTCCCGATACCCGGAACAAAACGCCGGAGGTTTCTTGAAGAAAATGCTGTCGCAGTGAATTTCACCTTGCCTCCAGAAGTCGTAAACTCTCTGCGAGAAGTGTTTCCCCCGGACGCCGCGTCGGGCGACCGGTACGTTCCGGCGATGAAGGCTCTGGTCAACGTTTGACGCTGAGGTATGCCGATCTGTTCGCGGATTTCTGAAGCAGGCCAGGCGGGAAATAGGCTCCCGGATCATGACGGTTCTCCACGTTTCGATCCGGTCTTCTTAATCAAAGGGAACGATTCTTCGTTCCGCATCAAATCGCCCTTCTGCCCTAGCAGGAAACCGGGTAGGATGGCGGCACGGGCTTTGTCCCGAGGAGGTCCCCTGTGGCAGATACGCTCCCTCTGCACCTCAAGCACCTGCGTTCACAATCACCTCAAAAGGAGCTGGCTCCCGACCAGCAGACGGTGGAATTGGAGCCTTTGCCCCCGCCCAGTTCGCCATCCGCCGGCGGTCGGTTCAGTCGCCGGTCGTTTCTCTCCGGCATGGGCGCAACTGGTCTTCTTGCGGGCGCCGCTCCGCTCGCTGCAGCTGCTCCGGTGATTGAACCGGCCGTCGAGGAACCCACGGATGCTGCTGGAACTACGACGGTCTCCCTCCGCATCAATGGCAAGGATTACACCCTGCGCGGCCTCGACACGCGCGCCACGCTGCTGGACACGCTGCGCGAACGTATCCACCTTACCGGAACCAAAAAGGGCTGCGATCACGGCCAGTGCGGCGCGTGCACGGTCCATGTGAACGGCCGTCGCGTGAACAGCTGCCTTTCGTTTGCGGTGATGCATGAGGGCGATGAGATTACCACCATCGAGGGCATCGGCCAGCCCGACAATCTCCACGCCATGCAGGCGGCTTTTGTGGAACACGACGGCTATCAGTGCGGCTACTGCACCAGCGGCCAGATCATGAGCGCGGTCGCCCTGCTGAAGGAGCCAATCGGTCCCAGCGACGAAGACATCAAGCATGCCATGGCCGGCAATATCTGCCGCTGCGGCGCCTACACCAATATTGTTGCCGCCGTGAAACGCGTGCGGGCGCAAGCCTGACGAAGGAGGACGAACATGCAGACCTTTAGCTACGTCAAGGCATCGAGCGTCGACAAGGCACTCGTCGGCGCGTCGTCGGGCAAGTTTATTGCCGGCGGCACCACGCTCGTCGACCTAATGAAGCTCAGCGTCGAACAGCCACCTGCTTTGGTCGACATTAATCTTCTCCCTCTGGACAAAATCGAGAAGATGTCTGACGGGGGCCTTCGCATCGGAGCACTGGTTCGCAACTCAGACCTGGCCTGGAATGCCGATGTAAAGGAAAAATACGCGGTGCTGTCGGAGGCTCTTCTTTCTGGGGCTTCGCCGCAGTTGCGCAACATGGCCACAACGGGCGGGAATCTGCTGCAGCGCACGCGTTGCGCCTATTTCCGCGAGCCCAGTGCCGGATCGCCCGGCGGCTACGGCTGTAACAAGCGCACGCCGGGCACGGGTTGCGCGGCACTCGAGGGATTCCACCGCACGCACGCGATTCTCGGAACCAGCGAGCATTGCATCGCCACACACCCGTCCGACATGTGTGTTGCAATGGCGGCGCTCGAGGCTGTGATTCATGTCGAAGGGCCGAAAGGCAAGCGGACGATTCCATTCGCCGAGTTTCACAAGCTGCCCGGCGACACGCCCAACATCGAAAACGCGTTGGAGCCCGGCGAATTGATCACCTTTGTCGACCTGCCGAAGCCAATTGAGGGTGCGAAGTCCGTTTATCTGAAACTGCGAGATCGCGCCAGCTACGAGTTCGCGCTCTCGTCGGCGGCTGTCGTTGCGAAGGTTGAGGGCGGTCACATTCGTTATGTGCGCGTTGCCATGGGTGGCGTGGGTACCAAACCCTGGCGCTCGCATGAGGCCGAAGCCGCATTGACTGGCAAATCCGCCGATGCTGCCACATTCCGAAAAGCGGCCGAAGCCGCGCTGGCCGCTGCAAAGCCCCGCACCGACAACGCCTTCAAGGTCGAACTGGCAAAGCGCTGCCTGGTCCGTACATTGAAGATGGCAACGGCCTAGTTCGCAGGGCCCATAGGCACTCAGGTCCGTTCCGCGCTCGCGCTCGGAACAACAGCCCTAAGGAGCATTCGCATGGCGACCGATACACTTCCCCACGCTGCCAGCATCATTGGCGCGGCCGTGCCTCGCATCGATGGACCGTTGAAGACCACGGGGACTGCACGTTACGCCGTCGATCACGATTTCCCCAATCTAGTTCATGCTGTTGCCGTGCAAAGCACCATCGGCAAAGGGCGCATTCGATCACTCGATGTTTCTGCGGCCGAGAAGATGCCCGGTGTCCTGCTCGTCCTGCGGCACGGCAACATTCAGAATGTCTTCCGGACATTCCCGCGCCAGCAGGATGGAGCAATGGCCGAATCGCGCGCTCCATTTGAGGACGAGAACATCTACTACTGGGGCCAGTACATCGCAGTCGTGGTGGCCGAGACGCTGGAACAGGCAAGAGCTGCCGCCTCTGCCGTTCACGCGGACTACGAGGTTGAATCGCCCGACGTCCGCACGGACCTGAGTGTGGACTTTGACGGCAAGCGCGAAAGCAGCTGGAAACGCGGCGATCCCGATCAGGCCCTGGCGTCGGCACCGGTGGTGATCGATCAGACCTACTCCACGCCGGTCGAAACACACAACCCGATGGAGATGCACGGAACGGTCGCGGTATGGGATGGCGATAACGTGACCCTCTACGACAGTTCGCAGGGGGTCGTCAGTTTTCGGACGGTCATGTCTGAGGTTCTCGGCGTGCCGCGCGAAAACGTGCGCGTCATCTCGCGGTTTGTCGGCTCCGGTTTCGGGGGCAAGCTTTCTCCGTGGCCGCAGGGAACGCTCGCCGCTGCGGCTGCGCGCCAGTTGAACCGGCCGGTGAAGTTGAGCGTCGACCGGCGCATGATGTTTTCCAATGTCGGTCATCGTCCGCGCACGCAGCAACGCATTCGTTTGGGCGCCACGCCGGATGGCAAGCTCACGGCGATCCGGCACGACTTCTACACAGAAACTTCGCAGCTCGACGACTTTGTGGAGCATTGCGGCGAGCAGACTCCGTTCATTTACAGCTGCCCAAATCTCGAAGTGACGACGGCTATGGTCCGGCGCAGCGTGGGTGCGCCTGCTCCGATGCGCGGTCCTGGCGCGGTACCTGGGCTGTTCGCGCTTGAGTCCGCCATCGACGAGCTAGCCATCAAGCTCAAGATGGATCCTCTCGAGCTGCGTTACAAAAACGATGCCGAGCGGGACGAAGGCAAGAATCTTCCCTTTTCGTCGCG
This sequence comes from uncultured Acidobacteriaceae bacterium, assembly GCA_963745845.1. Classification (GTDB taxonomy): domain Bacteria; phylum Acidobacteriota; class Terriglobia; order Terriglobales; family Acidobacteriaceae; genus Telmatobacter. Next base: position 369,622 of record CAVUZE010000007.1, on the reverse strand, counting down.
TCACTTGAAGGAGTGCTACCAAGTCGGCGCCGAAAAGATCGGCTGGAAGCAGCGCACGCCCGAAGTAGGCTCGATGCGCCGTGATGGCAAGGTCATTGGCATGGGCGTCGGCGCCGCATCTTGGTCGGCGGCGCGCATTCCCTGCACCGCTTCATTCGAATTCTGCCCCAACGGCCGCGTTTGCGTGCGCTGTGCGACACAGGATATCGGCACCGGGACTTACACGCTCTTTGCGCAGGTAGCTCATGCGAAAACCGGCGTGCCTCTGGATCGCATCGATGTCTTCCTCGGGGATTCCTCGCTTCCGGATGGGCCGACCTCCGGCGGTTCCATGGTGACCAGCGCCATTCTGCCCGCAGCCACTTCAGCTGTGAGCCAGGCGGTGACACGGCTGCTCAACATCGCTGCGCAAACGCCCGGTTCGCCCTTCCACGGCGCGCATCCAGACTCGCTGACAATCGCAGATGGCCGCGTGATCTCGAAGGAACAACAGCCGCAGGTCGTCGGCGTGGCCATGCACTCCGGCGCCGCTCCGACAGCGAACGGCATGCCGTTTGAAGAAGTGCTCAAACTGGCAAATCTGAGCGGGATTAGCGCGACAGGCCGCACGTTTCCATCGTTCGAAGATCCCAAGGCGCAGAAGTATTCGCTGCATTCGTACGGCGCACACTTCGCCGAAGTGGAGTGGGAGCCGGAGATTGCTCGCCTTCGAGTGAGCCGCATTTTTTCGATTTTTGATTGCGGCCTGATCATCAACAAGAAGGCCGGAACGAATCAGATTCTCGGCGCTGCGGTGATGGGATTGGGCATGTCTCTCCTTGAAGAGACGCACTACGACAAACAGTTCGGCCAGCCCATCAATGGCAACTTCGCAGACTACATGGTGGCGACATGCGCGGACCTGCCGGAACTCGACGTCACCTTTCTGGACTATCCAGACCTGATCGTGAACGAGTATGGCGCGCGCGGCATCGGTGAAATCGGCATGGCAGGTGTTGCGCCTGCAATCGCTTCGGCGGTCTATCACGCCACGGGTGTCAGAGTGCGCGAGCTACCCATTCGCATTGAGGATCTGCTGCAGTCGAAAGTGCTTGAGTCATAAGGAAAGCGACTGAGGAGCATCTGCGCACGGGAAGCAAGAAGGAAGGCAAGCATGAGCACGACCGATTCGATTGTAGGCGTTGCAACGCCACGCATTGACGGGCCGTTGAAGACCACAGGCACCGCCGAGTATGCGGCGGACTTTCACTTCGATCGCATGGCGTACGCGGTTCCCGTGGGGGCTCGGATCGCCAGCGGACGCATCCGTAGTGTCGACACGCGCGCCGCCGAACAGATGCCGGGTGTGCTGCTTGTGCTCCATCACGGCAACATCGGACCGCTTTATCGGACCGTGCCAGGCGATAGCAACGCGACGAACAGTGAGGTGCGTTCCGCGTTCGAAGACGACGTGGTTCGCCATTGGGGACAGCATGTAGCGGTCGTGGTTGCGGAGACGCTGGAGCAGGCGACGGCCGCGGCCGCTATGGTGCGCGTAGATTATGAAGCGCAACCTGCGGAGTTGCGCGCGAGCCTCGACGACTACAAAGGTCAACGGAAATCGGCATCGAAGCGAGGCGATCCCGATGCGGCGCTTGCCTCGGCAGCGGTGAAGATCGACCAGACGTACATCACGCCCAGCGAAACGCACAACCCGATCGAGTTGCACGCCTCTGTCGCCGTGTGGAACGGCGACACGGTGACTTTGTACGAGACCACACAGGGAGTCGTGAACTACCGCGTGGTGATGGCGCAGGTGCTGGGGTTGCCGATCGAGAACGTGCGCGTGGTCACACGTTTCCTGGGTGCGGGATTCGGCGGCAAGCTGTTTCCGTGGCCGCACGCGGCGATGGCTGCGGTGGCGGCGCGCAGGCTGACGCGGCCTGTGAAGCTGAGCCTCGATAGGCGGCGCATGTTCGCCACCGTGGGCTACCGGCCGCGGACCGAGCAGCGCGTACAGCTCGGCGCCGGCAAGGATGGGAAGCTCGTGGCCATTCGCCACGACTACGTGAATGTGACTTCGCAACTCGACGACTTCGACGAAGGTTGCGGCGAGCAGACGCCGTTCCTCTATAGCTGTACGAACCTTGAAGTGACCAGCGGTTTGGTGCGCCGCCACGTGGGGGCCCCGATGTACATGCGCGGGCCGGGCGCAGTGCCGGGACTTTACGCGCTGGAATCGGGGATGAACGAACTGGCCGATGCGATCAACATGGATCCGCTGCAGCTTCGCCTGCTGAATGATGCCGAGAAGGACGAGAGCACTAATCAACCCTTTTCGTCGCGCCATCTGCGCGAGTGCTACGAGACGGGCGCGAAGAAGTTTGGCTGGGAGCGACGCACGCCTGGAATCGGTTCCATGCGGCGCGACGGAAAAATTTTAGGCTGGGGCATGGCTGGCGCCAGTTGGATCGCGATGCGCATGCCATGCACGGCATCGGTCGAGTTCTGCGCCAACGGCCGCATCTGCGTGCGCTCCGCAACGCAGGACGTGGGCACCGGAACGTACACGATATTCGCTCAGGTGGTCAACGAGAAGACCGGAATCCCGATGGATCGCATCGACGTGATCCTGGGCGACAGCGCCTTGCCCGAAGGGCCCATGTCGGGCGGTTCCTGGGTCACGGGCTCCGTGCTGCAGGCGATCGCCTCGGGGACCGACAACGCCATCGGCAAGCTGCAGCAGCTTGCCGCCAGCACCGCAGGCTCGCCCTTCCTGAACGCGAAAGCCGAAACCATCGCCTTCACTGGCGGCCGCATCCACGCGAAAGACCAGCCCGCAAGCTCAGGCGCGCATTTCGCCGAGATTCTCGAAATGGCCCGCATCAGCGGACTGAGCGCCGAAGGCAAAACGCAGCCGACGTGGGAAGACCCGAAGGCCAAGGGCGTCTCGCTGCACTCGTTCGGAGCTCAGTTTGTTGAAGTCGAGTGGGATCCGGAGATCGCGCGCCTGCGCGTGAGCCGCACCGTTACCGTCATCGACGCCGGCCGCATCATTAATCCCAAGGCCGCAGCCAATCAGATTGCGGGTGCGGTGGTGATGGGCGTCGGCATGGGCCTGCTCGAAGAGACCGTCTACGATCAACGCACCGGCCAACCGATCAACGGCAGCATGGCCGACTATTTAATGGCTACCTGTGCGGACTTGCCGGACATCGATGTAACTTTTCTCAACTATCCCGACCCGGCGATGGGCGAATACGGAGCGCGCGGCGTGGGCGAAATCGGTCTTGCCGGCGTCGCGGCAGCCATAACCGCAGCCGTCTATCACGCGACGGGGGTCAGGGTGCGCGAGCTTCCGGTGCGTATCGAACACCTGCTGCAATCGAAGCTCGTCGAAGCCTGAGCGGCGCGATTTGCGCGAGAATAGGAGTCAATGACCGGTCTCGGACAGATTCTCACCCTGTGGCGCGAACTCGAAAGCTCAGGGGTGGACTATGTTCTCGCCACTGTCGTCGCCGTTGAAGGCTCCAGCTATCGCAAACCGGGCGCCCGCATGCTGCTTGCGCCGGATGGCCGCCGTGCCGGCACCGTGAGCGGTGGATGCCTCGAGGCTGAAGTCACTCGCCGCGCCTGGTGGCTTACCGCTGCGGGACCGATCGTCGAACGCTACTCCACGGCCGACGATGAGGACGAGCGGCCCTACGGTTCAGGTTGTGGGGGCGTGGTGTTTCTTCTGCTCGAACGGCGCTCCACCGCAGCACCACTGCTGGCGATTTTCGAAAGCGCGTTCAAAGATCGCTGTGGGCTGGCGATTGCCACCGTCCTCGAAGGTCCTCACGTAGGGCATAGAATCATATCCGGCCCTTCAGAAGACCATGCTTCGCCGGACGCTCACCAAACTCTTCCTCTCCATGCAGGACGATCTGCATTCATAGAGAATGAGCTACAGAACCTCGCCCGTCTGGCGCACCAAAATCGCGTAACCTTCGAGCAAACCATTCCTATCGATGGCAAACCGACTCGCGTTCTTGCGGAGTATCGCGCTGCGCGGGTTGGCCTCTGGATCTTTGGCGCAGGCGACGACGCCAAGCCGCTTGTCCAATTGGCACAAACGCTGGGATGGTTCGTTGGCGTTGCCGATGGCCGCTCGCATCTCGCTACCCGTGAGCGCTTTCTCGCAGCCGATGAAGTGAGGGTTCTGCCCATCTTCGATTTGCCCGCCACCTCGCTACCAGGTCTACAAGTGCGAACGACAGATGCCGCAGTCGTCATGACGCATAGCTTCGATCAGGACTCGCGCATCCTCGCGTCGCTGCTTGGATCTGAATCGCTGCCGGCATATCTCGGTGTGCTTGGCCCGCAGCGCCGCACGCGCGAACTGCTCGCTGAATCGGCTCGGCTGCTGCAATTGCCCGACAGCGTAGACCGGGTCGACCGCTGGCTTGGCAAAATCCACGCTCCCACAGGCCTCGACCTGGGAGCCGACACACCCGCAACGATTGCACTTTCGATTCTCGCCGAGGTCCAGGAAACTCTTACCGCGGCTTCGGGAAGTCCGCTACGCACCGTCCGCGTAGCCCGCGAAGTCGAAGCAAAATGCTGAGGACCATCGCGGAATCCGTCCTTGATTCGACCAGCTTTTATCTCAAGCTGCTTTGTTCGCCAGGTGAGCTTCGAGCACATCCAAAAACTTCGCCAGCCATGCCGGATGCGCCGTCCATGCAGGGCCCGTCACCAGGTTTCCATCCACTACTGCATCGGTGAAATCCAGTTTTACAAAGGTTCCGCCTGCCAGCTCAACTTCAGGCGCGCAGGCCGGATAGGCATTCAGCTTGCGGCCCTTCAACACTCCTGCAGCCGCCAACAATTGCGGACCATGGCACAGCGCAGCGATCGGCTTCCCCGTCTTATCGAAGTGCCGAATCACATCGAGCACCTGAGCATTCAATCGCAAATACTCCGGCGCTCGTCCGCCGGGAATAACCAAGGCATCGTAGTCGGCAGGCTTCACTTCGTCGAACGTAGCGTTCAGCGTGAAGTTGTGCCCGCGCTTCTCCGAATAGGTTTGATCGCCTTCAAAGTCGTGGATCGCCGTCCGCACCTGTTCGCCCGCCTTCTTTCCCGGACAAACTGCGTGAACCGCGTGCCCCACCATCTGAAGGGCCTGAAACGGAACCATGATCTCGTAATCTTCGACAAAGTCGCCGGCAAGCAACAATAATTTCGCAGATTTCATCGCATTTATCTCCAATTCGCTGGAATCCATTGTTCAAAAAATCACCTGAATTCCACCGTCCAGTATCTCTCTTCACTGTGCCAAAGACGAATAACGGATAGTGTAAATCCCACCTCTTCGATGCATTCAAACCATCATCGATGCACCGGCATAGTCCGCGCATGAAGTGCGTCCCAACTCGAATTGCGCAGCCATCGGTACCATAGAATTCGACTATGGCTGAATCCGCCGCAACGCTCGACATTCTCAACAACCGCATTATCGCCTGCGATCGTTGCGAGCGCCTACGCAGCTACTGTGCAGAGGTTGCACGCGTCCGCCGCAGGGCGTACTCAGATTGGGAGTACTGGGGCCGCCCCGTGCCGTCCTTCGGCGATCCCGCTGCGCGCGTTCTCGCCCTCGGCCTCGCACCGGGCGCGCACGGCTCCAACCGCACCGGTCGCCCATTCACCGGCGATGGCTCCGGTGACTTTCTCTATCCCGTGCTGTACGAAGCGGGCTTCGCATCGCAGGCCCGCGCCATTTCCCGCGACGATGGCATGCAGTTGACCGATTTGCAAATTACATCCGTGGTTCGCTGCGCGCCGCCAGCCAACAAGCCAAGCACGGAGGAGTTGCGCAACTGCGCCTCCTGGCTCGATCAAGAGATCCGTCTTCTGCCCAATTTGCGCGTCGTGGTTTGTCTCGGCCGCATTGCTTTTGACGGGCTGCTCGCCCATGCCCAGCGGACCGCTATCATTCCCTCGCGTAGCGCCTACGTTTTCGCTCACGCTGCCGAATACAAGCTCCCGAACAGTCTTCATGTGATCGCCAGTTTTCATCCCTCCCTGCAAAACACCAACACCGGCCGGCTCACACGTCCCATGTTTCTCGCTGTCTTCCTACGTGCACGGGAATTGGCCGGAGTCGCAGCGCCAATGCAACCCACTCTACAATAAGGTGCAGCGATGGATGACTTTTCCAAAGCGATCCTTCACGAGCTTCTCCCCGTCGAGAAGGATCTCCCTCATCCACCCAAAGGCAAACGAAAACGCCGGGATGATGCGCTCGACCACCTGTCCGCTCCCATTCTTCTCGAGCGAGCAGCGTATCTGCGCAAGCTTGCCAAGTTCGGCGACGGCTCCGCAAGCGAAGTTCTCAAGGAGTATCCGCAGCATGCCATTCATCTGCTCGTGCGTAGCCGCAACGGCGGAGCCGAATTGCATGAACGCTTCGCCGATCTTTTCTACGTAATCGACGGTCGTGCCGCGCTGCTCACTGGCGGCACGGTTGCGGACGCAAAGATGATTGCTACCGGAGAGATTCGCGGTTCATCGGTTCAAGGAGGCGTGCAACAGGAATTGCGTGCAGGCGATGTGGCTCATGTGCCGGCCGGCTTGCCGCATCAGATGCTCGTCTCCGGCGACAAGTTCGTCACCTGTCTTGTAGTGAAGATTCAGCAGGAACCGCAAAAGCCCTGAATGGGATGAAGGTGTTTGGAGCGGGAGACCGGGATCGAACCGGCGACATTCAGCTTGGGAAGCTGACGTTCTACCACTGAACTACTCCCGCCCTTGATCATCAATAGCTTACTTTTCCGTTATCCACTTCTTTATCCAATTATCATGGTTAAACGTGCGGCTGTCCCAGTTGAACATCCGGCTGTCTCCAATTATATGCGGGTCGCCTTTTGAGCTTCTGGCGACCTCCTGACGTACCACCATGATAGGACCTTTGGATCGAACCGACGTTGACCGCCGAAGATTTCGTAACTCAAACTGCAGCAATTTGGAAGGCGTAATCTGCCTGCCTCGGCAATTCGAAGCAAAGGGGGAAATCACATGTCTAATGCAGAATCTGAGTTCGCTTCACTTCCAGCCGACGATCTCAGCCGTAGCCTTGCACTCGCCCAGGTGGATGGTCCGACGGCCCAGCATATTGGTCTTGTAGGCGGTACATATACCATCACCGTCGCCGGCAAAGACACTGACAATCGCTTCTGCGTGATCGACATGCACGTGCCTCCCGGCGGCGGTCCCGGCCCGCATCGTCACGACTTCGAAGAAACCTTCATCCTTCTGGAAGGCGAGTTGCAACTGACCTTCCGTGGTCAGAAATCTATCGTGCGCGCCGGCGACACAGTCAATATTCCATCCAACGCCCCGCACCAGTTTCACAACTCAGCCTCGCGCCCCGTCCGGATGATCTGCATATGCTCACCGGCTGGGAATGACAGGTTCTTTCATGAGGTCGGCGTCCCAGTCGCGACGCGGACAACGCCTCCACCCAAATTGGACGGAAAGCAGATGGCCGAATTTCTGGAGAAGGCGAGGGCGATCGCCCCTAAGTATCACACACAACTTTTGGAGACAGCTTCGGACACGTAGAGGGTACAGGCGGGAGACGCCGCTGAACCCTTCGTCGGCGACCCCTCCAGACTAAGGCACTCATCGAGATTGCATTGCGGGGTGAATCTCAGATAAATCCTCGAAAACGCCGATCGCGACTGCGATTCTTACTCGATGACGGCCAGCGCGGATTCGGGTCGCCATGCCAACTTCACATTACCTATCCAAATTGGAGTGTCACGGTCTACCAGGGATCGGGACCATCTTTTGAAAACGACTGTCCTGTGGGGCCATCGTCATCCAGCAGCGCCAGGCGAGTCGCTTCGATGGCGCCAACCTGTACCGGTTGAGTTCCCATGTTGTCATTCAGGTCCGTCTTTGTATATCCGGGATTGGCCGAGTTCACCTTGATCCTCGTGTCCCGCAGTTCGTATGCAAGATGAACCGTCAGCATATTCACGCAGCCTTTGACGCGTTGTAGCCGATCAGTTTCACTTCGCGGCCAGTCCATGCCGGATCGCTGTTTGCTGCTGGCGAGTTCAGTGAGAATAGTCGGCCAAGGTGAAGATTCGGCCTTGGTTATGTAGAGTATGCAGAATCTCTCCCCTGAACGCCGATTGCGCCGGACATCATTCGAGCGAGGGCCGGTCACGAAATGGACCTTTGGCGGTAACGGAGCCGCGATGTATGCAGCTCTCGGCCGACCTTCAGAGTCAGTGATCTATTCGACCCCCATGGAGGCGCCCGACTGGAAGAAGCCTCTGCCCGGCGTAGATATGGAGTTCCTCTTGAACGACGCCGCAGCGACCATGCCTGGTGAAAAGAGAATTACGGCTCACGATTGAGCCGAAAAGCCAAAGAAAACTTCCCAAAAGAGTTGACAACTTAATATCCGTAATATAATACCAATCAGTTGGTACTATATGATTGCTCCGACGGAAATAAGACACGAATCGAAGACCAAGTTGCTCGATGCGGCCGTGCACGTCATACGCGCCAAGGGGTATTCCGCAACGCGTGTCGAGGACATATGCGAAGCCGCTGGGCTGACGAAAGGCAGCTTCTTCCACCACTTCGACAGCAAGGAAGAACTCGCTCTGGCAGCGGCTGACTACTGGATCGAAGGCAGCAGCGAGCTGTTTGCCTCCGCGTCCTATCACACTTTAGCTGACCCGCTTGGTCGTCTTCTTGCATACGTCGACTACCGCAAATCGCTTTTGCAGGGCGATCTGCCCGACTTCACCTGCCTGGCCGGCACGATGGTGCAAGAGGTCTACGACACGCACCCTGCCTTACGCCAAGCTTGCGATCGCATTATCAGTGAGCACGCCGCTACGCTGGTTCCCGACATCGAGCAAGCCATACACCAGCATGGCTTGCATCCGGACTGGACCGCAGAGAGTCTCGCGCTCTACACGCAGGCCACAATCCAAGGTGCGTTCATTCTCGCGAAAGCAAAACACAATCGCCAGGCCGCAGTAGCATCCATCGACCATCTGCGGCAGTATTTGAAACTGCTGTTCGATGGGCCCCATCGGCAACGTAGACACGTTAAGAGAACCGCCGTCGCACGACGAAAGCTCCTTAAATAAGTAAGCCCACACGACAGGGGAGTACGGCTTGCGATCCCGCCCGCTTGAGGATCAGGGAATGCGTTGTCTGCGTGCAGCACTTGTGCTCCGCTGGTTGGATTCCAGTTGCTGCTCCATCTGGCGATCGACCTGCTGCCTGTTCTCGTCGTCCAAACGGAGATCTTCAACGGCCTCCGGCCAATTGCTCTCACGCTCAACTTTTCTGCTTTGTGCACTGCTCCTGTTCAATCTCCAGCATGCCTAAACCTTAAAGCTCATCTTGTGTTGGAAAGAGTTTCTCTTGACTAACAACCGACTAGTCGGTATCCTAAATACCAACTTATTGGTACTGTACACCCCTTTCAAGAAATGAGGCATGAATCTTGGAGCGGAACCAGACTGGGTTTCCAAATTGGTATTTCGCCGGTGCTGAACGGATTTGCTCAGGGAGAGACTTTCAATTCGATCAACGCGGCGCTCGTAGCATCGACGAAGTCCGACGGTGACCGGTCGGACGCTAGTGGTGCAAGGGAGATTGGTTTTCTGATAGGGGAAGAGACTTTGGACTTGAGAAGTCAGACGATTGAGTAAGTCAATCGTGACTTGGCGCAGCTGACTTGATGTCCTATCTTTCCAATTCACAGCCAAATGGTGTGCTGAGTCAGATCGGTGTTCAGCGAAGACTGACCAGAACGTTTTCAGAGGGTGAATCAATGTGGAAGAGCAGAATCATCGTCTTTTGGTTGCCTCTAGGAGTAATTCTCCTAGGCATGACTTGTAGCTCGAAAGCGCAGGTGAGGAATTCTCCATATCCGGCCAGGGCTCCTCTCGATCAGTATTTGATCCCTGACGAGAAGGCAGAAATTGCGCTGGCTCGCAGCGCTGCTCCAGCGTCGATTTCCGATGAGGCCGAAGTAATGGTGCTTGGACAGCATGGCTATACCATAGCCGTGAAAGGCTCGAACGGCTTTCTATGTATCGTCGAGCGGTCGTGGGCTAACACGACCGATAATCCGGAGTTCTGGAATCCAAAGATGCGCGCTCCCCACTGCTTAAATTCAGCCGCGGCAAGCACCGTTCTGCCCTTTTATCTGATGAAGACCAAACTGGTACTGGCAGGAAACTCGAGCGCGGAGATCGCCGCGGCGATCACGTCGGCGCAGCGAAAGAATGAACTACAGCCGCCCTTGCAGGGAACGATGGTCTACATGATGTCGAAGCAACAGTATCTCAACGATCACGGAATGAGTTGGAATCCACATATAATGTTTTATGCCTCGGGTGATGCTGCGAAAAGCCGGGGTGCCAATCAGCAGAACTCGCCGGTTATGGCGGCATATGACCCTGAACAACGAGTGACGACTTTTTTTGTTTTGGTTCCCGAATGGTCAGATGGGACGCTGGGGCCCGCGAGTATGCATTGAGTTGCGATTCTGTTTTTCCCGGAATGAAAATTACTCAGACCAAGCGCATCGGTCACGCCCTCACACTGCCTGAAATCGACAGTGCTCTCACGATTAGGCCCGAAGCTTTTCACGGTGGAAGCCCAATGCATGGCAAGCTTCGGGCAGTCAGGTTGACGCCTGCGCTGGCTCGATTCGCGCCTTGGTGATTCCGTATCAACGGTCACTCTGGTTGCGCCGCGGCGTATCGCTCGATCAGTTCAGCAACTTCGGCCGGCTGGTCCTCAACAATGTAGTGCGCGGCACCAGGGATCAAACCGGTGTTCACATGATGACAACCGTTGACACGGAGCCCCTGCGCAAAGACGGGAACCAATTTGGCAAAAGGCGAATTCTCTCCGGCTCCAAAAAACAATTGAATGGAGATTCCCCCAGTTTCTGAGGCATTGAAACGAGCGTTGGCCGGAAAGGCGCGGTACATCTCGAACGCAGCGTGAAGCTGCGCGGCTGATGAATATGCCGACACGTAGTGCTCCTTTTCACGTGTTGTGAAATGAGCGAATTGGAAGAAATAGTCGAGGAAATCGGCAGATCTGCCCGTTACAAGCTTCTCAGCAAGCCCCGGAACCTGCATGAATCGGATATGCCAGACACTGGGATCTCCCTCAATCTGAGCCCAGCCCTGAATCCCTGGTAGCGGCACATCGAGGATCATTACCCCACGAGCTTCGTCCGGGAAGAGACGCGTGAAGGCGTGAGCCACCATTCCGCCAATATCATGCCCGACAAAATATGGGCGCTTGAGCCCTAGCACCTGGATCAGCCCGTGCAGATCCTTCGCCATATCCGCTGCGGCGTAGCCATTTTGTGTTCCCGCAGAGAGCCCGATCCCCGGTAAGTCGATCGCAACCACCGTAAACCGCTTCGCAAGATCCGGCATGATCGCATGGAATTCATACCAGTCCTGAGGAAAGCCGTGGATGAGCACCACCGCGGGGCCATCGCCTCCGCGAACGTAGTACATCTTCACTCCGCTTACGGTGGCAGTCCCGGACGCAAAATTTCCTCCGAGTTCCGCCACGAGTGGCTCTGGACGACTTTGAGCCAGTGAAATCGAAGAAATGAACCCCAACAAGACAAGCAGTGACCAAAGAGATGAGCGACGCAGAAGTGGATTGTGTGGCGGGATCATCTTTCGTCTATGCCTTTTGCAAACGCCAGTGCCCAGCGCTTTGGCTTTCGGGCGGGGTTTTTGTCGTTCAGTGACATTGAGGGTCTCCTGTTTGGACCTTCCTACGAACAGCAGGTGCAAATGGAAGTGCCTGCAGCGAGGAGCGAAGAACTGATATTCGCTCTAGTCGACCGGAACCAAAGAAGGATCTCGTGGCAGCTCGGAGGGGCCATTCAGCAATTGGATTGGCGTCGGAGGCGCTGAGAGGCTCAAGGCTTTCTGGCCGGCTTTGAATCGGACGAGCCTGTGCTTTTGGTCGAATGTCACCGCAAAAGCCTGCAGCGGGCTCGATCCGAAGTTAGCTAGCGGAAACGCGCCCCCAATCTCCACGAATGGCCGTTTGAAAAAGTAATCGCCAACTTCGACATTCGGTGCGAGTCGTGCTGCCCTGATCTGAAACCGCGTGGAGAGTGATTCGCCGTTCCCGAATTCAGCCGGATCGCTGGCAAACTTGAGCCGTGCGGCCAGCCTGTCCGGCAACAATAGTCCATCACCGCCGGAGTCGATCTGCGCGTCGATTGGCACGCCACCGATACGCAGGTTCACTATCGGTATGCCATCGGGCATGCGGAACGACAGTACGGAGTGCTCACCATCGGGTAAGAGTGAGCCCCTAGCCAAGGTAAGTTCGCGGCTTGGGAAGTCAAGCGTCAATAAGCAATCCCGAAAGAGCGAAAATCCGAGCAAGCCTTGGTACGAACCTTCTCCTCTGCCTAGCACATGCACTCTCGCCTTTATGTCTCTGAATTCAAATCCGGCCACCTCAAGAGACTGAATCATAACTATCGGAACGCTCTGGACGCCTAGCTTGCTCGGATCGCTCAACCGCGCCTGCCCGACGGTTGACAGCCCCAGGATTCCTGCGAGTTCGGGGGTCACGAATGCGTCCCCACTCGTACCTGTGTCGATTACGAACCGGAACGGTCCCTTGTCGTTTACCATGACCATGACAAAAGGCTTGTCGTGGACCAGTTCAAGGCGTTCGGTATGCACAAGATCTATCTGACAAAGCGATGACGGTGTGACGGCACCGGCCAAGGCAACGATGATGCAGACTCGATTCCAGATGATCGACATCGCTGTCCTTTCAAAACGATTTGATTCGGGGCGGCCTTGGTAATCCGGGTACCGATCATCCTCGCAAAGGGGGTGCTCTCGTGAGTCTTTCCCCAATCGGAAAATCGAAAACGGCAGGATCAGCTGCCGTGCCCGGTTGGGGTCATCGGCATACCTACTAGACGGTACCTACTAATTGGTATGCTGTCAAGTACTTGTTATTCGAAAATTGAGCCAGGCGTCGGGGTGAGGCGCGCGCTGATAGATAAATAAATCTGCTGTCCATCAATTTCCGTCGTGAATTGGTCAAACCAATATCGCAAGAAGGACAATCGTTCTCATGACCGACGATGTGGCGCTGCGTAGGAAATCAGGCGCGGACGGCGTCGATCTGCCGAAAGATAAAAAGGAACCCCCTTTCCCGGGTGGAGAAAGGGGGAGGAGGCCACATGAGCTAGTTCCTTGAACTTGCTCGCATGGCGGCGGCAGAGCCGCAACTAAAAGAGTCATACGAATGGTTAGAACACGATCTTGGAGCCAAGCTGCAATACGCGTGGGCCCCAATCGCTGACCGCGGTCCCGTACTGGCCGCCCTGCGACGCAGTCCACGTCGTATTAATTTGGTTAAACTCCGCGTGGTTGAAGGTGTTGTACGATTCCGCGCGAAACTCGAAGTGAGCCCGTTCGGTCATCGCAAAGTTCTTGTAAAGAGAGGTTGTGAAATCAACGCGGCCCGGGCCGACGAATTCGTCTTTTCTTGCGTCGCCGAAACCGAGGTTAGGACCACCGGTATAGCCGGGAGTTGGTGGCGCCAGCGGATCTTGAGCGAGTGATCCCACTCCGCCGTTGGCGTAGGTATCGAACCAGTCACCTACCTTGTGATGGTAATGGGGTTTGTTGATGACATTGGCGCGGTTTTGGTAGTTCCCTGTGCTGTTCCCGCCCAAGCCGATAGTATCGGTGACGCCGCTAAAGCCGGCTCCGATCGTGTTGCCCGACTGTGCGTTGCCGGGCTCGCCCGTCTCCTTGACAAAGGTGCCCGCAACCTGCCACCCACCCAGCAGGGAGTGAACCAGCCCATTGGACTTGTTAAAGATGGGCAGGCTATAGATGTAGTTGCCCTGGAAGATTTGACGACGGTCATAACCCGTGCTGCCCTTGTCATACTTCAGGTTCCACGGGTTGTCCATAGCTTCCAGATCGTTATCGCCCAGGTCTATGGCGTGCGAGTACGTGTAGTCCGCCTCACCGCTCAGGCCCCACCGGTTCTGCAGACGCAGGCTGGCTTGCAGACCGTTGTAGGTGTTGTTCGTGCTGTTTGTTTCCTCTTGCATCTGGCCAAATCCAGGGTAGGTGGCCAGCTCATTGTTTCCTGCGGGGTAAATCGAGCTCGGCAGCGTACCCGTAGCCGACTCCTCCCGGAGGTTGTTCGGCGTGTTAGTCGGGAAATCGTTGAACGGGAGGTCGATGTTCTGATGCCACCCAAGATTGCCTACGTACTGGACAACCGCAATCACCGACGGCTTCAATTCATGTTGCACGCCGAGCGAGTACATGGCAGTGCCGGGAGCCTTGTACGTTGTGTCCAAGAGACCCACGCCGGCCGGATAGACAGGAAGGGACGCCGGATTAGCGCAGTTCGCAGGATTGGCCGTGGATGCCGTCGATTCCCACGAGCAGTTTGGTGCGCTGAAGTAAACGCTGTTCGCAAGCGGTGTGTATTCATCGGGCAGGTTGTTATTCGCAAGGGTGTAAATGTCGTTGCCCTGCAGGCGCTCGTAGAAGATTCCGAAGCCTCCGCGGAGAACGGTCCTGCCGTTGCCGGAGAGATCGTATGAGAACCCAACGCGAGGCTGCACCGTGTTGTAGTCGTTGGTTACCACCCCGCGAGGCACACCGTTTTCGCCTGGGATAACCATGCCGTTGAGGTAATAGGAAGCTCCACCAAATCCCGGGGGCGTCTGAACTCCAGGGCTGTTAGAGTCGATAGCGCCCGGGTTGGTCGTTGACCAGAGCACGGGGCTGTTGACGTATTGCGAGGCTTCGAAGTTCTCTAGTGCATTGTTGCGTTCCCACGCGTGCGGCAGCGCATCGTAACGCAAACCGAGTTGCAGGCTCAGCTTGGGGCTCACTTTCCAGTTGTCGTTGACATACGCCGACGTAGTCTGATTGACGTAGTGCCGGATTGCCATCGACTGCGGCTGATAATAACTGGTGGAGAGGCCAATGAGCATGCTCATGAATGGATCGCCGGCATTTCCGCCTGCTCCGGTGCCAGTCTGGTTCTGTCCGAAGGCATAGACACCTGCGGCATTGGCCTGCAATTGCTGGTTCTTGGTGTAGCGGTTGTAGCTGAAGCCAAACTTCATTGCATGCTGGCCGCGAGTGTAGGAAAGATCCACCCTGGGCTCATAGTCTTCAGCGGCGTTGTGCCATGCTCCATAACCGGTTTGCATATTCGCGCCAATGCCATTGCCGGACCAACCTACGCCGCTGTACTGGTTCGAACCGGAGTTCGTGAAGAAAGTATTCGGGGTCCAGTTGCTCGGGTGAAGGACATTGGGCGAGTTGGTGATGTTAATGATGTTGCCGTCATAGTTCATCGACGCTTCGAGCAGCACGCTCGGAGAAAGCTCGCCGGTCAGCTTGACCGCCGCGCTGTTTGCCGGATTGTTTTCGACGCTGCTGATTGTGTTATACGTCTCCGCATTCCAGCCCAGATCGGCGTCTGCTGAACCGGTCGCCTGCGAGTCATGCAGGAAGTGGCCGAGGATCTTCCACTTGTCATTGATCGAATGGTCGATACGAACAACCTCTTCGGTTACCGTCGTCGGAGTGGCTTCCGAGGTTGTTGCCTTATCGCCCAGGGTATTCGCATGCGGAAGGATGCTTGACTGGTAGTACAACACCGCATTCGGATCGAAAAGCGATGCTGGAATAACCTGGTTCGGGAAGGGCTGACCACGCATGCCTCCGAGGCCGGCAGCCTGAAGTTTGGCGGCAAAAGCAGGATCAGGTACCTGCGCTGCCGTTGGAATGTAAATGACCTGGTTCGGTGCATAGGCAGGGGCCACGTATTGCAAATTCGTTCCCGCTGCGGGACGGTCTGCATCGGGCATGGTCGGGTTGATAGCCGGAGCGCTTGATTGAATGACGCGCCGCCACTCCTGGTTATAGAAGAAGAAGGTCTTCTGCCGCGATGTGTTGAACACATGCGGAATAAACAATGGTCCGCCGATGTTGGCGCCGAAGATGTTCTGTCTCAACTTGGGAACCGGCGTGTAATCGGCGGGAGTCGCTCTCTGATACTTGTTGAAGAAATCGTTCGCATCCAAATCGTCGTTGCGGAAGAATTCCCAACCGCCGCCATGGAATTTCTGAGTACCGCTCTTGAGAGCAAGGCTAAACGTGGCCCCGGAAGCAATACCGTAATCCGGAGGATAGTTGCTGGCGAGGACCTGGAACTCCGCGATGGAGTCCATCGAAGGCATGACGCTCATACCACCGGCGCCGCCGCGGTCGTCTGCCTCCGCACCGTCCAGAAGCCAGATGTTATGGTTCTCGCGAAGGCCGTTCACCTCGATGCTTGAGCTCGTAGCCGAAGCTGATGGAGCGTTATTTGAAGGCAGGTTGGAGCTGACCCCCAAGCCGAGAGCGGCAAGTGCCGTGAAGTTGCGGTTCGCTGTTGCAATCGAGGTAACCTGCTCGCCGCTGATCAGCGTGCTGACTTCGTTGGATTCCGTCTGTACGGATAGCGCATCCGCACTCACTGTAACTTCCGTTGTCTCCGCTCCAACCGTGAGCTTCACATCGGATGCAAGCGTCTGCGATACGTTCAGGGTCAAGCCGGTTGCCTGGTAGGCTTCAAAGCCTTTTGCTGCGACCTTCAGGTCGTAGGTGCCGACGTTCAATCCGGCAAATACGAAGCCGCCCGTCGCATTGCTTGTGGCGTTGAAGACAAAACCGGTTTCTTTTTGCTTCAGTGTCAGGTTTGCGCCTGGCACCACCGCCCCGGTCTGGTCCGTAACTGTACCGACAATCTCAGAGTTCTGCTGCGCGAGTGACGCCACACTGGCGATCACTGACAATATGGTCAACAGGAAGAACCTGTACCACCTGTGTCTGATGTTCATTTTGGCCATCCTTCTCAAAGTTGTTACTGGTTATCGGTGAAGCTAATCGCCACCTTCTTCGAATCTCGCCTGAATGCTTTGCTGGACTTGCCTATCTGTCTTCCACATTCCCGCGCCGCATTACCCGTCGACTTCATCGGCGTCAATTTCCACGCCGTGGTCGTGTCCAGATTCGCGCACTGTTGCCGTCGAGGCATTGACATACCTACCAGGCGGTACTAACAATACCTACTACTGGGTATGCTGTCAAGAGCTTCCGAGGTTTTCTTCGGAAATTTGCCAGACTCTTCTTTTCTTATCTGTTGCAGAAGAAGGTCGATGGCGAAGCAATCAACAAAGAGCCTGCAGGATCTGTTGGCAGGAATCGAGATCTGTCCCTGCCGGCCGTGATTCGATTTCCGGGCTGGTACGCTTCCAAATTGGCAAGGCTAGTCATGACCAACGCCCTGCCTCGAAGCGGCGGTCTCATCCGTCTGACACGATGATCAGATGGATCATTGGCAATTTCCACGAGGTCCCGGCGCTCCAGGGTCTTGAGTGCTGGCAGTCAACGTCGTGCGGTTCCATGGCGAGTAGCGAAACCAACCTGTCATCCCAGTCGTAGCGGCGCAAGCAAGTCAAGGTGGGATTGGAAGTGTCAATCGTTACAGGCTCATTACGCCGAACAGCGAATGACCCGTATTGTCGGTTTGTCTCAACGGTCAGTGCGGAATTCCTTGTGTTTTTCAATTGCGTCTTCTCGGTTCGGTGTGGTGGTCTAAGGTTGAATTCAACCTTCACCGGCCAACGCGACAAAGCCGAGAAACCCGGTCACTGCACTTTCTTTCCCGCTTCGTGCAGCGGAATCGGTCACGGACCTCGATGAGCTATCAGGAACTAACGCCGCAGCAGTGGGAGAGTGTGAAAGTAGTGTTCGAGGGCGTGCTCGAAAGAGCTCCCTCCGAACGCGTGTCCTATCTCGCTGCGTCGGTCAACGATCCCGTGGTGCTGAGCGAAGTGGAGAGACTGCTCGCACACCACGTCGAGTCCGGCGGATTTCTGTCGCATCCCGGCTTTCCGCTCACACCCTCCTCTGCGATTTCGGAGCCCGGCCATTCATTCGTGGGGGGCGAATTGGTTGCCGCGCGCTTTCGCATCCTGCGGTTTCTTGCACGCGGCGGCATGGGAGAGGTGTACGAAGCGGAAGATCTCGAATTGCACGAACGCGTCGCATTGAAATTCATTCGCGCCGAACTGCTGCACGACGAAAAATCGCTGGAGCGGTTCAAGCGGGAGGTCCATCTCGCGCGTCAGGTCACTCATCCGAATGTTTGCCGGGTTTACGAGCTGTTCCGCCATTCACGGAGTCAAGAGAAGGCGCTTGGCAACGATGTCGTCGTGTTTGTCGCCATGGAACTGCTGGAAGGTGAGACCCTAGCTGAGTGCCTCAAACGTCAGCCGCGCCTGTGCGTTGAAGATGCGTTGGCAATCGCGTCGCAAATGGCCGCAGGCCTCGGAGCCGCGCACGCATGCGGCATCATCCATCGAGATTTCAAACCTGGAAACGTGCATCTCATACCCCGCGCTCAGGGTGTCCGCGTCGTGGTCACCGACTTCGGACTTGCCTTGCGCTCCCACAGTGAATTCAGTCTGGCAGATTCGCTCACGATGCCGGGACAGGTGTTCGGCACGCCCGCCTACATGTCTCCCGAGCAAGTCGAAGGAAGGGACCTCACACCCGCATCCGATATTTATTCTCTTGGTCTGGTTCTCTACCAGATGGTTACCGGTTCGCGTGCCTTCGAGGCAGACACACCGTTATCCATGGCGGTGCGACGCATCAAGGAAGACCCCCCTTCCCCGCGCACGCTGGTTCCGGATCTGGACCGGCGTTGGGAGGCCGTGATTCTCCACTGTCTCGAAAGGAAACCGCAGGACCGCTTCCAGACGGCGGATGAAGTAGCCGATGCTTTGAGCAGCAAAAGCAAGCTTCGCAGTAAGGTGCGCTACCGTCGCATTCTAATTCCAGCCGTGGCGGCAATTCTGGTGACGGTTCCGGCGATTTACTATTTTCTCTCGCACCAGACTCCTCCGTTGACGAACAAGGACACGATCGTCATTGCCGACTTCACCAACCGCACCGGGGATCCGGTGTTCGACGATGCGCTGAAGCAGGGACTTTCCGTAGCGCTCGATCAGTCGCCCTTCCTCAACATTCTTCATGAGCGCAAGCTGCGGGCAACACTCGCCATGATGGGCCGCCCGGCGGATGACCCCGTGAACCAGAAGACCGCCATCGAGGTCTGCGTCCGCACCGGCAGCAGCGCGGTTCTCTCGGGTTCGATTGCCAGCCTCGGCAGCGAATACGTCCTTCTATTGAGCGCGATCAACTGCCAGCCCGGCGACACGCTGGCCCAGGTGCAGGCCGTCGCGGCCTCGAAGGAGAAGGTCCTCGATGCGCTCGATCAGGCGGCGGCCAGGATTCGCAGCAAGCTGGGAGAATCCCGCGGCTCGATTCAGAAGTTCGACACGCCTATCGCCGAGGCAACGACCACATCGCTTGACGCCTTGAAGATTTATTCGCTGGCCAACAAGGCAGCATCGGAAAAGGGAGACGCCACGTCCATCCCGCTCTTGAAGAGCGCCCTCGCGCTGGACCCGAAGTTTGCTTCGGCCTATATCGGTCTGGCCACAGCGTATTCCAATCAGGGGGAGACAGGCCTGGCCATGCAGTACGCCCAGAAAGCCTACGATTTGCGCGAACACACCAGCGAACTGGAAAAGCTGCGCATTGTCGCGTTTTATAACGACATCGAGAGCGGCGACTTAAACGAGAGCCTCAAGGCCTACGAAATCTGGGCCCAGGAATATCCCCGCAGCGAGAACGCCCACAACAACCTTGGAACGACCTACTACGACCTGGGACGCTATGAGCAGGCTTTGCCGGAGTTTCTGAAGGCCACGGAGCTGGTTCCGGACGACGGTGTGAATTACGCCAACCTCATCGGCGTTTACGTGGCGCTGAATCGATTCGACGAGGCAAAGGCAGCATACCGGACTGCAGTGGCACGCCATTTGGATAGCTCCGAGGTGCGCAGCAACGAATATGGTCTGGCCTTCCTCGAAAACGATGGGAGTGACATGGCGCAGCAGGTCGCCTGGGCCAGTGGCAAACCTGGAGTGGAAGACCAATTTCTCTCCCTCGAATCGGACACGCAAGCCTATTACGGCCAACTGGACAAAGCGCGCGATTTTTCCTGGCGTGCCATTGAATCCGCGAAGAGTAACGACGAGAAGGAAATCGCAGCGCAATGGATGCTCGAGTCCGCACTGCGCGAGGCCGAATTTGGCAATTCAGCGCAAGCACAACGTGAGGCATCCGATGCTCTCGCGTTGTCGCCTACACGCGACGTGCAGACGCTGGCCGCCC
Source organism: uncultured Acidobacteriaceae bacterium (assembly GCA_963745845.1). Lineage (GTDB taxonomy): Bacteria > Acidobacteriota > Terriglobia > Terriglobales > Acidobacteriaceae > Telmatobacter. The sequence continues at coordinate 349,274 of CAVUZE010000007.1, read as the reverse complement.
TGACTTTGGCTCAGGCCGGGGATCGGGACCGCGCGCTGAAACTCGCCACGGATCTCGAAAAGCGCTATCCCAAAAACACGCTGATCAACTTCTATTGGTTGCCGTCGATCCGGGCCAGCATCGAGATCGATCGAAAGAATGCGGCGAATGCGATCGCGATTCTTCGCGCCGCATCTCCCTACGATCTGGCCAATGCATCTGCCGGCCCGGGAGGCTTGCTGCAGCCGGTTTATTTGCGCGGCGAGGCATATCTGCTTCTGCATCAGGGAGCACAGGCCGCGGCTGAGTTCCAGAGGTTTGTCAGCCATCGGGGCGTCGCCTGCAATAATCCGTTGGCTGCGTTGGGCCGCCTCGAAATCGCGCGCGCATCGGTTCTTCAGGGCGATTCTGCGAAGGCGCGTGCAGGCTACATGAATTTCTTTTCTCTCTGGAAGAATGCTGACACTACAATCCCAATCCTGAAGAATGCCAAAGTCGAATATGCAGCTTTACACTGACCGCGAGACAACGAGCAGAAGGTCACGGATGATGTAGAACTTCTCCAATTTTCTCCATCAGGACACCAGGCTGGACAGGTTTGGCGAGCAACTCGAACTCGCACCCATCCGCCTTGGCATTCGCAAACAACTTGGACGTCGCAATGTGTCCGGAGAACAAGAGTATCTTGCACGCGGGGCAAATCTTCCTAATCTCCTTCGCCAGATCAAGTCCATTCATACTGGGCATCATTACGTCTGCCAGAAGAAGTGCAGGAGTAACAGACTGTGCAGCTTTCAACGCGTCCAATGGGTCAAAGAAAGACCGGGTGTCATAACCATGGCTCATCAGAATAAGTTCGAGAGTCGAAGCGACGACACTCTCGTCATCGACTACAAACACGATGGAGCGCTTGGGTTCCGTCAAGTATGTTCCTACCTTCGAGAGCTAAAGGTTGTCTGGGGAATGGGTGGATACGACTTCAGTTCAAAAAAGGCAAGTGGGGATTCAGCCGTCGATGACTCTGTCATTCTACGTCTTCATCGTCGGCAAGCGGGAGCTTAGCGATTTCCGCGTCGTCAGGCATGGCAACTTGAGATGCTTCGATGGCCTTTACGAGTTCGAGTTTCGCAATCTTACCGACAAGGACATTCTTCAGTTCTCTAGCTGCCTCTGAGTCTCGGCTTGGGTCTGACGTCAGCTCGACGCGTTGGAGCGCGACCTTGAGAATATCCAGGTTATTCGGGCGCATCTCGTTCCCCACCTTAAGTGTCTGATGCAAAAGGGAAGATGAGAAGTGGCTCTTATTCCCCGAAAAAACAGGAAAATCTCTCTGACAACGGTTCTTCCGTGAGCGCGCAACAGCATCGACGAATCGGCACTCGAGCGCTGCGCCTCAAAACACGCTTTTCCTGCAGATGTGCGACTCGTCACATCGTGCAACTCGATTCAGTAGGAACATTCCCGTTACGGGATTCCTTTTCAACGGAGGCTGGTGTGTCGAGCCAGGAAGTTGACAGCCACGCGCCGCCGCGAGAGGCACACGAGATGCACGATGCGCAATTCGCCATGCGCCTCTCACTTCTTGTTGGCGTGGCCATGCTGCTGGGCAAGACAGCCGCGTTTGTCCTGACGCACTCGGTTGCGATCTTCTCCGATGCGGCGGAATCGGTGATTCACGTGATCGCCGTCGGATTCGCCAGTTACAGCCTTCGTCTTAGCGCCCGTCCGGCCTCCCGGCATTTCCTTTACGGGTATGAGCGGATCGCTTTTTTCTCTGCAGGCTTTGAAGGGGCGTTGATCGTCGTGGCTGCGATCGCGATTCTTATCCAGTCGATTCGCGCCTGGATTACGGGACTGCAGCTGCAAAGCATTGGGGCTGGAGTGCTGCTTATTTTCCTGGCGGGAGTTCTCAATGCGGGCCTCGGCTACTATCTCCTGCGCATCGGACGGCGCACCAATTCACTGATTCTCGAAGCCGACGGCAAGCACGTCCTGACCGATAGCTTGACCAGTTTCGGAGTCGTGGTCGGACTGGGACTGGTGCTGCTCACGCATTGGAAACCGTTCGATCCTTTGGTTGCCATTGCTGTGGCTATAAACATTCTCTGGTCTGGAGGGAGACTCGTCTGGCGTTCAGCGGTCGGTCTGCTCGATTACTCCGACCCGGATGCGGGCCACAGGATTCGTAACCGGCTGGATGCAATCTGCGCGGAACTGAAGATGCAATACCACGGAGTGCGCTTTCGAACCACCGGGTACCGCCAACTCATCGAAGTGCATTTGTTATTTCCGCGCCTGACCTCAGTCAGCGAGGCGCATAACCTTGCCACGATTCTGGAAGAGCGTTTGCCGCTTGAACTCGGGACTCCTGCCGAAGTGATCACTCATCTGGAAGCCTTGGAAGACCATGGCGAGGTCCACCACCATGAACACTACACGGGCAAGCCTGATTGATCTGCTTGTCCTCTCTGCGAGTGAGCGAATCTGATCATGATGTCGTCCCAAGCACCGTCACCGGCACCGAATAATCGCGCCATTCGCAGAATGCTGTAGCCGCGTATGGTGGAGTCCAATCCAACGGAAAGGGCGCCCAAAGGCGCCCCACCGCACTTACCCAAATCGAAACTGCAGACTATCGGTGTCCTCCGGAGTGGCTGCTACCGCGGTAGCCAGGGAGAGCATGCTCGCCGCCCGCATCATGGCCAGCCGGGCCAACGTGGCCACGCCCATCGCGCGCTTCGTTTCCGTGGAAGTGGTTGAACGGCTCCGCGCCATGCTCCGGCAGCGGTCCGTGGTAGCCGTGACGAGGATCAAAGCGGTTGTCGACGTGGCCGTAAAACCCGGAGTGGCCGTGAAACCACGGTCCAGCGCCAAGGAAGACGCCGCCCACAAACCAATCGGGGCCGTAGTAGCCGTAGGGGGCGCAGTCGTAGGGAGCATAGTCAAAGTACCCATAGGGGCATACCGGAGGCACTCCAATGCTGACAGCAACCTGGGCCGAAGACCCGGATGCGGGCCAGAAAAGAGCCGCGGTGAGAACTGATAGAGCAAGCACCTTACCGTAGGACATGGCTTCTCCTTTGATTCATTTAGAGGCGCGGGAGAGATCGACGGTTGTCTCTCCTGTGCACGGTTTCGTTTGGGCAATCGATCACCGGCTTCGACGGATCTCTGCGCGGCGAATCTGCCCGTTGCTTCTGCGATGAGCCAGTCGAAGAACGGCGATCTGGTTCCGGGATACGCAGCAAAGATTTTGCGCTCAATTGGCGCCTATCGATACTAACCTGACGACCGTTATACGGGAAACCTGGTATTCGGGGACATGTCGAGCGCAAGGAGGGTGGCGAGGGCGGCGCCGAGGCCGTGGCCGGCGATGGTGACCTCTCTGCACCCTTGCGAGTCCACGCGCCGGCAATCCTTCCACAACTCTTATGCGGCTCGCGCCGGAGGGCTCGATCTCATCCGGAATCCCATCTATGTAGTATTCTGTTTGACAATCTTTATATCGAATGCTACATAGGATATGCTGAATGCCATGCTCGAACTCCGCAATGTTTCGAAGCACTTCTCCGGAATTCCCGCCGTGGAGAATGCCAGCTTCATCGCCCGCGCGGGTGAAGTGACTGGCTATCTCGGCCCGAACGGCTCGGGCAAGTCCACCACTATCAAAATGATTACCGGGCTCATCGAAATGACCTACGGCCAGATTCTCTTTGCGGGTAAGCCAATCCACGACGACCTTATCGCCTACAAACGCCGCATGGGCTACGTCCCGGAGGAGCCGTACCTCTACACTCATCTATCCGGCGCAGAGTATCTCACCATGGTGGCGCAGCTCCGCGATTTGCCCGCGCGTCAAACCGCGGAACGAATCGACGGCCTGCTCCGCCTCTTCTCCCTACACGACGACCGCCATGCATCGATCTCCGGCTACTCGAAGGGGATGCGTCAAAAGGTCCTGCTCATCGCGGCCCTCCTCCACAATCCCCAGCTCCTTCTTCTCGATGAGCCTTTCTCGGGACTCGATGTAGCATCCGCACTGGTGCTTCGCAGTCTCATTCAGGAGCTTGCGGCGCGCGGGAAAGTCGTCCTTTTCAGCTCCCATGAACTTGACACAGTCGAACGCATTTGCTCTCACGTTGTGATTCTTCACCGCGCCAAACTCGTCGCCGACGACTCAATTGAGCATCTGCGCTCGCTGATGAAACTTCCGACACTCGAAAAGATCTTCGCCCAGCTCGCCGTCGAGCAGGATTCGCCTGCGATGGCACGGCAGATTGCGGAATTGATCAATGCGTAAACTTTTCGAGCGTTTGTATGCCCGTTTGCCGCTGGACTTTCGCGTACTCTATCGCCTGTTCCTCCTGCGCGTGATCGATCTCGAAGCGCTCTCCATCCAGGCGGACATCCCGCGCTTTCTCGGTCAGTTTGCCGGCGTGCTCATGATGCTCAGCATGGTTCACACGGTGGGCATATACGTGTCTCTGGCGCTCTCTCGTACCCCTGAGGGCTTTCTGGCTGTCTCCTGGTATTTCGAGCACTATCTCATCGCGACGATGATGCTCGTGGTCGGACTCTTCACGGTCATTGCCTGGGATTCGACGTTCCCAGATCGCCGCGATGCCATGATTCTTGCACCGTTGCCGGTCGCTTCGCGCACGGTGCTCTTCGCCAAAGTCCTATCGTCCTGCTCCATTTGGTTCCTCGCCGTTCTTACTTTGAATTTTGCTCCCGGCTTTGTGCTTCCATTGCTCGTCGGCTACGCGCACAGCGGTTTCCTCGGATTCCTGCGCTGTCTCCTCGCCTATTGGTTCACGATGATCGCCGCCAGCGGCTTTGTTTACGGATCGGTGCTCACCATACAGGGCCTTTCGGCGTTGCTGCTTCCGCGACACCTTTTCCTGCGTCTCTCGGCGGTCCTGCAACTCGCTGCTTTCGCATTGTTCCTCGGTGTTTATTTCCTGCAGCCTTCCCTGTCCTCGCCGCCGGTGTTGGCGGAGCCGCGAAACCAATGGATCTTCGCTTCGTCTCCGTCATTCTGGTTCTTTGCCCTCTTCAACCAGTTGAACGGTACTTTGCCGCCCGAACTTGCGTGGCTGGCTCATCGGGCGTGGATCGGCCTCGCGATCGTCTTTGTCGGATCGTTGGTTTCTCTGGTGCTTTGTTACATGCACACGATGCAAAAAACAATCGAGCAGCCCGATCTTGTTCCAGGCGCGGGAGGCACCCACTGGACCCCTCGTCTCGGCAATTCGCTCACCAAGGCAATCGTGTTCTTTACGCTTCGCTCGCTGGTTCGGAGCCGCCAACACCGCGTAGCGTATGCCTTCTATCTCGCCATTGTCTGCGCCATCGCGCTCTCCATCGTGCGCGGAGAACTCGCGGCACCTGCGCACGGCCCTGTCGCCAGCGGCTTCCTCATGTCCACATTCATGATGATGTTGTTCGCTGTTGTCGGTCTGAGCAGAGTCTTCGCGCTCCCCATCTCGCTCAACGCGAATTGGGTTTTACGTATCGCACAGTTGCGCCCAACGGAGCAGTACTTCGCTGCAACACGGAAATCACTCCTCCTGATTGGCGTGCTCCCGTGGTGGATCGTGTCGGCTGCCCTGTCGCTATGGTTTCGGCCACCGCATCAAGTCATGGAACACCTTGCAATTCTCGCTCTATTGGGCTCTGTTCTCGCCGACCTCAGCCTGATCGGATTCTCCAAGGTTCCCTTCACCTGTTCTTACTTGCCTGGAAAGTCAAATATCCAATACGTGTTCTGGTTTTTCGCGCTGGCAGTTATCCCGTTTGCCGCTTCGGGAGCTAAGTATGAACTGCACGCGCTCAATCATCCCCGCGAATTGGTCGGACTCGGTTTCGTTCTCTGTGCAGCGGCAGGGGGGTTTTGGGCTTTGAACCATCACCGCGCAAAGTCGGGCGTCCTCTACTACGAGGAGCTTCCCGAAGAAATCATCACGACCCTTGGACTCATGCCGCCTCAGACGCTGTCGGGATCGGTGATCGGTGATCGCTTTGAGACCAAGCATGGATGTTGAACGAACTGCCCGATCGAGGCAGACCATCGCCTTACCCATTGCCCTCGGACGGATTCCGGCTCGCCGCAGTTTCAGCGGTTCTATTCCGTGCGCAGCGCTGTCATAGGGTCGACACTTGCCGCGCGCCCCGCAGGCAGCGCACTCGCAACCAGCGCAACCACCGTCACGCCCACGATGGCGATGAGATAACTCACCGGGTCGATTGGCTTCACCCTATAAAGAGACGAAGTAAGTGCGCGGCTGACAAGCAATGCCAGCGGAATACCAGCCACGACGCCCGCCACGGTGAGCAGCAGGCTATCTTTCAGAATCATCCAAACGACCTGCTCGCGCCGCGCGCCAACAGCCATGCGCACACCAATCTCGGCCGTTCGCACGCTCACGCGATAGGCCAATGACCCGTAAAGTCCCGTCGCCACCAGAACCACCGCCAGAACACCGAAGAACCCGGCGAGGCGCGCAAAGAGCGTTTGCCCGGAGATCGTCGTGTCGTATTGCGCCCTTTGCGTCATCGGTTGAATGAGTGGCAAATTCGGGTCCAGCTGCTGCAGCACTTTGCGCGCAGCAGGGAGAATCGCCATTGGATCGCCGTGGACACGCATCTCGACTTGCATCGCACCAATCACCGGAATCTGCGCGTACATATACCAGGCCATGGGGATCGGATTTTCATTGATGCTGCGATACTTGTGATTCTTCACCACGCCCACGATGGTCATCGTGGCTTGTCCTTTGTCGGGTCCAAATGTGTGACCCAGGGGATTCACATTCGGCAGGAAACGCTTGGCAAATTCTTCGTTGATCATGCCGACGGGTTGTGATTTTGCGGTATCGGAATCGGCAAAGTCGCGACCCGCGAGAACAGGAACGCCCAGGGTGCCGAAAAAATTAGGGCCGACGACGTTCCAGCGCACCGTCTTCGATGTTCCGTTAGAGACTTCCGGTATTCTTCCGTCCACCATCATGTCGCTGTTGTTGGACCATCCCGAGCCGATGCGCGACTCCATGATGGTTACCGATTCCACGCCCGGCAGGACCCGCAATTTGCTCATCAGGTTCTGGTAAAAGGCAACGCCCTTGGGAACCGACGGAATATTTGGCTTCACTCCGAAGACGACGAGACCTTCGACACGCATTCCCAGCGAAGTATTTTCGAGATTCCTCAAACTGCGAATCAACAGTCCCGCGCCAACCAGGAGCACAACGCACATCGCCATCTGCAAGGCGACTATGATTCTTCCACCGCGCGATTTCCCCGCATCCGTGTTCGACGTTGCGGCAGAAGTCTTCAGCGCCAGTTCGGCGCCTCCGGCAAGCGCCACGCGCAGCGGCGCAAGGCCGAACAGCACCGCAGCAATCACCAGCACGCCCAGCGTGAACAGGAGCACTGTCGTGTCGGGTGCAAGGCTGGTCTCGATCTGCGCCCATCGGCCAAGCAACCGCGCTGCCATTTCTGCGAAGGCCCACGCCAATACGCCGCCTAGCGTCACAAGGATCGCGCTCTCCATCAGCAGTTGCCGAAACAACTCGCCGCGTCCCGCGCCCAGCGCCAGGCGCAACGAAAACTCGCGCTGCCGTGTTGCATTGCGCGCCATCAGCAGCATCACTACGTTGGCCATCGCAATCAGCAGAACGAGTCCCACCATCGCCATCAAAATGCGCAGCGGATTGCCGTACATCTGGTCATAGCCGGGAAAGCTCTTCGCATCGGCAAGGCTCAGAACCGGCGGTTTCTCGCCCTCCATGGGTGAGCCACCGAGCCCCACATAAGCCGCTCTCTGATAAACGGGCTGCAGTTGCGCCACCGCTTGCGTCCGATTGACGCCCGGAGCAAGCCGCGCGATGAGCCGCAAGCACCACCAGGTTGAATCTGTGATGTAGGTCCTTCCATCGTCCGGAGGATTGCCCCACGCATTCAATTCCGGCCTGCTCTGCAAGGGAATCCAGAAATCGGTGGAACCGCCGCCTTCGACGCCCTCAAAGCCTTCCGCAGTGATTCCAACAATCGTCATCGGCACGCCGTTCACAAACAGCGTCTTTCCCAGCACGTCCGGGTTGCGCGCGAAGCGCCGCGTCCAGTAGTTGTAGCTGATCACCGCAATCGGCGCATGGTTGGTCTCGTCCGGTTCGCTGAATCCGCGGCCGAGAGGCAGATTCACGCCGAGGCCAGAGAAGAATGTGCCGCTCACCATGTCGCCTTCGGCTTCTTCCGGCTCCGCGCCATAGCGGACCGCGACCTTGCTGCCCGACAGGGGCACAAAGGCTATCAGCGGCGAGAGCGCTTGGGCTTGCTTTCTGAGCGCATCGTAGACTGGATACGAAAAGGTCTCATTGGAATCGATTGTTCCGGTACCGCGCGGGGGGTTCGAAGTCCTCAGATAGACCAGGCGATCCGGATCGGCTACGGGCAACGACCGCAGCAGCACGGCGTTCATTACGCTGAAAACCGCCGTGTTCGCGCCCACGCCGAGGGCAAGCGTCAGGATCGCCGTTATTGCAAATCCAGGACTCTGCCGCAATGACCGCAGCCCAAAGCGCAGATCGCGACCCAACTTGTCGAGACCGACCCAGCGGCCTCGCAGGTAGAAACGTTCGTGTGCCGCGCGGACATTGCCAAATTCGCGCCGCGCCTTCCACTGCGCATCGTCCTCCCCCAGACCCTCGCGGCGCAGTTCATCCGCTTCGAGCGCAAGGTGCGCTTTAATCTCCTCCGCAAAGTCCTCCGCACTGCGCTTGCGCCTGAACATGGTCACGCCTCCTGACCTTGCGTGCCGTCGTTCGAATCGAGAATTAGCCCCATCGCCCGTGTCAGGCGGCGCCATTCGCCGGTCTTCTCCACCAGCTGTTCACGGCCCTTTGGAGTCAACGAATAGAACCGCGCCTTGCGGTTGTTCTCGCTCACTCCCCATTTGGCGCGAATCCATCCCTTGTCTTCGAGCCGCTGCAGAGCTACATAGAGCGAGCCGTGGTCCACAAGAAACACGTCTTCGGATTGCCGTTGAATCGTTCGCGCCACACCCTGTCCATGGCAGGGGCCTGGAATCAGCGTTTTCAGGATGAGCAGATCGAGGGTGCCCTGTAAGAGGGCAATACGGTCTTCGTTGTTCTCTTGGGTAGCCATTCGACCCAAGTATCGGCCTGTCCGGGTCGAATGTCAACCCGAGCGGCGCAGCTGCTGCTGCAAGGCATCGTTGCCGCTTGCAATCACGATCCGGGAAAACTGGCGAACACCCGCAATCCGTCGTCTTGATCGTCACTCCGTCCTCCCGCCACTGCCGCGACCAGGCTCTCTGTCGTAGAATGAGGCCGCTTCCGGAATACGCTTTCTCGCGACGGCAAATTTGCGCCCGCGCACCAGGCCGTTCCGGAAAATCCGATTGCACCTTCAGGGATGGACCGAGATGAAAAATGCCCTTCGCACATTGATTGCTCTTCCCATTGCCCTGCCGGTTTTCATGGGGAGCCTGTTCGTCATGAGTAGCCCTGCGCAAGACGTCACCGAAATTGGCGGCCAGAGAATCGTCACTCTCACCCGTACCGCCGTCAGCGCCACCAAGCCCGAGTTCACAAGCGTCACCCTCGCTCCCGGCCGAGGCATGGAACTGATTCAGATCACCGCCAATTTCCCGGGCAAGGGCAGCGTCAACGTGCTCGCCTCGCCCGACCTTGCCGGCGCCAAGCAGATGCTTGATGAGAAGGACGACGCAAATGGAGACCTTGGTTATCGCCTCGGCTCCGCGTTCCTGGTTCCTTACCCCAACCGCATTCGTGGGCCGCTCTCGGCCGACGGCAAGACCCTTACGACATCATGGGAAGGTCACACGATCACACTGCCTGCGAACAACATCGGCAAGAATCCCGGCGCCGAGCGACACGCCATGCACGGACTCATTCTCAAAGCAAAAACCGATGACGTGCAGGTGAAAGATATTCCCGGCGGCCAGGAAGTCACGGGCGTCATTCACGCGGGCAAATTCGGCGGCCATTGGCTCTCGAAAACCGATCTCGACTTCACCATCGCGCTTACCGCCGAAGCTATCGACGCCAGCATCGTGGCCCACAATGTGGGCACCGAAGCCGAGCCTATCGCCATCGGCTGGCATCCTTATTTCGCACTGCCCTCGGGCGACCGCACGCAGGTGCGCATCCATATTCCCGGCTCCAACCTCGCCGAGGTCGACAACTACGACAACGTCTTCCCCACCGGCAAGCTGAAGCCCGTCGATGGAACGCAATACGATCTGCGCGCGGCGGACGGTGTCGCACTCGCGCACAACTTCTACGACGACAACTGGAGTAAGCTGGAGTGGAAGAACGGTGCCGTTACGGTGAAGGTGATCGATCCGGCCGCGAAATATGGCGTGGATATCGTCGGCCTGTCACCGGAGATCAAGACGATCCAGATGTACGCTCCGCCGGCGATGAAGTTTGTCGCGATCGAGGACCAGTTCAACTTCGCCAATCCCTTTGGCAAGGAGTGGGGCAAGATGGACACCGGTATGGTCACGCTCAAGCCCGGCCAGAGCACCAAGTGGCATGTGCGGCTGCACGTGTTTGTGCCGTAGGCCCAGTTCTCACAGGCTAGCGGCCTGCTTCCAGGGGTGGTGTACGGGTATCCCTCTCCCCCGCCGCCCCCCAGGGGTGATTTTTGCAATTCCCTCGATCGATACGAGTTGTGGGCGATGACCTTTGCTAAGTTCTCTATTTTGAGTAGGTTGAATCTCAATGTCCTCAAAAGACGGAACTTGCAGGCGGGCTAAAATCCGGACAATCGACGAAGTGCGTAGGGGCTTGGTTTCTCTCTGAAACCAGCGTAGCGAATTCGGGGAAATAATCCGCACCATCCACCTTCGAGCGAAAACCAAATAAATCGGAGCGCATTCGAGGTTTGCCTGATGCCGGGTTATGCTTGGGTTAGAGCCAATGAGCAACGTCAATTTGGATTTGGTCAAGGCTTTCCCCGCGGCGCTTCGAGACGACGCGCTGAGGCTTGTTTCGGAACTTCCAGAGCCTCCTTTCTCCGCGCACAGCTTTTCTCTTAAGGTTGGTCAGGATACAGTCTGGATTCCGTATCGGATCTACCATGATCCAGCGCAAATTGACTCGACTTCCCTCTCATCAACTCAGAGGGAGCTACTTGGGTGCCTATTGACTCGGCATCACAGCGGCTTTGTTCGCGCGAAGCACCTGTCCGAGATTATCGATTCGAATCATGAGTGGATACCGCCCTTCGTTGTGCAACTCGTAGGGGAATACGTCATTGAAATCATCTCCTCAATCAGAGACAGTCTTAATCGTCTAGACCCTCGGACCTACCGAGAATTTCTGAGCCGCAATTCAGCCTTTTATGAGACGACAAAGAGGCGGGTCCAGAGCTACTGGGATTGCTACCATCGCGGAGAGCGCAAGGAGGACTATGCGGCCTTTCAGATATTGGAGTTATTCGACGGCTTGAATACCGAGACTGTCGACTAAGTGCCTGGATCGCAACCGACCCGGACAGAACCCGACTTTGGCTCACTGAGCGTCATCGTCGGGTGGCAATTCCTTCCAGCCGTTCCAGGATGAGCGGGACGCGTTCGCCTTCCAAGACGAATCCGGGAAGCACGTCGAGAAACCGAGATTCAGTAACCAGTGATTTGGCTGCCTCAGCAAAATATTCCTTGATCTCTTGCGGTGATTCGCGAATTTCCTCAAGCAGGGTCTTGCGCCCCTCAATGACAGCGACGAAGTCTTCGAGATCGTGGCTGGCTTGATAGTCCATACCGCCGCGCCCGCGGAATGCCTCCATCTTCGTTCCGAGGAAAAACGGCGCGGTAATCACGCGGATCGATCGCCCGCTTGGGAGCGTGTGTATCGAGGCGTGCCCGAGCGCCGGCCTATACCAACGATTGGTGAAGCCGAGCACCTCCTTGTTGAGAGGCATTACGTCGAGCGTAAGGTGGCCATGATGCCATCGGCAGGTGAGCGGTTTTTCTCCCGAATCTTCTATGAAATGGACCTTGCGCAGACGCTCCGAGAATGCGATGTAATCGGCGTAGGTGACGATCTCGGCGATTACATCGACATCATTGGTGCCCCGAATCGGAGCAGCGGCTTGATCGGTAATCAGCAGGCCAAGAATGACGCCACCGACAAAAACGATCTCCTCCAGGAATGGAGCAAGTTTTTGCGCCGCTTCTTCGAGCAAGGGCAGGTTCGGATCAGGCATGGATCTCCTTCTTGAGGAGTTCCAGGGCGAGATTTCGTTCGCGGGTTCTTCCACTGCGGATCGCGTCCGAGAGAGCAAGCACCGAGTAGAACGCCTGATCTCTGAGCGCAGCTTTGGGCGCCCCTGCGTAGAGAGGGGCGAGGGCAATCCCGCGGACTTTTCCTTCTCCATAGGGCCAGACCGTCGGAGGTTCTCTCTCGTCGACGAAGCGCGATTTGAGCGGTTCGGCTGAGGCGGCGGTCGGGACACCGCGAATCATTGAGCCCCGGACCGGAGGAAAGACGTACCTCAATCCGTGCGCCAGGAATTCCAACAGCCCGGATCGGTTCACCCGTTTTTCGGCGCCCGACACGTAAAGAAGTCCGGCATCGACGCAGCGCCTTAGAGCCTTCGACACCTCGGACCGAGAGATGGAGAGACTCTCGGCCAGTTTTTTGGACTGGAGGCGCGGGTCATCTTCGATCGCGAGTTTGAGTAGAAGGGCAATATCCTGGCCTTGCATAGGCTCATTATAAACAAATTTCCAATTTGGAAATTGGAAATCATCCTATATAGCGAAGCCTCTGCATGGGAAATCGTACGTTGAGCCGGTCGAATAGAAGGTGATGAGGAACAACCGCAGATCCCTCACGGCGTTCGGGATGACAACAGTGTCTGAGCGCTCTGGACATTCGCCGCCCAACCGGAAGTGCCCAACCGGAAGTTGCTCGTCAACCAATCTTGACTACTATCCCTTAAACCCCGGTAAATCCACGCGGCGCGCAATGTGGTCGTGAATCCAGTGCGGGTCCCACCACTCTTTGGGATCGATCTGGACTCCGTCAAGCTGCATGGCGAAATGGATGTGATCGCCGCCGGCCATTCCGGTCATTCCACTGCGTCCCATCACCTGGCCGCGCTTGACCATATCGCCGACGTGCACATCGATCTGACTCATGTGGCCGTAGATGGTCTGCAGCCCATAGCCATGATCGACCACAACGCAGTTGCCGTAGATGCCGAGCGGCGCGGCATACACGATCTGCCCGTCGTTCGAGGCTTCTACGCCCACGTGCTGCGTCACCGCGAGATCGTAGCCAAGGTGCACCTGCTGATCGATCTTTTTGCCGTGATAGATGTAGTTGCGCACATCAGCAAACGTCGCCTCGGCCTGCGAGTGGGTTTGCCGCGCGAAGGGCTGAGACCATAGAAACTTCTCCGCTGTCTTGAAGCGAAGATCGGCGAGAGTCTTGTTATTGGCCCGCCGCATCTCGCTGTTGATCTTTACAAAGCGCGCAACCGGATCGCCCGAACCGTTAGGATCAAGCTCGTTGACAACCTTTTGCATGAAGGCGTCGCTGACCTGCAGATCGTGCGTGGTGTAATGGGGCTGTTCCTTCTTGGGAAACTGAAACACCATCGGGCTTGTCACATCGTTTCCCGCACCCACGGATGCATAGACCACGGGCGCGGTGCCGGGAGGCATGTTCCACGCGAACGCAAAGAGTGAAAAACGGCCGGGTTTGCCGCCGGGCATGGGCCAGCTGCGATAGGTCTGATCGCCAACGCGAACTCCGGCCGCAGTCCAGCCACCGGAAACGTCAAAGGTGACCAGGTCGGCCATGCCGAGGTACAAGTAGTGCTGGTCTGAATCGACACTGAGCGACGGAGGACGCGTCACTACGGTGACATCGCGCTCTGCGTGGGCTTTCTTGCCGAGCAGATCGTTCGAGGTCGCCTCAACAATCAGCTTTGCCGCGCCGTCTTTGAGTTGCGGCGTTGCTTTCACGCCAGCCGTGAACGTCCAGTTGCTGTCCGCCACCTTGGAGGGCTGCGTCGTTTCACCAACCGCATAGCTTGTGCCGTTCTGCTCGACCGTCGCGGTGATCTTGCGCACGCCGCGCGGATCGTGAACCTGCACCGTAACTGGAGTCGCCTGACCGAGCGTGGTGATGGATGAGGGTACGTCAACGACGGGCATTGCCGATCGCGCAAAGACGAAGACGATTGCGACGAGAATGACGAGCGCGGGAACCGCAAAGAAAATGACTTTTCGCACGCCTTCATTGTAGAGCGGACTTGATCGGCTGCGTGTTGTTGAGTTATGTGCGGGTCAGAGCAATCGCATGAACACGATGAACGGTGATTAAAGCCTTCACCGCGCCCGCTACGGGGCGCGAAGACGTGCTTGGGACGCTGTCCCAGGACCGCGCTTCGCTTGTCCTGGGCTATTCTCGTGTCTTCCCTCCGGGAAGACCGCGGGGATCGGTCCGGTTTTGTGTTCGAAGAGGACCAGCCTTGACAACCAATCGCTCATGCAATCGCCCTGATGTGCAGGTTGGGTTCGTTGCTTTCCCAGGTCTCAGACCACCCCAGCGACGAAGACCTATCGCTGGAGGCCCCAGTGAAAACCCAGACCTGGGGCACCCAGTTGTGGGTGACCGCCGGCGGATTGGGTTCGTGGTTTCCCACCCAAGCGGAGCTTGGATGGGGCACCCAAGTTCTTGCGGATTGATGCTTTGTGAAAAGGCGACTTTGTGCGACATTATTGGCCGATCGAAGACAGGTGCACGCTACGTCCCGTCCGCGCCGATTCCCGCGCTGCGTCCAGAATCTGCATGACCGTCACGTTTGTATCGAGCGCGCTCAAATCACCTCTGTCTTGAATCTGGCCGCGCAGAACAGCCGCCAGATAGCTCAGCGAGTTGCTTTCGTCTTCACGCAATGGCGGCGATGTGGTCATCCGCTCCTCGTTGTCGTGCTCGTGGCGAACCCGTATGTGGTCCGCTGCAACTGTGATCGCGTATCCAGTCGCACCATAGACCTCCATATCCTTGCGCGAGAAGGGCCAGTTCCATGAGCCCTGAATCACCGCTTGCGCATGCGGATACTGCAGCACGATGGTCGAGTCGTCATCCACCTTTGGATAGATCTGGGGCTTGTCGTGATTGACCACAGCAGTCACGGTCTCCGGCGTCTCGCCCCGCATCAGCCATGTCATCAGGTCCACGCCATAGCAGCCGAAGTCGTACAGCGCGCCGGCTCCGTTTTGCTCGGGATCGGTCAGCCACTTGAGAAAGTCCGCCGACACGCCAATCTCTTTCGGCCCTTGATGTCCGTCGTGCACCATGACGCGCCGCACTTCACCGATCCGGCCCTCCCTCACCTCGTCGTAGGCTGCCTTGTTGCTCGGGTACCAGGTCGTCTCGTAATTCACCAGCACATGAATATTCTTTTCACGTGCGATTCTCCGAATCGCGAGCGCGTCGTCGAGTGAAATCGTCAGCGGCTTCTCCACCATGACGGAAATGCCGTAGTGCGCGCCGATTTCGATGACGCGCCGATGATCGGCAATCGTGGTGTAAGCCAGCAACGCCTGCGGCCGGCGCTGCTCAATCATCTTGGCCGGGTCTTTGAAGAAGAGGTCGTCGGCGAGCCCATACTTCTTTTGATATTTCGCCTGCAGCGCAGGATCTGGCTCCGCGATACCCACCAGCTCGACATCGTGGTGTTGTGGCAGCTGCGCCAGGAAACCCGCCACATGGTCGTGGACCAGGCCCACAATGGCGACGCGCAGCCGCCCGTCAGTCGAACCATTCTGTGCACGCATCGAGAGCGGCAATAAAAGAAACAGTCCCATCCAAACGACGCGGCAGATTCGGGCAACCGACAGACCAGATTTATGCATTCGAGAGAGCTCCTTCGCTCTTTGCTTTTCGTTGTACAGAATAGACGGGAGACGTCAGCTTACCCGCTCGAATTCAGAGTCTATGCTCGCTGTCTCCGCGTCTTGTAAACAAGGGACCCGAAAAAACCGTCTCTTTTTATATGCAGCTTTCCACAGGTGATTTGTCGCCCGAGACACTCTTCCGTTGTCCGTGCTGCGGATACAGAACGTTGGAAGCTCCTAGCGCCATGGCCCTGTGTCCCGTCTGCTGGTGGGAGGATGATGGACAGGAGGATGCCGATGCCTCCGATATCCGGCTGACCGTAAACGGCCATCTCAGTTTGACCGAGGCGCGCGCTTCCTATCTTCGCTGCGGCGCCGCCGATCCACGATTCCTACCATACGTCCGAAAGCCTCTTGGGTCTGAACTCTAAAGCGGTTCACAATTCATGTGCCCTCGCCCATTCAAGGTGTTCTTTACTTCCACCCCAGCGACGAGACCTGTCTCTCTTCCCCACGAACGAAGACCTGTTCGCGGGGCCCCTTGTCGCAGGGGACGCCGACAGGAAAATACCACTCCGCAGCAGCGGCTTCAGCATAGTGCAAGTTGGAACCGCTGTAGCCCCTTCATCCCTCGCATGTATCGCGGCTCACCGCTAGAGCTGGCTAGAAGACAACTTCCCAGCGCTGCCGCAGTGATGAGTGTCCAGATTACGGTCATTGCACGTTAACGTAACGTGACCTCCGCATTGGCGTGGCAGGCTACCCTCACCCCCGCGGGTTTGACCCTGCTGGCAAACCCTCTTACCATGAATGGAAGAGATTTCTCCGAGCCACACGCGGCAGTATCGCCCCGGAGCGGCGGCGGCAGTAGTTTATGTGGCGCTTGTCGCGCCCGGAAGGCAAAACTTTGAGTTCCACTGAAACCCTCGAAAAAACCACTTCCCCTGAAGCAGCCCATACGCACGACCACGATCATGAAAACGTTCACGAACACTCCCACGGTCCGGTCCTGAATCCCGATTGCACGCGCGAGCTGGTGCTCGATGTTCCCGCCGAAGATGTCTCGAAGGCTTTCCGCACCGTTACCCGGAATTATCAGAAATATGCGCGTATTCCCGGCTTTCGTCCCGGCAAGGTTCCCGAGTCCGTCGTGCGCCGCCGCTTCGCCTCGGAAATCCGTAAAGAAGTCATCGATGGCCTGCTCCCGGAGCGCTTCAATCGAGGCGTACGCGAGCTCGGTGTGCAGCCCGTGGGGCAGCCTCAGGTCACCGAGCTCACGGTCGAAGACGGACAGCCGCTCCATGTCAAGGCCGCTTTCGAATTCATTCCGGCGTTTTCCATTGAGGGCTACCAGGATGTCACTGTAGAGAAGCCTTCCGCCGAACTCACCGACGAAGAGTTTCAGCACGAGATGACCGAACTGCGCGAATCGCGCGCCACCATCGAGCCGGTTGAAGAAGACCGCGCTCTCGTCGATGGCGACTGGGCGCAGATCTCCTACTCCGGCCAGGTCGAAAGTGAGCCCGAGGCTGTGCCGATTGCCGGCCAGGATGCTCTCGTTGAAATTGGTGGCAAAGACACCGTCGAGGCTTTCAACTCCGTTCTGCGCGGCGCCAAAGCCGGACAGGAACTGAAAGCGGAAGTCATTTACCCTGCCGATTATTCTGAAGCTCGCCTGGCTGGCAAAGCCGTTGCCTACGAGGTCACAGTTAAAGGCATCAAGAAGCGCATCGTCCCCGAGCTGAACGACGATTTCGCCAAGGAACTGGGCCAATACGAGAATCTCTCCGAGCTTGAAACCCGGGTGCGCGAGCATATGGCCAACCGCAAGCGCCGCAGCGTTGCTTCGCAGACCAAGGACAAGCTGTTTGCAACGCTCAACGAGAAGTTTTCCTTCCCGGTTCCGGAATCGCTGGTGCAGGATCAGGTGGACGCGCGCCTCGACCGTGGATTGCGCGCCCTTGCTGCCCAAGGCATGGACACTGAACAAATGCGCAAGCTTGACTTCGCGCGCCTGCGTGCAGCCCAGCGGGAGAGCGCTGTCGGCGAGGTCAAAACCAATCTGATTCTCGACAAAATCGCAGAGACCGAAGGCGTGACCATAAGCGACGAAGAGTTGGACCGCGAAGTGCAATTGGCGGCCCTGCAATCCAATGAGCCGGTAGAGACACTTCGCCAGCGTTTGACTCAGGATGGCGGTCTCGCTAGAATCCGGGAACAAATGAAACGCGAGAAAACCGCGAATTTACTGTATGAAAGGCTTCCTGCCTAAGAGCGAAAGCCGCGTTTAACGCTGCTCGTTTCGGACTTGCCCCAACCCGAAACGAGCGGCCTTCAAAAGGGACGGGGAAAACAGGCCCCGACGGAAGAGCGAGAGAAGCACTCGAATGGCATTAGTTCCCATGGTGGTTGAGCAGACGAGTCGGGGCGAACGCGCCTACGACATCTATTCCCGTCTGCTTCGCGATAACATCATCTTTCTCGGTACTCCCATCGACGATCAGGTCGCCAACCTCATCGTTGCCCAAATGCTCTTCCTCTCCGGCGAAGATCCGGAGAAGGACGTCCAGCTTTACATCAATTCACCAGGCGGTTCCATTACTGCCGGCCTTGCCATCTACGACACCATGCAGTTCATCCGGAACAACGTGGTGACTTATTGCATAGGCCAGGCAGCCAGCATGGGTGCATTTCTCCTGCTGGCTGGGACCAAGGGCAAGCGGTTTGCCCTCCCCAATTCGCGGATCCTGATTCACCAGCCGTCCATGGGTGGACTCAGCGGTCAGGCTACGGACATCGACATTCACGCGCGCGAAATCCTGCGCATCCGGGAAATCACCAACAACCTCATGGCCACCCACACTGGCCAGCCCCTCGACCGCATCGAACATGACGTGGAACGGGACTTCATCATGAACTCGCAACAGGCGAAAGAGTACGGCATTATCGACGAAATCATCGACCGGCCTCGCACTTAAGGGCCATAGTCACAGAAGTCAAATCGCGGTATCTTATCAGGGGGTAGTCCAACAATGAAAACGCGCACGGGACCCGAAGAAGCGCTACGCTGCTCGTTCTGCCACAAGTCGCAGGACGCCGTGGCCAAACTGATCTCGTCGCCCAGCGACTATCCTCGCGCGTACATCTGCGATGAGTGCGTTGCGGTTTGCAATTCCATCCTCGAAGACGACCGCGGTGAGGCGCACCCCGCCACCACCGCCGGCCACCTTCCCAAGCCGCAAGAGGTCAAAAGCTTTCTTGACGACTTCGTCATCGGCCAGGACCAGACCAAGAAAAAGCTCGCTGTCGCCGTTTACAACCACTACAAACGCATTCAGATGAACCGGATGCGCAATAACGAAGTCGAGCTCGCCAAGTCCAACATCCTCCTCATCGGCCCCACCGGTTCCGGCAAAACCCTCCTGGCGCACACCTTGGCCAAAATGCTCGATGTTCCCTTCGCGATTGTGGATGCCACGACGCTTACTGAAGCGGGCTACGTGGGTGAGGATGTCGAGAACATCATCCTCAAGTTGCTCCAGGCTGCCGACGGCGACGTGAACCGCGCCCAGCAGGGCATCATCTATATCGACGAAATCGACAAGATCGGTCGCAAGGACGAGAACCCCTCGATTACCCGCGACGTTTCGGGCGAAGGCGTCCAGCAGGCGCTGCTCAAGATCCTCGAAGGTACTGTCGCCAACGTGCCACCGCAAGGCGGACGCAAGCACCCGCACCAGGAATTCACTGCCGTCGACACCACCAACATCCTCTTCATTTGCGGCGGGGCCTTCGTCGGCCTCGAGCGCGTCGTCGGCCGTCGCATTGGCAAAAAGGCTCTTGGCTTCAAATCCGTGGATGCCGAAGCCGATGCAGCAACTGTCCGTTCGCACCGCGACACCGAATTGCTCCGCAAGACCGAGCCGCAGGACCTGATCAAGTATGGCCTGATCCCTGAGTTCGTCGGCCGCCTGCCCGTCATGGGCATCCTCGACGAGCTGGACGAACCCGCGCTGATCGAAATTCTTACCAAGCCCCGCAACGCTATCCTCAAGCAGTACCAGCGCCTGCTCGAGTACGAAAACGTCCGCCTGCACTTCACCACGGATGCGACCGCTGCCGTCGCCCGCGAAGCCCTGGCCCGCAAGGTTGGGGCGCGCGGTCTGCGGATGATCCTCGAGGAGCTGATGCTCGACCTGATGTATCATCTGCCGTCGAACAAGCGGGTTCGCGATCTCGAAATTACCAAAGACATGGTCGAGCGCCGCGACCTCTCGCTCTGCCTGCTCGAAAAAGCCGGATAAGCAACGAATCCAATCCAAAAGCAAATTGACCCTCAAGCCATTGCCTGAGGGTCATTTCTTTTGCGCATTGAATTCATCGACCACAGAAACGGAGAATATGCTTCCCTATTCCCTATTCCCTGTTCCCTGTTTTTCTGTTCCCTTCTTACCGGTCTCCCGAACTCACCTGCTGGGCCCATTCCATGGCCTTCCACTGGGACTCCGAAACAAAGGGTTCGGAGAGATGCATGTCGTCGCACAATCTGGTCACGTTTTCCCACTCCCCAGCCTCTACGGCAAGCATCAGGTCGTACAGAGAGGACAGGCTGGATTCTTTTTGCATGAGTGCCGATTTGATGTCGTGATGGACAGACAATGCATCGACAACGGCCGCCATCGGAATCTCCAAAATCGCGTCCATGAGCGAGAGAAGCCCCAGGAGGAAAAGGTCGAGATCGCCGTCCGCTGCGTTCGGTCCCACAAGCTCGCAGAAATGGGCGCGCGTCAGGGCAGCCAGCATCAGGTCCGATGTCCGGCCATGGGTCATTTCCACTGTCACCGCCAGCCGGCACCAACGCCGAACTTCATTCTCTCCGAGAATGAGCAAGGCCTGTCGAACCGAGCAGATTTCGGCCCTGAACCCGAACCTCGGCGAGTTCAAGTAACGCAGGAGGCGGAAACACAGGGTCGCGTCCTTCTTGATGAGATCTTCCACCTGCCCTAGATCCAGGTCTTCCTTGAGAACCGCATTCAGAATCGCGAGGTGAATCGCTCGATTGGCAGAACCCGTCCATGTCCTCACCATCTGAGGTCTGCGGAAGAAATAGCCCTGCACCATCTGGAAGCCCGCTTTTTTCGCGAACTGAAAATCCTGCCTCGTCTCCACTTTCATGGCAATCATCCGGCAGACGCCGCGATGACCGGCTACGATGATTCCGGCATCGGCA
Organism: uncultured Acidobacteriaceae bacterium; assembly: GCA_963745845.1. Lineage (GTDB taxonomy): Bacteria > Acidobacteriota > Terriglobia > Terriglobales > Acidobacteriaceae > Telmatobacter. Next base: position 328,161 of record CAVUZE010000007.1, on the reverse strand, counting down.
AGCGAGGTCTGCTTCAGATCCACTTTGATGAAATCTGCGAAGTAAGCTAATGGTTCCCGCGGATCGCCGACGATGAAATCATCGAGAGCAATTTTTACGCCTGCCCGCTTCAGCTGACTGCAGGCCTGCATTACCTCCTCGTCCGGGGGCACCGAGCTCAGAACTTCCAATACCACGTTCTCCGGCGGAAGAAGAGTGATGAATTCGCTCAGCAGAATCTCGCGGTTGCAGTTGATGAAGGCGAGTGTGTTGTCGCACAGTACGCCCAAACCCAACAGGCTCGACATATCGATCACCGAGCGCGTGGCATCGGTCGGATCCGAACTGGTGAAGTGGTTCGCGGCGCCGGAGCGGAACAGAAGCTCGTAACCGAAAACCCGCTCATCCGGCGTTAGAATCGGTTGCCTGGCTACGTATCGCGCAAGTTGCAGCGAGTCAGTCGAATATGCAGTCGGGGCTGGTCCCGTGATCTGTGGCATGTCGATATATCGGCAGAAGCGCTGAAAAGTATCAGCCGTTCTCCATGGTTTTTTCGGAGGCCTTCAGCGGTGACGCCAAAGTGTTTGAAACGCTCGGGTTCCAGCGACTGCGATCGTCTGGCAGTTCAAATCGCCCGAGCGCAACTCCTTCCGTCCACTCGCATCCCAGCCCTTTATTATCAGAAGGATGGCCCCAATCTCTCCGCAAGACTCTGGTGCGGCAGAAAATCTCGGCACACTCTCGACTCTCCGAATATTCGTTCGACTTTTGCCACCAACTGCGCATCGAATTTCACCCTGAGGGCGATGGCGTCACCGCAAAAACGCTCAACGATTTTGTCACGGTTTTGCTGGCGGATGGAACGTTGGTGCATTACACACGCCGCCCACCTCGCCGATCCAAAATCAAATTTGAAAAGCGATGAACGGTGCCCCGTTTTGCTCAAGCCCGCAATCGGGCGAGGAATCTTGACCGTCCAATCGCTCGTTTGTTTCATCTGAACGGGGGCTTGTGCCCCTGCTTCTCCACCCGCGATGGAGCCTTCAGGGGCATCCTGCACATAATCGAGAAGTTTCCGCTATTCGGTCGTAACATCGTGGACCACCCGGTTCCGCTGTACAATCCGAACATGAGCCGTGGAACCTTTTCTGCAGCCGATGGCGGCCTTGTGCGTCCAATCTTATTTAGGGTTTCCTCAAAGGTGCGCCCATGACCACGTCCCGCGACAAGACCGAACCACGCAAGCTCCCCATGATGCCCATCCGGGACATGGTGATCTTCCCCTACATGATGACGCCCTTCGTGGTGGGCCGCCTGTCAAGTGTGCGCGCACTCGAAGAGGCCCTCAACGGCGACCGCAAGATTTTTCTCGCCACACAGCACGACGCCTCAATCGATGAGCCCAAAGCCAAGGAAATTTACCAGGTAGGCGCCATCTGCAACATCGTGCAGAGCGTCAAAATGCCGGATGGCAATATCAAAGTCCTGGTTGAGGGCGTCGAACGCGCTAAGTCTATCGAAATCAACGATCGCGACGGCTTTTTCGTCGCCACCGTGCGCACCGGCAAGACCGAGTTCGAGATGACTGCGGCCTTGGAGCAGCTCATGCAGCGCGTCACTTCGCTCTTTGAGCAGTATGTCAAGCTCCAGCAGTCACTTAATTACGAGACCATCATCGCCTCGGTACGCATGGACGAGCCCGCGAAGCTCTCGGACACCATCGCTGCCAACCTGCAAATCGGCATTGAAGAAAAGCAGGAACTGCTTGGCATTTTCGATCCAGCCGCACGCCTGGCGCGCATCGCCGACGTGCTCGATATCGAAATCGAAAAACTGGACCTCGACCGCAACATCCAATCGCGCGTCAAGCGCCAGATGGAACGCGCGCAAAAAGAGTACTACCTCAACGAGAAGATCAAGGCGATTCAGAAAGAATTGGGCCGTGGCGAGAAAAGCGAGTTCGACGAACTCCGCAAAAAGATAGAGTCCGCCGGCATGCCCAAGGAAGTCCTCGAAAAGGCCGTTCAGGAGCTCAAAAAGCTCGAGGCCATGCCGCCCATGTCCGCCGAATCGACCGTCAGCCGCAACTACATTGACTGGCTCCTCGCGGTGCCATGGAAGAAGAAGTCCAAGGAAACTCGCTCCATCGACTACGCTGAAAAGGTTCTCAACGAGGACCACTACGGGCTCGAAAAAATCAAGGAGCGCATCCTCGAATTCCTCGCCGTCCGCCAGCTCGTGAAGAATCCCAAAGGCAGCATCCTCTGCTTCGTCGGACCTCCGGGCGTAGGCAAAACGTCGCTCGGCATGTCGATTGCCAAGTCCACGGGCCGCAAATTCGTGCGTCTCTCGCTGGGCGGCGTGCGCGATGAAGCAGAGATCCGCGGGCATCGCCGGACATACATTGGAGCCTTGCCTGGTCAAATCATCCAGCACATGAAGCGCGCTGGAACAAAGAACCCCGTCTTCCTGCTCGACGAAGTCGACAAGATGGCCTCGGATTTCCGCGGCGATCCGGCATCGGCGTTGCTTGAAGTTCTCGATCCTGAACAGAACACGACCTTCCAGGATCACTATCTCGACGTCGATTACGACCTCTCACAGGTTCTATTTGTTGCGACGGCGAACGTGATGCACACCATTCCTCCGGCGCTGCAGGACCGCATGGAAGTGCTCCGCTTGCAGGGATACACCGAGCACGAAAAGCTCGAAATCGCGCGCCAGTACCTGGTCAAGAAGCAGCGCGAGCAGACTGGTCTCAGCGACAAAAACATCGTCTTTCAGGACGATGCGATTCTCGAAATCATTCGCAGCTACACGCGTGAAGCCGGAGTGCGCAATCTCGAGCGCGAAATCGGCAACGTCTGCCGCAAGGTCGCGCGCCGCGTGGTCAAGAAGGGCGCCAAGCACAAGGAAGAGGTTACTGCAGCCAACATCAACGAATTTCTGGGCGTGGTAAGATTCCGCGACTCCGAGGTGCACGAAAAGAGCGAAGTTGGCCTCGTGACCGGCTTGGCCTGGACCGAAGTCGGCGGCAGCATTCTCACCACGGAAGTGCAGGTGCTCGACGGCAAAGGCAAGCTCACCATCACCGGCCAGCTTGGCGACGTGATGCAGGAGTCCGCGCAGGCTGCGCTCAGCTACATTCGCGGGCGTGCCCAGGCGCTGGGCCTTAGCCGCGAGTTTTATCGCAACGTCGACCTCCACTTGCACGTGCCCGAAGGCGCCATCCCCAAGGACGGCCCCTCGGCTGGAATCACAATGGCCACGGCCCTCGCCAGCGCACTCGCGAAAATTCCCGTCCGCCGCGATATCGCCATGACCGGCGAAATCACGCTGCGCGGCAAGGTCCTGCCCATCGGCGGCCTCAAAGAAAAACTGCTCGCCGCTCTGCGCGCGGGCATCTTTGAAGCCATCCTGCCCAAGTCCAACGAAAAAGACGTTGCGGAGTTGCCCGACAATATCAAGAACTCCATGAAACTTCATTTCGTCGATACGATGGACGAGGTGCTGGCGCTTGCTCTGGAGAGCCCGCTTCCCACCCCCATCCCGTCAGAAAGCGAAGTGCTGACGGCCGTGCCACCAGCCGACGTTGTCAGCGGGCAGGTGGCGCGGCAGTAAGATTGCCGTACGCCCGCCCACTATGCGCTATACCACTCAATTCCTGCTCTCCGCGCTGTCGGCTGAGCAATTCCCCGCTCCCACGGTGCCGGAGATTGCCTTCCTCGGACGTTCCAATGTGGGCAAGTCGAGTTTGTTAAATGCGCTTGTCGGCGACAAGGCTGCTAAGGTCTCGTCGACACCCGGCCGCACCCGCGCGATCAATTTTTTCGCCCTGCTCGACCAGCGCCAGCGGCAACAAAAAATCCTCGCCGACCTGCCCGGTTATGGCTACGCGAAGATCTCCAAGTCCATCTCTGCCGGATGGCCGGCCTTCATTGAGCCTTATCTCGAGCATCGCGCAACCCTCAGTCTCTGCATCTGCCTCGTCGACTCCAACATTCCAGCGCAGCCAGGCGATAAACAGCTCATCGATTGGCTACGCCACGCTGGACGCAGCTTCGCCGTTGTCGCCACCAAGGTCGATCGTCTCAGTGGCAACGAGCGCACGCGCAATCTGCTTGCTTTGAAAAAGGGCCTGGAATTGGACGAGATCGTTCCCATCTCCGCAAAAACCGGCGCCGGCGTCAATGAACTCTGGAGCCGGATCGAGGCAGACGCTACGGATCAAGACTGAAGTTAGTCCGCTTGATTCGTTCCCGGCGGCTGAAAATCATACTCTTCGTTCCCGCCCTCGAAACTCACCTGAATCTGGCCGCGCACCTTGATCTCCCCTCGCAGTACATGCTCGCGCGTTCGCTCAATCATCCGCGCCGCAAACTCCCGATTGCTGATGAGTAAATGGGCTCCTTGCCCCAGGCGGCCCATCGAACGTCCGCCCAGCCGCAGCCAACGGCGTGCAACCCAATCCTCCACGTCGAGACAATCGAGCGCGAGGGCATCCAGCTTCGGCAGCCACTGTGCCGGCGCAGCATCCACTCGCCAAACAATGAGCGTTTTCGCGTCAATCGGATCAAGTTCCGGATGATTTGCCGGTCCACGGAGGGCCTTTTCGCCTTCTGCCACCGACGTCAAGCCTTCCCGGGATAGATCAGGCCGGACACCCCGTTCCATCATCTCGCTTTCGATCAGTTTCGGGACTGCGCCCACGCAGACCGCGACGCTTTGTCGCTTGCGGATTTCGTTCTTGAGGATGCGCAGCGCCTCATCGAGCGACGTGACCAGGAAATCCACCACGCCATCGCGAATGGCTTGCTTTTGCGCATCGACGTTTGCGGTTGCGGTCAGCGTCGCTGCGCCGGCAATGTGTCCCGCAACCACCAACGCTCGGCTTTCCGCATCGAGTTCCGCGGCCCAAAGAAGCTTCCCGCCCAGGCTTGGATCTCCATCCGATTCTTGGCTCGCTGGTCGGTCCAGAACATAGCGCAGGCCGGCATTCGCCGTCCGCATCAATCTGAAGTAATGCTTGTAGACCTCAAGGGCAAAAAGAAGTCCGGGCGATGCGTGGGGATCGTGCGCCAAATCGAACTCTCTCTGATCGCGTCTCGCCGTGGCTATTCGAGCGCCTGTTCTTTCCAATTCATCTTCCGAACAAAGAGAATAAACTCGCCGGGCTTTACCTCGCGCTGCACCTTCCCGGCATCTTTCGGCTTGACGCAGTCATTGGGAATCGCGAGGCCGAACATCAGGACGTCTGTGACCGGATACCAGTTCTCCGCGAAGCTATTCTTCTGTTTCGCCGCATCGCAGTTGACGAAATATTCCGTGGAATTCTGGTAGGTGGCGCGTACTGCGATCGTCTTCGCGTCTTGGGGAAGCTTCACTTCGATGGTGCCGTCGTCTTTTTGGTCCATCCAATTGCCGCTCGCCTCTTGCTGATGATTGAAGCGCACGTGAACATTCGAGGGATCAATCACCTCGCCGGTCTTGCCATCCCTCACTTTGATCGTGATCACTTTTGCGGTTTGCGCCTGCAACAATCCAGCAAATGCGCCCATGCACGCCATGAGAAGAAGCGCGCGATACGCCCGTGGAGTCATGTCGTTCCTTTATACCGGCTCCTGGCTATCTACCAGGTCGAGTAAAGCTGCCCGTCTGTACCCGTTTCCTGCGACCCGGAATGCACGTCGTTGATGCCCCCCGAGTCCGTCTGATCCACGGAAGATAGCGTGTCGCTTGTATCCGTCACCCATGTATCACGGCTATGCGTCATCGGATCCTCCGGGATGCTCCGAAGGTAGCCGTCCTGGATCAGGTCGTCAAGTGACTGTGGTGCTTTTTGTTTGTCCATCGTGTAGGAGTCGATGGCGGCACGCATCACGTGCAGATCTTCGCGCAGTACCGCTTCTCTCGCCGACTTGATCGCACCGACGAAGCTCGGAATCGCCAGCGTTGCGAGGATCCCGATGATCGCCATTACGATCATCAGCTCCATCAACGTAAAGCCCGCGTCTTGTCTCCGCATCCTACGCATGCTGTCCTACCAGTCCGCGTACTTGGTGCCGTCGAGCGCAGTGCCCTGCGACTTCGAATACACATCGAAAACGCTCTGCCCGCCAAACGTGTCCGAAGTCGGATCGTCCTGCATCGAGCGCAAGCCCCATTCCGCCTTGCCGGTCATCGGGTCGACGGGAATGCGGCGCAGGAACTTCACCTTCTTGCTCTGCACATCCACTCCGTTCACCAGCGTATCCAGGTCGGGCGGATAATTCTGACTATCCACCTTGGTCTGGAATGCGCCCCGGTCCGCGGCATCCTTGTAGTGATCGATCGCGTCGCGCATCTCCCACAGATCGCGCCGCAGTTCGCGTTCCCGGTCCCGCTTGACCTTGAAGCGCGCCACAGGCACCGCTGCCGAGGCAAGAATCGCGAGAATCGCCACCGTCACGATCAGCTCGATCAAGGTCAGGCCGCGTTCCGTGCGTTTCCGGATTGGCCGCTCGCTGCTCATCGGCACTGCACTCTACTTCACCACGATGGTTGTCTGCGCGCCCTCGGCCGGCACCGGCTGCTGCGCGCTGGTCATCGCCCCAGGCCGTGTGATGCGAATGGGGGTTTCACCCGCCGCCTTCGCCTGGAATGTCAGGACGCAAACCACACCGGCACCGCTCACGCCGACAGTTCCAGGGGGGCGCGAAGCATTAATCGTAATCGTGCCCCGTCCGTCGTCCCGATGCACGAGCGCCACAGCCTGTCCGTCCCGGCCCAAAAGATCGCCGTCGCCCACATTTACCAGCGACAGCTTCGCGGGGTCGTATTGCACCTGGAGCGGCACGGACGCAATATCTCTTGCCCCGGTCATCACAATGGGAACCTGGAAGGTGCTGCCCGCAGCCACATTGGAACCGGACGACGGCACAAGCGAGAAGCGCACGCCGGCCGGCAAAGTTGCTGGCCCAGTCGGTGTAGCCGCACTCGGCGCCGCAGCAGGCGGCGGCCCCTGCGCAGCCGCGCGCATTTGCGCCAAAGCTTCTGGCGCAGCCGCCTGCGCACTCTCTCCCGGCACTGTGCCCACCCCGGGCTGTGCCGTTGCGGCGGGACGAACCGGCGGCGGAGCAATCGGCGAGAGATCTCCCTCGGTCGAAATGTGCCTCAATTCGATCTGCTGTCCGGCCCCTGTATCAATCGGACGCAGGTTCGTCGCAGTCAACTCCGGCGAGCGCACAACATGCGGCACAAGCAGGAAGACGATCTCGTCGTCAGTCTTCTGGTGGTCCTTCGATCCAAAGAGGTATTTCAGAATCGGAATCGAGCTCAGCCCCGGAATCCCGGTCCAGCTCTGAATGTCCTGCTGATTCAAGATTCCGCCGAGAATGGCCGCCTCTCCCTCGCGCAATCGAATGGTCTGCTCGCTCTTCTTCTGTGCAATGATGGGCTCGGTCACGCCTTCGATAGTGACGTTATTGCTCTCCGAACTCACTTCAATCGCAATCTTCAGCGTGACGTCGTGGTTGTAATGCACCGTCGGCGTCATATCGATGTTCACGCCCACATCGATGTATTGGAACTGGGTCTCGGCCAGCGGCGTTACTGCAGCTGCTACGCCCACGCCCGACTGGAAAGAACCCGTGGCAATTGGGATTCTGGAACCGATCTTCATCGTCGCCTTCTGGGCGTCCGTGGACCGGATACGCGGGCTCTGCAGGGTCTTGGTGGTCGCATCAGTCAGCAGTGCGTTGGCTGTTGCCGTGCCGATGGTGACGGCAAAATCGTTCGAGTTCAAATGTGCCAGGTCATAGAGCGTCGGAGTCGAAGTGGTGGACGATGACGAAGAGGAAGAGGAGGAGGAGGAAGACGAGCTCGACGAACTGGAGTTCGGCGATATCAGCTGAACCCCAGCGCTCTGTGGCCATGCAATGCCCAATGTCCGCTCCCAGTTCTTGCTCACCTCCAGCACTGCAATGTCGACCACCACTTCGGGCCGGGCCCTGTCCAGATCGTTTACCAGTTTTTGCGCCAGTAACAGTTCATCCGGCGTGCCCCGCATCACGATGGCATTCTGGCTCGCGACTCCGTAGGCATGCGAGTTCGGCAATATGTTGCGGATGGCGGTCTGCACATCGGTCAAATCGTTTTGCTGCCATGCATTGGTCAGATAAAACGTCTGCACCGCCTGCTCGTCCAGCTCGGTTCGCTTCGTGCGCGTGTTCGCAGCAACAAAAATCGTGTTGCTTGTAACCGGCCGCCAGAATGTGGTCGACAACGTCCCCACAATGCGCAGCGCTTCCACCAGCGAGACATTAGTCAGGTCCACCTGGATTCGCTTCCCGGTGTAGTCCGGATCGAACAGCACATTGACGCCGGCTGCCTTGCCCACCGCCTGATACACGTTCTTCGAGTCTTCCACCATGTGCAGGGTCAACGGTTCGTTCGAAAGCGGCTTCAATTGCACAGGCGCCGCCATTGTGTCGAGCTCAGTTTGCTCGCTGGCGCTCTCAGGAAGACCGTTGGGATTTGACGGCATCTGCTCCTTGTGCAGAGCGCGGACCTTGGCAATCTCCTGCTGGGCAGCCTCGTCGCCGGGGTCGATCTCCGAGGCGCGCAAAAACTCCATCAATGCGCCCTGCTCGTCCCCGGTCCCAAATAGCCTGCGCCCATTCTTCATGTGCAGTGCAGCGGCCGGGATCTGCACCCGGAAGTAAGCTTCTTTGTAGCTCAACTCTTTGGGGACCAGCGAATACGCCTTCTGATAATCATTGAAAGCTGCATCGAAGTCCTCGCGCGCTTCGGCAGCCTGTCCCTGCTTGTACCAGGACTTTGCCGACTGCGCATGCAACTCCGCCTGTCCTGCGCCGAGTACGGCCAGAAGAGCGAAAAGCGCGATCCTGAAAACCATTTGGGATGCGGCCGGTGCGGCTGCGCGGCGACTCATCGAACTCCTTAGCGTTGTGTCGGGCCCATTCTCCCCTTCGAGCCGCTCCAGATATCTCATGACGCAATATCTAGCAATCGAAACACCCATCCAACGTCGCCTCATTCTAACAAAGCCCTGCTGGGCGCCTGAATTGTGCTCCGGTCCGAACGGCCCATGTGTCCGGCTGCTGCTCGCCCGCACCAATACCAGTTTCCCCGCCGATGCTACGATGAAAATTCGAGGAAACTTTGCAATGCCCCGCCAGACCAGCCACACGATCGCTCCGAAGGACGGTTCCGGGCCTCAAAAACCCGTGCGTCCCCGCGACCCCGTGGCTTCCGGTGAACGCGACGCCGCTCAGAATCGCGCCGCAAGCCACAACTACTTCCTCCTTGAGAAATTCGAGGCCGGCGTGGCCCTCCGCGGCACCGAGGTCAAATCCATCCGCGAAGGCAAAGCCAACTTGAAGGACTCCTACGGGCTGATTAAGGACGGGGAAGCCTTCCTGCTCAATGTACATATAGGTCCTTACTCACACGGCAATATTTCCAACCACGACGCCCTGCGCACGCGCAAACTGCTGATGCACCGCGGAGAGGTTCGCAAGCTACAGTCAAAGACGCAAATCAAGGGGCATACGCTCATCCCGACCCGGCTTTACTTTCGCAATGGGCGCGTCAAGTGCGAATTGGCCCTCGCCAAGGGCAAACAGGACTGGGATAAGCGCGAAACCGAGCGCCGCCGCGAGGCCGACCGCGAAGCCCGCGCCGCCATCAACGCCAATAAGCACCGCCGCGACAATTGACGGTCATTTACATTCGAAACACAATTTGAGGAATCGATGAAGACTAGGCTTTCCTACGCGAATCTTGCCGAGATACAAACCGAACTGCTTGCTGTTCCGGCCATCGACACCCAGACCGAAAAAGGTCCCAGCGCCAAGCCCGCGCCCGCGCTTCTTACCGCCGACCCAGCCGTAACCGCCGCGGCGGCCGCCGTGCTCGCGAGCGGAGAATACAAGGCCGGCGCCAACGAGACCCTCCTCTTGCACGCGCCGACCGGCCTCGTTGCCAAACGCCTCCTGATCGTCGGCCTCGGCAAACAAGCCAAAGCCACCGTTCACAGCCTCCGCAACGCCGCAGGAACCGCCGTCCGCTTTACCAAGCCCCGGGGCATTCGCGAGCTGGCCTTTGCGTTGCCCGAGAACGACTCCAAAAGCCTGCCTCCCGCAGGCGTGGCAAGAGCTGCCGTTGAGGGCGCCTTCGTTGGCGACTTCGATCCCGACACCTATCGCAGCGATCGCAAGGACCAAAGCGTGCAGTCCTTTACCCTCGTCGCTCCCGCCGGCGCCGACCACGCAGCAGTCGAATCAGCTTTTGCCGAAGGCGGCCTCATCGGCGAATGCCAGAACTTTACGCGCTCGCTCGTGAACGAGCCTGGCAACAAACTGACCCCGACCATCATGGGCCAGCGGGCCGCGGCTATGGCAAAAGAAGTGGGCCTGGCCTGCGAAGTACACTCCACCGACAAGCTGCACGAGCTCAAGATGGGCGCCTTCTGGGGCGTCTCCCAGGGTTCCGAGGAACCGCCCGCACTCATCGTGCTCCGTTATGAGCCCGAAGGTATAGGCGACGGCCCCGTGTTGGGCCTCGTCGGTAAGGGCATCACCTTCGACACCGGCGGCATCTCCATCAAGCCCGGCGAGAACATGGAAAAGATGAAATACGACATGGCCGGCGGCGCAGCCATGCTGGGCGCCATGCGCGCCATCGCTCTACTCAAACCGAAGGTCCGCGTCATCGCCATCATTTGCGCTTCGGAGAATATGCCGGACGGCAAAGCCTATAAGCCCGGCGATGTTTTGACCGCAATGTCGGGAAAGACAATCGACGTCATCAATACCGACGCCGAAGGCCGCCTGGTGCTGGCCGACGGCCTCACGTATGCGCGTCAATTGGGAGCGACCCACCTGATCGACGCCGCCACGCTCACCGGAGCGATCGGGGTTGCGCTGGGCAAAGTCAACGCCGGCGTTTTCTCTAACGACGAGGCCACGTTTGAGAGGTTCAACGCAGCGCTCGCTACGTCCGGCGAGAAATTCTGGCGCATGCCCCTGGGAGAGGAATACGCCGACCTCATCAAGTCCGATATTGCCGATATCAAGAACACGGGCGGACGCTATGGCGGAGCCAGTACCGCTGCGGAATTCCTGAAGGCGTTCGCAGAAGACACACCGTGGATTCACCTCGACATTGCCGGCTTGGCATGGATTGACGAATCACGGCCGTATATTGCGAGTGGCCCCAGCGGCGTCGGCGTCCGCTCGATCCTGGAGTGGGTCAGAAGCTATTAGGCTCTAAACGCCAACAATATTTCCCTCGTGGTCCACATCGATCGCGAGCGCCCGCGGCTCCCGGGGCAGGCCCGGCATCAGCATCATATTACCGGCAACCGCGACGACGAAGCCTGCGCCCGCCGACAGCGAAACATCGTTCACATGCAGCGTCCAGCCAGTCGGCGCGCCCATTCGTTTTGGATCGTCGGTCAACGAGTACTGCGTTTTCGCAATGCACACTGGCAGAAGTCCAAAGCCCCACTCCGCATAGAGATCGAGCTTGGCCCGCGCAACATCGCTGAGCGTTACGCCATCGGCGCCGTACACCTTCGTCGCCACCTCGTGGATCTTCTCTTCGAGCGTGTCGTCCAACGCGTACACCGGCCTTACATCCGGCGAACCATTGCTCTCCATCAGCCCGACAACCTTTTCAGCCAGGTCGACCGAGCCCTCCCCGCCTTCGCTGAATGCCGTGGTGACCGCGGACTCCGCGCCAAGGCGGGCGCACTCCGCCGCAATCGCATCCAGTTCCGCCGGCGTATCTGCGGGAAAGCTGTTGATCGCTACTACGACGGGAACGCCATATCCCCGCAGGACTCTCAGGTGGTGCTCAAGGTTTGCGAATCCCGCCGCCAGATCGCCCACTCCCTGCGCGCGCAGGCTCTGCACCGTTGCCACCAACACAGCCGCGGCTGGTCGAACCCCCGAAACGCCCATCACGATGTCGAAGTACTTCTCCGCACCAAGATCGGCTGCAAAGCCGCACTCATTCACCACATAATCCGCAAGTCTGATGCCCATTTGTTGCGACAGCACGCTGCTGGTGCCATGCGCGATGTTTGCGAACGGCCCTGTATGCACCAGCGCCGGAGTGCCTTCGGTGGTCTGCACAAGGTTTGGCATCAGAGCCTCATTCAGGAGTCCCATCATTGCTCCCGTTGCGCCCAGTTCGGCCGCCGTCACCGGCGTGCCCGCGCGCGATACGCCGACCACGATGGAAGCCAGCCGTCGCCGTAGGTCAGCTTGGCTCGTCGCCAATCCGAGGATCGCCATGATCTCCGATGCCGCGGTAATGACGAAACCCGTTGCCCGATTGCCCCCCTCGTGGCCTGATTTGTCCTGCTGGCCGGCACTCACGATGACCTGCCGCAGAGCGCGGTCGTTCATATCCATTGCGCGCGGCCACGTAATCTGCGCCGGATCGAGGTCCAGAGCATTGCCAAAGTAGAGATGCGAGTCCAACATGGCCGCGAGCAAATTGTGCGCCGACGTGATGGCATGGAAATCGCCATGAAAATGCAGGTTGATTTGCTGGCTGGGCTCGACCTGCGACCGGCCACCCCCGGCTGCGCCGCCCTTCATGCCAAAGACCGGCCCCAGAGAAGGCTCGCGCGACGTGACAATAGCCTTGCGTCCGAGGTGTTCCAGTCCCTGCGCCAGGCCAATCGATACCACCGTCTTGCCCTCACCGGAGGTCGTCGGCGTAGTCGCGGTCACCAGGATCAGTTTGCCGCGCACGGGAAACGCAGGGTTATCGAGCAGACCCAGCCTCAGCTTTGCACCGAACGAACCAAGGATTTCGTATTCTTCGGGCCGCAGTGCCAGCTTGCGGGCGACATCCTGGATGGGGAGAAGAGTAGGTGTCATCAAACCTGCATTCGTCATAGATCTAACCGTGGAGCACTATATCGTGACGCCACCGGGACCAATGTGATGCCGACCACAGAGGCAACGGTGCCTTACATTGCCTCCGGACTCTCGATCCCCAGCCAGCCAAGCACTGTGACGAGTTCACGCAACACCACCGCGGCCGTTGCCAATAGAAACGTCTTCCGCCCTGGATCCTCTTCGGTCAGGATGTGGTGCTTGTGATAGAAGTTATTGAACTCCTGCGCCAACTGGAATGCATGCTTCGCGAGATAGGCAGGCTCAGAGGTCGCAATGCACTGCTCCAGCACCGCCGTGCGCCGGCCGGCCCGAAGCCACAGGGCCCAGATATCTTCCGCGTTTTCTCCGTTAACATACTTGCCCAGGGCCTGTGGACCTAACTTCTCTAGCTCCGCTAACGCCGCTTTTTCGCTCGTCTCGGCCTTGCGAAAAATGTTCCGCGCCCGCACCACGGCGTATTGGATGTATGGCCCAGTCTCGCCTTCAAAGCTCAATGCATCTTTGAAATCGAAAGCAATCACCGAATTCCGCGTGAACTTCAGCATGAAGTAACGCAGCGCGCCAATCGCAATCTGTTTCGCAATCTTCTGCCGTTCGGCCTCATCGCGCCCTGTCTGCCGTGAGTCCACCTCGGCCCGTGTTGCTCCAATCAGCTTGTCAATCAGGTCATCGGCCTTCACACCGAAACCCTTGCGGCCGCTGACCAGAATATAAGGACTATTGAGGTCTTCCTGCGCCACCTCATAACCCATCTCGAGCGCGCAGCGCGGCGTGAGCGCGACCTTCTCGTATCCGAAATGGATACAGTGATCGGCCTGATCGACGTACCCCATCCCCCGCAAAGCCTGAACAAGATTCGCCTGCGGATCCGTTTGCCTTACGTCGATCACGTTGTAGATCGCATTCGCCCCGCCGAAGTGCGGATGGCTTTCCTCGCCCTTTTCCGCCGAAATCCAGCACTCGTGATCCGGATAGGCGAAGAATCTCTTGTAGCCAAAGTCGCGTCCCAGCAGCCCAAACTTCCACAGGTGATAGGCGATGTCCTTGCCGACGTAGGTCACCGTTCCATTGGAGCGAACAATCACCTTCGCATCTTCGTCAACGTCTCGCGAGCTTTCTTCATCGGCTGGGTCTTCTGTCCCGTCAGCGCTTTCGACGGTCTTGCCCACTGATGCCGGCCGCGTCATCACCCAGCAGCCCTTGTTCTTGCCCTCATTCTCGAAATACAGCACACCGGTCTTCTTTAATTGCTCAAATGCCAGCGCCCAGAAATTCAGGTGCAGAATCTCGCTCTCGCGCGGCAGAAAGTCGTACTCGATATCCAGGCGCAGCATGGTTTCAAGATGCCGCTTCAGGACAGCCGTCGAGATCAGCTCGGCGATTTCGGCCGTATGGTTGTTGCCGGCCTCAATGGCGTGGAGCGCGTTGAGTCGAATCTGTTTCCTTTCGGCAACCAATTTCTGGTTTTGTTCAATCACATCCAGCGCCGCGTACCAGACGTTAACGCGCGCGTACAAATCCCAACAGTAATAGTCGATCCAGGCTTCCTTATCCTGTGGATTGCTTTTCACCCTGTCAGCCAGAAACGCGATCCGCTTTTTGATGCCCGCAAGCGTGTGCTGTTCGCTTACTGGAAGATCAGGAATGGTATCGAGTTCGAGATGCGTGAGTGCAACGACAATATCCGCCACCTGCACGCCGGTGTTGTCGATGTAGTTCTGTACCGTCACCTGCTGCCCCGCCGCGCGCAGCAAACGCACAAAAGTGTCACCCAGAATCGCATTGCGCAGGTGCCCGACGTGTGCGGCCTTGTTGGGATTGATGCTGGTGTGTTCGACGAGCGCCTTTACACCCGAAGCAGGCACTTCCAAACCGGCCCCAGCAGCAACACTGCGCACTCCGGATGCCCGGTTGAGGCGCGCATTCATGTACCCCGCGCCGGCGACTTCAAATCCGGCAAACTCCTCCACCACGCCCAGCGCGGCAACAATCTCCTGCGCGATCACCTTCGGGGCCTTGCGCAGCTTGCGCGCCAGCTCAAATGCAATCGGCGTCGCCAGCTCGCCGAACTTGAGCTCCGGCGGAGTCTCCAGCGGAATGTTTTCAACCTCGAGTTCGTACTTTGCTTTGAGCACATCGCGAAGACGCGCCGTGAGCCGCTTTTGCAATTCCAGATACACGTGTAGATGCCTCAGAAATCCTTGATTTTCAAGGCGATTCTAACAGACCACCTGCGGGAAGGCAGATCGAATGCCGTAAGATGGAGAGTGATCGACGAAGACCTTTCAGCGAACGAAAGTGAGCGCGCGGTCAGACAAGATTGATGACAAATCCTGCGTCCAACTCCGCCCACTTTTATCTCACCACGCCCATCTATTACGTGAACGCGCGGCCGCACCTGGGCCACGCCTACTCCACCATCGTCTGCGACGCCATCGCACGGCGCAAACGCGCCCTTGGCATCGAAACCTGGTTCCTGACCGGCACCGACGAGCACGGCCAAAAGATCGAGCGCTCCGCCAAGCAGGCCGGCCGCACGCCCCAGGAGTTCGCCGACAATATCGCCGGCGAGTTCCGCGGCCTGTGGGATCGTCTTGGCATCACCTACGACGACTTCATCCGCACCACCGAGCCTCGCCACAAGCGCGGTGTGCAGAAGCTCTTCGCCACGCTGCGCGATCGCGGGTACGTCTACAAAGGTTCCTATACCGGCCAATACTGCGTTTCCGACGAAGCCTGGGTCGATGTTGATCCCGGCGCGCCTTGTCCCGATTGTGGGCGAATCACCGAAACAGTCAGCGAAGAGAATTACTTTTTCAAGCTGTCTGCTTTTGAACGCAAGCTCCTGGAGTTCTACGAAGCCAACCCCAACTTCATGCAGCCCGAGTCCACGCGGCGCGAGGTGATTTCGTTCGTTCGCAGCGGGCTGAGCGATGTCTCCATCAGCCGCACCGCGCTGAGATGGGGTATCCCGGTTCCGGGCGACGAAGAGCATGTGATCTATGTCTGGTTTGATGCGCTGGCCAACTACATTACTGCGCTTGGCTACGGGTCGGATGATCCCGTCGACCAGGCAAGGTTCGCCACGTTCTGGCCGGCGAACATGCACCTCATCGGCAAGGAAATCAGCCGTTTTCATTGCGTCTACTGGCCGGCTTTTCTCATGGCTGCCGGCATTCCAGTGCCATATACCGTCCGTGCCAACGGATGGCTGCTCTTCGATCAGGGCAAGATGTCCAAGTCGCGCGGCAACATTGTGCGCGCCGAGACCGTTCACGCGGTTTTGGGTTCTGACGCATTGAGATACTTCTTACTGCGCGAAATCCCTTTCGGCCAGGACGGCAATTTTTCGTTTGATGCATTGGTGCAGCGCTACAACGGCGACCTCGCCAACGGCTACGGCAATCTCGTCAGCCGCGTCGTCAACATGGTGCACAAGTTCTTCGGCGGAGTGGTGCCGGTAACTGGCCAATCAACCCCAGCCGAAGCCCAGTTGCGCGCGCTGGCCGGACAGACCATCGCCGAATTCGCCCCGGCATTTGACGATCTCAATTTTTCTGAAGCGCTCAAGGGTCTGTGGGCGCTGGTCTCTGAGACCGACGGATATCTAACCGCGAACGCTCCGTGGAAAAAACCGGAGGGGCGCGGCGAAGAAGAGCACCAACAGCTTCAGGCGCGGGTGCTGGCAACTGCGGCCGAGTCCATTCGCATCATAACGGCGCTGGTCTACCCCATCCTCCCGGACGCTGCCGCAAAAGTCTGGCGTCAGCTTGGCTTGGGCGAGATCGCCGATGCGGCAAAACAATCCTTCCTCACCGATCTTGCGTGGGGCGGATTAAAAGCCGGAACACGATTCAGCGAGCCCGCGCCGCTGTTTCCCCGCGCGGAGAAGGACGCAGTCGAACGCATGCAGAATCTCGAAGACGAAAACAACCGCAGCGCTGTGGAGGCCGCGAGCCAATCAGCCGGCAACCATCAGGCCGCCGCGCCTGCGCCGCCCACAGCATCGCCTTCGGTGGCATCCACCACAAGCACCAACGTCGCCGACCTCAAGGCCAACGAGAAGCTGACGCCGACTACGGTGGTTTCGCATGACACGAAGAAGCCGGTGGAGACCACCAAGGTTCATCAGGTACCTGCCGATTTCTCCAGTAGTCGCCTCAGCCCCACGCCCGCGAGCGCACCGGCTACTGCGGCTCTCGCGCCGACCGGTGAGTTGGCCCCACCGCAGGTGGCGCAAGCGCCAGGTGGCTCGTCGCCGACCATTGAGATCGATGATTTCGGCAAGGTCGAACTCCGCGTCGCCCAGGTGCTCGTTGCTGAACGCATTCCCAAGGCCGACAAACTGCTCCGTCTTGAAGTCGACCTCGGTTACGAAAAGCGTCAGATTCTCGCTGGAATCGCGCAGTTTTACGAGCCGGAAAAACTGATCGGCCGCAAAATCGTGATCGTCGCCAATCTGGCTCCCCGCAAAATGCGCGGCTTGGAGTCGAATGGCATGCTCCTGGCCGCTTCGCTGCCGGACGGCGCGCCGGTGCTTGCTGGATTCCTCGAAGAAGTCCCGATCGGCGCACGGCTGAAGTAGGCGGACTTCCAAATTCATGAATCGATCGCGGGGAGGGGGCAGGGGGGCTCTATGGCAATAGAAATTGAGGGGATTGCGCCCTTGATTCAGGTCTTCGACATGCCTGCGTCGGTTCACTTTTACCGGGATGTGCTTGGATTTGAACTCGTCAACCACGCCCCCGAATACGCCGAGGGATTGTTTCACTGGGCGATGTTGCGGAAGAACGGCGTGACCTTCATGCTCAACACCGCCTATGACGAAGGCCAGGCTCCAGAAAAGCCCGTAGCTGCGCGGGTCCGTGCGCATGGCGATACGCAGTTCTACTTCGGCTGCGCGGATGTGGATGCTGCCTATCGGCACTTGCTTGCCAGCGGAATCAAGGTCAAGCCTCCAAGCGTAGCCCGGTACGGGTTCAAACAGTTGCATCTGAAGGATCCGGACGGATATCACCTTTGCCTGCAGCAGCCGGCATAGAACAGCTATCGTCATCTCAATGCCAACTGGAGAGCCCTTTTGCTGATCGATTCCCACGCCCACCTCGATAGCGAGCGCTACGCAGAGGACCGCGCAGCCATGCTCGCCCGCGCTTATGAGGCAGGAGTCGGCGCAGTGCTTTCCATCGGTATCGGTGAAGGTCCGGCAGAAATGCACCAGGCGCTCGAACTCTGCCGCGAGTTCAATGGCCGGCCCGGGATGCCCCGGCTCTACGCCAGTGCCGGCATCTATCCCCACAACACCCCAGACGCCGATGACACCGCTTTCGCCAAACTCGACGGCCTTCTGGCCGAACCTGAAGTGATTGCCTGCGGAGAAATTGGGCTCGACTACTACCACGAAGGCGCGCCGCACGATGTGCAGCGGGTTGGACTGGTTCGCCAGCTTGAAGTTGCAGCCGCCCGGAAACGCCCCATCCTGATCCATTGTCGCCCGAAGGATGGCGCTACCGACGCCTGGGATCATCTGTTCCTGACCCTCGATACATACTGGCGGCACACCGGCCTCGGTGGCATCATGCATTGTTTTGGTGGCGGTTGGGAGCAGGCGCGGCGCTCGCTCGACATCGGCTTTCTGGTCTCCTTCGCCGGCAATCTCACTTACCCTAAGGCTCAGCCTTTGCGCGACGTTGCAGCACGCGTCCCCCTCGATTCCGTCGTCGTTGAAACCGACGCTCCTTGGCTCGCACCTGCCCCCGATCGCGGCAAGCGAAACGAGCCGGCTTTCGTCGCTCGGACGGCCGCTACGCTCGCCGGTCTCCACGGCGTCTCACCCGAGGAAATCGCCTCCGCCACCACCCAAAACTTCGCAAGGCTTTTTCGCCTCCCCTCCGGCATGGGAAACTAGAAGGGTGGCACCTGCCCGGCTGAACTTCCAGCGATGGGGCATCGAGGGAATCATGGCTCAGGACAACTCATTCGACATCGTCAGCAAAGTGGACATGCAGGAAGTTCGCAATGCCATTGACCAGGCGCTCAAGGAAATCCGCCAGCGCTTCGACCTCAAGGACTCCCACTCCGAGATCAACCTCGAGGGTAGCGATACCATTCAGCTCGCTTCGGCCAGTGAATACAAGCTCGAAGCGGTCAAAGAAATCCTCGGCCAGAAGCTCGTGAAACGAGGAGTCTCGCTCAAGAATCTAACGTACGGCAAGGTAGAACCGGCAGCCGGCCAAAGCGTCCGACAGAAGATTAGCCTGCAGCAGGGCATCCCCACAGAAAAGGCCAAGGAGATTGTCCGCATCGTCAAGGACTCAAAAAAGAAGGTGCAGGCCAGCATTCAAGGCGATACTGTGAGAATAGCCGGAAAAGACCGCGACGACCTGCAAGCGATCATCGCCACCCTGCGAGGCAAGGATCTGGGCGTGGAATTGACGTTCACGAACTACCGCACGAATTAAGAGATCTCCTGGCGGGCTTACGGCTATCTGTGCCGCCAAGACCAAGCCTGTCCAGGAACAGAAAGCGCGAGAACCGACAAGATTGAGCACCCTGGCCATAGCGACCGCACGAGAGGTTTTCGAGCTGCTGCGAGAAGACCTCGTAGCCATCGAGCAGGAGCTGGGCCGCGACGCCGCCTCCGGCGTCAGCACCATTACCGAAATTGCCGAGTACCTGCGCGAAGGAGGCGGCAAGCGCATCCGTCCTTCCCTGTTGCTGCTCGCCGCCCACTTGCTCGACTACCCGGGTCCCAGCGCCATCCGTCTCGGCGCCGTGGTCGAGATGGTCCACACGGCGACCCTAGTCCACGACGACATCATCGACGGCGCCCAAACCCGCCGCGGCCGCCCATCGCCCAACACGACTTGGGGCAATGAAAAATGCGTCCTGGCCGGAGACTGGCTTTACATGCAGGCCTTCCGCGTTGCGCTCGAAGAGCAGAACCTCCGCGTGCTGGAGTTGCTGATCGGTCTCACCCAGCAAATGGTCGAGGGCGAGCTGCTGCAAATTCAACGCCTCGGCAAGGCCGTCTCCGAGGCTGAATACTACGACCTCATCTTCCGCAAGACCGCCTGCCTCTTCTCGGTTTCCATGAAGCTCGGCGCAGTTCTCGCCGGAGCGACCGAGGCACAGGAAGCCAATCTTGCTACTTATGGCCGCGCTGTCGGTCTCTCTTTCCAAATCGTCGACGACGTTCTCGACCTGACCGCGACCGAAGACGTCCTGGGCAAGCCCGTGGCCAGCGATCTGCGCGAAGGCAAGGCGACGCTTCCGGTGATTCACTCCATCGACCACGGTACCGCGCGCGACCGCCAGATGATTCAGCGCGTCCTCGATGACCGCAGTTTCGAACACGTCAGCCGCGAGCGCATTCAGGACATCCTCGTGCGCAACGGCTCGGTCGAATACGCCATGGCGGCTGCCGATCACTATGCCGAGCAATCCCGACAGGCCCTCGCTTCCTTTCCCGAGTCTGACTTCAAGCGCGCGTTGCTTTGGGTTCCGGACTTCGTTGTGGCCCGCGAAAAATAATTCCCGTTACGATGACTAAAACTGCGCAAAAAGTATGGACGGAGGTAGACCGCTACTTCGACCGTCTCATTTCGCCCGATCCCGCGCTCGATGCTGCGGTCGCGGCTAACCGCAAAGCCGACCTGCCTGCGATCGACGTCACGCCGCTGCAAGGCAAGTTTCTCGAACTGCTCGTTCGTCTCGCCGGCGCACGCCGCGTTCTCGAGATCGGCACTCTCGGCGGCTACAGCACACTTTGGCTCGCCCGCGCTCTGCCTCAAGACGGTAAGGTGATCACATTAGAGCTTGAACCGCGCCATGCCGACATTGCACGAACCAATCTGCACAATGGCGGCGTTCTCGATCGCGTCGACATTCGCGTCGGTCCAGCGGCCGAATCGCTCCAAGCCCTCGTCGCCAGCGGCGCGGCACCGTTCGACTTCATTTTCATTGACGCCGACAAAGCCGGCTATCCCGACTACCTCGACTGGTCGCTTAAGCTCTCGCGCCCCGGAACCCTCATCGTCGCCGACAACGTAGTGCGCGATGGCAAAGTAACAGAGCCCGACAATCCCGACCCCAATATCCAGGGCGTCCGCCGCTTCACCGACCTCATCGCCGCGGAGCCGCGCCTCTCGACAACCGTCATCCAGACAGTCGGCAGCAAGGGATACGACGGCTTCGCGCTGGCGATTGTCCTGTCCTAGCTGCGCGGACGTAAAAAATGCAATTTACGATCTAGAAGCTTAGTCCGCCATCAACTCGCGCAATGCCGACGCATAATGCTCCGGCAAAGGCTTCTTGTTGAGCTGATCGTCGCAGACGACGTGCACTGTCTCGCCCTCGGCTAGCAGCTCCGGTTCCGCTCCATCCGCACCCTTGCGCAGAATCCGATACTCAAACTTCAGCACCGAGCTGCGCAGCAGCGCCGGCCAGGTCTCAATCAGGATCTCGTCGTCGTAGCGCGCGGGAGCCTTATAGCGGCACGTCACCTCTATCACCGGCAAGATGCACTCATGTTCCTTTTCAAGCTGGCTATAGGCGAGGCCGAGCGATCGCAATAATTCCACACGTCCCAATTCAAACCAGACCAGGTAGTTGGCGTAATAGACGATCCCCATCTGGTCTGTCTCTGCATAACGCACGCGCACCTGGTGCGTAATAGCTGGCATGCTCGGGTCTCTCTCGAAGCAGATGCTCTGGCTCAAGGCTTCAGATGGCTGAATACCGACAGCTTCGCGACATCGTTGAAGCTGACGTAACAGAAAAACATCACCAACACCACAAATGCCGCTTGATAGATGCGCTCCTTGACCACCATGCTGATGTCGTGGCGCATGACGCTCTCGATCAACAGCAGCAATATCAGGCCACCATCGAGAATTGGGAACGGCAGTAAATTCAGAATGCCCAGGTTGAGGCTTATGCCCGCTGCCAGGCCGAATTTCGGCGCCCAGTATTTCGTCTCCGCAGCCTGACCTGCCGCATGCGCGATGCCCACCGGGCCGGCAAGCTGCTTCACCGATGCCTGCCGCGTAATCAGCTTGCGCAACACATCCACGATCAGCAGGGAGTTCTCCGCGCAAAAATCCCGCGACTCGCTCACCGCCTCACCGAAAGATATGGGTCGCTCGTACATCGGAGGGTCGGCAGGCGGAACAGCCATGAAGCCAAGCCTCCATTGCGAATCCTGCATCGAAGGATGGACGACAGTCGGCGGAAGAATAGTGCCGTTGCGCTGGACGGTCAGAGTGACTGGCTTTCCCTGCCCCTGCTGGAGATAGTCGAGCAGAGGATCGACGGTGTGAAACGCGTGGCCATCGACAGCCACAATCGAATCGCCGCCTTTGAGGCCCGCGACATCCGCGGGTGAGTTGGGAACCGTTTGATCCACGCCGATCGGGCCATGCACGTATTGCAGAAACATTCCCGTCTGGCTCAGTTCAAATCCATTTTTCGCGGTTTTGTCCGGCACCTGCAAGGATGTCTGAACGATCTGTCCGTTGCGATCGACGGCAACAGGGACGGCCTGGTTTGCGTCACTTCTCGCCAGATCGACGACTGTCTCAAGGTCCGGATTCTTCACATTGCCAAATTGGCGAAACACGTCGCCGGGCTTCAGTCCCGCCTGGTCCGCAGCAGAGCCAGGTGTGACCCACTCCAGGGTCGCATTCTTGATATCGGGGACTTCGTTGATCCATCCGAAATAGAACACCATCAGCACAAAAGCCAGAATGAAATTCGCTGCGGGTCCTGCCAGGCCGATCAGCATCCGCTGCCATCGCGGATGGGAACTGAAGGCGCCGGGGTCATTCGCCAGACCGCCCCAAGCCGCGTCGTCGCCATCGGAATCCCGGCCCGAAACTTTTTCCCCGAGTTGGATGGCCACTGGAGTGCCGGGAGTCGAGCCGGAGATCTGGTCCGGTATCTCGCCGGTCATCTTCACATAGCCGCCCAGCGGCAGAAGACAAACTTTGTAATCGGTGTCGCCGTACTTAATGCCGAACAAGCGCGGCCCGAAGCCCACGGAGAAAGACTCGACGCGGACGCCGCACAACTTGGCCACGGCAAAATGGCCAAACTCATGGACCACTACCATGATCCCGATTAGAACGATGAAAGCTAGTGCAGAAACTAAGAAATCATGCATAAGTCTGGGGTTCAATCCTTAAGGCTGCATCCGTTGCGTCGCCGTCTTGGCTACCGGAACAGACGTAAGCACACCAGCCATTTGACGCGCCTCCCGGTCTGCCGCGAGCACCGCGGCAATCGTCGTTGGGTGCGCCTCGGGGGTAGATGCAAGCACTTTTTCAATTGTACCCGGGATTCCGGTAAATGGAATTCGCCTCTCCAGGAAAGCTTCCACAGCCACTTCGTCGGCCGCGTTGAGGGCGATGCAGTGCGCTCCCCCCTTCTCTGCCGCTTCGTAGGCCAGACGCAAGCAAGGAAAGCGCTTAAAGTCAGGCGGCTCAAAATCGAGATGGCTTAGCGCCGCAAGGTCGAAGGTCAGCGTGGAGGCTGGCCGCTCTGGGTACGCAAGTGCATAAAGAATCGGAAGCCGCATATCGGTAACCGAAATCTGCGCGAGGATCGAGCCGTCCACATACTCCACGAGCGAGTGCACGGTGGATTGCGGGTGAACTGTGACGCGTACCTGCGCAGGAGGCACATTGAAGAGCCGGCATGCTTCGATGATCTCGAGGCCTTTATTCAGCATGGTGGCTGAATCGATCGTGATGCGTCTTCCCATCACCCACGTCGGATGCTTCAGTGCCTGCTCCGGGGTGATGGACTCGAATTGCTCCAGCGGATAGCGACGAAACGGCCCACCCGAAGCGGTCAACCAAATGGTCTTGACCTCGGAGTGCGCGCCCACTCGCAAGCATTGATGCACGGCGTTGTGCTCGCTGTCGATGGGGAGGATGGGCACGTTGCGCTCGCGTGCGGCAGCCGTGAGGATTTCTCCCGCTGCGACCATGCACTCCTTGTTCGCAAGGCCCACCGGTTTGCCGGCAAGAATCGCCGCGTGCGTCGCTTCGAGTCCCGCCACACCGACAATCGCAGAAACGACAAAATCCACTTCGTTCAGAGTCGAACAGGCCACCGTGCCTTCCGTCCCATGCGCCACTTCGACGCCCGTGATGCCGGCCTGGCGCAGCCGCTTTGTCAGTGCAGCCGCCAACTCTTCACTCGCCAGCGAGACGATCTTCGGCCGCCAGCGCGAAGCCTGCGCAAAAGCTTCGTCAACGTTGCGTCCCGCAGCCAGCGCGGCCACGGAATAGCGTTCAGGAAACTGCTCGACAATCGAGAGTGTGCTTTGTCCGATGGATCCGGTTGAACCGAGAATCGCGAGCCGCTTCAAAGTTATTCCGATCGCCTCTGCCCGTATTATCGTCGACCGAGCGATTCGAGGTCCGTGAGCAGCGGCCCTACCGGATCACCTGTGCGAACCACAGCACCGGAGCCGCAAGCAGCAGCGCATCGATGCGGTCGAGCACACCGCCATGGCCCGGCACAAGAACTCCCGAGTCTTTGACGCCCGCCGATCGCTTGAGCGCCGATTCCGCCAGATCGCCTACCTGCGCGGCCACATTCACCAGGATCGCCATGATGGGCCAATACCACCAGACGTCATCGGCGAAAGAGAGTCTCGTGAAGTTCCACTGGGCTAGTTCCATCGAGAGCCAGTACAGACCGCCGGTGACGAGCAAACTGCCCGCGATCGAGCCGATGGCGCCAGCCCAGGTCTTGTTCGGGCTGATGGAAGGCGCGAACTTGCGCTTGCCCCACATACGCCCCACATAGAGAGCAACAATGTCGCCTGCCCACACATTGAAAAGAAGGAAGACGACCAGTGTGGGCCCATTGGATTGCTCGCGCAGCGTGGGAACGGCTATGAGTGTGAGCCCGACGTAGACCAGAGCAAACACCGAGGAGGTCGAGTCGATCAGTACTCGCTCAACGGGCTTGCGAAATGTGCAGCAGACAAAGAGGCTGAGGCTCAGGCCGCCAAAAATGATGAGAGTCTGATCGGGCCATTGATAGTTGCCGGCAAATAGCGCGGCCAGCGCCGCCAGGACGGCAATGCGCGGCGGTTTAGCGCCGCAGCGTTCGGTCAACCCGAGGAACTCCCACCCTGCCAGCAGTGCCACTGCAGCCGCGGCCACGGTGACAAGCCATTTGGGCCCAAGAAACACCAGTGCCAGCGCCAAGGGCGCAAGAACCAGAGCGGTCAGGACTCGTCGCATTCTTGGATGAGGATACACTGCCGGCTTCGATAAGTGACGTTACGAACGGCATAGAACTTCGCCTCTGCGGCAAGGGAAACAGCGCGCGAGGCCACTTTCGCTTCAGTGAGCGAAGGGGCAAAGCGAGGGTTGTTTGCCAGGCGGCCTCTCAAGATGCTGCCGCGGGCAATTCCCCATTTGCCATTTCGACTTGTGACGTGGCACACCGACACGATGGCTATTGGGCGTATCCTTCGGTCGTCGAGGAAGAGGAGCTCCCGATGAAAGCGATCGTGTATCACGCCTATGGTTCCCCTGATGTTCTCCAATGCGAAGATGTCGTCAAGCCGGTCCCGAGCGACAATCAAGTCCTCATCCGGGTCAGAGCGGCATCCCTCAACCCGCTCGATGTGGGATTAATGAAAGGTCAGCCGTACTTCGCCCGATTCTTTTTCGGGTTTCCCAAGCCAAAGGTCACGCGTCCAGGACGCGATGTCGCTGGCGAAGTCGAAGCGGTCGGAAGCAGCGTGACGCGATTCAAACCCGGCGACGCGGTTTTCGGGGCATGCGCCGGGAAAGGCTGGATGGACAAGGTCGACGGGGCATTCGCCGAATATGCGTGTACTTCCGATACCGCGTTGGCCGCCAAACCCGCAAATGTCGCCTTCGAGCAAGCAGCTTCTGTGCCGGTGGCAGGACTGACCGCATTGCAGGGACTTCGTGACAAAGGAATGCTGCAGCCTGGCCAGAGCGTCCTGATCAACGGCGCGGGAGGGGGCGTGGGCACCTTCGCCGTTCAGATCGCCAAGGCATTGGGGGCGGAGGTCACGGCTGTTTCCAGCTCAAAGAATTTCGAACTCATGCTCACCATGGGCGCCGATCATGTCATCGATTACACCCAGGAAGACTTCACCAAAAGTCCGCAGCGCTACGACATCGTCTTCGACTGCCATACGAGCCACTCTCTGTTCGCGTGCAGGCGCGTTCTCAAGCCCAAGGGGAAATATGTCGCGGTGGGAGGCCCGACGGGGCACTGGCTCGTCGCAATTGTCCATCTGCTGACGGCAGCATTTGTTGCGCTTCTGCTGTCGCGGTTCACGCGTCAGAAGCTGGTGATGTTTGTCGCGAAGGTGAATAAGGAAGACCTGAACACCCTAGCCGAGCTGATGGCGAGCGGAAAAGTGAAGCCAGTGATCGACAAATGCTACCGGCTCAGTGAGGTCGCTGACGCAATGCGGGATCTCGACGCGGGGCAAGCTCGAGGGAAACTCGTGGTCAGCCTTGGGATGGGGCTATAGATCGATTCATCTATTCAGGCTGATCTAGCAGATTGTGCGTGCCACCGCGGAAGCAGCGCTTCAGCCCGCGGCGAGTTTCATGCGCTCGGGATCCTCTTCCACTTCGCCGCAGCTTTCGCCAATGCCGCCAAAGCGTCGCTCGCGTTGCTGGAAAGCTGCGATGGCTTCAAGCAGATGGATGCCGCGAAAGTCGGGCCACAGCCGGTCGGTGACGAAGATTTCAGCGTAGGCGATCTGCCAAAGAAGATAGTTGGAGACGCGCATCTCACCCGAGGTGCGAATAAGCAGGTCCGGATCGGGCATATGCGCCGTGTAGAGATGGCGATGGATGTCTTCTTCGGTGATCCTGTCCGGTGCAATGTGTTTCAGCCGCATCTCCGCAGCCAGGCTGCGGAAGGCGTCAACCATCTCGGAGCGTGCGCCATAGTTAAGCGCCAGCGTTAAAGTTGTCCCGGTGTTGCGCGCGGTGATTTCCTCGGCCCACCGCATCTTGTCCTGCACTTCCGTGGGCAGGTCGTGGGTGCGGCCGATGTAGCGGATACGGACGTTGTTATCCATCATGCGCTGCACGTTGCTCTCTAGATAGCTCTTGAGCAGACGCATGAGGAAGTTCACTTCTGCGCGAGGGCGGCGCAGGTTGTTCTCCAATGAAAAGGCGTAAAGGGTGAGCCAGGGCAGGCCTATGCGCGAGGCCGTCTCCGTCACCAGCTGAACGCTTTTGGCGCCCTGTTGATGGCCGAGGAAGCGCTTGAGCGAGCGGCGGCCCGCCCAGCGGCCATTGCCATCCATGATGATGGCAATATGGTCGGGAAGGCGCTCGGGCTTCAGGGTTGCGTAAATCGCGCGCTCATCCGAGGTGAGCTCGTCGATACGCAGCGTGCCAGACAATTGCAACGGAGTTGCCTCTTTAACTGCACGTTTCGGTGTCCGGGCCGGCGCTCAGGCGCATCCACAAAAGAGACCAGCATTGGACGCTCAGTCCGGACGGAGGGCCAATTAATTTAACTGAGCAGAGACACAGTGGACTCCGCTTGCCAGAAAACTCTCGGCACCATCGAACCTAGCACATGCGCGGACGCGCCGCAAACGGTGTCGCGCAGGACGCAACACCGAAGTGATGGACGGCACAACAAGGCCACCGCCCTTGCGGCGGCGCCGACGAGGCAAGCGGCCTAAGCCGTGCGCCGCCGGCCCGTGGCCATGTCGCGGATGGAGCCGTAAATCAAAGTGCGATGGAGCGAATCGAGATGCGGGAGCAGCGTCGCAATCTCAGCCAGGAACGGATCGGCGAGAATCGCTGCCGCATCCTCTTCGCGGCGGCTGCGCGAGTCGCGGACAAGCGCGCTCACCTCCACCTCAAGTGCGTTGGCCAGGCGTTCGAGCGATCCCAGCGTGGGGATGGCCTTGCCATTCTCGATCTTGGAAATGTAGGTGCGCGGCACCTGCATCCGTCCCGCCAACTGGCGCTGGCTCAAATGGCGCGCGCGGCGAATTTCGCGCACCTGTCCAGCCACCTGAAGCCCCGCCTCGGCGGAAGCCGGGACCGGCTGGGAGGTCACCAATTGAGGGATAAGAGGCGCTGGCTCCTCGATATCGAGGGGCCGCCGGCATTTTCTGCAGAGAGAGTTGCTGGGGCGGTATTGCACAAGCTTGCAATGGTCGCAACGCAGTACTTCTCTCGTTTCCACGCTCGCAAGAGTAGTGGCCATTATTTGGTTGCGGAGTGCCAGAGCTTGGTCTCCGCGGTGCACTTTTGCACCGTGATAGATGCTACTTTCGGGGGAATGAACCATAATTGTCAAGTAGAAACTTAGGGTCAACCCTAAGATTTCCCTATCATATCCTGAAAACCCCGAAGAATCACGAACCAAATGAATAAACCCGGAGGTAAAAAATTATGGAAGCGAGCAACCCAATTGCGGCGAAGTATGGCCGCGAACAGGCCTGGCAGTTGTTGACGGAGTGGACTCAGAGCGACAGCTTGCGGAAGCACGCGCGCGCGGTGGAGATCTGCGTCTCGGCCTGCGGCGTGGCAGAAGCCGACCGGCTTGGACTTTCCGGCGATGAACGCGACAAGTTTTTGGAGCTCTATGCAACGACAGCGCTTCTGCACGATTTCGACTACGAGCGGCACCCCACGCTCGACGAGCACCCTTTTGTGGGTGTGCGCGAGTTGGAGCGGCTCGGCTGGCCGCAGGAACTGCGCACGGCAATCCTGGGCCACGCGCAATACTCCGGGGTGCCGCGCGTGACGCATCTGGACAAAGCTCTGTTTGCGTGCGATGAGCTGGCTGGCTTTTTGACCGCGTGTGCGCTGGTCAAACCGAACAAGGCCATCGCGGATGTGGAAGTGGCCAGCGTGCGGAAAAAGATGAAGGACAAGGCGTTTGCGCGCGGCGTGAACCGCGAGGACGTGATTCAGGGCGCAGCGGAGCTGGGCGTGGACCTGAACGAGCACATTGGGTTTTGCCTGGAGGCGATGAAAAAGCGGGCCGGCCAGATCGGGCTGTAAAGAAATCGCATTGCTCTTACCGCCGGCAGATGGGTGCCGGCTGTCACCTACTTGTCTTTTGCGTTTTGCGCTACGATAGGCTTCGCCACCGGATTGCCACGCGGCAGATTCGCAAAAAAAGAGGCCCCCATGTCCCGCTTCAAATACATTCTTGCTGAGACCGCTCATGGTGTACGAACGCTGACGCTGAACCGGCCGGAAAAGCGCAATGCCCTGAGCCCGGAGTTGATTGAAGAGTTGACCGGCGCGCTGCACGACGCCGCCGAGTGCAGTTGCGGCGTGGTGATCCTGACCGGCGAGGGCCCCGCCTTCTGCGCGGGCCTCGATCTCGATCACCTGGCGACAATTTCGGCGCGGACGCCGGAGGAGAATCGCCGCGACTCAGAGAATGTGGCGCGGGTTCTGCGCGCGCTTTACGACTTTCCCAAGCCGGTGATTGCCGCGGTGAATGGACCCGCGATCGCGGGCGGCATGGGCCTGGCCACGATTCCCGACTTCACTCTGGCGGTGCCGGAGGCGAAATTTGGCTACACGGAAGTCCGCATCGGTTTTGTACCGGCGATCGTGGCGTCGTTCCTGCTGCGCCAGGTGGGCGAGAAGCACACGCGCGATCTTTTGTTGACCGGCCGCCTGATCAAGGCACAGGAGGCGCTGGCCCTGGGGTTGGTTACCCAGATCGTCAGCGAAGATCAATTGATGCTGACGGCGCGCGCGCTGGCGCAGTCGCTCTTGCAGAACAGCCCGCAGGCGATGCAATGCGTGAAGAAGCTGCTGGCCAAACATGCCAGCCGCCGCCTCGACGAAGAACTCGCGGATGCCATCGATGCGAATGCGCAGCAGCGGTCGACAGAGGACTTTAAGGAAGGCGTGCAGGCGTTTCTGCACAAGCGCCGCGCTGATTGGCCAAGCATGAAGGTGAAGGTGTAGGTAAATGACTATTCGCCGAAAAGGGATTTCGTCGCGTTGCTTCCATCCTGCATAGTAATTTTGCTATAATTATGGGAACAGGATTCGGTTTTACCAATCAGGCTCCACGCCGGGCATGGAAAAGTGCCAAATGTGGTTCTTGAATCCCGATGAAAGACATCGCGCGGGGGCGTTTATGCCGCCTAGCTCATCATCAGAAGGATTTCTATGGACCACGGGGAAAAAATCGTTCTACCGGCGCAAGCCAACATCTCATGGGAAGGCAACTCACGCGACGTTCTGAAACAATGGCCCCGCGAGATACAGCGCGATTTTGGAATGTCTCTTCGAAATCTCCAGCAAGGAGAACGCCCTGATCTCGCCGCACGTCCGATGCAGTCCATTGGGCAGGGAGTCTTTGAGTTGAAGGCAGCGGACGAAGCAGCCTGGTATCGCGTGATCTATCTCGCACGGATTGAAAACACGATCTATGTGTTGGATTCGTTCAAAAAGAAGAGCAGAAAAACCGAAAAGAACGACCTGAATCGCGCGCGGGCTCGGTTAGCGCAGGTCAGGCAACGCCTCCAGGAAGAGAGAACAGATGCCCAGCGGAAAAGTGGCAAATAAACCGGGACACATCACCACTGGCAATGTGCTAGAGGATCTCGGATTCTCTGCGGAAGAAGTCCGTGAGATGGAGATCAAGCACGAAATCTGGGTTCCCATTCGCGCTGAAATCGAGGCGCAAAAGCTCACGCAAGCACAGCTCGCCAGGACGCTGCAAATTCATCAGCCCGACGCGAGCCTGCTGCTCCGTGGCCAGATCGCGCGCTTCAGCATCACCCGGCTCCTGCAGTTCGCTGACCGACTGCAGCTCGCAGTCACACTCACCGTCGCCCCGAGGGAAGATTCGGATAAGGTCAGCCGTGCCGCGCGGATTCCCATGAGACGGAGCGAGGGACGGCGACAATCGGCGACACCTGCGATCAAGCCACGGAGATCCGCAGCCTTGGCTTAGACCGCGTCGTGCCTTTTCGTCCACCTCCCGCTTTCGATAAAGCGCTCCTCGGCAGGTTTGCCTTGAAGATGGTAGACCCAACAGCTCACCACGCTCCCGGCCGTCAGAGTTACCAACTGTTCGATCCGCACGTACTCCGGACCCTCGTAGGCATCGAGTTGCCGCAAAACTTCCGCATCCTCCGATAGTTCGTAGACCGTCCCGTAGATGATCCATGCCGACGCAGGATCGATGACAGCGCCCGGATAATTGACGAGCTTATAGAGCTTTCCGTGGAGGGAGCCCTCACCGAGCCTCCGCAGCTTCGCGACGATCGAAGCGACCTCGGGCGGAGCAAACCCTGCCTGCAGGGTGCCATAGGCAAACAGGTGCCTGATCGGTTCCATTATTGGTTTAGGACGAACCTGGATCGGTTCAGTCATCGTTCTTAGGGACCGCCTACAAGGGATTCTTCGCTCTTAGCTCAGCAACAATTTCTGCCGCCGCCGCGCGAGCCTTGTCGGCCTGGTCGGGCTGGAAGCTGATGGCGCCCACACGCGCATGCCCTCCGCCACCGTAGCGCTCGCAGATCTGCGCGAGATTGACCATCTTCGCCGGATCGGCCTGGGTCCATGGATTCGAACCAACGGCAACCTTGGTGCGAAAACTCGATTTCGACAATCCGATGGAGTAGGTGGCACGCGGATGCAGATAGTACGGGATGAACTTGTTGAAGCCTTCCATCGGCTGATCGGTGATGTCGAAAAAGATCGTCCCGTCTTTCTCTTCGCTCCTTGCGCGGATAAGCTCGATGGCGTGCTGGTGGCGTTCGAGCAGCGGCGGGAGCAGGCTGGCCACAAACGGCTGCGCGAGCACATCGGCGAGCGGCAGCTCCGTGAGCAGCGGAATGAGTTGGGGAATGAATGCCGGGTCCTGCGTAGACTCGATGATGAGGGTGAGCTTCATGGCCGGAGCGGCCATTTCTACAGCTGCTTCAGGGCTCTCGTATCGCGCCCCATCGACAATATTCGCCCAATGAATCATGTCGGCCATGGGGCCAATGTTGAAACCGAACTTCGTCGACCCGATATGGGCGAGAAATTTTGTGCAGGAAGTGTAGGTAGGATCAAAAAACTTGCGCGCGGCGCAGACAGGATCGCGCTGGCAGACAAGGAAGTGCTCCTGGTCCTGCGGTGTGAGAAATGCGGAAAGATGATGATCGAACCACCAGGTGATCTTCGGTGAAGCCGAGTATTTGAAATCCACGATGGCGTTCTCATCGCCCGTGAATTCGCTCTCGTCGAAGAGCGCTCCCGCACGATGCACCAGGCCGTGATAGGTGTACGCCGCGCCCGCTGTGATGCACTCACGATGAAAGCGGGTAAACAGCGAGGCAGAGCAGGCTCCGTCGAAGCATTTGTCGTGATAGAAGACGCGAACCTGCAAAACGCACCACTCCCAATGCATAAAATCCGTAGAAACCGGAATGTTAAGAATCGAGCGCGTGGCTCGTTCTGTCAAGACACGGTAATTTCGGAATGGTGCGGACCGACCAATCTTGTTGACGGGCTCATATCGTGCGGCAATGGTACTTCAGTAGAATTCTCTACACGGAAAGGTCCGGCGGGGGTCGAGGATCGTCGATGGAACGGCAGTTGGATTCCCGCACACCCGATGCACCGCGCGAAGAGCCCCGCGGAGGTGCATTGGCGAGCGTGGAAGACGAGGCTTCCACCCCCGCGCACGAGCATGAACACAACCTGTCCTGGGTTCTGATCGGCGATCACGGACTGCGCTCCGGATGGTCGGCTGTGCTGGCGATCGCACTTTACATCCTGTTGACCCCGGTGTTGGATACCGTCGCGGTGACCGCGTTTCCCCGCCTGGCCGAAGCGGTCTTTTCTCCCTTCACCGTATTGATCTCCGAACTCATTCCCGTGGTCGAGATTCTCGGGATCGGCCTTTTCATGGCGCGGATCGAGCATCGGCGCATCGCGGACTACAACCTCGCCGATTCGCGGCGGCTGCAGCACTTCGCGGGCGGGGTGTTCGCGGGGTTCGCGGCGCTTTCGGCGCTGGTGGCAGGGCTCGCTGCGGGCGGCTGGATTCGCTTTGGTCATGCGTCGCTGGGCAGCGGTCAGGCGTTCGCGTTCGGCGCCGTGTGGGCTGCCGCGTTTCTGCTGGTTGGCTTGTTTGAGGAAGGAAGCTTTCGCTGCTACCTGCTGTTTACGCTTACGAGGGGCATTAGCTTCTGGTGGGCTCTGGCCGGGGTGAGCGGTCTTTGTCTGCTGCTGTTGACGAGCCGCGATCCGAGGGGTTCCGGCGGCGTGTATTTGATCGCCCTTCTCGGTGTCGTTCCGTGCTGGCTGCTGCACCGCGCTCGTGCGGCCGATTCAGGCTTCTGGCAGGCGGCGTGGACCACTTCAACGGCGTTCGGCTACTTTCACACCAGCAACAACGGTGAAAATGCAGTAGGGATATTTGCCGCGGCGCTCATCGGCTTCGTATTTTGCGTCAGCGTGCGTGCGACCGGCTCTGCCTGGTGGGCGATTGGATGCCACGGGGCGTGGGATTGGGCCGAGACGTATTTCTATGGCACTCCGGACAGCGGCTTTGTGGCTCAACGCCACTTCCTCACCACCACTCCAGTCGGAAACACCCTTTGGTCGGGCGGCGCGGATGGTCCGGAGGGAAGTTTGCTGGTAGCGCCGGTCATCTTGCTGCTGCTTGCGCTGCTGCTCGTCGTCTATCGCCGCAAACGAGATGCGGTGGTCGCTGTGTTGCCGTAAA
This sequence comes from uncultured Acidobacteriaceae bacterium, assembly GCA_963745845.1. Lineage (GTDB taxonomy): Bacteria > Acidobacteriota > Terriglobia > Terriglobales > Acidobacteriaceae > Telmatobacter. Next base: position 294,523 of record CAVUZE010000007.1, on the reverse strand, counting down.
AGGCCCGGTATTTGAGGCTTCGTCATTTCATCAGAGCTTTTGCACTGTGACCGTCCGCGTCGTTGCGCGATAGGCATCAGCGGTATTCTGTTCCTGACCGATGCCTGATTTCGAGAACACAGAGCAATCATCCAATCTGACTCCCGCAGCAAGCGCGCGCAAGCGCGCACGCCGCTGGCTGCGGATTCTGCAGTGGTCGGCGGCAAGCCTGCTTTTGTTGCTTCTGCTGGGCGCTTGCGCGGGTGTTTTGTGGCTCCGTTCTGTCACGCAGGCCGCGCTGCCCCAACTTGATGGCGACCTTCACCTCGCCGGTCTCTCCGCTCCGGTTACGGTGCGCCGCGATACTCATGGCGTTCCCCACATCGAAGCAGCCACACAGGAAGACCTTTTTGTCGCCCAGGGATACGTGACCGCCCAAGATCGCCTCTGGCAGATGGACGCCTATCGCCGCAATGCTAATGGCGAACTCGCCGAGGTCATGGGCCATTCGCTTCTGAAGCACGACGTGGCTCAGCGCGTCCTCCAGTTCCGCAATACGGCACAGCGCATTTACGCCAGCCTGCCCGCCGACGAACGCGCGCGATTCGACGCCTATGCTCGAGGCGTGAATCTGTTCATCGCGCAGCATCCCGAATCCCTCCCGCCGGAGTTCGCGCTGCTCCACTACAAACCGCGGCCTTGGAAGGGCGTCGATTCGCTCTCCGTCGGCATGATGATGATTGAAACCCTCGACTCGCGATTCGACACGAAGCTCGCGCGCGAGCGCGTTTCCCAAAGGCTTCAGAACGCAAAGCTCGAGGCAAATCTCTATCCCGTCGGATCGTGGCGCGATCACCCGCCCACCGGGCAGGTTGTGGACCTGACACAGCCTCATCCCGTTCCGCCGACACCGCGAGGCGAGGACGACGAGGACGACGATCGCACGCAAACCCGCCTTGCCCCGCACGAAGAGATCCGATCGCTGCGCGCCGAGCTTGGCAAACCGGCGTGCGACGAGTGCATTCCCGGCTCCAACAACTGGGTTATCTCTGGTCAGCACACCGCCAGTGGAAAGCCTCTGCTCTCGAACGATATGCACCTTTCGCTGACGGTGCCGAACATCTGGTACATGGCCGATCTGCGTGCCCCCGGGTATCACGCGGCCGGCGTCACCCTCACCGGATTCCCCTATGTCATCGCAGGCCACAACGAGCATGTGGCGTGGGGATTCACGGCTCTCTACGCCGACGTCCAGGACCTCTACGTCGAAAAGCTCGACGGCAAAGGCAATTTTCAAGACAACGACGCTTCGTGGAAGCCGCTTCACGTTGATCATGAAACGATTCATGTGCGAGGCGGCAAGGACGTGACACTCGATGTGCAATCGACTGCGCATGGCCCGCTGCTGAATCCGATACTCACCGGAGAGTCTCGGCCCATCGCGCTCAAGTGGACGCTCTATGACCCATTGCTCAATACCCTGCCGATTTACCCGATGAACGTTGCCGCGAACTGGACCGAGTTCTCCGCGGCGCTCGGCGATTGGTGCTGGCCCACGCAGAATGTCGTCTACTCGGATGATCAGGGACACATCGCCTACCACGCCGTGGGCCGTGTTCCCATCCGCCCTGCGGGATTGGTTGATGTGCCGATCTACGACCTGACTCGCGCGTGGCAGGGCTACATCCCCTTCGAGAGCATGCCCAACGCTTTCGATCCCCCCTCCGGCTTTTTGGCTACAGCCAATGCGCGCGTCACCACCGAGGAATCGAAGTACCCGCTCAGCGACGAATGGTCCGACCCGTATCGCGTCGAACGCATCTACAAATCGCTGCAAGGCCGCGACGGGCTTACTCCCAAAGAAATGCTCGCGGTCCAGACCGATGTCTACAGCGAGGTCGATCAGGAGATGGGGCATCGCTTCGCCTACGCGATCGATCACACCGCGGGGGTGGACGATCGCCTCCGCAAAGCCGCCGACCTCATGCGCAGTTGGGATGGCAAGCTGACCACGGACTCTGCCGCGGCCTCCATCGTCACCTCTGCACGCGCCGCGCTGAAGCCGATCATCCTGCAACCGAAACTCGGCGATCGGGCCGGTGATTACTTCTGGTCCGAATCGAACTTTGCGATGGAAGAGATCGTGATGCACGGCAATGCGGATTGGCTTCCACCGGGATACAAGGATTGGGATGCGGCGCTGACCGATGCAGTGCGCCGCGGCATGGAGCAGGGCAAGGCGCCGGCCGATGTGAGCCGCTGGAAATACGGCAACTGGCACGTGATCGATCTCGAACATCCATTAGCCGGCTTTCTACCCGTCCTCGGCAAGACTGCCGGCACTGGTCCGCAGCCACTCAGCGGTGACGGAATAACCGTCAAGCAGGTGAGCCGTGCCTTTGGGCCTTCGCAACGCTTCACAATGGACTGGAGCAATATCGACGGGTCGACGGAAAACATAGTGCTCGGCGAAAGCGGCAATCCACTCAGCCCCAATTTCCGCGATCAGTGGAGTGACTACTACAACGGCACAACCTTTGCGCTCCCGTTCAGCAGCGCCGCCGTAGCCTTCCAAACGCAGCACACGCTGCGCTTGTTGCCATGAAAGAACAGGGATCAGAGAACAGGGATCAGGGAACAGAGACAACCGGACGGTACTGGAATCCCACGCGCCTCCATCGCCTTGCCAGCATCGCCGTCATTCTGGTTGCTGCGGCGGTGGCGACCGGGCCGCAGCTCTATCTCGGCAATTCGTGCGGGCACGACTTTGACTTCCATCTCGTCTCATGGATCGATGCGCAGCAAAGTTGGCGCGAAGGAATCATGTACCCTCGCTGGTCGCCGAGCGCGAATTTTGGCGCCGGTGAACCGCGCTTCGTCTTCTATCCGCCGCTCACCTGGATGCTGGGCGCCGCGCTGGGTTTGGTAATGCCATGGAAAGCGGTTCCGATCGCAATCACTTTTTTGTTTTTGGCGGGAGCTGGCCTGACGACGCGTGACCTGGCGCGCCAACAATTGCGCGAGGGACCCGCAACCCTGGCTGGGTGTGCAGCGCTGTTTTCTGGCTACGCACTGTTCACCGCCTACGAGCGATCGGATTTCGGCGAGCTGGCCGGCAGCTTCTGGATTCCGCTGCTCCTGCTGTTCATCCTGCGCGACCGCATGGCGAATGCGCCGGGGTGGGTCCGAGCCTTTGACGGCTCGACCGTGCCTCTGGCGGTGGCTGTAGCTGGCGCGTGGCTCTCCAATGCGCCGCTGGGCGTGATGACCAGTTATCTCCTCGCAGGCGTCGCGCTCGTTGTGGCAGCGTTGCGGCGCTCTGGCGCGCCCTTGATCCGCGCAACCGTTGCCGCGGCTCTTGGCCTTGGTCTCGCCGCTTTCTACATCGTCCCCGCAGCCGTCGAGCAGAGCTGGGTCAACATCCGTCAAGCCGTCGACGACCCCGGTTATCAGGTGGAAAACAGCTGGCTCTTCGCCCGCCACGCCAATCCCGCGCTGGAGCTGCACGATTTGGAACTCCTGAAAGCCTCGGCCATCGCAACAACCATGCTGGCGGTAGCCGTTTCAGGCATGCTGATCTGCTGGGCGCGCCATCAGTTTCGCGGTAAAACGCGCTGGTGGATTCCGCTGGCGCTGATTCCTTTGGGTGTACTTTTTTTGCAGTTCCCAATTTCCGATCCTGTGTGGAACTTTCTACCCGAGCTGCGATTCCTGCAGTTCCCGTGGCGCTGGCTCGTGGTCGTTGAAGCGCCGATGGGCATCTTCTTTGCGTCGGCAATTTGGATTGCGCGGCGGGGATGGCGCATCGCTGTCGTCGCCGTCTGTGCGGCGGTTTTTTTTGCGGCCACTGGCGCCGCTGCGTTCAGCTTCTTTCAGGGTTGTGACGAAGAGGACGCCGTGGCGGGAATGTTGACCGTCTACCGGGCCGGAACAGGGTTCGACGGTTCAGATGAATACGCCCCCCTCGGCGCCGATAACTCTATCGTCGCAGTGGGCCTGCCGGCTGCCTGCTTCTCCACGTCCGCATCGACAACATTGGCTGAAGAGTCGGCCGATACCAACAATCCCATTTGGAAACCTGGTTTGGGCACGTGCCTGCAGATTTTTGCAACGTCACCCACACAGGGACAACCCGCTGCCGAACATTTCCGCGTCGACGCCAACGCCCAGCAGGATGGCTTTCTTATTCTGCGTCTGCGCCGTTATCCTGCCTGGCAGGTGCGCGTGAACGGCCAGCCATCCCCCACCCTGCCGGAGCGCCCCGACGGCCTGATCGCAGTTCCTGTCGCGCAAGGCCGCAACGTCATCACCGTTGATTGGACCGCAACCCGCGATGTCTGGCTTGCACGCCTGATTAGCGGGGCCGCTTTCCTCTTGCTCTCAGCCGTAGTTGTCATAGAGAAGGGAGTAGCGCGCCGTCGTTTATCATGAGATGAATGCCGAGTGACGTCCAATCTCTGATTCAGGAAGGCGCAGAACTCACCGATAAGGCCCTCGAAGCGCTGATTCCCACCACGGATGTTGTCCCTGCGTCGATCCACGGCGCGATGCGCCACTCGATCTTTGCGGGCGGCAAGCGCCTGCGACCCGTTCTGGCCATGCAGGCCGCCGCAACCATCGCCGGCGAGCTGCCCAAAGGAATCGAGCGGCTCGGCGCAGCCCTCGAGATGCTGCACACTTACTCGCTCATCCACGACGACCTGCCGGCTCTGGACAACGACGATCTGCGCCGCGGCAAACCCACCTGCCATAAGGCCTTCGGTGAAGCCATCGCCATCCTTGCCGGCGACGCGCTGCAGACACGGGCGTTCGAAGTTCTTGCGGGACTCGGCGCACCACCTGCCGCGACCGTCCAGATTATCGGGTTGATTGCAAATGCCGTCGGCACAGTCGACGGTATGATCGGAGGCCAGGTGCTCGACCTTGAAAGCGAGCATTTGAAGCCAACACCGGAACTCGTCGAGGCAATTCATCGCGCCAAGACGGGGGCGTTAATTCGCGTGAGTGTTGTCGCCGGCGGCGTGTATGGAGGCGCGACTGGGGACGATGTCACTCGTCTCGATCTCTTCGGCCGCAAAGCCGGATTAGCCTTTCAGATCGTGGACGACGTGCTCGATAGGACCGTTGACTCGGCACACCTGGGCAAGACCGCTGGCAAGGATCAAGCAACGGAGAAAGCTACCTGGCCGGCCGTGTTCGGCATCGAGCAAAGCCGCCGCGATGCCACGAGCCTGATTGAAGAGGGTTTTGCCGCGCTCACGCCCTACGGCATCCGCGCCGATGGGCTCAAGTCGGTCGCGCGCTACCTGGTCGAGCGGAAAAACTAGTGAATGCTTGCTGAAACCGACATTCTCGCGGCCCTGCGCGATTGCTATGACCCCGAAGTCAAGCTGAACCTCGTCGACCTCGGCCTCATCTACAACGTCGCGACAGGTCCCGACCCGGATTCGACTCCCGCATGGCCGCGCCAATGGGTCAAGGTGACGATGACGTTGACTACGCCGCAATGCCCCGCGAGCGGACTCATCTTCGAGCAGGTGCACAACCGGCTCGCCGGGATTCCCGATATCAGCAAAGTGGACGTCGACCTTGTGTGGGAGCCGAAATGGACGCCCCACCGCATCAGCGATGCAGGGCGCCGCCAGCTGGGCATCTAAGAAGGGCTCAGACTCGAGCCAAAGCTATCGACCCGTCCCCGTCAGAGCCTGGTGCAGATTTTCACGTGTGACCGTAAGCTCCTCCATCGAGCTCTGCACGCGAGCGATCATATTCTGCACTTGTTCGACATAGGTCGGGATTTGATCCCACCATTCGCGGACTGCCTCCTGGTGGCCCAGTAGGGTGAGCGCCGCACCCGCAACGCCCATGACCGTTCCGGCCTTGCGTTGGTTGGCGATTAGAAGCAACCCGCCCGCCAACAGCGTTCCGCCGGCGGCAATGTTGACCCAATCGATGGAATCGGCAGCTTGGGCGCTTACCTGTTCGCGTTCACGAACCCTGCGTCTGGGGATTGACACGATGCCCATTTATCTCTCCTCCGTTGCGGCGGTGCACCACCATTATGCTGCATGGCATGTACGATGCGAGCGAATGTTCGTTGAGGAAAAGCGGGGCGAAACTATTTGAGTGACCGAGCACGCTCAGTCCAGATCGAATTCGCGCAGTGGCCTGCCCTCGGGCGCATCCTTGGCCTTGCGGATCGCCTCGGCAAACTTCTTTTCGAGCAGATCTGCCTTGTTCCGTTCCGCGTCGACGGATTGACGGAAGATGGATTCCTTGCGCTCATCCTGCTCGCGCATCGCTTTGGCAGCCGTTTCGAGATCTTCGAACATTCGCTTGCGCGGCGCAGGCGTATGGCTGACCACCAAGCCGGTAGCGGCGTCGATCTTGATCATTGCGCCGCAATCGGGGCATGCAACTTCGAACGATTGTTCCTTTGCTTTGGCCATCACACTTGCATTGTAGGCGCTTGGGCGGCGGTTCTCCAGATACTGCGGAGTCTCTGAATCGTGCAGGGTGGCTTTTTCTTGAGGAAAAATCCACTCGGAAGATGGGGTTCTCCCCTGTGCCAACTGGAGACCCGCCGTCGCCAGGCCGATTGCCCACTCCGGCGGCCTAGGGCGCAGCGGCTGCTGGATGCACATGCAGAATGACCCGCCGGTAGGAAGTGAGGCGTGGCGTCCCGTTGTCCGTGACCGCGAGAATGATGTGTGCCATTCCGCAGCCTTTGCATGGAACAAGCGGCAGCCAGGGCGGCCGGCATGGGGCGTCGGCATGCACCGAAACGCGCCCGGTGTCTGCACCGGTTAGCGTCAATGCGGCGAGGTTACCGTCGGCACTCCCTGCTTCTGCGTAGTGGATCCAGTGAAACGTGAGCGCCTGCCCGTCAGGGTCGGAACTCTGGCTCGCATCCAAAGTGATGGACTGGCCTGCATTGACGTCCATCTCAATTGGCGCAGTCCCGGCTTGGCCGTTCACCACGGCGATCGGGTTGTGATTCGCATGGGCAAAGTCGGCGACGGTCCACGTCATGCGTGCAGCGAAATCGTTCTGGAACGCTTCACGCCAGCGCCAGATCGTGGCTTGGTCGGAGACGTGCTCCGCGCCGTCGACGCCGGTTACAGTGTCCTGCGAAGTGACGCGCGCAAATTCGTCGCCGCCCTGCGTCCAGATTGGGTGCGTCTCCCCATAAGGCTGCCGATAGACGTAGCGGCCGCCCCATCCGCCCCAGTCGGGCCGCCGGTAAGCATTGAGGCCGTTCTCAATGAGGCCGAGAAACGACGGTGTGTCGCCTTCCATGATGAACATGAACTTCGGATACACCTTGCCGAGCGGACCTTTGCTACGGATGTTGGTGTCGAGCCATTTGTTGGTGACGGTCGAAAAGTCCGCGCCGGCACCATTGCGGTAGTAGCGATCGCCGCTGATTCCGGTCCACGTCGCGAAGTAGTATTCGCCACTCGTCGGCGTCGAGGGCGAGACGATGTAAAACAAATCGGGGAATTCGCGACGAATCCAGGGTCCAGCATCGTCTTGGTCCGAAATCGAGTAGACGCGAAGTTTCGCAACGATCTTGGCGAGTTCCTCAGGCGTTCTCGTTGCGCGAGCTTCGATCAAAGCCTGGGCCAGTGTGTTGGCGCCGCCCCAGATGCAGATCCACAGCGGACGCGGGTCGTCTCTTTCGGCGGCACGCAGGATGGCGCGCGCTCCATCCGAGGTCTTGCCAGGACCCGTCGCCGCCAAGCCATAAGCGGTCTGACCTGCGAAAACGCGCGCTGCCAAATCCGCGGCTTCGGGCCAGCCTTTGGCGTTGAGCAGCAGGTTCGGCCGCACCTGTTTGTACGCATCGATGAGCTGGACCATCGTCTCCGGATGTGTCGCGGTCTTTTGCCACGTCGAAGTGGTCGCGATCATGGCTTCAATGTCGAGTTCGTTGGAGTACAGCAACAACCGGACAAAGGACATCTGATCGTCAGGCTCATTGCCGATATCGCTGATGACGACTACGCGGGGATGGCCGGTGAAGTCGTCGACGTGTGTGGGCGGAAGAGGCTGGGCGAACAGGACACTCGCTGCGACGAAGAACAATATCGCAAAGAATCGAAGTTTCCCGACATATCTCATCGCGGATCGCTTTCAAATGCACGCGGAAAGAAGAAGAAACATTGTCGGGCACGAGGCCGACCTTGCGCTATCCGTTCCGTAGACGCTCTGATAAAAGGAAGGCCCCGCTCATGGAAGCAGGGCCCTCCGGGATGCGAGCGCTTGGCTCAGAGCGCCGAGGTCAGAGTTTCGCCGCGCCAGCCGATGCAATCTTCGCTTCGGCTTCAGAGATCACGCGCAGCGCCTCTGTGTAGGCGTCCTCGCTCTCGCCTGCGTCCTTCCACTCCTGCAGACCGCGATCCAACTGCTTTTCGGCGCGCGGTAAATCGATCTCTTCGGGCTTGAGCGCATCATTCGCAAGGATCGTCACGCGATCGGGCAACACCTCAACGAAGCCCCAGTTCACGTTGTAGCGCTGCCCGTCGCCGGGTCCGCCGTGCAGGACGACATCGCCCGCACCAAGCTCGGCAACGAGCGGCGCGTGGCCATAGAGCGGTTCGAGGTAGCCCGATTTTCCCGGCAAATCGACTGAGTCCGCCTGCGTCTCAAACAAAACGCGCTCCGGCGTCACGAGCCGTACCCGCAGTTGATTTGTTGTTGCCTCAGCCATGTGAATCCTTTCAGTCGCCGTCCAGGGATCAGAAATCAGGTTTCAGGGATCAGAAAAGCCTTGCCACCGCCTGGGTCAAGGCCGACCCCTGACACCTGATCCCTGACCACTGTCCTTACGCCGTTGCCTTCAGCTCTTCTGCCTTCTTGAGCACTTCTTCGATCGCCCCTTGCATATAAAACGCCTGTTCCGGCACATCGTCGTACTTGCCTTCGATGATGCCCTTGAAGCTGCGCACCGTATCGGCAATCTTCACATAACGGCCGGCGATGCCGGTGAACTGCTCGGCTACGTGGAACGGTTGCGACAGGAACTTCTGCACTTTGCGCGCGCGCGCCACGGTGAGTTTGTCTTCTTCAGACAACTCGTCGATGCCGAGAATCGCGATGATGTCCTGCAGATCCTTGTAGCGCTGCAGAATGCGTTTGACGCCTTGCGCGACATCGTAATGCTCATCGCCCACGATGCGCGCGGTGAGGATGCGCGACGTGGAAGCCAGTGGGTCGACGGCGGGATAGATGCCCAGCTCCGAGAGCGGCCGGCTGAGCACGGTGGTCGCGTCGAGATGCGCAAACGTAGTCGCCGGCGCGGGGTCGGTCAAGTCGTCTGCCGGCACATAGACAGCCTGAACAGATGTAACTGACCCCTTGCTGGTGGATGTGATGCGCTCCTGCAACTCGCCCATCTCGGTGGCGAGATTGGGCTGGTAGCCTACGGCGGAGGGCATGCGGCCCAGCAGCGTCGATACTTCAGACCCAGCCTGAGTAAACCGGAAGATGTTGTCGATGAAGAGCAGCGTGTCAGAGCCTTCCACGTCGCGGAAGTACTCGGCTACGGTGAGTGCGCTGAGGGCCACGCGCAGGCGGGCTCCGGGCGGCTCTGTCATCTGGCCGTAGACCAGCGCGCACTTTGAGTTGGCGAAGTCGCCGGGCTTGATGACCCCGGACTCGGTCATTTCCAGCCAAAGGTCGTTGCCCTCGCGGGTACGCTCGCCTACGCCGGCAAACACCGAGAAGCCGCCGTGGTTCTTGGCCACGTTGTTGATGAGCTCCATGATGACGACGGTCTTGCCGACGCCAGCGCCGCCGAAGAGGCCGATCTTGCCGCCCTTCAAGAACGGCTGAATCAGGTCGATGACCTTGATGCCGGTCTCGAACATCTCTTCGTGGGTCGACTGCTCGTCGAAGAGCGGCGCGGGACGGTGAATTGGCATGCGCGACTTTTCGCCGATGGGGCCGAGCTCGTCCACCGGCTCGCCGATCACGTTGAGCACGCGGCCCAGCGTCTCCTTGCCCACCGGCATGCGGATGGGACCGCCGAGATCGAGCGCCTTCATACCGCGCACCATGCCGTCGGTGGCTTCCATGGCGACTGTGCGCACGCGTCCTTCGCCCAGGTGCTGCTGTACTTCGAGAATCACGTTGATGGGCGTGGGCACCTTGAAGCCTTCGCCGGTCACGCGCAGCGCCTGATAGATCGGGGGCATGGTCGCTTCTTCAAACTGCACGTCCACCGCGGGACCCGAGATCTGAATTACTTTGCCGATATTCTCTGCCATATCTGCCTTCTTCGAGTGCTAAACAGCGGCGGCGCCGCTGACAATTTCAATGATTTCCTTGGTGATGGCGGCCTGGCGCACGCGGTTCATCTGCAGCGTGTAGGCGTCGATCATGTCCGACGCGTTGTTGGTCGCCGAATCCATGGCCGTCATACGCGCGGCCTGTTCAGCCGCAACCGACTCCGCCATGGCGTGAAACAGCATTGCAAAAACGTATTGTGGAATCAGGCCCGCGAAGAGCTCTTCCGCGGGCTGCTCGTAGATGTAGTCCACCTCGGCCGTGCCGAACTTCTTCGCTTCCTCGTCAGCCTCGTGCATGTCGGCGGGCTCAAGTTCGATGCCCGCGCTGCGTGCGGCCTCGGCGGCCCGTTCGCGCTCTTCCAGCGTCGGTTCCACAGCGCCGGCAATGCGCGGACTTCCGATTTTGATGAGCGGAAGCAGCTGTTCGACAACAAGCCGCTGCGAGATGACCGACTTGAACTCGTTGTAGACGATGTAGCAGGCATCAATCTCTTCGCGCACGTAACGCGCAATGATGTCTCTGGCTAATTCGTAGACGCGTCCCGTTTCGAGCTTTTCCAGCATCCCTGGATGGTCGCCCGTGACTTCAACGGAAGCCTTCCGCTCGCGCGTCGTGTGCGTGTGCCCTTCGGCGTCTGTGGTTTCGTTGTAAATGGCGGCGGGGTAACGACGGCGCATCTGGTCGCGGCCTTTGCGGCCAACTGCCTCCACATCGATTTCCTTGTCCCTGTTGCCCCCGATGAACTGATAGGCAATCTTCAGAATGTTGGCGTTGAACGCGCCTGCAAATCCCTTGTCACCGCTCACGATCACCAGCAGCACGCGTTTCTCGGGTCGCGTGATAAAGAGCGGATGGCGCAGGTTGCCGGTCTCTTCGTCGAAAATACTGACCCGCCGGGTCAGCGACTCCAGCACGCTGGTGATCATTTTGGCGTAGGGCCGCGCCGCCAATGCGCGCTCTTGCGCACGGCGCAGCTTCGCCGCAGCCACCATCTTCATGGCCTTTGTGATCTGGCGCGTGTTTTTCACACTGCGAATGCGCCGTCGTAAATCAAGGACGTTAGCCATATCGTTCCAGTGATCAGGTGTCAGGGTTCAGGGATCAGTGCCTCGAACCGCTGTCTTTGATCGATTCCAAAACTCCAAAAATCATCTTTCCGACTTCGTGCGACAAACCTTCTGTCTCGTTCAGCAGCTTCAAATCGCCCATTCCCAATCCTCGCGCAATCTCAAGTTGCGTCTGTAGTTCAAAATTCGACCCACGTGCAATTCCGAGAAACTGCCGATATTCGTTGGTACTCAATCTGCCATGCCCTTCTGCAATGTTGCTAGGGACTGAAACGGCAGCGCGTCTCATCTGACTGGCAAGTCCGTACATCTCCTCGCGCGAAAAGCCCTTCGTGAATCGATATACCGAGATTGCCATCTGAACAGATCTCTGCCAAACCACTAGATCTCGAAATGACTGGATCATCTGTTCTGATCCCTGAAACCTGAACCCTGTCTTTTACGCCGTTACTGCTTCGGGCTGTTGTTGCGCCTTGAAGTTTTCCTTGTATTCCTTGAGCGCTGCATGCAGCCGGTTGCGCAGATCGTCATCGAGTTGCTTCTTCTTCGTGAGATCGTCCAAAAGACCGCCCTGCGCAGATGCAAAGTACTTGTACAGGCCGTCTTCGAACGCACGAATCTCGCTCACCTTCAAATCGTCCAGATAACCCTGCGTGCCCGCGAACAACACGATCGCCTGCTGCTGCCATGTCAGCGGATGGAACTGCGGCTGCTTGAGCAACTCCGTCAGGCGCTGTCCGCGGTTCAACTGCTTTTGCGTGAGCGGATCGAGATCTGAGCCGAACTGTGCGAAGGCAGCCAATTCACGATACTGCGCCAGGTCGAGCTTCAGCGTCGAGCCAACCTGCTTCACAGCCTTGATCGCAGCCGAAAATCCAACGCGCGAAACCGAAAGGCCCACATTGACTGCAGGGCGAACGCCGGAGTTGAACAGATCGGTTTCCAGAAAGATCTGCCCGTCGGTAATCGAAATCACGTTTGTTGGAATGTACGCCGAGACGTCGCCGGCCTGCGTCTCGATCACCGGCAGTGCGGTCAGCGATCCGCCGCCTCGTTTATCGCTGAGCTTGGAAGAGCGCTCCAACAGGCGCGAGTGGAGATAAAACACATCGCCGGGATAAGCTTCGCGACCCGGCGGACGGCGGAGCAGCAACGAAATCTCGCGGTAAGCCATTGCGTGCTTCGACAGATCATCGTACATCACCAGGGCGTGGCGGCCCGAATCACGGAAAAATTCTCCGATGGCCGTTGCGGCGTAGGGTGCGAGATACAACATCGGCGCTGGCTCTGAAGCGGAAGCGGCAACGACAATCGTATGCCCCATGGCGCCGGCTTCGGTCAGCGTCTGCACCACCTGCGCGATCGACGAGCGCTTCTGCCCGATGGCGCAGTAAATGCAAATCAGATCGTTCTTGGCGTTGTTGATGATCGTATCCAGCAGCACAGCGGTCTTGCCCGTCTGCCGGTCGCCGATGATCAACTCGCGTTGTCCGCGACCGATCGGAATCATGGCGTCAATGGCTTTCAGGCCGGTCGCCATGGGCTCGCGCACCGGCTGGCGATCGATGATGCCCGGCGCAAGACGTTCCACAGGCAGCGAATCCTTGGTGGCGATCGGCCCTTTATCGTCGATAGGCTGACCCAGCGCGTCCACCACGCGGCCAATCATCGCGTCGCCCACGGGCACGGACAAAATCTTCCCCGTCCGCTTCACCTCGTTGCCTTCGCGAAGCTCGGTGTAGTCGCCCAGAACCACGGCGCCCACCTGATCTTCTTCAAGGCTCAGGGCCAGTCCGGAAATGCCGTGCGGAAAGCTGAGCAGCTCGCCGGCCATTACTTTATCGAGGCCGTGAAGACGGGCAATGCCGTCGCCGAGCGAGGTGATTGTCCCGACCTCGTCGACCTGGACCTTCGAGTCGTAGTTCGCGATCTGCTCGCGAAGAAGTTGTGTTATTTCGTCTGCCTTGATCTGAGCCATGTGCAGTGAACAGTGAACAGTGGTCAGTGGTCAGTGGTCGCTGCTTGCGATTTCTGTCCGCTCGAACCGCTGAACGCCTGCCTCCCTTTCGAGTCCTTAAACTCCGATTCAAATACTTCCGTCGCCGTAGCAGCACTGATCACTGATCACTGACCACTGATCACTGCGCGGGTTTCATCCCGCCACCAATACTTCTTTCAATCTCTCCAGGCGCCCACGCACCGATCCGTCGTAGATCGTGGAACCGATGCGCACGACTGCTCCACCGAGGATGGACCGATCCAGCTTGAACTCTGCTTCGATGCGCGCTCCCGCTAGTTTGCCTACTCCGGCGATCAGTGTGTCGCGCTCGTCTGCATTGAGCTCGCGAGCGGTTACGATCTCGGCCTGGCGTATGCCGAGCCGGTCCCGCAATTCGGCACGGTAGGCCGCAGCCACTTCGTGCACCTGGCCGATGCGGTCGTTGTTGATGAGAACGGCGAGCAGATTGCGCAATTCTCTTTGCAGGCCGAGCCTTGCATTGAGCTTGTCGAGAATCGCAACCTTTTGCACCGCGGCGACGGCGGGGTTCTCAAAGAACGTTTGCAACTCCGGACTGCCGTCCCAGGTAGCTTCAAAGTCAGCCAGCTGCTTATCGATCGCAGCAGTGTCGAGCCGCGCGGACGTGACCACGTCGAGAAAGGCGCGCGCGTAGCGGGAGACGAATGCAGCCATTTAGTTCTGTCCTCTCTTCGCCACATCGCCTACAAATTCGGCGATAAGAGCGCGATCGGATTCGGCGGTCAGCACAAGCTGCTTCGCCGCTTGTTCGATGGCCAGGTCCGCTGCAAAATGGCGAAGACCGCGCTTGGCCTGTGCTGCAGCCATCGCAATCTCCTGCTCGGCAGCTGCAACGATGCGCCCGCTTTCTTCTCCGATGGTCGCCTTGATCCTCGCTTCGTCATTCTTGCTCTCTTCTTCAACTTGAGCGCGAATGCCGGCAATTTCTTCGTCGAGTTTGGCGAGCTTGGCTTCGACCGCGCCAAGGCGAGTGTTTGCGTCCTCGGTCAGCTTGCGCGCCGAATCCAAATCGTGACGAAGCGTTTGCGAGCGCCTCCGAATCACCTTGGGCATGAAGCGCGCCAGCGGTATCACAATGGCGAATGCGATGATGGCGAAGTTAAGGAACTCGAAGAGCCGCGCGGTGGTTTCAACATCGAGATGAAACAAACGAGCCAGCGATCGCACCATCGGCGTGTGCCGATAGACGTTCTCGTCCTCCGCGGCGCTCTCGCTTGCGCCCGATTTACTCATCGCTGCCTCTGCAGCGTTCGTGCCTCCAGATGAATTCTGAGCAGCGGGGGCGGGTTGCTGCGCGTTCGCGCACAGAGGGACGGCTGCAATCGATGCCGTTAAAGAAGCGAATAAAAAGATCGAAACGATTCGACGAGAAAACTTCGAAGCATGCATGGACTGATTCAACGGGAACCCCCGGCAGCCGCGGGCAAAACCGCACGAACCACCTGACCGGCAAGTTCGGAGACAGAGGCTTGCACCACTGTGCGCGCCTGAGTGGCCTCCGTTTCCAACTCGGCCTTGGCCTGGCTCACGCGCATTCCGGCAGCTTTCTGCGCCCCATCGAGCGCGGCGTCACGCTCAACGTTCCACTGTTTGATGCGCTCTTCGCGGGCTTTGAAGATTTCGGCCCGTGCTTGGCGTAACTTCGCGGCATACTCGGCCGCCCGCGCCTCGGCCTGCTCGATCGCCTTGTGGGCAGCCTCCACAGCGCCTGCAGTGCGAGCGCGGCGTTCCTTCAGCGTCGCTGTCAACGGCCCCTGGATCAGGAACTGATAGGCCAAAACCAGCACAATGAACAACAAAGAGGTGGGCACTGCACCAATGAAGTAGCCCTCAAGTTGTCGGAAGATTTCTTGCATTCAGGCACCGGGATTGCAGGCGTCAAAATCTGCAAATCTTTTTGCGGGTGGAACACTTTTTTGTATCAGGCAGGAACCCACAAGTCAACGCGGACACGCTGATTTCATGAGGCTTTGTGATTGCTGTCACGAAAGGGGAAGTTTGCAGAAAATACCGCTTGCTTTCCCTCACAACAGGCCTAGACTAAAGATACCACCTAGACCCGGTTCAGGGTCCAGCGGGCGGCCAGTTCCGGGAAGTCTCTCCACTCCCGAAGCTGGTGGCCCGCTTCTTAACTTTCCGCTGATTTTTTCACCCCTCATCTGCACAGCAAGATTCTCCGTCTACCTCGATGACCGGCGATTCCGCTGGAACGAATCGGTGGAAGAGATTGAGGAACCCTTTCCCTTGGCCGGAAATGAACGGTCGGTTCCCGAGACAAACGCGATTCAGAAAAGCAGCCGGGCGAACCCAACAGCCTCGAGTCGGAGCGACCTTTAAGAAGCGACGACAGGTCACGCAGCGGAAGCGCCATGTTCTTTCCGAAACCGGAAAAACGGAGGAAGTTCAACTCATGCGCAACAAATTTTTCACACTCGCACTCGGCGGATTGCTCACATTTGGCGTGAGCGGCGCCGCAATGGCCCAGGACAACGCAGCACCGCAACAGGAACAAGGCCAGCAGGGCCGTGGCCCGGGCCGTATGAACCCCGACCGGCAGCTCGAACACATGACGAAGGAACTCGGGCTGTCGGCCGATCAGCAGAACCAGATCAAGCCCTTGCTCGTCGACCGCCAGCAAAAAATGGAGGCGCTCTTCCAGGATCAGTCGATCTCGCAGCAAGACCGTCGCACCCGCATGCAATCAATCCGCCAGGAAAGCCAAGGCAAGATTGAAGCGGTGCTCGACGATCAGCAGAAGCAGAAATTCGAAGCCATGCAGCAGGAGCGCGGGCGTCACCGAGGGCGGGGTGGTGCGCCGCAGGAAGGCGCGCCGCAGCCGCAGTTGTAATGGGCGCGGAAATGGTGGGGGCCAGCCAGTTACGGCCCCCGCTTGACCGCACGGACGATGCGACCGGCGGTCATTGATCCTCAGTGCTTGGATTGCACGGCAATCGGGTCTGGCGTCAGCAATCCCTGTGCGCGCAGCCAGGTCTCCAGCAGGACAGGCCATTGATCGAGCGCCGGATCGCCCTTGCCCAGACCGCTGCCGTGAGCTCCGTTCGGAAAGATGTGCGCCTCGGACGGAACGCCTGCCTTCACGAGAGCTTCATAGAAACGCAGGCCCTGCTCCACGGGGACCGTCTGGTCGTTGAAGGTGTGGTACCAAAACGTGGGCGGCGTTTTTGCTGTCACGAATAAGTCCGGCGAGTAGGCCGCACGCAGTGCGTCGCACTGGTCCATCAGGTTGAAGATCTTGCAATAGCTCAGGTGCGAAGTGTCCGTGGTGATGGCTCCAATCCACGGATAGACGAGCACGAGATAATCGGGCCGGCTGGAGACGCGCTCCGTCGGATCCTCGGCGTCAGGATTGCCGGGCACGAACTGCGTACCTGCGAGTGCCGCCAAGTGTCCCCCAGCCGACGAGCCAACCACGACAATGCGATTCGGATTGACGAAGTAATCCCGTGCCCGCGAGCGCACGAGTTGGACTGCGCGACGCGCATCGAGCAGCGGGATCGGCAGCACATACCCGCTCGATGTCAGACGGTACTGCACAATGAAGGCGCGAAATCCGCGCGCCGTGAACCAGTCGGCATACTGGCGTCCTTCGAGGTTCCCGGCGAGATTCATGTAGGAGCCACCCGGAAAAATGATCACTGCCGATCCGTTTTCGGTGCCGTGATGCGGCTCGAGAATCGTCAGTGTCGGAATGTCTTTACACGCATCGCCCTTGGCTTGCGGCGCAGGACCCGCCCACAACCGAATGGTCTGAATGCCGAGAAACTCGTTGTTCTGGCCAGGTGTGGCGCAGATCGACATTTGCGCATTGGCCGCAACGGAACCGGTGAACGCAAGACAGAAAACAAAAATGGACAATCGCCTCATGCAAACCCTCATGGATCTTCGCGGCGATTATAAAAGCCAGGGAAGAGGGAATAGGGAATAGTTTCCTTGACGCGGAGATTTTCGCGCGGTTCGGGAGGCCCGAGTGGATGGTTCGCTCCAGCAAGCCGACCTTCCAGAGGTCATCTTGTCGTCTCAAGGACGGCCCCGCGCAGCGGTTGATCAAGCAGTGATTACTGGTTAGACGGTGATCTGGACGGAACTTTGGATTGAGCTTCTCCTGTGCCCAATGAATGGACACGTAGATTTCAACCCACTTCTCCGTTTAAACAAATGGCCCTTTCTTCCAGACATCTTCAGCCCAGCCCAACCCGCCTTACCAAATCAGCAAACCTTGGATCGCTGCGGATAGGATCAAAATACGGGTGCGTCTTCACGAACTGCAGGATGTTCGACTTTTCCTTGTACGCCTGCTCCAGGGCGACAAAAGCCTGCACGTTATCGCCGAGGCCCAGGTAGGCATTCACGAACGCCGCTGCGGGAACATATCCCGCGGCCCTGCGCCGCTTCAATTCCGCGAGCAACTTGAGAGCATCGCCACGCCTGCCTGCGTGAGCATACGCACGAACCAGCACGCCGGCAACGGCCGGGCTGCCTTTGGATAGAGAAAGCGCCTTCTCCAGGACCTGGACCGCTTCGGCGGCTTGATTGTTGGCATCGAGCGCAAATCCAAGTGCCAACAAAATCCATGCGCTGTCCGGCTGCACTGCGAGCGCGCCCCGAGCTTCACGAATGGCCTCGTCGTATCGATGGGCCTGAAACAAAATCCACGAGACATCTTCGCCCGTCACCGCGATGGGATCCAGTTGCCGGGCACGCCGAATCCAAGTGACAGCCTCGCCGGTACGCCCCTCACATGATAGCCAGAGGCCGTACCCGGCGTGCGCACTCGCATCGTTGGGGGCCAGTTCAAGAGCGCGCTTGTACTCAGCGTCAGCCCCCGCCCAATCCCATTCTTCCTGCAGGACGTTCGCGAGCATGCCGTGGGCTCCAGCGAGTCCCGGATCCAGCGCGAGGGCTCTTTGCGCGGCGGCGATGACTCGGGGACGTGTCTCCGCCGGAGAAGCACCAGCAAACACTGTACCAAGGGCCGTGTAGGCGTGTGCCAGTCCGAGGTAAGCCAGTGCGAACGTGGGATCCTTCTGGATGGCGTCGTTGAAATAGCCGATGCTTTCTTGGATACCGGCTTTGCCGTTTCCCTGTTCTAAGACGAACCTGCCCTTGAGATAACTCTCGTAGACTTCGGGCTCGACCGGCCGGGCCGCAATAAGCCGCTGATGCTCCTGCCCAGTGACGCTCACTTCGACCTTTTCCGCGATCGCTTGTGCAATCTCACTCTCCAGCGTGAGCGCGTCGCGCAGTTCGCGATCGTAAGTCTCAGACCAGAAGTGCTCATCGGTCGCTCCGCGGATCAACTGGGCAGTGACACGAATTTGTGTTCCGTCGCGGATCACCGAGCCTTCCACGACAGCATCCACGCCCAGCGTCCTCGCGATCTCGGGCACGGAGAGCTGCGGATTCTTGAATCGCATTACCGAGGTATGAGAGATGACGCGCAGATCGTGGATTCCAGCGAGGCGCCCAATAAGAGCCTCCGTCACGCCATCGGCAAGGTAATCCTGCGAAGCGTCTCCGGAGAGGTTGCGAAAGGGAAGGACCGCGAGGGAATGGATGCGGGGTGGTACGCTCGTCGCCGGGCGAAGCCGGAATGCGAGATAGCCCATGGCCAGTAGGACAATCGCAGCTACCGCCGCCAACGCCATCCAAGGCCGAGCCTTCGACGCGCGCTGAGCGGGAACGATCTTTTCGGCAACGGGGGTTTGCGCATCGGGGCCGTTGTCCGGTTCCTCCGGTTGCGTCCTCCGCCTCTGGCGCCAGGCGTCAAGTTCTTCAGGAAGGGCGTAGACCGAGCCGCGCTTGTCGTGGAGGTGCCTGTGAACCGGCATGCTCTCCCGCTTCTCCCAGCGCTGGACGGTGGTGACGTCGCGGTTAAGGTAGGCCGCGATCTCCTTCCACGAGTCGAGGCGCTTTTCGATGAGCTTTTCGGCGGGCGGGCTTTCAAACGACGGTTCAGCCATCGCGGTCTCCAGACCAGTTCAAGGCTGCGCAGCCGGGGTGAATCGATTGTACCCCGGTCGTTGCGGCGCGGCAAAAGACGGCATTAGGCCGCAAGGGCCTGATCCGCGCAATGCTGTTTGACCGTGTTCAGCCAATACCCGATTGTGAAAGCGCACGTTGAAGCGTTACGTCGGCGAAGTCGCATGTGGGGTGGTAGGGCCGGGAACTGGGTGCGGTCCTCACAATCTCGGGCGGTTTTGGCGACTGAAGCGCAAATCTCGAATTGAGGAGGTCTTTCAATGAAACGAATGAGCAGGTTGATCGCAGCGACCGGGCTGCTCTCATGTGCTGTTTTGGTTGCGTCCGTACGGGCGGGAGCTCAAGGCTCTGTTCCCGTACAATTCAGCGGTCTGATCAATGACTATTCGCCCTCGACGGTCAGCGGCGGTCCATACGAGATGCACGGTCAATGGACCCTGAATATCAACGAGAGGTCGGGAACCGCGGATTTTTCAGCCGACATGACAATGTCGGGCTACGGAAAAACGGCGGCCAATGCCCCTGACCCCACACAGGGCGGCGCGGGTGCACACACCCACCACATCAAGCTGACCGACGCCACCATCACGTGGAACACGACCGGGTGCCCGGCCTTCAGCCCGGCCACGCTCGGCGGTTTCCAGCTTAGCAACACCGTGAGTCTGCTGACCGGCAACGGAAGCAACGCGCCGTTTGAGTCCAGCCCGCCGTCTTCGGTGCTGCAGGTGTGTGTCAGCGGCGGAGAGGGAAACGATTCGGTTCCGTTCTCGAACATCACGATGACTTTTCAGACCGGCAGCCCGGCCATCAAGCACTTCGGTTCGCAGCCGATCCACGGAGTGGTTCGCGGCTGGAATCAGCGGTGGGAATTCCTGAAGCTCATCAGTGCCCGTTCAGAGGGCGACAAGTGACGATCGCGGCGCCCCATCCTCGACACGCATTTGAGCCGGGGTGGGGTGCGCCCAGGGAATGAGAAACGGCCGCTCATCACTCGCTGGTTCCGACCGCTCCGACTCTCAAGGGTGAAAGAGAGTGCCGCTTACAGCCACATGGCGGTGTGCCCGGCGCAGGAGTCCATCGCCTGCGTCGTGAGCCGCTCGGCGAGGTCGAAGCCATAGCGTGCAAAATAATACGCCGCGCCATGCAGCCGCTCCTGTAGCACGCCGTTGGGATAGAGCGCCTGGCTGATGGCCTGCGCATGCCGCCGGATCGACTCTTCCTTCTGCAGCTGGAAGTTGGCCGCTAACCGCCGCAGGCGGTTCATCTGGTAGCGCATCTTGTTGGCTGCGGTTTCGGCCGAGCGGCCCAGTCCCGCATCGAGAGTACGCATCCATTCGAGAAGCGGAGAAAGTTCGGCGTCGAGAGCGATTCCCGCCGCGGCAATCCTGCGTTTGCCCTCGATCGGCATCGCGCGCGCGGCCAGCAGCTGCGCCAGCGAGTCGGCTGTCTCAGCGAAGACACGATCGAGCGTCAGCTCATGTTTGCGCAGCAGCTCGCCGATCTCCGGTTCGATGAGGGTGGCCGAAAATCGCGGCTCCGCCGGCGTCATGCGCCCGAGAATCTTGTCGAACAGAACCGCCGACTGCGCGAAATACGCGATCTCTGCAGGGCCGCCGATGGTAAGCGAAGTTCCGAGCAGATAATCCTGAAACACGGGACGCAACAGCGCAGAAGGAGAGATGCGCTCCGGCGCGGCGTCGAGAATCCCAACCAGATCTGCCGTCGAATAGCGCTCGCGACCGGCCTGCCACAACCCATTCGGCTCCTGTGCATTGGGGGTGGTGCGCTTCAGCGCTATCCGCGCTCCGGTCTTCTCGTCGATCAAAAAAAGCAGGCTCGACTGCGCCGCCACGGCGACCTGCGCGTGATAACCGGCGGCATCGAGGGCGCGATTGCGCTCGACCAGCGCGGCGTGAAATTCGTCGGCTCGTTCCAGCGCCGCACGCAGCACCGGCGCACCCAGGCGATGGAGATCGTGCCCCTCGGCGTTGAGAATGAGCAGCCCTTGCGCGGCAAAAACCTTCGCGTAGAGATCTGTGAATGCCTGCGCCAATGTTCGGCCGGGCTTGTACGCCTCGGCCAGCGCGTCCATGGCATCGGACGACCCAAGCAGCTCCCAGGCCTGGTCAATCAATGGAGCAATGGTCTCGTCCAGCACGACGCTGCCCACCGGCACGGGAGCTTGAGGCGCAGTTTCGTAGACAAGCTTCTTCAGGTCACGGCGCGACGGAAACGTGACGTGGTTGATTTCGGCGAAATCGTGGTCTTCAGTTGCTAACCAAAACACAGCTGCATGAGGTCTGCCGCACGCAGTGCCTTGCCGAGCCCGGGCCAGCGCCGTTGCTGCCTTCAGCGGAGTAAACATCGGGCCGCCAAAAAGCCCCACCTGCTGCCCGGTGACCACGACGCCCGCGCCCGAGCGCAGCGCGTCCAAAGCGGACCCAGCCGCCGCAGCAGGCCTCGCTATCGCCGGCGGAATTTGCTTCGACAGAACTTCGACCAGCTCCGGCCAATGGGCAGGCCTCTGCGGCGCAGCTTGCCACTCCACGCGCATCGGAACAAACCCGAAGAATGGCTCCAACGCGGGCTCGCCGGAACAAAAGTCCGCATAGAGCCGGCTCAGCCCTGGCGCCACGGCAATCGGATGACAGTCTGCGAGGTGCAACGCGTTCACTTCCAGTAGGTGAGACGTGACGGAACCCGGATTCGACGCTTTGTGAGAGCCGCTTGAAATAAGGATGCCATGCACAACCCGATCGATGCACAACCGTGACGCTGCCGTATGCTGATACTTTGATCGATCCCGCCTTCAGGAGCCGCACGCAATGCCGAAGAAGCCCGCACCTGGCACCAAACCTGGAAAAGCACCCAAAACCAAGGCCCCGAAACGCGAAGCAATCGAGACTGCCGAACTACTCAGTTCTGAGGTCGTCTTCGAGTGCCCTCTGTTCCGGGTCCGTCACGACAAGCTGATTGAACCCGGCGGCAAACCTAGCGAGCGCGACGTCATCCGCCACAATGGCAGCGTGGTCATCCTGGCCCTCGATAACTCCAAAAGCAAGAAGGACCCCTGGATCGTGATCGAACGCCAATATCGCCATGCTGCCAACCAGTTCCTCTGGGAGCTGCCCGCGGGCAAGCTCGATGCCGGCGAGGAGGCGCTGGACGGGGCCAAGCGCGAGCTCGAAGAAGAAACCGGCTACAAGGCGAAGAAATGGAGGCCGCTGGTCGAGTACTATGCAAGCCCCGGCTTTCTCGGAGAGTCGATGAAGGTTTTTGTTGCCGAGGGGCTCATTCCCGGCGATGCGCACCCGGAAGAAGACGAGGACATCGAGCTGAGGCTGGTGAAATTGTCCCAGGTCCTGAAGATGATTGAGAAGGGCGCGATTCTCGACGGCAAAACGCTCACAAGCGTCCTTCTCTATGCTCGTTTGATCACAAAAAGCAGGAAAAAAATAACGCCCTGG
The DNA here is from genome assembly GCA_963745845.1 of uncultured Acidobacteriaceae bacterium. GTDB lineage: Bacteria > Acidobacteriota > Terriglobia > Terriglobales > Acidobacteriaceae > Telmatobacter. Next base: position 271,679 of record CAVUZE010000007.1, on the reverse strand, counting down.
ACCAGCTCTTCCCATTAAATCAATGGCTTCCGAGTTTTCTCGTCTCACTTTGTGAACTGCAGGCCGTGAATTCCAATCAACCTTTCATGCATTTCCTTCGTCATATCGACATACGGTGAACGTCCCCCGGATTTGCGTTCGCCGTCTACTCCTCTCGGTAAGGAAAGGCAGAAGCCTGTGGCTCAGTACAAAGGCAAAGTCAAGTGGTTCAACAACGCCAAGGGCTACGGATTCATCGGTCGCGATGACGGCCCCGATGTGTTCGTCCACTACTCGGCAATTCAATTGGACGGCTACAAAACTCTGAAGGAGGGCGATGACGTAGAGTTCGACATCGTCCAGGGCCAGAAAGGTCCCCAAGCGGACGCAGTACTTCGCCTCAGGGACGCCGCCCACACCGCAGCGTAGTGCTCCCGTAGGCGCTTCCGTGGCCTAAAAGCCAGGGAAAGAGTCCAGGAGTCCCGCGAACCACGGGGCGTAACATACCGACCACATGCGTGGTACGGGATGGTTATGCCTGACTGCCCAGCACTCGTCACAACATCAGCTTTTGATTCCCGCCTTCCGGGATGCGCGATGGTGTGTCCCGTCGCGGAATAAGAGCGCGGGAATTCTCCTTGGGAAAGCGGCTGCCTTCCCATCCCTGCCTACAAATCGTTGATACTGGTCGCGGAGATCTTTCCGCCGGGGAGATTGCTTTGGATAACCCGACCATGGCCCGCCTGCTTTCAGAAACCGCCGACCTGATGGCGATCGACGGCGCCGACACCTTCCGGATCCTGAGTTACCGCCGCGCCGCTGAAGCCGCCGAGCAAACCACCGTCGACCTGATGGCCGCCGCATCCGACAAGGACCGGCTGCTCGAGATTCCCGGCATCGGCAAGAGCATGGCGACCAACCTGCAGTCGATTGCGACGACCGGCTCTCTTCCCTTGCGGGATGAGCTGATCGCCAAATATGGGGCCGGCATCCTCGAGTTACTCAAACTTCCTGGGATGGGTCCAAAGACCATCGCGCTGTTCTGGGCCGCAGCCAAAATCGCCAGCATCGATCAGCTCTCCGAAGCCATCGAGGGAGGCCATCTGGCCAAGCTTCCGCGCATGGGCGCCAAACAGCTGGAGAAGCTCAAAAAAGGTATCGAGGATTATCGCCGCAGCGCCGGTCGCTTCCGTATCGACGAAGCGGAAGACGCCGCCACGAGCATTTCAACCTACCTGCTTGCCTTTGACGGAATCGAGCGCGTGACGCCGGCGGGTTCCCTGCGCCGTGGTCGCGAAACGGCCGGCGATCTCGATCTGCTCGTCACCGGCCCCGCCTGTCAGCCCGAGCACTCCGGTCCCGCCGTCGAATACGTCGCCGCGTATCCGGGCATCCAAAGCATCATCGCCAAAGGGGAAAATAAAGTCAGCTTTTACTTGAGCAACAGCCTCCAGGTGGACGTGCGCCTTCTTCCCTCGGAGTCCTATGGGGCTGCGCTGCAATACTTCACCGGCTCCAAGGCCCACAACGTCTCACTGCGCCAGCGCGCGCTGAAAATGGGCTACACCCTCAGCGAGTGGTCGCTTGCGCGGCTCGACGATGGATCAACCGTTGCCGCAGCGACTGAAGAGGAGATTTACGCGGCTCTCGGCATGGACTGGATGCCCTCGGAGCTGCGCGAGAACCTGGGCGAGATTGAAGCTGCCGCGAATCATTCCCTACCCCGCCTGATCGAACTGTCGGACCTTAAGGGCGACGTGCACATGCACACCACCGCGACCGACGGGCGCAATTCCATTCGCGAAATGGCCGAGGCGGGCCTCGCGCACGGCTACCAATACGTCGCCATCACCGACCACTCGAAGAACCTGGCCATGACCAACGGTCTTGACGAGGAACGCGCCCTCGAACACATCAAATGCATCAAGGAAGTCGACCAGCAGATGGAAGGCCGCATTCGCGTCTTGACCGGCATCGAAGTCGACATTCTGGCCGACGGAGCACTGGATCTCGACGACGAAGTGATGGCCCAGATGGACGTGGTGATCGCCAGCGTCCACACGCGCTTTGAGCAGAGCCGCGAAGAGATGACCGCCCGGTGCCTTCGCGCCATCGAGAACCCATATACGCGGATCCTCGGCCACCCTACGGGCAGGCAACTCTTACGCCGCGAGCCGTTCCAGATCGACCTCGGCCTGGTACTGCGCAAGGCTGCCGAACTCGGCGTTGCCGTTGAACACAACGCCGCGCCGGAACGGCTCGACCTCAGCGATCGCGATTTGCGCCTGGCGAAGGAGCTCGGCTGCAAAATCGTAATCAACACCGATGCACACAACCTGCGCGACTTCGACAAAATGACCTATGGCCTGCGCCAACTGAGGCGAGCGTGGCTTGGACCCGAAGACGTGTTGAACACCAAAGGCCCTGCGGAGTTTCTTGCCGCGCTGCGACCGCGGCCATGATGTTGCTGTCTGCGCTATGGCAGATCAGGAGATGTGCAGTCGGAGGATCCCCCGAGTCGGACACTGTTGGCGAACTCAGGCTGCCCCGTTGTTGTTGTGCAGAGGGGGATTCGACGGGCATTTCAGAGAAACTTCCGGTAGGCGGTGATTCGGCATTTGCGCGTACCTGCGTGAGCCCATTGGTCGCTCCATTTGGTTTGGCTCTGATCACCCATTTGTGCCATTGAGAGTTACTCAGGCAAGTGTCAGGCTTCCCGCATGCGAGTCAATCTAATCACTCAACCGTCCAATCGCGTGGATTCTGGCGCGGGAACGATTCCCCTCTCGCTGACGATCCGACCAGCGTGCGGGTTGCCCGGTGACTTTGAGTACCCAACCGATAGCGTCGCGCTGCTGCGATTACTCCGGCAGCAAACGGACCTACCTGCTTTCGTCCTTCAACGATTTGAGGAGGAACTTCGCACCCGAGTCGGCGCGCGACTGCTAGGCGTGGATTTGAGTGATCGTGTCCTCACGGAAATTGGCTACTTCATCGACTAGTGTTGGGATCCCGGGCCGCCAACTACCGTTGGTCTCGGAGTGGGCGCGCACGCCTGTGCCGGCGCTTCCATCGTTCGCCTGTCTCTCGCGCTGCTGACGCCCGTCGTCCTTGCCGCCCACCGACGCCTCGATCCAGATTCCGGCGTTGCATGGAAGGGCGACACCGCCGTCTCCTGGCCCTCGGTCATACCGGTCCGGCTGCAAAAGCAGCCTGTCGCCAGCGGTTCACCACCCGTTTCGCGATACCCCCCGAAAACACTCCCTTGAATTCATAGCCCACTCCACGCGCCCCGAGATAAGATAAGTGCTCCATGAGTTTGCTCCATCAGGAATCTCCCGGAGAGCTGGACGACGCAGCGCGCGGCGAGTCGTTTACCAAGGGCACAGGCCATTTGGTATGGGCGAGCATTGCCGCTGCCGTGGTTGTCTCCATTGCCATTGCGATCTACGTCATCGCCGGGCAGAAGCCGCCCGTCGCGACGGCCGAGGTGCTGGAGGTCTGGGCGCACCCCATGCACGAGGTGACTCCGGCGTTCGACGCGAACGGCGTGGGCATGTCGCAGTCGACGTTCGACCAGGTACTGGTCTTCACCCGCGTGCGCCTGCACAATCAGAGCAAACAACCGCTCTTCTTGCATCAAATCATGACCAACGTGACGCTCCCGGACGGCACTATCGACACGAGCTTCGCCACCACCGCCTCGCAATACATCCGCATTTTCAAGGCCTATCCCGATCTGGTCCCCTGGTTCAGCCCGCCACTCTCAACGGAGTTGACGCTCGAGCCCGGCCAGACGGAGGAGGGGACCTTCGTCTCCTCCTTCCGCATGGCCAAGGAACAGTGGGATACGCGCAAAGCCCTGGACTTCAGCTTCGGCTTCCGCTATCAGCCTGAGGTCAAAGTCGCGGCAACCAGCACCGTGATTGACCGCTAGCAGATTAGGGTATGCCTCTCGCCGGAGTCATCGACGCTGGATTCACTCACAACGAACTCGGTATCCCTAATCTCCGCTAGGCGCCGCGGTGGGCGGAACCGGCGCCGTCTTGGGTGTAGAGAGATAACCGGATACCTGGTTCTTTCCGCCTATCGAGTTGACCACAATCTCGTAAAGCGCCGGATCTTTGCCGCTATAGAACTGCAAAGGCTCGTCGACGTTGCGGTCCTTTTTTTCGTAACTGCGATCGTCGGCATAGATCACCAGCGTGAACCGGCTCTTCTTCTGGTCGGACTTTTTCAGTTCCAGACTCACCGTGCCCACGGGCTTCTTCTGGCCCTTGGCGATCGTGAACTCGTAGTAGTTCCGGTCGCCCTTGTGCTTCAGCAGCTCGAGTTCGTCGTGATTCCGGGCGATCAGACTTGAGTGGTCGCTCAGGTCGCCTTTCATCGACGTCAACGTGGCGAGTGCGCCTTGCAGATCGCTCTGGGTCTTGGTTAGATCGGTCTTCACGCCCCCAACGTCGGTCTTCACGCTCGAGACGTCGCTGGCCACGGCGGTCACCTGCTGCGCGGTCTGCTTCTGCGCCTCTTCAAGACGGCGGCTGTCGGCCTGTTCGCGGGCGATCAACGTTTGGGCGCGCTGGTCCAACTGCTTTTGCGTCAGCCCCAGCGACTTGCCCAGCTCGTCGGTTGCCACCGTCAGGCGTGCATTGGTCTCGCGCAACTGGGCTGCCAGCTTGACATTCTGCTGGTTCGCGTCGGACAGCGCCGCTTCCTGGTGCGCGATGCGCCCGCTCAACGTATAAGTCCAGATCAGCCCCGCAACCGCGGCCACCAGCGCTGCTCCGATCACCGCCAGCAGCGCGCCGGAATAGGTTCTCGGGGCATTTTCAAGTTCGTCACTCATCGTTTACCTTTCCTCCTGCTTGGCGGTCCACTCGAACGAACCGCAGCCTTGGCATGGCGCAAATCGAATCCCGATTCGAGTCGATCCAGAGTCACCCCCTGAAGTCTCCAGTGGGAGACCAGCGGCGGAAAACCATTGGGCGAAATAGGTTACGCGCGCGGACCGCCTCCGGGGATTGCACTCACTATAGAACGAAACGCCGGCATGTGCGAAGGGTTAACTCGATCAGCGCAGGCAAAGAGTAACTGATGCCAAAGCGCCCCTTCCGTGACAACCCATCAATCGCTAAGCTATAAAGAACTTTGCTGCTTTTTCCGGCCCGGTACGCAAGATACACAGAAATCAGGGCCAATATCATTAAAGAAATCTGCGCAAGAGGGAGTCCAAAGGCCATGTCTACGGCTGTCGCGGGAAAGGGTTTGGAAGGAATTGTTGCCGCCAATTCCGGCATCTGCTGGATCGACGGAGAAGCGGGGGTGCTCGCCTATCGCGGCATCGACATCCATGAGCTGGCCGAAAACTCGAGCTTCGAGGAAACTACCTACCTCTTGTGGAATGGCCGCCTGCCCAACCAATTTGATCTTCGCGAATTCCAGGCACAGCTGGCCCTCTCCCGGTCGCTCGATCAGCGCATTGTCGACCTTCTGCGCAGCTTTCCTTCCACAGCAACGCCGATGGAAGTGCTCCGAACCGCGGTCTCGGCACTCAGCTTTTACGACGCCGACGAGAAAGACAACTCCCACGACGCGAATGTGCGCAAAGCCTACAACCTGACCGCGCAAATCGCCATGATCGTGGCCATCTACGACCGGTTGCGCAAGGGGCTCGAAGTCATTCCTCCTGACCGCTCTCTCTCGCATGCAGCAAATTTTCTTTGGATGCTCAATGGCGTGAAACCTTCGGAAACGGCAACCCGTACCCTTGATATCGCACTTATTCTTCACGCCGACCACGAGTTGAACGCTTCCACCTTTGCCGCGCGCGTCATCGCCGCCACACTCTCCGACATTCACTCCGCCATTACCGGCGCCATCGGCGCATTGAAAGGGCCGCTCCACGGCGGCGCCAACGAAGGCGTCATGCGTCTGCTGCACACTATCGACAAAGCCGGAGCCGACCCCGTGGAATATGTGAAGGGCATGCTGGCCGCGAAGCAGAAGATCTCCGGCTTCGGCCATCGCGTCTATAAAACCGAGGACCCGCGTGCCACGCACCTGCGCCGCATGAGCGAACAGCTCGGCAAGGACGCCGGCGAGCCAAAGTGGTACGAGATGTCGCGCGCCATCGAGGTCTACATCAAAACGGAAAAGAAGCTCAATGCGAATGTGGACTTCTATTCGGCCTCGACCTATGCGACCCTCGGCATCGACATCGATCTCTACACGCCGATCTTCGCCATCAGCCGCATCGCAGGCTGGGCCGCGCACGTGATCGAACAGCTCGACGACAACCGCCTCATCCGCCCTCGCGCCGAATACATCGGCCCGGAATATCCATGCCACTGGATCGCCGTCGAAGAGCGGCCGTAAGCCTATCGCGGCAAATCAACGAACGTGAACTTCCGATTTGAGCGGGAACTCCAAGCTCCGCATCCCTGCGCTACATTCACAGGACCTTCAAGTTGTATCCTCGATTTGCGGAAAACCCGAAATCAATCCTCAACTCAAACTGCGCGCGCGATGGCCCGCAAAATCCTGACTGGAGAGACCAGACATGGCCCGAAAGGCATTCGCCCTTGCCACTCTAGCCGCGACGCTCGTAGTTACGGGCCACATTCAAGCACAGGACAACGGCCCCTACAAGGTTCTCAAGATTCAACTCGTGGGCGGCGATGGCGGTTTCGACTACGTCACCGCCGACTCTGATGGCCGCAATCTTTATGTCGCCCGCTCCGGCCCGTCCGGGCACATCGGCGTCTTTAACCTCGACACCCTCGCCCAGGTGGGAGATATTCCCGGCGTCAGCGCGCATGGCGGTGCAGTCGACACGGCAACCGGACATGGTTTTGCGACGTCGAAGCCGGTGACAATGTTCGATGCGAAGACCTTCGCAGTTCTGAAGAAGATCGACGTCGAGGGCAACCCGGACGGCTATCTCAACGACGCCTACAATCACCGCTTTTACGTGTTGAGCCACTCGGAGCCGAATATCACTATCCTCGACGACAAGGATGGCTCGATCCTCGGCACCATCAACATTGGTGGCGCCCCGGAGCAGGCAGTTACCGATGGCCGCGGCAAAATCTATGTCGACATCGTAGACAAAGCCGCCATCGCGGTCATCGACGCAAACACAATGCAGATGATCGGCAAGTACGACATTTCGAGCAAAGCCGGAGGATGCGCGGGCCTGGCGATCGACGCGAAGAACAATATCCTCTTCGCCGCTTGCCGAGAAAAGCAGAACATGGTCATTCTGTCGGCCACGGACGGGCACATCCTTACCGATCTGCCCATCGGCAATGGTTGCGACGGCGCCACCTTCAATCCGGCCACGATGGAGGCTTTCAGTTCGCAGGGCGATGGCACCCTGACCGTGGTGAAGGAGGATTCGCCCACGAGCTTCTCAGTGGAGCAGACAGTTGCCACACCCATGCGCGCGAAGGTGCTGACCCTCGATACTGAGACCAATCAGATCCTGACCATCACTGCCGAATACGGCCCCGTCCCGGCAGCGCCGGCTCAACCAGCTGGAGTCCAGGCAGCGCCTCCACCCGCGGCTGCGGCAACTCCGCCCGCTGGCAGCGCAGCATCGGGACTTCCGCCTTGGATGCGCGGCCCGCGCGCGCCAATGATCCCACACTCCTTCCAGATTCTGGTGATCGGCAAGTAGCTCTTGGCAGTAACGGCGGACGCTGAGGAGTCGTGTGACTTCAATGCAGAAGAAGATTCGTTCTACTTCTGGCGCTGGGTCAACGTGCCCTGCTCAGAAGACGAAGAGGAGCGTCCGGGAGCCAATTGATTGTCGATAGGTCGAGGAGAAAGACACCCCCTCCGCAAACTTAGATGACCGCATCGGAGAATTTCACGAAAGCTTTGGCGCAACTTAGTGCGGTCGCGTGGGTATATACGGACACGGTTCAATCCTAGATTGACGCAAGGAGAAAACATGATCGGGAAGTTTCGTTGCATGATTCTAGCTCTCGGGGTCGTAGCTTTTGCCACGCCCAACGCCACACACGCACAGCAAGTTCCAGGACCTCATCCCGCCTACCTGCATGCATTATCCGATTTGCGTGCAGCCCGCCATTACCTGCACGATAACTGGGCGTGGGGCCCGGTCAAACACGATGACGAGGAAGCCATTCGCGAGATCGATGCGGCAATCGATGAGATCAAGCGAGCCGCCATTGACGATGGGAAAGGACTGAACGATCCATTTCCGATTGACACAGGCTTGAGTCCCCGTGGCCGGTTCCATAAGGCCAACGAGCTTTTGTGGAAGGCTCATAACGACTTGGCCAGGGCCGAAGACGTGCCCGAATCCCGCGGCTTGAGAAACCGGGCGATCGTCCACGTCGACCGGGCACATGACCTCGTTGACAACGCGGAGCGCACAGCGCACTGGGAGTAAGCGTGACTGCTTCGCACTACAGCGGCGAGTCTTGATCCGCTGCAATCCGCCAGGAGCGGCTTTCTTCTTCACGATCAGACTGCGAACAGGGCGGCTCCTTCTCTTGGAAAGAGCCGCATACCCTGCAGACCCAGTGATCGCAGTCCGCGAGGCCTTCAGCTGGCAGTCTTCTTCCGCGCCTTCCACAGCAAATACAACCCCCACACTTGCCTCGGCGAGTGATTCAGTTGAGTTGCTTCTTGACGTTGGAGGCGGTCAACGCCTCGGCGTCCAGAGCCCATACTCAAAGTTCCGATCGCTTGCCGGCTCCGCAAGTACGTAATGTGCGCGGATGTACCCGCAGAGCGGCTCTCGAACGCTTTGGGGATTGGCGACCCTCGCCAGGTACGGGAACCCGGAGAGTGCGCTCACGACGACTCTCTCATGGCGTTGATCTACCTCGCATTGTTTCGCAAAATCAGGCCCGAGGAGCAAGTTGCTCTTCGGATTGTTCCTGAGCTCTTCCATCTCGCGCCCGATCGCTTGCGGCGTATTCGCATCCGCCCCCCCATAGAAGAATCCATAGTCGATTTGGCTCGAAACAAAGTATCCCCGCGCATTTGGCTCGTAGCCGAACGGGATCGCGAATCTCTGACGGATTGAGTTCTTTGCGAGTGTCGGATACAGCGTGGCAATGTCTCCATTCGGAGAAAAGTCTCTCGCCTTGGGTGTGCTCATTCCGATCGCCGTGGCGATCAGCGCAAGCAGCACATACAGCCCGAGAGGGCACGCGATAAACAAATTGCGGCAAAGCCGCCACCAACGTCCAGAAGCAGAAGCATAGAGAAGGACAACAAGGAAGAGCCCCATCCCGTTGAGCAGGATATGTCCCGGATCGCACCTTCCCAGCGCGGCGGCAGACATCGGAATGGAAAAGAGGATGATGGCGATCGTGTTGTCCGGCTTTCCCTGTCTCCTAAACCGCTGCACGAGATAACAGGCGCACACATACACCGCCGCGAAATAAGCCAGCGTGGCCGGTCCGAGTGCAATGGGAATACCATTCGCCCCACCCCCATCAAGAAACAAGGAATCGAGCAAATGGAACCTGTAACCAAGACCAACTAACAGCGCAAACCCGGTCACGACCGCGAGGTAACTCACCCATTGCAGCCATCTGACTGGTGCTTGTTTCGCTGGCCACAAAAGAACAACACAGGCAAAGACAAACGAGATGGCAACTTCGGGCGATATCAAGAACAGTGACGCTGAAAACAAAATCGCCGATGCACAAGCGGCCAACCTACCGCCTGCTTCCGACTCTCGACGCAACAGGCGAAACACTACAAGCACAAAGACTAAGGGGCAGACGTATCGCAACAGTGTGTAGTTCAGTCCCATGTTCCCGACAGAAAGTAAGGCCACGAAACTGAAGAGAAGAAAGATCGTTGTTCTGTTCCGCGCCGGAATGTCGATCCAATTGATCGCAACATACAGGAGATAGACGCTAACCAGCGAACCTAGACCCCAGATGATGGCGTAGCTCTGGATAATGCTCAGAGGAAAGGATTCGCTGAGCCATTTGGCGGGATACAGGAACGCTGGTCCCCAGGGAAACTCGAAATCGATGTAGGGCCTCTTCCCCAAAGTCAGAAGGTAGGCGCGATTAAGAATCTGCTTCCCTTCCCAGGGCGGATCAAATCGACCGGACAGTACGTAAAGACTGGCGCAAGCGCAACCAATCGCCGTCAGCGCCATGCACAAGACGCTCAGGCGAACTTTGGGAGATTGCTGCCCCTGCATCGGAAAATCGATCAATGCCCGTCGGGTCCAAAAAGCGCCGGCAAACGCCAGTACCAAAAGAAGCGCGCACCCGACAGCGTTGTTGTACCCGAAGATATAAGAATCGGAAGTCGAGGGTCGAACGGGAAAGATATACGGCAGGTAGAACACTGCGATTGCGGCCACGGCGAAATACGCGACCAAGAATCTCTTGTTCCAGGCCCCCTGGAATCTCTCCGCAGTCTGTGTACCGGGTGTCGTTTCTTGCCTCGTCATCATTGCGCGATTTGCGGATTCGCTATTCAGCGCCGCACTCCCGCCTTCCACAGCAGGTAGAGTCCCCACGCGGCGATCGTACAGTTATCGCGAATCTCGCCGTCCAGCATCATTCGTTCAAAATCTTCGATGCGGACGCGTTTGATTGCCAGATCGTGCTCCTCGGCATCGGGATTCTTTGTTGCTTCGGTCAATCCCCTCGCGAGAAAGACATGCTGCAGCTGCCGTGAGTAGCCATAGGCAATCCACGTGCTTCCAAGCTTGATCATCTCTGCCGCGCGTAAGCCAGTTTCTTCCTGAAGCTCGCCGCGCGCCAGTTCCTCCGGGTCGCTGATCTCTTCTTCCCACCCGCCCTGCGGCAGTTCCAGCGCGCGTTGCTGAATCGTATAGCGAAACTGCTCCACCAACCATATGCGATCGTTGTCGATCGGCAAAATGATCGCGCACTCGTCTTTATCAACGACGCTGTAAATGCCCCTTTGTCCATTGGAGCGCAAAATCTCATCCTCGCGCAGACGCATCCAGCGATTCCGATAGACCTCGCGGCTCGAAAGCGTTGTGATACTCGGTGCGTGAACAGACGATGCCTCTTTTTGCTGATCGTTTTCGCTCACACCTTTAGTGTGCCATGCAGCACCCGGCGGCGAAATGCGGACTCAATCAGTAACACCCACCACGGAAGGGCGTATGCGATAGGCACGCAACCGGCCGATGAGCGATGCGGGACCGCTGACGACAAGGTGCACCACGTTTCCCTCGTACGCCCTCTCACGCACCACCATCCCGGCCTCAATGGCAGCGAGCACGGCACCCTCGTGTTGCGGAACGCGCAGTTCCGCATCGAGGATGGGGTCGGAATGAAGCATGCGGTCGATGGCCTCAAGAAGGGCATTCATTCCCGACCCTGTTCGTGCGGAGACCGACACGTCGCCTCGCGCTATCAATGCCTGGCGTTCCTGCTCATCCAGTAGATCCACTTTGTTCAACACTTCGATGCGCGGTTTCTTCAGCGCATCCAGCTCGGCCAGCACTTTCTCCACTTGCGCCTTTTGTTCGACGCCATAGCTTGAGGCTGCGTCCCGCACATGGAGGAGCAGTTCAGCCTGCTCCACTTCCTCCAGTGTCGCGCGGAAGCTCGTGACCAGCGTATGGGGCAGATTGCGGATGAATCCTACCGTGTCCGACAGCAGCACCTGGCGTTTGCTGGGCAAGTCCACGACGCGAAGCTTGGGATCGAGGGTAGCGAACATGCGCGACGATTGCAGCACCTGCGCTCCAGTGAGGCGATTGAACAGGGTGCTCTTTCCCGCATTGGTGTATCCGACGAGAGCCACCGTCGGCACTGGTACTGACTCACGCCGTTGCCGCTGCTGGCGGCGCACGCGGCGCACCGACTCCAAATCAACCTTGAGCTGGTCAATGCGGCGTTGAATTTTGCGGCGATCGGTTTCGAGCTGCGTCTCGCCGGGTCCGCGCGTTCCGATGCCGCCTCCCAGCTGCGACATGGCCTTGCCCCGCCCTGTAAGCCGCGGCAACATGTATTCGAGCTGCGCCAGCTCTACCTGCAACTGGCCCTCGCGGGTCCGCGCGTGCCGCGCAAAGATGTCAAGGATGAGCTGTGTCCGGTCGAGCACCCGGCAAGGCAATGCAGCCTCAAGGTTCCGCAATTGCGTCGGCGAAAGATCGTGATCGAAGAGCACGAGATCGGCTTGGGTTGAGGCGGCGACTCCGGCAATCTCTTCCACTTTGCCTGCGCCGATGAGTGTGGCCGGATCCGGTCGGGGTCGCCGCTGCAGCAACTCAGCCGCGACTTCCGCCCCCGCGCTGGCCACAAGCTCGCGAAATTCCTGCAGGGATTCATCCGTCCCGAAGCCCGCCTCGGACGAGAGTTCAGTCTTGGAACTGTCCACCGTCGGTACGCGCGAGTCCGGAGCGCTGTCCTCAGGATCAGCCACTCGTTGCGATGCTGCCAAACGAGCAGCCGCGACGCCCGCGCGATTCCTTGCCGAGCGCCCAGTGAAATCAACGCCGACGAGAACAGCACGCTCCAGCCGCACCGCTGCGCGATCCTTGTCTGCCATTTGATCGGCAGGCAGCCACGACCGTCTGCCGCGAATATCAGTCTTCTTGGGGCGGACGATCACGCGATCTTCAGGATCTGCCGGGCGCGACTAACGTTGCTCCGCCGTGGCTGCAGTCGGCGTCGGCGCCGGCACTGCCGATGGGCCAAGCCCGGTGTGCCCAACCGTGGGGCGATGCTCCGCCGTGTGAAGCACGCTCCGGTTGCTGACAACGGTGGAAATGGCGTGTTTGAAGATCAATTGCTCCTGGCTGTTGTTTTCGAGCAGCACCGAGTACTTATCGAAGGAGCGGATTTTTCCGGTCAACTTGACGCCGCTGACCAAATAAATCGTGATCGGAGTCTTATCTTTGCGAACGGTATTCAGGAACGTGTCCTGAATGTTCTGTGCCGGCTTGTTTTCCATTTGCCGATCTCCTGCTTTCCTGGATTTGGATGTTGGATGCGCACGTACTGCACTTTCGTGAAAATACAAATCGACGGGCGCGGCGCCGGAAGCCCCGGTTCCGCCTGATCCCGCAATGTGTCAACAATAGCGAGGTTCACCAACCTTTTCAACTCCAACCGGCACAACTTGTGACGGGCGCTGCGGGAAGAAGTCCGAATTGGAACGCCGCTCCGTTCACGGCTGCTACCCTATTGAGGTGCAAGAATGTGCCCAAACGGCCGTGCGCTCCGCTTCAGAAAATCAGCCAGTTCCCATGCTGGACCTGAAGCGCCAGTACCAGCCCCTGCACCGCGAATTTCTCGAGGCCCTCGGGCATGTACTGGAGACGCAACAGTTTATCCTTGGTGAGCCGGTAGCCGCCTTCGAGAACGCCGCCGCCCACCACCTCGGCGTTTCTCATGCTATTGGATGCGCGTCCGGGACAGACGCACTCTGGCTTGCACTGGCTTCTGCGGAAATCGGGCCGGGAGCGGCAGTCGTCACTACCCCGTTCAGTTTTTTTGCCTCGGTCAGTTCCATCCTTCGCGCCGGAGCCCAGCCCGTCCTGGCCGACATCGATCCGGCCACCTTCAACCTCGACCCCGCAGCCGTCCAAACGATCCTTGCCGGCCCAAACGGCAAGGACGTCAAAGCCATCCTTCCGGTACACCTCTATGGCCAGTCCGCTGATATGGCCCGGTTTGCCGGAATTGCCAAGACCCGCAGCCTCAAACTCATTGAAGATGCGGCTCAAGCCTTTGGAGCCGCATCCGGCCGCGTTGCCGCCGGCGGCCTGGGCGATATCGCCGCCTTTAGCTTTTACCCCACCAAGAATCTGAGCGCCGCAGGCGACGCCGGAATGGTCACGACCAATCGAGCCGACCTGGCCGAACGCGCCCGCATGCTCCGCCAGCACGGGATGCGCCACCGTTATCATCACGACGAGCTCGGGTGGAACGCGCGTATGGACGGCTTCCAGGCCGCAATTCTCGAGGTCAAGCTCCGGTATATCGCAGACTGGAACCAGGCGCGCCACACGATCGCACGGCGGTATCATGCGCTGTTTCATGCCGCAGGCGTAGCTGAAGCCGGCCCCTATCCGGGAAAAGGCATCGTCCTGCCGCACGAAGTGCCCGGCAGCAAGCATGCGTGGCATCAATATGTAATTCGCGTCAAACGCCGCGACGCGCTGCGCGACTTCCTCGCCGAACGCAGAATCGGGTCCGAGATCTACTACCCTGTTCCGCTCCACATGCAGGAAGCGCTGAAGGGCCTCGGCTACAGCGAAGGCAGTTTTCCCGAAGCCGAGCGCGCTGCCCGCGAAGTGCTCGCGCTGCCCATCTTTCCCGAGCTGCGCAAAGAAGAGCAGGAAACCGTCGTCTCCGCGATCGCGGATTTCCTGAGCTGACGTTCGATCTCACTCCTCGACAAAACTTGGACAAAGCTTGGTAGATTCCAATGAGGAGTCAGCGATGCGAGCCATTCCCCGCCTCCCCACAGGGAAGACACTGCTGGCTTTTGCGATTATCTATTTTGTGTGGGGTTCCACATTTCTCGCGATTCGCGTCGGCGTCCGCGAGGTTCCTCCATTTCTTCTCGCAGCGCTGCGCTTCTCGGCTGCGGGCCTCGTTCTTTATCTGTGGACGACCGCACGAGGCGAGCGCTCACCCAACAAGCGCCAATGGATGTCAGTCTTCCTTCTCGCTTTGCTCATCTTCGTCTTCGATTACGGACTCTTGTTCTGGGCCGAGCAGCGCGTGCCTTCCGGTATCGCCGCGGTCATGATGGCTACCATCCCGGTCTTTATGGCGCTCTCTGAAATTCTCTTCCTGCGCACGCAGAAGCTCACGGTTCGCTTGTCGCTGGCGCTCCTGACGGGGATCGCCGGAGTGGCCGTGCTGATGAGCCGCTCATTTACCCTTGGCGGAGCGCCCATCGAACCGGAGGGCGCCACGGCGCTCATCTTTGCATCGATCAGTTGGGCGGTTGCGTCGATCCTCACGCGCAAGCTGCCCCTTCCGCGGTCCAAAGTCATGAGTTCTGGCGCGCAAATGCTCGTCGGTGGCCTGCTGCTTGCCCTTGCAGCGGCCGCTCTTGGGGAGTTTCGCAGTTTTCACCCTTCGGCGGTCTCGCTCGCAGCCTGGCTCTCATTGCTCTATCTCATCGTCGCCGGCTCAATTGTTGGGTTCACCGCATACCTGTGGCTCCTCCATCATGAGTCGCCAACCAAGGTCGGAACCTACGCCTACGTCAACCCGGTCGTAGCCGTTGTGCTTGGATATTTCCTGGGTGGTGAAACGCTCGGCCTGCGAACCATCCTGGGCACACTTTTCGTTCTCATTAGCGTTGTCGTCATCACCACGGCGCGCGCAAAACAGCCGGTCGGCGTGCTCGCAGAGAAAGATGCGCACTGAGTCCCGACTTCGCGAGCGCACCAGGCCTCCCCGCTTGCCATAGAATCGCCTTAGCATGAAATGTCCCTATTGCGGCTTTGGACAGGACCGCGTGGTCGATTCGCGGGAGAGTAAGGAAGCCGACTCCATCCGGCGGCGGCGCGAATGCGAAAAGTGCAATCGCCGCTTCACCACCTACGAGCGCATCGACGAAATCCCTTACATGGTCGTCAAGAAGGACGGCCGCCGCGAGCGCTTCGACCGCGAAAAAATTCTCCGCGGCCTGCTGCGCGCCTGCGAAAAGCGCCCCGTTTCGTCCCTGCAGTTGGAGAAAATCGTAGACGCCACCGAAAGCTTCCTGATCGATGCGCCGGAGCGCGAGCGCACCACGAGTGAAATTGGCGAGCTCATCATGAAACAGCTCAAGGGCCTCGATACGGTGGCTTACATCCGCTTCGCTTCGGTCTACCGCGACTTCAAAGACGTCCGCGAGTTTAAAGAAGAGCTCGAAGGCCTGCTCGATTCCCACCGCGGCAAAGCCAAGAGCTGAATCCGTCAGTCACCATAAGAGTCGGAACCCACTTCGCCGCGCGCGATCGTCAGGACTCCTGCCGCCCCCACGAAGTTCGTGCGTAGAGAAGCGGCCTCTCTCCGCTGCTTCTCCAGAAATAAACAAGGACGATTACACTTGCGACCGCCGCATACGCACACCACACCGAGGTAAACGCGTACCGCTTCACCGCAGTCACAATCAGCAGAATCGCCAGGTTTGCCGTGCCGAAGACCACCATCGCCTTCACCTTCGAGAAGAAGAGCGAACCGCATGTGGCGATAAGATACAAGGCTGCGACGATCGTATAGTTGGTCGCCTGGTTGACATAGACAATGCTATTTTGCCGGATGTAAATCTCCGTCGGGTACGCCGCCAAGGCCCACAGGATGTAGAGTCCCGTTGCCACGCCGATCGCGAGAAAAGGCACCATGCGCCGGCGGCTCCTCCCATCGGGTTCGAACAGCAGCACACCCAAGGGCAAGAGGAAAGGCAAAAGCCCCTGCGCATACAACATGTAGGCCGCGCCCATATTGTGAGTCACAGTGGGCGAGAGCGTCCCATCCAATCCCAGCCAGACAAACCCCTCGATGAATTGGTGAATGGCGAAGAGCGTCGGCAGCGCCGCAAAAAGCAGTTCACGCCGATGCTTCACCTTCGTCAGAGTGACGACGCCAACGACTCCAAGAACTCCGCTTCCGACAAAGTTTGCGGCTGCTGAAAAGCACAAGGCTCGTCTTCTCCAGTAGGTGGATTATACGTAGCGTGATTGAGTTCAGAAGAGATTGCATCGAGTTAGGAGCCGGAATCGGGCTCTCAAGGAAGACCGTCAGAACTCGACCAATCAGCTGGTCTAATCCATGCGCATGTTCCGGAACATGCGTACCAGCAGGATACTTATAAGCAACGGCCGCGACCGGGACGCCTCGCGGCGGATCGTATTCTCGTAGAATCCTGGTCCTGTCGTATACACGACATATTATGTCGTAATACACCTCTTGCGACATTTAGGATTTACGCAGACTATTGCTGCATGACGTCGCCTACCCGTGCAAGAGTCGCGTGGTTCAAAGATCCAGAAGAGAACGCAATGTGCCTTTCGAAGTATTCGGAGTTTCGGCAATGAATTACCTTCACCGGAAACTCTGCTCCTCAGAGCGCTGGAAACAGACGGTGCAGCGCTATGCGCTTCCCTGGACCCTCGAACAAATTGAACTCGGTCGCGAAGCCCTGGAGATCGGCCCCGGATATGGTGCTGCAACCGAGGTACTTCAGCACAAGGTCGAACAACTCACATGCGTGGAATCAGACCGAAAACTGGCGGATCGGCTTCTCCGCAGATTTAACCGCAATGTCGCGATCAGATCCGAAGACGCCACCGCAATGTCACTGCCAGATGCGAGCTTCGATAGCGCAATCTGCTTTTCGATGCTTCATCATGTCGGATCGATTGCATTGCAGAACAAACTGTTCGCAGAAGTCGCCCGGGTTCTCAGGCCAGGCGGGGTATTTGCGGGAACGGACAGTTTGAAGAGCCGTTTCTTTGGGCTGATCCACCTGTTCGACACACTCGTTTTGGTCAATCCAGATACGCTCCCGCAGAGGCTGACGGCTGTTGGGTTTGAGCGTGTGCAGGTCGACGTGAACCCCTACGCCTTCCGATTTCGCGCCGGGAGACCGAGACCGATCTGATGTCGGTGGTCATCGCTTTATCCCTCTTCCGATCGCGCTTTGATAGCGCGAGTCCTGGTGCGCCAGAGCAAGCCCACCCCTGACGATCACCTGAGCCTCGACACCCTTTGCGCATTTTTTCTCGCATCTCGGCACAATACGAAAGAAGAGCACTGCGGCTCTTCGCGATTGCAGGTGCCTTCCACCGGAAGGTGCGCTCCTAAATTCTTTCCGCAGAGGACTCTGCGGCTAAATTCAACGGACAGAGGACTTTGGCGACAATGACTGTCGCCAACATGATGAAAACAAGGAACTTCTGCCCAGAGTCCCCGGGGGGAGGGGGACCCTGATTCTGTATCCTCGAATCAGCGACCGGCGTAAGAGGCAAACCTGCTTCTCCGGCCACATCCCGAATGCACTGCGCGAAGAAGCCGGCCATTGCACGAGGGAGCTAGGAGCTAGAGGCTAAGAGAATGACGCATCGCATCACCCTCATCCCCGGCGACGGCATCGGCCCCGAAGTCACGCAAGCCGTCCTCCGCATCCTCGAAGCCACCGGCATCAAGTGGGAGTGGGAACGCCACGCCGCCGGTGCCGAAGCCTTCGAAATTTTCGGCGAATATATTCCCGCCGCGCTCTACGAATCCATCGAACGCAACAAGGTTGCACTCAAGGGCCCCGTCACAACCCCGATCGGTGGCGGGTTTAAGAGCATCAATGTCACGCTGCGCAAAAGGTTCGACCTCTTCGCCAACTTCCGGCCCATCAAGAATCTTCCCGGCATGGAAACAAAGTGGCCCGGCGTCGACCTGATCATCGTGCGTGAAAACACCGAGGGCGAATACGTCGGCCTGGAGCACGAAGTCGTTCCCGGGGTTGTCGAGAGCATCAAGGTTATTACCGAAAAAGGCTCCACGCGCATTGCCAAATTTGCCTTCGAATACGCGCGCAAGCACGGCCGCAAAAAGATTCACTCTGTGCACAAAGCCAACATCATGAAGTTGTCCGACGGCCTCTTTCTGCGCTGCGCGCGCAAAGTGGCCGAAGACTTTCCCGAGATTTATTATGGCGAGCACATCATCGACAACACCTGCATGCAGCTCGTCATGAATCCGTATCAGTACGACACGCTTCTGCTCGAAAATCTCTACGGCGACATTGTCAGCGACTTATGCGCGGCCTTCGTCGGCGGACTGGGCCTCGTTCCGGGTGCGAATCTCGGCGCCGATTGCGCCATCTTCGAAGCAGTCCACGGATCGGCGCCCGACATTGCGGGCAAGGATCTCGCCAATCCCACGGCACTGCTCCAGTCGGCTGTCCTCATGCTTCGCCATCTCGAGGAAGAAGCCGCCGCCGACCGAATCCACAAGGCACTCGAGACCGTTTACGCCGAACGCAAAACACTCACTCGCGATGTAGGCGGCACAGCAGGCACCAGCCAGTTCGCCGATGCGGTTCTCGCGGCAATGGGTTGAGTGTAGGATTCACCGACTTGGGCAAAAGCTGCCGGAATCGCAGTTCCTGAAACGTATTCGTCACACGCAGGTAATTAAGCCGTCCTCGCGATCCTGCTGCACAGCCGCTCCTCCTGTACACTGGAGTGTTCACGGTCATGCAAAGCAAGCACTCCATCGGCATCCTCGGCGCCACCGGAATGGTGGGCCAGCGCTTCATTCAATTGCTCGAAAACCACCCGTGGTTCGAGATCACCTGGCTTGCGGCGAGTGATCGCTCCAGCGGAAAGACCTACGGCGAAGCCGCCAAGTGGAGGCTCGACACTCCGCTGCCCGACCGCATTGCGCGAATGACCGTTTCGCCGGCCGACCCCGTCAACGCGCCAAAGATTATTTTTGCGGCTCTCGACACCGCGATCGCGCGCGAGCTGGAGCCGCTCTTCGCCAATGCCGGATGCGCGGTCGTCTCCAATTCCAGCGCCTTCCGCATGACGCCGAACGTGCCGCTCGTCATTCCGGAAGTAAATGCGGAACACCTGCTTCTGATCGAAGAACAGCCTTCGCGCCGCGAATCCGGCGGCTACATGGTGACCAATCCCAATTGCTCCGCGATCGGCCTCGTCCTGGCTCTCAAGCCGATCGAAGAACGCTTCGGCCTGGAGAAGATTCTTGTCACGACGATGCAGGCGGTCTCCGGCGCGGGCTATCCCGGCGTGCCTTCCATGGACATTCTCGGCAACGTCGTGCCCTACATCGGCAGCGAAGAAGAAAAAATGGAAGCCGAGACGCTGAAGCTCCTCGGCAAGCTCCAGGACAGCTCGGTGGCTCCGCTTGCTGCAAGCATCAGCGCGCATTGCAACCGTGTCGCCGTTGAGGACGGCCATACCGAGAGCGTGTCGATCAAGCTCGGCAACAAACTGGGCCGGCCAGCCACACGGGAAGATCTGCTCGCGGCCTGGGCCGAGTTTCGTCCGCTTGCCGGACAGGATTTGCCGATGGCTCCGGAGCAGCCAATCGAATGGGCTCCGCAGAACGATCGCCCGCAGCCCCGTCTTGATCGCAATCGCGGCAATGGCATGGCCGTTACCGTGGGACGTTTGCGTCCTTGCAATGTGCTCGACTGGAAATTCACTGTGCTTTCGCACAACACTATTCGCGGAGCAGCGGGCGCCGCCATTCTGAATGCGGAACTGCTGGCCAGCCTCGGCAAACTGGAGCCCGTAAGCGAAGCAGCAGCGCGCGTCTGACTCGACACCTACACGATGGACCTTCCCTCATGAGTATCGTTGTGATGAAGTTCGGCGGCACGTCGGTCGAGGATCCGACCTCAATTGCACGCACTGCGGGCATTGTGGCCGGTCGCGTCGCGCTCGGCAAGCGGCCCGTTGTGGTTGTGAGTGCGCTCGCCAAGGTGACGGACCAGTTGCTGCGCGCGGCAACCGCTGCGGCCTCAGGCGACCGCACCGGAGCACTGGCAATCAGCTCCCGTCTCCGTTGCCGTCATCGCGACACGGCAACTGCGCTCGTCAAAGACTCTGCCGAACTTGTCACCCTTATCGACCAGAAGTTCGATTCGCTGGATGAGATTCTGCGCGGACTGGCGGCGATCCTCGAACTCACGCCGCGCATCTCCGACCTGGTGGTCAGCTTTGGCGAGCGCATTTCAAGTCGCATCGTGGCTGCGGCCTTCCGCGAACGCGGCATGGACGCGGCGCACGTGGACGCGCGCGATGTCATCGTCACCGACTCGCAATTCGGGAAAGCGATTCCGCTGGACGGCATCATTGAAAAGCGCGCCGCCGAAGAGTTGCACCCGCTCCTCGATCAAAACAAAGTGCCCGTGCTGGGGGGATTCATCGCGTCCAACGAGGAGGGGATTACAACAACGCTCGGTCGCGGCGGCTCCGACTTTACCGGCGCGCTGGTCGGCGGCGCGCTCAATGCCAGCGCTATCGAAATCTGGACCGATGTCGACGGCATCATGACATGCGATCCGCGCGTCTGTTCCGACGCCCTGCGCGTCAAGGTCATCAGCTTTGAAGAAGCGGCCGAGCTGGCCTATTTCGGCGCCAAGGTGCTGCACCCGGCCACCATTCTGCCCGCGGTCAAGAAAAACATTCCGGTGCTGGTGCTCAACAGCAAAAAACCCTCCAACGAGGGCACTCGCATCATTTCAGTTGCGCCGCACTGCAAGAGCCCGTTCAAGTCCATTGCCGTGAAAAAGAAGCTGAGCATCATCGATGTGGTCGCCAGCCGCATGCTGATGACCCACGGCTATCTCAGCGAGATCTTTGCCATTTTCGACAAGCACCAGTGTCCGGTGGATATGGTCTCAACCAGCGAAGTCTCGGTTTCGCTTACCGTCGACTCGAATGAAAAGCTGCCGCTGATCGCGGCGGACCTGGGTCGGCTTGCCGATGTGAAATACGAGGGCAAGAAAGCGTTGGTTTGCATGGTCGGCGAGGACATTCGCGGCCAAAACGGTATTGCGGCGCAGGTTTTTGCCGCCATTCGCCACATCAATGTACGCATGATTTCGCAAGGAGCAAGCGAAATCAACATGAGCTTCATGATTGAAGAGGAAGATGCCGAGGAGGCAGTTCGGTCGCTGCATGCGGCGTTCTTCCAGAACCCCGACCCGACGGTCTTCGATGTCGAAGCACACAAAAATCAGCTTCTAGCCTCCAGCTCCTAGCATGTACAAATGATGAGTCTCTTGGCTAGGAGCTAGGAGCTAAAAGCTAGGAGCTTTCACAATGCTCTTCCTCGTCCTTGGTAAAGGGAAAACCGGTGCCCTCGTTGCCGAGGTTGCGCGCGAGCGCGGCCACGGCGTGCGCGCGTACGACGTCTACGAGAACGAACACGCATCGGCGTTGACCGCGCCCAATCTGGCAGGCGTCGATGTGGTCATCGATTTCACAACACCGGAAGCTGCAGTCGAAAATATCCGCGCTGTCCTATCGCTTGGATGCCGCATCGTCGTCGGCACCACCGGTTGGTACGGCCACCTCTCCGAATTGAAGGCTATTGCCGAGCGGCGTGGCGGCGCGCTGCTCTATGGAACCAATTTTTCCATTGGCGTGCAGAAGCTGTTCCGGCTGACCGCGGAGGTGGCCAAGCTGGACGGCTACCGTTTCGCCGTAAGCGAAACCCATCACACCACGAAGGTGGACGCACCGTCGGGCACGGCAATCACTCTGAAAGAAATCATCGAGAAGGTTCGGCCGGGTATCGACATTCCCATTGAGTCGCATCGCGTGGGGGACGCCAAGGGCGAGCACGTTGTGACGGCGACAAGCGAGTACGACGTGCTCGAGCTGCGCCATGATGCCCACTCGCGGCGCGGGTTTGCGCTGGGCGCAGTGCTGGGCGCGGAGTGGGTGCACGCTAAATCCGGGGTGTGGGAGTTCCGGGAGATCTTCGATCAGTTGTAAGTCTTCCGAGATCTCACGCGCGTGAGTCGCAGACATGTTCTCTCGGGACTCACGGATCGAGAGAGTTGATCATTCCGCGCCTCTTCCCTCCTAAACTCCCACGTAATGTCCGCTTTTGCGATCCGGTGACCGCTGGCGAACACCGGGTCGCGAATTGAGCTTCCGAGTCCTTAAGGATTACTGAACTTAATCCCATCGACCTTTGGTCAATGTCATGCAAGGACCTCGGCGCGCCCTTCGCGAAGGCGTGAACGGCCTGTTCCTTCCATACCCGAGCAAACCGGAGGTCAAAACCGTGCGCAGTCTTCTCCTGTTTGTCACAGCAGTTACGAGTGGTGTGTCTGTTTTCGGCCAAACCGCGATTCCCGATCGCATGAATGCCGCAGGCGCGCTCATCCAACAAGGACATTACGCCGAAGCCATCGCCACTCTGAAAACGATCGACCAATCAAGCCCGCTCTCTGACCATGAACGCGGGCGGGCGGAAACTCTGTTGGGCCTGGCGTACAAAGACACGGGCCACATGCTGGAAGCAGAGCAATCCTATGAGAAGGCTCTTACCATGTTGGCGCACGGCAGCCTTAAGAGTCCGGATTACGGACGCGCACTGAGCTGTCTGGGAAGCCTCAAGTTGGAAGCTGGTGACTTGGAAAGCGGAGCGCGCGCGTTGCGTCAGGCTGCGCAAGTTGAAAATCAACTGAACGATCACGTGGGGTTGACGACGGTCGATCTTCATCTGGTAAGCATCGCGATTAATCGAAAGCATTGGAGGGAAGCCCGGAGATATCTGGAGGCAGCAAAGGCACAGGCATCGCTCTCTGGAACTGACGCAAGGGCGCTGTCAGCTGACATTGATGGAACGACCGGTTGGCTTGCTTCTGTCACCAGTCACACCTCCGAGGCTGTATCCCCTTACACGGATGCGCTCGAAGATTGCAAGAGGGTCTACGGCGTTCAACATCCGCTCACGGGATGGGCCTATCTTCTGGCAGGCAAAGCGAGTGCCATGAATGGCGATGTACCTGCCGGTTTGGCCACCATGCGCGCCGGTCTTGCAATTCTCAAAGACACAGTCGGAACACGCAATGCCAAGTACCTTACAGGCGAATTAGCCTATGCAAAAGTTCTTGAACAAGCCGGGATGCACCCCGAGGCGCAGCAAGTGCATGCAGAAGCAAGCTGGTCGCTCGCCAGCCTGCACGGACAGGAATGCATGAGCTGCACCGTGAGTGTGTGGAGTCTGCAAAACCGATAGAGCGAGGTGGTTCCACTCGGCACACAGAGGCTGCACCCCAGCATCCTCCGGCGGCCTGTCGCTGGGACTTCGATTCTCCACGCTTCAGCCGTGGTTCACAGCGACAATATAAAGACAACTTTCACAGCAATTCCGTGCTAGCATGGGTGCCACATCGGGCTCAGGTTCGGGCCCGTTCCTGTCCCCGATCGATCCTTCGCGTTTACCGCTCGCCACGAACAAAAGGAGGCGGACATGGCCTCGATTCCCGCATCTGCCGCAACAGCCTTTGCCTCAGTCCTGCTGCTTGCTACCGCGCTGCCCGCGCAGACAACGGAAGCAGCTTCCTCAACCGCCGGAGTCTCGAAGATTCGCGTCGTGCGCCTCAGCGAGGTGAAAGGCGCCGTCAAAATGGATCGCGCCATTGATCGCGGCTTCGAGCCCGCGGTCGCGAATATGCCGATTGTGGAAAAGAGCCGGCTGCGGACCGACGAGGGCGTTGCAGAAGTGGAGTTTGAAGACAACAGCACCTTGAGGCTGGCCCCCAATTCCGTGGCTGAATTCCCCCAACTGGAGCGGCTTGCGACTGGCGGCACAGCCTCGTCCGTGCATCTGCTGCGCGGTATGGCTTATGTGAGCTTGGTGAAGACCCGCGGCAATGCGTTTCAACTGCTGTTCGGGCACCAGGCGATCGCCCTCGAACCGGGGACTCACGTTCGCCTGGAACTGGACGACGCGCGGGCCAACCTTGCAGTGCTGGATGGCACGGTGCGCGTGGATGGGCCTGCAGGACCCGAAGAGATTGCTCGAAAAAAGACGTTGACGTTCCATCTGGCAGACCAGACGCAGTCGGTCGAGAAGGACGTCGCGGCCCAACCTTATGACAGCTGGGATCAGACGGCAACCGGATATCATGCGCGAACCGCCGCATACAGCGCGCTGAGCAGCTCGCCCTATATATATGGGCTGAACGACATGATGTATTACGGAAGCTTTATGGATGCAGGCGGCTGCGGCATGATGTGGCGGCCCTACTTCACCAGCGCGGCCTGGGATCCGTTTTCAAATGGCTCATGGGCGTTTTACCAGGGTGCGGGCTACTCCTGGGTCTCGCCCTATCCATGGGGATGGACGCCGTATCACTACGGAAGTTGGTCGTTCTGCCCCGGATCGGGATGGGGATGGCAGCCCGGAGGCTTGTGGAATGGGCTGAGCAATGGCACATCTCTGATGGCGAGCGGCGGTCCAGTGCGCTTTCAGCCGCCACCGGGCCATGCGCCACTGCCGGGTGAGTCGACGCTGACGGCGGTGAATCTCAGGCCGCTCGAGCATTCTCAATTGGCCTCGGCCGAATCGTTCGTTTTTCGTAAGGACTCTGCGGGGCTGGGAATTCCGCGCGATGGGTTGGGAAAGCTCGAGAAGCTTTCGCGTCAAGCCGAGGAACGGGGAACGGCAAGCACGCGGATTTACCTGAGCGCGCCCGCAGCAATGGGCTATGGACGCGTGATGAGTTCAAGCTTGGGCGAGGTTGCTGTCCATCGGGGGTCCGCACCGTCCTCTTATTCGTTTGAGTCGGAGCCAACTGCACGCGGCGGTTCTTCTGGCTTTGGCAACTCGGGAATGTCGTCGGTGGCAGTGTCGAGCAGGTCTGCGGGACCGGCGCCGACTTCGTCGGGGCACTCGAAATAGTGCAGAATACCCGGCTTGCACGGCGATCGAAGAGCGCGGAGATCAGCGCTGATCCAATGAGAAGATGACCCTTATCGTTGTTTGCACCTCGACCGGCTGGTTGTTGAGCAAGAAGGGCCTGTAGCGCCAGGTCTTCACAGCGTCAACGGCCGGGGCGCGCAACATGGCCGGGCCGCTGATGACATGCAGGCCCGCGATCGCACCCGTTTTGGTAATGTTCGCGCCCAGCAACACCGTGCCGCCGACGCGGGCAGCTTTGGCAAACTCGGGATAGATTGGCGCCGTTTTGTGGATGAGCATGCCTTCTGCGACGCCGGCGGAGATGGCGGAAACCCCGGGGACCACCGTGGGGTGATTTTGGCTGCCGAATATTTGGCCTGGAATGGCGTCGCCAGTGTCGATGGCAGCTGGCGCGAATCCAGCCGGCGCTTCTTCAACGGGCGCGGGTTTCTTCATCGAGCCCGAGATTCGAGTAGGCGCATTCAGCTGGGCGTC
The DNA here is from genome assembly GCA_963745845.1 of uncultured Acidobacteriaceae bacterium. GTDB lineage: Bacteria > Acidobacteriota > Terriglobia > Terriglobales > Acidobacteriaceae > Telmatobacter. The sequence goes on along the minus strand of CAVUZE010000007.1, from coordinate 245,817 downwards.
CATCATATCCGATGCAACCGGGGTGGACTGCTCTGGAGCGACTGAGGGTTGAGCTCCGGCGCTCAAGGCTGCAGGCGATGGCTTCGCCGGCGACCTTGCGGGCTCAGCCGCAGTGCCAGTGGTGATGCTTTCCGCTTGAGGCTCCGCGGACGGCCCTTGCGAAGCGGACGGGGCATTTGGCCTTGATGACGGCGCGAAGATCAGCATGAGCAATCCGATAATGACCAGAGGGACTCCCGCGAAAATCGCCCATCGGATCCATGTGCGATGCGGCAGGGCACTCTCGCTGGAGGCGACCTGTCGAAAGAGCGGAGCAGCGGTTGTAGCATCTTCGACGGGCGATGCGGTCCGCGGGACAAGCTGCGGGCCGCTTGGGACGCCCATCGATCCGGATTTGATTTTCGGAGAGTGGTCGGCCGGCGCGGATGGCTTTGGACTGACATCGAGAGCCTCGGAAGTGGGACCCTTTCCGGAACGGATCCACAGGCTGTCCCACGCGCTGAAGTCGTTTGAGGGCGATTCCGCCGGACGAGACTCGGCGGCCTGGGCGGGGGCACTGGAGATCCGCAGCTCTTCGGGAGCGAGCTGCGTCTGAGATCCCGAGCCTCCATTGGCAGACGGCAAGTACGGTTGAGGGTCCGGGCGCCGAGGCTCGGCAAAATGGTTGCGGGACGGGACGGCGTACTCTTGCGGTTCCGGAGTGGCCAGGCTGGTTTGCGCTTCAAAAACATTTTGCTGGTCAGCCGGCTCAGGCAGGAGAAAGTCCGCTGGATTGAGGGCTTCCGTTTCCGCTGAAGGCGCAGGAATGTGCCCGGGTGCCTCGGCGTCCGCAGGCATCTCGTCGGCATCTTCGGGTAACGGCAGAAAATCACGCGCCCCGGCGCGCATGCACTCCCGGAGCAGCTCGGGATCGTTCCGCATCGAATAGACCATCACCACAGCAGTGTTGAAGGCGACAATGTTCTCGACGATCTGGAGCGCGTAACTCTGGTCGCTGTCGACGTCGATCATCACGACGTCGAAGTTCTCCTCCATCATGGGCGCGATATCTGCAAGGCTTGCCGGATAATCGACGAATTCCCGGACTGTGCGACCTTCGGAACCGGTGAGTGCTTTGGCCATGACCTGGCGATGCGCCGCATTGGGGCCAATGAGTGCGATGGTGGCGCTCGTCGAGGGAGTGAGTTCTAGATTGGGATCCTGAAGGGTGGTCGACATTTCAGTTCTGCCGCTCATAGGTCCCTCATCCTTCTTCCAGGGAAAATACGTACAAGTTCTCACTGAACGACTTGTGCCCCCGGCCGCGGCCACCGAAGCAGACGCGAAATGCGTGTGCGTTCGGCGAAGCGCTGGCGTTACGGGCCAGTTCGCCAAGCGAATTCAGCGGAGATCTGAGGAAAAGAATTGAGTGCCGCCTGCAATTCTGTTTTTGAAAACATTGCAGGGTGAAACTTTATCTATGCAAAGCAACGAACACTGCTCTGCAATTTGCCCAAGCAATTACTGGTCGGATTCCCCTGAGATGGAATGTTATATGTGGAACCGGTCCGAACGTAACTACCCGTTCGGTCTCAGGACATGCCTTTCGTCACCAACCGGAGAGCCCCGGCGCTTGCAATTTGGAACGAGGTTTGCATGCTAACGTGTTCAATTCGGGATTTTTGCGGGCTGAACGATTAGATTTGAACCTATGTTCCTTCGCCCGGCAGTCCCCACGGATATTCCCCGCATCGTTGTGCTCGAGCGCACCCCTCAGGCGCGCCATTTTGTGGGCCAATGGAGCGCAGAGCGGCATCAGTCGGCGCTCGCCGGAGGCGATGCGCGCTATTTGGTGAGCGAAACCGATTCCGGCGACCTGCAGGCCTACGTAATCCTGCGCGGCCTCGCCGAAGACAGCGGCGCAATTGAGTTGAAGCGCATCGTGGTTGCGGCGCCGGAGCGCGGGCTGGGACGCAAAATTCTCCGCGAAGTGATTCGCTTAGCGTTTGAAGAGTTTCATGCGCACCGGCTCTTTCTCGACGTGTATGAAGACAACCCCCGGGCGCGCCATCTCTACGAAAGCCTTGGGTTTGTGTATGAAGGGAAAATGCGCGACGCTGCCCGGCGCGGTGAAACCTACTGCAACCTCTGCCTTATGTCGATGCTTGAAGAGGAGTATGCAACGTGCCGGGAACGGAACAGGGACAAGGATCGGGTGCGAGCGATAAGTTAGGCCGATCATGGCATTGTTTCTCAGAGAACGGCTCTTGTTCTACCTCCGTCGGGTATACACTTTCCTGTGATGGAAACGACTGGTTGCGGCACAGCACTCGTCACGCCTTTTCGGACGGACGGTGCGATCGATGAGCAGGCTCTGCGGGCGATGGTGCAGTGGCAAGTGGACGCGGGCATCGACTTTCTGGTGGTCTGCGGATCGACCGGCGAAGCAGCGACGCTGGACGAAGACGAATGGCTGGATACCATACGTCTCGTTATCGATGAGGCGGCGGGCCGCGTGCCGGTTTGGGCTGGATGCACGCATAACTCGACGCGGATTCTGTTGCGCCAGGCAACCTTGCTGCAGGATGTGGAGGGCCTCGATGCAATTCTTTCTGCAAACCCCTACTACAACAAACCCAGCCAGGAAGGTCAGTTTCAGCATTTCCTGGCACTGGCGAGCGCCGTCAACCCCATCCCCGTATGCCTCTACAATGTGCCGGGACGCACGGCGGCAAATCTCGAGCCGCTCACTGTGCTTCGGCTGGCGGAAGCCGCAGAGAATGTCCAGGCCATCAAGGAAGCCAGCGGAAGCCTGAGTCAGATTGCAAAGCTGATCCACAGGCTGCCGCGAAGTTTCAAAGTTTTCTCCGGAGACGACGGTCTGGCGCTGGCGACGATCGGCATCGGCGCGCATGGACTCGTCAGCGTGGCCTCGAATGAAGCGCCGGCCGAAGTAGGAGAAATGGTCCGTGCGGCGTTGCGCAATGACTGGACTGCTGCGCGCGCGATTGAACGCAAGTACGGAAATCTCTTCGAGGCTAATTTCTGGGATTCCAATCCCGGACCGGTGAAGACGGTGCTGAATCTCATGGGCAAATGCAATGCGCACGTCCGGCTGCCCCTTGTCACGCCGGATGCGATTACGCGCGCGCGTCTGGAGCGAGTGGCAACGGATTTAGATCTGGTGCACTGCGTTCCAGCAGGCCGGACAGAGTGACCTCGACGGACGGTCACGCCGAAGTATCCCATCTGGATCTACGCAACCGCCAGTTCTCGCGAGTCCGCAAACTCTTCGCGTCGATCGAGCACAACGCTCAGGTTCATCAAGGCTCTTGAAGAGCAGGCCGGGCACTCCCGGTTCGCATCGCTCACACAATTGCAGTCCAGGCAAAGTACCGCATGGTCGAGAGGAATTGCCGATCTTTTGATGAGGGAGGTCATATTTTTCCTTTGATTCTCTTCGACTACCCAAACCCGAAGGTGAAGAACCGGATCGTGGTCGATAGTTGCGGCCAATAACACCAAGGTGGCAGCCGCCTCCCGCGGGGGTGAAGCCCACGTTCAAGTCAACTGTGAAGTGATTCTTTGAATATTCGTGAACGTCACCACTCAAAAATGTCGAAATCACTCCCCTCGCGGCGTCATGGTAGTGGCGGACGATAACGCCGCCTACAATCCAAACCGGAGGGGTTTCTCATGCAATATCTACTCGCGCTCTACTCGAACGAAAGCATCTTCGAGAAGATGACACCGGAACAACAGCAGCAGGGCTATGCAGCTTACATGGCCTACACTGAAGCACTGAAAGCCGCAGGCGCGCTCCTGAGCTCCAACCGCCTGCGGCCCAGCTCATCGGCAACCACCTTACGCACCACCGACGGCAAAATCCAGGTTCTCGACGGGCCGTTTGCCGACTCGAAGGAACAACTCGGGGGCTACTACCTTATCGATGTGCCCGATCTGGATGCCGCGCTGACTTGGGCCCGGCGTTGCCCGGGAGCCGGCCATGGAATCGTCGAGGTCCGCGCGATCTGGAACATGGGCTGATCTCGATGGATTCACTGGAAGGCGGCGCGCAGGCATGCATTGAGGCAGATGCTGTGGCGCGCCGCAGCTACGGCAAGCTTGTTGCGTTTCTCGCGGTGCGCACGCGCGATGTAGACGCAGCCGAAGATGCACTGGCCGAGGCATTCGCGTCCGCGCTGGCAGACTGGCCGCGCAAGGGATGCCCTGCCAATCCCGAAGCGTGGCTGCTCACGGTAGCGCGGCGGAAGTTTCTCGATGCGGTGCGGAGCAATCGGCGCACGGAACCTGCAAGCGATCAACTGGAGCGCATGGCCGAGGGACTTGCGGCAGCGGAAAATGAAACCGGGTTTCCCGATCAGCGGCTCGGGCCGATGTTCGCCTGCGCCCATCCGGCAATTGACGCCCGCTTGCGCGCCCCACTGATGCTGCAGGCCGTGCTGGGCCTCGATGCCGCGAAAATTGCCTCGGCATTTCTGGTTTCGCCCGCCACCATGAGCCAGCGATTGGTCCGCGCCAAGCAGAAGATCCGCCAAGCCGGGATTCCGCTGCGCATTCCCGAGCGCGAGGAACTGAGCGATCGCCTTGGCACAGTGCTGGACGCAATTTACGCGGCATTCACCGAGGGATGGATCGACGCCTCAGGCACCGACGTCGCGCGACGAGATTTGGCCGAAGAAGCGATCTACTTATGCAGGCTGGTGACCGAATTGCTCCCAGGCGAGCCGGAAGCGATGGGTCTGCTGGCGCTGATGTTGTACGCCGAGTCGCGGCGGCGCGCGCGGCGCGATGCCCGAGGCGAGTATTTGCCGATGGAAGAGCAGCGTGTCGAAGACTGGAATGCCGCGATGATTGAGGAGGCCGAGTCTCTGCTGCTACGCGCGAGCGATCTCGAGATCCTGGGGCGCTATCAATTGGAGGGCGCGATCCAGTCGGCGCACGTAGCGCGACGGCGCACCGGACGTGCAAACTGGAACGAAGTAGTGCAGCTCTACGATGCCCTGCTTGCCTATGCCCAGTCGCCGGTGGTGGCCATCAATCGCGCGTTGGCGATCGCCGAACTCGAAAGTGCGCAAGCTGGACTCGATGCGATTCAAGGGCTCGAAGGCGATCCGCGGCTTGCAGAGTATCAGCCATGGTGGGCGGCACGCGCGGAATTGCTGACGCGGACTGGAAGGCACGAAGAGGCAAGGCATGCCTACGATATTGCGATTGGTCTGGAGCCGGACGATTCAGTACGAAGATTTTTGGATAGACGCCGTTCTAGGACGCGGGTTGACATCGAAATATAAAAATCTATGCCTGCTCATGGAATTCATTAAGTCACAAGTTACGAGTGTAACTTGGCCAAAGAAAAATGTCCCGTGGCCGCACAACTATGCGACGCAACATGGGGTTGAAGGTGAGCAAGGCACATAGTGAGCAGCAAGCACCAGTTTCAGAATATTTTTCCGGAATTTGTTTCCGGTCCCCCGATTGTTCAATGAGATTGTTCTTTCTTGGGGATTCGCAACCTCAGAAATGCAGCTTTGGTTGAAATGGACCTCTGCAAGTTGTGTGCGCGCTGCTGCCATGCGTCAATTCCAGCGATGTTCCGTGGAGGCCACGGACGACCGCAGAAAGCGATGTATCTGATATGCCCTTTAAGATGCTCGGAAGATTTTACCTTCCTTCGATCGTGGCAATGTCCGTCGGCTCCTTCATACTTGCGGGGTGCGCCAGCGGAACATTGATGACGAATTCAGGCTCCGACTCAACCGCGTCAACCGGATCATCCTTTGTTGTCGGCACCGATGCGCCGATGGCAGCTGTAACCTCCTTCAACGTGCAAGTCTCGGCCGTCAACGCGTACACCACCAACGATTGCACCGGAACCCCGGTCTCATTAGTAAGCGGCTCCCCGATGGTGGACTTCGCGCGCTTTAATGGACTGCAGACCTTGATCGACATGAACCAAGTCGCAGCGGGCACATATAACTGCGTTTCGATCACATTAGGCACAGCGATGCTCGGCTATCTCAATACCCCCACCGGCGGTGGTGCGCCTACCATCGCTTCCGAACCGGCAAGCCTCCCTTCAGCTCCATTGACCTATCCGTTGGCAAATCCAATGGTGGTTGCGACAGCGGGTGCACCGGTCGGCCTGCACATGGACTTCGATCTGCGCAAGTCGATCGAAGTGGACTCGAATGGAAACATTACGGGCGCCGTGAATCCGACCTTTAATGTGAAGGCGGTCAATAACTCGGATCCGGGCGCCTATATCGACGAATTCGACGCGGCCGTGATCGGCACGGTGGATCCGAGCACGCAGTCGTTCATGATCCAGGGACCGCACGGCAGACAATTCACAGTGAATGTGACCGGTCAAACGGAATGGGACGGCGGTGCGACTCTGGCCAGTTTGAATACGAGCAGCATCGTGCAGGTCTCCGGGTTCCTCGACCGAGCGGATGCGACCATCGACGCGGACGAAGTGGCTCTCCTTTCGGACGCCGGCTTCTATGCCGGCGGACAGGTCACGTACGTGACTCCCTCCTCAGGTCCGGCCACGAGCTTCGATCTGTATGTGCGCGGCACCTTGCCGGCGAGTACAGGCGTGGCGGATGGCGACATCGCGACCATCGACCTGAGCGGCAGCGAGAAGTACTCCATCTACTGGATGCACGGACCGTTGGCGCAATTCCTCTTCAACCCGAGCGGATTGCTGGCGGGCCAACATGTAGCTGTAGGCGGACCGGCGACCGGCGCAACCAGCGCATCGGCGGTGACTGTGACCCATGTGATGCTGCGCGACTGGGGCTTTAACGGTACGGTCGTTGCCGGCAGCGAAGACACGAGCGCCAGCACCTTCCAGATGCAGGTAAATGGTTTCGCGGGCCTCTTGATCCCGGAGAAGGTGACGGTCTACGTCGTGGGCAACACTTCGTTCCGCGACGGCTTCAGCGGCCTAAGCGATATTACGGATGGAGCCAATGTGCGTGTCGTGGGCCTTCTGTTGAAGGATCCAACGTCAGGAAACGCAGTGCTCATCGGACACTATGTGGACGATTTGAACTAGCTGTTCAAGAGGTTTTGCAGACGCCGGGGCAAGGAAACTTGCTCCGGCATTTTTTTCGCGTGCCGATCCAGCGGTATTCATGCGGCCTCACAAGAGGTCGGCAATCGGCGGAAAGGTCAGCAGCAGACTCAGTACGAGGAGTGAGAGAGAGATCGCGTGGATGCGGCCCATCGCAACATTGCGATTGCGCCAGCAAAGTTCCAGCAGAATCCAGAAAAAAACCCATACGACGATGGCTGTGGTCGTCACGCCCGAGAGCGGTCCGGTCGGATGATAGAAGTTCATCAGGCTCTTCACGGCTTTCGACTGATCGGCCACGATAGCCACGACAGCGAGCGTGATGGAACCAAGCCCGGCTGCGAGTACAGCGGCCGCCCCGGAGCCGTTCGTCATCGCTTTCGCACTGGGATTGAGAGCGCTGGCCGATTTGGTGCTCACCGCGGTGCCCCTCCCATAAAACGAATCTCCTGGCCACCCTCAACAGGCGCGTGTTTATTGAGCATGGCGCCGAAGAACCCCGCAATCCCTGCGGCGAGAAAAGATATCGCCACAAAACTCAAGACGGCGCCGCGAAGTTCTGGATGATTTCTCAGGTTCCGGCGATGGCGATTGAAAACTGCGAACGCCATGGTGATCGAAATGGGTACGAGCCACGCGACATGCTCCTTCCATTCCATACCGATCGAGTGCCAACCGCTCGTTGCAGGGTTCGAGAGAAGCAGCCTCTGAGGATATCCCGCAAGGCCGACCGCGCCTGCTGGAGGCAAGGCACGGTACCACGGATAAATGATGTAAGTTCCCGTGAGAACCGTGATCCACGCAAGGAAGGCCATCGCCAATAGATACCATCGAAGGAATGCTTCTTCGCGCTCCGTGATGGGCGAAAGATCATTCGGTGCATAACGGCGCCACAGCTCGACGAGAGCGCCCGAGCATGCCAAAAGATAGAGGGCACCGAATCCCATGCCGTGCACCAGTGTCCAAAGGCCGCGTGTCGTGATCTCCATCGTATGAGTGCTCCAGCGGATCTGCGGCCTGCACATGCAGGATCGGTTCCGATCAGAATCCGTGCTTGATTGCCTGCCTCGAATACAACGCGTCTCGCAGCTGCGCCTTCTTGTCCGGCGCGTCCTTGTCGTCTGGACTCTTGTCGTCTTTGCCCCAGGTCCAGTAGATGCCGGCATACGCATAGTTCTCCGTTTGACCTGCAATCGAGTGGCCGTATGCAAAGAGAATCTCCGTATCCGGCACTTTCTTGAGGTGCCAGTAGCCGCCGGCGTCGATCATCGTGGAGCTTTGCGTTTGCGCCGCGGCAAATCCCTCGCCGCCATGAGAAAACACTTCCGCCGCCAGCTCAAGTTTTTCGTTCAACTCCCGTTTCAGCAGGAATCCGCCGTATGGAAAGTCGTGATAGCCGGTCTGCGGCACGACAGTCTCACCCGCGCCCCCATCGAAGAGCCACTTGCCTTCGTTCTTCTGCAGCCACACGGGTAGCCTGTACCAAACCTTCCCCACTCCGAGACCTTTGTCGTAATTCCCAGTCGGCATCTCGAACATGGTGAAGGTGCCGATCTGCGGCGTCATCTTCGTCTCTTTGAAAATCGCGAGCTTTACGCCGAGTTCCATATCTGTGAGGCCCAAGGCGCTCGGGCCCGTGCCACCCGGAAGATAGACAGGATTGTTCGAAGGATAGATCCCGCCCCACGGAAGAATGGCGTGCAACTGCACGCGCGGGACGGCGCCCCAGTTAAATTCGAGCGCGGGCCCCGTGAAGTCCATCTCCGCGGGAGTGCCATCGGCGCCGCCGAAGATATAGAACTCATAATGGCGATAGTCGACAGGCACGGGATCGTCGACTTGAAACGGAGGGCCCTGCGCCGATGCGCGCGGCCCAACGAGCAGAAGGAGCAGGAAGTAAGCAGCTGGTGCAATTTGCCTGGAGAACTTCATCGCCACTCCGGTATCCGCATACACCGCCTATCGTGCACCGATAGTAGAGCTTCCGGCGAAAATCCGTCTACAGAGCCTCAGGACTTTTACATTTCTTTAACCAGCTAGTCCCTGCTTCACCAACTCGCTCACGATGCGGCCTTCCGCACGCAGTCCCTTCGCCTGGATCTTCGCCTGCACTGCTTTGATCACCGGGCCCATATCCTTCGGAGTCGGCGCGTGACCTGAGGCAGCAGCGTGCTCCGCAACTGTCTCCGCCACCAGCGCCTTCAGTCCCGCTTCATCCAGCACCTTGGGCAGAAACTCCTCGATCACGACAATCTCCGCAGCTTCCTTGGCAGCGAGTTCGGGCCGATTCCCCTTCGTGAACTGCTCAATCGAGTCGCGCCGCTGTTTGATCATCGTGGTCAGCGTCTGCTGCTCTTCTGCCGGAGTCAGCGCTGCATTTTTGTCAACGGCCTTGTTCATCAAGGCTGTCTTGATGAGGCGCAGTGTGCCGGTACGCTCGGCATCGCGAGCTTTCATCGCAGTAACGGTCTGCTGGGTAATGTGGGCGGCAAGTGCGCCGGGGTCGATCATGGTTTCCTCTCAACCTATCGATCTTAATTGAGGCGCGCGGAACCTTGTTCATTCCAGCGTGCGCGATGATCGAGCGCCGAAAACGATGCAACCGGCTTTCATCTTCGCTTTCAGCAGACGCAACCGACTCTCGCGCGACACCAGAACTTTATCGGGGCTATCGCATTTATGTAAACGGGAGTTAAAGCGATGATGCCTGAATTAAAAGCAATGGCGCTGACCGGACTTGGATTGATGTTAAGCATACCGGCATTCGGCGCGAACACGGCCCGCCCGGGGACTGTGAACTATATAGAGGGCGCGGCCTATCTCGACGGACAGCAAGTTACCGGCCAGAGTGTGGGCAGCATGGACCTCAATCCCGGACAGGAACTGGCCACACAGAAGGGCAAAGCGGAAATCCTGCTTACGCCTGGCGTGTTCTTGCGGCTCGACGACAACAGTGCAGTGAAGATGATTTCGCCGGACCTTACGCGAACTCAAGTCGAATTGGAGCACGGCCGCGCGGGCGTGGAAGTGGATGAGATTTATCCGCAAAACAATCTGGACATCATCGACGCCGGAGTCACGAGTCAACTGGTGAAGAACGGCTTCTATGAATTCAATGCGGACCAGCCGACGGCAATGGTGTTCGATGGCAAGGCCGCGGTCCAAGTCGGCGACGGTAAGTACAAAGTCGTCAAGAGTCACCACGAATTCGCGCTCGTCTCTGGCCCCAGCGAAAGGCCGCTGGCGAAGGAAAAACCGGCAAATTTCGATGTCGGTGCAGCGAAAGACGATCTCTATAACTGGAGCAGTCTGCGCTCGCAATACCTTGCCGAAGCCAACAACCAGATCGCAGGCCAGTATGTGGGCGGTTCTGGGTTCTATCCCGGCTGGTACTGGGATCCCTACGCATACGGCTACACATTTATCGGGGTTGACCCGTTCTGGAGTCCGTTCGGATGGGGCTTCTATCCCTTTGGTTGGGGTGCTGGCTGGTATGGCGGTTGGTACGGCGGCCACTACGGCTACCATGGCGTCGGCCGCGTAGGCGGACCTGTCCACGGCGGTGGATTCGCAGGCGGCGGCCTCCACGGCGGTGGTGGATTTGCCGGTGGCGGCGGTTTCCATGGCGGCGGTGGATTTGGCGGTGGCGGCGGAGGACACAGGTAAAACCGTCTGGGGTCGGAGGAACTCTCGCTCCTCCGGCCCACGCCTTTCAGAGCAAAGGCTTGCCTTCCACGTAAACTTCACCAAATAAAGCGAATACGTCCATCTGACGCTACAGACCTAGAATAGAACCCCATCCGATTACGAGTTTATCATTCACAAAATCCACAAAAATGTGTATTCTGTGATTTCTTCGGCCGCCGGGCCGATATACCGGTCAAAGGGGGACAAAAATGTTCAGAAAGACACGCCTTTATACACCCGGCCCGACGCCGCTGCTGCCTGCCGCGCAATTTGCCATGGCGGCGGCCGATATGCACCACCGCACACCGGAGTTCCGCGCCCTCTACCAAAAGGTGCTCGCCCAGCTCAAGGTCTTCGTCGGCACCCAGAACGACGTATTGCTGCTGGCCTCCTCGGGCACCGGCGCCATGGAGGCCTCGGTCTCGAACCTGACGTCGCCGGGCGACAAGGTTCTTGTCCTCACCGCAGGTAAGTTCGGCGAACGCTGGGTCGACCTCACCAAGGCCTTCGGCTGCGCAGTCGACGTGGTCAAAGCCCCCTACGGCGAGACATTCAACCTCGACGAAATTCGTGCCGCTCTCAAGCCGGAACACAAAGCTGTGTATATGCAGGCCACCGAGACTTCCACGTGTGTGCGACATGACGTTCAGGCAATCGCAGCGCTCCTCAGGGAGGCCGCACCGCAGGTGCTGCTCGTCGTCGACGGCATCACCGGCCTCGGCACCACCCATTTCGACGTAGATGGCTGGGGAATTGACATCCTCATCGGCGGATCGCAAAAGGCGGTCATGATCCCACCGGGGCTCGCCTACCAGAGCGTGAGCGAAAAAGCCTGGAGGGCGATGGAGTCTGCCAAGAGTCCTCGTTACTATTTCGACCTGCGCAAGGAGCGCAAAAACGCAGTCAAGGGCGAAAGCGCCTATACCCCGGCGGTCGCCCTCGTTGCCGGACTTGGCGCAGCACTCGACTACATCGCAGGCCAGGCCGGCGGCGATCTCGAGAAAGGACGCATCGCCCTGATCGACAATGCGCAACTCAATGCCGCAGCGACGCGCGCCGGGTTAGCGGCCCTTGGCTTCACACTCTTCGCGCCCACAGCCCCCGCAGCCGCAGCAACAGCCGTTGCCGTACCCGAAGGCATGAATTCCGGCGACGTAGTGAAGGCGCTTAAGGCGAAGTTCGCGCTCGTCACCGCCAACGGACAGGGCGAGATGCAGGGCAGAATTTTCCGCGTCGCGCACCTCGGGTTCTTCGATTATCTCGACACGGTCGCACTGCTCGGCGCCATGGAGCACATCGCCAAGGACACGCTCGGCCTTCCGGTCGAATTCGGCACAGCCGTAGCCGCCGCGCAGAGGGTGTACGCCAAAGTAGCGAAAGGGTAGCGGGGAACGGAGCTAGCGGGGTTTGCGGGGATGGCACGAACTCGGCACTTCTAGCTCCGCTAACACGCGCGAAACGCGGCCAACTCCGCTAACTTCGCTCCCACGCAAGGAATCTTTATGGCAGAACTCAGTTTCGGGGAAAAGCTGCTCATCGCACGCAAGCAGCTCGATCTCTTCCAATACCAGATGGCCGAGAAGTTGGGTGTCCATCCCAACTCGATCACCAAGTATGAGCGCGGCGAGGGCAAGCCGCATGCAGCCGTCGTACGCATGTTCGAGCTGCTGTGCGAGCAAAACGGCATCCGCTTTGACGAGTACCAATCCGCGCAGCAAGACAGGAGTGGCGTAATGAAGATTGTTTTGGCAGAGAAAGTTTCTCCGGCAACACTGGCCGTTTTTGCGGCAGAGCCCGGATGGGAAGTTCTGACGCATGACAAGCTGGGCGACACCAACTCTGGCGGTCTGCCCGCCGCCTTGGCAGACGCCGATGCGCTGGTAGTTCGCTCTGCCGTCCAGGTGGATGATGCGCTGATGGAAAAGGCCCCGAAGCTGCGCGTCATTGGCCGCGCCGGCGTAGGCGTGGACAACATCGATGCCGAAGCCGCCACACGCCGCGGCATCGTGGTCATGAACACCCCCGGCGCCAACGCCGTCGCGGTTGCCGAACTCACCATCGGCCTTATGCTTGCTCTCGCGCGCAAGCTGCCCACAGCCAACTCCACCATGCACGCCGGCAAGTGGGAAAAGAAAAGCCTGCAAGGAGCGGAGCTGCGCGGCAAGACCCTCGGCATTCTTGGCCTGGGCCGTATCGGCCTCGAAGTTGCCAAACGCGCGCGTGGTTTCGGCCTTGAGATTGTCGGCAGCGATCCGTTCGTCTCCGCAGCCGTGGCCCGTGAAAACGGCATTTTACTTTTGCCTTTGGAGGAACTCTTTGGCAAGGCCGACTACATCACGCTGCACGTGGGCCTCACCCCGCAGACGCAAGGCGTCATCAACGGCAAAACGCTTGCCGCCATGAAGAAGGGGGTCCGCATCATTAACTGCGCGCGCGGCGAACTCGTCGACGACGCTGCCCTCGTCGCCGCCCTCAAGTCCGGCCAGGTGGCGGGCGCGGCGCTCGATGTATTTGCTCAGGAGCCACTGAAGGATTCACCTTATTTTGAATTGGACAACGTCATCCTCACGCCCCACATCGCCGGTTCGACGGCCGAAGCGCAGGAAGCCGTCGGCATCCAGATCGCAATGCAGGTGCGTGAGTATCTCAAGCTCGGTGTCGTGCAGAATGCCGTCAATCTCCCCTCGTTGAACCACGAAGAGTATGTCCAGCTCGCGCCCTACATCGATCTCGCCGGACGCCTCGGCTCCTTCCTCGGGCAGACCATCAAGGGCGGCATTGAAGCGATTCATCTCATCTATAGCGGTGCACTGGTTGACGCCAAAACCGATCTGGTCCGGAACGCCGCGATTGAAGGCCTTCTGCAGGGCTCGGAAAATGTGAACCGCATCAACGCAGCTGCCGTTGCCCAGGAGCGCGGCATCCGGGTCCACGAAGAGAAACGCGAGAGCCATCGCGGCGGCGCAGGCACGCTGCTCGCCATCGAGTTGCACACCGCCAAGGGCGCAAGCCACGCGACGGCCACTGTCATTCATGACGAGCAGCCGCGGTTGCTCGAGTTCGATGGCATCGATATCGAAGCTCCCCTCGAGGGCAATCTCCTCGTTTGCCGAAACCTCGACGTGCCCGGCGTCATCGGCCGCATCGGCACCATCCTCGGCGAACAGGGCGTCAACATCGCGAACTTCGCTCTCGGCCGTGAGCGCGCAGGCGCAAAGCCGGTGAAGGCGCTTGCCGTCGTGCAAGTCGACGCCCCCGTATCGGACAAAGTGATCGAGGCTCTCTACACAATCGAGGCGCTGCTCGATGTGAAGCTGGTTACCCTGTAGGGACAGGTGATCGTGCTTGGCCAGACAGCTAGCCCATCAAACCCGTGTGGCCAAGCCAGCAGCGCACATACGAGGCCTGCCCCACATGGTAGGTCTCGTGGAGAGCCATAAAATTCACCACGCCTGAGAGCATTCCGTCCGCGGACGGCGGGCCCTGCACCGCAGGAGTATCAAGCCTCTCTTCTGAAGCTGCTTCCATCTCCGCATTGAGCCGGCTGCACGTTTCATCCCAGGCGAGCATTACCTCTTTGGGTGTGGGGCAATCGGGTGACTCGATGCACTTGGCGCCGCGCGCGTAGAGTTTCATCCACGGTGTTGTCCATTCGGCGCCCAGCCGGGCAAGCACCATGGTGCGCGACCAGGCCATGTGACCCACAATCCAAAGCATGTGATTGGTGTGGTCGCAGGGGCGGCGCACCCACTCCTCATCTGTGAGCCCGTCAATCGTCCCCTTAAGAAATCTCGCATTCTGGTTGAAGCTCTGGGATGCTATTTCAATTCGGCTTGAAACCGGCATCGTGAAGATCCTCTTTCTCAATCAGATCCATTCAAAGCGCAATCAGGTTACACGCAAAGCCTGCGCACAACTGTGAACTTGAATGTGAATTGCGATCTGATTGGATGAGCGGCGTAAGACAAGATACCAATCAGCGCCCTGCGAGATGCAAAGCCGTTGCGTGCCGTGGCTGATAGAGCCCAAGGCTTGCACCGCTCGGCAGGCGCACCGTCGTGACTGTGCCCCAGCGCTGGTTCTGGACCTCAGTGGTGACCACGCCCTTGGCATTGAGCGATGCGATGGTTCCGGGCAGATCGTCGCACATCAGGTAGATCGCGGCGCCCGTCGGGTTCTCTTCTGGATTCTTCACGGCAGGCCCGGCTTCGTTCGGATGCACAGCGATTTCGGCGGCGGGCAGGCCGAAGATGAGCCAGCCGTGGCCGGCATCGACCGAAGCAAAACCGAGAACGTCGCGCAGGAAGACGCGGTCGGCCTCCGCGTCACGGCTGTAAAGGAGTAGATGTACACCGTGAATCATGATGGACGGGATTCTATCCCAGACTCAATCGGCCCGCCCGTGAATATTCCAGGAGTTTAATTCCGCTATTCGACCGGGTGCGCTTTCCCGTTCTGCAAACTCTCTTCGATGATCGACCGGACTTTGCGATCGGCCTCGCGGGCAATCCTTCCCTGCTCCGCACCAAGCCTTCCTTGTTGCGCTCCAAGCTTGCCCTGCTCCTCGCCCAGCTTCCCTTGCTGTGCGCCGAGTTCACCCTGCTTGTCGCCGATCTTTCCTTGCAGGGCGCCGAGTTTCCCTTGCAGTTGACCCAGCTTGTCCTGCAGTTCGCTGAGTTCGTCCTGCGTGACGTTTTTGCCCAATTTGGCTTGCAGCTTGGCCATCGCCTCGTTGATTTCTGTCATCTCCTTGCGCATATCGGGTGTGGGAACACTGGCCTGTTCCTGTTGGCGGCCAAGAGCCTCCTGTTGCTTGCCCAGTTCTTCCTGCTGGCGGCCGAGCGCTTCCTGCTGCTTGCCCAGCTCTTCTATCGGTTTGTACATCGCTTCGATCTGAGCAATCGTCGACGGGTCATCGACGAAGTACTCCTTATCATCGTGCGTGAACCACAGGAAATCGCCCTGGGCCATCTTGCGGGCTTTGTCGATGTCGCCGGTGTGGATGTCGCCGTTGAAGTTCATCGCCTCCCGGTGGTCACCGCTGATGATGGCGTAGGAATCACCATCGATGGAGTAGTGATAGCCGTAACTATGACGGCGCGTGATCGTGGTTGAATCGTCCTGCGCCACCGCGATGACTGCACCGTTGCTGGTCACGACGCGGGATACGGAAGCCATGGGCGGAAGCGGAGTCACAGTGGAGAGCGGCGCCAGCACATGAACCTCCGGCAGCGAAGAAACTCCTCCAGGCGCAACCGGCCTCACAACAGGCCCAATGATTTCCGGTCCAGCAGGTCCGCCCGAGCGAATCTCGACTGAAGGTTCATTCCCTTCCGGCGCAGCAACCGTAACCGGTTCGGGATTGGAGACGCCGGTCGCCGGAGCCGAGGTCTTTGCGGAAGGCGCGGGCTGCGTCGAGGGTGCAGGTGAGGCTCCCGGAGCGGCCTGCGCATCCTGTGCGGCCTGCACGCGGACGAGAGCCGTCGCCGCATAGAGCGCGACCGGGACCAGCGCTACGGCGACAAGGACGCGCCGGCGTCCTCCTGCGAAGGCCTGGCCGAAGGCATTGTCATTGAGAAGCCGCTCAACGCGGCGCGAAAGACTGCCGGGCCGCGCCATCGCAACTCCTACCGGCGTGGGGCGCGGTGCAGCCGCGAATTCAAGAAGGATTCGTGCGTAAGAAATCCCGCTGGCAGCCTGCTCAAGTCCGGCGCGATCGCTGATGGTCTCTCCCAGATCGGAGAGCGCGCGCTTGAGCCACCAGCCGAGCGGGCTGAACCAGACCAGCGCGGCATACAGCGCGGCAAGAAGTTGCAGGTAGAAATCACCCTGGTGAATGTGAGAGCGCTCATGAGCGAGCACGATGCGGAGTTTTTCTGCGTCCCAATCGGCGTAGTCCGCGGGCAGGACGATGCCCGAACCGATGGTCAACGGAGACGCTACACCGCGGCTTGCGCGCAAAGGGAGTCCCACGGCACACGGCGGCGCGTCGGGGAGTGCAACGCGCTCTGCGGTATTCCAGAGCAGCAGCGCCGAGAACAAGCCGTAGAACAGTCGAAGCAGCAATGCGCTGGCAACACCGAAATAGAGAAACCATGCGAGGGAGGCGGCGGAGATCTTTGTGCGTTTGGGTACGGGAGGCGCAGAAGCAGTAGGAGTTGGAGCCCCGCTGTAAACATCCGAGATGACCGCAACGGGAACGGTATCGGAAGTGTTGGAAGCCGATGCGGGATCACTGAAGGAGTCCACCGTCGTCGCAGAGGTCTTTTCCGGCCACGAATGCGATGCGGCCTGGATTGGGGATTTAGGCGCAGCCGCGGCCGACAGCTTCGAAGGCGGTTGCCAGTTCTTCAGCAACTCGATGGGATGCGGCGGCAAGACCACCGTGGCGCCGGCGGGCAAAGGTTGCCAACGCGCCGCCATGGGAGCCAGGATGGGCATGAGCAGCGCCGATGCGAGGACCAACCCCCAGGCCGATTTTTGGGCATGCACGTTGCGCACGCGAAAGACGCGCAGACCGGTCCAGACAGCGAGGGCAAGAAGCAAAGAGCGAAGTGCTGCTTCAATCATCGTGGGAATCATGATTTCGCCTCCTTTTTCGCAGGCGCGGCAGTTTTTTGCGCGGCAGCAATGTGTTCGGCCAGGCGCTGCAACTCGGCGCGATCCAGAACCTTGGTGTCGACCATGCCGACAAGCAATGCTTCCACGGAGCCTTCGCAGAACCAGTCGACGATGCGCTTGACGGCTCGGCCGGCGACGCGCTGACGCGACTCGGCGGGACGGTAGAGGAAGGTGCGGTCTTCGACGGAGTGCGCCAGGTATCCCTTTTCTTCGAGGCGGCGGAGAACCGTGCGGACTGTCGAGTCCTTCAATGGGCGATCGAGTTCTTCGCGCACCTGCTCGGCCGTGACTTTACCGAGCCGCCAGACGATAGAGAGGATGCCGCGTTCGAGTTCGCCGAGTTCGGCAGGATCGTGGCCGGAAGGAGTGTTGCTCGCCATAATGTTACCGACTGTAACATACATCAGCGCGTCGCAGGAAAGTTTTTGTGACGAGCGGAAGTGCGAAGTCGCCCAAAACGCAGGGCCGATTCCACCACAGACAGGAACGCCGGGACTGAAGCCCCGGCGTCGTGGATCCGATGCAGTGAATCAGGCGCGGCTGAGGTAAGCCCCTTCGCTCGTATCGACCTTGATCTTCTCGCCTTCGTTAATAAAGGGCGGGACCTGGACGACGAGGCCGGTCTCAGTCTTCGCGGGCTTGGTCACGCTGGAAGCCGTTGCGGATTTGAGGCCCGGCTCGGTTTCGACGACGGTTAATTCCACGGTGCCGGGTAACTCAATGCCGACCGCCTGCCCATCGTGGTAGCTCACCTTGATCTGAAGATTCGGAGTCAAATACTCAACTGCGTCTCCCAGCGTAGAGCCCTTGAGCACAGTCTGCTCGTAATCCACCGGATTCATGAAGTAGTAATCGTCGCCATCCGAATACAGGAAGTCCATGGAGACTTCGTCGACCACGACGCGCTCAATGGCGTCGGCGGAGCGGAAGCGGTGCTCAAACATGGCGCCGGACTTGAGATTGCGCAGCTTGGCCTGGATGAAGGCGCGCAGATTGCCGGGCGTGCGGTGCTCCACTTTGAAGACCAGGTGGAGTTGATCGTTGTGCTTGATAATCATACCCGGACGCATTTGAGTGGCGGGAATCGCCATAAGAAGAAAACTCCTTGCTATGCTTGCGTTTCTCTACGCAGAAATTCGGCTGTGCCCACTGTCCATTGTAACTGAGCCATCGATGAGAGCATGAACCGGTTGCTAGGTCGAGTTGCGGCTTCGACCGGCGGCAGCTATCGTTTGATCGAGAGAGTATGAACGCAGAACGCGGTAAAGGGATCAGGGATGCGGTGCCGGTCACGGCGCTATTGCTCCTCTGTCTTCTCTGGTCGTTGGGTTCGCTGCGCTCCGACATGATGCCGCGCGAATTCTCGGTCGGATTGCCGGATTTTGAGCGCGGAGCCATCCATCTTGGGGCCCTGACGATCGTGGCATGGATGATTGCGCTGGTGATCGGAGCTTCATGGCCACGAGGCCGGCAAATCTGGGATGCGGTTCTGATCGGCCTGGGACTCTTCGTTGTGCCCGCTTTGTTTGGAGAAGCCGCAAAGGATTCAATTCCTGACCTGACCCGCGTAGCTCTTTATTCGCTGGCGCCTGTGTTTGCAGTCGCGTTTGAGCCCTATCTTGGACGCTTGACGGAATCGCAAAGCAAGGGCGGACTCTTGGCCGCGCTCGGCTGTGTGATCGGAACGCTGGGCGTCTTCCCTCTTTGGATTCCGCAGACGTTGGAAGGGGCAGGAAGCTTTTTTGTGTTGATTCTAGCGGTGGCCTGCGTGGCGGCGACAAATTGCCGCGCGGTGCGCTTTATGTCGGAAATGCCTCCAAAGTCGGGATCGTCCGTTGCGGCCATTGCCGGCGCAACGGCTACTGCGGCTCTGGCGGGGGCGAGCTTGGTGCGCGAACATCCGGCGTGGAATGGTCCGATCCTGGGACCCGAGATTGCCTGGACCACGGTTGTGGAATTGCCCGCCTTACTGCTGCTCTTCTGGCTGATGCGGCGCATGTCGGCCGTGCGCATGACCACACGTTTTGTGGTGGCTCCGCTGATCGTCAATGTGGTGGGATTTTTCGTGCTACGGCCGTCCCTCCGCCTGCGGGCCGGTCTGGGGATCCTCTTGATTGCGATCAGCGCTTGCTGGCTCCTGTCTGCGCGCGAGGAGGAAGAGGAACCAAACCCCCTGCCTCTGAATTTAAAGCAAAACTAACGGCTGTGCGGTCGACTTCGACCGTGCTCAAACGTTTTATCGCAGAATATTCAGTTGGCTTCCCTGCCACTGATCGGCTACCATTGCCGGCGAATTGAAGCAGGTGATTCTCTGCCTCTGGAGTTTCTGCGCACTGACGGTGCGCAATACAGGCACTCGTGCCGGCGCAGAAGTGGTTTAGCTCTATGTGCATGACGGCCATGCAAAGATCGATCGGCCAGTGCACGAATTGAAAGGATTCGGGCGGGTTGAATTACAGCCGGGCGAAACGAAAACCGTGCGATTCACTCTCGACCACGCCGCACTCTCCTACTGGGACCCGGCGAAAAGGGCATGGACCGCCGATCCCGGAAGATTTCAGATTGCAGTTGGGGCTTCTTCGCGTGATATCCGGATGAAGTTACCGCTCGAGCTTGCGCAGTAATTCGCTCAGCTACTTCGGCGCCTCGTAGGGCTCGACCCGCAGCATGTTCGAGAGAATCCCGCGCTCGTCGGGGCTGAACGTATTCTGATAACGCGCGGAATTCAGCACCGTTTCCCGCTGATCCGGTGGAACCGAGCGTAGATCCCGGAACGCGCCTTTCATCAGTGCCTGACGATCGGCCGGCAGCGTAGTCCACCGGCGCGCAGAATCCTGCACCTGCGCGCGTTCCTGCGGCGACAGACGCTCCAGGTTTTCAGCTCGCGCCAACCGCCGCTCGCGTTGCGCCTCGGGCATCTGGTCCACTCGATTCAGCTGCTGCACAAGTCTCTGTTGCTGCGCTTGCGGCAGCCGATTGAAGCTTGGTTCGTTGTGCAGCATCCGTTCCTGCTCTTGCGCCGGAACGCCGCGGTGCGCGTTCAGCCAGGCCCCCAAATGGCCGGGAGGCGCATACGCCGAGCTTGCTCCTGGATACGCTGGACGTGCATATCCCTGCCCCTGATAGGTCGTGCCGGGCATGGCGGGGCGCACCATAGCCGGCTGATTTGGCCGGTACCCCCCGGCCTGCTGTCCAGCCCCGCGATACTGCTGGGCGCCGTAGCCTTGTGTCCCAGACTGTGGCCCTACCTGCGATCTGGACTGCGGCTTCGCCTGATTGCGGTTTGGCTGTGCACGGGGAGCCGAGTAATGCGGCCCGGTGGCAGGTCGTGGTGCGCCGCCGGGATGCTGCCCGCGGGCCCACGACGCGGGAACGCTCAGCAGCAGGGCAACAGCCACAGTCAAAGCCATCCTCTGCGTCCTTCTTATGACGCCCGCTTTGGTTGCCCCCTTCATGGATTTTCCCGAGCCCCTTCTCAATCGATCGAATCAAGCTTCAAATAGATAAACACTCCATCCCAGCTTTTGTTTTCGAGTCTAGTTTTCGTTGTTATTGTCCGTGGTCGAAAGTGCTTCAAGCTGGTCGAGAAGCTGGGCATTGTTGTCCAGCATCTGCAAATCGTGCACCACGGCAACCGGTGGCGGAGCCGCTGTAGGCTGCTCCCAGTTGGTGATGCCCAGATACGTTCCTCCGCCCAACAGCAAAACCACCGTCAGCGCCATGGCAGCCAGGGGGCGTGTGTGCAGATGGGGTCCGTAGGCGACGCGGTCATGCAGCCGGGCAATCCAGCTCGCAGGCCAGCCGGCTGGCGCCGCCTGGCGCTCCTCGTTCAGGCGCGCATTCAGGCGGGTCATGAAGTAGGGACTCGGCTCCGGCACTTCCCACGTGTCGAGCAGCGCCATCGTGGCGCGCAGCTCATCCAGCTCCTTGCTGCACGGCTCGCAATCAGCAACATGAGTCGTCACCTTGGCAGGCACTGCATCCGGAGCCAGCAGCACATCGGCCACCCGGGTCTCCATCGCAGAGCACTTTGTCATCTTCGGTTCCATTGCTACCACCCCACTCCCCGCCGGTTTAGCCCGGCTTGCGCTCCCGTTCCATTTCCTACCCCGCTTTTGGTCCGGGGCCCCCAGCGACAGGTCTTCGTCGCTGGGGTGGTTACACGAAATCCTTCAGCTTGTCCCGCAGCGTCTGGTAAGCGCGAAACAGAAGCGACTTGGTCGCCGACTCGCTCAGTTTCAGCACATCCCCGATCTGCTTGTAATCCATCCCCTGATACTTGTGCATCAGCACCGCCATCCGCTGCCGTTCCGGCAAGGCCATCACGTGCTTCTTGATCGCCGCCATCCGCTCATCGCGCAGCAGATTCTGCTCCACGTTCGGCTCATCGTCGGCCACATCGGGCGTCGTGCCCGTTTCCTCGTCCGGCGAGTCCAGATAAACCGTCTGCGCCGACCGCTCGTGCTTGGTGTCCCGTGCGTGATTCACCGCCAGGTTGGTCGCAATCCGGTAAAGCCACGTGGTGAACTTCGCCTCGGCGCGATAGCTCTCTCGAGAGCGATACACCCGCAGGAACACCTCCTGCGCTAATTCTTCGGCAACTGCCTGGTTGCGCACCATCCGGAAAAGAAAGTGAATCATGGCCCGGTAATGCTTTTCCACCAGATAATTGAAGCCCGACTCGTCGCCCGCCGCCACGCGCAGCATAATCGCCGCGTCGCTCGACTCATCCGCCCCGTAATTCGGCATCACGCCACCCGTACGGGGGTCCAGCCGCGAGCCCGCTCCCAGTGCCGGTTTGTCCAGGACCAGGGTTGCCATATCTTCAACAACCCCATTGGGGCTCGAAGGTTGCGGGAATTTCCCGGTTTCCTTGCTTGAATTTGCACTTTGGTGGGAGTCGCCGTCGAGCTCCTGCCTGACAGGCGGCGCAGCAGGTCCATCGGCCCGGTTTCCTCCCGCAGGAGAGGCCGTCATCGCGTCTCGATTGCGCACTTTAGAGCCAACCGGGACGGGCCCGGCTAGCCCCGCCGCAGCCAGTTCGAGACCGCCCCATCCAGCACCCGAAAATCGGGAAAACAACCTGCGCAATTCGGCAAAGAAACGGAGTGTCGCCTCGCCGTGCGAAACGGGATCGTTAGGGTCGCGAGGCAGTCTGAATTTCCAGGACATTCGTGGCTTTACGCGGGCTTGGATGCGCCGCCCAGAGGGCAGCTTGGGTCCACGGCCTCGCTGGTGTTACTCTACCTTAGAGAGGCTGCAACGGCCTCGTCCGGGCGCTTAACTCAGCGGTAGAGTGTCACCTTCACACGGTGGAAGTCGTAGGTTCGAATCCTACAGCGCCCACCATAATCCATTCAAAATCATACGGATCAACGGCAGCGAAGCGGAGTTGTTCGTCCGGCTTGCAGCTCGGACGCGTCGCAAGCCAGCTTCGAAGCCGAGCAACCAGCGCCTCCCTGAACCAAAACAATCATTACAACTTTTGTTGAGTCTCCCTTTCCTTGCGCGGCGGCATCGTACTCTCTAATGCGCAATCTGCGCCGCCAAGGGAATCGCGGGCGGTCCCCCCGGAATTGGCCCGGCGATCCTTTGTCGTCTTCAGGCGCAGGGCGCGCATGTGATTGAGGTTCCAGAACGTTTACGTTCTTCACGCTGCTGCGGAGCAGGCTCGACCGGCGATGAATCGAGAAGAACGGAGGGCCCATGCAACAGAGATATTGCGAAGATGGCCTCAGACTGGATACAACCTACTTCGAAAAAACGCGCGTCTGGGTGAACGCGGAGGCAGATAAGCGAGTTGCCATCGGAGTGACCAAGGGAGTCGGCATCGAAGCATGGAATGAAATTGCCCGCCGCGCCGACGAAGCCAAGCACGGTCATGAGCGAGCCTTGCGGGAATACATGGAACACGTGATCGCCTGCCCGGTCTGCAACACCCATGTGCTCGCAACTTCGAATGAATACCTGGCCCAGCATTTGCATTGACGGCTGCTGAAAACCGGCGCGGGACGGTCTACTTCGCCGCAGCCGAAGTGCCCCAGTTGTAAAGTTGGAACTCGCGGATGTGTGCCTCCGCAGTGCTGGACAGAATCCTGAGCCGCACACGGCTTGCGGTGACCGGCGCGAATGCATCGATCTTTTTGTGGCCGATCGCCTGAGCGTCGGCGACACGCATCCACTTTCCGGAATCCCCATCCCAAATCTCAATTGCATACTTCTCCACGTGCTGGCCGTCGTTGAGCCATTCCATGGTAAGTGTGTGATCGAAAGTCACCGGCTTATCGAAGTCGACCTCAAGCTCGGCATGATGGGATCCCGCTGGAGCCGACCAGAACGTCTCTGGATCCCCATCGAGCGCGGCAGCGACCTCTGTCGAAACAGGCCGATGATGCAGGGCCAGGTTGTTCGCTTCCCGTTGACGGAGGGCCGCGCCGAACTGCGCAAGCCGCTTCTCATCGGATTCCGGAATCAGGCCGCGATTATCGGGCGCGACACCAAGCATGAGCTGGGCGCCCCGGCCTACGGTGGCGTCATACGCAGCAAGTAATTCGTCGACGCTCTTGAGCGACGATTCGTCATCGGGATGCCAGAACCAGTGCATCTTGCGCAGAGGAGTGTCCGCCTCGACAGGCCTCCAGCGAAGATAGCCGTGCCTGTCGATCACGTTCCAGTTCTCATAGCCGACAGTTCCGGCCTCATTGCCCACCCACCGCGCGTCTCCGTATTCGAAGAGCCCGGTATCGGCAAAAACGACCGTATTCGGTTGATAGGTCCTGAGTGTCTCGATGATCTTCTTGAAGTTATAGACATGGCCTTCCGATCCTGCGCCATCAAGCCAGAATTCGACAAGGTCACCATAACTCGAAGCTAACTCGTCTAACTCGGCGTTGTAGTACACGTCGTACGCGGCGGAATCCTTGTACTTTGGTTCATGGCGATCCCAAGGGGAAAGATAGACCCCGAAACGCAAGCCGTATTTTCGCGCTGCCCGCGCTACATCGCCCACCACGTCTCCTTTGCCATCTCGCCACGGGCTGCTGCGCACGCTGTAGTCGGTCTGCTGCGTCGGCCACAGGCAGAATCCATCGTGGTGCTTGGCCACCAGGACAACGTACTTCGCGCCAGATGCGCGAATCGCCTTCATCCACTGATCCGGATCGAATTGTGTAGGATTGAAAACCGATGGGCTCGCAGTGCCATCGCCCCACTCCCGGTTGAGGAAAGTATTGGTCGAGAAGTGAAGGATGACTCCGAATTCCAGATCCTGCCAAGCGACCTGATACGGCGCCGGAGCGATATTTCCCGTCGACTGGGCAAACGCCGGAAGCGCAGCCAGAGCGATTCCAACCAGAGCTAAGCATAAATAACTCTTCACGACACTCTTCTCACCGCGCAGCATTCCTGGCAATACAAATCTAGCTCCCGCGCAAAGCCGCCGCGATTCCGTCTACGATGATAAGTCCTGCACCAGCCGGTCCATCTTGTCTTCCTGGCGTTCAATCGATTCGACGAGCTTGAATTGTGTGCGGCACCGATCGAGGTTGTGTCCCTCGCGATGCACCTTGAAATAGGTGTCGCCCGCAAGATAGTCGGTCAGAAAACGAACTCCGATTTCGAATGTGATGAGCTTCCCGGAAAACGCGAGGTGTTCCTTTTCCGCATCGGTCAGGAAGGCGCTGGCCGCATCGAGATAGCCTCGCACGAGGGCCTCGAACATCTGGAACTCCATGGACACCTTGGAAAGATCCTGCTCGTCCTCCAATGCCGGGCTGGTCGTAGTGCGCACCATATCGCCAAAGTCGTAGGCAGCGAGACCAGGCATGACCGTGTCAAGGTCGATGACGCAGATCCCTTCGCCGGTGGCGTCGTCGAGAAGCACGTTGTTGAACTTGGTGTCGTTATGCGTCACACGCTCCGGCAAGTTGGCATCCAATAGCACACCAACGATCGATTCATGCGCGAGAGCAAAGTCGATTTCCCGCCTGGCGCTCGCAGCGCGGTTGGCAACATCCGCTTCAATTGCCTGCTCAAGGGCCGCAAATCGCCTGGGCGTGTCGTGAAAGTTCGGGATCGTCTCATGCAAGCGCGGTGCAGGCAAGCTGGCAAGCATCTGTTGAAACCGCCCGAATGCCTTGGCCGCTTGAAACGCCTGCTGCGGTGTTTCAACGGCATCGTAGGAGCGGGCGTTTTCGATAAAGCGGTAAACGCGCCAATAATTCCCGCGTTCGTCGGTGTGCCAGGTACGTCCGTCGCGCGCCGGAACAAGCGTGAGCACGCGGCGATCGCAGTCCGATTCGCCGGTCAGTTGATCTGCCAGGTGCGCGGTGACGCGCTCAATGTTTTCCATCATGGCGACGGGATTTTTGAAGATATGGTGATTGATGCGCTGAACGAGATAGTCCACCGCCCTGTTGCCGTCATGAAAGATGGCGCGATACGAATCATTGATGTGACCGCTGCCGTAAGGCGTCGCGGCAGTGAAATGGCCATCGATTGCAAAATGGCGCGTCGCGGCGCCGACAGAGTTTTCGTGATTCATGCCCAGAGTCTTCGCGGATAATAGCCGCCTTCCACAAGACGGCGAATGCTCTCCAACGCGCGCGGGCGGTCTTCGCGATACGTCACGCCGAACCAAGACTCGCCGCCCCGGAGCACTCTCACCCGGGCCTGCCCCGCTGAAATCAATTCATTCACCGTGTTCGGAATATAGCATTCGGCTTTTAGGTCGCCGGCATTTGACCGCAGAAAATCGTGGAAATGTTCGCGCAGCAGAGGAAAAATCTGAGGAGTAAAGCCCCACATGTTCATGGAAACCGCTTCGTCGCCGCTAAGCTTTGTCTCCTTTCCGTCGGGATCGGCATTTATAACGTGGCGTCCAGCGCGTTCGATGCTCTTGAGCTCAACAATGCGCTCCAGGCAGCCGTCCTTATCGACAGTGCAAATCCCGCGGGCAACGGCGCCAAAGTCAGAGAGCGTATTGCGCAGAACGAACGAGATCATCGCGTAGTCAGGTGTACCCGACTTGAGATGATCGGCAAGTGCGCGAAAGCTTCCGGCGCCATAGAAGTCGTCGGCATTGATGATGGCGAAAGGCCCGTGAATGGCCGTGGCGGCCATGAGGATGGCATGGGTTGTGCCCCACGGCTTGGTGCGTCCCGGAGGGATGGCATGCGCAGGGACAAGTTTGTCGATCTCCTGAAAGACATACTCCACCGAAATGCGCTTATCGAATCGCGAGCCGATGGTTTCTTTGAATTGCCGCTCGATCTCCTTGCGGATCACGAACACGACTTTGGCAAAGCCGGCGCGCCGGGCATCGAAGATCGAGTAGTCCATAATCGTCTCGCCTTCGGGCCCGACCGGGTCGAGTTGCTTCATGCCACCATAGCGGCTACCCATGCCGGCGGCCAGAACGAGGAGTGTGGGATCCATCATGGTCACATCCTTTCCCGGTACTTAGTGCGCGGATTCCCCGGGCAGGATGTCGAGCGTGAGCACTTCGAACGGCGCGAGATGGAAGACATGTGCCTCGTTGGCCTGAAGCACTATCGCGCGGCGCCCTGCGTCGTCTTTCCACGGGCTTTTGGCATGATACACCTGCGCGGCATGCGCGGGCAGTTCGAAGGCTTTTTGCAGTTTAATTCCAATCGCTTGCACGCGGTCGCTCGGGTTTCGAAGCACGAGAATCCCCTTGCGTGGAGACCACGACGCCCATCCATAGACTTCGAGCCAGGCAGGATCGCCGCCAATCCAATGGGTATCTTTGAGGACGTCCGCGTTGGCGCGCGACCAGTTCGCGGCTTCGGCGAGATCGTCCCAATTCGCATCGCTCAGCAACGACGGCGTAATGTACATCTCCTGCAGTTGTGTGCCCGTCCCGAAATAGGAGCGCACCTCGTTGCGGAAATCATTCCCCGGATCGCGATCGAGTTGCTTGTGGTGTTGCGCAAGAATCAATCCGTGCAGCATAAGTGAATTCAGCGGATAGAGCGGGCCGTTCTCCACCACGCGCCGATACGTCTCCGCATCGCGATAAGTGATCCAGCGCTCTCGATACGGCCCAACGCCCGCGGTGGAGTCGTCCTCGCCGCCGCGCCAGATAGAGTCCGCATACAACAGCCAGAAGGGCGATGGCCACGTTCCGGTCGTCAGGTTGATAAAGATATCGGGCTTGGCCTCACGCAGTTCCCCGATAAGATGAATGGTCGCGGCAAAGTCGCTGTCGAACTGGCTGCCGGGAAACACGGAGTCAACGTTACCGGTGCCATCGAATTTGAACTGATTGACGCCGTAGTCGCGGACCATGGAGAGACAAACATCGCGGAAAGCCGCATAATACCTCGGCCCGGAAAGCGCATAGCCGCCATCGACAATTTCGTATCCTGCTGCTTTTCCGAACGCAATCCGCTCCTGCTTGGGCTTGGAATAGCCGCCCCATGGAGACATCCACACTCCGGGACTCGCACCGTAATGGGCTGCGGCGTCACGAATCGGCGCGAAGCCGTCGGGAAACCCATCGTTGAATTTCCAAAGCGATTTGTGGTTGTCCCACCCATCATCAAAAAGGAACGAGTCCAGCTTGACGCCTCGCTTTTCAGTCAATTCCCTTCCGAAAGCATTGACCCGGTCCAGCGCGCCTGCCTGGTCGTAGGGGTCGAAATAGCCCAGGTCGTACCAGGAGTTGTAGTGCAGAAACGTTCGATAGGGATGGGCCCGCTCCCGTTCAAGATAGGCAAGAAAGTCGCGCCGTATCTGCCCTTCGTGCGCCACGCCAATGACAGAGGAGTAGACAATCTTCTGGCCGGCGCGCAGCGGCAGGTCGCGATCGATCCACGCTGTGGCGCGGCCTCCGGTGACCTTGCTGTGCGAGAGCGGGTGTTCGAATCCGAGAAAGAGATTTCCTGCAACAATCGGCGAACCCTCGACCGAGCCACTCACGCGCGCGTTCGGAAGCATCAGATCAATCAGCTCGACGCGGTTGATGGGAGCGTCGTGGCCGACTGCTCGAATTTCCAGAAGCTGCCGAAGGTAGCCTGAGCCGTTGTGCAGAATGATCGACCAGACAACGTGCAAAACATGGTCGTCGCTGTCCAGCGCAATCTCGATCTCCGCGCCCCCAATCTTCTCCGACGCACGCGATGCGTTTGGCATTGAAGCGACTTTGCCCGCGTTCGGTTTGAGGCTGACCGTCATGTCGTCTGTGCGATCAATGGTGCCGTCCTTGAAGAGGATTGCGAACGGCGAAGAAATGGGAATGGACGTCCCGTGCAACCGGTCGGTGACCGTGAGACCGGAGATCCTGCCATCTTTCACGGACACAGTTGCGCCGATGGCGTGGTTCTGCAACTGAAAAGTGTCGCCGGACGTGCGGATAGTCGCGGGCCCCGGATCGCCTGCCTCCTGTGCGCAAACAGAAACGCGGAGCGCGGCCAGAGCCGCAAATGAAAGGGCGAAAAAGGCAGCGATACGGTATCCGTTCAGGCGATACATCTGCCGATCCTCTCGAAAACGAATTGCCAGTGTATCGCACTGGGCATCGGATCAATGCCCGAGCAAGGCCTCTCTGATTTTGGAGAGACGGATAAAATGTCGCATCGAAGGCAATCCACAAATGATCCGAAGCGGTCTGGCGAGCGACGCATGCCCTGTGGTATAAGGCAAAGCACTTCCATTCGCGCTCGCGCAGACCATCAAAATTGAAAAGGACACCCAACAATGATGATTCCACTCGCGAAAACGGAAACGATTCTGCTGTTGCTCTCGCTCGCCCAGTTCGCTGTTGCTGCCCCCGCACAACCCCAGTCTTCCGCTCCGGCCCAGGCCCAGCTTGAAGTGCCGCCCGTCAGCATGGGACTATGGCAAACCGAGACTACTTCCACGGTGACCGGACTCGAGAACACGCCCATGGCGGGCATGGCCTCGGCTCTCGGGCGTGGGCACGTAACCCAGTCCTGCCTCACGCCTGAAAGTTGGAAGAGCGACATCCAGGGCTTCAATGCCAGGCAGCAGCATGGCTGCACCCTCTCAAACCTGCATCAGGATTCGCATGAAGTGTCCTTCGACCAGGCCTGCACAACGGGACGCGGCGGCACAGCCAGCGCGCATGCCGACATCCTCATCGACAGCGCCGAGCACGCCCACGGAACTGTGGTTTCAAAGATCGCGGACCCCGGCCTTCCCCAAGCCATGACCATCAACATGTCCATGGTGTCGCATTACATCAGCCCCGCGTGCGGGGATGTGAAGCCCCGCGAAGGAAAGATGATCAAGTAGGATCGGTTTGGGCCTGCTCTCTGGCTGTATGAAACCGATGCCGCGGTGGTGTCGATGAGGAGGTCGTTACGCAGCGCTGGCCACTGCGGCAGCACGCTCAATGGTCACCACCGTGATGTCGTCCTGCTGGCCGAATTGTTTTGCTGCTTCGACGATTGCGGCCGCAGGCTCGGCAGAAATCTCGCGCGCCCGCTCGAATCCGAAGAGTTCGCCCGCTGCGCTCTGGGCTTCGACCACACCATCGGAGTAAAAGGTCAGGCGATCGCCAGGGGCCATGCGGAATTCTGTCGCCTGGTAACGTGCGCCGCTCGTCACGCCAAGCGGCAGCGCGCCAGCCAACTCTATCTCTCTTCCGTTCAGATAAGGCGCAAGGTGACCGGCATTGGCGACAAGCACCCGCCCGTCCCCTGCGATGCGGGCCGCAAGCGCGGTTGTAAAGCCTTCCCCAGCACGCCCCGCGAGGCGATCATTTAAGTTGGAAAGCATTTCTGCTGGATCGATGGTGTACTCGGCGACGCCGCGGATTGCACCCACGAGCACAGACACGAGCATGGCAGCAGGTAATCCCTTTCCCGCAACATCGCCGACAACCACAAGCAAACCGCCGTCGCCGATGCACAGGATCTGAAAGAAGTCTCCACCGACTTCTTGTGCGGGCTGGTAGATGCTCTCGACGTGATAGCCGGGAACTGTGTCGGATTTCTCGGGCAACAACAGTTGCTGCACCTGCTGAGCAGCGGCTAATTCATTCTCAAGCTGCGCCTGGCGCCGGCTCATTCGAGTCGATCGCAGGAGCATGATGATCGCCAGCGACAGCGTCGAAAGGATTCCCGAAATGTGATCGAGAGACACAGCGAATGGACCGGCTGGGTAGCGATCGATCAGATTCAAGCCCCGCAATGCGACGGCGCGCGAAGCCGGAAATTGAAACAGCGCATCGAATCCAACTTCCGCATAGATGTAGAAACTAAAGAGCACCACAGGCACGAGGAGAATGCCCGCCTCGCGATTGCCGCGTCCCCAATGGACAATGAGAACGATGGGGACGATAACCGAGAGAAGAATGATGAACGGCAAATTGCTGAGGAACTCAAAAACAATCGGCAGCGCCAGGAATGCCTGATCCACCAGCCCGCTCAAAACGTTGAGCAGACCGGCGGCAACGAAGAACGTCCGCCAGCGCCATCCGATGCGTTGGTGGACAAATGTCAGGTACAACGAACCCCAGATGTAAGGCGAAACAACTCGGAAGAGGATCGTAAGAATCGACCAGGATACCGGGATGTTGTGGAACGAAGAGATGACTGGCACGGGGAGCTCCGCCAGAGTCAATGCACCAATGGCAGTGATCCAGAGATACTCCGTCTGCCGCCGCTGCGCGGCAAACAGTACGAGTGCAACGAGACCAAGAGCGATGCGGAAGATGCTGTCAAGCCAGTCGAGGCCGTGCTCGCCGATCGCGCTGAGCCAGTCTTCGCGATAGAGGACTTCATCTTGCCCGAGTACAAGATTGGAAGAATAAAATCCCGGATACTGCCCGCGCCACTCGCTTTTCGCCACATGGACGCGCATCGCGATGACGACGGAACCGGCAGCCAGCAGGCGTTCGGGAATACGCGCCCGCAGATTCGCAGTCAAAGTGTAGGGAACGAAGGGCGCAACCTGGCCGGAGCGGATCAACGGTTCGCCATTGACATAGATCTCGAATGCGCGCGAGATGTCCGACTCGTCGAGCGCAAGGCCGGCTTGTTTGGGAGTTACCGTAACGTGCAGTCTGTACCAGAGGATCGGTGGTTGTTCCGGGTAGAGCCTTGTGATTGGCGTGTTCGGGTCGAATAAGACCCAGTGCGAGTCGTCGAAATCCTGCCGCGCATAGGCGGGATCGTCGCCAGTCGCAACCAGCCATTTCACGTCGAGTTTCGCGGGTTGACTGAGGTTTCTGGCGTCGAAGCTCTGCGCGAACGAGCAAGGTCCACCAAGAACAAGAACGAGAAGCGCGATCGACACGAAATGCAAACGCAAGACTGCGAATGGAGGCCGGTTCATAGCATTCCTGCAAGCTTGAAAGTTTCCAGTTCACCCTACCATCTTCCTGCAAGCCTCCCCAAACAAAGTTACCCATGGTGCGGATTCAAACTAAATTCGGTAGTTCGCCGAGGCCGCTGTCGAAACCGAATCAAAGTTATCTATCGGAAGAAAACCAGCGCACTGGGCTACAATTCGATGCGGTCATTTAGTGGCTCATAGGGGAGGGTCTTGAATGTTTCGAAAGATTGGGTTCGCATTGCTCTTGTTCGCCTGCTCCAACGTGATGGCGCTCGCAGCAGACTTTAACGGGAAGTGGTCTGCGGAATTCGACACGCAAATCGGCGTGCAGAAATACACCTATGAATTCCATGTGGATGGCGCGACACTCACCGGCAAAGCGATCAGTGAACGCGGAGAAAACGCCATCCAGGAAGGAAAAATCGACGGGGATAACATCAGCTTCATCGAGCCGCTGAATTTTCAGGGGAACGATCTCCGTATTACATACACGGGCAAGATCAGCGGGGATGAGATCAAATTCACGCGGAAGGTCGGCGATTTTGCTACCGAGGAGCTGACCGCAAAGCGCGTGAAATGACCTAAAGCGCTTCTAGCGCGTCTCGCCGGTTCGCAGAATCGCATCAATGCGTCGGCTGTAGTGCCCGGTCAGCGCGTTCCAACGGACAATGACCAGTTCCTTGAGCATCTGCAGGCCGTCTCTGAGATAGCTCATGCGCGTGCGCGCATCGTGAGCCCAGCTCACAGGGACCTCCTGGATTTTGAAACCCCGCTTGAGGGCAATGAAAAGAATCTCTGGATCGAAACCCCAGCGCTCGATAGTTTGCAGCTGAAAGACAGTCTGCGCGGCAGCCCGGGTAAATGCCTTGAATCCGCACTGCGTATCGGCAAATGGAAGCCTCATCACCATGCGGCAAACCGCGTTGAAACAGCGGCCGAAAAACTGCCGGTAAAGCGGCTGACGATGGGTCTGCCGGCTGGTTGCGAGCCACCGCGACCCAATGGCGATGTCGGCGCCGCCGGCAATGGCGGCAAATAAGCGCTCGGCTTCGTCGATCGGCGCGGATAAATCCGAATCCGTAAACATCACAATGTCGCCTAACGCATGCAGGATGCCGTTTCGCACCGCATAGCCCTTGCCGCGATTGCCGGGATTTTCAAGGAGCCGGATTTCAGGAGCATTGCGGGCGATATTGTGCACCAGTTGCGCCGTCGAATCGGTCGAGCCATCGTTGACAACGATCACTTCTGCATCCCAGGCCTTCTCGCGAATGCAGGCGATGACTGACTCGAGAGTCGCAGGAATGCGCGCGCTTTCGTTGAAAGCAGGAATCACGATGCTGTATTTCGGATACTGTGACACGATCCCCGTCCACTGCGCCCATCCCTCATTCTTTTGAGGAGGATATTGGCCATGATACCGCAGATCATCGGGCATCCACGCAGTTCGCAATTTGCAACTATTCAGCCATATTACTGACTCTAAAGATTCAAACTCGTCGGGGCCTTGATTTTTGCTCTTGAGGCGCGGACAATCCGATTATGCTATCTGCGGAGGTTTCAATAACATGACAAAGGCCGATCTGGTAGAAAAGGTCACCCGGTTGGGCGACCTGACCCGTCGCGACGGGGAGGTCATCGTAGAAACCGTGTTCGATTCCGTGATCTCCGCCCTGCAAAGCGGCGACAAGATCGAAATTCGCGGCTTTGGCTCTTTCCGGATCCGCCAGCGCAATCCCCGCATTGGCCGCAACCCTAAGACAGGAGAGCGCGTTGAGGTCCCCGCCAAGCGCGTGCCCTATTTCAAGCCCTCAAAGGAATTACGCGACCTCGTCAACCCCTCCGAGGCAGCCAGCCCCGCACCGGCCGCTTCCTAAGGGGGGCAACCTAATGACACCGGTTCGCACCGGATCCTCCGCTCGTTTTCGCAGAACGAAGATTTCAGCTGCACTCGGGTCGGTTCACACTATTGCGGCCGGATGCCGATAACGCTCATCATCCGGCCTGCATGGCCTTGCGAGGCGCGGTGGGAGAAAAACACGTCGGGCCGGCAGCTGGTGCACGCTCCGACAATCTGGATCGCCCTCGGTTTCACGCCCGCATCGAGCAACTGGCGCCGATTGGCTTCGATGAGATCGAGATGCAGCTTCGGACCGATGGGCGAGTGCCCCGGCGCGCGCTGCGTGAGAAAGAGCATCGGGTAGTTCATCCGGACAGGATCGCTGTCACAGACCTCGCGGAACAATTCGCGGCTATAGGTGAATTGTGATTCGAAGGCAGAGTGTACTTCCTCGCCAATTGCATAGCAACAAGCACCGATACCGGGACCAATAGCGGCAACCAGATCGCCAGGTTGCGAGCCAAATTCCAGGCGCATCTTCCCCACGCCCGACTCGACAATTCGTTGGACGGTTCCGCGCCACCCCGCGTGAAAAGCGGCGACGATCCGCCGCTTGCGGTCGGCAACCAGCACCGGAATGCAATCGGCGGTCTGGATAGCAAGGAGCAGGCCCGGCGCAGCCGTCATCACGCCGTCCCCTTTCTGCGGAAGAGCGGCCTGGGCTGCTGGCGCAACGACTACGTGTTTCGAGTGAAACTGGCGCAGGTTGACGAAGGGGACGGCAGAATCACCGGTGACCGCCTCCGCCAACAGGCGTCGGTTGGCCGCTACGGTCGTGCGATCGTCGTGAGCTGTGAATCCCAAATTCAACTCGCCCGGAGCATTGTCGGCGCAGTAGGCGCGACTTACTCCACCCTTGCGTGTGCTGAATCCGTGCCAAAGCCAGGACAAATTCTTCCATTGACGAACCTGCAGCAAATGGACGCCGTTGGGAGCGATGACAGGCTCCGGCGCCGGTTTCGCCAACTCCTCCCGCAATGCACGGTCCAGACGCGGAGCGCGCACAATTTTAACGGCATTCATCTGCCGGCTACGCATGAGCCCTGCGTCGCGGAAAAGTGCGTCCACTCGCTGCAAGTTTTGTTCGACGGATTTATCGCGCGACGAATGCGGCGAAGTCACAGACTGATTTTAGCGGGTGACAGCTTACATGAACTTGAAGGGGGAGCGAATGGGCCTGCCTTCCGGCAGGCCCGCTCGAGAGGCATTGAAAGGGAGGGAATCCTGAGGGGGTCAAGAGAAGAGGTCCGTTTTAGGGACCATCAGAGAAGAACACCTTCTTGGAAGGGCCATGATTCGGGGAAGCCTCTGCTTATTACTCCATATGACGCCGATTTTGAGGGAAAGGTTGCTAAATCTGAAGCGGCACTCAAAATAGTTTTGCACAGCACTCATCAACGGAAGCTATCTTGCTCCACCGATTCGGCACCGACACTCGGCGGTAACTGTTTCTTTTCGAAATGCCTGCCCTCGATTCGACTGCACGGGTTCCTATCAGACGCAAGTAAATAAAATATTTATAGTCATTGGCTTACAGAAAGAAAAGAGCGAACTTCTCACGGAGGGTCAACCACACTCCAAAGGTCCAAAGATCAGTCGTCCAGCCCGTAGCGCTTCTTCACGCTCTCCAAGGCCATCGGACTGATCAGCCTGGCGCGCAACTCGGCCTTCCGTCTTTTGGCTGCCTCCGGGTCGCTCGCGACTCCGTCGCGCTGCCGTGCTGAGCCCCCAGGCTTCGGTCGGGATTTCTGATTCTTCTCGATGCGAAGCTGCCAAGCCGTGCGCAACGCGCCAGAAAGCAGGTCTTCGTTGGCTTCCGCAAGTCGAACATGCGTGGCGCCATTCTTTCCCCAGCCGCCGGCAATTGGCACGAATAGTTCTGGTTGTTCAGCGACAAACGTTGCTTGCATCTCGGGTGTCAGCATCAGGTTTCCAAATCCCTGCTTTTCCGATGCAAGTGTCGCAAAAATGCGGCCTCCGACGCGGAAATCGACCTGGCCCATGTGCGAGCCTTCCTCCGCGCCTTCGAAGCTAAGCGCAATACGGCGAAAATCTGCTGAAATCATAAGCGGCTCTTCATCTCACTTACTAAGGTAAGATGCAAGGACTGCCTAATTTGCTGTGCAGGGCCGGAATGAAGACCAGTCAATTCCACGCTGAAACTCCTCATCGGGACTAAAAATCGCGCTGAAGGTGAACGCGAACTGCGAAGGGCCATTTGCATCGAGGTAGGAAATGCGCCGCTTAGCTTCATCGATTCCAGGGATGTGTCCGACCGGCACCCACCACAGCGCCGCGTAGGCGCCGGCAAATTTCTCAAACCACGCGTATCTCTGGCGCACGAGTTCCAGGTGCACAGTTTGGTACACAAAATGGCGCAGTGTCTCCACCGACTCCCACACCGACATATTCAGCAGAGTGCGTTCGTCCGCAAAAGGCCGCAGATAGGTCGCGTTGCCTTCGCCCGTTTTGAGACGCCAGATAAAGCCGGGACTCGAATCCGCCAGCGCGTTGATCTCGTCGAGCCGGTTCACAAACCCGGCCATGATCGGATCGTTCAGCTCGGCCCGAATTCGTCCGATATTGACCTGCGCAATGTGATATCTGCTCATCCCGCCTCCTTTAGCTTGGCCGCCACCCTACAGCCACTCTCTCAGTCCCTTACCCCTTAGCCCCTGCCAGCTGACTCTCAAACTCCTCATTCAGCCATTTTGAAAACGCGGCAAACTCCTCGTCGCGTCCAAGAAAATCGCGTACCATTTGTCGTCCCGGCTTTGAACCACCTTGCTCCAGGACGGTCTTGCGATATTTCGCGCCCGCATCGCAACCGAGCAGGTCTTCAGGATCGAATTGCGCAAAGAAGTCCAGCGCGATCACCTTGTCGAAGGCGTACGTGTAGTAATTCGACGAGTAGCCCGTGAGGTGCCCGAAGCTCGCATACATACGATTGCCCTCGATCCATGTCCACGGCTGCAGGCTTTGATAAAGTCGCTTCGTCGTCTCGTCCAGATCGACCTTCGCCGGGTCCTGGTCATGGAGGTCGAGCGACAGCGTTGTGTAGTAGAGCTGCGCGCGCACCCAGTCCGCTCGTCCGAACGCTCCGGCCAGCTTCATTTTCCGGATGGTCTCACTCGGAAGAACTTCGCCGGTCTGATAGTGCTTGGCAAAGGCCTGCAGGAGTTTCTCGTCGCGGAAGAACTCCTCCAGCATCTGCGATGGAACTTCGATGAAATCGCCTTCCGTTGCAAATCCAGAAAGCCCCGCCCACTCAGTCTGGCCGCCTAGAATGGCATGCATCAAGTGGCCGAACTCATGGAAAAATGTCACCACATCGGAATACTGCATGAGACCCGGATCTTTTCCGTCGCTCGCGGGAAAATTGCAGATGAGCGCAGCTTCCGGCAAATAGCGCCCACGCACACCGGTGACAATTGGAGCTGCTGAGAACCACTTGTCTTTCCCCTCGCGCGGATGCATGTCGAGATAGAATCGGCCTACGATCTTGCCGTCCTCAACCACTTCAAACGCCGACACCGCGGGATCCCAGGCCGTCGCCTGCGACCGCCGAAACTCAATCTTGAACAGCCGCGCCGCAGTCTCAAGCACTCCAGCTTCGACTTGCGCATAGGGGAAATAGGGCCGCACCGATTGCGAGTCGAAATCGAACTCGGCCCGCCGGAATTGCTCGTACCAATAGCCGCGGCTCACAATGTCGATCTCTTTCGTTCCCCGCTCGCGACTGCGCGTGAATTCGAGAATCAACTCGTGCTCACGGGCGGCACCCTCGCGGCTCGCGTCATTCAGCTTGGTCAGGAATGTCCTCACATTGGCAGCCGATCCCATCATCTGGTCGGCAGTCGCCAGGTCGGCCCAACTGCGAAAGCCAAGAATCGTCGCGATCTCCTGCCGCGTGGCCAGCAGATCGAGCAGGATTTGCTGGTTCGCCGGATACGCGCGCGTGTTGTAGGCCAGAAACATTCGTTCGCGAAGGGATGCACTCGCAGCAAAGGTCATCACCGGCTGCATGTCCGGCGGATCGGTCGTAAGAACCACGCGCCCCTCGCCGTTCGCCGAATGCCGCGCAAGATAGTCCGCCGGCAGCCCTTCCAATTCGGACGGCGACGCGTCGATCGTCTTCGCGCCTTCTTGAATGTTGCGGCTGAAGTCAAGTGAGTGCCGCGTCGCCTTCTCGTGCAGAGCCTGCAGGCGGTCGCGCGTAGCCTGATCCCTGTCGACACCCGAGAGCCGATAGCTCAGCAGCGTACGTTCGACGTAGTGCTTGGTCGCCGCGTCGGCGCCGGTCAGGTCGATCGCCACAAGCGCATCGTAGACTGCACGATTCAAACTGAGCGCGCTGCCGGCCATGGCAACGCGTTGCGCTTCCATCTGCGCCTGGTCGCGGACGGCTTTATCCGCCGCAACGGAATTGAGTACGCCGGCCTGGGCTCCGGCCAGACTCAGCTGCTCAATGGCCGCATCGTAGAGTCGCAACGAATTCTCCAGCGTGCGCGGTCCCTCCACGGCCAGTAGCGCCACCAGCGCCGCTTCGTGCGCCGCCAACCGCGACGTGACCCACGCAGCCAATGCCTCGGCGGAACCGGCTCCGCCAGCCTCCCACACATGGATCTGTTCGGCTACGGCAGCGGCGTCCAGGGTTCCTGCACTCATGATCGGCTCCTCCAGAGTCTAGGTTGCCACAGTGCGCAGCCTTTGCGCATGCACTCGTCGAATTCGCTGGGAACCGTGTCGACTCCACTGCCGTATCGTTCGGGAGACAGTCTGTTCGGCAGCGTACAGCGTGTTCGACTGCGGACAGCCCTCCTCGCGTAACCTGATCTCCTTTTGCTCAATTCACACGGTTTGCAAGATCCAAACTTTGGCAGCGTGCATGCACTTATAACCAAAAATGTTCTTCCAGGAACAGGAGGATCGATGGCAGCCTTGACGAGGAATCTCCAGTTTGCTCTGCGGCAGTTCAGGCGCAACCCAGGATTCACCTTCACCGTGATTGCAACCCTGGCACTCGCGATTGGCGCCAACACGGCCATCTTCTCCATTGTGAATGCCCTGATGCTCAAAAGCCTTCCTTACCCGCACCCGGAGCGCATGGGCACCATCTTCCGGCTTGTCCAGGGAGGGGAGCCCTATGATGCACGCCACTCGATCAACGGCACGGTTTGGCAGCAATTGCGCGACAATGTTCCGTCGCTTCTCGCGGCGGTTTCAAGTGGCCGCGCCGACGGCGTCAATCTCCAGGCCGGACAGCACGTCGAGTATGTCCGCGCCGGACGCATCTCGGCCCATTACCTCGATGTGATCGGCCTCCATTTAGCCCTTGGGCGCAACTTCACCGACGCGGAGGATCGTCCGCACGGGCCAAAGGCAGTGATCCTCAGCTTCAATCTTTGGCGCAATACGTTTGGCGAGGACCGCAGTCTCATCGGCAAGACCATCCACTTGAAAGGCGATTCGTACACCGTCATTGGCATACTGCCCGCGCGCGCAACCACCCCGCTCAACGCGGATCTCTACACCGATCTTCAGCCCAGCCGCGACGGCGAAGGCAGCGGCAGCAACTACACAGTGATCACCCGGTTGCGCGATGGCGCAACATGGCAGCAGGCCGATTCTGAAATTAACCGCGCCTGGATCAGTTGGGCAGAACAGCTGGCGCCACAATACGGTCCCGGCGCGCGCGTCTCCTTTTACTCCGTACCGCTGCAACGGGGCGAGGCGGCAAGACTTCGTCCGCAGGCGCTGGCCCTGATGTTCGCCGCCGGCTTCATCCTTCTCATAGCCTGCGCCAATCTCGCCGGCCTCACGCTGGTGCGCGTGGCGCGCCGCACGCCTGAGATCACCACGCGGCTGGCGCTCGGCGCTTCGCGTTGGCAGATCCAGAACCAGCTCTGGGTCGAGAACCTGCTCCTCGCCTCAATCGGCGGCCTCTTCGGCGTGGGAGTGGGTTTCACCGCCTTGCGAGGACTCCTCTCTCTGCTGCCGAAGGATTATCTTCCCGTCGCCGGCGTTCCGCTCGATGGCCGGGTCCTGGCCTTCACACTCGTGGTTTCGATTGTGACCAGCGTGCTCTTCGGTATGTTGCCTGCTCTTGCCATTCGCAGAGTGGACCTTCGTTCGTCGATGGCCAGCCGAGCCGTTGGAGGCGGGGAAGGGCTGCGCCTGCGGCAAACCCTCATTGCCGGCGAGGTCGCGCTCACCGTCGTGCTCCTCGCCGGCAGCGGCCTGCTCGTTCGCACCCTTATCCATCTGCAGACGCTCCCGCCTGGTTTCAATCCGCAGGGTGTCATGGCCGCCAAGGCGTCGCTTGACGATGCGCGCTATCACGATCCCGCGGCCTTTCGCAAACTGCTCGACGAGAGCATCGCTGCCATGCAGCGCATTCCGGGCGTGCAAGACGCCGCAGTGGGACTGTCGCTGCCCTACGAGCGCGTCCTGAACAACGGAGTCACCCTGGCCGATGGCAAAGAGGCCGGAAAGGAGATTCAATCCGACCTGCTTTACGTGACGCCCGGCTACTTTGCAACCCTCGAAATGCCGCTGATGGCAGGGCGCGCGTTTACGGCTGCGGACGGGCCGGACACCCAGCGCGTGGCGATCGTCAATCAGACCTTCGCGGTCAAGTTCTATCACGGCGCAAACCCGGTCGGCCGCACGCTGCGAAGCGGTCCCCTGAACACTGTGATTGTCGGAGTAGTGCCAGATGTCCAGATTTCGTCCGGACTGAACCCAGTTGCGCCCCTTCAGAGCGAGGAAACCATGTACATCCCCGCCGCGCAGATGCAACCAGACGGTCTTGCGCTCGTGCACACCTGGTTCCAACCCAGCTGGATCATCCGCACCGCCGCGCCCGTAGAGGGCCTCACCGGGCAGATGCAGCGCGCCCTCGCGAGTGTCGACCCCGGACTGCCTTTCTCCGGCTTCTACAGCATGAACGACCTGATGGCTGAAACTCTCGCCACCCAACGGGTTGAAGTTGCGCTCCTGAGC
Source organism: uncultured Acidobacteriaceae bacterium (assembly GCA_963745845.1). GTDB lineage: Bacteria > Acidobacteriota > Terriglobia > Terriglobales > Acidobacteriaceae > Telmatobacter. The sequence goes on along the minus strand of CAVUZE010000007.1, from coordinate 205,201 downwards.
GCCATGGCAAGCCTTGCCCTTTTGCTGAGCGCAGTCGGCATCTTCGCGCTGGTGGCCAATATGGTCACCCAGCGAACCCGCGAAATCGGCATCCGCATTGCGCTGGGATCGAGCCTGCGCCAGGCTATGGCCCAGATTGCCGGACCGGGCATCCGGGCCTCTGCGCTGGGCCTGGCGGGCGGATTGATCCTCTGTGCTGGCGCCCTAAGGGTCATGCGCACAGTCATTTACGGGATTAACGTCTATGACTGGCCGAGCATCCTGTCGGTCGTCGTCGCCCTCCTCTTCATCTCTCTGATTGCCACTGCCGCGCCCACCTTGCGCATTGCAACCATCGATCCGGCAAAGATATTGCGGGAGGAGTGAGCGCGAAGGGCAGACTGAAGGGTTGCTTCGCCGATCACGAAAAGAAACACGCCGGTGCATGGTTCTCTTGTTGCATCCGGTCCGCAACCCATCTAATATGCGTCAATTAAGTAATGCCGATGCCACACGCAACCGCCATCGCGAGCCTGCCCCTCGTCCCCGCCACTCTGAGAATGCGGTTGGGCAAGCTGTGTGTCGCCATTCAGGCAGGTTCGCCGGCCGAAATGGTGGACCGCGCGGAGGCCGCGCTAAGGGATGTGCGCTTCTTTGAATTCCGGCTGGACTCTCTTCCCAAGCCGGCAGTCGCATTGCCCTACCTGAAACAGTTTCTCTCCGAACACCGGGACGTGACCGCGGTTGCCACCTGCAGGCGCAAGGAATATGGCGGCGGCTTCGTGGGATCGTTGAATGCGGAATTATCGATTCTCGCCGATGCCGTGCTCGTCGGCTGCCAGATTGTCGATCTTGAAGTCGAGTCAGCCGAGGAAGCCAAGCCCGCGCAAATCGCCAAGCTCCGCGCAAGTGGCGCGGCGCTGCTCATCAGCTTTCACGACTTCACGCGCACGCGAGGCTTGGAGCAGGTGGCCGACCGCATCGAACGCTTCAAACCTGAGTATGTGAAGGTAGTCTCAACCGCTCGCTCGCTCGCAGACAATCTCGCCATTCTGCGCTTGATTGAAGACCGCTCGCTTTCCGCCAACGTCGTCGGCATCGCCATGGGAGAAGAAGGCGTTTTAAGCCGCGTGCTCGGCCCCAGGGCTGGAGCGGCCTTCACATTTGCTTCCCTCAACGACAGCGTGGAGACCGCACCCGGCCAGGTTGCGGCGCGCACCTTGCTCGATCTCTATCGCATCGAACATCTCGATCAGGCAACGCGCATCTTCGGCGTAGTGGGCAATCCGATTGCCCACTCCCTCTCGCCGCTCATGCACAACACAGCGTTTCGGCGCGAAATCGTGAACGCTGTGATGCTGCCTCTGAAAGCACGCTCCCTCGATGACTTACTGACAGTGGTGCGGGAACTGCCCGTCGCAGGCGTCGCGGTGACCATGCCGTTCAAAGAAGAGGTACTGCCACATCTCGCCAATATGGACCCGCTCACCGCCCGCATCGGCGCATGCAACACCTTGCGCACCGGAGCCGACGGGAAGCTCTACGGCTTCAACACCGATGTTGCCGGCGTCATTCGTCCGCTCGAAAAGCGTTTGCGTCTCAAGGGCGCCCGCGTTGCTGTCCTGGGTGCCGGCGGTGCGGCGCGCGCTGCCATCTTTGCCTTGATTGATCAGGGCGCCGAAGTTTTCGTCATCAATCGCACCCATGAGAAAGCCGTCGCCCTTGCGCGCCAGGCAAAGGCAAAATCGCTCAAGCATGAAGTTTTTGCGAAGCAGCGCTTCGATGTGCTGATCAATTCCACTCCTTGCGGCATGAAAGGCAATAAGCAGCCGATGCCAATCGCGGAGAACGAGCTCAACGCCGGCCTGGTCTTCGATATGGTCTATAACCCAATCGAAACACCGCTGCTGAAGCTGGCGCATAGTCGGGGTGTGCCTGTCGTCAGCGGTCTCGAAATGTTTGTGCAGCAGGGCGCGCGCCAGTTTGAAATATGGACCGGCAAGCCCGCGCCCGAAAACGAGATGCTGCGCGTAGTGGAGCACGAGCTGCGCCGCCGAGGTTGACTCACAACTCATCGACTCTTCCAATCGCAGATTCTTCCGCGCAATTGAGCTCGCCGCTGCGTTGCGATCACAACTCGGCTCGCTTTGTCTTCGTGAATGAGAACTCAGGCCGTATGGGTCACCGTTCCCGCGGAGTTGTTGCGGGGCGCGCCTTAGGGCGTTGATGGACTGTCCTGCTGCGTCAGCTTGTCGGTCTGCTGCTGAATGATCTGCTTCACGCGCGCTACGCCTCTATATTCGTGGATTAGATTGAAACCGTAGTTCGTGCAGAATTTGATACCGTAGCCTTCCAGGCTTTTTCCGGCGGATATGTTGCGTGCGGGCAAATAGGCGTTGCTGAGCGCAGTGGACATCGCGAACCCCAGCAGCGCCGCATAGTTCGGCATCTGCGGCCCCCGATCGCTGAACCCCACCAGTTCACTGCGCAGCGCCCACCAAATGCGCGACCTCGCGCTTCCCGTGCCTTTGCGAAAGTAGCGCGGATCCTGGTGAAAGAGGGCAGGTACAACCGCGTCTGTAAAGAGAAACGTCGAGGCCAGGCTCGCCGCGTTGTAGCCATAGAGCTGCGCGAGTCCTTGCCCGCCCGGCCCGTAAAATGGTCCGACACCCACAGAATGCTCGTACAACGTGGTCACGCCCGTTCGCATGGGAAAAGACAAATCGAAAATCGAGCGGTAAGCCAACTCGAATTTCTGGTCCACATGCAGCGGAGGCACGGGAGCATTCGGATTCTGCACCGTGTCATAGCCTGGAAACAAAAACAATGCGCGTTGATGTGCGACCGGCGCTTCAGGCAGCGACGGATAAATGCGCGCCTGTGCCTGCGATGCCTGAATCGCGAACAAGAAGCCGAAGCAGATACACAAAATGAAAGTTACCACTCTCCGATTCAAGCCGCACCCACAGCAATTTGACACTCTTCTGGGTTTGAGTCGACTCTCGCTCCGGAGGTTGCAGACAAATTGCGCGCGATTCAAATCCTCACGAGGCGCGGAGACCCGCCCATCGCGCTTCACAAGGCCTCAGGTGCTAGACTTCCCCTGCCTTCGTTGCCCCTCATTTTGCGGCGCCGTTTTTGGTGTCAAAGCCGTGTCGGGCACGCGGACGATTTCACCCGGAGACCATGATGAATCTCTCTCCAGACAATTCCAATCCATTTTCTGCAATCACGCGCCGGCGCTTTCTCAAAGCAGCTGGAGCTGCAGCTGCCGTCTCATCGAGTCCCTGGGCTCGCGCAAACCGCTCCTCCGCTTCCGATCGCATCACCATCGGCGTCATCGGTTGGGGAATGATGGGCCCGGCCAACACCAAGGCGTTTCTCGCTGAGAGCGACTGCCAGGTTGTGGCCGCATGCGATCTTGACAAGAATCATCTGAAGGCCGCGGTCGACACGATCAACGGCAAGTATGGGAACAGCGATTGCAAGGCCTATCAAGACTATCGCGAGTTGCTCGCACGCGACGACATCGACGCGGTCATGATCGCAATCCCCGACCAATGGCACGCGATCGTTGCCACCGAAGCAGCGGCCCGTAAAAAAGACATCTACGGCGAGAAGCCATTGGCGCGCACGATTGCAGAGCAGCAGGCCATTGTCAAAGCCGTCGAACAGAATCAAATTATTTGGCAAACGGGTTCGTGGCAGAGGTCTCTTCCCCAATTCCACAAAGCTGCAGAAATCGTCCGCGACGGACTCATTGGAACGGTCACTCACGTCGAGGTCGGCTTGCCCGGCGGCCATCACGATTTTCCCGGCACGGTTCCCGCTCTGCTCGCGAAGCTTTCGTCGCTCCCAGACAAAATTACGAGCCCCGCGCAGATCGTGCCCGGAACTCGTGCATGGGATCTCGCCGTCACCGAGCCGCCTCCGGGTTTCGACTATGACCGGTGGATCGGCCCATCCCGGATGGAGCCCTACATCGAACAACGCGTCTATCAGAATTGGCGCTGGAACTACAACACCGGCGGCGGTCAGCTCCTTGATTGGATCGGACACCACGGCGATATAGCCCATTGGGGCTTGGGCTTCGACTTGACCGGTCCTTCGGAAGTTGAAGGCCATGGTGAGTTTCCGGCCTCAAATGCCGTCTGGAACACTGCAACCAAATACTCCGTGGAGTGTACGTATCGCAAGGAAGTCACCCAATATCCAACCGATGTCACACTGACTATTGCCGGCGGATCTCCTGCGATCAGCATGGGAACCAAATGGATCGGCACCGACGGATGGGTGTGGGTCGATCGCAGCGGCTTCGACGCGTCCAATCCCGAGTGGACCAAAGGCGATTCCCTTCCTGACGAATTGCGCAAGGTGAAGTTGTACGAGTCGCACGAGCATCGCCGCAACTTCCTTGATAGCGTAAAGTCACGCAAACCCACGATTACTCCAGTCCAGGTCGCGCATCACTCCACGATTCCCGGCCATCTCGGCCTGATCTCCATGCTCGTCGGCCGCAAGATTCGTTGGGATGTTGCGCAGGAGAAGATTCTCGACGATTCCGGCGCAAGCGAATTGCTCTCGCGTCCTTATAGAGATCCGTGGAAGCTGGCATGAGGCAGCGGAGGCAGCGAGGTCAGCCGTCCACTGCGCGGACGTGTTAGCGAAGTGAATCGCGCGTTGCGCTTGTGAGAGGCGCCGGCCTGGCTCCGCGAACATCGCTAGCTCAGCCCCAGTCCTAGTGGTGCTTTTTCGCTTTCGCCGCTTTCGCCGCTTTCGCCTTCTCGGCCTTTTCGCCCTTTTCGCCAGGCTCATGCATGGTGGGAATCGGCGCCATGTCCGGCCCGATGCGACGCACTGAGGTGTCTCGCATCGCGTAGTTGATGGTGCGAGGAGCAACAGGCCGTGCGATGCCGGTTGCAGGGTCGATCGCAAGGTTGGGCGAACTGGAAACAAGAAAGCTGAAAACTGGCTCGGTTCCCTTCGCATCCTGCTCCGTGCTGACTTTCACCGGCAGGAATCCCTGGATCGGATGAATGCGAAACGCAGTTTCGTAGCGATGCCGTTTCACGCTCCACGTAAAAACGCGAATCTGATCGAAGTCGAAAGGCAATCCTGCCTTTGGCGGTGCGAGCGCAGTGACGTATTCGGCAACCTGGTGGTCCGCCGTGTTCGCTTGCTCGTCCTGAACCTTGGCAAGCACATACGCGCCAATTATGCGCTGGCCCTCGGCATACTGCGCCACATCGTCGGGGACATCCACATCCACGCGGCTGCCGAGTACCCATCCGGTATGGTCCTCTTTATCGCGAATGAGCCACCAATCTTCGAGCACCGGCGGCTCGGGTTCAGACCCCGTCGATTTCTGATCGCTCGGCTTTGTCTCGTTGAGAACCGGCTTCGTTGCTGTCTTCGCAGCGGGACCGCGTTCGACGCTGACAGGAGTCGCGCTCATCCCCTTCGCTGACTCGGAACGCTCGCGTGGAATTCCAGAAACTGCACCCGGAGCGGCGGCTTTCACCACCGACGCGCGAACCAGCATTTGCACCTTGGCGCTTCCGGCCAACAGATAGAAGCGATCGGTCTCGCGACCCGGGCTCACGTGAAGGTAAATATCGTCGCGCAGCGTGCCAATTGCAACGACCGGATCGTTCTTGTGCTGCTTTGCTAATTGTGCAAAGGCGTCATACGTCTTGGCATCGATTACCGCGCGGTCCGGAATCCAGCCGACCTCATTCTTCGGAGTCTTGACATGATAGAACCGGCGTCCGCGCTCCAGCACCTCGAGCGGTTCGCCGTTTGTCACCTCGCCCACGCGATTCGAGACGGCCGCGACACGATCGCGCAGATACATCTGACGCGTCCAGACATAGACTGTCTCGTGCGGCTCCGGCCTTAGCCTAAGCCGGGAACAACCAACCGCAAGTCCAAGGAAGGAAAGGACCAAGATACAAACGAGCTTGGATCTTTGACTCCTGACGAGGGGGACATCTGGAATCGGAAATCGCGTCAATGCAGCCACGGGTCTTCTTCTTGAGGATAGCACCGTGAATAGAACGCTTGGTTAAGCCGCATCGCAACGCACGTGAAAGGTAATGCGCCCTGTAAAGGCAAACTCGCCTCAAACTCAGTTCTGCGCTTGGCGAATTGCGTTTAAGGCGCGGCGACAATCCCACTCGCCTGCACGGGATCAGTCCCGGTAGCCGAGGAGACCGCGCTCTCGAGATAGCCCGCTTTCGTCGACGAAAATGTGTAGCCCTCTAAATCGGGGCTGCCGCCGTAGTCCACTGCAAGCACATATGTCCCGGTGCTGTCTTCGGCCATCGCAACGGGATTCGTTCCCACGCCAAAATCGCTGCCCAACGCAGTCAATGAATACGTGCTGCCGCTTGACGAGATCGAGAAGCCCGCGATCACGCCCGTCGAACCGCTGCTCGTCTGCCGATTCAACACATACACATAATTGCCTGTAGAGATGGGAAGGATCGAGTACGGCGCGAGCCCCTCTGTCGCGAAGGGCGAGTCGGAGATTTCGGCCAACGTGCCGCCGAGGGAGCTGAACTCGAAAGCGCGGAGGCCGCCGGAGTTGGAACCGCTCGTAGCCGCAGTTTCGCCGATGTAGAAGAGGCGCGGGGTTGTCTGCCCGGACTGAAGGGGATCGACGGCGACGGAGATGGCGGCGCCGGCGTTGTTGACCGTCGGGATGTGGGTGGCGGCGCCGAAGGGATCTGTGTTCGCAGCGGCTCCGGCATCAAAGGCGATAGCCTCGGTTCCGCCCGAGCCCATGGCGACGAAGACATAGCTCGAGTCGGGCGAGATGGCGATCTGCTGGACTGTGCCGGAAAGGCCGAGTGGCTGTTCGGTCTTCGAGGCGATTGTTCCGTCGGAGGAGTTGATGGCGATGGCGTAGACGTAGCCTGGCGCGACTTCAACCAGCCAGTTGTTGTTGGCGCTCACCTGCATGCTGACTGCCTGGTCTGGAGAGATGATGCCGGAGCTGTTGCCCAGGCTGAGTGAGCCGTTGGATGCAATCGAGTAGACATAGATTCCGTTAATGGTACCGACGTAGAGGAAGTTGCCGTTGGGAGCAATGGCCAGGGACAGCGGTGTGGCAGGCACAGTGACCGTGCCGCCGGATAGAGCGGTCAGTTTGCCCGCATTCACGTAGTAGCCGGCGACCTGCTTTGTCTCCGCGTTCATCACATAAAAGTTGCCGCTGGTGCCGGCACTGGAGGTGCAATTGCCCGAGGAAGTTCCCACGATGACGCAAGCCGTGGCAGTCGTGGTAGCGCTGCCTGAGGTGCCGGTAACCGTAATTTCATAGGTTCCGGCAGTCGTGGTGGACGTAGTGGTCGCAGTGAGCGTGGCCGTTTGCGCCGTCGAACTGCTCAACGTAACCGACGTCGGAGAAAGGCTGCATGTAACGGGGCTTGAGGCGCTCGATGGCGACGTCGTGACTGCGCAGGTAAGTGCGACCGTTCCGGTAAATGAGCTCGATGGCGTTACGGTAATCGTGGAAGTGTTGCCGGAGGTAGCGCCGGGGCTGCTCACAGTGATCGCAGCGCTGTTGGAGAGCGTGAAATCAGTGGAGGCGATCGGGTCCCAAAAGCCTTTGCAACCTACCAGAAGCAGAGGCAACAACAGCGCCAGCGTTCCCCACCTCTTCGATCCCATTTCCGCTCCTTCGTTGCCACACATCCGTCTGCAAAGATTCTCTCAGACGTACACGCGAGCCTGAACATCCACACGCAGAGTGTTCGATTCTCTGATAAAGACGCGAGGGGCGGAGATTTCGCTTACGAAAGGAACGAGCGAGGCTGGTGGGTCAGTTGGGCCAGTTGCCCGAATTTGACCGGCGCCGAAAGCGCTCGTCCACGGGCTTGCGCCCCTGGAATCCCGCTTCCATCGTGTGCCAATGGTCGATCGCCGACTCTCCCATACGCCAGCACAGCAGCACAATCTCGTCGTCGAGGCGGCACGGAAAATCGAGCAGCCCCCCATCGAGATCCTTCACCTGCACGCCGATGGCATCGATCTCCGCCACGGTCTCGCGCATGCGCTGCGTGTGGTTTTCTACCTCCGCGCGCTGTTTGGCAACCTTGCCGACATTTACATGCATTCCGCCGGCGATATAGATGCGCTGCGCCAGCGCCGACAGTTCTGTCTCAACCTGCTCCGCCGCCTTCTTGCTTTCAAGGGCGCGCTTAAGCAGAGACTCCAACACGGGGAGCAGCGATTGCGCTTCATCGAGGGTGAAGGTCTTCATAGGATTCTTTCCTCACAGAATACGACGAAATGATCCGTCGAAACCAGCGATTCTCCGCGAGACCAGCAGTTACCAGCGATGGAAAACCAAGGTACTAACTGTGTAAATCAAGGTACCCAATGGCGATCGAGCCGTCCTTCGGGCCCCACTACACAATTCGATGCAGATCAAAGGCAGCGCGTAACAAATTCCGCAGTCCGAATGCTACCGCTGCTGCGACGGCCCTGCATGTTTGCCCATCGCATTCCGCTTTCCTGTTCGGCGCTGCCCGGAAAGGACCGAGCATTCGACAGCGGCAATTCGAGACTGTAGCCTGATTTCTGAATGGAGTTCGCGACATTCATCGATCCGATTCAGAGCATTGTCGAACGACTCGAGAATGAGCCGTCGTTTATGGAGCCGAGTCGGCTTCGCGAACGCCTCGAGGCACTCGACCGTCTTGACGCTTGTTTTCCGGATGTCCCTCGACCGATCGCCGCCGGTGACACGGAACTGCATCGGCGCGCGAGCGCAGTGCGTGCACGGCTTGAGGCCGCGAATTCGGAACTCTACGCAACAATTCGATCTGAAATTCGGCGCGGGGCAGGTTCCGAGGCTTTGCGTCGTTGGGTTGATTTTTCGCCGAAGATCGACGAAAACGGCCTCGACCGCGGCATCGGTTATGACTCTCTTGACGAGCTGATCCGGGGCGTCCTTCCATTCGAAGAGCCCAGCGACGCCCCTGCGCCCGCCGAGCCTGAGATGGTGTTTTATCAGCCCACCCCGGCGCGTCACATCTTCACTCTGATCGGCCTCACGCAGCTTACCGCGGCCGACGTTCTCGTCGATCTTGGATCGGGATTGGGTCATGTTCCATTACTGGTCTCGATTTGTACCCGCGCCCGAAGCGTAGGAATCGAGTTGGAAGCGACCTATGTCGAACGCGCCCGGCAATGCGCCGAGAGCCTGCATTTGGACCGAGTCGCATTCATCAACCAGGATGCACGCGAGGCGGACTTGTCCGAGGGAACCGTTTTTTATCTCTACACTCCGTTTTCTGGATCGATCCTGCGCTGTGTGCTTGACCGATTGAGGCGCGAAGCGGCAAATCGCCGCATCCGCATCTGCACGTATGGCCCCTGCACTTCTGTCGTCGCGGAAGAGCGCTGGCTCAAGACGGCGGCAGCGCCGGAGACCGATCGGATCGCGGTGTTTTCTTCTCGCGATTGAGACAACGGTGCTTGGCCAGGGAACAGGGAAAAGGGAACAGGGAACACAAGGCGAGGGTTCACTTTCGCAACGTACGCATCATTGCGACGAGGATGCGGCTTACCTCCTCAGACAGCGTCTCCGCTGAGTTGCGTAGGTCTTTAGATCGAGACCTCCAGCGATAACGAGTTGCGTTTGCACTTCGAAGATGGAGCCGCGCGCATGACCGAGGAACACGAGATACTCACCTTTCGTCGATTTTCCGTAGCCTTCAGCGATATTACTTGCGATAGAGACCGATGCGCGGCGAAGCTGGCTTGTCAGGCCGAATTGTTCCGATGCCGGAAAGGACGTCGTGAGCTTATAGAGGGCCAGACTTAACTCCACTGCGCGTTGCCATACGACAAGATCCTTGAATGACTCGCCCACGTCGATTCACCTCGCTCTCCCCGCGATTCAGACGAGGATAGCCAATCCACCGGCGATCGTCCGTGAGCCAAAACACGAAGGAACGGAATCGTAGGACGAGCCTTCGTATCCCTGTTCCCTAATCCCTGTTCCCTGCTTTTATCGCTGATCGATCAGCCGGATCGTCTCAAGAAACACATCGCCATCAATCGTCAGGCTGTGCGCGCTCACCTTGTCCATCGTGTCCTGCACCGTGTGGTGATAGCTGTTATTCGGCCCATAGTCGAGATCGATAATGTCGATCGAAGGCACGCCGCGCTTCACGAACGGCAAGTGGTCGTCATCCACGGCCTCTTCCTGCTGGAAAAAGTAGCGCTCGTCGCCGTACTTCTTCGCCGCCTGCCGCACCAGGTCCACGAGCCAGCCCGCCGACCGGCTCTCGCGCTGGATGTCGAGGTCCTTGTCGCCGATCATGTCCGCCAGGAGAAACGCCTTGATGCGCCCCAGCGTCCCATCGCGCCCCCACTTCGCCGCGAGATGGCGGCTGCCATACGTCGAGTCGGAATCGGACCAGTTTTGGATCGCTTCCTCGCCGTCAAAAAAGACCAGGCACACCGAGTAGCCGTCGAGCTTCTTTCCGCCCGCTGTCTGGACACGAAGTTGATCGGCAATCGCCATCAGCAGTCCCGTCGTCGCGCCGCCGTCATTGGCTCCAACAAAGTTGATGTTCCGCAGGTAGTAGTTGGTCTCGTAGTGGGTCGCCAGCACAATCACGCCATCCTTCTTACCGGGATAGCGCACGATGAAGTTGCGCATATTCACCGGCCCGATCGGCGTATCGGCGGTAAACGCATCTTCCTCGAGCTGATCGTGCTGAAAGTGGGCGCGCAGAAACGCCTCAGCCTTTGCGTGTCCAGGACTCGTGGGCCAGCGCGGTCCGATAGCGACGAAATCGCGGGCGTACTCGTAGGCGCGATTGCCGTTGAAATGCTGGGCATGCGCGCTGAGGGCAGTCACAGCAATCGTGCAGAGCAGAGCCCCGATTGCGGCCTGGGCGAGGCGTGCGGATTGATGGAACCGGTTCATGCTTTCCTCCGGGGCCAGCTACGAGTGCCGGAGGGTACCCCTCCCCCGGACTCTGGGAGCAAACTCCTTGTTTTCACGAGGATGGCGCCAGTCTTTCGTTCCAAAGCCGTCTCATGAAAGAGTTTAGCCACAGAGTCGTCTGGGGAAAGGAGTTACGACCTGCGCGACCGTCCCTAGCCGTTGATCCGAGCGAAAACACGTTGCAGGGCGTTCTCCCGCGATTCAAGGATAGCTTGTTCGGCTGAATGGTTCGCAAAGCGGGATACCGAAGTTGACTTTGTTCTGTGGCAGGAAAAGTTACTCCCGCCTAACCGGGATGGAGAGACATTTCGTCGCCTGCGTGAATGGGCTGAAAGGCATTGCCAGCCGCCCTCGCCGCCGCCACGATAACCCACGCAAATTGCTGATGCACAGTCCACTACCAATCGCTACAATCTCTCCGCTCGCAATTTCACCGAGGATGAGAATATGAAGCGCTTCAAATGGATTCTTCTACTCTTAGCATTGGCCCCCGCCCTCTTGTCGGCCGATCAAAGAAAAATGACTGTGGCTCAATTGCAAGATTTGGTCACAGGACTGTACCACGCGCAAAAGAGCGACGAACAGGTGGCCAACGAGCTGAAACAGATCGAGCTGACCGAAGAACTGACCCCCGTCGGCATGAACAGCATGATCAACCTCGTCACTGGTCCGCTTTCCACCGAGCAGATGTACGTGCTTGAGGCGCGCAGCGCCATGCTCGCCCCGCCTGATACCGACCTTCCGAAGGCCGCTGCTCCCGACGCCGACACCCAGCAGGCCATGCTCGCCAAGGCCCAGGACTATGCCGCCCAAATCTACCCTCAGCTACCTCAACTCACCGCCACTCGTCTCGTTGCACGATTCCAGGACGGCGTCGAAACCATCGAGTCCTATAGTGGCACCAAAGTCAGATCCGAACATGCCTACGATACGATCTGGCAGCAGATTCGCGGCTACTTCCGCCTCATGAACACCCACACGGACACGGTCGAGATCGACAACGGTATCGAAAAACCGAGCGGCAAGGACACCACTCCCTGGGGACGCAACGGTCTCGTCAACTCCATGCTCCCATTCCTTCCGCTCGACCAGCTGACCAGTGAGGCCATCTCCTCCGGCAACCCCAAATTTCTCCGCTGGGAAACCATCAGCGGCCACCAGACCGCCGTTTTCTCTTTCGCCGTCGATAAGAAACAATCTCACTACGCCCTTAGCTATTGCTGCTTCCCGGACACTACAAGCGTCGGCAATGGGCTTTACGGAGGCCGCGGGAAGGGCGGCAGCGCCACCCCTGGCGGCGGCGCCGGGCTCGGAGGCCTCAGCGCCAGCCCAGCGGCGCACCCGGCCGGCAACGGCGACCTTGCCAACGTATCCGTGTGGAAACCGTTCAACGCCAAATCCGGCCCCCACGGCGAGCTGTTCCTCGATCCTCATTCCGGCGTCGTCCTTCGCACCATCGTCGAAGCCGAGTTCAAGCCTTCGGACTTTGTCCACTACGAGAACATCCGCGTGGATTATGCGCCTATGCCCATCGCCGGCAAAAACCTTTACGTCCCGGTGCGTTCATTCACCATTGCCGAGGTTGTTCCCAACGGCACCTCCTTCGTGACCCAATACGGTGTTCGCCATCAGTTTGTTACCCAGGACTTCAAGGACTTCAAGGCAACCGGCATCACGACCGCCCAGAAGTAGCAGAACAGAAAGCCGTCCGCGCGGCGGACCTTCCATCCGCCGCGACGACCCTGGCCGCCAGCCCGTCGTCGCAATCAATACCCAGGCACAATAGAAGGTGAGCAAACCACCCACTCCCACCGGCTCCTCCGGGTTTGCTCCCTCTTACTGCAACAGTTCTACGAAGCGGCCTCTTTGGCTTTGCGGCGGTCGGGATGTACCCACCACGCAACACCGATGCCAATCAGATAGAGGCACAGCATCGGAATCGCATAGATGCACATCGTCCACGGATCGGGACTGGGCGTGATGATGGCTGCCACCAGAAACACCGCCAGAATCGCGTAGCGGATGTTCTTCCATAGGAACCGCGGGCTGACGATGCCGAAAAGGGCGAGAAAGAAAATCAGGATCGGCATCTCGAAGCTGATGCCCAGACCGAGAATGATCGACAGAAAGAAGCCCGTGTACTCCTCGATAGTGATGATGGGATTGAAATTTTTGCCGAAATCGACAATCAGAATCTTCAGCGCACCGGGCAGCACAAAGAAGTAGCCAAACGCTGCGCCGGTTAGAAAAAGTCCCACCGTAGCCGCCATAAAAGGCACCACGAAGCGGCGCTCTTTCTGGTAGAGTCCTGGCGCAATGAATAACCAAACCTGATACAGAATGAACGGCGACGCGAGAATCGCACCGCCAATCAGCGACACCTGCAGATACAGGTTCAGCGCATCCATGGGATGCGTGTAGTTGAGCTTGATGTGCAAACGGTCCAGTGGCTGTTGCACCAGGCCGTAGAGCCTTTCGTGAAAGAAATAAGCGATCACGAATCCCGCGCCAAGATACATCGCTGAGTGGACAATGCGCCTGCGCAGCTCGTCCAGATGCTCCATCAGGCTCATGCCGGGCAGTTCCGCCCGCTGTGTCACTGCCTGCCGTGCCTTCCCGATCGCTTCCGCGGGATCAACCATTGTGACTTATCGTCTCCGTGGCCGCAGCATTTTCAGTTGTCGGCGGAGATTGACCTTCTTCGACGGGCGCGGGCTGCTTCTCCTGTCCGATCGGGTCGAGCACGTCTCTGCTGTCTGCCTCCGGGTGCGGCTCGGTCAGTTCCGCATCGACGGCTCCCCGTGTTGCGGCAACCGTTTCGCCGGTCGATGGCGGCAAAATACGGGGTTCCACATCGTCGGTGCCGGGCAGCTCCTGAGCCTTGACCTCCGGATACACTTCCTCGCCCGGATACGGCGATTCCAGAGCCTTCACCACAGCCGGGGTGGCCGAAACCGACTCCTGCGCCAGCTGCTTCCGCTTTTCTTCTTCCTTCTTGCGCCGATCGGCGTCTTCGGCCAGCCGCAGCTCCTCTTCCATCTGGAATTTGAAATCGTTCGAAGCCTTGCGGAACTCGTACATCAGCTTGCCGATCTGCCGCCCAATCTGCGGCAGCCGTCGCGGCCCGAACACCACCAGAGCAATCACCATCAGAATGAGCGTATCGGCCATCCCGATGCTGCCAAGTTCAATTGTTGGCGGAGTTCCCATGAAGGTTCATGATACCCGCCCGACAACCCCAACGACAAAGACCCGTCCTTGAGGAGCCAGCGAGCGTTCACCGCGGAATGCCGTTTGCCGGACCATTCTCGTTAGTGACTTTAGGAGTCTTGTGCTGGGAACTCGCCCCATAGAGAATCCAAGGTAGGAAATATGCCCTCGCGCGGTGAACAGGTCTCTTCGCAGGCTGTGGCCGCTCCAAGCCTGGAAATTGCGAAGGAGCCGGCAAGCAACTCGCGCTGTGTGGCGCGTCAGCCGATCCTCGATTTGCGCGGCCGGATTCATGGCTACGAACTGCTTTACCGCAAGGGGGATGAAACCGCGTTCGGAGGCGATTGCGAGCTTGCCGCCCGTACAGTTCTCGATGACACCGTACTTTTCGGAGTAGAGAAGTTTACTGGCGGTTCGCTCGCTTTCATCAACTGCACCTCGGAAACGCTGACCCAGGATCTGGTGAGCGTGCTGCCGAGCGGCATCGCCGTACTCGAGCTGCTGGAAACCATCGAGCCCTCGCCCGACCTGCTTGCGGCCTGCATCGATCTGAAAGCTCGTGGGTACCGGCTGGCGCTCGATGATTTTGTCTGGGACCCCAGGTTCACTTTGATGGTGGATTTGGCCGACTACATTAAGGTCGACTTCCTCTCCACCGGTCCTGCGGAGCGCCGGGAATTGCTTCAACAACTCAAGGGCAGCCGGGCCGTGCTGCTGGCCGAGAAGGTGGAAACACAGGAAGAGTACCAGATAGCTCGCGCCGAGGGCTTCCAGTTTTTCCAGGGCTACTACTTTTGCCGCCCGCAGCTAATGAAAAACCGCAAGGTTCCCTCGAATCACTTTTGCCACCTCGAGATCCTGCGCCTTTTGCAGTGCGATCCTCTTGACTGGGATAAGTTGAGTCGCACCGTGAGGCTCGACCAATCTCTCACCTACCGCATCCTGCGCCTCATCAATTCCGTGGGGTACGCGGTTCGCGAAGAGATTCGCTCTACACGGCAAGCACTGGTGCTTATGGGCGAAGAACCCGTCCGGCGCATTGTCACCCTTGCCATCGCAACAGAGCTCAATAGCGGCCGTCCTCCGGAAATTCTCAAGCTGGCGATGGTGCGCGCACGATTCTGCGAACTTGCGGCTCCGACCTGCGCCCTCAATCCCCATGAACAATATCTCCTCGGAATGCTCAGCCTGCTTTCGGCCATGCTGGCGATGCCCATGGAAGAACTGACCCCGGAACTCCCTCTGCGCAAAGAGATCCGCGATGCGCTGGAAGGCGCAGACAACAGGGAAAGCCGCATGCTCGAGTGGGTGAAGCGCCACGAATGCGGGGACTGGATTGGCTCCCAGGCGATCGTCGAGTCCAATGGTCTCCCTCTGGAACGCCTGCACACTTGCTATACCGAAGCTGTTTTCTGGGCCGAGCGTCAGTTTCGCTACGCTCGTTGATGCGCCCGCCTTTGGCTTTCCTTCATTCGCTTTTAAACGACCCAGGGAGATTCTCAAG
Source organism: uncultured Acidobacteriaceae bacterium (assembly GCA_963745845.1). Lineage (GTDB taxonomy): Bacteria > Acidobacteriota > Terriglobia > Terriglobales > Acidobacteriaceae > Telmatobacter. The sequence goes on along the minus strand of CAVUZE010000007.1, from coordinate 189,539 downwards.
GACAATACTGCGTTTCACATTCTGAGATTCTAGGCGCACGACCTGCTGCTGTCCGTAAAAACTGAGACCAAGCCTGTTGGAACGGGGCTTGCACCGACCGGAGCGCTAAGAGCGGCGATATCACTCGACAATCTTCAATTCCGTTTCTGCGTCCGCCAGCGAGCTTCCGCCCACCCAAACGTCATAAGTCGTTGGCTCCACGGTCCGCTTCACCTCGACGTTGTAGAAGTTCAGTTCGTCGAATCCCAGCGGAAACGTCAGATGTTTCGCCTCGCCCGGCGCAAGCTCGACGCGCGCGAATCCTTTCAGTTCGCGCACCGGCTGCTCCACGCTCGCCTCGGTGTTGCGAATGTACATTTGCACCACTTCGGTCCCTGCCACGCTGCCCGTGTTCGTCACGTCGACCGCGACTGTCGTGACTGGAGCGTGATTCGCCAAAACCTCTTGCACGGGAACCTCCGCGCGGCTCAACGTGGGCTTCGAATAGCGGAAGCGCGTGTAACTCAATCCCCAGCCAAACGGAAACAGCGCCGAGTTCTGTTCATCCATATAGCGCGAAACAAACTTCTCCAAGGAGTTTGTCGGCATGTGGGTCAAATCGACGTTCGCGGGACGTCCTGTGGGAAGCTGCGCATAGTAGAGCGGCTCCTGCCCGACAGCGCGCGGAAAGCTTGCCGGCAATTTGCCCGACGGATTCACATCGCCAAACAGCACGTCGGCTACGGCGGGCCCGGCCTCAATGCCGGGACTCCAGGCTTGAAGGATCGCCGGCACGTGTTCAGCGGCCCACTTCAAGACCAGCGGCCTACCTGAAAGCACTACCAGGATTACCGGTTTTCCCGTAGCAACAACCTCCTCCAGCAGCTTTTCCTGGTTGCCTGTAAAGCCGAGATGCACGCGGCTCGCGGCCTCGCCTTCCATCCAATTCGCCGGTTCTCCCAGAGCCAAGATGGCGACATCGGCCTGCTTGGCGATATCGACTGCTTCGGCAATACTCTTCTCGTCATCGGGAAGAGGCTGGTCTTGCTGACCTGCGATAGATCCACCAAACGTGACGCTTCTGAGCACCTTTGCGTCATCGCCTGCAAGCAAGCCGCAGCCCTCCGCATAGAAAAGCTTATCGCCGAGCCGCTGACTCAACTCCTGCTTGAGCGTAATCACATTCTTCGGATCGCCCGCGGACCACGCGCCCAGCAGATCGCGGGCGTCGTCGGCCAATGGCCCAATCAGGGCGACCTTCCTGGCTTTGCTCGTCAGCGGCAGCAGTGCGCCAATGCCTTCCACAGGGTCGTTCTTCAGCAGGACCATCGTTTCGTCGGCTACTTTGCGGGCCACGGCACGACGTTCCGGCGTAGCTTCATAAGCCGGACTGTCGGTGGTATACGGATGATCGAAAAGTCCCAAAGCAAATTTGACCCGAAGAATGCGACGGACCGCTTCGTCTACGACGCTTTCGGGAATCTTGCCCGATTGCACCTGCGATGCGAGCGTGGTGCCGAAGAGATTGCCCTCCATATCCATGTCGAGGCCTGCCTCAAGCGCTTTGCGCGCCACAGTCGGCCCATCGCCGATGGAGTGATTCATCAGTTCGGCGACGGCGCCCCAATCGGAAACGACGAATCCATCGAATCCCCATTCCTTGCGCAGAATTTGCGTCAGAATCAGAGGGTCGGCCGTCGCGGGAATGCCATTGATGGAATTGAAGGAGCTCATCACAGTTGCAACGCCAGCTTCGACCGCGGCGCGATAGGGTTCAAGGTAAACTTGACGCAGCGTAATCTCGCTCATGTCGGTCGCGTTGTAGTCGCGTCCGGCGATAGCCGCGCCGTAGGCCGCAAAATGCTTCACGCACGCGGCGACTGAGTCGAGCTTTCCCAGGTCGCCCTGCTGATACCCATTCACCCAGGCGCGCGCCATCGCGGAGCTGAGATATGGATCCTCGCCATTCGACTCGATAATGCGTCCCCATCGCGGATCACGTGCGATGTCGACCATCGGCGAGAACACCCAGACAATGCCGTCGGCGCGCGCCTCGGCCGCGCCTGTTCGTGCCACTATCTGAGCGGCATTGGGATCCCAGCTTGCTGCCACTGCGAGCGGAATGGGAAATGTTGTGTGGTGGCCATGAATGACATCGAGCCCGAAGATGACGGGGATATGCAGGCGCGATTTTTCAATCGCGATGTGCTGGTAGTGATTCGTCTTCTCCGCGCCTGCAACATTGAGCATCGAACCCACCTGCCCCTTGGCGACCAGGTCGTCATAGGTAAGATTGGAAGCCGACGGACCGGTAGCAAATCCAGCCGAGTATGCCACGAGCTGCCCGATCTTTTCATCGAGCGTCATCTTCTTCAGCAGCGCCTCGGCGCGCGCGTTCACGTCTCTGGATGCAAGTTGAGGATTCGGTACCGGGTGCGGCTGCCCGACTGAACGAAGCAGAAAAACGCCTGGCAAAAGAAGCAGGCAAACGGGACGGAGGACCTTGCGGCTCAGAGCAGTTCTCATAACCCGGCTATGATAAACCGCTGGAGATTTGCCCGTCAGCACGATCCGCCGCCTAGACGGATACATCGGATCATCGCATCGTTCCCCGCATCGTGCGCTGGGACAAGAATCAGCCCAGATTTATTAAGATTTCATGTAGCCGGACACCACCGCGGTTCCCAGACGATAAACGGCGTGAACCTCTCGCCGGGATCACTGCAAATGCTCTACTCTGACATGTGATGCGCATGGCTCGTCCAATTGTCGTATTCCGGAAGGCGCTTATGCTGGCGTTTGAGCATGACATGCTCAATACGGCCAAGGCTGCGGCATATTCCGGCATGCTGATGTTGTTCCCCACGATGGTCGTCGTCACCACTCTGCTCGCGTTCGTTCCCGAAGGAACGACCATGCTGGGCCAACTTCGCATCTCGTTTATGAGCTTCGTTCCCGCCGACACCTACGTGCTGCTGCTCTCGTCCATGCAGACGCGGCGTTTTCAATCGGCACAACTGGTCTTTTCCGCGGCGCTTCTGAGTGTGTTTGCGGGTCTCGGCATGATGCTGTCGCTGATGGAAGGCTTTCGGCGTGCGTATCGGCTTCAGCGAACCGAGTGGGGATTCTGGGAACGGCGGCTGCGCGCGCTTTTGCTTGTGCCCACAGTGCATGTTCCGCTGGCGCTTGCCACGTTACTCCTGGTCTTTGGCCACCAGATCGAGCATTGGATGGTGAAAAATGCCGCGCACGAGTTGCACGACGCGGTGCTGTTCTTCTGGCGCATGGTGCGATGGGCAATCGCGGTCGTAACGAGTGTTACGGTTCTGGGCGCACTGTATCACTTTGGAACCAAGCGGAAGGAACACTGGTTGCGTGTGATGCCGGGTGCGATTGCGGCCACCGTGGCATGGTTCCCCGCGACGCTCGCATTCGGCTGGTACGTGACAACATTTGCAAACTATTCCAAGTTCTATGGCCCGTTTGGCGCCGGCATTGCCACTCTCGTGTGGCTCTATCTCACTTCGTTCAGCGCGCTGCTCGGAGCGGAATTGAATGGTGTCCTCTTTCTGGCGCGGCAGGAAAGCAGCCCCCGATTCGATCTTCCCGAACAACTCGCTTCACGCCGATAAACTCGCGCTTTGGTTCTTCATTCGCTGGCAATTCATCGCGGACAAATCAAAAACTGCTCCTGTTGGTCCGTGTACAATGAAGCGGTCTGCCCCAAAATTAACCCCAACCCCCACGAAAAGCGATTCCGGAGTAATTTTGATGCCGCTTGCTGAAACGAGCCTGAATGAATCCCCCATTCAACGACGCGCGAAGATTGTTGCGACGCTGGGGCCCGCTTCGAACACTGAACCGGTTTTTCGCGAGTTGGTCCGCGCCGGTATCGATGTCGTTCGCCTGAATTTTTCCCATGGAACACACGACGAAAAACTAGCGCTGATTCAAATGATCCGCAAGGTAAGCCGCGAAGAGCGAAAGCCGCTCTGCATCCTCGGCGACTTGCAGGGACCCAAGATTCGCACGTCGAAGCTGAAAGACCATCAACCGGTGCATCTGAAGGCAGGAGGCCGGCTGACGATCACGCCGCGCGACATTCCGGGAACAGCTTCTTTGGTAAGCACCACCTTCAAGACTCTCGCGGAAAACGTGGAGCAGGGTTCGCGCATTCTTCTTTCCGACGGCCTCATCGAATTGCGCGTGCACGAAGTGGTTGGCGCGGATGTCGTATGCGAGATCGTGAATGGAGGGCTGTTAGGTGAGAACAAAGGCATCAACTTGCCCGGCATCGCTGTGCGCGTTCCGTCGCTCACCGACAAGGACTCACAGGATCTGGAGTTTGCGCTGAAGAATGGCGTCGATGCCATCGCTGTTTCGTTTGTGCGCACGGCAGAAGATGTGCGGCTGGTGCGCAATCGCGTTTCGGCCTATGGCGGCGAGACCTGGGTGATCGCAAAACTCGAGAAGCCGCAGGCCATTGAACATCTCGACAGCATTCTGCAAGTGGCGGACGGAATCATGGTGGCCCGCGGCGATCTCGGCGTCGAGGTGCCTCCCGAGCAGGTACCCGCGATTCAGAAGCACATCATTCGCAGGGCTAGCGAATACTTCAAGCCGGTGATCACCGCGACACAGATGCTGGAATCGATGATTGAAAACCCTCGGCCCACGCGCGCCGAGGTTTCCGACGTCGCGAATGCGGTCTACGATGGCACAGATGCCGTGATGCTTTCGGGCGAGTCGGCGGTCGGCAAGTATCCTGTGGACGCGGTCTCCATGATGGCGCGCATCGTGAGCGAAGCGGAACGGCATATCAAGGAAGAGAAAGAAACCTACGCTGAAACGCGCGTACGGCAGAGCCATCTATCGATCGCGGAAACGATTTGCGAGGCCACTGCGCATGCGGCCGACGACCTTGACCTGCGCGGTATTGCGCTGTTTACTGAGTCGGGAGCGACCGCACGGCAGCTCTCGAAATATCACCCAACCTCGCCGATCTTTGCACTCAGCCCGATTGAAGTGACGATCAACCGCCTGAATCTCTTGTGGGGCACAACACCGATTCGTTGTCCCAAGGTCAATTCAACAGAGGCGCTGGTCGACGTGGCTGAAAGCCTGCTCGAACAGTACGGGTACGTGCGCAACCGCGAAGTGATTGCGATTGTGGCGGGCACGCGAACGAAGTCGGGATCAACGAATTTTCTCCGGCTGCACGTGCTGGGGGAACACACCCAGGAGGGCGTGCGTTTCTTTGCTCCGCATCACCAGGAGACGATCCCCGACCCCGCTTCGTCCACGGATCAGTCCAAAACGAAGCGTCCCACGCGCAAGGCGCCGCTGCGCCGCTATCCGTCGCCGAACCCACCGAAGATTTCGAATCCGTGAATGCAGCGGAGTCGTCAGCGCTAGCGGGGCAGCGGAGTTGGTGGGAGAATTTAGCGCGGTCTTCGAAGATCGGATGGCCGCGCTCTTCTCGCATAGATCCTATCCCAGGTCCGAGAATCCGGACCTGGGGCACCCAGGCTTGAGGCACTGCCGAGGGCTTTTTCAGCGCTTCGCAGGTTCTGCTTCGCTTTTCGCTGCCAGTTGACGCAGCACGTAGAGCAGAATGCCGCCGTGCTCGAAGTATTCGATCTCCTGCGGGGTATCGATGCGGATCACCGCGTGGAGCGTCTTCTTGTCGCCTTTGGGGCTGGTCGCAATGACGTTCAGAGTGCGGCCGTTTGCGAATCTTTCCTTGAGCAGTTTGGTTAGCCCCGGAAAATCGTAGACTTCTTCGCCCGTCAGTCCAAGCGACTCGACGTTCTGTCCATCTTCGAATTGCAGAGGCAGAATCCCCATGCCGACAAGATTCGAGCGATGGATACGCTCGAAGCTCTCCGCAATCACAGCGCGTACGCCGAGAAGATTCGGACCTTTTGCAGCCCAATCGCGCGAGGAGCCCGAGCCGTATTCCTTGCCTGCAAGAATCACCAGAGGCACTTTTCGCTCGGCATATTTCACGCTGGCATCGAAAATAGACATCTGCTCGCCCTCGGGCAGCAGCCGGGTCACGCCGCCTTCGGTACCCGGCGCGAGTTTGTTGCGCAAACGCACATTGGCGAATGTGCCGCGGACCATCACCTCATGATTGCCGCGCCGCGAGCCGTAGGAGTTGAAGTCCGCAGGCTTAACGCCGTGCTCGGCGAGATATTTTCCTGCGGGTCCGTTGGCCTTGATCGATCCCGCAGGCGAGATGTGGTCGGTGGTGACGGAATCGCCGAGAACCGCCAGCACGCGCGCGCCGAGGATGTCGGTCACGGGCGCAGGCGTCTTCTGCATGCCGTCGAAGTAAGGCGCCTTGCGAATATAGGTGGAGTCTGGCTCCCATTTGTAGACATCGCCGGTTGGGAAACGCAGGCCCTGCCAGTTCGCATCGCCGTCACTCACGGTCGCATATTCCTTGCGGAAACTTTCGCTGCTGAGTCCTCGTTCAATTGCTTCGGCGACCTCCTTTTGCGTCGGCCAGATGTCCTTGAGAAAAACAGGCTGGCCGGCTTTGTCCTTGCCCAGTGGGTCGGTATCGAAGTTGTGGCCGATGCGCCCGGCGAGCGCGTACGCGACGACCAGCGGAGGACTCATCAGGTAGTTCGCGCGCACGTCCACGTTCACGCGGCCCTCGAAGTTGCGATTGCCGCTGAGCACGCTGACCGCGACGAGGCCGTGCTCGTCGATGCTCTTGGAAACGTCGGCGGGCAAGGGCCCGGAGTTGCCGATGCAGGTGGTGCAGCCGTAGCCGACCACGTTAAAGCGCAGCTTTTCGAGATACGGCAGCAGGCCGGATTTTTGATAGTAATCGGTCACGACGCGCGAGCCGGGCGCCAAAGAGGTTTTGACCCACGGCGGAACGGTGAGGCCCTTCTCGACGGCCTTCTTCGCGAGTAGCCCGGCGGCGATCATGACCGATGGATTCGAGGTGTTGGTGCAGCTGGTAATGGCGGCGATCACGACCGATCCGTGATCAAGATATTTGTCAGGATCGACGTTGAAGCGAGCCCTTACCGTGTTTTGGGCCACCGTGGTCGTAACGTGGAGCGGGACTGCGGTGGTCGCTGCCGCAGAGCCTTCGTTCTCTTCGGCGGCAATGGCGGTGTCGGTGACGGTTGTCGTCCGCACCCATGCGGCCGCAGTGCGCGTCCCGAGCGGCTTGGCTGTGGGGGCGAGCAGCGTGGGCAGTTGTTGCGCGAAGCCTGCGGCCGCGTCTTTCAGCAGCACGCGGTCCTGGGGGCGCTTGGGGCCGGCGACGCTTGGCTCGACTGCTCCAAGATCCAGTTCCAGCGTCTGTGTGTACTCGGCCTCGGGCGAATTGGAAGTGTGGAAAAGCCCCTGCTCCTTGTAATACGCCTCGACGAGTGCGATCTGGTCGTCGCTGCGGCCGGTGAGGCGCAGATAACGCAGCGTCTCCGCATCGACGGGGAAGATGCCGCAGGTGGCGCCATACTCGGGCGCCATGTTGCTGATGGTGGCGCGATCAGCCAGCGGTAGCTCCGCTATTCCTGGCCCGTAGAACTCCACAAATTTGCCGACGACACCGAGCGTGCGCAGGGCTTGTGTCACGGTCAGCACAAGATCCGTTGCCGTCGCGCCTTCGCGGAGTTTCCCAGTGAGTTTGTAGCCGACAACTTGCGGAACGAGCATGGAAACAGCCTGGCCGAGCATGGCTGCTTCGGCTTCAATGCCGCCCACGCCCCAGCCCAGCACGCCGAGGCCGTTGATCATCGTAGTGTGCGAATCGGTGCCGACGAGGGTGTCGGGATAGGCAGTGAGTTCGCCATTGATTTCGGTCGTGAAGACGACGCGGGCGAGGTATTCGAGATTCACCTGGTGGCAGATGCCCATGCCCGGTGGCACGGCACTGAAGTTGCGAAAGGCCGTCTGGCCCCACTTGAGAAACGCATACCGCTCGCGATTGCGCTGAAATTCGAGCAGGGCATTGGCGTTATACGATCCCGCCGTGCCGAATTCGTCCACTTGCACCGAGTGATCGATGACCAGCTCGGCAGGCACCAGAGGATTCACACGCTCTGGATCACCGCCGAGGGTTTTGATGGCGTCGCGCATGGCGCCGAGGTCGACGATGGCGGGAACGCCGGTGAAGTCCTGCATGAGCACGCGGGCGGGCATATAGGCGATTTCGCGGCTGGGCTCGGCCTTCGCGTCCCAGTTGGCCAGGAACTCGATGTCGGCTGCGGTGACGTTGACGCCGTCTTCGCGGCGCAGGAGGTTTTCGAGCAGTATCTTCAGGCTGAAGGGCAGCCGGCTCAGGTTGAAGCCGCGCGCCGCAAGCGCCGCAAGACGATAAATGGTATAGGTCCGTTGGCCTGATGTGAGCTTGGCACGGCTGGCAAAACTGTTCATCGGGGAACCTTTCTATCCGCAGAATAGCGGATGAGTTTCGAATCACAAGTACGCGCTCCGACTTGCCGCAAGCCGCGCATTCGCGCGGACTCGAACGGCAATTTCCGGAAAATCTGGACGGGGATAGATTACTCAGCGAGAGAGAGGGCGTCCACGGTCGGGGCGGCCGTGGCGAAAGCGCTTGAGCACTGGCATCGCAGGAATGGGCAAAGAACTGCGCATAACGAACAGCAAGATTCTAACTCGGAATCCATTCGTCGCGGAAGCGAATTTCGGTTGTACATATTCTCTTCGCGCCGAATGCAGTACAGCGTCTACACTTGCCACGAGTAAATTCCCCGGAGGTCCTGCATGATCTTGCGCGCCGCCCGCGTGATTGGCACAGTTCTCATCTTGTTGTGCGCTTTTAGCTTCGGACAATCCAATCCCACGCCCGCTCCACAGCCCGCGAGCAAATGGCCGGCGGTTGACGGTACGGTGACTCTGCCCAACTTTCGCTTTGGCACAGGCGAGACGCTGCCGGAGTTGAAGCTGCATTACCTCACGCTGGGCAAGCCCCATCGCAATGCGGCCGGGCATGTAGACAACGCGGTTCTTCTGTTGCACGGCACCGGCGGGAGCGCACATTCTCTGCTGAATCCGGTGTTCTCCGATGTGCTGTTTGTGCCGGGCGGCGTCCTGGACATTCAGAAGTATTTCATTATTCTTCCCGACGACATTGGACACGGGGAGAGCTCGAAGCCCTCAGACGGCCTGCATGCGCATTTCCCCGCCTACGACTACGACGATATGGTGCGCAGCCAGCGCATGATGCTCGACCAAATGAAGGTGGATCATCTGCGGTTGATTCTCGGAACTTCGATGGGGTGCATGCAGAGCTTTGTGTGGGGGGAGACCTACTCCCATTTCATGGATGCGCTGGCACCGTTCGCCTGCCTTCCGGTGCAGATTGCGGGCCGCAACCGCATGATGCGCTACATGTCGATCCAGGCAATCAAACTTGACCCGGCGTGGATGGGCGGCGAGTACAAGACGGAGCCGGTGGAGGGATTGCGGCTGGCCAACACGCTTGTTCTCGTGATGGGATCGAGCCCATTGCAGATGCAGAAGCAGGCGCCGACGCGCGAAGCGGCCGAGCAGTATGTCGATCGCTTCTGGGCGCGCCCAAGCCCGGATGCGAATGACATGATCTACTACTTCAACGCGAGCCGCAACTACGATCCGAGCCCGCACCTGGAGCAGATCAAAGCACCGGTGCTATGGATCAACTCCGCGGACGATTACATCAATCCGCCGGAGCTGGGCATCGCCGAGAAGATGGTGAAGCGGATTCCCAACGCGCAGTTCATTTTGATTCCGATTTCAGACGCGACACGCGGGCATGGAACGCATACGATGGCTGCGGTCTGGAAAGATTACCTGGCGGAGTTTATGCGGAGCACCGAACCCAAGCCGTAACGGTGCGGCCGCGGCCATCGGTCTTCGCAAGTCCAATCGGCACTGACCCACCCCTATACTGGAGCAGAAGGGTCTATCTTTCGAGGTCAGCAGAGAAATTGAGTTATTGGGTTGGGCTCACGGGTTTATACACGCGCGTGCTCGCGTGGCTGATGCGCCGCATGCCGAACGAGCGGCAGCGACTTCTGGCGTTTACGATCCTGGCCGGCGGATTGTGCGGGCTGGCAGCTGTGGCGTTCCACAAGGGCGTGGCCTGGCTCGAAGGCCTTCTGATTGACCGGGCAGCGGCGGGACATGCGGACCCCGGCAATCATTCCTGGATTGTGTGGACGATTCTGAGCCCTGCGCTCGGCGGTCTGGTGTGCGGACTGGGTCTCTACTACTTTGCACCTGCGGCGGCGGGCAGCGGCATTCCCCAGGTGAAGGTGGCGTTTACCTTGCGGTCAGGGTTCATCTCAGCGCGCGAGACGATTGCCAAATTCGTTCTGTGCGTGATGCAGATTGGGTCCGGCGGTTCACTGGGGGTTGAGGGCCCGACCGTTCATATTTGTGCGGGCGTGAGCAGTCTGTTGGCGCGCGCTGCTCGGTTGAATCCTGAGAGCCGCCGGCGCATGGCCTCCGTGGGTATGTCGGCGGGCATTGCGGCAGCATTCAATGCGCCGATCGCTGCCGTGACCTTCACGCTGGAAGAACTGATCGGCGACCTTGACCAAACGATGCTTTCGGGCGTCATCGTTGCTGCAGCTTTGGCAGCAGTGGTCGAGCACACCATCATGGGAGCCAATCCCATCTTTCACGTGCCCCGGGCGTTCGAAATGGGCAACGCTTCTTCACTGATCTGGTATGCGCTGTTGGGACTGCTCGCGGCGATTGTGTCGGTGGCGTTCACCGACTCACTGCTTGGCGTGCGCGCGTGGTTCAAGCGGTTTAACGCGGTCCCCAAGTGGGTGCATCCGGCGCTCGGTGGCGCAGCTACGGGCGCCTTCGCGGTTGTCGGGCTCCAGTTCTTTCACCTGGGCGGCATCGCCGGCGACCCTTACAAGACGCTGACACAGTCGTTCTCCGGAACAATTCCGGTGATCGCAATGATTGTGCTGTGTCTGCTCAAGCTGGCCGCCACGGTCACATCCTATTCAAGCGGCGGCGCGGGCGGTATTTTTGCGCCAGCGCTTTTTATGGGGGGTATGCTGGGCGGCGCAGTGGGTTATATCGATGTGACTGTCTTTCACCACCCGGCCGACTCGATCGGCGCATTTGCCGTGGTGGGTATGGGCGCGGTGTTTGCGGGCATTGTGCGCGCTCCGATGACGTCGGTGCTGATCATCTTCGAAATGACCGGCGGCTATGGACTGGTGCTGCCCTTGATGATCGCCAACATGAGCGCCTTTGCGCTGGCGCGGCACTGGCGGCAGACGCCCGTTTACGAAGCGCTGCTGGAGCAGGACGGCATTCATCTCCACGAGAAACCAGAACCGGTTCCGGCAGATGACAGCGACTTCGACAGCGATGAAACGCCGCTTTTTACCGATGGGAAAGACAGAGGGACGTTCGTCGAATAGGCGGCTGTTCTGCTTTTCCTCAGGAGGCTCTCCCAGGTCTCAAAAATCGAGATCTCCACCCCACGAACGAAGACGTGCTCGTGGGAACCCCGGACCTGGGCACCCATTTTCTTGCTGACTGAGGCTGTGCGAGACCGCGCTCTCTTACCGGGGTGGCTTCTCGTTATACAAGAACAGCGCCCGTAACTCCAGATAGGGCCCATGGAACTCGCGCGGCAGAGGTGGGTAGTTCGAGCCCGTAATCGCGCCCCAGGCAGCGCGATCGAGCCCTGTGTCGCCGGAACGGCCTTCGAGCACCATGTCCGTGACCTGCCCGTTGGGAAGAACCTTGAAGCGGATCTGGACAGCTCCTGACTTCAAGATGGGCGGGTTGACTTCATCGGGGATGAGCGGGTCCCATGTGTGCTCGGTCTCGTAGTACCAGCGATGCAGCCAGGAATTGAAATCGACGCCCTGGGTGTCGGAAAGAATCTGCACGCCGCCCCCTGCGCCAGGGTGCCGAGACAGCCCTCCTACCGGTTGAGCGGCGGAGTCCGCGCCCTGATTCTGCGCGGCGCCGCGCATTGCCTCCCGAAGCTGGTCGGCCGGGTTCTGCGAGCCCATGGCGAAGCTGGGACGAGCAGGAACCGCTGTCGGGTGGGGAGCCTCGACGGGAGATTCCTGTTTAGGGCTCGGCGGAGGGGGAGGCGTGGGCTGCGGCTGCACCGGGTTTTCCAGTTTGGGCGGCGTGGTGGGCGCCGGAAGTGGCGGGGGCGTGGGTTTATTCATCGCCTCCAGGGTCTTCTTGTCGATTCGAGGCTGCTTTTCCGGAACCGGCTTGATCTGCACTTTCGGTTGCTGGTACTTGCGCACAAGATCGGGCGGCAAGTCGAGATAGCTCAGGTCTTTGCGTTGCTTGATGGCGTCGAAGGGATCGATGACCGGAGGCACGCGAAAGACATACCTCGGGATCCAGGTGATGGCGGAAATCAGGATGATGTGGATGAGAAGCGCGAGCCAAATGCCTTCGCGCAAGCGGGCCCAGCGGCGCTCGTCTTCGAGCTCGCTGATCATTTCCAGCAATTCGTGGGTGTCGTAGTCGACCCAACGTGAGGTGGAGCGCGGAGCCGGGTTTGGCTCTTCGTCGGGAAGCGGAGGCTGTCCGGGACTCTGAGAATCGAGTCCGGCGCCCGCTGGATCGTCGGGTTCGTTCACCTTGATTGGTGTCTCTGTGATGGGCATGCGCGCAACAGGAGCTAGGGGTCCGACCGACGGTTTCGTTTAGAGTCCTTCCTGTCTATTTTCTCATCCTCTTCGAATCTGCGGTGAAGCGAGTTCACCAAGAGTCACCTCTATGAGATGGCTGGAGCCTGCCGATTTGAAGTCTCGGGTTTTTGCGCAAGCCAATCGTTCGCGTCCCAAGGCCAAACCGTACAATGGGTCTTCTGGAATGGACGGATTCCGAGGGGGAAAGAGACCCATTTGAAGCGGTTTTTCGTAAAGCTGGGCCTCAAATGGAAGCTGGTGATTCTGCCGGCGATGCTCAAGCTCGGATTCTGGGGTGCGGCTGCGGCTGCTCTGCTCGATTCCTCTTCGATTCCGATTCCGATGGACATCCTGATTGCCGGATGGGTCTGGAACGATAAGGGGCACTTTTGGCTGTATTGCCTGATGGCGAGCGTGGGTTCGGCCATTGGGGGTTTGGTACCCTACGGAATCGGTCGAGCGGGCGGCGAGTTGTTCCTGTTGAAGCGCGTGAACCGGGCCAAATACGATCAACTTCGCGACCGCTTCGAACGTCAGGAATTCCTCGCCGTGATGATCCCCTCGATGATGCCGCCGCCGACACCGTGGAAGCTGTTCGTGTTTGCGGCAGGCGTCTTTGAGATGAGGATTGTGCCGTACATGACAGCAGTGGCGGCGGGGCGATTCGTACGCTGGATGGTGCTTTCGCTGCTGGTACTGAAACTGGGGCCGGGGGCTGTGGAGTTGGTGCAACATCACGCGCTGACTGCGCTCCTGGTGGTCGGTGCTCTGGCGGTGATCGGGTTCGGGTGGTGGTGGATGAGGAAGCGGCGTAGCGGCGAGGCGCTGGGCTGAGGCGCAGACGAGGCCGACGGGCACTCAGATCGCCCAGATTGGATTCGTACTGCCTGAAGCTAGGGCAATCCTAGTCCAGCAGCTTTTCGACCTGGGCCAGGTCGAAGCGGCATCGGCTGCCAGGCAGATCGAATGGCTCGTGGGACAGCGGCTCCAACGCGCCTTTGATGAAGCGGAAATGCCGTCCAACCGGGTCCAGAACCAATATGCTCTGGATCCCCATCTGTTCGTACTCTGCAAGCTTCGTCATCATGCGAGTGAGGGCGTCCTCGGGGGAAAGTATCTCAATGACTGCGACGGGCGGATGGGTGATGACCTGCTCGATGGGAAGGTTGCGGTCCAGAATGGTCACATCGGGGACTCGGAATTGTGCGGCAGCCACCTCGACACGCAGCTCAGGGCGGACACGAATTCCCCATTCTCTGGCGTGCTGCCCGAACCATAGCTCGACAGCGTGCTGCCAGGAAGAATGATCGTATTCCCCCATCGGTCTCCTCTCGATGACTCCGTCCACATATTCTGCGTCGGGCTCGTAGGAGCTGGCGAGATATATCTCGAGAGGGACATTTGCGGTGTGAGATGGGGCTGCCATCGCTGCGGCTCCTCCGATAGAAGCATCTTACGGCGGGATGAGCCGTGGCCCCGGCGCGGAAGCGGCGTTACGCCCGGGCTTCAGCGGGGTGCGCGCCCTTCATCCGGCGTAGGAGGACCGGCACACCGAAGGCCAATCCGGCAACGATGCCGGTCGAAATCAGGTCATTTCGATAGAAGGGAAGGGCGGCGATGTAACAATCGCGCAGTCCGGCCAGCGTATGCGGATACATATTGCTGCCTGCCCAGACGGCATAATCGGAAACGATAAAGAACGAAGTCGGCCCCAGAATCACGCCGGCCCCGACGCGCACAAATGTGGTGCGCGCATGGAGCAAGATCCAGCCAAGCGCCATGGCCATCAGGTACCATGCCCACGTGGTCACGTATCCTTGCCAGTGGAAGGGGTAGGAGTAGACCTGCGTGGTCAGGAAGTAGTCGGTGGCCATCAGTACGGCCAGGGGGGCGAGCATTTCGCGCCAGGAGCGCCGTGCGCCGAAGAACAGCAAGGCTCCGCCGACGGCCGTGAAGTTGAACCAGGCGGGATGGGGGAAAAAAGCCAGAAGGAGGCGGCTCAACACGGCCACAACGATCAGCAGATAAGCGGGCATGGACGCCTCCGGTACGGGAATCCCTCTTGAGGCTCAGGAGGGTAGGAGATGCAATACATCTATTCTGAGGTTTGCGCGCGTGCCGGTCAACTCGGTGGCGCGGCGCGATGAAGAGTCTCCCGTGAGGGAACGTCAGGCTCTGCGCTTTGCTCGCGCTCGAACTTTCCTTTTATGCGCCGTTGACCTGGAATTCCCCGCGTTCGACGCAACCTGATTCAGGCTGGCTGACCGGCCTCTGCGCCGGTGGGCTACGGCTGGACGAAGCGTTGCGCCGACGAGACGTTCAGCCGCGACTGGATTGTCTGCGTACGCGGGGTCAAGCATCGCAATCACGGCAATGGCGCGGGTGCGATAGAGTTTGGCCCATTGGCTTTGCATCAATGAGTGCTGTACCGATCTCCAATATTCGAGATCGCCAGAGGGAGCAGTTTCCAAAGAAGCTTCTGACACGTGCGCCGGCGTGCCGTCGTTGATGAGGGACAGGAACTCATCGAACCGGGCGAGATTGACGCCCATCTGATAGACGAGCTGACTTAAAGCCATCTGTTGTGAAGCGCTCATCTGGTCGAAATTGCGGCAATAGGCACGTGCGTTATAGATGGCCTGGATGGTCGCGATGCGTAGAAGAAGCGTGGCCTCGTCGTCGGTAATCTGCGGCTCCAGCGTTTTGATCTTCTGGCGGAATCTCTTCTTCTTCCACATCGAGAAGCGGTCGTTGTATTGGTCAAGGATCGATTGCAGCCGGTCGGGGTCCAGTCCTGCGGCGCGCCAGAGATCGGCCGAGGATGGCTCGAGGAATGGATGAGGATTCAAAGGATCGGTTTGCGGATGCTCTCGTGCGGGCAAATCGAGGGTGAATCCCGCGCCAATCAAGGGCCGGCTGGTCTTCGGGTCGGGGTACGCGGCCAGCACCCATCCCTCATGGCGGCGATCGCGCAGGATTTCCATAAGGTCGCGAAGATCAAACTTGACGTCGGAATCCTGGAAACTGCGTAACAGCTCGACGGCCGATGACTCCTCGGCAACTTGCGAGGTCTGCGTAGTGGCAGATGCGACGATAGGAGGCGTTGCGGAGGAGAGCAGAGCTATCTCTTGTTCTGGAGTGGCTGGGGCGGTTTGGCCGGCCGCACCTTGATACGGGACGGAGCACAAGACCCCGACGAGTAAGAAAACGAGTTGCCGCGGCCCTACACGCATGCCAGAAGGTGCTGCTCTCAGGATTCCTGCTTATGACAATGACGCAAAACGCGCGCCGACGCAATGACCTGAGAGAGGGATGTTTGGAAAAGGTAATTAGTCTCCACTGATTTTCGCGAGGGACGGGCGCGTCGGGCTCGCGAAGAGCCGCTCGGCATCACTTCTGGACACGACTGCCCATGCCTTCGGCTGCTTCGTCGTGGCCGTCAACGATGTAGACCCAGCCGCTGAGCAGCGACGGGCCGGACGATCTACCCGTTCCGCGGAAAGCGTAAGCAAAACGAAGATCTGAAAACTCAACGGTCGTCCAGGTTCGATTTGGGGGCAATTGAGGCGGATCAGCGCCGGGCTCCGGGTACTGGCCGATATCGCGTATCACGGCCCACGTCCCCCAATCCAGATAGACCTGACCGAGCAGAGTGCGTTTGGCGGCTTCGACGGCAGGCGTGTTCGTTGGCTTGTAGAGCACGTCGCGCGGCGATTCGCTGTCGACCGAACCCGTGTGGGTGTCGATTTCGGCAGTCTGGTAGTAGTTCTGTGTTTCAAGGATCGCGTGCCACCGGAATGGATTAACCGGATAGGGCTCGATGGTCATGCGCGTGACGGGCGCAGAGGTGACCTGTGTGTTTTCGAGCATGGCCCGTGCCTGCGCATGCTCGGCCCAACGCCAGCACCAAACAACGACCATCCCGCATAGAGCGAAGATGGCCCATCCCCGGCCACGGAATTGCGTTCGTCGCACCCCTATTTCGCTATCGGTCAGACCAAGCAGCCAGGGGATGATGATCGCCATCCCGAGCAGAAGCCATAGCACTGGCTCAGCAATGAAGACAAAGCTACCTTCATACCAACGCGGGTTGAACGGAAAAAATGGGCGCACGCCGTAGTTGTTGGTCCAGTCAAGCAGGATGTGGCTGAGGGCAGCGATGAAGGCTGTGCAATAAACCCAGCCCCAACGCACCGGTTGTACGGCCAGCGCAGTGGGTGGAGCGTTGGGCTCTTGGTCCCGCGCCAGATCGTGCCGTTTTTGTCGGCTTTCCCACCAACGGTGGAAGAGCCAAACTGCTCCTGTGGCAGCGGCAGCCACGAACGGCGCTCCCAGAAACGTGTGGGTAATACCGCGATGGTGTTTCAGTTCCTGCACGGGCCCGGCAAAACCCCAGAGAATGTCGAGGTCCGCGGCTTCCGCCGCCAACGTAGCAGCCAGCGTGGCGTACGCAGTTTTACGATTCAGTCCGGCGCGGCCGATGCAGGCGCCGGTGAGAAGGTGCGTGATGGGCTCCATAGTTCGCTGGAGACCATGATAGCGGCCACCTGCGGCGGGGCCATACGCTGCTGGCGCGGCAAGCTCACTCAGGAGAGGCAAAACAAAGTGCGTTGGTAGCGAGAGCAGAGGTTAGGACAGCGGCGAGAGGCTCGGGGAGCCCCCTATAATCCCGCCATGGACGAAAAGAATCCGCCCAACAAAGTGGTGCGGCGCGTGGAGGAGTTGCGCGCGGAATTGCGGCGGCACGAGCACCTGTACTACGTGATGGACGCGCCGGAGATCTCCGATGCGGCGTATGACGCGCTGATGAACGAGCTGAAAAAGCTGGAGGCCGAGCACCCCGAGTTGGTGACGCCGGACTCGCCCACGCAGCGTGTCGGCGGCAAACCTGCCGAGGGCTTCAAAAAGGTTCGGCACTCGCGGGCGATGTTGAGCCTGGATAACGCCTACTCCGCGGAGGAACTGGCGGACTGGGACCGGCGCGTGCATGAGCTCGCGGGCAGTCTGCCGGTGGAATATACGGCCGAACTGAAGCTCGATGGCTTGAGTGTCGCGCTCACCTATGAACCAAGTGAGGAGGGAGGAGCGCGGCTGCTGACTGGAGTGACGCGCGGCGATGGACAGACAGGCGAGGACGTGACGACCAATGTGCGGACGATTCGCAGCGTGCCCATCTCCATCCCGGCCGCGGCGATCAAGAAGGTCGGCGTCCCGCAGACATTTGAAGTGCGGGGCGAAGTCGTCATGCCGGAGAAGGCGTTTTTGCGCACCAACGAGGAGCGCGAGCGCGAGGGGCTGCCGGCGTTTGTGAACCCGCGCAATTCGGCTGCAGGAACGGTGCGCACCCTCGATCCAGGTGTTGTAGCAAGTCGCGGCCTGGTGTTCTTCGCCTATTTTCTGCTGATCGAGGGCGAGTATTTTGAGGCCGGACAGGATGCAACCCTCGAGGCGCTGACCAAGCTGGGATTTCGAGTGAATCCACATCGCGGGCGTGTGCACACGGTCGACGAGATGGTGAAATTCATCGAGCGAGCCGGTAGGCAGCGCGAGACGCTGGGCTATGAGATCGACGGCGTGGTGCTGAAGGTGGACGCGCACGCGACGCAACAGCGGCTGGGCTACACGGGGCGCGCGCCGCGGTGGGCGATTGCCTACAAATTCGCCGCAGAACAGGCGGTGACGCAGATGGAGGACATCATGATCACCGTGGGACGCAGCGGCAAGCTGACGCCGACGGCGATGCTGAAGCCGGTTTTTGTCGGCGGAGTGACCATCAGCCGCGCGACCCTGCACAACGCCGACTGGATCGAGCGGATGGGTTTGCGGATCGGCGACTGGGTCAAGGTGGAACGCGGCGGCGACGTGATTCCGAAGGTGGCGGGCATCGTGGAAGACACCGAGCATCCGCGTGGGAACCTCCGGTTCGCTTTTCCCTTGAAGTGTCCAGAATGTGGAAGCGGCGTCGTCCGCGAAGAGGGCGAGGCGGACTATCGCTGCGTGAATGTGGATTGCCCGGCCCTGATTCGCGGAACGCTGGAACACTGGGGCAGCCGCGGAGTGATGAACATTGAGGGGCTCGGTGAGGCGTCGGTGGCAGTTCTGACAGAGAGCGGAGTGGTGAGGAGCGTTGCCGATCTCTACGAGCTGACGGAGGAGAAGCTCGCTTCGCTGATGCAGGAAACGGAGCGCAATGGCGTCAAAAAGCTGCAGCGTGTCTTCGGGCCGGTGGAGATTCGTAATTTGCTGGAACAGATCGAAAACTCAAAGAGAGCCGGCCTTGCGCGCGTGCTGATGGGCTTAAGCATTCGCTTTGTGGGTGAGCGCACAGCGGAGTTGTTGGCGCAGGAGTTCGGGAAAATTGACGACATCATGCAGGTAAGCTCCGACGATCTGGAGGGCGTGGAGGAAGTGGGACCGCGGATCGCACTCTCGATTGCGGAGTTCTTTGCGCGGCCGGCAAATCGTGAGCTGATCGAGCATCTGAAGACCGCCGGCGTGCAGATGACCGCAGAGAAGAAGCAGCGGTCGACGCAGCTGGCGGGACTCACTTTTGTGCTGACCGGTACGCTCCCCACTCTGAGCCGCGAAGAGGCCAAGGCTCGGATCGAAGCGGCAGGCGCGAAGGTATCCGGTTCGGTAAGCAAGAAGACCAGCTACGTCGTTGCGGGCGAGGAGGCAGGCTCGAAGCTGGATAAAGCGCAGGAATTGAAGATTCCCGTGCTGGATGAGGCGGGCCTGCTGAAGATGTTGGCGGAAGGAACGCAATAGGACCAAGGGTGCGGATGTTGGCTCATTGGCTTGTCTCGCCTCTATGCGATTGAACGTCGGCGAGGTCCAGGGGAATTGCGGGCGGTACGCTGCTCGCGCGCCTGCTCGCGCTTCCAGGCTTCAACCCGCCAGGCGCGAGAATTATAGTTGGGCGGAGTCGGAACAGCTTTTGGTTCTGCGCGCGTGCTGAAGGTTGTAGACGCGAGGATGCGCGCTGACGACTCACCTTCGTCGGAGTAGGCTGGAACAATCTGTGGAGCGATTTGAATCGGAGGCGGGTGCGCAGCAGCCGAAGTCAGGCTCGCGTCCGTGCGCGCGGCAGGGGCGGTAAGAACCTTTTGCTCAGCCGTTTCCGGTTCGTCGGCCGCAGCAACGGTCCGCATCGCGAGCGTACGGGCCATGTAATCATCCACGAGCTTGTGCAGGCAGGTTTGCCCGCAGAGATGCTTTGCGCTGATACGCAGGCGCGCCTGCGAATTCCAACCACCGATGC
Organism: uncultured Acidobacteriaceae bacterium; assembly: GCA_963745845.1. Taxonomy (GTDB): domain Bacteria; phylum Acidobacteriota; class Terriglobia; order Terriglobales; family Acidobacteriaceae; genus Telmatobacter. The sequence goes on along the minus strand of CAVUZE010000007.1, from coordinate 169,634 downwards.
GGAGCTCCGTGCCATGCTCGTAGGCTACAAACCAGTGGTTGGTTTGCTGCTTATCCCTACCGCAAATGTCGCACGAAATGGCCTGGCGAATCACCGGACCTTCTGCCTCCAGGCTACAGCGGGTCACAATTGCTATACCCCGAAACCGCTGCTGCTAAGTGGCATTTTCCCTTTAAGAAAATGCCACCTTGAACGGAACTGGCAACGGCGCATGAATTGTGGAACCGCTCTCGCTGCCTACATCCCATTTCATCGGAAGCTGGAGCGATCGGTAAAGTCGAGAGCGAAAGGAATCGCAGGAAAAAGCCGAGGCGGACGGATAAGCGACGAGGCGTCCTGAAACGGGAACACTACATCGAAATCGCTAAATCAAGAAGAATGCGAACAGAGATTCAGTCGAATTGTTCTTTGCGCTTGACGTTTGACCGCTACTGGCGCGGAGCAAAGTAGCCCTTCTTGGCGCGAACCTGGTACCGGCGATCGTTGCAGTAAAGATAGATAGTGCGGAACGCGCCGTCATACTTGAAATCGGCGGGTGTGTACGTAAGCGCATATTGGCTGCGCAATTCTTCTTCAATTTGTTTGAAGCTGTTCGACATTTCTTCAACGGAGGGCGGAAAGAAGACCTGGCCGCCTGTCGCTTCGGCCATGTCGCTCAGCACCTTATCCCCCTTGCCACGGCTTGGGGTCCAGTTGGTGCTGATGGCGTAAATGATGGTTTCGGCGCGCTGACATTCCTTGATTGCCTCGTCAGGATGGACACGGCTCTGATTGTCGTCCCCGTCGGAGATAAGGATCATCGCCTTGCGCACAGGTTCCGGACCGCGCTCGGTGAGCAACTTGTCGCGGCATGCGGTGTAGACGGCGTCGAAGAGGGCTGTGCCGCCACCGGGGCGCAGGCGGTTGATACCGGTTTCAAGTGCGTCTATGTTGTTGGTCCAGTCCTGTTCGACGGTCGGCGTCACGTCAAACCCCATCACAAAAGCACGATCGCTGCGCGCCTTGAGGATATCGAGCAGAAACTCGGTTGCGGATTGTTGCTCGAATTGAAAGCGCGTACGGATCGAGGTGCTGGCGTCAATGACGATGCCAACACGCAAAGGGAGATTGATCTGCTGGCGGAAAGAATTGACCTTCTGCGGAGCCCGCTGATCGTCAAGCAGGGCGAAGTCGTTCAACTGCAAATTGGGGATGTAGTGGCCGTGCCTGTCAGTGACGGTGAAAATAAGATTGACTTCGTTGACTCCCAGACGAAGGGTTGGTGCCGTGGCCGCGTCGGCGTCATTGCCCGACTGCGGTGCCGGCTGCTGCGCTGGTTGTTGCGCCGTAGCCGCCGGTGCAGAAGTCGCAGCCGGCGTTTGTGCAGGCGCGGGGGCGGTCGTCGACGGCGCTGATTGTTCAGCTTGCAAAGTTGCGGCACAGGCGCATCCCGCGAGTACCAGACTTAACAGCTTTGGGGTCATATCTTTCTTATTCTACCAATCCGATATTGAGCGCAAGTTACTTACGGCATTGTAGCTCTAGGTTCGTGAATCACGTTCGAGGTTCTCGAGAAACACGTTCAATTCCGCCGAAAGAGGCGCATCGAGCTGCAAAGGTTTTTTCGAGATCGGATGCTGAAATTCCAGTTGTGCCGCATGGAGAAAGTTTCGGCCCAGCCGCAGCTTTTCCGGCTCTTGTTTGGGGCGAGTAGGTTGCTGTTCGGTCAGTTGACCTGCGGCGCCGTAAAGCGTGTCGCCGACAACCGGGTGACCGATAAACGCCATGTGGACGCGGATCTGATGCGTGCGGCCGGTCTCGATACGCACACGAACCAGCGTGAATTTACCAAAACGGGTTGAGAGCCGTCGCACCACGTCATAGTGAGAGACGGCCGAACGGGCGTTTTCGGTAGGCCGCGCCGTCATGCGCGTGCGTCGAATGGGATCGCGGCCGATGGATGCGCTGATGGTCCCCTTGTCACTTTTGAGATCGCCGTGAACCAGCGCGATGTAAGTCTTGTTGATTTGACGGCCGGAAAACAGTCTAGCGAGGGCTGCGTGAGCGGCGTCGTTTTTGGCGACGACGATGAGGCCGCTCGTATTCTTATCGAGCCGGTGCACAATCCCCGGACGCAGATCGCCCCCGCTGGACGAAAGTGCATGGAAACGGTGCAGGAGCGCGTTCACGAGCGTGCCACGGCTGCGGGCATCATCTGATTGGCCGGAACCGGCATGCACCATCATGCCGGCGGGCTTGTTGATCACCGCGATGTCGGCGTCTTCGTAGACCACGTCGAGCGGAATGTCTTCCGGTGTGGCCTTGAGCGGTGCGGGATGAGGTTCGCCGGTGATCACGATCTGCTCGCCGCCGCGCAGTTTGAACGAGGGCTTCAACGGTACGCCATTCACAAGCACATCGCCCTGATCGAGGAGTAACTGCACTCGCGAACGGCTGACGCCGTCAAGCTGTGTGGCGAGAAAATGATCGAGACGCTGGCCCGCTGCTTCGGCTGGAACAAGAACATTGCGCACGTCAGGCATGCGGTACCTCGGCAGCTTGGTCGGTCGCGTTGCGTGCGACGATGCGCCCGTCTTCGCGCTGACGCAGAGCAAAAGCACCGACCAAGACGAGCACAATGGCGGCCAACTGAGGCCCGTCAACCGCACCGTGGAAGATGGAGCCCCGGCCTTCGGGGTCGCGCCAGAACTCGGTGAAATAAATGGCCGCGCCTGTCGTGATGAGACCGATGCCGGCGACTTCACCCGATTGACGCCGATGTGGCATCCAGAAAAACAGCCCCAGAAAAATGGCGAGAAATGCGAAAGCCGCGTAGGCCTGTACGGGATGGACAGGGATAAAAAGCGGCGTGCCGCTCCAACGTGCGGCGAGCAGATGCGTGTAGACGACAGCCCATCGCACCGTGGTTTCGGTTCCGTAGCCCGCGCCGGACAGCAAGGCGCCAATTTGTTCGCATGCCAGCGCCAACGCCACCGGTGGAGCAAGCGCATCGGCCGTGGGTCCCAAAGGCAGTTGTTGCCAGCGCGCGAAGGGCACGGCAACTGCAAGTGCAATCACCGCGCCGACACCGGCGAGCAACGGGTGGTGCACCATGGCAAGACCGAGCAGCCACGCAGGATGACTCCGCACCACGGTCCAATTCAGAATAACGAGCAGAATGCGAGAACCCGCGAGCGCGGCGAAAAGGGCAACGATGCAGAGATTCCACAGCCGATTGGGATTGACGCCGACCAGGCGGGCCGTCCGAAGCAGCAGCGTCAGTGCGAGCAAAACACCGAGCGCCGACAGGACGCCGTACGATGGGACAACGATTGGGCCGAAGTGGAAGAGAACCGGATGCACGTAAGAGAAGAATATCTTCTCAACGGAGGGAAAAAGAAAGCCGACCCACTGGGCCGTGAGCGATGCGCCGGTGAACCCGTCCTAAGACGGTGGAGCTCCCCGCGGTTCATTAGGCATTCCGGACTGGCGGACACGGCACACAGAACCGTTATGGACGAGTCGAGCCCCTGTTCATTGAATGTTGGTTCAACCAGCGTTGATCACCCACCTGCTTTGCAGGCCGGTTTCTATTGCGGATAGTAGGTGCTGTTGCGGAGAATTGCAAGTCTTGTGCGGGGTAACTAAGGTGTGATACGTTTTTCAGCCTTCTCGATTTGGGAACTTCGCGCCCAATTGGGAATGCGTTCCAAGCCTGCCACCCTTGACCCACACACGCTCTATGAGCCCGTCTTGCGGTCCTCTTCAAGGACTTCATCCAGAAGTCCGCGCAAGGTGAGCGCGCGTGCGTGGCCATCACGCGCATCAGGTCCTGACGCCTGCGAAAGCTCGTCGGCGAGATTGAGCGCGGCAAGCACAGCCACCCGCAAGGAGTCTACAGTACGCCCTTGCGAGGCAACGGCGCGCATTTTGCTGTCGACCAATTCGGCGAGCCGATGAATGTGCGCGGGGTTCTGGCCGGTGAGGTGATAAGCCTGGTCGTAGATGGTTACGGTGGTGTAGCCCGGCGGTGTGGCCGCCTCATTTTTCGCCATGGATTACCTCAAAGTTCGAGAGCATCGAGTTGGGACAGCAGACGCTCGACGCGCTGGCGTACCTGGTCGCGCTCGGAGCGCAGCGAACGGATTTCCTGTTTCATCTGGTCCGCGAGGGGGGATTGTTCCGCGAGCTGCGCTTCGGCCTTGGCGGCGCGTTCCTCGGCTGCGGCTCGGGCCAGGCGCTCTCGTTTGACCAGTTCAACGGCGCGAACGACGCGCTCTTCAAGCGCCGAAAAATCATCGGCGCTCAGGGCAAATGCTGCAGTTTCACCATGGGCAGGAACGGCGTGTTGTGCAGCCCGGGTGTCTTCTGCAACGTCGGCTTCAAAGAATGTTTGCGACATAAAAACAACCTCCGCGCTTTCGCGCTTCGTGCAAGTATAGCGCCGTAATTTCGCGCCGGTAAGGTTGGGGTGTGTGGATAGCTGGTACCTATTCAAGAGGAATCCGAACAACGTTGCCCCTTTTGAAATCGTGCGAGGTGGCTTTTTCTCGATGAAAAGCCACTCGATGGACGTGCTTCGAGTACATCCGTTCAGATTCCGGCTAGGTCCGCAGACGAGCTCCAGCCTTTGCAACGGCGGCAACAATCCCTGATTGGAACGCCTGCAGTTCTTCTTCACGGAGGGTGCGGTCCGGCGCCTGAAATGTAGTGCCGAGCAACAGCGAATACTCGTGCGGGCCAAGCTTAGTATCGTGGAAGACTTCGCGCGGGCGCCACTCGACGAGTTCGGGAATCGCAAGCGCCGAAAGCGCCTTGTCGATTGCCTCCCATGCGATGTTTTTATCCAGCACAAGAGAAAAATCGCGCCTGACTGGCTGGAAGCGCGAGATTTCGTGCGCGGATGGTTTGCGCAGCGGTAACTTATAGAGCCGGTCGAGGTAGAGTTCGCCGAGAAGCACGGCCTCCTTGAGTTTGCGGGCACCGGCTTCATTGGGATGCAACTGCCCAAACCAGCCCACGGTGACGCCCTCTGCCACCACGCGGGCCGCGCGATACGGATGGAGCCATGCCGGCGTCAGTCCTGCGCCGGACTCGAACCGGTCGAAGTAGATGGTGCGCGTCTGGAAACGCGAAAGAACCTGCTCGACCACGCCCTTGACGTCGTCGAATTCGATCGCGCGCGGGGGATGAAGCGCAGACTCCTCGGGGAGTGCGCCCGCAGCGGCGAAAGCGAGCGCGGGATGCTCGTCAACCTTTTCAGTGGTGCCGCTGAAGACCGTGCCCAGCTCGAAGAGATGGACATCGCTTACGTCCCGGTGAAGATTGCCGGCTACAGTGGTCAGCATGCCGGGAATCAGCGAGGGGCGCAGCACGCCAGCCTCTTCGCTGAGCGGGTTGCCAAGCGGCACGACGAGCCCCGGCTGCGGAGCGGTCAGCGCTGCTTCTGCTGCCGAACAGAACGTACTGGCGATGGATTCGTGGAAGCCTGTAGAGAGCAGTGTGCGGCGCACGGCGGACTCGGCCTCGGCCCATGGCAAAGCGAGCACACCTTTGCCAAATGCAGGGAGCGTGTTGGCGAAACGGTTGTAGCCGTAAACGCGGGCCACTTCTTCGACGAGGTCGATCTCGCGTTCAATGTCCAATCGCCAACTGGGAAGGACCACGCTCCATGCGGGTTCGGCGGATTGCGCGGGCGTGAGTTGGCAGCCGAGCGCGGTGAGAAAACCTTCAACAGTTGAAGCGGAGATGCCTTCTATGTCTTCTGTCTTGCCGAGGATGCGGTGAACTTCGCTGAGCGCGAGCCTTATCGGCTTGCGATGGGCGGTTCGGGACTCCCACGCCGGTACGCGCACATCGACGAGATCGCCTTCGATCGTTCCGCCGTTGGCGAGCAGAATGCGCGAGACAATCGCCGAGGCTACGGACGCGGCGTTGAAATCGGCGCCCCGTTCAAAGCGATGGCTGGCATCGGTGTGGAGGCCATGGCGGCGCGCGGTGCGGCGCACAGCCATCGGCTCAAACCAGGCAGCTTCCACGAGAACGTTGGTCGTGGACGGGGTAATCATCGTGTCCCATCCACCCATAACGCCCGCGAGCCCGAGAGGTTTTGCGTGGTCGGCGATGATGAGGTCCTCTGGATCGAGCGTTCGTTCTACTCCGTCGAGAGTCTTAAGCTTCTCGCCTTTGCGCGCCCGGCGAACGACGATGCCGCCTTCAATCTTGTCGAGGTCGAAGGCGTGCGTGGGCTGGCCCATGGCGAGCCACGCAAAGTTCGTGGCATCAACGGCGTTCGATATCTTTTTCTGATCGAGAAGGTTGAAATACGTCGCGACTTCGGCAGCCGGAAACCAGTCGCGCGATTCGCCGATCGCGATGCCGCGCAATACACGCGCCGTGAATCGTCCGCATGCGTCGTCGGCCTCGATGCGTACGGAGAATTCCCGATCGGACGCCCGGAATTCGGGAAGCGCGACATCAAGCGGCCTGAGTTCGACTCCATAGATCGCAGCTGCCTCGCGCGCAATGCCGTAGTGGTTCATCGCATCGACGCGGTTGGTCGTGATGTCCATCTCGTAGAGGGATCCTTTATTCGGCCCGAGATCGAAGATCCCTTCGACGGCGATGCCGCGCAGCGTGAGGTCTTCGGCAAGTTGCGTGTCTGACACCGGGAGTTCGGGCAGATAACTGCGGAGCCATTTGGTCAAAATCTTCATTGCCCTCTCTTAATCTCCTAGCGAGTTAGCCGCGCTTCGCACGATAGCAGGTCGGCGAGTTAGCGAGGTTCCTTCTCAAGCGCCTAGCAATCCATTGATCAGCTTCGCCACTTCGGTCGCGAGGTCGACCAATGCGTTCGTTGCTTCTTCGTTTATGAATCCGAGGCTTCCCGCGAGTTCAAGCTCCGTTTGCAGTTCATTTAGAGAGCCACGAGCTACGCTGCGCGATTTGCGATTCTCTGCGTCGGTTAATCGACCATGGCCTTCGGCGATGTGGCTGGCCGTGTTGACAGCCGATCGACGCAATTGCATTCGCAGCCCAAATGTCTCCGACTTAGGGAATTCTTCGGTTTGCGCATAGATTGCACGTGCGAGATCCATGGCTTTCTGCCATGCGATCAAGTCTCGATAGTGTCGAGTTCTGCTCATCCCGCCTACGCAAACTGCCCCAAGAACCGCATATCGCCTGAGTAAAACTGCCCAATATCGCTTACGCCATACTTCATCATCGCGATCCGCTCCGCCCCCATGCCAAAGGCGAAGCCGGAGACCTTTTTCGGGTCGTAGCCTGGCTGCTTCTCGGCGGCGAAAGCAAAAACGGCGGGATCGACCATGCCGCAGCCCAGCAGCTCAATCCAGCCGGAGTGCTTGCATTTGCGGCAACCTTTGCCTCCGCAGAAAATGCAGCTGATCTGCACATCGGCACTCGGCTCAGTAAACGGGAAAAACGACGGAAAGAAGCGTGTCTTGACCGAGGAGCCGAAGAGAGCCTTCATCGCGTGATCGAGCGTGCCTTTGAGATCACTGAAGGTGATGTTGGTATCGACGCAGAGGCCCTCGACCTGATGGAAGGTGGAAGAGTGGGTCGCATCGTCGGCTTCATTCCTGTGTACTTTGCCGGGAATCACGATACGGACGGGCGGCGGCTGCTGCTCCATGGTGCGCATCTGCACCGGCGAAGTATGCGTGCGCAGAAGCAGGCGGTCACGCAACGGGCGCCGCTCCTGATTGGCGATGACCAGCGTGTCCTGCGTGTCGCGCGCGGGATGACCCGGCGGAAAATTCATGCTCTCGAAGTTGTAGAAGTCGGTTTCGACCTCGGGGCCGACGCCTACAGAGTAGCCCAGAGCCGCGAAAACACTGGTGATTTCGTTCAGCGTGCGCGTAATGGGATGCTCTGCACCCGTGAGGCGACGGGTGCCGGGGAGTGTGATGTCGATGGCCTCGGCGGCGAGAGCAGCATCGTTCGGGCCGGATCCCGTCATCTGGTTCAGCAGGTCTTCCAAGACCGCCTTGAGCGCGTTGAAGCGTTGCCCGAGGGGCTTCTTGGCCTCAGGTGGGGCGTTCCTGAGCCATTGGTCGGACTGCACCTTTAGCAAGCCCTGCTTGCGTCCGAACCACGCCAGCCTGAGATTTTCTATTTCCTCCAGCGAGCGAGCATTCGCAGCTTCAAACCGCGCAGCAGCCTCCAGATTCGAAAAAAACTGGGCGAGGTTTTGTTCAGAATACCTTGAGATGTCCGATGTTTCTTCGTTCGTCATTGCGTAAGGAGCAGGATAAACCACAGCGCGGGGCGAGGGAGGAGGCTCGCGGACCGGTACGGATCTTTAGATGTGGGCAAGCGCGAAAAAATGGGGTGAATTCACGCGGGGATGGCGATTTGCTTTACCTGCGCCATTGCCTCGGGAATCGGCAGACCGTCTTCGCGAAGACCCTCAATGTGAAACTCAATTCCTTCGCGGATCAGCTTTTCTGTCTCTTCGATCGTCGCGGCGGCCACACCGAGTCCCGGCAAGTCAGGCGCATAGGCGTTCCAACCCGTGGAGGTCTTTTCGAAAACAACCGCATATCGAGTCATTTCATTCCTGCCTGCTTCAGAATGCTGTTGAGCGTTCCCTTATCCATCTCTTGCGAAGGGTGCCCCGCCACGGTGACACGACCTAGCTTTACCGGATGTTTAAACTGACGATGACTTCCCTTTTGTGCGGCCTGATACCAGCCGTCCTTCTCAATCAGTTTCAACAGATCTCGGACTTTCATTGTCCTAGCTAATTCTATGCGCGATCAGATTCCGTGGGTAGCCCTTGTTGTGTTCCGGAGAAACGGCCTGAAGCTGAGCTCCAGGCCGTTTGCAACTCCACCACCCCATCGGCGAAGACCTGTCAATGGGGCCCCAGTCCGGGTTGTCTTTATGCTGCTTTGCTGGCCAGAGCGCCTTTGGCCTGCTCGGCCAGCTTGGTAAAGCCTGCTGCGTCATGGACGGCGATGTCGGCAAGAATCTTGCGGTCGAGCTCGACGCGGGCCTTTTTCAATCCGCTGATGAATTGCGAATAGCTTGTGCCATTCAGCTTGGCGGCTGCGGAGATGCGTACGATCCACAGGGAGCGGAACTGGCGCTTCTTCTGGCGGCGGCCGGTATAGGCAAACTTGAGGCCGCGCTCCACGGCTTCCTGCGCTGCCTGATAGAGCTTGGATTTAGTGAGGAAGTAACCGCTCGCCCGATCAAGGATTTTTTTGCGGCGGTCGTTGCGTTTGGTACTGCGTTTTACGCGAGGCATCTTCGTCTTCTCCGTTTGTGTTGCGTCGGTTCAGCGGCTGGAGGCAGGAGGGCCAATTTTGTTGGCCGGTAAACCTCTTCACTCGCTTGGCGAGACTCGTTTTTTCGAGACTCGCTCGTTGGGCCTGAATCTCTCACCGGCGCGAACGATTTTCGCAACCAGCGGGGGCCATCGTAGGCCCATCTGCACTTGTGGCACGAACCCAATCCAAAGGTCCGCCCCACCGCAGGTGCTCAGGCGTAGGGAATCATGCGCGCTACCTTCTTGTAGTCGCCGTCGGAGACAAGCAGGGTCTTGCCCAGCTTGCGCTTCGTCTTTGGCGCCTTCGAAGTAAGGATGTGCCGCGTCTTCGTCTGGCCCCGCTTGATTTTGCCGGTGCCAGTCTTGCTGAAGCGCTTGGCCGCGCCCGAATGGGTTTTCAACTTGGGCATTGTTTTTCTCTTCTTGGAGGAGGGCTTTGGCCCGCCAGAAAGCCATAGACGCAGGGACTTCCCTTCGCCTTTGAGGCTCTATTTAGTATAACCCAGGGTCGGATTCCCCGCTACCGCGCATCGAGGACCGAGGAAGCGCCCAAAAGACACGTCTCAGGCGCCAGAGCCTCAGTCCGATGCCTCTGGACCGGATTTGCAGGCGATCTTGAAATCCGGGTGCATTCCCGCCATTGCTCCAGCCTTCAGGTCGAATGCGAGCCTGGCGTTGTCCGAGCGAATCCCTACAGGCCCATTCAGATTCTGCGCCTCCGGACCAAGGCTTCCCTCCCAAACGCCGCGACTGTCGACAAACACATGCAGTTCTTCGCCATCCAGCTCCGCAGTCAGTTTATGGGTCTCGCCCGGCCGCAAAGCGGGCACAGCAGCCGCGTGTTGAGGCTTGATGTTCTGGTAGCCTCGGTTTCCGCACTCCGAACTCCTGGTCTGGTCGGGATTCCTCTTGATTGACACGACGATTTTCGACTCGGGCTCGATGCGCCACATGGCGTACACAAGATTGCAAGCATTCTGAGCGCGCAACTTGAGGCCGAACTGTCGCCGTATTTCGCCCGAACCCAGTTTCGATTCTTCGGCTGTTGGGCCGAGATAGGTGAACTTCGCCTCGATCGCCTGCGAAGTCCAGGCATTCACATACGCGCGCATTTTCGGAGAGTCGACGGTCAGGCGATCTCCGGCGCCGTTCACGACTGCGCCCTCTGTCACACAAAGGTTTCCGCTGCTCACGGCAATTTTCTTCGCAGGCATCTGCGCCCGCGCGGCCCAGGGGATTATCCAAAGCAGTAGCCCGAGCGTAGAGAGTCGAATTCCAAGGGTGTTCATTGAGAAGCCTCCTTGGGGAATCCAATGCGTGGACAGAAGGCCGGCAACCACAAGCAAGTCGAACTCAGGCCGCCACCTACGGTTCGAGATTGCTTACTCAAACCGGTAGAGTGCCGCCTTTTCAATTTTCAACCCGAGTGAATCAAAGCGCCAGCCTTTCCCTTGGTCATTTTCGTCGCCGTTGAGACGCCGTCCGGGAATCCATTTACCGTCATCGCCGAAGCTTCCTTCGTCGACAGCGGCGATGCCCACTGGCTTGCCGGAACGCGGAATAAAGGAAACACGGAATCCTTTGCCGGCTCCAAGAAACTCTTCGGGGCCAGTCGCCATAACGATTCCGTAGCCCGTCTCGGAGTGACTGTCAAAGATCTCATCCAGCGTGACGTGGAGCGTGTAGCCGCTCATGGTGAAGTCGACGGACGGACGGCTGTGGTCGAGAACGAAACCATGGATGGTGCCGTCGCTCTGGTGTCGCGCGATCAGCGGGGACAGTTTCGCAAGCAGCGTGTAGCTTGCGGCCAGATCGCCCTTCGCGTCGATTTCGCTTTCGATGCCGAAAGGAGAAAAACCAAATCCAGCCTCCTCGCCGAGCGCGTAGAAGACATTGGCCGCACCAGCTGCGCCGCCTCGGGTTTCGGGCATGAAGAGCGGGTTACCGTCGCGGTGATAACGCTTGCACCACAGGGCGAAGTTCGGGTCGTAGAGGTCGGGTGAATAGAAGTCGATTGCGGAGCCCGCAGCCTTCCAGACGTCGATGACCCACGGCTCGGGACCGCCGCTGGGGTAATTTCCCGGTGTCGAGTCGTCGCCAGCGAGCCAGGTATTGACATACATCGGAATGTCGTAGGCTGCCTTGCCACGCGCCGTGACGGACTGAACGAAGTGGGCGTAGTGCCAAGCCATGAAAAGCTCGTCGGCGCGTTCGGTATCGCCGAAGACTTCGGCCCATGTCCCCGAGGTTTTGTCGCCATTCGGATCCCAGAGCGCGCGGAGCGATGGGTAGAGGGTGTCGCGGTGCGCCTGCAGATAGCGGGTCAACTCGGCGGGCACTGGAGAGGCAAAAGCGCGGTTTGCCGCTGCGGAGTGGTCGCGCGTATCGCCGAGAACTCCGACTTCATTTTCGATCTGCATCATGAGCACGGTGTGATCGCGGCTATCAGCTTCTTTGATGTGCTGCATCAGTGCGGCAAAGGCACGCGCATCGGCCTCTTCTGTCGCAGTTCCCTGCGGGCTCAGGACTTCGACCTCGGCGCCATTTTCAACCACTCGCGGGAAACGCCGCGTGTCTTGCTTGACCCAGACAGGGGCATAGCTGGACATGCCGTTTTTCCACGAAGCGAGCCAGAGAAAGACGATGCGCGTATGCTCCTGGCGCGCTTGATCGAGAAGACCGTCAACGAGCGTGAAATCGTATTTGCCTTCCACGGGCTCGACGAGTTCCCAACTGAGCGGCGTGACGACGGTGTTGAGGCCCATACCGGCGAGTTCGGACCAAAGCGGTTTCATGTAATCGAGGCTGGAGGAAGAAGAGTTGTGCAACTCGCCCCCAAGGATCAGGAAGGGCTTGCCATCAACGAAAAGCTGGGTCGCCGCACCGCGTTTCTCGAGGTGAGGAGCGGAGTTTTCTTGCGCGAACAGGACAGCCGGCACAATAGCAGCAGAGGCCAGGAAAACTTGCAACAGAGCAGCATGGATTCGCATAACGTGAGGGAGTCTAGCACAGGAATTGAAGGAGGATTGTGATATCGCCCTCGCGATGTGTGGGCCAGAGTTCGGGTCAACGCCACCCCGGTTTGCGCATTGTCCTACACTGGTTTTGTGGGATCTTCGTTTCACATTGAGAACTTCGGCTGCCGCGCGGCCCGGGCCGATGGCGAGGCAATTGCCGCGCAATTGAACGCGTCCGGATGTTCGGAACGGCAGGCCCAGCAAGCCGATGTGATCGTCGTGAACACATGCAGTGTGACCGCCGAAGCCGATCGTGAAGCGCGCGCGTTTATTCGCCGAGCCCACCGGCTCAATCCCGAGGCGCGGATTGTGGCGACGGGCTGCTATGCGCAGCGGGCGCCTGAGGAACTGGCGGCATTGGCTGGAGTCGCGGCGGTTGTGGGCAACAGCCACAAAGCATCCGTGCCGAAGATTGCTCTCGGGCTAGTGACTGGGCAAGATGCGATTGCGTCGAATGCAGGACTAGTGAGCATGGCATCGTTGATCGCGGGCAGCGGTTCGCCTCTCATTCTTGCCGATGATTCTTTCGCCCATTCGTTTTTAGCCGAAGCACAGGTGGTTCCCGGCGCGCAGACCCGGCCGAATTTGAAGATCCAGGAAGGCTGCGGAAACCGGTGCTCGTTCTGCGTCATCCCGCAAACGAGAGGCTCGTCTAGAAGTCTGCCCGGCGCGGCCGTGATGCGGCAGGTAGAGGGATTTGTTGCGGCAGGCGGAATCGAGCTGGTCCTCTCCGGCATTAATTTAGGCCGGTGGGGACGGGACCTTGCAGTTGCAGGCGAGACAAATGAAATTCGAGATGCGTGGTCTCCCACCCTTTCGCGCGACCACCCCACGGACGAGGACCTGTCCGCGGGGACCCCGGTGAGCCGAAAGGATGGGGCACGGAGTTCGGCCGCGACGCCTGCATCGCTAGCCAGCCTGGTGCGGCAAATCTTTGCGCAAACAGAATTGCCGCGGCTGCGATTGAGCTCGATTGAGCCGATGGATTGGGATGCCGAGTTGATCGGCCTGATGGCGGAGTTCGGCGGACCTGCGCGGTCGGCGAATCCCATTCATCGGCAGGGTAAGCCAGGAGCCCCAACGACAGGTCCGGGGAGCTGGGGTGCTCGTCTGGCTCGTCATGCGCATCTGCCTTTGCAATCCGGGTCGGACGCAGTGCTGCGACGCATGCACCGGCGCTACCGGCCGTGGCACTATGCCGAAAAAGTTGCGGCGTTGGTGCGAGCCGCGGGACCTGAGTTAACCCTCGGCGCCGATGTCATGGTGGGCTTTCCCGGCGAAACGGATGCCGAGTTCGAGGAGACACTCGAATTTGTGCGCGCGCTGCCTTTCGGCTATCTGCACCTGTTCCCATTTTCGCCGCGGCCCGGAACGCGCGCCTGGGCATTGCATGCAGCGGACCCTGTTGCTGTCGAGGTCGTCGTAGAGCGCATGGCTGCAATGCGCGCCTTGGCTGCGGAAAAGAGCCTGGCGCACCGGCAAGCATTTGTGGGCCAGGAACTCGACGCGATCACTCTGCACACCCCGGAGGCGCTGGCCCAGTTGGGCCGGACTTCAGCGTTGACCGAGAATTTTCTGCCGGTCGAGGTGGATGGATCCCTCCCCGCCAATCAAAGCGTCCGAGTGCGCGTTACCGGAATCGATGCACAGGGTAACTTGTCGAGTGTTGAAGCGAAGGAGCTTTCAGCAATTTCGGAGTCGTTTGCCGCGGATTGATTCCCACCCTCTTTGCGCCCAAACCTGGCGCGGCTGCAACCAAACCAATGCTATACTCAGGGTGCGTTCGTGGGCTTTTTAGAGCGGTTCCACAATTCACATGCCCTTTCCACTGTCGTGCAAGTTGGCATTTTCTTCCACCCCAGCGACGAAGACCTGTCGCCGGGGACCCCGGAAGGAAAAAGCCACTTGGCGGCGGTGCTTCGGGGAAAAGTAATTGTGGAACCCCTTTACCGTTCCGGATGGCCCCGGAACCGGAAGCTGCGAACCCCAAGTGGAGGAGAACCATCGCACTCGATAAACGTTCGGCCAAGTCTTTTATCCGCATCAACGATCGCATCCGGGCACGCGAGATTCGCGTCATCGACGAAAACGGCGAACAACTGGGAATCCTGCCTCCTTTTGAGGCGTTGAAGATCGCCCGCGAGCGCGGGCTCGATCTGGTGGAAGTTTCGCCCACCGCCGTTCCACCCGTTTGCCGCATTCAGGACTACGGCCGCTTCCTCTACGAAAAAGAGAAGAGCGAGCGCGCCGCCCGCAAGAAGCAAAAGGTCATCACCATCAAGGAAGTCAAGTTTTCGGTCACGGTGGACGAGCACGACTACCAGACCAAGAAGAACCAGGCTGTGCGCTTTTTGAATGAAGGCGACAAGGTGAAGGCCAGCCTGCGCTTCCGTGGCCGCCAGATGGCCCACCGCGAACTGGGATACGCCATCATCAACCGGCTGATTCAAGATATCGGCGAAGCGGGGACGGTGGAGTTTATGCCGCGCATGGAAGGAACCATCCTGCACGCCATCCTGGCGCCGTCGAAGAAGGAAGGGGCAAAGCCGAAGCCAGCACAACAGGCGCCGCCCTCTGCGCCGCGCCCGCCGGTGCAACAACAAGCGCGCTAGATGCAGCAACAAGCACGCTGGAGTCGTTGGAATTGGCATTCGAATGCAGGCCGCTCAATGGGCGGCCTTCGCATTTTGGTCCTGCGGAATCAGCATTGTGTATTCTGACCGCATGCTTTCTTGCCTGCGCCGTGTCTGCCACGTTCTGGCTTTCTGCGTCTCGCTTCTTTTGAATCCCGCTTGCAGTCTGCCGGCTGAACAGGCCCCGGCTTTGCATTTTCCCACCACGGATGACCTGCGCCATTTGAAATCGATCGGCGGGCCGCAACTCTCGCCCGATGGCAAGCAAGCGCTCTTCACGGTAGTGGATGCAACGGCGGATGGAGCCAAGGCGCACGTGTGGGCGGTTGCAACGAGCGGCTCGGAAAAGGCGCGGCAATTGACGTTTTCGCCGCCCGCCGACAAGCGTGGGGAGCGCAATCCGCAATGGGCGCCCGATGGGTCCGCCATCTTCTTCCTCGCGCACCGCGATGAACACACGGAGTTGTTTCGGCTGGATCTGCGCGGCGGCGAAGCGGCGCCCTACGACTTGAAAATCGTGCCCACGGTGGACGAATCGAAAGAGAAGAATGCGATTCCCCCGCCCGGCGCGGAAAAGAAGGACGAGAAGAAGACCGATGAAAAGCCAGCGGGCGATGCGGCGAAGAAGGATGCCACCCCCGAAGAGGTTGCGCTTGAGCCGTCGGGTTTCGCAATATCAGATGACGGCAAATGGCTCGCAGTGTGGGCGCGCGATCCGCAGACGCCGGGTGAGAAGAAACAGAGCGACGCGAAGGCCGATGCTTCATGGGTAAATCATGAGAAGCACGGCACACGCCTCTATCTGGCCGCGCTGAAAACGGATGGAACGCTGGATGGAGCGTTAAAGGCCGTCGGCATCGAACCCGATGTGAGCACTGTCGTCTGGTCCCAGGCTGCAGACCGTCTTCTCGTCATCACCGAGCCGCCCAACGATCTCTCCGACCTCGGCCCCTCCCGACAAGCCTTCGTCGTCGATGCGTCGACCCCCGATAAGCCACAAAAGCTCAACTCCGTTCCCCCCACGGTCGGCGGCGCCGCCTTCTCGCACGACGAGAGCACCATCGTATTTGCTGCGCAGACCGATGAAGACGCGCCGCCCGGCTACGACGAAATCTACGCCCTTCCCAGGGAATCCTCCGGCCCCAAAGTCGTGCCCTTGTCCACGGGATTCGCGGGGCAGCTGAATGGGTCGGCGCTTTACTTCTCGCCCGGCGGCTCGGTGATCGCGCAGGCCGCTATCGGCACCCACACCTCGCCGGTGCGTCTCGCGCTAGACGGAAGCAAGCCTCCCCAGCCGATCGATCTTAGAGCGCCCATGGTCACTGCCCTCAATACGAATCGCAAGCAGACGGGTTGGCTTTGGTTGGCAGAAAGTGGCGGACAACCGCAGAAACTTTGCTACGCGCGGCAACTGGGTGATGCGTGCACGGCGCTGCCAATTCCGGAGCTGGCTCCAGCCGGTTTGCGCTTTGTCGAGCCGGAGCTGGTGCAGTGGAAGAGCGACGGATTCACGATTGAGGGGCTGCTGTATCTACCGCCGGATACGGGCTCCAAAAAGGTTCCGCTGATCGTGGATGTGCATGGGGGCCCGTTCGGCGCGTTTGAGAATAGGAATGATGCGTTTGTCGCGTTTCTCGTCGGCCACGGATGGGCCGTGCTGCGGCCCAATCCGCGCGGCTCGTCGAATTACGGAGTAAAGTTTGCCGCGGCCAACAAGAACGACCTCGGCGGCGGCGACTACCGCGACGTAATGGCGGGCGTGGATGCCGTGCTGGTGAAGTATCCACTCGATTCGTCGAAGATGGCGCTGATGGGCTACAGCTATGGCGGCGAGATGGCGGCATTTGTTGAAGGAAAGACTGATCGCTTCAAGGCCATCATCAGCGGCGCGCCCGTAATTGACCAATTCAGTGAATACGGCACCGAGCGCGGGTCGTGGTACGACCGCTGGTATTTCGGCAAGCCATGGGAGCATTTAGAAGACGCGTGGCGGCAGAGCCCGCTGGCCGGCGCGGCAAAAGCTAAAACGCCCTTCATGCTTCTCCAGGGGCAAAGCGATGTCACCGATCCGCTGGGCCAGTCCGAGGAGATGTATCGTGCGCTGCGGCAGGAAGGCGTGCCTGTCGAGCTCGTGACGTATCCGCGCGAGGACCACGGGCCGCTCGCGATCGGGATGTTTGGGAGGCCTTCGCCCGAACCATGGCATGGATACGATGCGCGGCAGCGCGTGGTGGAATTCCTCGACAAGGCCTTTGGAACGGAGCCAGCGAAGCCAGACGCACCTACGAAGACAAGTACATCCCCGTAGCCGGGAGCCGTCTGGCAACGGATCCCCTTGCTGCAGCAGGCGCACAAAGCGTTTTCGCCTTCGTTATACTGGAGATGGAACGCTCTTCGAGAGTTCGTCCCCTCTCCACGCATGCAAAGCCCCGCCATCGACACGGCATCCGCTCGCCCTTCTTCCACGTCGCCTGCGGATTTGCGAAACATTCTGGGGTACGTCTATTTCACCTTTGTCTGCTATCTCGCAATCGGCTTGCCGCTGGCAATTCTGCCCGAGTACGTGCATTTGCGCATGGGGTATCACGCATCGCTGGCCGGGTTGGTCATCAGCATTCAATACATTGCAACGTTTCTGAGCAGACCGTGGGCGGGACGTATCAGCGACCATGCGGGAGCCAAGGTTTCCGTGATGTGGGGCATGGGCGCGTGCACTGTCAGCGGGTCGTTGCTGCTCGGCGCGGCCGCGCTGCACCGCAATCCCGCATGGCTGAGTTTGACCAGCCTGCTTGCCAGCCGGTTGGTGCTGGGTGTGGGCGAAAGCCTGGGGTCGACTGGCGCAACACTTTGGGGCATTACGGCCGTCGGTCAGGACAACACCGCCAAAGTCATCTCATTTAACGGCGTGGCGACCTACGGCGCCCTTGCCCTGGGTGCGCCGCTGGGTGTCGTGATGGAGCAGCAATGGGGTCTCGCTACGATCGGGATCGTCACGATTGTCCTGTGCGGTGCAAGTTTTGCCCTCGCCAGCCGCAAACCGCCGGTGCCCGTGGTGCACGGTGAGCATTTGCCGTTTCGCGACGTGCTCGGACGAGTGATACCGCATGGGATGGGTCTCGCGCTGGGCGGGGTGGGTTACAGCGTGCTGGCGACGTTTGTCACGCTCTTTTACGCCAGCCGCCAATGGCATGGAGCAGCCCTTTGTCTCACGGGATTTGGCGTAGCGTTTATTGCCGCGCGCCTCTTGTTCATCCGCGCGATCAGCCACTATGGTGGATTTCCCGTTGGCATCACGTGCCTGCTCGTGGAGTCGCTTGGGGTTCTGATTCTGTGGCGCGCCGTCTCGCCATGGATGGCGTTTGGCGGAGCTGCTCTTGCGGGGTTTGGATTCTCGCTGGTGTTTCCAGCGCTCGGCGTGGAGGCGGTGAAACGCGTGCCGGAACGCAGCCGCGGGACTGCTCTTGGCGTTTACACAGTATTCGCGGATGTGTCGTTTTTTCTGGTTGGACCGATCGCCGGCGCAGTCATTGGCACCTTCGGCTATGCGAGCGTGTTTCTCTTTGCGCTGGCTTGTGTTGTGGCTTCGCTGGGAATTGTCTTAGTACTGGCGATGCGGCAGGGAGACCTTCAGGTTCTGCTTCCCGGGCCGTGATTCCAGGCGGAAAATCATCGCCAATCTTACGGGTTCAGAATTGAAAAAGCATTGCATCCAGGCGGCATACTCCTTTTGTGTTAGGTTTCGCCGATGAAATCTAACACTTTCTGATGCAAAAGAGTCATTGTCACCGGTTACCGAAAATACGATCCTCATGTTACGGCTTCCCAAGGGCTTTTTTAGTCTGAGCGAACTGCACGATATGCGCCTGGCTGCACGACGGATGGAGGCGGGTCAAAACGGAGACTAATCATGAGGAATCCTTGCAGTATATTCGTTGGGCGGTTGTTGAACGCGGCATCGTCCGCGAACAGCATGACAAATGACGCGATCCTGAGGCTTCATTTCCGGATGAAAGACTTCCTGATCCGAGAAGAGGGACAGGATCTGGTTGAATATGCGCTCGTGGTGGCGCTGATCGCCTTCGGCGGAGTGATTTCGATGAAGGGCTTGTCGGCAGAGATCAAGACTGCGTTCAATTCGATCAGCAGCGATCTTGCCTCTTCACTTTAGTCAATAGAAGAGTCCGCGGCCCTCAAACGGCGATGCTGTCTTTATCTGCCATTGACCGTTGAGAATCACTATTCCTATCAAGACCCTTTGATCGTTCGCACCTCACACTTTCAATCAACAAAAGCGGCCACCCCGAAGGATGGCCGTTTTTGTACTGCTGCTTAGGAGATGCTTTTAGCGTTCGCTCTTCCAGTTGATGAGATCGCCAAGGGTGGTGGTTGAGCTGGAGACAGGATGCTTGTGTGTGTCCGCCTTGTAGTGCTCGACCTGGGCGCGGCTGGCCTCGTGGCCGGTGACGGCGCGCAGGCTGAGTCCCACCTTCTTCTCTTCCACATTGATCTTGATGATCTTGAATTCGTGCTCTTCTCCCTGCTCGAGCTTGGCTGGAGCACCGTCTTCACCCACGGCTTCGGAGATATGGCAGAGGCCTTCAACACCCTCGGCAATTTCAACAAAAGCGCCGAATTGCGCGGTGCGGAGAACCTTGCCGTGCACCACATCGCCTACCCGATGTGCGGCAAAGAAGCTCTCCCAGACATCGGGCTGGAGTTGCTTGATGCCGAGGCTCAGGCGGCGATTCTGCGGCTCAACGCCGAGAACAACTGCCTTGACCTTTTCGCCCTTCTTCACCACTTCAGAAGGATGCTTGACGCGCTTGGTCCAGCTGAGGTTCGAGACATGCACCAGACCGTCGATGCCGTCCTCGATCTCGATGAAGGCGCCGAAGTCGGTCAGATTGCGGACGCGGCCTTCGACGACCGTGCCAGCCGGATAGCGCTCGGTGAGGTGCTCCCAGGGATTTTCGAGGAGCTGCTTCATGCCGAGAGAGATGCGGCGGTCGGCGGGGTTCACGCTGAGGACGACAGTGTCGACTTCGTCGCCCGGCTTGACCAGTTTGGACGGGTGCTTGAGGCGCTTGGACCAGGTCATCTCGGAGAGATGGACCAGGCCTTCAATGCCCTGCTCGAGTTCGACAAACGCGCCGTAGTCGGTAACCGAAAGGACGCGGCCATGGACGCGCGCACCGACGGGATAACGTTCGGTGGCATCGAGCCATGGATCGGGCGTCAGCTGTTTGAAGCCCAGCGAGACCCGTTGTTTTTCTTTGTCGAACTTGAGCACCTTGACCTGGATTTCGTCGCCAACGTTGACCAGATCGCGCGGATGCGTGAGGCGTCCCCAGCTCATGTCGGTAATGTGCAGGAGGCCGTCGATGCCGCCGAGGTCGACGAACGCGCCGTAGTCGGTGAGGTTTTTTACAGTGCCGGTCAGGATTGCGCCCTCATCGAGGTGCTCGAGGGTTTGCGAACGCTTCGCGTTCTGCTCTTCCTCGAGGATCTCCTTCCGGCTGACGACCACGTTGCCGCGCTTCTTGTTCAGCTTGATGACGCGGACTTCAATCTGCTGGCCCAGATAGCCGTCGAGATTGCGGACGGGGCGAATCTCAAGCTGCGAGCCGGGAAGGAATGCCTTCATGCCGATGTCGACGGTGAGCCCGCCTTTGACACGGCTGACGACCGTTCCCATCACGGGGGTCTTGTCGTTCGCGGCTCTTTCAATGGTGTCCCACACGCGGAGGCGCTGCGCCTTCTCGTAGCTGACGAGATAGCCGCCTTCGGGCTCCTCGCGCTCGATGACCACGTCGATCACTTCACCGGGCTGGAACTTCACGGCGCCAGTGTGGTCAAGGACCTGCTCGATGGGAACGAGGCCTTCGGACTTGAGGCCCACATCGACGACAAGGTGCTTCTCAGTCTGCTTGATGACGGTGCCGGAGACTACCTTATCGCCGTAGGCTTCGACGGCAGCCGCTTCGGCGGCCTGTTCGCGCTCAAAGGCTTCAAGAGCGGCAGAAAAATCATCAAGGGATTCAGGGGCGTGCTCAGTTGGTTTATTGGTCAGCGGCGCGGCAGTTGTTTCGCTAGTGCGAACTTCTGCGGTTTCGGGTTCTGCTGCGTGCTCAGTTGTGGCATCGGCGTCCAGCGCGGAGGAAACGAGTGCTTCGGTGTTTTCGAAGTTGGACGTGGATTCGTGCAACGGCTGCTCAAGCTCCGTCGCAG
This sequence comes from uncultured Acidobacteriaceae bacterium, assembly GCA_963745845.1. Classification (GTDB taxonomy): domain Bacteria; phylum Acidobacteriota; class Terriglobia; order Terriglobales; family Acidobacteriaceae; genus Telmatobacter. The sequence continues at coordinate 148,482 of CAVUZE010000007.1, read as the reverse complement.
GGTCAAGGGTTGGTGTTTCGAGTTCGGTGTTCAGGGTTATGCTCTCGGGTTCTGGATTGAGGACGTTTGCCATCACTGGTGCTCCGGGATTCATTGCACCGGCGACGAACTGCTGAGTCCCCGGAGCGGGCGCGGTTCACGCGGAAGCTTTCAACCGCACGCGCCGTGGCCTGTTTCTCGCGCCGCACATGCGACCTAATGAAATCTCGCGGGGACAGTCGTCCGGGCCGGGACTTCCGGCTATCGAAGCGACTCGTCTCCGAGGGAATCACCAGGCGCGCAACGGCTGGCTGGAGGTCGGCCGCAGCTCACTGATGGAATCCGCACACAGGAGCTACAACTCAAGTTTAGCAACCTCGTCTTTCCAGCGTCAATGCAACAAGTTGGCGTAACGCCAATGAGAGCGGGTCTGATGCGAAAAATTCACAAAAATGGCTTGCATAGGAGCGGCGACCGCGAGGCGGGAAAAGACCGGGAGTCCTTGAGGAACCGAACGCTTTGGCGTTGGCTGACGTCAGAGAAAAATGGGGCAAGTACGGGCCACTATACTGAGGTACGACTGCATTCACGATATGGACCAACTCTGGACTCCCTGGCGATTTGCGTACGTAACCACTGCGGATGGGGTTCCGCGGCCGGGAATCCCGGAACGGCTGGCGGCCTGGCCGGGCGACAAGGGATGCGTCTTTTGCAATCTGGTGGCCTCGGTGGACTATGCCATTGCAAACGGCATGTCAGCCGAGGAGGCGGAGGCCGCAGCAGGACTGGTGGTGCGCGGCAAGCATTGCTACATCTGCCTTAACGCCTATCCCTACACCTCGGGCCACGTGATGGTGGTGCCATATGCGCACCTCGACCGGCTCGGGGGCATGACCACCGAAGCTGCCCACGAAATGATGGACCTGGCGCTGAAAACTGAGAACGTGCTGGAGCAGCTCTATCGTCCCCATGGGCTGAATATCGGGATGAATCTGGGCAAGGCGGCGGGCGCCGGCGTGGCCGGGCATCTGCACTTGCATGCGCTGCCGCGCTGGCTGGGCGACACCAATTTCATGACGACGGTGTCGGAGACGCGCGTGCTTCCTGAGGATCTGGCGGCCACGTGGAGGCGGATGCGCGAAGCGTACGCTGGGTCGGAATAGGCCGTGCTTCGCCGTATCAGCGCAATTCTAGGTCCTTACGGTCGTTAAAACGAATCCAGGGCGATCTATCCACCTTCGGCACCCGATCGGCAGGATTTCAGGCACGAAGGTGTGAGTGCTTACCACGAAAGGGCCATCCGCAAAACCTCTGACCACAAAAGCGTTAGCGCTTGCCATGAAAGGGCCATTGTTGCTTAAAACTAGACGCGATACACATGTAAAGGAAGTTCCCACGGTTGGAGCTAAGGCTATGCAAGACCGCCAAAAGCACGGACAAGCCAAGCAAGCGGTAGTCGCAGCGACGGCAGCGCTCGGAATGGTTGCCGGTTTTGCGCTGGGCTCCCTGCTTACCATCCCGCTCGCCGAATTCCAACTGAAGAGATATCTTTCCCGCGTAGCAGCGCAGGAAGCCGCTTCTGTGAAAGAGGCGCACGACGTTTTGGCGGTCCTGCAGCACTCCTCCTATCCGGCCTGCTCCGATGCCGAACTCGGCCGCTTCCGGGAGCTCGTTTTCCGGTCGGAATACCTCAAAGACGCTGGACGGATTCACGGAGCGCGCATTGATTGCTCCGCGACAGCCGGCCGGCCAGTGCATCCAATCGGCCAATTCGCTGCGGCAGGCACTGCGCCCGACGGCACTGTGGCCTACACGAATCTCGTTCCGATTCGCGACGAAAGCCTCAAACGAGCGGGATTGCAGCTGGGCAGCACCTTCGTTGTTTTCGGCTCGCACATGCCTGAGATCGCCGGGCCTCTGCCCATCCATCTCGCAGTGAACTCGAATGCGGAAAGCGCCTCAGGCTCAGGCCTTGGGACACCTGCTTCGACGTCAGCGGGCGAAGTCTCCGGCGACGTGCTGCGCAAAGGAGACACGCTCGTCGCGACTCACTGTTCGTCTGCTCTCTTGACGTGTGTCACAGCATCGGTCTCTGTCGACGAAGCGCGGCAAGGAGAGTTTGCCGCCGTTGCCGGCACATCCCTCTCAGGCTGCGTCGCCGGCGCGTTTATCGGAGCCGTCCTGTTTGCGTTTCGCCGCCGCCACATTTCCATGGAGCAGCAACTCAGGCGGGCGGTCGCGGAAGAAAAATTGCAGGTTGTGTATCAACCAATCGTGGACCTGGTCAATGGAAGGATCGTAGGCGCTGAGGCGTTGGCACGGTGGAAGGATCGCGATGGCACTCAGGTTAGCCCGGACAAATTCATAAAGGTCGCGGAAGAAAGCGGTTTTATCGGCTCGCTGACCAGTCTCGTCTTTCGCCGCGCACTGAACCAGCTCCGCGAAGTGCTCACCAAGATCCCGGACTTCAAATTGGACATCAACGTGACCGCGGCAGACCTCGCCGATCCTGCCTTCCTGCCCATGCTCGATGAAGCGATCAAGCAGGCCAACGTACAGCCCGGCAGCATCGTCATCGAGGTGACCGAAAGCTCCACCGCCGATCGGGAGGTCGCGATGGAGTCCATCCGCCTTCTCCGCCGGCGTGGCCACAGTATTTATATCGACGATTTCGGAACAGGCTATTCAAGCCTCTCCTACCTGACGTACTTATCGGTCGACAGAATCAAGATCGATAAAGCCTTCACACGTGCCATTGGGACCCAGTCTCCCACCCTGGCCATCCTTCCGCCGATCATGGCGATGGCGCGTTCGCTCAATCTCGGCGTGGTGGTGGAAGGCGTAGAGACCGAGCAGCAGGCTCTCTACTTCACCGTGAACGATCAGACAATCCAAGGCCAGGGCTATCTTTATGGGGAACCGCTCCCTGCCGACCGGTTCCTGGAACTGATGGCCCCCAAGCTTCGCCGGGCCGCCATCGAAGGCGAGCGGAAGTTTGCGCATGCGACTCTGGGAACCGCGAGTGTCGCATAGTTAAGCAGAACGCCGATCGAGCGGGCGCGGGCGAACGCGCTACTACACCAGGTTCGTGGAACCATTCTCCGCTTCGGCCGACAGCGCCAGCTCTTCCTGATCCACGTCGGCGCGATCGAGAAGAGCCTTGGGGAGCGACTTTGTGGTGCGGAGGCCCAGCTTCTTGAGCAACTCCACCTGGCGGATGAGATTGCCGCGGCCATCCACGAGCTTCTTCATCGCATTCGCATAGTTCTGATCGGTGCGGCGGAGATTGTCGCCAATCGCCTCCATGTCCGTAACGAATCCGACAAATTTCTCGTAGAGCTCGCTTCCGCGCTCCATCACTTCGCGCACGTTGCGCGCCTGACGCTCCTGCTGCCAGAGCACATTGACGATGCGGATGACGTAGAGAAGCGTGGTGGGACCGACGAGCAGAATGCCCTGCTTGTACGCGTCGGACCACAACTCGCTGTCGGCCTGCAGGGCCATCAGAAAAGCCGGCTCGACGGGCACGAACATCACGACAAAGTCAGGCGCTTCGAGCTCCGGCAACCGGTGATATCCGGCCTTGGCGAGGCTCGCAATGTGGCCGCGCATGCTGGCAAGATGCAGCTTCAGTGCGGCCTTTCGATCATCGTCGCACGTCGCGCTCACGCAATCGGTGTAGGCGGTCAGAGAGACCTTCGAATCGATGACAAGATTGCGGCCGCCCGGAAGGATGACGACGACATCGGTGCGCACGGACCGCACGCGTTCGCTGCTGTCGTTTTCATTCGAAGCGAAAGACTGCTGAAACGAATATTGCTCGCCTTCGCGCAGACCAGCCTTGTCGAGCAGGTCGCGCAAAATGAATTCTCCCCAATCGCCTTGTGTCTTCGCGGAGCCGCGTAAAGCGGTGGTGAGGTTGCGCGCGTCTTCCGACAGTTGTTGATTGAGGCCGTTGAGCGAGCCGATCAGGGTTTCGAGCTTCGTGACGCCGGTGTTTGAATCTGCCTGTGCTTTTTCGACTTTTTCGCGGAACTCCCTGATCTGCTCGCGCAAGGGCGTGAGCAGCGTTCCCAGCTCTTTCTGGCTGCCTTCGGAGAAAGTCCTGGACTTTTGATCGAGAATGTTGGCAGCGAGCACTTCAAACTGGTTCGCCAGCGACTGTTTGGCGGATTCGAGGAGCGCAATCTTTTCCGCCATATTCTGGCGTTCGTTGTTCAGGTGCGCCTCAAGCTCACTGATGCGGGCGGCCTGGTCGCGCGCGACCGTGTGGCTCTTCTGCTGCTCCCCACGAGCCTCGTCACGCTCCGCAATCAGTGCGGCAATCATCTTTTCCCGCTCGGCGGCCAGCGATTCAAACCCTGCACGTCTCATCGTCTCGCCCTGCGCTATGGCAAACTCGCCGCGCAGAGCCGCGAGGGCGTCGGCTGCCTCGCGGTTGCGCTGTTCCAGCAGAGTCTTCTCGGATCGAGCGGAGCGGGAGCGAATCCAATCGCCTAGAACAAAGCCAAATATAAGAATTGCAATTGGCACGAGGACGGCTTGCATCATGGGGGATGAAACCTCTTCGCCTAATGTACGCCTTTTTGATGTGCAATTCGGAGCAGAAACTCGCCGCGCCCTTTCCGGTGTTGATGCCTCTCCAAGAAGGCACCCACACTCAGAGATGTCTGTTAGCCGAAAAATGCTGACGGCCTCTTTAACGGCTTGATTTCTTCTTTACGCGAGGATGTTCCGCGCAGACATGCCGATCGAAGGCTTGATCCAGAGCGGCCTGGGACTCTTCATCGTTAGGAAGCAGCGGCGGACACTGATATTCCCAGCTGCATGCGCCACATGTTCCGAATTGATTGCCTTGTTCGAATTGCTCGATCAACTCCCGTGTTTTCGCCATACCCAAACTCTCCCCAGCCGCCAGATCCGAGAACACCAAAAATCGCCACTATTCTAGGTCGGCATCATCCGTGACAAGCGTCGCTTCGGCTAATCCGCCAGCTCCCGGGCTCGCTCGTGCTGTGAGGGCGCCCCGCAATGCACGCCGCGCCTTGTGCAACTGGGACTTAGAGTTACCCACAGAGCAACCTTCGATCGAGGCAATCTCGCTATGCTGAAGACCATGGACATCGTGGAGGAGGAAGACATTTCGATAGCCGGGCGCCAACGCAGCCAGGGCACGATCGATGGTCAAGCGGTCAACAACGGCGTCCAGTCTTGGATCGCAAATGCCAAAGCCTTGCACGGCGCGTTCCTCATCGCTGCTTTTTACCAGGCGTTCGAGCGAAACCACGGGGAGCACGCGCTTGCGCAGGCGCATCAGCACGATATTGACTGTCATCCGGTGAAGCCATGTGGTGAAGGCGGAGTCCCCGCGAAAAGTTGCAAGCTTCCGGTGCAACTGAAGAAAGGTCTCCTGCGTGAGGTCTTCGGCCATCTGGAAATCGTGTACCATGCGCATGCAAATTGAAAAAACGCGCTTCCTATGCTGCCGGTAGAGTTCTGAGAACCCGTCGGGATCGCCGGCTCGAGCTCGGGTCAGAGGATCGTCGGGAGAGAATTTAGCCGAAGCTGCCGGGTGTTTACACTCCACAGCAGAACTGAGAGTTGAATCGAGCGACGAATTTGAAACGGTTGCGGATGCCATATGTCTCCAAGACACACGGGGGCATTGTTGTAAGCGCCCGTAAACTTTCGGCTTGGATCTGCTTTTGCTCAGGGGTGAGCTAAGTAGTCGAGTGGAGGGGCCCTGGGGAGGGCAGCAGGACGGTGGTCTTTGTGCCTTTGCAAGAACGCATGGGTTGCACAACGGCGATGGTCAGTTCCGAAGTTTCACCTAATCCTGTTTTCCAGATTCTCATTTATGTTGCGAAGCGTCTGAGTCCAATTGCTCAACCCGGTCATTTATCCGAAATCAGGCCGCAGTTTAGCTCTATCGGTGACTCCGGCTCACATTTGGGCTAAGGGGCAGTGCTGTTTTATGCTGTTGAATCTGAGCTCCAAGCGTGACCGGCTTGGCCGGCCCGTCGGCACTCCCTATTCCCTGTCCCACCGCGCCTTTACATGCCTTGACCCGCCCGGTAGACTTGGAGATTCGGGGCCATGCGCATCTTTTTGTGCGCTGTGGTTGTGTTCGTGTGCCGGAGCCGGTATTGTAGGCTGGCGGAGCGGAGACTAAGCAAGGCGAAGCCCGAAGTGCATCCGAAGTTCTGAAAAATACGAGGAGAATCAGGCATGGCTGTTGAAGAAAAGGTAAAGCAGATCATCGTCGAGCAGCTGCAGGTGGACGAGGCGGAGGTCACCCCAGGGGCAAGCTTTCAGGAAGACCTGGGCGCGGATTCGCTCGACGTGGTCGAGCTCGTGATGCAGTTCGAAGAGGCTTTCGACCTCGAGATTCCCGACGAGGACGCCGAGAAGATCAAGACTGTCAAGGATGCCATCGAGTACATCGAGAAGAACGAAAAGACTCCGAAAGGCAAGTAACCGGTGAATCGTCGAGTTGTCATCACCGGCCTCGGGCTGGTATGCGGTGTAGGCAATACCGCCCCGGAGGTGTGGCGACAGTTACTGGCAGGGGCCAGCGGCATGGCCCCCATTCAGGGCTTCGACACGACGGGCTTTCCGGTCACCTTTGCCGCCGAAGTGAAGAATTTCGATCCGCTGAACTTTGTAGACAAAAAAGAAGCGCGCAAGATGGGGCGCTTCATCCACTTTGCTTTTGCTGCCACCCACGAAGCCATCACCCAGTCGGGTCTTCAGATCACACCAGAGATCGGCGATCGAACCGGCGTTTTTATCGGCTCGGGCATTGGCGGATTCGAAATCATTGAGCGCGAACACTCCAACCTGCTCGCCGGTGGCCCACGCAAAATCTCGCCCTTCTTCATCCCCGCTGTCATCGTGAACATGGCGGCGGGACAACTGAGTATCCGCTACGGCGCCAAGGGACCGATTTCCGCTACGGCGACGGCGTGCGCCACATCCGCCAATTCCATCGGCGACTCGGTGCGCATGATTATGCACGGCGACGCCGATGTCATGATTGCCGGCGGCACTGAAGCATCGGTGACAGCATTATCGGTAGGCGGTTTTGCGGCGATGCGTGCGCTCTCGACGCGCAACGACGAACCGACCCGGGCCAGCCGGCCGTTCGACAGAGACCGCGACGGATTCGTGATTGGCGAAGGCGCCGGAGTGCTGATTCTTGAGGAGCTGGAATTTGCCAGAGCACGCGGCGCGAAGATTCTGGCCGAGGTCATCGGCTATGGGATGAGCGCCGATGCGCATCACATGACGGGCATCGCTCCCGATGGCGCAGGCGCGCAGCGCAGCATGAGGGCAGCTCTGAAGGACGCGGGCATTCGGACGGAAGAAGTGGGCTATGTAAATGCCCATGCGACATCGACCCCGGCCGGCGATGGGAACGAGTCCCGCGCAATTGAGCTGGTGTTCGGCGAGCACGCGCTGAACGGCAAGCTCAAGGTGAGCGGCACCAAGTCGATGACCGGCCATTTGCTGGGCGGCGCCGGTGGCCTCGAAGCAGGCATCACGGTGCTGGCACTGCAGAATCAGATGCTGCCGCCGACGACGAATCTTGAGAACGTCGATCCGGAATGCCGGCTGGACTACGTGCCGAATAAAGCCGTTGCGCACAGCTTCGACGTCGCACTGTCGAATTCATTTGGGTTCGGCGGCATTAACGCCACGCTGATCATGCGGCGGTGGACCGAGTAACCCACCCCAGTGACGAAGACCTGTCGCCGGGAACCCCGGAACAAAAGCAGGGAAAAGGGACTAGGCAACAGGAAACAGAATGAAGCGGCGCACATCATTGAGATGCGCGCCGTTTTTGTTTGAAATGATGTTCGCCATCAGCCGGTCACTGCGGCGACCCCTACACCAATAAGCACAAAGAGGGCCCACCACCCGAAGACGGCGATGTAGCCAGATGTGCGTTTGACGCCTGCGACCATGGCTGTGCCCATGCCGAGCAGTACGAGTGTCCAGATCGTGACCACATCCAGCGAAGTGGCCAATGAGTAGAGCGCGGGGGGCGTCTCAAGCGGATTGAGAAAGGCTCCGAGATTCGTGGGGGCGTAGTTCTTGATGTTAAACGACTCCGGAGCCGTTCCCGCAAAGATGACAATGATGCCCAGCAGGACCTTGAAAATGCCGGGCAAGCCCGCATACATCCAGGCGGTGAAGATGCTGCCGTACGTGGCTTTGCCGCCAAACAGGAAGTTAATGGTACCCCAAAGGCCCAGTGAGCCGATTGCAACGATGATCAACAGAAGAAGAGGATTCCCAAGGAAAACGCCCTCCGTGATGTAGAGCGAGATCTTCAGCGTCATTTCGCGCTGCTCGGGGTGTTCGGTCAGATTCTGCTCCTGCTTGGGGCTGAGGTGAATCTGGTTTTCGACCACCTGCTGCATCCCGATCTTGGAAGCGACCGTGGCAAAGAGGATATAGCCAACAAGAGTGAAGATGATGAAGGGCATCCACCAGCTCTTGTTACCGCGCTTGATGTCGGCAAATGTTTTGGACGGTGCACTGAAGGTGTTGGTGACGCGCTGCAACTGGGAGAGACCGGGCGCCTGCTCGGCCACTGGTTGAACCAAAGGATCGCTCATGATTCCGCCTCTCGGAAGAATGCAAGGTTAAACGGATCGACCTGAATTGCGCAGTTGGACCGGGAGAGCCGGCAAATAGTTGCATTATTTGTCACAATGCGCACGCTTCGCGTACTCCCACAGGATCCACACTGGAACAATTGCGTTCGCCCGCGATTGTACCTTTGAATGCGGTTGGGCGCGAAGAGGATTTTCAGAAGGAAGTTGGATTGGATCGCGGATCAGGCGCCGGGAGTTGCGGCTTCGGCGGCAGTGGATGGGTTTTCGTCCTCGTCCGGCGGCGCCGCGGGGTGCGCGGCAGGCTTGTGCGCCGGCCCGGCCCCGATGTAGCTCTTATAGACGGTGATGTGGAAGCACGCCTGACGGAATTCCTCCTCGACGTCGATTTTGCCTTCAGCCTGCAGACTGTTGAGGCGATCCCGCATCCAGTAAAGTTCGCTGCGGGTCAGCCCCTTCTTGGCAATGTCAATCGTGGCGCCGGTGAGGTGGGGACTCGCAACGTCGCCCTCAGCGGGTGCGGCGTTGCCGTTGGTGCGCATCAAATGCTTCTGGTACTCGACCGTGCGCACCGCGGAGCTGACCTCAAACGGGTGATGGAACTGCGCCTGATGGGCGCGAGAGAGGTCGGTTAGAAAAGCTGCTGTCCAGGGGCGGCAATAACGGCGGTCGTCGGGCAGGCTGGGGTTGACGGCGAGTCCAGCGGACTCGGGAACGCGGACGAGCTGGCCGTTCGCGATGCGAGCATGCAGATCGGCGTCGTCTTCAATGCGTTCGAGGTTGTCGGCGTTGGTCTTCTCATTTTGGCGGATCAGGGATTCGAGCGAACCGCGCAAAGGCGCCATGGCAACGATACGTGTGCTGCGCAAAGGATCGGCTGCGGCGATGGGAGCGGCAAGCGCGGCATGCGGAGCCGCGGGAATCTCGGCGGCTGCGAGCTGGTTGGCTGCTTCCTGCGGTGAGGAAATATTGGTGTCGGCGGCGTCAGAGACCTCGGGTTCAGCAACCGATGTCTGAGGCGTGGGGATGCCTGCGCGTTCTGTCTCGCGGGGTGCGTGCGATGACGTGCCGGCGCCTCCCGCGACTGCGGAGCGCAAATTGTGAGAGGCGGTCGCTGGGCTGTGTGCCGTCATCCACGCATAGTGGCGAATCGGCATGCGGGCGCGGACAATAGCGGGCTGGCGGCGCGTGATTCGGCGGCGCGCGACGGAGTAGCTGCGTGCGTGGGTGCGGGATGAACCGGCGCGTGCAGCACGGGTTCGCGCAGCAGCCGCGTGGCGGTGGGTCGCGGACACCGATGCGGGCTTGTGGCGCGCGCGTGCCTGCAGCGCGTGGGCGCGAAGGGATGGAATCGCACACAAGACAGCTAGAAGAAAAGCGAGATATACGGCGCGGGTCACAAGGAGCGCGCGGAGATTCGAGAGCAACACCAGTGTAAGACGCATAAGAAACAGAATCGAGTACCGAATGTGGTGCGGGATCGTCCGATAAGTACCGGTTTAGTTTACCGCAAAAGAAGATGGCGCAAGGAGAGCGAGTCCTCTGACTTGGCACAAAATCTATGCTGCTGTCCAGATGATATATACTATTGATCTATACCATGGTTTCCCGGTGGCAGGAGGTTCCGATGGCTCCCAGATCAATCACAAACAAGAATGACGTGCATGCAAAGCTGTTCTGGAATGGACGCAGCCAGGCGGTGCGCCTGCCCAAAGAGTTCCGCTTTGAAGGAAAAAGTGTTCGAGTGCGGCGAATGGGCACAGGGGTTTTGTTGGAGCCGGTGACACAAGCGAAGAAGGAGACGACAGAAGAATGGTTCGCGCGCATCGACGCGCTCCGTGGCGACCCGATTTTTCCTGAAGGCAGGAAGCAAAAGCTAGCTCCAATTCGCGAGTATTTCAAGTGAAGTATCTTCTCGATACGAATGCCTGCATCGCGTTAATCAATAATTCCTCAGAGAAAGTGCGCCGCCGCTTTGTACAGGCTGAACGAGATCAATCCTCGATCGCAATCTCGACAATCGTTCTGCATGAGCTTCACTACGGCGTTGCTAAGAGCGAACAGGCCTCGCGTAACGCCCGCGCGTTGGACGAATTTCTTCACAGAAACATCGCGCAATTCGACTTCAATAGCGAGGATGCGCGGGCCGCAGCAGAAATTCGCGCCGGGTTGGAGCGGAAGGGCCGGCGGATCGGAGAATACGACACGCTGATCGCTGGGCAGGCGCTCGCCCGAAATATGGTTCTTGTCACTGCAAATACGCGGGAGTTTGTTCGTGTAAAGGGGCTGGTTGTGGAGGATTGGTCGGTTTGATTTGGTAGACCAGTCGTGGAATATACTTCATCCATGCGCCTTGAAGACCTCTATTACGCGGCGGGGATTGGCTCGTTCTTTATCGGCCTGGGCGCCCTTCTCGGTTTGATCTTCTATGCGCTGGACACTCGAAAAATGCGCGTTGCAACACAGCAACAATTAGAGGCAGCATTTACGCCGTGCGTCCTTCTTGTCGAATATCCAAAAGATAGTAGGTTAGAAGCTTCTCTTTGATCAAAAACTTTGGATCGGGGGCCGCTTTAATTCAGGCGACTGCCGCTTCCTTAAATCAGAAGAGAGCGCTCCGAGGTCTCAACGAGACCCGAGGCACCCATTTTCGTGGCGGGGATTGGATCCCCGATCCGCTATTCGGCGAGTAAGCCGTCCTATTGCAGCAGCGTCGGCTCGTCGTCCTTGGCAATCTCCTCGGGTGGAATGATGACGGCCGCTGCGACCTTGTCGTCGTCTTCTAGATTGAGCAGACGGACACCCTGCGTGGCCCGCCCCGCGGCGCGGATGGTCTTGGTGTCAATGCGGATGATTTTGCCGTACTGACTGATGACCATGAGCTCCGATGTCTCATTCACGAGCAGGATCGACGCGGTCTTGCCCACCTTGGGGGTTGCTTTGAGATTGTTGACGCCCTGTGCGCCGCGCGCGGTGAGACGATATTCGTCCACATCAGTGCGTTTACCGAATCCGTTCTCTGTGACCGTCAGAATGCGCGACTGGGTGACGCACAGCTTCTCGTCGAGATCTTTGAGCGTGCTCTCGGCATCCTCGAGGGCCTTTTCCGCGTTCTTTTCTTTGGTTTTCAGTTTCTCGTCATCGGGCGCTCCGTTACGGCGATCCTCACGGGCCTTCTGCAATGTTTCCTTGGCTGCAGCGGCGGCTTTGCGGAGTGCCTTCAGCTTGTCGGTGAGGCCCCTTGCTGCGGCGCACTCATCGCGTTCCTTGTCACGCGCCTCGTCGGAGTCAGTAATAGCCGCGCCGATCACGTAATCGCCCTTCTTAAGCGAAATTCCCTTGTTTCCGGCAGCGTTGCGTCCCATGGGGCGCAGACCGATTCCGCTGCGCTCCGGATCGTATTCTTCCTGGAAGCGGATCGCCATGCCCTCGCGCGTCGCAAGGAAGATGGTCTGCTTGCCATTCGTCAGGCCGGCCGCGACGAGATCGTCTTCTTTGTCGATGTCGATCGCGATGATGCCGCGAGCCATGACATTCGAGAAATCCTTGAGCGGCGTCTTCTTGACCGTGCCTTGGCGCGTGGCGAAGAAGATAAACTTGCCTTCCTCTTCAAGATCGCGAATCGCCATGATGGCGCGGACATTTTCCCCGGCTTGCAGGTTGAGAAGGCTCTGCATGCTCTTGCCCTTGCCGGCGGCGCCTACATCAGGAATCTCGTAGACCTTTAGCCAGTAGACACGGCCGGTATTGGTGAAGCAGAGCAGAAAAGCGTGCGTGGAGTCGATGATGAGCTGCGAAACGAAATCCTCTTCGCGCGTCTTCATGCCCATGCGGCCTGTGCCGCCGCGGCGCTGCTGACGATAGATGGAGATGGGCGTGCGCTTCAGGTAGCCCTGGTGGCTGACGGTGACAGCAACCTGTTCGTCCGCGATGAGGTCCTCTAGCTGTAGCTCGGCAGACTCGTCGATGATCTGCGTCCGGCGGGCGTCGCCGTAGCGGTCGCGCACCTCTTCGAGTTCCTTGATGATGACGGCGCGCAGTTTTTTATCGCTGCCAAGAATCTCTTCATACTCGGCAATCTTGGCGCGAATCTCTTTCAGTTCACTGAGAATCTCGTCGACTGAAAGCTGAGTGAGACGGTAGAGCTGCAACTCGAGAATCGCGTCGACCTGGCGCAAGGTAAGGCCGCGCTCTTCGCTGGGCAGGCGCTCGCGATCGAGATTCATGATGATCTCTGTTCCCTTGCCCCAGGCGTACAAATTTTCGCGGGCTTCGGCACGCGATGCTGACGCGCGAATGATGCGAATGACCGTGTCGAGATTGTCGAGCGCAATCTTGTAGCCTTCCAGAATGTGCTCGCGCTCGCGGGCCTTGCGCAGCAAGTAGACGGTGCGGCGCTGCACCACGTCGATGCGGTGATTGATGAAGCTGCGAATGGCTTCATCGAGAGCAAATTCCTTCGGCTGGCCATTGAGCACAGCCAGGAAAATCATCGAGAAGCTTTCCTGCATCTGCGTGTGCTTGTAGAGCTGATTGAGCACGATCTCGGGCTGTGCGCCGCGCTTCAACTCAATGACAATGCGCATGCCGTCGCGATCGCTTTCGTCCCGCACGTCGCTGATATCGTCGACGATCTTCTCGGTCACCAGTTCGGCGATGCGCTCGATGAGCTTCGACTTGTTGACCTGATAGGGAATCTCGGTGACGATGATCGCCTGGCGTTCCTTGGCCAGGTTTTCCGTCGCGACCTTGGCGCGCATCATGAAGCGGCCACGGCCAGTCTTGTAAGCGTTGACGATGCCGCTCTTCCCGTAAAGGAAGCCGCCTGTGGGGAAATCGGGTCCCTGCACGTGCTTCAGCACTTCAGCGAGACCGTAGTTGGGATGCTTCACTAGGTCGATCGTCGCGTTCACGACTTCGGTCAGATTGTGCGGCGGAATGTTGGTGGCCATGCCGACTGCAATTCCGTTTGAGCCGTTGACGATGAGGTTCGGAATGCGCGTGGGCAGAACCGTGGGTTCCTGTGTGGACTCGTCATAGTTCGGCACGAAGTCCACCGTCTCCATGTCGATGTCGGCAAGAAGTTCGCTGGAGATGCGTTCCATGCGGCACTCGGTGTAACGCATGGCCGCGGGAGGGTCGCCGTCGACCGATCCGAAGTTGCCTTGGCCATCGACAAGGGGATAACGCAGTGAAAAGGGCTGCGCCATGCGGACCAGCGTGTCGTAAATGGCGGAGTCGCCGTGGGGATGATAGACACCCATGGCCTGCCCGACAACCTTGGCGCACTTGGTGTACTTCTTGTTGTACTGCAGGCCCATCTCCTGCATGGTGTAGAGCACGCGGCGATGGACAGGCTTGAGGCCGTCGCGAGCATCGGGGAGGGCGCGGCCGATGATGACCGACATCGAGTAGTCCAGATACGACCGGCGCATCTCGTCTTCGATGTTGATCGGAATATGACTTGGATTGTTGGGCGGCGAACCGCCATCAAGGGGGAGTTGCGGATTCTGATCGTCTGCCATAGGGATTCTGGGGGCCCGCGAAGGTGGGTCTGAAGGATGCGGGCCGGATGCCGCGGGCTAAAGGACTATTTTACGCCCTCGGAGGGGTTCGCCACAAGCAGACCTGTGGGAAATAAGTCTTTCTATTGCTTTCGTTTAAAGGCCGCCGGGACAAGACCAGAAACAGTGCTTGGCAGGAGTGCTCGCGGATGATCGTTCTCACGAAAAAACAAGCAGTTTTGAACTGGCATTTTCACGCGGTCATGAGCCCAAGAAGCCAAGTTAGGCTCAGAGAAGTTGCGGCAGACTTAGCAGGCAGAAGACGACTTGCAGCACCGCAATCGCCCCGGCAGCCGCGAGGGCCAGACGGCCACGCTGGGTCTCGTAGGCATCCGCAAAAACACCGCCGATGAAGGTGAGGAGAAACGGCAACGCCCACAGCCACGGGCTGCCGGGAACCCCCGTCATGACCAGCCCCAACAGTACCAGTGTGGAGAGGAGTGGAGCTGTATTGCCGAAGTAGCGCGAGCGGCGCACCCCAAAATAGAGCAGCGCTGCGGCTGCCGCAGCGACCGTGATGCCGGCGTTGCTAAGGGTCGAGAAGAATCGCTTTGAAGGATCGAGCGAAAACCAGAGAAATCCCGCAGCGGAGCGAAAAACATAGCTGAAGGCATCGGGTGAAAAGCCGTAGCAGACGAAGACAAATACCAGCGCACCCGCGGAAGCGATGAGGATGATCGGCAATACCTGGCTGCGCCGGCCTTCGGCCACCCAGAGCATGAAGATGAGGCCGAGGATGGCCGCAACCGGCAACGCTGCAATATGCGAGGCGGCCGCAACACCGAGAATCACAGTCAGGAGCACGATGCGAGGCTTCCACTTGTGGCGTGGTCCCTGCATCGCGTGCGCGACACCGATACAGGTGTAGACCGCACCGTACACACTCAATGCAGCAAATATCTCGGGGGCGGGCGCGACACAAGCTTTCAGGATGGGAGGGCAAAAGCAATAGAGCACGAGTGCCGTGTAGCCGCCAAGGTTGCCGTAGAGACGCCGCGTGACCCACCACAGACCGGCGCCAAGTGCACACCCCGCCAGGAGAAAGGGCAGACGCAGGAGAAGCAGTATGTGTACGAGTTGATGACGCAGTTCCCAGGAATTGATCTCGCCGCTTGACTGGACAACGCGATCTTCGGGTTTGCGAAAGATGTCGAGAGCTTGCTCGAACAAAAGGTTGAGCGTGAGCGGCAATCCCGCCGCACGGTAGGCGAGGATCCCATCGCGAATGTTGCCGCAGCTGGTAAAGTAGCCGGCCAGCGGCGATGGCTTCTCCCAGGTCTCGCGGCCGCAGCGGGCATACTGGTAGTCGCGATCCGAGAGCGTCTGGCGGCTCGTGATCCATAAACCTTGCGCGAGGAAGAGCAGAAGCAGCCCCGCGGCGATCCGCTGGGGCAGATTGAAGCGGAAACGTCGGATCAGACGAAAAGGGCGGGTCATCACGAACTGGAGCGGACACTTTCAGTCTAAATGCCTCTGTCCGGAGGGGTTTCAGAGTTGCATGTGAGTTCCGCCACGCGTGCGCATTCACCGATGCAGGTTTCGCTCTTTGCCCTTAAAGCAAGAATGCCGCCCCGAAAGGCGGCATCCTGTAATTCAGTTCTTCATCAGTTGAAAACCGCGCCCACCGTTGCGTCGAATGAACCTCCATCGACCGAGGTCAGTGTCACGGTGCAACTATTAGGCCCAGCCGCATTGACTGCCACCGTAGGCGTGCAGTTATATGACCATCCGCCGAAGTTAACTCCAGCCTGGGCAGGCGCAGTCAGAGTCACAGTCGCGTTCAGCGGGAAGGTTGCCGTGCAGACCGAACCAGTCGTGTTGCCATTAGCATCCCAGCCGGGCCCGCAATGGATTACATCTGGCGTTCCCGTGGCAGAAGGCGCTGTGATCAGCCAGTTTGTGTTATTCAGACCTTCGTTGTACACGGTCAGTGTCGCGAGCAACGGACCGCCTTGTCCCTCGTAGCACGATCCAGCTGTCGGCGGATCGCCATTGGGATTGGGCAGAGCCAGCGGACAGTTGAAGGTAGCCGTTGCCGTCTGGATCGTTTTGTCGGTGGGATTCTGGTATTCCGCGATGATCGTAGCCGACCCGTTGGCGTACGCGGTCACCAGGCCTGCACTGGCCCCCGAATTTCCACCGCTGTTCGTGTTTACAGGAAAATCGTCGGGGAACGAAGAGATCCACGTCGTGTTGGGTGAGTTGGTCACATCCTGGGTGTAGGGTGCCGTCGAAAACGTTCCAATTGCCAGGAACTGCCCCGTAGCCTGCAGATTCGCGACACTAAGAGAACCCGGAATGATCGTGAGCGAGAGCAGCGGCTCCGGAGGCGCAGTAAGCGAGACGGAGACGTTCGCACTCGCCGCCACCACAGAGTTGTCAGGATTGGTGTATTGCGCAGTGATGACAGCCGAGCCCGCGCTTACTCCCGCAACGAGTCCGGCAGGGGTTACGGTGGCAATCGATGGCGTGTCCGAACTCCAGCTGAGCTGCGCCGAACTGGTGATATTCTCCTGCAGGCCGGTGCTTCCGGTAGTTCCAAGCGCAATAAACTGGGCTTGTTGTCCGGACGCCGAGAGAGCCTGAGCATTGGGGATCAGAGTCAGCGCGGTGAACTGCTCTGAGGCTCCGCCCGTGACGGAGAGGGTCGCAACGCCGGTCACGACAGATCCAGTCGTAGCGTTCGTGTAAAGGGCGGTAATCGTTGTTGCCCCGGCGCCCACAGATGTGGCCAGACCGGTGGTTGCGCCGATCGTCGCAACCGCTGTATTGCTCGAACTCCAGGTCACCGCGTTGGTCAAATATTCAGTTGCGCCGGAAGACGTCGTTCCGATGGCGATGAATTGGGTAGTTTGATTCGCCAATGCAACGGTTTGCGAACTCGGAATGACAGCAATCGATTCCAGGCTTCCTCCGGTTGTGCCCCCGCCTGCGGTGGTCCCGATCATAATGGTCGCAGTCGTGGTGAGCGGTCCTCTGAACCCCTGCGCGGATGCCGTAATGGTAGCTGTACCGGCTCCCACGGCAGTAACGGTACCAGTCGCGCTCACAGTCGCCACCGACGTCGTATTCGACGACCAGGTCACTCCGGCCGAAAGAGTCTGCGTGGAGAGATGGCTGCCGTTGCCGTATGTTCCGGTCACTGTCAGCTGCGATGTCTGTCCGACGTTGAGAGTCTGGGTCGCGGGTGAAATCGCTATGGAATCGAGCCCGGAGGGGTTGGTGCAACTGGTGAGCGGCAGAACTATGCCGGTTAGTAAGAGTGCACCCAAGAACAACCGATCACGCATTAGAAATCTCCTGACGTTTCCCACCAGGCTGGCTCAAGTTGATCCATGACCAGCAATACTTGTTTAAGTTAGGACCGGGAACCTTCGATGTAACCCCATCCGGCCTATTGCGATATAGAAATCTCTTAAAGCAACTGATAACGCACACAAATCTGCCCCATAACTCCGTGGCAAACTCGAGGATTTGCCGGCGAATCCAGCGTTTCCATGCTTTCTTGCCGATTAAATCCGATTGGTGCCTCTAGTGAGTTGGCGCAATCATAAGATATGTCAATCCACTGAATCAATAGCAATCTTGGCACATTGCGATCTCGAAGTTACGCGCGTAACGAAGCAAAACCCAAGGACTTGCGCGCTTTTTTGATCGGACATCAAGTTCGCCATTGATGCACTGAAATGAATCGAGATCTAAATGTCATCGAAGAGCGAAGCTGAGACGCTTTGCTGCACAAACCGGCAGCGGCTACACTTCCTTCAGCATGACCCGCGCTCGAGAGGATGCACCAGATCGGTTGGTCAACGCTTCGCGCGCCGAGGAGGAGCAGGGCTTCGAGCTGAAGCTCCGGCCGCGATGGTTGCGCGAGTTCATCGGGCAAACGAAAGCCAAGGAACAGCTGGCGATCGCGCTCGAAGCCGCAAAGTCCCGCGGTGAGGCGCTGGACCATGTGCTCCTTTTCGGACCGCCGGGTTTGGGCAAAACCACACTCGCGACGATCATTGCGAATGAACTCGATGTGGGCTTTCAGCAAACTTCCGGGCCGGCGCTGCAGATCCAGGGCGATCTGACGGCAATTCTCACCAATCTGAGAGAACGGCAGGTTCTGTTTCTCGATGAGATTCATCGCATGCAGCCCGTGCTGGAGGAAAAGCTCTACACCGCCCTCGAGGACTACAAGCTCGACATCATCATCGGACAGGGCCCTGCGGCGCGAACGCATGTGATGGAGATCAGGCCCTTTACGTTTGTGGGCGCGACGACGCGGCCGGGGCTGCTGAGTTCTCCGCTGCGCTCGCGCTTTGGCATCTTGCTGCGCCTGGAGTTCTATACCGAGGAAGAACTGCGCGTGATTGTGGAGCGCTCCGCTGAAGTGATGGACGTCCCCATCGATCGGGACGGTGCGGCCGAGATTGCCCTGCGCTCCCGCGGAACGCCGCGCATCGCCAACCGGCTTCTGCGGCGCGTCCGCGACTATGCCCAGGTCCGTGGAACGGGCGCCATCGACATGCCGACGGCGAACGCCGCGCTGACCATGCTGGAAGTGGATGCGCACGGATTCGATGAGATCGATCGCCGATTGCTGCTGACGATCATCCAAAAATATGATGGAGGGCCGGTAGGTCTGAGCACGCTGGCCGCGACGCTTGCGGAAGAAGAAGACGCGCTTGAAGAAGTGTATGAGCCGTTTCTGATCCAGATCGGTTTTCTGGACCGTACCCCGCGCGGACGCGTGGCGACACGACTGGCATACGAGCACTTCGGGTTGACGATGCATCAAAGACAGCCGGGCTTGTTCTAGCCTCCGGCGTGCACAAGCTTGTAAGTCCGATAACAATTGGAGAATTGCAATGGCACTTACGGAATCGACGATGGAATTAGAGTTGGGCACGATGGCGCCGGACTTTGCGCTGCGTGACGTGGTCAGTGGCAAGACCGTGAAGCGCGATGACCTGCGTGGACAGAAGGCGCTCCTCGTGATGTTCATTTGCACGCATTGCCCGTATGTAAAGCACATTGAAAAGGGATTGGCTGCTCTCGGTATGGACTACGACGGCGAGCCGGTGAGCATTGTGGCGATCAGCAGCAACGATGCGGTGAATTTTCCCGATGACGCGCCGGCGGGATTGAAACGGCAGGCGCAAACACTGGGCTTTCGCTTTCCCTATTTATACGATGAGACGCAGGCCGTAGCCAATACTTACAGGGCCGCCTGTACGCCAGATTTCTTTCTCTTCGATGGAGATTTCAAGCTGGTCTATCGCGGGGAATTCGATCGCAGCCGGCCGGGAAACTCGATTCCAGTGACCGGCGAGAGCCTGAGAAGCGCAATTGATGCAGTGTTAGCAGGCAAAGCACCAGACGGGGATCAACGGCCATCGATTGGCTGCAACATTAAATGGAAGGCGTGAAATAACAGCGGTGTCAGCGGAGTTAGCGCCGTTAGCTGCCGGCCACAGGCATTTGGTACTAACTCCGCAAACATGTCGCGCAAGAGACGGCTAGAGCGGTTCCGCAGTGAATGTATCCGTTTCTGGACGCGGTGGAAGGTGGCTCTTTCTTGAGGAAAGATCCACTTAGCCGAATCGGCTTCTGGACACAGACCCTGCGAAACCGCTGTAACTCCGTTAACTCCTCTTTAGAGCGCCAGCCCCTTCAGGTACTCGCGGAACTGCGGACCGAGGTCGGAGCGCTTGAGCGCGAATTCAACTGTAGCCTGCAACATCCCGAACTTGTCTCCGGCGTCGTAGCGTTTGCCCTCAAACGTATAGCCGAAGACCTTTTCCTCTTTGAGCAGCGCTTTGATGCCATCCGTAAGCTGAATTTCGCCGCCTGCACCCGGAGTGGTTTCTTCCAGCAATTCGAAAACACGCGGCGTGAGCACATAGCGGCCGATAATTGCCTGTTTCGATGGCGCATCGGCAAGCTTGGGCTTCTCCACCATGCCAGTGCAGTTATAGATGCGTTCGTTTTCGGGATCCGGCGAACCAGCAAGAACGCCGTAGGCACTAATTCCCGGCCCGTCAATGGTCATCGTCGCCAGCACCGAGCCGCCGCGTTCGTCGAAGACATCGACCATTTGTTTTAAGCAAGGCACATCGGCATCGATTACGTCGTCCGGGAGGATGACCGCGAAGGCTTCGTCGCCCACCAGTTCCTTTGCACAGAGAACCGCATGGCCCAGGCCCAGCGGCTCTTTTTGACGCACATAGCTGATGCGAGCCAGGGATGCGACGCTCCGCGAAACGGCGAGCAGTTCCTTCTTGCCGCGGCGCTCCAGAGTCGCATCCAGTTCGAAGCTGTGGTCGAAGTGATCTTCCATCGCACCCTTGCCGCGGCCGGTGATGATGATGATGTGCTCAATGCCTGAGGCAATGGCCTCTTCGACTCCGTACTGAATGATGGGCTTGTCGACCAGGGCCAACATTTCCTTGGGTATAACTTTTGTGGCCGGCAAAAAGCGCGTGCCAAGGCCTCCTGCGGGAAAGACCGCTTTTCGAACTTCCTGGCTCATCTTGTCTCCCGTTCTCTAAAACAGTAAAACGCAATGCGTATCAAAAAGCCTGCATGATTGGATACGATGGCTGCTTCAGAAATGCATTGATTAATTACTTCGACTCCGGGTTACTTGTGTTTCACAGTGTGGGCGAATCGTCGCCAAGCAGTGCCTCCCGCACGATCTTGATAGGCGGAAATCCCTGGCGCAGGAAGTTATTGTGGAACTCCTCAAGCAGGAAATCCCCACCCTGCTTCTTTCTTAGGTCTTCGCGAAGCTTCATGATTTCGAGCTTGCCGAGCGTGTAGTAGAGGTAGGTGGGATCCGTGGTTCCGCGCTTGGCTTCCACCAATGCCGATTCCTTCGATTGGTAACCCTCTTTCTGGAAGAAGTCAATGGCTTGGTCGAAACTCATCTTGCCGGTATGCATTTCGATGCCGACAATGAATCGGGCGTTGCGCAAAAGTGCGTCCTGAAGCTGCCCGAGCCTCAGAAATTTTGCTTCGCGCTCATCCTTCGCACCTGCCCCTGGCTGCCCGTACCCCTCGTCAAGCATCATTTGCTCGCAATAATGTGCCCATCCCTCCACGTTGGTCGTGGCGCCCAGAAGTTTGCGCACGCGGCTCGGTGCCTGCGGAACCCAGAGGAACTGCACGTAATGGCCGGGATAGGCTTCGTGGACTGCCGTGGAAATGACGGTTCCGACGTTGAACGAGTGCATGAACCCCTCGACTTCGGCAGGTGTCATCGAGGGATCGGGCAACGTGACGTTGAAATAGGCCTCCGTGGCGTGCTTTTCGAATGGACCCGGTGTATCCATTGACGCAAAGGTCGTCGCTCGCATGAAAGGCGGAGTCTCCTCAACAATGGGGCGAACATCGGACGGAATGGTAACGATGTGGTGCGCGCGAATGAAATTGACCAGGCCATCGAAGGTCGCGGTAAAGGTCGGGATCAGCTTACCTGGCGCAGGATGCATCGCTCCCAGTTCGTCCAGGACAGCGCGCGGGTCTTTATCCGGCTCCAGTTCCTTGGCCACCTGGTTGAAGTGCGCCTGATTCTTGCGAAGATCAGCCCAGCCGATTTCGAGCAGCTTGTCGAGCGGCAGATCGACCATTTCGTCGTATTGAAGCTTCTTCGAGAAGGTTTCGGCGCCAATGCGGAAGTCTCCGTCCGATAGGGGCAACAGATCGGATTTGAGCCAGCCGAGATAACCATTGAGCGCGGCGATGACGGCGGAGTTGGTATGCGCGAACTCCTCTTTCAGCGCCGAGTCCTTGGCGTCGGCAAAGGCGGCTGGCACATCGTTCTCAA
This sequence comes from uncultured Acidobacteriaceae bacterium, assembly GCA_963745845.1. Classification (GTDB taxonomy): domain Bacteria; phylum Acidobacteriota; class Terriglobia; order Terriglobales; family Acidobacteriaceae; genus Telmatobacter. The sequence continues at coordinate 126,502 of CAVUZE010000007.1, read as the reverse complement.
AAAAGTGAATGATTCCGGGTAGCTGTTCGATGGCAATCTCTGTGTAGATGTGCGGAGGATTCTTAAGATTGACACGCGCTTCATCGATGAGCCCTGGAATCGCTCTTTCCCGCGCAACGAGAGAACGGAGTCTCTCGTCCGGAGTCGCAAACTTGCGCTCCATAATGGTGAACGCGCCGTTGGTCGCTATTCCGGAATAGAAATCTGGATTCTTCTCCCATGGACGAATTGTCTGCAAAGTGAGAAGAGTCGAACGGATGTTGCCCAGCACCATGTCGCAATCGCCGCGAGTGGCCGTATCGAAAGAAGCCTTCTGGCGCATCTCCTCAAATCGCTTCTCGGATTTCTCGAGCGCAGCGATCTGAGCGCTGCGAGTGCTCGGACTGAAGTCTTCAAGCTTTGCATCGTATTGGTGGTAGCCGACCGACGTGCCCTGCGTGGGCTGATATGGGAAATAGACTTGGTCAAAATACTCATCTGAAGCATGCACGAAGACTCTGTTCCAGTAGATCGCCGTCAGTTTCTCCTTTTCGGCGTGAGCGGCGAGAGTTGTGGGCATACAAGCTCCTATGGCAAGCAGCGCGGCGAGTTTTTTCACGTTTCCTCTGGTGATGGAGTCGGGCTCTTATACGTTTACCGGCGTTGGCGCAAGGTTGGCAAGCAATTCACGGATTTCGAGCAGCACTTCGTCGGGTCGAGCGGAGCTCAGAGGATGCTTAAGGACCCCTTGCGGTGTGAACTGGGCACCGCGCTTGGCATTGCGCGCCACCAGGCGCATCAGGTGCTGCGGATCGACCTGCGCATTCTCGGTGAAACGAATCTGCAATTCGGCGCGACGGCGATCAATCTGTGCAATGCCCATGCGTTCGCACTCGAGTCGTAACGTGGCAGCTTCAAGCAAGTAAACGGTGGAATCGGGAAGCGGCCCATAGCGATCTTCCATCTCCGCGCGCAGGTCGGCGACGGCTTTTTCGCTCGCGGCGCCTGCGATCTTTTTATAGAGCCGCAGACGCTGGTTTTCTTCTGGTACGTAGCTCTCGTCGATGCGCAGCGCGATGCCGAGATTGAGTTGCGTGGCCGGCCGCTCCTCCGCTCCCTCGCCTTTCAACTCCTTGACAGCCGCTTCGAGCATCGAAGTGTAGAGTTCGAAGCCGACTGCCTCGATGTGCCCGCTTTGTTCGCCTCCCAGCATATTGCCGGCCCCACGCAGCTCCAGATCGAGAGCAGCAATTTTGAAACCTGCGCCCAGGTCGCTGAACTCCTTGAGCGCGGCGAGACGGCGGCGGGCGACCTCGCTCAGCTCTTTTTCCGAGGGAATGAGCAGATACGCATATGCGCGGCGATTGGAGCGGCCCACGCGCCCGCGGAGTTGATAAAGCTCGCTGAGGCCATGGCGGTCGGCGCGGTTGATGAGGATGGTGTTTGCCAGCGGAATGTCGAGGCCGTTCTCGATGATCGTGGTCGCAACCAGCACATCGTACTCGTGATTCATGAAGGCGAGCATGACCCGCTCCAGCTCCGTTTCCCCCATTTGGCCATGACCCACAACTACGCGCGCTGCAGGCACGAGTTCCTGAATGCGCGCCGCAATTTCGTAGATCGACTCCACGCGATTGTGAACAAAGTAGACCTGGCCTCCGCGCTCCAGTTCCACTTCAACTGCGGACCGCACCAGCTTTTCATCGAACTTGGCGACGACAGTTTGGATGGCCATGCGATCCTTCGGTGGTGTTTCAATCACGCTCATGTCGCGCAGACCGACAAGAGACATGTGAAGCGTGCGCGGAATCGGCGTAGCAGACATGGCAAGGACATCAATCTCCTTGCGCATTTGCTTCAGCCTTTCTTTGTGGCGAACGCCGAACCGTTGTTCTTCATCGACAACGAGCAGGCCGAGATCCTGGAACTTGATGTCTTTCGAAAGCACGCGATGGGTGCCGATGAGAATGTCCACCTTGCCGGCTTCGACGCGTTCGAGGATCGCCTTCTGCTCCTTGGGCGAACGGAAGCGCGAAATCATTTCGACATGAATGGGAAACTGCGCGAAGCGGCGCTTGAAGGTTTCAAAGTGCTGGAAGCAGAGGACGGTCGTCGGCGTCAGAACAGCCACCTGCTTGCCATCCTGCACGGCCTTGAACGCGGCGCGCATCGCCACTTCAGTCTTGCCATAGCCTACGTCGCCGCAGAGCAACCGATCCATCGGCGTCGTGGCCTCCATGTCCTGCTTGATGGCGGCAATCGCAGTGAGCTGGTCGTCGGTTTCGCGGTAATCGAAGGAGTCCTCAAATTCGCGCTGAAACTCGTTGTCGGGCGAGAACGCTGTGCCCGGCGCGGTGTGGCGCTCGGCATAGAGTTTCAGCAGTTCGGCCGCCATATCCTGCATGGCTTTGCGTACGCGAGCCTTGGTCTTGACCCACTGCTGCGAGCCGAGCCGGTTCAATACCGGCGCAGGCCCGGAATCGGTCGATCGGTATTTCTGAATCAGATCGAGCCGAGTGAGCGGAACGTAAAGCTTGGCCTGCTCCGCGAATTCGAGAATCATGAATTCGACCGAGAGGCCATCCTGAACGATCTCCTTCAGCCCCTGAAACTGCGCGATGCCGTGCTCCACGTGCACCACGTAGTCGCCCATCGCGAGGTCGCGAAAATCCGAGACGAACGCCGCAGTCTTGGAGCGCTTAGGCTCGGGCCGCGCCATGATGTCGGCCTCATCGGAGAGATCGTTCGCGCCGAAAACAACCAGGTTTGCCTCAGGAAAATTGACGCCCGAAGCAATCTGTGTACGAACTATCACGGGGACGCGCAGATCGCCGGCAAGGTAGCTAGATTCGTCGAACATCGTCTCGCTGCTGGAGTGCGAAGGCCTGCTCCCAAGCCGATAGGGGATCTGATACTCGCGCATCACGGTAGCCATGCGCTCAACATCACCCTGCGTCGGTACGGCCAGCACGATACGCTGCTCCGAGGCAATCAGGTTGCGTAATTGCTCAGTCAGTGCGGGAATCGAGCCGTGAAAGCGCAGCGTCGGCCGCGAGTTCAGTGCGATTTCGCCCAGCGTATTGTCTTCTTCGAGCACATCGACCGCGCCAAGCTGATCCAGATCGAGACCGGGATGCGAGCCCAGCATGGCCTGTAGAATCTCAGGGCGAAGATAGATGTCCTCCGGTCGAATGAGTGACCCGATGGCGCTGCGCTCGTGGCGCTGCTCGACTTTGCTCCACCAGCGATCGATTTGATTACTCACCATCGCGGGCTCATCGACAAAAAGGACACATTTGGGCAGGAGTTTCAGCAAAGGCCTCTCGGCGCCGGCCACGGAGCTGAAAAACTCCCAGCCCGGAAACACGCTGACACCGCCGGCAGCAGCCATTTCAGCGGCCATGTCTTCGTCTTCGCCTTCATTCTCGACGTTGATCCGCTGCCGGCTCAGGCGCGCGTTCACTGCCGCTAACAGATGCTCGGTCACTGGGGTTTCGGTGAGAGGAGATATCTGTGTCTCATCGAGCCCGGCCTGCGAACGCTGCGTCTCTGGATCGAATTTGCGGATGGTTTCGATTTCGTCGCCGAAGAATTCGATGCGCACCGGACGATCCGATTCCGGCGAGTAGACATCAAGAATGCCGCCGCGGCGCGTGAATTGGCCGGGCATTTCCACCAGGTCCATCCGCGTATAGCCCACACTGGCCAAGTGCGCGGTAAGCACCTCGATGTCGATCTCTTCGCCGCGCCGCAGCGTAACGGCAAGGCTAGCGTAGTACTCGCGATCGAAAAGCTTGAGAGCGGCGGCCTCGGCGGGCGCGATAAGGATGGAAACCGCGCCGGTGGCGAGCTTCCACAAGGCAGCAGCGCGCTGTTCCTGCACATCGGGGTGGGGCGAGAGATTCTCGAACGGGAGCACGTCGTGGGCCGGAAATCGCACAACGCGGCTGGGATCGATGGCGCCAGTCAGCTCGCATCCGGCACGCAATGTGGGTTCGAGCGCTTCAGCAGCCTTGTTGTCGGCGACGATCAGGATCACGGGCTGACGGGCGGCACGAGCCAGCAGCGGAAGGTAGAGGGAACGCGCTGTCGAGGTGAGTCCAGACACACGACGGCGTCCCGTACCAAGGCTGAGGTGCCTCTGTACGCGCTCAAATGCGGAGGGGTGCTCCAACTCCGCGAAAATTTCGCGGACGAACGGGAGGATCATTCAAGTTCTAGTTTAGTGCAAAACCGAGAAGGTGTTTTGCATGCGCGGTAGAGGTCAGTTTACCTGAATGCCGACAAGAAGAACCGCCAGCCGGCAAGTCCAAGGAAGCTCACGAAACCGATTGCGGTCTACATGTAGAACCTAAAGACCAGTCTGCCGTCTGGGGCCTTGGGTGCTCCGTCAGAACCTCGAAAAATCGTTGCCGATCAAACTGGCAAATCGCCCTCTCCTCGGGGAGTACGCTATTGACATTGGCATCGATGTGGCCGCACAGGTCATTGGCACGGATGATACACCCATGGCAATGACAAATAAGGCCGTACCGACCGCCATTGGAACAGTCATTTAGAACCCCATGCCTTACGAAGTTCTTTCACGTCCTAGCAAATTCTCGATAGGTTGGAACCCTGTGAACTGGCCGGTTGGGATCGGGTTGGAGCACTCCGTCATTCAGACGTTCTTTGCAGGCAGCATCTGTTGATGGAGAACGCGAAGGACCAAAATGCCATCGGCGTCAACGAAGTAGAAAACCACGTGGCTGCCGACCTCGAAGCGGCGCAATCCAGTTCGGATCGCGCCGCAATTTCTGCCGATCGTGGGATGACTTCCCAGAAGCTCGATTCCCTCTTCCAGTTTTGTTAGGTACCGCTCGGCCTGCCGCCAGCCCCAGGTTGCTTTCGTGTACTCGGCGATGCCGTCGAGATCCCGTTCGGCTTCAACTGAGATTCTGGTTCGCGACACGACTACGCCTCGCGGCGCTGCAAACCATGTTTGCTCCTGATGCGCGCAAAGACTCCCGTCTTCGCAACGCCGCTGGAGGCGCCTTCCTCGATCGCCGCACGAAGAGCAGCCATCTTCGCGTCCTGTTCCTGCTCGTCGCGCTCCAGCAAGCGAAGAGCCGCGCGCATCACCTCGCTTGCATTCGCGTAGGAACCCGAATCAACCTGGGTTGAAACAAATCGGTCCAACTCTGGAGTCAGATTGATATTGCGCGTTGGCATAAGAACCCCGCATTCAGCATAGCGCCATTGGCAAACTTTGCCAATGGCGCGCAGATCGATGGTCCTACCTTTTTCGGAGCCGTAGCGATTCCCAGCTTCCGTCGCGGGCCCAGCCGCCGTCGACGCTGAGCGTGTGGCCGTTGATGAAGCTGCTTTCGATCGGGTCGGCGAGAAAAGCGATTGCACGTGCAATGTCGTCGGGCGCAGCGAAACGCGCCATGGGGATTCGGCCGGTAATGTCGGCGTCGGTATAGCTTCCGCCCGCCTGGTCGGCCTCATCCATCTCTGTTTTCACCCAACCGGGGCAAACGGCATTGACGCGAACACCGCGGCCGCCCCACTCTGCAGCAAGCGTGCGCGTCAGGCCGATCAGCCCGTGCTTCGATGCGTTATAAGCGGCCCGATCGGAAATTCCGAGGAGTCCCGCAACCGAAGCCACGTTGACGATGGAGCCTGAACCGGCATCCAGCATCTCTTTCCCGAAGATTTTGCAGAGCAGGAATGGCGCGATAAGATTCACGTCGAGCACGCGGCGATAATCGGCAAAGCTCGTTTCTTCAGCGGGGGCGATGAGGCTGATTCCTGCGTTGTTCACCAGGACATCGACGCGGCCGAAGCGATCGAAGACTTTTTGAGCAAAATTGCCGACGATCCCTTCGTCCGTAATGTCCCCGGAAGAACCAAAGACCTCGCCGCCTTTTCCGGCGATGGATTCCATCGTCACGGCAGGCTCATGCAAGTCGATGATGGCTACGCGATAATGCCGGTCCGCAAACAACTCCGCGGTGCGCCGGCCAATACCCTGCGCTCCGCCGGTGATCACAACGACACGTTGGTCGGCACTCATCGGCTGCCCAGTTCCTTAGTGAATGCGTAGAAGAAATCCAGCGATTTCCAATAAGAGTCGACGGGCAGACGCTCATCCTGGCCATGCGCACGGTCGTCGTCGCGTTCCAGAGCGATGGCGGAATAGCCGTAGCAGGGGATACCGGCCCAGGAAAAATAGATAGAATCGCTGGCGCCATTCTCCATCACCGGCGTCACCGGCGTACCCGGCCAAATCTCCTGCGTAATCCGCGTCAGCGGGTCGAAGACTTCTTTGATGGGCGCCGGTGGTGCAATGGCTTTGCGCTCCGGCGCCGTATCGGCAACCAGGCCAGCGTCAGAGACGTACTTCACGCTCAGCTGAGGGTCGGCGAACAGTGCGATCAGCTGCCTGCGTATCTCTTCGGGGGAGTGACCGGGAAAAATGCGGCAGTTCACATTGGCCTGCGCGGTTTGCGGCAGCGCGTTGTTCGCGTGTCCGGCGGAGAGACGCGTGGCAACACAGGTAGTCCGGAAGTTCGAGTTGAAGCTAGGTTCAGCACTGAGACGCGCAACGGCAGCGAGATCGGGAGGATTAGCCAGAATCGCGCGCATGTCGATCGCCATCTGGCCTGTCTCTCGTTCGGAAAGCTTCTCGAAATAAGTCCGGGTCACTTCGTTCAGCTCGAACGGAAACGAGTAGGCGGCAAGCTTGTTGAGAGCCGTGGTGAGCTCATAGATCGCGTTATCGGGCCGCGGTAGCGAGCTGTGACCACCCCGATTGACTGCAGTCACTTGAAAATCGGAGTAGACCTTTTCGGTGGCCTCAACGTCGGCGACAACGGTATGCCCATGATCAAGTTCCACACCGCCCGCGTCGGGATTGATGACATAGGCCGCGTCGACAAGATCGCGATGCTGCTGGACAAGCCAGGCCGCTCCGTTAAACTTGCCGCCCTCCTCGTCGGCAGTGAGCGCGAGAATCAGATCGCGCCGTGGCTTGAAACCCTCACGATGCAGGCGCAGGAATGTGAAGACGAGCGCGGCATCGGAGTCCTTCATATCCTGCGTCCCGCGCCCATAGTAGTAGCCGTCTTTCTCAACAAATTCGAACGGATCGGTATGCCAATCCGATCGCAGGGCCTGGACCACGTCAATGTGGCAAAGGAAAAGGACCGGCTTTTCGGTCGGCTGGCCCGCGGCGCGTAGGCGGACGACCAGATTCTGCTTGCGCGGGTCGGGACCGAGCAGGTGTACGTCCTCCGCTGGAAACGCGGCGTCGAGAAAGCGCTTCTGCATCGCTTCGGCTGCTGTAGTCACATTGCCGCTGGACGTATCGGTGGTGTTGATTTCGATCAGCTGCTTGAAGATTTCGCGGGCTTCGGCGCGATCGGCGGACGAAGCCCCAGAGAGCGAGTTTTGGGCAAGAAGAGGCAAACCAAAGCAAAAGCAGACAACTGACGATCTGAGACACAACGGAAAGAGCTTGAGGCGCATGTGCGCATTGTAACGGGCACGTGCGCCGCGGCCGTGTTCCGTGGCTACGGTCACTCTTTCGCGAGAAGCACGACGCGGCTGCGGCGAAGGGACAGTTGATCCTTTTCGACCAGACCGCAAGTGCGCGCCGCATCCAGTTCTTTCGCGAAGAGATCGGAATTGACGTGACCTTCGGGTTCGGCGAACAGCATCCGGCCAGCTGGCTTCAGGGCGGTAGCCACTTCGCGAAAAAATGCCTTGGCAGAAGGCATTTCGTGCACAACGGCGAAGGCCAACACGAGATCGACCTTGCCTTGAAGATCCGCGATTCCAAGAGAGTCTGGATGCGCGAGGCGCGTCTCGATCCGCTGCGACAGCCCAGCCTTCGCCGCTCGACGGCGCAATGTGCTCAGCATGCGCGGCTGGATATCGACAGCCACGACGCGGCCTGATTCTCCAATCAATTGAGCCAGAGGCAGCGTGAAGAAACCCATGCCTGGTCCCGGTTCCAGCACCGTCATTCCCGACCAAACGTAAGGACGAAGGAGTTCCTCGGGCTTTTGCCTGAGGCGTCTCATCGGACTGGCAAGCAGGTAGCCCATCCACCATGGACAAATATGTTGTGCCATTTTGATTCCTTCCATCAATGACGATCAGACAGCCGGTTTATTGCAACCGCAGGCTGGGAAGGGTGGCATGCACGTTGCTGGACTGGCACACAGAATTTACGAGGACTGCGGCAAAGAAGTTCCATTGGCTCGCGCCGATTTGCGCACGGGCGCCAAATCGATTTATTGTGTACGCGCCGATCAATTCGAGGTGTTGGATGAACTCCAGGTTATTCTCTACCGCTTTTCTTGCTGCTTTCACGCTTGCCGCGCTCGGACAGAGCGCTCCCGAACGCCCGAAGATCACAGGGATTTCGCATCTTGCGGTCTACGCGTCTGATTCCGCTGCAACCGAAAAGTACTACACAAGTGTCGTTGGAGCCGTGGAAGAACCTGACCCCGAAAATCCGAAGGGGGTGCGCTATGCCGTAAGCGCAACGCAGTTCATTGAGGTGCTGCCGCTACCGGCGGACGCGGGCATCAACCGCCTGGACCATACCGCGTGGAACACGAGCAACGCCGAGGCGATGCGCAAATATCTCGCAGCCAAGGGTTGGAAGACACCGGCCAAGGTGACAAAGGGCTCCGATGGCAGCTGCTGGTTCGAAGTATTGGATCCCGAGGGGAACAAGGTACAGTTTGTGCAGCCCTCCACGACGGCAAAGGTGGACGCACCCAATGCAGTGGGGCACCACATCATGCATGTGGGGTTCCTCGTGAAAGATCGCGCGAAGGAAGATACGTTTTACCGCGACCTGCTGGGATTCCGCCCTTACTGGTATGGCGGGATGAGCGACACAAGAATCGATTGGGTGAGCCAGCAGACCCCGGACAGCCACGACTGGCTGGAGTATATGCTGGTGGCCGATCCGGACAAGGTATCGCAGCATACGCTCGGCGTGGTCGATCATTTTTCGATCGGCGAGGTGTCGGTATTCGACACCTTCAAGGTGCTGGAAGCGAGCAATCGGCTGGGCGCCAACCACGACGCAGCACCGAAGATCGGCAAAGACGGCAAGGGCCAACTCAACCTGTACGACCCCGACGGCACGCGCGTGGAATTAATGAATTTCCATGCAACCGAAAAACCGTGTTGCTCCTCGTTCACCGCAGAGGATCCGGCGGAGTAGCAGCTGTCAAAGAAATGGGAAACATCTTCCATGGCGGGAAGATGCCGGCAATTGAAGTCTGGAAGACCGACTCGAATTGACCGCTGACCCGCCGCGGTTTTCTGGACACTGCACGCTAAAATCAAAGTTAATCATGGCTGCTACGGCGCTCTCGCCCGAAGTTCTGGCTAAGTACGAACCCGTCATTGGCCTGGAAGTCCACGTGCAGTTGCTTACCGCGACGAAGGCCTTTTGCGGTTGCGCCAATCACTTCGGCTCAGCGCCCAATACAAATATCTGCCCGGTCTGCCTCGGGCTGCCGGGAGCATTGCCCGTATTGAATGCGAAGGCCGTCGAGTTTGCGACGTTGGCGGCGCTGGCGCTGCATTGCACGGTGAATGAACGTTCGATCTTCGCGCGCAAGAATTACTTTTATCCCGATCTGCCCAAGGGCTACCAGATTTCGCAGTACGATAAACCACTTGCCGAACACGGATGGATCGACGTGCCTACCGCCGATGGCATGACGTGCGGGGCCCCCTCGGACAGGTCTTCGTCCGTGGGGTGCAAACGGATCGGCATTACGCGGCTGCACATGGAAGAAGACGCCGGCAAAAGCCTGCACGACGGATTTGCCGATTCGGCAACGCGAAGCTATCTCGACCTGAACCGCTGTGGAACACCGCTGATCGAGATTGTGTCGGAGCCCGACATCCGCACCCCCGATGAGGCCTTCGAATACCTCACGCGGCTGAAAGAAATCCTCCTTTACACCGGCGTGTCCGACTGCAACATGGAGGAAGGCTCTCTCCGCTGCGACGCAAACGTGAGCGTCCGGCTGAAAGGCGCGCCGAAGTTCGGAACAAAGGCCGAAGTGAAAAACGTGAACAGTTTCCGCTTTATCCGTGCTGCTCTGGAGTACGAAATTGAGCGCCAGATTGAAGTCGTCGAGTCCGGCAACCGCGTTATCCAGGAGACGCGGCTCTGGAATTCCGCCGAGGGCAAAACCTACTCGATGCGGTCGAAGGAGCAAGCCCACGACTATCGTTACTTCCCTGAGCCGGACCTGCCGCCGCTTATCGTCACCCACGAATTTCTGACGAAAAAGAGCGCGGAACTCCCCGAGCTACCTGAAGCTCGACGAGCCCGCATGATCGCCGAATACGAGCTGAACGAGCGGGACGCACACACCTTGACGGCCTCACGTGAGTTTGCGGATCGATTTGAAGCCGCGGCCAAAACGGCGCGGAATCCCCGGCGTGTAGCCAACATCCTTTTGAGCGAGTTGGGTGGACGGCTCAAAGCGCTCGGCTTGGAGCTCGAGCAATCGCCGGTATCAATGGTGGGCGTAGTGCTGGCTGCGGATCTGCTCGACGAAGGCAAGATCAGCTCAAAGCAGGTGAAACAGCTCTTTGACGTTTGCTTCGAAAAAGGGGAGGATTTCCCCGCGGTCTTCGAACGGGAAAAACCACAACAGATTACCGATGTGTCTGCGATCGAGGCAATGATCGACGAGGTGATCGCCGCCAATCCCAAGCAGGTAGAGCAATACCGTGCCGGGAAAAAGACGGTGGCGGGCTTCTTCGTGGGTCAGGTGATGAGGGCATCGAAGGGGCAGGCCAATCCGGCGCTCTTGAACGATCTGGTTACAAAGAAGCTCGACGGATAAGCGCCGCGGGCGGCGATCACTTCATCCGCAACTCCGTCTCGAATTCCTTGCGCGCGTCCCAGGAACTCACGGTCTTGATCTCTGTCTTCCGGCTTTCTTTTTCCGCCCAAAGATCGTAATCCTCGCTCATGTTGACCTGGGCGAAACGAAAGCGGCCGTCTTTTGATGAAGTGTAGCTGCGGATCGCTTTGGTTTTCTGGTTCTTCAAGAAAACCGTGGCTCCGGATACAGGCTCGGAGTTGCTATCCACCACGCTCCCGGTCACATTACGCTGACCGATATTCTGCGCCCAGGCTTCCGGCAGAGCGCCATGCGGTGCCGGTATCGCCCCGGCCACGAAGACAGCGAAAAGAACTTTGGCAGCAAACCCGGCGCGGATACCCGTCACTCCTCCTCCTCGTCTTCCTCGACGAGTTCGTCATCTTCATCTTCATAGTCTTCGTCCACTCGCGTCAATTCGAGCGGTTCGACGCCAACGACTTCATACTCCGAACCGCACTCGTCGCAGGCGACCACGTCACCTTCTTCCAGTTCTTCGACTTCAACATCCAGATCGTTTTCGCATTCAGGGCAGCTTGGCATCGCAGCCTCCTTTCCTAAGGCGTTTTCTGTTCAATGATGACGATATTACGCAAAACGACTCCGCTAGTTTTAGGGAGTACCCCGCTCCAGGTCAAGCTGTCCAACTGCAGGAATTTGCGGAACTCTCAATTGCGGAGAATACACCATTCGCGTCTCCTTGCTGCAACTCCTCGACGGATTCACCGAGCCGCGGCGGAGCGCGCCGAGAGCCAGCTGTGCGGGATACCATGCACCCTGCACACAATGAACAGACGATAAAGACGCGACGGGGTTTGGTCCGACTTGCGGCTTCTTCGGGCCCCTCCGTCCCTCGATTCCCCTCTGCCAAACCCGGAAACCTGCGCCCCCCGCAAGGCGTCGAGAACAAGTTGGATTGTGAATCCGCTCAAAGCGTCAAGCGGATTTCTTGAGCTCGACATGACACCGTCGCGCTGAACGGTTTAACCTGTTCAGTACGATGCCCAGGATTGGCGCCACACCGTTTGCGTTCCCCGACTTCCACGGCGCGACCCGCCGCCTGGTGCTTGTGAACCTGGTTGCATACTTTGCGTTGGCTCTGGGCACCATGGCAACTCCTGGGCTGACCAGTCAGATCGCCGGTTTGTTTGTTTTTGTTCCGAGCACTTTTTTGCATGGAGCGATCTGGCAGCCTCTTACCTACAGCCTTGTTCATTTTGGCTTACTGGGCGTGCTTTTTGAACTGCTTTCGCTCTGGTTTCTCGCCGGTTTCCTCGAGCCATTTCACGGCGACGGATGGGTCATGGGCCTCTACGTCGCGTCCGTTCTGGGAACCGCGCTGGGCGCAGTCTTGCTCTATGCGGGTGGGGTCGCCTTTGGCCATCCCATCGAGCAGTTCCCGCTTTCCGGCTGCTTCGGCGCGATCTTCGGATTGCTGATCGCCATCGGATATCTCTACGGCGACGTGCAGTTCCTCATGTTTTTCGTCATCGGCATTAAAGCCCGCTACCTCGCCATCATCTATGGCCTTGTCTGTTTCGCCATGCTCTTTGGGCAGCAGCGAATGTACGCCTTCGCGCAGCTGGGCGGGGCACTTGTGGGTCTGATCTATGTCCAGGCAGTCCCGCGACGTGGATTCAGCTTCCTGCTGAGTGAGCGCTGGTACGGCCTTCGCAACACCTACTACCGATGGAAGCGACGCAGGGCAGCGCGCAAATTCGAGGTCTACATGCGCTCGCAAGGCCGCACAGTTCGCTTCGACGGGCAAGGACGCCAGATCGACGACAAACCCGACGACAAAAGCCGCTGGAATTAAACCTCTCGCGCCAAATCCGGTGGAACAGGCCAATCGACTGAGCTTCGGTTGCTGCTGCTAGGCCGCAACGGGAGTCCCGCAGGTCGGGCAAGCGCCTTCGCATCGCCATTTGCAGGCTCCAAATCGTGCTAACTCGGTCTTGAGAGCCTCTTCAGCCTCCGGGCGCGTCGCAGCACCCTTGCCAGAGTCCACCACTTTCGTAACGTGAGAAGCCCGGTAACACCCCAAAAGACGCATTGAATGCACCCGAAGTGCCTCTCAAACTTAAAAAAGGTTCGGTTTCCCCCATCCTTCGGCGTGTGAGGCAGGACGTGCAGGCAACATCTCGGATGTTCACACTTCTGCTTCTGTCCATGTTCCTTCTGGTCGGGCTCAGTGTTGCGGGTTCGTGGGACATCGATCACGCCAATTCAGTCCGCTCTGCGTCTCATGCAAACTCATCCACCCTCGCCGCAATTCGCGAAGAGCGGCAGGCCGCGATCGAACAGTCGCAGAGGATGCGCAACTGGATCAGGGCCGTGCAGGGGCTCTCGTTAATTGTGTGTGCCGCCCTGTACACGCTTGGAATACGTCTCCGTGACAGAGCCCGGCGTGAAGAGCGCGAAAAGAAAGCAGCCGATCTTGCCCTGGAGCGCCGCGTCGAAGAGCGGACACGCGAATTGCGCCAGGAAGTGGAGGAACGGCGGCTGGTGGAGCACCTTCATCGCGGCCAGCGACGGATCATGGAGATGCTTGCCGACCCCGGCGAATTAAAACCGGAAGACACGCTTCGCTTTTTGGCCGACACGGTTGCGTCGAGGAATCAGGGCTGGGAATGCGCACTGCACCTGATGGATCGCCGTGGAAAGTCTCTGCAATTGACCGCGTGTTCTGAAGTCACAGAACGGCTCAAGGGGTACTTCGAAGCCGTGGGCTCAGAGTACGCCGACAGCCCCGAATGCCAGGCCAGTGCATCCGGCGAAACACACATCGTGGAACACCTGGGCGAGATCGGCCTCGGATGGAGCGAGACTCTGTCTGCCTGCGGCATCTTTTCGGCGTGGTCGATCCCCTTCTGCGCCAACGGATACAGCCAGCTTGCTGGAACGCTGACGGTATATTCGCGTTCCCGTTGCAAGCCGACGGCACACGAACTGGAAATGTCGGAAAGTGCGGCAAAGCTGGCCGCGCTGATCATCGAACATCGGCGTCTTCGTTCCGAACTGATTCACAATGCCTATCTCGATCCCCTCACGGGGCTGCCTAACCGGCGCGCGGGAGTGCAAGCCATCGAGGCAGCCATCGCCAAGGCAGGAAGTCACCGGGGGTCGGTAGCTGTGCTTTGGATCGATCTCAACCGGTTCAAGCGAATCAACGATCAGCACGGACAAGAGACGGGCGACCACGTGTTGCGCACGATTGCAGAGCGGCTGCGCCGCAGCCCCTTGAATACCGGCACCGTGGCACGCGTCGGTGAGGACGAGTTCCTCATGGTGATCCCCGGAACCGAAGACTCGCTCGATCCTGTGGAGATTTCGCGGCGCCTGGGGTCCGCGATCACCAAGCCAATCTACGCGGGCTCAACGAGGATTACGGTTTCGGCGAGCATCGGCAGTTGCATCTACCCACGCGACGGCGCGACCGCTGACATTCTGGAGCGGAACGCCGACTTCGCCATGTTACGCGCGAAATCCTCCGGTGAAAGCTATTGCGTCTTCTCGCCCGCGATGAACGAAGAAGCAAACGAGGCCGTGGAGATCGAGAAATCGCTCGGCATTGCTCTCGAGAAGAACTACCTTCGACTCGCCTACCAGCCGCTTTATTCCGCCGAAGGAGAACTCACAGGCTTCGAAGCCCTTCTGCGCTTCCATCATCCAAAGCTTGGCAATATCTCCCCGGCGCGATTCATTCCCGTTGCTGAAGACACCCGGCTCATCGTGCCCATCGGCAACTGGGTATTGCGTGAGGCCTGCAGGCAACTGAAGAGATGGCATGAGGCCGGTCTTCCGCGCGTGCATATGTCCGTGAATATCTCCGCGCTGCAATTTGCCCGGGATGATTTCGCGGATATGGTGGCAAGCACGTTTTCAGAATGCGGGTTGGAGCCGGAGCATCTGATTCTCGAACTAACGGAATCGGTCATCATGGAAGACTATGCATCTGTTGTGAGTCAGATGAATCTCCTGCGGCAGTGCGGAGTGCATATCGCCATGGACGACTTCGGCACCGGGTATTCCTCGCTCAGCTATATCCACCGCATTCCTGTCGACATCCTAAAGATTGACCGGTCGTTCATCGAGCGGCTTGACGAACCGGAAGGCACGCGCCCCATTGTCGAGGCCGTGATTGCCATGGCCAAGCGTCTTGGCTTGCATGTAGTGGCTGAAGGCGTTGAGACGCTGGAGCAGCAGCACATTCTGCAACAAGCGGGATGCCAGGGATTTCAAGGATTCCTGTACGCGCGCCCTCTGCCTCCGGACGAAGCGGAAAGCTGCCTGAATGCGAGCATCACCATGCCGTTTGCCAAGCCAACGGTGCAGGCAACAGGAGGCGGACTTGCAGTGGCATAACCGAGACCGAAACGGAGTCATTGGCACGGCGCGCAGCCTTGTCTACGGTGATGGAGCTTCGCACCCGGCGCCTCTGCAGACAGAGCCCGGTGTGCCCGGCGAACGCTCCGGATCGCGCGCACAACAGGACGCATCGTTTCGCAGAGTCACGACAGTGAGCTCGCATCAAACAAGCCTCCGCCGCTCAATCAATCCAGGCCGTCCCAGCTAACCTCAATCGATAAACCATGCAGTTGCGACCGCACCGCTGACGGCACGATACAATCCTGTCTTGAATGACGAAAAAACTGGCCTTCCTATTTCCTGGGCAGGGTTCGCAGGCTGTTGGCATGGGCCGAGAACTCGCCGAGCGCTTCCCCATTGCTGCCGAGACGTTTACCGAAGCCGATGAAGCCTGCGGCTTCCCCCTCTCGAAGCTTTGGTTAGACGGACCCGAAGAAGAGCTGAAGCTGACGGAAAACACGCAGCCCGCGAT
Organism: uncultured Acidobacteriaceae bacterium; assembly: GCA_963745845.1. Lineage (GTDB taxonomy): Bacteria > Acidobacteriota > Terriglobia > Terriglobales > Acidobacteriaceae > Telmatobacter. The sequence goes on along the minus strand of CAVUZE010000007.1, from coordinate 110,767 downwards.
CCTGGCGGTGAGCATTGCTGCCTGCCGCGTCCTTGCCCAGCACGGAATCGAACCCGCACTCGCCGCAGGACACTCGCTCGGCGAATGGTCGGCGCACGTGGCCGCAGGTACGATGCGATTCGGCGATGCCGTGCGCGCCGTGAAAGCGCGTGGACACGCGATGCAGCAAGCCGTACCCGCCGGCGAAGGAGCCATGGCCGCCGTGCTGTCCCTCGAGGCAACAGCAGTAGCAGAAGCCTGCGCCGAGGCTGCACGCGAGACAGGCCTGACCGTCGCCGCGGCGAATCTGAATTCTCCGGGGCAGACTGTCATCTCTGGCGCTCTGGTCGCTGTAGAGCGTGCGACCTTGATCGCCAAATCCAAGGGCGCGCGGCGCGCCGTGATGCTCCCGGTAAGTGCGCCCTTCCACTGCGCGCTCATGCAACCCGCGCAGGAAGAATTGGCTCGCGTGCTGGCGTCGCTGACGCTGGCCGACCCGCATATTCCAGTAGCCGCGAATGTGACCGGGGGGTTGGTCACGACAGCCGATGCAGCGCGCGATGCGCTCATTCGGCAAGTGACTGGTGCGGTACGCTGGGTCGATTGCGTGCAGACGTTGATTGCCGCCGGTGCGACAACGTTCATCGAAGTGGGACCAGGCAAAGTGCTCAGCGGGCTCTTGCGCCAGATCGACCCCGCGCAGAAGACGTTGAACGTGGAAGACGCTGCAAGCCTGGAAAAGACGCTCGCGGAACTGCAATCGAATTCGGGCTCAGCCTAGGAGCGGTGCTCAAGGCCCAAGATATAACTCAACCGGCGAGAAGCCCAGCGTGTGTGTCTTGGGATCGTAGTCGATAAAGAGATTTTTGCTCTGGAGCCCATTGATGCGAATCCCCATCAGCAGCACGTTGCCGGACATGCGCGCAGCCAGGATTTTGTGGCTCTTGATCTCGCCGTATTCATTTGCCGAGCTGTTCGAACTCCAGTCCTGCTGAAATCGGTCGAAAGTGTAGGCGCTGTAGTTTCCAGCGTGCTGCTGCCAGTTCGGATCGTGTAACCAGATGCTATACGCCTTGGACAAGTCATTTTGCTCGACTGCGGTCAGAAAGTGATTGACCGTCATCCGGCCCCGAAAATGCGTCCACCAGCGCCAGGGCCAGTCCACGGGCATGCCGGAAATCACCCAGCTGCCGATGAACATCACCACCAGCAAACCCACGACGCTATACAGAATGGTTTGATTGCGGCGCTCACGGGCGGCATCGAAGACGGGCGCATCGAGCAAAGTCATCGGAGTCGTTCCTCGGGTTCAAGCATACGGCAAATCCAGGGACTAGGGATTAGGGAACACAGAGATCAGCACATTCCTCACTCAAGCTTCTCGAATGCTGTCGAATGCCTCCGTTCTTCCTTAGACACCAGCGAACGTCTTACTGTTCCCTGTTCCCTGTTCCCTGTTCCCTGTTCCCTATTCCTGGCGGCTGTAGGTATTTCTGCTCTTTTCCGCGTGCCGCTCAAGGCCCAATTCAATGAGACGAGTGATCAGATCGGTGTAGCCGATGCCTGTGGCCTCCCAAAGTTTGGGATACATACTGATCTGCGTAAATCCGGGCAGCGTGTTCACCTCGTTGAGGAAGATGCGGCGTTTGCCGTCTGGTTCCATCAAAAAATCGACGCGGGCGAGGCCCGAAAGATCGCAGGCACGGAAAGCCGCTACAGCCATTTCTCGAATCTGTTTCGATTCGGCGCGCGTAAGCTTCGCAGGAATCACAGGGACCGAGCCCTCCGCTAGATACTTGGCCTCGTAGTCGTAAAACTCCTTGCCGGGAATGATCTCGCCGACGACGCTCGCCTTGGGGTCGTCGTTCCCGAGCACAGCAACTTCCAATTCGCGCGCCTTCTGCTTCTTGCCGCCGACACCCTGCTCGACGATGAGCTTGCGATCGTACCGCGCGGCAAGATCGAGAGCCACGCCGAGCTCCTTGCGATCATGCGCCTTGCTGATGCCGACAGAAGATCCAAGATTCGCCGGCTTCACAAAGACCGGATAGCTCAACGCGCGTTCAACGATGGCCACCGCTTTGCGCGGCGACTTCTCCCAATCGGCGCGTAGTAGAGTGACGTGTTTCACGATCGGCAAGCGGGCCTGCGCGAAGAGCCGCTTCATCGCATCCTTGTCCATGCCTGCCGCGGAGCCGAGAACGCCCGAGCCGACGTAGGCGATATCGGCCAATTCGAAAACTCCCTGAATCGTGCCATCTTCGCCGAAGGTTCCGTGCAGCACCGGAAAAACAACGTCGAGGGCATGGCCGCCTGGGTTGCCCTGCCCGTCGAAACGGGATTCGGAAGCCCGCGAGTTAAGCGCTGTCGCTGCCGTCTTCGTGTTCGATGGTTCCGGTGCGAAGAGCGTTGGCATTCCGTCATGCAACAGCTTGGCGCCCGGCGTCGTTTCGGGATCTCCTGCGCGCAGTTTCCGTGCAACGGCGCTGCTGTCGCCTTCGAGCAAGCTCTCGGCATCGCCCGCGCCCAGCCAGCGGCCTTCCTTGGTGATGCCGATGGGCACCACGTCGAATTTCTTGCGATCGATTGCCTTCAGGATGGAAGCTGCCGAGAGCAGCGAGACTTCATGCTCGCCGCTGCGCCCACCAAACAAGATGCCGACACGAAGTTTTTTTGCCATTGCGCTATCAGTCACCGTTCAGGAAAGAACAAGCATGCTTGGACCAGTGTAGAACTCCTCCACGCTCGAAGGCCGCTCACAGTATCTTCTTCCCAAACGCCGAGCACGCCAACTCCACCGCAAGATCCGCTGTCCGATTGTGCTCGTCGATCACCGGATTGACTTCGACGATCTCGAAGCTGACCATGCGCCCGTGATCCGCGAGGATTTCCATGGCCAGATGAGCCTCGCGATAGGTCGCGCCACCGCGCACCGGCGTGCCCACACCCGGTGCATCCTCCGGGTCAATCCAATCCATGTCGAGCGAAACGTGATACCCGATTGTCCCGCGTCCGGCGGCGCGCAGCGCCTCTTCCATCACCGCGCGCATGCCGCGCTCGTCGATGTCGCGCATGGTGTAGACCTCGGTAATGCCGGCACGGCGTATGTTCTCCCGCTCCGCTGCGTCGACATCGCGAACGCCGACCAGGACGGCATTTTCAGGAGCAATCTTGGGTGAATAGCCGAAGATGTTGCTCAACGGCTCCGGCCCCAGCCCGAGCAGCGACGCCAGCGGCATACCGTGCACGTTCCCTGAAGGCGAAGTATCGGGCGTATTGATGTCGGTGTGGGCGTCGATCCAGATCACGCCGATCTTCTGGCCCTGCCGGCGGTAGAATTCGGCCACACCGGAAACCGACCCGGCAGCCAGTGAATGGTCGCCGCCCAGCACCAGCGGAGTTCTGCCCTCTTCGAGCGCTTTGAAGACGGCTTCGGCCGTCCGCGTGCAAGTCTCCGCGATCTGCTTGAGGTACCGTGCATGCGGGTCGCCAAAGGCTTGCGTCTCGGCAATTTCGACGAGGATGTTGCCGCCGTCATTGACCTTGTGCCCAAGTGCCTCAAGACGCGCTTCGAGGCCGGCCACGCGCATGGCGGATGGCCCCATATCGACCCCCCGGCGGCTGGCTCCCATGTCGAGAGGCACCCCCAGAACTCGAATGCGGCGTGTAGGTTGCGCCTGTGTGCCGCTCGGCGAAGAGGTGGGCGTAATATTCGGAGTTTCAGACTGATTCGTCATGCAAAAACCACTTTGCGCCAAGCTTGAAATTCCGCACGTTGGTTGCCGAAGTTTACGCGGAGGGCATCCAAATTTTTAGCGACTGGTTACCAGCGGCACACGTAGGCGTCATGCCCTAAAAGGGCTATTAGATCATTTTTCTTTCAGAGTAAGATGAAGACGTAACAATCTAAAGGAATTCAGCGCATTTTTAGCAAGCTATAGCTCTGCCTTGCACAGGGGGCCCACCGCGAGGCACATGGGGAAGGATCGTGGCATGACGGACGCTGAGGGTGCCAAGCTGCGCTGCGCAGCTGTTGGCGCCTCCCTCATCCGAAAAGGAGTCGCCTTGGCGGCTTTGGTTGTAGCATGCGTCTCGCCGGCGCCGGCGCAGCCGAAGCCGTTGACTTCCGTGCGCGCCATTCGTGCCCTCACCAACGCCCAGGCCAGCCAGGCACTCCCCGTCGAATTCGAGGCGACCGTCACATACGTTCGCACCTATCAACGCGCGCTTTTTGTCCAGGACGGCGACGCGGCAATTTTCGTGGACTGGCCGACGCAGAGCCTGCTCGAGCCAGGCGATCGCGTTTCGATTACAGGGACAACCAAGGATTCGTTCAGGCCGATTGTGATCGCCAAGAGCGTCACTCTTGTGCACCATGGCGTGCTCCCTCCACCGGTGCCTGCCACCTTCGATCAGCTGATCCGCGGAGATCTGGATGCCAGGTTGGTAACGGTGAATGCGACGGTTCGCGACGCCGATACCGTGGTGAACCTGAACGTGCGCAGCACGCTGCTTCAATTGCACACCGATGGCGGGGAGATCGATGCTGCGATCGATGTCGACAACCAGGAGCTTCTCAGTTCCCTGCTGGACGCCGAAGTTCAGGTGACGGGAGCGGTGTCAGGCCGCTTCGACGGGAAGATGCAGCAAACCGGAATTGTGCTGCACTTGAACTCGATGGATGGCGTGAAAGTGCTGCGCCGCGCAGCCTCAAGCCCATGGGATTTGCCAGTGACTCCGATGGACCAGATCCTCACCGGATATCACGTGAGCAACTCGAGCAAGAGAATCAGGGTGCATGGAACCATCACATATTATCGGCCAGGTTCGGACGCCGTGCTGCAAGACGGGAACAAGAGCCTGTGGCTCGTGACCTCGTCAATCGCGCCGCTGCATATCGGAGACGCGGCGGATGCCACGGGATTCCCCGACTTGCGCAACGGTCTTTTGGCCCTTGCCAGTGCCGAGATTCAGGACAGCGGAAAGCCCGCGCCGATCAACCCGAAGTCTGTCACCTGGGAGGAACTCTCGGCCAGCAAGGATCTGTTCGACCTTGTGACGATCGACGGATCTGTCGTCGCAGAGGTCCGCGGAGCTGCGCAGGACGAATACGTACTTGAATCGAATGGCGACCTTTTCTCGGCCATCTACAAGCACCCCGCGTCGGACGGCGACGATCCAGAGTCGACATCGCCGATGAAGCACCTGACCCCGGGCACCAAGGTTCGCACAGTAGGCGTATGTTTCACCACCGCCTCCAGCCCGCTGGACACGCGCGTGCCCTTCGACATTTTGCTGCGAACTCCGGACGATATCACGGTCATTGCAGGCGCTCCGTGGCGGACCGTTGGAAATCTCGCCAAGCTTGCGGGATTGCTCTTCCTCGCGGTGCTCATTATCAGCATCTGGGTATGGTTGTTGCGCAGAAGAGTCCGACAGCAGACCGCGGCCATCACGGCGCAGAGCGAAGCCGATGCCGAGCAGCAGCGCCGGATTGCTCAACTGGAACAGCGGCGAAGCCGGGTGCTTGAAGACATCAACAGCTCGCGGCCATTAGGCGACATTGTCGAGCACATCTGCGAGATGGTTTCGTACATGCTGAATGGCGCACCGTGCTGGTGCCAGGTAAGCGAAGGTCCGCTTCTCGGTCAGTCGCCCGCGAAGAAAACCGGGCTCCGGATTATCAACCACGAGATTCACTCCCGCTCGGGATTAGTGCTCGGGACGCTCTATGCGGCGCTCGAGTCAATGGAAGAGAACGAAAAAGATGAGCAAGAAGCGCTTACCGCGGGCGTGCGGCTTGCAACGCTCTCGATCGAAACGCGCAAACTATACAGCGATCTGGTTCATCGCTCGGAGTTCGATTTGCTTACAGATATGTACAATCGCTTTTCCCTGGATCGGCACCTGCTGGAACTAATTGAAAAGGCAAAACAGAGTGAGTCCAGTTTCGGATTGATCTATGTGGACCTCGATGACTTCAAACTCGTGAACGACATGTATGGCCATCACGTCGGCGACCTCTACCTGCAGGAGGCATCGCTGCGCATGAAACGGCAAATTCGCACCGGCGACATTCTCGGCCGCCTCGGAGGGGACGAGTTTGCAGCTCTGGTGACCGTCGTCCGCGGCCGAAACGATGTGGAAGAGATCGCCACCCGCCTCGAGCGCTGCTTCGACGCTCCCTTTGCTCTGGAAGGGTATGTGTTGCGCGGAGCGGCGAGCGTGGGCATGGCAATCTACCCCGTGGACGGTACCACTTCCGACAGCTTGTTAAGCGCGGCAGACGCGGCAATGTACGCAGCGAAGAACAACCGCCGCGCGACAGGCAAAGTGACGTCGCGTCGAAGTGGGTAAGACCGCGACACGCCAGCCAACTCAATACTCGGGTACCGCCCGGAACTGATTCTGCACCGTGCACAACCCATGCCCGGCCTGTTTTGCCGTGGAGTCTGGCCTATGAAGTTTACGAGGGGCCCTTTTGGCCTGGACCGTGGAGGTTGGTCCGGTTGGAATTCGGCGCTTTGTAACACTGCCGTCATAACCCTTTAGTTTTAATCCTGTCCGGTGCCCCGTTGATATCTGAATTGGCGCGTGCCGATAATGAGGTGTGAGGTCGGCCCTAGACACATCATCGAGGCGAGAGCGCCACTTAGCGACTGGGCGGATGGTGTCTGCCTTCCTCCTCGTCATCTGTTCTCCCGCGGCCTGGGCAGCTCCGCCAGCCCCGCTTACGACGCTGAGCGCCATCCATTCCCTGAGCAATGCGGAAGCGAGTAAGGCGGTTCCCGTCGCCTTTGAGGCCACGGTTACCTACTATCGCGCCAGCAATCGCGATTTGTTTATGCAGGATGGAGACGCGGCGATTTTTGTGCATGTGCCCGCCAGCTTGAAGCTTGTTCCCGGCGATCGCGTGCGGGTACGCGGAACGACGCATCCCAGCTTCCGTCCCTACATCGAAAGCAGCGACATTACCGTGTTGCGTCACGAAAAGTTGCCACGGCCTGTTCAAGCCAGCTTTGACGAAATGATCCGCGGAGAGGATGACTGCAAGCTTGCTCGCGTGACCGGCCTGGTTCGGTCTGCCGACATTGTGCCAGGCTCGAGTTCGCAGGAGCCGGCCACCTATCTACAGATGGTCGTCGACGGACAACATGTCGATGCAAATGTCGACAGCGCCGATGAGAATGCACTTAAGGACCTGTTGGATGCCGAAATCGAGATCACGGGCGTGGTCTCAGGGCACTTCGATAACAAAATGCAACTGACAGGGATCCTGCTTCACGTTCAGACCCTGTCTGCTGTCAAAATCCTGAAGCGCGCTCAATTCGATCCGTGGTCTCTACCAATTACCCAAATGGACAATGTGATCTCCGGGTATCGCCTCCGGGATCTCGCGGAGCGGATGCGCGTTCATGGCACTGTCACTTACTATGAACCGGGAACCGCTCTGGTGCTGCAGGACGGGGCCAAGAGCCTCTGGATTACAACGCAAAGCTATCAAGCGTTGAGGATTGGCGACCAGGCAGACGCAATCGGATTTCCCGAGGTACAGAACGGTTTCCTTCGCCTGACCCGAAGCGAAGTCCGCGACAACTCGGTGCCGGCGCCCATCATTCCTTCCCTCTTAACCTGGCGCGACTTGGCATTGGGCGGTAACAAGGGCCGGAGTCATATATTCGATCTTGTTTCCATCGAAGGTCAGGTGGTTGCCGAGGTGCGGCAGGCGACCCAGGATGAGTATGTCCTCGATACAGACGGGCACTTATTCTCAGCCGTATATCGCCATACCGGAGCTGCAATCCGAGCACCGCTCGCCCCCATGAAGCAGGTACCGATTGGCTCGACAGTCCGCGTCACCGGGGTTTGCATTCTCGATGATTCCAATCCTTTCAACGGTGAGGTCCCTTTCAATGTCTTGATGCGATCCATCGACGACATCGTCGTGACAGCCCAGCCATCCTTGCTGAATGTCGGGAATCTCATCCGCGTCGTGAGCCTCCTTCTGGTCGTCGTGGGAGCCGTTGTCACCTGGGTATGGCTGTTGAAACGAAAGGTGCAGCAACAAACGGCGGAGCTGGCAACCCGAATTGAAGCCGAAGCCATTCTTGAACGGAAGAGAAGCCGGATTCTCGAAGATATCAACGGCACACGGCCTTTGGGCGAAGTCCTCGAACATATCACCGAATTGGTCTCAAATCGGCTAGGTGGCGCGTTGTGCTGGTGCGAAGTGGGTAATGGGCCAATGCTGGGGAGTATTCCTCCCGATCAGGGCCATCTGCAAATCATGCGCCAGGAGATTTCGTCGCGCTCCGGACCGCTGCACGGCTTCCTTCTAGCCGTTGTCGATCCGCTCGTGCCTTCCTGCGTCCATGCTCCGCAAGCACTCTCGATGGGCGCATGGCTGGCCACTCTCGCGATTGAAACACGGGGTTTGTATTCCGATCTGGTGCACCGGTCGGAGTTTGACCTGCTTACTGACATTTACAACCGGTTTGCGCTCGACCGGCGTCTTGGCGTGCTGATTGAAGATGCCCGTCAGAAGTCCGCCTCATTCGGCATGATCTACATCGATCTCGACGAATTCAAGCAAGTCAATGACCGGTTCGGCCATCGCGTGGGCGACCTCTACCTGCAGGAAGTGGCCCAGAGAATGAAGCAGCAATTGCGCCCGACGGATATGCTGGCGCGCATCGGCGGCGATGAGTTCGCGGCGCTGCTTCCGAATGTCCGCGGTTTAGCCGAAGTGGAAGAAGTGGCTCTTCGTCTGGAAAGTTGCTTCCGGCAGGAATTTGAACTCGGCGGCCACGCGCTGCGAGGCGCGGCCAGCGTGGGAACCGCAGTCTTTCCGGAAGATGGTGCAACCAAGGATTCCTTATTCAGCGCCGCGGATGCGGCGATGTATGTGTCCAAAAAAATCAAGAAAGAAACCGGCCAAAGTGTCAGCAGGCACTCGAGAGGCGTGTACAGCGAGAGACAGGCAGCCGATCGACGCTGAGTGAGAGTCCGAGCAAAAGAAATGCCCGGCATGACGCCGGGCATTTCAGTTTTTGTGGTGAACCGAAAGTTCCCTGGACGGGAAGCCCTTACTCGGCGGCCATCTCTTCGGCTTCGCCTTCCTGGCGCATGAGCTCCAGTTCGCGCTCCGCTGCTTCGATTTCCGCCGAAACCTCTTGCTGGACGCGCGCTGCCGCTTCTTCAAGCTCAGGACTGAGCTGGACATTGCGGTAGTACTCGAGTCCCGTGCCGGCGGGAATCAGTCGGCCGACGATCACGTTCTCCTTGAGGCCACGCAGATTGTCGATCGCGCCGTTGATGCTGGCCTCGGTGAGCACGCGCGTGGTCTCCTGGAAGCTCGCCGCGGAGATGAAGCTGTCGGTCGAGAGCGACGCCTTGGTAATGCCCAGCAACAGCGGACGCCCAATAGGTGGACGGCCTCCGTTGGCCAGTACGCGCTCGATCTCCTCGCGGAAGCGGAAGCGGTCGACTTGCTGCTCCAGAAGAAAATTGGAGTCGCCCACTTCGTCGATCCGCACCCAGCGCAGCATCTGCCGGACGATGACCTCGATGTGCTTGTCTGAGATCGCCACGCCCTGCAGACGATAGACTTCCTGGATTTCGTTCACCAGGTAAGCCTGCAGTTCCTTTTCGCCCAACACGTTCAGAATGTCGTGCGGGTTCAGGGGACCGTCCATCAGAGGATCGCCGGCGCGCAGACGCTCGCCTTCCTGCACGTTCACGTGAATGCCGCGCGGCACCGAGTATTCCTTCTCCTCGCCGTTATCGGCAGTGACGTAAATCTTGCGCTGGCCCTTCGCCACCTCGCCGAAACGGACCACACCGTCGATCTCGCTGATGATCGCCGTCTCGCGCGGCTTGCGCGCTTCGAACAGCTCGACCACACGCGGTAGACCGCCTGTGATGTCCTTCGTACGGGTGCTCTCTTTCGGAATCTTCGCCAGCACGTCGCCGGGACCGACTTCGTCGCCGTCCTGAACCATGAGGTGAGCGCCGCGCGGCAGCAGGTAGCGCTTGCTGCCCTTCGCGTTCTTGATCACGAAGGTCGGCTGCCGTTTTTCGTCGGGCGAGTCGGCAACTACCCAACGCGAAAGGCCAGTCACTTCGTCCACTTCTTCGTTGAGCGTGATGCCTTCCTGCAGGTCCTTGAACTGAACCGCGCCGCCGATTTCGGTGAGGATCGCGTAAGTGTAGGGATCCCACTCGGCCAGCAACTGGCCCAGCTTGACCGCTTCACCCTCCCTCACGCGGAGGCGCGCCCCGTAGACAACCTGATAGCGTTCCTTCTCGCGGCCACGTTCGTCCACAATGGCGATTGAGCCGGATCGGTTCATCGCCACCAGCGTGCCGTCCTTGCTTTCGACAGTGCTGAGATTGATCAAGCGCACCAGGCCGTTGTTCTTTGCATCGAGGCGCGACTTGTCGGCCACACGGCTGGCGGTTCCGCCCACGTGGAAGGTACGCATGGTGAGCTGCGTTCCCGGTTCGCCGATGGACTGTGCTGCGATCACGCCGCAGGTTTCGCCGAGCTCTACCATCCGGCCGGAGCCGAGGTTGCGCCCGTAGCACAACGCGCAGACGCCACGCCGCGATTCGCAGGTCAGCACCGAACGGATCTTCACCCGCTCGACACCCGCACCCTGAATCGCCGATGCAATGTCTTCGTCGATGGGCTGGTTCACTTCAATCACCACGTTGCCGTCGTAATCCTTGATCCGCTCGAGAGAAACGCGGCCGATAATGCGGTCGCGCAGCGGCTCGATGATCTCGCCCGACTCGACGATGGAACCAACGTAAATGCCCTCCGAGGTTCCGCAATCGAACTCGGTGACGATCACATCCTGCGCCACGTCCACGAGGCGGCGAGTCAGATAGCCCGAATCGGCAGTCTTGAGCGCCGTATCGGCCAGTCCCTTGCGCGCGCCGTGCGTCGAGATGAAGTATTCGAGCACCGTCAGACCTTCGCGGAAGTTTGCGGTGATCGGCGTTTCGATGACTTCGCCCGAAGGCTTGGCCATCAATCCGCGCATACCCGAGAGCTGACGAATCTGCTGCTTCGATCCGCGAGCGCCCGAGTCAGCCATGATGTAAATCGGATTCATGGCGCCTTCCTCGTCCGCGCGCTTCATGTTGCCAAACATTTCGTCGGCCACCTTATCGGTAACCGCTGACCACATCTGGATGACCTTGTTGGCACGTTCGCCGTTGGTGATCGCGCCGTCCATGTACTGCTTCTGGACTTCGATGACCTTCTTATCGGCCTCGTCGACAACGGTGTACTTGCTGGCCGGGATAACCATATCGTCCAAACCAACCGACAGGCCGGAGCGCGTGGCGTACTGGAAGCCAAGCTGCTTGATGCGATCGAGCATGCGCACTGTAACTTCGAGCCCGAGGTTCTGGTTGCAGTAGTTCACCAGCTGACCGATGCCCTTCTTCTTGAGCAGGCCATTAATGAACGGCATGCCTGGGGGCAGGGCGTCATTGAGAATCACGCGGCCGACCGTGGTGGAGATGTATTCCTTGTTGAAATCCACCGGCTCGGTGTGCGTCAGATCCTGATCGTCATACGCCGTCGCCATATCGAGCACCTTGCCCGTATAGCGCAGGCGGATCGGCGTGAGAGTCTCGACTTCGCGCGCTTCGAGAGCCATCAGAATCTCATCCGTGTTTGAGAATGTGCGGCCCTCGCCAATCGCGCCCTTCTTGGCCTTGGTCAGGTAGTAGAGCCCGAGCACCATGTCCTGTGTGGGCACGGTAATCGGCTGACCCGACGCGGGCGAAAGAATATTGTGCGAGGCAAGCATCAGCACGCTGGCTTCGATCTGCGCCTCGGGCGATAGCGGAATGTGCACGGCCATCTGGTCGCCGTCGAAATCGGCGTTGAATGCAGTGCAGACCAGCGGGTGAATCTTGATGGCCTTGCCTTCTACCAGCACCGGCTCAAATGCCTGAATGCCGAGGCGGTGAAGGGTTGGGGCGCGGTTCAGCAGTACAGGGTGATCCTTGATGACTTCTTCAAGGATGTCCCACACCACCGGTTCCTGCATCTCGACCATTTCCTTAGCCTGCTTGATCGTGGTGCAGTGGCCCGTCTGTTCCAGGCGGTGATAGATAAATGGCTTGAACAGCTCGAGCGCCATCTTCTTCGGCAGACCGCACTGATGCAGCTTGAGCTCAGGTCCCACGACAATCACGGAACGGCCCGAGTAGTCGACACGCTTGCCAAGAAGGTTCTGACGGAAGCGGCCCTGCTTGCCCTTGAGGGTATCCGACAGCGACTTCAGCGGGCGGTTGTTGGCGCCCCTCAGCACACGGCCACGACGGCCGTTGTCGAACAGCGCGTCCACGGCTTCCTGCAGCATGCGCTTTTCGTTGCGCACGATCACTTCCGGCGCGTGCAAATCCATCAGCTTCTTCAACCGGTTGTTGCGGTTGATGACGCGGCGATAGAGATCATTCAAATCGGACGTAGCGAAACGGCCGCCATCCAACGGCACGAGCGGGCGCAGCTCCGGAGGAATGACCGGCAGCACATCGAGAATCATCCACTGCGGCTTGTTGCTGCTCTTGCGGAAGGCCTCAACGACCTTGAGGCGCTTGGCATATTTCAGCTTCTTCTGCGCCGAGGTCTCCGCCTTCATCCGCTCGCGCAGCTCCGCGCCGAGCTCGTCCACCTGGACGCGCTTGAGCAACTCCTTGATGGCTTCGGCGCCCATCATGGCCTTGAAGCCGGACGGACGGTACTGCTGGTCGAGCTCGCGATATTTGTTCTCGTCCTTGATGATCTCGCGCTCTTTTACCGGAGCGTCGCCGGGATCGACCACGACATACGACTCGAAATAGAGAATGCTCTCCAGGTCGCGCAGCGAAATATCAAGCAGGTGGCCAATGCGCGAAGGCAGGCCTTTGAAGAACCAGACATGAGAACAAGGAGACGCCAGCTCAATGTGGCCCATGCGCTCGCGTCGCACTTTGCTGACCGTGACTTCGACGCCGCACTTGTCGCAGATCACGCCGCGGTGCTTCATGCGCTTGTACTTGCCGCACAAGCACTCCCAATCGGTTACGGGACCAAAGATGCGCGCGCAGAACAGGCCGTCGCGCTCCGGCTTGAAGGTGCGGTAGTTGATGGTTTCCGGCTTGGTGACCTCACCATGCGACCAGCTGCGGATCTTCTCGGGCGAAGCCAGCATGATGCGGATGGCATCGAAATCGGTAATCGGGCTGGTGAGTTCAAACGGGTTCGAACGGAACAAGGCGACCCTCCTTGGCAGGCCTTCAGGCCACTGCCGCGGTATCTCCCGGGATTCTCTTTGCGGTATCCCTCCTTCCCGGGAAGCGGCGGTTACCGCTTTCAAGAAGGACACCGAAAACTCAGCTATCAGCTTTCAGCCATCAGCTCTCAGCTTTTCCTTGTCTGAGCAGCCCTTTTGTCTTCCGGCTGAAGAAAACTCCGTTTCGCCCCCGGCTGTCAGTTCACCCTCGATCAAGCTGAAGGCTGAGAGCTGACAGCTGAGAGCTTCAATCCGCTACGGCTGCGACTTCCTGCACGGGCACTTTCTTGATAAGGTCCGCGCGCTTAATCAACTCCACATCGAGGCACAACGACTGCAATTCGCGAATCAGCACGTTGAACGACTCCGGCACACCCGGCTCGATCGCCGCCTCGCCCTTGACGATGGCTTCGTAAATCTTTGTACGGCCATAGACATCGTCGGACTTCGCCGTGAGCAGCTCCTGCAGGATGTAAGCGGCCCCGTAAGCTTCCAAGGCCCACACTTCCATTTCGCCGAAGCGCTGCCCGCCGAACTGCGCCTTGCCGCCCAGCGGCTGCTGGGTGATGAGCGAGTACGGCCCGATGGAGCGCGCGTGAATCTTGTCGTCCACCAGGTGCGAAAGCTTGAGCATGTAGATGTAGCCCACTGTAACGGGCTGCTCGAACTGCTCGCCGGTCATGCCATCGAAAAGTGCTGTTTTGCCCGAAGACGGCAGCCCCGCCGAAGCCAGAAGCGCCTTGATCTCTTCTTCCTTGGCGCCATCGAACACGGCAGTACCGAACCAGATGCCCCGCTGCATGCCGGCTGCGACACGCAACAGCATCTCGTCGTCGAGCTCAAGCAGCTGGCGCAACGTCGCGGTTCCGGCAAACTCCTTCTTCACCGCTTCGCGCACTGCTTCCGCACCGGAATTCAACGTCACCAGCGCAGCGATCTTCTTGCCCAGCGCTGCCGCAGCCCATCCAAGGTGCGTTTCGAGTATCTGGCCCACGTTCATACGGGACGGCACGCCGAGCGGATTCAGAACGATCTCCACCGGTGTTCCATCGGGCAGATACGGCATATCTTCTTCCGGCAATATGCGTGCGATCACACCCTTGTTGCCGTGACGGCCGGCCATCTTGTCACCGACAGAAAGCTTGCGCTTCATGGCGACATAGACCTTGACCAGCTTGATCACGCCCGGAGGCAGTTCGTCGCCCTTTTGCAGCTTGGCGATCTTCTCATTCGTGATCTTGCGCAGCACTTCGATCTGGCGCGAGGTCATCTCCTCGATCTCGTCGATCTGCTCGTTGACGCGGGGATCCTTGTCGGCGTAGCGGATGCGCTTGAGGTTCTTCGTGGAGATGCGTTCGATCGTCTCGCGGTCCACCAGCGCGCCCTTGGTCAACAGGCGCTTGTTGGTCCGTTCGTCGTGCAGATCGGCCAGCACTTCCTTGTTGCCTAGGATCGCTTCAAGCCGCTTCAGGCGTTCGTCGGTGAGAATGCGAATTTCGTCGCCAAGGTTCTTTTCAAGCTTGGCCACGTACTCGCCTTCGATCTGCTTGGCGCGCTCGTCCTTCTCCTGGCCCTTGCGGGAGAAGATACGCACATCGACCACCGTGCCCTCAATGCCCGGAGGGCAGGTGAGCGAAGCGTCGCGCACATCGCCGGCCTTTTCGCCGAAGATCGCTCGCAGCAACTTCTCTTCCGGGGTCAGCTGGGTCTCGCCTTTAGGCGTTACCTTGCCGACCAGGATGTCGCCATGGCCGATCTGTGCGCCGATGCGAATGACACCGCTCTCATCGAGATCGCGCAGTGCGTGCTCGGAGACGTTGGGAATGTCGCGCGTGATTTCCTCGGGACCCAGTTTCGTGTCGCGGGCCTCGATCTCAAACTCTTCAATGTGCACCGAGGTGTAGTAATCCTCGCGCACCAGCTTTTCGCTGATAAGGATCGCGTCCTCGAAGTTGTAACCGCGCCACGGCATAAAGGCCACCAGCACATTGCGGCCGAGCGCCAACTCGCCCTGCTCCGTGCAAGGACCATCGGCAATGACCTGCCCCTTGACCACGCGCTCGCCTTCGCGGACAACGGGCTTCTGGTTGATGCAGGTGTTCTGATTCGAGCGCTTGAACTTGATCAGCGTGTAGATGTCCGAACCCACCTCGCGCGACAACTGCGTGGGATGATGTTCGCCCTCAACGCGCACAATGATGCGCTCGGAGTCGACCGAATCCACAATGCCGTTGCGCTTGGCCAAAATCACGGCGCCGGAGTCACGAGCGGTCACGCCTTCCATGCCCGTGCCCACCAGCGGAGCCTCCGCAACAAGCAAAGGAACAGACTGCCTCTGCATATTGGCGCCCATCAATGCGCGGTTGGCGTCGTCGTGCTCGAGGAATGGCACCAGCGACGCGGCCACCGAGACAAGCTGCTTCGGCGAGACGTCGATGTAGTCCACCTCGGCGCGGCTCACCAGCACAAAGTTGCCCTGACGGCGCGCATTCACCAGGTCCTCGGTGATCTGCCCCTGATCGTTGAACTCAATGTTGGCCTGGGCAATCGTGTGCTTGTCCTCTTCCCATGCCGACAGATAAAAGCTGAACGGGATGTGATCGATCTGCCGCTTGCCCTGCTTCTTCAGCGTGGCATTCAACTTCGCCGCTTCTTCCTTCTCGATGTGATCGCCCACGCGCAGCCCGCTTTCGCCGGCGTTGGTGATCTCAACGTAATCGAGAATGCGCGCGTCCTTCACCTTGCGATACGGCGACTCGATGAAGCCGTATTCGTTGATGCGCGCGAAACAGCTGAGCGAGCTGATGAGACCGATGTTCGGACCTTCCGGCGTCTCGATCGGACAGATACGGCCGTAGTGCGTCGTATGCACGTCGCGGACTTCGAAGCCGGCCCTTTCGCGAGAAAGGCCACCTGGCCCAAGCGCTGAGAGACGACGCTTGTGCGTAATCTCCGACAGAGGGTTGGTCTGGTCCATGAACTGCGACAGTTGCGACGAACCGAAGAACTCGCGAATAGCCGCCATGACCGGCTTGGCATTGATGAGGTCGTGCGGCATCGCGGTCGTGAGCTCCTGGTAGACGCTCATCTTTTCCTTGATGGCGCGCTCCATGCGAACTAGGCCAATGCGGAACTGGTTTTCCATCAGTTCGCCGACTGCGCGAACGCGGCGGTTGCCCAGGTGATCGATGTCGTCGACCATGCCGATGTTCTTGCGCAGCTTAAGCAAATAGCGGATGGTTGCGTAGAAATCCTCAGGCGTCAGGGTGCGATGGTCAAGCTGCGTGGCGTCCTGGTTCTCGTAGAGCTTGATGTTGAACTTCAGACGGCCCACGCGCGAGAAATCGTACTTGCGCGCATCGAAGAACATGCCCTCAAACAGCGCAGTCGCCGTATCGAGCGTGGGCGGATCGCCCGGCCGCAGCTTGCGGTAGATCTCGATCAGCGCTTCTTCCGGCTTGTGCACCGAGTCGCGCTTGAGCGTGTTGGTGATGATGTTGCCCACATCGTCGCGCTCCGGGAAGAACACTTCGAAGCTCGATGCGCCACTCGAGAGCACCTTGTGCAGACGATCCGCGGTGAGCTCGACGTTGGCTTCGACAATCACTTCGCCGGTCGCCATGTCGACCACATCGGATGCCGTAAGCGCGCCGTCCAGTTCCGCGGATTCGACTTCGACCTTCTCGATTCCAGCGGCACGTATAGCCTTCAACGTATGTGCCGTAACTTTGCGGCCCGAGTGCGCAATCTCCTCACCCTTGTGCAACACCGCATGGGCAGGCTTGGCACCCAGCAGGTGCGTCGGCTTCCCCTCGGGTGCAATCGACCAATGCAGCTTTCCGTCTGCGATGTTGATGCGATCGACGGTGTAGAAGGTCTTGAGAATCTCCTCGTCGGAACGCAGCCCCAGCGCGCGCAGAAAGATCGTGCCGAGAAACTTGCGCTTGCGGTCGATACGCACATAAAGCGTGTTCTTCTGGTCGTACTCGAACTCAACCCACGAACCGCGATAAGGAATGATCTTCCCCAGGAAGTAGGTGCGGTTGTTCGCCGTCTCGAAAAAGACACCGGGCGAACGGTGCAGCTGCGAGACGATCACGCGCTCTGTGCCGTTCACGATAAAGGTGCCGTTCGGCGTCATCAGCGGAATATCGCCGAAGAAGACTTCCTGCTCCTTGATGTCGCGAATGGTCTTGTTGCCGGTCTCCGGATCCTTGTCGTAGATCGTGAGACGGACCGTCACCTTGAGCGGAGCGGAGAACGTCATGCCGCGCTCTTCGCACTCCTGCTGGTCATACTTCAGTTGCAGACCGACTGGGTCGCCGCACTTGTTGCAGAAGTCTGGAGTGTTCTTGTTGTAGGTGCCGCACTTCTGGCACAGCACATCGCCAGGAAGAAACGGATCGGTGATCACCATGGCTCCGCAATTCACGCAGGCGGTGCGCAGGTGATGCAGCCCTTTCAAGTGGCCGCACTTGCATTCCCAGTTGCCAATCGCATAGTCGACAAAATCGAGCTGTGAAATGCCGCGGAAATCGGTGATGGGAAAAACCGAGACGAACACCGACTGCAAGCCCGAATCATCGCGCTCGTTGGGCAGCTTGTCCATCTGCAGAAAGCGCTCGTAGGAGCGGCGCTGCACTTCGATCAGGTTGGGAATCTGGGTTGCGGTTGGAATCTTGGAAAAATCGAGCCGGCTGCGAATCGCGCGCTTCTCGTTGGGCATGTTCACTCCTGAGGCTCGTCACTCCGGGCCGCTCTCGGTCGGCGCCAGGCCAGCACCCGAGTCTCGGGGCGCCGGCAGATTACGGTAAGAAATCGAATATCCAGATTGGTGCACATCGCATCCAATCCCACCGGTAGCTCCAATCGGCCCGGTGTAGGCCGCTCGTGCTCCGGCGCTCCCTTTGCCAAGCACCCAGGCAAGAAAAGTCGCGCTACGATAGCGCGCTTACAGGCATTGCGGCTTTTGAGGTTCGCAGGCTAGACTGCGCACAATTGGAGAAGCAGGCGTGCAGGTGATGAACTTGGTACGTCCCTGCATCCATCGGGTAGATTTTGCCGAAAAAGGCCTTATCTGCCACTGAGTGGAGACACGAAACGCCCGTAAGGACACAATGCCTCACGAGCTTGGCTGTTCGCCATTGCCCCCATCCGAATTCTTTTGCCTGTTCTCGCCGATCCCAAAGCTCGCTTCTGCCGCTCGCCCGCCAGCTACTGCCGTCGTCAATGGAGATCCGCCTATCCCATTGACCCTGGAGCACTTAGATCCTTGCACCTGCTGCCGCCGGAGTGCTTGGCACTGCTCCGACCCTCAGATGCGTACGTGCTCTGTTGCCTATCTCAAGACGCGTCGACCGGTTCCACCCTTTCCTGAGAAATCCTAAAAGGGACGGAAAGACGCGCAACGATTATCGTAGCGCGTCTCGGCCCGTCTTGCAAGTTTCATGCCAACTACTTGATTTCGACGGTTGCCACGCCTTCAAATTTCTTCTTGATGGCCTCAGCCTCATCCTTGGTTGCGCTCTCCTTCAACGCCTTGGGAGCCCCATCAACCAGGTCCTTGGCTTCCTTCAGGCCCAGCGAAGTCACTTCGCGTACAGCCTTGATGGTGTTGATCTTGTTGGCGCCGGCATCCTTCAGGATGACCTGGAATTCGGTCTTCTCCTCAACCGCCGGAGCCGCCGCTCCACCGCCTGCCGCACCCGCCACAACCACCGGGGCCGCTGCAGCCGCCGAAACGCCAAGCTTCTCTTCCAACGTCTTCACCAGGGCCGCCGCATCGAGCAGGCTCAGGCTCACAATCTCTTCAACTAACTCTGGACGAACCGCCATGTTTCTTCTCCAATCAGAATTCGTTTGAATTGGTTATCCAGCCAATACACTGGTCCAAAAATTTGCCCCGCGCAGTGAGAAGTTTCCGATGCGCCAGACCCGCGCCCTTCCCGCCTGCCTTACTGCCAAAACCCTCAAAAACAGCCATCAGCCTTCAGCCGTCAGCTCCCAGTTCCTTCGCGGCAACGCCAACCATTTCGATGCCTGCACTGTAAAGGCTGAAAGCTGTGAGCCAAAAGCTCATCAGCCTTTAGGCCGCCTGAAACTTTTCCTTCTCGACGCCCTGTCCGAGCACCACCGCCAGATCCCGGCCCGTGGCATTGAGCACCGTGGCTAACCGCTGCGCGGGAGCATTGATCAGGAACAAGAGCTTCGCGAAGATCTCTTCCTTGCCCGGCATCGTCGCCAGCGCTTTGACTTCTTCCACCGTCAACAGCTTGCCGTCCACGATGCCCAGCTTGAACTGGAACTCCGCGTTCTCGCTGACCCATTTGGAAAAGCCTTTGGCCAGCGCCACCGGATCGCCCGAAGTGAACGCCACCGCGCTCACACCCTTCAAGCCCTTGAGCGCGCCTTCGACCTTCGTGCCCTGACCCGAAATCGCTGCCAGCTTATTCTTCACCACGCGGTATTTGCCGCCTGACTCGCGCACAACCTTGCGCAACGCAAAATCCTGCGCCACGGTCAGCTTAGTGAAGGTGCCGATAATTGCCGTGGTCGAAGTTTCCAGCTCCTTCGCCAGCGACTGGACCTTCTCCGATTTCTTAGATCTTGAAATTGCCATGTTTTCGCTCCGCTACGACAGGGATCAGGGAACAGGGATCAGGGATCAGGGCCAACTGCAACGCCTCAAGAATCCGTGCCGCTCGTTCTCCTATCCCTCTTTCCAATCCCTCAACGGGGTGATGCTTTGAAATCCTGCGTCAACTTGCTCGTTTCAAGGAAGGCGAATTGCACCGCAAGGTTTACTTGGCCCCTGAAACCTGATCCCTGCTACTTAGTGCTTGCCCGCTGCGTCCGCCACCGTCGAATCCAGCGGCACTCCGGGACCCATCGTCGAGCTCAGCGTGACACTCTTGATGTACTTGCCCTTCGCGGCTGAAGGCTTCGCGCGCACAATCGAAGTAATCACCGTCGTCGCGTTGTCGATCAGCTTTTGCGGATCGAAGCTCAGCTTGCCCACCGGCACATGCACGAGGCTTGTCTTGTCGGCGCGAAACTCCACCTTGCCGGCCTTGATCTCTTTCACGGCCGCAGCCACGTCCTGCGTCACCGTGCCCGTCTTCGGGTTCGGCATCAGCCCCTTCGGACCAAGAACCTTGCCCAGCCGGCCTACAACCTTCATCATGTCGGGCGTCGCGATCAGCGCGTCGAAGGCGGTCCAGTTCTCCTTCTGGATCTTCTCGACCATCTCCTCGCCACCCACATAATCGGCGCCCGCTTCCTGCGCTTCCTTCTGCCGGTCGCCCGTGGCGATCACGGCAACCGTCTTGGTCTTGCCCAACCCGTGCGGAAGAACCACCGTGCCGCGTACCATCTGGTCTGCGTGACGCGTGTCGACACCCAACCGCATGGTCAGGTCGACAGTCTCATCAAACTTTGCGTACTTGACCTGCTTGAGCAGGCTCACTGCTTCGGGCAGCGGATACGCCGGCTTGGTGACAGCGGCGCGCGCCTTCGCAATATTCTTGCTGACTTTTGCCATTCATCCCTCGTCTCCCACCGCTTTTGCCAGCCCCGTTCGTTCGGGGAGCCCCTTTTTAGCTTCAGTGGCACTCATCTAGAAGTCCGCCACCCCGCAGGGGTTCAAAAGCCGTGGTGCTAGTGACATGCCCGGAACACAACTCCGGGGCATCTATGAAGCATAAAGGATTGGCCCCGAAATTGCAAGTGTGCACATCGCACCGCCTGCCCGCGCCGCAGGCGCATCGTTTGTTAGCCCCGCGCTTCAGCGTGGGGAAAGCCTTCGCGAATCGGAATCGGGTTACAAGAGGAAAGTCCCGTAGGAACGCCGCAACGATGGCCCACACGTACTCCAGCAATTTCATCCACTGCATTTTCAGCACCAAGGATCGCAAACCTCTGATCACAGCCGAACGCAGGTCTGGCTTGTATGCATATTTCGGCGGCATCGCGCAGGGCGAAGGTCTCTGCCTGATCGCCGCCGGAGGCACCGCGAATCATGTTCACCTGTTGATCACGCTGCCTTCGAAGGTTTCCCTCGCCACGGCTGTTCAGAAGCTCAAAGGCAGCTCTTCCCGCTGGATAGGACCCGAATTCTCCTGGCAGGAGGGATATGGGGCATTCAGCGTAAGCCCGTCGCAGGTTCCCGTTGTGAAGAGGTACATCCAAAATCAGGAGATACGCCATCGTACGCAGCCTTTCGAAGTGGAATTCACAACCTTCCTGCGCAATTGCGGAATTGAATACGATGATCGTTACGTCTTCGGCTAATTGCAGATGCAAGGTCCCTACGGGACTCAAAATACACGATGATCCGCTACCCCACGCTAAAGCGCGGGGCTAACAAACACCGCGCCTCCGGCGCTGTCGGTCGTGACCCCCTGGATTGGATCAAGGAATCAGACCCCCTCCCTTCACCATCTTTCCCTTAACCATCCGACCCCAAATCCCATCTAACGAAGTGGGGATGAAGCAAGCGACAAGGTTGCCGCCACCGTTCCCGGAGGTACGTAAATGAAATCTTCAACTTTCGCCGCTCTTCTGATTGCGGCATTCCTGACCCCGGTCGCGCCGGTCTTCGCGGCAACAACCGAGCAAGGGCAGGGGCAGGCTGTGATCACGGTGTTGCCGAAAAACAATGAGCTCTCGAACCCCAACATCGGACCGCAAAACGTTGAGCTGAAGGTCGACGGTAAGCAATCGATCGTGACGGCTTTTGTCCCGGCGAAGGGCCCGAACAGCCCTCTGGAACTTGTCGTCCTGATCGATGCCTCGGCCCGCACTTCTCTTGGCACCCAATTAAGCGACATCGAGGGATTTGTCAAAGAGATGCCGAATAACGCAAAAATCGCCATTGCCTACATGGAAAACGGGCGCGCCGTGATGACCGGCCCGCTCTCGTCCGACGCAAATCAAGTGCTGAATGGGCTGCACTTGCCAGGCGGTGCATCGGGTACCAGTAGCAGCCCGTACTTCTGCCTCTCGGATCTTGCCAAAAGCTGGCCCTCTCAGGATCCAAATGCTCGCCGCGAAGTTGTGATGATCACCGACGGAGTGGACTACTATAGCCCACGCCTCGATTTGAACGATCCTTATGTGCAAGCGGCGATCGAAGACTCAATACGCTCCGGTTTGGTCGTCTACTCGTTCTACTGGAAGAATCAGGGCCGCATCGATAATTCCGCATATGAAAGCAACGCCGGCCAGAGCCTGCTGTCCGAGGTTACGCAGGCGACAGGCGGCAACAGTTATTGGGAAGGCACCGGCAACCCCGTTTCGTTCGACCCGTTTTTCAAGGATTTGCGTCAGCGCTTCCAAAACCAATACCACCTGGGCTTCTCGGCGCCGTTCAAGGGAAAACCGCAAATCGAGCGCATGAGCCTGAAGGTAAACGGCGCAGAAGCGAAGGTGTACGCGCCACAGCAGGTGCTTGTGAATCGCGCTGGCACGAGCGCTGGGGAGTAATCCAACCGGCAAATTGCTGGCGTGCTCAGTCGTCAACACGTCTGAGCATGCTGAGCAGATCTTTCGGGTGAATCGGCTTGGCAAGAATCTCGAAGGAATACCCCTGCGCCTTTGCGCGATCAAGCAGGTCAGCAGTTGATGCCTGTCCGGAAAAGAGAATGACCCGGCAGGCGGGTAGGACCTGTGCGACTTGCATGGCGACATCGATTCCCGAAAGCCCCCGCATGATGACGTCGGTGAGCAGCACATCTGGTTGAAACTCGGCTGCCACGGGGACTGCGTGCTCTCCGCTAAACACAGCCTTGGCTTCAAATCCACTCGCATTCAGGATCTTCGCCAGAGTCGTCGCAATCATGTGTTCGTCATCGACGATAAGCACCCGTAGATCTTTGCGATCTTTCGGCACAGATTGTCCTTTTCGGCTCAGGGGTAATTGGCTGACGTCAGGATACCTGAACTCGGGCACGAAATCATTCGCAGGGCACCGTCGAGCCGCATGGAAAGGATCAAATTCGAAGGAAAATCGATACAACCGCGCTCATTGGAGCATGGTTCACGGAAATGTCTACCGCATCAAAAGCCAGCCGAAACTGGCTTTGAAATCAAACGCGAGCGGCGAATCTCCGCCTAAAGCAGATCAGGAAATGGGGCTCTAATTCCGGCTCCGCATCTTCGAGAGCAGGCGCAGGATCTCGAGATAGAGCCAGACCAGCGTCACCATGATGCCGAACGCCCCGTACCATTCCATGTATTTGGGAGCGCCGAAGTTCACACCCTGCTCGATGAAATCAAAGTCGAGAACCAGATTCAGCGCAGCGATTGCGCAGACGAACAGGCTGAACACGATGCCGATTGTGCTGCCGCCGTTGATTGTCATGAACTGGATATGGAAAAAGCCCAGGACCATTTCAGCCAGGTAGAACAGCATGATGCCGCCGGTGGCGGCTATGATCCCGAGCCGAAACTTCTGCGTCACCTTGATTATTCCCGAGCTATAGGCCAGCAGCAGCACGAACAACGTGCCGAACGTCAGCCCGATAGCTTGAAACGCCAATCCCGGATAGCGAAAATCGAAGATCGCCGAAAGGCCGCCCAGCACCAAGCCTTCGAGCAATGCATAAAGCGGGGCCGTCACCGGAGACCACTCTTTCTTGAACACGGTGACCATCGCGACAATGAAGCCGCCGATTGCTCCGACCATCAAATAGGGCGCAATATCCGCCATATCGCGCGATTCCACGAAAAGATGCCACACCCACGCAGCCGTAGCCATTGCAAAAACGAGCAGAATGCCGGTCTTATTCACGGTGCCGCTCAGGGTCATTCGGGCTGCAGCGTCAATCGTGCCGCCGTAGCCGGTACCGGGCAGATTCTCAAACGTTTTGCCGCCCAGAGCCGGATTGGATGTCTTCATCAATGGCATACAGATCTCTCCACAACTACAAATGCGAACTTAGCTTACTTAGACGTTGGTGCCGGTGGTCTGAGACGCAATCTCTTATTCTAGTCGACGACCTCTCGCTTCCTTCCGCCTCCCTGTGCCGCCACAGCTACTGCGCTGGCCTTTTTACCGGCTCGCGAAAGCTCCGCTCCACCATGTCATTTGGATCAGTCGATACTGGTCCATCGCGCCACAGCCAGCGCATCATGTCGGGCAAAATCGCCCCGCCCATCTTCTGTCCGTGCAGATTCATCCCCCAGGAATAATTCACGTCGTAGTCTTTCTGCGTCAGAGCCTTCATCAAGCGAACATTCTGGTAGAACCAGTCCATTCGCTGGTCGTAGGGGTTTCCGTTGCGCACCCCGCGATTGTCATTCCGGCCATCGCACAGGAATATTCGGATTGACTTTTTCTCGCTGGCCAGAACCCGCTCGGGGTAGACATCGCCTCCCCGCAGATTGACGAAGCTGCCCACGATGCTCAACACCTTGCGAAATTGATCCGGCCGCTCCCACGCCACCATGAATGCCGCAATCGCCCCTGAGCTCGTGCCTCCGATGCCATGCTGCTCCGGATCGTGCGAAATGTTGTATTGGCTGAAAAGAACCGGCATCAGTTCCTCTGTAATCACGAGCGCGTACTTATCATCGGGCGTGTTGTATTCCGTCGGACGATTGGTTGTATGGTCGCCCCATTCCTGTGCATACGGTTCCGGCTGTTGCGGCGTACGTCCGGGATTGATGAAAACCGCCAGCATCACGGGAATCTCGCGGCGGTAAATCAAATTGTCGAGCACGTTCTGCGCGCGCACGTCGCCGTCGGGGTCCTTGAAGGCCTGTCCGTCGTTGAAAATCATCAGGCTGGCCGGAACAGCAGGATCGTATTGAGCCGGCACATAGATCCAATACGTGTGTTGCGTGCCCGGATACACCTTGCTCGGCAGCGTGAATGGACCGCGAATCTCGCCCTTGGGTACACCGTCCTGAGGCATCGAATCCGGCCCAAGCCGGTATTGCGAATTGGGCGAAGGCCCCTGCGGCTGCGGCGGAGGTGTCTGCGAAGCCGCCACGCCTGTGGCAACGATCGCGACAATCATCGAATAAGCAATCAGCTTCATCCGACCAGCCTACTCCGCTCCCCCAAATACGGCCGAATCCGCCAGCCGCATCTTTGCGATAATCGCTTCAACGCGCCCACGCGCCCCTCGAGGCGCGCTCCCCGGGGAGGTTGCATGCACTCGGTCGCTCAGGATCTTCGCTACATCATGCGCCAGCTCGCAAAAGCGCCTGCCTTCACTGTCACAGTCGTCCTCACTCTAGCCCTCGGCATCGGCGTCACTACCGCGGTCTTTTCGCTCATTGAATGCATTCTTCTTCGCCCGCTCCCCTTCCGCAGTCCCAATCAGCTCGTCCTCATCGGCGACCACCTCGGCAACAACACCGGCATCGGCGTTACCGCACGCGAAATCTCAACCTACGCCCACGCTGCCGGCGCCTTCGCTTCCATGGGCAGCTTCAGCGGCACAAGCTATGAACTCTCCGGTTCCGGCGCTCAACAGGAGATCTCCGCCGGGCGTCTCACCGCGGGCGTCTTCCCCACTCTTGGCGTCGAGCCCCTTCTCGGCCGCGTCTTCACCCCACAGGAGGACTCAGCACACGCACCAGTCGCTGTCCTCAGCTACGCCCTCTGGACAAACCGTTATCACCGCGACCCCAACGTCCTCGGCGGCACCATCGAGCTCAACCGCAAAATCTACTCGATCATTGGCGTCATGCCGCGCGGCTTTGAATTCCCTATCGACATAGGCCTGCTCGATCACACCGAGCTCTGGGTTCCCATGAGCCTCACCCCCGACGAGCTCTCCGAGTCCGCCGCCGGCTTCTGGGGATACCGCATCGTCGCGCGTCTCAAAGACGGTGTCACCGTTTCGGCCGCGCAGCAGGATGCCGGCCGCGTCGCCGCCCAGGCCATGCGCGAGTTCCCGCCCACCATGACCAGCATTCGCATTCGCGGCGACGCGCGGCTCCTCCACGAGGACCTCGTCGGCAAAACGCGGCCGCTGCTGCGTACACTCTTCATCGCCGTCTCCGTCGTTCTGCTCATCGCTTGTGTGAACGTCGCTATTCTTCTTCTCGTCCGCGCCATCCGCCGTCGCCGCGAATACGCCGTCCGCCTCGCCCTCGGGGCGCGCTCTGCCATCCTCATCCGCGAGTCCCTTTGCGAAGGGCTCGTGCTCAGCCTCATCGGCGGTTTGCTGGGGCTGGCCTTTGCCGCTGCGGTTGTGTACGTGGCTCCCAATCTGCTGCCTGATTCCATGCCGCGCATCGATGCCCTATCGATCAATGGTCCTGTCGCAGTCTTCACTCTTCTGCTCGCTCTCGTCACCGGCGTTCTCTCAAGCGTCGCCCCTGCATTCGCAGCGTCGCGCACCGATCTCATCGACAGCCTCAAAGACGGCGCGCGCAGTGGCAGCGCAAAGAGCCACGCCTGGCTACGTTCCGTGCTCGTCGTCGCTGAAATAGCCATCGCTCTCGTGCTTCTCACCACCGCCGGCGCTCTTCTGCGCAGCTATCAGAAGATGCTCGCTGTGGATCCCGGCTACCGTCCCGATCACGTGCTCGTCGCCGGCTATCACTTGCCCTCAGAACAATACTCGGAGCAGTACGCAACCAATGCCTCCGTCGACAACTTCAACCGCACACTCGTCGACCGCCTCTCGCACAAGCCCGGGGTCGTCGCCGTCGGCATCACCAATATCCTTCCCTCCTCCGACTCTGCCGGCATGGCTGCCTTGACCCTCGAAGGTCAATCAACCGAGGGATGGAAGCTGAAATTCGTCTCGTTCGGAACCATATACGGCGACTACTTCGGCTCGCTCGGCATTCCACTCATCACCGGCCGCACCTTTAACCAGAACGATCGCGCCGATTCCCCGCTCGTCATCGTCGTCAATCAATCGATGGCCCGGCGTTCATGGCCTGGCCAGAACCCCCTCGGCAGGCGCATGCACATCGGCAACCCAAAGAAGGGCCTGCCCTGGGCCACCGTCGTCGGTGTCGTTGGCGACACCAAACTCGGCTCGCGCGACGAGCCCAATGCCGATCAGTGGTTCGCTCCCGACACGCAACCGGCCATCCTCTATGGCCCCGACTCCTCGTGGAAGCTCGCGGAATCTTCGAGTGGCCAAATCACCCTCCGCACCGCCCTGCCGCCCGAGCAGATGATCGAAACCCTGCGCGAGACGGTCGCAAGCATCGATCCCCAGCTCGCTCTCAACGGCATTCGCACCATGAACGATGTCGTCGCAGAAACTGAAGCTCCGCGCCGCTTCAACACCGGCCTCATCACGGCGTTCGCCTGCGGTGCGCTTGTGCTCGCCATCATCGGCATCTACGCCGTCGTCGCATTTTCCGTTTCGCAACGCACGCAAGAGATCGCCATCCGCATGGCCCTCGGCGCGGAACGCAAAAACATCGCGCGCCTCGTTCTCGTCTCTGCCGCCAGACTCGCTCTCGTCGGCTGCGGCTTCGGCATCCTCGGCTCCATCGCCGTCTCCCGCTTCGTCCACTCGTTCCTCTTCGACGTCAGCGCCACCGATCCCCTCATCTACGCGGCAAGCGCCCTCGCCATGACCGCAATTGCCCTGCTCGCATCCGCTTTGCCCGCCCGCCGCGCCGCATCCGCAGATCCCATCGAGGCCCTGCGTGCGGTCTGAGACAAACTCCGATGAGGAACCTCGAAATGAAAGCCGCCGTCCTCGATCTCAACCAACACGTTTCCGGAAAATGGCTTTCGATTGAAGACGTCCCACGTCCTGCACCGCGCCCAGGCGATCTCCTGCTCAGAGTGCTTGCCTGCGGCGTTTGCCGCACCGATCTGCACATCGTCGAACGCGATCTGCCCCCAATCCAACCGCGTTTAATCCCCGGCCATCAGATCGTCGGCGAGGTCGTAGAGAGCGCCGTAGCCGAATGGCCCATCGGCTCGCGCGCCGGTGTCTCGTGGATGGGAGGCGTCGATGGCGATTGCTGGTTCTGCCGCCATCAAATGGAGAATCTCTGCGACCACCCCGTCTTCACTGGCTATACCGTCAACGGCGGCTACGCAGAATACACAACGGTACGTGCCGACTTCGCCATCCCCTTGCCGCCCAACATCGAACCGGCACACATCGCACCGCTGCTCTGCGCGGGCATCATCGGTTTCCGCAGCCTCCGCGTTGCCGGCGTTGAGCGCGGAGAGCGTGTAGGACTCTACGGGCTTGGAAGCTCGGCATCGCTGGCCATTCGGGTTTTGCAATCGTGGGATTGCGAGGTTTATGTACTGACACGCGGCGAAAGTCATCGCAAAGCTGCCGAGGCGCGCGGTGCTACCTGGGTAGGAAGCGAAGATGCGAAGCCCCCGGTTGCGCTCGATCGCGCCATCACCTTCGCACCGAGTGGGAAGGTAGTCGTGAGCGCGCTGGCCGCGCTGCGCAAGGGCGGCGTGGTCGCTATCAACGCGATTCATCTGGATGAGATGCCCGCCTTCGATTACGACACGCTGCTGTGGGGCGAGCGCCAGATCCGCAGCGTGGCCAACATGACAAGGCAGGATGCACGCGACTTCATTGCGCTGGCACGCGACATTGATTTCAATCCATCCGCGGTCACGTTTCCGCTGGAACATGCCAACGAGGCGCTCGCAGCCGTCAAACACGAGACCGAGAATGGATCATCAGTCATCGTTCTATAGGCCGCACAACTTTCCTTTTGCAATCTCAAATCGTCCCCGTATAAATGAGGACTATGAGACTTTCCCACTTGGCCTTGTTGTTTGCTCCCTTGTTGCTCTGTTCGGCCATCGGACCACTTCGCGCGCAAAATCTGAACGCCAATTACGCCCGCGACCCGAATCAAGCCATCGATCAGCACTACACCGGCCAGATTCAGAAGTACACGACCGACAAGGCATTCCTGTCTCCACTGGTCGACTATCTGCCCGCATCGAAAACCGTGCCTACGCCGGAGAAGGTGCTGGGCGATGTCTCCGGCGCACCCGACATGCTGCCCTACGCCGAGGACGTCTACAAATACTTCCGCATGCTCGAAGCAGCGAGCCCGCGCGTGAAGGTCTTCTCCATCGGTCACTCGGAAGAAGGCCGCGAGATGATCGCCGCGGCCATTGCCGACCCCGAATTGCTTGCCGGTGCGGAAGAAAACGACCAACGCCTCGCCCAGCTTGCAGACCCGCGCACCATCGGCATGGACGACGCGAAGGCCCGCACGCTCATCGACAAATCGTGGCCGGTTTACTACATCACCGGAACGATTCACTCGCCCGAAACCGGCGCGCCGACTGCCCTGATGGAGATGGCCTATCGCCTCGCCGTCGACGATGCACCCTACATCAAGTACATCCGCTCGCACATGATCGTCCTCATCACACCGGTGGTCGAAGTCGACGGCCGCGACCGTATGGTCGACATCTATCGCTGGCACAGGGCACATCCCAACGAAATGTGGCCGCGCCTCCTCTACTGGGGTCATTACGTTGCCCACGACAACAATCGCGACGCCATGGGCATGACGCTCGACCTCACGCGCAACGTGCTCGACACCTATCTCAAGTGGCACGCGCAAGTGCTCCACGATCTCCACGAGTCGGTCCCGTTTCTCTATGACAACACTGTCGGCGACGGTCCCTACAACGCATGGGTCGACCCCACGCTGGCCGATGAATGGGCCGAACTCGGCTGGAACAACGTCGCGCAGATGCAGAGCTTCGGCATGCCGGGCGTTTTCACGCACGGCGACTTTGACACCTGGAGTCCCGGCTACCTGATGTTTCTCGCCGCAATGCACAACGGCATCAGCCGCCTCTATGAAACCTTCGGCAACGGCGGCGCGGACACGGAAAAGCGCATCCTCACACCCGAAGAGTATTCGCGCACATGGTACCGGCAGAATCCTCCACTGCCCATCGTCAACTGGTCGCAGCGGGACAACAACAACTACGAGGAAACCGCGCTGCTGACGACAATTTCGTATTTCTCGCAGCACACGCATCACTTTCTTGAGAACTACTATGCCAAGAGCAAACGCAGCATCGAGAAGCCCAAGCTTGAGGGCCCCGCAGCGTACGTCATTCCACCGGATGCAGCGCAAACCAATCGCACCGTGGAGTTGCTGAAGGTGCTTCAGCGCCAGCATGTCGAAATCCAGCAGCTCACCGCCTCCGTCACCAGCAGCATCCCCGGCGAGAAGCGCAATGACAAGCCTCATGACCAGACCTTTCCCGGCGGCAGCATTGTCGTGCGCATGGATCAGCCCTACTCGCGCATCGCGGATGCACTGCTCGATCACCAGTTCTGGGCGCCCGACGATCCGCAGAAGCATCCTTATGACGACACGGGCTGGTCGTTCACCGATTTGTTTCACGTAAAGGTTGTCCGCGTACCCGATGCGGGAATTCTTAAGACAGCAATGACCCCGCTCGCCGATCCGGAATCGCTGGCAGGAAAACTCGACGGCACTGGATCTCTGATCGCAGTAGCGAATACAGGCCAAGCCTCGCTGCTCTCGCTCGTCTACAAGTTGAAGGGCGCAAACATCCAATCGGTCGAGAAACCATTCGACGCCGGCGACAAGCACTTCGCTGCTGGGTCTCTCCTCATCTCGGGTGTCGCCGACGATTCGATCAAGAGCGCGCTTCACGATCTTGCTCTCGACGGCGCTCACCTCACTGTCACGCCCATGGTTCCGGCGCACGCCTTGTCGGCGCCGCGCATTGCCATGATGCACACCTGGCTCGCAACACAAACCGAAGGCTGGTGGCGCTATGCCTTCGACAGCGAGGGCGTGCCCTACGACTACATCAGCACCCAGACCGCCGCGAAGGAGGACGACCTGCGTTCGAAATACGATGTGATCGTGTTCGCTCCAGTCAGTCGCGCATCCGCTACCGACATCATCGACGGCCTGCCCATGTGGAACAATGCCCTGCCATGGCAAAAATCCGATCTCACGCCGAATCTCGGTCGCGTCGATGCGACGGCTGACATGCGCCCCGGCCTCGGCTATGACGGTCTTGCACACCTCAAAAAATTCGTAGAGCAAGGCGGCTTGCTCATCACCTGCGAAGATACCGCGCAATTCGCCATCGACACCGGTCTCGCGCCGGGCGTAAGCATCGCACCACACGGCGATGCCCGCGTGGTCGGCTCGATCCTCGACACTGTCTTTGTGAGCGGCGAAAACCCCGTCGCGTTCGGCTATGAAAAGAGTGTGCCCGTCATCAGCTCCGGCGGCTTGGCCTTCAACGTCAGCAATACGCTCGGTCGCCCCGGCGGTCGCATTCTGATGGACCCCTACGCGGAACGCCCCACTGGACGCGGCACCGTCGAAGACAGCGATGAGCCGCAGGGGCGCAAGATCGCCGAGGCCGAAGCGCTCGAAAAACAGCAGCCCTGGCAGGCTCGAAAGTTGAATGAAGAACAGACACGCAACAATCCGCTCGTCATCCCGGAGAATCTGCGGCCGGAAGTGATTTTGCGCTTCGCCGACAACAAGAGCCTGCTGCTTGACGGCCTTCTCGACAAGGGCACTTCAATCGCCGAGCACGCGGTCGTGGTGGATGCGCATCTCGGCCAGGGCAATGTTTTGCTCTTCGGCAATAACCCCATCTATCGCGGCGAGACCATCGGAACGTATGGGCTGGTCTTCAACGCGATCCTCAACCACGATCACCTCGCGCGGACCTCCCCGAAGCCGGAGAAGCAGGCAGAGTAGAAATGGCCTGAAAGGACTCAGGTCACTCAATGGATCCACGCGATTTGGGCTTTTCCACGAACTGCTGATTGTGTCATGCTTTCTGACATGGGAAGCAAAGATAAAGGCAAGAAAGAAACCAAGAAGGCGCCCAAGCCCAAGCCGAAACCAGAGCCGGGCCGCAAGCGCGAGTTGTTCACACCGGCCCCGCCGAAGTAAGACGCGCCAGTTGCTCTGCTGGCCGCACACGGTAAGGCCCTCCTGCATCAGGAGGGCCTTCTTGCGTTTGGCTCTTCCCCTATGTGAAAAGGCCCTCCTATGCAGAGGGCCTTCGGTTGGAAGAGTTGAGCCGCAAATCAGGCGACCACTTCGATGCCCATCGAGCGCGCCGTTCCCTTGATGCTCTTGATCGCCGTCTCCACAGACGCAGCGTTCAGGTCGGGCATCTTCTGGGTGGCAATTTCGCGCACCTGCTTTTCGGTCACTTTGCCCACCTTGTCCTTATTCGGCGTGCCCGAGCCTTTGGCGATTCCCGCGGCCTTCTTCAGCAGCACGGCCGCTGGCGGCGTCTTGGTGACAAAAGTGAAGCTGCGGTCGGCAAAGACCGTAATAACGACCGGAATAATCAGCCCGGCCATCTCTTTGTTCTGCGTGCGCGCGTTGAATTGCTTGCAGAACTCCATGATGTTGACCTGAGCCTGGCCCAGCGCCGGACCAACAGGAGGAGCAGGCGTAGCCTTGCCGGCTTCAATCTGTAGTTTGACGTAAGTTGATACTTTCTTCGGAGGTGCCATTGGTTTGTTCCTTTGGAACTAGCTTCTAGCTCCTAGCCGCTAGCTGCTAGCTTCTTGTTTCTTCAATTGATTTTGACGTCACAGCCATCTGCTTCGCCTCTAACCGGCGTCTGCTAGAAAGTATCGCCGGCTAGAAGCTAGAGGTTAGAAGCTGGAAGCTGCTATTCAATCTTTTCGACCTTGCTGAACTCCAGCTCGACCGGAGTGGAGCGCCCAAAGATCGTCACCATCACCTTCATCGTTTCGCGATCTTCGTTGATTTCATCCACCACGCCGTTGAAGTTCGCAAACGGCCCGTCCGTAATGCGGACCTGTTCGCTCTTTTCAAACTTGATCTTGAGCCGCGGCTTATCCTTGCTGGTTTCAGAACGGAAAAGGATCCCACTCACTTCTTCCTCTGAAAGCGCGACCGGCTTGTCGCCCGTGCCCAGAAACCCCGTCACTTTGGGGGTATCCTTCAAGACGTGCCAGAGATTGTTATCGAGGTCCATCTCGACCAGCACATAGCCAGGCAAAAACACGCGCTCGACAGTGCGCTTCTTGCCGTTGATGATCTCCGTTACCGGTTCGGTGGGAATCATCACCCGCCCGACCCTGTCCTTCAGTCCGAATGCCTGCACGCGGCTCTCGATCGACTCGCGCACTTTGCGCTCAAAGCCCGAGTAGGCGTGCAGGATGTACCAACGGAAGCGCTCGTTGCGCTCCGGCTGTGGCTGCTCGGGGGATTGTTCCAGTTCTTCTGCCATTCTGTTCTCGATCTGCGGGAAACCCTCTTACTGCGCTCCGCCCGCCTTTGTCAGTAGCTCGTGTAAAGCCCGGTTGAAAATAAAATCCACCACAAAAAAGAACAATCCAAAAAGAAAGACCGTGACAATGACCACGGAGGTGGTGGCTTGCACTTCTTTCCGCGTTGGCGCGACAACCTTGCGCATCTCCGCACGCACATCGCTCAAAAAGCTTGTCGCGTTTGTCCAGATGCCCATCACGCCTCCAGATACATTCGACAGCGCGCCCGGCTCCTGCAGCTTGGCGGAACGTTGCTCACCCTTTTCAATTGCTGCTTTGCTCGCCATACTTCCAATCCTTCGCGCCTGGCGTAATTGCCGGGCGGTTCCCGTACAGATTTGGCAGGGGCGGAGGGATTCGAACCCCCAAGTTCGGTTTTGGAGACCGACAGTTTAACCGTTGAGCTTACGCCCCTAGAAGCAGGAGTCAGAGATCAGGTTTCAGGGGTCAGTCTCCATCTTGCTTACGCCAACGCCTTCACATTCAACTAAGCACCGGCTGAAACTGATCCCTGATCCCCAATCCCTGATCCCTGTCTTACTTACTTCGCTTCCTTGTGTGGCTGGTGCTTGCGGCAACGGTTACAAAACTTCGAGAACTCAAGGCGACCCGTGGTCGTCTTTTTGTTCTTCGTCGTCGAGTAGTTCCGCTCCTTGCACACCGTGCACTGCAATGTCACAATTTCCCGCATCTCTTAGCTCCAGTGATCAGTGTTCAGTGAACAGTGATCAGGTTTCGCTTGCCGCGTCTGCCGATGCGCCCGAAGGGCGGTCTGCCCGGCGCGGCCAGCTTGTCGGGGCCCCTGGCGACAGGTCTTCGTCGCTGGGGTGACCGTCTACTTGATAATCTCCGAGATCGTACCTGCGCCCACAGTGCGTCCGCCTTCGCGAATCGCAAACCGCAAGCCCTTCTCCATGGCCACCGGCGTAATCAGCTCAATCTGCAGCTGCACGTTGTCGCCCGGCATCACCATCTCCGTGCCCGCCGGCAACTCCGCCACTCCCGTCACGTCCGTCGTGCGGAAGTAGAACTGCGGCCGGTAGCCCTTGAAGAACGGCGTATGACGGCCGCCCTCTTCCTTGCTCAACACGTATATCTCGCCCTTGAAGTTGGTGTGCGGCGTAATCGATGCAGGCTTCGCCAGCACCATCCCGCGCTCCACATCTTCCTTGGCAATGCCGCGCAGCAGGATACCTGCGTTATCGCCCGCCAGGCCTTCATCGAGCTGTTTCTTGAACATCTCCACACCGGTGCAAACGGATTTGCGCGTCTCGCGGAAGCCGACAATCTCCACGTCCTCGCCCACCTTCACCTTGCCGCGCTCGATGCGGCCCGTCACCACCGTGCCGCGGCCCGAGATCGAGAAGATATCCTCGATCGGCATCAGGAACGGCAGATCGATCGAACGCGCCGGCAGCGGAACATTCTTATCCACCGCGTCCATCAGCTCGTCGATCTTCGCTTCCCACTTGGCTTCGCCGTTCAGCGCGCCCAGGGCTGATCCGCGAATCACCGGCACATCGTCGCCGGGGAACTGGTACTTGGTCAGCAGCTCGCGCACTTCCATCTCGACCAGGTCGGTCAGCTCTTCGTCTTCAACCGCGTCACACTTGTTCAGGAACACCACGATGTACGGCACACCCACCTGGCGAGCCAGAAGCACGTGCTCCTTGGTCTGCGGCATCGGACCGTCGGTCGCCGCCACCACCAGAATCGCGCCGTCCATCTGCGCCGCGCCCGTGATCATGTTCTTGATGTAATCGGCGTGGCCGGGGCAATCGACGTGTGCATAGTGCCGGTTGGCCGTCTCGTACTCCACGTGCGCCGTCGCAATCGTGATACCGCGCTCCCGCTCTTCCGGCGCGTTGTCGATCGAATCGAACGAACGGTACTGGTTCTTCGGGTTGTGCTTCTGCAATACCTTCGTGATCGCCGCCGTCAGCGTCGTCTTGCCGTGATCGATGTGTCCGATCGTTCCCACATTCACGTGCGGCTTCGAACGGTCAAACTTCTCCTTCGCCATTTTCCTGAATCCCTTTCGTAGCTCCTACTGCACGTTACTAACTGGGGCGCCGGCATTCCGGCTCCAGCCCCAAAACCTAGAAAACCCAGCCTTCATTCACTCAGTAATATGCGTACGCCTTCAAATACCTTTGCCGCAGCTCTGCAGGCACCTTCTCAACCAACCTCAAATAGCGCTCCCGCGTCAACGCCTGATCCGACACCGGCAGCGCCGCATACAACGCCGGAGCATCCTTGCCCAGAAATCCGCGCTTTAGAATCGTCTCGAAATCGCGGATCCGCAGCCTGGCGCGCTTGACGCGGTTCAGCAGCACTTCCACATCCCGCACATCGAACGCTGCGTCAAACAGCGAGTGAAGCTTCGCGTATCCCTTTTCATCCTGAACCGCGATAGCTGCCTGCTCGAACATCTTTCTTCTGGCCTCAAAACAAACTTCGCAGATCTTTAGTCTCTGGTCTTCAAACTTTGGAGCGGGAGACGAGGATCGAACTCGCGACCAACAGCTTGGAAGGCTGTGACTCTACCACTGAGTTACTCCCGCCCGTAAAACAGTTGTCAGGGTTCAGTGGCCAGGGATCAGTTTGTTCGTGCAATCGGAAGCCGCTCTCGCGCCAAGGCCCCAACTGACCCCTGATCCCTGATCCCTGATCCCTCGTATCTCTGGAGCTGATGACCAGGATTGAACTGGTGACCTCTCCCTTACCAAGGGAGTGCTCTACCAACTGAGCTACATCAGCCCTTTTACAAACTCTCGGGCCCCTCATTATCGCCCTTTTCCCCTCCATGACGAATCTTATCCGCCTGCAGGGCTACCACCGTCCTCAACGCCAGCCCACCGATGATGATGAGCGGAACCAGCTTTAACTCTACTGGCCTTCCCATGACGAGCACTTTACCGTCGCCCATCGTAAACCAGACCAGCACGGCCAACACCGCATACAGCCCTAGAGCCACCCAGAACTTGCGCTCCAACTGCGTGCCTGTGTTCTGCAGAACCTGAACCCTGCGCCTTTGCTCGGCAGCGGCGGCATTTTCATACCATCGCCGATCATCACGCATTGCCAATCCTCTGCATCCGCCACCCAGGGCCCGTTCTGATCCCTGACCACTGATCCCTGACTACTGTTCTTCCTGGTGCACAGGGGAGGATTCGAACCTCCGTAGCTCGCAAGGAGCGGCAGATTTACAGTCTGCTGCCATTAACCGCTCGGCCACCTGTGCCCATACAACCCAGCAACCAAAAAACCAGTCGCTCGGGACCCAAACTCACCCGCACTCCAGCCCAAACCCTGCGGCACAGAGCCGCTTCAACGCATACTGCCCCACCCGGAGAACATCCGGCTTTGCGGAGCATGCACCTCAGTGGGATCGCCGCGGAGGACAGGTCCGGCGCTAAAAAAATCGTGCACCGGTCCAAAACTTGCTGCCGTTTCCTGCACCGGTTTTCAAGTCTCTAAGTGGAGCTGGCGAAGGGATTTGAACCCCCGACCCTCTGATTACAAATCAGATGCTCTACCAGCTGAGCTACGCCAGCCCAAAGACGGCCTCTTTGCCTCACGAAACCGCTTCGCCACCCGGAAATCTGCCCCGGAAACCGGTGGTCTGCGCAGGCACACTCCCGCTCCGCGCATACCACGGCACAGTTTTCAAGGTTAGCACACCGCAAGGGGCGCGGCAAACCGCCAGAGAGGCCTGTCAACTTCCGGTTGACACCGTAGCGACTGCCCATTTAGCTTACGATCCACTCGGTCTCATTTCCTAATTCATCAACTGGAATCGTCCTATGGAACAGGTTCGCAGGTTTCGTCCGTTTGGATTGGCGGCGGTGGCCGCGATCCTCGCATTCATGCCCCAAGCGGCTCACGTCGAAGCCCAGGTCGGCGATCCGGCAACCCTGGATCAGGAAAAGCTTGTCGCCCAGATCAAATTGACGAAGGCCGCCGCGGATCATTCGGATGTTGTCACGGCTGGCGACATCGTGGTGCTGCACAAGGACGGTCTGATGATGTGCAGTTCGGCGTCGTCCTACGCGTTCTCCAACACCTATAGCAATGGTGTCTTGGCTGCGAATTACAACAACCGAGCCAAGGATGCCGCGAAGTCGTTCCTCAAGGGCCGTCTTCCCTTTGGCGGTGGCGGAAGCGCCGCAGACGCCGCCAACAACGGGTGCGCCTCACGAAAATTCGTCGCAGGTGAAAAGTTCTGGGTCACCGGCGCGGTGGTGCAAAAAGACGGCATCCTCGTAAACACAATCAGCGATCCCTACAACGACGTCCGCTTCTACGGGGACATCAAGTTTCTCTTCCCGAAAGGCAGCGTGCCTCCGCCCGAAGATTTTCTCAAGACTGTTTCAGAGGTGATCACGGTTCAACCTCCGGATGACAAAGATCAGGGCAGCCAAGGCAATCAGGGCCAGCCAGCCCAGGCGGCTAGACCAGCGGCAGCTCCAGCCCCTGCCCCAGCTGCGCCAATGGCTGCAATTCCGCCGCCGCCCCCTCCGCCAGACGCTGCTCCGCCGACCATCGCCATCGGCCAGACGGAGGACCAGGTCACTGCTGCCTTCGGGCAACCGCTCCGAGCGGCCAAGTTGGGAGCGAAGAAGATTCTCTATTACAAGGACATGAAAGTGACCCTTACCAACGGAAAAGTCAGCAACGTGGAATAGGCGCCCGTGCATCCGAGGCGGCATGCGGGCCCATACAGAAATGAGGATCCAATATGACGAGGCGATTCCTTCGCAACACGATAAAGTATGGCTCCGCAGCGCTCGTTCTTGCCGGGCTGCTTGGTGCATTCGGCATAGCGAGCGCAGCTTCGGAGGATAAAAAGACCGCTCCCGCGAAATCGGCGCCTCCCAAACCCGCGGTAAAAACCGCCGGAGGCGCCACCGGCGCGTCGCACACCACAACCGGCGCATCCACTTCGCACGGACCCACCGCCAACGGCACGCATACCACCACGACTACGGGCTCCCACATCACGACCACCGGCTCGCACACCGCAACCACCGGAGGCGGAATGCGCGCTGGCGGCGCAGCCGGTGCAGGCCCACGCGGAGGCGCCGGAGCTGGCGGCCACCCCACTTCGTTCCACGGTCCCGCTCCGCGTGGCGTCAACGACCACGTCATGAGAAGCGGAAACGCAATGCGCACCCGCCCCAATGGCCGCGTCAGCGACATCCACGACGCCCGCCGGGGCATGGACGTCCATCACAACCTCGCCGGCGGCCGCCGCGTCTCGATGGAGCGCGCGGATCACAGCCGCGTCTACGCTGAACGCGGACGCCGCGGATTTGTCGAGCGTCCCTATGGCTATCACGGTCACGACTTCGCCCGCCGCAGCTACTACTACCACGGCCGCGCCTACGACCGCTATTACCGTGGCTATGGATATCGCGGTGTGTATTTGAATGTCTACGCGCCGGGATTCTATTACGCACCGGCCTTCTACGGATGGGCCTACAATCCCTGGGCAGTGCCCATCGCCTACGGCTGGGGATGGGGCGTCGGCAATCCCTGGTTCGGGTTCTACGGCGGCTACTTTGCGCCCTATCCGGTCTATCCCTCGGCCGCGTTCTGGCTGACCGACTACATCATCTCGCAGGATCTGCAG
The DNA here is from genome assembly GCA_963745845.1 of uncultured Acidobacteriaceae bacterium. Taxonomy (GTDB): domain Bacteria; phylum Acidobacteriota; class Terriglobia; order Terriglobales; family Acidobacteriaceae; genus Telmatobacter. The sequence goes on along the minus strand of CAVUZE010000007.1, from coordinate 71,606 downwards.
GCAGCCTACGCAGCGCGCCAGGAAGCGGCCGCCGAAGCCGCAGCCGCTGGTGCTCCACCCGCAGGCGGACCGCCGGTACTCACTCCCGAAGTCAAGCAGATGATCTCCGACGAAGTCCGCGCGCAGTTGGCGCTTGAAAATCAGGAGGCAGGCCAAAACGCGCAGCAGCAGGACGTCGACCCGGCATCCAGCGGCATCGCGCGCATGTTGAGCGATGGTCGCCCCCACGTCTTCGTGGCCGGCGGCAGCCTGGACGTGGTGGACGCATCCTCTGGTCAGGAATGCGCCATCACGGAAGGCGACGCGCTGCAATTGCAAGCTCCGCCGCCACCGGATGCGACTTCGGCGAATCTGTTGGTGCTGGCCAGCAAGGGCGGAGTCGAGTGCGCGAAGTCCAGCACCGTCACAGTCCAATTGACCGACCTGCAGGAGATGCAGAATCACATGCGTGAGACCATCGACCAGGGTCTCCAGGATCTGCAGGCCAAGCAGGGCAAGGGCGGATTGCCCCAAGCTCCACCTTCTGCGCAGGCGCCGCCGGCGACTGCCGCTTATACAGCGGCTGCTCCTCCGCCGGAGCCCAATGTTGGCACGGAAATTGCGCAGGTCGACCAGCAGAGCGACCAGGCTGAAAAAGATGTCGCCGCGGAAGCTGCTCAGCAGGATAGCGGTGCGCCTTCGCCTGTCGCCGCTGCGGCTGCCGCAGCGCCGCCTGCACCGGCTGCGCCCCCGGCCCCAGCTACGCCCCCGGCTACCGTCGAGCTCGGGCAGACGCCGGATCAGGTAAAAGCGGCTCTCGGCGCACCCACAAGAATCGCCAACCTTGGACCGAAGGTTATCTACTACTACAACGGCATGAAGGTCACGTTCAAAGCCGGCAAGGTAAGCGACGTCGAATAAAGCAACCCGATTCGAAGTCTGAAGCAAGACGCCCGCGGCGCATAATGCTGCGGGCGTTTTTGTGTCTGCAAAACTTCCGCCCTCGTTACCCTGGGAACTCCTATCCCCTCGTGCTCTCGGCTTCGTCACTGATCGCTGCTGTCACACGGTGCTATAGTCCCGGCTCGTGGGGGAAAAATGAAGAGATTTATTGCAATTTTTCTGTGCATCACATTTCCAACCATCGCTTTTGCCGGCGACAACGGGTACAAGATTGGCTACGATGGCGGTTCCATCCAGAACGCCAAGGCCGGCACCGAGATGAAGCTGTATATCGACGGCACCAACATCCGGATCATGAAAGACAAAAACGAAATCGCCGTGATTCCCGCCGCCTCAATCACCGAAATTAGCTATGGGCAGGATGTCCATCGTCGCGTTGGTGCCGCAATTGGAATTGGAGTCTTCACCTTAGGCGTCGGAGCCCTGATGGCACTTACCAAGTCGAAGAAACACTATGTAGGACTTACCTGGGACGACGCCGGCAAAAAGGGCGGCCTTGCTTTCCAGGCCGACAAAAACGACTATCGCGGTCTGTTGGCCGGTCTCGAAGGAATTACAGGAAAGAAAGCTGTCGACTCGGAAACCATGACGGTGAAGAACTGAAGGCAGCGCCGGCGCTTCCCCGTCGCTCCGAGCGCAATTGCCCGATCCGCTAAACTGGTATGGGGTGCCGATCGCTCTTCGATTTGGCGCTCCTGCCTCTATGCACAGACGCACGCGTCGCACGCTGTTGATCGTAGCCGGAGTCATCGTCCTGCTTGCTGTCGCGATCTTCCTGCGCTCCAAAGCGCCGCCCGAAGCCGCACGCCTGCTGCCCGAATCCGACGGAATCCTCTACATCAACTTCACTCCGTTCCGCGCCTTCTTTCACAAAAAGCTACAGCCACCCGCGCGCGTTCCCGAGTATCAGCAGTTCGTCGACGCCACCGGCATCGACTGGGAGCGCGACCTCGATCAGGTGGCCATCGGCCTGCATCGCATGCCCAATCCCAACGGCCCCAATGGCCCCGTCGCGTATTCCCTGGTCCTCGTGGGAAAACTCACCGGCGCCCGGCTGAACGCGTGGCTCGAAGCGCACGCAACGTCGCGCGAAACCTATGCCGGCCACACCATCTACTCCGTCCCCTCTGAAGACCGCACCGTGCGCGTGGCGCAAATCGGCTATGACATGCTCGCCGTCAGCAACACCCCCACCCCGGAGCAAATCCACTCCATGATCGATCGGCATCGCACCGCCGCGCTGCCCTTCGCAGGCTCCTCGCTGCTCTCGCATCACTACCATGAGGTCCCGCTCCTTTCTCTCGCTTGGGGTGTCGGCCAAATTGGGCTTCCCTTCTCCGAGAGCGGCGCGATCCACGTGTTCGGTCTCTCCCTGCCCCTCCAGGACGGAGCTACCATCATCGCCAGCGTCACGCCGACACTGCCGCTGGCCGGTTCGCTCCGCATGCGCGTGGAGGAGATCGCGCCGACCGAACAGGATGCCGATAATCAGGCCGCGTCGCTCAACCTGCTCCTCTCTCTCGCTCGCCGCGTGACCGTGCCGCTGGCCGAAACTCCCGCGAACAATGGCTTGAGACAAATGCTGAAAACCGCGCAGATCGCACAGAAGCACGATCGCCTCATTGTGACTGCAACACTGACACCGTCGATTCTGAACCGGCTCTCGACGGGCTTGAATTCTGTGCCGCCGCAAGAGACAGGGGCCGTTCAGGGCGCATCGAAATAAGCAAGAGCGTGCTTCCCATTGAAGCGTGCATCCTCCGGAAACCGTGCGTTTCACCAAACCAACGATTCCTGGAACCATCGTCGTCCTTCCCGTCGGGACGGCATGAAAATAGCCCAGCGTGCAGCGAAGCGAATCCCTGGGATAGCATTCCGAGATATACCCGCGTCCCGGAGGGACGCGCTGAAGCTCTGATCGAAACAGTATCGTGTTCATGCAACTGCTCCGCACTTCAACCCTGCGCAAACTTCAATCGTTGCCTCACTACGCAGAACAAAATCCCTTCAGGAATTGCATCGAATCGAACCCGACTGCGTCCATTTGATGAAAGCACTTTCATCCTTCTCGTGTAGAGTTGTATCGCCGATCTTGGCAGCTCTCGCAGCTAGAATTCCCAGTGAGGATTCATGAGCCTTCCCATTCGAATGCCGTCTCTTCTTGCCGTCGTTCTTCTTCTGCCTTGCGCGACCGCTCTCGCCGCTGACGACACCAACCATCCCGTCCTGACGGGCCAATCTGCGTTTACCGACGCCCTCCATGAGTCGCCCGGCACGCGCCGCCACGTCACGGCCGCCGATCTCCCTGCGCCTGCGCCCGATCAATCGGTCGACAACGGCCCCAATGTCGTCGCGAGGCCATCCGACGCATGGCCCATCGCCCCCAAGGGCTTCAAAGTTGACATGTATGCCACCGGCCTCGACAATCCCCGCCTCCTGCGTGTCGCTCCCAACGGCGATCTTTTTCTTGCAGAGAGTGGAAGCGGCAAGATCAAGGTCTTTCGCGGCGTCGGACCCGACGGCAAGCCGCAGCAGACCTCCGTCTTCGCTTCTGGTCTGCAACAACCTTTCGGCATCGCGTTTTACCCCGCGGGGCCAGACCCGCAATGGATCTACATAGGCGACACGGACGCCATCGTGCGTTTCCCCTATAAGAACGGCGACCTGAAAGCGACGGCCGGCCCAACGCAGTTAGCTGAACTCCCCGGCGGCGGACGCCTCCGTGGCGGCGGCCACTGGACCCGCGATGTGATTTTCTCCAAAGACGGAACAAAACTCTTCGCGTCCGTCGGCTCGCACTCCAACATCGACGATCCTGACACCCATCCCGAAGAGTTTCACCGCGCCGACGTGCTCGAGTTCACACCCGAGGGCAAGTTCATCAAGGTCTACGCGTGGGGCATCCGCAACTGCGTCGGCGAGGCCATCAACCCCCTCACCGGCGAACTATGGTGCTCCACTAACGAGCGTGACGGCCTTGGCAATAACCTCGTCCCAGACTACGTGACGCATGTGCAGGAAGGCGGCTTCTACGGCTGGCCGTGGTACTACATGGGGGGCCCAAACGGAGGCAAGCAGGACCCACGTCATGTCGGCAAACATCCCGAGTTGCAGAGGAAAGTGCTCACGCCCGACATTCTCTTGAACCCCCACTTCGCTTCGCTCGAGATGATGTTCTACACCGGCTCGCAGTTCCCCGCCGAGTTCAGGGGTGACGGCTTTGCCTGCGAACACGGCTCGTGGAACCGCGCCCAGCGCTCCGGCTACGAGTGCATCCGCCTGCCCATGCGCAACGGCCACGCCACTGGAGAGTACGAGGATTTTCTCACCGGTTTTGTTTTGTCGGATGGAACCGTGTGGGGACGCCCTGTTGGCATCGCGCAGGCTCCCGATGGCTCGCTTTTCGTCTCCGACGACGGCTCGCGCACCATCTGGCACGTGAGCTACGTAGGCAAGTAGCAGGCAATTATGGCAACTGGGAACCTGGGTGCCCCAGGTCTCGCGTCCGGGGTCCACGGCGACAGGTCTTCGTCGCTGGGGTGGTTCGAGACCTGGGAAGGCAGCCAGCCCCGCGAATGTGCCCGCGCAGCGGAGGCTAACTCCGTCATTTCTTCAGCCCCAGCGCCTCTACCGTATCCGGATCGACCACCGACTTGCCATCCTTGTCTTTCACCGCCACGCCAAATCCATTGTGATAATCCCACATGGCCCACCCGATACCATCGGCCTCAAGCGCCGTCCGCACATCGCGCAGCCAGGCAAGCCGCGACGCCGGGGGCGTTACCTCGCGAAACGCGCCAAATTCGTTGCAGAGGAGCGGCACATTGTTTACGTGCGCCCAACCCGCTGCCTCGTCAATCATCAGGCGAACGCGATGTCCGTCCCAGTGGTCGAGCCAGTAATTCTCCAGCTTGTAGCGATCGGCAAGATCCGGAACCTGCTTCACCAGCTCGGCCATCGAGCTCTCTGTCGGCGGATACGGAATGCCGTGCTCGTAAATCCAGTACGTCGCGCCCCAGCCCGCACCTTGATGTGTAAATTCGTGCGGATCGTAGAAATGGAAGTTGTAAATCACGTTTCCATCAGGCAGCGGATGCTGCGTAAGCAGGTCCACAATGTCGGAGTAGTTCGGACCCGTGGCAATAATCGTGTAATGCGGCGCTGCCTCGCGAATCGCCGCAGCCACGCGCGCCTGGATGCCTGCCCAGCGGTATGGGTCATTCTCTTCGGGCTCATTCATGATCTCGAAGAACACCCGCTCCGGATCGCGGTTGGCGTAGTGTGCAGCGAGCTTGCCCCACAGTTGCACCAGCCGATCAACCGACGCGTTGTTGCTTCGAATTCCCTGCTTGTACGGCTCCTCGGGATGCAGATCCACCTGCACCGCCATGCCGTCGGCGAGGATCGTGTCGAGCGCTCGATCAAGCCGCGCCATGAATTCGGAATTCAATCCGTCCGCACCGCGCGGATACTGCTCAAGCGGGGTCGCATCGATACTCAAGCGCACGTTATCGAAGCCGAGTTTGGCGATGAGCGCGATGTCTTCCGGAGTGGTCTCGGTGTCGGTGTGGTGCGCCGAGTAATCCTGCGCATTCTGCGAGAACCAGTGCGACACATTGATGCCGCGCTTTAGATGCTGGGCACGCGCAAACGCTGTCTTCAGATCTGCGTCATGATTCTGCGCAGCAGCTGGAAGAACAAAGGCGAGAAGGACGATGAGGCAACGAAGAAATTCACGCACGGCAGAGTCTCCTGGAGCGGACAAAAAACGCCCGAGGTGACGATACCACCCTTGCATTGGTTTTCCCTTGGGATCTGAGCGGCGATAGCGGCTCGAAGCAAAAAGCGGCCCGGATGGGGCCGCTTTTCTGAATGCCGAAGATTGCCTCTTACTTACTGGCGATTCCGGACGAAATACTGCTGAATTCTACCTGCGCGTAGGTGGTCCGCAGGTACTTGTGTGGATTCACGGGCACATTGTGCACGCGCACTTCGTAATGGAGATGCGGTCCAGTCGCCCGGCCGGACTGCCCCACATAGCCGATGACCTGGCCGCGCGTCACGTGCTCCCCAGGTACCACTGCAATTCCGGAAAGATGACCATAAATGGTGCTCAGCTGATGTCCGTGATCGAGAACGACCTCATTGCCATACCCGCCCGCTACCGACGCCCCAATCACGTCGCCGTCCGCGGCCGCACGCACCGGAGTTCCATACGGCGCATCAATGTCGATGCCGGTGTGGAACGCTCCTTCGCCATTGAACGGATCCTCGCGCTCGCCAAAGCTTGAAGCGACACGGCCCTCAATCGGCCAGAGCGACGGCGCATCGGCAAGCTGTGTCCAGTCCCCGGTGTAAGCGGGCGTCAAGCCGCCTTCAAGCGCACGCGTCACGCGGCCGGACATGGCCTGCTCCCGCAGCGCATAAAACTCATCGATGGAGAGATTCACCGCCTGCTGGTTCACCTCGTCGCTGAAGGCAAGGCTTTGCGCCGTCGGCGCGTTTGCCGGATTGGCGGCCTGCTGCGCAGCATTCAACTTGTTTTGCCTCAAACCATAAATCGCGGTGACTTCACTGGCCAATGCACCAAGCGAAGCCACTTGCACATCGCGATCGTGCGCGATCTGCGCCATCTGTTTGTAGTTTTTGCGGAGAGTTTCGCGTTCCTGGCGCACCTGATTGAAACTTTCGGTCTTGAGAAGCATGCGCGTGTAGGAGCCAGCCAGCCCAACGATGGTGAATGCGCCTACCAGGGCAGCCGCGACGAATCCATACACATAGTGCAGAGGGAGCGGAATCTTCCGGACTCGACCATCTTCATCCCGGGCAACAAAAAGAATGTAATAGCGTTTCCGCAGCATATCTTCTCTCATTCCCGCATCCGGGGAAAGCTGCAATTCGCCTCATACCGATCAGACAGCGAAAGACGACAGGGAACTCTTGGGAGAGCCCACATACAGTGAAAGGCCCCTGCTGGGTGCTCTTTCTAGAACGTTGCATCAGGCTAACAAACGCCGCTCCGCAGGGTCAACGAAATCCATTGCAAAATCCATTTTCTCATGCGCCAACAGTCCCGTATCGTTGCCCTCCTTTGGTTTCTTCTCCAGGCGATTCCGAGGCCCGTTGCCCTATTCTCTAAGGGATGCGAACAAACCCGGACCCTCGCGCCAGCAAAGCAGCACCCGGTGAGCGGGCGGTGATCGAGCGGATTCGCAGCCGGGCTGGCGGCAAATCGTCAGCCGGCCTGGCTTTAGGCATTGGCGACGACTGCGCGTTGCTGGACCCAAGACCCGGCGAACAAATTGCTGTGACGACCGACCTTTCCATCGCCGGTCGGCATTTTTTGTTAGATTGGCATCCGGCCGAAGTGGTTGGTCACCGGACCTTGGCGCGCGGCCTAAGCGACCTGGCGGCGATGGGCGCACGACCCTTGGCGGCCTTTCTTTCCTTAGGGTTACCGCGCGATCTGACGGAAAGATTTCAGCGCAGAAAATCCTGGCTTGACCGGTTTTTCGAGGGCTTTCTGACTTTGGCGAAAGCGCAGAAGACGGCGCTCGCTGGTGGCGATCTGGCGGAATCTCCGATTGCTGTGGCAGACATTGTGCTGGTCGGGGCTGTTCCTCGTGGCCGGGCCTTGCTTCGCTCGGGAGCGCGAGCAGGGGATCTGGTCTACGTCACGGGCACCCTTGGCGGAGCCGCGGCCGGTTTGGATCGGTTGGGAGAGCTGGCGGAAAAATCGGTCAAAGGCTCCGGACCACCGATGGCTCCCAAAAAGATGCAGGCGTCGCTTGCATCGCACTTGTACCCGCAGCCGCGCATCGCCCAGGGATTGTGGCTGCTGCGCCGCCGACTGGCGAGTGCCGCGATCGACTTGAGCGACGGGCTTTCGACCGACCTGGCTCATCTTTGCGAAGAATCCGGCGTTGCGGCCCAGATCGATGCTTCCGCCCTGCCGATTCATCGCGGCGCAACCCTCGACCAGGCGCTCCACGGCGGCGAAGATTACGAACTTCTGTTTACTGCGCCTGCGAAAACACGCATTCCGGGAGAGCTAGCCGGTGTTGCCGTCACCCAAATCGGACGGGTCCTGCCCCTTCGATCTGGACGCGCTGCAATCACGCTGATCACAGATGGCAAAAAACGGTCGCTCAGGTCCCAGGGTTGGGAGCACTTCTCCTGAACGCGTACGGCTGAACGCGTACGGATTGAAGTCGAAGCTGCCGCTCTAAAATCCGCTGGGTCCTTTGACTGGCGGTCCAGAATAGTGAACGTGCACGAGGCGCCAGCCATCTCCGCCTTCGCACTGGATTCGTCGGTCTCGGCCTGTGCCTGCGATGCGAGACCAGGGGCGCACAGGCACACCCCGACTGTGCACAATCCAAAAAACTTCCTCCCCATCGGCATCACTTTCTCTTGGCGAATCGCGGCCGCAGTCAGTATGCCACTGTGAACTGCTGCCGGACATGCTTGGGGTTCTCGAGTTCGTCGACCAGGGCGACCGCATAATCTTCCGCCGAGATGCGGCTCTCGCCCTTGGCATCGGTCACAAGCCTCGTGCCGCCGAGCCGGAACTTTCCTGTTCGCTCGCCAGGCTGAATAAAAGCCGCAGGGCTCAGACAGGTCCAATCAAGAGCCGATTCCTTCAGGATCGGCAACACATCGCGATGCGCAAGCGCAATGCCCTTCCATTGCTCCGGAAAGTTTGGAGCATCGACCAATTGCACACCAAGCGCGACCTCCAGACTTCCGGCCCCGCCGACGACAATCAGGCGCTTCACCCCTGCTTTGCTAAGCCCCCCTAACAAAGAACGAATCGCTGCCGGCAACGATGCCACATTTGTCTGCGGCGGAGCATAGGCACTGATGACCCCTTCGGCGCCTTTCGCGATGGCCGCAACGCTCGCCTCGTCCGTGATGTCGCCCTTTACGACCTTGGCGCCCGTCCCCTCGATTTTCTCCGGGTTGCGCGCCACCGCTGTAACGACGTGCCCGCGCCGCAATAACTCTGCGAGAACGCGCGAGCCGATCATGCCCGACGCTCCAAAAAGAACCACTTTCATGCCTGTCTCTCCTGCGGGATGAGATGTTTGATGCTGCAAGAAGGAACCAGAATTTGCACAATACATAGATTGCGGAAAGCTGCGAGGGCTCGCGGCAGAACAAAGTAAGTGAAGTGCACCGCTAGTTACGCGGGAGGCACGAACCCCGCGCGACGCATGAACGGTCGCCCCCTTTCAGCGGCTATGATCTAAGGGTCATGGAAAACGGGAAGATTCGCGTGCGGTTTGCTCCGTCGCCTACAGGGCTGCTGCACGTGGGCAACGCGCGAACCGCGCTCTACAACTGGCTATTCGCGCGCCGCGGCGGGGGAGACTTCATTCTCCGCATCGAAGATACGGACTCCGAGCGCTCCCACCCGCGATATGAAAAGCAATTGATCGAAGATCTCAAGTGGCTCGGATTGGATTGGGACGAAGGGCCGAATGAGCCGGGCACGAAGATCATAGCAAAAGGCGAATTCGGCCCGTACCGTCAATCCGATCGACTGCAAATCTACGCAAAATACGCGGCGAAGCTGCTGGAGGAAGAGAAGGCCTACCGATGCTTTTGTTCGATTGAGGAGTTGGAGGCGGAACGCAAGGCACTTTTCGAAAAGCAAATGCCGCAGGTTTACTCCGGCCGTTGCCGTAACCTGACCCCGAAGGTGATCAAGAGAAATGTTGCAGCCGGATTGCAGTTCGCGATTCGCCTCAGAATTGGCGAAGAGCCGCTGCGCTTTCACGATATGGTGCGCGGACCCGTTGAGTTCCAGGCGGAGGCGGTGAGCGATCCAATTCTCGTTCGTTCGGGGACGGAGATGGAACCGGGCATTCCGGTGTACAACTTCGTGGTCACGGTGGACGATGCGCTGATGGGAATTACCCACGTGATTCGCGGCGACGATCACATTTCGAATACTCCTAAACAAGTGGCGATCTACGAGGCCTTCGGCTGGCAGGTGCCGATGTTTGCCCATCTCTCCACCATTCTCGGCGGGGACCGCGAAAGGCTCTCCAAGCGCCACGGCGCAACGTCCATTGCGACTTTTCGCGAAATGGGCTATCTGCCGGAGGCGCTAGTCAACTACCTCGCACTTTTGGGCTGTGGCGCCGAAGACGGCAAGACGGAAACCTTCACTCTTCGCGATCTGATCGGCATCTTCAGCCTCGATCGCGTGACACCTTCGCCGGCCATCTTTGACTTTGACAAGCTGAATTGGCTGAACCGGCAGTACATCAAAGCCGCCTCGCCGGTGCGCCTCGCATCGCTCGCGTGGGAGTATTTCGGCGGGTTATTGCCGGAGAAGGACGACGCATCCGATGACGTACTGGTCTGGTTCGTCCGGCTGTTGGAACTGTTCGTTCCCAGCGTCGATCATCTCGATCAGCTGACAGCGAAGGCGTTGTTCCTTTTTGGGTTCGATCCGGAAGTGACGCGCTCCAAGCCGGAAAACGCGGAGGTTCTCGCTGCCGATTCCGCGCGCGTAGTGCTTGCCGAGTTTGCAGACAGGGTCCGCTCGAGCAGCCTTCCCGTGACCGCTGAAATCTTCAAACGATGGATGGAAGAGGTCAGCCAGGCGACCGGAACGAAAGGCAAGGAGCTTTATCATCCGGTCCGCATCGCGCTCACCGGGTCGCAGTCTGGTCCCGACTTGGACAAGCTGATCCCCGTGATCGAGCAGGGCGCCACTCTTCGCGTCGGTGTGCCGAGCATGCGTCAACGGATAGAGCGGTTCGTCGGAGTGTAATAGGTGCTCCCATCCCTCATGGACATGAGCTTTCCACACCGCTGGGGCGCGGAAGTGCTTTCGGCTCGACCACTGATTCTTCCGCCGCGCCGATTCGTCTATCCGCGCGAGGCCGAGGAAGTGGAGCGGGGCGCGCTCGAAGTGCTCGTGCGGCCCGATGCCGCCAGCCGAGTCAATGAAACATCTCCGGAAGATCCGTCCTGCGCCCAGCAGTTCCGAAGCCCGCAACCGGCACAAGCTGTAGAACCCTTCCTGGCGACGTGCGCGCTGGGATTCCGCGACCCTGCCGTGCCTACAGGCGTGTGGTCGACTCCAAATCCAGACGAACTCTGCGCGGTGGCGGGTGGGTACGCTTACTTGATCGACACGACAGCGCCAGAGCGGATTCAGATGCTTCCCTATAGGCCCGTCCTTGCGGTGCGCGCGCTGCCCGCGCAAGGTCTTCTGCTGTTTGTCGGCCATCACAGCATTCTGGCCTGGGGTGTTGCAGGGCAGGCGTGGGAATCCGGCAAGCTTTCCGACGAAGGGGTCACGATCACCAGCATCGAAGGCGATGTGCTGCGCGGACTGGGCTGGGAGATGATGCACGACAAGGAGACGCCGTTCGCGCTCAATCTGCAAACCGGAAGCCGGCTCGATTAATTCTTATCCCGCGACCTGCATTCGGGCCGCCAGCATCTTTTCATACGCGGAGTAGACGCCCTCAAACACCGAGTCCCAGCTCGCCGTGAGCGCGTACGCCTGCGCGGCTTTGCGCATGGCTTCGTGCTTCGGCGGGTCGCCAAGAATGCCTGCAACAGCCGATGAAAACTCCGCGTCGGGCACGATGCGGCCCGTTTCGCCGTCGCGCACGATCGTCTTTGGCCCCCCGTCGGGCGTCACCACCGCGGGCACTCCGCTCGCCAGAGCCTCCAGTACCACGTTGCCGAAGGTGTCTGTATGCGAGGGAAAAACGAAAAGGTCCATATTGGCATAGGCTGCCGAAAGCTCTTCCCCCCGCAAGACGCCGGTAAAGTCTGCTCGATGCAGTCGCTCGCGCAGCCACGCTTCGTCGCCGCCGTGCCCAACAATCAGAAAACGAAAGCTCTTGTGACCCATCTGCTCTAACTCATCCTGCACCTGCACGAGCCCGGCGATATTCTTCTCGACCGAGAGACGGCCTACAAATCCAAGCACCTGGTCACGGTCGTCTTCGCGGCGATTGCGCTTCCCGGGATGAAAAAGATCCGCGTCGACGCCGCGCGGCATCAGGGAACAAGGGCGCCCCGTCAACTGCTCCAGCCTTCGACAGATCTCCGGATTCGGAGCGAAAAGCACCTGCGCGACGGAATAAAACTTCGCCGCGGCGGCCATCGTCAAGTCTTCAATCGTCTGGCCGGTCGCAGCCGACTGGCGCGCAGGCAACAGCCGCAGAAACCACTCCGAACGCCGCGCCAAATACTCATGCACGTTGGTGTGCCAGCTTGCCGCGAGGGGCAGGTGCAAATGATGAGCCAGGCCCGCACCCAGCATTCCTACTTCGCTCGGCCCCGTGATGTGAATCAGGTCGGGCTTGAAGCGTTCCAGCACTTCTTCAATGAAAGGGATGTGGCGCAGAAATGCAGGATCGAAGCGAAGATCCTTTTCGAGGGCAAAAGAAAGGAAGCCCCGCGGCAGCTCGAGCGTCCACACATTGCCTTCTTCGATAATGGCCTGTGCGCGGTCGCCAGCGCGAACGCAGAGGAAGGGCAGGTTGCGCCGCCGCGCAAATGCTTCAAAATGGCGGCTGGTATGGGCGACTCCATTCACTTCGTGGAAGGAGTCAGGAAAATATGCCACGCGCGGCATGATTTCGGTCATAACCCTGTTTTACACGTGCCGACAAAAATCCAGGTTCAGAATGGAACCTCAGCCCTCTTGATCTCCCAGGGCCAGGCGCAACTTTTGCGAATCGCTCCATGCAATCCGAAGGCTGCCTGAAACAGGTCCTTTGCCGAGCAACTGAACCATGGCAAGCGCCCAGGTGATGGGACGCGGGGCTGCTCCATCGGGCCATAGCTCACTTAAGGGTCGAACCAGGCCTTGGGCGTCCGGATGGTAGACACGTTCGTCCCAGGTCCGCGAGCCTTGAGGGAATTCCGGGTAATCGCGGATGGCGTCGAGGGTCGATTTCAGAATGCGATGCTTCCAAGGTTCGGCATATTGGGGCATGAAGAGCACGTTGCTCTTCTTTTGACGCCGAATCTCATGGACGAACTCGGTAAAGCAGGTGGCATCGGTCAAATTGATGTTGGCATTCGGTTCCACTCCGTGCCGGTCGCCGCCGCTGATCAGCACCATGTTCCATTGCTCAGCCAGGCGCCGCACAGCGCGGTTCTCATCCCAGTGGCGAAGGCCATTCAGTTCGAGGGCGTGCAGCCAGGCTCCGTTTCTCTGGAGGAACTCGTTGACGAGGAACGCGTGCTTCTCTTTGCCCACCAGATAGAGATCCCACATGGGGTGGTTGAAAACCACGAGCACATTCGGCTCCGCATGCAGCGCCCCGAGAATCTCCGTCAGTTCCCCATCGCTAGGATTCTTAGTAAAGTCTTCAAGAACGCTCATCCACTCCGCAGCGCGCGCGCTGGGCAGGTTGTGGACACCGAGGTGAAAGGACTGAATGCCTCCGTAGGGAGCGCTCCACTCGACCGACACAGGGATTCCCCGGGCGCTGGGAACGGTCCGCAGCAGCATGGGGGCCTTGATGTTGTCGTGGTCGGTGATCGACACCATCGAAGCCACGTCAAGATTTTCGATTTGCCGGCTTTCCAGATCGAAGGCGAGCTTGGGGGTCATCGGCGGGGTCCAGTAGCTGGCCGAATAGTTGATCTTGATGCCATGATTGGACTCGGACCGGCGTTCCATCCGCGAGATCAACGGCCGCGCAAACGGGTACTGGTTGCAGAAGTTGGCGAGGAAATCGAGCGTCTCTTGCGACTGACTTGTGTGGCTGTGTAGAGATACGCCCGAACGGAATCCCTTCGCGGCCTTGTCATCGCGCCACAGGTAGCTGATGGTTGAGTTGGCCACATTGCCTCCTTGTACCGCGACCTGACCGGAGCTTGTAGTGAGAGTATCCAATGGATCCCGTCAATATGGCGTTAAGAGAGTGCGAATGTGGGTTCAATTGGGGTAAGAATCAATCCAGTAACCAGAAAACCCGCTAAATCTCGGAAATTCTCTGAAAATCCCGGAAAATCCTGCACTCCAGAGTGTGCTTTCTAGCGTACGAAAGTCACGCAGAGCATCTTCACTCTTGCACTAGATCGGGTGCAGAGGTAACGCGTGACCTTCTAAGGCTCTTTCTTCGGCTCTGTGCGGCCTAGACGTTCGTCTTCGCCAACTCCGGCCCCAGGAAGTCCTCAAGTGTCGCACTCGGCATCAGTTCGTCGTGGGACGCATGCTCTGCGGCCGCTTCCGGGATCAGATAATTCTCTGTCAATCCCTTACGTAGTATCTCAAACGCTTGTTCCGGCGTATCGGCAAATTGAAAGAGTTCGATGTCCTTGGGCGAAATTGCACCGGTGTCCACGAGCACGTCCAGATCGAAGACGCGCCTCCAGTATTCCGGCCCATAGATGACGACCGTGATTTTCTTTGCGAGCTTCTGAGTCTGGGCCAGAGTGAGAATCTCGAACATCTCGTCGAGCGTGCCGAACCCGCCAGGGAATACGACCAGCGCCTTCGATAGGTACGCAAACCAAAGCTTGCGCATGAAGAAGTAGTGGAATTCGAAGTTCAGCGATGGCGTGATGTACGGGTTGGGAGACTGCTCGAACGGCAACCGGATGTTCATCCCAACGGTCTTGCCTCCGGCCTCGTGAGCGCCTCGATTGGCAGCTTCCATGATGCCCGGGCCGCCGCCTGAAGTGACAACGAAGCGATGCCGGCGCGAAGGAATCGTCTTGGCCCAAGCGGTGAACATGTGCGCCAGACGCCGCGCGTCTTCGTAGTAACGCGCCATCTCCACGGCCGCAACAGCGCGCTTTCGCTGCAGCTCCGATGCCCTGCCGGCGGCAATCTCCGGCGGGCTGGCCGGCTGCTCCTCGTTCGGTGCAGGACGAGTTGAGCCGGTGTTATCGAGAAGCTCCAGCTCATGGTCGGCTTCTTCTCTGCCGCGAAAACGCGCAGATCCAAAGAACACGACCGTGTCCTGAATGCGCTCACGGCGAAAACGCGCCAGCGGCTCCATAAACTCGGCGACAATCCGAATCAACCGTCCATCGGCGCTATTGAGGAAGCTGGGATTCTCGTAGGCCAGCGGCGCAGAAGCCAGTGGCGGAGGCGTTCCGTTTCCAGGCAGCCTTGCGACTGTGTCCGCGGTGGGACCGGGGGGCGGCGGCGCATCCTCAACCGGCGTTGGTGTCCCGCTTGTCTTCTTCCCTGTTGGACGGACTCCCTGAGTTTGAATTGAGCTGTCCATGCTCGTTGAAGAAGCCTTTTTCTTGTCTGGTTCCTTATTTCTGTCGCTCATGGCTTACCTGTTTCTGTGGCTGATCGCATCCTTGAGCGCTATCCACAAATTCAACAATCCCAAACCGGAGATGATGCCCCGGACCGCGCCATTGGCGGCATAGATCGAAAGCGTCGGAAACTGGACGAATAGCGGATTCTGGTCCCAGAACAACGGCGACCATGGCGCATAACAGACCGCAAGGCCGATATAGATCCGCAGCGTCACGCGCAGAAACAGCTCTGCACGAATCAGCCATCGGGGGATGCGCTGCGGTGGGTGCTCAGCCAGAGGCGCTACGGACATGCCGCCTGGCGTAGAGCCAGGTTCAGGAGCCGGGCTCGCGGGCAACGGAGGCGATATCAATTCCGGCTGCTGAGGCATTCGTCAATAAATCTTCCGGCTTCCGTTTCTCTCGTGACTCGACCGGAACGGGATGGCCGTATTGAAACGGTATCACAGCGGGCAACCGTCCAACCGCCCTCCGCTTGCAAGGCTGAAACGTTAGTTCCACAACGGATTGCCTGTCGAATCCGGTCGGCGTATTTTATTCATGTGCACGGATTTCGCACCCAAGGAGCCTCCCCAATGAAGCGTGCTGCCGTATTCGGATCGAGTCTTCTGCTCGCCGCAACAACCTTGGCTGCGCAGAGTAGCTTCGGCGTTGCGACCATGGGAGGGCTGAGTGGCGCGACTCCACCCGCCAGCCAAGAAAATGCTAAGACCGCAACAAACTTCGACCTCTCTCAATCCTCACCAACGTGCCCGGTAAGCATGCATGCGTTGCAAGGGTCTGGGACCGGTCTGGTTGCCGTACATGGGGATCAACGAGCGGCGGGATTTGCGCAGCGGATCCATCTCATCCTCAATAATCCCAAGGCGGCAAAAATTGCGGCCGCAAAGGTGAGAGTCTTTGGGCTTTCCGGTAAGAATCGCGTCGAACCGGCATCCTACAGCACGCTCGACCTCACAAACCAGACAAGCAAGTTCGACCTCAGCAGGACCCTTGATGTTGCATTCACGACGGAAGGCGAAAAGGACGTTGCCACCGATCTGATCCTCCCCGGTTTTACGACTGTCCTCTCCATTCAGCTCGAATCGCTGACCTATAAGGATGGCTCGACCTGGGCGGTCGCTGGACGCCAGGCCTGCCACGTTGCCCCCGACCCGCTTGTGTTAGTTGCCGACCGGTGAAAGACATCAACATCTGACTTCTTCCTTGGAGATTGTCATGCAGGGCGATGTGTATGAATTCCATGGCCGGCGCATTCTCGAAGTGCAGGCGCATGGGCCCTTCTTGCGCAGAGGGCAAGATGCAAACGATCTGATTGCCGAAGCCAAGTCCGCCGGAGCGAGCCTCGTCGTCCTCCCAATCGCGCGCCTCGACCCCGCATTTTTCGAATTGCGCACTGGGATCGCCGGCGATATGGTGCAAAAATTCGTCACCTACCAGGTTGCGGTTGCAATTCTCGGAGACACTGCTCCACTCGAGTCTGAGAGCAAATCTCTGCGCGACTTCATCTACGAATCGAATCGGCGAGGCTCCGTCTGGTTCCTCGCCAGCAAAGATGCGCTGCACAAGCGTCTGGAAGCCGGCATCCGCGCGTAGAAGCCCCCGCCTTCCTGACCCTCTTGACCTCTCAAGTACCTTGATCTCTTCCTTTTGTAACTGAGTTGATGAATTTGGGTGCCCCAGGTCCGGGGTCCCCACGGATAGGTCTTCATCCGTGGGGTGGAGATCTCGCCTTTGAGACCTGGGAAAGCACGAATCCTCGCGGTTACGGTTTTAGAAGCGAAAATATGCGCCAATCATCGGTTCTGCCGTGTGCGTAAACGCGTTGGTGGACGTGTAGAGATGCACGATCTCCTGAGCCAGATCGCGGGCTTCAAGTCGTGCAGGATTTATTCTTCCAGTGGGATCCCAGCTCTCCTCCTGCAAACTCTTGGACGCACATCAGGGACCAATTGTTGAGGTGTCCTTCGCGCGCGACAACTCAAACGCGAAATTCCTCGGGTTATTCTGGGTAGACTCTATGAACCGTCTACTCTCCAGCACAGTATTGACCACACTCACCGGGTCTTCGCTTCTCTGGTCGACTTACCTCATCGGCCAGGAGAGTGTGACGCAGGGGCTCGCCTACAAAGACGAGCAACCCGTGCGCGCGCGCCACGGCATGGTGGTGAGCGTGCACCATCTCGCCTCCGACGCGGGGCTCGAAGTGCTGCGCGCAGGCGGCAACGCGGTAGATGCGGCCGTCGCGACGGGTTTCGCGCTTGCGGTTGTGCATCCCGGCGCGGGAAATCTTGGCGGCGGCGGGTTTCTGCTGCTGCGCCTGCACGATGGCAAGTCCACTTTCATCGACTACCGCGAAAAAGCGCCTCTGGCTGCAACAGAGACCATGTACCAGGACGCGCAGGGCAACGTGTTGCCTCCGTCGAGCCTTCAATCGAGCGTGATCGGCTACCGATCGATCGCCACGCCCGGTTCTGTGGCGGGTCTGGCTTACGCAGAACGCAAATACGGCAAGCTTGGACTTGCGCGCGTGATGAGTCCTGCGATCAAGCTGGCCCGCGAAGGATTCGAGCTTTCCGCCGAAGAGGCACACGAGCTCTCGGACGAGGATCTCGCCAAATTCGCCGACTCGAAGCGTATCTTTCAGCGAGACGGTCAGCTTTACAAAACCGGCGAAATCTTCAAGCAGCCTCTGCTGGCCGAGACCCTCCAGCGCATCGCCGCGAACCCCGACGATTTCTATCGCGGCAAGATGGCGCGGCAGTTGATCGACGACCTGAACAAGGGCGGATCGCTTCTCACCCTCGAAGATCTTGCGCAATACACCGTCGTCGAGCGCACGCCGGTCACCGGTACATTTCACAACTACACCATCCTCAGCGCGCCCCCACCGTCTTCTGGCGGTGTGGTGCTGGTGAGCGCGCTCAACATTCTCGAAGGCTACGATCTCGCTTCGCTCGGTGATCGCACCGCCCCGTCAATGCATCTGATCGCCGAAGCCTATCGCCGCGCCTATATGGATCGCGCGGATTACCTCGGCGATCCCGACTACAACCACATTCCCGTTACCGAGCTCACTGCGAAGAAGTATGCCGAGGCCTGGCGCGCAAGCATCGCCGCGAAAACAGCAACTCCCAGCGCCTCGTTGCAACGACCGCCCGGCTTCTTGCCGCCGGCTCCAACCAGCGCTGGCCATCGCCGCGCCGAATCGCAAAATACAACGCACTACTCCGTCGTCGATGGCGAGGGCAACGCCGTCTCCGTAACCACGACCCTCAACGACACCTTCGGCTCGCATGTCACCGCCGGCTCGCTGGGATTCCTGCTCAACGACGAGATGGATGACTTTGCATCCAAGATGGGCGTGCCGAATATGTTCGGGCTGATCCAGGGTCCGGCGAACGCGATTGCTCCCGGCAAGCGGCCCCTGAGTTCGATGACGCCGACCATTATTTTGGAAGACGGCAAACTGCGCTACGTGCTCGGTTCGCCCGGTGGAGCACGCATCATCACCACCGTCGCAAACATCTTTTTGTCGGCCGCCGAAGGTGGCCTGAACATCCAGCAAGCGGTGGATGCTCCGCGCTTCCACCATCAGTATTTGCCCGACAAGCTGTATCTCGAGCCAGGCTTCAGCGACGCTACGCTGGGCGAGCTGCGCGCCATGGGCTACACCCTCGAGATCCGGAACGGCCACTGGTCGAACGGAGAATGTATCGCCGTCGATCCGAAGACAGGCGAGTTGGACGGCGGCCAGGATCATCGCAGCCACTACGGCAAGGCGGCTGGCTACTAGGTTTACGCAATCGAATTCTCTGCTGGCGCCTCAATCGGCACCACCTGCACGGCGGCCGGTTCAACTTCAACGCCAGGCATAGTGGATGGCTGCGCCGTCGGCAGAAAAATGGAAAACGCAGTCCCGCTCGCGCCATAGCGCTGCGCGCTCCTTACCCTCACATTGCCGCCATGCCGTTCGACAAGCTGCGCAACCACCCACATCCCCAGGCCGGTCCCAGTCTCCGGCTTGGTGGTGAAAAACGGCTCGAAGATGCGCCGCATGGTTGCACGATCCATCCCCACACCGGAGTCCGAGAGGGTCACGCGCATCCCGTCAACCGCAGGCTCACGCCAGTTGCGCGAAGGATGAAGCCTGATCCACATCTTGCCGCCTTCCGGCATGGCTTCAATTGAGTTGGCTATCAAGTTCGCGAAGATCTGCTGCGCCTCGCTGGGCATGCAGGCAATGGCAACTTCATTCTTGGCGCGCATGTCGACCGTAATTCCCGCGACCGTCAGTCTGGGTCGAAACATTGTAATGACACCCTCGACCACTTCCGACAGCATCGTGATCTTGGGCGTACCCTGCTGGCGGTGAAACTTCAACATCGACTGGGTAATCATCGAGACACGGAGCAGTTCGTCCAGCGCGTTCTGCGCGTGCGCATGCGCTTCTCCGGTTGTAGAACTTATCGTAATCAGGTAAAGCAGGTTCGTGACTGCTTCCAGTGGGTTGTTGATTTCGTGTGCCACCGACGCCGCCAATCTCCCCGCCACAGCAAGCTTTTCCGCGCGAAGCATCGCCTCTTCCGCGCGCTTGCGATGCGTCACATCAGTCACAACACCCATGAGAAAGATCGCCCGGCCATCCTTGTCGCGCTGGCATTGTCCCTGCGACTCCACCCAGCGCACGGTTCCGTCCGGCCACACGATGCGGTATTGCCTCTGGAATTCATCCGAGCGGTCCATGTCCTGCGCAAAAGTTTCGCGCATGCTCTCCGCGTCGTCGGGGTGAATGGCATCGAACCAGAGATGATTCCGCGGCTCAAATTCACCGGGAGCATAGCCGAGGATTCGGAACATCTGATCGGACCAATGAATGGAGTCTTCCACCACATCCCAGGTCCAAAGCCCCATGCCACTGGCGCGCAAGGCGATCTGCAGCGCTGCTTCGCGATCCCGCAACGCCTCCCCCGCGCGTGCCCGCTCCTCTGCCATTTGCCGCTGGGTTTGTTCCAGGATGAGACTCTTTTTCAGATCCTGCGCCTTCAACTCAGCGCGCTGATCGGCCCACCGACGTATCAGAACTCCAAGCAACGTCGATAGGACGACAAAGAGAGAAAGCCGCGCTTGTTCCTGCGCGAACCCGGTGGAGAACCGAAGTTGCGCCTTGGTCAGTAGCAGGTCCACCAGGGTGACATCGACAACAGCGCACCCAAAGCTTCCCGCCATCCCGAAAAACCACCCACTCAGCACGACCGTGGGAAATGCCAGCAAAAGTGGAAATGCGTGCAATGGTTGGAGCGCGTAGGTCCAGCCAATCGACACAAATCCCGTGCAGGCTCCGAGCAAAACACGGATCGGCCAGGACAGGCGTTCGATGGCATTGGCGCTGGGGATCTTCAACGCTCTCCTTGCTGTCTGTTCGCCTTGACGTCGCGCAACAGGGCCCAGCTGTGCCATCGAACCCACTCACTGGGTAGACGAATAAACCATGCAATGCGTGCGAGACTCGGAGCCGGAATCTACGGGAGTTGTGTCAAATGGGGTCCGGCGGGGATCGCAGTACCGGTAGCATAGGAAACTTGCGCTTCCCTGTCCAGTGAATTGCCGCGCCCAGACCATCCGAGGGTTACCACGCGCACCAAGGACTGAAACACTATATTTCACAGCAACTTATTGCAAAAATGCGACAATGGAGACAATATCCGGAGGCGCGGCATTCAATCCGGTGCGAGGGGAACCCCTTTCCACTATGTTTCGAGTCTTATCAACGCACTTATTTCTGAACCAGCGCCTTCACCCCGGATTGCTGGAAATTGCCTGTCGATCCGGTGCGCAGGGCGTGGAGATTTTTGCCGCACGCCAGCATTTCGACTACACCAGCCGCGAACACGTAGGTGAGCTTGCCGCATGGTTTGGCGCCAACTCACTCGAACCCTTTTCGCTGCACGCGCCCGTGTTTCCTGATCGCGAGATGGGCCGCGCGGGTGCGCCGCCGGTGAACGTGCTGCACCCTGAGAAGTCCCGTCGGATTGACGCTATGGACGAAATCAAGCGCGCGCTCGAAACGGCCGAACGGATACACTTCAAGAACCTTGTCGTCCACCTGGGGGAAAACAGCGATAATTGGTCGCCTCGCAGTATTGAATATGGCATGACGGCTCTGGAACACTTGGGCGCCTTTGCGCGCCCTCTTGGGGTCCGGCTCCTTGTGGAGAATTTGCTCAGCGACGCGACAACCCCCGAACACCTGTTGACGATTCTCGACATGGGCCATTTGCAGAACGTTTGTGTTTGTCTGGACCTGGGCCACGCCCATATCGATCCGGGCACAACAGTGGCAATTGCAACGCTAGGCGACCGGATTTTCTCCGTGCACGTGCACGACAATCACGGAACAAAGGACGAGCATCTTTGGCCCGGCGACGGCACGATCGACTGGCCTGCGACAGCAAAGGCTTTGCATGAGCTCGCATCACCCCCCACCCTGGTGCTTGAAATCAGCAATATATTGAACGACCCGCCAGCGGCGGTCCCCGACAAGATCAAGAAGGCGTTCGAATTGTTTTGAGGCTCGCATTTCGGTCTCTTCTGCAGCATGCGTTTCTTCGCCAAAGAGCAAGGCTGCATAGCCGTCGGGGAATCCGCTCTCCGCATATGACGGAGGTAACAGCGCACCTCCGGATTCTCCGCAAATTCGCTTGAAGAGCCTACCCAACCCTGCTCCTCTTAAGAGATAAACACCGCGCTCATGCGTTTCCACGTTGGACCCTGTCTCAAGACGAGGCCAACAGGCACATGATTCATTCAAGAGCAATCCTGCCACTCCTGAAATCCTTCCATCCCGGATCTGAACTGATTTCAACCATCGCGTACGTGTTCCCGGCTATACCGGTTCCGCAGTTACTGTGTCCGAAAGCCACAACTGCTGAGTGGCGTTTTTCCTCAAGAAAACGCCACCCTTCGCAACCATCGGCGACGGCTGCATCTACTGCGAAACCGGTCTAAGAGATGAGTCGCATCTGTCCTCGCCGATGGAATGTCTACGGCGCACGCATGCGAGGACCCGCGGAGCGGATACCTTCGCGCGATGAACGGAAAGACCGGGGAGCGAGAGACTATGCAACGTTGCGCCTTTTATTTCTTGCTGGGCGTTGCGGCCCTTTTATCAGGATGCGGTTCCTTTACTTTGAATTCGAAATCGGTCTCGCCCAGCCTGTTGGCGATTACCACATCGACTCTTCCCGGGGCGACCGTGGGCTCCGCGTATAGCAGTACAGTCACAGCTTCCGGTGGCACAACGCCTTACTCGTTCAGCGCAACCGGCCTGCCCAGCGGGCTTTCGATCAACAAGACAACCGGAGCGATTACGGGCACACCGGCACAGAGCGCAGCGGGCACGGCATCCGTAGTGATCACCGTCACGGACTCGAGCCTGCCACAGCAGTCGGCAAAAGCCACGATGAACATAGCTGTAACTACCGCGGTCCAGTCCAACTCTCTGACGATCACCACGACTTCCCTGCCCGGTGGAACCGTCGGAACCGCGTACAGCGCGACAATTGCTGAGACCGGAGGCATCACACCCTACGCCTTCAGCGCGACCGGCCTGCCCAGCGGCCTCGCAATCAGTGCGTCTACCGGCGCAATCACGGGCACGCCCGCGCAGAGTGCTGTCGGCACGGCATCCGTCACAGTCACGGTCACCGACTCGACGACTCCGACGGCGCAATCGACAACAGCCAATCTCAGCATCACCATTTCCACAGCCCAATCCAATGCACTCACCATTACGACAACCTCGCTGCCCGCCGGAACAGTAGGCGCATCGTATAGCGCGACAGTTGCCGTGACCGGAGGCATCACACCCTACACCTTCAGCGCGACCGACCTGCCGAGCGGGCTCGCAATCAATGCGTCAACTGGCGCAATCACGGGCACGCCCGCGCAGAGTGCTGTCGGCACGGCATCCGTGACAATCACAGTGACCGACTCGACGACTCCGACAGCACAGACGGCAACAGCCGACCTCAGCCTGACCATCGATGCGGCAACGTCTCCGGCCGCCTGCAGCCAGATGAGTACCGGCGACAATGCAAGCCTCAACGGCTTCGTCCCATTCCCAACGACAGCCGCATGGAATACGGACATTTCACAGGCTCCGCTCGATCCGAATAACGATGCGATCACTTCAGCCGCGGGATTCGCGGGATTGCATCTGCATCACGATTGGTCCTCGGTGGCCGGCGGAAATTATGGCATCCCCTATGTCGTGGTTGATTCGAGCACACAGCCGCTGGTCCCGATCAACGTGATCGATTACGCCAGCGAAAGCGACGTTGCGCTGGCGCCGTACCCCATCACCGCTCCCATTGAAGGTTCGCCCGCCGATTGCGATGGATGGCCGGACACTTACGTAGGCGACTCACACGTTCTGGTGCTCGACCGCCATAGCTGTTTCCTCTACGAAACTTTCAACACGCACCGCTGCAATGGCGCATGGAATGCCTCGTCGGAAACCCTCTGGGATATGCAGAACTTCGAACAACGCCCATGGGGATGGACCTCCGCCGATGCCGCCGGCCTGGCGATTCTTCCAGGACTCGTGCGCTACGACGAAGTGGCCGCCGGCGCGATCAATCACGCGATCCGCTTCACCATGCAACAGACGAAAAACGACGCCAACGGCGGCTACTTTGTCGAGCCGGCGAGTCACGCTGCTGGAACGGTTTATGGTGTCAGCAACGTGATGGGCATGCGCATTCGGCTCAAAGCCAGCTTCGACATCTCCGGTTACTCCGCGGCGAATCAGGTCATCCTGACCGCGATGAAAAAGTACGGCATGATCCTCGCCGACAACGGCGGCTACTTCTACTTCCAGGGTGTGCCCGATCCGCGCTGGGACGACAATGATCTTGAAAATCTGGATTCGATCCAGTCCTCCAACTTTGAAGTCGTCCAGATGACTCCGAACTGGCCGGGCTACGACGACGCGACCGCGCCGATGGGCGCGCCGCCAACGATCAACAGCTTCACCTCGTCCTCTTCGACAGTCGCGTCCGGCACCGCTGTCACGCTGAACTGGAATACTGCGAATGACTCCTACGATTTTATTGATGTGCTAGGTGGAGTGCGTGGCGGGACCGTAACCGTGACGCCGACGGCCACAACGACCTATACGCTGAACGCGACGAATCAATACGGGCGCTCGACGGCAACAGTAACCGTAACGGTGCAATAGGAGCGGGTCTTCCAGTTCCCTGTTCCCTGTCTTTAGCAGATTCTCGGCAGCTGCTCACCAATCTGCGTGGGGATGACGCGATTGGCTCCCATCGCTGTACGCGCCACAAGCATACGCGGATGTTGCGAAGTCACCTGGCCAATGCGGGCCGCATCACGTCCCAGCGGATGTGCCCGAAGCACCTCAAGCACGCGACCTGCAGCTTCCGGTGCGACAAAGAATACGGCCTTGCCTTCATTGGCGACATACACTGGGTCGAGACCAAGCAGCTCGCATGCCGATTGCACCTCGATCCGCACGGGCAAGCGGGTCTCGTCAATCTCGACGCCCACAGTGGAAGCCGTCGCAATTTCATTGAGAGTCGAAGCAAGCCCGCCGCGCGTCGGATCACGCATCGCATGAACCGCGCCCCCAACTGCTTCGAGCACATCGGCGATCATCCCATTCAGCGCGGCGCAGTCCGAGCGGATCGGACTCTCGAACTCCAGGCCTTCGCGCACGCTCATAACGGCCATGCCGTGATCTCCGATGGTTCCCGAAACAATCACAGCATCGCCGGGCTGCGCACGATCCGGCCCCACCGATACACCCGCCCGGAGCTGTCCTACTCCAGCGGTATTGATGTAGCAACCATCGCCATGCCCGCGCTCCACAACTTTTGTATCGCCGGTAACGATGCGGACTCCCGCCGTGCGCGCAGCCTCCGCCATGGCGTTGACGATCGCGGCCAATTGCGCAAGGGGAAATCCCTCTTCCAGAATGAAGCTCGCGCTGAGATACTTCGGCTCCGCTCCCGAGACCGCCAAATCGTTCACGGTCCCATTCACCGCCAGCGCGCCGATCGATCCACCCGGAAAAAACAGCGGCTGCACCACAAAGGAATCCGTGCTCATGGCCAGCTTGCCCGGACCCAACTCGAACACTGCCGCATCGCCCAGATTCTCAAGTGCGGGATTGCGAAACGCAGGCAGAAAAAGGTGCTCGACGAGTTCGTTGCCCAGCTTGCCGCCGCCTCCGTGGCCCATCACGATGGTGGGATAGCCAACCAGCGGAAGCGGGCACACCCAGTTCGAAAAATCAGGCGCGCCGCTCTCAGACATGCGCCGCTCTCCCGCACCTGGGTGCCCCAGGTCTCCCGGGGTCCTCAGCGACAGGTCCACGTCGCTGGGGTGGAGGTTCCGATTTTGAGACCTGGGAAAACTGCCAAACTCCGTCGCTGAAACTAGCCATTAGCCGCTCCGGATAACGCCGTTCCCGCGCCCGCAAGCTCTTCCGCCGACAGGAAGCGCCCATAGTTGAAGTAGGCCGCACACGCGCCTTCGCTCGACACCATCGTTGCCCCCAGGGGGTGGCGCGGCGTGCACTCCTTGCCAAAGGCCGGGCACTCGGCCGGCTTGATCGCCCCGCGCAGCACATCGCCCGAATGACACAGTGGCGACTCTTCCGTGTGAATGCCGGAAATCTGGAAGCGCTCTTCCGCATCGAAGGCGCGATAGGCTTCGTTCAGCCGCCAGCCGCTCTTCGGAATCACGCCGATTCCGCGCCAGGCGCGATCCGTGACATCGAAGACCTGCGCCAGCAGTTTCTGCGCTTCAAAGTTGCCCGCATAGGTGACGATCCGCTCATAGGCGTTCTCCGCGCGATGCTCGCCATGTTCCAGTTGCAACACCGCGCGGCGAATGCCGTCGAGCAGATCGAGCGGTTCAAAGCCCGTCACCACAATCGGAATCCGATAGTTCTCCGCCAGCGGCGGATACTCCCAGTAACCCATCACGCTGCACACGTGGCCCGCTGCCAAAAACGCCTGAACCCGATTTCCGGGCGAACTCATGATGGCTTCAATCGCCGGCGGCACGAGCACGTGCGAAACCAGCAATGAAAAATTCTTCAGCCCACGCCGCTTCGCGAGGTGCACACTCATGGCATTCGCCGGAGCGGTGGTTTCAAACCCCACACCGAAAAACACCACCTGCCTCTCGGGATTCTTTACCGCCAGGTCGACCGCATCGAGAGGCGAATACACCACCCGCACATCGCCACCCGCGCCTTTCACCTGAAACAGATCGCCTTCAGTACCGGGCACGCGCAACATGTCGCCGAAGCTGCAGAAGATGACTCCTGGCTGCGCGGCAATCGCCAGCGCCTTGTCAATCAGTTCAAGCGGCGTCACGCATACCGGGCAGCCCGGTCCGTGCACCATCTCGATGCCCGCCGGCAGCATCTGGTCGATCCCGTTGCGAATGATGGAGTGCGTCTGGCCCCCGCAAACCTCCATGATCTTCCACGGGCGCGTCGCGACCTGCGCAATCTCCCGCGCCATACGCTGGGCAATCTCGCCGTTTCGAAACTCGGTCAGGTACTTCACACGTCGCCTTCAGTCGGCAAAAACTTCGGTGCCCCAGGTCTCCCGGGGTCCCCTGCGACAGGTCCACGTCGCTGGGGTGGAGGTCCCGATTCTGAGACCTGGGAAACCAAGAACCTCAATGAGGGATCTTCGAGCTCGATTCCACTGAACAACTACCATCAGGACAACTCGACTGCGGCGCGTTCGCCGCCCGCGCAAACTGCTCTTCCTCGTCAGCCAGTTCTTCGTCCAGCACGCCCATCGCGCGAAACTCGGCCAACGTCTTCTCGGCGGTCTCCTCGTCGATTTTCGAAAGGGCAAATCCCACGTGGACAATCGTGTAGTCGCCCACTTCGATCTCCGGCACGTAGTCCAGGCAAACCCGTTTGACCACGCCGCCAAAGTTCACGCGGCCCAAGCGCAGACCGCCTTCGGTGATGATTTCTTCCACTCGTCCTGGAATCGCGAGGCACATGGCAACTACGTTATACCGTTTCGACAGGGCATGCGGGTGTGATTCAAATCACGCGTCGGCCCTCGGACCTCCCGTCGAAACCTTACGAGCCTCTGGCGACAAAACGGGCTATCACTCGCCAACCGCCCTATCCCCCACCCACCCGGGTATTTTCTTGAATTCCCTGCTTCGAGGAGAGTTGCGGGCACGGATCCGCCGCAATGTCTCTCTTTTCAGGAAGTTCAATCCCAAAATCTTGCCAAGAAGGAACTTGCGGTCCGCCGGAATTGGGGGCTCGAAGGACGGGGCGCGCGCGTCGGTGGGCGGCTCTGAAACCAGCGTAGCGCAATCGGAGAAATAATTTGCATGGGTGGGATTCGGTAAGAGATGGGCTGGAAAAATCGTCTTTGCTCAAGTAGCAATTACTGGGTAGACGGTGACACAACCGGAGCCCTCAAAAACTGTTGTCATCCCGAACGCAGTGAGGGATCTGCGGTTGTTCCTCATCACATTTCATTCGACCACCTCAGCGTACGATCGGCCCATGCACGAAGGCTCCTATTACACGTACATCATGGCCAGTCGCAGCCATACGCTGTACGTCGGAGTAACGGGTGATCTCCTCAAACGTGTCTTCCAGCACAAATGGAGGGAGCAGGAGGGGTTCACCTCGCGCTACAACTGCGATCGCCTGGTCTGGTTCGAGCGCCACCAGGAAATCCAAAAAGCGATCGCGCGTGAAAAGGAAATCAAAGGCTGGCGACGCTCGAAAAAGATCGCGCTCATCGAATCCGCCGACCCGACTTGGAACGATCTCAGCCGCGAATGGTACGATGTGGAACCTGCCGACTATCGTCGAGCACTTGACCGGATGGATTCCTGAAAAGCAACCGCGGATCCTTCGTCCCCTTCGGTGCGCTCAGGGTCCTCAGGATGACAACCCGAGTGGAGCTGGGGCCCTGGCCCAAGCTCGAAATTCGTCTGGCTGCGCGGAGCCAGTGCCCCAATCGTGGCCACTTGGAAATTACGATCGGTACACCGGTCACGATCAGAAAAAAACAAAGCGCGATCGATGGCTGGCAGGCAATGCGACAAAGCCGTATCGGCGACAATCCCTCCGGTCTCCAAGCTTCTACGAGCGCGTCTTGCTCGCCTCATTCTCCGCAACCCGCGCCTTCACCATCTTCTTCACCAGTGCCGCCGGCAGCGGCTTGTCGACCGGAAACTGCAGCGTCCCCTTGGAGGTGCGGTATTCCGTCAGTTCCTCTTTCATCTCGTCGATGAGCGAAGCCTGCATGGGGAAAAAGCTGCAATGGTTCTTGAATGCCGCGTAGGCAACCAGCGCCCCCTTATAGCGAAACGCCGGCATGCCGTAACTCAAGCCCTCCGTCGCCTCCGCCGGAACTACCGACCGAATCGTCGCACGGATTTTCTCCAACGTGCTACGAGCGGGCTCAGGCACCTTGGCAAGATAAGCATGCACTGCGGCCTCGCCCTCTGCCGCTCCACCGTCTGGTTTCTTCGACGTCTTCAACACGCTTCCTTGCCCTCCACTGACTCGTTAACTCACCGCGTGGCTGACCCGCTGCTCCTTCAGATACTCCAGCCATTCCTGCATCCCCGCGCCGGTTTTTGCCGACGTCTCCAGCACGCGAATGCCGGGGCGAATTTCGCGAATATTCTTCAACGCCGTCTCTCGATCGAAGTCGCACGCTTCGGCCAGATCGATCTTGGTAATCACTGCGGCGTCCGCCGAATTAAACAGCGTGGGATACTTCAGAGGTTTGTCTTCACCCTCCGTCACACTCAGCAAGGCCACACGAATCTTCTCGCCCAGGTCGTAGCTCGACGGGCACACCAGGTTTCCGACGTTTTCAATGAACAGATAGTCCAGAGCGCCTAGCTCCACGCCCTCCCAGCCGTCTAAATGCTTGCCGATCATCTCCGCTTCCAGATGGCAGATGCCGTGCGTATTAATCTGCCTTACCGGCGCGCCGCTCGCCGCCAGTCGACGCGCATCATTGTCGGTCTCCAGATCGCCAACCAACGCAGCCGCGCGCGCCCCGCCCTCGCGCAGAGTTTTCAAAGTTCGCTCCAAGAAAGCCGTCTTCCCTGTTCCTGGACTCGACACCAGGTTCAGCACCAGCACCCCCGCGGAGGTAAATCGTTGCCGGAGTCCCGCGGCAAGCTCGTCGTTCTTCTTCAGAATTCCCTTCCGCAACT
Source organism: uncultured Acidobacteriaceae bacterium (assembly GCA_963745845.1). GTDB lineage: Bacteria > Acidobacteriota > Terriglobia > Terriglobales > Acidobacteriaceae > Telmatobacter. Next base: position 42,131 of record CAVUZE010000007.1, on the reverse strand, counting down.
CAACGATCCGCGTGGTCATGGCTCAACCGCCTCTTCCTCGTCTTCAATCTCAATCGATTCAATTTCCAGTTCGCGTCCTTGGCGCAAATCGCTCACCGGCTCGCCACAGTGCGGACAACGAAAGCTCTGCAGGCTCTCGATCTCCCCATCGGCGCCGCACGCCCCGCAATGCATCACTACGGGCAGAATCTTCACCACCAGCTTGGAGCCTTCGAGCGCTGTCCCTTCGGTCGCAATCTCGTAACAGAACTGGAGGGAATCCTCGACTACGGCGGCAAGCGCACCCACCCGCAAGCGGACTTCTATCACGCGCGCGCCCCGATAAATGGCTAGCGACTCGGTAACCGAGTCCACAATGCTGCCGACGATGGAGAGCTCATGCATGAATTCCATCACTCGAAAGCACGATTCTACGCCGCGCGCACAGGCGCTTGTGTGCCCGGCCGCATCCCCAATCCGCGTACAGCCCGCATTGTAAGATGGCGTTGGAGATCGGAATTTCCCATGGCCCGTACCCTCACGCCTCAACCGCAAACCGCCTCCCGGCTGGCCCTGAGCGAGCTGGCGCCCGGAGTCATGCAGTCTGAAATCCGCGCCATGACCACGGAATGTGACCGCATCGGCGGCATCAACCTGGCCCAGGGCGTTTGCGACACGCCGGTACCCGCGCCCGTAGAAGCGGAAGCCCACGCCGCCATCCGCGCCGGCCACAACATCTACACGCGCCTTGACGGCATCACGCGCCTGCGCAACGGGATCTCTGCCAAACAGAAGAAGGACTACGGGCTCGACTACGATCCCGAAGCCGAAGTGCTTGTGGCGAGCGGCGCTACCGGCGGCTTGCACGCCGCCTGCATGGCCCTTCTCAATCCCGGCGATGAGGTTCTGCTCTTCGAGCCGTTCTACGGTTACCACGTAGCCACGCTCAAATCCATGCGCGTCAAGCCTGTATTAGTTCCGCTGGCCGAACCTGACTGGACCCTCGACACCGACGTGCTCCACGCCGCAATAACTTCGCGCACCCGCGCCATCCTTCTCAACACACCGGCCAACCCCAGCGGCAAAGTCTTTTCGCGGGCCGAAATCGAAGCCATCGCCGCCGTATGCCGCCAGAAGGATTTGTTTCTCTTCACCGACGAGATCTACGAATACTTCGTCTACGACGGCGCGGAACACATCTGCCCGGCCTCGCTCGACGGCATGCGCGAGCGCACCATTGTGATGTCGGGATTCAGCAAAACATTCAGCGTGACCGGATGGCGGCTTGGCTACGTCACCGCCGACGCCAAGTGGATGGCGGCCATGGCCTACTTCCACGACCTGACGTTCGTGTGCGCGCCGTCGGCCTTTCAGCACGCCGCCGCAGCAGGTTTGGAGCAACTGCCTCCGGAGTTCTACACGCAATTAGCCGAAGACCACCAATCCAAACGCGAGCGGATTCTCGCTGCACTGCGCGATGCCGGCATGGAGCCCGGCGTTCCTGCCGGGGCCTATTACGTGCTGGCCAAAGCAACGCATCTGCCCGGCGCAACCGCAGCACAAAAAGCGCGTCACCTGCTGGCGAAGACGGGAGTCGCCTCAGTGGCCGGCTCGGCATTCTTCCGTCCAGGCCGCGGCGAGGATTTGCTGCGTTTCTGCTTCGCGAAGAAAGATGAAGACCTGGACGACGCGTGTGACCGGCTGCGGCGCCTCTAGGCAGTCGCCGGGGAGGCCCGGCGCCCAACGAAATCTGCGAACCACAATTAATTCAACAGGAATATACTGTCCGCGTCTTCGGAGGATGCGATGAACGGTAGGCTCTTCCTGACATGCGTGTTGACGTCCGCAACTCTCGCGGGCGCGCAGACGCCGAACAACCAACCCGGCCAACCGCCCAACAGCCAGCCCCTGTCCATCAGCCGGCCCGATGGCGGCGCGCGTGGACCCATGGAGAGCATCTTTGTCCCGCCAAAGCCAGGGGCGCCCTTCACCCTGGAACTGGCCGCCGAGTGGACGCGCACCATGATGAACGGTGGCGGAACATACACGCTGGCCAATCAGCGGCGCATCGTCCGCGATGGCCGGGGCAGAATCTATCAGGAACGATGGATCCTTGTGCCGAAGGGTGGCAACGTCAAGTCCACGATGAACGTTTTTCAGATCACCGATCCGGAGCAGCACACCTGGTACAACTGCGAGCCTTCCACAAAGATTTGCGAACTGCTGCCGTATCACCTGACGGCCGAGCAAACCTATCTTCCGGCGATCACGAAGTCGGGGCCGATGGCCAACGGCAAGGGCACGCTGCTCCACGAAGACCTCGGGACGGCATCCATTGAGAGCGTGGAGACGCACGGCTACCGTGAGACACAGACGCTGAACCCTGGAGTGATGGGCAACGACGCGCCCATGGTCACGGTGCGGGAGTTTTGGTATTCGCCGGATCTGGGGTTCAACCTGAAGTCGACCGTCGACAGCCCGTTTAGCGGCAAGCAGGTATTCACGGTGAAAGAACTGACGCTGGGCGAGCCAGAGGCAACCCTCTTTCTAGTTCCCGACGACTATAAGGTTGTGGACCACCGGATTGAGCAGGAATGAGCGAGCTGCGGCTCACGCAAACTTCCCGCGGATTGGCATAAGGAGAGAATCGATGAATTCGTTCCGCGACTTATCTCGCGCCGGCGGTGCGTTACGCTTGGGCGCGCTGCTGGCAGTTTTGCTTTTGAGCGTGGCGGCGACGCTTCGCGCGCAAAATCCTCTCGAGGGCGTCTGGCAAGGATACGACGGCGAATGGCAGCACACTTCTTCGCAGCTCATCGCGCTGGCTGAAGCCACACCTGCCGAAAAATTTGCCTGGCGTCCCGCGCCGGGCGTCCGCTCCACCAGCGAAGTCTACATGCACATCGTCGACGCGAACTTCTATCTGTTGAGCATCACGGGGCCCAAGATGCCCAATGATCTGAAGGAGGGCATGGACAAGACGGTAACCTCGAAAGAGGACGTGATCCGCTGGCTGAAGCGCTCGCTCGATGCAGTGAAACAGGCGCACCTGAAGGAGACGCCGCAGCATCTCGCGCTGAAGGTCCACATCGAAGACCGCGACTCCGCCGTCGACTGGATGTACCTGCGCATCATCATCCACGCCAACGAGCACATGGGGCAGCTCGTGGCGTATGCGCGCATGACCGGCGTGGTGCCCCCCTGGTCGAAATAGGGCTGGCGCGCCATCCTAGTAACTACGGTTGCAGAGAGTCGTTCCGGAGGGAGCAGGGGGATTTATCCCCCTGAAAACCAGCGCGAATTTCGCGGCCTTTAGGCCCGGATTTATGCTATCCGAAGCAAGTTCTACGGTAGTGCTGGATACGCGATCCTTTTGCAGAGCCAGTGCCTCGATCGCCTGACTTCGACGAGGGCCAACTCGTTCGGGCATATCGTTGGGGGAAATATCCGCCCGAATATCCACGAATCTGCCGTGATTCCCAGAGGGCGCCAAAGGAGCAGCCACTGCTATTCTTCAGACTCTCCGTATTGTGGAGACGTGTGTCGTTTTTTCGCTCGGACTTCGGAGTGAAATCTCGAATCCGCCGCGCGCAATCGCACCAGAATAGTTGGAGGAAAAATTGACATCAGAGCCTCTGTTCCCCGAGCGGAAGCCGACCGGCGAAGGCATCCTGCCCTCCCAGGAGATCGTGCACCTTGTGCAAACCGGCAAGATTTGCTCCTCCCTCGAAATCACCGACGATCAGATCCAGCCGTCGAGCCTCGACCTTCGCCTATCGCACGAGGCATACAGGATTCGCGCCAGCTTCCTGCCGGGCAAGTCGACGACCCTCCTGAACAAAGCCCGCTCGAATGGAATGCTGATGGAGACCATCGACATTGCCGACGGTGCCCTTCTCGAACCCAATGTTATTTACATCATCCCCTTGATGGAAACCCTGGCCCTTCCGCCCGATATCTATGGCATCGCCAACCCCAAGAGTTCGACCGGCAGGCTCGACATTTTCACCCGCCTCCTTACGGAATTCGGCGATGAATTCGAGCGGGTGCGCAGAGGCTACAGCGGAGGGTTGTACATTGAAGTCGTTTCGCAGACGTTTCCGATTCTCGTGCGCGCGGGCATGAAACTCAACCAGTTGCGGTTTGGGCGTGGACGACGGGCCGCGGTCGGCGAAGAGCGTCTGCGGCAACTAGGCCAAAAGGACTTCCTGATTCATCCCGATGAGGAGACGAGCCAGGCAACGGTCGATCGAGGTTTGCGCCTCACCGTCGATCTCGAGGGAAACGGATCGGGCGTTGTCGGCTATCAGGCGAAGAAGACCGCGCAGCCCATCGATCTTGGGCTCATCGATCATTACGACGTCGATGACTTCTGGACCCCCATGTACAAAGGCAAAGAGTGCATCCTCGTCCCCGGCGAGTTCTACATCCTCGCTTCGAAACAGCGGGTGCGCATCCCGCCCGACCTCGCCGCAGAGATGCTCCCCTACGATCTCTCTACGCAGGAATTCCGTGTGCACTATGCAGGATTCTTCGATCCCGGCTTCGGCTATGGCGAAGCTGGGGAAATTGCCGGCACGCGGGCCGTACTCGAAGTGCGTGCCAACGAAATGCCGATCCTTCTCGAAGACGACCAGTTTGTCGGGCGCCTGAACTACTTCTACATGTCGGCAAAACCGGATAAGGTCTACGGCGGTTCGATCGGTTCGAATTACCAGCAGCAGGGATTGGCCCTCAGCAAGCAATTCAAGCGCGAGCAATTCGCATCGGGCTCAAAGTCCGGTCTGAATGCCACGGCTGCTTCTGCGACCCCCTGGACGCAGGGCAATCGAAACCAGGCATCCGCAGACGCGGACGATGACGATCGAACTCGCAGAGCCTCATTCGCGTTCAACGAAGCCGCCCTCGAACATTCCATCCGCGCAAGAAATCGCGAGGATTGAATCGACCCCAGACTCACTCGGCGCGCAGCGCTTCGACGGGATCGACAGAAGCGGCTCGCCTCGCTGGCAAATAACTCGCCAGCATGGCGGAGCCGATCAGCACCAGCGGAATCGCGATATACGTGACAGGGTCGAGCGGGCTGATGCCGAACAGCAGCGACTTCATGGACTGCATCAGCGCAGCCGCTGCGCAAACCCCGAAGGCCACACCGATGCCCGTCAACACCAGTGCGGAGCGGACGAACATCCACTTGAGTTCGCTCTTCTGCGCACCCAAAGCAAGCCGAATCCCGATCTCGCGCCTGCGCTGCGAAACCGTGTAGGAAATCACGCCATAGATGCCGAGGATACCGAGCGTCAGCGCCATCGATCCGGCAATCGCCAGCATGACCAGCGTGAACGACGTGCGTGCAAACGACTTCGAGTAGATCTCCTGCATGGTGCGAACCGACGCAAGAGGTAAGCTCGAATTCACCGACCAAACCGCATCCTGCAGTTCGGTAAGGAAGGACGCGTTTCCGGCGCGATTCGTGCGCACGGCGACAGTGACGGCGCGCGGCGCGTGAATGCCGTTTTTCATGTAGGGATTGGACATCATCGACGGCCAATAGACGATCGCGGGCGGCTCCGCGGAGACGCCATCGTGGTGCACGTCCTGCACGACGGCAACGATCTCCTGCCAGGGCATGTTTTGGAATTGGCGGAAACGCTTGCCGATCGCAGCAGCGGGTGACCCGAACTCCGCGCGGGCGAAGCCCTCTGAGAGCATGGCCACGGGACGCAGGCCGTAGACATCGGTCCAGGTGAAGTCGCGGCCCGCGATGATGCGCGTGCCCATGGTGCGAAAGTAGCCCGGCGAGACGAAGTTGAACAGACGCATCGGCGGATGATCGTGGTTGTCGCTCTTGCCTTCAAAGCGGATCTCGTCCCACCAGGGATCGATGCCCTCCATGGGTACGGCCTCGGCGAATCCGACCGATGTGACACCGGGGATTGCCGCCAATTTGTCGGCAATCGCGTTTTGCATATGCGTGACGGCAACCTGATCGGCGACCAGCGAATCGGGAACCGAGATCCGCAGCGTTTCCAGATGCGGCGCGTCGGAGAAACCGGGGTCGACGTTGCGCAGCTGCCAAAACGTGCGAATCATGAGCAGAGCGCTGACCAGAAGGACCAGCGCCATGGCCACCTGTGCGACGACAAGAGTCTTGCGCGCACGCTGCCGGTCGCGGCTGGTGCTCGTGGTGCGGGTCGTGGCAGTGAACAGAATGCGCACCCGCGAGCCGGCGTACTTGAGTGTCGGGATGGCGCCGAAGAACAGCCCGGAGAAAACCGAAAGCAGCAAGGTGAAGGCGATCGAACGTCCATCGAGAGCGATCTCGGTAAGGCGCGGAAGATCGGCTGGGCCAAGCTCGACCAGTACGCGCAGTCCCAGGTAGGCAACGCCAATGGCCAGAACCCCGCCGATCAGGCCGAGCACCAGGCTTTCAAGCAGCAGCTCCCGCGCAATGCGGCTGCGGCCGGCGCCAAGAGCGGCGCGGATCGACAGCTCCTGTTGGCGCGATTCGGCGCGTACTAAAAGCAGATTCGCCACGTTGGTGCAGGCAATCAGCATCACCACGCCGATCGTGGCCATCACCACCCAAAGCACCTTGTCTACGTCGCCAATCACCTCCTGCTTGAGCGAGCGAAACGCGGGTGTGATGCACCAAACTTTATACCAATGCGGATCGGTGCCGGGACCGTTGGTCCACGAGTCCATCCAAAGCGGAACCAGGCGCGCGACATCCGCATCCGCTTGTCCGATCGTCACGCCGGGCTTGAGCCGTCCGATGCCCAGAAAGCCAAAGCCGGCGAGCCCTTCATTGTGCGGATCGAATCCGAGCGGAATCAAAACGTCGAAGTCCTGATCGACCATGCGGAAGCCGCGTGGCATCACCCCGACGATGGTTCTCGTCTGCGAATCGATCAGGATGCTGCGGTCGATCACCGAAGGATCGCCTCCGAAGCGCCGCTTCCAGTAGCCATAGCCGAGCATCACGGATTTTGCGCCCCTCGGGTCCTGGTCCGTCGCAGACAACCAGCGGCCAAGCAGTGGTGGAACGCTCAGCGTCTGCAAAATCCCGTCGGTGATGTTGGCGGTGTGGATTTCTTCGGGCTGCGCGATGCCTGTCACGTTAGCGGTTCCCGGCAGCCACACTCCCAGCGACTCGAAGGTGCGGTTGTGCTCGGAGAAGGTGAGATACATCGAGGGAGAGAGCTTCAGGCCGCTCTCGAAACTGGCTAGGCCCTCGGCGCCGGGAGCATCGAGGGCGAGCGAAACCAGCCGACCGGAATCGGGGTAAGGAAGCGGCTTCAGAATCACGCTGTTCAGCACGCTGAACACGGCCGTATTCGCCCCGATACCAATCGCCAGCGTGAGCAACACCGTCATGGTGAAGCCCGGAGAGTTTCGCAGGCGGCGAAAAATGAGCTTCAGATCGGCAAGGATCGATTCGAAGGCGGGCCATTGCCACGCTTCGCGGCTCCGCTGTTCGATGAGCCCAACGTTGCCGAACTCGCGCCGTGCCGTCTGCTCCGCCTGGGCCCGCGGCATGCCTTCGGCAATCAATTCATCGGCGCGCTCGGCAATGTGCTCCTGGATCGAGACCGAGAGGTCGTCGTAACGACGGCGACGGCGGAAGAGGCGTGCGATCGAATTCATCGGATGGCTCCAAAATCAAAAAAATGGATGACGAACGAAGATCCTGCTCACTCAGTTCCAGTTAAGCTACTCATTGCGCAGTGCTGTCATGGGATCAACCTGCCGCGCGCGCCGCGCTGGACCAAACGTCGCGCAAAAGGCCACGATCAGCATCATCACGAGGACCAGCGGATAAACTTCCGGGGCACCCAAGAGAATTCCCTGAAAGAGCGACTCAAAAAGCTTGGGCAGCGGCAGCGCTAGAACGAAGCCAATGGCCGAGCCGATTCCCGCAACCTTCAAGCCCTCCCGCAAAATCATGCGCGAGATATCCGAAGCCTTCGCCCCCAAAGCCAGCCGGATGCCAATTTCATGCGTGCGCTGTCCCACGGAATACGCAATAAGTCCGTAAATCCCGATGGCCGAAAGCATCAGTGCCAGAATCGCAAACGTCGCCAGGAGCTTTTCAAACAGCGGGTTTCCGCTCTTCTGGAATTCGATAACCTGATCCATATTCATCACGCGCAGCAGTGGAAGTTCGGGGTCAGTTTGCGCAACCACGCGGCGCAGAGCCGGCGTAAGGCTGTTTGGCTCCGCCGTCGACCGCAGCATGACGGAAAACGATGCCACCGGCCGCTGCAGGTAGGCCTCGTAAACCTCCGCTTCGATGTGCGGATCTTCGGAGTAGCTCTTCACGTCGCTCACCACGCCGACAATCTCGCTCCACGTCGCAGGCGCACCCGCCGTGTCGAGCTGAATCTGCTTGCCGATGGGATCGTGATCCTGAAAATATTTGCGCACGAATTCCTGGTTCACCAGTATCGCGCGCGGCGCAGCGGCATCGTCTCCTTCTGTGAACGCACGGCCCCGCAGCAGCGGAACCCCGACAACCTCAAAGTACTCCCGCGTCACCACCACATCGGCCGTTGTGCGCTGCTCGTTGGTGCGCGCCTCCGGTTGCCCTTTGATATGGAACGAAACGCTGCTCAATCCAGAAGCTGGAAGATCCGATGCGGTCGCGACTGCTTCCACCCCGGGAATCTGCCGCAGTTGCTCGCCGATCTCGCGCACAAACTGCCTCTGCTTCGAAGCATCGGCGTACCGCGCCTGGTCCAAAACAAGGCCCGCCGTCAAAAGATGATCGTGATTGAAACCAAGCTTCTGATGATCGAGCAAATAAACTCCCCGAATTAGCAGGCAACTGCCGATCAAAAGAAAGAGCGCCACCGCGATCTCCCCGCCCACAAGAACAACGCGCATGCGATTGTGCTCGCGGCCCGAACTCGCGCCACGCCCCTCACTCTTTAGATCGGTATTGATCTCGGTGCGAGAGGCCTTCAGCGCCGGCGCCACGCTCGACAGAATCGCCGAAACCAGCGAAACCACCGCGGCAAAGATCAGAACGTTGGTGTCGAGGCTGATCTTCACATCGGCAATCGCATCATTGAAGCTCAGGCCGGCGCTCACCACGCGAATGCCGCAGTACGTCAGAAACAGCCCAACGCCCCCGCCCAGCAGCGCGATCACCACGCCTTCCGTCACCAGCTGGCGCACCACGCGCACCCGTGTAGCCCCCAGCGACATGCGAATCGCCAACTCCTTCTGCCGGCCAACCGCGCGCGTCAGCAGCAGTCCCGCCACATTCGCACACGCAATCAAAAGCACAAAACCCACCACGGTCATGATCACGGCCAGTGCTGTACGGATGCCGAAGCGGTAAATAAGAAAGTCGGGCAATGTCCGCACCGACGCGCCCCAGCGCCCTTCGATCGAGGGAGAATCGTGCTGTGCCTGCTGCGCGAGAATCGTCATCTGCCCCCGGGCCTGCTGCAGAGTCACACCCTGAGCGAGCCTCGCAAACAGATAGAGATTACGATTCTTCCTTGCATCGGCCGTGGCGTCGGCCCCAGTCAATGTCAGCGGCGTCCATAGCTGCGGCGTAAATGCGAGCAGGTGGAAATCCGCCGGCATCACCCCGGCAATCACATAGTCTTCCCGGTTCAGGCGCACCACCCGTCCCACTACGGAAGGATCCGAACCGAAGCGGCGCTCCCACAAACCGTGGCTCAGAATCAGCATGTGATCGCGCCCCGCCTGATCTTCGCCCGCCAAAAACGATCGCCCCAGCGCCGGTGAGACGCCAAATACAGAAAAATAGTTCGGCGAAACGGCGGCATACGTGATCGCCTCAGGCTGCTGCCCCTGGCCCGTCAGGCTGCCGCTGCGATACTCATCCCCCGCGGCCATTGCGGAAAAAACGCGCGTGTCCTTGCTCCAGGCAAAGTAGTTCGGCGCGGACACCGGGTTGGTATCGGGCTGCATCTGTGCGTCCGGATTCACAGAAGAGACCACCACCATACTCTGCGGATCGCGGCCCGGGAAATGCGGCAGCAGGAACGCGCTCACCATGCTGAACATCGTCGCGTTCACCGCGATCCCCAGCGCCAGCGTCACGACCGCGGTCACGGTAAAACCGGGAGACTTGATCAGTTGCCGCAGCGCGTAGCGCATGTCGGCCAGGACGCTTTCGGCCGTGGGCCACTGCCACGCCTCGCGGCCCCGCTGTTCGATCAGGGCGACATTGCCGAACTCGCGCCGCGCCGTCTGCTCGGCCTCGGTGCGCGACCTGCCTTCAGCCACCAGCTCATCGGCGCGCTCCGCAATATGCTCGTCGATCGACACCGAAAGGTCGTCATAACGGCGACGGCGAGTGAAAAGCTGCGACAGTCCGAACATGGGCGCCCTCCTGGTGTGCTGTTTCTGCAATACACAACATAAGTAAAGGTGTCATTCTGAGCGAACGGGGCCCCGAACGTCGTTCAGTTCGGGGGTGGTGAGCCGAAGAATCTGCTTCTTCACCATTCTGAATTCCTTCAACAATTTCTTTCTGAGACACCACGCTAGGCCTGGTCAACGGCGAGCACGCGCGTGATTCCTGCAAACATCTTTTCGAAACTGGAAACTTCCTGCTCCAGGTGGCGCAGCCCCGCATCGGTCACGCGATAAATCCGCGTCGGCCGGCCCTTCGCCGAGGTTCCGGCTTCGGACTCCAGCAGCCCCTCGCGCAGCAGCCGCTGCAGCGCCGGATACAGAGAGCCTTCCTCCACCTGCAGCAGGTCGCCGGAGACTTGCTGGATGTGCTTCACCAGCGCATAGCCATGCATCGGCCGGAAGCGAAGCGATTGCAGAATCATGAGTTCAAGCGCACCTGGAAACAGGTCGCGGCGATCGGAATCTTTAGCCATGCTTCGAGTCTAGGCACAAGATACCTATTTTGGAAATAGCTATTCGTCACAAAGATCGGAAAGAGGCGGGGGGATTTCAACCAATCCGGAGGGACCGGGTTTCACTCCATCCGGAGGGAGGCGGAGGTTTTAACCCCCGCATAAGCCGGCAAAATCGGCACCGGCTTTAGCCGCGGAGAGACGTTCCGGAAGGAGTCGGGTTTCACTCAATCCTGAGGAAGACGGGTTACTCAATCCGGAGGGAGGTGGGGGTTTCAACCCCCGCATAAGCCGGCAAAATCGGCACCGGCTTTAGCCGCGGAGGAACGAAATGACAATTGCCTGACAACAGCCGCGACGCGGGAGCCTAAGGTGATCGATAAGTTGGCGGGTTGAGCATTCCGGCCCGCAAGCGGTATCCTTCCGCGTTTACCGACCACTTCCGGGCATCCGCTTTCTACTTGGGCCAGCGGAGAAGCCTGAAGTGGTCGCTTTTTTCACCGGCTGCGCTGCCCAGGCCCCGTTCTTTCCTACGGCCCGGCCCTATTGTTTCGACGACCGTCCCGCACGCGTACGGATGAACATCATGACCACCAGCGCCAGCACCGCCGCGACAAGCACGAAGATCACGTACCCGGCAGCCAATGGATTGCCCGCATCGGTGGATGGGCTGTTGGTTTGCGCCGCCGCGATCAGGTTGATGATCGACATCTTGCCCTCCACTCTTCCTTCTGAGAAACGGAGAAGCTGCGGGAGGTTGCTTCGGAAAGAGGCAACGCGCGCCGGATGCGGGTCGTGGCGGACCTCGAAATTGTTCCACGTGGAACAATTGTGTTGGTGGATACAAGTGTTTGGCGGGATTTGCGAAGGATTACGCGGACTTGCGGTAGACTGCGCGAACCGCTCGGTTCGAAGCGCGTGCACTGACCCGTGGAATGTTCTGCAAACCTGCGCGCATTTTGGTGCACGCCGGTTACTGCTGCATCAGTAACTCCCATAGGGGGTGGGGGGGGAGGGGGCTGGGCGTTCGCCGAGCGGCGTCGGGCCTAACTTGGCGCTGTTTCTATTGTGCAGCAATCGGCGCTAATTCTTAGCAAACACTGTAATTCAGACCGCTACACGATGTCAGTCATGATTGACATGCTTGAATTCATCGCGGTCTTGGAAAAGGAATCCGCGGAGACCCTGCATTCGATCCGCAAGATCCGCAATAAAGCTAGCCACGAGGGCAGAATCCCATCGGGCGAGGATGTAGCGAAGGCCTTTACGCTCGCGGTGAATTACGTCAAGGAGGCCTGGCCAGAATTGGATATCGATATAGTGAGGCTACTCGATAAAATCGAATCCTTGACATAGTCGTGAACTCGTACCTATTTGCCGGACGAGCCTTGAACCTCAATCAGGAAGTGGCTAGCTTTTCTATTGGATGATTCTTTCTCTTTCCACCAGAGCTGCAACGGTAAGATCGTGGAATACCGAAGCTCCAAACAGCGATTGACTGCCCGCATTTCTCCGCAACTCGGGCAGCTTACGCTTGACGGCGCGGTAGCTGGCAAGCATTTCTGGGACTGTGGTTGTAGGCTCGGGTTGATGGAAGATATTGCGCAATCCAACCATGACTCCCTGAGGTCTTCCTTTATGGATCTGAGGGTCGAGGCCATTGATATCGCTCGATGACTGCAGCGCCCGGTAGGCCTTCTTTTCAAAGACGAAAACCCGGTGCCGACCTTTCGTGGTATGCGAACGGTAAAGCGCCAACCCAAGTTCGAGGGGCATATTGAATCGGGGAATTCCGGACGAGAGTTCGATTCTGGAAAGATCATGAATCGAGACGTCCGATTCTTCGATAAGCTTGACGATTCTGTCGAGTCGCCCCTGGTTAGGGACAGCGAGCGTTGCATTGATCTTCAAACCGAGTTGCGTAAGGCCCACGATGTATGCCAGGTATAGTTCTTCAAACTGATCATCGTAGGGGATATTGAGAAAGACAGACTGAATGCGCTTGCGTCTTCCCACACCGTACCTTACCGTCGCCCGCTTGCTCGCGAGGTCGAACGCTTCGTACTCTTTTTCAGACTAGTTCCCGCTGCCCGGGATTTGCTGCTCGAGCGCTTTGAAATCTTTGAGGTAGAGGGGGAGCTCATAATAAAGCGCACGGCTTCGATGCGCTCGGGGCTCAAGCCCAGTCTGCGTCCCATCTCTTCAGCAGAGGGTACCCGATTCTTGATGAGAAACGCCGCCATATGCCTATTATAGGCCGAATTGAATTTTGAAGAAGCATACGTCGAGTACGCTCATCGCGAAAAGCAGATCCTTCGCTGCGCTTACCCCAATCGCACTTTCGTGCGCTCGGGGCCCCAAGCGTGCTCCGCTCAGGATGACACATTCAATGGGCCTTTCAGGGGCCTGAAGGCCCCTGCTCCCTTCGCCTGGACGGCTAGTCCCTATTTAAGCGAAGCCTGCATGGCTAGATTCAGTCCGATCATCAAGACCGCCGAGCCGGGGATCAGCAGCAGGGCCTTCTTCAGCCGCTGCGGGTCGGGTCCGGCGATGACTCCGATGATGCGCGAGCTGACGGCCAATCCTGCCCAGCCGCAGGTGATCGCAAATCCAATCGCCGTGCCCGTCATCTCTGGGAAGGCTGTGCCCACAATCGCCAGAGTGGTGGGAAAGACGGGAGCCATGGCGAGTCCTGCCAGAAACACGAGAACCGCCGCAGCGACAGGCTTGTTGGTGCGCAACATAAGAAATGTCGTGATGGCCATGGCGATGGACGAGGCGAGGGTGACGTCCGCGGCGGGCACGTGGATGAGGATGGGCGAAACGGCGACGCGGCCGATGAGGAGGCCGAGCGCGAATCCCAAAGAGAGGATGTTGAGGGCTTTGGACTCAGGAATTCCCTGCGCGATGAGGTGGCGCGGAAGCCAGTTCCAGACGCCGACTTCGCAGCCGACGTAGAGAAAGAGGAAGAGGCCGGAGAGCAGCAACAACGGACGGCCGAGGATGGGTCCGACGCCGGCGAGGAGGAATGCGGCGTTGCCGGTGGGCGCGGGCATTTGGGTGACGGCCTGGACGACGAGGGTGAGGACGGTGACGGAGGCGACGGTATAGCAGAGACGGTGCCAATTTTTCTTGAAAAGATTGGCGGAGATGAAGGGCGTGGCGAGTCCGCCGAGGCCGAAGAAGAGGTTGACGAGGTTGAGGGCTGTGGCGCGGTGCGCGGGGCTGGCGGCGGAGGAGAGCGCGTTGGCGCCAGTGACGACGATGCCTCCGCCGACGCCGAGGAGGAAGAGCAGAAAGACGATGGAGGCGTAGCCGCGGGATTTGGGCAGGGCGAAGAGCGCGACGGCGATGCAGATGAGGCCGAGGATGAGGCCGATCTTGTCGCCCTGGGTGTCGAGGAGCGGGCCGACGGCGAGCGAGGCGACCATGAGGCCGAGAGCCTGGGCGAAGGCGATGGCGCCGTTCTGCGTGGGCGTGAGGTGGAAACGCTCGGAAAGGTCGGGGAGGATGGTGCCGAGCATGGCGGCGATCATGCCGTAGACGAAGATGGCGAGGATGGCGGCGAAGATGAGCACGGGCCGGAGTTCCTTTCGGGGTCGTAGGCAAGGATACGGCATGGCTCCCTCGGGGACTAAAGCGCGGAGGATCTTTCAGGCTGGTCAACCGAACGGGCTGAAGCCCGCACCCTTCACGAGGCGGCGCGGGTCGACCTTGTGATTCGCGACAGTTGGCTGCCCTATCTTATTTATCTTGATCATTTATCGGGGAGCACCATGTTGCGGAAGATCTTCCATGTCCCGTCCGGCTGTTGTTGCCAAGCCGTCAGATATCGATCAACGAGCCTTTTGCCTCCGCCGAATGTCGCCTCAGCTTCGCCCCATTCATAGACAAAGCTTCCCTGTTCCGTCGATCCCCACGTCTTGACGGCAGCAGAGCGCGCTCGCCCAAGGCTCTCGAGCTGCGTTGTCATATGGCGCTCGATTTGAATCCGCCCTCGAAAACAGTCCCCGGTACGACCGCAATCGACCGCGTCTACGGTGTAGGTTGCGGCAATCCGCTTCACGTCGCCAGCCTTTATCCCGTCAATCCAAGCCTGGTTTCCCGCATCGATCGCGGCTCTGGCGGAGGCGGTCGGCATTTGGCCGGGCATGAGGGTCGCTGCCGCAAGCAGACCACCCGCGGTGATGAACGACCTGAGTGTTTTCATCGAAGAAATCTCCTCTCGTTTCCTGGCGAAGGCTGGCGTCGCACTGTCTGGGCGATTCAACGAAATGCAGATCAGCGATACTCCGACACTCGCAGTTGCTAGAGATTGAGTTCGCTTAAGCGAACTGTTTGGCCGGTCGCAGAATCAGGAAGACGCTGACGAGGACGAGGACGGTCCCGGCGAGGGTGCGGAGGGTGACGGGCTCGCTCGCGACGAAGTAGCCCAGTGCGACGGCAACGATGGGGTTGACGTAGGCGTGGCTGGATACGCGCGTGGCCGACATGTGCGCGAGCAGCCAGACGAAGGCCGTGAAGGCTACCAGCGATCCGAAGACGATGAGGTAAAGTTCCGCTTCGACGCCACGCAGGGAGATGTGGGGGAAGGGGTGCATTTCGCCGAAGGCCGCGGAGAGCGCGAGCAAGGTGGCACCGCCGAGCATCATGGCTGCACCCGCGGTGAGAGGGCGGGAGCTGGGTAAATGGAATGACCGGCTGATGACCGCGCCCAGGGACCAACTTAGACTGGCGGCGAGGATGGCGAAGCACGGCACGAGGCCGTAGGTCTGGCCATTGCCGCGCAGGAGAAGGATGCCGACGCCTGCGAATCCGATGAGGGTGGAGACGGCGACGGCCCAGCGGAAGCGCTGTCGGCGGAGGATGAGCATTTCGAGGATCAGTGTATCGATGGGGATGGTGGCTTCGA
Organism: uncultured Acidobacteriaceae bacterium; assembly: GCA_963745845.1. Classification (GTDB taxonomy): domain Bacteria; phylum Acidobacteriota; class Terriglobia; order Terriglobales; family Acidobacteriaceae; genus Telmatobacter. The sequence goes on along the minus strand of CAVUZE010000007.1, from coordinate 26,390 downwards.
GCACGGCGGCGATGCCCGAGGGAACGTATTTCTGGGCCCAGAAGAGCAGGCCGTACACGACGACAAACATGAGCAGGCCCATGATGGCGAGGCTGCGCCATTGCGTCGAGGTGGGGCGCGGTTCGCCTTTGACGCGCATGAAGGCGTAGAGGACGAGACCTGCAATGAGGAAGCGCGCTCCGGCGGCAAAGAGCGGGGGGAGTTCTTCGACGGCGATGCGGATGGCGAGAAAGGTGGTTCCCCAGAGGAAGTAGATGGCGAAGAAGGCAGCAATGATGCGCAGGCGGAACGAGTCCGCGGTGGGGAGTGCGATCGGATTGGTAACCACTGAATCACTCATAGACAGTTATCACTTTACAGATGACCAGGTAACCTGTCAAGATTGCTTTAGAGGTTATCCGTGGGAACGCAGTCAGAGGATAAATATCGGGTAGGGAATCCTATGGGGAATCGCGTCCGGGTTGCTATCAGCGATCGCAGGTTTGAATTGATTGCGGGCGACCCGGCGCTGGACCTGGTGAATACGCTGGATTGGCGGTTTCGCGCGAGCGGGGCGGAGGAGTTGCTGACGAGTTATGGCGATCTGATTGGTTTTTGCGAGCAGTCGGGAGTGTTGACGGCGAAGCAAGTGCGAAGTCTGAGACGCGAGGTGAGTGCAAGCGCGGGTGAGAAGGTATTGCGTGCTGTGCGGGAGCTGCGGGAAGCGGCGTCGGAATTCCTTTACGCGGAGCTGGAAGGGCGCAAAGCTGCGGTGGCAACGATCGTCGCGCTGGAGGGGATCTTCAAGGATGCACGGAGACATCAGCGGCTACGGCGGGGTGGGGCGACTTTGCAGTGGGATTGGCCGGAGGGCGAGGTTGCGGCAGATTTGCCGGTGTGGGTGCTGGCGTTGCGCGCGGAGGAGCTGATGACGAGCGAACGTATCGAGGCGCTGCGGGAGTGCGGAAATGCCGAGTGCCGCTGGCTGTTTCTCGATACGAGCAAGAATCACACGCGGCGCTGGTGCGACATGAAGGTGTGCGGGAACCGGATGAAGGCGCGGCGCTTCAAGGCATCGCATGCCGCAGATTGAGCGGGCTTCTCCGTTAGACTGAAAGGCGATGCGTTCGCAACAAATGTGGGGATGGGCTGCGCTGGCCGTTGTGTTGGGTGCGCTGCTCGCTGGGTGCGGGACACCGGGTCCTCCTCAGGCGCCGTCACTGAATTTGCCGGATCCGGTGACGGACTTGAAGGCGATCCGCGCGGGTGATCAGGTATCGCTGACCTGGACAGTTCCCAAGAAAAACACAGACAAGCTTTTGATGAAAAGCAACGTCACCGTGCGGGTTTGCCGGCAGGAAGGCGTGGGGCCCTGTGTGGATGCGGGAAAGGTGACAAACGCTCCGGGAGCGACCGGCAAGTTTTCTGAGACCCTCCCCGCATTGCTGTCTTCGGGGCCTCCGCGCTTGCTGAAGTACTTTGTCGAGCTGAAGAATCGCAAAGGCCGGTCGGCGGGGTTGTCGAATGCCGTGGAGATTTTGGCGGGAGGGCCGCCGGAACCTGTGCGGGGATTCGCCGCGGAGGTGCGCAAGGCCGGTGTGGTGCTGCATTGGACTCCCGATGAGGAAAAGGTTGCCGTGCGGCTGCAGCGCAAATTGCTGACGCCGCCTGCGACCAAACCCCAGGAGGGACCGATGGCACCTCCTCCGGAGCCGCTGGAACAGAATTTGCTGATCGAAGATGGGGAGCGAGGACGCGCCCTCGACAAGAGCATCCGGTTCGGCGAGACGTATGAGTACCGCGCACAGCGCGTGAGCCGGGTAATGGTGGATGGGAAGACGCTCGAGTTGGCCGGAGAGCTGTCCCCGCCGATCAAGGTCGATGCCGAGGACGTGTTTCCACCGGCTGTGCCGTCGGGGCTGGCGGCAGTGGCAACGGCAGGTGAGAATGGCGGCGAGGGCGCGATCGATTTGAGCTGGGTTCCCGACAACGAGGCGGACGTGGCGGGGTATGTAGTGTATCGGCGCGAGGGCGATGCGGGCTGGGAACGCATTTCTCCTGCTGAAGCAGTTGTGGGACCGGCGTTTCACGATGGACACGTGCACGCGGGACACACCTACCGCTATGCTGTGAGCGCCGTGGATCAGGGCGGGCATGAGAGTGCGCGCTCGGCTGAGGCGCAGGAAACGGCGCCGAATCCGTGAGCTTCGCGGCGACAGGGGGATGCGATGAAGTATTGCCGGTTTTTGTTTGAGGGGGACGCTCACTACGGCAGGGTGGAGGAGCGCGGCGGAGAATTGTGGATTGTGGATCTTGCCGCGGCGCCGGATGAGGATCTGGCCTACAAGGTGGCGCATGCGCGGCTGCTGGCCGCGAAGGCTCTAGTCAAGGATGTTTCGAGTTTCGACTTCGAGCCGATGCCCCTGAGCGGGGCGAAATTGCTCGCGCCGGTGACGCCTTCGAAGATCGTCTGCGTCGGGCGGAATTATCGCGATCATGCCGCAGAGTTAGGGAACGAGGTCCCGAAAGAGCCGCTGTTGTTTTTCAAGCCGCCGTCGTCCCTGCTGCCTCCGGGCGGAGTGGTCGAGATGCCAGAAGTCTCAGAACGGGTGGATTTTGAGGGTGAGCTGGCACTGGTGATCGGGCGGCGTGCAGCGAAGATCAAGGCGGACGAGAACTGGCGGACCTATGTACGTGGCTATACGCTGGCCAACGACGTGACAGCGCGCGATCTGCAGAAGAAGGATGGGCAGTGGACGCGAGCCAAAGGCTTCGATACGTTTTGCCCAGTGGGACCGTTTGTGAGCGATGAGGTCGATCCGGAGGCTGGACTGACGATTGAGACGCGTCTGAATGGAGCGGTGCGGCAACAGGGTTCAACGAAGGATTTCATCTTTGCGATTCCGGAGCTGCTGCGGTACATCACGGCAGCAATTGCGCTTGAGCCCGGCGATCTGGTGCTGACTGGGACGCCGGCGGGGGTGGGTCCGGTAGCTGCGGGCGATCGAGTCGACGTGGCGATCAACGGGCTAGGCGTGTTAAGTAATACATTTGAGGCAGAGGCGCGCTGATTTTGAATTCATGGGGATGCAACCTCGAGCGCGCCAATGAATCCAAAAGAGCGGTACACTGAAAGCCGAGCGCGACCGCATGAGTGCGGGCGCACCTTCCCCGAGGAGGAATCATGCCGCAGAATTTGCTGGAGCAGTTGCGGAAGTTCACCACCGTCGTTGCCGATACGGGCGACATTGAGGCTATGGAGAAGTTCAAGCCCACCGATGCCACAACGAATCCTTCCCTGATCACTGCCGCGGCGCAGATGCCGCAATACCAGCCCATTGTGGATGGCGTGCTGATGGACGCCCGCAAGGAACTGGGCGAGAGCGCGACCGACCAGGATGTGGCGAATCTTGCCTTCAAGCGGCTGGCGATTGCATTCGGGAAGAAGATTCTGGCCATTGTGCCGGGCCGCGTTTCGACTGAAGTGGACGCGCGCCTCTCCTTTGACACGCACAAGACGATCGAACAGGCGCGGGAGATTATCGGGCAGTACGATGCCGCGGGGATCAGCCGCCAGCATGTGCTGATCAAGATTGCGTCGACCTGGGAAGGCATTCGCGCGGCCGAGGTGCTGGAGGGCGAGGGCATCCATTGCAACCTGACGCTGCTGTTTGGCATGCACCAGGCGGTGGCGTGCGCGGAAGCGGGCGTGACGCTGATTTCCCCATTCGTGGGACGCATTCTGGATTGGTACAAGAAGGACACGGGCAAGGACTTTCATGGAGCGGACGATCCGGGCGTGCAGTCGGTGACGAAGATTTACAACTACTTCAAGAAATTCGGCCACAAGACGGTGGTGATGGGAGCCAGCTTCAGAAACGTCGGAGAGATTACCGAACTGGCCGGGTGCGATCTGCTGACGATCTCACCGCATCTGCTCGCAGAGTTGGAAGCGACGCAAGGCGATTTGCCGCGTAAGCTCGATCCCGAAAAGGCCAAGACGATGGCGATCGAAAAGATCCACATCGACAAAGCGACCTTTGAGCAAATGCACAACGCGGATCGCATGGCACATGACAAGCTGAAGGAAGGGATCGAGGGATTCTCGGAGGCGTTGGAGAAGCTGGAAGGATTGCTGGCGAATCGACTGGCGGCGCTCGAGTCGCGTACTCCGGCAGTGGCTTAAGCGCAGAGAAGGAGTATTTGTTGAAGGGGCAGCCCACAATGGGCTGCCTCTTTTTTTTGGGAAACCGCCATCCGGAACGTGATTGCGAGTTGAGGTTCAAATCGTTGGCAAACGCGACTATCCCGATAGACTCGGTGTTACACAAATTGAGTTCGAGGCTTCTTGAAGGCAGATGGAACGATGAACGGTTTGGAGACGAAGCCAGAAGAAGCCTTGCGGGACCTGGGCACAAGCTCTGGACTGCACAAGTTGCACGGAGCCGCTCATGGGCCCGGCGTGCTGCGCAGCCACGGGAGGTCCTTATGCAAACCGAAGCTCATCCACTCGAATCTTTCTTCTACTGGGCAGTGCGTACCAGCTTTATCGACAAGGTGGGGCTGGACGATGCTGAGATCGTCGAGTACGTCGCGCACATGCTCTGCGAGTTTTCGGAACCGAACAGCCTGTACCGGCTGAAGGATGCGACGGGGCATCGCGTAGAGGCGGTTGCGGAGATGCTGCGCGCCGCCGATCCGGTGTACGGAACGGCGAACTCATTCGACGAAGAGCGGTCGGTGCGCAAGTACATCGGCGACTACGCGATGTTCATGGCGGGGATGCATCTGGACGTGATTGAGTCTGCGCCTCACTACGAGATCGATCGTTCGATCGCGGACGAATTGATCAAGATCGGCAGGGAGAGCTACTTCATTGTGAGCCAGTTCAACGTATTCGAGTTCGAGAAGGAAGCGCCTTTGTTTGCGCGGCTCGCGGAGTGCCTGGATCGCTGCATCCTGGGACTCGCGATGATCCGCGAGGAGATTGGTGAAGGGCGGTTTCTGACGTCGGAGCAAAACTAGGAGGCGCGTCGAAGCGGGATTGCGAAGTGAAGGAGGCAGGATTTTTCAGTGCGTCTCCCACGAAAGTTGCACTGCCTTCTGGAATCTTTTTGCAATCACGAACAAGAACTGCCAAGAAATGTTGGAGCACTCACTTGGCAAACACAACATTTCGGTTAAGCTCTTTGTCAAAGCAATGTAAACAGGCAGTGGCTGGCTTCCCTGGCTCTGCACCCCACCGGACAAAAGCGAGTCCGCGGGAGCTTCCGGGCTGCACGCATCACGAAACCGGCCAATGCTCGAAGAACAGGCCGGCTGCGCGCGAGCAGCAAAGAGGAGGCGTGTATGGAGTCGCAAGCACACCCACTGGAGCCCTTCTTTCACCAGGCTGTGCGGAACAGCTATGAGGGAAAGCTGGGGCTGAACGATCCGGACGTCACGGGCTATGTAGCCCATCTTCTTTGCGAATTCTCGCAGGCCGACAAGCTCTACAAAGTGCGCGATGCGATGGGGCATCCGATCGAGGAGCTTGAAGCAATGATCCTCGCTGCCGACCCGGTGAACGGGACGGCAACTTCGTTCGATGCGGAACGCGCGTTGCGCAAATATATTGGCGACTATGCGCTGTTTGTCAGCGGCATGTATCCGGAAGCGATGGCTCCGGGACGCAGGCGGCGCGGCGTGCATCCGAGCTTGGGAGAGCTGATTCGCGCGGGCAAAGAGAGCTACTTCATCGTGAGCCAGTTCAACCTGTTCGAGTATGAGAGCGAGGCTCCGCTGTTTGCGCGGCTCGCGGACTCGTTTGAGCGCTGCATCCTGGGCCTCGCGCTGGTCCGGGAAGATCTGAACAAGCGCAAGGCCCTGCCGCCGACGGTGAATTAGGCACCCACTTCATTATTTCGGCGGTTAAGGTTATCGTTTTCCCAGGTCTCAAAAGCGAGATCTCCGCCCCACGAACGAAGACCTGTTCGTGAGGACCCCGGACCTCCACCCCACGAACGAAGACCTGCTTCGTGGGGACCCCGGACCTCCACCCCACGAACGAAGACCTGCTTCGTGGGGACCCCGGACCTCCACCCCACGAACGAAGACCTGCTTCGTGGGGACCCCGGACCTCCACCCCACGAACGAAGACCTGCTTCGTGGGGACCCCGGACCTGGGGCACCCATTGCAATACAGCGCGACGAGCGTTGGACTGTTATTCGGACCAGACGGCCAGCACATTGCCGCCGCCGTCACTGAAATGGAAGCGGCGACCTCCTGGAAATTCGAAGGTTGGGACGACGATTTCGCCACCTGCCGCAAGAATGTCGGCCTCAGTGGCTTTGAGATCGGCTGAGTAGAGGACCACGAGCGGGGCGGTCTTGGGCTGTTCGGGAATCGAGGCGGCTTTGTAGAACCCTCCGTCGATGCCCGCCGAGGCGGCAGTGAAGCTCGCATAGTCTGGACCGTAGTCGATGAAGCTCCAGCCGAAGACAGATGAGTAAAACCTCTTGGCGGCTTCAATGCTGGTGGAAGCGAACTCGATGTAGTTGATCTTGTGGTGTTGCGCAGACTGACTCATGGCTCTCTCTCCTGACTTTGAGTTGGAAATGCTTTCGGTTCAAGGAGACGCGGCTGCGCGATCAAGATGGCTGGCGCAGACGCACTTCTCCCGAAGTGCTTCCGATACGCCTCCATCCACATTCCCTCAGAAGCAGGAGAGTGCAGGTAGAGCCCGCTGGTTGACGAACGGCGCGGGCTGCCGAGGTACGAAGCAAAAGTACCATACGCGAAAATCACAAGCAATACGAAGGATCGGCTCAGGAAAAGCGTGAGAGGAACGAGCTAGTCCGGGCTGGAGAGCGAAGCTGATGGTCTCCGCATCGAGAACGCCGCATTGGCGTGAATCACTCGGAGTGGAAGCCTGCGAGCCATTCAGCGGTAACTTCGGTGTTGTCTCGTGAAATCACGCTGGGGTGGGATTGCGGACCCTCTCGAATTAACATAGAAAGAGAATCTGGGCGATGAGCGCTCGAGCACTCCGCATTGAAGGCTGGCGGAGGGAATATTTTCAACCACAGGCATGAGGGGCTGAATGCCCACGTCGAATCGTGCGGATGCGGTGGCAGCTGCCCCTGAGAGGGGAAAGTTGTGACTCAAAGTGAGCGATAAACAGTGTGATGTGGCAATCGTAGGCGCCGGAATCGTTGGGCTCGCCGTTGGCCTGCAGCTCATCCGGAAGCATCCAGGCATCAAAGTTCTGGTACTCGAGAAAGAAAACAAGGTCGCCGCTCACCAAACGGGCCACAACAGCGGTGTTCTGCACTCCGGTCTCTACTACAAGCCAGGTTCACTCAAGGCGCGCCTCTGTGTTGAAGGGCGTGCCGCGATGGTTCGTTTCTGCCAGGAACACGGCATTCCGCACGAGATTTGCGGGAAAATCATCGTGGCCACGGAGGAGCGCGAGATTCCGGGACTACAGGAGCTGTTCCGGCGCGGACAAGCCAACGGCGTGACTGGACTGCGGGAACTTAACAGCGAGGAGATTCGGGAAATTGAACCTCACACCACCGGCATTCGGGGGATTCATGTGCCCACGACGGGCATCACCGATTTCGCTCAGGTTTGCGCCAAATATGCCGAACTCATTGCACAAGGGAATGGCGAGGTTCTCACGGGACACGGGCTCAAGCATATTTCTCGCGAGGCAGGGGCACTCGTGCTGGAAACGGCTTCGGGGTTGGTCCGTGCGCAATACATGGTGAACTGCGCAGGCCTGCACAGCGACGTGATCGCCAGGATGGCGGGTGCAAGCCTGGGCCTTCGTATTGTTCCGTTCCGCGGAGAGTACTACGAACTGGTGCCATCGAAGCAACACTTGATCAATGGGTTGGTGTATCCGGTGGCGGATCCGCGCTTCCCCTTCCTGGGAGTGCATTTCACACGACGTATCGGAGGAGGCGTGGAGGCCGGCCCGAACGCGGTTTTCTCATTCAAGCGGGAAGGATACCGACGGACCTCATTCAGCCTGGGGGACACGATTCCCACCGCTCTTTTCCCGGGCTTCTGGAAGATGGCGGCGCACAATTGGCAGAGCGGAATGGCGGAGATGTTTCGCTCCTGGAGCAAGAAGGCATTTACGCGCGCCCTGCAGAAGCTGCTCCCGGAACTCAGCGAGGACGACATCCGGCCAGGAGGATCAGGGGTCCGCGCACAGGCGCTGGATGCGTCAGGAAAGCTTCTGGATGATTTCCATTTCGCTGTGCAGGATCGCATCCTTCACGTATGCAATGTTCCATCGCCGGCAGCTACGGCTTCCCTTGTTATTGGCAGAGAAGTCGTATCCACCCTTGAACAAAGCGCGGATTTCAGGCGCGTTCAGGTTGCAGTGGAACAGCAGGTCGTCTCCGGCGCTTAAAGCGTCTCCAAAGCGCTCGCCGGTTCGGTGCACCGTGAACGGCTCTTAGAGGATGTAGCGGCTGAGGTCCTGGTCTTTCACGATGGTCGCAACCATTTGTTTGACGTAATCGGGTGTGATGGTGAAGACCTTCTCCGGACCGGAGGCGGTCATGCGCTCCGCATAAGGCAGCGGGGTTGAAGATTCCGATTTGATGGCGTCGGAGAGCGCAGTGGCTTGTTCGCCGTCAGGAGCACGGCGGGCTACATCGGGCGCGAGGAAACTGACGTCCTCGAGCACTTTCTCCATGATGGTGTGCAGACGGCGAGCACCTATGTTCTCGGTCGCTTCGTTGACCCTGAAGGCAAACTCGGCCATCTCGCGCAACGCCTCGGGTGCGAACTCCAGACGGACACCTTCGGTTTCAAGCAGGGCGGTGTACTGCTTGGTGAGCGAGGATTTGGGTTCGGTGAGAATGCGGAGAAAATCCTCGACGGTGAGCGATTTCAGCTCGACGCGCAGGGGGAATCGGCCCTGGAGCTCAGGGATAAGGTCGCTTGGCTTGGAAACATGGAAGGCGCCGGCAGCGATGAAGAGGATGTGGTCGGTGCGCACCATGCCGTAACGCGTATTGACAGTTGTGCCTTCGACGATAGGGAGGATGTCGCGCTGCACGCCTTCGCGGGAGACATCGGGACCGTGGCCGCCTTCGCGGCCGGCGATCTTGTCTATTTCATCCAGAAAGATGATGCCGCTCGACTCGACGCGCTCCGTGGCGATGCGATTCACCTGGTCCATGTCGATGAGGCGGCTCTCTTCTTCCTGGATCAGGTAGTCGAAAGCGTCGGCGACGCGCATCTTGCGTTTCTTGGTGCCACCGCCGAATATGTTGGGCAACATATCCTTGAGGTTCATCTCCATGTCTTCAAGGTTCTGGTTGGAGATGATGCCGAATTGCGGAGTGCCGCGCTCGCGTACGTCGAGCTCGATCATGCGATCGTCGAGTTTGCCCTCGCGGAACTGCTGACGCAGCTTTTCGCGGGAACGCTGGTGGCTGTCGTTGCCGGGCAGGGTGAGCTGATCGTGCTGGCCGGGCGGGGTAGGCGGAGGAGGAGGCAGAAGGATGTCGAGAAGGCGCTCCTCCGCGTTCATCTCGGCGCGGTCTTCCACTTCTTCGAGGCGCTCTTCGCGGACCATGTCGATGGCGATCTCGACGAGGTCGCGAATCATCGATTCGACGTCGCGGCCCACGTAGCCGACTTCAGTAAACTTCGAAGCTTCGACTTTGAGGAACGGCGAGTTGGTGAGCTTGGCGAGGCGGCGTGCGATCTCGGTTTTGCCCACGCCGGTGGGCCCAATCATGATGATGTTTTTGGGCATGATGTCTTCGGCGAGATCGGGCGGGAGCTTCTGGCGACGCTGGCGATTTCTGAGTGCGATGGCCACGGCGCGCTTGGCGGGCTTCTGCCCGACGACATGCTTATCGAGCTCAGCGACGATTTCGCGCGGAGTCAGCTCATCGAGCGCGAGATCTTGTTCTTCGGCGGATGCAGGGAGATAGATAGCCATTCTTTTGTCTTCAGGTGCGAACAGGCTCGCCTTTTAATTCCTCAAATGTGACGCGGTCGTTGGTATAGATGCAGATGTCTCCTGCAATCTTCATTGCCTTCTCGGCGATTTCGCGAGCACCGAGATCGGTGTTTTCAAGCAGGGCGCGCGCGGCAGCCGTGGCATAGCTGCCGCCGGAGCCGATGGCGGCAATCGGTTCGTCGGGATCGATCACGTCCCCCGAACCGGAGATCAGGAAGGTCTGCCCAGCATCGGCGACGACGAGCAGGGCTTCAAGATTTCGCAGCATCTTGTCAGTACGCCAATCCTTGGCAAGCTCGACGGCGGCACGGTTGAGATTGCCGGCATACTGCTCGAGCTTGGTCTCGAAGCGTGCGAAGAGCGAGAAAGCATCCGCAGTGGAACCGGCAAATCCGGCCAGAATCTTGTCCTGATAGAGACGGCGAATCTTTTTGGCGGAGTGCTTGAGCACGTGATCGCCCAGGGTTACCTGTCCGTCGGCGGCCATGACGACCTGACCGTTGCGGCGCACACAAATGACTGTGGTGGAGCGAATGCGGGGACGATTTGGCGTGGCGATCTTGCGTTCCGGGACCAAGGAAAAACCTCTAGCCATGCGGGTTCCGGCGTGCCGGAGCCACGAAGGCGCAGTCTTCAGTATAGGGCATCGCGCGCGGCAAGGCGGTAGAGCACATGGCGGCGCAAGGGATGGCCCGGAGCAAGGTTGGGGTGATCGAAGTCTTCCCGTCGATCGTGGGTCATGGCCAGCTTTTCCATCACACGGCGGGAGCGCGTGTTGGCTGGAACGGTGAAGGAGACGAGCGCTGAAAGACGGAGGGTTTGGAAAGCGTGGCGCACAACGGCTCGGGCGCCCTCGGTCGCCAGTCCCCTGCCCCAGTGCGGCGATGCGAGGCGCCATCCGATTTCGATCGCAGGCATGAAGGGCGTTTCGAAGTTCGGAATGGAGAGACCGATGAAGCCGATGAACTCTGCCGTGTCTTTCAATTCAACCGCCCATGGGCCATAGCCGTGCTGCTCGAAGTGCGCTTCGGCGCGGTCGATCAACTGGTCGCTTTCTTCGCGGGTGAGCGGAGAGGGAAAGTGCTCCATCACAAACGGGTCGCGATTCATCACGGCGAAGGGTTCGTGGTCGGCGGATTGCCAGCGACGCAGGAGCAGCCGGTCCGTTTCGATAGTGGGTATTGAGGTCATCGGTTCAAGATTAGAGGCGGTCAATTTGGGTTCGTGCTTTCCCAGGTCTTAAACGCGAGACCTGGGGCACCCATTTTCGTGTTTATTGAGGTCGTTCAAAAAGCAACCACAGGTCCCCTTCGACTTCGCTCAGGGCAGGCTTTCGACTTCCCTTCTCTTCGTTCGCTCAGGATGACAGCATCATTTCGAATAGATGACGCGGCCGGAACGAATGACCATCTGTACGCGAGCGAAGTTGGTCAGGTCCTGTGCAGGGTCTGCAGAGAGAACGGTCAGGTCGGCGAGTTTGCCGGGAGTCACGGTCCCCTTGGCGCGGGAGACGCCCATGCGCGCAGACGGGTTGGTGGTGAGCATGGCCAGGACATCCTTCCAATCGAGACCGCTTTTGCCCAGCTCCACAAATTCCTGGTCGGTGGAGTAGTCGGTCATGTAGCCGACGTCCGTCCCGAAGATGAGCTGGCCGCCGAGCGAGTGAAACTGGTTCACCTCGGCGCAGATGGGGTCCATGTAATGCGAATCCGTGGTGACGGTGGACGCGAACATTTTGAGGGTGGGAATCATGGCCATGTTTTTGCGAACGGCCTCGGAGAGCAAAGCCTGATCGACGCCTCGTGTGTCGTCGGCCGCATGGGCCAGCACATCGACGCCGCCGTCGATGGCCACGCGCACACCGGCGAGGTTCGAAGGATGAGCGAAGACCAGCTTGCCGTTCAAATGGCTCTCTTCTGCTGCAGCTTTGGCGATGTCGAGCGGCATGGCGAGAACGTGGCCACGCTGGACCCAGGAACCGGTGAAGAGCTTGGTGAGGTCGGCACCGGAATCGATGTTGCGCCGGACGATGCGGCGGGCTGCGTCCGGGGTTGCGGGCTGGGGCAGCATCGCCCTCATCCAGGCGGGCATGGATTCCTTGAGGTAAAAGGGAATGCCATGGGGCGGGTACAGAGGCGGACCAGAGGAATAGATGTAGGGGCCTTTGAGCTGAACGTGTTCGATGCGGCGGCGAATGGCGAAGGTGTCGGCAGGATTGGAGCCAACGTCGATGACGGTGGTGAATCCGTGGCTCAGGAACATGTCGGCGAGCTGCGCGTCGAGCAGATCGTCGGATTTCCACTCGGCCAGGTTCCACTTGGGCTCAGTGAAATGCACGTGTGCGTTCCAAAATCCGGCAGTGACGACGCAGTGGTTGCAGGGCAGGAGCTTGGCGTCCGCAGGGATTTCGACCTGCGGCCCCACGGCGGCGATGAGGCCGTCGCGGATGAGGACGGTGGCGTCTTCGATGGGCGGGTCTGTTGGCGAAACGTAAATCCGCGCGTGCTGAATGGCGAGCGTGCCATGCGCGAGTTTGAGTGGCGGATGGGATCCGTGAAGAGGAAAGACCTCGATGGTCCAGAAGGCGCCGCAAGCAACGACAAAGAGAATAGGAACGAGAAAAACGAGACGAATTACCCAGCGACGCATGGCGACCTCACCCTTTGCAAAGATATACGCAAGGAGTAGACGGGCGGTTCGTCACACGGTGGCAAGTTTGACGGGCCCGGTTTGGGACAATAGGTTGGAAGAGTGCGGGGTCGCGGAATGGCCCTGAAGGAGCAGGAATGCAGAGCAGAACCTTTTCCTGGATTTGGAAAGGCTTGCTGGCTGTGGCACTGACGGCAATGGCCGGACAGGGTGCGTGGGGCCAGGACCTGAAGAGCTTTGAGCAAAGAATCACGACGAAGGTGCTTCCGAATGGGCTGACGCTCGTGATTTGCGAACGGCCGGAGGCGCCGGTCTTCAGTTACACGACGTTTATCGATGCAGGCGACGTGAACGATCCCTCGGGCGACAGCGGGCTGGCGCACATGTTCGAGCATCTGGCTTTCAAGGGAACAACCGAAATCGGCACGAACGACTATCCCGATGAGAAGGTCGCTCTGGAAAAGGTGGAAGCGGCGAACAACGCGTACGAGGCCGAGTATCTGAAGCCGGTGGGACGCGACGAACAGAAGCTGGCCGAGTTGAAGAAAGCCTTTCGGGAGGCGCAGGCCGAGGCGGAAAAGCACGTGATCCCGAATCAATTCACGGAAGTGGCACAGACCAACGGAGCGACGGGACTGAATGCGTCGACGGGACAGGACGAGACGCAGTATTTCTGGTCGATGCCGGAAAACAGGCTCGAACTGTGGGCTTGGCTGGAGAGCGGGCGGCTGGCCGACGTGGTTCCGCGCGAGTTTTACAAGGAGCGGGACGTGGTGCTTGAAGAGCGGCGCATGCGCACCGACTCTAACCCCATCGGCCGGTTAATCGAGCAGTTCGCGGCCACAGCGTACGTGGCGCACAACTACGGACGGAGTAGTATCGGCTGGCCCAGCGAGGTGAGCCAGATAACGGCTACCGAGGCGATGGAGTTTCACAAGAAGTATTACGTGGGAGGAAACATCGTGGTGGCCGTGGTGGGCGACGTGAAATCCGCTGAAGTGATGCCGATGCTGGAGAAATATTTCAGCAAGGTGCCGGGCGGACCGAAGCCGGAAGAGATGACGACGGTAGAACCGAAACAGTTTGCAGAGAAGTCGGTGGTGATTCGCGAGCAGACGCAGCCGTTTTATATCGAGGGTTACCACCGTCCGAGCTATCGCGACCCCGACGATGCGGTGTTCGACGCGATTAGCGACATTATGTCGAACGGACGGGTCTCGCGGCTCTACCGCAGCCTGGTGCGCGACCAGCAGATTGCCGCAGAAGCCGAAGGCTTCAGTGGGTACCCCGGCGAGAAGTATCCCGGGTTGTTTGCGTTTTACGCCGTTCCGTTGCCGGGACACACACCGGCGCAGATGCGCGACGCGATCCACAAAGAGATTGAAAAGCTGAAGACCACCGATGTGACGGATGCAGAGCTGGCGATGTACAAGACCCGCGCCCGCGCCGATCTGCTGCGGGGACTTGCCGATAACCAGGGGCTGGCAAATGCACTGGCGGAGTACCAGACACGGTATGGCGATTGGCGCGAGTTATTCCTGCAACTGGATAAGGTGGACAAGGTGACGAAGGCGGACATCAAGCGGGTGGCAAACCAGGTGTTTGTCGCTTCCAATCGGACCAGCGCCGAGATCGATACCGAAGCGCCGGCGGCAAATGCGACGAAAACGGGAGGCGGGGAATGAATGGAAGGGATCGGGGACTAGGGACCAGGGAACAGGGATCAGGGATCAGGGATCAGAGAACAGTGGTCAGTGGTCTGGGGTCAGGGATCATTGAACGGTTGGCTGGTCTGGCGGTTGTGGCTGGTGTTTCCCTTGGTGTGATCGTGCCGTTCGCGGCCCAGGCACAGGAGAGCAAGCCTTGGGAGAAGATTCCGACTCCGCCGCTGCATGCGTTTCATCCGCAGCAACCGAAGCGCATCGAGTTGAAGAACGGCATTGTGCTGTTTTTGCAGGAGGATCATGAGCTGCCATTTGTAAATGGCTCGGTAGTCATTCCTGGCGGATCGCGGGATGAGGACCCGGCGAAAGCAGGAATGATTGATTTGTATGGACAGGCGTGGAGAACGAGTGGCACGGAAAAGATGGACGGCGACGCAATGGACGATCTGCTGGAGGCCAAAGCCGCGCACATCGAAACAGCCGGCGATATCGATTCGACGGCGCTCTCGTGGGATTCGCTGAAGGGCGATGCCGACCAGGTGTATGCACTGGCGATGGATCTGCTGTTCCATCCGAAGTTCAACGAAGATAAATTGCAGCTGGCGCAACAGCAGGACGCGACGAACATTGTGCGGCGCAACGACGATGAGGGCGAGATCGCGAGCCGCGAGGCGGCGAAGCTGGTGTATGGGGCAAACAGCCCGTATTCGCGACAGGCTGAGCTGGCCACGATTGGGGCAGTTACACTGGCCGATTTAAATGCGTGGCATGACCGCTCGCTGAAGGGCAAGTTGCTTGTCAGCATCAGCGGGGATTTCGATCCAACTGCGATGGAAGCGAAGCTGCGGGCGACCTTTGACCCATTGCCGGCGGTGAAGCCGCTTCCCGCGCATCACGAGGTCTTCCACGATCCGAACCAAGCCCTTTACTTCATCGACAAGGAGGATGTGAACCAGTCGAACGTCGAGATCGTGGGACTAGGCATCGACCGGCACAATCCCGACGTGCCGTCGCTCGCGGTGATGAACGAGATCCTGGGCGGCGGCTTCGGGAGCAGGCTGTTTCAGAAAGTGCGCACGGAGCTTGGACTGGCCTATGCGGTAGGTGGAGGCCTGAGCTTTGACTACGACCATCCGGGCACGTTCCGCGTGATGGTGCTGACCAAGAGCGCGTCGACCGTGGACGCGACGAAGGCAGCCCTGGGGGAGATTGCCGGAGTGAACCAACGGCCGTTCACCGAAGAAGAATTGAAGCGAGCCAAGGACGACATCCTGAGCTCGTTTCTGTTCCGCTACGACACGCGAGAGAAGGTGCTTGCGGAGAGCGTGCGGCTAGAGTTCTATGGCTACCCGGCCAACTATCTGGAGACCTACAAGGCAGCGCTCGAGAAAGTGACGCTGGCGGACCTGGCCACGGTTGCCAAGAAGTACGTGCATCCTGACAAGCTGGCGGTGCTGGTGGTGGGAAACGGCCCGGAGATCAAGCCGGGGCTGGATGAGCTGGGAATGGGCGCGATCCATCCGGTCGACATCACGATTCCGCAGCCAAAGCAGGGGCCTGGGCAGGAGAACAAGCAGTGAGCAAGAAACGCGAAGGCGGCCAGCGGAAAGAGGCAAAACTGGCCGTCGTGATCATGGCTGCTGGCAAGGGAACGCGGCTGAAATCGCGAAAGCCCAAGGTGCTGCACCAGGTCGGCGGCAAGACTCTGCTGAGCCATGTGATCGGCGCAGCCAGCAAAGTGGTCGATGGGAAAGATATCTTCGTGGTGGTCGGCCACGAAGGTGGACGTGTGCGGGACTCTGTCGCTGACAGCGGCGTGCAGTTCGTGGAGCAGCGGGAACAGCGCGGAACAGGTCACGCAATCCAGGCCGCATTGCAATCCATTGGAAACTACGAAAACGTCGTCGTGCTCTCGGGCGATGTGCCGCTGATCCGTTGGGAGACCATCGAGGGGTTGTGGAGCTTTCATCGGACGCATGGTGCGGCCATGACGTTTCTTACGGCCACGTTGGAGAATCCGCGCGGCTATGGGCGTATCGTGCGTCGAGGCACCGGGTCGGCAGAGGTTGAAGCGATTGTCGAGCAGGTCGCACTCGCGCCGGAGCAGGAATCGATCAGGGAGGTCAACGCGGGAGTTTATGCATTCAAGACCTCGGCTCTCAAAGGGCACGTCGGAGAACTGAACGCTAACAACCCGCAGGGCGAGCTTTACTTGACCGATATGGCAGGTTTGCTGAAGGCCGCAGGAGAGCGCGTCGTTGCAATGCAGGTAGAAAACGCAGCCGGAGTGATGGGCGCGAACACATTGGCGGAGCTAGCGGCCCTGGATGCGAAGTTGCGCATGGCGACTGCGAGCCGTTTGATGGCGAACGGAGTCACGATCTACCGCCCCGAGACGTGCGTGATCGACGCGGATGTTGAAGTCGAAGCCGATGCGGTCATTGAGCCCTTTGCGCAGTTACTGGGCAAGACACGTATCGGAGCGTCGACCCTGATCCGGTCATATTCTGTGATCGAGAATTGTACTGTAGGCAGTCGCGTGATCATCCGGCAAAGCTGCGTTCTGGCAGACAGTTCCGTGGCGGATGGTGCAGATATCGGCCCATTTGCCCGGATGCGGCCCGGGTGCGAGATCGGCGAGGATGTGCACATTGGCAACTTTGTCGAAGTCAAAAAATCCAAGCTGCATACCGGAGTGAAGGCGGGACACCTGGCGTACCTGGGGGACGCAGAGATCGATGCGAGGACGAATATCGGCGCGGGCGTCATCACCTGTAACTACGATGGCGAGCAGAAGCACGTGACGCGGATTGGGAAGGGTGTTTTTGTGGGCAGCGATTCGACGCTGGTGGCGCCCGTGACCATTGCGGATGGCGCTTATATCGGGGCGGGCTCGTGCATCACAAAAGACGTACCAGCCGGGGCGCTTGCCGTGGGTCGAGGCCGCCAGGTGACGAAAGAAGGATGGGCCAATGCAAGGCGGGCGCGGCGGAAGGCGCGGGAAAAGGGATGAAAAAATCCAATTTGAAGCCCGAGAGCAGAATCGGGCCATGCTCCAACAAAGAACGCAACCGACGGCCGCATACAACCTCCACAAGTCAATACGACTTTTGTGTGGGGTGTATTGATTGGACAAGACTGATTTAATCGATTTAATAGTTTGATACTTTACGCGGAAACTCTTGCACTCGAGCTTTGCGTGGCGTAATTTCGACCTACGCCATTTATTCAACCAAGTGCGGCAGGTACGGCAGGAAAAAAATGACCGGCCAAGTCCGCCAACGGAATCTGACCCCAGGGGCCCGCGTATTGGTTCTCCCGTATCCTGCGTAGGAATGAACATCGTCCGATAAGCGATGGGCGAAGCCTTTATATCAATCCAACCGGTGGCCTCCGAGGCAGTTGTACAACATCGGCGAGGCGGATTGAAGGTTCGTTGAATCGTAGGAGTGCAATGGGATTCGCATCGAACGTGGCAAATTTGGATGGAAGTGCCCCCGCGATGCCTGCGTCAGCCAACTCGAAGGATCAGGAGCGCGTGCGAGCACGCAGGCCGGCCCGTGTCCTCGTTGTCGACGATGAGGCTCCGGTACGTTCGATGATCGGTGCAACCCTGCAACGCCAGGGATATGAAGTGCAGTTGGCAATCAGCGGATCGCAGGCAGTCGAGTTTCTGACACAAGGTCCGTATGACCTGGTTCTGACCGACATTGTGATGCAGGATGGGAACGGAATTGCGCTACTGGAGCGGATTCACGTCGACCAGCCGAACCTGCCTGTAGTCATGGTGAGCGCGATTCACGATATCAGCGTGGCGATCGATTCGATGCGTCGCGGCGCATACGACTACCTGTTGAAGCCCTTTGAGCGCGAACACCTGGTAGCAACGGTGCAGCGGGCGCTCGATCATCGGCAGGCGCTGCAGGACAGTCATAATTACCAGCAGAACCTGGAGCAGGTGGTCCGTGCGCGGACGGAGATGCTGCGCCAGGCGATGGAAGACCTGGAACACTCGTATGACGTAACGCTGGAGGCACTCGGCGATGCGCTGGATCTGAAGGATTCAGAAACAGAGGGACATTCGAAGCGAGTGACCGCCTACACCATCGCGTTGGCGCGGGCGATGGGCATTGCGCCGGTAGACATCAAGATTATTGCGCGCGGCGCGTTCCTGCACGACATCGGAAAAATGGCGATCCCGGACGAGATTCTGCGCAAGCCTGGAAAATTGACCTCGGAAGAAGAGGAGATCATGCGCGACCATTGCACGCGGGGTTACCACATCCTGCGCAAGATTCCCTTCCTGAGCGAGGCAGCTGCGATCGTCTACACGCACCAGGAGTATTTTGACGGGAACGGCTACCCGAGCAGGCTGAGGGGCAATGAGATTCCGATCGGCGCACGGATATTTGCCGTTGCCGACGCAATGGACGCGATCACGAGCGATCGGCCGTATCGCAAAGCGCGGAGCTTCGATGAGGCCCGGCAAGAGATCCTTCGCTGTTCGGGAACGCAGTTTGATCCAAATGTGGTCGAGGTCTTTCTCAAGATCCCGAATGAGCTGTGGCACGAGTTGCGGGCCGAGATCAACGGCGACAACCGCCATTTCTCGACCTTTGATTTTTCAGGCCAATCTGCGGCGTCAGGCGAGTAGGCCGCTGCCTGAGCAGCAATCGCGTCCCACACTTGATGGAGCCATCTTCAAGGCAAATCCAGAACCGAGCGCATCAACTCATTTGTTATGCGAAAGTCATAGATACGGCCGCGCGCAAGGCACACTTTTGAGTATCCCGATTTTCAATTGATTATCCCTAAATCAAATAAATAATGGTGGAGGCGGCGGGAGTCGAACCCGCGTCCGAAATCGTTGTCAGCCTAGAGGATCCATGCTCAGTCCAGTTCCGATGGTTTCGCTTCGTGCGCTCAGAACGGACAAGATGCGCATGAAACTAGTCCGATGATCTCGCGGTTACAACACGGACCGAGCTGCAACCACCAGCCTACTGAATGACGTCTTGCTCGCAGCCCATAGGCGAAACCGCGAAAGACGGCAGCTTAGTTAATTAAGCTGCAAGTGCCAGATTATCGTTGGCAACTTTAGTTTTGCAGGCGATTATGGGTGCCCACACCCCAGCATGCCTCCGTGCCGCAAGCGATCCCGTCGAAACCGTGACGCCCCCACTGCTTTGAGTCCCCGAGATTCCGAGGGATCAGACGGGTGCGAGTACGGGCCAACCGGCTCGTGCTGCATCCTTTCATTGTATACGGCAATCTGGAAAGCTGATGAAGCCCCCCATCCCGGTAGCGTAGTGGTTGAAACTGCTCCATCAGCGTTGCTCGGGAGATGCGACCGGTCTCCTTTTCCCGACTTCCACCCCAGCGCACTTAATTCAACCGCAGATCCCTCACTGCGTTCGGGAAGACAGCAGTTTTTGAGGGCTCCGGGTGGATCACCCGCCACAGAAATTACTACCTGAGCAACATCAAAAACGGTGACATCGGGGGAAGTACTGGATTCAGGCTTGTGAATTTTTTATTGCTGCTCGAGGTCGATGGCCTCGTACTCGTGACGGGCGATGCCGGCGCGAATCTCGGCGGGGGTCTTACCCATCTTTGTCAGGCGATAGGCATAGAAAGCTTCTTTGGCGCACGTAGAGCATTCGGTACCGTGAAGCCCCTCATAGCAACTGCGCAGGCTGGTGTGGCCAAGAGCCCGATCGCAGCGGCAGTTGCAGGGAAGCTGGTAGAGGACATTGCCAATCTTTGCCGCCTGTTGATAGACGTGGACCTGCCAGGGATAACGGAAATTGTCGCCGGTCAGCTTGGCGCCGGAGAGCATCGGCGGTAAGGCGCTGACCTTCAGTGGAGCAGCCGGGTGATAGGCCGGAATTTCGTCGGCGGGGTTCGACCACTGAGCATAGCTGGCGGCGGTGAAGACAAAAGCAGCGAGGGCGAGGGAGATGCGGTAGGCAGTGGTCCGGTTCATGCTGATTAGACTCTGCCAATTATTGTATGCGGAGTGGAAGCAGGGCGCATGGGCCGGGGTAAGTTCCATCGCTGAGCTCATCTTTCGGACGCGCCGACGAATGCCGTTAGAGATGGGATACGAATAGACCTGTTTGAGGAGGGCAGGACTTACTGGCTGTACGAAGTGAGCGCAAAAAAAAGGCGGCACGAACGTTTTGCTGTTCGTGCCGGGAGGCCAGTGACGCAAACTACTTCCGGGTTGAAGGGGTAATCTCTACCACCTTCCCAACCGGAATATATACACCTTACTATAGATTCAGAAGAAAGCAAATACAAAAATCGATATTTTATCGCGATGTGGGACGGTAGACATTTCGGCTTCGCGCGCATCTAAGTGCTAGGCAGCACGGCGGTTCTTCATCGTCCGAGGTGCCAGCCGGACCCTACGATCATGGAACTCGATTTGAATACCGAAATGGCAGAGACAAAGCCTCAAAACGGCCCGGAGCCCCCAAGCTGGTTCAAAGTCGGCGCTTTGAGCGCAGCCTCGGCGGTCGTGGGCGGACTTGCTGCGGCCTGGTACTACCGCAAGACCTTGACCCGACTTCGTCAAGCTGAGACGTCTCCGCAGAGTGCGGGGCCCGGACTGCCTCCAAGCGAAGTGGGCGAAGATCTTCTATAACCCATAGATTGAAAGGGCGCGCGGTTCCAACCCAAGGAATGGAACCGCGGATTCAAGTGGCACAGGGGCAAAAGTGGCCTAACAGGCTGCGGGAGAGCCGGCATCTCGAGTTAAATCTTCAAAATAGATCTCCGCGGCTAAAGCCCTGCTCATTCTGGTCGCGTCACGCGGGGGGGGGATGAATTCCCCGCCTCCCTCCGAACGGCACTTATCCGCAGCCAGCTATGGCCGCAGTTCTCCGATGTAGACGCCGTAGGCGCCAAGCTGAATTGCCTGGAGCGAGACCGGATCGGGTGCACCCGGCGTCTTGAGCAAGGTCTTCAACGTAGCGCCGGGACCGGGGACGGACAGGCTCACGGTTTGGGGCTCCGCCTTGAAGTTAACCGAGACGACGACGGAGACATTGTCGGGGCCTTTGCGCATCCAGCTGAGGACGTTCGGATTGTCCGGGTCGAGCATGGTCTCGGCGCCGGTGGCGAGAGCGGGGTTGGTTTTCTTGAGCCGGATCAGGGTCTGATACCACACGAAGAGTGAGTCGGGATCGGCCTCCTCGGCTTTCACGTTCAAGGTCGTGTAGTTCGATGGCACCGGCAGCCAGGTGTTGGGATTCGAGGAGAAACCTGCCTGGGCCGTCGCGTCCCACTGCATCGGAGTGCGCTCGCCATCGCGTCCCTTGTAGACGGGCCAATAGGCGATACCTACCGGATCTTTCACGTCCTCCTTGCGCGTGGGCGGTGTGGTCTTCATGCCGATTTCGTCGCCGTAGTAGAAGAGCGAAGCGCCGCGACTGGCAAAAAGAACCGTGGAGATCGCACGCTGAATGTCGGTGTCATGCACGCCGTCCCCATAGCGCGCATCGAGTCGCGGATTATCGTGGTTGTCGAAGACAAGCATCGGCACGTTGCCGTTGATCTTGGTCTCGACGTCGACCAGCTTGGCGCGGAAGGCGGCGGCATCCATCTTGTTCAAAATTCCGAGCTGCATATCCATGGGCAGCTGGAACTCGGGCTTGCCGGGGGCGCCGTATTCGGCGGCCAGTGCGTCGATGCTGGGCAGATAGGTTTCGCCGATGAAGACACGCATGCCGGGGAATTTGCCGGTGCTGAAGGTGTCGGCGTAGGCGCGCATTTCGGCCATCACTGTATGAACGCCGGGCAGGAACTCGGTTTTCAAGCCGTCGGTCTTGGCCAGGCCGTCGGGCATCATCACCGGCTTGCCGTCCTTGTCTTTGAGGTAGCTTTCGTCGGCGAGCGAAGGATCTTCAAACAGAGTGGTGATGGCATCGAAGCGGAAGCCGGCCACGCCGCGCTTGAGCCAGAAGCCGATGATGTCTTTGAAGGCCTGGTGGACCTGCGGATTGTTCCAGTTGAAATCAGGCTGCTTGATATAGAACTTGTGATAGTAGTACTGGCGGGTCGTTTCGTCCCATTGCCACGCCGAGCCACCGAAATCCGACTGCCAGTTATTCGGCGGTTGTCCTTTATCCGTAGCTGTTTCGCCTTTGCCGTCGTGCCATACATACCAGTCGCGATAAGGATTGGTGCGCGACGAACGCGACTCGATGAACCATTTGTGTTCATCGGAGCTATGGTTCATCACCATGTCCATCATGATGCGAATGTCCCGTTTTTTCGCTTCGGCAACGAGGCGGTCGAAGTCGGCGAGCGTGCCGTACTGCGGATCGATGTTCTCGTAGTCGGAGATGTCGTAGCCGAAGTCGGCTTGCGGCGAGGGATAACAGGGTGTGATCCAGATAGCGTCGACACCAAGCTGTTTCAGGTAGTCGAGCCGTTCCGTGATGCCGTTCAAGTCGCCGATGCCATCGCCGTTCGAGTCCTGAAAGCTGCGCGGGTAGATTTCGTAGATGACGGCGTTCTTCCACCAGTCGCGCTCGCTTGATGCGGCGACGCTGGTCTTCAATTCGGTTTGGGCGGCTGCGATTTGTGCTATTGCGGCGAGTGACACGACGCCGAGAAGCAGGGAAGCGGCAACGATTGCGGTGTTTTTGGTCCAGTGCATTGTGGTCTCCTGATTGTTCCGTTGCTCGTGGATTCGGCAACGGTGTAACGCATGACAAGCTAACACAGTTGGCGAGGGCGTGCGGTCCTCGGATTGGCGCATATTCGGTCTTACTCGACTGCGGCGACCAGTGTTCCAAAGGGTGCAAGATTGACGCGGTCGAGCGGAATCGATTCGGATGCGAGCGTGGGCGAACTGTAAAGGGGCATGAGCCTGGTTCCGTTGACGCCTTTCGACGCGAGATGAAATGCCACGGTGTGCGGGTGCGGACTCATGTTCAGCGCAACCAGGACAGTGCGGCCGCCAGCGCGGCGCAGAAAAGCGAAGACGTTAGGATCGCTCTCGTTGATGCTCTCCTGCGAGCCGTTGCGGAGCGCGGAGTCGGTTTTGCGCAGGGCAAGAAGGCGTTTGTAGGTATTGAAGGTCGAGTTGGGGTCTTTGCTTTCGGTGTCGACGTTATAGGTTGCAGCGCTGGGCGGCACGGGCAGCCAGGGTTTGGCAGCGGAGGTAAAGCCCGCCTCGGACGACGAATCCCATTGCATCGGCGTGCGCTCGCCATCGCGGCCTTTTTCCTTGGGCCAGCCGAGTTTTCCGATCGGATCGTGCACATCTTCAATACGAGCGGGATCGGTGGTGCGCATGCCCAGTTCTTCGCCGTAGTACATCTGCGGGGTACCGCGCGTAGTGAGTTCGAGAACGGCCATCAGCTTGGCGATTTGATCGTTGTGATCGCCGTCGCCGTAGCGATCCCATTGCCGCGGCTGGTCATGATTGGAGAAGAAGTATTCAGGCTGACCGTGCGCGCTGTTGTTTTCGATCTGGTTGAATAGGTCGCGAAAGCGGCGCGCTGACAGCTCATTTACATCGGCAATTTGGAAGTCCATGGGCAACTGGACTTCGTCGCGTTTCCGTACATCTTGGTGAGCGCTTCGACGTTGGGCTCGTCCGCTTCGGTGACGAGCACGGGATCGCCCGGATATTTGTCGACGACCTGGCGCACTTCTTTGAGCACGTCGTGCACTTCGGGCAGATCGTCTGTGTATTGATGCTTGATGTTGCGATCGCCATACGCATTATGACCGGGCAGATACGGATCGTCGTGGAGGTTCGGGTCCTCGAAAAGACGTGAAACGGCGTCGATGCGGAAGCCGGCGACCCCGCGCTTCATCCAGAAGTCGAGCACGCCATCCATGGCCGCGTGGACCTCGGGGTTTCGCCAGTTCAGGTCCGGCTGCTGCACATAGAAGTAGTGGTAGTAGTACTGGCGGGTTTTCTCATCCCATTGCCACGCCGAGTGGCCGAACCACGACTGCCAGTTGTTCGGAGGCTGGCCCTTATCAGTCGCTGTTTCGCCTTTGCCATCGCGCCAGATGTACCAATCGCGCTTGGGATTGTCGCGCGAGGAGCGGGACTCAAGGAACCACGCGTGCTGGTCTGACGTGTGGTTGATGACATAGTCCATGATGACGCGGATGTTGCGCTTTTTGGCTTCGGCAACGAGGTTGTCGAAGTCTGCCATGGAGCCATAGACGGGATCGATGGCGGTGTAGTCGGAGATGTCGTAGCCGTAGTCGACGCCGGGCGAGGGATACATGGGCGTGATCCAGATGGCATCGATGCCAAGGTCGTGGAGGTAGTCCAGGCGCGACGTGATGCCCTTGATGTCGCCGATGCCGTCGCCATCCGAATCCTGAAAGCTGCGCGGGTAGATCTCATAGATGACGGCATGACGCCACCATTCCTGCTGTGCGGATTGGGCTGTGGATTGCACTTGCGGCGACGCCGTGGGCGTCTGGCCGAGTGCGAAGAGCGCTACGGCTCCGAGAGACAGGGATATCGTGCAGCTTGCGAACTTGCTGGTCCAGTGCATTGCGGCTCCTCGTACGAGCACCCCAGCAACGAAGACCTGTCGATCACCCAACGAGCCAACATCGCTCGCCGTATGGTCGCTGGGGACCCCGCACCCATGTGTCCGCTGCTCGTAAACTCGGCAACGGTGTGAACAGGCCAAAGTATCACAATGTATGAAGGATTGGGCGATGAATTCGGCTGCCCAGAAAAAGCGGCTTCGTTCTCCAGCTGACCCGCGCCCCATGAAAATATGCAGGACAGGATTTCCTGGGGCTCTTGGCGAATTCAGTGCAGGATTTGGGCGACCTTACGCGATGCGCCTCAACGAATCGAGTTTTGCGCGACCAGCATGGACTCAAGTATCTGGTCGGAGACTTCCTTGACCGACCCCGGAGAATGCGCGAGAAAGAGCGTGCTGGTCTTGTCGCTTTCGCCGATGGACTTGAGCGTATCGAAGTATTGCGTAACGAGAACGAGCTGCATTACGTCGCGGGAGGTCGCGCCTTCGACCGCCTTCTGGAACTGCTCGATCGAAGCCTGCAATCCCTCGACGATGGCCTTGCGCTGGTTGGCGATTCCCTGCCCCTGGAGCGCTTTGCTTTCTGCTTCAGCTTCGGCTTTTTTGACAACGAGAATCTTGTCGGCCTCGCCGCGCGCACTGGCGGCGACCTGTTCGCGCTGAGCCGCGTTGATGTCGTTCATGGCGGACTTGACCTTGGCGTCGGGAATAATGTCGGTGACAAGGACATTGACAATTTCGTAGCCAAAGGCAGCCATGTCCGCATCGAGTTCCTGTTTCACGGCGAGCGCGATGCTGGATTGCGAGGCAAAAACTTCATCCAGCGTCATGCTCTGGGCACGTGGCCAAGAATGACCTGTTCGACATACGACTTGATCTGCGCAACAGGGTCGGACAACTTATAGAAGGCGTCGTAGGCCTTTTCGGGGCGGACGCGATTCTGTACGGAGATGGGGATGGTGACGAAGACGTTGTCCTTAGTCTTGGTTTCCATAGTTAGCGCGATTTGATTGACACGCAGACTGACGATGCCGGCCACCGTATCGAAGTAGGGAGCCTTCCAATTCAAGCCCGGTTCGGCCACGCGAAGAAACTTGCCGAAGCGCGTGATGATCGCAACTTGCGCAGTGTTCACGGTAAAAAAGCTTCCCAAAACCAGGGTGATAAAGATCAGACCGCCGATTGCTAATGGAATCAGAAAGAGCGCGTCCATCGCTGTCCTCCGGCACAGATGTGTGGGTAACAGCGAATTGTACAGGAATGTCGGAGGAAATGATGTCGGTGTGAACTGGAGCGGCGAGGCAAGGCGGACGCTTGATTCGAACACGATGGACGGTAATTAAATTCTTCG
The DNA here is from genome assembly GCA_963745845.1 of uncultured Acidobacteriaceae bacterium. Classification (GTDB taxonomy): domain Bacteria; phylum Acidobacteriota; class Terriglobia; order Terriglobales; family Acidobacteriaceae; genus Telmatobacter. The sequence continues at coordinate 235 of CAVUZE010000007.1, read as the reverse complement.
CCGCGCCCCCTACGGGGCGCGAAAACGAGCTTGCGATGCTGTCCCAGGACAGCGCTCCGCTTGTCCTGGGCTATTTTCGTGTCTTCCCTTCGGGAAGGCCGCGGTGATCGGCTCGGTTCGGCGCCTGAAGAACACCAGCCTCGACAACCACAACCGTTCATGCGATTGCCCTAGAGGCAAGGCGGATCAATGCTGCGCAGCAGGTGCGGCAGCTTGCGCTTGCGGCGTTGACTGC
>CAVUZE010000006.1:0-473733 GCA_963745845.1 uncultured Acidobacteriaceae bacterium | reverse complement strand
ATCGCCGCGCTCATTATTTAAAAGATGCAATCGAATTCAACCACGAGCTCTCCGAGATCGTACGGCGCTTGGAGGCGGAGGGCTGACCAGAATTCCGGGGCGGGTCGTGGACCTTCGTCCAAATCGGGCGCAGCAAAGCGAACGGGGTTTCGAATCAAATCTCGACGGAGAAAAAACGACGTGACCAGTGTCGTCAAGTTCTTTTGCGTAAGTCTTGTCATTTTCTACGCCAACTTCCTGTGTGCACGATCTTCCGATGCTCTGCATCTCAGGGGTATAAAGTCAGTGAGCATTATCGTCGAAGGATTTGAGACCAAACAGTGTGAACTGACTGCTGACGACTTGAAGACGAGCGTGGAGTTTATACTTGGGCAGTCCTCGATCACGATCAAAGATCACTGGCCGATCGCTGTATATGTGAATGTCACCTTGATAGATAGCTGCGATGCCTCTACATGTAGCGCTTGAAGTTCTTGCACCAGTGATGGTTTTGGGAGACCGGCACACGTGTCAGCACCGCAACAATCTGGGATCGAGGAACTCTTCTCAGCGGTGGAACCCAGAAATCGAGAATAATCGCGACATTGGAAGAGCAGTGCAAGCGATTCGTTGTCGACTGGAACTCAGTGAATAAGTCTCAATGACTTTATCAACACGGATCCGAAACCGGAAAGAGATCCTTCGCCAATGCTGTTTGGGGTGAGGGGGGTGCACTTTTCCCGACCCCTATCTCCTAACCCGTCAAATCCCGCGAGCAGCGTGGTTTGGCGAATGCGAGGCCGAAATCAGCGGCGTTTCAACGCTTCTAATTCATCGAGCGTACGCGGCCAATCGGATCCAAGAAGCCGCGAAAGACTGCGGTCGGCAAGCACCTTGCCGCCGGTCTGGCAACAGGCGCAGTAGTTTGTTTCATTGTCGGCATAGCGGATGCGCTGCACCTTCTCTCCGCACCGCGGACAGGGCTGATTGAACTTGCCGTGAACCGCAAATTCAGGGCGGAATGCGGTGACTTTCTCCGGGAATTTCTCCCTGGCTTCGTTGATGAGACGGTCCATCCACAGCGCCAGCGTCGAACGCGTCGCATGGAACAGGCGCTCCCATTCATCCGGTTTGAGCTTGTGTGTGAGTGAGACGGGCGATAGCTGCGCGGCGTGAAGAATTTCGTCGGAGTAGGCATTGCCCACGCCGCTGATGAGACGCGGATCGGTGAGTGCGCGCTTGAGCGTATGGTTCTCGATCGTAAGCGCGGCGCGAAAGCCATCGAGATCGGTGGAGAATATTTCAACACCGCCCGGATCCAGACTCCGCAGGCCATCTTCGCCACGGACAACATAGAGCGACGCACGGCGTTTCGATCCGGCCTCGGTGAGCAGCAGGGTTCCGCTGGGAAAGTCGATGGCGAGAAGCCCGTTGCGCCCAGCGAGTTTGGCCTGTGGAGGCTTCCAATGCAGGCGCCCCGCAATCATCAGATGCAGCACCAGCCACACCAACCCGGGGTCCCCGACGACGGGTGTTTGTCGTTGGGGTGGAAACCCGGGGTCCCCGCGGACAGGTCCTCGTTCGTGGAGCGGAAGGTCGCTCGCGACACCAATGGCGATACGCTTTCCGATGCGGCGCAGAGCTTCGACCGTGCGGCCTTCGACACTTGCAAGTGGCGGATCGACCGTGCGTAAGACAAATACGCTCGCCAGCCGCACCCGTTCGAGCGGCTGGCCGAGGACGCGCGCCTCCAGTGCGGCAATGTACGCGGAGATGTCAGGCAGTTCCGGCACGCCTTCAGATTGCAAGCTAAGTGTGGGTTGTTGCAACTACCTTCTGCGGCTAAGTCAACCGATGACGGTGTTATCGATCAGGCGCGTAGCTCCAACCCATGCGGCCACCGCAAACAGCGTGCCGGTCGCGGCTATCTCCACCGGCAGCAATGTAGCCCAGTCCACTAGCTCGATGTAGTCAACGCGCAGAGACGGTTCGGCAGCACAAACAGCACGCGCTGCATCAATCAATGTACCCATTCTCCGCTCGCCCTGCGCTACCAGCGCCTCGACACGTCGAACAGTGCGGCTCAGTGTGAGAGCCTGCGCCCGCTCTGCTGCGCTGAGATAGACGTTCCGCGAGCTCAGAGCCAGGCCGTCCGGCTCGCGCACAATCGGGCACACGACAATTTCGGTGCCGAATCTTAGATCGGCGGCCATCCGCCGCAGAACGGCTACCTGGGCTGCGTCCTTCTGCCCGAAGAACGCCCGGTCGGGCTCCGCTGCGATGAAGAGCTTCGCGACGACGGTCGCCACGCCGCAAAAATGGCCTGGGCGGGATTTGCCGTCGAGTCGCTCGCTCAGACATTCCACATCGACGAGCGTGCATGCTCCGTCTGGATACAACTCTTCCACTGCCGGAGCGAACACCACATGGGTCCCTTCGCGTTTGGCCAGCGCACAGTCCGCATCAAAGCTGCGCGGATAGCGAGCGTAGTCCTCGTTCGGACCAAATTGTGTGGGGTTCACAAAAATGCTCACCGCGACGCGTCGGCACGAAGCTGCTGCAGCTCGAATCAACGATGCATGCCCCGCGTGCAACGCACCCATCGTGGGGACGAGACCGACTGTCTCTCCCGCCCTGCGATTCGCGCGCGACCACTGCCGCAATTCTTCTACCGTCCGAAGAATCTCCATGGAGCCGACTTCAGCTTTCCCACTCCGGCAGGGCGTCCTGGTTCACGATCGCATTCTCCGGGTCGAAATCGCCGCTCGTGTTTTTCCGTGCAGCGCCAGGCAAATGATAGCTCTCCGTATCGCTCGGGAACGAGCGATGCTCCACATCTTCGCGATAGTGTTCCACTGCGTCGCGAATCAGCGCGGCCGCGTCACCGTAGCGGCGCACAAATTTTGCCGCCGGACTGAAGGTCAGATTGACAAGATCGTGAAAGACAAGGATCTGGCCGTCGCAATCGGGCCCCGCGCCGATGCCGATGGTGGGAATCGATAGCTCGGCAGTGATTTGCGCCGCTACTTCGCGCGGAACTCCCTCGAGCACCAGCGCGCCCGCGCCTGCCTCAGCCAGTGCGCAGGCATCGGCACGAAGCTTCAACACATCGCCGGCAGTGCGCGCCTGGACACGATAGCCCCCCATCCGATGAACACTCTGCGGCGTCAGACCCAGATGGCCGATGACGGGAATTTCGGCAGAAGTCAGGGCGCGCACCAATTCCACACGAGGGCCCTCTACCTTCACCGCCTCAGCGCCAGCCTCTTTCACAAACCGAACCGCGTTCGCGACCCCATCCGCAACCGTCCCGTGATAACTGCCGAAAGGCATGTCAGCCACAACGAGAGCACGTCGAACCGCGCGGCGGACTGCGCGCGTGTGGTGCAGCATCTCATCCACGGTGACACTCAGCGTGTTCTCATGGCCCAGCACGACCATGGCGAGCGAGTCGCCCACCAACAACAGATCGATGCCGGCTTCATCGACGAGACGCGCGGTTGCGTAGTCATACGCAGTAAGCGCCGAGATGGGTTTGCCCTGGCGCTTCATTTCGCTCAGCGCAGGCATCGTAACTTTTGTGACAGGGGAACCGGAAGAAGAGACTCCACCGGTGGAGAAGTTGGTAAGGCTCATGATCGTCTCCAGTGCCGCTCCGTAAACCCAGGATGCGACCCGAACAAGTGTGAGTATACGCCTGCTGGCTGCTGCCAGCGCAACCGCCACCGCAGTATCCCAAGCCGCGAACAGCAGCGCCCCACGCTGACTAGATGACGCTTCACCATAAGAGTTGCGCATTTTCACGGCCGCGCCGCACACTGGGTACAGCAATGCTATCTCCACTGGCTACCGGAATTTGCATCGGCCTGGGAATGGCCGGCGGCGTAGGGCTTGTCGCGGGGGGCTATGCCTACGCCGCAATGTGGCCCGGCTCGCAAATCTTCGGGCGCACGCTCGTTGCCCCGCGTCGACCCAATGAGCTGGCGCTGACCTTTGATGACGGGCCAAACCCGGCCTGGACGCCACGACTGCTCGACATTCTAGCCAGGCATGAGGTGCACGCTACGTTCTTTCTGGTGGGCCGTTTCGCTCAAGCAGAGACGAGCCTCGTGCAGCGCATCGCCGAGGCCGGTCACTCGATCGGAAACCACTCCTGGAGCCATCCGAATCTCGCGCGCACGCCGGCGAACCGCGTCATCGAAGAACTCCGACGGACGTCCGATGTCTTAGTCCAGATCGTAGGCCGGCCCGTGCATTATTTCCGGCCACCGTATGGGGCGCGGCGGCCCTTTGTGCTCCGCACGGCCAGAGATTTAGGCATGACGCCGGTGACATGGAATGCGATGACCAACGACTGGGTCGAACCGTCAGCCGATCGGATCGCGAGGCAGCTCATGGCCAGGATAGAGGCGAACCGTCGTCACGGGCGGGCCAGCAACATCGTTTTGCATGATGGCGGACACCGGGGATTAGGCGCTGATCGCGGGCCATCCGTGAATGCTGCAGATCAACTCCTCGCTCATTACAAGGCCACACGCAACTTCGTGCCCCTCGACGCGTGGACTCCTGCGTAGAGCCGTCTAGCGCCTCGACTGCGCTGTATTGCAATCGTCGCCATGAACGTGGGTGCCCCGGGTCTCGTTTTTGAGACCTGGGAAAGCACGAATCCTCGTGGTCACGGAGCTAGCTGAGTCTCGTCGACCCAAACGCCGCCCGCGCCGCATCGATGGTCGCGCGAACTTCCGCATCTCCGTGCGCGGTACCCAGAAACGCAGCCTCAAACTGCGACGGTGGCAGCCAGATTCCCTGCTCCAACATGGCTTGATGGAAACGACCGAATGCCGCGGTATCGGACCGCGCGGCCTCCTCATAGTTGGTGACCTCACCTGCCTGGAAAAACCAGGTCCACATGGATCCAATACGATTGAGGGCGAGTGGGATTCCCGCCCTCTCTGCTTCCTTCGCAACCCCCTCAGCAACCGCCTGGGCCGTGGCATTCAGCTGCGGATAGATCGTCGTTGCATGCTCCTGCAGATATCCAAGCGTCGCAATCCCCGCCGCCATCGCCAGCGGATTGCCACTCAGCGTTCCTGCCTGGTAAACAGGCCCAATCGGCGCAAGGAGATCCATGAATCTGCGCTTGCCTCCAAAGACGCCCACCGGCAAACCGCCGCCAACGATTTTTCCCAGCGTAACGAGATCGGCGTCGATGCCGTAGAGTTCGAGCGCGCCACCCAGCGCCAATCGGAAGCCCGTCATCACCTCGTCGACGATAAGCAGCGCACCTTCCCTCTGCGTGATCTCGCGCAACCCCGCCAGATATCCCGGCGCTGGCGGAATACATCCGGCGTTGCCGACCACCGGCTCCAGAATCACCGCGGCAATCTTGTCCTCATGCGCGTCGAATGCCGCATCCACCGCGGCCAGATCGTTGTAAGGCAGCGCATGCGTCAGCCGCGCAATTTCTTCCGGAACACCCGCCGATCCCGGAATCCCAAAAGTCGCCACGCCCGACCCCGCTTTCACCAGCAGCCCATCGGCATGCCCGTGATAGCAGCCCTCGAATTTGACGATGATCTTGCGCCCGGTCGCCGCGCGCGCCAGGCGAATGGCCGACATGGTCGCTTCCGTGCCGGAGCTGACGAAGCGCATCTTCTCGATGGCCGGATAGCAGGCAACGATTTGTTCAGCCAGATCGGCCTCGGCCGCTGTGGACGCTCCGAAGCTGGCAGAATTCCGCGCCGCTCGCTCAATCGCCTCGACCACCGGCGCGAAAGCGTGGCCGAGAATCATTGGTCCCCACGAGCCGAAGTAATCGATGTATCGATTCCCATCGGCGTCGATGAGCCACGCGCCCTCAGCACGCTCAACAAATGGTGGAGCGCCACCCACCGCGCGAAACGCCCGGACCGGCGAGTTGACGCCTCCGGGAAAGAAGCGCCCGGCGCGGTCCTGCAACGCATGCGAACGAGAGCGGTCTGGCTTTGGTACGTTGGAACTCATCGCCCGTTCAGTATAGAAGCAGCCGCACAACGGGACAGATGCACTGATCCTGTTCAGGACAATCGCGTGAAGGTTTTTGTTGGCGAAGCGGGTTAGTTTTCTCGGCTTGATCGGGCTGCATTACCCGTCGTCCCGGAGGGACGAGTGGAAAGTAGCCCAGGACAAGTCCGCCGCGGCGGACGCAGTCCTGGGAAAGCGAAATCGAGAGATGAAACTGCCCCGTAGGGGCAATGCGAGATTATTGCAATAGACGATTCTTCATTCATGCGATTGCACTGACCCTGTTCGAAACGCCTGCACATCTCCTATCACTTCGAAATAGCGACAACATCGCGACGGCGCGCGCGCCGGATCAAGGAGAGATTCAGGCAAATCGAAAATCCCATCAGAAACCCGCAGAACGCGTGCACCAAATTCAGTTGGATTCCACGGAGTGAATGAATGAAATGCGGCGGCCCAATTCCAAAAGCCAGGGCAAGATTAGCGACTCCCATCAGGATACAATCATTCCGGCTGCGTTGACGCAAGGGAACGCACATGGTGTGTCTCCTCTTCAGTCCTTGATTTTCAATCCTCGCCCTTCAGTCCTTGAACCTGTACCACAGCATCATCGAAAGCTTGATCGCCACAAACGTGAGCCCGATCGAAAGCAGGTCCCAGTTCCATACGTGGTCCCGAATGAATCGGTATTCGAATAGAACAATCGCCAAACACGCCGCAATAATGCCGGCGAAGCTGCTCGAACGGCGGCGATGCTCCAGGAAGCGCTCATCGACAAAGGGCCCAAGGATGGGAACTCGGCTCAGGATCGGGTGGCTCATGCTTTGCTCTCCAATTGAAAAATCTCGTCGGTGGAACACTCAAAGACACGCGCGAAATGCAACGCGAGCGGCAGACTGGGTACGTAGCGATTACGCTCGATGGAGTTAATGCTCTGCCGGGAAACGCCGGTCGCCTTCGCGAGCTGCTCCTGGGTCCAACCGCGGGCAGCGCGAAGTTCCTTGACTCGATTTAGGATCCCAGGCTCCATGTAAAGCTCGCTTTCCAACCCACCATAGCCTTCCTCCAAAGCTATGTCAAGCATGCTTTCCAATTCAGCAAAAAATTCCTCAGATATGAACAAACCGGAGCCAATCGGTACACCGTCTTCCACCGCCAAACCCTGCTAAAATCGACCTTTCCGCAGAAAGCCACACCGTGCCCGACGAATCCAAGTTGAAATCCGTAACCTATGCCGATGCCGGCGTGGACATCGCCAGTGGCGACCGCGCCAAAGAGCGCATTAAGTACTTGGCGCAAAAGACGTTTAACCGGAATGTGCTGAGCGGGATCGGCAGCTTTGGAGCGCTCTTCCGGCTCGATCTGCAGCGCTGGAAGAATCCGATCCTTGTGAGCTCAGCGGACGGAGTCGGAACCAAACTGAAGGTTGCCTTCGAGCTGGGTTTGCACCAGCTGGTGGGCGTTGATCTGGTCAACCACTGCGTGAACGATATTGCCGTGCAGGGTGCGACCCCGCTCTTCTTCCTCGACTACCTGGCCAGCGCCAAAACCGACCCCGACGTCACCGAAAGTGTCGTGACCGGACTCGCTGAAGCCTGCAAGGCAAACGGCTGTGCCCTGATTGGGGGCGAGACCGCGCAGATGCCGGGCTTCTACTCCGATGGCGAGTACGATCTGGCTGGCTTCATTGTGGGCGCAGTCGATCGCGACAAAATGGTGACCGGAGCCGGCATCAAGGCGGGCGACGTGCTCATCGGGCTGCCCTCCACCGGCCTTCACACCAATGGATATTCGCTGGCGCGCAAGCTCATGTTCGAAGTGGCCGGCTACAAGACCACTCAATATGTCACTGCAATCAAGGAAAAGGCCGGCGCGGCGCTGATGAAGACGCACCGCAGCTACCTGCACGTGATTCAAAAGCTGGTTGCAGCCGGAATGACAACAGGCATGGCCCACATTACCGGCGGCGGGATCACCGAAAACCTGCCGCGCGTTTTGCCCAAGGGGACTGGGGCCCAGATCGAGTTGGGTTCGTGGCCGGTTCTGCCAATTTTCGATCATCTGCGCGACCTCGGTCAGGTATCTCAGGAAGAGATGATGCGCACCTTCAACATGGGGATCGGCCTGATCGGAGCGATTCCCGCCGACAAATTCACGCGCGCGAAGACCTTGCTGGATCGCGCGGAGGAGAAGTTCTACGTGATTGGCCGGGTGGTCAAGGGTGAACGGCGGGTGCAGTACACGTGACGGCGGAAGATGGGGCATCGAAGCCCGTGCAAGCAACTCCCGCTTTCAGGACCGAATCCAGCTCGCCCGTCCGGCTGGGCATCTTGCTCTCGGGTCGCGGTTCGAACTTCCAGGCCATCGCCGAATCCATCCGCACCGGCAAGCTCAAGGGCGTCGAGATTGCAGTTGTGATCTCGAATGTAGCCGAAGCCGGTGGAATCTCCGCGGCGCGGCAACTGGGTTTGCCACACACTGTGCTCGTCTCCAAAGGCCGGCCGCGCGCAGAACATGACGCAGACGTGGCCAGATGCCTGCGAAATCATCGGGTTGACCTTGTCTGCCTCGCCGGCTACATGCGCCTGCTCTCGCCGGAGTTCATCGCAGCCTTTCCCAGTCGCATCCTCAACATTCATCCTTCGTTGCTGCCAGCATTTCCTGGGCTCGATGCGCAACAGCAGGCATTCGACTACGGCGTGAAATGGACAGGCTGCACGGTCCATTTCGTCGATGAACGCCTCGACCATGGAGCGATCATTCTGCAGCGGGCGATCCCTGTACTCGAAAACGACGACGCCCGCACGCTGGCCGAGCGCATTCTTGTCGAAGAGCACATCGCCTACAGCGAAGCGATCGCACGCGTGGTCAGTGATGAATGGGAGATTCGCGGTCGGCGATACGTAAAGCGCAGCGCTGCCAACGGCTGAGATCCGGGCGCGATTCACTGGCCGGAGATTTTTTGTCAACTCGCAGAGGATGAACAGCTGCCGCATCGGCCTCATTATTGGATATTTCCACTCGCTGTCGGGATTGCCGAAAATAACGCCGAACCTGCCAAGCTAGAGCAATAGCCAGACAAGCAGAAACACCACGCCGAGTGTTGCGAGAATCCGCAGCACCGGCCCAGGCGGCTGCTCGTCTGCCTGGCGATTCTTTCGGGATGAGACGGTGCAACCACGCCCTCTCGCCTGGAGGAACCACGAACAACCAAGTCGGCGGTCAGCGCACAATTACGCCAGGCCGCGGATGGGAAAAGGAAGAGGATCGATCGCGATGGCCAATATCCTGGTAAATATCGAAAAAGGCATTGAAATTGGAGCCGAAGACGCACTCAAGTGGCTTTCCGGCGCAAACAAAGCAATGCAGGCAACGCCTGCTGTAATCGCCGCACTCGCCACGCTTCTGGGAGCGGTAGAAAAACCCTTATCCGAACTCGCCTGCGCAGCCGCCAATCCGCTCAACATTCCGCTGGATCTGGAAGCAGTCACGGATTTGAAAGCTGTTTGGCCGCAGCTTCAGGCATTTCTCAAAACCCTCGGCGTCAAGCTCTGAGTCAGCCAACAAAATGGGCCGCACCTTCGAGGGGCGGCCCGCTTCAAGCTTCAATCGCTGCCGCAGATCAGGTCGTTGCGGCTTGCGCTTCTCCCAGAATCAGCTTCAGAGTCATCTGGCGGCGTCCGCGCAGAATCGTCACGCTGATCGTGTCTCCGGCTTGGTGTTTCTCGAGTACCGCAGCGATGTCCTGCGGATCGGAAACTTCGTGGCCGTCGATCGCCACAATCAAATCGCCCCCGAGCAGGATCTCCGTGTTGCCCACGTACGCTCGCTCATTCCCTCCATGCAAGCCTGCCCGCTCCGCTGCCCCGCCCGGAATGACCCTCTGGATCAGCACCCCATACTCCGCCCCCAGGCCCATCTGCTGCGCGAGATCCGGTCCAATCGCATACGACACAATGCCGAGCGAGGGCCGTTTCACGCGCCCAAACCGCGTCAGGTCGGAGAGCACAGCCTTGGCCGTATTGATGGGAATCGCAAAGCCAATGCCCGAGCTCTGTTCGGCGCCGTTTGAAGCGATCATCGTGTTAATGCCAATCACTTCGCCTCGCGAATTGAGCAGCGGTCCGCCCGAGTTGCCGGGATTGATGGCCGCATCGGTCTGGATCGCGTCTTCAATATGTGCGCCGCCCTCTCCCCCAAGTGTGCGGATCGAGCTGATAATGCCGCGCGTCATGGTGCCGCCGAGTCCGAACGGATTGCCAATCGCGTAGACCTTCTGCCCAACTGCCAGTTGGCTCGAATCGGCAAGAGTAACTGGCTCGAGGCCAGGCGCATCGATCTGCAGCAGCGCGAGATCGTGCACCTTGTCGGAGCCGATCACCTTGGCGGAGTAATGATGCTTGTTGCTGAGCTGCACATCGATGCCGCGATTGGCGCCTTCAATCACGTGATAGTTGGTAAGGACGTGACCTGTCCGGTCGAGAATAAATCCCGATCCCTGGCCCTCCTGCGGCACCGCTCCATAAAAGAAGTTGAAGACCACTTGCCGCGAAGTGATGTTCACAACCGAAGGCACCACCCGCTTGTAGACAGCGATGTTGTTCTGCTCGTCAGCGTCATAGGCAGGCGCGGCATCGGCCTCCGTCAGCTGCAGAGGAGAGTCGGTCGCTCGCAAGCTTCGAACAATGGGAAGATCCCGCAAATGCGAAGGCAGATGCGAGGTCAGGTACCAGAACCCGCCCACAAAAATTGCAATCAGGACGAAGTGACGCAGTTTCATCTTCGCGAACCCAAATACCTTTCCTTACAGATGCGGCTGCGTCGCGACCTGGTTCCACAAAGGACAGATCTGGCAGCTGCTTTTATTCTAAAGAACCGTCGGAGAAAGTTTTGTTGCTTTCGGCAACCAGCCGTCTCCACAACTCCACCACCTGGGCGCGCAGCGCCGGCATATCCCCATGATTCTCCAAAACATAGTCCGCACGCGCTGCCTTGATCCCGTCAGGGATCTGGTGGGCCAACCTGGAGCGCGCGTCGATTTCTGCTCTCCGGCGTTGATCGTGGGAAACACCCATCCGCTCCACATAGCGTCGAATTTTCAGCTCATCCGGCGCGGTCACCACGACAACACGATCGATCCGGCGACGCCAATCGGCAAGAACGCTGTCGGTGTCCCCCCGCGCCCGTGCATCGCGCTCGACCTCAAAAACGAGCGCCGAAATGACCACCGCGACTGCGGAAGGATCGCGCGCAAAAACCTCATTCATCCACCGGCGCTGCTGCTCGATCACAGCCGGATGCACGATCGCATTCAGCTCCTTCAGCCGTCCACCGCCAAAGGCAATCTCGGCGAGACGAGCGCGGTCCAGGCGGCCATCCTCGCCAACAACCTCTTGACCAAAATTGCGAACAATCTGGTCAAAAACAGGTTGACCCGGTTCCATCAGCGCGCGGCCCATCTCATCGGCTTCGATGACTTCAGCGCCGAATTCGCGGAGATACTTCCCCACCGTGCTTTTGCCGCTGCCGAGGCCGCCGGTAAGGCCGACCCGCAGCACTACTCCAACCCTCGACGCATTTTGGCGGCGCGCACGGTATTGGACATCAACATCGCGATCGTCAGCGGGCCCACCCCACCAGGCACAGGAGTGTACGCTCCGGCTCGTTCGAATGCCCTGGGATGCACATCGCCCACGATAGTCGATCCGCGTTTGGCAAAACCCGCCTCTCGTTTCGCATCGCCGGCAAAAAACCGCTCGAATTCCTCGCGCGTGGTCAGCCGATTGATCCCTACATCAATAATCGTCGCGCCGGGTTTCACCATCTCACGCTCAATAAACCCGGCTCGTCCGATGGCTGCCACTAGAATGTCCGCCTCGCGCGTAATTGCAGGCAAGTCCCGCGTCTTCGAGTGGCAGATCGTGACCGTCGCATTCTGATGAAGCAGCAGCATGGCTACCGGTTTCCCCACGATGTCGCTGCGCCCAACCACCACAGCGTGCTGGCCGCTGACAGGCAGATCGCTGCGCCTCAGAATCTCAATGACTCCGGCAGGCGTGCAAGGTGCGAGCGCCGGCCGACCCGCCTGCAATCGCCCTGCATTCACGGGATGAAACCCATCCACATCTTTGGAAGGAGAGACGGCATCAAGAAGAGCCTTGGCATCGACCTGCTTCGGCAACGGCAGCTGGATAAGGATGCCATCGATCTCGTCGCGGCCATTAAGAGCCATCACCAGGTCGAGCATTTCCTCTGTCGTGACAGTGTCAGGCGGCGTGATCAGGTCACTGAACAGTCCCAGTTCCGCACAGGTCTGCACCTTACTGCGAACGTAGATTTCCGAAGCCGGCACATGGCCCACCAGCACCGCGGCCAGGCCGGGCCGAATGCCTTGCGCGGCAAGCGCGCGAACCTCCTCGGCAACTTCATGCTTGATGGCTGCGGCAATGGCTGCCCCATCGAGGACTCTCGGCATCATCGTCTCCAAACTCCCATCCTATCGCTTTCGGCTCCGATAGTTGGAAGTCAGAGCGCGGCCGGTGGACTCCTTAATTGATTCCCGATTGAAGAACAAAAAGGGCTCTCGCTCCGCGCTCCTCGGGTACATCGCAAAACTGCGTAGTGCTGTGTCGCTAAACTTCCGCTGATTGCCGAAGCTGCACCGGGATGGGACAACTTCCAATGGCCGCTGCATAGATGGCCATGAGGCGCGCGTAGTTGGCTTCCGCGGTATATTTTCGCTCGAATCCAGCCTCGCGCGAGACCGCATGCCCTTGAGTTCCTCCGGATGGCAGAATGCCCAACGGACCGCGCTCGCCAATCCGCTCGGGTCGCCAGCTGAAAAGAGTCTTCCGGTTACCCCATCGGAAACCAGTTCTTCCATCGCTCCAAGACGCGAAGCGATAACTGGAAGACCTGCAGCAAAAGCCTCCACGGCGACCAGCCCAAACGCCTCATACCATGTCGATGGAAGAATCAGGACCTTCGCCTCTTTCATGGCGCCCCGAACTTCTTCCGGATCCCGCGGCCCGTTCCATTCGATATCCGGATGCGTTGCCGCTGCGCTTGCCACCGCAGGCCCAAGCGGGCCATCCCCAATAATCCTGAGCTTCGGCCCCCCTCTGAGTTCCTTCCAGGCGGTCAACAGCGTTCCAATTCCCTTCTCCGCGACGAGCCTGCCGACGAATAGTGCAAAATTGCCGCTCCCCGACCCAATCCCCGGATCGGGATCGACGAAGTTGGGTTTCACGACGAATTTCTCTGCAGGCAGTCCGCCAGCGATGAATTTGGCCCGCGCGAACTCCGTGAGAGCAATAAACCGTGAGACGCACTTCTCCCAAGTACCGGCGGCACGATGGATCGCCAGCAACTTGTACATTGTGAAAAGCCGGCCATTTCTTCCGACACGCTGTTGCCGAAACAGCACTGGCCCAGGCGAATCGCAACGAACGAGGATCGCGATAACGGCCAGAACTGGCGCGGATAGAATCATCAGCGCGAGAGCAGAAATCAAATCGAAGGCCCTCTTGGCAATTTCGTAGTTCCGATCCTTCGCCGCCTTTCGAACCACATTGAGCACGATGCCGTCAATGTCGGCACATTCGACTTTGTCCGAGGAAATTGCCGCAAGTCGTGGCAAGAATGCGATCATCGCCCCGGCAGCCTTCGCCGCTTGCACGGCGCCAGAAAACTTCTCTGGATCGAGACTCGGAATCGCAATTACCAGCAACTCACATCGAAGGCGTTGGATCAGCTCTTGAGTGACAGGCCCTCGGCCGAATGTTTCCGCCTATAGGATGACTCGAAGACCTTCTGGCCTTCGAGTTGCGCGTCGTCGTCAACAAGAGCAACCGGATTGAGGCCGAGCTTTGGAGACCTGATCAATAAGGAGAATATGCGGCGCCCGCTTCCGCCTGCACCGTATATAAGAACGTTCTGCACACCGAAGCCTTGTGCGCGCAAAACACATACACAGACAAAGAGAAGTTGCTTCTCGGCGATTTGTAGCAGCGGCACGCTCAACAATGCGATCGAAAAGATCCACGGCGAGAAGATTCGACCAGTTGCATACGTTGCAAGCACGACGAGCAGGAAGACCTGCGCAGACACACGCAGTGATCGTTCCGTTTCTTTGATCCGCAGCAAACCATTCCCTGCGAGATACGCGCCGTCCCGTTCGAGCAACAGTACGACCAATCCTCCTATTGCAAGTGAAACAAAAGCGACCGTGTTGAATTGAGACGGCAAGATGCTCCCCGGCCGCCAAAGTTGGTACGCGAAGGATGCTCCGCTCATGGCAAGCACGACCGTGAGAAAATCTGCTAAAACTTCAATCACCGTAAGGCTGCTCTCAAATTGATCGCCGATTGCCACCGCAGATTCGGCCCTTGAAGGGCCAATGCTTCCCTCGGAAGTCTCGAAGAGCAGCTGCGTGTCTTCAATGCCAAGCGTGTTCATTCCATTCCCCTTCCATCGAGGAGCGGCCGAGCGAGCCAGGTGAGTTGTGCGTCGAAATACGAACTATCTAAACTTTGTTCTTGTGTTTCAGATTGAACAAGCAGATTGCAAATGCATTTTCTATCTTGTTTGGCATCTTCAGCGCCAAATCTACGGTGCGGTCGTTCCTTTCTCCGACCGCGCGAGCATATCGAGGGACACGGTACTTTTCCGCATCCTGCCGAGGGCACGCTTACTTCTAAATGAGATAACTTTGCGTCAGTAATTGATGATTTATTGCTTACAACTGTCTTATATCGAAACACCCCACAACTTCCGTGCGCGTCATCATGGCACACTGTGATTTTGATTCGAATGTGGTAAGACCTTCAGGCGAATTCGCGCGCAAGATTGCCTGCGTTGGTCATCGCTCAGTCACAAGATCCTGGCCCGTGGCGATGTAGATAAAGGGAGTTTCATCGAGCATGATCAATCGATGAAGACTTTAGCGGGTTCAAAAGAGGAATTAATCGATCGATAAGATCGCAGGTAGATTCCCCCGACGCGGGGATCTAGACCAACTGAGCGGTCAGGCGCCTTTGCCGCTCAAGCTGGAACTTCGATGCACGATTTGAAGTATTCCATGCTGAGCTTAAGTCCCGTCTCGAGATCGATTTTGGGCTCCCAGCCAAAAAGCCTCTGAGCTTTGCTGATGTTCGGCTGTCGCTGGATGGGATCATCCTGAGGAAGCGGACAATACACAATTTCGCTCTTTGACCCAGTGACCCGCAGGACGGCTTTAGCACAGTCGAGAATGGTCCATTCACTCGGATTGCCGACATTGACCGGCGTGTGCTCGTCGGTCCGCGAAAGCCCAAGAATGCCCGCGACCTCATCGGTCACATAACAAAAACTGCGCGTTTGCGCTCCCTCGCCGTAGATGGTCAGATTCTCGCCCTTGAGCGCCTGAATCATGAAATTCGAGATCACCCGCCCGTCGTCTTTTTGCAACCGCGGACCATAGGTGTTGAAGATGCGAACCAGGCGCGTATCCACGGCGTGATAGCGATGATAGGCCATCACCAGGGCTTCGGAGAACCGCTTCGCTTCGTCATACACCGATCGGATTCCGATCGGGTTCACGTTTCCCCAATACTCTTCGGTCTGTGGATGCTCGGAGGGATCGCCATAGCACTCGGATGTGGAAGCGTGAAGAAACTTGGCTCCGTACTTGCGTGCAATCTCAAGCGAGTTCTTGGTTCCCGCCGATCCCACCATCAACGTCTCAATCCCAAGGCGGTAATAGTCCACCGGGCTGGCAGGCGATGCAAAGTTGAAAACGTAGTCGACCCGCTTCGGATCAAATGCTTCAATGATGTCTGCCTTCAGAAATTCGAACCTAGACTCATGCGCAAGATGCTCCAGGTTCCGCAAAGACCCCGTGCAGAGATTGTCCACACCGATGACCGAGTGCCCTTCTGCGAGGAGAGCGTCGGTCAGGTGAGAGCCAAGGAAACCGGCCGCTCCGGTTACGAGCACACGCATCAATCAAGCGCCCCTTTCAACGAGCTTCGCAGTACGGCGTGAGAGTCGCCTGAAGCTCGATCTTCCTTTTCTTGAGTGAGATCCCCGAAACTAATTCCTTCATGCATTCTATCTGGCTTCGTTCAAAAGTCGTTCTCCGGCGCGCCTGCGAGGAACACCGTAAAAGAATGCCCGATTTACTTAAACTCTTTCCCTTTTTCTAGGCTCGTGGAACACCGTAATCGGATCGACTGGCTGCGCCATTCCCGGTCGTCCCACGCTCAAATAAGTAAATCCGTGTTCGGTCATTGTGCCCGGATCGTACAAATTACGCCCGTCAATGATGATCGGATAGCGCAGAGTGTAATGCAGCTTCGCCAAATCGAGTTCGGCAAACTCGCTCCAGTCATTCAGAATCAGAAGCGCATCCGCATCCTGGGCGGCCGCGTACGGGCTATCGACATACCGCATCTGCGTTCCCGGCGGAATCAATTCTTTGGTCCTCGCCTCAGCTGCGGGATCGTACGCGCTGACGATGCATCCTTCACTCAGAAGCTTCTGCACAATCTCGATCGCGGGAGACTCGCGAATATCGTCCGTTCCCCCTTTGAAGGCCAGGCCCAACACGCCAATCCTCTTGCCGCGGAAAGTCCACAGTGCCGACCGCACTTTCTGGAAGAAGCGATGGATTTGCTCCTCGTTAATCTTCTCCACTTCATGCAGCAGCCCGAAGTCCACACCAACCAGCTCGGCTACATTGCGGAATGCGGCCACGTCTTTCGGGAAGCAGGAACCGCCATAGCCGACCCCGGCGCGAAGAAACTTGTTGCCGATGCGGCTGTCCAGACCAATCCCTTTGGCCACTTCCTCGACATCGGCGCCCGCTGCCTCGCAGATGTTGGCGACAACGTTGATAAATGAAATCTTGGTGGCGAGAAATGCGTTCGACGCGTGCTTGATGATCTCCGCCGCCTTCGTCGAAGTCAGCAGCAGCGGAGGAAGCTCATCCACTCCGCGCGGCCCCGGTATCCGATTCCCGGCGCGGTAGTATTCGCCCGATGTCAATGGTTCATAGATCCGCCTGAGTAAAGCTGAGGCCCGGTCCGTTGCTGCACCCACCACGATCCGGTCGGGATGCAGGAAATCGACCACAGCCGTCCCTTCGCGCAGGAACTCCGGATTCGAAGCTACATCGAAAAGATCCTTTGGCACGCCATTGCGCTCAATCACCCGCCGGATCCACTCGTTCGTATAGACCGGGACCGTGCTCTTCTCGACGATCACTTTATAGGAATCGATGGAGCGCGCAATTTCACTCGCCACTGCATCCACATACGACAAGTCTGCGCTGCCGGTCCGGCTCTGCGGGGTTCCCACGGCGATAAAAATGGCTTGAGCAGCCTGCGCTGCACTGCGCAAATCGGTAGTGAATTCGAGTCTCTCGCCGCGATGCTGACTCAGCAGCTCAGGCAGATAATCCTCGTGAATCGGGATCCCCCCGGCCTGAAGCGTTCGTACTTTGGCTTCATCGTTGTCCACGCAAATCACGCGATGCCCGATCTCGGCAAAGCACGCGGATGCGACAAGGCCAACGTAGCCGGAACCGACAACTGCAATCGTCACGGGCTCATTCATAGAATTCTTCACCTGTGCTCCATAAAAAATTAACTAGATTAGGGATCGCGCAACACTCCGCAGCAAAGGCAGAGAAGAGACAGTTGCGGTCCAGCGACAAGTCTGCAATCAAGATAACCGAGCAGGTACACAAACCAGTAAACAAAACTCATGCCTCTTTCGGGGCATTGCGACTGTCCGCTCAACGTATTCACCCGTAAACGTAGCCCCTGGCCCTCAATCGAGCAACGTCATCAACACGCCCCGTGATCGTCGTGAACCACTGGTGCAAACCAGTCCCCATCCTCGGGCAACTGCGCGAAGGGGTTTGCATTGGGTCCGGATTGGACCAGAGTATCTTCCCCCCTGGCAATTGTTTAGAGGAATCGAATCATCCTCCCCGCCTTAGGTACTTTCTTTGGGTCACGAACGGGTGACCCGCATCGCCGGAAGCCTCGCGCGGAGTACATTTGCCGCAAAAAACCCTGTGTTAGCCTTCGAAATAGGGCGGTTTTTGATGTCAGCAGGATTCACAGCCTATCCACGCGTCTATATGGACGCCAATGCCACCACCCCTCTGCTGCCCGAAGTGGTCGAGGCCATGCGTCCCTATTGGACTGAGCACTTCGGCAACGCCTCGTCGATCCACTTGCACGGGCAACACGCCCGCACCGCCGTCGACCGCGCCCGCGAAACCCTCGCCGAGTTCTTCAACTCTCATGGCGCGGAAGTGGTGTTCAACTCCGGCGGCACTGAAGGCGACAATACTGCCCTCTTCGGCCTTTTGCATCCCGGCGATCACCTGATCACCACGTCGATCGAGCACTCCGCCATTTTGGAAGCTGCCAGACGACTGGCGCAGCGCGGCATCGAGACAACCTTCGTCGCCCCGCAACCAAGCGGCCTCATCGATCCAACCGACATCCTGCGCGCCATCCGCCCCGAGACCCGGCTCATCAGCGTGATGCTGGCCAACAACGAAACCGGCGTCTTACAACCAGTTGAAGAGATCGGCAAAATCGCCGCCGACACAGGCATTTTCTTCCATATCGACGCCGTGCAGGGCGCAGGCAAGGTCAAGATCGACGTCCGCAAAATCGGCTGCCATCTGCTGTCGATCAGTGCGCACAAAACGCATGGACCCAAGGGCGTCGGTGCCATGTTCGTGCGCCGCGGAACCCCCGTCGAGTCGTTGCTCGTCGGTGGCAGTCACGAGCGCCGCCGCCGTGCGGGAACAGAAAATGTCGCCGGCATCGTCGGTCTCGCCAAGGCGACTGAACTGGCCATGCATTCCCTGGCCGACGGCACCATACATCGAGTTGCCGGGCTCCGCGATCGCCTCGAGTCCGAAATCCTGCGCATTCCCGGCACAGGACTCAACGGAGCAGGCGCCGACGGCAAGCCCGTCGCCCGTGTCGCCAACACCACGAATATCTGGTTTGATCACCTCGAAGGCGAAGCCCTCGTCATCGCGCTCGACCTCAAGGGCGTGGCCGTCTCCGGCGGATCAGCCTGCCACTCCGGCGCAACCGAGCCCAGCCACGTTCTCATGGCCATGGGCCTCGACAAAACACGCGCCCGCGCCAGCCTGCGCTTCAGTCTGCTCAAAACCGCGACCGATGCCGACGTTGACCACGTCCTCCGCGTTCTCCCTCAAGCCGTGGAGCATCTGCGCGCCCTCTCGCCTGTGGCCAGCGGCGCTCTGAGCTAGAACCGCACCGGTGCGACCCTTCAATCTGCACGATCATGGATGCCCCATCCTGGCCGCGTTCTTTGCGGCTAGGGTGGGAAAGCACGAACCTCACCCCGCCCTGTCATCCACGTCCTCCGCGTTCTCCGCGTTCTCCCTCAAGCCGTGAAGCATCTGCGCGCCCTCTCGCCTGTGGCCACTGGCACTCTAGGATAGAACCGCACCGGTGCGACCCTTCAATCTGCACGATCATGGGTGCCCCATTCTAGCCGCGTTCTTTGCGGCTAGGGTGGGAAAGCACGAACCTCACCCCGCCCTGTCATCCACGTCCTCCGCGTTCTCCCTCAAGCCGTGGAGCATCTGCGCGCCCTCTCGCCTGTGGCCACCGGCACTCTGGGTTAGAACCGCACCGGTGCGACCCTTCAATCTGCACGATCATGGGTGCCCCATCCTAGCCGCGTTCTTTGCGGCTAGGGTGGGAAAGCACGAACCTCACCATCCCCTGTCATCCTGAGTTTCGGCGCGCTTGGGACCCCGTGAACAACATCAGTTGTTCATGGGTAAGCCGAGCGAAGGATCAGCATGAGAGCGCCGTTTGAATCTGTAACCAATAAACTAGCCCATCCCTGCTTTGAAAGCTAAAGCTCTCTGTGAACGACCCTTGAAAAACCACCGCTGCCCGATGCGTTTTGCAGTCTATTTCCTCAAACTCTCTATTCTTAATTCACGCCTGCTTGTCTGCTGTTCGGATCGGGAACCTCCAAACCACGCGAAGTCTTTTCCTGAGACGACTCTGTGGCTAACTTATTCACCGAGACGACTTTGGCGCGAAGCACTGTCGCCAACGATGATTATGCACTTGACACAGAATTAGATTAGCCCTATAGTTGTTTATGGATCGCCTCAGCCTTCGGATCACCCATCTTCGGGAAGGATTAGAAGTCCTTCGTAGAGACGAAGAGCGGTTACGGTACATCCTGCAATACGGCACTATTGCAGACCGTGAACGAGCGCACTGGGATCTTGCGCGCCTGAAAGAAAAGATCAAAGCGGACGAACTCGAATTAAAGCACCTTGAGGCACAGCAATGAACCTGATAGACGTGACGCAGCAATTCCCAACCGATGAAGAGTGTTTGAAGTACATCGAGCAGATGCGCTGGCCCGATGGCGTCGTGCGCTGCCCGGTATGTGGCTGTGACCGCATTAGCAGGATCACTCGCAAGAGCGCCACAAAGAACATCCGCAAAAGCCTCTTCCAGTGCCTAGAGCCTACCTGCAAACAACAGTTCTCCGCTACGTCTGGCACGATCTTCAATGACTCGCATCTTCCCCTGTACAAGTGGTTCATGGCCCTTGCCATCGTCGTAGATGCGAAGAAGAGCATCAGCGCAAACCAACTCAAAGAGCACCTGGGCATCGGATCGTATCGCACAGCATGGTACATGGCGCATCGCATCAGGAAAGCGATGGTCGAAGAAACCAATCCCTTCGATCAATTACGCGGGATCGTGGAAATGGATGAGACCTACATCGGCGGGAAAGCAAAGCGCCGGTTTGGGAAACAGAAGCCACGCGTACCGAAAGATATGGTGCTCGGAATCCGCGAACGGGGCGAGAAGGGCAACAGGCCTGGACGGGTGAAGTTCGTCCACATCCCAGACGGCAAGAAAGAGACGATTCGTGAGGCCGTACGCAAGCATGTCGTGCCGAATCCTGATCGCATCTACACGGACGATGCTGCGGTCTATCCGTTCGCATTCGACAAACAGTTAAACAAGAAGCACCGCAGCGTCAATCACTCGATTGAATGGATAGTGCCGGGAACCAACATCCACACGAACACTGTGGAGTCGGCATTCTCACTCTTGAAACGCGGTCTGATAGGGAGCTTCCATCGCGTCTCGATAAAGCACCTGCACCGCTACCTGAGCGAGTTTGAATTCCGCTTCAACATTCGCAAGGATGAGGACAGGTTTAGCAAGACACTGAGCCGCATGGCAGGTATCGCCCCGATGCCCTACGTGGAGCTTATTGCGATCCCGAAGGGTGAGGCTTAGGGATTATCGGCTCATGCGGCTTGGGTGCCGGTGAGCCTTTTATCGCCTGCGTCTTCTCCGGCTTCTGCTTTAGAAGCCGTTGGAGGAGCCCGTCGAATTGTTCCTTTGCGACTGGAGGTACTTTAGGTGGTGGCTTCCCCATGAGGCATTTTCCTTGACACGTCTATGCGAGTAGACTACCAACATAGTTGAGCGGAGGGCGGGAGAATCGAACTCCAATGCCCTGACAGCATTCCCGGTTTATAAGACCGGTCCTAGCACCCGCTAGTCGCCCTCCGTCTTTACGTCCCGCTTGCGGGTACTGCCTCCCAATTTCTGCTGTCCCCGATTCGCCTGGCCAGACCCTTCTCTTCTAGGACAGCCATGTCAGCCTTAAGCAGGTCCTTGTTTATTGGAGCTTTCACCCATTTCCAAGCGCGCAAACGGGAAACGATCTCCATTACCTGCAAATATCTCTCCTTGTGAAGAAGATGAATGATTGCTTCCCGGCGATGTGCCGCTAAATCCTGCTTTGACAGCCTTTGTGGTGGTGCCCACAAGAATCCCGATGAAAGGATCGCAGCGTTGTCCTTGTCATTTAGCCTCCACCCTTCGGGCGTCTCGGTGATCAGACCATCACTCTCTAAGCGATTGATGAGATTGTAGATACTACCACTTGCTGCATTGGGGAGAATCTCTGTAACCAAATCAGATAACTCCCGCGCGCGGATGGGATGACCATTTTTCGACCTCAAAAAGGCGAGAGCCACCGTCGTTGGCGACGCATCTTCCGCCCTCAACGAAATCCACTCATCACTTGCTTCTTCGGGTTTGGTCTCCAAACGAGAAGAATCTATGTCGGGGCCTGACATCCCCAGAGACATCTGAGACGCAGTGCTTCCTTCGGCACCAAACAAAGCAAGTAGCGGCGGAGGCAGGGGCATCCCAGCTCTTTGATGAAGCCTGCGGCTTTCCTCTGCCTCCTTGAGAAGACGGAGATAGCTTTCTGTCGCCGCAATTACATGCTGTAGGTCCTCGGGCTTCACGATACACAAGTGTACTCATTATTCCTCCCCCCATCAAGTGCAGGGCTGCGAGCATGACTACAAAACATATGCTCGCAGAGGGAAAATGACCGCGATTGTGGGGAGGAATCGTGACTTAAGTTATTTATAATCAGAATCTTATTATTACTAGATACGTTCTTGGAATATCTATGGTTTTATTGTAATATTAGTAAGGAAATTTGTGTTTACTTCGGTAGACACAACAGGCTCGGAGACAGCCAGAGAGGAGGCCATTTATTATGGCGGCACCGCTTACGGATCAGGGGAGATTTCCCACTATCCAGACAGTCCCGCAAGCTGGTTATGACAACTTCATAGAAGTTTGCGCACAATCACCCAAACCGACTGCTAAATTGGTTGCTCTAATGGCCACTCTGAAGCACACTGAAAAGAGTGGGCCAAGAAAGTAAGCGAGACATCAGTCGAGTTCACATCAGACCCCTTCGCGGCGACCACGTGCGAGGGGGTTTCTGCTGCACCGTCCAAAAAATAGAGAACTATTGCAAGAACAATATTCGCCGTCAACATGACGCATATCAAGTGCGTGCATATGTGGCCTGCGAAGCAGAAAGCCTCGATGTACTAGGCTTTTATTATCTCTGCTTATCTTCTCTGAAGTGCGGGAAGCTAGACGACGCTTCGGACGGCAAATTTAAGAGGGTTGATGCGGTTCCAGTCGTTTACTTGGGGATGATCGCAGTTCATAGAGAGTGGGCTCGAAGCGGTATCGGGAAGATGTTGATGGCCCATGCTCTGAAGATCACGTCCGAAATTGCAGAACGCGCAGGAACCTATGCTTTGACCTTAGACGCCCTTGATAAGGATCTAGTCGAGTATTACAAGGGATTTGGGTTCCAGCCATTCAAGAATGGTGAAACCGGCTTGGAGATGTTCCTTCCTATCGGGACAATCATGCAAGCTGTAGCTCAGGCCGAAGTCCAAACCTGATTCCCTTACTGCCCTGTCACGGCAGTTTCAGGATCGCCCCTGCGCACTCTCTGTGTCAAGTGCATAATCATCTCGCCAACCTGAAGAAAACAAGGAGCTTCTTCCCAGAGTCCGGGGGGGAGGGGTACCGCCTAGGCGAAGTAGCAACAAATGCTCCCGGGCCTCATGCGCGCGCAGGCTCAAAGGATGGGAAAATAAAGAGGACAGTATTTTCCCCATGCCTGACACCGACACCATCGCCGTAGCCATGTCCGGAGGAGTTGACTCCTCGACGGTCGCGGCCATTCTCGCCCATGCGGGCCAGACGGTCGTCGGCCTCACTCTCCAGCTCTGGGACCAGACCCGCCTCGCCGGCAAGCATGGCATTCCGGACGCGCCCAAGGCCGGCCGTTGCTGCTCTTTGGACGATGTGTATGACGCCCGCCGCGTCGCCGAGCATCTCGGCATTCCTTATTACGTTGTCAACCAGCAGGATCGTTTCGAAAAGGATGTGGTCCGCCCCTTCGTCGACGAGTATCTCGCCGGTCGCACGCCGATTCCCTGCTCTCTTTGCAACGACCACATCAAGTTCGACCAGCTTCTCAGGACCGCGCGCTCCATCGGCGCAAGCAGCATTGCCACCGGCCATTACGCCGTCAACGAATACGACCCGAAGCGCGGGCGCTGGATCCTCAAGCGCCCCGCTGATCTGGCAAAGGACCAGACCTACTTTCTCTTTGGCCTCACCCAGGAGCAGCTCGCGCACACGCTCTTTCCGCTCGGCCGCTTGACCAAGCCCGAGGTGCGCGAAGTAGCGCGCCGGCGTGGCCTCGCGCTCGCCGAAAAGCCTGACTCGCAGGAGATCTGCTTTATTCCCGGCGGCGACTACAAGCAGTTCATCACCGCCTACCTCGAAGAGCAGGGAGAGCCGGCGCCAGTGACAGCGGGTGAATTGGTCGCTTCGAATGGCGATGTCATCGGACGCCACGAAGGCATCTCCAACTTCACCGTCGGTCAGCGCAAGGGCTTGGGCGTCTCTTCACCCTCGCCGCTTTACGTGCTGCAAATCGATCCCGCGAGCCACCGCGTCACCGTCGGCGCCGATGCCGAGTTGGCCACGCGCACACTGCGCGCCAACCGTCTCAACTGGATCAGCATTCCCGCGCTGACCGCACCCATGCGTGTGAAGGTCAAGATTCGCCATCGCCACGAGCCCGCCTGGGCCACCATCGAACCGGCTTCAGGAGCAGGCAAGAGCTCCCCCGCGACGGACAGCGCAGTATCAAGAGCACGTAAGACCTCCGCCGAAGTTGACGCGTCAGTGCTCGAAAGGGAAGTCCTCGCGGTTTTTGACGAGCCTCAGCGCGCCGTCACGCCCGGCCAATCCGCCGTCTTCTATGATGGCGACGAGGTCGTCGGCGGCGGCTGGATCCTCTAACCAAGGCACCGACCGTACCATTCGTCCAACGGCCAGGTCGAACTTGAAACGGCGCAGACCGACCTCAATTCGGGATTTGCAGAGCAGTTTCAGGCGCGCGTGATCGTGAATTGGGGAAAGGTCATCGGCCGGCACTGACCGCTCCGGAGCGCCCAACGCGAAATCAACTCTCAACTGCATTCTCTTCGGAGGCACAGCCAGGCTGGGGCGCCTACGTTATACTGGCGCGGCACTGAAATCAGGGAGAATTATCGATGTCTGAGAAAACGTTTGCCCGACTGGCTGCCTTGGCGACTCTCGCCCTTACTTCCACCCTCCTTCTCGCACAACAACCTGCGACTCTCACCATTCACGCCGACCAGCCCGTCTCTTCCGTCAGCCCCACGCTCTACGGCCTCATGACCGAGGAGATCAATTACTCCTATGACGGCGGCCTGTATGCCGAGATGGTCCGCAACCGCAGCTTCTACAGCGATTGGAGTGGCATCCTCTACTGGTATCTCGTCGAAAACGGAAACTCCGCCGCCAGGATGGTGGCCGACGGCACCACGGGGCCTAGCGAATCTCTCAAGAATAGCCTGCGCCTCGACGTCGAGAAAGCTGACGCGCAGAATCAGGCGGGCGCTCTGAACCCCGGCTATTGGGGCTTCGCTTTGCGGCCCAATACGACTTACAAAGGTTCCTTCTACGCCAAGGCTGGCTCGACTGATTTGGGCCCGGTCAGCATCAGCCTCATCAGCGACGACACCGGCAAAACCATTACATCCACCAGCGTCCCCTCAATCGGCGCGGACTGGAAGCAGTATGAGTTCAATCTGAAGACCGGCCCGATCGAGCCTTCGGTCAAAAATCACCTCGTCCTGTCGGTCGGCCACGCGGGCACTTTGTGGCTGCAGCTCGTCTCTCTCTTTCCGCCCACCTACCACGACCGAGTCAATGGCAACCGTATCGACCTCATGGAAAAACTCGCCGCGATGCATCCAGCGTTCCTCCGCTTCCCCGGCGGCAACTACCTCGAGGGCGACCACATCTCGGAACGTTTCGATTGGAAGAAGACCATCGGCCCCTATGTTGATCGACCCACGCACCCCAGTCCCTGGTTCTATCACTCCTCCGATGGCATGGGGCTTCTTGAATTCTTGGAATGGTGCGAAGACCTCAAGATGAATCCCGTCCTCGCTGTCTACGCCGGTTACTCACTGATGGGCGAGCACGTGCCTGCCGACCAACTCGGCCCCTATATCCAGGACGCCCTCGACGAAATCGAATATGTCACCGGCGGACCCGACACCAAGTGGGGCGCCGAGCGCGTGAAAGACGGACACCCCGCGCCCTTCAAGCTCACCTACGTTGAAATCGGCAACGAAGATTGGCTCGACCACTCCGGTAGCTACCAAGAACGCTGCCCGCCCTTCTACAAGGCGATCAAGGCGAAATACCCCGAACTGCAGCTCATCATTACTGCGCCCGTCAAAGGCCTCAAGGCCGATGTGCTCGACGAGCACTTCTACGTGCGCGCGACCGACAATTTCCACGATGCCACCCACTACGACACGCCGGCTCCCGGCTCGGCCGCGCCGCAGTGGGGCTCCGGCCGCTATGACAAAGCCGACCGCAACGGACCCAAGATCTTCGTCGGCGAATGGGCCACGCGCGAAGGCTTCCCCACGCCCAACTTTGGCGCCGCGTTAGGCGACGCTGCGTGGATGACCGGTCTCGAGCGCAACAGCGACATCGTCGTCATGGCCGCCTACGCGCCTCTGCTGGTCCGCGTCGATCCCGGCGGCATGCAATGGGAGACCGACCTTATCGGCTACAACGGGATGAAAAGCTATGGCTCGCCGGCCTACTACGCCCAGGTGCTGTTCGCATCCTATCTTGGAGATCACACCCTGGGCTCAAAGCTGGAAGGCGCAGGTCCGAAGTTGTTTTACTCCATCACCGGCAGCGCAGCCAAAAGGAAGCTCTATCTCAAACTCGTCAACGCCTCGACCGATCCGCAGCCAGTCGACATCAACCTTGACGGCGTAAAGCTTGCAAGCGCCGCAAAGCTGGTGAGTCTGCACGCGAACGACACCCAGGAAACCAACTCCATCGACTCACCCGACCGCATCGTGCCTGTCGAATCGTCTCTGCACGACGTGAGCAGCCACTTCCATCACACCGTCCCTGGACTCTCGATCCAGGTCCTGGAGTTCGACGAACAGTAGAACAACGAAGCATCAATCCACACGACCATGGATGCCCCAGGTCTCGATTTTGAGACCTGAGGAAGCACCAAGGATCAGAGCACGGTTCTGGGTCGCGCCGGAATCGTGGCAAGAACCGAGATGCGCTTCAGCACAGCAGACATCACTGCTGCGCAGCCCACGCCAGTCCGTCAGGATTTCCGCCCGCATCGATCTTGCCCACCATCGTCAGCGTCTGCAGGTCGATGACCGCAACGTAGCTATCCGGTGTGCAGGCCACAAACGCACGCTTTCCGCCCGGCTCCATCAAAATCCCCGCCGCACCATGTCCTATCGGCAGCCGCTTGATCACCGAGTGCGTCGCCGTGTCGATCACCACCAGCTCCGGGCTTCCCAGCAGCGAGACCAGTGCCAGCTTGCCATCCGCTGTGAACTTCAGCCGGTTCGCGCCGGGCACATTGGCCTTGATCGTGTCGGACACATGCAGCGCCGTCAGGTCGATCACTGAGACCGTGCCTTCCCCTGCGTTCGCTGTCCAGGCCTCTTTCCCATCCGGCGACACATCGAATCCTTCCGAGCCCTTGCCCACTGGGATTACCGTTTCATTCCAGTCACCCCCCGGAGGCCCGGGCATGCGCCGCGGTCCGCCTTGGGCTCCCGGTGGCGGCGCCATTCCCGGCGGAGGTCCCATCGGCGCTCCTGCCGCGCCCTCCGTCTTATCCAGCACGGTCACTGTCGCCGAGTTCACGTTGGTCGTGACGATTCGTTTGCTGTCGGGAAAAACGTAGATCATGTGCGTCCGGTTCTGCCCGATGCCAATGATGCGGTCAACCTTGCCGGACGCTGGATCGTAACTGCCGATCGACTTGGCCGCCTCCGCCGTGAACCACAACTTGCCGCCGACAAAGTCCAACCCGTGCGGACCGCGCAGCGCACCCAGGTCGATTGTCCCAATCTGTTTCTGCCCGATCAGGTCAATCATCGTGATGGTGTGGAATTGCCCAAATCCATAATTCGACACATACGCCGTACGTCCATCCGTCGACGCAATCACCTCGTGCGGATCGTCACCGACTGGAGCCCGCGCCACGACATGCAAATCCCGCGGATCGACGATTGCCAGCGTATGATCCTGCTTCGAAAGCACCAGCAGCGCGGGACTCGGCGTGGATTCTGCTTGCGAGACCGCTGCCGCGGCGCCGAGCACAAACAAAAGAACCATGAGTCGCCGCATGAGCACACTCGTCCTCTCTGTGTCTGACTAAGTTAGACGAAAAGATCTTTGTCTGCTGCAGAATGTGTGGGCTGGGGGCCAGGCTGCGGGCGCGGAGCTCCGGAAGTCAGACTGCCGATGGCAGCCCGAGCAAATGCGACAATCCCCGCAAGCTCCCGGATCGGGACGCTGATGACATCGGCGACCACAGCGCCGGCCCGATCCACGGTGTCGAGCATTCCCGTCAGCATCATATCGACGCGATTCGATTGGCGGTTCACGCGGTCCAAAATGTCGGTGGCAGACTCTTGGAATTTTGCTCCGTTGGCACGCAACCCGCTTGTCACCGCCGCAAAGTCCGTCGCGAGCGATTCGATCTTGGGACCAACGTTCGAAAGAAGCTGTTTCGTATCGTGCACAACCGGCAGCACGTTTGTACGAAGTTCCTCGATCTGCTCCTGCGCCAATTTCAAAGCTTTGCGGGCGGTCAACAACAGTGCCAGCAAAACAAGCGCCTGCATCAACACCGCGGCACCGGTGCAGGCGACAAAGATCAACAAAAGTGTTTCGTTATTCAAATTAGCCACCGAGACGATCTCCCCTGAGATGGCCGAGACGTCGAAATTCGCCCGGGCGCCGACGCAAGCAAATGAGCCAGCCCCCACTCCTTTGGGAACGGACCAGGGACACTCCGGTCGCTCCCGGTCCCATATCCAGAAGCAATCGCACTGAACCCACTCGGGAATTTCCCCATCATCAAGCGGTGGATCGAGACCGGATCGACTCGATCCAGCCCGCAACTACTCCGTCGGCTCGGTTGCAGTGGCGCGATAGGCCTCTCGTCCAGCATCAACGGCCGCTGCCACGCGGGTGGTCTGGTCACCCACCAGGCTCTTGCCCCGTTCGACGAATTCTTCCCACTGAGCCCGCCCGCGGTCCACGACTTCGCGGCCGCGATCGACATATTCGCCGACCTGTTCCTTGCCCCTGTCCACCAAGGTGCTCACTTGCTGCGCGGCTTGCTTGCTCTTGGAGCGCAGATAGTCCGTGCCCTCGCGCGCGCCCTGCGCGATGTCTTCTCTGGTTTCACGTCCGCTCTTGGGCGCATACAAAATTCCCACCAAAGCGCCGACACCGATTCCCGCCAGGAACCAGGCGAGCCCTTGTGCCCTGTTATCCTCTGCCATACCGAAATCCCCTTTCATCGGAAGAAAGCCTGCACTGATCAAATCCCATGGTACGCCTCAAATTCCAGCCGATTTGCAAATAGTTGTCAACGCAGCCGAATCCCCGGCTATTGCTGGAGCCTCTCTTGAGGAAGCCCCTTGGCATTGGACGCCTGCGCCGGGGAATGTGTTGTAAGCCTCGCCGGTGTTGCAATGCTCGCCGCAGCCGGCGATCGTTCGTCGCGCTCACTTTGGCAAAAGACTGTGCGCGACGGCGTCCAGCAGGCCATTGAGAAAATTGATGGACTCGGGGGCCGAGTAACGCCTCCCAATCTCGAGCGCTTCGTTGATTACGATGGGAAATGGCGTCGCTTTGAAACCGAGCATCTCGCCCACGGCCATGCGAAGCAAGTTGCGATCCACTGCCGGCATGCGTTCCAAGCGCCAGTTCTTTGAATTGGCCACGATCAGCTCGTCGATCTTCTCCTGATTCGCGATTGCCACGCGGAATAGGTCTTCAGCGAATCCGCGAACCTCTGGCTCGACTTCGTCGCCAGCCTTCCAAAACGTTGCCCTCACCTGCTCGGGCGTCTGCTTGCCGACATCGGCCTGAAACAGCATTTGCATCGCAAGCTCGCGCGACTTACGCCGCGTGCCGGCGGTCAAGAGAGGCCCCGCGGGACAAGTTTGCGCTTCAGGCTCACCATCTCGATGGCCGCGCTGGCGGCCTCGAATCCTTTGTTTCCGGCCTTGATGCCGGCCCGGTTGAGCGCCTGCTCAAGCGTCTCGCAGGTGAGCACGCCAAAACTATGCGGAACGCCCGTCTCCTGTTGCGACTGGCCGATGCCACGCGACACCTCGTTGTAGATCGCTTCGTAATGCGCCGTCTCGCCACGCAACAGGCAGCCAAGCGCGACGATTGCATCCACATTGTTTTGCTCTGCAATTGTGCGCGCCGCAGCCGGGATCTCCCACGCCCCCGGCACGCGCACCACATCGATATCCCCGCGCATTGCGCCGCTGCGCAACAGAGCATCGAGCGCCCCTTCCAGCAGCCGGTCCGTAATCACGGCGTTCCAGCGCGCCACGACAATCGCGAACTTCATCCCCGCTGCCGAGAGATCGCCTTCGATCGCAACCGGCTTGCCTTGGAGCGGATCGGTCCATGCCCAGAAGCTCAAGGCAAATCCAGGCTCCGGCTCAACCGTGAAGATGCGCGACCTCCAGTGCGTCTCTGTGATGGAGGAGATCGATTGCGTAGAGGCTTCGGCATCCTGCGCCCGAAGCCAGGCTTGCGCAGCCTGGTAAACGGTGTCGAGTTGGGTCACCTCGACGAGAACACCGGCCGTCGAAGGGAGTTCGCCTTCCACAATTTCCAAGTTCCCCAGTGGCGCCAGAAAAGAGGCGCCCCGGCTTGCCGTCTCGTTCCAGCCTCTTCCGCTCGCGAATCCCAGCGCCGAAAGAAAGCTCGCAAGGCGATCGTAAGCCGCTGCGCTTGCGGCGGGGCGCAAGAACGAGATCCCTTTAATCATGCTCTGATTCTACCGTGCGGGGCGCATGAGATCGCGAGGTCGAAAAGACATCGGGGCCTCTCCAAAGAGGCCCCGAAAGACAGTCCCACGCTTGTCGATCCGTTACGTGGTCGAACGCGGCTTTACAGCAATCGCGGTCGCCGGAACAGCGCTGGTGGTGGGTGTAGTAATGGTGCAGTCCGGATCTGAGCCGGGCACGCATGCCGGCAAGTTGGGGCTAATCTGCTGCGTGTCGGTCAGAGTCGATGTGTTGATGTAGTGAATCAGGTTGTCTCCCGCGGTCGAGACAAAGAAGAGCGTTCCATCGGAACTAAACGCGCCTGCGACGGGAGCCGTGATCGCGGATGCACCGGTCAGCGTGACATATCCAACTGTGCCCGGCGCGCTGCTGCCGCTCGTCTGCGTGTAATACGGCAGCGGCGCACCCGCGGTAGCCCCGTTATAGGTGATGAAACTCAGATTGGTTGGTGAGGCAGCGGAACCCTGCGTCACGGCGGCCGGAGAAGTGACAATCTGGTTGACCGCTGTTGCGCTGATGCTGAGGGCTTGTGGCGGATTGACCGTGTGGGAAATCATCAACGGCGTCAACGCACCGGCGGATGAAACCGGGCAGGGGGCCGGAGTGACAGCGCCGCTGGCGGTTGTGGTCGTCGGTACCTTCGCGGAAATGTCATTGAGTGTCACTCCACCGCCGGCGTACGCCGCGCCAAGAATGTGCTCGCCGTCCGTTGTCGCCGCGAGAACATCGTTCGCCTCGGCCACCGAATCGCCCTGGGGATAGAAGACCATGCTCGCATAGTTGCCGACGGTTCCTGACGGGCACCAGGTGTGCGCGACCGTCGGATTGCCGCTGAGATAGGCGCCCACCCCGGGAATCATCAACGCCAGATGCTCAGCACCGCCGGAAGCGGTGAGATCGTAGGTCGTCCATCCTGTGTTCGCGTTGTAGACATACAGCGTATTGGTGTGCCCTGGACCCGCCGCGGCGCTGTCGGTGATGTAGAGCGTCTGTGAATCCGGGGTCCATTGCGCCGATGTGCCCAGGCCGCCGAAGGTCGCATTTACTGTTCCATTGGGCGTAGCGAGGTAGAAGACCTGCCGCACCTGGTCATTGATTAACAACGTCTGGTTGTTCGGAGCGACGGCCAGCACCACGCCGGGCACGTTCGGATTCTGGGTCGATATGCCGTTGGAGGCCGTCGTGTACACCATCAACTCGTGCGACGAACCGAAGTAGAGGTTGGTGCCGGTCTGGTCCATCACCATCGAGTTCGGCACATACGGCAGACGCACAGTTGAACCAACCGTACCGCTCAACAATTCGATTGGCACAAAGTACTGGGACTGGCCCGGTGCGGAAAACCACATATACGAACTCGCCGTGCCCGGCGTCGTAATATTGACCGGGTTACTTGAAATCGAGAGCCCCGTGCCATTGCCGGCGCCCACCACATTGATCGGCGACGGATTGCAGGTAGCCGGCTGGCAGATCGCATACACCGAGGCTGCACCGGGGTATGTGGCGGAGATGGCGCCCCCCGCGCCGGCCGTGATGTCCAGCGGATTCGTCGATTGGTAATTGAGGGTGAGGCCAGTGATGGGATTGCCCGCGGTATCGATGACAGTGGTCGTCAGGTTCTGCTGCACACCCTGGGTCACGGTTCCCGTTGTATTGCCATTCGCCAAAGTCACAGAAATGGACTGTGGTGAGCAAGTCGAAAAATATCCGGCGGAAGAACCCGATCCTGCAACCGATGCAGTAATGGCCGTAGTACCCGGCAATTCCGCTGTGATCTGGTTGGTCTCGGAATTAATTGAGGCGACCGTAGTGGTACTGACGTTGTAACTCGCTACCCCGATCGCGTTTGTGCAGTCTGGAAGCGCGCTGATCGAGCTGATGCCCGGTGGCAATCCTCCCGAGCAAGCCGGGGTCGTAGTGCCTGGCGGCGCGCAGAACTCATACTGTGTGCCGCCACTGACGAAGCAGGCTTCCGAATCGAGCTGCGCAATCGTCCCCTGCGACGCACACGACTGGCCGGTTGGGAGACCGCTGGTGGCAAGGCTAATCGCGCTCACCGGGGCATGCACATACACTTCTACCGGGTTGGACACGATGGATTCCGCCGAGGCTGTGATGAAAGCCGTGCTGTAGGGTAGTCCGCCCGTCCTCGGGATGGGACTGGGAGGATTGCAAATCGTGTAGTCCGCAATGCCTCCACCCGAGTTGCGGTTCCAGAGCCCGGCGCAGATGTTTCCTGTAGGAGAGAGGTCGACTAACTGGTTATTTGTCGTGCCGTAGGAATAAGACGCAATACTGACCGACGTCCCTTTGCAGGTCTCACCCGTAGGGGCGGTAATCTGGCGCGTTTGACCAAATGCAAGCGAGATTCCCGTAGTTCTCGGCTCAAGATCGATCGAGTACAGCTGCGTGATCTTTATTCCGTAGCCAAGCCCGTTACAGTAGTTCCCGGCCGGGTTGCGCGTGCAGCCGGTGATCGAAATTCCTGCTGGAATGGTCAGGCACAACAAGGAAATAAGCGTTAAATACCGCCGCATGAATCCTCCCCGTCCCACCCCTGCGAACCGCGGAACGGTCTTTCTAAATGCGTCAAGAGTTTGGGTTGGAGGCTGCCCGTCAACAGTTCTGGACCCGCCTGCATTTTGCATCACCGCTCAGGCGTTGAGCCGCGCGCAAACGTCTTTCGTGCAGCCAGTCGACGCAACATACCCTGTTCTTCTCCAAAGAAAAGTGTATCAGGGCAAAGTGGCCATTTTGCCGGACCCGGACGAACCCAACTTTGCCAAGAAAGGCTTTCGATAATGGATAGACTCCAAACGATTCGGATGGGGAGCAAAACGCAGGTCCTAGGAAGCTGGCATATACCGCGCAAACCACTCCACCGTTCGCTCCATCACGTCGCGCCGGTGCTCGGGGTCCACAAAGCCGTGACCCTCGTGAGGGTAAACCACCAATTGTGT
Source organism: uncultured Acidobacteriaceae bacterium (assembly GCA_963745845.1). Taxonomy (GTDB): domain Bacteria; phylum Acidobacteriota; class Terriglobia; order Terriglobales; family Acidobacteriaceae; genus Telmatobacter. The sequence goes on along the minus strand of CAVUZE010000006.1, from coordinate 439,938 downwards.
CGGAACGTGCTCGTCCCTCAGGGCATGCCAAAACTCATACGACTGCGGCGCGGGACATTCGCCATCGCGATCCCCGACCACAACCAAAACCGGCGTATGCGCTTGCTTGATGAAGTCGATCGCTGAACTCTTCGCATACACCGCGGGATCGTCGTAAACCGATGCGCCGAAATACGGAATCATCCACTGATCGATCGAGTTCTCGCCGTAATAACTCAGCCAGTCCGAGATGCCCGCGCCTGCAACTGCGGCCTTGAATCGATCCGTCTGGGTCACCGCAAACATCGTCATAAAGCCGCCATAGCTCCACCCGGTTAAACCCACGCGCTGGGGATCGACAGGATACTTCGCAACCACGGCATCGACGCCCGCAAGAATGTCGCGCAGATCGCCATGTCCGAAATCTTTGCGGTTCGCCTCTGTGAACTCTTCACCCTGGCCGAAGCTGCCGCGCGGGTTCGGCTCCAACACGAAATATCCCATCGCGGAAAATGCCTGCGCACTAATCCCACCCCGCGGTCCCCATTGCGCTACTACTGCAGCTGCGGGACCACCGTGCACTTCCACGATGAGCGGGTATTTCTTTGCCGGATCGTAGTCCTTCGGCAACATGAGCCAGCCTTGCACGTGAAACGACTCGTCCTTCCACGACAGAGAAACCGTTTTGCCCCATGCCGGCTCGACGCCGTCATTCAGATGCGACAACTGGATTACGCCCTCCAATCCCGAAGTCATCACCGTTCCCGGCTTGGCAGCATAGATTTCCATGGGATGATCGAATGTGCTGGCGCGAAACACGAACATCGAGCGATCGGCGGTCGATGAAAGACTCATCTCCAATCGCCCATCGCTCACCGTCCCAGGGATGCTGAAGATGGGCGCACCGAAACTTGCCGCCACACCCTCGCTTTTCCTGTCCCCTTGCACCCGGAAGCGCACCAGCTGCGAATTCCCGCCGGCAAGCTCGCTCACAAAGATGTGCTCGTCGTCTCCCCACGCGATCCATGCGGGCGAAGTCGGCCGCTGCGGTGTGAGATTGCGCGGAGTCCCGCCTCCCGCAGGGACCACCCACACATCGCCGCCGGTCGATCCCTGGTCGCTCATCAACCCACCGATAAACGCAATCACTTTCCCATCGGGCGACCACCGCGGCACTGCGATCTGCATACCGTGCAGCAGGCCCTCGGTGTTCGCCGGATCCAGGATCGGCTTTGCCCGTCCGGCCAGGACCTGCGTGTACAGCTTCGCCACCCACCAGTTGTTTTCTCCCGGCGGATCGGCAGCGATATACGCCAATCCCCTCGAGTCCGGCGCCCAATCAAACTCATAGACGTGCAGATTGGCCGGCGTCGCCGGCGTCGGCGCAACCGGTGCGCTCGCATTCGCCGCAACAAAAGCCACACGCTGAATCTCGACCCCATCTTCCCCAATCACGCCGGCGGGAGGCTTCATTGCAGCCAATGCCCCCGCTGGCCGCGTCGCCCCCTCCACATACAAAAACGCGATCATCGTTCCATCTGGAGAGAATGCCAGCGAACTCTCATAGCCCTTCAACTGCGTCAGCCTGCGCGCCGCGGTCCCATCCAGGGGCGACAAATAGAGATCGGCCTGATCTCCGGGTGCAGCGCAGTCCGAGAAGAACGCAAGCGCCTTCGAATCCGGTGCCCACGCGATCTCCTTTTCGAGGCAGCCTGCATCCGGCTTGCTCGCCACCGTCACAGGCGTGTTCTTCTTCAAGTCATCGAGCTGGGCCACACGAATCTCTCCGCCATCGCGCATTCCCTCGATCCACGCCAGACGCTTGCCATCCGGCGATACGGCCACCTGGCTTACATTGCGCCCGCGGCTCAGGCTCTGAAGTATCTCTTCGATGTGGGCCCGATCGGGCGTGGCCTTGTTTGACCCACCCTGTGCATATGTTGTGTTCAGTGAAAAGACGAACAACGAAAGGAAGACAGCTACGCCCGTCAAGAAGAATTTTGGGCCTGTCATTGTGCGGGTAGAGGCTCCGGACATGCCGAAATGGTATCAGGCGAAATGGCCTGATCTGCCGTCGCTAATCCAAGCCGCCAGTCCCTATTCATCGGGAAAGTCAAGATGCAGCGGGCTTCCACCCCAGCCAGTCCAGCACCCAGCGCCACGTCTCATCCTGCGTTCGGTTCGCGGGCGGCGGCGGCAAGCTCGCCTTCGGATACACCACAGGCTTACCACCGTACGTCTGGGCAAGTTGCTTGAACACGCGCCCCTGCTCCTTGACGCGCCCGTCGTTGGTCAGGAGGCCGAGCGTGTACTCCAGCGGATTGAACTCAAACTTGCGGTCCACATCGTGGCTGTCCCAGTAGGTAAACCAGTTCACGCCTCCGTCAATCCCCGCCAACACGGCCTTCTCCAGCCACTCCGCCTGACCGTTCTCCGGCAACTCCTTGATACACGTATTGAACTCGCCCACCCACACCGGCTTCTCCTGCGAACCGGCGTACGCGCGAATCAGTGCGGTCATCGCCGCCAGCAATTTCACACTCGGCGGGTCCATTGCTCCGCCATATTTCACCGCTTCGCTCCAATATGGATAGCAATGCGTTACTGGAAACCGCGCGGCCGCCAGCGCCTGCGGTGAAAAAGTGTCAACTGTGAACCACGGCCTGTGGTCCAATCCGTTCACATGCAAGTGTCCCGGCAGCGCCTCGTTCATCAACGCGAACATCTTCTTCATCCACGCGTCGCCCGCTTCAATCGGAGCCTGCCAGCACGTAGTCAGCTCATTGCCAAAATCGAATCCGATCACGTTGGCATGCGGCTTCAACGTCCGCGCCAGCTCGCGCACAAAAAGTTCCTCCGCGTCCCACATCATTGGGTCGGTATAGAACCCATCCGACAACCGATTGAAGGACGGCAGAAAAAACCACCCGCTCAGTTGCCCCGTGAACACCGTCACCAGCGCCTCGAGATGCCGCTCGCCCATCAGCGCGATCAACTGGTCAAGCCGCTCCAGATGCGCCGGGCTTACCCACTTCGGATTCGGCTGAAAGAACGGCCAAACCAGCATGATCCGCATGTGATCCGCGCCAAGAGCCGCAATCGCATCCAGGTCGCGCCGGATCGGATCGGGATTCCAATCGTTCCAGCAGAAATACCAGTTGTGCGAAGGCGTGTAATTCACGCCGAAGCGATGCCGGTTCAAGTCCACATTCGGCCCCGCAGAATCGACCGCCGCAGCCATGGCCTCTGCCATTCCCACTCTACCCGCCGCGATAGCTCCGCCTATCGCTGTCCCACGCGCAAGAAACTCTCGTCTGTCCATATCATGTCCCAGACCATCGGATCTTCATCGGATCTAGCCCCGACGCGACGGCATTTCTATCTCAACTCCTCAATCACAACATTGCGGAACTCGATCCTGGATCCCTCCGACTCGAGCCCGACATACCCTTTCTCCACGTCTGTGTGCAGCGTGTTCACCACCGCTCCGTTGACGGCCAAAGTGCACACATCCTTCCGGCACTCAATATCGTAGACATTCCACTCGCCGGCAGGCTTGACCCGGTTCTCCGTCATCTCTTTCGACTCATTGAACGAGATCTTCTTTCCCGCGATCAGTGTCTCGCCGAACAAGTACCCGCCCTCCAGCGTCGTCTGCGCCTGATGCCAAATCGTTCCATCCGTGTCGTTCCTGAAGAAAACCCCGCTATTGTAATGTGGATTCCCATCCACCTTCGTGAAGCGCCACTCCACATGGAATTTGAAATCGCTGAACTCCTGGTTGAACCGCAGCCACTCGTGGCCGCCATTGCCGTCACATACGATCGTTTTTGCCACAGGGTCAATATGCCACTGCGCGATGTCGCTCACGGGGTGCGTTGGCGGAATCGCAATCCGTGTCCACTCACTGCTGGAGCGTTCGGTCACCAGGTTTCTTACCTGCGCACAGGCCGGCGCTGCGGCGACGACCAAAGCACAACTCATAAGAACAACATGTTTCAATTTCATACTCGACACAAACCTCTTCCTTCTGCCGAGTACGGATTCTAGTTCGTCGCCTTCTGTATCGCCAGCAGCCTCCCCAGCAGCGGCTTCAGCAGCTTCAAATCCAGGGCATTCGCCCCGTCCGACTTCGCATTCGCTGGGTCATCGTGCACCTCGAGAAACAGTCCATCCACGCCAGCCGCCACCGCCGCCCGCGCCAGCAGCGGAATAAACTCCGGCTGCCCGCCGCTCACCCCGTTCGCCGCCGAGGGCTGCTGCACCGAATGCGTCCCATCAAAGACCACCGGCGCCAGCTCCCGCATGATCGCGAGCGACCGGAAGTCAACCACAAGGGTGTTGTAGCCGAAGCTCGCGCCCCGCTCGGTCAGAAACACCCGCTCGTTGCCGGTCGATCGCACCTTTTCCACCGGATGCGTCATGTCCCATGGTGCGACAAACTGCCCTTTTTTGATGTTGACGGCTCGGCCCGTTTTGCCTGCAGCCACAAGCAGGTCCGTCTGCCGGCAAAGAAACGCCGGGATCTGCAACACGTCCACGGCTTCGGCCACCGCCTCGCAATGCGCAGGCTCGTGCACATCCGTCAGTACCGGCAGCCCCGTATCCTTCGCCACTAGCCCCAGGATGCGCGTACCCTCCGCAAGCCCCGGTCCGCGAAAACTCTTCACGCTGGTGCGGTTCGCCTTGTCGTAGCTCGCCTTGAAGATGTAAGGGATGCTCAGATCGCTCGTGATGCGCTGAATGGCCTCCGCCATCTTGCGCGCGTGCGCTTCCGACTCGATCACACACGGACCGGCGATCAAAAACAACTGCCCCGTCCCAACATGAACGGGGCCTATTTCGAAGGATGTGCTCACGCGTTCGATTGTACCGGCTTGTAAGAGCCAGCCATCGACGTCTGCTCCGGCAGTCGCTCTCGTCAAACTAAAGAAATCGCTCCGCCTGCGCGAATCCTTTTCCAAAAACCGGCGCTCTTCCCTAATAGAGGAGAAGAAATGCCCGGGGCTGCAGAGACAATCACCATTGACACATGGAAGGGATGGGACGCGGCGGGACACACGGCGCAGCTCGTCGACGTGCGCTCGCCTACCGAGTTTGCCTCGGGGCATTTGCCCGGAGCCATCAACATTCCTCTGGAGCAGATTGAGTTGCGCACCGCGGATCTGCACACCCCTGCACCAGTCGTGTTGGTGTGCCAGGCGGGGACACGGGCTCGCTTAGCGCAAGCACTGCTGACCGACACCGGAAGACCTCTCCTGGTGCTCGAAGGCGGCACCGATGCCTGGCTCAAAGCCGGGTATCCGGTCGTGCGCAATACGGCGGCAAGATGGGCTCTTGAACGGCAAGTGCGGCTGATTGCAGGTTTGCTTGTGGCTGTGGGCGTCGCGCTGAGCATCGCGGTATCGCAATGGTGGCTGATTCTGCCTGCGTTTGTAGGCTGCGGTCTGGCCTTTGCCGGTCTCACCAACTTGTGCCTCATGGGCGAAGTGCTCGCAAGGTTACCGTGGAATCGCACAAAGCGGTCATCCGGCACAGCGCTGCAAGCGCCGCCCGGAATATCCTGCGACTGTGAATTGGCCAAACGGTCTTGAAAGACCAAAACGATTGGATTTTGAACAGCTCGCACATCGGCACAAGGACGCTTTTTACCGCCAGATGGTGCGCGTCTGCGGGAATCGCGAAGACGCCGAGGATGTGCTCATTGAGGCACTCCTCAAGGCATATCGAAGTCTCGATGCTCTAGGCGCAGAAGAAGCCTTCCGCAGCTGGCTGGGACGGATCGCGCATCGGGTGTGCTGGCAACTGAGACGGCGGGAAGCGTTGCTTCCGTTGCTGCAACTCTCCGCCCTGGAGGAAAACGGCGAAGAGGTCGTCGAAGGACGGCCGTCAGCTGAGGACCGGGCCCGCACCGCGGAAATGCGGCAGATTCTCAAGACCGCGCTCGATGGTTTGCCGAGGCAATACCGGGCCGTCTATGAACTGCGCGCGATCGAGGAGCTTTCAGGAGAAGAAACGGCCCGGCAGTTGGGACTGCCACAGGCTGCGATGAAGAGCCGCTGGCACAGGGCTCGGAAACTGCTACGAGATCGGCTGGATGCGGCGCTGGCCGGAGATCGCAGAACCACGATTGCGTCGCTCAAGGAGAAGAGATGATCGAAGTGAACGTAAAACACCTCGGCGAGGTGAAGTTCGAAATCAGGGCGCGGCAACACAAGCTGTTCAGCGATCAACCAACTGAATCCGGAGGCCACGATGAAGGCATGACTCCTCCGGAATTCTTTCTGGCGGCGCTCGGCTCTTGTGCGGCGTTCTACGCTGCGGCCTATCTCAAAAAGAAGGCGCTGCCGCAAGCAGGACTCGCCGTACGCGTAACGGTGGAGAAGGCCGGACCGCCTGCGCGGTTGGACAATTTTCACATTGATGTCGAAGTCCCCATCGCGCTGAGCCAGGCGGACAGGGCAGGCCTTGACCAGGCCGTCCATCATTGCCTGATTCACGCGACGCTGCAGCATCCTCCGGCGCGTGCACATTGAATTGCACGCGCCTGTCGCGGCGTGAAGCCGGCAGAAGCCTCCCCGGCGAACGATACCCGATCGTCCGCCGACTGGCTGGGAATTCCCAAATAGAAATGGACCGGAATCTCTACGCCAGCACGCGGTGCTCGGCGCGGCTCCGCGACCACTCCCAAAGTGCTCTTTCCAGAGCATGAAGCGGCGTGGCTCCTGGCAAATCGCTTTGCGGTTGAACCAGCCCGCGCTCGGCAAGCCTGCGGCAAAAGGCTACATACTCGGCGTAGAACTCCACATCGTGGCGAGCGTGTCCCAATGCCTCCAGAGTGCGAAAGTCGAGTACGTTATAGCGCTCCGGGTCAATCGCGGCAAGAATTGCCGAAGCAATCGCCAAGTCGACGCCGCGCAGCTCCATCAGTGCTTCGACTGCCTTCCGGGTCGAGCTGTCGGGCGAAGCGGCGACGGCAAGGACCTTCCTGATCTTCGCTTCGCTGTTTCCAATCAGGTAGTGGACCACACGCTCCGACTTCCAGCGAACAATATCTTCGAGGTTGGCCAGCGAATATTCCCCGGCGCGGATCGCCGCGCCAGCCTCGTAAGCAGCCGTTTCAAGCTGTTTCTCCCGATCGCCGGCCTTCTGCCAGCACTGCTCTGCATACTGCTGTAATTCCGACTCTTCGGGCTGTAATTCAAAGTGAGACATCGTTGGGGACTCCCTTTCTTTCGATAAAAACCCAGTCACAATAGGCCCGCCGAAATTCGATTGTCAATAGGTTCTGTCACGCCTCTGTTACTAGTTGGGCATTTTTGCACAAACTACCCGGTCACATTCATCACCCGAACGTGTCAAGAGCCTGCTTCGGAACCCTTAGTCAGATGCGGCTCGATGGATGTGGGTTGCTGGATGCATCTGTGCGAAAAACCTGAGCACGACCTCCCGGGTTAGCTCCGGCTGTCGGCTCCAATACTCTTCCGCGCATTCATCGAGCTGCTCCTCGGCGGCTTCAATTCGAAGATTGCCTTCGTACGGTTCCCTCCACCGCAGAAGTCAGGAGGAGAAAGCATTCGCCAGAGTCGTGGTTTCGGCAGCGTCGGTCTTCCGCCGCCCCACCCGATTCTTATAGCTCGCCGCAATAAACTCACGGAACAACGGGTGCGGCTCGAGCGGCTTCGACTTGAACTCCGGATGAAATTGGCATCCAAGGAAGTAGGGATGGCCGGGAATCTCGACGATTTCCACATAAGTGGCGTCCGGCGTGGTTCCAGTAATCTGCATGCCGCCGCCGGTCAGCAGCGCCTCATACTCGCGGTTGAACTCATACCGATGCCGATGCCGCTCGCTGATCTCCGTCGCGCCGTACGCCCGATACGCAATTGAATCCTCCTGGAGCACGCACGTCCACGCACCCAGCCGCATCGTGCCGCCCATCTCCTCCACGCCGAGCAATTCACGGAGCTTGTAAATAATCCTGTGCTGGCTCGCCGGATCGAACTCGCTCGAATTCGCATCCTTCAGGCCACACACATTCCGCGCGAACTCAATGCACGCCGTCTGCATGCCGAGACAAATCCCAAAATACGGCACCTGCTTCTCGCGCGCATAACGAATCGCATTCAACATGCCTTCAATACCGCGCTTGCCAAAGCCGCCGGGCACAAGAATGCCATCGAACCCCTCCAACTGAGATTCGTAACTCCGATCGTCGGGCGACTTCGACTCCAACCCCTCCGCCTCGATCCACGTCACGTTCAGCTTCAAGCTCTTGAGCAACGCACCGTGCGTCAGCGCCTCTTTCAGCGACTTATAACTATCCTCATACTCCACATACTTGCCGACGATGGCGATAGAGACTTCGTCCTTCGGATTGTGGCAGCGCTCCACCAGGTCCTTCCAGTTACTTAGATCGCCTTCGGGCGCCTCTCTGTGTAGATACTTCAGGATGAGCGAGTCCACTCCCTCCTGCGCGAATCCCAGCGGCACCTCATAGATAGTCGAAACCGTCTTCGCACCAATAACAGCCCGCTCCTCGACGTTGCAAAATGCCGCGATCTTCTGCTTCATCTCGCGGCTGATGGTCCGGTCGCTGCGGCACAGCAGAATGTCAGCCTGAATTCCAATCGAGAGCAGCTCCTTCACCGAGTGCTGCGTCGGCTTGGTCTTCAGCTCTTGCGCCGCTGCAATCCACGGCACCAGCGTCAGGTGGACAAACACCGTATTCTCACGTCCCAGCTCCTGACGCATCTGGCGAATCGCCTCCAAAAACGGCAGCGACTCGATATCGCCCACCGTGCCGCCGATCTCGACAATCGTTACATCCGCGCCGTTGGCCGAGACCTTCCGCATCGCGTTCTTGATCTCGTTCGTCACGTGCGGAATCACCTGCACCGTCTTGCCCAGATAATCCCCGCGCCGTTCCTTCAAGATGATCTGCTCGTATATACGCCCGGTCGTCAAATTGTTATCGCGCGAAAGCGGAGCATGCGTGAAGCGCTCGTAGTGCCCTAGATCCAGATCGGTTTCCGCTCCGTCATCAGTCACAAACACCTCGCCATGCTGAAACGGTGACATCGTGCCCGGATCGACATTCAGGTACGGATCGAACTTCATCAGGTTCACACGCAGCCCGCGGCTCTCCAGCAGGCACCCGATCGAAGCTGCTGCAAGACCCTTGCCCAAACTGGACACAACTCCGCCCGTCACAAAAACGTATTTCGCCGTCATCGCTGCGACCTCGCTATTTGGTTTTGAAATTGGACGTACCTGGTGGGCACGATCAAGTATGGCAGAGTTGCAACTGCGAAAAAAGCAAAAAATCTCCGTACAGCGTGCAAAACCGGGCACACATATCATGCAAGTATTTTAGTTTCATATATTTAATAGAGTCGCTAACCCAGACTTAGCCGTTGCTTGCGTCACATTCTGTGGGTAAAGGCGGGCCCCGCCCTACGGCTCCCTTGATCGGGCAGCGCTGATCTAAATCAACTGCCCGATTCTTTCCGGATCTTCGATGACCGCGCGCATCCAGTAGTCGCCTTCGCTGTCGACCTCAATTCCGTGGACCTCGCGCTCGAAACCGGGAAACCGCTTGCCGAATTCCTCCATCGCGAGGATGAGTTTGATGACCGGCGACGAGGGGCCGCCGAGGCGCTCGCCAGGCATCGACATCGGGATACCTGGCGGGTACGGAACGAGCATGACGGCGGCGAGGCGGCCCGCCATTTCCCTGAAGCGGATGCTCTCCGTCTCGTGCCGCACCAGTTTCTGGTAGGTCTGTCCGGGCGTCAGCACCGGATCGAAGTCCTCGTCGCACGCGGCGTTAACCAGGCCTGCAAGATCGAGTTCGATCATCGCCTTGTGCATCTCGTTGGAAAGCTCTTTGAGCGTGAGGTGCCGATAGCGGCCGGGGAAACGCTGAACCAACTCCGGAAGCGCTTCGTCGAGCAACGCGGCGGAGTCGTAGAGGCGCTTGAACTCGAAGAGGTTTTCGAGCAGGCTACCCCACTTGCCCTTGGAAGTTCCCACGGAAAAGAGCACGAGAACGGTGTAGTCGCCGGTACGGGCGATCTCCACCCGGCGCGAGTCGAGGAACTCGGTGAGGATCGCGGCAGGGATTCCCCAGGGGCCGATGACGCCCTGGGCGTTGACGCCGGGGGTCAGAATGGTCACCTTTGTGGGGTCGAGCATGCAGTAGTCGTTCGGCGAGTCCCCATCCTGGTAGCCGTGCCAGTCTTCGCCGTGTTTCAAGGTCCAACAGCTGGGTTCGGTGGCCAGAAGCTCATCTTCTGCTTCTTCAAACACGATTCTTTCGCCGCTCACGGGGTCGGTGACGTGCTCTGGCTGATAGACACCGAAGAACCAGCCGTCGCCGTTCTCGGATGTCGTTCTCAGGCGGTGAGCAATGGAACTCATCGCCTGGCGAAAGCTGATCGCGTCGGCGAGAGTCTCGTCCATGAGCGTCGGACCGGCGGGCTCGTCCATCATTGCGGCAGCAACGTCAAGCGAAGCGATGAGCGGATAGAAGGGCGAGGTGGTCCCATGCATCATGAAAGATTCGTTGAACTGGTCAAAATCGAGCGGCGCGCGCTCGGACAGCTTGACGTGGATCATGGAACCCATGGAAAAAGCGGCGAGCATCTTGTGCGTGGACTGCACAGAGAAAACGGTGGGACGGTCTTCCATGTCGTCCGGTACACCCATCGCGTAGCGCCCCCGGTAGATGGGATGGAACTTGGCATACGCGTACCAGGCCTCATCGAAGTGAACCCGGGGAACAGAGCCAGCCAGTTGCTCGACGACCTGGTCGACGTTGTAGCAAAGGCCGTCATAGGTGGAGTTGGTCACCACGGCGTACGTGGGCTGCTGCGAGCGGGCGCCGGCCGAGAATGGGCTGCGGGCGATCAACTCCCGAACGGATGCCGGAGAGAAACGCTTCAGTGGCACGAGGCCGATCATGCCGTAGCCGTTGCGCGTGGGCTTGAAGTAGACGGGACGGGCGCCCGTGATCGTCAGCGAGTGGCAGATGGACTTGTGGCAGTTGGCATCGGCGAGAACGATGTCATCCTGTGCGATCACGCCGTGGCCCACGATCTGATTCGAGGTGCTGGAACCGCCGAGCACGTAAAAGGTCCAGTCGGCGCCAAAAATACGCGCTGCATTGCGCTCGGATTCTCCCGGAGGACCAACGTGGTCGAGCCAGGAACCAAGTGGTGCAGAAGAGATGCCGAGGTCGGAGCGCAGAAGGTTTTCCCCAAAAAAGCGGTGAAACTCCTGGCCGACGGGGTGCTTGAGGAACGCGACGCCACCCATATGTCCAGGCGCGTCCCAGGAGTAAACGGACTGGTCGTTATAGCGGACGAGCTCGCGAAAGTAGGGCGGTAACAGCTGGTCGTGGTAGCGCTCGATGGCGGTATCGAGGCGCGAGGAGATAAAGGCAGGGGTATCGCCAAACAGATTGATGTATTCGTGGACCTGCTTGATCACTTCGAGAGGGAGTTCCGAGACCAGCGTGCGATCGGCGATCAGAAAGATCGGCACCTTCTTGTTGCGATGACGCACGCCGCGGATGATGTCGAGCGCGGCGCGTTCTTCAAATTGCGAGTTGCTTTCGAGATCCCAGTCCAGAAGGACTGCGGAATAGCTGGGGTCGGAGGTCACGAGCGAGAGACCGTCTTCCGGGGAAGTGGTGCGGACGACCGTGTAGCCCTCCTCGCCGATGGCGTCGACGAGACGCTCCATGGCTCGGTCCGACACAGAGTCGGTGCGCCCGACCTCACTCGCAATTAACAAAACCCAACGCTTTTCGTTCATCTACCCTCGCAACATCGCAATGGCCCACTCGGGCGTACTCGCAAGGGATAGTATCGCGGATTTGGGTGCGCCGCGTGAGCCCCATGAGTTGCGATGTACACAGAGGATTCACTTTCCTCGCCCGTGCCGGTTCTTCGAATCAAAGAATTCCACCGCTTCTGCGATCTTTGCCCAATTCCACACGCCCTCCGGGACGGTTCGACTCCAAAAGAATTGTTTCTCGCCGCCTCTTGCTGCATCTCAACGGCAGGCTTACCATGCCGAGGGGGAGAAACACTCGATGTCCACCACCGCCGCCAAACCTACGCGTAAACTCGGCCTCACAGGTCCCGAAATCTTCCCCATCGCCCTCGGCTGCATGGGCATGAGCGGCATGTACGGCGCAGCCGACGAGAGCGAGAGCATCGCCACCATTCACGCCGCCGTCGACGCAGGCGTGAACCTCATCGACACGGGCGACTTCTACGGAATGGGCCACAACGAAATGTTGGTCGGCCGTGCTTTGCGCTTCATCCGCGAGCAGGTCCTCATCTCCGTCAAGTTCGGTGCTCAACGCGGCCCAGACGGTGCATGGCTCGGCTATGACGCACGTCCCGCCGCCGTGAAGACAGCACTTGCCTACACACTCAAGCGCCTCGGCGTCGAACACATCGACATCTACCGCCCCGCTCGCCTCGACCCCAACGTCCCCATTGAAGAAACACTGGGAGCCATCGCCGACATGATCAAGGCCGGCTACGTGCGCTATGTCGGCCTCAGCGAAGTCGGCCCCGAAACCATCCGCCGCGCCGCAGCCGTTCACCCCATCGTCGATCTGCAGATCGAGTACTCCCTCATCAGCCGCGGCCCCGAAGCCAAAATCTTCCCTTTGCTGCGCGAACTCGGCATCGCCGTCACCGCCTACGGCATTCTCTCGCGCGGCTTGCTGTCCGGCTCTTCCATCTCTGGCTCCGGCGACATGCGCAACCGCTTTCCCCGCTTTGCCGCCGACAATCTCGCCCGCAATCAACAATTGGTCGCGCGCCTCAGGCAGATCGCCGAGACGTGGGGAATCACTCCATCTCAACTTGCCATCGCATGGGCACTCGCCAAAGGCGACGCCATCGTGCCAGTGATGGGAGCCCGCACCCGCGTCCAACTCGCCGAAAGCCTGGCAGCCCTCGAAGTCAGGCTGTCGCCCACTGAAATAGCGGACCTCGAAGCGGCAGTTCCCGCCGAAGAAGTAGCAGGAACGCGCTACGACGAGCACCAGATGCGCGTCCTCGACAGCGAGAAATAACTTTCCTCGTTCCGTACGATCAACAATCGCGTTCTGCACGAACTGGGTGCCCCATTCAAGCTCTGCTTGGGTGGGAAGCGTTCACCCGCCAGCCTCTGTCGTCCTGAGCGGAGCGAAGGATCTGCGGCTGCTTCTCCAGCCTTGCGTGGAGGGAGCAGGGGGGTGCGAAGGATCTGCTGTTGCGGCCCGTCAGCCAGCACGATCACGCAACCCACAAGCCGACTCCTGCTTACCAATCTCAACTGGATGAGCGGCGGTGTGGCCTCAGTGCCCCATCGGCGGAGCGGGCGACCCATCGGACCAGTTGCCAACCCAGACCATGAAGATGGTCACCCGTTCTTCAGGGTCATTCGCGGCGATAATCGGCGAATCATCTTTGTCCGCCCCCCAGCTCTTTGCCGCGTCCCCCGAGACAAAAACCATCACGTGCGGGTGCCAGCTCTTGCCGCGGTCGTTCAGATACTGCTGTTTCGACATCATGTAGCACATCGCTCCCGGGTCCAGCGCGGGCAGTTCCTTCTTATCCAGCGCCGAAGTGGTCGCCGCCAGGATTTCCGTTTTCGATTTTCCTGCCAACACCAGTTTTGTCTTCATCAGGAAGATCGGTGCAAAGGTTTCTGCGGCCGCTCGATTAAAGCAAATCGGGGAGCGAACTTTGGGGTTCCAGAACTCCGGATCGTCAGTCGCGGCGCCCCACCCTCGCTCTACCAGACACAGAAAGCCATTCGTGCCCTTGACTGCGGTCGTGAATCCGCTCTTCCCCAGCACCATCACCTCGGCGCCATCTGAAATCGATGCCGGAGCAGCACTGCGGGCCAACGCGACTTCCGAATTCTGGTCGGCGATCAAATACGCATCCAGGGGAGCCATGGCCGGATACGCAGCCTTCTCTGCCTGCGCCGGTGCCTGGCGTATGGCGCCGGGTAGGCAAAGTGGAACCAGAAAGACTAATGCGATGAGCTTGAAATCATTCTTCCGCACGGGAATCTCCAATAGGCGCATCTTACTCGATTCTCAATGGACGGAAACAAGGCCATGGCAATCGTTGAGAATGATCTACGCTTCGGCGGACGATGAGTAATGAGCAACGCACTTCTCTTCAATGATTACGTGCGGCACCTATCTCGCGGCCAGTCGCGCGAAGCGGTCCGCCTGGAGTTCAAATCCTATGGACGGCCAGTCCTAGTTCATCTTCATTCCAGGCATCGTCATGTGATCCATGTTGTTATGGCCGTGATCGTCGACGTCCGTCGACCAGATCTTCTTCGGGTCGGTCTCGTACGGATAGACGTGGACCATCCATCCGAATATGTGTGGGAAGAAGACGCCGCCGGCCGCTTCACACTCTTCCCTGCTCGTGATCGAACCGAGCAGCCCAAACTTCGCATTGGGCCCAAAGTAGGAATCCCGCTCGCCGGCCGGCGCCTTGCAGAAATTCGTGTGCTGGTGCCACTGCGCAATGCTCAGCGGAATCCGCTCGTTCAGCTCGTCCTCGTTGGCGTCCACGCGGTCCGTGTACATCGCGCCCACCAGCGTGTATCCGCCGTCTGCCGTCTTCTTATAGAGCAACGACGTCGGCTTCAGCGGATCGAAGTGCTGCCATGCCGCGCGCCCGTACTCGGCCTTTGTGAAATGGTATTGAGGCTGCGGCACATTCGGCAGAAAAATCTCGTATCCGTCTGCCAGCGCCTTGCGGTAATCCTGATACGGCGCCATCGCCTCTTTTGCCGCTGCGACCACTGCCTCGGCCTTCTGTTCGTCGCCTGGCTTGGGGGTCCGCAGCGTGGTCATGTACATGTGGCCCGCCATATGGGCCATCCCGCCCGCGGACATAGACGCCGCATGCGTTTCCTGCGCATCCTGTTGTAACGCTGCTGCATGCGGCGGAAGGCATCCCGCCGCAAGGCTTAGGACTAGAGCGAACCAAAGAGAATTGGTGGACATTCGACCTACCTCCGGGAAGCTACCAGGATGGACGAAGATTCACGTCCGTCGGACGACTGTTCGTTCGGCGGAATGAATTCCTCCATCCTCAGTACGTGCTGGTCGGATTCCCGGTTCCCAAAGGAACGGCTGGTCAGTGGGACGGCGGTGACTCACCGCCCAACTGTCCACTGTTCCCTGTCTCCTGTTCCCTGTCTCAAAAGTTAAACGTCACCTTCGCCGTCAGCGCCCGCGGCGTCACATAGTGCGTGCCGCTGAATGTCGATAGGAAGTTATACAGCGCGTACTTGTTGGTCAGATTGATCGCTGTCAGGTCCAGATTCGTCTTGAAATGCTCGGTGTGGAAGATATTGTTTTTGCCGATCGACGCGTCAAAGAGACTGCGGTGCTGAATGCGCGGTGGGTCATGGTCGGCGTCCCCGGCGTTGGGCGCGGGAATGTCGACCAGGCTGGAAGTGTACTGCGACGCCGGGCAGATGCCGATCGGAGTACCGGTGGGTGAAGGTGTGTAGCCGTTGCAGGTCAGTCCAGCCTGGAACTGCTCGTCTGCGGTAAGACCAGTGAGGTCAACTGCCGGCTGCCCGTTGAGTGTGGTCGACGTGGGGCTGTCAGGCGTACCGCACGCGCTGTTGGGATCGTTGGTGAATGGGTTGTAGCAGGGGACAGAGCCAGCCGTAAGGCCTGAGTCGAAGCGCCAGTTGAAGCCACCCCAGATTCCGCTGAAAAACTTGCCGCCGGGAAGTTCATATTGGATATGAGAGGTCTGGTTGAACTTCTCATCGTGATCGATGCGGAAGGGCAACCCAGTTGCACCTACAGTGGCTCCTGCTCCTGCAACCTGCGGTGGGAAGAAGCGGGCGGCCACTGAGGAAGTGACGAAATAGGCGCTGAATCCGTGGTATTTGGGTATCTCTATGTTCCCCGCATAGCCAGGGATCTTGGAGTTATGCCAATCAATGGGGAAGGTGATGGGCGTGTTGCCGAGGACGCTGAAGTCGAAGGCGTTGTGAGTGTACTTCCAGAGGTATTCGCCGCTGACGACCGCCCACTTGCCAACGGCTTGCTGGAATCCGGCATGGAACTCATTGCGATAACCGGGATTCAGCGTACCCGACACACCCGGAGTGCAGAGAAGAAGTGGCGCCAGCACCGCATTCGAACATCCCGTACTGGAGAGCACCAGGTTCTCGTTGAACGGTGTCTCCAGCGTGCGCGCGTAAGAGATGCGTAGGACGGTCGCGGAAGGCTTCACATTGTAGGCGACGCCAACGCGGGGCTCGGTCTGGTTGGCGTCCGTCAGTCCGTTGTACACGTCCTCGCGTAGTCCAAGGTTGAAGAGCCAGTTACCGGCCTTAATCTGGTCTTCAACGTACAGAGCCAGTTCTTTAATATCGGTGTGCCCGACGGAGTTATAGAGTGTGCCGCCACGGGTAAGGTCGTAAGGTGCAAGGACAGGGAGGTAGTTGGGATTCGGGAACGAAACAACGCCGTCGCAAGCCGTGGGATCGGAGTAGCCGGGCAACGGGTTGCCATTCACGTCCACGCAGGGCGCGTTGTAGATTGCATTGACCACGCCAAGGCTATCATTCTCGTTCAGGAAAGTTTGCCCATACTGGGCTCCTATTTTGAGGTTCTGAACTCCCTTGACGTAGGAGAAGTCCGCGTGCACCGCGGCGTTGGTGAGGGTTCGGCTCTGGGAGATAGATGAAGTTTGTAAGTTAATCGGTCCCTGATCGGCCAGGGGGTTGCCGCTGGGATAGTAGCTATAGGCATCCCGGCGAACAAACGCACCAAAGTTAAATACCGAATCGTTGCCGATAACCCTCGTGTAGGTAGGCGAGATATTGATCGTCCCGATCTTGGAGCGCTGGTCAGCATTGCCGACATTTCCAAACACGGGGCTGGCGCTCGTCCCATCGCCGATCACGTTCTGTACATTCAGGTTGTCGTAAGCGTTGGGCGTCTGGAACCAGGAGCGGCTGTAGTTCAGGTCAACGTGAATCGAGTCGACCGGCGTAAGGGTGTAGTCCACGCGATCGAAGACATTCTGCTCGTTGCCCTTGTCGTGGAATACGGTGAACTCGGGCGGATCGAGAAAGCGTCCAGTGTTCAGGCCGTCCGCTTCGGCAAAGTTCCCCCATTTCTTGCCGCCGTAGGACAAATCGAATCCGGCGGTTGCCGATCCGAAGGTCCCATAGGAGGTGCTGATGCTTCCCGTGGGCTTCGTGACGCCCTCGCCGGAGCGGGTAGTAGCCACAATTACAAGGCTGGTCTTGCCCCCGTATTCGGCAGGCGGCGCGCCGGAGATGACTTCGATGGACTGAATCGAGTTGGAGGGGAGCTGGTTGGAGAAGACCTTGCTCTGCTGATCGGTAATCGATTGGCCATCGACAGAAAACGAGTTCGATGCGTGATCCCCCAAGCCGTGAAAGAGGCCGTTCGAGTCGGCCGCCACACCGGGGCTGGTAAGGGTCACAAGGGAGCTGAGCGAAGAGGACGCGCTTTCCAGCGGCACCGTGAGGAACTTGTCGCGGTCCACATCGGTATGGAAGGTGGGGTCATCTTCAATCAGGTCACCGCTCGACTCGACGGTCACAGTCTGCGAGGCGCCGGCGACCTGGAGGACCAGCTTGAGATTCGTTCCAATGGAGGATCGAATCTCGACATTCCGGTTGAGCGCACTGAATCCTGCGGCCGAGACCGCAATCTGGTAGGGATTGAAAGGAATGTTGGAGAGGACGAACTGTCCTGTGGCGTCGGTGGTCGTGGTCCGGTCGAGCCCGCTGGTTGGGTTGGTCAGATGGACGCTTGCGTTGGGAACCACTGCGCCGCTAGGGTCGGTGACTGTGCCGCGCACTGCGCCGGCGTTGCCGCTCTGCGCCGAAGCGCCGAGGGCCGCGAAAAACAAGGCGAATGCAGAAAGTGTTCCAAGAATCGCGCCGCGTTTGAACGGCATAATGTGCCTCCGAAGAATGGCTGAATTGCAAATGGGGAACCACGGCGTTCACGCCGCGGCATCATCGATGCAATCGTGGACATCTTTCCGTCGGGTCGTATTTTTGGGAGATACGCTTGCCCCTCGCTCGGGGAGGGTAGGCGTCGGTCCAAAACAATAGGAAATGAGAACGGAAAGATGCCTAGCTGGCCAAAGGAGGCGGGCGGGTGAAGTGCTGCGGGTGCCAATTTCGCGTGACTCGCCGGATCTCGAGGACCGGAGCGGTCATCGCGATTTGAACCAGCGCGACGATAGCCGCAGCAGCTACGACAGGCGCGGCCGTGTGCATCACGATGCACAGAGGACAATGATCGGCGTCGCTGGTTTCCTGGTGGGTATGCGCGACCTGCGCAATTGCCAACAGGGCAAGCAGAACCAGACACACCAGCGCTACAGCCGTAAAAGCACTACGCCTCGCGCGGCCGCTCCCTTGGTTGCGTGTCTGAAATCCTCTAAACAATGAACCCTTGCACTTCAGAATACACGCATTTAGATGCGTTATCGATGAGTACGTTACCGTATCAGCGGTACGATTGTGCGTTCTTTTGTTGCAAAACCCCCGACTTAGAGTTTCGTCTAAACTATGGGACCATGGCACATCCTCTTTATTTCGGTCGCCTTCTTGGGCTAGGGCTGGCTGTGCTCTTGCTGCCGTCCGCGGGCTTGCTGGCACAGGAGCATAAGCCGGTTCCTTTGCAGCCGGGCGTACCAGGGATGGGCGCGAACCACCGCCTGATCCTGAAAGACGGAACCTACCAGGTGGTGCGTGAATACGAGGTTGTCGGCGACAGGGTGCGCTATCTGTCTCAGGAGCGCGGCGACTGGGAGGAGATGCCGGCCAACCTGGTGGATTGGGACGCCACGCGCAAATGGGAGCGCGACCATGCCACCCCGCAGCCGGATGACGCCTCGCCGGCGATGAAGGAAGCCGAAGAAATCGATAAGGAAGAGGCTGCCTTGCGCGACGATCAGAAGGCACGCATGCCGGAGGTAGCCAAGGGGTTGGAGCTTCCCGATCAGGATGGCGTGTTTGTCCTCGACACGTTCCAAGGAACGCCTGAACTGGTCGAGTTGGTACCCTCCGCACTAAGCATGAATCAGAAAAACAAGCATGGGCTCAGCACACTGAATCCCCTGGCCGGGCAAAAAGCAAGCATCGAGTTGGATGGCGCACATGCCAAGGTGCACCTCCACGTGAATGACCCGGCAATCTATCTTTCACTCGATCCAGGAAAGGATACCCCTCCCCTGACGACCCATGCGTTTACAGTCCAGACCGAGGGGAATAAAGATGCCGCCAATCGCAAGCGTGGCGCCCATTCGCCCTCGTCGGGGTTTGCGATTGTGCGCGTGGATGAGCGCCGAGCCGTGCGCATCGTCGGGGGAATCCATATCAGCCCGAACGGAGCGGTAACGCAGAGTGAAGACGTCATGTCCGCTAAGGCCGAGGTGGTTGCAGGGAAACACTGGCTCAAGCTGACGCCCGATAAGCCTCTCACCATTGGCGAATACGCTTTGGTGGAGATCCTTTCGGCGTCAGACATCAACCAATCTGTCTGGGATTTCCGCGTCGACCCCACGTTGGGCGACAACCCGGGCTCGATAGGGCCGATCCTGAAGCAGTAGCCGCGCGCTTACGGCGCTTCGCGGCGGGCCATCTTGACACGCCGCTTTTCCCATTCCGCGCTCGAGAAGATGCGCGGTCCAACTTCAATCAAACGCGGCATCATGTTGAAGACGGCCACACGGCTCCAAGGCTTGCCCTCGCGCGTGCGAAAGCCCTTTTCGTTCAAGTCGCTCACGATGCTGGAGTAAGAGAAGTCCTGCGCCAGAAGATCCATCATGAGAAGCAGCACCTGGTTCTCGTGAGGTTCGACTTCGAGCCGCTTACAATCATCGGAAATACGCAGCCCATAGGGGATGTCCTCATTGAACGCGCCGTCCGGCGGCGCTTCCGTATCCGGCAGCTCGCGCCGCCACTCGATGGATACCATCTGCCAGCCCGCTGCCGATCGTTGCCGGATGATTTCGGGGCTTAACGGCTGAGAGATTACATCGCGAATCCGTTCGAAATACGCCATGGCCGACCTCCGCACTGGAAACCGATAGCTGAATTGCAAGCAATTTGGAAACCAACTTTGATTCAGTTCGCAGTCGATTCAAAGCCTTCGATAATCGTGGGTTAGCCTGTTTTCCAGATCGATGCCGCGCGCTCCCGCTGGCCAATCTCGCAAGAATGTGTTCGATCTCGGACAGCGCGAACAGAAAACGGCGGAGGTCGTTTCTGGTGCATTGTTATCTGGAAAAAAGATAGCGGGCGAAGAGCTTCACTCCCGCACCCCAATGCCCAGCGCTTTCATCTTGCGATAAAGATGGCTGCGCTCCAAGCCGAGCATCTCCGCGGCGCGGCTGATATTGTTGCGCGCTTCTTCAATCTTCTTCAGGATGTATTCGCGCTCATAGGCGTCGCGCGCCTGCTGCAAAGTGGAAAACTCCTCAGTCGACTGCGATCCGGATTTGTGCGTGAGCGGGGGCAGATGTTTCCGCTCGATGCGCATGGCTCGCGGGTTGAGAATCATCACGCGTTCGATGACGTTCTTCAACTCGCGTACGTTGCCCGGCCAGTGATACTTGGCAAGCGATTCGAGCGCCTCCTCACTGATCTCCATGCGCGGGCGGCCGTATTGGCGGCCAAATTCTGCCAGAAATTCACGCGCCAGCAGGGGAATGTCCTGTTTGCGCTCACGCAGCGGCGGCACAAAAAATGGAACGACATTCAAACGGTAGAAAAGGTCTTCGCGAAAATTGCCTTTGGCGATTTCTTCTTCCAGATCCTTGTTAGTCGCGGCGATCACGCGAACGTCCACCCGCAGTGGCTGCGCCCCGCCCACCGGAGTGAAAAGCTGATCGTCAAGAGCGCTGAGCACCTTGGCCTGCGTCTTGAGACTCATGTCGCCGACTTCATCGAGGAACAAAGAACCCCCGTCGGCACGTTCCAGAGTACCGCGCTGTTCCGGCGGTCCACCGGCTTGTGCACCGTGCCGATAGCCGAAGAGTTCGGCCTCGATATGGTCTTCGGGGATGGCAGCGCAGTTCAATTCCACGAAAACCCGGTCGCGGCGAAGACTTTCCGCATGGATCGCACGCGCGATCAATTCCTTGCCGGTGCCCGATTCACCGTAGATCAGGACGCGGCCGTTGGACGGGGCCATGAGTCGAATCTGCTGCCGCAGCGCCTTGAGCGGCACGCTTTCGCCCGTCAGCACCGATCCAACACCAAACTGGCGGCGGAATTCAAGGTTCTCGTTGCGCAGACGGCGCGCTTCGACTGCGTTCTTGATCACAATGAGCGTGCGATCGAGCGAAAGCGGTTTCTCAAGAAAATCGAATGCGCCAAGCTTGGTGGCCTTTACTGCCGTTTCGATCGTGCCGTGACCGGAGATAATGACCACTTCCGGTCGGGCCTGCGGGTCCAGAGCGTGGATTTCGGCCAGCACGTCTAGCCCATCGCGGTCGGGAAGCCAGATGTCGAGCAGAACCACTTCGTAGGGCGCATCCTGCACCAGGACGAGCGCCTCGGATGCCGTGGCAGCAGTGGCGACGCCGTACCCCTCCTCATGCAGTATCTCTTCAAGTGAGGCGCGAATCTCGGCTTCGTCATCGACGACCAGGACATGATTCATCATTGCGCTTTCGTCAGGGGTTCAGAAGATGACGTCTCAACCGTGGGCGTCGCCGGAGCCTCCATCAATGGCAGGCGTACCAAAAAGCGGGCGCCTTTGGGACTATTGCTCTCGGCGCGAATGGAGCCGCCGTGCTCCTGTACGATTTTGGCTGCGATCGAGAGACCGAGCCCAGTGCCCCGGTGTTTGGTGGAATAGAAAGGCAAGAAAAGTCGCTCGCGAATTTCATCTGTGAGCCCGTGCCCGGTATCGGAGATCGCGACCTCCACCGCCATTCCATCTTCGCTGAGTGCGCTCGTGATGACCAGGATGCGCAGAAGGCTGCCTTGCATTGCCTCGGCTGCGTTGTCGATGAGATTGGCGAGCGCGCGACGAATGGCTTCAGGATCTGCAAGCACCAATGGCAATTCAGGCTCGAATTCGCACCGCACCGTGATCCCGTTGAGGCGGCCGGAAAACAAGGCCAATGCTTCTTCTGCCACCCGGTTCATGTCTGCAGCGCGAGGCTGCGGGGCAGGAAACTGCGCGAGCGCGGAAAACTGATCGACCAGCGTGCGCATCGTGCCGACGCAGCTCAAAATCACTTCGCTGCACTTGCGAATAACGCTGGGCGAATCGGGCTGGCTGCGGTCGAGGTGGCGGCCAATCCTCTCCGCCGAGAGCGCAATCGGCGTCAGAGGATTCTTGATCTCGTGAGCTACGCGCTGCGCAACTTCCTTCCACGCCAACTGCCGTTGCGCCCTGAGCAACTCGCTCGTGTCTTCAATCACCAGCACGGTGCCGGTCTTTCCTCGCGCCAGTTCAAGACGTGCGCTGGTCACCGCCAGATGCAAGGTGCGGCTCCGGACATGGAATTCAACTTCGGTGGATGCCGCGCCCATGCGTTGTCCACGACGAATCACGGTGGCCAGGTCGTCGACACTCTCCGGCGGCAGCAGCGTGTCCAGCTTTTTCCCGCGCAGTTCGATGCCTTCAGGTTGGCCCATGAGCGCGGCAAAGGCTCGATTCGCCTGCAGCACAAGACCGGCGTCGTCAAGAGTCACCACACCGCTGGGAATCGTCTCCACAATCGTCTCCAGCTCGCGGCGGCGCTCTTCAATCGCCAGGTTGGCTGCAATCACCTGTGCGGATGAGCTGTCGGCTAATTGCCTGCTGGTCTCAAGATCGGCAGCCATATGGTTGAACGACTGCACCAGCTCCGCCATCTCTCCCGTGGTCACCAGCGCCACCCGATGGTCGTATTTGCCGGTCGCGATCTTGTCCATGGCATCGGCAAGCGCCTCCACCGGCCGTGTGATCTGCTTGGAAAGAAAGAGAGCCAGCCACACACTGGAAAAGAAGACCACAACCGTAATAAGCAGCAACATCAAAAAGAAAGTGGACCGGATGCGGTTGCGCGAGCGGAATAGATCCCAGTAGGCAGCTGCTCCGTCGCGAATGCGGGACGTAGTCTGGCTCAGCCCTTGCGGCATCGGCAGTGCCGCAACAACAATCTTGCCCGAGGCGGTCACCGACATACCCAGCGCATAGTCCTGGCCTCCGATGCGGACAACAGGCTCGTCATTGCGCTGCGCGGAGGTGAGCAGGTTTGCCGACAGAGGGCCGTGCAGCTGAATGACGGCTTCGCCCGCGCCCGCTTCGGTTCTATCGGGAAGCCAGGGAATGAGGTTCGCCGCACTCGACTCCGACGGCGCCTGATAACTGGCGATCACGTGCCGGCTTTTGTCATAGACGAGGGCGAATCCACCCTGCAGGGTGATGCGATGCGATCCCATCACATTCAACAAGGTCGGCAAATCGCCGTCCGTGGCCCCCGTCGCGGCAATTGATTCCGCTTCGCCGCGTGCATTGCTTGCGACATATTGGGTCAGTTCCAGCACTACCCGCGTGGAGTCCTCGCGCAATTCCGAGGTATTCGGCGAAAACCACCGGTCGATGGACCTGTTCATGAGCTGGAAGCTGAACAGAAACATAAACACGGCGGGGGCCAGTGCAATCAGCGCTGCGCCCAGAACCATGCGGGTGCGAAGCCGCGCCCCCAGCGCGCTGCTGTTTTGATCGGCGTAGAGTTTCAGGATGTTCCTCAGCAGGAGCAGCAGAAGCACCATCAGCAATAGGAAGACAACAACGGTGAGGCCGGTAAACGCCAGCGTTTCGCCCGCGGTTTCGGGATTCAGGAAGCTGACATTGGAGGTGTTGAAGGCCTGCAGACCGCCCAGCAGCGCAAAGAACAAAAGCACGCCCGCGCCCAAAAGGACTACAGACCGCCGTCGCGCTTTGCCGGGAAAAGGCATGCCGCGATTATAGTGCGGGCCAGGAAATGCGGGCAGTTTGATGCGGCAATCTGGTCAGATTGCGCGCCAAACGATGAACTTGAGCCATCCCTCCCAGATATCGGTGAACGCGTGGGTCGCCATGTTCACGCGCAAATTGCCGCGCCATGCCGCCAGGGCTCCGTAGAGCATGCCGAGCACGCTGATGACAACGACGTTCCTCCAGCCCTGATAGCTGTGAAACAGGCCAAACACCAGCCCTTGGCCAACCACTGCTACGGCAGTATTTCCGCTCAGTGCATGAAGCTGGCGTTGCAGGAATCCGCGAAATGCCATCTCCTCGCACACCCCTGCAGTAGTCGAAGTCGCAATCCAAATCAAGATCTCAAGCAGACTGTGGGGCAACAGACTGTCCACAGTTTTTGCGGAACCTGATCCTGCCGTCAGAGCCAGCAGCTTCCACACCCCATAGGCGGTACCCTCCCAAAGAACCCAGAACGGCACAGCGATAGCCATGTCCACAACGACATCTTTCCATGAGGCCCAACGCCCGCCGGAGAGCCTCCACAAGCTGCCGCCGAAGCGATGCACTCCTGCCCAGCAGTAATAAAGGAGCGCCCAATCCATAAAGATTGCGCCTAAGTAAATAGGAATTGCCGCACTGTGGCTCGCAAGTTGGCCCGTCGGCGCTGCTCCTTGGCTCCCCGCGTGTGCATGCTGGGCGAGAAATCCCATTACCACCACGCCGGTTCCAATCAGGAAGAAGCCGACAAGCCAGCCCCATGATGCGACCTGCTTGGGAGCCTTCCGCTCACCCGATTTTTCCAACGCGCTTTCTTCATTTGCCTGCATGGAGCTTCTCCTTTCGGGATCGCGAGACACTTTGCTTCTTTCCACCGAGCTTGTGCAATGCGGCCAGTGTCTCTTCGGCCCAACGCACGTGTGCCTCAACCTCAATCTGTCCGAAACGCAAAGCGATCTGCCAGTAAGGAGAATCGGGATACTGCGTGTTTTTGGCGATTTCACGTTCGATCAGGCCGAACTGCCGAAGTGCCGTGCGCTCGTTCTCGACCATCCGTTCCACATACTCCCGCAGGGTTTCGGGGGAGGCCTGCGCGCCAAAGAAGATCTTCAGTAGAAGCTCATTGCGCGGGATTTCAGGCTGCGGCGCGACTTCGAGCCAGCGCACCAGGCGCTCGCGGCCTTTCTTTGTAATGGAGTAGATCTGGCGGTCCGGTTTGCCCTTCTGCTTTTCGAACTTGCCGGTGATGAAACCTCCAGCAGACAGCCGTTTCAGGTTGGGATAGATTTGCCCGTAACTCTCGTTCCAGAAGTGATGGATCGATTCCCGGATGAGCTGGCCCAGGTCATAGCCGGACATCGGTGCGATTGTGAGCAGTCCAAGCAGTACTTCCATGCTCGAGCTGGCGCGCTTTGCCATAGTTCGATTAGATATATGCCTATTAGATATATATGTCAAGTCGATTCGGCAGATTCAATTTGAAACGAGTCCGAACACCCTAAGCGATTACGCTTGCCGCCGCGGTCCAAGGCTTGTGCTGGCTTTCCGCAACCCCGCGATAGGTGAGCGCGCCAAGCCATGTGTTCAACCCTTCAGCCAATCCTGCGTCCTGCTTCAACGCCTCCTGCGGACCGAGATTCGCGAGTCGCATCAGGTAAGGAAAGGTGGAGTTGGTGAGTGCGAGCGTCGAGGTGTGCGGCACGGCGCCCGGCATATTCGTGACACAGTAGTGCACCACGCCATCGACAACGTAGCTTGGATTGGAATGCGATGTCGGCCGCGCCGTCTCGACACATCCGCCCTGGTCGATGGCCACATCGACAATCACCGCGCCCTTTTTCATCTGCGAAACCATCGCCCGCGTGACGAGCTTCGGAGCCGTTGCACCGGGAATCAACACACCGCCGATGACCAGATCCGCGTCCCGCGTTGCTTGCGCGATGTTGTAGCTGTTCGAGGCCAGGGTGTAGAGCCTGCCATTGAAGATATCGTCGAGTTCGCGGAGGCGATTGAGGTTCACGTCGACAAGAGTCACCTTGGCTCCAAAACCCAGTGCGATGCGCGCCGCATTGGTGCCCACAATGCCGCCGCCGATGATGGTAACGTGCGCCGGAGGCACGCCGGGGACACCCCCCAGCAGAATGCCGCGCCCGCCGCGCTCTTTCTCGAGATAAGTCGCGCCCACCTGCACGCTCATGCGGCCGGCGACCTCACTCATAGGCGTCAACAGCGGCAGCGCACCCTGTCGATCGCGCACCGTTTCATACGCGATGCCGATCACTTTCGATTCCAGCAATTTGTCGGTCAGGCCCGGCAGCGGCGCAAGATGCAAATACGTGAACAGGACGAGACCCTCGCGAAAAAACACGTACTCCTTTTCGATGGGCTCCTTGACCTTGACCACCATCTCGGATTTGCCCCAGACGTAACCGGGATCGCCAACAATTTCCCCGCCGGCGTTCTGATACTCGGAATCCTCAAAGCCCGATTGCGCACCAGCCTGTGTTTCGACGAGCACTTTATGTCCGTGCTCGGTCATCGATTTCACACCCGCCGGAGTGATGCCAACACGCGCTTCGTTGTCCTTGATTTCCTTGGGAACGCCGATGATCATTGCGGTTGCTCCTCTATATAAGGTAGACCTGCAAATTGGATGCGCCAGCGGGGGAGGGCCAGCGGGAGAGCCCAATCGGAACCTTGCCCGGAAGCTCGCGCGCCGGAAATTATCTCGCGGGGAAGGGCCTTGTTCCGGCGTGCGCCTATGCACTGGGCTCCCAACAGCAGTGATAATACGGCGCAACTTGCTTCCAATGTGTGCAAACTTCGTGGTACAACCAGCCCATGAGCACGAAACGTGACAGAGCTAGGCCTTCTGCGCAAGAAACAACCGCGCCGAGCGTAGCGACCGATCTGGACGAGATGGATGCTTCGATCCTGCGCTATCTCGAACGCAACGGACGCGCGACGAATTATGAGGTAGGCGAGGCCGTGGGCCTGTCGGCCTCTGCAGCTTCCCGCCGCATTCTCGCGTTAGAAAACCAGGGCGCGATCCGCGGCTATCGAGCCCTGGTGGACGATCGACTCTACGGCAAGCGGATGACGGTCTATATCCGCGTGACGCTCGAGCGGCAATCCGCCTCGGTCCTGAGCTCCTTCGAAACAGCGGTGCGGAGATGCCACGAAATTGTGAGTTGCCATTTGATGGCGGGGCAATACGACTACATGCTGGTGGCGCGTGTCGCGGGCATCGAAGACTACGGCCACTTGCACCAGAATGAGCTGAGCCGGCTGCCGGGAGTCACGCGGTTGGAAACGAGCTTCGCGTTGCGGGACGTGCTGGCAGGCGCTAAGGCGTAAACCGCAGGACGCGATCTCGTCTCCGAATTGATGCTTTTGGCGATCTGCAGAGGAATTCGCCAGATCTGCAGACGCGCGGTTTGGAATCGTGCTTTGCAGTGCGACACCTGTGATTTACGCTTGAAGCCACGCAAGACAGTTCATGGCAGCGCACCCTCAATCCATTCCCTTCCGCCTCGATCTAATTTTTTCCGGTCGCAAAAGGAGCACCGATGTCTTCGTTCAAGCTGAGCCTCTGGTTCCCTCTCGCGTACATCGCCGTTTGCTGTCTCGCCCTTGTGCCTTCCAGGTCGCTTGCCGAAGTGCCCACGCCGATCTCCGTGCTCGGCCACAATCCCGGCGACGATTTCTATCTGGCTGACTACGAAGACACGGTCCGCTACTTCCACGCGCTCGCAGCCGCCGCGCCCGATCGCATGAAGATGTTCACGGCCGGCAAAAGCACGCGCGGCAAGGATATCGAAATCGCTGTCATCTCATCTCCGCAGAATCTCGCCAAACTCGACGACTACAAGCAAATTGCCGGCCGGCTCGCACACGCCACGGACCTAAATGACGACCAGGCGAAAGAGCTGGCACGCTCGTCCAAGGTGATCGTGCACATTGACGGTGGCCTCCACGCCGACGAAGTGGCCGGTCCGCAGCACACCATGGTTTTGGCCTACAAGCTCCTTTCCGCACAAAACGACCCGCAAGTCGACGCGATTCTTGACCAGGTGATTCTCGTCCTATGGCCTACGCTCAATCCCGACGGTCAGGACATGGTGGTGCATTGGTACCGCCAGAATCTTGGCACGAAATATGAAGTGGCCCCGATGCCCTGGCTCTATCAGGACTATGTGGGCCACGACAATAATCGCGACGGCTACATGATGAATATGAAAGAGGAGCAGGTAGTCGTGAAGACACAGCTGGAATACAGCCCGGAGATCTTCTATTGCCAGCACCAGACCGCGCCCTTCCCTGCCCGCATCTGGATTCCGCCGTTCTCCGATCCCATTTCGAGCAACATCAGCCCGCTGGTGCGCAGTTGGCTCAACCTCATCGGCGCAAACATGACCGCCTATCTGAACGCGCACAACATGCCGGGCTCCATCTCCGAATCGCGCTTCGACAACTGGTACGCCGGATTCACTGACTGGGCGCACGTCTTCCGGAATGAGATTTCGTTTTTCACCGAAACCGCGCTCTACGAATATGCGACGCCGCACTTCTACACCGTGCGCGACTTCCCCAAGAATTATCAAGACCTGCGCGCGCTGAGCATGTACTCGACACCGTGGGAGGGCGGCTGGTGGCGCCTGAAAGATGCGGTCGATTACATGGTGGGCGGGTCCATGTCGGTGCTCGACATTGCCGCGAAGAATCGCGAAACGCTGCTCTACAACCGCTATCAGGCCGCGCGCGACAATATCCAGCACTTCAGCAAGGAGCCCCCCTTTGCCTACGTCATCCCCTCCAAGCAGAGCGACACCCCCGAGGCTGCTTTGCTGGCGCAGAAGATGATTGACAATGGTCTCGATATTTACACGACGAAGGCCGGTTTCAAAGCCAACGGCGTGAGCTATCCGGCCGGTTCATGGGTCATCCCGATGGATCAGCCGTTCTCGGCCTTGGCCAAGGAGCTGTTTGAACGCCAGCGCTATCCCGATGCGCTCGAGAATGGCACCTCGAAAGCAATCGATCTGCCTTACGACGTCACCGGGTGGACGTTGCCTTTGCAGATGGGCGTAAACGTCGATGCGGCCACTGATCCACTCGGCCCAGACGAGCGCGCCCTGATGGCCAAGATTGACAAAGTTGAAGTACCCGAAGCGTCGGTCGACGGCACAGGCGCCGTTTTCGCGATTAGCCACAAGGCCAATGCTTCGTTCCAATTCGTGAATGCTGCATTGCAGGCCGGGGCCACGGTCACCCTGGCGCAGGATCCTGTGAAGACCCCCGAAGGAATGGAAACCGGCGCGTTCCTGATTGGCGGTGCGAATCGGACCTCGATCGCCGACCTGGCAAAGAAGTATGCTGTCTCCGCGTCGGCAATCAGCGCACCCGCGCATACCGTACCGCTCAAAAAAGCCCGCGTTGGCCTCTATCGGCCGTGGGCTCCTTCGATCGACGAAGGCTGGACACGCTGGATCCTAGAGAACTACGGGTTCGAACCAAAGAGCATTTACAACGGAGACATGCGCGCAGCCGATCTGCGCAGCCGGTACGATGTGATCGTTCTGCCCGATATGTCAGCGAAACAATTGACCGACGGCTTCGGCGTGGGCGTGGTTCCGGGCCAATATACAGGCGGGATTGGCGACGATGGATTGGAGAACTTGCGCGAATTCACGCTCGATGGCGGAACACTGATCGCCCTGAACAGAACTGCGGCAAGCCTGATTCCTCTCATGTCTTTACCGGTTCAGAACGTCCTCGAAGGAGCCAAGAGCGACAAATTCTTTGGTTCCGGAGCACTGCTGCGCGTTGAGACGGAACACGCCGATCTCCCGGTGAACTATGGCGTCTCCGCGGCGCCCGTGGTGATGTTTCAGAATGGCCCCGCATTCCAGCCGCTTCCCGGCTTTCACGGCGCCGCGCTGGCCCGCTATTCAAAAGAGACCAATCCGCTCGAAAGCGGCTTGCTTCTGCACCCCGAAGCCATCCAAGGAAAGGCTGCGGCTCTCGAATTGGCATATGGCAAAGGCCATATCGTGCTCTTCGGCTTCAAGCCGCAGTTCCGCGGACAATCGCACGCCACCTATAAGTATCTTTTCAATGAACTATATGTCTTCGATCATCCGGCGTTGCCGTCCGAACCTGCCGCCGCCCCGGCAAAGGCAGAGATTCCCGCCGCCGCGGGGATCGCACTGAAAGATCGCAAGCCGGACGACACGTTACCTGAATAACTTGTCGGCAGTTCTGCTGGGGGGTAGCCTTACTCAGACATTCCTTTGCACGCGGGGTTGCAAGCGCCATGCTTCGGGGAGCCTGGAAGGCAGAAGCCTGGGCTCAGGACAATATCTTTCAGCAGATTCATCGTCTCGCGCGCACGGAAATGCAAGAAGCTAGGGCGATGGCGTTGTCACCGATTGCTTGCAGCCACGGACAGCGGCATTTCTAGGCAAGGTCTGGCGCAACTTGGAAGGGGCGCCGCGCGATGAGCGAAACTGAACTGCAAACCTTGGACAGCGTGCCAGCTCCAACGAACGCCGAAGCGCTATTCCACGCGCCTGTGGATCCAAATGAACTGCCTTGGGATGACGGATCGGGGATGCGCCCACGCAAGAACTCCTCTCGAGTCCTCATCTTGCTACTCGCAGTCATCGCGATGGCGATTTGTGCGTTCCTTGTGCTCTCGCAGAAAGGGCTGAAATCGGGGACGCAGAACATTTCTTCCGCGGCGGACGACCTGGGAGCAGGCATCTCGCAGGCATCCGGATTGCGCGGTCACCTGGTGACCCGCTGGCAGGGCAAAGCGCAGTACATGTTGAAAATCGAACCACTTGATCCGCGCGACGCGGAAGGGTTTGCAGCCGTTACCGCAAATCCCTCCAAACCGGTATCGATCAACATCCGTTTGCTTGATTCGGCAGGCTTCGCGCTCTGTGGCAAAGGAATCGTTCTGCCTTCCATGAAACAGAATCAGGCGCAGACGAACGGAGTCGACGTCTTCACAAACATTCTCGGATCGGACGGGAAAGTTGAAGCATTGTGGGCGCAGGGCGATCTTCCCTGCTCGCCCGACCAATACCAGCGCTTCGACTATTGGGATCTGTCGACGAACTTTCCGATCCTTGCCGAGCAGGATGCCTTGCTGGGCCGAAAACCGGCAGTCCAGGCCGCGGAGACAGGATCGGCAGCAGGGCCGGTAGCCGGACCCAGGGGAAGGCGCAAACCGGTGGTCAAAGCGCCAGTCTCTACGTTTTACGTCGAGGGCGATGACCAGGTGAGCATGTATGAGGCTTCGCGGGATTTATTGACGGACGATTCCGGACGGAGTTTTTTCATCGCGGGGAAGAGCGACCAGACGATTGCAGCCATCTGGGCCGCCAATTACTCGCACATCCACTTCAAATGCGACCAGCATGCGAATTGCGCCTTGAGAACCGGAAGCGGCGAGATCCTGGGAAGAATGAGCAACTGAGGCCGCGCGAATGAATCCTTTTCTTCCACGCACCCAATCGGTCGTCGTTGCAACTCACTCCGCATTATCGATCTGAGCCCTCTGCAACTTGTCGGAGTAATCCACGTACACGGCCTTCCACGTGGTGAAAAAGTCGATCGCTCCGAGCCCCTCCCGATGGCCGTTCCCGGTCTGTTTGACTCCGCCAAAGGGGAGATGAACCTCCGCGCCAATCGTCGGTGCATTGATGTACGTAATGCCCGCCTCCAAATCGCGGATCGCCGTAAACGCGCGGTTCACATCCTTCGTGTAGAGCGCGGTGGAAAGACCGTAGTCGATCGAGTTGGCAATCTCAATGGCCCGCTCGAAGGTGTCGAATTCAATCAGGCTCACCACCGGCCCAAACACTTCTTCCCGCGCGATCCGCATCTGGGGCGTCACTCCGCCGAACACCGTCGGTTCAAAAAAAAGCCGCCCGCGTAAGCGCCGCTCGTCAGCGCGTGCCCGCCCGTGAGAAGTGACGCACCGTCCTTAATTGCGACCTCAACGTAGCGCGCAGATGTCTCAATCTGCGCCTCATTCACCTGCGGTCCCACCTCAACATTCTCA
Source organism: uncultured Acidobacteriaceae bacterium (assembly GCA_963745845.1). GTDB lineage: Bacteria > Acidobacteriota > Terriglobia > Terriglobales > Acidobacteriaceae > Telmatobacter. Next base: position 407,869 of record CAVUZE010000006.1, on the reverse strand, counting down.
TCGAGCCCGTTTCCCACTTTGAGAGCTTGGGCGCGGGCAACAAATTCCTTGGTGAACTCCGCGGCAATGCCCTTTTGTAGAAGAATGCGGCTGGTGGCCGTGCAGCGTTGGCCCGTGGTACCAAAGGCGCCCCATAGCGCTCCGTTCAGGGCGAGGTCGAGGTTGGCATCATCCAGGACAATCTGAGCATTCTTCCCGCCCATCTCGAGCGAAACCGGCTTGAAGGTCGCAGCCGCGCGCTGCCCCACTAGGGAACCAATTTCACTCGAACCGGTGAAACTTATCGCGCGCACGTCGGGATGCTCGACGAGCGGCGCACCGGCATTCGGTCCCAGACCAGCCACAATATTGACCACGCCCGGAGGCAGGCCGGCATCGATCAGCGTCTGCACAAGGTTAAAAGTCGAGAGCGGCGTGTCCTCGGCCGGCTTGATGACGCAGGTATTCCCGGAGACCAGCGCGGGAAACAGCTTCCAGCTCGGAATGGCCATGGGGAAGTTCCAGGGAGTAATCAGGCCCACCACCCCCACCGGCATGCGCACGCTCATCGCAAACTTGTTCTGCAACTCCGAAGGCGCCGTTACGCCGAACAGCCGTCTGCCCTCGCCAGCGACGTAGAAAGCCTCGTCGATGGCTTCCTGCACATCCCCGCGGGTCTCGGCAAGTACCTTGCCCATTTCGCGGGTCATGTCGCGCGCATACTGTTCCTTTCTTTCCTGCAGGATGGATCCGGCGCGAACCAGAATTTCAGCCCGTTTGGGCGCGGGAACAAGCCTCCAGGTGGCAAACGCCTTCTTTGCAGCCGCTACGGCGGCATCCACGTCTTCCGCGTGCGATGAGGGAAAAGCGCCTACGACATCCGCACGGTCAGCCGGGTTCAGGTTCAGCAAGGTCTTGCCGCTCGCAGCGGGAACCCATTCGCCGCCGATCAGGTTGTGATATGTGGGGTAAGTCATAGCTCGCTTCTCTGGAAATAGTTGTTAATCATCGGTAATCTTCATTCCCCGCAAGCGTGCGCGTTCCCGTGCGAATCCATGAGAGACTGCCTCTGAACAACGGCAAACATCTGAGTGTAGCGCACCGCTCGTTGGTGAAATAAGTACCCGTTACCAACGATAGGCTTTTCATACAGTCGCTGTCGGATGGCCGTACAATACTGCATGAGGTAGATCCATTTCACAATGTCTTTGAACGGTTTTCCATCCCGCAATTCGCGGACGCATGGCTTGCGCTCTCTCTTCAGCATGTTTTCGAGCGATTTGGCCATCGACCTCGGCACCGCAAACACGCTCGTCTTCGCAGCCGGAAAAGGCATCGTGGTCAATGAGCCCTCGATTGTCGCCATCAATAAGAACACCGGCGAAGTAGAAGCCGTGGGCAAAGAGGCCAAGGACATGCTGGGCCGCACCCCCGGCAATATCGTCGCCATCAAGCCCATGAAGGATGGCGTGATCGCCGACTTCAAGGTAACCGAAAAGATGTTGAACTATTTCATTCAGAAGGCGCACAACCGCAAGATGTTGGTGCATCCCCGCATCGTGATCGGCGTGCCCTCTGAGATTACCCAGGTGGAAAAGCGCGCGGTCGAAGACTCGGCCTACCGCGCCAAGGCCAGCGAAGTGTATCTCGTCGAACAAGCCATGGTCGCGGCCATCGGCGCCGGTCTTCCCATTACAGAGCCTTCGGGCAATATGGTCGTCGACATCGGCGGCGGCACCACGGATATTGCCGTCATCTCGCTTTCCGGCATCGTCTACTCGCGCTCCGTGCGCATGGCCGGCAATCAAATGGACGAGGCCATCACCAACTACCTCAAGCGCAAATACAACCTGCTGATAGGCGAGCGCACCGCGGAACAAATCAAGATTGAAATCGGCTCCGCCTATCCGCTCGACAAGCCACTCACGATGGAGATCAAGGGCCGCAACCTGATCGAAGGCGTGCCCAAAACAATCTCCATCGACGATAGCGAAATCCGCGAATCCTTAGGCGAATGTATTGCCGTAATCATGAACGCCATCCGCGTGGCCCTGGAACGCACGCCACCTGAACTGTCCGCCGATATTTCAGATCGCGGCATCGTGCTTACTGGAGGCGGCGCATTGATCAAAAACCTCGACAAGCGCATCCGCGAAGAAACCGGCCTGCCCGTCTCCGTGGCCGACGATCCGCTGGCGTCGGTGGTGCTCGGCACCGGCAAGATGCTGTCGGATTTTCGCCTGTTGCGCAAAATCAAGATCGACTGATCACAGGGACTGAGGCACGAAGGGACTAGGGACTCGGGAACTGTGAGCATTGTCAACTATCTCGGCATTCACACCGTAATCAGCGCGCTCTCTGAATTGCGGCGGCACTCTGGAAACGTTGAGTGTTTTCCTAGTCCCTCAGTCCTTAGTCCTTAGTCCCTCAAGCCATGGAATCGCTCTTCGAACGCTATCGAAACCTCTTCGTGCTGTTGGTCATGCTGTTGCTGCAGATTGTCGGCCTCGCCATGCAGGTGCACCGAGGCGACACCGGACACATGAGCCTTGACCCACACGACAGCGGAGGCGTACGGCTCATCCGTCTCTGGGCCAACGCCGCCGTTTCGCCCCCGGAGCGGCTCTTCCATTCCATCGGAACGAGCACCTCCTGGATCTGGCACAACTACTTCGATCTGCGCCACGTCCGCGAACAAAACCAAGACTTGCAGCAGACCGTGGACCGGCTCCGTCTGGAGCAGGCGGCGCTTCTTGAGGATGCACGGCAGGGAGAGCGCCTTCAGGCATTGCTGAATTTTCAGGAGAAATACATCTACAAAACGCAAGCCGCGCAGATTATCGGTACCAGCGGCAGCGACCAATCGCGTCTTTTCTATATCGACAAGGGCGCCAACGCCAAACTTGAGCGCGATATGGCCGTGATCACGGCGGACGGCATCGTCGGCAAGGTGCGCGAAGTCTATCCGCGGTCGGCGCAAGTGCTCTTGATTAACGATCAAACCAGCGGCGCAGGTGTGATTCTTGAGACAACCCGCATTCGAGGCGTCCTGCGCGGCAATGCGATCGGCCAGCCGCAGATTGTCGGCATTATGGCCGATAGCCGCATCCAACCGGGCGAACGAGTATTGACTGCAGGCGGAGATGAAATCTTTCCTCGCGGCCTCCCCGTCGGATTCGTGCAGAAGGTCGTACCTGATCCCGATGAAGATGGGCAAATCAGGGTCATTGTGAAGCCGGCGGCGCACCTTGACCGCCTCGACGAAGTTCTGGTGATCACTTCCGTTGAACCGCGCTTCCCGCCAGATCAAACGCAGGACATCTCCACAAGCGAAGCACTCAAAGGCGCGGAAGCGGCCGAAGAAAAGGCGCAGAAAAAGGCTTCTGAGATTATGGCCGAGCGACTGCCCGGCTTGATTGATCCCAACCTGCCGCCGGACCAGCAGCCACGAAATGACACCTCCAATCCAGGTTACCCAACGCGTCCGCCCATGCCCTTGCATCCGGATCGCTTCACTCCCGACACCAGCACCAATAACGGCGTGAGCGTAACCGGCAGCGACGCCACCGGCAAAACTGCGCCAGACGCCAATGCCTCCAGGAAACAGGCGACTTCACCGAAGAAGTCAGAGGACTCCACTGGGACGGCACCCGCCAAACCCGAAAACGACGCTAGTCCGCAGAGGAATCCTTAGCCATGTCGGTGCTAACGGCGGATTCCCGCCGCGATCTTGAAATCCACCGATACCCTGTCCTGATTTATGGATTGGTTCCGCTCGTGGCGCTGGTGCTGCAAGCCTGGCTGCCACGCCTCGTTGGCAAATACGCGTGGTTCGATCTCCCTCTCGTAGTCACCGTCTACTTTGCGCTGGGCCGCCGAAGCCCTATCCAGGGCACGATCATGGGCTGCGCTGTGGGTCTGTTTGAAGATGCGCTCACCCACCACGCCATCGGCATCAACGGCATTGCCAAAACGATTTGCGGTTTCATGGCGGCGTCTGTAGGCATTCGCATCGATGTCGAGAACAAGATTATTCGCGTCGGGCTTATCTTCCTCCTTTCCCTGCTTTCGAGCGCGCTCTACATCTTCGTGAACCGGTTTCTGCTGGGCCTGACGCTCGAAACTGACTGGTTTGCCGAACTTTACAAAGCTCTGGGGAACTCTGCCATCGCTTTGCTGGCCTTCCCTTTCCTCGACCGGTTCCAGGCCAGGGATTGAGCGGCCTGGAATCGCGAAGAGACGTGGCCAACTGGCATTGGCAAGACACATTGGCATCAATCCCAGGAATGAGGCACCAAAGTTCAAGAGCCTCTGTTCGTCGATCCTGTAGCCAGAACTGAATTCGCTGTATTCTGAAAGTGCAGACCCATGTATTTGGACAGAGCAGCACGGGGCGAGAAGATCTCCGGCATCAAGCTGGCGGTGGCGCAATACGGCATTCTGCTTTTGATGCTGGCGCTTGGCGCGGGACTTTGGCGCCTGCAGGTGCTCGGCGCCGCCAACTTCCGCGTACTTGCCGAGCAGAACCGCATCCGCAAAGTACCCATGCTGGCGCCGCGCGGTAAGCTCTTCGACCGCGAAAACCGTCTCATCGTCGACAACTATCCGTCGGTTTCCTGTTTTCTAGTCCGGGAGCAAGGTCACAACGTGGACGCCGATCTTCCCATGATCGCGCGTGGGCTGAATCTCGACCTCGACCAGTTGCGCGCCACCATTAAGCACTTTCGCGCGGCGCCCGGATACCAGCCCATCCCGATCAAGCAGGAAGTGACTCCGGACGAAGAAGCCTTCATTGAGGCGCATCGCAACGAACTCCCTGAACTTGAAACCATCGACGAGGAACGACGCCTCTATCCTCGCGACGGCTTTGCGGCGCACCTCATTGGGTATGTCGGCGAGGTCAGCGAAGACATGCTCAACGACCCGCGCTATGCCGCGTATGAGCCCGGCGATGTAGTCGGCAAAGCCGGCATCGAGCAGACATACGACCAGCTACTCCGCGGGGAGGACGGCTCGCGCGATGTGATCGTCGACAGTCACGGCCGAGAAGTCGGCATTCTCGGCACCCAGCATTCCACGCCCGGCAAGGATCTGCGCCTCACCATCGACAACGACCTTCAGCGCGCCGCGGAGTTGGCCCTCGGCGATCGAGAAGGAGCAATCGTGGCCATGGATCCGCGCAATGGCGAGATTCTCGCCCTCGTCTCGCGGCCCAGCTTCGATCCCAACGCGTTCGCCGTCAAAATCGATCGCACCGAGTGGAACAAACTCATCACCGATCCCGAACACCCGCTGATGAACAAGGCGATTCAGGCCCAGCTCGCTCCAGGGTCCACGTTCAAGATCCTCATGTCCGTGGCGGGATTGCAGGAAGGCATCGCTCAAGACCTCAAGGTGGTCTGCAACGGCGGGTGGGGCCCCTACGGCTTCTTCCACCACTGCGACGAGCATCATGGCCGGGTCGACATTTACAACGCGATTCCGTACTCATGCGATACCTACTACTACCAGCTGGGCGACAAACTCGGCATCGACCGCATCGCGAAATACGCGAAAGAATTTGGCTACGGCCAGAAAACAGGTATCGATATCCCCGGCGAGCAGGCAGGCCTCATGCCATCCGCGCAATGGCTGATGAAGACCTATCACCACCGCTGGTATCCAGACGAGACCCTCGACGTTGCCATCGGCCAGGGCGCCGTCGAAGCCACGCCCATTCAGTTGGCGCGCATCATCGGCGGCATCGCTTCCGGAGGCCACTTGGTCCGCCCGCACTCGGTCTTCCCCGATGAACTGCCCGACGACTTCCGCCGCGCACTAGAAGACACCTATCCCGGCTCCGGCAAGGTCGACATTCCCATCGATCCCGAAAACTGGGAGATCATCACCGACGGCATGGCTCAGGTGACAGTGCCCGCCCTCTACCACACCGCCGGTTCGGCGCACCTCGAAGGCATCGATCTCGCCGGCAAGACCGGCACCGCCCAGTTGATGAGCCACCAGGCCCTAGACAAGACCGGAAAGGGCAAGGTCACCCGTCCCAACGTTTGGTTTGTGGGAGTCGTTCCGCGCCGGAACCCTGAGCTTGTCGTCGCGGTCCTCTGGCAGAACGGTGAATTCAGCTACTACCCGGCACGTCTTGGCGCCAGAGTCGTGGCGGCGTACGTCGAAAAGCAGCGCCGCCTGGCGAACAATCTGCAGTTGCAAAAAGCGGCAACGCCCGCCAAGCCGGTTGAAGTCGGCGCAATCTGGACCACGCCCGGCGACGCCAGCACGAACAGCGCGGTCGGCCAAACGGCTCGCATTCACTCGGGAAGGTTCTTTGTGAATCCTGGTAAGGACGACGATTCAAGACTGCCATCCCCCCTCCCCACCGCATCGCAGCTCGGCATGGCACTCCCTGCACGGCGGATCAACCTGCCATGAGTCCGATGCGCCGCTTCCTCAGCTTTCGCGACTTCGATTGGGGTCTTCTCGGGATGGTGCTGCTGCTCTGCACCATCTCGGTGCTCGAGATTTATTCCGCAACGCTGCACACCAAGTTCGCCAACTTTCACGATCGGCAGGTTGTCTTCATCGTTGTCGGATTGATCCTGATGTTCATCCTGGCCAAAATCGACTACCACCGCCTGCTCGATTGGGCTCCCTGGGCTTATGGAGTTTGCCTTGTGGCGCTCGTCGCCGTGAAGTTGGTGGGGCACAAGGCGCTAGGCGCGAGGCGCTGGATTCAGATCGGTTCCATCCAGTTTCAACCTTCAGAGTGGGTGAAGTTGGTGCTGATCCTGATGGTCGCGCGTTATTTTGCGAACCTCGGTGGGCGTAACCTCACCTGGCGCGACATTCTCAAGGCTCTCGCGATGGTCGGTGTACCGATGGTCCTGGTCCTCATACAGCCGGACCTGGGAACCACCTTGATTTACGCTCCCATCCTTGTCGCTGGTCTGTTCTTGGGTGGGATTAATTGGAAACAGGCCCTGATTCTCGTCAGCGTGGGTCTGGTGCTGGTGGTCGGCGCCTGGTCCAGCGGCAAAGGCCTCAAGCCCTACCAAAAAGCGCGCCTGACCAGCTTTATCAATCCAGACAACGATCCAAAGGGCTCCGGCTACCAGATCCGCCAGTCGCTCATCGCTGTAGGCTCGGGCGGAATCTGGGGCAAAGGCGCCGCAAAGGGCACACAGACGCAAGGCTACTTTCTGCCCATTCCTTACACGGATTTCATCTTTGCCGCATTCAGCGAGGAACATGGCTTTGTCGGTGCGATATTCGTGCTGCTGCTATACTTCTTTATATTGATGCGTTTGATTCAAAACGCTCAGACAGCCGCAGACCTGCCCGGCTCCCTCATTATTATGGGTGTTGTGGCTGTGTTGACCTTCCAGATTGCGGTCAACGTGGGTATGGTCATAGGGTTTATGCCCGTCACCGGAATCCCTTTACCCCTCATGAGTTATGGTGGATCTTCGGTGTTGTTTACCTTCCTCGCGCTGGGCGTTGCCATGAACGTGCGCATGCGCCGGTTTGTAAACTAAGGCATTGTCAGATGCTTGCGTATTCTGAGAATCCCGGAAGCGTCTCGGCTCGTAAGTCCAGGACGCGCTCCCAAAAGGTTGAATCTTGTGAAACCCTTGAACCCGCAGGATCACAAGAAATGAATATTGAATATCTACGCCGGCCAGGTCTCGGTGGACCGCAGGCCCGGCAGGATTGAGCACATGAGCACGCAGAGACGGGAAGGCAGTTTCAGCCCAGCAACGAATATCTGTTGCCGCGAATCCCGGTATTGCTGGCAGCGCATTGATCGTACGGATCGCGAGGGAGCAGACAGGCTTGTCAGCCTTGCCCCGGTTACGCGGCACAACCGTGCGTGCGCCGAAGCTACACAGGCTTGGCCGTTCAGAACGGCAATCTTAGCCAAAAACTCTCTGCAAAAGGATCCCAGATCCGTACCGATCGTCCGCCACGACAGTCCCCTGCTTCGGACTACTCGCTGCGAACAGGCACACAGGTATTCTCTTCCGCCCATCTCCATCCTCTCCGGTTCCGAGCGCTTCCATCCGACCTTGCCGCAGGCCCCAGCCGCTTGTCACCGCTGGGCGGAAAGGTACGATGGCAAAAGAAATTTGTATTTCAAGCACGCCGCATGAAACGCGGCTTGCAATTCTGGAAGACGATCAACTCGCGGAAATCTATTACGAACGCGAAAACGAATACACGCTGGCTGGTTCTATTTACAACGGCCGAGTCACCCGCGTCCTCCCCGGGATGCAGTCGGCGTTTGTCGACATCGGCCTTGAACGGGACGCCTTTCTCTATGTGACGGACTTCCTGGAACTCGAAGACCAGGAAGAGACTGACGAACTGGAGAGGGCCACGGCGAGCAGCCCGAACCAGCCGCCTCGCGAAGTGCGGCATGGAGGAACTCGCAATGGCCAGCGCCAGGATCGTCCTGCTCGCGAGCCACGTCCAGCCGGTGAACCCGAACCGGCCTCCACAGAAGCCGAATCCTCCGCGTTTGAACCGCACGCCTTGTCCGAATCGAAAGACGATTCCCACGAGGGGGCAGGCGAACCCGGCGCAAAGCGCTGGCGGGGACGGCGTCGCCGTCGCGGCGGCCGCAGCGGCTCCAGTACTCCCGGCACGCAGGCTGAAAGCGAAGAAACCCCCGCAACCCGGGAATCCGCCGCGTTGGATCGGCCGGCACAGGAATCGCACGAGATTCGCGCTGCGGCCACCAGCGCGCCGCGCGCCGATCGTGTGCCCGCCTCTTTTGTTCTTCCCGGCGAGGCGCTTTCGAAATACGGCGCGGTTCCTACCGAAACCGAAAAGAAGCCTTCCGCTGAATCGATGCGCCCCGCCGTCACCTCCAAGCCTTCTACCCTGATCGATGCACCCATCGCTTGGGATGGGAGCGGGTTGCTTCCCGGCGAATCGCTTTCACGGCATCATTCGCGCCAACCTGAGTCGGAACCCACCATCGAAACCGAACGCGAGTCGGCCAATGTGGATTCTTCCAACGCTGCATTCGACCAGCCGACTGAAGAAGTCACCTACGACCTCGCTCTCCAGGCCGGAGAAGGGATTCCAGCGGATGAGGAATTCATCGAGGAAACCCTTGTCGACCAAGGTGTGATCGCGGCCCCCGCATCGAATCCAACCGTCCCGGATGCGACCGTTGCCGCGTCCGGCGTTGTTGTCCATGAATCCTCGACGCAGCACGAGACCGAGCGTTCCACCCAGATTCATGAATCCGACTTGGAGCACGACGAACCAGAAGGCCACGCGAGTGCCTCGCATCGGGTCGATCCGCTGCCTCCGAGCGGCTTTCGGCTTTTTGGTTTTGGGGGGAAGAACAAGAAAGATGAAGAGGCTCCTGCGGCGCCGCCGGAGCCGCCACGCCGGGAAGAAACCAAGCCATCGCAAGCTGTGTCCGTGTCGGCATTCGCACCGGGGAATGGTTTGGTTGAAGAAGAAGTCATCGAGGGCGATGAGATCGATGCTCCACTGCATCGCCACGCCCACAAGCACGACGACCACGATTTGGATGAGTACGAAGAGGAGACGTTGCAGACCCAGATTCGCTCCGGCGAGCTTGGAGAAATGTTGCAGGAGGCGCACCTCGACCATCGCATTCAAATGAATTTTGACGATAAGGCCGTAGCCGAAGAGGAAGAAGAGGAAGACGACGACGCCGAAGAAGAAGAGGAAGAACCGGTCGCCGTCGAAGGGCAGCCCGTCGGCGATGGACAGGTCCAGCCGCGCCGTGATCGTGGAGGCCGGGGTCGTCGCGGACGTGGAGCACCGGGCGGACACAGGCCAGGGGATCGGCGTGGTCCATCGCGCCGCTCCGCGCAGACATCCGATCTACCCATCATCTCCGATCTCCTCAAACCCGGTCAGGAAATCCTTGTCCAGATCGCCAAGGAACCGATCGCAAAGAAGGGCGCTCGCATCACCAGCCACATTGCGCTTCCAGGCCGATTCCTCGTCTTCATGCCAACCGTTACGCATGTAGGAGTCAGCCGCAAGATCGCCTCCGACGAAGAACGCCAGCGCTTGAAACGCATCCTTACCCACGAACGTGGCGAAGCATCGGGCGGATTCATCGTGCGCACTGCTGCGGAAGGCGCGTCCGAAGAAGAGTTGCGCGCAGACCTTCGTTTTTTGATTCACCTCTGGAACGATATCAAGCAGCGTTCCGACGACTCGAAGTCACCGGCCTTGATCTATCACGACCTCTCCCTCATCGAGCGCATTCTGCGCGATCAGGTGAGCGCGAACTTCTCATCGATATGGGTCGACTCCGAAGCCGACTACGAGAGGATTGTCCGCTTTCTCAATCGCTTCTCACCCACGCTTGTGCGGCGCGTGAAGTTGTATACCAAGGAGATTCCACTCTTCGAGCACTTCGGCATTCAAGATGAGATTTCCAAAGCGTTGCGCTCCAAAGTCTGGCTCAAGTCCGGCGGCTCTATCGTCATTAATCAAACCGAGGCGCTGGTTGCGATCGACATCAACACCGGAAAGTACGTGGGCAAGACGGCGCGGCTTGAAGACACCATTGTCAAGACCAACCTCGACGCGATTCCCGAAATCGTGCGTCAGATTCGTCTCCGCGATCTCGGCGGCATCATCATCATCGACTTCATCGATATGGATGAGCGCAAGAATCGGTTCAAGGTGATGGCCGCACTCGAAGAAGCTCTCAAGAACGACCGCGCGCCCACCAAGGTTCTGCAGTTTAACGATTTTGGTCTGGTCGCCATTACCCGCAAGCGAGTCAAGCAATCGCTCGAACGCACGCTAAGCGTTCCTTGTCCCATCTGTCAGGCAACAGGCATGGTCAAGAGCCCTGCAACAGTCTGCAATGAGATCTTCATCGAGCTGCGCAAAATGCGAAAGCACTTCGAGAGCGGCGATATCCTTCTGCGAGTAAATCCCGAAACCGTGAAAGTTCTCAAGGCCAACAACGCGCGATGGCTTACCGATTTTGAAGAGCTGACCGGCAAAAACATCCTGGTCAAGAGCGACGCCGCCTTGCATCCCGAACAATTCGACATCCAGGGATAAGCTCTAACTCAATCACTTACTCGAGGCCGATTGCCACCGCGATCGGCCTTGCTGTTTCTGATCCGCTCAAGCCCAAGTCTCACCGAATCACATGAATCGGCACACCAACCTTCAGGTTTCTCCAAGCCTGCTCGGTGGTATACACCGGTGCCTTGAGAGAGATCGCCAGCGCCAGGCAGGAGCGATCGCCAAGCGACAGCCCATACTTTTCCGTCTTCGTGATCAGGCTTCCGGCGATGCTGGCCTGCCCGCCGGTAAGGGGTTGAACTTCAGTGATAGCGGATAGGGTATTTACCCAGGCTCTCTCAGGTGGAACACCTTTCTTTACTAACTTGCTTTGAACCTCGGCAAGATTCACAGTACTGGCAACCGCATTCACCCGAATCTCATCCGTCAGCTTCTCCGCACCCGGTTCCTGTTGAAGGAGAGCAAGGATTGCAGAGGCGTCGAATACAACTTCATTCATGCTTCGCGGCCTCACGCCGCTCCGCGCTCAGCTCCTCAGAGAGCAGGACCCCCTCTGGAATGTATTTCCGCACATTCTCCTGCGCACGCCGGATACGGCTACGCATCGTCGAGATGCGGAGTTCGTGATCCTCGTAACGCAGTTCCACCGTGGTTCCTGCGTCAATCCCAAGCGCCTTGCGCATTGCGGCCGGAATGACCAAACGGCCCTTCTCTCCGACTTGAACTCTCGCCTGCAGTCCCATGTGTCACCCATCCGTTGAAGTGTCACCATTATAGCGCGGTGACACTTCTATAATCAAGTGGGACCAAAAGGCGGTGCTTTCCCGGGCACCTACCCGCATGCAACTTCCCCGCCAAGAATGTGTCTAACCCGTCTAGGAGGAGCAAGGCCTGCCTCCCTTGTAAAACTCAAATCATCCAATCCGAGGTACGGACATGTCATATCCCCATTCGATGTCGCTCATGCGACATGCTTCCATTCTTTCGGCTGCACTCGTCCTTGCGGTATACGCCGCTTCTGCCCAGGTTGTACCGTTCCACGAACCGTCAGGTTCGCCAGTAGTTGATCCATCCAGTTCAACAGCAGTTTCCGAGTCGAGTTCAAGCGCGACGCTGCCTTTGGCCGACGATGCCAGCATCGACGGCGCAGGTCTTCCCGCCGCACCGTCGGCATCCGGTTCCGGCGCCGCCGGGCAGGACTACGGCAATCATCATCACAATATGTTCAGTCACTTGACATTCGAAGCAGGCGGCGGCTTCAACGCCCCGACAAGCGATTCGTCTCCTTACATCACCTGGGGCGGCAACATCAATGTCGGCGCGGGCTACAGAATCAATCCAAGAGTCAGCGTGCTGACCGAGTATCAGTTCATCGACGACAAATTGCCCGGAGCACTGATTGCCGAGACCGGCGCAACAGGCGGAAACGCGCACATCTGGTCGTTCACGCTTGATCCGGTGGTTGATCTGGCTCCCAAGCGCACCAATGACGTCTATGTTACCGGCGGCGGCGGCTTCTACCGCAAGGTCACTAACTTCACAGATCCTGAACCGTCCGAATACTGCACCTACTTCTATTGCGGTATCGCCTATGAGAATCAGGTTGTGGGACACTTCTCGAGCAATCAGGGCGGTTGGAACATTGGCGGCGGATTCACCCACAGAATGGGCGGTATCTACAGTGACGGAAAAGTGAAACTCTTCGCCGAAGTCCGCTATCTCGACGTCCTCACTCCGGCAGAAGTTTCTTCTCCGAACGGGTTGGGAACAACGACCGTCGGCGCTGACACCAAGCTCGTTCCAGTGACGTTTGGAGTGCGATGGTAGTCCTCAGAATGCCGCAAGAGAATCGTACTTTCTGCGCTTCGCCCGAGGCGCAGGAAGTACAGAGACCTTGATGCAGGCCTTGGCGCAGTCCACGAATCCTACAAGATTCCTTCCACACGCAAGCGCACCAGTCCGCCCGCCATCGCGCCGAGCGCCGGCACTGCGATCAGCGACAGCTGATATGCAATAGGTTGCTTTCCGCGCGATTGCAGCGTGCTCAGTGCGTTTAAAGCCAGCACACCAATCGCCAGAACCAGAACATAGACCAGTGGATTGCCGGGCGCAGCCCACGCCGTGGCATATCCACCGGCTGCCGCAGCGAAAAAGCCGGAAGCGAGATTCACAAATGCTGCGCCAGACGGCAAGCTGCCTGATGCGCCAATCCATTCAGGCGTCAATCGCCTCATCAATACTCTCGTCACGAATGCAAGAGTAACGATCGTCGCAAACCCCGCGAACAGCGGCCCAAACGCGCGCAGAGTCACCACGGCTTTTTCTCTGTCTCGGTCGGTGTGCCCACTTCGCCGCTCTCGATTCGAGTTAGAAATGCACGCGCCAGACGCGGCTCGCCAGGATTGTTCTCTCCATGAATCGTGCACAGATCGAGAAACTCATCGCACAGTGCCCTGCGCTCCTCCGCCTGGGACAAAATGGCTTGCAGCGCGAAGGCGAGTTCGCGCAGCCGCGCAGCCTCAGGCCACGCACGGCCCTCCTCTTCGTTGCCCGCAACCTCTAAATCCGAAAACAGACCAAGCCGGCCGCGAGCGCATTCTTCCAGGCAAGCCTTCAACTGGTCGGCAAACACTCGACCCAGCGATTCAAATTGCTCGGGATTCAATGTGTCGTGCGATGTCATTGCCTCACTTTGCCTTCATCGCTGCTTCTACTTCATCGGCAGTATGGGGAAGTGCTGCGTCCAAATCAACGAGCTTCCCATCTGGTCCCACAAGGAAATCGCATTCGATCCGCACGCCAAGTTTCTCCTCCGGAATGTACACACCCGGTTCAATCGTGAAGACCATCCCCGGCATGAGCACGGCGGGATAATCCGCGGGATCGTGCACATCGATGCCGACCATGTGGCCCAGGCCGTGCAGCCAATACTTGCCCAGCGGTTCCCCATGCAAATCCTTGCCATGCGTATTTATGTAGTTGTAGGCAACCGTATCCAGCGAATTCGAGTCTTTGCGCTCGCGGTCGTTGATCGTCGACTTGCCTGCGACAAACGCGTCGATGGCTGCCTGCTGCGCGCCGAGCACGATGTTGTAAATCTCGCGTTGGCGCGCGCTGAAATGCCCGCTCACCGGCACAGTGCGCGTGATATCCGAGGCGTACATCGAATACTCGCAGGCGGCATCCACCAGCAGAATGTCCTCTTCCTCCAGCGTGCGCGCGTTCTCCGCGTAGTGCAGTATCGTCGAGTCGATCCCTGAGCCCACGATCGGGGCATACGATGGTCGCTCGCAGCCCTGTTCAAACCACACTTCCGTCATTGTTCCTGAGAGGGTCCGTTCCGTGAGCCCCGGTTTAACGGCGCGCATCATCGCCCGCTGCGCCGCAATCGACGCCTTGCTCGCTTTTTTCAGCAACGCGATTTCGCCGGCATCCTTCACCTGGCGCAACGGCATCGTCAGCGAAGTCACATCATGAGCAGAGGGTGCCGAATCCATGCCGAGTGTAGCGGCATTCAGTGTCACAAGGGCTTTCGCGGCCTGCGACTCGGGCTGCGTCCAGAGGCTGAAAGCCAACGTGCGATCGCTCGCGACCACCTGATTCAACTCCGCCGGCATCTCTGTCATCGGTTCAACAGCTTCCACCCCGGTAGCCTGCACGACACCCGGTGTCGCAGCGTCCATCTTCACTCCGGTATAGAGTTCGTTGCGCAGGTTGCGTGTCGGCAGAAAAAGGATCTCTTTGTACCCTTGCCCTGAGCCATTCGCACCAATGACCATGAGCGCCGCGCCCGGCTCATTCCAACCTGTGAGGTAGTAGAAGTCGCTGTCCTGGCGATACGGCGTGAAATCGAGAATCGGTTCCGGAGCGGCAAACAAGATAGCCACGCCACCTCGGAGCTTCGCCGCCAGGGCTTCGCGCCGCGCGTGATACGCGCTCGATGGCTGCTTTTCCAGGGAATATGCGCAAGGGACAAAAGCAACGAAGGCGAACAGAACGAATGCCAAAAAACGCATCGATTTCATTCCGTTATTGTCGTCTGTTCCGCAGGATGGCGCAAAATGAATCGCTTTGAATTTAGATGAGAATGATCGAATGCCTTCGTCCAATGCGGGTTGTTTAGGCAGCCGGTACCGTGGAAGCGATCACGCCCATGTCGTCGATCGACTCGACGTATTCGCTCTTCGACGCTTTTCCTTCGAGCAGCCGGTGGAACGCGTCAGGCGGAACCGGGCGCCCAAAGAGCCATCCCTGCGCGTAGATTGACTGCTCCGCTTGCGCGAAGTACCGAGCCTGTTGCGGCGTTTCGATTCCCTCTACGATCACGCGGAGCCCGAGTGAATTGGCCATGGTGAGAATTTGCGGAAGGATCGTAACCGTAACCGCATCGGTGCCGATTGCTTTGGTGAAGGCCTTGTCGATTTTGATGGCGTCCACGGAAAGATCGTGAAGATACGCGAGGCTGGAATAGCCAGTGCCGAAATCGTCGATATGAACGTAGTGGCCCTTTTCGCGAAGCCGAAGAATTGTCTCTTTTGCAACTTGCTGCCGTGCTGTATAGCTCTCTGTGATTTCAATGCCCAGGCTGCTTGCCGCGACTCCTGCTTGTGCAAGCTCTCTCTCCAGCATGGGAAGGAATTCCGGATCGGCAAGATCGGCTGCTGCGATGTTTACATTGACGCGGAAGCCCGGACGTTCATGCAGCGTCTTCCCAAAATCCCGCAGGACGTGGCGCACCACCAGCCTTGTGATCTGTCCAACGAAGCCGCGCGCCTCGGCCACTTTGATGAAGTCGTCCGGGCTGACCGCCTCGTTGTCCTCGTTGGTCCAGCGAGCCAGCGCTTCCACCTCGACGATTTGCTCGTTTTCGAGATCCACAATGGGCTGGTAGACGATTTTGAGCGTGTCTTTTCGAATTGCACGCAGAAGTTGGCTCTCAAAGCCCTTCTGGTGCCGGTAGATCACCGCACAAACGAATCCGAACAATATCCCGATCAAACCACCTAAAGCGACAAATCCGCCCACTTCTATGCGATTGGTCAGCATGACCTGCGCAATCGGGAGATAAGCCGCAACGCATACGACTCCATCTGGTGAGCAGTGGGTTCCATAAACACGATCCCCGTCGCGAAACTGACCGCTCCTGACGAGAAAACTCGCTTCGGACTTCACCGGCGCGCCAAGCAGATGCCCAGCCTCCCGGTTCGGAGCATCGAGATCGGTAATTGTGAATGGCATGGAATTATTCAGCACGGGCTTCATATTGTAGGGGCTGTAGACAATATAGGAATCGCCCAGCTGCACTGTGATCACCGTCTCGTTGCCCACCCGGAATGGAGCGAGATTGCGATACATCCTCGTGCCGTCGCGCTGAAAGATATCTGGCTTGTATTGGACCTCGGACTGAGCTGTTCGGCCAAGGGAAGTCGAGCATTCGATCCTTCCATCGTGCATCCGGCCGCCCGCTTTGAGGTATTGCGATTCGAAGACCAGCTTGCTGAAATAACCTATTTCCGCATCCGAGCATTTCGGATACGGCGACGCGTTCATGGCCGCAAGGACTTTCCGCGACTCGACGGTCGATTTCTGTCCTTCATCGATAATGCGCGTTGCATACTGTTCGAGCCTTGCCTGAGCTTGCCTCAGCGTGATCACGCGGCCCAGCACGTAACCAGCGAAGCCCCCAGCGGCTAATCCACCGGTGGTCGCGAGGAGTGCGACCCAAGCACGCTGTCTAAAAGTACGCATGATGGTGTTACTAATGTTTCGTGGAACTGACACCAAGGGCAATCCCCTATTTGGGGCATCGAACATATTTCGCAACCCCTTTCTGATGATCGCGTTTTACAGTTAACCATAAATAATGCATCGCTTTGTGGGATTCGTGGCCCCGTCGGTCCAACAGGTCCCCCATTGGTAATGGGCTTACCCACTTGGAGACAATTCCCGTCGATCCTGTTCCCACCCCTTCGGCCGCCTTTTCCGAGGGACCCGGCATCTCCCTCAATTGGGCGCATCCGAACCTTGATCTTGCTCAGTCCGGACCTTGTCCTGAACGCACGCCACCTCGAACAGTCAAGCCCGGGAGACCCCGTACAGGCGTCCGCGCAGATCCGGCGAAGCCGTGCACAAGCCACTTTAAACAACAACCGGGTTGCAAAGATTGCGAGGATTCGGCACCCGGCGTTGAGTTTCGCCGCGATTCGCAGTATTCTAGGTATGCGAGCGAGTTTGTCCGCTTCATTTGCTGTGGGTTGACCGGCTGGCGGAGAGATGAGTGGGCTTATAGCCCACTTTTTATTTGGCGCAAACCCCCGGGAAAATAGCGGGAGTTGTTTCGACACAAGGAGCAGGGTCCCTGGCGTCAAAGGTGCGCCGCTGGGGTGTGATTCATGGCGGGAATGTTGGATGAAATCCGGGCAGCAGCCGAGAGAGCCGCTGCTTCGCATGGGCTCGACGTGGTGGACGTGGAGTTGAGCGGACGGGACAAGGAACGGATTCTTCGCGTCACGCTGGAAAAGAACGCAGAGGGACGTGCCAAGTTGAAAGCAGCCGTCGCGGCTGGCATGGAAGGACTTCCCGAGCGATTGCTGGAAGGGCGATTGAGCGTCGAACAGCTTTCCGGCATCACACACGAGGATTGCGCCGAATTCAGCCGCGATTTTGGTGTCTTGTTGGATGTGGAAGACCTGGTTCCAGGCGCGGATTACACGCTTGAGGTCAGTTCGCCGGGTTTGGACCGGAAGCTCTCCAAGCCGGAAGAGTTTAAGCGTTTTGCTGGCAGTCTGGTCAAAGTGCAAACGTTCGAGCCCGTCCGTAACAATCGGCACTGGCAAGGCAGGCTGGCGGCAGGGGATGGCGTTACGATCGCGCTCGATCTGTCGGCGGTTAAACAGAACAGCAAGAGCCGCAAGGCAGGCGTAGATACGTTGGAAATTGCAGTCACGAACATTGAGAAGGCGCAGTTGATCCCGGAGATTTAGGCGCTCTCACTCATTGAACAAAAGTCGGGCGGGCTCGAGCCTTTGTCCCTCAACGTTTGTAGACACAACTCGCACGGTCGACGGTTTCCGCCGTGTGCGCAACACCCCAGAGAGTATTTGAGAGTATGGCAAGCGCTTTGTATCAAAGTATCGAACTGCTCAGCCGCGAGAAGGGCATCGAGCCCGGAATCGTTGTCGGCGCCGTGGAAGAGGCGATTGCCCTCGCCACGCGCAAGTTTTACAAGACCCAGGAAAACATGCGCGGGGAGCTGAACAAGGATACCGGCGAGATTACGGCCTACATTTATAAGACGGTCGTGCCGGACGAGGAGCAGGTCGAAGATCCGGTCAATCAGATCACCCTGGCCGAAGCCAATGAGCTGGCGCCGGGCGTCGAAGTTGGTAGCGAAATTCGGCTCTATCGCGACACCAGTCCCCTGGGCCGTATCGCCGCACAACTTGCCAAACAAGTCATCTTCCAGAAAGTGCGCGAAGCTGAGCGCGACACAGTCTTCCAGGAATATGCGCACCGCGAAAAGGAAGTTCTGAACGCGACCGTAAAGCGGATCGAGGGACAGGATGTCATCTACGATCTCGGCAAGGCGGAAGCTCGCTGCCCCAAGCGCGAGCAGTCGCGCCTTGAGCAATTCACCATCGGTGAGCGCGTGCGTGTTGTTCTCCTCAAAGTGGACCGCGCCGCAAAGGGACCGCAGGTGATTGTTTCCCGCGCCGCACCAGAGCTGGTATCGAATCTCTTCCAGTCCGAAGTTCCGGAGATCTACGACAACACCGTGGTCATTCGCGCCATCGCGCGCGAGGCCGGCGAGCGCACCAAGATCGCCGTGCAAAGCCGTGATAAAGATGTGGACCCGGTTGGCGCCTGCGTCGGCATGAAAGGCATGCGCGTGCAGTCGATTATTCGCGAATTGCGTGGCGAAAAAATCGACATCATCGAGTTCAGCGACGAGATCACTACGTTTGCCGAAAAAGCGCTGCAGCCGGCAAAGGTCAGCCGTGTGTCGATCGCTGACTTGACTGACAAACAGCTTGAAGTGATCGTCGACGATACGCAGTTGTCGCTGGCCATTGGCAAAAAAGGCCAGAACGTTCGCCTCGCAGCCAAGCTTCTGGGTTGGAAGATCGACATCAAGAGCGAAGAAGAGAAGCGCCAGGAAGTCGAGCAGCAAATGCAGGCGCTCTCCGGCGGGCCCACCACACCCATCGAGCAAGTCACTGAATTGGGCGAAGCGATCATTCAAAAGCTGGTCGCGGCAGGGATCACAACGGTGGAATCTCTGGCCGACATGACGCCGGAACAGCTCGAAGAGATTCCAGGCATCGGCGAGAAGACGCTGGAACGCATCAGCGTGGCCGTCCGCCACTACTTCGGCCACTTCGAAGAAGGCGAGGAAGAAGGCCACGTACCCACTGCGGCGGAAGAACCCTCGGAAGGAGCGGCCGCGCACTCCGCTGCCGCTGATACTGAGAACCTGTCGGAAGGCTCATCCGAGCTCGCAACAGCAGAGCCTGTCGTCGGCACTTCCGACGCCGAACTCGAAAACGCGCAGGAAACCCTCGAGGAAGCGGAAAGCGTGCGCGCGGCCGCTGCGGAAGAGAACGGACGGTCAGCTTCGTCTCCGGAGCTCGAGGCAAACGCAGAATCGGAAGTTGAAACAGAGAGCATGACAGCAGCCGAGCTCGCGGTAGAGAATGTGCCGCCGGCCGACGAAGAGGAGCTGTCCGAACTCGAAGCTGAAGAGAACGAAATAGGCAAGACCGAATCCGATGAATAGGCCGAATGAGGCAGAGCGTAAGTTGCGCTGCTTCTTTGAAACCGATTCAGGTGATAATGGAAGTTCCAGAGCATGCCACTGCCATGAGGTAGCTATGAGCGACTAAGGGGCTTTGGGCGGTATTTCTGAAAAGAGGCGGATGAGTAAGGTTCGAATCAACGATCTCGCGCGAGAGTTAGAAGTCAAGAGCCGCCAGATTCTTGACGTATTGGCGGAGCTTGGCTTGGGAGCGGGCAAGACCCACTCCAGCTCGCTCGAGGAGGATGAAGCCGTGAAAGTTCGCGCGCAATTTGCCGCGCGCGCGGGCAATCACACAGGTTCTGGCGCCAGTTCGCGAGGTTCTCAGGCGATCGCACCCAAGATTGACCTCTCCCACGTCTCCAAGCCCGGCGACGTGATGAAGGCCATTCTTGCCAAAAAGCAGGAAGACGAAGCTGGGGCCCGAAAGATCCCCGTCCCGCCCCGTCCCGCGCCCGCGCCCGCGGCAGCACCGCCAGCCAAACCAGCCGCTTCGGTTGCTGCTGCCCCTCCCATCTCTGCTCCAGCCGCTCGTCCAGAGCCTAGAAAAATTGTGCCGCCGGTAAGGCAAGCTCCACCCATCGTCGCGGCACCGCCTGCCGCGCGCGCCATTGCGAGTAAGCCCCCGTCCGGACCGGTCGTAGCCAAGGCTCCTGCCGTCGTAGCCGCCCCCACGCGTCCTGCCGTAACTGTCGTGCCCCCCGCAGCCGCCGTGGTCGTGAAGCCCCCGGTCGCAACCCCGGCACGCGAAGTGCCAACCCAGGCGATCGAATCTACACCAGCTGTCGCTAAACCGCAGCCGCTGGCTCCCGCACCGTCCGCGCCCACAACGCTTGCCGAAGTTGCCGCCGTTCCTGTGGCCAACGAAACCGTGTCAACCGCAGTTTCGACGGAGCCCCCAGTGTTAAGCGTCGCGCCCGCGCCAATTGTTGAGAAAGCTCCTCCGCCGGTTCCGAGAACTGAAACATCCGCTCCCGATCCGATTGCGAACGCTCCCGTTGCGGCTTCGCAGGCAACACCAGCCGCTCCGCGCACTCCAGAGGCGCCGCCACCGCCGCCAATTCGCCGCGTGGTCATGCCCCAAACCGGTCCGCGGCCTGTCTACAAAGCACCGCTCGCAGTCCCCCCGTCATCTTTGGCTCCAACCGCACCGCCCGGCGGAATTCAACGCGGAAAGCCAATCTTCGATCGTCGGCCCGCTGGAGGCCCCGGTCCTTCCGGCGGCTTCACTCCGCGTCCCCAGAGCACAGGCGCGCCTGGACAATTCCCCGGCGGACCACGCCCCAAGCACCCCACACGCACGACTCCCGGCGGTTTTGCGGGACCTGGCGCTCCGGGCGGTCGCCCCGGCTTTGGCGCTCGTCCCGGCTTCGGCGCCCCTCGTCCGGGCGGGTTCGGCGGACCGCGCCCCGGCTTCGGTGGCCCTCCCGGCACTACACCGCCTCCCACGGAAGCACCGCGCGCTCAGCGCGCAAGCAATGCCAGAGGCCGTGGCGGCCGCCAGCAATACCCCAAGACCAAGGAAGGCCCGATGAAGGGCTTTGTGCCGCCTCCGCGTTTCGGCGGCGCCGCACAATTCAGCTTGGAACCGCTGCCCATCACCCGCGAAATTACGGTGACCGAGGGCATCAGCGTAAAGGATCTGGCCGAAAAGCTAGAAATCCGCGCCAAGGATCTGATTGCCACGCTGCTCATGCGCGGCGTCTTCGTGACTGTCAACCAGTCGCTCGACGCCGAAATGGTGAAGGACGTCGCCGCCAAGTTTGGCGCGGCTGCCACCGTCATCAGCTATGAGGAAGAGCTGGCCAATCAGGCCATCGAGGAAGTGCTCGAGGCCCCCAATTCCGACGAGCTCGAGGTGCCCCGCGCCCCTG
Source organism: uncultured Acidobacteriaceae bacterium (assembly GCA_963745845.1). GTDB lineage: Bacteria > Acidobacteriota > Terriglobia > Terriglobales > Acidobacteriaceae > Telmatobacter. Next base: position 386,188 of record CAVUZE010000006.1, on the reverse strand, counting down.
TCGTCACGGTCATGGGACACGTCGACCACGGTAAGACTTCACTGCTCGACGCCATTCGCGAAACCGACGTAGCTGCAGGCGAAGCCGGCGGCATCACCCAGCACATCGGCGCATACAAAGTACGCTTCACCAAGGAAGGATCACCGGCTTCAGGCCGCGAGATCGTCTTCCTCGATACGCCGGGCCACGAGGCTTTTACACGCATGCGCGCCCGCGGCGCCAAGGTCACCGACATTGTCGTCATCGTTGTAGCTGCGGACGACGGCGTCATGCCGCAGACCCTCGAAGCCATCGATCACGCCAAGGCCGCGGAAGTGCCGATCATCGTCGCCGTCAACAAAATCGACAAGCCCGAAGCAAACCCTGACCGCGTCAAGAAGCAGCTCGCCGATCGCGGCCTCATTCCGGAAGAGTGGGCCGCCGGCAGCGAGGGCACGGTTTTCGTGGAAGTCTCCGCGAAGAAACGCCTCAACCTCGATTTGCTTCTCGAAATGATCTGCCTGGTCTCCGACATCAAAGCGCCCAAGGCGACGCCGACCCGCAAGGCTGTCGGCTCCGTTCTCGAAGCGCAGCTCGATCGCGGCCGTGGCGCCGTCGCCACCGTCCTCGTACAGGACGGCACGCTGCACCTCAACGACAGCTACATTGTCGGCAACACCTTCGGCAAAGTGCGCGCCATGTTCGACGATCGCGGACGCGCTCTTGAAGAAGCCGGCCCATCCACGCCGGTCGAAGTGTTGGGTCTCGAAGCCATGCCGGACGCCGGGGACACCTTCCTCGTCGTTGCCGATCGCGACAAGGCCAAGGGCATCGCCCAATACCGCAAGATGAAGGAGCGCGAGGCACAGCTCGCCAAGAGCTCGCGCGTCTCTCTCGAAGGCCTCGCCGAGCAGATTCGCACAGCCGGTGTCAAAGACCTGCCGCTTATCATCAAGGGCGACGTCACTGGTTCGGTTGAGGTTCTGGCCGACTCGCTGGTCCGCATGTCCACTGACAAGGTGCGCGTCAAAGTCATCCGCTCCGGCGTCGGCTCCATCACCGAAAGCGACGTGGATCTGGCAACTGCCTCGAACGCCCTCATCATCGGCTTCAACGTGCGTCCCGAGCGCAAGGCAGCCGAGTTGGCGCAACAAGAAGGTATTGAAATTCGCCTCCACTCCATCATCTATGAGTTGCAGGATGAAATGCGCCTCGCCATGATGGGTCTGCTTGAACCCACGTTCAAGGAGAACTATATTGGCCGCGCCGAAGTCCTCACCGTCTTCAGGATTCCCAAGGTCGGCACCATCGCCGGTTGCCGCGTACAGGACGGAGTGATCCGTCGCGACTCGGAAATAAAAGTCATGCGCGACGGCGAGCAGCTCTTCAAAGGCAAAGTCGGTTCGCTCAAGCGATTCAAGGATGATGCCCGCGAAGTCACCAATGGCATGGAGTGCGGCATCGGCATCGCGAACTTCGGCGATCTGAAGGAGGGCGACCTTCTCGAGGCGTTCTCCACGGAGAAGATGGCCGCCGACCTCGGCCAACTCACCTCCGCCAAAGCATAATCTTCGTCTGAACAAAACCGGCCCGTCTTCTCCACGCGAGAGACGGGCCGGTTTATTTCTACCCGCAGAGAATTCGAGCCGTACCCCATGGGAGAAACGACCTGCCTATGGCGAACCGCCAATCCGCACGAAAATGGGTGCCCCAGGTCTCGATTCTGAGACCTGGGAAAGCACGACCCTCGACTCGCCTTTGCTGTCCACGCATCTCGATGGTTCGCCACACACTTTTTATCATTGAGAATTGTCATCCTGAACGGAGCGCGTTTGTCGGGGTCCCCGAGGACAGGTCTTCGTCCTTGGGGTGAGCGCAGTGAAGGATCTGCTTTTCCCTTTCGTCGCGCCAATCCGAACGAAATTGGGTGCCCCAGGTCTCGATTCTGAGACCTGGGAAAGCACGAACCTCGACTCGCGTCTGTCCTGCGCGAATCTCCTGGTCGCTTCGCTGCTGTCATCAGCCATGCGGCAGGTCTTTCCGGAATACCTTGATCTGGCCATTGTTCGCGATAAGCGCATCCTGAGCGAGTTCCTCGGACTTTGGATGCCCCTACCTTCGCGAATCTTGCCGAAGGTTGAAAAACGCAAGTCCAAACGCCGCCAGGACGGGGCACCTGCCAGCCGAAGACATCGAATAGGTTGCGCCTCACTCCTATCAACAGCGCACCAAGAAGTGAGCCGAATGGAACAGACAGCGTCGAGTGATAGGCATGACAGTAGTGTCTACGCTATCTCCGTAAATGCGCGGGGATGTGTCTGCTAAATCCGGAGGCCCTCGTGCCGCTCGCCGTCCTACTCGCAGTTGTCTCGGACTCTTTCAGCAACTGCGACAGTCTTGCGGACGCGACAATCCTCGATGAGCCAGGCAATCTCCTTCAGGGGATCAAAGATCTGCTGAGCAAACGAGTGAGGCTACTGGCGGTGCGTGCACCATCCTCCTTTGATTGAGATTGATGCTGAGCCCTTAGCAGGTCAAGGTTCTCAGCGATTCAGCTTCAAAACGAAGACTTTCCCGTTTATACGCAAGCTAGGGCCGCTCTGAGTGGAATAGAGCCTGCAGACATCGAGAACCTGGTACGAGCGGATGCGTCCTGCACAAGGATCCCGGCAGTCGGGAAAGATGGGGGACGAATGACCACATCGACGTGTGAAACGGTGATGATGTTGGGACAGTTGAGGGGGATGGGCCATGAGGCGGAATGCACAGTGAGCGCGGTGAAAGTTTCCTTGCCTCTGCTCAATACTTGGGAGTACGTAAAGTGTGACATTTTTCTCGCTCCAGAGGATTTGCCGGACGGCCCGTATAAGGTGACCTTCGAAGGCCGAACCATGAAGATAAAGAAGCTGGATGGATATTGGCTCGATGGACCGTAGAGAGGTTCTCCGAGGGGCAGAGCGGAGACTGCAACCTGGGCATGGACATTGAGTCCAGACGTAGGATAGGGCAAAGGAATCTTGTCCTCGTTAAGTGTCCGGTGAACGGCCCGTTTGGAATCGGAAAGACGAACCGCGATAGGCCAGAGGACTACCCCGTCGAATGGTCCTGCAATGCTAAATGTCCCGTTTGCTTACTCTCAATAGTTGTCAGTCGCGAGGATATTTGGTTGTCGCCGATAAAAAGCAGAGCAGCGAAGCTATGAGAAACGATTTACTCGAGGGAGCTATGCAAGACGACCAAATCAAGGCAGTTCTCGCTAGGATCATTGAGACGGTGGACATTCTGGCGGACGAGACGGCGGAACTGGTGGATAAATACCATCGGAGGTTTGAGCTTGGCGCGGACTTCTATCAAGTGGCCGTGGATAGAGCGAACGTCGTAACAGAATCCGCTCGTACTATGCGTCTATCCGCGTCCACATTGCTCGGAATTCCGGATCGACAAACGAATAAGTGAGCTTCAAAGCAAATCTTTTCTCGCTCACCAGAGGCATTTACCACTGAAGTCACGAGGTAAAGTGCGTCCATAACAACATGCGATGAGTCGGAGCATTCTCGCGAATTCTGCGGTTCCGGGCGGATTACCCTCAAACTCCGGAACGGCCGGCCCTCATCCACGGAATTCATCCCATTTTCACGATGCACCCTGTCCTCTCTCGCTGTATAAACACATTGACCCCAAAGTGCTGAATCGCGCTGCTCGGTAACGTCTCAGGTGGCAGTCGCTGCGCTTCCCCCAAGCGCGTCAGCAGAGGGCATGATCTGCGGAAAGACTCGTATCGCTGATGCGCGAGCGGCAGCCAAAAATCCCCATGTGCAGCTTGGCGGCCTGACAAGCGAGCGGGCCACACAATTCTTAAGGACGGTGAATGCAATGAATTCAAATCACAGAGTGCTCGTAACGGCGTCGGCAGTGCTCGCAATGGGAGTGATCATTCTTGCGGCGGGCTGCGGCCACTACGGTGAAGAGGGCAAGCCGGAAGAATATAAGGCGGCCGGGACAAATACCCGCTGGGTCGCCGGCTCCGGAAGCACATTCATCGATCCGCTGATGGACCGTTGGGGGAGCGACTACGAGAAGTCCCACCCGGTTCATATCAACTACCGCCCTATCGGCAGCGGGGCCGGAATCGACGACCTTCGCAACGGATACGGGTCTTTCGCCGCAAGCGATGCTCCGCTGAGCGACGAACAGCTCCGCGGGCTGCCCCCCATCGTGCAGGTTCCTGTGACCGCTGGCCCTGTTTGCGTCGTCTACAACCTGCCGGGGTTGAAGGCCCCGCTCAGGCTAAGCGGCAGAACTCTTGCCGGTATCTATGCCAGTGAGATCATCAGTTGGCAGGATCCCGCAATTGCCGGCGAAAACCCTGGCGCCGCTCTTCCCCACATGGGCATTGTTGTGGTGCATCGTTCGGATGGAAGCGGAACAACGAACATTCTCACGAGTTATCTGAGCAAGGTTAACCCAGCCTGGGCGACCAAATATGGCCAGGGTCTTGCGGTCAAGTGGCCGGCGGGGATTGGAGAAAGTGGAAGCAATGCCGTCCTCAATACGGTGAAGGCCACTCCTGGAACGATCGGATATCTTGAACTTTCCTATGCGAAGAAGGGCGGGCTGTCGGTCGCTTCGATTCAAAACCGGGCGGGTGAATATGTCGAGCCCAGTCCGGAAAGCGCTTCGCTGGCGCTGAATGCGTCAATCGATGCACTTGCCAAGGATCTGCGAGCCCCGATCGTCGATCCTCCTGCCACGGCCAAAGGCGCGTATCCCATCACCGGTATGTCCTTCATCCTGATCCCCAAGGAAAGTACGGGTAGCAACGGAGACCAGGCAATTCTAAAAGACTACTTAACCTATGGGCTGACGACGGGCCAGGATGTCGCGGTAGAGCTCTCGTATGTGCGGCTGCCGCCCCCTGTTCAGCAACAAGGCCGGGAGCTTTTGTCGCACCTTACACAAAACGGGCAACCACTCAACTAGGCCGGACACGCTCAATTCGCACTACCAACGGGCGCACTTCCTTCGCGGGATGCGCCCGAATTTCGTGCGAGACTATATACGCCATCTGGAATTCCTCATTGCGGCGTGGCACTCGCGGCGAAGAGAGAATTTCTCTTTCCAAAGTGCATCGTTCTCTCCTCAAGAAGAGGGCCTTGGAATGTGACAGACTGCGAAAACTTACGTTGACTTTTGAGCAGCCTATTTTTACAGTCTAGTAACCAGCGCAGCGCAATCGATCCCAAGAAACCCAACTTAAACCGAGTTATCGAAAGGGGTTTGACGATGAACCGCACGACGGTTAGCGCGAAGTGTCCTAGATCGGTGGAAGGCCAGGCCGATACAAAATTCCGCAAGACCCTATTCCTCCTTTTCCTCTGCGTTCTCACACTCATCCTCTCCCCGGCCTTGCATGGCCAGGCCACTGGAAGTTTCTCCGGCAATGTCCTCGATAAATCCGGATCGGCTATTCCTGGAGCTACGGTCGTAGCTACTTCGCAGGGAACCGGCCTGGCTCGGGACACGAAGACCGACTCCACCGGACACTATCTGATCCCCTTGCTTCCTGACGCCACCTATACCGTGCGTGTCGATGTGACGGGCTTTCAAAGCGCTGAATCCAAGGATCTGCATCTCAAGGTGGACGAAGCCCGCGAACTCGATTTTTCGCTCGTGCCCGCCACTGTCGTCACTACGGTAGCAGTTTCCGGTGACGCCGTAGCTGTCGAGACCGCCAATCCATCGCTCGGCCAGGTGATCACCTCGCAACAGGTGGCGCAGCTGCCGCTCGAATGGCCGCGATTTCGTTCAGCTCGCCACGCTGACCGCCGGCGCAACGGCAGAGACCAACCCCAACAGCTTTTTCACCCAGGGCAGCGACAGCGAAGTGGCCGCGCGCGGTTCCTTCTCGCTCTCGGTGGGCGGCTCGCGCCCCAACAGCACAGACTGGCTGCTGGATGGCGTCGACAATAACGAGCTGACCGCGGGCGGCATCGGCGTCTTTTCCTCAATCGACGATATTCAGGAATTCAAAGTCCTCACCTACACCTACTCCGCCGAGTTCGGCACCCGGGCCGGTCCCACCGTGCTGGTCACGACAAAATCAGGCTCCAACGACTGGCATGGGTCGCTGTTTGAGTTTGTGCGGAACACCGACCTCGACGCGAAGGGCGACTTTGACACGACAACTCCAAAATTCAACCTGAACCAGTTTGGCGGCTCGGTCGGCGGCCCAATCCGCCACAACAAGACCTTCTTCTTCGTGGATGGCGAGCAGAAGTACCAGCGCGAGGGTATTACTTTCACCGGCCTGGTGCCTTCGCTGGCCATGCGCAGCGGAGATTTTTCCAGCGATCCGTTCGGCAATGCCGCCGGCCTTGCCATCGCCAACCCGAATATGGTCGGTGCGGCGGATGCCTACTTCCAGTGCGATTCGTCGGGAAACCCCATTCCCGCGGCTGCCGATGGAAGCCAGCCGAAGGGAACCGACTGCGCCAAGATCCCCTCCAACCTGATCGACAAAGTCGGGCAGGGGATGATCAACATTTATCCCGCGCCCAACGTCAACGCGGGCAGCACCACTGCGAGCTATAACTTCGTCAACGAGCCTGTCCGCGTTCTAAATGAAACCAAATTCGATGCCCGGCTGGACGAGACGCTCACCGCGGCGGACAACCTCTTTGCACGATTCAGCTACGACCAGGCATTCTCTTTCGTTCCGGGCGGCGCTCCGGGGCTCGCCGAATCCAACGCCTTCGGCAGCAACGAAAACCTCATCAACCACGGGCGCAATATCGGCGTCGGCTGGAGCCACGTGTTTTCACCCCGCACGCTCAACCAGGCAAGCGTGGGCTACGACCGCATCTTCGACTACATCGACTCGCTGGGCAATTTCACTTGCGAGTCGGCCATCCTGGGAATTCCTAACGCCGATTTGGGGTGCTCATCCACAGGTACACCGATTTCCGGTGGCTCCTACAGTCAAGGTCTGGTTTCCGCTCAAGTCCAGGGTGGCTATTGGTCCCTCGGCGATCGCGGCTACTCTCCGTTTCAGGGTGGAACCAACATCTACTCGTTCAAGGACGACCTCGATCTGATCCACGGCAAGCATGAAATCCACACCGGCCTGGATTTCCGCGGCAACCAGATGAATGTTGGAACCGAGGAATTTCAAGACGGCTTCTGGCTCGTCGGGACCTTCGGAAACTTCACCGGCGCCGGCGTCGCCCCTGGCAACCCCGAGGCGGACCTGCTGATGGGAATTGTGGGAGGGGCCATCCATGACCAGACATACGGAGGCCCCATCACCGGCCGCCGCTGGAAGATCTACCGGCCCTTCGTCGAGGATGATTGGCGCGTTCTCCCGTCGCTCACCCTCAACCTTGGCCTTGCGTGGGATATGACCACCCCCATCACCGAAGTGCATAACCGGATGGCGGACTATATTCCCTCAACAACGGGGGGACAGCTCCTTATCGCCGGCCAGAACGGAGTCAGCAAATCGGCGGGCATCAATATGTTCTGGGGCGCATACGAACCCCGCGTCGGCCTCACCTGGAAAGTTCTCGGCAGCGACAAGACCGTGCTTCGCCTCGGCTTTGGCATCTATCACGATTCATCCTGGAACCAGGGTGCGCAGGGCCTGTGGCAAAATCCGCCCAACCTCGGCGAGTCCGATGTATTCCCTGCTACTTTTTCAGCGGGCTGCGCCTTCTCAACTTCATACTGCGCCACCCTGCCCGGCGCGACACCCGAAAATCCCCCTACTGCCTCTGGCGGCTTTCCAGCCCTCCCGGCGCCGCAAAATGTGGCCAGCTATGTCGGCACGTACAGTTACGAGCCAAGGAATATCCAGCCCGGCAGAGTTCATCAATACAACGCAAACGTCGAGCGTGAGTTGCCAGGCGATGTCCTGCTCACCGCCGGCTACGCCGGGTCGGTGGGCGGCCATCTGCTGGTCATCGGCAACGACCTCAATACCAGCAGCCCCACGGGTTGCGGAACCATCTCCGGCTATACACTCGGCTGCCTCCCGGGCGGCGCTCCCTACTTCTATCCGTATACCCCTCCGAACTTCAACGCGATCCTGCTGATGGGTGACGTGGGCCAGACAACCTACAACTCGCTGCAGGTGAAGGCAGAGACCAAGACGGAAAAGCACGGCCTTTACGCTCTGGTTGCCTACACCTACTCCCATACCTATGACAATGGGTTATCCGATGGCCTTGGCTCAGAGCTAAGCGCTCCCTATTTCCCGCTGCCCAACTGGCAGAATCTCGATTGGTCCCTGTCGCAGATCCACCTCGCAAACAGCTTTACCGGCAGCGTCATCTACGACCTGCCTTTCGGCAAGGGCAAGGCGTTCGGTGGCGACTGGAACCCTGTCACCAATACGCTCATCGGCAATTGGCAATTGACGCTGATCGAAAGAGTCTCTTCCGGATTCCCCGTTCCATTGATCGACAGCGACAACGCGTCGGGCGTTGATTTCAATACTGGCGGCGACAGCTTCAACTACAACCGGCCCAACCGGGTCGCGAACTGCAACCCGTACGCGGGCAACCACGGCCAGTACCAGTGGATCAACCAGGCTTGTTTTGTCGCGGCGCCTGCTGGCGAACTCGGCAACGCCTCCCGCGTGCCGGTCACCGGACCCGATTTCGTCAACTCCGACTTCTCCGTCATCAAGCAATTTGCCTTGCCATGGCGGGAAGGAATGGGCCTGAACTTCCGCGCCGAGTTCTTCAACTTGGGGAATCACCCCCAGTACGGCGCGCCGATTGCCGACATCAACGAGGGATCGTTATTCGGCAAGGTGAACTCAACCGTCAACAATCCGCGTCTGGTGCAACTGGCACTCAAACTATCCTTCTAGAACTCAATTGCAATGCCAACTGGCACGCATGATGAAAAAGAGGGTATCTCAGGAAATCGAATTGGCACCTCGCAAGTCTGCATCGAGCCAATCCGCATCAGATCTGATCGACGCGCGGATCCAGGAGCTTGCCGACTGGCGCGGAGAGATGCTTTCCCGGCTCCGCGCTTTGATCAGGCATGCCGACCCGCAAGTCGTCGAGGAGTGGAAGTGGGGAATCCCCGTGTGGTCCCACGACGGCATCATTTGCACTGGCGAGACCTACAAGAAGGCCGTCAAGCTGACATTCGCCAAGGGCGCTTTTTTGGATGACCCCGCGGGTCTCTTCAATTCCAGCCTCGAGGGCCGATTAAGGCGCGCCATCGACTTCCGCGAAGGTGACAAGGTGAACGAAAAGGAGCTAAAAACTCTCATTCGGGCAGCCGTGGGGTTGAATAAAGCGAAGGCATGAGACGGCGTAGGGCGTCCTGAGTTCCGGGAACAGGCTGGGCCAGCTTCGCGGTCTCCCACCCTTCCGCAAAATGCGTGAAAGGATGGGGCGCCTTCGATTGTCTGCGAATCAAAGGCGGGAACGCGCCAATTTACTGATCAAGAAGGCCTTTTCCGCTGAGAATATGCGGCATATATTTCAGAACCCGCGACTCGCGGGTTTTGGATTGTTTGGGAGCTGAAAAATGATAGATGTAAGCTCGTTGCCGTCCCGGAGTCAATGCTTCGAACGCAGTCTTGAAGTCAGGGAATTCATCCAGCATGATCTGCAATTCTTCGGGAAACTTCAGATCTGAAGTCTTTTTTAATTTCACTTTCAGGCCGGCTTTTTCTACCTCGATGGCTTCACGAATATACGCTTTCAGGACGGATTTCATCTCCGCGATTTCCCGCGCGGAGGCGAACTTGAACCAGCGCGTCGACTGCGAATGCTGACCGGGCCTGGTGAGGACACCATGGACATCCTTCAACAATGCGCCCTTAAAAAAGGCGAGCGCGCAAGATTCCTTTAATCCACCAATGACGACCACGTTCTTTCCCTGAAACGTGTAGCAGGGCTGACTCCACTTAAAATCTTCGCTGAGCTCGGAGTCGAGCAGTATCGATCTCAGTTTCTTGAATTCTTCACGCCACGATTTCGCGTTGGCGATAAAGTCATCGACCTTGGTATTCGCTTTTGTCGTTGTCATAGCCGATCCTGGAGCCAATTCCCATCAGTTCATCTCCGAATAATTCACGAGAAATCTCGCGTCGATTCTCAGGCCTTTCTCGAACTCAGCCTATCGCCTGTGTGGCCTGCAGGCGGCGCCAGAAAACGTACGAAACTGCCCAGAGCACGCTGGTGATCGCCGATGGGCTCACCGCAGCCGGGCCTTGCCCGAGCGAGAGGTGCGTGATGAGCGCTGAGACAAGGTTGATGGCGAAGCCGGCGTAGGCCCACTCTTTGAGCCGCGCGGGGACTATGGGCAACAGCAGTGCGGCCACGCCTAATAGCTTGGCCAGCGAGAGCTCCAACCGAAAGTAGCCAGCGGGAAAGCCCAGGTGGGCGAAAGCCTCAGCCCCTTGCGGCAGCAACTCATAGTAGGCGGTGAAGCTCATCTCCAGGCAGAAGAGCGCGGTGGAGATCCAATAAACGACCGTGTTGGCTTTGGGGCTGTTTTTTGCGGCGACGTCCGCCGGACTTTGCAGTGTGTATTCCATGGGTTCCTCCTCCTCGTCATGGTCTTCAGTGAGTGTTGGCTTGCTTTGCGCCTTCATTCCACCTGCGCCTTGAGCACGCGATCCAGGTTGTTGATGAAATTCGTCCAGCCGTATTTTGCGCCCTTGTAGTTGGCGCCCTCTTCCGACGGGAAGCCGGATTGCTCCATGCGGAGATGGGTGCCCCGCTCTGTAGGCGTCAACGTCCAGGTGACGACAGTCTGTAAACCCAAAGTGCCCCAGCTATACGCGAGCCGTGCATTTGGTTCGACTACCAGAACCTCAGAATCAATGACTCCATTCCAATTCGGCACGGGCTTGGCGCGGAAGCTGAACCGATGGCCCACGACCGGCTGAAAATCATTCGACATCAGCCACTCCTGGATCAAAGGGCCTTCCGTGAGGGCTCGCCAGATTTTTTCCGGTGGATGCGCCAAGTCCCGTTCAATGACGAGAGTTCGTGCCGGGGCGGTATCGTTCATTTGTCCATCCTGTTCAGCAGGTCTTCGAGTTGATCAAGCCGTTCGCGCCAGAATGTTGCATAGACGCTCACCCAGTCAACCAGGGGGCCCAGAGCTTGCGGTTGCGCGCTGTAATGGTTTTCGCGTCCTTCGTGGCGATGCCGTACCAGCTTTGCCCGTTTCAGCACCGTCAGGTGCTTGGAAACGGCCGGCTGCGATATGCCGGCACGACACGTCAAGGCATGCACGGTCTGCTCCCCGTCGCGGGCCAGGCGCTCGAAGATTGCGCGGCGGGTGGGGTCTGCGAGCGCCTTGAAAACATGATCCGCTACGGCATGCATCGAGTGCCCCCTTCAGTCATGGCTCGTGTTAACGGACGATTCGAGATTCGATTTACCAATCGAGGTGCGTGAGCTGAATGAGATTTCCGCATGTATCGTCAAGCACCGCGATCGTCGATCCCGTCGTCTTGGTTGGTTCCTTGGTGAACGTCACGCTTAGCTTCTTGAGCCTTTCGTACTCCTTTTGGACGTCCCCGACGAAGAAATTTGCAGCAGGTATCCCGCTCCGATGAATCTCCTGCTGATATGTCTTCGCAGCCGGGTTGTAGCCCTCGTTGGCCTCAAGAACCAGTTGCACGCCTTCCGGCTCTTCGGGTGAGACCACTGTGAGCCACCGGTATGTCCCACCCCCCGGGAAATCATGTTTCTTTTGGAAGCCCAGAACTCCGGTATAAAACTTCAGGGCCTTTTCTTGATCGTCAACGAATACGCTCGTGAGTTTGATTTGCATGGTCTCTCCTTTTCCTCGGTGTTGTGAAGTTTTGTAGTTCATTGCGCTGGCAGCGGGCAAGGCTTTCGACGGGTCGAATCGCCATGAGCGCGGGGCCCGTGATTGCCATCAGCCCGCCTGACATTAAAACCATAACCATTTGGTTATGGATTGTCAAGAGAAGCGCGACGAAAATTTTCAATCAACTTGCGCGGTATCGGCTCCTTCAATTGCGTCCGAGCGGTTTCGCTGCGGGTATAGCTGTTTTTGGTCCAGATGCAAGGGAACGGCAAGTGCCTGTCAATCTACCCGGCGGCTTCGCTATCCTTGGCATGGTCATCCCGTACTATGATCGTGTGGAGAACTGGCAATGACGCGAGACGAAGCCTGGGATCTGGCCGACCATTGGGCAGCAGCCTGGAACAGACATGATCTGAACGCGATCATGGCGCACTACGAGGATGCAGCCGAGTTGACTTCACCTGTTGCCGCACGGCTCCTGGGCACGCCCGACGGCAAGGTCGTGGGAAAGGCGAACCTGCGCGCCTATTTTCAGCGAGGGCTCGATGCCTATCCCAATCTCCACTTTCACTTGGAGGACGTGCTCTGGGGCCTCAACAGCGTGGTGCTCTACTACACAAATCAAAACGGGACACGCACGGCCGAGTTCATGGAGCTATCCGCGGCCGGCAAAGTTGCCCGCGTCGTTGCGAACTACAACGCCTAGCGTTCAGGACAACGTCTCTCGCCGCTCCTGGAGGACCAGGAACAACATGGATTGGACTTTCGTTGAGATCTGCTGTTTGGTGCTTTGGAACTCGACAGCCAGTGCTGGGGTGGTGAGTCCCGAAGAATTCTCAGGCCGTCCTTACAAGGCGCTTCGGCTTCACCAGGCGCATGAAGATATAAACGATCAGTTGCAGCGTGATCGCTCCGGTGCAGTCCAGCAGAACGTCCAAGGGCGTACCGGTGCGATTGGGAAGATAGGACTGGTGCCACTCATCGCAGCTCGCCACCAGCGCGGTTCCCAGAATTGCGAGCAAGGCATCGTGCCGGAAGCGTGAATGCGGCAACGTAAACCACCAGGCGCGCAGCCATGCCAGTCCGATAAACCCATAGCCGAAAAAGTGGCCGGTCTTGCGAATGTAGTGATGCACTATTTCCCAGGGGGCGTCGCCGATAGGCCCGAAGATCGCCACGAAAAGGGAACGAAGCGGGCCGGTGGTATGATCTGCGCCCATGAACTCCTGGGACTCAATGGCAATAATTCCGATCCCCAGGAGAACCGGAAACCAGACATAGACCCAGAACCTGAAGTCGCGGCGACTACTCGACATGATAGTTGGGCGCTTCGCGAGTAATAATCACGTCGTGCACGTGGCTCTCGCGCAAGCCCGCGCCGGAAATGCGCACGAACTGCGCTCTTTGCTGTAACTCTGCAATCGAGCCGCAACCCAGATAGCCCATGCCGGAGCGCAAACCGCCAACAAGCTGGTAGATCATCGCCTCCAGGGGGCCCCGGTACGGCACACGGCCCTCGATGCCCTCCGGAACATACTTAGCCAGACGATTCCCTCCGTTGCGCTCGCGTTGGACAACGCCTTCGGTGCTCGCATCGTCGCTCGTCAGGTCAGCACTCGACTGAAAGTAGCGCTCGCCCGATCCCTGGCTCATCGCCGTGAGAGAACCCATACCGCGATAGCTCTTGAAGCTGCGGCCCTGATAAAGAATCGTCTCACCGGGGCTCTCGTCCACTCCGGCAAAAAGAGAGCCGATCATCACGGAACTGGCGCCGGCTGCGATTGCCTTGGTGATTTCACCTGAGTATTTGATGCCGCCGTCGGCAATGATGGGCACGCCGCGCTCCTGCGCAGCGCGCGCGGCTTCGGCAATGGCCGTAATCTGCGGCATGCCGGCGCCGGTAACCATGCGTGTGGTGCAGATGGAGCCAGGCCCAATGCCCACTTTGACCGCGTCCGCACCTGCGTCGATTAATGCCAGCGCGCCCTCATAGGTTGCAACGTTGCCGGCCAGCAAGCCTACATTCGGGAAAGCTTTCTTCACCGTACTCACCGCTTCGAGAACGCGCGAGGAATGTCCATGAGCTGAGTCAATCGCGAGTACGTCCGCCCGTGCCCGCACCAGTTCCGCGGCGCGTTCGAGAAAATCGCCGGTCGCCCCGATCGCTCCGCCGACGCGCAGCCGGCCTTGCTCGTCCTTGCTGGCGTTCGGATACTTGAGTTTCTTCTGGATATCCTTGACCGTGATGAGTCCCATGAGCTGGTACTGGTCGTTGACCACAAGCAGTTTTTCCACGCGATGCTTGTGGAGAATCAGCTCCGCCTCTTCAAGCGTCGTGCCCACGGGAACGGTGATCAGGTGTTCCTTGGTCATCACGTCGCCGATAGGAATGTCGGTTCGAGTCTCAAAGCGCAGATCGCGGTTGGTGAGAATGCCGACAAGCCGTTTGCCTTGCGTGACAGGAACGCCGGAGATCTTGTAGCGGCGCATCACTTCAAGGGCGTCGCCGATCATCTGGTCGGGCCCGATCGTGACCGGATCGACGATCATGCCGCTCTCAGAGCGCTTCACCTTGTCGATTTCACCGGCCTGATTGGCAATGGACAGGTTGCGGTGTACGATGCCGATGCCGCCCAGCTGGGCCATCGCGATGGCCATGCGCGACTCGGTCACCGTATCCATGGCAGCGGAGAGCAGCGGAGTATTCAGTGTGATATCGCGCGTCAACTGCGTCTGTGTGCTCACCTGCACGGGCACTACGTCGCTGTAGGCGGGCACCAGCAACACATCGTCAAAGGTCAAAGCTTCCGGCAGATTTTTCGTGAGCATAATGCATTGATGCGCCTGCCGGCCCGGAGATTCTGCCTCCGGCACGACAGGCGCTTTTGACTATTGTAGCGGACCACCTGCGGTGTAGCCGACCGCCCCGCCAAGCCGGACCGGCATACGCGAAGAACCGACGATGATTCAGGCAGTTTTCGCCCGGAGTCGAGGCGGAGGATTGCGTTTTCAGTTTCAGACACCGACGGGGAACGGCTTGGGACTCGATTCGTCGGTGTTCGCTCCGCCTGTGCGCCACCGCTCAAAGCGTCCTTGCAGAAGGCTCATCAAGCCTGTGTACCAGTAGCCGACGACGAAAAGAATCAGAAACGGCGCCGTGAAGTAGTTGTGATTCGAAAAAGTGTAAAGAATCGCAAGGAAGAAATACGCGCCGAAAAGGAGCTCGATCCACGGCGCGAGGACAAGGCGCTTACGATATTTGGCGGCCTGTGACTTTTCGCCTCTCTTGGCCACTCGATATTTCGGCGTGCGCACAAACCCGCTCTTAATGCCCAAGAGCGCTTCCATGACTGCCTTGGTGTTTGTGACCGTGAGGCCGATTCCCAACGCCATCAAAAATGGCAGGTAGAGGAAAGTCTTCATCCATGTCTTCGGAAAGAGCACGCGCTGGCTGGCCACATAAAAGACCGCGATGGAGAACGACGAAGCCGTGAAGAGTGGCACGTCGATCAGCAACATCTGAAACCAACCTTGATAGAAGCGGCAAATCATGGCCGGCATCAGCAACGCGGACATGACGACCATCAATGGATAACTCATGTTGGCGGTGAGGTGATAGACGGCCTCGATCTTGATGCGGCGGGGTACATTTGATCGGAAGATTACGGGAAGCAACTTGATGCTGGTCTGGATGAGACCCTTGGCCCAGCGCGCCTGCTGCGTCTTGAAAGCCGTCATTTCAATCGGCAGCTCGGACGGGCACTCGACTTCCGGGAGATACTTGAATTTCCAACCGGCCATCTGCGAGCGGTAACTGAGGTCGGTATCTTCGGTGAGGGTGTCATGCTGCCATCCGCCGCCATCGAAGATAGCCTGTCGACGCCACATACCGGCTGTGCCGTTAAAGTTGAAAAAATCGCCGGAGCGGGCGCGAGCGCCGTGCTCGAGCACGAAGTGGCCATCGAGGAGGATGGCTTCGATTTGCGTCAGCATGCTGTAGTCACGGTTCAAATGGGTCCAGCGCGTCTGCACCATACCGATCGTCGGATCGGAAAAGTGATGAATCACTTTCATCAGCCAATCCGGCGGGGGAACAAAGTCCGCATCGAAAATGGCGACAAACTCGCCCTGCGCTATCTTCAGTCCTGCATCCAGAGCACCGGCTTTGAATCCATAGCGATTGGTCCTGTGAATATAAACGATGGGACGGCCGAGCGCAGCGTAGCGATCGACGATGGCCGCAGCGACCTCCGTGGTCTCGTCGGTTGAGTCGTCGAGAACCTGGATCTCCAGCTTTTCGCGCGGATATTCCATTGCACATACGGCTTCAATCAGGCGATCGATGACGAATTGTTCGTTGAAAATCGGCAACTGGACCGTGACCCGCGGAAGATCGGTGAATTGGCGCGGCGGGTTGGGATCGTAGTTCTTTCGGTATTTACGGTAGACATAACAGAGCGTATAGCGGTGGACTCCATAGATCGAGAGCACAATCATCACCGCGAAATAGGGGATGAGCAGGGCGAGGTCAAACCAGTTCCAATGGTAAAGGCCCCTGAAAGTCTGGTCGGCATACTGCATTTTCAGGTAGTGGCGCAGGCCGTTTTGGGGAGCGAAGCCAACGTACGCCACCGCGCGCTGCGGCAGTTCGCTGAGTGGGCCGGTCAGGCAACTTATGCGGTCAGCAAGCTCGGCAAACAGGGCGAAGCCTCCAATGAGGGACCAATCCTTATTGTAAGGGATGGGTCAAAAAGGAGGGACAGGGTGTGCGCCTGGGTTGCGGTGCTCTCCGCCGCTGGCGTAAGGTGGGCTCAGCCAGGAGAATCAAGCCTTCATGTCTACCGTTGCAAGCTTGCCGATCGTTGCCGCCGCAGGAGGCAGCTTCCTGATCGATTCGCACACGCCGGCCGAGGTTTTCACGCCAGAGGATTTGAATGAGGAGCAACGCCAGTTTGCTTCGACCGCCGCCCAATTCGCGCGCGATGAGATTTTGCCCGTCACAGCTGAAATTGAAGCGAAGAAACCGGGCGTTCTGCCGGCACTGATGAGGAAGGCGGGCGAACTGGGATTTACCGGGGTCGAGATTCCAGAAGAATTCGGCGGGATGGGATTGGACAAGATTAGCTCGACCCTCATCACCGACCATTTGTCCGTGCTGGCCAGTTTTTCGACGGCGTTCGGCGCGCAGGTCGGCATCGGCACGTTGCCGCTCGTCTGGTATGGCACCGAGGAGCAGAAGCGACGCTACTTGCCAAAGCTGGCCACGGCGGAATGGATCAGCGCCTATTGTTTGTCCGAATCGACGTCAGGCTCCGACGCCATGAATATCCGCGCGCGGGCGACGCTCTCCGCCGACGGGAAGACCTACGCACTGAACGGCGAGAAAATGTGGACCACCAACGGCGGCATTGCCGACCTGTACACGGTTTTCGCCAAGATCGATGGGGAGAAGTTCTCGGCGTTCCTTGTTGAGCGGACATCGCCTGGATTGAAGATTGGAGCCGAAGAGCGCAAGCTTGGGATTCGCGGTTCGTCAACTTGCGCCGTAATTTTAGATGGTTGCACGATCCCTGCGGCGAATCTGCTGGGCGAGGCAGGCAAAGGGCATCACATCGCCTTTAACGTTCTGAACGTCGGCCGCTTCAAGCTCGGAGTCGCGTGTGTGGGCGGAGCCCGTCACGCGCTGGCTCATATGATTCGCTACGCCAAGGAACGCACGGCATTCGGAAAATCAATCTCGGAATTCGGGCTGATTCAGCGAAAGATTTCCGCGTGCGCAGTGCAGCTTTATGCTGCCGAAAGCATGACTTATCGCACGGCGGGCCTGATGGAAGCGGGTTTGGAAGCCTTGGGTGACAAGCGGCATGAGCCGCGCGAGATTCAGCGGAGGATCGAAGAATATGCCGTAGAATGCTCCATTCTGAAGGTCTATGGGTCGGAAATGCTGACCCTCATGGCCGACGAGCTTCTCGCGACGATGGGCGGATATGGCTATGTAGAGGAGTACCCGGCAGAGCGCACGTATCGCGACGCGCGCATCAATCGAATTTTTGAGGGAACGAACGAAATCAATCGCCTCATTATCACTGGCTGGTTGATGAAGCGTGCGCTGAAGGGCGAACTTCCGCTTCTTGGCGCGATCAAGAAAATCATGGATGAGGTTACGCAGCCGCCTTCATTCAGTGATGGCGAAGTAGCGATCGAAGCGCTTGCACGCGAAGCTGAGGTGCTCGACGCGTTGAAGAAGGTCGCGCTTTTTGCTGCCGGAGTGGCCAGCCAGCGATACATGAACGAATTGCAGGACCAGCAGGAAATAATGGCCGACCTGGCCGACATGATTGGGCAGGTCTACGCCCTGGAATCTTCGTTGCTGCGCGCGCGGAAGCTGGCTGCTTCAAGAAAAAGCTCAGCCGGCGTAGCTGCGGCCATGACGAGCCTGCTTGCGGACGAAAGCATCGGCTTGGCCGAACGTGCGGCGCGCCGCGTGTTGGCGGCCTGCGCGGAAGGAGACATGCTGCGTACGCAATTGGCGATTCTGCGGAGACTCGCGAAATTTACGCCTGCGAATGCGGTGGGCCTGAGCCGGAGAATCGCGGAAGACTGTGTTCAGTTGGAGCGCTATCCGATGTAGTCAGGGTTTAAGCTGCTTGAGGTTCTTGCAGCCTTCGTCATAGCCGCCTTCGCACGCCTTATGAAAAAGCTCTTCGGCCTGTTGCAGGTCTTTGGCGACTCCGGTTCCGCTCTCGTAGAGCAGGCCAAGGTTGGAGCACCCTTTTGCGATGCCTCCATCACATGCCTTGCGCGCCAGCGCCGCCGACTGCGCGTGGTCTTTGGGAACACCCGAGCCATTGAAATAGAGAACTGCGAGATAGTTGCATCCATCGGCGTCGCCGGCGTCGCATCCCTTTTGATAAAGTGTTGCCGCCTCGGTGTCGTTTCTTGCGATGCCGAGCCCTCTTCCGTAAGCGACGCCGAGGTTGGTGCAACCGGATGGATACCCGGCATCGCACGCTCTCTTGAACGAGGCGAGCGCGCGCGCATCGTCTTTAGGCAATGCGTTGCCTTCCTGATACAGGCGCCCCAACGTGTTACAGGCGAGAACATCGCCAGCGTCGCAGGATCGTTGGATGAACGTGGCCGCTTGCACTGCGTCCTTGGCCAAGCCCGCTCCGACGAGATACATGTTGCCGAGGTAAAAACAACCCTGGGCATCCGCGCCGTCGCAACCCTTGCGCATCAGGATGGCTGCCTGGCTGAGATCTTTCGCGACCCCCTTGCCACTCGCATATGCCAAGCCGAAACTTGTGCATCCTGCAGCGAGCCCACCATCACATGCTTTGCGGTAGAAAGAGGCTGCCTGGCGAGAGTCCATGCCAACGCCTTTACCGTTTTCGTACATGTTGGCAAGGTTTTCGCAGCCTAGCGGTTCCGAACCCTCGCAGGCCTTGCGGTACAACTCGACTGCTTCGTCCTCGTCCTTGCCGACACCGGTGCCATTCTCATGCATAAAACCGAGATCGCTGCAGCCGCGCATGTTGCCGCCGTCGCAAGCTCTGCGGAAGAGAGCAACAGCCTGACGGTCGTCGCGGGCGACGCCAAGGCCGCCCCGGTAAAGCGAGCCAAGAGTAGTGCAGGCAGCCGCGACGCCGCCCTCGCAGGCAAAGTGCAGCAGAGGAGCGGCGTCGCCATATCGATGCTGCTTGGCCAGATCGTCTCCCCGGCCGAATGCGAAGGCGGGACTCATCGCACTGGTGTCGACCGCCGCATCGGAAGAAGACGAGGCAGCGGGCGACGAGGCGGGAGGCGCGGCAGAGGTGTCGCGTGGATTCGAGGCAACTGGGGCGGCAGCAAACGCAGGCGCGGCAGGCGGAGCCGCGATCACGCGCGCAAAGACGAAATCGCCTTCGTCGTGGTCGGAGTTGCGGATGATCGAATACTGCGGGAGCTGCTCCGATTTGCCGGCCACTTGCTGACGCACAGAACCGTAGAAGAGGTCGCTGGCGGTGAACATGGGTTGGTTGTCGCGTTCGAGTGCCTGCAGAATTGCGTTGGCGAAGACTGAGTGTCCATTCCCGCCGCCGTCGGAGACTGGCTCGTCGCCTCCACTTGCCATCAGTGTGCGCGAACGCGAGCGGAGCATCCTGTTGATGAATGCCGCCTGACCGTCGCTAGGAACGGGCGCGTCGGCATCGCGGGAGAGCGCACCGGAGTAGCAGCTATCCGAAACAATGAGCACGTGGCGCGAAGGCAGGACGCGCACGCCCGTGGTGAGGTCGTCGGCGATGATGCGATTCGGACTGGTTCCCGAGTCGGCATCGACGGGAAGCCAGTAAGCCTTCTGGGCTTCGCGATCGGAGAACCCGTGGCCTGCGTAGTAGATGAGCAGATTGTCGTTCGGGCCGAGCGAGTTCCTGAATTTACTGAGAGCATCGAGGATGTTGAAACGGGTGGCGTTTCGGTCGAGGAGAAAAGTGACCTGGAAACCGTAGCGATCGTGGAGCAGAGTCCCTACTGCTTTGGCGTCGTCGACCGCTGTCTTGAGCGAGGCAAGAGGAGATGGATAGTTGTTGATGCCGATGACGAGTGCGTAGTATTTTCCGTTGACGACGGCGGATTGGTTCGATTGCTCGATCGGATTGAGGCCGCGCGTCTGTGCTCCTCCAACAGTTGGAGAGCACAAAAGCAGAAAGAGGGCGGTCACGGCATGGACTGCGGAAACAACCGATGGTTGCAGACGATTCAGTGCCACGCGCTGTTCCCTTGATGAATTGGAGAATGGCCCCTCGGCGCATTTGTGAGGATTTCTTTGGGGCTGCGCAATTCTACCGAAGATTTGCAGGGACTGGCGCAGTTTTCTTCAATCGAACCAACCGCAAAATAGATCGTCCCGCCATTCCTCATGGAACAGCGGGACGGAGTCTAGTCTGGTTGTGGCTCGGTCTCGTTTTAAGAAACTACAGGCCGCGGTTAGTGGAAATCCGCAACCCACGCGAGAGAGATTGAGACTTTCAGGAAGACCTTACTTTTGCTCTTCGGATTTCTCTTCTTCTCTTTTTTCGATGAAGTCTGTGATCGCCTTTGCGCCCTCAAACCCGGCGACAGCGGCCACGCCTTCGGTGAGGATGCCTGCGTTCGGATCAAGTTTTTTTACGCCCTCGACGGCTGCGAACGCGCCTGCTGCTTCTTCAAGAATGCCCATTGTCATCTCCTGTTCACGTGATTTAGGGGAGCTTTATCCGGGAGTCGCCCGGATTGGAATGGCTCAGCGTACCACGGCGCCCCGCAGATAGAACCCCGCAGTTTTCCACCGCTCGCACCGCCCGAGCAGGGCATTCTCTGTTCCTGCCATCTCGAAGCACGCCGGCTCCTCCACGTCGTTCCTCAAGGAGATCAAGAAACGGGCGCGTACGCCGGCCCTCTACCCCACCCGGTTTATCAGGCGGAACAATCTAGTGTGCGCAGTCGTAGTTCAGAACAAGGGTACCCACGATGATGAACAATCTGCGAATTGCTATGCGGCAGCTTAGGAAATCGCCCGGATTTGCTGTGACGGCGATCGTAACTCTGGCACTGGGGATTGGCGCGAACGCAGTGGTTTTTAGCGTGCTCAATGCGGTAGTGCTGCGACCAGTAAATGTTCCCAACGCTCGAAATCTTTTCCTGGTGCAACGTGGTCGGTATTCGTCGCAGTCGTACCTCGATTATGTCGATCTTCGGGATCGGAATCGGACGTTTGAAAACCTCGCGTCCTTCAATATCATTGGCCCCGTGGGCGTGGACACCGGCGGAAATCCATCAACCGCATGGCCCTACCTGGCGAGTGGAAACTACTTCGATGCACTCGGCATTCAGCCGTATCTGGGAAGGTTTTATCATGCCGCCGATGAGCACGGGAAGAACAGCGCCCCGTATGTGGTGCTGAGTTACGCCTACTGGCATGGCCATTTTCATGGCGACAAAGGCGTCGTCGGGCGGTTGGTCGAGATCAACAAGCACCAGTTCACGATCATTGGCATAGCGCCGCCGGCGTTTCGGGGTACCGAGCTGTTCTTTGCACCGGCCATGTGGATCCCGTTGGTCGAGCAGCCCACGGTCGACGGCCACGACTCGCTGCAGTATCGCGGCAATCACTCCGCGTTGGTGGTGGGACGGCTGAAACCGGGGGTGACGCCGGCGCAGGCGGCAGAGGACCTGAATACTGTTGGGGCATGGCTGTCAAAGACGTATCCGGCCGACGACGAAGGTGTGAAGTTTACCCTCGCTCATCCGGGGTTGATGGGAGACATGCTGGAAGGTCCCGCGCGAGCGTTCATGGGGGGCCTGATGCTTCTGGCAGGGCTGATTCTGTTGGCGGCATGCGCGAACCTGGGTAGCTTGTTTGCGGCGCGGACGGCGGATCGTTCCAAGGAAACAGCGCTGCGGCTGGCGCTGGGGTCGCGGCGCGGGCTAATCCTGCGGCAAATGCTGACCGAGGCTGTGCTGGTTTCGCTGGCAGGAGGAACGCTGGGGCTCGCCGGAGGCGTGGTGATCCTGCGCTTGCTGAGTGCGTGGCAGCCGATTCCAAATATCCCTATCAACGTCCCGGTGAATCCGGATGCGGGCACGTACCTCGTGGCGCTGTTTCTGGCGTTGGCCAGCGGCCTGCTCTTCGGGATTGTGCCGGTGCGGCAGGTGATGCGGGCCGATCCGTGGCAAGTGATTCGCACGGGTGCGGCAGGCGTGGCTGGGATGCGCCGGTTCACTTTGCGCGATGTGTTGCTGGCGGTGCAGATTGCTATTTGCGCGGTGCTGGTAACGTCTTCGCTGGTGGCGGTGCGCGGCCTGGCGCGATCAATGCACAGCAATTTCGGGTTTGAGCCGCAAAACGTGATGCTGGCGAGCGGCGACCTGCAAATGGCGGGCTACACCGGCGAGCGCATACCGCAGATGCAACGGCGCATGCTGGATGCGGCAGCAGCCATTCCGGGCGTGACGGCGGTGGGTTATGTGAGCAACCTGCCGCTGAGCCTGAGTGGCGGCGACTCGTATGTCTATACCGACAGCACCACCGATTTCCGGCCCACCAATGAGGCTGCAGACGCCATGAACTACAACGTTTCGCCCGGCTATTTGGAAGCCGCCGGTACGAAGCTGCTGGTGGGGAGAAACCTGACCCTGAACGACGACAGCAAAGCGCCCAAAGTGGCCCTGGTGAATCGGGAGTTCGCGATCAAGGTCTTCGGGTCGCTAAACAAAGCGATCGGCGGGCATTTCAAGTACTGGGGTGGAGAGCGAGCCGAAGTGGTGGGAGTGGTCGAAGACGGCAAATACCGGACGCTGACCGAGGAGCAGCATGCCGGCGATGTTCTTTTCGTTTCTTCAGCACTCGGGTCAGCAGCACGTGGCTGCTGGTGCGGTCGAATCGCAATCCAGCAGGAGATTGCCCGGGAGTTGGAGCAGAGACTTCACGCGCTGGACGCGGGATTGCCGCTCGTTCTGGGGACGTGGAACCAGGAACTGGGTTCGGCGCTATTTGCCGCACGGGTGGCCACGGTGGCGCTGGGGGTGCTGGGGCTTCTGGGGGCGTTGCTGGCGGTGACGGGGATCTTCGGCATGGCCTCGTATACCGTGAGCAAGAGGCTGCGCGAGTTGGGCATTCGCTTGGCGCTGGGGGCGCGGCGGAAGCAGGTGCTGCGCTCGGCACTCGGTCGGGCATTCGTGCTGCTCTCGACAGGATCGGTGGCGGGTCTGGCGCTGGGGCTTCTGGCGACGAAGGTGTTGTCGTTCATCGTGTACCAGGCATCGCCGAACGATCCCCTTGTGTTGGGCGGCGTGGTCTTCACAATGTTGGTGCTCGGGCTGGCGGCTGCGTGGATTCCTGCGCAAAAGGCGCTCGCGGTCAATCCCATCCTGCTTCTGCGTGAGGAATAAGGAAGCGGAGACCGTTCGATGAGACGATAAGGTAGAGCAGTTCGCGCAAGAGTATGGGCGCATCCTGTGAAGGGATGCGCCCGTTGGTGTTTGCGGATCGAAATGGGCTGCCTGGGCCGCGAGGCCGGCTGAGTCCCTAAGCGGCTTCTTCGCCGCCTTTTTCTTCTTCCTTTTTGCTCTCTTCGAGCTGCTTCTCGAGTTCGGCGCGCTTTTTGGCCTTGATGTCGGCGCGCTTCTGGCGCTTGACTTCAAGCTGCTTCTCGGCGCCGAGCAGTTCAATGAAGGCTGTTTCGCCGCCATCGCCCTTTCGAAATCCAGTCCGGACGATGCGGAGATAGCCGCCCTGGCGGTCGCCGTAGCGCGGGGCCACGGTGTCAAAGAGGCGCGTGACGGCCTTGTCGGTCATCAGGAAGCTGAGTGCCTGACGGCGCGCGGAGAGATCTCCCTTTTTGCCGAGGGTGATCATTTTTTCGACGTGCGGACGAACAGCCTTGGCCTTGGCCACGGTGGTCTCGACGCGGTCTTCGACGAGGACGGAGGTGACCAGGTTGCGCAAGAGGGCGCGGCGGTGGCTGGTGTTGCGTCCGAGCTTGAATCCTGCATTGCGATGGCGCATGGGAAAAACTCGCTTTCGAAATCTTGAGCCTTCAGCTCTCAGCTTTCAGCCTTCAGCTCCATCCAGTTGGAAGCCGCGATGCCGGCTCGCCACGAATGGAGCTGAAAGCTGATGGCTGACAGCTACCAGCTGTCTTTAAAAGTTCTCGGTTTCGGTGGGCAGCTGGAGGTCGACCGAATCCAGCGGCTCATCTTCTTCGTCGAAGTGGCTGTAGTTGGCGGCGAGCGCGGTGGCGGGCGGAATGCTGGTCGGGCCCGGAACGGCGTTGCCGGCTTCGTCGATCTTCATGCCGAGCGAGAGACCCATCTGCGCGAGAATTTCCTTGATCTCGTTGAGGCTCTTGCGGCCGAAGTTCTTGGTCTTGAGCATCTCCGCTTCAGTCTTCTGCACCAGCTCGCCGATGGTTTGAATATTGGCGTTCTTGAGGCAGTTGTAGCTGCGGACGGAAAGCTCGAGCTCTTCAACAGACCGATTGAGGTTGTCGTTGCGCAAAAGGACGCGGCCTTCTTCGCTGCGCGCTTCGGCTTCGATTTCCTCCTCGAAGTTGATGAAGATGTTCATGTGGTCCTTGAGCAGCTTGGCGGCAAGGCCGACGGCGTCAGCGGGCAGCACGGCTCCGTTGGTCCACACTTCAAGAGTGAGCTTGTCGTAGTCGGTGATCTGGCCGAGACGCGCGGCTTCAACAACGTAGTTGACGCGGCGGACGGGCGAGTGCACGGAGTCGACGGGAATGAAGC
This sequence comes from uncultured Acidobacteriaceae bacterium, assembly GCA_963745845.1. Classification (GTDB taxonomy): domain Bacteria; phylum Acidobacteriota; class Terriglobia; order Terriglobales; family Acidobacteriaceae; genus Telmatobacter. The sequence goes on along the minus strand of CAVUZE010000006.1, from coordinate 361,135 downwards.
CGAGGCCGAGGTCGGCGTCGAAGTTCTTGTCGGCGGAGATGTAGCCGCGCCCGCGCTTGAGGCGCATTTCCATGTCGAGCCGGCCGCCTTCGGAGACGGTTGCAATGTAAACACCCTTGTCGAGAATCTCCACGTCGCCATCGGCTTCAATCATGCCGCTGGTGACCACGCCTGGTTGATCGGCGCGCAAATAGAGGGCCTTGGGACCGTCGCCATTGAGCTTGAAGGGAACCTGCTTGAGGTTGAGGATGATGTCGGTGGCGTCCTCGACGACTCCAGCGATGGACTGGAACTCGTGAAGCACGTCTTCAATGCGGACGGCGGTGACGGCTGCGCCCTCAATGGAGCTGAGCAGCGTGCGGCGCAATGCGTTGCCGATGGTGGTGCCAAAGCCCCGCTCAAATGGCTGGGCGCTGAACTTGCCGAAGGTTTCTGTCAGCGACTCGGCATCGACTGCGAGGCGCTTCGGTTTCTGGAATCCTCTCCACAACATATAGGTCTCGTTTCCCGCGTGGCATGTACGTCGCGATGCATTTTGCGGCGGCCGCGCAAGTGCTCCTTGGTTTGGGATGAGGGACTAGGGACTAGGGGCTAGGGACTAGTTTCATCACGCTACGCGAAGCCGTGTTGGCTATTCCCTGTTCCCTTTTCCCTGTTCCCATTTACTTCGTACTTCTCTATCTCTTGCTTCAGTTGAGACTGCTCGATGACTGGAAACTGATTGGGACGTGTTTTTCTAGTCCCTAGTCCCTGGTCCCAACGTCCCTGTTACTTGCTGTACAGCTCGACGATCAACTGCTCGTTGATCGGCAGGTTAACGTCCTTGCGTTTGGGCAGCGAAAGGACGCGGCCCGAAAGATTTTCGAAGTTCACTTCAAGCCAGGTGGGAATCGGATTGGCCGCAGCGAACTGCGTTGCCTGCTCCACGATGGTGAACTTCTTTGCGGCGTCACGCAGGGCGATTTCGTCCCCGGCATTGACCTGATACGACGGGATGTTGACCTTGCGGCCATTCACCTGAATGTGGCCATGGCGCACAACCTGGCGAGCCTGCCGGCGCGAGATGGCGAATCCGAGCCGGTAGGCGACGTTATCGAGGCGGCGCTCCAACTGCTGGATGAGCAGCTCACCGGTAACGCCGCTGGCGCGGTTAGCCTTCTCGTAGTACTCGCGGAACTGCCCTTCGAGCGTGAAGTACATGCGCTTGGCCTTCTGCTTTTCGTGCAGCTGCAGGCCGTAGCCGACGATTTTGGCCTTACGGTCTTTGCCGTGCTGGCCGGGAGGAAAGTTGCGCTTCTCGAGCGGGCAACGATCCGAGGTGCATTTGGTGCCCTTCAAAAAGAGCTTGGTGCCTTCGCGGCGGCAAAGGCGGCAGACTGCTCCGGTATAACGTGCCATTTCTTCTCCTGACTTCGGATGTCGGCCGGTTTACGCGCTGTGCGCTTCGTCCCGGCCCATTACAGTTGTCAGGGTTCAGGGCTCGGGGATCGGTTTGAGGTGTTAGCGTCAGATCACTCTGACTGACCCCTGATCCCTGCTCCCTGGTCCCTGTTCTTACACTCTCCGACGTTTCGGCGGCCTGCAACCGTTGTGCGGCACCGGCGTCACGTCGCGGATGGACTTGACTTCAATACCAGCCGCGGCCAGCGCGCGAATTGCCGACTCTCGGCCCGAACCCGGACCGGCGACCCGCACGTCAACAGCGCGGAGGCCGTGGTCGCGCGCCATGCTGGCGGCGTTGGACGCAGCTTGCTGCGCCGCGAACGGCGTGCCTTTGCGCGAACCCCGGAAGCCAAGCGAGCCCGAGCTCTTCCAGCTGAGGGTGTTTCCCATCTGGTCGGTAATCGTCACGATGGTGTTGTTGAACGAGGCTTGAATGTGCGCCACGCCAAACGGCACATTCTTGCGCTCGCGTTTCTTGAACTTCTTGTTGCTCTTGGCGGCCTTGCCGGTTCCGGCCTTCTGCTCTGGTTTCGCCATTAGGTCTTCGCCGTCGCTTTCTTCTTGCCTGCAACCGTTCCCTTACGGGGACCCTTGCGAGTGCGGGCGTTGGTGTGGGTGCGTTGGCCCCGCACCGGCAGCGACCGGCGATGGCGGTTGCCGCGATAGCTTTGGATGTCAATGAGGCGCTTGATGTGCATCGAGACGTCTTTGCGCAGATCGCCTTCGACGTCGCCCTCGTCCTCAATCACCTGACGGATGCGGTTGACCTCATCCTCGCCCAGATCCTGGATCTTCTTGAAGGCGTCCACATTGGCCTTCCCCAGAATTCTAAGGGCGCGCGGATTGCCGATCCCGAAGATATATGTGAGCGCGATCCGAGCCTGCTTGTTGCGGGGCAGATCGACGCCAGCAATTCGTGCCATTCTTGTTCCTTTGCTGCTCGGCAGGCCCGCCGAATCTTCGCCGGCCCTGCTTGCTTGTTATGTGCCTCCGGCCTAGCCGATTCGCACGGGTGAATGCGGTGTATCCGGGGTTCATCGCAAGCCTTGACTCAAGCTAACTAGCCCCTGAAATGCAGGGAATAGGGAACAGGGCTTAGGGAATAGTTGATCCAGCTGAAGCGACCGCTTTGCTTTCTATTCCCTGTTCCCTGATGCCTAATCCCCTTCTTCTTGGATCTTCCGCCCTGCTGCCAGGCTAGCTTAGCCCTGGCGCTGCTTATGCTTTGCGTTTTCGCAGATCACGCGAACCACCCCACGGCGGGTGATGACCTTGCATTTCACGCAAATCTTCTTTACCGATGCACGGACCTTCATTGGTTGCTGCCTTTCCTTCTTGGCTTCTAGCTTCTGGCTCATGGTGCAAGTTGAGGCCGTTAACCTCTGCACGAACAAGCTGGGCGCTGGTAGCTAGCAGTTTATTTGTAGCGGTACACGATGCGTCCGCGATTCAGATCGTAGGGACTCAGTTCCACGGCCACGCGGTCTCCCGGAAGAATGCGGATGAAGTTCTTGCGCATTCGGCCCGAAACATGAGCCAGAACCTCGTGGTTCGTTTCGAGCTTCACCTTGAACATCGCATTGGGCAAGGTCTCGACGACCGTTGCCATGACTTCAATCGCGTCTTCCTTCGACAAACTCTCTCCCGCCTGTGCATTCGCACTTTTACTCTTTGGACTCGCCGCTTACTCAGTCAGAATTCTCGCTCCGGTGTCGGTTACGGCCACTGTGTGCTCAAAGTGAGCACTCATGCTTCCATCGTCCGTCACCGCCGTCCACCCGTCCTTCAGCACCCGCACTTCCGGCTTGCCGATATTCACCATGGGCTCGATCGCGATCACCATGCCGGTGCGCAACTTCATCCCGCGCCCCGCTTCGCCAAAGTTCGGCACCTGCGGCTCCTCGTGCATATGGACGCCGATTCCATGTCCAACAAAATCTCTTACCACTGAAAAGCCTTCGGACTCGACGACGCCCTGCACAGCAGCGCCGATATCACCCAAAGTTGCTCCCGGCTTCACAGCCGCGATTCCCGCCTGCAACGACGCTTCCGTCACGCGCAGTAGCCGTTCCGCATCCGGCGCGATCTTCTCGCCGACTGGAACAGTGATGGCTGCGTCGCCATAATAGCCATCGATCACCGCACCGCAATCCACCGAAACGATGTCCCCTTCTCTAAGAACTCGCTTCTTCGAAGGAATGCCGTGAACCACTTCACTGTTCACCGATGTGCACAACACGCATGGGTAGCCGTGATATCCCTTGAATGCCGGACGAGCGCCCAGTTCAGCGATTCGAGCTTCCGCAACTCTTTCGAGATCGAGCGTGGTCGCACCAGGCTTTACGTGGCCGCGAACCAACTCCAGAACCTCGCGAACCACACGGCCCGCGCGGCGCATCTTCTCGATCTCCTGGGACGACTTCAATACCACCGGCACAGACACAGTCCTCAGTTGTCAGCGATCAGCTTTCAGTCACCGCCCGGACCAAAAAGAAAAGCCGGGCTGAAAACTGATCTCTGAGAACCGACAACCTCTCTCTTACAAACAAAACCCCAGCCGTCTCGGCCGCAACCCTTGCCTTCTCGGGACTTGCCCGTTAAGCGGAGGTGCGCAACCGTTCGACTGCGGCAACAATTCCCGCCGCAATTGCGGCAATTGGCCCGTCGCCGGCCACTTCAATAAAACGCCCCAGTGCCCGGTAGTGCTCGATCACAGGCGCAGTCTGTGCTTGGTAAGCGCGCATGCGCTCCGCAAAGACTTTCTCCGTGTCATCGGCTCGCTGGGCCAGCGCGGCGCCCTCTACATCGCAAAAACCTGCCCGTTGAGGCGGGTTTGAGTAAATGTTGTAGATGGTCTGGCAGACGGGGCAGTTTCTGCGTCCCGTAATTCGGCGCAGTAATTGATTATAATCCACATGCAAGCTGACGGCAACTACCGGGAGCCCCTCGACGCGGGCCGCCAAGCGTCCGTCGAGCCACGTAGCCTGGGGTAGGGTTCTGGGAAATCCGTCAAGGATGTAGCCCCGGGCAGTGTCGGGCTCCAGCAGCCGTAGTGCCACCATCTCGTTGACCATGGAATCGGGGACAAGCTCCCCGCGCTGCATCACTTCCCTGGCCGCCTTTCCAATGGCTGTGCCCTGTGCCACATTGGCGCGCAGGAGGTCACCCGTGGAAATCTGCGGGATACCCCAGAGTTTGACGAGCTCCTTGGCCTGAGTTCCTTTTCCCACCCCTGGAGCACCCAACAGAAGAATCGGACCGGGGATCGTTTTCGTTGCTTTTTCCCGGGCACTTTCCATAACACGTTCTGAGACGGGCATTTACCAAGTTTTCCTTCCGCGTATGCGACCGGAACGCGGGGAAAAGCCGTCATAGTGACGCATGATCAGCTGCGATTCGATCTGGTTTACGGTGTCCATGGCCACACCCACCACAATCAGCAGTGACGTGCCGCCAAAGTAGAAATTGACCCCCAAACCATGCGTAGCCCAAGCCGGCAGATTCTCAAAGAACCTCCCGATGAGCCAGATCTTGTCGAAGCGGATGCCCGAAATGAGGAAGGTGGGCACCAGGGAAATGATGATCAGATAAAGTGCACCGACCAGCGTAATGCGCGTCAGAATGTCGTTGATAAAGTCCGACGTGCGCTTGCCGGGGCGGATGCCGGGGATGAACGAGCCTGACTTGCGGAAGTTGTCGGCAATATCATCCGGCTTCATCACGATCGATACGTAGAAATAGGCGAAGAAGACAATGCCCAGCATGTACAGAAGCTCATACCAGGGATATCCGGGCTGAATGGCCTGCAGGATCGGCTGGAAAAAGCGGCTATTTTGCACGGACTCCATCTGGCCGAGCATCAGGGGCACCGAGAGGATGGAACTGGCAAAGATGACCGGCATTACGCCGCCCGAGTTCACCTTCAGCGGCAAGTGGCTCGATTGCCCACCCATCATGCGGCGTCCGACGATGCGGCGTGCGCTCTGAATGGGGATGCGACGCTCCGAGCGCTCCACGAACACAATGAAGGCAACGACCGCGATCATGGCCGCGAGCAGCAGCCCGATGGCCAGGATGGTGAGTGAACCCCAGGCATTCGTTTGCACCTTTTGAACCAGGTCGCCCACGCCGCGCGGCAATCCGGCAATGATGCCGGCAAAGATCAACAGGCTCATGCCGTTGCCGATGCCGCGGTCGGTAATCTGCTCGCCCAGCCACATGATGAATGCCGTGCCAGCGGTCAGTGTCAGCACGGTCATCAGGTCAAAACCGATGCCGGGATTGAGCACCAATCCGGGCGACTTGGTGAGAATGGCGGCGATGCCGATAGATTGAAGCGCCCCGAGGATAACCGTCATGTAACGGGTCCATTGGGTAATTTTGCGCCGCCCCAGCTCGCCTTCCTTCTGGATACGGGCGAGAGGCTCATAGACCACCGTGAGCAGCTGGAAGATGATGGAGGCGGTGATGTAGGGCATGATGCCCAGCGCGAAGATGGTCATGCGGCGGAGCGTACCGCCGGTGAACAGATCCATCAGGCCGAGCGAAGTTCCGTTTTGCCCGCCGAAGAGCAGCTCCAACTGATGCGCGTTGACGCCGGGGGTCGGAATCCACGCACCCAGACGGTAGACCGCGAGAATGCCAAGGGTGAAGAGCACGCGCTTGCGCAGGTCGGGGATTCGGAAGATATTGAGAAACTTCTCAAGCATGTCTGCTAGTCCGCTCCTGGCGGTGCCGCCAGTCAATTTCTGCTAAAGGCCTATTGTAGGCGGGAAATGACTCATCTTGCTCGAAAATGCGAACAGCCCCCGAACCACGATTCTGAGGGCTGGTACGCAACGAGCGCGGTGTTCCAGGACACAGAGCCCTAGACAGCCGCTGGCTCGCCTGCGACCACAGCCTTACCGCCTGCCTTTTCGATCTTTTCGGCAGCCGACTTGGAGAACTTGTGGGCGTGGATGGTGAGAGCCTTGGTCAGTTCACCCGAGCCGAGAATCTTGATCAGCGCCTTCTTGTTCGAGGCCAGGCCAAGCTTCTTGTAGTCATCGAGGCCGATTTCCTTCACGTCGAGCTCGGCGATCCGGTCGAGGTTGATGACCGTATATTCCGTGCGGAAGATGTTCGTGAAGCCCCGCTTGGGCAACCGGCGATGCAAGGGCATCTGGCCGCCTTCAAAACCGCGCATCAGGCTGGAGCCGGAACGCGAACCCTGGCCCTTGTGGCCGCGGGTAGAAGTTTTGCCCATGCCGGATCCCATACCGCGGCCGACACGCTTGCGCCCGGTATTGGCTTTCCGGGGCGCGCGTAGATTCGATAGATTCTTTGCCATGATTTCCTCGCTAATAGCGCCGGGGACTGGCCGTCCAGGCCTTCCCCAACTCGCGTTGTAAAGCAGGGGTCAGGGATCGGTGTTCAGGTGTCAGTTTCATTTTGCCGCGGCAAACTGTTTCAACTGATCCCTGAAACCTGGTCCCTGTTCCCTAGCTCTCAAGAATGCGGACCAGATGCGGCACCGCTTTCACCATGCCGCGTACAGACTCGTTATCCACGCGCTCGACAATCTGGTTCAATCGCGTGAAGCCCAGGCCCTTGACCACCAGCTTGTGCTTGAAGGGCGTGTTGTTCTTCGAGCGGTAATACTGAATGCGAATCTTCCCTGGGGTCCCCGCCGGATGATTTGTATGCGGTGGGGTGTTCTTCTTCGTCTCAGCCATGACTTAGAGCTCCTCAACCTGCTTGCCGCGCGCGGTGGCCACATCGGCCTTGTCGCGCAGTTGCACCAGCGCGTCGAACGTGGCCTTGATGACGTTGTGCGGGTTGGCGGTGCCGAGGCTCTTGGTCAGCACGTTCTGCACACCGGCCGAAGTCATGACCGCGCGTACGGCGCCGCCGGCAATTACGCCCGTGCCTTCCGGGGCCGGCTTCAGCAGCACCTGGCCCGAACCGAAGCGGCCCAGCACCTGGTGCGGGATCGTAGTCTCAGTCAAGTTGATCCGCACAAGATTCTTCTTGGCCGACTCGATTCCCTTGCGAATCGCCTGGGGAACTTCCTTGGCCTTGCCCGAACCATAGCCGACCACGCCCGAAGCGGCGTCGCCCACCACCACCAGCGCGGCAAAAGACATGTTCTTGCCGCCCTTGACCACTTTCGTCACGCGATTGATGGCGACCACCTGGTCCTTCAGGTTGTACTGGTTCGCATCGAGTTTCTTCTTCAACATCGTCATTGCTTTCCTTCTTCTTTGAGCCTTCAGCCTTTCAGCTGTCAGCTCATCTCGCTTCATCTGTGGACTTCAACTCAGCACAAACAAGCTGAAAGCTGAGAGCTAAAGGCTGAAAGCTGTCCTTAAAACTCCAACCCGGCTTCGCGCGCTGCGTCGGCCAGTGCCTTGATGCGACCGTGATATAAAAAACCGCCGCGGTCGAAGACCACTTTCTTGATGCCCTTCTCTGTCGCTTTCTCGGCGATGGCCTTGCCGATTTCCTTTGCCGCTGCCACGTTGCCACCGGTCTTCAGCTTCAATGCCAGAGTGGAGGCCGATACGATGGTCTCGCCCTTCTGGTCGTCGATCACCTGCGCATACAGATGGTTCAGCGAACGGTAGACATTCAAGCGCGGCCGCTCCGTCGTGCCCGAGAGCTTCTGGCGGATGCGGGCGTGAATGCGCTGCCGAATTGCGTTTCTCTTGTTCTGCGTAATCATTGGTTTCTCTTCCTATCGGCGGAGCCGCCTCGCGGTTCCGTTCGGGGTTGAAATGCAGCTACTAGCTTCTAGCCATCAGCTTCTAGCCCATCTCGCTTGTCTAAAACTTCTCAACCTAGCACGAACTAGCTAGGAGCTAGAAGCTTATTTTGCGCCCGTCTTACCAGCCTTCTTCTTCAGTTTCTCGTCCGAGTAGCGCACGCCCTTGTTCTTGTACGGGTCCGGCTTGCGCAGCGAGCGCATGTCTGCCGCGACCTGGCCAACCTTCTGCCGGTCAATGCCCGTGATGGTCAGGTGCGTCTGCTTTGGATCAACGGCCACTTCAATTCCCGTGGGCAGCGGAAATTCGATGGGATGCGAATAACCCAGTGTGAACACCACCATTCCTTTTCCCTTCATCTCGGCGCGATAGCCAATACCGACAATGTCCAGTTCCCTGGTCCAGCCCTTGGTCACACCTTGCACTGCGTTGAAGACCAGCGCCCGCGTCAGCCCATGGACGGCGGCGTACTTGTCGTCTTCACGATTCACGTGCAGCGTCCCATCCTTCGTCTCGAGCTGGATGCCGTTGGCGATCAACGCCGACACCTTGCCCTTGGGGCCTTCGACCAGAACGGTGTTGCCCTCGACTTTGTACTTGACGCCCGTGGGCAGCGGGATCGGTTTCTTTCCAATACGCGACATTGAATCAATCCTTCTTCTTGGCTTGCGAGTCCCGAAAGTGCATCGCTCTCTCGTTCCACTGCAGCCGGTAACAGGTGTCAGAGATCAGGGGTCAGGGTTCAGTTTGGACTTGCCATCGGGAACCACATCGACTGTCCCCGCCACGGCGATAACTGATCCCTGAAGCCTGTTCCCTGATCCCTGGCATCACCACACTTCGCAGAGCAATTCGCCGCCTACGCCTTCGCGGCGCGCCTGACGGCCTGTCATCACACCCTTGGGCGTGGTCATAATCGAGATACCCAGTCCACCCTGTACGCGCTTGATCTCATCGCGGCCGATGTAGACGCGGCAACCGGGACGTGAAATACGCGCCAGATCGCGGATCGCCGCTTCCTGGCCGCCATACTTCAGGTACACGCGGAGGATCAGCTTGCCATCCTCTTCCTGGGTCTTGTAGTTCGAGATATAGCCTTCTTCTTTGAGGATGCGGGCGATCTCGGTCTTCAGCTTCGAAGCGGGAACATCCAGCTTCTGATGACGCGCCCGGATCGCATTCCGGATCCGCGCCAGAAAATCTGCTACTGGGTCGGTCAGACTCATTCCTTCTCCTTCATTCCCCGTTCGCCCTGCCGCTCGTTTGGAGGGAACCTGCGGAAATGTCACTACAGTGGTCAGGGCTCAGAGATCAGGGGTCAGGTGAGAACTCTCAAATTCGTCCCAGTTGCCTACCTACGCAAGAACAACTGATCCCTGATCCCTGAAACCTGATCCCTGTTTCCTTACCAGCTCGATTTCACGACTCCGGGAATCTCGCCCTTCAGCGCGAGACCGCGGAAACACAAACGGCACACGCCGAACTTACGCAGGTATCCCCGCGGCCTTCCACAGAGCTTGCACCGGTTGTGCTGGCGGGAGCTGAACTTCGGCTTCCGCGCGTCCTTTACTCGTTTTGCAGTGGTTGCCATAAATCCTCGTAAATACAGCTAACAGCTTTCAGCTATCAGCTTTCAGCTCCTTTTCGTTGAACATATTTGCTCAACTCGGAGCTATCTTCAGTTCCCAACCCTGCCGGCCTCGCCTCAATCAAACTGAAGGCTGATAGCTGACAGCTAAAAGCTGCTCTTACGCCCCCTGGCGGAACGGCATGCCGAACGCCTTCAGCAGCGCGCGCGCCGAGTTGTCGTCTTTCGCCGTGGTCACAATCGTGATGTTCATGCCCTTCAGCTTTTCCACTTTGGAGTAATCAATCTCCGGGAAGATCAGCTGATCGCGCAGGCCGAGCGTGTAGTTGCCGCGCCCGTCAAAACTCTTCGTCGACACACCGCGAAAATCGCGCACGCGCGGCAGCGCTGTCGAGATAAGGCGGTCCAGAAACTCGTAGGCCTTGTCGTTGCGCAGCGTTACCATGGCGCCAATCGACATGCCGGCCCGCACCTTGAAAGCAGCGATCGACTTCTTTGCCTTGGTGGTCACCGGCTTCTGTCCGGTGATCGCGGTCAGGTCGCCCACCAGTGGATCAAGCAGCTTGGTATTCTGCGTCGCTTCGCCGAGGCCCATGTTGACCACGATCTTGTCCAGCTTGGGAACGGCCATCGTATTCTCGATACCCAGTTCCTTTTGCAGTGCTGGCTTGATCTCTTTGTTGTACTTCTCTTTCAGCCTTGCCGCCATCTTCTCTGCTCTCTTTCTTCCGCTCTCGGAGTGACCGCACCGGCGATCGTTTACCGTTTCGGAAGGACTTGAAAACCAGCTTTCAGCTATCAGCCGTCAGCTCTCAGTTCTTTTGCTTCGGCCTTGACTCTCGACCTGGCACGAACAAGCTGGAAGCTGAGAGCTAAAGGCTGAAAGCTGTCTTTTCTACTTCTTCGTGGGCAACTCCGACCCACATCTCTTGCAGACACGCATCCTGCTCGCGCCTTCTTTCTTGAATCCGACGCGCGCTGTGCCGCAAGTGGGACAGAGCAGCGCAACGTTCGAAATGTTGATCGGCGACTCCTGATCCGCGATGCCGCCCTTGGTCCGTTTCCCGGTCTTGCTCGAGACCGTCTTCTTGATCATGCGAACATGCTCGACCAGCACGGTTCCCTTGTCGGGGAACACGCGCAACACGCGCTGCGTCTTGCCGCGATCGGCGCCCGTAAGCACCTTGACCGTATCGTTGCGATGAATACTCAAACTCGGCATGATTTCTCCGAAATCAGCTGCTAGCTTCTAGCTGGTTCAATTCCTGCTCGTCTCATCTTCCAACTAATCTAGCTAGGAGCTAGAGGCTAGAAGCTAAAGGCTTGCGAATTCCCGAGCTACACAACTTCTGGAGCCAGGGACACAATCTTCAAAAACTTCTTCTCGCGCAGTTCGCGCGCTACCGGTCCGAACACACGCGTACCCACGGGCTCGTGCGCATCGTCGATCACAACAGCCGCATTCTCATCGAACCGGATATAGGTTCCATCGCGGCGGCGATGCTCTTTGCGCGTGCGCACGATGACAGCCTTCACGACCTTGCCCTTCTTGACTGTTCCATCGGGCGAAGCTTCCTTCACCGCGGCGGTAATCACATCGCCGAGGCCAGCCTTCTTGCCCAACCCGCCACCCAGCGGCAGGATCATCTGCAGCTTCCGCGCGCCAGAGTTATCGGCAACCGCGAGCATGGTTCTCATTTGTACTGCCATGGATTCTTCTCCTTACGCCAACGCGCCCGCTCTACTTGGCCACTTCAACTTCGGTCAGAGTCGCCGTGTCCTCAAGCTGGCTCAGCGTCGAACGCCGCACAATCTCTTCGAGCGACCACCGCTTCAGCTTGCTCAACGGCCGCGTCTCGCGAATCCGCACCACATCGCCCACACGCGCCGAATTCTGCTCGTCATGCGCATAAAACTTCTTCGAGCTGCGCACGATTCGCTTGTACTTGGGATGAGCCTTGCGCATCTCGACCTCGACCACGATGGTCTTCTGCATCTTGGTCGAAACCACGTTGCCCACCTTCTCATTGCGCCGCGAAGTTGCCGGCGCCTGTGCCTGTTCTGCTGTCGCCGTCATTTACGGGCTCCCTTCTTTGCGGTGGCCGTCTTTGCAGTAGCCGATTTCGGAGTAGCCGATTTTGCGCGCGCCGTTTTTGCGGCGGTCGGCTTTGCAGCAGGCGTCGCAACCACTTCTTTCTTCGCGCCGCGCACTCCCAGCTCCCGCTCGCGGGCCACGGTCTTCACCTGGGCAATCTCTTTGCGCAGCTGGCGCAGCTTCTTCACGCCATCGTTCTGTCCGAGCGAGACCTGAAAGCGCAGCCGGAAAAGTTGCTCCGCAGAGGTCTTCTCGTGGTGCTGCAGCTCGTCGTCGCTCAAATTGCGAATCTTCTCGAGTTCCATCGTTTCTCTAGCTCCCAGCTTTTAGCTTTCAGCCTGCAGCTTGCCTTTGCCCGCATCGGCTTTACGCTTTCGCCTTAAACTTTTCCGAACCGCGATTTAGCTAAGAGCTGAAAGCTGATAGCTAAAAGCTGCCCTTCTACTTTGCCGCGGCGACAGCCTTCTCGGCACCCGGCCGCATCACAAACTTCGTCTTGAGCGGCAGCTTGTTCGACGCCAGGCGCATGGCTTCCGCGGCGATGTCGGGCGTCACCCCTTCCATCTCAAACAGGATCTTACCCGGCCGCACCACGGCGACCCAGTGATCCAATGCTCCCTTGCCCGAGCCCATACGAACTTCAGCAGGCTTCTTGGTGATGGGCTTGTCCGGAAACAGGCGCAGCCAGATCTTGCCGCCGCGCTTGATGAAGCGCGTCATCGCAATACGGCTGGCTTCGATCTGACGATCGGTAATGTAGCCGCACTCCATGACCTTCAATCCGTACTCGCCGAAAGACAGCGTGGAGCCGCGCCATGCCTTACCCCGGCGCTTGCCCTTCTGCTGCTTGCGAAACTTCACCTTCTTTGGCATCAACATAACGAAAACCCTCAAAAGCAGGGAACATGGATCAGGGATCAGGGATCAGTTTGATCCACGGCCCAACTCCTATTCCGGGCTGCTTACGGCAAATCTCATCAACCAAACTTCTCAAGATCAACGACCGGGGTCTTCTGTTCCCTGATCCCTGATCCCTGATCCCTGATCCATGTTCCCTGCTACTAAAACACTGTCGTCCCAACCGCGGGAGCCTGACGGCGCTTCTGCTCATAGATATCGCCGCGATAGATCCACGTCTTCACGCCAATCTGGCCATACGTGGTCTCCGCCTCGGCAAAGCCGTAGTCGATATCCGCGCGCAGCGTGTGCAGCGGCAAACGCCCCTGCAGATACCACTCCGAGCGCGCGATTTCATTGCCATTCAAGCGACCCGAGACGCGTACTTTGATTCCCTTGCAGCCAAAGCGCAGCGCCGAATCGACGCTCTTGCGCATGGCCCGGCGGAAGCTGACGCGCTTTTCCAACTGCAGCGCGATGTTCTCTGCGACCAGTTGCGCATCCAATTCCGGCTTATTCACCTCGATAATGTCGATGAACACTTCGCGGCTGGTGCGCTTGCCGAGTTCGGTCTTGAGCTTCTCGATTTCCGCGCCCTTGCGGCCGATCACGATACCCGGACGTGCGGTGCGAATCAAGAAGCGCAGCTTGTTGCCGGGGCGCTCAATTTCGACCGAGCTCACGCCGGCTGCCTTCAGCTTCTCGCGCAATTCAGCCTTGAGCTTTACGTCCTCGACCAGGAGCTTCGAGTAGTCACGCTCAGAAAACCAGCGCGAGCGCCACGGCTTGTTCACTCCCAGCCGGAATCCGTAAGGATGGACTTTCTGTCCCATAACTCTTCCCTCAATCCTTCTTAAGCCTTCTTGCCCAAACCGTCTTGTTTAAGCTTTCTTCTTCGGTGCTGCAGCCGGCTTTTTTGCAGCCGCCTTCTTCGCAGCAGCCTTCACTGCCGGTTTTGCTTTCTTCACCGACTTCGCTGTCTCCGCCGGCTCTTCAACCTTGGTTACCAGATGCGCGCCGCTCTCACGTTCGGCTACGGACACAATGATGTGCGCCAGTCTCCGCTGATAGCGATACGCACGCCCCATCGGCGCCGGACGGATACGCTTCATGCGCGGACCGTCGTTGGCCAGCGCCTGCTTGACGTAGAGGCTGTCCACATCTAGATCGGTCCCCTGCTCCCCGGAGGCATACTTCGCGTTGTCCACCGCGGAGACCAGGAGCTTGTGGATCACCGGAGCGATGCGCTTCTTGGTAAAAGCGGCCGTCTCCAGCGCTTCCTGCACTCCACGGCCCTTGATCAGATCGAGCACCAGCCGCGCCTTCTGCGGCGATACACGCTGAAACTTGGCCTCCGCCCGGTATTCCTTTGTCTCGACTGCCATTGTTCTCTTCCTCAAAATTCAGCTATCAGCTCTCAGCGAACAGCTTTCAACTCATCTCGCTAGAGCCACAATCTTCAACTAGCCTCGAATCGCTGTTAGCTGAAAGCTGACAGCTGTTCGCTGCTCTTACCGCGCCGGCGCCGGCTTGGCCGTTGTCTCAGCCGCCTTCGATCCGCCGGTGTGGCCCTTGAAAGTGCGGGTCGGTGCAAACTCACCCAGCTTGTGTCCGACCATGTTCTCGGTCACGTAGACCGGCACGAATTTTTTGCCGTTGTGCACCGCAATGGTGTGGCCTACGAACTCCGGAAAGATCGTCGAACGCCGCGACCAGGTCTTGACCACTTTCTTGTCATTGGCCTTGTTCAGCACCTCGATCTTCACGGTGAGGTGCGCATCCACAAACGGCCCTTTTTTCGTCGAACGTGCCATAAAACCAGCTCCTAGCTTCCAGCCTTCAGCTTTCAGCTTTCTCGTGCTCCAGCCGATCGCCCGGCTATCGCCTCAATCTCTTCCTGACCTGCTCAAGCTAAAAGCTGAAAGCTAATAGCTGAAAGCTGCCTCTACTTCGCCCTGCGGCTGACGATGAATGAATCGGTCCGCTTGCTGTTGCGTGTCTTGTAGCCGCGTGTCGGCTGGCCCCACGGTGTTACGGGGTGACGCCCGCCTGAAGTCTTGCCTTCGCCGCCGCCGTGCGGGTGGTCGACAGGATTCATCGTGACACCGCGGTTGGTTGGGCGAATGCCCAGCCAGCGATTGCGTCCGGCCTTGCCGATCGAGATGTTTTCGTGGTCGGTGTTGCCGACCTGCCCGATGGTCGCCATGCACTCGACCAGCACCTTGCGGGTTTCGCCGGAAGGCAGTTTGAGCAGCGCGTAATCGCCCTCTTTGGCGACCAGCTGCGCTTGCGCACCAGCCGAACGCGCCATCTGCGCACCTTTGCCGGGCCGCAGCTCAATCGCGTGCACCGTGGTGCCGGCAGGAATGTTCTTGAGTGGCAGCGCGTTTCCGACCAGGATGTCTGCTTCGGGACCCGAACTCACGGTTGCGCCAACAACCAAGCCAACGGGCTGCAGAATGTAGCGCTTTTCGCCATCTGCATAATGCACCAGCGCGATGCGAGCCGAACGATTCGGATCGTACTCGATGGTGGCCACCTTGCCCGGCACGCCGTACTTCTCGCGCTTGAAATCGATGAGGCGCAGTTTCTGCTTGTGACCGCCGCCTTGGTGGCGGATGGTCAAATCGCCCGAATTGCGGCGTCCGCCGGTGCGCTTGCGCGTGGTCAGCAGCGGCTTATGCGGCTTGTTCGTCGTCAGATCGTCGTTCACCAGCGTGGTTTGGAAACGCAGTGTCGGCGTAATCGGTCTGTATGTCTTGATCGCCATCGTCTCTGTCCTTGACGAGCTATCAGCTCTCAGCTAACAGCCTTCAGCCCGTCGTGCTTCAACAAACTTCTGTTTCCTACTCTTTGGCTCTCACTTAGCTCCAGCACATCTGGAACTGAAAGCTGAGGGCTGACAGCTGTTAGCTGCCTTACAGATTGCTCACGTACTCCGGCATCTTTTCGCCGGCCTTCAGCCGGACGTATGCCTTCTTCCAATCGGGGCGGAAGCCCGCGTACTTACCACGCCGGCGCTCTTTGCCTGCGACGTTGGCCGTACGAACGCCGGCCACCTTTACTTTGAAGAGAGCTTCGACTGCTTGTTTGACTTCAGTCTTTGAGGCATCGGGCGCTACGTCAAACACCAGCGTTCCTTCGGTCTCTTTCACGCCCAAACCCTTTTCGGTAATCAATGGGCGACGAATCACGGAATAAAGTGTCGGCATTAGGCTGCCTCCGTCTGCGCGAGCCTGCGCTTCGAAACGGACTTCTCAAGAGTCTCGGAAAGCTGCTCGATAGCGGCCTTCGAGAAGATCGCACGCTCGTAGCGCAGCAAATCGTAAGGATGAACCTCGTTGTTGAGGACCAATTCGACGCCCTTCAAGTTGCGCGCGCCGAGGACAAGAGACTGGGAGAGAGTCTTGCCATTCTCGACGATTAAGATTGTGCGCTTCGCATCGAGCTTGTTGAGCGCTTCGCGATACAGCTTGGTCTTCGCGTCCTTGATTTCCAGCGAATCGACTACAGTCAACTTGCCGTCGGCGAGCTTCGAGGCCAGCGCCGAGCGCAGCGCACCCAACAGCTTCTTGCGCGGAAAAGCGTAATCGTAGCTGCGGGGCTGCGGTCCATGCACCGTGCCGCCATGCCGCCACAGAGGTGAACGCACTGAGCCAACACGCGCGCGGCCTGTGCCCTTTTGCTTCCACAACTTCTTGCCGGAACCGGCGACCAGCTTGCGGTTCTTCGTGGCGTGTGTGCCCTGGCGCAACGAGGCGCGATAATGCTTCACCGCCTCCCACAGCAGGTCTTCGTTCACCTGGCCAAATACCGCATCGGCCAGATCGAGCGAGCCCACCTTTTCGCCGTTCAAATTAACTACATCCACTTTTGCCATCGTCTTCTTCCTGTGAGCCGTCAGCTTTCAGCTCTCAGCCGTCAGCTCCCAGCTCATTCATCGGTAAAGCATTTTTTGCGGCTCTCGCGAACTTAGCTGAGAGCTGAAAGCTAATAGCTATTTACTTCCTCTTGGCGGTCGCCTTCTTCGAAGCCTTCAACGGATCAACCGTGGTCGAGCCTGCAAATCCGCGGCGCTCGCGCGGCGGAGCCTTGGCCTTCGAAATCAGCACGTACCCATCGCGCGGACCCGGCACTGCACCTTCGACCATCAGCAGATTCTCGTCGAGGTCAATGCCGCGAATGCGCAGATTCCGAACTGTAACTTGATCGGTGCCGAAGTGGCCCGGCATGCGTTGCCCCGGAAACACGCGGGACGGGAAGCTGGAAGCGCCAATCGAACCCTGCACCTGAAACATGTGTCCATGCGACTTGGGCCCGCCGCCGAATTTGTGCCGGCGTACAACGCCCGCAAAACCACGGCCCTTCGAAGTGCCGATAATGTCCACGAATTTCGCATCGGTAAAAATGTCAACCAGCACGCGGTCGCCTGCCTTGGTCGCCACCTCGCCATCGGCGCCAGCCTCAAGATCGACTTCCTTAATGACCTTCACCGGCGGAGCTTCCGTCTTGGCGAAGTGACCGGCCTGCGGCTTGGTAATGCGCGAGGCCTTTACAAACTCAACCAAGCCTATTTGCGCCGCGTCGTAGCCGTCCTTCGTAGCCGTCTTCAACTGCGTAATCACGCATGGGCCGGCCTGCAGCACCGTAATCGGGTGCACATCACCCTTCTCGTCGAACACCTGCGTCATGCCGATCTTTTTACCTAAAATTCCCGTGACTGCCATGTCTTCCTCACCTCATCATGCGATGTTGTTTTCACCGCACTGCCGGGGTCCTTCCGGACCTTTCTACTGCTTCGCGTGATTACCGCGAAATTTGTGCGCCGCAAGGCGCGTTTGGCCCCACCGCAGGTGCCTACTTTTCAAATGCTTTGATCTCTACATCGACGCCTGCAGGCAGATCGAGCTTCATCAGCGCATCCACCGTCTGCTGCGTCGGCTCGAGAATGTCGATCAGGCGCTTGTGCGTGCGAATCTCGAAAGCCTCGCGCGATTTCTTGTCGACGTGCGGCGAACGCAGCACGCAATACTTGTTTTTGATCGTCGGTAAAGGAATCGGACCTGCCACCGTTGCTCCGGTGCGCTTGGCCGTCTCCACAATTTCGCCGGTCGAGGTATCGAGCACACGATAGTCGTATGCCTTCAACCGAATTCGAATTCTCTGTCCTACCATTGGCTCTTCTTTCCAGTGACCACTAATCGAGAATCAGTGATCAGGTTTCGCTTGCCGCGTCTGCCGATGCGCCCGAAGGGCGGTCTGCCCGGCGCGGCCAGCTTGTCGGGGCCCCTGGCGACAGGTCTTCGTCGCTGGGGTGACCGTCTACTTGATAATCTCCGAGATCGTACCTGCGCCCACAGTGCGTCCGCCTTCGCGAATCGCAAACCGCAAGCCCTTCTCCATGGCCACCGGCGTAATCAGCTCAATCTGCAGCTGCACGTTGTCGCCCGGCATCACCATCTCCGTGCCCGCCGGCAACTCCGCCACTCCCGTCACGTCCGTCGTGCGGAAGTAGAACTGCGGCCGGTAGCCCTTGAAGAACGGCGTATGACGGCCGCCCTCTTCCTTCGACAACACGTATATCTCGCCCTTGAAGTTGGTGTGCGGCGTAATCGATGCAGGCTTCGCCAGCACCATCCCGCGCTCCACGTCTTCCTTGGCAATGCCGCGCAGCAGGATACCTGCGTTATCGCCCGCCAGGCCTTCATCGAGCTGTTTCTTGAACATCTCCACACCGGTGCAAACGGATTTGCGCGTCTCGCGGAAGCCGACAATCTCCACGTCCTCGCCCACCTTCACCTTGCCGCGCTCGATGCGGCCCGTCACCACCGTGCCGCGGCCCGAGATCGAGAAGATATCCTCGATCGGCATCAGGAACGGCAGATCGATCGAACGCGCCGGCAGCGGAACATTCTTATCCACCGCGTCCATCAGCTCGTCGATCTTCGCTTCCCACTTGGCTTCCCCGTTCAGCGCGCCCAGGGCTGATCCGCGAATCACCGGCACATCGTCGCCGGGGAACTGGTACTTGGTCAGCAGCTCGCGCACTTCCATCTCGACCAGGTCGGTCAGCTCTTCGTCTTCAACCGCGTCACACTTGTTCAGGAACACCACGATGTACGGCACACCCACCTGGCGAGCCAGAAGCACGTGCTCCTTGGTCTGCGGCATCGGACCGTCGGTCGCCGCCACCACCAGAATCGCGCCGTCCATCTGCGCCGCGCCCGTGATCATGTTCTTGATGTAATCGGCGTGGCCGGGGCAATCGACGTGTGCATAGTGCCGGTTGGCCGTCTCGTACTCCACGTGCGCCGTCGCAATCGTGATACCGCGCTCCCGCTCTTCCGGCGCGTTGTCGATCGAATCGAACGAACGGTACTGGTTCTTCGGGTTGTGCTTCTGCAATACCTTCGTGATCGCCGCCGTCAGCGTCGTCTTGCCGTGATCGATGTGTCCGATCGTTCCCACATTCACGTGCGGCTTCGAACGGTCAAACTTCTCCTTCGCCATTTTCCTGAATCCCTTTCGTAGCTCCTACTGCACGTTACTAACTGGGGCGCCGGCATTCCGGCTCCAGCCCCAAAATCAGCCTTCAGCTCTCAGCCGTCAGCTTCTTGCCCGCTTCAGCCTTTCCGGCTCTGCCGGCCTATTCGCCAGCTGCAAGCTGAAAGCTAATAGCTGCTTTACTCACTTCCCCTGCGCGCGGCCGATGATTTCATCGGCGATCATGCGCGGCGCTTCTTCATAGCGCGCGAACTGCATCGAGTACGACGCGCGGCCCTGCGTGGACGAACGAATTTCGTTCACGTAACCAAACATTTCCTTCAGCGGTACGATCGCCTTGATCACCTGCGAACCGGCCGCGTGTTCCATGCCTTCGATCCGGCCACGGCGCGAGTTGATGTCGCCGATAATCACGCCCATGAACTCCTCGGGAACTGTGACTTCGACTGCCATCACCGGCTCAAGCAGCACCGGAGACGCTTTCTTTGCCGCTTCCTTGAACGCGATCGAACCGGCAAACTTGAATGCCATTTCGTTCGAGTCCACTTCGTGATAACTGCCGTCGTACAAAGTCACCTTGACATCGACGATCGGGTAACCCGCCAGGATGCCCAATTCAAGCGCACCCTGCACACCCTGATCGATCGGCTTGATGTATTCCTTGGGAACCACGCCGCCCTTGATGTCGTTGATAAATTCGTAGCCCGCTCCCGGAGTGTTGGGCTCGACGCGCAGCTTGCAATGCCCGTAGTTACCCGAACCGCCGGTCTGGCGAATGTACTTCCCTTCGGCCTCGGCATGCTTGCGAATGGTCTCGCGGAAGGCCACCTTGGGCTCGCCCACATTGGCCTCGACCTTGTGCTCGCGCTTCATGCGGTCCACAAGAATCTCAAGGTGCAACTCGCCCATGCCGCTGATAATCGTCTGGCCCGAATCCTCGTCCGTGCGAACCTTGAAGGTCGGATCCTCATCGGCAAGCCGCGAAAGCGCAATGCCCATCTTTTCCTGATCGGCCTTGGTCTTCGGTTCGATGGCGACCGAAATTACAGGCTCCGGGAACGTGATCGCACCCAGCGCAATGGGGTGATGCGGCGCGCACAGCGTGTCGCCCGTCTTCAATTCCTTCAAACCAACAGAGGCGCAGATGTCGCCGGCAAAGATCTCGGTGATGTCTTCGCGCTTATTGGCGTGCATTTTTACCAAGCGGCCCACGCGATCCGTCTTGCCAGTGCGCGGATTGAGCACAGTGTCGCCCGTCTTGAGCGAACCCGAATAGATGCGAATGAACGACAGCTTGCCGAACGGATCGTTGATCAGCTTGAACACCAGCGCCGACAGCGGCTCGCTATCATCCGCTTTGCGGATCTCGATCTGGCTTGGATTCGAGGGATTGATACCCTCGACCGGCGGCTTATCGAGTGGGCTGGGCAGATAGTCTACGACTGCATCGAGCAACGTCTGCACACCTTTGTTCTTGAATGCAGAACCACAGATGACCGGAAAGACCTTCAGGTCGATGGTCGCCTTGCGGATGCCCGCCTTCAACTCGTCGATGCTGGGCGTCTCGCCTTCGAGAAACTTCTCGAGCAATACGTCGTCGGTCTCGGCGATGACTTCAATCAGTTGCAGACGGAAAGCCTCAGCCTTCTTCAGTAAGTCGGCCGGAATGGGCTCTTCGTCGTACTTTGCGCCCATGGTCTCGTCGTGCCACAAAATGGCCTTCATCTCGATCAAATCGACGACACCCTTGAAGCCCGCCTCGGCGCCGATGGGAATCTGCAGCGCTACAGGGCGCGCGCCAAGCCGCTTGCGGATCGTCTCGAGCACGAACTCAAAGTCCGCTCCGTTCTTGTCCATTTTGTTGACGAAGCAAATACGGGGAACCTTGTACTTATCGCCCTGCCGCCAGACAGTCTCGGTTTGAGGCTGCACGCCGCTCACAGAATCAAACACCGCAACCGCACCGTCGAGCACACGAAGGGACCGCTCCACCTCGGCGGTAAAGTCGACGTGGCCGGGCGTATCGATAATGTTGATGCGGATGTCTTTCCACATGCAGGTTGTCGCAGCCGAAGTGATGGTAATGCCGCGCTCCTGCTCCTGCTCCATGTAGTCCATGGTCGCGGTGCCTTCATGCACTTCGCCAATGCGGTGCGTGATGCCCGTGTAAAACAGGATGCGCTCTGTCGCTGTCGTCTTCCCGGCGTCGATGTGCGCCATGATCCCGATGTTCCGGCAACGATTCAGAGGTATGGTGCGAGCCACGGTAATTCATCCTTGCGGGCATCTGCCCGCCGTTAAAAATCAGCTTCTAGTCGCTAGCTACTAGCTTCTAGTTCGCTTTACTGCGGAGCTGCACCCGCCAGCCCCTAATCCCAATCCGCCCAAAAATCAGCTAAAAGCTAGGAGCTAGTAGCTGAAAGCTGCTCTTACCACCGATAATGCGCGAAGGCCCGGTTGGCCTCGGCCATGCGGTGCACGTCTTCCTTCTTCTTCATCGCGGCGCCGCGTCCATTGGCCGCATCCAGCAATTCGTTGCTGAGCTTGTCGATCATGCCCTTCTCGCCGCGGCTGCGGCCATAGCTGATCAACCAGCGAATCGCCAGCGAAGTGCGGCGATCGGGATTCACTTCGATCGGCACCTGGTAATTGGCGCCGCCCACACGCCGCGTCTTCACTTCCAAAAGCGGCTTGCAGTTCTCCACGGCTTTCTTGAAGAGCTTGAGCGCGTCATCGCCGCCGCCCTTTTCTTCCAGGTTTTTCATCGCCTGGTAGAAGATGCCCTGCGCGGTCGACTTCTTGCCGCCCCACATCATGGAGTTCACAAACTTGGTGACCAGATCGGACCCATAGACTGGATCCGGCGCTACTTCCCGCTTCGAAATGTGCCCTTTTCTCGGCATAGTTCCCTCAAAAAACAGCTTTCAGCTCTCAGCCGTCAGCTTTCAGTTTCTTTCCGCTTGCTCAACTCCACCTGCCGTCGTACAAGCTGACGGCTGAAAGCTGAGAGCTAATAGCTCGTTCCTACTTCTTCGCCGGCGCCGCGCCGCCCTTGGCGCGCTTGGCTCCGTACTTCGACCGGCTCTGTTTCCGGTTGGCCACGCCCACCGAATCCAGAGTGCCGCGCACCACGTGATAACGGACTCCAGGAAGATCCTTCACACGGCCGCCGCGAATGAGCACAATCGAGTGCTCCTGCAGGTTGTGGCCGATGCCGGGGATGTAGGTCGTAACCTCGATGCCGTTGGTCAGCCGCACGCGAGCTACTTTGCGCAGAGCCGAGTTCGGCTTCTTGGGCGTTTGCGTGTACACGCGGGTGCATACACCGCGCCGCTGCGGCGAGGCCTGCAGTGCGGGCGACGCCGTCTTGTATCTGGGAGCTGTACGCCCCTTGCGGACCAACTGATTAAACGTAGGCAAACTGAAACTCCTTACCCCAAAACACTCGAAACCCAAGCCTTCACAAACGCGCGCAGGCCCATCGGGCTTGTCTGAACCCACGCGCAAACTCGCGCACAGGCGCAAATGCCCCAAGGTTGCTGCTTCGCGTCTGCCTTCGTTCCACTTCCAGACGAGAACCAGGACGGTGATCGCGCGTCCGCCCAAGAAACCTATCTTGGTCCGGAGCCGACTCCGTTTCGCAGGTTCCGGCCCGCATAGCCCTCCAAGGTGGAGAAACGCGCGGACACCGATGCGATGATCCCCTGCCCTTCGCAAGATAAGAGCAATCCAGGGAATTGTGGCCGGCTTGACTTCACTCGGCCTTCGGGTTTCGCCCCTGCCTTGCAACCTGGCCGGGCTACCCTTACACACCTTCGCACGACACGCGAAGAGGCGCGTTCTTGCGGAACCTATTTACAATAACAAGAAAAAGGGGCAGGGTCAATGCAAACGACCTTGCCCTTTCTGATTTTAAGACGGCTTATTGAATTGAATGCACCGTCCATGCACCGTTCACCAGCGCGAAATCGGCATGGCGCTTGGCGCTCAGCTTGTTTCCGGGATTATGCGCGATCTGCTGCAGAACGTCGGGCACGCCAGTCAAATCGACACCCTCGGTAAAGCCCGCGCCCTTGGCGGTATCGACGCCGGCCACCATCTCGTCCGTAATGTCCCCGACGTCGCGCGCCCGCAGATGATTCGCCTGCGCTGTGACCATCCTGTACATATAGTCCTTATCGTCCAGGCTGTCCGGCCGCCACTGGATCGTATCGCCGCCACCCGGCAGCGTCACAACCTTCTTCCCCGCGTCGGTCAGCTTAAAATCTGCCCAATACTTGTTGGGGTAAATCGTCGTCCGGTTCCAGTACTTCGCCAAGGCGCCCTGCACCATGCCGTCGTTGTTGACCATGATCGAGATCCCCTGGGGGGTCGCATGATCGTAGTTGGCCTGAATCAGCGCCAGAGCCTGCGTTTGGGTTAAATCCGGCGCCGACTTGCACCCCGTGTAAACCATCCCCGCAACCAACAGCGCGCTTGCGCCCAAGACCTTCCACTGCAATCCGTTCCTCACATTCCCTCCGTAGACCGTTCGATAGGATTCGAACTTCTTCGACCCGCCATTTTTCTCCTACTTTCTGTTGCTGTCAATGGACTTGAAAGTGATCGCACGCACACTCAAAGGATTTAGCTGTTGGAATTGGCTTCTCTGCACTCCAGATTCGAAGATTTTGAGGTCTATTTCCCAACAATCCGCTCCAACAGGAGCTTCAGAAATCCCTGCTCGTCCGACTGCATGCAGACCTCTGCGTTGGGCACACCCGCCACGGGCCGGGTGAATCCCTTGTCGTCGACTTCAATCCGCATCGGCTTGGCGGGACAAAGATCGGGACGGAAGGTATAGGTCACGGCCACTGGGTCGAAGAGCGTCGGCGTCGGCGAATGGCTTGGAGTCCCGGCCATCCACTGGTGATACAGCAAGGTCAGCTGATCCGTCAGGGGCGAACCGTGCGCAAAGATTCTCTCCCGTTCCGCCGCCTGCAAGTGGATCTGCGTCGAATCGAGCGGCATCATGAAAATCGGGACACCCGCGGCGAGCAGCGCCTGCGCTCCTGCCGGATTGCGGTTGATGTTCCACTCGGCGTCGGCAGGCCGTCGCTCTCCATCTTTGCCGTCGTAGCCGCGCTCGATGCTGCCGCCCATCATCACCACGCGTTTGAGCTTCCGAAACGTCGCCGGCTCGCGTTCGATCGCTGCCTGCACCGTGAACAAAGGCCCAATGGCGATCAGTGTGATTTGCCCCGGATGCTTGCGGATCTGATCGAGAAGGAACACGG
The DNA here is from genome assembly GCA_963745845.1 of uncultured Acidobacteriaceae bacterium. Taxonomy (GTDB): domain Bacteria; phylum Acidobacteriota; class Terriglobia; order Terriglobales; family Acidobacteriaceae; genus Telmatobacter. The sequence continues at coordinate 336,589 of CAVUZE010000006.1, read as the reverse complement.
CCCCGTCCGCATGCACCGTCGCCGGGGCCTGCAGCGCATAGGCCTTCTGCGTAAGAACATTGTCTGTTTGCGAGGGCGGACCTGCCGCAACAGCAATATCGCTCCGACCGACAGCTTTCAGATAGCGACCGAGCAGGCGGGCGCGCATCTCCGTGTCGCCAAACGTGGTGGTCACACCCAGAATTTTCAGCTCGGGGCTGCGCAGCGCCAGCGCCAGGGCATATGCATCATCGATATCGTCGCCAATATCGGTGTCGATGATGACCAACTGCGGCACAGCGGCGGCTGCCTGATCCGGCTGGCCGGTCGTCTCTCCAAATGAGCTTGCAGTTCCAGAGACCACGACCGTTCCAATAAAAAGAACAAGAGCGGAGGTCACAAACGCAGAAGCATTTTTCATGCCTGACATGGTATCTCCCTTGCCCCAGAGATCCATCGATGCGGAGTTTCAGGAGTCCCTTTCCAACCGGAAAACAATGGCATCCGTGTCATACACGCCGGGTGCCCCGTCCTAGCTTTGCTAGGGCGGGAAAGCATGATCTAGGCCGTCTCCAGCCTTCTCACAATCGCATCCGTGTCATACACGCCGGGTGCCCCGTCCTAGCTTTGCTAGGGCGGGAAAGCATGATCTAGGCCGTCTCCAGCCTTCCCACAATCGCATCCGTGTCATACGCGCCGGGTGCCCCGTCCTAGCTTTGCTAGGGCGGGAAAGCACGATCTAGGCCGTCTCCAGACTTCTCACAATCGCATCCGCATCGTAAACGCAACCGCCCCACACGCCCCCGCTGGCTTGCACTAACGCAGCCCAGAGCCGCGTGTCTTCGGGCAATGCGGGATGCGCGCGCAGGTCGGGACGGGGCGCACGTCGGGCAAGCACGTTGGCGCCTTCTTCTGCACTGAAGCTCTTGTCCGCATCGCCAACCAGGTCGATGGCGCCGCGGAGATTTTCGCGATCGATGATGATCTCAATCTGGTCGCCCTCGAGAATCTTGCCAACCGGCCCACCGGCCAGCGCCTCCGGCGAAATATGTCCCACGCATGCACCTGTCGAAACGCCGCTGAATCGTGCATCCGTAAGTACCGCGACGTGCTTGCAGTGCGGCAGGGCCTTCAGTGCCGAGGTCACCTGGTAAATCTCCTGCATCCCCGCGCCCTTGGGCCCGCTGCAGATCAGCACGACGACATCTCCGTGTCCGATTCCGCCGCTCTTGATCGCTTTGATCGCATCAGCCTCGGTGATAAACACGCGCGCCGGTCCGCGGTGGCGATAGACATTCTTCTCGTCGATGAGCGAAACATCGATCGCCGTGCACTTGATGACCGAGCCCTCGGGGGCCAGATTCCCGATAGGAAAGCAAATTGTCGACGCCAGCCCACGCGATCGTGCGCGATCCGGAGTCATGATCACATCGTCTGGCTCGATCCCATCGAGTTCTTTCAATGTGCGCCGCAGTTCCCTACGCCGTTCGCTGCCGCGCCACCAGTCAAGACACTCACCCAGCGTCTCGCCGCTGACCGTCTTGACGCTCGTGTCCAACAATCCCGCCGCACGCAGAGCCAACATCACCTCCGGCACGCCGCCGGCAAGAAACACCTGTACCGTCGCAAAACCACGCGGACCATTGGGAAGTGCGTCAACAAGACGCGGGACCTCGCGATTCACTTCGGCCCACTCATCTACAGTCGGCCGCCGCAATCCAGCCGAAAACGCAATCGCCGGCAAATGAATCAATAGATTCGTGGATCCGCCGAATGCTGCGTACAGCACCATCGCGTTCCTGAGTGCTGCCGGCGTCAGCACGTCTCTCACGCCGATCTTCATCTGGTGCATGCGGAGCAAGGCGCGTCCTGAACGCTTCGCCGCATCGAGCCAGATCGGCTGGCCCGAGGGAGCAAGTGCCGTGTGCGGAAGTGCCAGTCCCAACGCCTCGCCGATAACTTGCGATGTCGCCGCCGTGCCGAGAAACTGGCACCCTCCGCCGGGACTCGCGCATGCACGGCAGCCCACCTCGGCAGCGTATTCGAGTGTGATTTGCTCCTGCGCGAATCGAGCGCCAATCGTCTGCACCTTGCCCGCGTCCTCGCCGGTTTCCGGTAATAACGTGACGCCTCCTGGGATCAAAACCGCCGGAAGAGGGCCTGCGGAGGCAAGCGCCATCATCATCGCCGGCAATCCCTTGTCGCAGGTCGCAATGCCCAGCACGCCTTTGCTCGTCGGAAGTGACCGCATCAGCCGCCGCAACACCATCGCCGCGTCATTGCGAAACGGCAGCGAATCCATCATGCCAGCGGTTCCTTGGGTCCGCCCGTCGCAAGGATCGGTGCACGCGCCGGCAAACGGAATCGCACGCATCGCCTTCAGTTCGCGCGCGGCTTCGGCAACGAGCAAGCCGACTTCCCAATGTCCGGTGTGAAAGCCGAGTGCGATCGGGCGTCCATCTTCCGCGCGCAATCCGCCATGCGTACTCAGGATCAAAAACTCAGGGTCAAGAAGACGAGACGCCTCCCAGCCCATACCCGCGTTTTGGCTCAGCCCGAAAAGATTGCCTGAGGGCTCCTTCAGCAGCATCTCCGCCGAGAGAGGCAGCGCACCCTCCGGCCCGGCCGCATGGGTTTTCACGCCCTGCAGAGTCTCGGCAGACGATTCCAAAACCGATGCAACTGAAATCTCGACGATGCTCGAATCCTCACTCAACTCGGTCAGTATAGAAGGATTCAGGCACTAAGGCTGCGCGCCAATCAGACTCAGTGTAAAGACATGCGGCTTCGGAGCAGCCTCGGCGTAGATCGAGTCCTCAAGGGAATCCTCGAACGCTTGCATCACATCGGGACCACCCGTCTGCAGTCCCGTATTCGCCTTGCGCACCCGCATGCGCAAGTGAATATAGTGCGCTTCATCGCGATCCCGCACCAGCCAGCTCACGCGCTGCGCCTGGTGAAACATCGGCGTCTCATAGTCCGCCAGGTTGATTCCGGCAGCCAATTCGTCCGGAGAAAACGTGCCGATCAGTGCGTCGTCGATGCGCAACGTGTACTTTCCGGCGTCGAGACCGGTCACCCGCAGCGGCTCCTGGTCGAGTTGTTGCTCAATTTCGGTCAGGTCAAACAAGAGCGCCTGCGTTGCATTGCTGCGCGCGATCGGCAGCGGCAACGCACTCTCGGTCTCGGTCCAGCGCACGGAAGCCTGATTTGCATCCAGGTGATCCACCGTCGCGTTGCGTGACTCCACTGCCTGTTTTGCTTGTGCATCGATCGTCACCGCCGATACAAGAGAGGGAGCGTTCCATCCCTTCAACAAGGCCTCTGCCATCACCCAATGAGCCAGCGGATCAGGATGGACACGGTCCGGAAGCAGCAGCTTCGCGATGCGCGGATCAAGCGCCTCCGCTTTCTGCAGCGCAGACACAACCGATGGATTCAGATCCACAAATGTGCCTCCGAATTTTTGCGCCAACCCTCGATCGAGTTCGGCAAAATGCTGCATTGCGGAGTTGTAGCCCCCCGGAAACCTCGGCGTTCTCGTCACATCGTCATAAGGAGACGGTCCGAGCAGCGTGATGCGCGCTTCCGGCGCGTGCTCGTGAATCGATTGCAGCAGATGTTCGTAACCTCTCGTATACGTCAACTCGATGTCGTCTGTGGTCGCTCGATAGCTGCCGTCATTCATTCCGAGCATCACGGTGACGACTGTCGGATTCTCCGAAAACACATCGCGCTCCAGTCGTTGATCGATCGGTCCGCCGCTGCCGCCGGACACGCGATCACCGCCTACACCCGCGCCGAAAAACCGTACCCGCATCGACGGAAAACGCGTAGCAGTGTAGAGCTCCACATATTGGTTGTAGAGGTTCTGCTCCGTAATGCTGTCGCCGTAAAACACAACCGTGTCGCCGTTCCTGAGATAGAAGCCGCTTGTCGGTCTCGCATCACCTATTTGCGGCGAGGTAGGGGCTTGAGCATCCGGCGCAGGTCTCTCTCCGGTCGTCTCATGATCACTCACTTCGACCGTGGGCTTTGCAGGCGCAGCCGCCACGGCAACCAGCGAGTCGGCGCAGCCATAGTAGAGAAACCACCGCTTGCGGAAGTACACCAGCCCCTCGGTGAACGTGGTCCCCGCGGCGTACTGCCCTGTTTTCTCGTAAGGCAGCTCCGGTTTCAGCACCGGCCCGTCTGTCTGCGTGAGCAAATGCATTGGATTGACGGGATCGAAGAGCGCTTCGCCGGCTGCATAGGCATTCGGCCCCAGATCGTGATCTCCTCCGCTCGCTGCATTCTTGCCGTTGTAAAGCACCACAATGCCTGCGCTGGTGAGCACCGGCGGTGGCCCTGTCTCTGGAAATGTGCTGTCGAAATGCCCCGCCCGCGGCCGCAGCAATTCCACCGGCTCCCCGCGTGGGTCCTCCACCGGCGTCCAGTGAATGAGGTCCGCCGATGTCGCCAGATGGATCGCCCCTTCACCCCAGTACATCCAGTACATGCCCCTGATTTTTGCGGCGATCAGGCGATCTTTGACCACGCGCGTCACAATGCCCGCCGACTTGTATTTCAGTTGCGCGTATTTGCCGCCTGCTGCGGTCAAAAATGCTGGGCCGTATTTTGTCCAGTGCATCAGATCTCTCGACGTCGCAATGCCCACCGAATAGGTTTCGCGATTCCATTGCGTATACGTCAGCACATAGGTGCCATCTTCGCGCTCCACAATGCGCGGATCTTCGACGCCACCGGGCCATTCGCGCGCCCTCTGATCGTCTTCTGCTGGATAGAAAACAGGCTCGCCCATGCGCGTGAAATGGATCCCATCGCTGCTCTCCGCCAATCCCAATCGCGACGTGTGTCCGCCAATCTCCATCGCGCCCGAGTTGTCCTCGGCGCGATAGAGCACGTAGATTTTGCCGTTACGCACAATCGCCGCGGGATTAAAAGTGTGCAAAGCCTCCCATTGCACTGGCGCCTTCAGAATAGGATCAGTAAATGTCGATTCCGGCCGCGGCGCAATCACAGGATTGCCTGTCGCTGGGCGCGCAAACGGCCCAATCAACCAAGGCTGCGCTTTCTGCGCGTGCAGCATGGAAATCGAAAGCAGCAAGGCTGCCGAAATCCCACCCAAACTCGTGTTCATTTGTCTTTGTCCTGATTTCGCATCGCTGGTTCGGCCGCGCAGTCAACGGGATTCATCTTACCCGGTCACGCAAGCTCGCGAACGCTGTAGAAGGTCAACGCCGCATCGCCCTGCTCCAGCAGACGTGTGCGCGCGAGTGAACCGTATGCATCCTCCAACCGCTCCTTGCGTCGATGTTCCGCGACTACCCGCACATCCGGATCCAACAAGCTCGCCGCCGCGCCGCCCAGCATCCCAAGCGTTTCAACATAGTCCTTCGCCGCATCGTAGGGTGGATCGAGATAGACTAAACTAAATCGCTTCGACTCTGTCGCCGGGCGCCGTAGATAGGCGCTTACACTTCCGGCGTGAATCGTGAACCCGGCTTTCACGTCCAGTCTTTCAAGATTCGCGCGCAAGACCTTCAACGCAGCAGGCGCTCGCTCCACAAAGGTCACGTGCTCCGCCCCTCGGCTCAATGCTTCGAGGCCTACAGCGCCCGAACCGGCATAAAGGTCCAGAAAAACGGCGCCTTGAATACGCGGAGCCAGCACGTTGAAGAGCGTTTCACGAAGCCGGTCGCTGCTCGGCCGCGTCGCCAGCCCTGGCGGCGCCTGCAGTGGACGGGAACGAAACGTTCCTGCAATGATGCGCATCGCCCTCCCAAGCTTCTGTCAACGCTTAAGGATATCTGAACCGGAATTCGATCCGGGCCCCCACGAACACCGGGGTCCCCGGCGACAGGTCTTCGTCGCTGGGGTGGAAACAGGTCTTCGTTCGTGGGGAAGAACGACAGGTCTTCGTCGTTGGGGTGACAACCACTACAATTCGTGTATGCGTGGCTGGTCAATCCCGCTGGGCCGATGGATGGGCGTCGAGTTGCGCGTCCATACATTTTTTCTGCTCCTCGCGGTGGTATGCCTCGGCCTTAGCACTTCTGAAGGCTGGCTGCGGGGTATAGGACTTTTCTTCGTGCTCGTCATCGCCGTGGTTGTGCGCGAGACCGCGCGGCTCCTCGTCGCTGCCTGGCTGGGCCTGCGCCTGCGCGCCGTCCTTGTCCTTCCCATCGGCGGACTTTTCGCCTACGCCAACCCCGAAAGCCAGGAAAACGCGAATCAGGGTGTGGGCCAGTTCGCCATCGCATTTGCCGGACCGATCGCCAGCTGCGCCACAGCCGCAGGTTTGGGAATTACCCTGCTCGGCGCCGGAGGAGACATCCGGCTTTTCGATCAGCCATGGATCTCGCCTGGCAATCTGCTGCGCAGCCTGGTGTGGATGCAGGCAGGCCTTGGTCTGCTGCACCTGTTGCCGGCTTACCCGCTCGATGCAGGCCGCCTTCTCCGCGGCAACTTCGCGCGCAGCCACGGCATTGCCCCTACAGGCCGCGCCGCCACAGGCCTCGGCCAATTGCTGGCGCTCGCTGCGATGCTTGCCGGCATGCTCCTGCACAGTCCATGGCTCATCATCGCTGGGTTCTTCATCATGATTGGCGCGCAAATCGAGGACCAGGGCGTTTTCTTTCAGTCCGTGGTCGACACGGTGCGCATGCGCGAAGTCATGCTCACGGATTTTGCGACCCTCTCGCCGTCGGACACGCTGGCCGACGCGCTGGGCCGGTGCGTTCACTCGCTGCAAGAGGACTTTCCCGTCGTGCGCGGCCCCGAGCTGGTCGGCATCGTGTCGCGGCAGCGCATCGTCGACGCGTTGCGCAACGATGGCAACGGCTACGTGCAGTCCGTGATGTCGCGCGCTTTTCAGGTTGCGCGTCCCGAGGACACATTAGGCGCGACCATCCGCCGGCTTACAGCAGGCCGCGGTCTTTCGCTCATTCCCGTGACCGAGAGCGGACGCGTCGTCGGCATTGTCAGCGTGCAAAACCTGATGAGCTCCATGTCGCTCCTCGCCGAACAGCGCCGCATCGAACGCGAAGAAGCCGATCAGTGATCAATTGTCGGTAATCGGGAAGCAGGGGGCAGGCAAAAGTAGAGATGCTACATTGAACTGTGTCATCCTGAGCGGAGCACGCTTGCCGGGGTCCCCAAGAACAGGTCTTCGTTCTTGGGGTGACTTGGGGCCCCACAACGTGGGGTAAGCGGAGCGAAGGATCTGCTTTGACTTGGCTTCCATGCCTCACGTTCCCACCGCATCAACTGATCGGCAAAGCGAGCCCCTCGCTTCCGGCCTCTATCTCGTCGCCACACCCATCGGCAACCTCGGCGACATCACCCTGCGCGCTCTCGACGTGTTGCGCAAAGTTGACCGCATCGCCTGCGAAGACACACGCCAGACGCAAAAACTTCTCAACCACTTCGAGATTCAAACGCCGACCATCAGTTGCCATGAGCATAACGAGCGCACGCGCGCCACCGAATTCATTGAGGCCATCAAGGCAGGCGGCCGCATCGCAGTCGTTTCCGACGCGGGCATGCCTGGCATCAGCGACCCTGGAGCCTTGCTAGCCAGGGAGGCGATCGCCGCCGGCGTCCCCGTGATTCCAATCCCCGGAGCGAACGCGGCGCTCAGCGCTCTCATTGCTTCCGGACTGTCGACGACTGAATTCCATTTCATCGGCTTTTTGCCGGAGAAGACCGGCGCGCGGCGCACCCGCCTTGAACAGTTAGCCCCCGAACCGCGCGAGTCGCCGCAGACGCTCATCTTCTACGAAGCTCCGCATCGCATCTTGGATACTCTGGCCGATCTTGAATCTGTATTCGGTCCAGCCCTGCGCGTCGTTGCGGCTCGTGAGCTGACAAAGCTGCACGAGGAGTTCCTGCGTGGCACTGTCGCCGATATCCGAAAGGAACTGGCCTCTCGCGAACGAGTGCGCGGCGAATTCGTTCTCCTCGTCGAAGCGCCAGCCAAATCCGCCTCGACAATGGGTGCCCCCGGTCCCTGTGTTGGGGCCGGGGAGGGAACGCCTCCAGCGCGTGAATCCATTTCCACCCGTGTCGCCCGTCTTCAATCAGAATCCAGCATCGACGAAAAAGAGGCCCTCAAGCGCCTCGCCCGCGAACTGGGCCAATCCAAATCCGAACTCTACCGCGAACTCCAACGCGAACGTGCACGGCGAAAGTGATCGCCACGCTGTGCCATCGTCCTCTGTCGTCCACTGCGGTTCATCATTCCACCACAGTGTCATCCTGAGAACCCGCGCGCTCGGGGCCCCATCGACGACGTCAGTCGTCAATGGGGTAAGCGGGGCGAAGGATCTGCTTTTCAAAATGCTTCCAATCCCCCGGGCCTTCCGAGCCAAAACCTGTCAACTCTGCGAACAATTTCCCCCTCCCACCGCACAATAGAAATCGGAGAAGAGCTGCGGGCTGACGGCAAAGAATTGAACGCCGCCAACTAACTCTAACCCCGAGAGATATTTGGCGCTAAGCCATTGAATCGAGTTGAGTTAGCCTAAGTTATTGATTCCGATAACTTCAACCAAATGAGATATTTAGCGGAAAAGGGAGGGAGGGGGTATACCGGAGATGCACAATGCGGAGTGCAGAACGCGACAGACTTGCCACGCGGTCACGGTCCACCCTTCACGACGCGTCCCACCGCCTCATCCGCATCTTGCGCCACCTCGAGCAGCTTCCGATTCTCCGCCTTCAAAAATCCCGCCGTCACAGTCGTATCCAGAAATTCCAGCAGCCCGTTCCAGTAGTCTGCTGTGTTGATCAGGATGCATGGCTTCGTGTGCAGCCGCAGTTGCTTCCACGTGACGATCTCCATCAACTCATCCAGAGTCCCGTATCCGCCTGGCAGGATGAGAAACGCGTCGGCCAGGTGCACCATCCGCGCCTTGCGCGCGTGCATCGTCTTCACCACTTCGAGGCGCGTCAAGCCGCTGTGTGCGATCTCGCTGCCCGATAGCATCTCGGGCAGCACCCCGATGACTTCCGCTCCGCCGGCCAGCGCGGCATCGGCCACTGCGCCCATCAACCCCACACTGGCTCCGCCATAGACCATCCCGAGACTGGCGGCGGCAATCGCCGAACCCAGCGCCCGCGCCTCGGCCAGAAAGGCAGGATCGGCTCCACTCGCGGATCCGCAATACACGGCGACCCGCCGCGTTGTGCTCTGTTCTGGTGCACTCATTGTGAATCCAGAATAGCTCTCGGCTCGGCGCTTCCCGATCAATTCGGAATGAAGACCGGTCGCGCGCATCAACGAGATTTCGCGATCCGGAAGGGAACTATCGTTCGCTCCGCCGCGTAACTTGAACCGGGGGCAGCAAGCCCGCTTTCTGCGAACAAGGAGAATTTCATGCGTACGATCGTCGCTCTCGCCAGTCTGGCGGCATTTTCTCTCTCGGTCCTCCCAGCCAGCTTTGCCAAGACCCCTCCAGCAAAGAAAGACTCCGGCAACTCCATCGTCATTGTCTTCAAGGACGGCCATCGGCAGAGTTTCAACTTGGCAGACATTGCCCGGGTCGAGTTCACCGGCACAGGTGCGTTACCGGATGTCAGCTCGAACCCGGAATGGCCGGCACGCGGCCGTTACGTCGGCAAATGGGTTGTGGGCGACGGCCAGGGAGAAACGTTCATCATTACGCTGAGAGAAGATGGCAATGCGATGCGCTCGCGCGGCGACATTCACGGCACCTGGACCTATGTCAACGGCGATGCCCTGGTCACATGGGACGACGGCTGGAAGGATGCCATCCGCCATGCCGGCTCGGGATTTGAGAAGTATGCTTACGGCGGCGGCAAGTCGTTCAACGACGACCCGGACAACGTAACCAGCGCCCGGAACACCACGCCGAAACCCATCTAGGGAGATCGCCCAGATCGAGTTGTCATCGGCGAACTTTCGCGGCGAGCACGGCACACAACTCGGACGGAAGGTAAACTGGAAGAGGACCCTTCCCGCCTGGACTTCGCCGTGCAGCCGCTCCTCTCCAATCTGAATCCCGAGCAACGCGCTGCCGTTGAAGCCACCGAGGGACCGCTTCTCATTCTCGCCGGCGCCGGTTCCGGCAAAACGCGCGTGATTACCAGCCGCATCGCCTGGCTCATCCAGGAAAAAGGGGTTGCGCCGGACTCCATTCTCGCTGTCACGTTTACCAACAAAGCTGCAGCCGAAATGGGCGAACGCGTCGACCGGATCCTCGGGCATTCGTCGATGGCCAAGCCGCTGATCTCCACATTCCATTCGCTCTGTGTGCGGATTCTGCGCCGCGACATCGAGGCCCTGAAAGTCGGCAGCGACGGCCTCACGCGCGCCTTCGCCATTTACGACGAGAACGATCAGCAAGGCATCGTAAAGCAAATCATGCGCCGCATGGGTCTCGACACCAAGCAGCTCACGCCGCGCACCGTACTGGGCCGCATTTCATGGGCTAAAAGCCACATGATCGACCCGCAGGAGTACTACCTCGGGTCGAAAGACCCAAACAGTGAGCGCATCGCGCATATCTATCAGGCCTATAAGGCGGAGCTGAAGAAGAATAACGCGCTCGACTTCGACGACCTGCTGCTCGAAGCGGTCCGCCTGCTCAAAGTCTCGGCCGAAACCCGTGAGCGCTATCAACATCGCTATCGCTATGTGCTTGTCGACGAGTACCAGGACACGAATCGGCCCCAATACGAGCTGATGAAATTGCTGGCGGGCGAGCGAAAGAATGTCTGCGCGGTGGGCGATGAAGATCAGAGTATTTACTCGTGGCGCGGCGCCGATATTCGCAACATTCTTGAATTCGAGCAAGACTTTCCCAACGCCCACATCATCCGTCTCGAACAGAACTACCGGTCGACCCAGATCATCCTCGAAGCCGCAGGAGCCGTGGTGGCGAACAACCTTCGCCGCAAGGGCAAGAAGCTCTGGACCGACCGCCAGGGCGGCTCGCTCATCGGATACTACGAGGCACCCGATGGCGAGAATGAAGCGCTCTTCATCGCCGATCGCATTCAGGCGTTCCTGCGCCAGGCACAGAGCGCATCCGAAAGTGAAAAACCCGAGCGGGGCCTTTGCGCGGTGCTGTATCGCACCAACTCGCAGTCCCGGCTGGTTGAAGAAGCCCTGAGACGCTATGGAATCGGCTACACCATGGTCGGGGGGTTCAGCTTCTACGAACGCGCCGAGATCAAGGACCTGCTTTGCTATCTGCGCCTCGTTCGCAATCCGCATGACTCGATGGCGCTGCAACGCGTCATCAACACACCGGCTCGCGGCATCGGCGCCACCACGCTGGCGACCCTCGAACGGCTCGCACTTGAAACCGGCGCGTCGACATGGGACGCGATCGCTTCCGCTTTGACCAACCGCCTGATCCCGACCCGCGCACTGATGGCTCTCGAATCGTTCCGCCAGCTCATTCTCGATGCGCAGGCCATGATGGACCCTGACTTCGCGGGCAAACTCTCCGCCGATGTCGCCGAATCCACTGCCGAGGCGGCCGACACAGATTTCAGCTTCGGCGCCGTGGAACCAACTCCAGCAGAGAAGGCCGAAGCCGCAAATGCGCTCGAAGCGGCCACGGAGTTTGCCTTCGGTGAGAACAGCGACCAGATTCCGCTGCTCGACGCGAGCCATTTTTCGCCCTTTGCAGCCGAGCCGAAGCGGCCTTTTCTGAAGATGCCAAAGCAAGCAACGAAGTCGGATCGGCCTTTCGAAGATGAGGCACGGGCCGACCCCGAATCGAGTCCAAATCAAGAGCAGCCAGACGGGTCCTTCAGGAAGCCAGGCGACGCGGGCACATTGCCTGAGCTGATCCGATTTCTCATCGATAGCACGGGGTACATCAAGGCTCTCGAAGCCGAAGCGTCTCCGGAAGCCTTCAGCCGCATTGAGAATCTAAAGGAACTCGCCAACGCCGCACACGACGCCGAGGAGCGCGGCGAGACCCTTGCCGAGTTCCTCGACCACGCCGCTCTCGCTTCCGACACCGATCAGTACGACCCCGAAGCCCGCGTCACGCTGATGAGTTTGCATGCAGCCAAAGGGCTTGAGTTTCCGCTCGTCTTTCTCGCCGGGCTTGAAGAGGGGTTGTTCCCCCATTCGCGCACGCTCCTGAATCCCGAGGAACTCGAAGAAGAGCGCCGTCTCTGTTATGTCGGGATGACTCGCGCCATGAATACGCTGGTGCTGACCCGCGCCCATTATCGGCGCCGCTACGGCAATGACGCGCCCGAGTCCACGGTTCCCTCTCGCTTCCTGTCGGAGGTCCCGACTCAGTTGATCGAGAACCTTGGAGGCCGCTCACCCGCATGGTCCACACCCGCGTACAGCTATGGAGTCGGCGCGCGTGGCACCTTTGGCCGTGGCTCCGCACAATCCAGCGAATTCGAGAGCCGGCACTATAACTACGAAGACGAGAGTCAGGAAGCGCCGAGGATCACAGGAAACGCTGGCCCGAAGAGTAAGAACTCAGGGGTGTCAGCAACGCCTCCGGAGTCGATCGACAACATCGCACGCTTCTTCAGCGGGAAATCCGGAAACGGCAAGCCGAGCTATTTCGCTCGCCCCAAGATCGACATTCCGGAATCCAAGGGCGCAAGCGGCCTTGAAAAGGGTCAGCGGGTCCGCCATGCAAAATACGGCGAAGGCACTGTGCTCATTCGTGAAGGCAATGGGGAAGACGCGAAGCTTACCGTGATGTTCAATCGCCACGGAATGAAGAAGCTGGTGGAGAAATTCGCCAACTTGCAGAAGATCTAGATTTTGAGAGAAATTGGCACCCAGCGGTCTTGCGGGAAAGTCGAAAACGGGCTGTAGGTTCAGGCCGCCGGACCACTGCTCATCGCGTACATTTTTGACTCAGCCTGCGCGGGCGCCTTTTCATCGCTGTGCTTCTCAAGTTCCAGCAACAAGCGGGCCCGATCGGGCAATTGGCGCGCGAAGAGAATCTTGGCGCCGTTTTTGCCTTTAATCCTCACTTCGCCTCGCTTCTCGTCGGTCGTCACCGTTGCAATTTCGTTCCAGGCGATACGCTTGCGGCTTCGCAGCCAATAGACCTGCTCGATTCCATTCTTGTCGACTCGGATGGACCCCGGAAAAGCGGAAAGAAGCAGAATTGCAAATCCAGCGCAAAAGGCGGGCGCGGCAAGATCGGCGCTCGATTTGATCCCACCCACAAAGCTCGCAATCAGTACGTACGCCAGACACCCAAGAAACACATATACACCCCAAAAGCTGCGCCGATTGGGCGCGAACTCGACCTGTCCACCCTCCGTCTCGGAGGCCTGCCTGTCCTCGTCCGCTTCACTGACAATCAACTTCGCGAGCACCAAGAGCACCGCGACCGCGATGAAGAGCGGAATCAACAGTCCCATGAAATCCATGGGCACATCTTATCGCGACCCTAACCGGATTCCCTTTACATCTTTCGTGGGTAAGGTTACAAAAGTCCGGTTCGCCGTGTGGACTTGAGATCGCAAACAGAATGAATCATGTAGGCCTGCAAACCCATTTCGAGCCCCTCGCCCACTCCGTCCTGCCACCTCGACGGGCCGACTCGCGTTTTGCTCTTCCACGTTGCACCAATTCCATTTATTGAAAACACGCCATCCGTAGAATTCTGCACAAGAGAGATTCCATGACCACTGCGGCGTTCTCGATTCCTTCCCCGCGAGCCAGTCTGCTTCGTCCCATCCTTGTGGGTGGCGCAGTGGCTGGGACATTCGACCTGACCTCCGCCTTCTTCACTTTTGGTCTCAATGCGCCCCGCGGCATTGCGGGCGGTTTGCTTGGGAGACAGGCCGTCGTTCACGGAGGCGTCGGTGTCTGGATTCTTGGAGCTGTTCTTCACTACTTCATCGCAATTTCGGCGGCGGCTATCTACTGCATCGCAAGCCGCTGGCTCGAATTCCTAAAGGACCATTGGCTGGTTTGCGGCGTCTTTTATGGGATCGCAATTTACCTGGTCATGAACCTGGTCGTGCTGCCGTTGTGTGCGTATCACTTTACAGGTCCCTATCAGTATCGGGGCTTGCTGCAGGGCCTCCTGGTGCACATGCTGATCATCGGGCCGCCGATCTCGTTCAGCCTTCATAAACTGTCCAGCTAACACTCGTCAGAGCTGCCTGGTGACGGCATTCATTCCAGCCCGATCACTAGGCGCTCCCTTTCTGCCCGGGTAGAAACTCCTGAGCTCTCGGGGCCTAGCCTTTTCGCTGTTTCCTCACCATCAAGCACGCGAAAGACGCCTTCGGCCAGCGCCTGCAATTCGTCTTCACCCGGATACACAGCGATCGGAGCAATCCATTCGATGTACCCACGCAACTTCTGCACCAGGCGCTCGGAATGCGCCATGCCTCCGGTGAGAAGTACGGCGTCTACCGCGCCCTGCAGGACTGTCGCCATGGCTCCTGTTTCCTTGGCGATTTGATAGACCATGGCATCGTATGCGAGAGCCGCCGCCGCATCGCCCGCATCGATGCGGCCTTCAACTTCTCTTAGGTCGCGCGTGCCGAGATAGGCAAAGAGTCCGCCTTCCCCGAATACCATCCGGTCGAGTTGTTTTGCGTTGTATGCCCCGCTGCAACACAGCCTAATGAGCGCCTGCACCGGAAGCGAGCCGGTTCGATCCGGACCGAACGGGCCTTCTTCCGGAGTATTGTTGTCGATCATTCGTCCTTCGCGGTGAGCAGAAACCGTGATGCCGCTGCCCATGTGAACCACCACCAGACGCAAGGACGCATAAGTGCGCCCTTGTTCCCGCGCGTAGCGCCGGGCTACCGCTTTGGTGTTCAGCGCGTGACCGATGCACGAGCGTGGGATCAATGGCAACCCTGAAAGGCGCGCGCAATCCTGCCATTCATCCACCGTAACCGGATCGACAATGTATGCGTCAACGCCCGCCACGCGCGCAAACTTCAGCGCCAGCACCGCGCCCAGATTGCACGCATGTTCTCCCCGCCGTGCCTCGCGCAGCGCTTTCACGATCGCATCATCCACCAGGTAAGTGCCGCACTCCATCGGCGGCAGCAAACCGCCGCGACCTGCCACGGCGGCGAATCCGTCTGCGCTGTACCCAGCTTGTTGCAGCGCCTCCCGCATCGGCGCGGCTCGGTACTCGAGCTGGTCCAGCGCAGACCTGCCGCGAAACTGCTCCAATTCGCTATCGCGGTGATGGATCGCGCCAACCCATGCGGCGCCGCTTCTGGTAAAGACCCCGAACTTGGTCGACGTCGATCCAGGATTAATCGCCAGCACGCGGCTGCTCTCGTCCCGCATGGTCGCTCCAAAAACCAAAACGAGTTTACGCTGTTCCGTAACGACGCGAATGTCGTCTTCCGCACCTCGGTTTGCGCAGAATCTCGCGCGAAGCATACCATTTGTCCGTCCTTCCTTGGAGGCTTATCGTATGCGTCCTATTGCCCTGGTAGTTTTCCTGGCATCGGCAGCACTTGCCGTGATTGCATTGCCCCAGGCGCCAGTACTGGACAAAATCACCGTCGGCCAGTTGCAGCAGGCGTTAGCCGCAGCTTCAGGCAAAACGGACGCGGAGCTGGCACAACAGCTTTCCACGTTCGAACTCACCGAACGGCTGAGCACAACGCTGCTGGCCCAACTGAACGCCAGCGCTCCCGGAGAGAAGTCGCGCCAGGCATTGCTTCTGTTGGCTGATAAATCAGTCTTCCTGGATCCTCCCGCCGTGGAGATTCTCGCTGACTCGACACCGGATCCTGCAGCGACCCGAGAAATGCTGGTCAAGATTGTGAACTACGTGAACACCACATTGCGCCAGCTTCCAAATCTGAGCGCTATACGAGAAACAATGGCCTTTGAGGACAGGCCGCAAGAGGATGCGCTGGAGGCGACAGGCGTCGTCAGCTACAGCTATTTGCCAGTGCACTTCGTGGGCAAGTCCGGTTTGGCCGTAACCTACCGCGACCGCAAGGAGGTAGTGGACGAGAGGGCGACGAAAGCCCTGAAGCACGAGGGGAAAATCGGGGGGCTGGTTACGTCAGGAGAGTTCGGACCGATCCTGAGCATGGTCCTGGCAGACGCACTCAAGGGGAAAATCACCTGGGCCCGCTGGGAGCACGGTTCGGGCGGGCGGCTGGCAGTCTTCCACTACACAGTTCCCGACGAAAAATCGAACTACTATGTAAAGTTCTGCTGCATTGTGAACGGATATTCGGGCACCGGGCAGCCGGAGTCGCAGCTTTTCGACGAGCGTGCAAGCTATCACGGGGAGATCGCCTTTGATCCCGCGAACGGCTCAATTCTGCGCATAACGCTCCAGGCGGAGATGCCGCCCAAAGGACTCGTCTCGAATGCCGGCATCGCCATGGAATACAGCTCCGTGGAGATTGGAGGCAGGAGCTATATTTGCCCGGCCAAGAGCGTCTCCGTTTTGATGGCGCATACTGCGGCGCAGCAGGGCATGCAATCCAGGACAAACTATCAGGGTGCAGCCAAGACATTCCTGAACGATATTGTGTATGGCCAATATCGGCGCTTCGGCTCGGAAGCCCGCATTGTCTCGGTTGATAGCCAGACACCATAATCGCCGGTTGCGAGCATTTTGAAATTTGTACGGATCGCAGCGAGTCTGTTCCTAGAGCGGCTGCCCCAGCCGCTTCTCCAGAAGCGCCCGATAAGTCCGGCTCACGCGCGCCCGCGAGCCGTTCTTAATCACCGCTTCGAACTCTCCGTGCGACATCGGCTCCAGTTGAATGATGCTTTCAATATTCACCAGCGCCGACCGATGCACGCGCACGAACCGGCGCGGGTCGAGCCGTTCCGCCAAATCGTTCAGGGCGGCGCGGTACAACAATTCTTTACCCCCCACGTGCAGAGTGACATAGACGCCCGCCGCCTCGATCCAGTCGATGTCGATCGCACGAATGAACCGCGTCGTTCCTCCCGACTTCACGACCAGCCGATCGAGCCTGAGCTCTGTACCGGGAGATGCGCCAGCCACCATCTTCATTACACGCTGCCCGAATTCGCTGATACTGCGCTCGTCGAGACGAGTCTTCGCGCGCGCCATGGTAGCCTCGAAGCGCTCATCGCTGAAGGGTTTCAGCAGGTAGTCGAGTGCATTCGCCTCGAAGGCCCGAATCGCGTGCTGATCGTAGGCTGTGACAAAGACGGTCAGCGGCATCTCCGCTGCGCCAATCGCGTCGATCACACCCAATCCATCGAGCTCCGGCATCTGCACATCCAGGAACACCAGGTCGGGCCGTTTCTTCTGAATTGCCTCAACGGCGGCTTCGCCATCCGCGGCCTCTGCCACAGCTTCCACCTGCGCGTCCTTCGTCAGCAAATCGATAAGGCGCTGGCGTGCGGGAGCTTCGTCGTCCGCCACCAATACTTGAATCGGTTCAGGCGAGCGCGCGTCCATCGCCGGCCTCCCCATCGAACTTCAGCGGCAGCGAAATCTCAACGGACGCGCCGCCCTCTTCACGATTGCGCACCACAAAATGGCTGTCCCCGTTGGGATGCAATCCGGCGATGCGCTCCCGCGTAATCGACAGCCCCAACCCCACCGAATTCTCCATTGACCAGCCCGTCGGCAGCCCGACGCCATCGTCGAGTACGCGAATCTCAAGTTTCCCGTTCGCCGGCGCAGCCTGCACGGTAATGGTGCCACCCGCCGCCCTGCGCGAAATGCCATGACGAATCGCGTTCTCCACCAAGGGTTGAATGAAGAGCGAAGGCACGGAAGCAAACCGCACTTCCGGCGCAATCTGCATCTTGATCTTCAAATGATTGCCGAAGCGAATCTTCTGGATGGCGAGATAGTGATCGAGAAACGCCAGCTCCTCGGCCAGTGGAACTTCCTGTTTGTCCCTTGATTCAAGGGAAAGGCGCAGCAGATCGCCGAGGTGTTCGATCATGCGCCGGGTCAACTTCGGATCCCGCTCTACATGAGACGAGATCGTGTTCAACGCATTAAACAGAAAATGCGGATCGAGTTGCATGCGGAGCGAATTAAGTCGAGCTTCGGAAAAGCTGTGCTCCAGCCGCTCCAGCCGCAATTCGCTGCTCATGTAACGCTCGTAGTATCGATATGCTTGCAAAGCCCCCGCGATGATCCAATAGACCATCCAGCACCAGATTTGCCATCCCAGCACCGAGACGCTCGTCAGATTCGAGATGCGCAACGAACTCCACGGCGTAACGCCGAAGGCGGCGCGCATGGCAGTGAATAGAAAAAAATAAACTTCGGTGAAAACCAGGCTCAGAGCCAGGTGCGCAGCCACTCGTCGTCCCAGCTGCTTTCCTGAAAACGGCAGACGCCGGTCGACCGCCATGATGACTGGAGTCAAAAGCCCCCAGACCCACCATTGCGCCAGGTAGATGCGCAGTTCATCGGGCCATCTGCTTGTCCCAAGGGCGGGCAAGGCAAAAAGGACGCCGACCGCCGTCCATCCGATGACGGCAAGCAAAGCGCGAAAAATCCAGTTCCCTGTGAGCCGCCGCAACACGGTCGGCCGCGCGCCTGCTTCCGCCGGACCAATCCATTCGCGGGTTTGTGCGCTCGATGCCACCACTGTCTGTCTCCGCCAGTTTCGGACCGCCCAAATTCCACCGCCGGATCACCACGAATTCCGAACGATCGCGCCCTATCCAAAGTAGTCCTTTGCACGCCGTGGGGTCCACGTTGATGTCGCCATCGGGCTTGGCCGCTTTCCAGGGCGGTTCGCCGGATTCCCGAATGGGGGAGCGCCCGCTCAAATCGGATTCCCTCCAAAAACGGCCGGGCGTCTTCGGAAGGATAAATCCAGGTTTTCGACAGTTTCCGTGCTATACTCCGCTCAGATCGTAGAATTCGATTAGAAGTTATTGCCTGTTCCGAGTTACCGCTCTGCACGCAACACTTCCACATTGCGTTCGCGGTAAATCAGCAACAAAGGAACAAAACACACAATGGAAACAGGCACAGTCAAGTGGTTTAACGACGCCAAGGGATTTGGATTTTTGAGCCGTGAAAACGGCGAGGACGTCTTCGTCCATCACACCGCCATTCAGTCGAACGGCTTCCGTTCGCTCCAGGAAGGCCAGAAGGTCCAGTTCAACGTGACCAAGGGCCCCAAGGGCTGGCAGGCTGAGAACGTACAGGTCGTCTAGGTCTCAAGTCGGCATCAAACCAAAAAAGGGACGGCAAATCTGCCGCCCCTTTTTTGCGCTTGTTTGAAGATTCAGTGCCGGTAAGAAAGCCCGCTCGTCAGCGTCGAACTAAACCTCCAGTAACTCCGGACCGAAAACTGGACCTGTCGACTATTTCTACGCCGCTGGCTCCAGGGACTTGATGGGAGCCTTCACCGGCTTCGGATACATCGCTTCATGGTTCGAATCGTGGTTGCCCAGATACTCCAGCGCATCGTTGATGGTGTCTTCAAACCGCCCACCAGTTTTGTGGGTGGCCTTTACGCCCTTTGAGACAAGCTGGCAGACCTCAAACCGGTTCATTCCTCGCGCGAGAGCGCGGTGTATCTGATCAGAACGCATCACGGACTCCGTTCAACGTCGAACTGTTAACGGTTCATCCGTTAACACAGTAATTGCTGCGTGAACTACGGAGCTCGTCGTAAGCAATGGTGGGCCCAAAGCCGAGCAGGCTGGAATGCTTCCAGATCGCGTCTGTCCTCATTCTACGCCACAAACTTTTTACAGTGTGGGAATTCGCGACCTCCCATCCGCACGATGGGCATCATCAATCTCGAAGCAAAATGACCAAACAGCAGCGCCTTCTGCAACTAGCTGCGGCTTTCGCCGCCTATCGATCCCTGCTACCATAAAACTCGCATCGCCCGATCGTCGGGCACGTTGAAGCAATCCGAGTGAAAGAGGGATTTTTAGTGGCTGACACAACCAAAATTGAAGACAAGACAGAACGAAAGAAGCTGAAACGCGCCGCCCGCAAAAAGGCCGCGCCCAAGGCCAAGCGCACCACCCCGCGCGGCTCCAACAAAAAGAAGGTCAAGAAATTGGCGCGCGGACAGTCGAAGCGGTAGCGCTGGACTTCGCG
Organism: uncultured Acidobacteriaceae bacterium; assembly: GCA_963745845.1. Classification (GTDB taxonomy): domain Bacteria; phylum Acidobacteriota; class Terriglobia; order Terriglobales; family Acidobacteriaceae; genus Telmatobacter. Next base: position 316,571 of record CAVUZE010000006.1, on the reverse strand, counting down.
ATACATCTCAACTCCGGGCTGGCCCTCAATTGCCTCGCCGGCCCGGAGTTTTTGATTCTCCCGCCTCACCATTCCTGACCAGAATTCCCTCCGTCCTCCACCCAATTCTCCGCGCGCAACGCGCCCGCGTCCCTCGAAACGCCATCATGTACACTGCGGCATAAGCCTTCGCATCTGTCGGGGAATGTACGCTGTGGGATGGTTTTTATCTCCGAAGGCCCTGCACAGCACAAGGAGAACTGAGCTGCCAAGCCAACTGCTTGCCTGCAAATCCATTGATAAGCTGATCCGCGACTCGGAAGAACCCGAGCACGCCTTGAAAAAGACCCTCGGGCCGTGGTCGCTCACAGCCCTCGGCATCGGCGCAGTCATCGGCTCCGGCATTTTCACGGTCATCGGTACAGCCATCTCCGGCGAACAGTTCGACACTTCCAGCATCGTCAACACGCCGCTCGCGGACTTCATCATTCACCACACGGCGATGGCCGGGCGTCCCGGCGCTGGCCCCGCGATCGCGCTCTCTTTGGTCCTCGTCGCCTTTGTCTGCGCCCTGACCGGCCTTTGTTATGCCGAACTCGCGTCCATGATCCCCATCGCCGGCTCGGCCTACACCTACACCTACGCCACCATGGGCGAACTCATCGCCTGGATCATCGGCTGGGACCTGATCCTCGAATATGCGGGCTCCAACATGACGGTAAGCGTCGGCTTTGCCGCCCATGTCGTTGACCTGCTCGATTGGTTCGGCCTTCATCCTCCCGCCACGTGGATCTCGCCTGCCTACCTGCCCGAAGGCCTGCAGGACCTGGCCGGCAACTGGCTCTATCATCCCGGCTGGCACTTCGGCTTCAACATCCCCGCGTTTCTCGTCGTCCTCATCCTCACCGTCATTCTCGTCCGTGGCATCCGAGAGTCGGCCTCAACCAACAACGTCATGGTCGGCATTAAGCTCATTGCCATCCTGATCTTTGTCACCGCGGCGATCCATTTCATTCACCCCACCAACTGGCACCCATTCATGCCCAACGGGATGTCTGGCGTCCTTACCGGCGGGTCGATCATTTTCTTCACGTACATTGGCTTCGACTCCGTATCGACCGCAGCCGAGGAATGCCGCAGACCACAGCGCGATCTGCCCATCGGCATCATCGCCACGCTTATCGTGTGCACTGTTCTCTATGTGGCCGTCGCGGTCTGTCTCACCGGCCTGGTGCCCTGGAAGTCCATGGTCGGCGATGCTGCTCCTGTGGTGAATGCGCTGAAGAAGCTCTCCGTTCTTCCCGGCGGGCATTCGCTTCACTGGATCCGGCTGGTGGTCCTTTTCGGCGCCATCATGGGCATGCTGTCCTCGCTTCTGGTCTACCAGCTCGGCCAGTCGCGCGTGTGGTTCTCCATGTCCCGCGATGGCCTGCTGCCGAAAGTCTTCAGCAACGTGCATCCCATCTTTCGCACCCCCGCCTTCTCCACCTGGGTTGCGGGATTTGTGGTCGCGATTCCTTCGGGACTCTTTGACATCGGCACCCTCGCCGACTTATCCAACATCGGCACCCTCTTCGCCTTCGTTCTTGTCTCCATCGGTGTCGTCGTTCTACGTTATCGCGAACCCGATCGCCGCCGCGGATTCCGCGTCCCCTTCGGTCCCGTTATTCCGCTGCTCAGCGTCGTTTTCTGCTTTCTCTTGATGGCCGGCCTGCCGATCATCACGTGGTATCGATTCCTGATCTGGCTGGCGCTGGGCCTGGTGATCTATTTCTTCTATAGCCGCCACCGGTCGGAGTTTGCCAGGATGCGCTGAAGCCTCTGAGAAAACTCAGGCCAGCTCTTGGACTGGTCGCTTCTAAGGTGAGCAGGCTTCTGCAAATGATTAAGCCCTGCGGATTGGCGCCTCAGGCTTATGACGGATGTTGTTCATCCCGCCGTCTGCGAGCCCTAATACATCCAGCTGCATTCACGCGTAAACGCGCTTGCCTCGGCGCGGCGCCACCCGCTCTCCGTTTTCTCCACTTCGAAGATCCCGCCGCTTCCGCAAAAGCTGCCGCACATCTTCACCACTGACACCAACGCCCGCGTGTGCGTACTGTCGAACCCGGGAACTCCCAAAAAACGCACGTGTGCAATCCCTGTGAAGGTCTCGCAGCGCGCCCGATCCTGGAAGTGCGTCTCGATGCATTGCTGGGCCTGGCCCGCATCGCTGCGCGCAATCAACCGGTATCCGCCGGGAATGTTGAACTTCTGCTCCCAACGATGACTCTGCCGATTCGCCGCCTCAAACGCATCCGTCATCTCGCGCTCCTGTGGCGTGGTGGGCTGCAGGCAGCTTCCATTCACCTGCGGAATATCGGTGACCGAATCGTCCGAAAATACCAGAGGCTCCTGTTGCGGAGTCTGATAGAGCGCCGAGTACACCTCGTACGCATCCGCAGGCGCGACTCCACCGCCGGGCAGATTCAGCGGGCTGGTCAAGGCGAGATCAGGGATCGACTTCGCCGACAAATCTGGAGCAGGCTTCGCTGCCGCCTGGCTCCGAGGTCGCCGGCCGCCGATTCTGACCCAAAAGATTGCCAGCGCCACGACGACAACGACGCCCATCATCCATGCGCGCTTGAACGACGCACGCTTGCGAATCCCACGCTTCTCAATCAAAGACGGCTCCCGTCAGCACGAGCCAAACGATCGCAGTTTGGCTCGCTCGTCCTGCATTATCGCTCGATTGCGCCGGGTCATTCCGCGAAGAAAATCACACCTCCACCCGCTACACTCTATAGATGGACGACATCACCGCGTTCATCCGCCGGCTCCCCAAGGCCGAACTTCATCTCCATCTCGAAGGCACCATCACACCCGCGACGCTGGTTGAGCTGAGTGCCCGCCACGATGCGCTGCCCATCACGCTCCCCGAAGCCGAGGCACTTTACCAATTCACCGACTTCACCGGCTTCATCAACGCTTTCAAAGCCGTCACCCGCCGCCTCATCGGCCCCGAGGACTACGAGCTTGCCGCGTGGCGCATGATCGAGGCTCTGGCGGCGCAGGGCGTGGTGCACGCCGAGGTCTATATCTCCGTCGGCGTTGTGTATCTGTGGCGCAACCACGACCCAGCGTGCTTCGAGCCGATCTTTGAGGGACTGGAGCGCGCCCGCGTGCGCGGGCAGCGCGAACTCGGCCTCTCGCTTTACTGGATCTTCGACGCCGTTCGCCATTTCACCGTTCCCGAGGCGGAACGGGTCTTTCGCAAAGCTGCCGAACTCCGATCCGCTTATCCCTCGATCATCGGTATCGGGCTGGGCGGAGACGAGCGCATGGCCGGATCTGCACCCTTTCGTGCGCTCTATGCCGATGCCCGCAAAGCCGGCCTCCGCCTAACCAACCACGCGGGGGAAACCACCGGGCCCGAGGCGATCTGGGAAGCGCTTGCCATCGGCTCGGAGCGCATCGGCCATGCGCTGTCAGCCATTCAGGACCCGGCTCTGGTCGGCGAGCTCAGGGCGCGAGGCATAGCACTCGAACTGAATCCCACATCGAACGTTCGCACCGGAGTCTGCCCATCCTTCGCCGCCCATCCGCTGCGGCCCTACTTCGACGCCGGTCTGCTGGTCACAATCAATTCCGACGATCCCGCATTCTTCGGATCCGATGTGGCCAGCGAGTTTCTGCTCGCGCACATCGAGCACGGCTTTTCCCAAAATGAAATTCGCCAGCTTGCGACCAATTCCATTCTGGCAAGCTTCCTACCCGAGTCCGAGAAAAACTCGTGGCTCGCAAAGATTGCGCAGATAAGCTGAGCAGAGTGAAGCATCCAACGAAAGTTGTATCCTCACTTTTCCTATGTGAGACGAGTCAAACAAAAACTGGGCTATCATTGTGCACAGGAGGCAGGGTTCGAAATGTCGCTCGACGCCGATTCCATTACGAATATTGAAGAGCCGAATGAAGGCCACACGCTCCGCGTGCTCGGCTGGTTCTCGGTCGGCATGGCGGTAGCCGCACTCAGCTTCTACGTGGGCCGCGAATTGCGCAGCCGTTACAAATTCAAGCAACGCACGCCCTACGATTTCTACTCGAACGCCGGCGAGTCCCAGACCGCCGAGTTTGGCATGGGAATCTAGAAAACACCTTAAGGACTTGATGCAAAAGAGCCCGCCTGAGCGCGGGCTCTCTTGCTTGAGAGTGACTATCTGCTCCGCTCACGGATGAGAGGTGCAGCTCTCCTGGGCTACAGGTTCGGCTGCGAAGCGAAAAACACGCTCTCCGTCGCATCCAAACTTTCGATAGGCATTTTAGCAACCTTTCTTCGCGCCATTGCTTCTTATGTCTATTACCGGACATAGGTGGCGTCCCTCCCTCTCATTTGGCCACCGAAGCAAGATACTGGCCCGCGGAGGCGCTTCCCTCCAGTCAGAGATGCCAAATTCATGGCACCCTCACCAGCACATGAGGCTATGCCATGAACCAGCCCGTTGAGGACAACGATCCTAAGTGGTTTGGAATCCGTGAGACACTCCGCCAAAGCCAAAGCCTGGCAGTGGCAGGTCAGTTCGCCGCCGCGATCATGCACGAGATCAACAATCCCCTTGAAGCGATCTCGAACCTGAATTATCTGCTGCAGAGCGATGCCGGCCATCCCGAATTGGTGATGCGGTATAGCCAGCAAATTGATGAGCAGCTCGCGGTCCTGATCCGGATTGCTCGCCAGACCCTGAGTTTCTATCGCCCCGCGGCAGAGAAATCGCCGGTAGCGGCCGCTTCCCTGGCTGAAGCGGCTCTTCGCATCCACCGAAAAAACATCGTAGCCAAGCGCATCCATCTCGATGTCCGACTCGCGAGTGATGTAACCATGGATGTGCAACCTGGCGAGATGCTCCAGGTGATCTCGAATCTGATCTCAAACGCTGTGGATGCGCTGCCCGTCGAAGGCGCCCTCTATCTCAGGGGCCATCGCTCCGCGCGGGGAGTCTACATTCTCGTCGCCGACGCCGGTCCCGGCATTCCCGAATCGATCGCCGGAAGAATCTTCGACCCTTTCTTCACCACCAAAATGGACAAGGGTACTGGCCTCGGACTCGCCATTTCGAAGGCCATCGTTGAAAAGCATCAAGGCCGGATTCGAACCCGGACCAGCACCAGGCCAGGGCGCAGCGGGACCGCTTTTCGCATCTCGCTGCCCTTGCCGCGCCAGGCCCTTACCGGCTAATTCGCACTGTGTGCGGTATTGGACATAGTTCCAACAAAAAATAGAATATAGTCGTTTCGTTGATCGTTCGCGATCTTCTCTAGTCAGAGACGCAATTGTCTTCGCCACAACGGGTGGCCATCCTTGCGAACTGATGCGGGACGGCCCCCAATGGCACAGAAACCTTCGAACTTGCTGCTTGACTCCCTCCCCCCAAGCCAGCGGAAGTCGCTGCTGGCCCGCATGGAGCCGGTCTCTTTCCCTACAGGGACCGTGCTCTATCGCACAGGAGAACAGCCGGAATACGCTCATTTCATGACTTCGGGAATTGCCTCGATCGTCACTTTCATGACCGATGGAGCAGGAGCCGAAGTCGGGTTGATCGGCAGGGAAGGCGTGGTCGAGGGAATCAATCTCCTCGGTTCCGCAAGCCCTCCCACAACTGCGTTCATCCAGGTAGAAGGCGCTGCCCTTCGGATCCCATTCGCCGATTTGCAAAAAGAGATGTTCTCCACCAGTGCCCTCCTCCGGCGCATCCTGGAATTCGTGCAGTCTCACGGATTCATCCTGAGCCAGCTAGCCGCGTGCAACGGACTGCACGAAATTGACGAACGGCTGGCTCGCTGGCTGCTGATGGTGCAGGACCGGGTGGGCAGCGACCAGTTCTATCTCACCCAGGAGTTTCTCTCGGAAATGCTCGGAATCCGGCGCACCAGTGTCTCCGCGGCCGCAAGCAAATTGCAAAAGAGTGGCCTGATCGCGTACCGGCGTGGGCATATCCGAGTGCTCAAACGCGTAGGACTCGAAGACGCGGCCTGCGAATGCTACCCAATCGTCAGAGATCTCGCGGCGTACCTGAATCAATAAAACACAACAACTTCTGCATTCACGACCGGGAACGTCGCAGCGTTACGATTTCTAACGGCGCATCCTCCAGTGCCATCCCATGGCCAGCGTTGAGCATCGTACTCGCTTGGGTTCGGTGAAGCTTAAGGCCGAATCCACAAAGGAGTTCTATGGCTTCCCAGAAAAAATGCGCGAATCCCGCTTGTTCCTGCGTTCCACCCGATGGCTCGAAATACTGCAGCGCTCACTGTGAAGGATTGGCGGGAAAAACTGAAGTTGTTTGCCAGTGCGGTCACGGACACTGCGGCGGGAATGTTGTAACCGCGTAGAAGTTCCGCGGGGCCGACGGATGCGCAGACCCGCTCTGCGGTACCCTAGTCCCTTATGGGGCGCATCCGAGTTCTTCCCGATCAGGTGGCCAACCAGATCGCTGCCGGCGAGGTGGTCGACCGTCCTGCTTCGGTAGTGAAAGAACTGCTGGAGAATGCCCTCGACGCTGGCGCCTCCAAGATTCGCGTCGAGGTTGAGGCGGGCGGACGCCGGCTCATTCGCGTTGCCGACGACGGCCATGGAATGAATCGCGATGATGCGTTGCTGGCCTTCGAACGCCACGCGACCTCGAAGTTGCGCACCGCCAATGACCTGCTTTCGATCGCCACTCTTGGCTTTCGGGGAGAGGCCCTACCGTCGATCGCCTCTGTGGCCCGCGTGAAGCTGGAAACAGCAACTGGAGAAGAAGTCGCCGGGACAGTCGTCGAGATCGCAGGGGGAAAGATTCTCCGTGTGGAAGAATCCGCCTTGCCGCGCGGAACGACCATCGCGGTCGCTGACCTTTTCTTCAACACACCCGCCCGGCGCAAATTCCTTCGTGCCGAGTCCACTGAACTCGCGCACGTGACCGCACTGGTCACGCACTACGCCCTCGCGCACCCGGAAAAACATTTCGAGCTCGTTTCCGCATCCCATACGCTCGTCTCCGCACCGCCTGTATCCCGGGTTGCCGAGCGCATCTATCAAATCTTCGGCAAAGACACGCTCGCACAACTGCTTTCCGTTGCCGCAGAAACCCCGCTGCAGCACGCCGGCCTGCCCGAGCCTCCGCCCTGGAAGAAAGATCCGGACGAGGCGGTGCGCGATCCCGGCGTTCTCCGCATCACCGGCTTTTACTCCAAGCCGGAACTGCAGAAGCTGAACCGCAACTCAATCTACGTCTTTGTCAATAAGCGCCTCATCCGGGACCGCCTCCTGATCCATGCCATCACCGAGGCCTATCGCAACGTGATCCCGCCGACCAGCTTCCCAGTTGTGTTGCTCTTTCTCGAATTGCCCCCGGAAGAGGTGGACGTGAATGTCCACCCCGCCAAGACAGAAGTCCGCTTTCGCCAGCAGTCGCTCATCCACGACTTCGTCCGGGACAGCATCCGGAATTCCTTGATCCAGTCCCGACCGGCCGCCGGCTTTTTGGCGGCGCTTGATTCTGCGCCGCTCGCCAGTCCCTCGTTGATGCCGCCGGCGATATCTCCCTCGCACGGGTTGCCGGAAAGCACGTCGGCTACGACTACGGTGGCTGAGCCGGACGGTTTGGAGGCCGCAGCCATCGACTCGGGCGCTGCCGTGCCCTTCCAACTCACGCCGAAGATGCCAACGCCGGTTTCCGGCCGTCTTTCCTTTGACCGTGGCCCATCGGCTGAAAACGGCCCGGATCCGCAGTTCTTGGGGGATGCCGCTGCCGCCTTCCTTCAAACGACGGGCACGTCATTCATCCAAGATTGCTCACCAAGCATCCCAGATTCTGCCACTTACACCTCGAGCGAAGCACTCGAAACGGCACAGGTGGAGGCAGAACAAGCCGCGTCGAACCTGAACCACTTGCGTTCCCTACGGCCACTGGGGCAATTGCGCGAATCTTTTATTTTGGCTACCGGAGAGGATGGCCTGTGGATAATCGACCAGCATGTCGCTCACGAGCGAATACTCTTTGAAAAGATTCTGCGCGACCGCCAAGTCGAACAGATTCAACGGCAAAGGCTGCTCATGCCGATGCTGGTCGAACTTAAGCCATGGCAGATCGTGGTCTTTGCCCGCATCGCCGAGGAATTGGAAAAGAGCGGGTTCGAGGTAGAACCTTTTGGTCCCCAGACGCTCGCGATCAAGGCGGCTCCGGTCGGCCTGGAAGGCGCCGAGCTGGAACGCGCTTTGACTGAGGTCATCGAGCAGTCGGCCGCAGATCCGAATGAACATACACAGAATCAGCCACTTACGGCACTTCGCACCCGAATTGCCGCTTCCATCGCCTGCCACTCAGCCATCAAAATCAACACGCCTCTTGACCCAGCCCGTATGGAATGGCTATTGTTGGAGCTTTCAAAGACCGAGCACCCAACAAGTTGCCCGCACGGACGTCCAATAGCATTGCTCTATTCCTGGAAGGATATTCAGCGGGCTTTCCATCGCATCTAGTTCGGATTTAAAATTCAAACTGGAGACCGCATCTCTCAGGAGAGCGCGGCCCCACGAGCCTGGAAGCGAGGTTTTTCTTTGACATCGGAACAATTAGAAGCTGCGCGCGCCGAACGGATGCGCCAGAACGGACTTGGAACACTTACCTTCGAGGACGCCCGGACATGGATCGAAGAGACGGGCCTCTGCCTATTTTTGCCTCGGAAGCAGTTCATTTCCTCGATTGCGCCCTCTTTTGTTGAGGCGATTGCCGGGCGGCGCGATTCCGCGCCAGATTCCCGCCAGATTGCCGCAGCCGAAGAATTACTGATTCGCCTTGAAAATGAAGGCGTTGCGGTGCGGTTGAATCTCGGTGGCCAACCCGGCGAGCAGCCGGATTTTGTCGTTGCCAGCTGGGTTTTGCCATACGTCTACGCGTTGCGCGGCGACCGCGACTGGCGCCGCAACCCCCAGCTCACGGGTTCCCGTGCCGTTTCGCAATTGGCCGTCCAGGCGTACAAACTCCTTGAGGCAAACGACTCGACCATTTCTCAGCTGAAGCACACACTCGGCCGCGAAGTCACAGAAGCAGCTGTCGTGCGCGCCATCACCGAGCTATGGCAGCAGCTGCGCATTATCCCCACGATCGCCGCCTCGGGCCAACCGGCCAAGTGGCAGTTACTCCGCCATCGCTATCAGAAAGCCATCGCCGAAGGCGCCTCAACGTCGCAGGTCACCGCGATTTCCGTGCTTGCCTCGATCTATCTCCAGGCCGTGATCGCGGCGAGTATGGAGGAGGTTGAGTTATTCCTTGCCCCCTTGACCGCACGAAGCAAGGTTCGGGAAGTGCTGCGTGGGTTGGTTGCCACGCGCCAGGTCCATACCATCTCGATGGGACATGCCCCGCACTTCTATGTCGCAGGAACATTGCCGGAGTTCGCACCCACGCCAATCGTTTATACCAACACTGCGATTTCCTCAACCTCGTACTACATGCGCGGCAACGATCTGCACGGGAGCGACCACGAAGAATCTCGTTCAGCCCTGCCCTTCTCGCATTCGACCGCATTTGTGCCGTCGACGCCCCCTCCACCGGTCAAGGCGCCCGAAACTCCAGCGCCCTTGCCTCCGCTGCACGTCCCCATCCAGGCGGTCAAACCCGCAGCGCCGCGCGCCCACTTTAGCCGGCCAGCTCACAATCGGAACCGCAAACCAAATGCGGGCAGGACAGGACCGTCCGCCAATGGATCGCGGGGAATTCGGCGCAGCGCTGACGCCCGGCCTTCGGCTTCGCGCACCTCGAACGGATCGCGACCCGCCGCAGGATCACGCTGGAGCAAGAACGGACATACAAGCTCCAATGCCAAGACCAATGGCAATTCTTCCGCGAAGAGCCACGCAGCCTCTGCTCGATCGAACGGCGCCACGCCGCATTCGAACGGCAATGGTACAGCGAAACGAAATGGAAAGTCGTCGGTTCCGTCCTGGGGCAAGCACAACGGCCACGCAAAGATCGCGAAGACGGCCGGCAAGCCTTCGGGGATCAAGCGCACCTCAACTCTCGCGCGCAAAGATTCCCGAATCGATGCACGGGGAGCAACACGTGGAAACCGCAAGCCTGCGCTCGCAGCAGGCGCCAAAGCGGGAAATAGCAAGCGCTTCGGTTTTACCGCTCGGCCCGATAAAAGGACGAAAAAGCGCGGATGAGCGCGACCGAAGGTTCGTCGCAGCCGGCTAAACCAGTTCGGAAGATCATTGTCGCGATCGACGGGCCGGCTGGCGCCGGCAAGAGCACTGTGGCGCGTCATCTCGCACAGCACTTCGGGCTGCTCAACCTCGAGACTGGCGCCATGTATCGCGCATTCGCGCTCAAGGCGCTTCGCGCGCACGCGCCCTTGGACGACAGTTCCGCTCTGGAGGAGCTGGCCGCCGACACCCGGATTCGCCTTGAACCGGGCGAGGAGGAAAATCGCGTTCTCCTCGACGATGAGGACGTCACCGGCTTCATCCGCAATCAGACCGTAACCGACGCCGCTTCCCGCGTCAGCGTCTTTCCGCCCATTCGTGCCTGGATGGTCCGCCTCCAGCAGGAGATGGGTGCGGCCGGCGGCGTGGTGATGGAGGGCCGCGATATCGGTACCGTGGTCTTTCCCCACGCGGACGCAAAGATTTTTCTGGATGCCGCTCCCGAAGTACGCGGGATGCGCCGCTTCGATCAGCTCGGCGCCCAACCCACCCTCCAGCCCCAGGATGTGATCCGCGACCTGCACGCGCGCGACGAACGCGATCGAAACCGCGCGGACTCGCCGCTCAAGCCCGCCCCGGACGCGGCGATATTGGACTCAACGAACCTCTCCCTCGAAGAAGCGGTAAAGGCTGCCGAAGAGATCGTGTCGGCAAAGCTCGCTCAGGAGTCTTCGCCAGCGGGGCAAAATAAATAGCAAACCGTTCGTCGATCACGCGCACTCGCAATGGCTGAAAGTCGTTCCTTGTCCGCCGCACAAAGATAAGATTCAATGACTCCAGTCTGACTTCGCAGAATAGAATTGCGCTAGACAGCAAACTATGCCTGTCCTTGAGTGTCCGAAAGTATGGAAATCACTTGCAAACGGTGCCACCAGCCAGTGCTGGCCGAGAACTGCTTCTGCCCCACATGCGGACTCCCCCAGCTGGTCTACTCCGCGGACTCCGGTAACGGCCAGGCGCCGGCAGACCGATGGACAGAAGCTGTACGCGACGCAAGCATGGTGGAGTGGAAACCGGCCATGCGTTTCGCGTTATTGCTCGCTGTGCCGGCGGGTTTGCTCTCCAGCGGTCTTTCGCCTGTAGGCTTCTTTGGCTTGTTCTGGATGGCTGCTGCGGCTGCCTGGGCAGTTGCATTGTATGTCCGAGGCCAGCAGGCTCCGGCCTGGATCACGATTGGTGCCGGTGCCCGCATCGGCCTGGTCACAGGATTGCTGGCCGCCTGGCTCGCTTTCAGCATTAGCGGAAGTGTTCTCTTCGTGGAGCGTTACGTCCTCCATCAGTCCGGCCAGATCGACTCGGAGTGGAAAAGCCGCGTCGAACTGAGCCAGCAAATGACGCAAAATTGGGCCGCTGGATTGGAGCCGGCCGATGCAGCCGAAGCCCAGGCACTGCGGTCGCAGGTGCAGGCATGGATGCTCTCTGCGTCGGGTCACGCCGGTATCGAGGTCTTCAGTCTCACGTTCAACTCAGTTTTCCTTCTCTTTTTTGCGGCTGGCGGTGGCGCCTTGGGCGCGCGCCTGCTCGCTCGCAGGCGACGGCCGGAAGCCTAGGAGTTTTTCGCATTTTTCGTTCTTGCAACTCGCCCCAGGAATCCTAACCGTGAACGGAATCGCCTTCAATACCACTTCTCCACAACTTGCCGCGAGCAGCGAAGCCTCGTATCATCCGGCGAGAGAGAATTCATGAGCGAAGAGCCAATTCATACGAGCCTGCGCACCAAGGGCAGGCTGATGTCAGCCTCTGAAATTGAACGCACCTTGGTTCGCCTTGCCCATCAAATCGTCGAGAAAAGCAACGGCAGTGAAGACCTGGCCTTGATCGGCATCAAACGGCGCGGAGTTCCGCTGGCGGAACGGTTGGCGAAACTCATCGTCGGCATTGAGAAGCGGCCCGTCGATACAGGCGTACTCGACATTCAGTTTTATCGCGATGACCTGTCGACCGCCGACGTTCGGCCCGTGGTCACTCCGGGCGCTATCGGGTTCGATGTCGAGGGGCGCGATGTGGTGCTCTGCGACGATGTACTTTACACGGGCCGCACCATCCGCGCCGCGCTGGACGCCCTCTTCGATCATGGCCGTCCGCGCCGTGTACAACTTGCAGTATTGATTGACCGGGGTCACCGCGAGCTGCCCATCGAGGCCACCTACGTGGGCAAAACTGTGCCGACCAGCAGTCGCGAAATTATCGAGGTGAAGTTCCGCGAGGTCGATAACGACGAGCAGGTTCTGCTTGTCGAACGTATGGACTAGGCAAAACAGCTTCTGCCTTATCGGGCTGGAAGCTAGAGGCTAGAAGCTCAATCTATGACCGCAGCCGCAAGCGCAACACCCATCCGCCGCCAGCTTCACCCTCCGCCTGTTGCTGCTTCACCGTTCCCCTTCAACCCAGGTTCATTGCTTTCGATCCAGGATCTCACTCTCGAGGCAATAGGCCATCTGCTGGCCCGCGCATCCGTGCTCGAAAACCTGGACCCGCTGGTGCGCGACCGCATCCTGCTCAAGCGCCGCGTTGCCCTGTTGTTCTACGAATCCTCCACGCGCACGCGTACCAGCTTCGAGCTGGCAGCGAAGAGCCTTGGCGCCGACACAACGTTGGTCTCAAATCTCTCCTCGAGCATTGAAAAAGGGGAAACGCTCAAGGATACCGGCCTTACGTTGCGCGCCCTTGGCGCCGAAGCGATCATTCTTCGCCATAACTCCTCCGGCGCTCCTTGGCTGCTCGAAGAAGCAACCCGCCTTCCCGTACTCAACGCAGGCGATGGCATGCACGAGCACCCCACGCAGGCTCTGCTCGACCTCCGCACGATCCTCGCTCATCTGCGCCCCGGTGTCGAAGCTGTCGCTGCAGACACGCTGGCGGGCGTCACCGTAACCATCACCGGCGACATTCTGCACAGTCGCGTCGCCCGCTCCAACATGCTGCTTCTTCCCCGGTTGGGCGCACGCGTGGTGCTCTGCGGCCCCGCTCAATTCCTTCCTGAGCTCGCGATTGGCGCGGGCCCCGGCATCCCACCCCAGCGACAAGGACCCGTCGCGGGGGGCCCCGGCATCTCGATCGAGCGCGATTTTGATGCGGCGCTGCGCGAATCGCAGGTCGTCATGATGCTGCGCATTCAGGCGGAGCGGCTCGCGGGGCAACAGATCGACCTTGAGCAGTACAAGGCCAGTTACCAACTCACCGGCCAGCGCCTCGCTGCTCGTGCGCCTTCCGCCTTAGTTATGCATCCCGGCCCTATCATTCGCGGGCTCGAACTAACTGCCGGCGTCGCTGACGGTTCTCAATCCGTCATCCTCGAACAAGTCAGTCACGGCGTCGCCATTCGCATGGCCGTCGTCGAGCGCGCACTGGCGGCGACGCACACGTATGGAGGTCGCGCATGACCGCTCTCTTGATTCGCAACGGACACCTCATCGATCCCGCCGCCGGCGTCGATGCTCAAAAGGACATTTTGCTCAAGGACGGTCGCGTGGCCGAAATCGCTGCCGCCGGCAAACTGAAGGCAACCAACGGCACTGAAGTCCTGGACGCCACCGGCCTCACGGTTGCGCCGGGCCTGATCGACATTCATGTCCACCTGCGCGAACCGGGCCAGGGATACAAAGAGACCATCGCTTCTGGAACGGCGGCTGCGGCTGCAGGGGGCTTTACCGCCGTCGCTGCCATGCCCAACACCTCGCCAGTGAATGACACGGCTGAAGTGACCCGCTGGATGCAATCCCCGGAACGCGGCGCGCATGTGCGCGTCTACCCCATCGCCGCTGCCACGCGCGGGTCAAAGGGCGAAGCCATCAATGATTTTGCCGCGCTCAAGTCCGCGGGAGCCGTAGCGGTAACGGATGATGGCCATCCGATTCTGAAAGACGGGATCATGCGGGAGACGCTGGCGGCCGCAGCCCGCGTGGGCCTCAGCGTGATTCAACATGCGGAAGATACGCGGATGACGCAGGGCGCGAGCATGAATGCTGGACCAACGGCATTCAAACTTGGCCTGCGCGGAATGCCGCCGGAGGCCGAATCAAGTTTGGTTGAGCGCGATATCCGGCTCGTGACCGAACTCCGCGATGCGCGCTCGCACCTGCATGTGGCGCACACATCCACTGCGGCCGCGGTAGCAGCGGTGCGCAAAGCTCGCCGCAACGGACTCCGCGTCACCTGCGAGGTGGCGCCCCATCATTTCCTGCTGACCGAAGAACACGTGGGCTTCTACGACACCAACGCCAAAATGAATCCGCCCCTGCGTTCCGCTGCAGATCGCGACGCCATGATTGAAGGCATTCTCGACGGCGTGGTCGACGCCATCGCCACCGATCATGCGCCGCACGCCACGCATGAGAAGGAAGTGGAATTTGAAAACGCCCCGAACGGCATCACTGGCCTTGAAACCGCACTGGGTCTCTGCCTGCGCTGGCTGCACAAGGAATGGAAACTTCCGCTCGGCCGCGTGCTGAGCCTGTTAAGCGCGCAGCCTGCGGCCCTGCTTGGATTGAAGGGTCGCGGCACCCTCGCCGTTGGCAGCTTCGCCGATGTCGTTGTCTTCGACCCCAAGGCCGAGTGGATCTATCGTGCCAAAGAGACCCACTCCAAAGCTCACAACACGCCGTTTGACGGTTGGACCATGCAGGGCAAAGTCCGGTGGACGATCAGCGAAGGCCGCGTTGCATACGCGAGCTTGTAATCTATGGCGGAACGGTCGTTGAGCCGGAACTATGAGGCTTTGCCCAGAAGCTCCTGCTCTGCCCGGAACCAATCCTCTTCATGATGCCCGTGCTGGTGCCCGCGCTCTGCCCAGTATTGATGCGCAAGCCGCGCAATCTCCTCCGGCGAAGCCATCGCTTGCGGAGCATTCATCTGAGTTAAATTCCCTTTAGTGGTTCTCTTCTTCGGCGTTGCCTCTTTTGGAGAGGTCGCGCGGGGTTTTCTCGGTGTCGTTACTTTCTTTACGTTCTCTGTCATTAGAATCTCCTCGTCGTATGTGGGGGCCATCGCGGCTCACCAATCGAAGTAGAGGGAATCCACTGCTCCTGCGCGTCTTCTTCATTGAGAAAAAGACCCCTTGCACGAAGCGAAGCCTCCACTTGAACTGGAGTACCGCTCGAACGAGCTACCAACGTCTCTAGGATACAAAAGCATGAACGTATCTTGAAGCGCAGAGACTCGGGACGAATCCGCATCGTCAGTAACAAGTATTGGACACTTATCAGCATGTGTACCGCATCGAATGGCCGTTAGGTTTTGGAGGGTGTCGACATGTTTTCAATACCCGGCGCAACCCAGTATGTGGACTGGAGTCTATTCCTCCTTCGATTGATGGTGGCCCTGGTCTTTGGGACCAGCGGTTTCAACCATCTCAAATCGCCACGCCAGCGGGCTGAGAGCCTTGGCCTCAGCATTGCGTTGACCGTTTTCATCGGAGCGGCGGAACTTGCAGCCGCCCTGGGTCTCACTTTTGGTGTGCTCACGCAATGGGCCGCGGCAGGGTTAATCATCATCATGTTCGGCGCGACCTATATGAAGGTTGTAAAGTGGAAGACTGGATTCTGGGGCGAGAAGGCGTGGGGCTGGCATTACGAACTGCTCTTCATTGTGATGAACCTGACCATTCTTTGCACCGGCGGCGGCCGCATTGCGCTGTTGCCAATTTCGCCTAACTAGCTTCGAGGTAATTCAAAGCAATGGACAAGCGGGAGTTTCTCAAGACCTCCGGAGCAATTGTGGCCGGCTCGATGTTATCGAAGATTTCCCCCGGCCAGCAGCAATCCGCACCACGCGAAAACTGGGCCGGCAATATCACCTACAGCACAGACCGCGTCTTTACTC
This sequence comes from uncultured Acidobacteriaceae bacterium, assembly GCA_963745845.1. GTDB lineage: Bacteria > Acidobacteriota > Terriglobia > Terriglobales > Acidobacteriaceae > Telmatobacter. The sequence continues at coordinate 300,550 of CAVUZE010000006.1, read as the reverse complement.
CCGTCTCCATCGCCGAGGTCAAGGACGTCACGAAGCGATGCGACAAGCTCCGCGCACTTGGCTCGCGCCACTCCTTCAATACCATCGCAGACAGCAATGCGAACCAGATCTCGCTCCAGCATCTTGATCAGATCGAAATCGACGACAAGGCCCTCACAGCAACAGTCGGCGCAGGCATCAAGTATGGTCAGTTAGCACCCGTGATCGATGCGCGCGGGTACGCTCTGCACAATCTCGCCTCGCTTCCGCATATTTCAGTTGCCGGCGCCATTGCAACAGCGACACACGGCTCAGGCATTCACAATGGCAACCTGGCGACCGCTGTCGAAGCACTCGAGCTCGTCACTGCGGACGGCGAGATTCTCTATCTTTCACGCGTCAAGGATGGTGACAGGTTTCTCGGCGCCGTCGTTGGCCTCGGTGCAACCGGCGTAGTCACGCGCGTCACGCTCAACCTGCAGCCCACTTATCAGGTCGCCCAATCTGTGTACCGAAATCTCTCCTTCGATCATCTGGAGCACCATCTCGACGAGATCTTTGGCGCGGGCTATAGCGTGAGTCTCTTCACGGACTGGCAGGATCATCGCGCCACGCAGGTCTGGATCAAGCGCCGTCTCGCACCCGGCGTGAAGAATGATTGGCGGCCTGAATTCTTCGGAGCCAAACTCTCCACCGAAAAACTTCATCCCATCGAAGGCCACGCCGCAGACGCCTGCACGGAACAGCAAGGCATCCCGGGCCCTTGGTACCAGCGCCTGCCGCACTTCAAAATGAATTTCACGCCCTCAAGCGGCCGCGAACTGCAGACTGAATACTTCGTTCCCCGCGACCGCGGCTATGAGGCCATTCTAGCCGTCGAAAAGTTGCGCGACCGCATCACGCCACATCTCTTCGTCACCGAGCTACGCACCATCGACGCCGACGATCTGTGGATGAGCACTGCCTATCACCGACCCTCAATGGCCATTCACTTCACGTGGAAACCCGAATGGCCCGAAGTCCGGCAGATTCTCCCACTCATCGAGGCACAATTGGAGCCTTTCGGCCCCCGCCCGCACTGGGCAAAGCTCTTCACCGTCCCGCCCGCACGCATCCAGGCGCAGTACGCGCGCCTCACGGAGTTCAAAGCCTCGCTCAAAGGCTATGACCCGGGCGGAAAATTCCGCAACGAGTTCATCGACACAAATCTCTTCGCAAGCTGAGATCAGCGAACTTCACTTGAAGCGGCCTCTACCCCTTGCGCCGGTAGTGAATTTGAAATTCGTAGGTGGGATTGGCGGGAAACAGCCCTGCCACATGCCGCAGTCGCTCCGCTAAAGCAGGCGCGGCTAACAGTGGATACTCGCGCTCGCGCAAGTCGTGGTAATCGAAGTCCACCGCAAGCGAAAGCATATAAATCGCCAGGGCGTCGGAAAAAGCCGCTTCAAAAAAGCTGCTTCTGGCACGCTCGTCGATGGCCTTTCCGCTACGCGTATCCTGGGCGCGCCGGCGCGTTTCCCATGCGTCCTGGCTCGATTCGCCGCGCACCTGCGCCTCTGCCTGCGACCACACCAAAGACGAAAAGCTCTCCGGCACTCCCGCAACAGCAACAAAATTGTGCGCCACGTTGATAAAGAACTCGAATGCCAGCCCGAAGCGATCCTCCACCAGCCGGGTCGAGATGAACACAGCCTCAGTCGTCCCGAACGCCGCGTTGCGGTGGCAGATTGCACGGTCCCCGAGGTCCACGGAGTAGGACGGAGCAATCATCGTCTCGCCGGTATCGGCAATGGCCAGCGGAACAAAATAATAGGCGCGGTTCGCCAGTGCAGCAGACATTGTCGCGGGCACAGCCCCAACCATGTGTTCCAGATCCGCCTCGGGAACGCGCGTCTCGCCCCACGCGCCGAAACGGATCCCATTCGGTGCCTGCCCCACAGTCGACTGAGTTGCGACCTTCTCGGCGTGCCACAACTCGATTTGCACATTGCTGGCCATGAAACTGTATTCTAACTACACGAGGGAGGCCGCGAAAGTGAAGGTGCATTCAGCCCAAATTCGTGGACCCCGCAGCGGCAGTTTTCTCGGCTTCCCGCTCGCGGGCTTTGGGCTCTTCCAGAGCCTCCTGCTGTCCTTCGCTTCCGCGTTCTTCACCTTCTTCGCCTCCACGTTTCTTGCCATTATCACGCTCTTGGTCTGGAACGGATTGGGCGGCCATTCAGTGAACTACGCGGACAGCTATCTGTATGTTGGCTTCCCTGCTGGGCTCCTTGTGCTCCTCGTGGCTCTTCCCTTCTTCGGCACGTTGTGGATCAGGGCGAAGCTCCGCCAATAAGGCCGCTTTATGCCCGTGCACACAATCCAGCTCGATGCCGTCAAAGGTGCCTCGGCCCAGAATGATCTGGCACGCACCTGGTGTGCACATCTGGAGGCTGGCGGGATTCTCTACTTCCCGCAAACTCCCATCCCGATTCCCGCCGCTGACCTGCAGTTCCTCCTCGGCCAGCGTCAAACCGGCAGCAGTCTGCACAAGAACATCGCCTACAAGCCCGACCGCGACCAGCTGAGCGGAGTCGACAAAAAGGCGGCAACACCTGCGGACCTGGCGCAACTTCACGCCGTCATGCGCAGCTACTCGGCCAGTGTCGACAATTTTCTTGCGAGCTTTTTAGCACCCTATCAACGCCGTTGGCGTCTGGATTACGCCAGTTTCCGTCCTCTAGAAGAAGAAGGCCGGGATCTGCCAGTCCGTCGCCGCAACGACCTGTTGCATACCGACGCTTTTCCGACCCGGCCCACGCGCGGCTGGCGCATTCTGCGCTTCTTTCACAATATCCATCCCGCGCGCACGCGCGATTGGGTCGTGGGCGATCCATTTGCGAAAGTGGTTACGGTTTTTGCGCCGGGAAAGCTCGCAACCCCGAAGCCGGACAGCCCGGTCATACGTACCGCCAAGAAGCTCGCCCAATCCACGGGTCTAGCCGGCCTGGTCCCTCAATGGAAGCGGACTCCCTACGACGAATTCATGATGCAATTGCACAACACCATGAAAGAAGATACGGCCTTCCAGACGAGCTGTGCACGCGAAGAAGTCAAATTCGTCCCTGGTTCAAGCTGGATGGTCTATACCGAAACCGTGCCACACGCGGTCCTCGGCGGACAGTATGCCCTGGAACAGACGTTTCTCGTCGATCCTGCGGCAATGGTCACGCTGGACTCAGCGCCGATCGCAATTCTCGAAAAAATGAGCGGCGCGCGCCTCGCCTAGAGCCGTACTCCAATTAGTATGTGGCATTTTGAACGTCGAGCAAGGCGGCTTTTTCTTGATGTAAAAGCCACTTAGCGGATGTGCCTTCGCTCTACAGCAATTGGAGAACGGCTATAGCCAGCTTCCGGTTGCGCCTTACAGCCCAGCAGGCTTCGGATCTTTCGGATCGTACTTGGCAATACGAATCTTGCGTGCCAGCCCGAGTTTCGACAGCAGCCAGATACCGTAGAAGTTGGGATCGATCTCATACCACCTGAGGCCGTGCCGAGCCGAAACAGGGTGCGCGTGGTGGTTATTGTGCCATCCTTCGCCGCCCGTCAACAACGCTACCCACCAACTGTTGCGGGAGTCGTCGCGCGTCTCAAAACGCCGGCTGCCCCACAGGTGAGTCGCGGAATTGACCAGCCACGTGGCATGCAGTCCCAGGGTCACGCGCAGAAGCACGCCCCAAAGCACCATCGCGACTCCATTGACCCATCCACCCCATAACCAGCCGCCCGCCAGCAACAGAATTCCGCTGGCTGTGATCGGAAGCCAGTGATACTTGCTCAGCCAAACATGGAATCGATCTTTGCTGAGATCGGGCACGTAACGCGCCAGCACCTTGGTCTGCGCATGCAGCGCCTCGCCAAAGAGGATCCAGCCCGCGTGCGCCCACCAGCCGCCTTCGCGCGGTGTATGCGGATCGCCTTCGTGGTCGCTGAGCTGGTGATGAACGCGATGCGTCGACACCCAGAAGATCGGCCCGCCCTCAAGCGACAAAGTGGCGCAGATACTCATCAGGTATTCAACCCACTTCGGAGTCTGGTAGCCGCGATGGGTCAGCAAGCGGTGGTAGCACATCCCGATCCCGACATTGATGGCCAGGACGTACAGTATCGCCATCACCGCCAGCCGCTGCCAGCTGAAGAAGAAGAACGCCGCCAGTGCCCCTGCATGAAAAAGGAGAATGGTCGTCAGCGTGAGCCAGTTGAGGCCATCTCCCAGGGTCGCGGCTTTGCCCATGTGCACCTGATCGCGTGCGGCCACTGCGTGAGCCGTTCCGGCAGCTGCCACGGTTGCGGTTGCGTTGGATTCGGATTGCTCTTCGCCGGTGATTGCAGGGGAAGGTGCGGTAATAGCTGACGCCATGCTTCGACAAGTCCTTCAAAAGTGGCTGAAGGCCCACTCTTGCTTACTGAATTGTATAGGAGACTACGGACTATGTCGGGTGACAGACAGATTGTTTTCTCACCAATGGTTACAGAGGAGGACAGGTTCAATGGACAACCATGTCTGAGGTTAGGCTTGGAACAATTTCCCCTCGATTGCCGATCACCAATCGAATCATCGACCAAGGCCGGTTCACCGTTTTTCGCACTCTACCATTTATCGATCGGGTCGCGTCGATTCGAATGCGTTCAATTCCGCGCTTCCGGCTCACTCGCACCGCCGCCCGTGACAAAAAGTTCCTTCGCCGTTCCGCGCATGACCCGGTAGAGAGCGAATTGGCGCTGCGTCTTTCCGCGCAGCTCAAACAGCAGTTCCCCACGATTGTCCGCCAGCGCATCCACCGCGTCGACGATCCGCATCCGTGGCGTGTCGTCCAGATGTGCGCCGTCGGTCACGCTCTTGAACAGCACCAGCAAGCTTCCGTATAAATCAGGCTGCGCAATCAAGGTGACGAACTTCTGCTGCGGGAAAGGCCCATCGGTGTGCGCCGTCAGCACCAGGGTCGCTCCGGATCCATAGGCCAGCTCAAATACACGAAACTCCTCGTCTGTGAGAGGCTTGGGCTCCTGCGGCGGAGCAGGCCTTGCTTTGGTCTTTGCCGTTGCGCTCCGCTTCACCGCTGCCTTTGCCGGTGCAGGCGGCAGAATTCCCAACGCCGTCCGCGCGATGTCCTCGAGTGCCCCTTTCATCTTCGCTTCGTCGGCAGGATCGGCCCACGAATAGCCCCACGGGTGTTCGGGCCTGCTCTTTGGATCGGAGACCGCGACTGCCTGCTCCATGTCCGAAGGTGTGCCCACCAGCGTCGGCGTCATGTCGGGGCCGCTCTCGGCCGACTTGCCGCGCATCAGGCGAGGCCGATCGGGATCCGTAACATTGGGGAGCGACTCGACGTAGCCCTCGTCCGCAGCCTGTTTCTGTTTGCCCCGCTTCAGTGCCGGCCGATCAGGATCGGAAGCGGAAGCACTACCTGTGTCTTGGCTCGTGTTTTTACTCGAGTCGGTGCCTGTGTTCGTGCTCGACGTCTGGCTTGCGTCCGGCGCCTTGTGCAGGGTTGGTCTGTCCGGGTCGGCAGCTGAAGTGGAGCTTGAATTGGTGCTCCCCGAATCGTCATCGGAGGTCTTCTTGTGCAGCGTCGGCCGATCCGGATCGGGCGCAGCCCGTCCACCGGAATCAGAGCCTGAACCGCCGCTTCCTGAGGAGTCGCTCGAGTGCTTACGGTGCAGCGTCGGCTTATCGCTCTGCTCATCCATCTTGTCTTCGGCGAGCACGGGCGCAGGCTTCGGCTTTGGACTCGGATTCGGCTTCCATGTCCCAAATCCGACCCAAGAACCCTCTTCCTGGCCGGCGTTTCGAATGTCGAACAGTCCCAGGCGCGCACCGTTTTTTTGCAGAACATATTCCACGCCGGAATCTACCGCTAGCGGCTGCGGCCGCGCCAGATAAACTCCGCCATCCTGCAATTGCTCCCCATCGAACACCGTGATGGGAACAAGACGGCTGGTCTTTGGCTTGCTCAGGTCACCGGTCCACTCCAGCACCGCCACCGCGCGCAGCTCGGGAGTATCTTTGTCCTTATCCTTCTTTGTGATCTGGCCGGGATATTGCGCGCTGGCGCTTGATGCGACAAGCAATCCAGCCACGCTCACAAGGATTCGCACCGCCAGAATGCAGCTCCGCGATGACGCCCCACGCTCCGCTCGGCCATAATGCAAGCTGTTGGTCAATCCATTCGACATACGAGGGAAGTCCCCATGGAACTCAATACCAAAGTCGCCGACTTCACGCTTGAAACCGACGAGGAGAAGAAAGTAAGCCTTTCTGACTTTAAAGGCAAACCCGTGATTCTTTTCTTTTATCCCAGAGCTGACACCCCTGGCTGCACGATTGAAGCCTGCGGCTTTCGCGATACCTTCAAAAAGCTCCAGGCTGCCGGAACCGTTGTCCTCGGCATCTCGCGCGATACACCCAAAGCCCAGGCTAAGTTCAAAGCGAAATACGACCTTCCGTACACACTCCTTGCTGATGTAGACGAGAAAGTCTGCAATCAGTTTGGCGTGATGAAGGAAAAGAACATGTATGGCAAAAAGGTCATGGGCATCGAGCGCACAACATTTTTAATCGGACCCGACCAGACCCTTATCCACATCTTTCCCAAAGTTACCCCGGAAGGTCATGCGGAGGAAGTGCTTAAGCTCGTGAAGGAATGGCAAAAAGCGCACAAGTAAGACGAAAGAGGGCCAGTCAGTCCTCCTCGTTGGGTGCCCCAGGTCCGGGGTCCCCACAGACAGATCCTCGTCTGTGGGGTGGAGGTCTCGATTCTGAGACTTGGGAAAGCAGAGTGTTGACTGGCCGCTTGTTGACCCGCAGCTTTTTTGAACACTCGCCAAAGCTGGTCGCGCCACGGTTGCTGGGAAAGCTCCTCGTCCATCGGACTCCTCGTGGAGCCATGGCGGGCAGAATTGTCGAGGCAGAAGCCTACCTCGGCCCCCACAACGACCCTCCGGACCCGGCAGCCCACGCGCATCGCGGTCCCACCCCTCGGAACGAGGTGCTCTTTGGCCCCGCAGGCCACGCCTACGTGTATTCAATCTACGGCCGCTGCTTTTGCATGAACATCAGCTGCGAGGCTGAGGGGCTTGCTGGCTGCGTCTTGCTCCGCGCACTGGAGCCTGTGGTTGGGCTGGACTTGATGTCGGCAAACCGGGGCTTACCCGCGGGCTCCTCTCCACATCTGCTGACGTCGGGACCAAGCCGTCTGTGCCAGGCTATGAGCCTCACGCGGAAAGTGCACAACGGCCTGGATGTGACCAATATCAGTTCGCCGCTCCAGGTTCGGGACGATGGTTGTTGCGTCCCGGAGGCCCTCGTGACCGTGCGCATCGGCATCAAACATGCGGTCGACTGGCCGCTGCGATTCGCCATGCCGGAGCACAAATGCGTTTCCGGTGCACGAAATTTAACCGGAAGCCGAGTCCACCTTATGTAGGATTTCGTCGAAGAAGTGAAGTACCGTCTGTTATTTTGAACTGGTCCTGCGACTCCATCCCAATCCGCGAGGAACCTTCCGCTTGAAAATCGCTTCCCGTTGCTTTGCAGCCGCGCTCGCCGTTGCTTTTGCCTTTGCTACCAGTCTTCATGCCCAGCAGCCTGCGAGCGCTCCGCCGGCCCACGAACATGAGCACGGTCACGGACCCATGCCTCCACCGACCAACCTGCAGGTTCTGCCGAAGACCATGACCGGCGAACAAGTCCACGAGTTGATGCACAAGTGGGAGGCTGCGCTCGACACGGAGTGCAGCACCTGCCACGCCGCCGACCCAAAAAATCTTGGCCCGAACGGCAAGCCGCGCCTCAACTTCGCTGACGATTCCAAGCCCGAGAAAACCACCGCGCGCCTGATGGTGAGAATGGTCGAGGAAATCAACACGCAATACGTCAGCAAGATTGAGAACTCAGGAAAGCCTGTCGCATGCGCCACCTGCCACCGCGGCCACCTCGACCCGCCGCCCTTCGTGGCCCCACCGGATCACGATCACGATCACGAAGCGCCGCCGGCCAAGCCGAAATAAGAGGCCTGTTGCCGCACGATAGGGCTCGGTCGATCGGCAACGCGTGCTTCAACGCGCAGGATTACTCGGTTTGCGGCGCGCAAATTCGCCGCTCTTACCGCCGCTCTTCGCTTCGAGTTGCAAACTGCGAATCACGATGCCCTTGTCCAGCGCCTTGGTCATGTCGTACACCGTCAACGCAGCCACGGCAGCTGCGGTTAAAGCTTCCATCTCCACACCTGTCGGCCCTACCGTCGCTGCTGTCGCCGTGATGCGCACGCCGCCTTCGACCACATCCGCCTGTAAGTTCACATGCGTCAGAGCCAGCGGATGGCACATCGGAATCAATTCTGAAGTGCGCTTCGCCGCCTGAATCCCCGCAAACCGCGCAACCTCCAGCGGATTCCCCTTGGGATTCGCGGGCAGCGCCGCCAACACTTCAGCCGACAGTTCCACAAACGCCGAAGCCGTAGCCGTGCGCCGCGTGGCCTGCTTGGCGCTCACATCCACCATGCTGGCCTGCCCGGTCTCATCGAAATGCGATAGCTTCGTCTGCTCCGGTTGCTTCATTCGTCTTCCTCAAAACATCAGAATGCGGACCATCGTGCCGGCATCGAGTGTGGCCTTTTCTTCCGGCACAACAACAAAGCAATTCGACCGCGCAAAAGCCGGCAAGTCACCGCTCCCGTGCCAGGGCACCGTCGCCACCTGCGGCGACCGCTCCAGTCCCGCCGCAGACTCACACCAGGCCGGTAAAAAACGCGTCAGCCCCTTCTTCGCGTTTCGATCGGTATCCCGCACAAGTTGAGCCGCGCCGAAACGTGGTCCAATCTCTTGCGCTCCGGCCAATGAAGCCAGCATTGGCGCAGCGAACAGCAAAAACGTCGCTGCCGACGAAATCGGATTCCCTGGAAGCCCAAAGAAAGGCAATGTGGCTTTGGCGTCTCGCAGTGCTTCTCCAAAAACGAGCGGTTTCCCCGGCTGAATCCGCACGCCGGTGAAATGAAACGTCGCGCCAAGGCGCGCCAATGCCGGCTCAACAAGGTCGAACCTTCCTGCCGAAACGCCACCCGAAATGAGTAGTAAATCCGCATCCTTTGCATTGCGCAGCGCGGAATCCAGCGCCTCCGCTGTGTCGGCAGCCGTGGGCAGAACGCGGGGCTCTCCTCCCGCGGCTGTAACCAGCGCTGCGAGCATCGGAGCGTTCGAATTGCGAATCTGTCCCGGACCTGGCTCTCGATCCACCGGAACCAATTCATCACCCGTGGTCAGAATCGCCACACGCGGGCGTCTGTAGACCGCGAGCTCCGCACACCCGCACGCGGCAGCAAGCGCAATCTGTGCCGGCCCCATCGTGACGCCGGCAGCGACCAGAACATCTCCGCGACCCGCCTGGGCCCCCTTCGCGACGACATTGTCGCCCGCTTTGACCTTCCGATCCGCGACCAGTCGCACCCGCCCACCGTTCCGCTCCACATGTTCGATCATCACTACGGCATCGGCCTCTCCGGGAACTGGCGCGCCCGTCATGATCTCCCATGCAGCGCCCGCTGGCAGCGGATTGGCAGGCGCTTCTCCGGCATGCGTCATACCGGCAACACGCAGGAATTCTTGCGTCGTGGCCTCGGCAGTACGGCAAGCAAATCCATCCCGCGTCGAACGTGCAAAGGGCGGCTGGTCCCGATCAGCAACAATCGGCTCCGCCAGCACGCGGCGGGACGCACTCGCCAACTCAACCCGCTCCAACTCAAGCCGCGATGGGCTCAATCGGCGCGCACACGAAGCGACCAATGTTGCCGCTTCCGAGTAGCTCAGCAACTCCCCGCTCATGCCCCGCTCATGCCCCCGCTCACTCCAAGGATTGTAGATGGAAGGGATGGAATGTACGATGGGCCGGGTGTAACGAAGAACTTGTAGGCAAAAAAGAGCGCCTCCGGCTTCCGGAAGCGCCCCAAGTTGCGTTGCACTCAACAGCTGGCTATTTCTTGCCCGCCTTGTAACTGGAATTGACCTTCTGTCCAGCTTGCTGCAGGATCGCTTGCACCTCGCCGGCATACGGGCCGGTTGGAGCGAGGTCCAGGTATTTCTGATATGCCTCGGCGCATCCTTGCGGCAACACGATCCGTTGTGTCTTGGGATCGACGGTGGCCTTTGAAACCAGCCCTTGTCCTTTCAGGTAATAAACGAGCGCGTCGTTGGGGTCGTTCTTGATAGCCATTTCCGCCGCCGCAACCTGTGCATCTGCGTTGCCCGCCTGGAAGAAAATCACTGCCTGGTTGCGCAAATACGTTCCTGCAGCCGATGGATTGGCTTTTGCTGCGGCATCATAGGCGGCATTGGCCTCAGGCACTTTCCCCGAGCGCGCATAAATCTCACCCAGGCCGGCATTCGCCATGCCTTCGATCGCGGGGTTCGGCTTCTTTGCGGCGGCGTCCACTTCCAATGCCTTTTTATAAGCAGTCTCCGCATCGTCGTATTTCTTAAGCCCCGCCTCTCCCTGCCCCAGGTATGCCCAAAGGACCGATTCCGTCGGCCTCAGTTCCGTGTCTTTCTTCATGAGTGTTTCGATGTCGGTGTATTTGGCTGTCTTGATCTCCGTTGTTTTTGCGTCCACATCGGTTTTTGCCGCGGTTGCGCCCAACTGCTGTGCCGCTGCGGCATGTGCTCCATCGGCATCTTTCAGATCCTGTGCCACCACCTTGATATCGGCGTTGAGGTTCTTGATCACCTCATTGGCCTTCAACGCGTCCTGGTTCTTTTTGCGCAGCTCCTCCAGCTGCTTCTTCTGATCTTCCGGGAGTTTTTCAATGTAATCGGGGCGTGACATGTCCACGTCGGCAGCCACGTCCTGGCCCGCCACAACCTTGATATTCTCAATCCGATCGGCCTGCTTGTCTTTTTCCATCCCCGGCGAGCGATAAACAACGGCGTATGTGCCCGGAGGCGCATCTCCGCTAAAATCGCCATTCGCGCTGACCGTAAAAGCCGCTCGCTCCGCTGTCTGTGCCGACAACCCAGGACCCGACGCCGTTCGCGTGGTCTCGATCAGTGAAACTGTCCCGCCATTTTGTGGCGCGCCGGTCGGGTTTGTTACATGGCCATGGATTTTTCCCGTAGGTTCGCCGTTCGGTGCCGCCGGAGGCTGCTGCGCAAGGACGGGAACAAGGGCGAATGTCATCACGCCCAACAAAACTGCAATGTTGCGTTTCATCTTCTTCTCCTTGGGAGCCTGGGTAAACGTCGCACCTGCAGGCTCCATCAACAGAATTGAGATCTCTACGATTTACAGCAAACCAAAGCGTCTTCTACCACACTCACACGAGGGACAACCGGCAAGAATACAACACGCTACAACGCCTGTAGTCCCGCTCAAGCAATCTTCGCTCTGTGCAGACAGACGCGCCGCCCGCTGTTCGCGGCAGGACCCAAGTTAAATCCAATCCATTATCGAACACAAGGCCATCCGTTGCGGAAGCTGCTTTCCTGCCTCCACTTCAATTTCATTCGGCTTGCTTCCGGTATGCCACCGGAATTTCCGCCAACTGCCTTGCATGTTCCGCAAGCAAACTGTGCGCCGCCAATTGGTTTTCAATTTAGTGGCTGCCAGGCTCAGCGAATTGTGGCGCACATCACACCCTACAATGGATGCATGGCGACCGCGATCCGTCCAGCAACGGCGGCAGATGTGCCACAGATTTTGGCGTTTATTCAGGCCCTCGCGGCTTATGAGCGGGAACCGGATGCCGTCGCCGCAACCGAGGCCGATTTGCTTCGCGATGGGTTCGGACCGAACCCCTTCTATTTCTGTTTGATAGCCGAATCCGACGGGTCGCCCGCAGGCTTTGCTCTCTATTTCTTCAATTACTCGACATGGCTCGGTCGCCCCGGCCTTTATCTCGAAGACCTCTTTGTCCATCCCCATTTCCGCGGCTTGGGAATCGGCAAGGCGTTACTGCAAAGGATCGCAGCCATCGCGGTCGAGAAGGGATGTCCCCGCCTGCAATGGGAGGTCCTTGACTGGAACACTCCGGCCATTGATTTCTACAGCGCTATGGGCGCCGAGTTCATGGACACATGGCGCAACGTGCGCGTCACGGGCGAAGCTTTGTTGAGGCTGGCCGGAGTTGAGAATCGGCGTGCCGCATCCTTTCGTCGTCCCGGGGTCCCCACGGACAGGTCTTCGTCTGTGGGGTGGTCCGACGAAAGTTTGGGAGACCAAAGTAGCCGGGGCGTCAATGCGGTCGGAGATGCCTCAGCGCCAGGGCTCCTTGAAACCCGGCTCGAAATGAAAGACGGCTCAAATTGAAAATAAGCGTCATCGGCGGAGGACTCGCCGGCCCTGAGGCTGCTCTGACTGCGGCCCGCCATGGCTGCCAGGTCGAGCTTTACGAGATGCGCGCAATCGTCGACGGCCACCCGCGCCTCACCCCCGCACATCAGACCGTCGATTTCGGCGAACTGGTCTGCTCCAACTCGCTCAAGAGCGAATCGCCCAACACTGCCCCCTGGCTCCTGAAACAGGAAATGCGCCGGGGAGCTTCCGCTCTTTTATCCCTCGCAGACGCATCGGCTGTTCCCGCAGGCCACGCGCTTGCCGTCGATCGCGTCGAGTTCTCGCGCCGCATCGCAGACGCCATCGCTGCCGAGCCGAAAATTCGCGTGATCCGCCAGGAAGTAACGAGCCTGGACCAAGACGAAAACGGCGCGAAGTGCACGGTGATCGCCACCGGCCCGCTCACGTCCTCCGCATTGAGCAAGGAAATTCAGCGCATCACCGGTTCCGAGCATCTCGCCTTCTACGATTCGATTTCGCCCATCGTCGATGCCGACACGATCGACATGGGCCGCGTCTATTTTGCCGCGCGTTGGGACAAAGGCACCGCCGATTACATCAACTGCCCGATGAATCGCGAGGAGTACGATCGCTTCCTCGATGCGCTGCTCGCCGCCGAACCCGCCGAAAGCAAGGACTGGGAAAAGCTCGATTATTTCGAAGGCTGCCTCCCGATTGAAGTCCTCGCCCGCCGCGGCCGCGACACATTACGCTTCGGACCCATGAAGCCTGTGGGCCTGCGCGATCCGCGCACCGGCAATACCCCCTGGGCCGTCGTGCAACTGCGCAAAGAGAATCTGCGCGCCGATAGCTACAACCTTGTCGGTTTTCAGAATCACTTGAAGTGGGGCGAGCAGGCGCGCGTTCTGCGCCTCATACCCGGCCTCGAAAATGGGCGCTTCCTCCGCTACGGCCAGATTCACCGCAACACCTACATCTGCGCGCCGGCATTGCTGGACAAATGCCTTCGCCTGAAATTCAAGGTCGCGCCAGGCGTCCACCGTCCAACCACTTCGGCAGCCCCGGAGGGGCTGGTCGAGAATAGCTCAGGGCAAGCGCAGCGCAGCCCTGGGACGCGCCACACAGAATTCTCCAGCGCCTCGGGGGAGCGCTATGAACCAGCCCCGCTCCTGTTCGCGGGGCAGATCTCCGGCGTCGAAGGCTACACCGAATCCATCGCCACCGGCATGCTTGCGGGCCTCTACGCTGCGTCTCTCGCGCGCGGCGAAGAACCGACGCCCATCCCCCGCGCGACGGCCCTCGGCTCGCTCGTCCACTACATCACCCATGCCGACGCCAAAGGCTTCCAGCCCGCCAACATCACCTTCGATCTCCTCGAGCCGCTCGACGAGGAGACGCGCAAGAAAGTCCGCGACAAGAAAGAGCGCCATCGCATCCAGTGTGAACGCGCCCTCGCCGCGTTCGATGCCTGGTGGGCAAACTCCGGTTATGCCGCGGCCGCACATTTGCCGCTCTAGTTGGTTTGCATCTGTGGGATAGTTTGGTTGTGCGAATCACCCACCAGACACCGACAGAGCTCGTCGTCAAAGACTCGCTCCTCTGGGTCACTGTGCTCTGCACGCTCGTCGCCACGCCCCTGCTCTACCTGGGAATCGCCCCCGGCAGGCACGGCACACTCGCCGGCGCGGGCCTTTTCCTCCTCTTTGCTCTTTTCGGGGTGCGCAAAACGACGTTCGTGTTCGACGCTGTGCACCGCATGGTTCGCTGGAATGGCCGCAAGCTCTTGAAGGTCGAGTCCGGAGAGATTCCCTTCAGCGACATCACCGGCATAGGAACAGAAGCGATGGCGATGGACAAGGGCTCCGTGACGTATCGTCTGACGATTCTTACCTCGCAGGGCTCCGTTCCCATGGCATACAGCTACAACAGCGGTAAGGCCCGTTATGCGCAAATGCGCGAGACAATACTCGCCTTTCTCAAGCCCGGCGCGACAAGTTTGCAGCCCCAACCCGCCGAGGAGCCGAACGGCGCTGCGCTTGCCGACGAAGATTCGATTCGCTCGTTGCTCAAACAGGGTCGCAAGATCGACGCCATCACATTACTGAGGGCCACGTCAAAACTCGACCTCACGCAAGCGGTAAAACGCGTGGAAGAGATCGACGCCAAAATGAATGCGGGCAATTGACTGCCCAGCCTCCAACCCGTTTCTCCGGAACTTAGAACGTTCGAAATGCGTATTCCGTGGTACGCTTTGCCTTCTCCGGAAAGGTCTCCTATGCCCGCCATTTCTGCCGTGGATGCTGTCTCGCTTGCCGTTCGGCGCACCAGGGATTTCCTCTTCAGACCATTCAGCTGGGGAACTTATTTGAAGCTTGGCCTGGTCGCGATCGTCACCGAAGGGATCGGGAGCAATTTCCATTCCTCGACGCACAACAATCATCCGTCAGCACATGGACCGATGATTCATTCGCCGATGGACATTCCGCCGGCTTGGATCGCGGCAATTGTGGGAGCTGTGCTGGTCGCGATCGTTGTGTCGATTGTGGTTTTTTATCTGGTAACCCGGCTGCGTTTTGCTTTCTTTCATTGCCTGGTCCACAAGACCAAGGAAATCGGGCCTGGCTGGCGGCTTTACGGTGCGCAGGCAATGCGCTTTTTCTGGTTGAACGTGGTGGTGGGAATCTGTTTTCTGCTCCTGACGGTATTGGTCGCGCTGCCGTTCGTGGCCGGCTTTTGGCGGCTGTTTCATGAGTCTCAGCAGGGCGCCCATCTGAACATCGGGCTGCTGCTGTCTCTCGTATTGCCCTTGATTCCGATCATCCTTCTGCTGGCATTGGCTGGAATTGTGACCGATCTGATTTTGCGCGATTGGATGCTGCCCCATTTCGCATTGGAAGACGCAACCTCTGGCGAGGCGTGGGGGAGCGTGTGGCCGCGCATCATGGCCGAGAAGAAAGAGTTCTTTGTGTACACGCTCCTGCGCGTGGTGCTGCCCACAATTGCGACGATTGCTTTGTTCATGCTGCTGATCATCCCGGGACTTGCCGTCGCCGGTATATTTGCGGCCATTGAGTGGGGCGTGCACTCGGCGTTCGCCGATGCGACGGGCGGATCCGCGATTGCCGGCATTCTTCTCCAGGTGTTCTTCGGTGTACTTGGATTCGCCTTCGCGTTGTTCGCCGGTATCTGTCTTGGAGGGCCCGTGAGCACAGGGGTACGGGAGTACGCTCTGCTCTTCTACGGTGGCCGCTATCAGGTTCTCGGCGACATCCTGTTTCCACCAGCCGCCAATCCACCTGGCATTGCATAGGCCACCCAGCAGTGCCCGCCCGCGCTATGGCCCAAGGAACATTTTTGTGCTCGTCAGTGTCCAATGAGTAAGATCGGCCTCGCGTGCTTCCAGGGGCGGGTGTGCGCGAACGTTTTGCATGGACCTGTGCGATGGGATTTATCCAGGGCGGCAACGAACCCGTATTTCTGGATCCCGTCGCTGGGCTGTATTCAAGTCCTGGTAGTAGTCTGGTATTTGGAGCATGAATCTTGCAGCGTTGGATCGCCATCCTGATTTGTTCGGCAGCCCTTCTGCCGCATTGTTTCCGCGCGCACGCACAAGCCGCTCCGGCCAAGTCGACTCCCGCAAAGATTGAGTTGCCTCCACCGCCAAAGCCCTTGCTACCCGATGCCTTTGCCGGATGGGTTGCTGCCGAACCGCCAAAGACCGTCACCGATCCAGCCCAGGCCGACAGCGCGAACGCCGCTGCTCTCAAGGAATACGACTTCACCCACGCGATGCTCGCGACTTACAAGCGAGACGGCGAAACGCTCACCGTAAGTGCGCTCAGCTTTCTCGACACGAGCGGGTCCTACGGAGCGTACTCCTTCTATCGCCAGAATGGCTGGCCAAAAGAAGAAATCGGCACCGGGGCAACATCGAATCATAACCGCGTGCTCTTCTGGGTAGGCACCACGGTAGTGGACGCAACCTTCTCTCAAATCGGGCCAATGTCGGCTGCCGAATTGCGCGAACTTGCGAGGCAGTTGCCCGTTGCCGAGGGCAACAAGGCAATCCCCCCGCCGATTCTCTCCAACCTGCCGCAGGCTTCGCTTGACAAGCAGACCACGCATTACGCTCTGGGACCCGGTGGCTATGTCGGCGGTGGCGGCGTTCTGCCGCCCGACCTCATCGGATTCGATCGTGGCGCGGAGACAGTGACAGCCAACTACTCCCTGCCCTCTAATCCGGCCACGCTCACCATCATCGACTACCCCACGCCGCAAATGGCTGCGGCGCAGGAAACGAAAATTCGCGACTACATTAAAGCCGGCGTGCACGCGCAGCCCGCGTTTCCCAAGCCTCTCGCTGACTCCGATCAGGCCTCGCTCGAAGTGCGCCGCAGCGGACCACTCGTCGTTCTCGTCAGCGGCGACGCCATCCCCGATGAAAGCCACAAGCTGCTCGAGTCGGTCCACTTTCAGGAACAGCTGGTTTCAATTCCACAGCCAACCGAATCCGAAGTGAACAAGACCGGCAGTCTGTTGCTCGGCATCGCCGAACTGGTCATCATCGGATCTGCCGCTGCAATTCTCCTGGGACTCTTCCTCGGAGGCGGTCGTGCGATGTACCGCGTCGCTCGCGGGAAGCCTGCTTCTTCCGTTTACGAGACCGAGTTTATTAGCCTGAATCTCGAGAAATGAGCGAAGCTCCAGACCGGCGGAGATTACCGTAGATTCAAGAGTCTGCCGACAGCCGTAAGTCTGTGGAAAACAAGACGAAAACCCGAAAAAACACCTAACAAAAACGGCAAGAAGAGTAGGCTAAATGGCCAAATTACGACCGATTGCGGGACGTTTGCAGGAAATCTACATCTTCTGTAACTTACTATAAATAAAAGATTTATTTCGCATCGGATTTATTCTTGACACTCTGCCCCCCCGCCCCTACTATGCAGCCAGAAAGTTCTGATGGCTTTGCCTCCGTTGGAACTATTCTCCCTAAGGAAGGAGCTGCCCTGTTGCCGGGCGGCTCTTTCCGCTTCTACCCCCCGACATCCCGGCTTCTTACGACACGCACCTCTCTCATTCGTCGACGCTCGCCATCTTCGTCAGAAACAGCAAAGACTTCGAATTGGGTTTCGGCCAGAATCACGGCGCGCTGAGTCCGCCTCGTCACAATTCTCTTTATGACATCCAGCATCCCATGCAACCCTCGCATGGAATGAACTTGGTTCTGCACGAAGGCGCGCCGAGTTGGCGCTCAACCATTTCGATTCTCGGAGGTCCTGGAGAATCCTATGCCCCATGATCTGAACGTCAAAATGCAGCGAGTGTGCGCTCTTGCACTCTTTCTGGCCGCGTCGATCGCAGGACGCGTCGCCTCCGCTCAGTTTTTCCCTCTCACCGACGCAGCCGGTCTCGAACTCCACGGCGTCAAGGCCGAGCCGGTCGAGTATCTCGGACACAAGGCCCTTCGTTTAACCACGGCCTCTCAAAACGACGAATCGGGATTCGCCTTTCTCCCTGGGGTCGATTTTCAGGACGGCGCGATTGAAGCTGACGTTGCAGTCCACATCACAACACCGCCCGGCGTTCGCATGCCTGGCTTCACTGGCCTGGCATTCCGCGCCAAGAGCGACGGCTCCGAATACGAAGTGTTCTATCTCCGCCCCAAGAATGCCCTCTCCGAGGATCAGGCCATGCGCAATCATGCCGTTCAGTATTGCTCCGAACCTGACTACGATTGGTACCGCCTGCGCCGCCAGTGGCCCTACGTCTACGAGAGCTACGCCGACATCGCACCTGAGACCTGGATTCACATGCAGATCGACGTCTCTGGCCGATCTGCTCGTATTTTCCTGAATGGCTCATCCAAGCCGAGTCTCGTAGTCGATGGGCTCAAGAGTTCCAACCTGCACGGCAGGATCGCTCTCTGGGGCTATGCCGGCGAAGAATCCTACTTTGCGAATGTCCGCGTGATTCCCTCCCCCGCTCAGCCCGTCACCAATGGCTCCGACGCCGCAGGCGAATGGTCGGTGCGGAACTCCACCGATAGCGGCAAATTCAACGGCACGATGAAGCTCGCACGCGACGGCAACAAGCTGACCGGCACATGGTCCGGCGACCTGGGCGATGCCACGCCAATCACAGGTGCCTGGCGCGACGGCTACGTTGAGCTCTCTTTTCCCGCGGACTGGCCGAAAAGTGGACTTGGCTCGCCGGGACCCACAACGGCCATCCTCGCCGGATGGTTCGACGGCCCCGCTGCAAAAGGCCGCATGCGCATTGAGGGCCGTGCCGATGGGCTCTGGACCGCTCAACGAAAAGCGCCGTAGGGTGCAACGGCGGGCGCATCCACAACGCCTGAAAGTCCGATAAGTGTATGGGCTGGTGGTCTGTGTGCCTTACCGCTTAGCTCCGGGCCGCCGCATAAGTCCTCCTAGCGAAAGTTGCTCCAGCCAATGTCGGCGAGTAGCGCGCGGCCAACTACAAGCGCCGTGACTGTGAGAGCAGCCAGAAGACAGGTCCAAAAGCCTATTCGGCTAAAGGGAATGAACAGAGTTCCTTCGTGTCCGGTGAGCGTAAACCCATTCTGTTCCGGAAGCAGTGCGCGGACGGCGACCGCTAGAAGGAAACCCGCTGCCCAAACGATCGCGATTCTGAACGCCAGCTGGATAGTCTGATCCATTGTGTGTCCTCTGACCTTCGGTTGCTGCTATATTGCACCGTCAGCTTCTTTGACTGCTCAACTTTACCGAAGCCGGACACAACGATACAATCTTTGAGGAGTACGCCGACGTAGCTCAGTTGGTAGAGCAGCTGATTCGTAATCAGCAGGTCATCGGTTCAAGTCCGATCGTCGGCTCCAGTTTCGGCCAATTCAGGGATATCGACTCTTTTTGATCCGACTCCTTCGCGACGCCGCTCAGTTCGATCGGACCTATCGAAGCAGTACGTGGTTTTATGCCCCTGGCCCCAAGAAGATGGCGTTTTCGCGCAATTTGATGCCAGTCGCAGATCGACCCAATCGGAATCTGCACACCGCGACGTCTAAAGAAAGGCGCCGGGTACCCAGTGAAGGGATTCCCGCGCATCCCTGAGGTGTTGGTGAAACCCACTTTTGCAGTCATTCCTTTCTTTTTGCTCTGGGCGTTATCCTTTTCTGTCGCCGGCGCGCAGACCCCGAAACAGTCCCCGCCTGACAACGATTACGAACCCGATTCGGTCAATGACACGCAAGGCTCGACCTACATTCCCGTGGACAGCTGGATCTACCCTGCGCTTGATCGATTGCATGCCCTAGGTTACCTGGACAGCGCCTTCCTGGGCTTGCGTCCCTGGACACGCCTGAGCATCGCTCACATGCTGCAGCTGAGCGCCGACCGAATCGAGTCGGATGCGAATAACGAAGAGGCAAAACGGATCTACCTGGCCGTACTCCGGGAGGTGAAGCCCGATCTTGACCGCACGTCTGCGCTCGCGCATCCCAGCACCCAGTTGGAGAGCGTCTATACCGACATCCGCGGCATTGGCGGAACACCGCTTCGCGATAGCTTCCATCTTGGACAGACAATCATCGACGACTATGGACGCCCCTGCCAAAGCGGATTCAACAACTCAACGGGTTTCAGCGCGCGCGCCGAGGCCGGGCGTTTTTCCTTGTACTTTCGCGGCGAAGTGCAGCACGCGCCATCCGCGGCCGGCTATTCTCCGACCCTCGCGGCATTCCTTTCCAATTCGATTGACGGCATCCCATACGCGGCCAACGTGCAGCAGGACACCATCCCAGCGGGTCCGATTGCAGCCGCAAACGACGCGCGCGTCATGGAGGCGAATCTCTCCTATCATTTGCTCGGCCATGAGGTCTCATTTGGGAAGAGCGACCATTGGCTTGGGCCCGACAAAGGCGCGGCGATGCTTTGGAGCAACAATGCCGAGAATATCTACGACTTCGAGATCAATCGCGTGGAGCCGCTGCGCATCCCGCTGGTCTCACGGCTCATGGGCCCAATCCGCTATGACTTCTTTGTCGGCAGCCTGAAAGGGCATACGTATCCGAACGATCCATGGGCACATGTGGAAAAGATCAGTTTCAAGCCCACGCGCGATTTGGAATTCGGTTTTGATCGTTTAGCTGTTTGGGGCGGAAATGGAGGAATCAACCCCAACACGGGCCAACCGTTTAGCGAACCCATCACGCTCCACACATTCCTGAAAAGTTTCTTTAGCTTTCAAAATGTCTATGCGGAAAAAGGCACACGGGACGATCCGGGTGCCCGCTTCGGCACCTTCGATTTCAGTTACCGGCTCCCGCTTCTCAGCCATTGGATGACGCTCTATACAGATTCGCTGGTGCACGACGATGTGAACCCGATCAGCGCGCCCCGCCGCTCCGGAGTCCATCCCGGCATTTATTTGGCGAGGTTCCCAAAGTTCGAGCATCTTGACCTCCGCATTGAGGGTGCCAATACGGAGCCCACAAGCCACTATAACCCCGACGGTTCTCCGATCAATCAGGGTAAGTTTCTCTATTGGGAAACGGTCCAGAGACAAGGCCCCACCAACAAAGGATTCCTCGTCGGCGACTGGGTGGGGCGCGAGGGGAAGGGTGGGCAGGCCTGGCTGACCTATCACCTGTCTCCGCAAGAAGAGATTCAGTTCAGCTATAGGAATGCAAAAGCTTCCAAAGACTTCATCCCTGGCGGGACTACCCAGAATGATTTTGCAGTACAGGTGCGCAAGCGGATCCACAAAGACTTCGAAGTCGTAGGCTCGGTTCAATACGAGAGCTGGAAGGCTCCCATCTATCAAACCAACTCCCAAAGCGACGCTGTCTCGAAAGTTCAGTTCACTTGGTTTCCGCGCGATTCAAAATAGGGCTTCTTCCCGACATCCGGATGGCGAGGGCTGGCCCATTCCGCAAAAAGGCACTTCTCTTTGAATTTCGGAATGAGCTGCGAAGCTATGCTTCTGTGAATTGCTGCTCCGCGGTGAGATCGCCATCCCCAGTAAGAATCGATACATGGGAATGAGTGATCACTGGAACATGCGCATTGAACTCTTCTGCCAGAATTGCTCCGCTCAGCAGGTTTTCCATTACAGATGAGTCCCAACGCCGTAGCACTGTGTCAACAAGCAGCTTGAAGTCAGAGAAAAACGTTGCGCGCGACATGTATTCCATGTCGAGCTGATGTTTCGCCGGCAGAATTTTTTCGACGTAATATTCGTTGAGACATTGTTTGGGCAGGCGAGCAAGAAAGTTCTCTTCACGAGCAAACGCAATAGTAGCAGCGCCGGTGATTCCGGGACGGCATTGCAGTTCGCCAATCTGGTGCTCGGGAAGCTTCGGCCGCGCACCAACCAAGCTCATATCGCCTTTGAGGACGTTCCAAAGCTGGGGTAGCTCATCAAGCTTCCAGCGGCGCAAAAACGGTCCAACAGGAGTGAACCGCTGGTTGTCCGCGGTTGTCACACTATGATGTGCCCTGTCCTCGCGATGCTCCAGTGTCCGGAACTTCACGATGGTAAACGTGCGCCCGTTGCGTCCCATACGCTTCTGCATGAAGAGAACCGGGCCGGTCGAGGTCAAGCGGACCGCGAGCCCAATGACCAGAAAAAGCGGAATTAACAAGGGCGTTACAGGAACGATGCATGCGCAGTCGAAGAGTCGCTTGGCGTCAGATCGCGACCATGCGCTCACCCGCGAGCGTACTAGGTGAATCGAAGAACGAGGGTTCATTGTCGGCTTTCGAACTTGGCTCTGCTTCTCAACCGCATCGGCACCCTCAGAAATCCCAAACTGTGCCGATCGTTCCAAGACGGCGTCAAGAGTTGCAGGAAGAAGCGACTTCGGACTCAATTCACCCTCCACAGAGTGACAGACTTCAATATCGGTATCAATAGTGAGGAACTCGGCCTCATTCACGGCGATTCGCGCTATGGGCGATTCGCGCTATATCTGTCGGCTGGCTTCCTTCAGTCGTAGTCGCTCCATCTCGGAGTCGAGTCACAGAACTCTTCTGCAAACAGCCAAGGCACATAACAAAACTGCATTTGGCACTTGGAAGATCGGCACCCATAACCGGTCACGTTTTCGTTGGCGGAGGGCGGATCTAACCATTCCTCTTGGATGGCCTCTTTCAAAACCATCCCGATTATAGGGACTAGTTTTGGTGTTTCATGCCAATCAGGATAGCAGACATCAAATGATCAATTTTACAAAATTGCTAAAATCCTTAGGAGACGTAGATTCCATCTCCAGAACAGGCTACTCTTAATGCTGGCCCATTACAGCGATTATCGCCACAAAAAAATAAATGGCGGAAACTCCTCATGTACTGTGACGTAAGTCACGCTGACTAAGCCAACCCGGACGACCGGCTTAAGTTGCGTCTTAGCGCTAATTTTCCCATCGATGCGCATCTCACATCTCACGTAGCCGACACAGCGACAAATTGAAATTCATCGATGACGGTTATCTCTCGCGTTATTAGCAACCAGGTTAATATGCGCCTATTTACCCTGGCACAGGGCAGAGCCTTCGAGATGCCGCCCCAAACACGGCCAATATACCAGTACGCCTTCAAACTATGATTCGCGCTGTGGAAAACTTAAGAGGTCGGTCCCTGCGGCTTGGACAAGAGAATCCGCTTCGAATTGGTTCAACGACGGCATGTTAGACTCTTGCAATATGAGCCTTCTGGATCCCGGCAGCGGCCGCGATGCCGGTGATTCTACTCGCGATCCCCTTATGCTCCTGCTGTGCATCCGCATGATCAAGCGAACGTTTCCCGGCACTCTTCTGCTTTCGCTTACCGCAGTCTTATTCGCGCAACAGCAACCACAAAACAGTACTCCCGACGCTTCCCAAACCACGAATACTTGGGATTGTTCGGACCCTCTTCTGGCCAGCACTTCGCAATGCTCAACAGGGGAATCTACAGAAGATACGAGTGGGATGCTTGGACCGCAAATGCGGTTGCCCTCGGCGAACGGTCTTACGAACCAGCCTCAGGTCCAAACTAGGACTTACTCTGACATCGAGTCTCAGAGTCGTCGTCCTACCAACCGAAACCCGCTTCAGAACCTGCCCTTTCCACCGGAACCATTAACAGAGTTTCAAAAGTTCACCGCCTCTACGACAGGCCAGGTTCTCCCGATCTTCGGTGCAAATCTGTTCCAGAATGTACCCTCGACCTTCGCACCGCTTGATATGGCCCCGGTGCCGCCAACTTACGTCATCGGCCCCGGCGACGAGTTGCGCATCCGGGTTTGGGGACAAGTGAATTTCCAGGCCAATGTGCGCGTGGACCGATCGGGAGCAATTTATATCCCGGTCACCCAGATCGGGCCTATTCACGTGGCTGGAATGCTTTATTCGGATCTCGAAGCGCATCTCCGCGAAGCCATCGGACACGTTTATCGCAATTTCGAATTACAGGTGGATATAGGTCAGATACGTGCAATTCAAATCTATATCGCCGGCGAGGCGAGGCGGCCAGGCGTATATACGGTTAGCTCTCTGAGTACGCTCATCGACGCATTGTTCGCCAGTGGTGGTCCGTCAGTTCAAGGTTCTCTTCGCCAGATTCAGCTGCGTCGGGGAAAGGACGTGACAACCAACTTCGATCTTTACTCGTTTTTAGTTCGAGGGGATAAGTCGAGCGATGTCCAGCTCCTTTCCGGTGACGTCATCTTCATTCCTCCGGCAGGACCGCAGGCAGCCGTGACGGGAAGCGTGCGGAATCCCGCAATTTACGAACTTCGCCCAAACGAATCGCTCGGCGACCTCATTGCGGACGCCGGCGGCGCTTCTACGGTTGCAGCAGAGGCGCGAATTTCGATCGAACGGATCGAAGACCACAACGAGCGCCACGCGATGGAAGTCGCATATGATGCCACCGGTTTGGCCACCCCCGTCGCGGAGGGCGATCTCATCCGAGTGCTGTCCATCGTGCCCAATTACAAACAGACCGTCACACTTCGCGGCAACATTGCAAACCCGGGCCGCTTTGCCTGGCATCCTGGAATGCGTATCCGGGATTTGATTCCAGATAAAGAGTCGCTCATCACACGCAACTACTGGTGGAAGCGCGCCCAGTTAGGATTGCCGGCTCCGGAGTTTGAGCCAATACCAGGGTTTTCTCGAATGCGCCAGCCCGCCGAGAATCACCCCTTGACGCTGCCGCCCCCACAGCAAGAGACGAATCTGACAAATCCATCGCAATCGGAAGTTCCAGGTTCAATGCAGGACCAAAACCTCCCGACGCAGGATCAGTATTTCCCGTCTCAAGACCAATACGGATATGGAGCGCAGCAGGCCCCCCCCCAGGGCTCACAGCAAAGCCCCTATCTGTCCGCTCAACAGCGTGGCTCCAGCACCTCTCTCGCAGCTCAGGAACAATCGCAGTCTTCCTCTCGTATCGCACGTTCCTCTCAGAAGACGAGCATCACCCAGACCGCTCCGGAGGTCGATTGGGACTACGCGGTCATCCAGAGGCTTGACTCCGAAAACTTGAAAACTGTCTTGATTCCCTTCGACCTTGGCAAGCTCGTTCTTGGACACGATGAATCCCAGAATCTCGAGTTGCAGCCTGGAGACGTCGTCTCGATCCTTTCCGAAGCTGACATCCGTATTCCCATTGCACAGCAAACGAAACTCGTGAAATTGGAGGGGGAGTTCGTGCACGCAGGGCTTTACACGGTGCAACCCGGAGAAACTCTGCGAAGCCTTGTCGATCGCGCCGGCGGCCTTACTCCAAATGCCTATCTCTACGGGTCGGAGTTTAATCGAGAGTCCACCCGCGTCGTCCAGCAGGCCAGAATTGATGAGTACGTCCAGAATCTGGACATGCGGATTCAGCGAGGCAACCTTGCCTTGGCGGCGAATCCAGTCAGTTCAGCTCAGGACCTCGCGAGCGGAAACGCCGCACAAGGCAGCGAGCGAGAACTCATCACGCGCTTGCGCCAGATCCGAGCAACGGGTCGCATTGTTATGGAATTTAAGCCAGACAGCAATGGCACCAGCGGATTGCCCGACATTGCCCTCGAGGACGGCGACCGTTTTGTGATTCCTCACGTTCCAGCCAGTATTAATGTTGTCGGTGCAGTCAACGACCAGAATTCCTTCCTTTATGCGCGGGGACGCCGGGTGGGTTCTTACCTTCGAATGGCCGGGGGACCGACGAAGGATGCCGATCAGCGACGATCTTTCGTCATCCGTGCAGACGGCGAAGTCGTAAGCTATGAATCTCGCAAGGGATTATGGGGAAATCAGTTTGACGATGTACTCATGTATCCCGGTGACACGATCATTGTCCCGGAAAAGGCCTTCAGGCCCTCGGCTTTGCGAGGGTTCCTCGACTGGTCCCAGTTGTTTTCCCAATTCGCGCTGGGCGCCGCCGCGCTCAGCGTGATTCAATAACGGCCCCTGATAACCACGCTTTGAAGAAACGGGCATAAGAGGGATTCGAGATGAGACGGCGTGAGAGGGCAGTGCAGATTTGTTGAACTTGGAGAATCGATGCAACCGGCCTCGGAGATATTTGCGAAGTCCATTGCCGAACACATAAAGGTCGTCCAGGCCTTGCACGACGACCATGCCGTCCTTGAGCGAATCGCGTCAAAGATGAGTGATTCCATCTTTAACGGCAACAAGATTCTTTGGTGTGGAAACGGCGGGAGTGCCGCGGACTCCCAACATCTTGCCGCGGAGCTTGTTGGCCGCTTTCTGCGGGAACGCCGCGCACTTCCTTCCATTGCCCTCACAACCAATACATCGATTCTCACCGCGATCGGTAACGATTACGGATACGAATTCATCTTTCGGCGCCAAGTGGAGGCGCTCTGCGTTCCGGGCGATGTGGTTGTTGGCATCTCCACTTCGGGAAACAGCAGGAATGTTTGCCTTGCGCTCGAGAAAGCCCGCGAGATAGGTGCCTTTTCTGTAGCCTTCACCGGACAGATCGGCGGCGGGTTGGCACGGATTGCCCACGAGACCCTGCGGATTCCTTCGACAGAGACTCCGCGCATCCAGGAGGGTCACATCCTCTGTGGCCATATGCTCTGCGATTACATTGAACAAAGCATCAACTCATCCGGGCGCTGAATCAACCTCAACCCGGCTTGGTAGGCTTGCCTGCGTAGGGTCGATAAACTCCCCGAATGGCTTCGAAGGTTCCTGAACAGCTCTCGCCTCCTGGCAGTCCTTGCCTTCACAGGATATAGTCGTTTTGATCACGATCCAGCGCTCGGACCAAGGCTGAGCGGCGCGCAGGTATTCTCCTTGAAAGGAAAGACTCAGTGAGAGCGGTCATTCTTGCCGGTGGGCGCGGGAGTCGACTCAGCGAAGAAACGGCACTAAAGCCTAAGCCGATGGTCGAAATCGGGGGCAAACCGATTCTGTGGCACATCATGAAGATCTATTCCGCGCACGGAGTGAACGACTTCATCGTCTGCCTTGGCTATAAGGGTTACCTGATTAAAGAATTCTTCGCGAACTACTTCATGCACGCTTCCGACGTAACCTTCGACCTAGCAAACAACAAAGTCGAAGTACACCGCAATTCTTCGGAACCATGGCGGGTCACGCTCGTCGATACCGGTGACTCCACAATGACAGGCGGCCGGCTCAAGCGCATCGAAGGGTACTTAAGGGATGAGGCGGATTTCTGTTTTACCTATGGCGATGGCGTCTCCGATATTAATATCACCAAAGTTATCGAGTTTCACCGCGCCCGGCACACGGCTGTCACAGTCACGGCAACACAGCTCAGCGGGCGGTTCGGAGCTCTGAAACTCGAGAGAGAGAGGTCGTCGACTTTAAAGAGAAACCAGCGGGAGATGGCTCATGGGTGAGTGGCGGATTCTTTGTGCTCACTCCGAAGGTATTCTCCTATATCGCCGGCGACGATACCGCCTGGGAACAGGAGCCACTTGAGCGCCTCGCGCACGATGGTCAGGTCTCAGCCTATCGGCATAGCGGTTTCTGGCAACCCATGGACACCATGTACGACCGCACACTCCTCGAAGGGCTTTGGGCAGGCGGGAAAGCGCCCTGGAAAGTCTGGTAATCATGAACTGGCAGGGCAAGCGCGTATTGATCACAGGCCATACCGGATTTAAGGGCGGATGGCTCTCTGTGAACCTTGCTTCCCAGAGAGCAAGTCTCTTCGGCTTGGCACTCCAGCCCCCCTCCGATTCGGGTCTCTTTCGCACAGCTCGGATCGAATCGATCATGGATTCCAGATTGGTGGACGTTCGCGATTATCCTGCGTTGCTGAAGGCGTTTGAAGAAATCAAACCCGAAGTCGTATTTCACCTCGCCGCGCAACCGCTGGTTTTCCGTTCCTACGCGCAACCGCGCGAAACCATCGAAACAAATACGATGGGAACGACAAACATTCTCGAGGCGGTCCGGCGCACAGGATCAACACGCGTAGTCGTTGTCATCACATCCGATAAATGCTACGAGAATCATGAATCCTCTTCGGGTTACAAGGAAACCGATCGCCTCGGCGGGCACGATCCCTACAGCGCCAGCAAAGTCGCAGCGGAAATGGTCGCCGCCGCTTACCGATCGTCCTTTTTCCCTCCGCAGGAATTCTCTCAACACGGCGTCGCTCTTGCCACCGTTCGCGCCGGTAACGTAATCGGTGGTGGGGATTGGTCTCAGGACCGCATTATTCCTGACATGGTGCGCGCATTCTCCTCCAATCGTCCCGTTGCGATCCGCAATCCGCGTGCAGTGCGTCCCTGGCAGTTTGTACTCGAACCCGTCGGAGGATACGTGATGCTCGCCGAGCGCCTTTGGGATGACCACGGGAAGTTCGCTTCGTCTTGGAACTTCGGTCCGGAACCCTCGGACGCAATCTCTGTGGGAGAAATCGTAAAGACATTCGCGGAATTCTGGGGTGAGGGCGCGAGTTGGGATTTTGATTCCACGCCGCAGCCGCACGAAACCGGCATGCTGCTGCTGGATTGCTCCAAAGCGGCATCGGAACTCGGCTGGACCCCGCGTCTCAATATCCGCCAGGCTCTCTCCATGACAGCGGACTGGTACAAGGAGTTTCTTCGCGGAACGAACATGCTCCGTTTCACCAATCATCAGATTGATGCGTACCGCGAGATCCGAGGTTCTGTTTCCGCATGACAAAGGCACAATGACCGATCAACAACAGCAACTCCGCAATCAGATCTCGGAATTGGTAGCCGAATATCACGCGCTCTCTTCAGAAAAGGCTGCCTTCGTGCCTGGCCAAACGCCCGTTCCTGTCTCCGGACGCGTCTTCGGCGCAGAAGAATTGCAGCACCTCGTCGACGCTTCGCTTGATTTCTGGCTCACCACGGGACGCTACGCGGAGCAATTCGAACGCGAGTTCGCGCAGTTCGTCGGGGTACGCGACGTCCGTCTCGTCAATTCCGGGTCGTCCGCAAATCTAGTTGCGGTTTCCGCGTTGACTTCTCCTGCTCTCGGCGAACGCCAACTCAAACCCGGCGACGAGGTGATCACCGTCGCTGCCGGATTTCCGACCACAGTCAATCCGATTTTTCAGAATCGGCTCGTGCCCGTGTTTGTCGATGTAGTGTTGCCCACCTACGACATCGATATGCGTCAGCTCGAGGCAGCATTCAGTCCTCGTACACGCGCAATTGTTCTTGCGCATACCCTCGGAAATCCCTTCGATCTCGATGCGGTAGTGCATTTTGCGAAGCGGCATAATCTCTGGCTCATCGAAGATTGTTGCGATTCGCTTGGTTCCACATACAAAGGAAGGGCCGTCGGCACTTTCGGCGATATGGCAACCGTGAGCTTCTACCCTGCCCACCACATTACGATGGGCGAAGGCGGTTGCGTCATGACGCAGCAGCCTGCATTGACCAAGCTCATCGAATCTTTCCGTGATTGGGGAAGAGATTGCTGGTGCGACCCCGGTTGCGAAAATACATGTGGCAAGCGGTTCGACTGGCAACTCGGTTCATTGCCTCATGGCTACGACCACAAGTACACCTACTCGCATATCGGATACAACCTCAAACTAACTGACATGCAGGCCGCAATAGGCGTGGCCCAACTCCGCAAACTCCCCGCTTTTATCGAAAGGCGCAGGCAAAACTTTCGGCTTTTGGCGCAGCGGTTGACGGGCCTCGAACACGTATACATGCTGCCGCAACCTACGCCGGATTCGGATCCGAGTTGGTTCGGATTTCCGGTTGCCGTACGTCCGGAATCCGGCCTGACGCGGACCATGGTCACCAGCGAGCTTGAGCGTCGAAAGATAGGCACACGCCTTCTCTTCGGCGGGAATCTCATCCGTCAGCCCGCATACAAGGACGCCGAATACCGGGTAGTTGGCGATCTCAAAAATACAGACTTCGTGATGAACAACGTATTTTGGGTCGGGCTCTATCCAGGATTGACCGAAGAGATGATCGATTACATTGCACAATCGCTGCGCGAGGTAGCCACTTCCGCCAAACACAAAATGGCTCTGGTGCCTTAAAGCATCTGTGATCAGTTGGTAGACGCCGCCTGGTGAGCCTTCAACTGTTCGAGGACAACTTCCAGCGCACACTCCCAGCTTGAAAGTTGGACCCCGAACCGCTTGCGAAGTTTCTCATTGGATAAGACAGAATTCAGCGGGCGTTTGGCTGGCGTCGGATACTCGCGCGTTCCGATCGGATTTAATGCCGGACTTTTTCCATCCAGCAGGGAACCTGCGCGTCCAAAAATCGCCTTGGCGAACCCAAACCACGAGACAGAACCGCCGCACGTCATGTGGTAGGTGCCGGCCCACGACGCAACATTCCCAGATTTGCCGCGGAGGACGCCATCCACGATCGAACGCGTCGCACGGGCCAATTCCAGCGTCGTCGTCGGCGCTCCAATCTGGTCATCGACGATATTCAGCCGATCGCGTTCTCTGCCGAAGCGAAGCATCGTCAGCAGAAAATTGTTCCCTCGCGGGCCGTATACCCAGCTCGTCCGAAAGATGAGATACCTACCGCCGACTTCCTCGATGACTCGCTCGCCAGCCGCCTTGCTTGCTCCGTAAACATTGAGCGGATTCGGAGCATCCGACTCTTCCCACGCACCAGCCTTCGATCCGTCGAAAACATAGTCTGTCGAATAGTGCACCAACAGGGAACCGAGGCGTAGAGCTTCTTCAGCCAGCACTTCTGGAGCGCGCGCGTTTATGGCCATTGCTAAATCTGGTTCGGACTCGGCACGATCCACGGCTGTGTACGCGGCGCTGTTGAGAATGACGTCCGGCCCAACGTCGCGGACATATCTGCGCACTTGTTCAAGGTCCGCTAGATCGACAGCGCCCCGTCCGGCCCCGATGACCTCTCCGGCGCCTGAGAAGCTATGCTGCAACTCACGCCCAAGCTGCCCTGCTGAACCGAGAATGAGAATACGCGGGCGGTCGTTCACGCAAAGACCTGAGCCTCGCGAAAGGAAGAACCTTTTTGGTCTTTTGCGGAAACAATGGCATTTTCTCCGCTGACCGGCCACGGGATCGCCAAATCTGGATCGTTCCAAACGATGGTCCGTTCGCCGCCGGGCGAGTAGTAATCCGTCACCTTATAGGCAAAACCCACGCTTTCAGTCAAAGCAAGAAATGCATGGCCAAACCCAACAGGGATCCATAGCATCCGTCCGCTCTCCCCATCGAGTTCCACGGCGATATGCTTTCCGTACGTCGTCGAACTGCGGCGCAGATCCACAGCTACATCCAGCACTGCGCCATGAGTCACCCGCACTAACTTCCCCTGCGGCTGAGTTATCTGATAGTGAATGCCACGCAGAACATTCTTCTTCGAAAGCGAAAAATTATCCTGCACCCAGCTCGACGGTAGTCCAGCCGCGGTCATTCCACGCAGGTTCCATGTCTCCAGAAAGGCGCCTCGATGATCCCGATACACATCTGGCGTTAAGACAAGAACGCCCGCTAGAGCCGTCTCTTCAACCCTCATTGTTCGTCCATATTCGCGAGATAATTCGGCTCATGTCTCAGCGACAAGAGATATTCTCCATATCCGCTTTTGAGCACCGGCTGGGCTAACTGCTCAACCTGTTCGATGCTGATATAGCCGAGGCGGAACGCAATCTCCTCCAGACAAGCAATCTTCAATCCCTGGCGCCTCTGAATCGTCTGGATGAAAAGTCCGGCATCGAACAACGAATCGTGCGTACCCGTATCCAGCCAGGCCATCCCCCGGCTCATCACTTCCACTTTGAGGTTTCCGGCTTCGAGATACAGACGGTTCAGGTCGGTAATTTCCAGTTCGCCTCGACGACCCGGCTTGAGCGAGGCGGCCAGCTTCACCACTTCATTGTCATAGAAATAGAGACCCGTTACTGCATAGCGCGACTTAGGAGACTCGGGCTTTTCTTCAATGCTGACCGCATGTCCGCGCTCGTCGAATTCCACCACACCATAGCGCTCAGGATCGTGAACCGGATATGCAAAAACAACAGCGCCTCGTTGCACCTTCGCCGCACGCTGCAAGTGACCCGAAAGAGACTGACCGTAGAAAATGTTATCTCCGAGAATTAATGCGCTTGTGTCGTCTCCAATAAATTCGCGCCCGATCAGGAACGCCTGCGCCAGACCGTCTGGACTGGGCTGAACTGCGTAATGAAGATTGATTCCCCAACGGGATCCGTCTCCCAGCAATTCCACAAATCGCGGCGTATCCTGCGGCGTCGAAATAATCAGGATTTCCCGCAATCCCGCTAACATCAGCGTGCTGAGCGGGTAGTAGATCATCGGCTTGTCATACACCGGAAGAAGCTGTTTGATGACCGCATTCGTCACCGGATAGAGCCGGGTTCCCGATCCGCCCGCAAGAATAATACCTTTCATTGGGGAACCCTTTCTTCGTAGTTCCGCTTGATCCAATCCTTGTACGCTCCGGTGCGAACGTTTTCGACCCACGCGGCGTTCTTTAAATACCAAGCCACTGTCTTTCTCAACCCGCCTTCAAACTCCTCGGCCGGGCACCATCCTAGATCGCGGCAGATCTTGGTAGCATCGATTGCGTAACGGCGGTCGTGTCCGGGTCGATCCGTGACGTACGTGATCAGCTTTCTACGCGATCCAATTCCGGAATCCGAACTCAGTTCGTCCACAAGATCGCAAATTGCCGTGACCACATCGATGTTCTTGCGCTCACTGTTCCCGCCGATATTGTAAGTTTCTCCGACCCGGCCTCGGTCTAGGACGGAGCAGATCGCCGAGCAATGATCCTCCACAAAGAGCCAATCGCGCACGTTGCAGCCGTCGCCGTACACAGGCAGAGGCTTTCCTTCGAGCGCGTTCAGGATCATAAGAGGAATCAGCTTCTCCGGAAACTGATAAGGGCCATAGTTATTTGAGCAGTTGGTCGTGACCACCGGCAGGCCATAGGTGTGGTAATACGCGCGCGCCAGATGATCCGAGGCAGCCTTCGATGCCGCATACGGACTATTTGGCGCGTAGGCCGTCGTCTCTGAGAACGGCGAATCTTCCGGGCCAAGAGATCCATAAACTTCGTCCGTCGACACGTGCAGGAATCGAAATGATTGGCGGCCTATCGAATCAAGTTGCAGCCAATAGCGCCTGGCTTGCTCCAGCAGGGTCAACGTGCCCTGCACATTTGTACGGATAAAGGCGCCCGGATCGGCAATCGAGCGGTCCACGTGACTCTCCGCCGCAAAATGGATAATCGCCCGCGGCCGAGTTTCGTGCATGATCGAAGCCACGTGTTCGGCATCGCAAATATCCCCACGCACGAACTGATGCCGTTGATCGCTCCTTACAGACTCAAGGTTCTCCGCATTGCCGGCGTAGGTGAGCGCATCGAGATTCACCACGGCAGTCCCGGCTTTTTCCAACCACCGCAGCACAAAATTCGACCCAATGAATCCGGCGCCGCCGGTAACTACGATGGTGTCACTCATGTCCATTGCTATCTA
Organism: uncultured Acidobacteriaceae bacterium; assembly: GCA_963745845.1. GTDB lineage: Bacteria > Acidobacteriota > Terriglobia > Terriglobales > Acidobacteriaceae > Telmatobacter. The sequence continues at coordinate 267,296 of CAVUZE010000006.1, read as the reverse complement.
CAGGGTCCTTTGACGGGAGAGTGTAGGATATGCGTGGATTTGCTCGAGCCTGCAAGCCGAAAAGATAGATCGATTGCGGAAAGAATCCGAATCCTTGTTCATTTTTGCGTTGTGATCGCGGAATTCACTGGAGAAAGTCTAACATCGAACACCCGGAAGCCTGCAGGTAGAAGACCGGGCTCAGAATACTTCCGTACCGCGAGAAGCCGGTAGTACCTGGTTTGCATTCGACGCAGTGATCGAGTCATTGCGACAGGACAAAAGTCTGAAGCTTTTCGAGCAATCCATCCCGCAAGGTGTGCAACTCTCCCAATCTCGCATTTGCGGCCGCCGCTCCGTCTTCGCCTTGCAATTCGAGAATACCGTTGGCATGCGCATGAAGCTTTTGGTGCAATGTGTTAACCGCCTGAAAACCTGGACGCTCGCCACGCCCGGCCGATGCCTCGGAGTCCAACCATGAGCCGAAGCGGCACAAATGGTGGTCAACTTTAGGCACCGCCAGCCGATGTCCCTGTAAGAATTCCTCGACTTCCGCAACCCACGCTCGGTGTTCGACGGTTGCATATAAAATCGGCCATTTCACCGGATCGACTGCGGACACGTTCGTCCAGCGTGGATCTGGGCGCCAATCTCCCACCCATTTGGCTAACGCACTCCCCGGCATGGGACGCGCGATTCCATAACCTTGAGCGACCTGACATCCAAGCCGCAGCAGCATCAAGCCGTGGTCGACCGTTTCCACGCCTTCGGCGACAGCCTGCCTCCGAAATGCGTTCGCGAGCACCAGGACACCTTCCAAAATCGACAGGTCTTCAGGGTCGTCGAGCATATCATGCACAAAGCTCTGGTCGATCTTTAAAACATCCACGGGCAATCGCTTCAAATACGACAACGAAGAATATCCAGTCCCAAAATCATCGAGTGCAAATGATACCCCCAGCTTGCTGCAGGCTCGAATCACATCCGAAACCTGGGCCAGATCCTGAAACGCACTGCTCTCAAGAACCTCGAACTCCAGTTTCGATGGCTGGATTTCGGGATGCGTCGCCAATAACTCCTTCAATCGATCGACAAACCGCGGCTCCTGCAATTGCAGAGCATCGATATTCACGCTGACCGGTATGTCCAGGCCCTCTTCGCGCCATCGCTCCATATGGGCCAATGCGCTGCCGATCATCCATTCGCCGAGCTCCACCACAAGCAGGTTCCCCTCAACGACAGGCAGGAAGTATTGCGGCAGAAGCAGGCCAAGTTCGGGGTGACGCCAACGTATCAACGCTTCCGCGCTCAGGATCGCCCCGGTGCACATGTTGACCCGCGGTTGGAAATACAACTCGAATTCCTGCGCCTGCATCGCTTGGCGAATGCGCTGCAGGTCTTCATGGCGGCCGCGCATGCTGCGATCGAGTGTCGGATCGAATACGTGATAGCGCGATCTGCCGGCCAGCTTCGCGAAGTACATGGCCTGGTCGGCCTGTCGAAGCAATTGGTCCGGCTCCACTTCTTCCGTCTGTGGATAGAAAGTTACTCCGATACTTGCCGACACCTGAAGCATCAGCTCGCCCAATTGCACCGGTTCCGCTACGGCATCCCGTAGCCGTCCAATCAACGCCAGGCTTTCCTCAATGTTCGCAATCTCCAGTAGTACCGCGGCAAACTCATCGCCTCCTACTCTGGCGAGCGTATCTCCTTCGCCCAGTACAGCAGACAATCGGTGTGTGATTGCTGTCAGCAACTGGTCGCCAGTGTTGCGCCCGTATTGGTCGTTGACCACATGGAAATCGTCAAGGTCAAGATAGGCGATGGCGATGATACGCCCAAGACGATTGGACCGTGCCATCTCCTGCCGCAGACGGTCGGTGAGCAGAGCCCGGTTCGGCAGCCCGGTGAGCAAATCAAAGTGGGCCAGATGCTTGAGCTGCCTCTCTGTCTCCTTGATCGGCGTAAGATCTGAAAAAATCGCCACGTACTGTTTCGTGCGGCCCAATGCATCCGGAACCGCACTGATCGTCAACATCTCGGCAATTGTCTGGCCGCCCTTTCCGCGATTCCAGATCTCTCCCGACCAGTGACCACTCTCCTTCAGCTCTGTCCACATTCCCGCGTAGAATTCTCTTGATTGCCGTCCTGACTTGAGGATTCGGGGATTCTGTCCGAGAACCTCCGCGCGCGTGTAGCCGGTGATTCTTGTGAATGCGTTGTTGACGTCGAGAATAACTCCATCCGCGTCAGTGATCAGAATGCCTTCGGACGTGTGCGTAAAGACGTTCGCCGCAAGCTGAAGCCGATTCTCGCTTGCCTTGAACGCCGTGATGTCTTCGGTAAAAAGAACAATTCCGCCGATTGTCCCATCTCCCGTCCGCCAGGGAACAAGCTCCCAACGCAGCCAGCACATTGACCCGTTCGATCGCTCAAAACTGTCTTCCTCCGCGCGAAGCCGTTCCCCAGCCAGCCCGCGGCGATGTGCCTCCTTCCAACGTTCCGGGATTTCAGGAAAAACCTCGTAGTGAGAATGGCCGAAAACCTCCTTGCCTACAAGTGAATAGATCTCGAGCCAGCGGCGACTCGCGGCAAGATAGCGCATTTCGCGATCGAACATGGCAATCGCGGCGGGTGCATGCTCGATGAAGAGTTGCAGCAGCTCACGGCTTTCCCGCAAAGAGGCTTCTGCCTGCTTCCGTGTCGAAATATCCTGGATCGTCCCGCGAAGCTTGATCGGCTTTCCCTGCGGATTTGTCTCCAGTCTTCCCAACCCCCTGCACCCAGTGCACTGCGTGGTCCGCAGGCCGGACAATCCGGTACTCCTTGCTGAATCGCATGGCTTTTCCCAGAACCTCATTCACCAGGTGCGAAGCCATCATCGCGCGGTCGTCGGGATGAACCAGCGTTTTCCACCCCTCCACGGTGCGGGGGTAGTCATTGCCGATGCCAAAGACTTCATCCAGAATCTCCGAACTCGTCCAAACTCCGCTGGCGAGGTCAAGCACGTAGCTGCCAACACCGGCGATCCTCTGTGCCTCCTTTAAGGATTGTTCTCTCTCCCGCAGCGCCTGCTCCGCCACCTTTCTCGCGGTAATGTCTTCCGAAAGCACCACAATCCCGCCAACTGTCCCTTGGCCTGTCCACCAGGGCCGCACCATCCTCCGCACCCACCTCTCGCTCCTGTCCTCTCTCCGGTAGCAGTCTTCGTTGAACGAAATCGTTTCCCCTTCCAGCGCGCGGCGATGCTGGTCTTTCCAGCGTTCAGGAACTGTATAGCCCAGCTCATAGTGGGAATGACCCACCACATCCCATTCCTTTACTCCCTGGTCCTCGATCCATCGCCGGCTCGCGCTGATATACCGCATCTCGTGATCGAACATCGCGAGCCCGGTAGGAGCATCATGAATAAACAGCTCCAACAATCCGGTGCTCTTCCGCAACTCGGCTTCAACGAGCTTTCGTTCGCTGATGTCTTCAATCGTTCCGCGCAGCACGCGTGGCCTTCCTTGCGAGTCCAATTCGATCCGGACCTTCACGCGGGCCCACCGCGTGCTCTTGTCTGCCTGGCGAATGAAACGTATCTCGTCGTCCAGAGCCCTGTTCTTCTTCAGATCCATCTCTCCTAAAAGCTTGACCAATCTGTCCAGGTCCTCCGGACGAATCAGGTCGCTCCAAACGGCTACGGTGCGCTCACACCCCTTGTCGAGCCCAAGAATGTCGTAGAGCACATCGGAACCGGTCCACGTCTGTCGCTGAATGTCGAGAATGAAACTGCCAATGCCCGCGATTCGCTGCGCTTCCTTGAGAGACTCTTCGTTTGCACGCACCTCACGCTCGACCTGCGCCCTTTCCGTCGTAACCGCGATGATCGTAAAGAGCTCAATGATCTCTCCACCCTGGTCTCGCACCGGGAATTTCCTGTGATCGAGCCGCTCCTTCCTCCCGTGTATCGTTTCGTGCAAGACATACGATGCGGATTCCCCAGCTAAAACTTGCTCCTCGCACTCATACGATTGGTCAGCGTATTCCTCCGGAAACAGGTCGTAGTCCGTCAATCCAGTCAAATTGCGAGGCTCCCCTGAAGGATCGGAAAACCTTTTGCGGAAATTGCGGTTGGCCAGCGTGATGACGTGGTTCCGGTTCTTGATGTAGACACATTCATCCATGCTTTCCATCACAGCCCTGAGATCGACTGCGGCCCCGGGATCTCTTTCATCGCTCCTCGTCAGAGCTGCATCCCGCATGTTCAGATTGAGAATTGCAAAGCCTGAAACCGACTTCTTCCGCTCGAATCGCCAGCGCATGCATCGAATCCGTCCATCAGCATGGCGGACCCGGACATTCACTTCACCAGAACTATCCGTGCCGGCGCGAGAAAACAGGCTTTCGACCACTTTGGCGTCGTTCGGATGAACCAACCCTTCCAAAGTGACCGTGGATGATAGGAATGCCTGTGGCTTGTACCCCAGAAGTGTTTCCACACGTTCGCTGGCAGACAGTACGTCTAGTTTTTCCTTCAATGCCAGGCGAAAATCCGCTTCGAACGCGGGGCCGATTCCTCCGCATAACGCCATCCTGCATAGAACGGCGCAAGAGTTTGCGGAAGGCACAAAAGTACCACGAAATTCTGTGTAAATAGTGAGAAATACAGGCGCTTATTGATGAGATCGTATAGTTTTGGTTTACGCATTTTTGTCACCATTTCGCTCGACAGTTGTCACACGTGTTGCTCTCAGTTTTCCGATCGCATCACCAACTCGGCAATGCGCCTGTTACTACTTCCACCGCCAGATGCCTGCCGCCTGACTGTCCGCGACCCAGGGGGAAGGAACCAAATAAAGCATTAGTTATCCACTCTCTTTTTTTTCCTGCAGTAATTCGCTCCAGCTTATCCACGCATATTCTTGGCATAATCGCAGCTAGCGGTTCCTCGGGAGCTGTTCCACAAGCGAAGTCCAGGACGATTGATCGGAAAAGCAAAGAAACGTTCAACAAATCGAAACCCAATTCGCCACCTAAAAGAGAAATGGGTCTTGACCCGATCAGGTTAAGGGAGCATGGAAGAGTGACCAGCTATAGCCGTCAGGATGTCTTGCGGATCCTGCAGATCAGTTCCCACCAGTTGCTCGGTTGGGAGAGAGCCGGACTCATTCCCCCGCAGCGAGCCTACACATTCCAGGATCTCGGGCAGCTACGGACGTTGCGCGTCCTGCGTGAGGAAGACGTGCCTGCCGCTTCGATCCGCGATTCGATCGTCGCCATGCGTGCCGTCGCCGGCATGACCAATCCGCTCATTGAAGCCAGCCTCGTTCGTACCGGCACGCGGCTCGCGTTCCGCTGCAGTGGCGCCATGGTCGACCCGATTCGCCGCCAACTGCTTTTCGATTTCGAGCGGCTCGGCCAGTGCCCCGCCGAATCCAGGCCATCACCGTGGCGCACGACGGGTTTTCCGGCCGGCAATGAAAGCGTGCAGAGCCTCTTCATCGTCGCCGTGCAGGCCGAGGAATCAGGCGAGAAAAACCGCGCAATCGCTGTTTACGAGCAGATCCTGGAGCGGGATCCCCGTTATGCCGCGGCTTACATCAACCTCGGCACCATCTATTTTCATCTGCGCCGCTACGGCCGAGCCGAGGAGCTCTATCGCCGCGCCACAGAGGTCGACCCCGGCTACGTCCTCGCCTTCTTTGACCTGGGCAACGTGCTCGATGAACTGGAAAAGCCCGAAGAGTCAATCGCAGCGTACCGGCAGGCGGTTGCGCTGTCGCCTCGCTATGCGGATGCACACTACAACCTCGCCCTCGCCTACGAACGCAGGGGAGAAACCCGATCCGCTCTGCGGCATTGGCAGGCCTATGTGCGCCTCGACCGGAGCGGCCCCTGGGCCGAGCACGCACGAATCCAGATTCGCAAGCTGCTCGATGGCGAGCCACTCAGAATTGCCTGGCGCGCCGCAAAGTTCATTCCGCCAGGCAAGAGCACACCAGCGTTGCAATTGGCCAGTCCTCAATCATAGGACCGAGTCCCCAGTCTTCCTTCCCTAGTCCCTGTTCCCTAGTTCCTTGTTCCCTGTTCCTGTTCCTGTTCCTGTTCCTGTTCCCTGTTCCCTGTTCCTGTTCCCTGCCCATGACTTTCGTCCCTGGCCGCCCCCCCCTCCACAACTTTGTAATGCAATTCGAGTCTAACTTGGGAGACGCGTGCTCCATGTCGGGAGGTTGTCCCCAGATGCGCATCGGATGGACGCCAACCCTTTGAGACTCAATACCCCTGCTTCCCGAAGAGTGCCGGCTCGCTCATCGCGTCCCCGGAACTGCTGAAGGTAGTCGCTGTCGTCCTCGCTCTCTGGTCCAACGCGGGCCTGATGACTCCGCGGCCCATAATCTTGTCCCAAAACGATTGCATGAACTAAGGATGACTATGACGACTACGCATCTCCCCTTTCCGCCAAAACGCCCTCGCATTTGGGTATGGCTCGCCACTTGTGCCTTGGCGGCGGCCAATCTGGGCGCACAAACCCCTGCCGCCCGCATTCAGACAGAGGTCTCCAGCTCCACGGTAGCCACGCTGCAAGGTTCGCTTCACCCCTTGGCGCAAGCCCAATATGACGCCGGCCGCGTCCCTGCCGACACTCGCCTGAACGGCATCAGCATCGTCTTCAATCACTCGGCCGCACAACAGGCTGACCTTGAAGCCCTCATCGCCGCGCAGCAGAATCCCAGCTCGCCTCTCTATCACCAATGGCTTACCCCCGACCAATTCGCAGCCCGCTTCGGCATGGCGCAGTCGGATTTGGCCAAGGTAGAGACCTGGCTCGAGCAGCAAGGCTTCTCGATTGACTCCGTCGCGCGAAGCCGGAACATGATTCGCTTCTCCGGCAGCGTCAATCAGGTTGAGCAGGCTTTTCAGACCCAGATGCACTTCTACACCATCGGCGGCGAGAAGCATTTCGCCCCTTCCACCGCGCTTATGATTCCTTCTGCTCTAGCGCCCGTGGTCTTGGCCGTTCGAAACCTCGACGATTTCCGGCCCAAGCCGATGATCGAGAAGAGCCGAAAGATCCAGGCCAATCCGGCCTTCACCTCAAGCGTTTCGGGGGGCGTCTTCTTCGCGCCTCCCGACATCAAGGTGGCCTACGGAATCAACCCGCTCATCAGCGCCGGCGATATTGGAACGGGGCAGTCGATTGCGATCATGGGCCAATCTTCGATCCTCAACAGCGACATCGAGAATTTTGAGAACGCAGCGGGCCTTACGGTGAAGGACCCCAACTTGGTCCTGGTGCCGGGTTCAGGTACGCCTGAGGCATTCGCCGGCGATCAGGGCGAATCGGACCTGGACATCGAGTGGTCAGGCGGCATCGCCCCCGGCGCCGAAATCTTCTTTGTTTACACCGGCAGCAGCACAAACTTCGGCGTCTTGGATTCAATGGATTTTGCGGTCGACGAAAAGATCGGCAACATCATCTCCATCAGCTATGGTTCTTGCGAGCCGGAGATGCCAGCCGGCAGCGCAAGCGCCTATGATGCCGTCCTGGCACAGGCCGCGACCCAGGGACAGACCGTCATCGCCTCGGCGGGCGATTCCGGCTCATCCGGTTGCTACGAGGGTGTGCCTACGACTTCCAACGGGTTTCCTCCGTTAGCCACACAGGAACAACTTGCGGTCAGCTATCCCGCCAGCAGCCAATACGTCACGGGCGTGGGCGGCACCGAGATCACCGCAGCCGATGACGTCTCCACCAACTCCACCTATTGGCTGGCACAGAGCACCTCGGACCAGGTATTGTCTCTCAAGACCTACATCCCCGAAGTGGCCTGGAACGACGATCTCCTTTCGATCCAGACCTACGGAGCAACTTCCCTGAGCGCCACTGGCGGCGGCGTCAGCACGCTTTACACCACCAAGCCGAGCTGGCAAACCGGCGTACCCGGCATTCCAGCCGATGGCAAGCGCGACGTTCCGGACGTGTCCTTCTACGCCTCACCCGAACTTCCCGGCTACTTGTTCTGCACCAGTGACACCAGCGACTGGCAAAGCGGTCAGGCAGCCAGTTGCAACAGCGGCTTCCGTGATTCTTCGACCAACGACCTCAACGTCGCCGGTGGCACCAGCTTCGCCACCCCGATCTTCGCCGGTATGGTCGCCATTCTCAACCAGACGCAGGGTTACTCTGACGGACAGGGTCTCATCAATCCGACGCTCTACAAACTGGCCTCCAACAGCACAACCTATGCGGCGGCATTTCACGATGTCACCACCGGCAACAACGAATGCCCATCCAGCCTCGGTGCCAACTATTGCAGCACCGCCAGTGAGGGCGCCTACGCAACCACCACCGGCTACGATCAGGTCACCGGCCTTGGCTCGGTCAATCTCAGCGCACTTGTTGTGGCATGGCCGGCTACCACTTCTACGCTTATCGGCACCACCACCAGCGTCTCGGCGGCAACCGCAACCCCGACCGTCAGCACCAACGACACCATCACCATTACCGTCGCTTCCGATAGCGGCACGACCACCCCAACCGGCACCGTGAACCTTTCGATTGATCAGACCTTGAACCAGACCACGAACCAGCTCACAGGAGGCACTACCACGTCGGTGACTCTGGCTGCGAACGGCACAGCCACCTACACCGCGAACTTCGCAACCACGGGGATCCACTCCATCGTGGCCCAGTACGCGGGTGACACCACGCACGCGGCTTCCAGTGGCTCTGTTTCCATCAACATCGCTGGCACAAGCTCCGGTAAAGGCACCATCGCATTGGCTGCAACAAATGTCAGCGTGCCACAGGGAACCTCGGCAAGCTCAACCATTACGGTCACTCCGGCCGGCGGCTATACCGGAACGGTGTACCTGACCTTCGATACGTCAAACGACTCAGCTCTCGCCAATCTCTGCTACGAGTTCAGCGATACGCTGAGCGACGGCGATGGATCGGTGACGGTGGCAGGAACGACTCCGGCTACAACCCAGCTCACCCTCGACACTAACGCCTCCGACTGCGTAAGCGCGGCAATCGCCAAGAGTGGCAAGCACGCGATGCATCGTCTCGGCCCCGTAAAGACTTCGCAAAACAACTCCCCAAGCCGTACGCCGCTTGCCGTCGCTTTTGCGGGATTGCTGCTCGCCGGCTTCATGGGACGCTCCTCGCGCAAGCTTCGCAATCTGGCTGCTGTCATCGCGCTGCTCGCCCTCGGCCTGGGTCTCTCGGCTTGCGGCAGCGGCTCCGTCTCCACCACCGTTTCCAACCCACCCAAAGGAACCTACACCATCACCGTTTCGGGGCAGGATTCGACGACAGCCACGATATCAGCGACGACCAAATTCACCTTGACCATCGACTAACCAATCCCCCAGAACCTCCGTGCCCCATCCTTTCGCCTTCTTTCTGGCGAAAGGGTGGGAAAGCACGGTCCTCTCCAGGCCGGTCTTTCCCGAAAAACCTTGTACACTCCGAATGGAGCGCGGTAGCCGCAGACTCGTTCCCGTTTGATACACTGCGAGGCCGGAGGTGTCGTTCCGCGTGTCCCAAAACCACCCCACCGCCTCGCCGCTCACCGAACTCTCCGAAGAAGAAAACCTCTTCTACTCCACCGTTTTGCAATTCGCACAAGACAAGATCGCTCCTCTCGTCCGCAGCATGGATGACCAGCAGGAATTCGCTCCGGGCCTCGTCCAGCAGCTCTTCGACCTGGGCCTCATGGGCATCGAAACCCCCGAAGCCTTCGGCGGCGCCGGCGGCAGCTTCTTTGACGCCGTCCTTGCCATCGAAGCCATCTCCACCGTCGATCCGGGAGTCGCAGTCCTCGTTGACGTGCACAACACGCTCGTCGTCAGCGCGCTTCGCCGCTGGGCCACGCACGCACAACAGCACCGCTGGCTTCCACGTCTGGCGTCGGACACCGCCGGCGCCTATGCGTTGAGCGAGGCCGGCTCCGGTTCCGACGCTTTCGCCCTCCAGACCCGCGCCGAACCCTGCGAGAACGGCTACAAGCTCTCCGGCCGCAAGCTCTGGATCTCCAATGCCCGCGAGGCTGGACTCTTCATCGTCTTCGCCACGGTCGACTCAACGGCCGGCTATCGCGGCATCACGGCTTTTCTGGTTGAGAAAGACACGCCGGGTTTCACCGTGGGCCGCAAAGAGGACAAGCTCGGCATCCGTGCATCGAGCACCTGCGAGCTGATTCTCGATGATTGCTTCGTCCCCGAAGAGAATCTCCTCGGCGAACGTGGCAAGGGCTACAAAATTGCCATCGAAACCCTGAACGAAGGCCGCATCGGCATCGCGGCACAAATGCTTGGCCTTGCCATCGGAGCCTGGACCCACGCCGTCCGCTACGCTCAGGAGCGCCGCCAGTTCGGCAAGCCCATCGCGGAGTTCCAGGCGGTTCAATTCACGCTCGCCGAAATGGCCACGCAAATCGAAGCCGCTCGCCTCCTGGTTTACAACGCCGCCCGCCTCAAAGATGCCGGCAAAAACTACGTGAAGGAAGCGGCGATGGCCAAACTCTTCGCGTCCGACGTTGCCGAACGCGTCGCTAGCCAATGCGTCGAAGTTTTCGGTGGAAACGGCTTCGTGCGCGATTATCCCGCGGAGAAGTACTATCGCGATGCCAAGATCGGCAAAATCTATGAGGGCACATCCAACATCCAGCTAGCCACCATCGCCAGGCAGGTGCTCGGGCCGCCCCGCTAGCTAGAACTCCTTCCGATCATGCTTGCACGAAGTCCGTGCCCCATCCCTTCCGCTTTTTTCTGCGGAAAGGGTGGGAAGCACAAACTTAAATGTGCGAGATTTCGTGGACCAAAGACCCAAGTCCCGGGGAACCTGTGTCACCCCAGGGGATCGGCGCTCTGCGCCTGCATCTTCTCCAGCTTCGCGTGACGCCTCTTCGAGTCCACCTGCAGCGTCACCGTCTGCTGCCTGCGGTCGCGCAGAATTGTCACGGACACCGGCTTGTTCTGATTCGCTCGCAGCGCGCGATCCCAGTCGGCCGTAGTCAATACCCCGTCGCCGCCCACCTTCAGAATCACATCGAATGCCTTGAGCCCAGCCTTCTCGGCTTCGCTCTTGCGCACCACCTGCTTGATCATCAGGCCGCCCTGAATGCCAAGATAATCGGCCATCTGCGCAGCCAACGGTTCAACCAGAACGCCCACATTCAGCGTGCTCGCTCCAACAAATGGAAGATGGAAGCCGCCCGAAGGCACATCGCCCGAGCCGCCCTCCAAAATGCCCATCCCCGGAGCCGAGGTCGACTGATCGCCTCCGTTGTCCAGCCGATTCCATACATCGTGTTCCATCTTCTTGCGGTCCGCCAGTTGGACGGCAATAGTCTGCACGGCGCCGTCGCGGCTGATCACAAGGCTCACCGAACGGCCCGCGGGAATCTCGCGCAGCATGCGGCTGAACTGCTCGGCGCCTTCCACGGCTTGCCCGTTGACTTGCACCACCACATCGTTCACCCGGATACCGGCCTGTGCCGCGGGAGCATCGTGATCGATGAGCGTAACCACCGCCCCCCGGACGTCCTTCAGTTTGAGCTTGGATGCTGAGTCCGAATCCAAGTCGCCCACCAGCACACCCAAATAACCCTGCGTGCTCGAGTGCAACAGCGCGTTCGGCTCTTGCATTACCTGCGCCAGTCCAGCGGATTGCGCAGTCGCACGGCCCGGCCCGAAACTCAGCCCAACAGCGAACAACGCGGCAACGGCAAACAACGAGCTTTTTGGCAAGCTCCGAAACATACTGCGGTACGGCCTCAAAAAGTAGTTCATTTGTCTTCCCCCTGTTATTTTTGCCCCGTTCAGGCTCGCACTCTTTAGGTACGGTGCCATGCCCTGAACGATAGTCATACTACTGAATTTCCGGCACCCGGCGCAGAACCTGCCGGGAGACGTTGCGGATCTGGGGATTCTGATCCGACGTTGCAACCGTGGACAGCACTTGGCGTACGGTCATGTCCGCTTCCACAGGCGCAAGAACACTGATCGCTTCTGAGCGAATGCGCGCATCGTTGTCGTTCAAAAGTGCCTCCAGCACCGCGTCGCGCACACGCATATCCTCGGCTACATAAGGCTCAAGCCCCTGCAGCGCTTTTTCGCGTACGCCTTCGTTCCGGTCGTAACGCAGCGCCACCATCAATGCATCGCGAATTCCCGCCGCATTGCAGCTGTGACCCGCGCGGCACTCCGCCGCCAGCAGACCCACGGAATCGTCGCGAATCCCCGCCGAAGTCGCATCTTCCGATGCCATCATCAGCAACTGTCGGATCGCAGGATCGTCCAGCGAACCCTGGATGCGCTGCGGCACGACCTGGTTATAGCGCACTTCCACCATCTCGCTGTTCGGTTGCTGCACGATGCTTGAAATGCTGGCTACATCCGCAGGACTCGCCGGAATCGGCAACGCTGGCGCGGCTGTCTGACTCGCCTTGCCCGCGGCATGCGCCGCTCGCGCCTGCGCAAACTCGTAACCGCCGAGGCTGCCGGCGCCCATGCCCGCCACCAACAGCAGCGACGCAGCCAATGGAGCCGCCTGCAGACGCGCAAAATGATTCAGCAGCCCTTGGCCCCAACGCTCATACCAGCGTTTCGGCGGAATCGCGTCCAAAGCCTCTTCGAGCCGCATCCGCGAGCGCGCCACGAGATTCGCAGGCGGCTCAATCACGCGATGCACGGCAGCCAGCGTCTTCAGCGCGTGCAATTGATCCCGCTCGGCGCAGCATTCGCCGCAACTCGTCAAATGCCGGTCCAGCTCATGGATTTGTTCATCGGCGAGTTCGCCGTAAGCCGCCAGCACGATCCGTTCATGGGCAACTTCGCAATTCATAGTGTTACGTCCTTCCAGCCTCGTCCTTCAGTGGTACAAATCTGGTCCCAAATCCGCCGTCTGCAAGACCGGCAAATCACCGTAAGCCCGCCAATTGAGTCCTTAACTTCTTGGTCGCCCTGAAGAGCGTATTTTTGGCGGTTTCTTCCGTCGTATTCAACATCTCTCCGATCGTGCGCAGGCGGAGCCCCTGGTAATGCTTCAGTTCGAAAACCATCCGTTCCCGCGGTGTCAGCTTTCCCAACGCCGCCTGAATTCGCTCTCCCAGCACCTTGCGATCCAGCTCGCGATCAGGACTCGAAAACGACCGGTTGTCCGACACCGAAGCCAGCAGGTCGATTTCATCGCCGGAGTGGTCCACCAGAACAGCCGAGTCTTCGCGCCGCGTCTTGCGCCGCCTCAACTGATCCAGGCAAAGATTCGTGACAATCCGGTAAATCCAGGTGTAGAACGAGCACTCGAACCGGAAGTTCCCGATATATCGAAAAGCCTTGAGAAAAGCCTCCTGATAGATATCCTCGGCGTCATGCTCCGAACCCGTCAGGTGCAGTGCCAGCCGCAAAACCTGGCTCTCATACTGGCGCACCAGCGCGTCGAACGCGACCCGCGAACCCTTCTGCGCTTCGCGGATCAGTTCCATCTCCGGCGCACGCGCCTGCAGGCGCTCCTGCGCCCGGTCCGGCCCGTTCATTGCCCTGGTAGCAGCCATACCTGCAGAGGATTGTACCCCCCGCGCGGCTGGCCAGGCCAAACCACCCTGCCCCGTCGTCAATGCGTTCGCGGGGGCAGCTGCTAGGCTAGCGGCTTCAACTGTCATTGAATCACTGCTCCGTCGTTCGAAGAGTGGTCGCACTCAAGTAGACGCCTAACCAGCCACGAAGTAAGCCGATTCCGCGGTACCTCCGTGCTGTCGGTGCTCCCGGTACACTGGGAATCGATGAACTCCTCCCTCTTTCCCGAAATGAACCCCGATCGGACAAAAAAGGACATTCCCAAAGTAGGCGGATCCGGCATGTTCACCGCCCACTGCGACGGCGGGTCGCGCGGCAATCCCGGCCCGGCCGGCTACGGAGCGGTCATTGAGGACTCCGAGGGCCATATCGTCGCTCGCCTGAGCGAATACCTGGGCAAACAGACCAACAACTACGCCGAGTATTCAGCCCTCCTGGCAGTTCTCGATTGGGCGCTCAAAAACGACGCAAAGCGCTTGAAAGTCGTCTCCGATTCCGAGCTGATGGTCAAACAGATGAAGGGGCTTTATAAGGTGAAGAACCCCGGCCTTATCCCTCTCTGGGAAGAAGCCAAGCGCCGCGCCGCCAAGCTCGAACGCTTCGAGATGAGCCACACCCTTCGCGGCGGCAACCAGGAAGCCGACCGCCTGGCCAACGAAGCCATGGACCGCGGCATGGGAAAAAAGCAGGGATCAGGGAATAGGGATCAGGGATCAGCCAGCGCGACAGGTCCGAAGCCGCAGCACGGCCCGGCTCTCCATCAGGAAAAGGCGTCAGGGCCAAAGCCGCAGGGCCAGGTCTTCGAAGGCCTCGTCAAAAACGGCGTCGTCCACCTGATCGAAGGCGAACTGCCCGACGGCATCCTCGTCAAAGTCATCCGCGAGTAGCGGCGCACTCCCTCTTATGAGATCGCTCCATCGAGCAAAGAAGTCGTCCATGATCCTTCGCTGCGCAACGAGACATGAAAATGGAGCCGAAGCGCATCCCGGAGGGATGCAAGGAGACTAGCCCCGGATGGAGTCCGAGCCGCAGGCGAGACGCAATCCGGGGAAAAGGCCGTTTGACAATCTTAGCCCCGTAGGGGCGTCGGAACCTCGCCACCACACCCAAGGTTCCGCCCATTTGCGAGAGGAATGGAACATGGCGAAAGCATACAAAAGCGAAGCATTCGCGGCATTGCACGAAAGCATGTCTGACCTGCATCAGGTCGGCGCCATCGATAGCAGAACCATGCGTGAATTCGATTGTGCTTGCCTGACACCAGTCATGAAGCTATCACCGGCCGCCATCCGCCGCAGCCGGGCAAAGGCCGCCGTGAGCCAAGCCGTCTTTGCGGCACACCTGAATGTGACCACCGGGGTCGTCAGCAAATGGGAGCGCGACGAATACAGCCGCGAGGACCAGCAGCCAAATTGCTCACCCTCGCCGCCAAACACGGCATCGCCGCCATTGCTTAGGAAGCAAAGAGCGACACCGGTCAGCTTTTCGATCCCAGATTATTCCGCCACTTATGCCCGCTCTTCTCCAGCAGCCGTTCGCCGCAGTCTGGCCCCCATGATCCCGCAAAGTAATTCGGGAAAACTTCGGGAGTCTTCGCCGCCCACGCTTCAAGAATCGGCGTATACAGTCCCCAGGTCACTTCCACTCCGTCGCGGTGCGCAAACAGCGTCTGGTCGCCGAGCATCGCGTCCAGCAGCAGCCGCTCATACCCGTTGGCAGTCGAGGTGCCGAACGCCGCAGAGTAGTCGAAGTCCATGTTTACCGGGCACACCGACATGTCCGGCGTATTCGGCACCTTCGCCCCAAACCGCAGTGCAATCCCATCGTCAGGCTGGATGCGAATCGTCAGCAGGTTCGGTTGAATCTCGTTGCACGGCCCAGTCGATTGCATCCGGTTAAATATCAGCAGCGGCGGCTGCTTGAACTGGATGCTGATCTCCGTAGCCCGCTTCTTCAGCCGCTTGCCCGCGCGGAGATAAATCGGCACACCCGCCCACCGCCAGTTCTCAATCTCCAGTCGCACCGCCGCATACGTCTCCGTGCCCGACTCCGGGTTCACGCGCTCTTCGTCGCGATAGCCGACAACCTTTTTCCCTTCCACCACACCGGGCCCATACTGCCCGCGCACCACATTCAGAATCGGAATGCTCGGAATCGCGCGCCACACCTTCACCTTTTCGCGGCGTACCGCTTCGGCATCGAAGCTCGAGGGAGGCTCCATCGCCACAAAGCTCAACAACTCCATCACATGGTTTTGAATTACGTCGCGCAGCGCGCCCGCCTTCTCGTAAAACGGTCCACGCCCTTCCACGCCCAGCGTCTCCGCCGCCGTGATCTGCACGTGATCGATGTAATTGCGGTTCCAGATCGGCTCGAAGATGCCGTTGGCAAAGCGGAAAACCAAAATATTCTGCACCGTCTCTTTGCCCAGATAGTGATCGATGCGGAAGACCTGGTTCTCGTGAAACACGCCATTGACGTGGTGATTCAGATCCTTGGCCGAATCCAGATCGTGCCCGAACGGCTTCTCGATCACCACGCCTACGCGCCCGTGTTCCGGCTGCGCCATGCCCTGCGCGCCCAGGTTCTCGATGATCGGGGCAAAATACTCCGGCGCCGTCGCCAGATAGAAAAGCCGGTCCGGTCCGATGCCCTTCTCCTGCGCAATCTTGTCCAACTCCGCCTTCAGCCCCGCATAGTGCGAAGGGTCGTCGAAGCTCAGCGCATAGTAGCTGATGTTCTTCACGAATTCTTCAAGCATGGGATCGGACCCGTTCACGCCGCCGAAATCAACAATGCCCTCGCGCATGTCGGCGGCAAACTCGCCACCCAGCGGCCGCCGCGCCACGCCCACGATCGCAAACTTCTTGGGCAACAGCCCGGACTGCTCCAGGTGAAACAGTGCGGGCAGCAGCTTGCGCTTGGTCAGGTCGCCGGAAGCGCCAAAAATCACCATGATCCCGGGGTCGGGAATACGCTCGCCTGTGTGCTGAACGCTGGACAAATCCTCCGGCCGCACCTTCATCTCGACTGTCGCCATAACCTCGTACCTCCGCCGTCTTTCCGTTTTCCTATTCCCTGATCCCTGATCCCTAGTCCCTGATCCCTGTTCCCTAGTCTTTTTTGACTGCATGTCCGCCGAACGCGTTGCGCATAATCGAAAGCATCCGATCGGTGAAGTTATTCTCCTCCCGCGAACGGATGCGCCGTATCAATGACTCGGTAATTACCGGAGCCGACACATTCAGATCGATTGCCTCGAACACCGTCCACCGTCCCTCGCCCGAATCGGCGACGTACGCCTCGAGCCCATCGAGCTTGGGATTCTTGCTCAGCGCATCGGCCGTCAAGTCGAGCAGCCAGCTGCGCACCACGCTGCCGAAGCGCCAAATTTGCGATATCTGGCCGAGATCGAGCTTCAGCTCTTCCTTCTTTTCCATGATGGTGAACCCTTCGGCATAGGCCTGCATCAACCCATATTCGATGCCGTTGTGCACCATCTTCACAAAGTGCCCCGCACCCGCCGGTCCAACATGGCCCCATCCCATATCTTTGCCCGGAGCCAGCGTTTCGAAGATCGGTCGCAGATACTCGACGGCCTCCTTATCACCGCCAACCATCATGCTGTAACCCTCCTTCAATCCCCAAACGCCGCCCGAGGTCCCCACATCCACAAACTGAAAGCCCTTCGCAGTAACGTCCTTGTAGTGGCGCTGCGAGTCCTTGTAATTCGAGTTACCGCCATCGATAAGTATGTCGCCTTTGTTCAGTAGCGGCTCCAACTTGGCAATTGTGTCATCGACAGGCTTTCCCTGTGGCACCATGATCCAGATCGCCTTGCGGCCGGTCAGCTTCTTCGCCATATCTTCAAGCGATGAAACGCCCACATTGCCCGACGCCGTCAACCTCTGCACCGCATCAGCGCTGAAATCGAACCCCACCACCTGGTGGCCGCCTAGATGAAGCCGCTCCGCCATGTTGCCGCCCATTTTGCCAAGGCCAATCAATCCCAATTGCATATCGCTCTCCCTTTCAATTCCATTACAAGACTTCCAGTTTTCCTAACTCACGCCTCAATGCGGTCGCCCCTTGAAATTGAATTGCTTTCATCCCCACGGCTTCTGCACCAACCGCATTCTCTTCGCGATCGTCGATGAACAGCACGCGTCCCGGAGGTAAGCCGAGAATATCCAACGCCCGAAGGTAGATCGCCGATCCCGGCTTGCGCAAGCCCAAGTAGCAGGAACTGAAGGCGACCTGAAGATAGTCTCGAATGCGGAAGCGCTGAAATCGGTAGTCGTTCGTGGCGCGCGCTTCGTTGTTCAGCACACCTACCATGCAGTTACCCGACTCAGCCAGCTCTTCCAGGATTTCCATTGCACCATCCGGTAATAACTGCGATTGCGCGCAGATCGCGGCCAGAAAGTCGTCTTGCGAAAAGCTCCGCGGCACATAAAAGACCGTTGCCTCCAGATACTCCTTCACTGTGATCGCGTCGCGCTCCCAGGCGTCGTTCTGCGTCGCGTGCCGTGCCTCGAACTCCGCGCGATCGAGATGAAACTGATCCAGCACCCTCGCGCGTTCGCGATGGTCCCAGCCGTTGGTCAGCAGGACTCCGCCTACATCGAAGAGGATCACGTCGAAGGGGAACATCGGCGTCTCTTGATCTGTGCTGCCAGTTGGTTCTTCGTTCCTGATTGCGCCACGCGCTGCCCTCTCCGCCCGCGGCAATGGATGAGTCTAGCTCTTCTTCTGATACTTCGCTTCGATCGCCAGCACCTTCTTGAAGCGTCGCGTAAACCGCTCCTCATTGGAGATGAATTTTGCGTGAAGGAATGAGTCGACGAGCTCGTAAGCCAGAGAGGCCCCGATGATCCGCGCCCCAAGCACCAGCACATTCATATCGTCATGCTCTACGCCCTGGTGCGCTGAATACGTATCGTGGCACATGCCTGCACGGATCCCGGGAATCTTGTTCGAAGCAACGCAAACTCCCACGCCCGAACCGCAGATCAGCACACCCCGCGGCGCTTCGCCCGCTCGAATGGCTTCCCCAACGCGTTCGGCAAAGTCGGGATAGTCATCCTGCGGGTCGACCGTGAACGCTCCGAGATCCACAACTTCATGGCCGCTCTTGGCAAGATAAGCGCGCACCTCTTCCTTCAGAGGAAATCCTGCATGATCGGAAGCAATCACTATCTTCACGTCAATCCTTTCTCGAACGCGGAACTGGCGGAGTTAGCGTTGTCAGCGGAGCTAGCCATTCGCCGTTATACCAATTCAACCTCATCATCCCTCTAACCCCGCGAACACGCGCGAAGGGCGGTTAACTCCGCTAACTCCGCTTCACCAGCGCCTTCGCCCGCGCCGCCACATTCGTCGCGGTGAATCCGAGTTCGGCCATCACCTTCGGCCCGGGCGCTGAAGCGCCGAAACGGTCGAGCCCAATCACATCGCCGTCCTGGCCCACGTACTTCCACCAGCCGAGCGGAGAACCGGCCTCGACAGCAAGCTTCTTCACGCCCGCGGACAGCACGCTCGCCTTGTACGCTGCCGTCTGCTCCTCGAAAATCTCCCAGCTCGGCATGCTCACGACGCGCACGGCGATACCATCGGCTTCGAGCAGCTTCTTCGCCTCCACACACAACGGCACTTCCGAACCGGTCCCGATCAGAATGATCTGCGGCGTCGCCGCGTCTTCCAAAACATATGCGCCCTTGCTGACGCCGCCATACACATCGTGCGTTGTCGGATCGATCACGGGCAGGTCCTGGCGCGTCAACGCGAAGAAACTGGGCCCGGTGCGTTCGAGGGCCAACCGCCAGCAGGCCGCCGTCTCATTCGCATCGGCGGGGCGGAAATCCGTCAAATCCGGTAACGCACGCAACATCATTAAATGTTCAATCGGCTGGTGCGTCGGTCCATCTTCACCGAGCCCAATCGAGTCGTGCGTGTATACAAAAATCGAGTGCGACCGCATCAGCGCAGCGATGCGAAGGGCCGGCTTGCAATAGTCCGAAAAAGTGAAGAAGGTCGAGCCGAATGGAACCAGACCCTCGTGTTTGGCCATGCCATTCACTGCGGCACACATTGCAAACTCGCGCACGCCAAAGAACACGTTCCGTCCCGCCGGATCATCGGCAAAATGCGGGCTCGATTTGAAGATCGTCTTGGTCGATGCGGTCAGGTCGGCTGCCCCGCCAAACAACTCCGGCACTGCCTCGGCAATCGCGTTCATCACCGCATTCCCGGCGTTGCGCGTCGCCACAGGCTTGCCCGCTGGGAAGCTGGGCAGAGCCTTCTCCCATCCAGCTTTGCGCTTGTTACTCTTCGTCCGCTCAAACTCCGCGGCCAGGTCCGGATACTGCGCGCGATACTTCTCGAAAAGCTGCTTCCACTCATCTTCGAGCGCCGCTCCACGCTCCCCAGCCTTGCGCCAGTTCGCCAGCGCTTCCTCCGGTACATAAAAGCTCTGGTCTTCAGGAAACCCGAAAAACTTCTTGGTCGCAGCCGTATCCGCCGCTCCCATCGCCTCGCCATGCACTTTGTTCGTGCCGGCCCTCGGGCTGCCGTAGCCGATCACGGTCCGCACTGCGATAAACGACGGTCGCGCCGTCTCTGATTTTGCGGCTTCGATCGCCGCTTCAATCGCATTCAGGTCGTTGCCATCCCCCACGCGCTGTACGTGCCAGTGATACGCCTCGAATCGCTTGAGCACGTCTTCGGTGAAGCTCCATTTCGTCGGCCCATCCAGCGAAATCAGGTTGTCGTCGTACAGCACAATCAGCTTGCCCAGTCCCAGCGTGCCGGCCAGCGAAGCAGCCTCATGCGAGACGCCTTCCATCAGATCGCCGTCGCCGCAGAGTGCATACGTATGGTGATCTACTATGTCGAAGCCAGGCTCGTTGTAAACCGCTGCCAGGTGCTTCTCCGCCATCGCCAGACCAACCGCCATGGCGAAGCCCTGCCCCAGCGGACCGGTCGTCACTTCCACGCCTTCCGTCTCGCCTGCTTCGGGGTGTCCCGGCGTCTTCGAGTGCAATTGACGGAACGACTTCAAATCGTCGATCGTGACCTTGTACCCAGCAAGGAAAAGAGTCGAATAAAGCAGCGCCGATGCGTGTCCGTTCGACAGCACAAACCGGTCGCGATCCGCCCACTTGGAATGCGCAGGATTGTGCTTCATCAGTTTTTGAAACAGAAGATACGCAATCGGCGCACAGCCCAGCGGAGCGCCAGGATGGCCGCTATTCGCTTTTTCAACCGCGTCAACGGCAAGCAAGCGCAATGTGTCGATGGATAGTTCATCAATCGAAAGTGCAGAAAGAGTGGCTGTCATGCTTTGTGCAATCCTTTCCTCGCAAGAGGTGTCCGCAAACTTCCAGCTAAATCGCCCCTGCTGTCCGTTGCGGAGTTTCGATCTTGAGGTTCACGTTGTAGCCCAGCCAACGCCCCTGGTCGGTCCATTGGAGAGTCCATGATAGTTCACCGCCGTCGAGTACGGCGGCAGTGGAAATATCCACGCTGTACCCGGCGCTGCCTTGGCTGTGGCATTGGCTGACATTCGAAGTTTTCCATCCATCGGTGGACCACGTTACCGCAAAACTCTGCTCGTGAAGAATGCGTAACGTCGCGCCCGCAGGAATCCTTTGAATTGGGCGTCGAAACGTGTAAAACTCGAGGTCGCGCCTTAAGCCCTTCCGTCCCTCCGGCTCGCAGTATCGTTCATAGACCGGTTCGATGCGATCAAAGACCTTCCCGTCCACGGCCGATCGGAGCAGCTTCAGATACTCTGCATGCGCCCATACCAGCGGCACCGCCGAACCGGCGGGCTGGCCCAATTGCAACCTCCCTGACGGGGAATTCGGCTCGTCCCACACCTGCTCCGGCATCATTTGGCCCATGGTGGCAAAACGCTCATACGTTTCGATCAGCGGTGTAATGTCGTTTCCCGCCGCCAGCTCGTAGTGCGCACGCTCGCCCGTCAACAACGGCCAGACCCGTCCCTGGCCCCATCCGAGATATGGTCCACCATCCGGCCTCTGGCCATAGCCATCCCAGTTATAGCGCAACCATCCCGGCCCTTGCGGAAGCCCGCGTTTCAGTACCGCATCCACCACTTTCAGCGAATCCACCATCAATGGATCGTCGGCGCGCCGTACTCCATACCGCACCAGCTCAAGGAACCCGGCATCGATCACTTCGCGCGCTTCAAAGGTGTTGCGCGTGCCCGGTGGCCGGTTGTTGAGATGAATGATTTCGTCGCCGCAGCCTTCGCAGGCATACGCCGCACCCTTCTCCGGCGGACGAACGCGCATATAGTGCCGCTTCACCTCAGGCAGCAGAACGCCGTCATTCGTGACCGTCCAATCCTCGAGATGATGCTCGATCCAATCGGCGAATTCTTCGTAGAAGACCGCCAGTTCCACGGAATCATGCGCTCGTGCAATCTCTGCCGCGCAGATCAGCCCTGCAATCACCGCAGCCAGGGTCGACGGCGAATAGCCGGCGTTTTCTTCCCACCGCTC
This sequence comes from uncultured Acidobacteriaceae bacterium, assembly GCA_963745845.1. Classification (GTDB taxonomy): domain Bacteria; phylum Acidobacteriota; class Terriglobia; order Terriglobales; family Acidobacteriaceae; genus Telmatobacter. The sequence continues at coordinate 245,220 of CAVUZE010000006.1, read as the reverse complement.
TTGCTGCGTGATGGGCGCATGGCGCAAAAGAAATCCCGCCGCGCGTTCAACGAAGGCGAAGATTTCCATGCTGCCCAGCCCTTTTGCCTTCCATAATCGCCAAGCCAGTATGATGGGAAATGCCACTTCATCCAACTGCTCGCCGCCCCAGTACGGGCGCCCGTCTACCCAGAAATTCTGCGCGAAGCCGCCATCGGGCTTTTGCGTGCAAGCCAGATAAACCAGCGCACGCAACGCCGTCTCCGCCCGTCCGCACGCCAGCAGCGCGCTGGCTGTTTGCACCATGTCCCGCGTCCACACCAGGTGGTAGCCGCCTAAATCGTCGTCGCTTTTTGCCTGGCCCCAGGGAATCGACAACGACGCAACAAACGCTCCCGAGTACGTCTTGTCCTCGTGAGCCAGCAGGACGTTGTGGCTGGCCCGCATGAGCTTGCCGCCGTCGCGCGCCTTCTCCGCCAGCCACTCCGGATTCGCCACCCGTTGCCATTGCGTAATGTATCGCTCGCGGTGCTGCTCGAAGGGCCTCGCCAGCGCGCTCATCGTCTTTTGCAACGCGGTGTGATGTCCCTCCCCAATCCCAATCGCCACCATGAATGTGCGCGAGCCATCCGAACCGGCGCATGTCAGGTCCAACTCGCCCAGCACCGCGATGTTACCGTTGCTCGCCGAACCAAACTCCCAATCCATGCGATAGTTGTCCATCACGTCGCGCCAACCGTCGCTCGTGCCCACAAACCCGCAACTCACCCGCGCAAATCCGCAGCTCGCGCCCATGGCCAGCGACCACTCATTTTTCCACGCCAGCAGCGCCTTGTGCCCAGCGATATCCACCGCGCGTGCCGTATTCCCCGCTCCGCCACCGTCCAGGTGCGGCGCCAGCAGCGCGTAGACCTTCAGCCGCGGTAAAAGCTCCTCGTGCCCTTCGATCTTGACCCATTGCAAAACAACCCCATGATGCGGGTCGCAGATGATCTCGTGAATGAGGCGGTAGCGACCCTCGGGATCGCGGTTCACATAGCGCACACCGAGTGCTTCGGGATGAATGTACTCAAAGCTCGTCAGCAGGTCGCGTTTCTCTTCATGCGCAAAAGTCGCACCGTCGGTGACGAGGAATTCCATGTCCCGGACCTGCGCGCGGTCGAGCGTGGGGTGGTAGACCTCGTTCAGGATTCCATGGGAGCAGGTGAACCAGATGCGGCTCGAAGCAGCATAGGCTGTACCAACCGCGTCTTTCACGCTCGAAGTCCAGCGGGGTTCAAGGCCCGGCGCGCCAAACGCCTCGCCTTGCTGGTCAAGCCAACGATAGAGAGTGTGATCGTTCACTGAACGTTACCATTCCGGGCGGGATTTTGGGGAATTCTGAACTGACCGGTCCGTCTTCCTAATCGATGTCTTGATCAAGCAAAGGTTTCCAGTGAAGTCCAAAATTAGTTTCGCACCTCGCCCGGCTCAGTCCGCATCCATCCTTTTATTGGACACGCGCTTCCATCCAAACACAGGGTGCCGCTCCGATATGTGAAGATTGTGTTTCAAGCCCCTTCACCGATCCCACCTAACCGGACCGGCCAACACGCCACAGTACAATCCCAACGAAGGAGATTTCCCGATGGCTTACGAACTTCCTCCGCTCCCCTACGACTATGCGGCTCTCGAGCCTTTTATCGATGCCGAGACGATGAAACTCCATCACGACAAACATCACCAGGCCTACATCAACAACGTCAACGCAGCCCTCGAGAAGCATCCGCAGCTCGCCGCCAAATCGGTTGACGACCTGATCAAGGACCTCAATGCAGTGCCTGAAGACATCCGGGGCGTGGTGCGTAACAACGGTGGCGGCCACTCAAACCACTCTGCGTTCTGGAAGCTGATGGGCCCGGCAGGCTCAAGCGGCATTGGCGGCGCGCCCACCGGAGACATTGCCAAGCAAATCGCTGCCGACTTCGGCGACTTTGAAGCGTTCAAAAAAACCTTCAATGAAACGACCGCCAAGCAGTTTGGCTCCGGCTGGGGCTGGCTCGTCCTCCAGGGCGGCAAGCTGAAAGTCATCACCACTCCGAATCAGGATTCGCCGCTCAGCCAGGGCATTTACCCCATCCTCGGCAACGACGTCTGGGAGCACGCCTACTACCTCAAGTACCAGAACCGCCGGCCCGACTATCTCGCCGCATGGTGGAACGTCGTCAACTGGGCCGAGGTCAACAAGCGCTTCGCTACGGCTAAAGGATAAGCATTCTCACCGCTCGACCTGTGGATCTTTGCGGGACACGCCCATTCGAACCGGCGGTCCCGCATCGAACGTGGATTTTTTAATTTCACCCCGCGCACGCTCATTCCACAACCCAATCTCTCGCATTGCCTCTGCCATCAATCGTTTACCTGTCAATCGCCGAGCAGATTGACAGGTAGCCATGGTTGGAACTGACGGGCTCACTGGCCGATAGAGAGGGTCGAAATGAAGCCCACCGTCGAGCTCTCGATGATCGTGAAGGATGGCGCCTTGGTTCTCGCGCGCTGTCTCCGGAGCGTTTCCCCCTTCGTCGATAGGATCGTTGTGGGCGATACCGGCTCAACGGATAAGAGCGCGGCCATAGCACGCGGGTTTGGCGCCGAGGTCGTTGCAATCCCCTGGGAACAGGATTTTTCGCGCGCGCGCAACCGGGTCCTCGAAAACCGGAAGTGCGATTGGATCCTCGTGCTCGACGCCGACGAGATGCTGGACCCCGCCGGCGGCGCACGCATCCGCGAATTAATCGAGACACGAACTGTCGACGCGTACCACAATCCGCGCTGGAACTATATGCGCGATATGAGCGCTCGGCTCGGCTTCCAGACTTCAAAGCCGAACCCGATCCTCCTCAAGGAAGCGCGCCCCTATCCGGCCTATGTCCCGCTCCCCACGACACGGCTCTTCCGCAACCACCCGGGCATTTACTACGAGGGCTGCGTGCATGAAACCGTAACCAAGCGATTGACAGCGCTGCATCTGACCACGGCGCGCGCCGATTTCGTGGTCCATCACTTTGGCCACGCCGAAGACGCGGAGGCCGATCGCCAGAACAAGGACGAGCTCTACCGCCTGATGGGCGAAAGAAAGCTTGCCGGAAATCGAGAGGATCCGCAGGCAATCATCGAAATGGGGCTCGCGGAACTGGAGCAGGCCCAACGTCCTGCGGCGGCCCTGGCTCATTTCGAACGTGCGTGCGAGCTCAGTCCCGAGTCCGCCGTTGCGTGGCTCTTCGCCGGTGTATGCCTGGTTCGGTTGGCGCGACTCCCGGATGCTCTCGTTCGTCTCGATCGAGCCGCAAATCTGGGACTGCGCAATGGCATGCTCTATCAGGCCGTGGGCGATGCTCACTTTCATTCCGGCCACTTCGCTCAAGCTCGCGCCGCCTATGAGCAGGTATCCGCGATGGGAGAGTCCTCGCCTCTGAGCGAAGCCAAACTGGGCGCCTGTGAGGTGAACCTTGGCTTGTCGGCCGAAGGCATTCGGCGCATTCAGCTGGCTGTGGCATCAAATCCCGACTTCCTCGAGCTGCACGACATCCTTACCGCGGCTTCTCTCCGCGCCGGCGATCTCCTCCTCGCCGCGCAGACATTGCAAGCGCGGCTTCGCATGGGAAATGTAACGGATCTTCACTTCAAGCTGGCCGCCGTCGTAGAAGCGGAACACAAGGCCCAGCGTGACGTGCAAGCCATGCAGACCAGCACGCACGCGATTTCCGCGAAATAGCCCCAAAATCCCCGATTGCCGCGAATTGAACGAAGGCCACCGAGTCTCCTTCTGTTCCCTGTTCCCTGTTCCCTGTTCCCTCACTTCGGCAGCTGCGTGACATCCCAGCCGCCGCCCAGCGACCGGATTAACGCCACACTCGCCACGAACTGCCTTGTTTGAAGCCCAACATCCGTCTGCTGATTTTGCAGTAACGTCGTTTCCGCCGTCAGCACTTCAAGGTAGCTCGTGACTCCGCCTTTGTACCGCTGGTTGGAGACATCGAACGAGTGCTGGGCCGAGTCGACAGCCAGTTGCTCGGTGATTGCTTCCTTCTCCAGAACGCGTAAGCTCGCCAGCTGGTCCTCCACATCTTCGAAGGCGAGAAACACCGCATTCTTGTACGCGGCAGCCTGCGCCTCATAGGTGTGCCGCGCCTGGTCAGTCAAAGCGTGCCGCTGCCCCGCATCGAAAAGCAGCTCCGTCGCCTGCGCTCCCAAACTCCACAGCGCGCTCGGCCCTTGAATCCACGTGCCGCCATGCGTGCTCTCGAACCCTCCGGTCCCGCCCAGGCTGATATCGGGATAAAACGCGCTGACTGCGACCCCGATCTGCGCATTCGCGGCTGCTGTGCGGCGCTCCGCGGCGGCTATGTCCGGCCTGCGCTCCAGCAGTTGCGACGGTACGCCCAGCGGAACATTGGGCGGCGTCAGATTCAACGGCGAAAACGGAATGCTGAACTCCGGCAGCTTGTAATAGGCAATCGTTCCCACCGCATGTTCGAACTGTGCCCGCGACTGTCCAACATCGACGAGCTGCGCTCGCACAGTTTCCAGCTCCGTCTCCGCCTGGGCCACATCGACTTCCGTCGCCACGCCGCCCTTCAATCGCCTCTTGGTCAAATCGAGCTGGCTCTCGAGATCCTTCACCGTCGAAGTCAGAAGCTGAGTCAGCGAATCGGCGCCGCGCAGCTGAAAATAGGCTGTCGCCAGCTCGGCCTGCAGGCTCAGATCCACGTTTGCCATGTCAGCGGCGCTGGCCTGCGCATTTTCGTGCGCGGCCTCGACGCTGCGGCGAATGCGCCCCCAGAAATCCGGCTCCCACGATCCCTGCGCCTCAAGCGTGAGGTCGTTGTAGCTCGTTGGCGTGGTCGCCGTACTCAGCGGCCGATTCGAAGACGCCTTGGTATGCGTAAATCCCGGTCCGGCAGAAAGCGTCGGAAAAAGATTCGCCCGTGCCACAGCAATCTGATCGCGTGCGGCTAGATAAGTCTCCAGAGCCTGGCGAAGTCCCTGGTTCGACGTTGCGATGCGCTCTTCAAGCTGATTGAGCTGGGGATCTTGATAGACCTCCCACCACTTGCCCCGCAGCATTCCATCCGACGGCGACGCGGGCTGCCAGCTTCCCCCCGCGGGATTCGGCGGCGGCACAATCACCGTGGACGCACCCGTCTCCTTGTACGTTGCCGGCGCTGTGTAGGTCGGCGGCTGGTAGTCGGGTCCAACCGGCTTGCAGCCGGCAACGAATCCCAACGCGAGCAGCGGTACGAGTGCGCCCGCCACCTCTCGGATTGCCCCCGTCTCCCAAAAACGGGCCCTCCAATATCGGACCCGGCGAGACAAGCCCTTTGCCGTCCCTCTCACGGAGTCGATCGGCGATCGCCGCATCCCTACTTGCCCCCCTGCGAGTTCCCGCCGGTACTCTGTTGCGGCGCAACCTTTTCACCCTCAATCAGCGAGTCGGGAGGATCCTGGATGACCTTATCTCCGGCCTCCAATCCGCTCACGATCTGCACATTCGCGCCATCGTCTTCCCCGATCACAACCGGCAACAGGTGCGCCACGGGTCCGTTGTTCGAATTCACGACGGTGCCAAGCTGCAATCCTTCTCTGCGGAAAATGAGCGCGGAGGCCGGCACGATAAATGTGGGCCGCGCCGCGGGCGCTTTGAAATGCACCTGCGCCAATGCTCCAGGAAACAGTTCGCCGTCTCGATTGTTCACGTCGATCTCGACCAGCAACGTGCGCGTGACCGGATCGATCGCTTTCGCAGTGCGCACCAGCGTTCCCTGGAATGTCCTGCCGGGATGCTCCGGAAAAGTCAGGTCCAGCTTCAGTCCTAGTTTCGCAGTTCCCGCATAAACCTGCGGCACGTTGGTGTACACGCGCAATACCTGCAAAGCTTGCATGTGAAACAGTTCTTTGCCCGCTCCTAGATCGATCAACTGGCCTGTATCCACGCCGCGCGCCGTAACCACACCATCGAATGGCGCATAGACTTTTTCGAACGATTGCAGCTCCCGCAACCGCTGCATATTTGCTTCCGCGGAGCGTACGGACGAGGCCGTGGCCGCGGCCTGATTGACGAATGTATCCGTATCCTGCTGCGACACCGCGTTGGATGCTACAAGCCCGCTATAACGATCGGCCTGGATATGAGCGTTGTTAGCCGTTGCCTTTGCCGTAGCCAGATCGGCTGTAGCCTGCGCCAATTGCTGGTCCACCTCCGGCGAGGCAATTTCGCACAGCAGCTGTCCCTTCCTCACGCGCGCCCCAATGTCGAAATACCACTTCGTCAAATAACCCGAGGTCCGCGCATAGATCGGCGAATCCGTAAACGCCGTTACATTCCCGGGCAGCACAAATGTGTCGGTCGAAAGGCCCTGCTTCGGCGGCAAAGCAATCACCGTGGGCGCCGCCAACTGGTTCGTCGTCTCCGCCAGCACTCGGTCATTGTGTATCCGGTTGAAGATGCCATAGCCGGCCAGCAGTCCGGTCACCACAACCACGATCACAATCCCAACGAGGGCAAGACGCGTCGAGACAGCCGCCTGCTCTGGCGCGCTCTCGTGATCGTGTGCTGCTTGCGGCTTCGGTTTCGATTCATTTGCCATTTGCGCTACTCCGTAGTTTCGTCAAACTCATCCACGATGCTGGCTCTTTCCTGCGTATGCACCTTCTTGCGGCGCTGCAGCCAGCCGTGGACAACCGCAAAGAATACCGGAACAAAAAACAGTGTGGCCACCGTGGCCAGCAACAGGCCGCCAATGACGGCCCTGCCTAGTGGAGCATTTTGCTCGCCTCCGTCGCCTAGTCCCAGCGCCATCGGCACCATGCCAATAATCATCGCCAGCGCGGTCATCAACACCGGACGCAAGCGCACAAAACCCGCATTCAACGCGGCTCTCCGCGCATCGCCCACCAGAACTTCCATCTGCTCGCGCGCAAAGCTCACCACCAGAATCGAGTTGGACGTCGCCACGCCCATGCACATAATGGCCCCCGTCAGCGCAGGCACGCTCAGTCGTGTTCCGGTGATAAACAGGAACCACACGATACCCGCCAGCGCCGCCGGCAGAGCGGAAACAATCAGGAATGGATCGAGCCACGACTGAAAATTCACCACGATGAGCAAATACACCAGCAGGATCGAAAAGGCCAAGCCGCCAATCAATCCGAGATACGACTTGTTCATCGTCTCGCTCTGCCCGCGCAAAATAAAATGTGACCCGCGCGGTAGCTCCTTCTCGTGTTTTGCAATGATCTTCTCCACGGCGCGCGTCACCGTGCCCAGATCCGTTCCGTTCACGTTCGCATAAACATCGATGACCGGCTGCACATCGTAGTGGCTCACGGTGCCGAGTTCGGTGCCCGGAACGATACTCGCGAGATTGCCGAGAATCTGCACCGGCCGCAACGCGCCCGGAGCCCCGCTGTATCCCGCCGTTTGCACCGCGCCCGTTGAACCCGGCGCGCCCGTCGATGCCGCGGTACTCACCATCGACGAACTCGCGCCCCCTGTGACAGGCAGGCTCTTCAACGCCGCCAAAGACTCGATGTCGTATTGCGGCGATTGCACCGCAACGTTATAGCTCACGCCGTTGCGCGGATCGAGATAGAAACTGGGCGTGGTCTGAAAACTTCCGCTCAGCGCCACCAGCAGGCTCTGCGCGACATTCTGCTGCGTCAGCCCGATGGCCTGCGCACGCGTCCGATCCACGTTCACCGTCATGTTCGGCAGGTCAAATGGCTGCTGAATGCGAGCGTCCGCCGCGCCGGGAACATAACGGACCTCGTTCAGCAATCGTTCCGCCAGCGCGCGGTTTCCGTAGAGATTCGGCCCGACGACTTGGATGTCGATGGGCGCGGCAAGCCCGAAGTTGAGAATCTGCGTCACGATATCCACCGGCAATTCATAAAACGTCACGCCTAGATATTCGTTGGCAAGCAACTTGCGCAGGATCTCAACGTACCGCTCCGTTGGATGATGATCCTTCGTCAACTGCACCTGAATGTCCGCATCGGCCGTGCCCACCGGCGCCGACGTGGAATAGGAAAGGTTCAACCCTGAGTAAGGCAACCCGATGTTATCGACGATCGTGACCACTTCCTTCGCTGGAATATGCTCGCGGATTGTCCCGTCGATGTGATCGCACAAGGCCGCCATCTCTTCGATGCGCGTCCCGGTTCGCGCCCGCACATGCATCTTGAATTGACCCGCATCCACCGACGGGAAAAAATCCTGCCCCAGCCACGGCGCCAGAACGCCAAGCGAACCGAGTGAAAAGGCCAAAAAGAGAATGAGGAATACACCCGCATGATCGGCGCAAAGCGTGAGCACGCTGAGATAAGCGCGCCGGAACCGATCGAACCCAGCTTCGAAGCCCAATTGAAACCGGACCAGCGGATTGCGGCTGACGCGCTTCTTCTCCGCTTCTGCATCGTCGTGCTCGTGCAGCAGATATTTCGCCATCGTGGGCACAACCGTGCGCGACAGCAGATAGCTCGCGAGCATCGCGAAGACGACCGCCTCCGCCAGCGGAACAAACAGGTACTTGGCCACGCCGCTCAAAAAGAACATCGGTACGAACACGATGCAGATCGACAGAGTCGAAACCAGCGCCGGCGTGGCAATCTGCGCTGCGCCATCGAGAATTGCCTGCTCGATCTCTTTGCCCGCTTCCAGGTTGCGATTAATGTTTTCAATCTCCACCGTCGCATCGTCCACCAGGATGCCAACCGCCAGCGCCAGTCCGCCCAGCGTCATGATGTTGATCGTTTCCCTCAACGCGGCCAGCGCGGCTAACGAACATAGAATTGACAGGGGAATCGAGACAGCGATGATCAGGGTAGAGCGCCAGCTGCCCAAAAAGATCAGAATCATCACCGCCGTTAGGCAGGCGGCCACAATGGCTTCGCGTACGACGCCGCTGATTGCACTGCGGACGAAGATCGACTGGTCCGAAAGAGCATTGATCTTGAGTTGCGGCGGCAGCTGCCCCTTGATGCTCTCGAGCTTCGCGCGAATACCGGCAATAATGTCCAGGGTCGAGGCTGATCCCACTTTCTGGATACTCATGAGAATGGCCCGCTTGCCGTCGACGCGTACGATATTCGTCTGCGGTGGGTTGCCGTCGCGCACGTGGGCCACGTCTCGCACGTAAATCACGGCACCGTTCACTGCTCGAATCGGCAGATCATTCAGTTGTTCCACAATGCTCGGCGCGGAGTTCGTTTCAATCGCGTATTCGAAGCGATCGATCTTCGCCGTTCCCGAAGGCGCGATCAGATTCTGCACCGCAACCGCATTCACTACGTCCGCCGGCGAAAGCCCCCTGGCCTGCAAAGCCACTGGATCGATGTCCACCTGAATCTGGCGCTGTTTGCCGCCGTAAGGATAAGGCGTCTGTGCGCCTTCAATTGTCGCCAGCTGGGTCCGGATCGTGTTGGTGGCGAGATCGTTGAGCCGCTGCTCGTCCAGCCCTTGACCGGAAAGTCCCAGCTGCAACACCGGCACGCTCGACGCGTTGTACTGGATGATGAAGGGAGGCGTGGTGCCCGGCGGCAGGCTGCGCAGCTGCACCTGGCTGATCGAAGTGACCTGCGCCACCGCACTCGCAATATTGACATGCGGCTGAAAGAAAATCTTGATGATCGCGATGCCGTTCAGCGACTGCGATTCGATGTGCTCGATGTCGTTGACCGTGGTGGTCATGCCGCGTTCGCTGTTGAACACGATGCGGTTGGCCATCTGGTCTGCGGAGAGACCCGTGTATTGCCAGACCACCGTCACCACGGGGATGTCGATGTTTGGAAAAATATCCGTCGGCATCGACAGAATGCTGTAAGCGCCAAGGATCAGAATCAAAAGCGCAAAGACGGCAAAGGTATAAGGCCGCCGTAGCGCAAGCCGAACAATCCACATCATAGGACGGGTACTCGCTCCAGAGCCGATTTGCTCGCCACCGGGGGAGCTGGTGGAAGGGTTGCGCGCCGCCAACGCGCACACACCCCGAAACGGGCAGACAGCAGTTCAAAAAAATCCAGGGCCACACGGCCCCTCGCGTTGACCCTCGGCTAGGCGCTTTTCCGAGGCTCCAACAACCACCAACCGAAAAGACAATGGTAAATGGTAGACGAAGACACACCCCTTGGCCGCGTTCTTGCCCGCCGTCTCCGGGGCTCATAACTTAATGACGTGGAAGCCCCCACGAAGGATGCAGCACCGGCGCCCGGTAGTGCCGCATAATGAGTACCTTCGAGCTGCTCAAACGCGTCTTTTGCTTCTCGACAACGCATCGCAAACACCTCAGATCGAAAGCAGCGCCACCAGCACAACTGCGGCTCCCACCGCAAGGCTCATGCCATCGCGCATGGCAAAAACCACCGGATCGTCATCCAGTTCCCCGCGCGAGGCGAGCAGCCACACGCGATTCAGCCAATAGATCAGCAGCGGGACAATAAGCCACAGCCGCGTCGCGTGCCGGTACAGTACCGTTACATCGGGCCGTGCTATGTAAAGCATGAATACCACCACTGCCGCATACGCGCTGGACGTTCCAAAGCTGCGAATCTGCTCCAGGTCCGCAACCAGGTAGCCTCGGCCATAGGTCGCCGCCCCTCCTTTCTCGCGCAGATTTTCAATCTCGCTGAACCGCTTCACCATGGCCAGCGACAGGAACAGAAAACTCGAAAGCCCCGCCAGCCAAGGCGAAATCTCCGTCCGGGTCGCGGCGCCGCCCGCCAGCAGCCGCAGCGTATAAAGGCCGGAAAGCACCAGTACATCCACCACAGCAACACGCTTCAAGTAGAGCGAGTAGCTCATGGTGACCACAATGTACAAGCCAAGCCACATCACAAAAGCCCATGGCAGCATCGGCAGTAACGCGACCGAAGCAAAAACCAGCGCCAGCGACAATGCAATTCCGCCTGCGACAGAGAGATCGCCTGCGGCGAACGGCCGCAGACGTTTCGAGCGGTGCCGGCGGTCGCTCTCGATGTCCAGCATGTCATTCACGAGGTAGTTCGCCGAAGCCATAAAGCAGAAACAGAAAAACGCCGCGATCGCCGCTCCGATTGATCCAGCTGAAAGCTTGTGCGAGAGCAGCAGCGGCACAAACAGCAATACATTTTTGCTCCACTGATGCAGGCGAATCGCTTTGACGAGCGTGCGAAGCACCGGCCGTTTGTCGATAAACGTGCGCGCCACTGGAATGCGCCGCATGCGCAGCGCCAGGCGTAAGCCAAGTGTCGGGTTGGCCACCAACGCCTCGTGCGCACCGGCCAGAATCGCAACATCCGCACTCGAATTGCCCACGTAATCGAAGTCGCCGAATCGCTCTTTCAAACGCGCGAGCTTCTGCGTCCTCGTGAGATTGGTTGTCCCCTCCGTTCCAAGCACGCCTTGAAAGATTCCCAGATGCGCGGCGACTCGCTCCGCCATCCCCGCATCTGCGCCTGTCGCGATGTACAACGGCCGCCCTTCGCGCCGCTGTGCCTGCAGATAGCGAAGCAACTGCAGATTGTAGGGAAGCTGTGTAACGTCAACCGGCGCGCGGCGGGCAACCTCGATCTTGAGTCGCGCGCGTCCTCGCATCACCCAAAGGGGCACACGCAAAGCCGCCAGAGGGCGCTTCCGCACCAGTTCGCAAAGCGCATCGAAAAGTGAATCGGATTTGATCAGGGTGCCGTCAAGATCGACGCACAGCGGCCGCGACAGCTCGGAAGTTTCCAACGTCGCGGAATCCACACGCAGCCCCTTCTCACAAAAGATGTCAAATTGATTGAATCAGATTATAGGGGACTTGCGTCGAGACGACTGGCCGTCCATCAAAGGGCCTCGTACACCAAAGTAGAAAGGACCCTTTGGCATTGCGGCAGAAAGAGGGCGAGCCCTGAGCTCGCCCCTGTTTCATCAAATTCCTCGCCGCAGCAATCGCTTGCGTCAGTCCGCGTAGGCAGCTTCTTCCACCTTGACCTGCTCAATCAGCTTCACGGGGTAATACGCGTTGCGCGTGTATTGCTTCACCATCCGGTTGGTGTTGAAATACGAGCCGTTGAAGGCCAGAGTCGTCCGCATCAGGCGGCCCCATTTCTCCGGAACGTCGCGATAGAGCGGAACCACCGACTTCTCGAGCTTGTTGTAAAGCGAATCGGCTTCTTCCGCGTCGTTCGCTCCATCTTCAATCGCCCATCCCGTCACGCCTTCAACGCAACCTTCAATCCACCATCCATCCAGGATCGAAAGGCTCGGCACGCCATTCAGTGCGGCCTTCATTCCGCTCGTGCCCGAAGCTTCATAGGGCCGGCGCGGCGTATTCACCCACACATCCACACCGGCGGTCAGCAGGGCGCCAAGGTCCCAGCCGTAGTTCTCGAGATAGACAATGCGCAGCATATCGTTCGAAAGCTTGCGCGCAACTTCGATGACATCGTGAATCAGCGCCTTGCCGGGAACATCCTGTGGGTGTGCTTTGCCCGAGTAAAGAATCTGCAACCCACCTGCCTGGGTCGCGATCTTCAAAAGCCGTTCCGGGTCGGTAAACAGGAGGTTGGCCCGCTTGTAAGTCGCGGCGCGGCGTGCAAAGCCCAGCGTCAGTACGCGGGGATTCAACACCAGTCCCGTTCGCGAAGCGACCTCGGCGAGCAGCACCTCTTTCGCACGCACATGCGCCTTCAGAATCTCCTGCTCCGGCAGGTCGATCGCATTGCGCAAATACAGATTGTCGCGGCGCCAAGCCGGAATATGCGCGTCGAGCATCTGCTGTACGTGCTCTGAAACCCATGTCGGCGCGTGCACACCATTGGTGATCGCGTCCACCGGAAACTCAGGAAACATCGCGCGCGATACCTTTCCATGCTGCATGGCAACGCCATTGGCGTAACGCGAAAAACGCAGAGCCACCAGGGTCATATTCAGCAGACTCTCGTGAAAGCAGCCGAGCTTTTCCAAACGCGCCGCGCGATCGCCGCCGAGAATACGAATCGCCTGCTCCATCGAGAAGCGATCGTGCCCGGCTGGAACCGGCGTGTGCGTCGTGAAAACGCATTTGCGCCGCACCTGCGCAATGTCGGACTCGGTCGCCGCCCCCAGCGGTCCGCCGCCCAGCTGGCCCTCCAGCAGCGCCTGCGTCAGCAGCGCCGCGTGACCTTCGTTCATGTGATACACGTTTACAGTCAGGCCCAACGCATTCGCCATCCGCGCCCCGCCCATGCCCAGAACAATCTCCTGCTGCAGGCGATAATTCGTGTCTCCGCCATACAGGTGATCGGTAAGGCCGCGGTCCCAGCCTGAGTTCCCCTCCAGATCCGTATCCAATAAATAGATCGGCACCACGTGTCCGTAACGCCCCTCAAGTTCGTAGCGCCACGCGCGAACCGTCACCACGCGATCCTCAACTGAAACCGTAATCCGCGCCGTCTCCTCTTTGCAGAAATCCGAGGGATTCCACGGCTGTACCTCTTCGCTCTGTTCGCCGGAACCGTTCAGGCGTTGCTGAAAGTAGCCTTTGCGGTGCGCAAGCGTAAATGCCACCAGCGGAACGCCAAGGTCCGCGGCCGAACGCAATGTGTCCCCGGCAAGCATTCCCAATCCACCCGAGTACGTCGGCATCGACGGGTTGATCGCGATCTCCATGGAGAAGTAAGCAACCAGGCCTGAAGTGGGGAATGTTTCGTAGGAAAATGGTTTAATCAAGTTATTTTCCATAGTGTCTCTCTGCTGCTCTTGTTCATCTTTCCAATGAACAGCCACCGTTCAAAATCGACAAAAGACCTCGTTCGCGAGAGCCCTCCGATTTCAACGGTATTAACTTTGAACGATTCTAACAAGGATTGACAGAATTATCCGCAAAGGGTCCCGGTACGGTCCACCGATAGGAACGGTTACTTTCGTCGTACCGAAACGAGACAAAAACCCACTTGACCACTAAGATGTAGCCGAATTTGCGCAGGATGTATCTACTGAGCGATCTTGTGCGCCCCGCTTGAGGCGTGGCAAATCAGGATCTGCGGCACAATTCCCGTCTCCGTCGCATAGCGTGCTGCGAGTTCCTCTGAAAATTCCGCGGCGTGTTCGCGTTCCACCAGGTTAATCGTGCAGCCGCCGAATCCGCCACCGGTGAGTCGCGCGCCAATCAGTCCCGGAAGCCCCTGGGCCAGCGCCACCATCGCATCGGCTTCGACGCAACTCGCTTCAAAATCCTGGCTATAGCTTGCATGCGCCTCAGTCATCAGCCGGCCGAGTTCTTCCAGATCACGATGGATCAGTGCATCCGCCGCTGCCACTGTTCTGAGATTTTCGCTAATCACATGACGCGCCCGTTTCAGCGCGTTGGGGCTCATCTCCGATCCCCATTGCGCCAGATCATCCAATGTGGCATCGCGCAGAAAACGCACCTCCGGACGATGGCGTGCGATCACCGCCGCGGCTTCTTCCACCTGCGCGCGTCGGCTCGTGTATTCGCCGCCGGCGACCGAATGCTTCACCATCGTGTTTGCAATGACCAGCGACACATTCGGAGGAATCGGCGCCAGCTTAAAGCTCAGGTCGCGGCAATCGAGGAGCAGAGCATGATCTTCGGCTCCGTTGGCCGAAATGAACTGGTCCATGATGCCGCAATTGGCGCCGACAAATTCGTTTTCCGCGCGCTGGCACAAACGCGCTAACACTGCACCGGGATAGCTCACGCCCATGAGTGAAGTCACCGCCAGCGCCGTCGCCACTTCAACCGACGCCGAACTGGACAGCCCGGAGGCAAGCGGTACATCGCCCCACAGCGTCAAACTGAATGCCGGAATCTCGTGCCCTTCGCCGGCCAGCATCGCCAGCACCCCAAGCGGATAATCGCTCCAGTTTTTCGAAGCCTTGTCGGGAAGCGCACCGGCGTCGAACGTTCGCTCTTCCGAAAAATTCTCCGCGTACAGCACAATCTTGCCGTCTTTGCGTGGCGAGATCCCGGCCAGCGTGGCGAAATCGATTGCCGCCGGCATCACAAACCCTTCCGCATAATCGGTGTGCTCGCCGATCAGGTTCACACGTCCGGGCGCGGCAAACACCTCCGGCTCGACCCCGAACCGGCCCCTGTGGATCGCGCGAAATGCAGCAGGATCATGCATAACTACAAGTTAAACGATTTCAATGGCGACACGCATTTGCCACGATGCGGATCTGCCAGGCTCCAGCACTCGCACCCAATCTCCCGACTGGGCCAGTGAATCAACCGGCGCCGTCGCCGGTTCAAACGCCACACACATCTGCTTCGTTCCCCGCCGCTCCGGCCAGCCTCCATAACAGAGCCACATTCCAAGATACGGTGTGGCCGCCGGATCGAAACTGAACTGAACGCGCAATCCCGCCTTTGGGCGGCGCAAGGCGCACCAATTCTCATTTGCAGCGAGCGGCCCGGCGAAAAGCTTTTCAGCCACATGCGTATGTCGGCTCTGCACTACGCTCAGGTCCACCGCTCTGCCCTTGGCCCGCTTCACCACCGGCCAGGACACCCTATCGCCCGCCACCCCGAGGCGTCCGCCGCCTGAGTTTTCCACGCGCAATGCTGCGATTGAAGCCGGAAGCTCGATAGTGTCGCCCGGATCAACGGCAAACAACGGATGCGCTGCCCACGACCATGGAACGGAAATCTGCCCTGTGTTGGTCAGCTTGTAGTCCAGATTCAGATGCCAGCCCTTTGCCGTCTCCGTCAGCGCGAGGCTCCGCACCAGCACCAACGGCAGCGAAAAACATTCCCCACGCAGCGAGATGAACTGATCCCTGGTTCCCGAACCCTGATCCCCATCCGTATTTCCTTGATCCCTGACCCCTGATCCCTGATCTCTGTCCCCTGTCTCTTTTCCCTGTTCCCTATTCCCTGTTTTGCTCCACTCCACGCGCCAGAGATCCCCGTGGTCGGGAATCTCCGCGACTCCCGATTTCGTATTCACCTTGCAGGCCGCGACCGAAGGCAAGCATTCGTCCCATCCGCTCGCATCGCTCGCATCAAACGGCATGGTGCGCGTCCGCGCTGCAACTTCGACCAGCGGACCCTGCAGAAGTTCGCGCTTCCCTACGCAGATGGACGCGATTTTGCCACCGAATTGGGGAAGGAGCGCAACGGTGCATTTACCTGCCCGAATGCGTTCCCGGACGCTTTCAGCGGTCCGGATGAGAACGTTTTCTTTTTCCGCCTCATTCAAACATCCACCAGCTATCCTCATCTACTCCCCAATGCTTTCCCTGCAGGATGTCGTTAATTTTCCCCAGATCGTCTCAAGCCATTCCTGGTGCTCCGGTTTCATCAGCACCGACCGCAGGCATGTGACGTATTCCCCGTTCGTCGCATCCACTTTCGCAGCATCAAACCAGAATTGCGGCAATTGTACAAGGGCAAGGTGCAAATCGTGTGTGCCGCAGGAATCAAAAGTTTTTTTCGCCCTGTCTGAGGATTTCATGGGATCCGCTGCACGCAATGCCCACACCACGATGTCCAGCTCCGGCTCTCCGCCCGCCAACGCCACGAAGCGCCCGTCCTCCCGCAGCCGCCGATCCAACTCCAACGCCGCCGCCCGTCCACGCTTCAACCCTCGCGCAAACTGCCCATCCGGTTTCAGCGGCAACAACCGCTGCGTCGCCCAAAGCGCCACCGCCGCAGCCCCGGCTCGCGAACACTCCAGGCTGATCTCCCCAAGATGGAGTTCCTTCGAAGTAAAGTACGTGTACGGCGAATCGTGCTTGTAGAACCGCCCGACCTCCGGATCTCTAAAAAGCACGCACCCGCACCCATACGGCTGCAGCCCATGTTTATGCGGATCAACCACAATCGAATCCGCCCGGTCAATCGCCTCAAAAGCTCGCCGCGCTTCGCCACCCAACTCCTCCGCGATGAGCCGAAAATACCCTCCATACGCCGCGTCCACATGCACCCGAAACCCGAACCGCTCGCGTAGCGTCAGAATCTCGTCCAGCGGGTCCACTGCCCCAATCGCCGTTGTCCCCAGCGTCACGACCACCGTCCCCACGTCGCCCTTGCGCAACTCATCTTCAAGAGCATCCACCCGCATCCGTCCGCGCGCATCTGCCGCAACCGGCGTGTATTCCAGCCTTAGCACCCGCGAAATCCGATTGTGCGTGTAGTGCGCCTGCTCCGACCCAACGATGCGCCCGCGTCCTCGCGCCCTGTTCCCTGTTCCATGTTCCCTATTCAGTTCCCCCGCAACCCACAGCGCCTCCAGGTTCGCCATCGTACCGCCCGAGGTCAAATGCCCTAAAAATCCGCCTCGATCCTGGCCCCACCCGAACATACCGGCGAGCTCGCGCACGGCCTCCATCTCCATCTCGGAGCTGGCCCGCCCTCCGTCTCGCGCATGGTTGTTCGGATTGATCGTCATTGCCAGCGCGTAAGCCGCCCGCGCCACAGGATGCGGCGGCTTCAACATCTGACCCGCATATAAAGGATGAAAATACGGATAGTTGTCGCCAAGCCTGTGCGCCACCGCCGCCAACACTGCGGCCAGTTCCGTATCCGAACCGGTGTCGGCTTCCGCAGCCGGCTCGTAGGCCGGAAGCCCCGCAAACTCCGCGTTCAACATCTCAAAGGCACGCGGCAATAACTCGGCAACCCGATCGATAGCCATGGCGACCCTCAACCGTATCACAGAGTTACCCTGCCGCCGCAACCCACGTCGTGCTCCAGTTCAATTTGAAACAACCAGGCCATCTACCTATTTCGTAATGGGAAGGCCGGAGACAATCCCTGATCGATAATTTGCGCCGGATGTTACACTGTTGTCAGCGTTAGAGCCGAACCGGGCGTGAGCAGTACTCGCCCAAAAGAGCAAGATTCTGCCAGTGGTCGCTCCGATTCATCCAGCGCAATTCAATACCAGGAAACAAGAACACAATGGAACAAGGTACTGTGAAGTGGTTTAATGACGCGAAAGGCTTCGGCTTCATCTCGCGTCAGAACGGCGAAGATGTCTTCGTGCATTACTCTGCAATCAACTCAAGTGGTTTCAAGAGCCTGCAAGAAGGTCAAGCCGTGCAGTTCAACGTGGTGAAGGGGCCCAAGGGATGGCAGGCCGCGGACGTTCAGCCGCTGTAAGCCAAAACCAGGCCGCTTGCGGGGTCCCCAATGACAGGTCTTCGTCATTGGGGTGGGATTCCGGCAGAATCTAGCAAACACAAGCAAGGGCTGGGAGCGATCCCAGCCCTTCTTGCATTTACGGTTGCCGAAGCAACGCGTTCAGTTCATTTCGAATTCCCTACTCAACGGTCAGTGTGAGCGTCGTCTCGTGCGACAAAGATCCCGACGTAGCCGTCAAGAAGAGCGTGTCGGTCTGCGCCTGTGTGGTTGTTCCGCCGCTGCCTCCGCTCCCGCTACTGCCACTACCGCTGCTGCTGCTGCTGCTTTTGCCGCCACTGCAGCCTGCCAGGGACGCAAAGAGCAGACTGGTGCCGATGACAGTGACGAGCATCCAGCCCCTTCCCGGGCTCGATTGTTTGCTTCTGCCAAAGAACGGCAACAGAACCAGCCCCAGGGCAATCGTCATGCCCCCGCCACCAAAAAACTCAGACGCCGGACTCGTCTTCGCGCTGCTCGGCAGTTGGATCGTGAGTGTCACATTCGTCGCTCCTGCACCCGCCGCAATCGAAGCTGGAGAGAATGTGGCCGTCGCGCCCGCCGGCAATCCAGTCACTTGGAAGGTAATGGGCGCGGGAAGTGTCTGGCCGTTTGACGGCGTCAGTGCCAGCGTGTACGTCGCCTGTCCTCCGGGCGAACCCGTAGCCGACATTGAGCCGCCGCTCGCTGCTCCAAGCGTGAAGTCCTCGATGACCTCCGAGACTGCCGTACTCGTCACAGCAGCAAAGTCACTGCTGCCGGTATAGACCGCGGTGATCGAATGTGTACCCACCGTCAGAGTTGAAGTTGTATACGCCGCCGTGCCGTTTTTCAGCGATGCTACGGCAAGGTACGTTTTCCCGTCATAGAACGACACACTGCCGGCTGGGGTTGCCCCATTCGAGGCGAGCGCCGAAGTGAATGTCACTGCATTCCCAACAAAAGCGCTTGCAGCCGATGATGTCAGTGTGTTCGTCGGCGTCCCCTGGTTCACAACCAGGGAAACGGTTGCCGTGGCCGGCGCGTAGTCTGTGGAATCGTTGGGAGTGAATGTTACCGAGAGCGTCTGGGTTCCCACATCAGGCACCGTCCCGGCCGCCGGCGAATAACTGAATGTGCCTGCCACCGGCGTAGTTGCGTTCAATTGTGCTGCTCCCAGCACCGTCCCATAGGGAACGGCCGCGGGTGTGGCCCAACTGATCGCCGGCGTCGCGCGCGCCACCGTGAAGGACACGGTTGCCGTGGTCGGGATGTAGTCAAAGGTATCGGTCGGTGTAAAGGCCGTTGTGAGCGTGTACACTCCCACTCCCAGCACCGTCCCCGCCGCCGGAGAGTAGATGAACGTTCCCGGTGTCGGAGCCGTCGCATTCAGCTGCGTTCCACTCAGTGCCGCACCGTAGTAAATCGCCGCCGGGTTCGCCCACGTAATCGGCGCCGGCCCGTGGGTCCCGGCTCCGTTCAAAGCGATGGTTTGCGTCGTATAGAAGGGCCCCGACGCATTCAATGCGTTGTCCGTCAGCACCACCGATTGGCTGATCGGACCGCCGAGAAGCGGCGTAAAGCTGATCGCGAGCTCACACGTAGCGCCGCCAGCCAGGTTGCTCCCCGACGACGCTCCGGCGTCCACAATGGGACACGCCGATGCGGCATTCGGATTCAGGGTGAAACTCGTTCCTGGGTTCGGATTGGTCCCGATCCCCGGAACCGAAAAATCGAGCGCCGCATTGCCGACATTCGCCACAGTGACAGCCTGCGGGCTGTCGGTACTCGTCGCCCCATACGCCGTCGTCGCAAAATTCAGGCTCGGCGGATCGGCATTATCCAGCTTCCAGACAATACCCGCGGCTGCACTCGAGTAGTCCACGTTCTCCGTACCGTCGACCGCAATTCCCAGCGGATCGTTCAGTCCGCTCGCAAGCGTCGTCTGCACATAAGAACCATTCGATGGCTTCTCGCTCCACACCGTCCCGCCCGAACCACTCAGACCGTAAACATTGCCCATCCCATCCACGGCCACTGCAGTCGCGTCGAGATTCCCGACCGAGCTTTGCGTGTAGCCGCCGCCGGTGACAGGCGTTTCCTTCAAGATGGGACTCGCACCATTCGTCGCAAAGTAGAGGTCGCCCGCGCCATCGACCGCGATTCCCGTTACATAAGACGCGTTGTAGATTTCGGTTCCCCTATAGCTCCCGCCGGAGAGAGTCTCTTTCTCAACGCCGGTTCCGCCGCGCCCGGCGTACACGTTGCCGGCCCCATCCACTGCAACTGCACTCACATTGCCCAGAGTGGTGTCGACGATGCTCTCCGTATAAGTGCCACCGCTCAGCGTCTCCTTATACACCGTGGACGCGCCTTGATCCGCAATGTAGACGTCCCCTGCGCCATCGACGGCAACTCCGACCGGGTACGACAGACCCGACGCCACCGTTGTCTGCGTGTAGCTGCTTCCGTTCCAGCTCTCTTTAACAACAGCATTGCCCGGAGCGTTGACCGCGGTTGCCTGAGCGACATACAGGTTCCCCGTCCCATCGCTCGCCACCGCAAGCGGACTGGTCACATTGGCGAGACTCAAAGCAGCTTGCTTCCCCGGAGGAAAGGCAATCTGAGGCCCAGTTCCCGTCCCCTGCAAATACTCGGTCGCGATGACCGCTCCTGCGTTGTTGGCAATCACGGCTGCGCCCGAACGCGCTCCGGAATAAGTCGGAGAGAAGCCCACATCCACAGTGCAAAGATCGCCGGCAGAATAGATGTGCCCGGTCCCATTCACAGTGCAGCTTCCTGCGATCAGATCCTGGAAATCGCGTTTGGAAACTCCCTGTGTGGATACGGCAGGAGTAGAAATCGAACCTTCCGAGTCAAAAGCGAAAATCAGCAAAGCCGTGGAGTTCACTGACCCCACTGCAGCTGAACCGAAATTCAATACTGAACCCAACTGCAGCCGGTAGGCATAGGGCGCATCGACGTTCGAGAAGTAGAAGGTGCCGTTTTGATCCTCGGCAATCCCGTAGGTTCCTATCGCGCCCTCATAGATCGTGCTCTGCGTGTAGCCGCCGCCCGACGGCATTTCCTCCAGGATTCTCCCCGCGCCTGCCGTGCCCTGATCGGCAACAAACACATTCCCATTGCCATCGACCAAAACTCCGGCCGCTCCGAAGATCCCGGTAGCGATGATGCTCTGGGCATAAGTGCCGCCCGTGACCACTTCCTTAAGGACCTCATGGTTGTTGGAATCCGTGACATAGACGTTTCCCGCTCCGTCGACAGCCACTCCCGTATAGGCCGATCCCGCCGACCCGGTCGCGACGATGTACCTCGTGTAATTCCCGCCCGACAGCAACTCCTTGTCGACAACGTTGTCCCCAGTCTCCGCAACGTACACATTGCCGTTGCTGTCGACCGCAACCCCCCCAGGGCTGCTAAACCCCTCTCCGACCGTACTCTGGATGTAACTGGTGCCTCCCGACGGCGTCTCCTTCACCACCCGATCGTTGCCCTGATCGGCGATGTAGACCGTGCCGAACTGATCCACCGCGATCGCTGCGGGAAAATTGAATCCGCTGCCAATCGTGCTTTCCGTGTAGGTGCCGTTCGACGGCGTCTCCTTGAGGACTGTGCTCTGACCAGAATTCGCAATGTAGATCGCGCCACTACTATCGACTGCCACCCCCTGCGCGCCATTCAGGGCGCTCGATTGGATCGAAATCTGAGCCGCCAGAAAATGCGCGGTCTGCGCACTCCCGCACACAGCCGTCGTACCCAACGTCGCGGCGAGAATCCCGCTTAAACAGGCCCGCATCCGCCTGCGATCGACAAAACTGGTAAACGCACTCGAAAAATTCTCAGCGCCAGCTACTCCCGAAACACACAACATGGCAGACGTTCTCCCTCTGTCTGATGACACAGCTCGATCGCCTTCCGGGGACGTGCATAAGATCGACCTGTAGATAACTCGCGGAGAAACGGCACAAACCTCCCCGTCCATCCGAAGTGCAACAATCTAGATAGTTGCCGCCACCATAACACCGTCCGGGTAGGTTGTCCATTGCACAGACGGTGAATGACATTACCAACTCCTGGAGAGTCAACAGAAGATAAACAAAAGCCCTAGCTCACCCCGATTCCGGCGCTGTCAAACACACCAGCCCGTGCAGCGCAACCCGCTCAAAGAGCCCCGCATGACAGGCTCCAAACGTTCAGCCGCGCCTGGGTGAAGAATCTGCATTTCACTGCACATCAATCTCCTCGATCATGGGTGCCCCAGGTCTGGAGCGTGGAACAATCAAAACCGATATCTCAGTGCCAGCTGCATCAGCCGCGGCGGCATCGCGCTCACAGCCCGCCCGAAGCTCCCGCTTGATATGTTTCCTTCCACCGAGGAGGCACCGAAAAATTGCGCATGATTGAACACGTTGAAAGCCTCGGCGCGAAATTCCAGCGAGCGATCGTCTTTCACCAGGAAACTGCGCGAGAGCGTGGCATCGAGATTCTCCATGCCGGGGCCTGAAAAAAATCGGCGGCGCGCGTTGCCCATCGCCCCCAGCGCAGGCAATGTCAGTTGCGCAGCATCGAACACCGCTAAGCCGCCACGCGGATTCGTCTGCACATGCAGAGATTCTCCATTCCAGTTCGGCGTGTCTACGCCATTGTTGTTGATCCCGTTGGGAATGGTGCCGAGCAGCGAAGTGTCGTTGTTGTTGAGCAACGTGACCGGCAACCCCGACGTGAAGCGCGCGATCCCCGCGACCCCCCATCCCGAACTGATTGCATCGAGCCGCGTCTTCGAATGGAGTCCGGGTAGTTCGTAGTGAAAGGTGCCGACCAGATTGTGCCGCATGTCGAAGGCCGAGAGCCCTCGGCTCAGCGATGGGTTGACAGGATTGACCGGCTCCGGCAATCCAGCCGATTCATCGATCGATTTCGACCACGTATAACTTGCCAATAACTCCAAGCCGCGCGACTTATGATTCACCGTCGCCTCAAGCGCGTTGTATCCGGAGTTAGCTATCGTGCGCTGCAGTTCGACGCTGCCGAATTCGGTCCCGAATTGCGTGCGCGCCGCTTGCTCATTGAATGGTCCGCACGCCGGCCCGAGATTCAGGCAAAGAACCGGATCGGCTGCATTGGCCTCTTCTAACACCAGCAGGTGATGCGCCGACGCGCCGACATAGCTCACAGTAACCAGCGATCCCGTTCCGAGTTGCCGCTCTACACTCGCCATCCAGTGTTCGGCATACGGAGTTACATCGTTCGGATCGACAGCAGGAATGCCCACGAGCGGCTCGAACTGGCTCCAGTTCACACTGGCATTCGGATGCGCGCGGCTCGCTCCGTAGCCCACCGCCTGCAGCGGAAATCGCTGTCCTGCATCAGCCCCCGTAGCGGCGACAGTAAACGGCGAAGCAAACAGAGGCGGCGCCGCCGACGTATACGTGTACCCATACGGCGGATTGGCGCTCATAATTCCCGCGGACAATCCTTCATACGCGGTGCAGAAGACTCCGTAGCCCAGGCGAATGCTCGTCTGTCCCTGCGCGCCTGTCAGCCTGTGCATCCGCGGTCCGGCGAGCGAGGGCGTCCACGCTACGCCTATGCGCGGAGCAAGATCGTTTCGTGCCGCAGCGAGCGAATCGGGAACCCCCGAATCGCCGGGAAACACCAACCCCTGCGGCGCACCCGGAAAAACCTGCGACTGCTCGCCCTTCAACAGCGTCTGCAGCTGATTGAACTCCTCGTTCCAGGGACGAATCCTATCCCACCTGATGCCGTAATTGAAGGTAAGGGTCTGGAAGACCTTCCAGCTGTCCTGAACGAACGCCGCCATGTAAAGGTCGCGGTTGTAGAAATCGCGCGCCTGCCCTTGCGTATAGCTCGACGGCACGCCCAGCAGAAAGTCCGCAAAGTCCAGTCCCGTCGCCGATCCATTGAACGAGAAACTTCCGTTGAAGACCACATCGGGATGCGTATTGATCTGGTTCGCATGAATCTCCCCGCCGATCTTCAGTCCATGTTTTCCCACGATGCGTGAGAAAGCGTCGCTTACCTCGAAGATATTCTCCGCCTGCACTAATGCCGTTGTATCCACGCCCAGCGTGAAATCGTTGAAGGCTACATTCTCAATCCCTTCCGTCGAAGGTTTCAGCGCCACAATTCCCGTGAATCCCTGCGCCGTGAGCGACTCGCCGACTCCGCCGCGCGGTTGACCTACAGCATTGGCGTTGCGCATAAAGCTCAGGTGAGCTTCGTTCAGTGTCGACGCGCCAAATGTAACTGTGTGGGCTACGCTGGCCAGTTGCGCAAGCCCGTTCGACGTCGCATCGAAGCCAGGCACACTCGCCCCGCCCGTGCTCGTCGGATACGGATTGTCGAGCGAGTAGCCGTCAAGAAAGTAGTAGGCCGTCAGCGCGCCTTTGCCGTGAATCCAGTCCGCGCGCAACGCGCCCTTATTGTCGGTCAGCGTTTCAGCCTCTGCCGCCGTGGCAAATAGCGCCGTGCCGGAGTTGGGCTCTGGCACATATGTCAGCAAGTTGATCGCAGGCGCCGACCATGCCGACTGCGGAATCTTCCCGTCGGGAAAGACCTCCGCATACGGCTCACCGGCTGTCACCGTGCGCCCAAGCCGCGACGAAAGCAGCGCGGCCCAGGAATCGCCATTCACGCTGCCCGTCAGCGGATTCTGGCTAAAGTCGCCCCCGCGTTCCGCCAGCGACGGAACAGCGATGTTCCCCGTATCGATGCCCTCTGTGAGTCGCGTACCCTGGTAGTCGCCAAAAAACGCCACGTTCTTCGCGCGGAATGGTGCGCCCCCCAGCGTGCCTCCATACTGGTTCTGCCTGTAGGCCGCGCGATCCTGCGAGAAATAATTGCGCGCATCGAGCGCCGTGTTGCGCAGAAACTCGAACACCGACCCGTGCGCCTGCGCGGTCCCCGACTTGGTCGTCACCAGCACCTGCCCGCCGCTGGAGTTGCCATACTCCGCATCGAAGTTCGACGTGAGTACGCGAAAGCTCTCGATGGCGTCGAGATTCGGCACAATCGACGTGCCCATGTTCACATCCTCTTCCACATCGCTGCCGTTCACCCTGAATCCATTCGACGATTCGCGCTGCCCACTGATCGAAAGATTGCCCGGATTTGCATCGCCCGACGGAGGCGTGGTCGCAACCCCGGTCATGATCACCGCGCCAGGCTGCGCCGTATTCTGCGGCACAATTCCCGGCTGCACCGCCATCAGATCGGTGAAGTTGCGCCCGTTCAGCGGCACCGCTTCCATTTTTTTCGTGTCCAGCGATTCGCCCAGTTGTGTACTCGTGGTCTCGGCCGCGAGCGCATCCGCGGTCACCTCGACGGTCTGCGCCTTTCCTTCCACTGTCAATGCGACATCCACATTCGCCGAGGGCGCGGCAGCGGTTAGATTCACCTGCCTGCGGAACGGGCTGAATCCACCGGCAGCGACCTCAAGCTCATAGCTTCCACCGGCCGGAAGCGCGATGTGAAATGCACCGTGATCGTCGGTTTGGCTAGCCCCGGCTACTCCACTTCCAGTCCCAGCTGCGCCCATTCCAGTTTCGGCGACGCCATTTCCAGTTTGACGAACCGTCACGGACGCCCCTGAAATCACCGCCCCGGTCGCATCGCGCACCACACCATTGGCCTCGTACGGCTGAGCAGCCATCGATACCGCAAAGATTAAAAAAGAAAGAAGATATGTAAGAGAAACGATCGGGTGTTTCACGGCAGTTCCTTGCGCTGGAGTGAGGATTCCGTACTCGCCGCAGTTGGCCATGGCAGCGAAACTCGAATCCCGACCAATTCGGTCTTCATTCAATATAGGACAAATTAAGTCCGCATTTTGTGCAGTGATTTGGGACACACCACATCGCGAAACAGCTCGCCCGCAAATCCCCTCGATAAGGAACGATACGCGTGGCAGGGTGGCTTCATCGGCTTCGCTCGAGCGGTCTGGCTGGATCACGATAAAGCTGCCGTCCTGCCGACCAGTTCTCCATAGCCACTTCGGCTCAAATGGACCGACCACTTCTCCGTCCCACTCCCGGCCACGCTACCATCCCGGCTATGTTGGACATGAAGGCAACACGAGAAAAACGGTCGCCCGGCGCTCCTTTCTACGGAGCATTCGTTCTCACCATCCTGTCCGGAAGCGCGTTTTTGGGCCTGCCGTCGCAACTCGCCATGCAGAGCCCCGGGCCACAGTCCAGCGCCACGGTCGAATCCATCACCACCACCGACCTCTACGGCAATCCCTGCGACACGATGATGGACACCATGAAGGGCATGAGCGTCATGGGCGAAAGCATGGAAGCCATGACCAACCACATGTGCATCACCCCCGCCCGTCCGAAGCTGCCGGATGACGAGGCCCGCGCCAAAGCGATCGTCGACCAGGTCCGAGCCACAATGGAAAAGTACAAGGACTACAAGAAAGCCATCGCCGACGGCTACGTACAGGCCAATCCAAACGTTGACCAGCCCCAGTTTCATTTCACCAATGACGCCAACGCCAAATACGCCGACACTGTCTTCGATCCCACGCGCCCCACTTCGCTGCTCTACTACCACACGGCGCAGAAGCGCTTCGCCCTCGAAGGCGTCATGTTCACCACTCGCCCCAGTGCCTCCGAGGACGAGTTGAACCGGCGTATTCCCCTCAGCGTGGCGCGCTGGCACAAGCACACCAACTTCTGCGGCGCCCCCGCGGACAAGGTGAAGGAGTACTTTGGCGAGCACCCCAAGTTCGGTATGTTCGGCTCCATCCATACCCGCGCCGCCTGCGTAGCCGAAGGCGGTACTTTTCTTCCCGAGGTTTTTACGTGGATGATTCACGTCTTCCCGTACGAGAGCGATTTCAAGGACCAGTTCTCGATGAACGACGACCTCAGTCACGCACATTAATGCCCAGCTTGCACGTTTGACTCTCTCAATACAGACCGCGGAAGACCCCTTGCCTGATTCCCGATGATTCGCGACCCGCCGAACCTCACACGTTCCAACGTTTGATACACAGCCGGCTCGCTTGCAACCTGGTCTGAGCGCCACCGCGGATAGCAGAACGGTCTACGGCCATTGGATTCACAGGCGTGATCAAGATGCCGTCATCCGTGCACAACACCGGAAGATCCCCTTGGCTACACTCCTGTATCCAGATCTCGAGTTTGCCGGTCGCCCGGCGTTTACAGAATCCAGCGCACAAATCCGGCCGGGGCGTGTCATCCTTGGGAACAGCATGATGCGATCAAAACCACGCGAAGATTCGCAACCGAGGGCGTGGAAGACGGTCCCTCGCTGGGCCATCGTCGTCTTCCTGCTCGCCGTCTTTTGCATCTTCGTCAGCTTCGGATTTGTATTCGACGGCATGGACATGGAGCGTCAATCAGCCTTGTCTCTTGCTCTCTCTGCAGTGATCATCGCGTTGTTCTCGGTGGGCTATGCCGTCTCGGGCATCACCCTCCGCCAACGGTTCTGGATTCCCGGCGTGCCGCTCTTCATTCTCGAGAACATTTGCTTGGCGCTGCTGTACTACTGGCTGCCCAAGGCTCCCCCGCTTACCCATCTCGATTCGGTCCAGCTCAACGGCTTTCACAACCGGCTTGTCTTCGACGGTTTAGCTGTAGTAATTTCCGTCGTCCTTGGCTATACCGGTCTCATCGTGGTCTCCATTGCCGAGTCGCGTCGCCGCCTCCGGCTTGAGCTCGATAAAGCTGCGCTGGACACCGAATTGGCTGCCGCCCGCGAAATCCAGCGGCTCATGGTGCCCGAAAACCTGCCGCCCACTCCCGGGTACGCCCTCGAAAGCATCTACCGTCCCGCTGCTCAGGTCGGCGGAGATTTCTTTCAGGTCATTCCGCTCGGGGTCGGCCAAACCCTTGTCGTGGTCGGCGATGTCAGCGGCAAAGGGCTAAGCGCCGCCATGATCGTCTCCATGCTCATTGGCATGCTGCACACAATCAGCAGAATCAGCCAGGATCCCGCGCAGATTCTTGCCGAGCTCAATGGCAGGCTTTTCGAGCACAAGCACGGAGGCTTCGTCACCTGCCTGGCAGTGCGCCTCGACCCCTCCGGGCGCGTCGTGCTCGCCAACGCGGGCCATCTGCCGCCCTTGCTCAACGGCGCTGAAATCACATTCGCAGGGTCACTGCCGCTTAGCCTTCTTGCCTCCTCCGCTCCAGAGCAAGTCACACTGGAGATGCGCCAAGGCGATCGCCTCACCCTGATCACGGATGGCGTGGTCGAGGCTCGCGATACGGAGGGCACGCTCTTCGGCTTCGACCGGACGCAGTCCCTCCTGCGCCAGGAAACATCTCCGCTCGCCCTCGCCGAAGCCGCCATGCAGCACGGGCAGGACGATGACTTGACCGTGATTTCCATCCTCCGCACCGCCTGAGGCGGTTACGAAACGTGATGCAGCTCACGTTGCGATTCGGATCGTCGTCATCCGCCCGCAATCACCTCCCGGAAAATGAGCCGATGTCAGATCTTGCCTGTTGACCTCACGTGAATCCGGCGTTAAATTGATGGCGTAGATGGAAGGAGGACAATCCAAAAAGATGCAGAGAGACTCTTCCAAAACATTGCGAAAGGTGGCTGCGGCGTGAGCTATCGCGCACCGGACCCCTAGGCTACCCCAGCGGAGATGATCAAACCGCATGGGACGCTACCGCATTTTCTTCACGTAAAGATGCATCCTATGATCCGATGCACTCGATCGCGATTCTTCCAACGGAGTGGCGACTCAGTCACCCAAGGAGCCCGTCTAACGGGCAGCGCCATCGAATGATCGCGGCTTAGGAGCATTTGTGAAAGTGCTCGGGCAACCGTGGCAGCGCGATGGTCTTAATTCGAATACCCGCAGTCCGCAACTACGGCCCAGGTGCATTGTCTGGGCCGTAGTTGTTTGAGAAGAGGGAGACGCCGGCAGTCAGTGCGTTCACTCTGAACAAACTGTCATTCATTCGCTTGACGGCCTTGGGGAAACCGCCAAAGAATCGCGTGCAGAGATTTGCACTTCCTTTGTCTCTCGTCGCGGCTATCTTTGCTCTCAATGGTTAATGACTCGGGTTTTATCAAAACAATGATACTGGCCGGGGGATTTCTACGAAGGGCTCCGTCTTGGCCCAGCGCAACTCTGTATTCTGAATCATCTGCAACCACAAAGAATCAGGATCGGAATTGAATACGGTGGCGGCGTCTGCCGGAAAAACGAACCACGCACCCAATCGAACCTCAGTCCGCAATTGATCTTGCGTCCATCCGGCATATCCCAGATAAACGTGAAAAACGTTAGGGTCCGGCCGCGCCGAAATTGTTTTTTCGAAGAGGTCTTTGTCGGAGATCAAATAAACACTCCCGAAGATGTTCTCAGCTTTTTCAATCTTGGCCGAGGACTGAAAAAGTGCAAATGCCGTCGAGGGTTCCATAGGACCCCCGATATAGACCGGGTCGGAGCGGCCTTTCGCGGCCTTGAGATCAAGAACTCGAGAAAGCGGTACATCGGTGCGCCGGTTGAGAACGAGTCCGACTACGCCATTTTCATCGTAGTGAACGAGCAGGATGACTGTTCCAGCGAAATGCGGGTCGCCGAGGCCGCGGCTCGCGACAAGCAACTTTCCAATACCTAAATCTTTGGGGTTCTTGGATTGGATCGGAAGAATTGACGCCGGCAACAATTCGTCTTTCCTGCGGAATGCCTTGAGCCATCGACTTGGCTTGTTTGCCGGAGAGCCGCCGTACCAAGGCAATGCCGCAGGGACAGGCGCAGGCGCACCCAACAACGCATTCGGCTTCGGCACAACAAATTCCGCCTTGTAATCGTTGCCCCTTCCGGGTTCCGCGACGGCAACGATCGCGAACAGCATTGCGAACACCAACCCTTTGCGCAGCGACATGATCGGTATCCTTCTCAAGGAGACTATCCGATTTTTCCTCGACACGCCGCGTTGGCGGATGCTCAGTGGTTGCGTTCGAGTAGAAGGCGACTCGGGCGGTGGCCTATAAATCATGGCGCCAGGCTTCTGACAACACCCGGCGGCGGACGTTGACTACTTGGTTAGTCATTTCCCGATGATTTCATGAAGGCGTCGGCTCCTTCGCGAGCCGAGCGTAGTTGGCAGTTGCTGACTGACCAAGGGCTCGAGGAGGAAGGAGCCAGACGCGTGGAGCCATTATAAGTCTGCTTTGTTCCGGCTTACACTTTCGTCAGTTGCTGACGACCGAGGCTCGGGAGAAAGGAGCCGAACATGTTGATAGTAGGTTGTGACTATCACCCGAGTTTCCAGCAGATCGCGTGGGTAGACACGGAGAGCGGAGAGTGCGGTGAACTAGCTTTGTCGCACAGCACTGGAGAAGTGGAGAAGTTTTACCGGAACCTGAAGGAGCAGGGAGTGAAGGTGCGCGTGGGGATCGAAGCGACGGGGCACGCGCACTGGTTCGAACGTCTGCTTGCGGAGTTGGGACATGAGCTCTGGGTTGGCGATGCGGCAGAGATCAAGGCCAAGCGCGTGCGCAAGCAGAAGAACGACCGTGAGGATGCCCGTCTTCTGCGCACACTGCTGGTGGAGAATCGCTTTCCGCGGGTATGGTTGCCGGATGTGGGCAATCGCGACTTGCGGCAGCTGCTGTGGCATCGTCATCGGCTGGTGCAAATGCGAACGCGAGTGATGAACCAACTTCAGGCCGTGGCTCTGAACGAAGGGGTACGGCGCAAGAGGGGACTATGGAGCAAAACGGGAAGAGCGCAGCTGGAGTCATTTCAACTGATGCCATGGGCGACCAGGCGCCGTAAGGACCTGCTCGAGTTGCTCGACGGGTTGACTCCGCGCATCGCAGCGTTAACGGCTGCGGTGGAGAAGCAGGTGGAACAGTATCCAGAGGCGCAACGACTCATGACGCATCCAGGTGTCGGTCCACTGACGGCGCTGGCCTATGTTCTGATCATCGGGTCTCCGGAGCGTTTTCGTTGCGGCAAGCAGATCGGCAGCTACCTGGGGCTAATCCCTGGGCTAATCCCCTGCGAGGACTCCAGCGCGGGTCGGCAGCGGTTGGGACACATCAGCAAACAAGGCAATTCACTTTTGCGCTTTCTGTTGCTGGAGGCGGCGCAGGCTGCCGTCCGTAGCAATCCCCAGTGGCGGCGCGAGTTCCTGCACCTGACCATGCGCCGGGGACGTCAGATCGCCGTGGTGGCGCTGGCACGCAAACTCGCAGTTGGTTTGTATTGGATGTGGCGCAAAGGATGGACTACGAGAAGTCGTTGCAATTCGGTTCGCACGTGGGGCAGCCCGGGACCCCCTATGGTGTGAAGTAGAACATCGTCCGAGTGATTGGGCACCCCGCTCCCTCTTTCAGAGGGAGTTCGAAGAGGTAATCATGGTCGCAACTGTGATCGGATAGATGGCTGGGTCGAACTGAATTCACCCGAACGATTACAGGCGAGCTTTGGTCGAGGCAACTATGCAAGTGCTCTGGGACAAGAACGAAGAATGTCATCTAAGGAACGAAGCTTCACTAAACTTCGTTTCGCTTCGTTCCCATCTCGATTCTGTAGGACGTAGAGGGCCGTCAAGGATCAAGATGAACGCCCTCCGGGCGCCCTTGACGACCCTCTACGTCTCTAGCGGAGGGAGATCGTTTTTTCTCTTGACTCCGCCGACGCCTTCATAGATGGGGGGTGATCCGACCGGAACGGCGAATCCACCGACAAAACTGCGGCTGTCGGGTAACTCGGTTCAGTTCTCTTGGCGGCCGAGAACTCCTGATTTCGGGACGCCCTTAAATGGGCTGACGCTCGTGAGGAAGCTGGAGAGCACAGCTTCCATCCGCTTGTCGTAGTCGGAGAGATTTTCGGGAAGTTTTGGCCACCCTATGCGAACGGAGATGACGCTATCGGCGATCATGCGACGACAATCCCAGACTACGTATTCAATCTGAGTTGTCTGGGTTGATGGTTGCATCGAAGAAGACCTACTGCATCTCCACCCTTCTACCAGGTGTTTCTCGACGGCATTTGGGCTGCCGCTCGGCGTTAGCTTCTCGAAAGCAGCATGATCCTTGACGGACTTCGAGTCTTCAGCCGTGATCGACAGAAATGAAAAAGGCGCAGTACCTTTTTCGGCCAGATTCGGGATTTCGAACGCGAGTATGGTACTCCCGCTTGTTGATTGGGCAGGTAACCTTGACCACTCAGCGGGTACCGAGAATTGAGCACGGCCAGCGATCGTGAACTCGACCGAATCCGCAGCAGATGCAGGTCCTACCGCTACTAGGAATGTAAGCGATGCGACGAGAACAAAAGATGTCCACGATTTCATTGAGTGAATTGTAAGCAAAATCGATACACGTGCGCTTGAGGAAGTCTGTAGTCGAGCGTTCTGGTCGAATCGTGGGCAATCCGTCAATTGATACCACAAACGGTGCAATTTTCGGTTGGCCGGTGATTCGGGCATTAGCGCCGTCTCGCCATTGGAGGATACGGCATCGACTAGGCCGAGATTGAATTGTGGAGTGTTCTGTTAGCGCAAGGGAGACCTTTGGCGCTCAGAGCGACCAAGCGCGCATTTTGCATGTGACGTTCGGAATATTACCTTAGATTCCCGCAGCCGTTTCGAATGGGCATTTGCGGGGTATGATCGGTAAACCATGACGATGATGACACCTTCGGACTTCTGGCTCGCGGCAATTGCCGTAATCCTTCTGCTGATTCTCATGCGCCTATCGGCACTCGCCAAGCACATCCGTGCACACTTCACGACCCAGAAGGAAGCGGGCTACGACAGGTCCCCGGCCCATCTGGAAGCCGCTGGCAAATAATCACAGCTAGCGTGCGTCTATTTGCGCGCGGCTGCTCCGAACACCCTATCGGCAGAATCTACGAGCGAGGCGACGGCACGCTCGTCTACCCCCTTGAGCTCCGGTACAAAAAATGAGAAGGAGCGTACCGGGGAAGAGCCAGTCCGGCTTCAAATTCCTCCTTACCAAAGATGGTGCAATTTCCAAGGTTGGCCGGCGACTCGCCTAGAGGATGCAGCTGGCAGCTTCTCCATTTCTATCGGAGTCTTAGAAGAGCTGTCTAAGTTGTCCTCCCAATCTGACGGACGGGTGCGCCGGTTGACCTTGGGAGCGGATTAATCCAAGGTCAACCCGGTGAAGCTCTCTACTTCTGGCTCTCCTCGAAGTCTGTATCGAAGATCGCATAGCTGCCCTTAATGCTGACCGTGACTTCGCCTTTTTCGTCGCCGGTCACATTCGGGCCTGAAGAGCCGTAGGTGTGCCCGTCTTCAGTTGAATAGGAGATGGTCAGGTTGCCTGGGCCGTCAAAGTGGCGAAACGTTCCCTCGACTCCCCCACCCCCCATGGGTTGACTCATGCAGCAATAACCGCCGTGCGCCAAAATCCGCGCAGGCTTGCAGAACATTGCGTGAGCTTGTGCACGCACTCCGAACCGCGCGGTGCACGCAGTCTAGCGCAAACCCGCCTCATTATGCGCAAACCCGCATGAGCATTGGTGATGGTCGATACAATTGTTCCACGTGGAACAATTTGGAGGCGTGGAACAATCTCCCGCATGCCACGCGAAGCCATCGCCTGGACGGCACGTTCCCTGGACGGCCAGTCCAGATTGTTCCACGTGGAACAATTTTCGGTCGCGCAAATCAGCCCGTATTCCTTAGCCCCGCCGAAATCCCGCTGATCGTCGCCGCAATCGCACGATTCACTTCGGGCGTATCTTCGCCGGCGCGCTTCCGCTGCAGCATATCGATCTGAATCAGGTGCATCGGGTCGACATAGGGATTGCGCAGCCGGATCGACCGCGCCAGCACCTGGTTCTTCTCGAGCAGATCCTTCTGCTGCGTAATCGCCAGTACCGCGTACACGCTGCGGTGCAGCTCCGCCTCGATCATGTCGAAGACGCGATCGCGCAACTCCGCATCCTGCACCAGCGAAGAGTATTGGCGCGCCGTCGCAATGTCCGCCTTTCCCAGCGCCATCTCCACGTTGCGAATCAGATCAATGAACAGCGGAAACTCCCGCGCCATCGTCTGCAGCAGTTCGAGCGCGCCCTGGCGCTCCATATATTGGCTGAACGCATGCCCCACGCCGAACCACGCCGGAACCAGCAGCCGCGATTGCGTCCATCCAAACACCCACGGAATCGCCCGCAAATCGGCAATATTCGTCGAAGCGTTGCGCCTCGACGGCCGCGAGCCGATCATCGCGTGCTCCAGTTCGCTCACCGGCGTCGACTGCTCAAAGTACGTAATGACATCGGGATTATCGAGAATGTTCTCGCGATAGAAGCCGAACGACAGTTTCGAAAGCTCATCGAGTGCAGCTTCCCACTCCGGCTTCAGAATCCCCGTGAAGTGCCCTTGGGGATCGCGCGCATTCGGTCGCGCCAGCGCATCCAACGACGCGGCAATCATCAATTCAAGATTGCGTTCCGCCAGCACCTCGTCGGCATATTTGAAGTTGAGCACTTCGCCCTGCTCTGTGATCCGGAGCTGCCCTTCGAATGAATGCATCGGCTGTGCGAAGATCGCCCGATGCGTCGGTCCGCCGCCGCGACCCACCGTTCCGCCACGGCCGTGAAAGAGTCTCAGCTTCACTCCCGCTTCGCGCGCCACCGCGTGCAGTTCCCGATGCGCACGGAAAATCTCCCACGTGCTGGTGAGCATGCCTCCGTCTTTGTTGGAGTCGGAGTACCCCAGCATCACCTCCTGCCAGTTGTCCCAGCTCGCAAGCAGCTTGCGATAATCAGCGCGGCTCCACAGTGCGCGGCAAACAGCAGGCGCATTTTTCAAATCCTCGATCGACTCAAACAGCGGCACGGGCATGAGGCCGGGATCGCGACCGTTTCCTTCCACACGCACACCACCCAGCCGCGCCAAACGGACCACAGCCAATACATCGTCCACCGTGGCTGCGCCGCTGATTACATATTGGCGGATGACTTCGGGAGAACAGCTGTTCTTCGCCTCCGCAACTGCGCGAAACGTCTCCAGCACGTTGGTCGTTTCCGCGGAGAGTTCGCCGGGCAGCGACTCTGCCACCGAATCGGCGATGGCTTCTTTCAGCGCCTCTGCGTGAACGCGCGCATGCTGGCGAATATCGAGTGCGTGCAAATGCAGGCCGAATGTGCGCACTTGCAAGATGAGCGGGTCTACCAGTGTGCGCGCGATGCGCAGCCCTTGATGCCCATCCAGCGATGTGCGCAGAACTTCAAGATCGTCGAGGAATTCCGTAACAGAACAATAGGCGGGTAGGACCTGTGCCAACTTGTCCTGGCCCTGCGCCAGCGTGAAAGGCGTGACCGGCAACACCCCGCCCGGCCGTGGCTCGCTGGCCTCTTCGAGGGTTCGCTGAATGCGCGCCTTCAGGCAGATAATGAAACGGCGATAATACTCGAATTCATATTGCGCGCCAAAGACCTGCGCCTCGGGCGTGTGCACCTGCGCCACGTAAGCCTTCAGGCGGTCGAGCAGCGCGTCACTCACCGGGCTCTGCTGTGCGCTGGTGGTCACGAGGTCGATAAGGTTGTCGAGTTGGCGCTGGTAATAGAGAAGCAGGTGCCCCCGTGCAAGCCGGATCGCATCGCGGGTGACCTCTGGCGTGACGAATGGGTTGCCGTCACGGTCTCCTCCGATCCATGAGCCGAAGTGCAATACGAGCGGCAACTCATGCGGCTCAATTTCCAGCCCGTACGAAGCGCGCAGCGCTTCAGCAATTTCGCGATACAGGCTCGGCAGCGTAGCAAAGATCGAGACATCGTAATAATCGAGCCCCATCTTCACTTCGTCGTAAACCGTGGGCCGGCGCGAGCGAACTTCGTCGGTCTGCCACAGGCTGGTGATCTCCGCACGCAGTAGTTCCTGCAGGCGCGCGAGTTCCTGCTCCGGTAAGGGAATGCGGTCAAGCGTGGTCAGAAACTCGCCGATGCGGCGGCGCTTCACCATCACCGAACGCCGCGCTGCCTCGGTGGGATGCGCCGTGAAGACAGGCACAATCAGCACCCGCTTCAGCCAATCCATGGCTTCTTCGGCGTTGATGCCGACACGCTTCATTTCGCAGAGCGTACCGGCCAGCGAGCCGCGCTGGCGTCCTGCTTCTCCACTCAGCTGCAGCGCGATGCGGCGGCGCTTGCGGTGATTGGTCTCCGCCAGATTGATGAGTTCAAAGTAAAACGCAAAGGCGCGCGTAAGAAGAATGGCGCGCTCGATGGGCAGCGAGTGCACCAGTTCCAGCGCTTTGGCGCCATGCCGGGCGGCCTCTTCGTCCTTGCCGCGTGCTTCCGCATCGCGGCGGCGAATGGTTCCCTGACGCAGCGCCTCGACGTGCGCGAAAAGATCCTCGCCCGCCTGCTCGCGCAGCACTTCGCCCAGCAGCGTGCCCAGCGAGCGGACATCGCGGCGCAGCGGCGCTTCTTTCAAGTCGCCGGAGCGCGCCTCCAGCTCGGCCAGCCGCTGCGACCAGCTCTCGGGATTCCACAAAAGGGCCATCGTCTTCTGATTATGCACGACGAGCTTTTGCATCCGTCTCAAGAGAACGTGCTCTGCTCCTCCAGTTGCACCGTCAGCTCTTCCCACTCGGACGTAAGAGCGGCAAGCTGCGCACGCAATTCCGCCGCCAAATCCGTGAGGCGCTGCGTCTCTCCAGCCGAGACAAAGACGCTCAACTGCTCCTCCGTGTGCGCAATCGACGCCTCAATCCGCGGAATCTCTTCTTCGAGAAAATGGCATCGGCCTTCCATCTGTTTTTGCTTGATTGGATTCAGGCGGCGGGCGCGGCTGCCATTCGCAGAAGCCGTCACCCCATGCCCATCCATCTCATCGGGTCCGCCTTCGATCACAAAGGTGGTGCCGGTCTCCGGCGGCCTTGCCTGCACCACGGCCTGTGGTTTCGGAACTGCCTCCGGAATCGCAGGCGCAACTGCCAGTTGTTCCTTCTTGCGGAGGTAATCTTCGTACGTTCCCTCGTAAGCCGTGATGGCGCCGTTTTCCACTTCAAGCACACGTGTTGCCAGCCGGTCGATGAAATAACGGTCGTGCGAAACGAACACTACTGTCCCGCTGAACGCCGCGAGCGCGTCAAGCAGTACATCCTTGGCGCGCATATCGAGATGGTTGGTCGGCTCGTCGAGCAGAAGAAAATTCGAGGGCGACACCAAAATCCGCGCCAGGGCGAAACGGTTGCGCTCGCCGCCGGAAAGCACGCCGAGCTTTTTGAAGACATCGTCGCCCGAAAACAGAAAACAGCCCAGAAGCGAACGCAGCGCCGATTCCGGCACCTTGATCGCCGCGCGACTGATGTCGTCGAGCATGCGCGCATCGCCATCAAGCACCTTGTACTGGTCCTGCGCGAAATACTCACTGACCACGTTGTGGCCGAGGCGGACAGTCCCGTTGGTTGGTGCTTCCGCTCCCGTCAGCAGCTTGATCAACGTCGATTTGCCCGCTCCGTTCACGCCTACCAGCGCGACACGATCGCCACGCTCAATGGAGAAACGCGCGTTGCTGAAGACCTGCTTCGCGCCGTAGCTTTTTGCGAGTCCTTCTGCCTCGGCTACCATTCGGCCCGAAGGCGGAGGCTGCGGGAACTTGAAATGGATGACCGGCTCTTCTTCTGGAATCTCGATGCGCTCGATCTTTTCGAGTTCCTTGATGCGCGACTGCACCTGCTTGGCCTTGGTGGCCTGAGCACGGAAGCGATTAATGAAGGCTTCCAGATGCTCTATCTGTTCGCGCTGGTTCTTATACGCGGCAACGAGCTGCGCGCGGCGCTCCTCTTTTTGCGAAAGATATTTTGTGTAATTGCCCTGATAGATCGTCAGGCGCTTGTTCCATATCTCGACAGTGCGGTCGGTGGTGACATCAAGGAAATAGCGATCGTGCGAGATGAGAATGTATCCGAACGGATAGCTCTTGAGATAGCCTTCGAGCCAATTGCGCGTTTCGAGATCGAGATGGTTGGTGGGCTCGTCGAGAAGCAGAAGATTCGGCTTCGCGAGCAGCAGTTTGGCCAGTGCGATGCGCATCTGCCAGCCGCCGGAAAATTCATCGGTCAGGCGCGTCCAGTCTTCTTTGCCAAATCCAAGTCCGGTCAGCACCGCGCCCACCTGCGCATCGAGCGCGTAGCCATCCATCACATGAAAGCGCTCCTGGAGCATGGAGTAGCGCTCGGCTGCGGCCTCGTATTCGGGACTCGTGTGATCGAGCTCGGCCATCTGTCCCGCGGCGCGTTCAATTTCGCCTTCCATCGCACGCAGCTCATCGAAGACGGTCAGGCATTCCTCAAAAATGTTGCGCCCTTTAAGTTGCAGACCCTCCTGCGGAAGGTAGCCGATGCTCATGCCGCGGGTCTGCTGCATGGTGCCGTAATCGAGGGATTCGAGGCCGGCGAGGACCTTCATCAGCGTGGATTTTCCGGTGCCGTTGGCGCCGACAAGCGCAGTTTTCTCGGTGCTGCGGATCAACCAATCGGCTTCGAGAAAAAGAACGCGCGGACCGAAACGCTTGCCGGCATTTTGAAGGGAGAGCATACCGTTCCATTTTCGCAGACCGCCTGCGGCCAGCTGCCAAATCGAACCTGTTGACCGATTGAAGTTTTCATGCCGTCCCTACCGTAGGGGCGGCGGCCTGGTCGGTCGCTACCCCAGGGCGTCGCTGCGCTTTGCCCTGGGCTATTCTCAGGTTCTCCCTACGGGAGAAGCGGGGCTCTGTGGCATTCCTGGAGCGCTTGCGGTCGTTTTCCTATTGCACCGGCGTCGAAAATCGTCCTGCGATCTCCGCATTCGCCTTCAGCAATTCGTCGAGTGATTTGAATTTGGGAAGCGTCGCGCCGCACTCGCGCAACACGGCGAGCAAAGTCTCTGTGGCGATATTGCCAACGAGCGCGTCCTGCGCGAAAGGACAACCACCGAGCCCGCCGATGGCAGCATCGAACCGGCGGCAGCCAGCATCGAAGGCCGCGCGAATGCGCGCTGATGCGTCGTCGAGCCGCGCATGCAGATGGGCCCCAATTTCGATGCTGTCGTGTGCTTGAATGACCGCAGAAACAGTCTCCGCAATCTGTTCGGTCGTCGCCAATCCTACGGTGTCAGCGAGCGAAATCGTCTGCACACCCGAATCGACGATCAGGTCGCACGCAGCAATCACTTCCTCGACGTTCCATGGATCGCCGTACGGATTGCCGAATGCCATCGAAACGTACGCAACCACATCGAGTCCGGCGTTTTGCGCGAATGCAACGATCGCTTCGAGCGCATCCAGGGATTCTTCCGGCGTCTGATGCTGGTTGCGGCGTAGAAACTCGGGCGAGATCGAATATGGAAATCCCAACGTCTGCACGGCGCCCGTGCGGATTGCCCTCTCAGCCCCTTTTTGATTGACGACGATGCCGATGATCTCCACGTGCTCGGGAGGCATCAGGAGCTCCAGCACCTGCTCGGAATCGGCCATCTGCGGAATCGCAGCCGGCGAAACAAAACTGACCGCATCGATATGCGTGAAGCCGGCAGCAATCAGCTTGCGCAGGTACTCCGCCTTCTCCTCAGGTGGAATCTGCGTGTGCAGGCCCTGCCACGCATCGCGCGGGCATTCGACGATTTTGACGAGGTCTCCCATTCGTTCTTCGTTTCCGGCTAGCCCCTTGAGGGATGCACTTTCAGAATTTCGCGAGCGATGACCATGCGCTGAATCTCGCTGGTGCCTTCGCCGATCGTGCAGAGCTTGACGTCGCGATAAAACTTTTCCGCGGGATAGTCCTTAATGAATCCGTAGCCGCCGAACAGCTGCACCGCTTCATCGCAGATGCGCACGGCCACCTCGCTCGCAAACAGCTTGGCCATTGAAGACTCGCGGGTCACCTTGCGGCCGGCGTCCTTCAGCACTGCGGCCCGCTGCGTAAGCAGGCGCGCGGCATCGAGTTCCGTCGCCATGTCAGCCAGCTTCCATTGGATGCCCTGGAATTCCGCGATGGCCTTGCCAAATTGGCGCCGTTCCTTCACATACTTCAGCGCCGCATCGAGCGCGCCGCGACCGATGCCTAGCGCCAGCGCTGCAATCGAGATGCGCCCGCCATCGAGCACGCGCATGGCGTCGATGAATCCCTCGCCTTCCGCGCCGAGCAGATTTTCCTCCGGGATTTCGCAATCCTCAAAGATCAGCTCACTGGTATCGCTGGCACGCAGGCCAAGTTTATTTTCCTTCTTGCCCGGCCTGAAACCCTTCGTTCCTTTCTCAACCACGAAAGCGGACAGTCCATGTGTCCCTTTGCTTTTATCAGTCACGGCGATGACGACCAGGACGTCCGCATGGCGTCCATTGGTGATGAATGTCTTGTTGCCGTTCAACACATACCGGTCGCCCTTCTTCACTGCAGTGGTGCGCGCATTGCTGGCGTCGGAGCCCGAACCGGATTCCGTCAAGGCCCAAGCGGCGAGCCATTCGCCGCTCGCCAACCGCGGAATGTATTTGTGTTTCTGCGCCTCGTTGCCCGCCAGAAAAATATGATTGGTACCCAGCGAATTGTGTGCGGCAACGATGATGCCGATCGATCCATCGACAGAGGACAATTCTTCAATCGCGAGTACGTAGTCCACATAGCCGAGACCTGCGCCGCCATATTCCGAAGGAAAGATCACACCGAGAAGCCCCATCGTCCCGAGCTTCTTCACGGCCGCCGCGGGAAACTCGCTGGCCTCGTCCCACGCCATCACGTTCGGCGCAATTTCGCGGGCCGCAAATTCGCGGATCTCCCGTCGCAGATGCTCCTGTTCCTCGTTCAGGACGAAGGGATACAGGTTTCCGGGTTTTTCTAACGCAACGCCCATGGGGACGCTCCTTTTGAAATCGTCCTTCGATGACCCGCTCTACCTTGATTGAGATGCGGCAATCTCCCGAGGGACGGCAGGGCTGCCTGACGAGCGCCGATCATGTCTGCAGAACTCCGGGGTTGAAACGCGGCACATCGTGGTTCAGCGCACAAGCATCCAGCGCTGCGATCAGAACATCTCTCGTCTTCGCAGGATCGATGATGGCGTCAATCCACAGCCGCGCAGCCCCATAGCGCGGGTCGGCCTGCTCATCGTAGGCAGCGCGAATCTCGTCGTGCAGCGCGGCCTTTTCCGCTTCCGTCAAAACCTTCCCTCCCCGCTCCATCTGCTTGGCGCGCACCTCGGCCAGCGTATTTGCAGCTGACGCGCCACTCATCACCGCGTAGCGTGCCGTGGGCCATGCAAACAGGAAGCGCGGATCGTACGCCTTGCCGCACATCGCGTAATGCCCGGCGCCAAAGCTGCCTCCAATGATGACCGCGATCTTCGGAACAACGCTCGTGCTCACCGCCGACACCATCTTTGCGCCGGCGCGGATAATGCCGGACCACTCGGCATCCTTGCCCACCATGAATCCGTTCACGTCGTGCAGAAAAATCAGCGGAACGAGGCTCTGGTTGCAGTCCATGATGAAGCGAGCCGCCTTCTGCGCGCTCTCGGTGTAAATGACGCCGCCGACCTCAATCTTTCGTGCGCCTGCCGAAGGTCCCATGGCGACGGTCTGGTTCTGGTTCGTCTTCTGGTTGGCGACAATCCCCACGGCGTGGCCACCTATGCGCGCGTATCCGCAAAGTACAGTACGGCCAAAATCCGCCTTGTACTCATCGAATTCGCTGCGGTCGACGATGCGTGCGATCACCTCGCGCATATCGTACACATTGCTCGCTACCGGCTCAGGATTGAGAAGAGCATACATGTCTTCCGCGGCGAAGAGCGGCGCGTCTCTCTGCGGATCGCAGGGAATCCGCGAATACACGTCGTTTCCTGGCGCTGCCGTCGGGCGCGCGCCGATTTTGTCCACCAGCGACCGCATGCGCGCGATGCAGAGATGGTCGTTCGGCTCCTTGAAATCAACGGTGCCCGAAATCTCCGCGTGCATCGCGGCTCCGCCCAGTTCTTCCGGATCGGTCTTCTGCCCGATTGCAGCCTGCACCAACGACGGACCCGCGAGGAATAGCCCCGAGCCTTCGGTCATCAGCACGGTATCGGTCATCACCGGCAAATACGCACCGCCGGCCACGCACATGCCCATGATCGCCGTGATCTGCGGAATGCCAAGCGAGCTCATGACGGCGTTGTTGCGGAAGACGCGCCCGAAATCGTCCGTATCCGGAAAGACATCTTCCTGCAGGGGAAGAAAGACACCCGCGGAATCGACCAGATACAACGTTGGGATCCGGTTTTCGAGCGCAATGGTCTGCGCCCGCAGCACTTTCTTCGCTGTCATCGGGAAAAAAGCGCCGGCCTTCACCGTCGCGTCGTTGGCAATGATCATGCACAGGCGGCCGCTCACGCGCCCGATCCCAGTGACCACGCCTGCGCCGGGCGCGCCGCCGTATTCGGCGTACATCCCGCGCGCGGCCCAGAGGTCGAGTTCCAGGAACTCCGGCCCTTCGTCGAGAAGAAGCTTTAGCCGCTCGCGCACCGTGAGCCGTCCCTTGGAGTGCTGCGCCTCCGCAGCTTTCGCTCCGCCGCCGAGACGAATCGAGTCCTCTTCCGCGCGCAGCGTTGCAAGCAGCGCAAGCAGTGCCGTGCGATTCGCTTTCGACCGCGCAGACTCCGGATCTAGCGCGGAGCGGAGTTGGTTGTTGGTCTTCACGACCTCAGCCATGGCACCCTATCCACAAACTCGCCGACTATAGCATTTTGGACGATACCGCCGTCCAGGACAAAGCGGCCCTCCCGGGAAGGAGGCCACGCAGCCAATGATGGCATTCGCTTAGTTCACAGTCACGGTGAAGGTGGCTGTCTCCGCGGTCTTGGCAGGGTCGTTGCCAGTTCCCGTCACGGTGAACGTGTAGGTCCCGGCAGTTGTGCCGGGATTGCCACCGCCGCCGCCGCCGCCCCCACCACCGCCGCCGCAGGCCGCCAAGGTACCAAGAGCGACCAGGAGCGCGAGCATACCGAGCAATGACTGCCACCTGCGCCGCCCGGCGGGGATGCCGAGAAGGGCGAGCAGCGCAAGCGCGGAGATGCCCAGGCTTGCCAGGGTGGTGCGGTTGGGGTGGAAATCGGGCCGGACAAGCGCACCGGTCGTCGTTGGGGCGACAACCGTCACTGTAGCGGTTGCTGTCCCGCCTACAGCAATCGCAGTGCTCGGAATCGTGCAAGTAGGGGCATCGCCAGCTTGATTGGATGGGCCCCCCGAATTGAGGGTGCAGCTCAAGGTGACGGTGTTCGAGTAGTTCGTCGCTGAGGAAACTGCGATTGTCGAAGTCGTCGTCACTGAAGTCGCACTCGGGGTAATGGCAGCGGCTGCCGATGCGCTCAACGAGTATGCCGATGCAGTTACAGTCACAGTCGCTGTTCCACCAC
Organism: uncultured Acidobacteriaceae bacterium; assembly: GCA_963745845.1. Taxonomy (GTDB): domain Bacteria; phylum Acidobacteriota; class Terriglobia; order Terriglobales; family Acidobacteriaceae; genus Telmatobacter. The sequence continues at coordinate 201,741 of CAVUZE010000006.1, read as the reverse complement.
CGACTCCGTAGTAATTGTCCCCGCTGTAAGCGACCGTCAACTTATCGCTTCCTGCGGGCAGTGTGTTGGCTGGAATGGTGAAGGTATAACTGCCGCCAGCCAAAGTCTGTGCCGGAGAAGTATAACTTCCACTCGACAGAGTTACGGTTCCTGTTGGCGTTGGACCGCCGCCAGTAACAGCCGCCGTGACGTTCAATGTCTGCCCTGTATCGATGGTGCTCGAAACGGGAGTGACCGTCACTGTTGGCACGAGCGGCACGTAGGTTGTGACCGCAACGGATGTGGAATTGCTCGCCGTGGCATAGTTCCCGTCGCCGCTATAGGTCACCGTGAGAGTGTCTGTCCCGCCGCTCAGACTGTTCGCCGGGATGATGATGGAATAGTTGACGCCGGAAAGGCTTGTCGCAGCGGATGTGTAGCCGCCTCCGGTTAGCGTTACCGTTCCAGTGGGTGCCGGTCCCGAGCCGGAGATGGTTCCGGTTACTGTGAGCGCGACATTCGACTGGATGCTTGTCTGACCTGGCGTCACCGTCAAAGTCGGAGTCAGCTTGGTCACGGTGACAGTGGCCGTGCTTTGCGCCTCGGCAAAGTTCGCGTCGCCGCTATAACTGGCGGTGAGTGTATCCGTGCCGGCGGTTAACCCGCCTGCCGGAATGTTGAATGTGTAAGGCCCTGTAGAGAGCGCTTGTGCCGTTCCCACGTATCCCGGACCGAGGAGAGTCACGGTCCCTGTTGGAGCTCCAGTTGTGCTGGTCACGTTGACGGACACGCTCAGACTTTGCACCACTGTGATGCTCGTGGATGCCGGCGTCACGGTCACCGTCGCCGTTCCCGCGCCGGTCGGTGACGTCCACCCATTCACAACGTTGGCTACGTTCAGCGAGCCGAGGCCGGTGGCCTGGTCATACCCTGTGATGGCGTTATAGCCGGAGAGAGTGCCAACCACATCGCCGGAGTTGGCAATGGCGCAGTTGGGTGAGGCCAAGCCGGCCGATGCCGTGGCAATTTCCCATGTCCCGGTGGTGCCGTTGTAGATTACCCCGCCCTCGAGTGCCATGCCTTGGTAGTCGCAGGGCATGGCATTGGTACCCTGGTCGATGTCATTGAAGTAGCAACTGCCGGATGCGGATACCGTTTCGGCCGAGCAGCTCGAGTAGGTTTGCTTAGCGGCGAGCGCGTACAACTCCGCATTGGGGCTGCCTTGGGTGGCGCCGGCTTTCTGGTTGATGAGGGCCATCACGCCGGCCATTTGCGGGGTAGCGACGGAGGTTCCGCCGACTTCTTCGGCGTCGCCTGTCCCGCCGGTGGCAGTTGCGCTGACGCTGGTGCAGGATGCGCCGTCATTGGAGACGCAGATCAGCGTGGCGCTGTCCAATGCTCCGTCGCCAGAGAAAAAGCTGACGTCGGGCAGGTCGCGCACGCCGTCCGCGGGAAGGCCGGGAATGGCGGCATTGGTCTGCCAGCTTGGCTTGGGCCAGCCATTATTGACCAGGGTGAGATTGCCATAGGTAGACCCGGTGCTGGTGGCTCCGGCGTTGCAGGTCGGATTGTTGCTAGTATCGGCATCATTTACCACGCAGCCGCTGGCGCCGCCGGAACCGCCGATGGTGTCAACCCAGATGGCCATGACGAATTGGCCGCCTCCGCCATTTTCGTTGTCCTGGTTCACCGCGGACCAGTCTTTGTAGATGAAGTTGCAGACGGCTTCGGCGTTGGCGGGCGCGGCGTAGTTAAACAGAGGCGCGACGCTTTGAAAGTACGTCGTCCAGATAGGGTTGAGACAGGTATCGTTCCATGGAGTTTCCGGCACGTAGCCCTTGGCCGATGCCTGCGTGGTGCTGCTGTTGCTGGTGTTCCAGTAGGTGGTTGCGTTGTTGGGACCGAGGCAGCCCTGGAAGACTCCCTTGGAGGTGTAGGAGGGTTTGCACCAGCTGAAATCGGTGCCGCCGACTGCTGTGTTATAGGGTGTGGATGCCAAACCGCTCACGGAAAGACCGTATTGCGCTTCGTAGGGGTTGCCGACGTAATCGCCTCCCCGATCGCAGGCCGGCGAACCGGAGTCGCCGGCGGCGACGAAGACGGCGATGCCGGCGCTGGCCGCCGTCTGCCACAGATTGTTGTAAGCGACGTTGGAGGCTGTGCCGCTGAAGAGCTCACATTGGCCGTAGCTCACGCTGATGATCCGATCGCCGTAAACGGCAGTGCCCTGGACATAGGCGTTGTCCACCACCCACTGGGCGCCATCAAAAACCGGGTCGTTGGTGGGATCGGTCTGGCTATTGTAGGCATCGGTGACGAGGACGATTTGCGCGCCGGAAGCAACAGCGCCGGACCACTCGACATCAAGGGAGTTCTCGTCGAGGTCGCCACCATTGCAGGCATTGGTGCCGCCGGTGCAGATGCCGGGGTCGCCGTCGGGACCATGCGCGATCACAGGGGGCGTGCCGGCGGGAAGGCCAAAGGCGCTTTTAAAGTTGGCGACATCCGTGAGATCGATATCGCTGGTGCCGATGATGGCGATCGTCTGGCCGCTGCCGTTGTTGCTGTTAGGCCAACCGGAAGGCAGGTTGTAGATGGCGGCGAAGTCGAACGGCGCCACGTCTTCTTGCACGGCTGTCGTGCCGCTGATGGGGAAGTAGAAGTCGGGCTTGGGGGACGGTCCAGGTTTGGCCAAGGCGGAGGAGGACTGTGCGCTGAGCGCTCCGGCAGCGAGACTCGCGCCGGGCGAGTTCTGCACCTTGACCCAGCCGTGAGCGTCCTGACGGAACCTGACCTTGCTGCCCATGCGGTGCAACGGATGCGGGAAGAAGTTGTGCAGCCCCTTGATGCCAGTGACCACCGGCGCCAGGGCCGCGGGAATCTGCGGATTGCTCATGTTGGCGAAATGCTTCTCGCCGTTGACCGACAGATTGTGAATCTCGGTATGAAAGGTGCTTTCGACCTGCGCGGCCGTTCCTCCAAACTGAATCGACATCCGGTCCTTCGACACGGCAGTCACGGACAACCCATGGCTCGCAAGCCAGCTTGAGATGGTCGCGATGTCTACCGGAGACGGGCCGAAACGTTCCCCCACTTCCGCGGGTTGAAGCCAATGATGAAAATTGGGTGAAGACGAGTCGTACTGGCTCCTCACAAACTCATCGAAGGCAGTCTGCTGCTCCGGGCTTCGGCTCAACACCAGCAGAAGATTGCTCATCGCGAGATTCGGTCGCACGGGTCCGAGATCGTTACGGGCATTTGCTGCCGGGTGAGTATTGCCCGTGAGGGTTACGAGTTGATTCTCGTCGACCTTCTCAAGAATTCTCTGCGCCGGCACCGTGCTCTGCGTGAAGGCTGGGGTGGAGTAAACGAGTGAAATGGCGGATAAACCACAGAAAAGAATATGGGCGAGACGCATACCTATGTCCCGGCACCTTTCTCGGAGACGAGCCCCGGTGACGCTGAAAAAAGCTACCGTCTAACTACGAAGAATCGATAAGGATTGCGGCCCACTTTATCACGAATCGGACACGAAAATCTCTAAGCCGGAAGAACGAGAAGATCGCTGCCGGTTCGTGCTAACGATTTTTGCAGAAAAACGGAGCGTTGCGACGCACTCATGCCCCGCCTTCGGTAACGCCTCCCTTGCAAGGCAATACAACTTTGTCGGATCGGCACACATCCACGGATGCTCGCGAATGGTAGCGTTTTGCGCCTCCTGCACAGCGCGGGTGCGAACGGGCCTGGGCACGGGTTCAACCAATCAAGTGGCTGAAGGCGAGGGCACGGCGATGCCTTGCTGCGAAGGCGGATTCCTCGCGCGAGCATGAACAGCTCCGCCACCCCACCCCATCAGCAGGTCCATGCATTTTCCCCTACAATGAGGAAGGCGTCCGTAAGTCATTGAAGGGCCTGTAGCTCAATGGTTAGAGCAGGGGACTCATAACTTCTTTTTACGATTTTCCGGAACTATTGAATTTACAATCAGATACCATATAAACCATTTCTACCCAAGTGTTTACCTAGCGCGTCCGTGCTGCACCAAACTGCACGAAAAGGCACCGAAAACGGAACACACGAGCCAAAAAACGGCGACCACGATCTGGGTGCGCTTCCGTGCAACATGGCCAGAATTGCTGATCGACAAAGTTCAAATCCTCCCTTCCGCTTCTCAAATGAGCTCGGCAAGTGACTGACCTTTGATCCTAACGCTTTACCAACCTCCGGCAAGGTCACAGTTAATTCCGTGATTGAGAATGTCCCGGGGCAGGAAACCACTGCGGCGGAGATAGCGATTATTAATATTCCGACTGCCGTATGTCTTTGTCGATCTGTTCTCGGATCCAGGCCTGCAACCTGTTCCCCGACCAACGCTAATGCACGATCGCGGATCGGGGACAATCCGCGGAAAGTCCCCTCAGCGATCCCTCCTATATATCCGTGCCGGTACCGTTATTCACCGAAGAACGGCCTACGCTCTGGAGCGATCTTCTCCACCGCCGCCAGCAGATGCCCTGCTGCCAGATGCGCATAGCGAAAGGTCATCCGCAGTGTACGGTGTCCCATGATCTTCTGCACTACAGCAATATGAACGCCCCGCATGACCAGACGGCTGGCCGTGGTATGCCGAAACGTATACCAGACAGCATCGTCTACTCCAGCTTCCTCTAGAACACTGTCAAACCATTGCGTCGATGATCCGCCGGGAAAAACGAGCGCATCCTTGGCAGCGGCAACCCTATCATGCCGCTCCTTCATGAGCAGGATTGCCGCCTTCGCCCGCTTGTTAAGGAATACATAGCGGCTATGGCCGTTTTTCGTTTTGTCGAGGAACACGACGCCTCTATCGAGATAAACCCGATTCCAGGTCAGGCCGAACTGCTCTGATTTGCGCATTCCAGTGTGGAGTGCAATATCGATCTGTGCCAGCCGTTCCTCCCAATCTGATGGATATCGTCTCGCGCGCTCGATGACGATCTGGCGGATCCGTCCCTCTTCCTCCTCAGAAAAGAACCTCATCCGCCGGTTTGCGTCCTTGGCGCTCAAGATCAGCGTTGCTGGATTCCTCTTCAGCATGTTGGCGTTGATACCTTCGCGGAAAATCACCGCCAAAGAAGACTTGTAGGCGTTTTGTGTTGAAGGCGCCCACTCGTTTTCGTCGGCTTCATCGAGAAGCCAGTTTTCGAGCTCCATAGTTGTCAAAGTCGCCGCGATACGTTTGCCAAAATGCGGCAACATCCGAGCCGCCTTTCCAAGAAAATCCTTCTCCTTCTCCTCACTTTGGCCCTTGTAGAATTTCGCTGCAACGTCGACAAGTTCTGAGAACTTGGGACCGCGCATGATCTCTGCGTACGGCGTAATCCCTAAGCGCTTCGCAGCTTCATGATCCTTATAGGCGCTAACAGCATCGTCGTATTCGCCGACTGTTGGGACCGTTCTGCTGCCGTCTGCAAAAATTAGACGAACGCTCCACTCATCCGAGTCAGGTGCTTGAAAGACGCCGACGTGCTCTTTGTAGACTTTTTTTCTTGGCATGATCTCCTCCGTCAGACATGGCTATGGGAATGCCGCCCTCCAGACGTGTTTGCGACACACGTCGGCCCACAGTGCGGCATTCTCCGTTGTTGTTGGTTGGCTAAAGAGGCGGGAGGGTAGGGCGAGTAGGAACCGGTTTCCCCGCAGCAAGCTTGGCCCAATATCCTATTCCTGGCACTGGGATATCCCGCTTGCGGCATGCCTTGGCCACTGCGACGTTTGACCACCCAAGCCGCTGCGCCACGTGGATCATCGGCTCAGACCAGACGAGATCGTAAAGTTCCTCGCGAGGTATACGGGAAAGCATTCTGGGCAGCAGCTCCGACCCAGAGACAGGCTCTTCCACCTGAGGAACCTGCCCAAGCTCCTCTTTTGGCGTCGACTGCTCAGACAGAGACGTTGCACTCGTACCCGCATCGTCATCCAATACTTCCCGGATGTAGGACTTGTTAATGAGGTATTCCGGAATGCTGTTGTCGGTGATGGAGGCGACTGCAGCGAATACATCCTTGTCATCAGGATGTATGTAACGCGCTGTCGATTCCCAGTCGCGTTGTCCCATCAATTCTTGTACAAACTTAATCGGGACCTTCACGTGTACCAAATGGGTGGCGAAGTTGTGGCGCAGTGTGTGCCAGGTCACCCCTTTGATCTGAGCATTTGCCAGCGTTCTGTCGAACCACTTTCTTGGGTTACTGATGCCAAAAATCCTACCTGTCGGCAGGGCTCCGCCACGGGTCTGATCATCCTGAAGTGCGCGGAGAATAGCAATGACATAGCTATTGAGATACACGTCTCGAGGATCGCCGTTTTTACTCTTTGGGATGAACAAAACTTGCCGCTTCCAGTTGATCCTTTCCCATGTTGCACCGAATTGCTCTGCTTTTCGCATTCCCGTCTGACGGGCTACTTCCAGCTGCGCCAGACATCTACGGCAAAACGCAGGCGTACGGCTGGGACTGCCGGGGATAGCAATCGAAGCCCTGATACGGTCCAGTTCCTCCGGCGTTATGTCGCGAATCTCCTTCTGTGGCGCGCGCTTATACACGATCTTCTCTGTGGGATCGACCTCAATAAATCCCAGCCGCATGGCTTCCTTGTACGAGAGACGAATCGCAGAACGATATTTCCCCCTCGTCACCGCGGTCCATTCTTCGTCGGACCAATCACGCTTCCCGGCTTTCTCATTGAGCCAGTTGTCAATCTCGGTCTTGCTTATGGTTTCGGCAATTCGATCGCCGAAATTGGTTTTGACGTCTTGATCACCAAAACCCTCGCAAAAATGATTGAGTTGTGATTCCACCTTGCCTGGATCGGCGTGCTCTTGCTTTGCGTAGGTAATTGCAAGATCTGCGATTTCGCGGAAGGTGGGCGTGTGTTTTTTCGGTGCCAGCACTTTGCTGCGACGCCGCTTGTTCCTTGCCTCCTTCAAGGCTTTGACGGCCTCAGCCTTAGTGCCGATGACCCGCTCTGGACGCTTACCGTTGGCATCTGTAACGCGGATACCAAACTTATTCGACCCCGGGGAGGTCTCGAAAACTCCCCGGGGCAGTTTCGCTTCACGTCTATCCATTTGAGCTTCCTCCCGCACCCTCATTGCCCACAGGCCCGGGTGAAGGTTGAGTAGGATTCAGCAGTTCAGATCCCTTGTGAGGGCGAAGCCGTCGCAGTTCGCCGTTCCGCGAGATCCGCTCGATTTCCTTGTGGTGGATTAGTCTTCTTCGCCCCATATGCTGAGACTTGAGACGTCCGTCCGCGACAAGGTAATCCAGCGCGCGAATACTGATGGCTAGCATTCCTGCAGCCTCTCTGCGGCAATACAGGAAGGCACAGTCGATGATCCGAGTGGGTTTTTTCATTTACTTTTCCTCCAATCAATTTGTTTCCTACCGAGTCTCTGGGCGGATGGCTATTAGCAAGTCGAGCCGTGCCCTTGCGACAAGCGAGAGTTTGCTATAGGCATGTCGAGTTAACAAGATAGAAAATACCGGTAGGTATTGTGGGTAAGGCCCATAAAGTCGTGAGTAGGTAAGACCCATCAAAAGGCGACACTGATGGGTTGGCACGTTGGTCAGTCATCTAACTTGCTGTTTAAGGGTAAGCTTAACTGCATCTGTAACTTAATATCTACATTGTGCTAATTATTTGCTTGTGCGGATGGGTAAGTGTGGGTGCAAATGTGTGTGCCAGGTGACCAGCGCGAAGACCGCTTGCACGGCTTAGATCACGAACAAGTGTGCGCAGACTTGGAATAAGCTAACTCTAATCTCATCAGGCAGAGCGCCGAACTGCTCAAAGACTCGCAGCTGCAATCTTGTTCCTGTTTAGCCCGCTTTGACCCATTCGGATTTGCTCAATCGACCTATAAGTCGGTCTACCCTTAAGTAGGTTTTCGCAGAATCCAGCAGCGCACGTTTAGTGATTCACTTGATACAGGCGCGCTGGATTGCCACCACAACTCTGAACATTTCGAAGGTAAGATAAAAACTCAACTATGACTCAGCCCGACATCAACGAACCGTGGCTACTTGCTTTTGAGACCGCTCACCCTACTGAGGGTCGAATCCTTCGGCGAATCATCAACGACGAGATGGGTTTGTTGGGCTGTCGGCGGTGCGGGGACTTCTGGAATCCGGAAACGAGCGGAGGGAAGTACTGCTGCTCTGATGAATGCACAAAGAAGTACTCCATTCAAAGGTGCCGCGCGAACCATAGAGCGAAGACGAATTGCGTCCTCATCGTCCAATCCGTAAAGTTGCTTCTAAAGCTGCTTAGAGCTTCTTGCCGGAACTGGCAAGTCAATTTTGTTTGGGACCTACATGCGCAGGGATCATTTGTCACCGTAAGAGCCGCCAGAGTTTGGCGCGGACGTATGATTGGAGCGGCCAAGTCTTTCGAAGGAAGCGAGAAGCGTGCTCTTTTCCTGCAGCGTTTCATTCCCTGGGAAGTAACAAAAGAACAGATCCAGAAAATCTCGGAGGCTGTTGCTATTCTTTACTCCTTAGTCCAGGCGGCAGAGTCGAATGGGTCAAAGAGGGAGCAGACGGCGTTCCCACTTGAGGACGGTAATGTTCATCCGTACCTTGAACAGGTGAAGCGACTTCTAGCGTTCGTCATCGGCGAAAGAGAAGGTCTATTGTATGCAGCATGATCGACCCAGTGTGGCTGGTAGTCGATCACATTGTGGATGATTATTCACTCAGCTATGCCGTGCTCCAAGCGGATCCGCGACATCTCGTCTTCTACATCCCATTTCCGGCACCATTCCCGCCTATTACATGCATCGAAGCTGATCGTTGAACGAATTATCTCTGGAACCGCCGTGGCGATCTCGCTCCAGCGCGGCCACTGTCCTCCAGAGAGCTCAGCGATGGTCTGTTTGCATAGCTCGTTGGGAGTGACGGTCGAGAGGGTGACACAGTTTTTCACACGATGAATGGCGTAGCCGAGCAGAATGGGTCTTGGATCGATTCGAGCCCTGACTTCGTACAGCCGCCGTTCGACATCGTCGGCCCACTCCGTTTTGGCAACATCGTCCCACGCTCTGTCCGTCTTTAAAAATGCTCTCAGGAAAGGGCTTTGGCACAGCGTGTCGCCGTCGAGCGGATAGTGTCCCTGGCCGACCGTCCCAGGTTTCATTCTCTTCGCTTCCACAATGAGTCCCTCAGCCGTTGCTATCCTTGCGCAACCGCGGAGGATAAGAATTTCATGGATTTGGGTTCTTCGCGCAGAGAATCGAAGGATCGATGTGTCAAACCCGGCACATTCCGATTACGACCCGGGGGTTGTCTGGGGAATCCGGATGCGAAGGATCACTCTGTCGACAGCAAACGCGCGAGCGGCGCGAAGCAACATGGAGTAGGAAGGACGGAGGCGACCGGACTCGAGTCGAGACAGATGGGATCTGCTCGTCCGGAGACGAAGGGCGCATTCCGCCTGTGTCATGCCGCGCTCACGTCGCAGGTCGCGCATTCTTCGCCCGAATGCGCGCGCGAATTCTTCCGAGCTGTTCACTTTGTCCTTTTTGTGCGAGAGGGTGAGCGTTACGTAACGGATGCCGAGCGATCGCCGGCAGCGTCTGCACGTCGTGGAGAAGGTGCAGAACTGGACGAGACCGCATGCCGGGCAGCGGATGGAATCAAACCCTATATCAATAGTCAAGGTATGCTCCTTTAGTTTGTGCCTCGCAAGCTGCTGTATCGCTCCGATCGCCGGTCGCGCCGGCACGGGAGATTAACGCGCCTGAGGCGGCCGCAGGTTGTGGGCTGAGATTGTCCGAGGAAGGGAATCTGTGAAGGAGAAGCGCGGCGGAGCCGCAGCCTGTGAGTGCAGACGTTACTTCGAGCCCGCGGTACGGGCCGGTTCAGCTCATTGGATAGGGAGGCGCGTGCGGGAGGGGTTTTGAGAAGTGATAAGGACGTTTTCTGGAATCAGAAAACTAAGCAGCGTCGAATTCCATTCCCTCCCACCGCCCGACAAAATCATAGTCGCGGGTGGTGAGATGCAGAGTCGCATGGCCTCGATTGCGGCATCTGAGGATGTGCTCCGGGGCACTTGTCCGAAGAGGCGACTAGAACGAAGCCGCAGGTGCCGCGGAGGCTCGATTGTGCCATATACTGTCGACAAGGAGAATGACGGAAGGAACCATCATCGATGAAAGGGAATTCGGAGAAACCTCGCCAGTGGAAACCTTTTGCTGTACGTCTAACGAGGGACTGTCTGCGGTCTCTTCAAAATGATGTCTTCCTTCTCAGCAACCGGTCTGACATCCCGCCGAAATCTACTTTGGAATTCAAAATTGAGAGTAATACTTCCCGTGAATCGATCTGGGAACTCGTCGTTAGGCATAATTTGAGAGGAAGGACGTTCATGGTGTTCCCAGATGAGCAAAGCATGCAAATCGAAAAGAACGAACGGTTGAAAGCGACACCAACTCCCGACGATATTCAATAGACCCGTCCGGCAACTCCGATTTCCTTTGCGCGAACGGGCCTCGCCTGGCTCCTACTGTACCGCGACCCGAGTTCGTTCAATCTTTGGCACATCTCCTGCGCACCATCTTTACGAGACCCAAGGCAGCGCAATCAGGACTGTCGTCGGCTCGCTAATGCCGGATCAGCATTCCGGCGCTCGGACCATCGGGGACCACCCCTATAGAATCAAGCACTTACCTTTAGAATAAGCCCGCACGGTGGCATTCTAGTTTGGTCGCCTAAGTACTGATTTGACACATTTGGGCGCGCACGGCATGGCACAGTCTACGGCACAGCTGACTTAAATCAATGTTGGCTGCTTTTTGCGGACGATTTTCACGCATGCGAGTCATACATCAAACTTGAAAGTCAGTCTGTCGATCAATGATGATCTGCGATCGCTCGATAATTTGCTCGTGCAGCCTCACATTCCGACCGGAGAAGAGTTGATCGGTCTAGCAACCTAAACGCTGCAGCCTTGCTTGCGTTATCGGATTCCTCCGTGGGAGGTCTTCATCCACCGCTGAAGCACATCGTTCACGGCGCCGGCCCCGGGCTCTTCTAAAGCGACGGGCACAAGCAACGAACCTTTGGGGGCTTACAACGTTGATGGAATCGCGGCAATGTTCTGTCAGTGGTTGGCTACCGTCAAAGATCCGTCAGACGCGGATTTGATAATCCATGCCGCTTTCAAAGCTATCCCGCAATTACTCAATAGTCTGCTCTGAAGATCCGCATTTCGATTGAGCAGGCCGGCTTCTGGTACGTCACTTGCAACTGGGACTACGCTCGGCGATGCTGGGGGCCTCGATTCCGAGCGAGGCTATCGCCAATGGCCTGCATTGCAAGTACGACGTCGGAGAGAGTGTAGAAACCAAAGGTCTGCGGTGTCGATTCCACTGAGTACAAAGAGACTGGAAGGGTGTTTTCTCGATCCGTCGCTGCCTGCGGGTCCACCCGATTCCCTTCGAGGACGCGCCGAGTTCTCAGTTATGGCGGTAATTGCCTTCCTGGTCTTCTATTGCAACTACATGATTGCACCACTCGTCCCAGCCTTCGCGCGCGGATTTGGAGTCCGGCCGTACGATCTCAAATGGCTGATCCCAGGTTTCTCAATGCTGTATGGAGTAGCCACGTTGTTCTATGGGGTGCTGTCGGACCGCTTGGGCCGTTACCCGGTGCTTCGAATTCTGCTCTGCTTTGCGGCCGCAACCACCCTTATCATCTCGTTTGCGATGAGCGCACGCCAGCTTGTACTGCTTCGTCTACTGTCTGCGGCCGGTACAGGCGGGATTGCGACGATCGCACTAAGCATTGTTGGAGATCGTTATCCTTATGTCGCGCAAGGCCAGCCGATGGGGCTAATGTTCGGGGCGATTGCTGCTGGGATGGGGCTCGGCTCCAGTCTGGGCCCTCTTTTAGATCCCTTGTTCGGATGGAGAAATGAGCTGAGAGCTCTCGCGATTGGATTTGCGATTGCCGCCTATTGGATCAATCGGCAACATCGGAATGAATTCAAGCCGCGAAGAACTGTTGATTCGCTTTGGGCGTATGCGCTGGAATATCGATGCATTCTCGACGCTCCACGCGGGGGGAGAACGCTTGCGTTCATCCTTGCCAATGGTGCGTTTCATGGAGGCATTTTTGCCTGGCTCGGTGTGCTTCTCGCCCGTAGGTATCACCTGAGCGAAATCGGTATTGGTCTCGTTCTTGCGGGTTACGGAATGCCGGATTTGGTTTTCGGTGCGGTCATTGGGTCCTGGGGCGATCGCTACGGTCGACGTTATGTAGTGCCTGCAGGCTTCTTTCTGGCCTCGGTCTGTGCAGTTCTTCTTGCGGTGCCAAGCACCCCTTGGATTTCGGCTTTGATCATCACGGCCTTGTCGGTCGGGTTTGATGCGACCCATCCGCTCATGTCCAGTATCACAACATCGCTCGATCCCAAACACCGAGGGCAGATCACGGGACTGGCGACGTTTGCAAACTTCGCTGGGATGGCAATTGGCGCACTTGTGTTTCGGCGCTTGATGGTGCCGCATTTCAGTGTGGCGCTCGTCAGTTTCGCATGTGCTGAGTTCGGTGTCGGCATCCTCGCCCTTTTGGCATTCAGGAAGGAAGCCCCAGCGAGCCCGTAGCGGCTGAAGATCAGTTCTCCACCCAACTCCTCGATTGAAAGAAAACAATATTCCATGGGCGGGAGCGGAATGGCGTGACGTGAGATGCACAAATTGACCTCGCTCCGTTCGACTATGCCGCACCGAAGGAGAAGAGCGAGATCAACCCTTCTGGAATCGTCGGATGCGCGAGAACCGCCTCACGAAGAGCTGTGTAAGGCATTCCCCCCAGCATCGCAATCTGTACGCACGCCATAATCTCCCCTGCTCCCACGCCAAACGCGGCGAATCCGAGGATGCGATCGCTGTCGCGCTCCACCAGGCACTTAAGGAATCCACGCGTTTCCATTAGGCTGCGTGCTCGCAGAATGGCCGCCATCGGGGCCTTGAAAAGACGGTAGTCGATTCCTTTTGCCTTGGCCTCCTTCTCCGTCAATCCAATGCGCGCGAATTCGGGGTCCGTGAAGAGGCAAAACGGTACCTGTCTGTCCGTCGTCACGTGGTTCCCGCCGAGTATGTTGTCACGGACTACGCGGAAGTCATCCTCGCTGATATGCGTGAAATGCGGGCTACCAGCAACTTCTCCCACGGCCCACACACCCGGAGCGGTTGTCTCCAGGCGCTCGTTTACCTTGATGTATCCGTGGTGAGTGATCTCCACTCCAGCCAATTCCAGACCGATGTCCTTCGTGTTGGGCACGCGTCCAGCAGCGACCAGGAGATGCGAACCCTCGAACGACCTGTCCACTCCGCAGTGCTCAAGGGTGATGCGCACGGACTCTCCTGACACCCCAGAGACACTCTCAACCTTCGCATTTAGGACTAAATCTATGCCTTCGTCCCGAAACAAGCTCTGCAGGCCCTCAGTGATGTCGTCATCCTCGCGATGGATTACACGCTGATTACGGTCGATAACTGTAACCCTGCTGCCGAATCGGCGCATCGCCTGCGCGAACTCCAGCCCGACATATCCGGCTCCGAGAATGATCAGGTGTTCGGGCACAACATCGAGCTCCAGCGCCTCGACGTGGGTCAACGGCCGTGCCGAGGCCAGCCCAGGAATATTCTCGATTGCCGCATGTGTCCCCGTGCCTAACACTACATTTTGGCCGGTAAGGAAGCGCTTGGTTCCGTCCTGCAGGGTGGCCTCAATGATCTTCGGTCCCACAAATCTCCCCGATGCCATAATCAATTCGGCTCCGCTTTGTTTGTAGAGAGCCAGATGCGTATCGACAAGGCCATTGACCATTCTGCGTTTTCGATCTCTTACGGCTGGCATATTGATGCGGAAGCTCTCGACGGTGATCCCGAACTCCTCGCTGCGCCGAACATTGTGCGCGACCTGCGCTGTATGAATGATGTTCTTGCTGGGCAAACAGGCGATGTTCGGACAGGATCCGCCGACATATTTGCGCTCTACGACCGCGACGCGCTGGCCGCGTCCTGCGAATGTCCAGGCAAGCAGCTTCGAGCCGGCACCGCTGCCAAGTATGAGGAGGTCATATTCCTCCGGATGGCCTTGAGGACTTTCCATCGGGTCCGTTCCCCTTCTGCACGCCGCGACTGAAAGCACCAAAGTTGCGGAGCTGCAATTGTCGATTGTCGTTCAGATGGCAGTGCGCCCTCCATCCACGGCGAGGTTCGCGCCGTGGATGAAACTGGCACGGTCGGTGGCCAGGAAAACAATAGCCTCGGCAACTTCCTCGGCCGATGCTGGTCGACCTGCGGGAGCCTGGGCTGCCAGTTGTTCGAGATCCTCGCCCATGCCTTCTGTGCCTTCCGTGCGCGTGGGCCCAGGGCTCACTGTGTTGACGCGGACACCCTTAGGTCCATACTCGGCCGCCCAGGCTTTCGTCAGCAGATTGATGGCGCCCTTACTCGAACCATAGAGGCTCATCACGGGTGTTCCGTAATCAGCAACCATCGTTGAAAGATTCACGATTGCACCCTTGCCTCTCTTAGCCATCAATGGAGCGAGCTCCGCGACGAGAAAGTAGGGCGCCTTCACGTTGACTGAAAAAACGCGGTCGAACTGCTCTTCCGTCATTTCATGCGTAGGTCCGAAGGGATAGATTCCAGCATTGTTAATGAGAATGTCGACTTGGCCATTTCCAAGTTCGATTGCCTTCTTCGCTACTTTACGGGCACTCGCTGCGTCTCGAAGATCGGAGGAGATAAAATCTGCTTTGCCACCGGCGGCGCGAATTTCTTCGACTGCCTTCATCCCGCGTGCCGCATCTCGGCCTACAACCAAGGTATGGATACCAAGCTGAGCCAGTTTCATTGCCGTAGCAAAACCTATTCCTCTAGTCCCTCCGGTAATAAGAGCTGTCGCACTGCTTTCTGTCATGTGTAACCTCCTGAGGTTTGACAGTTCACTCTTGCGCTTCAAATACCGCCTATCAAATACCCTTGACTTCACCGCCGTCCATGCGCACGGAAGCTCCTGTCATCCACTTAGCGGCGGGTGACACCATAAAGGCCATCAGCTCAGCAATCTCTTCCGGCTTACCGAAACGAGCGATGCCGACTTCTTCCGGGAATTTCCGGACCGCCTCATCGACAGTCATGTTGTTAGCCAGAGCCCATTTCTTGAAGAAGGACTCCCTGCGACCTGTCATCACTGCGCCAGGAACGACGCTGTTCACCTGCACGCCGTCTTTGATGCCCTGCTCTGCAAACGCCTTTGCGAGTGCGATAATCGCCGAGTTAACCGCGGCGACTGCCGCAAAGCCGGGTTTAGGATCGAGCGCGGCGCTTCCAGAGATCAGAACGACAGATCCGTTCGAAGCCTTCAATGCCTTCCAAGCGCAGATGGTGAGGCGGCGCGCACCGTGGAGCTTGAGCGCCATGCCGTCCTCCCATTGCGCATCTGTCATTTCGAACAGATCTATCTGTGGCACGGCACCTGCGATATTGAGTAGCGCGTCGATTCTGCCGAAGCGGTCGAGCGTGCCTCTGACCAGGTGTTCAGCAGCCTTGGGCTCGCGGAGGTCCAGGTCGTAGACAAGGGACTCGGCGCCCGCACTGGCGACAGCCGCGGCCGTCCTTTGCAGCTCATCCTTACTTCGTGCGGTGAGCACGACGGCGGAGAAATCGCGCGCCAATCGCAACGCAGTCGCTCGGCCAATCCCTTGGCTCGCTCCAGTCACGATAGCAACGGAACTGGTTTTCATCTGTTCCTCGTTCCACCCGTGGCACGATGGCGATAAGACTTCTTGAAATGTTATTTCGCATGCGAGAAGGAGTTGACAGCCTCGTCCTCATCGTCATACACGTCGAAGACGGTATAGAGTTTCGTAATCTGCATCAACTCATGGATCCGCTTCGTAAGATTCAGGAGTTTCAGGGTCACGCCGCGATTCTTTGCTGTGGTGAACGCACTAGTCAGTTCGCCGAGGCCCGTGCTATCGATGTAGTTCACGTCGGCCAGGTTGATGACCATCTGTTGTTTCCCAGAAGTAATCTCGTCTCGGACCCAGTCCCGGAGCACGACGCTCCCTTCGCCCATTGTGATGCGCCCGGATACGTCGAGGATTGTGACGCCGTGTGTCTCGCGAGGTTGAATTGTCATACCCATCGAGTCCTTCCTTCTTCATTGGAAATGGAATAGTCGGTTCCAATTGCCCGAGCTATGCGGTCCATCTTTAATCTGCTTGTCGCACGGCTTCCAGAACAACATCGACTACAACTGCCGGTGCTGTGTACATTGGCGTATGGTCAACGTTGTGTGAGCGTACGTCTGCATTCATCCGGTCTGCCATGAACCGCTGGGTCTCTTCGAGAATCATCCGGTCCTCTTCGGCGATGAGGTACCACGAGGGTCTCGTCTTCCATGCAGGCGAGGGGGCCTTTTCCTGAATGCACTGCACCGCGAGTGGCCGCTGTACTGCAGCCATAACGGCAAGCTGATCCGGTGAAGCCTTGTGCGCAACGGCATTGGCGAAGCCTTCCTCCGGCATCCAAATCGACCCATGCGAATCGGGAGCAAGCTTCGGAGCCTGGGGATGCGGGGTGGAGCGATAGAAGACATCTGCAACGGTCTCACCCTCATCTGGCGCCAAGGCTGCGACATAAACGAGAGATTTCACCCGATCGTGGTGGGCGGCCGCGATTACAGCGCCGGCATAGGCATGTGCGACAAGAGTGACCGGTCCTGTGGTTCTCTCGATCACACGCTGAAGAGCGGAGGCGTCAACGCTAAGCGACGTAAGCGGAAGCGGTGCCGCGATCACGTTCAGACCGTGCCGTCGCAATGGAAGGATGACATTGCTCCAGCACGATCCATCGGCCCATGCACCGTGTACCAAGATGACGCTTCCCATTGTCGAAAGCGAACTCATCGCGACGCTGCCTTCTCGCCGTCCGCTGCGCCATTCGCATCAAGAAGGTCCCTGATCGCGTCAGCAATCTCCGTCACGTGCGTCTCAAGGGCAAAGTGGCCCGTATCCAGAAACTTGACTCGAGCATTTGGAATGTCCTTCCGAAAGGCCTCCGCGCCTGGCGGAATAAAGAAGGGGTCGTTCTTCCCCCAGATCGCGAGCAGCGGTGGCTTCGACTTCCGCAAATACTCCTGGAATTTCGGGTAGAGTTTCACGTTCGATGAGTAGTCTAGAAAGAGATCGAGTTGGATCTCTTTGTTTCCTGGACGTTCCAAGAGAGCGGCATCGAGCGTGTACGATTCAGGCGCAACCGCATCCGGATTCGCGACGCCGTGCGTGTATTGCCACCGAGTTGCGTCGAAAGTCAGGATGTTCTTGCGCAGCACTTCTCGGTTTTGCGCGGTGGGTTGAGACCAATATGTCCTGATCGGCCCCCACGCATCTCCAAGACCCTCTTCGTAGGCGTTTCCGTTCTGCGACACGATTGCCGTTACCCGTTCCGGGCGGTGCATCGCTAAGCGGAAGCCGGTCGGGGCGCCGTAGTCAAATACATAGATCACATAACGTGTGAGGCTGAGTGCATCGGTGAAGGCCTCGATTGTGCTCGCTAGCGACTCGAACGAATACACATATTTCCGTCCTTCTGGAACTTCTGTGAATCCAAACCCCGGCAGGTCGGGTGCGATCACCCGGTACCGATCGGCAAGACGTGGAATGAGATCGCGGAACATAAAGGACGAGGCTGGAAATCCGTGCAGCAGGAGGACGACGGGCGCCGCCGTGTCGCCTGCCGATCGATAGAAGACCTGGATTCCGTCCGCTTCCACTTTGTGGACCGACGTCACGGGCACAGCCGACGGCAGCTGCACTGCACTTCTTGCTTGTCCTGACAAGACCTGACTCATAACAACTCCTCCCCACTCAGACTCAAAATCGTTGGATGCCATGGCCCTCGGATGATCCGGCTGCATCTGGAGTGCCAAATGGAGCGGTTTGCATTCCGAGACCAGCCGTTCGCGCAATCAGTTGCGACGCCGAAAGATCCAGTCAAACCATGCAGCTGCACCTTGCGCAGTACCTGACGGCTTAAGGACGGATGTCCGACACTGACAGGATTTGGTCAGGCTTTCGTCACCGACGGTTTGCCTGAGTCGTATCGATGACGCCCGTGGGCCCCGGTTGGCATCGAAGCAAAATCTTCGATCGATTCCCATGCTTCGAGGTTTTTCACGTCTCGTTTCAGCAGGTAGAAAGAAACTGCGAGCAGGACGACGTCTTTTACAAGAAACCCCATGGGCAAGGTCATCGCAGGAAAGCCACCTGCCGGCGCCGCCCATCCTTCCGGCCAGAATGGGATGATCGTGACCGTACAAAGAAATGTGAATACTGATCCGAGACTGCCCAGGACCCCGATCTTCTTGTTCCAGAAGCCGGCCAGCAGCAGGGTTCCAAACACCCATTCGGAAACGCCTAGAAAATAGGCGGCACCTCTGATCCCGAAAACGGGAATCATCCAGAAGATCAACGGCCCGTGAGTAAAGAACGGGACTAGTCCCTTCGCTTCGTACTCAAACCACTTCTGATAGCCAAAAATGAAGTAGATGAATACCATCGACCCTCGAATCAGATGGTGATCGAGGTCTCCCTGAAAGACACGCATGTTCGCTATACGAGCAAGGAGCGAGTTCACTACTTTGCATCCTTTCTCCCGGGGCAGCCTAAGGCCCATACGGGTTGCCTAGGTGTTGATTCCGATTGCAATTCTCTGCGTGAACGAAACAAGATCGACAGCGACGAAGTAGTTGCAGATGATCTGGAGTGCTGCCAGAGCAAGAACTCTCAGATGCCGACCATTCTCTAGAACGGTTGAACTTTGCATCGATCATCCTTCCTGAAATGCAACGGAGAGCCTCCGGCGCGCTCGGTGCAGGCGAGCTTTGACGGTTGCTTCTGAGATGTTCAGTGTCCGGCTGATTTCCTTCATCGAGGCATCCTTCGCTATTCGCAAATGGATTGGCCCTCGCAGGCGAGCATCCAGGTCGCCGATCGCGCGATGGATCTTCATACGACGCTGACTCAAATCGCAAAGTTGTTCGGGGTTCGGAGCAGGGTCCTTCATCTCAAGAACGAATGCCTCGGTCCGGTCGTCCGGCTGAGGATCAAACAAAATTTCGGCGCGGACACGCCGTTTGCGAAGTATCATCAACGCGGAATTGATGGCGATGCGCGTGAGCCAGGAATAGACGCTTGCTCGGCCCTCAAAAGTATGGAATGCCAAGGAGGCTCTCATAAAAGTCTCTTGCAGCGCATCCTCTGCATCTTCCGGATTCCTGGTAATGCCAAGGAGCCTCTTATAGAGGCGCCTGGAATAGATCGCGTAAAGCTCTGCAAAAGCTCGGGGAGATCCTGCCTGGGCCGCTGAAACGAGATCTCTATCTCGCGCGACTGCATACTCGATGGCGGCAAGGTTCGAAGAGACTGCATCGATCGCTTGATTCGCATGACTCATGATTGAACTCCTTGGGCTGACTCGTTTCGGAACAATGGGGAAGACACCAGACGCACTTGATGGTGGCGTCAAAGTGCAATCGTCGGGCCATCAAAGGATGGAAAGGTCCCTGAAGAAATCGCTGGCTCAGGTGGTTCTTCCACCAAGCGTTAGGTCGTAGTGTTGATTTGCATAGCGGAGTCGTCGCATGTCGGGCCTGGGACCAATCTCCGACACTGACGGCTTTTGGGCTCAGTCCCCGACGCAAGGACGTCTCCTGACATCGCACTCGCAAATTGGTCTTCGGCGGATCGCTTCGATCTGCCTGATAGAGTGGGTTCCGTCCGGTGGTAGCCTCCGAAACAGAGAACCTCTACCGCATGCACCTCCGCGAGGACCTCAGAGGGGATGGCTGCAGACAAGCCACAGTTGGCAAAGACAACGAGAGACAGGCCGACTTGGTTTGCTTTGGTTAGGATCATGTCGCGCGTGCAAAACATCGAGATAGTTGGTAACTGTGCCATGATCGAGAGTCCGCTTGAAGTGAAGACGCCTAAAGGTAAACGATCGGGCCCGAGATGCGGGTCTTTTTCGATGGCCTGCTTGACCGTCGTTGCCCTTCTGGTTCTACGGTCCCTCCCTGTCTTCTCACAAGTGCAGGAACAGCGGCTCTCGCAATACGCCCATCGGGCCTGGCTGATGAGCGACGGCATCTTCAGTGGATCGCCCAACGCAATCGCACAGACCACCGACGGGTACATCTGGATCGGGACATCTTCGGGCCTCGTTCGTTTCGATGGTTCGCGCTTCGAGCCATGGTTCTCTCCCGACGGCAAGAAGCTCCCGTCGGAGGAGATATATGGGCTTTTAGGAGCCCACGATGGCAGCCTATGGATCGGTATGAAGGGCGGCTTGGCGCACCTGGTTAATCGCAAGCTGGTTCTCTATCCCGATTTTCACGATGACGTGGCAGGCCTGCTCGAGGACCGTTCCGGCAATATCTGGTTCACGCGCAGCGATGCCGGGGGCGCCTTAAGAACTCCGATTTGCCAGGCGCTGCCGGCAAAGATCCACTGCTTGGACCGATCCGACGGCATTACCTCGCAGTCCTGCTGTTCGTTCAATTTGACGCAAGATACACAAGGCTACCTGTGGGTACAAACCGAAGGTCCGCTCTTGCGCTGGAAGCCGGGTCACTTCGAGACCTATTTGCCTAAGGAGTGGGCACAGACTAAGGGGATCGAAACTGCCGACGGCGTGCTTGGAATGCCCGATGGCTCCGTCTTAGTTTGCGTTACACATACCGGAGCTTTCGGAGGACTGCAAAAAATCTCGATGGGTCACTGGGCACCGGTGAAAGTACCGGGGTTCGACGGTTCAAAAGTCGATGCGGAGACAGTGTTTCGTGATGACGATGGGGGAATTTGGCTCGGCACGGAAAATCACGGGATCTATCACATTCACGGAAATGACTTCGAAAAGTTCGGCATTCAGGATGGTCTTTCGGGAGATTATGTCCGCGGGTTTTATCAGGATCGCGAAGATGGCATCTGGGTGGCCACCTCGGGCGGAGTGGACTACTTTCGTCCCCGCAAAATCACGACCTTTTCGAAACGGGAGGGCCTATTCGCAGACATTGTCGATACGGTTACCGCGGGGAGCGATGGCGCAGTCTGGCTTGGTTCCGGCGGCCTGAATTTATTGAAGAACGGCCACATCGACAGAATTAGGCCCGACCCAGGGTTACCCGGTTTTCTTGCTATTTTCGAAGACAGCTTCGGCAGGGTCTGGTGTGGAATCAACAACGACCTCTATCGCTACGATCGCAGCAAATTTCAGAAAGTCCGCCGCAAGTCCGGTGATTCGACCCGTTTCATCGTCGGCATTACGGAAGATTCGGCTCACGATATCTGGGCGGAAGTCAGCGGCGGCAGTCATGAATTGATACATATTCACGGCCTGCAAGTAGTCGAGGAATATCCGGAAGCAGTCGTTCCTTCTGCTCGCGCTCTGGCCGCCGGCCCGAATGGGGTGCTGTGGCTTGGCCTCCGTAATGGCGACCTTGCCCGGTTTCGCGACGGTCACGCCGAGGTGTTTCCGTCGCCAGGCGGGCCGAAATCCTATGTCTACCAAGTTCTTGTCAATCCAGATGGAACAGTTTTCGCGACGACATCGGCAGGTCTCGTAGGTTGGAAAGGTGGCGTCTCTCATCTGCTTTCGTCGAAAAATGGGCTGCCGTGCGATGCCGTGATCGGCGCCGAATGGGACAATGAGGGCTCACTCTGGCTGGACACGGGATGCGGCGTCGTAGGGATAAACAAAGAGGAAATAAACCGCTGGTGGCGCGACGATACCAGCATCGTCACCTCCAAACTGCTAGATGCCTTTGATGGTGCGGAGGCAGGCGGTACCCCCAATTTCAATCCGATGGCGCGGACGTCCGATGGCCGCCTCTGGATCGCGAATAGGCACATGCTGGAGCTTATCGATCCGGCACACCTGACCCAGAATAACGTCGTTCCACCTGTCCAGATTGAGAAGGTTGTTGTGGACCGTAAATCTTATGAGCCAGACGACCGCTTCGCTTCTCCCCCGCGATTGCGCGACCTCGAGATAGACTACGCTGCGCTTAGTTTTGTGAATCCGCAGAAAGTGCGCTTCCGCTATAGGCTGGAAGGACGAGACACCGCGTGGCAGGATGCCGGAGTTCGCCGGCAGGCCTTTTATAACGATTTGCCACCGGGGACGTACCGCTTTCGTGTGATCGCATGCAACGACGATGGAGTCTGGAATGAGGCGGGAGCATCGTTTGTCTTCTCCGTTGCACCAGCATGGTTCCAGACAAACTGGTTCCGCATCGCTTGCGTTGGAGCGTTCCTGGCGCTGCTGTGGGGAATCTTTCAGATCCGTCTTCAGCAAGTTGAAGCCCGCGTCAATGAGCGTGCCCGTATCGCGCGCGAGTTGCACGATACTTTACTTCAGAGTCTGCATGGATTGATGTTTGAGTTTCAGGCTGCTCGCAACCTGTTTCACAAGCGACCCGAACAGGCGCTGGAGGCTCTCGATAGTGCAATCATAGGAACCGAGCAGGCAATAACCGAAAGCCAGGATGCCATTGAAGACTTGCGTAGCAATTCGGCGGCTGAAGACCTCGCACAGCTCATCAAGTTGACTGGGGAAAACCTGGCGGCGGCGCGAAGCGAGAACTCTCCGGACTTTGGACTCACCGTAGAGGGCCAGCAACGCGTATTGACTTCGGTCATTCGGGATGAAATCTACTCAATCGCGCGCGAAGTGTTGCGCAATGCCTTCCGGCACGCTCAAGCGCAGCGCATCGAGGTGGAGATTCTCTACGAGGAAGAGCGGCTCCGCTTGCGTGTGCGGGACGATGGAAAAGGCATAGACCCGCAGGTGTTGGCGGCAGGCAGGCGCCCTGGACACTGGGGTTTGCCGGGCGTTCGCGAGCGAGCGCAGCAAATCGGTGCCAAACTGGACTTTTGGAGTGAAGCCGGAGCTGGAACAGAAGTTCAGCTCGCCGTTCCCGCTTCGGTTGCCTACCGAAAGACATCGAACCGCTCCGGGTTCGGATTGCTTCAAAGGAACTGGAGACCATAGGCATCATGTACATCCGCGGGTCGGCGCATCGTCTATTGCAAAATAAATTGCCCTTCTTCGTGATCCTGCTTTCTTGCATGGTCACTAGCTGTCGTAAGCCGGCCCCGACACCAGTGACTCTAACCTTTCTCGGTGCGTGGTGGTTGCAGCCCGACGAGTTGCCAGGAGCAGAACGCGAGTTCAGGGAGTTCACCAGGGAAACCGGAATTGCCATCCAGCACCCGCCGGTCCCCGAGACCTTGTTCTCTTCGCTCGATCCCCCGGCCCAACTGAACCTGCTGGGTAAGGTGTTGAAGGAGGGCGGCCCCACTCCGGATGTCTTGGGTATCGATGTCATCTGGCCGGGAACTCTCGCAGACGATTTGATTGATCTGCGGCCTGACTTTGCCACCGAGCTTTCATCGCAGGACCCCCAATTGGTCTCCAGCTACACGGTGCGTGGCAAGGTTGTGGCCGTGCCCTATCACACTCACATCGGCATACTCGCGTATCGAACCGATCTACTCCGGCAGTACGGGTATAAGCATCCTCCCCAGACATGGGGTGAACTGGAGAGCATGGCAGCCAGGATTCAGGCGGGTGAACGCGCCAAGGGCAGGAAGAATTTTTGGGGCTACGTCTGGCAAGGTTCGGCCACGGAGGGCTTGATGTGCAATGCCTTGGAATGGCAGGTCGCCGAAGGGGGAGGCCGCATTGTCGAAGATGATCGCACGATCAGCGTAAACAATCCCGCCACGATCCGGGCATGGCAGCGAGCAGCCCACTGGGTTGGCTGGATATCACCGCCCGGAGTAGTGGCATACCGGGAAACGGATTCATTGAATGTGTGGAAGTCAGGCAACGCTGCTTTTTTGCGCAGTTGGGTGTGGCCCTACCGTTTGACTCATCCCATCGAATCGCTTGTACGGGACAGGACCGGTTATACGAGTATGCCTGGAGGCTCCGGAGGAAGAGTGGGTACCTTGGGAGGTTATGGCTTGGCTGTTCCCCGTACTTCGACTCATCCTCGGGAAGCAGTCGCCCTCATTCGTTTTCTAATCGCCAGGGAGTTGCAATCAAGAGCGGCCCCGTCGCACTCCGAGCCCGCCGCCGAACCCCAACTTTACGACCTGCCCCAGATGCTGCGGGCCTATTCCCCCTCGCCTCAACTGAGTCAACAAAGTAGTCGGCTCGTCAGCCGGCCTTCGAATGTCACCGGCGATGCCTACGAAGAAGTGTCCAAGGCTTACACCCAGGCAGTGCATTCGGTGTTGACTGGCGAACGAAGTGCTCCTGTGGCTGCGGCCGCACTGGAAAGACAACTGGTCGCGATAACCGGCTTCAAGACCGGCCCGCCCAAGACGTGGAAGTAGATAGTCCTCAGCGATTTGTTTCGTCGGACAAGCGTTATCATGGCGGGAAAGAACTGCCGCTGGGGAAGCTCCTCAGGAAGCGGGCCTGAATGAAACCATCAGATTATTTCAAGATTGGCCCTCGGCTGACGCTCGTTTTCGCCTTACTAATCGTTCTGATTCTCACTGGAAACGCCCTTGTCATCTGGCAATTCCACATCGCTAGCATTCAAACCGATCGTCTCACTGGCGCCAATCGGCAATTGATTGCCGTCCTGCAGCTTCAAGTAGACCTTCTCGCGTTCCACCAGCGGCTGGATGACCTTGCACGATCCGGCGATGTACTGCATCTTGCCAGAGGGGTAGAGCCTTTGCGCCAAGGCCTCCGGGAGCAGGCTCAACAAACAAGGACGGCCATCGCTAACCTGCCGCCCGGATCCCAAGTAGATCCGGCTTTCCTGCCGACCTTGGAAACGATCGAAGTCGCCTTGCCGGCACAACTCGCCGCCATTGACGACTTAGCGAAATCAGGCGACTGGGCAAGTGTGCAACATCGGCTGGACGACGAACTTAAACCAATCGAAACTCAGACTTCGGTGTTGGTCGGCAGCGTTCAACAACAGGCCAACGGAGAACTTAAGCAGGCCGTCTTGAAAATGGAGAGCGCGCAGCAGCGGATTCTTTTTATCGTACCGATAACGGCAATCTCTACGTTTTTCATCGCCGCCTTCTTCGGCTGGGCCATAATGCGACGCATCGCTGAACTTCGTCTGGAAGAACGGGTCAGCGAGCGCACTCGAATCGCGCGGGAACTGCACGATAGTCTACTTCAAGGTCTGCACGGATTGATGTTTGAGTTTCAGGCAGCTCGCAACCTGTTCCAGAAGCGACCGGACGAAGCACTACAAGTTCTCGATAGTGCAATCATGGCAACTGAGCAAGCGATAACTGACAGCCAGGATGCCATCGAAGACTTGCGAAGCACGGCCACAGTGGAGGATGATCTCGCACAACTAATAAGGCTCACGGGAGAGAATCTAGCGGCCTCGCAAAGCGGGGACCATGATTCTCCGACCTTTGGACTCACTGTCGAGGGTCAGCAACGAGCATTGCCCCCGATCATCCGGGATGAAGTTTATAGTGTTACGCGCGAAGTGCTGCGGAATGCATTCCGGCATGCACAGGCCAGGCGGGTGGAGACAGAGATTCTCTACGACGATGACCAGCTTAGGTTGCGTGTGCGGGACGATGGAAAAGGCATGGACCCTCAAGTCTTGGAGGAGGGCAGACGCCCTGGACACTGGGGTCTGCCGGGCGTTCGCGAGCGAGCACAGCAAATCGGTGCGAGACTGGATTTTTGGAGCGAAGCGGGAGCAGGAACAGAAGTTCAACTGACCGTTCCTGCCTCAGTAGCCTACGGAAAAGACATCCGGCCGCTGCGGATTCGGAGCATTTCGAGGTACTGAAAATCATGAGCATCGACCCTAGCTTGATTCGAATTCTCACGGTGGATGACCATCCCCTTCTTCGTAAAGGGATCGCCGCTCTCGTCAACGCCGAAGATGACATGAAGTTGATTGCGGAGGCTTCCAGTGGAGAGGAAGCCGTTGAGAAGTTTCGAGCGCACAGGCCGGATGTGACTCTGATGGATATCCAACTACCAGGCTTGAACGGTATTGAATCGATCGGTCGAATCCGGAAAGAGTTCCCGAATGCCCGGATCATCGTTCTGACGACGTATAGCGGCGATGTCCAAGTGGTAAGAGCGATCAAGGCAGGTGCGCGAGGTTATTTGCTCAAAAGGCAGGTTCATCGAGAACTCTTGGAGACGATTCGAGCTGTTCATGCTGGACAGCGGCGAATACCTCAGGAAATTGCCGTAGAACTTGTGGACCATTCCAGGGACGACCTGACCCCCCGCGAAATTGACGTGCTGCGATTGATCGCAGATGGGAATGGAAACAAAGAGATTGCCGATCAGCTGTCCATCGGAGAAGCAAGCGTTAAAAGCCATGTCGCGAACATACTTTCTAAGTTGGAAGTAAAGGACCGGGCACATGCAGTAAAAGTTGGGTTGAAGCGCGGAATCATCGAGCTATGAGTCGTCCGAATGGGGGAGGCGAAAGCCTCCATTCGGGTGTTTAGAACTGGTCGTGAATAGCTCTAAGCTCGAAACGGAAAAGAGGAGTGCTCGTGCAGCGTCTTTTCTCCGCGTTTCCTAACAGCTGGCCGGGCAGAGGCCTCCTTCTTCAACGTGTAGTAACAGCGACATTTCTGCTTGGCCTGGTATTTCGACATCCCCTCGAAACGCAGCAGTTTGCTTTGATCATTGCGGGTTGGATCGGAGCAGGTGCAGGAATACTTCTGCTCTTCGGTCTATGGACGCCGATCTGCGGAACGTTCATTGGAGTCGTCGAGGTATGGATTGCTTTGGCTTCATCCGGCGGTCATGGCGTTTCAATCATGTTGGCAACATCAGGCGCTACTTTGGCAATGATTGGCCCCGGCGCATGGTCCATCGATGCACGTTTGTTCGGCCGGAAGCATTTTGAGATTCCGCAGCGGTAGTCGCTGTCCTTTCGCTAAGAAACCATCGTCGGTTCCCCTAAATGGCGATGTCCACCCGATAGAATACCGGCTTCTTCGAGCTCGATTTGAGGTTGCGTAAGACAAGAGACTCATTCACACTCTCTTCGCACGCAGGAATAATCGCACGCCAACGGGTGCAAGCTTGGACCCTGGGAGACAATGCCATGATCGAAGCTATGCCAAGGTGCCTGGACAATCAGATATCTCAACCTGCTTTGGAGAGCAGTGGTCATGATCGCTGGATGGCCATTCCTGTTGAGGGTGTATTGGGCTGCGAAGATGCAGCCTTGGAGAGAATGGGCGACAAGTTTCGCGAAATCGTTGGTGAAAGCGCGGCGTTGAAGACCACATTGGGCCTGGTGTCCGTAGTGGCGCCGGCGGATTCGAGTGTGCTGATCCTCGGTGAGACAGGAACCGGTAAGGAACTCATCGCGCGCGCAATTCACAACCTGAGCAAGCGCCGGGACCGGATCTTTGTCAAATTGAATTGCGCCGCCATTCCACTTGGGCTGCTGGAGAGCGAGTTGTTCGGCCACGAAAAGGGGGCATTCACGGGAGCGGTTGCACGAAAGACGGGGCGGTTTGACCTGGCAGACAAAGGCACCCTCTTTCTTGATGAAGTTGGCGATATTCCTTTGGAACTTCAGGCGAAACTGCTGCGAGTGCTGCAGGAACAGGAGTTTGAGCGATTGGGAAGCAACCACACTCACAAGGTGGACGTGCGCCTCATCGCAGCCACTCACCGCGATTTGGCGGGCATGGTCAAGCAGGGGACATTTCGGGAAGATCTCTATTACCGACTGAAGGTGTTTCCAATCTGCGTTCCGGCGTTACGGCAGCGTCCAGATGACATCCCGAAATTGATTCGCCACTTCATCGATTTATACGCACGACGAATGAACAAGAAAATCGACACAATCCCTCCGGAAACGATGGAAGCGTTGGTCCGATATCGCTGGCCGGGAAACGTTCGGGAATTGCAGAACTTTATCGAGAGAGCCGTGATTCTCTCCCCTTACACGGTCTTACGTGCACCAACCTGTGAGTTGGAGCCTTTCAGCGCTCATAATTGGGCCAACTTGCCGATTTCCGGCCTTGAGGAGGTCGAAAGAGACCATATCCTTCGTGTGCTCGAGGCAAGCAAGTGGGTTGTAGGCGGACGAAATGGCGCAGCAGAGCGATTGGGAATGAAGCGGACGTCCTTGGTCTACAAAATGCGCAAGCTGCGCATCGTCCGTCCGACGACCCCTCCAGCGAACGGCCTAATCGAGAGTTGTACCGCTATCGTCTGACGAAGTTGCAACTCATTCTTCGCGACGGACGGGCTCTCCTCTTGGCGATGTCGCAGACGGACGAGGCAGCGGGTCCATCTTCTTTCCATTGCCTCCTCAAGAGCAGCTGCTCAGACGAGGTCTGATCCTAAAGAGCTGCGATGCCGTTCATGCCAACGGATTGCGGCGAGCCGCCGATTCATTCGCAACGCGCTAAACGCACGGCACATTCCGCGGCCCACCGTGCCAGACGACAACCAGGCAAGTGCTTGAACCTAAGTAAAGTGGTTTCCTGAAGAGCCTTTCGAGGGTGCTGATGCCGGATCAGTCTACCGAATCCCGAGAAGCCGGTCGTTGAAATCAAACTAGGCCAGCAGATGTCCGGTGCCTAACGCGTTTGCGGGATTTATCGCGCAGTGGATTCATCCCCAGCGATTTCCCAATCCTCCGAAATCAGATCCTGAATCAGTAGGATGGCAGGAAGCCCGCGGTCACCAACGATAATGGGCGCATCGATTC
The DNA here is from genome assembly GCA_963745845.1 of uncultured Acidobacteriaceae bacterium. Classification (GTDB taxonomy): domain Bacteria; phylum Acidobacteriota; class Terriglobia; order Terriglobales; family Acidobacteriaceae; genus Telmatobacter. The sequence goes on along the minus strand of CAVUZE010000006.1, from coordinate 172,945 downwards.
CAGGTAGCAAAGCCGTGAGTTGGCAAGTGAGGAGCACAGTGGTTTCTACGCGTCTCATTTCAAGGGAGTAGACCTGCGTTTTTGAATTTGCATCATGAGCGAACTCGTGCCGCAGGGAAAAGACAAGACTAAGATCTGACTGCCAGGAAGAAGGCAGTTTCAGGCGAGTTGGCCCGTCGCTCCGTGTGGACGGAATATCGCAGACAATTTCAAATTGTTCCAGAATGTCAAAGAACGGACTCGAAAAGAAGACCGAAATATTCTGATTAATCGATTCTGCGTTCTGGAAAGAGGCACGAAAGGCCGCAAACTCCTCCGGGGCAACTCCCTCAGCAAGATACCGGGGCAGATGGTTCGTTGGTACCTTGCCGCTGCCCGAGCGCAGGACCTATTGCAGCAGGGTTGGATTACGTCTAAGCAAATATAAATAGAGGTCTCGGAAGAACGTCTCTACGGAGGCGGCAATTCCGATGATGTAGGCCCGCATGGCCGCTTGAAGTAGATCCTCGCTGCGTGCGGCAACAGACAGACACGAGTGCATGAGCCGAGCTGGAGAACTGTAGTTCCCAATGAACCTCAACACGATCTCCTGCGGAGCCCCGCGATGGAGTTCCCGCTGCTTGAGGATATCCGTTTTCTTCATTGCTGCCACATCAGCTGATTAGCCACCCCGGTCTTCACATTCGCGCTCATGTTTCCGTCCCTCGCAGTAGCCGCAAAACTTCTCTGCGGTATTGTATGCGATGGAAAGTGCCCCAAAGAGGGACTGAATCTATTCGAGTTCACCACCGGCTTGGTGGCAGAGGCGTGCCCGCGTCCGGCGAAGATCGTGAGACGCGAGATTGGCAATGTTTTGCTTGCTTTGCAGAATCAATGAGAGAGAAACATGCCGCCACATAGTGCAAACATCCCTACTAACCCAGCTAACATTCCCCTGACCTGAATCCACGCTGGATCACGAAGTGAACCGGGATATTGGAAAACTATATAAACTGCCATTCCAAAGAAATACACGAGCCAAGGAAGTAGAATTCCTCCGATAATCAAAATCCAGAACGGTGCGGCCGTACCCGAGGCAAGTCTGTAAGGAACTACCATAAGCAAAATCAGACAACTGGTAAAGAGCGCCTCTTGAGCCAGTCCCCGACTGATAGTGACCTTTTTCTTATACGGCATCAATCTTTGACGAAATCCATTAGGACTCTGAGTGGAGGTGCCGAAGGCGAGAAGAAACGTACAGATTCCGCCAATAAGCAGTAGGAGGGAACCGCGCCAGTGCATCGGCGTAACGACGCTAGTGCCAGTCAAGAACTGATAAAACCATGGTACGACCGCAAGCGGCAATGTCCAGGTGAAGGACATTATGATCGCTGAAAACCCCGAAGGCACCGCGTCCGTACGCCCCGTTCCGAATTTCCAGCCAAATACCCACTCTAAAACCTTCCAAAGGAAGCCACAAGCGAGCGTGGTCAGAACAGTCAGATGAAGTATCGTATTCAGCCCACCTACACTCACGGTACTTTGGCGACCATGCTCCAGGATATAAAGACCGAATCCTGCGATGCTCGCCAGGTTCCCGAAAATGGCCATTGCCTTATTCAAGAAGCCTTGTGCTGTCAATGAATCAGCGTTGCCCATATAGCGTTCCTGGAAGAATTATAGAGGCGGGTTGGCCCTGGGCTCACAGTCGGCAAGCTAACCCACTGACCCCCTGCGCTCCAAGTCTCGATTTTCAAACCTCAGGAATCATCGATCTCCACATCAGCGCCTAGGCGGCGCAAGTAGGACGCAAAATTGCGCAACCTGCGGATCGAAACTACTACTCATGATTGTTACACCGAGGGTGCTCCCGAGCCTTGCCCGGGCGAAGCCGAGGGGCGCCACTGGCCTCTGAGAGCCAAGGAAGGCTCTCGATTCCGCGACGGTCAGATTGCTACCGATAAGTCGGCAAGTGTCCGGGGTTACCCTTTGCAACCGATCGACTGTTCAGCCGCATTTCCGAAAAGCCAAGCCCGTTCTTCTTTCCAACAACCCGTAACTTTGAAGTAGCAGTTATTGGGTTTTACTCGACGCCAATGCGATTTGGACTCGACCTCAGAGGAAGTTCTGAGATCGAGCCCCTTTCAGTTCGGTCAATTCCGGCCGTTTTCTTGTTTTCCCCGGACTCGTTGTCTCCACCGCGCGCCAGCAATTGTCTTGCTGACGATGGATGCATCCTGTCTTGTACCATTGCAATGGATTCTTGCGACGCGGGGCACCGGCGACGGCGCGGTCCCGCCGCTGCTACTATGCTCGGGGAGTGCTTGATACGGAGGTGCCGCGCGCTCGGGATGGATGATCTGTTCGTGCATAGCGGACGAGTTCGGAGTGGGGAATCAGAACCTTGTTTCCATCGCGTCGTATCCGTATTTGACCCGAGGAGATCCGATAGTCCAATGTCCTAATGCTGATCGAGAGAGCTTCAGCAGCGGAACGACGATCATAACGAAGCTTCTCGAGGCATGTTCTGTCCTGCGGTTCACCGGATGACGCGGCCTCATTTTTGGGGGGTAACCGATAAGTGCAGAAGTTGCGGGAAGACTTGTCTGAGTTAAATGGCTTCATAAAAATTTCTCCAATGGTTTGTATATGAGTTACTGACCACCTCGAGTAGAAAGGGAAATTATCTGGGTCTAATGCTGATTCGCACTCGAAAATGGAGTATTTGCGCTGCAGAGCAAAACCGCAACAGGCTCTCTGAGCGCGGGCGATTCGATCCTCTGTTGGTGCGGCCGTAGCAACGCCGCCAGTTTTATGCTGGCTTAGACAAGCTCGGCCGCTTTTCCCACTACAGTGTCACGCGTGATAAGTTAAAGCACACTGAATATTAGTCCTCTGCGAAAAGATCGCGGCTCTCCTCCATTGAGCCGATAAGTTGGGATGTCATTCTCAGCGATGCCTTGGTCAGCCAATAAGGTAACTCATGAACAACTGCATGCGGATTGAGATAGGAAACCTCTTCGCCATGAGACAACACGCTTGGGGGAACGAGAGTATATCCTCTCTTGATTAGGCGGACTCCCGGAAACTCCAATCCAATGTTGCGAAGATGCTCGCCTGAGTACCGAAAGCAAATGAACCTTTCATTTGAATCTGTGAATTGAAGCGATGTGCACCAGGAGCGATCTTCACCGCTGATGTGTTTGAAGGCCTCGCTGCCAATTCCGTAGTCGACTCCAAGTATCAGTAACTCCGACCGAGCACCGACCTCTACCGCCCAATTGCAAATGCGGTTAGAGAACTCGCCTGCCCAGTGTGAGATCTTGAGCGGGTCGCTTGTTGGCGCACCCGCAAGTGCATTTCGTGGAAAATACTTGCTCTCGGCCAAAACGGGGACGATTTGCCATCCACGATTTATGGCCGAGATGAGAGCCCCTTCAAGTGCTATGCCGGTGCTGCTGGTTAACTTCGTGACAGGTTCGACTGCTTTCCTGCCCGGCGTATTAATCGAGTTGTCGAATGGTTGATTGATCGATTTCATTGTGACTCCAGGAAGAAAATGCCGCATCCGTCCTGGAGGAGAGATGCGGCCGGTATCGTGTTTCGCATTACGAGAGCGTTCAGCACTCGGACATCGACACGCCGTCGTGATGGCCCACGTGAGGAAGTTTGTTTGCGATGGAGAAAGGGACGACAACGGCTACTTTGAACACACGGTTTCAAGAAGCCAATCGGGCGCGGGAAGCCACGGAGCCTCTGGATCGACCCAAGTAATCTTGGAGGTGTCAGGTGTTCTCGATGGGGGTATGAGCACGTCGGAGTTGTAATCGCCGGCGTAAAGTCGCATTCCCGGAAGTCCCTTCAGCGACCGTAGGCCCGGGGCGTGTTGAAAGAAAAAGAACCACCGGTCGCCGCGGACGAAGTGCAGAGTGTTCTTCCACTCCCACTCGTCGCCCGTTAGCTCAACGAGTCCGTAGCGGGCCAAATCGGGCTGAATCTCGAGCGCGATCAAGCCGTCGGTTCGGTCTCGCGCGTATGAGCCCGTCACGACGCCCCAGTTGAGATTGACCCATTCATAGGCCCACAGTTCAATCTTTACGCGGTCGCGGGAAGCCGGAGCGAATCGATCCCAAGAGAAGGACCGCTCGGAGTGCCCGTTAATAGGGAAAATCAGCCAGTGGTATCGCAGCGGGATCTCGAGCGAAGGGTTCAGAAAGGGATGCAGACCAGATTCGGCATGGTTTTCAGTCCGTTCGCAGCTTCTCTTCGCATTGCGTTCGACGAGAAATGTATGTTCGTCTCTCATGGAGGATTGTCCTTTCAAAAGCAAAAAAGGCCGCAGCGCATCTGCGCTGCGGCCACTGGTTGTTGTTAATGGAAGCTGACCGAAGTCAGCCAAAGGATGAGCTAAATGGGCGTATCGGTCCCCAGACTATCGTGTCGTTGAAGCTATGCCACGCGACAGGGAGAGGGTACAGTCTCTTAGGCGCTGGCGACGCACCTTCGTTTTGACTTCCATTCGATTTAGTGTTCTCTCTGGCTTTGGCACCTCCCTATCCACCAAGCCGGCAGTGGACCAGATTAATCCATCAATGATCTCGTGAGCGACGATCAAAACTGCGCATACTGTGGAGACGCAAACGGCACCGGCGCGCGAGTGACGCCAATGCATTCCAATTGCGCACCCGAGCAGGAGCATTCAAACGCTCCAGAGAAAGATGAGCAACCAAAGAAGCTGGTTGTCTTAGCCTATTTATGGCCGGTTTTGAAGTGATAACCTGTGGCCGCTTTTGAGTGATCGCGAGGACGCCAACTCCTCGACCGGATCGGAATGCAATGCCTGCGCGGTTGGAGCAGGATAACCATGACGGCGGCGAAGACGGACTTCGCGGTTCACGACCGACGAGCAATAGGACGCGGTTCTTATCAGGGTAAGTGACACGACGGCCAAGACGGCTAACTACTAGGACGAGATCGGGTGCGCGAGGTTCCTCGGAGGTGGCTCTCACTTGCCTTTTCGCATGCTCCTCGTCTTGCGGCTAGAGGGCAGCTTTTTTCCTTACTATCGGAGTGCCATCAGCCAATGTTTCTTGGTAGAAATCCCCGAAGAGGGCAGGAGCATCATTCAAAACGGCATTCAGGAGCATTGAGGAGACAAGTCGCATTTCGAGATCGCCGACAATCGATCCCCTGACATTTAGAAAATGTCTCAGGGCACGGCCATTAATTGTTACAAAAATCTTGGTTTCGGTTGCATTCGGAAGGACACTCCTTGCGGCCGACCTTATAGCGCGCGTGATCTCAGTATTTGCCGTACGCGACGCGCTATCGCTTAGAAGATTTGTTTGTTCTAGCTCAAGTCCCTGGACAATTTCCCCATATGCATCGAGAGAACCCTGAACGGCCGTCCTCCAAATCGCCTGGAGCGTTGGATGGTCCTCGAGTTCAGGCGGAGGGACGAACTCTGCGTTCGCTTCGTCGTAGTATTGCTGCGATAGCTGACTAAAGGAGACCCCTACCCGGTGCCTAACGAGTTGATGCGTGAATGCGCGTGAAACTCCGGTCAAGATGAATGACCAAACCGCATGTTCAAGAACGCTCTCGTGGCCCCTCGAGACCAGGTTCGCAATGTATTCGCGGTTTGTGCGTCTAGATTGCAGTGCTCCAAATGAAAAGTAGCATAATCGACCTGCAAGTTCGACCAGCTGATCGCCGGAACTGGAATCCGCGGTCCTCCGCCAATCAGTGGAGTGGTCTCGCAGAAACCTCTCTACAGCTTCGAAGTCGAGCGAAGGTCTGGAGACGACGTAAAGCTTCATCTTAGTTTTCCTTGTGCGGCTTGGTACTACTGTTTTGTCCCCGATCCATCGTGCTTGGGACCTGAGCTTTATTCGTCTGAGCCAACATCTGAGAGATGGTATTGACCTGTGACTTCAATTGCGAGATGTCATCTCTAATGCTCTCCAATCTCGTCATACGATCAATCATGAAATTGGCGCCGAGTGTTAAGAATACGCCGAGAATTCCGGATGCCACGGTGGCGTAGATGGCCGTCTCAAGGTTGATTCGGCGAACACGGCTCTCCAAGTCTATAAAATCACGTGAGAGTCTATTGATTCGACTCTGCTCTGGCACGTCTGGTTTGGGCGTGGGATGTCTCTGCACCCAATCCTTGTTTGGAATGGCATCAGTTTCAAAGAGTAGCAATGTCACCAGCGGATCGCCGCGCCTAAGTGAAAAATCTGCCTTGCCAACATTGATCACTGTAAATCGCAATCTCCCCGTATACCCTGGATCCACGTGCCCCGGATTGGTCATCAGAAGGCCGAGTTCGGATATATGCGAGGGCGGAAACCCAAAACCGGAGATTCGAGAGGGCAACTTGAGCCTCTCCAGAGTTGTGACAACAATCGTATGGCCAGTACGAAGGCAAATAGACGCTTCTGGGCTACACTGCCCTCCGAAATCCTCCTTATCCCGGCCGGGAATGAAGATCTCTCCTACATGGAGATCCAATGAAGAGGGCTGGACCGGTGAATCTGTTCTGTACCAGTCATTCCATGGACATTCCAAGCCCTCGATGGCTTTGTCGTTTTTAATCAAGTCAACAATCTCGTGATCAACCAAAAGCCGCATCATCGGCACTCCAGCAAAAGTAATTTGCTCTGCTCAGAATTCTCGGAGACAGAATCTAGCTTCGCAAGTATCCTTCGCGGTGCCTCGTCATTCTCAGGGCAGATCCGACCGGCACTCGCGTGCCGCACACGAATGCTTTCCGTCAATGCCCAATCTCATGAGATCGGCACGGCCGCGGCAGGCAGATCCATTCGTAACTGACCCGAATCGTCGGACGCGAACCACTGATCAAGTTCCTTCTGATACGAGCTTTTGAGAAGAGGAGAAGTGAGCGACTAGAAGCAGACCGTCTTGCGGGGTCGGTCGCCAGGCTCCTTCAGGCCCGTTTTCTCCTAGAGAGAATTGCTCGAAGTTCCAGCTCCGTCGCGCTGTGCGCTGTCAGGGAGATTGACTGCGAGTTGAACCTGTGTTCGACACCGAAATCAAGGCTAAGCTGCTTTGGGACTGGAACTGGACGGGGGTCGAAAGAGATCCTGTCAGATGAGGGCTCGATCCAACAGCCTTCTAGTTGAAATCTCGTGTTTAGAGCTTTGGCGATGTCCGTAACTATCTTTACGGCAGGCGAATTCTTCCCCAACTCAATATTGCTGATGTGCTCTCTCTTAACAGCTGCTTTTTGAGCCAATTGCAGTTGCGTCAAGCCCGCAGACACCCGGGCCCTCCGAATTTGATCGCCGAGATCTTCTCGCCACCTCATGTGTGTATATTTACATATTGATTTGCATGTGTAAATATACTTACGCAGCTTCCTGCGTCTAATATGGGAGTGTTGGGAAAGCCATTGCCGATCGATTGGATGAGCGAGCGATTGCCGCAGTACGAAAGACCTCCGGTGGTCGAGACTGCGTTCGCAGTGGAATTCGCTCAGCTAAAGGGATGGAATGTCGTCCACTACGGGATACTCTGGGAGCACTTCAAAGAGCGCTACCCGAAGTTCGAGGTCCATCCATTTATTCCAACAACCGGTCCGGCAAAATTCGGCCTTCAAGATCCCCCTCTGCGCTGCTTCTTCCTAGATGAGGAAGGAGTGCAGATCGTTCAGGTGAGACCGGGCGCGTTTGTGAGAAACTGGCGCGCGATGCCGCAAAACAACCTATATCCGCGATATGCAACCATACGGCCATCTTTTGAGCGCGATTACGCGCTCTTTGAACAGTTCCTGTACGAGTTTCAATTCGCACCGATTGAGGCTTGGAAGTGCGAGGTTACTTACATTAACCACTTCGTTCAGGGGCGCGAATGGGATGATCTGTCATCGCTAGGCACCCTGCTGCCAATATTGTCACCGGAGAGGCTCACCGGCCTCGTAAGTGAGTTCTCGAATGCCAGCTTTGCATTTGGATATCAACTACCAGAAGATGCCGGCTCGTTACAGATCGAAATGTTGCCGGTTTTATCCCCTGAGGGAAAGCAGATCTTGCAGCTTAGCTTGACTGCGATCGGGCAACCCAAGGGAAGTGATCTTGCGAGCATCCTTGAGTGGTTCGATATTGGCCGCTATGCGATAGTGAAGAGTTTCTCGCAGTTCACTTCGCTTGAAGTTCAGAATCAAATTTGGGGGCTTGAATGGCGTACATGACACTCCCGCCAGCAGTCGAGGTGCGGGAAGACTTCCGGAGATCAGAAAATCGTTCTACGTCAGCCCTTGCAGCCTGGTTCCAAGTCTCGACTGTCGATCCAAGTTTCGGCTCGTGGAAGAACGATGTATTCGTGAAGCTTGCCAAGCTCGAACGAGGCCCAGATGTAGCAGGATTTGGCGATTTTAGGCTCTCAGAGAGTGCTGCCGGTCAACTTCGCCTCCTACTGGCTAGGGTTTCACTCCAGTCGCTTCCGTTCCCCTCGGTGGTTGGGATCTCCGGTCAGGGCGCTCAGCTCGATTGGCGAAGCGGCGATAGGTCTGTTGAGATTACCGCATTCGCCGACGGAGAGCTGGTCATCGAGGCAACCGAAAGGGGCAATCCAGTGGACCTAGATGAGCGCGAAGGGCTCGAAGCGTTCCTGAATTGGCTTGTCGGTGCAGCTGACCGCCAGCTGGTATATGCCGCGGCACGATGACGCGGGGATCCCGGATGGCGCTGTTTTGATTAGAGCCATTCATCCCGATTGGATTATCGAGGAGAGCGGAACCGAAAGACTGAGCTCTGCCACATTCCGCGATGGCCAACAGGAGGCGTCCTGCTTCATCGCAGACGAGGTGGGAGGCATAGCCGGATTCTGCGAAAACATCCTGCCGCGCCTCTCACAAGAATTCGGCGCGGAGCTCCAAGTGGCAACTGTTCCTGTGCATCACGTGCGTTCATCTGGTCTTTGGATCTACCGCAGGCCAGAAGAGTTCGATGGTAACGCCGCGCATGTTGTCATTTGCCCGTCCGATGAAATGTCCAAGAGTCAGTATGCGAAACGAGCCGGAGGACTAGCGCCGCTTGCAACAAGAGTCACTTCTTGACAACGAATGCCACATGTTGAAGGGCTGATTTACGCAGCGACACTTGTACCAGAATCGAATGACTCGCGTGACCTGCCGAGTCGTCCGCCAGACGTGCAATTCGAATTGTCCTAGAATGAATAAATGGAGTGGCATTTGGTCCGGCGATCCGGTGCCCTGTGTGCTCATTGCAAACCTCGGTGTTAAGGAGCCGCGTTTGGCTCGCGCTTTGAGGTGAAAGATGTTTCCAGTCGGTTTCTTTTCGAGCTTGGGAATTGCGGCGAAAAGCAAATATGCGTTCGTGTGCTACCTATTGCTACTTGCAGCTTGGGTCTACTTGGCGGCGAAGCGCCACCGGTTAAGCTCGGTGCGCAAGTCTCTCAAACTGATCCCTGAATCCGAACGCGCGGCGTTGCTCGCACGGGAATACAGCACATTCCCGAGGTCCGGACTGTCGGGAGAACAGTGGTTGCGCTCGCAGAATCGCCAACTGATCTTTTGGAGCTTTCTAGCATTGCTCGTTGCAACGCTTATCGTCACAGTGATCGCGCTAGACTCAACTCGACCCGGATCTCAGAATCCAGCTGTTAGCAACGGGCGGACGACAACAGTAGTCACGGGACCTGCAACAGCCAATGGGACCGGAACTGCGGCCGTCACAGGTTCAAACAACAACGTCACAAGTTCAAATGGCGCTGCCTCTGGGAAGAGGGCGGGCAAATGATCACACGAAGACTGAGCCGCATCCTGTATGCGGCGGGCCTCTTGATGCCAATGCAGGGGCAACAAGTGGTTGTTTCTACTGGACACGCCGCCGCCACCGCTCACTGCAGCGTAGCGATCACGGGCTCTGGGAATTCCGTTACTTTCAATAACTGCTCCGGGTTGACTCGTCAACAACTACGCGCCATCGCAGACCTGATCGGTCAATCGCGCGATCAGATACTCTTCGAAGTCGACAGGAAGATAGCGGATTTAGAGACGGCACTTCAGGCTTCTTCGTCCCAAGAAGTTTCGACGCAATTGCTGGGAGAGATCAGAGAACTGAAAGTCGAGTTAAGGAGTCTGAGGGTTACTGCTGCCAGCGCAGAGGCTGTTGAGGTCTCCGTTTCCTCGGTGAGCTCGTCAAATTCTCCTCTATGGATGCCGAACGTCTTGTCCCTCTCTGCGTCAGGCTTAGACAATCAATCCGCAGGCAACAGCGTCTCGATTCCCTATCAGACTGCGTTCGCTAGCTCCGTGTTCCCATCGGTCCTCGCGGGTGCGAACTACAGCCAAAGCCCTTTGACCATCGGTAACTATTCGTCTCTTCCCCAACTCGACTCTTATCGGTCGAATCCAAGGGCGCAACTTGCAGGCCTTGACTCTCTCACTTGGAACAATCGATCGACGTCACTCGACCAAGGCGGGTCGTTCCCTTCCATGCTTTTGACGTCCCCAACAGGAACGCCAGCTACAAATGCCGTTTTGTCCGTCGGCGACCAGGGCTCAACCAGATTGAAACTCATGGACGGAACCGAAACCTCTCAGCTCGCTCTTGCACCGGCGGTGAGCGCCCAGATTTCGTCGATCAATTACCAAAGCGCGGCTGGATTGCATTTCCCCAACGGGTCGGAAACCCCGCCACTCTCGGTTGCTGCGGTTGCGAGCAGTATGTCTACGCAAACTGCCGATCTGACGATGGGGAACACGCTAGGGCTTCCTAGTTTCGCGACAAATTCTGGCGCTCAGAGCGCCAGCTTTATTACCTCTTCTCTGAACGATGCTGAAATGCCCGTTTCCAAAAACCTCGACAATCAAGCGGCGCTATCCATGCCTGCCGGTCTTTGGGGCACATCTGGCGGATTCTTGCCCGCGGGTTCCATAGGCCTTTCATCCACAGGCGATAACGATGTTGCTGTGAGTGTGGTGCGCATCGTCGCATCGTCAAGTGAATCCATGCTGAGGGAGGGGTCTGGATTTTTCGTCGACACGAGGGGCACGATACTCACGGCGTCCACCATCACGAACGGCGCCAAAGATATCGAGGTGATTTGTCCCGATGGCACCTCGCGCAAGGCAGACCCAATTGAGATCGACGTTTCTGACCCGCGCTTGCGCCTTTTGCGCATAGACTATTTGTCCGTTCCTCTTGTTGGCGCCGTTGAGACTCCTGGAGTTCTGGACCATATTCACGTCTTTGGTGTCATGAACTCTCTCGGAATCCTCGCTTCGATCTACGCTGGGGAGACCGATCATGGGAATTCTTCTTTCGAAGTTCTGGGATTTGTGCCAAAGGGGTTCGAAGGCGCACCGTTACTGAACGGGAGCAGGCAGTTCGTTGGTGTCGTGGTCGGAGATGAGACTTCCGCTGAGAGCTTGCGATCCGTCGGCATTGGCACTGCAGATATTGTGCCGCTGATTAGCAAATTGCCCTAGCAACCGGAGCAGCTCTCCGTGGTAGAGAGGTCGCACGCTCTTTGCTGAAGCGCCTTCTGTTTATCATCGAACCGATCAGAGTATCCCGCTGCGTTTCCATCGGAGCATTGCCGGATCGAGATAGCTCAGGAAGAAATCTTCAAACGTTATGACATTCTTCGCCGTCGCATAATGGGCAATTTCCTGCTTATACGTCGCCGGAACAACGAGAAAGATTTTTTGCTTCTGCATCGCCTTCAGATCAACCGCTGATATGTCAGGATCAATTGTCGCCAAATAGAAGCCGAGACCCTTTGCGCCTTCGGTCACAATCTGTCTCCAGCGCTCGCGAAGACTTCTCTTCACGGTGAAAATGATCACGGTGAGCGGATCGGCTTCATAGTGCTCCACTGACGGCAGGACGAAATCCGGGTTTCCGTCAATTCGCGGCTGTGAAGTAAACGGATATTTCAGAAGTACGAAGAACTCCCGAATCAAAACCTCGAATGCGGTGCCAGCTCTGACCCTCCGACTTTGCGTGAGGCTGAGAAAAAACCTGTCCAAAGCATAAAAGTTGTCGCTGATAAGATCCGCAACCTCTCCTTGCGTGGTGCATTTCCCTTGAAGGGGACCGAAGACAGCAGCGAATGTCTTCTTCCACGCTTTCCGCTCGGCAATAAGATAGTGCTCGTAAGCGTCGGACTGAATGCTTTCAACGAGAGCGCTGAAGTTCTTCTTGACCCACTCCGGACTGGCCTTCTTCTTCCGGAGAACACGCCTCACGGCGTCGTTGGCTATGGCCTTTCCGGACGGAATCTCACTCCTGAAGACACTCCTCAGTTCCTCATACGTCTGAAGCTCCTGATCAGTTGCCAATGCGATGCTCCGTCTGGCGAATCGGCCCGCTCACTCGAAGGATAGTGAACACATTTGCTGTCGCAGCGTCAAAGTGTTTGCGCGGCACTCATTAGTACAGGGCAGATCGACTGACCATGGTTGAGGATCAGGTGATGACATCGACCTCGGTCACCTTTGTATACAGCAACGGAATACTTGCCGACCGAATACGGAACTGACTCCGCTTCTTGATCTCCGGCTTTGCCGCGGAGACATTCACGATCTTGATACCAGGATCATAATAGACAACGCCGCTGGCCACGGCATTCAGAAAAAGTCGGAACTCTGTTCCTTCCGCAAGACGCACGTGGCGGCCGTACTTATACTGGTTTCGCGGCTCTTTTCTGACAAGCGAAGGAATATAGGCAGCTTTTGCGTGCTTGCGGGTCCAGTGACTGAGAAGATCCTTGTAATGCCATACCGCAGCAGCTATGCCCTCCGGATCGACCAGTGAAATGCCGCCTGAGAAATCCGTGATCTTTCGCTTCGCAGGATCGTACCCCTGAAGCGTGAGCGCCAGACTGGTGGCGGCACAGACCCTGAGGGCGTTATGTATGCCCCCGAAGTTTCTGCGATCGGCGATGGTCCTGTCCGGATACCCATAGCGGCGAATGAACTCTTTTATGCCTGCATCGGCATAGACGCCGCCTGTTGGTTCCGGAGTCATGAGAGTAATTGGACCGCCGCTTGCCGGTCGCATTAGACTTGCCACCGCGTGCTGCTTGATTTCCCAGCCATGAAAGTCGGGGTCTGAAATGCCATTCGGCCGAATGCCCAGCTCCGCCTCAAGCGTATAGCCGCCGCAGTTTGGAGCGTTGCAGCCAACCGTCTCCCCTCGCGTGTTGAGACGTTTGGAATCGATCCATTCAAGCCCGGCAATACGCGCCAGCTCGGCGAGCAGCACCGCACGACCATCCGTAAGATCTTCGAGGGCAATCTGCGAAAAGACCCCAGTATCCGATTGCAGATTGAGGGCATCGATTTCTTTGGCGAGGGCAGAATCGTGAGAGGTCGCAAAGCCAAGAAGGTGAGCGGCAGCCGTGATCCCGAGGAACAAGAACCGGCCGCTCTGCCTCACCGTCATCACATCGTTGGGAGCGGACCGGCACCCCCTCAGGAAACCGGAAAACCGAACTTCTGGGTATTGCGGGTAAAGGATCAGCTGAGCATGCGGGGCGGGCTCAATCCCGCCCGTCGAGGACAGCCAGCTGAAGTTGACAGCCGCTTTGAGCCGCTCAGGCTTCTCGGGATCGCCGATCAGCTCGCCGGTCGGCAGGACATTGAGCGCTGTAAAGTCCGGACCGAGATAGACCTGATTTTTCGAATTGTCATTTTCAGCGAGGCGTTTCAGATAGAGCTGGGTTGCGCCCGCCGCCCGCATAAGCTGTTTGACACGATCGAGGTTCAGCTCGTTCCGCGCCATCGTTCAGTGTGCTCCCTGACTTACTTTGCGCGGTATCTTCACAGAAACCGTGGCTGTTTCAAGAGGGGGATCAGGATGGTTCAGCAGCTCCCGAAGGAACAGTGTCAACGCGGGTGGGTCTCTTGTCTCGCATTCCCAGATCGTGAGCACGTACCAGCCGTGCTCTTTCAGAGACTCGATATTTCTCTGGTCTCTTGCGACGGTCCCTGCCCTCTTTTCTGACCAGAATTCAGAACGTGTTGCGGGAGTAACTCTGCCATACCGGCAGTTATGCGAATGCCAGAAGCAGCCATGAACGAAGATGGCGGTCCGGTATTTCGGCAGGACAATATCGGGTGTTCCGGGAAGATCCCCGCGATGCAGCCTGAACCGATAACCCAGTGCATGAAGGGCGCTCCGGACAACTATTTCCGGTTTTGTATCCCTGCCGCGGATTGCGGCCATGTTCCGGCTTCGCTGTTCCGGCGTGTGAACGTCTGTCATGCACCGCTTGCTGCAAGTAGCGGGATCTGAAGTGTTCCGAACTGCTCGTAGTCCTTCAGGGCCCGGATGTGCGGCAGCATCGTGCGGGCGAGCTCAGTTACCACCGGCACGATCACGCTGTTGCCGAACTGTTTATAAGCCTGGGTATCAGACACGGGTATGCGGTAAGAGTCCGGGTAGCCCATGAGCCGTGCACACTCGCGGGGTGTCAGCCGTCGTGGATTCTTCCCCCTGCCCCGGCTTATGAGGATTTCCGAACCGTCCTTGTAATAGCGCGCAGACAGTGTCCGCGAAATCATGTCAGGCGTTACCAGTCCGAAACCGAAACCGTTTCCGGCCTTCCGGTGCTTTTCCGCATATGCCTGCAGGTATGCCCAGAGCTTATCTGTCAAAACATATTTCGGATTGACCTTCGCCTTTGACCCGGTCGTGTATGGTGGTTCGGCTTCCTCGGTTCCGTCCTCGGGATGCAGGATGGTCCCGAGCCTGGGGCTGGTTTCAGGGCGATGGAAGTCGTCAAATGTAAATCCGGTCTGCTCCCGAAAGCCGACAATCAGAATACGTTCACGATGCTGGGGAACGAACCCCTGCCCGTCCACCACCTTCGCCTCCACATGGTAGCCGAGCTCGTTCTCAAGCGTTTCCCGGATGACGCGGAATGTGTTGCCCTTGTCATGATTGATAAGGTTCTTGACGTTCTCCAGGAGGAACGCCTTTGGCTTTTTCTTTTTGATGATTCGTGCCACATCGAAAAAAAGCGTGCCCTGGGTCGTACATTCAAATCCGTGCGGTCTGCCGAGTGCATTTTTTTTGCTTACGCCGGCGATCGAAAACGGCTGGCATGGGAATCCGGCCAGCAGCACATCGTGGTCCGGGACTTTCTTCTCATCAAACTTTGTTATGTCGCCGACCAGAGGATGACCGCTGTCGAAGTTTTCGACATACGTCTTATTCGCGTATGTATTCCATTCACTCGTAAACACGCAGCGGCCTCCGGCCTCCTCAAAGCCGAGTCTCATGCCGCCGATGCCGGCAAACAGATCAATGAACGTAAACTCTCCAGCTCCTGGCTCCGACCGCGCTGCGGAGCGGAGAATGTCGCGCAGAGCGGCTTGGACGTAGACAGGGCAATCAGTTTGCCGGCGTTCCCAGCGGGAGATCGTTTTTGGGGTCACATCGAGGCGCTCCGCAAGGTCGCGCTGCGTCAGTCTTTGCCGAACCTGCGCAAGCAGTAGCAGCGAATCGGTGGAGGGAAAGGGTAGAAGTCCGCTGGGCATCTCAGAGGACATTTTGTCCCAAAAGGATCCCCCTGTCCAGGGCTTCCTCTATTCTCTTTTGTTTCTGGCGTTTCGGGACAGTAGTAGGACGACTTTCGGTTTTCTCCACAGTCCAGCCGTGGAAATCGCCCTCTTAAAACGGAAAAATATACCTGAGACTCCAGCGAGCGAGTGAGTGGACGGACAGCCGTGATTGGCGCGGCTTGGAAAATGCAACACACTCTCAGGTGCCAGATATCCCGACTTGAGCGCAGATACGGTTACATAGCGAAAAGCCAACTATATCCAATGGAATGAGTAGCTTAATCCAATTGCAACAAGCATACAGATGGTGTCAATTAGAACGGAATGTCGTCATCGAAGGTCGGTTCTTCAGCATTCGTTGTCTTTACAACAGGTGCAACGGCCGCAGCAGACGCGGGTGGCTTCAGTCCCCACGCGCCGATGACTTCAGCGAGCGGGAACGGGTTCTTCTCGTCGCTCCATTCATGGAAAGGCGCTGCGGTCTGGCTGTAGGGCCCCGGATTTGGCCGGTCAATCTGGACACGGGTGGGTACATGAAATGCGCTGCCGAACACAATCGCCTCTCCGGAAGCAAGTATGGTCACCTGGTCGAGAAGCCGCCGAGCCTGCATCGGGATAATACGGCGGAAATGGTCAATATCGTCGGGATTCTGGAGCCGATGGCTGATGAAGTTGGCGCATTGACTGATAATTGTCGAACTGATTTCGCTCGGCCGCTGACTGGCAATGATCAGTGAGAGCCCGAACTTGCGTCCTTCCTTTGCAATTCGCTCATAGGCAAGCCGGGCCAGCCGGTGTCCGCGGTCCTCATCTGACCGGCCTGGACGTGCATAATTGTGTGCCTCCTCCAGGACGAGAACCCAGGGATGCTTGTATCGACGGGCAGCAGGAAGACATTCCCGCGCCTCCAGCAAGATTCGTCCGACGACTGAACACGCATAAGGCAGAATTTCATTGCCTAGCATCGACAGGTCTAGGATCGACACTTTAGGACCCACTTGGGAGCCGAGCCCAAATCTCTGCAACCATCCGGAAAGGTCACCAATTTCAATCCCCGGCTCCTCATAGTTCAGAAAAGCCAGCCAGCGACGGTCGTCGAGCCGGGTATTCAATCGCAGCTTCAATGTCGTGAGGTGGGCTTCGACTCTAAAGGTGTCTTCCTTCGACACGGCTCTGTTTATCAGTGACGGATTGGTCAGAGTTTGTCGGGAAATAAAGAGGGGCGAGTCAGCGGTGCGGATACCTTGCTCCTCCAGCGTGCTCCGCGATACGATCATCGCCTTCGTCGCCGCTCGAAGAGCCTCAGCTGCGGCTATGATTTCAGCCTGATTAGCCACGATTTCCGCGTTGTACTGATCTTTCTGCTTGTGTTCGACAAACAGCGCCTGAAAACCGGCAACGTCGATACCGGAACCCACAAGGTGCCCGGTAATCGCATCACAATACGATCCAGCATTCTTTCTCTTGAGGCCCGCGATTTCAGTGAGCAACTGATCGATTGAGCTGAGGGCATTCTGAAAGCTATTAACGGCGACAGCTTCCGCGCCGTTATCAGCTTTGGCAATCGCCCACCAGTCTTTGAGTACGGGTTCCTGCGTCTGTTCAGCAGCACTCAGCCAGGCGCAAATTTCTTCCGCATTGAAAAGCCAGATGGGAATCCCAAACTCGACACCGTTCAGATATACGCGGTTCGGACTTCGCTCGGTCAGCTTGATCTTCGACGGAAACGCCTTGCTGTATTCGCCGTTGATATCGAGCACGAAGACATGCGGCTCGTCGCCAGCGTCCTCCAACAGCTTCATCGCCTTCTGCACGAGGCTGGAAACCGTAAACGACTTGCCGGATCCTGTATTCCCTACGATGGCCAATGGTCGGGAGAAGAGATCGTTATATGAGGCTCGGACAGCACTGCTCGGTTGACCAGTCGGTGAACCAATTTTCAAATCGCAATCATAATTCTGCCCCTCATAGTCCTCAGGTTTGTTCCTTCGAGGCGGAGTCTCAAAGACAGCCTTCATGACATCAGGCGAACCGGTTTCTGCAGGTGTATCAAGCGTCGGCAGAATGGTGATGCCGGGGCTGAAAATCCCTTCTTGGCCATTGTGTTCGATTGTGCCAAGCAACTGCACAGAGACCACCCGACGTGGTTTCATCAGTTCAAGCGTCAATTCATCGCCCGCGGTCGGGTCATAGCTTTCGCGAGATTCCAGATCCGTGATGACGCCAACGACAAGCTGTCCGGCACCGATCGAGAAGGTCAGGTAGGCGTTAATCGCAACCGCAGCCTGGACGCCGTCGAGTGTCGAACGAAGGGCTGACTTTGTTTCAGGCAGGACCTCAACCTTTACTCTGAAGCCTTGGACTGACACGATATGTCCGATGACACGGGGGTTCTCCATAGCTATTCGCCCACGTTGTCGTTCGGAAGACCATTAGCTCCCTTACTGGAGGCTTGAATTTGTTTCTCAAAACGGCGCAGACGCAGGAAATCATCCAGCCACTGAACGTCAGGCATAATTGAACGGGCAAAATCGTCGAAACCAGCAAGCCTGAAGGCTGCGGCGTCGAATGCTTCCTCCGTTGGCGTAAGAACGAAAGCACGCTTTCCTAAATCCTTGTAGCGTCGCACTCGATCAATGGTGCCACTCTTGGGGTTCGGTTCAACTACCAGCATTACCAGTGATGGGTTCATCAAAGCTGCTTCGATAATGTGGCTGACATGATCGTCACCAAATCCGTAACCCAAGACGAGAAGGAACGTTTGCGGTGAGCTCAGCCTGATCTGGAAGGATCTGAATAAGTGCGCGAATGGCATCGTCAAAGTCTGTGCAAACTTATTCGCCGTAGGGAGAATGCCGACTATCGGCAAATCGCTCGTCAGTTTTTTAAACGCCGCTGCCTTTCCGGCGTTATCCATATCCCGATAAGTATTGAAATCTTTCAAGTCGGGGTGACGCGCTCGTAACTCGCCGTCGCGGACCTGCCAGTGGATGGAGCCATGCAGCTTGTAAAAATGAAGAAATTTATCGAAGCGGCGGACTCGACCTTCAGCAACCTCACCAGGGTAGTACACATCCAGACCATAAACCGAGGGATCGAATCTGGCGTCCGCTCTCCCTGTAAAACCATCGAAATACTGAATTCCCAGCAGCTCAAGGGCTTGTTCAAGCAGCGTGTCATAGTTCAGTGTGAACAGGTGGGCACGACCAAGATTGCTGTCTCGCGCAACCAGTTTCGATAGAAACGCGAGATGTGGAGCGATATCTGCTGCGTTAGCAGCGGACGGGCCTGTGTCCAAGAGAGTTAATGCACATTCTGCGAAGATTGCTTTACCGATATTCCCGATAAACAATCCCAGTTCGTCAAGTGTCGGGCTTGTGGATCCCTTCCACTGAACACCGCTAAATGGTGATGACGGAGCAGAGCCGATAAAATAAGCGTTCACTAAATAAGACAGCCAATCCTCGAAACCGATTTTCCTTTTTCCCTCAGCTGCAGCTGGAGCTGTACGCGCATCGATGATAGCGCCGATGCTGGGTGAAAGCTCAGGCAGCGCCTTGATTGTGGACAGCACATTGTTCTCAAGATCCACCATCGTTTTGCCGCCAGAAGTGACCGATGTTCCGGCACCCGTGAGGACTACCAGATTCTCCATACGCAGCCATTCGGCAATAAGTGCCTGAAGACGTTGTCGGCTCTCTCTGGAATTCAAACCGTCCAGCAGGTTATTGAACTTTCCGTCATCTGACGGCCCGATCAGCTGATACTCGCCAAGCGGTTCTTTCAACGCATCAACCATCTAATCCTCATCGGTACAAATCGAAGATACACCCAGCATGTCAAACGATGTACAACACCGAGCGTGTGGGCAGGTCTACCTATAACCTGCGGCCCTTCCCTCTTCCAGTAGCTCAAAGTTAGCCTATGGCCCCGCGCATCAGTGATTCGCCCTGTTAGTCCGCATCGGCTCAGAGCTGTTTGCAGGTCGGCCCGTAGTGCCTGCTTTCCAATTGACCCGAGAATGGCGGGATGCAGGCACCTTAGGCGCCGCCGCTTGCCGTCAATGACGGATTTTGGCTCCCCTCCTCCACCGGGCCAAACCGCCATTCGGACGGCGGAGCAGTCACCCAAAAAAATCCTATGACCGCTGCGCTCTGATCGGCGGCGCCGCGCGCCCTTTCATCCCCGCCATGGGGTCACTTCAACCGAAAGAGGCACATCATAACGACACTAACCGCGCACTCAAACAGAAATGGACAAACACGGCATGACACCCCTGCCCGCGATCCGATACAGGAATTCGCTGAGCCGGGGCCGTCCACCCTGCAAACCTACGGCAACAAAATCTGGGAACTGCTCCTGCTCGCGACTATGGAAGTCGAGGCGTCCTGGCGGCCGTCCTTAAGGCGAATGGGTTACGTCCGGGACCGCTTCACGACGAACGATCACCATAGGGCGAGAAGGCGCGTGAGCGCGTGCATCATTTTACAAATACGGCCGGTGGAACTTTCCTTTGGTAAACGGCTATGGCAGGACCTTTTACGCCGGGAACACCCTGCATAATTACTTTCTCGTCGGCTGGCACTCCGCCGAGCAAAGCAAGGCCAGTTCGATGCTCGGAATGAAGTTGCACAAATTGAATTGGAGTTCCCCCGGCGGGAAAGGGGCGGTCTACGATTTCACAGACACTAGCAGCACGGATTTTTTCTTCACTTGCAAGCCTTCGAAGGATTCCCATAATCGCATCAGCCGAAACTGTCACTACGTCATCAGGGGCATCAAGAATAGTTACCGCCCCAGCTTCATCGACAAAACCCCCAAAGGGTACTACTCGTCCTTGCTCCCGTAGACGTTTTCTTGCCTCCGCTACCAGTCTTTGGTTCAACATTTTTAGTTCAGTGAGGACCGGGTTCGACGACGCGTGCTTCTCTGCAAGGTCACGCAGAGATTGCACAAATGAGGCTTGCTCAGTTTTGCCCTCATCGGTCATGGAGCAGAGTCTACGGTGGAAAGGTTAAGAAGGCAAAGAACATTGGACGGGCGCTGCGTTTCAGGGCGTTGCGTTGAATCCAGCAAAGGACCGATGCTGGTGAAAATCTCGTTGTAATCGGCAGTGACCTGTGATTCCGTTTCTGTCGTACCGGGATTTGCATAACATTGTCCAGCGGCTAGGGACTTGTCGCTCGGCAGGGTTCCCAGAATAATGATTTCCGTATTCTTGTCCACGATGCGAGGAAGGCAGGGCCACTCTTAGCGGGGACGCACGCTTGGCTCCTTGCGCTTGCGATCCCAGTTGGAGACTTCCCGAACTCGACCTAGATGCAACTCGTAGTTCCCATTCCGGGCTCGAACCTTCACTACGGTAACGGTCAATCGAGGGCAGTCTAGGCTCATACCATTGATAAGCCTCAAGCGGAAAGGAACGGCGACTTTAGAAAGTCGTTGCGTCCAGTACGGCTTGATCTCTCGGTATTCCACCTTCTTCTCACGAGCGACGATCTGTCGGAACCACTGCCGCTTTATTGTTGTTGTGATTTGATCCATGTTCGCTCACTGCGCACTCTCCTCATTTGATATTCGGTCGATACCGCGTTCGATTATGCACCCAGCAAGGCTCGCTGAGACCGAGGAATTGACCGGGATTTACAATCTCGAAACAGTAATCGGAGAACCAAATGCCTTGCCTATCGGAGAATTCGAAACGCAAGAGGTAATAAAGTGCTTTGCGTTTTGCCATTACGTCTACAATGTCAGCGTCAGTCAGTGGATCAGTCATCATTTCACTAATGCCCTCGATACCCTGACTAAAGACCGCTGGCGGTGGGACTCTTCTCGTTTTCCAGTCAGATTCAAATCTCTTCGTCAAGGACTTTTGATCAGCTAAATCCAACGGCTTTCCCACATATGTTTTGCCGAGCGAAGACCGGAGCGTCCCCGTATCAGTTCCTGCGTTGATGAACTGCACATAGAGGTGATAAGACTTGCCCGCCACAAAGAGTGGTGCGGGACGAGACGGATTCGGACCCTCAGCTTCACCTAAAGACAAATTCCTATATTCCAAATCAGCATGAGGCCCCGTCTGTGCAACCGTCTTCTCAATCGACCTTTGTTCACCCTGCAACTGCTCCATCGTGTTCGCGAATTGCACCTGCCCCGCCGTGATAGCGGTATTCGTGTTTGTGAGAATGGTGCTTGCTTGATCCCTAAGCTGCTGCGTTTGGTGCTTTAGAGTCTCGTATTGAGCGTTCTGAGCGTCCTTGTCAGACTTTACAGTCGCATCGTTGTTCCGTATGGCCTTGACTTCGGCAACAAGCAGAATTGTGATTACTACGATGTACCCGGCCTTTTCCAGAGGAGGCATCGTGTCTCGGGTGGTCATAAGGGCT
The DNA here is from genome assembly GCA_963745845.1 of uncultured Acidobacteriaceae bacterium. Taxonomy (GTDB): domain Bacteria; phylum Acidobacteriota; class Terriglobia; order Terriglobales; family Acidobacteriaceae; genus Telmatobacter. Next base: position 151,018 of record CAVUZE010000006.1, on the reverse strand, counting down.
GCCACTCCGCCGAGGATTGCAATGGATGTGCCCATAGACGGTACGGTGCAGATCGCCCACAAAGACACCGCTGCTGTAATGAGCAAAATCGTTAACGCTGTTGCTCTGTGAGTCCACACTGCCTCAAACTCTCTTGAGGCTTCAGAGAGCCAAGTCACAAAGCGGTGCATGGACGTGTTCGTCATTTGTGACACGGGTGATCCTCATTCACGAGCTGGAGGAAGTCCAAACTTTCACATGTAGGACCCTCCCCGAATAGATGCTAAACCGGACTGAGCACCCCAATGGACCACCCCGCTAAGGGTGGTGCAAAAGCCTTCTTTGAGGTTCGTGCCCACCTGGACCGCCCATCGCTCCATCGCTAGTCGCCCGAGCGCTGTTGGGGGGCTATGCGGAGGGGGTGGTCACCAACATTCAAGGGTGCATTCAAGGCCGCGTGCATCCTCGAATGTTGGTGGTTTACCCTTTCACTTTTTACCGCGCAGGTCGATGGGTGCGTGGAAGCATGATCCGCGCCTGATAGTGTGCAATCATAGATGGGTTGAACGACAGGTTTGCGCGTTGGGCGAGCTGCACTTCAGCAAGTTGTAGCGCTACCCATCGCTGGGTCTGTTCTTGCCCGAGATGCAGTTACGGCCAAGTGGACGGTCAGTTGCGCTGCTGTTCAATGCTGGATTGCTTGAGTAGAGTGACAGAGGAACATCTGGGTTAAAAAACGGCGACCTGTCGCAAAAGTGGTGCAAACGTGGATGACGATTCGAGTTTACTATCTCTTTCATTCCGCAGAGATTAAGCAGCACTTTAGGGCCTGTAGCTCAATGGTCAGAGCAGGGGACTCATAATCCCTTGGTTGGGGGTTCGAATCCCTCCGGGCCCACCACTCGCTTCGCTTGCGTGCCGAAATGGCGTGCGCCAATCTTCGTATACTCATCGCAGCGCATGCCCACGCAACTCGACACAATTCTTCGATCCACGCGAGCCTCGGTGGCCGCGGCAAAGACGCAAGTACCCGCTGCGGAGCTTGAGCGGAAAGCGGCATTGCACCAGTCTCGCGAATGGGCCCAGACACTGCGCCGGCGGGCTGCCTCCGGACCCGCGATCATTGCCGAAATCAAGAAGGCGTCTCCGTCCAAAGGCGTGATTCGCACAGATTTCGATGTCGCGTGGTTGGCTTGTCGCTACCAGTTGGGTGGCGCAACGGCTCTCTCCGTGGTCACTGACGAACCCTATTTCCAAGGCAGTTTACGTAATCTTGAACTGGCTTCGTCCGCGGTCGCACTGCCTTGCCTGCGCAAGGATTTCATCGTGGACGAGTACCAGATCGTGGAAGCGCGCGCTCACTGCGCCGATGCGGTTTTGCTCATTGCTGCATCACTTTCGGGCGAGGAAATGAAACATTTCGCTCGCAGCTCCCATGCCCTTGCGCTGGACGTGCTGGTCGAGGTGCACACGCAAAGCGAGCTCGATCGAGTGCTCGACGCACTTGGCGAAAATGGTGCGGACGCGATCGGTGTAAATAACCGCGACCTGAAGACCTTCGAAGTCCGTCTCGACACATCGCTCGGCCTCATCGAGCGGATCCCGAGGTCGGTCGTGCGCGTTACAGAGAGTGGAATTTCTACCGCTGATGACCTGGCGCGGCTTCGCGCGGCCGGCTTCGACGCGTTTCTCATCGGTGAAAGCCTCATGCGTCAACCCGATCCCGGGACCGCGCTCGCCGCGTTGCTGACGCTCACCGAAACGAGGTCGACGCCGTGAGCCTCTGGATTAAGATCTGCGCCAACACCTCGCTTGATGACGCAATGCTCGCGGTGGACGCGGGCGCCGACGCTGTCGGTTTTGTGTTCGCACCGAGTCCGCGCCGCGTAGCGCCAGCGCAGGTCGCCGCCATCGTGCCTCACCTGCCGCCGACCGTAGAGAAGATCGGCGTTTTCGTCGAGACCGGGCTGAACGAAATCGAAGAGACCGTGCGCGTCACCGGACTCACAGGCGTGCAGCTCCACGCAGACGCAGGGCCAGACACACCGGCTCAGCTCCGCAACCACTTCGGACCTGATTTTCGTATTCTACGTGTCATCCATTTCGGTTCAGGCGCGGCGGAAGAAGCTACCGCGCTGTCGCAGGACCGAAACATCGACGCGGTGCTGGTTGATTCACGAACTGAAACGGCCGTGGGCGGAACAGGGATTGCGTTCGATTGGGACTCCGCGCGCGCGGATCTATTTGCCGGACCGCGTCAAAAAAGACTGATCGCTGCCGGTGGTCTGAATCCAGAGAACGTAGCCAGGGCGATTGCTACACTGGCCCCGTGGGGCGTCGACGTTGCCTCAGGCGTCGAATCCGTTCCAGGACGAAAAGACCGGGCGAAGGTCTTCGAATTTGTCGCCAATGCCCGAACGGCGTCCCAGGGATAGCCTTGCGCTTTTTTTGCGCCCGGAGAGGCTCCACGTCGCATTCATCGTCCACGGCGATTTTGACACGATAGGAACCGGGCGAGTCCACGAACCGAGTCAGGGAGGCCACGCAAATGGATTCATTCCTCTCTCCCATCGAGAAGCCTCAGGATCCAATGATGAGGCTGGCGTATGCCGCGACCAAGCGGGAATTTGGCAAGGTGCTTGGGCCTCTGAAGGTATTCTGCTCGCGCCTTCCGCTTGCCTTCGCGACGTTCTATTCGCGCATCGGCAAACTGAATAAGAAGCTGCAGCTGGCGCCTGAGACCCAGATGCTCATCCGGGAACGGGTCGCGCGACTCAACGTGTGCCTCTTCTGCATCGACATCGGCCGATCGGTTGTCATCAAGGCAGGGATGGACGAAACCAAATTCAACGCACTCGAGGAATATCGCACGAGTCCTCTGTTCAGTGAGGCAGAGCGCGCTGCGCTCGATTACGTGACGGAGCTGACGCGAGACAGGCAGGTTAAGCTTGAGACGTTCACGCGGATGGCGTCGTTCTACTCGGAGCGGGCTGTTTGCGAAATCGTTTGGCTCGTCGCCAGCGAGCATTTCTACAACGTGACCAACGTCGGCCTCAATATTCACTCGGACATGCTGTGCGAGATCCGTCGAAAAAAGCACTGACACTGCCCACCACTCCCCGGAGAGAAGATGCAAGATGAGGTCCTCAAGCTGTTCTCCGCCCAGCATGGCCATTTTCTTTTTGAGTCCAGCCATCATGGCGATCGCTGGCTTGATCTTGAAACGCTGTTCTTTCAGCCTCAACGTGTGCACCCCCTGGCTGCCGCGCTTGCCTCTCGGCTGCAGGGATTCGACATCGAGATCGTTTGCGGCCCGTTGGTCGAAGGCTCCTTTGTCGCACTCTTGGTCGCGCTGGAGCTTGGCGTCGAATTCGTCTATTCCGAACGCTTCTTCCGTCCAACCGCGGATGGCCTCTTCCCAGCCGGCTATCGCATTCCCAAACCTCTCCGAAGCCTCGTTCGGCAAAGGCGGGTCGCGATTGTCAACGACGTTATCAACGCCGGTTCAGCTGTGCGCGGCACCTTTGACGATTTGTTGGAATGCGACGCAAAGATGGTGGCGATTGGGTCGCTGCTTGTGCTGGGAGCATCGGCATCCGAATATGCTTCAAGCAAGAATGTAGGACTCGAATCCCTCGCAGCTCTTCCCAACAATTTGTGGACGCAATCGGAGTGTCCGTTGTGCGCAGCAGGCGTTCCGTTGGCAGATATCGGCGGATTCAAAGCCGCTCCTTAGCAAGCGAAGATTCACCCATTGTTGGCCTCCTAGTACACTGGAAAGGTTCCCCAATTTTTTTGGGGGGGAATGTGCGCAGGAGGCCTCATGTCATCGGTCATTCTTCCCGCAGCTCCGTCCGAGTCCCGGCCAGGGCGCTTCGGTGCGTACGGGGGCCGTTACGTGCCCGAGACGCTGATGGCCGCGCTGGTCGAGCTCGAACACGAATACGAAACGGCCAAGGCTGACGCTGCATTCCAGACCGAACTCGCTTCCCTGCTCCAGGACTTCGCGGGGCGTCCCACGCCGCTTTACTTTGCCAAGCGGCTGACCGAAGAATTGGGCGGCGCCAAAATCTATCTCAAGCGCGAAGACCTGCTGCACACAGGCGCGCACAAGATTAACAACGCACTCGGCCAGGCATTGCTCGCCAAACGTATGGGCAAAAAGCGCGTGATCGCCGAAACCGGCGCAGGGCAACATGGCGTCGCCACAGCCACGGTGTGCGCGTTGCTTGGCATGGAATGCGTGATCTACATGGGCGACGTCGACATGGCGCGGCAGGAGTTGAACGTCCTGCGCATGCGCCTGCTCGGCGCCGAAGTGCGCGGCGTCTCGTCCGGATCGAAGACCCTCAAAGATGCTATTAGCGAGGCCATGCGCGACTGGGTGACCAACGTGCGCACCACCTATTATTTGTTGGGCAGCGCGCTGGGAGCGCATCCTTATCCGACCATGGTGCGCGATTTCCATCGCTGCATCAGCCTTGAAATGAAAGAGCAGATCCTCGAAAAAGAGGGCCGTCTCCCCACGGCAATCATCGCCTGCGTGGGAGGCGGTTCCAACGCCATCGGCGCATTTTACGAATTCATTCCCAATAAGCAAGTTCGATTGATCGGCGTCGAAGCGGGTGGTTGCGGCACTGAATTAGGTCAGCATGCAGCGCGATTTCGCGGTGGCGAGCCGGGCGTCTTGCAGGGCACCTATTCCTACGTTCTGCAGGACGAGAACGGCCAGATCGCTGCCACGCATTCCGTATCGGCGGGCCTCGACTATGCCTCCATCGGCCCCGAGCATGCAGCGCTTCACGATTCGGGCCGCGCAGAGTATGTATCGCAGGACGACGCAGCTGCACTGGATGCCGTGGTGAAGCTGGCGCGCACCGAGGGAATTCTGCCTGCGCTCGAAAGCGCACATGCAGTTGCCGAGGCTTTGCGCATTGCTCCCACCATGAGTTCGCGTGACATACTGGTGGTGAACCTCTCTGGACGCGGCGACAAGGATATGGGCATTCTGGCGCGCGAGCTCAAACTTCAGGGAGCGTAAGCGCTACTTCCGATGGCCATCGTTTTCAATCACAAACCCGGCTTGGTGGTGTATCTCACCGCAGGCGATGCCGGCCTCAAGGCCGGCCAGTTGAGTGCCCGCGAGGGCCTCGAGGCCACGCGCGCCATCGCGTTGGAGGCCATCGATGCTGGCGCGGACGTGATTGAGCTCGGCGTGCCCTTCAGCGATCCGCTTGCCGACGGCCCGATCATTCAGCGCGCCAGCGAACGCGCCCTCGCCCGCGGCGTAAGCCTGAAAGACGTTCTCACTCTCGCCGCCGAGATTCGAAAAGCCCGCCCGCGAGCTGGACTTATTCTGTTCACCTACTGCAATCCCGTTCTGCGCTATGGCCTGAAGAAATTCGCCGACGCGGCCGCAGCCGCAGGAGCTGATGGCGTCCTTCTCACCGATATGATCGTTGAAGAGGCTGACGAGTATCTGGTCGAAATGGAGCGCGTGCATCTAGCACCCGTTTTTCTCGCTGCACCGACAAGCCCCGACGAGCGGCTCGAAGCCATCGCCACGCACAGCAAAGGATTCGTTTACGCGATTTCACGCACCGGCATTACCGGCAAGCAGCAGAGCCTCACATCCGATGCAGCCGCGCTCGTCGCGCGCATTCGCCGATGGACAAAGCTGCCCGTGGCCGTAGGGTTCGGCATCTCCAACGCGGAGCACTTCGCCCAGGTGGCGGAATTCGCGGATGCCGCGGTCGTTGGCAGCGCAATTGTGGAGTTGATCGAAAGATCGACTCCGGAGACAGCGCCTGGCGCAGTGGCTCGATTTATCACGAGCATTTTCGGAGAATCCTTAGCATCTTTAGCTACGAGCAAGGCCGCCGCTCCTTGAGGGTCGCGTCGGCTGGAGTTACGTTCCTTCAAGACGCATCTTCTCCGAAAATGCTGCGGGCCTGCGCCAACCCGCAGCGGCGCTGGCCCGGTGGACCCCAGCCCATAGCTTCTAGCCGCTAGCTCCTAGCGTGCCTGTGGCGGATTAGCCACTTAGGCATGCTTAAGAGAATCCAGATAGCAGCGAGAGGCTAGTAGCTTGCAGCTCACGCAACACGAGGATGGAATGACGCTGGAAGAATTGCGAAATCAAATTGATGCTCTGGACCGTCAGCTCGTCGAATTGCTGAGCGAACGGGCCCGCGCCGCGTTAATGATCGGTCACCTCAAGGTCGCCACTTCGCTGCCGGTCTACGAACCGGCGCGCGAAAAAATCATCTACGCCAACGTGCGCGCGGCCAACAAGGGCCCGTTGCCGGACATCGAGTTGACGCATATCTACGAGCGCATCATCGACGTGATGCGGGCATTGCAAAGGAACGAGTTGGCATCGGAGAGAAACGCTCTGGCATCGGGTTCTATGGCGACGGATCATAGTCGCAAGAGCGATGAACAGGGCCACGGCACAGGCGCACCGGCGCCCGAGACTGGGAATAATCAATGATCGTTGCAATGCAGGAAACGGCCACCGAAGAGCAGATCGATTTCGTCATCGACGCCATGGTGGAAGCAGGAGTCGGCGTTCATCGAACTACCGGCGCGAGTCAAACTATCCTCGCTGGTGTAGGACCTACCGCCAGCGTCGATCTCAGCAAATTTGAATTGCTGCCAGGCGTGCTCCACGTTCACCGCATCAGTTCGCCTTACAAACTCGCGGGGCGCGGTTTTCGACCCGAAGGCACCGTCGTTGAATTCCGCAACGGCGTCAAAGTCGGCAATCAGCGCGTGGTCGTCATGGCCGGGCCATGCTCGATCGAAAGCCACGACCAGATCTTTGAGACTGCGGCACGCGTCAAGGCTGCAGGCGGCAGCTTTCTTCGCGGCGGAGCTTTCAAACCCCGCAGTTCTCCGTATGCCTTCCAGGGCATGGGCATCTCCGGGCTCGAGCTCATGCGCGAAGCCGCGGACGCGCACGGCCTTCTCGTCGTAAGCGAAGTCATGGAGATCGCGCAGATCGAATCGATGCTGCCGTTCGTCGATCTGCTCCAGGTCGGCGCGCGCAATATGCAGAACTTCAATCTGCTGCGCGAACTGGGCCAGATTCGCAAGCCGGTCCTGCTTAAGCGGGGCATCGCCGCCACCATTGAAGAACTGCTGCTCTCGGCGGAGTACATTCTCAGCGGTGGAAACTACGACGTGATTCTCTGCGAGCGCGGCATTCGCACCTACGAGACCGCGACACGAAACACCATGGACATTTCCGCGATTCCAGTGGTGAAAAAGTACTCGCACCTGCCGATCGTCGCCGATCCATCGCATGGCACGGGCCGTCGCGACATGGTCGCTCCCATGGCCAAGGCTGCGGTGGCTGCCGGAGCCGATGCGATTATCGTCGAGGTACATCCGAACGCTGATAAGGCCGCGTCCGACGCGGCGCAGACGCTGTATCTGGATCAATTCGATAAGCTGATGGGAGAGCTGCGGGTCATTGCGATCGCAGTGGGGAGAAGTTTGTGAGAGGCAGCGGGGAGCGCCTTCGGTCAGCGTCGCTTTCCCAGGTCTCAAAAGCGAGGCCTGGGGCACCCAGCCTTACTGGCTCTGCTCACATCGCAAATTCCGCGTCGGACTGCCCATGATCGAGCGCATCGCCATTCTAGGTACGGGCCTGCTGGGCGCCTCCGCGGGCCTGGCGTTGCGCGCGGCTGGCTTCCGTGGATCGATCGCCGGATGGAATCGCAGCCCGGAGCAGGCGCAGACTGCGCTCCAGATGGGCGCTCTCGATTCCGTGGCGGCCGATCCGCTACAGATGTCTCGCGACAGCCAGGTAGTGCTTCTGGCCACGCCCGTCTACGCGATTCTCGATTGGATGGAACAGCTCGCGCCTGCGCTCGGACCTGACCATCTGGTCACGGACGTCGGCAGCACCAAAGCGCAAATCACCGTCGCAGCCGGCCGTCTATTCAACCAACCTGATCGCGCGGCATTCCTGCCCGGCCATCCCATGGCAGGGAAAGAGCGAGGCGGCGCTGCTCTTGCCGATGCAGAGTTGTTTCGCGGCGCGGTGTGGATGTTCACCGACGATCTTGCATGGAGTCGCTCGTCGGCATCGGCGGAACTCGTCCGCAATTGGCGCACATGGGTTGCCGCTATCGGCGCGAAGGTTATTGATATTGATCCCGCGCGCCACGATCAATTGGTCGCATGGGTCAGCCATCTGCCGCAATTTGTCGCCACCGGCCTGAGCGCGCTTCTTGAAGATCAGGTTGGCGACGCGCCGGAATTGAAAGATGTAGGTGGCCGCGGTCTGCGCGAGATGACGCGTCTCGGCGCAAGCCCCTACTCCATGTGGCGCGACATCGCGTACACCAACACAGAAGCGGTGCAGGCCGCGCTCTTCGCCCTCGAACAACGCCTCGCGCACATTCGCGAAAACCTTCGTACGCCTCAACTGCGGGATGAGTTCGACAGGGCGAATCGATTTCGCAAAGATAGTTAGCGCAGGAATCGGAAAAGGCCGGCGCAAGATGACGATGACCGTGCAAGAACAGTTCGGCCAGATCGATATTTACGTCTTCGATCAGATCCTGCGCGGCAATATCGCTTCGGGGATGCGCGTCCTCGACGCCGGGTGCGGCTATGGACGCAATCTCGTCCATCTGCTGCGCGAGGGATGCGAAGTCTTCGCGCTCGACGTAGACCGGCACGGAGTAGACCATGTGCGCAATTTATCCGCTTCGCTGGAGACCGGATTGCCCCCGGAGAATTTCCAGGTCGGCTCCATCGAAAACATGCCTTTCCCCGATGAGTTCGCGGATGTGGTGATCTGCAGCGCTGTCCTGCATTTTGCGCGCGACAGCCGCCATTTTCTGGCCATGCTGAAGGAATTGTGGAGGGTGTTGCGGCCCGGCGGGATGCTGTTCTGCAGGCTGGGTTCGCGCATCGGCATGGAATTCGAATCCGTGCGCCCCAATATCTATGTGGTCGGCGACGGCTCCGAGTGGTTCCTCGTCGACGAGAAGATGCTCTTGCGATTAACCGACGAGCTCAATGGAGTGCTGGCCGATCCGCTGAAGACAACCATCGTGCAAGATCACCGCTGCATGACTACCTGGGTGCTGCGGAAGCGCTAGGCTTCTTTGACTTCCTCGACCATCTCCCTGGCCGGGTCCAGCACATTGAATCCCTCGGATTTCGCGGCTTCGAGCAGACATTGCGAAGCGGACACGAAGATGATTTCCGTGCCTTGAAACATCTCCCGCGCCACAATTGCGGCCCCAAGCTGGATTGCGTCGGGCCAACGAAGTTCCGTGCGATCCACCAGCTGCCGCGCGGCCTCTAGAACCGCCGGATTCAGCGGCTCCTGTACCATGCGCGCGGCTTCAACACGCAGAATGTCCAGTGCGGAATTGGCATCTTCGGCGCTGATGCCCCCAGCCCGCGCACGACGCCGGATTGCGGAGTAGACCTCGAGCGGCGCGGAAGCTGCAATCAGTTTACGGTTGTCCTCCACGGTCTCCATCAAACGGATCAGCGCGTCTGTGCCAGGCTCCTGGACAAACAGTTTCGCGAACGCCGTGGATTCGAGGAAGTAGCAGCTCACAGGACGCCGCGCTCCTCTTCGATAACCTCGACAACTGAGCCGCCGCCATGCACGGCGACCGGGTGGAAGCGTTGCGCCTCCTCGGGAATGTTGGCTTCGGCGCGATTCAGGCGGATGGTTGTGGTTGGGTAAGCGGGCGTCTTGGGGTTGGCGATCTTGCTCGTCAACACGACTCCCCGCTGAATGGCCTCAGCCAGGACCGCCTGGCGCGATTCCGGATGCTGGTTCCAACGATAGGTTTTTCGTGGCAGGAACGAATCTCTGAACCACTTCAGCGCGATAAACGCGTGCCCGCCACGCTCCGCCTCAGCCAGCGCTGCACAGAGCTCTTTCACGCGCGCTTCGAGATCGGCGGGGATCATCGCCGGTTGGGCATCGTCTTCGCTCTCAAAAGCATGATCGGCCGCAATGCGCGGAGCGCGAATCTCCCGCGGAGCAGCCGCGGCATCATCCGTTCGCTCAAAATAAATTCGCACTTCGTCTTCTTCCGGGGACCAGGTATCTGCCGAAGCATTGCGTCGCTTGCTGCGGCCATTTTCACTGCATAGCTCTACGATCGCCTGGTAGCCCGGCGGGGCAAGAAACCGCAACGCTCGCACCAGACCCGGATCCTGCGAGAATGCCAACTCCCCCAATGCCTCTTCAATAATCTCTTCTGCGTCAGGGATGCTTAGGTTGCTGACGTCTATGCTGCTTTGCGCAGCTCGTGTCGCCTTCATTTTTTGCTTCTCCCTATAACGTCTCTTTAGCCGCGTCAGAGGCGGTTTTCAGCGCCTGAAATTCTTGGTTCAGAATATGTTAGCCACGCAATCGCAGATTAGGAAATACTGTGAACGGCACCTGAAGTCCGCCACGCTCAGGAAGCGACAATCCGTCAGAATCCAAAAACATCACACAATTCCCTAAAACGCCTTAACGCACCAACGGCTCCTCGCAAAGAGAAACCAAGTAATGCTTTCCCGAATGGGTGTGAGGCGATGCATGGACTTCGGCAGTCCTCCGGAACCTTCCCCAGTCAATCCCCGATAACTGGGCTGCCTATTTCCACTTCTCTCTTTGGACCCGAAAAGGAATTCGAGAAACTCTAGCTAATGCATTCCAGGAGGTAATCCGTCCTAGTGTAAATGATATTAATACTTTTTTTACTGAATGCTACACCGAATCGCGTCATCCGAACCGTTTGCATTCATAGGAACCGGAACCCCGGTAATCCGATCCAGGATTTCCTTAACTTCCCCATCTCCGTACAATAGGAGCATGCGTCATTTGCTGTTGGTTTTCTTGTTGTCCTTCTCAGCGCTGCGATTGAATGCCCAGGCATTTGATCTTGCCGGCCCAAAAGTAGATATCCATGTGAAGCGGGGGGAGGTAACCCTTCCCATCGGTGAGGTGCCAAACCTGCTCGCTGGGGATCGGCTTTGGATTCATCCCGATTTCCCCGACAGCCAGTCCGCACGCTATGTGCTCATTATCGCTTTCCTGCGCGGAATCACCAATCCCCCTCCCAATGACTGGTTCACCCGGGTTGAAACGTGGAACCGGGAGGCGCGGGAAGAAGGCGTCTTTGTGACTGTGCCCCAGGAAGCGCAACAGGCGATCGTTTTCCTGGCGCCGGAAACGGGTGGTGACTTCAGTACCTTGCGCAATGCCGTGCGCGGCCGGCCGGGCACCTTTGTCCGCGCAAGCCAGGATCTGCAGGAGGCCAGCTGGGACAGGATGCGCCTCGATGCCTACCTTTCCGAAATACGCGTCACCTCCCAGACTGACCCAAAATCCCTGAAGGACCGTGCCGAAACAGCAGCCCGCAGCCTGGGCATCAAGATCAATCAGGAATGCTTCGACCGGCCCATCGACCAGCAGGCAGCGTGCCTCTCGCAACACACCGAGGGCCTGGTCATGGACGACTCCAACGCGCAAACCCGCGTGGCGCAATTCACCGCGGGCTCGACCGCGGACCTGATGAATCAGCTCAGTTACTCCAACATGGCCGGAGCCGGCGCCTACAGCCCCTATGTCGGCGCGATCGTCGACACCGCGCGCATCCTTTCCTCGTTGCACACGGCACACTACCAATACATTCCAGCTCTGGCCCTGTCGACTGAAGATACCTTGAACCTTCGTCTCAGCGTGCCGCCATCCTTTCGCGATCCCAAGTCAGTGGTTGTCATCGCACTGCCCCCCATCGGACCGCCCAGGATGCCTCCCTTGCATCCCGTCGATCTGAAGCAGGTTTTCTGCGCGCAGAAACCCGACCTGGTGCTACCCGCGGAGGGTGCGCCGCTGGTTCTTGCCACTCAGCTCGCTCACGATTTGAAGTTGCACATCGAAACCCATGGCAGCACGGTCGATCTACCTGTGAAAGCCGATCCCGGTGAGGGCGGCCTGGCGCTCTACCATCCCGCTCCGCTATTTCCTGCGAGTGAAGTGACTGCAGAAGTGCGCGGCAAGTGGGGCTTCGACGATTGGATCGGGCCAACCTACCATTTGCATTCTGCGCAACAAGGCAAATGGAGCGTCGCTTCAAGCGACCAGTCGGCCCTGGTGGTTGGCCGCGAAGATACGTTGCACATTCAAGGCGACAGCACCCTCTGCGTCGATAAGGTCGAAGAAGTTTCCGGCGGAAATACACTCCCGCTCACCTGGAAATCGCCGAAGCCGGAAGCCCTCGTCTTCTCAGTCCCATTGGCTGACGCCGCCCCGGGGCCGGTCAAAATCGAGATCACGCAATTTGGCCTCGCAAAACCGGATGCGCTGACTTTTAACGCGTATGCCGAAGCGGCTTCGCTCGATCGCCTGACTTTGAGCGCCGGCGATACAAGCGCGGTTCTCACCGGCACGCGTCTCGACGAGGTCGCCAACGCAACCGTCAACGGTGTCACCTGGTCCCCGGCAACGCTGAGTCGCGTACAGGACATCGATCGGCTGACGATGCACACCGACAACTCGACGACGGCCCTCGAACCGGGCCAGCGCTACTCTGCCAAGGTGCTTCTGCGTGATGGGCGGGATCTCAAAGTCCGCGTCACGGTCAATCCGGCCCGCCCTCAGATTGCGCTCTTGAGCAAAGGCTCGCAGGATGCCGTCGAGTCTTCTCCCATACCCGTGCAATTCGGCAGCCAGGACGATTTGCCCGTCGAGAAAAGGCTGATGTTCTTTCTCAAGTCCAAGGTTCCGATGACCTTTCCCAGGGACGAAAAAATCGAGGTCGCTGCCGTCGATGGCAGCTTTCACACGGCGCTCTCTCTTGCCGACGGTAGTTTGATGCTGGAGGACGCAAACACCGCGCTCGGCGTTGTGGAGCCGCTGGCTCGCTTTGGCCCTTCAGCCTTTGGCCCTGTCGAAGCACGTGCTGTTTCTGCAGACGGTGTCGCCGGGGATTGGCTGCCGCTGGGAACGCTGGTACGGATTCCCGGTTTCAAGGAACTCCGCTGCCCGCATGCCGTCGCGAAACCGTGCGCGCTCTCCGGAAGCAATCTCTTCCTCGCAACGGCAATTGCGGCGACGCCGGCATTCGATAACTCCACCGACGTGCCACCGGACTTTACCGGAAACCAGCTCGCTGTGCCCCATCCATCGAGCGGTACGCTCTACGTCAAGCTTCGCGACGATCCAGCAACCGTGCAGACGGTGACTCTTCCCGTCCTGCCCATCAGCGCCTTGAGCATGACACCGGCGCGGACTCCAGCACCAGCCTCGGAAACGACTCCGGAGCCATCCGAGCAACCGAAGCCTGAGTCTCCAGCGACGCCTCCGCCGGCATCGCCCCAATCCCAATCTCACTCGGTAACCACGCCCGCGAGCGCGCATTCCTAAGCGCGGGGTTCGTACTGCCCGATCAGGAATCTGGATGCCCCAGATCCCTGGAAACCCAAATCAGCCCCGCTTTTCGAGCCGCACTACTGAAAATATGCCCGATTCTTTTCCGCAAAATGCGCCTTGTCCGCCGGAAGCTCATCCTCGGTAAAAATTGCATTCTGCGCACAGATATTTGCGCAATTCCCGCAGTCGATGCATTCGTTGGAATTGATGTAGACCTGTGAAACTTCCCCGGCGTTGGCGTCGCTTGCCTGCGGCGCAATCGCGGCCGTGGCGCACTCCGCCACACAGACAAAATCCTTAATGCACGCATCCGTCACGACATAGGCCATGATGAGAATCTCTCCTTACTTGTCGGAGCACCCGAGTTCCGGCACGCTCCATCCTTATCAGCTTATCGAGCAGCAGGCCCTCTTGGAGGTGACTCGAATCACAGGCGCCGAGGAATCCATTTGATTACCTGCGTGTTGGATCTCAATGCTTCTGTAACACGCGTGTGACGACCTATTTCCCTCGGCCCCGCACAATGGGGGCATGTTCGGCAAAAGTTGGTTTCTCATGCAGACGTCCGCCTGCTGGAACTGGAAGTGTGCACTCATGAGCGCGACAATGCGCTCCCTGGTGTACCTTGCAGCGATGGCGCGATCCGGTCCGCACGGGCGGCTTGCGGTCATGGCGGTCGAGATTGCCTATGTCACACTCACCGCGGGCATCTATGCCGGCATGCAGCAACGAGCCCTCGCCTTTCGTTCGAGGCTGCTGGGAAATTTCGTCGTTGCCGTCGGCGTCCCTGGCCTCGCCCAATTGCTTGACTGGCTCGCGCATCGCGCCGTCGGTCCGGACGCTCCCCCCAAGGCCCTCTTTGCGGTCTGCGTTTTTACTCTGCTCTCGGCGCTCTTTCACCTGCATGTCATGCGCCGCGGCGTCTTCCTCACAGGCAATGCCGGCCGCACACTGGCAGACGACTTCCGCCGCTTGCCTCGTCTCGTTCTCGGTTTCGTTCTCAGGCCCCTCGCTCTGCTTTCGGCCTTCAATGGCCGTATCGCAGGCACAGCCGAATCGGAAGGCGCCGTCTAACATTGCCACGCGTTATGCTGTTGCCATGTTGAGGTTGCCGCGACCCCTGCTCTTCCCTTCCGTCTTCACACTGCTCGTCTCATTGGCTTGCTCCACAATCGGATTCGTCCAGCCGTCGCCGGCGACATGGTCCTTCGCCGTCTCCGGAGACAGCCGCAACTGCGGAGACTTTGTGATGCCTGCCATCGCGGCAAAAGTGAAAGCAGAAAACGACGTCCTCTATTGGCACCTCGGCGACTTCCGCTGGATGACACAGCCCGATGAAGATCTGATCGCTATGGAACATGGCGGCAATCCGTTCACGAAAGAGAGCTATCAGCTGCATGCCTGGGACGACTTCCTCATCCACCAGATGGCTTCCTTTGGTTCGCTGCCCGTCTTCCTTGGCCGCGGTAACCACGAAACCGTCAAGCCGATGACGCGCGAAGGCTACATCGAAAAGTTTTCGAGCTTTCTCAATCGCCCCGAAATCGAAGCTCAGCGCGAAGCGGACGGTAAGGAGGCCGCGCCGATCGGCCCGTGGTACCACTGGACCCGCGATGGCGTCGACTTCATCACCCTCGACAACTCCAGCCACGATGAATTCTCCGACGCCCAGCTCCATTGGCTGCGTGGAGTTCTCGATCGCGATCTCGCCCCGAACTCCGGCATTCGCACCATCGTGGCCGGCATGCACGAGGCTCTGCCCCATTCCACCGGCTCCGAGCACGCCATGGATGACTGGGACCTCGGTGTTCACTCGGGCGAGCTGGTCTACACCTGGTTCTACGATGCGCAGGCCGCGGGCAAACACGTGTATCTCTTCGCCAGCCACTCGCATTACTACTCACCAAACGTCTTCAACAGTCCTTATTGGAAACAACACACCGCCACCGTGGTCCCCGGCTGGATCATCGGCTCCGCGGGAGCGCGTCGCTATCAGCTTCCGAAAACCGCCCAGGAAGGCGCAAAAACGCACATCTATGGATACGTGCAGGGAGTCGTTCACCCCGACGGCACTATTGATTTTGATTTGCACGAACTCAGCGAGCAGGACCTGATTCAGGCCCGGTGGCCCAGTGCGCCGCTTGACGCCATCCACGCCTGCTATGTGGGCAACGCGGACGAATAGCAATTCAGTATTCAAACGTTTTTTAAGCACACTTCATCCATTTCGCCCGGGAATGGAGCGATACAATGAACACGATGCCGAACTTTCCCCATGAGATGCTGCGCGAGATCTACGAACAGCCTGCGGCGCTCGCGCGAACCATTGCTTCGTATCTCGACCGCAACGAACTCAAACCTGAAATCACACGAAAGCTCGCTCGTTGGGCCAATCCCGCAGGCGAAGTCCTGATTGCCGCCAGCGGTTCCAGCCGCCACAGCGGCCTCGCCGCGGAAATCCTCCTCGAAGACCTCTGCGGCCTCGCCGTCGATGTCGAATACGCCAGCGAATACAGCTGCCGCGGGGGCAACGAATTGCGCCGTCCCGCGGTGATCGTGATCTCGCAATCGGGCGAAACCTCCGACACCCTCGCCGCATTGCGCGAAGTCGAACAGCGGGGCCAGACCACTTTAGCCATCACCAATGCCGCCTCCTCCACCATGGCGCGCGAAGCCAGCGTGTCCATGCCGCTCGCTGCAGGGATCGAAAAGGCCATCCCCGCCACAAAGAGCTTCACCTGCCAGTTGGCGGTCCTTTTTCTTCTCGGGCTCTATGAAGCTCAATGTCTTGGCCGCATGGATCGCGCTACTCTCGCGTCGAACATCGCCCGCCTCGTCGCAATTCCCGACGCGATCGCCGCGCAGCTCGACGACTGGCGCGCCGGCACAGAAAAACTGGCGCGAAAATACGCTTCCGCCAAAACATTCCTCTATCTTGGCCGCGGCATCCATTACGCCATCGCGCGCGAAGGAGCACTCAAGCTGAAAGAGGCTTCCTACGTACACGCCGAGGGCTACCCCGCGGGCGAGCTCAAGCACGGCCCCAATGCACTGGTCAGCGATAGCGTGCCTCTCGTCGTCCTCGCCACGGTCGATCGCGAACTTGATTTCTCTGTGGTGCGCTACGAAAAGACCCTGCAGCTTCTCGAAGACATGAAAGCGCAAGGCGCACGCGTCATCGGCATCGCCAACGCCGGCGACAACGCCGTGCAATCGCTGGTGAGCGATTGCATCGAAGTACAACCGACAACCGAATACCTTTTGCCCATCCCCGAAGTCGTCCCTCTTCAGCTCTTCGCCTATTACATGGCTCTCGAGCACGGCGTCAACGTCGACCGGCCCCGCAATCTTTCGAAAGCCGTTGTGGAACAGTAAGAGACGCGATCCTGTTGCGCGGCGGCGGCGGCGATGGACCCTCCGGCTCAAGCTGGGACCTGCAATCGCGCTTTCATCTTTCCCGTGCATACTGAAGGCAATGATCCGCCTGCGCGCATTCCCCTCGTTCATTGTTGCGGCATCCTTGTTTTCGGCCATCTGCATCCCGGCGCAAACCAGCGTCACCGCCGTGCTCCCGAATGGCCGCGAGATTCATCCCGCAGGCAACTGGATCCCGCTTGCCCCGTACCCATTCGCACTCGCCGTGCGTCCCGATGGCGCGCAGATTGCCATCCCCTCCATCGGCTTTCCATTCGCGTTGAACGTCATCAACGATCCTGCAAGTGCGGCGCCTTCAGTGCAGCGCATACCCGGCGGCCACGAGAACGATCCAGCCGTCGAGACGCACGCCGGCCTCGCCTATTCGCCCGATGGAGCGCTTCTTTATGTCGCCACCGGCGACTCCGGGAAGATCCGCTCCTACCGCACAAGCGATTGGAAAGCCGTTGCCGAGCTTTCGCTCGATGGCCCTGTCGGCGGCCCAGTCGCGGGCAAAGATTATTCCGGCAGTTTCGCCGCGACGCTCATCGTCTCTGCAGACGGCAAGACAATCTATGCCGTAGACCAAGGCAACTGGCGCGTCGTCATCATTGATGCAGCCGGCCTGCAACGCGTCGCGTGCATCCCCACCGGCAGCTATCCCTTCGGCCTCGCACTCTCGCCCAACGGCGAACGGCTTTACGTCACCAACAGCGGACTCTTCGAATACACGGCAATTCCCGGCGCCAGCGCTCAAGATCCGCTGGGCACAGGCCTTCACTTCCCACCCTTCGGCTACCCATCGAAAGCCGCGCGGGAAGGAGCCGTCGTGGAGGGCAAGAAGATCGTCGGCCTCGGCGATGAAAACTCCGACCGTGGCAGTTCGCTCTGGACCTATGACGTCCGCGATCGCGCGCATCCAGTGCTTGCCGCCAAACTCCGCCTCGGCGCACAGATCACTGAGGCCCGCGGCCAGACCGTCGGCGGCGCAGCGCCCACCGGCGTCTCCGCAGAGAGCGACGCCGTCTACGTCTCGCTCGCGCACGAGGATGCGCTCGCCAAAATCAGTGCCGACGGAACCCGGCTCCTGTCCCAAGCTCAACTCTCGCCGTTCACAGGAGCGCAGTTTCAGGACACTGCCGGCCGCCCGCTGCGCGGCATTATGTCCAGCGGCCTCGCGATTCACGAGGGGCGCATTTACGTTGCGGAATCCGGCATCGACGCGGTCGGTGTCGTCGACGCCATATCGATGCAGGTCGTAGCGCATGTTCCGGTGGGATGGAACCCGTCGGCCGTCGCCTTCTCACCCGACGGCAAAATGCTCTACGTTGTGAACACCAAAGGCAAAGGCGCTGGACCCAATGCCGGCAAGGGACACGATCCCAAGATGCCTACCTACGTCGGCTCGCTCGAACTCGGCAGCCTTAGCGCCATTCCGCTGGACACACTTGCCCCTGCGGGCGAATCAACCCAAGCAGTCATCGCCGCCAACACCGCTGCAGTCGCAAATAGGCCGCCGCTTCCGCGACTCAAGCATTGCTTTCTTGTCATTCGCGAAAACCGCACCTACGACGAAGTGCTGGGCGACGTGGCCGGCGCCAACGGCGACCCAACGCTCGCCCGCTTCGGCATGGACGGATGGACCGAGGAGAAGTCGAGGCATCCGAAAGACAGAACTTCGCCGGTTGGTCCGCAGTCGCAGACGCATGTCCAGGTCACGCCCAACCTGCACGCGCTCGTCGCCCGCTTCGCCATGAGCGACAATTTTTACGTCGACTCCGATGTTTCCGCCGACGGCCACCGATGGGTGGTGGGCATCAATCCGACGCCGTTCTTCAACACCGCCTGGACCTCGGGGTACGGCGGGCGTCGCCGCGATTTTCCCGGTGCGCCGCAACCCGGCCGCCGCGCGCTCTTCGGAGGCGCCGACGCGCCCATGCCCGAAGACGAGCCGCAATTCGGTTCGCTGTGGGAGCACATCGCCGCCAGTGGCAAGGGCGTCCTCAATTACGGGGAGGGCCTGGAGATCGAAGGCAACGACGAAATGCCCGGCTCCCAACCCGAAGGCCAGCGTCTGTTCCTCAACTCGCCTCTGCCCAAGCCCGTTTTCGAATCGACCGATCGCCGTTTTCCTACCTTCAATCTCGGCATCCCCGACCAGTTCCGCGTCGAGGAATTCGAGCGCGACTTCAAGCTCAAGCTCGCGGCCGGCAAGGTTCCCGCGCTCATTGTGATTCGCCTGCCCAACGACCACACCATGGAGCCGCGCCCCGGCGATGGGTATCCGTATCGCGCGTCCTACGTCGCCGACAACGACCTTGCCCTCGGCCGCATCGTCGCTTTTCTATCGAAAACCTCCATCTGGAAGGACTCCGCCTTCTTCGTCACCGAAGACGATGCCCAGGATGGTCTGGATCATGTCGACGCGCATCGCAGTATTTTGATGGTCGCCAGCCCCTGGGTCAAACCCGGCTCGGTCTCGCACGAGCACAGCAGCATGGGCTCGATTGTGCGCACCATCGACGAGCTGCTCGGCCTCAATTCGCTGAATCTCGAAGACGCATTGGCCGGTGAAATCTCCGGCATCTTCGATTCCCAGCCGCACCTTGAACCCTTTACTACGCGCCCGTCGGACCCGCGTGTCTTCGATGCTGCC
The DNA here is from genome assembly GCA_963745845.1 of uncultured Acidobacteriaceae bacterium. Taxonomy (GTDB): domain Bacteria; phylum Acidobacteriota; class Terriglobia; order Terriglobales; family Acidobacteriaceae; genus Telmatobacter. The sequence continues at coordinate 131,561 of CAVUZE010000006.1, read as the reverse complement.
AATGCACGCTTCGCCAAGCCGAAAACCAAGGAAGAAGCCGCTGCCCTGCGCGATGTCGACGATGCCGACGCGATTCGCAAAGAGATAGAAAAATCCGCGAGCCAGCTCCGCAAGCCGTCAAATTCAAATTGACTGCGCGGCCTTCGCAATGATGGATTGAATGGGTGGAAACACGGGTACGATTGCCAAAAGGGCATGGCGGCAACGGCACATCTTCATTCTGGCGAAGGGAGCACCGAGTCCATGGAACAACGGATCAGCGTATTGACCCTCGGAGTGAAAGACCTCGCGCGATCGAAGCGATTCTATGTCGACGGGCTGGGCTGGAAGCCGGTCTACGAAGATCCGCAGATCGTTTTCTTCCAGGCCGGAGGCATGATCTTCGCGTTGTTTCTGGCCGCCGAACTAGCCAAAGACTTCGATGGCGATCCTGCTTCCTTCGGCCGCTCTCCAATCGCAATGGGCTACAACGTTCGCACGAAGGAAGAGGTCGATCCGCTCATCGCGCGCGCCTTGGCCGCTGGCGCAACCCTGTTAAAGCCGGCACGCGATGCGGTATGGGGCGGCTATTCGGGCTACTTCGCTGACCCCGACGGCTTTGCATGGGAGATCGCCTGGAACCACGCGTGGAAATTGAAGGACGACGGAACCCTGATCTTTCAATGATGTGTGAGGCGCCGGAAGTCTCCGGACCGAATCGATTTTTACTGGTCCGTAACAGTATCCACCCGGCGATTTAACAGAACGCGGTTAACCTGAATCTGTATTCAAGACCACAGATTGATCCCAGAACTTTGCGGATGACTTTCATCTGTGCGTCCCATTGCCGGTGGTGTTGGACCTCCCCGTCAACCCTTTGGCGATGCGCTAACCCTGAAAACGACACGCGCCTCGAACGGTGTCTTTTCCGATTCATTTTGCGTCCTGAATTTCTTTCTGAGATTAAGGCAGCGTCCCCGCCTATTCAATCTTTTCCGCGCGACACAACAAAAACCAACGCATTCATCATTTTTAGGAGAGAGTGACCTATGCTTCAATGCAACCCCAATTTCCAAAAGCGATTTCAGCGGTCGGCACTGACCGTCCTCGGCTCGATCTTGATACTCGCTCTGGCCAGCGTGCAATGCCGCGCCCAAGCGACACAAGGCGCTGTCATCGGCTCCGTAAAGGATGCTGCCGGCGCCGTGATTCCTAACGCAACCATCACGCTGACCTACGCGGAAGAAGGCACGGTTCGCACCATCAAGTCGAATAGTGTCGGCGACTACCGTTTCCTCGACGCCAAGGCCGGCCACTATACGGTGGAGGTCGAAGCGCCCGGCTTTGAAAAATGGTCGGCTACCGGGGTGACCCTCGAGGTCCGCCAGGAACTTCGCGTGGACGCAATCCTCGCAGTGGGAGCCGTGCAGCAGTCAGTTCAAGTTACCGGGGACTCTGTCAGCGCCATTGAGACCGACTCGCCGACCATTAGCGGCACATTCACCACCGACGATGCCGATAACCTCCCCGTCAACACCCGCGCCAGCTTTAACGGCACCAGCGCAGCCAATATTTTTAGTGCGCTGCCCGGTGTCCAGGCGGCTAACAGCGGCAGCCAGGTGCAGTTCTCGGTGCAAGGCACATTGCCCTACCAGGTAGATGTCACGGTAGACGGTGTCACCTCGAAGAACGCAACCGGCGGCGTGTTCATCTACGACTCCTTTCCGTCCACCGAGTCAATTTCCGAGATCCGCGCCGATGGCGTGCTTGCGAATGCCGAGTTCGGAGATCCGGGCCAGATCGTGGTCACCACAAAGGGCGGCACCAATAACTTGCACGGCACCGGTTTCTGGTATTACCAGAGCTCCGCATTTGACGCGATTGCCTACACCTACCCCACGACAGTCGCCAAGCCCGGCGTGCATGGCAACACTTTCGGTGGCAGCGTCGGCGGTCCAGTCGTGATTCCCCATCTCTACAACGGGCACAACAAGAGCTTCTTCTTCGGTACCTATGAAGGCTGGCGTCACCCCGCGCAGGAGACACTGCTCGAAAAAGTCCCCAGCACGCTCATGAAGCAGGGCAATTTCTCCAACTACAACGCTACGGGTTTCACGGGTCTCAACAATCCTTTCACCGGCGGCAGCTACGGCAAGACCATTCCGTCCGGAAATTTGAGCCAGATTGCCCTGAACACGCTCAAGCAGTTCTATCCCGATCCCAACATCGGCGACCCCACGGTTTATAACGATGACAGCGTGGCCAACTGGCAGGCGAATGTAGACGACAGCGGTCACTCGGATCAGTTCGACATCCGCGGCGACCAGTACTTCGGCTCCAACCAGAAATTTCTCCTGTGGGGAAAATTCACCTGGAAGAACTTCCCCATCAGCAACCCGGAGATCCTTCTTATTCCTTCGGGGTTGAACAACAGCCAGAATCGAGCCATGAAGGTAGACACCAACTGGATCCTCAAGCCGAACTTGATCAACGAGGGCGGCTTCGGGTTCACGCGCTATACATCGGGCAGCAGCAATGGCTTTAACGGTCTCGCATTCACCAACGCGCAAGGCTGGCAAGGATTGCAGAACCTCTTCTATAACGGCATTCCGGAGATGGACTTCAACCACATACAAAGCCTGAACGCTGACCGCTTGACCAGCCTCACCAGGTCGTTCACCTACGACTACAGCGATACCCTTATCTGGACCAAGGGCAACCATACCTTCAAATTCGGAACGGATATTCAGCATCTCGAAGCCATCACGCCGCTCGGATTCAACGGGTCCGACAATTACGGAACCTATCAGTTCAATACCAGTGGCAGCGAAGGCATGTTTACCGGCGTCGACTTCGCCGATTTTCTGCTCGGACTCCCCAACCAGACCTTTTATGACGTCGTGCGCGAGGACAACGACGGCCTCTCCAATCACTACCACTTCTTCGCTCAGGATGAATGGAAGATCAACCCCAGCTTGACTCTCTCCTACGGCGTTCGCTATGAGCTGCATCCGGGCTACTACGACCGCTACGGGGACATCGGCAACTTCGATCCCAGCGTGCCATTAGCAGGGCGTGTAATTTATCCGCAGGGCAAGGAATCGCTGCTCGCGCAGGGCTTCCTGGCCAGCGCCAATGCGTGCGATGCCGATGGCGTGAACAACACCAACTCGGCCACCGTCAACGGCGCCCCGTGCATGCAGGTCCAAGGCGACGGCGCTGCCGGTTACCCCGCGGGCCTGAAGAAATATCCCCACCTTCGCTTCATGCCGCGTTTCGGTTTCGCCTATCGTCCGTTCGGCGATGATAAGTGGGCGGTCCGTGGCGGCTTCGGCATGTACAACATCAACATGCTCGGCTCGAGCTTCTACTCGCTCACCGGCACGGTGCAGGCCTACACCCAGAACTTCACCAACACCTACAACGCCAGCACGCATGCCATCGGCTATCAGTGGCCTCAGATCGATCAGGGTTCCGGAGGCAACGGTTGCACCACCTGCTATGGCAGCGACTACTTTGGCACCGCCAATAGCACGAACTGGAAAGACCCCTACACCGAGCAATGGTCCCTGGGCATCGATCACGATTTCGGCTCTGGGTACGCGGCGCGGATCTCATACATCGGCTCGGAGACGCACCAACTGGTCTGGGCTCCGGATGAAAACACGCTTCCCTACTCGACCACCGTCTCCGCGTTCAATGCCCCCATCAGTTCGCGTCTCTTCCCCAATTGGGGCCGCATCAACACGCGTGCGACCGGTTCCAACGAGAACTACAACTCGCTGCAACTCGAGACCAGCCATCGGCTGCAGCAAGGACTCGAATATCACTCCGAATTCACATGGGCAAAGGCCCTGGCCGACGATCAGGGTCCCTATGGTTCGGCTGCGACCGGCGATGGCTTTGCTGGAGAAGGCGGAGGCGAACGCTCCACCTCGATCCTCGACCGTCACGTGGACTTCGGCAACGTCTACGGAACGCGCCGTCTGCGCTGGAACACCACGGCCCTCTACGACCTGCCCTTCGGCCGTGGGAAGATGCTGGGCGGCAGCATGCCCCGTGTCGCAGACCTTGTAGTTAGAGGCTGGCGCTTGTCGTCCATCCTTACCCTGCAGACAGGTCCGTACGAAACGCCTTACTTTCCCAGCGGCGAAGGCGACCCATCCGGCACCGGCTCCGGCCTGAACGGCGAGGCCGGCAATGGCACTGGCACCTTCGACGGCGGCCACCGTGCGCAGCATCCTGACCAGCTGGTGGGCATCAGCACCAACCCTGCCGGCAAGAACCGCTTGAACTGGACGAACGGCGCAGCTTTTGCATGCCCCGGCGACCCGACCTGGACTGTGGGCAACAACTGCACTACGGGCGCAGGATTCGATCCGACCACCGGCGCTCGCTTGAGTCCGAGTCCGCTGCCGATCGGCCGCTTTGGCAACAGCCAGGTAGGCTCGGTGGAAGGCCCCGGCCTTGTCAACCTGTCCGCTGGATTGAGCAAGAGCTTTTCCATCACCGAACGCCTTCGTGTACGTTTCGAAGGAACGTTCACCAACGTTCTCAATCACACCAATCTCGGCGACCCCAACATGGACCTCAGTTCGAGCAGCTTCGGACTGATTTCTTCGAGTATCGGCTCCGACTTCGGCGGTGCACGTACTGGCCAGGTCGCGGCGCGGATGGAGTTTTAGAACGCAACTGCTGTCCTTTCGCCGGCGTGGACCTTCGGGTTCACGCCGTGCTTTTCCGGCCTGCAAAGCTGCACACCGTCTGAATTATTGCCTGGGTTACCAAAAATAGCTTCTCTCACCCGTACCTGCGCCTTTAAACTTCCGTCCATCCTTCCGGAGTTTCAGCTTGATACCCCCTCGGCTCCTGTTTTCCTGTGTTTTCCTTCTTCTCGTCGCAGCAGAAAGCTCCACTGCCCAGGTGCGGCGCGCGTTGCTGATCGGGATCAATACCTATCAGCCGTCGCAAACTGCGGCCCAACATCCCGCAGGCTGCACCGGCGGCCGCTGCGATCTCCCGGTATTCGAAAACCTCGACGGCGCCCTCAACGACGTCGCCGCCATGCGCGATCTGCTTGTCAGTCCCAAGTTCGGCTTCACACCTGCAGCGGTTGCCGTTCTCACCAATCCCGCGCTCCCGGCCTCGCAACTTCCCTACGTCTCCCTGCCTGCCGCACAAACGTCGCGCGACGGCATCCTCGCCGCCATGCAGAAATATCTCGTCGACGAGCCCCACCGTGGCGATACCGTGGTTTTCTACTACGCCGGCCACGGCTCCCTGCGCATCAACAGCAAGGGAACCAAGCTCAGCCTCATGATCAACGGCAAAGAGGTTCATGCCGACAGCACCCTTGTTCCCGCTGACGCCTGGACCGGCGGCTACGACGTGCGTGATCGCGAGATGACGCGGATCTTCAATGCGGCTCTCGACAAAGGCGTAAAGCTCACGGTCATCCTCGACAGTTGCCACAGCGGCGCCTTCACCCGCGGAATCCCCCTCGGCCCGAAAGTTCGCGAACGCATGCTGCCCTACGATCCGCGCGATATCGATGAGGCGCCAGATCAGACGAATTTGGACCAGGCCAATGCGCAGCCGAAGCCCGCGCCGGCCGAACGCACCGACAATCCCGCGCTCATCTTCTCCGCGGCGCAGCAGGACCAGACCGCAAAAGAATCGCCCACCACCGCCAGCGTTCCCGAAGCCCACGGAGCCTTCACCGCCGCATTGATCAAGGCTCTTGAAGTGCTTCCCGCAGACGCACCCGCTTCCGTTGTGTATCAACAAGTCAATGCCGAGCTCGAGGGCAACGGGATCGCCGACCAGACGCCCTCACTCGACGTAGCCGGTGCGCGCCGCCAGCAGCCTCTTTTCGGCGGGACCGCCGCGCAAGCCGGCAAACTGCGCGCCGCAGTCGTCGCCACGCAAGACGACGGCAGCGTAGTCCTCGATACCGGACGCCTCGCCGGCATCGGACCCGGCAGCACATTTGTCTCCTTCGGAGTCGAAGACAAGAACAAGATCGTCACGCTCAACGTGACAGAACTCGATGGGTTCGCCCACGCCAAGGCGACCATCGCTGCTCCAGCCAATGCGCGCGTGAACGTAGGCCAGGTCTTCGAGCTGGATAAATGGATTCCCGCTCCCACCGATCCTCTGCACTTCTGGATTTGGCCTTCGACCATCTCACAGACAAACCTCCAAAAAGCTATCGATCAGATTCGCGCCTCCGGGATCGAGTCCGTCGCCGACCCCGCCGAGCAACCGTGGACGCACATTCTGCTTTGGAATAGCTCCAACTGGATTCTCCAACGCGCAGGCGACACCGATCCTATCGAGCTCGGCTGGACGCTCACGGCAAGCTCGCTGAAGCAGCATGTGCCACCCGGTGCAAAGGTCTGGGTCAACCTCCCGCCCTCGCAGGAACTTGGCGGAAAGCTGAATCTGCATGACCAGACCAGTATGGTTCAAGGCGTCTCCGACGTTGCCAACGCCGATTATGTCCTCGCCGGATCGCTCACCGGCAGCGGCCCCGCATGGGCCTGGTACCACAAGGCTGAATTCGAAAAGGGACCGCCCGACCCGAAAGCCCCGCGCCACAGTCCCGGTTGCTCCTCCACGTCAAACTACCCGGTGCGCACCGATTGGGTCCCCATCGCTGATCTGACGTCGCTTCCCGACGCGGCAGGCAAGCTGAACGACTACGCCGCGCGCCTCGCCAAGCTGGCCGGCTGGCTTCGCTTGCCTTCCACTCCGGGCGCATCCGACGACGACTACTATCACCTCGGCTTTATGCGCGTGACCGACCAGACCCTGCTCGGCGAAGGCCAGTCCGTGCAGCAGGGCGAAAGCCTTAAGCTGGTCCTCACCTCATCCACGCGTGTGCTGCAAAAGCGGTGGGTCTACATTCTCGACATCGATTGCCACGGGGAGGGCAATCTTCTCTACCCTCGCAATTACGCCGAGAATCGATTCCCCAATGACGCCAATGATCAGCGCCAGATCGTGCTGCCGGGTGGACCAACGCTGAAAGTCGGCGCCCCTTTCGGCCTCGACACCATTCTGCTCGTCAGCACCAGCGAACCCTTGTCTGATCCCTACAGCCTCAACTTCAAAGGCGTTGCCACCCGCGGCGGAATCGGACCGCAATCTCCCCTCGAACGGCTGCTTTCCAGTGCTAGCAGCGGCACACGCGGCCTCGACCTGCAGGAAGTCCCAACCAACTGGGCCGTCAGCATCAGTGGATTGCAAAGCGTCCCCACACCCGTTCCATGACTCCGATCAAAACACCATTTCGATTCATGAAGCATCCTCGGCGTCCATCCCCTCAACGCTCTGGCGCAATTGGCCCGTTGACGGTATGCTGTTTCCACTTCCAAGCAATTCCCCGATTGTTGCCATCCTTAAACCGCAAGAAGCGAGGTTAAGCAAACATGTCCGTCTCTCGACGCCGCTTTGTCGGCAATGGCCTTGCCATCGGCCTGCTCTCATCCATGCTTCCGCCTGAGGCTGCGAATGCACTTGCGCAACAGCCCGCCTCCTCCGGGAATCCGGCCGACTCTCCTCACGATTCCTTCGACTTCTGGAGCGGTTTCTACGACGAAGTGAATCCGCACAGTTCGAGCTATGGCACGGCAGGCCGAGGCGCCACGGGCGGATTGCCTGACCCGACCCTGCAGACGCAGTATCTGCATTACAAGCCGGATGAGTCGAAATTGCGCTATGCAACCGACATCTCCAAAGATGAGTTGCTTGATCACGATGGCGATGTCGCGGTAAGCATCATGCTCTCGCAGTTCCGCCCCGGCTCCGGCGACCAGTCGGAAAAGGCTTCGCAGCTACGCGTCGATGCCACCCAGACCAGTCCGCTGATGAATCTCTTCGCGCCTCTCGCATGGACTGCCATTGCATCTATCGCTCCGAATAACGCCGGAAAAATCCCCAGCCTCGATCAACTCGGATTCAAGTCTGATCAGGCGACCTCGTCCACCAGCCACATTCTGCTCACCCGCGGTACGGGAAAGGTGGCCGTCAACATCTCGCGCGCGCCCAATGACTCCGGCTTTCTCAAAGTTCTCAAGGTCATGATGACCGGCCTGAAGGTCGTTGCGCCCCTGGTCACTCTGCCCGCTATCAGCACTCCCGCACTCAATGCGTTCAGCGAAGCATTTGCTTACTGGGAAGATCGCACTCGCTTCATCATGAATGGCAATCTGGTGAATGCCATCGCCACGCAGCAAGCCATGGCCAACCCCGAACACGAATCTACTTACATCGGTCTCGTTTCGGGCGACTACGTGATGGTCCCGCAGAAGCACACTGATGAACTCGCCGGTCAGTTGCCGAATCTGGACCTGGCGCAGGGTTACCTGGTCCGGAAAGACGCAGATAAAAACCTCCCCGTATCCAAACGCGCAGAAACCGCCATTCCAGGCGTGACCTATGCGACGATGCACATTGCCGTCAGTGCCCTGAATTCGCAATCGGGCGTTGCCAAATCCGACTCGTCCGACAGCGGAAGTGGCGGCGGATCCTCCAGCAAGGGGAAAGACGCAAAGAAGGCCAAAACGGGCTCTGCAAGCGGCTCCGAGAAAGGTTCAACAACGAAACCGGAATAGTCCGCAAGAAGAGGGCAGTTTCCTCATCCCCCTTGTGACCGGTCAACCTAAACCGTTGCCTTTGCAGCCCCGGTCGAGATGCCTCCGTCCACCAGCAGTGTCTGGCCGGTCACGTAGCGGCTCGACTCCGAGGCAAGAAAGACAACGGCGCCGTCCAGATCGTCCGGCCGCCCGGGCCGCTTCACGGGGATGCGGTCCGTAATGTATTCCACCCACGCGGCGTTCTCATAAAGCACCTGGTTCTGCTTCGTCTTGAACCAGCCCGGCGCCAGGCAATTCACGGTGACGCCGTGCTTGCCCCAGTCATCGGCAAGACTCATCGTCAACTGCCGAATGCCGCCGCGGCTGGCGCCGTAAGGGGCCAACCCCGCATAGCCCGCCACGCTGGTCACCGAGCCAATATTGATGATGCGTCCATAGCCGCGCTGAATCATCCCGCGCGCCACAGCCTGTGCCACAAAAAACGATCCGCGCAGATTCGTATCGAGAATCGTGTTCCAGTCGTCCCATGTCACGTCGAGCGCCGGCTTGCGAATATTGCATCCCGCATTGTTGACCAGGATGTCGATCTTTCCGAAGTGTTCCTCGATCGCCGCAATCGCCCGCTGAATACTCGTATGATCCCGCACATCGAGAGCCGTCGAAAAAGTCCTGGGTCCCAGCGCCTCGATCTCGCGCGAAAAATCCTGGAGTGTGCTGCTCTCACGGCTCGTCATCGCAATGTCCGCGCCCGCCCTTGCGAGTGCGCGCGCAAAATATTGCCCCAGTCCGCGGCTCGTTCCGGTCACCAGCGCGACATGCCCGGTCAAATCAAACAATGACTCGCTCATCGATTGCATCCTTACGGCTCTAAGACAACTTTCAGCAGACCCGGCTCACGATCGTAAAGCCGCTGGAACCAGCGCGCCCCATCTTCCAGCGGAGCCACAGCAGAAACCAGCGGTTCGACGCGAATGCGCCCATCCGCCATCATCGCAATGCACTCGGGATATTCGCCGCACGAAGCGCACGAGCCTTGCAGCCGAATCTGCCGCGACACAACCGACTGCAGCGGAAGCTCGATCTTCGGCGCGACGTTGCCCACCAATGTCACCGCGCCACCTTTCCGCACACTCTCAATGGCAAGTCCGATGGCATCCGTGATTCCCACGCACTCCACCGCGACATCCGCTCCACGGCCCGACGTGCGCTTCTGGATTTCAGCGACAACATCCTGCTTTTTCGAATTGAACGTCTCCGTTGCGCCGAGTTGCCGCGCCAGTTCGAGCCGCGTATCATCGACGTCGATCACAAACACTCGCCCCGCACCCGCCTCCCGCACCGCTTGCAGCGTCAGCAATCCGATCATGCCCGAACCCACCACGACAGCCGCGTCTCCCGGCTCGATTGGCGTCAACGAAGCGCCATGGACAGCCACGGACGCCGCCTCAATCAGTGCTGCGTGCGAAAACGGCATCGTCTCCGGCAGCAAATACGCGATCCGCGTGGGCACTGTCACATACTCCGCAAATGCGCCCATCCTGCGAAACAGCGGAGTCGAAACTCCGATCACTTCCCGCTTGTCGCAAAGATTCACCTGCCCGCGCTGGCAATAGAAGCACTCTCCGCAATACACAGTCGAATCAAATGTCACGCGATCGCCGACGCGAAAGTCCGTGACGCCGCTGCCCACGGCCTCGACCATCCCCGCGGCCTCGTGCCCCATCACGATCGGTGGAATGCGCCGGCCCGTGCTCCCGTCGAATCCATGCACATCGCTTCCGCAGATCCCGCACGCTTTGATGCGAATCAACAACTCATCTTCCGCCGGCTGCGGCACCGGCACATCGTCAATCTCGAGATGTTTATACGCGGAAAGTACAAGAGCCTTCATGTCCTGTCCAACCTTCGCGAAGCGCAGATTTGCTTTGCCTCGCGCCGCCTCTCATTCTACGCATCCACCCGTTGCCATGCGGGCCTTATGGCAGCGTTCCCGCGGTCGTTCGCTCCCGCGATGCCGGCTCGATCCAACCCAGCAGGAGAATATAAGCGGCAATTCCAATGGCGAGGTAAATCCCCGCGATTCCAAAGACCCACCCGACCTGGTGCGCCGCAAACAAATATCCGGTGATTGTCGACGCCGCAATCCCCGAAACCTGATTCGAAAAGTTCATGATGCCGCCCACCCGTCCCACATTATTCCGGCTCGCAATCAGCGCGGGCACCGACCAGCCCACCGGTGCAGCCGCCGAAAGCCCGCCAATCGATATGCTGATCCAGATCAATGCTTGGGTAGCGTTATGCGTGTTGGCGGCGCCCAGAATACCAAGGCCAAAAGTAGTCCCGCCTATTAGAATCACCTGCCGCACACGGCTCGCATTGTAGCCACGCCGAATGAGCGAATCCACCAGCCACCCACCCACCGCCAGGTCGCCGAACGTTGCCACCAGCCACGGCAGACTCGTGTAGAGAAACGAGTGATACGCGTCGATATGCAATGCCAGCGTAAGATAACTCGGCAGCCACGCGAGTAAAAGGTAAAAGACGTAGTTATAGGAGCCGAACCCGATCGCCAGACCGAGCACCTTGCGCTGTCCCAGCAAATACCCAAGCGATTCAGGCTCGCCCGTCGATGTGTTGCGCGCGTCGTCTCCTCGCGATTCAGCTTCGATGAATTGCCGGTCTGCCGCACTCAGCGACGCGTCATCACCCGGGTCGCGGTAGACCTTCCAGAACAGCAGAAAATAGAACAGGCTGATCGCACCCGTGAGCGCAAAGCTCCAGCGCCATCCGACTTTCAGCAGAACGATCCCCAGCAGCGGAACGCCGAGCACCGACGAAAACTTTGCCGCCGAGTCGAAGATCGCTGTGGCGAAACCTCGCTTCCTCGCAGGAAACCACAGGCCAATCGCTTTTGCGTTCGCGGGAAACGTCGGCGCCTCGCCTACGCCTAGCAGCAAGCGCGCCGCGAACAAACTCGGAATCCCCGGTGCTATCGAAGCGCAGAACGACGCCAGGCTCCAGACAAACGTGCTGATGCGCCCTACGCGCCGAACACCGAACTTGTCGAGCAGCACGCCCACCGGCAACTGGCACAGCGCATATGTCCAGTTGTAAGCGCTGGAAAGATAGCCGAACGCGATATTCGAAATGCCAAACGCCGCAATCAACGACTCGTGCGAAACCGAAAGATTCACCCGGTCGAAATAATTGACCAGAACGCCGAGACCCAGCAGCCATGCGATGTGCCAACTGCGCCTCGGCAATCGAGCCGGCTCGTGCACCGTTGCATCGCTCAATTCATTCCCGCCCCGGTCTCACTCACAACCGTTTTGAATTCGTAGTTCAACCCCGTCGCAGCCGCATCAATCGGACGACCGCAGGCTCTGCAGATCGATTCCCAGCTGCTGGCATTTCTTATAAAGATGGCTTCGCTCGAGTCCTAGTGCCTTCGCTGCCGGCGTGACGTGCTTGCCGCTTCGTTCCAGTTCCGCCAACACTTCCGATCGTTCAAATTCGAGCACTCGTTCTGCCAGCGTCCCCGTCTTCTCTCGATTTCTTTCCATAGCATTCGCCGATCCGCGTACCGCGGGCAACGCGAGACGCACAGCGTCTGCATCCACTTCTGCGTCAACCAGCAGCAAGAGCCGCTCCACGACATTGCGCAGCTCGCGTATATTTCCTGGCCACGCGTATTCTTTCAGCGCTTCGATCGCCGACGGCGCAAACGGAATCGGCTTCCAGCCGTTCTGGGCGCTCACCTGTTGCGCAAAATGTTCGACCAGCGTGGGCAAATCCTCGCTGCGCTTGCGCAGAGGCGGCAACTCCACCGGGAAAACGACCACCCGATGATAAAGGTCCCGGCGAAACCCTCCCGACTCCACGAGCTGCTCCAGGTTGCGATGTGTCGCTACAACGACGCGCACATCTACCGCAAGAGGCTTGTCGGCGCCAATACGCTCCACTTCCCCTTCTTCCAGGACGCGCAGCAGCTTCGCTTGCATCGCCGTGGGCATATCCCCGATTTCATCCAGAAATAACGTGCCCCGATGCGCCTGCTCAAATTTGCCCGCATGGCGCTGCGCCGCTCCTGTAAATGAGCCTTTCTCGTGGCCAAAAAGTTCGCTCTCAATCAGCTCGGCCGGCACCGCCGCGCAATTCAGCGTAACAAACGGTCCCGCAGCGCGATGGCTCTTTTCGTGCAACGTGCGTGCCACCAATTCCTTGCCCGTTCCGGTTTCCCCGTAAATGCAAATCCGCGTTTCGCTGGCCGCCACACGTTCAATCTGCGCCATTACGCGCCGCATCGTTTCGCCGCTCCACACCAGCGTATGCTTGCCCACACGCGAGCGCAGATCGCGATTCTCGGTCTCCAGGCGCGTCAGCTTCAGCGCGTTTTCAACTGTCACCAGCAGCTTTTCGGTCGTCAGAGGTTTCTCAAGAAAATCCAGGGCGCCCAGCCGGGTAGCGCGCACGGCCATCTCGATATGCGCCTGCCCGCTCATCATCACCACCGGCGCAGTGACACCGGATGTCTTCAAATCCTCAAGCAGCATCAGGCCGTCGCGGCGTGGCATCACCACATCGCTCAGAATCAGGTCGAAAGGCTGTGTCTTCGCCAATTCCAGCGCACGTTCCGCGTTGTCGCACACCACTGCCTCGTGCCCTGCGAGGCGGAAAGCGCGCGACAGCGAAGCCAGCGTGTTCGCCTCGTCATCGACAATCAGAATCTTCGCCTTCACACTCATGCGGAAGCCTTCGGCAGCGTAATGATAAACGTTGCCCCGCTTCCCGCCTGGCTCTCCACCGTAATTTTTCCCCCGTGATCGGCCACCACCGATTGCACAATCGCTAATCCCAATCCCGTCCCGTGCAGTTTGGTGGTGTAATACGGCGTGAACAGCCGCTCGCATTCTTCCTGCGTCAGCCCTTCGCCGGTATCCGCAACTCTGATTTCGACGTTGGACCCTTGCCGGCGAGCGGAAACAGTCAGCTTGCCGCCATTCGGCATCGCATCCATTGCGTTCAATACGAGATTCGAAAGCGCACGATGCAGCATTTCCGGATCGGCCATCATCGGCATCGCCTCTTGAGTGACCTCCGTCTCGAAATCGATCTTCGCTTCGCGGCTCGCTGCGCCCTCATACAGCGAACGCACCCGCTCAATTACATCCTTCGCATCAATACGCTCCAGCTCCGGCTTGGGCATTTTGCTGAAGTCGCTGAAGCGCCCGATGATCGTTTTCAGGTTCGCGATTTCCATTCCGAGCGTCGCCGTACTCTCGCGAAAAACTTCGTCAAACTCTTCAGCCGACAGTGCACGCGCCCTCACCAGGTTCTCGACCGTCAGTTGCAGCGGAAATAGCGGATTCTTGAGCTCGTGCGCCAGTCTCCGCGCCAGTTCACGCCAAGCCGCCACGCGCTCGCTCTGCACCAATTGCTCCCGCTGGCTCGCAAGTTGCTCCGTCATGTGATTAAAGCTGTGCGCCAACACACTTACTTCATCGTGCCCCCGCTCCGGCACGCGCACCTCCCAATTCCCACTCGCCACTTCTTCCGCTGCATGGGCCAACTGCTCAATGGGGCGTGAAACCCGCGCCGCGATCCACAAGCTGCACGCGATAGCCAGCAGAATTCCGCCCGACGCAACTCCATAGGCGATAGCCCGGATGTGCTGCTGCGCCTCCACCATCCCTTCGCGCGAAATAGCCACAAGCAGCACCGCCAGCACGCGTCCCGTTTCATTCTTTAGCGGAATCGCCGTCGCGCTCATGCTGTCGTCGCGTTGATTTGTCAAATTGACAATGCTGCTCACCTGCTGTCCCGTTTTCAGGGCCGATTCAATCAGCGCCCGGTATCGATCGGCATTCGGCAGGTCGCCGTTTGTTCCCGCAAGCTGCTTGGGATCGAACTCAGTAGAAGCCGTACCCACGCCCGAGCTGCCGGTAGCTTCTGGGCTCGATTCTCTTTCGTTGTAGAGGCCCACCTGCATACCGGGCGCCGCCGGCAAATCAACCAGAAAGCTCTGGTCCAGGCGCTTGCCTCCGATGAGACGAATGGGCGGCTCCGCGCCACGCACCACGCGTACCGCAAACAGGCCAAGAGCGCTGTTGCCATCGGGCAACTCTTCGCGCTTCAGAAATGCCGCTTCGCCCGCGTTGGCCGCAACGGGTTCCGGATAGCCAAAGCGCGCCGGCCATTGCGCCGAGCTCACTACATTTCCGTCGGGGCTCACGATCTCGAGAAAGTCCAGCTGCGCATCCTGCGCCAGGGTCTGCGCCTCGGTTAGATAAGGCGAGGCATCGCCCGACTGGACAATCTCAAATGCCATGGCGCGAGCGTGCTCACTCGCCGCCAGGTGATCCACCGCAGCAGCCACTTCGGCGGAACGATGCTGAAATTCGCGTTGGAATTGGTTGACAAACAGCGTGGTCTCTTCCTGATCGCGCTGCTCGAAAACATGGCGGACCCGCAGCAAAACCGTCCAGGCCACTGCCGCGACTGCCGCTGCCACGGTGAGAGAGAAAAGCAGGAGCAGCCGCTGCCGCAGGCTCACTGCGCGTCCCCAAGCGAGGCCCCTGCCAGATCGGGCAGGCCGTGCGCATCCGGTGCAAGATCGCGAATCCGCACGCCCATCGCATAGGCGCGAGGAAGATCGACCAGCGGAATCAAGGTGTGACGGTCTACAAAATCGTGCTCCGCCTTGTAGAGAGATGCCGGGCTCGGGTCGACGGGGACCGCAGGCTGTCCGACACTCCGCAACACGCCGTCCAGTACAGCAGAGGGCTCTCCGTTTTCGAGTGAAATCTTTCGCAGCATCAAATCGGCATGCAGTGCGCTTCCAGCACTGACTTCCTGTACATTGAATCCCGTTTCCTTCAAGTTCAACTCAATTCGCTGCGCGGCCAGGTTCATCGTTCCGTCTCCATCCACGCTCAGCGTAAGCGTGGGAGTGGTAAGTCCCCCGCGCAGCTCATGTGCCTTATTCAAGTCGCGATCCACCGGGAACAAAAACGCAAACCCCGTCAATGACTGTGGCAACACACTCGCAGTGGCTTCGCCCTGCTTTTGAAAAATCACGTTGGAGAGCGCACTGCGATCGACTGACGCCGCAACGGCCGCGCGCAGCATGGGATTGGCCAACGCCCCACCGTCCGTCACTTCCAGCGCGAGCAGTTCCGCCGATGGAGACACAAGCAGCGTCAGTCTCTGCTGCTGCGCCTGCCGAATCATCTCGGCTGGAACCTCAACTACATCGGCGCGGCCAATACTCAAATCGAGCCATTGCTCGTGCACTTGCCGATGCGCGCGAATCTCGATCGCATCGGCAAACGGCCGCCCCTGCCAGCCGGATTCATTGGCCGCCAGAGCAAGCACACCGTTGTTGAAGCTCGCGACCTGGAATGGTCCCGTTCCGATATTACCGCTGGGTGTCTTGCCGTCCGCCGTGACGGTCAGCGCAATCAGAAATTCATCTCTCGCCAAAAGCGCGGGCAAGTTCGGCATGGGTGAATCGCTGGTAAACACCACGGTCGACCCAACCGCGTGAACCGCAGTCCAGGGGCAATTCGCCGGACAGTCCAGGTTCAGCGATTGAACCACGGCCGTCGCCGTTAACGGCGAGCCATCATGAAAATGCACGCCCTGGCGCAACCGAAACAGCCAGCGATGATCCGCATTGTCTGATTCCCAGCCGGTCGCAAGAGCGGCCTGCACTTCGCCGCTCGAATCCAGAGTAGTCAGTGCGTCGTAAACCAGCCTGCGCGCAAGGCCGTTCGGCCGTTGCCACGGATCGCCTTCAATCTCTACACGCAGTGTGCCGCCATAGTGCGGCCGCGTGCGCGCAACGACCGGCAATGCGAGCAGCGCAAAAACGCAGCTAATTGCAAAGAGCCGAAACACGGTCCACCTCGTATTGGTTTGCCGTGCCATGCACTGCTGCCAGCACGCTCTTGCCGTCGGGCGCAGGCCAAAGCGCCATCACCGTTCCGCCCACCTCAAGCGGCGTGCTCACGGGAACAGCCTCGAGAGCCGGCACTTCATACGCACGAAGGCTATCCGAAGCAGCTTCCCCCGAGCTCGACGCTACGATCTGCGATCCGGCACCGCATCCGGAATGCATCACAGCAAAATCGCTGCCCCAATCGCGCGTTCCTGCAACGGGCTTGGAAACTCCGTTCTCGATCATCGACACCTTCCCGTCAATGCCTCCGACAATCATCGCCGACCCACCCGCAGCACGCGGAATCCAGGATGCTGCATAGAAAGGGGCTGGGTCCACGCCGACACTGGGAGTCACAACGCCCGTGAAGTAGTTTCGTGCCGCATTGAAAAAAGCTTTCACCGGCATTGCTCCCTGCTCGAGTTGAGGCAACGGCCATGGATCGTCGCTCGCGTGACAACTCGCCGTCCATTGCCCCGGCAACGGCGCAGCTTCATAGGACCCTGTGCACTCCGTCCCGGCAAGCCACGCCTCAAATTCCGCGCCACCCGACGGCAGCAGGATGCCCCTTGGATCGCGCGGCAGCGGACGCCTTTGTCCAATGCTCGCGCGGCTCTGTTCGATCCAACCACCGGGGGTGCGCGTTTCGAAGACAATCTGCTCCGGCTCCAACACGACAAGGCCGTTCGCGGTTTCCAGAGCTGCGAGCACCGGCTCGCGCAATCGGAGAATCGACTCTGCGCGTAACGTCAAGCCGCCGGCTGCCTGCGCACGTTGCCCATCGTCGGGAGCAAGCTGCACCATCGCCACATGCGTCACATTTCCTTCGACGACTTCGCCCACCCAAATCCGCGCCCGCGCATTTTCGCTCAACGTCACACGAATCGAATTCGCGCTTTCCTCGGAAGCGACAACCACACCGTGCGCCTTCAAATCCTGCTCCAGCAGCTTGCGAATCGTGGGCAGAGCCTCGTTCGGAATTCTGGACGAATTGCGAATCGTCAAGTGCGCCTGACCCGGTCCCAGAATTGCAGAGATTTGATCGGCCAGCTCGGCAGCCGGCTGCTCCCATGGGCCCGGCTTTTGTGCAACGCCGTGGAAGGCGGCCATCCACGCAGTCAAGCCCAGAACAGCCCCACGAATCAGCCTCATTGTCTTCTTCATTTCTGCGCAGTTGCCGTTGCGCGGATTATATCGTTTGGTGCGGGAATCGCTTTGACCGCAGTCCACGTGGGATTCAGGGCTTCGTGTCGTGCGAGATCTGTACTGCACGAAGCGGCCGTCCAGTCACGATGTCGAGGACTTCTTGAACACCCTCCACGTCGACGTAGGCGAATCGCGGAGGCAACGCAAAAACATACTCCCGATTCCGTCCGAGTTCCGACGGCCCAACTCCCGCCGCGCTGACAATCAGATTCGTGCCGTCCTTGCCCCACTGCTTCCTCGTGAAGATCATGATCGGGATGTCTTCGCGCGGATTCTCTTCGGTGTAGAGGGGATGTCGAATCACGAGCAGAGGGCCAGTTTCTTCCTGGCCATGACGTGCTGCGTTGGCTCCGCTCCATCGGCAGGCCAGCACGCGAAATCCTTTCCAGCTTGGCGGCAGGGAAAACGAGAATCCGTACTCTCGATTCAGATAGACCACGGTTCCGCCGGCGCCTCCAGCCTCGGTCGCAGGCAGGACCGCACAGGAATCGGTTGGGACGTTCGCCGCCGCTGTCGCCTTTGCATCATAGGGAGGGCCGCCGGCAAGAGCGGAAAACCAAATTAAGGATGGAATGATCCTGCGCATTGAGTTGCTCCCCTCTTATCTTCAGGCGTTCAATCCCCGAATGGTTGCGGGGCGAGACTCTCCCTCCCGCCCCGCGCGGCTCTCAATGGCCGCTTGCCTTCGTGTCAGGCTCCGACTCGTTGTCCATTTCCTGCTTGATGACCGGCGCGTTCGCCATGTTTTTGAAAACGTCGTTGGCGAAGAAGAATTTCCCGTCCGACGGCACCATCACTACCTGAATCTTGTCCGATAACCGCTCGGCCACGATCTTGTTGATGAGCAGCGGCGATTTGTTCAACAGCTCGGCTTCGCTCGTCATGCGCTCGGCATTGGCCGCGGCAATGAGCTTGATGCGGCTGGCCTCGGCGTCTGCCAGCAGGTTGCGCCTTTGCAGTTCCGCCTTGCTGTCGATTACTTTCGCCTCCGCATCGGCTTCTGCATTCTGAATCGTCGCTTCCTTGCGCGCCTCAGCCTCGAGCTTGCTCTGCTCAATCTGCTTCTGCTTGAGCGGCAGCGTGTACTGCATCGCATCCGCCTCACCCTTCGCCTCCACAACCTTCGACTTGGCGTCGCCCTCGGCCTGTTTTACTTTCTGCGCCGCTTCGGCTTCGGCTTGCAATTCTGCGATCCGCACCTGCTTTTGTTGAATGTCTGTGTCTACGCTCATCTGATCGTCCTGCTGTTCCTTCAGCAGCAGACCTTCCAATCCCTTCGCGTATTCCTCCGGCAATTGAACATCCGACAGCATCACCTCTTCCACAACGATTCCGTCCGCGCCGAGCTTGCGTGTAATCACACTCGCGGCCTTTGCGCGCACCTCTTCCCGTTTGGTCGAAAAGATTTCGCGCACTGTGTACTGCGGAGCCAATTCACGCCACGCACTCGCCACCACCGGCGGCACAATCTCCTTGTCCGCAGGCTGCGGCAGATGCACCTGCGCGCTCGCCAGCTTATTCGGATCGAGCTTGTAGCGCACCGTCACGCCGAGACCAATGTTGAGGCCTTCGCGCGACTGCACATTCAGAGCAGTCTTCGGCAGTGGTCCTTTCGCTGCTTCTGTCCCCATGCCTGCGGTGAAAATGTGATCGCGTAGATCGAAAATCTGCACGCTATCCACGAGCGGTGTGATGAAGTGCACGCCGGGGTAAAGCGTTCCCGGCAGCGTTCCTTCAATCTGGCTGATGCGCACGCCGCCCATGCCACTCGGCACCACCACAATGCTGCCGGCCACCAGCATTGGCAGGCATGCCACAATCACCAGCCCTACGGCCGTGCGCCAGGGAATCTCCTTCGGTTCAACGACGGTTTCGTCTCCGCGTGCCGTGCGTCGCGCATTCTGGATACGCAACCACAGAGCATACAGCGGTAACCCAAATGCGGTAGTCAGCAACACCATTCCCGCAATCGTCAACAGCATCTTCAGTGCGAGCATTTCGCGCCTCCCCTTCGGTATGTGGGCTCTTTGTGTTTCCTGGTTCCCGGCCTTGGAGCCAGCAACAGCCGGACCAGCCCACCCAACGTCAACTCCTCCAGGAGCAGCCCTGCGGCCACCGGCAGCAGAACCGCTCCCATACCCCCCAACGCCTCCGCCAACCAACGCATCGCCGTACCTCACTTACGCGTTCGCTACCGTGTCCCCGATGTTGCTCCGCTCAGCCTCGTGAGCATGGCTGTTGTCGCCGCTGTGCTGGTTTCCCCTGTGCTCAGCGCCGGAGCAGAAGCTGCAACGGGCGCAGTCTGCGCCGTCAACACAGGCTGCAGCGTGTTCGGCATCAACGGCTTTCCGAAGAGCGCGGCCGTCCGCTCATTGCGCTGCCCGACGAGCACCACGGTGTCGCCCACCGAAACCTGCGCATACAGTTCTTCGAGATCTGGTTTTGCCATCCGAATGCAGCCGTGCGATGCTGCCTTGCCGATAGAGCGCGGTTCATTCGTCCCGTGGATCCCATAGCCGTGCAGGCTGAGCCCCATCCAGCGCGTGCCGACAGGATTTCCAGGCCCCGGCGGCACGACTTTGCCGTTGTGCGAGTACGTGGGATTCATCGCGCGGCGCTCGATGACGAAGGTCCCCACGGGGCTCGGCGTCGAGGGCCTGCCCACCGCGACCGTGTAGATCTTTTTGACTTGCCCGTTTTCGAGCAGCGCCAGCTTGCGATCTTCAAGGCTCACGACGATCGTGCGTTTCGGCGCATTCTCAAATGCTTTCTGCGCCACCGCCTGCACTGCCAGAAACGCTGCCACCGTTGCCACCATTGCCAGTCTGCCGAGAATGAACCCTGTCATCGCGTCCTCCCCATTGCCTGCGCCCAGATAAAGTGCAAGCGCGGAGCCAATCAGAGACGACTGATTCAAAAGGATTTGCTGGATTTACGGATCAGGCGGAGCGTGTCACAGCGAACACGCTGTGGGTGCCGAGACACGGCGAAGAAGGGGACCAGAAAACGACGGGCCGTGAAAGGGCGCAGCCGTCAGTTCGCGCGAAGGTTGATCAACTTGTAACGTCCGAGTAAGGTGATACATCCGGAGCGCTCAAAAACTTTCGTCATCCCGAACGCGGTGAGGGATCTGCGGTTGTTCCTCATCACACTCCATTCGACCACCCCAGCGTACGATCAGCCCATGCACGAAGGCTCCTATTGCACCTACATCATGGCCAGTCGCAGCCATACGCTGTACGCCGGAGTAACGGGTGATCTCCTCAAACGTGTCTTCCAGCACAAATGGAGGGAGCAGGAGGGGTTCACCTCGCGCTACAACTGCGATCGCCTGGTCTGGTTCGAGCGCCACCAGGAAATCCAAAAAGCGATCGCGCGTGAAAAGGAAATCAAAGGCTGGCGACGCTCGAAAAAGATCGCGCTCATCGAATCCGCCAAAGACTTGTCAGGATGTGCCTTGGCGATAAGCTAGGACATGCAGAAGATGGAAACAATTCCAAGCGCTACGCGAGAATTCGGTCTATCTCTCGTGTGATAATCCGTTCGTCCCATGGGCCCGCCGAGCCCCACTTTCGCGAGCCATATCAGACGGAAGCGTTCTTCAACGGGACAGGAAACCCGATCGTCAGCCGATTGCCGCTGGAGAGTCTTTCATAGCCGACCGATCCGGCGAAACGCCGCAGCAGACGGATGCCGTTTCCGCCCGGTTCAATCCTTTCGAGGTCGGCGGGTTTCGTCGAGTCGTTGGTGGGACCCGGTTCGGGGGGTTCAAAGGGCGGCGCCTTGTCCTCGATTGCGAAGAAGAGGGTGCTCGCGGAAACCCAAGTCTGAATGGCAATCGGATGCCCAGGTTCATTGCGATAGCCATGCAGAACCACGTTGGCCAAGGCTTCTTCCATGCACAGTTGCATGGCAAACCTGATGTCCTCGGCAAAGCCGTGCTGATCGGCAATTGCCTCAACCCATGGCTGGACGCGGCTCAACTCCGGGAGCCGGCTGTCGAGTTCGAGCCGGTGTTGCAGATTGTGCATCGGATCTCCGGCTCTGTATATGAGGCGTTCTTGTGTTGAACGGGGCCGCTGTGCAATTAGCACAGCGCGGCTACCGCGGAATCGAGATCGTGGAAGACAGGAATGATCTGGTCGACGTTGCTGGCCTTCAGTACTTCTTCCACCATCGGAATTGGATTGAACAGCGCAACCTTGCCCCCGCGGCGTTTGACCGCCTGCGCCGGGACGATGATGGAGCGAAGCCCCATGGAGCCCAGAAACGAGACGCTACTCAAATCAATCAGTAGAAATTTGCTGCTGCCGGCCAGAACGTTCATGCGCAAATCAACGGCAGCCGCGCCTTGAATATCCAGACGGCCATCGAGAAGAACCCGTGTGATGCCACCGTCCATCGACTCAGTCGAGATTGTCATTCAGGCTTTCCTTTCCCAATCAGCAACTCTGTAAGGTGGACTTGCCGGTGGGCCTCGCTCATCGTAACCACCTATTGTTAATCTCTCATTACATACTGCGAGCTTCCACACTTCCGGCGGTCTTGCCGGCGTCCTCCGCAGCGCCGCGGTAACGCACCAAAAGAAGCGTGACATCGTCCGACTGGTTCGCGCCATCTGTAAACTTCGCGACTGCGCTCAGTATCCCATCCTGAAGGGTCTTCAAAGACGAACCCTGATGCTGGCCAAAGGCTTCCTTAAGCCGCCCGTCTTGAAACAGGTTCCTGTCTCTATCCTCTGCCTCCGTCACGCCATCGGTATAGAGCAACAGCGTGTCTCCGGGTTCAAGTTGGATACGGGTGGACGTGAAGGACGCCTCGTCGACCAGGCCGATCGGGAACGACCCGGTCGTGTACAGTTCGCTTACCTCTCCTCGTCGCGACAGCAGTGGAGAGGGATGTCCGGCACGGACGAACTCAAGTGTGCCGTCAGTGTCCAGCAGCCCGAAGAACATGGTTGCATAACGGCCGACCCCAGCGCGATCGCAGAGAAAGCGGTTCAGATGGCTGAAGACTTTCACGGGTTCGACGCCGAGGGTCATTCCTGAAAGCGCTCCCTGGAGCATGGTTGTGAGCAGGGCAGCTCCAAGGCCCTTGCCAGCGACATCGGCAATGAGAACCGCTATGCGACCATCCGCCAGGGGACAGACGTCGAAGTAGTCACCGCCCACTTCATAACATGGCCGATGAATTCCAGTCACAGCCAGATGCGGATAATCCTGGAGCCCCTGGGGCACAAGCGCCTGCTGGATCTCGCGCGCGATGCTCAGCTCCTGCTCCAGGCGTTGGCGTTCCCGCTCCTGCTCGATCAGGCGGGCGTTTTCAAGAATGCTCGCGGCTTGCGCGCCCAGAGCATCCAGGATTTGCCGGTCCAGCGCGGAAAACGTGGCCGTGCGTTTCGAATCAAGATACACAGCACCCAGCAGTTGCCGCCGGACGGGCTCTGTCGAAGAATCAACCTGCACACGCGGCGTGCCGTACAGCGGAATCACGACCGACGAGCGCAACAGTTGCACCACAACGCTCTGCGCGCTTTGCAGGTTGATGTCCGCCAGGTTCAGATCCTCGTTGACCACCGCGGATTCAAGTTCGATGGCGCTCCGGAGGACCGACCGACTGGGATTCATCGCCTCCGGCGCAAGGCTCGCGCCGTCCCGCCCGCGCGCTACCTTGACTTGAAGCACGCCTTCTGCGTCGGGTTCCAGCAGCATTCCGCGGTCGGCGTGCGTAATCACGATGGCATGATCGAGCATCGACGCCAGCACAGATTCCAACGGAAGCTGTGAATGCATAAGTGAGGTCGCCTCAAGCAGAAGCCTGAGCCCGTTGAGTTCATCGGCGGAGTCTCTTCCAAACGAGCCAATGAAGCTGCGCAGTTTCGACTCGGCTTCTTCCTGGAGGATGGCTTCCGACGGCAGACGGAAAACAAGTTGACATCCCTCATCGGTGCCCAAACGTATCCGGTCGCCGTCGGCGAGAGATCGTGCCTTGGCCGGTTCGCCGTTGACGAAGATGCCGTCGCGCTGACCCCGATCCTCTATGAGAAACCCAGAGGCTCCTGCGGAAATTGCCACACACTTGCGCGAGATGCGCATGTCGTCAATCGAGAGGTGGTTGCCGTTCTCCCGTCCCCGCCCGATAAAGAACGGATGCTCGTTGACGGGGACCACCTCTTTGGGGCGGTCGGAAAATGCGACCTCGATATACGCGTTGACTGCAGCAGTCGATTCGGGCATAGATTTTGGGTGTGTGCATTCTAGCAGCTGTCGGATAGCCGCGCCGATTAAGCATTTTGCGTTGAATCAAGGACCGTTGCACTGAAAGTGTTAATTTCGGTCCAAATGCGGCCAGGTTCTCTTGACAATTCACAATCCCTTCAATAGTTTGTAATCTCATCGCCCCTGAAAGGCTCTCTCCCATAAGTGCCGAGTTATCGAGGTCCACTTATGCGGCATGAATAGCCCGGAAAGCGGTGCCATTCCCCCAATGGCAATTTGAGTTTTGGTTTCGGCAAGATTCTTGACTGTGCCGAACTTGCAGGGCGGCTGCCCGTGTCCACAGGAGATCCGCGCCCGATTCCGGATCATCGTTAGTGTATTTAAATTCAATAACTTAGCACACATGCCCAGGGGGAGAGCGATGCAACCAGTAATCATGTCTTCAAAGAGTTCCGATGGTCGGAAGCTGATCCCTCTTTTCGAGCTTTCACGACGGGGTCTTGCGCGGGTACAAGGCGTTGTCGCGATCGTGGCAGGGCTGATGATGACAGGTGCTTTTTGCGCCCCGGCACTGGCGCAGACCCTGGCGCCAGGCTGGTATCAGCAATCGCCTGCGAACAACCCGGGCCCGCGGTTTGAGTCGTCTCTCACTTACGATGCGGCGCACGGTCAGGTGGTGTTGTTCAGCGGCAACGACGCGCTGGCCGACACCTGGGTGTGGAATGGAATCAATTGGTCGAATGTAACTCCTACGAACCCTGCGAACAGCCCGTCGGCGCGCTATAACCCCGCCATGGTCTACGATGCGGCGACCGGGAACGTGGTCTTGTTCGGCGGCACTGACAACTCAAGCGGCAATCGTCTGAATGATACATGGGTGTGGAACGGGACGACATGGACCAACGTGATCCCCGCGAATACTCCGGGCAACCCAACCCCGCGCAATGGCTCGGTGATGGTCTACGACGCGGCACTGGGCGAGATTGTCCTGTTCGGAGGCACCAACGGCAGCTATTTAGGCGACACATGGGTATGGAACGGAAGCATTTGGACTGAGGTGAGCGCCACCGGCCCCAGCCCGCGCGCAGATCACAGCATGGTCTACGATGCGGCGATGGGTGAGGTGCTGCTGTTCGGAGGAGAGGACAGCACCGGCTACCAGAATGACACCTGGGCCTGGAATGGGACGAATGGCTGGACCAATTTGATTGCCTCGAATTCTGCAAGCGCCCCCTCGCCCCGTTATGCCGCGGGTATAGCCTACGACGCCCAGCTAGGGCAGGTGGTGATGTTCGGGGGAAGCAACGGCAGCTTTTTGGATGACACCTGGGTATGGAACGGGACAAATTGGACTGAGGGGGCGACGCCGAGCGGCCTCACCGCGCGCCTCGCTCCCAACGGCATGACCTACGATACGGCGCTGGGCCAGGTGATCCTGTATTCGGGCATTTCACCGGACACTGACACGTGGGAGTGGGGGCTGCCCGCGAATTTCGGCAACGTCAACGTTTGCCCGCCCGGAGCGACCACTCCGACGCCGTGCAGCAACACCCTCGCGCTCACTTTCAACGTTCCTGTGACCGGCTCCTACGGTACTCCCGTGGTCGTCACCCAAGGCAAAGGCGGGCTTGACTTTCAGCTTCAACAGGGCGGCACCGACAATTGTATCGGCGGGTTCACTGCTGGCAATTCCTGTTCGGTAAGCGTCACCTTCACTCCGCTCGCGCCTGGATTGCGCCTGGGCGCCGTAGATCTCGTTGACAGTGGTGGCAACCTAGTGGCTTCCACGCCGATCTACGGCACTGGCCAGGGACCGGCGGTTGCGTTCGGGCCGGGCACGCAGACGACTTTGTCGGCCAGCGGGCTGTCTGGTGCATCCGGCGTAGCAGTGGATGCAGCGGGCGACGTCTTCGTTTCGAATAACACAGGAGTGGCGAAGATTACGGCCGGTGGCGTCCAATCCACGGTGCCCGCCACCGACATCGGTAGCATTTACGATGTGGCAGTGGATGGAGCGGGGGATGTTTTCCTCGCGGATTTTACGAACAACCGGGTGGTAGAGGTTACGCCCAGTGGCGTCCAGACCACGGTGCCAGCCACCGGGCTAAATACTCCAACTGGTGTCGCGGTGGATGGAGCGGGCGATGTCTTCATTACGGATCTAAACAACAACCGTGTGGTAAAGGTTACGCCCAGTGGCGTACAGACCACGGTACCCACCAGTGGAGTAATCCGTCCTTACTATCCGGCGGTTGATGGGGCGGGAGACGTCTTCTTCCTGGATTCTGGAAACGAGCGGGTGCTGAAAGTTACACCCGGCGGGATTCAGAGCACGATACCGACAAGCGGATTGGGTTCAGGCAACGGCGTCGCGGTGGATGCAGCGGGCGATGTGTTCATCACAGATCAAATCAACAACGTGGTGCTGGAGGTTACACCCACTGGCGTCCAGACCACGGTGCCCACCAGCGGTATGTATATCCCCGCCGGCCTGGCGGTAGATGCGGCGGGCGATGTCTTCATCGCTGATAACGGACAGGGCCTAGTGTATGAGCTCAACCTCTCGCAGCCTGTAGTGAACCTTGGCGTAGTAAGTCAGAACTACCAGAGCTCGGATACCCCGCTTTCTCTTCAAAACGTCGGCAACCAAACGCTGACAGGCTCGGTGGGGACGGTAACGGGCGCCGGCATATCTGAGGACGCGGGCGCCTCCACCTGTACTTCATTCACGCTGGCTCCGGGAGCATCGTGCGTTGAGAACTTCTACGCCAATACGCCGAGCGTCGGATCGATCAGCGCCACAGTCGTCGTGACCGACAACGCTTTGAATGGCGCCCCCGCAACGCAGACCATCAACCTCAGCGCCTTAAGCATCGGACCGGCGGTGAGCTTCAACGTCACAGTTGGGGGGACGGGGACCGGCTTTGTGGAGTCCAGTCCGACCGGAATTGACTGCGGTACGGGAGGTTCGCCGGGCACCTGCTCGGCAAGCTTCTCAACGGGACTGGCAATCTCGCTTGAGGAGGTTCCAACAGGGGGATCTACGTTTGCCGGCTGGGGCGGAGCTTGCGCCAGCGCCGGAGCGAGCCAGTTCTGCACCGTGAACATCACCACGGCGACGACTGTAACCGCCAACTTCACTTCCACCGCCGCCAGCAACCTGACGGTGTCAGATATTGGCTCGGGCAGCGGCACGGTGACGTCCGGCGACGGAAATATCGGCTGCGTCGACACCAATGGAGTTGTTACAGGAAGTCCTTCGTGTTCGGCGAATTATTCAAGCGGAACTGTGACGCTGACAGCGTCAGCTTCCGCAGGATCGGCATTCCTGGGCTGGGGGGGCGCATGCGCAATCTCTGGAACGAGCCCGACTTGCACCGTGAGCATGATCGCGGCGATCAATGTCACCGCGAGTTTCTCGCTGCAGAGTTTCGGCAGCAACGTCAACGTTTGCCCGTCGGATGAAACCATAAAATCAGTGTCGCCGTGCAGCAGTACCCAGACCGTGACGTTCAACCTGGCGGCAACCACCACCATTGGCGCCATCCAGGTGGTCACGCAAGGTGTCACCGGCCTCGACTTCGCGCTGGGCACGGGCAGCACCTGTAGCGGCACCATCACTGCAGGCAACTCCTGCAATGTGAATGTCAATTTCACTCCGCTCGCACCTGGATTGCGCATGGGTGCGGTGGAACTTTATGACAACAACGGCAACCTGGTAGCCAGCACGCCGATTTACGGAATCGCCCTGGGACCGGAGGCGGCATTCAACCCGGGCACGCAGACCACCGTGAACACCGGGGTCTCCGCCTTGGCTACGCCCAACGGCGTCGCGGTCGACGCGGCAGGCGATGTGTACATCGCGGTAGCCGGCGACGGACAGGTCGGCGGCGGCGCTGAGGTGTTGAAAGTTGCTCCGGGTGGCGCAGTGTCGAGCGTGGGCTCCGGTCTCGCTTACCCGCAGGGCTTGGCGGTGGATGGAGCGGGCGATGTCTTCATTGCGGATAACGATCAAAACGAGGTGTTCGAGGTTACACCTGCCGGCGTCCAGACCGCGATGAACTTCGGTTTAACCGCTCAGTTGGGAGTGGCGGTGGATGGAGCAGGCAATCTGTTTGTCAGCGATTTCAACGCCGCCGAGGTTATCGAGGCGCCACCCGGTTGCACTACCAACTTGTGCTCGACTGTCGTTTATACCGCTCCATCGGGATTTGCTCCGGTCGGTTTGGCTGTCGATGCAGCGGGTGACCTGTTTGTCGCGGATTTCACCTATACTCCTCCTGGAATGATCGTGGAGTTACCGGTCGGCTGCAGGAGCGCCTGCCAGACGACGGTTGGGACAGGGTGGTCTGCTCCGGAAGCCGTGGCTGTGGACGCGGCAGGCGATGTCTTCGTCGCAGATGAAGCGCCCAAAGTGGTGGAGGTTCCCGCGGGTTGCATTAACAACAGCGCCTGCCAGATCACGGTGAGCCAGGTCCTTGCGTACGGTGTCGCAGTGGATGCAAAGGGCAATATATTTATCCCCGACCGCGGCACTGGCACATATAGCGATCAGGTACTCGAGATCAACCGCTCACTACCGCCATCGTTGAGCTTTGCCCTCACCAATGTCGGCGGCTCCAACGGCCCGCAACCCGTGACGGTTCAAAACATCGGCAACCAATCGCTTTCGGTTTCGGTGGGCGCGACCTCGACCACGAGCTTCATCGAAAACCCAGCAAGTTCCACCTGCGGCACAACCACGCCTTCGGTGCTGGCGGCAGGAGCAATTTGCTCTGAAAGCTTCAGCTTCACGCCGCAGAGCATCGGCATTCTCAACGATACGGCTAGTTTCAGCGATAACACTCTGAACCTTCGTCCTGCTGTCGTTTTGCAGACTGTCAACCTTAGCGGCATCGGCAGCGTCAACGGCCAGACTGGTACCGCCGTCCCCAACGTGGTGGGAATGCAGCAAGGTGCAGCGGCAACGGCCCTCACGGATTCGGGCTTGACCCTCGGAAACGTGAGCAGCGAATACAGCAGCAGCGAGGCTGCCGGCAGCGTGATCGGCGAAAGCCCGGCCGCTGGATCTCCCGTCAATCTCGGAACTTCAGTCGCCCTTCTCATTTCCACCGGCACGGCGCCGCCACCTACGCCAAACCCGCTTACCTTCGAGAATAACTACTTTGTTACTGGCGACTTTGCTACCGCGGGAACGAGTTTACGTGGGACCGGTTCGGGCGGAGTGGCCGGTGGAACCATCAAGATCCCCGACAGCACTTCCGGCGGTATCCAGGGTGTTCCCGACGGTGCTGATATTGTGGATGGTTTCCTGTACTGGGAGACGCTTGAAAACACGCTGACGGCTTCGGGCAACACCGGGACATTCCTTGGCTATGCAATCACTGGGCAGCAGATCGGGAGCGACCTGCCCTATACGGACTCAGGCTTGAGCGGGACCCTGCGCGTGTATCGCGCCGACGTCAATGCTTATTTCCAGGCGCCGTCGACCTGGAACGGGGAGCGCATGGGTTCGGGCCCATTCAAGATCACTCTGCCGGATAGCGGCCAAACCGGCCCAACCGGTACGTTCCCGCTTAACGAGGGCGCGAGCCTCGTTGTCATCTATCGCGGCTTGGCGGCGCCGGGCACTGCCAACTCTCTCCCCCTCAAATCGGTCGTCATCTACGACGGTTCGACGATACCGACGGGTTCTACGACTCAGACCGTGCAGGGATTCTATGACGCGGTTGGCGGATCGACTCCCGGAGAGGTTGCGACCCTCTATTCCGCTGGCGGCAGCTGGAACGGCAGCCCCACTCCCGTCACGACACTCGCAGCAGACGCGAGCCAGTACACCGTGAATCTGAATTCCGGCAACGCCTACGCCGCAGTGATTTTCTCGACGCCAGTGACCAACACCGACAACGATGGCATTCTGGACGCTTGGAAGACCGGCCCGCCGACGGGCGACTTCTTTGCCGGGCAGCCAGGTTATTACGACGTAAAGACCCAATCGTGGGTGGCATTGCCGGGCGCAAAACACGGACAGAAGGACCTGTTCGTTCAACTCGATTACATGTGCGGCGCCGATGCGCCAAACTACGATACGTGCGATCCCAGCCTGGAGAATTTGTTCCCCTCGCCCGACGCCAATGGCAACGATCCGCTGGCCATAGTCCAGCAGGCATTCGCCCAGACAGGAATCGCGCTCCATCTCAAAGTTGGAAATGCCGTGCCCGAAAGCACCTGCACCGACAGTCCGGGGCAGCTCTGCGAGTTCCCCGGCGAACCGGGAGTCATCGACTGGAAGAACAGCCTGGAATTCTCCAAGCTGTGGCCGCGCAATTTCACTTCCTGCGAATCGGGCGGCGATTGCACAGCTCGGTTCCCGTATGGGCAAAAAGACAGCTATCACTACGTTCTCTTCGGCCACTCACTGGCCATACCAGCGTGGAGCGCGCGCTTCGGGACGTTGACTCAGATCATTACAAACCCCAGCGCTGGCCAAACCACGATCACTACGGCCAGCCGAGGCGCTGAGGGCAGCATTAACTACTGCCCAAGCCGCTTCACTATCTCGGGTGTGCTGAGTTATCCAGGCCTCAATGGCGCCTACAACACGGCGTCGTGTCCCGACTCGCAGACCATTATTCTGACAACTCCCGGCGTCTCCACCTGGAATTATCCAAGCGGCACACCGGTTGAACCGGATCTTGGCCTCACTTCCGGCACAGTAACAAGCATCTCCGGTTACTCCGATCTGGGCGGCGCTGATTCAGCAGTCACCCTGGCCCTTTGGGAGACGGATCCGCAGCAGGACATGAGCAAACGTGCCCAGGTCACCGCCGGCACGCTGTTTCACGAGATCGGCCACACGCTCGGCTTGAGCCATGGCGGACTCTACTACAGCGGGACCAACAGTTATATCCCGAACTTCGACATCAATTGCAAACCGAATTATCAGAGCTCGATGAACTATCTCTTCCAGCTCAGCGGCGTAGGTCCGAATAACGCCGTTGCTTACTCCAACCAGGCGCTTGAAACTCTGACCGAAGCTTCATTAGGTGGGGTGTCTGACTTGGAGGTCAACAACACTACTCTTGCGACGTTTTCAACCTCCGCGTGGTACGCTCCGTCGGCCCCACCGAATTCGACAGAGAGTCCAGCCTCCATGCACTGTGACGGCACGCCGCTCAACGCGGCAGGCAACCCTGACGAAACGGGATATTTTGTGACCGGATCCGTCGCTCCCGTCACTCCGTCGTGGGCGAACAACCAGGACATTACCTTCGACGGCGTGGTGCCTGGGTCAACGGGTTTGGCAGGCCTGCTTGGATACAACGACGTTGCCAACATCGATCTGCGCCAGGTAGGCGCCACCGGCGGTGAGTACGCGTCCCTGGCGAGCGTTATGTCCTTTGGTTCTTCTGCAACGCCGTTGAGCATTGCCTCGGGCGGAACCGTGAGCCTTGGAACCGGCGGCACCGTAACCGTGGGCAGCAACGGTTCGGTCACCTTGCAAAGTGGCGCCAATGTCACCTTGGGCAGCAACGGCACCATCACGCCAAGCAGCGGTGGAAGTGTGACGGTCAATAACACTGCCAATGCGACGCTCAGCACCACGGGCACCATCACGCCCAACGCCGGCGGCTCTGTCACGTTGCCCAACGGTGGCAGCGTCACGCTCAGCGCCCCCGGCACCATCAGCCTTGCCAGCGGCAGTACCCTCGAGTTCACGGGCCCCGCACAGGTCACGCTTCCCACCGGCGGCACAGTCACCCCCACCGGCGGCAGCGGGGTGACGATTCCCTCGTCGGGAGGCTCCTACACTCTTCCGGCAGGCGGCAACATCCTGCTGGGCGGCGCCGGCAACGTTCTCCTGGGTGGCGCCGGCAACGTTCTGCTGGGCGGAGCCGGGACCATTTCGTTCGGTAGCAGCGGTGGTAACGTCCTCCTGGGCGGTGGGGGCAACGTTCTTCTCGGCGGCGGCGGCAACATCCTGCTGGGCGGAGCCGGCAACGTTTTGCTGGGTGGCGGCGGCAACATCCTTTTGGGCGGCGGCGGCAACATCCTTTTGGGCGGCGGCGGCACGCTGACATTCAGTCAGGGCGGTAACGTACTCTTGGGCGGCGGCGGCGCCGTCACCCTTGGCGGTTCAGGCCAAGTGTCTATCGGCGGCGGCGGCAACGTCCTCCTCGGCGGCGGCGGATCGGTGACGCTAAGCGCCGGCGGGACCGCAACCATCATTAATGGCGGCAGTGTCACGATCAGCGGTGGCGGCAACATCCTGCTGGGCGGCGGCGGCACTCAGACGGTTCCTCCAGGCGGAGGCACCTACAACGTCCCCAGTGGCAGCACCATCACCTTGTCTGGCGGCGGCAATGTGCTGCTGGGCGGCGGCGGCAATGTGCTGCTGGGCGGCGGCGGCGTTGCCACCCTGGGGAATGGCGGCAATGTCCTCCTGGGTGGCGGCGGCAACGTGCTCCTGGGCGGTGGCGGCAACGTGCTCCTCGGCGGCGGCGGTAACGTCCTCCTGGGCGGCGGTGGAGTCACAACCGACGAAATGGATTACCTTACCGCCAATTCCGTGGTTCGCCCACCGACTGCGCCTACCTATTCGGTCGGGCAGGGAAATAGCGTCCAGGTCAATTGGATGGCGCCGGCCTTCGGTGTCGTTCAGACCTACACGATTTCTCGCAGTGTGATTACCCCGCCCTCGACAACGCCCTCGACGCCGGTCGTCATTGGCAGCGTCAGCGGCGTGAACGGATTACCGCCGGCGACAACATTTACTGACACTGCCCCTCCCGCTGGAACCTTAATTTACACGATTGCGACCACCCTTCTTCCGGTAACCATCGATCCGACGTCACGCTCGAGTGCGCCCTCGCAACCGGCAGTGCTTACGCTGGGCCAGTCAATCGTTCTTGGTCCGTTGCCAAGTTCGGTACCGCTTTCGAGTTCGGCGCCTTCGACTCTGACGGTCACCGCGACTGCCGAATCCAGCAACACCCCCAATATGCAGCTGGTGAGCTTCAGTACGAGCGGACCTTGCTCCGTTGGAACTTCATCGATCGACACTAGCGGAGACACCAATAACGGCGTTTCCTCGGCCACCGTGACCCTCAACAGCACCGGAAGCTGCACCATCACCGCATCACAGGCGGGCGACAGCACCACTGCGACAAGCTCACCCGCCTATAGCGCGGCCACTCCCGTGTCAGGAAGCTTCATGATCCTGCCTCAGGGATCCAACACACAATCGCAGACCATCACCTTTGGGTCGTTTCCGACCGTGCAGTATGGCAGCATCCCTTTCACGGTGAGCGCAACATCCAACACCGGACTGCCGGTCAGCTTCTCGGGGCCCGCAAGCGGGCAGCCGTGTTCGGTGAGTGGAACAACGGTAACCATCACCGGGGCCGGCCTGTGCAAGATTACCGCAACGGCGAACAGCAACAACACGCATAGCGCCGCCTCTGTGACGCAGTCGTTCAACATTCTTACGGCACCGCTTACGGTGACCGCAATTAACCTCACGAGTGTGTACGGGCAGGCGCTGCCGTCGCTGACTCCAACCCTCGGCGTGACATACAGTCTCGGTGGTTTTGTGAATGGTGAAACAGCTTCGGTCGTGAATGGCGTGCCGGCACTATCAACGACTGCCACGACAGCGAGCAATGCCGGCAACTTTCCGATCACCGTATCCACCGGCACGTTGTCCGCGGCGAATTATTCGTTCCTGTACGTAAGCGGCACGTTGACCATACAGCCGGCGACCGCGACCATCAGCATCGGCAATATCCCCACGAGCGCGGTTTACGGTGGCAACTTCACACCGACGTACCTGTACTCGGGTAGTACCGGCACTCCGACAGAGTCGGTTGTCTCGAGCACAACAGGGGTATGCACGGTGGCGGTTGGCGTGGTGAGCTTTGTTGGAGTGGGCCATTGCACCCTGACCGCGAGCGCCACTTCGACGGACTATGGGGTATCGACGGGTAACCCCCAGAGCTTTACGGTGAGTAAGGCGGCGCAAAGTATTACATTCAACCAGCCCATCTCGCCGGTAACCTATGGAGTTTCTCCGATCACGCTGTCTGCAACTGCCACTTCGGGCCAGACGGTGGCGTTCAGCGTCGACCCGTCCAGCACGGCGACGGCGACGATCTCAGGCAACACCTTATCGGTCACACGGGCTGGGAATCTTGTGATCGATGCCAACCAGGCGGGGAATGCTGACTATCAGGCAGCCATGCAGGTACAGCAGGCCATCGTGGTCAACAAAGCCACTCTTACCGTCACTGCGAACAACGCAACGCGTGCTTACGGCGCGGCGAATCCCACCTTTATTGCCAATTACACTGGGTTTGTTTCTCACGATACTTCTTCGGTGTTGAGTGGCAGCCCCAGCCTCACCTCAACGGCGACTACCACGAGTCTTCCGGGCTCTTACACAATCATCGCGGCTCAGGGAACCCTGGCTGCTGCTAACTACGCCTTCACCTTTGTCAACGGTACTCTGACCGTCACGTTCACCGGAGCGGTTCCCGCTTCCAGCAGTGCTTGCAACGGTGCTTACAGCGGCACGTTCCAAGGCAGTTTAAGCGTCGCCGGGACGCAGAACTGCGTCTTTGTGGGCGGAGGGGCAACGGGGAACATCACAGAGACGGGTGGCAACGTCATTCTCAGCAGCGCTACTGTCGGCGGCAATGTCACCGTTACCGGCGGTACTTTCTCCATCGGCCCGTCGACAACAATCAAGGGCAATCTCACGGTCCAGAGCATACCTACGGGCACGGCACAGAACCAGATTTGCGGAACCAGCGTCGGTGGCAGCCTGGTGATTCAAAGCGTTGGGACCGCTGCGGTGATCGGATCGGGTTCGAGCTCTTGTCCCGGCAATACCATCACAGGCAGCATCACTCTTCAAGCCAACAAAGCCGCTATCGGGTTAACCGGTAACACCGTCAATGGGAGCTTGACGGATCAGAGCAATACGGCATCGACCACCTTGTCCGGAAACAAAGTGACCGGAAGCCTGACAGATCAAGGCAACTCGGGCGCATCTGTGGTGACTCTGAATTTGGTCGAGGGGAATCTGATTGACGAAAGCAACTCGGCGTCGTCGATTCTCTCGCAGAACACGGTTGACGCGAATTTGACGGACCAGGGTAACACGGCGCCAACTCAGGTCACGGGCAACAAAGTCACCGGCACCTTACTGTGCCAAAGCAACTCGTCGATTACCGGCAGCGGCAACACCGCTTCGAAAAAACAAGGGCAATGCGCAAATTTCTAGCTGGGTCATGACTTAACCCGGTGCCTGCCCTCGAAATCCTAGAGGTTTTGAGGGCATCGCCGCGGGGCGGCTCCATCTGCGCAATCTTCGACGGTCGAACAGCGGAAGAGCTTCAGCTGAATCGGCTCCAGAATGGATAGCAGCTGCTGTTACCCTAGATTCGTCACCAAGCATCCCAGGAGGCTGCGATTCTCGTCGAGTAGGTAGGATCGACATACCAGGAAGAGA
Organism: uncultured Acidobacteriaceae bacterium; assembly: GCA_963745845.1. Lineage (GTDB taxonomy): Bacteria > Acidobacteriota > Terriglobia > Terriglobales > Acidobacteriaceae > Telmatobacter. The sequence goes on along the minus strand of CAVUZE010000006.1, from coordinate 96,107 downwards.
AATCTATTGGCCGAGACGATGCCGGATGTCCGCAACCAGGGGATCGTCTGATGACTGCCCGCGGATGCTCAGATACTTCTTGTAAATGTCCGCGAAGCCCGCGCTCTTCAAACCTTCACGGGCGCGCCCCTGGTAGTAATAGACGGGCGGGAAATAGGCGTACGTCGGCACGTTATCCATGAACAGCTCAATCGCTTCGCCTTGCCGATTCATGCATCGATCGAACTCCGAGTCAGCCTCGGTGAATGCTCCCGCATCGAGGTAAGCCCGTCCCAGATCGAATCGTCCGATCCAGGTATCCAGCAAGTTATTCGCGGATGTTATCTGCCTGATTGCCTCATTCGCGTCTTTCTTCTTCAGTGCGATCAGCCCCGTGACGATCTTGCCATACGCTTGCGACTCGCTTGTCAGTCCAGAAGAGAGGCTCGTCGCAAGCTTTTGCGCTTTGGCAAACTCTCCGGCGTCGACGTAAGTCCTGGCTGCCAGAAACTCAATCCACATACTCCGGCTGCTCGCCAACGCCTTGTCAACGTCTGAGAGCGCTGCGGCGTGGTTTCCCCGCAGTTCCTCGATGTTTCCAAGCGCCACGTACTTCCTTGCTGCGTCGTCGGTATTCTTGGCGGCAATATCGGCGGCGGCTCCTTGGGTCAGAATGCGCGCCGCCTCGCCATGTTGACCCTGATAAGAGGCAAGATCTGCGAGTCCGGCGGCTGCGGTCGATGCGGCCACTGGACCAAAAGTCTCAAGCTTATGGTAGGCTTCGGCCGCCTTGTCGATCTTTCCCTGTCCAAGCAGCGCTTCGGCGAGCACCAGGTATCCCTGCGCGGACGATGGATTCATCGAAAGCGCCGCGCGCACCTCTTTCTCGCTGTCTGCGAATTCTCCGGCAAAAACACTGACAAATCCGAGGTTCAGCAACTGGGCCACGCCCCTGGGTACGATCTCCACGGCGCGCTTTGCAGCTAGCAGAGCCTGCGGCGCGTTGCGCGCCTGCTCATAGCAGACGGAAAGGTCGTTCTGACCGACGCGGTCGGCGGGATAGCGAGAGATGAGCTGCGTGAAATCCTGAACGCAATTCTGCCAATCGCCTGTAGTCGCGTAGTAAATTCCTCGGTCACGATACCGTTCCCGCTCAGTCATGTAGTCCATGTGTTGCATCGCCTGATTCATGTACCTGGCTGAGTCCGCGGAGTTCCCCATGTTACGGGCCGTAATCGCCATCCCGGTATACGCACGCGCAAGGTTGGGATCCAGCTCGGCGGCCTTCTGGAACGAATCGAACGCCTCCTTGAATTGGCCTGCGAACTGTTCGTCCATTGCGACTGCCTCTTGGTGGACGGCCTCGAGCGATGCGGCCTTGAAGCCTCCGGCGACTTCGTCGAATTGCGCCGAGGCGGGCGTGGAATCGCCCAGAGCTTTGCGGATCGGCACCGCCAGTTTGGGAAGGCTGTTGAGGATCTCCTGCTTATTGGCGACGCTGACATCCGACTTCGCCAGCACTTTGCCGCTCACGGCATCAAGAGCAATTGCCGAAATGTCGTATTCGTCGCCCCGCAGACTGATCTCGCCCGTAATCACCGCACTGACGTCCTGGTTAACTGCGATCAGCCGCGCCGACTGCTCGTCGAGCTTGTCCGTGGGATGCGGGAGCTTTCCGGCCAGCTTGCGCGCGTCCCCGCGACTGAAGACGTTCACAAAGCTGGCGCCTTCCAATGCCTCACCGAGCATCGGCTCCAGTGTGTTATCCAGGACCGGGTCGCCGGTATGGTTCGCAAAATCGCCAACCAGCACTGAGACCGGGCCGTGCGGCCCTGATTTCGCGGCCTGTTGTCTCCTCACTGCGTACCAGACGGCTCCCGCTGCGATCGCCACAATCAGAACGCCCGTGGCTGCGAGACGCGGCCATGGAAGTTCCCGAATGCGGTTCATGCGCAGTCGCGCCGACGAGGCAGAGACCTTTTTCCCCCACTCTTGCCTTGCCACGCACGAAGATCCGCATCAAGTTCTTCGGCGCTCCGGTAGCGGTTTGCCGGATCCTTCTCAAGGCATTTGGCGACGATGTTGCTCAGCGTGCCCGGGATATTCTTATCGACATCCGCCAACGGCACGGCCCGTTGTTGCGTGCGCTTCAGTAAACTTGCGATCGCACTCTCTGCATAGAAGGGTGTGACCCCGGCCAGCAACTCATACAACATCAGGCCGACCGTAAAGATATCGGAGCTGGCCTTCACGTCGAGGCCCTGTGCCTGCTCCGGGGACATATACTCCATCGTCCCCAGCATGGCGCCAGTGCGCGTCATTCCATCGCCAGAGAATGTGCGAGCCAATCCAAAATCCATCACCACCACGCGACCGTTTTTGTCGAGCATGATGTTGCTCGGCTTTAGGTCGCGATGGATGATTCCCTGCTGGTGGGCGGCGGCAAGCCCGCTGGCCACCTGTTCCATGATGTCGACCGATTCCGCAACTTCCAGTTTGCCCCGTTGCTTCAGGACCTGATGGAGGGTCTCGCCCTCCAGATACTCCATCGTGATGAACTTCACGCCCTGGGCTTCGCCGAGGTCGTAAATCCGGATCACGTTGCGGTGAGTTACCTGCGACGAGAGCAGAAGTTCCTGTTTGAAACGGGCCAGGACTTCGGGATTCGAAGCCATCTCGGGACGGATGACCTTCAAGGCCACGATTCGGTCCACCTCGCGGTCCGCAGCCTTATACACGGCTCCCATCCCTCCTTCTCCGAGGAGTTGGAGAATCTCGTAGCGATTGCCAAGAACAGTCCCGATTTGCAGCAGAATTGCGCTTGAACCTGAGCCATTCGTTCCTTCAGGAGGTGGGCTCCTGCGGGCAGAGCCTGCTGAAACGATGGTCGCGCCGCCCGAAATAATTGTGGCCGCATCGTCAATACGCTTCGGGGTATCGATACGCGTTGCTTCCGAGCCTCGATGAGGAGCTTCGGCCGCGACAACCGGGTCAGCATCGGAGCGAAGCGGTGAATCAGCGATGATTGTTACTTCAGAATCGCGCGGCGTCGTCGGCTGATCGTGGCGATGAGGAGGCGGCGAATTGTCAGGTGGCACCGAAGAAAGAGCGGCTCGTGCACCGCGAGACGCTGCTTCTCCTGGAACACGTGTTTTGTCGTTTCCCGTCGGAATATCGTCCATGTCGCGCTTCGCAAAATTCTGGGAAATGGTGGGACAGCCCGGCCCGAAGGCTCGGTTGGGAACACCGGGACGGTGGGGTGGCTGAAGTATAAATGATTCGCAGGGAATTCGGTGAGCTGAATCCATCCCGAGTCAGCCCTGCGCAGCAGGCAATGATAAGTGCCCAGCGGCTCTAGTCTGCCAGGTTAGTTTGCCAGGCGGAACTGACTTTCAGCCCAGAGCAGGGCGTCGGCATAACACTTGTTCACGTCTTCCTGCCGGACTCCCATGGCCCGGACAATCGCTTCACAACCATCCCAGTTGCCTGCCTCGTGACCCTTCAGCCATTCCAGCATGTTGCCTTCGCGGTTCAGGGTTCCTTGCAACGCGGCTCGGATCTCTCTCCTCAAAGGAAGGGCTGGTGTAAGCTCCTCCATGGGTATCGCCAGCATCGCAGGAAGCAGGCTCAGCATTCCGAGCAGATACTGTTCGTTGGCGCTGAATGCGCAAAGCGGCGCTGCAAGCTCGCAGAAGCGCGCACGCACCATGGCTATTTTGAGTACCTCCGCAGGACGGCCCTTATTCAGCTCGGTAGCGATGGCAAGCAGCGCAACGCGGCGGAACGTGTCTTCCCCCAGCAAGACCAGCGCCGCCCGGACCGAGTTGACCTCCACTCGAATCGCGCAGGCCGCTGAGTTCACCAGGCGCAACAGACGGTAGGTGAGGGACTCATCGCGCTTCACGATGAGGCTCAACTTATCCAAATCGATTGGATCGGCTTGCAGGAGCCGCAGGATTTCGAAGTGGCAAAGGTGATTGGAGGGGACCTTGCGGTTCTTCACCAGCTCCGGGCGGCAGAAATAATATCCCTGAAAAAGCGTGAAGCCCTCGGAACACGCCTGCTTGAACGCCTCCTGCGTTTCCACCTTCTCCGCCACCAGCGCAATTCTCTTCCCCTTGAGCTGCTGGACCAATCCCCGTCGTTCCTCCGGACCTGTCGCGAGGTAGTCCACTTTGATGTAGTCGGCCAGTTCAACCAACGGGGCGAACTTGGGCGCCCAGATAAAATCATCGAGCGCCAACCGGAATCCCTGCGCCTTGAGTCGGCTGCAGGCCTCAGTCAAGTCGGGCGATGGCTCCGCAGTTTCGAGAATCTCAAGTACGGTCAAAGTCGGCGGAAGAACGCTCACCAAATCCACGATCAGCGTTTCCGAGGTGCAATTGATGAAAGCCAGCGAACCGCCGGTATACTTCTTCACTCCAAAGAGGACAGTGTCGTCCAGAACCGTCCGGGACGCCTGCTCGCAATCCCCGCGAAACGCCGCCTCATAGCCGTCCCGATAGAGCAGTTCGTATCCATGAACCCTGCCGCGCACATCGAGAATCGGTTGACGCGCCACGTAGCGCGAGAGGCCAATAGGTTCAGTCGAGGAATCTTGGCTTGCGGGCGCCACAACCTGCGGAGGCATTCGTTAACCCTTCGGGAATGGTATTTGCTGATGTGCATTCTCCCTTGAGCTTGTTATCCGCACAAGACACCTAAAGTTACCCGACACAACGATCCAGCTATAGACATCCAGAACATTTCCTGCGCACGCAGGAAAGTAGAGGCGCAGGAGAGCGCTCGTTGACTGACCCGAGCAAGACCCAGTTCAACATCACGTTGGCGCTCTCCCACACGAATAGGCTCGATTGGAGGCAATTCGAGTCGCCCCTCGTCAGAAACGGCGAGGAATTCCGCCCCAACCCTATTGCGCGTGGCCTCAGGATCGCTCGCTTCCGCCAGGTTGCAGAGGAACCGTCTCCTCAAAATCCCCAGTGAGTCACTTAAGGATGGGACCTCTGCTTAGCATCCTCGATGTCCTGCCACATCTCCTGGCACTCGCGAACTTCAGACCGCGATCCTTGTCATCCCTCCTCCGCACGAACTTTCTGCGCGCCGAAGCTCCCTGCCAATGTCGTCCACACAACATTTCCCTTCGAAGCGGAATCCAATTTCCAGGAGCACCCATGAAAACCATTCGAGCAGCATTCGCACTCCCAATCCTGGCTATCGCACTGGCCGGCATGCCCGCCCTGGCCCAGGATCATAGCAACAACAACACTTACAAGCAGCACCAGGAATGGAAGAAGGGCGCAACGATTCAGCAGGAAGACTGGAATAGAGGCGATAAAGTCGATTATCGGCAGAACCACCTTCCCCGTCCCGCCGCTGGACATGAGTGGCGCCAAATCGATGGGAATTACGTGCTGGCGGACCAGCATGGAACGATCGTTTCGGTGCGCAAGGCTCCCCACGTTGAAAAATAAATCCCGAGTCGGGTTCCTTCCGCTCTGGCGGTGATCCATTCGGAACCCGAAATCGGCACTCAATGCGCGGTAACGAAAACTAAGGCTCCTTTGACTTTCTTCCGATCGTGAGGAACAAAAGAAACATCACAACTGCAAATACGAACAAGGACCACGGTTGAAGCAGAATATCCAGGATATTCACGGGAGACCGCTTCTATTCAACTTCACGCAGCATCGCGGGATTCCAACGTCGCTTCAATCTCTTCGCTCAATTTTCTATTGATGCGCCCCGCGTTGATCCAGAATGGCGCGTGAATGCATCCCACTTCCAACAGTTGCGCGTCGGGATCATATTTCCATTGGATCTTAACTCCATCTTTGGTTGCTTCTCCTGACTGGGAACTGATTGGAATACCATTCTGTGCAGCTTTCTTCCGCAATACCTTGAAAATAGCGAGCGTGATTCCCCTGAACGTCAGCCTGGAACGGAACGACATCGGTATGACTCCCAAGTCAAATGTGGAATAGGGGCGCCCTCAATAACGAGCTTCGGGCCCTGACCCAATGGACGCCGGACTTCAAGAATTGCTCCTTTCAATACCGTAAATTCTTTGGTTCCCATTTCAGGTCTCGAGACCTGGTTGTCGAGACCAGGTTGTCGAGACCTGGTTGTGCTGAGGAAAGAGAACCGACATGCGATGTGTCTTATATATTGTCGCGCGACGAAGCAGGTCAGTAGTTTTCATGCTGGTGCCGGAGCGAGTTCAGAATGATACGGATTGTGCGCTTGAGACGCGAAAAAAGGGCCCTCTCCCCGTGATCGGGAAGAGGGCCTTCCTTAACCGGAACGCGATTTATTCGCCGTCGTCGTCGTCCTTGGTGGGTGCAGCCTTGCGATTGAAGTCGCTCGCCGGGCGAACCTTTTTCTCGCCGGGGAAGGGACGCGTGTAATTGGTCGATTCGTACCAGATCATGTGGTTGACGGTGTCGGGGTCTTCGGCGTCCGGCTTTTGGTATTTGCCGGCGAAGAGCTCCGCCTTCTTTTTCATCCAGCCAGCGCGCAGGGCCTTCACCGCGGGGCTCTCGGCCACGATGGTCTGAGGCTTAACCGCAACCGAAGCGACGGTCGGGATGGCGGTTTGAGTCGGGGTCTGCTTAACGCCCATGTCCAGCGGAACCCCGTTGGCGACGTGGGTCCACGGCTTGAAGTTCTCCGAAGGTGGGTCGTCGACAAAGGCAGTGCTCATCGGCGAGGCCACGAGGTCGTTCTGGTTCATGGGCGTGAGACCGAGAATCTGCTCGATGGTGCGGACCATGTTGACCTGGGTGTAGAAGGTGCTGTCGGTGACGCCGCCTTGAAGGACATACGGGCTGAAAATATAGCCCGGGCTGCGGTGCCCGTCAACGTGGTCGACGCCGGTCTGCGCGTCATCTTCGGTGACAAAGATCGCCGAGTCTTTCCAGATGGAGCTGTGGCTGATGATATCGACAAAGCGGCCAAGGGCCAGGTCGTTATCCGCCTGCATGGCCTGTGCGGCCGGCGGGCCGCCCGTGTGGTCGGAGCTGATCCACATCATCTCCAACTGAGGCACGTTACCAGAGGCCACATCCTTGGCGAAGTCCTGCTCCCAGACATCGACGCGGAACTGGTCGGGGATGCCCAGATCGAACTGCGGGTAGTTCTGAACCGTGTTGTTGATCAGGTTCGGGAGCGGAGACTCCGAGCCGACCGTGTTGTAGTTGTAGAGCTGCTTCTCCTTGCCGGACTCGTAAGCCAATGTGTCGTTGTAGAAGTCGATCCAGAGCGGCTCGCAGCTACCCGAAAAAATGAACGGTAATGGAGTGGGAGGCGTGGTACCCGTATAAAGATTATTCGGCGTGCAACCCTGCGGCGGGTTGAACGTGTTGTACTCGACATACTCGCCGTAGTTCTTGAACGAGACGCCCTGCTTTGCAGCGACGTCCCACAAGTGGCCCGCCTTCTGGTAGGCAATCGCATCGCCGCCGTTGGATGGATAGTCGCGCAGCCAATCGGGCGACTGGATGTCGTCGGAGTACGGAGCCATAGCCTGGACGATCCAGTTGTGACCATCCGCCGACTGACGGCTCGGGTCGTAGTAGTTGTCGAAGAGCGGGAACCGCTCCACCAGCGCGTGCGCGTTGGGCGTGACGGGGCCGGCCTGGCCGGTAACTGAATTGTTGTCGCCGAAGACTGCCAGGGACGAGTCGCCATTGCCGGCGGCTACATCGCCCAGGATCTGGTCGTAGGTGCGGTTTTCACGAATGATCAGGAAGACGTGCTTGATCTTCGAGGGATCGCCAATCCTCTGCGGAATTGCGAGCGGCTTGGCATGCCTGTTCCCGCCGGCTGCCGCGAAGATATTGTCCTGCAGATCCCAGTGGTTGTTCGCAAAGACCTGGTCCGTCATCGTCGCCAGGTTTGCAGTCGTGATGGGCAAAGGGATGATGCTGACGGTGCCAAGATCCTGGTGGGTTTCAAGGCCCTTCACACCAAATTCCGTTGCTTCCGAATTTGCTGTCAACGGCGCGTTGGGCACTGCCGTACCGGGCGGGGTTCCCGCGAAGGGATTGGGGTTGCCCGTGGTTCCCCAGCCCTTGTCATTGGCAACCAACAGCGCTTTGTCCGTTGTATCCAGCACCACCGAGCTCGGAGCGTAGGCGACCGGGATCATGCCCATGACTGGACTCGTCACGCCGCTGGTGAGGTCAACCACGGCGATCGCGTTCGCGTTGTACAGCGCGACGTAGGCGACGTTGTTCTGGGCATCCACGGCGATCGAGTTGGGTCCGGCGCCGTAGGCCGCGGCTTTCTGCCCGGGCACTCCGACCGGCAAAGCAAGGTTGATCGTCCGCACCACTTTATTGGTGGCCGTATTGATCACGGAGATGGTGTCGTCGTAGGTGTTAGCGACCAGCAGGTTGGTTCCGTAGAACGCCATCCCAGTCGGGTGCAGACCGGTCGAGATGCTGCCAGTGACCTTGAACGAGGCCAGGTCAACCACCGAAACGGTGCCCGTCGAAGTGGAACCGGTCGGATATGCGGCGACGACCGGGGTGCCATTGGAATATTCCTGGAAATCGCTCTCTTTAGCTATGCGGCCGGCCTCGTTGGACACGTAGGCGGTCGTGCCATCCGGTGAGATCACGACGCTATGCGGGACGTTGCCGACGCGGACCTCCGCGCCCTCGACAGGCGTTGCCGCGGTCAGGTCGATCTTGGTTAGCGTATTGTTGTTGTCCAGCACGACGTAGGCGGTCTTGGCATCAGACGAGATCGCGATGCCCGTGGGATAGGAGCTCAATACCTCATCTGAAAAGGCGGTGGTGGAGAAGCCGCACGGGATATCGAAGCTGCCGTTGGTGCCTCCAGGACTATTCCCGAAGCAAGTGACGGTGGCTAGACCGTAAGCGGCGTTGACGTCCATCGGGACGCTGACGTGGGCGTAGGGTGAGAGCAAGCCAGCTGAACTGACGCTGGCGATGGCAACGAAGCCGCCCTGCTGGAAGCTGCCATAGAAAGTATTGCCGTCCTGGCTGAACAGAAGGTACTTGCCGTCGGGCGTATATGCGATGCCGAGGTTGCTGCCGTCTGCATTGGTGCTGGCTACGCCCTTTGAGTTCGTGTAGGGCACGCTGTAGGTCCCCAGGATGGCGCCGGTCGTTGTGTTGAAGATCGTGACGGCCTGTGGGGCGCCCATTTGGAGAACGGCGGCAGTGTGATTGCCCGTCGGGTTCAGCGCGATGGCCTTGGCGCGGGTCGTGATTCCGAGGTTGATTTGTTTACCGCTGGGGGTGAGGATCGTGCCGTCGCTGGCGACAAAAGTGCCGTTCGTCTGCGGACCGACGTTGTAAGTTGGGAACGGTACTGACTGCGCGAGGGCCGGGATGCTTAGCCCCATCGCCAGCACGCCGGCGAGCAGACCCAGGCGATCGATCCGGGAATTATTGCAAGACGTTTTTGGGAACATTTAACCTTCTCCTCTTTCGGTTTCTTCCAGTACGCGACTGGAATCGGCCATGCAACTTGAGGTTCCGTTTCCTGAAGCGGCTCTAGCTTGCCCTTCAACTTCCTGGCAAATTGAGCCCGGTGTCTAGACATGAACGGGCTGATGATTCTTTTCGATTGCAGGAGTGGCGCTGCGAGAGAGCCGCGCCAACGGGCCTAAGTGTAGAGGCGCGAAAAGGACGCCAGCATGACGCGAGAATTACAGTTTTGTCATTTCGTTACGACAGCGTGAATGCGCAGAGTGGGAAGCGTTCCACCGCCAGCCTTCGTGTCTTTCCGCAACATCACCGGTTCTGGATATCCTCAGCTTGAACAAATCGCTGGTCCCAGGAGATCAATATTTGATGGAACCTTAACTAAGGCGTGACGTGCAGATAACCACGCCGGATTACAAAAATGTCATTCGTCCTCGTCGGGCCCTCCCTTGAAGATCGTACTGACCCGTGGACGTCGTCGAGCACTATCAAACCTCGCACACACGACAAACTTTGAAAGCCCGCTGCGGGAGAAGCCGATGCGGTTCTCCGCCTGCAACGGGAACGAAGACACGTGTTCCAACTGTCACAACGTGAACATCCGGATTGCGATTCCGATGCGCGCAAAGAGCAGCGGCAGGCCGCGGAATCATAAGTATTCGCTCAGGTAGCTATTGTTTTCTTTGGGGGAGCCATGCATCGCAAGAAGAAGCAAATCCCATTCGCCGAAGGTTCTGTCACGATTCGACGCCTTCGCGTTTCCATCGCATTCAGTGCGGTGTTTTTCTTTGCCGCGATCTCTTTCGCGCAGGTGGACCGCAGCGGATTGACCGGCACTGTTGCGGATTCGTCCGGGAGTTTGCTGACGCGGACGCGTGTCACGGCGGTCGAAAACGCGACCGGTTTGCGCCGAGAGACCGATTCGGATGCCAGTGGAGTTTACAGCATTCCTCAATTGCCGGTGGGGATTTATACCGTCACCTTCGAGCACCAGGGGTTTCAGAAGCTCGAGTTTGTCGATGTAGAACAGGTCATCGGCCGGACGCGCACTCTGAATGCGAGCTTGCGGGTGGCAGGCGGCGAGGAGCGCGTGGAAGTCCCGGTAGCTTCGGCTCTGCTGGACCGCAATACCAGCGCGGTGACGGGCCTGATTGAAAGAACGCAGGCCGACGAACTGCCGCTCAACGGCCGCGACTGGTCGGTGCTGACGGCCTTCATCCCTGGCGCCATCGACACCGGCGGAGGCAACCAGCGGTCAGTTCGGTTTGCCGGGCGAGGTCTGGACGACAGCAACTTCACCTATGACGGCGTCGATGCGACCAACATCGTGAATCAGACGCAGCGCCCCTGGGTGCGTCTCTCCATTCCGCTGGATGCAGTCCAGGAGTTCCGCGTCGATACGCTGACGTCGACCGCCGAGGAAGGCGGGACGGGCGGCGCTCAACTGGCTGTCACCTCGCCTTCCGGCACCAACCGCTTCCACGGACGCCTTTTCGAGTATCTGCGCAACAATTATTTCGACGCGCCGCTGCCTATTTGGGGTACTCCGGCGGTCTTTACCCCCAGCGCTGTGCAACAGCCGGAAGCCGAGCAGCCGCTTCGCCTGAATCAGTTTGGCGGATCGGTGGGCGGGCCGATCGTGCGCGATAAGACTTTCTTTTTTGCCGCCGCGGAAGCGTACCGGCAGAACTGGGGCTATCCGGCCAGCGGCGACGTGCCGAGCGCGACTTACTTAGCAAGCCTTCCCAAAGGGATCAACCCGAACGTGTCTGCCATCATTAACGCATTCCCGGGATCAGGTCCGAAGACAACTGAAACTCCCATCAGCACGGACGCCAACATTGTGATCTGCAACTGCACGCAGGTGGTGAACGAAAGCTCGTTCATGCTGCGCCTCGACCAGCATTTCTCGGCGAAGACCGCGGGCTTCATGCGCTTCAACTACGATCGGTCGGTCAATACACAACCGCTTTCGGCTACTGCGACCGATCTGCAGCAGAAGGTCTCCACGCCGGTCAATGGCGTGCTGGAATTGCTGCACGTCTTCAGCCCCAGCCTGGTGAACGAAGCCCATGCGGGCTTCAATCGCTCCACCAACAACCAGTACAACAACAGCGACACCGGGACCATTTACAAGTTTACGATTTCGGGCGAGTCGGAGCCTGGGCCCGCATTTGCCACCGAGAACTACGATTACACCAGCATCTATGTGGGCAACTCGTTTTCGGTGAACGACGACCTAATCTGGACGCATGACCGGCATACCTTCAAAACCGGAGTGGAATACCGCCGCATTCAAATGAACCAGTCCCACCCGGAAGACGGATCGATTACGTTTAACTCGGTGGCGAATCTGGCAGCGGACGCGGTCAGAAAAGCGAGTCTGACCGGCGCGCTTGCCCGTCAACGAATTGCGCAAGAACGATTACATCTTCTACGCGCAGGACGAGTACAAGTGTGCGGCCGAACCTCACTCTGAACCTGGGCGTACACTACACCATCTTCGGTCTCTTCAGCGAGAACAACGGGCTGGCCGAGCCCTTCGATTTCGACGACCTGCGGGCCGCAGGGATACTGCTGCCGTGGGCGCGAGCTTCGGCCAGCAGAACTACGGCGATGTCGATCCCCGCGTGGGCTTCGCCTGGACGCCTGACAAGAACGGAAAGACGGTTGTTCGCGCCGGATTCGGCATCTACCACGAAGACGGACAGTTGGACGATCAGAATCTGCCCGCCGGAAACGAAGTGCCCTCCTATTCGGCGTCAAGCGGTTCGAGCAACGCTCTCCTACTGCCCGCCCGCAACCTGTCCGACCCAGGCCGACGCGGTCCTGACCGCCGCCGGAGCCAACGCATTCAGCGCCGCAGGCGCAGCCTACAAGCCGAGCGCCGAGCAACGGGACCGCAAAGACACGTATGTTGAGCAGTGGAGCTTCTCCGGTGCAGCGGGAGCTGCCGGCGAAGCTTCGTGGGCACGGTCTCCTACCTGGGAAGCCACGGCGTGCATCTGCTCGAGCAAGGCGAGGTAAACCTGTTGGCGTACAACGCGTCCACGGGCACGTATGGCCCGCAGACGCAATATCCCCAGTGTGCCTGGAACGCGAGTGCGCCTGCCGGCAGTTGCGCTACCGGCTTTCAGTGGCGCGGCTCGGTCGGCATGAGCACGTACAACGGTCTCTCCGTGGCATTGCGGCGGCCGTTCTCGAACGGGCTCCTGGTGGCGGCCAATTACATGTGGTCGCACGAGATCGACAACGGCTCCAACGGCAGCGGCGATGGCGACGAGATACAGCCGGAGAATCAGGCGTGCCAGTCCTGCGATATCGCCAGCGGCGCCTGGGACGCCCGCCATGTTGTCAATGGCAACGCGGTCTATCAGCTCCCCTTCGGCCTGGGCAAGCCGATGCTGAACCAGCGCGGCATTGCCAGCGCCATTGCGGGCAACTGGGAGCTGACCACGAGCGCTGTGGCTCGCACCGGCTTCCCGGTGAATGTGGTAACGACTCTGAACGGGCCGGACGGCAATCAGGCCGGCACACAGCGCCCCAATTTGGTTCCGGGCGTTTCTCTCACTCCGCCGGGAGGCAGGACGATTGCGCAGTGGTTCAACCCCGCCGCCTTTGAAATCCCAGCCCTCGATTCAGCCGGCAACGCAAGCGTATTCGGCAACGCGCCGCGCGACCTGCTCAGCGGGCCGGGCACCTGGCAGGTCGATATGGGCGCCGGCAAGACGATCTCGTTGCGGGAACGCGGGAAGATCGAATTCCGCGCGGAGTTCTACAACGTCTTCAACCACCCTCAGTTGGGTCAGCCGTCTGCAACGTGCAGCGGCAATGGCTCACCCACGGGCCCGACAGCCTGTGGGGGTAGTCTCGGCCAGATCACCAACACGATAAACCTGAACACCGCCATCGTATCGCCTATAACTCCGGTGGGATCGGGAACACCACGCGAAATTCAGTTCGCGCTGCGTTTTGACTTCTGAGTGTTAACGGATCGATCGAGAATCGCGCGAAAACTGCGAATGATAAGGAGCAAGATGTCGATGTTTCGCTCGGTGCGAATTCTGCTTGCCATCTTTCTGCTCGCATTGGCAGCGGGCACAACCTGGTCGCTGGGAACGCCGGATTTCTCGGGCCAATGGAAGCAGGATAACGATCGCCGCCAACCGCAGCGCCAGGGCAACGTCACACTTCGGATCGAGCATCATAACCCGGAGTTCACAGTCGAAACATCGATCTCGCGCAATTCTGGAAGCTCGCGGCACGCAATACAGAACTACACAACCGATGGAAAGGTCTCCGTGTCGACCGGAGCCGATGGAGACGAGTTCAACACTTCCGTCGTTTGGAGGGATTCCAGCCTCGTCTTCTCGATCGAAGAACATGAAGACGGCCGCGTTCTGCAGTCGAAAGAGACATGGTCGGTCATTGAGGCTGGTGCGACGCTCGAGAGGATCCGCGAGCGCCCGAATGCCGAGAAGCAGATTCTATTCTTTCACCGAATCCAGTGAGCTCTTCCGAGAACAAATCCAGATTTGTAAAGGCGTGCGACAAATGAAAATCCTGGTTATTGAAGACGAAGTCAAGACCGCCAAGTTTCTCAAGAAAGGGCTCAGCGAAGCCGGTTACGTCGTCGACGTAGCCGACGACGGCCTGGAAGGCCTGCATCTGGCTCAGGAAGTCGATTTCGATCTCGTCGTTCTCGACGTGATGCTTCCAGTGCTTGGACGGTTGGCAGGTGCTTGCGCGCCTGCGCGAGAGCGAAAAGAAGGCGCTCGTCCTAATGTTACGGCGCGCGACGCCGTGCACGAACGCGTGCGTGGGTTCGAGTTGGGAGCCGACGACTACCTGGTAAAGCCGTTCGCATTCTCCGAACTCCTGGCCCGCGTGCGCTCCCTGTTGCGCCGCTCAACGCCTCGCCCGCAGGAGACCCTGCGCATGGCCGACCTGGAGATCGATCTGCTGCGCCACCGCGCGACGCGTGCCGGCCAGAGGCTCGATCTCACTTCGAAGGAGTTCCTGTTACTGACCCTGCTGGCGCGGCGCGCCGGCGAGGTTCTGTCGCGCACGCTGATCGCCGAGTCGGTCTGGGATATGAACTTCGACAGCGATACGAATGTCGTGGATGTGAATGTACGCAGGTTGCGCAGCAAGATGGACGACCCCTTTCCCTCAAAAGTTGATTCACACGGTGCGCGGCGCCGGCTATGTCCTCGAAGCCGAATCGTAGCGCACCCGCTACGCCGCGCCCGCGCAGGACCCTGGCATTCCGGCTGTCGGCGGCCTACTCGTTGGCGGGCCTCATGCTCGTCATTCTGGCCACGGCGAGTCTCTACATCGTGCTGCGGATGGAACTGGACCGAAGCACAGAGCTGTTCCTAGCCGACAAACTGCACGTGCTGCGCACCATGCTGCGCGAACGGCCAGACGACGAGGATGCGCTGCACGAAGAGATCGAGCTCGAGTCGGCGGCCCGCCGGTACCAGCAGTTCTACATTCGCCTCCTCGATGAACGTGGCGTACCCATCCTGACGACGCCTGGCATGGCCGAACAGTTGGATCTTGCGGAGCTCGCGAGCCGAACCGCGCGGCCGCTCCGAGCGTTCGATTGCGATGGCGGGCAGACACGGGCAACCATTCCGGGTCACGAGCGCTACGGTTGCCGTCGGCACGCCGCCAGCTCACAGCGATACGGTTCAAATCGCCATCGATGTCTCGCAGGAAGACGGAGCTGCTGGCGCGCTATCGGCTCTGGTTCTGGGGCATTCTGCTGGCGACTTCGGTTCTCTTCCCGCTGGTGGGATACCGGATTGCGCGGCACGGCATTCGACCCGTCGAAGAGATCGCCGCAACCGCGCGGAAAATCACGTCCACAAATCTGCGCGAACGGATCATGTCGGAAGGCTATCCGTCGGAACTTGCGTCGCTGGCCGGAACATTCAATGAGATGCTGGACCGGCTCGAAGAATCCTTCGAGCGCATCTCGAGATTCTCAGCCGACATCGCGCACGATTTGCGCACGCCGGTCAACAATATCCGCGGAGAAGCCGAAGTGGCTCTCGCCCGCTCACGGACGGTCGACGAGTACCGCGACGTGCTGGAGTCTTCACTGGAAGAAGCAGTCCGGCTTTCCGAGCTGATCGGCGATCTCCTGTTTCTGGCCCGCGCGGAGAGCCCCTTAAGCGAGTTGCATCGCGAGAACGTGAACATCGGCGAGTTGCTGACCACGGTTCGCGATTACTACGAAGCCTCTGCGGACCGACGCAGGAATATCGCTTGTCGTGAACGATGGGACCGAACCGCTCAACGCGGAACTGGATCGCGCACTGATACTGCGGGCGGTGAGCAACCTGGTCTCGAACGCAATCGGGCATACGCCGCCGGGAGGAACCGTGACGCTTGCGGCTGCGAACGAGGACGCAGCGGTTCGCATCGAGGTCTCCGACACGGGCGTCGGCATTCCCGCCGACGCGCTGCCGAGAGTATTCGATCGCTTCTTCCGTGTCGATCCATCACGCTCCAAGACATCGGGCAGCACAGGACTGGGCCTGGCGATCGTTCAGAGCATCCTGGCGCTTCACGACGGCAGTGCGGAGATCACCAGTCAGCTCGGCTGTGGAACGCGCGTCACGCTACGAATGCCTGCCCTCGCAACGCGATGACCAGCGGCCTCATCGTGCATCGTCATCGCCTTCGGTTCAAAGTCCACGGGTGGTTGCAAGCGGCTAATCTTGATTCTTTGGATGTCTCTGGATGTCCTTGAATCTAATTTTGGTAGGCACGACTGGATTCGAACCAGCGACATCTTCCGTGTCAAATCTTTCCCAAACCGTAACTCATTGAAACTAAAGCGCACTGATGGCTCAGAAAGCGCAGAAAAGCACCCATTTTGAGGCTTCAGCACCCTAATCGAACCCAAAAAACACAAAAAAAAGTGGCCCAGGGAAGAGGTCATTGCGATCCAAGTCACTAATAATAAATGACTTAGTTATAGACCCGACCTATTCTGACTCATTGAAAGCATCAAATTGTCGTCGAATCGCAATCGAACCCTAAAGAATTTTCGAGTGAAAACCCTGGCGGTGTACCGCTAAATTATTAATTTTGAATGTGATGCAGCCAGGCTGCAGATCGAACCCAGATTTCGGCGAAAAAGAAGAGGTCATTACTGGAAGGGTGCTCAGCGCCGCTTTTGAGCGATAGTTTCCGGCTGCATCAATCAAATTACAGGATATTATGAGCGATAGAGAGTGCGTTTATCGCTCATGCACTGGAACTGGCAACATCCCGATTGGCCAAACTTCACGTGGGATCGCACACAGATTGCGACTGCAGAGGAACGGTTCCTGCTCGCTTCTGGTGTCGTAATCGGGTTGATCAAGCATCTCGGAGATGAGCAGCACAAACAGCTCCTTGTCGAGCTGATGAGCAGTGAAGCTGTCACCACGTCGAAGATCGAGGGCGAGTTGCTCGATCGTGACAGCGTCCAGTCCTCCATTCAGCGCCAGCTCGGGCTTGCCACAGACAAGCGCCGCGCCAGCCCTGCCGAGCAGGGCATCGCCGAAATGATGGTCGATCTCTACCGCTCATTTCGAGAACCACTTTCGCAAGAAGCTCTATTTGCTTGGCACACGATGGTCACTGCAGGCCGAAGAGACCTCGCCGACATTGGCCATTACCGCACAAGCAAAGAGCCGATGCAGATCGTCTCTGGTCGGATCGGTGCTTCGAAAGTTCACTTTGAGGCTCCTCCATCGGAGCGGGTGTCTTCCGAGATGAATCGGTTCATAGGCTGGTTAAATCAGACTGCACCGAATAGTGAGAAAGTCTTGCCTGCGATCACCCGCGCCGGCATCGCTCACATCTATTTCGAATCAATTCATCCGTTCGAGGATGGCAACGGCCGCATTGGCCGTGCCATCGCGGAGAAGGCCGCAGCGCAGGCTGTGGGACAGCCCATCCTTCTCGCCCTGTCGACAACGATACTCGCGCATCAAAAACGCTACTATGAGGCCTTGGAGAGAGCCAATCGGCGAATCGACATAACCGAATGGCTCATTTGGTTCGCTGGAATCGCGCTCGAGGCCCAGCGACGCAGCATCGCGCAGGTTGAGTTCGTCATCGCGAAAACGAAGCTCCTCGATCGCTTGCACGGCAAGATCAATGCAAGGCAAGAGAAGGCTCTCTTGCGCATGTTCCAGGAAGGCCCCGAAGGCTTCAAGGGGGGTCTGAGTGCCGGGAACTACATGACAATAACGGAGGCATCCCCGGCTACAACCACCCGCGATCTCGCCGACCTCGTCCAAAGAGGTGCGCTCGTTCGTTCCGGCGAAGTTAGGCATGCACGTTACGCGCTCAACCTTCCCGAACCTTAAAACGCGACCTCCGCCGTTGACTGTGAAGTGTGGCCCACAGCACGCAAGAAGCGGCGTGCAGGCAAAGAGTTTTCTCCGACACGGTCGTACCGAACAATGTCCTTTTTGAAGGCGGGGCAGGCGAACTGATCCGCCGGCCTGTTACGATACCCACTTCTTTCGAGCCTCAAGGGCCGCGTCGCGAAATGCTGTATGCAACGGATCAAACGCCGAGTGCGACATCTTTTCCACAGCAGGCGTGGCTTTCTCCGGTGTGCCCGACCCGTATGGTGGCTGCGGGTCATATTCCAGAGCCAGCGTCAGGAACCGCGCATAGTCCTCGCCCCGCAATTCCGCAGCGACGCGAAGGCCGAAATCAATTCCCGCCGTGATGCCGCCGGCCGTGATGCGGTTACGGTCTTGCACCACACGGCTGACGACAAGCTCCGCTCCAAGCTGCGGCAGAAGGTCACGCACCGACCAGTGCGACGTGGCTTTGTAGCCGCGCAATAGGCCAGCCGCGCCGAGAACCATGGATCCTGTGCACACGCTCGTCACGTATTTGGCGGTCTTTGCACGCTGCGCCAGAAAATCGAGGGTTTCGCTGTCCGTCATCAGCGCCACGGTGCCAGCGCTGCCGCCCCCGACAAACAGGATGTCCACCGGATCGGCACAATCCGCGAAGGTTTTGGACGGGTGGATGGTAATGCCGGTGTCGCTTCTCACCCCGTCCTTCGTCTTGGCGACAAGCTCCACGTTGACGCCAGGGAGATAGCCAAATACCTGCTGCGGACCGATCAGATCGAGCGCTGTCATGCCCGGATAAATCAGCATTGCGATTTCTGCCGGTTTCTCCGGCATGGAATGTTGCTTGCCGCTCGTGTCCTGAGTCTGCTGCTGTGCAACGGCCATCTTGGCGATGGCCGCGCTCAAAGCTGCGCCGCATAACTGTTGGCTGAATTCTCGTCGGTTCATATCGCTGCTCCCCCTTTGACCGCACACTCCTTCAATGGCTGCCGCCGTGGAGCGGCGATGGCGTTCCGTCCGACCAATTGCTTACCGGAACCTCAATTGTGGTATAGCGGGCTATTTTTTCCTCGTGCGCGCCCAACGGGACGTCATCCCCTAAGCCGGATCCCAAGGCTTCAGGGTCGATTTCGGGGACAAAAATCATCACGTGGGGAAGCCAGGGTCCTTTAACGCTGGCATTCAAATACCCTTGCTTTGACATCATGTAGGACAGCGAACCAGGTTCGGGTGTGGGCAACTCCCCTTTCGCGATGCCGTCGATTATGGCGTCCTCTATCTCAGTATTCGAACGTCCGGCAATCGTCAGTTCGGTCTTTTTGAGGTAGATCGGAAGATAAGACCGCGTAGCCGCAGCGGTAAGGCAGATCGGACCGTGTACCTTTGGGTCCCAGAATGCCGGATTGTTTTTCGGTAAGTCCCAAGATCGTCCCACCAGACATACGAAATCGTTCTTCCCCTCCACGGCCGTTTCATAGCCATGCCGTCCAAGAACCAGCACCTTGGCCCCGCTCGAAATGGAGTTCGGGCCGGCGCTGCGGGCCATCGCAATCTCCGCATCGCGGTCCATCAGATAGGGATCGATTGAGACCATCGTGGACGGCGCTGAGTTGTCTTGAGCCTGCATCCGCCACGGCGTCGAAAAGCCGGACAAGAATACAAAGGTAAGAAAAGCAAATACAAGGAATCTTCGGCCGCCCATCATTTTTTCCTTTCGAGGTTGCATCCTTTATCCCTCCTGTCACGTTCGCTCTTGCCTGACAATAGGTTCCTGCCTCGCATGGGGTCGTTCGTTGCGAGCGGAGCTCTGAAACCGCGATGCCGCCCGTTTCGCGCATGCGTCGGCGTACGGACCATCCTGTACCAAAGGGTCTACTGAATACCGCGTCACATCCCCTTGCTTGCTGCCGACGGATAGCCGGCCCCACCGAAATAGCACTCAAGGCACTCCAACTTCCCATCTCTGACCCGGTGATATTCCACGTTCCGGAATGATTTACCGTTCGTCGTGTGGCAAAGATACTTCACAAACGCCTCGTTGCCGCTTGTGATCACGCGCTCCAGATCGGAACGCTCGATAAGCTTGGCCTGTGTATCCCAGCATTGCGTTTTGAAAGTGCTCCGGCTGATGTGGTCGTCGCCGGCCGCGCTCGAAAAAGTGAAGTTGTCGGTCATCAGGGCCTCGAATTGACTCTCGTCCTTTTCCACCCACGCCTTATACCACTTCCGGATGATTTCTTCGGTTGCCGTGCTCGGCCCCGTCTCTGCGTGCGCGCTGGCCATTACCAGGAGTCCCGCCGCTCCAGCCAGTGCGCAAGCTCCCGCTTCGAGTGCCTTCCGCCGTGATACTCCGATTCCTGTCATGTCCATCCTCCTGTTCCAGATTCTTGGGGTTAGTGGCCTCTGGGGCCGTCCTGAGTGTTTAGAAGGTCACCGCACTTGGCACCTTAGCTTGCATGTGCCGACTGCGTCCTAGTTAGTACAGACCGGTTGGTATGTGAGAACCAATCATACACGATCCGTTCAGCCCCGCTTGCGTTTGCTCGGCGGGCGCAAAGACCGCAGCCACTCCACGATGTTTCTGATCCCCGCTTCCATCACTTTCGCATCTTGGGCATTCTTGGCAAGCATGCCGTAACCTTCGACCATGGCAATCAACAATCCAGCTGCTTGAGCGGGTTCCAGGTCGCGGCGCACCTTTCCATGGTTCTGGCCATCCTGCAAGGCAGCGGCAACGCCGTCCTGCCAGTTACGCAATATGGTTGCGAGCCGTTGGCGGAATCCGGCGTCAAGAGGAGACATTTCCTGCGCAAGATTGATCAAAGGACAGCCGCCGCGCACAGCCTCGGGCTGAACTGACAATGCTTGAACAGCGCCGATCAATGTGTCGATAGGGTCCTCGCAGTTCTCCAGAGGACTCAACCACTGGCCGCGATTGTCGGGGGCGATGATCTCTTCGACGATGGCGTATCCCAAGGCTTCTTTGCTGCCGAAGTGGTGGTACAATGCCCCTTTCGTGACCCCGGCTGCGGCCAGAATGGCATCCAGGCCGGCACTCTGGAAGCCCGATTTGTACACTTCGCGGAATGCCGCCTGCAGCAAGCGCTCCCGGGTGCGCTCCGGATCGCGCGGTGTAGGTCCGCTGCGTCTCGGTCTGTTTTTACGAACTAACAGATCAATTGTACCCGGTAACATACCAACTAGTATGCACCTTGCGATTCAGTTTGTCGAGGCAGATGTTACCCGCGCCGGAGAACTCGATAACGTTTTGGGATTCTGAGCCTATCGTCGCCCACACGTAGGCTATGTAGGTGTAAACACTTTCAGGTTCAGTATCGGCAAACTCCCTTTGCGACGGGAGCCCTCAGCGGAGCGGAGCGCGCGATTTCCCAGTCGCGATGCCGACATTTCAGGAGTAATCCTGAGAGAACCTGTGCCCGATTTCCGAGTTCTGTCCGGTTTGCGTTAATCCAGCAGGAACTGTGATCTCTCCGCTGCCACCGCGGCCCAATTTTGGGGATAAATCTCGAGGGTTTGCTGCAGCGCTTCGCCCGACGCATCGAAGGTGATGCCAGGTGCGCGAGAAGTATGGTATATACGAATCACGCAAACGGCCCCTTTCTCTCCCAATGACGCAAGCCAGACTTGGCCGCCTGGACGATTTTAACTAGTCGATTTATTTTTGTAGTTCCAAGGTCGGTCCCCCAGCTTTGAATTCGGTGCTCGCTGAGTACCCCGGATGAATGTGTCGCTGGAGTCGCACCATGACCCGTCTTCCCTTGTTTGCTTCCTGCCGTTCCGCTCGCCTTTCGACGTGCCTTGTTTCTCAGGGAATTGCGCTGTGGGCATCTATGGCCTTCTCCTCGTTTGTGCCATTCGTTCTATTAATAGGGAGCTTTCTTCCGCAGGCCGTGTTGTTGAATGCACAGATTGCCCCTCGGCAAACGATCCGCGTGAGGCATCAATCCGTCAAGCCTATGATCACCGGAACCGACGGCACCCAGACCGGCACAGCCGACTTCTTTGGCAACTTCACTACAATTACAACCTCATCGGGGGCAGCGCTCGCGCTCGGCCGCGAATCGGACTGCACGCTTACCCTGGCAACTGGCAACTATACGATTACGGGATCAACCCTCCACTATACTGAAACCGCTTTAGCCCCCGATTATGAGCGCGTGCTGCATGCTGAAGCGCAACTAACGACCACTCCCGATGTTTTTTCGTCAGGGTGTGCTATAGAGCCGCCTGCTGGTTTTGGTTCGCGGCCCGGAATCTTCGTCGGAATGACAACCTCCGGAGTCTATGTTTATGCCGGTCTTGGCCTGATCTACCCCTCGCTCGTTGAAGGCATTTACCTGTTGACTGGCACAACGAACTTCAGTCTTTCCTCTTTTCAGGACTCATCGGCTGGCAATCTGACCGCCGCAGACCTCAACAAAGACGGCAACGGAGACTTGGTGATTCTCGACGACGCCGTTGCCACCACTGGCCGCGTAGCCGTCATGCTCGGCAACGCCGACGGTACTTTCAAAAATGGTGCCGTGTACCCGATCGCAGGCAACTACTCTGTCGCCGCCGTCATTGACGACGTGAATGGCGATGGCAACCTGGACATCGTTGCAGTGTCCGGCGACCAGCAAATCTCGGTTTTACTCGGAAACGGTGACGGCACTTTTCAAGCCGCTCAGAGTTTTGCCGCCCCATCGCTCCCCGGCTATTCCAACGCGGCTTCCACGCCGATTGTCAACTTGATTACAGCGGATTTGCGCGGCATCGGTAAGAAGGACATCATCTGCTCGAACGGACTTGTGCTCTTAGGCAACGGCAATGGGACATTCACAGCAGTCGCCACACCGGCTTTTCCTTACTTCCAGGACCCACTCTTTGCCGGCGGGCCCAATCTTGCCAGCGGTGACGTGAACAACGACGGCAAAATCGACCTCGTCATCAACAACGGCTCGAGCATCTCCACCTGGATCGGGAACGGGAGCGGCACCTTCACCCAGGGCCAGAGCTACGCAACCATCAATTCGGATGGATTCGTTTCGGTCTCCGATCTCGACGGAGATGGCAATGCGGATATCTTTGTCGGCCTGGGCGACGGCGGAGTTTACGCCGGCGACGAGGGTTCTCCCAACCTTTCGTACGCCCTGATGGGCAACGGCAATGGCAAATTCCAGGGCGCACCGCAAATCGGCTTCGGCGAATACACAGGCAACAACCTTGGCGACGTGACCGGCAGCGGGATGCTCGACCTGATCACGAATACAGTCGACACTCCCTACGGCTATCCCGACACCACCGTCCCGACATTTACCGTTCAACTTGGCACAGGGAAGGGGACGTTCACGCCCACCTCCACCATCACTGCGCCTGCAAGTTTCGTCCTCAACGGAACCACTGTAACCGGGGCCAACACTACGAGCGCCAGCACCTTCGCCGTCGCGGATATTAACGGCGACGGCAAAGCCGACCTCGTTTTCGCGGACAACGGCATTTACTCCGCGCCTGTCTATTTCACTTCAATCAGCAATGGAGACGGAACGTTTCAAACTCCTGTCCCAACCGCTTTTCCGCAAATCGCGCCCTCGGCCGATTTCGACATTTCCAACAACGTTAGCGGCCTACAGATTTCCAGCTTGAAAAAGGGCGGCAACGCAAGCTTGTTCTTTTCGTTCAACGAGGTCGCCGGCGGTTCTGGGGTCAACCCTTACAACGAGGGTATCGTCGTCCTTCCCGGCAATGGCAATGGCACCTTCCAGGCCCCCGTGATTACGACCACGTACAGTAGCAACACCGCTCCCTACAGCGCCATCTCCCCGCAAATCGTGGCCATCGCCGACCTCAATGGCGACGGCAATCCCGATCTGCTTGTCAATATTCCAGGTACGGTCGTCACAAATTTCCAGCTTCAGAACCAACTCGAAGTTTTTCTGGGAAATGGCGACGGAACGTTCAAGGCGCCCATCCCTATCGCCTCGGTACCGGATCTCTACGGCATCCCCGTCGTCGCGGACCTGAATAAAGACGGCAAACTCGATCTTGCTTTCATAGCTGAAACCTCTGCCAGTCAGGCTGAGATCGTCATTGCTCTCGGAAACGGCGACGGCACCTTTGCCACGCCATCCATCCTCGACCTTCCAGGCGGCGACGCAATACGAAACTCCAGCCTCGCTGCTGGCGACTTCAACGGTGATGGCAACCTTGACTTGGCCCTCTTCGATTCCGAAGCCTTCAGCGGAATCTTCTATGGCAATGGAAATGGCACGTTCACTTCAGTCAACGTTGGCACCACCGCTTCACCGAGTTTGGTACCACAGGATCTGATCAATCTCTTCGCGTCGGGGCCTGCTGTCGCGGCAAATCTGACTGCGGGTTCTGCGCCAGACATTCTTGTTGGCAATACTGTTTTGCTCAACGTGTATGGCACCACGATCACTGGTTCGGCTGCGTCTGCAACCGCGCTCTCTGCCTCTTCGACATCTATCGCCGCCGGACAAACTGTTACCTTCACCGCAACAGTCACCGGATCAACAGGAAATACCACAACGCCAACCGGCTCCGTCACTTTTTACGACGGCGCAACCGCTCTCGGCTCCGGAACTCTCAATGCGTCTGGAGTGGCAACCTACTCAACATCGAGCCTGGCTGTGGGTAATCATGCAGTCACGGCCGCATACGCCGGAAACACGAACTTCGCGGCGAGCGCTTCTGCAGCAACCACAATCACCGTGACCACCGCGCCAGCTCCCGGCTTTGCTCTCTCAAACAGCGGCAACATCACTGTCGAAGCCAGCGCCACCACCGGCAACACATCCACAATTACTGTCACGCCCGCAAATGGCTTTACCGGCACAGTGAATCTCACCTGTGCCGTCACCATGACACCTGCGAACGCCACCAGTCCGGCCTCGTGCGGTGCCACGCCCTCGGTCGCCATCTCCGGAACCACCGCGCAGAGCGCGACCCTCACTGTGACCACCACTTCGACAACCACATCCGGCGCCTATGCAGTTACGGTCACCGGCATCTCCGGTGCGATCACACAGACAACCACCGTGAACGTCACCGTGACCGCGTTTGTAGCCCCCGCGTTCGCTCTGACGAACAGCGGCAATATCACTGTGAGCCGTGGCGCGACAACAGCCAATACATCGACGATCAGCGTAACGTCTTCGGGCGGATTTACTGGAGCAGTTGCGCTCACCTGCGCTATTACGCCAGCGGCCGCTAACGATCCAGCAACCTGTGCACTCTCTCCAACTTCTGTCACAATCAGCGGCGCGACTGCGGGAACCTCTACGCTTACCCTCACGACCACAGCAGCAACGACAGCGACTTTGGATCGTTTCAAATTGCGCAGGCCCCCCTGGTATGCAGTTGGAGGCGCGACTCTGGCCTGTGTTCTGCTCTTCGGCTTACCAGCGCGCAGGCGCAGCAAACTCAGAGTGCTTGGGATGCTCCTCTTGATGGCGCTTCTAAGCGGAGTCCTTGTGAGTTGCGGTGGCGGAGGTGGAGGCGGGACAAATAACAGCGGAGGAGGCAGCACGGGCAATTCAGGAACGACCGCTGGAACCTACGCCGTCACCGTAACGGGCACCGCAGCCTCGGCTTCACAAACCACCACGGTCACCCTCACCGTGAATTAGCCCCATGTAGAGCGACGAAGATTCCGGTCTCCGCTCCGGGCGGATGGTGGGCTATGGGGCTATGGGGAAATTACATCGGAGATAATAACAATTTCAGGTGCTGTCCTAATAGTGCGTAACGCAGTAATAGGACATTACCCAATTTCAGAATAACCGAGGGGTAATTTCCCGATCGAGGGTCATCCAACGGAACGAAGAGCTTTGTAACTGATTGCCTATGTCAATCAACGTTCGCGGCTACCGTACAACCGATTGATAAGGTCAAAGGCCTTCGGGTGCAGAGACGCTGAGGCGTGAATGGGCTCTCCGAGATCCAGATATGAGCCCGTGGCTGCATCGTACCCGGGCCAGTTGGGTTGGTCCGGCACATTTGGATCTCCGGTCTTCGCAAACTGGATCCAATACTGGCGCATCGCTCGAGCCAAGGCGTCCCCCGACTTATTCCTGGGGACGCCCGCTGTATCAAACAACAGGGTTAGGTCGCTACCGTGGAACGCTCCCCAGCGTGCGCCGCCTGTGGACAACATTGCCAACATCATGCGTTCCATTTATCGCAACGTCGTGGGCAAACCGAAGACCAGGGCATCGCGCAAGCCGGTGCCTCTCCATCCAATTGTTGTTCAGGAGTTGAAGCAGTGGAGGATCGAGTCGCCATACCGGGCCGATTCAGATTTCCTCTTTCCATCCATTCAGAAAAACGGCTCACAACCTCTTCAGCCTGACATGATCCTCAAGCGTCACATTCGTCCGGTTCTCGAGGAGATGGGCGTGACGAAGACGATCGGGTGGCACTCATTCCGCCACGGTCTCTCTCAATTCCTCCGGTAGCGTGGCATCGATGTGAAGATCGCCCAGGAAATGCTTCGGCATGCGAACTCCCGGATCACCCTGGACATCTATCAGCAGACGGTCACGGACGAGAGGCGCGCGGCCCAGGCGCTGGCATTCAGCGATCTTCGGGCCGATAACAACGGTTTTTTGGTTCTGTCAAGCGATCGAACCCAAGAGCACCCAAAAGGGTTGCAGAAAGAAGAGGTCAAGGCTATAAGTAATTGATTTTAAGGTTGATATGGTAGGCACGACTGGATTCGAACCAGCGACCTCTTCCGTGTCAAGGAAGCGCTCTAACCAACTGAGCTACGCGCCTTCGGCCTTTGCCTACAGCGGTTCCGCAATTGCTATACCCAGAAGCCACAACTGCCGAGGGGCATTTTCCTTAAGCCGGGCCCCCAGAGACAGGTCTTCGTCACTGGGGTGGAAGAAAATGACACCTTGAACGGAATTGGCAAATGGCACGTAAATTTTGGAACCGCTCGAAATGACCAGCAAGTAGTTTAGCAGGGCTGGCCCTCTGCGAAAAGATGCGGCGCGCCGCATTCGATGCATTGCTGTACCATCTCTAGTCGATGGGGAAAATCAGTATTCGCGGCGCCGCCGGCTTCCCATGTCCCGCACGATGACAGACGCCACAAAACCAAGGCCCAATCCTCTGGCCTCCGCGCCTAACCTCCTCACACTCCTGCGGATTTGCCTTGCGCCCTTCCTGGTCGCCGCAATTCTCGAAAACCAATTTAAAGTCGGCTTCATTCTTTTTGTCGCCGCTGGGCTCACGGATGCGCTCGACGGCCTGCTGGCTCGGGCGCTCAAGCAGCGCACTGTTCTGGGCCAATATCTTGACCCCGTCGCGGACAAACTGCTGCTCAGCACCCTATTCCTCGTGCTCATGCATGAAGGGCTCATGCCCGTTCGCGTCACGGTGCTCGTCTTTGGTAGGGACGTCTGCATCCTATTGGTTTCAGCGATCCTCTACGCCGCTGCCGGCCGGCGCGAGTTCCAACCTAGCGTCTTCGGCAAGGCCAACACACTTGCCCAGGTTCTAGCCGTTGCGGTTGTCATTCTGCATCAGTTGACACAAGCGCCCTGGGTGGTCGCTCTCCAGTCCTTCGCACTGTGGGCCACGATGTTGTTGACGGTGGTTTCCGGCCTGCACTATGCCTGGATCGCCGCCCATAAACCGTCAGCAAACTCAGCCGGCGGAGCAGGTTTCAAGTAGACTCCGGCTCCAGCGTCCCCGCGCCGCCACGCACAGGCCTAGGCATAAGACCTTTCGATCCCGCTCAATAGACGTTAAGGCGCTTAGGCTCTATTCGTCTTCCGCCAGGTCCTTCGTCGTGTCGGCGGTTTCTTCAATCGCCATGTCGTGAAATTCCTCGGAGTCAAAGACTTCGCCACACTCCAGGCACTCGACGTACTCTGTGTCTTCGTGTCTGGAAACGATTCGTACCCTGGGGTGTTTACAGGCGGTTGCCATCAAAGTGGATTCAGTTCAATTTGGATGCTCTTCCCGCCGATTGTAGCGGCCTTTCTTCCAAATTCAAGCGCCAAAATTCGATGAAACGTTCCCGTTAGGTCAGATTTCCCTTTTCGGCCTCCAAACCCGACGCAGCTCTTGAACACCGACAGAAGTGGTCGTATACTAAACACGGACCGAAGAAGTCGGATATTCCATGCTCAAGCTCACAAAAAAGGCCGATTACGGGTTGATGGCGCTCAAGTTCTTGGCCGAACACCCCGAATCCATCGCGCTCAGCGCCAAGGACATCTCCGACGAGTACCACATTCCAGCCCAGCTTTTAGCCAAGACGCTGCAGCAGCTCACCAAGGCGGGATTGCTCAAATCCCACCCCGGCATGAACGGCGGCTATGCGCTCGCGCGGGCGGCACGCTCCATCTCGGCCTACGAAGTCATCCTGGCCATCGACGGGCCATTTTTCATTACTTCGTGCACCAAGGGCGCGAAAGCCTGCGACTTGACGCCCAGTTGCACCATCAAAGAGCCGTTGGCGCGTGTGAATGAGACCATCGCCGGCGTCCTCAAGAGCATCAGTATTCAGGATCTCGCCGAGCACGAACCGGCGCGAGCCTCAGATGTCAGTCAATTGGTTTCGCTCACACTGTAAGGCAGTTTTTCCCCACCGCGCTGTTGCGCCGGTAACAAGTCATAAGGATGGAATTGCGATGAGCACAGTCGTCAGCCAGGTTGAAGTGCCGGCAGGAGTCACCTTACCGATCTACATGGACAATCACGCCACCAGCCCGCTCGATCCCCGCGTGCTGGAAGCGATGATACCCTACTTCACTTCCAAATTCGGCAACGCCGCCAGCCGCAACCACTCCTTTGGATGGGAAGCCGAGCAGGCCGTCGAAACCGCGCGCGAGCAGATTGCCAAGTTGATCGGCGCCAGCGCGAAGGAGATCATCTTTACCTCCGGCGCCACCGAGAGCGACAACCTCGCCATCAAGGGCATCGCCGAGATGTACCGCGAGCGCGGCAACCACATCATCACCCAGGTTACGGAACACAAGGCGATACTTGACACCTGCAAGCGCCTCGAGAAGTACGGCTATCGCGTCACCTATCTGCCCGTAAAGGCAGACGGCCTCATCGATCTCGAAGACCTCAAGCGCGCCATCGACGACAAGACCATCCTCGTTACCATCATGGCCGCCAACAATGAAATTGGCGTCCTTCAGCCGATCCGCGAAATCGGCAAAATCTGTCATGAGAAGGGCGTGCTCTTCCACACCGACGCCGTGCAGATCATCGGCAAGGTGCCGTTCAATGTGATCGCCGATAACGTCGACGTCGCTTCCCTGTCCGGCCACAAGGTGTACGGTCCCAAGGGCGTTGGCGCTCTCTATGTGCGCCGTCGCAATCCGCGCGTCCAAATCGCCGCACAGATCGATGGCGGCGGTCACGAGCGTGGCATGCGGTCTGGAACACTGAATGTGCCTGGCATCGTGGGCATGGGCAAGGCCTGCGAAATCGCCATGCAGGAAATGGACAATGAAGCGGCATATCTGCGCGGCTTGCGCGACCGTCTCAAGGCCAAGCTCGAATCCGAGCTCGACTATGTTCACGTGAATGGCTCGTGGGAGCACCGGTTGCCCGGCAATCTGAACATGAGCTTCGTCTATGTGGAAGGCGAGTCGCTTTTGATGGGCATCAACGACGTCGCGGTTTCGAGCGGCTCGGCTTGCACCTCGGCCACTCTCGAACCTAGCTACGTGCTCAAGGCCCTCGGCCTCGGTGACGACGTGGCGCATAGCTCGATCCGGTTCGGTTTGGGCCGCTTCAATACGCAGGCGGAAGTGGACTACGTGGCAGCGAAGGTCATCGACATCGTGAAGAAACTCCGTGAGCTTTCACCTTTGTACGAGATGGTGAAGGAAGGTATTGATCTGACCAAGATTGAATGGCAGGCGCACTAAAGCCACCTGCGGTGGGGCCAGCTGCCTTCGGCAGATGCGGATCGATCCGTGCCGGGACTGATTGGTGCGAAGAAAATGGGTGCCCCAGGTCTCGTATTTGAGACCTGGGAAAGCACGAATCAAATCGACGGTTTGTAACAGGGCACGACTTCAGTCGTGCTGAAAGCGGGCCTCAAAGTAAGCGGGCTTTAGCCCCTGAGGCATTTGAAGATTGAATGAAGCATCGGCGGGCTGTTCTGCCGAATCAAACAAGAGTACGCGCGGCTTCCCCCGCGAGAGGAGAACGGACAAATGGCATACAGCGATAAGGTGGTCGACCACTACAACAATCCCCGCAACGTCGGTACGCTCGACAAATCCTCTGGGGACGTGGGAACAGGCCTCGTGGGCGCGCCGGAGTGCGGCGACGTGATGCGTCTTCAAATCCGCGTGAACCCCGAGACCCAGGTCATCGAAGAAGCCAAGTTCAAGACCTTCGGCTGCGGCTCGGCGATCGCCAGCTCTTCGCTCGCAACAGAATGGATCAAGGGCCGCACCGTGGATGATGCGATGGCCATCAAGAACACCGACATCGTGAAGGAGCTGTCGCTTCCTCCGGTGAAGATTCACTGCTCGGTGCTGGCCGAAGACGCGATTCGCGCCGCGATCGGTGACTGGAAAAAGAAGAACGGCGTGGCTGAAGCGGCTCCGGCAGCGACTGCCACCGCGCAGTAAACAGTCGTGACGGTGAGAGCCCTGTAACAGGGCACGGCTTTAGCCGTGCCACTGATACTCCCTGGAGCGACGGGGCTTGAGCCCCTGAGGGCAAATCGAACGAAGGGCAAGGGCAACAATGTCGAACATGGTGACAATCGAATCCAAGCCTTCCGGAGACATCTCCGCGGCGCAGCCTCCTGCGGCAGCACCGCAGGCACCGACGCAGGGCGCGCAAGGGCTGCAATTAACTGCCCGCGCCATCCAGCGCGTGCGCATCGCCATGGCTAAGGAGGGCGTCTCGCCGGAAGAGGGCGGTCTGCGCCTCGGCGTCACCGGCGGCGGTTGCTCTGGCCTTTCCTATGCCATCAAGTTCGATTCCCATCCCCGCGAGCGCGATCGCATCTACAACTTCGACGGCGTGCGCGTCTTCGTCGACCCCAAGTCGTTCCTCTATTTGCACGGCATGACGCTCGACTACGAAGAGACACTGATGCGCCAGGGTTTCAACTTCATCAACCCGAACTCCTCGCGCTCCTGCGGCTGCGGTTCCTCGTTTTCGTCTTAGCAATCGGGCCCTCGTCGTAGCGATCGCGGATGTGAGTCAGGTTGACACATGTTCAAGGTTCTCGATTCCGCAGTTCCCATTGCATGCTGGTCTTGTTCCGTGGCTCACAATGAGTCCACGCTCTTTTGCCCGCACTGCAGCAAGATTCAGCCCCCTCCGGGCGCCAATTATTTCTCTGTCTTTTCGCTGGAGCCGCGCCTGAACCTCGACCTCGGCATGCTGGAGCACCAGTTCCACAAGCTCAGCCGCAAACTGCATCCGGACCGCTTTGCGCGTGCCACCCCAGAGGAGAAGGAGTGGAGCCTGGCCGACACGGCTTTGCTCAACGACGCTTATCGCACCCTCCGCGATCCGATTCGCCGCACCGAATACTTGCTCAAGTTGCAGGGCGCCGAGATCGGCGAAGAGCACAGCGGCAAGGGGCGTACCGATCCGTCGCGCGTTCCGGCAGACC
The DNA here is from genome assembly GCA_963745845.1 of uncultured Acidobacteriaceae bacterium. Taxonomy (GTDB): domain Bacteria; phylum Acidobacteriota; class Terriglobia; order Terriglobales; family Acidobacteriaceae; genus Telmatobacter. The sequence goes on along the minus strand of CAVUZE010000006.1, from coordinate 64,653 downwards.
TGCTCGAAGAAGTCTTCGACCTCAACATGCAGCTCGAGGAGATGCGCGCCGGCAAAAAGATGGGCGAAGACGATCCCGGCCTCAAGCAAAGCCTGACCGAAGCCAAGACAAAATTCGACGGCTTGCTGGACGGGGTAGATCAGGATCTGCGCACCCAGTGGTCTGCCTGGGATGACGGCGACGAATCAGCGCGAAGCGCAGCACAAAAAACCATGGTGGCCCTCCTCGACCGCCGCCGCTATCTCGACAATTTGGTCCGCGATGTGACCGAAACCTTAGGAGCAAATTAAACCAGCATGGCGGAAGGACGCGTAGTAGGAATCGATCTCGGCACCACCAACTCTCTCGTCGCCTACATGCAGGGCGACGCACCCGTGGTTATTCCCGGCGTCGATGGCTCCAACCTTGTCCCCTCGGTCGTCGCGCTCGACCCGATCTCTGCCGAAGGTGGCCGTCCCACAGTCACTGTCGGCAACAGTGCGCGCCGCGCTCTCATCGAGACGCCCGAACGCGTCATCTACTCGGTCAAGCGCCTCATGGGCCGCGGCCTCGACGAAGTGCGCGACGAGTTGAAGTTCTTCCCCTTTCGCCTCGCCGACGATGTCGAAGCCGGTGAAGTCCCCCGCGTCCAGCTTGGCGAAATGCGCTTCACACCGCCCGAAATCTCGGCCTACATCCTGCGCCAGCTCAAGCGCAACGCCGAACGCTTCTTCGGCGAACCCGTCACGCAGGCCGTCATCACGGTGCCCGCCTACTTCAACGATGCCCAACGCCAGGCCACCAAGGACGCTGGCCGCATGGCCGGCCTTGAAGTTCTCCGCCTCGTCAATGAGCCGACTGCCGCTGCCCTCGCCTACGGCCTCGATCGCGCCAAGGAAGGCACCATCGCGGTTTACGATTTCGGCGGTGGCACATTCGACATCTCCATTCTCAAGTTGCGCGACGGAATCTTCGAAGTGCTCGCCACCAATGGGGACACGCACCTGGGTGGCGACGATATCGACAACCTTCTGCTCGCGATTGCCCTCGACGAAATCCATTCCGAGCACGAAGTCGACCTGCGTACCCAGCCAGGCGCTGTCCAGGGATTGCGCAAAGACGCCATCGACGCCAAGGTCCTGCTCTCCTCCGAAGGGTCTGCCCAGTTCGACATCGAATTGCCCAACGGCGACCGCTATCAGCGCGACATTCCGCGCGAAGTTTTCGAGCAGTTGATCGAACCAGTTCTCGCACGCACTGCCGGCCCCTGCAAGCAGGCCCTGGCCGACGCGAGTCTCACGCCTGAGCAGATTGACGAAGTCGTGCTCGTCGGCGGATCGACGCGCATCCCCGCAGTTCGCCAGCTCGTGAACGACCTCTTTCATCTCTCTGCGCGGGGCAAGAAGCCCCACACCGAACTCAATCCCGACGAAGTCGTTGCCCTCGGCGCAGCCGTTCAGGCCGACATTCTGGCAGGAGCCTCGAAGACCACCGAAGAGATGCTGCTGCTCGACGTCACGCCGCTGTCGCTTGGCATCGAGGCCCTCGGCGGCGTGGTCGCCCGCATCATTCCGCGCAATTCCACCATTCCGGCATCGGCCACGGAACACTTCACCACCGGTGTCGACGGCCAGACCAATGTCGCCATTCACGTGCTCCAGGGCGAGCGCGAACTGGCGGCCGATTGCCGCTCCCTGGCGCGCTTTGACCTCAAAGGCATTCCTCCCATGACAGCAGGCCTGCCGCGCATCGAAGTCAAGTTTCTGATCGACGCAGACGGCATCCTCCACGTGTCGGCGCGCGAGCAGCGCAGCGGTAAGGCTGCCGAAATTGAAGTCAAACCGACCTATGGCCTCACCGACGAGCAGGTCGAAACCATGATTCTCGACTCGTTCGATCACGCCGAAGAAGACTTCGCCAAGCGCCTGCTGATTGAAGCGCGCAATGAAGCCGAGACAATTCTGGCAAAAGTAGAACAGGCACACACCAGCCCCGCCTGGGGAGCACTGCGCGGCGAGGAAATCTCCGCGATTGACGCAGCGCGCGATCGACTTGCCAGCGTGAAAGCGGGGGACGACTTGCCAGCCATCCGTGAAGCAACGCTGGCCCTTGACCGCACCACACACCGCCTTGCCGAATTGATGATGGACGCCGCCGTCACAACAGCGATTCGCGGCAAGACCATGACGGCCGCTGGCGAAGACCTTGGCGAGGAAGTAACCGCCCCGCATCCCATGGCCCCGGCTGAGTTCAAGTAGAAGCGGTCTTGTAACAGGGCACGACTTCAGTCGTGCTGCAAGAAGCAGGAAATAGGATGGGGGCTTTAGCCCCTGATAAGTCGTATCCCCGGATGAGGCAACAATTATGAAGGAAGACACGAACAAAAACATTCCACCCGACAAACTCGTCCGCGTCACCTTCGAGCCCGAAGGCAAAGTGGTCGAATTTGAGTTCGGCACATTGCCCTACGACCATCACGGTAAGCCGATGTCGTTTCTTGACGTCGCTGAAAACTTCGGCATCTTTCTCGACCACGCCTGCGGCGGTTCTTGCGCCTGCACCACCTGCCACATCTGGATGAAAGACGGAGCCAACGGCGTCAGCGAAGCCGAGGACGATGAGCTCGACCGCCTCGACATGGCCGCCGATCAGCAGTTGAATTCGCGTCTCGGCTGCCAGGCCGTCATCACCAAGCCCGGCAACTACGTCGTCGAGATTCCCAAGTGGAATCGCAACTACACCTCCGAGGGCAAGCCGCTGGCCCTGGCCGAGCCGAAGTAGAAAGCCGCGCTGAACGTCATGAGCCAACTCACGATCGAACGGCAGCAGTTGCTCTCTGCCGCACTCGGCGAGCGCAACATCAACACCGTGGACATTCGAAGAATCACCCTCGCGCCCGGGCAGAAGGCCGGACGCCATCTTCATCCGTGTCCCGTCGTCGGCTACATCGCCAGCGGCACTGGCTTTTATCAGATTGAAGGCGAATCCGCCGAGCTGCTTCCCGTCGGCTCCGCATTCTATGAACCGGCTGAGCGCGTCATTGCTGACTTCGGCAATGCATCCGACGTCACTCCCCTGACCTTCATTGCGTTCTATCTGCTCGACGGCGAGCAGGAACTCATCACCATGCTCGAAAACAAGTAGGAGCGAGAGAGAAAATGCCGCGCGAAATCCACTGGACCGACTCCGAAGAGATCGGCATTCAATTGCAGGAAAAATTCCCCGACCTCGATCCTCTGACCGTCCGCTTCACCGATCTGCACCGCTACGTAACGGAGCTCGAAGGCTTCGCCGACGACCCCGCGAAATCCAACGAATCGCGCCTGGAAGCAATCCAGATGGCCTGGCACGAGGAGCACAAGGATGCGCAAGGTTGACTTGAAAGGCTGATCGCGCTAGGCCGCATGCTGCGACAGTGACAGCACATTGCCATCTGGATCCTTGAACCACGCCACTTTGTCGCCGTTGGGAAATGTGCAGATACCGCGTTCGTCCTGCCCCATGTTCGGATAAATCTCGAATCGCACACCCCTGGCGACCAGAGCATCCACCGCTGCTGCGATGTTCTTCGACTCCCACCCCAACACTGTATTCTGCGCGGGCGTGAAATTCTTCATCTGGCCTATCCGCAGCATCACGCCTTTCATGTCGAAGACCAGAGCAAAGCCGTCATCGCGCACAAAAGTCAGGCCCAGAGTATCGCGATAGAACGCTATCGCCGATTCCGGATTCGTCGTCATCAGAAATGTGACCACGCTGTCCATGCAGGTCTCCTTCGCTGCAGTCATCCCCGCTGCCCGTATTCGCTCCACCCGAATGCCGCCTCAAAGTGTACAAACTCGCGCTTTTCTCCCGGCACAAGGTACACGCTGACAACATCGAATCGCACCGAAGGCATTGTCACTTGTGGCAATTGCCGTGTATACCGCCGCGCCAGTCTTCGCAAAATCGTCCGCTTATGCGCATCCACCGCAACTTCAGCCGGCGTCATATCCCGCGCCGTGCGCGTCTTCACTTCAATGAAGCACAACATCGGGCCTTGCCACGCAATCAAGTCCACATCGCCTGGCACTTCGCCGGAAGACCAGCGCCGCGCCACGACCGTGTATCCTTTGCGGCGAAGATAGAAAAACGCAGCGTCCTCGCCGGCAATTCCCGTTGTTAGATGTGCCGGATCAGTTTGTAAGCGGCCGCGACGCTCTGCGATACCATCCAGTCCACCGAGCGCCCGCTCCAGCAGCGCGATCCGAAGGTGCGCGGTCCTACCCATGGACCTTCATTTTCCGCCCGCGCACCACTCCGCGCAAATGGCGCGCGTCACAAAGCTGCGGAAACTGTCCGTCTAGGCTCCGTCACCAACAGCCGCTGCCACGGCAGCTGACTCGCCCACGCGCACATGCTCTGACTCGGCCGCCGTCAGCGCATCTTCGAGAAGATCGAGGGCCACCATCGCTTCTTCTTCTCTGACGATGAGCGGGGGGCACAGCCGAATTGAATTCTCGCCGCAGCCCAGCACCATCAAGCCGCGCTCGAACGCCAGAGTCTCCACGCGGTTGCGTAGCGCACCGGCCGGCTCGCGTGTCGCTTTGTCCTTCACCAGTTCGATGCCGATCATCAGCCCACGTCCGCGCACTTCGCCCACCGTGCGATGGGACTTCGTCCAGCCTCGCAGCCGCTCCATCATCGCGCTGCCCACCCGTACAGCATTGGCAATCCCCTTCCGCTTCAGAATGCCGATCGTCGCCAGCGACGCGGCAATCGATACCGGGTTGCCGCCAAACGTCGATGCATGCGATCCGGGAACCCAATCCATGATTTCTGCGCGCGTCATGCAAATGCCCAGCGGCATGCCGGAAGCAATGCCCTTCGCCATGCACACCATATCCGGCTCCACGCCCGAGTGCTCAATCGCCCACCACTTGCCCGTGCGCCCAGCGCCGCTCTGTACTTCGTCCGCCACCAGCAGAATGCCATGCCGGTCGCAGATCGCCCGCAGTTCGCGCAGAAAATTCGTGGGCGCCACCACGTAGCCGCCCTCACCCTGGATCGGCTCAATGAAAATCGCCGCTACTTCCTCCGGGGCAAGGGTCGTCTTGAACAGCTTTTCCTCGATATAGCGAGCGCAGCTCAGATTGAATGCCTCCTGCGCCTTCGGGTCCTCGATGCCCTCGCGATAGGCGTTCGGAAAGCGAACGTGTGTTACTCCTGGAACCAACGGTGAAAAACGCCGCTTCTGCTGCGGCTTCGACGCCGTCAGAGAAAGCGCTCCCATGGTGCGCCCGTGAAATGCTCCGAAGAACGAAATGATCTGCTGGCGTCCCGTGTGATAACGCGCAAGTTTCAGCGCACACTCAATCGCTTCTGCGCCCGAGTTTCCATAAAAGAATCTGTGCGGCCCCGGCATCGGCGCAATCGCTGAGAGCTGCGCGGCAAGATCGGTCAGAGGCTCGTTATAAAAATCCGTGCCCGAAATGTGAATCAGTTCCTCTGCCTGCCTCTGAATCGCGGCAACGACCTCAGGGTGGCAATGGCCGGTCGAAACCACGGCAATGCCGGCGGCAAAATCCAGAAATTCATTCCCGTCCACATCCTCGACCCGCACGCCGTGCCCGCGCTTCGCCACCAGCGGATAGGAGCGTGTATAGCTGGGCGATATGTAGCGCGTGTCCGCATCAACAGCCGCTTTCGCTTTCGGTCCTGGCAGCGAACACACCAACTTCGGGCCATAGTGCGCGTGCAATTCTTGCTTGGTCATCGTCGTTCTCCTCAGTAGTTAGGTTGCGCGGCTCGACTCCCGCAAACGGGTGGAGCGCAGCCATGGACCCTGTTTGAAAGGGTCATCCAGTTCAACAGACCTGTGCAGGTCTAGAAAGCAGGCGAGGATCTTCGGCGGACAAATACCTAGTCGCCGCCGAAGAGGCTAGGTCGCGTGCGAGTCGGCAGCACGCGCAAATGGCGGCGCGGGCAAATGCAACGGGCGCGCGAACGGGACCAGTTCTTTCGAGCTGGTATGAGCGGCATCGCGCATGAAGATTGCCTGTGCATGGAAGTCCCGCTGGCTATGAGCATAGCATGAGGGTTGAAAATCCGCGCGATTTCCAGCCTCAAAGCGGGTGTTGTACGAACGAAACAGTAGGAGCGGATCAGGACGCCGGTTTCTTTTCGAATGCAGTCTTGGGAACGAGCGAAATCGGATTCTCTCCTTCGAGCTCCACGGCGCCGCCTTCGATAATCTTCAATGCATCGTCGTTCGCGGCCAATACCATCCAGCAAACTGCGCCTTTCTTCAGCAACGTGCACGCGATCTCCACGGTGTACGGCGCTTCCGGGTGCCCCTTCGGCGTTCCTTTGGCACGCTCGATCCACATGCTGTGTGTTCCAAGCGTGTAATCGCCATAGACCGGATCGGTGATATCGAAGCTCTGCTTGATGCCTTCCGAAGCGCCTTGCGCAAATCCGGGGAGGTCCTTGCTGCTCATCGTCTGCCCGAAGCATGCGAAGGGCAACTCGACCACCACGAGTACTGACGCAGGCGTTCCGTGCCGCGCCGTGAGAGCGATCTGCACGCAGGCCACTCCCTTCTTCTCGTCTTCTGTCGATGCGTTCTGCTGTGCCTGCTCCTTCACACCAGAGAGTGTGGGGCTTCCATTCACCACTTCCCAATCGGCAGGGAGAGAATAGCTGAAGCCAAGATCGCTCGGGTGAGCCTCAGCAGGTGCAGCAGGAGTCTGCGCCACCAGCGCTACTCCGGTGAGACAAAGTGCAAACGCGATCCAACTTGCTATCATTTGCCCGCAAGTCTACCACGCGGCGATTCATCCCTGTTTGTGCGCCCCATCTTGAACGCATCCAGCTTGCTCTGCATCCGCGTCACAAGCACTCATGCTCTCCATCTGCATAGCAAACGCACGAAAGCCCGCCCTTGTTGGTGGCGGGCTTTTGCGCAGACCTCAAATACAAGGCCGTTGGTTAGAGTGAAGGTTGTTCCCCAATAGATGGAACTAACGTAGCTTTCTCTTCTCGATTAAGCAAGCAAAATCAGGCCTTTTCACGTAACTTGCCGCGAAAGTGTTAGACCGTTATGAGGCTTTAGTAACGTCCAATATCTCTTGATAACTCAGACAAACTGGGAATCCGGAAATTAGGTTTTCTAATAATCCAGCTATGATTCCACTAACTCAGAAAAAACGCGGAAGCCGCAGAAATCACTCCGCCCAGCGAAAACACCATCCCAAAGTACCAATAGATCCGGCTCCTCGTGAGCAAGGTGACTGAAGTGATCACGAGCCCAATCTCGAGCAGCGCCTCGGCCAGATCAAAGCGATCGGCGCTCGCTTCAGACTTCGCGACTTCTTTCTCCAGCGCGTCCGCCTCTTCTTTTATCTTCTTCAGGTCCTCATTCCACTTCGCTTCGTGGTCGGCGTACGCCTTCTCCAGTTTCTGCGCACCGTCCTTGTCGGCGATCGCAACCACGCTGAGCAGATCAACAGCCAGCGACGTATCGTTCGCGCGAATCTTGTGCGCCTGGTATTCATTCCACTTGTCAGTCGCCTTGTTCTGAGACAGCACTGCTTCCGTGTGTGTGCGATGACCCAGCACTGTGGTGACGGCCACCAGCACCGCCAGCACGCTCATGGTGAAGGCTACCGGTCGCAACCCCTGTTCGTGCGAACCATGTTCGGCGTGCTCCTGCAGTTCCTGCGCATCGTTGGCTTCCATGTGCGAATGATCCCCCTCCGCGACCAAAAGGCTTGGCAGCGCTACTTCCGCTTCCAGCGCGCCCCTTCTTTCGAATCTTCAATAAGGACGCCCTGCTCTGCAAGCTGTTTGCGAATCTGGTCGGCTCTCGCGAAGTCCCGGCGCTTTTTGGCGACATCCCGCTCCGCCACGAGCGCGTTGATTTCGTCGTCGCCGATCGATGCCCGCGCCCGCAGTTCCGGAGCTACATCGGCCATCCGCCCTTCCTTCTCCGCCCATTCCAGTGCGCGTCGCGTAGGCTCCGCATCCCGATCCTCGAGCACATCGAACACCGCATCGAAGCAAGCCATTGCCTTCAGGATCGCATCGCGATCTCCCACGCAGAACTGCCCGCGGTCGATGGCCGTATTGGCTGCGCGAATCAGCTCGAAGATCGGCGCACGCGCTTCGGCAGTATTCAGGTCGTTGGCCAGCGCATCCATATAGTCTGCTTGCGCCTTTTGCGCCGCAGCCTCCAGGGGAGAGCATCCTCCGGGACCCTCGCTCTTATTGCTCGTAACAGATACCGTCATCAGCCGCTGATGAAAGGTCCGAAGCCGTTCAATCGCGTTCGTCGCTTCGGTCAGTCCCTCAAATGTAAAGTTCAGCTGGTGCCGGTAGGGCACCGAGATCAGTGCCATGCGAATCGCCGATGCCTTGTACCCCTTCAACAGCAGGTCGCGAAGAGTAAAAAAGTTCCCCTCGCTCTTCGACATCTTGCGCCCGTCCACCAACAGGAAGCGCACATGCATCCAATGCCGCGCGAAAGTCTTGTGCGTCACGCTCTCGCTCTGCGCAATCTCATTTTCATGATGAGGGAACATGAGGTCTTCCCCGCCGGCATGCAGGTCGAAGCTCTCGCCGAGATACTCCATCGCCATAGCCGAGCACTCGATGTGCCATCCTGGCCGGCCGTTCCCGATCGGCGTCTCCCACGACGTCTCACCTGGCTTGGCTGCCTTCCACAAGGCAAAGTCGCGCGCCGAATCTTTTTCGTATTCGTCCACATCCACACGCGCGCCGTCTTCGATCCCGTTCAGGTCTTTCTTGCTCAACTTTCCATATTCGGGAAACGCCGAAAGCCTGAAATACCAGCTTCCATCGTCCACTCTGTACGCAGCGCCGGCCGCGGCAAGCTTCTCCACCAGCTCCACCATGCGCGGAATGTGTTCGGTGGCGCGCGCAATCACCTCCGGCCGCTCCACCCGCAGCGAATCCAGGTCCTCAAAGAACGCCTCGACGTATCGCGCCGTATATTCCCCGATCGAGATCCCGCGCTCCGCCGCATTGCGGATGATCTTGTCGTCCACATCAGTGATGTTCATCACATGGCGCAGCGACACGCCCGTCAACTTGAGAAAACGCCGTAGCACATCGATCTGAAGAAACGTGCGGAAGTTGCCGATATGACCGTAGTCATAGACCGTTGGCCCGCAGGCATACATGCGCAACGATTTGCCGTCAGCCGGAGCCAGTTCTTCCAATTGTCCCGAAAGTGTGTTGAAGAGGCGGAGAGTCATTAAGGCTTGCTGGAGCTCGAATTCAGGGTAGTTTTGGTGTGATACCACTACGATTGTAGCAGTGCAAAATATTGCGGGATTTCCGTTCAAATGCTGCAATTTCATAGTCGCCTGGTGTATAGATGAGTTGAGACTCCCCCGTCATTTCTCTCCAACCTGAAAGGAGGATATGGAAAGCGAAGTTCTGTCTCTGCTCTGCGACCCTGATACGCGCTACGAGTTCGAGTTGGAAGGGAGTACTCTCCGTAACACGGCAACCGGCCGCGTTTATCCTATCCGTGATGGCATTCCTTTATTTATCAGTACATTAACCGGATCGAACCTGAAATATCAGTCTTTGTACGACCGCATCGCCCCTGGCTACGATCTTGCTGAATCGCTTTATCGATTCGTGAAGCGCAAGCCCGATTTCCGCCGCGAGATTATCGCCGAACTCGAAATCAAACCCGGTGCACGTGTGCTCGAGGTCGGTGTCGGCACGGGGGCCAACATCCGCTATCTTCCACAGGACATTGACTTCTATGGCCTCGATCTTTCCTGGGGCATGCTTCACAAGTGCCACAAGAAACTAAAAAAATGGCGCCGGCAGGCGCGCCTTTTCCAGGGAGAAGCCGCGCACCTTCCCTTTTGCGCCGAAGTCTTCGATTGCGTCTTTCATGTCGGCGGCATTAACTTCTTCTCCGACCCCGCACGCGCAATTCGCGAAATGATCTGGGTGGCCAAACCAGGAACCAAAATCGTGATTGCCGACGAAACCGAGAAAGTCGCCCGCGACAGCTACCAGAAGAACCGGGCCACCAAGGCTCACTTTCCGCCTGGCAGCGAAGCCGTGCGCTGCCCCATCGATCTCGTTCCTGAGGAGATGCAGGAAATCAAAGCCCGCGAGATCGCCGGCGGCAAACTCTACTGCCTCACCTTCCGTAAGCCAGCGGCTCCCGTTCGATAGGTGCTCGCATTAGGAAATACTGACGACATGTGCCCGGATGCGGTTTTCGAGTTCCTGCAATTCATCGCAACGGCTCTTCATTCCGGCAAAGTTCGCGAGCGCCTCCTGCATCAGACGTTCGCGTCCTTGGCTCGGTGTTGCCGAGTCACCGTGCCGATCAAGAAAAGGCTGGAAGAATCTCTCTTTGACGGAAACCTCAGCGCGAATTTCCGGCCAGCGCCAGCCAAGGTCTTTCAGTTTTTCCTGATGGCCGGAAAGCAGCCATGTTTCCAGTTCCTGCTCCGCCGCGCAGCAGATGAGTTTGACTGGCCTGTCGCGCTGCGTCGAAAGCTGCTCGAGACGCTTGAACTCGTCCTTACGGCTATCCGCCAAACCGTCTGCGTCTGCGATAAAAAGAATCAGCTCGAAATGCCACCAGTTGCGCGGAATCAGATCTTCGAGGAGTCTCTTGGCGTGAGCGTAACCCTGCACTCTGGGTTCCGGTAGGACGACGATGTTTGCACTGTGCTTGCCTGCCTCCCGGAACAGCCGCTTGCAGAGCGGTCTTAACAGATAGCCGTTATACGTGGGGTCTTCGGGAACAATGAGCACGTTCCAGCTCATTGCGGAGCCGACTCCAGCCATCCCTCCGCAAACAGTTCGTCGATGTGGCTGCCCTTTTCGAGTAGCTCTTCGAAGCGGGGGATTTCGGCAAGAGAACGCATCTTCGTGGCTCCGGATTCAGCGTCGCGCGTGCAGACGAAAGTTGTCTTGCGGTCTTCTTCGGTAAGCCATGCTAGTAGCGTAGGCGAGTGCGTGGTCGCGAAGACCTGCGTTCCCGTCCGCTTGGATTGCGAACGCATCAGTTCGAGCAAAAGCCGCAGGCGGCTCGGATGGAGGCCCTTTTCGATCTCCTCGATGACGAGAACCTTAGGCATGGAAGGTTGGAAGAAGGCCGCTGCGAGAGCAATGAAGCGGAGAGTGCCGTCGGACAGAACTGTTGCCGGAAAGAGGTTGTCAGATTCTTTCAAGAAAAACAAAAGGTCGTTGTTGGCTCCAGGAGCCAAGAAAATATCGTCCACTTCCTCCGGACGCATTTCTTTGAGCCATTCCAGAAATGCGCCTTTGTTATGTGCCCGCTCAATCGCGTGAACAATCGCAGGGAAGTCCTCGCCTTGTTCGCCTAGCCTGTTCGCAAACATCTTGGAATATTGGCGAAGAACAGCAGGGTCGGGACTAAGGTTTTGCATGTTTGAAAGATGGCCCACGATTACTCTGGCGAACTCCTCCATAAAGGGGTTCTGAGGCTCAATACTTGGCTCCGGCATCCGTGTAAGTAGGCTTGAGGTAAAAGTCTGCCCAACGGTCGGGACAACCAGAAAACTCGTGGAACCTGGTTCGGTTCTGACTGGCTTGCCTTTGTCGAAGACAACGACCTTTGGTGTGCTAAGTGTCTCCGCTTGAATCGTCCCGTCACTTGGGGAAAAGGCCACCTCATACGCCAAGGAGTCCCCGTCATGAGGGAGGCCTGCATCCCGGAGGAACTGAATCCTTAGGGTTATCAGTTGCGAGACTCTTCCGTCCCTCGTTATGAACCCCACCAGCTTCGAGCCCCCGCGGATGCCGCCCCACTTGAAATTGGTTGCCGTGGGTGGCTTCCCATCCAAGATTTCGGTGATTGTGAGCCCATTACCAACCCCCTGCAGAAACCTCAGCGCATCGAGGAAGTTGGATTTTCCACTGGCATTGGCCCCGACAAGCAAATTGAAATGGCCAAGCTTGAGATCGACGCTCTCCAGGCTCTTGAAGTTGCGGATCTTGAGTTCAGAAATCATGGCCACGCCCTCTGGATTACGCGCTCGCCCTGCAGCCGATATTAGCCGCGGCGACCTGCTGGAGCCAGTGTAGCCTTTTGCGGCATTTGCAGAAAAGAAAGCCCCGTGGCTGCGTTGGTTCTACTGTTCTTCACCGCCCCAGCACCAGAGACGGATCGGCCGTCAGATCCGCCGCCGCAAACTCGCCGGCCACATAGCGCGGCCACGCTGCCGCCGCAATCATCGCCGCATTGTCCGTTGAGAGCGCCAGCGTGGGAAATGCCACATCAATCCCGCGCCGCGCTGCCTCTGCCGTAAATCGCTCGCGCAACTCCCGATTGGCCGCCACTCCCCCGGTCACCAGAATCCGCGCCGCATCCAGCGCCTCCGCCGCGGCAAACGTCTTCTTCATCAAATCGCCCACAACCGCATGCTGAAAGCTCGCGATCAGATCGAGCGTCGTCGGATCGCATGTCGCGAGAGCCTCTTCGATCGTCGGCCGCGCCGGCGCATCGGGTCCCGTGAACAGCGCCTCGCGCCGTGCTTCCGCTTCCGGTTTTAGATGATGCAGCTCCACGTAGCGCAACACCGCCGTCTTGATGCCGGAAAACGAAAACAGGAAGTGCGGATCGAGCGCGGCAATCGGCGCCGTCTTCGCGCCCTTCGTTCTTGGCGCCGCCCCATGCAAATGGACCTTTGACTTGATCTGTGCAAACGAAAACGGCACCGCCCGCGGATCGCCAAACCGCGCCAGCCCATCGATCCACGGCCCACCGGGATAACCCAATCCGAGCAGCTTGGCCACTTTGTCATAGGCCTCACCCGCCGCATCGTCCAGCGTGCGGCCCAGGAGCGTGTACTTCCATGTGCCCTGTTGCGGCTGCGCCAGATACAGATGCGTATGCCCGCCGGACACAACCAACGCTAACGCTGATTCGCTATCCAGCTCGCCGTGCCCCGTCCTTGCGATTTCTTCTTGTCGCGAGGGCGGGAAAGCGCTCTGTTGCTCCCGTTCCTGCAGCAGCACCGCATGAATGTGCCCTTCCAGGTGATTCACCGCAATCAGCGGCAGCCCCTGCGCAAACGCCAGCGCCTTCGCATAGGTGATTCCCACCAGCAGCGCCCCAGCCAACCCCGGCCCGCTGGTCACGGCAATCGCGTCGATATCGTCCAGCCCGACCCCGGCCTCTGCCAGTGCGGCCCGCACCACAGGCACAATCGCACGCAAATGTTCCCGGCTCGCCAGCTCCGGCACCACGCCACCATATTTCGCATGCGTCGCAATTTGCGAGGCCACGACAGAGGACAGCGTGCGCGCGCCGCGCTCCACCACCGCCGCCGCCGTCTCATCGCACGAGCTTTCAATGCCGAGAATGAGGCCGCTTCCACTCATCTCTTCAGTTTACCGGGGGCGCCGTGCAACGCTCGCGGCCGGGCGCGCGACAATAACTGCAGCGTCCATGCCGTCCGCCACGACCCAATTCGCATCCGCTCTTCGCATCCTCACCAAGCTGCGCAACGCCGGCTACGAAGCTTATCTCGCCGGTGGATGCGTACGCGACCTGCTCCTCGGTCTCGAGCCCGCCGACTTCGACGTAGCCACGAGCGCCACACCGGATGTCGTGCTCAAAATGTTTCCGCGCACCTTTGCGGTGGGTGCGCACTTCGGCGTGGTCCTCGTGGCGGATCAGCCACAGCCCTCCTCCGAAGGGTCAGCCCCACCGCAGGTGGCGCAGGTGGAGGTTGCCACCTTCCGTTCCGACGGCGCCTACTCAGACGGCCGGCACCCCAACGAGGTCCGCTACACCCTCAGCGCCGCCGAAGATGTCCAACGCCGCGACTTCACCATCAACGGCCTGCTTCTTGATCCACTGCGTGAGCCGGACCTTTCTTCGCAGCTGCTCGCAAAAACGTCCGCAGTCCGCGAAGGACTTCGCGCAGCAGTGGTGGACCACGTCGGCGGCCTCGCCGATCTCGACGCCGGCATCCTTCGTGCCATCGGCGATCCACGACGCCGCTTTCAAGAAGACCAACTCCGTTTGCTGCGTGCTGTCCGCCTCGCCGCCCGCTTCGGCTTCACCGTCGAGCCCGCAACATTCGCAGCCATCCGCGCCCTCGCCCCGCGCATTCACGCCGTCAGCCGCGAGCGCGTGCGCGACGAGCTCACCAAGATGCTCACCGAAGGCCATGCCCGCCGTGCCTTCGAATTGTTGGATGAAACCGGCCTCCTCGCTGAAATCCTGCCTGAGATCGCTCGGATGAAAGGCGTTGCGCAGCCGCCCCAGCTTCATCCCGAAGGAGACGTCTGGGTTCACACGCTGCTTCTGCTCAACCAACTCCAGCCCGGTTGTCCGCTCACCCTCGCCTGGGGCGCGTTACTCCACGACGTGGGCAAGCCACCCACGTTTCGCGTCGCGCCCGATCGCATCCGCTTTGACGGCCACGTCGAAGTGGGAGTCGCCATGGGCGCGGAAATCTGCCGCCGCTTCCGCTTCTCCAACGATGAAACGCACTTGATTCTGGCCCTCATCGAAAACCACATGCGCTTCGCCGACGCCCCGCGCATGAAAGCCTCCACACTCAAGCGCTTCTTTCGCCTTGAGAACTTCAGCCAGCATCTCGCCTTGCATCGTATGGATTGCCTTGCCGCCCACGGCAATCTCGACATCTTCGACTTCGTCCGCGGGCGCTACGAATCCACGCCTGAAGAAGTCGTTCGCCCCAGGCAGCTGCTCACCGGCCGCGAACTCATCGCCGCCGGCTACGTGCCCGGAGCGCAATTCAAAGAAATGCTGGACGCGATCGAAGATGCGCAGCTCGAGGGCGCCATCTCCACCCCCGAAGACGCTCTCGCCCTGGTGCGCGAGCGATTTCCGCAAGCGTGACAGCCCTCACTGCTAGCCGTATCCTCGGATGCGATAAGAGATGTTGGGCTTCTTTGGCTTCAAAAGATCCATTGCGCATCACCCTTCCCCTTGTGCCACCAGTTATGGAAAGCAAAACATCATGACTACGACCACTCCCGATGCACCCACGATTGATTTCCAGTCCGCCTGGGCCAATCTCGATCTCCCCCCGCATGTCCGAGAAGTCCTCTCCGCCGCGCCCCTGGTCCAGACACCTGAGAATCGCTTCCAACTCCTCGACTGGGCGCTCGGCCGCTCCACCGGCACCACCGACTGGACCCTTGGCAACCGCGACGACCACGGAGTCTACGAAGCCGTCTTTCATCTCCAGGGATATTTCAATGGCACATCCCGCATCGTCGAAGCCGTCATTACAAAAGCCCGCAATGGCCTCGCCATCAACTTTCCTGACCCCGCCATGCGCCGCCGCGATCCCGCCGCGATGCTCATCGGCGACTCGCTACCCACCGACAAGCCGCGCTACGAAGAGCGTTTCGGAGAGCCCTTCGCGACGACGCGCCAGCAGACCCTCGACTGGCTCAAGACACAGGAATTGGTCGCCATGCCCTTCTACGCCGGACCCGACGCGCTCGGCTACGGTTCGCTCCTGATCGTGCCGCGCCAGGCCGCGTTCTTCGCCGCAGCTCTCGCCGACCTGCAAGGCATGATTCCCCGTAGCCAAGTCCCGGAGGATTTCAAAATCACCGGCGGCGTTCTCTTTGTCGCGCCACCCTTCCGCCACACCCATTTCGGCGGACGCCAGATCGTCATTCACGACCGCTCCGCCACGCATCAGGAAGTCTTTGCCTACAACCTCTATCCGGGGCCAAGCGCGAAAAAGGGCGTCTACTCCATGCTGCTCGACATCGGCGAGCGCGAGGGCTGGACCACCAATCACTGCGCTGCCGTGGCCGTCGTCACGCCCTACGAAAATCAGCTCATCCTCATGCACGAAGGCGCCAGCGGCGGCGGTAAGAGCGAGATCACCGAGCACATCCACCGTATGGGCGATGGCCGCCTGCTTCTCGGCGAAAATGTGGTCACCCACGAGCAGCGCACTCTCAATTTACCCGAAGCATGCCATCTCCGCCCCATCGCCGACGACATGGCTTGCGCGCATCCCAGCTACCAGGGCTCAAGCAAACGCCTCACCATCGCGGACGCTGAGAATGCCTGGTTCGTCCGCGTCGATCACATTCACAGTTATGGCACCGCGCCCAGCCTCGAGCGGCTCTGCATCGATCCGCCTGAGCCGCTGCTCTTTCTCAATCACTACATCGTTCCCGGCGGCACCTGCCTCACGTGGGAGCACGTCGAAGACGCGCCCGGCAAGCTCTGCCCCAATCCGCGCGTCATCCTGCCCCGCCGCATGATCGAAGACATCGCCGCCGGCACCCGCCCCGTCGATGTGCGCAGCTTCGGCGTGCGCTGCCCGCCCACCCATACCGGGAGCCGCCTCTACGGAATCCTCGCCATGATGCACGTGCTCAGCCCCGCGCTCGCCTGGCTGTGGCGTCTGGTCGCGCCGCGCGGCCATGCCAATCCCAGCATCCATCCCTCGCCCGGAGACGGGCTCTTGGAAGAAAGTCTCAACGGGGAAACGCCCATGGAATCCGAAGGCGTCGGCTCCTATTGGGCCTTTGCCACCGGCCGCCGCGTCGACCAGGCCAACCTGCTTCTTCACCAAATCACCGCCACCCCCGAAACCCGCTACGTGCTCTTGCCCAACCAGCACATTGGCGCGTGGAGAGTTGGCTACATGGCCGAGTGGATCGCCCGCGAATACCTTGCCCGCCGCGGCAGTGCGCGCTTTGGCCGCGAGCAGGTCGATGAAGCGCTATTCCCGCTGCTCGGCTACATCCCCCGCCAGCTGAAAATTGAAGGCTCGATGATTCCCCGCGTCTTTCTTCGCGTCGAAGAGCAGATTCAGGGCGGCCCCGATGTCTACGAGGAAGGCGCGCACCAGTGGCGCGAATTCTTCGCACGCGAGCTCAAGCCTTTCCAGGTTTCTGATCTCGATCCCCTCGGCCATCGCATCATCGAGGCATGCCTCGACGGCGCGCATCAGGAAGACTACCGCAGCCTGATCCCACACCCCATGTTCCGCGACGATGAAGGCTAACTTCGCGCGTTGAAGAAATGCATAGCGCCCAGTCCGTCAATGATCTGAAGATGCATATTAAGTTAGCTCCGGCATTTCTCAAGAGAGAACGGCGTGGTCGCCTTGTAACAGGGCACGATTTTAGTCGTGCCGCAAGTGCCGCAAAACCAATGTGGGCTTTAGCCCCTGCGGGACTGTGTGACCGAGCCATCGTCTCCTCACAACCCGAGTTCGCTTAACGTTGGATGATCGTCAGGCCGGCGTCCCATTGGCCAATGAAAGAGCCTCTCCGCATCATCGATCGGCAGATCGTTGATACTTGCATGGCGCCGATGCATCAGCCCGTCCGCGCCAAACTCCCAGTTCTCGTTGCCATACGACCGAAACCATTGTCCCGATGCATCGTGCGATTCATACGCAAAGCGCACCGCGATCCGCGCACCGCCAAACGCCCACAGTTCCTTGATCAGCCGGTAATCGAGCTCGCGTGCCCACTTGCGTGTCAGGAACGCGACAATCTCTTCGCGCCCATTGATAAACTCCGATCGGTTACGCCAGCGGCTGTCGATTGAATACGCAAGGCTCACACGTACAGGGTCCCGCGTGTTCCATGCATCCTCGGCAGCGCGCACTTTGGCCGTCGCCGTTTCGCGCGTAAAGGGTGGCACAATAGGGTTGTTCACGACAGAAGACATGAGACACCTCTTTCGATCGGTAAAACCCGGCCCGAGAAATCAGCGGTTCAGGCCGAAATTGGCCTTTTCTCTTCGATGACCAATCAAGGCCTTAGGTCTCGGAGAGAATTGAGTTATGCCCCAGCCGGTCGAAGGAGCTCCATCGGGACCACGCCGCTTCGACGTAATGATCCTCGATGCGGGGGCCCCCCGGACTTATGTGCGCCGCAGTCGCTGGCCAGCGCGGCCGCCGCGTCGCTCTGCTCGAACATAACCCGCAGCCCGGCCGCAAGATTCTCATCTCTGGTGGAGGACGCTGCAACTTCACCAACATTCATTGCACGCCGGCAAACTTTCCCCCGGCCAATCCGCAAGTCCGCGGCGGCGAGGGCTAAGGGCTTCCGGCTACGAGCAAGGCCCATCCAATTCTCTCGCAATTCGCTGTTGCGCCCGGCGTCGTGCAACAAATCAGCGTCCACTGCCGATGCGAACGCGGCCCTGGCATACAATCTCTTCCATGCGCAACCTGAAACTGCCTGTGCTCCTCATGCTCTGTGCCGGTGTTCCTGTTGCGGGTCAAACTTCGCCGGACCTGACACCGCCCATCGCAGAAAAGATCCACACGGAGCGAGCCATCAACGGTTCGGTTCTCGTGGACGACTACGCCTGGCTTCGCGAGCGTACGAGCCCCAAGGTCCATGCTTACCTCGAAGCGGAAAACGCCTATGCCGAGCAATTCACCGCAAGCGAGAGGCCCTTCGCGGAAGCGCTCTACAAGGAGACCCTGAGTCACATCAAGCAGACCGACGTTTCGGTCCCGTACCGCAAACACGGCTACTGGTATTACACGCGCACCGAGGAAGGTAAGCAGTACCCGGTGCTCTGCCGAAAAAAAGAAACCCTTTCCGCCCCTGAGGAAATTATGCTGGACGTGAATCAGCTCGCCATCGGCGAAAAGTTCATGGCTCTTGGCGACTTCTCGGTGAGCGACGATTCCACTCTCCTCGCATACACCACTGACAACATCGGTTTCCGCCAGTACAAGCTCCATGTCAAGAATCTGCGTACGGGCGAACTGCTCCCAGACACCACCGAGCGCGTCGACTCCATTGCATGGGCGGCCGACAATCGCACCGTCTTCTACACAACCGAGGACGCCACTACCAAACGCAGCGACTTGCTCCACCGCCACGTCGTCGGCACTGACGCCAAGTCCGATCCCATTGTCTTCGACGAAAAAGATGAGCGCTATGACCTCGAAGTAGCTCGCACGCGCGATGGCAAATACCTGCTGCTGCTTTCAAACAGCCACGTCACCACCGAAGCGAAATTTATCGACGCCGCCACTCCCGGCGGCGAGTGGACGCTGATCGAGGCCCGCAAAGAGGGCGTCCGTTTCGATGTCGACGAAGGCAACGGCCTCTTCTTCATCAAGGTGAACGATACCGACCCCGCCTACCGCCTCGTCACCGCTCCCGTGGCGACACCGGGCAAAGCGCACTGGACTGAGATCATCCCCGCCCGCAAAGATACTCCCATCGAAGACATTGACGTCTTCAAGGACTTCTATGTCGTCACGGAGCGCATCCAGGGACTGCCGGTCCTGCGCGTCATCACCGAGGACGGCAAGCAATCGCACACTATCCAGGTCCCTGAGCCCGCCTATCTGCTCAGTTCCGCAACAAATGCGGAATTCGACACCACCGAGTATCGCTATAACTACCAATCGCCCATTACGCCCAGCTCCACCTTTGCGTATGACGTCGCCACACAAAAGTCCGCGCTTCTCAAGGAGCAGGAGGTACCCGGCGGTTACGATAAGACACTCTATACCGTCGAACGCTTGTTCCTTCCCGCTAAAGATGGCGTACAGATCCCCGTCACCGTGGTCTACCGCAAAGACAAGTTCAAGCATGGCGAAAATCCGCTTTTTGTCTATGGCTATGGATCCTACGGCATCACCATACCCGACTATTTCTCCGTCAACATTCTTCCTCTTCTCGATCGCGGCGTCGTCTGCACCGTCGCCCATATCCGCGGCGGCGGAGAAATGGGCGAGGCCTGGCATGATGCCGGCAAGATGATGACCAAGCGCAATACGTTTACCGACTTCATCGATTCCACTGAAGACCTGCTCGCCGCTGGCTACGGCAAACGCGGCAACGTCGGCATTGAAGGCGGCAGCGCGGGAGGCATGCTGATGGGCGCCGTCACCAACATGCGCCCCGACCTCTTTAAGGTAGTTCTGTGCGAAGTTCCCTTTGTCGACATCATGAACACAATGCTCGACGCCTCGTTACCGCTCACCGTTACCGAATACGAGGAGTGGGGCAACCCGAACCAGAAGCCCGCCTTCGATTACATGCTGAGCTATTCACCGTATGACAACGTCACCCGCAAAGCCTATCCCGCCATCCTTGTCCAGACTTCGTTCGACGACTCGCAGGTGATGTATTGGGAGCCCTCGAAGTACGTCGCCAAGCTCCGCGCGCTCAAGACCGATCAAAATCCTCTCGTATTTTTCATCAACATGCATGGCGGCCACGGCGGCTCCAGCGGCCGCTACGACCGCATCCGCGAAGCAGACCGCCGCTACGCCTTTATGCTCACCCAGCTCGGCATCACGCAGTAGCAGCGTGCAGTCTTGACCTTGCTCGTGCCCGCAACCCCACGCCAATTCGATGTACTCATTCTCGGTGCAGGGGCCGCCGGACTCATGTGCGCCGCAGTCGCTGGCCAGCGCGGCCGCCGCGTCGCTCTCCTGGAACACAACCCACAGCCCGGCCGCAAGATTCTCATCTCCGGCGGAGGACGCTGCAACTTCACCAACATCCATTGCACGCCGGCAAACTTTCTCTCGGCCAATCCGCACTTTGCCAAGTCCGCACTCGCCTTATATCAACCGCAGCACTTCCTTGAACTTGTCGAGCGCCATCAGATTCCCTGGCACGAGAAAACCCTTGGCCAGCTCTTCTGCGATCACTCCGCGCAATCGATTCTCGACATGCTGGTCGCCGAATGCGAAAAGTCGAAAGAATCGAACGGCAATGTTGATCTGATTCTGAATACCCGTGATATCGCCGTCGAAGCCACCTCCGGCGTTTTTCGCATCAG
This sequence comes from uncultured Acidobacteriaceae bacterium, assembly GCA_963745845.1. Taxonomy (GTDB): domain Bacteria; phylum Acidobacteriota; class Terriglobia; order Terriglobales; family Acidobacteriaceae; genus Telmatobacter. The sequence goes on along the minus strand of CAVUZE010000006.1, from coordinate 43,883 downwards.
GTCATCCCAGGGTGGATTCGAGGCCGCCGCACTCGTCGTCGCCACGGGCGGTCTCTCCATTCCTAAACTCGGCGCCACCAGTCTGGCCTACGATCTCGCCCGCCAATTCCGCCTGCGCGTCATCCCTCCGCGCCCGGCCCTCGTTCCGCTCCTTCTCGGAGCCGCAGAAGCCGGATGGACCGCGCTCGCTGGCGTCTCATCCGAAGCGGTTGTTCAAGCCCGCCAAACGCAGTTCCCCCCCATACGATTCCGGGAGAAGCTCCTCATTACCCATCGCGGCCTCAGCGGTCCTGCAATTCTGCAGGCTTCGTCGTACTGGCAGCCCGGCCAACCGCTCCTTGTCGATTTCGCGCCCGACGTTGAAATGCTCCGCCCGCTCCTCGCAACGGGTGCGCGGCGCGATACGGCTGCTTTCCGCCTGGCCTTGCGCACCGTGTTGCCTCAACGGTTTGCTGACCGGATCGTTGACGTGGGTGCGCCCAACGGCTGGACCAACGCCGCTCTCGAAGCCTGCGAACGGCGACTGCATCGTTGGGAGTTCCATCCCACCGGCACTGAAGGCTTCCTCAAGGCTGAAGTAACCGCGGGCGGCGTCGACACCGACGGCCTCAACGCGCGCACCATGGAAGCCCGCTCCGTGCCCGGCCTCTTCTTCATCGGCGAAGCCGTCGACGTCACCGGCCATCTCGGCGGATTCAATTTTCAGTGGGCATGGGCGTCCGCAGTCGCCGCGGGAAGGGCCGTCTAAGATCATTCGGAGTCAACACGAGCAATCTACTCCGCCGGCACAATGGGCTTCGCCGGCGGTTTGAGCACAAATCCCTTCCGCACCAGCGCAAATCCGGCCTGCGGCAACTCGGCCTGCAACAGCTGGCTCTCTGGACCAAAGAACAGATCCGTATGCCCACCGCTGATCGTCGCCACCAGATGGTGAACGGTGATCGCCTTGTCATCCAGCGTGCCCTGCTCATCGGCATACGTCGCCAGGCTGATCGGCGCCACCGACCCAGCCTGCTTCGGCACAATCGCCCACACATCGCGATTGTTATGGCTCACCGCCAGCGCCAGCAGTGTCTCCAGCGCGCCGGGATCAAAATCCGGGAGAAAAACAGCGTTACCATGAGCTTCCAAACGCGCAGTACTGCTGCGCCCATTCGCTGAAATGTTCATCAGCAGCTGCGCCGAGTCAGGCGCCGCCGTCACGTTCACCGCCTGGTCATTCACTGTCGCGCTCAGTTGAACATGCTTCAGCACGTTCGCCGACGAGAGCTCCTCATTTTTCGATAGCGCATAATCCAGCCCTTGCATCGTCACCCGCACCAGGGAGGAAGAATCGTAGCCATCCGCCGTCGCGTTGATGTGGAAGCTCGCCGTCCCCACCTGCTTGCCATGCTGGCTCACCGTGAAACTTGCGTCCTCTGCCCGCGCACCCGCACACGCTATCGAGAATCCCAACGCAATCAATCCAACCAAACCCACCATCCAAAATCCACGCACAACTCTCTCCAATTCATCTGTTCTATAGACGTTCAAACGCTCACGAGAGTTGTGGTCCCAAGGCGAGGGCCCGGCAAGTGCCTTTGTATTCCCTATTCCAGCCGGGGTCCCCAGTGACAGGTCTCCGTCGATGGGTGGCTATTCCCTGTTCCCTGTTCCCTCGTCCCTGTTCCCTAATCCCTAATCCCTGTCCACGGTCATTCAGCTATCCTTTCTCTTTGAGGTGCAACGCCATGCCGGACACCGCTACGCGCCCGCAACTTGCCTATCTCACCGCCGCACTCGACGACCTGCGCGCCAAGGGCACTCATTTCAAGCTGCGCGTCCTCGACGACCAGCAGGCTCCGGTCTGCCACTACGACGGCAAAGAAGTCATCAACCTCGCCAGCAATAACTACCTCGGCCTCGCCAATCATCCCAAGCTCATCGAAGCTGCCCTCGCTGCCACGCGCACCTACGGCGTGGGCTCCGGCGCGGTCCGCACCATCGCCGGCACCATGCGCATCCACATGGAGCTCGAAGAGAAAATCGCCCGCTTCAAAAACGTCGAAGCCTGCGTCGTCTTTCAAAGCGGCTTCGCTGCCAATGCAGGAACCGTCAGCGCCATCCTCGGCAAAGACGACTTCATCCTCTCCGACGAGCTCAACCACGCCAGCATCATCGACGGTGCACGCCTCTCCCGCGCCAAAATCAAAGTCTTCCGCCACAAAGACGTTGCGCACTGTGAGGAACTACTCCAAGAGGTAGAAAAGGAGCCGGGCCACAAGCTCGTCATCACCGACGGTGTCTTTTCGATGGATGGCGACATCGGCCCGGTGGACAAACTCGCCGCATTGGCCGAGAAATACGGCGTCCTCATGATGGTCGACGATGCCCACGCCTCGGGCGTCCTGGGCCGCAACGGCCGCGGATCCATCGATCATTTCGGCATGCACGGCCGAGTGGACGTACAGGTCGGCACGCTTTCGAAAGCCATCGGCGCGCTGGGCGGCTACGTCTGCGGGTCAAAGGATTTGATCGACTACCTCTATCACCGCGCCCGCCCATTTCTCTTCTCCACCTCGCATCCGCCGTCGGTCGCCGCCACCTGCATCGCTGCCTTCGACATCCTTGAGAACGAGCCCGACCGCATCGAGCGCCTCTGGGAGAACACGCGCTATTTTCAAGGAGAGCTCAAGCGCGCCGGTTTCAACATCGGCGGCGTCAACACCCCCGCTACCGAAACGCCGATCACCCCAATCATCGTGGGCGAAGGCCGCGCCGCGATGGACTTCAGCCGCGCGCTTTTCGACGAGGGCGTCATGGGCACAGGCATTGCCTTCCCCACGGTCCCCGAAGGCAAAGCCCGCATCCGCCTCATCCTCACCAGCGAACACACCCGCCCCCAGCTTGATCGCGCCCTCGAAACTCTGGAGCGCGTCGCAAAGCGAATGCGGCTGCTCGAGAGTTCCGAACGCTAAGGTTGCTTGCTCGGCGCGGCTAGTCCGGGAGCGAAACAATCGCAAACGCCCACTGGCTTTGGATTCTTAGCTTGTGCATTCTTCCGCATTTCGTCCCATTTCGTGAACCAGCACTTCGTTTCTTCTTCCTGCAGGGGAAGTGCTACCGCCGATGTGCGGACTTCCGCCCGCTGTTTGGGTGTCAGTGACCAGTTCAACGGGTCTGTCCCCGCTACATTGAGCGAGTTGCCATCGGCAAAAACCACCCGGTGAAGCTCCAGCTTGTCGGCGAGCGCCTGCTCCATCAATCCCAGCGCGTTACGGTTTCTTCCCGTAACACTCTCGTGTCCTGCTTGCCAGAATGCAAGCAGCGGTCCTCCTAATTGCGAAAGCACATTCCACGGTGAGTTGCCGTCGCTCTCATCGCCCCGTGTATTCGGATCGGTGGGATCAATATCGCCGCTATTACGAATCTCGATCAGCAAAATCCGCAAAGGATGCCCTTTGCCGATCAATGCGACCGGGTCCGCTCGCGAATCGTTGGATTTCTCCCTGCCGTCTTCCGGAGGACCCAGCGCGTAGCGGATGAATTCAATCGCCGAAACCGTGCCGTCGTTATCATAGTAGCCGCCGTCCACAAAATGGACACTGTTGATGTTGTTATCGACCGTCATGGGCACACGAGCGGCGGAAGAAACATACGGAAACGTCGCCGACATTTGTGCCGCCGTAGCGAGCGGCAGGTCCGGCTCAGGCTCAGGTACAGGCTTGGTCTCACCGGCTGGCGGTGGAAACGTGAAAGTCGTTAGAAACGATCGGGCCTGATATTCCGGCTCCCCAGTCAGCTGCCTATGAGGAACCTTGTAATTGGCAAGAAGAAATCGCTCCCCATGTTCAACGGTGGTGGTGTTCATCGTAAATGCCGGAAACTTAGCATTCGCCGCCAGATTGCGCAACGTGAAATCGTTCCGCGATTCGGGGCTGTTTCGTTTCATGCCGTTCTGCAAGCCTGGATCGTTGTTCCCGTCACGCGCCCAGATCCAATTGCAATAGCTGTTCTTCAAATTGCGTTCGAATGCCTTACGCAACGCCCACGTCCTGTCCTTCATCACAGGAGATGACCAGAGGTCGCCCCTGTTCTGGCCGTTCATACCCGGCGACGGTGCAATGAAGTAAGGGAAGACCGGAATGAAAGCCTTCGGCAGGTCGTAGTAGACAAGTCCCCACCCCACGCTTTCCAGGCTCGAGCACTCCGCCACGCTTTGCATGCGCGCCAATGCGATCCTGGAATCCTTGCCGTCGAGTGTTTGGTCGTGCAATTCGCGCAGATAAGTCATTGCTCCAACGCTTCCACCTGAAACAGTACTCATCAGAAGCAGGTGTTGATGAAATGACTTGCCGAGCTTTTCCTCCAGGCGAGCCAGGATCGCGGCAGTCCAGGCCGACGCATGAAGGCCTCCTCCGGTGGCTGTAACCACGATCAACGGCTTTGGGTCGTCTGCGCTGAGACGATCTGAAAGAATCTGCCGCGGGGTCTGCACTGGGGCCGCGGGTCCGTCTGTGATTGTCGTGGAAAGATAGTGCTCTTCCTGGCCATTTCCTAAATGCAGGCCGATGTCGTCCTGCGCATTTTTTGCCTGCGGACCCGGGCCCCAATAAATCGTTCGATCCACGTGCAGCATGCGCGGCACAATCATCGCCACCAGAATCGAGGTGAGCACAGGCACACGATATCGATCGAGAAAGAATGCAATCCCACCCAGCACGTAAAACACGGCGATCATCAAAATCAGAAGCGTGGCGAAAATCGGGAATCGCTCCGGCGACGGGCTCTTGTAGAGAACGACCACGGCAGCCAGAAAAACGAGAATGCCGAGCGTCAGGCCAACTTTGATGCCCTTCAGCCTTCCACCTTCCGCCGGTCGAGCGGTCACAAAAAGTGCGATTGCACACAGTCCGACCAGAGTCAGAAATACGATAACCACGAGCGACAGTGTGGGCGCCGGGACTGGAGCCGTCAAAGGCCAAATAACCACGAAAAGCAAACTGAACATCGCCAGGGCAATCGTGGCGAATGCGTGTGCCTCGTAGAGATAATGTGTTTGTGCGTTGCTCACTCCAAAACCCGGTTGCCCTGCCAGCCATCTTCCCGGAGCACCTAAAGTGATGTGAGGGATCATGGTGTGTCCCTGCTCAATCGTGGGCCGCCCAGGAAGAAGAGTTCCAATGCGATTCAGGCGAAAACACCACCGCGGATAGAGGATGGTTCGAGCTGCATTCTGCCCAAACCTGAATCGTGTCGGGGGCTCCGCAGGCGGCGGCTGAGGTGGAGGCGCCACATATCTGAGGTAGAACCAGGCGTTCGCCAGCCACCAGAAACACGCCGATAGGAATGCGCCGCCAATAAAGCCTGGGCAAATCTCCCACGGATTCACGTTCTGTCCCACACCATTGATCGTCAGGTAAAGAAATACCAGCGCGGTTGGGGTCTGTGCGATCAGCAGCGCGGTATTTTCATGCCTCTCGGTTTCGTTGTCGAGCAGCGTGGTAAGCAAGGGCGGTCGGGCATCGTTCTGCGGATTGTATCCCCGATCCCAACGCTCCGGACCGTTGATGATCACCACGCGCGCAATCACCAGTGCGGCAAAGGCCGACGACACCTGGAAGAATCCGACGCAGAAATACTGCTGCCACGCCTCCGGCGTCACAATCCCGCTGGTGAGTGTCGAACTCATCGAGTTCAATGCGCAAAGCCCGGGCGCAAACAGCCACAGCATCAAGCTGAATCGCAAAAAATAACCGTAACGCGCCCACAACGACGCCCAATGTAGAAAAGCCAGAATTGCCCGCACACATGCGCCTGACGCCGCAAGAATTCTTTCCCACATGCTTCGACCTCCGGGCTGAATTCCATATGAGTGCGGACACCTCTCGCACGCAAAGGAGCAAATGCAGCATGAAACATTTCCGACAGTCCGCAAACCAGAATTCCATCTCTGCTGCGAAGATGGCCTTTGAGAATAAGACCTGAGAGGAAGGGAAAACTAAGCAAGCATAGCGCGATTCGCGCCCGCGTCAAGAAAGAAGCGATGTTAACGAACTATACAACAGCTGCTCAAGCGGATCGGACGACTTGCTCGCGCTCAGTAGAATGAAGACAGCGAACCCAGCACGAAAGCCACAGCATTGGAGTCGCAACCGAAACCACAATGATCGCTCATCTGCGCGGCAAGCTCATCCACAAACAACCTGGCCAGGCCATCGTCGAAGCCGCCGGCGTCGGCTACGACGTCACCATCTCCGTGCCGACATTCACGTCGTTGCCTTCCGTCGGGGCCGAGGCCTCGCTGCACATCCACACCCAGGTCAGCGAAGATCAGATCGCCCTGTTTGGCTTTCTCGAAAGCGAAGAAAAGCGCCTGTTCGAGCGGCTCATCACAGTCAGCGGCGTTGGCCCGAAGCTGGCGATCAAAATGCTCAGCGGCCTTTCCAGCGATCGCACCGTGCAAGCCATCCGCGCCCAGGATCACGCACAGCTCACGCGCATTCCCGGCGTCGGCAAGAAACTCGCCGAGCGACTCGTCGTCGAATTGAAAGACAAGCTCGACGACTTCGCTGTCGCGCCGACTCCGTCCGCCGTCCAAGGTCCTGCTGTCGACGATGTGCTCTCTGCCCTCGTGAATCTTGGCTATCAGCGCCCCGCTGCCGAGAAAGCCATCGAGCAAGCCATCGCCAAGGACAAAGCGCTCGCCGCCGATTTCGACGCTCTCTTCCGCGGCGCGCTCAAACTCATCCGCTGAGCTGTCCTTTTGCGCACTGCCGCCTTATGTCTTCTCGCGGCGCAGCCGATTTCCTCAGAAAACGGCCCCTTTGCACAGCCCCGCACACGCAAGAACGCCGGCCCAATCCACTAGACTGGCTTGCAGATGCCACGCGCCGTCAAAACCGCTACCACCACAGCCCCACCCTATTTCAGCCCCCCCGCGATCACTTTTCTGCGCAACCTCGCCAAGCACAATGACCGCGAATGGTTCACACCGCGCAAAGCGGAATTCGAAGCGCTGCTCAAAGAGCCGATGCTCGCCATCGTTCGCAAAATCACCGACGCGATGCTCGACTTCGCGCCCAATCACGTCCGCCCCGCTGAAAAAAGCCTCTTCCGCATTTATCGCGACACGCGCTTCTCGAACGACAAGCGCCCTTACAAAACCCACGTCGCCGCGTGGTGGTCGCATCAGGGCCTTCAGAAGACTTCCGGCGCAGGCTACTACTTTCACATCAGCCCCAAGGAAGTGATCGTCGCCGCGGGCGCCTATATGCCCGAGAAAGATCAGCTCGCCGCCATTCGCCACTGGCTCCTCGACAACCATCGCGACTTCCGCAAACTACTCCAAAATCGAAAAGTGCGGAGCACATTTGTCGAATTCGAAGGCAATCCGCTCACCCGCCCGCCCAAGGGATTTCCCTGCGACCATCCCGCCCTCGATCTGATCCAGTGCCGGCAATGGGGCCTCGCCGCCACGCTGCCAGCGAAGACCGCGCTCGATCGCAAGCTCGCCGATATTGTCATTCGCCACTTCAAGCTCGCTGCACCCATCGTGGACGCGCTCAACACGCCGATCGCGGCGGCTCTCGCACCAAAAAAGAAGGTCCTTTTCGGCCTCCATTAACCCGCGTGCGCAGCCGCATGTTTGGCGGCGATTTGGTCTCATTCGAGCCAAAAACCGGCAATTTCAGCCCAAAATCGGCATTCTAGGCACAAAAACCTAAGAAAATTGTGGAAAACCAGCGTTTTTCCATTGACTTTGCCCACCTCCAAGCCGCATTGTTACGAACGACAGGGTTCTGTAGGAACCCGCATGAATACAGGGGTTTCGTGCAAACGTTGCCTCGGTCGCACTCCCTCCATGCGGTACGCTTGATGGCTTCTTTGATTCTGTGCTGAAGATGCCGAGCGGCGGAAACCTAGGCAACAACCCTCAGAAGGAGAACATTACATGGCAACTGGACTTACCAAGACTGCTCTTACCCGGCACCTGGCGGAAAAGCTCGAACTTACCAACAAACAATCCGCGGCCTTCCTTGACCTGCTCGCCGAAACCGCCATCAAGGAAACCAAGAAGAACGGCGTCTTCGTCATTCCCGGCATCGGCCGCCTCGTCAAGGCGGAGCGCAAGGCCCGCATCGGCCGCAACCCCCAGACTGGTGAGGCCATCAAGATCAAGGCCAAGACCGTCGTCAAGTTCCGCGTAGCCAAGGCTGCGAAGGACGTCATTGCCCCCCCCAAGAAGTAGCATTCCGGACTGACCTACACTGATCCACAACGGGGAGAAGCCACAAGCTTCTCCCCATTTTCCTTCTCTCCCGCCCGCCTGCGACTCGCGTCGCTCACGATTTTTCGGACACCTTGCGCGCACTCAAACATCCAATGTGCATGGCAAGCTCTGCATCTTTCACCGATCAATCGATCGCGGGCTTCGCGGTTCATGGCTCGCCGCTCGTCCTTCTGCGGCTGGAAGGCCTGGCCGTCGCGGCGCTCACTTTCGTTCTGTATGCACGCACGGACGCAAGCTGGTGGCTCTTTGCAGTCCTTTGGCTGGTTCCCGACCTCTCCATGCTGGGCTATCTCCGCAGCCCATGCCAGGGCGCCCGCATCTATAACGCCGTGCACACGTATGTACTGCCTGCAGTGCTTGTCCTCTTCGCGCTGTTATCGCGCACTGAAACCTTGTTGCCCATCGCTCTCATCTGGATCAACCACATCGGCATCGACCGCCTGTTGGGCTACGGACTCAAATACTCAAACGGCTTCGGATGGACCCACCTCGGCCGGCTCGGCAAAGAGAAATCGCTACAAGACTGAAGTCTGCCGTAGAGCGGTTCCACAATTGCTGTCCTCCGAAAACGCTCCCGCAAAGCGGCATTTTCCTCAAGGAAATGCCACCTCACAAGCTGTATAAAGGGCAGGTCGATTGTGGAACCGCTCTAGGATATCCGCGCGATGTTCGTTTACGGCGTATTGGCGATCCTTTGTCTCATCGCAGGCTTCGGACTCGGTATGTATGAGTACGATCTCCGCCGCCAGATCGTCGAAGCCATCCATCAAGTGCGTCCGGATCTGGAATATCGAGCCCTGTTCGCCCGCGCTCGCTCTCTTCGCAGCCCGGAACTGACAGCCATCTATCTCGAACAGTTCCCGCAGAGCCGCCTCTTGCAATGGCACAAAACCGTCTCCATTGCGGCGCCTGCGTGCTTCCTGGCTTTCGCTCTCTTTCTGGCGCTCGCCATCAAGCATTCGTAGAAATGCCGCCATCCTGCGGGACAAATGCACGTACCACCAGCGACAGACCAAAGCCCACGAGGATAACCTTGACCATCGTCCGGTTGTCGTAGCTCCACGAAAAAACGGCCAGCGCGACAAAGATGCCGATGGGGTTGAGCTCGACAAGCACTGCACGCAGCCAATGCGGTTTTGCGTTTCCCTTTGGCACTGTGGTCCTGACCCGCGGAATCAGCCGAGGCACAGCATGCAAATAGTCTCGATAAGGCTCGCCTAGCTGACTCGACAGAAATTCTTCTTCGCCGAGAATGAGCCGCCATTGAAAGATCGTAAACAGGACCATGGTCAAGAGCGCCCCGGACGGCGGCATCACAAAGGTCAGAGCCGCAATGGTGCACCCCAGCCCTAGATAGAGAGGATTTCGAACATATCGATAGGGACCATCCGCCATCAAGCCCACGGCCTTCATGTCCAGGCTCTGCATGGTCCCGGACCCCAGATACGCCGTGCCCCAGACGCGTAGAATCGCGCCCACTGAGGCGATCAACGCACCTGCGACTATCACCACCGGCGTGGCCAAAGTAAACCGCAGCAGACCCGCGCGGCTCAACTCAAGCGCCAGCCACTCCAGCAGCGAGATGCGCTCTCCAATGCCCCACTTTTCAATCCATGGCGCCCAGAAACCCAGCACAACGATTGCCATGTTGATCGGCATCCGCAGACGAAATTCAACGACACTCGCGCCCAATTCCCGCTCCACCTCGATTCTCGCTCGTGGAGTGTACCATTCGGCGCGCAAATCACTGTGCGTTTATTCGCAGCGCAACGCCGCCATAGGATCCGACTTCATCGCCGCGCGTGCCGGCACCAGCGTGGCCAGGATTGCCACCAGCCCCAGCAGCACAGCGACGGCAACAAAGCTCACTGGATCGTGCGGCCCGACCTGAAACAGCAAGCTCTTCAGCAATTGCGTAGCGCCAATCGCCGCGCCCAATCCCAGTACCCCGCCCAACACAATCAGGCGCGCGCCCTCGCCGGCAATCAACCGCAAAATATCCGCGCGCGAAGCGCCCAGCGCCATACGCACCCCAATCTCCTGCGTGCGTTGCACCGCCATAAAGGCGATGACTCCATAAAGCCCTATCACCGCGAGCGTCAGGCCCGTGAATGCGAAGAATCCCAACAGCGCTGTCTCAAACCGCGGCCGGTCGCTCAACTCATTGACCCGCTCGCTCAGCGTCTCCATCTCCACCGGAACCGTCGGGTCGATCTGCGCAATTCCCGACCGCACCCACGCCTCCACCGCCTTGGGTGCCAGTGTCGTTTTCACAATCAACACCGCCGATGGGGCCGAATTCCAGTCTTCAGGAAGGTTCCGTCGCAACTGGTAGAACTCCGGTTCGTCCGCGGATGCAAGTCCGCTGTTCTTCACGTTTGCGGCAACCCCTTCGACCGTGTACCACGGCCCATTCGGTACCGGCTGCACGTGCTGTCCAATCGGGTCCTGGTCAGGAAACAACCGCGAAGCAAGCAGGCTGCTGAGAATCAGGAACCGCTCCTTTGCTGTGCGCTCGCCTTCGCTGAAATTCCGCCCGCGCACCATCGGAATCCCGAGCGCGCCAAAATAGTCCGGCGTCACCCAGCGCCATGCCACCATGCCACCGGTTTCTCCGCTGGGCGCTGGCCTGCCCGCTAAGGCGATGTTGCTATAGATTTGATCGTGATGAAACCCTCCGGGCGGAAGCGAGTCACTGACGCCCACAGCCAAAACGCCCGGCAACCGGCGCACCGCGGCTTCCGCCCGCAGAAAAAATTGCATCTGGGCCTGTGGCGTCACGTAGCGGTATCGGTTCAGCGAAATCGCCGCAGTGACAACCCCGCGCGTGCCGACTCCCATATTCTGCGTTTGCAGATTGGTAAAGCTGCGCACCAGCAGAGCCGCACCAGCAAGCAAAACCATGCTGACCGCAATCTGCGAAACCACCATACAGCGCCGCAACCACGCCCGGCCGCTTGTCCCGGAACCGCGCGCAGAGAGCGCCCGCACGCGCGGACGATGCAGCGCCGCGGCCATCCCAAAGACTAACCCGCATGCAAGCGCGATCGCGGCAGTGAACAGCAGAATCCGCGGATCGAGTTGAGCCTTCGCCAAAAGTGGCAGACTTGCCGGAGCGACGCCGACAAAGATGCGCAGGAGCCCTTCGGCAACTGCGCAGCCTGCCGCCGCTCCCATCAGTGCGAGCAGGATTGATTCAGTCAGCGCTTGCAGAGCGAGCCTTCGCCGCGTCGCTCCCAGGGCGGCACGCACCGCGAGTTCGCGCTCTCGCGCCACAGCGCGCGTCAGCAACAAGCTCGCCACGTTGGCGCATGCAATCAGCAAAACCGCGATTGCCGCTCCCAACAGCACCCACGCCACCAGCCGCACATCCTGCATCTGCCGATCGCGCAAGGACCGCACCCGCAGATGCACCTCGCTGCGAAACCGCGGCGGCGTTAGGCTAAGCGAATAATCGAAAACAGGCCTCAATTGCTCTGCAGCCTGCTCGGTCGTGATGCCAGCTTTAAGCCGCGCAAACGCGTAAAGGACATGCCCGGGATCGGCCTTTCGCTCGGCTGCTTTATCGAGAGCCTCGGGCACAACTACATCCGCTTTTTCCAGCGCCGGCATCTCAAAATCGCTTGGCAATACGCCGATCACGCGCACCGGATGGGTGTCGAGATCGATGAGCTGATTCAGGATTCCGGGATCGCGATGGTAGTGCGACTGCCACAGTCCGTACGAAATGAGCGCAACCTTCGGCCCGTTCGGCCGGTCTTCCTCGGGCAGAAAGTTGCGTCCCAGCACCGGAGAAATCCCAAGTGTGGGCAGGAAATTCGCTTCCACGCTGGCACAACTCAACCGCGCGGGATTGTGTTCCGTCAAATCGCATTCATTCACGCCTGCATCTGACGTGAGAGCGGCGAACGGCTGCTGGTGATCCTGCCAGTCGTAATAGGATCCGCCCAGCATGAACTCCTGCGGGATAATCGGCGCCGTCAACCCGACAGACACAAGCTGATCCGCATGCGCGTAAGGCAAACTACGAAACAAAATGCGATCCACCACGCTGAACACCGCGGTTGTCGCGCCAATCCCCAGCGCCAGCGTCGTAATCACCGTGATGGCAAAAATCGGATTGCGCGCGAATCCACGCAGCGCATAGCGCACATCGCGCATCAAGCTCTCAATCCAGGGAAGCGTGTTGCCCTCGCGCATGGCTTGCCTCGTCTGTTCTGCGCCACCCAGGCGAACCAGCGCCTGTCGTCGCGCTTCTTCCGGGCTTAAACCAGCACGAACGCCATCCGCCGTGTGCATCGCTACATGACTCTCAAGCTCGGCATCGATTCCATCCATCCGCACATGCCGCACACGCATCCACAATGCCCTGATTCTTCGCAGCACTCCCGCCTCCTACTCGCCCCGCAGCGCTACCATCGGGTCCACGGCTGCGGCCCGCCGCGCCGGAACCCACGCCGCCGTAACGGCAACAATTGCCATCAACACGGCCACGGCGGCAAAAGTCACCGGATCGAGCGCACTCACCTCAAACAGAAAACTGTGCAGCATCCGGCTCAATGCCAGCGCACCCAGCAGCCCCGCCAAACATCCTCCCCCCGCCAGCAGCAGGCTCTGCTTCACCACCGCCGTCACAATCTGCCAGCGTTGCGCGCCCAAAGCAAGCCGCAGGCCGATTTCGCTCGTGCGCCAGCTCACGATGTAGGCAATCAGACTGTAGACTCCTATCGCGCCAATCACGACTGCAAGCGCACCAAAGCCAAGCAACAGCACGGCCAGCGCGCGCGGCGCTGCGACCGACATCGCCACGACTTCATCCAATGCACGCACCCGCGTCACAGGCACCAGGGAATCAATCTCCGCGACCGCTCGCCTTAGCCCCGCAGCCGTTTCGGACGGTGTTGTGTGCGAGCGCAGCGCAACATACATCACGGCCTGCGTGCGTGTCGGCGCCATGGGCAGGTAGATTTCATCTTCGTAATTGCCCTCGAGGCCGCCTGCGCGCGTGTTGGCCACGACGCCGACAACGACTGAAGATTTCGTGTTGTCCCAAACCGTTGGCGAAGGCTCATCGTCCACGCCGATCAGATGTTTCCCAAGAGGATCCTGGTTCGGCCACAGCCGCTGCGCCATCCGCTCGTTGATCACAGCTGCACGCGTGGCCCCCGAGTCGTCCCCTTCGCTCAGTAACCGGCCGCGCACCAGGTGCAATCCGAGCACATCGAAGTAACCGGGGGTGACAGTGCGCTCCGTTGCCCCCATTGCCCCCTGGCGTGCGTCCCGCGGATGATTCTCTGCATCGTAAAAGTAGTTGCTATCGCGGCCGCTCAGCGGCAACGAATCCGTCAGCCCGACCGATTCCACACCAGGCATACCCTGGGCCCTCTGCAGCAGAGTTTCAAAGAACGAGTGGCAGCGTCCTTGTTGGTTGCATGCTCCTCCGTCCAGCGCCACTTCAGCCGTCACGGTGTGATCGGTGCGGAAGCCCGGATCGACCTGCGAGATCTTGTAAAGGCTATGCAGCATCAGGCCGGCCACCGTAATCACCACTACCGACAATCCGATTTGCGCCATCACCAGCGCCATCGAAACGCCGAATCCGGCGCTTCTGCCTGTCAGACCACGGCCTCCGAGCCGCAGCGAGGCGAGGATATTGATGGACGCCATTTTGATCGACGGAACAAGTCCAAACAGGATTCCCGCAAGCACCGAGGCACCAAGGGTGAAAAGAATATCGCCGGCATGCAGCGAGACGTCTTCGATGCGCGGAGTATCTGCAGGCAATAATTGCAGGAATAAGCGCATGCTCAGCAGCGCAGCAATGAGTCCAACCGCGCCGGAAGTTACGCCAAGCACCACGCTTTCTGAAAGCAATTGCTGAATCAGCCGGCGGGGCGATGCGCCCAGCGCACCGCGTATCGCAATCTCTCGTTCGCGCGCTGTCGCTCGGGCCAGCATCAGATTCGCGACATTCGCACAGGCAATCAGAAGGATCAGACCCACTGCCCCGAAGAGCAGCACAAGGCGTGGGCGCATCGCGCCCGTCTGCGCCTCGAGCATGGGCATCACCGTCATATCCGATGCCCAAATATCGGGCATTCGCCACGGAAACATGGGCAGCAGGATGCCGTGCAACCGCCGCAACTCGGCCTGCGCCTGCGACGGGGTGATGCCGTCGGCAAGCCGGCCGAAAATGTGAAGATCGAGCACCGTCCACGGATCAAGAACAGAGTCGCGCTGGAACGAGACCGGGATCACGAATTGCGTATCGGCGTAAGGGAAATGTACGCCAGCGGGCATCACGCCAATGATCCGTCGCGATACGCCATCGATCCGCAGCGTCCGGCCCAGCGCGGACGGTGCGCCGGCATAGTGCTGCCGCCAGTAGCCATAGCTGAGGACCACATCGTGATCCTGCTCTGCAATGGCATCGTCTGCGTTGAAGAAGTCGCCCAGCGCGGGCTGAACTCCCAGCGTCTCGAATGCATTCACAGTGACCCTCGCGCCGAACACGCGATCGGGCACATCATTGTCTGAAACGTTCGACTCCGTATCTTCGCCGTAGCCCGCGATCGACGAGAACGCTTTGGAGTTTGATCCAAGCGCGCGGATCCAGCCCTTGGGCGCAACCGGCATGGTTGTTCCGACGACCCGCATCAGCCGGTCCTGCTGCGCATAGGGAAGAGGTCTGAGCAAAATTGAATCCACCAGCGTGTAAATCACCGCATTGGCGCCGATGCCCAGCGCGAGTGTCAGCACTGCGGTAATCGTGAATCCGGGCGCCTTGCGCATCTGCCGCAAGGCGAAACGAACGTCGTGCAGCAGACTCTCCATCGTCGGCAGGGATGCGCGGTCACGATAGGCCTGACGCGCCTGCTCTTGGCCACCAAGCTTGATCAATGCGTGCCGCCGCGCTTCTTCCGGGCTCAGCCCGGCGCGCACTCCCTCCTCCGTATGCATCGCAAGGTGGCTCTCTAGTTCGCCCTCAAATTCATCCTGGGCCCGTCCCGCACGCACCAGACGGAACAATAATGCTCGCAGTTTCCGCATTCAGCTCTCCTACTCCGTTCGCAAAGCCTGCATCGGGTCCACCGACGCCGCTCGACGCGCCGGTAAATACGATGCCAGCGCCGCAACGACGCACAAGAACGCCGCCGCGGCCACATAAATCAACGGATCGTTCGCCCCACTCCCGAGCAGCTTCGCATTGGCACCCATCCCGGAGTTCGTGAAGGACACGCTTGAAACCGCGCGCCCAAGTGCAATGGCCATTGCGCCCCCAACCACGAGCCCCCCTGCGGTCAGAGCCAATCCTTGTCGCACAACCATACGCAGCACCTGCGCCGGGTCCGCACCCAGCGCCATACGCACGCCGATCTCCTGCGTTCGCTGCGCCACGGAGTAAGCCATCACGCTATAGAGCCCCACCGCCGCGAGCAGCAAGGCGATCGATCCCAGCACCGTCATCAGACTCGCCGCAATTTTTTGCGGATACAGCGACGCGCCGATGAACTCCTTCAATGGCGCAGCATCAAAGACCGTCACATTCGGGTCGATCGCTCGCGCCTGTCTTCGCAACGTGGAGAGCGTGCTCTCCAAATCGCCTTGCGTCCTCACATAAAACGCAAGGTTCATGTCTTCGCGAAACACCTGCCGGAACGGCACATAAAAATAGGCCGGCGTCGACTCGCCGAGGTAGTGGTACTTCGAATCCTTCGCCACGCCCACGACGCGGAACCAGTCGCCCCACCCGTGAATCTTCACGCCAATGGGATTGCGCCCGGCAAAGAATCTCCGCACAAACGCCTCGTTCACAATCATCACGGCCGGCGCATTTTCATTGTCCTGCACGGTAAAGTTGCGTCCCTCCACAAGCGGAATATGCATAAGCGGCAGATAGCCCGGCGAAATCACATTGCGAAAAATGTTCATGTTCTCGTTTGGCCGCGGCGCGTAGCCCTCGATCTTCAGTTCTTCCCACCAACTCGGCTCAAACCCCAGCGGCACGCCATCGGAATACGCAACACCCGTAACCCCAGGCGCGGCTACCATCCGCTCTTCCAGCCGCCTGCAGAATTCCTTGCGTTGCGCCAGGTTGTAGCCGTTCGTCGAAAGATAAAACTGGTTCAGCAGTACATGATCGGGATCGAATCCCGGATCGATCCGCAGCGTTTGCTCAAATCCCCTTGCAAACAAACCCGCGCCCACCAGCGCCACCAACGCCAACGCGACTTCGGCTGCAACAAGCGCCGACCGCAGCCGGTTCCGTGTGCGGCCAGCCGTACCGCTCCGTCCTCCCGCATTGAGACGCGCGCTCAAGTTCATCCGCCCCACATGCAATGCAGGAACGACGCCCGCGATCAACGCAGCCATCACACAAATGCCCGCCGTGAATCCCAGCACCGCCAGATTCGGCCGCGTGTCCGTTGAAACCAGCGACGCCATCGGGCTTGGCGGCATCAGCAACCGCAGCGCGTGGCTCATCCAGGGTGTCGCAGCGAGCCCCAGCGCCGCGCCGCATCCCGTCAGCAACAGGCTCTCCGTCAGCACTTGGCGCGCAATCCGTCCGCGGCCCGCTCCCAGCGCCAGCCGCGCGCTGAATTCCTTTTCGCGCACTGTCGCCCGCGCCAGCAGCAGGTTCGCCACATTCGCGCACACAATCAGCAGCACCAGCACGCAAACGCCCATCAGGATGCGCAACGGTCCGATCAGCAATCCCTGCGGTCCATGCGGCGACTTCCACAGCGGCATCAGCGTTGCGCTCATGCCCTCGCTCACATTTGCGTTCGCAAGTGCCATACGATCCGCCAGCATCTTCAGCTCCAGCCGCGCTTGCTCAAACGTCACGCCCGGCTTTAATCGCGCGATGCCCAGCATATTCCGGTCATGACGATCGCGAAGCATCCACTCTTTCACGCCGTTCAGCACGGACTGTTCCATGTACGGCACCCACACGTCGAACGACGTCACGGGAATCGATCCGTGAAACTCAGGCGCAGCAACGCCCACAACCGTCAGCTCATGCTGATTGATGCGAATCGTCTTCCCCACAATCGACGGGTCTGAACCATAGTGCGAGCGCCAATAGCGGTCGCTGATCACGGCCACTGGATACGCGCCGGGCACATCGCCAGATTCGGAGGCCAAAAACATCCGCCCTTGTTCAGCCTTCACTCCGAGAACCGAAAAGAAATTCCCCGAGACCAACTCGCCCCACACGCGCTCCGCATGGTCCTCCTTGCCCACACTGAACGACGACACATGAGCCACCGCGATTCCATCAAACAGTTTCAACCGATCGCGGAAATCAATGAAGTCAGGATAGGAATTCGGTACCCAGTCGCCATTCGAAGTCACCGTCTCCAGCGTCACCAAGCGATTCGGTTCCGCAACTCCACTCAGCGGCTGCAGCAGGACCGCATCAATCCACGTAAAGGCCGTTGCCGTAGCGCCGATACCGATGGCCAGCGTAAGCACTGCGACCGCGGTAAATCCGCCGTTACGTGCCATCATCCGCACGCCGTACCGAACATCCTGCAGCAACTCCTCAATCCACGGCAGCGTACGGCGCTCGCGGTAAGCTTGCCGCGTCTGCTCCACTCCGCCCAGCCGAATCAAAGCCTGTCTTCTCGCTTCCTCGGGGCTCAGTCCCATGCGCACGCCGTCTTCCGTGTGCATCGCCACATGGCTTGCCAGCTCATCCTGAAAGTCGCCGTCGCCTCGCGGTGCGCGCACTGCCCGCAATCCGAGTGCTCGCAACTTCGCTGTCAACCAGTTCATTGTTCGCCGCCTTTCCTTTAAGCTTCCGCGTTCGGCGCCAGAAAGCGCGACAGAATCTCCGTGGTCTGCTCCCACTCCGCCGCCGCTTTGCGCACCTGCTTCTCGCCGGCTTTCGTCAGCTCGTAGAATTTCGCCTTGCGATTGTTATCGGAAACGCCCCAGCGCGAGCGAATGTAGCCCTCCTGCTCCAGCTTCAGCAGCGCTGGGTAGAGCGTGCCATAGTTCAGCTCCAGCAGATCGCCGCTGGTTTGCTCGATGCGCCGCGCCAGCCCGTAGCCGTGCTGCGGCCCAATCAT
Organism: uncultured Acidobacteriaceae bacterium; assembly: GCA_963745845.1. Classification (GTDB taxonomy): domain Bacteria; phylum Acidobacteriota; class Terriglobia; order Terriglobales; family Acidobacteriaceae; genus Telmatobacter. The sequence goes on along the minus strand of CAVUZE010000006.1, from coordinate 25,535 downwards.
TTGCAGCGTCTTCAGCACCATCAGCGCCAGCGTCCCCTGCCAAACATCGGTCTTTCCGCCCATCGAAACTCCTCCTATGGCAAACCAATAGAGAGAAGCTTACGCAACTCCCTATGGGAATGCAATACGAAGAAACCTTAAGTTTTGTAGCAACGGACTTTTTTGTGACGAATGGCAGGGAATCTCGCTACAACCGGCACTTAGTCGGCAAACATGCTTCAGGTCAGCCGGGAGCGCGGTTCAAAGGACTATGCCGGATCGGACCGTGCTTCAACGGCTCCCGAGTTGCTGTACCCAGAGGCCACGGATGGCGAGTGGCTTTCCCTCGAGAAAATGCCGCCTTTCATTAAACTGCAAGAGGCACGGGCACTCTCGAACCGCTCTAAAACGGCACAATCGACAGCGCGCAGCCCTTCGCGCAAAACTACTTCGAGGGATCAACCAGCGCCTGGTACACCACGGCGCGGCTCTCGAACTCAAGGTTCGGGCTAGCAGGTCCCAGCAGCCGTTGAATCATTCCGACAAACACAACATCGTTCGTCGGATCGATCCAAAACCACGTGCCCGCTGCGCCATCCCAGAAGAACGTCCCTTTGCCATCGGGCAAATTCGCCTCGGCCGGATCGAACTCCACGGCGCAGTTATATCCATAGCCGAATCCCGGCCGCATCACTTGTAACCCGATCCCGAACTTGCCCGTCAACAACTCCGGCGGCACATGATTCGAGCCCATCAGCTTCACGCTCGAAGGCGCCACGATGCGCTTGCCGTCCAGCTCCCCACCGTTGCCGAGCATCTGCGCAAAGCGATAGTAATCCTCTGCCGTCGACACCATGCCACCGCCGCCCGAGGGCATCGCCGGCTCCGTTTCGTATTGGCTCATTCCGCCACCCGGCCCTCTCTGCGCCTCGACCAGCTCACCATTCGGCCCTGTGGTGTACAGCGTCACGAAGCGGTTGCGCTTCCCCGCAGGCACATAGAATCCCGCGTCCTTCATGCCCAGCGGCTGGTAAATATGGTCGCGAATAAAATCCGGCAGCGTCTGCCCCGAGAGCTTCTCCACAATGTAACCTTCGATGTCCATCGAGATCGAATAAGTCCACCCCTTGCCCGGCTGATAGAGCAACGGTAACTGAGCTACCTTATCGATCATTTCCTGCAAATTCTTCGAAGCCAGCACATGCGCATCGCGATACATCTTGTCCACCGGCGTATCGCCAAAGATCCCGTACGTGAACCCCGCCGTGTGGCTCATCAACTCACGCATCGTCGGCGCATGATCCGGGTCGTCGAGAATCATCTTCCCGTCCGCATCCACACCCCTGTAAACCTTCAAGTGAGCAAACTCGGGAATGTACTTCGCGATCGGATCCGTCGGTAGCCACTTGCCCTGCTCGTACAGAATCATCATCGCCACGCCTGTTACCGGCTTTGTCATGGAGAAATCGCGGAAGATCGTGTCCTTTGTCATCGGCGCGCCGCTCGCCATATCGCGGTATCCGTACGTGCGATAGTCCACAACCTTGCCGTGACGCGCCAAGATCGTCACAATCCCCGCTATCTGCTTCCGGTCTATTGTCTGCTGCATAAGAGCGTGCAACCGCTCCAGCCGCTCCGACGAAAACCCCACAGTCTCCGGCTTGACGGCCGTCAGGTCCAGGGTGTGTCGCGCTGGTTGATGCGTTGGCGCTTGCTGTGCCGGCATCGCGCCTATTGCAACCGAAACTGCGGCAAAGAGCAGCGCCGCACGAATGACTGAAGAAGTAATCCGCATCTGTCTCCTATAGCGACTTAGTAAATCAGCTTGAGGGAAAACTGAATCTGCCGCGAAGTGCCGGCCGTTTTGCTTATCTCGCCAAATCCGGAGCCGTTCAGGATATTGGCCGGCAGACCCATATTCACGATGTTGAATAGATTGAAGAACTCCGAGCGAAACTGCAGATCCACGCGCTCCGCGCCGCTCTGCCGGCGCCCAAACGGCGTGTCTTTGATAACTGCGTAGTCGAAGTCGTAGTAAGCCGGGCCTCTGAAGCTGTTACGGCCAAGCGTACCGAAGCGCCCATCGTTCGGACCTGACCCGCCCGCAATCTGAATGGGAATTGAAAAGAAATCGGCTGCGTTGTTCGCGCCTTCGCCAAAGTAGTCATAGCGATTCGCGCGCGCCGTCGAGAGACTCGGCTTTGCAATCTGATCCGGTCGATCTACACCATTTGAACCATAGCCGGTCTGCTGAATTCCTGAGTAGACCGTGAACGGCGAACCCGAACTGATGCTCGATATACTGAGCAGTTCCCAGCCGTAGGTCGCTTTCCTGCTGATTGCGTGCAGGAACTCCACACTCTCCAGGTGCATATCCTGTGCCACGCTTAGTCCGAACCCATGCTTCACATCGAAAGACGAAGGGCCTTTCTCGGCGCGATTATTAAATGGATCTTGCGGATACGGGATCGCAACCGCGCCGGCCGATCCCGTTCCTCCGATTACCTGACTCGTGTCGTCAATCGACTTACTCCACGTATAACTCGCCTGCACGCCGGGGCCGCCATGACCTACCGTTCCTGACAGAGAAGTTTGCAGCGCATGATAGGTCGAGTGGGCGGTTCCCGTGATAACGTTCTCCACGCCGAATCCGCCCGTCACACCGCCGCTGCTGTTGAATTGCGTATAAGGAGCAAAGCCCGGAGACGCGCCTGGGTACGCATTCGGAAAACTTGTGCGCGGCAGCTTTTCGCTTGCGGTGCCCACATAACTCGCATCCGCCGTCAGGTTCCCGAATTTCCGTTCCAGTCCGGTGGTCCAGGTAAACAACTTCGCATTGCCAAACGACCGGTCGATCCCGCTCAGGTTCAAGGCGCTCACCACGCCGCTCGGCGTCAGCGCTGCAATATCCTTCTCATAGCGATCCACATCCATCACGGTGTTCGGCGCAACTGTGGTAGTTTTCCCCGAGGCAAAAACATTCTGGCCGCTTGGCGTATAAGTAGCAGGCAGCTGCGAAGGAGTAATCTGGAACCCATATTGAATCGGCGCATTCGAGGCCGCAACCAGACGTGGGTAAACCGCAAACGGCGTTGATCCGGTTAGGAAATTGTCCTGCCAGATATTTGGCGGAATTACTGTAATAGCACCGCCGGCGTGCACTTGTAACTTGCTGGTAACTTGCCATTCCGCCTGCACACGTGGTGCAAATCCGTCCCATTCAGTCTGGTAACCTGGTTGCGGATTGATGACAAACTCCTGCCCGCTGCTCGTGTTTAAGAATCCCGATGTGCGGCGAGCCCGCTCCGTGATCGGCGTGTATAGTTCCCAGCGCAGACCGTAATCGAGCGTGAGACGCGACGTCACCTTCCAGGTATCCTGCGCCCAGATGCTGTAATTGCTGCGATTAATGGCCGCAGGTCCAATGTGTTGCCCATTCGAGAAGTAAGGCGGCGCGATCGCGACGGTGTACACGAATGGGCTGCCGGAAAGAAAACTCGAAACCGTATCCGGCAGCGGATCGCCTACCACGATGTTATGCGTCCCGCTCTGCGAAGGAATCGCTTCCGTCGCGTAGGCCGTTCCGCCGCCAAAATCGTATTCTCCGTTCGGGCTGATGCCGAAGTACGTCGTATCTCGATTGAGTCGTGCTTCAAATCCCGCTTTCAGTGCGTGACTCGCTTTCGTGTACGAGACCGTCTGCCGTCCTTGAAACAGGTTTCCGTAGGCCTGCATCACCGATCCGCCCGCGGAATTGAAGGCTTCAAACGTCCCATCATTGAATTTCACCGCGGGGTCCGTATGGTCCGTAGTCGGAAATCCCGGCGTCGACCGCGTAATGCTGATCAGCGATTCCAGGATCAACCTTGCCGACACCGTGCGTGTGTACGTGCCCACCACGTTGCGCTGACGATCGAGATATTGCACCCCAAATGCAGGATCGACGGCCGTCTGATCGGGATTCGTCGTTGGCCCCGTCAGATTGTCCATCGTGAAGCGCGCAAAGAACTGATCCTTCGGTGAAAACTTGTGATCGATCCGCACTGAAAACTGATCCGCATCTGTCGCCACCTTCGAGGCCGTCGCGTACGTACGCACTCCATACGCGCCGGCAGTGTAATTCGGCAGCGGATAACGCGCCAGGATCGCCGCGATGCTTGGATCAACCGGCACCTGCAGCGTATCCGTCGAGCCATCGGGATAGGTCACCGTATCCATCCCGGCCCGCTCGCTCGCCGTGGGCACGGGCATCACCTGCGTCGTTCCCAGCACCTGTCGAAAGCCCTGGTACTGCGCAAAATAAAATGTCCGCTTGCGCCCGTCATAGAGATGCGGCAGATAGACAGGGCCGCCGTTGGTGAAACCGAATTCGTTGCGCCGGAAAGGCGGAATCCTTCCCGGATACGCCGGCGTCGCATAGTCGAAAAAGTTCCGCGCGTCGAACGCCGAATTGCGGACAAACTCAAACACCGACCCGTGAAATCCGCTCGCCCCCGAACGTGTGTGGATGTCTGTAAAACCCGATGCCCCGCGTCCAATCTCCGCCGGCATCCAGCCGGAATTGGAATCGATACGTTCCACGGCGTCGACGTTGAAGTTAGCGAAGGTGGAACCGCCCATCTCGGGATCGCTAATGTCTGCGCCATCCATCGCGAAGGTGGCTTCGACGCCGCGCTGCCCGTTGATCGCAAACTGAGCGGTGAAATTGGTCGCGCCGTTGACGTCTGTCATCGTGCCTGCGGCGAGCAAGAGGAGGGTGCCGAAGTCGCGACCGTTCAGCGGCAACTCGCTCACCGCCTGGCTTGACAGCTCTTCTCCGCCCGTCGCAGATCTTTCCTTTTCCGTCAAAGAAGCGACTGTAATCTCGCCTCGCTCCGAGAGCGTGATTGCCACCGATTGCCCCGCCGCTCCAACCTCGATCGGTAGCGCGTATTCGCTCCGCTTCCCGTTCGCTTCAACGGCCAGCCGATATTGCCCCGGTACCGCGCTCAGGCGAAAACGCCCGTTCGCCCCGGTTGTCCCTTCGTCTCTCACCGAGCCAGTTAGCGCAATCTTCGCGTTCGCAATTGGCGCTCCCGCGGAATTCCGCAGCAACCCTTCCCACACGCTTTGCGCTTGCTGCTGCGCTCCCACCGCGCCGGCCGCAAGCAAAAACGCCAACCCTAGAACCCAAAATCTCAAAGATGCGCCTGGCCCAAAACAGCCCATCCAATACTTCGTAGCCACAGTTTTTTCCACGAATAAAAGACCTTTATGTCCAATGTGTGCGGTCAAAGATGGCGGTTCGCGACGCCGACGAGAACACTCATCGCGTCCGCAAAATTATACCTGCCACATCCTTGCTAAAACCTTTTTGTAGCGAGTTGCGCCATTCCGTCTGCAATACGGACACAAGCGCAATTCAAGCCCCCGTTCGAACAACTGCCACACGACACAACTTCATCCCCCGCTTGCCACCCGGCATACTCTTTCCGTCCGTTGCCTACAATGAATACAACGCATGGATGTACAAGACTCGAATTCGTCTCTCGCCGCGGCCTTGCCCACCGAAACCATCGTCGCCATCTCCACGCCGCCCGGCCGCGGTGGCATCGGCATCGTGCGCCTCAGCGGTCCGCAGGCCGCAGCCATCGCAAACGATCTCGTCCGCTTGCATCATCCCCTCGAGCACGCCCGCGCACGTCTTGCCGATGTTCTTGACGACGAGGTCGCGGACGACGCTGGCGCCAACCAAATAGACGAAGCCGTCGTCACGTTTTTTGCCGCGCCGAATTCCTACACCTCCGACGATCTCGTCGAAATTGCTGCCCACGGCTCCCCTGTCGTTCTGGACCTGCTGCTTCGCCGCGCTCTCGACCTCGGTGCGCGCCTCGCCGAACCCGGCGAGTTCACGCAGCGCGCGTTTCTCTCCGGCAAGCTCGACCTCACGCAAGCCGAAGCTGTGCGCGATCTCATCGAAGCCCAGACCTTGACCCAGGCCCGCCAGGCCGCAAGCCAGATGGGCGGCGCACTCAGCCGCCGCGTACAGCCCGTGAAGCAGGCCCTCGTCGAACTCATCGCCCTCCTCGAAGCCGGCATCGACTTCGCAGAAGATGACATTGACGTGACCCCGCAAGCCGAAATCGCTCGCCGCATCGGCGAACTCACGCCTCCTCTTGCCGCGCTTGACGCATCCTACGCCCGTGGGCGTGTCGTGCATGATGGTCTGACCCTGGCCATCGTCGGCCGTCCCAATGCAGGCAAAAGCTCGCTCTTCAACCGCCTCGTCGAACGCGATCGCGCCATCGTCACCGCGACGCCCGGCACTACGCGCGATCTCGTCACCGAGCGCATCTCGCTTGACGGTATTCCCCTCGAGCTCGTCGATACCGCCGGCCTGCGCGAAGCCTTCGAAGAAGTCGAACAGCTTGGCATCGCCCGCAGCCGGGAAGCGCTCGCCGACGCCTCGCTCGTTCTCGTGGTCCTCGATGCGACTCAGCCGCTTAACAACGAAGAACGCGCATTGCTGGCAGCGGTCGAAGGCCGCCCCGCAGTCGTCATCAGGAATAAGTGCGATCTGGCCGGATCGGACGCGCCCTCCTTTGATCTGCCTCAGCCAGATATATCCGCTCCAGTACCCCTGCACACCTCCGCTCTCACCGGCGAAGGCATCACGACTCTCCGCGAACGAATCCTCGCTCTAGCCACAGGGGGAGCCGCCGCAGAACCCGGCCTTCTCACCAGCTTGCGCCATCAGCGGGCGATCGCCACTACGCGCAACGCACTCGCCGATGCCGCCCAGGCCAACGCCAGCAACATTCCCCACGAGATGATTCTGATCGACCTCTATCGCGCTCTATGGGCTCTTGACTCCCTCACCGGCCAAACCACATCCGACGACATCTTGAATCTGATCTTCTCCACCTTCTGCATCGGGAAGTGATTGATAACACCTTTATTATAAATGACATGCGCAAATCTATGCTGATTTATTCGAGCAGCTTCGAGCGAGATTCCCGAGCCAGCTGAATGACGCGCGATCACTCGTTACGCGCGCTAGCCGATGAGTGGGAAAAACGCACAAATAGACAAAAAAGTTGTAGTATTGTGTAGTGGCACAGTCGCACCTAGAAGCGTCACGGCGGCTCTTCGATCTCGCCGAGCAGCAACAAGGCTTCTTTACCACGAAGCAGGCCAAGGCAGCCGGATTCGCCGAAAATACACACCCCTATCATGTGCAAGCCGGAAACTGGGTCCGTGAGCATCGCGGCATCTATCGTCTGGCGCTGTTCCCCGCGCCGGATCGGCCTGATCTTGTCCTTTGGTCGCTATGGTCCAGGAACCGGAAGGAAGAAACTGAAGGGGTGTACAGTCATCAAACTGCCCTGCGTCTCCATGAGCTATCGGACCTCAACCCGGCAAAGCTCCACATGACCGTTCCGCAGAATTTCAGGCGCAACAGCGATATCCCCGGGATCGTAGTGCTCCATTACCGCGATCTACCCAAAAGAGATGTGCAGACTGGTCTAGGCTACAAATACACCCGGCCACTGCGAACGATTCTCGATCTTGTCGAGGATGGGGCGGTTGAGCCAACGTTTGTACGTCAGGCGCTGAGTCAGGCTCTTGAGCGCGGGCAGATCACACGCCGGCAACTCAGGAGCGCGCAACTCAATGGGAGAGCGCGGAAGATCATCGAAGAAATTCTACGGCAAGCTGCATAATGGCATCAGCGAGAACATACGCGACGGCGGCAGCATTCCGAACGGCTTTGGAAGAACGCCTGAAGAATCTGTCTCGGGCGGAACAGGTCGACATCAATCGCCTCAGACGTCAGGTTGCCTTCGACCGATTCCTTGCGAGGCTGTTCCGAGACGACGGGACCCCGTGGGCGTTGAAAGGCGGTTACGCGCTGGAACTTCGATTCAAGGCAGCACGATCGACGATCGATATCGACCTGGCGCTGCAGCGCGTTGTTGCGGCGGCGGAAGACGGCGCTGTGGTCGGTGAAATACGAGACATGCTGCAGATTGCGGCCGATGTCTCGCTCGATGACTGGTTTGAGTACATGATCGGGCCACCAGTGCTGGACCTGACTGCGGCTCCTTATGGCGGCGCACGCTATTCCGTCGAAACGCGCATGGATGGGAGAGTCTTCGCCAAGTTTCACTTGGATGCCGGTATTGGCGATGTCGTAATCCCACCTCTCGAAACTGTCGAGTGCCATGACTGGCTTGGATTCGCAGGTATCAAGCAGCCATGCGTGCGGATGATCTCTCGAGAGCAACAGTACGCAGAAAAGATTCACGCCTATACACTCCCGCGAAGCTCTCTCAACACCCGGGTGAAGGATTTGGTAGATCTGGCGCTTCTCACCGGGGATAACCGGCTCGACCGGGCGAAGGCTTTCGCCGCATTGCGTCTTACCTTTGAACGAAGGAACACGCATGCTCTGCCAACAGGCTTGAACGCTCCACCAGAAGAATGGCAAACGCCGTTCCAGGTGCTCATTGAGGAATGTGGGCTACAGACCGACATCGCCGCGGCCTTTGAAAAAGTGCGCACATTGTTCGAAAAGGTCCTGGCTAGCGGTACGAAGCAGTGAAGCAGACATGGCAAGCAGAAGTCCAGAATCGATTTCATTCGCGCGCCGCGTCGAGGACAACGAGCAGTTGCGAGAGGAGAACTCGAATCTGCGGCGTCTTTTGGCTGCTCACGGCATCCCTGTTCCACAGTCCACGGCAGACCATGTAAGTTCGCTTCAAACCATTGCATCAGCGACCTGTGAAAGCAAGGAGGCGCGCGCGCGCAAACGGATTGCTCTGTTCCGAAGTCTGTTTCGCGGGAGAGAAGATGTCTATGCAAGGCGATGGGAGCATCCCGACGGCCGGTCTGGATACTCGCCAGCAGCACTAAAGGACTGGAGGGCCATCAACGCCAGCAAGGCAGGAGATCGGAAGAAGGTCGAGCGGATTTCACGGAAGTTCCTCCCGTTGACCGAAACGGTGATCGAGGATCATCTCCTCGGCAAAGCATCCGTCGGAATCTATCCGCTTTTGGCAGACGAAACCTGCTGGTTTCTTGCAGTAGATTTCGATAAGAAGACATGGGCGGATGACTCACGCGCATTTCTCGAAACATGCCGAGAGTTGAATGTGCCGGCCGTTCTTGAGCGATCGCGTTCCGGAAATGGCGGCCATGTCTGGATCTTCTTTGAACATGCGGTATCGGGGAGCACGGCACGCAAACTCGGCTGCGCGATTCTCACGCGAACCATGGAGCGCCGGCATCAACTGGGTCTCGACTCTTATGATCGCCTGTTTTCGAACCAGGATACGATGCCCAAAGGCGGGTTCGGAAACCTAATCGCTCTGCCGTTGCAGTTTACGCCGCGCAAGTCCGGCAACAGTGTCTTTATCGATGCCGACCTTCGCCCGTATCCGGATCAATGGGAGTTTCTTTTTGCTGTTCAGCGAATGTCCGCCGAGGCTACGGAAGAGATCATCGCCGAAGTCCAACGCAATGGTGATCTGATCGGAGTCCGCATTAGCGTTGCCGATGAAGACGATCGGCAAGATCCTTGGACGCTGCCACCGTCGCGAAAGCGCCTGGAACGGCCGATTGAGGGACCGTTGCCGGAAACAGTCGGGGTTGTCCGCGCAAATCTTCTTTACGTGGAGAAGCAAGACCTACCGCCCGCCATGCTGAACCGTCTGCTCAGGTTGGCAGCATTTCAGAATCCAGAGTTCTATAAGGCGCAGGCGATGCGGCTTCCGACCTACGCCAAGCCGCGTGTGATTGCATGCGGCCAGGATTTTCCCAAGCACGTTGCCGTCCCACGGGGATGTCTGGCGGACGTGTTGGCCCTTTTTCGGTCGCACCACATTCGGCCTGGAGTTCTGGATGAGCGGTTTCGAGGCGTTCCGATCCAAGTGGAATTCAATGGTCAGCTTCGGCCGGTCCAGGAGGCGGCCGTTCGGCAGATCGTCGACCACGACGAAGGCATCCTCTCTGCTCCGACGGCTTTCGGGAAGACTGCCGTAGCTGCTTGGCTCATAGAAAAGCGCCGGGTCAACACGCTGATTCTGGTCCATAGGCAGCAGTTGCTCGATCGTTGGCTGGAACGGTTGGACATGTTTCTGAATATGCCTGCGACCTCGATTGGACACGTTGGTGGCGGAAAGGCGCACCGGACAGGATGTATCGATGTCGCGGTCATTCAAAGCCTATATCAGAAGGACACTGTGAAAGATTTCGTCGCCGAATACGGTCAGGTCATTGTTGACGAGTGCCACCACATCTCAGCTTTCACTTTCGAGCAAGTGATGCGACAAGTGAAAGCCAAATATGTCATTGGCCTGACCGCGACGCCAACGAGGAAAGATGGACATCATCCCATCATTTATATGCAGTGTGGCCCTGTTCGATTCAGCATGAGCGCAAAAGCAATGACTGAGACGAACCCCTTCGAGCATAAGGTCATTCTCCGTCACACTGATTTTCAGATGCCGGCAGATCTTGCGGACGTGACGATTCTGGATGTTTACGCTACGTTGACTAGTGATGCTTCGCGCAATGAAATGATCGCCGCCGACATCAAATATGCCATTGCGTCCGGCCGTTCGCCGCTTCTGCTGACCGGCAGGACGGAGCATTTACAGTATTTCGCGAACAAGCTCAGTGGAATCGCCAAGCACGTCTTTGTTTTGAAGGGCGGCATGGGCACGAAACAGCGCCGTGAGACCGCGGCGACTATGGTGGCTGTAGGAGACGATGAATCGCGGCTGATTCTGGCCACAGGGAGCTATATCGGTGAGGGATTCGACGACGCGCGCCTGGATACATTGTTTCTGGCGATGCCTATCTCCTGGAAGGGGACCTTGCAGCAGTATGTTGGCCGCCTGCATCGTCTCCACGACAGCAAGCGCGTCGTTCAAGTCTACGATTACGTGGATGATGGCGTCCCGATGCTGGCAAGAATGTTCGAGCGCCGATTGAAGGGGTACAGTGCAATCGGCTACAGCATCGACCGGACAACGCCTCATCTTCTCCTGTCAGATTCCCACTCGTAAGTGGTGGGAATCGAAGCCACGCAGCGCCAGGACTGAAACCTAGCCTAGGGCTCTAGTGCTTTCCCGTTTAGGATGCTCGTTGGAAATTTGTCTCGGGAATGCGGGCGGCAACCCGGAGCGCACCGACGCCAGGCTCGAAGTGGCTTACCGGTCGAGCAGGTTCTGGCGCTGTGGCGCAAGACAGGCCGGGACGGTTAGACCCCTTGCTTGCGTGCCGCCTACGCAAACATTCGAGGCGCGTTTTTCCACCGGGCTGCCGCAGTTGGATATGTTTTACGCTCCCCAAGAGGGATTTCTACATGCTCATCGAACAGCAGATTGCCGAACGACGGGAAAGAGCCGCAGCGGCCCAGCTCAAAATCTTGAAACGGCCGTCCAGTGGTCCATTCGGGGATTACACCGTGAAGTCGGCCAGCGGCCGAACTTACCGAGTAGCGATCCGCGGGCTCGGGCTTTTTGAGAATTACTGCTCATGCCCGGATTTCGCGACCAATACGCTGGGAACTTGTAAACACGTCGAAGCGATGCTGCTTCAGTTGCGGAAACGCCACCGGAATATGCTGGAGTCGGCGAAATTTAAACGCACGCGTGCCTCCATTTCTCTCCAATACGGAAACAGTGTCGAGGTGCGGCTGCGCTTGCCGGCATCGCCATCGCCGACACTGCGGGCAATCGCGGCGGAGCACTTCGACGCCAACGGGCTGCTGCAGCGCGAGCATTACCGGCGCTTCGACGCGGTGCTGGAGGCATTGCGGAACGCCGACAGCGATGCGGTCGTGTACAGTGACGCCTTGGAATACATCGACCGAGAGAACGAACTGACCGAGGGCCTGGAGATGGAGCGCACGTTGCTCGGAAAACTCAAGCGCGGGCAGGATCCAACGGCAGGTCTTCTGAAAACCAAGCTCTTACCGTACCAGGCGCGCGGCGCCGTGTTCGCCGCCTGCCGCGGACGCGCAGTCCTTGCCGATGACATGGGCCTGGGCAAGACGGTGCAGGCGCTGGCCATGACTGAGCTTTTGCGTCAACGCCGGGGCATCGAACGCGTGCTGGTGATTGCCCCTGCATCGGTCAAGTATCAGTGGAAGACGGAAATCGAGAAGTTCACAGCGCATTCATCGCAGGTTATTGATGGGTTGTTGCCGCGCCGCAAGAATTTGTTTGCCGCACCGGCATTCTTCACCCTCACGAGTTATGAGCTGGTCCTCAAAGACATCCGCTACATGCAGGAATTGGGGCCGGACCTGATCATCCTCGATGAAGCGCAGCGCATCCGTAACTGGACGACCGCGACGGCGCGCACCATCAAACAACTGAAGAGCCGCTACGCCCTGGTCCTTACCGGCACGCCGCTCGAAAACAAACTGGAAGAACTCTTTTCGGTTGTGGAGTTCGTCGACGGCCGCAGGCTAGGCCCGGCATTCCGATTCGTGGACGAGCACCGCGTATTGGACGAAAAGGGCCGCCTGACCGGCTATCGTGGCCTGGACCGCATCCATGAGCAGCTTGCCCCGATCCTGCTGCGGCGCACGCGTCCGGAGGTGCTGAAGGAGTTGCCCGAGCGGACAGACAAAGTTTTTCGCGTCCCGCTAACCAGCCAGCAGGCGGAGCCTTACTACGAGCAGAGCGACCTGCTGGCACAGCTGATGCGCAAGTGGGAGCGGCAGGGCTGGCTCTCCGAGATCGATCAGAAGCGCATCCTTTGCTGCATTCAGAATATGCGCATGTTGTGCAACTCAACATTTCTCTTCGACAAGCAGACCCATCATTCGCCCAAGCTCCAGGAGTTTCGCGAGATTATGACCGACCTAGTGCTGGAGGGAAATCGCAAGGCGGTGGTGTTCAGCGAATTTGAGCGGATGACCCGCCTGGCGGGCGAGGAGTTGCGCAAGCTGGGAATCGGGTTTGTGTCGCTCCACGGCGGCGTGCCTTCGCGGCAGCGCGGCGCTTTGATGGAGAAGTTCCGCAACGACCCCGCGTGCAAGGTTTTCCTTTCCACCGATGCGGGAGGCGTTGGCCTCAACCTCCAAGCCGCCTCGATCGTGGTGAACTTCGAGCCGCCGTGGAACCCGGCGCGGCTGGAGCAGCGCATCGGACGTGTCCATCGGTTGGGCCAGTCGCGGCCGGTGCATGTGATTCACATGCTCACAGAGAAGAGCATCGAAGAGCGCGTGTGGGAGACGCTGCGCCTGAAGAAGTCGTTGTTCGCTGGCGTGTTCGATTCGCCCACCGGCGAGGTAAGTTTTGAGAACCTGGGCCGGAGGACGATGTTACAAGCGGTGAAGGAGATATTCGCCGAACAGCCTGGCCGGCCAAAGCCGATCATTGATCATGCTCCCGCGGCTCCGGTTGTGCTCGTGCCGCCGCAATCCGAAGTTCGAGCACCACCACCCGGTTTGGCCGGCACCATTGCGGCGGAACCCGCGGGCGCTCCTCCAGCAACCACACATGCGCCAGACGGCAACGGCATTGCGCTCGCAGCAGCGTCGTTCATCGAGGCAGGATTAAAGCTGATTGAGTCGTTCGCACAGGACGTGACCAGCGGTAAGGCCGAGGCCTCCCCGAAGCATTTGGATTACGCCCTTTCCGCGCTCTTCACGCGGGACGCCCGGACGAACCGGCCGGCCCTGACGATTCCGTTGCCCCAGTCGTTGACCCAGGAACGGCTCGCCGGCGCAATGACCGCGTTGCTCACTGCATTCGGAAAAGCAGGAGCAGCGGTTAAACGGGAGAGCCAGAGCTGACCGATGCAAACCGCAGGGAGGCATCTCACTCCACACGAACAAGCTGCAACCTCGCGGCGCGCTGATTGCTATCTGAACAGTGACTACCGTTCGAAGCGTTAACAAAACTCGCTCGAGAGAAACGTGTTGCCGTAATCAAACCGATCGCTTCACGCGGCAATTCCGAGTCTCCAGCGAGTCTCCAGAAATGAGTCGATTCTCTCGAACCCGCATAAACACTGGGTTCCGGACGTAATATCACCTTCTGCATCGGCAAATAGGTAGACGTTATGTATTATCAATAATTTACATGACATATAGCCTGTCTGTCGGGACTAATCCGCCGAGTTACAAATTGACGCACTCGATGAGTGCACTGGTAATCGAACGAGGATCAGATGTACGACAAGGCGACAACGACTTTTCGCTCAAGTGGATTGAAATTGCAAAATTCGCCCGGTGGCATTCCTGGACCCTGCTGCGTTTCCGGGTACCTATCCCAAGATGCGATCGATTTTGCCCATCCAGCGCAAAACACTGGACCGTACTCAAGGGTGCGGCACCATGTTTTCGGTCACGGTGATGGACAGGACCGTAATATCGTCATTTTGTCCAAACTCTTGTGCTGCAGCCGCCAGCTGCGCGGCCGGATAAAGGCTGATCTCCTGCGTTCGGTCGAAGCCAAAGAGCTCACCCGTAGGTGCCTGAGCTTCCACCACGCCGTCGGTGAGCAGAACGAACCTGTCTCCCAAAGCCAGTTCGATCGTAGTCTCGGGGTACTCGAGGCCGGAGACAATGCCGAGCGGCAGACCGCTCTCTAGCTGCACCTCTTCTCCGTTGCGATACGGCAACAGATGTCCTGCATTGGCCAGAGTCAGCCGGCCATCGGGCCAGAGCTTGCCGCACAGACAAGTGATGAAGCCGCCATTGCCTGCGCTGTGCAACGCCGCATTAAGCCGGGTGAGCAGCTCGGCTGGCGCAAGCGCTTCGGCAGCGAGCGCGCGAAACGATCCGATGGCGAGCGCTCCAGTCATAGCGGCTTTCAGGCCCTTGCCGCTGACATCGCCGAGGATCAGGAGCGAAGAGCCGTCATCCTGTGGGAAAACGTGATAGAAATCTCCGCCAACTTCGGCAGCGGGAATGTAAGCGGCATCGAGGCGGCAACCGCGCAGCTCGGGCAGGGTTGCGGGCACTAGACGGCGCTGCACTTCGCGTGCCGCGTCGAGCTCCGCCGAAACGCGAGCCTGTTCGCGGTTGAGCGAGGTGAATCGGTTCAACATGACTGCGCCGATAGCCAGCAGAAAAACCGCATCCGCCATATCCGCGGGAAATAGCGGTGCACTTCCCCACAGCAGAACAGGTCGAGAGAGGAAATCAAGATTCCAGCCCAGTAGCCCTCCGAATTGGGGCAAGTTGGTAAGAGCCGTTCCCGCAGCGGGCGCCAGGCTCGGCAGAATAAGCCAGCGCGCTTCAGCGTTGCCGTGCCGGAACCAATACAAAAGCAGAACCGGGATGGCCAGGGCAGCAGGAATCAAGGCGGCCGATTCGAACGCAAAGTAAAATGCATTCGACAGCAACCCCGTACTGCACAGCACCGAGAGAACGGGACACGCGAGCAAAAAAGTTTCGTAGCTCCGCCATAGCCGGTTCGGCCTCCGTGCGATGAATGCAAAGGTGAACTCGGTTTGCGCCAACATTGCCAGATAAATGGCGGGATCAGCATAGAGTTCGTTGGCATCGCCTGGAACTAGGGCATATACCGAAGCGGTGAAGATGCCGCTCGAGCTGCCCAGGATCGCCAAATAGAGTCCCAGCCAGAGATACTCGCGGCGGCGCTGTTCGAGGATGAAGACAAGCATGAAGGCGCATCCGGCTAACACGATGGCGAGATTGATGGCGCCGGACGGAAGAAAGCGAATCAGCCGAAGTGAGTGGTGAGCGTCTGCCGCGTCGTGTATCGCTTGCTCGCCGCCCGCCGCGGCGCGTAGAAAAGCCGCTTCATTGGCGTCGAAGGCAACGGGCGGCGGATGAATGCGGATAGCGAGCAGCACGGACGGCTGATCGGCGGGAAGAGGCAAAACAAATTCCACCGGTTCCAGGACCAGCCACCAGGTTTCAAAACGCGCCGTACCTGCGCGCCGGCCGTCGACATAAACTTCAAAAACACCGCGCTCGGCGAGCAATAGGAGGAACAGCGGCGTCCTGCGGTCGGCGGCAAGCGCAATGCGAAGGCGATACCAACATCCGTGTGCACAGGAATCGGTCTGTTGGCGAGGCGAATGGGTTTGCCAGTCCGCATCGTTCAAAACGGGGTCGGCCCACGCCGGGTTGTCGCCCACGCGGTACCGCCATCCGTCGGTCAGCCATACGAGCCCGGCTGGAATCGGAGCGACGCTTTGCTGCGCTCGGGCGAAGACGCACAAGGTCAGAAACAGGATTGCGCCGATTGACAGCTTTAACACATTGAGAGGCGATTTCATCGCTGTGGGGGCCATGCACTTCTTCAATGTTGTGTGAAGCGATGACTCATCCTAAACGGAGGAACCATCAATGATGCCGGATTCAGAGAAAGACCGAGCCGCAGACGAGGTCGCGGAGCGCCGGGCAACTTTCGACCTCGCGCTTTCGAACAAGCGAAAATATCCGGTGCAGGAATTCGGGGCCTTTGTGCAGTCGGCGCGCCGCTACATCGCGATGACCAAGAACGACCCGATGATTCACAAGAGCGTAGCTCGAGCTGTGAATGGGCTGCGAGAATATCTGGCATTTGAGAGGAAGCGAATACCGGGGGATGTTCTTTTTGAGGCAGACAGTTTGGAGTGCTTGCTTTTTGCCGGCTACGATCCCTCATTTGAGGGCGATGAGCCCCCGGGATTATGAGTAACGGGATGCTCAAAGCCCGGGCTTCACGTCCACGATCTCACGGAATGGGGCTCTGACCTGCCTTGATGGAGTGAGCACGGGGCCCCGCTGCATGCGACTACATCTTTTTGTGTAGTTCAGTGTGTTTTCATTCGTATTGACGGCCTACCCAAAGCAAGGGACACTGGGGCAGGAGAATCCAAATGAGCTCGTTCGGAAGGCCGCAGAGGCCTTCGCCCGACAAGCCCACCTTTCTCATGTGTCCTCCCACGCTTTATGACGTGAATTACGTCATAAACCCGTGGATGGCTGGAAATATCAACCGGTCATCGCGCCAGCGGGCCACAGATCAATGGAGAGTGCTCCACAACGCCGTTGCGAAAAATGCGGACGTACTCCTAGTGGAACCACAACCAGGTTCCCCCGATATGGTCTTCACCGCGAATGCCGGCTTGGTCTTCGACGGCACAGTGGCTCTGAGCAGCTTTTATCATCCCGAGCGGCAAGGGGAGGAACGTCATTTTCGCCGCTGGTTCCAGGAGTCCGGTTTCGCCATTTGCGACGTTCCCCGCCGCACGCCTTTCGAAGGAGAAGGGGATGGGCTCTTCGAAGCGGATGGCTCCCGCCTGTGGGCCGGTCATGGGCCGCGCACGAACGAGAACAGCCTCCGGCAATTGACTAATCTCTGGAACATAGAAGTGGTTCCTCTCCGCCTTGTCGACCCACGCTTCTACCATCTCGACACGTGCTTTTGCCCGCTCTCCAACGGCGAAGTCATGTACTATCCCGCCGCCTTCGACCCCGAATCGCAAAAAAGGGTTCAAGATCGCTATCCGAAGGCGAAGAGAATCTGCGTCTCCGAGGCGGACGCTCTGGGCTTTGCGTGCAACGCAATCAATATTGGCAGAAACATTCTCCTCAATCGGATCAGCACTGATCTTTCCACCGAATTGCAATCGCTTGGTTACCAGGTTATTGAGATCGAACTGACGGAATTCCTCAAAGCTGGAGGTGCCGCAAAATGCCTCGTGCTCAGGCTCAGTGAGATGGACGTGACCCATCACGCAAGCGTCTGAATTGCCATCTTGTGCGCGGGGCAGTTGCAATCCGCACTAACCTACGATTCAGATCCGCTTCCGATAAGTCCCGAGATGCCGGCATAGCGACCGGAATCTCACGACCTGTCTTCGGGTAAGGATCGCCGTTGCCATTGGTGTTTCACAGGACCTATTGCCGAGCGCAAAATCAGACAGACTTCAAATCGGCCACCATCCAGGACGCTCCTGTGATGAGGAAAGTCAGAAGGCATTCGGACCAGTTGAAATGCGCCTCTGGGTGGGAGATCACCTGCGGAATCCAGACCAGTACTCCGAAGAGCGCCAGCATAAGAGTCATGAGGCGTATCGCGAGCCGTGCCTGGCGATGTATGAGTATGGCAATGGCGGCGAGTGCGAAGGCGGTGGTGGTGAGGATTGCCCAAAACATTTGGCTGGGAGGGATCCACTTTGGAACCAGACTGGCTGTATCGCGAAGAAGGAGAGCCTGACTCAACGTAAAAGAAATCGCGCTGACACCGAGTCCAATGCGCGCCACTCGGCCGAACGCTCTGGCTCTTGCAGCATTCGACTCAGACGCCGCGAAGCGCGCAATCGCACCGCAAGACATGGAAAAGAACAGGAAGAAGCTGCCCCCGAATTGCTCATAGATGTTCGTCGCGGCAAGAATGTCAGGAATACAAGCCAGCGAAAAAGACAGGTAGACGACGCCGAGGATGAGCGAAGCCAAACGCGCGGTCCGCGGGAATTGTATGCCGATGCCAGCGGCAATTTGCGTGATCATGAGACAGGGGCCGAGGACGGCGCCAAAAGGCACCTTCCAGAAATGTTGCAGGTTTTGCCAGGTATCAGCGTCGTGCCAGAAGAGAGCGATGACGCCGAAGAGCACCGCCGACGCGCCAAAGACCATTCGCCCGTAGACCGCGGTCTTCATGGGGAGTTTCCATCATCGCACCGCGGCGGCGATCCGGCATAGGTGGGGTGCTGTTGTTCGTGGCCAGTGATACGGAACGTCGGGAGGCACGACCAAAGAGCCTGCCGAAAATGCATCATGAGGGGCCATTTTGCGAAGCGAGATCCGGCAAAGATCAAAGCTCCAGCCGGCACAGATTATGTCGGCAAGTGTCCTGGGATCCCTTCTGGCGGGATTGGCTCCTGACAGGTCCCGGCGGTGCTCGTCTGGCTCTTTTGCTGGTCGGGAAACTATGTTTATCTATGAGTTATTAATTGAGGTGTAATTTCCGGGGCAATTATATACTTGACAAATCAAGCGATCGAAAATCGAACCAGCCAGCCGCGTTATCCTTGTGTCCGACAGCCATGCCAACTGAAAGTCGTGAAGTTCGTCTTGCCTCCCGTCCTCAGGGGGAACCCTCCATGGACAATTTCTCGTTTGCAACAGTGGAGGTTCGCGACCCCAATCCTGGGGAAGTGCTTGTGCGCAATGTCTGCATCTCCGTCGATCCCTACATGCGCGGGCGGATGAATGATGCCAAGTCCTACATTCCGCCATTTCAGATCGGTCAACCTCTGGAAGGTGGTGCGATTGGACGAGTCATTGCTTCGCAGGATGAGAAACTCCACGTAGGGAGCTATGTCCAAAGCATCTGCGGGTGGCGAGAAGCCTTTGTCGCACCGGCTGCGAGCCTGCAAATCGTCGATACAACAGCAGCCCCGCCCTCGGCATATCTTGGAATTCTGGGCGTAACCGGCCTGACGGCATGGGTTGGCCTTTACCGCATCGCGAACCTGAAGATCGGCGAGACGATCTTCGTGTCTGGAGGCGCAGGCGCAGTCGGGAATGCAGCCTGCCAGCTGGCAAGGATTGGCGGTTGCAGGGTAGTCGCCAGTGCCGGCTCCGAAGAAAAGGTACGCTTCCTCCGCGATGAGCTCAAGGTCGAGTATGCCTTCAACTATCGCGACGGCGACCCGCTCGAACATCTGAGGCGCGGTGCTCCCGACGGAATACAGGTCTACTTCGACAACACAGGCGGTCCCCAACTCGAAGCCGCACTGAGCGCACTGCGCAACTATGGCCGGATCGCCATGTGTGGTGGGATCGCAGGCTACAATACGCAGGTGCCCGGCCCGCGCAATTTGATGATCGTCATCGGCAAGCGCCTGCGGATTGAGGGCTTCATCGTCTCGGATTACTTCAAGGAGGCTTCCGCGTTTCAGGAAGAGGCGATCCCTGCCTTGAAATCCGGCAGACTTATCAACCGTGAGACCGTTGTCGAAGGGCTGGACGCAGCACCCGCGGCCTTCCTCGATCTTCTTCATTCCGGCGCCCGGAACATTGGAAAGATGATCGTCAAGCTCCCAGACTAATCTTCACTCTCCGAGTTGCATCCAGACGAGGACGTTTTCGCAATCGATCCAGTCTCGCCCCGTCTTTCCATCTCTTATCAGCGATAAATAGAAGGCCTTACATGTGTGTGGCTTTTGACGCGAATCCTCCATAGGTCAGATAGATGCCAATAACGAGCGACGGCGTCATCCATATATAGAAGAGCAGCGGATTGCGCAGCGCGCTCAGGATGAATTCCGATTCAATTCCGGAGGGCAAGAACAAGAAGAGCAGGCCTTTGATCAACGCCGCCCAACCGACAAGAGTGACAACCACCGGCAGCGCACCGCCTGACCAGACGTTATGCGCAAGAACCATCGCCAGCCCAATGGTCAGCGTGATGACGCTGAGAACCCACATCAGCGCAGCGTTATTGAGAAGTGCGGTCATCCAATCCACAGTGGCCTGCCTGTGAAGGACCATGGATGGTATGACGAGAATGCAATACAGCCCGATTAGCCTGGTGAGAAAGATGGTTCGCGAAGTCATTACGCCCTCCTCTTCAGGGGAGCCGCTGGACGCACTATAGCCCTTTCCCAAGCACGACAGGAAATCTTTTATTCCTTCATAACTCCGTTGAGCTCGGCCCCCTAAGGCCGCGACAAAAGTAGCTGCATGAACAGTGGAGACTGTGGGGGCCTCAGACTCCAAAAGCCGGTCCACTTGTTATGCTCAAACTGTCCTTTTCGGCACAAGGTCACTCGAGTGCTCGCGTGCGGCTAACATCGAAAGGATGATCTATGAGACGTTCGGCCCGCTCGACAAACTGATTTGTGGCTGGAAGGCTGGCGTGCGCGTCAAACGCAGCTTCATTAGACCAGCGGGCATGAAGCCAAAACAGCCGCGGGTCTTGTACGGAGCGGTAGGCTTGGATGGAGATACATCCCGGTTCGACTCGAACGCGCGCAACAGTATCCCGCAACTCGGCAGCCACAGATTCCTCTTTCCCTTCAATGGCGATTGCCGCGCGTGGGCAACTTCCGCGATTATAAACAGACCGGTGAAGAGCAGGACGGTGCCGGTCGCACCGGACAGCCGTCTCGAAAGACTGATTAGAGTAGCCTTGAAGGCGCCAAATCTCATGACCAGAATTTTACTGCTCCTCCAGTGCTCCCACTTCTTGCAGTAATGAGGAGCGATTCTCGGTTCGCGCATTCTCCGACGAGGTGCGAAATCGAGCTCTTAAGGGACAGATCTGGGGCTCTGGTCGAGTCACCGTGAACCGGCAGTTGTATTTCCGTTACTGACGGCCCGTGAACTCTGCTAGCCATCAGCTTGATCAGCCGATACAATCTGTCCATCGAGGGTCAGGAGGCGTGCCCGCCGCGCGCGATCTTCAGCATGCTCTTCGAATGTTATGGCGAACTCCCGTTGTTACGGGAATTGCCCTGATGTCGATCGCATTGAGCGTGGGAGCTACTGCGGTGGTCTTCACGGCGGTCAGAGCGGTGCTCCTTGCGCCTTTGCCGTACGCTCATCCCTCTGAACTTGTACAGATCAGAACAGAGTTCCCCAAGTTCGAGCCGTCGCATACCGACTGGGCCCTCTGGAGCGACGCTCAGGAGATCGCTCGACGAACCCGTACGCTTGCTTCGGTTGCTGTTTATCGCAACGAAATGTTCAACCTTTCTGGCAACGGTTCCACACTTCCCGAGGCCCTATACGGATTGCGCGTAACCGCGAATCTCTTTCCCACGCTCGGCGTTGCGCCTATGCTCGGGCGGAACATTCTCCCTGAAGAAGATCAACCGGGCCATGCCAACGAGATGATTCTCAGCTATGGGCTTTGGGTTCGACGGTTCAATGCAGACCCGTCGATTGTTGGGCACAGCGTCACGATCGACGGCCAAAGCTGCCTCATCATCGGTGTCATGCCGCGCGGATTTGATTTTTCCAATGCGTCGCCAAGCCGCTCACACTCCTTCTCCCTATGTCGATTTTTGGGCTCCGTATCGCAGCGGTAAGCCTCAAGCCCCGTACGCGGCGGTCGGCGTTGTAGCCAGATTGCGACCAGGCACCTCGTTAAAGGACGCCCAGCAGGACCTTGCAACCGTCAGCACCGATCTCAGCCGCGAGTTTCCGGCAACGAATCGAGACCACATCCTCCGCCTAGGACTTCTTCGCGACCGGATGCTGGGGAACGCCAAAGATGCTCTCTGGGTGCTGATGGCGGCATCTGTGATGTTTCTCCTGATTGGTTGTGCGAATGTCGCCAACCTTTTGCTGGCGCGTGGCCTGGCGCGCCAGCGCGAGATTACGGTTCGCATGGCGCTGGGCGCGAGCAGGTTACGCATTGTTCGCCAGCTGCTGGCAGAGAGCTGTGTTCTCGCGGTGCTCGGCGGGATTGGAGGCTATGTTCTTACAGTCGTTGCCTGGAGAGCCTTGCCGAGAATCGCACCTGCAGACGTTCCTCGGCTTGGCGCGGCACACGCCGACTGGCTAATCCTGATCTTCTCGCTGCTTACCGCACTCGGCAATGGTCTTTTATTCGGAATGTTTCCAGCCGTCAGTGCAGGTTGGACGCGAGCAAATGCCAATCAGGACCTTCGCTCGCATCGCGGAATTACTGGCAGCAATCAAGTTCGCGGCTCTCTGGTTGCAATAGAAGTCGCACTGGCGTTGGCCCTGGTTGTCGTCGGAGGGCAACTTCTGCCGAGTTTTGAGGCCCTTCACCGGACCGATCCCGGCTTCGACGCGAAGCGCGTCACTGCGTTCATCATTGTTCCCGACCGTGTGCGGTACCAGACTCCCGAAGAATGGGGTAAGTTCTACCGCACCGCATTGGATTCGGTTCGCGCGCTTCCTGGCATCGAGAGCGCTGGAACCAACGACGCTCTGCCGTTTAGTGGCGAGAATACCGGCGGGCTCGTTGGCAAAAACGCTGGCGGAGCGACGCAAAGCGGTCAGATCACCGCGGAGATCGATGACGTGAGCCCTGGCTACCTGCAAACAATGGGAATTCGGTTACTGCAGGGAAGACGGTTGGATGAAGAAGACATGAAGGACTCCAGCGGCTCTGCTGTCGTGAGTGACGCTGTTGCAAAAGCTCTCTAGCCAGGCGAAAGCCCGATCGGCAAACCCATCTGCGTCTTTTGCTCTCCTGAAAATCCGAATAATTGGAAACGGGTAGTCGGTGTGGTATCGAGCAGCCGGCATCGGTCGATGGACGGGCCGCAGCAACAAGCGACTGTCTATCTTTCCGCGGGCGCTTTGCACAAAGCCGTATTTCTGGTGGTGAGGAGCGACCGGCCTGAAGCCGATGTCCAAAAGGCAGTCCGTCAGACCATCGCTGGCATCGATCCCAATCAGCCGATCTTCCTGAGCGCGACGATGCAATCCCTCATTGACGACTCCCTTGCGGAGCGGCGGTTCATGATGTTCCTCCTTGCCCTCACCGGGGGCCTTGCACTTGTCATGGCTGCCGCCGGCGTTTATGGGGTGGCAACGTACGTTACTTCGCGTCGGACACAGGAAATCGGGATTCGCATGGCACTCGGAGCCACGCGCGGCAATGTCGAGGCATTGATATTTCGCCAGGGTTTTGCCATTGCAATCGTTGGGCTTATTTCCGGGCTCGCAATCACGTTGGCTTTAGTGCGGACTCTGCGTGCGATGCTCCCATGGTTCCAGTCCGGAAACTCAAGTAGTCTGTGGATTGAAATCGGCTTGGTAACATTGACTGCCGCCCTCAGTTGTTGGCTTCCTGCTCGACGTGCAGCAAAAATTGACCCTATGCTTGCCCTTCGGCAGGAATGAGTCGCAGGGATTTGAGCACCATTTGTTCGCCGCGTCTTACAACAACTGAACTGTGTACGACGCTTCATCGCGGCTGTGTCACCCCAACCCGGAAGTGATCCCGATTTGTAGCAGCCGCTATATTGAAATCAATGGACACGTCGGAGCTGTTTCGACCGGTCGGAGAAGCCGAGCTGGCATTGATCCGAGACAGTGGATGGAAAGCATTCCCTCCGCGTCTCCCCGAGCAGCCGATCTTCTATCCGGTGCTGGATGAGGGATACGCCATCCAAATCGCCAGGGATTGGAACACCCGCGATAGTGGCAAGGGCTTCGTCCTGAAGTTTCACGTTGAGCGCGGGTATCTGTCGGAGTACGAGGTCCAGACTGTCGGCGCGCGAAATCACCGCGAGCTATGGATTCCTGCGGAAGAGCTTTCCGAGTTCAACCGGCACATCGTCGGAACGATAGACGTCATTCACACTTTCGGAGCTACGGCTGAATGACCGACTCGGAAGTTAGAAAGTAATAAACACCCGGGTGCAATGTTGCCGCAAACATGACTTCCGAATGGGCCATCCTCCCTGAATTCGAGATTCCCCCAGCGTTCGCGCACTCGGAGTGGAGGGCAGCTCTTCTATTTCTTGCGCTTCTCCGGCTTGGGAATGAAGTATCCGCGTCGCGCCTGGACCTCCATTCCTTCTCGGTCCACCTTGACTTCTAGGCGATGATAGGAGCCGTTGGCCTTTACACCGTCGAGAGGAAGCTCGAGCATGTACACGGCTTCCGGCGCCTCGGTGATAGCCATGAATCCTGCATCAAGGTCATTGCTGTTGTGAAAGAATCTGCCGCCGGTTCCGTCGGCGAGTTCCCCCATTGCTTCTTCCGCCATTCTCATGGAGTCTCGACGGTACTCCTCGACCTGTCCCGGACTCCGTCCTCGCGTGTCGTCGCTGGCGGTCATTGAGGCGGTGTACAGCCCGCGCGCATCGATCGCGTTGATCGTCACGTTCGACTGGGCCGCCAGATCCATCAATTGCGACGCCGCGAACCGCGCTTCTTCCTCAATGGAAAGGAAGCCATCGGATACGAGGAGAAGTGTGCGTTGTCCCGGCAGCGTTGCCATTCTGCGCACAATCTCTCTAAGGGTCGCGTAGGTAGTAAGAATATCCTGCTTGCCCGGGTTCAACGCGCGCATCGCAGCTGAGTCAGCTAGCCTCTCGGCCATGTTTTCTGGGGTGTTTGGGCTGCAAACGGTCGTTATTTGGCCTACAACGTCCTTGAGCGCAGCAGGGTCGTGCTTGTTTTGTGAGCGCTATCTGAAGCCCATCTTGTGCGTTGGCGACAGAGGATGCAGTGTTGAGGTATGAGGCGGAGGAAGTCGGAAGCGTGTGCAAAGTGGGGTGAGCTGATCGCCGCTCAGAGCGCGAGCGGTCAGAGCATAGCGCGTTTTTGTTTCGAGCGGGGGCTGAGCTATGGACGTTTTCTGTCCTGGAAGAAGCGGTTGGGGGAAGCCGAAGCAGCTCGATTCGTGGCGTTGGAACTGTCGCCGGTGCCGGAGGCGAAGTGGCCGGAGCCGTTGATACACAGCCGAGCGATTGAAGTGCGGCTGGCGCGAGGGCGGAGCCTTGTGGTGGAGCCAGGCTTCGACGCACATCATCTGCGTGCATTGCTTTCAGTGTTGGAGGAAGCATGATCGGGCTGCCGAGCTTGCACACGTTGGACGGCACGCAGAAGACGCGGATCTGGCTGGCGGTGGAATCGACCGACATGCGATGCGGGT
>CAVUZE010000005.1:0-11717 GCA_963745845.1 uncultured Acidobacteriaceae bacterium | reverse complement strand
AAAGTCGTAATGAC
Organism: uncultured Acidobacteriaceae bacterium; assembly: GCA_963745845.1. GTDB lineage: Bacteria > Acidobacteriota > Terriglobia > Terriglobales > Acidobacteriaceae > Telmatobacter. Next base: position 11,703 of record CAVUZE010000005.1, on the reverse strand, counting down.
AATAAATAACTTGTCATATAGCCATAAATTGACTATATTTAAATTGTCATGCGAAGCACATTCAGAAATCTCCGCCTGAAACAACTCGATCGTGTCCTGAAACCATTCCGGACGGCGCGGGAGGTTCCCCGTCCGCCGAAGGGATGGATACGCGGCATCCGGCAGGCGCTCGGAGTCTCCTCGGGAGAACTGGCACGCAGGCTGGGCACAAGCCGCCAACTTCCCCTGCAACTGGAGAAGGGCGAGGCCGAAGACCGCATCACTTTGAAAAGCCTGCGAGCCGTGGCCAATGCGCTGGACTGCGATCTGGTCTATGCCCTTGTGCCGCGCGCTCGCAGTATGCAGGAGTTGATCGAAAACCAGGCGCGCGCCGAGGCGAAAAACCGCGTTCTCGGCGTCGAGCATTCGATGGCGCTTGAAGATCAGGCGGTCGGCAAAATCGACGAAGCGGTCGAAGCCGAAACGCAGCGCATCATCAAGAAGCGTGTGGCCAGATGACGCCCGTCACTGCGGAGGACGGCAGCACGCCGCTCTCCCCCGAAGAGCAGAACGACCTGATACCCGACCTCACCACGAAGGATGAACTCAATGAATGGGAGCGCCAGAACATCCTCGAAGCCGTAGCATGGGCGCTCGATCAACGCAACCTGAATCGACAGGACCCGTTCTCGGAAGCCTACGTGAGGCAACTGCACCTGCGCATGTTCGATCAGACCTGGAAGTGGGCGGGGAAATACCGGACCACGGAAAAGAACATCGGAATTCCTCACTATCGGATCCGCGAATCGCTACCCGCCTTGCTGGGCGATGCGCGCTATTGGGTAGAGCATCAGACCTTCGAGCCGGACGAACTTGCGGTGGCGATTTCATCATAAGTTCGTTTGCATTCATCCGTTCGCGAACGGGAACGGCCGCCATGCTCGGCTCATGGCAGATGTCGTCGTGCGAAGATTAGGCAAACGGCCGTTCACATGGGGAAGCGCCGATATCGTGCGCGCCGGTGATTTCCGTCGCAGTTACATCCAAGCGCTTCGAGCCGCGGATAAGAACGACATTCGGCCCCTCTTGGCGTTTGCTCGCTCGTGATTCTTCAGTGATGAATTCGTAATTGAGAAGGAATTCGATTTACTCCCGCACCCCTGCAAAATACTGCGCCACTTCCTGCCAGTTGTTCACGCGTGTGAATCCAGTCGTAGTCAGATTATGCGGCGCAGTATAGAGCAGCCCTGTTCCCTCAAACCGCTGCAGATTCCGCGGCAGATCGTCGATCAAATAGTCCGCCCGCAAAATGCTCTTGTTCCCGCAAAACACATAGTGAGTCGGGGGAATGAACGGAAAGTGCCATTGCAGCCACCGGTACTTGGGGCCCAGTGAATTCGGCACCGTCATCGCCTGTGTGGCGATAAAAATCTCAAAGCGCGCAGAGAGCTGCTTCAGAACCTCCTGCGCTCCAGGCATCAGCGCCAGATCTTCAAAAAAATCCTCGGCATCGAGAAAGGCGCGCAACTGTCCCTGCCGATCGAGCGGCGCAATCTCCCACAATCCCTTGCCGGCCAGATCGTCCACCGTCACGTCGTCGTCGAATGCCTGGTTGTAGCGGCGCAGGTGCTCGGCGAGCGTATCCGCCATCACCTCGTCCATGTCCACACACACGCGCTTCACCAACGGCTCCTTGTGTGCGCATCGCCGCGCATTTCTTCGCAGCACCTGGACTGCGTCATTCCTTAAACGCGCCGATGAACTTGGGTGCCCCAGGACCCTCTTCTGGGACCTGGGAAAGCACAAATCCTCGCGACCACGGTACTTGTTTGTCGTATCCGCGCGCCAGCCCCGTCAGGCCCCGGCGGGTCGCGGTCGCCGAATCGCATGCCCGTCGCTCGATGCCGGCTTCGGCCTCGCGGGGCTTTTTTTTTCGGGGCAATCCCCGGATCCCAGTAAAGCAGCCGCCCGCAGCTATCACAGGTCAGCAACTCGCCCTCGCGCAATTGATTCCACATCTGAGGGCGCACGCCCATCCGGCATCCGGTGCACTGCTGATTCTCGGCGCGCGCCAGGCCGGTGCCGCGGCTCGTCGCAATACGGTCGAAGCGCGTGAGCAACTCCGGCTCAATTTGCTGCCGCAGCCCATCGCGTTCCGCTTGCAGCGTCGCCACCTCAGCGCCAATTCCTGCTGCCACCGCAACGCGCTCGCGTGCTTGTCGAGCGCCGCCGCCAATTCTTCCACCTGGCCTCGCGCAGCGGCAAGGGCTGCTTCCTGCACTTCCGTCCGTTCAGGCTGGCAAACTCTTCGGTGTCCAGACGATCAATCTCGCTCTGAGCGAAGTTCACTTCGTGCTCGATCGCCGCAGCCTGCGCGGGTGTTGTCACCGAATCGAGCTGCGCGCGATACCGTGCGGCTTTCTGCCGATGTCCTGCAACTTCACGCTCCAGCCGGTTGCGCAGCGAATCTTCCCGCGCCAGCGCATCCGATGCCTGGCGGCCTGCCGTTGCGCCGCAGCAAGAGCGGCTTCGGCCTGTGTAATCTCTGAAGGCAGGGATCGAACGTTCTGCGCCAGCCGGGCCCGCTCCAGGTCAACCGCCTGCAGCTTTGCAAGATTTTCAATGTGCGCGTGCATTCGTCTACTGAAGTCTAAGCCATCGGCCGTCTAATCAGGAAACGCCAGGAAGGAAAGCTCTGACGCGGCGAAGCCGGCGATTGCATCCAACGAGGTAGAAATGGAACTGTCCCAGGAGCAAAGATCATTCGGACACCGGCACCGTTGGCTCTTGGGTATCGGCGGCGTCTTCTTCGTGTTGCTGGCGGCAATCGCGGTTGCAGGTTTCATGACTGCGCGCCGGGCCGAGCCTTATCTGCGCACGCGCATCGTGCAAGGTCTGACAGACCACTTCCATGCCCGCGTGGAACTCGACACGTTCCATGTTTCGCTTGGCAACGGCCTGCGGAGGGAGTGGGGCGTTTGGCCCAGGGACATGGCCTGCGTATCTGGCCTCCCGCCGAAGTCGCCGGCGTCGAAGTACCGAATCTTCCTCCATCCAATCCTCCGTCTGTTGAGCCCCTGATCAGCCTCGCCTCGTTCGGCTTCAACGTGCCCCTGCGCTATAAGCCGGACCAGCCGATCTACATCGGCGACATTCACCTCGAAGGCCTGCACATTCACCTGCCGCCCAAATCGCACTTCCTGCACAGCGCGCCTGCGCCAATCCGGGAAGACAACGCCTCGCAGCCGGGCGTCGGTGGCCTGCCCGTCCGGTTTCAGCTCGGCAACGTCGATTGCAAGGACGCGGTCCTGGTCCTCGAAACCAGCAAGCCGGGCAAGCTGCCACTCGAGATCGACATCGCGCGCCTGAAGCTAAGTGGCATTTCGCCGAACAGCGCCATGCACTACGAGGCTGAGCTCACCAATCCGCGTCCCGTCGGCACGATTCACACCAAGGGAGTTTTCGGTCCGTGGCAGGTGACAGACCCGGGCGAGTCGCCCATTGCTGGAGACTACCGCTTCGACGATGCCAACCTCGGCGACTTCAAGGGGATTGCAGGCACACTCAGCTCGAACGGCAACTACGTTGGCACATTACGCGATTTAAACGTAGACGGCCAGACCGATACTCCTGATTTCAGCCTGACCCACTTCGGCAACACGATGGATTTGAAAACCCAATTCCACGCCATCGTGGATGGCACGAACGGCGACACCCGCCTCGATCCAGTGAACGCCGTTCTCGGCCATTCGCACATCACTGCACGCGGACAAGTCGTCCGGGCGTTTGCACGGGACGATCGCGATTCGCTCCATTCCATCGGCCACGACATCGATCTCAAAATCGAAATCGACAACGGGCGCATCGAGGACTTTCTCCATCTCGCAAGCCACGAGGCCACGCCGCTGCTCACCGGCGATGTGACCGTGCGGTCTTCCTTTCGCATTCCGCCGGGCAAGGAGCCCGTTCACGAACGCATGGCAATGGACGGCAATTTCGTCCTCGACCATGCGGAGTTTTCCAGCACAAAGGTGCAGGATCGGATTGAGGAACTCAGTTTGCGCGGTCAGGGGCGTCCACACGACGCAAAATCCCCAGACCACGACAGCGTCCAGTCCGACATGCAGAGCGATTTCCAGATCGGACACGGCGTCATCACCCTCCCCAATCTGGTCTTCACTGTCCCGGGCGCCGACATCGATTTGAAAGGTACATACAAACTCGACGGCGGCCTGCTTGGATTCACCGGAGTTGCAAAGATGCAGGCCACCGTTTCAAAGATGGTCGGCGGATGGAAAGGCCTTCTGCTTAAACCGGCCGATCGCTTCTTCAAGAAGGATGGCGCTGGTACCGAAGTCCCGATCCATATCAATGGCACTTATAAGAATCCCGAATTTGGCGTCGATGTGAAAGGAATGCAGCATACGCATCCGCAGCGGCCGGACGAACAGCCGCAGTCAACGCCGCAAGCGCAAGCTGCCGCACCTGCTGCGCAGCATTGATCCGCCTTGCCTCTAGGGCAATCGCATGAACGGTTGTGGTTGTCGAGGCTGGTGTTCTTCAGGCGCCGAACCGAGCCGATCACCGCGGCCTTCCCGAAGGGAAGACACGAAAATAGCCCAGGACAAGCGGAGCGCTGTCCTGGGACAGCATCGCAAGCTCGTTTTCGCGCCCCGTAGGGGGCGCGGCGAAGAATTTAATTACCGTCCATCGTGTTCAATCAAGCGTCCGCCTTGCCTCGCCGCTCCAGTTCACACCGACATCATTTCCTCCGACATTCCTGTACAATTCGCTGTTACCCACACATCTGTGCCGGAGGACAGCGATGGACGCGCTCTTTCTGATTCCATTAGCAATCGGCGGTCTGATCTTTATCACCCTGGTTTTGGGAAGCTTTTTTACCGTGAACACTGCGCAAGTTGCGATCATCACGCGCTTCGGCAAGTTTCTTCGCGTGGCCGAACCGGGCTTGAATTGGAAGGCTCCCTACTTCGATACGGTGGCCGGCATCGTCAGTCTGCGTGTCAATCAAATCGCGCTAACTATGGAAACCAAGACTAAGGACAACGTCTTCGTCACCATCCCCATCTCCGTACAGAATCGCGTCCGCCCCGAAAAGGCCTACGACGCCTTCTATAAGTTGTCCGACCCTGTTGCGCAGATCAAGTCGTATGTCGAACAGGTCATTCTTGGCCACGTGCCCAGCATGACGCTGGATGAAGTTTTTGCCTCGCAATCCAGCATCGCGCTCGCCGTGAAACAGGAACTCGATGCGGACATGGCTGCCTTTGGCTACGAAATTGTCAATGTCCTTGTCACCGACATTATTCCCGACGCCAAGGTCAAGTCCGCCATGAACGACATCAACGCGGCTCAGCGCGAACAGGTCGCCGCCAGTGCGCGCGGCGAGGCCGACAAGATTCTCGTTGTCAAAAAAGCCGAAGCTGAAGCAGAAAGCAAAGCGCTCCAGGGGCAGGGAATCGCCAACCAGCGCAAGGCCATCGTCGAGGGATTGCAGGCTTCGATCGAGCAGTTCCAGAAGGCGGTCGAAGGCGCGACCTCCCGCGACGTAATGCAGCTCGTTCTCGTTACGCAATACTTCGATACGCTCAAGTCCATCGGCGAAAGCGACAAGACCAGCACGCTCTTTCTCGCGCATTCTCCGGGGTCGGTCAAGGAAGTCTCCGACCAGATACTTGAGTCCATGCTGGTCGCGCAAAACTCGATTCGTTGAGGCGCATCGCGTAAGGTCGCCCAAATCCTGCACTGAATTCGCCAAGAGCCCAGGAAATCCTGTCCTGCATATTTTCAGTGGGGCAGGGGTCAGCTCGAGAACGAAGCCGCTTTTTCTGGGCAGCCGAATTCATCGCCCAATCCTTCATACATTGTGATACTTTGGCCTGTTCACACCGTTGCCGAGTTTACGAGCAGCGGACACATGGGTGCGGGGTCCCCAGCGACCATCGGGGTTCCGGCGAGCGATGTTGGCTCGTTGGGTGATCGACAGGTCTTCGTTGCTGGGGTGCTCGTACGAGGAGCCGCAATGCACTGGACCAGCAAGTTCGCAAGCTGCACGATATCCCTGTCTCTCGGAGCCGTAGCGCTCTTCGCACTCGGCCAGACGCCCACGGCGTCGCCGCAAGTGCAATCCACAGCCCAATCCGCACAGCAGGAATGGTGGCGTCACGCCGTCATTTATGAGATCTACCCGCGCAGCTTTCAGGATTCCGATGGCGACGGCATCGGCGACATCAAGGGCATTACGTCGCGCCTCGACTACCTCCACGACCTTGGCATCGATGCCATCTGGATCACGCCCATGTATCCCTCGCCCGGCGTCGACTACGGCTATGACATCTCCGACTACACCGCCATCGATCCCGTCTATGGCTCCATGGCAGACTTCGACAACCTCGTTGCCGAAGCCAAAAAGCGCAACATCCGCGTCATCATGGACTATGTCATCAACCACACGTCAGACCAGCACGCGTGGTTCCTTGAGTCCCGCTCCTCGCGCGACAATCCCAAGCGCGATTGGTACATCTGGCGCGATGGCAAAGGCGAAACAGCGACTGATAAGGGCCAGCCTCCGAACAACTGGCAGTCGTGGTTCGGCCACTCGGCATGGCAATGGGACGCGAAAACCCGCCAGTACTACTACCACTACTTCTATGTGCAGCAGCCGGACCTGAACTGGCGAAACCCCGAGGTCCACGCGGCCATGGATGGCGTGCTCGACTTCTGGATGAAGCGCGGGGTCGCCGGCTTCCGCATCGACGCCGTTTCACGTCTTTTCGAGGACCCGAACCTCCACGACGATCCGTATCTGCCCGGTCATAATGCGTATGGCGATCGCAACATCAAGCATCAATACACAGACGATCTGCCCGAAGTGCACGACGTGCTCAAAGAAGTGCGCCAGGTCGTCGACAAATATCCGGGCGATCCCGTGCTCGTCACCGAAGCGGACGAGCCCAACGTCGAAGCGCTCACCAAGATGTACGGAAACAACGACGAAGTCCAGTTGCCGATGGACTTCCAAATTGCCGATGTAAATGAGCTGTCAGCGCGCCGCTTTCGCGACCTATTCAACCAGATCGAAAACAACAGCGCGCACGGTCAGCCTGAATACTTCTTCTCCAATCATGACCAGCCGCGGCAATGGGATCGCTACGGCGACGGCGATCACAACGATCAAATCGCCAAGCTGATGGCCGTTCTCGAACTCACTACGCGCGGTACCCCGCAGATGTACTACGGCGAAGAACTGGGCATGCGCACCACCGATCCCGCTCGTATTGAAGATGTGCACGATCCGATCGGAAAACTCGGCTGGCCCAAGGAAAAAGGCCGCGATGGCGAGCGCACGCCGATGCAATGGGATTCGTCGTCCGAGGCGGGCTTTACCTCCGCTGCCAAACCCTGGCTGCCCGTGCCGCCCAGCGCTGCAACCTATAACGTCGACACCGAAAGCAAAGACCCCAACTCGACCTTCAATACCTACAAACGCCTTCTTGCCCTGCGCAAAACCGACTCCGCGCTCCGCAACGGCTCGCAGGAGAGCATCAACGAGAGCGATCCTAACGTCTTCGCTTTTCTGCGCCGCGCTGGCGGCCGCACTGTCCTGGTTGCGCTGAACATGAGTCCGCACCCGCACACCGTGGCATTTCATCTCGCGTCGAAAGGCGTCAACGGAACCAGGCTCATGCCCCTTTACAGTTCGCCCACGCTCGCATCCGAATCGATTCCGCTCGACCGCGTCAATCTTGCACCCTTTGGAACACTGGTCGCCGCAGTCGAGTAAGACCGAATATGCGCCAATCCGAGGACCGCACGCCCTCGCCAACTGTGTTAGCTTGTCATGCGTTACACCGTTGCCGAATCCACGAGCAACGGAACAATCAGGAGACCACAATGCACTGGACCAAAAACACCGCAATCGTTGCCGCTTCCCTGCTTCTCGGCGTCGTGTCACTCGCCGCAATAGCACAAATCGCAGCCGCCCAAACCGAATTGAAGACCAGCGTCGCCGCATCAAGCGAGCGCGACTGGTGGAAGAACGCCGTCATCTACGAAATCTACCCGCGCAGCTTTCAGGACTCGAACGGCGATGGCATCGGCGACTTGAACGGCATCACGGAACGGCTCGACTACCTGAAACAGCTTGGTGTCGACGCTATCTGGATCACACCCTGTTATCCCTCGCCGCAAGCCGACTTCGGCTACGACATCTCCGACTACGAGAACATCGATCCGCAGTACGGCACGCTCGCCGACTTCGACCGCCTCGTTGCCGAAGCGAAAAAACGGGACATTCGCATCATGATGGACATGGTGATGAACCATAGCTCCGATGAACACAAATGGTTCATCGAGTCGCGTTCGTCGCGCACCAATCCTTATCGCGACTGGTATGTATGGCACGACGGCAAAGGCGAAACAGCTACGGATAAAGGACAACCGCCGAATAACTGGCAGTCGGATTTCGGTGGCTCGGCGTGGCAATGGGACGAAACGACCCGCCAGTACTACTATCACAAGTTCTATATCAAGCAGCCTGATTTCAACTGGAACAATCCGCAGGTCCACCAGGCCTTCAAAGACATCATCGGCTTCTGGCTCAAGCGCGGCGTGGCCGGCTTCCGCTTCGATGCCATCACCACTCTGTTTGAAGATCCTTCGCTCGCCGACGAAAGCTACCTCAAAGACAAGGACGGCAAGCCGGTGATGATGCCCGACGGCCTGGCCAAGACCGACGGCTTGAAAACCGAGTTCCTGCCCGGCGTTCATACAGTGATGGCCGAAATGCGCGCCTACGCCGACACCTTCAGCACCGGCAAATTCCCCGGCATGCGTGTCTTCATCGGCGAAACCTATCTGCCCAGCATCGACGCACTGGCCGCCGAATACGGCGCCCCCGGCAAGCCCGAGTTCCAGCTGCCCATGGATATGCAGCTCGGAATTTTGAACAAGATGGATGCCGCCGCCTTCCGCGCCAAGCTGGTCGACGTCGAGACCAAGATCAACGGCAACGTGCCGATGCTTGTCTTCGACAACCACGATAATCCGCGACTCGATGCGCGCTATGGGGACGGCGTGCATGACACCGACATTCAGCGTGCGATCTCCACGGTTCTTTTTGCCAGTCGCGGCGCTTCGCTCTTCTACTACGGCGACGAAATCGGCATGAAGACCACACCGCCCACGCGCAAGGAGGACGTGAAAGATCCGGTAGGTATCGCCTATTGGCCCGTCTACAAGGGACGCGATGGCGAGCGCACTCCGATGCAGTGGGACGCGACGGCCCAGGCAGGTTTCTCCTCGAATCCCAACACCTGGCTGCCGGTGCCATCGAACTACACGACCTTGAACGTGAAAGCCGAGGAGGCCGATCCCGACTCACTCTTCGTGTGGTATCAGACCCTGATCCGGCTCAAGAAAACCAACCCCGCTCTCGCCACCGGCGCCGAGACCATGCTCGACCCGGACAATCCGAACGTCCTCAGCTGGATGCGCAAAGGCCCCGACAATGTCTCCGTCGTCGTCTCGGTTAACTTCAAGGCGGAGCCCCAAACCGTGAGCCTGTCCGTCCCCGGTCCCGGCGCTACGTTGAAGACCTTGCTCAAGACGCCGGGTGCACCCGATCCGGTCTCGCTCCAGGCAATTCAGCTTGGCGCCTACGGCGTCTACATCGGAGAACTGCGGCCATAGCTGGCTGCGGATAAGTGCCGTTCGGAGGGAGGCGGGGAATTCATCCCCCCCCCGCGTGACGCGACCAGAATGAGCAGGGCTTTAGCCGCGGAGATCTATTTTGAAGATTTAACTCGAGATGCCGGCTCTCCCGCAGCCTGTTAGGCCACTTTTGCCCCTGTGCCACTTGAATCCGCGGTTCCATTCCTTGGGTTGGAACCGCGCGCCCTTTCAATCTATGGGTTATAGAAGATCTTCGCCCACTTCGCTTGGAGGCAGTCCGGGCCCCGCACTCTGCGGAGACGTCTCAGCTTGACGAAGTCGGGTCAAGGTCTTGCGGTAGTACCAGGCCGCAGCAAGTCCGCCCACGACCGCCGAGGCTGCGCTCAAAGCGCCGACTTTGAACCAGCTTGGGGGCTCCGGGCCGTTTTGAGGCTTTGTCTCTGCCATTTCGGTATTCAAATCGAGTTCCATGATCGTAGGGTCCGGCTGGCACCTCGGACGATGAAGAACCGCCGTGCTGCCTAGCACTTAGATGCGCGCGAAGCCGAAATGTCTACCGTCCCACATCGCGATAAAATATCGATTTTTGTATTTGCTTTCTTCTGAATCTATAGTAAGGTGTATATATTCCGGTTGGGAAGGTGGTAGAGATTACCCCTTCAACCCGGAAGTAGTTTGCGTCACTGGCCTCCCGGCACGAACAGCAAAACGTTCGTGCCGCCTTTTTTTTGCGCTCACTTCGTACAGCCAGTAAGTCCTGCCCTCCTCAAACAGGTCTATTCGTATCCCATCTCTAACGGCATTCGTCGGCGCGTCCGAAAGATGAGCTCAGCGATGGAACTTACCCCGGCCCATGCGCCCTGCTTCCACTCCGCATACAATAATTGGCAGAGTCTAATCAGCATGAACCGGACCACTGCCTACCGCATCTCCCTCGCCCTCGCTGCTTTTGTCTTCACCGCCGCCAGCTATGCTCAGTGGTCGAACCCCGCCGACGAAATTCCGGCCTATCACCCGGCTGCTCCACTGAAGGTCAGCGCCTTGCCGCCGATGCTCTCCGGCGCCAAGCTGACCGGCGACAACTTCCGTTATCCCTGGCAGGTCCACGTCTATCAACAGGCGGCAAAGATTGGCAATGTCCTCTACCAGCTTCCCTGCAACTGCCGCTGCGATCGGGCTCTTGGCCACACCAGCCTGCGCAGTTGCTATGAGGGGCTTCACGGTACCGAATGCTCTACGTGCGCCAAAGAAGCTTTCTACGCCTATCGCCTGACAAAGATGGGTAAGACCCCGCCGAGATTCGTGCCGGCATCGCGCGGCACGAGTACGAGGCCATCGACCTCGAGCAGCAATAAAAAATTCACAAGCCTGAATCCAGTACTTCCCCCGATGTCACCGTTTTTGATGTTGCTCAGGTAGTAATTTCTGTGGCGGGTGATCCACCCGGAGCCCTCAAAAACTGCTGTCTTCCCGAACGCAGTGAGGGATCTGCGGTTGAATTAAGTGCGCTGGGGTCAATGTCAGGAAAAGGAGACCGGTCGCATCTCCCGAGAACGCTGATGGAGCAGTTTCAACCACTACGCTACCGGGATGGGGGGCTTCATCAGCTTTCCAGATTGCCGTATACAATGAAAGGATGCAGCACGAGCCGGTTGGCCCGTACTCCACCGTCTGATCCCTCGCAATCTCGGGGACTCAAAGCAATGGGGGCGTCACGGTTTCGACGGGATCGCTTGCGGCACGGAGGCATGCTGGGGTGTGGGCACCCATAATCGCCTGCAAAACTAAAGTTGCCAACGATAATCTGGCACTTGCAGCTTAATTAACTAAGCTGCCGTCTTTCACGGTTTCGCCTATGGGCTGTGAGCAAGACGTCATTCAGTAGGCTGGCGTGTGTGGCTCGGTCCGTGTTGTTACGCGATATCATTGGACTAGTTTCATGCGCATCTTGTCCGTTCTGAGTGCACGAGCGAAATCATCGGAACCGGACTGAGCATGGATTCTCAGGCTGACAACGATTTCGGACGCGGG
>CAVUZE010000004.1:0-40009 GCA_963745845.1 uncultured Acidobacteriaceae bacterium | reverse complement strand
TGTTGATTTTATTGGCTCCTCAGGTAGGACTCGAACCTACAACCCTTCGGTTAACAGCCGAATGCTCTGGCCTTCCTACCTTCTTTTGATGGGCTATCCAGGAGCCAAAGCCATCATTCTAAGGCACAATATCTTCATACGGCACATCCAGTAGGAATCTGGCTGGCTATCAAGCTGGCGTCCCCAACAAGTATGCGATAGCGAAGATTTTCTATCCCCATCAATTGATCGAATCCATGCAGGCTCAGGCTACGAGAGCGCGCCTTTAGCTGTAGCACAACTTCTTTTTTAGGCCATGTTGCCCAGTCAATTGCAGTAGAGAATGCTCTTCCCTGTTCTTCCGCCAAATGCCGACGACGGTCACACTGCCGTTTAAATCTGGCGGAATCCGAGATACGACGCTGCAAATCAATGGCGACATCAACATCACCCAACCTATCCGCACATGACAGCATGCTGCCAAACAAAACGGCGCTCTTAACTTTAAATGCATATTCTTTCGAAGTGTTTACAGCATTCACGCGATCCATGAACTCTCTTAGGACCCGTTCTGCTGTTCCTCTAGAAATTGGCTTCGCAGCGGTTGCATTCGCGAATGCATGACCTCGCGTCGCAACCTGGAAGGCTCCTTTATCCCGAAAGGGCATTGTAGGCTCTATGAGTTCGAGCGCGACCATATCGTTGATAAACTCTGCCGCCTGCCGTGATTTGAGTTGCATAAAGCCCTCAGCAGCAGAGAGCGTGAAAAAACCACGCTCAAACCTCCTGAGAAACCCACGCACCCGCATTGCAGAATGACCCGCGACAACTTCTTCCTTCGTGATTCGCATTCCGTTCACTCTTCGCTCAAGCCATGATTTGATGAAGCCCGTAGTTTCTTCTCGGGGCATACACTATCGCGGTTACAAACCCGGTCAAATTTAGACACCTTCAAATCCCCGACTCTAGCTACGTTCACCCGCCGTTCCAGAGCGACATCCGGAACAATAGTTCTGCAGTATTGAGATTTGGTCAAATTCGTGCGAAGCGCAGGGATATAGAAAGCTGCCAGATTTGACCGAAATTCGAATTCCGCCTAAACAAATCCCAAGAGAGGTGACTACAGGCCTCACATCCGGACAGAGGAATGCAAATCGCACACTGGAGCAGGGGCTGCGAGCCCACTTAACGGAGGAATTGTCATGGCGCCCGAACCGTTCGTATCCGCTCAGGAAGCCGCCAAGTTTATCGGAATTAGCAGACGTTTTCTCATTGAACTAGCCCGTCGCGGGATTATCGGGGCGTATCCGATTGGGACTGGCGAGTTGCGCAAAACATGGGTCTTCCGTCTTTCGGAACTCGCCGCTGCCATCGGTCGGAAAGGCGATGGAGTTCAGCGACGACCGCCGGAAAGTGAGCGAGCGTATCATCCAATCATTAGGCGTTCCCTACTGAAATGAGACGTTATGGCATATCAGAGGGGATCACTCAGACTTGTGTTCCGCAAGAGCGGAGATGTTTGGATGCTTCGGTACAGGCTCAACGGTTCGGACGGTAGCCGCAAAGAAAACACCTTGCCTGTCGGCCTTCTCAGGGATTTTCCGACTGAGAAGGCGGCATGGCGCGAGGTGGACAGGCTTGGGCTGCTCGTTCGAATCAATAGTGAAGAATCTGGTACTCGCATCCGCTTCGACGCCCTTGCGGAATATTATTTGAAGGCCGATTTTGGCGCCGATGCAGTGCGCCCGAAATCGGTGAACACCATCCCGATCGTCGAACATTACGTCCGGGATTACCTCATTGCCCGCTGGGGCAACGAACTCGCTGGCGATATCGGGCCGCTGGAAATTCAGCGTTGGCTGAAGTCGCTTCACGTCGTTAACGGACTGGCCTGGACGACGGTCTCGAAGATCCGCGGCATCATGCACCGGGTCTATAAGGTCGGCATCCTTCATGAGCGCGTCGACAAGAATCCGGTGCAGCATGTCGAGACGCGGTCGCGGTCCCTTTACAAGGCAGTCGTCATCACGCCGCCTCAAACCCTCGCCATCCTCAATAAGCTGACGAACCCGCTGCATTACACACTGGTCTTGACCTGCGCCGCCACGGCGCTTCGCGCATCTGAGATCGTTTCGTTGCGCTGGTCGGACATCCTCTGGAGCGACGGGCAAATCCGCATATCGAAACGATGGGCCAAGGGGCAGGACGGCGAGACCAAGACGGAGGCCTCGAACGGCTATGTGCCGATGCATCCGGTGCTGGCGGAATATCTGAAGGGGTGGCGCGCGCAGAGTCCATATTCGAAAGTCAACGATTTCGTCTTTCCGTCGCTGGTCAAGGACGGCAAGGTGCCTCTCTCGGCGTCGGTTTTCGTTCAGGACCATCTGCGGCCAGCGGCAGTAAGCGCTGGCGTCGTTCTTGCGAAGGGGCAACGCTTCGGTCTTCACAACCTGCGGCACAGCTTAAGTACCTGGCTGGTGAACAAGGGGAAGGTTGATCCGAAGACGGTACAGGGGATGTTGCGGCATAGCGATATCCGCACGACCATGAACCTCTACACGCAGGATGACCGCGACGAAAAGCAGGCAGCACAAGGCGCATTCCTAAGCGCGGTAGGACTTAGAAGTCGTCTAGTGCAGTGAATTGTGGATCGGATTGTGGATTGTCACTTTAGGAGCCATACAAGCTTAAGTGCTTTGCTTTGTATGGCGGGGACGACGGGGCTCGAACCCGCGACCTCTGCCGTGACAGGGCAGCGCTCTGACCAACTGAGCTACGTCCCCAGATTGTTTTTCAACAACTTGGCCATATGTCACATAGAATCAAGTGTTTCGCAGCTTTCGCCATTTTCGCTTCATTCTACCTTTTCGCTGCTGTGGACTCAATTTTGGGTTTTGGTGGACACCACGTGGACACCAAAGTGGACACCAAAATCACCACTGCAACGACAGAACTAAGTCTACCAGATGAAGGCAGGTTTTGGTGTCCATTCCCCTCTCACCGTCGCGCAAAATACGACAATTCAGCATCGAGACCGCCGCCCTCTCACTCTGTGCCCGCAGGCAGTTCAAAGCCGGACAACTGCTCGACCTGCCGCAGAAAGGCGGAGGGCTTTACCCCGAGCGAGCCGCAGATGTCGAAGATGCTCCGCAGGGACGGGTTCGTCTTCCCCAACTCAATGAGACTGATGAAGGCTCGCTCGTAGCCCGATCTTGCCGCCAGAGCCTCCTGGCTCATTTTCTGCCGCAGACGATGCTTCCGCAGCAGTTGTCCGAACGCCGCGGAGGGGTCGAGCCTGGGGCGTTGCTTACCGGAAGAGGCCACACACCAATGTGGCACCGCAAGTATATTACGCGCCGCTTATAATACTTGCGGATCGGCTCTGAGGCTCCCCCTCACGGATCGCCCAAAATTCGACATGCGGTCGCTTACGAGTCCGGGCGGATGCGGTTACGATGATTCGGTAGCCGAGTGCCGGAATCCGGCGCAATACTCGGACGCCTGGAGGCACCCAAGATGAGAGCGAAGTTGATCATCTTCCCTTACGAAGACGGTTTCAACGTGGGGGTTTGGGGAGCGTGGACCGAGGGTTCCATGCGGGTACGCAGTTTCGACAACCGCACCACAATGATTGCGCTCCTGGAGAATCTTCAACTGATCGGCGCTGGAGAGGCGAAAGAGCTGGAGGAGTTCGCTTTCCTGAGTTCCTGCCCGCTCTATTCCGCCGAGATTGACGAGGAGACATTGGAAGCGCACGGATTCCGGACAGCGTAGGCGGCTGGCGCACTATTCCGGCAACTTTCCGTTCTGCTCCAGAAACGCTCGAAAGCCATCGATCAGAACTTGCCCATCCTTCGTCACCTCGACACGATCGCCCTTCTCCTGAAAGAGCGAGCATTCCAGGCGTGTGGCAAGCTCCCCAATCCGGGCATGCAACGTCGCGGGGCTTGTATCGAGCCTTTGCGCAGCCGCAGAAAAATCCAATTCTTCAGCCAAAACGACCGCCGAAAGCTGTAGTTCAATTGGTATGAGTTCGGACATTCGATTGATCCCAAACCCTCCGATGTTCCTCTACGATTGCACCTACGTGTCCGACAGCCTCCAGCAGAACGTTCTCCTCGACGTCCTGCACAACATCGGCCTCACCGGTCCCGACCAGCATTTGCCGGCTGCCATGCATGCCGTGCATGGCAGCAATCGCTGCGGCGCTCGCATCGACTACTGCTTCAATTACTCTGCGGCTCCGGTCACGTTCGCGTGGCAGGAAGCGCATCCGCTAATTGATGATCACCCCAACAGCCGAATACGAGGGCAGTGCGACGTTCGATAGCGTCATCTGGCCGTTCGTTATGCACTGATTCGTCAAGGTTGAGGTTGGATTGATCGCGGTGTTGCTCCCGGTGTCGGCCGTATAAATGTACACCGTGAAGTTGCACCCGGACGCATCGATGTCCGCAAGCGTTACAGTCGCGCTTGTTGCGGAGCTAGTGTCGTTTGTCATCACCATCGCCACGTTGCCCACCGCATTGATGAATCCCTGCGCCCCTGTCAGTCCCTGTGTTGCCGTCGAATACACCTTGAAATTACCCAGTCGCATTCCCAGCGCGACACTCAGGAGTTGGTAGGCTCTGGACTGCGTCACCAATGTCGCAGTGCTGCCGTTCATGCTATAGAATCCCTGCGCGATGTCGTCGCATCCCGAGCAATCCTCATAGGGAGAAAGTTCCTCATTGTTGGGGATGAACGAGAAGATATCCACTCCAGCGAGTTGTGGCTGCGTCGACCACACCATGAACTGCATCACCGCGTATGTGACCGTCTCATCTCCCACAACGTGCGGATCGTCGGTATTCGAGGTGTAGTTGTAGTTCCACTCCGTGATGAAAATCGGTAGACCGGAGCGCCCGTTGTTCGAGAGAAGCGATTCGAGCGTGCCGATATTGTCGCTGGCCGCGGCGGTGGGGCTATAGATGTGATACGACACGAACTGCAGCAGATTCGAGGTCAATCGGCTGTCCGGGATTATGTTCGAGAGCGCCCCAAACGATCCGCTGTTGTTGCAGTCTGCGTCACCGCCAATGATCAGGCTTGAGTTGCCGCTGCGCGCGGCCACGGCCGAATAGTAGTAAAGGTCGTCCGCAGCGGCTCCGACGCTGCCATAGGAACTTCTGGTGGTGGTCAGGAATCCGCAAGTGGGCTCGTTCATAATCTCCAGATAGTTCAGATTCGATCCCAAATGCTCGACGACCTTGGTGACGATGTCCTGCCATACCGACCAATTTGAGGGGACTCCCTGGATCGTGCCACTGTCTGTCAACCAGGCTGGCGCATACAAGATATTTGCCATTGTGGTGAAGCTCTCGGACTTCGCATCACTGACCCAGGAAACCGGACCCCAATTCCAATTGGACGGATTTGCGACTCCGTTCGTATTTGCCTGGTATTCCGCAACTGTGATTCCAGTGGGTAATACCTGATCCAAATGGATGTCGCCGCGCTGGAACGTGACACCCACACTCTTCAACTCTGGATACACCGTTGGCTGGTCCGACGGATTCGGTTCATTGGAGCCGCCGAACAGATATGGGCTCGCTGACGAATTAACTACTGATGAGTAGTTCACCCATACCGTATTCTGCGCAAAAGCGGTCGGCGCAAGCGGTCCGCTCGTAGAACATCCACACACCACTCCAACTACTAAGCCGGAAATTCCCATACGGAGCCTTTGTCTTCTCCGTGTTTTTACCGCCTCCTCTACTGCACCTACCGTTTGACCCAACATATCGCCCATTTACCCTCCTCTTTTTGGCGCCGAGATACTCGACGGAATATATCACTAACAAAACCGCTGGCCCAGATATATTCTCTCTCGACGCCATTGCAAATCTATGCTCTTTTTGCAACACCTGGCTTGATACCAAAGTATCGAGCCGAGCATTTTCTTTTCCTGGAATGTCCAGAATTGAAGCGGACGACTATCCCATCCGGATGCAAGCTATATCGCAACGGGAGAACCTACTAATCCAGGTTACTAAAAGCATCCGGTGAGGCTGTTCGAAGGTGACGGGCGAGTCTGAATATGATACTTTGGCTCCTTAATGTATGGCTTTGCTATTTATGCGAAATCGCGGGTTCTGACTTAGATTTGTCAATTTCAAGTTGATACTGCGGAATGAGTTTCACGCTGCGAATGCTTGCGATCTGCAGACCTTCTTGTAGGTGGGGTCTAAATTGCGTCTCCAGCTTGATGGGCGCATCCCAGTCTAGCGGAAGAATATTTACGCGGATGGAATCGACCTTATTCTCACCCATAAAGCGCTTCAGCCCTATAACCCACGGAGCTCCATTGAAAAAGTTGTCAGTCAGCGGACCGCCTCCCGAAGAAAGGCGCGCAACATCTCCTACATAATCTATTTTCAGGAAAAGGTCGCTCAAAGCAGCTGACGGATACCCATCAATTGTGATCCTCCAGGCCGCGGCCCTTGAGAAAGCATTGGCGTCAGGAGCAACCAATGATGCCTTTTCGGGCTCCGCATTCCGTCCGTCCGGGTCCGCTATCGATGCTGACGGAGCATCCGGAATCTTGCTCAATTTGAATTCGACTTTGTTCTCGGGAAATGTTGCGATAAACGTCGTGCCGTTTGCCGTCTGGCCCAGCTTCGCTTTGTCAATCGGCGCGCTGCCCGAAGGAGGGGTACTCATTTTGGGAAAAATCGTGAAGGCGAAATGCGGGTCGCCGTTGGACTGAAGGTAGATGTGCTTTTCATCCTCGACGAATTGCTGCGTGGTGAATAGGATCTTGTCCTGGCCCGCGAACGTCGTTTTCCAGGCATTCTCCGCCTGATCGCGGCGCAGCAGCACAGCTCTGATTCTCCTTCCGTTCAAGGTTTGCAACACGATGTGCGATTCGAGGCCTGGGGTCACGTTTTCGAACAGCGTCGATGCTCCCAGCCTGCGCCACGGCACATTTCCCGAGATCGCAATGAATGTTCCGTCGCGAAAGCAGAAATCCGGCCTTATGCCTGGGATGGCGAAAAAGAAGTAGTCAGTTTCGTTGTTGCCTTCGAGCCTTGTAAAGAGCTGGGCGGTGCTATATTTCAGCCGGACGCCCTTCATATCCAGGTTGAAGGGCCAGATTGGATAGGCGCCGTCCGGAATATCGACGGGGATATCCGGCACATTGAGCGTTTCGCGCGGAAGTTTAATCTTGACCTGAACGTTCTTCCAATCAGGCATCGTCCGGTGGCGCACGTGATTGTTGACAAAGATGAATCCACTTTCTCCGGAGCTGCGCACGGAGAGGCGCGGCAGCGACAGATCCTGCGGACTCTCCGGAATCTTGCTCGGCGCATGGACCGTCATCGGAGCAAGGTCTGCGCCGAAGTCGTGGAGGAAATAAGTGAAGAGTTTCAGTCTGCGAAACGATGCCCGCTCACCTCCGAACTCGCCGAGGGGTGCCTGAAAATCGTAGGATTTCACTGGAACATCCGTGGCATATCCTGTGGCCTTCGATTCCTGCAATGTGCTCAGTCGGCCGTCGGGGTTTTCTCCGCCGTGATACATATAGAAACCAAGCAGATTGACTCCAGAGCCGAGAAAGACCGGGCACATGGCTGCGATGTCATCCGCAGAGACCACGGGGCGTCGGCGATAGGTATCCTGCAATCCCCCGCCAATTTCGGCAGTGAGAAACGGATAGGGCTCCCTGGGATCGCCGTTGACGGCGTGGCTGCGGCGAATCTTCTCCGCGTCGCCATCGAGCCGCGTGGAAAAGCGAAACGCGTAGACCTCGCTGGCCGGCAAGTCGTTGGATGTCGTGTCCCAGGGGGCGTCCGGATAGCCTCCGAACATGGGCAAGACGGCGCCCGGCGGCACCACGGCATTGTCCCAGGCTGTAACGCTATAGAGCGGCGTGTCCATTCCGCTCGCGATCGCCATCTGTTTCAACTTCAAGATATACTGTTCGGCATCTTCGCGGTTTCTCCCCGCGTACTCGTTTTCCAACTGTATGCCGATAACCGGTCCGCCGTCTTTCCATAACAGGCCATGTATCTGCTGGCCGATCTGGTTATCGAATTGTTGAACATACGAAAGAAAGTTGGAATCGTTTTCACGGGTGGGGCCCTTGCGCAACAGCCAATCCGGCAAGCCCCCATTGCGCACTTCGCCATGAACCCACGGTCCAATGCGCAGATAGACATAGAGCCCATGCAGCGCACATAGACTTACAAAGCGGCGCAGATCGCGCTGGCCCCTCCAATCGAATCGACCCTCCATTTCCTCCTGATGAATCCAGATTACATAGGTAGATATAATCTGCACCCCGCCGGCCTTCATCTTGAGAATTTCGCTCTCCCACTCTGATTCCGGATAGCGCGAGTAGTGGAATTCTCCCATTACGGGGAGCCAGGGTTTGCCATCCATGGTTAAATAGCGGCTATTCACGCCAATGCGATGCCCGGCCGGCGAAAGCGACGAGCCAGTCTTAAAGGGTGTTTCGCGCGCCGGATCCTGGGGCTGAGATGCATCGACAAAGAGGTTCGAGGCCGCATGATTTGAGACGGTTTGGGAGCGGATGAAACTGCCGTCGAAGACGATGAGCACTGCAACAACAGCCAGAGAAAGTTTGCATATAAGACCGGAGTGATAAAGAACAGTTCCGAACATCTCAGTTCCTTCCGTTTCCAGAAAACGAAGAAGATATATGAGTTGAATCGCCTTGCGCGGCCCTTGCGCAGCAGCGCTCGATCGAACAGTGACCGAGAGGTGCGATCGAGCATCCGTTTGTCGACAGGCTCTTGCAGAAACCGAGCAAACTAGCGAGGAACGAGTGTGTCGAATGCGGTAATGACCGGCTGCACGTTGCCCTGGCTATCGAAGAAACTGCGTCCGCCTAACGGGCCTTCCGCGGCAGGTTCCCAATAGAAAAGGCCCCAGCCGAGTCCCTTGGGGATAGCACGGACCGCCGCATCGACGGCTTGCAGGAACTCCTTCTGCCCCTCCGGGCTTTCCGGAAAATCCGCCTTCTTGCCGACGAAGTCGCTAGGAGCCCAATGATATGCGGTCTCGACTACGATGATGGGGCGCTGAAAGCGCAGAGCGAGATCGTGCAGAGTGCCGCGCAGCTTTGTAACTTCGCCGTACGAGTCGGGGTAAAAGGAGAGCCCGATGATATCGAATGGAACGTGACGGGATATCAGAGTGTCGAAGAACCAGCTTGCGAGGTCGTAGTCGGCACCACGATCGATGTGGATCATGATGAGGGGTTTCCGCGCAGAGCCGCGGCCGGCCTCGACGCCCTGAATGCCAGCCTCGAGCAGATCGGCAAAGTTAGCCCAGTTAGGCAGTTTCCCGTCCGGCCAGAGCATCCCGCTGGTAATCTCGTTGCCCACCTGCACCATATCCGGCATCATGCCCTGGCTGGCAAAGACGGCGATCGTGTCGCGCGTGTAGTTGAAGACTTGCTCCACAAGCTGTTTGTGCTTCAACTTTTTCCAAGCCAATGGAATCGTCTGCTTGCCAGGATCGGCCCAGGTGTCGGAGTAGTGCAGATCGAGCAGCAGGTGAAAGCCCAGCGCCTTGGCGCGCTTGGCGAGTGCGAGGGTGTAGTTGAGATCGTTGGGCAGCTTGTCGGCGCTGGCAGAGGGATCGTGAAACAGCCGCAGCCGAACCCAGTTGTAGTGGTGCTCGCGCAGCATCAGCAGCACGTCCTTTGGCTGGCCGTTCTCTTTAAAGATGATTCCGTCCTGCTCGCACTTGGCAAGGAAGGAAACGTCCGCGCCGATGGCGTATTGCTGCGCGTGGGCAAAGGTTAGCGCACCAAAGAAAACCAGCAGAAGAATGGAAAAACGTCTTGGAGTATTCACGCGTCGAATTCCTTCGTATCGAAAAGGAGCCGCGGCGGCAGACTCGCTGCTGCCGCGGCCCACCTGGCAGGTCTTAGAAGTTGTACTTGACGCTGAACTGGTAGCGGCGGTGGCCGGTCTTGTTGTCGATATGGCCGGCGGTGCTGACGTTGGTTGGCGCTGCGTTGTAAGCATTAAAGTCCAGCTGCTCGTCGGGGTCCTCATAGTAGATGAGGTACTCGTTCAGCGGGTGATTGAAGATGTTAAAGACTTCGCCGCGGAATTCCAGGTTGCGGCTGTCGCGCATCGCGAAGCTCTTGTACAGTCCGGTCGAATCGTTCTCGTAAGCCGGCCCATGGATATAGGGCAGGCGGAACGTTCCGTTGTGTACCATATTTTGCGCAGGCCCCGTGGTGTTGGACGGGAAGGTCACCGGCGAGGGCGATTCGAAGCATGCTGCGTTGAAGTACTGGTTCTTGCCCAGCCCCTTGCGCGGATCGCAGATCATGATCGGCACGGCTCTGGAGTCGGAGGAGCCGGCGATAGCTTCGTTGGAGAGGTTAGGATAATTCGGGCCTACCGACGTCATCGTAATCTGGTTGATGTTCACCGCATATTCCTGGGTATAGTTGTTGCCGATCGGAGTGCCGCTCATCAACTGGAAGATTCCCGAGGGATGCCATCCGTCCAGAATGCCCTCGGCAATTTTGTTTCCACCGAAGTACTTTCGGCCAGAGGTCAGGCAGTGTGATGTAGTACGAGTAGCTGAGAACATTGGTCTCGTCGAAGGGGACGGGGCCGTAGTTCCGCTTCATATTCCACTCATCTTCGGCGTTGTAACCAAGAGACTTGCCGTGGGCGAAGCTGCCCCAGTAGTGCAGCCATCCGCTCTCGCGGGTGATGGTGAGCTGGCCGGCGTTGTAGTTTGAATTCAGGTTGTGATAGTGAATGCCCACCACGCCGGCATCGCTGTAAGGACGGCACTGTTGCTGGTACCACGTGCCGTAGTAGCCACTTCCTGCACCGGTTTCGCAGCCTTCGGGAACCACGTTGGTGGCCGAGTACCCTACCAGGTTATGGGCGCTGTTGCCCACATAGTTGACCTGCAGCTTGTTGCCCCAGGGCAGCTCCCGCGCGATGGCGAGGTTCCAGGAGTAGGTGACCGGCGCGAGGTGATCTTTGGGAGCCGCCGATCCCCAGGCCGAGATGGTAAAGCCGTAATCGCTCGAGGGGGTATAGGTTGCCGCGTTGGCCAGCGTTTCGCCTTCATTGGAAAGAGAGTAGGCAATGAAGTTGGGCGGGGCCTCAATACCGGAGTAAGCGTTGGTGCCTGGATCGAGGTAATAGTTGGTGCCGAACCCGCCGCGGATCACAGTGCGCCCGTTACCGGCTAGGTCGTAGGCGAAGCCGACCGACGGGGCATAGTCGAAGCCCAGGGGTTTAGAACCGAAGATTGGCACAGACGGGGTGCTCTTATGCGACTGGTAGCCGGAGTAGTTAGTAGTTCACAAAGTTCGGACCGCAAGTGTAGACGCTGGCGCTGGTCCCGCAAGTCGTTCCCGAGTAAGCGGCCGGATTGAAGATGGCGATGTTGCCGCCGCGATCGTACCACCAATCGAGGTGATCGACGCGCAGTCCGTAGTTCAGCGTCAGGCGCGTTGCGGCCTTCCACGTATCCTGGGCGTAGAAGTCGAAGCGCTTGGTCATCATCTGCGCCATGATGTTCTGCGTCGTCTCCGACATGGTCAGAATGTTGCCGGTCAGCAGATCTGCCCAGTCGTCTCCCGACGAAGCCCAGTTCCAGTTTTCCTCGTTGTAGGAACCGTTATCGTCGCCCTGCGTGCGATTGTTGAAGAAAGAGATCTGACTGTAGAAGCCGGCACGAAGCAGGTGGCTGCCCTTCAGCTTCGATATGCCGTCGCCCATGGTGATGATGTTCTGAGCACTCACGTATAGAGGAGTAATGCCCGGAGTCTCGTAAAACGAGCCCATGCCGTTGTCGAACGAAATATCGGGCATGATGGGGTTGCCGGTGTTGAACCACAGGCTATACGGGTAGTTAACGGTCGAACGCAGAATCGCGCTCTCATTGCCGATGGTGTACCCGGTGGTGAAGCGTGTGTAGGAAAGGTTCAGTTCGTTGGTGAGCGTGGCGCTGAGCACATTCGTGAGGTTGCCGTTGATAGAGTTCGATGCCTGCTTGCCGGTGAGCGGGGCCACGCTCGACGTTTGATTCCAAGTGTTCCACGGTCCGTAAGGCCACGGGTCGCTCTCATTTTCATGGTTGAACCGCACAGAGGAGTGGACGTTTTCCGTGGGCGCATAATCGAGCTTCAGTACTTCCTGATTGCGTGGATTCGAGGTGACAAAATCCGTCACGAGGTTGTACCCATTGTCCGGCCCGCTCTGCGCGGGATTGGAGTTGGGGAGCGGGAGCAGGCTCATCAGTTCCTTGCCCCCTGGATCGATCGCCCACGACCCCAGAGTGCCGGTCATACCGTTGCAATATTTCGAAGACCACCAGCCCACAGTGGCCGCGTACTGCGGGGTAGCGCAAGGCACTGCATACGCCACGTTCGCCGCCGTCAGTTGCTGAATGTAGGCGGATATCGCTGAAGTCTCCCGTGCGCATAGCTGCGGTGGGCACAACGGCCCTGCGAACCGGGCTCTGCTGCGTTTGAACATGCTGCTGCGCAAGCTCGGTGGCCGCAAAGAAGAACAGCTTGTCCCTCGAGCTTTCCCGTTCCGGGTATTTTGGCCGGTCCGCCGATTTGCAGGCCGGGATAGAACAACGCGGTGGGCGGCTTGGGAAGATCGCTGGACTTCTCCTGCCAATCCATGGCGTCGAAGATATGATCGCGGGCGCTGAGTTCGGCCAATCCGTGAAAGTCCTTTCCACCCGACTTGGTTTCAGCCGAAACCACGATGGGGCCGTCCGGTTGCGAGGCAGAGTAAGCCGCCGTCTCAACCTTCAATTCGGCAATCATGTCGACGTTCGGCGTAACGGAAGCTCCGCCCGCGGTGTTCAGATCGGTCACCGAGGCGCCATCGCTGACGATCGCCACCTGGTCGAAACGCGTTCCATTCACGGAGAACGAACTGGCGTTGTTGGTAAATCCGGCCTGGCCGCTATCGTAACGGCCGTTGAAGTTTCCCGTGTTGGCAGCGCCCGGAACCAGACCCAACAACTCGATGGCGCTCCGGCCTTCAAGATTTGTATTCTGAATCTCGTCGCTGGAGATGGTGTAGCTGTCGTCGCCCGACGTCGACGGCGTCAAATCTTCGCCTGGCGCCGTCACCGTAACCGAAACGGTGCTGGCCGCCGGGAACATCGTAAGATCGGCAAGCTCAAGCTGATCGCCGATATGGACGGCAATAGCCTTGCGCACCAGGTTTTTGAAACCCGGCGCCGAGACCGCGAGATCGTACGTTCCCACCGAAACGCCAATCATCGAAAATTGGCCTCGACCGTCGGAGATCGTCGACCGGGTCAAGCCAGATGCTTCATTGGTGATGACGATTTTCGCGTTCGGGATGACCGCCTTCGTCTGATCGACGACTGTTCCCGTCAAGGTACCGGCGTTGCTCTGTGCCCTGGCAAAAGTCGGGCCCAAAGTCAGAAGCAGAGTGAATACGATGCAGGATGCATACCTGCTCATAGATTTGTTCATGAAAATCCTCTTTCCGGCTCTTCAAATTCCTGAAACGCCAGTCAACACTAACAGCCGGATGCGTTTCCGATCCGGCACGCAACCGGCGTACCCTGATTCCCATACGTTTACGGCTTAGGACCAGGAATGCAAACTCTTTTCAGGGCTGCAATGAACGGTAGTCTTCGCGTATAACGACGCGCATGGTACTTAGGTATAGGTTTGAAATATATTTTGGGGGATGATTTTCGCCGGCGCCCGCTATGAGTCGCAGGCCCTAGAGATGAGCCAGACCGCGCCGCAGGGCCGCCACCACGGCCTGGGTACGGTCCGATACCTCAAGCCGTACCAGGATCGATCCCATGTGCCGCTTCACCGTTACTTCCGAGATCCCCAAGCGGGAGCCGATCTCTTTATTGCTCAATCCATCCACAACCAGCGCCAGGACCTGCCGCTCACGAGGGCTGAGCGTGGCATCGGGAGATCTGGAATCCAACGTCTTGAGAACTGCATGGGGTAAAAAGCGATGCCCACTATGCACTCGTCTCACCGCATTCACCAGCACATCGTGGCTCATTCCCTTCAGAACATAGGCTCTTGCGCCGGCTTCCAGTGCGAGGTGAATATCCTCATCGCCCTCGAAGTTGGTGAGCACAACAAAGAGGGCCTCGGGATACCACTGGCGGATGGTTTGTATGGCTTGAATTCCGCTCCGGTCCGGAAGTCCAATATCCATCAGCGTAATATCGGGGCGGCAGCGGTCGAAGGCCTCAATCGCCTCCTGGGCGGTTCCCGCCTCTCCTGCAAGGTCCATATCCGGCTGCGACTTGACGATCGAGGAGATTCCCAGCCGCGTGATGGGATGGTCGTCAACAATGAGCACTCTGATTTTCCCGGCCTGGTCCACTTTACACATCCCTAACTGCCGCGCCGGAGGAAACCCTTTTGCGGGAAATCTCGACCCGGACTTCTGTGCCGACGCCCATGTTACTGTTCAGGCTGAAGATGGCGCCAATACGGCGGGCGCGCTCTTTCATCCCTTTTACCCCAAAATGGGGGCTGGAATCGTCCCCTGTATACGCGCAGTCGAACCCGCAGCCATCGTCGCCGACCTGGATCACCAGGCTCTCGTCGGAAAAGTCTGCCCGCAAAACAATTTCCCCCGGTTGACCGTGCATCAGGGAATTATGCAATGCCTCGCGCGAGATCATGAGCAGCTCTTGCAGCGCCGAAGGCTCGACCGGGAAAGGCTTTCCCGTCACCTCACAGACGATCGGGATTCTCGCCTTCCTGCTCATCTGATCGGCAATTCTCTCCAGCGAACGCACAATATCCTCGCCGGGCAACTCATTACGGCGTAAATCCCAAATGGCCTGTCTCGCCTCGCCAATCGTCGCTCGCACCTGCGTGCGAGCCAGGTTAACCATCTCGTCCGCGGACGCCGGATCGGCAGCTTCCATGCTGGAGGCGGCCTCAAGAAGCGCGGAGACATTCGTGCAGCCTTGAAGAACCGTGTCGTGCATTTCACGCGCCAGACGGCTGCGCTCTTCCAGCACCAACCGGAACCGCGTCTTGATGCGCTGAATCCGGAAACGGTATGCCGCCCAACCCATCCCGGCGAGCAGCCCTGCGCAAAGGATAAGAAACCACGGCCTGCGGTAAAAATGCGCCTCCTGGACAAACTCCAGAGAAGCTGCCGATCTCGATTCGGATTGCCCCGTCTCCCAGGCCTCGACGCGAAATACATAATGTCCCGGCGCAAGGTTATCGAATTCGACGGTGCGGCTCGACGAAGCCTCGCGCCATTCCTGGTCGAAGCCTTCCAACCTGGTCCGGAAGAGCACGTCCGCCTGAGAGCGGAGGAGAATCGGGGCATAGGATATCTCCACACGGGATGAGGCCGGCAAGAGCACAATGGGCTGGGCGCGAGACGATACTTCTCTTCCATCCACAACCACGCGATCGATCGCGAGAGGAAACGCTCCCCGGCGTTCCATGCGATTGGCTGCGATGTGTACCAGCCCCTTGTTACTTGGGAGCCACACATCGCCCTGCCGGGTGATAGCGCCCGCAGGTTGCATGGACCCGAAGATCTCCGCGGATCCGGCATCGAGAGAGGACGCAAAGTAGATAGGAGTGACCGATTGTAGGCGACGGTTGGCGGCTTCCTCCAACTGTTTCCAGCTTTGCAGCGATGCCCCGTTCGGACCGCTCAGCCAGAGGTCTCCATCTCCATTCTCGAGGATGCTGTAGATCAGGTTGCTCACCAATCCATTGTTGGTCGTGAACTGAAAAATCTCTCCCGACTTATACCGGTAGAGTCCCCTGTTTGTCCCTATCCACAACACTCCGTGGCGGTCTTCGTGGAGAGCCCAAACCGTGTCGCGCCCTACCGCCGCGGTAACAACGTCACTGACAAAACGATTCCCTTGAAAATGCTTCAACCCTTGGAACGTGCCCATCCAGATGTCTCCGACCCGATCTTCGAGCAGGGCCATCACACTGACGCTCTGAAATCCATTCGTCAATGTTTTGAACCCCCGCGGTGTCCAATGGCTCACGTCGCCGTCGGTTCCAATCCAGACGCTTCCATCGCGGGTCTGAATCATCGCCCTGGGGTAATTGTTGCCAAGACCGTCTTCCGCCACATAGTGCACCCACTTCTTTCCAGACTGGCGGAAGACGCCTTTACCGTCCGTTCCTATCCACAGCGCGCCTTCCTTGTCTCTCATCAGAAGTCGAACCTTGATCCCCGTCAGTCCGGGAAACGAGTACGGTTTCAGCACCCCTTCTTCCATGCGAAACAAATGATTCGAACATATCCAAAGCGTTCCGTCGCGATCCTGATACACATTTCCAAAATCCGAATCGGAGGCTCCGGGGAGAGGGTAAATGCTCACGGAGCTCTTTGTGAGCCGCAACATCCCGGCCTGCGAGCCGACCCATATATTCTCTTCTCCATCCTCATAGAGATTGAGGACCGTATTACTGGATAGTCCGATGGTGGAGTTCACGCGCACAAATCTGCCGGTGCGATTGACATAGAGACCGTTTCCGATGGTGCCCGCCCACAACGCGCCATCCGAAGTTTCACGGAGAACTCTTACCGTACCAGGCACCTCGTCAACGTGTCTGAATCCGCCCATTTCCTGCATGCGGTAGAGTCCGGAGACAGCTCCTACCCATACGGAGCCATCGCGCGTTGCCAGTATCGATTTCACCCGCAGACTCGAAATGTCCCACACCAACCGGTAATTCCGGACACCCTGTCGATCGATGTGTACAAGCGCTGTTCCTCCAATCCATATCCCGCCGCGGCCGTCGCCAGCGATGGCATGAACGCTCATGGCCGGAATCGCGCCGTTGCCATCGACTCGTTTGAGCCGTTCGCCTGAAAATCTGAAGAGTCCCGAATCCGTGCCTACCCAGATATTCCCCGCAACGTCTTCATAAACGGCTCGGACGACATCGTTGGTGAGACCATCGTTGGCCGAAAAGTTGCGGAAGGCCCCGTTCCTATACCGGATCAGCCCGTCGCCTTCCGTCCCAATCCACAGACTCCCGTCGCGCGTTACGGTCAGGCAAAAAACGCTGTCTGTCTTCAACGCAGGAACAGTGCCGGAATCAAAACGCAGGAAACGGGATCCATCGAAACGAACCAATCCCCGCAAAGTGCCGATCCATAAATAATGATCGGGAGTCTGGGCGAATGCCTGAATGGTTTCCGAGGGAAGTCCGTCCTGAGCTTGCCACAGGGTCGCTATATAGTCGAACGAGGCTTCAGTCGCCGCCGAGAGCCGCATCGCGCAGCCCAGCAGGAATGCTGCGATGAGTATCCTGCGCACGATGGGTCTTCTCTTCATAACGACTCCAGAGATGGTTCGCCAATGACTCCCGGGACTGTCCGATCATTCCTGCCAGCGAGATATCAGTGTATAACCGCAGTGATAGTCCCGGATTTCCTGACCTCGCGATGTGACCTCGGGAGACCTGTATCTTGAAAGTCCGATAGACATCGAGGTCGCCAGTCAACGGCAGCACAGGACTACGGGATCGGCTCGCCTCGTTCATTCAGAGGCGTTCCGTAGCAAGCGTCCCTGCGAAGTGGAGTGGAATCGGTCTTTTGGGGCCAGACATATGGCCTGTGTCGACTGGATCGTGTATCTCCTGGCACCACTTCAGTGCTCCAGAAAGGCACGTTCTCTATCGGCAGTATCGAACCGTCCCCGGAGAAGCGCTGTGGGGGGCTCCAATACTGAAGGTCGTGTCCCTTGATGCCATCTGTTCGAGACCGCCAAAGATCGCCAATCCAGATGAATTGTGGCCCCTGGGCAGTGGGGATAGTGGCGATGTAGGCTTGCTGGGCCGCGATGATCGGCTTGCCGGTGGCATCGCGATTGATGTCGCCGATTTGCTTATAGGGTCCGAGCGGGTTCGCCGCAACGAGGACGCGCGCATCCGATCCGGCGCCGCAAAAACAGCACGTGTGGCCGAACACTGCATAGTAATATCGTCCGCGGCGGAACAGCGCAGGTGCTTCGCACTGCTCACCGAGAACGGAACTCGATTCGCCGGTTGAGGAAAGATAATCCCCGGTCAAACGTTCGACGCGAATCGAATGGTCCTGCCCGATGACGGTATAGATGAAATATGCAGTATCGTCATTGTCAACAAACAAGCTTCCATCTCCGGGGCGATCCTTCGCCTGCGAAAGCTCCACATGCGTGTTCCGGATGGTGAATGGCCCCACGGGCGTGTCACTTGTGGCTACACCGATTTCGCCATCCCAAAGCT
Organism: uncultured Acidobacteriaceae bacterium; assembly: GCA_963745845.1. Taxonomy (GTDB): domain Bacteria; phylum Acidobacteriota; class Terriglobia; order Terriglobales; family Acidobacteriaceae; genus Telmatobacter. Next base: position 21,741 of record CAVUZE010000004.1, on the reverse strand, counting down.
GTTTGTACCAGTTGTACCAAAGAACGTATTTGTGGGTTCTCTTGTTGTAAATGACATAAGGGCGATAGTAAACGCCGTCCGGCGGCGACTTCAACAGTTCGCCTTCGAACTTCCAATGTGTAAGGTCGACTGAACTGTAGACCCGAAAGCGATTGTTGATCGTATATCCAGCGGTCTTTCCGTAGGCTTCACCGTATAGATAATAACGGCCTTCAAAGAAATGCAGGCAGCCTCCGTGCGCATCGATGATGTTGCCGTCAGCATCGCGTCGCGGTTCGGTGTTGTCGACTGTAACGATGCGCGTTTTCAACGGCGGTTCCGCTCTCAGAAGTGATGTTGCACTTGCGAGAAAGAACAGCGTCAGCAGCACTCCACGAAGGCAATGCGATGCGGCGCCTATTCGCGTCCGCCGCAAGGCAGTCGGACGCAGATCATAGGAGGAAGACTTCTCTGCCACGCCGAGCGTATGCATCCACATCATGTTCATGGTTACTTCATTAAACAACTTCGCTTCGTCGGCAACAAATGCCCTCAGATCATTTCCAGGACAAGAAGATTCCAGTCTATGAATCCCTTGTGACTCAGTGCTGCACCTGTGTCGGGATGGTAGTACTCATTCAATGAACCGTTTACCTCAAGGTCCCTCGAAAGGAGCAAGATAGTCTTGTCGGCCAGCGCATCTGCTTCTCTCTTGTATCCGTAGCGCTGCAAGGCCTTCCAGACGAAGTAGTTCACGATTATCCAGATTGGCCCGAGCCAGTTGCTCGGATTGGAACTGAACTCCAGAGAGTACATGGTCTCGCGAGCCGAAAGCGATCTGACGCCCCATTGCGCGCAAAGGCGGTCGTCCGCAAGGTAGTTTGTGCTAACCAGTTTCTGCGCATTCTCTTGAGGTGCGATGCCGCACCAGAGCGGCAGGAAGCCGGTAAACATCTGGATCCTCAAAGGGAGGCATTTCCACGACACGTCCATTCCTCGCGGTACCTTTGGAATGAGCTCCGCCCGCCGATCGACGCATTGCACATCGACGGTGTAGTAGTAACTATCTCTGGGATCCCAGCAAAATCTCTGAATACACTTCGCCAACTCTTCCGCTTGGCGTGAGAGCCTATCATGATCCGCCGAGCGTCCAAGCCGCCGTGCCAATTCCGCCGACGCTAAAAGATCCTGATAGAACAGGCAATTGAGAAGCAGGTTCGCCGAGGAAAAGAAGGGACGGCCAAATGTGGTTGGGTCATTGTCATCGCCGATTGCAACATCGTCGCCCCACACCAGCAGGCCAATCCGAGAGGAGTTGTGCCTTGTCCAGGCATCGTAGAAGCGCAGAAGCGAATCGAAATGTGGCGCCAACCAACTCGCATCTCCGCGCTGATCGCAGGCCAGCAGCCCCAGCTGACCGAAGACAGGCTTGGCTTGATTCTTAGAGATCCCGTTTTTTCCCCGAACCTGAAATGTGTCTGGATCGTCTGCGGTCATCATGATGGGAATTTGCCCACCCGGTGAGGCGTGCTCAAGAAAGTTCAAGAGGCTTCCGGAAACGTGATCGCAGAGCTTTTGCCTGAGCGACTCATCGTGTTGCAGCGCGGCAACACGAAAAAGTCCTTGGCTGGTCCAAAGCGTGTCCCAATCCCAGAGTTGAGTTGAATAGGTCTTGCCGGGCACACTCTGCGCAATGCTGGGATGCTTAAGGATTCCGTCGGGAGCCCGCAGTAGCTGTGGCGCACTTTCCGCAAAATGGTGCAGCAATGCATCGGCATGTTGACTGCGCTCGTCGGCGGCGAGGAGCACTGCGTTGCTGGCGATGGAACCTTCGCTCTGTTCGCCGCGAGCGGTCAAAATAGACGCGGCACCCGCAGCGGCCAATCCAGCTAAAACATCACGTCTCGATATAGCAGTCATTCTGTTCTTTCTGCCTCTTGATCTTTCACTCGGTTTGGGCTGTTGCGCGTATCCAGGTAGCTTCACACTTCGTCATACTTGAACTGAATTACATTTGCGACCTCTGGATAGCGATCCGGCAAACTGACGGATCAGACCGCAGCTTTGCTGGCCAGCGGATCTCTTCAAGTCGACCAATCTGCGTCCTGCGCGACCCGAATGTGAGACGACGTTGCGGTGAAGGCCGGACTCGATTCCGTTTCGGCAGCGAACAGGAGGAGTGAACTTGCCAGGTGACGCGCGTGCCTCGCTGAGAGTGATATGAGCCCGCAGCGCTTCTTTGCCTGTGCGAAGGCCGGCGGTTCAATGACGATTTCGTTCGTGCGCAGATCTCTCCAAACTTTCAGATTGCCTCCGACCGTTTCAATCTGCGGCGTTTCCTCGCGACGTTTCCGAATTCTTCGGCGTTTTACATCTGTTAAGCTGGCATCCTGCATACTCAGTCCCCCGTCTGCCTGTTACCCGGCGAATTAATTCCCGTTGGAATTCAGTCGAAGATTCCCGTTCGGAAACGCAGGACCCACGCTTATCTCTCCTCGGCTGCGAGCCACAGCACCTGCGTCGCTGCGTGCAGCGGATATTCGTGCGTTCTCCACACCAGCCTCCCGCTCAATCCTGCCGGCAGCGTCACCGTTGCCTTCCAGCTCGTGCCTTCCAGTTGATACACCGTGTGGATCTCCCCACCGACATGCGGCATCGACGCATCCAGATGATGTAGCCCGCGCAGATGCGGCGTAATCAGCACTTTTCTAAATCCCGGCACGTCTGGCCGGATGCCCGCCACCAGCGTGAGCAGGTCGTAATTCGGGCTGGCGCTCCACGCATGGCAGTCTGACCGCGTCGGCTCCGGACTCTCCGCCCAGGTGCTTAACCCCAGACGCAGCATGTCGCGCCATGGTCCTAACTGTTGCAGATACAAATCCGCCATCCCCGCGTGCTCCAGCGCGCGGCTCAGATAAAACCGGAAATAATACGTCGGCGTGGACATCGCCGGAACTGCCCTGCCCGCCATCGTTGTCTGCGCATCCGGCTGCGACGCCAGCAGCCGGCGCAAAATCGCCGCCTGCTCCGCGCGCGGGGCAACGTCCAGCCAAACCGCCAGCATGTTGGCTTCGATACTCCAGGACTTCTTCGCCGGCGTGTCGGCAAACAGGCCGTACCGCGCGTCCCAGTTTTGCGCGTTTAGGGCTGCCTTCGCTCTCCGAATCCGCGCCGCGTATTGGTGCGCGCGCTCCTGGCTTCCGTACACCAATTCCATTTCTTCGGCGTCGTGCAACCCTTCGATGAACTGCAGCGTCAGGAACGTCGATTCGCCGTCGGCTTCCTGCGGCGGCACGCCGTAGCGATAATCGGCAGTCCAATGCCCAAATTCCCACCACATCATTCGGCCCAGCAGCCCGTCCAGTCGCTGCTGCGCCGCAAACCAATCCAGCACCGTGCGCGTATGCGGCAGCGTTTCCTTCACCAGCGGTTCATCGTCCACGTACATCCAGTAGTCGTGCAACATGCTCACCCACAGCAGCGAAAACGGTGGGATGAATTGCGGCACCGCGGAAGGATAACGGCTCTGCGTGATCCCCTCCGGAATGCGCGAGTCGTCTAGGTTCAAGATCGCCTGCCGCGCCAGCCGGCTGTCGCCAGTCATGACGTATGAGATCAGCGCCTGAATGCGCGTGTCGCCCACGTACTGCAGTTGCTCCCAGTACGGCGCGTCCATGTAGGTCTCGTGCGCGCACAGGCGCGCGGTACGCCAGCCCGTCGTCCACAGCCGGTCCAGCTCCGGAATGTCGCCCGCAATCGCCGCCTTTGCCGCGAAGGGATACGCTGTGAACCACGCCCGCAGCCCATCCAACCGCAGCGGCTCGGCTTTCGTCGTCACCTCGATCTGCATGTAACGCCACGTGCGCCACCAAAGCGGCTCGAAGCGGCGCGCCGTCACGCCATCCGCGACGAACTCATCGGTGAGGCCATCGATGTGCCGCCCCGCAATCTCGTTCCGATTTCCCTTCCGCCCCTGCGCGTCGTAAAGAGCCTCCGAGTAAGTCAGCTCAATCGCCGCGTCTCGTCCGCCACTCACCGTCAGCTCGGGATATGCCGTCTGCAGCACGTGATGATCGAGCAGCAGCGTCACGCGGGTGTTCGCCGGAATCTCCAGCGGTTGAGCGGGAAACGCCGGCAGCCCCGGCAGTCCCTCCGCGCGCACCGGCTCGCCCGCGTCAGTCAGCCGAAGCTCCATCGGCGGCAGCAAGTCCTGTACCAGCTCCCAGTTGGTATTCGCGTCCTCCGCTTCGCGCGTCGCGGCGGGACATATCAGCTTCGGAATCTGCCAGCCGGAATCTCCGTTGCCCGGTTGATCCCAGCTCCAGTCCAGCACGCGCCCGTCGATCTTTTCCGCCGGACCCGCGGCGTAGTATGCGGGTGTTCTGTCGTTGCCCAGAACCGGACGGCCCGCCTCCTCGCGTACGCGCCATTCCAGGCCCGTATTCACTGCCGCTTCCGCCTCGGTGTCGCCCTGCATCAGAAAACCGGTGCGGTTGCTCATCTGCGCCGTCGGCGCCGCCTCGCCAAAGTTCCAGACCACCGCCGCAATCACATTGTTCCCGGCCCGCAGCAGCGGAGCCAGGTCCACCGTCTCAAACCGCCAGTGAAGCAGATCGCCGCGCGCCGGCCCCTCCGCCGCATACTGCCCGTTCACGTGCAACACGAACCGGTTGTCCGCGCTCACGTGCACCCAGTAGTGTTGCGGCACGGTCGCGAGCACGATCTCTTTGCGAAAGTAAAACACCCCCGGAGCCTTCGCCGGCGCCACCGGGCTTGCAATCCAGTTCGCCGGCCATTTCGCCGCTACTAGATCCGGATTCAGCGGCGGAATCTGCGCCCGCGCGAACACGAGCTCGCCGCTTCCTCCCAGCACGATTGCCAGACACAGCACAACAGACCACGTCGCACGTCGTTTCTTCTTCGGATTTCTGGTCTGATTGTTCGGACCCAGCGGGCCGGGCACAAATTTCCTGAATTCGCTGGGTGTGCTTGCCAACTGGAGATTCATGGCTGAGTGGTTTCTCCCAGTTTCTGGCGAGTGACGTCGCCGGCTTGCATGAGGATTCCGAGACGGGCCATGCGGCTGCCATTGAGGGCGTGAAGGCGCTGGAAATCGGCGAGCGCCTTTTTCTGCCCTTCCCGGTCGCCAGTCTGCCTCAAAGCGGTTGCGAGGCGATACCAGGCGACTTCGTCGTTGGGGTCGAGTTCAATGGCGCGTTTGAGTTGGGTTGCGGCTTCGCCGGGTTTCTGAGTTTCGAGGAGGATGCCTGCGAGTCCTACCCGTGCCTGTTCGAATTCCGGGCGACGCGCGACGAGGGACTCGAATTGCTGGCGGGCCTGGTCGAGGTTGCCTAGATCGGATTGAATCTGGGCCAGCTCATAGGCGGCATTGCTGTTCAAGGGATCGAGGGCGAGCTCGGCGCGGAACTGGTCCGCGGCCTGGTCGCGATCTTTGGGGTCGCGCGCCTGCTCGAAGCGGGCGAGGTAGACGCGGCCCATGCGGTAATGGACTCCTGGCCGCTGCGGCTCAAGGCGCAGGACACCTTCAAAACTGGCTAATGCCAGGTCATACTGTTTTTCGCTCTCCTGGGCTTCGGCCTTGGCTTGCAGCATCCAGACGGAGTTGGGGGCCTTGTCGCGCAGCTTCTCCATCGTCAAATAGGTGAAGTTTCCGTAGATTTTGCCCGTCTGGTAGAGGATCTCCGGGTCGTCGGGCCAGGCCTTGTTCAGGTCGAGCGAGGTTTCGACGGCATCGGCGTCGCGATGGACCGCGGAGTAGGCGCGGAGAAGTTCGAGACCGCACTGGCGCTTGAGTTGGGGCTCGGCTGTGGAGCGAAAGCAGTCTTCGAGGCCGGGGAGAGCTTCGGCGGAACGGCCGGATTCGGTGAGGCAGATGGCCAATAGACTCTTTGACCCGGTAAGCGATGGCTTGAGGCGCAAAGCGTGGTGGAGGGTGTTAATGGCGTCGTCGAATTTGCCTTCCTGAAGGTAGACTGCGCCGAGATTGGCGTAGATTTCGGCCAGGTTGGGATCGAGCTTTGCGAGTTCGAGATACGCTGCTTCCGCCTGGTCGAAACGGCCTGCGGCCATCGCCTGCTGGGCCTGCTGGGCCAGCAACTCTTCGCGGGATTGCGCAGCGCTATTCGATTGAGCTCGCAGAGGAGCGGCGGCGGCAGCGAGGATGGAAAGAGAGATCAGATACGTGAGTAAGCGCATGGCCGCCAGCATCCAGGGTAGATAAGAAGGTCCGCCACGACTTGGAACGACCACGGCGGACCTTGTTGAGGGTGCAAGGCAGCGGCTAGAAGATGAACTTGCCGCTGAATTGGACAATACGTCCAGGGGCGCTTTCTCCGATCAATCCCGCTTGCCCACTATCGGGGGTATTGTTTACCGACACATTGCCGCCCCCTGACGTGTCGTAGAACTGCGGATGGTTGAAGGCGTTGAAGGCTTCCATGCGGAGCTGCAACTTGAGGCGCTCAGTGATGTTGGTGTTCTTGTAGAGGCCGAGGGTGAAGTTTTCAATGCCTGGCTGGGTGACAACCCCGCGCTGCGAGGTCCCATACGTTCCGTTCAGGGGATCCGGGAAAAGCGCCGCATTATGGGCATAGACAGCGGCCTTGTTGGGGTTGTTTGGGAGGGTGAACTCAAAGTTCTTGGCATTGCCGGCTTGATTGGCGCGGTTGGAGCCAAAGCCGGTGGCTATATCCATGAGTCCGCCCACCCCCGTGGCAAAGTCGTAATCGTAGGAGTTAATGGACATGGGAAAGCCCTGCTGGAAGAGAGCGATTCCAGAGAGCTCCCAACCCCCGATGACGGCGTCGACAACCGGGTTGACCTGGTTGGCAAATTGATTGCCGCGGCCTATCGGCAGATCGTAAACCGCGCTAGTGACAAAGCGCTGGCCGGCGTTGAAGTCGGAACGTCCGTAGTCCAGGCTGGGGTTTTCGTTGTTGAGAAAGCCCTGCCATCCCTGTCCATCGGAGCCGGCGGCAGCGGCGGTGGACTTGTCGTCAAGGTTCTTGGACCAGGTATAGACGCTTGTAACGGCGAGCTGGCTTGAGCGATGCTCAAACTTCAAGTTCATCGCGTTGTAATTGGAGTACCCGATCCAGGAACTGTTGATCGCGGTAGAGAAGTTTTGATAGGGAAAGCGGGACACGGCACTGCAACCGAATGAACCCGCGTTCGTCGAATTTGCGTAGCAGAACGTCGGGTTGGCCAACGGCAGGGACTGATTGATGTTCTGGCGGGCCAACAAATCGCTGCCTTTGTTGCCAATGTAATTCACCTCGAACGTGGTGTTCCTGGCCAGTTCCCGTTCCACCGAGGCCGTCCACTGGGTGACGAACGGATTCTTCGGACGATCGGAGATGATCACAGCAATGAAGGTATTGTCTGCACCGACAGCGGGGAGAGGGGCCCAGTAGTTGCCCCAGAGTTGATTGGTGGTTAGGTAACTTGCTTGACCGGAGCCCTGGTTCAAGGCTTGGCGCGTGATATACGGGTAGAGATCGCCGGAGTCGTCCATTTCCCGGCCTTCCATGCCATCCCAGAAGATCCCGCCGCCAGCGCGGACAACAGTCTTCGGGTCCAGGCGATAGGCGCCGCCGAAGCGCGGACCAAAGTTGTCCCCCTGGGTCTTGCCTGGGTGGTTGGATCCGCAATACTCGTAATATCCGTTGCCTGCCGGTGCAATGCCGTCAGTGGCGAGCGCCGGATCTGCGAAGCACAAGCCGCCGAGTGGATTGTTGGGATCTATCCAGAGATAGCGATTGCCTGCCGAGGTGGGGATGGGACGAAGGTCCCAGCGCAGGCCGAGATTGAGCGTCAGATTGTCGTTCACCTTCCAGTCGTCCTGGAAGAAAGCGGCGCCGTAGACGAAATTGTAATCGTGCAGGTTGCTGGAGTTGGCCGAGGGCGGAGGGGTCAACGGGGCGGGCATGAAGCCGTTCGCGCTTTCATAGTATCCGAGCAGGAAGTCCGCCACTTCGTTGCCCGTGGCTGTTGCGTCGCCGTAAGTGTATTCGCCGAGGAAGTTGTCGGCGTTGCCCCGGTAGAGGGTCCACCGCTTGTAGTCCGCGCCCACGGTGAGGGTATGCGCGCCACGGATGTAGGACAGCGCCTCGCTGAACTGCCACATGGGGTTGTCGCTGTAGGTGTAGGCGTTGTTCGCGCACGGGATCGAGGCCGAAGATGCGGGACGAGCCGGAGGTTGGCCGGGCCAGACCCATCAACATGCGGATCGTGGTGGTTTTGCCCGCGCTGTTGCGTCCGAGCAGGCCGTAGATCGAGCCCTCGGGCACGGAGATCGAGAGCCCGTCGACAGCGTGCGTGGCACCGCGGATGCCGCGAAATACTTTCGTCAGCGAATGCGTTTGAATGGCGAGTGCGGTCATTGGTCACCTTCCTGGTCGGAGTGCTGGGCGGGAGTCTTGCCGGCCGAGCCGGATTCGAAAGTGCGGAGAGATTCATCGAGTAGCTTGTGGAGCTCGGCGGCAGGGACGCGGAGCTGCGCGGCCTCAATGGCGAGCTGGCGGGTGATGGGGCGCAGGCGGCGAAGCTTTTCGGCTTTGAGCAGGCGCGGAGCCAGGGCAGAGATATCGCCAACAAAGGTGCCACCGCCGGGAACGGTGCGGATGACGCCCTCACGCTCTAGCTCGGTGTAGGCACGAGCTACGGTGTTGGGGTTGATGCGGAGCTCGGCGGCGGTGCGGCGTGTGGACGGGAGTTCCTCACCGGTGCGCAGAAGCCCCGAGGCGATGGCCTGCTTGATCTGCTGCTCGATCTGCAGGTAAATGGGGACGCCAGTGTTGGCTGCGATATGGACGATGAACACACCGTACTAATACAGTAATACGGTATGATCTGTCAAGCCGCCTGCAACTCGAGTCGCTCATCGACCATCTTTCTATAGGACTGTCGCTCACGTCTATCTATGCAAGTCTTTGTCTTTTTTAGCCGATTACGGACAAACTGATCGCGAAAGTTGTCCCCGGGCATGCGAGTCAACACAACATAAATGAGCCGGGACATGTAATGAGGTAATCCTCCGAATAGGAGGAAACACATGTTCAAAACCTTATATCGTTGTGCTCGCACGGCGGCGCGTCATGACAGTGGAGCTGCCGCGAAGTCCCGGTTGGCATATCTGGAACATCTGGCGGCAGGTGGTTCGACCCTGCATACTCTGCGTGCGACTGCGGGCGTGATCTATCGTTCCGCTGTGTACATGAATCTTGATGAAAGCAGCTCAGTAGAGCGGGCGGCAGTTGAGGGAGCAGCAAGGGCGTGGGCGCATCGTCACTATCGAAACACAATGGCGAAGGGACCGGAGCAAACCGAAAGAGAGTTTCGGCTGGTCACTTGCTGCTGGCTGCGTTTTGCCGGGCGGTTGCAAGAGCCGGCTCATGCTCCGACTCCGCATCAGGCCGAACTCGATGCGTACTGCCGGCACATGACGGAAGAGCGAGGCTTGGCGCAAGCGACTGTCACCACCGCGCGGAGCCAACTACCCAAGTTTCTGAAATACACGGTCGGCAAAACCCTCAAACAGATGCGGCTGGCAGATGTCGAAATCTACCTCGCACATCTCGGTAAGAATGGATGGACTCGGCATGGGATCAATAGCATGGCGCACATCATCCGTGGCTTCTTCAAATACGGTGAGGCGCAAGGGTGGACAAAGCCAGGAATCGGCGCTGAAATCCATGGTCCGCGCGTGTATCGTCGGGAGTCCCTTCCGCTGGGGCCATCGTGGCCGGATGTGCAGCGCCTGCTGGCAAGTACAGAAACTGATCATCCCTACGATATACGGGACCGCGCGATCCTATTGCTGCTTGCGGTGTATGGAATGCGCATCGGCGAGATAAGGCGCATCCGGTTGCGCGATGTGGACTGGGAGAATCGAACTCTGACCATCCCTCTTACGAAGCAACGTCGGGCGCGGATCTGTCCTGTCATCCCGGCGTTGGCTGCAGCCATCGAGCGATATGTGCGAGAAGTGCGACCGAAGTGTGCGTATGAAGAGCTTTTCCTAAGACTCCATGCTCCGCATCGGCCGTTCACGCCTGGTGGCCTGTATGGCGTCGTTGGCGATCGGATGAAAAGGCTGAAGATCGAGTCTCAGCGTACCGGCCCTCACTGCCTCAGGCACGCCTGTGCAACCCACCTGCTTGCTCAGGGCCTGACGTTAACGGAGGTGGGAGGGCATCTCGGCCATAGTTCAGCCGATTCCACGCGTGTATACGCGAAGGTGGACATGCCACGGTTACGGGAAGTTGCTGAACTTGATCTGGGAGGCCTGCTATGAACCTCAAACTGGCAACTCTGGAGTATGTCGCGCTGAAGCAGTCCATGGGCATGAAGTTCGAGACAGAAGCGAGCCTACTCCGCGCTTTCGTTAAACGAATGGGGGATGCGGTTGCGGTCGCAACTGTGACATCCAAGGATGTTCTCCGCTATCTGAATGGCTGCGAAACAGGACCAGTGACCTTGTTCTGGCATCGGAAACACGATGCACTCAAAGGCTTCTGGGAGTTCGCCATCCGCCGAGGCTATACAGATCGCTCTCCGGTTCCTTTACATCGGGCCAAAGAGCCAGTCCGCTTCATACCATATATCTACTCTGTGGAAGAGCTGAAGAGGCTGTTGGACGGAGTCACCAGCTATCAGAAGAAATGGCTGAAGCTGGAGCCGGTCACGTTGCGGGCCATGCTGCTACTGCTCTACGGAGCGGGTCTTCGTACAAGCGAAGCGCTGCATCTGACGTGCGCGGACGTTGATCTGTTCGGCGCAATACTAACCATCCGCGAGAGCAAGTTCTATAAGACGCGGCGCATCGCTCTCAACGCCCAACTCTGCGGAGTGCTCTCGGAGTACGACCACAATCGCCGGCAGAAGGACCATGCTCGCAGCGATGCCGCGTTGTTCTTCACTTATAAGGATGGCAGCGCCGTAGCTCGCTACGTTCTTGAAGATGCGTTCCTCCGGCTCCGCACCCATGTGGGTGTGAAGCGTCAGAATGCTCGCTATCAACCGCGGCTGCACGATCTCCGCCACACCTTCGCAGTACACCGCCTCACAGCGTGGTATCGGACAGGCGCAGACGTGCAAGGTCTGCTTCCTGGTCTCTCTACCCATCTCGGCCATCTGTGCCTGAAAGGCACCCAACGCTATCTGACCATGACGCCCGAACTGCTGACAGAGGCATCGCTCCGCTTCGAGGGCTACGCGCAGGAGGTGCTCCATGGATAAGCGCGAGTTGCTGGGGCCATGGCTGCGCCGGTTTCTTCTTGAGCATCTTGTTCATGAACGGAATCTGTCGCACAACACACAACAAAGTTACCGGGACACACTTACCATGTTGCTTCCGTTCGTGGCTGAACGAGTGGAAACACCACTGGATCGTTTACAAGTGATCGACGTCTCCGCAAATCGGGTACGAGCCTTCCTCACCCATCTTGAACAGGTTCGCAAGGTGAGTATCAGCACGCGCAATCAGCGGTTGGCAGCGATCCATGCACTGGCACGGTTCATCGCAGAACATAGTCCACAGCATGTGGCATGGGCGGGAGAAGTGCGAACGGTGCCGTTCAAAAAGACGGTGCGAGAGCTGGTCTCCTACCTCGACAAACATGAGGTCGAGGCACTGTTGGCGACGCCGGATCGAACAACCGCACACGGGCAGCGCAACTATGCACTCCTGCTGTTCCTCTACAACTCGGGCGCACGCGCCAGTGAAGCCGCCAACCTCTGTATCTCGGATCTCGAACTTGATATGCGACAGCCACTCGCGGCAAGTGTGCGCATCCTGGGGAAAGGCGGGAAAGTGCGACGATGCCCACTCTGGCAAAAAACCGCGCTGGAACTGGAACAACTCATCAAGAATCGATCACCCGAACAGCGCGTCTTCCTGAATCGCCGCCGTGAATCGCTGACCCGCTTCGGAATCCATACGCTTATCAGAACGTGTGTAACCCGCGCTGGCCAGAGAATGCCCTCGCTGCTCACTAAGAGCATCAGTCCACACACGCTACGCCACTCCACGGCGACGCATCTACTGCGCGCAGGTGTCGATCTGAATACGATCCGCGCCTGGCTGGGCCATGTATCGCTCGACACAACGCAGATTTATGCAGAGATCGATCTGGAAGCAAAGGCCCGCGCACTGGATAAATGCCAAACTTCTGACTCGAAAACAACAACTCTGGTCTCATCGGGAGGACTGATGCAGTTCTTGCGTACGATTTAACCGCACTCCACTTATGTGGTCTTCGGATGTGAGAGAGGAGCCATCGCGGGCGCCTTCAACGCTGGAGACCACATAAGCAACTACGCAACATAAGCCTCCTTATGTGGTCAACCACATAACTGCGCCACATACCCGGCGCTCTTGCCACATTTGGCCGCAATAAGTTCGATGGAATACTTCGGCTCTACAAGGCGCAAAAGCGCGGCGAAGCCCTGGAAATCTCGTCGCACTACACCCGGACGTTCGGGCGGTGGTGATTTCTTTCATGTAATCCATCCGTTTCATCCGCTGGCTGGGCAGGAGTTGGAACGGGCCAGCGGGCCACCGCAGGAGAGCCATCGTCGGGTATTCTTTCACACGGCCGACGGGCGTCTAAGCTCAATTCCCTTGACATTTACTGATCTGGTGGAAGCCGACCCGTTCGTGGCCGTGTCGGCGGGCCGCGCCTGGATGGGGATCAAAGACTTGCTTCGGTTGGCGGAGTTTGTTCAGGAGTTGGGGGAGCGATGGCCAGAGAAATGTGTAAAGGTAATTTCGTCGCACATGTAAGAGTATTTTTGCCGTCTTCTTTTAGTGGCGAGGGCCAGAACATGCGCAGTCGTCGCATTTATAAACTTGATTCATGCGAATATAAGCCATATCTCATACAAGAAAGCGTCTTGACTGTTTCGCAGCAGCGGCATAATTATATTTACATACAAAAAGGAGGAACAATGGCAAAGAGCCGGGCTTTACGTAAGACGGAAGCGTTGCGTCAGCATGGCAGCCTTAATCCGCACCCGGAAGCGGTCCACGATGAGCTGTTCCAGTCCAGTGAGTTCTTCGATCCCGCCGACCTGGTGCAGGTGAAGTACGAGATGCTGCGTCAGGTGCGGGTGGAGCGCAGCAGCGTGACCGAAGCCGCTGCCGAGTTCGGCTTGTCCAGGCCTTCGTTTTATGAGGCGCAGACGGCTTTTGCGGAAGGCGGCCTGCTGGGGCTGGTTCCCGAGAAGCGTGGTCCGCGGCGGGCGCACAAGCTAAGCGCGGAGGTGATGGAGTTCCTTCGGACGGCGAAGGCCGAAGACCCGACGCTGAGCGGCGCTGCTCTCTGCGACAGGTTGTGGAGAGAGCGGCGGCTGCGTGTTCACCGGCGAAGCATCGAGCGGGCCTTGGCGCGCGGTCAAAAAAAACGGCTGGCGACGATGCCGGAACGGAGTTAGCTGCTATGCCGCGCGAAGAGCTGGCTACGTACTACGAGGAGTTGCGAACCCAGGCGCTGGTTGGAACTGGCCGGGGTGTTGGCCTGACGCTGTTCTTGCGCGAGGGCATGTGCTCATGGATGTGCGCTTGTGCCGAGAGCATCGTTCTGGCGCACAGGAACATGGCAGATCGCCTGGTTGCAGTGGATCGCGGAGCGGCAGTGGTGCCGGCGGAGTTCACGATGCTGTTGGCAGGGCTTGCACTTGAGGTTGCAAAGGAGGTTCTTATCCAGCCATGATCGAACTCGGCAATAAAGTGGAGGCGATGCATCTGAAGCGGAACGCCTACCTGTATGTGCGGCAATCCACGTTGCGGCAGGTGTTCGAGCACACGGAGAGCACCAAACGTCAATACGCTCTTCGGCAGCGGGCCGTCGATCTGGGCTGGCGGCCGGAGCAGGTCACGGTGATCGACAGCGATCTGGGCGAGTCCGGAGCTTCGATGGTGGACCGCGACGGCTTCCGCAAGCTGGTGGCGGAGGTCAGCATGGGCCGCGCCGGCATCGTGCTTGGTCTGGAGGTATCGCGGCTGGCGCGCAACTGCGCCGACTGGCATCGGCTGCTGGAACTCTGCGCCTTCAACGATACGCTCATCCTCGATGAAGACGGCATTTACAACCCAGGGCTGTTCAATGACCGTCTGCTGCTGGGGCTGAAAGGCACGATGAGCGAGGCGGAGCTGCACATGATCCGCATGCGCATGATCCACGGCGTGCTGAGTAAAGCGCGCCGTGGCGAGTTATGTCCGTTCCTGCCCATCGGCTTCATGTATGACGAGGAGAACCACGTCGTCTTGGACCCCGACCAGCAGGTGCAGCAGTGCATCGGTCTGATCTTCTCTCTGTTCCGCCGCACCGGATCGGCCTATGCGCTGGTGCGCCATTTCCGCAATGAGGGCCTGATGTTTCCGCAGCGTCCACTCTTCGGCCCCAATCGCAATGAACTGGTCTGGGTGACCCTGCAACGCAGCACGGTGATGCGGGTGCTCAACAATCCCCGTTACGCCGGAGCATACTTCTTCGGACGCACCCGTGGCCGGCGCCGGCCGGAAGGCGGACGGCCCATCAGCTCAAAATCGGTTCCGCGCGAACAGTGGCACGCGCTGATCCGCGATGCGCATCCGGGTTACATCACCTGGGAGATGTACGAAGCCAACCTCAGAACGCTGGAGGAAAATGCCCGCACGCATCCCATCCACCTGAAGGTTCCGCCGCGCGAAGGTCCGGCACTGCTGCAGGGCCTGGCGCTGTGCGGCAACTGCGGCCGAAAGATGGCAATCCGTTATCACTGGCGCGGCGATGAAATCGTTCCGGACTATATGTGCCAGCAGCAGGCTGTCGAGAAGCTGGAAAGAGCCTGCATGGCGATACCGGGAGCGAACGTGGACGCCGCCATCAGCAGCTTGTTGATGGAAGCGGTGACGCCGGTGGCGCTGGAAGTCTCGCTGGCCGTGCAGCAGGAAATGCTGGCGCGCCTTGAAGAGGTAGATCGTCTGCGCATGAAGCAAGTGGAACGTGCGCGCTATGACGCGAATATGGCGCAGCGACGCTACATGCAGGTGCAACCAGAAAACCGGTTGGTGGCCGACACTCTGGAGGCAGAGTGGAATCATAAGCTGCACCTGTTGGCGGAAGCCAAGCTGGAATACGAACGGCAGCGTTCGCTTGACCGGCAGGTGCTCGATGAAGAAAGGCGTGGCCGGATCATGGCGCTGGCCGCGGACTTCCCGCGCCTGTGGAACGATCCCAGAATCCCGGTGCGCGAGAAGAAGCGCATGGTAGCGCTGATGATCGAAGATGTGACGCTCGCACGCGGGACCGAGATCACCATGCACGTTCGCTTCAAGGGCGGACTTACGCGCACACTGACTGTGCCGATCGCACTGAATGGCTGGGAAAAATACATAACCCCGCCAACGGTTCTTGCGGAGATCGATCAGCTGCTCGACGAACACACGGATGCAGAGGTTGCAGCAATCCTGAACCAACGCGGCGTGGCTTCGGGAAGAAGAATGAAGTTCAACGGCCAGATCATCGGTGCGTTGCGCAAACGGAATCAACTCAAGAGCCGATACCAGCGGCTGCGCGAGCGAGGTATGCTGGACGTGACGGAGATGGCTGCGCTGCTCGGCACATGCATGCGCACCATCTACATCTGGCACCGCGAAGGAAAGCTTCGCCCACACAAATACAACGACTCGGGAGCCTATCTCTACCAACCTCCCGAACCAGACTCTCCGCTGCTCACTTCAGACCGCAAATACCGCCGAGGCAAATACGTAGCAACAAATGTACACTGAGCCAACATCGAGGTGCAGTATGAAACGTAGTCCCTGCGCCTCGTGGAGCGGATGCACGTCCTGACGCTGGAGGTTTTCGACTAACTGCGCCTCCAACACCTGAGCGTCGGTCATCTCGCGGATGCACACCGGGACCGTCTCTTTCTCGGCCATCGCCGCGCCACGATACCGGCGTTCTCCGAAAACGATCTCAAAGCTCCGCTCCGCGCGGGGCCGAACCAACAAAGGCTGCAACACGCCGTTTTCGCGGATGCTGGCGGCGAGTTCCTGCATTGCATCCTCGTCAAAGGTCTTGCGCGGGTTGGTGGGCGATACGACCAGCCAATCGAGTGGCAAGTCGCGGTAGTCGGACTGAGTTTGAACTGTAGTAGTCATCGGGAATCTCCTATTCCGGTTGAACCTTGCGTGAGGGCGTAAGCGGGTGCACTCCCAAGCGCACCCGCTCAGGATGTGTGCGTTAGGCCGCTGCTAGCTGCTCCGGCGCTGTCGCCGGTTCTGCGATTTCATCGCTGAGGATGGCGGCGAGAATCACGGCGGATGTGCGCTGGATGACCTCAAGACTTTCGGCCAGCAAGGTTGCGTTGCCGTTGTACATCTGGATGTAATCGCTCGAAGCGTTGCCCATCTCCAAGCCGATTGCCTGACCCACGATGAAAGCCACGGCCTCGGCCTCCGTTTCGCGCACCGTTGCTGTGGTGAAAGTGCGGCGCTCTGCGCGGTGCAAAAATTCGTGCGCCGTCTCGTGAACCAAGGTGACGAACTCTTCCGGCTTCGACTGGCCGGGAAGCAAAGCGATCTTGCCCCCGTAGCTGACACCCAGAGCCGGGGCGATCCTCTCGTTGAACTCAAGCACGATGTTCTGCTGTGCGAGAAAATCAATGAGCCGGTCGCGTTTTTCGCCGACTTCGCCTGTGATGTTGTGCTCGAACTCCGGCAGGTCCGGGCCCTCAGTCTGCTCCACGTCGAACACATACACGGCGCGAAAGCCGATAAGCACCGGCTGAGGTTTGGTGTTGCCGTCCGCCTCGGTGTTCTGTGCGGCCTCGGCGTTCTTCCTCCGGTAGCCGATCATCGGCGCAAGAATCTGGATGCCCTTCTCGCCGCGCTTCACGAAACGGCCCATCTCTTTCCATGTGCCGAATCCAGCTACGCGCGTAGCTGTAGGCCGTTGCAAAGCACTCACACACTACCCATGTTTCGCTGACGGTTCACTATCCGCATCACCCGTTCTACGGTCAGACAGTGAGCGTTGTGCGAAGAGCCGGTCCGTTTGGGCCGCATCAGATCCAGGTAGCTCTTGCGAGCGGCTATCAACTTGTGATTCCAGAGTGGATGCTGGATGAAGAACGATGCTGCGGGATGGGGATCGTTGAACGTCCAGCTGTAGCGCTGTCAGCGCTTTTAGCGCTTCGCTCCCTCCTCGATGCACAACCGCCTGTCTCTTCTGGCCTCGGTTCGGTAGTTTCAGAAGCATCTTCGCCTGGAGGTGCCCATGAGTCCACCACGCCAAGGAGTCTTTCTGTGGGAGATCCCCAACACGCCGGAGCTACCGGAGACAGTACAGGCAGGCTGCCGGGAACTTCTCAGCCACATGCTGCTCGCAGCCGTGAGCGGAACAACAGAGGAGGAAAGCGATGAGCGAGAAGATACAGCCGATCCACACCGAGCGTGAAGCCTATGTGTATATCCGCCAGTCAACGATGCAACAGGTGCGCACACGCCTGGAAGGACAACGGCGCCAGTACGATCTGCGCGAGCACGCTCATGCGCTCGGCTTCCAGCGTGTTATTGTCCTCGACGAGGATCTCGGCCGCTCCGGAACCGGCTCCGTGGAGCGTCCGGGATTTGGACGCCTGTTGGATGCCGTTTGCTCAGGCCGCGTAGGCGCCGTGCTGGCGCTGGAAGCATCGCGCCTGGCCAGGAACAACCGTGACTGGCACCACCTGATCGATCTCTGCGCCATGGCTGGAACGTTGGTTATCGATCATGATGGGGTTTACGATCCCGGTCTTCTCAACGATCGCTTGTTGCTCGGATTGAAAGGCACGATGAGCGAGTTCGAAATGAGCTTGCTCCGGCAGAGAGCGATAGAGGCCCACAGAGACAAGGTGCGGCGCGGTCTGGTGCTGACGCAAGTGCCCGTGGGCTACATTCGAACGGAAAACGAAGGCATCGAAAAGACCCCTGATCGGCAGATACAAGAAGCCATTGCGGGCATCTTCCGCAAGTTCCGCGAACTGGGCAGTGTGCGCCAGGTGATGCTCTGGTATAGGGAAGAGAAATTGCCGATTCCGGTGTTATCGCGCGAGTCGGGCAATCGCAAGGTGGTCTGGGCCGAACCGCTATACCCAACCATCTTCGGCATCCTCAAGAACCCAACGTATGCCGGCGTTTTCGTCTGGGGCAGGAAGCAGACTCGCACTTCCATTGTTGAAGGCCGTGCTCGCAAAACCCGCGGCCACGCTCGTCCGCAGGAAAAGTGGGAGGTGGTGATTCCGGACCACCATGAAGGTTATATTACGTGGGAAGAGTCACGGCTGTCCGGTAAAAGTGATGCTCCACTCTTGTAATCGACATAAAACAAGCATGTTATAGACGTTTTTTGCTTGCCGCGATTTGAAATGCGTACCTGTCTCCTTCCCGACCTCCCAAGATGAAGGGATGAACGATGGCAAGACCGTCTTCTCGCAGTTGATTGGCTTTCTCCCCGATCGCGATTTCCGCCGTTGTGTCGCTCGCTATGGCGGCGACCGTTACACCAAGACACTCTCCTGCTGGGAGCAGTTTCTCGCCATGGCCTTTGCCCAACTGGCCTACCGCGAGAGCCTGCGCGACATCGAAGCCTGCCTGGGCGCGATTGGACCCAAGTTGTATCACATGGGTTTCGGCTCCGCGGTGGCGCGTTCCACCTTGGCCGACGCCAACGAAAGCCGCGATTGGCGCATCTTTGCCGACTTTGCGCAGGTGCTGATCCACACGGCGGTCAAGCTCTATGCCAACGACGCGACCGGAATCCCAGACGTGCGCGATCTGTACGCACTGGATTCGACCACTATCGATCTTTGCCTGGCGCTGTTTCCATGGGCCAAGTTCCGCAAGCATAAGGGTGCTGTCAAAATGCACACACTGCTCGATCTGCATGGATCGATTCCTACCTTCATCCACATCACCGACGGCAAGGTGCACGACGTCAACGTGCTGGACGAAATCGTCCTTGAGGCCGGCGCGTTCTATGCCATGGATCGCGGCTATATCGATTTCGAGCGGCTCTATCGCTTCACGCTCTCGTCGGCATTCTTTGTCGTGCGCACCAAGACCAACGTATTACTCCAGCGGCGTTACTCGCGCCCGGTCGACAAAACTACCGGACTGCGCAGCGATCATACGGTGATTCTGACTTCCCATGCGTCGGCGACGGCGTATCCAGACCCGCTCAGGCGCGTCACCTATTGCGATCCAGAGACCGGCAAGCGCCTGAAGTTCTTGACCAACAACTTCACGCTGCCAGCGCTGGCCATCGCTGAAATCTACAAGAAGAGATGGGCTGTGGAGCTATTCTTTCGCTGGATCAAGCAGCATCTGCACATCAAAGCCTTTTACGGCATGAGCGAGAACGCGGTGAAAACGCAGATCTGGATCGCGATATCGGTCTATATCCTGGTAGCCATCGTGCGAAAACGCCTCGGCATTGAGGCCAGCCTCTACCAACTTCTACAGATTTTCAGCCTAACTCTGTTCGAGAAAACCCCCATTTTACAGGTACTTCAGAGATTCAGCTCCCAAGAGGAGTTACATCCGTCCGCCAACCAACTCATTCTGTTCGACTTTTAACCGGACAGCCGTGGGGAAGAGTTTATGCGCAACCAGGAACAGATCCGATCGAACGCGGGATGGAACGCGCGCATGGGGCAGACTCAGGGCGCAGCCCGCAACGGTCCTGCACTTCTTGCTGGCTTGCTGCGTTGCGGCCGTTGCGGGCGTGCTCTGCAGGTGACCTATACGAACAGCAAGCTACATGGTCCCTTGCCACGCTACTGGTGCAGCGGCGACCGCGGCCGGCAAATGGTGCGCTCCTGCATTACATTTGCGGGAACGCGCGTGGATCAGGAGGTTGCTGCGGAGGTTCTCGAAGCGTTGCGGCCTGTCGGTATACAAGCCGCCATTGAAGCACTGGAAAAGAGCCAGGCTCAGACCGATGAAAAACGGCGCTCGCTTGAGCTTGCGGTTCAGAAGGCGCGCTATGAAGCCAGCCGCATCGAGCGGCAGTATCAGGCCACGGAGCCAGAAAACCGGCTTGTAGCAGCCGAGTTGGAGAAGAGGTGGAACCACGCTCTGGAACATGTCGCCGAGATGGAGCGCCGTCTGGAGGAAGCAGCTATCGCTGCGCCGCAGTTGACTACCGAACAACGGGATCATTTGCTCACGCTGGGCGACGATCTGGAGCGGCTGTGGGATCACCCGAACTCTCCTGCCACGTTGAAGAAACGCATCCTCAGGACGGTCCTCGAAGAAATCGTGGCAGATACCTCGGCTGATCCTCCTACGGTGCATCTCAAGCTTCACTGGACTGGTGGCGTTCACACGAAGCTCACCGTGCGCAAGAACCGGACCGGCCACCACGATCACGTGAACTCACAAGAAGTGACCGAATTGATTCGCGAGCTTGCTCTGGTCTGCGAAGACAGCGCCATCGTCTCCATTCTGAACCGACTGGGGTATCGAACCGGCATCGGCAACACATGGACGGAGAAACGCGTGCAGCACGTCCGCCACACTAAGGGCTTCCCGGCATGCCCGCCGCCGGAGCAGCGCCACTGGCTGACCATGCAACAGGCAGCGGCTACGTTGAAGGTTAGCGATGCCGTCGTGCGCAGACTGGTTGCACAAAAGACACTCCCCGCAAAACAGATCGTCAAGTTCGCACCATGGATGATCGAGCGGGAGCATCTCGACCTTCCGGCCGTCCACAGAGCGGTTCGCCTGGTTCACACCGGCCGGCGCGCTCCTTCGTGCGTATCCAGCGATGCGCAAACCCGCATGTTTTGTAATCGCGAAGAGCAATTAGGCGAGATTTGATGATTCATTGTTACAGCGCTCACTGAGTGCTTCCGGTCCCCACCGTGGTGGAAGGCTCTTGTGGCATTTCGAGGACGGCAAAGAATTGCTTGTGCGTTGGCGCGCCTGTGCGACGGATGAGGCCGATCGCGCCGATTGTCCGCCATACGCCGCGGACATGTCGCCTAAACCAGGCGGCTCAACCTGAGATTTCGCATTACCTCCCGATATTGCGAAAGGAACTGAAGAGTGGCAAGCCGCATGCCTGCGCGGCAGCCGGCGCGCTCGGTTTCTGAAGTGCGCCACGGTGCGCAGAGATTCTCTTTCGAAAGTTGCTCTGCAACGGCCGCCTCCATTTCTTCGAAGTTGACGGCCCTATCCTTGAACTGCTCATCCAGTCGGGCCAGCGTGATGCGACAGGCTTCTATGCGGGCAAAGCGATACTGTTCCGATTTGCGATTCACGGTTTCCTCCAATTGGGTCTCAAGACAAACGAAAACGCCAGCCACGGGGCGAACGATGGCTGGCGCAAGGATGGTTCGATTCGAAAGTGGGCCACATTCACATGTGGCCCACAGGGTGATGGATTTCAGCGAATCAGAAACAGCTTGCCGTCCTGATTGAATGCCCGGCGGAGAATGAGCCGGGCTTCGCGTAGATACTGGTGTACCTTTGCTTTGCTCACTCCCATTGCCTGAGCGATCACCTTTGGGTCGAGGATCGGCCTTCTACCCCGCTCCCGTTTCCACGCGTCCGGGTCGCCCGACGTTGTAAAGGCGTGTTGCTTGAGCGCATGATCGGGACCAAGAGAACGAATGCACTCAAGCGTTGCGCGCACTGGCGGCCTGAGCTGCGCAAATGTCGTCACCCGGTCCAGCAGTTCCCAAGTGATGATCTCGTCCTCAACCTCAGTG
>CAVUZE010000003.1:0-5692 GCA_963745845.1 uncultured Acidobacteriaceae bacterium | reverse complement strand
TGCGCCGCGTCAATTCTTGCAGATAAAAGTCTCCGGCCTGATGCCCATAAACGTCATTGACCTGCTTGAATTCATTGAGGTCGATATAGATCAGGCCGAAGATGCCGGCGGATTGGCGGGCCGCTTGAATCATCTCGTCAAGCGTCTTCTCCAGGACGAAGCGATTCTGTACATCGGTGAGCAGATCGAATTCGGATCGGTGCACGAGATCGGAGTGGAGACGCGAGGTTTCAATGGCCAAAGTGGCCAATTCCGCGGCCATGGCCAGAGCATGCTTTTCCGCGGCAGTGGGCCTGGTTCGCGCATGGATGGCGGCGTAGATCGCACCCAGCGTGGGGCCGGAGCGGGCGGTGATGGGTTGTTCGACAGTGCGCAGCGACGCGGAAGCGAGGCTCGGCGGACGGTTGCCCAGCATGGCTCCGTCCGCGACCTGGCACCAGCAGGCAGCGCCGTTGAGCCGAAGTGAAACCAGCTGAGTAATCCGCTCTAGGATTTCAGCCAGGGGTTCGGAAGAATTGATGCTTTCCAGGATGCGGCCGCGTCGTTGCTCCACGTAAGCAAGAGAGCCGATCTCGCGGCGGGTTTTGCTTTCACGGTACCCGAGAATGGCTAACATGGTGAGTACTGAGAGGCCAAGAACCTCGAGTGAATGCGCGCCATTCCACCAGGAAGGAGCACTCAGAATGAGCACATCCTGCGGCGACCTCAGCAGAATCTGAAAAGACTCGAAGCGTGCGATGCCCTCCTGCCGGATGGTTCGCTGCTCGTCCACTTTTGCAGCGAAAACTCCCGTGACCTCCACCCTGCTTCCGTCCGCCCATGAGGATTCAAGTTGTCTTTCATTTCCAATCGCATCAGGCGGCAAGATGGCCGGAAAGACGATCCCTCCGGACGACAGAAGTAAGGTGGAACCATTCAACCCTCGGTTCTTGCCGACCAGCGTGCCTTCGATGCGGATAAGTTCTCCGTTGCGGTCAGTCGCGAAGGCGTTGGCCGCGGAAATTTCGATATGTGCTGCCTGCGAAACCGTGCCGGAATCCTTTTGGCCGGTGTCAAAAGCGCTCGCCGCCAATATTCCGACCGGCGTCACCGATCCGCCGCTCCCGTCCGGTTTCAGCGTCGCAGCGGTGATACTCGGAAGGTAGTCTTTCCGCCCCGGAAAACCGGCCACGTCGATCAGGTCCCCCTCGTTGAGTACAGTGCGATCGGTGGTCTCGATACAGAGCCCGGCGGTCTCGTCCACGATACACACGGTTTGTCCGGGCCACCAAAGCGTGACTCGGCCGCGGACATGAATCCGATGCGGACTGTCGCCCTGCGGGGAGTATTGCAGCAGGCTGCTGAGGGATTGCACCGGCAGCAGGAACGGATCCGGCGGCGCAGGCTCCGTGACAGTGATGGTCTTCATTCCTGGAAATAGAAGACGTGCCCCGGTCATCTGGCGCCTCAAATTGACCAGTGGAGCCGCCACGCCGCTGATGACGATCTCCGAATCCACAAGTGCGGAGTAGTTGGCACCCTCCTCCTTGTCGGTTGTCGCGGTGATCGTACCATCCGCTGTAGCCACAGTCAGCACAACATGCATTCCGTCCAGTTCCACGGAGCGCACAATTCCTCGCAGCGCTACCCATTGGCAATCCTCCGACCCATTGAGGAGCTGCGCCAGCGCGACCGCGCGAGCGGCAGGAAGCGATTTCGTGCCGGGAAGAATGCGTATCGACGAGTTCGTGACCATGGGCGAGTATCCGCCGGGGTCGCTTACGCCGGAAACCTCAACGAGCGAACCGGCATGGAGGGGAAGATTGGGTGCGAAGCCAGGCGCCACGAATACGCCGCCTGTGCTGTCGGCGATAAAAAGCGCTCTGTGGCCTTCCTGGTATGGATCCCAAAATGTGACCACTCCGCGCAGTCGAACCGGGTAGCCCAGACTCGCTTGTTCGACGGTAAGGCCGTGGACCTGACGAGTCGTCGTGAGCACAGGCAATTGCTTAGTCTGGAGATCCGATGCCGGGCACCTGGATTCCGCCCAGACTGCTGCGAGAACGGTGACGAACGCCATGCGGTTCACGCACCTGAACCACCCGCCGAACGCTTTCGTCCCGATCAGATTCCGCATCATAGCGAGAATTCTTGCCAATTCGCGATGGCATGCCAAATGGCTCGTCGGGCCGCCGCACCCCGGGGTCCGGCATGTCCATAGGCCTTTGTCCGGGGTTTCCATTTTGCCTCCTGGCTGCGACCCAATAAACCGCCATCTGTCTCCGCCGGCAATCTTTCTTGCATCAGTTCCATCTGACCGCGAGCCAATATCGTCGAAGCGAGGCTCGATACCTGCAGCAACCAGGGCATGGCCTCGAATCTCTGTTGGTCCTCGCGGTTAAGAGACAAGACTGAGGGACGGTCCTCCAGCACGGAACCCATCTCCCTGCACGTCGGGGACGCTCACGAATCCAGCCTTCCCTGAACGGAGCAGCGCGCCGCATTCCGCGCCCGGCAAACCGGGTCCGCTTGCCCGGGGTCGGTGTAGGTGATCTGAACGCGGGCCATGGAGGGGGTAGTGGCGACGTCAGGAAAGACCGGTTGCGCGTCACCGCGGTGGCGGATTCAGGTTTGTAGAACCTGAAGGTCGCCTTACAGGTTTCGAGGTGGACGGATAACTCAGGCCGGAACGATCCGGAACGAGTACGCATATTTACACGGTGGAGAATCTGGTACTTGAATCTCCAGGCCCTGTGTTCCTCGCGTCCACGAAACATTCGACTTCGATCCAAGCAGTTCCACCTTCACGATCTGACCAGGATAGTTTGCCGAGCCATTAGCGAGCGATGTGATGAGAAACTTGCCGTCAGACGGCCAGCCCAGCGCGATTGCGTACAAAGCGTCGCCTTTGGTGGTGAATCGAATATCCGTGGCGTCGAACTTAAGGCGATTCAACTGATAGGACCCGATCTTTGGGGCATTTGTCGACGGACCTTCTCCATAGACCTTCCAGGGGCGTGTACCCTTGATCGCTTCGGAGTTGATCTCTTGCCAATCGATGAGTTCGCTCAGAAATGCCATCTCGTCGCTATCCGGCTCACCGTAACCGGGTAGCGGAATGTTGAGCAGAAGGTTTCCATTCTTGCTCACGATGTCGACGAACATAGGGATGATCAACGAAGGCTTCTGGTATCTGTGGTTCTCAAAGATAGCGCGGCTATAGTGCCAACCCCCGATGCAGGCGTCCGTTTGCCAGGGATCCTCCTGCAGCTTGTCTTCCAGCGCCGCCTCGAAGTCGCGGGTGAGTGTACCCCAGACAGGCTCAGGAACGGTCTTGAGGTTCAGCACGCCTTCCAGGCGGCCGCCGTGCGCCTGCATGTTCTTGTTGTAGTAATACGCCATGATTTGGGGCGCCAGGTCCGGAATTCCAAGCCACACCTTCAAATTCAGATTGCCGCCGTCGTCGAAGTCAAACTGCGCGTTGTCGTCAAAGTACAGCAGATCCGGGTTATAGCTATCGATAACGTCCTGTACGCGTAGCATGAACTGCTTGACGAACTCCGGGCACGGTGTGTTCTTCCGGTGGGGTTTGCCGTTAATCATCTGAGGGTCCATGCCCTCCCACCATTTGCCCTTCCCATCGGCAATCGTCTGCATGCCGTCGTAAGGAACTCCCGCGAGCGGACCAGTAATGTCGCTGTCGTAGCGCACGGGCAAAAATTCGTCCCACACACGACCTGGCGTCCCGTGATAGCTGACGCCAAATCGCAGCCCGTGAGAACGCGCCACTTTGGCCCAGGTCCCCACGATGTCGCGCTTCGGACCTACATTCACGCAGTTCCAAGGCTGGTATTTCGAACTCCAGCAATCAAAGTTGTCGTGGTGCGTGGCCAGCGCAACGAAATATTCGGCTCCCGCGCGCTTATAAAGCTTCACAAGAGCTTCCGGGTCCCATCTCTCGGCTTTCCATAGATGGCAGATGTCCTTATATCCGAACTTCGACGGATGTCCATACGTCTTTACATGGTACTCATATTGACGCGATCCCTGAACATACATACCTCGCGCGTACCAATCGCCCTGCTCCGGGACGCATTGCGGGCTCCAGTGCGCCCAGATACCGAGTTTTGCATCGCGATACCAATCCGGGCAGCGGTATGACTTGAGCGATTCCCAGTCGGGTTCAAAGGGCCCATCGGGGACGCGCCCGCGAAATACCTCCGAATATCCGGGCTTAGCGACTCGAGCCCATGCGAAAATGGCTGCTCCACCTAACAGGAATGATCTGCGCTTCATGATTGCTTTCTCCTGCATCTAGCCTCAAGACCGAAATGCCCCTCTTCCCCAACTCCGCTCCACAGCGCCACGCTACGTTTTATTCGGTTATCGCCTGTTCCATCGAGAAGACTGTGAAGATAAATGGGATGTCGATAGCATTGGAGCCGGTGTTGCCGTGGACCTCAATCGCCCATGGGTTTCCTTTCGGCTGCACCAACACCCTGCGCCGCAGCGTTAGCCCGGCCAGAGCGGATTCAAAGCATTTCTACCGAGCTGGCGGGAGACCCTGCGCATACGGCCGGCACCCACAAAGAGATTTGGAATCGCAACAGTTAACGGTAACGTACTTGATGGATCAGATTAGGCCTGGCGGCAAAGCTTGTCAAGGGGCTCATCCCCATTCTGGCGAGGGAGATCAAGGACATGGAGCACAAGGGACCAGAATTCCTCGTCAACTTGAGGAGTTGAGCGCAACACAGGGGTCATAAACGGCAGATGCAACGTCAGTTCCGGCCCAGGCTCATTGTTCCGGCCGCACTGGCGGCGTCGCGCCGAAGAATAACGATAACTTCAACGTTGACATTTTCCGAAAGCTATTGTTATCCTTGCCGTTTGCTGGGACGAGCGGTTTGGCGAATTGCCGATTTAGAAATCAGAGGAGCCCGTTGTGCGGCAACGGATTTCTGCAAGTTGCTGAGTATTGCGGCAGCATCAAGAGCCGTGCCGCCGTTTGGACGAACTTTATAGCCCAGCCAATCGGATGGTCGAGCGAATTTGGCCGATACAACCCAGAGCTATGCCCGCTTCGCACAATTCCACCCGAGAAGAGGTTCTCTAAGACGTGAGCGGCAAGTGACTGGCTGAAGAAAACACGCGCCGTATTGCGAGCATTACTTCCGCTTCCACTAACGGCCAATGAAAAATTCCATCCTGCCGGAAGCGATTGGTATAACTACTGGACGAACCAGCGAGTAAAAGGCGGCCGGACCGTCTTAATGCCTGCACCGATCGACACTATTCCTCTTTTTTTTCGCGTGGGTTCCGTTCTGCCGATGGGCGGACCTGTCCTCAGGTCGCACCAAACGCAGGCCATCGCGTCCGTGCGCGTTTATCCCGGTGCTGATGCCGATTTCACTCTCTTTGCAGATGATGGCACCTCGTATTCCTATCGAAGACGGCACAGGTTTCATCACCAGACTTCACTGGGATGATGAGAAGCGCCAGTTGACGCATACCGGGTCCAGAAGCATGGGAAAGAGCCGGACGCAGAAAGTGATCGACGTCGTTCGCCCGTAAGCCGCGATCAAGCTCTCGAGACGCAGGCGGGCATTCTGTTTACGGCGGGATGCTTGCGTCGGGAAAACTGAACCCCGCCGCAATTGCGCTAAGGGTGGCGATCTCGACGTCATTGAAGTTACGCTCAACGGGCGAAATG
>CAVUZE010000002.1:0-930561 GCA_963745845.1 uncultured Acidobacteriaceae bacterium | reverse complement strand
CGGCGCAGAAAAGCGAAGACGTTAGGATCGCTCTCGTTGATGCTCTCCTGCGAGCCGTTGCGGAGCGCGGAGTCGGTTTTGCGCAGGGCAAGAAGGCGTTTGTAGGTATTGAAGGTCGAGTTGGGGTCTTTGCTTTCGGTGTCGACGTTATAGGTTGCAGCGTTGCGGCACGGGCAGCCAGGGTTTGGCAGCGGAGGTAAAGCCCGCCTCGGACGACGAATCCCATTGCATCGGCGTGCGCTCGCCATCGCGGCCTCCCTCCTTGGGCCAGCCGAGTTTTCCGATCGGATCGTGCACATCTTCAATACGAGCGGGATCGGTGGTGCGCATGCCCAGTTCTTCGCCGTAGTACATCTGCGAGTACGCGCGTAGTGAGTTCGAGAACGGCCATCAGCTTGGCGATTTGATCGTTGTGATCGCCGTCGCCGTAGCGATCCCATTGCCGCGGCTGGTCATGATTGGAGAAGAAGTATTCAGGCTGACCGTGCGCGCTGTTGTTTTCGATCTGGTTGAATAGGTCGCGAAAGCGGCGCGCTGACAGCTCATTTACATCGGCAATTTGGAAGTCCATCGGCAACTGGACTTCGTCGTTGTTTCCGTACATCTTGGTGAGCGCTTCGACGTTGGGCTCGTCCGCTTCGGTGACGAGCACGGGATCGCCCGGATATTTGTCGACGACCTGGCGCACTTCTTTGAGCACGTCGTGCACTTCGGGCAGATCGTCTGTGTATTGATGCTTGATGTTGCGATCGCCATACGCATTATGACCGGGCAGATACGGATCGTCGTGGAGGTTCGGGTCCTCGAAGGGGCGACGGGAAACGGCGTCGATGCGGAAGCCGGCGACCCCGCGCTTCATCCAGAAGTCGAGCACGCCATCCATGGCCACGTGGACCTCGGGGTTTCGCCAGTTCAGGTCCGGCTGCTGCACATAGAAGTAGTGGTAGTAGTACTGGCGGGTTTTCGCGTCCCATTGCCATGCCGAGTGGGCCGAACCACGACTGCCAGTTGTTCGGAGGCTGGCCCTTATCAGTCGCTGTTTCGCCTTTTCCATCGCGCCAGATGTACAAATCGCGCTTCGGATTGTCTCGCGAAGACCGGGACTCAAGGAACCACTCGTGCTGGTCTGAGGTGTGATTGATGACGTAGTCCATGATCACGCGGATGTTGCGCTTTTTTGCTTCGGTGACCAGGTTGTCGAAGTCCGCCATCGTGCCGTAGACCGGATCGATGGCTGTGTAGTCGGAGATGTCGTAGCCGTAGTCGACGCCGGGTGACGGATACATCGGCGTTATCCAGATGGCATCGATGCCAAGGTCGTGGAGATAGTCGAGGCTCGACGTGATGCCCCTGATGTCGCCGATGCCGTCGCCATCTGAGTCCTGGAAGCTGCGCGGATAGATCTCGTAAATTACGGCATGACGCCACCATTCCTGCTGTTCGGATTGGATTGTGGATTGGATTGGGGCGACGCCGTAGGCGTTTGGCCGAGTCGAAGAGAGCTACGACTACAGATAGACAGGATAATCGTGCAGCTTACAAACTTGCTGGTCCAGTGCATTGCGGCTCCTCTTACCGTCCGCCCAAGCAACGAAGACCTGTCGATCACCCGACGAGCCAACATCGCTCGCCGGAACCCCGATGGTCGCTGGGGACCCCGCACCCATGTGTCCGCTGCTCGTAAACCCGGCAACGGTGTGAACCCGCCAAACTATCACAATGTATGACGGATTGGGCGTTGAATTCGGCCGCCCAGAAAAAGCGGCTTCGTTCTCGAGCTGACCCCTGCCCCACTGAAAATATGCAGGACAGGATTTCCTGGGCTCTTGCCGAATCATGCGGATTCGGGCGACCTTACGCGTTGCGCCTTAACGTATCGAGTTCTGCGCGACCAGCATGGACTCAAGGATCTGGTCGGAGACTTCCTTGACGGAGCCGGGAGAATGGGAGAGAAACAGCGTGTTCGTCCTGTCGCTTTCGCCGATCGACTTGAGCGTATCGAAGTATTGCGTGACCAGCACCAGTTGCATGACATCTCTGGAGGTCGCGCCTTCGACCGCCTTCTGGAACTGCTCGATCGACGCCTGCAGTCCTTCGACGATGGCCTTGCGCTGGTTGGCGATTCCCTGCCCCTGGAGCGCCTTGCTTTCGGCTTCAGCTTCGGCTTTCTTGACCACGAGAATCTTGTCGGCCTCGCCGCGCGCCCTGGCGGCGACCTGTTCGCGCTGAGCCGCGTTGATATCGTTCATGGCCGACTTGACCTTGGCGTCGGGAACAATATCGGTGACAAGCACGTTGACAATTTCGTAGCCGAATGCCGCCATGTCCGCATCGAGTTCCTGTTTCACCGCGAGCGGCGATGCTGGATTGCGAGGCGAACACCTCATCCAGCGTCATGCCGGGAACGTGGCCAAGAATGACCTGTTCGACATATGACTTGATCTGCGCAACAGGGTCGGACAGCTTGTAGAAGGCGTCGTAGGCCTTTTCGGGGCGGACGCGATTCTGCACGGAGATGGGGATGGTGACGAAGACGTTGTCCTTGGTCTTGGTCTCCATGGTCAGCGTGATCTGGTTGACACGCAGACTGACGATGCCGGCCACAGAATCGAAGTAGGGCGCCTTCCAGTTAAGCCCGCTTCGGCCACGCGAAGAAACTTGCCGAAGCGCGTGATGATGGCAACTTGCGCGGTGTTGACGGTGAAAAAGCTGCCCAAAACCAGGGAGATAAAGATCAGACCGCCGATTGCAATGGAATCAGAAAGAGCGAGTCCATCGCTGTCCTCCGGCACAGATGTGTGGGTAATAGCGAATTGTACAGGAATGTCGGAGGAAATGATGTCGGTGTGAACTGGAGCGGCGAGGCAAGGCGGACGCTTGATTGAACACGATGGACGGTAATTAAATTCTTCGCCGCGCCCCCTACGGGGCGCGAAAACGAGCTTGCGATGCTGTCCCAGGACAGCGCTCCGCTTGTCCTGGGCTATTTTCGTGTCTTCCCTTCGGGAAGGCCGCGGTGATCGGCTCGGTTCGGCGCCTGAAGAACACCAGCCTCGACAACTACAACCGTTCATGCGATTGCCCTAGAGGCAAGGCGGATCAATGCTGCGCAGCAGGTGCGGCAGCTTGCGCTTGCGGCTTGACTGCGGCTGTTCGTCCGGCCGCTGCGGATGCGTATGCTGCATTCCTTTCACATCGACGCCAAATTCGGGATTTTTATAAGTGCCGGCGATATGGATCGGGACTTCGGTACCAGCGCCATCCTTCTTGAAGAAGCGATCGGCCGGTTTAAGCAGAAGGCCTTTCCATCCGCCGACCATCTTTGAAACGGTGGCCTGCATCTTTGCAACTCCGGTGAATCCAAGCAGGCCGCCGTCGAGTTTGTATGTACCTTTCAAATCGATGTCGGCGCCCGGGACAGTGAAGACCAGATTGGGGAGGGTGATGACGCCGTGTCCGATCTGGAAATCGCTCTGCATGTCGGACTGGACGCTGTCGTGGTCTGGGGATTTTGCGTCGTGTGGACGCCCCTGACCGCGCAAACTGAGTTCCTCAATCCGATCCTGCACCTTTGTGCTGGAGAACTCCGCATGGTCGAGGACGAAATTGCCGTTCATTGCCATGCGTTCGTGAACGGGCTCCTTTCCCGGCGGAATGCGAAAGGAAGTCCGCACGGTCACATCGCCGGTGAGCAGCGGCGTGGCCTCGTGGCTTGCGAGATGGAGAAAGTCCTCGATGCGCCCGTTGTCGACTTCGATTTTGAGATCGATGTCGTGGCCGATGGAATGGAGCGAATCGCGATCGTCCCGTGCAAACGCCCGGACGACCTGTCCGCGTGCAGTGATGTGCGAATGGCCGAGAACGGCGTTCACTGGATCGAGGCGGGTGTCGCCGTTGGTGCCATCGACGATGGCGTGGAATTGGGTTTTAAATCCATCGTGTTGCCGAAGTGGGTCAGGCTGAAATCAGGAGTATCGGTCTGGCCGTCTACGTTTAAATCGCGTAATGTGCCAACGTAGTTGCCGTTCGAGCTGAGTGTGCCTGCAATCCCCTTGAAGTCGCCGAGGTTGGCATCGTCGAAGCGGTAGTCTCCAGCAATGGGCGACTCGCCCGGGTCTGTCACCTGCCACGGACCGAAAACTCCCTTGGTGTGAATCGTGCCGACGGGACGCGGATTGGTGAGCTCAGCCTCGTAGTGCATGGCGCTGTTCGGCGAAATGCCACTTAGCTTCAGGCGCGCGATGTCGATCTCGAGTGGCAGCTTGCCCGGCTTGCTGGTTTCGAGGACCAGGACCGCGTCCTTGCAATCGACGTTGCCGAGCTGAAACCGGACGGGCAGGCCACCGACGCCCGGCTGCGAGGCGTTGTCTTCCCGGATTGGCGCAGGCGCGCTGTGCAGGAAGTGCGATTTGGGCGGCAGGTGAATGTGCAGGCCTTCGAGGTGAATGTCGCCGATGTAGATCGGCTGGTCCGGCTTATAGCGCAGGGGCACGTTGAAGCCGAACGAGGCGAGGCTGATCAGGGGCTCAACAGACGGAGGATTGGATGGAGGAAGATTCGGTACTTCGACGCCGGCGACTTCGGCGGGAGGCCAGATACGCAGGCCATGTCCCTGGGCCCAAACGCCCCACTCCCCCCGCAGGCCGTTGCCAAGCGAAACATGGAACGTGTCGAGTTCCACGCGGGCATGGAAGTGGTCTGTCAGACCTTGCACGATGCGCGTGCGCAGATAAGGCTCGGCCCGGCGCGCAGTCATGAAACCTGCAACCGCGATTGCCGCCAGCAACACGAAGAAGACGCCGCCGATACCCAAGAGCCAACGGTGCCGGTGTCCGAATGATCTTTGCTCCTGGGACAGTTCCATTTCTACCTCGTTGGATGCAATCGCCGGCTTCGCCGCGTCAGAGCTTTCCTTCCTGGCGTTTCCTGATTAGACGGCCGATGGCTTAGACTTCAGTAGACGAATGCACGCGCACATTGAAAATCTTGCAAAGCTGCAGGCGGTTGACCTGGAGCGGGCCCGGCTGGCGCAGAACGTTCGATCCCTGCCTTCAGAGATTACACAGGCCGAAGCCGCTCTTGCTGCGGCGCAACGGCAGGCCGCCGAGGCATCGGATGCGCTGGCGCGGGAAGATTCGCTGCGCAACCGGCTGGAGCGTGAAGTTGCAGGACATCGGCAGAAAGCCGCACGGTATCGCGCGCAGCTCGATTCGGTGACAACACCCGCGCAGGCTGCGGCGATCGAGCACGAAGTGAACTTCGCTCAGAGCGAGATTGATCGTCTGGACACCGAAGAGTTTGCCAGCCTGGAACGGACGGAAGTGCAGGAAGCAGCCCTTGCCGCTGCGCGAGGCCAGGTGGAAGAATTGGCGGCGGCGCTCGACAAGACACGCGAGCGCGTTGCGGTCCGGCAGCAGGAGATTGGCGCTGAGGTGGCGACGCTGCAAGCGGAACGCGATGGGCTGCGGCAGCAAATTGAGCCGGAGTTGCTCACGCGCTTCGACCGTATTGCGACGAGCCGCGGCACCGGCCTGGCGCGCGCCGAGAATCAGCAGTGCACCGGATGCCGGATGGGCGTGCGCCCTCAGATGTGGAATCAATTGCGCGAGGGCGAGTTGCTGACCTGTGATAGCTGCGGGCGGCTGCTTTACTGGGATCCGGGGATTGCCCCGGCCCCAAAAGCCCCGCAGCCTGAAGCGGCATCGAGCGACGGGCATGCGATTCGGCGACCGCGACCCGCCGGGGCCTGACGGGGCTGGCGCGCGGATACGACAAACAAGTACCGTGGTCGCGAGGATTTGTGCTTTCCCAGGTCCCAGAAGAGGGTCCTGGGGCACCCAAGTTCATCGGCGCGTTTAAGGAATGACGCAGTCCAGGTGCTGCGAAGAAATGCGCGGCGATGCGCACACAAGGAGCCGTTGGTGAAGCGCGTGTGTGTGGACATGGACGAGGTGATGGCGGATACGCTCGCCGAGCACCTGCGCCGCTACAACCAGGCATTCGACGACGACGTGACGGTGGACGATCTGGCCGGCAAGGGATTGTGGGAGATTGCGCCGCTCGATCGGCAGGGACAGTTGCGCGCCTTTCTCGATGCCGAGGATTTTTTTGAAGATCTGGCGCTGATGCCTGGAGCGCAGGAGGTTCTGAAGCAGCTCTCTGCGCGCTTTGAGATTTTTATCGCCACACAGGCGATGACGGTGCCGAATTCACTGGGCCCCAAGTACCGGTGGCTGCAATGGCACTTTCCGTTCATTCCCCCGACTCACTATGTGTTTTGCGGGAACAAGAGCATTTTGCGGGCGGACTATTTGATCGACGATCTGCCGCGGAATCTGCAGCGGTTTGAGGGAACAGGGCTGCTCTATACTGCGCCGCATAATCTGACTACGACTGGATTCACACGCGTGAACAACTGGCAGGAAGTGGCGCAGTATTTTGCAGGGGTGCGGGAGTAAATCGAATTCCTTCTCAATTACGAATTCATCACTGAAGAATCACGAGCGAGCAAACGCCAAGAGGGGCCGAATGTCGTTCTTATCCGCGGCTCGAAGCGCTTGGATGTAACTGCGACGGAAATCACCGGCGCGCACGATATCGGCGCTTCCCCATGTGAACGGCCGTTTGCCTAATCTTCGCACGACGACATCTGCCATGAGCCGAGCATGGCGGCCGTTCCCGTTCGCGAACGGATGAATGCAAACGAACTTATGATGAAATCGCCACCGCAAGTTCGTCCGGCTCGAAGGTCTGATGCTCTACCCAATAGCGCGCATCGCCCAGCAAGGCGGGTAGCGATTCGCGGATCCGATAGTGAGGAATTCCGATGTTCTTTTCCGTGGTCCGGTATTTCCCCGCCCACTTCCAGGTCTGATCGAACATGCGCAGGTGCAGTTGCCTCACGTAGGCTTCCGAGAACGGGTCCTGTCGATTCAGGTTGCGTTGATCGAGCGCCCATGCTACGGCTTCGAGGATGTTCTGGCGCTCCCATTCATTGAGTTCATCCTTCGTGGTGAGGTCGGGTATCAGGTCGTTCTGCTCTTCGGGGGAGAGCGGCGTGCTGCCGTCCTCCGCAGTGACGGGCGTCATCTGGCCACACGCTTCTTGATGATGCGCTGCGTTTCGGCTTCGACCGCTTCGTCGATTTTGCCGACCGCCTGATCTTCAAGCGCCATCGAATGCTCGACGCCGAGAACGCGGTTTTTCGCCTCGGCGCGCGCCTGGTTTTCGATCAACTCCTGCATACTGCGAGCGCGCGGCACAAGGGCATAGACCAGATCGCAGTCCAGCGCATTGGCCACGGCTCGCAGGCTTTTCAAAGTGATGCGGTCTTCGGCCTCGCCCTTCTCCAGTTGCAGGGGAAGTTGGCGGCTTGTGCCCAGCCTGCGTGCCAGTTCTCCCGAGGAGACTCCGAGCGCCTGCCGGATGCCGCGTATCCATCCCTTCGGC
Organism: uncultured Acidobacteriaceae bacterium; assembly: GCA_963745845.1. Classification (GTDB taxonomy): domain Bacteria; phylum Acidobacteriota; class Terriglobia; order Terriglobales; family Acidobacteriaceae; genus Telmatobacter. The sequence continues at coordinate 923,112 of CAVUZE010000002.1, read as the reverse complement.
GGACGGGGAACCTCCCGCGCCGTCCGGAATGGTTTCAGGACACGATCGAGTTGTTTCAGGCGGAGATTTCTGAATGTGCTTCGCATGACAATTTAAATATAGTCAATTTATGGCTATATGACAAGTTATTTATTGTCATTACGACTTTAGGGAACCTCTGCGCAGGTGCCTGATTTTGTAGCGGCGACTCGGCCGCAGATGAATTATGGCTTTTGAGTCAGTTTGCGATGAAAGAAACGGGCCGGAGTTTGTCTTTTTGATCTCTCTGTGTGGCCGTTTTCCATCCTTCAGGGGCACTACGCCCTTAGGGGAGTCAGCCGGTTGCGGTGTTGGTACAGGTTGACCAGCGCGAAGGCAACACATAGCCACTGGTGATTCTTCCAGATGCCACGGTAACGGACCTTGGTAAATCCGAAGACACGCTTCAGGATACGAAAAGGATGCTCCACCTTGGCTCTAACTCGAGCCTTGGTTGTGTTCTTGCGCTTGGCTTCTTCATCCACATAGTCCTTGTATTTGGTCCGGCGGCAAGTCATGTCCTGCGCCTTCGGCGCGACTTCGTGAATCGCCTTGGTCTGACCCTGATAGCCGCCATCGCCCCAAACCTTGCGCTCCTCGCCATGCAATAAGTCGGGCAGCATATGTTTGTCCGACACGCTGGCCGCCGAGGTAGCCACCGAATGCACCACCGTCTCCTTGCTATCCACACCGATGTGCGCCTTGGCTCCGAAGTACCACTGATTGCCCTTCTTGACCTGATGCATCTCAGGGTCCCGCTGGCCGCTGCTGTTCTTCGTCGAACTCGGTGCGTGGATAATCGTCGCGTCTACGATGGTGCCAGTCGAGATGCGGATGCCCTTCGTTTCCAGGTAGCGATTCACCGTGTCCAGCATCTGCCCGCACAGATCATGCTGTTCAAGCAGGTGGCGGAAGCGGAGGATCGTGGTTTCATCTGGCGCCGCGGCCACGCCCAGATCCACCCCAGCAAAACGCTGCAGCACAGCCGACTCATAGAACGCTTCTTCCATCCCGGGATCGGACAAGCCAAACCAATGTTGCAAAAAATAGGTCCGCAGCATGATCGACAAGCCCACCGGCTGCCGGCCATTGCCTGCCTTGGGATACACGGGCTCGACCAGCGCCAGCAACTCAGACCACGGAACCACCTGGTTCATCTGGTCAAGAAACAGCTCCCGCTTGCTCTTGCGACTATACTTCGCAAAGCTCGCCTGCGATGCCAGTGTTTGCTGAAAACGCGCCCCTCGTTTCATGCTTATAGTTTATTCAAGAATGACACGGGCTGCGGACTTGTGCAGAGGTTCCTTAGATGACTTCTGCTTATCTGGTTGACTCAGCCTACCCCAATAGGTAGTGTTGAAAGGTGTCCAGGCCGCCATTTCCCAAGACCCTGCGGCAGTTCCAAAGCGATTTCGCTACAGAGGAAGCCTGCGAACGCTACTTGGCGACCTGCCGCTGGCCCGAGGGTTTCATCTGTCCGCGATGCGGAAATCGGCGAGCTTATGACTTGGTGAATCAGCGGCGGTGGCAGTGTGCGGGCTGCCGTCACCAAGTCTCGCTGACAGCCGGGACAGTTCTTCATCGGACGAAGATCGGGCTGCTCCAGTGGTTCTGGGCGGCCTATTTGATGACCACGGACAAGCGCGGAATTTCTGCTTTGCTGCTCCAGCGGCAACTCGGCTTGTCCTGTTACGAAACCGCCTGGATGTTGCTTCACAAGCTCCGCCGGGCGATGGTGAATGTGGCTCGGGAACCACTCCACGGCGAGGTAGAGGTTGATAAAACGTGGATTGGTGGCGAACAGGCTGGCCTCCGCGGAAGCCGACAGCTTAAGGGGCGACGGGCAGCGCTGGTTCTGGTCGCAGTGGAAAGGCGCGGCAGGAGTACAGGTCGCATCCGCATGAAAGTGATCCCAGATTTTAGGAGCATCACCATCATCCCGTTCCTCCACGAGAATGTTTCTCCCGGTTCGATCATCTACACCGATGGTCTCAAGAGCTTTTTGGGCCTGACGGAGGCTGGGTTCAAACATATCGTCCGAACGCAACCGTTGCGATCCGCACTGCGAAAGGGAGCGCAGTCGGCTGTTCCGCTCGCCGATCGCGCTATCGGAAACCTCCAGCAATGGCTGATCGGCACTTATCACGGAGTGAGTAAACCGCAACTCCAGGTTTATCTCGACGAATTCGTCTTCCGGCACAACCGCCGCAATACACCCGCGGCCGCGTTCCAGACTCTTCTCGGCCTCGGGACTGGCCGGGAGTCAACCCAGTACGAACAGATTCGCGGAGCCAAGGACCTCAACCGCAACCCCTTGGGGTATGCTGAGTCAACCAGATAAGCAGAAGACACCTAGGTGAGGGCTCGATCGAGGTGGACGTAGCCCCCGTCGACGATGAGGTGCTGGCCGGTGGTGTGGGCCGATTGCGAGGGTGAGAGCAGGAAGACAGTGGCTGCGGCGATTTCTGAAGACAGCGTCATGCGATGGCCGAGAGGGATTTTGTCGGTGATGCGCTTGAGCTCGGCGGCGGGATCGCCGAGGGTGTCGAGCCAGCGGCGGTAGAGGGGCGTCATGACTTCGGCGGGCAGGACGGCGTTGACGCGGATGTTGTAAGGGAGCAGTTCGGCGGCCCACTCGCGGGTGAGAGCGAGCTGTGCGCCTTTGCTTGCAGCGTAACCGGAGGTGTTGCCCTGGCCGGTGAGCGCGACTTTGGAACTGATGTTGACGATGGCGCCCTGGGTGCGCTTGAGTGCAGGCAGAGCGTAGTGGGCAAGCGCATAGTGGTGGATCAAGTTTTTGTTGAGGCTCTCGACGAAGCGTTCGACGCTTCCCTTCTCCAGACCGACCCCGTCGTTGACGCCGGCGTTGTTGACGAGGCCGTAAATGTCGCCATGCTGGGCGAGGACTTCGGCGATCGCGGACCTGCAGCGGTCGAGGTCTTCCAGATGAGCTTCGCTCAGGAAGCAGCGTGAATGGACGGCTTCCATTTCGGCCATGAAGTCCTGGACATTTTGAGAGCGCCGGCCAAGGACGACGACGCGGGCGCCTTCGTCGAGGCAGGCGCGGGTGATGCCGGCGCCAATGCCTGCGCCTCCGCCGGTGACGACGATGAGTTTGTCTTTGAGGGCGAGTTCCATGCTGTCCTTTGTCGATGAGAAACGCGACCGAGTGCAAGTATAGACGGGGCGGCCGGTCAGACAGAGACGGCAGTTGCAGCGGATTCAGAGGCGGCGACTAGGGGACGCACGCGGGCGAGGAGTTCGGCGAGGAACTGATCGGCCCGCAGGAAAGCTGCGAAGTGACCGGAGTCGCGGATCAGAGTCATGCCTTTGACAGGAGCGGTGACGTCGCGGAAATAGGCCTCGGCGAGGGCGGTTGAGGTGAGGACGTCTCTCTCTCCCTGAAAAATGAAAAACGGCATTTCGAAATGGATGGACTGAGTCCAGGCGTCGAAGCGAACGGCGTCGGGAAGCAGGTGCTCGAGCGAGAAATGCATACCACGCGAGAAGTTTGCGATGTCGATCAGGGTGTGATCAGGTGAATACCAGATGGAGCTTTTCAGCAGCTGCATGATTCTGCAGCACGCGGGAGGGTCCGACTTCATGGTCCACTTTGCGTTGGTGAAGTAGTCGTCGGCAGTCCATCGGGAGGGGTTGGGGCCGATGCGTTCAAGAGCGGACACACCTTTGTTGAGCCCGGCGGAGCGAAGGCGCTTGAGTGTAGCGCTATGAGCTTCATTGCGGCCACGAACCATTCCGATATTTTGATCAGTTCCGACATAAGCTGAGAAGAGATCGGGGCGGATCTTGAGCATGGGGAGGGCGATTGCGGACCCGAAGGATTGGCCCATGAGGACCACCTTGCTCACCTGGAGATATCGCCGCACGTACTCCGCGACTTCAATGCCGTCTCAGGTGAGTCGATCGAGAGTGAGCGCGCTAGTGCCGTGTTTGCCGGTGCGGCGGAGCGTCTTGCCGCTACCGCGCTGATCCCAATGCACAATCGTGAAGTGTTTTTCCCAGGTGCAGATTCGAGGCGTGAAGATGCTGCAAGATGCGCCCGGACCTCCATGGAGGATGAGCAACACCGGGTTGGATCGATCCTCGCCACGTATGCCAATCCACTGCTCGATGCCTCCGATGGAGACGAAGCGACTTTCGACGATTCCGTTCGCGCTGCCAATGCGAAGGCAGGCGGCGATCTTGCGTTGGCGCAGCTTGCGATGGATCACTGTGGCTCCCACCGCGAGCGCGGGGAGCGCGGCTAGAAGAACCAGGCTGTTGAGCACCATACAGAGCCTCCGAATTGTGTATAGCATACGCAATTAATCTGCGCAAGCGGCCGGAACGGTATGATCGAACGCGAACTGGTTCTTTGAGAGCAAATGGCCGTGAAGAAATTGATGAAGCGCGCGATCCGGATGCCGAGCAATGTCAAAGCATTGTGGGGCACAAATATGCCAAAGAGCCGAGGACCTAAACCCGCGCATAGTCCGGAACAAATTGCGCGCACGGCGATCGGCGTGGCCGATGCCGAGGGAATGGACGCGGTTTCAATGCAGAGGATCGCACGTGCGGTGGGCGTCACGACGATGGCGTTGTATCGCTATTTCTCGAGCAAAGAGGAGTTGATCGATCGGATGATCGAGACTGCTGGAGGTCTGCCTCCAAAGGTTCCTTCGGGCTCGCAAGGGTGGCGAACCTGTCTTACGGAATGGACGCGTGCGTGCGTATCGATATACCGAGAGCATCCGTGGTTTCTGCAGGCGGCGACGGCACGGCGGCGGGTGATGGGTCCGAACGAACTTGCATGGCTCGATACGGCGCTGAGTGCACTGAGTGAGGCAGGACTGAGCGGGCGCGAGCAGCTTGATGCATTTCTGGTGCTGATGGGGCACGTGCGAAGCCATGCCGAATTCAGCGCAGGCGAGGCAAAGGGGCTATCAGCGGAAGATTGGGTGCGCATCACAACGGAGCTCGCTGGGAATCACTGCGATCGCTATCCGGCGCTGATGGAGGCAATCGAATCGGGCGCATTCACTGAAGAAGGCGCGGATGGCGTTGACTTCGGGCTGGAATGCATTCTTGAAGGAATTGAGTCACTCACCCGCGGCAAGCGCAGCAAGCGGAATGCTGCGCGATCGAAGGCCGGGAAGCTTCATTGAAACACGCGTGGCGTTCGGGGGCAGGGCTAGGTGAGGCCGGAGAGGACGAGCATGCGCGGCTCGGTCATTTCATCGATGGCGGAACGAACTCCTTCGCGGCCGAGGCCGGAATCTTTGACGCCGCCGTAGGGCATTGGCTCAAGGCGCCAGCTAGGCGTGTCCCCGACGATGAGGGCTCCGACCTCGAGCTCGCGATAGGCGGTGAGGATGCGGCCGGCGTCGCGCGTGAGCAGCCCAGCCTGCAAACCATACTTTGAATGATTGACTTCGGCGAGCGCCTGCTCGAAGTCCTCATAGGGCTCGACGATCACGACAGGACCGAAGACTTCTTCGTCGCGGATTTTCATGCCGGTCTGGGTTGAGGTGAGGATGGCGGGCGCAATGAGGGAACCTTTGCGTTCGCCGCCGGCGACCAGCTTGGCGCCGCCCGCGACGGCCTCTTTGATCCAGGCTTCGACGCGCTCGGCGTCGCTAAGGCGGATGAGCGGGCCGACTTCGGTAGATTCGTCGGCGGGATCACCGGAGACGAGTTTTGCGGCAATCTCGACGAGTTTCCAAAGGAAGGACTGGAAGATACGGCGTTCGATGAAAACGCGCTGCACGCTAATGCAGGACTGGCCGGCGTAGCCGAAGGCGGCGTGGGCGGTGCGGAGCGCGGCATCATCGAGGTCGGGCCAATCGCCGTGGATGATGAGAGCGGCGTTCCCGCCGAGCTCGAGCAGAACGCGCTTGCGGCCGGAGTGGGCTTTGATGTCCCAGCCGACTTTGGCGGAGCCGGTGAAACTCACAAGTTTGATGCGGTCCTCTTTTTCGGCGAGCCAGGCGGTGTCGGCGTTGGAGAGAGTGAGGACGGCGAGGGCTTCTTCGGGCCAACCAGCCTTGAGGATGATCTCGCCGAGAGCGAGTGCGGTGAACGGCGTTTGCGGTGCGGGCTTGAGGATGAGTGGACAGCCGGCAGCGAGCGCGGGTGCGACCTTGTGCGCAACAAGATTGAGTGGAAAGTTGAAGGGCGTGATGGCGAGGATGGGTCCGACCGGAAACCGCTGCACCAGTCCCCAGCGATTTTCATTACCTTCAGTGAGGTCGAGTGGAATGGATTCGCCGCCGAGACGAACGGCTTCCTCGGCTGCGGTTTTGAAGGTAAGGACAGCGCGATCGACCTCGGAACGCGCGAGGCGGAGAGGCTTGCCGGCTTCCGCCACGATGAGTTTGGCGAAGCGGTCTTTCTGTTCGAGAAGAGCCGCGGCGATGTCTTCGAGAATTTCCCGGCGCTTCCAGCGCGGGAGGGCCCGTGTACGGCGCAGGCTGGCGGCGGCGTGGTTGACGGCCTGGCGTGCGTCGTTACGCGTGGCAACGGTGACGCGGCCGACGAGGCCCTGGTCCCAAGGCGATCGGACCTCAAGGGCGTCGCCGTCGATCCATTCTTTGCCGCACAGCAGAAATCCCGTTTGCGTTCCCGGACGCATTTTCATGGCGCGGGGTTCTCCAGATGGACCCTGTTATTGATGGTACAGGGGCGGGGGCGAGCGGAGATTGGTTGAGGTGCATCGCGAAAGACTCAGGGCCTAGCCGAGAAAACTGGATTCAGGTCGATGGAGTTTCTATGCAGATACCGCCCTGATGAACTGGAAGAACGAGCGTGCTTGCTTCTTATACTGACGGTGCAGGGTTCTTGTGTGAAGGAGGGACCGGGCGTGACGGGTAAGCGAATGGCCGGTCTGCTTCTGATGCTGGCGGGGAGCGTCATTTTTGTGCTCTGGGGCACGGCATTGTCGCACGCCAAGCCGCTTGGAGGTTTGGATTTTCGGGCGCTGTACGAAGGCGCTGGTTGCCTCCTTCACCACTGTGATCCGTACAATGCCGACGAGGTAAGGGACTATTACATCTCCACAGGAGACGCGCGATTGTATCCGCCCTGGGCTCTCTACACCTTGGCGCTGTTGAATTATCTACCGACCATTTATCCGTTCATTGCGCCTTTCGCATTATTGCCTTGGGCGGCTGCGCAGCAGGTTTGGACGGTCCTGACAGCGGTGGGTTTTCTGCTGGCGGCATATGCGATGTGGAAGCTTACCGATGGGGACGCGCCAATTCTCGCAGGTTGCCTGATCGGCCTTTTGCTGGCAAACAGTGAAATCACTTTGAGCGGGGGAAATGCTGCTGGATTTGTAGTGAGCCTCTGCGTACTTGCGGTCTGGTGCATCCTCAAAGAGCGGTTTGCATTGGGTGGGGTTCTTTGTCTCGCGGCGAGCCTGGCTATGAAGCCGCATGACGCTGGCCTGGTGTGGCTTTATTTCGTTCTAGTGGGAGGAAGTTACCGAAAGCGCGCGTGGCAGACCCTGGCGGTCAATGTAGTGCTCGGGGTTGCAGCGCTTGTTTGGATTTCGGAGGTAGCTCCGCATTGGTTTCCGGAATTGCGCTCAACTATGGCGATCTACTCAACACACGGCGGCGCGAATGATCCTGGAATTACGGGAAGCCCGAACAGTTCGTTCCGCAATTTCAGCATGGCCGTCTATCCTGGCATGGTTTGCGATTTGCAAACGATTGTCGCCGTATTCTGCGATAACCCGAAATTCTATAACCCATTCACCTATGCCTTTTGCGCGCCTATATTTATTGTTTGGGTCGTAGCCACTTTGCGGTCACGATTCACACAGGAACGGGCCTATCTTGCGCTCGCGGCCATCGTTCCTTTTACAATTCTTGTGACATATCATCGAACGACTGATACGAGGCTTCTGTTGCTGACGGTTCCCGCCTGCGTGCTGCTGTGGAGCAAAGGAGGAAGACTTGGAAAGCTTGCACTGGTTGTGAATGGCTTAGGGATTCTTGTGGCCGGAGATATTTCGCTGATTGTTCTCGGAATCATTGCCGGCAGGCCGAACTGGGCCAGCGCGGGGCTTTTCAAAAAGATCGCGTTAATTGGATTAACGCGTCCAGTTCCGATCGTCCTTCTGGCGATGGGTTTCTTCTACCTTTGTGTGTACGTGCGTAGTGCGTGGGTTCGAGACGAGGGGACGGAATTCGTCGAGTCAGATTCAGTTCAACCTGCGCCTGCGAGCGCCTGAGCCATTCTGGATCAGGCCGGATCATCCGGCTACGCGCGATACACTGGTCGCCTATGGAGCATGAGAGCCGGACGCGCAGGAAGCTGCCTTTTGACGCGGACGTGGCAGTGGCACATCTGAAGAAAAACGATCCCAAGCTGGGTGCGTTGATTGACCGCGTCGGTGATTTTAATCTGCGGCTTGATGCGTCGCCATCGCCGTTCGAGACGCTGCTGGAATCAATTCTGTATCAACAATTGCATGGAAAAGCGGCGGCCACGATTCATCGGCGGGTGCGCGAATATTTCGGGGGCGATCCGACGCCGAAGCAACTACTCGATGTGCCCGATGAACCGCTGCGCGCGGCGGGTGTCTCCGGAAACAAGATCAAGGCGATGCGCGATCTGGCTGCAAAGACATTGGATGGGACCGTGCCTTCGCATGCAGCGATTCTAAAGATGCCGGACGCGGATATTGTGGAGCGGTTGACGGAAGTGCGCGGCATCGGTTCGTGGACGGTGGAGATGCTGTTGATTTTTCGCCTTGGACGGCCGGATGTGTTGCCGGTGACGGACTACGGTGTGCGCAAGGGCTATGCGCTGACCTTTCTGAGGCTACCGAAGACGAGGCCGGTGGAGGCTGCGGATTTGCCGAAGCCGGATGTCCTGTTCCGGCGGGGACGGAAGTGGGCGCCGTTTCGCTCGGTGGCGAGCTGGTATTTATGGCGGGCATGCGATCTAGCTAAGGCGACGCGGCCGGCAGCCGCGCCTAAAATGGATTGTTAACTGCAGTCTTGTTGCAAACGCGATTCTCGGTGCATTTGCAGACCGGCGCCATTCTTGATAAATCGTTTCTGATTGGACTTTATTCATGCCTCCGAGTCAACGTTTTGTCTGTATTCACGGGCATTTTTATCAGCCGCCGCGCGAGAATTCCTGGCTGGAGACGGTGGAGACGCAAGATTCGGCGGCGCCGTATCACGACTGGAACGAGCGCATCTGCGCGGAGTGTTACGCGACAAACGGGGCGGCGCGCATCCAGAACGGCAAGAACCAGATCACGCGAATTGTAAACAATTACGCGCGCATGAGTTTTAACTTTGGCCCGACGTTGCTGAGCTGGCTGAGAGACAATGCGCCGCGGACGCACCGCATGATTGTGGACGGCGAACGGCGGAGCCGGCGGAGTTACAAGGGCCACAGCTCGGCGATGGCGCAGGTGTACAACCACATCATTATGCCGCTGGCCAACCGTCGGGACCGGATCACGCAAATCCGGTGGGGGATTGCGGACTATCAGTATCACTATGGCGCTCCACCGGACGGGATGTGGCTGGCGGAGACGGCGGCGGACACGGAGACGCTGGAACTGCTTGCAGAGCATGGGATTCGATTCACGCTGCTGGCGCCGCACCAGTGCAAGCGAATCCGGCCGGTGAAGCCGAGCACGGCTGTTGCGAGTGTGACAGCGCCGAGTGGGGAAGGTACGAGCGCTAAGGCTGCGGCCGCTGAGCCGGCCTGGACGGAGACGCGGGACGCTTCGGTCGACACTACGCGGCCGTATCTGATGCGTTTTGCTTCAGGGGTAGCTCTCGGTGTGTTTTTTTACGATGGGCCGACGTCGCGTGCGATTGCGTTTGAAGGGCTGCTGAATTCGGGGGAAGACTTTGCAGCTCGGTTGAAGGCGGGATTCAAAGAGAGCACGCGGCCCCAACTGGTGCATGTGGCCACGGATGGAGAGTCGTATGGGCATCACCACAAGCATGGCGAGATGGCGCTGGCGTATGCAATTCGAATGCTGGAGCAGGATAAGACGGTCAAGTTGACGAATTATGGAAATTATCTGGCACAGTTTCCGCCGGAGTACGAATGCGAGATCGCGGACAACACGTCCTGGAGTTGCGCGCATGGCGTGGAGCGCTGGCGCTCGGATTGCGGTTGCAGCAGCGGGAAGCCGGGATGGAATCAGGCGTGGCGGGGACCTTTGCGGCAGGCGCTGGACGCGTTGCGCGATGCGATTACGCCACTGACAGAAGAATCGGGCGCGAAGCTCTTCAAGGATGTGTGGGCGGCTCGGGACGGCTACATCCAGGTGATTCTGTATCGCACGAATGAATCGGCAGATCTCTTTTTTATGGAGCATCAGAATCATGAATTGACCGCCGATGAGCGGGTGCGGGCGCTCGAGCTGATGGAGATGCAGCGCCACGCGCAGCTGATGTACACGAGCTGCGGATGGTTCTTCGACGACATTTCTGGAATTGAAACGGTGCAGGTGATCGCGTACGCGGCGCGCGTGCTGCAGCTGGCGAAGCAGCTATTCGGCGAAAAGGCTGCGGGGCTCGAGGCGGCATTTGTGGCGCGCCTGGGCGAAGCGAAATCGAATGTGCCGGCGGCAGGCGACGGTGCGCGCATCTTCAACGAGAAGATTCGGCCAATGGAACTCGGACTGGAGCAGGTGGCGGCACACTACGCGATCAGCAGCGTGTTTTCTTCGTTTGGAGAAGAGACGGATCTTTTCTGCTATCGGGTGCGGCGGATTTCGTATGACATTTACACTTCAGGACGCGGGCGGCTCGCGCTGGGGCGGGCGCACATCGAGAGCGCGATTACGGGCGAACAGAACAATTTCAGTTTTGCGGTGCTGCATTTTGGCGACCAAAACATCACAGCGGCAGTGAAGCCGTATGCAGAGAGCGATGCGCAGACGTTTGAGGATTTTGCCGCGGCGGCATCCGAGCAGGTGCAGAAGGCGGACTTTCCCGAGGTGATCCGGCTAATCGACCGTTTCTACGGACACGTAGATTACTCGCTGACCTCGATTTTCAGCGACGAGCAACGGCGCATTGTGCAGCTGATTTTGAATTCGACCTTGTGGGATATCGAGAACTCGCTGACGAACATTTACGAGAATCACGCGAGCCTGCTGCACTTTTTGTCGCAGGCCGGACTGCCGAAACCGCCGGCGCTGACGCTGGCCGCGGGCTTTGCGATCAATGCGGGATTGCGGCGCGCGCTGGAGGGTGAACCGATCGACCTGGCGACGATGCGCTCGTTTTTACAACTGGCAAAGGCTGACCAGGTTCCACTGGACACGGCGACGCTGAGCTACATCGCGGACCAGCGAATGAAGCGGGCGATGGTAGAGCTGCAGCTTTCGGCGGGATCATTGGAGATGCTGGATCGCGCGCTGACTCTGGCGCGAAGACTGGCAGAGATGCCCTTTGACTTGAATCTGTGGCAGGCGCAGAACATCTGGTACGAGATTCTGCGCAGCTCGAATTATGCGCTCACGGCGCTTTCGGATGAGGAGCGACCGCGCTGGGACAAGGATTTCCGAGCGCTGGGCGATTGCCTGTCGATTGACTGCGAGGCGATCGAGCAGCAGGACCAGCTGGTGGAGACGACGGGGGATTGAGAGAAGCAGGGACAAGGGAGTAGGGATCATGACTGTGGATCGGGCTGTGAGAGCGCGAATCCGGAATGTATTACGTGAAAGAGAGGAATCCAGTAACCACCTGCCCGGCCAATTCACTGCCAGTTCGATTGGTCATCAGTTCGTGCCCTGCATCGGGAATCGGCATCAACTTCGTTGGTCCAGGGATCATTTTGAGCGCCTCTTCCATTTCAAGAAAGGAACCGAACGGATCTCGCGTGCCGTGAACAAAGACGGCCGGCACCTGAAGTGCGGGAAAGTGTTTGGTACGCAATTCCGCAGGTTGCTTCGGAGGATGTAACGGATAAGAGAGTAGGAGAAGCCGCTCAACCAATCCAGGTTGGTCTGCTGCCAATATCGACGACTGCCTTCCTCCATACGAATGACCTCCCAAGAAGACCCGCCCCTGCGTATGATGGCGCATCGATGCAACGGCTGCCCGAAGTCCTTCCTGGTCTCGTTCCGCGCTTCCACGCGGGGGCGGCCCATAAGGCCGGGATTGACGAAACGGAAGATCGCAACGAAGTACGGTCAACCCCGCAGCGCAGAACGCATCGGCCAGTGTTGTGAGAAGCAAGGAGCGACAATTTGCTCCGGCGCCGTGCGTCAAGATCAGGCAGTCTTTTCCTGGAACAACCGGCCGGTGCAAGAAACCTCGAACGGGCGTCGCCTTATCGGATGTGTCAATGAATTCGTCAAAACTCTGCATAGTCTCCCGCGTACCGATGTGGCTTCCAACGTTCAGTGGTGGCTCATCCTGCAGCGTCTTTCTCTTCGATTGCAGTAAACGGCGCTGAGCCCGGAAAACAAACCCACAGGATCGGAGATACACGCGCGGTTTTAGATCTTCCCCGACTTTTTCGCACGACCCGTTTCGCGGATGGGCTGCGTCCTGGGCTTTGGCTTTGGACTCTTCTCAGTCACTGCATTATCGAGCAAACGACCGATTGCGTCGAAATTCTCTCGGGCTCCGGTCCATCGTAACTCGTCGACGTTTTGGAAAAGACGGATATCGCTCCTGAGGGTGGCGAGGGTTCGGAAGAGCAGCGCGACTTCTCGTTCGCGCACCAGGATTTCGGCCAACGAAGCCGAGTTCAGCACATTGATATGCCAGTCCCGAGCCGACATAGGGATGGATTCGATGTGGCCAAATTTGGACAGCACGGCGGAGGTGGATTTTGCTCCCCAGCCAGGTAAGCCCGGATAGCCGTCGGCGGAATCGCCGACGAGCGCAAGATAGTCCGGGATAGTCGCCGGAGAGACGCCGAACTTGGCAATGACGCCAGCTTCATCGAGGATGGCTCCTGTACGCCGGATCAACTGCACCGCGCGGGACCCCTGAACGCATTGGGCAAGGTCCTTGTCTGGCGTGCAGATGACAACCTGCTCAACGCGGAGATCCTTCAGAGCGAGGGTACAGGCCGAAGCGAGGGCGTCGTCGGCTTCAAACTCCACCATGGGCCAGACCACGATGCCGGCTGCGGAGAGAACTTCTTCGAGGATTGGAAACTGCGAAAGGAGGTCGGGTTCGACTCCCTGACTTGTCTTGTAATCTTTCCAGAGTTTGTTGCGAAACGACTCGATGACATGGTCGGTGGCAACGCCGATGTGCGTGACGCCGTCGCGCATCATGGCCAGCAGAGATGCAAGCACGCCGCGCACCGCACCCACTTCGCGGCCTTGCGCGTCACGAGCCTTGGGCACGGCAAAGTAGTGGCGAAACAGCTCATACGTTCCATCAATCAGATAGACTTTCAACCCGAAGCTCCATCCTCACCTTAGCCGATTCTGGCGGTTACGAATGGCCAGAGTTTTGACGTCCTGTGGAGTTGGTTTGGAGGATAATTGAAACATGGCCACCCTGCCCAATTCGGAAGAACTCTGGACTGTCCGGGAATATCTTCGGACCAGCTGGAGTCCCGACCGCGAGTTTGTGGATGGGCGGATCGAGGAACGGAACTTGGGCGAGAAAGAGCATTCAATTATCCAGCGATATCTTACGGTTCTATTTTCAATAAAGCGGGCGGAGTGGGGAGTCGAGGTGTTTCCTGAGCTGCGCGCGCAGACGCAGGTGCGGCGATTCCGGGTTCCCGATGTGCTTGTGGTGCGCTCGGGCGAGAAGTTCGATCGCTACGTGACACAGCCGCCCTTGATTGCCATTGAGATTCTTTCGCCGGAAGATACAATGCACGCGATGCAGGAGAAGGCTGTCGAGTACCGGCTATTTGGCGTCGAGCATATCTGGATCATCGATCCGGAGCCGCGCATTGCCTATCGGTATTCGGGAACTGCGCTCGAAGAAGTGCAGATTGGCGAGCTCGCCGTTCCGGGAACGCCGATTCGCGTAGCGCTGAGTGAGATGTTCGCGGAGTTGGATCGGGGCTAGCTGAGGAGCAGTCAGTGGCGAAATTGACTGTAAGTAAGATAAAGCACGTCTTGACCGCGGACATAGATATCACCCAGAGATTTGACGTCAAAGTGCTTGATGAATATGTCAACACATGCATTACGGCTGCTCAGAACGCTCTCCAGAGCGCCGTTCCTCCCGGCTTCTCGGATTTTCACCGCGACGTATTGAAGCGTGTGATGGAGGGCATGCGATCTGCCCACAAGTCCATCAGGATTCTCTTGAGAGATGGCCCCTCTGCGTCATCCATTGATGCAATGACGGTCGCCCGATTACAACTTGAGGCTCTGTATTCCTTCTGCTTTCTGTTGCAGGGTTCGCACAATGTTGCTCTGTTTCTGAAGAGCGGCTGGAAGAAGCAATATGTTCGGTTCCTCCTGATGCGAGAGGAATGCATAAACCTTCCGAGATTCGATGCCTATGTAAATAAGGTCGCTGCCCCATCACACGAAGAGATGCGAAAGGTGATTGGCGTGACCGATGCGGAGAAACTCACTATCGAGAGCGACGAACTTGGGACGCTGTTGCCAGCGGGCTTCAAGAGGGAAGTCATTGTGGAATTCCCAACGCCCGGGAAGGTGATTGACAGAATTGTAAACCTCGATCAAAAGGGAATGCTTGAACGCTTATACCCAGAATGCCAGTGGCTCTGTTCATTCGCGCACGGGGACCAGAATGCTTCAATCCTCCGAACCGCGTTGGACGACAGAACACCGGCGTCTGTGCGCCCGAGTCCTGACGTGAGAGAAGACATATTCCAGAGACACATAGCTCTACAGTGCCATTTCTGTTGTGCAGGTAGCGACGGAAGTATCGGCTATCTACCCAAGGAACATTGAACTCCTGGTCAAAGTTACAAGCGCCTGGACCGGGTTGAGTGGGTTTAGTTTTCTTGCGCGCTCCGTTTGGGAAAGAAGAGCAAGCAAGGTGTTGCCATTGATTTAGCTCTTCAGCGCAATCCGAATATGTAGCTCCTTTAACTGCTGCTCGGTGACGGTGGTCGGCGCGTCGGCCATGAGGTCGATGGCCTTGGCGGTTTTGGGGAAGGCGATGACTTCGCGCAGGCTGGGCGCGCCGGTGAGCAGCATGACGATGCGATCGAGGCCGAGGGCAATGCCACCATGGGGTGGCGTGCCGTACTCCAGAGCGTCGAGGAAAAAGCCGAATCGTTGACGCGCGTCTTCTTCGCTGATGCCGAGCGAGGCGAAGATTTGCTGCTGCACATCTTTGCGATGGATGCGGATGGAGCCGGAACCGAGCTCCAGTCCGTTCATGGCGAGGTCGTAGCAGTCGGCGCGAACGGAGGCCGGATCGCTGACAAGGTTGGCCATGTCGGCTTCGTAGGGTGCGGTGAAGGGATGATGCGCGGGCATCCAGTGGCCGGTGGCCAGGTCGTACTCGAACATGGGGAAGTCGACGATCCAGATGGGGTGGAAGGCCTTTGAGCCGTCGATGGATTTGCCAGACTTTGGGTTGGCGTTCTGGACGATTTCATCCGTCAATTGAAATGCCTTGTGCTTATCTGCATACTTCTTGGCTAAATCGGTGCGGAAGTTTCCGGCAGCAGCGTAGACATTGATCTCGCGCTCGGAGAGGCGGCCGGGAAACTTGGTATCGCTGGCTTTGATGTGGTGTGCGGGATCGCCGGCGACGATGATGACGAAGTCGGCGTCGGACGCAGCAGAAATTTCGCGCACTTTGGCTGCGGAGTCCGGGAAGCTCTTGGCCAACCGTTTGAAATCATCGATAAATTTCGCGCCTTTGTTCTGATCGAAGAGCGGGTGGTTCTCTTCGCGCTCTTTGCGGCTGAGCTCGCCGACGTTGGGAATGCGCAGGGCGACGACGGGTAATGCGGGATCGATCTGGAGCGTAACGAGGGACTCATCGGGAAAGGCAGAGCGCACGTCGGTGAGGCCGGGCAGGCGCAGGTCGGGCTTGTCGGAGCCATACTGGCGCATGGAGTCGTCGTAGGTGATGCGCGGGAAGGGCGTGGGCAGCGTGACGCCGGCTGCGGCCCATGCGGCGGAGCAGAATTTTTCGACGACGGCGAAGACATGTTCGCGGCGCGGGAAGGACATTTCGAGATCGACTTGCGTGAACTCGAGCTGGCGATCGGCGCGCTGGTCTTCGTCGCGAAAGCAGCGAGCGATCTGAAAGTAACGATCGAAGCCGGAGATCATGAGGATCTGCTTGAAGATCTGCGGCGATTGAGGGAGTGCGTAGAACTCGCCGGGATGGACGCGGCTGGGAACCAAGAAATCTCTAGCCCCTTCGGGTGTGGACTTGTTGAGGACGGGGGTTTCAATTTCGAGAAAGCCCTGCTGCGAGAGGCTTTCGCGCACGGCCCGGGTGATTTCGTGGCGCAGCCAGAAGTTGCGCTGCATTTCGGCGCGGCGCAGATCGATGTAGCGGTATTTGAGGCGCACTTCTTCGTTCTGGATCGCTTCTTCGGCCGGCGAGAACGGAGCGAGGCGCGTGTCGTTGAGGACGCGAATCTCGGTGGCTTCGATCTCAATTTCGCCGGTGGGCATTTTGGGATTGATGGCATCGGGGTCGCGCAGGCTCACCTTGCCGACGGCGGCAACGACGTACTCGGGACGGACCTGTTCGCCTTTCAAATGACCCTCGGGCGTCAGTTCCTTATCGAGGACAACCTGGGCGATGCCGGAGCGGTCGCGCAGGTCGAGAAAGATGAGGTTGCCGTGGTCGCGGCGGCGATTGACCCAGCCCATCAGGACGACGTGCTGGCCGGCGTGGGCGGCGCGGAGGTCGCCGCACATGTGGGTGCGTTCGAGGGTACCTAAAAAGTCGAGCACTACGTTTGTCCTTTGCTTGCACCGTGCCGCGCAGCCGTTGCAGGCGGCCCGGTTTCAATGAGTCGAGGTGAATCAGGGCGTATCGCCGCGCACGTAGAGGCTTGGGCCACCGGAATGGAGTCCCTGCGACAAGCGTGCTGCCTCTTTCGCGCTGACCTGCGTGACCGTGATTGGAGATGCGAGATAAAAATCCAGTTGTGCCTCGGAGGGGATCCAGATGCCGGGCCCGGGCGTTGCCGCTGAAACCAGGGTACCCACGCCCGCTCCAACTGCGGCTCCGGCGGTCATGCTCGCGGCTCTGCCTGTTGCGTCGTCCGAAACGCCGCCTTTCGCGCTCACGCTGCCAGTGGCTGCTCCGACGATTGCGCCTATGGCTGCGCCGCGTACGGCTTTCGTCTCTGTGGGGCCGGTCTTGCTGGTTCCCTTCACCTCGAACTGATAGGTATAGAGCGGATAACTGCGCCCGCCGAGTTCGAGCGCGTCGAGTTTGAGAATCAACCGGGGGCTTCCGGTGAGGACGCCGGACTTTTTCGATTTGATTACTTCGCCATGAACGGTTGCGCCGCGCGGAATGGCCAGCGCATCGCCGACGAACACGTCTTCACTCACCGTAAAAAGTACCGGTGAACCGGTTTCGGCCCGCTTGCTGTTGACCGGCTCATTCGTCATCACGCGGATCAGCGTGTCTTCAAGGACAGTGAGCTGGGCGTTGAGAGCGGTGCCGGCTGCGGCAGGCTGCGGGGAAGTTTGGAGCACAGGAGAATCGGTTCGAGCGGAAGCGGGCGACGCTGGCGCTGGTGCGGGAGGTTGTGCAAACGCTGCCATGCTGCCGAAGAAAACCACCGCAGCCAAGGACGTAAATGCCGGCTGAGGTGAGAGGCGCTTGAGCATGGGGCTCGTCATGATCTTGAATCTCCGTGCACTAGCTTGAGGGCTTAGACAGAAACGCTGCCAGTTCGGTGCGAGGCACCTTGGTCTGTACGCCAGAGGCGAAGTCCTTCACTGTCAGGATACCGGATTGGAGTTCGTCTTCGCCGAGGATGACGATGCGGCGGGCGAGCTTGTCGGCGTTCTCGAAGGACTTCTTGAGACGGAAGCTACCGTCGCCCAATTCGATGCTGAGACCGGCGCGGCGGAGCTCGCGGGCGAGAGCGAGTGCGGCGGCGTTGACGCGGGTGAGAGCCGCCTCATCTTTCGCATCGCCGAGTGGAGCAATAAATGCCTCCATCAACTGCGTTGGGGCAGACCCCTGGGACAGCAGAGTCAAGACAAGACGATCTTCGCCCATGGCGAAGCCGATGCCGGGGGCTTTGGGTCCGCCGATGGCTTCGCTGAGTCCGTCGTAACGGCCACCGCCGAGGAGGGCGTTCTGCGCGCCAAGACCGCTGTGGGTGAACTCGAAGGTGGTGCGGGTGTAGTAGTCGAGCCCCCGAACGAGGCGGTGATTGCGGGTGTAGGGGACTCCGGCGGCATCGAGCGCAGCCAGGACGGCGGCAAAGTGGGTTTTTGATTCTTCGTCGAGGGAGTCGCCGATTTTTGGGAGGGAGTCGATGATGGGCTGATCTTCGGGGACCTTGCAGTCGAGCACGCGGAGCGGATTGGTGACGGCGCGGCGCTGGCAATCTACGCACATTCTCGGAGCTACGGGGATGAGGGCTTCGCGAAGAACCTGGTTGTAACGTTCGCGGTCGGCGGAGGAGCCGACGGAGTTGATTTCGAGGCTCCAGCCGGAGATGCCGAGCTCGTCTAAGAGCGTAGCTAACATCTCAAGGACCTCCGCGTCACGCAGTGACGACTCGCTGCCTGCGGAGGGTGGGCCGATGACTTCGGCGCCGATTTGCGAGAACTGGCGGTAGCGGCCCTTCTGCGGGCGCTCGCGGCGGAACTGCGGGCCGATGTAGTAAAGCTTTTGCAGCTGGCCGGTTTCGCCGAGTTTGTGCTCGATGTAGGCGCGGACGACGCCGGCGGTGTTTTCGGGGCGGAGGGTGAGGGACTGCGGCTTTTCAGATTGGGCGCGGGCGCGGTCCTCCCACGTATACATCTCTTTGGAGACGATGTCGGTTTCTTCGCCGACGCCGCGGGCGAAGAGGCCGGTGTCTTCGAAGATAGGGGTGCGTATTTCGCCGAAGTTGTAGCGGGCGAAGACGGCGCGGGCGGTGGCCTCGATGCGATTCCACAGGGCCGTCTCCGGCGGGAGCAGGTCGCGGGTGCCCCGCACGGCTTTGAGGGGTGAACTCATAATGCTTAGCCAGGACAACTTCTCAGGATACAGTGGTGATGGGTGCGGTGCCAGAAGCAGGTCCTTCGACCCGCTTACCCCCCAAACGATGGCTCGTTTGCGGGGCCCCAAGCGCGCGGGTTCTCAGGATGACAATTCATCAAGAGATGACAAGGGATGACAAGGAATTCAGGGGCCTGAAGTCCCCTGCTCCCTCCGCGATGACGGTTTATGTGCAGGCTGAAGCCCGTACCCTTCCAAAAACACAGAGGCCTAACCGTTGACCGCCTCTACGGCCGCTTCTTGACTTCAGTAGCGGGCCGTCAATTCGGGTTTGCCGGCCGGGGCCAGAGTGAAGTTTTATTCATTTCCGGCCGGGGGGATGAATCCTTCCGATCCTTTGCGGGTCAAATAAGCATGACACCGTATTCCTGGTCCCCTGAGGAATCCTCTGCCCTCTGCGATGGACGCGTTCGCAGAAAATCGTTCAAGGGTGGTTTTCGAGCGAAAGTCTCTTTTGTCGCGGTTTCGTTTTTGATGGTCGGGTGCTTCGTGGCGTCGCCCGCCGAAGGGTTCACGCAGCAAGCCGCAAGCCAACCCCAAAGTGCATCCAGTTCCAGCGCCACTGCGCTCGACGCGCCGTCTCCGGTCCAGCCCAAGCCAAAGAGAGCCGACGACGAGGAGCGACTGCCGCAGACCAAGCGCATTCTCGGCATCATTCCGAACTTTCGAGCGGTGAGCACAGATGAGACGCTGCCGCGTCAAACCGTGAAGGACAAGTTCATGGATGCCACGAGCGATTCGTTTGATTACTCGTCCATATTGCTCCCTGCGGCGCTTGCCGGGTTTTCGATGGCGACAGATGCCTATCCAGAGTTTCATCAAGGCGCAGCGGGGTACGCCCGGTATTTCTGGCATGCCGCTGTCGACCAGACCAGCGAGAACTACATGGTGGAGTTTGTGGGGCCGGTGCTGACGCGCGAAGACTCGCGGTATTACACGCTGGGCAGAGGGGGGTTCGCAAAGCGGACCGGGTATGCGATTAGCCGGGCATTTATTACGCGGACGGATTCAGCGAGCGAGACGTTTAACTTCAGCGAAATTGTAGGCGCGGGGGCGGCTGCGGGGTTATCGAGCTTGTATTATCCGACACGGGAGCGCAGCCTTGGCAATACCGGGAGCCAGTGGGGCCTGGACGTGGGAATCGATGCGGCCTCATTTGTAGTACGGGAGTTCTGGCCGGACATCAACAAGCACCTGTTCCACCAGAAAATCTCGGCCGACAGCGTGGCGCGCTAAGGGAAAAGTGGGCAGGGATTGGGCGAACTAATCCGCTTGTCTCATCGCGCAGCGGTTATACGGATTGGTGCGGGCATCCGCGCCAGGGAATTCGAGGACACTTCAACAACGAAGCCGTTTGCATCCGGACGCGCTCTGACGCATCCTTATCGGCATGGAATACAGACTGTTGGGAGGCTCGGGCCTCAAGGTTTCCGTGCTGAGCTTTGGCGCTGCGACGTTTGGGGGCGGCAACGAGTTTTTCAAAGCGTGGGGCGATACGGATGTGGCCGAGGCCACGCGCCTGATCGATGCCTGCATCGATGCGGGCGTGAATCTCTTCGACACCGCCGATGGTTATTCGAATGGCCGATCAGAGGAAATTCTGGGCAAGGCGCTGGGAGCGAAGCGCAACCAAGTGCTGATCTCGACCAAGGCCTATTTTCCGATGGGCGACGGGCCGAACGATCGCGGCACTTCGCGGTACCACCTGCGGCGGGCGCTCGAAGCCAGTTTGCGACGGCTGGGCACGGATCATGTGGACATATACCATATGCATGCCTTCGACGCGCTGACGCCGATTGAGGAAGTACAAGACACGCTGAACAGTTTTGTGAGCGAGGGCAAGGTGCGCTACATTGCGGCGTCGAATTTTTCAGGCTGGCACTTGATGAAGTCGCTGGCCGTCGCCGACCGGTATGGCTGGGCCCGATTTGTGGCGCACCAGGTGTACTACTCCCTGATCGGGCGGGACTACGAGTGGGAGCTGATGCCCCTGGGGATCGACCAGAAAGTCGGCGCGCTGGTATGGAGTCCGCTGGGGTGGGGACGCCTGACGGGGAAGCTCCGGCGCGGACAGCCGATGCCTGAAGTGAGCCGGCTGCACAAGGCGGCGGAGGGCGGACCGCAAATGCCGGACGAATATTTGTACACGGTTGTGGATGCGCTGGACGCGGTGGTGAACGAGACCGGTAAAACCGTTCCCCAGGTGGCACTGAACTGGTTGCTCCAGCGGCCCACGGTGTCTTCGGTCATTCTGGGCGCGCGGAATGAGGAGCAGTTGAAGCAGAACCTGGCAGCGGAGGGATGGAATCTGACAGCGGAGCAAGTGGCGCAACTCGACAAGGCCAGCGCGGTGACGCCGGCTTATCCCTACTGGCACCAGAGGAACTATCCGGAGCGGAACCCGCTGCCCGTGTGAGGGACAGGGAACAGGGAATAGGGAGAAGGGATAGACGGAGAAGCGGGAGGACCGCTTTACTGTTTTTCTGCTTCTCTTGAGACCTCACTCGTCCCTCAATACGTTCATCGGGTCGATGCGGGCGGCGCGCACGGCGGGGATCAGCGAGGCGAGTGCGGCGACCAGCAGAACGAGACAGACAACGCTCGCGTAGGTGATGGGATCGAGCGCGGTGATGCCGTAGAGCATGCCGGCGAGGAAGTGGCTCAGACCAAGTCCGAGGACGACACCTGCGATGGATCCAAAAACGGCAACGCGCAGGCCCTGGACGAGAAAACGCGCAACGATCTGGCTGCGCACTGCGCCGAGGGCCAGACGCACGCCAACTTCGCGCTGGCGCAAGCGGCCGAGATAACTCAGAGTGCCATAAATGCCGATGCAGGCGAGAGACACGGCGGTGGCGGCGAAGAGGGCGAGCAACGTGGTGCGCAGGCGATTCTCAATGGATGCGTCATCGAGGTGCTGCTGGAGAGGCGCGATGTTGTAGACAGAGCGTGCGGGCTCGATTTCATGAATGCGGCGGCGGATGGTCTCCGCCATGGCCATGGGATTGCCGGTGGTGCGCACCAAATAATTTGGAAACGGATCGGGTGCGCTGAAGCAGGAGTAGACGGTGGGAACGGGCTGCGTGTTGAGGCCCTGTTCGCGGGCGTCGCCGACGATGCCGCGGATGATGCCCTGCGGCTGGAAGTCGTTGTAGACGGCGCCGGAGAGTTGATGGCCGGTGGGGTTCGCATCGTTCATGTATTTGCCGGCGAAGGCGCGGTTGACGAGGACGTCGCTGGTGGTCGAGGCCGTCTTGCAGGGTTCGCCAGCAAGAACGGGAATCTGCATGGTGTGGAAGTAGCCAGCGGAGACGTAGCGGCTGTCCGCGAGGATGGGATGGCCGGGCTCGAGATTGCCGTCGATTTTGAATTCAACCTGATAGAGCGAAGATGCGCCGGGCATTGCTGCCGCTGTGGCTGCGTCGGTGACGCCGGGGAGCGTGCGGAGGCTGGCGAGGGTGCGGTCGATGCGCTGGACGACGCCTCTCATGTCGGCGGTTTCACCCCAGGAACCGCTGATTTGGAAGGTGAGGACTGGGGCAGGATCGAAGCCGGGAGAGACGCGGGCAATTTCCTGGAGGCTGCGCAGAAGCAAGCCTGCTCCGATGAGGAGAGTGACGGCGAGGGTGACCTGCACTGCGACGAGTAACCACTGGACGGGATTGCGCGCGGAGACCTGGGTGCGGCTGCCGGCGGCGAGCGCGTGGGCGAGGCCGCGCCTAGTTCCGCGCAAGGCGGGAAATAACCCGCAGAGGAGTGTGGTGGCGAGTGCAGCGGCCAGCGAGTAGAGCGCGACGTGCCAGTTGAGGGTGATCTCTTCCGCGCGTGGAAGAGTTTTGGCGAGCAAATGAAAGCCGTGCGCAGCTGCTGCGGCAACGAGGAGGCCGGCGAGCGAACCGATGAGCGCAAGCGCAAAGATTTCGGTGAGGAGCTGGAGGACGATGGCGGAGCGCGAGGCGCCGAGGGAGAAGCGGATGGAGACTTCGTGTTCGCGCTCGGCGGTGCGGGCGAGCAGGAGAGCGGCGATGTTGGAGCAGGCGATGAGAAGCAGGAGCGAGACGGATCCGTAGAGAAGCCAGATCGAATTGCGGACTCCGCCAACGATGACTTCTTTGAGTGATGTGGCTTGGACGGTGAGTTCGTTGTCGGGCCTTGCGAACTGCTTGCCGAGGAGGCTTTGGACATTGACGAGATCGGCCTGAGCTTGTTGGACGGAGATGCCGGGCTTGAGGCGGCCGATTACTGTGAACCAGGTTTCGTCGCGGCGCTGCGCGTAGGGTGCGTCGGGTGGGCTGGGCGCCCAGAGATCGACATCACGGTTGGGGAACTGGAAGGACGCGGGCATGACGCCGATGATGGCGTAAGAGTAGGTGCCGATGTGGAGTTTTTGTCCGATGGCAGCGGGGTCGCCGTGGAAGCGGCGCTGCCAGAATCCGTAGCTGATGAGGATGGCGTCGGGACCGCCCCAGTGTTCTTCTTGTGGAGTGAATTCGCGGCCGAGCAAGGGGGAGACGCCCATGACTTGAAGGAAGCGCGGCGCGACGAGTGCTTCCGTGACGCGCTCGGGCAGAGAGCCAGAAGTCTCGGAGAGATCGTCGAGATAGTAGCCGCTCACGGACTGGAAGGTGGAGTTGAGGCGATTCCAGTCTTCGAGGCGCACTGGCGCGACAAAGCGGTTGGCGTCGCGGCCTTTGACGTCGTGTTGGTAGAGGGCTACAAGCTGGTCGCCATTGGGAAACGGAAGCGGGCGGAGGACGATGGCGTCAATGGCCGAGAAGACAGCGCTGTTGGCGCCGATGCCGAGGGCGAGAGTGAGGATGACGGCGAGCGAGAACGAAGGCGACTTGCGCAGGAAGCGCAGGGCTGCTTTGAGGTTGAATGCCAGCGATTCTGCGAGGGCTGAGACGTGGACTTCGCGGACGGATTGCTTGATTTGCTCGCGGCCACCGAATTCGACGAGAGCGCGGCGGCGCGCTTCTTCGGGAGACATGCCTCGCGCGATGTTGGCGTCGGTGAGGGCCTCGATGTGATGGGCGATTTCGGAGTCAATTGAATTGATCGAGTCGGCGGGCGCGGGTTTCAGGGGCCGGAAGTCGCTCATGGATTACTCCTGGGGCGCGGTTTGCAGAATGAGAGCAACGGCTTTGGACAGCCGATTCCAGGTGTCCTCTTCGGCGGCCAGTTGCTTGCGGCCTTTGGCGGAGAGGCGATAGAAGCGAGCCTGACGGTTGTTTTCCGATTCACCCCAATCGGCGGCGATCCAGCCGCGTTTTTCCAACCGATGGAGAGCGGGATAGAGCGAGCCTTGCTGGACCTGAAGCACGTCGGAAGAGATCTGGCGAATCCGTTGCGCGATGCCGTAGCCGTGGACGGGTCCGAGGGCGACGACTTTGAGGATGAGCAAGTCGAGAGTTCCCTGGAGCAGGTCAGTTTTTTCCAGAGGAGCCATGGGTCGTGTCGTTCTCCTAGACAATCTACCTATATGGAGCGGATAGGTAGATTGTCAAGGGGAGAGTGACGAACACCGGCAGGGAACAGGGATCAGGGATCAGGGATCAGGGATCAGAGATTAGGGATCAGGGAACAGGGATCAGGGAACAGGGGTCAGGGATCAGGGATCAGGGATCAGAGATTAGGGATCAGGGAACAGGGATCAGGGAACAGGGGTCAGGGATTAGGGAACAGAGGAACCTAGAAGCAGCGATGCCGGGACCAGCTTAGTCGTTGTGCCGGTGGCGGTGCACGATGTAGCGGCCGATCATCCAGCCGACGGCGCTGCCGACCAGAACATCCGATGGAAAATGCTGGCGGGCGAGGATACGCGCGACGCTGACGCCGGTGGCCAGGCCATAGGCGGTGATCTGGGTGAGCGGACCTTTGTATTCAGAGGCGATGGCAGCAGCCGAGGACCAGGCGATCATCGTGTGCGTGGAGGGGAATGAGGAATCCGTACCGACGCTGGTTTGGAAGAATTTACCGCGAGCATTGTCGAGGGTGGGGCGCTCGCGAAGGGAGATCGCTTTCATGACTTCGTCGACGACGAGGCTATCGACCATGGCTTCTCCACCGAGGATCCCGGTTTCTGTTGCGTGTTCGTCGTGATGGATTGCTCCAAGGCCGTAGATGAGGGCCGGAGCTGCGACGAAGCCGCCGAGGAGGCCGTTCGAAGCCGTGGAGGCGTGGCTATTGAGGGATGCATCCTGGAGCTTGGAAGAGGACATGACCTGGTGGTCAGTGGTGATGGCGACGGTGGTGGCGAGGACGAGGAGCGCGGGGCCGATGGCGTTCGATTCGTTGATACGGCCGGGGCTTGTCCAGATGGCCTTCTGATCGGCGAGGATGTTGCGCGGTATGGAGCGCAGAGTCAGGGGCGGGTTGGATTCGGGCTGAGATTGGGATTGAGGCTGGGGCGCATCCGGTAGCGTGGTTCCGTTGTTCTGGGCGTGGGCTGGAGCGCAGAGGGCCAGCGCCAGCAGGGCAACGAGAACGGCAATCCTATTTGCCTGGGGATTCTTTCTCAAACTTCTCACGATATCTAAAGATGCTAAACGAACCAGGAGAAAGACATTCGATGAGCAGAACGTCATTTTGACGTCAAGCTGCGCATTTCGTCGAGGTAGATCTTCACGTAGTCGATGTAATTCTGCGCGTACTCGATGATAAGTGCGCGATCGGCGTCGCCGAGTTGGCGGCGGAGTTTGCCGGGGACGCCGGCCCATAGGGTGCGGGGAGGGACAACGGTGTGCTCGGGGAGCACGGCGCCGGCAGCGATGATGGAGCCCTCGCCGATGCGGCAGTCGTTGAGGATGGTGACGCCCATGCCGATGAGCACCGCATCTTCAACGATACAGCCGTGGACGGTGGCGTTGTGGCCGATGGTGACCCAGTCGCCGACGGTGACGGAATAGAGGTTGCGCTGGCCGTGGAGGACCGAGCAGTCCTGAACATTGGAGTGGGCGCCGACCTTGATGGAGTGGACGTCGCCGCGCAGGACGGCATTCATCCAGACGGAGGTGTGTTCGCCGAGTGTGACGTCGCCGAGGAGCTGGGCGGAGAGATCGACATAGCAGCTTTCGGGGACGCGCGGGGTGTGGCCCTGCCAGGTGCGAATCATCAGAATGCGACCTCAGGGGCCAGTCTAAAACATGGAGCAAGCGACGGCGGGACGGGGCGAAAGCGGCGCGGGTGGCGGGCTCATGTAGCGGAGAGGGCGGCCCCTCGGAAGAAGGCCCGGTTGCATAGATGAAATGTTTTCGATTTTCACCCGCTTATGTCAAGTATCGAGCATGCAGCCGTGCGGTAGAGGATCAGATTCACGAGACTGATCACTCTTCTTCGACCCGGAGTCAAATGCTCTATCCAAGTGCAAAGAGATTGCCCGGAGTGCCGGGTGATTCTATTTTCGGGAGTGGCGGATGGCGGCGGAACGCTTAAGACCGCGGAGGACAGGGTGCAGAGATTCGAGATTCTTTCTAAGCCGGTGCACCCAGAGGCCTTGCTGAAGGCCGTTGAAAGGATGTTCGATTCTGACGCGGGGCGGGAAATGGAGGTGTCTGTGCCGCCTTCAGACGCATAGGGCGGAGTTTCTTGAAGGAGCGGGGGGAAGCATGGTTCTTGCCGGAAAGAGTAGAGATTTCAATCGATTCGCCGGTTGTGCTTGACCGGAGAGTCGCGAATTCCAGTATCATTAAGGTGCCCCTTTGGCAGGTTTGGAGGTGGGACCCTTTGGCAGAGGTTCGCGTACAGGAAGGCGAACCGCTCGAAAATGCGCTACGCCGGTTTAAGCGGAAGGTACAGACGGAGGACATCATCAAGGAAGTAAAGCGTCACTCCTACTACCTGAAGCCGGGCGAGAAGCGCCGCGTCAAGGCAGCACTGGCGCGCAAGCGGAATCGCAAGAAGGCTCGCAAAGAGCAAGACTAAAGCCACTTGCGTGCGTGGTTTTGGCCTACAGGAATTCGGAAAATGCTGGACCCGGCCTGAACGCAGGCCTGGATAACTGAATCGCGACGAGCCGTTTCGGCGCATTCCGCGGAAAGGCGGCGGAAGGCGCAACGAAGAAAGACAGATTGAGGCGGCGCGTCGCGGTTTTCAACTTCAACCTTTCCGCGGACGAATGGTTCAAGGCGGAAAAAACTCGGTCTTTCGCGCCAGTGGAAGACTCTGCACAATCGCCGCTCCTCTTTATTGCGGCCCGGGCCCTTGTTGTTACGACGTACGAAGACAGGGAAACGGGACCGGCACGCTCTCAGGATCATGGCCGATTTCTACGATCCCTTCTTTGGGGAACGGTCATGGTGTATACCGATCGAATCTTGATGTGTATCGACTGCGGGGCGGAGTTTGTTTTTACCGCCGGGGAGCAAGTCTTTTTTCGCGACAAGCAGTTTGTGAACGACCCGAAGCGCTGCAAGCAGTGCAAAGCGAAGCGCAGTTCGAGCGGAACGCGGGTGCGTGCAGAGACACGCACGAAATGTTCTGAATGCGGCGACGAGACGACGGTTCCCTTCAAACCGACGCAAAACAGGCCGGTGCTGTGTCGCACCTGTTTCTCGAAGAAGCAGAAGGCGTCTGTTGGGCCCTAGCGCAGAGCTGCGCTGAAGAGCAGGTCGCCGCCAAATCCTGAAGGGAATCCCGCCGCCCGGACGAGTGTGGCCAATTGCGCCCAATGGCGCTGGCTGTGGAGAAGAATATGAGCAAGCGCCTTGCGCGGGGTAGGCTTTGGCTGCTCCGGCTTCCGCCACGGATAATGCACGGTCATCTCGTTCCATGCTAGCGAGGGGTCGTCCAGCAGCGATCTGAAATTGTGGATTGCCCTGCTGTGCATTTCAAACAGTGCATCCAGAGGGCCGGAGGGCCAGACGTCATAATCTGTCACCGGTTGGCCAGCGATAATCTGGCTCCAGACCAGCTCCGCGCCCCAAATATGGCGAACAAAGGCTTGCACATTAGCGTTTCCGCCGATGCCGCAGGGTAGCTCCAGCAGAGCCGGATGTGCGTGGAGATGCGCGTTCCAGAAGTCGGAGGCTTCCTGGTTCCAGACGAGAAGCTCTTCAAGAGTGATTGCAGCAGTCATGGTTTTGCCTTGAGTGCGCGGTAGCCGATGTCGCGGCGGAAATAGATGCCCTCAAACTGAACTTCGGCGAGGGCCTGATAGGCACGGGCGAGGGCTTCGCGGAGCGATTCCCCGAGGGAAGAGATGCAGAGGACGCGGCCTCCGCTGGTGATGAGCTGACTGCCGACGCGCGCGGTGCCTGAGTGAAAGACCTGAACGCTGGGAACCAGGGCGGCATTGGTAAGGCCCGTGATCGGAAAGCCGGTTTTGTAGCCTGCGGGGTAGCCGGCGGAACTGGCGACGACGCAGGCGGACGCGCCGGGACTCCAGCGGAGAGAGGTTTGATCGAGTCGGCCGTCGATGCAGGCTTCGAGCGCGTCGACCAAGTCGGACTCGAGACGGGGAAGGATGGCCTGGGTTTCGGGATCGCCGAAGCGGGCGTTGTATTCGAGGACTTCAGGACCACGAGGCGTCATCATGAGGCCGCAATAGAGAACGCCGACGAAGGGCGCGCCTTCTTCGGCCATGCCGCGGATGGTGGGTTCGGCGATGTGGCGCATGATCCACTCGGTCATCTGCGGCTCGAGCATGGAGTCAGTGGAGTAGACGCCCATGCCGCCGGTGTTGGGGCCAGTGTCGTATTCGCCGATGCGTTTGTGGTCCTGGGCGGGGGCGAGAGGCGCGACGTGCGTGCCGTCACTGAGGCAGATAAAGCTGATTTCGTCGCCTTCGAGGAACTCTTCTAACACAACCTGCTGGGAGGGCTCGCCGAGGAGCGAGCCTTTGAAGAGGCCATGGGCCGCTTCGAGGGCGGTGTTGCGTGACTCGCAGATGATGACGCCTTTGCCCGCGGCGAGGCCGTCGGCTTTGACGACGATGGGGGGGTGGAACAGGGCGATGGCTTCGTCGAGCTCGGCGGAGTTGGTACAGACGGTGTATTTGGCGGTGGGGATCTGATGGCGCTTCATGAACTGCTTGGCGAAGGCCTTGCTGGATTCGAGGCGCGCGGCGGCTTGGGTGGGGCCGAAGACACGCAGGCCTCGGGACTGGAGGGCGTCGACGATACCGAGGGAGAGGGGTAGTTCGGGGCCGACGATGGTGAGGCCGGGAGATTCCGATTCGACGAGTCGGATCATGTCGTCGAGATTTTTCAGGTCGACGGGAACGCAGCGGGCGAGTTGGGCGATGCCGCCATTGCCCGGCGCGCAGACGACTTCAGTGACGCGTGGGCTGCGCACGACGGCCCAGGCAAGCGCATGTTCGCGGCCCCCTGAACCCAGGATGAGAACTTTCATGGATTTGGTTTTCCCCCGACAGGCTATGGTCGGCAATGGGGGTAGGGGAAGTCAAACGGCACTGCGCGTGCGGGGAACGGCGCCTTCGGAGCAGGACGAGCCAACTCCTATACTGAGGCGTGGACAAAAGGAGATCTGGACGGCGGCTTGGGTTGACGGAACGCTATGGTGGACACACGCATTAAGCCGTACCAACAGCAGGTGGCCGAGCAGGAGCGGCGCGCGGCGCAGCGTAGGGCGTTTGTGCGCAACCAGACGATTGGGTTGGTGGCGCTGGCGGCGGCAATTTGTGTGTGGTGGCTTTTTCATACCAATCCGCAGTGGATTTTTCCGCCGGGGTGGTGGCGGTGGTAAGGCAGGGAACAGGGATCAGGAATCAGGGATCAGAAAAATTCACCGAGAATGCAGGTGATCCTCTGGTCGTCATCCTATTGGGCCCTACCGGGAGTGGGAAGACGGCGCTGTCGCTGTCGCTGGCGGAGCGGTTAGGAGGCGAGATCGTCAGCTGCGATTCGGTGGCGGTGTATCGCGGGATGGATTTGGGGACGGCAAAACCTTCGCCGGAAGACCGGGCGCGGGTGGTGCATCATTTGATCGATGTTGCCGATCCGGACGAGACGTTTACCGCGGGCGAATACAGCAGGCAGGCACGCGCGGCGCTGCGGGAGATTGCAGGGCGAGGCAAGCTGCCGATTGTGACGGGGGGAACGGGGCTTTATCTGCGTGCGCTGACGGAGGGGTTGTTTGCGGGGCCGGTGCGGCAGGAGGATGTGCGGGCGCGGCTGCGACGGAGTGCGGAGAAGCATGGGGTTGCGTGGCTGCATCGGGTGTTGGCGCGCATTGATGCGGCGTCTGCCGAACGGATTCATGCGAACGATGCGCCGAAGCTGATTCGTGCGATTGAGGTGTGTCTGGCTGGGCGTAAGCCTTTGTCGGAAGTGCTGGCGGAACCGAGTACGGCTAAGGATCCCCTGACGGGGTTTCGGTTGCTGCGGATCGGGCTGAATCCGCCACGGCAAGCGTTATATGAACGGTTGAATCGGCGCTGCGCGGAAATGTTTACTGCGGGCCTGATCCAAGAAACGCGGGTTCTGCTGGCGTGCTACGGCCCTATCAAAGCGCTGGACTCGCTCGGATACCGTCAAGCGGTCTCCGTTCTCCTCAAGGGCATGAGCGAGAAGGTGGCCATCGCGGAAGCCCAGCAGGGGCATCGCAATTACGCCAAGAGACAGATGACCTGGTTTCGGCGGGAGCCTGATGTGCACTGGTTGGAGGGATTCGGAGACGCGGAAGATGTTCTCTTGAAGGCTGGCGAGTTAGTAAGTGCTGTGCTGACGGGTCCGAAGGGATAAGTCGTGGAATGAAGATTGCAGGTTTCTGACCGCATGAATCTGTACTTTGGGTCGGCAGTATTGCCTTTCGCCAGAAGCTGAACCGCAGATCCTTCGCTGCGCTCAGGATGACAGAAAGAGTGGAGCGCGGAAAGCAGATAGACAAAACGGTCAGAGACCTCGTCGTCGTGTCGGTTATGTGTTGAGGCGAGCGCGGAGGCGGATCACGGGTTTCTCGATGAGCCAGAAGGATAACTCGGCGGCGATGAGCATATAGAAGTAGGAATCTTGCGAACCAGGACTGCCGCTCACTTTTCCTCAGGCGGAGTCATATCGACGATCTTGTAGCCGTCTGGGATTTCAAAGAATTCCGGCGCTGGCTCCTCGCGCTTTATGTCTGTGAGCTTGACGGTGTGCACGCCGATGCGCGGGTCGTTGTGGCGCAACAGCAAATTCACGTGCAAATCTTCCGAATACCAGTACTCGTCTACCACCGTTAGAGAGCCGCCGGTTCCGCCAGGCTGGGAAGGAATCGTAAGTGTGCGACGAGTGCCATGGACGTCGATGTTGTCGATGATATTTGGGCCTAAGTCCTCAATCTTCACATATGGATTGGGAAGGGTGGGCAGATTGGCGGCGATCGGAGGCCCGGAGGCCGCCTTCCTGGTTGCAATGTGGGTTGGGGGATAGTAGATGATTTTCACGCTGGTTTCCGGATCGAAGATGTGAACCTCGGAGAGCGGCGGCATCCCCTGATAGGTTGCCGGTACTCTTGGGCGCATCTCCCCGTGGGTGCGACCCCTGGAATCGCGGCCGATTAAATTGATGTTGCGTGAAGTTATGAGCAAACCATCGGGCATGGTCTGCTGGTCTTCAATGACCGCCGTGGCTGTGAAGGGAATGTCGGGAATGGGCGGCACAACGATGGTACTCATGCGAATGGATGTGCTGCGGTAAAGAGGATTGGCGTCGTTGCTGATCTGCTGGGCAGGTATGGTGACTGCGGCTGTGGCCACCCAAATTGCTGTCAAGAGGAGAGAGCGCTGCATACCAGCCTCCTAGCTTGTCGGCCCGCATCATAACTCGAACCGGCGACTTGCGCAGTGACAAGGCGGTCGCGATTTAGACTAAAAACCGGGAAAGGCGATGGCTCCGAGTACGATGGTGGGCGCGCCGGAATGGAGTTTGCTTTGGCAGAGACGACCCAAAA
Organism: uncultured Acidobacteriaceae bacterium; assembly: GCA_963745845.1. Taxonomy (GTDB): domain Bacteria; phylum Acidobacteriota; class Terriglobia; order Terriglobales; family Acidobacteriaceae; genus Telmatobacter. The sequence continues at coordinate 891,049 of CAVUZE010000002.1, read as the reverse complement.
CACGATCTATGACGTGGTGATTATCGGCAGCGGTCCGGCAGGTTACACGGCGGCGATTCGCGGCGGCCAGCTCGGCCTGAAGGTTGCGCTCGTTGAAAAAGACAGCGTGCTGGGTGGGACGTGTCTGCACGTAGGCTGCATTCCGACCAAGACATTGCTGTTCAACGCGGAGATCTGGGACCACCTAAAGCATGCGACGGATTATGGGATCGATAACGTGGCCGCGCCGGTGTTGAATTGGGAGAACGTGCTGAAGCGGAAGACCATGATTGTGAACAAGCACACCAAGGGCCTTGAGTTTCTGATGAAGAAGAACAAGGTGACGGTGGTGCCGGGCTACGGCAAGTTGACCGGCGCCGCGATAGACGGTGTGCACACTGTGGAGTTGACGGCTGGTGATGGCGCGAAGAGCGAGCTGAAGACGAAGAATGTGATTCTCGCGAGCGGTTCGGAGGCGAAGATGATTTTCGGGCTCAAGCCCGACGATCGCATCTTGACGAATATAGAAATTCTATCGATCCCTCAGGTGCCGAAGTCGCTGATTGTGATTGGCGCGGGCGCGGTGGGAGTCGAGTTCGCGTCCATTTTCAGAAGCTATGGAGCTGAGGTGACGATTGTGGAATTTCTGCCTCGGGTCATGCCGCCTGAAGATGAGGACATTTCAAAAGAACTGACGCGAGTGTTCAAGAAGCGCAGCATTGATGTAAACACCAGCTGCAAGGTGGAGAAGGTCGAGAAGACAGACGCGGGCGTGAAGGTGACGTGGACGACGGCGAACGGCAAGACGGTCGAGAAGGAAGCGGAGAAGGTGCTGGTTGCGGTGGGGCGCGCTCCGCGCACGGAAGGCGTGGGGATTGAGAAGACGAAGATCGAGCTCGAGCGCGGATTTGTGAAAGTGAATGAGGCGCAGGAGACAGCGGAGCCCGGCGTGTTTGCGATTGGGGATATTGTTGCGGGGTTTCCGCAACTGGCGCATGTGGGCGCGATGAGCGGCATCGTTGCGGTTACGAAGATCGCAGGGCGGAAATACAGGCCGGTGCGACGCGAGCGTATTCCCGCGTGCACGTATTGCGAGCCGCAGATCGGTTCGGCGGGGCTAACGGAGGCGCAGGCCAAGGAAAAAGGCCACACTGTGAAGGTGGGCAGGTTTCCGTTTGGGGGGAATTCAAAGGCGTCGATCGTGGACAGCCATGATGGGTTTGTGAAGATCGTGGCCGATGCACAGTACGGGGAGATTCTCGGTGTGCATATCATCGGGCCGCAGGCGACGGAGCTGATTGCCGAGGCCGTTGCGGTGATGGAACTCGAAGGCACGGTGGATGAGTTGATGTTCACGATCCATGCGCATCCGACGCTGAGCGAGGCGATGCTCGACGCCTATGCCGCCGTTGAAGGCATGGCGATCAACGCGTAACCACCTGCAGTGGAGCCAACTGCCGCGCCACCTGCGGTGGGGCCAACTGCCGCTCTGCGGCCACCTGGTTTGGTTGCAGGGTTGGGGGAGTCAATCCAAATCACGACCAACGATGCGGGCGCATTGGGTGGAAGCACGGTCATCCGGCGGCTTGGAGTGTACGCGTCCCGGCTCAAATCTGTGGAAAAACTGCCTGCAATTACCATCAGTGCTTATTTAGTCATTAATGCACAATTAAATTATTGAGAACGACAGGTAAATAGAGCTAGGATTTTACCTTCGCATGTCGCGAAGGAGAGTCCATGAAGGCCCGTTTCTTATCCGCATCGATTGTGTTTGGCTGGCTGGCGCTGGCGGCGTCTGCGGTGCAGGGCGCGCAAGATTTCCACCAGGCGGCGGCACCGGGGGCTGCACAGCAAACCAACAATATCCAACGGACAGACGTTGACGCTCTCACAAGACTCGCTGCTACGGGCGATCCCGTTGCGCAGAACAACCTCGGCTTCTTTTACTCGTTCAGCAAAGGCGTCTCGCAGAACTATCAGCAGGGCCTCAAGTGGCTTACGTCGGCGGCTTCCGCAGGTTTTGTTGCGGCGGAGATCAATCTCGCCGTTTTTTATGAAAAGGGGTTGTCTGGCAAGGTCGAACTGGGCCAAGCGATGCGGTGGTACCTCGCCGCAGCCCAGCAAGGCAGCGCTACCGCCCAGTGCAAACTCGGCAACCTCTACCACTACGCCCGCGGCATCCCGCGCGATGACGCGGCTTCGGCGGAGTGGTATCGCAAGGCGGCAGAACAAGGAAATGCGGCAGCAGAAAACGACCTTGGCACCATGTACCAGCACGGCATGGGCGTGACTCGCGACTATGCCCAGGCGCTTGATTGGTACCGCAAGGCCGCGGCCCAGGGCATCGCTGAAGCGGAGAGCAACATGGGCGTGATCTACGAGGACGGCCTCGGCGTCGAGAAAGACTACACGAAAGCAGTCGCGCTCTATCGGGATGCGGCACTGCACGGCGCAATCCGGGGTCAGTTTAACCTTGCGACGATGTATTCGTCCGGTCGCGGCGTTCCCCTCGATTACGTAACCGCATACATGTGGTTCAGCCGGGCAGCCTCCGCCGGTGACGCACTGGCTGCGCGAAGTCTCAAGAATCTCGTGACGGTGATGACTCCGCATCAGAAAGAGCAAGCTGAGGAGCGTCTCGCCGAGGGACAAGATGCCAGCATCTCCGAGACACAGCCGCATCCTCCCTTCGACGCCGGCAGGATGAGCCAAAGGTAGGTCGCCCGGCAACCTGCGGTGGGGCTACAAGCGATTCAGGTATACCGAAGGCGCTACAAGTCGGTGGACTGGTTTGCTACCAGCGCCTTGGCTTTGGCGAGGAAGTCGGCCAGCGGCATGGAACCCTGGTCGCCTTTGCCGCGAGTGCGGACGCTGACGGAGCTCGTCGCCTCTTCCCTGTCGCCAAAGACCAGGATGTACGGCGTTTTCTGGTTGGCGAAGTCGCGGATCTTGGCGTTCATTTTTTCGTTGCGGTCGTCGGTTTCGACTCTGAAGCCTGCAGCTTTGAACTCGGCTTCGAGTTTCTTCGCGTAGGCGAGGTGTTTCTCGCTGATGGGGACGAGGCCGATTTGTACGGGTGCAAGCCAGAGCGGAAACGCTCCGGCGTAGTGCTCGATGAGGACGCCGAAGAATCTCTCCAGCGAGCCGAAGAGCGCGCGGTGGACCATGATGGGCTGGTGGCGCTCGCCGTCTTCGCCGACATACTCGAGCTCGAAACGCGCGGGGAGATTGAAGTCGACCTGCACCGTGGAGAGCTGCCAGAGACGGCCGAGGACATCGACGAGTTTGACGTCGATCTTGGGGCCGTAGAAAGCGGCTTCACCAGGGATGGTTGCGTACTTGATGCCCTTGCGCTCGAGGGCGCGTTGAAGTCCGCCGATAGCGATTGCCCAGTTTTCGTCGGAGCCTGTGTAGTGGGCGCGATCGTTCGGATCCCATGTGGAGAGCTCGACCTTGAACTCCGCAAAGCCGAAGGTCTTGAGGACCACTTCGGCAAAGTCGATGCAGGCTACGACTTCACTCTCGATCTGGCTTGGCATGCAGAAGATGTGTGCGTCGTCTTGCGTAAAGCCGCGCACGCGGAGCAGGCCGTGCATGGTGCCGGAGCGCTCGTAGCGGTAGACATTGCCGAGCTCGGCGTAGCGCTGGGGCAAATCGCGATAGCTCTTGGGCGAGTTTTTATAGATGAGGATGTGGCCGGGGCAGTTCATCGGCTTGAGGCGATATTCGGCGTCGTCGAGCTCCATCGGCGTATACATGTTGCCGGAGTAGAAGCCCTCGTGGCCGCTCACCTTCCATAGCTCGCGGCGCATGACGTGCGGCGTGTTGACGAGCAGATAGCCACGGCGGAGGCACTCGTCGCGCATCCAGTCTTCCATCACTTTGCGGATGATGGCGCCCTTGGGATGCCAGAAGATGAGGCCCGCGCCGGCGAGTTCCTGAATACTGAACAGGTCGAGTTGCTTGCCGATGAGGCGGTGGTCGCGTTTGGCTGCTTCTTCAAGGCGGGCGAAGTGCGCATCCATTTCTTTTTGCGAAAAGAAGGCGGTGCCGTAGACACGCTGGAGCTGGGGATTTTTTTCGTCGCCGAGCCAATAGGCGCCGGCTACCTTGGTGACTTTGACGGCTTTGACGCGGCCTGTGGAGGGCACGTGCGGGCCGCGGCAGAAGTCGACGAAGCTGCCGTTGCGATAGAAGCTGACCTGGGAGCCGGGCTCGGTGAACTTAGTCACGAAGTGGGTCTTCATGAAGTCACCGTCTTTTTCAAATTCCGCGAGGGCCTGCTCGCGGGGCTCGTATTCGCGGACGAAGGGCTCGTTGCGCGCGACGACTTCTGCCATCTTCTTCTCGATGGCGGCGAGGTCTTCAGGGGTGAAGGGCTTCTCGCGATAGAAGTCGTAAAAGAAGCCCGAATCCGTGGCGGGGCCGTGGCCGAGCTTGGTCTCGGGAAAGAGCTCGAGAACCGCGGTGGCCATGACGTGTGCGGCGGAGTGGCGGACGACTTTGAGGGCGTCGGGGTCATTCTCTTTGACGAGCTCGAGGCGGGTGTCGGCGGTGAGGGGTGTGGAGAGGTCGACGAGACGCGGGGCCGCGGCGTTTTCGGCGGCATACATGGCGGCTTCCGACTCGCCTTCTGGCGACTGGCCATCGGGGGCGGACTTGGCGTTGACGGCAGCGAGCGGAGTGAGGCGCGCGACAACGGAGGCCGCGGCGAGGCGCGGGGAGATGTCATTGGCGATCTCGAGGGGCGTGGTGCCTTGCGGCACTTCCTTTACCGTCCCGTCCGGCAGATGGATAGCTATGTTTTGTGTGCTCATTTTCTTATGGAAAGCCCCAGGCTCGTTATGCTCGCGCAACGACCAACCTGAAGCAACTCTTCAGGATATACCCTTCTCGCTTTCACTCCTGTCCCGCCGTCTCGGGGATGGCAAGACTCCTTCATCCGTGGGTACCGAGGCCCATTTTTGCAATATCCCATGCCGCATGAGTTGGGGTACTATATCGGGCAATCATTCACCAGGAGATTTCTCTTGCGGCCCCAGTTCGCTCGTTTGCTGGACCTTGTTGTGCTGTTCGCTTCGCCCTTCTTTGCTACCTCGGTGCTGGCGCAAAACACCATGGCGAGCGGCGGTGCCCAGAAGGCTCAATACGACGCGGAGGGGCGTCTCATCACCATCGGCGGCTTCGTCGATCAAGGCCCGATCCTCTTTCAGGACGTCACCAAGGCCGCAGGCCTCTCCGGATGGCGTCACGTCATGGGCGGCCCCGAAAAGACTTTCATCCTCGAGTCAAACGGATCCGGCGTTGCACTGCTCGACTACGATAACGACGGATGGCTCGACATCTACCTCGTCAACGGCTCCACTTTCGACGCCCTCGACGGCAAAGAAACCCCGCCCCACGCCGCCCTCTTCCACAACAACCACGATGGCACCTTCACCGATGTCGCCGCGCAGGCAGGCGTCACCAACGGCCGATGGGGCTTCGGCGTCACCGTGGGCGACTTCGATAACGATGGATGGCCCGACATCTTCGTCGCCAACTACGGCAAGAACCGCCTCTACCACAATAATCACGACGGCACCTTCACCGATGTCGCAGAAAAAGCAGGCGTCACTCTCGGCAACTGGTCCGCTGGAGCAACCTGGGGCGACTACGATGGCGACGGCCTCCTCGACCTCTTCGTCTCCGGCTACGTCCACTTCGAACGCAATCGCCTGCCTTTTCCGCACAGCGAAGTCGTCGGCTTCGCCGATTGCGCCTTCCGCGGCATCGGCAACCTCACCTGCGGCCCCCGCGGCCTCGAAGGTGAGCCCGATCATCTTTTCCACAACAACGGCGACGGCACCTTCACCGACGTTTCTGAAAAAGCCGGCGTCGGCGATAAGAACAAGTACTTCGGCCTAACTGCCGTCTTTGCCGATGTCGACGGGGATGGCAAGCCTGACCTTGTGGTTGCCAACGATTCGACCCCTAATTACCTCTACCGCAACAAAGGTGACGGAACATTCGCCGACGAAAGCTACACGTCCGGCTTCGCTTTCAACAAAGACGGACGCGAAATGGCCGGCATGGGCATTGCCGTCGGCGATTACCTCAACAACGGCCGCGTCGATCTCTTCGTTACCGATTTCAGCGACGACAGCAAAGCCCTCTATCGCAACGACGGCGACGCCACCTTTACCGAAGTCGGCATGCGCTCCGGCATCGACCGCATCTCCATCCCATTCCTTAGCTGGGGCACAGGTTTCATCGACTACGACAACGACGGCCTCAAAGACGTCTTCATCGTCAACGGCCACGTTTTTCCCATCGCCGACCATACCGACTGGGGATCGACGTACGTCCAGCGCCCGCTCCTTTTCCACAACGTCGGCCAGGGTAAATTCGAATACGTGCCGCCCGTCAAAGACACGGGCCTCGCCGTTGTCACCTGCGCCCGCGGAGCCGCATTCGGCGACCTCTTCAACGACGGCAAGATCGACGTCGTCATCAGCCCCATCGACGGCCCGCCCGTTCTGCTCCGCAATGTCAGCGACGACCATCATCATTGGGTCGAACTTAACCTCACCGGCGGACCGCACAGCCCACGCGATGCCGTGGGCGCAGCAATCTTTCTGACCGCCAACGGCATGCGCCAGCGCGCCGACGTCCTCAGTTCCGGCAGCTACATCTCCTCCAACGACAAACGCGCCCACTTCGGCCTCGGCGACGCAACCAGCGCCGGCATCGCCGAAATCCGCTGGCCCTCTGGTCGCAAAGAGACCCTCCGCCTCCCCGCCGTCGACCGCATCTACTCCATCACCGAGGGCAAAGGCATCACCGGCGCACTCTGCGCGGGCAAACCCTGCGTCGAACACATTTCGACCGCTCCAAAAGCCGCGCCCCGACGCGCCGCAAGATAGCTTGTTTCACTTGCCATCCCCCGCACCCGCCGTCTACCCTGTCTCCATGCATCGATGTCGCTAACACCGTCCTGGTGAATGCCGCGATGCACGGGTGCGCCTGGTGGCGCACAAGCCCTTTCCGCCCTGACGGGACGAGTTCACCCCGCGCAACTTGGTTGACCGACCCGATCCGGCCTGACTTGATCCGAATGATTTTGTCCAGACTAACCTGAGCTGATTCGGGGCTATTTCCCGAGAAAGAGGAGAAAAACGATGGCACGCATTGCCGCGAATGTAACGGAATTGATTGGGCACACGCCGCTGGTGCGGCTGAACCGCGTTGCCGCAGGATTGCCCGCGACGGTGGTGGCAAAGCTGGAGAGCCAGAATCCGCTGGCGAGCGTGAAAGACCGCATCGGCTTCGCCATGATTGATGAAGCGGAGAAGTCGGGGCGGATCAAGGCGGGTGAGACAATCCTGATTGAGCCGACGAGCGGGAATACAGGGATTGCGTTGGCGTTTGTGGCGGCGGTGAAGGGTTACAAGCTGATCCTCACCATGCCGGAGACAATGAGCGTGGAGCGGCGGGTGCTGCTGAAGGCCTTTGGCGCAGAAATCGTGCTGACGCCGGGGCCAAACGGGATGAAGGGCGCAATTGCGAAGGCCAACGAGATTCTTGCCAACACTCCCAAGGGTGTCATTCTGCAGCAATTCGACAACCCGGCGAACCCGGCGATTCATTTGGCGACGACAGGGCCGGAAATTTGGGACGACACCGACGGAAAGGTGGATATTCTCATCTCGGGGATCGGTACTGGCGGAACATTGACGGGCGTTTCGCAGTTCATCAAGCCGCGCAAGCCGGAGTTCAAGGCGATTGCCGTGGAGCCGACGGACAGCCCGGTGCTGAGCGGGGGCAAGCCGGGACCGCACAAGATTCAGGGGATTGGCGCGGGGTTTGTACCGAGCATTCTGGACACGAAGCTGATTGACGAAGTCATCCAGGTGTCGAACGACGAGTCGGTGGCGATGGCGCGGCGGCTTCCGCTTGAAGAAGGCCTGTTTGTGGGCATCAGCTCCGGCGCAGCGGCGGTGGCAGCGCTGAAAGTGGCGGCGCGGCCCGAGAACGCGGGCAAGCTGATCGTCGTGGTGCTGCCTGATTTCGGCGAGCGCTATTTGTCGAGTGTGCTATTCGACTCGTTGCGGCAGGAAGTGCTAGCTCTGCCGACGCAGACGGTAACGGTGTAAAGAGACAGGGATCAGGGATCAGAGGTTCAGGGGTCAGTGAGACCAGAGAGGCTGCGGGAGAAGAGTGAAACCGAACAGATTTCAGTCGTTGAAGCTTGGCAGGGGCTAAAGCCCTTGTCGGTTTTGTGGCATTTTCGGCACAACTGAAGTTGTGCCCTGTTACAAAGCAAGTTTTCGGCTAGAGTTTCGCAACCTCTAGAGCCGGGGACTCGCTGATTGCCCGGCCGGTAAGAGAAAACGATGGAGATGCTGGAACGGATTCGCGAAGACATCCACTCCGTGCTGGAGCGCGACCCTGCTGCGCGTTTCAGGCTGGAGGTCCTGCTGTGCTATCCGGGACTTTGGGCGGTGTGGATTCATCGCGTAAGCCATGCGCTGTGGCGCGGAAGGATGAAATTGGCGGCCCGAGTTTTGTCCCAAGTGGGCCGCTTTTTCACGGGCGTGGACATTCATCCGGGGGCGCTGCTGGGGCGGCGGTTGTTTATCGACCATGCGACCGGCGTGGTGATCGGCGAAACGGCCATCGTGGGCAGCGACGTGACGATCTACCAGGGCGTGACCTTAGGCGGGACAGGTAAAGGTCACGGCAAGCGGCACCCCACGGTGTGCGACGGCGTGTTCATCGGGAACAACGCGAATATTCTGGGCAACATTTGTGTGGGGGAGAATTCGCGGGTCGGGGCCGGGTCGGTGGTGCTGGACGATGTGCCGCCGAACTCAACGGTGGTGGGTGTGCCGGCGCATATCGTATATCGCGCTGGCCAACGTGTGCTGATCACCGATCCACACGACATCAAGGACCCTCTCTCCGATGCGCTGATTGCTCTGTCGGCGCGCGTGGAGGAACTCGAAGAGCGGCTCGGCGCGCATGCGGCACAGGCCGTGCCGTTTGCTTCGGAAGAAGCCGACCGCACCGCCTACCGCAAGGAACTCGACTACCTGCGCGACTATGTCTCGATGGGCGAAGGGATTTGACGAGAGCGTTAGCTTAAAGAATCCGGGGCTGAAGCCCTTCTTCCACGCTGTCGGATTTCAGAGGCCTAAAGGCCTCTGCTCCCTCCGTGCCCCGGAACTTCTTCGAGGTTGAAATAAACGGGCAGGCCGCGCTCTCGCGCGAGGCGCACATTGCAGATTGACACTACAAAAAGACAAGAGCAGGTTGCTTGGTGCACGAGGGATTATTCGCCACGAAGGGCCTTCATGGGGTCGATGGAGGCGGCGCGGACGGCGGGCAGGGTGGAGGCGGCGATGGCTAAGAGCAAGACGCCGATGGCAGCCAGAGTCAACACCATCGGATCGAAGGGACTGACGCCGAAGAGCAGTGAGCGCAGCAGGCCCGAGGCAGCGATTGCTCCTCCTAGACCGAGGACGCAGCCTACGATGGCGAGCTTCACTCCCGACTCGAGGACCAGGCGAACGATGGCGGTGCGCTGCGAACCGAGCGCCATGCGGATGGCCATCTCCTGAACACGCGAGGCGACGGAGAAGGCGATGATGCTGTAAATGCCGAGGACGGCGAGGACTACGGCGGCGCAGGCGAAGCTCGAGATGAGCACGGTGTTGAAGCGGCGCGGCGCTTCACTGTCAGAGACAGCCTGTTCCATGGTTTGAACTTGTGTAAGCGGCAGGAGCGGGTCGATGGAACGCACCGTGGTGCGGAGGGAGTTTTCCATCTGCTCGGGTGGGAGCGAAGAGCGCAGGGTGATGTATCCGCCGTTGCCATTCAGATCGGTCGCAGGATTTGCGAGCGTTCCATAGTCCAGGTCGATCTGGGCAAGGGGAAAGTAGTACTGCTCCTTGGTGACTTCGTCGGGGGAGCTGAACTTGACGTCGGCCACTTCGCCGACGACGGAGAGCCACGGGGTTTGCATCTCGGGGGTGCCGATGCGGAGGCGCTTGCCGATGGGGTCCTGGCTGGGCCAATATTTCTGCGCGAATTTCTGACTGACGATCACGACGGGCTGAGAACCGGGGCGGTCGTCGTTGGTGAAGAAACGGCCGCGCACGAGGGGAATTCCCATGGTGCGGAAGTAGTCACCGGCGATGGTGAATGGAATGGCGAGGTTCATGGAGGCGCCCTTGGGCGGCACGTAGCCATCGACGACGAAGGTCTGATTGCTGTTGTTGTTGGAGGCTGGCAGCAAGTTGGTGAGGCCGATGGCATTGACGCCTGGAAGCTGGGCAAGGCGGCGCAGGAGCTCATGGTTGAAGTTGTCGACCAGGTCCTGTTTGGGGTATTGCTGCTGTGGCAAATTGTAGGAAGCGGTGGTTACGTGATCGGGACGGAAGCCCAGATCGACGGAGCGCATTTTCTCGAAGCTGCGCAGGAGCAAACCTGAGGCGGCGAGAAGAACCAGGGCGATGGCAATTTCCGCCACGACGAGAGTGGAGCGAAGACGCGCGTGGCCTCCACCGGCGGTTCCGCTGCGACCACCTTCTTTGAGGTGGCTGTTGACGTTGGTGCGCAACGCGGCGAATGCAGGGGCGAGGCCGCAGAGCAATCCCGTGATGACGGCAAGGAGAAGGGCGAAGCCGATGACGTACCAGTTGAGTGCGATTTCGCTGATGCGCGGGAGGCTCTCGGGCAGCAAAGTTTTGCCGACTCGGAGAGCGATGGCGGCGAGGATGAGGCCGAGCACGCCGCCGGAGACACTGAGGACGAGGCTCTCGATAATAGTCTGACGCAGCAGGGCCGCGGCCTGGGCGCCGAGGGCCATGCGCACTGCAACTTCCCGCTGATTACGTATGGCGCGGACGAGCATGAGTCCGGCGAGATTGACGCAGGCGATGAGGAGCACGACAGCGACGGCCAGGAAGAGGGTGCGCAGCAAGGGCCGCGCTTGTTCGATGGTTTCCTCCTGCTGAGGACGGACCATGGCGCTGATGCGCAGATTGGCCATCATCGCCGGATAGTTCTTCATGATTTCCTGTGCCACGCGCTCGGCATCGGTTTGTGCCTGTTTGGCCGAGATGCCGGGTTTGAGGCGGCCGACCATCTGATAGCTCCAGTTGGCTGCGGCGCCGGGCGTGAGTTCCTGGGGCTGGAAGCTCATGGGGACCCACAACTCGACTCGATTGAGCTGGCCGGACTGGAGGGGAAACTCGAAGTTGCGCGGCATGACGCCGATGATGACGTAGGGCTTGCGATCGAGAAGGATCTTAGTTCCGAGGATGGCGGGATCGGCATGGAAGCGGCTCCGCCAGGCGCCATAGCTCAAAACGACGACCTGCTGGTGGTGCTCGTCTTCATCGGCGGTGAAGACGCGGCCGAGATGTGGAGCGACGCCGAGTGCGGTGAAGACGCCTGCGGTCATGCGAGCGGCGGTGACCTGCGCCGGCTCACCATTGCCGGAGAGCTCGAAGCCTGCAAACTGATAGCCGCCGAGTCCATTGAAGGAATGGGTTTCGCGCGTGTAGGCGATGATGTCGGGAACGGTGACGCCGGCTTCGCAATTGCCACCGATGTCGGCTCCCTGGAGGCAATCGGCGAGGACCATCAGGCGGTCGGACTCGGGGAACGGCAACGGCCGCAGCAGCACGCCTTCGACGATGGAGAAGATCGCCGTAGTGGCGCCAATGCCGAAGGCCAGCATGAGGACCGCGGTGATGGCGAAGCCAGGTGATTTCCAGAGCTGGCGGAAAACGAAGCGGAGATCGAAAAGAAGCTTCTGCATGGGAGCCTCGCAGACACGTATGGGTATTGAAACTCACAGCATTTTTTCGGCCAAATGTGTGCCGGCCGTTGGGCCGCAATTTCAGCAAGATAAGGCGAGGCGGCGGGGTGGAATGAAGCGGCGGGCGTGCGGAGGTGAGCCGCTGTGTCCGTAAATGAACACCCAGACCGGCGTTTCAGGCGATGCTAGAGTGGACTTTTCCCACTTCACTTCAGGGGTTGGGCGTCTTGCTTCGCGATGGCTTGCTGATGGCAGCTGTTCTTGTGCTTGCGCTCGTCGCGCCGGCCGCTCCCCGCGTGCAGCCGGTGCCGGTGCCACCCGAGATGCAATCCATGGCCTTCACAGTGACGGTGAATGGCAAGCCGGTCGATGTGGCGCATGTTGCAGCGAGCTACGATTTTGTGAATTTCGACATTACCGGGCCGGTGGATGTCGCGATCACCGCGGCGGAAGCAGGATTCTGGGATCGCGGCGTAGATATTCAGCCGTGGCGGCTGGGACTGCGGCCGAAGCGCGATGGGCAGACAATTCGCTTCAAATTGCAGGGACCGGCGAAACTCGCGATTTCGAGGCCACGCGACTTTCTCAATCATGCGCAAATGCTCTTTTTGTTTGCGGGGTCGCCACCCGCGCCGCCGCCGCAGGGTCCTGACGTGCACGTCTACCCGGCGGGTGTGTATCGGCAGAGCCTGAATCCGAAGAGCGGTGAGACCGATTATTTGGAGCCCGGCGCCTATTTTTTCGGCAGCCTGAATTTGTTCAACGTGACCGGCGTAAAGGTGTTGGGGCGCGGGACGATCGTCTACGACGGGCCGCAGGACCCGGCGAGCGACGAGGGCTGGATGCAGAAGCCGGACTGGCACTGCATTGGGACCATGGATGCGCATGATATCCAAGTGAGCGGCCTGACGTGCGTGATTCGATCGCGGACGTGGTCGGTGCAGATGAAGGATTCGAGTGGATTCATCTACGACGATTTGCGCGTGATGGGGGGCAATCCGGGAAATGCGAATCAGGATGGAATGGATTGGATCGGGTCGAGCAATGGGATCGTGCGCAATTCATTCTTTCGCGCGTCGGACGATGTGGTCGCGTTGATGGGCAACTGGGACGGCTACACGGACGCGGACATGCTGCGGCCGGGGAAAGATGTGCACGATATTCTGGTGGAAAAGAGCGAGCTGTCGACGAGCATCTCAAATATTGTGCGCGCGGGATGGCCGCAGAAGATTTTCAATTCGTGGAATTTCACGTTGCGCGATTCCGACATTCTGCACGCAGGGATCGGAGCATGCGGGCAGGCGTTTGGTTTGCTCGGAATGTGGGCCGCGGACGGAGCGAAGGGCGACCATTCGAGTTACACGTTTGAGAACCTCTTTCTCGACGACTGGTACTCGCTGGTGCAGATGGAGCAGGAAGAGCCCGCACTGCACGGATTCGTGTTTCACAACATCTGGGCGCTGGATCAGCCGCCGCTCGTGGGTTCGACACTGATCGGGCAAGTGAGTGGCGTGACGCTGGACAACGTGAAGTATGGGCAGAAGCGCGCGGAGAGCGATGCCGATGTGCCACTGGCAGCGACGGATGGTGCGGCGCCGGTGCAGTTTCATCGACGAACGGGACCAGCGGCGAATTTTCAAGTGGATCCGCCGGTGTTTGGACCGGGAGATACAGTGACATTCACCGCGGAGCCTTCGGCTCATACGCACTTCACTTGGCTATTTGGCGATGGGACCGGCGCTCGTGGACGGCGTGTGACGCACAAGTTTACCGATGCCGACGGGACGGAGCTGGATGGCGGGAACGGCGCGGGGCGCTTCAGGGTATTGCTGCACGCCGAAGACAATGCGCAGCATGAAGACTGGGCCGCGCAAGGTGTGATAGCGGTGGAGCGGTGGCACGATGCGACGACGCTGGTCGGTCCGACGGCGGCGGGGTTGTTGTGGCGGCTCTATGGAGGCGCCTGGACGGAGCTGCCCGACCTGAGCAAGGAGCAGGTTGTGTTTGCAGGCGAGTCGGCCAACCTGCAGGTGGATGCGCACGGGTTCACGCGCTACGCGACGGCCTGGGATGGAATGCTGGACGTGCCGGTGGACGGCGGCTACACGTTTCACCTGATGGCGCGGGATGGGGCGCGCGTAGTGATCGATGGCGTGGAAGTAGCGAAGACGGGTCCACCGTTTGCGCAGGTGTGCATTTCGGCGGGTAACGCGATGCGCTACGACAGGGGCTCGCTGGGACTGCGTGCGGGTCTACACACGCTGCATGTGGAGGGTTTGCATTTCGCGAGTCAGGGCACGCCGCGGCTGCTGTGGGAGGGTCCGGGATTGCCGCTTGCGGATGTGCCGAACGCGGCACTGAGTCATCTGCGGGCGACTGTGGAGCAGAGATCGGGGACAAGGGAATAGCTATCCTGACCGCGGTCTCTCAGGTGCAATACTCGCTTGGTTGAGGTTGGTTGCTTTCCCAGGTCCGAAAATCCAGTTCTCCACCCCGCGGATGAAGACCTATCCGTGGGGACCCCAGACCTGGGGCACCCATGATCGTGCTGATTGCAGTGTCCTGTAACTGAAAAAGCCCTTCTTACCTTCTATTCTCTAATGCCGTTCGTCACAGATTGATTGACACCCCTAGCTTGCTATGCCTAGAGTTCTCTATACAGAGCTTACTAGGGGTAAGGCATGGCGAAGACTGACCTTCAAGGGACATTGGATCTGCTGGTTTTGAAGACGCTGGCGCAGAATGGCACATTGCACGGGTACGGGATTGTGCAGCACATTCAGAGCGCTTCGAACGAGCTCCTGCGCGTGGAAGAGGGATCGCTGTATCCGGCGCTGCATCGCATGGAGCAGTCCGGCTGGATTGCGGCGGAGTGGGCGTTGACTGAGACTAATCGGCGGGCGAAGTACTACAAGATGACGGCGCAAGGGCGGCGGCAGCTGCAGCAGGCCGAGGAAAGCTTCGATCAGCTGGTAAGGGGCGTACGCGCGGTGCTTCGGTACGCGTGAAAGGGGCGTCATGGCGATCTTTCGGAGGATCGGAAACCTGTTCCATCGAGCAGAAGTCAATCGCGAGATTGATGCTGAGCTGCAGGCACACATCGATATGCGCATCGAGGAGAATAAGGCGCGGGGCATGTCGCGGGAAGAGGCGCGGCGCGATGCGCTGCAGCGGTTTGGGAATCCGACGGCGACGCGGGAACATGTGCTGTCCGCCGATGCCGCCCTCGGACTAGATCTTCTCTGGAACGACGTGCGCTACGCCGCGCGCCAGTTGTCGAAATCGCCCGGTTTCACCGTCACCGCAGTGCTCACCCTTTCCATCGGCATCGGCTTGAACACTTCGATCTTCAGCAGCATGGATGCCGTCGTCCTCCATCCTCTCGCTGTCCCCGCGATGGACCGTGTGGTGACGATTGCCGAGCAGGATCGCAGCGGCTACCATGCGGTTGCCTTGGCCAACTACGAGGATTGGGTCCGCCATAGCCGCTCGTTTGAAGAGTTTTCCGTCCGCAACGAAACCGCCATGACGCTCACCGGCGCGGGAGACGCGGCCCAGGTGCAGATCGCGCGCAGCTCGGCCGGATTCTTAAGCGTGCTGCGCATCAGGGCCGTACTGGGCCGCGTGTTCGTCGACGACGAGTGCCGCGAAGGCCGCGACCACGTCGCCCTGCTCAATTACGGATTCTGGCAGCGGCACTTCGCCGCCGACCCCGCAGTCATCGGCCGCACCATCGAACTCAATGAGCGCGTCTACACCATCGTAGGTGTATTGCCCAAATCCGTGCAGTACCCCTCCCTGGCTGACATCTTCGTTCCATTCGCCCCCACGCCCGCCGAGCGCGGCAACCGCATCGATCGCGACTACTTCGTGCTCGCGCGGCTCCGCGACGGCATTTCCGTTAAACAAGCTCAGTCGGAGATGCATATCCTCGCCGGCCATCTTGCCGAAGCCTATCCGGCAACCAATCAGGGTTGGGGCGCACACGTCGAACCCCTGCTCGACGGAATCAACGGCGACTACACGCCGCTCTACTACCGCCTCGTCATGGGCGCCACGCTCTTCGTCCTGCTGATCGTCTGCGCCAACATCGCCAACCTCCAGTTTGCCCGCGGCATCGATCATCGCCCCCAGATCGCGATGCGCGTCGCCCTGGGCGCAAAACGCACCAGGATCGTCCGCCAGGTGCTCATCGAGACAATGCTGCTCGCTCTGGCTGGAGCAGCCGCGGGACTCGTCCTGGCCAAACTCAATCTGCAGGTCATGGGCGCCTACATGCCCCCGCGGGTGGCGCGCTTCATGGCCGGCTGGGACAATGTCTCCCTCAACGGCCGAGCTTTCCTCTTCTCTGTCGGTGCAGCATTGGCAGCCGGCATCGTCTCGGGCATCGCGCCAGCGCTCGATGCGCTGCGCATTAACGTCGCCGATCAGCTTAAAGCCGGCTCCCGCGCCTCCACCGGCGCCGCGGGAGCGCATCGTCTCCGCGGCGCCTTCGCGGTCGCGCAGGTTTCGCTCGCCGTCGCCCTGGTCATCGGCGCAGCGCTCTTGTCCAAGGGCATGCTCTGGATGCTCCACCGGCCCGACGTCTACGCGCCGAAGACAATCCTCACCTTTAACGTCTCGCTGCCGCCTACGCGCTATGACACGCCGCGCAAACAGGCCGCCTGGTACAACGACAGCCTCGCAAAGCTCCGCGCCCTGCCGGGCGTGACCCATGCCAACGTCGCAACGGCCCTGCCCTACAACGACAATGCCTGGCTTGTCGAGTGCGCCATCGAAAGCCGGCCCACTCTCCCCGGCAAGACGCAAAGTGCCTTGCATCTTCCTGTCAGCCCCGGTTACTTCTCTCAATTCCACATTCCGATCGTGGCCGGCCGCGGGTTCACGGCCTCCGACACGCCCGACACTCTCCCCGTGGCCGTCGTGAGCCGCCGGTTCGTCACGCAATACTTTCCCAGCGAAAATCCCATCGGTCATCGCGTGCGTCTCGGCGGCAATACCGTCCACGAGCCCTGGCTGACCATCGTCGGCGTCGCCGATGAAGTCAGCTACGGCCTTTGGGATCAGACTCCCCGCGCCGCAGTCTATATGGACGCAGCCCAGGTTCCATCGTCCGGCACGGAGTACGCGATGACCACCACCGGGGACCCGCTCGCGCTCGCTCCTGCCGCGCGCAAGGCCCTTGCTTCCATCGATCCGGCCCTCCCCATCAATACCGTCGAGACCTACCAGCAGCTGGAGAACGACAACCTCACAGGTCTCATGTACGCCTCGTTCATGCTCGCCATGGACGCGGTCATCGCGCTCCTGCTCTCCGCCATCGGCATCTTTGGCGTGATGGCCAACCTGGTCGGCGAACGCACCCGCGAGATCGGCGTGCGCCTCGCCATGGGCGCCCGGCGCGAAGATGTGCTCCGCATGATTCTGGCACGCGCTTCGCGCCTCACGGCCGTCGGGCTCGGTGTTGGTTTGGTGCTTACCTATGGCCTCACCCGTCTCGTGGCTAACCTGCTGGTGGGCGTGCGCCCCGACGATCCGGTGGTGTTTATTGGCATCACGGTTGCGATCGCGGGGATTGCACTGGGATCGAGCTGGATTCCGGCGCGGAGGGCGTCTCGCGTCGATCCGATGCAGGCGCTGCGGAGCGAATAGGCGAGAGGAGGGAGGAACGCGATGGCCATGTTTCGACGGATCGGGAATCTTTTTCGGCCCGCGCAGGTGGGCCGCGAGATCGATGCGGAGCTGCAGGCGCACATTGAGATGCGCGTCGAGGAGAATGTGGCGCGAGGCATGAGTCGCGAAGAAGCACGGCGCGATGCGCTGCTTCGGTTTGGGAATCCGACGGCGACACGGGAGCGCGTGACGGCAGCGGACGCGACGTTGGGTGCCGCTGGGCTTTGGCGCGACGTGCGCTATGCTTTGCGCCAACTGCGCCATTCGCCGGGGTTCGCGGTGACGGCGGTTCTGACACTGGCACTGGGCATCGGCGCGAACGTGGTGGTGTTCGGGGTGCTGAACTCGCTACTGCTGCGGCCGCTCAGCGTTTCGGGAGCAGACCGGCTATTCGAGATCGTACAGAAGCAGCAGGGAGATCTCACCCAGTCTTATCCCGACTATCTGGATTACCGAGCGCGGAGCACGGCTTTCAGCGACATTGCTACGTATCGAATCGGCGAAGTGGGCTTGAGTAGCGGAAGCTCGGCGCAACGGTGCTGGGAATACGAAGCTTCAGGCAACTACTTCGACATGCTGGGGGTGCAACCTGCACTGGGCCGCTTCTTCCACTCGAGCGACGAACATGGCCCCAACTCTGCACCGTACATCGTGCTGAGCGATGGGTTCTGGCGGACGCGCTTCAACGCCGATCCACGTGTGGTGGGGATGACAGTGGATTTGAACAAGCATCCGTTCACAATCATCGGCGTTGCGCCACGTGCGTTCAACGGCACTGAGATTTTTCTCTGGCCGGACTTCTGGGTGCCGATGGTCAACGAAGAGCAGGTGGAAGGCTACAGTTTTCTGGTGAAGCGAGGAAACCACGGGATCTTTGTACTTGGCATGCTGAAGCCCGGCGTGACCCCGAGCCAGGCAACCGATGATCTGAATGGGATCGCACATCAACTTGCGAAAGAATATCCAGCCGATGACGACGGCCTAGTGGCGCGGCTGGTGAAGCCAGGACTGATGGGTGATGTCCTGGGTGGACCGGCGAGGTCGTTTCTGGGCGCCATTATGGTGCTGGCGCTGCTGGTGCTCATCGCGGCCTGCGTGAACCTGGCCGGGATTTTCGCCGCTCGATCCGCGGATCGGGCCCGCGAAATGGCGATCAGGCTCTCGATCGGCTCGACGCGAGGACGGTTGCTCAGGCAGATTCTGACCGAGGCGATTCTCGTGTCCCTTGCCGGCGGAGTTGCAGGGACATTCTTTGCTGCGACGCTGCTGGGAGTGCTCACGCGCTGGCAGCCGATTTCGGAGTTCCCCATCCATGTCACCGTCGTGCCCGATACGCGCGTGTATCTGATCGCCCTCCTGCTTTCATTTGCCAGCGGCATTCTGCCGGGTCTGTTGCCGGCGCGGCAAATCTGGCGGACGAACGCAATGCAGGCCATGAAGAGCGGGAACGCCGACTCGCAATTGCTTCGCCGATTCACCCTGCGCGACGCGCTTCTCGGCGTGCAGGTCGCGCTGTGCGCGCTGCTGGTGACAGCATCGCTTGTCTCGCTTCGAGGCATGGAGCGCTCGCTGCATGCACCGCTGGGATTCGATCCGCGGGGCGTAGTGATAGCCACGGCGGATATGCACATGGCCGGCTACAGCGACGATTCAGCATTGCCGTTGCAACGACGCATGATTGACCAGGCATCGGGTATTCCCGGGGTCATCGGTGTGGGGACATTGGACAACCCGCCCTTGAGCGGCGGCGGCAGCTCTACGGATGTATTCCGCGAAGGAACGGCGGACATGCGTCCGACCAACAGCGTCTTCGATGCGCGCTACTTCAATATTTCCCCCGGTTATTTGAAGGCCGCGGGAACGCGCCTGCTTACAGGGCGCGACTTCACCTGGCAGGACGACGCCAAAAAGCCCAAAATAGTGCTGGTCAACGAGACCTTCGCCAAAAAGATGTTTGGCAATGCACCTGTGGTGGGCCGCCATTTCCTCGAAGGAGACAAATCGAGCTATGAAATCGTGGGCGTCGTGGAAGACGGAAAGTATGAATCGCTGACAGAAGACCCAACCCCAGCGATGTTCTTTCCCCTTCCGCAAAACAGGGAGGGCAACACGACCCTGATCGTTCGCTCGCTTCTTCCGGCGGAACAGGTGACGCCGGCGCTCAACCGGATTTTGACGGGGATCGATTCGAGCCTGCCGTTTACGATTCAACCGTGGCAGGATAGTCTCTCACTCGTGCTGTTTCCGGCACGGGTGGCAACGGCGGCGCTGGGAGTGATGGGCCTGTTGGCGGCGATGCTGGCGGTTACCGGGATTTTCGGGATGTCGGCCTCGAATGTCACGAAGCGGATGCGCGAGCTGGGGATTCGCGTGGCGCTGGGCGCGCATCGAGGGCAGATCATGGGTGCGGCGCTCGGGCGGCCGCTGGTGGTGCTGGTCACCGGATCGGTGGCGGGGTTGGTGCTGGGTGTGTTGGCGAGCCGGTTGCTGGCGTATCTTGTCTACCAGGCAACGTCGCGCGATCCGCTGGTTCTGCTGGGCGCGGTGGGAGCGATGGTGCTGATCGGGCTGGTCGCGACCTGGATTCCGGCGCGCCGTGCGCTTGGCGTGAACCCGGCGCAGTTACTGCGAGAAGAATAAAGGGCAGGGACCAGGGACCAGGGACCAGGGACCAGGGACCAGGGACCAGGGAATAGGGAATAGGGAATAGGGAATAGGGAATATATCCCAAAATAGAATACCCCCGGCCTCAAGGGACTCTGGCTGCTTTTCGAGCTTCTGTGCGTCCAAGACTCTACTGCTGACGCGTTGCGGTGTGCCGGCGAGCTGGTCGCTTGGCAGCACCGTGGCCAGATACAATGGAATGACACCCAATCACGTTGCGGTCGGGAACCTTTTCCTCGGGTTTCTGGCGGGCGACGGCTCGGCGTATTGCAGTTTTTTTGAGATTTGGAGCAGGTGGACGTGACAGGATTGATGGGCCGCGGCTTGCGGCTGGAGTTGGTTGCAGGACTGGGTTTAGTGCTGGCGCTGCCGGCGATGGCTGCAATAAGCGCACGCGGCGTGGCCACGGAGACGACGCTGGCGGCCGAGACCCACGACCTGAATGGGCGGACGCAAGCGACGTTGACGGTGAGCGTGACCGGCCAGGATGGGCAGCCTGCTCACGGCGCCGTGGTGATTGCAGACGAGGGAAAGCAACTGGCGGGCGTGGCACTGGACGGCGCGGGCCGGGCGACGACAGTTTTGACATTGACGCCGGGCGAACACGGGCTGACCGCCAGCTACAGCGGAGATATCACGCACCTAGCGTCGGCTTCGCAGGTAGCGCCGGTGCGTGCGGCGACTGGAACGACGCCCGCCTTTTCGATTGCTGTATCGCCGGCGACGATTTCGCTGGCGCAAGGACAGTCGGGGACGGTGACGGCTTCGGTTACGCCGGTGAATGCATCTTCGCTGACGGCTCCGATGTTCGTGACGATGTCGTGCTCGGGGCTGCCGGACCAGGCGTCGTGCGCGTTCACGCCGGAAAATATCGAGATTCTTCCCAATGCGACGGCTGCGGTGACGAGCTCGATGGACTTGGCGACGGCCGCGCCTTCCGGTGCGCGGATGACGAGACCGCAGGACCACGATGTTCATCCCGTAGCCTGGGCTATTTTGCTGCCAGGCGCCCTGGGTTTGGCGGGATTGGCCTTTGGCGCGAGGCGGCGGCGCTGGTTGAGCCGCGTCTTTTTGCTCGCAGGTGTGGGTTTGATTGCAATGCTGGGAACGACGGCATGTAATCCGCTCTACAACTACAAGAACCACGGACCATCGCCGAACCTGCCGACGCCCGCCGGTACCTATACGCTCAAAGTGACGGCGCAATCGAGCAATGGCATCACGGCGATCACGCAATCGACGACGATGGTGCTGACGGTGCAGTGAGCCACACCATCGACGAAGACCTGTCGAAGGGGACCCCGCAAAAATGCGGCAAAAGGGAACAGGGATGAGGGAACAGATTGTTCTCAACCATGCTTGAGCATTCTGTTGCTCGTTATCCGTTTTCCTCCATTGACATTTCTGAGGTCTGAAGACTTCCGCATCAATTGCCAGTTGCCTACTCTGTTCCCTAACCCCCGGTTCTCTTTTGCCTGCACTTTCATTCCTGCTTGAGGATCACCTTGATGGCCTCGCCGGATTGGAAGAGCTTCATGGCATCGGCAAACTGCGTTGGACGCGTGGTACAACGGTACGGTGCGCGGATGGGCCGAGAAGATGAAGAAGAAAATCGCTCTTGCTCTGGTCGGCGCTGGGTGGGGGCTTGGCAGTTTTGCGGCGGGTGTGCAGACGGCCGACGAGGCGTGGCTCAAGTACGATATTGCCGGAAGAGCGCATCCCGGTATGCCGATCTCCGTGCGCGCGCTCGGCGCGGACGCTCTCGAGCAATCTGCTGTGCGCGAACTCAATCGCGATCTGGGCCGGCTGGCGGGGAAGAACGCCGAGGGCCCTGGTTTCACAGCGCGAGCTCAGCTGGCTTTGGGCGGGCAAACCGTGGTGGGGACAGTCGAGGAGATGCGCAAGGCATTTCCAGGGCTGCCCATCCCGACCGACCTGAAGCCCGAGGGCTATTGGATCCGTGCGACCGAGGCGCAGGGCGCGAAGCCGCTTTTGGT
Organism: uncultured Acidobacteriaceae bacterium; assembly: GCA_963745845.1. Lineage (GTDB taxonomy): Bacteria > Acidobacteriota > Terriglobia > Terriglobales > Acidobacteriaceae > Telmatobacter. The sequence continues at coordinate 868,927 of CAVUZE010000002.1, read as the reverse complement.
GATTGCCGGCGCGGACCCACGAGGTGCGCTCTATGGCGCGTTTGCGTTCCTCCGCTATCCGGCTACTGCGATGGAGATGCGCTACAAGGATGAACAGATGCGCAGCGAGCCGGCGATGGCGATTCGCTGGGTGGATGAGTGGGATAACGCGGATGGCTCTGTTGAGCGCGGCTATGCGGGGCGCAGCATCTTCTTCGAGGGCGGAAAAGTTCGCGACGACCTGAAGCCGGTGGAGGAGTACGCGAGGCTGCTGGCCTCGGTGGGGATCAACGGCTGCAACGTGAACAATGTCAATGGCTCCTCGCCATTTTTAGTCTCGGACATGATTCGAGACTTGGCGAAAGTGGCGGATGCGATGCGGCCGTGGGGTGTGCGCCTGGCGATCAGTGTCGATGTGGCGAGCCCACAGAAGATTGGAGGCCTCGCGACGTACGATCCGCTGGACCCAGCGGTGAAGGCGTGGTGGAACGCGAAGGTCAACGAGATCTATGGGCTGATCCCCGACTTCGCGGGCTTTACGGTGAAGGCGGACTCCGAAGGACAGCCCGGCCCGGCAAGCTATGGACGCACGCCAGCGGACGCAGCTAACACCCTCGCGGGCGCGCTGGCTCCGCATGGCGGCGTGGTGCTGTATCGCGCATTTATCTACAACCATCATCTCGACTGGAACGATCCGAAGGCGGACCGGGCGCGGGCGGCCTATGACATTTTTCATCCGCTCGATGGCAAGTTCGCCCCCAATGTCATCGTCCAAACCAAAGAAGGCCCGATCGACTTCCAGGTGCGCGAGCCCGTTTCCCCATTATTCGGCGGGTTGACCCAGACGAGCCAGGCCATGGAAGTGCAAATCACGCAGGAGTACACGGGACAGCAGAGGCATTTGGTGTATCTCGCACCGATGTGGAAACAGGTGCTCGATTTCGATATGCGGGTGGACGGTCGGTCGACGCCGGTGAAGGACATTATCGCGGGGACTGCGTTTCATCGACCTCTGGGCGGGATGGTGGGCGTGTCGGGAGTGGGCCGTGAGGCATGGCTCGGCTCACCGCTGGCGATGGCGAACCTGTACGCGTTCGGGCGCCTGGCGTGGGACCCGAATCTCGCGCCGGAGGAGATTGCAAGTGAGTGGACACGCCAGACTTTCGGCCACTACGAAGAGGTTGTTCCAACAGTGGTGAGGATGTTGATGCAATCGTGGCCGGCGTATGAGGATTACACTGGGCCGCTGGGCTTGCAGACGCTCACGGACCTTACAGGGAGCCACTACGGGCCGGGGATCGAGGGCAGCGAAAACAACGGATGGGGACAGTGGCATCGCGCGGATCATGAAGGCGTGGGCATGGATCGCAGTGTGTCGACGGGAACGGGATTTGCGGGGCAGTACGCGCCCGAGGTTGCAAGGACCTATGAGCGCGCAGAAACGACGCCGGACGATTTGCTCCTTTTCTTTCATCACGTGCCATACACGTACAAGCTACATGACGGAAAGACTGTGATCCAGTATCTCTACGACAGCCACTACGCAGGGGCTGCGCAGGCTGCGGAGTTTGTGCGGGATTGGGAGTCTCTCCAGGGGAAGATCGATCCTGATCTGTATCAAAACGTGCTGCCGCGGCTGGAGTATCAGGCGGGACATGCGATTGTGTGGCGCGATGCGGTGGTTCAGTATTTCTGGAAACTGAGCGGGATTCCGGATGAAAAGGGGCGCGCGGGGAATTTTCCGGGACGGCTCGAAGCAGAAGGTGCGCGGCTGAGCGGGTACCAGATCATCGATGTGAAGCCGTGGGAGGATGCGTCGCGGGGGAAGGCTGTTGTGTGTGCCTCGATGGCGGAGGGGGCAGCTCAGCGTAGTTGTTCGGCGGAGTGGACGTATCAGGGAGCGGCCGGGCGCTTCGATATTGCGGTGCAGTACTTCGATCTGCAAGGAGGCGTGGCTAAGTTTGCGCTCATGGTGGATGGGAAGCAAGCGGGTGCCGATGCGAGCTGGGCCGCAGATGCGAAGCTGCCAACGATGCGTCCGCACGGAGACAACTCGACGCGGCACATCGTTGAGGATGTGGCACTGAGGCCCGGCGACGTGATTCGGGTGGAAGGCATACCAGACGGGAGAGATCCCGCGGCTCTGGATTACATTGAATTGCAGCCTGCGCGCCGCAATCCGCATTGACGGCATTGAGGCCACAGGCGCATGGTTGCTGCGTGAGCCGGACAGGGGCCGACGGATCGACGGAGCTCTGCGGCGAACGATCGTGGGAGAAAGCATGAAGAGCATTGCGATAGGGATGATTTTGTTGGCCGGATTGGCGGGTGTCGCGCATGGGCAGGACGCCGCGAAAGCGCAGTCTTCGCCTGTGGTGGTGCGGAAGCTGACCGTCACTGCAACTGACAAGCCGAATGTTGATTTGCACTCAATGATGGCGCCGCTGGAGGGGGGCTCGTACACGGTCGAAGATTTGCAGGACCTGATTCAGCGAAAGTTTCGCGACAATGGCTACTACCTTGCGGAGGTTCAGACTCCTCAACTTCTGGATGTGCGGCAGGAGGGAACGAAGCGCTTGGCGGATGTTGCCGCCCAGGTCATCGTGGGAGATCAGTACACGATGGGGCAGATTACGTTTCGGGCCACAACGCAATTCAAGAAGGAACAGATGCGGAGTGTGTTTCCGATTGCGGCGGGCAGCGTATTCAACGCGAGCGCCATCAGCGTGGGCCTCGAGAAGTTGAAGGGCCTCTACGAGGCGCAGGGGTTTGCCGATGTGGGCGCAGTGCCGTCGATGGCTCTGAATGAAGAGAAACATGTGATCGATGTGTCGGTCGAGGTTGAGGAAGGCTATCCCTACTTGTTTGGGCAGCTGACTTTGGATGGGCCGGAGCCGGTGCCGGGGACGAGTAAGGCTCTGCTCGCCGCGTGGGCCGAGATTGCGGGCCGGCGCTACAATCCGGCCGTTTTGCAAAGGTGGCTGGCAGCGCATGGGCCAAAGAGCGCGCCAGGCGCGCCGGCGCTTCACCCGCGGGCGGAGGGCATTGCGAATACCGAGGCGCACGTCATGAATGTGCGGCTGATTTTTTAGTCGCATGCAGCGTTGAAGTTCTTGTCTTCGCTCTTAACCATCCTGACCACGGGCAGCGCTTCGCCGTTGTGGAGAGGCACGGCAATGCGTTCAACCTCGAGGTAGCCCTTGAGGCGGTAGAGTGGAACTCCGGTAAGGGTCGATCCCATCTCGAAGCGGCGGAAACCGGCGTCGCGCGCGGCATTTTCAACGGTTGCAAGAATCAGCGAGCCCAGACCCTGGCGCGCGAAGTCCGGATGCACGAAGATGGCGCGCACTTTGGCAGCGTCGGTGGCGGGATCGAGCAAGTCAGGTTCGCGGCCGGGGCCGCGATCGGCGCCGAAGAGGGTTTTGCGTTTCGACCATCCGCCGCACCCTGCCGGCGCGCTCCTCGCATTTGAGCTTAGGAAGAGAGATTCGGCTACGAAGTATGTCCTATCGCGAATGAGTTGCGTGTCGAGGCCGAGGACGGTGCCGAGCGCGCCCTCGATTTGCGCCGGCGTGTAGTCGCCAGCCTGCAAGCCGCGCACGGAGGCTTCAATGAGCGCGTGGAGCGCAGGGATGTCGTCTTCGGTTGCGAGGCGAAGGGTGAAACTGGGCGCCATGGCGCGTCCAGATTACAGCATTCTTCCGCTGACAATCCTGAAGGCGCGTTCGTAGGAGCCGAGGTCAAAGACATTCTTGTAGCCGATTTGTTGAAGACGTTCCTTGGCCTTCTTGCTGCGCAAGCCGGTGCGGCAGTGGACGAGTATGACGCGGTTTTTATCTTTGACTTTCTGTGGCAGCATACCTTCGAGCTCGTCCAACGGAAAATTGAAAGCCTGGGAAAGGTGGCCGGAGCTAAATTCGTGTGGGGAGCGGACGTCCACCACGAGCGCGCCGCTTTTGACGTAGCCAGCTGCTTCCTTCTTCGAGATCTGGCCGCTGCGCCTCATTACCATGAAGGCAATGAGGCCGAAGAGGGCGAATGCATAGAGGGTCCAATAGGTTCCGTTCATATGCGCGACCTCCGTTTCATCGTTTGCTTCTCTTGCTGAATTGCAACGACCTGATCTGAAACTGCGCGCGTGAAACACTATGAAAAGTACCGTCGCTCATTGCAGATGCGGTGCGGTTGAAAGCTATTCGCGCTTTGAGGGCCCAATGTGAGGGGAGTTCGAAACTTGTTTACGAATATCAAACTTCAGAGCTACCGCCTGGCGCTGCTCCAGAGGTCTGCAACGGAGTCTGGCGACCAAGCAAATCTGGCGACAAATGCATTCTACGCAGGTTTCGCGGGATGAGAAAGGGTACGGTCTGGAAAACTTCAGATTTCTGCTTTGTTACTCTCGTGCTACTTCAACGAGCGTGGAGTAAAACGTGGCGCCTGCGCCGAGGTCGGTGAGCCGTTCGCTGGTAAGTGCATTGACGTTAGCGTTGTCGTCGTGAAGCTTTGCCCAATCAAGCTGGGCCGCGACGACGCCTGCAGGCACGCTGCCGTTTACGTGCGCGGTGAGGCGAAGAGAACCGCGGTCGTTGAAGATGCGCACCGACTCCCCATCGGCGATGCCACGTGCCTTGGCATCGATGGGATGCATTTCCAAGATGTGCGCTTTACGCGCTTCCATTTTGCGGTGCCCGTCGAGGTTTGCAAAAGTGGAGTTCATGTAGTTGTCGGCTTTGCGGCTGAGGAACTCGAGCGGGTAGCGCTCCGCGGCTTTACTCCAACGCGATTCCACAGGAGGTTTAAACGCGGGAACCGCATCGAGGCCCAGCGCGGCGAGGGCGTCAGAGTAGAACTCGATTTTGCCGGAAGGCGTGGGCAGTGTGCCGGAAAGGTTGGGCATGAAGGGATGCGCTTCCGGATCGCGATGGAAAGCAAGCGGAATGTGGCCTTCGCGCTTGAGGTCATCGAGGGTGATGTGCTCCATGGCGGGATTGGTTGCATGGCCGCCGTTGTTGGGCTCGATGCCGAGTGCCTGCTTGATGATTTGTTCCGGCGAATCGCGGAAGCAGTCTTCGGTGAAGCCCATGCGCTGCGCAAGTTCAGAAAAAAGCCAGACGTTGGAGCGCGCTTCGCCCGGCGGCTCGATGGCTTGCTGGGAGAGCTGGACGAAGTAGTGGCCGTAGGCACCCTGGATATCGGTGTGCTCGAGAAACGTGGTGGCGGGCAGGATGTAGTCGGCGTAATCGGTCGTGTCGTTGAAAAAGAGGTCGTGGACGACGGTGAAGAGACCGGGGCGGATGAGGCCGCGGCGCACGGTGTTGAGGTTGGGTGCGACCGCGCCAGGATTTGAGTTGTAGACGAAGAGTGCGTGGACGGACGGGCCGTCCTTCGGGTCTGCGCCGAGTTCGGTGAGCGCGTGGCCGAGGGCGGACATGTTGACTACACGCGCGAAGCGTTTGAGCGGCGAGGCAAGAGCGAGATCGGGGCGTTCGACAGCTTTCTTGTTCCACTGGAATGCGCCGGAGGTGGAAAGCTGGGCTCCTCCGCCGCGATACTTCCAAGCACCGGTGAGCGCGGGCAGCATGGCGATGGCGCGAACGGCGGTGCCGCCATTTTCCGAGCGCTGTACGCCGTAGTTGAGACGCAGGGCCGCGGGGCGCGTGGTGGCGTATTCGCGCGCGAGGTGCTCGATTTCAGAGGGCATCATGCCGGTCCATGAGGCGACGCGCTCAGGCGTGTAGTCGCGGACGCGCTCGGCGAGACGATCGAAGCCGTGGGTCATTTCGTCAACGTAGGCGCGGTCTTCGAGGCCTTCGCGCAGGATGACATTCATCAAGCCGAGGGCGAGCGCGCCGTCGGTGCCGGGGCGAATGGCGATGTGCCAGTCGGCAAGCGCGGCGGTTCGGGTCTTGTAGGGGTCGATGACGATGAGGCGCGCACCGTTGCGGCGGGCCTGCTCGACCATGGGCCAGAGATGGACGTTGTTGCCATGGATGTTCGCGCCCCAGGCAACAATCAGCTTGGCGAGACGGAAGTCTTCTGTCGGCGTGCCCAGCTTTTTGCCGTAGACATAATTCCAGGCGACGCCTCCAGCCTCAGAGCAAATGGTGCGATCGAGTTGACTGGCGCCGAGACGGTGAAAGAAGCGGCGGTCCATGGAGCCGTAGCCGAGCACACCGATGGTGCCCGCGTAGCTATACGGCAGGATCGACTCGGGGCCGTAAGTGTCGGCGGTTTGCTTGAGGCGCGCTGCGATTGCGTCGAGGGCCTCGTCCCAGGAGATGCGCTCGAAGGCTTCGTGTTCTTCACCTCTTTTGAGCGGAGCTTTTTGGACGCCGGGCTTGCGCTTGAGCGGATGCAGGATGCGGTCGGGGGCGTAGACGCGATCGAGATATTTGGCGACTTTGCCGCAGAGAAAGCCTTGCGTGACCGGCTGCGACGGGTCGCCCTGCACTTTGACGGCGCGGCCGCTGCTATCGACGGTGACAAGGACTGCGCAGCTATCCGGGCAGTCGTGCGAGCACACGGTGTGCACGATGCGGAACGGGGAATTCGCTGCGGAGGCCATGGGTTCATTGTAAGCTGAAGCCGGATTTCTGTAGATGTGGAGGTCGTGCGATGAAGAGAGTGATTCTCCTGATGCTGGTGTGCGTTTGCGGGGGCTTGGCGGCGCGCGCGCAAACGCCTGCCGAGGATGAAGGTGCGATTCGAGCGGCGATGAAGGCGCAGGCGGATGCGTGGAACCGCGCGGATATACCTGCTTTCATGCAGGAATATGAAGACTCGCCGGATACGACGTTCATTGGGCTGTCGCTGCGCAAGGGCTATCAGCCGATTTTGAGGCGCTACCAGGAGAACTACACCACGCGCGAAGAAATGGGCACGCTGACGTACAACGATCTGGATGTGCGGCTGCTTCCGAATGGATGCGGCAAGGCGGAGATAGCGCTGGTGACGGGGAAGTTTCATTTGGAGCGCACGGCGAAGGGCGAAGCCAAGAAGGACGACGGGATTTTCTCGCTGGTGTGGCGCAAAGGGCCGCAGGGATGGAGGATCGTGCTGGATCATACAAGCTGAAGGCGCAACGGGACGATAAGCGGGGAATTCCGTGCGATCGAAAGTGTGCCATTCGTTTGAGGGAGTGAGCGACGAAGTCCATTCGAGGCGCATGAACGCGGGATAATAGGTGCAGCGCTGCTCTGACAGTGCGTTTATCGAGGGCTAGCACCAGTTGAATTCCGGAATTGCCGACGCACGAGTCGAAGAACAATCGGATGTGCGGGTCGCGTGGCGCGGGTTGCTCGCCACGGCCATGGCGTGCGTGGTCGCGCTGCATGCGGTTCTGATTGCAGCGCTGCAGCCGCACGGAATTGCGGTGTCGCGTTGTTTCACGGTGGCAGTCGCGTTGCTTGCGACAACATGTGTGTGGTTGCGCGGGGATCGTGTGCCGGCAATCGAGCGCGCGATGCTTCGCTGGGTGAGCGCGGGGATGTTCCTGTGGGCGGCTGCCCATTTTGTGGAAACGGTGCTTGGTCCACCGGATGCGGCGAGCAGTCTGGCGGTCGATGCTTCGGATCTGATTTACATTGCTGCGGCGTTTCCTCTGCTGCTGGCGCTTTCGACGACGCGGGAAACGGAAAGGCATCAGTCGATCTTTCTGCTGAACTGCGGGCAAATGGGGTTGGCGATTCTGCTGGCCTTCGTGCTGCTCTTCGAAACGCCGATGACGCCGCAGGCTGCGTCGACGGCGATGGGGGGCATCTATGCTGCCGAATGCGGACTGCTCATAGCGTTGACGGGGCTTCGCTTCCTGGCCTGGACATCGAGAGAAGAGCGACGCGTGATCGGGTCGATCCTGGCGTTTCTTGCCGCGTATTTGCCCGTGGAAATCGGCATGGACTACGGGACGCTGCACTGGAATCTGCATGCGGGAAACTTGTTCGATCTGCTGTGGAGTGTTCCCTTCTGCCTGGCCGGATACCTCGTGCTTTATCTTCCTCTGGATGCAAAGGAGGCGGAGCCGCGTGTGCGGCCGGGGCGCAATCGCATGCTGGTGGGGACCCTGTCTCCCCTGCTGATTTCGACGGGTGTGTTTGCACTGGCGGCGTCCGTCGTGGTTCCCTTCCCCGTGTTTGCGCTGGTATCGATTTTTCTGCTCCTGGTGGTACAGGGTTTGGAAGCAGGCGTGGTGCAGAGGAAATTTCTGAGCGGACAAGCGCTCTTGCTTGAGCGCGAGCGTGACCTGCGCGAAGCCAATGCGACTCTAGAGAAGTTGTCGCAGCTCGATCCATTGACCAACATCCCGAATCGAAGACGGTTCGATGAGGCGCTCGATCTCGCAGGGCGACGCGCGATCCGGCAAAAGAAACCGATTGCCCTGCTGGTGATCGATCTGGATTATTTCAAGGGGATCAACAATGTACATGGGCACAGCTACGGCGACGTGTGCCTTGTGAGCGTGGCACGGATGTTAGGAATGCAGGCGAATCGGCCCTACGATCTGCTGGCACGCTATGGAGGAGACGAGTTTTTTCTTTTGCTGCCGGATACCGGTGCAAATGGCGCCGCAGCCATTGCCGACCGCATCCATGAGGCGATCAAAAAAATGAAACTGGACAACCACGCGTCGCCGCTGGGCGGGCGCTTGACGGTGAGTGTGGGCGCCGGCGTGAGCGATGGCGAGTTTCGCATTGGCGTTGCGGCGCTGGTCGACCTGGCCGATCGCGCGTTGTACGAGGCGAAGCGGCGAGGGCGGAACCAGACTTGCGTACGAACGCCTGTGAGCGGTCCTGAACTTGTGGGCGGAACGAGCAACGCAACTACGCAGGGCGAAGGTCTCTGAAAGACCGCGGCGAGAGCGCACGAGCGAAGCGCGCGCAGTGTTGAGAGACGCTCCTGTACACTGATCCGGTCATGAGCTGCCTTTTCTGCAAGATCATTGATGGAAGCATTCCGTCGACGGCGGAGTACCAGGACGACCGGTGTTATGCCTTCGCGGACATTCACCCGCAGGCGCCGGTGCATTTGTTGATTGCTCCGCGCGAGCATCTGGTTTCGCTGGCGGAGGCCGGCGAGGAGCATCCCGCGCTGCTGGGGCACCTGCTGTGGGTTGCCGCGAATCTTGCGCGCAAGAAGGGGCTGGCCAAGGGCTATCGCGTGGTGATCAACACTGGAGATCATGGCGGGCAGACGGTGGATCATCTGCACGTGCACTTGCTGGGCGGACGGGCGATGACGTGGCCGCCAGGATAAGAAAAGCAGGGAACAGGCATCAGGGCACACGCGCGACGGAATCCCGCACAGGCGGTTGTCATGATCGAAACCGCCCTCGAAGGAATTCTGGCGCACAGAATCAAAAACAAAAGGCGCACCGGATATGGATGCGCCTTTCTGTTCCCTGTTTCCTATCCCTGTTCCCTGCTTCATCACATCGGTTGGGCGATGGATTCGTCTTCTTCTTCCATGCCATAGCGGCGTAGCAGGTTGGGCAGGCTCTGCGAGAAGGCGGAGCGCGGCATAACGGTGTCGCAGCCCGCTTCGACAGCTTTAGCCTTCAGGTCGCCCTGCAGATGATTCAGGAAGCCGATGACCGATGTGGCCTTCTTGAACTTGGCCTTGAACTTGGGAATGAGCGACAACGGCTTGGCGTTCAGGTTATTCAGGTCAAAGACCAGGAGCGTGGGCTTCGCTTCCTCGGGTGCATCGATGAGACGTGTGACAGCGTCTTTGTCACCCTTGACGAATTCCACCTTGATGCCGAGCTTGCGTGAGGTCTCCTGGATCTTGGCCTGGAAGAACAGGTCATCAATGAAGCAGAAGATACGAGTGGGAGCATCCAGGCGGACCGGCGCGGGAGGAACCGCCTGGTACACGTCGGGATAGTAGCTTCCATGGCCATTGGACGATGTGGGGATCGTAGAGGGCGGACCGTCGGCGACGTTGCCATTGACGGCGCGATAGCTATGGTCCATGGGGCCGACGAACATGCGCGGACCCTTTTGCTTGTCGCGGCGGCGACCGTTGCTCTGGGAATTGATGCTGTTGCCCGGCTGTGCGCCCTGAGCGCCGCTGCCACTTCCCTTTTGGAAGAATTTCTTCTTCTTACGTCCCTGGTTCTGGCGGCCGTGCGGGGATTTCTGCTGGACAGGTTGCGGCGAAGGCGGCGTTTGCAGCAGCTGCGGTTGGGCGAGTTGGGGCTGCGGCGGGCCCTGCTGGCTGGACTTATTCTTGCGGCGGCGCCTGCGGCGCCGATGCCCCTGCGACTGCCCGAGACCGTTTGTCTGGGCCGGCCCCATCTCTGGCTGGGGCTGGGTCGGTTCTGTCGTCATGCGTGTACTTCCTGGCACATTTCTTTATTGTGCATTTGCGTTGAGGGACCCAGTTCACCCGTGGCGGGAGCTGGTGCCCATTGCGCGCCACACGTCCTGGCGAGGACGGGGGAATTGGTGGCGAGCAGTTGTCTTTCCCATCTGGAACCCGAGAGAACGCGACGAAACGCCGTTCGCACGCGAACTATCGTGGTTTCCGCGAAGCTATAGTCTTTTCACAGCGAGCGAGATCCGTTGAACCGAAGCCGACTTACTGTGCAGCGAACAACCAAACAAACTAAAGGTGGCTCCCAGGCTACTGCAACTGTGAAAAACGGCTCGACCACCTGGTACACCAAAACCCGGCAACAACTCTTTCCGGTTGCAAGGATCGATACGGGGCGACGAGCGCTTTTTCTGGGTAGTGCCCTTTCTCTGGGGGCATTCGCCGCACTCGGACGATTGAAGTCTCTGGGGGCTGGCGAAGAATCCCTTCATCAGCGGCGAGCTTTCACTTCCCTAATCGGGTGGTCCGCATCAGCCGCCTTGATAGGCAAATTTGATACTACAGCGTCCCGACCCGACGCGCAAGTCCGCGCGACAAACGACGGTAATCAAAGAGCTGTGACTTAAGGACGAGAGCGCGCCAAAAGGGGAATCCCGGGTGATTGCACAAAACGCCATCCTCTTACGGATGGCGTTTTGCGTTTCCCGTGCTGGTCACTGGCCTCCCAGCAAATCATGGCCGGTGGTTTTCCACCGCGCCTGTCGCAGGCTCTCCCGGCCGGTCTTCCCTTGTTTTCTAGGGCCGCTCGTTGGCGGATGCTCTTGCCGGGCGCCTGCTTTTTTGTGGGCTCGCCGGAATCTTCCAGCAGCCGGTACATCACTGGCACCTTGATAAGTAGCAATCCCTGTGCCGTTCGTATCATTCCATGTTTTCATTAAGTTACGATCAGAATAGAGTCGGAGTTTTGTGGATTCCAATAGTGCGGAAGACTGAATTCTCCTAAAAATCATAGATACGCGTCAAGCATAAAACACAGGCACGTCCGCGCAAACGAGCTGTCATCCAAGCACTGCAAAGCAGGCGCGGTTCGGATGATCCCGAACGATCAATCAATGCTGGCAGTGCGGACAGTAATGGGTACTGCGCCCAGCAATCGTGATCCGCTTGATAGGCGTCTTGCAGGTGCGGCAGGGTTGACCGGTGCGCTGGTATACGTTGTGCTCCAGCTGGAAGAAGCCGCGCACGCCGTCCGCATCGACGTAGTCGGATACCGAGGAACCGCCGAGGCGGATGGCATGCTGTAAGACTTCGCGAAGGGCGAGGCGAAGGCGTTCCAGTTCGGCGTGGGTGAGCCGGCCGGCACGCCGGCGGGGGCGAATGCCGGCGTGAAAGAGGCTTTCGTCGGCATAGATATTCCCCACTCCAGCCAAGAGTGTCTGGTTGAGCAAGGCGGCCTTAATGGCGACGCGGCGGCCACGGAAAAGGGCGGCGAATTCGGTTGGTCGAATCGTGAGGGGTTCAGAACCAGGAGCTCGAAATCGCAGTGCTTCGAAGCCCTCCTTGCGGGTCAAATCACGGAATTCGAGGCGGCCGAAGCGACGGGGATCGACGAAGCGCAGCTCGCCGCCGCTGGCGAGGGTAAGACGTGCGTGGGTATGTCGGGCTACGGGGGATTCGGGTGTGGTGACGAGCAGACGGCCGGTCATTCCGAGGTGGACGATCCACTCCATTGCATGGAGCGGACTTTTGGACGAGAGCGGTGCTTGTTCGTTGTTCAGGCGGACGACAATGTGTTTGCCGATGCGCTCGACGCCGAGAATGACGCTTCCTTGGAGGCCTTTGGCTTGGCGCGCCGCAGGCGTCTTGAAGGGCTCCCGGTGCGAGCCGAACCACGCATGAAGGATGCGATCGCCGCGAAGGCGGACATCCACGCCGCGGGCGATGGTTTCCACCTCAGGGAGTTCGGGCATTCGACTATTTTAGAGCTTTGAGATTGTGGGGAGGGAATTGCGCGGGGATAGAACTACTTGTGACCTCCAGGCTCGCGGATGCGGCTGGCTTCGAAGCTTACGATGCGCCAGACACCGTTGGCATCGCGCACGTAGACACGAGTATAGCGGTAGCTGCCATTCAGTTCACCGTCAGGCGTGGTGCCAGAAACCTCCGCACGCGACGTGACCAAGGCAGTGGCTCCGTAGAACCGCACCTTACGATCGCTGATTTCAAGCGATTTGATCTGAAAAGTTCCGTTGCGCAAATTCGCCAGAGTTTCGTCTTTCGATTGAAGGGTGCCGTTGGCGGTGATAGCCATGTAATCGCTGGCGAGTAATGAATCCATGGCGGCGACGTTACGGCTCAGGATCGCGTCGCGCCAATGATCCTCGAGGTGGTCGATTTCGTGCCGGACCTCGTGCCGTTCGGCGCGCGGCAAAGCGCCGAGCGGAATGGCGAAGCCGAGTATGTAAAACGCGGCGAAGCCGGCCGCCAGAAGGCGGAAGATGACGGCAATTGACTGGCGGCCCAGCTTACCCATCGGCGTAACGGATGGTAGATCGGAAGGAATGCTCTGGTCAATCCCAATTGGGCGAAGTTGGGAACAAGTCGGTCTCAGAAGCGGTCTCCGACGCTGCTGGTCCCAAAATGGAAACTCAATCCACGGAAATCCGACGAACTCCAAGCAGCCTGCTAGCTTGAAGGACCGCCGCGCCGAAATAGTACGTGCAGAAGATGCCCGAACTTGAGCCATAACTAGATCCGTCGACATTACTAAAGAATCTTCTCCGCTCTCATTTGGACTGAAAACGCGTTCAATCGCTGCCGATGGGTTGGCAGATTCCAATTTTAGGGCGTTTCCGGGATCGTCATTTCCATGGGGAACCGTCGCGGGCCGTGGCGCACACAGTGGGTGGCGCCGAGCGGGGCGGAAATGACGATTGTGGCGGCGGAACGGACCGGCAAGCGATATGCAAGAGAACCTGGTCAACACGGCGATACTCGCGCTGTTTGTATTTCTTTTCTCTGCCATGTCTCTGGGGCGGAGGGATCATCGACTGCGGTTGTGGACGGCCGGTTGGCTGAGCATCATGACCCATTTCGCGGTCGAATTGTGGCAGCCTACCGGACACGAATGGCAGGTTCTGCGAGGTTGCATCAGCATTGATGCGCTGGCAGTTGCCGGGCTCTGCTTTGTTTTTTCTGCGTCCATTCATCGCGGACCGTCAGCGATAGTGAAACACCTCTCCATGGGGCTTCTGGTGTTCACGCTTCTAGCTCTGGGCTTGGCCGTGGATGGTACATGCGCAGCATGGGTCCTGGCGATTCCTGTAGCAGCACGGCAGGCTATCGCGATTGTTCTGGCATTGCAGGCGCTCACGGTGCGGCCGCGGTTCGCATGGGCAGCAATCATGATTTGCCTGACCTCCGGGGCCTGGATGCTCGCCGGCGTCTGGCATGGCCAACCCGAGATTGTAATTTATGCACTGCTGGGCGAAATATTCTTCATCGCCGCGATCGATTTCCCTGCGAGTGGGTGGCGTCATTCTCCGGCGATGAAGACGATGATCGGAGGCTTCGCCGCGTGGGGCGCGGTGTTTCCTGTTGCGTACTGGACGGCACGGCTTTGGCCTCATCTTGCGATCGACCGAGAAGTGTGGAACGTTCCGAAGTTTTGTGTCGCGGTGGGCATGATTCTCGTGGTGATCGAGGAAGACGCTCGAGCGGCGCGCGCGCTGGGAGAGGATTACCAGTTGCTGTTCAATGGCAATCCTGAGCCGTTCTGGATTACAGAGGTTGCCACGCTTCGTTTTCTAGCGGTGAACCAGGCCGCACTCGATCTTCACGGATATGGGCGCGAAGAGTTTTTGAAGATGAAGCTGACCGACGTGTTGCCCGTGGAGGATCGTGAATCAGCAACTTCACAGGTGCAGTCGACTGCGTCGAGTTCGCAGCATCGCGCGGTGCGCCATACGCGCAAGGACGGAAGCGGGGTGTTGCTGGATATCTCGGCCCAGGACATCCTTTTTCAGGGAAAACGGTGCCGCTTTGCGATGGCGCTCGATGTGACGGAGCGCGAACGGCTGCAGCAGCAGGTGGACCATTCCGCGGGCCACGACCGTCTGACGGGGCTGCCGAATCGGATGCTGCTCCCCGATCTGCTGACCAAGGCAGTGAAAGACGCGGTTGATTCAGGAGAGAAGCTCGCGGTATTGTCAGTCGACATCGATCGATTTAAGCGCGTGAACGATGAATATGGAATGCGGATTGGCGACCAGTGCATCGAACGAGTCGCAGAAATCTTCACTTCGCGGATGCGGTCGATGGACATTATCGCGCGCACGGGCGGGGATGAATTCACGGTTGTAGTCACCGGATTGAAGAGCGCAGTCACGGCGGAACAAGCGGTTCACGATCTGATGGGGGCTTTGACGCAGCCGCTGATCGTGCACGGGTACAAAATCGACTTACCGGTAAGCATCGGTGTGGCGGTAGGCCCTGACGATGGAGTGGATTCCCTGGCGCTGTGGCGTGGTGCGGAGCGGGCGCGCGGCGAAGCGAAGGCTGCCGGTGGAAGCAAAGCGGAGTGGTTTTCCGCGGAGTTGCGGAGAGCAGCGGAAGAGCAGGTGGTGCTGGAGACATACCTGCGGACGCACATGGACGATGGCGGATTGCGTCTGGCCTACCAGCCGATTTACGGGCTGGACGGGACGGTTCGCAGCCTGGAAGCTCTCATGCGACTGGATCATCCGACCCTCGGACCTGTGAATCCCGCCAAGCTCATTCCGATTGCCGAAGCTGCAGGGCTGGCTATTCCGCTGGGCGAGTGGGCGATCGAGGAAGCGTGCCGGCAACTGCTGATCTGGAAGTCGCAGGGTGTGCCGCTGGTTCCGGTCGCGGTGAATATTTCCGGTCTGCAGCTTATGCACGTAGATTTTGCGCGCCGTTTTATGTCGACGCTCGAGCGCTACGTGATCGAGCCACAACTGATTCACATTGAGGTTACGGAATCGGTGGCGATGCGCAACGTGACCGATGTGATGGAGCAGATCAGAGCGTTGTCTGCCCGGGGCATTGAATTTTCAATCGACGATTTTGGAACCGGTCATTCGTCGCTTTCGCGCCTGAGCGAAATCGGCGCGTCGATCCTGAAGATCGACAAGTCGTTCATGACGCCGCACTGCACCGAAAATGCGCACACGATTGTGCAGGCTATTATTACGATGGCGCACACGCTGGGTCACAAGGTGGTAGCAGAGGGAGTGGAGAACGCGCAGCAACTCACCTGTCTGCGGAATTTGAACTGCGACTTCTATCAGGGATTTCTGCTGTCGCAGCCAATCTCACCGGACTGGATTCCGGCACTGCTGGGAGTTCTGCATCCAGCGTTTGAGGAAGTGCCGGAAACGAGCGAGAGCTTGAGGACTGCCGCCCGCGCGCGCGGGTGATGCGGTTGCCCTTGAAAACTTAAGCTAGAGCCACAAGGTCTTCGCGGCTACGCTCCAGCATCTTTTGATAGAGGCCGCAGACTGCATATTTCGTGAAATGTGGCGATTGGCGGTGGGCGTCCGCGGCAGCAGAGTCCCTGTACTGCTCGTAAATGAGGACGGCGTCCGGGTCGCCTTCGATGCGATGAGGGATATAGCTGATGCAGCCGGGCTCCCGGCGCGAAGCCTCGGTGAGCAGACGCAGGAATTCGGCGACGTCTTCCCTATCTTCAGGCGCGAACTTCATCCGAACAGTAAAGCTGATCATGGGGCAAAGGGTCCTTCCTGTCGCTCTGAGTATTTTCGTCGATTCGCATTCTATTCATCTAGAGCAGATTAGGAAATCCATGTCTGTTCCGAGGTCGTGCAAGGTCGCCGCTCGCTTCACCCCAGCCACGAAGACCCGTCGCCGGGGACCCCGATGCTGGTGGTCGCGTCAACTTCAGGCCAATCCCTCCGGCTACACCATTTCCTAATCTGCTGTAGCCGCCGGAGAGCCAGTGTCTACCTTTGAAGGCGCAGTTTCAAGGTCTTGCGCGGAGTCCGGCGATCGAGTCGGCGAAGACCGAGCTTTGAAAGATATGTGCCTCAAAAATCGTAGACGGTTGGGAATTCTTTTAGTTTACCCGTGAATCTCGTTGAGCGCGACCGCAAAATCGGGGAGAACGATTGTCTGCTCGCGATCAGGTCCAGTGGAGACCATCGCGATTTTCGCTCCGCTCTCTTTCTCCTGAAAGCGAAGGTAGTCTTGAGCCGCGCGCGGCAAGCGGTCGAAGTCAGCAATGGCCTCGGTTGATTCGCGCCAGCCTTTGAGCTTGGTATAGATGGGCTTGATCTGCTGCAAGCCATCGACGTCGGCGGGGATTTCGTCGGTGACTTTGCCGTTGATTTCGTATCCCGTGCAGATAGGGATTTCATTGAGTTCGTCGAGGACATCGAGCTTGGTGACGACCAGCCACTCGGCGCCGTTGACATGGTTGGAATAGCGCAGCAGGGGCATGTCGAGCCATCCGCAGCGGCGCGGGCGGCCGGTGACGGCGCCATACTCCTGCCCCCGCGCGCGGAGGCTTTCGCCGATGGCGTCTTGAATCTCGGTGGGGAACGGACCTTCGCCGACGCGCGTGACGTACGCCTTGGTGACGGAGATGACGGTGCCGATGTCTGTAGGGCCGACGCCTGTGCCTGTCGATGCGCCGCCCGCCGTCGCCGACGACGAGGTGACGAACGGATACGTGCCGTGGTCGATATCAAGCATTGTGCCCTGTGCGCCCTCAAACATGATGGAGCCACCGCTCGAGAGGATGCCGTGGAGCAGGCGGGCGGTGTCGGTGACGAAGGGGCGGACTTGCTCGGCTGCGGCGGCGTATTCGTCGTACATTTTGGCAGGGTCGAGAGGGGCCGGACCGGATGAGATTGGACCTGACGGGGCTCCAAAAAGTGCATGGACGATCTGGTTCTTTTCCGCGCAGGCGGCTTCAATGTGGGTCTTGAGCAACTCAGGGTGCAGGAGATCGACGACACGCAGACCGCTGCGGGCCATCTTGTCTTCATAGGCGGGGCCGATGCCACGGCTTGTGGTGCCGATTTTCTGGCGGCCGGGAGCGCTCTCGGCGGCAAGCTCGATCATGCGGTGATAGGGCAGGATGACCTGAGCGCGATTGGAAACGAAGAGCTGGCTATCGACCTGGACGCCGAGGTCGCGCAGCCTGGCTACTTCCTTGAGGAAGGCGATGGGGTCGAGGACGACGCCGTTGCCGATGACGCCCTTGCAGCCGGGGCGCAGCACGCCGCAGGGAATGAGTTGGAGGATGAACTTCTGTTCGCCGTGAATGACGGTGTGGCCGGCGTTGTGCCCGCCGGCATAGCGCGCCACAGCGCTGAAGCGCTCGCTGAGCACGTCCACAATTTTGCCCTTGCCTTCGTCGCCCCACTGGGCTCCGAGCACTACCGCTGTCTTCGCTCGCATCACTGGTTCGCTTCCCACAAAAATGCCCGCCGAAGCCGTAAGATGATGCGGGCTACCCGGGCAAAACTTGGGCGCAGCGTTGGGGCTGCGCCTGAGTTGATGATAAACCCTGGGTGGGTCAGAGGGCCTGCGCGATAGACTCGCAGCAAGATCGCGGGCCGAGCGCGCGAGCCGAGCTGCCGGCGGGGCTTTTCAGGATGGGTCTATGCCAAGATTTGTGATTCTGCTGCGGGCAGTGAATGTGGGATCGACGGGGAAGCTGCCGATGGCGGATTTTCGCAAGGTGCTTGCTGCTTCGAGCTGCACCAACGTCGAGACGTACATCCAGAGTGGGAATGCGGTGGTGGAGGCGAAGTGTTCCGTCGCCAGCTTGACCAAGAAGGTGGCTGCGGAACTCGAGAAACACATGGGTTCTCCGATACCGGTCATTGTGCGAACGCATGATGAGCTGGGGCGCGCGATTGCGGCGAATCCCTTTGCAGCGGAGGCTGCGGCCGATGGGGCCAGGGTGCATGCGGTTTTTCTGTCGGGTGTGCCCGCAGCCGCGAGGGCGGCAGGGTTGGAGCAAATTGTCGCGAAGTATCCGTCGCGGCGGGATCGTTATCATCTGGCGGGCGACACGCTCTATCTGCACTTACCGGATGGCGCGGCGGATAGCAAATTCACGGCGCAAACAGTGGATCGCGTACTCGGCGTGACAGGGACGGCGCGGAACTGGAATACAGTGGTGAAGCTGCATGGGATGTCGGGGCGGTGAGGATCGAGTCGGCAGTCTCCCGCCCTAGCGAAGCTAGGACGGGGCACCCGACATATCAGGAGGCGGTCAGGATCGCGTCGGCGATGCGGGCTGCTTCTAACGCGGGGCGCACATCGTGAACGCGGACGATCGAGGCTCCATGCAGGATGGCGGCGACGAGTGCGGCGATGCTTGCCGTCTCGCGTGCATCGATGGGAGCTGGCTGGCCTGCGTAGAGCGGAGCGAGCGTGTGACCGAGAAAAGACTTGCGGCTTAGCCCGGCGAGAAGCGGTCGGCCCAGAGTGAGCAACTCGTGCTGTCGCGCGAGGAGAGAGAAGTTCTCATTGAAGCGCTTGCCGAAGCCGTAGCCGGGATCGACAACGACCGCTTCGGATCCAATGCCTGCGTGCATTGCGGTTGCGAGACTGGAGGCGAGACCCGCGCGCACCGTGGCGAGCAACGTGTCGGGTTCAAGCTGCGGCTGCGTGTGCCATTCCTCAGGGCGGCCGCGCGTGTGCATCAGGATGACACCGCAACGGGCTTCGGCGCAGATGGCGGGCAGCTCGGGGTCCCACGTGAAACCGGAGACGTCATTGATGATTTCGGCCCCTGCGGCCAGCGCTGCGCGCGCGGTGTCTGCTTTGTAGGTATCGACGGAGAGCACTGCGTGCGGCCTGGCCTTGAGGATGCCATCAAGGGCTGGCAGCAAGCGCACCTGCTCTTCGTCGGCGCTGACGGAGGGTGCGGATTCTGTGCCAGGAACGCCGCCGGCGCGCGAGCCGGGACGCGTGCTTTCGGCACCGAGGTCGAGCAGATCGGCGCCTTCGTCGAGGAGCTTCGCTCCGTGGGCCACGGCAGCTTCAGGGGCAAGGAATGAGCCGCCGTCGCTGAAGGAGTCGGGTGTAATGTTGACGACGCCCATGATGAGGGTACGGCGGCCGAGTTCGAGGGTGCGGGCGCGGAGGCGCCAGGATTGGACGGTTCGCGCGTGCGTGGATTGGAGAGCAGTCATGGGACTCATCGATTCTAAGTGTGAGGCGGGGTAAATCAATGCCTGGCGACGGGCAACAGCGAATCTGTTCAATCCCCCCCCGGCTTCGCCACTCCATGAACGACTGTCGTCGTTCACAGCCCCAAGCGCGCTCCGTTCAGGATGACACGGCTTAGGGACTTTGAGTGCAATGGACGACAGGATGCTTCTGTGAGCAATCTTGTGCGGAGTCCGCTTAGCGACTGAACCCCTTGATCAGGTTCGCGCTGATGAGGCGCCGCGGCAGCAATCCGGCCTGCTAAACTCCGGCCATGATAAGGCTGCGTGCTTTTTCAGCAATTGTTGTGACATGTTTCATGGGAACGAGCGTCCTGTCCGCGCAGACGCGCCGGACGACGCATGCGGCGCCTGCGCGGGGGGCGATTGCGGAGCGCATTCAGGCGATACTTTCTGAGTCGGCGCTGAGCCACGCGGAATTTGGGATCAGCGTGACCACGTTGGACGGTCAGCCGCTCTATGGCCTGAATGAAGGACGGCTGTTCACGCCGGCGTCGAATGCAAAGCTGACGACGACTGCAGCAGCGTTTGCGCTGCTGCCGGTGGAGTCATTTACGTGGACCACAAACGTTGTGGCGACGGGAGATGTGGATGCGGCGGGTGTGCTGCATGGCGATCTGATGCTGATGGGTGTGGGCGATCCGACGTTAAGTGCCCGGAAGTATCCCTATGAGCCGCCTGCCCCAGTTCCAAATCCTTCAGCGAAAGCCGTGCCAGGCAAAGCTTCGCCTGATGCAAAAGCAGCGCCGAGTCAGGAAGCGCCGGGAGCCGCGCCCGAAGCGCAATCAAAGCCGAACCCGTTGACGGTGCTGTCGCTGCTTGCTGAACAAGTGGAACAGGCAGGCGTACGCACGATTGAAGGCAACATCGTTGGCGACGATAGCTACTTTCTCAACGAGCCTTATGGCACTGCGTGGGGATGGGACGATTTGCAATGGGCATATGGCGCGCCGGCCTCCGCTCTGAGCTTTAACGAGAACATGACGGAATTGCGGGTGACGGCGGACGCGTCGGCCCCAAGCGGCGTTGCGGCGGAATGGGAACCGAGCATCGAGTACTACACGCTGGAGAACAGCATGACGATTGCCGCGCCGGGCGAAGTGTCGCGGCCGGGACTGCAACGCATGCCGGGAAACATGCTGGTGCGCGCGTGGGGTACAGCGCCGCCCGCTGGATTTCAGGCCGAGTTGGCAGTGGAAGAGCCTGCGGAGTTTACGGCAGAGGCATTTAAACAGGCACTCCTGATGCGAGGGATCTCAATAACAGGATCGGCGGTTGCCGCGCATCGCGATTCGAATGGGACGGGCGATTTTGTGGGGGAACGCGAGGAACCGCTGCGGCTGACGCGCAGCGATCTGACAACGGCGGTGGCCCCGATCACGGGACGGCGCGTCCTGGGGACGCATATTTCGGCGCCCGTGGCCGAGGACATTACAGTGACGAACAAGTTGAGCCAGAATCTGCATGCGGAACTGCTGCTGCGGCTGCTGGGCAAGGTGTTTGCGAAGGATGGAAGCCTGGCGCAGGGGACGCGCGTGGTGCGGCAGTTTCTGGTGGACGCGGGAATCAGCGACCAGGATTTCTTTTTCTACGATGGATCGGGGATGAGCATGGATGACCGGGTTGCTCCGCGCGCGAACACGCAACTGCTGGTGTATGCGGCGAAGCAGGCCTGGGGCGCGGAGTTTAAGAACACGCTGCCCGTGGCGGGAGTGGACGGCACACTGACAAATCGATTCCGAAATTCACCGCTGAAGGGCAAGCTGTGGGCGAAAACGGGGACGCTGAACGAAGCGGTCGCACTGTCGGGTTATCTGACGGCGGCGAGCGGCAAGACGGTGGTGTTTTCCGTGATGGTGAATGGGCACAGGCCGGGCAGCAATGCCGAGGCCGCTGCAGTGGAGCGGATCTGCGAGGCGATTGCGGCGACGGAGTAGTGCGCGACCAATTGATTGCCGATTACGGAGTGGCCTCTCCAAGAAACTGCACTGGAATTTCACAAAACCTGCATGGGGAATGTGGAGCGGATCGTGGGTTAGCCTGATGCGAGGAGGACTGCGTTGAGTAGCCCCAGTTCGGAGTTGTCTCCATTGTCAAAGGAAGCGCGGAGTGATTCTGCGCTGTCGCTGCGCGGGCTGAAGAAGTCGTTTGCGGATGTCGGGGCTGTTGACGGCATCGATCTCGAGGTGCAGCGCGGGAAATGTTTCGGTCTGCTGGGGCCCAATGGCGCAGGCAAGACGACCACGATTGAAATCTGCGAAGGGCTCACAACACCGGATGCAGGAAGTGTGAGTCTGCTGGGGTTGAGCTGGCGAAATTCGGCTGGGGAATTACGACAGCGCATTGGCGTGCAGCTGCAGGAAACGCAGTTTCCGGAGAAGCTGACGGTGGAGGAGATTCTGCGATTGTTTCGCAGTTTCTTTCATCGGGGTACAGCGATCAAAGAGACGATCCGGATGGCGCAGCTCGAGGAGAAGCGCGGTGCTCGCATTGGGACGCTGTCAGGCGGACAAAAACAGCGGCTGGCGATGGCATGCGCGCTGGTGGGCGATCCGGATTTGCTGTTTCTCGACGAGCCGACGACGGGGCTCGATCCGCAGGCGCGGCGGCACCTTTGGGACCTTGTGGACGAACTCAGGAGCGCGGGTAGAACGATCATTCTAACCACGCATTATATGGACGAGGCGGAACGATTGTGCGACCGCGTCGCGATCATGGATCATGGACGGATTATCGCGTTAGGAACGCCGCAGCAATTGATCGCCTCGGTTGGCGGCGATCATGTGGTGGAGTTTGCGGTTGAGACCGATGCGGGCAAAGAGACGGTGGACGCGCGCTTGTTGACGGCGATTCCCGGTGTTCGGCGTCATCGTGTGGATGCGGGGCTGCATCAGCTTTCCGTGGTGGATCTTCACACGACGGTGCCGCTCATTTTTTCGACGCTGGCGGAGATGGGTTTGAAACCGAACGAATTTCGCACACACTCGGCGACACTGGAAGATGTGTTTGTGGGATTGACGGGGAGGAATCTGCGCGATGAGTAGCCTGAGGGAGAGTTCACTCTACCAGTTGACGAGCACGCGCTTTCGCCTGTTTTTTCGCGAGCCAGAGGCGCTGTTTTGGATTTTTATTTTTCCTATTTTGCTGGCGGTGGGCTTGGGCATTGCCTTTCGCAACCGGCCTGCGGATGTGCTGCAAGTGGGCGCGACGAGCAGCCAACTGACGCAGGCACTCAATAGCGACAAGGGATTGTCGGCAGGGACGATGGATGAGGCAGAAGGGACGCATGCCCTGGCGACTGGTCGCATCCTTTTGCTCGCGATCCAGGGGGTTGGCGGTGTTGCGTACAAGTACGACGACACGAATCCCGATGCGCGATTGGCGCGACTGCTGGCGGATCGGGCGATTCAAAAGGCGGCGGGACAGAAAGAGGCGCTGCGCTCGTCCAACGATTTGGTCCATGAGGCGGGCGCTCGCTACATCGACTTTGTGGTGCCTGGGCTGCTGGGAATGAACCTGATGGGTTCGGCGATCTGGGGGCTTGGATTTTCGATTGTCGAGGCGCGCCAGAAGAAGCTGCTCAAGCGGTTTGTGGCTTCGCCGATGCCGCGATGGCAGTATCTGGCGTCGTACCTGCTGTCGCGGCTGGTGCTGCTTGTGATTGAAGTGATCGCGTTTCTCGGGTTTTCGAAGCTTGTTTTCGGGGTGCCGTTTCGCGGGTCGCTTTGGGAGCTTGGATTTCTTTGCGTACTTACCTCGTTGTCGCTTTCATCGCTTGGTTTGCTGATTGCGTCCCGCGCGAAGACGACAGAAGCCGTGTCGGGATTGATGAATCTCGCCATGCTTCCCATGTGGATTCTTTCCGGCATATTCTTCTCTGCTACGCGCTTTCCTAGGTTGATTCAGCCTCTCGTGCAGGCGCTCCCGCTGACCGCGGCAATCGATGCGCTACGCGGAAATATGCTACAGGGGATGAGCCTATCTCAAATGTTGACGCCCATGGGCGTTCTCGCCGCGTGGCTGGTGGTTCCGTTTCTTATTTCGCTGCGCATCTTCCGGTGGCGGTAGAAGAGGATAGAGCGAATATTCGTTCTAAAGGCTGTTTTCCGGATCCAGCTTGCTAGCGACGCTCTTCGGTTTCGGTGACTTCGGTATTTCCGTGCGTGAAATAGAAACGCAGTGTCCAGACACTGGGTTCGGGACGTCCATGGGTTTGGGGTGGGGAGAATTTCCACTCATGCGCGGCTCGGGCAGAGATGCGGGCGAAATAATTACCCGGTCCTTGGGTCACATAGGCGGTATTGGAAACGCTGCCGCTTCGATCGACGAAGACGCGGACGACCACGGTTACTGGGCCGTGCATGCTCTCTCGCGCGCTTGGCGAGACGCTTGGCATTACACGAGCTGCGACGGCACCACTCGTCGTTGCTGGAATGGAGGCGTGCGCCGGCTGTGGGTTTTGCGATTCAGGCTGTGCGGCCGTGGATGGGGTTTGACTTTCGGCCGGTGAAGCAGCGGCAGCCTCGGGCTGTGGCGCGGGCTGGTTCGATGCGGGGGGGCTTTGAGGTTCGCCAGCAGAGGGTGAAGGTGATTGCGAGGCTGGTGCAGCCTGGCTGGTTGGCGGCGCACTTTGAGGCTCATTCGAAGAGATTTGCGGGGGCTGGGTTGGCGACGCGGTTGGGCTTGCCGGCGGCGCGCTTTGGCGATGGAACAGCGCCGACAGGTTTGTGCCGTTGCTTCGCATCACCAGAAATACCGCGAAGGCGAGCACGAGAACGCCAAGCACAACTGGGATTAACGGGAATCGGCTGCGAGTCGATTCCTCGACATCTTCGAACAACCTCGAAGGAAACGGGGCCGGTTCAAAAAGTTTCGATTTGCCGATAGGGCGTGGAGCGGCCGCGACTTGTTCCGAGGAGGCTGCGACTGGTTCTGTTGCGACTGGAAGAGGGGGGGCGGTGTTAAGCCGTGCCTCAATATCGCGAATCGTGGAGCGTTGCGCGGGGTCCAAACGAAGACACTCTCTCACAATTTCTGGAAATGGTTGGGGCAGAGATTCGGGCACTATCGGTTCGGAATGCGTCGACTTGTCCCACGCGGGCGGATGTTGGGTAAGGGCTTCGATGATCGAGATGCCTACCGACCAAATGTCCGCTGCTGGAGTGAGGCTTCCCGCTGCGACCTCGGGCGCATCGTGGATGCCAGGATTTCGCGGCGGCTTGGAAACTCCGGCCGCAACGAGAAAATCATCTGTTGAAATCTTCAACTCACCGCCGGAGACGAGAATGTTGGAGGGCTTTATATGGCCATGGACGAATCCATTTTCGTGAAGATACGAGAGCGCAAAGAGAACCGGCTCGAAGATGTTTTTCGCTTCATGCGCGCGGAGCGGCTTTTCGGGAAGAAATCTTGCCAGAACTTTTTCGGCATGTTCTGTAACGATGTACACCACATGGGTGCCCGCAATCTCACATTGACCGGTCCGCAATACCGGCATCAGGTGGGGATTCGATAGAGTCTTTGCCGCTTCCCATTGAGCCAGGAATGCATCTGCATCCGCGCCCTCGGCCTGAATCAGCTTAATGGCGGCCCGCTGAATTCCGTCCAGTACGGTGAGAAAGACGCCGCGATCTCCGGAGCCGCCCAACCACTCCAGAAGCGCGTATTTTCCATCAACGATGCGTCCTTCCCAGCTCTCGCGAATCACAGCAACTCCTATTGGAACCGATTCTATCGAAGAAGTCGCAGGGTCATCTGTGTTGGGGGATTACGAGAGGCCCTCAACCTCGGACCGTGGCGCGTTTATTTAGAGGGATCAACCAGCGCGCCATACACCGTGGCGTGGCTGCGGTAGAGCAGGGGGTGGTTGTCGGGGCTGGTCATGCGCTGAATCATGCCCACGAAGACGATGTCGTTGGTGGGATCGACCCAGAACCAGGTGCCGGCGGCTCCATCCCAGAAGAAGGTGCCTTTGCCGTCGGAGAGATTGGCCTCGGGTGGATCGAAGACCACGGCACAGTTGAAGCCGTAGCCGAAGCCGGGGCGCATGATGTGCTGGCCGATGCCGAATTGGCCGGTGAGGATTCCGGCGGGTAGATGATTCGATGTCATGAGCTTGACGGTGGCTGGTGCGAGAATGCGCTTGCCGTCGAGCTGGCCACCGTTGCCGAGCATCTGCGCGAAGCGGTAGTAGTCCTCAATCGTGGACATGAGGCCGCCGCCGCCGGAGGCGAAGCTGGGTTCAGTGGCGAAGTCAGGGAAAGTGCCCGCGGGAGTGACGACGGGGACAAGTTCGCCCTGTGGATTGTCGCGGTAGTTCGTCGCTAAGCGGGAGCGCTTTTCTTCCGGGACAAAGAAGGCGGCGTCTTTCATGCCGAGGGGCGTGAAGATGTGGTCGCGCATAAAGGCGGGCAGCGATTGGCCGGAGAGCTTCTCGACGAGGTAGCCTTCGATGTCCATGGAGAGCGAGTAGGTCCAGCCTTTGCCCGGTTGGTAGTTCAGCGGAATCTTGGCCAGCTTGTCGATCATTTCCTGCAGGTTTGCCGATTGCATCGGCTTCAGGTCCTTGTACATCGCATCGACAGGGGAGTTCCCATTGCCGTAGGAAAAGCCTGCGGAATGGGACATGAGCTCGCGCATCGTGGGTGCGTGATCAGGATCGACAAGGATCATTTTGCCGTCGGCATCGACGCCGCTGAAGACTTTGAGGTGTGCGAATTCAGGAATGTATTTGGAGATAGGGTCGGTAGGGAGCCACTTGCCTTCCTCGTAGAGGATCATCATGGCGACTCCGGTGACCGGTTTGGTCATGGAGTAGTCACGGAAGATCGTGTCCTGCGTCAGTGGCGCGCCGGTAGCGAGGTCGCGCACGCCGTAGGTGCGGTAGTCCACGATTTTGCCGTGACGCGCAAGCAAGGTGATGGCGCCAGCGAGCTGCTTGTGGTCAATCTCGTTCTGGATCAAGGAGTGGAGGTTTTCGAGGCGCTCGGAGGAGAATCCCACGGTCTCCGGTTTGACGAGGGGCACCCCGGCAATTTGGTGCGGGGGCGTTTGCGCAACACAGGTGAAGAGCGCGGGCACGATGGCGAAATTGGCGGTAGCGAATAGCAGGCGGCTGGCTGTGCGGATCATTTTCAACGATTCTCCGACTCGACCAAATCTTACACGGACGAGGCGGCACGGGCTCGGTGATCCGTGTGCGAACGCGTATCATGAGGGCACATGCGGGGACGTGGTTTGATTTTGAGAGATGCGCTACTGATTTGCGCGGCGGGTGTAGCGCTGGGCACGGCCGGCTGCCGTCCGCTGCCGCCGTCGAAGCCGGCCTCGGAGTGGACGCCGGAAGAAGCGCGCGGCGCGCAGGTGTACCAGAAGAATTGCGCGCGTTGCCACTATCCGACGACGACGGCGGGACTGCACGGGCCGGGATTGCAGGCGATCACGAAAGTGAAGGCGATGCCGTCGGGTGCGCCGCCGACGGATGAGCGACTGACCGCGGTTATCCTGCGTGGGCGCGGTGAGATGCCTGCGACGCGACTGGACGATGCAGAGTTGCAGGATCTGCTGGCGTATCTGCGCACGCTATGAGCAAAGTGGATTCGACCGGACGCGAGGAGAGCAGCGGCGGAATGGGCGATGGCCCGCGCGAAGTGCGGTTGCCGCCGGGGCAGCGGGATTGGGCGCCCTTGCCGGGATTGCTCGCCATCGGACTGTATCTCTTAGTGCTCGCCGGTGTCATTATCCTCGGTGTTGTCGGGCGGCATTATCCCGCGCTGTTTTTGATTCTCGCCGCGGCGTTTTTGACTGCCAGTGCAGGGCTGATTCTTCTGTTGCGCTGGGCATGGGCCGGAGCTCTGGCCGCTGTCTTTCTTCTCGCCTGCTACAACTTGTGGATATTTGGCGCGCAGCACGAAGCGCCGGCGCTGGTGCAGGGATTGCTGAACCTGGTTTTCTTTCTTTACCTCGTGCGAGCCGAGGTGCGGGCAAAGTTGCGGTAAGTAAAGCCGGAAGCTTGATGAAGTTTGGCCCTATGGTAATCTCTGCCCATGCTGCGACACTTCCCTTGCTTGCTTAGAGTCTTTTTGTCCCTTGGGGTTCTGTTTTCACCTCTAACTCCGGCACGCGCAGCCGATGCGCCGAAGAAGCGCGACATCACTCTTGATGATCTGGCGAAGCTGCAGCGAGTGAGCGGGCCGGTGGTTTCGCCCGACGGCGAGTGGGTCGTCTATTCCGTCAGCCAAGTCGACACGAAAGAAGACAAGAGCCAGACCCATCTATGGATGGTGAAGTGGGATGGCTCGGTCGATTTGCAGTTGACCTATGGGAAAGAAGGCGCGTCGTCGCCGAAGTTCAGTCCTGACGGACGGTATATCAGTTTCATGTCGTCGCGGCCGGGTGCGGCGAAGGGCGACCAGGTGTGGGTAATGGACCGGCGAGGTGGCGAGGCCGAGCAGTTCACGGCGATTACGGATCAGGAGATTGAAGGGTATAACTGGTCTCCGGATTCAAAGAAGCTGCTGTTGACGCTGCGGCCAAAGAACGAGCCGGACGCGGAAGAAGGCAAACCGCCCGCGCCGCCCAAGCCTATTGTGATCGATCGCTACCACTTCAAGCAGGATATTCAGGGATACATCCGCGACGATGAGTGGAATGCGCTCTACCTTTATGACATTGCGACGAAGAAGATGGAGAAGCTGACCACTGGCAAGAATGTGAACGAGAACAACGCGGAGTGGTCGCCGGATGGAAAGTGGATTGCGTTTGTGAGCAACCAGGGCCCGGACCCGGATCGCACCAACAACACTGATGTGTTTGTGGTGGAAGCGAAGCCAGCGTCGGCGCCGCGGAAACTGACAACATGGGAGGGGCCTGACGGTGGACAGCTCGCGTGGTCACCCGATTCGAAGTCAATTGCGTACACGCAGGGAGCAAAACTAGAGTTATTGGAGTACTCGCAGTCGCACGCGGCCGTAGTTTCTCTGGACGGGAAGGTGAGTTATCCAGCAGCTAAGCTGGACCGCGCGGTGCGCTCGCCCATTTACTCGCCGGATGGGAAGCTGAGTTATCTCGTCAATGACGATCGCAACCAGTATCCCGCCGAAGTTGAGTCAGGCGGCGACGGGGACAAGCCGCTTGAAACGCAACAGGGATCGGTAATGACATGGGACACGGCTGCGGGCCATGCAGCGGTGCTTTACACGAACGATTCGGATCCTGCGGAGCTTTACGCGCTCGAAAACGGCGCGCTGCGCAAGCTGACCAAGCACAACGATGCATTGATGGCTGAGCTGAACCTTGTGCCGACCGAAGGAATCGAATTCAAAAGCAAAGACGGAACCGACGTGCACGGGCTGCTGACGAAGCCAGGGGGATTCAAAGAGGGATCACCGGTACCGATGATCCTGTTTATTCATGGCGGCCCGAATGGACAGGACGAACATAGCTTCGACTTTATGCGGCAGTGGCTGGCGGCAAAGGGTTATGCCGAGCTGAACGTCAATTATCGGGGTAGTTCAGGGCGGGGGCAGGATTACGCGAAGGCGATTGCGGCGGACTGGGGGCATTTCGAAGTAGAAGACCTGTTGGCCGGTGTGGACAAGGCAGTGGCGATGGGAGTGGCCGATCCGAGTCGTTTGTGCGTTACGGGATGGAGTTATGGCGGCATCTTGACCGATTACTCGGTGGCGAGCACGGACCGCTTCAAGTGCGGTATCAGCGGGGCGGGCGTGGCAGCGCCGATGTCGTTTTATGGCGCGGATCAATACATTCTGCAATATGACAACGAGCTCGGGCCGCCGTGGAAGAATCTGCAGCTGTATATCAAGATGAGTTATCCATTTCTCGAAGTCGATAAGCGGGTGCACACTCCGATGTTGTTCATGGGTGGAACGTCGGACATGAACGTGCCTCTCCTGGGCGGCGAGCAGATGTATCAGGCGCTGAAGTCTCTGGGGAGGCCGACGGAGTTAGTTGTTTATCCGGGACAATTTCACGGGTTTACGCGGCCGAGTTATATTCGCGACCGGTACGAGAGGTGGCTGGCGTGGTGGGATAAGTACCTGAAGCCTGCGCCGGCACCGGCTGCAACGGACATCAGGAAACAGGCAGAGTAAGCGGAAGCGATCTTCTATTCTCTAAAAGGCTCTTCGCGGCGTCGAGGCGGTGGCTCGACGACACTCTGCTTGGATCGGCCGAAGAGGGCAAGAAACCACGCGACGATGAGCAGGAAAGCGCCGATGAGTGTGAGCGGAACGCCGGTGAGCGCGGGCACGCCAGTGGTAGTGATATCAACGTGAATCGAAATGGCGGGAAGCGAATCGCCGAGTGACAGCTTGGCGGCGCCGTTGCAATAGCCGAAGAGCACACCAAGGCCTACTGCGAGGCAAACAACAGAAACAAGGAAAAGAGGCTTCACACCGGTCTCCTCTTGGGCAGGATTCTACTCCTGAAGGAGAGACTTTGCTGCACGCTTTGTAAGTTCATCTCAGTCGCATAAGATTTTCAACTTATCGAAGGGTTTGGGCTGGAACGGCGGATACTTCAAGTGGCGTGAGTCCATGAATTGATCGGGTAGTGTGCCGCCGTATTTGAGCGCCGCGTCGGGATCCTGGGCGTAGGCGGGGTCCTGTTCGATTTCTGGCAGCGAGGCGAAGCGAAAGCCCTGCTTGCGCAGAAGGTCGAGGAGGGCGGGCAGCATGAGGGTGGTAAAAGCTGTTTCGTGAAGCAGGAGTACATTGGGAATTTCGTGGCCGAATGCGATGAGCTGTTCTTCGCGGCCGAGACGAATGTATTCGGTTGCGGTATCGAGATAGCTTTGCTTGAGCCAGTCGATGGAAGCCGTATCCTGCCTGGCCGAACAGCGGCTGTACGCATCGTTCCAGGCGTAGTCTTCGAAATCGAGAGAGACCTGGGCAACGCGATAGTCGTGGGATTTTAGATAGGCGCGCACGGCGCGGCGTTTGTCGAGTGTGTCCCCTTCCCACAAGAACGGGTAGCGGAACCAATGCCAGTCGCGCGTGCCCGCATATTCGGCCAGCGCCGGTTCGTTCAGCGCGATGTCCTGTTCGAATGCATCCGCCGGATTGCTGCTGAGCGACATGTGCGACCACGTGTGGCTGCCGATGTTCATGCCCGCATCGACCCACGCATGCAAGGCGTGTTGCGCGTCCGGACTGTTCAGCAACTTCGAGGTGTTCACGAAACCGTAGGTTCCAGCGAAATGATTGGCATTCAGCTCCGCCGCAAGATCGATAGCGATCTTCGTCCGCGTCGTGCCGGCTGGAAGCACTCCGGCCGCGGGCAGGTCGTCGAAGGTGAGCGCGACGACCGGATGCGGATCGAGGTCGAGCTTGATCATCAATTCGAAGGGAGGGCCGGTCCACATTTGCTGCGCAATCAACCATCCGCCGGTGGGGTCGCGGCGATAGACGGTGAGATAGCTTCCCGTGGAGAAGAGACGCTTGCCTGTTGCGCGCAAGGTGAGGAGTTCGCGGAAGGTGCCCGAGTCGAAGGTCAGGTCGCCGGACGTTTCAACTCGCTGCGAATTGAAAACGAGATTGCTGTCGAAGGTTGCGGTGATCGTCTCGTAGAGCTTGCGAATGGCGTCTGTTCCGTGGATGCGGCCGCCGTCGGGTTGGATGAACTCGGCGTCGGCGGTGTACTCGGCTACTGAGGCTTCAATCTGCTTTTCGCGCAGGTTTTGAGCCCACTGTTCGCGCAGTTGCGCGAAGATTTTTGTGGCGTCCGAGGACACAGCCTGATCCGGCTGGTAGGAGGACTGTGCGGCTGCGGAGGCCGCAACCAAGGTGAGGATCGCAAATGCCGCAACCTTCCGACGCATTCGAGAACGCCCTCCCAGTCTCGGTGGTGGCAGTGTACCAAGCGGGCGGTTGAGCGATGGGCCGGTACAATAGAGCGTGATGGAACTGGTACAAATCGAGTCCGTGCGCAAGGTCCCGGCGCCGAAGCCGGAGTGGTTGAGGACGCGCGCTCCAATGGGCGAAAACTACCACGACCTCAAGCGGCT
This sequence comes from uncultured Acidobacteriaceae bacterium, assembly GCA_963745845.1. Lineage (GTDB taxonomy): Bacteria > Acidobacteriota > Terriglobia > Terriglobales > Acidobacteriaceae > Telmatobacter. The sequence goes on along the minus strand of CAVUZE010000002.1, from coordinate 837,382 downwards.
CGCGCGTTCGCTCGGCCTCCACACTGTGTGCGAAAGTGCGCACTGTCCCAACATCGGGGAATGCTGGCAACACAAGACGGCGACTTTTATGATGCTGGGCAACGTGTGCACAAGGCGTTGCGGGTTTTGCGCGGTGCCGAAGGGCAGGCCGGAGCCGATCGATTTCGACGAGCCACGACGCGTGGCAGAGGCCGTGGCCGCGCTCGGATTGCAGCATGCGGTGATTACCAGCGTCAATCGCGACGATGACCTGTTGGCGGGTGCGCGTGTGTTTGCAATGGTGATTGACGAGATTCGTCGGCAGGCGCCCGGATGCCGGGTGGAGGTGCTGATTCCGGACTTTCAAGGCAACGAAGAGGCAATTCGGATTGTGGTGGAAGCGCGGCCCGAGGTGCTGAACCACAATACAGAAACGGTGCCACGGCTGTATCGCGTGGTGCGGTCCGGTGCGCGGTATGGGCGAAGTCTCGAGCTGTTGCGCTACTCGAAAGAGCTAAGCCCCAACGGCGTAACCAAGTCCGGTGTGATGGTGGGGCTGGGCGAGGAGACAGCGGAATTGCTTGAGGTATTTCGAGATCTGGCGGCGGTGGGCTGCGACATTCTGACGATTGGGCAATACCTGCGGCCGTCCCGCGATCATTTGCCGATGGCGCGTCTTTATACTCCGAGAGAGTTCCAGGAGTTAAACAGCGAAGCTCTGAAGATGGGATTCCGGCATGTGGAATCGGGGCCGCTGGTGCGGTCGAGCTATCACGCGCATGAGCAGGCGGCGTCGGTGAAGGCGGCGAGACGACGATAAGGTCTCCAGCCAGCCAGCCACCCCGGCGAGAGGGAGCCGGGTTAGTGGTGCAGGGCGCGGATTTCCGGCGCGAACAAGATCCAGGCCAGGACGGCCACGACGAGGCCGCCGGCCACAGCCAGAGCGAAACCAGAGTTTAGCATCCATTTTTTAGTCTCGTACAGGGTCGCCGATCCCTGATGGCCGCGTCGACTTGAACGCTCGGGCTTCGGCGTGCCCTCAATCTGGTTTCGCTGCAACCACGGCCACTTGGTCCAATGCATCGCGCGCCTTTCTGCGGCTCGTATTATCGGACACATATCTGGACACCTGCCGCCTGCGCGGCTTCGTGGAGAGACGGACCGGCAGACACTCCAACGGACGTTTGAGCGAGCAAAACGGCAGCTTGCCGAGGGTGGAAATCGCCGCCTAAGGCGGGAAAACGCCTTACTATAGTGTTTTGGATGGAACGAGGGAGAGCGATGGCAGTTCCGAATATGGGTAGCAATCCGGCAATCAAGGATCTGGCAGCTGACTTGAAGCGGCGCATGGACCAGGCAGTGAGCGGTTTTCAGTCGAATCTGGCGTCAACGCGCACGGGGCGCGCAAGCGTACACATGCTGGACCAGGTGAAGGTGGACTATTATGGCACGCCGACGCCGATCAGCCAGATGGCGCAAGTGTCTGCGCCCGAACCGCAGCTGATTTTAATTTCGCCGTGGGATCCGACGGCACTGAAGGAGATCGAGAAGGCGATTCAGACGGCGAGTTTGGGGTTCAATCCCATCTCCGATGGCAAGGTTGTGCGCGTGCCTGTTCCTCCAATGACGGAGGAGCGGCGTCGCGAGGTGGTGAAGCACCTGAACAAGGTGCTGGAAGATCACCGGACGGCGGTGCGGAATGTGCGCCGGGACGGCAACGACGCACTGAAGAAGCTGGCCAAGGAAAAAAAGATCAGCGAGGACGAGGAGAAGCGCGCGCTCGAAGAAGTGCAGAAGATGACCAACGACGAGATTCTCCGCATGGAGGAACTCTCGCGCAAGAAGGAAGCCGAAGTGATGCAAGTGTGAGCGTGGCGATGAGGTAGCAAGGAAGGGCTGCCTGTGACGCGCTTGATGGAAGCGAATCCGGCTATAAGGCGTTGTGCAGTTTTCACTCCGGTGGCTTCTGCGCAGGAACGGGTCGCTAGGAATTTCGATCCACATACTTCCCAGGCGGGTCGCAGAGGTTGCGGGAACTCGCTGGGATTTGTCAGTTTATTCTTCTCAACGATTGAAGCCCGCGAATGGGCATTCCGTTTTCCAAACTGCTACCCGCTTTGCTTTCTTACGTCCGCGAGCAGGACCCCGGGGTGCAATCCAATGGGATTTGGATCGTGACGATGCATCCGGACGCGTATTCCAGTGATGAAAGGAGTCTGCTTGAGGAAGTGAAGGCAACGTGCCGTGATGAGAACATTCCACTTTCATTTGCCGAGCTTCGGAACTTCCGATTGGATGGACTCGGAGCGACTGATTGAACGAAGAATCGCACCGTCCAAGCCGTGTTTCGAAATCGCTATTGGCGACGCGATAGCGCGAATTCATCTTGTAAAACAGATGCGGGTCTTTACGGCATATAGATGGCTTTTTCGGCCAGCCTCCGGCAGGTCGCAGGCATCTCAGCGAAGATAGAACGTCTATCAGAAAATTCACCCGCAGGAGACCCGATTGACGGGCTATGCAACGCACGAGTCCACCGCTGCCGTTTTGCTTCGATGCGAGGAGTTGAAAGCGCATCTTGAGGCGACGAAAGCGCAATTGAACCAGGCTGCCTTTCAACTGGAAGAATTGACCCGAATATTAGTTATGGAGAAGCCTTTGTCATTTGACCTTGTTTCGCGTCCGTGGCTCGACGAGCTAGCTTTCAGCCAGCTGATTGCGGATGTGTTGGATGCCGAACGGAGACTCACTGAGGCGCGCGCTGTCGCGGCGGAGTTGGGCGTTCCCTTGCCTTCCGAGTTGAAGTAACTGGGATTTCTTGGACAGGTTTATAGATTGCGGAGGGCGTTCCTCCGGGGCTAAAGCCCCCTGATTCTGCGGCTTGATTCAGGAGCCTGAAGGCCCCTGCTCCCTCCGATTCCACGAATCCGGTCCTCTTTAAAACGGAGGTTTGTTTGGAGGCACCGCCTTATTTCCTGGGCCGCTTGTAGAACGGCACAGGGACCTGTTTTGCCCGGACGCGATTCCCGCGCACGTCGGCGAGGACGTCGGCGCCGGAGGCCGCTGTGGCCGTGGGCACGAGGGCCATGGCGATGTTGGTTTTGAGGAACGGCGCGGGGCTGCCAGAAGTGATTGTGCCGATCGGTTCGCCTTCCAGTGAAAGCACCGGATAGCCATCGCGGGCGATGCCCCGGTCCTGCATTTGGAGCCCAACCACCTTGCGCTGCGGCCCGCCTGTTGCCTGCACCTGAAGCAATGCCTCTCTTCCAAGAAAATCGCCTTTGTCCAATTTGAGCCAGCGGTCGAGGCCTGCTTCGAGGACGTTGATATCTTCTGAGATTTCGTGCCCATAGAGGCTCATCCCGGCTTCGAGGCGGAGGGTGTTGCGTGCGCCCAGACCGCAGGGGCGGATGCCGTACTCGGCGCCGGCGTCGAGGAGCGCGTTCCACATCTTGACGGTAGTGGCTTCGTCGGAGGGGATGTAGACTTCGAAGCCGTCTTCGCCGCTGTAGCCGGTGCGGGCGATGAGAACGTTGTGCATGCCGGCGACTTGCCCCCATGTGAACCAATAATTCTTGAGGCCGGCGAGGTCGACCTTCGTGAGCCTCTGCAGCGTTTCGAGAGCGCGCGGGCCCTGGAGCGCGAGCTGGGAATAATAGCTGGAGTAATCGCTGATGTGGATTCCAGGAAACGTACCTACCTGCTTCCGAATCCAGGCGAGGTCCTTCTCGGTGGTGCCGGCGTTGACGACGAGGAGGTAGTCGTTGTCACCGAGGCGATGGACGAGGATGTCATCGATGAATGTGCCCTGGGGTGTGAGCAGCGCGGAGTAGTGGGCCTGGCCGTCTTTGAGGCGCGAAGCGTCGTTCATGGTGATGTGCTGGACGGCGGCGAGGGAGCCGGGGCCACGGAACTGAATTTCGCCCATGTGGCTGACGTCGAAGAGGCCGACAGCGGTGCGGACGGCCATGTGCTCGGCGATCAACCCTCCACCGGGGCATGGATATTCGACGGGCATGTCCCATCCACCGAAGTCGACCATTTTGGCTTTCAGAGCGCGGTGGGTAGCGTTGAGTGCGGTTTTTTTGAGTGCGGGAGTCGCGGGCGCGGACGACGTGGCCATGGGTGTTCCTTTCAGAGCCGTACAGTACCCTTATTCCTATCCACGATAGGGACCGGCGGGCGGCGGGGTCAAACCTGGAACGAACTCCGGAAACGCGGCGCGAGATGCCGGAATGAGGTAAGCAGATGGAGCAGGCCAGGGGAATCCTCATGCTTGTGGCTGCGGGTGTCGCATTTTATCGTGGCTGGAGAATTCATACGGGGCGCGATGCGCTGCTGGCGATTGTGTTAGGAGTTCTGGCGCTGGGACTTGCAGTGTGGCATTTAACGCGGGTGCGACACGCGTAAACCGCAGATCAGATTCATAGGAACAGCAGATCCTTCACTCCGCTCGACCCAGCGAACCTGGGGTTCGTCGGGTCCCCGGAAAGCGCTCCGTTCAGGATGACACAGCAGTGAGAGAAGGCGAGTGGTGGACGACAGGATGGGACTTTACAACCGGATACAGGGAAGGAATCTTGAGCGGCTGGCAGCGCTGAGCGACGGGATTTTTGCCGTGGCGATGACGCTGCTGGTGCTCGATCTGCACATTCCCTCGGCGGCTCAAGTTCACAGCGAGCGGGAGTTGGCGGCTGCGTTGTGCGCGATGGGACCGCAGTGGCTGACCTATGGCATGAGTTTTTTGACGCTGGGGATCTTCTGGGCCGGACAACAGACGCAGTTGAACCATATTGGCGAAGGTACGCGCGACCTGACGTGGATTCATCTTGGATTTCTTTTCTCGATCACGCTGATGCCCTTGTCGACGCGCCTGTTGGCGGAGTTCATTGAATACAGGCTGGCGCTTGGATTGTATTGGCTGAACATTTTTGTTCCTGGTGCGATGCTGTATTGGGGCTGGGCGTACGCGACGCACGCGGGGCTAATCAAACCGGACACACCGGAGGAGATTCGCGGCAGCATCTGCCGGCGGATTGTCATTGCGCAATCGCTCTACGCGGCTGGGGCGGTGCTGTGCTTCGTCAGAGTGTGGGTGAGCATTGCGGCAATTGTGCTGGTGCAGTTGAACTATGCGATTGCGCCGCGTTGGAGCCGGAAGAGGGCGTAGGTTCCGGCGTTCCCCTAAGACAGTAGCCTAAATTTACAGAGAAACTAAGCGGGTGCGCCTGTGTCTGCACTCGTACGGCCCTGCATGAGCAAGGGGCGATGCGAGGATTTGACGATGACGACGAGGGCGACAAGGCTGGCTGCGATGAGTTTGCTTCGGTTTGGCGGTTTTCATGGCGGACGGGATGACGGTTTTGGGCTGTTTCTTGTGAGCGTGGTGCTGGTGGGCGTGGTGATTTGGGTGATGATGCGGAGCGATAAGAATGCGGCGTGAGCTGTGTGCCCAATTGTGCCGATGAGATCCGCTATTTGCGGCGGGCGCGCCAGAACGAACTAACCCCCAAATAGAAGAAGACGACGACGACGATGGCGGAGGCCACGAACGTGCGGTGGTCGGGGCCGTGGGCGTAGCTGAAGCGAGTGCGCCACATCGTCGGTGCGAAGACGAGGACGGGCAGGAAGAAGAAGACGCCTGTGACTTCGAGCCAGAGAATTCCGCCGACGCGGCTGAAAGGCTTAAGAAATCCACCTAACCCGCGCGCGAGGTTGGTGGTGGCTTTGCCGGCGGCGCGACTTCTTTGTGCAGGATTTGCGGCAGCATCCTGTGGCGCCGAACCTGCGCTTGTCGGAGCGCCAGCCGGCTGCGAGGCGGCACCGAGCCGCTGGCCAGCGACGCGGCCCGCTACTCGTAATCCGATTCCGAGCACACGGCCAAAGGATTCCGGTCTCATTTCGATATGATGGTAACAGTGGGGCTGGCGCTCTGCTTTGCATGAATTCGAGTGCAATCCAAGTTGCCCCATGCCCGCTGTGGCAGTAAGGTAGAACAATCCACGCCGCTCCCTGCGCATGAGGTCGCGCTGGCCGACGTTCTGGAGGCTTACGTGACATCAAAGCTGCGCGAACTGATCCAACAACTTGGCGAGGCGATCCACGAATCGGTGATTGAGAGCGAGCAGATCGCGGGAGTTGTGCAGGACATACGGCGGCACGGCTTCGATGTCCTGCTGATGCTGGAGGCGACGATCGGCTTGAACGAGGTTGCGACCAAGGAAGCCGATGACGCTGAAGCGGGAACCGAAGGCGGGGCCGAAGGCGCTCCTTTCACAAAGAATGATGTGAATTTCCTGCGCTCGCTGCGCATCTCCGTCGAAGGTGAAGACGAGGAAGACGAGCAGGACGACAAGCACGAGGCAGAGAGCGAATAACGCGCATCGGATGACAGCAGGGCTGGCCGGAGATCGGACGATCTTCGGCCTTTGTGTTTTCGCGGGGGCGCTCGGGGTGACAGCGGCTGGGGAGTGCTTTCCCGCCCTAGCGGAGCTAGGACGGGGCACCCAACGGGAGTGCAGGCTGACGCGCCGTGATTCAGCTGCGCCAGTGCAGTTCTACCGGGCCATCCATGGGGTGCTTTGGCGGTGCGCCGTTGGCGGTTGCATCGAGCCGACCCTGTTTCAAGGCAAAATACCACTTCGCTGGCTTGTCGGCGTCGTCGATGAGCATGAGACTTGGATTGTGCCTGAGGCCCTCGGCCTGCTGAATCATCGTGATTTGATCCTGCCTCACAAACTTCGCTCCGAAAAACTTCGCGATGGGCGTCAGCAACGGGACGTAGTAGAAGACATTCCACGCGGCGATGACATCGATGCGGCAAGTGGACGCGGTCACGGGCGTGACGGTTGTGAGCGAGGAGAACCATTTGTCGCCGGCGCGAATGATCTCGGTGCGACGGTTGGGCAGCGTGAAGTCAATCGTGGTTTCTACGGGTTGCCCGTAAACGCCGAGGAGTTTGTAGGGCGCAGAGTTCGCGCTGGGCGCATGCGCGCTCATCCTGAATCCTTCGGGGATGGGCTCGAAGCGCTTGGTTTTTTCGCGGATGCTGGAGCGCGATCGCCACCACCACGCCTGATGCACGAAGGGTCCATGGGCTGGGTCCATGAGGCCGATGATGCCGTGGTCCACATTGCAGGGCAGGTCGGCGGTGAGAAACGCGGTGCGGTAGCGTGGGCCGAATTTGGCGAGCTCGGGTACCGGCTTCGCGCCGGGGGAATGTTTTCCGGATCCTGGGCTAGGCACAAAGACCCATGCGTGGCCGTCGCGCTCTTCGCAGGGAAATGCCGTTGCATAGATACGGGTGGCGTCGAGATGGTCGTGACTCGAAAGCGAGGGGATGAGCTCGCAGCGGCCGCTGCAGGGTTCGAACTCCCAACCATGATAGCGGCAGGTGACGCGTTGGCCATTGAACCAGCCTTCGCTGAGAGGAATGCCGCGGTGTGGGCAACTGTCGCGCATCGCAAACGGCGCCCCGCCGTTTAACTTTCCCAGCACAAGCGGGATATTCAGCAGCACGGCCTTCGCCAGTTTGCCTTTATGAAGTGTGTCCGCGCGAAGGGCCGGATACCAGTCGTCGTAAAGGAGTGTGGCGCTGGGGCCCTGGATGGGCACACCCGCCTCAGTTGTTGTCACGAATGGCATTTGGCACTCAGGCTAGCATTCGGGACCGCGCAGTTGCCAATTCGTCGCGCGCCTAAATCAAGACTGATGACGCGTTGCCGTTTTTCCTTTTGCAATTGCGGGTGCGTACAATCGATGCGTCTCCGAAGGTCTCTTCGGATTGGAGTTCCCCATGAACCGCGCCGTCCGACTTGTCCTGTTTGCTTGTCTGCTGTTCAATGTCCGTTCGGCTTTCGCTGCGCGCGATGTGCCGGTGCCAGTCCGGTGTACGCCGCAAGTGAACCAGGGGCTGGCCAATCTGATTGATTCCGGGACGCGGCGGGATGTGGACAACATCATTGTGTGCGGGGTTGCCATTGAGCCGACGCGCGTGCACAGAGGCGGACCACATGGAAGTCATCACATTACGACGATTGCCGTGCAGCTTCCCAACGGGCGGACTGTGAATGTGCAGGTAGTGACGAACGACGATCTCGATGGTGTGGTGACCGCGCAGGCGAATGATCCGGTATTCGCGTACGGTCAGGGGTACATTGCGCACGGATTCTGGGTGGCTGGTATACACGACGTGCACTGTTCGACGCATCCTGGCGCCGACAACGGCTGGGTTGTGGTGGCCGGGGTGAAGACGCCGCGGTCCTGCCCGGGGCGATAAGGCTTCGTCTCGTGGGCCGACCAGTTTTCATGTGAATCGATGGATGATCCCACCCACGCGGGGCTTGGATGGGGCACCCAGCGTCGTTCGATAACCGTTCGTCACAAAGAATGCGCGTTCTCCTTGACAGCTTAGGAGAGCCGGGGTAATCTCCTAATCACCTTAGGAGAACCACCATCATGGGCGACCAGGCGCAGCTGCTTCCCGGAACACTCGATCTTCTTATCTTGAAAGCTGTCTCTCTTGGCCCTCTTCATGGCTACGGCGCTCTGTTGCGCATCGGGCAAATCTCCGGCAGCGCGCTGCTGATTGAGCAGGGAGCCTTGTATCCCGCGCTTTTCCGGCTGGTACGGCAAGGACTGCTGAAGGCGAGCTGGGGCATTTCCGATAACAATCGCCGTGCGAAGTTCTATGAGCTGACGGCGGCAGGACGGAAGCGGCTGCGTGAGGAACAGGACGGGTGGAATCGTCTGGCCGCGGCAATGACAGCGGCCCTCGCGGCGCGGCCGGAGGAAGTATGAACGCCCTGGCGTATTTCCGCGCCCTTGCAACGAAGACGTTTCGCCGCGCCGAGGTTTCCGAAGACGTGGAAGAGGAGCTGCGTGCGCACATTGCGAACCGCGCCGATGACCTCGAACGCTGTGGGATGAACCGGGCCGAAGCGGAGCGGAGGGCGCGCATCGAGTTTGGCGCGCGCGGGCGCTACAAGGAGGAAAGCTACGAAGCCCTGGGTGGGAGTTTTGTGCAGACGGCGGTGCAGGATGTGCGCTTCGCTTTGCGCGTGCTGCGCAAGTCGCCGGGATTCACGATTGCCGCGGTGGTGACGCTGGCATTGGCCATCGGCGCGAACACGGTGGTGTTTGCCGTATTGAACGCGCTTGTGCTGCGCCCATTGAATGTGCCCGCCGCTGAAAACATCTATGTCATTGGGCACGCTCAAAGTATCTGGGGATATGAGTCGTACCCGAATTATCTCGATCTGCGTGATCGCAACCGCAGCTTCGATGCCCTGGCCGCCGACGACATCACGCAGGCAGGCTTGGACACCGGCAGAAACCCCTCGCAAGCGTGGCTCTATGAAACGACCGGGAACTATTTCGATGTGCTGGGGCTGCAACCCTATCTCGGCCGCTTCTTTCACGCTGCCGACGAACACGGGCCGAACAGTGCGCCGTATATCGTTCTGAGCTATGCCTTCTGGCGAGATCATTTTCAAGGCGACCGTGGCGTTGTTGGCCGCACGGTTCTTCTCAACAAGCATCCCTTCGTCATCATCGGCGTTGCGCCGCCCGGATTTGTGGGTACGTTCATCGCGTTTTCTCCTGATCTGTTTGTACCGATCGTAAATCGCACCCTAGTGGACGGCGATGATCACTGGAACCAGCGAGAGAACCGTTGGATGAGTGAGGTAATGGGGCGCCTGAAGCCGGGGGTAACCCCCGCCCAGGCGGCTACCGACCTGGATTCAATCGGCTCCTGGCTCGGCAAGAGCTATCCGAATGATGTTGACCAACTCCTGCTGACATACAAATTGCAGCGCCCGGGTCTGGCCAGCGCTTTCGGCGGCGCGGTGAAGGCGTTCCTCGCTGGATTGATGCTCATGGCCGGATTGATTCTGCTGGCGGCGTGTGCAAATTTGGGCAGCCTCTTCGCCGCACGTGCAGCGGATCGCTCCCGCGAAGTTGCCTTGCGGCTTGCCCTGGGAGCCCGTCGAGTACGCATCCTGCGGCAACTTCTTACTGAAGCCATGCTCCTTTCCCTTGCAGGTGGTGCTGCGGGGTTATGGGGAAGCGTGTTCCTATTGCGCACCATCAGTGCGTGGCGACCGTTTCCACAGTTTCCCATGAATATCCCGCTGAACCCCGACGCTAATGTTTACGCGCTGGCTCTCCTGCTTGCTGTGGTCAGCGGAATCCTCTTCGGTATTGTTCCTGTTCGTCAGGTTCTGCGCACAGATCCGTATCAGGTGATTAAATCGGCATCGGCGGGGTCGGCGAGTGCTGCTCGAGCGGGGAGACTCCAACTGCGGGATGTGCTGCTCGTACTACAAATCACCGTTTGTGCCGTGCTGGTCACTTCCTCCATTGTGGCCGTTCGCGGTCTAGAACGCTCCATGCATACCAAGCTCGGTATCGATCCGCACGACACGTTCTTGGTGGAGACCGACCCGCACATGGCCGGCTACACAAGCAGGCAGGTTCCCGCGCTACAGCGACGCATGATCGACGAGTTCAGGGCTCTCCCCGGGGTGGCGCAAGTGGGTTTGGTCAGCAGCCCACCTTTGAAAATGGGATGGGACGACATAAATATATTCAGCGATGAAACGTCGGACCTCAGGCCCTCTAACGCCGCAACCGACGCTATCTACTTCTCTGCCTCTCCCGAATATTTCCAAGCAGCCGGAACCGCTCTCCTCAAGGGAAGGGTGTTTACATGGCACGATGATGAGAACACCCCGCACGTTGCGGTGATCAACCAGGAATTTGCGCGCCGGCAGTTTGGTTCCGCGGCGCAGGCAATCGGACGCCACTTCAGGACAAAAGAGGGCGGGCGCATCCAGGTGGTGGGCGTTGTCGAGGATGGAAAATATACGGCGAACGTCGCCGAAGCTCCACAGAACGCCATATTCGTGCCGATCCTTCAGAATCCGCGCACTGACACGTGGCTGGTGGTACGCTCGCGGTCCGTCGCTTTGCCGCTTGGCGCCGTCTTACGGAACAAGATACACGATCTCGATTCCGGATTACCGTGCTTTGTCCAGACGTGGAGCGAAGAGATGAACGGCGCCTTTTTTGCCTCGCGGATGGCAACATTGTCCTTGGGTGTACTGGGCATCATGGGCGCAATGCTGTCTATCACAGGGATTTTTGGGATGGCGGCGTACTCGGTGAGCAGGCGGTTGAAGGAACTGGGTATTCGTGTGGCACTGGGCGCGCAGCGGAGAGAAGTGCTGGCGGCAGCGTTGGGAAGTGCGTTCAAATTGCTGGCCTTCGGTTCCGCGGCGGGGTTGATTCTGGGTCTTCTTGCGACAAAGGTATTGGCGTTCATCGTGTATCAGGCGTCGCCGCGCGATCCACTGGTGCTGTGCGGTGTGGTAGTGGCCATGGCTTTGCTGGGCTTGGTTGCTACGTGGATTCCGGCACAGCGAGCGCTGCAGGTGAACCCGTTGGTTCTGTTGCGCGAGGAATGAAGAGTTAGATCGAACGTTCGTTCTATTGGAGATAAAAATGAAGATTCTCGACACGCTTCGCATTCGCATCGCTGCGATCTTTCAGCGTTCCGAAGTTCGTGCAGACATGGACGAGGAGCTTCGCTCGCACATCGAACACAGAGCGGACGAACTGGAGCACGGTGGGATGGCTCGAGCCGAGGCGGAGCGGCGGGCGCGGATCGAGTTTGGAGGACCTGAGCGATATAAAGAGGAAAGCTACGAAGCCCTTGGCGGCTATTTCATGCAGACACTGTTCCAGGACGTACAGTTCGCATTCAGGATTCTGCGCAAGTCGAAGGGATTCACGATTGCCGCAGTCGTGACCCTGGCGCTGGCGATTGGGGCGAATGCCGTGGTCTTCGGTGTGCTGGACGCACTGGTGCTCCACACGCTCAACGTGCCCGACGCGAAAAGCCTCTATGGGACGGAGTACGGCGCCGATATAGGATTTCAGTCGTATCCGAGCTACCTCGATCTGCGCGAGAGGAACCAAAGTTTTCAGGATCTGGCGGCGTTCAACTTTACGCTGGGGACAGCGATCGATCCCGGAAACGACCCGAAAGCGGCGGGTGGATTCTCGACGACGGGGAATTACTTCACGGTTCTGGATGTTCATCCATACCTGGGCCGGCTATACACAGCAGCCGACGAGCATGGACCTGGGAGTGCGCCGTATTTGGTGCTGAGCTATGGATATTGGCACTCGCGCTTCCAGGACGATCGCGGCATCATCGGGCGGGTTGTGCGGGTCAATAAGCATCCCTTCACGGTGATCGGCGTAACGCCGCCGGAGTTTCGCGGAACCATCATGTTTGTCTCGCCGGATTTCTTTCTGCCGGTTGTGGAGCAGGAGTTGATAGGCGGGAATTCGCTGACCGATCGGACGAATACCGCAGCTCTGTTCGAGACGTTCGGGCATTTGAAGCCGGGGGTTACACGAGAGCAGGCGGAAGCGGATGTAAACCGTGTCGCGGGGGAGTTGGCGAAGGCGTACCCAAAGGATTTTGAAGCGAAACGCATGGTGGTAGGGCGGACCGGGTTGTCCGGCTTTAGCGACGGAGTGCACGGATTTGTGGCGGCATTGATGGGGTTGGCCACGATGATCCTGCTGGCTGCCTGTGCCAACCTGGGCGGCTTGTTTGCGGCCCATGCTTCAGACCGCGCCCGCGAAGTAGCACTGCGTCTGGCGCTGGGGTCGACGCGAAAGAGGATTCTGCGGCAGTTGTTGACCGAGGCGGTTCTGATCTCGCTGGCCGGAGGAATGCTGGGGGTGCTGGGAGGGATGCCGCTTCTGCGAAAGCTGAGCACATGGCAGCCGTTCGCAGGAGCGCCAATTCATATCCCAGTAACGGTGGACGCGCGCATTTACGCGGTGGCGCTGGCACTTTCGCTGTTCAGTGGACTCCTGTTCGGGATCGTGCCCGTGCGGCAGGTGATGCGGGCAAACCCCTACGAGGTGGTGAAGGCGGGGTCGATGTCCCGAATGGGACGGAAGGTTTCGGTGCGCGATGTGCTGCTGGTGGCACAGATCGCGATTTGCGCGCTGCTGGTGACGGCCTCGCTGGTGGCGGTGCGCGGCCTGATGCGGAGTATGAACGCGAGCTACGGGTTCGATCCACGCAATGCAATGACTGCCGGCGTGAATCTGGCCAACGCAGGCTACACGGGGAAGCAGATTCCCCAGTTCAACCGGAGGATGATTGATGCGATGGCGGCGATCCCGGGCGTGGAGGCCGTGGGCCTGGTGAACAACTATCCGCCGCTGGTTTACACGGCTGCGTTCCGCGAGAAGGTATTCACCGAGCACACGCGGGATCTGGCGCCGTCGAATGCGGCACTGTCTCCTTTTCGGTTCAACGTTTCGCCGGGATACTTGAAGGCCGCGGGAACAGCGTTGCTTGCCGGCCGCGACTTCCTGTGGCATGACGATCAGAGTTTCCCAGTGCCGGCGCTGGCCAACCGGCAATTTGTGCTGCGGATGTTCGGGAGCGCGAACGGCGCGGTCGGAAAACACTTCCGCATCGGCGACGGAACCCTGGTTGAGATTGTGGGCATTGTGGAAGATGGGAAGTACCTGTCGCTGACCGAGGACCGCGAGCCGGCCATTTTGATGCCGTCGATGCTGTACGACGATCCGATGAGCTATCTCATCGTGCGGTCGAAGCGCGATCCCGAGCAACTGCAGAGGCTGATGCGCGCGAAGCTCCGCGAACTCGACGCGGGGCTGCCAGTGGACATTCAGAGCTGGAATCAGTTGCTGGAAGTGGTGCAATTCCCGGCGAAGGTGGCGACGATGGCGCTGGGCGTGATGGGGGCGATGGGGGCGATTCTGTCTATGCTCGGTATATTCGGCATGGCCGCTTATTCGGTGAGCAAGCGGATGCGGGAGCTGGGCATCCGTGTGGCGTTGGGGGCGAAGCGGAGCCAGGTGCTGGGTACGGCGTTGGGCCGCGCGGTGAAGCTGCTGGGTCTTGGATCTGCGGCTGGATTGGTCCTGGGACTTCTTGCGACGCGGGTGCTGGCGTCGATCGTGTATCAGGCGACGCCACGCGATCCGGTGGTGCTGGCCGGTGTGGTGCTGGCGATGGCGCTGCTGGGGCTGCTGGCCACGTGGATTCCCGCGCAACGCGCACTGGGAGTGGACCCCCTGGTGCTGCTGCGCGAGGAATAACCACCCCACAGAGGAAGACCTGCCCATGGGGGCCGGGGACCCTCCCGGCTTGGGGTTCTGGGGGCTCCTGCGTCAGCGCTGAGCGACAAGCGCCGCAGTCGGGACTGTGACGGAGCCGATACCTCCGGAGTTCACGTCGATGATCGCAACATAGGCGCCGCAGAAGCCGAAGCAGCGACGATCTTCACCAGTCGATCCTCGTTGACGGAGGTTGCGATGCCTTTGCTGCTCCAGTGTTTGCGACACCCCGGGTAGTCGAGTGGCACGCACTGGGAGGCGATGCCCCGCGAACGCATCTCATAACCTCCTGGCAGAATGTTGAGCAGGCACGCGACAGCGGTTACACCCACGCCCGGTTCACGCTGCCAACGATCGAGCCAGCGGCTGAATCCTTTGGTATGCGCGACCAGGTACACCTTGGCACCCAGGATGCGCATGCGCTGTGTGATGCGGTTCACGGCGCACGCGGGATCGCAAGCGGTGCAGGTCATGTCGACGCCGTCGAGTCTAGCGCGGCAGGCTGCAGCTTTTGCGCCGCGCAGGCAGGCGGGAACCAGGACGGCTTTTTGCTTGGTGCGCTCGAAGGCTTCGCGCAATCCGAGGTTCATGATTTCGGCGGCGACCATGTTGAGGTGATACTCGCTTTGCGTTCGACCGCAGAAGAGCCGGTCTTCGCGGATTCCGCGGTGTGCGTAATCGCCAGCGATAAAGGGCCCGACGCCGCGCGTATAGTCTCCAAAGCGCACGGCGGCTTCACGCTCGAAGCGGTCAAAGAGAACAGTGGCAATGCCCATCCAGTAGGCGGACTCGCTGGGTCTTAGCTGGGTGAAGTAAGCGCGCCAGTTGGAGAGACGCAAGGCTTCCTGCTCGAATTCTCCCGTGGCTCGGAGCCAATGAATGAGGAGCGTCAGCCGGTCGAATGGGGGCCGGGACAGAGTGGGCCGGCGCGGGGAGTCGATCGCCGGAGCAAACCAGAAGCATGCGAGGAGGGCACGGGTTTTGTCCGCGATGGGTTTGAGAAGAGGAATACGGTGGCGCACTCTTACAAGTGCCTGGCCGAGCTTCGCCGTCCAGGCGGGTGTGGCTGTTGCGGCGCTCTCATATTTGCGGAGAATCATGCCCAGGCTCAACAGTTCGAGGGCATACTCTCCGCGGCTGCGCGGAGACTCGGAGAGAACCTCGCGAACATGGCGACCGTAGCCATCGAGCAAATAACCGGCGCGTTTTTCGATCTGTGCGACTACCTCTTCTGCGAACGGAGCAAGCTCGGCATAGAAGGCATCTGAAGTGTGTTCTTCGCTTCGCAAGTCGTAAACAAATGTTGTATCGGGAGAAAAGGCAGCCGGAGACCGCGGTGTTGGCGCTGTATCGGAGTCACGCGTTTCAGAGACGCGTGCAGAGGGAAGCGGATGTTCGGATGCGCCGTATTCGTGCATGGCACGGCTCTTCCCGGCCGCTCTGCGCAGTCGCTGCCGCGCAAAACAACCACACAGCATCATACGCGCGCGGTGTAAATAAGGTTCAGAGTTGCGCGGTTGGACTTGGGCAAGCACGCGGGCGGGGACGGTCGTCCGATGAGTGTGCGGATTCGGACAGTTGCTGAGCGGCGACGCACAGAAGGGGAAGTGATTTAGAACACACGAGGATGGATAAGTCGCTCTCGATTTGCGAGTTAGGCTTGTGTGAGCTTTGGCACGGCAAGTGCCCCCCCAAAAGGCATAGATACGCTACGAGGAGAGATTGGGGGCTCCGTATGGCTGGGCTGCTTCAGGATGTCCGCTACGCACTCCGGCAGCTTCGCAAGAGCCCCGGGTTCGCGATGATTGCCGTTCTGATGCTGGCGTTGGCGATCTGTGCCAACGGTACGGTTTTCAGCTGGATCGATGGCACGATGCTGCATCCGATTCCGGGAGCGCGGGAGACGGGCAGCCTGGTGAGCGTGATGCGCGGGCTGTGGAACATCTCGCCGACTCCGCCGCTCTCCTATCTCGATTATCGCGATCTGCGGGAGCGGAGCCACAGCTTCGCGGGAATCTTGGCGTATCACCACGACTGGATTGCGCTGACACATGCCGGAGCGATGCCGGAGCGGATCTATATCGGCAATGTGTCGTGGAACTACTTCGATGTGCTGGGCGTGAAGCCTGTGCTTGGGCGGTTTTTCCTGCCCGAAGAAGAGACGCGACCGGACGCCGTGCCGTATGTGGTGCTGAGCTATTCGACCTGGAAGACGCGCTTTGCGGGGGACCCTGCGATTGTGGGCAAGACGATCGAGATTGCCCGGCACGCTGTGACGGTGATTGGCGTGGCGCCGGAGGGGTTTATTGGCGCGATGCCGGGGCTTCGGCAGGACGTGTGGGTGACACTCAATCCTCTCGGGACGAGTGAGTGGCAGATGAGGCATCGCAGCGCGAACTGGCTGAACGTAGTAGGAAGGCTGAAACCCGGCGTGCGCCGGGAACAGGCAACGCAGGATCTGGATACGATCATGCGGCAGATCGTGTCGGCTTATCCGAACGATCATCTAGGCGTGAACACGATCTCGCTTGACCCGATGTGGCGCTCGCCGTTCGGAGCGAACGGTTACATGGCGGCTACACTGCCGATTCTGCTGGCCATTGCCGGGGTGGTGCTGCTACTGACCTGTGCGAATGTGGCCACGCTTACGCTGGTGCGTTTTGTGTCGCGGCGGCGGGAGATTGCAATCCGGCAGTCGCTGGGCGCGGGACGTACACAGCTGATACGGCAGATGGTGATCGAGGGGGTGCTTGTTTCGCTCTGCGCAGGGGCGATTGCACTGCTGCTGACTGCGTGGACAGCGAAGTCCTTCGCGCGGTTCATTCCGCCGAACGCAAATCCGATCGTGTTGAATGGGGCTCTGGATCACAACGTGGTGATCGGGATTGTGCTTCTGGCGGTTCTGGCCAGCGTGCTGTGCGGGGCGTTTCCAGCATGGCGGTCGTCGCATGTGCCCGCGGCGGAAGTGCTGAAGGAGGAATCGGCCAGCGTTGCGGGCGGTTCGCACAATCGGCAACTGCTCAACGGGCTGGTGGTGGTGCAGATCGCCCTATCGCTTGCGCTGCTGGTGTGTTCGGCGTTGTTTCTGCGCACCCTGCGGAATATCGCGCAAGCAGACCCGGGATTTGAGCAGGATCATATTCTGACTGCGTCGGTGGGTCTGAATATGGCCGGCTACTCCAACGACGAAGCGGACGCTATTCGCCGCAGGATTGTCGAACGCGCGTCGGCGCTGCAGGGCGTGACGGTGGCATCGCTCACGGATTGGGTTCCGTTGACCTTGAGCCGGAAGACTGTGGACGCGTATCCGGATGGGTATGTGCCGCGCCCCCACGAATCGCTTGAGGTGGGAAGGGCCGATGTGACGCCGCGGTACTTCGAGACCATGGGCATACCGATCCTGGAAGGGCGCGACTTTACGCAGGACGACAGCGAAAAAACACCCCGGGTACTGATTATCGATCAGACGGCGGCAAGCCGGTATTGGCCAGGACAGGATCCGCTTGGAAAGAAGCTCAGGATATGGAGCGGGCTTTTCACCGTTGTCGGCGTGGTGCAGAACTCGAAGCATCTGATGATGAGTGAGCTGCCGGGGCCCATGATCTACATGAGCTACCTGCAGGAGCCCGACAACGAGACGATCGTTCTGGTGAGGACGCGAGGCAATCCGCAGGACATGGCTCCGGCACTGGAGCGCGCGATTCAGGAGGTTGGCGGGCGGTTTCCCGTGTTCGACGTGCGTACGATGCGGGAGACTACGCAGATGGCGAACAGCTTTGCGGTCATCCAGAGCACGTTCGCGGGAATCTTCGCGCTCGTTGCCCTGGTGCTGGCGACGACCGGTATCTACGGCGTTGTGGCTTACCGCACCGAGTTGCGCACGCACGAGATTGGGATTCGGGTAGCGCTGGGTGCAGCGCGCGGCGATGTGCTGCGGCTGGTGCTGCTGCAGGGAATTCGCCTGACCGCGGTGGGCCTGGTGCTTGGGCTTGTCCTCGCATTTGTGCTGACGCGTTTTATGCAAGGGCTTCTGTACGGTGTGTCGGCGACCGATCCATTGACGGCTGGGTGCGTCACGGTTCTTCTCGCGGGGATCTCGATTTTGGCGTGTTGCCTGCCGGCGCGCAAAGCGATGGGTGTGGATCCGGTCAACGCGATTCGCGCGCAATAGCAGTGGCGTGCGTTTGTTGCTGGGGCTGGATTCGTGCTTTCCCAGGTCTCAAACCACCCCAGCGACGAGGACCTGTCGCCGGGGACCCCGGCATCGAGACCCGGGGCACCCACGAGCGGTGGCGATTGAGATAGCGGAGAATCTTTGCCCCACTGTACGTGGAGTCTGTTTCGGCCTACATGCTGCCGCGGCTGGCGGGGGGAATGATGCTGTTCATGCGCAGGTACTCGACCATCTGGCCGTAGTGATCCATGAAATGCGCGATGCCGAAGGCTGCCTGACCGGCGCGGGTGCCGTGTTCGGTCTGGATGAAGGCATTCTCCGGGGTGATGGCGTCGACGTAGGCGTGGGCCTGGGCAAAGGAGTCCTTGAGCGCCTGCACGATCTCAGCCTTGGTTTTGAGCTTGGCGATGGCGTCGCTCTTGGCCTTCCCTTCGGCATCGGTGGTCTTTGGATTGCCGAAGAAGTAGTAGTTGGCTTCGGTCACGTGCTTGACCTGGTCGGCAAAAGTGCGGACACCTTTGAATTCGCCCATGGTTGCTGCGGGCGCAAAGTCGTATTTGTCTTCAGGCATGGCTTCGGCGGCGCCGACAAACTCCGATTCCAACAAGCTTAAGAGATGGCCGTAGACCTGGGTGGGCGGAACTGCGGTGCCGACGGCCGGTTTGGCGGGCGCTGCGGCCTGGGCAAGGGCAAACGTGGAAGCTGCGGTCAGCAGGCAACAAGCCAAGACGCGGGCGGCACGATGATGGATGGCGAAGCGCATAAGGTCTCTCCTGTTGCGGCTCGGTTCGGTTCTCTGACTCGGAGACGGACAGCGCGAAGACATGTCCGGCTGAGAATCGTGGTGAGCCGCGTGAGGGGAATGTAGCAGACGTCGTGCGCCTCCGGATAGCGGCATTCCGTGAATCTGTTGCGGAGCGTGCTGGGAGGCGAATCAACCGGATGAATTGACGAACGGCTCAAGACCATTTGTGACGAAGCGCTCAGGGCTGGGATGAATGGTGTTCGGGAATTTTGTGCAGCACGCCTTTGCTCACTGTGAAACATTCGCCGCGCCAGACGATGGTGTTGCTTGTGAAGCCTGTGGTCCACAATCCCAGGGCGGTGAGATCGCGCAGAGGCAACAGCCAGAGATTCGCCAGCACCTGATGGTCGCCGAGCACTTCTGCGCCGACCATCATGGCGAGGGTGAGGCGAAGGAAAAAACTCAGACCGAGGAGCCACAGGCTGAGAGGGCTCAGTCCGCTGGCCAGTACATTCAAGAGCGCCCAAGCCAGGCCATGCGTGAAGACCAGCCCCGCGTAGCCCTTGGGACGGGCGTCGCGTACGGTCCTGAGCCAGCGCAACTGGTGATCGGCAAATCCGCGCCAGGTATAGGGAGGGGTGCTGGTCTCGACTACTTCTGCGCTGAGCGCCACGGTGTAGCCGGCCTGCGCGATGCGTGCGCCCAGTTCGTAGTCGTCGGCGAGATAGTCGACCAGGGCCGCGAATCCGCGGATGCGGTCGAGCGCTTCGCGGCGGACGGCAAGCGTGGAGCCGAGACCGAAATGCATTCCGCCTTCAAGCATTCTGGAAAGCAGGACGCCGGGTTGAAAGTCGGTGGCGATTCCCAGCGCTTCGAAGCGCGAAGCCAGGGTACGGTGTGCGTGACCGCGATAGAGCGCCGTGACCAATCCCACGGGCTGTGTGAAGTGCACGCCATCGATGCGGGGTTGCGAGAACGAGATCATGATGCGCTCGAGGTAGCGCGAGCTTACGGCAATGTCGGAATCGCTGATGAGCAGGAATTCGTGCTGCGCGTGCGGAACGAGCTGGGCCAGAGTGCTGACTTTGCCGTTGGCGCCCAAACGCTGCGAGCACTCGATGAGGCGGATAGCACGATCGGGAAACTCACGCTGCAATTGCCGGACGGCCGGGACGGCAGGGTCATCGAGCGAGGAGACGCCGAAGAGCAGCTCGTATTCGCCAGCGTAGTTTTGGCGGCAATGGCTGCGGAAGGCGTCGAGCATCCCCGTGTCGAGGCCTTTGAGCGACTTGAGAATGCTGAGGCTGGGCGCGAAAGGTGGGAGTTGCGTGCGCCGCGCGGCAAGATAAAAGCGAGCGGCGACGATGGCTGCCAGGAAATAGCCCATGCCTGCCACGGCCATCACCGTCGTCGCTACTTCCACGGCCGAGGCCAGAGCGTGCGGAACCATTATTAGTTCGGAGTTCACAGTTCTTAATTTGCAGTTCCTAGTTCGAAGTGTACTAGTCGATTCTTAGTTCACAGTTCTCAGCGCACGTGCGACAACCTGCCCCTGCAGCGGTAAACCGTGAACTAAGACGTATCAACTGCACTATTCGTAGCGCAGGGCCTCGATCGGGTCGAGGGATGCGGCCTTCCATGCGGGATAAATGCCGAAGAGGAGGCCGATGGCGCAGGCGACGACGAAAGAGATGACAATCCAGGTCGTGGAGAGCGCCGCATGCAGGAATGAGACGGCGAAATGCAGGATGAGGGTGAAGAACGAGCCGGCAAGGATGCCTAGAAGGCCCCCGACGGCGCAGAGAGTGACAGCTTCGAGCGTGAATTGCAGAAGGATGTTGTTCCGGGTCGCGCCGATGGCTTTACGGATGCCGATTTCGCGGGTGCGCTCGGTGACGGAGACAAGCATGATGTTCATGACGCCAACGCCCCCGACGATGAGGCCGACAGATGATACGGCAACCATGAAGAGAAAGAGGCCGCCTGTGAGCTGATTCCAAAGACGGGTGAGGGTGTCGGGGCCGAAGATGGCGAAGTTGTCGTCCTGTTGGATGCGCACTCCGCGACGGACGCGGAGAAGTTCTCGAATCTCCTCGGTCACCAGCTCCTTGTTGGCGGGATCGTCATATTTGACGGTGATCCAGAAGTCCTTGATTTCCGGATGGATTTTGTGGAAGGCGCCGAGTGGGAAGTAGGCTGAGTTGTCCGCTGTATTGCGTCCGGTTCCGAAGGGCTGCGGCTGTTTGTCGAGCACGCCGATGACGGTAAAGACATCGCCTCCGCAATCGACATCTTTGCCGATTGGGGATTCATCGGGAAAGAGATCTTCCGCGGCGTCATGGCCCAGCACAACGACGCTGGCATTGTGTTCTCCTTCAGCCTCGGTCCACATGCGGCCTTCCGCGATTTCGATATCGTCGGTCTTTTTTACATCGGATGTAGCGCCATAGATGATGGTGTTCTGGACCTTGTGGGTACCGGCCTTGAGAGAGACGTTGCCGATGCCCAGCTGGAAATTCTGATAAGTGACGGCGGGATCGACGGCAACGACATGCGGGAGGCTGCGCATGGCCACGCCGTCGTCATAGGTGAGCTGTTTGCGATTGAGTTCCTCGGTGGTGAGACGACGGCCCCAGGGGTCGAAGCGAAAGACCCAGAGGTCATTAGTTCCCAGGGTTTTGACAAATTGATCGATGTTGCTGTTGAGACCATTGATGGCCGATGAGATGAGAATCACGGTGGCAATGCCGATGGAGATTCCCAGAACCGTCAGACCGGAGCGGAGTTTGTTTTTGCGCAGAGTTTCGAGCGCCATCTTTACGGATTCTTTCGAGTCTCTGAGACGCATGGCTACAACTCCGCGCGCAGGGCAGTGATGGGATCGAGTTGGGCCGCCTTATGAGCAGGATAGACGCCGAAGAAGAGACCGACGGCGGTGGCGACGGTTAAGCCGACCAGGATGGACCAGAGCTCCACTTCCGACGGGAATGCGATCAGTACAGTCACAACTTTGGCCACGCCGATGCCTGCGATCACGCCGATGACGCCTCCCGCAAGGGACATTGTCGCCGACTCAATAAGGAATTGAAGCAGGATGTCTTTACGCCGCGCGCCGAGAGCTTTGCGTACGCCGATTTCGCGCGTGCGCTCGGTGACGGAGACGAGCATGATGTTCATGATGACAATGCCGCCAATGACGAGAGAGATACCTGCAATGGCCACGACGACAGCGCCGAAGTTATCGAGGATCTTGCCGAGCATGTCGCCGAAGGTTGCGCTTGAATCGATGGTGAAGGTGTCCGGCGCTCCGGGAGCCAAATGGCGGCGTATGCGCATAATCGTGCGCAGCTCGCCGGAGACGGTTTCCATGGCATCGGCGCCGCTACCGGCATCCACATAGATATCAAGTGTGGAGTGGGAACCGTGCGACTGCAGAAAAGCAGTGAGAGGAATGCCCACCCAGTTGTCCATGCTCGAACCCATCATTTTGCCCTGGCTTTCGGCCACCCCAATCACCGTGTAGGGAGCGCCATCGACGCGAATCTCCTTGCCGAGTGGGTCGCCGGGACCGAGCACGTTTTCGACCACGTCGGCACCCACAATGGCGACGTGGGCGCTATGTTGATCCTCGAGTTCGGTGAAGGAGCGGCCGATTTCGATGTTGAGATTCGACAGGGCGGGCATGGTCCAGGTAATTCCGCGAATGTTGGAGTCGGTCGAGGATCGGGTCTGGTAGACGATTTTGCCGACGGTAGCGCGGTCCGCGCCGACCGACACGCACGACTTGCAATCAGAAAGTACGGCCCGGTAGTCGTCGTAGGTAATATCTCTCCGCTTTTGGAAGTCGAGATACTCATCGACGGTCATGAAGGTCTGCGGCATCTTCCGGATGGTGATCACGCTGGCGCCGTAGGTGTTGATCTTGGCAGTAACAAATTGCTTGGCGCCGTTGGTCAGCGTGACGACCATGATGACGGAGGCAACGCCAATGACGACGCCGAGCAGCGTGAGGATGCTGCGCATCTTGTTGGCCCAGAGAGATTGCAGTGCGAGCTTGACTGCTTCAATCAACTCCATGATTCAGCGGTCCTCGTGCGCTGTGAAAAGGGCAAGAATGTTCGGTTCGAAAACGCCGGGAATGAACTGGAGAAAAGCGGAGCAGTCAATTGAATGAATGAAGCGCCGGAATAGGGTCTCCTATAAGTCTCGCGGAAGGGCGTGGCAATCCGGAAACCGCGGGTCTGCAACCTTCGATGACCCGGGGAAACCGAGCCGCGGAACTGTGCCATGGCCATTGTTCGATTTCCGGTACATCTATTCATACCGCAAAGCTTCAATCGGGTCCAGATTTGCCGCCTTCCACGCCGGATAAATGCCGAAAATTAGACCGATGGCGCAGGAGACGCAGAAGCCGATCAGCACCCACATGATGGACAGCGTTGCCGGCAGGCCGATGGGGAGAAAATAGACGATCCACGTGAGCACCGCGCCGACAAGGATGCCAATGATGCCTCCCACGGCGGACAATGTGACCGCCTCCGTGGTGAACTGGGTGAGAAGCGCGCGCTTGGTGGCGCCGATGGCTTTGCGCACGCCGATTTCGCGCGTCCGCTCGGTGACCGAGACGAGCATGATGTTCATGACGCCGACGCCGCCGACCATGAGGCCAACGCTGGAAACGGCGATCATGAACAGGACCAGACCTCCGGTAAGCTGGCCCCACAGCTTCGAGAGCGAATCGGGTCCGAAGATTTCGAAATCATCCGGGGCTTCGACACGCACTTTGCGTCGAATGCGCAGAACTTCGCGAACTTCTTCCGTGACCAGCGACTTGTACTTTTGGTCGTCGAATTTGACGCCGATGTACATGTCTTTAATCTCCGGATACAGGTTATGAAACGTGCCGAGGGGAAAATAGACGCCATTGTCCGCCGGGTTCTTGCCAGAACCGAAGGGTTGCTTGCGCTTGTCCACGACGCCAATGACGGTGTAGAGCCCTGTGGCCACATTCACATCCTTGCCAATCGGGTCTTCCGTGCCGAACAGGTCTTCGGCGGTGTCATGGCCCAGCAGGCAGACGTGCGCGTGCCGCTTGTCTTCAGCGTCGGTCCAGAAGCGGCCTTCCTGCGCGACGAGTTCCGAGGTCATTTCGAGCGCGGCGGTTGAACCCATCAGGAAAGCCCCAGCCACCTTTTTGCCGTTGTACTTTACGCTGACGTCGCCGACGTGGAACTGCTGATTCACGTGCTGATAAGTCCCGTCGACAGCCAATACGTGCGGCATGTCGCGAAGTGCCAGCACATCCTCCAGGTTGAGCTTTTTGCGGGTGAGCATCTCTGTCGTCGGCCGCACGCCGATCAGGGGCATGTGGAAGACCCAGAGAACATTCGTTCCCAGCGAGGTTACCCAGCCCGAGACGCGATTGTTGATTCCGTTGATCACCGAGGAGATGGTGATGACGGTGGTGACGCCGATGACGATGCCGAGGATGGTCAATCCCGAGCGCAGCTTGTTCGCTCTTAGCGTTTCAAGCGCAAGTCTGATCGATTCGCGGGATTGCCCTCTTGCCATGGAAGCCTTCAAGGAACAGGGAACAGGGAACAGGGAACAGAAGTTCAGGGTTCAGAGTTCAGAGTTCAGAGTTCAGAAACCAGCGCAATTCTAATCGGCGCGCGCGCCCGTCGCTGTGATAGCGGACGCTCTGTATTCTGGCTTAGCTTCGATTGGAGCGGAGTATTCCTTCCGAGGCCTCCGCTGCAGATATTTCTCCGTGGGGGCGCTGTTCCCTGTTCCCTGCTTCACTCGTACCGCAGCGCTTCGATGGGGTCGAGATTTGCCGCCTTCCATGCCGGATAAATGCCGAAGAGGAGGCCAATGGCGCAGGAGACGCCGAAACCGATGATGATCCATGCGGTGGAAACGGTGGCGGGCAGGCCAATGGGCAGAAAATAGATAATCCAGGTGAGTGCGGCGCCGATAAGGATGCCAATGACGCCACCGACGGCGCACAAGGTGACGGCTTCGGTAGTAAATTGCGTCATCAATGTGCGCTTGGTGGCGCCGATGGCTTTGCGAACCCCGATTTCGCGGGTCCGCTCGGTGACGGAGACGAGCATGATGTTCATGACGCCAACGCCGCCGACCATGAGGCCGACGCTGGAAACGGCGATCATGAAGAGGACCAGGCCGCCTGTGAGCTGGCCCCACAGCTTCGAGAGCGAATCGGGTCCGAAGATTTCGAAATCGTCCGGGGCCTCGACGCGAACGTGGCGGCGGATGCGGAGCAATTCGCGGATTTCTTCCTGGACCAGCGCCTTGTATTTGGGGTCGTCGTATTTGACACTGACCCACATTTCCTTGTCTTCGGGGTGCAGGTTGTGGAAGGTGCCGAGCGGGAAGTAGACCTTGTTGTCATCGGGGTTCTTGCCGCCACCGAAGGGCGACTTCAGTTTGTCGACGACGCCGATGACCGTATACATCCCGGTTTCGACGTTCACCTCCTTGCCGATGGCGTATTCATCGCCGAAGAGCTGCTGCCAGGTGTCGTAGCCCAGCACGCACACATGCGAGGCACGCTGATCCTCCTGGTCAGTGAAGAGGCGGCCCTGGCGAAAAGTGAGGTCCGTGACCTGGGCGATTTCAGCTGTAGATCCCTGAAGCCGGGTGCCGGCCACCTTTTTGCCGTTGTACTTTACGCTGACTGCGCCTACGCGAAACTGGCCGACGTGCTGATAGCCGCCGTCGGCAACGACGACATGGGGGAGGGCGCGGAGAGCCATGACATCGTCGATCGTGAGTTTTTTGCGGGCCAGCATCTCCGCCGTGGGCCGGACGCCGATGACGGGCATGTGAAAGACCCAGATCACGTTGGTGCCGAGGGAACTGATCCACTCGGAGACGCGATTATTGAGCCCGTTGATGACCGACGAAATGGTGATGACCGTTGTGACGCCGATGACGATGCCGAGGACGGTCAAGCCCGAACGCAGCTTATTTGTCCTCAGGGTATCGAGGGCCATCTTGATCGATTCACGGGTTTGTCCTTGCGCCATAAAAGCAGCTCCGAAGGGAACAGGGATTAGGGAATAGGGAACAGGGAATACGAATCCGGCTCCTTGCCCTCGTGAGTTCGATCAAGCCGATATTCAAAGCTCAATCGGGCCCTATGTACCACTCAACCTGTCAACAGATCGCAATCTTCCCTAATTCGCGATGTTCGATACTGTACTTTGACCTCAGACTTCAGTTCCCTGAATCCCAATCCCTGATTCCCTAATCCCTGTTCCCTGCACTTCTCACATTTCCGCCCGCAACGCTACGACCGGGTCCAATCTCGCGGCCTTGCTGGCGGGGTAGACGCCGAAGAAGATGCCTACTGCGCCGGCTAGAACCAATCCCAGGAAAATGGCCCAGAGCGGAACGGCCGTGGGGAAGCCGACGACGATGGTAATCAGCTTGCCGACGGCGATGCCACCTAGAACGCCGATGGCTCCGCCGATCAGCGCCAGCGAGGCGCTTTCAATCAGAAACTGCATGAGCACGTCGCGCTGTTTGGCGCCCAGCGCCTTGCGGACGCCGATTTCTCGTGTTCGTTCGGTGACCGAGACCAGCATAATATTCATAATCACGACGCCCCCGACGACAAGGGCGATCGAAGCAAGGCCCAGTACGACCCAGGCGAAGAGCGAGCTGATCTGCTTCCATATGTCGAGGAAGGTGTCGTTGGTTTCGAGGTCGAAATCGTCGGGAGCGCCCGGCGCGTTGTGGCGGCGCGTGCGCATCATGACGCGGACCGAGTCCTCGGCCCGCTCCATCTCCAGCGCGTTGCCGTTGGTGCGCGCGTAGATATCGACCGAGTCGTTATACCCATAAATCTGCTGGTAGGTGGTGATGGGGATGGCGACCCAGTTGTCCTGCGACTGGCCGAGGGTTTTGCCTTGCCGGTCGCCGACTCCAATGATGGTGTAGGGGATGCCATCGACACGAATCTCTCTGCCGATGGGATCGCCGTCGCCGAGCAGGTTGTCAACGATGTCGTAGCCGACGATGACATTCTTGGTGGCGTGGTCCTCGTCGGAGGGGGTGAACCCGCGGCCGATGGCGATGTCAATATTGTTGAGCGAGAGCATTGTCCAGGTGTAGCCGCGCACGCTGGTGTTATCGCTGGAGTGCCCATTGGCCACGACGTTGGTGGACTTGCTGAGAAGCGCGCCCACTTCGCTGCATTCCGTGCAAGCGTCTTTGACGGCCTCATAGTCCTCAATGCGAATAATCTTGCGCTTCTGGTAAGCGAGATACTCTTCGGCAGTAAAGATCACGCTGGGCATGCGGGTGACGGTGAAGACGTCGGCTCCGTAGCCGGAGAGCTTGGTACTGACATATTTGTTGGCGCCGTTGACGAGAGTGATCACCATGATGACCGAGGCGACGCCCATGACCACCCCGATGAGAGTGAGGATGGACCGCAGTTTGTTGCCCCAGAGGGACTGGAGCGCGAGTTTAAAGGCCTCGATCAGCTTCATGGTTGACTTGTGGTCCCCATCTTCAGTGTACGCAAAGGTAGACCCGCCGGTCGTTGTTTGGGACGAGAGGCGGATTTCGCGCCGCGAGCGGGGAACATGGCGCCTATCCTACTTGACTGGGAATACGTGAAATGGGGAGCGCTGGTTCCCTGGGATGGGATGGGGGTGGAGTTATTCCCCCGGATACAAGCGATTTGAGCGCACAGAAAAGAATCGCGAGCCGCTGGGCCGGGAGGGTATAGTGGGTCGGTGCCGCTCAGGCCGGTGGGCGGACGGCGAGCAAGATTCCCGACCAAGCTGCCTTCCGACGCAAACATATTATTTCCCTGGAGTGAATCGATGTTCCAAGTGAACCCGCGCAGGACGGTGTACGACGTTTGCATCATCGGCTCTGGGGCGGGCGGCGGGACGGCCGCGAAGGTGCTGACCGAGGGCGGCCTGACTGTAGTGATGCTCGAGGCTGGACCGCGGCTTGATCCTGACCGGGATTTCAAAGAGCATGTGTGGCCCTACCAGTTACCGCATCGGGGCGCGGGGATTGGGGGGTTGGGAAGCAACTTCGGCGAGTTTCTTGCGCCGAATGGCTTCTGGGAAATAGAGGGAGAGCCGTACACCACCGCGCCGGGCTCTTCGTTTCGCTGGTTCCGGTCGCGGATTGAAGGCGGGCGCACCAATCATTGGGGGCGGATTGCACTGCGGTTCGGGCCGGCGGATTTCAGACCGCACTCGACGGATGGCATGGGCGATGACTGGCCAATCACCTACGAAGAACTGGCGCCTTACTACGACAAGGTCGAATCGTATATCGGGGTTTTCGGGTCGAAGGAGAATGTACCCAATGCGCCGGATGGAGTATTTCTGCCACCGCCGAAGCCGCGTTGCACCGAAACGCTGATCAAGAAGGCATGTGATCGGCTGAATATTACGTGCATTCCGTCGCGCCTGGCGATTCTGACCAAGACGCTCAATGGCCGCGACGCGTGTCACTACTGCGCGCAGTGCGGGCGCGGATGCAAATCCGCCTCCAACTTCAGCTCGAGCCAAGTGATGATTCCGCCGGCAGCGGCGACGGGGCGGCTGACGATGATCGCCAATGCCATGGCGCGCGAAATCGTTGTAGGCGAGAACGGGAAAGCCGAAGCGGTCTCCTATATAGATAAGACGACCAAGAGCGAGCGGCGTGTGTATGCCAAGGCGGTGGTGGTGGCAGCAAGCGCATGCGAGTCGGCGCGCCTTTTGCTGAATTCGCGGTCGGCAAGCTTTCCCAATGGGATTGCGAACTCGTCCGGCGCGGTAGGGCGGTATCTGACGGATTCGGTGGGGAGCGATCTGGCGGGATATTTTCCGCAGCTCGAGAAAATGCCGGCGCACAATCATGACGGAGTGGGCGGCATGCACATGTATATGCCGTGGTGGCGCTTTGGCAAACAGAACGAATTCTTGCGCGGGTATCACATTGAGTTTGGCGGCGGACGCGACATGCCGGGTGTAGGCAATTTCGAACGAGTATGCGAAGAGCACGAGGGCTATGGCGTCAGCCTGAAGCAGAAATGCCGCAGTTCCTATGGCACGGTGATCGGATTCAGTGGGCGCGGCGAAATGATCCCGAATGACAAGTGCTATTGCGAACTCGACCCTGACGTGAAAGACAAGTGGGGGATTCCCGTGCTGCGATTCCATTGGCAATGGAGCGAAAACGAACTGAAGATGGCCGCGGACATGCAGACCACCTTCCGATCCATTGTCGAGGCTGGAGGCGGTACGGTCATCGCCGGCACGCGTCGCCATCCGCGCTTGGAGACTGAAGCGCCGCGGAACCCTACGACGCACATCGCACAGGGCGGCGAGATTATTCACGAGCTGGGCACGATTCGCATGGGAAACGACGCGAAGAGTTCCGTACTGAATGAGCATTGCCAGGCGCACGATGTGAAGAATCTGTTTGTGGCCGACGCGGCGCCGTTCGTATCGAATCCCGACAAGAACCCCACGCTGACGATTATGGCGCTGTCGTGGAGGACATCGGAATACCTATTGGAGCAGTCGAAGAAGGGAGAGATCTAAGTGACGATGACCGCAGATCTCGTTTCACGGCGAGCGGTATTGAAGTCACTGGGCATGGGAGCCGTGGCGGGCTCGGTGCTGCGTGTGATTCCGCTGGAAGCAGCAGCCTACGCACACAGCGTGATCGGTGCTGAGAAGGCCGATGCGGGCGGCTATGCGCCGAAGTTCTTCGATGCACATGGATACAAGACGCTGCAGACGTTGTGCGAAGCGATTTTTCCTGCGGATGCGGATTCTGGTGGGGCAATCGAGGCGGGTGCTCCCGAGTTTATCGATCTGGTGACGAGTGAGAATTCAGGATTCCAGACGAAACTTGGCGGCGGAATGCAGTGGCTCGATGCCACTTGCACAAGCCGGTATGGAAAGGCGTATCTGGAGAGCGCGGCAGGACAGCAGAAGGAGATTCTCGACCTCATTGCGTATCGCAAGAACGGGGAGGACGACGCGAGTCTGACGCAGGGCGTGGAGTTTTTCTCGCTGTTGCGGAACCTCACCGCGGATGGGTTTTTCACCAGCAAAATCGGAATCAAGTATCTGGGTTACAAGGGCAACACATTTGTGCCGGAGTTTCCGGGGTGCCCGCCAGTGCCGGGGCCGGAAGCTTGAGTCGGATAGGCGAGGTATTCAAGGCGCGTTGACTTTTGAGTTTCAGTGGTCGACAGCCGAAGCGGCGTCGTCTGTTAGAGAGCACAAAATGAAGAAAAGAGGGAATGGCTTTGCGTCTTCGGATTCGAGCAACGCGAGCGACACTCCCTCTCCGGCCCTCGTTGCCGGGAAAACGAGTTATGAAGTCGCCGAGACGGTCGCACGGCGAAATCTGTTGGAGGTTTTCGCTGAGGCTGCGTCCCTGCTGTAGGCAGGTTGAGCCGGAGTCTCGTCAGTTGGCCCATCGCCGACTTTAAAGGCCCCCACCAATCCGCTGAGTTCATTCGCCAGGTGTGAAAGCTCCTCGCTCGCGTCAACGGACTGCTGTGAACTTGACGCTGTGCGTTCGACAATGGCCGTGATTTCGCCCATGGTATTGACCACGGACTGAGTAGAGTAAGACTGTTCTGTCGCGGCGGCAGCGATCTGCGTGACCATCTTTTGCACGGACACCGAGCCGTTAATGATGCTGGTGAGCGCTTCGCCGGCGGAGTTGGCCGAGGCCACGCCGCTCTGGACATGTTCCATGCTGGTGCGCATGGCTTCGACGGCGACATGAGTTCCGTCCTGAATGCCGCGGACCGTGGCATCGATTTCTTTCGTAGCGGCGCTGGTACGTTCCGCGAGGCGGCGCACTTCTCCAGCCACCACCGCGAAGCCGCGGCCGTGTTCCCCGGCGCGCGCGGCTTCGATGGAAGCGTTAAGAGCCAGCAGGTTGGTCTGATCTGCGATTTCATTAATGACGCTTACGATTTTTCCGATCGCGTCGCTGGAGCGGCCCAACTCTTCAATACGCGTAGAGGTTTGCTGGTTCGCGGTGAGAAGCTGCTGGATCGCCTTGACTGTGGATTCAACGGTCTGGCCGCCGGCGACTGCGCTCTCCTCAGCCTTGCGCGCATCCTCTGCAGCGCGCTGCGTCGTCTGGCTGATCTCATTGACGGCTGTTGACATTTCGTTCATGGTGACGCTAATGCGCGCTGCCTGCTCTTGTTGCTGTTTTGGCCTGAGAAGCAGTTTCCTGCGCGGTTTGTGCGAGTTCTGTCGCGGCGGAGCCCAGGGTTTGCGCGTGGGCGCTGACGCGGCGCACGATGTCCTCGATGCGGCCGATGAAGTCGTTGAACCATACGCCTACTTCGTCGATTTCATTGTTGCCGTGGACTTCGATGCGGTGGGTCAGGTCGCCTTCTCCCTGGGCGATGTCGCGCAGGCGAAGGGCCAGGGCTCGCAAGGGCAACACCACCTTGGACTGGATCACCCACCACGCAGCGCCGCAGATCAACACGACAAACCCGAGCATGGCGAGGCCGGTCAGCCTCGTGCGCAGGGAATACGCATCCACGGTATCAAGCTGGGTTTGGAAGTCGCCGGCGATCGCCTTGTCAAAAGAACTCATGGCATCCAAGAGCGACTTGTTTTCTTTGCCCAGCGCACCCGCCTGAGCCATCAGGTCTTCGGAGGGGCCGTCCTTGGCGGCGAGAATCGCCGCATAGGTATCGCGTCGCGCGAGCGGAGGGAGGAGAACTGCATGAGCAACGCGTCGGCCTGTTTTTCGAGATCGCCCATGCCGCTCAGAGACTGCTTCACCTCGGTGAGTGCCGCCGCGGTAGCCTCGGCGTCCTTGTCCGCTTCGGTCAGGCTCTTCGTATCCTGAAGCACGACAGCGTCGCCGTAGTGCTTTTTCATCCGTTCGAAGGCTGCTTCTGCTTCCTGCATACGCAGGGCGGAAGGAAACAGAGAGGCGGAGATCTGCGACATCCGGCTATGCGTGGCGGTGGCGGTGTAATTCACTACCGCCAGCATGATTAGATAGCCGCCTCCAAGAACAGCGACAATGCCGAGAATCCAGGTTTTGATTTTCATCTGCCGCAGCATTTTTCCTCACCTCGAAGATCGATCCATTGCGTGCCGCAATCAGCGAAGCAGCGGAGCCTGCGGCAGGAATCGGGCAAGGGCGCCGCCCTTGCCACAGAGCGTGCTCGCCTCTCTTTCGTCTACTTCACTTCCAACGTCTTCACGCCGTCAGCTGCCGTTCCGCTGCTCACATAACCGATGGCGCCCCTGGTCTTGGCGACATAGGACACCACCTCGGCATCGTTGGCAACCGACTTCGGCATCGAGGCTTTTCCAGTAAAGACGAGACTGCGGTAGAAGGCCTGCAGCGCAGAGTCGTTCTTTCCCAGATACGTCTTCAGAAACGCCTCGTGCGCCGGGCCGCCCTTGGCCAGAACCGGCTCGACGTGGCTGCCTCCCAGCGAGTCCTTGTCAAGAAGGAACACCGCCTGGATATCCCCGGACGAAACCGCGTTCGCCGAGACACTGTTGTTGGCAATTACCTTGACATCCGCAGCCAGTGCGCACAGAGGCGCAATCAACAAGCTGCATGCGGCGGCCAAGAGAAAAGATTTGTATTTCATTCTGGTCTCCTTATCTCAATGTTCCCGACCGCTAGAAGTTGAAGCCTGTCTTAACCACCAGCGCATTTGTATCGGGCTTCAATCCGTTTGGGTTGACCTGAGGATAGAAGCCGTCGGGGTACTGGAATCCGGCATAGCCGTCCATGAAGTGGCCTTCCACCTTCGCGTACCAGTAGTTCTTGAGGTCGACCCGAGCGGTCACGACTTTGTCGTAAACGTGGCGGTCCGGTGAACTCACGCTCGGAGCCTCGACCTGACCGGGAGCGGTCACAATCCAATCAATGTCGAAGTGAGAATAGTACCCGCCGAGTTCGACCCGCTTTGCGACCCGATAGGAAACCGACTCATACCAGGAGTGGGGGTTGATTGCTGCCTCAAACAGGCCGTTGAAAATGGTGAAGTCGCGCCAGTAATGACGATACCCAGCATCCACGCGCAGGTTGCCTTTGGCGTATTCGCCATAGAACTGCTGAACAAACTCATCCTTCGACCACTCCTTATACGGCACATAGACATTCGGTCCGCCCAGGGCGACCGATGGGTTGAGAAGGCCCGTATTCGTCACATCGTTCTTCTAGTAAGAGACCCCGGTTAACAGACCTTTCACAGGAGTGATCCAGCGCAGGTCTCCGCCAAAGGTCGGTCCCCCGGAGTTCTTGATGTAGATGCCGTGGATTGTGAGCAGATACGGGTATCCGCCTTGAATGCTCTCCCTCTGGTCGCCGCCATAGACCGTATAAGACAACTTCCCGACGTGTTTGCCGACTGAAAATGTGCCGTACAGGTCGCCGCCAATATGCGAGAGCGTCGAGTCACGCATGTCAGTGGAATAGACAGACTGCGGAAGCAGAGCAAACGTGTGCAGAAAGTCCATGTCCTGCGTGTCATTGAAGAGGCCCACGACAGTCTTCACCTCACCTGCGCGGAATCCCAGCCATGGTTTGAGTTTGAAGTCGCCATACGCCCAGTCCAGATCAGGATGCCACCGGCCCAGTTGGCCCAGGTTTCGGTCGTAGATCTGTGCGCCCACACGGAACTTGTCCGTAATCTGAGTCGAAGCATTGGCTCCAAAATCGGTGAACTCACCGCTGCCCACATTTGAGGTGTTCATGGTGAGCCAGTTGTTGTCGTCGGTGTGTACGAATCCTTGCGACGCAAACCCATGGACTTGCACAGTGCGACTGAAAAACTTGAAGTCCTGTGCGTATGCTGCGGGGAGAGCGCCCGCGAGCGACACGGCCAAAACTGCCAAAGCTCGTTTCATCACTCATCTCCTCGATTTCGAAATGGACACGGACGCAATGAGCGCGGCACTCTGCGCGACAGGCAGAGGTCTGAATTGCAGCCGTTCCGTGGTGCCTTGCCATTGCGGAGCAATTCGACCGTTGCAATCGGCCCACCAAGTGCATCGGCGAGAGTTGATGGAGCTTTAGGTTTTTCAAAGGATGAAATGCCGCGGTGTTCTGGGGGCTCGACTTATCCGATTTTTTGGAGCAAAGGATAAGCGGAGGGGGCAATCAAGCGTTGGCGATCAGGCCACTGTTGGATTCAATGTGTCTGAACTCGCGGGTGCTCAGAAACTCGCAGTCAGGCGCAACATGGCGCTGCGGCCGGGGCCGATGGCGTTGCCTGAGAACAAGCCGCCAAAGTCAATCACGTCGAGGATGTTGGTGAGGTTCTCGCCGTCGGCCTGGAGACGCGTGCTCACGCGATCGGAGCGATAGAGGTCGACGCCGGCGGATGCGTTGAGCTGGAACGTTGGGTCAATCCGGCCGCGCGCAAAGTTGATGCGATTCAGGACCCGCTGACCGTACTCGGCGAGCACGGTGGATGGGTCGCCATCGAATTCGAAAGGAAGGCCGGTGTCGTATTGCAAACCGCCGGCGAACCAGATTCGCGTGGTGGCCTGATAGCGCAGACGACCACGGACGGTGTTGCGCTGGTCCTGCGAATCGGGAAAGTGACCGGAGAGTTGCTGCTTGGCCTGCGTTGCATCGTCGCCGAGAAACAGGCCGCCTGTAACAGGGTTCCACGCATAGCCCACTTCGTAGGAATAGCTCAGAAAGCCTGAGAAGCGCTTGCCGGCGGGGAGATCGAGCTTGCCTTCCGCGCCGTAGATGATGGCTTTGCGGAAGGCGATGGGAAAGCTGATGGTGGTGTTGTCGATCTGGTCGTCATCGGCATAATCGCTGACGAAACGGCGGAAGTAGTTGATGTCCAGTCTGACTTTGCCGCGGAAGGCCTTGGTGAGTCCGCCTTCGTAGTAATCGCCTTGCGAAGGCTGGACAGGAAGGCGAAGAAACAGGGTTGGGTCGAGAGACTCGATCTGCGCGGAACTCGAGAGCAGGAGGTTCTCAGACGACGGTGTTTGAAATACGCGATCGTAAGAAAAATGCAGGATCAAATCCGTGGAGGGTAGATAGCGCGAGATAGAAAAGCGCGGCTGAACTGCCTGCTTGTTAAGCAAGAGCTGGTAGTGGTCCCAGCGGATGCCGGCATTGATGGTCCAGTTTTTGAGCCGAAGCAAGTCCTGCACAAATACGGCTTGCTCTAGGTCCGGGCGCTGGCCGGTGAAGGCGAAGGTTGCCGGAGTCCCGTCGTTGAACCGGGTTGGATCGGTAATAAGGTAGCTAAAATTCTCATGGAGAAATGTGTTATCCGACTCGACCCCTGCTTTCCATTCGTTGCGTCCGCGGTCCGCGGTGATACTCGCCTTCACATATCCCTCGCGAAACCGGTTGTGCTGGAAGACTTCAATCGGAATCGACGCGGGGTTTGAGTTGAAATCGTTGTCGTTGTCGCGCATCATGCCACGCAAGTCGGCGAGGGTGCGGGAAGAAAGATGTGCTCGTAAGAGGCGAAGCCCATCGTCTCAAGGTTATCCGCGGTCTGGCGCTGACCGGCAGCCTGTTGCACCTGCTCATTGGGAAGGTCGTAGCGCGAGAGTGCGTGGCGCACATTGAGCCCCAATCGATCGTTTGGAGTCAAGTCGCGCTCGTAGCGGAGCGAAATGTCGCCGAGAGTGCCGGTGTTGGAGTAGTTTTGTGGCACCACGGGATTGAGATAGTGATCCGTGCGGCTGCCGCTTATGCTCGCGCCGATCGTGTTTTTATTCGAGGAATATTGTCCGCCGGCAAAGCCGCTTGCAGTATCGAAGCTTCCTCCCGCGGCCACGAGATCGCCATGCAAACCGGGCTGCCGATTTTGAATTGTATTGAGCTCGATAACGCCGCCCATCTTGCGCCCGTACTCGGCGGGGATGCCGGCTGTGTAGATACTGATGGACTGTACGTCATCGGCTTCAATTTCCGGTCCGAAGCTTGGGGAGCGGTTGTCGGTGAGCGGGATTCCGTCGACGACAAACTGCGTCTGGTACTCCGATCCGCGCGGGTGGAGGACAGCATTTCCTTCGTAGAGCCAGCCGGGTTGGGAGTTCACCAGATCCTGCAACGACCTGCCTGGAATGGAACTGAGCCGATGTTGAATGAGCTCCGAGCCGATTTGGTTCCGGGAGCCGGCATCGCCGGGATCGATCAGCGTGCTTTTCGACGTGACGTTGATGGCTTGCGTAACCGTAGGCAGCTTGAGTTGGATAGCATGGTGTAGAGGAATCGCAGAATCAATGGCGATGGTCTCCGTGGCAGGCGCAAATCCGGGTCGTTCGACTCCCAATGTGTACATTCCGAACGGAAGGCGCTGGAGGACGAGGTCGCCCTGATTGTCCGTTTGCAGGACTGCCCGGTATTGATTCGCTTCACTGGAGACGTGAACGGCTGCCTTCACGCCGAGGCCGGAAGGGTCGATCACTCTTAACTTTAGCCCTCCGCTGTTGCTTTGGCCGTGCAGGGAAACGGCGCTTAGCAAAAGAAGAAGTGCACCTTTCTTCATCGACCCTCGTCTCGTAAACCACGCACACAATAAAGAGACGCAAATCTCGGGAGATCGCCCATAGGGTCAGGGCCTCAAGAACCCTCCAAAACCGACTGTGCGGATCAGGGTCTTCAGTGCTTTCCCTCCCCCGAGCATAAAGCAAAATTCCTATCAGTTTGCAGCAATGATCTGAGCCGAGCCCACTGCAAGCGATTCGCCGCCCGCAATGATCGGGAGCGCGCGATGCACAAGGAGGCGCTGGCCCCTAAGCGCTTGCCGAACGGTGGCGCAAGTTCACTCCCACGACAGGACGCAATGGTGATTCTGCACCGTAGGTCGCGAAAACTAGAGTAACAACGGGATGGCGCCACAAAGGCCGAGGAGCGAAAACCTGCAGAGAACGTATAGCCGAAAGTATGTGCTGAGAACGACTTACAGGAGGGCGATCTCTGCTCGAGAGAACAGGATTCGCATTCAAGCTTCGCACACAAAAGTAACCATTAGGAATCCCGGCAAGTGCTTCAGGTCACGGCCCGATCACGCAATCTGCCAGATTCTTGCCTAGAAGCCGAATCATCGACAACGGTTGTTTCCCTTAAAGCTGCATTTAAGCGGCCCAGTCGGCGTGTGTCTCAAGGCTTCCGGGATGGCGCATAATGCATAAGCTACTTAGATTTCAGAAGCTTGAAGCAAGTCAAAGGGCATTAACCAAAATCGTGGTCTTGGTTGGAGAAACGTTTCTTCTGGCTGGATGCGGAGGGCTCGTGGGGAATCCGACTGCAGACATAGCCGTCCCCATGACTATCCTTACTTGCACCAGCGTCTCAATCACCGGAAGCGGGACCGATAGCTGTTCGGTGAGCTTGGCCGCAGCATCCCCAGCGGGCGGCGTGTCGGTGAGCCTGTCGACTAACAATGCCGCTGTTACGGTGCCTGCAACCGTGATCGTGCGGGCAGAAGCGACCAGCGTTGCATTCACGGCGACAGCGGCCGAGGTTCCGGCAGCGCAAACCGCAGTGCTGACGGCGTCCACAAGTGAAGGGTCAGAAACATTCGAGATTCAGCTGAATCCCACGACTCCTAGTACACCCACGACTCCCACGCTCAGTGCGAGTAGTGCGAGTGTCAGCTTTGGCAATGTGCAGACCGGGCAAAGCGCAACCCAATCGGTGACCATTCGCTCCACAGGAACTGCTCCGGTGACCATTTCGGCGATTTCTGTTTCGGGCTCGACGTTCAGCGCAAACGGAATCACGGTGCCGGCGACGCTCAATCCCGGCCAAACCGCTACCGTGACGCTCGGGTTTTCTGCCTCGGCGGTCAACGCCTACACCGGCGCTCTGACGATCGCGAGCAATTCGTCACAAGGGAACGTGGTTGTCAACCTGAGCGCGGCCGCAGTTGCGCCGCCAGTGACGGCAACCACACCGTCCCTCAGTGCGGTGTCCTGTGCGAGCAGCGCAATGACCGGCGCAGGAACAGATGCCTGCACGGTAAGCCTGACTGCGGCGGCACCTTCGGGCGGCATGGCAGTGAGTCTTGCTAGCAGCAGTACGGCTGTGACAATACCCGCCTCGGCAACAGTCGCAGCCAATGCGACCAGCGCAGCGTTCACCGCGACCGTAGCTTCTGTTTCGTCTTCCCAGACCGCTACCATCACGGCCAACGCAGGAGGGACATCCGGGAGCTTCGCCCTGCAGTTGTCGCCCACTCCTGCCGTCGGGTTAAGCGCCAACGCAACAAACGTCGCATTTGGAAATGTCGCTCTCAACTCGCCAGCAACTCAGTCGATCACACTGACGTCGACGGGGACTGGCGCGGTGACGATAAGCGCGATTTCGATTACTGGGGCTGGCTTCACGGTTTCCGGGGCAACTTCTCCGCTGACCTTGCAAGCGGGCCAGACGGCTACCATCAGCGTGCAATTCGATCCGGCGTCATCTGGAGCAGCCTCTGGCCAGCTGACGATTGCAAGCAACGCGACATCGAACGGCATGATCGGCATCGCCCTCAGTGGAACCGGTTTCTCGTACTCGGTGAATCTGACGTGGGATGCCCCGGCCGGTTCGAGCGACCCCGTCGCCGGGTACAACATTTACCGCGCGACGGGCACGAGCTCTACCTATGCAAAGTTGAACCCGAGTGTGAACGCTGCTGTAGCGTTCTCGGATGCGACGGTTGCAACTGGAGAGTCATACGAATACTACGTGACGTCCGTGGACTCTTCTGGAAACGAAAGCGTTCCATCGAACACCGCAACCGTAGACATCCCTTAAGGAACCAGGTTGAGAGACCGCTGGCGAGGCTCCGGCGGATTGCCCAAATGTGACCGAGGGAAAACCTGCCGGCGGCTCCCGAAGGAGCGCTCAACCCTTCCGAAGCAGTCACGGAATACAAGCGCTTCACTCTCAGCGTTGCGTGGTTCATGGCCGCAGTAGCCATCTCGGCGATCGTGGACATGTTCAAGGCTATGTGGGCACGGCAGTGCGCGCGCATTTGTGCACACTAAGGCCCGATCCGACTGGCCAAGCGGGCAGCCAGCTTCGTCATTAGGCAGATGGGTATTCTTTCCCCATTTCCGCTTGGGACTCGGCGTTACGACAGCGCCAGATTCATGTTGCTGATGGCCTCGTCAATCTCCTGCGTGCTCTTGAAGCCGACCGTGGCGCAGTCCACTCCCGCGTTCTGGAAAGCGAACCTCATCGCCTTCACCCGGTCGTCGTGACTATGCTCGAACTGACCGCCGCCGCACAGCTTCATGCCGATCACACCCAGCCCTTCCTGCTTCAACCGGTGAATGTGGTCGACCACTTCGCTCACGTTGTCGGGGTGGTTCGTGTCCTCATACGTCGGCCCGTCCATCCGCGCGCCGTTGTGGTTGATGCGGATCAATCCCACATCGAGCCACGTGTTGCCCGGCATCTGCCGCAGCGCCGGCAGCCCGTGCACCGAGGCGCCATGCGTGCGGATGATCTTCCTCTGCTGCGCCTCAAGGATCCCGTCCTGCCAGCGCTTCGTGGTCTCGGGCCAGTCAGCGGCGTGCTGCCAATGCAGCAGCATGATGTCGAAGTACTCGGTCTGCGAGATCCGCCGCAGTTCGTCGAACTTGGCCTGCGGGTCAATGCCCTGGTGGAAAGTAGTCACCTTGCTCATCAGCTGATAGCTGTCGCGCGGCAAGCCTTTCAGCGCCACGCCCAGCATTCCCGGAGTCTGGTAGGCCTCAGCTGTCTCGAAGAAGCGGATTCCGCGGTCGTACGCGTAGTGCACCAGCCGCGTGAACTCCTCCTGCCCCAACGCGGCCTGCACCGCACCGCCGTCTGTCCCGGTTCCGAAGGCCAGCCGCGTCACTAGCAACTTTGAGCGGCCCAGCAGTGCGGTATCGGTCGCGGTGCCCTTGGCGGCGGCCAGAGGAAGGGTTCCTACGGTCGCCATGGCTCCGGCGGCCAGACCTGTTTTGAGGAAACTACGCCGTGTGGTTGGACTCATTGCGACCTCCAAGGCTCAAGCCGATTGGCGAGCCGGATGAGTGGATGTTAGCAGAGAGGACGTGACTCTTTGCGGCCGGGACCTCTATCAGGCGCTTAGAATTTCATGCTCCAGAAGGGACAGGATGGAGTCGACCTTACGACACAGCGGGAGCAGGCTGCGCACGACCGGGAGGCAATCGGGAAGTTCTGATGGACACATCTCATGAATGCTCATCTCCAGGGGTAGCAGCAAGGGCTCGAGACCACGCGGCATAGCCACATCTTTGCCGGTTAGGCGATTGGCCATCTCGTCCAGTCGTTCCGCGACATGGATATCGAATGCCCGCTGCACCTGCAGGATCTGCTCTGGAACTTCAAAGCCCGGGAAGCGCATTCGGTACTTCAGCAGAGCGATTCGACTTATAAACAGCATCCTGAGCTGGAGTTGCCAGCGGAGAAGCTGGGCGCGCATCGCGAGGTTGCGTTCGCGGGAAGAGCCTAACTCGAGCATCACCCCGTCCGCATGCTGGCGCAGTCGATCAAAATTAGTATTGACAGACTCACGGAGGGAATCAATCTCTCCGATCGCTGCGGCGGGGTCTAATGATGTGGGTGCTCGCATCATTCTTCCCAACAACCTTATAGTGGAAACGAATGTACGCTCCATTTCCACTGCTGCCGATGCCTCCCAGAGCTGATCGAAGACGAACCACATGGCGAGAAGTCCGAGCAGGATGCCAGCTAGCCGATCTCTGGCCACGGCCAGCGATATCTGAAATTTGAACTCCTGGAGATTCATCAAATAGAAGGCAAGCGCGATCTGGACTCCAAAATAGGACAATCGGGGCCCGGAAGCAGCAATCCAGGCAGCGGGAATCGTGACAATCAAAAACAAAATTAGAAACCCGGAAATCGATTCGATTCCCGGCAACACAAACATCTGTGTACCGAACCCCAAGATGACTCCACCTACGAGCGCACCCGCGAAGCGCAAAACCTGCTTCTGTCGCGATGCACCTACGGTAGTCAAGGCGGTCAGCAGACATGTCGTGATCGCCGTGCTGATTCCAGGCCATGCGACCAAGTTGTATATCAGATAGCAGAGACTGGCAGCGAGGCCGCCGCGGATGCCGAACCGCACGTGATCGGGATTGGAGAACGCATCGGGCACGAAAAAGCGCCTGGCCGGCTCAGGTCCAATTGGCGGATGCTGATAGCCTCCTCGAAGACCTGAACCGTTCAGGATTTCATGGGCCACGGCTACAGTACGTGCCATTTCAAGCAAAAGGGGTGCGGTGCCTGGTGGCGGAGACTCGAGCGGGAGTTCCTGCTCAAGCGAGGTTCGTTCTCCGAGCATGAGATCCGTCAGAACATCCACTCGGTCTGCGAACTCGTGATACCAGCGGCGAACTTCATTCGAAGTCTGGGAGGAGAGAACTGCCACGCTGGCGCCAAGATCAATGAGCCTTCCTACCAAGGCAATGAGGGCTCCTTCCTGTTGGTTCATCTCCGAGGAATAGTCGGAGCGTCGAAGGTCGCGACGCATCCGCGAAGTCCCGAGAATCGCGAGTCGTGTGACACGCTGTTCGACCGCATCATTCTTAACTCCGGCCGATAGGGAACGAAGCAGCGACGCGACGCTTTGCAAGCGATCAACGATGGCGCTCTTGATCTGATCCGTGGGTTGGAGCCTGACGAAGATGAACTCCACCGCCGCAATGATGAGGTGGGCAAAAGAGAAGGAACCGATCGCCCAGAGTGTGCCGACGACCTTCTCCTCCGCTCTGATCTCGCTATCCCATAGGGGGAGGGTGATGGCTACGAGATAACCAAAGCGAACGGCCGCGAGGTGATTTGCTGCCGCGCTCAGCGAGAAAAATATCAGAAATAGGCTGACCAATACCCATACCACACGCAGAACCGGATCACTGGAGAAAAGGACCGCCCCAATAAGAACGTACGCGGCCGCAATGGCAAACCAAAGCACCGAGGTCTTTATGGCTTTCAAGGTTGAATCGGGATTCTCGCGCGAAGTGGTTAACGCACACAGGGTGGCATAGGCTCCATATGGAATCTTGAACGTCATGTCGGCGAGCATGACGATGCTTGCGGCGACTACCATGCGGGCAACTAGAGCGCCTCGCCCTGGATACGGCGCCAGTTCATCCCGTAAAAAATTGCGAAGCCACACGAGCGGGCCTGGCCGCGAAATTGTCGATGCTGCTGCCATTCCCATCGTCAGCGGCGATCAATGGTTACGACCGCGGTTTGACCGACGCGAAAGATATCCCGGGACGGGTTCTCTACACGTACGCGCACCGGATAGCGTGCCGCGAGATGTACCCAATTCAGCGTCCTTTGCACGTCGGGCAGGCCCGGCCCCAGGCGCCCGACCACATCAGCATCGGGCGTCACCCCAAAACCGATACTGTCTACGACCCCGAGAAAGCGCTCGTTCGGTCGGTGCTTGCAGCCCGCGACGGTAGCATCTGGGTGGGTACGCTTAATGGACTGGACAGGTGGAATCGAGGACAGATGACTGTCTATCGCGCCGCCCCCGCCCAGTCGAGGAGGTCCTCCGGAGAAGCGAACGGCGCTGCCCGTGAAATCCTGGATGCCGGACTACTCGACAACAACTCGGCTCACTCTTCGAAGATCCACGCAGCCGCATTTGGGTGACCAGCCAAAAGGGAGTTGTGCGGTTCGAGGATGGCAGGTTTACTCGCGTGAGTGGCGTGCCGGGCGGATCTGCCAACGCAATCTTTGCTGATCAGCACGGAGGTGTCTGGATCAGCTATCCAGGCAAAGCTCTGTTTCATGCGGTCGGAAGCAAAGTGGTCGAATCGGTGAATTGGCCATGGTCGAAGCTGGGGCATGACCAACGCCTGTCTGCGATCGTACCCGATCCCGTCCAGGATGGATTGTGGCTTGGATTCCTCGACGGAGGCATCGCGCATTTCAAGGATGGCCAAATCGATAAAACCCTTGACCACAAGGACGGCCTGGGTGCGGATCTGGTTTGGAACCTTCTTGTCGATCACCAAGGGACACTTTGGGCCGCAACCGAAGGGGGCCTGAGCCGCATCGAGGATGGACACGTCTCAACTCTCACGACAAAGAACGGTCTGCCTTGCAACGCAGTTCACTGGGTCACGGAGGATGATGCTTCCTCATTGTGGCTATCCACGGCCTGCGGCCTTTTGCACGTTAATCGCAGCGATTTGCAGGCGTGGGCATCGGACCCAAAACACGCAATCCATCCCGCCATGTTTGATGGCAGTGACGGGTTCAAAATGCATGCCATGCTCACCGGCTATAGTCCGGTCGTGAAAAAGGCTCCGGACGGTAAATTGTGGTTCGCACACAATGACGGCGTCAGCTTCATCGATCCCCAGAACCTTCGACTCAACAAGGTTCCTCCACCTGTTCATGTCGAGCAGATCACGGCAAACGGCAAAGTAAATGGTGCTACCGATGGTTTGCGCCTTCCACCCCGAGTTCATGACCTTGCAATCGACTACACTGCGCTGAGTCTGGTCGCGCCAGAGAGGGTGCGCTTCCGCTTCAAACTCGAAGGGCAGGACAATGACTGGCGCGAAGTGGTGAACGTCCGCCAGGTGCAATATTCGAATCTGCCGCCGGGTGACTATCACTTCCGCGTTAAGGCATGCAACAACAGCGGGGTGTGGAACGAAGAAGGAGCGTCTCTGGACTTCAGCGTTGCGCCCGCCTACTACCAGACGAATTGGTTTCGCGTCCTGTGCGTGCTCACTCTTCTGGCAATGCTGTGGACCGTTTTTCAGGTTCGCGTCCGCGCGTTGAAACGGCGCCATGTATTGCTAGAGCGGAATCAGGCGTTGTTGGAACGGAATCAGGCATTGTTGGAGGAACACCAGGTCGAGATCCGCGCGCTGAACGAGGAGATGATCAAGGGGCAGGAGGCCGAGCGGATGCGCATCTCCGGAGAACTGCACGATGGCGTTCTCCAGCAGATCACATCTCTTGCACTCAGGCTGGGAAAAGTTAAATACCAGATGTCCTCCGACTCCGAAGCGAAAACAACGATCATTGGTTTGCAGGAAGATCTCATCAAGATTGGGACGGACGTCCGTCATGTGTCGCATGAACTTCACCCGGCATTGCTCCAGGAGTCGGGCCTTCCGGCGGCCTTGTCAACGTATTGCGAAGAGTTCGCCAAGGTGCGCGGCCTCCCTGTGTCATGTGAGGCGGACGAAAGTGTAAAAAAGTTGTCTCCTGGAGCGGCGCTATGCCTCTACCGGATCGCACAGGAAGCGCTCGGCAATGCAGCGAAACATTCGCAAGCGGAAAAGGTTGAGGTTCAGCTTACGCAATCTGACGACCTCGTTTGCCTTTCGGTGTCCGATGACGGCGTTGGTTGCGCGCCCGGAAAGATCGGAAAACCGGGCGGACTTGGGATCATCAATATGCGCGAACGCGTGCTCCAACTGAAGGGGACGTTTGAACTCGATAGCGAACCAGGCCGCGGGACTACGGTGAGGGTGACGGTTCCGTTTCGAACTGCCCCGTAGGTTTCCCGGCAAAGCCGTACCTGAGAAATCGTCAAAGCAGTCGGCTTAATTGCTTAATTCAGTGGACACCCCGCGAACTTCCTATCAAACGGGGCAGAGTGAATGACATTGAGCGGATCTCGGTTTCAGCCGAAAGTAAGCCACCTGGCCGAAAACGCCTTCTCGGACAGGTGCCCCAGAAACCTGTTGTGAGCTCGCGAGTAGCGCACGATAAATGAGTCGTTTCCCGAGCCCCGTCACCGGACATTGCTATCACGCCTCGCCCATTCAGCAGGACTATCTCCGTCCG
Source organism: uncultured Acidobacteriaceae bacterium (assembly GCA_963745845.1). Lineage (GTDB taxonomy): Bacteria > Acidobacteriota > Terriglobia > Terriglobales > Acidobacteriaceae > Telmatobacter. The sequence continues at coordinate 792,485 of CAVUZE010000002.1, read as the reverse complement.
GCGGGATGGTGCCTTGTCGCCTGTCCCGTCTGCGCCGCAGCTCCGGGGACGGCGTGCACAATGGTGCTCCAGGGGAAAGGGAGTCTTCCGAAGATTCCGGTCCACGACGAGCGCCGTGCGCTGGCCACGAAAAAAAAGTTCGGCTCGATCGGCTGGCACACGTTCCGCCACTCGTATCGGGCGTGACTGGACGAGACCGGTGCGCCGGTCGGTGTGCAGCAGAAGCTGATGCGGCATGCCGATATCCGTACGACCATGAACCAGTACGGAGATTCCGTGATGCCGGCCAAGCGGCAGGCCAACAGCAAGGTGGCGGAGATGGTGTTGGTGCGCAAGTCGTCGCTGATCGAGTTTGACCAGAAAGCCGAAGCGGGCACGATGGACGCCCGCTGAGTCGATGGGTTGAACTTGGGTTGGCTTTTGACCTAAATGGTTGCGGGGGCTGGATTTGAACCAGCGACCTTTGGGTTATGAGACGGACAGGTCGCTCTAACTTGTTGTTGATTCAGCGACTCTTACACCCCCGCAACCGTGAATTCTTGCCCTACTTGCCTCGATTCTTTGCTCAAGTTTTGCCCATGTTCCTTTTTCAGCGGTACCAATAGAAGCATGTCAGCTTCTGAGAAGGGGTTGATTTCAACCGTGAACTTTTGTAGCACAACTTCCGGTGCTTTCTGCCGACCATGGACGCTCATGACGACAAATCCAACCGCCTGTAGCTTGTTAAGCGTACGAGTGAGATTCGGTTGCGAGCGGCCACTGAGTGCAGCGAGTTCCGCCACGGATTTGGGCTTGGAATCACGAATCAAAGAAAGAAGTTTTCTATTCTCTCTTGTAAGCAACCGCACAACCGTCTCAAGTGAATTAAAGCTGTGGATGTTCGCGTCTGACGGAGCCGCACGTTCGCCTTTTGCAACTGCCACCATCTCCTCACGCAAAGACTTCAGCGACTGAAGTTTCAAATTGTTCGCCATTTTGCACCTCCTCGGTCACTCTTCGCCGACGACTTTATATGTCACTCCGCGCTCATAGAGGACTCGCTCTACCTCTTCAAAAAAATCTTCAATCAGTGTCTCAGCATCCGTGTATGTGTACGGCCTTCCCTTGTCAGTCTCAGTTCGATGCCAGTGGTCGTAATGCTCCGGAGCTTTCTTAAACCGGGAACCCTTTGCCGGTACTTGATGCGCATTGTCAAACCCAACAAGCCGTGTTCCATCCGGTGCATGAAGGGTCATTGAATAATTCAGACCATGTGGTCGTTCATTGCTCTCTTGGACACGCTCGAATTCGAATTTGAGCCAATATCCACCATCGAGATGATGGATGCGTCCGTCGTAACCTAGCAGGTATTCCAGCCCATAATCTTCTTCTTCACGCCCTTTCATATCATGACATGATATGAAATAGAAATCAATCTGTCAATTGGCCGTTAAGGAATCCTCATATTTATGAAGGCACTAGGCAAAGCATCGAATGCTGACGGCGGTCGGAAATCCGCGGTGCTGCCTCTATTCGCCTCATCTTCGCCTATAATGCAACCGTGTTCCCTACTCCGTCAGACCGCAAAACCTTCGTTGTGACCTGCAAGAAGTGCCGCCGCGACGTACCGACCGGCCTCAGGGAGTTTCCATTCCAGTCCATCGCGGTCGAGTGTCCACTCTGCATCCACCGCTGATGCCTGACGAGCAAGAGGTCGCCAGAATCGAACGGTGGATAAGCTGCGAAACATCGGATGGGGTTCCATCTGCAACGACAGAGATGAAAGAGGACAGAGAAATAGCGGGAGCAATCACAGTGTGAAACAAGATTTGTGCATCATTTCCCGAAAAAACATGGTCAGAGTGGTCACTCGATGGCTTGGCAGTGGAGGGGTTTCTAGACTGCACTAGAGACCCCACACTGCGTTCAGCCTCCAACGAACACTCTTAGGCACCCCTCGAAAGCCAAGAATCACCCCTGCTATTACGGATGAGAGTAAAATAGCGGGCAACCGGGAAGCCAAAATGGCAATCCGGGCTTCCTCAAGTCTGAAGCGGTCGCGTACCCTTCCGAACTGTTCCCGTGAAGACCGCATCCGGGACGGGTCATTCAGGTGTCGGAGGTGAGAAGCATGACCTTTGACCTCGCTACCTTTCTGGAAAATGCGGGAGTGGGACGAAAGGTCGTCCACATGCAGCCAAAGCAGGTCTTCTTTTTGCAGGGAAGCCCGGCTGACTCCATCTTCTATCTTCGGACGGGCAACGCAAAACTCACAGTCGTTTCGCCGGATGGCAAGGAAGCCACGGTCGCGCTGCTCACCTCCGGGGAATTCATTGGAGAGGAATCTCTCGCGAGCGTGGGGGGGCTCCATTTGGCCACTGCCACCGCCATTGTCGTTTGTACAGCCCTTCAGATAGCGCGGGAGGAGATGATCCGTGTGATGCACGAGGAGCGTTCCTTCTCAGAAATGTATATGAAATCCCTGCTGACACGGAGTATGCGAACCCGAGCCGACCTTGTCGATCAGCTTTTCAACTCCAGCGAAAAGCGCTTAGCTAGAATTCTCATTTTGATGGCCGAATTTGGTGAGCCGGGCAAACCGGAGCCCTTCATCCCTCCCATCACTCAGGAGACTTTGGCAGAGCTCGTCGGCACCACCCGCTCCCGCGTCAGTTTCTTCATGAATCGCTTTCGCAAGCTCGGCCTTATTGAATACAACGGTCGCATCCGGGTCCATAGGGCGCTGCTTAATGTGATTCTGCACGATCATTTCACCGAGCAAGAACCCGGTGTCGATGGCGTGGTGAAAGTGGACTCGGTGCAAGAGCCCGTTCAATAGCGTGGTGATTGAGATGGAAGACCCTCGATGCAAGAACGCAAGCAGTTCGTCGTCACCTGAAATGACTGTCACCGGGCGGGTTCCCTCTGGGGCGAAGGAATTCCCATTCCAGTCAATAAAAGTAACCTGCCCCTTGTTCGGTTGATTAGCCGCTCATACACAGCGTGTGGCATGCGGATGCTGCGATAGCTCCGCTTGTGCATGGACTCAGGACGCCCAAGGATGAAGACAAAAACAGTCGCTAGGGGAGTCGCCTAATCATTCGCGGACGCGCCAGCGAAATTCTGATGCACTGCCCGAAGCTTCTCAAGAAACTTCTTGTAGTCATCGATAACGCTGTCTCGTGGGTCTTGGAATTGGAGTTCTTTTTCCGGTCCACTCAAGCGGTAAGAGGCTGTCAGAATTGCGGCAACAACGGGCAGATTCTCCATATGTAAAGCCCTCCAGTGCGGTCTCAGTCTATTACGAAACAGACAACGCTCGATTATCGAACCACAGAGGAAGAAAATCCGCGTTGCCCGTGAGTCCAACCGGAAAACTTCGACCCAAGGCAGAGCTATTCAGCAGGGCTTGTCTTGGGAATCGGGGCGATCCCTTTAGTGATTGGTTGGTTCACGCTGTCGCGCAGTGTGCGTTGGTCGCGAGACCATCTTGCGGAGTGGCCCCGTGCAAAAAGGCCGGTCGCCAAGAAACCGCTTCATCCTTCGCCTGCCTTAAACTGAGCGCCACATGCCCGGAATCCGGCTGGCTCGGGCAGTTCTGAGCTTTTGGGATGGGTTGAATCCCGCACCAAGCAACGCGGTTGATATGGAAGCAGATTCTCCTTCACTATCCGACGTGATCCCATCGAGGCCGTCTCAGGCTGGCATGTGATCAGGACATCACGAAGTGCAAGTTGTGCTCTCAGGGCTGGTCGGTTTCCTTGGTTGCCTCGCAAGGCCTCTTCTGCGGCCATGAAGCGCAGCATCTGCTGTTTCAATTGAGCATCCACTCGTCCGCGACCAACTCGCCGCCCGTTAGCAGCGTCCCGGAGGCCGCTGATGTTCGACCGCTACGCACACATGCCCCGGAAGGGCGGCAAAATATTGCGCTCGTTGTGATTGGCATCACGTACTGTCCTCAATGGGAAATGCGAACATTCCCCATCATTCACAGGTAGCCCCGTCTAGCTCAGGATGCAGCAACGCGGCAGAGGGACGGTTATCATGCAGAATTCGTTCATCGCTGATTACACCCTGATTCAGGCGCTCGAAACGCGGTCTGCTTCGATGTCCTGCTGTCAGGGAGAAATCCTCTTCAGACAGGGAGAGATTCCGACCGGCCTTTACATCATTCGAAGCGGAGAGGCATCGCTTCTCATGAAGGCTGAAAATGGCGTTGAGGTGGTTCACTTCACTGTCGGTGCTGGTTCGATTCTGGGCTTACCGGCAATCGTAGCGAAAGAACCATACACGCTGAGCGCAATGGCTAATGAGGGTTCGGAAATAGGTTTCGTAGAACTCGAAGCCTTTGAGGGATTGATACAGGAACAGCCTTCCTTGTTCCCGAAGGTGCTCGAAGTTCTGGCAGCGGAAGTGCGCTCGGCACGTCTAGCCTTAGCTGGGGTTTTGGGAAAACTCGGAAGCCGACCATTTCGCGTCTTGTGACTGACTGACTGACAAGAATCACGCCATTTCTTATCAGCGAATAGTCCGACCTCGACAACACAAATGCTCAGTTCGATCCGTTTCAGCCCTGAACGGCAGAGTTGGTGCTCACTAGATTCTCGTCATTTCTTTGCCTACCATGCTGGCATGTTCCAAATGCCCGGAAATCGGAAGACCTTCGTGGTGACCTGCAAGAAATGCCGCCGCGACGTGCCGTCTGGCCGGGGTGAATTCCCCTTTCAATCCATCACCGTCGAGTGTCCCCTCTGCGGCGAACTGCGCCGATACCTCCCCACCGAAGTCTTCCTCGGTCGCCCCGACCAACTCGTCATTCACCAGCAGCGGGCGGGAGGCCGATAGTGTTTGACCCCGACGCTCACTTGCCCCGAATCAATCGAGGCATGGTCTACCTCGGCGCGTGCCTGATCGCCGGAATTCGGCTGGCACGGGAGCGGCAGGTCAACGTCAGAGTGATCCCCATTGGCAAAGCCATCGAGGAATCGGTTGACCTCGCCTACGAGATTTTCAATCTGGTGTTTAGGAAGGTGCCGGAGCGAATTGAGAGCAAGTAAAAGGAAATATCTGCATAGCTGCGTTCAATGCAAGTAAAGAACCAGAAACTACGATCCTCCCGGTACTGATATCGAATGCACCGCGAGTAGGTTTTCCACCGCACACTTTCCGGTGCAAACGCTTGGCCGTAGAATTTGAACAATAAATATGTCCAGCCGACGCTGCTTCCAATGCGAAGCTCAGAACCCGCCTGAGCAGTCCTTCTGCGGACATTGCGGAGCTTCGCTCGTGCTCAAGGACTACATTGCCGCACAAGTCAGCAAAGCAGTCGCGGAGTCGCCCCGCGACCGTGACGCTCTCATCAGAGCAGATGCCGTCGAGGTGTTTGAGAAGGCATTTGGTTGGGCAAAGCTCACTGCTGAGATTCTCCTGATTCCAGTGATCGCTGTGGTGGCTTTGCTGGGTTGGCTGGGCGTGCGGGAATTTAATCTCTCAAAGGCAGCGGGAGTTGCCCAACACCAAATTGAAGGCACAGCGAGCAAAGCACGCGGTGAAATCAGTGACGTATCGGCGAAGTCCATCGGCGAGATTCAAACGGAATCAGGGAAAGCCATTGATGCAAGTCACAAGTCTGAGGAAACAGCCACTAAGCTTTCAGCGGATTTGAAGAGAACTGCGTCCAGTACCAATGCAGAATTGAAGAGCGAAGCAAGCGATGTAAGGGCTGAAGTTTCCAAATCAAAAACAGAGCTTCAGGACGTTGCCAAACTGCAACCGGAATTCGAAACGATGCGCAGTCAACTCACTAAAGCCACATCGGATTTAGCAACACAGCAGAAAGTCATTTCGAGTTCCGAGGATTTTGTAAAGCAAGTATTCAGCACACACGCTACGTATATGTTTTCGTTCAGCGATTTCATGCAGCCAAACGCAATCGTGCTTCCCGCCACGGGGAATGCGAAGAACACTGTTGTGTTCATGCTCGTTCCGGAAACTCCCATCGAAGGAACGTTGCAATTGCAGTACAAGGTCTACACTCAACCTTTCAGTTCGTTTCTCCACATTCACAATCTGATAATTTTCTTCTGGGGTGACCCCGCTGCGAATCTCAAGACGGATTTCCTCTCCGTTTCTCTATTCCCAGATAAGAGTGATAAGGAGAAAATCAAGACGCTTACTCTCCGCGACGGAAGAGTCTATGCAGACGACCAGCCATTCCCAAAGTTTGGTCAACCAGACCCGGACTGGAACGGGAACAAGTGGATGCCCCTTGCTCAGCCGCCAGTCCAGCCAGCAAAGCCATGACCCAATTACCACGACTGGTTGAAGGACTCCGATGGATAGGTGGCGATGAATGGGACTTTCTCGATACGTAGAGGCGAAAGGTGAAGCAGCACATGCACTCTATTGCGTGGTTTTGGACAGCAGGGATTCACGACCCCGCTTGGGTGCAAGCCATCGCAGCGGTTGTGCTCGTTGTGCTGACGATTGTCACGCTCATTGTCCTCGGCTTCTATGCGTGGGATACACACACTCTGGCCAAGACAAGCGTCAACCAAGCGGGGCACATGAGGGACGCTCTTTCACTACAAGAAAGGGCGATGGAGCAGTGGATAGAACTCTCCAACTGGAGAAGTCAACTCGTTAGACTCCCTTCGGAGAAAATCCCAAATCCGTATCTCGTGGTTAAGGTTGAAATTGTAAACAAGACCAACTTTCCCGTGACGCTGAAGAAAGCCGAGATTGATTTCATAAATACGGGAGACAGAGTGAAGCGTACATATTTTGCTGGAAACGATACGTTTTTGACTCCGAGCGCACCGCACGAAGTAGTGGTTGCCACCGAACTCACTGAGCAGCAAGTATCGCAATTCCCGCTTGGTGGTATAGGCATACAAATTGCTGGCCGGTTTAATCACATCGGTGCGCTTAAGAAGTTGGTCACTCAGGAAGTCTACGGCTTGTTGGTTTGTCGCGAATCCGAAACAACGTTTGTCCCTGAAATCCACATGAACCCCAAGATTGAAGAACAGCGAACATAATCGCAAGCAAGAAAAGGGAGCACCGATGAGCATGACACGTTTTACGGCTGGCACGCAGTACGGGGATTGGAAGGGAACCGCAGCCGCCGATGAGTTCGGCGACGTAACCGACAAGTTTGATGAACTGTTCGAGGCGACGGGCAAGGTTGACCCGGAGAACGACATAATGATTGCCTTCGAGTTCTATGCCGGAGAGGGGCATTTCTATCTCGCTGGCTATTTTCACCCAAAGAGTACCAGCAATGTACTCGGCTGGATTCCTTCACTGAACGATGATTTCAACAAAAATCCTAAACCAATTAAGGTGCGAAAAGTTGAGGTAAATCTGACGCTCGAACAGTTCTTCAAACATTTCAAACGGTTCAATGTGGTGTTGGTTCAGGGCAATCTCGACATCATCGGGCGCGACTACGACGAAGTATCCGAAGCCTAGCTTCGTCGGCGATTTTTCAGGGCTACGCAAAATCTCGGGGACTTCGGGAGAGCTTCTTATGACAGATGCAACCGGGCACAGGGACAGACCGGGAGTCGGCCCAGTCAATTCAACGGACATCACAATGAATGGTATTCCAACCAACCATTACCAATTTCAGAATCCTCAGACCGGCAGATTTGAAGTGGTCAAGGTAATGCCAGCCGGAACACCCGATGAGGTCGTGAAAGAGTTCGACAGTTTCTTCGAACTCCAAAATTGGGTGAATGATGAATGGAATCGGCACGGGTATCTCAGCTAACCCTCCAACGGATCGAACTTTCGGCTAGCCGCCCCCTTCGAGGCCGGAGCAGCATCGCCCCGCCAGTGCGATGCGTTCAGCATCCTATCTTCAATGGACGCCAACTGAGCAATTCTGAACAGCCAGCCTTTCCCTCCGTGTATATATTCCACGGCATGAAGCCGAGATTCAACTGCTGGCGGTCGAGCTAGACGGTAACGACGGGCTGGTGGTGACATTTTCGGACGGATGCGATCAATATAAGAAGAGATAGCTGAGGCATAAGAAGAGATAGCTGAGGCCAAGAAGATGAAGGCGAACAGTCTTCGGACTCAGTGACTTGCCTCGCAGATCAGTGGTCTCTTGAATCGCGCTCTACCAACCCGAACGAGTAGAATTATGGAAATGGTGGGATGTATGGGCTATCAGAAAATCAACGTCGAGTTGGTCGTTTTTTCCGATGAAGCCGACGCGGTGGTTGGGGAGCTAAATTCGGCGATCAACCGGTTGGAAGAGACGTACGCGATTTTCGGCGGCGGGATTCAGACCGTTCCGGTGGCGCACAGCGGAACGCGGAGAAAATCGGCGCTCAGGCATACGCTCGACGCCGGAGATGCGGTAGCGTCTACGCTCAAATCGGCGGCTCAAAACGTCGCCGACGCCTATAAGAAAGTTATCTGACAGCCACACACGTTCTTTTCACTGCCGCAAGCGGCGTACCTTGGCAGGGATCGAGCATCACAGGGCACAAAAAAACTCCCGCTGGGCGTGACCCGAGACGGGAGTATAGGTAGTTGTACAATTCCGCGTATCTCGTCGGCGAAACTAGATCAGACTATATAGGGTCATCGCATCGCGATCTGAGCAATCCGATACGTCCGTGTTTCACCAAACCCAAGGCTTCCGGTGGTGCGGCTGCGTCAGGAGAATGTGGGGGCGTTGATCTCACGATAAACCAGAATGATTATGTCGAGTAACTGCTCCAAGTGCTTGATGCCAACTGAGCGAATGTGAACAGCCGAACATCCCCTCCATGTGTATATTCTCCGCATGAAGGCCGAGATTCAACTGCTGGCAGTCGAGCTAGATGGTAACGACGGGCTCATCGTGACGTTTTCGGACGGGACGACTGGCGGATACGTGGTTGACGAGCTACTGGAGCTTAGGCCAGTTCGAGAACAAGTGAAAATCAAGAAAACCAAAAAACTCCAAGAGTAGATTGCAACCATGACGCCTCGTATTCTTGTAATCGATGACGATACAGCAAGCCATTGGAGAGGGGCTAACAATCTGCTTATACTACTGACGCCAACTCTACAAACGAGATATGACGAAAACGGTATCCCTGTCTCGGCTAAGTGTTCTCTTTGTGGCGAAAAGATGCCGCAGGGCACACCACGCATCATGAACCCAACCGAGAACGTTGCTTGGTTCGCCGCTCAATTCGGACTTCATGTCGCGCATAATCATTCGCCCATTGCACCTCCTAAATCGGCTGGGTTAAATGGACGGAAGTCGCTGAATTGAAGACTAAACGGGAGCACTATGATTCGTGCCATTTACGACAAGCGCGGCGTTCTCCTCTACAACGTTCATTTCAAGGATGGGAGCCTTGCGAACCGCGTAACAGGGCGTGCGATTTGCGGCCTAAGCCCAGTGGACATTGCATGGGTCTGGAATGTATCGGAGCGTCGGCGGGTCGATCCTGATGAGATTCGGAACCTGTGTGCTCCTGTTCAAGTCTAGGAAGCCTCAGCTAGTCGAGCAACCTTCGCCTCCAGTTGCCGTTTTTTAGCGCCGAACTTATGTATAAGATTGACCAGATTTTCGTTCTTGGGGCGGGATACAGTTTCGTGGTAATTTCGCCGACGATACGCGGAATACTATAGTGGTTTAGGGCCCGCTGGTACCTTCTCCAGCGGGATTTCTTATCTTTCGAGGCAGCACACTTCGCTTCGTGCGCGGGGAGAATCTTTCTCTCTCTCTTCCCTCAAATGCTTTTAGGTTCAGTCTGATGATCACGAGCATCCACACCCTGATTTATTCCGACGATGCCCCCGCAACGCGAGCATTCCTTCGCGACGTTCTCGGCTGGCCCTACGTCGAGGATGCGCTGGGCGGCGGCGCGGGTTGGCTGATCTTCAAGAGCGGGCGGAGTGAGATGGGCGTGCATCCGACCCACAGCGTCTACGATGGCAAGACGTACGAATCGCCTCGGCATCATCTAATCTCGCTGATGTGCGACGACATCTCACAAACGGTCACTGAACTGAAGGGCAAAGGAGCGGAGTTCCACGGCGAAGTTCAGGATCACGGGTACGGACTCGTGGTCATGATGGCCATACCCGGCGCGGACGACATCATGCTTTACGAGCCAAAGCATCCGCTGGCGTATAGCCTTTGACCGATTGAAAGGGTAACTGGCGCAAATGTCCCGTTGACTTTACGCCGTTCCACGGTTGAACGGCAACAACATACTTCGCTCATCATGGCAGAAAACCGCGCCACAAGAAACCACATCACTTGTGTTTCTGTCTCACGTGGAGATCGAATTGAATTGCGAACCATTTGGTGCTTTCCGCTGACGAAGCGCCTTTGGATTCCATGAGCGGCATTTGAACGCCGCAAACGGAACACTTTGCAGAGATGGAATGCGAACTTGAATTATATTCAACTAGCAAAACCGGCTTCTTCGCCATAATGCAGTCTACGCCGCGCTCCAACCTCTCGCCACCTTGTGAGGTGTCAGGCTGTCCCGTGGTGAGTGTGCTTGAGGCAGGTCACTGCATCCGCCTGTTGGCCTTTTTGCCCCTCGACAATGTCGAACTCGACTTCGTCACGTTCCTTGAGCGTTTTGTACCCGTCCGATTTAATCGCTGAGTAGTGGACGAATACATCTGGCCCATCTTCTCGTCCAATGAATCCAAAACCTTTGGCGCTGTTAAACCACTTAACTATTCCTTTGTACTGAGCCACACGCTCCTACCTTCCTTGCATCTGGGGTGTCGGCGAATCAGGCAATGGGATGCACGTACCATTATTGTTGATGCGATTAATCGAAGAAGCGATCCGCAAACTGTGCAAGGCTCCTACCAAAGGACGTTGAACGCTTCGCAGAGCCACAGGATGGAAAACTATCGTACTGCTCCACATCAACCGATGTGATCCTCCTCACATCCCTCTTCATGCGGCTCTGGGCATCATCACCAAGCATTAGCAAGGAATCTTACTCGTATATACGGAATCGTGAGGGCGAACATGCACATCCCTAAAGTAGTGCGGCTGTGAATCCAAGCACGCAACCTCCCCCAACGAATCAGGCATGGGTGGCGCAACAATGGGCGATTTATCACGCAAGTTCCCAGCTTCCCTATCTCGTACGTACCGCTTCTCCCCTTGTGGCTAAGATTGCGGCGTGATGCCAAGTCGGGTGACCTCGCACGGCTCACTTGGCAGCTACTTCAATCCGCCGCTGATGCCGGAGGAGCGAGAGGTCGCGGCGGTCGAAAAGTGGATACTGAGTGTAGTTTGACAGACGCATTTCAACGGATTGCGGGTTGGACTGATAAGAACGGGTGAAGAACAACATCATGAACGTCGATGCTGAAACACTATCGCGTGCGGAAGGGTGTCTGCTGGGGCAACTTGCGGGCGATTCTCTCGGAAGCCTTGTGGAATTCCAACCACCTTCAGAGATTTGTAGCAGGTATCCCAATGGAGTTCGAGATTTGGCCGATGGCGGAACATGGGGAACCATAGCAGGACAGCCAACTGACGATTCCGAAATGGCGTTGATGCTGGCAAGAATGTTAATTAGGGAGCGGCGATACGACGCCGAGGAAGCACGCAAAGCCTACGTGTTTTGGCTCAACTCGCATCCCTTTGACTGCGGGAGCACCGTTTCGGCAGGACTCCGAGGCAGACCCAACCGGGACAGCCAAGCGAATGGTGCATTGATGCGAATCAGTCCCTTGGGAATATTCTGTTCAAGCTGCGACCTTGAGAAGACCTCCCAACAGGCTCAGTTGGATGCGTCGATAACCCATCCCCACCCCATCTGCGGCCAAGCGAACGCTTTGTTCGCAATGGCAATCGCCCAGTTGATTTCCAGCCCGAAGAGCCCACAGAAGACGTACGAGGACATTAAGGGCTGGGCATCAGAACTGAAAGTCGAGAAAACCTTGATGAAGGCGATTCTCGATGCGCCCGACTCAGTTCCTGCCGACTTCGTGCATCAGCAAGGTTGGGTCATCATCGCGCTTCAGAATGCCCTCTGGCAATTGCTCAATGCCCCATCGCTAGAGGAAGGGGTAGTGGACACGGTGATGCGTGGCGGGGATACGGACACAAACGCCGCAATTGCGGGAGCCCTCTTGGGTGCTGTTTTTGGACGCAGTGCGCTCCCGAACCAATGGACAGAGAAAATCCTGAGTTGCCGCCCAAAGGCCGGGGAGCCCCGCGTCCGTCGTCCGCGACCGGAGTGCTTCTGGCCGGTTGACGCGCTTGAACTCGCGAAGAGTCTGGTTGCTGGCCGGGATGCCTAAATGTGCTATCGACAATGATGTAGGAATAACCGTCCGATAGGGTTCACTTAATCCGCCTCGGCGAATATACGCGAGGCGTTCTTGCTTTACTTCGTAGGCTCATTCGGCAACAAATGGAGTACTTCTCCATCGTAGGTTGCGATGAGCCAATCCGTTTCTACACTTTCGACAGCCTTTTTAACCCGCGCAATCTCTGCTCCACTCACGCCAGCCTTTCCACCTTTCAATTGGACGAGTCGGAGGTCTAAAACATCCGCATTCTTGCGGCTCACACGGAACATGATGGCGTCGATAATCCCCGTTCGGGGGAGCCCCTGTTCCTCGGCGATCACTCAAAAGCGGCCATAGGTTATCAGTTCAAAACCGGCCATAGAGAAAGGGCCTAAGACATTCGCACTGACGGGGGAAATTAGCCTCTGTTGGCATGGGTAATGTCTTGGAAAAAGCGAAGCAGGAACAGGTGATCGCGCTGGGCCGTCTTGGTTGGTCCCTGCGGCGGATCGAGGCGGCGACGGGAGTCCGTCGCGAGACGGCTGGCGGCTACTTGAGGTCGGCCGGGATAGCATTACGCACGCCTGGGGGTTGGGGACGCAAGGCACCATCAAAAGCGGCCATTTTGGTGACCACCGGCTCTACCAGTTCAAAACCGGCCATAGAAGTGATCACCGGCTTTTTCGGACCCACAGGCGCTGATAATTCAAAACCGGCCAACGAAGTGATTACCGGCTTTTTGCCGGAAGCGACGGTGCCGGAGCAGGTCAAGCGTCGCTCTGGAGCCAGTGAAGCGTATCGCGAGATGATCGAGCTAGAGTTGTCGCGCGGCCGCAACGCGATGGGTATATGGCAGGATCTGGTCGACCAGCACGGGTTTACCAGCAGCTATCAGAGTGTTCAGCGATTCGTACTCAAGTTGCGCGGAGCAGCATCGGCTGAAGCGCGGGTGATCATCGAGACGAAGCTTGGTGAAGAGGCCCAGGTTGATTATGGGACGGGGCCGATGGTGCGCGATCCGGACTCGGGCAAGTACCGGCGCACGCGGCTTTTCGTACTGACGCTGGGCTGGAGTCGCAAGTCAGTTCGGCTGCTTGTGTTCCGGTCGAGTGCGCGGGTGTGGGCTGATCTGCATGAGAAGGCGTTTCGGCGGCTTGGCGGTTCGCCGCGGGTCGTGGTTCTGGACAACCTTCGCGAGGGAGTATTGTGTCCGGACTTCTACGATGCGAGCCTGAATCCCTTGTATCGCGATGTGCTGGCGCACTACGGGGTGACGGCGCTACCGTGCAAAGTGCGCGATCCTGATCGAAAAGGAAAAGTGGAATCGGGCGTGGCCCATGCGCAGAAAACGCCGCTGAAGGGCAAGAAGTTCGAGAGTCTTGAACAAGCGCAGGCGTACCTGGATCACTGGGAAGAGAACTGGGCCGATAAGCGCATCCACGGCCGCACCAAGCGGCAGGTGGCGGCGATGTTCGCCGAAGAGAAGCCCTTTTTGCAGGCGCTGCCGGCCGAGCCGTTCCGGTACTACCTGTATGGCGAGCGCACGGTGCATCTGGACGGTTGCGTCGAGGTTGAAGCGGCCTACTATGGGGCGCCGCCGGGCTGGATCGGACGCCGAGTCAACGTGCAATGGGACGCGATGTTCGTCCGTCTGCTTGATCCCCGCACCGGTGAGTTACTGCGCGAGCATCTGAGCGTCAAGCGTGGCGGGCACCGTATCCGCGATGCGGATCGTCCGCGTCGTACGCCGCCGCAGTTGCTTCAACTGCTGGCACGTGGGCACAAGGCAGGAGCCAGCATCGGCGCTGTCTGCGACGCCATCCATGCTCGCCAGGGCGAACTCGGAATGCGTCGCATCCAGGGCGTTCTCCAGTTAGTCAAGCAATATGGGAGCGCGGCTTCGGACGATGCTTGCGCGGCGGCGCTCGAACTGCGCTTTCCCTCGTATCACTTCGTGCGCCGCTATCTGGAGCGCAGTCCACAGGCTCCTCTCAGTCTGAAGCAAGTCGACCCACTCATCCGCGAACTGACTCAGTATCGCGATCTGATCCAACAACGCATCAACTTCGAGGAACCCAAACCATGAACCTGATCGAACTCAATCGATCCCTGGTGCAACTACGTCTGAGCGGCATGGCCGCTGTGCTCGAGACGCGCCTGCTGCAGGCTCAGTCTGAGGCCATAGCTCCCATCGACTTGATCGCCATCATGGTCTCCGACGAACTTGCCTGTCGCAGTAAGCGGCTGCTGGAGCGGCGCCACAAGCAGGCGCAGTTCCGTGACCCAAACAAGCAACTCGATAACTTCGACTTCCAGTTCAATCCAAAGATGAACCGCAGTCTTGTCTTCGACCTGGCCACTGCCGCATGGATCGGACGCCGGGAAGACGCACTTTTTCTTGGCCCTGCTGGAAGCGGCAAGAGTCACATCGCCCAGGCCATCGGGCATGCGGTCATCCAACAGGGTTACCGCGTGTTGTATCGCGAAGCGCACATCCTGCTGGAAGAGTTAGCAGACGCTACCTTGGATGGCAACCGCAAGCAACACATGGAACTGCTCACCACCGTGCCGCTTCTGATCATCGACGACATGGGAATGCGCAAGCTGCCACTGACCGCCGCCGAGGAACTGCTGGAAATCATCATGCGACGCTACGAAAGAGCCAGCACGCTGATTACGTCGAATCGGCCAGTGGAAGACTGGGGCAAGCTGCTCGGCGATAGTGCCGCCGTCTCCGCAATGCTCGATCGGCTGCTGCACCACGGACACGTCCTCAAATGCGGACCGCGCAGCTGGCGAACCAAGACCGGAAATCCGGGAGAGAGCCAATGACAAAATCAACGACAGCAGCAACAGCAAAAACAAAAGCGATAAGGATGCCGGGCAAAGAACGCCCGGCGGCATCGCGACTCGGGATCCAAGGGCCTCCCACAACGGAGCCTCACCTTAGGAATACTGGTAGAGACGCGAAACCCTCCGACAGCCGGCCCATCGGGCCAACCGCAGAGGGTCTCGATTACCGATTCCTTCGGAGCCAGCCCCGTGTTATCGGCCATGGATCACTCCACAAGGCGCGACCCCGGCGGAGCCAAACCAACATATCAAACACGACTTCGAGATCTCAATCCTAGCCTTGCAAACGCACGCTGCGGCAAGGTAAAACTATCACGTCTTCGGCCAATCCCGTTGGCCGGTTTTGAACTGATAACGTATGGCCGGTTTTAAGGTGATAACCGAGGCCTGTTTCCCCTTCAAAGAAGGCCACGCGCCAGCCGTTCCCGGCGCAGTAGGAACGGAGTGCCTCTTTGCTTGCAGCTTCCGCAGCGCGTGCCTTCGTGAAGGCATTCACACGCTTGCGGGTCCGCACTGCTTTGAATGCAGCGGCATCCATGACAGAAAACCTGACCGCAGGACAGAAGGCAGTACGGACTCGAAGGCGCGGCGGAATGATACTACTCCCACGGATGGCTAACCCAAAAGTCCTGAGTCAAGCAGGTCTGCAATTACCTGATGCCCAATCCGGCCATTTCCAAAAAATGGCAGCAACAAGTACCGTGCGGAGTCACGGGACGCAGCGCACACTCGGGGGCAGCGCGGTACTGGTCTCCATTCGATGTCGAGTAACCGAGCAAAGTCATTCGCCCGTGGTTGACTGTAGCAAACGATCAACCTCGGAACGTTGTCCTTCACCGCCAAGAGTCGCTTCAACTCCTGTTTTCGATTATCCAACTTGTGGTCGAGTTCTGGACCCAGCTTCGCCTTAAACCACCGATATCACTCTTTATTCTTGCTTTTGTTTGATGGAATCGGTGACAACTCGGTGAGAAATGTCTCGCCTCCACTTCCGCCACGCCGCCCCAACCGAAAACGAATGTACTGCTCGGCAAATGACAGTTCACTCCAGTTCTTGTCTCCATTGCGTGCCAGCATGACCTTTGCCATGTATTGCCACACTTGAGTGAAGCTTTGCTTCGTCTCGATGTCGATAGGCTGACCTCCTTCACGCAACCGGAGATGAGCATCCCGCAAATCCATCACGGTTTCGAAATTGCCACGTGCCCTGAGATTCTTCTTCGCGTTGTCCTCGCTCATCTTTCCGAGACCCTCCTCGATGCCAATGAACCATACCGGCGCAGATAAACTGCCGTAGCCTTGGAAATTGACAATCCTTTCGATTTCCTCAGGCAACAAAGTGAACTCATCCATAGGCTGTCCCTTGCTTGGAAAAACTATAGAGCAGTAGCGGCCCGATGATGAAGCGATTCGGCACCGTTACGCAGCTAGACGGAAGGTGGTCATTAACCAATTCGTTGTAGACCACTGCCAAGGTCGCGATTTGGAGGGCAACAAACCCTGAAAATCGGGGGCTCGGAATGAGACCTTGTGAACCACCCGCTTAAATACAGTTGCCACGCTTTCCGAGCGAGATGTTCACAGGCTCAAATGAATTAAAGGCAACGATCTATTTTGACCATTTCTTTCTCATCGGGCAGTAGTAAGACTCCCGAATGGATGAGAATGACCTTTCTTTGAAGTTCGTATGCCCTGTTTGTGGCGCGGGCAGTCAAGAGCTGTGTCGTCTCCAAGCTGGCGTCACTCGGCTTGAATCGCATTCGGAACGCTGGGAAGTCGCCAATAATGCGCTCCTTGATAGCGAGGACGCGACTGCGGCTCGTAACTCCAGTGCTATATATCTAGCGCATTCAAAGAGACGGGCTTCCTAATCCGTCGCGCCCGCCGATCATCGCTACATCACGAACCCCACCTAATTGCAGATAATCGCTGTTCGCCCTGTGGCGATGGATTAAGGCGCGATTTTCATGTCATCGAAATCGACCCGATTATGCACAACCATGCAGTACACTGTGCATTTCTCCGTCAAATACCGCACTAAAATTCAATGTTGGGTCCGCTACTTATTCACATCAAAAAGGAGGCAGCATGAAAAGCTACGACAATTCAGGAAAGCTGGTGAGCGAGATTAACCATTTCAGAACGAGCGATGGCAAAGCCGTCACGAGCAATAGCATGTTTGACACATATTCGGGCCGCGTCGTGAATCAAAATATTTCCGTTCAGGAGTCAAACGGCAAGGTGACGAGCACGAACATTATCAATGGCAAACTGCTGCCGTGATGCAGCCCGCAGTCAAATTCACAGAAGGCCCTCGGAGAATCCTCCGGGGGCTTCCTTTTTGGGATTCACCTTCAGGTAGGGACGCCGCTTCGGGCTCGCTCATGACAAAAAAGGAGATCGATGCGCTAATGTGCTCCGGTGAGATGCATATCAGCTTCCTCCGAGAGCGTGCTCGCGATCTCCTGTTTGACTCTCTTCGATGGAGGAAAATTGAAGTAGAACTTCCATGCACTGTCGTCGGTGCGCTCATCAATAGAACGAAGAACTTCGTCTTCCGAGTGGTCATCCAGAAACGGAAAGCTGAATGCCTTTTTCGTATCGCGGTTGAAATACAATTGGCGGTCGAAGTTGAAGGTATAGTTCGCAGCCTGTTCGGGAACTAAAGACCCGTTGCGGCGGCGAGATTCTCGTGAGACTCTGGATTCACCTCCTAAAGGTTACCCTGAAGAACGGGTGTCAGACGACCGGCACCCTCTCCAGACATCACCGGAAACCTTGCTGCACTAGGCACGGCTGCTGCCGTATCTTCCTGCCCCACATAGCGATCTGTCCTTCCGTCACGCCAAGGTCTGCGATCTCTTTATTGGTCGCGTACCGCCTCGCTTGGATATCTGGTGGCTCGTTGCCAATTGCTCGGGCAGTCGGGACGCAGGAGTTGAGTTGCAGGGCACAGTTACCAACGAGTCAGGTCGGATGATGAAATTGGACTTTATCAATGATTGAAGCGTCTAATTGGGGTAGTACGACATATTCTCTTCCTCGCCTCTAGCTGATGACGGCTTGCTCCAGACGAGCACCACTAACGACAGACCAAGGTACAGATTGGAGGCAATCATGATCTTTAGAAGCAAGTCTAATGTAAAGAATCATGTGTCCACAAAGCGTCCGTTGTTCTCACACAGAATGGTCGAGGACGATGCTCACACTAAAATCGTCGAGCCGGTGCAGGATGAAGGGCTCCGCTTAATGGAACCACCTACAAAGCGTGAAGAGCCAATGAGTAACTCACTCTAACTCCTAACCGCAAATCCCCTTGCATGGACCATGCCGGGGGATTTGTGTTTGAGGACTTGTTCACCGTCTCGAAAGAGGAGATGCAGCATCGCGAAGCCGAGTAAACCAGTCCACCCCAAAGAGCTACTGGACGCAATCAAGGCACTATAGCCGATCCTTATGACCAAATGTGTGGGAATATTCGGAGTGGCTATTTTGCTTCTAGCAATCTACGCTATGAAGCTCTCGCAGCATCCTGTGGTTTGGCTTCTCGGTCTAGCAGCCTCCATTCCGATCTGCGCGGCCATTGCCGGAGCATTCCTGAAGACTGAAGAGTGATCACGACGTAACGAGGGGGTTTATTTTGCCAAGTACATTATTGCCATGATTATTTAATCCCTCTTACCAGTTCATCGATTCGCGTCTTGGTCGCAAGAATAGACGCATTGCAGGCGTCAATATAGGCGCGTGCTTTAACAACTGTCGGGCTGTTCTCACCCGAGTCGCCTTCTTTCTCGGAGCATGCCGTCGTTTCGTTTATTGCTCGCTGTGCAGTGTCCCGTAGCATTTCCCAAACGTGGACTGCCCTTTCCAGATCGTGAATGGCCCTTATGTTTCTTGCGGGTTCTTCGATCATGCGGGGAAGTTTAGCAGACTTACAGCGGTTTCGCAGTGTCTGTGTCCAGAAGCCGATTCGGCTAAGTGGATCTTTCCTCAAGAAAGAGCCACCTTCCACCGCGTCCAGAAACGGATACATTCACTGCGGAACCGCTCTAGACGGCGGGAATCACTTGCTCTCCGCCGCCCCCTGCCATTCCGTAAATTGCTGCACCTTTGATTGTGCAATACAGAGATAGATGGCGCGGTTTCACGAACAAATGGCATCAAAAAAAAAGATGAAGAATCCGCACATCGGCCAAAGGGTTTGGGCGGACGGGCTGACCGGCACGTTCACCGTGGTGCGGATTTGCGAATATCAGGGCACTGCCGACCTTGAATTGACGACCAGCGCACAGAAGATCAAAATGCATATTCCATTGACGGCCATACACCCCGCTCGGGTGGCGATTACCAGCGCGAAGGCACATCGGCAGAACCTAACCGAGTAGGCACGCACGTTATTTGCGAAGTATCTTGTTGCCGAACTTATCGGATCGGCCCTCAAACTGAGCGTGTGAGGTCGCAGGAGGAAATCATGTTGATGCTGCTCTATGAAGCCGACCCCATCGCGATGTGGAGTCTCGTCGCAGGTGTTGTTGCAGCGGTAGCCGCCATCGTAGCGGCGGTAGCTGCGATCTTCGCGGCGGTGTATGCCAAGGCTGCTCCGAGCAAGGACGACCTCAAGCGGGTCGAAGAACATGCCGCTGCGACCTCAACGCATCTTGAGAAGGTTCACACGAACATTGCGCGGATGGATGAACGGCTGCACAAGCAATACGAAAACAATTCCCTGATTTCCCAAGCCGAGCGAATGTCAATTACGGTTCACGGGATGGGAACCGCTGGAGAGTCGTTACCAATTGATTTGGTCATTAACGACCCCGATACCGCCCTGCTGCGGCTAGAGCTTTACGACACGGTCGGTACTCTCTTTGGCTCTGTTGAGTGTACGAGGGTTGAACCACTGGCTTACAACGCGGTTCTCGATGCTCCCCTCGCTCTGCGCTGGTTCAATGCGGGTGCGGCTGACACATCCAATAAAAGGCTCCTCAGCATTAGGGCATATATGTCCTTGCCGGGGCAAGAGGTCTGGCGGCACTTTCCGGTCTATATGACGGAAGGCATCAGGCAGGTTGAAGAGAGACCTGATGAGAGAGGCACTGTCTACATAGTCGATGGGAACGTCTGAGGAGCCTACTGCAAGCAGCGCCGAATCCGGAGGGAACAAGTTTACA
Source organism: uncultured Acidobacteriaceae bacterium (assembly GCA_963745845.1). Taxonomy (GTDB): domain Bacteria; phylum Acidobacteriota; class Terriglobia; order Terriglobales; family Acidobacteriaceae; genus Telmatobacter. The sequence continues at coordinate 772,194 of CAVUZE010000002.1, read as the reverse complement.
CTACAGATAATCTCTTGGTTCGTATATTTCGCACTATCGCTCAATTCTCAAAGACTAGCGCACAACTCAATTCTGCCAACTCCAATTTGTGTATGTGTGTCTGGAGTCCCTGCGGTGTTGTTCCATCGTGTCCCTTTGTAGTAGAAGGGCGAAGTCCTGTGCTTCACTCACCAGCATCCGAAGCGAGTTTAGGTCTAGCTTACCTAAGCCTCTCTCGATCTCATCCAACTTTCCAATCAGCATGACTGTATCCATAATCTATGTGACCTCAGATTTACAAGTCTGGAACGACTTAGCAGGATTAGATGTGATGCGGATCACAGCAATCAATAGGCCTTGACACCGAACCGGCGCGAAAGAGGTCTTCTGGCACTTGACCTTGGTGGTTTACAAGGTTGTTCCCGAAGATATGCACCTTCTCACCGCCCCGGCGTGATCGCGTCCGACCCGCAAGCCCTTAGAAACGGCACCGGTACCGATGGCAGGCGATCCTGCGAGATTTCCCAGACTCACCCCAGCGGGCTGGACAGCCCATCAGGCCGGTCCTAGACTTGAGTCCGTCCCGGAAAACGCAATGCCGCACCGGCGTCAAGCCGCGATGATTCCGGACATTCCGTGTGACGAGGCAAAAGCAAATGGAACCGCCGAAGCGCATCCCGTCGCCGCTCCATTGGTTTGGAGCCAAATCTCGCCTAGCTACGCAAATCGTGAAGCATTTTCCACCGCACCGTTGCTACTGCGAACCGTTCGGCGGCTCCGCAGCCGTTCTGTTTGCGAAACGTCCATCACCGCTGGAGATTTATAACGACCTCAATCAAGAGGTCGCCGACTTTTTCCGCGTCCTGCGTGAACCGCGCTTGTTCAAGAAGCTGCATCGGGCTCTGAGCCTCACGCCCTGTTCGAGGGCGGAGTTCGTGGCGGCGAAAGAGAAGACCGCAGACCCGGTGGAGAATGCCCGACGATTCATGCTGCGGTCGCGGCAGTCATACCTCGGAAAACGCAGAGAATGGGCATATTCCCGTCCAAGGCTGGATTCCGCTCGTAGTGAGGCGGTGAGGAAGTGGCGAAAGGGCGTCGAACTTCTCCCACTCGTTCATGAGCGTCTACTCGAAGTTCAGATTGAATCCATAGATTGGCGAGTGATTCTGAAGCGTTACGATAGCCCGACGACCCTATTCTTTATTGACCCACCGTACATACCGGGAACGAGGGGTCTCCGGCAAGTACGACCATGAACTGACTGAGCGCGACCACCGCGACCTCATCACTTGCCTTCTTGGTTTGCGTGGAATGATCGTGCTGTGCGGTTATCGCCACGAACTCCATGACCGATTGGAGTCGGCTGGCTGGCGTCGAGTCGATTTCAAAACGCGAACGTTCGCATCCGACCTCGTGGCGAAGCGAGTTGAAAGCCTCTGGCTTTCTCCGTCCGTCTTGACTCACAGTCACAATCAGACCGGCCAACCTCTATCGGCATCGCAAAGAATGCGCGAAGGCGCTTTCCAGACTCACGCAAGCAGAGTAGCAACTACCACCGGGCGGATTCAGCGAACAATCAAGACCCTTCTTAAACAAGGAAAGCGAGCGACGAAATCCAACGTTGCCCGAAGAATTGGCATCAGTCGAGAACACCTGACGAGGAAGTACGGACACCTGTTCAAAGTGTGATGTATGGGTGGCCTGTAGCGGTACCCATACATCACACCCTACGTTCTGCTCAAGGTTTCACTTTTTTGCGTTTGAGCACACCAGAACGTTCGAGGATGAATGCGTCTAGGCTAATTGCATCCACCGATAAGCCGCGTTCCTCTCCCCAGAATAATGTTAACCGTCCAATCCATTTCCCGTGGGCGTTACGGTGTCACTGAGGCCAAGCGGATTGCCGAAGAGGCCGAACCATCTGAATGAGTTTCAGTTTCGCTGGAACACGCGCAAGCTTGACGATGGGCAGCGGGTATCCCGAGTAGAAGATGCTAGACGGGAAGCGTCTTCAATACCGCGAGTCGGTTGATGCCCCACCATATTTAGTTTCTGGTACACGCTGAAAATAGAAAGGCCGCTCCTTTTTCGGCGCGGCCTTGGCTGAGGATGGGAACGATCCTATTTTGCTGAACTGATTCTCTGAAACGTAGAGGCTGTGGCGGTTTTTGCTGCTGAATAGCGCGGGCCAGAGAGCTTCGGGGCATCACCGTATTTCTTCATGATTGCCGCTTGGTCTCTCAGATAATTTTCTGCCGCCTTTGCGGCTTGAGTCTTCGACATTTCCAACTCCTATTTTGTGGTTGCCTTTTTCAGTTCAGGTTGTGGGTAGACTTGATCGAGGACGTACTCCGAGAACCACACTTGCCAGTACTTTTGCGTCAAAGTTTTGGTTTTGATATGGGCCTCGAATGAGGGGTCGATTCTAATCGCGTTCTGGATGATTGCCACCACATCCCCGAGCCGAACTTTGTCGCCCGCTGGAACGCACTTCTCTGCATATTCTAACGCAGTATTGGCCATCTCCTTGTACTTCGCAACCGAATGCGCATAGAGAGTATCGAAACCCTTACTCTTCAGGCGATGTAGTTTTTCGGTGTCAAGGCTCATATCAGAGATAGCGCAAGATCAAGACCGAACCATACGCCGCAGTCAGAACTAGAAGCAAGCAGAATCCCCATAGCGCTGTGGAAAATAGGCACGGAGACGAGTGAACTAGCCACCGCAAACAAAGCGCTGCATCCCCCAAGGCGATCAGGAACGGAAGTAGACCCAGCTTGCCAGCGACTTTGTACCTAGTGATTACCGCATCGTCAGTGTATTGAGGGGGGAAAGTATTCACTTGCGAGAACACAAAACCAGCGACAACCAACAAAAGCCCTGCCAGACCAACGGCTGCACCGAGAACGGCAATTATCGTGTCTTTGGCGTATTCGGGCATGGACGATATGATAATGCCTCTGCAATCCAAAACGGAAATGGCTTGAAAAATCGGTAGTGCCCTAATTTAGTTTCATCAAATCTTGGCGAAGGTCACAAGATTCCTTTTCGCTGTGCAGGTAGAGCATGGTCCTTCGTGTCTACTAAATGCTGGGTCTCGCTCAAGTTTGAAGGTCCACTTTTGAGCAGAGTGTCGGTCAATGTCGCACTGTTTAACGAACAGGATCAGATTTCTTCTCGCATCCCGTGTCGAAGGACGTGACTCCATTGGAGTGTCAGATTCTAAGGACACAGACAGCAATTCAGGACATGGCTGTCCACGTTATGGCAGTTCCTTCATCTTTTCGATGAAAGCCCTTCTGATTTCTGTTTCTGCTTTGAGATTTGTGAACACATACTGAAACACTGCATCCGTATTCTCTGCAACCTTTATGCACTCAGCTTCGCTTTTCCCGTGAATCCCTTCGCTGACAAGTTTGAAAAGTGAGAACAGCGGATTCTTACCGCCAACCTTCAGTGATTCTGGAAACACTGCACTCGCAATCTCCAACTTTTTTTCATAAGGGGTGTAGTCGGCAGATTTTGCGGCAGCACGAATCTCCTCAACTTTCTTTGCTTCCACCCCATTAACCTCTGCGAGTTTGGCGACTACTTCAATGAGTTCGTTCGTCTTGTCTTCAACAACACGCCTTATATACCCCGCTGCCGCCAATCCGTAACCGATGTTGCGGCAAATCAGTGATTTTTTGTAAAGTCCAGCGCTGTCCTTTCCGAGGTTCTTTTCCAATGCGTCTGGAAGTGGGATTGTGAGCCGACATCCTGAGCCACGAAGGCACTCCACGCACGACCAAGCAAACGAAGTAAATGCTCGTGCCACTCTGAGTTGTGGACAATCGCAACGGCAGAGCCAATCGCAAAGACGTAGATGGATACCAGTTCCAATTCGAAGAGCCGCCAATATTTAAACAAGGCGACCCTATTTTCCTGTGAGCTATCGAGCATGGCTCATGGTCCTCCCGCCATGCCCAAAGCCTAGCACTTTGTGTGTACCGAGTACATTGTTGCCGATTGCGTGTACTACCGGCATCAAACGCTGCGCGTGAGGGGACTTATATACAAAGTAGTTACTCTTTGACTGCTGGATGTTTGAAATCCTCTGCACTCGTGACTTCATCTTTGTCGGATGCAATTCTTGATTTGGCCGTGTTGAGTCTTTCAGGCATTTGGCTCTCCGAATCTGAATCGGATCACTTCCAATGAGTTTGGTCTATACATGTTTCCCATGTCAATCAACTCCCTTTCCGACAGTGACAGCCCTTGTGTATGGAACGCAACTCGCGTGGGAGATAGCCAAAGCTGGCTATCAAGACCATGAGAAATTAGCGGATGCTAGGAGAAGAGCGACGACGGAGGGCAGTGATCTGAAGACAGCCAATGATGAGCTAAAGCGCCAGTTGTCTCAGAAGCCAAGCATTATCACAAAGACAACGATGGTGCCTCAAGAAAAGCAATGTTGGTTTGTCAATGACCCTGCATTGCCTCCAAGCTCTAACAAAGTGACAGGGGCTGTAACTACCACAGCGGTGATAATCCATTGCAATTACAAGCTTGCTGCCTCGTATAAGTTCATCGTGGAGTTCGACAAGGACTTTATACCCGGTCAGCTACATGTACCAGATGCGATGGCATTTGGAGCAAGGTGGGAAAAACGCGGTATGGTCTTCGGATGGGAGCAGGAAGGACCGCCGCTTTCTCCAAACCAAATCGCGATTCTGGTGGTGTATGGACCCACCGATCAATACCCACGAGCAAAGGGCGGCATAGTACAAACTGATCAAACGAGGACGCAACTCGAAGAAGGTCACTCCTGAATAATCGAGATGGAAATGAAGCGTGGAAAGGCAAAAATATTCTGAAAGGGTTTGTCGAAAGCAGTGAAACATGTCATTGTCAGAAATTACATCTCCCGCCGCTATCAAGTTAGCCATTGAAGAGTGCGAGCGCCTCGGGCGAGACCGATTTCTGAGTCGAGCTTTACGCAAGGGTGTAGACAGGATTATTCGGGAGGCTGTAGTTCTAAGGGCTGCTTTTCTTCAGGCTCTTCTATCACTAAACTGGCCTTCTCCGATTTACCTATCGTGAGAAGAACCGGCTTGCAGATGATTTCCCGCACAATTAAATCTGTTAGGAATCGAGAGGTTCCAGCCGCTCGCACCAAAATTGACGTATCTGATGCCATCGCAATTACGTGCTCTCCTAGCGCCACGTACCCCGCATCCGATGCCATTAAGACAGCCTGAACGCATAGGCTCATGCCCCCACTAAAAACGCGGAAAGCATTGTCTATCAGACTGAAGTCTTGTCCCAGAATCCCATGCCCTTGATAATGTGTACGAATCGGGTCGAAGGGTAAGTGCGCCCGCACTACTGGGATACTATTGGTGAAAAAATAGTTCTGAAGGTCGGCTGGAATTGCGTGATCGACCGGGTCTCCAACTGTGAACTGGGACTGACTGGGAAATGTTACGGCGATTAAATCAATGTCGGCGAACCGCTCTTGTGAACGATAATTCTGTATCGCCAGCGTCACACCTTGACCCGCTGAAGTGAAGATGATCACCTTCTTGATTTGATGGGCCAGCGCTGCCGCAAAACTCGCCTCAAGGCACCGAGCAAGGTTCCCCTTACCTTCTTTGAGAAAATAATCGGTCGGATACTGGAAGTCTTGGGTCATACCTTCGGTGCCACCTCGAATCCGAGAATCTCATGAAGCGGCTTTGTTGTTTTCCTATGCGCCATCACAGCCTTGATGAAGTCGAATGGAGTAATCGAATCGAAATCTAATCCAATCAGACGCTGATCAGGAATGTGGTCTTCTCCTCCATAATGGGCGTGCCGCTTCGAGCGTTCGTCAATATCGATGCGCAACACAAATTCATCGACTTTTACTGGAAATCCATCCTCATCTCTGTCTGACGACGAGGGACCGTAATGGTATGAGAGATATTGGAGTCTTCCCCCGCCACCTTCTCCCTTCGAAAGAGAGCGATAGTGCTCGTAAATGCGAATGTACATGTCATCGGGATAGATGATCCCGAATTGCATTGTCCATGGTGGGGAGGGACCAGCCACCGCAAAAAGGTCAACCAAAACAGTCAAGCCTGATTCCACGACGATAGAATTGCACTCGTCCTGAAACCAAGCTCGGTATGTTTCTAGCGTGCAGTTGTCAGGCCGCAAGTTCGGTCAAGTCGCCGGTATTTTCCAGTTCTTCTGGCTGGGAAGCGTCCTGCATTCCATATATGGAACGCAGCGACACTGGGATGCAAAAGCCGTCAACGGCGTCTTGCAACCGGCTCTTCTTCGCAGCCTTCAGCAGATCGCAGAGCGAAACCCACTTCAAAGCGTCGAAATCCGACATGCGATCTGCTGCGGAGTCATAGTAGCAACCCTCCGGAATCTGGTAGCGATGGGCGAGCGCAGCAAGTCGCGCCGTCACTTCCTCTTCGGTCAGCAGCTTAGGCGTTACGGTGATCATGTCAGATACCCCTCATTGAATTTGCAAGTTTCGCATTCTACGGGACAGATTTGGTGTGATCTGTGCCGCATACGATACGAGAAGCTCGGTTCCAAAGTTCCAGTTGCAGGCGTGCGTCTCCCTACAGAGCCATAATCGATTAGAGTCGCACCGCCTGTGGAAAGTTGTGGACTGGCAATTCTATCGGCAAATTTTCATTTGGCGCTATGAAAATTATGCCTGAGCGAGAAGAAGAGGCGGGAATATTCGCACCACTTTCCGGTACTTTTGTGTTATCGTCTTGATTCCAGATCGGTTAGCTATTTGGGCCGCAGCAACGCAGGGTTCTTTTGCAAGGGGATTTCTTCACTGCATCCAGTCACCTGCCCTCAATCTTTGAGTGTACCGGGCTTCGGGCCGGTCTTGATGGCTTTGTTTTCGCTTATGGAGGAATCGTTCTCACCCCGCCATTGGCCTTTCTGAAGCCGTCTAAGCTTGGTCAATAGACCCTAGAGCGAGTTCATAACCTCTTGACCCCGCTACCGCCTATCCCGGTCACCCCGGTCGCTGTACGAGGCTGTGCGGAGAGGATGGCGGCAGGCCATTGCCATCCTCCTCCTTCGCAGTTGTCGTGGGAGGGGTGGCTGCATCTTTGAGAACTTGAAGCGAGGTTTCCCTCCGTCTATATTGTTGACTTGCCATCGCCGTTCTCGTCTTTCAATTCATAGTTCACAGGGACCACGCAACCATCGTCGGCAATTTGAATGATGTTGGGCGCGGTGTAGTCGATTTCTTCATCTGATATGGGCGGTGGAATCGTAAGCCACACAGAGTCTCCGTCGCCATACTCAACACTGAGACCTAAGAGGTCGGCGAGACAACGCAAAAAACTCATCCGTGCCTTCGGACTCGTTAGCATGTGCTCAAGCCGGTCAGAGGTACGGTAAGCCGCCTGACTAACATTTGCCTCCAATGGCTCGTTCCGCTCACGGTGCGGCAACTCATCTGACAGCCCAAAAAACTCGGCGTGTTCGAGTACGAGACGATCCGCAGTCGCACGAGGGATTCGCCGCTGTTTTAACCATTGACTCCATCCGCCATTGCGTCCGATTTTTGAAAGCTTTCGCTTCATGCGATAGAACAAATCGCCGAGAATGGCGTCATGCTTCTTGACTTCCACTTCAAGGCCTAACATTTGGCGGCGGTACGATTGCCGACACGACCACTGGTGAACAACTTCTCCGGCGAGATACTCGTCTTGACCGGGAGTCCAGAAGCCGCACATAGTCTTGAGAAAAGTAGTGTAAGAGTCCGTCATTTCGTGCTTCATATGAATTGACCTCATAAATAAATTGCACAGGGGTGGGCATGAACGCCCTTTGTATATAAACTTCGTAGCGTTTTCTTGTTTGACTGGCGGTTTCGTCAGAGAACGGTGTGGCGGCGGGAGTCGAAGTTGCAGTGCGGGTGTTTAAACAGTCTAAGCTGCATGCCGTGCGCCTGAGCGACTTAAACCCGTAACTCCGTAATCGGGGCGTGTGGGCGTGACGTTGGTAAGTAAGTATCTGCGAGGGGGATGGGGAAAATGGGGATAGTATTTCTCTAACTGTGCTTGAGCGAGCAAAACATTTAATTTTGGTGTGTGTCACTGTACTTATCCCCATGATCCCCATTTTTACCCTTTCTCTCTTTTATAACTAATAGATAGAACAATATGTATCTCTTCGCTCATGGGGAAAATAGTGGGGACTTTCACGGGGATGGGGATTCCCCATCCATCAAGAACCGGCCTATTTCATCGGCCAAACGCCCGAAACTTGGTGGAAGGGATTTCCCCATCCCCACCATCTTCCCCATGTTTTTCCCCACTCAGACGGAAAGGGTTCAAGCTCTTCGTTCGACCCTTGAACTGCCTTGCTCAACCTCGGCCTGCACCTTCCACGTGCGAAGCCTGACCTTGTTGGGGTTTTCTTTCACAACGTTACGTTGGTTTTCGTCCTTGACGATGTAGGTGTAAATCTCAAGAGTTCCAGATTCAACAAGAGCCTTCACCGTGGTGTTCACTACGCGAGGCCCGAACCGTTCCTCCCATTTGCGGTCGTGAACCAGCCGCCGCCACGCGATGTGCTTCTGCTCGCCGCCCTTCTGCTTCAGAGCGCCAAGCAGCGCCTCAGTGAACTGTGCTTCCAGACTGTTTTCCGCCGCCACGCCGATCTTGAAGACCTCACGAAGTCGGCCTTGCCACTTTGCGAATTCGATTGCTGCATTCATACATTCAACTCCTACGGTCTTGTCGCCATTAGCAGCCGCCGTTAGCAGGGCGACCTTCTTGGCGATGTACTTGAGTCGTCCTTCCTCTTCTTCATCGAGGTCTGTCAGCTTTTCGAGCAGGGCGCGGCTTTCCGGTACGATGTGAACTTCCTTCGGGTTCTGGAATGCCATTTCGGCCATGCAGCCGTTCTCGTCATCGCTCCACACACGCGGAGCCTTCCATTCGCGATAGTTAAACTTCACATCACTGAAACCGAGAATCGTTCGAGAGAGAAGGCCACGTCCAGTTTCTCGACCAAAATATTCCCCGAACTCCTCTGGATGTTCCCGCTTGATGGGAAGTCCTCCAATCCAACTCAAGCGGCAGTTGCAGCCGTGTTCACCGCTGCGGTCTGCCGGAGCGTACTCGTTCTCGTCCCAAAGTTCGGAAAGAGTCGCTCCAAGAGAACTGTTCTTGATGTTCGCTTTCTTGAGGACGTTGGCGGCTTCATTGGTGACCAGCAGGAGCTTGCGAGGCCCCCGCGTGACCTTCTCCTCTCCGCCGCGCTTTCTCTCGACCCGATGACCGACCAATTGCATAACGCCCCGGTCGGACACGGGAGCCGACTTCTTGTAGTGCTCCTTTGGAAGACCGACGAGTGCGAGTGCCCTTTTGATTGCCTGATTCTTGCCGCCACCGGGAGGAGCCAGCAAGATGACGTAGTTGTTGATGCGAGTATCGTTCATCTCGTCCACGTCTGGCACAGTTGAGTACACGCCGATAGCTGCCGGATAGCCGAGGCCAAGCGGCATCTTCATCGCTGTTGCCATTTCGCCGAGCTTTCCGTACAGTGCCTGTTCAGGAAATGCCAACGGGTCGCCAGCGGCTGGACTGTTCGCCGACTGCGGAGCAGTCGATGCGGCCTGAAGCTGGTCTTCTGGAGAAGCGATCTCGGGTTCTTCCTCCTCACCTTCGACACTTTCGTCCTTCTCATTGCCATCAAGGAACTCCACGCCCTCGAAAACAGATTCATCCTCCACAAAGATTTGTCCGGGGTACGGCTTTCCGGTCAGCTTCGTCATTTTGCGAAGGATGTCACCAATGCTTACGTCGTCGCAGTCGCCTGAAAAGCAGCTGAACCCAAACGTCTCGCCGAGAATGAACTCTGTCTTCCTGCGGTCGCCAGAGTGCTTCCTTTCCGCCCAAAAGCAACCGTCCATGACGTAATGGTGACCGTCCGCATCATTCCGGTCGGCATCGGAATCGCGGCAGAGGAACTCTTTGTATTCCTCGGGTAGGTTCTCCTGACACCACTCGAAGAAGTCCTCAGGCTCGAAGTCCTCGTGGACGCTGGGATACTTGTTCCCACGCTTCTTCTTCGTCGCGCTCTGAGCCGGAGCCTGAGCAGCAAGCGCACGAAGGAGTTCGAGTGAAACTACCTGACATTCATTCGGAAGGCTGACTACGCCGGAACGACGCCAAGGACGAGTAGCTGTATTCTCGCCCTTCCGGGTCATCGTCCCCCAGAGCTTGATAATCTGCTCTGGGTCTGCGAGAGATGTGTCGATTTCGGCGCTCTGGTTGTTAAACTTCGCGGCAAGCGCCACGAGGCACAAGTGGAGCAGTTCATTGTCCTCTGGAATATTTGGCAAGTCCACCCGCCAAACGAGATGCCAGCCATTTCCGGAATCACAGAATGCCGGTTCAGGCCATCCCGACTCGCGAAGGTATAACCGTATTACATCTAGGGTGACGAGTGATGCTTGCTTCTCTTCTTCCGTTGCGTTGGTCTTGGCCTTGTTTGGACGCAGAGTGTCAATGTCGATGACAAACCAGCGATACCGAGAAACATGATGACGTTTGACCCCTTTTCCTTCTGGTACGTCGTTAAGACGTTCAGGGTCTAAGACCTGCAACTGTACATAGATGGCTTTGATTTCCGGGTCAATGTCGATACCTGCAACGAACCTTGCCAGCTTATTTGTATTCCTTGAGAATTGGCTGGTCATGCGGTCGTTGTCGAGCAAAACGCGGATGTTTACGAACTCGTCAGGTGCGTATAGAAATAAGCCCTTCTTGACTTGTTCCTCGATGCTCACAGTGAGTGAGTCCGATTCCTGAGGCTGCGCGTCTTTGGCTCGATAGTCAGGATCGGGATTTGGTATTTCTGCGGTGAGACTAAATGCTGTTTTCATAAATTGCTCCAATCGTCGAATCGGAGCCGGAAAATCAGGTCAGTATCGTTCTTTAGGTTAGAAGTCTATTGATATTGAATTCCCGAGCGTCCGTCCCCATTTGCCAGTTGATTCTCGGACTGGGGTCGCCCGGAGGCGACCCCTCGGAAACCCAACTGGAAGGTGGGGATGGCAGTTGCATCTGCCACTACTTTAAATACTCGAAAGTTGGAAAGTATTGGCCTGCGAATTCTCCCTTTTAACTGGCGATGCAAGAGAAAACGCAGTTTTTCCCAACAACACTGTGAAAACACGTGTTAAGAAAATGGGTTGATTTCATCACCCGGTGAATGTCTCACTCGGTTACTTTACTCTTACGGGACGCACATCTACAGTACCTCAGGAAATCTAGAGTATCGGAATGCAAGGAACCGATCCCAACCGCTTGGATAGATCGGTCTCAGGAGACAGTCCATCATTCTGTTCGCTGCGCCCGCTGTTTGTGGGAGGCATTTAGAACATAGAAGGAAATGTTTTAACCGTTGCCCCTCACCATCCGGCACCACGTGGCCGCACTTCTTGCAATGCGGTTGACCGTCTGTTGCTGGAACGTAATCACGCTGTTGATCTTGCGCATACACCTTAGCTCCACGTTTGCGTTTTGTTTTGAGGAACTCGTCATAGAACATCTTCTGGTCATCACCTTGATATTCATCCAATGCGTCGATGACGATTTCGAGTTCCTCACGGCTCAGGGCGATCTTCGCTTTGCGCACATCGGTTGGTGCGAGTTGATGATACGGGTGTTCCATATATATCGATACTGCTCCGCCCAACGCCACCGGTCAATGTTACGACCCTCACCCGATTTACACAGATAAGTTCCGCCAGTCCCTTGAAATAAGCTGGAATTCGTGGAACCCGCATGAACAGTGGGGATTTGTAGGTCTGCGAGTATACGGGCGACACCACAGTTATAGGGAGTTTTTAGAAAATTTGTTATTGCTTGATTTCCAAAATGGAAAGGTGCAAAGTGGGATTCGTCAGGAGGAATTCGATGCCCTTTGAAGTTATAACGAATGATGATCCAAAGTCTGCCGAGGGGATGCTCCCCGTCACAGTTCTGGTCCGGAAAGATATTTCCGTCCAGCTTGACAAAACTGAGTACAGAGCGCTCGCGTGGCTCCTCGACAACCGCGACGTTTACACCGATTGCGACGAACCGGAAGTGGTCTTGAATCGGCGTTCGCTCACTGCCCAACTGTATTTCACCAGCGATCCCGAAGGTCACTATTCCGAAGCTCCATGGCTGATCGAGCTTGCAGATTTAGCCACAAAGCACGCTAGCGAGCTTCAACTCCCTATGGAGAGCGAGAAGGCTGCTCTTCTGAGGAGTGAGGGGATGGTGCGTGTTTCAACTCTGCTCCATGAAGTTTACCGACTGGTGGTCAAGTGACACCGGCACCAACTGGGAAAATGTCAAGGAGAAAGCATGGACACCACACAGGTCAAGGAACACAAACGCGGCACCGGTAAGGTTAGCACCCACGAACGCAACGTCGGGCGTTTCGGCGTAGAGCAAAGATAGGATGGTACGGAATGGTCCGCGCAGTCCACGGGATGGTACGTCGTCCCCCGGCACGCGGGTGACCCCCTCCGCAAGTGCGAAGTCGATGGCGGTTTCACATTCCGTGATCTCACCGCAGACTCTGCCCGCTGCTACAACAAGATGGCCCCTGAGGAACTGATGGAGGAGTTGGACTGCAACGGTCACGCGCACGTTTAGGCCGCTCGCTCAACGCGGCCTCAAGATCGTGAACGTCTGACAATCGCGCAACGTGAGGAATTCGTGGGGAAGCAACGACCGGCTCTGTCAGGCATTCGAGAAGGTACTGGCGAATCCGCAAGAACCGGAGACGAGAACGATTCGGCTGGATGTGGTGAAACATGAATGAGCCTGCTAGGTTGTCCGTAGACGGAAGAAGATTACGTGGGCGGAATCTATTCACTATAGTCATCGTCAATTTTCGCGACTGACGGTTTCGCAATACGGATCGCGGCTAACCTTAATATGGATGGAATCGCTGGATACACTCATCGCGGGCATCGCCGGGGCGGGCCACGTCAACGACCGACCGGCAGACTAGCCGATAGGCCGTAACCCACAGGTACGCGCAAAACAACTTGCAGCAGTCAAGCACCGTTGAAGCCGAAAAAGCGGCTCTCAAGCGGACGGGAGAACTGCTGCTTAAAAGACACCAAACACCGAAAGCACGAATATTCGCGAAAGTGAGGAGCAACGACCAATGCGCATCCATCAGTCACCGCTAGTGGAAGACCCGCTCAACACCGCTGTCACCATAGCTTGTCAAATTGCCCTCATGAGAGGCGTCGGAGCACCTGTCGAACTCGACCTTTCCAACCTTAAGCGATTGGACAAAGCGAGAAGAGGAGCGGGAAACATCGACGTTCCGATTACGCTCTTGGGTTCAAAGAAGTCACAGCAGTTCATTTTTCACATCAGCGATGAGGGAGTTGCGCTCGAAGTCATGGAGCAGTGACGACATTGGCATTCAAACAACCGCCCACGGAGATGTGGACTGGAGAAGAACATGAGTACCAGCATCGAAACGAATCATATAAGTGTGACGGTGGAACAACACTCACCCCACCCCATCAAGCCGGAGGACATCAACCCCAATGATGTGATCGCAGCAGGACTGTCGCGTCAGGATATGCGCGTAGGCACGGCCCAGATTGACGGTTCAGAAATCGTGATTGCGTTTCTTAATGACCCAGCGGTCGAGCGTCGGTTTCCTATCGCCAAGAGCAAGATTTTCAAAGTCGGACGCATTCTTTCGTCTGAAATCAAGCAGGAAAACGAGGAGCCCAACTACTACCTCACTGTCAAGAGAGGGTGAGATTGGCTTGAAGACGCCCAGTAAATCTACATGGGCATAGCATAACCGCCCAGCGGAGATAGCTGGCACTTGCCCGAGGAGGAGCAGCACCAATGAGCAACCGTCACAAAGTCGAGACTAAGCGTCACATGTACGCGAAGGCGCTGAGGGCAACACCCTCACGAGGGGCGCACCAATAAAGGAAGGACCCGGCTGGAGTGAGCCGGCCCACAACCACGCAAGCATCCGGGACTCAGCGGCCTGTCCACCCGCTGCGCCCACAACCAACATCCGTACCAAGCTTGAGAGGCTGGCGTCGAGAGACGCTACTGACGAGAGCGTTTGGTCTTAACAAGAAAATGGAGACAGCACAATGGAACATCTTGATGTATTGAAGCAGTTCGGTGTTACGGCCATCGAAGACGTGAGGGAGTTAGCCTCGCTTACCGACCGCATCGTAGCCAATCTTAAGGTCATTGATGAAGACGACAACGAGCTTGATGAGTTGATTGAGAAGACAAACATCATCGTTGGCAACCTGAAGGCCATTGATGAAGACGACAACGATCTTGATGAGTTGATTGAGAAGACAACCATCATCGTTGCCAACCAGAAGGCCATCGGAGAAGAAGCGTAGCAGTGCCGGTGGAATGTCCAGCCCACCAACCTAAAACTACAACCAATCCCCACCGAGCCCTCACGAGGAGAGGGGGCTCGGCGGACTGAGTTTTCCATATGCTGCGAGGCGTGGCCGAAGTGCCAATGATCAGATGGAGTCACTGGATACACTCATCGCGGACATCGCCGCTGAAGCAGATTGAGCCCAAGCTCGCGGCCCTCACGCCTCACGTGATCCAGCCCGGCGCTGCTGACGGTCAAGCAAGCTGCAACATATTTAGGACGCACGCGCCTTCTTCGCGTGCGGGTCATTCCTCTGAAGCTCGGCCATGTAGCACGCCTCGTACTGTACCTCGCCCGAACACACTTCAAGGCAACTACACTATGCACAGCCTTCGGCTGGTCGGGGAGAGGCCGGAGCAGATTCCGAACAGGCAAAAACTACCAAACGATAGTAACAGTGGCACAATTTGTAAGATCGCCTTATACTGACAGTGAGCCAACAACTAACCTCGCACTCTGGCGGAGTGCCAAGGCACGAGTGTTAGGAGTAAGTAGGAAATACAAGACTCGACCTCAATGAGGTCGGGTCTTTTGTGGTTTTAGGGCTCGGTATATCAGGAGGTACACAAACTCGGACACGTTTTTGAGAAACTTTTTTCTTTCTCAACAGTTATGGCCGAATTAAGAAACGTCTTCATATTTTGCAGATATGGTAAAGTGACGAGCCCCTCGGCGATACCGGGGCAAGGAGACAGACAATGGCAAGGACATATACAGCAGTAGTGAAGAGAAAGATTATGGTCGAAATGACAAAACCCGGCTGGTGTGGATATTGGTACCACTTCACCGACCGCTCAAACCTGCCAAGTATCTTGACCGATGGTATTCAGCCACGTGGCTCCCGCCCCGCCAACAATCATGGCGAGGGTCTGGACTCAAACCCCAGCCTCGTCTACCTGACCAACAAGGTTCTTCGTCCATGGCATTGTATGGACTATGACAACATTTGCGTCCTCGCCATCATTGATTACATGCTGAACGAATCCCTGAAACGCCCTGACGAGGATGACCCGGAGTTTGAGTCTCAAACCACCATCGCCTATCAGGGTGTAATCCCGGCATACGCGATTGACAACATCCACTACTTCGAGCGTTGCATCGACCCCGCTGACGGTAAATGGAGTCACCGCATGTTCGACGCACCTGACCAGCACCGGGACGAAAACGGTGACTGGCATATCCAAACGCTCGAAGTCATTGAGGTCAACGAGGGTTGAGGCTCTGGCGGAAGATGGACTCAAAGGCTGAACTGACTAACTCAACCGGGGCGGGTGACTGCCCCCACAAGCAAGGAGATAGTATGACCGAATTAACGAATGCCAAGAAGGCGTGGGATGAGATTGACCCGCCGATGAAGTTCCGCCTCGTTCGGGCGGACACAATGGAACCGCTCGGCGACTGGACGACCGACCTGCAAGGAGGCATGGAGTATCTGGAACGGCGTCCCGATGATTTGCCGAAGTACGTGTACATCAACGAGCGGGGAGAAGTTATGCCCGACATGGCTGTAGTCTGGAACGCACAGGGCAAGCCTACCCGCGTGCCTTGGTCTCAGGCTCCGCAGTATAAGGGCAACGAACCGGCTTACCTTGCCTATGGGGATGTTCTCGATGAAGTCGATTTCGAACAGGCGGCTGTTGCGGCTGAATCCGGGGGCGAAATCATCGATGATGGCTCGACTGAGATGTCAGCCGCCGAACTGGTTCGACTGGTCAGCGACCGGGCAGCGAAAAAGTAACAAGCGAGAACGTGTTGTCCGAAGGGTACGCAGCTTGGGTTCGTAATTCGTAGATATATGCGGAAGTCATCTAATAGAAGACTTTATGGCACCACCGTAGGGAATGGTGGTATCAAGCCCACCCATCCGCTCCAACTGTTGGTGATTAAATTCACTTTGTGGGCTTGCTCATCATGCCTGAACACGACTAACCACCGAAAGGCCGGTGGCGACACAGGCCCGTAACCCAAGAGAAGGAGAAACACGTTGGCATTCAAAATGCTACCCACAATTGAAGACCTGCGGACAATCAACTTGCCCTCATTCTTAGCGGACCTTGAACAGTCGGGCGTCGTCCACATCGACAAGGAGATCGGACACATTTCTACCCTTCCGCCAGCAGAGTTCTACAGGCGCAAGCGGAAGGCCGCTAAGTCATCGGCCAAGGCCAAAACCGGCCAGCCGTAACTTCCAACCGGCACGAAGAAGGAAAGCTAACATTCCAAAACTACCAGCAGGGCTGGAGAAAGGAGAAATACCATGCCAAAGCACATCGCAGTAAAGCGCATCAAGGAAATCGCTCGTGAAACAAAGAACCTGCCTGACGGCTTGCGGCTGTATGTCATGCCGGACGGTTCGACAACTGAGCAGACGCAAGCGTTCCGTGGGTTTACTAATCTGGATGGCAACGTTCGCTGGCTCACTTATTTCGAGGTTCCGGCGACGGTTGAAGAAGTTGCTCACTCAATCCGTGAGTCTGAGCACTATTTCTAAGGTCTCGAAGTCTCGCTCAGGCGAGTTGGGTTGAAGTCAAAAAGTCAGGATTATGGGAGAGCAACATGACACGCAGTGCGGCATCGTTATGGAGAAACAACAAATGAAGACTGAAGACACGACAGAACCCCTCAGCCGGGGGCAAAGGGCCGCAGCAACACGGAAGCGCAACTATGGACTGAAGGCAAGCCGGGAGTATATCGAACAAATGCTCAAGGAACTTCCCAGTGTCTCTGAACACGCACTCATGAATGACCTTGTGTTTTTTGAGCAGCTTGTTCAGGTACGGGATTACCTGAAACGCAAATCGAAGGCAGCATGAGCGCAGTGAGTATTTTGTCTTCCTTGAAATGAAGGCAAGAGTGAATTCAACCAGTAACCCATAACCAGCCAGCCGGGGCTATTAACAATCAATCGAAGTTAAGTGGCCGGTGCCTTCCGAGCCACGAGGGGTGTAGTCGTGGTCAGAGAGGTGGTTTACTCTCTGTAGTGCAGTTCCCCTTTTAAGATTATTAGCGCGGGGTAGCCACGAGCAGCCGCGTAAAATCGACCCACACACCGTACCGATGCGTAAGCGGGAGACGGTGGGCAGCGAAGTTACACTGTGGTGGGTCATGTTCGAGTTGCATAGTCAGCAACGCGGGATAGCTACAAGGGTCTTACAGAGGCAATCCAACGAGGACGGTGACGCGCCCATGGGATTGCTTTGTGAAGCAGGACTCGCCAGCCAAGGTAGACGATGCCGCAGTACACTCTCAAATAGAGTCGTCGAGCCAACAACGGAAAGCAGGATTTTCGTTGGCAAGACGGAGGTATCAAAAAGGTAGTGTCATCAAGCGGGGCACGCGGGAGAAGTTGTGGGTTGGCCGCTGGCTGGAGGATGTCATCTTGCCAGACGGCACAATTAAACGAGTCCACAGGTCTGAGGTTTTGGGCTCGGTCAAGGAGTTTCCCACCAAGCGCCTTGCACAACGCGAACTCGACGGTCGAGTGGCCGTCGTTAACAGCCCAAATTATCGTGCTCGTCCCACAGCAACGTTCAGCCAATTGGCCGAGAGATGGAAGATGCTGGTCATGGTCAACCACGAAGACTCCACGCAGCGGAGCGAGAAATCCGACATCAGAGCGTGGGTATCGCTGATTGGAGAAGTTCAAGTCCGTGACATTGGATGCGAACTGCTCCAAGAGGTCGTGAACGGTTGGACGTGCAGTCCAAAAACCATCAAGAACCGCGTAGGCACTTTCCGCCTGATATGGGATAAAGCCAAGGTGTGGAAGTACACAGCCGATACAGCCTACGACGGACTTGAACTTCCCAACTGGGAGAAGGGCGAACAGCCCTGTTTTTCAGTCGAGGATATTGCCCGGATTATCGAGAGGTCGCCTCAGCCGTACGGGACGGTGTGGCGGCTAGTTGCTGAAACGGGCATTAGACGTGGCGAGATTTGCGGACTCAATGTAGGCGATGTGGACGTGAACCGACGCATCATCGTGGTGCAGAGGTCGCGGACAAAAAAGAGCAAACTCAAGGCACCGAAGGCGGGACTGAGAAACGGGGTCGTCAAGAAGCGGGTCTTCAGTCTTTCACCGTCCCTCACCGAGCAGTTACGTCCCTTCGTTGAGGGCCGTCGAGCAGATGAGCCGTTGTTTCTCACTCCGGGCAGGTTGACCAAATCAGGCAAGCGGCTCGGGGGTGGGGTGAGGCTCGAACCAGACAACTTTGTCAAAAGGGCTCTCAAGCCAGTTTTGAAGGAGTTGGGTTTAGTGGGAGCGGCACACGCCTTCCGTCATGGCAATGCCACGTTGCTGGACTCGCTGCACGCACCGATGGCCGTTCGACAAGAACGGCTCGGGCACGTGGATGCGAGGACAACCATGGTGTACACGCATCTGGTGACAGCGGATGATGTGCGCGTAGCGGGACAGCTTGGAGCACTTCTTGACAAGGAATTCCTTGCCCAAGATTTGCCTAAGTTGCCTCCAAACGGGAAAACGGCCTCCGAACTCATATCGGAAGCCGTTTAGAATCTTAGATTTCTTGGTTGCGGGGGCTGGATTTGAACCAGCGACCTTTGGGTTATGAGTTCTTAAATCTAGCAATTTCATAGAGTTGGCAGGCGTGGCTAGTTGCCAGGAGGAATCAAGAGAAACGGATAGGAACTTGAAGGAGTTTCAAGAACGGGTTGGTTTTTGGGTTGAAGACCTGGATGGCATGCGGGCATTTCTCCTAGTTCGTCAAGCTATGCTGAGGCGCAACCCACAAATGAGCCTCGGATTCTCTCTCCAAAGCGAATCTCTGGCCTTTGGCGGAGCGTGGCTTGCCATGGGGTGCGCTCATTCTTCTTGGTCCGCCTCTTCTGGGCGGGGAGAAAGCCAGCCAAACAGCCGACACTAGTTCACGGTCAGGGTGAAGGTTTGCGCGGTACTGGTACCGACGGAGTTGGTCGCTGTGAAAGTGAGGGTGTAGGTGCCAGTTTTGCTAGGTGTCCCGCTTAATACTCCCGACGTCCCATTGAAAGTTACTCCAGTGGGCAGCGTTCCTGTTCTGGTGAATGTGGGTGCCGGGTAACCGGTGGCTGTCACCGTGAACGAACCTGCTGTCCCGGTGGTGAATGTGGCGCTTGCTGCACTGGTGATCGCCGGGGCCTGGTCCACGGTCAGGGTGAAGGTCTGCGCGGCACTCGTGCCGGCCGCATTGCTGGCCGTGATGCTGATGCTGTAGACGCCGCCAGTGCCTGCCGCAGGCGTCCCGCTCAGCACACCCGCTGCGCTCAGCGTCACTCCGCTGGGCAGTGCTCCGATTTCACTGAATGTCGGTGCCGGGTAACCCGAGGCCGTCATCGTAAACGTGCCTGCCGTGCCGACCGTGAACGTCGTCTTAGCTGCACTGGTGATCGCCGGTGCCTGGTTCACTGTCAGGGTGAAGGTTTGCGCGGTACTGGTACCGACGGAGTTGGTCGCCGTGAAAGTGAGGGTGTAGGTGCCAGTTTTGCTAGGTGTCCCTCTGAGCACGCCTGTTGCAGCGGTGAACGTCACCCCAGTGGGCAGCGTTCCTGTTCGGGTGAATGTGGGTGCCGGGTAACCGGTGGCTGTCACCGTAAACGTGCCTGCCGTTCCGGTAGTGAATGTGGCGCTTGCTGCACTGATGATCGCCGGGGCCTGGTCCACGGTCAGAGTGAAGGTCTGCGCGGCACTCGTGCCGGCCGCATTGCTGGCCGTGATGCTGATGCTGTAGACGCCGCCCGTGCCTGCCGCAGGTGTTCCGCTCAGCACGCCTGCTGCGCTCAGCGTTACTCCGCCGGGGAGTGCTCCCGTCTCACTGAATGTAGGAGCCGGATAACCGGTCCCCGTCACCGTGAATGTTCCCGCCGTGCCGACCGTGAACGTCGTCTTAGCTGCACTGGTAACTGCCGGAAGCTGATCCACGGTCAGGGTGAAGGTTTGCGCACTGGTGCCAACTGAGCTGGTCGCCGTGAAAGTGAGCGAGTAAGACCCCCCCGCGCTTGCTCCAGGTGTCCCTCTGAGCACGCCTGTTGCAGCGGTGAACGTCACCCCGGTGGGCAGCGTTCCTGTTCGGGTGAATGTGGGTGCCGGGTAACCGGTGGCTGTCACCGTAAACGTGCCTGCCGTTCCGGTAGTGAATGTGGCGCTTGCTGCACTGGTGATCGCCGGGGCCTGGTCCACGGTCAGAGTGAAGGTCTGCGCGGCACTCGTGCCGGCCGCATTGCTGGCCGTGATGCTGATGCTGTAGACGCCGCCCGTGCCTGCCGCAGGTGTTCCGCTCAGCACGCCTGCTGCGCTCAGCGTTACTCCGCCGGGGAGTGCTCCCGTCTCACTGAATGTAGGAGCCGGATAACCGGTCCCCGTCACCGTGAATGTTCCCGCCGTGCCGACCGTGAACGTCGTCTTAGCTGCACTGGTAACTGCCGGAAGCTGATCCACGGTCAGGGTGAAGGTTTGCGCACTGGTGCCAACTGAGCTGGTCGCCGTGAAAGTGAGCGAGTAAGACCCCCCCGCGCTTGCTCCGGGTGTCCCGCTCAGCGCTCCTGTCGCTGCTGTGAACGTCACCCCGGCGGGCAGCGTTCCTGTTCTGGTAAATGTGGGTACGGGGTAACCGGTCGCTCTCACCGTGAACGAGCCTGCCGTCCCGGTGGTGAATGTGGCCGCAGCCGCACTGGTGATCGCCGGGGCCTGGTCCACGGTCAGGGTGAAGGTCTGCGCGGCACTCGTGCCGGCCGCATTGTTGGCTGTGATGCTGATACTGTAGACTCCGCCGGTGCCCGCCGCCGGTGTTCCGCTCAGCACGCCCGCTGCGCTCAGCGTCACCCCGCTGGGCAGTGCTCCGGTTTCACTGAATGTCGGTGCCGGATAACCTGTCCCTGTCACCGTGAATGTTCCCGCCGTGCCGACTGTGAACGTCGTCTTAGCTGCACTGGTAACTGCCGGAAGCTGGCCCACGGTCAGGGTGAAGCTCTGCACGGCATTGGATTCGACCCCATCGCTGGCGGTGAACTGGATTGCGTAGATGCCATCGGTGCCTGCACCGGGTGTGCCACTCAGAACATGCGTCGTCGCGTTGAATGTAACTCCGCTGGGGAGTGTTCCAGACGTCAAGCTAAATGTTGGCGCTGGGAAGCCCGTGGCTGTAAGAGTGAATGAGCCGGCAGTGCCAAGTACAAAGACGGCGCTCGGTGCACTGGTGATCGCCGGAGCCTGGTCCACTGTGAGTGTGAAGCTTTGCACGGCGTTCGGACTCGCCCCGTTACTAGCCGTGAAAGTGATGCTATACGTGCCGCCAGTTCCTGCCGCCGGTGTGCCGCTCAAGACACCGGTCGTTGAGTTGAAGGACACCCCGCTCGGCAACGTTCCCGATTCACTCAATGTAGGAGAGGGGGAACCTGTCGCCTTCACCGTGAATGATCCTAGAGCGCCGACAACAAAGGTCGCGTTGTTCACGCTGGTGATTGCGGGGGGAACGGTGACCGCGGCGACGCTGAAGCTGGTGCTGGTCGTGGTCAGGTTCAGCCCGTTCGGGATTAGAGCTAGCGAGGCGGTCAGCGTGTCGTTGCTGGTAGCGCCGGTGAAGATCAGATTGCTAAAGGCGGCCTGCCCGCTACTCGTGGAAGTGGTCGCCGTTGCCGGACTAGTGGTCAGGTCGGAGTTGGCGTCGGTGACGCTGACGCTGGCCGATCCGCCGGTGAATGCGTTCCCGCTCTCCGTAACGGTGACAGCGGGAGCGGGCGACATGGCCGTGCCGGGGACGGTGCCAGTCGCGGGCGGTTCCTGGGTCGCGTTGAAGCTCAGAGCATAGTTGGTCTGCACCGCGCCAGAGTCTACACAAGGGCTGCTTGACGAGTACCCTGCATAGGTGGTGTTGGTGTTCGGGTAGCCGCGCTGGTCGGTGGTCACCCCTGTCAGAATGTTTGCGGCTACGCCGCCGCAAATGGCTAGGCTGCTTGGCAGCGGAACCATTGTCTGCGTCGGCCCGCCATAGTTGCCCAGCGGCGCCAGAGCGACGGTGATGATTGTTCCGCCGGCATCGTTGTTGGCCAGGTTGCCTCCTTCATCGATGTAGCTGGTCAACGTGCAGCAAACGTGAAGATCTCCTCCACTGTTACCAGCAACGATGCTGTTGCTCATCGCCAGCGTGCCGCCATCAATGTAGATGCCCGCCGAATTGCCGCTGAAGGTGCTGTTAGTCACATAAAGGTTCGACCAATCAAAGATGGCTCCGCCGCTCTGCGCAGTATTTCCGGAGAAGGTGCTCTGATTGATCGTTAGGGTCGAAAAACTGCTGATTCCGCCTCCGTCATCATTCGGGGTGCTGTTACCTGAAATGGTGCTGTCGTTGATCGTCAGGGTTCCACCGTAGTAATTGAAGATGCCAGCCCCTTGCCCGCCGGATTGATTGTTGGAGATCGTGCTGTTGGTGATCGTGAGCGTGCCCTGGTTGTAGATGCCGCCTCCGAATTGGGCATAGCCATTCGTGATCGTCAGATTCGCGATGACCGCATTCGCCACACCTGAAGCGACTGTGAAGATGGAAAACGGGTTTGATGTTCCACCACCGCGCAGCGTGATCAGATTTGTGGTTGTGGGTCCAGTCCCCATGGTCAGGCCGCTGATGAGGGTGTTCGAGGGAATAGTCAGCCCGCTGCTCAACTGGATCGTGGTCGGCGAGGAGAACGCCGACGGTGAGAAGGTGATGTTGCCGGCGCCCGCTGCGGAAGCCGCAGCCAACGCGTCGCGCAACGTGCAGTTCGGCGATTGGGTTGTGCAGTTGGCGGCGTTGCTGGTGGAGTCGTCATTCAGGGTTGTGACCTGGTAGCCGGGAATCGGCGCGAAGTTGGCGGTGAGGTTTTCCGGGCCGTTCATGGCCACGGTGGTTGTGGCGCTCGTCGCGCTGGCTATGTCACTGGGCGAGTTCGCGCCCGTCCAGCCGGTGAAATAGTAGCCAGCGTTCGCCATCGCAGCGAGCGTCTGCGCGGTTCCGGCGTTGTAGAAGCCGTTCGGCGAAGTTGCTGCCGCAAGTGTGCCACCCGAGCCCGCCGTCACCGTCAGCAGATACTGCGTGGTGAAGCCGGCAACGTCACTGGTGGTGCTTGCGGTCGGTGTCAACGTGTCGGTCAGGCTCGTTGTCCCATCGCTCCACCCGGAGAAGATGTACTGCACGCCCGGCCCGCCAATCTGTGGTGAGGAGGTCGTTAGGGTGTATTGCGTGCCGATGGTCAGGCTGGGCGTCTGCGTTGTGCTGTAGAGCGTCCCGTTGATCGAGAAGCTCAGCCCCGTCGGGCTAGTCCCGATAGTCACACTCACACCCGCCACGCCGGTGCCGCTCAGCCCTATGCTCTGGGTGGTACCGCTAACATTCAGGTTGTTGTCCGTCAACACTAACGACTCGTTCAGCGTGCCCGACGCAACAGGCGCGAACTCGATGCTCAGGTTGCAACTCGCGCCTGCGGCCAGCGAGAAGCTGGCGGTGCAGTCGGGTGGAGTGCCGCTACCCGCCATCTGGGTAAAGTCGGTCGGCGCGGTCAGGCCCGGCGCTATCGCGGTAAGAGCCGCATTGCCATTGTTCTCCACCGTCACCGGCAGTGGGCCATCAGTGGAATCGGTTAATCCAACTTGAGTCGCTGTTGGGAAGCTGAGACTCGGCGGATCGGCTAAATCGAGCTTCTCCACCCGGCTGTTGCCTGTATCGGCGACCAAGACGTTTCCGCTCCCATCCACCGTCAGTCCATAGGGGTAGTAAAATCCACTTCCCAAAGTCTTGATCGTGGTGTATCCGCTGGCCGCCACAAGTTCCTTTATCGCAAAGTTGTTGGTATCTGCGACGAAGAGGTTCCCGTTTCCGTCTACCGCCACGTCATAAGGCAGATTGAATCCACTTCCCACCGTGTTGACCGTCGTGTATCCACCGGCCGCGATAATCTCCTTCACGACATTGTTGTGAAGATCCGCGACGAAGACATTGCCATTTCCATCTACTGCAACACCAAATGGGTTAGAGAATCCGCTTCCGAGCGTGTTGATCGTTCTGTAGCCACTCGATGCCAGAATCTCTTTCACCGCATTGTTGCCGTAGTCACCGACAAAGACATTGCCGTTACCATCTACCGCCACACCCGCCGGGGTGCTAAATCCGCCACCCAATGTATTGACTGTGGTGTAGCCACCCGCCGCAACGATCTCTTTCACCGCACTGTTGCCATAATCGGCCACGAAGACATTTCCACTCCCATCTAACGCAACGGCCAGTGGTCGATTGAAGCCGCTGCCAAGAATCTTAATCGTGCTATATCCGCTCCCAGCTACGATCTCCTTCACTTCATCGTTGAGCCAATCGGCGACAAAGATGTTGCCGCTCCCATCCACTGCTACGCTGCTAGGATCATTAAACCCGGATCCCAATGTGGTCTGAGTCCCTGGCAGGAAGTTCACGAGCGGACCTGTGCCTGTTCCTTGCAGGTAGCCCGTTGCAATCAAGTTGCCGGACCCGTCCAGGAGCTCAGCCGCCCCATAGCGCACTCCCGGAGCCGTAGGCTTGAAGAACACATTCAGCGTGCAAGTGTCACCCGCACTATATGCAGTTCCCTCCGTGCATGTGCCACCACCGGCATCGGTAAAATCCAGTCCCGTTGCCCCTTGGGTCAGCACCGTTGTCGAACCGAGTGTGACGGCGGTGTAAAAGGTGAAATTGAGTGTTGTGGAATTTGAACTGGCGCTGCCCACACTCTCCGAGCCAAGGCTCTGGCTTGGCGCCAGATTGACGGCTGGCGCGGCAACATTTTGCGAGTAAGCTTGGCTCCCAACATAGCCGAGGCTGTCCGTCGCCTGAATTGTGAAATTGAATGTCCCCGCCGCCGTCGGCGTCCCGGCCAGCAAGCCTGCTGAACTGAGATTGAGTCCGGAAGGCAAGGCACCAGAGGTCACTGTAAATGTGTAGGGTGCAGTTCCCCCGCTCGCCGTAATGGCCTGGCTGTAAGTACTCCCCCCTGTGGCTCCCGGTAGCGACGTTGGCGATAGGGTGATTGTGACGGCAGGTGTTGTGCCGGTTCCACTGAGACCAACGGCCTGCGTGGCAGCGGTGGCGTTCAGATTATTGTCGGTAACGACAACGCTCCCGGTGTTTGCGCCCTCAATCGTTGGCTGAAGGTCGATCTCGATGCTGCAACTGCCAGCCGCTGCGACAGAAAACGCGGAGCCGCCCGCAGGCGTCTGCATGCAGGTGGAAGTGTTGTCCCACACGAAGCCTGCGGAAACGCTGGGATTGACTCCGGCGGCTGGGAGGGCAAAGATGAGCGGCGCGTTGCCAATATTCTCGACGGTGAATCCAATCGGGCCATCTGTCGAGTCGAGCACGCCGACACCGGTGGTGGTGGGGAAGCTTAGAGCCGGTGGACTGACGTAAAGGAGTTCCTTCACCCCTTGATAGGTCGAGACGTAGACGTTGCCGCTCCCGTCCACCGCCACACCAGAGGGGACTTCGAGGCCTTTGCTCAGCGTCGTAACGCAATTTGACGAGGCGCACCCAGGAGGCATTTCTTTCACTGCGCCGTTATCCAGATCGCCGACATAGATGTTGCCGGCACCGTCCACCGCCACTCCAAAAGGCCCGTTGAAGCCACCGCCGAGTGTTGTGACGCAACTGGAGGAAGCACAGCCCGGAGGCATCTCCTTCACGGCCTGGTTGTTTTGATCGGCGATATAAATGTTGCCGCTCCCGTCCACCGCCACCCCAGCGGGATCACTGAAGCCGCCGCCCAGCGTTGTGATGCAACTAGATGACGCACAGCCGGGAGGCATCTGCGCCACACCGCCGCCGGCCGTGAAATAAATGTTGCCGCTCCCGTCCACCGCCACCCCAGCGGGATTACTGATGCCGCCGCCCAGCGTAGCTACGCAACTCGACGAAGCGCACCCTGGAGGCATCGCCTTCAGCCCGTTAACGGCAGCGACATAGACGTTGCCGGCGCCGTCCACCGCCACGCCTCGGGCGCCAGCGGGAAAGCCGCCGCCCAGCGTTGTAACGCAACTAGATGACGCACAGCCGGGGGGCATCTGCGCCACATCGCCGCCTTCCTCGGCCACGTAGATATTGCCGCTCCCGTCCACCGCCAGGCCCTTGGGCAAGGAGAAGCCAGCGCCAAGGGTGCTCTGCGCCGGTGGGGCGAAGGCGATCTGCGGACCTGTGCCAGTTCCGTAGATGTAGCCGGTTGCAGCAACTCCGTTGGTGTCTTTCAGCACTACTGCGCCATATCGGATGTGGCTGAGCGTGGGCGCGAACTGGACGTTGACCGTGCAGGTATCGCCGACGTTGTAGGTATAGGTGGTCCCGTTGGTGTCACAGGAGCCGCCGGCATCGGTGAAGTCGAGGCCTGTAGCTCCTTGGGTGACCACGGACGGAGAGATACCGGTATCGGGACCGGTGAAGACGAAGCTGAGAGTGGCCGACTGGCTGCACGGCGACGGAGCATTGACTCCTGCCGGGCAAACGTTGGCGACGCCGAGGTTTACAGCCCCAAACTGGTAGGTCCAGGTGTCACTCGCCGATATCGTGCTGTTCCCGCCAAACAGCACTACCGCGCCGGTGCTGGCATCGTAATCCATGGTCGCCCAGTACCGTATCGGGGGACTGGTAACGGGTAACTGTTGCGTCCAGCTTGTACCATTCCACGTCCAGGTATCATTCAGAGGGCCGGAATTGCCCGCGCCCCCGAAGAGCACGACCGTGCCGGTAGCCGCATCGTAGGCCATCGTCTCAGCTTCGCGCGCAGAGGGACTGCCTGCCGGGGACTGCCCAGTCCAGGTTGTTCCATCCCAGGTCCAGGTATCATTCAAAAATCCGTAAGTGCCCAATCCGCCGAAAAGAACGATCGTACCCGTGCTCGCATCGTAGGACATCGCTGCGCTTTCTCGCGCTGTTGGACCGCCGCTTGCAGCCTCGGTCCAGTTCGTTCCGTTCCACGTCCAGGTGTCGCTTAATAAGGCACTGCCATTGCCTCCGTAGAGTACGACTGTTCCGGTAGCCGCGTCGTAAGCCATTGTCGCCGAGTAACGAGCCGTAGGACTAAGGGTCGGCGATTGCTGTGTCCAGTTGGTTCCATCCCAGGTCCATGTATCGTTTAAATACCCAGAACTGCCGTACCCTCCGAACAGGACTACTGTGCCGGTGCTTGCATCGTAGGACATGGTCGCGAATAATCGCGCCGGAGGAGAGACAATTGGCGATTCCTGCGTCCAGTTCGTTCCGTTCCACGTCCAGGTGTCATTCAGCAACCCAGAACTCGACTCCCCCCCAAAAAGCACTACTGTGCCGGTGATCGCGTCGTATACCATCGTTGCCCCTTCGCGAGCCGGGGGTATGGTTGCTGGCAACTGCTCGTTCCAGCTGGGTTCGAGTGTGGCAGTTTGTGCAAATGTCGTGAGCGGGAGCGCGAACAACCCGAGAAGCGGAATCAGCAGCGCAAAGATCAGCCGCGAGCGCATGGAAGCCAAAGGCCCGCTGTGAACGGGCTGAACAGATGACGATAGAAAAAACGTCGGCTTGCGATGCATCTTGCTCCCCCTGGATCCGATCTGGGGCCCAGTAGACCTGATCTTGCGTGCGACAGCTTCGGCGACGACCGGGAATCCGCCCTAGATCTCGAGTTCGGGCATATCGCATTCCCGAGCGCTTTGAAAACAAAGAAGTGAAGCTAAGTCTGCTGGTGGGGAGAGCGAATTCTACCAGAGAAGCTGATTTAGGGGGAAGAGTCCAGCCTTCAGGATTCCGAAACCGCTCGGCCCCGCAGACAGTCACGCACTCCAAACGATCCGCTTAGTTGGTTTTCAGTGCGTGGCTATGCCCAATGAAGGCGTCCTGCGTTATTCTCCCTGCCCCGGCGCATTCCGCAGAAAGCCGTGATACACGCCGCTTGAGTCAATGTAGTATCCGGAGATCGCGTCGGCGGGGTTGTTGCAATCAGGGATGGTGCCCTGACCGTTGCCTGCACCAGCTCCTGGAGCGTCGAAGGTGGTGACGGCACCGTCCTTAGTGCGCAGGAAGCCGTGGCTTACCCCACTCGCGTCAATGTAAGGTCCCGTGATATCACCCAGCGCGTTGATGTTGAATGGCTCGGTGCCCTGACTGCTTTCTGTGCCTGCGCCGCTAAGATCAAACGAGGTGATCTGGCCTCCCGGGAAGCGCAGGAAGCCATGATAGGGTCCCGACGCTTTTGCGTAAAACCCCGTGATCACCCCTTCATCGTTGATGCCAGCGGGATCGGTGAACCGGCTTCCTGTCGGGTCGAACGGAGTGATGGCACCGTCCGAAGCGCGCACGAAGCCGTGAAAAATGTTGCTCGCGTCTGCGTAACCACCAAGGATTGCTCCGAAGAAGTTGAGGCCATCGCCGAACGTGATAAAGGTGCCTTGGCCGGAACCTGTGCCCGCACCGGGAGCGTCGAAGGTGGCGATGGCGCCGAGTGGCGAACGCACAAAGCCGTGAAAGACGTCACCGGTGTCAACGTATTGTCCCGAGACCGCGCCCCACAGATTGGTGCTTGCGCCTTGGGTACCATTCGAACAGATGATCGGGGGGCTACAGGGAACACCAACAGGTATGCCTGCGTCCTTAGTATCAAACGTGGTGATAGCACCCCAGGGAGTGCGCACGAAGCCGTGAGAGAAGCCGGTCGCGTCAGTGTAGTAGCCGGTGACCTCTCCCTCCGGGTTGATGCTCCACGGCAGGGTCCCTTCGCCGGCGCTTGTGCCTGCACTGGGAACGTCGAAGGTGGTGATTTCACCGCGCGGTGACCGCACAAACCCATGATAGGCGTTGTCAGCGTCGATATATTGACCCACAATCACGCCTGCCGGATTGATGGACTCGGGGAGGGTGCCTTGGCCGGCGCCAGTTCCCGCCCCCTTAATGTCGAAGCTGATGATGTGCTCAAGAGCACTTGCGGACAGGCGCAGCCCCAGCGTGCAGAGGGCCAGGCAAATCGCGATAACTGCCCTCCGCACGGGGACCACTCGCGCTGACCGTGAGTCTTTGTGTAAATGGTTAGGATCCATTGACGCGGAACGTTCGAATGACGGGATTCCCCATGAGCGCATTTATCGCCTCCTCGTCGTAGCCGCGTTTAGGCTTGATTCAAGCCCACTTTAGGCTCGCTACTCTGATTACCGGAAATCGCGCTCAAAAGGGGACAAGTTTTCGGAGATTATTAGAGATATTCTTTCCGGAGCTGATGTTGGATTTCTCTGGGCTCAGGTCTGCTAATTGAACTCTATTTGCAGGGAGTAAAGGTCGGAGGTCCCTATTTCCCGAGTGACCAGTGGGGTATCTGATGGATCGAGGCTGAAGGAGGAGCCCCACAGGCTGGTTGATGGCCATCCGGTCAGGTCCAATACTCGCTCTGGTCTACCCCCGCTCACATGAACCCGATGGATGCCATGCTCCTTTGGCGTAAAAGAGAGGTAGTACAGGTACTCGCCATCCCGGGAAAAAGTCGGATTTGAGATGTTTCCATCCGTTGTCAGCGCTGACCATTTCTGCGACTCAAGATCGAATACTCTCAAAGCGGGCTTTTCGCTGGAAAGAGCAGCGATATGACGGCCATCCGGAGACCAGCGCGGCGACGATAAACCTGAGGATCGTGCAATCATCGTTAACCGGTGTGTGGCACAGTCCAGAATACGGATGTACCGCTTCGTGACGTCCGCGGAATCACCGCCGGTGAGAACAACGCTCTTCCCGTCTGGGGACCAGTCTGGATCTGCCTGTTCCTCCTGGTCATCCGGAAGCAACCGTTGAGGGCGTCCACCCCCAGCAGACACCGTGAAAGCAACAGCACGCGCCTTAACAGGAGCGTTCATGAACAGAATCTGTTTCCCATCTGGAGACCAGTGAGGATGCTCTACAGAATTGATTGGGCCCTCAGTCAGTTGAACAGCGTGGGTTCCGTCGCGATTGGCCTTCCAAAGAACACGAGTGGGATACGCGGTGTAGATGACGAATTTCCCATCTGGGGAAAACGCCACATTTTCAACGCTAATCCCTCCGAGAAATGGCTGCAAGTTCTCAGAATGGGCGTCGATTCGCGAAAGTTCGCCGCGCCAGCTATTTCCCAAGGCATAAACTTCTTTCCCATCCTTGCCGGGAACCGGTCTATTCCAATCTATCGGCCCATTGGTCAATTGAATTGCCTCATGGGAGGGGCGCCGAAAGAGCCCCCGACGTTCATCGAGGGCCCACAATTGATTGCTGCCCGATTCCACGACCTGCCAGAAGGCATAGAGACTCCCATCTTGGCTCCATCGCCCGCATTCAAGAAAGCCCGGCTCATGCCAATTCGGGAGCAACATATGAACCCCCGATCCGGCTGCAGACATCTCCCAAAGTGCGCCGTCCTTGAATACTCGAATCACCTTGCCATCCGGGGACATCCGGACATCGCTTACACCTGGACCCAGGGATGCGAGCCGGCGCGCTCCCGTTCCATCAATTCGAACCTGATATACGTCTCCTTCTCGGGTGAAGTAGGTTACCGAATCCCCCATGGAAGTGAATGCGGCAATGGGCCGGACGCCGGTCGCCAACTTTAACGGAAGTCCGCCGTTGGTTGGAATGTTCCACAAGGATGTTAGAGACGCATTCCCCAGACCATCGACTCCGACGAGGGCCTTGGAGCCATCCTGCGAAACGTCCCAGTCCAAGACAGACGTGACTGGGATTTTGGCCGGAAGCGCCTCGAGTTCTCCCCCTTTCACGGAAACCCGCGAGAGAGAGGCTGGACCGCCTGCCGGACCGCTCGTCACATAGAGCCACTTTCCATCTGTGCCCGCGATGAATTTGAGTTGCCCGTCGTGGGTAAGTTGCTTGTAGCTCGATACTCGAATGTGCGGCAGTGGGCGGTAGAAATTCCAGACTAAGATGACTGAGACGAGGGATAGAACCGGAACGATGGGCCACACGGCCTTCTTATACCAACTACCTTTGGCATGCTTCGTTGACACGGATGGCACACGGTCGCCGTCAAGGATCTCAACAACTTCCGTTGCCGAAGAGGGCCGTTCGGAGGGGTTTGTACGCAGGCAGCATTCGATGGCTGCAAACCATACAGGAGGCAGATTCTCCATATTCTTTTTAAGGGATGGAGACAATCCTGCAATCCGCTCTGAGATCCCTTCCAGGAAATTCTCGGCAGGAAACATGCGTTTTCCCGCCACTATTTCAAACAGAACCAATCCGAAAGCGTATAGGTCCGTTGCCCCACTCACGGAACTGTTTTGCAATTGCTCTGGCGACATGTAGGCCATGGTCCCCACTGGCCAGCCGTAGGCTTGACTGCTACTGGATGGGTCTGGTCCCTGTGTTGGAGAAGCGAATCGAGCCAAGCCAAAATCAGTAATGACAGCGCGCAACTCCTCGTCAGAATCAGAGTGTCCGGACGGAACAAGCATTATGTTGCCGGGCTTCAGATCGCGGTGAACGATTCCAAGAGCATGCGCGGCGTCGATGGCGCTCGAAATCTGACGAGCGAGTCGCAGAGCCAGATCGGTGTGGATCGGGCCTTTTCGTGAGATGCGCGCGGCCAGTGTTTCTCCGGGCAGGAATTCCATCGTCAGGAATACCACTTCCCGCTTTTCGCCGGGGCTTGCTTCCGAAGGAAGCGTGTCCCGCTGGATATCAAACATGCGACACACATTTGGATGGGAAACCTGGCGAGCTAAACGAACTTCCTGGCGAAAGCGGGCAAGGGATCGAGGATCATGAGCAATTTCTGGCCGGATCACCTTGAGCGCGACACTGATTCCAAGCTCGGAATCGAAGGCTTCGAACACTTGCCCCATTCCGCCTTCGGCGATTTCTCGCGTGATGCGAAAGCGCCCACAGAGCTCATCACCTGGACACACCGTGACCGGATTAGTCGAAGACATGTTCGGCGCTATTAGAGGGGTTGCCAGATAGCTTCCCGCATCTTGATCTGCTTGAAGCAGAAGTTCGACCTCCGCACGAACATCGGGATTACCTTTTGATGCGGTGAGCACAAACTGATGTCTTTCGCTGGCGGACACCTCCAGCGCTGCGTGAAAGATTCTGTTGACTTCCTTCCAGCGGTCCTGATCGATCATGTCCCAATGCACACAAACAAACACCGCGAAGCTTGAGGCTCAACAACTCAGCTCTTTGAACAGCCACGCCCTGGCAATGCGCCATTCTCTTTTCACAGTACGTGCTGAGATGCCCAATGCATTCCCAGTCTCCTCCTCGCTCATTCCAGCGAAGAAGCGCATCTCGACGATTTTCGACTGACGCTGATCGAGACTCTCAAGCCTTTTAAGCGCTTCATCCAGCGCGACAATCTCTGGCGCTCGCTCCGGAGATGGGAGAATGCAACCATTGAGGCTGACTGCGTCCCAGCCAATCCCGCGCTTTGCGGCCCTTGTTGCACGAGCATGATCCACAAGGATACGACGCATGATAGTGGCTGAGACTGCAAAGAAGTGCGATCGGCTTTGCCAGTCGACATCCTGGATTCCTGTCAAGCGGATGTAGGCTTCATGGACTAAGGCAGTAGCTTGGAATGAACGTTGTGAATCCTTGTGCCTGAGTTGAATCGAAGCTATTCGGCGCAATTCTCTGTAGACCAATGGAATGAGTTTCTCCTCGGCCTCTTTGCTGCCGCACTTCAATTCTTGCAGCAGGTTTGTGACTTCGCCTGGATTTGCAGCCATAAGCATCCTCTGGGAGCGGAAAACAACGTTATAGCACTGACTTCGAAAAAGATGCAGCACAAGCAATGCATCACACCGGGGAATTTGCTGGCGGGCGTCGCGGTCGAACCGGTGTTCGTTGTGGCCAAAATCGATTTGACTGTTCTCTTCAACAGGTCCTATCTAAAACGGCACGTTGAGGGACTGATCGAGAGATCACTGCACAACAACGTGCAGTTCGGACTGATTTACATCGACTTGAATGAGTTCAAAACGATTAATGACCAGCACGGTCATCACGCCGGGGACCTTTACCTGCAGCAGGTGGCAGCGCGTATCAAGCGACAACTGCGCTCTGTCGACATTCTGGCTCGGGTGGGAGGGGATGAGTTCGTGGCAGTGAGTTCGAGCGTGCGCGATCGTGCGGAACTCGTCGAAATCGCATGTCGACTCGAGCGCTGCTTTGACGAGGACTTCTGTTTTGACAACATCTCCTTCAAAGGCAAGGCAAGTCTCGGTGTCGCACTTTACCCCGAGGACGCCTCAACGTTTGAATCCCTCCTCCAAAGGGCTGACGCTGCGATGTATTGTGCCAAGCGAATAGCCAAGCAGAGCACAGCAGAGGAAGTCTCGGCCTGACGGCGAAGAGTCCCGAACAATGCCTCGCACTTCACTCTCCTCCTGCGACAAGACGTTCGACAATCACATCCGAGATCTGTCCGATAAGACCTTTTTTGTCAATTCGATAGCCACAAACCCCTACCCTCCTTGATATTCGCCTTTTGTTCGCCTATACTGGCTCCGTGTTTAACATCCCTCAAACGCGGAAATGCGAATTCGTCCTCCGCTGCAAAGCCTGCCGCGAGAACGTTCCCGCCCCCGTCGAAACCATGCCCGACACCTGGATCCTGGCCGACTGCCCGCTGTGCGGCGAGAAGCGGCGCTACCTGCCGACGGACATTTTCTGCGGTTCCCTTTCCTACCGGTTGAACCAGAGACTGGTCGTCTGGGAGAGGCGCATCAATGACTGAGAGGGTGAAAGAAAACAATGGGTGAGATGAAACGTGCCATCGCCCGCGAGAACGAGGAGCGCCAGAAATCGGATCGATTCCTTTCGACGCTGGTGATCGCGGCCTCGATCATTGCCGCCATTCGATTGGCCCGAGAGCCCGACATCACCAGGCCGACTCCGCATCTCAATGCGACCATTGCCGACAGCATCACTCTCGCCCGAGCGATTTTGAACAGGATCGTGAGGTAGCCTCTCATTTATGTGCGGACGCTATGGCAGACGCTCGGACAAGCAACGGATCGCCGAATGGATGCAGGCTCACGATACCAATGTGTTCGATGAGTCGTATGTCGATGCGCCGTCGTACAACGTCGCGCCGCAGAGTTTCCAGCCAGTGATTCGGCTCGATCGCGAGACCGGAGAGCGGGAGCTCACGGTGATGCGCTGGGGACTGGTTCCCTATTGGTCCAAAGACGCGAAGGTCGCCTTCTCGACCATCAACGCAAAGGCGGAAACGATTGCGACAAGCCCAACGTATCGGGAGGCCATGAAGCGCCGCCGGTGTCTCGTTCCCGCCGACTGGTTTTACGAGTGGAAGAAGATCGACCCTAAGACCAAGCAGCCCTTTGCCATCGCCCTCAAAGACGACTCTATGTTCGCGTTCGCAGGACTGTGGGAGCGATGGAAGGACAAGGCAACCGGTCAGACGCTCGAGACGTACACGATCGTGACGACCGATCCGAATGAGCTGGTCGCGCCTGTCCACGATCGAATGCCGGTCATTCTCAAACGCCAGGACTATGACCGATGGCTGACGCCGGGTGAGCCGACCCATCTACCAGTAGATCTGTTGCGCCCTTTTCCCGCCGAAGAAATGAAAGCATGGCGGGTCGGCTCGAAGGTGGGCAATCCCCGCAACAATGATCCGACTTTGGTCGAACCGGCGACGAGTGACACAATGGAGGCTCCACTTCTGCCACTCACCGAATGAAACGAGCGATCAGGGTTCCGTTCACCCCGCCCATGGAATGCCTCTCTGCCGAGCGGCTTCCCGAAGGCGAGGGCTGGGTCTATGAGCTGAAGCTCGACGGCTTCCGCGCACAGGCCATTCGGGATTCGGGCGGTCTCCGTCTCTGCTCGAAAAACGGAAAGGACTTCACCGGCAAGTTCCCGCAGGTTGTCGCCGCTCTCCAAGAGGCACTTCTCCCCGGCACCGTGCTGGACGGCGAACTCGTCGCCTTCGACAAAGCCGGCAAGCCCAGTTTCCGGGCGATGCAGGACGCCGATCGAGACACGAGCGTCGTGTTCTTCGCCTTCGACGTACTCGCGATGCGCGGGAAAGACTTGAAGCGCTTGGCACTCGGCGAGCGACTCCGGGTTCTCGAGTCGGCGTTCACATCTTCCGATCTCGTTCAGCATTCCGAACACTTCATCGGGTCGCTCGTTCGGTTCAAGTCCGCAGTGCGGAGAATCGGCGGCGAAGGTGTCATCGCCAAGCGATTGAACTCTGCCTATGAGCCGGGCAGGCGAAGCGGCGCCTGGCTCAAGATGCGCTTCAACCTAGGACAGGAATTCGTGATCGGCGGCTTCACACCGGGAAGCAATGGGATCGACGCGCTGGTCGTTGGGTATTACGAGAAGAAGGCGCTTCTCTATGCCGCGCGGGTTCGCGCAGGCCTGGTTCCGTCCACGCGTCGCGCGTTGTACTCAAAGCTGAAGCCGCTGATCGTGGGCCAGTGCCCATTCGTCAATCTGCCTGAAGCCAAGAGCGGCCGATGGGGTCAGGGATTGACGGCCGCCAAGATGCGCGAGTGCATCTGGGTGCGGCCGGAACTCGTTGCGAATTTCGAGTTCCTTGAGTGGAGTGTGCTGCAGAAGTGCACGAATGAGGGGGCAACATGACCTAACCAAATCGTGAACGTGCTGTGCAATCGATAAGGGCGGGCCCCTTGAGATCGGTTTACAGGAGCAGATCTCAAACCACCTTCAAGCAGCTGCGGTCAAAAGCCGTGGTTGTGAGCGTTGGAGGAAAAGCATAAGGAACACTTGTGCAGGTAAGCGTCCGAGAGACGAACGAGAGTGAACCTTTTGATGACGCGTCGTTAAGAATTCAGGTGTCGTCGAAACCAGAGGCGTCCATTTCTTCTGGGATAAATCTGCTGGGTGCCTGGTGACTGAGCAGGTGGCGACCGGCGTAGAGAGGGCGTGAAGCGGATGCAGGCGATTGCACGGAACTGCAGGAACCAGTCTCCGATGCTAAGGGAGAAGCCCAAGCGGCCAAAACCGCGAGGCAAGAGTACTGAAGCGGAGCACTGGGGCGGACCGACTCGTAGGAGCGATGAAAGCCCTGTAATGGGGCTAGAGCAAAGGGGTCGGGTCAGGTTGTGGTATCACCGAAACAACTGGCAACAGGATGAACTCGATGCATGCGACAAA
This sequence comes from uncultured Acidobacteriaceae bacterium, assembly GCA_963745845.1. Classification (GTDB taxonomy): domain Bacteria; phylum Acidobacteriota; class Terriglobia; order Terriglobales; family Acidobacteriaceae; genus Telmatobacter. The sequence continues at coordinate 735,610 of CAVUZE010000002.1, read as the reverse complement.
CAAACCATTCAGTATCGATAAGCGTTTGGTGTACGAAGCGTATAAAGCGGTGAAATCCAATCGTGGAGCGGCCGGAGTGGACGAGCAGTCGATCGAGCAATTTGATGCCGATCTTTCAGCGAATCTGTACAAGATCTGGAATCGGATGAGCTCGGGAAGCTACTTCCCACCGCCGGTGCGTGCCGTCTCCATTCCCAAGAAGAGTGGAGGAGAAAGGATTTTGGGTGTGCCCACTGTAGCGGACCGCGTGGCGCAGACGGTTGTTAAGCAGGTGATTGAGCCGATTCTAGACCCAATCTTTCTGGCAGACTCCTATGGCTACAGGCCGAACAAATCGGCACTGGACGCTGTTGGGATCACGCGAGAGCGATGCTGGAAATATGACTGGGTCCTGGAATTTGACATCAAGGGACTGTTTGACAACATCGATCACGAGCTCCTGCTACGAGCCGTCCGGAAACACATCACGTGCACTTGGGCCTTGTTGTACATCGAACGATGGCTCAAGGCTCCGATGGTGCTGGAAGATGGGACCATCAAAGAGCGAAGCCGCGGTACGCCGCAAGGCGGTGTGGTTAGCCCGATTTTGGCCAATCTTTTCATGCACTATGCATTTGATGCATGGATGACGAGGACACATTCGAAACTCCCATGGTGTCGGTATGCGGATGATGGGCTGGTGCACTGTCGCACCGAGCAAGAAGCCGAGGCTCTCAAGGCTGAGCTTCAAGCCCGGTTGGCGGAATGCCACCTGGAGATGCATCCGACGAAAACCAAGATCGTCTACTGCAAAGACGGAAAGCGAAAAGGCAAATACCCAAACGTCAAGTTTGACTTTCTTGGGTATTGCTTTCGGCCTCGTCGGGTCCGACGTCTCCGGGATAACTCACTGTTTGGAGGATTCAATCCAGCAGTCAGTTCCTCGGCGATGAAGGCTATGCGCAAGGCGATTCGGGACTTGAATTTGAGACGTCAAACACAGCTGACCTTGCAGGACATTGCCCAGCAACTCAATCCTCTCCTTCGGGGATGGATTGCGTACTATGGCCGCTATGCCCCCTCGGCGCTGTATCCCTTGCTGCGTTACGTCAATCAGACGCTCGTGGCGTGGGCGATGCGCAAGTTCAAGCGCTTCAAACGACACAAAGTTCCAGCGAGCCATTTTCTACAACGGCTTGCGACGGAATGCGTGGATCTCTTCGTCCACTGGCGACTCGGGATGACTGGCGTGTTTGCCTGATGGGAGCCGAGTGAGGCGAGAGCCTCACGCTCGGTTCTGCGAGAGCCTCGGGGTGAGATTCCCCGGGGCTACTCTCCCCGCCGAGAATCACGTTCGGCATATCAAGTTCGCCGGCCTCAGAACAGATAAAGACCCGCGTATGGCCGTTCGGGAATAATCCGCTGCGCCCAGAAGCGAAACGCTCCTGGGCAACCGCAATCTTGATGAGGGTGTCTAGGCGGCGCGAGACTCTTCTCGCCCGAAGTATGCAAGGCATTCCTTCACAATTGACTCGCTCGGCTCACCCGTGTCGACTTGGTTTTCGGCTGCGGCAAGCTGCTCAATCAGGGCGCTGAGGTCATCGAGAGTGGGCATATTGAATCTTTAATCGATATCGATGTGGATTAGCAGGTACCGATTTTGATTCTGGGCGAAAAGAGCAGAGATCTTCACTTTCACTCGACAACCTTGAGCTACGGTCCCCGGCTATCTGTTGTTTAACGCAGAGCCGCGCATCTGTACAAGACTCCTTATAAATACGGCTTCGGCGAAGGGATGAATTGCGCCGAGGCGAGCCTGAAGAAATCCTGGAAGGCTCGCATGTATGTCATCCCAATTCCGACACTGCTGGCGTCCGTCTTCTTGACAAGGCAGAGTCCTGGCGCCCCTTCTCAAAGGGTCGACCAACCACCACCCACGAAACACAAACCCTATCAGCCGCCGACCCGTAATTCATCGCGGGTCGGCGGCTGGTTCTTTTTGGAGCCATAAATGAACAATCGTCAACTGAAGTACATCTCGATTGCGAACGGTATCTCCGCACCAACACCAAACAACGAAACCGACCTTTCCAAACTGCCCAAGGCTCTCTCGCGCGCAGTTCAGGAAGGATGGCATATTGCGCCGGTATCGGCACACAGCAGATACGCCTCACTGACCCGCTCTTTATTGGCTTCACCCTCAAACGATGCTTCGGTAATTGCGAGGTGGACAGCCATGTACCCATCGGCGAATTATTGCGTCCGTACCGGGCGAGCTTCGAACTTGGTCATTCTCGAAGTCAACCATGAGGGTGGCCAAGACTCGCTTAGCGACCTTTGCAACGACGTGTGGGATGACTGGGTTGAAACGCTAAAGTTCGGCGACAATTACGCGACGTCGTTCATGTTCCGCTATCCGAATCGACGCCTCCGGCACCTGTCGTCGGAATTTGAGGGTCTTCAAGTCCATGGAGAGGGGAAACTCATGTTTCTCCCACCTTGCTGGTTCGTCGCTGTGGCAGAAGCACGGCTGGGTTCGACTTATCTCCAATATAGAGATATCAACGCAAACGTGTTGGAGTGTCCACCCTTTCTTCTGGCGGCCGACCCATTGCCGAGGGCTTCTGGAATGGTAATTCCGTTCGCATCGAAAGGGGTTCTCTAAGTCCCGCCGTTTTGTGATGGCAAGTAGAAGTGATGCGTCCGATCATACACGGACGCAGAGAAATGGCTGTGCTCTCGTCGGCCACTGGATCCGGCATGAGGTCCTATGAGATTGGTAGGACCTCATGTCTATCCAATTGCAATGAAGGGAAGAACGATGAATGGAACGAGCAAATATGAGTCTGCAGTCTATGGGTCCTATAAAAGTTTCGAGCCGGACGAGCGGGTCGATGACGATCAAGTTGACGAGTCAGATGGGGCTGAATCTTGATAACGAAGATGACTGCATCCGAGTTTGCCGTCATTTTCCGGAATTGGTACCTCCGGAGACGGAACTCGGCAGGCACGAACAGTGGCGCTGGCCCGTCCGTCCGAATGGAAACTCGCTCTCTCTTACCATTCTCGAGTTACAAGTCAGTGAGTAGTTGCGAACCTTATCGCGAACTGATCGCGCTGAGGGGATAGCTGGAGCGCATGGGGAGCTGATAGGATCTGTTCGATAGCCGCAGTTTCCTTGGTGGTTAGACACTCTCAGCGTTATCGGACAGCGCAAGATTTCCCTTTTCCCGCTCCTTCTCAACTAGCTTTCTCATGAGCTCTCTGAGTTCCCGGCTTTCGGGCGAATTCTCGTCGACAATCAAGCGTTCTTCGGCAGGGGGTTCGCAGAGAAATTGGAACCAGAGCAGGTCGAACATTATCGCACGGCAAAGCTTTCCAACGAGATTGATTGCCTCGTTCGCGCTTTTGAAACGAATGCGAATCTCACCTTTCGAAATTCTTATCGCGCTCGGCAACTCCGCAACGGTTAGAGAATCGGGCTCCTTCGTTGTGAACACATTTCTGAGTTTTGGGGCCGGGGTTGCATTTGCCAGGCGTTGCTTCATAAAGGCGCTCAGTTTGGCCGCACGGGATGCTTTGCCGACAGCGGTATCCATTGCTTTGTTGGCTGCAATCAAAAATCTTTTGAGCCGGGCAGCGCGGACGGTCAGGTTTAAAGTGTCAGAGCCCAAATAGCCAACGGCTCTCATGATGGCCGTCGCGGCGGTGCGCCTCACGCGGAATTCGCGCTCGATCATACGCCGCGACCAATGGGATTTCGGTATACGCCTTAGATGCTCAAGGATTTCGGGAACGAGAAGGGCCCATGCGTAAGGTTTTGCCATGAGTCTCTCCATAATCCACGCCCAAGAGGCAGGTGATCGGGAAGGATGATGCTACTGCAAAACGTTAGCTCAACAAGGCAATTCATCGAGCTCGACGGTTCTTTCGTCCTCGGCCGATGTGCGGGGAACCGATAGCATGATTCTGTTTCGATTTGATTCGTTTTGAGAAGTATCAATCCATATACTGTGAAGCAATCGAATCCCGCGCTCCGCACACGACCGGATATCAACGTGATGCCATCGGACTTGTAGCACCGAAATGATGCCAGGTCTCTTCTGATAGTCAGCAGATGGAGAGGAATTGGAAGGTTCAGATGGCCCGAATGAACAGCAAGGGCCCGTTTAGTCCAGGTTAGTTGCAGGCGAGAGCAGATGCCTCGCGCATCTGGGTCTGGTCTGAATTCGGAAACCCGACCCATGTCATCTCATCCGGAGATTCCTTCTGCAGCGATTCGATAACAAATTGACTCCCGACAGCGGTCTCAAGGATGCCTTAGTCGATCGACACTGGCTGGCGCTTGAGAGATTGGCAAAGCAGTCAACATTCTTGTTTTGGCACGGCGATTAAGCGGCAGGTTTGCCGCTAATCAGTGGCGCGCTATCCTTGTTAACTAGTTGAAAATGAATACTTTAAGCTTCATATTTCTATTGACTTCAAGAAGCCCCTATGTCTATTGTCCCGTAGAGCCTTCCTTTCTGGATTGCGTTTTTTGGGGCCTCTGAAGGCTGACAAAAGCACCAGTAGCGGGGGTGAAGATGCCGACTCGCAACGAAGCAGGTGAATTCGGCCCGAATTCACGCACATGGAATCTGCTGGCGCACCTCTCATCTGCGCGTGTACTGCATTCCATGCAGCAACTGAAAGACACGGCACCGCTGTTTTTCATGCCGACACCGGCACTGAATCAACTGTTGCTCCAGCTCCAACGAGAGTATCGATGGAGCAGGAGCTTCATCGTTCGCACCGCGTTAGACGCGTGGGAGCCCTTGTTGCATCTCACACTTTCCATACGGCTACCAGAGGCCGAGAATGCCGGCAGGCAAATCGAACAAGGCGAGGAGTTGACAGGCGAGAAGATCCCTAAAGCTCTCGGCGCTGTGCTCTTCACTCATCGTGGGAGAATTGCATTGAAATCTCCTGGTCGGAGTCACGTCCTAGTCACCGCGTCGACGAAGCGGCTCCTCGACGACGTGGCACACCACCATTCATCCAGCCTTTCCGAGACCGTTGTAACGCTTTTGACGCTGTGTTTCTCTGCATCCGCCAAGTAGGATCGGCCAAGCGAAAGCGCGCATTGAGCTGGACGCACAGATCACGTCGTTGCCTCCCGCAAGTGAACTTCGAGACTACGCAAATCGAAGTTTCGGTCGGGCACTCTCCTCGACCCTTGCACATCGTGCAAGTCATCTCCTGAACGAAGCAATCATCTCGCCAGACTTGAAGTGGCCGGGGGCCAAGCTCTGGCTCCTCATGGCCCGCTCTCCGGCGCTGCTCTGAATTTCTGTCGCGCGCGCAGATCACGTTGCTCGATATCGATACGCACATTCAGGATGTGCATTTACACAACAGGATGTGCCAAAGCACAAGTTGCTGTTCCTTCATTTGCCTTGGTATCGCAGTAGTGCGATTGTGCTTCGGAGGAGCGCATGTATCATGCAGACCGCCCACCCCTTCGATCGCCTGAGAGCCCAATTCGTCGAGGATCTGCTGATGACCCGTCTCGCGCAGGCGCAGACAAATCCCGGTTCAAAGAAATCCGCAGAGCTCGAGTCTTGTACATCGGCAAGCAGCCTTTATAGATATCTCGAGGGCAAGCAGGAAGAGCTCGTCACGACGCAGGCGCTCTGCGAATTCACGGGCTGGAATCCAGAGCAAGTCTACGACCTAGTCAAAACCGAGGGACTTCCAGTGCACCGCGTCCGCAAACGCGGACACCTGAAGTTTTACCTTCCGGAGGTGGGGCAGTGGATTAAGGAGCGTGATGAGAGCAGCTCTGGGGCTTCCGCCAAGCTCCCCGACGGGAAGGCGACGTGATGTGTAAACAACCCCAGTCTCGGTGTGTTCGCCAAATCTCCTCGCGGGTACGTCCGGGTGGGCGACGATGCTGCCGCGAGCGAAATCAGGTCTACAGTAGGCCAACTCAGTGCCCAACCCGGATCAGACAGACACCTGCTACTCCGGAAGGCAAGGGGAGAGGCGTGTGCGTCGGAACCAGCTGCGATTGGACAGGCGATTTCGGACGCCGCAAAGCCGAACTTGTAAATGAGCCATCACCGATGAAGCAGGAGACCTCCGGTGCTGGCCAGATGATGCGGTGCTGCACTTCGTGGTGGCAGCCGCGTCAGAGGGAACTACTTACCGCCTACACATTTTGGCAACACCTTAACGCAGCGGGGGCGGTTCTCCTGGTTGTGGCGAATGGGCCGGCCGTCTCATCACCGCGACGGTCGCTGAGAAGTGGCGAGAGGGAAGAGCAGACTTATGGGAGCGTCATTCAAGGATCTCGTTGCCTGGCAGAAGGGCGTGGAAATGACGCTGGCCGTCTACAAGCTGACAGCCACGTTTCCTGTGTCGGAACGGTTCGGGCTTACGGACCAGTTGCGCCGTGCCGCGGTTTCGGTGCCGAGCAATATCGCCGAGGGTTACTCAGAGCCGAGAAAGGCGTACATTTCCTACCTTCGGCATGCGCGCGGTTCATGCAACGAAGTCGAGACGCAGCTCGAGATCGCGCGTGCGCTTGGATATGGGACGACGCAAGATTTGGCTGTTGCCGAGAATCTTTGCCAATCGGTGAGCCGCCTTGTGAACGCCCTCATCGCTTCGTTGCTCAAATAGTCCCTGGGGCCCTTGTCCCTCAGTCCCATGTCCCTGCTTTCTCGCTATTCCCTCGTCTGGGACCGCCAAATCGGCGAGTATTGCCTCCCGAACGGGTGGTGTGTTCATTTCCCCCGGTAAAAGGCGCGAGTTCACCCATAGCCGGTCTGGATGCAGCACGAATCAACTTAATCCTGAACAAAATTCAACCTAAACCTGAGTTCCTGAGCGGGGTCTGTCTATCCGCCGTCAGGAATCAGCGCAGCAGCGAGGTGCTCTATGCTGGCCCCTTCTTTGGCCATTACGCCCGTTCGCAGTTCGGTCCCATTTGACGAAATGGTTCGCGACCATAACTCCATACTCGCCGGGTACTACGACGATCAAGCCACGTTCCGCAATCGCTCCCGCCGGACGGTGGAATTCGATCAGTGGTACCTGAATGGATGGTTCAATAGCTGCAAAATCAGGGACGATGCGCATCCCGACGGACGACAACTCTTCATTTGGGAGGCCATGGACCCTGATTTCGGAAGAGAGATCATCTCCGATTACACCCGAGGGTTGGGGGAAACCGATCTGCGCCGGCGGGCGGTTTCCAGGTACATGGGTAGTCTCAACCGTGCCTTCAAGTATGTTGTCCGCAATCCCTATATTCCCGCAGCCACAGTCCACCTCCGCGACCAAGTCGAGATCTCGAAAAAATACAATGCCATCGTCAACCCGGTATCGAAATATGACTACCCGTCGCAGAGCGCCGAGGAGCCCGTGGGCGATTGTCCATTGGTCGACGATCGATTGCTCGACTTCCTCTCGTGGGTTCATTCCGACTATCTTCCCAAGGCGCGCAACCCCTTGACTGCGGGTCGGACTCTCGCCCAGATCGTAACGGTTGCCGAGAGAGGATTCCGATTCTGCGAAATGGAGGGATTTGATACCAAAGACGTTGATTACAAAAGCGGGTTCATAACGACTCACTGCGGCAAGGCCAGTAGAGGCTCAGGCCCAAGAACGCGACGGGTAGAAATGTCGCCGCTCATGCGAGACACCTTGCGATTCTACCAACGACGTATTCGCGAGCAATTCCCGTTTGCAAACGAGAAGCCCGCTCTGTTCCTAAGCGAGAGGGGCGAGCGGCTCGGCTACTCCTGCGCACGGTCGGCTCTTCGGGTGGTTATCAAGCTGGCGAAAAGGGACGGCTTGATCCTGCCATCCGACATGTGCTGGCACAGCCTGCGCAGGTCGTTCGCCACGCAGTACTTGGACCGACACCCTGGCGAGATTTGGAAGCTGCTCGAGATGATGGGGCATCACAGCCGTCTCTCGTTGATCCGCTACATCCGACCCTCGAAACAGAAGCTGAACGAAGCCTTGGACAGGATACTAGCGGGCCTAACCGGCCGGAGAGCGTTTTAATGGCGATTACATGGAAGCTTCGCAAGGTGCTGGCGGAGAAATGCGGAGTCGGTTCTGCGACAGCTCTGCAGGCCTTGTTGGAGAAGAATGCAGGTGTCAAACTGAGTCTGCAATCCTTGACGGTACCCCTCAACAGAACCCCGAAGGCGATCCGCTTCCAGACCATGCAGGCGGTCTGTAACGCCACCGGTCTCAAGCTGAGTGAGTTCTGTGAAGTCGTTCCCGAGGTCATGGTAGCGCGGCCGTTACCCAAACCCCTCTATCACAGTCGCAAGCCAGCGATCGAGCTGGGATTTCCATCCCCGCGAGATTACTACGGCATGGAGCGACTCAAAGAAAACAAAAAAGGAAACAGAAATAGATGAGCGAAAAGAGATCCCTCGCAGAAGAAAAATGCTATGTATACACAGCCAGCCTGGCTGATGGAGAGTTGTACTTCGGCAAATCCCGCAGCATGGAGAGCCTTCTTGACGGGCTGGACAGGGGGTTTGGAAATCCTCGCATCCGTCAGAGGCTGCCACTCACGCTGATTCGTTCCTGGGAAGTGGCCAGTATCACAACGGCACATAGCATCTTGAATCTGCTGCGACGTCTGCCCCGCGAGTCTGTGCTCGTCGCCGTCCGTGACGGAGTCTCAAATATTACCGAATGGCTAAAGAAACTGCTCGGGCAACATGCCTTCATTGTCTGTTCCAACTGTAGGCAGCTGAAGTCAAGATTCAACGCCAGCGACATCTGTGAGGAATGCTATCGGAAAGAGGCGAGCACACGTTGTGCAAGATGCAAGCAGCTCAAGCACCACGTTTCTCCCCTCACAGGCCTTTGCCCCAAATGTGCGCAAATAATGGCACGTCCGGTCCAGGCGTGTTCCCGGTGTAAAAAGCTCAAGCCGATTGTAGATACTTCAAAGTCTCTTTGTAAGGAATGTCGGAAGTACCTTCGCCTCGTCGCGAAGCGCCCAAAGGAGCGGCGCAAAGTCTTATGTTCCAACTGTGGGAAAATGCGATCTGCGGGACGGGCAGTACGTAACATTTGCGTAATGTGCGCACATCGGGAGCGTGCGATCACAGGAACCTGCTCAGGGTGTGGGAAACATAAAGAGTTCAAAATCAAGTCAAGAGCTCTGTGCGTTCAGTGCGCCATGGATCGCAGCGCGCCAGGGATGATTCGCAAATTCACACATAACTTTCGATCGCCATTTCCAAGCAGTCAGGAGGCCTTCGAAATCCTAGCCAGGACCATCGTTCCGGAGAATACTAATTTCAGGCAAGCAGAGAGGGTTATTCACTACGGCAAATATCTGCAAACACACGAAGTTGCGTATCCACTGACATGGAATGCGATCGACGAAGTATTGGCAACGGTCCCTCCGAAGAACGACGCTGCGAAAGATATACGATCTTGCCTGCTCACTGTCGGCCATCTGCTCGCGAATGCCGGAAGGATTGAGAGCAGAAATGACCATCTTCTACGCCGCCGTCTGTCGCTTCGCTTAGCGAAGGCTCCAGACGGCTTGAAAGCAATCCTGGAGGCTTTCGCACAATGGAGCCTTGGACGGAGAACGACCTGGTCCATGGTCATCGCCCAGGTCGATGCCATATCCGCGCTGTGGAGATGGTGCGTGGCAAGAGACGTGACTTCACTCCAATCGATCAACCAGTTCATCATCAAGTGGTATTTTCGGACTACGTTTTGGGAATTGCGCTGCTCAAAATGTTCCACCACGTTTCCAATGGGGTCCGATCCGGCCAACGACCCAGTGAGCTGCTCTTCCTGCGGCCATCGGGGTCCTCTCGCCAAGGTCCCGAAAAAGAACCCGAATACAATTCGAGGGGTACGTGCAAGCCTCGTTGTGTTCTTTGACTGGGCCTGTAGGGCCCGACTCATCCCCGCTAATCCTGTGCTGATTGAGCTCCCCAGCCCCAAACGGCAAATCCAACACTGCTCTGTCGATGAACTGGAGTCACTCTATGTATTTGTAATGGATCGCAACAACGACCCGGCAGAGGCCCTGGCTCTCTACTTAACCATCTCACATGTTTTCGCCGCTTGGGAGTTGCAGGAAGTCAAGCTTCCTCCTGGCGATCGAGATCTCGCAGAAGTGTACGGCCTAACTGCACCAAGGCGCCGCGTGTCACTCGGCCGGCACTCCGGGGGGCGGGCACTCGCGGACGTCTCCTTTCTGGAGAGCGCTCGGCCATGGCTGACCGATTTGCTCCGTCGATTCCAGGCGCAGCGGTCGCGAGTTCTCAGAGGAAAAAAGAACGACTATCTTTTCGTTGCTCCCGGGACCAATCACAACAATGTTCACGTCTCTCTCGCATTCATATCGAGCCTGGTCCAGCGCGCCTCGAAGCAGGCTTTGGGATATGACACTCCTCAGAAGCTGCTGAGGAAAACGGGCGCTCTCGTAGTCGCCGTCAATGCCGGGCCAGAATACTTGAAACAACTCGGCTACAGCGAACATCAAGCCGTAGAGTTTCTTGAAGCGGACAGAGAATTGATTGGCGCTCCGAAGTCGCGTCCCCTTGGAGCAAGAAGGGAGCACGGAATCATAACGTTGCCGAAAAGTCCATCGAGTATCTCGGCATCGCGCCAGCCTGCAGGGAAGAAGATGGTCGTCAGGAAGTCGAGGGTTGCCTGACCTGTCTCCAGTGCCTCGGCTCGAGGTAATCGCACCGGGCGGGGGATCAGGCCCACCGAATTGACCCCGGTGGTGGTGGGCGGTGATTCAGAAAAGATGAGGGTCGCTTGCAAGCTTTTGAGTGCCCAGCATGACGACACAGGATATCTGCTTCTGCGTTCACGACAAACCATGTTGGAGAAAGCAAACCGCGTTGCCAGGATTGTAAATTTCCGGTCAGGAGGGAGGAAGATTACTTCGGAGGTGGGCAACGCTGCCTGGGTCTTGCGGTCGGCGGACGAGCCAGTATATCCGCAGCGCGACTGCGAAGTCTTGTATGGGTGTTTCAGGCGGCTTAATGGGCATGAGATCTGAGCTCTTGCCCGATCAATATGGCGCATTCAAGAGTCAGCGAGGTGGCGCGTGACGGTATCTATGCGCCCACGCTTGTCACCACCGCCCTAACGGGCAGAACCTCGCGAACGACTTATTCCTATTTCGAGGAGAAAAGTATATGTCCCCTTCGTCAGCAAACGTCGCGGGTACCCCGGCTACCGGGACACTCGCCCACCTTTGGAAAGCCATATCTCGGCTGCCGCATTCGGAGCTCGGCCACGGCGATGATGTGAGAGAGCGCCTGATCAGAATTGCACACATGATCTTTCTAATATGTGCCTACTTCGGCCGGGGCCCTGAAAGGGTTCGGGTCGAATGCATCTTCGGAATCGACATTCACACCATCGCGCGGCGACTTGGTGTACCCGCCTCGCCGCAACTGATCACCGAGGCAACCGAGGCTCTGCATCTGCTGCGCAGATTCGCAATCTCCCTCGGGTGCCGCGACGGCGGTGGTCTCGCCGTTCATACGCTCGTTTGTCCGTCAAAGCAAGCGAATGACTGGGTGCGCTGGGCAGCCGCCTATTTGCAGCAAGGCATCCGTCACGTGTCCGGCAATCTGTTTTTCTAGATCGGAAATCCAGATCGGGCCAAGAATGAATGACGAAACTCTGCGAAAGGGAGGACTGCCATCCATGAATGATGAGGCACCGCAAGCGGACCTGAAGCCCGACTTCAAGGGATGCATTTCGAAGAAAATTTTGAAGGAGCTTCCGGAAGGAATGCTCCTTCAAAGCAACGTGGCAATCGATCCGCTCAGCCCGATTTTCGAAGAGACTCTGGGGCCGAAGGACAAGGACACGAGGGAGGCGGTCTGGAAAAGGATGAAGAAGCTTCGTGTCGACCGGCGAATGTTTCGCGGATATATGACTACGGAATCGTACGATCATGAATTCACCGAACGCCTCAAGTGTCTTCGTCCGTCAGACTTCAAAAAATAACGTGGTCCCCCATGCTCTGACGGAGCGCTCGAGTCAGGTCTATGGCGTGTAAGAAGATTTACACGCCATCTCAGTCTTCCATCCCGCCAAGATCTTTCTGAATCCGGCTTCTCCCAAAACAATCAACCGACGCGATCATTCCTGGCGTTCGGGGACCTGTTCGTCCCCAATGCAGGAATTCTCGCGTCCTGCCTCCAAGCTTACTTTTCCCAATACCAAGTTGATGCCTTTATGGAAATGAAAGTAACCTTCGCTAATCCGTTCCTGATCTTCATATACAGCCTTTCGCTTTTTTCTCATGGGCGATGCGGTTGGCGTGTTCTGGCGCACAGAACCCGTCACAGCCTTCTCCATTGCCCTGTTGGGCGCTTCTTTCATGGTGGTCCACGACACATTCATGACGTTGATCTGGGCGTGGATCGCCGCACGATGGGCGCAAACCGTCAGCGATCGAATGAGCGAACATCCGCTAAGTTGATTCGCGTCTTTACCCTGCCTATCCCGCGAGATTATCGATATCTCTGCCATTTCTCAGATATTGGAAATTTGCCATGTATGCCGAGACATAAGGGCAAAAGGAATCAAAGGCGCGGATCTACCGGCTCGCTTTCCAGAGCGAGAACTCCGAATACGCACTCGTGAGTCCGGCGAAGCGGTTCCTTTCGAACAAAACGCTCAAGCGCTTCGATGCCCAAAGCAAATTCTCTGCTCGCGAGTGATCGTTTTGCGCTAAGACCACGCGAGCGCAACCGCTCCAGATTCTCCGGCATGAGGTACTCCGGTCCGTAAATGATGCGCAGGTATTCAGGCCCACGACACTTTACGGCAGGCTGAGCGTATCCACGCCGGCCTTTGATGATGAAGTCGAGGGGCTTCACCACCATGCCCTCGCCACCTGATGATGTCATCGCCTGCCACCATACTGTCGCCTCGTCGCAGCTGGCAGCGTCGTTCACGTCCACCATCTTGAATGGTGTCGCAAGTAGCAATTCCTCATCCTGTGCGCAGATCTGAGCCAGCTTCTCCATATGCCAGTCGTGCTGCTTGTTCGTGTGTACGGATCCCTCGGTCGCAAGAAGGTGAAAAAGCGCGAGCTTCAAGTCGCCGATCGATGTCACGGGCCAGCAGTAATGTCCGTATGACTCCCGATATTTCTCAAGCGACTCCAGCCGCGCTTCAGTTCGCTTCGCGAGCTCGTCTAGCTCGCTGACTCGTGATGCGGCCTGATCCAACACCGACTTCGCCAGGCGCAGAACGCGGGTACCGGCGGCGGCGACGGGTGCGTATTGCGAACTCAGCAGTTCCTGCGCCTTCACGGACCACGGCATCAACTCGCAATCGAGACACATCCACCCGGTCTCCAGTTCATCCCAGAGGCCGCTCATCTCGATTGCAACCCGCACGCGATCGAGAAACGCTCGTTCCAACACGCCATCGTTGAAGAATCGCCTGCCGGTGCGGGTATACACAACACCAAGGCTCGGCTCAATGACGCCGAAGCGCTTCTGCGACACTGCCTCGTCACAGCAAAGGATCACCACCGCGCGTGAGCCCATGTGCTTCTGCTCGCAGATCACACGTGGTACACCTTCATGCCGGTAATAGGCGAAGGCCTCCTGGGGGTGTTCAAGCAACCCCGGCTGCTTCGACGTTTCCGAAGGGGACATGGTCGGCGGCAGATAGATCAGCCACTTTGGATCGACGGCGAACCGGCTCATCACCTCGAGTGCTGCAATTGCATTCTCCTCGCGAATCGTGATGCGAGGCACAAGACGCGTATCGATGAGCCGCTTGCCGACTACGTCGTCGATGTCAAGCACATCGTCGGCTGCGTGCTGCGCTGCACGTGGTGCGAGGGAGTCGTTTGGCAGGAAAGGCTTCCTGGATTCGTAGTAGGTGGCCTTTGCGGGAACCGATACGATCTCCCGCTCCGGATACCGAAGAGCCGTCAGCCGTCCGCCGAACACGCAGCCCGTGTCGATGTTGACTGTTCCGTTCAGCCAAAGTGGTTCGGGAACAGGCGTGTGACCGTAGACGACGAGGGCCTTGCCTCTATAGTCCGCCGACCAGTTGTAACGAACGGGAAGGCCGAAGTCGTCGGTTTCCCCCGTTGTCTCCCCATAGAGTGCGAAGTCCCGGACCTTCGCCGAACCGCGTCCCTGCATCGACTCCTTCAGCCCGGCATGCGCAACCACGAGCTTGCCGTCGTCGAAGACATAATGGCTGACGAGGCCATCGAGGAACTTCAGCGCTTTCGCTCGAAAGTCCGGCGACTCCTTTTCTAGTTGCTGGAGAGACTCGGCCAGCCCGTGCGTGAGCTGCACATCGCGGCCTTTGAGCGCCTTCACCAGCTTGATATCGTGATTCCCTGGAACGCAGAACGCTTGCCCCGCTCCGACCATGCCCATCGCCAACCGGACCACATCTGGAGTTTCTGGTCCGCGATCGACGAGGTCGCCGACAAACACAAGTTTTCTCCCCTCGGGCGGGACTACGGAAAACGCCGCATCCTCGCGCTCCACTTTGTACCCGAGTGCCGCAATCAGTTCTAGCAATTCATCCAGGCAGCCGTGCACGTCGCCGATCACGTCGAACGGCCCATGTTCGTCGCGACGGTTATTCCACAGCGGCTGGCGTTCGATGGTGACCTCATCCGCCTCTTCCGGGGTAGAAAGCTTGAAGACATAGCGAAACCCTTCCCGCTCCAATCCGCGAAGAGAACGGCGCATCTGCTGCGCCTGGTTTCTCACCACGTGTGGACCGAATTGACGATCCGGGCGGCTCGCGTTCCGCTCATGGCACAGCTTCTCGGGCAGATCGAACACGATTGCAACCGGAAGGACATGGTATTCCCGCGCTAATTCGACAAGGGATTTGCGGGCCTCCGGTTGGACGTTGGTTGCGTCGATTACGGTGAGTTTGCCGCGGGCCAACCGCTTCCGTGCGATAGTATGCAGCAGATCGAACGCATCGTCTGTGGCAGATTGATCGTTCTCGTTGTCGGAGACCAGTCCACGGCATGCATCCGAGGAAACGACTTCCGTGGGAAGAAACTGCTTTCTACCGAACGAGGACTTCCCAGATCCAGAAGGGCCGATGAGCACAACTAGAGAGAGTTCAGGGACCGTGATTTTCATAGTTGTTCCACCGTCCGTGAAAAGATCCCCATCTGTGTCGGAGCGCCTAGGACTTCATCAACCGGGCCCACCGGCTGGAATCGGACTGTATAGCCAAAGCGAGTCGCGGCCCGATCTGCCCATGATTCGAATTCGCTGCGTGTCCATTCAAACCTGTGATCGCGATGCCTGAGCTTCCCAGCCGGCAAGGTCGGAAAGAAGCTGTTGTACTCAATATTGGGCGTCGTCACAATTGCATACGAGGGCTTCGCAAACTCGAACAGAACCCGTTCGAAGGCAGCCAACCGCGGAGCATCCAGGTGCTCGATGACTTCGACGACCGCCGCAGCATCGTAACCTACAAGCCTCTTGTCGCGATACATCAATGAGCCCTGAATCAGTTCCACACGCGCCCGCTGTTTCTCACCCATCTGTTTCAGCTTCAATTTGTCGTTCGCAATTTCAATCGACCGCCAGGACACGTCCATCCCGACGATGTGCTCGAATTGTGCATCCCCGATCAGATGACGGAGGAGTTTTCCCTCACCGCACCCCAGGTCAAGAACGCGCTTTGCGCCTACTCCACGAAGAACCGACAATACGGTGCCCAGACGCTGCTCGTGCAAGCCGAGCGGCCGTTCGACCTTTTGCTCCTCCTCATCGCCGCGTGTAGCGACGGCTTCGTCCTCGGGCGGAACTTCCTCCGCGAGCCGCTCCAGCGCGGCACGGGTCAGGCTCCTCTGACGTTTCAGGTAGCGGTCAACGATCAGTTCTTTCTCGGGATGCTGACCGAGCCATCCCTCACCCCGCTTCAGGAGCTTTTCGATCTCGTCCTCGCCGACCCAGTAGTGTTTCTCGTTATCGAGCACCGGGATCAGCACGTAGAGATGCGTAAGGAGCTTCTGCAGTGTCGTGGTTCCTGTGATTTCAAGAGCGACATATGGCGACTCTCCCCACTCAGGGAATCGAACATCTAGAGCGAGGCGCTCGATCGCGAGTGCGTAGCCAAGTGGCTCGAACAGACGCCGGACCAACTCCTCTCCCCCACGTGCAGCAATCACCGGTAGCTTTGCGACCAGCGGAATCTCCGTGTCAGCCAGTTCCTGGCGCTCTTTACTCTTGCCGTTGAGTGCCGTTGTGAATAGCCTGCCCAAGGCGACACTCATGAAGGAGTTCGCGCCATAGGGCCGGTCATTCACGTATTGCTCCAACTGTCCGCCCTCGCCGGCGGGACCGCGCCGCCCACGAACTAGACCCACCGGATCCACTTCAAGCAGGATGGCGACAGTGCAGCGCGGCTCGTCGACTTCGGGATAGAAGACATGAGCCTTGCCGAAGGAGAGCTCCTCCGTCTGCAGTCGAGCAGGATTCTTGTGTAGCAGGTAGCCCAGGTCCGTTGCCGGACGATGTGTCGTAGTAACCGTAAGGAGCATTGCTTTCCAGTTTAGGTGAAGAGGCGAGCTCAACTTCCAAGCATTCGCTGGTTGTTGTTCGCTGTACCATTTCTGCCTCCGCGCGGTCGCGGAGTCTTGTGTATTCCGCAGAAATTCCTTGATCTGAGTGTCCCCTGTCCCGCCCTCACCCTTGTTTTCCCAGCACACGGTCGTAACAATGATCAATACACCGTGCCCTTGTGACGATACGGAGCATGCACTGTTTTGCGGGGAGTCGAACCCCGGACCCTGGCCCATCAGGATCACCAGGTTTGCCGGTTTAGCCGCCGGCTCGGCTTGTGCTCGCTGCAAACAAAGGCTACCAACTGCTCAGATCAGTTCAGTCTTCCAGTTCAGTTCTTGCAGACGCGTATCCAGTTCTCGATATTTCTTCGCGAGCTGGTCTGCTTCGGTCTGCAGCTTGCCGACCGACACGGTCGCAATGAACCGCACCTCGGACTTCGAGTAACGGTCCTGCCGTGTGCTTGCCGCCTCGGCAATTCCAGTCAGGAAGTCACGTCGCTTGCCAACCACATCCCGCTCGGCAATCGCATCCGAGATCGTACGCTGGTCGTCGAACGCGGTATTCGAGTTGGTCCGGTTGATTGCGCTCACGAGTTCGAGCAGACGCGCAAAGATGCGATCGCTCTGGGCGAGCAGTTCGGTCGTGTCTTCGGCCGCCTGTTCGCCCTCCTGCACGCGGGCCGATCGGATCAGGCGCTTCCTGATCTCTTCCATTCTGTTCTGGCAATCGCTACGTTCTGCCAGTGCTTCTGCAAGCTTCATGGTGCCTCCTTACCAGGCGCTCCAAGTTGACTCGCCTGATTTCGAACCGACCACGCAGGGCGACCTCGGCCCTGCGAAGCCAATTTGATTTCTGGTTC
Organism: uncultured Acidobacteriaceae bacterium; assembly: GCA_963745845.1. GTDB lineage: Bacteria > Acidobacteriota > Terriglobia > Terriglobales > Acidobacteriaceae > Telmatobacter. The sequence continues at coordinate 718,183 of CAVUZE010000002.1, read as the reverse complement.
AATCTTTGTAAGGATCGAACTCGTTCGCTCCGGCCATGGCGACTCCGACCGGGGTGAGACGGTGCAAGATGCGCACCGTGTCGCCGACAGACTCGAGCACCTCATCGAGACGCTTGTAGCAGTCAGGAGACTCATCCAGTCCAGCCCCGCGCAGTTCAATCCCCGCGCGATCCACCCAGGCGCGCATCATTTCCGGCGTTACCTTGCCGGCACGCTTGACCACTCCGGTTTTGCGGTCGACAACGCCAGCCGCTTCGCGGCGACCCATTGCGCGACCGGCGCCGTGCACGGTCGAATAGAGCGAATAACGGGCATGCTCGTTTTCGACTCCTTCGAGAATGACCGACTGCTCGCCCATCGTGCCGCCGACAAATCCCCGCTGGCCGGGAAAGGCCGGCGTCGCACCCTTGCGCGCTACCCAAAACTGTTCGCCGTTGTGCTCTTCGCGCCAGGCGTAGTTGTGGTGGTTGTGCACCTCCTCCACGACCGGTGCGCCGAGGATCGAGGCAACACGCGTGCACACCCAGTCTCGGCCGGCGTAGGCGTATTCGCCAGCCAAGCGCATGGCTTCGAGATACTCGGCCCCGAGATCGCTCTCGGTTGATAGAACGCAAGGCTCGACATCCATTCCGTCGGACGCTCCCGCGGCCTTCAGGAAGAATGTTGCCGTCTTGTGTCCCAGGCCGCGTGAACCGAAGTGCACACCAACCCAGACGCGATCCTCTTCGTCGGTGAACAGATCGACATAGTGGTTGCCGCTTCCCACTGTTCCGAGCTGATTGCGTGCCATCTCCTTGAGCGGCGCGACCGCCTTCAGCTTCCATGCCGCATCGTCGAAGAGAGCGTGATCGACCTTCTCATTGTTCTTCTGGCCAACGCCGAAGCTGATCGTCGACCAGACATCGTCCATGATCTTGGCGATACGCGTCCGCAACTCCGAGCCGGGCATGTCAACACGCACAGCCTTGTTGCCGCAGCCAATGTCATAGCCGACACCAGTAGGGCTGATCGCGTTCTTGTATGCCACGACGCCGCCGATCGGCACTCCGTAGCCGACGTGGTTGTCGGGCATGAGCGCGACCTTATCCGCTGTGCGTGCGCACACACGAATCTGGTTGAGCGTGCGATCATCTGCCTGACCGAACACAGGAATCTGGTTATCGAAAATCTCCATGCGTATCACGAGAGTGATCCTCACTTGCCTGTGCCTTCGCGCAATAAACTGCGGCACATTCTTGGAACCAACGAAAAAGCCCCTGACCATCAGGCCAGGGGCTCGAGAGCTTGCTCTTGGAAAACGCGCTAAGCGCTTGTCCAATCGAGTCCTGGCAAGGACATACCTTCGCTTTGCGAATACGGCCGGAGGCCTTTCGCGTTGCGATGGATCGTCAATGGGGCTCGATTCAGCATGATTGTCATCATGCCCCATTTCTCAAAAAGAAGCAACACGGACAGAAATGAATACACTACTTACTTTGGGTAATTACCAGAAAGTTAGTTGCGATTTATCCAAACCTGGGTTATGCTCGTTTCCGTGAAGAATCTATTCAAGTCGTATCTGTCCGAAAGCCTCAGCGATTTGCGGGGTACGGAGGGGTGCGGCTGATTTAGGAAGAATCCTTTTATCGCCCGAGCCCCTCGAGAAATCGAGGGGCTTTTGCTTTGTGGGCTTCTGGCGGAATTGGCAGACGCGGCAGCCTCAAGAGCTGTGACATTCTCAGGGTTCAAGTCCCTGGAAGCCCACCAGTTTTGACGACAGGTTTGCGCATAGAAACCTGATTGCTCGATGTGTATCCGGATCGATTGGTGTTCGTAAGTTGTGGGGATGTGGTGGAAATGGGAGACACGCTGGTCTTAGAAACCAGTGCCTTCGCGCGTGAGAGTTCAAATCTCTCCATCCCCACCAGAAGTGTCATGGAGACGTGGCCGAGTGGTCTAAGGCACTGCACTGCTAACGCGGAGTGCCCTTGAAAGGCGCCATCCGTTCGAATCGGATCGTCTCCGCCATGCTTGCATCGAGCCACTACTCGCTGTTCGCTCGCGATCGTTCGGTGTTAAGGAGGGAGTTTGCAAAGCCGGTAGGATGAGCGGAACGGTATCGCACCTCGTCGGAAGCGAGGCTCACGCAAGCGATGCGTGTGCAGGTTCAAGTCCTGCTCCTACCGCCACAAACCGGAGTCCCAGGCGACAGGTTTTCATCGCTGGGGTAGAGGTAGCGTTGGGCATTTGGCAAGCCCATCCCGTCCGAAGCGGGACGTGCCCATAAGGACTTGCGCGTTCGACTCGCGCCGCTACCGCCACTTTGAGCGCGTGCTCTAAATATGGGCCCTTGGCAGTCTTAGCCAGCGAGGATTGGATGAAAATGATGTTGAGCATCAAGCAGATCGTCAAGAACAACACGGCCAGGTTTTCGTTCTACCGCTCCGGCAACATCTTCTACACGGTCGAAGTGGGCGGCGAAACCTACCAGTTCCCTGTGTGTCTCGAGGACATCGGAGGAGCGACGTTGACGGCTGAATTCAAGGCGATCACTCTGATGCGATACATCCGCAAGGCACTGGCGGACGGAACGTTTGTGCGTGCTTCGTGATTTGACGGTGTTGCGAAACGTCTGGGCGCAGTGAGTGTTGGAGAGGTTCGACATGTGGCAAGCCGATCCCGTTTGAAGCGGGGCGTGCCTTCGGGACTTGCGCGTTCGACTCGCGCCCTCTCCGCCAAAGTTGGGTGTGTTGGGGCGACTGGTTGCCCCACCGGGCCGTAACCCCGGAGCTCTTCGGAGCATTGAAGGTTCGAATCCTTCCACACCCACCATTGCATCGAGCAGCCGCTCGCTAACCGCTCGCAAAGGTGTTGGGCGAGCCCGGCAGCTCTTGATGCGCAGCTGTAGCTTAATGGGCTAAAGCTCTCGATTGTCGATCGAGCAGATGCCGGTTCGAATCCGGTCGGCTGCGCCAACAATTCGTCACGCCGTAGGCTAACGGTGAGGCCAGCGCACTTTCAATGCGCAGATGCCAGTTCAACTCTGGTCGGCGTGACCAAATCTCTGTGATGATATGCGCAGTTCAAACAATTCTGATCTTGAGATCAATAATCAAGACACTGACTATCGCGTTCGATCGTAAACCGATCTTTGAAGTTGGGAGTACTCAAGATCCGCGAGTTACTAATGATCGGAATGTTCGCGTTGACTTTTGAAACTAAGTCGGGGTAAAGTACTCGTCATGATGTTCCGAGTCAATCACGGATTTGTACCAGCATCGGCGCAACCGAAGCGGTGGGGTATTACCGTGTTCTGGCCGGACTAGCGAGAGTTCTCCATTTACGGAGACTAAGCCCCCGGCCTTCAAGAAGGTCGGGGGCTTTTAGCTTCTGGCCAACAATTGCGCGGTATCTCAATTGGCAGAGAACCTGACTGTTAATCAGGGTCATGCGGGTTCGAGTCCCGCCTGCGCAGCCAAGATTAATGGCGAGTAGTGTAACTGGGAACACGCCGCGCTCTGAACGCGGAAAGTCAAGGTTCGAAGCCTTGCTCGCCAGCCAGTTAGTCACTATGTCAATGAGTCGTCTGACATGGACAAGTGACGTGTGTTTGAACGATGGGAGGAAATGTTCCGGGATCGTCCAGCGGCAGGATAGTGGTCTTTGACACCACAGACGGAACGGGTTCGAATCCCCCTCCCGGAGCCAGAAGATGAGCGGCTGTAGTCGAGCGGTAAGACACTGCGTCGCCAGCGCGGAGATCGCCGGTTCAACTCCGGCCGGCCGCTCCAGGAAAGTTGCGTGAGGTAGTTGAGGCTGGTGTGGCAGAGGGGCGATGCACCTCCTTCGTAACGAGGACAATGCCGGTTCGAGTCCGGCCGCCAGCTCCAGGAAGTGCATGAGGCAATATGACGAGCGCAATGACAATGCCGGTATTGGTGCTCAACGCGAGCTACGAGCCCGTGAACATTACGCGTGCGCGCCGTGCCCTCGTATTGCTCATCAAGGGAGTCGCCGTCACCGAAGAGGCGCACGATCGCTACGTCCATGTCGGACTGCGACTACCTTGCGTCATCCGTCTTCGGCAGTATCGGCGCCTTCCTTCGCGGATCCAGACGCTGTCGAGGAGAAACATCCTCATCCGCGATGGATACGTATGCCAGTATTGCGGCGAGAAGTTCTTGAGTAGCGAATTGGAACTTGAGCACGTGGTTCCGCGCGCTCGGGGCGGGCTTAGCACTTGGGAGAACCTGGTTGCCGCGTGTCGCGACTGCAACGTGCGCAAGGCAGATCGGACACCGACGGAAGCAGGCATGAAATTGCTTCGTCCGCCGCGCCGCGTGACGATTCTCACCTCTCGCGCTTTCATGCGGCAAACGGGAGTCGATGAAGTGAAGTGGAGGAAGTATCTGTACTACTGAAGTCCAGCCGGCATAGCTCAACGTCAGAGTGTCGCCTCGGTATGGCGAAGGATGCAGGTTAAAGCCCCGCTGCCGGCTCCACAAAGTTTGCACCTGTAGCTCAAGCGGTAGAGCGGCTGACCTGTAATCAGCAGAATGGGTTTTCGAGTAACCCCGGGTGCTCCAACTGTGGCCGTGCCGACTATCGGGACGTCGGGCATGTCTGTGGAACATGTCTCTTGTGGGTTCAACTCCCATCGGCCACCCCAACGAGGAGGACGCTTCATGTCGATCCGATCACGCGCCGCACGAAGGGGGCGGCATCGACATGAAGCATCCATCCAATCGCGCCGAGCGAAGGCACGAACGCTTGAGAATCATTGCGCATCGTCGCTTCATTCGGATCAGCTCGAGTAGCCTTCGCTGGCCCGACCAGATGTGGGGGCAGTATTCAAAGTGGAATGGTAACTGTGGCTCCATTCGGTGTCACGAACTGAAGTATTTCGGACATAGGCGAAAGCGCAGGGAGGCTCTCAAGCACGCAGGGAAAGACGAGGAGTGAATGCCGGGCCGTAGGACTACTCGGGGTGGTCGCCTGCTTTGCAAGCAGGATAGTCAGGTGGGTTCGATTCCCACACGGTCCACCAGATTTCGCCAGTCGCGTATGCGCGGTCGATACGCTCCGCTGAAAACGGAGAGAGCAGCGTTCAACTCGCTGGGCTGGCACCATCGGGGAATGGTGTAATGCGTTGCATCCGTGCCTTGGGAGCACGTGGACTCAGTTCAATTCTGAGTTCCCCGACCAAAGATTTGAGCGTCCGTGCCAGAGGGGATTGATGGCCTTCGCTACGAACGAAGTGCACGCAGGTTCGAGTCCTGCCGGACGCTCCACAAGTTGAACCACACAGTTTCTCAAATGTTCTGATGGTGAATTTGACATGATGCTTAGGACCTTCAAACGCTACACAGTCAGAATGACCGGCAAGCGGGTCATTTGGGGAGTCGTGTCTTGAGGGTCTGAGTGCATACGTGCGGTGCACCAGACCCCGACCCAGGTCGGGGTCTTTTATTGGTCTTTGAAAATGAGGGTGAAGTTCAGACTGGTAGAACGTCGGTCTCCAAAGCCGAATGAAGCGGGTTCGATGCCCGCCACCCTCGCCATTGGCTGCGAAGCTCATGCGGATGAGCAGGCGTCTCATAAGCGCAAGGTAGTCAGTTCGAATCTGACCGCAGCCACCAGATCTTGGAGGTATAGCTGCTATCGGAATGTAGCACGCGCCTTATAAGCGCGAGTCTCCGGGTTCAACTCCCGGTACCTCCACCATTGGGTCACAGGTGTTGACGGCAGCATAGGCGGCTCTTAACCGCTCGGACGGGATTCGACTTCCCGGTGACCCACCAACTTTGGAGTCGTACTCGAATTGGATGCAGAGACCTGACTTTTAATCAGAGGGAGAAATCCCAATGTGGGTTCAAGTCCCACCGGCTCCACCAACGAGCGCCAGTGGCCGAGACGGATCAGGCACGGCACTTCTAATGCCGTCACACGCAGGTTCGACTCCTGCCTGGCGCTCCAGTTTCTTGTGCCGTCCTAGCTCAATGCAGAGAGCGCATCGGTCCTAACGATGAAGATGCGGGTTGAAGTCCCGCGGACGGCTCCCGCGTTGTTGCCCACGCGCGTGAAGCTCAAAGGATTGAGCGTCGGCGTCCGAAGCCGAAGGCTGTGGGTTCGAGTCCCATCACGCGCTCCATGGCCGGGTTAGTTCAACGGAAGAACTCTTGTCTTACAAACAAGCTACGCGGGTTCGACTCCTGCACCCGGCACCAGTTTGCCTCTATCCAGGGATAGCTCAGTTGGCAGAGCGCGCGATCGATAATCGCGAGGTCGTGGGTTCAACTCCCACTCCCTGGACCAATCTTCAAGCGGGCGTCGCCAAGCGGAAAGGCTCCAGGCTTCCAACCTGGCATACGTGGGTTCGAATCCCACCGCCCGCTCCATTGCGGTGAGTAGAAGCTGTGCGGCCAATTCTGCAAGTCAGCGAAAGCTGGCTGCAAGCCTCTGCCGCTTCGAGCGAAGCCCAATCCTGCACCAATGCCAGAAGCAGACCCGGGAATTCCGCCGTTGTCTCAGTCCGGCGCTTGCGCAAATTCGCGCTCCTCGTCTGTTGCGGAAATGGATTACGACTGGTTTGCACCCCAAGCTTCCGCCACCATATGGTGCTGCGAAACAGCCGGAACTGATCGACCAGAAGATGGCAATATGCCAGATCTGCCGAGAATCTAGTACCAAGCAATTTCGGACTTTCGATCCAATACCGACTTTGGCTTTTCAGTCACGAACGGGTCGATCCTGTCGGCCTGTTGGGAGGCCCATTCGATCCAACCCTTGTCCTGTGCTTGCTTCTCTGGAGGCGCATCGGAGGACTTCGCCGTGTAGGCCGCAATAAAACGTCGCATTCGCTCGGCACGCTCCCAGCACTCGAATGTCGCTATGAACTGTTCGAGTCTCTTCTCTTCCTTCGCGATCGCTTCGCGCAGGTGTTCCCGCTCCCGAGCCCGTCTCTCTTGTTCGCCCTGTTCCTTTTTCCGCTGTTCATCCTGACGACGCACGCTGACGGCTGTTCGCATTAACCCTGCCACGAAATCCGGCACCAGGTTTTCAATCCTCTGGATCTTGGCATCGGCCCATTGCTTGCGCTGCTCAAATCTTCCCCACGTGTGGGCTGAGATTGTGAGAATGAGCTTTCCTGTCGGCTCGTGTTTGACCTCTCGGTCGTAATCCCAACGGTCGGTCGGATTAGGCACTCTGGGCTTCGAGATGACGACCTTTTGAACGCGCTCTTCAAGCCCGAAACGAACTGGCGTTCCATTGAAGGTTGCGATGGTGTGGCCCTCTTCCGACACGCTCACCTGGCACTCCTGACTCTCCAATACAGCAACGATTTGTGCCATCACATTCAGAGCCCTTTCGAGGGCCTCCGCGGTGACGCGGATATCGAGGGCTCCAGGATCACGCGGTTCCAGAATGCCACTTTCATTCTTGCGGCTGTGATGCCGTAGGCGACTGGCAGTGGTCCGGATGAGCGGATGAGGTCGCGAAGCAGAATCAACCGGGGACGCAGTCAGCACACCGGAGGAAACAAGCAGACTTATCTTCTCTAATTCTGGATCGCCATGATCCGATTGTGCCGGTGGCTTCCTTTCTACAGGAGACCGATAGATGGTGGGAATCACGTCAAGCTTCGGGAGAGGCGGCTTTCTCCCTCCGTCATATCCATGTGCGAGTTTCGCCCAGTATCCTCTGCTTGGAACCGGCACACTCAACTTCCGGCAGGTCTTCCCAAGCGCCACCGAAGACACGCCATACTCTTCGGCGACTTTGAGCATCGGCTTTTCCCAAACCTGTCGATAGAGCTCGTCACGGTCATATCGTTCTAACATTGCGTTCTCCTGGTTGAGAGGCCTCGGATTTGAATTCTATTGAGTCGTCGCAGCGAATCTGGCACGGCTTGCTCGCACCTTTGCCGACCTAGCATCAAGGTCAATACCAAGACGCTGAAGCGATCGCTCTTCAGGTCTCAGATGCTCTCTGATGCGCGGGCCTCCCAGTAGCTTGTGCACCGTCTCGGCCGGGCATGCGTTGAATTCCCGAAACAAGCGCAACAAGTGAATGGTCACTTCTGGCTGGGACTTCAGCAATGCGCGTCGCAGAGAATTCAATTCGTACGCGGTGTCAAACTGCCATGCAGCCCCATGTGACAGAAGCACTCGAATGCAATCTAGGACCGGCTGCACATCATAGACCGATCGGAGGCGGTCTGGGCTATAGCTCGAGTCAATCCGTATGAAGTCCAGATTACGAAGCGAGGCGTCCAGCGACGAAGAACCCCCATTCTCTTTGTCGTTGGGGTCGAAGCCAAGTCCGAGCAGAAACTCCAGTGAAGAACTTCGGGACCAAAAAGCAGCAGTGCGCAGAAGTTCCTTCCCGTCGTCGCGCTGTGGATCAGGTTTCAGTTTCTTCAGCACGTCGATACTCTCAAGACGACAAGCCTCTTCGAGTCCCGTCGTATAGCACTCCGGATCCTCAGTCCATTCCTTGCCAAGGCACGGACCGCGAGAGTGCGAGTCGCCGCCTGCCCACATGAGGAGGGAGATCCATTTCAGGTCGCCCTCGCCACAAAAGTGACGCAAAGCGCAATCGAGCTGCTCCTGCAGTTGAGGTCCGAGTTCCGGATGCGCCTTCTTGCATTCAACAAAAGCGCGGAGGGCGGTCCGGATCTTTCCCCGAAAAGCTTCGGCAAACGGCCGCCCTTCTATTGGGTCCGCACCGTGGTCGAGAAAAAATCGAATCAGCGTCGGATCCCATTCGAACAAGACCGTATCGAGCGGCACGGTTTTGGGATCCGCCCCATTTGCGCAGAGCAGCTCGATGAGGTCCATTCGTTTCGCCGATACAGCAAGACTGAGAGCCGCGGTCTTTGACTCCTCGGAAGGTTCGTTCTTCGCGGCGAGCTCCACCAAGCTGTGGAAACCGGTCTCCACGGCCAGTTCAAGCAGTGTCTCTTTCCTGCCGCGGCGACGAGCGGCAGAGATGTCGAGCGACTTGCCATCCGCGATCCATTGGTCGATCTCGTAGAGCCTTCCTGCGCGGCACAATCGGATGAGTTCCTTGGCGTCTTCAATTTCGGAGATCTCAGTCATGACGAATCCGGAGAATAATCATATTCCTTGAAGGCAGCTGACCCGCCTTTCGATGGTCGAGTCCCAGACAAAAACTTGGCGATTCGGATTGTGCTGTGTTGCCTGGTTCGAGCCATTGGGGACACGAGGTCGCCCTGTATACTTCATGTCTCGCCAGACATGCGCATCTTCGTCGCGGTAACAGATAACGAGTGGTTTGCACTCCACGCTTCTGCTGCGCGTGTGGACGAGGTGAATTTCTGGCGTCCGTCTTCTGAAGCTACCTTCAAAGCTCTTCAACCTGGCGAACTTCTTCTCTTTAAGCTCCATGCCCCTCTCAATTTCATCTGCGGTGGTGGCTTCTTTGTTCGCTTCCACCAGCTCCCCGTCAACTTGGCTTGGGATACGTTCAGGGAAGCGAACGGCGTCCGCTCGCTTATCGAGATGCGGGAGCGAATCGCACACTATAGGCGCGCGCCAATTCTCTCGAACGAGAACCCCTTCATTGGGTGCATCATGCTGGCCGAACCATTCTTTTGGCCAAGAGACGCCTGGATCCCCTGTCCCGAAGATTTCAAACTGAACACCGTGCAGGGGAAAGGCTACGACTCCGAGGTGGGAGTTGGTCGCGAGCTTTGGAATGCTGTCAGTGTAAGGATTCAGGCCGAAGCGCCGAGATTGCTTGAGCCAGGCACTGCCGCGCGTGCCGCTGTCGAGTCGAAGGGGTACGGCCGACCGCAGCTCGTTCTCCCACGTCTAGGTCAAGGACTGTTTCGGATTGTCGTTACGGATGTCTATGAACGACGCTGCGCCATCACGGGTGAACGGACATTGCCAGTTCTGGATGCCGCACACATCAAACCGTATACCGTGGTGCAGCGCCACGAAGTCTCGAACGGACTATTGCTGAGAAGCGATCTGCATCGACTGTTCGATGAGGGCTACCTGACGATCCACCCATCTGAGCGACGCGTATTGGTCAGCAAGAGGATTAGGGAGGAATTTGAGAACGGAAAGCCTCGGGGGTCAGTCAAAAGCGGCCATAAGGGGTCACCTCAAAAGCGGCCATAGGGAAAAGCCTTAGACATTGACTGAGACGGTGGCAGTTAGCCTCTGTCTCCATGGGCAATGTCTTGAGCAAAGAAAAGCGGGAACAGGTTATTGCGCTGGGGCGGCTTGGCTGGTCTCTGCGCCGGATAGAGCAGGCAACGGGAGTACGTCGGGAGACGGCGAGCGATTATCTTCGCTCGGTTGGTGTTGCACTGCGAACACCCGGCGGCTGGGGACACCGTGGTCCGGCAAAACCGGCCATAGGGGTCACCACCGACTCTGAGGGTGCAGATTCAAAACCGGCCACTTCGGTGACCACCGGCTTTTTATTGGGGAAAACGAGTACAGGCCCGGATAGGGAGGGCTCGCTCAGCGCCTGTCAGCCCTATGCGGAGATCATCGCGCTGGAGCTGGAACGGGGACGCAACGCGACTGGCATTTGGCAGGACCTGGTCGATAGCCACGGGTTCGCCGGCGGCTACCAGAGCGTGAAGCGATATGTGCGCAAGCTGCGCGGAGCCGTGTCGCCGGAAGCACGAGCCGTCATCCAGACTCAACCCGGTGAAGAGTGCCAGGTCGATTACGGGACCGGGCCGATGGTGCGTGATCCCGACAGCGGCAAGTATCGGCGCACCCGCTTATTCGTGCTGACGCTGGGCTACAGTCGCAAGTCGGTTCGACTGCTGAGCTTCCGTTCCAGTACACGGATATGGGCTGAGCTGCACGAGAAGGCGTTCCGCCGTCTTGGCGGCTGCACGCGGCTGGCGATTCTGGACAATCTCCGCGAGGGCGTGTTGTCTGCCGACATCTACGATCCACGCCTGAACCCTCTCTATCGCGATGTTCTGGCGCACTACGGCGTGACGGCACTGCCTTGCAAGGTGCGGGATCCAGATCGAAAGGGAAAAGTCGAAAGCGGTGTCGCCCATGCACAAAAGACGCCACTGAAAGGCAAGCGGTTCGAGAGCCTGGAGGAGGCGCAGGCCTATCTCGACCACTGGGAAGAACACTGGGCCGACACGCGCATCCACGGCCGGACCAAACGGCAGGTGGCGGCGATGTTCGCCGAAGAGAAGCCCTTCCTGCAAGCGCTGCCGCTGGAGCCGTTCCGCTATTACCAGTACGGACAACGAACAGTTCACCTGGATGGTTGCGTCGAGGTGGAGGCAGCATATTACAGTGCGCCTCCGGGCTGGATCGGTCGCCAGGTCGACGTGCAATGGGATGCGATGTTCGTGCGTCTGCTCGATCCGCGCACCGGGATGTTGTTGCGCGAGCATCTGGGCCAGAAACGCGGAGGTCACCGCATCCGCGATGCGGATCGTCCGCGGCGCACTCCCCCACATACGCATCGCCTGCTGGCACGGGCTCATAAGGCCGGAGCCAGCATCGGCGCTCTATGCGACGCCATCCATCATCGTCAGGCCGAGGCTGGACTGCGCCGCATCATGGGCGTGCTCTCGCTGGCCAAGAAGTATGGCTGCTCGGCGGTCGATCAGGCCTGTGCCGCAGCGCTGGAGTTGGGTGTGAGCGAGTATCGCTTCGTGCGCCGCTATCTGGAACGAAGCCCGCAGGCTCCTCTGACGCTGCGCCAGGTCGATCCGCTCATCCGCGAACTGACCCAGTACCGCGACCTGATCCAACAACGCATCAACTTCGAGGAACCCAACCCATGAATCTGATCGAACTCGATCGCGCCCTGCGCCAACTGCGGATGAGCGGCATGGCCGCCACTCTGGAAACACGTCTGCTGCAGGCTCAGGCCGATGCCATGGCACATATCGACCTGATCTCCGTGCTGGTGTCGGACGAACTGGACTGCCGCAGCAAGCGACTGCTGGAGCGGCGCCACAAGCAGGCCCAGTTCCGTGACGCCGACAAGCGTCTCGACAACTTCGACTTCCAGTTCAACCCGAAAATGAATCGCAGTCTCATCTTCGATCTTGCCACCGCAGCCTGGGTCGGAAGGCGCGAAGACTCCTTGTTCCAAGGGCCGCCTGGAAGCGGGAAAAGTCATCTTGCCCAAGCCATCGGTCATGCCGTGATCCAGCAGGGATATCGCGTGGTGTACCGCGAAGCCCACATCCTGCTCGAAGAACTGGCTGACGCCACGCTCGACGGCAAGCGCAAAGAGCATATGGAACTGCTCGCCACCGTGCCCCTGCTGATCATCGACGATCTCGGCATGCGCAAGCTGCCCATGGTCGCAGCCGAGGAGTTGCTGGAGATCATCATGCGTCGCTACGAACGGGCCAGCACGCTGATTACTTCCAACAGACCAGTTCAGGACTGGGGCAAGCTGCTGGGCGATAGTGCCGCGGTCTCAGCTATGCTCGATCGCTTACTGCACCACGGCCATGTGCTGCAGTGCGGGCCACGAAGCTGGCGAACCAAAACCAACACTCACGGTGAGAACCAATGACAAAGACAAAAGCAATGAGGATGCCGGGCAAAGAACGCCCGGCGGCATCGCAATCTGGATCCAGAGGCCTCCCACGACGGAGCCTCACCTTAGGAATGCTGGCAAAAACACGAAACCCTCCGGCAGCCGGCCCACAGGCCAAACTGCAGAGGGTCTCGATCGCCGATTCCTTCGGAGCCAGCCCCGTGTCCTCGGCCCTGGATCACTCCGCAAGGCGCGACCCCGACGGAGCGAATATCAACTTATCATGCGATCTCAGCCGTCGAACACCGCAGGCACGAACTTCACCTTGCTCAGACACACTGTGGCACGGTAAAACAATCACGTCTTCGGCTAATCTCTATGGCCGGTTTTGAACTGACCACTTATGGCCGGTTTTAAAGTGACCACCGAGGACGGAAAGGACTACTACCGTCTCGAGGGATCGCGGATTCGGGAGCCCATTGAAGCTTGGGCGCGTCCGAGTGCGGATAATCTCGAGTTTCATGCCCACAGCGTATTCCGCTAGGTGTGGTGCGCTTCAGCGGTCGGCCTCATAGAAATGACCCGGCCCGTCCGGAAGATTCGGTGCGCCTGGTAACGGTTCGCCGCACTCGCATGACACCCGATGCGCATGTGGAAGGAGATTTCTTTCGCAAGGCCAAAAACATAAGAGGATCGATCTTATGTCCAAGAAATATTTCGGCATTCCCGCCTATGAGGGTCCACTCGACCGCCGAATCAAGATGATTGCAGATAGAAATCCCAAGCGCGGTGCCTCGGCGATTCGATTCGCCCGTTATCGCAATGGCATGACCGTAGGGGAATATATCCGTTCATGTGAAGAGCTCGGACGGCCAAACTTAGCTGTTTTCGATATCACTTGGGACAGCGATCCCAAGCGACAGTTTATCGAACTTTACGATTAGCTCTTATCGACGTCGGGCGGAGACTCAATTCTCCATGGCCCTATTCGAGAACGTGGCTTCCGCTTGCTTCTAGCTCAAAGCCAGGAAACTCTGGCATCTCACTACCCGCAATTCCCTGAAGATCTCCCTGCAATGAAGCGATATTTGCAAGAACACGTTCAAGACGCTTTTCCTGCCTCTTCCACCGGCTTTGAGTAGATCGTTTTTCAGAAGCGAGCTCCTCATATAGCTCTCGGAAGGGCAAAGCGATGCCTTCGACGGTTGCCCGGAACTCTGGCCCAATCATGTAGTCGTAAAGCCGATCCCTCTTCGTCTCACGTCCCAGAGCCCCTTGCCTCGCCTCCGCCGTTGAGATGACGCCTTGCCGAATCGCAAGCCCGAGCATCACTGCGTGGCTCGGTGCAACACACCAAACGCATTCATGAAATCCAAAGCCTCGAATGCCTTTGGGCAAAGCCTCGCTGACAATCAAGGCAACTTCGGCTTTGGCTTCCGCAGCATCTTGCTTCGCCTTCGTCGTCCAGTCACCACCCCACGCCTGGGCTCTCTTAGTTTCCCAGAAAATTGTTGCGACGGGCCGTGTCATTTGTCCGAGAACACGCTGGAGAATATCGCCGCCTCTCGCCCCCGTCTTAACCGGCTCGATTATGTCCTGAGGAAAGAGCTGCCTCAGTGTGGATTCGAAGTCGAGTTCCAAGACCTCACCCTGCAATTGTTGCGAGCCTTGGCTCGCTTTGCGCTGAGCCTCCTCAAGCTTGAGCTGCATATCGGAGATGGTCTTGTCTTTTTCGGCGATCCTCAACCTAGCTGCATCCTCAGCGTCTCTACATGCCTTCTCGAGGATTGTTCTCCTTTGTTCATCGACTTTTCGAGCAACTTCGAGCTCCAGGTTGTTGGCTCTCAGGTCGATTGCCTCTTTTTCCTTCCTGAGCGCGAGTTCCGCCCGTGTCGCCACATCCAGCTTTTCCTCTAGATCTTTGGATCGCGCGTGCTCGGCCTCGATCTCTGGCGACAGTTCTTTAATTACATTTTCTCGCTCCGTCGTCGCGATCCTTCTCCGCTCGACGGCGAGAGCTTGATTCACCAACGTTTGGACGGACGCTTCTTTCTCAACTAGTTCCCTTTCTTTCGCAGCAAGAGTAGCTTCGAGGGCATTCGTGAGGGTGGCCTTGGCGTCGAATTCATCCCGTAGAGCGGAGAGCGCCTTCTCGGCCTCAGAGACTTTCAAGCGCGCCATTTCTTCGACTTCTTTGCGAGCCTGATCTTGAATAGCCTTCCGCTGTTCATCGACCTTGCGTGTCACTTCAAGTTCAAGATTTGTGGATCTCTCTTCAACGCTTTCTCTCTCCTGCCGAAGTTGCAACTCAGCGCGTTGAGCCGCTTCCAGTTTCTCCTGCAAATCCTGAGCCCGCGCCCGCGCGGCCTCGATCTCTGGTGACAGCTCTTTGAGAACGTGCTCGCGCTCACTCGCCGCGATATTCTTTCGCTCTACGGCGAGCGCTTGATTGATCTGCGTTTGAACCGACGATTCTTTCTCTTCGAGTTCTAATTCTTTGGCCGCGAGGGTAGCCTCGAGCGCAGCGGCTCTGTGCTCTCGTGCGTCGGCCTCTTCCTGTGCTTTCTTGATGCTCAGGTTTGCTTCTAATCGAATACGAGAGATCACCGGAGCAGCAAGCGTCTCATCGAGATGAATTACTTCTCCACACTTCGGACAACTGATATCGAGATCCTGAAGCATGCGGATTTTACCCCCATTTTCCTATACAGGGTGTCGCATGCGCGCAAGGCATAGATGTGATGACCGTCATGGTTCTTGAACACTTGAATTCGTGGAGTCTTGCGCACTGACATTCGAGAAGGCAATCACTCTTTCCGACTATGGAGTCGCCTCATCTCATTGAAGATGGGAGCTCTGATGGCCGATTGCAATAGACCGAATCCGCTCGGTGGATTCTTGCTGAAGATCTCGGCTGGTATGCGGTAATGTCTGGACCACCTTCTAAGATCAGTCACCTTCCATAGTTCAATGCCTGCCGGGGGGAGTGCATAGTTTATATATATTGCGCGATATGGTCCGGGGTGGTGGCCAGTCTCCTGCCTCCATCTGAATCGAAGTCCATAACTCTTTCGCGTTATTGTTCCTGCGACGTGGGCCATTCGACTGCGTGCTAGACTTCAGTCACAGATTTTTACCACGTCCGGCAATCTCCAGAAAACCCTTCGTCGCAAGACCGAATCGGCGCGTTCTGCTTTCCGTTCGGAACAAGGCAATTGGAGGGCTCGACTGGCAAGTCTCGAGAGAGAACTGCGACATCATGTATGTCTTGACTAACTATTGGGCAGCCCTGGTCATCGGGGCCCTGCTCCTTTATTTCGCCTTGGATTTTCTCCTCAAGTTTGTCCGAAAAGCCAAAAGACTGGGCTCTGAGCTGGAAGTCGCTCTTGCAAGCATCCCAGAGGTAACTCGGGAACAGCGCGGAGGGGTCACAGATCTCAATCAGATTGCCGAGCAGGTCATGACGAGTGATCGCTTGGCTCATCTTTGGGGAGAGTACACAAAGACACTCCATCCACAAAGGGAGCGCGACAATTTTGGGCAAGCCCAGGTTGTTCGATGGCGCGCAACCTGCTTGGCCGGAACCTTTTTCACTCAAGAGGCGGTCGTGGATACGCCGCTGCGAGTCGAATATTACAAGCATCTCCCCAGCATTCTCACGGGAATCGGAATTATCGGAACATTTTCTGGTCTGATTCTGGGCCTCCTCCACTTCGACGTCTCATCGGATCCATCATTGGCAGAGGCCGGTCTTAGGGAACTCCTGAGCGCCGTTGGTCATGCCTTCATTGTGTCGGGAACAGCCATTGCGCTCGCCATGCTGTTCACTGGAATCGAAAAGAAACTGATTAGTGCCCGCTATGCCCAGGTTGAAAGGCTCCAGCAGGCAATTGACAAACTTTTCTCAACAGGCGCTGAAGAAGAATATCTGGAGCGTATTGTCCAAGCCGCGGAAACTTCCGCAACGCAGGCGCTCCAGATAAAAGATTCGCTAGTTGCGGATTTGAAACAGGTCCTGTCTGAAATCACGACCCTTCAAGTTGACGCCTCGGCACGACACAGCAGCATGATCTCAACCGATGTCGGCCGTGTAATCGCAGAGAGCCTGGGCGCGCCCATCGAGAGAATCTCTCATGCAGTAGAGCGGGTTGGAGCGAGCCAAGGGGACGCCGTGAACCGTCTCTTGGTGGATGTGCTTTCTAGTTTTACATCGCAGGTCAGAGACATGTTCGGTGGCCAGATGTTCGGGTTAAGCGAACTGCTTCAAAAATCCGCCAACGCAATGGAGTCGACGGCAAACAAGTTTGAGCAACTTGCCGCGAACATGGAAAATGCCGGAAGATCGGCAGCAGATGCAATGTCAGAAAGGTTGTTGTCCGCTGTAAATGCGATGGAGGCAAGACAGCAGTTACTGAACCGCCAGATGGGCGAATTCGTTGAGCAGATCCGCTCAATCGTCATCAGCTCGCAGACAGAGTCCAGCACCAAACTGCAGGAAGTGTTGGAACAGCTAGGCGGGCAGGTTATCGCGGTTGCATCTCAATTGCGCTCGCAAGTGGATTCCGCAGCCGCTGCCCAGAACGTCCAAACGGATCGGATGGTTCGCGAGACCGGAGCTGCACTCAGTTCCATGTCTGGGCAGGTGGAACAGCTGATTGCGCAATCGCTTGAGGTTAACAGATCGCTGCAGTCGAGTGTGCAGTCTCTCTCCTCGGCGACATCAGATTCGATCTCGAGAATGAACTCCGGGGCCGAGATGTTGTACGTCGCATCAAGTGATTTTGCGAAGGCCGGCCAGGGGGTCAGTGAGGCGATAAAACTGGCCGCGCCAACAACTGAGAGGCTTCATGATGCCGCCCAGGCCTTGCTGAGTGCCAGCAACACAACGCAGCAGGTCACTTCGGAGTACGCAAGGTCCAGAGATTCATTCAGTCTCATTGTGAGTGACCTTAAAACGACAATCGAAGTTGCGAAGCGCGAAGCATCGCTCACGATAGAGCTCGTCGCGACTATTCGAGCCGCTTCGGAACAGCTCCAGGCAGCCGAGAAGCAGGCCGAGAGCTACTTAGCGGGCGTTACGGAAGTGCTGGCGAAGGCGCACGGGGCCTTCGCGGAAAACATTGAGCGCACCCTGCGGTCGGGCAACGCACAGTTCCATAAGGAACTTTCGGAGGCAATGAGTCTGCTTTCGGGCGGAATTCAAGACCTTGGAGATCTACTTGAGAAGGTTCCTTCGAGGAGTAACTAGTCGTGGGTTTGAAAACCGCTGCCACATTACCGAAGCGGGACGAGGCGGAGAAGCCTTTCTGGATTTCTTTCTCCGATTTGATGACGGCACTGATGGTCCTCTTCCTGGTCGCGATGGCGGTCGCATTACTTGCTGTGACCAAAGGTGTAAGCGATATCAAGGCGGCCGAGGGGGCTAGGGCTGCTTCCGTTGATTCATGCATTGCGGGAATCCGCGAAGAGTCTGCGCAATTTCCTCAAGTGACCGTAAGCGACCATACGATCGATTTCGGATCGCTGGCGAATTTTCAGTTCGCGAGCAATCAATTGACTCCGCCACAGGAGGACTTCCTTCGCGGGTATGTCCCTAAAGTGTTGACGATCACAAGAACATCTCAGTGTCAGAAGTGGCTTAAGAGGATCGTCGTAGATGGATTCGCTAGTGACGAGGGCCCCTATATGGTCAACCTGAATCTGAGTATTCAACGCTCTGAACGTGTGCTTTGCACACTGCTCGATCCATCGGCCAAAAACGCGCCTAGCGCAGATGATCGAAGCCTGATACAGAAGCTGTTCCTGGTGGGCGGTTCGTCTTCAAACTCCCTCAAGAAGAGCCGTGAGGAAAGCCGAAGAATTGAACTCAGAGTGGAATTCTATGACTTGAAGGAACCCCGAGAAAGGAGCGGAGCAGATATTCCATTGAGTGGCGATGTTCCGTGCCCGATTGAATCGAAATGATGGATCCGCTTCAAAACCTCGATTCCCGTCTCGCCAGCTCATTCGAGACTGTGAGCGGCCGAATGAGCGAGTGGCTCAGCGCGGATTCCTTTGGTCCGACTCTCCGATCAATTAAGCAAGCATTCGATAGTCCCGCTGTCCTTGCTGATCGAGAAACAATATCTGCTGCTGTTAGGCGATTCCGAAACACGAGGGAAATCCAAACATTCAAACATTTGAGATATATCTGTGCAGGCGTCACGCTGAAACTGGAAGACTGGCACCTCATCAGCGATCACACGCTTTGGGAGATCCTCAGCATTCGCGCCCAGGAAGGGGAAAGTCGACGACGAATCAAGTGCTACCAAGCTCTCCTGCGCGGCTATTGGAGCTTCCCTGCTCAGAACACAGCAGCATCGACGGCGGAGTATAGGGGATGGCTGAAGCTGCGCGAATGGCTGAATAGCAACTTTGACCCGGTTCATGCCGCTCTGAAGTCGGAACCGAGGGCCAGAATCCCTCAATGGTTCAGGACGCTAGAGGAGCATCGTAACTTGCTGACTGAAGATCCGTGTGGCCGGTATGGGCCCTCTCTTCTCTCCGGTGACAACACTCTCCTCAATGGTGCTGCTGAAGGTCTTGCGATCCCGACCGAATCATGGGTCTTTGATGAAGCGATTTTTGCTCAGGTTCGACATTCCACGGCAGGGAAGGAAGCTGATTTCCTTTCGAAACTGCCCGCGGTACTCGATATTTTCTTCTCGCCGGGCGCAAGTAAGGTCTCTCGAATTCTTGCAACCCGCTGTACTGCATGTCTGGTCTCAAGGTACGCACAGTGCCCGAGCGCACCCGAACACATTAGATTGCGAGATGCGTGCCTGGAATTGATAGGTAATCCGTGGCTTCGAAGAGCAGCCTGGGATGCCAACGTTCGGATGCCAAGCGGGGAATCCGACGACTCAGCACGCGAGATGGTACACGCGTGGCTACGCACCCGATTGATTAAGGACTTTTTCGAACTTCTCAGCGAAGAGCGGGCCGCTGATCAAAGAAGGCTAAATTACTGGCTGCGGTACGAAGGCTTCATCAGCGACATGTGGTTCATTCTCGGCAATAATGCGTTCAGCTCCAATGAACCTGACTTCGTCGATTTTCGAAAACGTGCTCGTGGGCGAATTCTATCGCTTGCAGGACAAACTCCTCCGGCTAATAACGCGTTCGTCATGATGATTGGAGACCACGCCGTAATAGAGTTCGGTTTGAAGGGAAACGCCTGTTTCGTGTTTTCATGGCCGGACCTACCGCTGGAGGTGAGGAAGAAACTTACCAGCGGAATCCAGGGGCTCGAAATCGAGATAGGCAGTTTGAGGCATGAAAAGCGCCTAAAACGCCTCGTTCATATAGATAGCCCGTCGTCATTGATCAGCTGGGAAGAGAAATTCGATGAAGAGCTTCTTCCGATCCTAGATGCGACGCCGTCGTCTCCACCCAATTCTCTAAGGAGCGGTCGACGGCCAAGCGCGCCACTGAATCCATATGCGACCAAGCCATCTCAGGTTCAGGGGGTCGGAAATTGGACTTTTCACAGTAGTCCAGCGAAGCCGGCGTCGAGGTCGCTTTTCAGTTGGTCTGATCTAGAGAAACACGTTGCGAAGCATCATCTCAAGGTGATTGATCATCGCCGGAAGGGCGGATCTTATTGGGTGCTCACAGGTAACGCGGTCCCCGAGGTGGCGGATCCCTTAAGAAGTTGGGGCTTTCGATACAAGCCTGGAAAGGGTTGGTGGAGGGAATGAGCCAAATTCATCCGAAAGCTCGTCGCGATTCGACGCCCGACTCTGCATCAACGCATCCGTCTCGGATCCGTATGTTCACTGACTACAACGAGGATGGATTCGTCTTTGGAGCCGAGGGGCGGTCAAGGACAGATTGGCTACGAGACAAGGCCGTTGACGGCGGGAATTCGGAGGCCCCGCTATTGCTCGCTCAATTGGAAGAGGAAGGATATTGCACTTGGCTTGACGATCGGATGCTTTTGCCATGGGAGTCGATCTACAAGTTGAGTGAATCTCCAGAGTACACCGATCTCTTCCAAATTCTTGGATTGCCCTCTATCGAGCAATGGCGGCCAGTCCTTCGGAGTTCTGGAAGCTTCTCCGATAACGACTTTTCTCTTTTCATAGCGGAATGGATTTCGCCCATCAGCGGCAGAAGAGGGGACGATGTTCGAATCAAGGGCGCCGTCCTGCAACACAACGGTGAACTTGCCATGGTCACCCCTGCCGCGTGGGAGGTCAGTAGACTGCTCCGAACGTTCCATCGAAGAGAACCTCAAGAACGCACTGCCGATTCAAATCGACGAATCTGGGCAGAGGTCCGGAGACATGCAATAAGAGCGAACGCCGATTTAGGGGATTTCTTGCGCCAAACCGTGGTGATAAGCCCGGAACGGCTGAAGTTGGAGCTCCGCAAGGGAGACATCAACGCCCCTGACCTAGTTGAAGTGATCCCGACTTTTGCGGGCGCGCCGAGGCGCTGGATTGAGTTCTTTGATCGATCTAAGGATGTTCAAGTTCGATACGACATACCTGATGGCGAAGGCTTGACGCACATTTTGGTCCCCGAGCAGACAAGGAGTGTACTTTGCGAAATCAAGCGAATGCCCGGGCGTCGAATTGTCGGTGAGCGCGCTGAGTCATTCGTACGCAATCCGTTTGCGCTACTTGGTCCAGATGCAAACGCAGTTATCGATCCAACTGAATTTGAAGAAGAGCGAGAGGCTGCAGGACTTTCTCTGACTCGGTTTACCCCGAATCTGGACAGAGATAAGGAGGGGGGCTTAATTGGTGTCGGACTGCGCATCGCAGAGATCAGCGATGGTCGTATCCGCGAAGAGTTCCTGCCCTTCGTAAGTCCTGACGAACTCCAACGCTTCCTTTCAAAAATCGGCCAGCGACTTGAGCGGCAAGCCGAATGCTGCTCGTGGAACGGCTTTGATTTGGATCTCCTTGGCGAAGCCGCCGAGCATATCGATCTTCTTCAAAAAGCACTAGACGAGTGGCGCTTGCCTAGGCCATTTGCCGCAGCTGAAATCCTGGATCTCAGCAGGTATTCCGAGCGCATAGAAGGATTCGGCGTAGAGAAGGCCTACTATTGCCCATTCATCGCTCGCAAGAATAATGGCCTAAGCTGGGTTCCTGAAAACTTAGCTTCTGGCTTCTTTTACACGCCAGCTGGGTCTGAGGAAGTTATTGCAATTGAGTTGGACGAGCAAGGACTCACCGAATTAAAAACTAGAGTTGAACAGGCACGAAGCACGAATTCTGAAACCTTCGTATTTCCGGGTTGTCCCAAGCCGGTCCGGACGGCGGAGGCAGAGCAGATTCTGGCGACGTTGTCCGAGGCAAAATCTGCGGTCTCAAACAACGAGTTCGAGCCCGAGAAAGACTCTACCGCGAAGGGCCCCGTCGAGCGCCGCGGTCTGGTTGTCAAGCCTAACATAGAAGAACTCGACTACGAGGAGAGGCGCGGTGCCTTGAGCATACCGGACGGGCTCATCCCTCGTTTGCCAAGTCTTCTCAAGCCTGACTTCCCGTTGAAACACCATCAACTAGAAGGTGTCACATGGTTGCAACACCTTTGGTCGAGGTCACCCTCTGATTGCCGAGGGGCCCTACTTGCGGATGACATGGGCCTCGGGAAGACGCTTCAACTGCTGGCCTTTATTGCCGCCGAGCTAGAGCTCGACCATAAACTCGATCCTTGCCTAATCGTGGCTCCGGTTTCGCTCTTGGAGAATTGGAAGGAAGAAATCGAGAAGTTTTTTGAGGTAGGTGCCTTCCGGGTGCTTACTCTCTACGGCAATGATCTTTCAAAACTTCGACTGTCGCGTTCTGAAATTGAAGGCGAATTGGCGGCGGCTGGCGTGGGAAAGCTTCTCGTGCGCAACTGGTTGGCGGGTGCGAGACTGGTGCTCACAACCTACGAGACATTGCGGGACCTCGAGTTTTCGCTCTCACGCCAGAAGTGGTCGATAATGATTTGCGATGAAGCCCAAAAGATAAAGAACCCAAACGCGCTAGTCTCCAGGGCAGCAAAAAAGCAAAACGCGCGATTCAAGATTGCTTGCACAGGAACACCGGTCGAGAACACACTGACGGATCTCTGGTGTCTATTCGATTTCATACAGCCTGGACTCCTAGGATCCTTGAATCGATTCGGGCAGACATACAGAAAGCCAATCGAAGCGGAAACGGAGGATGAAAAGGCTCGGATTCAGGAATTGCGCGAATTGATCGAGCCTCAAAAGTTACGCCGGACCAAAAGTGAGGTTGCTAAAGACCTGCCGAATAAGATCGACGTGAGTGCATGTAGAACGCTGCCACTCTCGGATCGGCAACGTATGATTTACTCGCGTGAAGTCGATCGGTACCGCCGACAAGTCGCAGCGCCACAGAGCGGCGGCGTTGGGAATCACCTCGGTTTGATACAAGTTCTCCGCCGGATCTGTTCAGACCCCCAAGCACTTTATGCAACACCCGGCAGCTTTGAGCCATTAGAAGAAGCGGAAAAACATTCACCGAAGCTGTCTTGGCTTCTGACTCAACTTGAAGAAATTCGAGTTCGGAGCGAGAAAGTGATCATATTCTGTGAGCTTCGCGACCTCCAACGAAAGCTCCAGTCGTCCATCGCTCAGAAGTTCGGACTTGTTCCGGACATCATAAACGGGGAAACGCCAGCAGCAGGGGAAGGGTCGAGCTCTCGGCAGCAACGAATCAGAGCATTTCAATCTCGATCGGGCTTTGGCGTAATCATTTTGTCCCCTCTTGCTGTAGGTTTCGGAGTGAATATTCAGGGCGCTAATCATGTGATTCATTTCACTCGGACATGGAATCCTGCCAAGGAAGATCAGGCGACAGATCGCGCATATCGGATTGGACAAACGAAGGATGTGTACGTTTATTACCCTGTCGTGGTTGCTCCTGATTTCATCACTTTCGATGCCAAGCTCGACAGTCTCTTAGATTGGAAAAGGGGCCTTTCTCAGGACATGCTCAACGGCGTTGGCGAACTTTCCGCAGCGGAGTTTTCTGATCTGCAGAACGTAGACGGGGCTCGCGCATTGACATCTTAACCGCGTGTGAAGTGATCGGATTAGACTGGCTTTCCCCCTCCGCCGCTCATCCGAGAGATGTCGTGACGAACGCAAGTCGTGGAATCTTGGAAAGAATGCAATGCCGCATTTGAGCAGAGCGATTCGATTCCCATGAGAGGCAGGAATGATGTCTGCGTTCGGCTGGCTCGATTACACCAGGACCTAGATGCATTTTTCATCCTTTGGGATCGGCGCTTGTTGAGGAATAATCCAGATCGACGCGTCGCTGAGTTTATATCGGATCGCTTTGGACTTTTTCCCGTATATCAGTCCGTGTGCTGGATTGTCCTTTGTCGGATCGCCGCAAACTGCCTGCCCCAGCTCTCGCGCGGTTTTTGCAAGGACTCCAACAAGTTTGTGCTGAGGATAGTCAGCGAGGGAACTCGCGGGAGTTTTCCCAATCGACTGCATTATTGATTCAATATCGACAGACAACTCGAATTTTTCAAAGGCGCTACTCGACACCCTACAGAGCCCCGTGTTTTCATCTCTCACCACTTCAACAGGGTGAATTCGCCGAAAGAGCAGCGTGGTCGCAGAGATGGTGGGGTCGTCTTGATATAGCTTTGGCTGGTCCATCGGTTACGCAATTTTTCCCAAGAAGTCGCCAACCTTGTCGGAATCGGTCACTGGGCCTTCGAGTTCATCGCCCGTAGTTGTATCCCTGAAGAAGAATTCCGGCGCAGAATCCATAGGGAAAATGAGCTCGAAATCTCTTCTTTGTCGGTGCCATTCAAGTTGGACTCCACCATCTCCGATCGGAACGACTGCGGGTGCGGGATAGTTGGCTTTCATTACCGAACGTAGAAAAGTGAGCGATCTATTCAGGATGTCGGTGCTGACAGGTGGGGCACCATAGGAATCCCAGTTAGATTCGAGCGCCTGAAGACGAATAAATGCTGAGATCGTAGGAATCAGCCACTTGGGAAGAAGATCCTCGTCCTGAGTTACGGTGCTCTCACTCTCTTTGCCGGAGCCGCTAGTCTTGATGATGACCATCTCGCCTTGATTGATCTGCAAGCGGCTCACAACTAGATTTTCGTAAGGAGGCAGGGCTGAATGCGAAGAGGAGATACGTGCGGAACCCCACCAGCCATTGAAATTCGGCACTCCTTGATACATTGCTCCGTTCGCCAGTGCGCCCGTCACCTCCGAAGTTTGCATATCTATCCCTGCCGGGAGCGCGGATGCGGTCAACGCGTAAAGCGGCCGGGAGCCGGCTTCAGGTGACAAGTAGTAATTTGGGAACGACTTGGGAGCGTAAAAGGTGTAGACAGTCTTGCCAATATCAACGGCGGAAGGAACACCAAAAGCGGACAAGTGACGAGGCATAGTCGGAACCCCATGTCGGAGTTGGACCCCGGTTGCTTGCCGAGAAGCACTCGCGATATCTCGCAATGGTGTACTCAAGATTGCCTTCCCCATATTTCGTGCATCAAAGGAGTCGTTAATTCCGCAAATGACCTTACAATCCATTGGCGCCCCACGTCCAAGAAGTCCCCACTGTTGGACATCTTCCCACGGGCGGTTAAGTCAAAGACGAACATGGGAGTGCTATCTGGGATACGAAATACTGATTTCACATCCGCATGCAACCGCCCAACGAAATTCCCCGCCTCGTCAGTAATCGGAAACCTAGCATGGAAACCGAAATCTTGAGCTGATCCCGGGAATTGCGTCTGTGGCTGATTCCAAACTCTGAACACCTTGTCCATCTCGGCGTGGTTGCTCCATCCAGGCCCAGCGACGATCTGGTTTAGGTAGGTGATTTCCCATTGATTGATTTGAACGTCCCCCAGATTCTCTCGTTTCGCGAATTCCCGAAATGAGGCGAATTCCATATCAAATCCGGCCCGAATGCTTTCGTAGCGAGGATACTCTGTGCCTTCGCCGCTCTTGCGCCAATTCTTTATGAAGCGATCACGCTGCAGTTGAATTAGTTCCGTCCCGCGTTCATTGACAAACCAGACTCTTGGAAGAGGAGGGACCTCAATCGCTTGGAATTGGAAAGCCATATTAGGCAGAACTGGTTCAACCGAAAACTCGTTGGCGGCTGGTAGTTCTACACGTTCTTCGGTTTGAGGAAATCTCTCACGAATGCCGCTCCAATACAGGCCGAAGTGCGCTGCATGCAACGCGGCAATCTGATGGAATTGGGCTGAGAGAGCGCTCTCAAAAACCGGAGGGTTACGGAAATCCGGTAGGTCGGACGGCCTTGCTTTCATTACGGATGCTCCAGAAACTTTACATGAGTCGGTTGGAACAAGGCGACGAAGAGAATTTGATTGTCCTGGCCACGCAATTCAAGACCCAACACCCATAATAATCGGGACAAATCGGGGCCGTCCAAGAACCATCTTTCACTTGGACTCAAGTTTAGAACGCCAAAGTACCTGCCCAACCACCTGAAAAGGCGGCCAGCACAGCAATCAAAGGGCTTCGTCAGTTCAAGAATGGCCCCTGCAATTTATAAAGTAGTAACTGTTTGCCATCGACGCGTCGTTCCAATTCCAATACGCTTTTGAGCGGCTCGATTCGAAGAGGTAAACTTGCTCTTTCATGGGCCCAACACCAGAAGAGCTCGCCCGACGGACAATCGACGTCCTGCTGGAGCAGGCGGGCTGGATTGTCCAAAACCGCGCGGATGCCAACATCGACGCGGGCCCCGGTGTTGCCATTCGCGAATTCTCTCTTGGGCACGGCTACGGAGAAGCGGACTATCTGCTCTTCGCCAACGGCGCAGCTGTAGGCGTCATTGAGGCCAAGAAGGAAGGTTCCACTCTCGTCGGCGTTGAGATCCAAACTCAAAAATACAGTGAGGGAATTCCAGAGTCTTTGCCGGCACCACGTCGGCCCCTCCCCTTCCTGTACCAATCGACCGGCGTTGAGACGCGTTTCACCAACCTTCTCGAACCCGATGCGAGTAGCCACCAAGTCTTCAGCTTTCACACCCCCGCCACGCTAGCTCAGTGGCTCGCAGACGAAGTCGCCAGCCCCGGCGCCACCGCCAAAGCGCGCTTGGCATCCATGCCCTCGCTGATCCAAGAAGGCCTTCGTCCCGCCCAAATTGAGGCAATTCACGCTTTGGAAGCCTCCATGCGCCAAGGCAAGCGTCGCGCATTGATCCAAATGGCCACCGGCGCTGGAAAAACCTACACCGCCTGCAACTTCATCTACCGGCTCATCAAGTTTGCTGGCGTTCGCCGCGTGCTGTTCCTTGTCGACCGCGCCAACCTTGGCCGCCAAGCGCTCAAAGAGTTTCAAGCCTTCCGGACCCCCGACGACGGTCGCATCTTCACCGAGCTCTACAACGTTCAGCGCCTTCAATCCAGCCGGATCGACCCGGTAGCCAAGGTCTGCATCTCCACCATCCAGCGCCTCTTCTCAATGCTCAAAGGCGAAGAACTCGACGCCGAGCTCGATGAAGTCTCTGGCGCCTCTCTCGAAATGCTGCAGCGCCCGCCCGAGCCCATCGCGTACAACCCAAGCATCCCGATCGAGACCTTCGACGTCATCATTACCGACGAGTGCCATCGTTCCATTTACAACCTCTGGCGACAGGTCCTCGAGTATTTCGACGCTTCGCTCATCGGCCTCACAGCCACGCCCTCCAAGCAGACCATGGGCTTCTTCCACCAGAACCTGATCGTGGAGTATCCATTCGAGAAAGCGGTTGCGGACGGAGTGAATGTAGATTTCGACCTTTACCAGATCCGAACGCTCATTTCGGAACACGGCAGCGTCATTAATTCCGGCTACCAGGTGGATTACCGTGACCGGCAGACGCGCAAGGTGCGGTGGGAGCTGGCCGACCAAGACATTCCCTACAATGCAGACGAGCTCGACCGCCGCGTCGTAGCGCCAGACCAGATTCGCACGATAGTCCGCACTTTTCGCGATCGACTGTTCACAGAGATATTCCCAGGTCGAACAGAAGTGCCGAAGACGCTCATCTTCGCCAAAGATGACAGCCACGCTGACGACATCGTGCAGATCATTCGCGAAGAGTTCGGTAAAGGAAACGATTTCGCTCAGAAAATCACGTACCGCACAGGCGCGGCCAAGGTGCGCGTGAAGAAAACCGACAAAGACGGTAATGAGTTCGAGGTCGAGGAGTGGAAGTCGTCCGACCTGAAACCGGAGGACATGCTGAATCAGTTCCGCACCGGCTTCAACCCGCGCATCGCTGTGACCGTCGACATGATCGCCACCGGCACCGACATCAAGCCGCTCGAGATCGTCATGTTCATGCGCGCAGTGAAAAGCCGCACCATGTTCGAGCAGATGAAGGGCCGCGGCGCCCGCACCGTCACCTCCACCGAGCTGCGCGACGTCACGCCCGATGGCCACACCAAGGACCACTTCGTCCTCATCGATGCAGTGGGCCTGGAACCCGAGAAGATGGAGGAGACGCAGCCGCTCGAGCGCAAACGCAATGTCTCACTAGACAAGCTCTTTGAGCTGATCACCTTCGGCAATCGAGATCCCGAGGTGCTTAGCTCCATCGCTTCGCGGCTCACACGACTCGACCACCAGCTAACGCCCAACGACCGCACTGCGATCAACGATGCGGCCAACGGCCAGCAACTATCATCGATCGCCGGAGAAATCGTCATCGCTCTCGATCCTGACCGACAGGTCGAAACCGCTCGCGCCCTCGCCGGCGACGCCGAACCCACAGACGAGCACCTTGCGAAGGCCAGCAAGCAACTGTTGCAGGAGGCCGCCAAGCCCTTGGCCGCGAACCCCAAGCTGCGCAACCTGATCCTCAGTGTGAAAAAGAGCTACGAGCAGATCATTGATACTGTGAATCAGGACCAGCTCCTCGAGGCAGGTCCGGCAGAGGTCGTGCGCGAGCGCGCACTGCGCATGGTGCAGTCGTTCGAGCAGTTCCTCCACGACAACAAGGACGAAATCGAAGTGTTGCAGATCCTCTACAGCAAGCCCTATGCAGTGGGCTTGTCACTCAAACAGGTCAAGGCGCTTGCCGCCACCATCGAGAAACCGTTGGACGGTGGCCCGCGTCTCTCGCCAGACCAGCTCTGGCACGCCTATGAGCGACTCGATGCGCAGCACGTGCGTGGCAGCCGGACTGAGGTCGCCGCCGACCTAGTGAACCTGGTGCGCTTTGCCCTCAAGCAAAAGTCGCAGCTCGAACCCCGCCGTGCCGAGGTCGAGGCCCGGTTTGTCGCTTGGCTCGGCGAACAACGCAAAGCGGGCGCCGCATTCAATGCTGATCAGCTTCGGTGGCTCGAGGCCATCCGCGATCACATCGCTTCCAGCCTCGCCGTCGAGCCGGAAGACCTCGAACTCGATCCCTTCTCTCGCTGGGGCGGCCTGGGCCGCGCACATCAGGTCTTCGGTGACCGCTTCCTGCCACTGCTCAACGAGCTCAACGAGGTGTTGGCGGCGTGAGCGACGAAAGCCCGAAAGGACTAACGCTGTGGGATATTCCAGCGTCTTGGACGTGGACCAAAGCAGGCGAAATCGCTACCGTAATTGGCGGCGGTACGCCGCGCACCGACGATCCCTCCAACTTCGAGAACGGCACGATACCGTGGATTACCCCGGCGGACCTGTCCGGCTATACGGCGAAGCGGATAAGTCATGGTTCACGGAATATTACCGAAGCCGGACTCAGCAGTAGCGGTGCCACGATGATGCCCGCCGGCAGTGTCCTGTTCAGTTCTCGTGCTCCAATTGGATACGTCGCCATTGCCTCTAACCCTGTTAGTACAAATCAAGGCTTTAAGAGTTTTGTTCCTCAGTCGGGGATCAGCTCGGATTATCTTTACTACTATTTGCAATTCGCAAGGCCCATCGCCAAGGAACTGGCAAGTGGCACGACCTTCCTCGAGATTTCCGGTGCGAAGGCTGCACTAATTCCCGTTCCGCTCGCTCCTGCGCGAGAACAAGCTGCGATAGTTGCCGAGATCGAAAAGCAGTTCACGCGGCTGGATGCCGCGACAGCTGCGTTGAAGCAGGCGCAGGCGAATCTCAAGCGGTATCGCGCCTCAGTGCTGAAATCTGCTTGTGAGGGCCGCCTGGTCCCTACGGAAGCCGAACTCGCTCGCAAAGAGGGTCGCGACTACGAGCCTGCCGACAAGCTTCTCGAGCGCATCCTCCGCGAGCGCCGCGCTCGTTGGGAAGCCGACACTCTCGTCAAAATGCAAGCCTCCGGCAAGCCCCCGAAGGACGACCGCTGGAAGCGGAACTACAGAGAGCCCACCGCACCCAACACGACTAGCCTGCCCGACTTGCCCGAAGGGTGGTGTTGGACCCGAATAGGCTATGCGTTCGATTGCATAGTTCCAAACCGAGATAAGCCGGAGTCGTTTACTGGAGATATCCCTTGGCTCACATTGCCTGACTTCGGAGTTGATATAGAAATTGACGGGTCTCGCGATGGCATTGGACTCTCGGCTGTAGAAGTCGAGAGATACAACGCAAAGGTGATTCCTGCAGGTAGCGTTGTGATGAGCTGCGTCGGGCGATTCGGAATCACAGCTGTAATAAAGCGGCCTTCAGTAGTAAACCAGCAACTTCATGCGTTTGTCTTGCCAACGTGGGTTAGCGGGAAGTACTCCGCATACGCGCTCCGTTGCCAATCCGAATTCATGCGATCGCTTTCTACGGCAACGACGATTGCGTACTTGAACAAGGAGAATTGCAACAGTGTCCCCGTTCCATTGCCCCCGCTTAAGGAACAAGAACGAATCGCCGCGGAATTAGATCGAATCATGTCCATAATTCGAGCGCTTGAGACCCAGTTGGAACTCGGAGCGAAGCGATGTGAGCGGCTTAAGCGGTCAGTGCTTGAGAGTGCTTTCTCTGGCCAGCTCGTCCCCCAGGCCCCCACCGACGAACCCGCCTCCTTCCTACTTGAGCGCATCCGCGCAGAGCGAATCGGCTTCGGCACAAAGCCCTCGATTCGCCGTCGCCGCAAGGAGCTCGCGCATGCTTAAGGGCAAGACGACGCAGCCGGGCCATGTGAACCGCAACAGCCAGGTGGTCATCCGCAACACCAACCTGCCCGGCACCGACCACGGCCAGACTATTTACCAGCTCGGTTGCGTGGTCTGCGGCTACGTTTACGGCGCCAATGGCAGCGACATCTTCGAACGCAAGTGCCCGAAGTGCCAGGGCGGCAAGTTTGGGCTGAGTTTCGAGGTTGAGAAATGAAATGTCTGCCCAAGCGAATCATCTTAAGCCGCAAAGGGTTCGACCAAGCGGCTGGAGGGTGTCCCAGTCCAATTCTTCAGGATGGGACATTGATGAGTATCCCAATCCCGGGTGACTATAATTCCTCTCCTGGGATTGAGCACACTCGGTTTGAGGATCTTGGGAGCCATGCGGGGTTACGGCTACCTAAGAGTCTTGGTTCAAGCCTCAAGATCCGACGCCTCGAGGGCCACGTGCATCTCGATCCCGATATCCGGCCAGATCTGCGGCCGAGGAAGGCATCGCGGCAGTGCGCCGACTTGATGCTGTTTGGGCAGTGCGACGCCGCGCAGAAGCATCTCGAGAATCAGGGCATTGATCAGGGAGACCTGTTCGTATTCTTTGGCCTATTTAGAGATGCGACACTCAAAGGTGGTTCAGCGAAATTCGTTCGATCGTCGACGAAGCGGCACGTCATTTGGGGTTGGCTCCAGGTTGGACAAATTCATCGCATACCAGACGGCAGTATCCCGAAAGCGTTGCGACATGCGAAGCATCACCCCCATCTTCAGTTTCGGAAGCGCGCTAACAACTGCATCTACGCCGGGACCCCTGCGCTGACCTTCCTGCCCGACCTGCCCGGAGCGGGGACCTTCACGAAGTTTGCTGATGCTCTTTGCCTTACGACGAAGGGCGAGAAGCTCTGTAGCGACTGGACGCTACCCGCTTTTTTTGGCAAAGCTAAGACCACTTATCTGAAAACGGAAAGTTGGAAACGTTACGGCAATACCGTGCGCGGCTACTCACCGGGACGGGGACAGGAGTTCGTGGCCCTAATTGAGAATTGCCAGGAGGAGGCGGGGGCTTGGCTCTCGACGCTTTTCAAGGAAGCGAAGAGGAAGGGTTAGCAGATGACAAGCAACGGAATCGTTCAGAAGCTCTGGAACTATTGCAACATCCTCCGCGATGACGGTCTGTCGTATGGGGACTATCTCGAACAGCTCACCTTTCTGCTCTTCCTCAAGATGGCCGACGAGCGTCAAGCCCTGTTCCCGGGCCAGCCACTGCTGATTCCGAAGGCCGTCAATTGGAAGAGCCTGGAGCGGCTGGATGGCGACGATCTGGACCAGCACTACCGCCACATTCTCGTGGAGCTGGGCAAGAAGGCGGGCCTGTTGGGCACAATCTTCCGCAAAGCTCAGAACAAGATTCAGGATCCAGCCAAGCTGAAGCGCCTGGTGAGCGATCTGATCGGACGCGAGCAGTGGACCACATTGGGTGTGGATGTAAAGGGCGACGCCTACGAGGGGCTGCTCGAGAAGAACGCCGCCGATGTGAAAGGCGGTGCGGGGCAGTACTTTACACCGCGCGCACTGATTCAGGCCATTGTGGAGGTGATGCATCCCGAGCCGGGACAGCGCATCCACGACCCGGCATGCGGGACCGGAGGCTTCCTTCTTGCAGTCCATGACTACATCAGCAATCACTACACACTGGACAAGGATGACAAGCGATTCCTGAAAGAGAAGGCTCTCTCAGGTACGGAGATTGTTGATGGCGCCGCGCGCTTGTGCGCGATGAATCTGTTCCTTCATGGTACCGGTGGCGAAGATTCGATTGCGGTCAGCGATGCGCTGATCGGCAAGGGCGATCGCGATTTTGACATGGTGTTGACGAATCCGCCATTCGGCAAGAAGTCCAGCATCACCGTGATCGGCGAAGACGGCGAAGAGCAACGCGAGGCATTGACCATCGTCCGCGATGATTTCTGGGCGACCACGAGCAACAAGCAACTGAACTTCGTGCAACACGTTCGCTCGCTGCTGAAGATCGACGGTCGCGCTGCTATGGTAGTGCCGGACAATGTGCTTTTCGAAGGTGGCGCCGGCGAAACGATCCGACGGCGTCTGCTGCACGACTGCGATGTGCACACGCTGTTGCGCCTGCCGACGGGAATCTTCTATGCGCAGGGCGTAAAAGCAAACTTGCTCTTCTTCGATCGCAAAGTGGCTAGCGAGAAGCCATGGACCAAGACGCTGTGGATCTACGACTTCCGGACCAACGAGCACTTCACGCTGAAGACGAATCCACTCCGCCGGGAGGACCTCGATGACTTCGTGGCATGCTACCACGCCGAGAATCGCCACAAACGCAAGGAGACTGAGCGATTCCATTCCTTTGCCTACGACGAGCTGGTTAAGCGCGATAAGGCAAGCCTCGATATCTTCTGGCTAAAGGACGACAGCCTCGAAGACGCCGCCAATCTCCCAGCTCCCGACGTGATAGCTGCTGAGATCGTAGAGGACTTACAGGCGGCGTTGGACGAGTTTGCTCTGATCGCAAGCGACCTTCAAAAACGCTAGCTTTCCCATTCCGGGGATAAGAGGAAGGGCCCACACATGGCGACGCAAAGATACTCCGTCACGCCTCATCCGATCGAGACACTTCTCACGTGGGTTAAGTCTGGTGAAATCGCCATTCCGGAAATCCAGCGCCCTTTTGTGTGGGAATCCACAAAAGTGCGAAACCTGCTCGATTCGCTCTATCAGGGCTATCCGATTGGTTACCTTATCGCGTGGCGAAACCCAACTGTAAGACTTAAAGACGGGACGCCATCGGCGGGGAAGCGGATATTGATAGATGGCCAGCAGCGGATTACAGCGCTTATGGCAGCATTGCTTGGTCAGGAGGTCCTCACAAAGGACTACGAGACGATTCGCATCAGGATCGCGTTTCAACCTCAAGAACAGCAATTCGAGGTGTCAAATCCTGCGATCGTCAAGGATTCTGCGTGGATTGACGACATCGCGAAGATCTTTGCATCCGATGCTGACTTGATTGAAATCATCGAAGAGTACGCCGACAAGAATCCGAAGGCCGATCGCAAGCACGTTGGCAAAGTTCTGCAGAGGCTTCGGATGGTCATCAATAACCACGTGGGGCTGATTGAACTTGAAGAGAACCTCGATATTGAGACTGTCACAGAGATATTCATCCGCGTGAATTCAGCGGGTGCGGAGTTGTCGCAGGCCGATTTCGCAATGTCGAAGATCGCAGCGAATGAAATCTACGGAGGGAATCTCCTTCGGAAAGCCATCGACTACTTTTGTCACCTTGCTGCTGCGCCGGATTTTCTGGGGCGCATTGAGAAGGGTGACAAGGCGTTCGCTGCATCCGAATTCTTTCCCAAGATGCGTTGGCTCAAGAACGTCAATGACGACATTTACGACCCGACATACACTGATATGCTGCGAGTTGCTTTTACCGCCGAATTCGGGAGAGGGAAACTGGCAGATTTGGTGGCGCTGCTGTCGGGAAGAAACTTCGAGACGCGTCAATATGAAGCTGCGATTGCTGAAGCCTCATTCGCCAAATTGAAGCAGGGCATCCTCCGCTTCATGAATCAGACTCATTTTGAGCGTTTCACGATGATCCTCCGTTCGGCGGGGTTCGTGACGAGCGACCTCATATACGGCAAGAACGCGGTCAACTTTGCGTACATCCTGTACCTGAAGGGTCGTGCTGACGAGATCCAGCCCTCAACCCTCGAAAAGGTGGTGCGTCAGTGGTACGCGATGTCGCTCTTGACGGGAAGATACACGGGCAGTCCGGAGACCGCATTTGACCTTGATATTCGTCAGTTTGGAGTCCACGGTCTGTTGAAGTACTCGAGGTCCGTGATTGAGACTGAGCTCCCTGACACCTTCTGGACTGGCATGCTTCCACAGCTTATGGATACATCCTCCGCTTTGAGCCCATATTTCCTCGCCTACAAGGCCGCGCAGGTGCGACAGAATGACAAGGGGTTCCTGTCACGCGATATTACCGTGCAAGATCTCTTGATGAATCGAAGCGATGTCCATCACGTGTATCCCCGGAATCACCTAAAGAAGCAAGGACTAGCACGCGGGCGGTACAACCAGATCGCCAACTTTGTGCTTGCGCAGAGTGAAATCAATATCGCGATCGGAGATAAGGCGCCTGAACTCTATTTCAAGGAACTGGACAAGCAGAGCGAAGGCGGAGTTAAGAAGTACGGCGGCATCACAAAGCGAAGCGAGATGCTTGCTAACCTCCAAATGAACTGTATTCCGAAGCCCCTCCTTGAAGGAGATGTCCCAGAGTTCGATTCATTTCTTGAGCAGCGCCGAAAGTTGATGGCTCTCAAGATCCAGTCGTGGTTTGAGGATCTCTAGCGAGCCGCTCAAGCAGACAGGAACCTTTAACTTTTGGATATCCTCGCATCCTTGCGAGCGAAATGCTATCCGCGATAGTTGCCGAGTGGGTCCTGAAAACGAATTGACCTCGTGCCCGGAAACGCCTATTCCTGGGCACGAGGTCTGGAGATTCGGTCCCTGATTTCAATCTACTATTTTTGGAATAAAGCAAAAAGCTGCCGTTCGGCAGGTTTTCGGTTGTATTAGCACAGGGGGGCTGGTCCCCGAGTTCAAACTCGCATCGGCATCAAGACGTACCGCGACTTGTATTCGGACATACGCTCGAAAAATCGAAGGATTATCGCCACCCTGTATTTATCTTGTAGTAAACATGACGCCTTCATGGAAATCTACGATTGAGCCAGGGGGCGCGCCGTCACAGCGCTTGGTTTTTCAGGTTTTGCAGTCTTCTTCTGGGTCCCCGCCAGACGAGTACTCAGTCTAAAAAAGCGTTGTCCAGTCCAAAATATTGTTGGTC
Organism: uncultured Acidobacteriaceae bacterium; assembly: GCA_963745845.1. GTDB lineage: Bacteria > Acidobacteriota > Terriglobia > Terriglobales > Acidobacteriaceae > Telmatobacter. The sequence continues at coordinate 682,734 of CAVUZE010000002.1, read as the reverse complement.
AGTCCAGAATATCGTCATTTCTTACAAACCACCAGCAACCGCCTCAGCCTGTTCACGTGCGTGATAGCTCGGACGCACCAACGAGCGATCTCTCCGGCTGTTTTCGATCCGTATCGGCCGACAGGCGTCCAGTAGGGGGAATATCTGCATAGTAGGCGGAATTATTATTCAGTTCCAGCCGTCTTGTTTGGGTTGTTTTCGACCGCTTCAGTGACAGAATTAGGCACATTCCGCGGTCGGTCGACACTCCTCTGTGTAGTGAAGAACTTTATTGTTCAGTGAACGACTATTTTGTCTAAAGCCACTAGCGCCCGAAGCTGTTCGGGATTATGTTGTCCTGTTCGGGATTATGTTGTCTTGTTCGGGATTATGTTGTCCGTCGCCACGCGCCGCCGATATCGCAAATCCCAGACTCCACTGTGACGGACTTAGCCAGATTGCTCGGTTGGTCGACAGCATTCGGCAGTGTGCCAACCCCTAATGCTGGAGAGAAACGACTATTCTCGAAGCGACAGTCAGCGCGGATTTTGCGTTGTTGAGTCGCTGAGCGGCCGGGTTAATGCGGTTGATGTCGCATGAGCCAGAGTTCCTAAGAAGTTGATCGGCCCTCGCTGGCGTTCGCTGGCTCCCGCTGGCATTCACTGGCTCCCGCTGGCGCTCGCTCGCTTCCAGAATTCACTTCCTTATTCCCCACATCCCAACCCGTAGCAGGCCAGCCGTCTCGGACAGAATTGCAACCCGATCCCGGAATGATTGCGAACTCGGCGAGGGAAAGCACAGATGGCGGCTCGGCAATGCAATCCATTGCGGAGGTGCTGGGGATGAACGGGAGCGGCGGGAAGGGCAATCCACGTCCACCTGAGGAGTCGGTCGATTCCCAGACGGCTGCCGCATTTCTCCGCATTCATCCCAAGACCCTCGAACGAATGGCTCGCAAGGGCCAAATTCCTGCCATGAAGTTGGGAAAGGAATGGCAGTACCTGCTGTCGCTGCTAAGCGAATGGCGCGAAGGGCAAATGAACTCCAACCTAAACGGATATCGACATCCGAACAATAACGCAGAGAAAGAGAGCGAAGACTCATGACGCAAATTGAGGAAAAAATACAGAAAGGAAGTCTGCGGCGGGCGCCGCGGGCCAAGGGAAAATTTGCCTGGGAATGGCGCTACGTGGACCCCGCGACCGGCGGATACAGATCGAAGACGTTCTCCGGAAAAGAATTTCCTGAAAGAGAAGATATCCAAAAGCACCTTAAGCAGTTTATTGCGCGACTGAACTCAGGAGAGGTCGAAGATCTAGTCGTCGATCCCACGGTGGACGATCTTCTGGATCATTTCATCGCGGAAGAGCACCTTCTCGATATCAAGGAACGCCGACCCGGCGAACGCGCCGCGCGAACTGATGAACTGGCTTACTCGACCGCCGTTTCTTACTTGAGCTTGTGCAATGGAATTCGAAAAGCATGGGGCGAAGTCAAGTTGGATAAATTCAGACCGCTTAAGTTCCAGAATTGGCTGAAGGAACTGCAAAAGGCACCCAAAACCAAGGGCCATTTAAAGGCATTCATGCACAGACTATTCGGTAAGGCCAAGTTGTATGGCATGGTCGATTGGGTTGAGAACCCGATTGAACTCGTCGAAGTGCGCGGGATCAGCAAGCGCCGCAGGAAGCCTGCCGACCTTACCATCGAGCAGTTTTGGCTAATCGTTGATTTGCTTCCTGAGCCCTACAGCATCATGTCCCTTGTGGAGCTGTGCACCGGATTGCGGGTTGACGAATTGCTCGCATTGCGTTGGGCGGTCGTCGATTTCGAGCGACTTTGCATGGAAGTCAAGGAAGGTGTCGTGCACGGTCGCATCGGACCCGTGAAAACGGAGTGTTCTGAAGACGAACTTCCGCTCGATCCCGATTTTGCGTTGATCCTTCTCGGGTGGAAGCTCAAGTCAGCGGAGTCCGACTGGATTTTTCCGTCTCCTAAAACAGGGCGCTGCTATCATGCATCACCCATCCAACAGGACTGGATCCGGCGGGCGGGCTGGTGTCTCGTTACGTGCTCCGAATGCGGGGCGCTTCCCGGTAAGGCCTGCGCCATGGCAAAGCGGGGACGCGGAAAACAACCCAAGCTTCCTATCCACGATGTTCGTCGCAGCCTTGCCAAAGAGAAGGGACTTGGCAGCATTGGCTGGCACACCTACAGGCACAGCTACCGCACGCTCCTCAGCGGAGAAGAGACTCCGCTCGATGTCCAACAGAAGCTGATGCGTCATGCCCATCTGTCGACCACGGACGATTACGGCGGTCCTCCCATGGAGAACCGCCGGAAAGCCAATAGCGTTGTGGTTCGCAAGATCTTGAAGCGACGCTCGTCCGAATAGGCCCAAGACTCAAAAGCCGGGCGCAAACGCGCCCGGTCGATGGGTTGGAAATGGGTTGATTTTCCCGTAAATGGTTGCGGGGGCTGGATTTGAACCAGCGACCTTTGGGTTATGAGCCCAACGAGCTACCGGGCTGCTCCACCCCGCATAGCCATTTTAACAACACCCTGAGGGGGGGTCAAACACGCGTGCTCCTGCTGCCGCAGAGCGCAGCGGGGCAATACTCGGCGTTCGCGCTTGTGGCAGCATCCGTTACACTGCTCGCAATCCTGTCTCGCCAGCGAGGAATGCTGCGGATGTCGCAACTCTATGTGGCGGTTTTGGCCGTTATTGTCGTCGTGCTGCTGGCGGTCGCGGTCTATCGCACCTCACGCGTGAAAACCAAGGCTGACTATCTTTTGGCCGGGCGCTCATTGCCGGCCGCGGTGCTGGTGTTGACACTGCTAACGTCATGGATTGGCGCGGGCTCGCTGTTTGCCGGAGCGGAGAATGCGTATCGCAACGGCTTTGCGGCGCTATGGCAGCCAGCCGGCGGATGGCTCGGACTGCTGCTGATCTACTTCATCGCGCCACGGGCACGGAAATTCGCGCAGTTCACGCTGCCAGATTTGCTGGAGGCGCGGTATAACCAGACGGCGCGCGTGCTTGGTACGTTTGCGATTCTGTTTGCCTATGTGGGCATCACGAGCTACCAGTTCAAAGGCGGCGGCAATGTCCTGCACCTGATTTTTCCCGACACGGTGACGCCCGAACTGGGCACCTACATCATTGCTGTGTTCGTGATTGTGACTACCGCGCTGGCGGGCATGTCATCGGTGGCATATATGGATGTGGCGATCGGGTCGCTGGTGACGGTGATCTGCGTGATCGCGACGCCGTATCTGTTTCTCAAGGGCGGCGGATGGGCCGGACTGCACGCGGCGCTGCCGGAAACGCATTTCGAAGTGCTGGGAAATCTGACGTTCACGCGCGCGATGGAGTTTCTGCTGCCAACGATGCTGCTGATGCTCGGTAACCAGGTGATGTATCAGAAATTCTTCTCCGCGAAGACGGAACGGGATGCGCGCTTGTCGGTGGTGGGATGGATTCTCGGCACGATCGTGTTGGAGACGCTGATCGTGGCGATCGCGGTGTTCGGATCGGCGTTGTATCCCACCGGCGAAGTGGCGCGGCAGCCGTACGAGATCATTCCCTACACCGCACGGCACGGACTTCCTGCGATGCTGGGCGCGTTGCTGCTGGGCGCGGTGTTTGCGAAGGTGATTTCAACCGCATCGAATTACCTATTCTCACCATCGACGAACCTGATCAACGATGTCTTTGTCCGCTATATTTCACCGGGTGCGTCGAACAAGCGCGTGATGATTGTTTCGCGGCTAGCTGTCGTGCTGCTGGGTTGCTGGGCGCTGTACCAGGCGATCTATGCGCAGAGCATTCTCGAAAAGATGCTGTGGGCCTACACGATCTATTCTGCCGCGTTGACGCCGGTGGTGTTGGCGGCTTTTTATTCGAAGCGCGTGACGGCGTGGGGCGCGGTGGCCGCGATTGGCGCGGGGACGGTGGTGACGCTGGCCTGGGATGTGCCGGGAGTGAAGTCGATGTTTCCGCCGATGCTCGCCGAACGTGATGCGATCTTCCCGGCGCTCTTTGCGGCTGTGGTGGCGATGATCGTGGTGAGCCTGCTGACGCCGAAGCCGGCGCTCGAGCAGCTGGCACAATTCTCTGATTAGGTGTCCACATGGAAACGGGGCGGCGCGCAGCGGTGACCTAAACTGAAACGTGGACAGTCCGATGCCCTTGCGCCCCTGTTGGGTGGAAATTCGCACCCGCTCGCTAGAACAGAATTACAAATTCCTCGCCGGCGTTGCCGCGCCGCATGCGGAATTGCTTGCCATTGTGAAAGCGGATGCGTACGGTCATTCGCTGGCTTTGTGCGCTCCTGCCGCAGTGCGCGCGGGGGCGCGATGGCTGGGCGTGACGAGCGTAGAAGAAGGAGTGACGGCGCGGATGCTTTGCTCCGACGCGCGGATTCTGGCGATCAGCGGAGTCTTTCCGGGACAGGGCGCAGATGTGGTGCGGCACGATCTGACTCCGGTAATTTGGGAGCCTTGGCAATTGGATGAGCTGGAGAATGCCGCGCGGGAGGCGCGGACCGAGGCTAGTTCGATTCCGGTGCATCTTGAGATCGACACGGGCATGAGCCGGCAAGGTGTAGACCCGGGATCCCTCGATCCGCTATTGGCGCGCTTTGGCAAGGGATCGCCGCTCAAGCTGGATGGCGTGATGACGCATCTCTTCGCTGCGGACGAGGGGGATGGTGCAATTACACAGGAGCAGCTGGCAAAGCTGACTGCGACGCTGGAGCGGGTGCGAGCTGCAGGACTGCACGCTGAGTGGCTCAACGTCGGCAACTCCGCCGCGCTGTTGAGCGGGCAAGCAGTTGCGATTGGTTCAATCGCGGCACAGTTTGGAATGAAGGCGCTCTTGCGGCCGGGACTGGCTCTTTATGGGTTTGCGCCAAAATTTGATCCGGGATTTGTGGATGAGCCGTCTGGGTTGGTCGCGGCGCATCGGCGCTTGGAGCCCGTGCTCAGCTGGAAGACGAATGTGGTGGGAGTCCGTTCAGTTCCGGCAGGAGCAACGGTGGGATACAACGGCACTTTTGTTGCGACCGAGCCGATGCGGCTGGCGCTTCTTGCGGTTGGGTATGGGGATGGATTGGATCGGCGGCTGGGCAACCGGTTCAGTTTGCTGGTGCGATGTAAACGGGCTCCGCTGGCAGGCCGGATCAGCATGGATCAGGCGGTGCTCGACGTGACGGAAATTCCAGACGTGCAGGCAGGGGACGAAGTTGTGATTCTGGGAACGCAAGGCGGCGAGACCATCACGACCTTCGATCATGCGGAAGTTGCGGGAACGATTCCGTGGGAGATTTTCACGCGCATCGGGCCGCGCGTTGCGCGGGTTGCGATCTAAGTGCAGTCGCCGACCCTGCCGATCTGGTGGCTTGCAGTCTCTTCTCCGCATTCTTTTAGTCCAGCTGCTCCCAATGCGGCCTCGATCATGGCTTCGAAGCCCATGGCAGAGTTGAGGAGCATGTGGTAGAGTCCGCGCGCGCACCACTCCTGCTGATAGAACTTCCGAATGACGGCTGCGCGGCGCTTGTCCGAAGCGGCGATGAGTTGATCGGCGTGGTTGGCTTGCGTGGGAAAGGCGTTCATGAACCATTCGCGCTTGGCCTTTGAGGTGGCGTAGACAAAGATGTGGAAAGTGCCGGGGACACATGCCAGCGCGCAGGCTGCGCCGCGCCCTACCAGCACGCAGTTGCCTTGGTCTGCCGCGTGCTTAATCTCTTTCTTGATCAGCGTCAACATACGCTCCGAGTCGAAGACCTGGTCCTCGCCGATGCCGGTCATGGGATAGGCGGAGTCGTGCCAGAAGACCTTGCCGTAGCGGTAGTACCACGGGTCGAGGCGTTCATCGAATTTGGCTGCCAGCTCAGGTGAAACTCCGGCTGCCCTCGCAGCCGCGGAGACGAGTTCGGAATCGTGGAGCTTCCAACCAAGGCGGACCGAGAGTTCGTGGGCAAACTCCCCGCCGCGTGAACCGTACTCGCGCTCGATGGTGATGACCTTAATGGGCGAATTTCTCATGGGCAGATGATCCCCCGCGACTGGAGCATACAACGGAAACGGGTAAAACCGGCAAGGCCAGTTTTGCCATTATGCCTAAGAACGCTCCGCAGGGCGAAAAGGATTCCTCATTCCGGAAAATCACAGCATCAAGACGCGAAGAGGACTATGCTTGCTGGCGATCAAAGGCCTTAGGAAAAGGGGCAATCCGATGGCAAAGGCATTCGTCCATCCAGAAACCGGGGCGGGAATCAATCCCGCGACTGAACACTCTGGCCGAAAAATGAGCCTCGGCGCGAAATTGGCGATCCGGTTTTCGATTGGCTTGATTGTTGTCGCAGCGATCCTTTTTGTTCCTGCAGGCAGTTTGAAGTTCTGGCAGGGCTGGGCAGTTCTGGCAGCCTACTTCGTCCCCACGAACCTCGTCTTCCTCTACTTTCTGAAGACCGATCCTGAGTTGATCGAACGCAGGATGGAGCGAAAGGAGTTGGTCAGCGAACAGAAACTGCTGATGAAATGGTTCAAGCTGTGCTGTTTCTTCGGATTTCTGATACCGGGATTCGATTATCGATGGGGCTGGTCGCGCCGCCTCTTCGGTGGAGTGCCGACGGGTCTCACGCTGGTTTCCCTGGTGTTGGTTCTGGCGGCTTTTCTCTTTGTTTTCTGGGTTATAAGTGTCAACCGTTTTGCTGCAAGGACTGTCCGCGTGGAAGAAGGCCAGTCGGTCATTTCCAGCGGACCTTATCGCTGGGTGCGCCATCCTATGTATTCGGGGAGCCTCGTTCTTTTTGTATTCACTCCACTGGCGCTGGGCTCGTATGTTGCCCTGCCTTTGTTTGCCCTGCTGATTCCGCTTTATGTTTTTCGGCTGCTCAATGAGGAAAAGGTGCTGCGACAGGAACTTCCCGGCTACGCCGAATACTGCAGTCGCACTCGTTACCGGTTGATTCCCTTTGTCTGGTAAGCGCCGACGCGGCAATTCGTCACAAACTTCGGCGCATACCTTGACTATCTACAACTAGAGCTGTAGATAATCTAGGCATGGGCAAGCCTAGCGATCTCGTACAGGGAACTCTCGACCTCCTCATCCTCAGGACCCTTTTACCGGAAGCCAAGCACGGTTGGGCCATCGCCAAGCGCATTCAGCAGCTTTCCGGCGAGGTGCTGCAGGTGCAGCAGGGCTCGCTTTATCCCGCGCTGCATCGCCTGGAGCAGCAGGGTTGGATCAAAGCCAAGTGGCAGGAGAGCGAGACCGGCAGGCAGGCCAAGTTCTATGCGCTGACGGCGGCCGGACGCAAGCAGCTCGAGACCGAGACGGCAAACTGGAACCGGCTGTCGGCTGCGATCAATTTGATCGTGAGCGAAGCCTAAAGGACAGGGAACAGGGAATAGGGAACAGAAAACCCCGGAGGCCGGGCGTGGCGGAAAGGTGGAAAGAGCGCAGGCCTAGAAGGAGATCGACGATGCGGTGGTGGGATGGATGGACAATGGCTTTCCGATCCTTATTCGGGCGTGCCAAGGCGGACGCGCGTCTCAACGACGAATTGAGTTTCCATCTCGAGCAGCAGATTGCCGAAAGCGTTGCCGCGGGTATGAGTGAAAAAGAGGCGCGTTACGCGGCGTTGCGCGCGTTTGGCAATCCGGCTCTCCTTCGCGAGGAGGCACGGGCCACGTGGAGCTGGGCTTCTCTGGAGGCTTTCGCCCGCGATGTGCGCTATGGCGTTCGCGCGCTCTTTCGAGCGCCGGGATTTTCCCTGATGGCAATCGTCGTGATGGCGCTGTGCATCGGTGCAGCGACGTCGTTGTTCACGATCGTGCGTTCGGTGCTGCTCAGGCCGCTTCCCTTTCGCGATCCGGATCATCTGGTGATGGTCTACGAGCACTTTCGCGATGCGCAAGACAATGCGCAGGGGTTCAATTACAACTCGGTCGCGCCCGCCGATTACCGCGACTGGCGGGCGCAGTCGCACGGCTTTGAAGACATGGCGGCATGGCGCTATTGGCAATTCAACCTGACCGGGGAGCACGGAGAGTTGCCGGAGCAAGTAGAAGCGCGCGGTGGGAGCTGGAACCTGTTTCCTCTCTTGGGGGTGCAGGCGGCTATCGGCCGCACGTTTATCGAGAGCGAAGATCGTCCGGATGGAAATGCTGTGATGCTCACGTGGAGCATCTTCCAGCGGCGATTTGGAGGAGAGGCATCGATTGTTGGCAGACAGATCCATCTCGACGGAAAGCCGTACACGGTGGTCGGGGTGCTGCCGAAGTCGTTCACCTATCCCGATGCAAAGGTGCAGGTGTGGGTACCGTATGCCTCGGGTTTACCTCCTGACCTCCTCAACCATCACGATTTTCACTTCAGCCGCGTGGTGGCCCGCCTTCGACCGAATGTGAGTCTCGCGAGCGCGCTGAGCGAGGTGGAAGCGGTGCAGTACCAACTCCATTTGCAGAACCTGCACGCGCCGGTGGCTGAAGACGTTGCGTCGAGGACGCTCTCGGACGATCTGGCGCGCAATGTGAAGAAGCCTTTGATCATTCTGCTATGCGCGGTGGCCTGCATGCTCTTAATCGGCTGTCTCAATGTGGCCAACTTGCTGGTGGCGCGGTCGGCATCGCGCCAGAAGGAGATCGCCATCCGAAGTGCGCTGGGAGCGCGGAGAATGACCCTGGTTCGCGTGCAACTGGTGGAGAGCCTGCTCATCTCGATTGCCGGCGGCGTGAGCGGAGTGTTGTTGTCGCTGGCGGCAACGAAGTGGCTCGTCGGCACGTGGCGCAATCTTCCTACCGCACAGAGTATCCATGCAGACGGAGCCGTGCTGGTGTTCGCCTGCGCGCTTGTTGCTGCCGCGGCGGTACTGGCTGGGCTGCCGCCGGCAATCCTATCGACCGATAAGGGAGCGATCGCAGCGCTGCAGGCCTCGGGGCGCAGCACGGCAGGCGGTCAATCGCGCACCGCGTTGCGCAAGGCACTGCTGACGATTGAGATCGCGGTGACGGTTGTCCTGTTGATCGCCGCAGGGCTTCTGCTCAAAAGCTTCTGGCGGCTGCGTACCACGGATGTAGGCTGCGTGACTGACAACGTACTGACGATGGGGTACAGCCTCCCCGCAAAGAAGTACGACAGTCCCGAGAAGGTGAATGCATTCAACGAGGCGCTGCTGGAGCGGGTGCGTTCGATGCCCGGCGTACGCGCCGCTGCGCTGGGATCGATTGTGCCCGGAGCGGGACAGCCCGGCGATGATGATTTCACCATTCCGGAGCATCCGACGATCACGGCCGGAACGGCACTGCCCGACGCACTTTACCTGAGGGCTGACCCCGGATTCTTCAGCGCATTGCAAATACCTTTGCTTAGCGGACGCTTTTTCACGAACGAGGACCGCGCCGGCCGTCCGAAGACGATCCTCATTAGCCGCCAGCTGGCGGAGCAGTATTTCCCCGGCGAAAATCCCCTGGGGAAGCACCTGCACATAGCTGCGGAAGAGAACGGCGATTTCCAGATCATCGGAGTCGTGGCCGACACGCAGTATCAGGTGGGTCAGCCAGTCAGGGCAGCCATGTATTTGCCCATTCTGAACGGACAGAGCGATAAAGGCTTGACTCTCGTGGTGCGGACGGTGTCCGATCCGTTGGCAATTTCCATTCCTGTGCAGAAGCAGATTGCATCGTTGGATCCAGAGTTGCCCGTTTCCGATGTTTTTACCCTGCAGCAAATTATCGAGCGGTCATTGGGTGATGCCAGCCTGAGCGCCGGTCTAGTGCTGGCCTTTGCGGTGCTGTCGCTGGTGCTCGCGTCCGTCGGCTTGTACGGAGTCCTCTCCTATCTGACAGCGCAGCGAAGTGGAGAGATCGGCATTCGTATGGCGCTTGGCGCAGAGCGTGGGCAGATTCTTCGTCTGATGCTGGGTGACGGCATCCGGCCTGCGCTCTTCGGCCTCGCGATAGGTCTTGCTGCGGGTGCCGGAGCGGTGCGCGTGATCCAGTCGATGCTTTACGAGACCCGGCCGCTCGATCCGGCGGTTTTTGCGGTGGTGGCGGCTACGCTGCTTGCGGTCGCGGCAATTGCCTGCCTTTTTCCGGCCTGGCGCGCCTCGCGGCTCGATCCCATGCAGGCGCTGAGAACCGAATAGCGAGAGGAGAGGCCAATGCGCTGGATCGATCGTTTGCGTGTGAAAGTGCGGATGTTGTTTGGCCGCCTGAGAGAGAACTCGCATCTTGATCAGGAACTGAAGTTCCATCTCGAGCAGCAAATTGCAGAAAACGTGGCTGCTGGCATGAGCGCGGAAGGGGCGCGCTACGCAGCACTGCGCGCATTCGGCAACCCCGCTCTATTGCGCGAGCAGACGCGGGCGACCTGGGGCTGGGGTTGGATCGAGTCGGTCGTGGGGGATGCGCGATTCGTCGTTCATTCGATTCGGCGCAGGCCCGGTTTTGCCCTAACTATTGTAGGCACACTCACTCTGGGGATTGGCGCTGCGGCTGCAATGTTCACCGTGGTGGATCATGTTCTGCTGCGGCCCGTGCCCTATCACGATGCCGAACGCCTGGTTACGATTCAGGAGACGGACGGCACGACACGAAACTGGCAGGCACCATGGGTAGATATCGAGCAATGGCGAGCGCAGAGCCGGTCATTCAGCCAGATCGAAGCCGGCGGAAAGATGGCCGGCCGCAATTTTCTTGAAGGTCCAAATGCAGCGCTGGAGGTGGATGGAGAACGCGTCAGTCCGGGGCTATTCGGAATGCTGGGGGTTACGCCGGCGTTGGGCAGCGGATTTGTGAGTGCGGAAGTTCGATCGGGCAAGAATGTGGGCGCGGTCATCCTGAGCGATACGGTGTGGAAGGAGGTGTTCGCCGGCGACCGGACCATCCTGGGCAAGGCGGTCCGGATCAACAACGACTCGTATACCGTGGCCGGGGTGATGCCAGCGGGTTTTCGCTATCCGGCGGGGACCGTTCTCGTGCCGCAAGTCTGGGTGGCAATCCAGTTGAGCGACGATGAACGGGCGCGCGCATTCAAGGCGATGCAGTTCACGGCGATGGCACGGCTGCGGCCGGGCGTGAGCACAGAACAAGCCCGGGCCGAGATGCTCCCGATGCAAAAGAGGCTTGCGGCGCAGTACACGGACGATGTTCTGCGTCATGACCATCGCTCAGTTCACGTGGACGTCTACGCTGAGACATTTGTCGACAAAGATGTGCGCAAGGCGCTGCTCGCGCTGCTGGCGGCGTCGGGAGTGCTGTGGCTTATTGCGAGCCTGAATGCGACGAATCTCTTTCTGGCGCGCAATACAACCCCCCAACGGGAGAGCGCGATGCGTATGGCGCTGGGTGCGAGCCGCTGGCAGCTGATGCAATACACCCTGGTGGAAGGCTTGATCTTGAGCGCATTGGCGGTGCTGGCTGGGGTAGGGCTGGCGATGGGTTCGGTGCAGTTTTTAGCGCACGAACTAAGCCAGACGCTGCCGGTTCCGGCTCCTGCTACTCCAGACGGATAGATTCTGCTCGCACTGATGGGCTTGACGGTGTCGACGACGCTGGTTGCAACGGCATGGCCTGCCTTGCTTGCATCGCGCACATCGGTGGCGCCGGCGATCAAGCAAGGAGGCATGCAGTCAGGCTCGTCGCGGCAACAGCATCGCATTCGCGCGGTGCTGGTGGCGAGCGAAATTGCCCTCTCATTGACTCTGATTGCGACCTGCGGATTGCTGCTGCGCACCATCTATACGCTGCGCCATGTGCCGCTGGGCTTTCGCACAGATCACATCTTGGTGGCGAATCTCAGCATTCCTTCGTATCGGTTTGCCGGCAAGAACCTGTCAGCGCACACGACGGCTGGACAATGTTCGCTGCTCCGTATTTGTTGATCCTCACAGGCCTTGTGGCCGCATATCTGCCGGCACGACGCGCGGCCAACGTAGATCCCATGGAAGCACTGAGGGCCGAGTGAAGGAGCAGGCAATAGGGATTAGGGAACGGGCGGGGTTTGGGTTCGGTGCTTTCCTATGTTCGTGTCGATTGACGCGCAGCTAAGCCCCGAAAATAGATGAGGCGCGAAGAGTTTGATTCACTCTGCGCGCCTTCTATTCCCTGTTCCCTGTCTTATTGCGTGACGGGCTGTTCCGGTGGAGCCTTCGGTGCTTTCAGGTGAGGCGCGTTGGCAGCTGATGGTGCAGCGGGAGGATTCGGCGGTTCCGGCGTGAATCCTGAACCTTTCTTGATGCGCAGGTCGCCGACGTCGGCACGGAGGCTGATCTTCGCCTGACCGGAACCGATGCGACCGCTCACAGTTTTGCTCTCGTCGCCATTGATGACGAGAGCATAGTCAGAGACGATATCGCCGTTGTGCGTGTGGCCGTCGACGGTAGCGGAGGCATCAGGCGGGAGCGTCACTTCGACATCGCCTTTGCCGCTTTTGGCGTCGATGCTATAGGAGCCGGCCGGCTCGATCGAGATCTGGCCGCGGCTGTCGTCGACGTAGGAGTCACCATAAATCTGGCTCAGGTCCACGTCCTTGGCATGTGTCGTGACACGTACGTCGCCCTTGGCTTCGGTTACACGCAGATCGTCGGAGTTGAGCGTCATGTCTCCGGGCAGCGTGGCAAGCTGCAACTCGGTGACCGAGGTGTGCAGACGCACAGGGCCGCCGATGTTTTCAAGATGTACATCGCCGAAGATTTCGCCGTTGAGAGTGACCATGCCTTTGATTTCAGAGAAGGTGAGGTCGTTGCAGTTGCCGTCGGCCAACAGGTCGCCGTTGACCTGATGAGCGGAGAAGTCGCCGCGGTCGTTGGAGAAGTGCACCTCCACGGAACCTTGAATGGTGCTCAGATGCACATCGCCATGGCTTGAAGTGATGTTCGCACCGGCTCCCAGACCGGCAGCTGTGACGTCACCGTGGCCCGAGTTGACGCTGACGCGTGCACCTTTGGGAACCGTGACCGATAGATTGAGCCGTCCGCTGTTGTTGCTCTCGGATTTGACCAGCACGGTGTTGCCGCTGACGGTGATGTGGGCCTGCTCTGCGTCGAAGATACGCTTGGCGTCGGAGTCGGAGTTGGCAAATGCGATCTGGTGCGCCTGCACCTCGACAGTGGAGCTGTCGCCTGCGGTGACACTCACGTCGCCACGGGGATTTTCGACTTGCACGATGGCGTTGGCCGGGACCTGTGCGTTGAGGAGCTGCTGATCCTGATCGTGTTCGGGCAGGCCGAATAAGTTAAAGAAGTTGTCATCGTGGTCGCCGCCCCACTGGGCGCGCATCGGGCCCCACATGCCGTTCCATCCCGAAGCCGCGAGACCGAGCAGTGCAAGCAGGATGAGGATGCCGACAAATCCGCCACCGCGGCGCACAGGAGTAGTGCGGCGCAGATCGAGAGCCCATTCACCCAGCAGGGCGAGGCCGGCGGCAATCAGGAGCAGAGGCCACCAATGGCCGTACCAAGCCCAGAAGGTGGAAGCGGAGATGTGGCCGCTGTAGATCAAGAGGCCTACGATCCCGATGCCTACGAGAATGATGGGGCCGACAATCGATGGAACGTGGGGGCCGTAAGTGCCGATGTAGTTGGCCTTCCACATATGCCGCTGCGCTCTCCACGCTTCGCGCTGCGCGCGCCATGCGGCTCGCTGTTGTTCGCGGTAAGCGCGCCATTGCGTGCGCGGGTCATAAGGCGGAACGCCGCCGGGCGGTATGCCACCAGGAGGAGTGAAGGGAGGCTGGCTGCTCATGACTGTCCTCCCGAGCCTCTGCCAAAGTCCTGCGGCGGAGCTGGGACAATCGAAGTCCGGGTTTGTGCAGGCGGCTGGGCGGAGGGGTCTGGCGAAACTGCCGCGCCATATGGATACGGTGAACCCGGATACATCGGTTCATCGCCTGCGGCGGCGAGAGCTGCCCTCTGAGCCAGCTTCAGCACGCCAATCAGGATCAGGAAAAGCGGAAAGAAGATATTCCAGCTGACCAGGTCGGCCTGGTGAAGCAGCGCCACGACTCCCAAGAGGAGCAAAACTGAGGGGCCGGTCAGGCGGCGAATCAGGATGTAACGGTTCATTGCGTGCCTCCTTTGGTGTCACTGACCCGGCGAACGATGAGCCATGCACCGAGTGCGATAAAAATCAGCGGCCACAGGAAGTGAACGAACCGTTCGGCCAGATAGCCCATCTGGTTGAGCAGAAGAATCAATCCGAATCCGATGAGGATCAGTGCGCCGATCGGTTCTTTCTGGCGCCAGCTCAAGGGCGGCACGGGCGGAATCGGCGGAATGGGCGGCACAGGCGGAGCACCGGGATCGGTAAATCCTGCGACAGGTGTGTAGAGCGGCGCCTGGTACGCACCCGAGGCCGGAGGTGTGTAAGGCGCGGAATAAGGAGCCTGCCAGGCGCCGGGGGCTGCGCCGGCGGGAGGCGCACCGGGAGGCATTACCGGAGGCTGCCCCGGATAATGTGTGCGGGCTCCAACATTCAGCCAGTTGCCTACTTCATTCAGACCGAGCGGATCGGGAAGCGGCTGTCCATCGCGCCGCGCAACCGCGGTGTGATAGGCCTCGAAGGCTTGGTAAAGAATCCATGCGGCAATAAAGATGCCGAAGATGCCGTAGTGGTCGGTGATGCTGACCAGTACCGCGAAGATTACGACGTGGAGCAGACCCTTGAAGAACTGGCCGTTGTACATGGCGCCGACGCCGGGGATAAGTCCCAGGACTGCGGCTGCCACTGGGTTGGGCGCGCCCACCGGAGGCGGGACAAACGGTTGCTGAAAGCTTTGCCAGGAGACGGAGCAGGGTTCGCACAGAACCTGCCCTCCGGGCGCGTTGCGAACGCAGTTGGCGCAGAGCGCTTTTCCGCAGTTCTGGCAAAACGCAGTTGCAGCGACATCCTTGTGATTTACGCAGTCCATGCTGTGCTCCTTTCCCGTCGTGTTCTTGTGGAGCCTTTTAGAGCAAAAGCGGAGCTGCTGCTGTAGGAATGGGTGCCAGCTTCAAATGCTGCAAAAGTAGTCCGACTTGTTTTCGACTGTGCGGTTCGGGGTTCCCGGCAACCAGTGTTCATTGCTGGGGTGAAGAGATCGTTCAGTGGGAGGGAGGTCTCGAGATAATCGGGATCGCCGATCGCCGGTACGCCGGATTGTTGCGGAGGATCGACGCGAGAACCGCCGTCTTTGTGCGGGGGATTCTGTTTGGATTCTCCCGGGTTGGCAGGTTGCGGGTTGCTTTGCTGCTGATCCTGGGTACCTTCCCCCTGAGTGGAGCGGCGCAGCTCGCGCATCCGCGACTGCACCTCGTATACCAGGCGGAGGTGGTCATAGTAACGAATGATCGGGGTGGAGGCCATAGTCAACCGCCGCTCCATGAAGGACCGGATGGCGGTGGGACGCAGATTGGAAAGGCGCAGATCGGAGAGGCGAACGCCGGTCAGGTTCAGGGTCAACGCGATCGAGAAGAATGCCATGGCGGCTGTCATCATCAGCCGGGGTTCGGCAAAGCGTCGCACGTGCGCCATGAAGCCGGGGCGCTGCCAGGGTTGCGGAACGGGCAGAATATCGCCGCCGGTGACCAGCCCGTAGCCAGCTACCTGTCCGGGGCCGGTTGCGGCCAGGATCTTATCTAAAAGGCCGGCGGGGACTTCGGGCTCGGACGAAAGAAACTCCAGCCACTCACGTCCGCGGCGAGCTTCTTCAAACAAGGCCGTGCAGGCGGCGCAGGTTGCCATGTGCCCCGAGAAGGTGGTCTCATCCTCGGGGCGGAGCAGTCCATCCAGGGCGTCGGCCAGAAGCGTTTCCCACTGCCCGCAGGCGGGGGAATTCGGAATGTGAGTGCTGCCAGCCATGATTACATCACCTCTCGTTTAGTACGTTCCAGGAGGCGCGCCAGTTCCGCGCGGCCCCTGCTGATGCGGGACTTTACAGTACCTTCGGGTATGCCGAGAACCTGGGCTATTTCCTTGTAATCCAGATCCTGCAAATCTCTTAGAATGACGGCTTCTCTGAGCTCCACGCTGACACGCGCCAGCGCATTCTGCACCATCTTGGCCAATTCTTTTTGGGCAGCGGACTCATGCGGCGACGGACCTGCCGACACTAGCCGGTCGATCGGCCGTAACTCGTCGGTCGCGTCCCAGCCATCGTCGAGGGAACCGGTGGCGCGCAGATTCCGGGTGCGGCGGAAGTTATCGACCAGCAAGTTGCGGGTCATGGTGGTGATCCACACCTGAAGGCTGCCGCGGCCGAAGTCGAAGCTGGCAAGATTGGAATAAATCTTCAGGAAGACGTCCTGGGTAAGATCTTCGGCGTCGGCGGCATTGTTGGTAAAGCGATAGCAGAGGCCATAGACACGGCGGTGGTGCGTGCGGACCAACTCGGCCCATGCGCCGGAATCCCCGTCCATGCAGCGGCGGACAACCTGGGACCAGTCGATCTCCAGCGGTCTTACCTCCTCGCGCGCTGCGCGAGCCCGCTGCGCCCCTTCAAGTGCGATTGCGGGATTCGCCTTGGGCGGCCCGCTGCTTCGTGGGGAGCCCGACTCGCGAGGCTGAAGACCGCTCCGTCGAGGTTTGGGCGGGGCCACCAGCCCCATCATGCTCCAGCTTAATGTACCCGCGCATGCCATGACGGGCTATACGCATGATTTTGTTGCTTAGTTCCAAGCAAGTGCATAGCCAATCCGCGCCGCTGGAAATGAAACTGCAATGGTGCACTTCGTAACCTTTGCGCTCGTAATTCATCTGACAAGTGGTGGCCCGGCTGCTGAGCTCGCTGGGTACGCTCAAGGAAAGGAAAATGTCGAGATTAGGTGTTTCCGGAATTGTCACTCTTGGTGTCATTGGAGTTTTTGTTCTCGCAGGCGCCTTTCTGGCAGCACGCGGAGTGAGAGCCGCGTCCGGCGCACCGATTCCCGCCGCGACAACCGACGACTCGCTCGCCACGAAGCCCGGCAAGCAAGCCGCCGTCTTCGCGGGTGGCTGTTTCTGGGGCACGCAATCGGTCTTCGAACGCGTGAAGGGTGTCATCGACACCACGGTGGGCTACTCCGGCGGAATGGCCGCGACCGCGACCTACGACCAGGTCACCACCGAGACCACGGGCCACGCCGAATCCGTCCGCGTCGTCTATGATCCCTCCAAAATCACCTACGGCCAGTTGCTGCGCATCTTTTTCTCGGTTGCGCACGACCCCACTCAGCTCAACCGCCAGGGTCCCGACGTCGGCACCTCGTACCGCTCGGCGATTTTCTATTCGGACGACGAGCAGAAGAAGCTCGCCCAGGCCTACATCGCGCAACTCGATGCCGCGCACGTCTTTCCCCGCCCCATCGTCACTCAGGTTGTGCCGCTCAAAGGCTTTTACGACGCCGAGTACTACCACCAACACTACGCCGACAACAACCCGTCCAACCCCTACATCCTGGTCTGCGACAGGCCCAAGGTGGAAGCGCTGAAGCAGCAGTTTCCTGAGCTCTTTCAGGATTACAAGAAGAAGTGAAGCGGTCCTTCCTATGCGTGCTGGATAATCGCTCCAGGCGTGCAGCGCGGAAGGCCTGATTGGCAAGCGGAACTCAATCGAAGCGAATTCTGTTCGCGACCGTCGGATCGCTTGGCGATCTTCATCCTTGCCTCGCCCTGGCATTGGATCTCAAGCGCCGCGGCCATATCTCCGCAATCGCGACGATCGAGTACTACCGCTCCAAAATCGAGAGTCTCGGCCTGCAGTTTCTTCCCATCGGACCCAACATGGATCCGACGGATGGGGAGATGATCCGCCAATGCGAGGATTTGAAGCGCGGCCCGGAGATCCTCTTTCGCAAGATCGTCCTTCCCCATCTTCCCGGGACCTATCGGGACCTGCTTCGGGTAGCCTCGAGTGCGGACCTGATGGTCGCCGGCGAACTCAACTACGCCGCTCCACTCGTATCGGAGAAGCTAGGGCTCCGCTGGGTCTCCGCAATCCTCTCGCCTGCGTCGTTCTTCTCCGCCCACGATCCTTCCGTCATGGTCAACGTCCCGTGGCTGATGCACGTGCGCAAGGCCGGCTGGCGCGCCTACCGCGCCGTTTTTAATCTTGGCCGGCTCGGAACCAGGCATTGGTGGGATCCTGTGCGGCAGTTGCGCCGTGAAGAAGGTCTGCGGCCGGAGTGCGATCCGCTTTTCCGCGATAAATTCTCGCCCGATCTGGTCCTCGCGCTGTTCTCGCCGCTCCTCGCCCGGCAACAACCGGACTGGCCCCAGCAAACCCTGCAATCCGGTTTCGTTTTTTTCGACCAGCACCGCTCCGACCCCGCAGTCGATCGAAAGCTTGCCGAGTTTCTGGCCATCCCCGACCCGCCGATTGTCTTCACGCAGGGCTCAACAGCTGTGCACGCGCCCGGGAATTTTTATGAAGTCAGCGCCGAGGCGGCAAGAAGGCTCGGAAGGCGCGCTCTTCTGCTTGGTACAACGGTCGTTTCCGGTGCACCATCGCATCAAATGTGCGCGCTGCCCTACGCTCCGTACGCGCATGTCTTCCGCAGCGCCGCAATTAACGTGCACCAAGGTGGCTCCGGCACGACGGGCCAGGCATTATTTGCAGCACGGCCGCAGTTGATTGTCCCCTTCGGTTGGGACCAGCCGGACAATGCCATGAGAGTCGAACGGCTTGGGGCAGGCCTTCATCTTCCGCGCAGCGTGTATTCAGTGAAGACGGCGACGGCTGCCCTGGAACGGCTCCTCGCGGACGAACAGTTTTCAGCTCGGGCAGCGCAGGTCGCCGCACAGATCCAATCCGAAGACGGCCTGAACTCCGCCTGCAACGCGATCGAAGCGCTTTTTCCGGGTTGACAGCGGGCAGCCAATCCAGTGCATCGTCGAAGCCGCGCTAATAGCGCTCCAGGAACTCCGGATCGACCGGGTTTTCAAACAGCGATGCGTCGCGCGTGACGATGGTCAGGCCCGATGGCGTAACGAAGTAGCGGCGCTTATCTTCGACCGGGTCGTAGCCGATGACAGTGCCCTCGGGGATGTGGACGTCGCGATCAATGATGGCGCGGCGAATGCGGCAGTGGCGGCCGATGTTGACGTGCGAAAAGATGATGCTCGCGTCCACATCCGAATACGAATTGACGCGCACATCCTGCGACAGCACGGAGTTTGAAACCGATGCGCCGGAGATGATGACGCCGGCGGTGATGACCGAGTTGACTGCCATGCCCGTGCGTCCCGGTTCGCCGAAGACAAACTTGGCGGGAGGGTATTGCCGGACGCGTGTGCGCATGGGCCAAGTCTTATCGTAGAGGTTAAAGACCGGCGAAACCGAGCAGAGGTCCATGTTGGCGTCGTAGTAGGCATCGAGCGTTCCCACGTCGCGCCAATAAAGGGCCTGTTGCTTGTTCTCATCCACGAAGCTGTAGGCCATCATTCTTTTCTTGCCCAGCAGTCCGGGCAGAATATTGTGGCCAAAATCGTGCTTTGAGGCAGGATCTTCCGCGTCAGCGATGAGCGCTTTCAACAGACATTCGGTGTCGAAGATGTAGATGCCCATCGAGGCATCGACGGCGTTAGGATTGAAGGGCGAGCGCACTGTGGTCGATGCCGGTTTCTCCTGGAAGCCGGTGACCTCTCCGCTCGCAGCCACCTCAACGACGCCGAATTGCTTTGTCTCATCGGGCGAGACGGGAAGGGTGGCGAGCGTGACCTCGGCGTGTTGTTCCTTGTGGTACTCAAGCATCCGGCTATAGTCCATTTTGTAGATGTGATCGCCGGAAAGAATGATGATGTGCGACGGCTGCTCGCTGCCGATCGAATAGATATTCTGGTAAACCGCATCGGCGGTTCCCATGTACCAGTTGCCGCCGGTCCGCTGCGTCGGCGGCAACAGCTCATAGAATTCGCCGAGTTCCTGGCCGACGATGCCGGTCCATCCTTCACGGATGTGGCGATTGAGCGAGAGCGCCTTGTACTGGGTGAGGACGTAGACCCGCCGCAGGCCGGAGTTGATGCAGTTGGACAGCGTGATGTCGATGATGCGGTAGTGCCCTCCGAAGGGCACGGCCGGTTTGGCACGATCGCGGGTCAGGGGGAAGAGCCGCTCACCTGCGCCTCCTGCAAGCAAAACGCCGAGTGTGTCCCTCATGTCCGTAGGAATCCCACTTTCTGCGGTTCCGGTCAACCGCCCTGCATCGCGACGAATCTACCTCTATTACACGATCCGGGCGGTCGCTCCGCGCGGACCAAGAATTAGACGCGTCGCTGAACGGTGGAGAATACCACAAAGAAATAAGACGTGCAGCCCATTCAATTTAGATGGTGCGGGTCACAATTAAAAAAGAAAAAATGCAAGCGGTGGATGCGTCCACGTCTCAGGTAACCAAATATCGGATGGAACGGAAGCGCGTTCCGATTCGGCTGGACATTCAAACCCCGGGTGACCGCAAACCCTCATCGCAGGGACCTGCTCTATCGCTTTTTCTTGAACCGGTACTCCGCCCCGACCGAGATGGCGAAGTTTACATCGTAGTGCGTGCTGCTCATTCCGGAAGCGTTGGTGCTCGTGTAGTGGGTCATCACAGCGTCTGGAGTGACGCGAAAAACCCAGTGCTCGGAGCGGTTCAAGTCAAAATGACCACCGATAATCGCTGCCGGGGCAACCTGGTTCTTATAGAAATCGACTACATAAGGAGGTGTCCCGCGCAGGTCTTTCTGGAAGTCGCCGTAGACCCCACCAAACATGGCGTGTGCGGTCAGATCTCCGTGCTTGTTGTGCGGTCCCAGCCACTCGGCGCCGCCGACAAAGAAGTACTGGGCCACAAACGGACCGTTAATGCTTTCCGTATTCGGTCCGGCGCCGCTGGTCCCCACGTACGCCCGCCCAGAACCTTCGATGCCCCAGTGCCGGCTGAGCCAATACGATCCGGAGAGATCGAGGCCGCCAAGATTCGACCCTTGGAGCAGCGTCGGTCCGGCCTTCATGTGGTCATAGGCCAAGCCGAGCGACAGATCATAGCGGTTGTCGTAATGGACGTTTGCCAGTGGGTCGATAGCAACATATTGCCCGTTGACGGGAGATTGGGGCGGGGCGCTCTTGGCCTGGGCTTGAGAGCGGGCTGGAGCACATAAAACCAGCGCTGCAACTGCAGCTAGGGCAGAAAGACTTACTGGAAGACGCATCGTCTTCCAGCTTACAAGACCACACATGGGGCGGACAACGCAGCCGATACTGCACGATCGAGGGGTAAGGAACATGGAATGGGTTCGAAAGATTCTCAAAGTGAGATGCAATGGGTTGCCTTGAAGCGATTCCAGAGCCTGCGTGCCGTTTCATGATTGTGCAAGGTCGCCGACTTCCTCCACCCCCTCGACGAAGAGCTTTGGCCGGGGACCCCGGCCTTGTTGGTCGCGTCGTGACTGGCAGTGCCGGCGTAGATCAACTCTGAAATCGCTATAGCTGGTAGACGGTTGGCGGCAAGGACGGTTTGCAACGAAATCAAAACTGGGGAAGGAGCTTAGGGTGTACAGCGTTCCTCCCAACTGGCGTAGATAAGGTAGCGAACAGTCTTGAGCGTTTCCAAAATGCTCGTCATTGCGGAAAAGAACGGCGATTGTGGCGCAAGGGGCGGCGCGGCATGGGTTCTCCATAAGACCGGCAGACGACTGAAGATCATCGAAGTACGAGGGAGATGAGCGGCGCTCGACACGACTTCGGCCGATCGCCAGCCGTGTGCTTGCATAATCCGTGAGGCGAAACATGCATTCTGAATAGTGTCTTTCGCCTGGGGTTCCCTGAAAATGGCGGAATCGGGGATGCCTTCCGACTCAGCTACACGCGCCATCACGTCGGCTTCGACAAACTGGTTGTGCGCCGCTCCTCCAGTGAGAATGAGCCGCGGCGCGACGCCACGCATGTACTCCCGCACCCCTTCTGTGACCCTGGCCAGTTGCTGCGGCGTGGGATTGCCGTCGGAATCGGCCGGATAGCCGAGGACGATGATGGCGTCGAAGCGGGTGAGGCTGGTGTTCGAGCTACGAGCAAACTCCCGAGCCAGAACGGCCCATACGATGAGGACGCAGACGAAGGCTATCGCTGACAACGCCGCGTGCCGACGCCATTTCGTCGCCGTTCGAGGAGGCGGAACGTAACGCCTTCGCCGCCGATGCGCAGGAGTCTGCTGCCGGAGCGGCCGGGGAGGAGGCAAACCAGGCACGAAAGAGTTTCTCCTAGCTTCACTCTAATCCGGTCGCCCCGCACATCGGCGAGACGATGAGTTGTCGTTATTCTTGCCGCGCGATTTAGCTGAGTTTAGCCGGCTCGCCCCAGGCCGAAAGCACAAATTCACTGAGCGGCTTGCGGGTGCGCGGAGATGTCTCCTGCGCCAGCATCTGCCCGTTGGCCAATGCCGATGGTTCTCCCTGGTAGCCGAGGGCCATCACAGAACCCAAGGCAAAATCCTCGGGGATCTGGAGAGCTTTGCGGGCTGCATCCTGGTCGTAACCGGCCATCTGGTGGGTCGACAGGCCAAGGGCCGCAGCTTGCAACGTAATAAATCCTGTGGCTGCGCCCAGATCGAAAACAGCGAAACCGTTCGGCGTGTCGTTATGGCTGAAGTGCTTCTTGGCCGCACCCAGAATCAGCACCGGCGCTTTGGGCGCCCATGCCTGGTTGAAACCCCCGAGGGACGAAGCGATTTTCTGAAAGGTGTCCGAATCGCGGAGGCCGACAATGAAGCGCCAAGGCTGTTCGTTGAAAGACGACGGCGCCCAGCGCGCGGCCTCAAAAACCCTTCGAAGGTCCGAAGGACTGACTTCGCGGTCTGAGAAAGAACGAGGGCTCCATCGCGTGCGCATTGCGGGCAGCACTTCTTCCCCGGCAGGGGCGTGCTTCAGCTTTTCAACCTCAATTGCAGAAAGCGTCATTGATTGGGACTCCGATCAATTCGTGGACCATGTTTTTGATTCGAGAAGCAGCATGCAGGATTCCGCCTTGAGCAAAAAAGGGATTGCAATGCCTTTGGTGCACCGATACCGGGGAAATGAGTTCTCATGGTTGCCAACTTCACGCAGCTGAGGCTCGCGGCTTTGTAACAGCATATTTACACAGATGTGGGATTCTTCTATTGAACTCATCATTGCCGATTCAATCGTTGCTCGTCCTGCTGGGACTGTCTGCATTGAGCCACGGATGAAAACGGTGCTCCCCCCCAAACGGAGTGAATGAGTTTCGTGTGCGAGCTCCATCTCGCGAACACATCGTCGGAACTGCTAGACAAATTGCCGTTCGAACTTTTTAGGAGAGCCCAAAGATGTTGAAAACATTTCATTCACCTTTCCTCCGTTTCCCGATTTGCATTCTGATTCTGATGTTGGGAAGCGCAGCCGCGCATGCACAGACCACTACGGAAGGCGCAATCGCCGGCACCGTCGAGGACCCATCCGGGGCAATCGTCGGCGGCACCGCAGTCACCATTCGCAATGTGGCAACCAATGCCGAAATATTACTGACTGCCGACAATAGCGGCTATTTCAAGGCCCCGCTGCTCGAGCCAGGCACCTATGCTGTCAGTTTCTCCGCAGCCGGTTTCGCCCCGTACCGCGCCGATGGCGTGCTGGTGCAGGTGGGCCAGGTTACCACCATTGAACCGCACCTTGCTCTTGCTTCCACCTCGACCTCGGTGGAGGTCGTCGAGCAAGCACCGGTGATGAACTTGGATTCACCCGATGTTTCCGCCGAACTGAACACAAGAGCGCTCAGCAGCATTCCCATCAACAACCGCCGCTGGTCCAGCCTGGCGATGACCACTCCGGGGATCGTCGCGGATACCAGCGGCTACGGCTTGATCAGCGTCCGCGGAATCAGCACCATTCTCAACAACGTTGAGATCGACGGCGCCGACGACAACCAGGCCTACTACGCTGAAGAGCGCGGGCGCACCCGGGAGGCCTATTCCACTTCAGGAAGCGCTGTCCGCGAATTCGCGGTTAACACGGGCGTTTACTCTGCCGAATATGGCCGCGCCGCCGGCGGCGTGGTCACCTCCGTCACCAAGAGCGGCTCGAACCAGCTCCACGGGCAAGCCTATTTTTACGACCGCGAAAGCAACTGGGCAGGTTTTAACGACTTCGCCAAGATCTCAATCCTGAATCCCGCCACGAGCACCTACGTTCCAACCCCGATCAAGCCCGAAGATCTGCGCAAGATCTACGGCTTCACTGTGGGCGGAGCCCTGATCAAGGACAAGCTCTTCTGGATCTATACCTACGATCAACATACGCGCATCAATCCCATCGTCGGCGTGCCTCTTTCACCGTCCGCCTTCTACAGTCTGCCTTCGCCTGAACTGGGCACCGGCGAGGTTTGCAATCCCAATGGCTACCTCACTACCAACGGTACTGTCGGCCCAACGATCGACGAATACGCCTGCACCCTGGCTGCGCGTCAGAAGGTCAGCTACGCCCAGGGCGCTGCTCTTTACACGGCCGGCATCGCGGCTCTCAATACCGACATCGGAACCACTCCGCACGCCGGCTACCAGGAGATCAACACTCCCAAGTTGGACTGGCAGGTCAACCAGAAGGAGCATGTCAGCTTCCTCTACCATCGCCTGCGGTGGGATTCACCCGGCGGCGTGCAAACCGCATCCACCGATCACTACGCCTTCGATGCCAACGGAAACGACTTTGTGAAGCTGGACTACGGCGTCACAAAGTTGACCAGCCTCATCACGCCCCACATCAGCAACGAACTGCTTTATCAATATGGCCGCGAGTTGAACGACGAAGGGCAGCAGCCTTTCACCGCCTACACCAAGCAGTACCTGTTCGGCAACAACGGGGCCACTGCCGCGGGCGGGGGCTTCTCGCCCAATGTTCCGGAAGCAAGCGTGGCGGAAAGTACCAGCGGCTTCTACGTCGGTTCGCCCTATTACGACTACCGCAAGGCGCTGCCCGACGAACGCAAATGGCAGATTGGCGACATCGTTTACTTCAACAAGGGCAATCACAGCTTCAAGTTCGGCACCGACAACGTGCACAACAATGACCTGCTCAACAACACCTACGAGGGCAACGGTTACTTCAGCTACACCTACTTGGGCAACTACATTAACGACGTGCTCAATGAGGGTGCAGGCAAGACTTCGACCTGCAACAGCTCGGCCTCGGCCGTGCCCAGCAGCGCAACGGCCAGCGTCACTGGCACCTATCCCTGCTACTCGAGCATGGCGGAGGGATTCGGCCCATCGACGTTTGCCATCAGCACTATGGATTACGGCTTCTTCGGCCAGGACAACTGGAAGGTCACTCCGCGCCTCTCACTTGAACTCGGCTTGCGTTGGGATTACGAGTCCCTGCCTCCGCCGTTTTCCAATCTCATCGCTGCGACCGGCAACTTCGTCCCTTACGCGCAGTTGAACAACACCCCAAGCGATAAGACCAACTTCGGACCCCGCATTGGATTTGCCTACGATCCTTTCGGAGATGGCAACACCGTCCTCCGCGGTGGCTACGGCATCTACTACGGCCGCATCACCAATGGGAACCTGCTCAATGTGCGTCTGGATACCGGCAGCCCGAGCGGCCAGTTCACTACCACCTTTAAGCCCGCTGCGCAGGGCGCGATCCCCGCCGGCCCGCAGTTTCCGAATATCGTTGGCGGCAGCGGCATTGCGGGTGCTCCTTCGTCTTTTTTCCTGGCCTCTAACCTGCGCAATCCGGAGGTACAGGAGTTTGACCTTTCGGTCTCGCACCAGTTGACCTACGGCACAGTCGTCCAAGTGAGCTACCTGGGCGGATTGGGCCGCGAACTGCCGAACTTCCTTGACGTCAACCTGAATCCGAACACGGTGGAGAATGTAACAATTACGGTCTCCGATTCGGCGGGCGCGGGTCCGATCCCGAACGGGACGCAGTTTGTGGTTCCTACTTACACTGGCTATGGCAATACCAACCTCTTTGGGTCGGTCGCAACCAGCTATGCCAGCATCACAGAACTGGTGAGCAACATAAACTCCAGCTACAACGCGTTGGCCGTCGACGTGACGAACCGCTCGCTGAAGAGCGTGCAGTTCGACTTCAACTACACATGGTCGCATTCTCTCGATTTCGCGCAGCAGGCCAGCACCACCACCACCACGGAGAGCTGGTACGATCCCTTCGGCAACGCGCGCGTCAACTACGGCAACTCGCAGTGGGACATCCCTAACCGCCTGGTCGGCTATACGCTCTGGAACCTTCCCAATGTCCATACGCAGTCGTTCGTCAAGTACATGACCAACGACTGGAGTTTCAACGACAGCTTCCAGATCCAGGATGGGTTGCCCTACACATTGGCTACCAGCAGCTTTAATTCCTCCGCCGCCGAAGGCTCAGGCTGGAACGGCTCGGGCGGATCGTCGTTCGTTCCTGAGATCGGCATCGACAACAAGCGCATCCGCCGCAAGATGGTCGACGATCTCCGCCTCCAGAAGGAGGTCCCGCTCGCTGAGCGCTATCACTTGCAACTGATGGCCAACGTCTTCAACGTGGCTAACCATCAGAACTTCGACGGTATCAACAACACGGGCTATGTGTTGTCATCCGGCACTGGCAGCACTGCGGGTACGGCGACCTATCAGTCCACCTACGGCCAGTTCACCAGCTCCAACAGCAGCGGTTTCCTCTACACCCCTCGCAATATCGAGATTGCTGCTCGCCTGACCTTCTAGGAGGAGAATCTGATCTACTGCGCGGCGGCTTCGGCCGCCGCGTTTTCGTTGGTCCCTTCGTTGGTTCCCTGTTTTCCTAATTCCTGTTTCCTGCCTCTCTACGGATAGATCCGGTGCAGTGTTCTCGCGAAAGGTATGGTCTCGCGCACATGATCGAGGGCGCAGATCCAGGCCACAACACGCTCGATGCCCATGCCGAAGCCTGCATGCGGGACTGAACCGTAGCGGCGCAGGTCGAGATACCACTGAAAGGCCTCAAGCGGAAGCTGGTGCTTCTCGATGCGGCTCTTGAGCAGCTCGTAGCTCGAGACACGCTGCGATCCGCCAATCACTTCGCCGTAACCTTCGGGGGCGAGCACGTCGACGCAGAGGGCGAAGTTGGCGTCCTTCGGGTCGGGCTCCATGTAGAAGGCCTTTACGTCGGCGGGATAGCGATGCACCATCACCGGGCGATCGAATTGCGAGCTGAGCCACGTTTCATCAGGCGAACCGAAGTCGTTGCCATATTCAAAGGGCTGCTCGAGCTCGCCTTTCTTGTGGGCTTCGTTGAGCATCGCGGCCGCTTCGTCGTAGCGCAGGCGCGGGAACGGCGGCAGGATATTTTTGAGCTTCTCCGCATCGCGGCCGATGACAGCGAGTTCAGGCGCGCGATTCTTCAGCACGCTTTGCACGATATGTGAGAGGAAGTTTTCCGCCAGTTCGAGCAGGCCGTCGAGGTCGCAGAAAGCCACTTCCGGTTCGATCATCCAGAATTCCGTCAGATGGCGGCGGGTCTTGGACTTTTCGGCGCGGAACGTAGGCCCGAAGCTGTAGACCTTGCCGAGCGCGAGCGCGGTTGACTCAATATAGAGCTGACCGGACTGAGTGAGGAACGCAGGATCGCCGAAGTAGTCGACCGGAAACAGGGTAGATGTGCCTTCGCAGGCTGCCGGCGTCAGGATGGGCGGATCGGTGCGGATGAAGCCGTTCGTGTCGAAATACTCCTGCGCCGAGCGCATGATTTCGGCGCGAATGCGAAGGATGGCGGACTGACGAGGCGAGCGCACCCAGAGATGTCGATGTTCCATCAGGAAGTCGACACCGTGTTCTTTGAGCGTGATCGGGTAGGGATCGGACTCGGGAACGCGCTGGATCACCTGTATGTCTTCGACGTCGAGCTCGTAGCCGCCGGGGGCGCGCTTGTCGGCGCGGACCTTTCCGCGAACTATGACGCTCGATTCCTGCGTCAGACCTTTCAGCGCCTCGAAGACCGTGGGCGGCACGCTTTTGACGTGGGCCACGCCCTGCACGGTTCCAGTGCCGTCGCGAAAGATGGGAAAGAGAAGCTTGCCGCTTTCACGCGAGTTATAGAGCCATCCATGGAGGGTGACGGACTGGCCTTCATGCTGGCCCAGGGTCGCGATGGTGGCAAACGGAGCGGCGGATTTGGGTGTTTCTAACGATGAAGCGACGGGGGTTGCGTCTTCTGGCATAATGAACGGGCTTCTCTCGGGGCGCGTTGAGTAGGGTGGGCGCCGGAGCTTTCAGGATAACGCTCGCGGCCGCTCGGGATCACGCTCCAGGCTGCATCCAATGGCGCCGGGCTCCCTGTGGAATGTGCCCGCGTCCCCGCTCGTATCACGCAGTGGCGTGCAAGGTGGCCGCATCTTGGTCCCTTGGTTTATCGTCCAATGCATATGACCAACGCGCCGGCTGCTGCGCCCCAATCCGTGCCTCGTCCCGCGCCCGAGGCAGAAGAAGTTTATCGCCGCTGGCTTCAGTTTCTTGACGATGAGTTCATCCGGCATTGCTCGCCCGAGCGCAGAGCCGAAATTGTGCGCGATCAGCTCTATCAGCTTTATTTAGGCCGGCCGCACGGCGGAAAGCTCAACGTCACGCTCACCAGCGAATTGCCTGGGAATGTGTTGAGCATGTCGCTCGATTCGGAGAATGTCACGCTCGAAGCGGAACACTTCAGCAATGTAGATCCGAAGCGATTCGCCGAGCGCAAGCCGCTGCTCTGGTTCTGGCAGATGTTCGACCGCTCACCGATTGGGCTGAACCACTGGCTGGGTCTTCGCTTTCGCTGCATGCTCGGCCGCCACATCTTCGAGCACATGGGCTCCGGCGTGAAGATCTTTCATGGCGTCGACCTGGCTTTCGGTTATAACCTCCATATCGACGACGGGGTCGTAATCCGGCAGAGAGCGCTGTTGAACGACCGCGGCGGCATCAAGATCGGAAAGGGGGCGGTCATCGGATCGTATGTGCGCATCTTTTCTCACACCTCCTCCCCGGAAGACATCGATGACGTGAAGCTCGCGCCGACAGCCATTGGCGCTGGAGCGCGCATCGGAAGCCACGAAATCATTCTGGGCGGTACGACAGTCCCGGACGGCGAAGTCATCGGTCACTTCCCATCCAATCGCCGGTGAGGTCTGCGGTTGCGCGTGCTAACCTGAGCTTTCATCTTTATTGGAGCGCTCGTTTTGCAATTCGCAGCCTTCACTTTTGCCCTGTTCGAGTTTGTTTTGCTCATCTTTTCATTGAGTGTTCATGAGTGCTGCCACGCCTGGATGGCATCACGGCTTGGCGATCAGACGGCAAGGCTAGAAGGCCGTGTGACACTGAACCCGATGTACCATGTCGATCCTGTCGGGACGCTGCTGTTTCCCGCCATTGCCATCTTCGGACCCCTGATCGGCTTCGGAATGTTTAGTGGGATGCTCATCGGCTGGGCCAAACCGACGCCTGTGATCAGCCGCAATTTTCGCAAAATCAGGCGCGACGAGAATCTGGTGACGCTTGCGGGACCGGCGTCGAATCTGTTGCTGGCTTTGATCGCTTTGATTTTGCTTCTGGTCGTGGCCCATTTCGTTCCGGGCGGCCGCGAGATCGTGCTCTTCACTTTCCACGAGAGTCTTCTGCCTGGCGTCGACTCCACCGTGCAGGCGCTAGTGCTGCTTGGCGTTGCGGCCATCCTGATTAACCTCTCGCTCTTCTTCTTCAACCTCTTTCCCATTCCGCCTCTCGATGGCAGTCATCTGCTGCGCAATCTGCTGTCCTATAACGCTGTCCAGGCATACGACCGGATTCCCTACTGGGTGAGCTGGCTTTTGATGATCTTTGTCGGGGGTTACATTTTGCGCCTGCTGCTCTTTCCGACGCTGGGGTTTGTTCTTTTCGTGCTTGCGCACGCTTGAGCCGGTGTTTCTGCGGCCGTCTGGTCAAACAATCGCCGCGAAGACGGCTCAGGCTGAAGTCAGCTGATTCCGGCGTTCGGTAATGGTGCAGTACCAAACTGCACTACTACACGGCGTTCGCCCGGCGCGAAGCTGCCCGTTACAATGAAACCAGCCTTCCTTTGATCTCCCGATCGAGCGCGGCTTTATTCTTTTTGGCAACCCACGGGAACCGATCGACGCAATGCCTGAACAACCGATTTCGAAATCTCGCCCGCGCGTTTTAAGCGGAATGCGCCCCACCGGCAAGCTTCACCTCGGCAACTACATGGGTGCCCTCGCGAACTGGGTCAAGCTGCAGGACGACTATGAGTGCTACTTCTTTATCGCAGACGTGCACGCGCTCACCACGGATTATGCGGACACTTCGAATCTTGCGCTTAACACGCGCGAGGTGATTCTCGACTATTTGGCGGCGGGACTCGATCCGGCGAAGAGCGTTTTGTTCGTTCAGAGCGACGTGAAGCAGCATTATGAGCTGCCGCTGCTGTTGGGGATGATCACGCCTGTTGGTTGGCTTGAGCGGGTGCCCAGCTATAAGGAGATGCAGGAAAACCTGTCGCACAAGGACCTGACTACCTACGGATTTTTGGGTTATCCCGTGCTGATGGCTTCGGACATTCTCCTTTATCAGCCAAAGTACGTTCCAGTCGGACAGGACCAGCAGGCGCACGTCGAACTCACGCGCGAGGTGGCGCGGCGATTCAACTTCTTCTACCCGCGAGGAGGACGAGGAGCGAGGGACACTGGAAAGCATCCGGACATTCGACCGGTCACAGTGGCGCGGTGGGAAGGCGATGAGGTTCTGCCCGAGCCCGATGTTTTGCTTACCCCTTCCCCCAAACTGCCAGGCACCGACGGCCGCAAGATGTCGAAGAGCTACGGCAACACGATCCTGCTCTCCGATCCCGAGCCCGAAGTGCGCAAAAAGCTGAAGACGATGGTGACGGATCCGGCGCGTGTGCGGCGGACGGATCCCGGTGATCCTGACAAATGTCCAGTTGGGGATTTGCATAAGGTTTTTTCGACGCCGGAGACGCTCGCGAAGGTCTACGACGGGTGCCGTTCGGCGGGCATCGGATGTATTGAGTGCAAGGGCTGGGCTGCCGATGCGCTGGTCCAAGTGCTCAATCCCATCCAGGAACGGCGTGCGCGTTTCAGTGACGCCCAAGTCGACAGTATCCTGAAAGAAGGGTCGGAGCGGGCCGCCAAACGCGCCGAGCAGACCATGGTTGAGGTGCGCGCGGCGATGCAGATGCCGCGGTGAGCGCGAGTCGCCTATCATGAGATTTTGTGCGTTCCCAGGTCTGAAAATCCAGACCTGGGGCACCCAACTTAGTTAGTTGAGAAGCAGTGACTGTATTGACTGAAAACTCCCCCAATTCGGAAACCACACCGAAAGCGCACGTGAAAGAGCCCTCGCCTGCTCCCGCGCCAATTCATGAGCCGGAGCCGGGGCTTGCGCCGCTGTCGGATCCTGAGCCGCCCGATTCCGAACCCAATCCAGACCCGGAAGCGAATGAAACTCCTCCGCAGAAGGCCGAAGAAAGCGCAGCGCCAAAGCTGGTGCTGACGGCACCTCCTGCGCCTGGGGAGAAACCTGCGAAACCGACCGCGTCGAAGAAGCCTGAGGAATCGCAGGAGGGATCGCCCTTCTCGGTCACGGTGGGCGCGGTGTATGACGGACCGCTCGACCTGCTGCTCGACTTGATTCGAAAGCAGGACATTGACATCTACGACATCCCGATATCGCAGATCACGGCGCAGTTTCTTGCTTATGTGAACCAGCTGAAGGCCAGCGACGTGGATGTGGCAGGCGAGTTTATTTACACGGCGTCGCTGCTGATTCACATCAAGAGCAAGATGCTTCTCCCGCGCTCGCCTTCGGGCCCCGAGGATGCTGCCGAAGATCCACGGCGCGAACTGGTGGAGAGGCTGCTGGAACACGAGCGCTTCAAGAACGCTGCGCAGATGCTGCAGCAGAAGCAGATGCTCGAGGCGGCAACGTGGACTAACCCTGGCGTACGCGAATTCAAGGACGATGCGGCAGCGGAGCCGGAGATTGCTGCCGACACCGTTGACCTGGTGCGCGTGTTTCGCGACATCCTGGACCGCGCGCGCAGGCGGCCCATCTTTAACGTGGATGAAGATGCCGTCACAGTGGGGCAGATGATTCAGTTTTTGTCCAGACGGCTGGCTTTAGAAGACAAACCGGTGGCCTTGCGGCGACTGCTGAGCCATACGCGCTCGGAGCGGGCGCTGGTGGCTATGTTCCTGGCGCTGCTCGAGCTGGTCCGGCTGCAGGCGATTCTGCTGCGGCAGGATCGGGCGTTTTCGGAGATCTTCATCAAGAAAAATTCGGGCTTTGATGCGGTGATGAACGAGGGGTTGTCGAACGCGCGGGATGACTGGAAATAAAGCGTTTAGGCCGCGCTTGCATCTTCCTGGCTCGCCCTGACCGCATAGCCATTGAATTCCAGGAAAACAAAGGCGACCTCCATGGCCGTTCTTTTATTCCCATTGAGCGTACGGTGCCTGCGCTGCTCCCAGTCTGCTCTTTGAAACTGCGTCATTTCTCCTTCTGGCCTTTGAGTCCCCGGGAGCAACTTGGTTTGCGATGCGCTGAATGTTGTTTTTGTCTCCTGCGCCTCGGAAATTCATCTGTCGTTCATCGGCAAGGTATATCCATGTGGAGTCTGGATTGTGCCGCCCCCAGCGTTTCTGGACAGCACCCATCCCAAAGCTTGGAGCACTCACCATGTCCGATCTGGCGACAGCCTTGCCTTCACGACCACCCGCCGCAGGGCTGCTTGAAAAGAAGATGAAGAAGTCGCACGCGATGATCAGTGGAGGCGTTGTTCTGCTTGCGCTTGTCATCGGCATCGGCTTCATCGGGTTTCACATCTCGCAGGACTTCAACGGCGTAACCCTGGGCAGCGTCTGGCCCTATCTGCTGCTGATTGTTGCCCTCGGGATTGCTCTTGGATTCGAGTTTGTGAATGGCTTCCACGACACTGCCAACGCAGTGGCCACGGTCATTTACACGCATTCTCTCGAGCCAAATATCGCCGTCGTGTGGTCGGGCATGTGCAACCTGGCGGGCGTTCTCACGTCCAGCGGCACAGTCGCCTTCACAGTCATTACCCTGCTCCCTGTCGAACTGATTCTTCAGGTCAGCGCGGGCGCCGGATTCTCCATGGTCTTCGCGCTGCTCATCGCCGCGATTCTGTGGAATCTGGGGACTTGGTGGTTTGGCCTGCCCGCGTCGAGCTCGCATACCATGGTCGGCTCGATTATCGGGGTTGGCATTGCCAATCAGCTCATGAGTATCCACGGTGGGACGTCGGGCGTGGATTGGGGACAGGCCGCCAAGGTCTTCAAAGTCCTGCTCATCTCCCCGATTGTCGGCTTCGTTGCGGCGGCTCTTGTGTTCTTGCTGGCCAAGGCGATCATCAAGTACCCCGCGCTCTACGAGGCCCCCAAAGACGCATCTCCTCCACCGTGGCCGATCCGGCTCCTGCTGGTACTCACCTGCACCGGGGTCAGCTTCGCACACGGCTCTAACGACGGACAGAAGGGCATGGGCCTCATCATGCTCATCCTGATTGGCACAGTGCCCACTGCATATGCTCTGAATCACGCTGTGACGGCTGGCGGGGTGCAGGACTTCATCGCCGCATCGGAGCAGGCGAGTCGGATCCTCGACCGGCATGTCGATAAGACCGGCATCCTCGGCGCCGACGCGCGTAGTGAAGTGACCGACTACATCCGCACCAAGCAGTTGCAGCCGGACACAATTCTCGCCCTGCGGGAGCTGGTTGGAGACCTTAACCACGAGGTTGCCCTCTACAAGGAATACAAGTCCGTTCCCGCCGGTCAGCAGACCAACGTCCGCAACGACATGTACGTGGCCAGCGAAGCGATCCGCCTTATGCAGAAGAGCGGGAAGCCCGCCTTCACAGCGGACGAAACTGCCGCGCTCACTAACTACAAGAGCAAGGTGGACAAAGCCACGAAGTTCATCCCTACATGGGTCAAAGTAGCTGTGGCTCTGGCGCTTGGCATGGGCACGATGGTGGGTTGGAAACGCATCGTCGTTACCGTCGGCGAAAAGATCGGCAAGGAGCACCTTACCTACGCGCAGGGAGCCAGCGCCGAGTTGGTCGCCATGTTCACCATTATCGCTGCCGATAACTTTGGGCTGCCGGTAAGTACGACGCATGTGCTCAGTTCCGGTATTGCGGGAACGATGGCGGCGAACAAGAGCGGCCTGCAGCTCTCGACGATTCGCAACATCGCGGCTGCATGGGTCTTCACGTTGCCGGTGGCGGCTCTGCTCTCGGGTGGGCTGTTTGTGCTTTTCCGCCAATTCTCCAACTAAAGGTCCGTATGGGCCGATGGGGACGGGCTTCGGCCTGTCCCCGTTTTATTTGGCCCGTCAACAAAAAACCATGAGCCAAGAGACTCTTCCGGTATAGTGGCTCGGACAGCTAAACCTTCATTTCTGCGTGCCAATAGGTCAGCTACTCAACGGCGTGTCAGGGCTTGAGGCACATCTGACAGGTTTGGCTAGGATCCCGGTTTACGGCAACTCGACAGGAGATCGTCATGGCTGTTTTTTGTGCAAAATGCGGCGCCGAAATGCCCGTAGGAAGCCAATTCTGTGCGGTATGCGGAGCGCCCGCGCTTGCGGCTGCTGCTCCTGCAGCCTCACCGCAGGCAGGACCTGCCTACACGCCGGTCAGCGTACCAGGTCAACCGGCTGGGAGCTCTCAAGCAGCAACCGGCTCTCAACCGCTGCCGGGGTATACGCCGGTAACGGGAGCTCCGCAAGGAGCGCCCGGCTATGCTCCTGCTGGTGCCTACGCACAACCTGTCGCCCAGCCCAAGAGTGGCGGCGCACTCAAGATCATTCTGATCGTTCTAGCCATTCTTGTGGGACTCGGGATTCTGGGCGCAGGTGCGGTTGGATTCGTGGTGTGGAAGGTGGCGCACGCCATCCACGTGAACGGCCACAACGGCCAGGTGACTTTGAACACGCCCAGCGGCAGCGTGACGGCGAGCAACGCGAGCAACTTCACGCCGGAGGAACTAGGCACGGTCATTTACCCGGGTGCGCAAGCGACTTCGGGAGGCATGCGCATGAATTTGCCCACCGGATCTGTCGTGTCGGGGGTCTTCCTGACGCCGGACTCGAAGGAGCAGGTTCTGGCTTTCTACAAGAGCAAGCTGGGCAGCGACGCTTCGGTTTTCGACGCCGCCAACAGCTCCATGATTTCGGTAAAGCGGGGCTCGCATGAAAACGTCATGGTTTCCATTTCTTCCGGGCAATCAGGGGACCACGGCAAGACGAAGATCTCCATTGTTCATACGAGGAATAACCAATCTTCGCAAGATTGAGCAGTGCAAGCACCCGCAAAACAATCCAAATCTCATGGGATAGGCGCCGTGTTCAGCCGGCGCCTGTTCTGTTTGCTCCCGTTTTCCTCATCCGGCAACGCGCGCAGGGCTCCGTTGCATCCGGTACGATACGGTAGGTACCGATTGCTGGAATGAGTCTGAGAGCCAAACTGGAAGCCGTTATTTACGCCGCGGAAGAGCCGATTACTCTAAATCAGCTCGCAGCCTTGTTCGCCGACGAGGCGATGGAATGGAAGGCAGAGCAGGAAGCTGCTGTCTCTGCTGCGGAAGCAGCAGCCAAGCCCGCGCCGCTGTCGATGATTGACGAAGGCCTGGAGTATCTCGGACTGGAGCAGACGCCGGAGTTTTATGCAGAGGCGGGCGCTGCAACAGTTGAACAGCCCGAGGTGCCCTCGCCAGCGTCAGCAAACGAGGCGGATACCGCTGCACAGGAGCTGGGTTTGGGCGATGGGGTCGCCGAACCTGCTGGCGGCGAGTCATTGGATCCGGAGGCGGAGGCCAGGCGTCTGGCGCGCCAGCGCGACCGCGACGTGAAGGCGGTGTTGCGGCAACTGTTGGACGAGCTGATCGCGAGCTTTGCCGCAGACGATCGAGGTGTGGAGATTCGTGAGATCGCCGGCGGATACCGCATGGCAACCAAGCCCGAATGCCACGATACGGTGCGTCTCTTCATCAAGAGCCTCAAGCCGGCAATGAAGCTGTCGCTGCCGGCGCTCGAAACCCTCGCGGTGATTGCCTATAAACAGCCAGTGACTGCGCCCGAAGTGAATGAGATTCGCGGCGTGGAGTCGGCAGGGGTGCTTGGCTCGTTGTTGAGCCGCAAACTGATCACGACTGCCGGGCGAAAGCAAGTGATCGGCCGGCCGATTCTCTACAAGACTACGAAGGAGTTTCTGCTTCGATTCGGGCTGAAGGATATTGCCGAGCTGCCGTCGATGGACGAATTCGAAAAGATGGCGGCTATCGAACTGAACGAAGCCGATGCTGAAAGCGAAGAAGTAGGCGGCCCGGGTCCAGGGGGCGGTCCCGATCTGGACGAGAACGCGACGGAAGATGAGACCGCCGAAGGAGTCCCCACCGCAGCAGCATTGCCCGGCGCGCAGACCGGCTCGCCGGAAGTTCCCTCGGTAGCCCGCGAAAGCGATGCACCTGCCGAGGCGTTTGCCCATACGGAGCACGCAGAAGTCGAGACTGCACCTCATGACTGACGAGTGGAAGCACCCAGCGGATGGGCCCGAGCAGGAAATCACATCGGACCCTGCAGGATTTGCGACGGAAGCTGTGGAAGAGACGGCGCGGGCTGCCGGTGGCGCACCTGAATTGACGGGCCCAAAAGCTGCGACGAATTCCGGCGAAGAGAATTCGGAGGGAGTGGGTTCGATCGAAGCCGAGGATACAGGAAAAGACGAATCCGAAGAAGAGACTCCTCAGGCCGAAGGCCGGCTCGCCGAGCGCGAAGTTCCCGCACCAAAACTGGAGCGGCTGCAGAAGATTCTTGCCCAGGCAGGAGTGGCCAGCCGCCGGCACGCGGAAGAACTGATCACCGGCGGCCGCGTGCAGGTGAACGGCCAGACGGTCACGGTGCTCGGCTCGAAGGCCGACCCGGCGCGGGACCATATCCGCGTGGACGGCAAGTTGCTGCGCGGCGCGGAACGGCTGCGCTACTTCGTTCTCAACAAGCCCAAGGGCTACGTGACAACGGTGACCGATCCCGAGGGCCGGCCCACTGTAATGGAGTTCTTCGCAAAGACCGGAGAGAGGCTTTACCCGGTGGGTCGGCTCGACTATCTGAGCGAAGGATTGTTGCTGGTGACCAACGACGGTGAGCTGGCCAATAAGCTGACAAAGGCTTCATCCGGCGTGGAGAAAACCTACCTCGTCAAAGTCTCAGGGCAGCCCAGTGAAGAAATGATCGAGCGCCTGCGCCAGGGCGTTGTTATCGAAAAAGGCAAGCCCGGTGAGGGGAAAGTCAGCGCGAGTCCGGCCCGCATTCAGCAGGTGCGTTCGGGCGACAATCCGTGGTATGAAGTGGTGCTGGTCGAGGGGCGCAACCGGGAATTGCGCAAGATGTTCAGCGAGATCGGCCACCACGTCGAGAAAATTCGGCGCGTGGGCTATGGGCCACTGGTTCTGGATCTGGAACCGGGCAAGGTGCGTGAGTTGGATTCCGAGGAGGTTGCTGCCCTTGGGCGCGCCGCGGAAGGCAAGTGGAAGCCGCGCCGCTTCAAGACCTCGCAGATGCTCCCGAAAGAAGCTGGCCAGTCTACGGAATATCGTGAAGCGAAAGCCGCGGTACGCCGTGGCAAGCCCGTTCCACGCAGGGATGATCGCGGCGGAAAACCAGCCTTCAAACCGAGAGAACAAGGCGCAACGGATCGGCCCGGCGCATGGAAGCCTAGACGCGAGGACTCGCGCGGTTTCGGGAAGGCGCAAGCAGAGGGTTCAAGTGCGAAACCAGCCTTCGCATCAAAGCCTACGCTTGGTGCAAAGTCGGCATTTGGAGCAAGGCCGCGTTACGGAGAAAAAGCAGGAGAAAAGGGCGGATTCAAAGGACGCGACAGTCGCGGGCCTGGCGCGAACTTCAGTCGCCCAAAGCCCAGTGGGCCAAATCCAATCGGAACCAGGCCCAGCTTTGAAGGCCGAGGCCCTGGTGTTCCCGGCGAGAGACCTGGCGGTTCGCGCAGTTTCGGTGCGAGGCCAGGCGGAAAGCCCCCGTTCCGTAGACATGGTCCCGAACGAGACGCGCCGCGCGGCTTTGATCGGAGCGCAGGTCCCAAACGGCCATTCCGAAGCGATCGCGATACACGCCCTGGAACGAATCTTGCAGGGCGTTCCGGAGCCGAGCCACGCAAGCCGTTGTCCCCGCGAGATGAGCGCCCGCCTGCCCGCGCGGAGGGGAGACCCTCGCGCCTCGAAATCCGCCCAGTGGAATACGCCCGAGACGCAGAGAAACCCGTCGGCAGACCGCCGCGCCGCGAAGGCTTAAGATCGTCCTTCCGTAGCCCGGGCAAGATGAGTCCCGGCGGCACGGGCCATTCCAATTTTGGCAGTGGGCGAGCTAAGCCCGCGTATGACTCGAAGCCGAAAACCGGCTTTGGATCGAGGGCCAAGCCTGCTTTCGGGACCAAGCCAAGATCGGATTTTGCATCGAAGCCGAAGGCTGCCTTTGACTCGAAATCCAAGCCAGCGTACGGCTCCAAACCTTCCTTTGGCGCCAAACCAAAGCCGTTCGACTCAAGATCCCGCACTGGCAGCGGCTCAAGGCCAGGC
Source organism: uncultured Acidobacteriaceae bacterium (assembly GCA_963745845.1). Classification (GTDB taxonomy): domain Bacteria; phylum Acidobacteriota; class Terriglobia; order Terriglobales; family Acidobacteriaceae; genus Telmatobacter. Next base: position 644,162 of record CAVUZE010000002.1, on the reverse strand, counting down.
ATCGGAACAGGTGCCCCGCCGAAGAACCGGTCCGGCTCTCGCCCTTCGGGCTCGCGTGCGGCAGGCTCGCGTTCCGGGAGTCCCCGTCCAGGTCCGCGTACTGGCGGTGCTCGTCTCGGTGGGAAGAAGCCTGGCGGCAAGCGTCCCGGCAGACCAACAGGAAAGAAGCGCAGCTAAACAGAAACGTCCAAAGTATTCAAATCCGTCACGCGCGGAGGGCGGTGTTTCCTGGCTGAATATATATCGTGATACGATATATATGTGACTTCGAACCACTCTGACTAATCCAGACAATTTGTTGAACACTCTGGCCGACTTCCGCTTTGAGCTGCGCCGCTTCCTGCATTTCAGTGAAGCTGCGGCACTGGAAGCCGGATTGCAACCGCAGCAACACCAGCTTCTCCTGCAGGTTGCAGGCGCCCCAAACCCGGCAGCAGTGACGATTGCCTACGCCGCTGCGCGGCTTGAGATCAAACACAATAGCGCAGTCGAGCTCGTGGATCGTTCGGAGCGCGAGGGCCTGCTGGAGCGAACCGCGGACCCGGACGACAAGCGGCGCGCGATTCTGTGCATGACCCGCAAGGGCAGGCAAGTTTTGAGCCGGCTGGCGAGCGATCACGCGCGCGAACTGAATGAGATGGCGCCTCGGCTCATCGACGCGCTGGACCTTGTGCGAACGCATGCGGGCGCTGCCGCGAGAATGGAGGCGGAATGAGATCGCGGCCGGCTGGGTCGACAGAATCGCCTTGGCTCTTGCCGCTGATTCCCATTGTCGGCGGGATCATTGTTGGGTTGATGGCGTATTACGGCTCCGACAAGATTCGTGGGCACGGAATTCCTGAAGCGATTGAGGCCATTCTGCTGCGCGGTGCGCGCGTGCCTCCCAACGTAGCGATCCTCAAGCCGCTCTCGGCCGCGATTGCAATTGGCTCAGGTGGGCCATTCGGCGCCGAGGGACCGATCATCATGACCGGCGGAGCCTTCGGCTCGCTCATCGCGCAATGGCTGAAGTTGTCCGATGCAGAACGGACGACGTTGCTCGTTGCAGGCGCGGCGGCCGGGATGTCGGCGACTTTCGCCACACCAATCGCGGCGATTCTACTTGCCGTGGAGCTGCTGCTGTTCGAGTGGCGTCCCCGTTCGCTGGTGCCTGTGGCCGTCGCGAGCGTAACGGCGGGCGCTCTGCGCATCGCATGGCTTGGCGCGGGACCGCTGTTTCCCGTGGAACTTCCTTCGGGAATTCACCTCGCGCAATCCATGCTGGTCGCAGCTCCGCTTGGCGCGCTGATTGGACTTGCTTCCGCCGGATTGAGCCGCCTGATGTACGGATTTGAAGATGTCTTTGAGCATTATTTCGGGCGACGCGGTGTGCATTGGATGTGGTGGCCTGCGATCGGCGGCATCGGCGTAGGTGTTGGAGGGTTTTTCTTTCCGCGCGGGCTGGGCGTCGGTTACGACAACATCGCCGAATTGCTGCGCGGCAACGCACCGGTTGGGTTGCTGATGGGACTGGTGGTGGCCAAGTCGTTGATGTGGGCGTTTTCGTTGAGTTCGGGAACCTCCGGTGGCGTGCTCGCGCCCTTGCTCATGATTGGCGCGGCGCTGGGCGAATCCGCAGCGCGGCTGGCGCACTTGCCCGGAGATGCGCAGGCACTCTGGGCGCTGCTTGGAATGGGCGCAATGCTCGCGGGTGCGCTCGGCGTTCCCCTCACAGCGGTTCTTTTTTCAGTGGAGCTGACACACGCGCTTCCTTCCTTGCTGCCTCTGGCTCTTGCGTGCACGGCTTCTCATCTGGTGACGTCGTTGGTGATGCCCCGCTCGATTCTGACGGAAAAACTGAGCCGACGGGGCTACCACCTTTCCCGGGAGTACGGGGTTGATCCACTGGAAACTGTGATTGTCTCCGAAGTGATGACAGAGCTTCCAGAGTGCGGCGTAGAGGCACAGAAACTGCCCGAAGTGTTTGCTTACGCAGACGAAACTTGCCGTTCGGTCGCGGAAGAGATGGCGACGACCGGGCTGGTGTCCATGCCCGTAGTGGATCGAGAGAGTGGACGGATCTGCGGAAGGCTCGGTGCAGCGGAGTTATTGGCTGGGCGGCGGCGGGCGGTGTGGCGCGAGTCGGAACGCAGCATCGCCTTTGCGTTCGAATCGCGGAAGAGCTGATGTGGGATTTTGTTACCAAACGCGATCGCGTGCATCTGAAGGGGCATGAGTACAGAAAAAGCGACATTTGGCGCAGGATGTTTCTGGGGCGTCGAGGCGGCCTTTGCGGCGATTCCCGGCGTGACGGCGACGGCGGTGGGCTATGAAGGCGGATCGCTGGATCGACCGGCCTACAAAGACGTCTGCACCGATCAAACCGGGCACGCCGAGGTGGTTGAGCTGGATTTCGACCCGGCGCAGGTGACCTTTGAGAAGTTGCTCGACGCGTTCTTCCAGTTGCACGACCCCACGACGCTGAACCGCCAGGGCCCCGACTGGGGCTCGCAATACCGTTCGGCGATTTTCTTTCATTCGCCGGAGCAGGAGGCTCAGGCACGCGCCAAGATTGAACAGCTGAATGCCGGAGGCAGCTTCAAGCCCAAGCGGATTGTCACCAAAGTTGAGCCGGCGCAATCCTTCTGGCGCGCTGAGGAGTATCACCAAAAGTATCTTGAGAAACGGGGCCTGACGAGCTGCCATATCTGAAAGACAGTGATAAGTTTTCAGCTCCAGTCGGCCACTCAACATTTTCGGCAGCATGGACGATGCTCGTCGATAGAGGGGCCGGTGTCTCCTGCACCAACGCCGCCATCCGTCTGACAACTGATCACTGACCACTGCTTTTGGACAGCCACCACGCCTTGACGAATTTCCAGTGGATGTAGACGGAGTGGTTCAGGTGGAGCAGCAGGCCTTCGCGCCCATCGAGGAAGCCGAGACGGAAAAAGTAGTTATAGATAAAAGTTGCGATGGGATTGAAGACGCCGTTCCAGATAAATGCCGGCAAGGAGCGGCTGGTGCGGCCGCTTTTATAGAGCAGCAGCGCGATCTCGCTGCTGTAGCGGCCCATGTGCTCCAGGTAGATCGCCAGCGTGGGATATGCGTAGTGAAGCATATCGTGCTTGAGCTTGCCTCGCGGGCCTTTGAATTGAGGGGTTGAGTGCGGGCCCACACCTTCGCTGAGGCGCGCAGCGCCGCGACGAAACAGGCGTAATTTGTGGTCGGGATAGAAACCGCCGTGACGAATCCAGCGGCCGAAGTAAAGGTTCAGCCGCGGAATCCAATAGGCAGCATATTCTGGCTCGTCGCTGAGCAGCGCAAGAATCTCGGCCTGCAACTCGGGGGTGAGCACTTCATCGGCATCCAGCAGAAGAGTCCAGTCGGAGGTGCAAAGGTCGAGCGCGAAGTTCTTCTGCTCGCCGTGGCCGCTCATCGGGTGATAGCTTGTCTTCGCTCCGAAGGAGTGGGCAATTTCGAGAGTACGATCTTTCGAGCCGGAATCGACGATCACGATCTCGTCGGCCCACCGCACACTTTCAAGGGTGCGAGGCAGGTTTGCTTCCTCGTTCATCGCGATCATGGCGACGGAAAGAGTCTGGCGCATTGAGGGAAGAATAAATCAGCGAGGAGGTTTAATCGTCATATGAGTGATGTCAAGCGCTCCTCGGTGCGGGCCAGGTTCGAAGAGCCACCGGGGTGCTTGTATCTCGTGGCCAACCGAGCACGTCAAGTTTTCCCATGACCAGCGCGCGGCGAGCTCCTTCACGTTCGCTTCGTAGAAACTCTCGTCAAATGTGACGAAGAACGGGAGTGGGAATACGCAGGTCGATTCCAGGCAGGGCAGCCAGTCGAGCAACATCGTCATCCCCGTGTGACGGGCAGGCACGAACTTGTAACGCGTGTCGTACCCCTGGGAGCCGCGGAAGAGCGAATAGGTTCCGGTGTGGCCGCACGAGATGCATACAGTCCCTATAGATCGAGCTTCGATTTTGCGGACGAGCGGTCCGCCAAAGGGCATACCAAGGTTCTCATGGGGAAGCAGAATGGGCGAGGCGCACCATGAGCAGTAAAAGCAGCAATGTGGGATTTCGGTTTCGATCGGTAACAGCGAGTGATGCGGCAATTCCGGCTCGACGATTGAACTGAATGGCGGCGCCGGCGACTTCACGTTTGCTCGGCTACGATCGGGAGACGAGAATATGTGGAGCTGTTCACTCACAGCGCGCAGGAAGTTCATGGCGATCTCCTCACCATCCGACTCTGGCGCCGGGGCCGCGCAGATAGAGAGCCCGATGTATTCATCATTCTCCGATCTATGCAATTGGAGAATGGCACTTAGGAGCTAATTACTGTAAGTTACGACCGCTTGTTACCGAGCCGGTAGATCTAGCTAAGTAACAGTAACCAACGGGCAGCTTTTGCAGGTTATCGAGATACTTTCGAGTTAGATCGCCAGCGAAACGAGTTCAGAAGCAGCGAACCTGCGAGAATAGGCGGGAAGAGCAATGGTCCGCATGCGAGGCAGAGAAGAGGTTGGAGATGAATGTGCTGATCTTTGGCGCCACGGGAATGGTTGGCCAGGGAGTGTTGCTGGAGTGCCTGCGCGACGCGGACGTAGAGTCGGTTGTCAGCTTGGGGCGGACCGCGACCGGCGTGCACGATGCGAAGCTGCGCGAGATCGTGCATCGGGATCTCTTGCACTACGAGGGGATGGAGGAGAGCCTCGCTGGATTCGATGCCTGCTTCTTTTGTCGGTGTGGCGTCGACGGGAATGAAGGAAGACGACTACACGCGAGTGACGTATGGATTCGCCCTGGCAGCGGCTGAGGCCTTGAGCCACGTGAGCCCCGGTATGACGTTCATTTACGTTTCGGGATCGGGAACGGACAGCACCGAGCGCGGGCGCAGCATGTGGGCGCGCGTGAAGGGGCGGACGGAGAATGCTCTGTTGCGATTACCTTTAAGCACCTATGCGTTTCGACCCGGATTTATTGAGCCAATGGACGGCATTCAATCGAAGACGCCCATGTACCGGAAATTCTACAGAGCGGTGGGGCCATTATTGCCTATTCTGCACCGGGCGTTTCCAAATCGGATTATGTCAACGCGCGAGATCGGGCAGGCGATGATTGCCGTGGCGCGTCACGGGTACGAAAAGCGGATTCTGGAAACCAAGGATATACGACGCGTAGTGGGGCCACGCGCAGCGAGGTGAAGCCCCTGCGGGCGGACTGATCTTTTGCGAGGGCGCTAAGCCAGCCACGAGCATGGTAGAGTGGGATTCCACGGAGGTCGGGGATGGCGGCTGGTATTCAGCTACCTGGCAGCGGAGAAACGATCGAACTGCAGCAGCAGGTGGCTCGTTTGCAAGCGCTGCTTGAGGCATCGCGGCAGGTACACTCCACGATTCGCGAAGATGAGGTGCTGGAGCAGACGCTACGGATTGTGGTGCGTGAGCTGGAGATGGCCGGTGCGGCGTTTCCCAGCGTGGGTCTCGCCTATGGCAACGTCAAGGACCTGAATCTCGGAGACGGCAGCGGCTCTGCGCAGCCGATGTATTTGCTCCAGGATCGGGAGGGCAGGCGTATGACGGAGCTGGTAGTGGCGCCTCCCGACGGCCGCGAGCTGACGCTTTATGAGGCGGATTTTCTGGAAGGGCTGGCGCTGCAGGCTGCCGTTGCCCTTGAGAACGCGCGCAACCACGAGCGAAACGTGCAGTGGGCCCGGGTACAACAGGACCTCGATGCCGCGCGGAATATTCAGCGGTCGCTGCTGCCGCAACAGCTGCCCGAGATTCCGGGCTACTCGGTCGCTTACCGGTCCGTAACCTGCTATGAGGTAGGTGGCGACTATCTCGATATTGTGGAACAGCCTGACGGCAGCCTGCTGATGGTGGTGGCCGATGTGGCCGGCAAGGGAATGGCATCGGCGATCATGTCGACCAGCTTCCGCGCTGCATTCCGGGCGATTGCCGTGAGCGGCATGCCGCTGGACGAGCTCGCCACGCGGATGAATCAGCATCACTGGACGGAGGGCGAAGAAGCAAGGCGCCGCTATGTAACAGCTATCTTTATGCGACTGAACCCCGAGAAGGGCGAGCTGGAAGTGGTCAATGCTGGGCATAATCCAGGGTTCCTGCTCATGCCCGAATGCGAAACCGTACAGTTTGAATCTACCGGAACGCCGCTTGGCTTGCTGCCGGGCATGCGCTACACGAGCGAGAAATGCGGGTTTACACCAGGGGCCAGGCTGCTCTTCTATACCGACGGATTGACCGAGGTTTTCAAAGGTGATGAAGAATTTGGTCCGGAAAGGCTGCTGCATGTGTTTTGTACGTGCCCGGCCGTGAAAGCGGATGATATTCTCGGTGCATTATGGACAGCCATCGGTGAGTTTGCGCAAGGCGCGGCCCAGGGAGACGACATGACGGCTCTCGCATTATGCCGGGAAGCGTAGCAGGGATGAGGAAGAAGGAATGACCAAGGTGAAATCCACCAGCGTGGAGGTTCGGCTTCCGTCGCGGCTCGGCTATGAAAAAGTGGCAATGAGTACCGCGGCTGCAGTGGCCAAGCTGATGGGTTTCAAGCCGGAACGGGTCGAAGATCTGAAGACCGCTGTAGCCGAGGCGTGCATCAATGCGATCGAACATGGCAATCTACTGAATGAAGGCCTTTCCGTCGGTGTGGTGTTGTCGTCGGTGGACGACGCGCTCGAAGTGAAAGTGATTGACGACGGCAAGGGCCTGAAGAACCTGCCCGCGAAGCCGGACATCGACCGCAAGATTCATGGCGAAGAAGGTCCGCGCGGCATGGGCATGTTTCTGATCCAGGCCCTGGTCGACGAAGCGGAGTGGGTGAAGGGCACCAACGGAAGGAGCAGCTATGTGCGGCTTGTCATTCGCCTCGACAAGGAATCGGACTAACGCGAACGGGAGAAACGATCATCGTGCAGACTGATACGAAAGCGCGCATCGACCAGGTTACTTCCCCGGCCGGACATCCGGTCACAGTTTTACGCTTTGAAGGCGATATCGCCAGCACGTCGAAAGAAGCGGTGCTCGGCACATATCAGGGTTTGCCGAAAGCGACGGCGAAGCACGTGCTGCTGGATTTCACCAAGGTGGACTATATCAATTCCAGCGGCATTGCGCTTGTAATCCAGATGCTGATCGAGGCCGCGAACTCCGGGCAGAAGGTCTATGCGTTCGGGCTGTCTCCACACTTCACCAAAGTTTTCACCATGGTGGGCATCACGAAATATGCGGGGCTGTTTCCCAGCCAGCCCGAGGCACTGGCGGCGCTTTAGAAGCGCCCCTCAAACCAACGAGCTCAGCGCGTAAAATTGCCCATATGGACTTAGAGGCGATTCAGGGCGCGTTGCGCGAGGCCGGCCACGACGGTTGGCTGTTTTACGATCACCATCACCGCGATCCGATCGCCGCGCACATTTTAGGTCTCGACGAAAAAGCGCACATCACGCGCCGCTGGTACTACTTTGTGCCCGCCGAAGGCAAGCCGCGCAAACTCGTGCATCGCGTGGAGCAAGGCCGGCTCGATTCGCTGCCCGGTACGAAAGGGCTCTACTCAAGCTGGCTCGAGTTAGCGGCTGGACTGGAAGCCATGCTGACCGGAGCGACCGAGATCGCCATGCAGTATTCACCCAACAACGCGATCATGTATGTCTCCATGGTGGACGCGGGCACGGTGGAGTTTTTACGCGGACTCGGCAAGCAGATTGTGAGTTCGGCAGATCTGGTCAGCCAGTTTGAAGCGGTGCTGAGCGAGGCGCAGATGACCACCCACTCGATCGCGCAGGAAGCAATCGACAGAATTCTGGAAGAGGGATGGAAAGAGATCGGAAGACGGGTGCGTCCGCCGTCCGGTTCTCGCCGTGTCGCCGGATATACAGAATTCGATCACGTGCAGTGGCTCAGCAAAGCCATGCGGCGGGAGGGGCTGATCTGGGAAAACGGACCCAACGTAAGTGTGAACGCCAACAGTTCCGACTCGCACTATGAGCCGACAGTGGAGCATTGTGCGTCGATCCGCGAAGGCGATTTTATGTTGATTGACATCTGGGGAAGGCTGAACGAGACCGACAGCATTTTTTATGACATTACGTGGACCGGCGTGGTGGGGCGCGAGCCAACCGAACGCGAGAAGCAGGTTTTCACGACGGTACGCGATGCGCGGGATGCGGCGATTGCCGTGGTGGAAGCGGCTTTCGCGGACGGCCACACTATTTGCGGATACGAGGCAGACGATGCCGCACGCGGAGTGATTTACGCTGCAGGCTTCGCAAGCTATTTCACCCATCGGACCGGACACAACATCGCGCGGGAATTGCATGGACCGGGGGCACATCTCGACAATCTCGAAACTCACGATGAGCGTCACCTGCTGCCTTACACCTGCTTTTCGGTTGAGCCGGGGATCTATCTACCGGAGTTTGGCGTGCGCAGCGAAGTGAACATGATGACGTCCGACACCAAGGCGTGGGTGACAGGAAAGATGCAGCGCGAGCTGGTGAGAATCTAAAAGCAGGGAATAGAAAATGCACATCGGGTTTTCCACAGCGCAGGCAATTGAGATTCGATTGAAGTTTCACCTTCCCCGCACCGAACGCCGCATTTTGCATCCAGCGTAACTCGGGCGGTAAGCTTCACACGAGGAGAGAATCATGGCTGAATCTACTGCCGCTTTTCCCTATGAAACCCGCCTCAATATTCTGCATGGGCCGCTCGAACTGATCGATGTGAAGGCCCTTGCAGACGCCTGCGAATTCAAATGGTTCAATCAGACGCTGTGCCAGGTGAACGGCTCGGTGGTGCGGCTCGGCGTACTCGAAGGCGAATATCACTGGCATAAACACGACGAAGACGACGAATTCTTCTACACGGTCGATGGGGCGTTGCTCATTGATTTGGAGAGCCGGACAGTAGAACTTAAGCCGGGTCAGGGATTCGTGGTTTCGCGCGGCGTCGTGCATCGTACGAGGGCGCCGAAGCGCAGCGTAGTTTTGATGGTCGAGAACGCGGGAATCATCCCCACGGGTAACTGACCGAGAACGGTCTTCGCCGTCCCGGTGCGATATAGTCGAAGAGGCATGTCAGCAACACCCAACAGCACTCCTGCAGCGACGAAAACCGCACCGCAAGGATTCGTTTATCTCCCCTTGATTGTGGGCTGGCTCGTGCCCGGAGCGGGCCATTTCCTTGTGCGCAAATGGGGTCGCGGCATATTGCTCGGCCTCGCGATCCTGAGCATGTTTGCGCTGGGTCTCGCCATGCAGGGCAAAGTCTATTCAAGCGCGCACGATATTCTTGACATGCTTGGTCTCGCCGGTGACCTGGGCAGCGGATTGCTCTACATCGTGACACGTGTGCTGGGCCTCGGCGCGGATTCGGTGCAGGTGACAACCGCCGACTACGGCACGCGGTTTATCGTGGTGGCCGGCCTCTTGAATGTGATTGCCGCCGTAGATGCCCACAATCTGCGCACGGGGAGAAAGCCGCTCTGATGTTCAGCCCTTCCCATTTCACGGCGGTCCTGCTGTTTGCCTTGTGCGCGTCCGTGGTTTTCGGCATTACGCAGCGTGAGACACCGCGGCGCATGGTTCGCTACGGTCTCTACTGCTTCCTGCTGTTCGTGGGCTCGGCTATCGTGCTGAGCTGGGGCATGTATTTGATCGCGCGGTAAGGGTCATCCAACGGGCGAAGCCATCCCAGTACCCTCCCCCCCGGACTCTGGCCATAAGTTCCTTGATTTCGTCAGTTTGGAGATCGCCAATCGCTGCAAAGTCTTCGCAACAAATAGTTTGGCCGCAGAGTCGTCTCGCCAAAGGACTTAGAACCCGCGCTTGGATCGTGGCGATCCAACGCTCTGTTTCCACTTTTAGCAAAAGTAGAGGCTAAATTCTGCAATAGAGCCGGAAGGGCATTCTTCCCGGAAGAGATGACCTACGCAAGGGAAATGTTCCCAAGTGGGCGCTGGCTCTTACTGGAGAATCACCTTTTCGGACGTGGCACTCATCTTCAGGCCGGTAAAGGGAAGAAAAGGTACGAAATTAAAAGTGTAGCTGGCCGTCACCTTCACCAGGCAGCCTTTGCTATTCGCGTGGGTGGTGCACCCGGTACTGGTGCCATCCGGGTTCAGACCCGGCCAATTCGATGAGTTGATTGTCAGATTGCTTGGGTTAATCGCCCCCAGGCTTTGCACATAGTTCTGAATATCGCCGCTGACGGCCGTGCAGTCGTAGGCGATCGTGAAGTTCGGAGGCGCCGATGTTCCGCAGGGTGAGGCGATGTTCTCACTCGCGGTGTAGCCGCGCACCATGGCGAAGCGCGCGCCCTGCTGTGCCGCGTAGGCCGTGTAGTGGTAGGCATACATCGCAAACGACCCTTGGAGAACGGCGAACAAGAGAAAGATCAGAAGCGGCACAGTGACAGCGAATTCCACCAGCGCTGAACCGCTCTCTTCGCTCGTCCAATGGAACCGCTTCTGCATGTCAATCATTCTCTTCATTGACCAGAATATCTCTTGCGCTTTCGCTCCCCCAGCAGCACGTCTTTCAGGTTCGGCTTCCTATCCTTTAGCCAACAGGCAGGAATCTCCCCTGTCTTGCTCACATACCGCTGAAGGGCTAGCTGCCTGCGGTGCGCATTGAAGCCGAACTAGACAGCGTCATAGACGACGGAAGTCCGGGCCAAGGAAACCACGGTTTATAGGTTCCTGTGACCGTTACATTGACGCGTTGTACCTGGGTGGCGCTTCCACACGACAGCGTCGCTGAAATGTTTGTCGTGTATTGGGTGCCGTCAGAACATTCGGTCCCAGACGTAGGAGTTCCTGCCGACAGGCTTGGCACATCCGGCGCATCATCCTTGGCCGCATTCTGGATGCCCGTCGTATCGGTCGGACTCTGAGACCCGTACGCCGCCGCAGCCTGCGCCGCGCCTACGATCTCAGTCGAGAGATAAAAGGCCCGCCCAAAATCGACAGCGCCGAGAATCAACAGCGGAAACAGCGGCAAGACGAATGCCAGCTCCACCAGGCTTGCCCCGTGTTCGTCTCGCAACAGATGGAATCGAGTTCGCTTCTTCATAAGCTACTCCGAAAGTGCAAACGCCCCCAAAATCTTGCTGGGACTGCCACCGAGGTATCCCCCGGAACTGTTGATCACGAAATTTTCGCTGGAGTCAACCATGAGATCCTTCACATCGAGAGCCGTGTAGGATGCGCCGCTGTTAATCGTGACGCCTGCGGCGCTGTTGAGGGTAAGCTGTGCATCGGGGAGATAGATGACTCCCTGAAAATAAGAAGATGAGCCGGAGTCGATGGGCATCCCGGTACTGTTGGTGCTGGATTGCCAATCCAGCATTCCGGCCGTTGTGCCCGCTGTGGACGACGTAGTGGTAGGCGCCGTAAGCTGCGCCGTGCTGCCGCTATTCAACTGCAAGGTCCCGTTGGAGAAATACAATTCCACGCCTGTTCCGGTCAGTGTGGCGCCGCTATTGACGTTGATGGAGCCATTCATGAAGTAAAGGCCGGGAGCAAGGGTAACGGCAACATTCGAGTTCAGATTAATGCCGTTGGCGTAGTAGCCCGGTTGCAAGGTGGCGCCGCTATTGGGCGTGGTATTGCTGGCCGTAGATGAAGCCGCAGGCTGGGTGGGCGGCGTCAGCGATGCCAGCGGGTCGCTCTGCTGGGTGGTCGTGTGCGTCGGGGGGCCGGTATTCGTCCCTCCTATGTTCCATACACAGCTGCTGTTGCAGTTGTTGGGACTCCACGATCCGTAGTAAAGAAACGTGGAGGCTGTCACACTATCGTTGCTGTTGGTTTGCAGGTTTCCATTGTCGTAGAGACCGCAATTGTTCAAACTAAAGGTCCCGTTGGAGCCATTGAATTCAAGGGATTGCGTGTAAAGGCAATTACCGCCGCTGATACCCGTATTGATATAGGAATCCCCTGCTTCGGCGCGCGCCACCAGATTCCATGTCCGAATCCCAATAATGGCGCCAAAGAACGTTTTTTGCGGCTCGGTAAGCACCACCTCGGCCATATGCGTGTTGCCGTTGTTCGGATCGCTCGATCCCAGGACGCAGGGAGCAACATTCACAATCATGGCTAAGCCCGACGAGGTGGAGACTGTGCATTGATTCGTTGTCGGGGTGATCGTGGTGCTGGTAATGCCGTCTTCTTTCAAAGCCGTCGCCGCGGCCGTTGTCATGTTGGCGCAAACCGTATTGTTGCAGTTGCCAAGCTCCAGACCTGCCGCGATCGCCGCTGCATCAGCCGCCGTCTGCAACTGGCGCTGTTGAAATCGGACGAATCCGACGTCAATCGCCAGTGCCATGGCGCCCATGAGAAAAGTCAGAGACAACGCAACCAACACCAGAGCCTGACCGCTTTCGTCGGTCAAAATCTTCAATTTCGAACTTGCGTTGAAGCGAAAATACCGCTTTGTCATAGGCACCCCTTAATCTCAGTCACTTCTGGCGATCTGGGCGGGAGAATATGGATCCGTTTCGGAAATTCCGAGCGCGAGGAGCACCTTCTCCGCAAATCGACCGCTTCAATGCATCAGGACGGCGCTGACACAAGCGATGTATTTTGTGGTGATTCTAGCTGAACTACATTACTAACATGGTACTGTCGATCACGCCAAAAAGTTACTTTCATCACCAAGGTACGAATTACCCTACCGCTCCCATACCGCCGCATCGAAGGTATGCCTGTTTTCATAGCCTTCCGATTTATAGAGTTCGATGGCGTCGCTATTGGCTTCGGTGACGGTGAGAGAGATTTCGCTCACGCCCTGGCGAATGAACTGTGCCGCAGCGAGCGAAAGCAGAAGGCGTGCAAGCCCCTGACGCCGGTATTCCGGATGGACGCAGAGTTGAGTAATATGGCCGCTTTGCGGACTGACGCGCGAGCCCAGGACGAGAGCCGCGAGTTCGTGGCTTCTGCGATCCGCGATCACGTGCGAGGCGACGGGCGAGAAGGCGCCGCAGCCGGCGTAGCGAACGATGTTGTGAAGAAACCGCAGAGAGCCGTGGACGGAGTGGTACTGATCATTGATGAGGCTGTCGGGATGATTGCGATAGGCAGCAGAGATGAGGCGAGCCGCGGCATTCAGATCCTCCTCCCGCCACGGGCGCAGCTCCAGGCCCGATGGCATGTCGATGCCGGGGCGGGTCCAGCGGCCGGCAAGCAGTTGCACCATGAACAGCCGGTGGTAGATCTGGAAGCCCTCCTTGCGAAAAAGCTCGGCGTGGCTGCCTGCTGGATGTAGCAATAGCTGCGACTCAACGCGGTTGACCTGTGGAGAGTTCAGGAGAGTTTCAAGCAGGTGCTTGAGCAGCGTTTCCTCGATTTCATGGGCAGGTCCCTCGGTTTCGAGTCCGGATCCGCCGGGCCCAGTCGTTGGCGCTTCGGGGCTGAAGCCGGGCAGAGCGAAGACGTCGCCGATGACGGCTTTGCTTTCCTCATAAACGCAGAAGGCGTAGCCGGTGACCTGGCCGGACTCAAGCGCAGCATAACCCGGCAGCATGTGGCTGTCGATGTACTGCATCAGCAGCTTGGACGAAGCACGATAGTCCCAATGCAGGCGCTCCATCCAGACTTCGCTCTCGGCTTCGAGGACAGGCCGGAGCACAGGTGCTCCAAAGTGTCTCAAGTCGAGAATCTCAAAGGAAACGTTCGCTGCCATGTGTGTTCTTATGAACTTGCCCGAGTCAGCCGGTTAAGATGCTCACTTCATTTTGCAGTACATGCCATTGAATCATTTGCGTCCTACAAGGTAAATCTCAAGTCCCTGCTCGGGCCAGCTGAAGAGCGGTTCGTACTGACGGCCCTCCAGATATTCTCCCAGAGCATCTTGCGTGTGCAGGTCGGCGCCGCCGCGGCCAGTGACGCGTGCCACGAGCAAATGCTCTTGATCGGGCACACCAGTCTCTTCGTAATTGAAGACCTGGTGATTGCGATAGAAGGCAAGGCCGTATTCCACATCGCGGCGTACGCGAAAGACAGCAACCGTTTCGTCGGCGGGAGCAATGCCGGCCAACCTCTCCGCCAGCGGGCGCGCCGAGTAGGAGCGATCGAGCAACTGAACCACTCGTTTAGACGCGCTGACGGCGGGTATGCCGAAGAATGGTCCAAGCCCATAGAGGAAGAAAACGAGAACAATCAGGATTCCGGTGGTGGCGAGGCGAAGACGCGCAACGCCGAAGCCGTGTACCACAACCAGAATCAACAGCACCGCGCCCGCCGAGGCCAGCAGCGCGGCGATAAGTGCATGTGCGGGCGGCATGCTGGGACCATGGCCGACAAACCAGGGCAGCAGAAAGGCAATCAGCGTCATGATGCCACAGAGCAATGCATGCCCGAACAGCACCCAGAAATTCAGGCCGGTCTTGCGGCAGCGAAACAAGTAATCGCCGGTAAGGATCGTGATGGGTGGAATGGAAGGAAGGATGTAGCCGGGAAGTTTGGATTCGGAAAACGAGAAAAAGACGATGGGGATGAGCGCCCACAGAACAAGAAATTCAGGAAAAGCGTCGCCGAGGCGCTTGGGCGCGGGCTTGTCGGGCTTGGAATGCCGCAGCCGCCACTCCGCCACCGAAGTCTGAACGCCGTCGATCAGCGCGGGGATAGCGATGATCGCCCAGGGCATCAGCGCGAGCGGCACGACAACGAAGTAGTAAAAGAAGTGCTGCTGATGCTCATAACGATTGGTGGCAAAACGCTCAAGATTGTGCTCGAAGAAGAATTCGCGGAAGAAGGTCGGATTCTGGTGCTGCACGGCGACGAACCATGGCAGGACGATGACGAAGTAGAGCAGCATCCCCGGCCACCAGAACGACCGCTTGAGAATGGACCACTCGCGCCGCAAAGCAGCGAAGGCCACGACGATAAGGATGGCCAGGAAGGGAGCTACAGGCCCCTTGGCGAGCGTGGCGACGCCGGTAAAGAAGTAGATATCGAAGAGCCAGAATTTGGAATCGGTTTCGTACCACGCGTACCAGCCGAGCAGGCCGATGGAGAATGGCGCGGCCATCTGCATGTCGGTCGAAGCGCCCCGCGAGAAACCGATGATGCCCGCGCAGGCAACGGTGATGAGTGCGGCGTCGAGGTGGCCTCCGCGGCGGAAGCGCCGCATGTGCAGGTAAATGAGCGCCACCATAATGAAGGCAAAGCTTGCCGATGGCAGCCGTGCGCTCCAGTCATGCACGCCAAGATCCTGGAAGACAAACATGGCGCGCCAGTAATAGAGAGCCGGCTTTTCCAGCCAGGGATGGCCATAGAGATAAGGAGTGACACAGGCGCTCAGGCGGCCTTTCAGGGTGTGGGCGTCGTCGAAGCGCGCCAGCATCTCATGCGCGATCTGGGCATAACGCGGCTCATCGGCGCCCACGAGGCCGAGGCCGTCGCCGCCGAACAGCGGCGTGACTCCATAGAGGATGAAGAAGACGGCGAAAATGACGAATACAGAAGCTTCACAAATAGTGGCCCAATTCGGGAGCCGTCTGCCCGGTTTTTCCGTCGATTCTGTCGATTCCGGAGCAGGTGATTCCAACTCAGTCTCCACGTCCAGCGGTTCTCCAAATGGGGCCGACGCACGTTTCGCCGCGGGCCCCGCTCGGCCTTCAGACAGGATTTAGAAGAACTCCTGGAGACCGGTTGCTCTACACCTCAAACGAGGTTTAAACGCGAGGCGCGAGCGGTGGGGGAGAAAGCTGCGGCCCGGCGCGTTTCGATAGGGACAAGGCTAACAGATTCGAGCCGGATCTCAACCCGGCTTGGCAGCACCCCCGGAGACACACAGGCGCAATTGAGCGAGTATGTCATCGAGTGCGCGGGTCAGCGGTCCATCGACGGTGCAGCCGGAAGCATTCTCGTGCCCGCCGCCTCCCAATGCCTCGGCGATCGCAGCCACATTGACCTTGCCTTTGCTGCGCAGGCTCATGCGGATGCGCTGTTCGGGCAACTCGCGCAGGAATACGGCCGCCTCGACGTCGGCAACCGAGAGTGCGTAGTTCACAATGCCCTCGCAATCTTCTTCGGCCGCACAGGTGCGCACCATGTCTTGATGTGTGATCCAAAGCCAAGCCACCCGCCCTTCCCGATGCAGATTATTGAGCGCGGCGCCCAGCAACAACAACTTCGACATCGGCACGCAGAAGTAGATGTCCTTGGAGATACGAATCGGATTGGCGCCGGCGAGAGCCAGCTCCTGCGCCAGAGCGAAGGTGGAAGCACGGACACCGCCGTAGATGAAGCCGCCGGTATCGGTGAGCAGTGTGGTGTAAAGGCAGGTGGCAATTTCAGGAGTGATGGTGGCCCCGGCCGCCTTAATCAACCGGCACACCAGCTCGCCCACGCTGGCCGCTTCGCGATCGACCCAGTTCACCTGGCCCCATTCGCGGCCGCTGGCATGGTGATCGATGTTGACGATCGGGAAGCGCTCGAGTCCGCGCAACCGCGTGCGTTCGACACTGTCGCACTCAAGGAGAATCGCGGCGTCATAGCGACCGTGCACACGCAGTGCGGTCTGCATGCTGTCGGCTCGCGGAAGCTTCCGATACACGACCGGAATACGGTCGGCGGTGACAAGATCGGCACGTTTGCCCATCTGCTCCAGAAACATGCCCATTGCCAGGACGCTGCCCACAGCGTCGCCGTCGGGTCTGGAATGGGAGCAAACCAGAAACCGCTCGCCCTCGCGGATGACCTGAAGAATGGTGTCGATCGGATTTTGGGCGGGACGCGCCGCGACGTGGCCAGACCGGCTCGCGACGATGGGGCGGGAAGCATCCATGCGCGGCTACTCCACCGGAGCCTTTTGCCGTTTGCGCGAGCGCTGCATGATTTCTTCGATGCGCGCCTGAAAGCGCCCGGAACGATCGGCAAAAAAACTCAGATCGGGAACGTGCCGCACGCCCATCCGTTCCTTCAATTGAAAGCGAATATAGCCCTTGGCGGACTCGAGGGCGGCGACGGTGTCGTCCTCCGCCTGGGCGATGTTGGGGGTTGCGCTGTCCACTGCAATATAGACCCGCGCCGATTTGCCGCCCGGATTCAGCAGCACTTCGCTGACGTAGCAAAAGGCGATGCGCGGATCGGAGAGTTCGCCCTCGATCATGGCGCCGATTTCCTCGCGCAGCGTCTCGGCTACGCGGTCCTGATGATGCTTGCGCCCCCTGTGCTCCGGCATACAGGTTTCCTTCCCCAGGTAAACCCCTCAGGATAACAGAGTGGGCCCGGTTATCCCGTTCACAGGTAGTGTCCTAAAAGTGCGTTGCTGGGACGCTACCCGCGGAATCCGCTGCGCGCACAGATCATCGAATCAATATGGTTCTTCAACCTGCCCGACGGGATGGCCCGCGCTATCTTAATCCGGTGCCGACGAAGGTCGGTGGACTCTCGACACTATTCAAGGTGGGGCCGCGGTTTTTTCTGGGGGCGAAGGCACGCTCACCGCCGGAGCCGCTCGGCCCGTTTCGTACCGACACTACGATTTACGCGACAAAGCCGCGTTCCGGTCTGCGCATCACCTGGATGGGACATGCGACATCGCTTGTCGAGATCGATGGGGTACGCATCCTGATCGACCCGGTGTGGGATGAGCGCGCGTCGCCGACTAGTTGGAGCGGGCCCAAGCGGTTTTTCCCCGCGCCTCTGGAACTGAGCGACCTTCCAGCCATCGATGCTGTGATCATTTCGCACGATCACTACGATCACCTGGGCGCAGGTACGATCCGCGCAATAACGAAATTGGCCGTGCTGGAGAAAACGCGATGGATCACGCCCCTTGGCGTAGGCGCACTCCTGCAGCAGCTGGGTGTGCCGGCGGCGCATTGTCTCGAACTGGACTGGATGGACAGCACACACGTGGGCGCAGTGCAGGTGACGGCTCTCCCAGCCCGTCATTTTTCGGGCCGCAGCCTCTTCAATCGCTTCGAAACGCTGTGGGCCTCGTTTGCATTGGCTGGTCCGCAACACCGCGTGTACTATGGGGCCGATTCCGGGGAGTGGGCAGGCTTCCGCGAGATCGGGGAGCAGTTCGGTCCGTTCGACCTGGCCATGCTTGAGATTGGCGCGTCCGATCCGTTGTGGGCAGAGATTCACATGGGACCGGAAGGCGCCTTGCGCAGCTTTATGGCTCTAGGCGGCCAAGGTCTGCTTATGCCAATTCACTGGGGACTCTTCGACCTGGCACTGCACCCCTGGCAGCAGCCCATCGAGACGGTCTGGCCGGTTGAGGGACTGAAGCTCTGGTCGCCGACTCCGGGTGTTCCTTCGGAGGTATTTGCGGGCGAGGAGTTGCGATCAGAGTGGTGGCGTTGAGGCATCGTGCGCCATGGGCTCGATTCTGTACCCTGAAAACTGCAAGAATGAGCCGCGCCAAATTCCAGCGCGCCTCGACGTGCATTACAAATGGTCAACGGCTGACCCGCCCCGCCCGGCTATCCTGTCCCAGGGGCGTTTGCGAGTGTCCGCCTTGGCGGTATACATCCTCGATCCCAAAGAGATACGGGTTGGCAGGTCACGAATTGCGTATGTAACCATCTAAGAAGCAGTCCCAATCGCAAAGCCGGGATGCGTTTCGGGCAATCCATGTTCGTGCTCGCACGAAATACATGTGAATCTGAATTCGGAGAAGATACGTGCAAACTAATTGGAAGCAGGCTGCGTTTTTATTGATTGCAATCGTCACGATTGTGGGGGTCTCGGCTCATGCGCAGACCGACATTTCCGCCAGTGTCTATGGCACATTCAACAACACCACCACGGGCAACGGCACCATTCAGAGCGCGGCCAATTCCGGCGGAGGCATGATCGGCGCGCGTCACATTTTCAGCCCTCTGGTGGGCCTCGAGTTCAATTTCGGGGTTCGCGGTTCCACCTACTCGCTCGCTTCGGTGCCGAGTACGTGCGGTGCCCGTTGCAGTAACCAGCCGATCACGCTCAGCGGTATCGCGCCCGAGTTCACCGCTGACTATGTGGTATCAGCCAAATTTGGAAACCTGAGGCCCTTTGGTCTCGCCGGTCTCGGCTTCGTCTTCACCGACCCCACGGGAAGCGCGATCGGGACGAATTCTCTTTCCCGGCCAGCCTGGGTTGGCGGCGGCGGTGCAGACTGGAATTTCGCTTCGCGCCTGGGTCTGCGCATGCAGTACCGTGCGCTTTTCTACAAGGCGCCCGACGTGTTCAGGGGCTATTCGCCGACAGGCGAGTATGTGCACACTCAAGAGCCGATGATCGGCGCATTCGTCCGTTTCTGAGCGAAGTGCTCGACCGTGAGGGTCATCGCCCGGCCATTTGGCCTGCACTTTTCGTGGACGCCGATATCTTCAACGGCAGTTTTGAATGGACCGGGATAGAATGCCCTATGCCCCGATTCAGCAGGTTTCACGTGCTCTACTCCGGCGCCCCTCTCCCGGCCCCCGGCCGGAAGTTCCGCCAGATTGTGGCTGGGCCGTCGGAAGACGGTACGTTCTACGAGGTCCGCATTTTCGAAGGCGACTCGGTCCAAAAGAACCCCGACTTCAACGCAATCCGGAGCGCGGAGTATTACTCCCACGACACGGCAGAAGCGGCGGACAAGGACGCCGACCATGAGCGCGACAGGAGTCTTGCGGCTGGTTGGGTCCTGTACGATCCAGCGATTCACTAAGCTGGCCGTTCGATCGAAGCCGATCAAATGTGGAAGCACGGCCTATACAGGATGCGGGCGGCGAAAACGGGAACGGGCCAATGAAGTGCGGCCTAGACGCGGCAGCCGCAGCGGGAGTCACGCCGCATCTGCTCCGGCGACTCTTTCTGTAACTGAAGGGCGCATTGCTGGGCATCCACTACGAGCTTGCGTATCGTTGCGCGCTCTTCCACATCGAGGGCCCGTTCAATCTCGTCTAATTTTTGTAATAGGACAACGGCATTCATGGCGGCAATCACACTCGCAGTGTCAGAGTGTCATGTGACTGCAAACGCCGATGTGACGGAGCGCACTCGAATTTTGCCTTCGCCGCAATCGATGTGACGCCGCTCACGTGACCATCACGGGAGCTATAGGGCCAGATTCGCTGATAAGCCTTTTATTTTCAGACAGGCCGGGAGCTTTCCCGAGAGTGCGCGCCAATCAAGTTTCAATGTAATCCCAGAAAACGTCGGCGAGCTCGGCGCCGAGCTCGTTGGTCATGCGGCGAGCGGCCCGCTCAACCTCAGCCATCAAGCCGTGCAGGTAGTCGCGTGAGTGGGAGATGGCGACTACGCCGAGTGTCGCCGACTGCCAGGTGACCGCTTCATCCAATTCGGCGACGGAGATGTTGAAGCCCTGGCGGAGCTGGTCCTTCATGGAACGGACGACCTGGCGGCGATCCTTGAGGGACTGGGCGTGCTCGATGCGGAGCTCGAGAGTGAGTTGAGCGACGGGCATGGCGTGGGCGACCGTAAGTTCGTCAGTTGGTTGTCCATTCTATCCCTGCCAAAGCGCAAACGGGGCCGGTTCTCGATCTTGGAGCACGGGATGCTCTATGCCAGCAACGCGAACGCGACAACGGTGTCGCCGGTTTGGCCGGTTTCGATGAGTACTTGCGCTTCGACTTCATGCGGAACGGGCATCTCGCACGCGGCGATTTCGGTCTCGGTTGCGCCAACGAAGCACAGCTCGCAACAGCCCAAACTCGCGATTTGATTGTCGCCGCCAGCCATGCGCGTGGGCGGCCCAAAGATTCGGCAGGTCATGGGACGCCATTCATAGACGTCGCACAGCCCGGTTGCTGGGTTGAGAGCCGGACAGGGCGCGTCGTTGGCGAAGTCCTCGAATCGGGCCTGATCGTCTCCGGATGTGCCAAGGAGCCCGGTTGCCGGATCTCCTGGGAATTCAGGGCCGAATTCGGCCAGCCACGATTGGGCGCGTTTTCGTACCGCCTCAGCGGCTGAAGGATCCGCTGCATGCAATGCCTGCAGGCCGGTTCGGAGGCGAGCGGCATCCAGCGCGTTGATGGCGAAAGCTCCGTGGCAGCATTGGGTGCAACCCGGCCGGCACGCGAGCCACGAACCGGCACGCTGGGCGGCTTCAGCCAGAGCTGCGTCCATAATCTGCACGAGTTGAGTGTCTCCGGCGGGAAGGCCCATGGGCAGAGAATACCGGAGCGAGGTCGACAGCAGTCCAGGCTGTGTTTCAAAGGAGGCAAGAGCCGTGCTATAAGAGCTTCGAGGGCGCATGCTTTACCTGGAGCACACTCCCGCCGCACCGCTTGATAGCTTCATTCGCGTGCTCTGGTATGCGCAGGCCCGGGAGCTGGCTCACAGGCGCGAGCGTGTTCTGCCGAGCGGATGCGTGCAGGTGATTCTCAACCTCGCACGCGATTATCTTCTCGATTGCCCCGTTGGCGAGAGCGACCGCCGCATGCCGCCCGCTCTGGTGGTGGGTGCGCGTTCGGTCTACGAGATTATTGAAAGCTCCGACATGGCGGACCTGATGGGAATTGTTTTTGCGCCCGGAGGATTCGGGCCGTTTGCCTGGGATGCCGTCGACCTTTTCAGCAATCGCAGCGTGGGTCTTGAGGATGTGTGGGGCACGCCGGCGCGGAGCCTGCGCGACCGGTTGCGTGAATTACCGGGGCCGGAGAGCCGGCTGCGCTGCCTGGAGAGCTTTCTGGTGGAGAGATTCGCGCCGCGTTTGACGCGCCATGGCCCATGGCGATCGGGCGAGATTGATTTTGCAGTGAGGGCCTTCAATCGCGCGCCTGGCATCACTACGGTGCGCGAGGTGGCCAAGCGGACGGGCTGGAGCGAGCGGCGCTTTTCGCAGGTGTTTCGCGAAGAAGTGGGCTTATCGCCCAAAACGTGGTGCCGGGTGCGGCGCTTTCAACGCGCAGTGCGGCAGTTGTATGCAGGCTGCGACGTGCCATGGGCTGAATTAGCGCTCGACTGCGGCTTCTATGACCAATCGCATTTCGCCAATGAATTCCGGGCCTTCTCGGGGATCGATGCGACCACTTACTCGGCGCGGCGCACGCGGTGGGCGAACCACATCGTTGTGGACTAGGGCCTGTTGAGCCGAAGAAATCGGCTCCCGTCGCCGCCCATCCCACAGTGTTAACAGTCCCTAATGTTTGCTTCCTTTTCCGACTTCCGATTTTTCCAAGAAGACCTACGGTTGGGGCTGTCATATTGATGCGGTAGATCAAAATGCAACCAGGAGGAACTATGTCATACCCCGTGAATTCCCCTTCCACCATCATGCCCGCGCTGCGCTATCGCAACGCTCCTGCCGCCATTGATTGGCTTTGCCAGGTCCTGGGATTTGAGCGGCACGCAGTTTATCCCGGCCCCGACAACACGATTGGTCACGCCGAATTGACGCTGGGCGGAGGCATGATCATGCTCGGCTCCTATAAGGAGGATGCGTGTGCGAGTCGATTCAAGTCGCCCGAGGAAGTGGGAGGCTTTGAGACGCGCAGCGCCTATGTGATTGTGCCGGATACCGACGCAGCCTATGCGCGCGCGAAGGCATCAGGTGGAACAATCATCCGCGAGATTCAGAACACCGACTACGGCAGCCGTGAATTTACGGTGAAGGACCCGGAAGGCCACTCGTGGAGCGTGGGGACATACGATCCATGGAAGGCGAAGGGATGAAGACGGGGAACAGGGATCAGCTCCCACCCTTGCGCAATCAAGCTGCACAAGGATGGGGCGCCCGGCTATAGTTTTTGCGTGGCTTCCGGAGGTCTCACCATGCAATTGAACCGTAGCGCTCTTTCCCTGCTCTCACTGTTGATGATGGCCTGTGCCGCTCACGCTCAGGCGCGGTTGCTGGTCGCGCAAAAAGGCGACGACAGTTTGGCAATCGTCGATCCGGCTGCCGGCAAGGTGCTGGGTTCGGTGGCCGAGGGCGGCGTCACGGGGCATGAGGTAATTGCTTCGCCGGATGGGCGCACTGCGTATGTGCCAATTTACGGAAACTCGGGGGTGGGCAGGCCGGGTACGGATGGCGCGAAGATCGTGGCCGTCGACATTGCTTCGCAGAAGGTGGTGGGCGCAGTCGATTTCGATCACGGCGTGCGGCCGCATTGTCCGCTGATCGGGCCCAAGGACGGCTTGCTCTACGTGACGACGGAGCTGGATAAGTCGATCACGATCATTGACCCGAAGACGCTGAAGATTGTCGGATCGATTCCGACCGGGCAGCCAGAGAGTCACATGCTGGTGCTGTCGCACGACGGCCGGCGCGGCTACACGGCCAACGTGGGGCCGGGGACGGTTTCGGTGCTGGATATTGCTGGCGCAAAACGCTCAAGGTGATTCCGATCTCAGGGAACACGCAGCGGATTGCAATTTCGAAGGACGACCGCTGGGTGTTTACCGCCGACCAGACCAAGCCGCAGATGGCGGTGATCGATACCAAGACGGAGCAAGTGGCCAGGTGGATACCGATTGAGGCGGAGGGTTACGGTGGTGCGGTTTCGCCGGATGGACGCTGGTTCCTGGTGGCACTGCCGGATGTAAACAAAGTCGCGGTGATCGACATCAAGACCATGCAGGTGGCGCGAAATATTCCGGTCGGAGCGTATCCGCAGGAAGTCGTGGTGCGGCCGGATGGCAAGGCCGCTTATGTTTCCTGCATGCACAGCAACCAGGTGGCCGAGATCGATCTTGGAAGCTGGAAAGTTACGCGGATGATTGCTACGGGCAAGGCAACGGATGGGCTGGCTTGGGCCGCAAGGAACTGAGTGTTCAGAAGACCTTTCATTGATTCGATCGCTCCAGAACTCCGGCTCTTTGTGTGGCCTGTTCTGGGGATTTTCTCGCGAACCTGCCGGACCGCGCTGGCGAGCTGGAAGCAGCGGTTCAGGAGCCCTTTATCGTGTTTCTTTCTTTGCGATACAACCACGACCGGGATTTGGGACTCGTACACACTAGGTCCGTCAGCGGACATAAGTCCATTGCGAAAGCGAGAACGATATGAGGAAATTTTTGGCAGCAGCTGTTTTTGCAGCAAGCGTTAGCAGTTTGGCCTTTTCTGAAGATACGGCGAAGATCGATGCCCGCATTGACGCCGCTCATGCGGTTCTTCACGAATTGATGAATACACCCGATAGGGGCCTTCCTTATGACATCGTTTCCCATGCGACCTGCGTCCTCGTGGTGCCAGCTTTCAAGAAGGGCGCGTTCGTTGTGGGTGGGGAGTACGGACAGGGTGTGGCCACCTGCCGGACCCACAGTGGCAGGTGGAGCGCCCCCGCATTCGTTCAGCTGGAAGGAGCAAGTTTCGGTTTCCAGGTCGGCGGGCAGTCAACCGATCTCGTGTTGATCGGCATGAATCATCATGCGGTCGACGATCTGCTGAAGGAAAAAGTGAAGTTGGGAGGCGATGCTGCCGTGGCCGCCGGGCCCGTTGGCCGCAATGCGCAGGCCGCTACGACGGAGCTCGCCAATGCTGAATTTCTCACCTACTCGCGCAGCCGGGGGCTCTTCGCTGGGATCGACCTGAACGGCGACGTGGTCCATCAGAACCGCGCGGACACGGAAACTATGTATGGTCGCCCCATTCCTTTCGAGAGGATTCTTTCCGGTGCCGTACCGCCTCCTCCAGCTGCTGTTCACTTCCTCGCTACTGTGAATCAGCTCTTCCGGCGTGGTCAAGTGCGCAGGGCTGCGCACAAGTAGCTGTACATGCTGACCTGGCGAAAGCACTTGGAGCCCATCGTTCTTTGTATTCGCGATTGGGCCGAGTGCTCTCCCGAGCGTGCCCGAAGTCAATCCTTCATTTCATGCGTCGGCCCACTCATTCGGCAGCGGACGATCGAGTCCTGACGGCGTGACGCCGGATTTGGCCTTTACATCGAAGGAGTGGTCGTGGAAAGCGTTGAAGAGAGCGCCTGGCTCAACGGATTTCAACGCTTACCGTGAGGATCGTATTGAAAGCATTGTTCAAGCGGTACACCTAACACTAAAGCAACCTTAAATGCCGTTTCGAGCGAAGGCGAATACTTGTCTTGTTCAATCGCTATGACGGTCTGACGGGTCACGCCGATTCGGTCGGCAAGCTCCTGCTGTGTCATCTCCCGCATGGCCCGGAGTTCTCGGATCTGGTTGCGGATTACTGGCATCAGAGTGCTCTCCGATACGAGATGATCTGCGCTGCCGTCTTCACGATATCTGCGATCACCAACATGCCAAAGAAAACGCTCAGGAAGTGGAGGCCGACCATGCGGCTGTCCAGGTGGAGTTGGCCGAACGTGGCGTGGAACCACAGCATGCCGAGGCCGACCACCATGAGCGTCGCGATCGTAAGATAGCCGGCCCGGTAGCCTCGCAACTCGATCAAGCGGTCCCGTTCATCTGTTACCCGATTGCGCGTCAAGACCGCGATAATCAACTGGAGCACCGTTTGAAGCGCAATGATTGCTATGATCATTCCCGCAACTTTGTTGACGGAGTTCTGCTGGTGGAAGAAGAAATAGGGGCCGTATACCAGCAGCTCTGCCGCCAAGGAAGCGTAGAGGGTCTTCTCCCGGTAGGACAGACTCGTTGCCATCACTCACCTCGCGTGTTAAACATTTTTTACATAGGTGAGCATAAGAACCTGTCCCGCTAATGTCAAGTATTTTTAACATCACAAGTCACGATGTATTCAGACTGCCTTGTAGCACAGTCGTGAGCCGGCCAGGGTGCCAAGTCCGACTTAGTCGATAGTCTTATGTACCGGCCCATCGAGAAGCGGGTGATCGAGGCCGGGGAGTATCACGCCGCTTTTGCCCTTGAGATCGAAGACCACGATCTCGTTCTCGCCTTCCTTGAGCCACACTCCTGGAACATAGAGCGTCTGCTGCGGTCCGATGTCCCAGTAACGGCCGAGGGCGTGGCCATTGATCCAAACCGCGCCTTTGCCCAGCGCGCGCACATCGAGGAAGGTGTCGCCGGCTTTTCCGACGGTGAATTGGCCGCGGTAGAAGCATGGTCCGTCGCAGGGCTCGCTGCTGAATTCAACCTGGCCGGGCGTCTGCAGGGGCAACGGGTAAATCGACCAGCCTTCGACCGGTTCGCCGCGCCAGAGGACCTGCTTCGTAATCCCCGCGCGTTCGCCCCGCAGCACGATGGAGAAGTTCACGCGGCCCGAGTTTTCCACGAGGATATCGAGATGTTGACCGGCATAGGCGACGTGGAGCGGAAGGGACATCTTCCCGAGTCGGCGATCCAACGAGCCAACAAATGCGCCGTCGAGATAGATGCGTGCGTAACTGTGCAACTGATCGAGGGTCAGGTCGCCATCGCCCGCGGCTTTCAGCGTGGTGCGGTAGAGGATGTAGCCATAGTTCTGGCCGATTTCTTCCATGGTGAGCGGCTGTGCGGATTCGATCGCAGCGGGCAGTGAACGCCAAAGAGAACGAAACTCCCCTAGCGCGATGGGTGGGATCGCGATGGGATCGGGAGTTTCCGGAATGGGGCGTGGGGTAATGCCGGTGGCTTTGGCGATGATGTCGCGGAAGGCCATGTACTTTGGCGTGGGGCGGCCGCTTTCATCGAGCGCGGCCTGGTAGTCGTAGCTGGTGACGTCGGGCTGATAATCGCTGCCGTTGGAATTGGCGCCGCTCATGAAGCCGAAGCTCGTGCCTCCGTGGAACATGTAGACGCTGACGGAGTAGCCCTGCTGGACGATCCAGCGGAACTCGTCAATCTGTTGTTGCGTGTCGCGGGCTTCGTGCTTGCCGCCCCAGTGATCGAACCATCCGTCCCAATACTCGCCGGCCATGTGCGGCTGATTGGGGCGCATCTTGAGAACCTGCTCAAAAGAATGCTTCGCCTCGCCGGTGCCGAAGTTGACGGCAGCGGGCAGGTCGGTGAAGGAGCCGTTGGGCATTTCTTCCGCGCCGTCGGCGGTGTAGAGCTGCGCATCGGTGAAACCGCTGTCTTCGATCATCTGCCGAATCTGGCTAAGGTAGTTGTGGTCGCTGCCGAAGCTCCCATATTCGTTCTCGATCTGCACCATAATGATGGGACCGCCGCGGCCGATCTGCAGCGGGGCAAGCTCCTGGCCAAGCCGATGCATCCAGCGCGAAGCGGCGGCGATGAATTTTGGATCGCTGCTGCGCACAACCATGGAGTGATCCTTCAGCAGCCATGCAGGGTAGCCGCCGAAATCCCACTCGGCGCAACTGTAGGGGCCAGGACGGAGATTGACGTAAAGGCCCTCCTGCTGCGCTTCACGAACAAATTCGGCCACATCGTTGTTGCCGGAGAAATCGTAGACGCCTGGCTGAGGCTCATGCACATTCCAGAAGACGTACGTGGTGATGGTATTGAGGCCCATCGCCTTGGCTTTGCGCAGGCGGTCACGCCAGTAGGCGCGGGGCACGCGGGCGTAGTGCATTTCCCCGGCGAGAACGCGGAAGGGCTTGCCGTCGAGCGAGAAATGATCGCCCTCGACGCGAAAGCTATGGCTGGCGGTGGGTGCGGCTGCGATTTGGGCGGAAGCCAACGGGGCGAAGGCGAAGGAAGCTGAAGCGAAGGCGCACAGAAGCGCAAATTTTGCGAGCGGAAACGGTCTCATAGATTTTGCCATCTGGACTATACCTCATCACCGAGGTACCAAGAAGAGAGGCATGGACCAGGTGCACCGATGTTCAGCGAACCCTTTGAATTGGCTCAGGTTATGCGGTCAGGAAATTCCGCCGAATGGACGCAGTACCGAGCGGAATCAAGCAACATTCGGTACCCTCGCACATTACTTTTGTTTGACGTGATTACTTCGCCGTAACACCTTCCGGTAAGGCAGTGTGATTTGATGAAACCTGCTCAAGAAAAGGTCCTCAACATCCCTCAGGGGTCGCACGGCCGGCGATAACGCAAGGAACTTAGCGCCGTGATGAAATGAACCCCAGACAGCATCAAGCCCCCCTAAGTGGGGCATCTCTGCATCCCTCCTCCCCGTTTCTGCACTGACACACAACGATCTCGACAACGTAGCTGCACTCTGGATCTCTCGTAATCCCGGCCAGGAGCATCCATGCGCAATCGATCTGAATGCCTGTTCATCTCCGCCCGCGCGCTTGTCCTTGCGTCGCTTTTGGGTACGATTTCACTCTTTACCGGCTGTTCGAGCTCCTTCAGCGTGACCGATCCCGGTTATTACGCGAGGATCTCAGCGTCGGCGACCACGATCCGGGTGAACCAGCAGCTGCAGATCGTCAATAACGAGAAGATTACGGGCGTGCCGCTGACCTTTTATGTCAACGGCATTGCCGGCGGCAATGCTGTGCTGGGAACGATCGACAGCAACGGCCTCTATACCGCGCCTGCCGTGGTTCCGGTTCCTAATACCATCACCATTACCAGCGCCGCGACCAGCAATCCGAGTTATCCTCCTGGCTCCGTGGCACTGGGTGTGTTGAATCCGATTCCGGTCCTCACTTCGGTGACACCGGCCGGTTTTGCCGAGGGCACGTCCATGGTGACGGTGAATGGATCGCAGTTTGTCTATGGCGCGCAGATCTCGTGGAATGGCACCCCAGTCACCACGACATTCGTGTCGAGCACACAGCTGGTGGCTTCCATCGCCGCGCCCAATCCGGGGACTTTCCCGCTTCTCGTGTCCAACCCAAATCCCGGATCGGCGAATTCGGCGACGGCGAATGTCAAAGTCGCGCCGGGGCAAGTGGCTTTCCTGCTGCAGTCTCAAACGGGCAGCGATGTGCGCGTGACCAACTCGATCAACTTCGGGCTTACGGTGAGTGGAACCAACAACACCGGCGTGACTCTTGCGATCAATGGAGTCGCAGGCGGGAATGCGCAGGTGGGGACGGCGGTTTCGAACCCCGACGGGTCCATCACCTACACAGCCCCGGCAGTCGTGCCGACGCCATCCAATGTCGTTCAGATGACGATCACCAGCGTCGACAACCCGGCGGTTTCGATCACGCAGAACATTTCAGTTTTGAATCCGATTCCAATTTTGACTTCGGCAACCCCGACATCTTTCAATGTTGGGTCTGCGTCGGTCGTAGTTACGGGCCAGGACTTCATTTCCGGAGCGGCGGTGCTGATGAATGGAGCCGCGATGCCGACCACGTTTAACAGCGGCACGCAATTGACGGCGACCATCAGTCCGACCGAGCCGGGCAATATCGACCTGCAGGTGATCAATCCGAATCCCGGACCGGCTACTTCCTCGGACCTGATTGCAGACGTGCAGGGGGGACCGACCCCGGTCGTCAGCCTTACCGATGCTTCGCGCTTTCTGCAGCAGGCGACATTTGGCGCCACCGACGCCAATATTCAGAACCTGTCGCTGATCGGATATCAGACGTGGCTCAATCAACAATTCGCCGTGCCGCAGACGCTCATGGAGCCTGGAGTGGAGCAGGCGGTGATTCTGAATAGCGTCAACCCGCCTTGTGCTGCAGCTGACGTCACCTGCAATGCGGCGCTGTTTGTTCAGAACAGCAGCGACGAGAATTACGTTCAGAATGCATTCTGGCAGGATGCTCTTTCAGCCAATGATGAACTGCGGCAACGGGTGCAATATTCGCTGAGTGAGATCTTCGTGATTTCGGGAACCAACGCTTCGGTGCAAAGCATGCCGCGCGGCGAAGCCAATTACTATGACATGCTCGGCGCGGATGCTTTCGGGAATTTCCGGCAACTGCTGCAGGACGTGACGCTCAATCCGATGATGGGCCAGTGGCTCAACATGCTCGGGAATGACAAGGGCAACGCCACGACGGATCCCGACGAGAATTACGCACGCGAGGTGATGCAGCTGTTTACCATCGGCCTCTACCAGTTGAACAACGATGGTACGCAGAAACTGGATGGGAGCGGCAACCCCATACCGACTTATTCGAACACCGACGTGATGGGAATGGCGGCTGTCTTCACGGGCTTCAGCTGGCAAATACCGGGCGACACGACGGAAGCGGGATGGTCGAATTGCTGCCAGTATGTCGGCACAGGGTTCGGCGAAGAACTGCTGCCGATGACAAGCTACCCCGACCATCATTCGACGGTAGAAAAGGATTTTCTGGGTGTGACGATTCCGGCATCGTCGAATCCCGACCCCAATGGCGATCTGAAGATCGCACTCGACACGCTGTTCAATCATCCGAACCTGCCGCCGTTCTTCTGCAAGCAGCTGATCGAGCACATGGTCACCAGCAATCCCAGCCCGGCATATGTGAACCGGGTGGCGACGGTGTTTGAGGACGATGGAACGGGCACGCGCGGCAACATGCAGGCGGTCATCACGGCGATCCTGCTCGATCCGGAAGCGCGCGGCACGGCGACTGACGTAGCCAATCCGCAATATGGCAAGGTGCGCGAAGCGCTCCTCCGCTACACCGAATGGGCGCGCGCCTTCACGGCGCAATCGCGCAACGGCGGGTACTGGCTGGGCAGCACCGAGGACCCGATCTACGGGCTCGGCGAAATGACCTTGCGATCCCCGACAGTTTTCAACTGGTTCGCTCCCAACTATGTTCCGTCGGGATCGAGCATCTGGCCGACTTCATTGCTGGGTCCGGAGTTCCAGATGACCAACGTGACAACGGTGGTCGGCTATCTGAATTACATGCAGGGTGCGATCGGCGCAAACGCGACCAGCGGCCCGGATGTCTTCGCATCCTACGGCACTGAACTCGGCCTGGCTTCGACGCCTACGGCGCTCGTGGACCGGCTGAATCTTCTGCTGATGGCCGGCCAGATGAACAGCACGCTCGAAGGTCAGATTGTGAATGCAGTCAGCGCGATCGACATTCCGACAGGCGACCAGAATGCAATCAACGCCGCGCTTGCGGCCCGTGTGCAGACGGCGGTCTATTTGACGCTGGCTTCGCCAGACTTCACAGCGCAACAATAGGGAGCCCACCATGTGCAAATATGACCATACTCGGCGGCAGTTTCTAAGAACGGCGTCGTTCGCCTCGATGGCGGGCATCTCGGCTAGCCCATTTCTCATGGGGCTCAACTCAATGGCCGCCATGGCCCAGAATTCAGGGAATACCGACTACAAAGCGCTCGTGTGCGTCTTCCTGCAGGGCGGCAATGACGGCCACGGAACTGTGATTGCAACTGACCCGGACTCCTACGCTGCATTTACGCAGGCACGATCCGGAGCGCCCGGTCTCGCCTATCCCTTAACCGAGTTGTTGCCGATCACGCTGCAGACACCGCAGAGCGGGCGCACCTTCGCGCTGAATCCCTATTTGACCGGAGTGCAGAATCTATTCAACGCCGGCCGCGCAGCGATCGTGGCAAACACCGGCACACTGATTGTGCCCGCGACGAAGGCGCAGGTGACTGCCAGCTCAGTTCCCCTTCCCGATTCGCTGTTTTCGCACTTCGACCAGACGGCAGCCTGGCAGGCGGTGGCCTCGAACCTCGGTAGCGGCGAGCGCGTCGGCTGGGGTGGCGCAGTGGCCGACCTGATCGAGAGCATGAACATGAATTCGAACTCGATGTTCACGTGCATTTCCACGGCCGGCATTGCTTTGTTCCTCTCCGGCGTGACATCGTTCCAGCTCAACTGCACACCGGCCGGACCGATTCCGATCGGCGGGTTGGCGCAGCCCTTGTTCGGCAGCTCCGCCGGCACCAACGCGCTGAACTCGATCCTCAGCGCCGAAGAACAGAACCTCTTCGCTCAGGAATATGAAGTTGTGATTCAGCGCTCGATCCAGGCCCAGGCGACGTTGGCGAC
Organism: uncultured Acidobacteriaceae bacterium; assembly: GCA_963745845.1. Lineage (GTDB taxonomy): Bacteria > Acidobacteriota > Terriglobia > Terriglobales > Acidobacteriaceae > Telmatobacter. The sequence goes on along the minus strand of CAVUZE010000002.1, from coordinate 612,473 downwards.
GTCCATGCTGCCGGCGGGCGCGGGCGGCGTTCCCAACCCGACGCAATTCCTCGACCCAACATCGAACAAGCTGATGGACAATCCGCTGGCCGCATCGCTGCAAACTGTGGCCCGGATCATCGGAGGACGCGCTGGCCTCGGAGTGACGCGGCAAATCTTCTATGTGCAGCTCGGCAGTTTCGACACCCATAACAACCAGGCAAAGCTCCACGCCACCCTGCTGACGCAGCTTGGGGACGCGTTGGAGTATTTCGACGGTGTCATGACGTCGCTTGGCCTCGGCAACCAGGTGACTACGTTCACGGCATCCGATTTTGGGCGCACATTGACCTCCAACAGCAACGGCACCGATCACGGCTGGGGCAGCCACCACTTCGTCGTCGGCGGCGCGGTACAAGGGCAGAACATGTATGGCCAGTACCCGGTCATCGGAGTGAACCAGGCCAACGACGTTGGCGCGGGCCGCCTGATCCCAACAACCTCGGTTGATCAGTATGCTGCGACTCTGGCGCAGTGGTTCGGTCTCTCGGACGGCCAGATTCGAACTGTTCTGCCGAACTTTGGGAACTTCGGTTCGAGCCCCTATCTCGGCTTCATGAGCTGAATAGAAATCTCACGAAACAAGTTCATCGGATTGCGCGGAACGGATACAACTTCGCTGACTTGAATTCGTGCTGAACTGACCGCAGTTTTGCGACGATAACAGAAGCGTAATTCCTAGGATTACCCGCGCCAATACGGCGCAGATCCACACCGGCGCGTTTGCATAGAGAGCAAAGAGCAAGATGAGTCCGACGCAGGACCAGAAGCCAGCACGTCTCCACGAGCGCCAACGCAATATCAGCGCAGTCGCAGCTACCATTTCCACCATCGCGAGTCACCAAAGGGTGATTTCGAGCGCCTCCGCGACAAGTGGCTGCGGCGGGTTTCCCGCTACTCGCCCCTTGATGCCGAGCAATCTCTTGGGCACTGCGACCTGATCTCCTAATTCGGTGAAGATGTCGAGAGAGAAGCCGCCAGTCCATCCAGTGGTAGCGAAAGCCGGACACGGCTTATGAGCTGCGTGTGACTTTCGCCCCGCGGTATTCCTTGCTGTCCGCTGTTCTCGGTACTAACCCGAGGTCGCAGAGCTGACCCGTAGTAACGCATGACCGCCGAATGTGTAATTTGCGCGGACATGACGGTTCAGTTGGTCTGCGGTCATTGATCGCCGGGCTGGAATCTTCGACCAGAAGGCCCCAAACACAGCATATTCAGATACGCGACTGGCCGGCGCTGTCGCCCCTCGATGGCGTGCAGGTTTTTGTTTGGCCAAGGCCCAAAATCGAATTGGTGACGAGACGATCTAAACGGAAAAATCGAACGGGTCATGAAGCGAAAGCGCCAAAGTGGATTTTCTCCGACTCAAAAAGGCTGGTGCATTGCCGCCTCTGGTTCACGCATCTCGAACAGCACTTCTGCGTGCGGTGTTTTTCTGGTTTGCTAAATCTCGATAGAGACGGGTGATTTTCTTCGATGGGAATCATTGAAATGCCTGAAGGCGGGCGCGTCGGCTTCCGTTGCAAATGTGGCATGACGCTCGCCGTTCCGGGTCTCTCTTTAGGGGAAGGCGAGTCAATCGAAGCAGGAAGGCGCAGGCTAAAGGGAGAAGATTGGAAATTGACCGTCTCTCATCTGGGCTGTGTTTTCGGAGCGAAGCAGATAACCTGCACTCCGGACAAACTGATCCTCCTACTTCCGACCAGGACCTCAGACCGAACAACGGCTCAACTTGCACAAGTCCGCGCAGGTCTGCTCCGATCGAGACGATTTGAACTTTTTCGAGATCGCTAGTGCGATTCCGCAATTGGTATGTATTTCTGTTCATAAAAGAGTTACTCCACACGATTTCCAATTTCAACAGTCTTCCGGTCAATTTCTGGACTAAGCGACCCGGCGTCCGCCGGTTATCAAAATGGAGCATTAAGATGGTTGGGATATGAAAATCACGAAGGCTGTAATCACAGCCGCTGGCAAAGACCAGCGCACACTGCCCATGCAAACGCTATTCGACCACGACGGCGTGGAACGATCTGTGCTGAGTCTTGTGGTTCGAGAGGCAGTGTGGGCCGGGGTTAACGACATCTGTATCGTGGTTTGGCCCGGGGATGAAGATCCCTACAGGAAGTTGTTGGCCGATGAAGCCGCACGCATTACATTTGTGCCGCAACAGAATCCGCAAGGATACGCACAGGCCGTGTTATGTGCCAGGGAGTTCGTCAATGATGAACCTTTCCTCCATTTTGTGGGAGATCATATTTACGTTGGACCAGAGTCGAGCGGCTGTGCCAAACGGCTCGTAGAAGCAGCCATCGCTGAATCGTGCGCTATTTCGGCGGTCCAGGTAACGCGAGAGAGTCTTCTCCCTCATTACGGCGCGATCGGAGGGCAGGCAACCCACGGCAAGCTCGATCTCTATCGCGTGGATACGGTGATGGAAAAGCCCACACCCACTGAGGCGGAACAGCGACTGATCGTTCCTGGATTGCGGAGCGGACAGTACCTTTGCTTTTACGGTATGCATGTACTTACTCCGGCCATCTTCGAGATCCTTTCGGTCCTGCTGGCCCAGGCGTCAAATGGACGCGTAAGCCTGTCGTCCGCGCTGAACGTGTTGGCTCAACGCGAGAAATATTTGGCCATGACGCAGAAAGGCCAGCGATTCGACGTCGGCGTGAAGTACGGATTGTTCACCGCCCAGCTCGCACTGGCGCTCAGCGGCAAGGATCGGGAAGAAGTGCTGACGGAAATCGTGAATGTCCTTGCTGCTCGCCAGATGATTGGCGAACAAGGGGAGACCGTGTGAGCGAGCTTTGGAACATCATCACTTCGACTGATCCCGAAATTCGCAATCGTTCTCTCGACACATTCTGCAGGAAAGCCCCCACAGAACAACTGCTTGCTGAGTTATCGCAATTAGAGGATCACCGGCACAGCAGCGAGAATCTTTACGAGCGCGTTCGAGCACTCTTTTTCCTTTACGCAATTCATCGCTTTCATCTCCCTCAGCGCCCCGAGCTAAACAACAGTCGTGCGCTCATCCCGTTCGACGGATTCGAAAAGCTGCTCAGCAGGAGATATGAGGAAGCAATCAGCATCTTTCTCTCCACGCAAACCACTACCGGGCTGAGTGACGGCGTTTCCAGCGCGCTCGCTGCAGCTTATCGCGGGCTCGCATTCCAGACCTTGGCTGATCAAGTGCGGCGAAGTGTTCGGTCCGTGCGTGGCAATCAGTGGATGTTTCGCACTGGCCATCCCGCCGACTACCCTTTGCGCATTCGTCGCGAACTCTTAGTGCGAGCTCCCGGCGACCCATTCTCTGTCTTGCATGAAGCCACGCCGGTTCGCATGGATCTGAGCCACAGCGGTTGGAGCGACATTTTCTTTCTTGGCATGGACCTTCCCGAATGGGCGCGGGTTCTGAATGTCTCGATTGATTTGGCAGTGCACGGCTCCGGGGCACACGCGCCAAAGCCGCCCGTCGAGGCATACCTGCGCGTAATCGATCGCCCGGTGATCCGGCTCGTGAGTGTCGATCTCGGGGCAACCACAGAGATCAGTGACCTGCAGGAACTATTTGATTTTGGCCGGGATTATCTTGGCCTTCTCAAGGCCGCGGTCATCGCTTCGGCGCTGGTTCCGCCGGGTCTTGAGAGCTCCGGGCAGCCCTTGTCGTCTCTTCTGAAACAGCTGATGCAAAAGGACGGACTAGGGATTGAGATCGTCAGTCACGTAAACAACATCCCTAAAGGCTCCCGCCTGGCGGTATCCACCAATCTGCTCGCATCGCTGATCGCGGTCTGCATGCGCGCCACTGGGCAGACCGCCTCCGTTACAGGGCCACTTTCAGAAGCGGAGCGTCGTCTGGTTGCGGCACGCGCCATTCTTGGAGAGTGGCTGGGAGGGTCCGGCGGCGGTTGGCAGGATTCCGGCGGTGTTTGGCCCGGGATCAAACTCATCGAGGGCGCTTGCGCTGCACAAGGTGACGCGGAGTTTGGCATTAGCCGTGGAAGACTGCTGCCAGATCATCGCATTCTCACATCTTCCGAAGTTAGCGATGAGACTCGGCAACGGCTTCAAGACAGTCTTGTTCTCGTGCATGGCGGCATGGCGCAAGATGTGGGACCCATCCTGGAGATGGTGACAGAAAGATACCTGCTGCGTTCAGAACGTGAATGGATTGCCCGGCAGCAAGCTTGCGGGATCCTGGATGAAATCGTCGCCGATCTTCGATCGGGAAATGTGCAGGCTATCGGTAGCGCCACGCAACGGAACTTTGAAGGTCCGCTCCAGACCATCATCCCCTGGACCAGCAATCTCTATACTGAGACGCTCATCAAAGAAGTCCAGGCCGCTTTTGGCGGGTCGTTCTGGGGATTCTGGATGCTTGGCGGCATGTCAGGCGGCGGGATGGGATTCATTTTCGACCCCGCGCGCAAGGCTGAGGCGCAACAGCAACTCGCCCGCATAATGCGCGACGTCAGTCACAGGCTTGCCGGCGGCGTACCGTTTGCAATGCAACCAGTGGTCTACGACTTTTCCATCGATGAACGCGGCACATGCGCCGAACTCCTGTCAGGGAGCGCCGCGATGTTGCCCGACGGCTACTACAATCTCGTTCTTCCCGCCATCCTGCGTAAGGATCAGCGGCTGCTCTCACTCAGCGAGCGCTCCGATCTCGAGCGGTTCAGCTTCAGGTGTCACGATGTGCCGGGCGCATCGGAGCGTACACGGACCTTCCTTGAACGGCTGCTGCCTCAAGGGAACGGAGGAAACAAGCAAGTCGAAACCCTGGACTCTCTCCTCGCGCAGAACGGCTTTGATCCTATCCAACATGAACGGATTCAAACGGAGCTGCGTGCCGGCCAAATTGGACTCGCACAGAATCGATTTTCCGTTTCAACGCAAATTGAGGATGTATCCCCCGAGAAGGTCTTCGATGCAAGGGAAGAAATCGATCCGCAGTATCGACAATTAGGAGAGGAAGCACTCGCGTCGGGTTCTGTCGCCGTGGTTACACTTGCCGGAGGTGCCGGGAGTCGATGGACGAGAGGCGCAGGGGTAGTGAAAGCGCTCAATCCCTTCTGCCGGCTTGGCGGGGAACACCGCACGTTCCTGGAATTGCATCTCGCCAAGAGCCGTCACATTAGCCAGCGTTATGTCTGTCCGGTGCCGCACGTCATCACGACGAGTTATCTCACCCACGAGCCCACCCACGAGCTACTTAGTCGCGAAGCAAACTACGGATATGAAGGTCCTCTGTGTCTCTCGCCAGGACGAAACGTTGGATTGCGGCTTATCCCCATGGTGCGCGATCTACGCTTTGCCTGGGAGGATACTCCGCAACAGATGCTCGACGCGCAGGCCCAAAAGATGCGCGACAGTTCGCGGGCTGCGCTGATTGCATGGGCGCAGCAAACTGGTGAAGGAAGCGATTACACCGACAACCTTCCACTCCAATGTCTGCATCCGGTCGGGCATTGGTATGAAGTGCCGAACCTGTTTCGCAATGGAGTGCTTGAGACACTCTTCGAGATCAGGCCAAATCTGCAATACCTGATGGTTCACAATGTGGACACAGTAGGCGTCGATCTGAACCCAGGAATTCTGGGCCTGCACATCGCCCGCAAATCAACCATGACGATAGAAGTGATCAGCCGGCGCATAGATGATCGTGGCGGCGGACTCGCATGTGTCGATGGGCGCGTACGGCTTGTGGAAGGCATGGCGCTACCGTCAGAGGAAACCGAGTTCAAGCTCTCGTATTACAACTCCAATACCTTCTGGATCGACATACAAAAGCTACTCCTGGTTTTCGGCTTGAGCCGATCCGACTTGCATGATCAGGATAAAGTCGCGTCCGCAGTCCGTACTGTGGCCGCGCGCATGCCGACCTATATAACGCTGAAGGACGTGAAGAAACGATGGGGAAAAGGCCAGGAGGACATCTATCCAGTGGTCCAGTTCGAAAAGCTTTGGGTCGACATGACGGCCCTTCCCCAGGTTTCCTGCGAATATATTGTCGTGCCGCGGATGCGCGGCCAACAACTCAAGGAGCCGGCCCAACTGGACGGCTGGTTGCGCGATGGCTCAGCTGAATACGTGACAGGGCTCTGTGAGTTTAAGCCAAAAGATCGATAGACAGATGGACTCACTGGAGCATTACCGTAGCCGGGCTTGCACGCGCCCGCAACAGGACATCTTTGGTTCAGCGTCCTTGGAAGGCGAACTGAATTCTGTCCTCCTCGCGCTCAAATTGAGCCTATTGGGGGGCTAATCGGGACGAAGAGCCGTTCGCGTAAAAGTCATTTGAAAAAATTGGACCTACAAGGAGGAGTTTGGAGGCGCGGGTCGGGATCGAACCGACGCATAAAGGTTTTGCAGACCTCTCCCTTACCACTTGGGTACCGCGCCTTGGCAGGGCCGTCTTCGTTTGGATCGCTCCGTATCGCCGTAGCCAACCCGGCAGGCGCCGGAGGGCGATTTGGAGCGGGAGACGGGACTTGAACCCGCGACCCTCGCCTTGGCAAGGCGATGCTCTACCACTGAGCTACTCCCGCGTGTTGCAACCCTGAGTATACCGGGCTGCCGAAGGCAGGTCAAACCACCGTGGGTGCACTGTTTACGCTGCCTTTTGAGCTGTTTTGACCGGCTCCCGCTTCGATTTTTACGATCTGTCCGTCGCGCATGTACAGGATTCTGCCGGCAATGGCCGCAGCTTCAGGATTGTGCGTGATCATCAGCGTCGTTTGACCCAGCTCCCGGTTCGAGCGCTGAAGCATATTCAGCACAGCATCGGAGTTTTTGGTGTCCAGATTGCCGGTCGGCTCGTCGGCCAAAATGATCGCCGGCCGGGTGATGAGCGCACGCGCGATCGCCACGCGCTGCTGCTCGCCGCCGCTCAGCTCCGAGGGCCGGTGCTGCAGCCGTCCCTGAATCGACAGCAGGTCGCTCAAGTGGTCGAGATAGGCCCGATCCATTGGCTCTTTGCGTCCGCTGATGTCGTAGGCAATTTCGATATTGCCCATCGCCGTAAGCGTCGGCAGCAAGTTGAATTTCTGAAAGACGAAGCCGATGCGATGCTTGCGCAGGCGTGTGCGTTCGCCATCGTTGAGGCTGGCGAAGTCGATTCCATCGATGACGACCCGCCCTTCGGTCGCCCGCGTAAGACCGCCCAGCAAATAGAAAAGTGTCGATTTGCCGGAGCCCGAAGGACCGACGATGGCGACAAACTCTCCCGCCTCCACTGAAAACGACACGCCGCGCACGGCGGGAACCTGAATCCTTCCCGTGGAATATACCTTGGTGAGTTTTTCAACGAGGATGATCGGCGAGGACGCTACGGGCGGCACAGACTGTATTGTAACCGTCGCCCCTGCCCGCTCTCGTAGAATGGGAGAGCAACGATTTCAGCGCAGGATTCCCCAAGCATGACAGTTCGATCGAAAAACGCTCTCGTCGCTTCTCTTGAAACAGCCGCCGCGCAGGCGGGTCTCACCGTGCAATCCGTCTCGGCCGGTACCGACTTCAATGGCGAGCCGACGAGTGTATTTCGACTCGGGATTCCCGGTTTTGAAAGCCGATCGCTCCAGCTCGAGTTGAGCGAGGCGTTCGAGTTCGACAAGCCGAATCTGCTGCCCGAGATGACAGCGCATTTGGGCGCCGAGGCCAGGCGTCTGCGCAATCCGCGCCCCGAGTGCTACGTCACCCTTGCGGGACTGCCGATCGCTCTCGGCAAATTTCAATGGCCCTTTCATCGCTCGACCTCCGGCGCGGACACGTACATCGTTCATGGTGAAATGCATCTGGCCGACGGCGGCGCGCACAACCTGCACGCCAAGGTCGCCGCTTCTGTCACGGTGACCTTCGCAGAAATTGTTCCTGCCATGGAGCAACCGTATGCCGAGACGTTCGTATACAACGCAATTCGCAAGACGGTCGATCTGGGCCAACTCGAATTCGTGAAGTCCGGCAATCGCCAGCCTGTGCCGGTCACCACGCGCTACTACAGCAGGTGGCAAAAGAAATTCCTGTTCACCGAGACCAACGACACCGAACGGCTGGCGTACCTCCTGCGCAAGGTCTATTGGCTCTCCGGAGTGCTGGGCGAGGGCAAGCCGGTCTGGATCGCCGACCCGCGCGACGCGCAATATCTGAATACGACCGAGGCCGATTTACTGCGCATGGCGGGCGACGAAGCAGGCGCGGGATTGGTTGCCCTCGACGGCGAATATGCCGCGGCCACGCCTGCATTGCTGGCGCGCGCGCCCGAGTATCAGGCCGCGCTCGAAGCTGCGCTCAACTTCACCAAGCCGCAGTTCAACGAGTCGATGCGGGCCGGTCAGGCGAATATGTAGCGCTGCCTCGCGCGAGGCGCCTCTTAGAGAATAAGCTTCGATTGGATCAGCCCCTCGGCTAGAGAGCCGTGCCACACCCCGCGCAGAAGCGCGCTCCAGGCGGATTGGTGCGTTGGCAATGGCTGCAGGCCACGAGCGTTCCCGGCTGGGCCATGGCTGGGGCGGGCGGCATATTCACGGTGACATTCACAGGCCAGCCTATAGGAGGCGCGCTCATACCCAGGGCTGCGGCGATTCCCGCCGCCTGGATGGCGTTGAACTCGCGCACGCGCCCCGGCATAAAAAAGCATTCAAGGAAACCCAATATCGCGGGAATACCCGACCAGAAAAAGCAGCAATAAAGAATCCCCAACCCGGTGCGGCGCAGGTAGAAGTGGTGAATGCCAAATGTGCCGAGAAACAGAGCCAGCAGAATTCCCACCACTTCGTCGCGGCGCACGGACTCGTATTGTTGGTAAAAGATTGCCTGCGCGTTGGGATAGGCCGTGCTCGCCATCGGACTTTGCCTCGCTTAACTTGCATTTAACTATACGCAATGGGAGGACTCGGGGTTCCGTTGCGTACGTCCCGGATCCTTCCACAGCCCCCGTTGCTATAGCATCCAAGGAGTCATGACAACATCCACCATTTCGATCCAGGAGACGTTCCTCATCGGCGGAGACCTTCCGGTGCACCGCCTCGGCTACGGCACCATGCGGCTGATAGGCGATGGCGCGTGGGGCGAGCCGGCCGACCCGGCCGCAGCGCGCCACGTGCTGCGCCGGGCAGTCGAACTCGGCGTAAACCTGATTGACACTGCCGACGCGTATGGCCCGGAGATCGCCGAGCGCCTTATCGCTGAAGCGCTGCACCCGTATCCGGCGGAGCTGGTAATCGCGACCAAAGGCGGGGTTACGCGCCAGGGGCCCGCTAAAACGGAGTTCGTGGGACGCGCCGGCTATTTGATCCAGTGCGTCGAGATGAGCCTGCGCCGGCTGAAGCTTGAGCGCATCGACCTCTACCAACTCCATCGAATTGACTCACGCACGCCTCTCGAAGAGAGCCTGGGCGCGCTTCGCCAGATGCAGGAGCAGGGCAAGATCCGGCACATCGGCCTCAGCGAGGTGACACCGGCACAGATTGAGGAGGCGCAGAAAATAGTGCCCGTCGTGAGCGTGCAGAATCGCTACTCACTTGCCGATCGCCGTCACGAAGACACGCTCGTATGGTGCGAACGGCGCGGCATTGCGTTTCTACCCTGGTATCCGATCGTTGCGGGAAAGATACTCAAGGCGGACCACCCCTCGGCCGGGACGCTGGCTGCTCTTGCGGCGCGCCACGGAGCAACGGTCGCACAAATCCTGCTGGCATGGCTGCTGCACCGTTCGCCGGTCATGCTGCCGATTCCCGGCACGTCGAAGGTCGCGCACCTTGAAGAAAACGTTGCAGCTGTGGGGCTGAAGCTCACTGCGGAGGATCTTGCGGAGATTGAATACGCCGCGTAGGTCGCGGCTACGCCAAATCAGCCGGTTTACACCACTGCGTTCTTCGCGATTACGTCCTTGTACCACTCCGCGCTCAGCTTCGGCGTGCGCTTTAGGGTCTTGAAGTCGACGTAGTGAATGCCGAACCGCTTGCTGAACCCATCGGCCCATTCGAAGTTGTCCATCAAGCTCCAGAGGAAATAGCCCTTCACGGGATAACCCTCAGCAGCTGCACGATGGAGATGCGTGAGGTGGTTGCGTAGATACATGATGCGATCCACATCTTCAACGCGGCCTGCGGGCGTGAGTACGTCGTCGGAGGAAGTTCCATTTTCCGTGATATAAATGGCCTTCGGCTTCCAGATGTCACACACATTGCGCACGCCCCAATAAATGCACTCCGGCCCCAGCGAGAGCCACGGCGAATACATGTGCGGATAGGATGCCGGCATTGGTTCCACCGCGAAGCCCTGCGGCGAGTCATCCGCGCGCGCATAGAGGGGTACGTAGATATTCACGCCAAGAAAATCAATTGGGCTGCCAATCGCCTTCATGTCGCCCTCTTCCACCTTCGGGGCGTTGGCGCCTTCGTGCTGAAGATACTCATTTGGGTACTTGCCTTCCATGACTGTCGTCAGGAAGGGCGCGTTCCCGGTGCGTGTGGCTGCGCGCGCGGCTGCGATGTGCTCCGGAGTTTCAATAACAGGGATATAGACGATTGCGTTTTCAGCCAATCCCACTTGTGTTCCGCTCGGAGTATTGGCGCGAATGGCTTGCACACCAAGCCCATGCGCGAGAATCCCGTGGTGCCGAATCTGATTGCACTCGCCATCGGAAAGTTTCATACCGGGCGCAAATTGTCCGTAACGATAGCCAAGGTCAGTGAAGCAGCCAAACTCATTTGTCGTCATGAAGTGGTGCACGCGGTCGCCCAGCTTTTTCGTGACATAGCCCGCATAATCCGCGAAGGACTTCGCCGTCGCGCGGTTCTGCCATCCCCCGTCGAGGGCCTGGGGCAGGTCCCAGTGGAAGAGCGTCACATAGGGAGTAATGTTATTCGCGAGCAATTCGTCAATCACGCGGTTGTAGTAGTCGAGCCCCTTGGGATTCGGCTCCCCAGCGCCATCTGGAATGACGCGCGACCACGAAATCGACATGCGATAGACGCTCACTCCCAGCGCCTTCATTAAACTCACATCTTCTTTGTAGAGATGGTAGGAGTCGTCGGCAACATCACCTGTTTCGCCGTGGTAGGTTTTGCCCGGAGTGTGCGCGAATGTGTCCCACACCGACGGCCCGCGCCCATCTTCCCTGGCTCCGCCTTCCACCTGGTACGCTGCGGTCGCGCAACCCCACAAAAATCCTCTGGGATAGGTGAGGGTTGCGGTTTCGCTCAAAGCGAACCTGGGAAGTGAAGCGCCGGCGCAGGCGGCGGCCGCGGTTGCGGCCACACCTTTGCCGAATTGTCGGCGTGTGAAGTTCTTCATCTGTGCTGATCCCTTCTTGATCCCCCGAAAAAGTCGCGGAAAGCCCCAAGCAAAACGTTTTAGCAGAGCACGTGAAGGGATGGCAAGCGGCCAGTCGAGGGCTGTCTCCGCGGCTCTTCAATGCTCCCGGCGGAGGCCCGTCGCTCCAACCACATCAAACTCTCGTGAATAATGAGTGCCCTCGATTGACGCCCGGGGCCGTCGAGATTACTGTCGCGATCATGGAGAACGTTGATTTCGACCAGCTTTACAGCGCATATATACAGGCCGTGGATCGATGGGTTACGGCGATTCGCGCCGAAGAGGCCCTTGCGACGGGGGACCATTCCATGACCCAGATGGAAGTGTGGGATGACGCCGGCTTCGCGCTCCACGACGCGGAATTGGCCGCCAAGAAGGCGCGCGACGCCTATAAGAATGCATTACGCAAGAAGAACTACGGCTTTTAGGCAATTTCCGAATCTTTCCGTTCGTCCACAAAAAACAAAAGCCGCGATCCGACGAGAGTGGCGTAAGTTCAACAAGCCGAGCCATGGCTACTTCGCGGCGCTCTTGTAGACCGTCCCGGCCTTCATAACGAACTTGACATCCTGCAGCAGCTTCACGTCCGCAAGCGGGTTGCCGTCGACGGCGATGATATCGGCCCATTTGCCTGGGTCGAGCGATCCAGTTCGATCGCTCCAGCCCATCAGGTCAGCCGCGTTCACGGTCGCGCTTTGAATTGCCTCGATGGGCTTCATCCCAAGGTCGCGCACATACACCTCGAGTTCATGTCCGTTGAGGCCGTGCGGGTAGACCGCCGCATCAGTGCCCAGCGCAATTTTTATGCCCGATTCGTAGGCATGCCGTATGTTCTTCTTGGCTACAGCCGACACGTCTTTCATCTTCTGCTGGTAGAACGAAGGCAGCTTGCCGTACTCGAGCATCCAGTCTTCGAGATAGAGCGTGGGCACAAGATACGTGCCGTTCTTCTTCATCACATCGATTGCCTGGTCGTCGATGTAGCTGCCATGCTCGATGGAATCGACGCCTGCCTCGCCGGCCCACAAAATGCCTTGCGCCCCATGAGCGTGCGCGGCAACCTTGCGGCCCAAACGATGCGCGTCCGCGACAATCGCCTTCATCTCCTCAAGCGTGTACTGCGAGGCCTGCGGATCGTCGCCCTTGGACAAAACGCCGCCCGTAGCGCAGATCTTGATCAGATCGGCGCCGTACTTGATGTTCTGGCGAACCTGATGTTGCACCGCAGCGATGCCATCCGCCACGCCGTCGCCGACTTCGTGATACCGGATGGGCAGCAGGTTCTCATCGCAGTGTCCGCCGGTGATGCCGAGGAGCGGTCCGCTCACCTGCATGTGGGGCCCAGGAACCTGCCCGGCATTGATCGCGTCGCGCAAATCCACGTCCACGAATCCCGACGCGCCGACATTGCGCACCGTGGTGAATCCAGCAAGCAGCGTCTTGCGCGCATTCACAACGCCGTTAATCGCATCCTTCGCGTCCGTATCCGTGACCTCTTTGAATGGATCGAAGTCGGGGTTCATGGTCAGGTGCGTGTGGACGTCGATCAGCCCCGGCAAGACTGTCAGCGCGCCGAGATCGATGACCGCATCGCCGGACGAGGGCGGTGTCGAGGCCGTCGGCGCGATGGCGACGATGCGATCGCCGGAGACAACGATGGTCTGTGCGTCCAGGATCTTGCCGGTATGGACATCGAGTAGACGCCCCGCACGAATCAGCGTGCGTTGCGGCGCTGCCGTCTGTGCAGACATCACGCGCGGACAAATGCCGCAGAGAATTGTGAACACGACAGAAAGCAGGATCGAGACAGACACGCGCATGCGCATCGCGAGCCTCCAATTTTGTAGATGGACGGGGGCACGCAAAGTGTAGCACGCAGCTTGCGGAGCGTGGAGCCGGACTGATAGGCGTGCACGTATTCGCTTTCTACGCGCAAAAAACAAAAGCCGCAATCCGAAGATCGCGGCTCTTGCTTTTGGTTCTGAAGACTCAAGTGCGATAGGTATGACGCGAAGCGCGTTGGCCCCACCGCAGGTGGCCTACATTTCCTTTACGCCGTCCACAAACGCCTTCAGCTTGCGGCTCCGCGATGGATGCCGCAGCTTGCGCAGGGCCTTGGCTTCGATCTGTCTGATTCTTTCCCGCGTCACCTGGAAGCTTTGGCCTACTTCTTCCAGCGTGTGCTCGGAGCCATCTTCGAGCCCGAAGCGCATCTTGATGACACGCTCCTCGCGCGGCGTCAAGGTGCGGAGCACCTGTGAGGTGTATTCCTTCAGGTTCACGCTGATCACGGCTTCTGACGGCGAAACTGCCTGCCGATCTTCGATGAAGTCGCCAAGGTGCGAATCTTCTTCCTCGCCAATCGGCGTCTCCAGCGAAATCGGCTCCTGCGCGATCTTCAGCACCTTGCGCACCTTTGCCACAGGAATATCCATGCGGCGCGCAATCTCTTCGCTCGAAGGCTCGCGGCCCAACTCCTGCACCAACTGACGGCTGGTGCGGATGAGCTTGTTGATGGTTTCGATCATGTGCACAGGAATTCGAATGGTGCGCGCCTGGTCCGCAATGGCGCGCGTAATCGCCTGGCGAATCCACCACGTAGCGTAGGTCGAAAATTTGTAGCCGCGCCGGTATTCGAACTTGTCCACTGCCTTCATCAGGCCGATGTTGCCTTCCTGAATCAGGTCGAGGAATTGCAATCCGCGGTTCGTGTACTTCTTGGCGATCGAAACAACGAGTCGAAGGTTGGCTTCAATCAGCTCACGTTTCGCCTGCTCGGCGTCCATGTCGCCCTGAATCATTTCACGCTGCGTGCGCTTCAGCTCGGCAATGGACACACCGGCATCGCCCTCGATTTTTTCGAGGTCGAGTTTGCAGTTCTTCTGCTGGCGCCGGTATTCCTTCTTCAGCTCCTCGCTCTTCGACGCGTCGTACTTCTGGTCGAGTGAGCGAATCTGCCGCTCCAGCGTGCGCATGGTGTCGACTGTCTTGTTGACCTTGTCGAGCAGCCTCTTCCGCTCCAGGCCTGTGTACTTCAGCTCGCGCACGATACGCGAGACATAGACTTTCTCGCGCGCGATAGCCCACCGCGTCCGGCGCAATTCGCGCTGGCTGGTTTTGCTGTTCGCCGCGGCCTGTTTCTCTTCAAGCAGCGCTATTTTCTTCTGGTGCTTTACCAGCGCCTCAATGCGGGTCACTGTCGAACGCACACGCGCCTGCACCACGTCTTCGGTGAGCTCTTCTTCGTCGAAGACCACCACTTCTTTCACGTTGCGGACGCCCCGCTTCAGGTCTTCGCCGAGTGCCACAATCTCGCGAATTACGATCGGCGACCGCGAGATTGCCTTGAGCACGCGCATCTGTCCGCGCTCGATGCGCTTGGCGATCTCCACCTCACCTTCGCGGGTCAACAACGGCACAGTGCCCATCTCGCGCAGATACATGCGCACGGGGTCGTTGGTTTTTTCAAGCGTCCCAGGGGTCAGGTCGAGTTCGACGTCCTCGCCCTCTTCCAGTTCGAAATCCTTATCGCTGCCGAATTTTGGCGCGTCCAAAAGATCGATACCCTGGGTGCCGATGGTTGTGATCAGATCATCCAGATCGTCAGGCGTCCCCATCTCTTCCGGCAGCATGTCATTCACGTCGCCGTAGGTGAGATAGCCCTTTTCCTTACCCGTTTCGATAAGATTCTGGATATCGTCTTCAAATTTCTCGTTGGTTGCCAATGCTAACCTGCTCTCCAGCGCGATCAGAGATTCAACACCGCGTCGCGCAACGGTGCAGCACCCATCGGCACGCGACAAAAAAGTTCCAACGACTGGAACATTTTGCGCATCGTGGGCGCACTTTCAGGTACCGCTCTCAAAAGGAAGCGGCTCAATTCATCGCTCGGAATCCGGATATCACGCTTCAGGTTCTGCCTGGTCGCCCGCGAGCCGCAGCTCATATGTGGGGCAAAGGGGGCGCGCATCCGCACAGAGATCAATAGATTACCACATTCCACCGGGCCTCTGCGAAAGCAAATGTGACGACTCCGCATCTGCTTTTAGGCTCCTGCTCCTCAAGCCGGGCCGAGACTAAGCGGAGAAGCACCGTCTTGCCTGCTGATCTCTCCCTTAATTAGACGCCAAAAACGCCGGCAACGCTGCAAAGAGTGAGCTGCCCGCGCGCCAAAGCAACAAATCAAACCTAACCTCGAAAACGATTCGGCTGAACCACAGCAGTCACTCCTGCAGCCGGCGCAAAGCCCGGTCAAGATCGAGCTTTTGCTGCGTCAGAATGGCCAGTTCCGCATGGTCGCCGCGACGCTCCGCCTCCGCAATGCGCGCACGCAAGTCTCGGATTTCACGCTCGATCCGGCGTTTCTGCAGGCTCACAATGGCACCCTGGACAGTCTCCCCCGACGGCGACCCGGTTTCTCCCATGAGCGCCTCGGCCAACAGCGCCATCTGCGCCCGGTCCTGCACCATCTCCATGGGGTCGCTTGCGCCACGTATAGCCAGCGACTGCATCGCCTGAAACGACGCAAGTTCTTCAAAGATTGAGGTTTGTGCGGTGACGGCCTCGATTGCGATGCGCCGCGCTTCTTCATGCTCGGGGTCGGTGATTGCAAGCGCCCGCAACAACACCCGCTCCACCTCGGTTAGGGACGTGGTTTTCACCTCAATATGGTCCCGCCGCTTCAGCGCCGCCTGCCGCAGCTCCTCGCGCAGCACTGCCGAGTCGATTCCGAGTTTTTGAGCCGCGTCGGCGGCGAACTGATCCCGCGACAGCTTCTCCGGGATGCGGCGGATGTGCGGCAGAAGAAAGTTCATTGCCCTCACCTTTTGCTCCACGCTTGCACCGGGAAACGCCGTCCGCGCCCGTTCAATCAGGTAATCGGATTGCCGCCGTGCCGCCCGCACTGCTGCCGTGTAGGCTTCGACACCCCGCTCGCGAATGTATCGGTCGGGGTCAAGGCCGTCTTCCAGTGTCACGATCTTGATCGTGAAGCCCTCTTCAGTAAGCAGAGCGATCGATTTTTCGGCCGCGTTTGCGCCTGCCGCGTCGGGATCGAAATTTACGGCCACATTCGACGTGTGCCGCTTGAGAATCACTACCTGCTGCTCGGTGAAAGCCGTTCCGCTGGTGGCGATCACGTTCTGAATGCCGCGCAGGTAGACGCTGATGCAGTCCATCTGCCCCTCGACCAGCAGGGCAAATTCAGCTTTGCGGATCGCGGTCTTCGCCTTGTCCAGGTTGAAGAGGACAAGGCCCTTTGTGTAGAGCGGCGTCTCGGGCGAGTTGATGTACTTGGCGCCCGCCTTCTCGCCGGTTTCGAGGGCTCGCGCCGTGAACGCAATCACCCGCCCGCTCTCATTGGCGATGGGGAAGGTGATGCGCTTGCGGAACCGGTCGTAAATGGCGCCCTGGCTGCCATCCCCCTGTTCTTTCCAGGCGAAGAGTCCGGAAGCACGCAGCGTTTCGTTGTCGGCCATCCCACTGAGCCGATCTCGCAGAGCATTGAAGCTATCGGGAGCGTAACCGATCCGAAATGCCTTGATCCCCTCGGACGTGAGGCCACGACCGGCTAGATATTCGCGCGCGACAGCGCCTTCCGGGCCGCGCAATTGCTCCTCAAACCATGCCGTGGCCGTTTCGTGCAAATCCAGCAATTTTCCGCGAAGACGCGCTTCCGCGGCTTCTTCCGGCGAAGAGAACTCCCGCTTCGGAAGAGGAATCCCGCACTTTTGCGCCACAGTCCGCACCGCCTCGGGAAAGCCAACGTTTTCCATCTTGCCGACGAAGGTGAAGACATCGCCCGTCGCCTGACAGCCGAAGCAATAGAAGAACTGGCGCGAACCGTTGACATTGAATGAGCCAGTCTTTTCTTTGTGAAATGGGCACAACCCGACATAGTTGGTGCCGGCTTTGCGCAAGCGAATGTATCCTTCGACGATCTTCACGATGTCGGCCTGCTGCTTTACGAATTGGGCGAAGTCACTCACCGGGGGTTTCTATAGATTGAGGATAAGGCCCATGTAGAGTCTCAAAATGTGGACGCGGTGGATAAGACGGCTGCACCTCATTTGGCTGGTTCGCTCCGACGTGGATCGCTGCATACAGATTTGTTAGCCGTGGACCTGGAACCCACGCCTCCTTAAATCCGTATTCCCCGCCAGCATGACTGAACGCTACAGCGACGAATGGGTCGAGACGCAGGTCACGCGTTGCGCCGAACAATGGAATTCCTGCGCCGCGGATTGGGAATTGCCTGAGCCGCGCTACAGCCGCAGAGATCACGAGGCGCGCGAGATCGCTTACGACGCTGAAATGCATGCGGTCGAGTGGGAAGCTCGTCACGCTCCTCACACTGTCGCGGCTCGCGCCGAGACGCAAAATCGCCTCATTGCCTCTTTCGCCCAGTTCGCAGCGAATGCGCTTGATCTCGAGCCCGAATCCACGGCACTGCTCACGCGCGACTTTCTTCCTGCAGGCATCGAATTCGCTCGCCGGGCGCGGGAGTTCGATGCGAACCTGAGCCAGGCGGACACCATTCAGGCCTGCCGCAATGCCTGGACCGCTTGCGGCCTGCAGCCCTTGCTTGGGGTGCCTTCGGGCATTTCGCCCTCGATCCTTGGTTACAGCCTCCTTTATCCCTATACGGATAACTACCTCGACAGTGAGGCAGTGCCCTTCAGCGCCAAGGTGACGTTCAGTGAAAGGTTTCGCGAACGGCTGCGGGGGCTTATTCCGGTGCCGCGAAACCGGCACGAAGAAGCGGTGTGGGCGTTGGTGGGGCTGATCGAAGGGGAGTATCCTCGCGATAAATTTCCCGAGGTCTTTGCATGCCTGCTCGCCATCCACCAGGCCCAGGAAGACAGCATTGCACAACAGCGAAACGGAGGCTTAGGCGATGCGGAGCTTTTGCGGCTTAGCTTTGCGAAAGGGGGCACGTCGGTGTTGACCGATGCTGCTCTCGCCCGCGGTTGGACGACGGAAGAGGAAAGCCAGGTCGCGTTCGAGTGGGGTGCGCTCCTGCAGTTGGGGGACGATCTGCAGGACGTGCGCGATGACCTGAGGAGCGGTTCGATTACTCTCTTCACCCGCGCGGTGATGCGAGGCGTGCCTCTCGATCACGTCGTCCTTCAACTTCTGCACTTTTGCGAGCGGATCGCTGCACGCATGCGCCGGTTGCCGAATGGCGCCCTGCGGCTCAAGGAGCTGCTTCAGATGAGCTGGCGGTCTTTGATCATTGCGGCCGTCGCGGATGCCCATCAGTTCTTCTCGCCACGATTCCTGATTCATGCCGAGGGATGCTCGCCGTTTCGATTCGAGTTTCTCAGGGCAGGCCGCAAGAGACTGGCCAGCCGGCAGGGACTGTATTCAGTTCTTTTCGATCTCTTCGTTGAGACTCCCAGCCCGGAAGTCCCCGATTCGCCCAAGCGCCACAATCGTACGGAGTCTTGCGTCGAGGCCGTGGTGTAGCGTGGCACGATTGGCGAAGCTTTGCGTTCAGAATTCGCTTGCAGGGCGTACTTCATCGTAAGGTAGGTCGTCGAATTTCCGCGCAGGTCTCGGCTGCGGCAGCCTCGCGATGTGGAAGTCGAACTAGACCAATCGGGCCCCCGGCTTTAGCTTCAGCCGAGAGCCCGATTGATCTCCCCTGATTTGTTTCTAATTTATTTTTATGCCTCAGAACTCGTTCCCCCGAACGCCTCTCGAGATGCAATCCGGATCTGAGGATCTTACGAAGTATCGACTTTGTTCGTCTCTTCGCTCCTATGGATTCTTTGATTCGACGATCTCGCGGGACCGCGGCTGGGATCAGGCTTTACTGCCCGCCATGACCGCCGTTGTTTCCGCCGTTGTTGTTTCCACCGTTATTCCCACCATGGTTTCCGCCACGCGTTCCACCCCCGCTATTTCCACCGCCTCCACCGTTTCCACCACCGCCGTCATTCCCGCCGTTGCCGCCACCAAAGCTGCCACTGCCGTTCCCTGCACCGCCGCCAATGCCGCCGTTCCCGCCATTGCCACTCTTACCGCCACCAACGCCGCCTGCGTTCCCACTGCCACTGTGGCTGCCGCCAAAGCTGCTGCCGCCTGTGCCCCCAGCGCCGTCGCTATTGCCTCTGCTTTTTCCATCGCTATTGCTGCTGGAGTTTCCACCGCTGCTGCCGGCATTCCCACCGGTATTGCCACCAGTACTCCCGCCGCCTGAGGTGTTGATAGTGCTGGCGAAAGTAGAGGAAAGCTGGTTGAACGCATTGCCGATTTTGACTGCTACGCCGTTATAGCCGGCGATCGTTCCGAAGGCGAGAAGCGCACAAATGAGGGCATACTCGGTCATGGATTGGCCGCGATCGGCCAAAACGATCTGCTTCGCATCCGATCCCAATCTGGAGATGCGGACCCTCATAAGTTCTCCCTCCATAAGCACGTTCATCGATTAGTAACTTGAGGACATCGGCCGAACGTGATGAGTGCAACTTGCGTTGACGCGCTGTGGGGGAGCCACAGGTAGGAGGATGGTCGATGCACCCGGAGAACACAATCCCTCCTCTGATTCCTTCGCGCATTAAATCGTAACCAGCGATAGGATTACCGATGTGGGAAGGGCTGAAAAACGTGGGGGGCTCATTCAATCGATTTAAATGAACCATCTTACCGAGACGGCTCGTGCCATGCGTCATGTGAGGAGCATCACGAAAGCGCGCGGAATAGTCGATTGAATGCGCAAAGGCTGGCCGCGCATTGTCATAGAATGTCCGCTATGCTGGCGTAATTCGGGTTCCGCCGCAATGGTTCGCCGCTCCGCTCACGCGTTCAAGTAGGCCAGCACCGCACGAACTGCTTCTTCTTTGGCTTCATTGAGCGTTACATTCCCTGGGCGTCGCAGTGTCGCACCGTGGGAAAGAGCCTCTACCATGTTGGCCACGACGAAGACAGTCTTATCCAGATCGCGCAGCTGTTTCTTCTTATGCATTCTTGAAGCAATGGCCAGCCGGAATGCGCCATGCATGCGCTCGGCGAAGTCCTGCGTCTCACCGGCCCGATGCGGCACCTCGGTCATCAAAAGCTCGTGGAGTTCCGGATCGACCATATGGGCTTCGATCATGGCTTCCACCATCGAGCGAATTAGATCGTCGAGAGATGAAGCCGTGTGCCGCACGAGCTGAGCCTGAATCAGGCGATCGATCTCGTCGATATGGCGCCGATGAAGCGCGGCAAAAATTGCGCCCTTGTCAGGGAAATACTGGTAGACCGAGCCGATGCTCACTCCGGCCACCTCTGCAATGCGATTCGTAGTTAGGGCTTCGAAGCCTTCCCTCTTCAGCACCCTGATTGCAGCGTCGAGGACCGCATCCACTGTCTGGCATGCGCGCCTCTGCTTTGGCTGCCGCCGAGGAGTGCGCTTGGTGAGCCTGCTTTTCATTGATTCTGACCATAACGGAAATGTGAGCAACTGTCTAATTAACTGATTAAATGCTTGTATTTATTGTGCTAATTGGCAATTGGAAAAGCGAGTATACAGGGATTCAATAAGATCATACGATTGGAATAAATATGAGTAAAGCTCATATTAAAATCATTTCGGAGATCACAATGAAATATCTAATTACGGGTGCAACCGGAGACGTCGGTTCAAGGGTTACGGACACACTGATCCGGCAAGGCGAGCGGCCACGCATCTTTGTGCGCGACATGAAAAAAGCGCAAACGTGGTTCGGCGAGCGTGTGGAGATCATCGTCGGCGATCTGGCAGACCCTGCGTCGCTGAGGCCCGCGCTCGAAGGAGTCGACACTTTATTCCTTGTAACCACGGGACCCGCCATTCCCGCGCTGGACGAAAGCGCGGCGACCGCCGCAAAAGCCGCAGGCGTGCGTCATCTCGTCAAGCTCTCATCCATGGACGTGGAACAAGGTTTGGCCATCGGCGCCTGGCACGAGCCAGGCGAAGCTGCCATTCGCGCAGCCGGTATTCCATTCACCTTTGTGCGACCATCTGGATTCATGTCGAATCTGCTCTCGTGGGCCCATTCCATCTGTGCCGAAGGAGTCGTACGCTCCTCAACCGGCGATGGCCGTCGAGCCTTCATTCACTCGGACGATATCGCCGCCGTTGCGACCAAGGTTCTGACCACGCGCGCGTATGACTGACAATCACTGACAATCACGGGACCCGAAGCGCTGAGCTTTGCTGAAATAGCCGCCAAGATTGGCTCTGCCATTGGCCGAACGCTCAAGTTTGAATCCATTACAGACGAAGAAGCGTTCCGGCGCTTTGCGGCCACCGGCGCATCGGGCGGAAACCGATGCACACGTTGCCTTGTGGCGAGCCATTCGCGAAGGCCGTCTCGCGACCATCACCAAGACCGTCGCGCAGGTTCTTGGCCGCCCGCCGATAGCCTTCGACCAGTGGCTGACGGAGAACATCGCAGCGTTTCGTTAACGGGCGACTTCGCTACTCGCAGCGCAGAGCAGTCATCGGGTCGACTTGAGCGGCGCGCCGCGCAGGCATGTAGCAGGCAATCGCCGAAACCAACGTCAACAGGATGGCTCCCGCGGGCAACAGAATTGGGTCGCGGAAATCGACGTCGACCCAACGCGAAATCACAGAATTCATGGCCAACGCAAGAGCTACGCCAATCAAGACACCACTACCAACACTCACAACTGTCGAAAGAAAGACGATGCGCAGCACCTGCCAACGCTGCGCACCCAGCGCGATGCGGATACCGAATTCGTTGGTTCGCTGTGCCACTGTATACGACACCACACTGTAGAGGCCGATCGAAGCAAGGCTCAGCGCCAGCACTGCGAACGCCGCGAAGAGCCACGCGACCAGTTGCTCCTGCTGCCACTCGGGTTGGTCGCTGATCCACTGATCGAGGTCTGAAACTACACGCGCTGTCTGCTGGTCGGCATTCACCTCCGCGAGCGCGTGACGAATCGCACTCAACAGGCTCAGCGGCGAATCATGGGCGCGCACCAGGATCTGTGTGCCTGGTCCCATCCGCAGCGTATACGGCACAAAGATGGCCGGACTCGCCGGCTTGCGCAAACCTTCGTTGCGGCTGTCTCCGACGACGCCGACAATCTGCAGCCACGCTTCGGAAAGCCCCGGCACCGCAAGCGCAATCGGCGGCCGATTCTCTTCGGTCGGTAACTGAACTGCGTGTCCCACGGTATCGCCGTTCGGGAAGTAAGATTTTGCGAACGCCTGGTTCACCACCACCATGTGTGCGCCACTGCGGCTCTCAGTCTCATCCCAGATGCGCCCTTCGAGCAGAGGAATATGCAACAGCCGGAAATAATCCGTCCCTACCTCTTCGACCAGCGCCATGCGGTCGTTCGCCGTCGGCGCTCCGAGCAGCCGAAACGGTGCTCTCGATCCCGATTGCGGGGGCGTCGCGTTCGTCGAAATGGCCGTCATCGTCACTCCCGGCACCTGTTCCACGCTGTGGCGGAGTTGTTCGAAATACTGCCAGCGCTCGCTCCAGTTCGTGTAGGCGTTTTCGCGGAGCGGGATCCATAATGCTGTTGCGTTGTGTGGATCGTAGCCAAGCTCGACATGACTCAGACGCTCGAAGCTCCGAATCCCGCCGCCCGCCGCGGCGAGCAGCAGCAGGGTGAGTGCGATCTGCCCGCTGATCAGAGCGCCGTGCGCTCGGCGGCTGCGCGCACTCCCGGCCACGCGCTGTGCACCAGATTGCAGAGCTTTCGCAAGCTCTGGCCGTGAGAGTTGCAGAGCCGGAGAAAGCCCAAACAGAACTCCTGTGAACAGCGCGAGAGCAACACAGAACAGCAACACCGGCACATTGATTCCGACCACGACTTCCGGGGCGAATTCGTATTTCGGCAGGACGAGCTTTATTGCCGCAAGCGCGCCGTACGCCACCGCGATACCGAACGCAGCGCCGATGGCCGACAGCAAGAGCGACTCAGTGAGCAACTGGCGAATCATGCGTCCGCGCGCCGCGCCAATCGCCGAGCGCACCGCAATCTCATGTTCGCGCGCCATGCCGCGTACCAGCAAAAGAATCGAGACGTTGCCACAGCCGATCACCAGCAGCAGCGCCACTCCGCCCAGCAGGAAATACAGCGTGTTCCCCACACTGCGGAACACCCAGTCGTTCAGCCGCTGCAGGTCAACCCGAAACTGCTCGGGGAACTGTTTCGGGCGATCCTTTGCGAAGCGCTCAGCCAGCGGCTGCAGTGCGGCGCTCGCTGCCTTCGGCGTGACCCCCGGCTTGAGCCGCAGATCGACAATGTACCTGATGTCGGGATTGCCGGTCAGTTTCAGCGGCAGATAGACGTCCGCGCTGTACCAGATGAAACGCGGAGCAGCGACCCCGACAATCTTGTAGCTCTTGTGATTCAGTTCCAGAGTCTTTCCAATCACGTCGGGATTGGCAAAGAAATGCCGCGCCCAGAACCGATAGCTGAGAACAACCACGGGCTGCGGATCCTGCCCCTCCACAGCATCCGACGGCTGGATGCCGCGGCCTAGCAGGACGGGCTCGCCGAGAAACTCGAATCCGTTGGAGGAGATAAAGATTGTCTCGATGTCTTCCGGAAATTCGCCGCCCGTCAGGGGCAACGACCAGTCATCCATCACGATCGTGTCTTCCACTGCCGGAGACTGACGCAGAAGACCGATCTGGGGACCGTTGAGCCAGATAATGTGGCCATCTCCGTTCGTGCCCCACACCCCAAACCGTACGATCCGGTCCGAATCTTTATAGGGGAATGGATTGAGCAATGCCGCGTAGATCACGCTGAAGACTGCGGTCGTCGCCCCGATTCCCAAGGCGAGCGAAAGGATCGCCGTCAGCGCGAAGCCGGGACTCTTGATGAGCTGCCGCGCCGCGAAGCGCAGATCCTGAACAACTGCCTGCATGGACCTCCTCTCAAGGCGCTCCTGGAAATGTGGCTTACTGGGGCGGCGAATCGCGCGTTCGGCGCATGTCTGCAGACAAAGGAACGCGAATATTTCCTTAGATTCAGACGCCGGCAACCGAACGATGTTATCTGTCCGCGCAAGCAGGAGTCCAGGGAACGCGCTCAGTTATCCCGCAGCGCAATCATGGGATCGATGCGCGTACTTCTGCGCGCGGGGAGCAAGCACGCGATGGCCGAAGCCAGCAGGAATACCGCAGCGATCGACCCAAGCACCGAAGCATCGCGCATGCTGCTCTCGGTCCATCGCTGCACCCAGTCGCTCAAGCCAACGCTCAGCAGTATTCCCAGAGCGAGGCCGATCCCCGTGGTGCGCGCGGTCGAGCCCAGCGTCAGCAGCAGGACGTTCCACTGCGGTGCGCCCAGAGCCATGCGAATGCCAAACTCGCGCGCCCGCTGCTCGACCGAATAGGCCACCACGCTTGAAATGCCGATGGCCGCCAGGAGAAAGGGGCAAGACCGGCCTCCGCACAGACAGGGATCTGTGAGTTCATCCTAGCAATCCTGATTCCGATCCGAATCCCCCGAACGGCAACAGAAACGACAGCCTGTCCTCGTAAAGCGCTCAGGAAGTGTACGGATTAGCATGCCGCCGTTCGAATGCGGACAGTGCTCGCGACAGTCCGCCTCCATCGCATGATGGTCTCTCCTCACTCCCACCCCATCGCACAAAATTCATGTTGTTGCAAAATAGTTGTTGCAACGAATGTCTGGCTGGCGCATCGAAAGAGTTGAAAAGGAGCAAACCAGCATGACCGCAACCGCAGCAACCACCCCCGCTGTATCCACTTGGAAGATCGATCCTGCCCACTCATCCGCCGAATTCAAAGTCAAGCACATGATGATCTCAAACGTGAAAGGAAGCTTTTCAGGCGTTACTGGCTCACTTCAATTGAACGAGGCCAATCCCGCACATTCCAGCGTCGAAGGCATCGTCCCCGTCGCGACCCTAAGCACCGGCGACCAGCAGCGCGACGCCCATCTGAAGAGCGCTGACTTCCTCGACGCCGAAAAGTACCCCACCTTCACCTTCAAGTCCACGAATGTGACCCGTCATGCCCCCGGCGCGCATAAGGTGACCGGCGAGTTGACTCTGCATGGAGTTACGCAAAACGTGACATTTGATGTCGAAGGCCCGAGCGAACCGGGAAAGGACCCGTACGGCAACACGCGGATCGGCCTCTCTGCAACCACCAAGATCAACCGCAAAGACTTCGGCCTGAGCTGGAATGCGGCCCTTGAAACCGGAGGCGTCCTGGTGGGCGAAGACGTCACTCTCACCCTCGAAATTCAGTTCATCAAGGCGTAACCGGCAAGCGCCGGGACGGTGCGCCGCCGATCCCGGCAAAAAATACCTGTTGCAACGAATATATTCCTCGTGAATCTAATCATCTGGAAGCGAGTTATCTCCGATCGCTTCGCGGAGGTCCCGATGTCTTTGCGAGCCGTAAAACAGATTCTTGAAACCAAGCCAACTCTGGAGGGCGCCGGCGTAAAGCTGCAGCGCGCATTCGGTTTTGGGAAAACCAAGGAATTCGATCCGTTCCTTCTGCTGGATGATTTTCGGAACGAGAATCCGGCGGACTATCTGGCTGGATTTCCGTGGCATCCGCACCGCGGCATCGAGACCATCACGTATGTTCTGGCAGGTGAAGTCGCGCACGGCGACAGCCTGGGAAACAAGGGCCGCATGACAGCCGGCGACGTCCAGTGGATGACGGCCGGCAGCGGCATTTTGCACCAGGAGATGCCGAAAGGCGATGCAAACGGGCGTATGCACGGTTTCCAGCTGTGGGCCAACCTGCCAGCGTCGCTCAAGATGACCGATCCGCGCTACCAGGACATTCCATCCGCCGCGATTCCCGAAGTGACGGAGGATGACGGTACTAAGGCTCGCATCATCTGCGGGACGTTCTGGGGCAAAACCGGGCCTGTCGAAGGCGTTGCAGCCGACCCGAGCTACGTCGACATCTCGGTGCCGCCGAACAAGCTGCGCCGCATCCAGGTAGAGACGACACGGAATGCGTTCGCCTACGTCTTCGCGGGTTCGGGAACTTTCCGTGATGCGTCGGATCCCCAGGCTGTGCTGACCGAGTCGGCCGTCGATCCGAACGCCATGGCCAAGTACGATGCAAAGAACCATTCGCTCGTACTGTTTGATCGCGGCGATGAGATCGTGGTGCAGGCCGGGCCGGAGGGCATTCGCTTCCTGCTGGTCTCCGGCAAACCGCTGGAGGAGCCGGTCGCTTGGTACGGACCCATCGTGATGAATACCCAGGCTGAGTTGCAGCAGGCCATGCGCGAGCTACAGTCGGGCAAATTCATCAAGCACCAGTGAGAACAAGGGAATCACGAGGCGCAGCTGGAATCACGGCTGCGCCTTTTTTATTGCCGTCATTTGGTACTGACTCAACTTTGCATCTCGGACAATTCTGCGGATAGAACTTCCTGGGGCGAAAAGCCGCGCTCGCGCAAGGCGCGAATGCTGAGTGCGTCGTGGCGCTTGGCGAGGCGGCGACCTTCCCGGTCTGAGATCAGACCGCACTGGAACCAGGCAGGATTCGCGAAGCCCAGTGCGCGGTTGAGCAGGATTTGACGTGCCGTGGACTTGAGCAGATCCGCGCCGCGGACGACTTCGGTGATGCGCATGGCCGCATCGTCGGCGACGCAGGCTAACTGATAACTCGGAGCACCCCACGAACGAGGACCCATCCTCACCCCAGCGGCCCCAAATCGCTCGCTGGGGGCCCCGAGTGTCCGCGGGGACCCCGCGTTGCCGTCCCGCCTCCAGACGATGAAGTCACCGAAGTCTTTGCCGGCGATGAAGCACTGCGGGCCGAGACTCAGGTCGTTGAATTCGATGGCTTCGCCGTCGGGCACACGGAAACGCCAGTTGGCCGCTGGGAACTCTTGATCGGTTGATGCACTGCTCCGAAGGTCTGCTGCATGCAATGCCCTGCACGTGCCTGGATAGAGGGGTTCGTCGTCGAGCGGGTCCGGATTCGCGCCTTCGTGCGGAGCGCTGAGAGCGGCAGCGAGGTCTTTGCGCGAACAGCGGCAGGGATAGAGGAATCCGCTGTCGAGAAGCTTTTGCCATGCCGCGCGATATAGGTTGTGGCGCTGACTTTGCGCATACGGCGCGTACGGACCTCCGATGTCGGGGCCTTCGTGCCAGTTAATTCCGAGCCAATGCAGATCTTCGATTGCGGCTTCGGCGTAGACGGCGCAGCTGCGGTCGGGATCGAGGTCTTCCATGCGCAGAATGAGCGCGCCGTTGGCGGCCTGGGCGCGCTCGAACGCTGCGAAGAAGGTGCGCGCGTGGCCGATGTGCAGATAGCCGGTGGATGACGGCGCGAGGCGGCCTCGATAGAGCTGGCTTCGCGTGGCTGATTGGACGGCATCGGAGCGCGCAAATTGTTCCACGTGGAACAATTTTAGGGCTCACCCACCATTGTTCCGGGTCTCCAAATTGTTCCACGTGGAACAATTGTGTTGGTGGATACAAGTGTTTGGCTGGATTTGCGAACAATTAGGCCGGATTGCGGTAGACTGCGCGGAGCGCGCGAAGTGGCTGGCGCAATGTTCTGCAACCCTGTACGGATTTTGGCGCACGGCGGTACCCCCTAGGAGGAGAGGATACCAGGGGTTCATGCACTCCCACCCTAGCGAAGCTAGGATGGGGCACCCATGATTTTGGGGATTGACGCAGCGCGAGAAGCAAAAGCAGATCCTTCAATCTGGTGTGATTAAAATCACTGCAACAAACGCGGACTTAATTTGTCGTATATTAAATGCAGACCGAATCGGTCGCATATTACGGCGTTCCGGATGGACCAGCCATGGCTCCCTTCGGAGAACCAAGCGCCCACAGAGGAATTGCATTGAGGCCGTCGAAAGTTCATCGCAGATTTATCTTCTTCTTGAGTTGCTGTCTCCTGTTTTCAGCCGCGGCCTGGGGATCCGTTGGCGGAAGCATCGCAGGCACAGTCAAGGACCCGGCTGGAAACGTTGTTGCGAATGCCCATGTCACTGTGCGGGAGATTGGCACGGGGATGGCGCAGCAGACGCACAGCAATGCGAAGGGATATTACACGCTGCCGGTGCTGCCGGTGGGCCGCTATGAGTTGGAAGTGGGGGCGGCTGGATTCCAGAACTATCAGCGCAAGGATATTGTGCTCGATACCAACGCGGCGCTGACCCTGGACGCAGTGCTCGCAGTGGGCCGCGACACAGAGACGGTAAGCGTGACCGATAACCCGCTACATGTCGATACGGTGAGTACACAGCTCGGCGAAATGATCAGCGGACGGCAGATGACGGCGGTGCCGCTGAATGGACGCAGCTTTACGGATCTGCTTGCGTTGCAGCCAGGCGTGGCTCCATCGACAACGATCGGGGCGAGCACTGTGCAGGACGTGGGCGCGACGATTCTCGATCCGTCGGGCACGCTGAACCCCGGAACGATTTCAGTGAACGGACAGCGCGAGACGGCGAATTACTTCAACGTCAACGGCAGCGACGCGGAAGAAGACGTAAACGCCGGCACCGCGATTATTCCCAACCTGGATGCGATTGCTGAGTTTCGCATTGTGACCAGCAACTTCGATGCAGAGTATGGGGAGTTCAGCGGCGGGCAGATCAGCGTGATCACAAAATCGGGCGACAACCAATTTCACGGCAGCGCGTTCAATTTTCTGCGCAATACCGATCTCGATGCGCGCAACTACTTTTCACCGACGCGCGGTGCGTACCGGCAAAACCAGTTTGGCGGGACGCTGGGCGGGCCGGTGCGTCACGACAAGGTGTTCTTCTTTACCGACTATCAGGGCACGCGACAGACGCAGGGCATCGATACGGGCGAGATCAGCGTGCCGTCGAATGCGGACCGGACGGGCGATCTGTCCGACTTTGTGGATAGCAATGGCAATACTTTGCTGACGGGAACGGTAGGCGGCCCTTACTTTGCGAATTTGCTGACACAGAAGCTCGGCTACGCGGTACAGCAGGGCGAGCCCTACTACTTTAAGGGCTGCACGCAAGCCAACGCGCAGGCGGGCCAATGCGTGTTTGGGAATGCGCAAATTCCGCAAAGCGCCTGGTCGGTTCCGGCGCAACGGATGCTCGAATTCATTCCGGCTCCGAACACGGCCAACGGGTTTGCGACCTCCGCCTACAACCAGACCCTGCGCGACGACAAGGCCGGCGTGCACGTGGATGCGAATACGCGCTGGGGCATCCTGTCGGCGTATTACTTTATTGACGATTTCAATCTCGATAATCCCTATCCGACGGCGCAGAGCGGGGCCAGTGTTCCGGGGTTCAACGCGGTGACCACGGGCCGGGCGCAGCTGTTGGCGCTGAGCGCGACCAAGGCGATCAACGCGACGACAGTGAATGAGGCGCATGTGAGCTATCTGCGCGATCTGACTAACCTCGGGCAACCAGTGGGCGGGCGCGGGGTGAGCCTCGTCTCGCAGGGTTTTGAAAATGCCAATGGCAGCCCGAGCATTGTGGCGCTCGATCCCGACGGACAGAACGTCGAGAATCTCAACTTCAACGGCTACTCGACCGGCGCCGCGGCCAACCAACTGATCCAGGCCAACAATACGTATCAGGTTGCGGACACATTTTCGAAGGTGCTGGGCAATCACACGATGAAGTTCGGCGGGGAATTTCACGCCGACCAGGTGAATGCGCATCCGATTGCGCAGTTCAACGGAAGCTTCGTCTTCTCCGGAACCGAGACTGGCGTCGACTTTGCGGATTTCCTGATCGGGGTGCCGAGCCAGTACAACCAAAGCCAACTCAATCCGTTTTACGCGCGCAACAAATATGTTGGCGTGTTCGCGCAGGACAGCTGGCACGCGTTGCCGAGCTTGACGCTGAACTATGGGCTGCGTTGGGACCGCATTGCGCCGTGGTCGGAGAAGTACAACCAGATTTCGACGTTTGAAGCGGGCGCGCAGTCGGTCGTGTTTCCGGGCGCACCGGCAGGCATTCTCTATCCGGGAGATCCGGGCGTTCCGAGCACACTCGCGCCGGTGGGCAATCTGGGATTCTCGCCGCGCGTGGGCCTGGCATGGTCGCCGCAAAGCGACGCCGGCAGTGCGCTGGGAAAGCTACTCGGGTCTCGGGGGACGACCAGCATTCGCGCGAGCTTTGGCAATTTCTACACGGCGATCGATGCGCTCTCGATCAGCGTGCTGGCTGCGAACGCGCCGTATGGAACGACCTATTCCAGTCCTGCGCCACCGCTGTTTGCAACGCCGTTTGTCAGCGCGGACGATGGGCAGAATTACGGGCAGCCTTTTCCGTACATGCTCGCGCCGTTGAACTCCTCGCGGAGCCACACTGACGCGAACATCGACTGGAGCACGTATGAGCCGATCAGCGGCATTCCAGGATATGACATGCACAACCGGACGCCCTACACGGAAGAATGGATGCTTTCGATTGAGCGGCAGGCTGGTGCCGACACGGTTTTCAGCGCGAGCTATATCGGCACCTCGAGCCATCGGCAGCGCGTGCTCGTCGAGCCGAATCCCGGCAACCCGGCGCTGTGCCTTAGCTTGAGCCAACCCAGCGAAGTTCAACCGGGCACGCTGACCTGCGGCGCGAACGGCGAGGACACGGTGTATTACCCGATTGGGGGCGGCCAGGTGGATGGCGCGCGCGGGCCGCTGGGACCAAACTTCGGCAGCAACGCGTTGCAATCGACGATTGGCCACGCAAACTACAACGCTCTTGAACTCAGCGCGCGGCATACCAGCGGACGCCTCGAGTTCTCGGCCGCCTACACCTACAGCAAGTCGCTGGACCAGTCCTCGAACATCGGCGAAGAAGTGAATCCGTTCAATCCGGCGCTCAGCTATGCGCTTTCGTCGTTCGACGTGACGCACAACTTCGTCTTCAGCTATGAGTACCAGCTGCCTGTTGAGCGGCTCGCACATCCGAATCGTCTGAGTCGAGGATGGTCGCTCTCTGGAATTACGCGTTTTGCCAGCGGTTTCCCCGTGACCATGACGAACAACGGAGATAATTCGCTGATTGGGACCAATCCGAACGGAGTGAACAACAGCAGTATCGACGAACCCGATTACAGTGGCGGTCCGCTGCATCTTAACGGCAATCCCCGCAAGGATGGGAACAACTACTTCGATGCGACGGCCTTCAGCATGAATGCACTCGGCACGCCGGGAAGCGCAAAGCGCAGGTTCTTTCATGGCCCGGGTGCAGATAACTACGACATGGCGATTGCCAAGAATCTACCCCTCACCGAGGGGAAGTCACTACTGTTCCGCGTCGAAGCATTCAATGTCTTCAACCACACGCAGTTCAACGGCCCCAGCTCTGTGGATGGGAACATCGGCAGTTCGACATTCGGCGATGCGATCGCTGCAGCGCCGCCTCGTATTCTGCAAGGCGCGCTGAAACTCAATTTCTGACATTGCAATTGGCTTTAATCCGAGATGGCGTGGCCGTTGATGGCGACGTCGCGATCGTCTTGCGGCAGAATTGACGTGATCCAATCCACTATGCCGGTGGCCATCCGCGGGTCTCGGTTCGCGAGAGCTATCAGCACGTAGCCTTCGCGGGGTAGCATATGCAACTCCCCATTTATCCCAGGTGCGCCGCCGCCGTGTCCGTATCCCTCGCTTGGCAACACGTAAAACCCAAGCCCGTAGTCCGGATGGATTGCGTCTCCCCTGGTTGCTTCCGCGAGGAGAGCTGGATTCAGCAGTTTCCCAGACCGGAGCGCTTCGGCAAAGAGAAAGAGATCGTGTACGGTGGAGTACCCTCCACCAGCCGACGTTCCGCTCCACGGCAATCCGGCTGTATTGGGCGCCAGGCCGTTCTGACTTTTGATGTAGCCGATGGCACGGCCTTCCACTTGTTCGACCTCGGGCCGTGAATCTGTGTGGAACATTCCGGCGGGCCGAAAGACGTGCTCCTGCATATAGCTGTCATACGACTCGTGGCTGACCAACTCGACGATGCGGCCCAGCAGGATGAATCCATAGTTCGAATACTCCATGCGGGTTCCGGGTTCGAAGCGAACCGGCCGGTTTCCGAAGAGCTTGACGTAGTCGGCAAGTGTCCGCGTTTCGAGGCGATGCGCTTCATACTCCGGGGTAAAGATGTCGCCGGTGCCTCCGGAATGGCTGAGCAATTCGCGGATTGTCACATGGGCAGCAAGGTCCTGGTTGGGATAGTCGGGCAGATACGACGCTATCGGTTTGTCGAGTGCGAGCTTGCCCTGACCCACGAGTTGAAGAATTGCGGCCGCGGTGAACATCTTGTTCATGGAGCCCAGGCAGAACTGGGTGCCAATTGTGTTGTTTATCCGCCTGGCGTTATCAGCGAGGCCCCAGGCCTGTTCAAGCACAACGTTGCCGCGATGGGCAACGAGAATTGCGCCCGAGAATGCGTCTAATCCGTGCATCTCTGCGACATGTTGCCGGATTCTCGAGGCGAGGTTCTCATCACTAGTAGCTCGACTACTCGTGTTTTCTGGAGGCGGAATGGGGTGACCCATCATGCGTGCGACCACGGGCGGGTTTGTGGTTGCGAGATCCAGGGTCGATTCGGAATAGCTGCCACGCCCTTCTTTCATCAGCGCCACGAGGTGTATCCCGGAATCCTCCTCGATCTTGAAGATGGTCATGCCTCCGGTCATTTCGCGTAGCCGCAAATCACCTGAGGTACGGTCATCCCCCGCATTCCCTCCATATTGATGCCAGAACGCGGAGATCGTGGCGGAATTTCCGGAGTTGAATGCTTCGAGCCACTGTTTGAAGACCTGAAGGGCGGGGCTGTCGGGTGCGGGCATGGCACGGGGCGGAAAGGCACAGAGAAAAAGGATGGGGATGGCGACGTGCTTGAGCATGACGCTGGTATAGCGTACTCGCTGCCATTTTGGAAGTGGATAATCATAATAAGTATTATTTATCCTGTGAATATTCATGGAATCGACCTGAACCTTTTGCTTGCATTCGAGGCGCTGGCGGACGAGCGGCATGTCGGCCGGGCTGCAAAGCGAGTCGGCCTGAGTCAACCAGCATTCAGTAACGCGCTTGGACGTCTGCGCGCGCGCCTTGAAGATCCATTGTTCGTACGCACGTCGCAGGGCATGGTGCCGACCCCGCGGGCTGAGCGGCTTGCCGGTCCCGTGCGAGCGGCTCTTGCTCAGCTTCGGCAAACCTTTGAAGCGCCCCAGACATTCGATCCATCCACGAGCGCCCAGCGATTTCGCATCGGGCTGAGTGACGATGTCGAACTACGTTTGGTGCCCCTATTCGCCCGTTCCATGTTTTCTGGGGATCTCCACATGCAGACCCGGAGACTTGACTGGCTCTTTACTGTGCCGGAGGGCGAACTCCGCAGCGGGACGCTTGACCTCGCCCTCGGATATTTTCCAGATGCGCGGTATCTTGCTTCGGGATTCGTCATGGAGACGCTCTCTGAAGAGAGAAACGTCATGATCGCGCGGCGCGGGCATGCGATCTGGAGAGGCAAACTCACGCTCGAAAGGTTTACGCGGTTGAACCATGCAGCGGTGATCTATCGCAATCAGCCGTGGGGGTTGATCGACAATGAGCTTGCCGCGCGAGGTCTCCGCCGTCGCCTGAAACTTGCGCTTCCGCACTGCCTTTCGCTTTTGCACGCTGTCGCGTCGAGTGACCTAGTGGCGTGCATCCAGGAATCAGTTGTCAAGAGATTCGGGAAAGGACTTGATCTGCGCTTTTGCGCCGAGCCGTTGGGGCTTCCGCCATTCGCTTTGAGAATGGTCTGGCACCGTCAACGAAGCGACGACCCGGCACAATTATGGCTGCGCAAGTTGATCGCAACGGAGCTTGGCCTCAAGGGGGCCGGAGACCGTCGCCGGGGGTACGGCTAGTCCGATACGTCGTGGCCGGAGTCGTGGTGGTGGCTGTAGCGGCCGATGTCATCGTCCAGGTGATCGGGGTCGACGGAGACCTGGACGACGTCGAGTTCGTTGTGGTCCTTATCGAGAACGAAAAGGCCCATACGCTGTCCTTCGGGATGAATGAAGATGAGGGTTTGCTCGCCGCCTTGATGGTTGGTTTCGCGGATGATGCGTTCCCAACCGGAGCCGAGCTTGTCTTCGACGATCTGATTCAGCTCGGAGCCGTCAACATCCTGGGAGAAGTTGTCGAACTGTGCGATGTGGAGATGTGCGACGCCTCCGTGGGTGGCTTTGCCCGAGATGAGGCTGATGAGGCCGAGAAACGGAATACGTGTGGCGTGCGCGTGGTAGCGGGATTCGATGGAGTTGACGACGCCGTCGAATCCGCCCTGTCCCCCACCGGCCAGCACGACGACGGGAATGAGCAGAGCCACGAAGCAGATGGGAATCCAGAGGAACCGTCTCATTGGTCACCGTCCTTCTTGTCCTTCTCTTTGTCCTTGGTTTTTTCCTTGTCTTTCTCTTTGTTGCGGACGTTGCGTTCGACGTCGGAGAGAGCGTGGAGGCCGCCGATGCCGTGGAGGCGGCTGAGCTGGTCGATGTTGATGGGGCCGAGGATGAGCACGATGGCGAGCTCCCTGGGTTCGCAATCGAGGATGAACATGCCCTTGTTTTCGCCGTTGACCATTTTGACCATGACGTCGGTGGACTCGCCGGATTTGCGCTCGCGTACGTGGACGATGGGAGTCCACTCGGAGGTCTCGAAGTACTTGCGCAGCGCGTCGATCTGCTCCATTGAGTACTGGCCGTCTTTGTCGAATTCGTAGTCGCGGACGTAGATGCCGTCGAGGCCTTCGATGAGCCGGCGGGTGGAGGTTTCGTCGTCGTCCTTGCCGTTCATGAAATTGGCGGCGAAGGCGAGCATGTTTTTGCCCAGGGTCACTTCAGTGACGTCGGAGGCGCGGCCGGCGAGTTCCTTTTCCACGGGAGAAGGCAGCGGCAGGGGTGAAGTCTGGGCAACGGCTGGAACGACGAAGGCTGGAATGACGAGTGCGCTGGCGGTTAGAAGGAATGCGGCTATGTGATTTTTCATGGTTGTTGTCCTTACTAGTCTGGGCCTCGCAAATCGGAACTTTGAGTTGGTGCGCTCCTACCCTTCTTCCGCCGCGGCGGAAGAGACGGGATGGGGCATCAATGTTCGTGCAACAACTGGCGCCTCCACGTTTACTCGTTGTGATCGCGTGCGGCGAGCTGAGCCTGGATCTGATTGAGCGCGTGACTGGTGATGCGCAGGGCGGTGAGCACCTGATCGCGGGCGGCCTCGCCTTTGCGCTGCTCCTCGACGTGACGCCAGGTGAGCGCACTACCGATGGTGGCGGCCAGGACGAGGCCGGCAGCGACGCGTTGCCAAAGGACGACGCGGCTGCGCGACTGCTCGGTGCGGCGGCTGGCGCGCTGGTTCATGATTCGGCGCTTGAGTCCGGGCGGCGCGGGACGGCGCAGGAAGGCCTGCTGCACCTCGTTTTCGAAATCTTCCTTTTTGTCGATCGGCTCAAATTCGTTGATTGGTTTGGGTTCATCCATCGGCGCGCGCTCCTCCCATGGCTTTTCCGGGTCTCAGGTAATCCTTTAAATGGCTTTCAGCCTTAGCCCGCAGCAATCTGAGGCCGCGCTGCAAATTGCTCTTGACGGTGGCGAGAGGCGAGTCGAGCGTTGCGGCGATTTCTTCCGGCGTCAGGTCCTCCTGATAACGAAGAACGAGGGCTGCGCGCTGCGGCTCCGGCAGGGTGGTGAGCAGCTGCTCGAGGCGTGCGCCGAGCGGCGAGGAACGCTCATCCTGCGTGGCGCCGTGATTTTCTTCGATCTCGATCCAGAGGTCGACGCCGCGAACGCGCCGGCGGCGAAGGGCGTCGGCGGAGCGGCTCATGGCGACGCGGCGGAGCCAGAAGAGCGCGTGTTCGGGCGATTCGATGCGAGTCATGTGCCGGTCCAATTCGAGAAATACGTCCTGTGCGATCTCTTCGGCAAGTCCGCGGTCGGCCGTCATTCTCCAGGCTAGCGAAAACACCATCGACTGGTGTTCGTCCACGAGTCGCTCGAAGTCCGGCTGCCAGTCACGGGCCATTGGGTCGCTTCTACTCTCTTATCCGCAGGAGTGCGCGGGCTGGGATGCAAAAGGTACGTGTTGGACCGAAAAAAGTTCGAAGGGTTGCAGCGGGTTGGCTGCAAACTGTCTGGTGCAGAATCGGGATACCTTTCTGCTACGACGTGTAACACAGAAAATGTTACAGTGAGTAACAGAGAAAGACAAGAGGTGTGTCGGACTTCATTTGCGAGACAGACCTGTGCCGCTGGGCGGGATGATTGTCCATGAAATGTCACTATGTGGGATTGAAGCAGGGATTCCGAATCGGGAGCCAAAGAAGAATTGATAGTGAATCGATTTATAAGCCGAACTTTCCAGGTAACTTAG
Organism: uncultured Acidobacteriaceae bacterium; assembly: GCA_963745845.1. GTDB lineage: Bacteria > Acidobacteriota > Terriglobia > Terriglobales > Acidobacteriaceae > Telmatobacter. The sequence goes on along the minus strand of CAVUZE010000002.1, from coordinate 575,760 downwards.
AGAATCAAACGTTTGAATAAGGCTGAAGCTCGTTCACTGGACATCGATTACCCGTCAAAGAAACGGCGTAATTTCGTCCTTTATCAGGTGTTTCATTGATAGAATGGTCAATCAACGATGTGTGCACACGCGAGAGCTACATCCATGCGCCAGGAACAGGCAGATCAAACGAGAAACGCAATCCTGCGCGCGGCGAGCCAAGAGTTCAGTCAAAAGGGATTTGATGGCGCAAGTACGGCTGAAATCATGGATGCGGCCAAGGTGAACACGTCGCTGCTCTATTACTACTTCAAGAGCAAAAGCGGGCTCTATGAAGCAGTGATGCTGAATGCCGTTGAGGATTACGTAGAGCATTCAACGGCGATTCTGAAGTCTTCCGCGAGTCCGGCCGAGCGGTTGCTGCGTGCCGCGCTGATCCACTTCGATCGATATATCCGCGATCAGGAGGCCCAGAGGCTCCTGCAGCAGGAGTTACTTCGATTCTGGAGTGGTGGTGGAGCGGAATTTGTTTCGATTTTGGCTGCGAAGCTCTTCATGCCCTGGCTGACAAAAATGAAGGAGACGATTGAGCAAGGAATTGAGGCAGGCGAATTAAGGGAAATGAACTGGCGCCTCGCGGTCTGTTCGCTGCTCGGCGCAAACACGTTCTATTTTCTGAATGCGCCGCTCTTTGGTGTGGTATTTGGCGTCGATCCGCTCAGCAAAACGGAACTAGAAACCCAGCGCAAAGGGGTTGTAGAGTTCTTCGGTCAAACCCTGTTTGTTGATGCAGCCTACGGCGCAAAAGTAGCTTCTCACGTCCTGGCAAATATGCCAATGCCGCGATACAGGAAGCTCAAGTTTGGACAGAGTCTTAACTGATGTAAGCAGTTGAGCAACTCTTCCCGGCAAGCAATCCCGATCGTTGCCCATTGCTGCGACCCCGCTCACAAAGCAACGAAATATAGCCCGGCGCGCAACAGTCCGCTGGTGCCCGCACGACTGTGACCGGCAGACTTTAGAGCCGAATTGAAAGGTGTGTTTCGATGAAGTTTTTAGTCTTCAGGAAGGAGGGGCAATGACGAATCCTTCTTCAATTGAGGATATTCAAGAGCCGGTGCGTTCAACGGCGCGCCAGCCGATCCTCTCTGCAAATGAAAAAGTCACCGGCTATGAGCTGCTGTTTCGCTCGGGAGTCGAGAATTACTTCAAATGCAATGACCCCAACGATGCGACCCGCTCAGTAATCGACGTGTCGAGCCTGCAGGGCCTCGAGGTCCTTTGCGACAAGCTTCTCGCGTTCATCAACTGTACGCGCGACGTTCTCCTCAACGGAGACATCACGATCCTTCCGCCGGACAAGGTGGTTGTCGAGATACTGGAAACCGTGGCGCCGGATGCCCTGGTTCAGCAAGCGTGCCGCCGTTTGAAGGCCGCCGGCTACAAGATTGCTCTCGATGACTTCACAATCGACGATCCCAGGGAAACTCTGGTGGAACTTGCGGACTTTATCAAAGTGGACCTGAAGCAGACGCCTTTGGAAGATGCAGCGCTGATCGTCAAGAAATACCGCGGCTCGAGTTGCCAGATGCTGGCCGAGAAAGTGGAAACGCGGGAAGAGTTTGTTGCCGCGAAAAAGGCCGGATTCAAATTCTTCCAGGGTTATTTCTTTCGCAAGCCGGAGCCGATGAAGGCTCGGGTTGTGGCCTCGAGCCGCGCGAGTTCACTGCGTTTATTGCAGGAGATCTCCAAGCCGGAACTGGACATGCTCGTAGTGGAAGACGCAATGAAGACGCATGCGACACTCTGCTTCAGGCTGCTGCGCTATCTGAACTCCGCAGCTTTTGCATTTTGCGATCGAATCCACTCTTTGCGGCACGCGTTAGTGATTCTAGGCGAAGACGAACTACGCCGCTGGTGCCGGCTCGCCGTAACGCTTGAACTGACGCAAAACAGACCTTCGGACCTGGTGCTCTCCGCATTGGTTCGGGCCCGGTTTACCGAGCTGCTTGGCGCGAAGATCGAGCATGGCGAAGCCGATCTTTTCCTGCTTGGGTTGCTTTCGCTGATGGATTCGATTCTGGGGATGCCGATGGAGCAAGTGGTGGAATCTCTGCCTCTTCGCGAGGACATTCGTTCGGTCTTGCTGCACGGGAATAACGACCTGACTCCGATTTACAAGCTGGTGCTGGCGGTGGAGGCCGGTGAGTGGGCGGAGACGGCGAACTTGTGCGGACGATTGCGTGTGCAAGAGAGTTTTGTTGCTGAATCTCACTGGAACGCCATGGGGTGGGCGCAGGCGGTTGTCACAGCGACGGCTGCAGCGTAGGCGGTTGAAGCGAGGGCGGACCTAGTGTGTCCTGTTTGCGAAACCCGGCCGCGAACGGCATGCCTGATGCTGCCGCTATTTAAATGTGGCCGTCTGTCTCGATCGGGGCCGTCAATTGCGAGCTGTTGCGGTGATGGCGATTCGAAGCGCCTTGATATCCCGCATGGGAGGCTCACCAAAGAATCGGCTATATTCGCGGTTGAATTGGCTTGCACTTTCGTAGCCGACCTCGAATGCGGCACTGGCGGCATCCAGGCCTTCATTGAGCATGCGTTCTCTGGCGACATGCAGGCGAAGCTGCTTCTGATATTGCAGAGGACTCATGGCGGTGAGGGAACGGAATTGGTGATGTAGTGTCGATACGCCCATTCGCGCCATGGTGGCGAGTTCCTCAACCCGCAGGGGCTTGGCGTAGTTCGTCCTGAGCCACTCGACCGCCTTTGCCGTCCGGTGGCTCTGCTCACCCAGCGTGGCGATGGCGCGGAGGTGTTTTCCCTGCGGACTGCGGAGCAAGCGAAAGACGATCTCGCGCTGGATCAAGCCGCTGAGAAAGGGGATGTCCTCGGGAGAGTCCAAAAGGTCGACGAGCCGGGAACATGCGTCGAGGAGTTCGAGTGAAGTGACACCGACGGCCATGCCACGGGCGTCGGTTGATTCGCCGCGCAGATGAAACTCCTGCTGGGAAAGAATCTCGCGGACCGCGGGCATTTCGAGTTTGAGGAGCAGTCCGAGGATTGGTTCTTTTTCCGTTGCCGCGATCACCTGGGAGACTACGGGCAAGTCGACCGAAGTGAGGAGAAAGTTGGAACTGTCGCAAATGTAGGTCGTTTTGCCCAGGTTGATTCGTTTCTGACCCTGCAGAAAGACAACCAGACTGGGTTCGTATGCGGCCGAGGTGCACTCGGTACGGACGGAACGGCGATAGAGGCGCAGATTTGGAATCTCAGTGCGCGTGTCTCCTTCCGCAACAGCACGATTCGCAATCTTGCGGGCCAGATCTATGCGCATGGCCGTCAAGTTTTGATTCGGGCTTCGATCCGGGCTTCGGTCCGGAATTCGACCTGGATTTCGATTTGGGCTGTTGCCGTTGTGCTTCGACCCTCTCACCTGCGCTGCTCCCTTAGAAAGAAGTTAACTCTGAATTCAGGAAGCTGTGCATAAAAGTGCGGGCTTCGACAGGAATAGGCAATAGATTGGCAGGATCGGGATACCGTGCAAAGGGTACTCTTTCGTAGTCTCATTCACGGGCGAGTTCTTCGTCGAATGTCGAGGATGTTGAGGGAGTTTCATGTACAAGGCCAAAGCTTATTCCGTTTCCAGCGCGACATCGCCGTTTGGTTCAACTACGATTGCGCGGCGCGACCCCACCGAGCACGACGTGCAGATCGAAATTCTCTTCTGCGGCATCTGCCATTCGGATCTGCACCAGGCACGCAATGAGTGGAGCGGAGTCATGCCGACGGTATATCCGTGCGTGCCGGGCCATGAAATCGTCGGGCGCGTCACTAAAGTTGGATCTGCAGTGAAGAAGTTCAAGGCCGGCGACCTTGCCGCGGTTGGCTGCCTGGTCGATTCGGATCGCACATGCCCGGAGTGCCAGGCGGGACTGGAGCAATTCTGTCCGAACTTCACCCTCACTTACAACTTCCCTGACAAGCACACGGGCGGTGTGACTTATGGCGGCTACTCGGACAGCATTGTCGTGACCGAGCGCTTTGTGTTGAGGGTTCCGTCGAATCTCGATCTTGCTGGAGCCGCCCCGCTGCTCTGCGCGGGCATCACAACTTATTCGCCGATGCGCCACTGGGGCGTAACGAAAGGCAAGAAAGTTGGCGTTGTTGGACTCGGCGGACTGGGCCACATGGGCGTGAAGTTTGCGCATGCGCTGGGAGCGCACACGGTTGTGTTCACCACTTCGCCGAACAAGGCGGACGATGCCCGCCGCCTTGGCGCCGATGAGGTGGTTGTTTCGCGCAACGCCGACGAGATGAACAAGCACGCGGGCAGTTTCGATTTCATTCTCGATGCGGTTTCGGCCGATCACGACATCAATGCCTACATCAACCTTCTACGCCGCGATGGGAATATCACGCTGGTAGGCGCTCCGGAAAAGCCTCTCCCGGTTTCGGCTTTTGGACTGCTCATGGGACGCCGGAGTCTTTCCGGCTCGCCGATTGGCGGCTTGCCGGAGACGCAGGAGATGCTTGACTTCTGCGGGAAGCACAACATCATCGCGGATGTGGAGACGATTCCGATCCAGAAGGTGAACGAAGCCTATGAGAGGCTGCTCAAGTCGGATGTGAAGTATCGCTTCTCGATCGATATGGCGTCGCTAAAAGCGGAATAGCGGCTGAGCCCGCAGTCCACAATTTCGATCAGGCGCAAATCAGTCGAGAACAGTTCCGGAAAAAACTGGAAAGGGAAATCACAATGCGGAAACGCAAACTTGGCAATCTTGAAGTCTCCGAACTCGGCTTTGGCACCATGAGCTTCGCATCCGCCTATGGTTCCTCGCCTGACCACCTGGAGGCGATTCGGACCATTCGTGGCGCCCACGAACTCGGCGTCACCTTCTTCGATACTGCCGAGGCCTATGGACCGTTCACCAATGAGGAGTTGGTCGGCGAGGCGCTTACGCCAATCCGCGAACGGGTGGTGATCGCCACCAAGTTCGGATGGAACATCGATTCTGAGACTGGCGAGCGGCGCCCCGGCCTGAACAGCCGCCCCGATCACATCAAGCGCGCGACCGAGGGCATGCTGAAACGGCTTCGGACGGATTATATCGACCTGCTCTATCAGCATCGCGTGGATCCCGATGTGCCAATTGAAGACGTTGCCGGCGCCGTGAAGGAACTGATGCATGAAGGTAAAGTCAGGCATTTCGGCCTGTCAGAGGCCGCAGCCGAGACGATCCGCCGCGCGCACGCCGTCATGCCAGTGACCGCAATCCAGAGCGAGTACTCGCTTTGGACCCGCGATCCGGAGCCGGAGATCCTGCCACTCTGCGAGGAACTGAAGATTGGCTTTGCGCCATGGAGCCCTTTGGGGCAGGGATTCCTGACCGGAAAAATACCAGCGAATACGGAGTTTGACAGCGCAGATTGGAGGTCTCGCTTCCCTCGCTTCACGCCTGAGGCAATGCAAGCCAATCAGGCGCTTGTCAACCTGCTGAACCGCATCGCAACCCGCAAACAGGCGACGGCTGCACAGATTGCGCTGGCATGGCTGCTTGCCCAGAAACCTTGGATCGTGCCGATCCCAGGAACGCGCAGGCTCGATCGGGTCGAGGAGAACATTGGCGCCGCCAAGGTCATGCTGACACCTGACGACCTTGGTGAGATCGCGGAGGCAGCTTCCAACATTCCGGTGCAGGGAGCCAGGCTTCCCGATGCGATTCTAAAGTTCTCTTACCGGTGATCGATCCAGAGCGGGCCGGAAACATCCACATTCTAACCATGAGGTATCCGACGGATTTCAAACATGCAAAAACGCAAACTTGGAAAAAGCAACCTGGAGGTATCAGCCATCGGGTTCGGCTGCATGCGGATGACCGCAGGCCATGGTCGCGTATCGGGGACCAAGGAGGAGTTGATTGCGGTCATGCGCGGAGCGGTCGAACGCGGCGTTACATTCTTCGATACGGCTCAAGTGTACGGTCCCTTCATCAACGAGGAGTTCGTGGGCGAAGCTTTGGCTCCTGTGCGCGACCAGGTGGTGATCGCGACGAAATTCGGGTTCAAATTCGAGTCCGATAAAAATCCTCATCCAACGGGTCTGAACAGCCGGCCGGAGTATATCAAGCAGACTGTGGACGGTTCGCTGAAGAGACTGCGCGTGCACGTGATCGACCTGCTCTATCAGCATCGTGTTGACCCTGAGGTACCAATCGAAGACGTGGCCGGGGCGGTGAAGGACCTGATTCAGCAAGGCAAGGTGAGGCACTTCGGCCTGTCGGAAGCAGGGGCACAGACGATTCGCCGCGCGCATGCCGTTCAACCGATGACCGCGCTTCAAAGTGAGTATTCGCTTTGGTGGAAGCGGCCGGACGAGGAAATACTGCCGACGCTCGAAGAACTCGGGATCGGCCTGGTTCCCTACAGCCCTCTTGGCAAGGGTTTCCTTGCGGGGACGATTACCGAGAAGACTCAGTTCGACCAGGAGGACAACCGCGGTAGTTTCCCTCGTTTCACCCCCGAGGCCCTCAAAGCGAATCGCGCACTCGTCGATCTTATTCGAGCTTTCGCAGCGAAGAAGAATGCAACCGCTGCTCAGGTCGCTCTCGCATGGCTGCTTGCGCAGAAACCGTGGATCGTTCCGATTCCGGGCACCACCAAACTGGAGCGGGTCGAGGAAAACATCGGATCAACTCTCCTGGAACTTACCCCGGACGATCTCCGTGAACTCGACAGTGCCACTGCAAAGATCACCATCCAAGGCGATCGGTATCCAGCAGAGGTCGAGCGAATGACGTATCGCTAGAGAACCTCTGAATAGGTTGGACAGTGGGGGGAAGAATTCCCTCAGAGGCTAAAGCCTCCGTTCATCTTGCTGCTTTTTGGCACGACTCAAGTCGTGCCCTTTCAAAATCTCGACTTATTCAGAGGTCCCCCAGTGGGTTCGTCGACAGTTCGTGAAGGAGGCAGCTATGCCCCATGTTGTGGTAAAGCTCGCGCCTGGAAGGTCGGAAGAGCAAAAGACTCATCTTGCCGGTGAGATCACCAAGGATGTGGTGTCTATTTTCAATTGCGGTGCAGAATTGGTTTCAGTGGCGTTCGAGGAAGTCGAACCGCGGGATTGGACGGAGACGGTGTACAAACCAGACATTCAAAGCAAGTGGGAAACTCTCTACAAAAAGCCCGGATACAACCCGTTCGAAAAGTAAGGAACACACCCAATGAACATATCGTTTGAAAACAAAGTCGCTCTCGTTACCGGGGCCGCATCTGGGTTGGGCCTTGCTACGGCAAAGGCTTTCGCCGAATCAGGCGCCTCCGTCGTGTTGGCGGACTGGAATGAGGAAGCTGCACAAACGGCGGCCGGGGAGCTTGCCGGCAACGGCCATAAGACACTGGCCATCCGCTGTGACGTCTCCGATGATGCGCAGGTCGAAACAATGGTGAAACAGACCGTTGCCACTTTTGGACGGCTCGACGCGGCTTACAACAATGCCGGCGTTCAAAACGTGCTCGCGGAGACTGCCGATACGACTCGGGAAGATTATGACCGAGTGATGGGGATCAATCTCCGCGGTATTTGGAGTTCGATGAAGTTCGAGTTGCAACAGATGCGCAAGCAAGGAAGTGGAACCATCGTGAATTGCTCGTCGCTGGGAGGGCTGGTGGGAGGCGCCGAGCGCGGGATCTACCACGCCGCCAAGCACGGGGTCCTCGGGTTCACCAAGAGCGCGGCTCTTGAATATGCGGCACGCGGGATTCGCATCAATGCGGTATGCCCGGGGCTTATTTGGACACCGATGGCCGACCAAATGGCTGCTTCCGGCCAGGCCGAAGTCCTCGACGCAATGTGCAAGAGCGTTCCCATGGGCCGGTATGGCCGCGCCGAGGAAATTGCGGATGCTGTTTTGTGGCTTTGCAGCGATGCAGCGAGCTACGTGACCGGTCAATCCATCTCGGTGGACGGCGGCTTCATCATGCGCTGAAGGAATGCGACAAGCTTTGCCGCCATTTTTGGAGGGAAAATCCAGAATGAACCCGTGGTCGAAAGAAGAACTACACAGGATTGCTGAGGCCGATGACCTGCACATCGCGCCGTTCCGCGAAGATGGGGTCACGTACGGCACACCGACCTGGATCTGGTCGGTTGCGGTTGATGATGCGCTCTACGTGCGCGGCTACAACGGGCAAAGCTCTCGTTGGTACCAAGCCGCAGTGCGGCAGAAGGCCGGGCGGATCATTGCCGCAGGGATGACGAAGGAAGTCACTTTCGAGCCGGTGGACGTGCCGGGCAATGAGCCAATTGGCGACCGCATCGACGTCGCCTACCGGGCAAAGTACCGTGGCAGCCCGTATCTCAAGCCGATGATTGGCGCACGCGCGCGTTCCGCGACAATCAAGATCGTCCCGCGGGGGAGCGTTGCATGACTAATCGACGAGACGGGACTCTTAACTTCGTCACAAGCGTTAGCGCGTTCTTTTGACGGTCAACATGGAACTACCGAATTGGTGCCGGTGCACCAAGGAGAATCACAATGCAAAAACGCAAACTTGGGAAAAGCAATCTGGAAGTCTCGGCTCTCGGCCTTGGCTGCATGGGGATGACCTTTTCGTACAAGCCATTTCCGGAAAAAAGCGAGTCCATTGCTCTTCTCCGCGCGGCCGTCGAGCGGGGAGTCACGTTCTTCGACACCGCGGAGGTTTATGGTCCCTTCAACAACGAAGAACTGGTGGGTGAGGGCCTCGCTCCTTTTCGCGGAAAGGTTGCGATCGCCACCAAGTTCGGTTTCGATATCAATCCCGATGGAAGCCATGGTCCAAAGGGTCCCGACAGCAGCCCTGCGCGGATCAAGATGGTCGCCGACGCCTCGCTGAAGCGGCTGAAGGTCGATGCGATCGATCTGTTCTATCAGCATCGGGTGGACCCCAAGGTGCCGATTGAGGATGTGGCTGGAGCAGTGAAGGATCTCATCGCCGAAGGCAAGGTGAAACACTTTGGTTTGTCGGAAGCCGGGGCCAAGACCATTCGCCGGGCTCACGCCGTACAGCCTGTGACGGCGTTGCAGAGTGAGTACTCGCTCTGGTACCGGACGCCGGAGGAAGAAATCATTCCTACGCTCGAGGAACTGGGCATCGGCTTTGTCCCGTTCAGTCCCCTCGGCAAGGGATTTCTGACGGGTAAGATCGATGAAACCAGGACGTTCGACAAGACCGACATCCGCAGCAGCATCCCGCGGTTTACACCGGAAGCTCGGAAGGCGAACCAGGCGCTGGTCGATTTGATGGGAGAGATTGGAAAGCGCAAGAACGCGACACCTGCGCAGATTGCGCTTGCGTGGCTGTTGGCGCAGAAGCCGTGGATTGTGCCCATCCCCGGCACAACGAAGCTTCATCGTTTGGAAGAGAACATTGGTGCTGTTTCGATCGAGCTTTCGGCAGACGATCTTCGTCAGATCGAAAGCGCTGCATCGAAGGTTAAGGTTGAGGGCGCCCGGTATCCGGAGCACATTGAGAGAATGACGGGATTGTAAGTTGGAGTCGAGCAGTTCATTTCAGGAAGGAAAAGCAATGGAAATCAAGCGAAACGGTTCGCGGCCGTCGGGCAAGGGGCCGGCGGATTGGTTCACGGGTACGGTGCGGATCGATCCTTTGTTTGAGGCGTCCGAACCTGCGCGCGTGGTCGGCGCAAGTGTGACGTTCGAGCCCGGCGCGCGGACGGCGTGGCATACGCATCCGCTGGGACAGACGCTGGTTGTGACATCGGGCTGCGGCAGGGCGCAGCGATGGGGCGGACCGATCGAGGAAATCCGGCCGGGGGATGTGGTGTGGTTTGCACCGGGTGAGAAGCATTGGCACGGAGCCGCGCCGACGACGGCAGTGACGCATACGGCGATCCAGGAAAAGCTCGACGGGAAGACTGTCGACTGGATGGAGCACGTGAGCGACGAGCAGTACGGCGGGTAGCGCGCAAGCGGCAGCTCATCCTCGCGGAGGGCCATTGGCCGGCGCCTGAAATCGAAGGAGCGGGAACATTTCGAGCCGGATTGTCATCCATTCCGACCGGATCGCCCGCTCCTCTAAGTACCCTGGAGAACCGCTCTAGTCGATGAGTTCCTGGGTGACGACAGCCCCTCCCATGGAAGCCAGGACCGCGGAGCCCTTCACGACTTTGTGGGAATCCTTCGCGATCCAGAGAGTCTTCTTGTCCGCACCGCCATCCGCAGAAGTGATTTCGACGCGATAGGCAGAGAAAGTTCCAGCGGGGACGGTCACGCTCTCCACGCCGGCAACGGTCAGCTGCAACAACTTCACCTTTTGAGTTTGCACGTCGAAGTTGCGGAAAGTCGTTGTATAGCCTTCGGCGAGGGGCAGGCAGGCGATGACCTGATTTGCTCCGGCGGCATCGGCAAAGAGCGGGCCGCCGAGGTCGGCCGCGATCGCCTTGTCCTGACCATTCATGCTGAATTTTCCGGCCGCCTTGTTTTCTGCGAAATCCAGATCGACCGAGACCGGGCCCTGCTTCACGCTGCGCTTCTCCACGATCAAGGTTGTCTTTTCCAGCGTTGTGGTGTCGGTTGCCGAGCCTTGCGGCGTATCCATCTGGTCGATTGCGGTCCAGGAGGTTCCATTGTCCTGAATGCTGGTGGAAGCTTTGAGGCTCATCTGCTGGCTGCCTGCTTCAATCTTGACCTGATAGTGATAGGTTCCGAGTTGCAGGTCGATGGCGGGTTTAGGTGCGCCGACAGCTCCGGGATCGATCTTTTTGGCAAGGACGACGGTCTTCGGGTCGACGGTGATTTCTTTCAGTCGCGCGACCTCTTCGGTGGTGCCGCCGTCCTGATACCGCCCGCCCAAATGTTGGGAGAGGAATCGTTCGGATTCCATCATCAGCGCCAGATTGTTGATCGGTCGGGCGAAGCCGTGGCCTTCATCCGGAGCGAGTATGTACTCGACAGGAAAGCCTCGATCGCGGAGCGCGATCACGATCTGTTCGGCTTCACGCCGGTTGACGCGTGGATCGTTGGCCCCTTGCGCCACCAATAATGGTGTCTTGATTTTGTCCGCGGAATGGATTGGCGATTCGTCGATCAGGAGCGCCTTGCCCTGCGGAGTTGTCGGGTCGCCCATGCGTACGTAAAAGATTTTGCGTGCCGCTTCCCAATACGGAGGAATCGAATCGAGCAACGTAATGAGATTCGAGGGCCCAACTATGTCCACCGCGGCTGCATAGAGATCAGGAGTGAAGGTAACGCCGGCTAGAGTGGCGTAGCCGCCATAGGAGCCGCCGAGGATACCCACACGCTTGGGATCGGCGATACCGGCGGCGACGAGATACTTCACGCCCCAGGTGACGTCATCCTGCATTTTGCGGCCCCACTCCAGATTGCCCGCATCGAGAAACTTTCTGCCATATCCGGTGGAACCGCGGAAATCGGGCATCAGCACCGCGTAGCCGCGATTGGCAAAGAATTGTGCCAGCTGGTTGTAGCCCCAATGATCGCGACCCCAGGGACCGCCGTGGGGGATGACGAGCGCAGGTAAATTCTTCCCGTCTGTTCCCTTCGGCAGGGTGAGATAAGCCGGAATTTCCAGCCCGTCGGAGGACTTGTAGGTGACGGACTTCATCTCTGCCAGAGATTCGCGAGGGAGCTTGTCCCAGATCCGGAACTGAGGCGTGACGGTATGTGTCTTGCGGTCAAAGAGCACAGTTTGGCCGGGCTCGGTATCGCTCGCCGCCGTCACGAGCCAAAGCCGCTCGTCGCGGGTGCGCGATACGACACGAATCTCTTCGCCGGGGAAATGTTTTTCAAGCCAGTGATTGTCTTCACCGAATTTCTTGTCCTTAAAGTAGACCTTCACACGGTCGGCAAAATAATAAGTCTCCAGCAGTTCATCATTTGTTTCGGAGAAGAGCGCGCCACCCAGATCGACCTTGCCGAGCGGATCGGATTCCACCATCTGGGTGTTGCCGGTTGCAGGGTCAAGCAACGCCAGGGAGATCAGATTGGCATCCTTATTTGTCTCGATGTAGACGCGGCTGCCATCGGGAAGGAAATGCAGCGCGCCGCATGTTTCAAAGACCGAGCAGGAATAGATCTTGGTCAGCTTGTCGGCATCGACGCGGAGAAATTCGGTATCGCCGTTGTCGGCACTGCGCGTGGCGAGACGCAGCTGGCCTTTCACGTCAAAAACCCAGCCCGTGATGCGATCGGTGTTTTTATGGACCAGGGTCTTTTCGCCGGTGGAAATGCTTAGTTTGTAGAGGTCATGCCAAGCCTTGTCGCGGTCATTGAGCCCGATGTAGACGATGTCGGGATCGCTCTTGGGCGCCTCGTAGAGCATCACCCGTACGCCTTTGAGGCCGGTGAGGTCGCGGGATGGCGGAGCATCCGCTCCAGGCGCCGGTTTGGCCGAGGGATCCACGGCGTAGACGTTGAAGTTTTCGTCGCCGTCATGATCCTTGGCATAAAGGATGAACTTGCTGTCGCGGGACCAGAGGTAGCCGGCCACGGGCCGCTTGGTTTCGGTGGTCAGCAGCCGCGCGGCACTGAAGGGTTCCCCCACGGCCTTTACGTACACATTGCGGGTGTCTTTCCAGGGCTTCACAAACGCGATGAACTGGCCGTTAGGAGAAAGCTCGGCTGCGGCAATCTCCGGATCGCCGAAGATCAGGTCGCGATCGATGAGGGGCGGCGGAGTGGCAGCTTTCTTGTCTTGGGCCACGGCGCTGGATAGGAGCAGAATGGCTGAAAGTAAGCCAAGCATGAGCTTCTTCATCGAGGGGAACTTCCTTCCTGTTGCTAAATTGAACGCGAGAAAAGGCAGAATTCGAGGACAGCGCCATTGTCCTCCTGCCGGGGGCGGGACGGCAACGAAGATTCAGAACCTGTCGAGAATAAATCGTGAATGCGGGTGACGAGTTAAGCGGGGATCTTGCGGAGGCCGTGAGTTGGGGGTGAAGCCCAAAGAAGGGTCGCCAGCTACGACCCATTTTCGCGGGAATTCCAGGCAGGGCGAGAAGCAGATCCTTCACTGCGCTTACCCCACTTCGTGGGGCACCAAACCCGCTCCGTTCAGGATGACACGTCATCAGCATGGTGGGTGAATCCGGGCCTGAAGGCCCGCTTTTCCGCCGACTTTTTCCGAGGCCTCAAGGCCTCGGCTCCCTCCGCGAGAGACGGTTCGGGTTCGTGCTTTCCCGCCCTTCGCGGGATGCGCGAAGGATGGGGCACCCAGCCTGTGAACTGTAGGGCGAAGCCAACTTCGTCCACCTCTGGTGTTTGGCAATCTGCTATGGTCCCCGTAGAAGCCATGGCTCGCCCTGCGCGTTTGAAACAGAAGCCGCCGCATTCGTTCGTCCTCGAGGCACTCGCGCCCCTGCATCCGGAGGTGCATCGCATGTTTTCAGGGTTTGCCGTCTACATCGGCGACCGCCTAGTGTGCATGCTCCGCGATCACCCCAAATCTCCGCGTGACAACGGCGTTTGGCTCGTTCTTTCGGATACCGTCAACCCCACAGATCCGACCCTCCGCCGCGAGCTTCCGTCGCTCCGTTCCATCGAACTTCTGGCAGGCAAGATCGGCCACTGGCTTCTTATTCCGAGCGACCGGCCGGCCTTCGAAAGCGAGGCCCTTCACGCCTGCGATCTGCTGCTGCGGCGTGATCCGCGTCTCGGGCGAATCCCTGCGTCCCGGCGGTAGGGTTTTCCGAGGTCTGAAGGCTTCGGCTCCCTCAGTGAGAGACGGTTCGGGTTCGTGCTTTCCCACCCTTCGCGGGATGCGCGAAGGATGGGGCACCCAGCTTCGTGCGGAATGATGTTGCGCGAGAAGCAGATCCTTCACTTCGCTTACCCCATTTCGTGGGGTCCCAACGCCGCTCCGTTCAGGATGACAATTCATCAGCTTGGTTAAAACAAATCGGGGATGGAGTGGAAGGCGATTCTTGTGGGGGCGGCTTTGAAGGCGGTGAGCATCGCGGCTGGCGCGAGGGCGGTGGTGCCGTATTTGTGGTTGAGCTCGTCCATGGCGGCGAGGAGGCGGGCGCGGCTCTTGCTGTTCTCTAAGGTGTCGAAGAGGTTCAGAGAGTGGAGACGGCCGGGGACGAGGCCGTTGAGCTGGACGCCGACGAAGTAGGGCTGGTCGTATTCCGCTCCAGAGGGGCGATTGGCCCAGAGTCGGCTCAGAGCAGCGATGAGAGTCTGGTTGTCCTGGCACTCGGAGAGATGAATTTCGCTGTGCCAGCCGCGGGTAGGGACGCCGAAGCGGCTGACTGGAGCATTTTGCCCGCGGGGGACGGAGAAGCCTATGGCGAGGCCGATGCTGCCGGCCCAGAGATCCGCGGCGCGCAGGCGCATGGCGGCCTTGTGGAGAAGCTTGTGCGCGACGGCCCAGGCTTTTTCGGCGGTGCGCATGTCGGGCGAGAGCACATGCGAATGACTGAGAGATTTGTTGTGCTCGGTCTCGGACATGTCGAAGTCTTCGCCGCGGAGCCAGTGCCAGAGGCGCTCGCCCCAGACGGAGCCCCAGAGCTCGCCGGCCTGTTCGCAACTGAGGGCGAGGAGCTGCGGCATGGTGTGAATGCCCTTGTCGTTGAGGCGCTTTTCCGTCTTGGCGCCGATGCCGGGCAGGTCGCGGAGGGTGAGCTGGGCGAGCGCTTCCGGCAGGATGTCGAGAGGGAGGGCGACGAGGCCGTCGGGTTTCTCCATGTCGGAAGCAATTTTGGCGAGGTAGCGGTTGGTGGCGAGACCGACAGAACTGCGCAGCATGGGTCCGACGCGGTCACGAATGCGGGCTTTGACTTTGTGGCCGAGCTCGAGGGCGGCCAAGAGAGGCCGTTCGCGGCCGATGAGGCGGCAGGCCATTTCGTCGATGGAGAGGACTGAGCTGACGGGGAGGCAGCTTTCGACGGCTTCGAGGACGCGGTGGTGGTAGTCGACGTAGATTTCGTGACGGGCTTCGACGAGGACGATTTCGGGGCAGAGGCGCTTGGCGTCGGCGACGACTGTGCCGGTTTTGACGCCGAAGGCTTTGGCTTCGTAGCTGGCGGCGATGCAGACGGTGGTGTCGGCCATCATGGGGACGACGCCGACGGGGCGGCCGCGGAGTTCGGGGCGGACTTCCTGCTCGACGGAGGCGAAGTAGGAGTTCAGGTCGACGAAGAGCCAATTAAGGTGGGGACCGGGGTCATTGTGGGGCAAGGTGACGGCCCGTATGGGCAGGCCCAGCTCCGCAGGCCACTCATCCGGCGGGACTTCCGGCGAAGAGGCGGGTTCCGGAATGGGCGGGGTGACCATTTCGCTTTATTTTCGCTTTTTATTCCCTATTACGCAAGAGATTTCCGCAGCATCTAACCAGTCAACAGGGTGGTAGACTAGACACGCTTCCAGGGTGCAGACTGGAGTGCGTTCCTGCAGGTAACTGCCGGGTGAAGACGCCGTGTGGTGAAGTTGATACTTTCTAGTAGGTAGCTTATGCGCGTTCTGACACATTGGCTTGCGGCGAATGCAAATCTCCTGGCCTTTATGGTCACGATAGGGGTCGCGTTTCTGCTGGTGTGCTGCCTCGAGTGCACCAAGTGCCCTTGCCGGGAGAAGGACGAGCTGTTCAAGCGCCGCGAAGTCTAGAAAACAGGGATCAGGTGTCAGGGGTCGGTTGTCAGAGATCAGATAAGACGCCTGCGGGGATCGTTCGGCACGCCACTTCTGCAACTTTCATTCCGATGACAAATTAAGAGACTCGCGTTCCCTGGTGGAAGCGTACTCGCCAACCGCTTGATCCTTTCGATTTGCTTGCCGACCCTTTTGTCCAAATTGAACTGCGGAGGGTCGTTTCGCGACGACCTGTTTCCTGGTTCACACGCACGGTGCGGTAGGTGACGAGGACGACATTCTCGGCCAAGCGATGACAGGCAAAATCCTCGATGATGGGCGGAGCGTACTCCTCGGTGGCCAGGAGCTCGAGGATCTGGTCGCGGGACCACGCACGACCCGATGCGCCAAACTCGACGAAGTCGTCGGTCAGCAGGGCCGCGACGCGTGAGCGGTCGCGACGGATGTTGGGATCGAGCAGCGCCATCTCGGCGCGGAGCAGCTCGGCGGCGAGGGCTTTCGCGATTATGCGTGTGGGACTCATAAGGCGGGCGGCATCAGGTATTGCTCAAAGTGAGCGAGGATCCGTTTATACAAATGAGTGCGCACGTCGGACCCGGTAATCGAGTGGGTCTTGCGCGGATAAATCTGCAGGTCGTAGGGAATGCCGAATTCGATCAGCTTCTGGATGTACTGCACAGTGTTTTCGAAGTGCACGTTGTCGTCGCCGGTGCCATGGGCGATGAGTAAATGCCCTTTCAGATTTGAAGCGGAGTTCACGACGGAAAAGTCCTTGTAGCCGGAGGCGAATTCGCTTGGTAGACCCATATAGCGTTCGGTGTAAATGGAGTCATAGTTGCGCCAGTCAGTGACAGGAGCGACGGAGACGCCTGCGCGGAAGTGATCGGAGTGCGAGAGCGCGTAGAGGGTGAACGTGCCGCCCCAGCTCCAGCCCCACCAACCGAGACGTTTGGGATCGAGCTGCGGATACTGGGCCAGTGCGGCATCGACGACGGTGAGCTGATCTTCAAGTTGCAGAGGGCCGAAGTTCTGGTAAGCCGCCTGAGCAAAGTTGCGTCCCCGCATGCCGGTACCGCGATTGTCGGCATGCAAGACAGCGAATCCGTGCTCGGCAAGCAACTCGTCAAAGAGCAGGTCATCGGCCCATTTGTCAGCGACTTCCTGTGGACCGGGGCCACCATACGGATTGACAATGAGCGGCACGCTGGCTGGGTCCGATGCCCCCGCAGGCAAGAGCAAAGTGGCGAAGAGCGTCGTGCCGTCGTGGGCTTTAACTTGAAGGGACTCCGGCGCGCGCAGCACGTAAGGATCGAGGGCATGGGTGGACCAAAACGTCTGGCATTTCTCTGGCGCGTGGCAAAGCTGGAGAGAAGGCGGATCGAGGCGCGAAGAATATTTGTCGACAAAGCTGACGCCGATGGGAGAGAAATTCGCCTGATGATTTCCCGGTCCACTGCTTAGTTGCTTGCGCTCGCCGGTGAAGCTGACCTGCCAAACCTGCTGCTGCTGGACGTTGTTCTCGTTCGAAGTGTAGTAGACGAGACTGTGCCTGAAATCGACCATGGAAACCTCCGCAACTTCGAAGTCGCCCGTGGTCAATTGCTTCTCAAGCTTCGCCGTGGCGGCTGCGGGATCGTTCCGGTCATAGCTATAGAGATAAATGTGATTGTGACCGTCGCTCCAGTTGGTCAGAACAATCCTGCCATCTTCCACAGTGACGCTGTAGTTTTCGTCGAGGAACTTATCGTCGGCGAGGTCGAGAACCTGGTGGACGTTTCCGTCCTTGCTCAGATCGGCAAAATAGAAAGTCCGATGCTTGTGATCGCGTGTGAGTACCTCGGCCCAAATGGTTTTGCGATCGACCCATCCGAAGCGCGGAACGTAGTCCTGGCCGGCTTTGATGGGAAGTTTGACCCAGTAGATTTTGCCGCCCTGCGCGCCGACGACGCCGATGCGCACGGTGGGATTGGGATCGCCGGCTTGCGGATAGTGCTGCAGCACGACTCCGGCGTGAGTGGGAATCCAGTCCGTGATCGGATAGAGCGGCACATCGGCCTCATTCATCTGAAGGAAGGCGAGACTTTTTGAATCGGGCGACCAGAAATAGTTGCTGCGCACGTCAAGCTCTTCTTCGTAGACCCAATCGACTTCGCCGTTGAGTGTCGATTCGTTGGGTGCGGGCGCGACGATGGTAGTCGGCGTGCCAGAGTCCTTAAGCCGAACGACAGCCAAACTGTGATTGCGTATGAATGAGATGTTTTCGCCGTTGGGCGAAAATTTGGGATCGTCTCCGGACGCCTGACCTGTCGAGGCGAGTTCGACGCCGGTGCCGTTGCGCGGATCGTACATCCAGAGGCGCCCGTTGGCGTCGAAGAGCAGGTGCTTGGAGTCGGGCGCCCAGTGGTAGGCGGCCATCCCGTAGCGGGTGCGGTGATCGCGGTCCTGCTCGGATGCCGGCGCGCCTTGGACCGAAGTGATTTTGGACCTGCTCACCATCACATGCGGTTTGCCGGAGCCAGGATCGAGATCGATGAGCTCGCCGCCATCAAGATAGGTCAGGTGCTGTCCATCGGGCGACCACTCGACGTCTTCGGGAAGCTGACCAATGAGCGGGCCATGGGCGAAGATCTTTTCGACAGTGAGCGGGATGGCCGTCGTTTGGGCACGGAGTGACGCTTGCGGTCCAAGGACAAAGAAGGGTAGAAGGGCCGCAAAGAGCGCGCGTGTACGCGTCAAAGGTATCCTCCGGAGTGGTCAGAGCCTGAAATCGGCGCTTTTCGTTGGGGGAGACGGGAGCCTGCCGTTCATTCTGAAGTTTAAATCACGTGCAACGGTGGACAATCCCCGGTTGGAGGGACGCCGGAGTGCACTTCTCGAGCACTGGTGCGGATTCGAAACAGATTTGCAAGGTGAAGGCCGAGGGTATATGTTCGCGAACATGCAATGGGCAACGCCGGAAGAACGTCGCAATCTCGGTCAGACGCGACGCAAGCAGGTCGGCCGCCAACAGCATGACGAGCTCAACATCAAAGCGCGGCAAGCACCGGCCCTGACTCTGCTGGAACGGGCCGAAAAGGGACGGCTCCCTGGACTGCTCAAATTCAAACATCAATTGATGGTCGAGACGCCCTTCGGGTACTTTCGGGGCGCAGCGCCGGTGATGGCGGCCGATCTGGCAGTGGTACCCAACACCGGCATCGTGGCGCAATTGTGCGGAGACGCGCACGTACGCAACCTGGGCGCCTTTGCGGCGCCGGATGGGCGGCTGGTCTTCGACATTAACGACTTCGATGAGACGATACGGGGTCCTTTCGAGTGGGATTTGAAGCGCATGGCCGCGTCGCTGGTGCTGGCCGGCCGCCAATCGGGACACAAGGAGAGCTCAGCCTGCACGGCGGCGGAAGAATGCCTGGTGCGCTACAGCGAACAGATACGCGCCTTCGCTGCAATGCCAATTCTGGAGGTGGCAAGGTTTCAAGTGCATCGCATCGGATCGGTCGTGCCAGTGCATGATGCGCTGTTGAAGGCCGAGCGCGCCACGCCGATGCACACGCTGGAACAATTGACGGAGCCGGCGAGCAGCGCCGAACATGCAGTGCGGCGATTCAAGGAGCAGAAGCCAACTCTGACACGGGTGACGGGATCGCAGGCGGTGAAGGTGCTTGCGGCACTCGGTCCTTATCGCGGAATGCTGGAACCGCAGCGGCAGCATCTTCTCTCGCTCTATCGGCCGGTGGATGTGGCTTTCAAAGTGGTTGGAACCGGGTCGGTGGGGCTGCGCGACTATTGCATTTATTTTGAGGGCAACGGCCCAGACGATCCGCTCTTCCTGCAGATGAAGGAGGAGGCTCCCTCGGCGTACACTGCCTATCTGCCGGATGCTCATCCGGCGCACCACAACGGGCAGCGCACGGTGGAGGGACAGCGAGCGATGCAAGTGCAGTCCGATCCATTTCTCGGATGGACGCAGATGGAAGGGCGCGACTACCTCGTGCGGCAGCTCAACGACCACAAGGGCCCGATTGAGTTAGAGGACATGGCGGGAAGCGGCCTGTCGGCATTTGCGGAGATTTGCGGGGAGCTGCTGGCGCGCGGTCATGCGCGCTCGGGTGATCCGCTGGTGATTGCGGGATATATTGGGTCGGGCGATGGTTTTGCCGAGGCGGTGGCGAAGTTTGGTTCGCTGTATGCAGATCAGACGGAGAAGGATTGGCAGGCGCTGCGGAGAAGACAAAAGACAGGGACTAGGAACTAGGGACTGGGGAATAGGGACTAGGGACTAGGGAATAGGAAAGCAGTTCTTCGTTCGAAGTTCAGAGTTCGCAGTTAAGACTTTGGAGTCTGCAGGCGGGTTAAGGAGAACGCAAATGGATCGGCGGACATTTACACAAGTGATGGCTGCTGCGGCGATGAGCGCCGCGGCGCCAAAGGTTTCGGTTGCAGAGGGTGGATTGCCAACGCCGACTTCGGAGTTGCCGTTTCCGTTGTCGGTAATGCTGTGGACCGTCTTTAATGGCTTGCCGTTTGAAGAGCGACTGGAGAAGATTGCGGCGGCGGGATACAACAATGTGGAACTGGTGGGCGAGTACGCCAAATGGACCGCCCCGGATTTTGCGAACGCCAATGCGGCGCGCAAGCGGCTTGACATCCGTTTCGACGCGACGGCTGGGCTTCATCATGGAATTGCCGATCCTTCCGGGCGCGACGCGTTCCTCAGCGAATTACATGAGGCGTTGACGCCGATGGAAACGTTGAGTTGTCCTGCGATGATTGTGCTGTCGGGCAACGTGATTCCAGAAGTTTCGCGGGACGACCAGCATAATGCTGCGATTGAAACGTTGAAGCGCGCGGCATCGCTGGTCGAGGGGCGACAGATTGATGGCCAGCCGGTGCGGTTGCTGCTCGAGTGCATTCATCTCGAAGAGAATCCGAAGTACTTTCTCACCTCAGCCAACGAGGCGATCGAGATTGTGCGCGCGGTGAACCATCCGCAGGTTCAGTTTCTTTACGACATCTACCATGAGCAGATGAGCTATGGCGATTTGATCGACAAGCTCGACAAGCATATCGATGTGATCGGGCTGATTCACATTGCCGATGTGCCGGGGCGTCACGATCCGGGGACGGGCGAGATCAATTATGCGAATGTGTATCGCAAGCTGGCGCAGCTCAACTACCGGCACGCGGTGGCGATGGAGTTTCGCCCCGCCGGCGAGCCAGTCGCCGCGTTGCGGGCGGCGAAGCAGATGGTGGTGCGCACAGTCTCCTAGACCGGTTTCGCAGTAGACGTAGCCGTCGCCGATGGTTGCGAAAGGCGGCGTTTTCTTGAGGAAAAACGCCACTCAGCAGTTGTGGCTTTCGGACACAGTAACTGCGGAACCGGTATAGCCAACGCGGACGAGGTTGGGCGGCGGGTGGGGTTGGTTGCGCGGCCGATGGTGTACCCTTCTTCATCTGGTCGAGGTTCGTGCTTTCCCAGGTCTGAGTCTCCAGACCTGGGTCACCCATTTTCGCGCCGAATGAGGCGGGAGAAAAACATCCGCAGCTCCTGCGAATTCTCATCCCAGCGACGAAGACCTGTCGCCGGGGACCCCGACTTCTCACCCCAGCGACGAAGACCTGTCGCCGGGGACCCCGACTTCGCTGCGCTTGGCTCAGAATGAGAGATTCATTTTGAAAAAGGATTCGGGCTCAGAGAGCTAGGAATTAAAGGGCGACGGGTCGATGAGTTCCATGCCGTATCTGCGATAGAACTCGGCGTCTTGAGTTTGTTGGGAAAGATGTGACTCCGAGGTTCTGGTGCAAATGCTTTGCCACGCTATCGAATCTGGGAAGGGGAGATCGAGATGACTTTACTTGACGGGAAACTTGCGGGCCACGGATTTCTCAATTCAGGAGGGCCGTCAGGATTCGGAGAGGCATTGATCCTCAGCCGACGGGGACGAGATCGGGCGGCGGGGGATCATAGACCGGCGCGTTGGTCAGGCGCGTGGGGAATGGTGGCGCGCTGAGGCTGAATCGCTTCTGGTTGGAGACGAAGCGGACGAGGAGATTCTTTTGGTCGAAAGTGATGGCGAAGATCTGCATCGGCGGCGAGCCGAAGTTCACCAGCGGAAAGGCAGGGTAAATCTCGACCACGGGATGCGTGAAGGTGTAACGGCCAAGCTTCACATCCGAAGCCAACTTCGCGGCTTTCATCTCAAAGCGGGTGGAGACGGAGCGGGCAGAACCAAACACGACTGGCGCAACATCGTACTTCAAATGCGCGGCGAGCTTTTCGGGGAGGACGAGGCCATTGCCGCCCGAGTCCAGCTGTGCCTCCACCGGCTGCATACCGTCCACCTTGAGATAGGCAATCGGCACGCCGTCTGGCATGCGGAAGGGCAGAACCGATTTGCCGCCATCGGGCGCGAGCGAGCCTGTCGTCAGGGTCATCATCCGATTCGGAAAATCAAGGGTCAGCAGATAGTCGCGAAAGAGCGTAAAGCCGAGCAGTCCTTCGCACGTGCCGGCTTCCGCAAAAAACGAATGACTGACGGCGCGAATATTGGGGAATTGGAGTCCGGCGAACTCGAGAGACTGGATAAGGACGACGGGCGCCCTTTTGCTCCCCTGGCCGCTGGGGTCGCTCAGATTCATGTGGCCCACCGTGGGCAGCCCAAGCTCGGTTGCGAGCTCTGGCGTGACGAGCGCGTCGCCGCCTGTCCCGGTGTCGACCACGAAGCGGAAAGGGCCTTTGCCGTTGATGGTAACCATGACGTAGGGCTTGCCGTAGCGCTCGACCATGGGTGCCTGGTAGGTTGCAGGTTTTTCAGGGGATTGCGCGAGCAGACTTATGGCGGAGAGCCCCACGCCTAGCACGATCCGACCTGCGATTACGGAGTTCGGGGAAAATCTCATGGGGCCCTCCTTCGCATGGCGGCCATTTTCGGCCGAATTCGGAGAGAACACCTCAAGACTTCGAATTGTGACGCTTTTTTATACGCAAAGCCAGCGCTATTTGTTCGTTGATGTGGGCCGGATGGCGGGAGGACGGGGCGGTTCGCCTCTACAATGAACCGGTATGCCGACCAAGGTGCGTTCGCACGCAAAGATCAATCTGGGGTTGGGGATAGGTGGGCCACGGGCGGATGGATTTCATTCGCTCTGCACGGTCTATCAGACGCTGGAACTGCACGATGTGGTGACGGTTTCGGCGAAGCCGGCGGCGGAGACGGCGATCGGGCTGACCTCGAATGACAGGCGTGTGCCGAGGGACGAGCGAAATACGGCTTGGAAGATGATTCTTCTGGTCTTGGAGGAGCTTGGTATCGCCGCCGAAGTCGAAATCCACATTGACAAGCGCTTGCCGGTGCAGGGCGGTCTTGGCGCCGGTTCAGCGAATGCGGTGGCGGCACTGGTGGGGCTGGAACGAGAACTAGGGAACAGGGAACAGGGAACAGGGATCGGAGCCAATGCCTTCCCACTTTTCGGGCAAGAGGCGCTCGAAGGATGGGGCACCCAGCGTTTTGCACTGGCGGCGCAGGTGGGGTCGGATGTGCCGTTGTTCCTTATAGGGGGGACGGTGCTGGGAGTGGATCGGGGGCAGGAGGTGTATCCGCTGCCGGACATTGAGCCGGTTTGGTGTGTGGTGGCTACGCCGGACGTGGGGGTGTCGACGCCGCAGGCCTTTCGGGACTGGGATGACCTCTGTATTCGGGAAGGTTTGACCCCGGAGGCTAGTATCGCTAAACTGAATGAGTTGAGCCGTGCCTACGCCAGCGCCTTTCCGGGAGGAATTCCGAAGGGACGGCAGGGAGCTGGCTCCTCCGGTGTCTTCCCTGATGGAGAAGACCTGGCCGGACCGTTGGAGTCCGCGCTTGTCCGCACCGGGATCACGAGCTGGATTCAGAACGACTTTGAACGAGTTGTCTTTCCCCAGCATCCTTCCCTTGCAGAAATCAAGCGCATTCTTGCGGCTTCGGACACTCCGGAGGCTGCCCTCTATTCTTCGCTGTCGGGGTCCGGTTCGGCGCTTTACGGGTTGTACCTGACCCGTGGAGATGCAGAGGCAGCCGGAGCGCGGTTGGAAAAAGCAGGAGTGCGCAATCAGTTGACGCGCACACTGCCGCGCAGCGCTTATTGGAAAGAAATGCTTCTGTAGAAGAGATTGTTGGTTTCCCGGGTCTGAAAATCCAGACCTGGGGCACCCTTGGGCGTGCGGATTGACGCATTTCTTTGGGCGTGTCATTGACAGTCCGGGTTAGCGGGAGAGAGACTCGCGAGCGGCTGTCAACTAGCGACTTCCGTAGTGAATGGAGGGTCGCTAAGTTGGGCGATCGTCTAATGGTAGGACAATGCCCTTTGGAGGCATTTGTCTAGGTTCGAATCCTAGTCGCCCAGCCAAATTTTGCAGTCCTGCATTTGTTGAGCAGCCAAAGCCAACCAGCTTGGAGGTTCGTGGGAGATGGAAGTGGGAACGGTGACGGTAGCAGCGGAAGACAAGCAACAGCCGGGCGCGGACGACCAGGGAAGAGAGAGCGGCAAAGGACCGAACCAGCCTGGCGGCGGATTGCCGGACTCGAAGGCCAAGGACGCCAAGGCGGCTCCGGAGCGCAAGAGGACCCGCAATCTGAGCGAGGACAAGCGGTTCAAGCTGTTTTCGGGGACCGCGAATCGGCCTTTGGCGGAGGCGATCGGACGGCACATTGGCGTGCCGGTGGGCGAAGCCAAACTGCAGCGCTTTGCGGATGGCGAAGTCTTCTTCCAACTGCTCGAGAACGTGCGCGGCGTGGATGTGTTTGTCGTGCAACCGACCTGCTATCCCGTGGACCAACATCTGGTCGAGTTGCTGGTGATGATTGACGCACTCAAGCGCGCGTCGGCGGCACGCATCACCGTGGTGGTTCCGTATTACGGCTATGCGCGGCAGGACCGGAAAGACAAACCGCGCGTGGCGATCAGCGCGAAGCTGGTGGCGGATTTGCTGACCACGGCGGGCGCGAACCGGGCGTTGTTTGTGGATCTGCATGCGGCGCAGATTCAGGGTTTTTTCAGCATCCCGGTGGATCATTTGTATGCAAGCCCGGTGCTGGTGGGCTATTTCCGCGAGCTGAATTTGCCGAACCTGATGGTGGTTTCGCCGGACCCCGGCGGTGTGGAGCGGGCGCGATTCTTTGCGCAGAAGATTGGCGCACCGCTGTCGATTGTGGACAAGCGGCGTACGGACATGAATGTTGCGGAAGTAATGAACGTGATCGGGGCTGTGGAGGGCAAGACGTGCCTCATCCTCGATGACATTATCGACACGGCGGGAACGCTGGTGAAGACGGTGGATGCGTTGTACAACGCGGGCGCGATTTCGGTGTATGCCTGCGCGAGCCACGCGGTGCTTTCGGGACCTGCGATTGACCGGATTGCCAACTCGCGACTGGAACAGGTGGTGGTGACGGACACGATTCCGTTGCGCGAGCCGGCACAGAAGTTGGCAAAGATCAGGGTGCTGTCGATTGCGGGCCTGCTCGGCGCGGCGATCGAGAGCATACATATGGAGACCAGCGTGAGTACGCTGTTTTCGTGAAACAGCCGCTAGCTACTAGCTTCTAGCTGCTAGCGAGTGGAAGTGAGCGAAGGGAAAGAGCGGTGAGTTCGGCGAAGGCCGATTCGCTGCACGGCAAGAACAAGCGGCCAGGAGCGATCGGCTGCTTCTTACAAAGGGAGTGGGCAATTCAGTTCGCGGTGGCAAGAAGTCGCTGGAAGCTAGCGGCTGGAAGCTGGAAGCTGATTTCCCGTGCCCGATTTTAGAAACGAGAGATGGAAATGCCTGAAGTCGTAACAGCGAAGCCCCGCGAGGGCAAGTTCAACAAGAATGCCGCGCGCCGCGTGCGTGTGGCGGGCAAGATTCCTGCCGTGCTGTATGGCGGCGGCCACGAAGCAGTGGCCATTGAAGTGGACCCGAAACAGATTTCGCGGATATTGTTTTCCGAGACGGGCCACAACACGATTTTCGATGTAGCGGTGGGCGACCAGGCCGCAGCCAAAGCGATGATCGTCGATTGGCAGCGCGAGCCGTTGAAGGATCAATTGATTCACATCGACCTGAAGCGCATTGCTCTGGATAAGCTGCTGCAGGTGAGTGTGCGTGTGAAGCTGATCGGTTCGGCGATCGGTGTGAAGACGGAAGGCGGGATTCTGGACCAGGTTCTCCGCGAAGTGGAGATCGAGTGCCTGCCTGCGGATATTCCGAATCACATCGATGTAGATGTGAGCAATCTCGCGATGCACGGCGTATTGCGTGTGAGCGATTTGCCGCATTCGGACAAGATCAAGTACCTGAACTCAGAAGACGCGACTGTGGCGCACGTGGTTTCGATTCGCGAAGAGGTTGCGCCTGCGGCGGAGGAAGTGGTGGCAGCTGTCGAGGGTGCTCCTGCGGAGCCTGAAGTGGCGAAGAAGGGCAAGGGCGAACCGGAGGCTGCTGCGGGTGCGGCAGGAGCCGGCGCGAAGAAGCCCGAGGCTGGGGCGAAGAAGTAGACCTTGGCCGGAGAAAGTCAAACTGAGGTGCGCCGCAGCCCTTTCGTGGTGGTGGGGCTGGGCAATTCCGGCTTGGAGTATGTGTGGACACCGCATAACGCGGGGTTCATGGCAATTGACCGCATCGCCGAGCAAGAGGGCGTTGTGGTTGGAAACCGGCGGTGCCGGGCCACTACCGCAACCTGCCGTATTGCAGGGCGCGAGGTGATCCTGGCCAAGCCGGAGACATTCATGAACCTGAGCGGCGCTTCAGTGGCTGCTCTGATTCGCGAGTTCGAAGCGGACCCGGCTCGGGACCTGCTCGTGATTTACGACGAGTTGGACTTTGCGCTGGGAACGTTCAAGATCAGGGAGCGCGGTTCGCCGGCAGGGCACAACGGAGCCCGCAGCGTGACCTCGGCCCTGGGCAGTGAAGAGTGGTTGCGTTTGCGGATCGGTGTTGCGCCAGATATTCCTCCGGAAGCGAAAGAGGCTGCTGGTGGGAGGCGACCCGGGAGGGATTATCTGCTGTCGCCGATGCGCAAGGCAGATTTAACGGTGCTGGATGAAGTGCTGGATCGGGTGGCTGCGGCGACGCGGCGGATCATCCAGGATGGACCGGGACCGGCGATGAACGAGTTCAATCGGAAAGACCTGGGACCGGGGAACAAGGACTAGGGACTCTGAACTTAGGGCTGTTGCCTGCGAAGGAATCGCCGCTATGGGAATTACCGGCGGCAGCGGCTGGAGCTGAAGTTGGTCCAGCGGAAAAGGAAACCGGATGTCGCGTTTGTATGAAGTGATGTTTATTGTTCGGCCCGATGCGGCTGAAGAGGATGTGGACAAGCTGATTGCCGGCTTTACCACCTCGGTCACCAACGGTGGCGGAGTGGTGAAGAACGTCGAGAAGATGGGTCGGCGCAAGCTCGCGTACATGGTGCGCAAGTTCAACGACGGGAATTATGTCCTGATGACCGTTGAGGCGAACGGCGCGGTGGTGTTGGAACTCGAGCGCCGGCTGCGCGTTACTGAGCCTGTGATCAAGTTCATCACGGTGCGCATCGATGAAGAAGAGAAGCGGCTGGCGAAGGTGAAAGCATTGCGCGGCACACGCAGGAAGCTGAGTGCGGAACCGGCTACGCCGGCGCACGCGGTGTCTGCACCTGCCCACGCTGCACCGGCTGAAGCCGCCGAAGCTGTTCAGGCGAGCGCCTGAGGATCGACAACGAATTCCCTGCGTCGCAGGCCCCTTTGGTGAGGGGCCGTCGCCCGGAACAACAGTGCGCTTCCGTTTCCGTGAGGCACGGGAGAGCGAAGAGAGCAATGAGGATACGCAATGGCTGAAGAGACTTCTGGCAAGGCGCCCGAGACGGGCGCAGCAGCGCCCCAAGGCGGGCAAGGTTCTGGGCAAGGTCCGGGGCAAGGTTCTGGACCGGGGGGCCCTCGTCCTGGCGGACGCCCCAGTGGCGGACCCGGCGGACGAGGCAAGTTTTTCCGTCGCAAGAAGGTGTGCAAGTTTTGCACGGAGAAAATTGACGCAATCCCATACCGCGACGTCCGGCTGCTGCAAGGGTTTGTGGCCGAGCGCGGCAAGATTGTGCCTCGGCGGCTGACGGGTGTTTGTACCACGCACCAGCGGCGGTTGACCAAGGCGATCAAGCAGGCCAGGAACATCGCCCTGCTGCCGTTCGCTACGCAGCACTAGGCGAAAGCCTCCGGGCTGGTCCGGCGGGCAATGCCCCGTTAGTTGTAGGCATTCACCCGAGTTAAATCGGATAAGTCAGGAGACAATGCTTCCGATGCCGATATAGAATCCTGCGCGGCGCGCCTGTTGGTTGTTTCTCTCGTCCAAAGGATAAGAGTGCCAACGGCACCCGCCTGCAACACTGGAGAAATTCACAATGGAAGTAATTCTGAAAGAAGACGTAGCGAATCTCGGCCACCGTGGCGATGTGGTGAAGGTGGCGGACGGCTACGGACGCAATTTCCTACTGCCGCGCAAGCTCGCAATGCAAGCGACCGAGGCGAACATGAGCGTGATTGAGCAGATGAAGGCCGCTGCCGCGCGACGCTCCGCAACGGAAAAGGCTCAGGCCGAGGAACTCGTGGTGAAACTGCAGCCAGTGGTGCTGAGCTTCACGCGCAAGTCTGGGGAAAATGGCCAACTCTTTGGTTCGGTGACGTCGGCGGACATTGCGAGCGACCTCGAAGCGAAAGGCTTTGACGTGGACCGCCGCAAAATCAATCTAACGGAACCTCTGAAGAGTCTCGGCGAGTACACAGTGGCTATCAAACTCTATCGCGAAGTAACCGCGCACATTAAGGTGCAAGTGGTTGCGGATGCAGTTGAGGCCGTGGCTGAAGAAGCCGTCGCCAAGTAAGTCACCGCAGATTGAGTAAGTCTGCGGGCCATTCTTCACGAAACACCGCCTCCGATCAATCGGGGGCGGTCGTGTCTCCGGCGG
The DNA here is from genome assembly GCA_963745845.1 of uncultured Acidobacteriaceae bacterium. Lineage (GTDB taxonomy): Bacteria > Acidobacteriota > Terriglobia > Terriglobales > Acidobacteriaceae > Telmatobacter. The sequence continues at coordinate 547,211 of CAVUZE010000002.1, read as the reverse complement.
ATTTCCACCCCAGCGACGAAGACCTGTCGCTGGGGACCCCGGCTTCTCACCCCAACGACGAAGACCCGTCGCTGGGGACCCCGGCTTGAAGATTGGAACGTGCGCGTGTGACGTGCGGGTTTTCTAGAAGAGTTCCTTCTCTGGAGCGCCGCCAGCCAGCGCGATGAGCTTCTTAAGGGCTTTCGTCATCTTCCCCTGAAAATCGGGCACGTCCTCAGTTTTCGGCTGGGAAAAAAGGAAGCGGGCGCGGTTGCCGATCAGGGTCGTGTCCACGTGATCGAACCTGTCGTAACATGTGCGCGCGGTTTTGCCGATGACGGAGACCATCGTGAGACGCTCCAGTTTCTCCCGTTGCCGGTCGCTGTCGCTCGGATCGAAGACATCCCAGACGGTGTTGTTCGGGTTGAGCGCGCCGATGAATATATCGCAGTGACTGGCTGGCCCTGTCAGCGTCAACACTTTGGTTGTTTCATCGTAGCGAACGTCGAGATTGTCGTTGATGCCATCGTTCGGGCTGAGCGATAGAAGCGCTCCGCGGATGTATTCGACCAATTCGGGTTCGGTCGGCTCGGGCTTGGGTGGCGGCGCGGCTTTCTTATGGGTTGCGGTTTGCGGGGAACAGATCGGAGCAAAGAGGAGAAGCGCAATGGCGCAGACGCGGCTGCGCCGCGTCCGATAGCTTCGAGGCGGGATTCCGATCGTGGACTTTTCCCAGGGCATAGTGCGGCAAGTATAAACCGCTATGCTGCCGATTCGGTCACCATGGCGAGCTGCCTAGTGCGATCCGTGCGAAGCGAGGGCACGGCTGCGAGCAAGCTGCGGGTATAAGGATGCGCTGGTTTCGTGAGAATGTGGGTTGTTGGTCCAGTTTCGACTACTATCACCACCGGCGACGGCTTTGGTTGCCCCGAAATTTATATGGAGATCCCGACTTTCGAGCAGCGAGGCATGCTGAAATCCTAGCTTATCTCCATCGGGCAGAGGAGAGAGAAAGCTCTGTCTACTGCAGGTTTAGCGCGGGTGAACCAGTGCTGAAACGCAGAGAATTCAGCGGAATCGATTCAGAGACGGGCAACACGGGGCTGGAGGCGACCATCCGATTAGCTTGGAATGGAGGTTTTTGGCCCATGAAATTGAGATTGTTTCTTTTTTCAATGCTCGCTTTCTCATTGGCGTTCATTGCTCCCGCCAAGGCAAAAGCAATAGCGGCACCATCCGGATCCGGAGCTGCAGCTGTCGCTCAGGACGATCGCGGTCATGACTGGGACGCGCCGCCGGCGGAGTTCCGCGATGCCCAGCGGCGGGGTTTCCATGATGGAGTGGAAGGAGCACGCAAGGACTTTGACAACCATCGCGAACCGAACGTGGAGAACCGCGAGGAGTTTCGTCATCCCCACGTCCCGCGTGACGAAAGAGAGGATTATCGGGAAGGATTTCGCGCGGGCTATGAGCGCGCCATGTCGCACCTGAACAGCATCCACTACTAAGGAAGCAAGAAGGGTTGAATGAGAGTGTATTCAGGTATGAGCCCGGCCGGGGGGCCGGGTTTTTCTTTTGCGCGTGTTCTACCATAATAATCATCATGGACTGATGGAAGCGGTAGCCCGGACGACTATGCCGCGCCTTGCGGCACGCCGCATCCCGTTCATCTGGATCTCGCCAAGGTAAATCGAATGACGAAATCATTGCGCATTGCATTCGCCTCGCTGGCTGTCGTTGTCGCCGCCCCCGCAGATCGGAGCTGGACGCAACCAGTACCGACCGAGATCACCATTGATGTCCACGCCCCTTCGCATCCGCTTCCGCATTTCTGGGATCAGATGTTCGGGTCAGGCCGCGCAATTCTGGCGCTTCGCGCGAACTACCTGGATGATTTGAAAGAGGTGCACGACGATGTGGGCATGCGGTATGTGCGCTTTCATGCCATCTTCCACGATGAAGTGGGCGTGTATGACGAAGACAAGGGCGGTAACCCGGTTTTCAACTTTACTTATGTGGATCAGATCTACGACGGGCTGCTGGCGCGAGGAGTGAGGCCGTTTGTCGAGATCAGCTTCATGTCGTATAAGCTGGCTTCGAAGCCCGCGATTCATCCTTTCTGGTACAAGCAGAACGTTGCTCCGCCAGAGGATTATGCGAAGTGGGATGCGTTGATTCACGCGTTCGCGCAGCATTTGGTGGATCGGTACGGAATCGATGAAGTGTCGCAGTGGTACTTCGAAGTCTGGAATGAGCCCAACATCGATTTCTGGGCCGGCGACCCCAAGCAGGCGACTTACTTCGAGTTATACGATCATACGGCGCGCGCGCTGAAGGGAGTGAGCGAGCGGTTGCGTGTGGGAGGACCCGCGACGGCGGCGGCGCACTGGATTCCGGAGTTTTTGAATCACGTGAACAGCGAGCATGTGCCGATTGACTTTGTCTCTACGCACGGTTACGCCGACGATACGGTGCAGGATCTTTTCGGGACGCAGGAAGATATTCCGATGCGCGATCGGGTGTGCCGCGCAGTACAGATGGTGCATGGTCAGATTGCCGCGTCGGCGCTGCCGGCGCTCCCACTCCTGTGGACGGAATGGAATGTGCCATCCTTTGGCGCTCTCGACGCGCGCGATAACTGGTATGTGGGGCCGGCGCTGGCGCACGATATCAGCCAATGCGATGGGCAAGTGAAACTGATGTCGTGGTGGACCTTCGACGATGTGTTTGAAGAAGGTGGCGTGAAGAAGGAGCCGTTCGATGGCGGCTTTGGGCTGATTGCGCCGGACCGGATCAAGAAGCCGAGCTTTTACGACTTCTCGCTTCTGCACGAGTTAGGAGACGAACGGATCGAGAACTCCGCCGACGATGTGCTGGTGACGCGCAGGTCCGATGGGACGCTGGTTGTGGCGGCGTGGAACCTGGTGGACATGGACAAGGTGGCGCAGGGAGCGCCGATTATGCTGCATCTTAGTTTCAAGGGTGTTGCTCCGGGAGCGGCGGTCACGATTCAACGCGTGGATGAGACACATGGCAATCCGATGACGGCATACAAGGCGATGGGTACCCCGCGCTATCCGACTCAGGCGCAGATCAAGACGCTGAATGCGGCGTCTGCGCTGCCTACGCCGGAACATCGCAAGCTGACGAATGGGGCGCTTAAGTTGACGTTGCCGGTGAATGGGCTGGTGGTGCTGGAAATCAGAGGTCGTTGAGGGTTGCTGCAGAATTAGAACGAACGTTCGATTGCACGAAAGAAATGCGACGACGACTATTGCCTCCGGGGCTAAAGCCCCCGGCGAAATTTGTGGCTCGATTCAGGGGCCTCAAGGCCCCTGCTCCCTCCGAATCCGTCTTTGCCCTGCGGGGACTGCGTCCGCATGATGCGCCTTTTTTTTGACGTTCGTGCTTTCCCACCCTTTCGCCAGGACAAAGGCGCAAAGATGGGGCGCGGAGATGCTGAACGAGAAATCGAAGATCTAGAAGCTGAAGCGCGATTGTAGCTGAACGGTTCTGCTGCCAAGCGCGTTGCGGGCTACTCCAAAATCGGAGTTGGTGGAAGTGACGGTTCCGTCGGGATTCGCAGAGCCAAGGGTGTTATCGATCGATTGTCCTTCGAGATTGAGCTTGTTAAACAGGTTATAGGCGTCCACACGGAACTCGAGACGTGTGCGCTCACCGAGAGCGCGCGTGTTGGGAAAGCCGAACGCCTTGGTCAGGGATGCGTCGACATCGTTGTATCCCGGACCCTTCACACTGTTGCGTTGAATGCCAATTGCGGGCGGCGGAGCGAATGCGGGAAACGCAGGGTTTGTGAGGCTTGCACGCGTGGAATGCAATGGGGAAAGAGTGCGGAGGAGGACGGAGGCCGACTTGAGCGGGACGAGTGAGCGCCGGCGCAGGCGAAAACATTCTGCGAGGGATAAAGTGCCCTCCGGAACGCGATGCCGGATGGGGTAATGGACCGCGGTCTGCAATGGGTAGGCGCGCCGGGCTGCCTCCCCTGGATGCCACCCGGTGCGTCCGACCATTGCAGCTTACTCACTTGAACCTGTGTCGTCGGCGGGAAGCATCTGGTAACTGACAAACGCAAAGTGCGTGCCATCGGGAGCCCAGTTGGGAACGTTATCGGTTCCGGAGCCACCAACAATATTGACAAGCACACGGAGCCTTCCATCCGCGACGTTGAAAATGCGGAGCGCGATGTCCTTGTTCGTCGGATGCCCGGTGACGCTCTTGTCGTATGAAAGCACCAAGATGGATTTGCCATCAGGCGAGGGATGCGGCGTCCAGTTCTGAAATTCGTCGAATGTGACTTGCTCGGGATGGCTGCCGTCGGCAAGCATGCGCCAGATCTGCATCGAGCCGGTGCGATCGGAGTTGAAGTAGATGTACTTGCCATCGGGCGAGTAGTCGGGATCGTCGCTGATGCCGCTTCCGGTGGTAAGGGCGGTTTCCGTTCCGCCGTCGACGGAGATGGCATAGATGTTGCCAGAGCCATGGCTAGGACGGGTGAAGGCGATGGTTTTGCCATCGGGCGACCAGCTGTGAAAGTAGGAAGCAGGATTTTCGGTGACGAGGCGCGGTTCGCCTCCGCTGGAAGGCACGATGTAGACGCGTGTTTCCGGCTTGCCCGGCATGCTGCAACTGATGGCGAGCCATTTGCCGTCGGGCGAGAGACCGTGGCTGCCGGTGCAGCGCGTCGTAGCGCCAGTGTCGATGAGAGATGCCTTTCCGCCTTCGGCGGGGACGGTCCAGAGTTGGCCGTCACGATCGAAGATCAGCGACTTGCCGTCGCGGGTCCAGTTGGGCGCTTCGAGATGTGCACGGTCGGTGGTGACGACGAGGCCGCGGCGAAAATTATCTTCGATGCCGATGGCTTGCAGTGTGCTGTAGAGGACGAGGTTTGCAGGCGTGGCTGGCTGCGAGAGTGCAGTCAATTCTAGGTGCGAGAAAGTCGCCTTTTCGGTGACGTCCTTGTTATGGGAGCAGACGCCGATGCCTGCATAGAACGGGCCATCGAAGTGGAGCTTGATCGAAGTTCCGACCTGGTGGAGTGTCTCGCCGCCCATGCTCAGGAACATCGTAATGGTGTCGCCGCGCTTTTCGAGGCGGACGCGGTGCGGCGATTCGATGTTGAGCTCGATGTCCTGCGTGGTCGCGCCGGGTGTGCGACGGTATTGCAGAGCGGTCATGCCCGAGCCGTGCTGGGAAGCGTCGGCGTAGACGCCGTCGGCGTCGAGCGTTTGACGGAACATAAGGACGGTCTTGCGATGCGGACTGGGATTGCCGGAGGCGTCGGGGAAATTCATCTCGGCGGTGAGGGCAACATCGCCGGAAACCTTCTTCCAGACGAAATGAAATGCGTCGGTGGTGGACCACAGATTTGCGCCGGCAGCGTGGATGGTATAGACCTGATTGGCCTCGTCGTAGGCGAGAGTTCCGGGGGGAACAACACTGCCTACGTCGGACTGGCCTTCGAAGATACCGAGCGAGTTGGCCGAAGGTTGAGCGAAGAGCGGCGCGGTCAGGAAGCAAACGAAGAGTGCGAGCCGAGTGGGCGCCGAAAGGCGGATTTGCATGCGCATTGCGATGTTCTCCTGCGGACGGCGAGACCGGAACGCGAGCGCTTTTTCAGATTGGAGCCTTCGTCTCAGCTGTGCGCAATTCAGTAAACCCTTTTACTACAAAAGGCGCAGGTTCGGCATCCACTGCTTCGCGGGACTCACGTGAGACCCACGAAGCGAAGGACAATTTGAAACCAACGGTGACCTTGATGAGGAAGAGAAAGAGCGCCTCAGCTTGCTTTTGCCGCCGCCGGGACAGGGGCAAATTCCTGCAGTCTGCGTTTCATCACGCCTATGCTGGTGGGCATTTCGTGCAGCAGCAGTTCCGCCGATTGGACGAGCGGGTTGGCGTGGAACCATTGCTGGACGACGTTGTCGCAAAGGAGATTAACGACAGCGAGAAGCGACATACCTTGGTGGTGGGCCATCCACTCGCGCGTGAGAGCAGGGCGGCGCAGCGATGCCATGAAGTCCGCCGACTCGTAGAAGCCGTAGGGACCGACCCATCCCGATGATTCCATGCGGTGAAGATTGTGGAGGGCCTCGATGCAGTCGACGCCAAGCGCGAGGAAAGTCGAATATGGCGAGATGACCGGGCCCGCCGTGGCTTCAAACCAAAGCGCGATTTGCGGAACGCCGTATGCGTGGTAGCTGTAGTGGCCAGCGTCGTCTTTGCGCGCGGAGCCGGACTCGGAGATGCCCCAGGGAATGCCGAGAGAGCGGGCGAAGTCACGCTGCACGCCGACACAGGCGGCCTGGGTGCGCGAAATGAGCGTATTCGAGTAGCTGCGCATCCACAGCGATGGCATCAGGTACTCGAACATGGTTCCACTCCACGATAGGAGGAGATAGTGGCCAAAGGCGTTGGCAAAGTCGCGGGCCAACTTAAACCAGCTTTCCTGTCGGAGGTCACCGCGGGCGACGGCGAGGAAGGTGGCGATGCGCGCCTCAGAGGCGAGCATGTCGTAGCAAGCTTCGTGGGTCTTCTGCGTTGTCATGTCGAAGCCAATGGAGAGAATCTGGCGGTTGGGATCGACAAGGAAGCCGAATTCTGTTTCGTCGGCGAGGCGCGCGGCCTCCTGGGCGACGGCGTGCAGCCCGTTGACGAGCGAACGGAGGTTTTTCACAGCAGCCGGCAACATAGCGCGCAAGTCCCCAGCGAGGGGAATGAATGACGGCTCGCGGACGAGCGTATTTTGAGCGTTGGCGAGGCGACTATCGAGGGTCTCGGCAAACGCGATGCTGTCCAGAATCGAAAGGGAAGCGGCGCGGCTCATTCCCAACTCGGGCAATTTGCGCAGATCCTCAAACTCAGGCAACATCCACGGGGTGTAATTGCGGATAAGAGATCGCGCGACCCCGATGCGATGCACCGTTTCCGAATACCACCAGGTGTTTTTGAGCTGAGTTTTGAGTGACGTCGTCGCAGCGGCAAGAGACTCCTCGGCGGATTGCAGCCACTCGATCGAATCCTCGAGCGGGGTGGAAGAGCCCGGCATGGAAAACGATGCAAGCTTCGAAGGCAGCTTGCCCTGGGATTGCATCAGGCTCCAATGCGTCCGGATTCCGTTGAAGAGCTGATTGGAGCAGAGCGGTCTCTCCAGCAAGTCGAGCGCGCCAGCGTGCAGCGTGTAGAGTGAGGCGACGAGGTTTCCGCTGTCGACAGAGGAGATGAACGATGTGCCGTTCAATGGCTGCAGCGTTTGCGTGTCGTACCAGTTGTAGAGGTGTCCGCGAAACTTTTTCAACCGGGCAAAGGAGGCGAGCGTACTTTGGGTGAGCTTTACGAATTCGGGTGCGGTAAGAAATCCGAGTTCGCATGCAGCCTGGCGGGCATTGAGCAGCAGGCCCAGATTGGTGGGAGAGACGCGTGCAGCCTCGAACAATCCTTCTTCTTCGACATTATCGGGGATCAAATAATTGTGGCGCTCCGCACCGAATTGGTGGAAGTAGCGCCAGATGCGGAGAGCGTGCCCCATGAGATAGGCGCGGTCGGAGGCGGACAGGCGCTGGTTCTGCTCCTGCGGCGGATGATTCAGCCAAGCGGTGACGATGTTCGCGAGTGCCCACATCACAAGAATTGGAGACGCAAAATAGATCGCGTCTTTGTGGCTCGAGACAAAGTAAACCAGGACAGCCAGGCCGATCGCGACCAGCGGCGACAAGGCGAGATAGCGATCCACCGGTGTGCGCCGGGAAGATTTGGTTTCCGCCTGGGCTGCGGTTTCCCATTCCAGCAGACGCTCTCCGGTGACAAACACACGCACCAGCGAGCGAATGATGGCGTCGAATGTGAGCAGCATCTGATGGGGAAGGAAGATCAGATTCAGCAAGGCGACAAGGGCGCCGTGTCCGAATCCGGCGAAGACTTCGCCGATGCTCTGCTTGCGCTCGCTTGTGAAGGCGCGGCCGGCTGAGAATCCCAGCTGAACAAAAATAGGAAAAAACAGCAGAAAGAGAACCGCCAAAGTCCAGTAGAGCGGTCCTCCGGGCAGACCGATCCATCCCGCGACAAAGAGGATGAGGAGAGCGGGATCCAAAAGCGACCGGCGCAGGTTGTCGAAAATCTTCCAGCGCGAGACGTAGGAAATTGGATTCGGTCCGAGCTTGCCTGATTCGTCCGGGACGTGCGAAAACATCCAGGGCGCGATCTGCCAATCGCCGCGCACCCAGCGGTGTTTGCGGCGGCTGTAGGCGCTGTAATGCGACGGATAGTCGTCGATCAGCTCTACGTCCGTAACCTGTCCGGCGCGAGCATAGGCTCCCTCGATCAGATCGTGGCTCAACAGCGCATTGCGTGGGAATCTACGATCGAGCACGGCATGAAGCGTTGTGACTTCGTAGATGCCTTTTCCGGTGAAGATGCCTTCGCCAAACAGGTCCTGGTAGGCGTCAGAGATGGCGCGGGTGTAAATGTCAAATCCATTTTGCCCGGAGAAGATGGATGCCAGGCGGGATCGCGACGCGGATTGCACGGCGATGCCGATGCGCGGCTGGAGAATGCCGTAGCCTTCTGTCACGATGCGACGCTTGGGATCGATGATGGCCTCGTTGAGCGGGTGCGCCATGGCTCCGATGAGCCGGGGAGCGACGCCGCGCGGGAGCTGCGTGTCGGTGTCGAGGGTGAGCACAAATCGTGCTTGGCGGAGTACCTCAACCTTGCCGGCTTTGATGGGAAAGGCGTCGAACTCGCCGGTGAGGAGTTTGTTTAAATCAAGAAGCTTGCCGCGTTTGCGCTCCCAGCCCATCCAGACGCCCTGACGCCGGTTGAAAACGCGGTGGCGATGCAGCAACAGGAAGGCGCCGTTCTTCGGGGACGCGTACTTCTCATTCAGTTCATCGATGAGACAGGTCGCAAGCTCGACCATCGGGTGAGAATCTTTGTCGCGCGGTTCGCCGACGGCATCGGGCAGATCGGTCAGCAGGGCGAAGTGCAGATTGGGATCTCGATTGGCGAGGAAGCGCACTTCGAGATCCTTGACGAGCTCGTGTACCTGATCCTCGTTCAACAGCAACGAGGGGACCGCAACGAGCGTGGTACAGTCAGCCGGGATCGCATCGCTGAAATCGAACTTGGGCAAAGGCTGGGGATCATAGAGCGTGCTAACGCTGTTGTTGGCGAGGTCGACTGCGTCCTGCATGGCAGGGACGAGCAACAGGATGAACGCAACCATCAGCCCGATGAGGCCGGAAGAATGGGGAAGGATCGGGAACATGATCGCAGCGATGAAAAAAATCGACAGCAGCTGAATCCCAGTGATGTAGAAGTCTTCTCCGTGGTCGTGAACAAAGCGACGCGTGCGGTCGAGCATCGGAGGATGAAAGCCGATGCGATTCGAGAGCACGGGAAAGCCCCTGTCAATAAGGTAATAGCCGATGTGGGTGCGCCGGCGTGTCATGCGCGGATCTTCTCCCTCTCGACTTGTGGGCTCGAGTGCGAGATTCAACGCGATTTGCGCAACTTCGACTTCAGTGCAGTCGGAATGACGGGCGACGAAAGCGATGCGTTTCCGATAGAGCTCGCGGGACTCGAAGTCCATGCGCGTGTAAGCCTTCGCGGGATCCTGGCGAAGCGTCGCGTCGAGGATGATGAGCGGTTCGATGAGATAAACCCAGTCGGTATTGGTGACTGTGCGCAGGCTCTTCAGACGCAGGGACAGCTTTGACTCGGAAACTGATTGCGGAGCATGAAGCAGGGTGTGCGCTTCGTCGAGGAGCAATTCGAGCAAGGCAAATTTTAAAAATGGGGCAACGTACCAGAGCTCGTCGACCGTGAGCGGTTCCCGGACCTGCACCCTCTGGATGAAAGCAGCAAGGGTTGGGCCGGAGAATACGCCGTCCACAGCGCGCAGATAAGATTCAGCGATCGTTGCGACGCGTGGCTCCTCTTTCTGCTGGAGGATGACGCGCGGCAGGCGGGCGACGAGACTGGGCCGATCGGAGACTGCGCTGACGGCGGTCCGCAGCATGCGGGGATTGGCGCGGAGATCGAGGAGCTCGGAGTGAAAGGGGATGGGGTGCGGCGCCTCGGAAGCGGAAATCGGCAGCCGGGAAAGCTCCCCTTCCAACCGCTTCAGAGCATCCCGACGCGCTTCAATGCGAGCGGGAAATGTGCCCTTATTGTCGGGGCGATGTTGAATTTCCCACGTTTCTGATTCACGCGCCGCGGTTCGAACACGCTCAAGGGTATTGTCGACGGGCAGCGGCATTGGCACAGCCACTGGCGCCGGCTCTGGCTCTGGATCAAGAATCTGGGCAGCTTCACTCATAGTAATCATCGATAACTGGCGGCTTGCATTTCAAACATGGCGGCGTAGCGGCCCCCCAACGCCATGAGTTGTGCATGACTTCCTTCTTCAACGAGCCGGCCCGCTTCGAGAACTACGATGCGGTCGGCCATCCTGACAGTGGAAAAACGATGAGAGATAAGTAGAGCCATTTTGCCAAAGGTAAGTTCCGCGAAGCGCTCGAACACTTCGAACTCGCTGCGTGCGTCGAGGGCCGCGGTCGGTTCATCGAGAATGAGCAATTGCGCGTCGCGCAGATAGGCGCGGGCCAGAGCCATCTTTTGCCATTCGCCGCCGGATAAGTCCACGCCGCCTTCGAAGCGGCGGCCGAGCATCTGGTCGTATTTGCCCTGCAGCGTGGCTACGACACCCGCAGCAAGACTCTTTTCGGCAGCGTATTCAATTTCTTCCTGCGCGTGCTCGACTTCAATGCGGCCTACCTGTATGTTTTCGCGAGCTGTCATTTCGTAGCGCATGAAGTCCTGAAAGATCACGCCCATTTCGGCATGGAGGTCGTCCAAGTCATATTCGCGAAGATCGACGCCATCGAGGAGAATCTCGCCTTCGGTGGGATCGTAGAGGCGGGTGATGAGCTTGACGATGGTCGTCTTTCCCTGGCCATTTTCGCCGATGAGAGCGACGCGCTGTCCGGGCTCGAGAGTAAAGTTGAAATCCTTCAAAACGCGCCGGGTTGTTCCGGGATAAGCAAAAGAAACATTGCGGAATTCGAAGCCGCGCACGATGGGGCGCGGTGTACGCAGGCCGTTCACTTTCGATTCGACGCGCGGCTTCATCTCAAAGAATGCCAGCAGGTCGGTAAGGAACAGCGCCTGGTCTGCAACACCGGACGCCGTGGAGAATGCCATCTGGATATTGGCCATGGCCTGCATGATGGCAGTTGTAATCAGGGTAAGGTCACCGATGCTGTACTTACCCTGGATAGTGCGGTAGATGCTGTAACCGTAGGCGCCGTAGTAGCCAAGCTGGCCGAGAATCGCCAGCAAACCGCCCCAGAAGAGCCGGCGGCGATTCAGGGCGACATTCTCGACGTAAATCCCGTGCGAAAGTGCGGAGAAGCGGTCGGTGAGGTATTTGCTCAGGTTGAAAAGTTTGAGTTCCTTGGCAGCTTCTTTGCTGCCGCCAACCTGGCGCAGATAATCCATCTGGCGACGCACCGGCGTTTGGCGGAAATTCTTTGCGTAGGTGAGGAAAGCGAAGTGGCTTTCACCGAGGAATGCGGGAATGATTCCGGCGATGAGAAGGAAAAGCAGGAAGGGCGAGTAATAGATGAGAACCGCGGAGAAGGCGATGGCTGTGACCGACTGCTGGATGAGCCGCCCCATCTGCTGGATCATGGCCAGGCGATCCGTGGCTTGTACCCGCGCGCGTTCGAGGCGGTCGTAAAAGACCGGATCTTCATAGACCGTGACGTCGAGGGCCGCGGCCTTGCGCATCACTTCGACGCTGACGTGATGGGTGTAGCGATCGGCGAGGAGATTGTCAAAATAATCAACGGAACGGGAGAGGATGCCAGTGATTACGGCGAGTGCCATTTCGCTGCCCACCAGCCACCAAAAATTCGTGGGAAGCGGCTGGTGCAAACGGATGCGGTTGACTCCGTCGATAATGAATCGGCCGATGATGCCAATGCCCATGGGCAGGAACGCGACCACGATCCGGATCGCGATATTCCAGAAGACGACAGAAGGGCCGGACTCCCAAACGAAGTGGAGCACCGGGGGAACATTCTTGAGAGCGCGCAGCCGGTCGCCCCAGGCGTTCCCGGGATCTTTCGGCGGGGTTGAAGGATTGGCGCGAGTCTCACCGCCCACTTGCGCGTCGTTCATGGTCGAGGACATGGCTCCCTTCCGGGCCAGCGGGGCTGCGGGCACACGGCACGCCGGATTCCTTAACCAAGGTGTGTATTCGACGCTCTGATCAGGGACGGCGTCCTAGTTTCTGTTCGCTGCTAAATGCGATGCAGGGTTGCCCCAGTTCGTTGTTCGCGATGCCTCGCAAGTACCCCGCGACGCCAGCATAAATGACAGGCTAATCGGGAGGGCCGTGGGACTTGCCATGAAGGGGAGATGAAAGCTTCAGCCAGCTACGTCGCCTCCGGCTGATAAGGCTTGAACCCGGCATTCGCCATCCCGCGCTGAGCTTCAGGGTTCTTCATAAAAGTATCCCATACAAACCCCGAACGCGCATTCTCGGCCATCAGCATTGTTATTCCTGTATCAATCCCCACGACGTCGGTGTCGTACCACTCGGTGAGAGGGTTGAACGCGTCGACAAATCCGTAGCGGGACCAGGCGTTCGGATAGTGATCGTGAATAGTTCGCAGAACCCGCATGGTGGCATCGGGAAGGAATGGGATTGAACCGCCTGGTGCGGCAGGAACGATGGTTCCGTCAATCGGTCCCATGGCCGGAGGACCACCCCAGACGACGTAACCCTTCTGCGAATCCGAAGCGGTGATGCCCCAGAGTGCATTGCTGTAGTCAGAGAATTCCGGGTTCAGTTCGATGCAAAAGCGGCGGTGCACATCCGTGGCAATGACGGAGTTCTTAAAGTAGTCCGCATAGCGGTCGCGCTTGCCGCGGAAGTCAAACCAGGCCTGCGAATATTGATGGACGAAGAGCGGGGCAAAGGAACCGATGTAGCGCAAGCCATCGTACTCAAAGACAGAGCGTTTCCACGCGAACCACGCATCGGGTTGGAGTGGATGTGAGGATGACCCGAGCCCGAGAAGGTACATCATCATGAGTTCGCTATATAAGTCCCAGCGTGACGGGATAAATCCCATCTCCGGTGTCCAGCCATGCGAGAGGAGTGTCGTATCTTCTGAAAGCCACGTCCAATCGACGCGATCGAAGATGGCATGGGCGAGGTCGCCGATGTCCTTGTCGTGAAAATGCTGACGGCAGGTGAGGACGCCGCACAGCAGCATTGCGGTGTCAACCGACGAAACCTCAGAATCCCAGATGCGTTCGCCGGTATTGATATTGGCGAAGTGATAGAAGAAGCCTCGGTGGGTGGGCAGCTTGTGCCAGATGAACGACAGCGCATCCAGGACGCGAACGCGCGCATCCTCGCGGCTGACAAAGCCGCGCTGCTCGCCGATGCAGATTGCGGTGAGGCCGAAACCCGTGGAGGCGATGCTGGCTGCCAAGGTTGTGTCATTGGTACGCACGTTGCAACGGTCCTTGGTCAGGCCCGTGTGGGGATTTGCCTGTTCCCAGAAGAATAGGAAATTTGCGTGCTCGAGGTCGTTGAGAAACTGGTCGTCCTGCGGCGAGAGGTTTGAGGGAGTGGGCGACGGCGCCGGGCTTGTATGCTGTCCCGGTCCTTTTTGCTCCGGCTCCTGCTGACTCTGGTCTTGTTGTCCGTCAGAGCTTTCCCCGAGGAGCGGCAACATTCCAGCTTGCGCGATGGGAAGCCCGAGAGAGAGACCAGCCATCCCGCGCAACAACCTGCGGCGCGACTCGGCGACGGCGGGCGCTTTCACTCTTTTCCGAATATGCATGCCCCTTTCCCTGGCGCATCGACTCCCTGGGTCGAACGCGCTTCCGTTCCTCCGAGGAGCCCGAACCGACCTCGGCGGCTACCGATTATAGATGCAGTTGCATCTTCTCTGTAAGCGATAAGCATTGGCAGGTCTGCGATTGGATCACCCACGATAGAATGGCATCCGTACGGATGAAGCGTTCATGCGTTGGAAATGGATAGCAGTCTCGGCAATTATCGGCTCAATTGCGCTGATCACGGTTACCGTGCTGGTGGTTCGGGCGCGGCGTTGGAATTCGACCTTGATGACTCTGCAAGGAGCGGTGATTCGTCGCGATAAGGACACACAAAAAGAGGTCCCGATCTCCGACGTACAGATTACAGCGACGCGCGGAACGCGGGTGATCAGTACTCGCTCGGATGCGTCGGGGTATTTCAAAATCAAGTTTCCGGAAGTGATCTGGCCGGGACAGACGGTAGCCTTGAGTTTTCGCCGCGACGGCTATCAACCGCTCGACATCGATCTTCACATTCAGTTCCGTTCAATGATGCGGAGGCTTTATATCGCCGCAATGGAACCAGAACCCAGCACGACACAAACCGGCGGTTCTCCCGGCAAGTCCATTTCTGTAGTCTCCAATGTGCGGGTGCGCTACACCGAAAACTTTCAAACCGATGAGGAGATCGGAGGTGCAGAGAGGACTTTCCAGGTGGTGAATCGCGGAAACATCCCCTGCAGGCGCGAGGCCCCCTGTTCCCCGGATGGAAGCTGGAAAGCAACCAGGGCGTCGGTGACACTGGACGCAGGCGCAGGCAACGAATTCCGCAATGTGCGCGCCTCTTGTATTGCCGGACCTTGCCCTTTTACGCGGATCGACCCGAGCGGCTTTCAGCAGCCTGGCCGCACGATTGAAGTCGCGGCGATAGATTGGTCAGACACAGCGACTTTTCTGCTGGAGGCTGAGGTTGTTCACACGACCATTGCTTCTAGCGTGCGTCACTCCTATCCCGTGATCTTCGATCGCACCTTCAACTTTACCGTTCCACCGACGCAGGAGGGCGTGAGCCTTGAAGCAGAGGTCAATGGAGCACCAATGGTCTTTCCGATGGGCCCGGACCTCTACCTAAGCTGGGCTAACTGTACCGCGACAACGAGCACCGACTCGGAGAACTCGACGGCCTATCGATGCGAGCTTAAGCCGGGATATCGCTTCTGAAAGAATCTCGGGTTTGCGATGACGATCCAGGGGCAATACCAACTGTCGCCCAGGGTGGCCGTTAGCGCTACGCGCGATCCCAACGGAGGATTCGCACTGGACGCTCTTATCAAAAAGAGCTGGTAGATCCCGGATTTTTTCGGGGCTCGTCAATCTGCCAGCGACACCTCGCGCGCACTTCTCAGTGCTCGAGAGCGAGGTATCTTCTCCGCTGGCGACCGGTGGAAAAGTGACGAATGTCCCGTTTCTGTAGCCCCTATTCACGTCTCATTCATCCGGGGTTCACAAGCTGTTGAATGACGGACTCTACGCTCGCAACATGCCTAAGAACCAGATGATGCGCTACGCTGTAGTCCTTTTTGGCCTGTTGATCGCAATTGGTGGCACCAAGGCAAGAGCCCAGTATGAGGATGGCAGCCTGGTCGGCACCATCCACGACGCCAGCGGCGCAGTTGTGCCGAATGCGACCGTCACGGTCACCAACGTGAGTACCGGGATTGTCACGAAAGTCGCTTCAAACAACTCGGGCGACTATGAAGTTCCATCGCTGCGGGTCGGCGTTTACACCATCGAGGCCGAGGCGCCGGGCTTCGCGTCGGCAGAGGCGAAGAACATCACGGTCTCTGTGGGTGGCAGGCAACACATTGACCTGACGCTGAACGTCGGGCAGGCCAGCGCGACCACGGTTGAGGTGAGCGACGTTGCCTTGCAGCTGGAGACCGAAACCAGCGAGCGCGGAGAAACCATCTCGGGGTACCAGACGGAAGCGCTTCCCCTGGTGAGCCGCAATTACTCCGACTTACTGGCGCTCGTGACCGGTTCGCGTCAGGCGCCAACCGAGCAGACCACCACAGCCGTCACCAGCCTGGTGCGCGCCGGCTCCTACAACATCAACGGACTGCGCAGCATGTTCAACAACTTTCTGCTGGACGGCATGGACAACAACGCATACGGCGAGAGCAACCAGGGCTTTGACAATCAGATCATCCAGCCGACGCCGGACGCCGTGGCCCAGTTCCAGGTGGTGACCAACAACGAGAGCGCAGAATATGGCCGGTCCGCCGGCGCGACGATCAACGTAGCTACCCGCAGCGGCACCAACCAGCTTCACGCGACGCTGTACGAGTTCCTTCGCAACACCGATCTGAATGCCTTCGGCTACTATCACGCGGTGAGCGGCACCCACGTATTTCCCAAGCCGGGCTTTAACCGCAACCAGTTCGGCGCCGACTTTGGCGGGCCGATTTTAAAGAACCGGCTCTTCTGGTTCGTCGATTACGAGGGTTTCCGGCAGACGCTCACGCCGACCGTGGTGCTGACCGTTCCCACGGAGAACGAACTCGGTGTCGGACTTGCCGGTCCGCAACTGACGGTCGCTGCCAAGAATCCGCTGACCGGAGTAACGTACCCGGCTAACAAACCGATTCCCGCTGGAGCACTGAATCCCACGTCTCAAAAAGTCCTGAGCTTCTTCAGCCAACTGCCCGCGCAATGCCAGATTGCGCCGGGCACGGCGGGCATCGCTGCCTCCGGCATCGACACCAACGACTGCGCTACCAATGCGCCCTTCACCGATAACTCCGACAAGGGCGATTTGCGCATCGATTTCCAGCAAAGTAACAAGAGCTCCTGGTTCGCGAAGGTGAGCGACCGGAAGGAGACCGGGATCAACTTTCCCACGCTGCCCCTTCCGCTGGACGGGCAGACCAACGGCCGCATCAAGATCCTCGATCGGCAGGTTGCGCTCGGGTACACCCGCCTGATGGGGATCAACAAGGTTCTCGACGCCCGCGTGGCCCTTTCCGGCACGCGCGCCGGAAAGTACTCGCTGTCGATCGGTGATAACGCGATCACCTTTCCGGGATTGCCTACCGACCCGACAGTGGCTGGCGGCCTGTCCTCCACCAGCCTTGGCAGTTCCGGCCTGACGGCATTTGGCCGCCAGAGCACCAATCCCCAGTGGCAGAACCCCTCGCTGCTGGACCCCAAGGTAAATTTCTCCTGGGTCAAGGGCAGGCATTCCTTCAAGTTCGGCTACGAGTACGAGCACATCTGGATGGAAGTGCAAGACTCGAATCCGCTCTTTGGCTCCTTCACTTATGGTGGCGGATTTAGCGCGGTGGGTACGGCCAGCCCCGAGAGTTACTGGGCCGACTTTCTCTTTGGAGACACCAGCGCCTACGCGCTCGCCACGTACTTCAAGGCTCACCTGCTGCAGAACATGGACAACGTCTACGCCCAGGACGACTGGAAAGTGACGCCTAAGTTGACTTTGAATCTGGGTGTTCGCTGGGAGTACGGCGCCCCTTATTCGGAGGCCAACAACAATCTCTCCAACTTCGACCCAAGCACGGGAACGATGCTGACCCTGACCCGGGGCGCAACCGCAGGAACGTTCATCACTCCCTACAGCGGTGGTGGTGTTTATGGCAAGACCCTGGTCAACCCATCCCTCGGTGACTACGCCCCGCGCGTCGGCTTTGCGTACGCACTCACGTCGACCGTCGCCATCCGCGGCGGCTACGGCACCAGCTTCGCCCACTACACCCGCGCCGGTTCTGGTGACATTCTCCCCATTAATGCACCCAACGCGCTGTTTGTCTCAGTGACGCAGCCCAATCCCACCAAAGCCACGACCACAGTTTGCCCTGCCGGCCAGGCGGCAACCTCTTGCTACGTAACCTGGGATCAGGGCTACCCGGCCAACCTGGCTGTGGCCACCAACTTCAATCCCGGTACCGACAACGTCACCTATATCCCCAAAGACACGAAGGACAGCTACGTCGAGAGCTTCTTCCTTAGCGTGCAAAAGTCCCTGGCCAAGAATAGCCTTCTCGACATCGCGTACATCGGTAATCATGGCCTAAGGCTGCAGGGCTTTCTCAACGCCAACCAGATGAACCCCAATGCTGGCTTGACAACCGTGCCGGGTGGAGTCGGCTGGAATCGTCCTTACCCAGCCTGGGGCACGCAGGAGGGATCCACTTTCGTCAACGGCGACATCACTGAGGCTCTTAACGGCTTCTGGTCGCACTTTAACGCGTTGCAGGTGCGGTATGAACAGCGTTTTGTCGCCGGCTTGACCTTGCTGAACTCTTTCACCTGGGAGCACGCACTGGATAACGCCAGCGCCTCGCTGGAAGGCATCACCCCGGCGCCGCAGGACGCAAACAACCTGAAGGGCGATTACGGCCAGTCGGACTACAACCTGCCGGTGGCCAATGTCACCAGCCTGGTCTACGACGTGCCGGTCGGATACGGCAAGCAGTTTCTCTCCAGCGCCAATCCCGCCGTGGACGCTGTGCTTGGCGGCTGGCAGATCAGCGCCGTGAACACCGCCCAAGGCGGCACGCCATTCGATCTGCTCTACACGCCGAACTCGGCCAATGCGGTTTCGCCACAGATATCGGCCACGTACCGCGGAGCCAACGAATACCGTCCAAACTATATTCCGGGCAGTCCGGTGGCCCTTTGCAATTCAGGACATTCCTGCATCAGCCACCAGGCGGCCAGCGGCGCCATCAACTACATCAACCTAGCGGCCTTCACTCTTCCTGCAACCACTTCCGGCGGCGTGATTTCAAGCCCCTTCGGCAGCGCGCCCCACGACATTGGCCGCACACCGAAGTTCTACGAGACCGATCTGGATCTCAATAAGCGCTTCAGCACTCCGATGGAAAGCCTGAAGATCGAGTTTCGTGCCGAGGCCTACAACGTGTTCAACCACACCAACCTCTATCTACCAGGCGGAACTTCCGGCAGCACCCTGGGCGGTACGCTCGGCGGAGCAGCCACCAGCGGCGGCACCATCACAGGTACCCTGGAGCCGCGCATCCTCCAATTCGGACTTAAGGTTCTCTACTAACGTTGCCACTCTGCCTTACAGCGACCCGCGCAACTCGCGCGGGTTGTTGTTTTTGGGTGCGCAGACCGGAGTCCAACCGCTCATCCTATCCGGCCGGGCGCTTAGTATGAAGGTTGAGGCGACAGGGAATGTTTACACCGCGACCGATCGGCTATGTGAAGAGCCCATACACAGAGACTTCGGCAATTCCGAAGGGGCTTAACGCGAAGCATGAGGCCGAGGGCATTCTTGAAATCCTGCCGGAGTATGAGGCAGGATTAAAGGATGTTGAGGGGTTCTCTCACTTGTTCGTCTTGTGGGTTTTCGATCGATCCGATGGGTTCGACTTAGTGGGTGCGCCGCCGGTGGATCATCTGCCACACGGCGTGTTTGCCACTCGCTCCCCGCGCCGCCCGAATCCGATCGGACTCACAGTGGTCGAACTTCTGCGCCGCGAGAATGGATCAATCTTCGTACGCGGGCTCGACATGCTTGATGGGACGCCGATTCTGGACATCAAGCCGTACATGTCGAGCATCCCCGCAGAGAGGCTGCGCCGCGGATGGCTGGCCGAAGCGGAAGAGGCAAGACGATAAGCTCAGCAAGGCATCATCGCGAACGCACTTTAGTCCCGCGCGCAATAACTCCCAAAATGCTCTAATCCTGACCCGGTGCTGCGCGGGGGGGGACTGGGTCGCCCGGAAAGCACGTAGCGATGCCCTACGTCCTGTGAGGCTGAATCGCTTTCCAGGCGCCTGTCGTGAATTAACTGATGAGTTACCAGCGATAAATGGTGAGATTGTCCAGATATACAGTGGCTGATCCAGATGCGCCGAGACCGTCAATCTGGAAGTTCGTCAGAAGTGTCGGTTCCCATCCGAGCGCAAATGCCGAAGGAACAGTTATATATAAATCACTCTCGATGTTATCCAGCCAAACCGACTGATAAGTTACATTTCCACTGCCGTCCCGAGAGTAGCTAATTTGAATGTGATGCCAGGTGTTGGTCGACCACTCCCGTGGATTGCATTCGGAATAGGAATGCCGCCAGATGTCGGAAGGATTTTGAGGAGAGCCCGCATTGACGGTGTAGTCCCAGGTTCCCGAATAGCCATCGCATTGGAAGCCGAAGATCACGGTTTGTCCATTCGGCATCACCTGGTTAAGGTCCATTTCAAGGTTGGCGATGTTATTGGATGCACCGGCAATATCAATCCAGGCGTCATAGAGGAAGTTGGTGGATTCCGTGTCCACGCCGAAGGGAACATCGAAGCGCTCGCCGCTGGAATTTGAATACGTGACCGTGAACTCTCGGGCATAGCCACTTAAAGAAGGCGAACTCACAAGCCGCATGATCCCGCTCGATAAGCCACTTCCGGTGGCGATATCGTCGGCTGCCAGCCAATTGCCCAAGGTCTGGATCTCAGTGGCTTCGATTGCGTACGATGGAATTGCGGCAGTGGGAGGGGGAACCACCGTAAGGTTAATGGAAGTCACGCAGGGCGCGCCTTGATTGCCCCACGACTTGATATGTAACACATGTGCGCCGGTCGCAAAGCCGATCACTGCGCTCAAGGACGAGCTATACACGATGTTGGTATTGGTGCTGTTGTCGAACGAGTATCCCATGGCGGCGATTGGTTGCGAAGAACACGGACTGGCGGTTGCGGAAAGCCAGAAAGGTGAAACCACCTTGGCGTTTTCTCCTGGGCTATTGACGGTTACATTGGCGACAGCAGGCACTGCACTTGCGAGCAGCGCAAGAAACACGAGGTATGAAAGCTTCATGAAGAGGCAGCAACCATCCATCCGGATCAAGGGACGGAGACAGACTGCGGCCCCTGATCGGGATTTGAAATTAGAAATGAATTTGGCGACAGGATAACAGGCAATGGAACGAGTGAAGTGATTAAAATCACCCGAGTGTAAGGGAAGTTACGAAGTCTGTTTGAAGGGACAATGTTCTGAATCGACGGATGAGTAGCAGAGATAGATATAACTAGGTTTACCCCAACCTTCGCCGCTACTGATAGCAGCGCACTTATTGATTGGCGTAGGTTGTGTCTTTCACGCGGTAAACATTGTTGGTTAGCACCCCAAAAAGGTGGTACTTAGGAGCAAGGGATAAACCTTGCCAGCCTCGTTCCTGCGACTGCGTGGCGCCGGTCCGGCCTTAGGTTCTACTGACTCGATGGCCCGTAATTGGGGACATTGGGAGTGAGTTTTCGGATGACGAACTCCTGAAGGAGATTCTGCACCGCGCCGCCCGCGATGCCAGTCAGCGCATTTTCAAATGTAAGCGTCGCTCCGTCGCGGTCGCTTGCGGGATAGTAGAGATTTGAAATGCCGCCTGCGGCGAGGCCGCCGACGATACCGGAATAATTCGGCTGCCAATGCCCGTTGTCGCCCTTGCAGACGACCGCGGTGGCGATGGCATAGAAAATCCGCGATCGAATTGTCCCGGTCCCTTTGTAGAAGTAGCGCGGGTCCTGCTTCAGCAGCGACGGGAAAATGGCGCCGCCAATCATGGTTCCGATAAAGGTATCCGCGTAGTCGGCTCCGAAACGCTTTGCGTACCCTTGCGCACCCTGTCCGTAGCCACTGAAATTATTGTCGGCCTGCTCAACCCCTGCAAAGGCAGCGGAAGTCAGGAATGTGATTGGATCAATCGACGACCTCCAGGCAAGACTGAATTTCTGTCTGGAGTTGAGCGGCGCCGCATTCGGTGCGTAGGCGACGTAGAAGTTTGGAATGATCCCCAGGACGCGTTGTTTCTCTTCCTGAATGACCTGCTCCTGGGCGATTTGGTCGATGGATGCGTTCACCTGCACTTCGCTGATAGTGGTACTGACCGGCAGGACGATTGGTTGCGTCTCGTAGCTCTGGCCGGATCGCAGGACGCCGGAAATCGTCTGGGTCGCAAATCCGCTCGAGGAGATCGCGAGTTGGAAAGGTCCGGGAACAATGGCGGTGAAATTGAATTGGCCGTTGCTGTCAGAGATTGCGGATTTCGCAGGCGGCCCATTTGAAGAAGACTGCGTGAGCACGATTCGAGCCCCTTCATAAACGGATCCGTCCGCGTTGGTCACCACGCCATGGATACTGCCCAACATTGACGCGTCCGAATTCGGTTGCGCGGCGAGGGCCTGGGTCACGGGTGCATCGGGTGCCGCGGAACTACCTGGCATGATCGTTGATGACGCCGGATCCGCCTGAGGCCAGGCGCGCATGGCAAGCGCAAACAGTCCGAATATAAGAAGCATCCGGCCCGATTTGAGATTTCGACGGCCGTCGGACTCGCATTCTACCCTTGATCGATTCGCGATCGGCTCCGCTACCGATTTTGGATTCATAGGATGCGCCTGCTGATTGTCCATCGCCGGAAATGCCCAGAGGATCAGCGATGTCGTTGTAAATGATTTCTGTAAGGTATGGGCGAGCGAATCCTTCCCAGCCTCTTAGAGACATGTTGTGTTCGAGCCGCTATTGTTCAGACGCTTTCCCTGCCGGAAGGTTAAGCCGATCCAGTTTTGCTTGGAGCTTCGGTCCAAATATAACCTCGATCGCTCACAATCGGGTTCTTTCATGCAACGGTTCCGACACCAAAGGCACGGGTGATCCGCGGAGTCCATCGTGGTAGCCAATCAATCACGTCTCGCGCATTCCATGCGCCTTCGAGCCCGGCATTACTGGCGGCCGTAAATCTGGAAGGGAGCCCAGTAGAACGGCATGCGAAATCTTGTTTGCGAATGCAGCAAGGCGAGCTTGGCATTGTGAAGGGCCATCTCAGGGGAAGCTCCACTCACTAGATCCCTATACAGGATGTCCATCAGGCGTGGAGTCGAATCGTCGCTTACTTCCCACAACGCACCGATCACCCTGTGTGCTCCTGCGCGAAGAAATGCCCAGGAAAGGCCGACCAAACCTTCGCCCGCAAAGGCACGGGTTCCACTGCCATAACATGCGGAGATGGTTACCAGTTTCGCATCGATCGGGTGCTGAATAATCTCCCGCGCATAGAGCTTGTAGGAATCCCCCTGGCCGGCGGACTTCGAGAGGATGATGGCCGAGTCCAATGGATCCGTGCTGCTGGCAACCGCGTGCGAAACGAAGTGAATATAGGAATATCGTTCCGGCTGGCTTGTCTCGTAGGCTGCGGGTGTAGCTTGCTGCCCTCCAAATACCGAAAGCTGGTCCGGCGCAAAGTGACTTTCGATCCGCGACATTTCGAACGAAAACAGCGGAAGCGCTGGAAACTCCTGATCGGGAGACACAGGATTGCCCAATAAAAGCATGCGAGGTCTGGCATCCAGCGCAGGTTTCCGTGCTGCGAGCATGGCAAGCGACGGAGCCGAGGAGAGAGTGAGATCGTCGATCAAATAATGAAGTTGCGCTGCGCGAACTGGAGTCTGTTTGGAGATCGGTCCTGGACCTGGAACGGGTCCTCGAACGGGACCGGGGACGAGCAGGGTTTCAAAATTCAGTTTGCTCAGAATTCCTTCGTCCAGAACGATGACTGGCCTGTTGGGATGAATCATCGCGGCCGCCGGAGCAACAAGCATCTGATAGAGCGCCTGACCGTCGGCGTTGCCGGATTCGAGCGGATCGCGCAAATCAAGGAGCGCCTTGCGGTAACTTTCGACGCGAGAGGCGATTTGTTGCCGAGCGGGCAAGGAGAAAAACGCGACCTTCGCTGGCGAGATAGCCCAAAGATAAGAGCCCTTCTCGCCCAGCCAATAGAAAAGGAGTGTCGCATTGGCATTCCGGGAGATTTGGCGCGGATCAATCGTTCTTGTTCGCGTAACTTTTTTGACTCCAGGGGCGTCGAGATGCTGCTCCAGCGTGCGGGCTCGGCTCTCGTCGGCCGCCACAAGAGCCGCCTCAGATTTACCCTCCTGCACGAGAAGGTCGATGTAGCTGTCGTAGATTTGTGCCGCATTTGTGCCGAAGGGCAGCTGCGATTCTTCGCTCTTCAATTTGGAACGTGCAGTGTCGTACGCCGCGAGTGTGGCTTGATACATTCGCTCAGAGGCGGGGATCTGGTGCCGCATTGAGAGCAGGATTGCGAGTTGATATTCGGCGTTCAGTTTTGTGGTCATCAGGCCCGCGGGATCGTTCAGCACAGCATGAAAGCACTTCTCGGCGCGATCATATTGGTTTCGCGCAGTGGCAAGCTTTCCCATCGTGAGCAGCAAAACATCACTCGGGCGAGAGTCCCTTTCGTTTTCCATCGAGGTGACCTGTCCGATGTAGGATTCTGCTTCGTCTAACTTGCCCAGGAACAAGGAAACGTCAGCGAGATCCTGGAGGGCGTTCACAGTATCTTCTCTGCTTTTGATCTGGCGCGCGAGGTCAAGTGCACGGAGATAAAATTGTCCGGCGCGGGACCAATCGCCTGAATCGCGATAAACGTAACCGGCCGTGCTTAGCCATTTCAGTTGGTAGCGGAGGTTCCCCAGTTTAGCGGCCACCTTTTCCGCGGCAACAAACTGATCGAGCGCGCGCTCATCATCTCCCAACTGATAGTAGGCCCAGCCGAGATTACCTGCGGCGATCTGTGCCACATTTTCGTAGCCTAAGCCAACGGCCCGCTGATACGCGCTTTTCGACCAGTCGACCGCCTCGTCATAGTGATTCACCTGCATTGCGATGTAGCCAAGATTTAGCGTCGTGCCCGCTTCCAGCCATTGATCGTGATGGCTGCGGGCAAAATCAAGGGCGCGAAGAAAGGACTGTCTCGCTAGCGTGAGCTGCCCAACTTTTGTCGCCAGGATTGCACGTGCTGCAAGCACGTCGCCGCAGGAAGCAAGGTCCGCGGCAGAGCAGATGGTCTCAGCCTCGATAAGGTGCCGATCGGCTGACGCAGTCTGCTGTTCTCGCGTGAGAGCGACAGCTTCGATCGCCAGTTTTTCGACGAACCCTTCATTGTGTGAGGAGAGACCGCGATAGGCACTCAAAAGATTTAGAGTGCCTTCGTACATTCCGCGACGAAGCATTGATTCTGCCTCGAGCAGCTGAAATCTTGGCGCCCACGAAGGATTGGAAACTTCAAGCCGCTCAAAACCTGATTTCGCTTCCTCCTGGCTTTCGGCAAGAGAACCACGCTGAAAAAGGCGCCACGCGTGATCGTACGCAGCCTGCGCGTCATAAGGCCGCGTATCCTTCAACGGAACGACCAACAACAGAAGCAACAGGGAAAGAATCGTCAGGGTGGAGAAGCCGCGGCCAAAGGATGTCGAAACCGAGGATCTCTGGGAACCCTGCTGTGGAGCTGCTTCCTCTATGGCTCCGTGCCGCCGTTCGTCGATCCCGTTCCCGTCGATGCGGCTCCATCGATCGCGCAACCAAAATTGAAATCGATCATGGTCAGACGGACGGTTGTCTTTCTGGGAATCCCTGACCCCGGATGCGGGTCCTCGTGGTCCACAGTCAGCTTCGCCAGTGTGATCTCGCCGAAGTCCGGAACACGCACCCTGTGCCCGAACGAGAGGCCGGGGTAGCGACCAGATGCCTGATTGACCAGCGAACATTCCAGTGTCTCCGCATTGCCCAGCGTCGCATTGAGCCGATTGTACTGATCCCCTAAATCTCCTGGTAGATGACCTTGACCGAGGATTCGTTCGTATTGTTTCCGGATGCGGGAGATGGGGCCGTCGTGGCGCGCATAGGGCGCGTCGTTCGCTGGCTTCTCGCCAAGGATGTTCAAGTCGAGATCGAGGTCGACTGGATGGCCTGCAATGCGCAGGTTTTCAAAGCGGGATCCGAGAAAGGAGACCGAGGGCACGTAGCCCACAAGCGGGTGTTCTGTGATGGTTTGGCCTACGATTCGGTCGGCTGTGACGATTTCGAGGACGTTCAGGCCCTCGATCACAGTGGTTGAGATTGTCGTCCAGCCCTGCCCTGGCTTGGTACTGCGATTTCCTGCAACATGCGTGTAGGCCGAGCGGATGGAAATCACCGACTCGAGGCGATAGTTTTCAGAACGTTCCGAAAGATAGCCGCCTTCTTCCTTCAGATGCGCATGGGCCTGCGGTTCGATCTTCTGAACGAGCGGTAAACGCAGATGGCCCGACAGGATAGTCGCGTCTGCGTTGTAGCGATGGGTTCTGCCGTTGACTTCAGACGTGGGCATTTTACGCTCCTTGGTTTATGGGCATTCAATCCGACGCAGATGCAGATTGTGATTCGAATGGGCCCAGGGGGAAAGAAAGTAGATCACGAGGAGCTTCGGAGTTCCAGGGCTTCTGGAATCTGCTAGTTGGTCACCACTATATCAAATACATATTGTTCGGTGGAGTTACGTTCGCCCTTGGCGCCCAGCCCAGTGATATCGAGAGAGTATGTGCCGCTGCTCAGCTTTGCGCCGGGAAGGAACAGGGAAAGCTGTTGGTCCGCATCCGATTGGCCGCTGCCCGCAGACATCGAACTAGTCCAGACTGGTTTCCCTTGCGCGTCGCGGAGATCAATGGAATAAGAAATCGCGGTAGACTCTCCGGACTCGACAGGGAGATCCAACTGCAGGGCAACCCCGTGGGTGCGATCTGCCGTAAGCGCAAGGTGGGAGCCGCCCCTTGTTGCCGGGCGAAGGTGGGTCAGCTGGACAAGACGAGGTTGCGTAGCGGCGTCGCGCAGTGCCGGAAAGGTGACCGAGTTTTGGAAAACAACGACGGCAAGGAGCGCAGCGAAAGCCGGAGCAACAAATGCCGGGCGCATCCAAACAAGCCAAAAGCTCGGTTTCGCTTTTGATGTCAGCGCCGCCGCGCCGGCGCCAATAGGCCGCTCCACAGTCTCGGGAAGTTGCGCTTTTGCCGCATGTACGAAGGCATTTCCGACGCGCAGGTCGAAGGCGCATTCCGGACAATCGAATAGGTGCTCTTCGAAGGCCTCGCGGTCCTCGGGAGCGAATTCATCCAGAAGGTACCGCTCTGTCGCCATTTGTTCTACTGCTTCGCGGTGGTTCATGTTTCCTCTCTTTCCTTGCGTGATCGTAGATACCGATTCGTCCTCTACCCATCGGCTCTGAGAGGCGGCGGATGCCCGATTCGCTTCGAATACTCGACTTTGAATTCCTGCTTTGCCCGATGGAGCAACACTCGCAGGTACTCTCGCTCCACATCGAACTGACGGCAGACTTCATCACGGTCACGTTCCTCAAGAAAGACCGCATTGAGCAAAGAGCGATCGCGCGGAGCCAAGCTGAGCAATATCTGACGTACCTTCTTCTGAATCTGTTTGGAGGCCACCATGTCGTGCGCGGTTGCACCCTCGGCAACTGGCTCGGGGGCTCCTTCGGCATCCAGAGATTCGCTGCGGCTGGACGAACGATATTGCTCAAAGAGCACATGATTGCAGGTGGTGTTGACAAACGCTCCAAGCCGTTCCGGCTGGCGCAGGCCGCCATCTCTGCGAAGGACAGAAAAGACCCGCGCGAATGTTTCCTGACATACGTCCTCAATTGCGTGCGGCGACTGAAGCCTGGAACGAAGCTTCATTCGGAGCAGTTCGGTGAAGTAGCCGAAGAAATGCTCCTGAGTCTCGCGGTTCCCTGCGCAAAGATTTTCTATATATTTCGCGTCGAACGAGTGGAATTGCAATGCACACTCCGCCAGGAAAGGAGGAGACGAGTATAGCATCCGAGATACGGCCGGCGAGTGAATGTACCCGCGCTTGGGCGCAACTTCTGGTGTTCGATATCTCTTCGAGATACGTCGCGAGTTTGAGCTGCGAGAAGGGCAATTCATCGGACAATCCTGAATGGTCCGCCGAATCTCTCAGTTGCGTCGAGCTGCCATTTCCAACTGGAACTCATCGTGTGTCCCTTCGAAAGGCTCGCTCGGCTCGATTGCTCGAAGAGACAGAGCTCGGTGTCCTTCTCGCCAGATCCTTAAATAGACATGTACCGGCTGAAAGTACCTGCCCACTCACAAACAGACCAATCCAGCCTCGGCTCATCCATATTGCACCCAGCGAAGAGACCCAGACGGTGACGCAGAAGAACCAACTCAACATGCGAAGGCGGCTGACAGAAGAAATGAATGCCGCAGGAAGATTATGCACTTTGCGCAGCCTCAAATCGGCGTTCACGAGAGACGCCCACCGTGCTGGAAAACGGGCTAAATCTAGGAATCCGTAGTATTGATTCGCGTTCATGGCAATTCGGGACCCTTGAAGAGCGAACGGAGCGCACCCCGAAGAGCGAGCTCCGTTTGTTCTGGGGAGGGACTGCTCTCTCAATCACTCCGCGTTCCACCCTTACGATCTGTGTTTGCGCGGGGCGATTATATTGGCCATTTCTGGCCACGAAGTGTAGTGCATCTCGAAGCGGAAGCGTTTCAAGATTAGCCAATGGATCTCTCGAACGAATGGCAAGAATAATTTGAGTAACTTTGAAACGAAAGCGGGCGAGACGTCACTATCAGCTAAGCAAAAGGTTCGGCGTATTGCAGACAACCTGACCCGAATCGAATTCAGCCAGGAGTCTCACGGATCCTTTCCAGAGCGATGCCAAGGGCAGAACTCGCCGACAACCCCGTCACCTCTAATGGAGGAGTTTTCATGTACAGCAGCTTCGCATACGCGAGCTTCCGGGCTCCCGCTGTGGCCGAGTGGCCGTCCCTTGATCGCGGAATCCAAAGCGTTTTTCAGACAGCGGACGACTTAGTCCAGCAGGACGGCAGAAACACCGCGCAGGAGGAGTTCTCAGAAGGGACTCCGGTTGACGACGTCGCTCAAAAAGCGCGTCACTATCTCGTTCGCACCGCCAACGCAAGTAGATTGTCTTTTTCTGTCGCATTCCCCGAATTGCCGTGGCGATCGGAAATGTCCAGTCAGGTCAATACGGAGAGGCGCTCCAACGTTGGGAACTTTCAGCGTGTTGTCGTTGCCGAAGATCACAAAGGCACTCGCCAGATGTTATTCCAAATGCTTCGCAAGTGGGGTTTCGAACCGGTGCCAGCGGCGAACGGCGCCGAGGTGCTGCAGATCGTTGCGCAGGAGCGACCACCTGAACTGATCATCTTGAGCCGGACTTTGCCTGGCATCGACGCCGTTGAGCTGTGCCGGAGAATAAGCGAACACCAAACGGAGTACGCGCCCTACATTCTTATGTTGTCGATGCAGAACGATAGAAGAGAGATTGCGCGGGCTCTTGAATCGGGGGCAGCCGAATATATGACGACTCCGTTTGAGGCAAAGGAATTGAGGGCCCGCCTCATTGTTGCCACTCGCATCTTGAAACGCCAGGAGAGCCTGATCGCCTCCCGCGAGCAATTCCGAGTTCTGGCGACCAAAGATTCATTGACGGGTATCTGGAATAGGCAATCGATCCACGAGATTCTCGAAAGCGAGCTGGACCGTGCCGCGCAGTCTGAACGATCGACAGGAGTGCTTCTGGTGGATCTGGACCACTTCAAGAGAGTCAACGACACACATGGGCATTTAACGGGCGATTTGGTTTTACGGGAGACGAGTCAACGTCTCAAGAATACCCTGCGGATCTATGATTCAATCGGCCGCTACGGAGGTGAGGAGTTTCTGATTGTGGTGCCCGGCGCACTTGAAGGAGAGCTATGCGAGCTCGCAGAGCGCCTTCGGCTGGCCATTGAAAAGGACCCAATCCGTACAGGAGAAAGCGAGCTTCATATCACTCTCAGTATCGGGGCGGCGATTGTGCCTCCGCGGGGGAAATCTCAGGCGAGCGTTGTGGCAGCCGCAGATGAGGCGCTCTATGATGCCAAGAGATTCGGAAGAAACTGCATTTGTATGCGTGGCGAAACGATCCAGCCTATACGCCCAGCCTTGCGCAAACTACGATCGCGGCATTCGGACTAGTCGTGATTGCTCCCTGGTTAGATGAGCTAGAGGCCGGGAGAGATTAGAAGGTCCGGGGACCAATTACCAATTGGGGTGAGATCCACGCCGTGTCAACATGGAAGCATGGCACACAAACCCAGGCTGCTGATCGTTGCAAAGCAGGAAGATCCCAACTTCGCGATGCTCGCGAATCTGCCGTATGTTCTGGCGAGCGATCCGTCCGCAGGCGCTGTGGCGAAAGATGCTGCGGCAATCCTGCACTGGTCGGGCACCAGGGAGATGCTCCGCGAGGCTTTTATACAATGCGAACGCCTGCGCTGGGTACACTCGCGATGGGCGGGCCTGGACAGTCTGCTGTTTCCGGAGCTTGTGAACAGCGACGTAGTCCTGACAAACGGTAAGGGCGTATACAGCCCGTCGCTGGGAGAATTTGCGCTGACCGTGATTCTCTACTTCGCCAAGGATATCCCGCGCATGCGCCGCAACCAGTCGGCGCGCAACTGGGCTCCGTTTGATGTGGAGATGATTGCCGGCAAGGTGCTGGGCATCGTGGGCTATGGAGATATCGGCCGGGCAGTGGCGACGCGCGCGCATGCCATGGGGATGCGGATTCTGGCGGCGAAGCGTCACCGTCCGGCGGCCTTCGATCCGCTGATCGAGAGATATTACGGGACGGCTGAGCTGCGTGAGATGCTGTCGGGCTGCGATTACATCGTGATTGCCGCTCCGCTGACCGAGGAAACGCGGCACATGATAAGCGATGCCGAATTCGCGGCGATGAAGCCTCAGGCCGTGGTCATGAACGTCGGGCGCGGGGCCGTGATCGACGAAGAAGCGATGGTGCGCGCGTTGCGCGAAACGCGAATCAGGGGTGCGGGGCTGGACGTTTTCGAGCGCGAACCGCTACCGAAGCACAGTGCACTGTATGAAATGGATAATGTACTGCTGTCCCCTCACTGTGCGGATAATATACCGGGATGGACCGAGGATGCGATGCGGTTCTTTCTGGAACAGCATGCAAGGTTTGAAAACAACGAGCCGTTATTGAACTCGGTCAATAAACGCCTTGGCTACTAGAAATGAGGTGAGCGCGGCATGAGCGAAACTCGACCATGCTGTGAAGGCACGCTGCGACTCGCCGACGGATCGCGGATGGCTAGAAGGGGAAAGATGCCCAGTGTGACGTACAAGCTGAGCATTATAGAAAGCGCATGGTCTTGTCTGATGAACACCACCAGGAGTAGCCCAAAGCGATAAAGAGCAATCCCACCAACCGCCAGCACGATCCTCAATGCGACCAGAGCCAGACAAGAAAAGTCCCCCTCCGCGATTTCTCGGGGAGGGGGAACGTGTACTGAAGCGGTCAAGCCTAACGTGGCGAAGACGATCCGGTCGCTACCAACCCCAGTTGTGTGGGCCGTGGCAGCTGCCGAAACCTTTGTCGCTGTAACCACCATTCGCATTCGGTGCAGGAAATGTAGGACCATTGGCTAAAGTTGCAGGACCTGCCAGTGCCGACTCGTAATCCCACGCGTAGCCGTTCGGATTGAGCGTCAGAGCCATCACGCCCCAGAAGTCCCCGGTATACGCCTGGAGGTTCTGTGCGTTGAAGTTCACGTTGCCGCTGGGATCCTCCTGGTTTGTTTCGGAATTCGTGGACGAGGCCTGGGCGGACGTCACTGGGGTTAGGACGATCGGATCGAGTGTCTCGCCGCCGGTGCCCACGTTGAATTGGCGTATGCCCCTCCCTGGATCGTAATTCCCGGAAGGGTCAAGCGGGCGGTAGCGGGCATAGAGGTGGTCGTGTCCGTTCAGCACCAGGTCGGCTCCGTACTTATAGAGCAATTGCCAAAAGGCCTGAGCGGTCACGCCCTCCTGGGTGATGCCGTTCGTAGGGCTGAACGTGGGCTGGTGCCAGTAGGCGAGTGTGCAGGCGGAGTGATTCGCCTCGAGATCCTTTTTCAGCCATGCGAGTTCGGCGGCAAACCAGGAGCCCGTGTCCGAACAGCCGCCCGGCTGCGTTGAGCACTCTATGTTGAGCGAAATAAGGTGCCATGTGCCCAGATTGTACGAGTACCAGCCATCTCCGACTCCGACGGGGTCCCCCGCCGGTACGGTGGATCCAACTCCACCCGACTCCTCGAAGTGCCCCGCCTGTCCATCAGGCCGCGGTATCGGTTGGGGGGTGGGAGTTGTAGCGGCCGGATAGCCGCACGGGCTCGCCGGCGCGGACGCCGGGTTCGGCGGGTTGGGGTCGTTCCAGACCAGGCCTGATGGACACGGGTCCGCTATCGTAGCCGTCAGAGGAGCGCCTGCGGAATTGATTTGGAAGCCGTTGAAGTAGGAGAAGTAGCCGTAGCCGGCAACGCCGGTCGCGCCATGCTCGTCATAAAACTCGTGGTTGCCGGGGGCGGGCTTTGTAATAGCTTTGAAAGCGCCATACGTCAAGTCGTACGAGCCCTCGAAGTCCGAATAATTTCCTACCTGGTATTGCAGATCTCCGAGGAGCGCAACGGCGTCAGGCTTCATAGCCTCAATCTGATTCGCAGTGGCCTCCTGGGATTGCCACAGAGAGGCGCTGGTGTAGGGGGACTTGGGGGTGATGCAGCTTTCGCCCGCCTTCTCACCAGTGGGCTCCGCCTCGCCTGGCTGGCAGGAGACGTCGCCAACTACCGCCAGCACGGGCGATTTGCCTGTCGTTGCGTAAGGCCACGTATTGTCGTTGGAGTTTGGACTGCCGTCGCCATTGAAGTTTTGATTCTGGGCTTTTGCTCCGGTTGCAGATGCCAGCACCGAGACGGCCGCTCCCATGAGCACAGCCGCTCGGAACCTGCGTTGGATCGTCTTCATACAGACCTCCCGTTGGAATTTGGGGATACTAGTTTGGGCTTGCGGTTGGGAATATTTGCGCGGAGTTGCGGTTGGGGAAACTTGCCAAACCAATCCCTTGTATCTACTCAATATTTCGCTTGTATGTCGAATCTGTGAAAAAGCAATGACAGCGATGAGGTTGCTCACGCGTAGCGAAACAGCGCCATGAAACCAAAGTCCATGTGCTGCTGGATATGGCAGTGAAACAGCGTCAGTCCCGGCTGGTCGGCAACTAGATCTACCGTGGCGCGTCCAAATGCGGGAACGACCACCGTGTCCTTCTTGATTCCGGCAGTGGGCTTGCCGTTGATCTCGACAAGCTCGAACAGGTGCCGGTGGAAGTGCAGCGGGTGAGAATCGTCGCTGCGGTTGTGAAACACAATCCGGTAGCGGAGCCCCTGCCGGAACACGAATTCCCGATCATGCGGGTATTCCTTGCCGTTGACGAGCCAGTGATTGATCCCGTGGGGGCCGCCCGGCACTTTCTCAAAGACCATGTCGAA
Source organism: uncultured Acidobacteriaceae bacterium (assembly GCA_963745845.1). GTDB lineage: Bacteria > Acidobacteriota > Terriglobia > Terriglobales > Acidobacteriaceae > Telmatobacter. Next base: position 514,124 of record CAVUZE010000002.1, on the reverse strand, counting down.
GGTCTGGTCGGGCGGGGGATGCGGAGCGGATTTGCCAAAGCCCGTCGTGCCAAAAATGGTGTAGTCCCAGCGCGCATTCGCAGGCGCAAGCCATTGCGGGCGCGGCTGTGCGTGATTGGCGTACTCCACCACTAGCCCCAAGCCGGATTGCCGCGCGGCATCGCGCAGGTCCCCTAAAATCCAAACGCCCGGCAGATTCATCTCCACGATCGCATCCACGCGCTCGCCGGGGGCGATCTCAATCATATTGACCAGCTGAGGCGACGGCACGGGATTGCCGTCCAGAGCGATCACCTGAAAATGGTGACCGAATAAACCTATGCGATGAATTTGCGAAGCGCTGGCGTTGAGCAGGTGCATCAGGACACGCTGACCCTGCCGCACGCGGAGCGGTTCCCCCGCGCCGAGCATCTTGTCGTTGATTGAATAAAGGGGAGCGCTGACTTCGAGACCGTTCGGACGCAGGTCTGGAGTGGCGGGTTTTTCGGGCATCGGGTCGTTGGGATCCGCCGCCACCTCGTCCTGATCCATCGTAGACAGAAAATATTGCCATTCCCGCAGCGCCAGAAATACTTCCTGATCGTAGTGTCCAGGGTCATTGGGGGAATCGATCATGAAAAAACCAAATTGCCCGGTGTAGGAGCCCCGATGCAGATCCATCATGGCCGCGGTGTGTGAGTGGTACCATCGCGACCCCGCCGGTTTGGCCACGAATTGATAGCGCCGCTTGCCGTGAGGTGGGGCCGGGGGAGTGCCTTCTTCCTCCACCCCGTCCATTTCCGGTGGAACGAACAGGCCATGCCAGTGCACGTACTCCGGAACGTCCGTGTCGTTCACAACGTCGATGGTGACCCGCTGGCCCTCCCGCATCCGCAGGAGGGGACCGGGGACTTTATTGTTGTAGCCGATTGTGCTGATGACAACCTGCGGGGCCAGCTCGACCATCATCGGCGCGATTTGCAGGGTGAAATCCGCCGCACGAGCCTTCGGTTCCAGCGGCGCCATCCTATGCTGGGTAGGCGCGGGAACCTGCTGGAGGCCTGGCGACTGCCCAAACGCGAGCCCCAGCTTGCCTGCCCCGGACGCGATCATGGTGGCACATCCAAGCCGTACAAAATCCCTTCGCTTCACGCGATTCTCATCCCGGCTGTGAATGCCACCCTGCAGACGAGTGCCTCAATGAGCAATGCCAATTTAAAAAACTCTCCTGTTTGGACAGAGTTAGCTGAGTTGGGGAATATGGCCCTCAAACAATAGACGGCGGAAATTGGCTTACACCCGATTACACGCGCTTGAGGGTGCGCGAGTCCCAGAACGCAGGACAAAGGGCCAAAAAGCCGAATGGTTTGCTGTCATGGACTTCTTCTACAAACAGTTTCTCAGAATGGTACCAAACTGAGGACGCTCTGCAGGATCAACGTCCTTTATCGTTCACTACGGGAGTTAGCAAGCCCGCAATAGGTTTCTCGGAGCTGCCGACGCGGCTTCGTCCAGGTCGGCCAGTGTTTATTGATAACGTATCAATGAGTGCGTTGCAGGGTTCTGGACGCCCAGGCCGCGGCGGCATTTTACCTGTCCTCCTCGTACTGCTTGACGCACTGAAGAAGCATTGCAGCCGTACATGAGTCCCCCATCTCGGTATTGAACATTGCATGATATAGGTTGGGTTCCGGCCATTTGAGCCCGAAATACTGGCGGACGTATGCAGCTCGCGATTTGTCCGTTGTGTCGACCTCTTCAATTGCCTTGTCCTGAGTTGCGCCCTTAGAGATCAGTCTGCGAATCTTTTGATCGCGAGATGCGTAGAGAAACACGTGGAAGACATCCTTGCGATTGCGCAGGAAATATTGCGCACCCCGACCGACAATCACTGAGGGGCCGCTGGAGAAAGCGGTCTTGACCGCTGTTTCCGAAGCAGCGGAGATCCGGCGCGCATCCAGCAAGTGCAATCGGTGGGTGGGCGGCAAGCCGCCCTCAAACGCACCGCGAAGAAAATCTTTGAAAACCCGGTATACGACAGGATCGTTTCGCCATTCCCTCTGCTCGACCGCCTCTGGCGTGCTCTCTGTCAGTCGCGCGATTTCCTCTGTCAACCGGTGGTCCCACAGACTCCATCCAAGGCGGCTGGCGACCAAACTGGCGATTTCGGACGCTCCGCAGCCAAACTCGCGCTCAATTGTGATGGCTCGAATCATTGTGTTTTCCTCAGCCAACCGCGACATCTCCGCCCGCTCCGGGATCATTCTTCTTCAAGAAAAACGCCAGAACAAACATGATGGAGCAGAGCGCGCCCAAGACCCAAAAGATGTCCATATAAGACAGTGCGCCGCCTTGTTGATGCACCAATTCGTAGAATCTTGCAATTGCCTGGTCGCCCGCGTCATCGGCCCGAAGCCCAGAGTGCGCGATCTTTGAGCTCAGTGCATGGAGTGCCGAACGATAGGCAGGGGAATCAGGAGTGATGTGGCCGATGAGGATTTGCTGGTGATATTGAGCCCGCCGGGCAATCATCGTGGTCACGACGGAAGTTCCGATACTGCCGCCGATATTACGCATGAAATTGATCATGCCGGAGACGCTATTCCCTTTCTCCGGAGGAACCCCGATGTAACCGGCTGCCGTGATGGGGACAAATAGAAATCCGATTCCCACCACTTGGGCGACGCGCAGCCACATCGCAAATTTGAAGCTGACGAACAGATCGATTTGATTCGCGCAATAGAATAGCCCGACGGCGAGGCACAGCCATCCAGTCGCGATCAGCCATCTGGCTTGAATCTTTGACGTAAGCCGCCCGACGATGGGCATCATCACCAGCAAGACAACTCCGCCGCCGGACAGCACAAGACCCGCAAGCTCCGCCGTGTAACCCATGAGTGTCTGCAGAAATTCCGGAATCAACACGAGGGTGCTGAAGAGCATGAAGCCCATCATGAACATCATCAAGTTCGCTGCCGCGAAGTTGAAGCTCTTGAACATGCGGACGTCGATGATCGGCTCTTTGCGGAACCATTCCCAGATGACCAGCGAGATAAGGCAAACTGTTGCGGTGATCGCAAGGTTTGTGATGAAATGCGAGCCGAACCAATCGTCTTCCTGCCCTTTGTCCAGAACGATCTGTAGCGAACCGACTCCCAGCGCCAAGAAGGAGATCCCGATATAGTCCACCCGGATGCCCCCCCGCTTCAAGCGGCGAAGGAACGGCGGATCTTCGACCAGGATGTGCGTCAAATAAAGAGCCAGGAGAACCGGGGGCAGCGTGATGAAAAATATCCAGCGCCAGGAATAGTTGTCAGTAATCCAGCCTCCCAGCATCGGTCCGACCGTTGGAGCGAGAACTGCAGTAATGCCATAGACAGCAAACGCGGAGCCGCGCTGCTCTGGAGGAAATGTATCGTTGAGAATGGCTTGTGCCATCGGCTGCAGTCCACCGCCGCCGATGCCTTGCACAGCTCGAAAGAGCAGCAATAGCGGCAGGTTGGGCGCTAAGCCGCAAAGCAGTGAACTCACCGTGAAAACGGCAAGCGACATCATGAAGTACCGCTTGCGGCCGATCAACTCCGCGAGCCATCCGCTGATGGGTAGGACGATCGCGTTCGCAGCGAGGTACGAGGTGAGTACCCAGGTGCTGTCGTCGTAGCTGGCACCCAGGCCTCCGGCGATGTAAGGCAATGCAACGTTGGCAACGCTTGTGTCCAGGACTTCGACAAACGCAGCCATCGACACAGTGGCGGCAATGGCCCAAGGATTTACCTTCGGTCGCCAGACGACCTGCTCCGACGGAAGAGTCAGTGTCGCGTCGCTCATCGCAGATACACCTTCGCTTCGACGTTCATACCAGGGCGAAGCTGGTGATCGCGATTCTCGCCCGGCTCCAGAACGATCTTTACCGGTACCCGCTGGACAATTTTGACGTAGTTGCCGGTTGCATTTTCGGGCGGCAGCAAGCTGAAGATAGGGCCCGTTGCTCCCGCGATGCTGTCGACATGACCGTTGTATGTGCGGCCGTTCGAGTCGAGCTCAATGCTCGCTTTCTGGCCCACCCGCATGTGTTTGAGTTGGGTCTCCTTGAAATTCGCGGTGATCCACACCTGATCCAGGGGAACCACGGTAAGCAACTGCTCCCCTGGGTCCACATTCAATCCAACGACAACCTTCTTTGTGACCTCGCCAGTCACGGGTGCAGGGATTTTGGTGTATCCCAGGTTCAGCCGCGCTTGTTCGACGGCGGCTTCTTTCTGGTGCACATCAGCCACGGCGGAAAGCGCCTTGGCGCGCGTTGAGGCGACGCGCTGCGGCCCGGCTTGGGCATCTTCATTGCGGGCCTGAGCCTCAATGAGGCGGCTGTGCGCTTCTTGAACGGCTTGTTGCGCTGCGGCTTCATCCGCTTCTGCCGCAGCTATCGCGGCGACATCCGTTGCTGCGGCGGCATACGCATGGTCGTAGATTTGCTTCGGCACCTCTTCCTTCGTAAGCAACAAGCGATATCGGGTAACGTCATCCTGGGCTTTTACATTTTCCGCTTGCGCTTCCAAAACGCGGGCGTGCGCGGCGGCGGCTTGCTTTTCTGCTGCCGCGATTGCCGCTTCCGCATTCTTGATATCCGAAGATGTGAATTTCAATTGGCTTGCCGTATCGACGGAAGATACCGGCACATCGATATTCGAACTGGCTGCCGCGGCCTTCGAGGACTCGAGCGTCGCCTGGGCTCTTGCCAATGCCACTTCATAGTCTTTCGGATCGATTTCCACGAGAGTGGATCCTGCCTCGACCCACTGGTTATCTTCGACGTCGACCTTCTGGACATAACCCGAAATGCGAGCGCTGACAGGGTAGAGATGTACGTCTACCTGCGCATCGTCGGTGGATTCGAAGCCGGAAAGATAATGCCAGAGCAACGCGCCAGCAGCGGCCAGAACAACGAGCGAGGCAAGAAGTATCCAACGCTTGTAAGAGCGTCTCCTCGGATAAGTCGAGGCTAACGGGTCAGCTGTACCGGCATTGTCTGCTGGCGATTTTTGCACGGATGGAGATGCTGGCGGTGGATTTGTTGCTTGATGATCTTCAGGCATGCTCAATTCCCCTTCAAATACTCTGAATATTGGGATTCCGCGACGCCGATCGCCCTCGCCAGAGATATCTTGGCCAGGTTGTAGCTGTAGAGACTTGCAATGTAGGCATCATTGGCGACTGCCAGCGCATCTTGCGCTTGAACGACTTCAACGTTGTCCGTAACTCCTGAACTGAATCGATCGCGGGATTGTGCCAAGGTCTGAGTGGCGAGGGTTATCGCACTCTTCTCGACGGAAACTTCTTGCGCATCTGCTTGCAGATCGAGATAGACATCGCGAACCTCCTGATCGATTTTGGCTCGCAAGTCTTCCAGCCGCTGTCTTTCCTCTGTGAGCGAGGCATCGGCCCGGAGAACATCCCCATGTACTTTTCCACCCTGAAAAAGAGGGATGCGAAGCGTGGCAGCCGCATCAACGGTGCCGTGCGATGAGCCGGGGTTGACTCCCGAGAGGCCGTAGTCGGTTTCCGCACCTAATGATGGATACCGCTCGGCAGAAGCTGCTTTTCTCTCGAGCTCAGCGGAGCGGACCCGATTCATCTGACTCTGAAAATCGGGGCGAGCCTTGTAGGCGTTTTGGATCGCCTCATCGAGACTCGAAGACGTCAACTCCTGGTAAGGGACGTGCGTGGTTACCTCGAACTGTTGGCCCAGAGGAATTCCGATAGCGCGCGCCAACACCAATTTCTGCTTCGCCAAGTCATTCTGTGCGGCAATCAGCTTTTGTTCGCGCGATTGCAATTGCACCTGGGAACGCAGAACATCCACAGCGGAGGCAACGCCGGCAGTCTTCTGGTCGGACGCCTGCTGAAAGAGCGTTTTGGCAGTGTCCCGTTGGGAAGTGGCGGACTCAACCTCCGATTGGTCGGCGATGGCGAGCAAATAGTTGGAGACAATCACAAGCACCACAAGCTCGCGAGCGTCTTTGGAAGTGAATTCGGCCGACTTCAGCTGTGCCTGCGACGATCGCGCCCGCTCGATGGATGTCCAATCAAAGACCGATTGTGTGAGATACGCCCGCGAGTCGAAATAGCCGAATGGTCCAACGATCGGAGGTACTCCATGAATCGTCAGACCAAAGGCCGCCTTGATGTTGACTTGATGAACTCCGAAACCGGTATCGGTGACAACATTGGGAAGCAGTTCGCTCAGTGCCTGCCATTTCTCTCCACGGGCATCCATAACGGCATCCGTGGCCAACACTCCACCGAGGTTTTGCTTGAGCCCGAGGTTGATGGCGTCTTCCAGGGAAAGCTCCGCTGGCGCTGTGCTGAGTTTTCCCGACGAAACTCCTCCCAAGTACGGATTCTGCGACAGGTTTTGATAACTGTTCTGTCCGGCTTGAACGGCTGTTCGCGGTGTTCCTGTAACTTCAGCGAGAGCAATCGGGTTATACGGCGCGGGCGTAGCGGGTGTGCTGTACTGTGCAGACGCGGTGAGTCCGCCATAGAACGGGGCAGCGAGCAGTATTGCTCCAGCCCAGGCTCGAAACCGCATGTCAACTCCTCCCGTGGCATTCCAACATCTTGTTTCGCCGGCATTTCCTCTTCGACTCTCCGGTCCACTAGTTCGACCAAACTGCAAAAGACGAACCCAGAGATTGCTTGCTCTTGTGCCCAGCGGACCCGTTCAGAAGTTCTGATCGTGCGTCGGTCGCGCCGTGAGGCAACGAGTCAGTCGAACAGGAGACCAATCTCGATTGGCTATCGTGTGAGGGTCCGCAGCACGACGCTGGTTCGCCTACTCATTGGTGGTTCATTCACATCGTCAAAACAACTCGAAACTCTGCGTTGCCGCTCATCATGCGCGCATATGTGCACTCTTGCGCCGCCTAGTTTTTGCAGCTCCCCTGCTGAGTTCTTCACTTTGCTGTCGATATACACGTCGGCGCCGAGTTTCATTGCCAGCGATTCAATTTGCGCGCTACGCCCTATCGCAGCCACCTTGTAGCCAAACTTGTTCGCGAATTGAATTCCGAGGTGGCCGAGTCCACCGATCCCTTGCACCGCGACCAGGTCACCTGGCAGTGCCCCGCGCGTCGCAGGGCGTTGAAGGTGTTAACTCCAGCGCACACCAGCGGCGCCGCATCGACATCGCTTACACTGCCCGGAATCGAAACAAGGGCTTCGACCGGAGCCAGCATGTACTCCGAATAGCCGCCGTCATAACTGAATCCGGGATTCTTCTCATTGCGACAGAGTCGAAAATCTCCGCGCCGGCACTCGGGACAAGTGCCGTCGTGGCCGCCATGCCAGCCAACGCCGACACGCTGGCCTTTTCGCCATTCAGTCACACCAGTCCCGAGCGCATCCACAACGCCGGCCACTTCATGACCCGGAACGCGCGGATAGGCGATTCCGTGCCGGAGGCCTTCGGCGATGATCGCATCGCTGTGGCACACACCACATGCCCGAACTTTGATGCGCACCTGTCCTGGGCCTGGATCGGGAATCTCCAGCTCGACCATTTTAAGACCGGCTCCGGCAGCGGTTACCTGGGCGGCTTTCATGGTTGCAACTGCGTTGCGGTTGTCATGAATGCTCCTGTTGTTTGAGTTGGTGAGTTTGAGACGGCAGCGCTGGTTGGACAAATTGCCGACAACAAACTCGGAGACTTAATTGCTCTTATGCCCATTTGATAAAGCCACAGCTGGGCCCACAGGTTGGAGGCGATTGATGTCCTGTAATAGCCTCGGTTTCTTCGCAACCCCCATGCCTGAGCTCTCCACTTGCCGCTATTCTGCTGCGAGGTCTCCGAAGGCGCTATCATACGAAGGTATCGGTCGCTACCTTCGTATCGGCCAGGACAAGTGCAAACGTCGAAGTGAGCGGTTTTGGCAGTTGAGTGGAAGACTTTGAAACCAAGGCGATGGGGATTCACGCAGCACTTGGTTCGTTGATATCGAGCAGATGGCCGGCTAGCTCGTCCAGTTGTGATTAAACCAGGGAATCGCCAAGGTGCACTTCGATGATCCGGCTTGCGAGTCGCGCCGACGCCGCCAAGCTGACACGTCGCCAGTCGGTCCTCGTCGGGGATGGTAAGTAGTCCATGCAAGCCAACTCATCCAGCCAAATCTCCTTCAGAAGGTCGACTGCTCCTGCCCCGATGAGGCTCGTAACGGTGCCAATGAAATCGCGCAACTCACACTCCGGCACAGAGACAATTTCATTGATCCTTATCGAGGCAGTGCCGGGAGCGCGGTTCAACCCTAGATCAGACATAGGTGTTCTCGATTCTGAAGGCTCACAATGCGTTTCTTTGGCTGCGGTGGCATCGATTTTGCCTTCGGGTGCTGAAAGTCCGGAAACCGAATCAGCCTTTGACGTGCTCGATGGAGCCTGGATTTTACGGATGCCACCGTCACTCCGAGATTCTCTGCAATTTCCTTCATCGAGAGCTCTTGTGATACCCAAATAATGATTGCGGTTCGCGATTTCGGATCAAGTCCTTCAATGGCGCGAAGGATCGCATAGGAACGCTGTTTCTGATCGCAGAGTTGTTCCGGGTTCAGAGCATTGTCGCGGATATCGAAACAAAGGATGTCGTCTTCAAAGGTCGGCTGGAATTCGAAGGAAGTCTCTTGCCGGCTGCACCGCTTGCGAAGGACCATTAGTGCCGAGTTGATGGCAATCTTGGTCAGCCAAGATGACAATTTGGCTCTTCCTTCAAAGGAAGGTAGTGCGAGAAACGCGCGCATGAAAGTCTCCTGCAACGCATCCTCAGTATCCTCGCGGTTACGGGTTATCGAAAAAATGCGTTTGTAGAGGAGATGCGCGTAGATGTCCCGCAGTTCTTCAAACGCTGCGTGGGAGCCTGCTCTAGCGGCAAATAAGAGTTCCTGATCACGTGCCGTGGTCTCCATATCCCCATATTGTGAAGTAGACGAATCACGGGGTGTAGAATTCATGCCTGACCTCCTTCTGTGCCTGATGACTAACTGGATGAGGGGCTCTGAACATTCGATCGAACATCGTCATTGATCGCGGGGAACATTCCTTAAGCTCCGAACCGAGGGCAGCTACGGCTCGCCCGAAACCGGTCGCGAAGCTGATGTGGTGATTAAGCCAGAGTTACGGGCACGCAGGTATTGGACGAAAGTATCGATTGATACCTTCGTATGGACAGTTATCAAGCTTGGACTGCTCAGTTTCTTGCCGGTTCCTGCTCAACAGACTTGCTGCACTTGAGGGAATAAATTTCTCGTGAACGCGGCCAACTGTGCCTCTGATGTAGTTACTTGCTTGCGAGCACTCTTCGGCAAAAAGGAGGCCACCGCTGAGCCGCTAGACCTGAATGATTATCGCCGGCCCTGGGCATACGCGAATGCCGGCCCAAGTGCGACCTTCGCGTTCTCTATTCCTTGCGAACACGTCCGCAAATCTAACCGGAATGTCCAGACTGGGGATGTTCCAGTATCAGAAATACCAATACCAAAGTGCAATGGACAGATCGGAACGACTGCATCATGATCGTGTTCTAGAGGTGTCTCTCAGAAGGGACCCCATGGAGCAAGGCTCAGCTGCGTTGTTGGTGTGCAGTCCGGATACGGAGCACGTCGACCTCCTCAAACAGCGCTGGCGGAACAATAAGGTCCTCAGTGTTGAAGCAGATTTTTATTTATGACGCAGCAGTGAGAAATCCATGATTAAGACACAATTGCTTGTATCGGTGGTCGACGACGATGAGTCCGTACGGGAATCGTTACCTGATTTGCTGAAAGAATTCGGGTTTGCTGTTCGAGTATTCTCGTCAGCCGAAGACTATCTGGCCTCTGACGGCATTACGAAGGCCAAATGTCTGATTCTTGACATGGCTATGCCCGGGATGTCGGGGCCGGAGTTGCACCAAGAGTTGAAACGACGCCGACTGACAATACCGGTCATTTTCATTACCGCCCGCCGCGACGAAGCCGTGCGATCGCACATGCTCGAAGAAGGCGCGGTCGCGTGTTTGTTCAAGCCTTTCAGTGATAATGCCCTGCTCGAAGCATTAAACAAGGCCGTATCAGACGAGTGAGTGTAGAGTCTTCCCCACATTCCTCTCAAGGTGTATACAATGGCTGCGACGAGTTTGATCCTCGGCGAGGTGAGATCGTTCCCCATGTCTCAGACCTCTGAGATTGTTTTTGTTGTAGATGACGATATATCTGTTCGTGAGTCGCTGGAACTTCTGATTCGGCATGAAGGTTTGTACGTGGAGACATTTACCTCTGCGCAAGATTTTCTCAGTCGCCCGCGCGCCCTCGTACCAAGTTGTCTGGTTCTAGATATATCCATGCCCGGACTAAACGGTCTGGAACTCCAGAAGCGGGTCGTTGTGGAACGGCCTGATATGCCAATCATTTTCATCACCGGACATGGCGATATACCCATGACCGTGCGAGCGATGAAGGCGGGAGCTGTAGAGTTCCTGACGAAGCCTATTGGCGATGAGGTTCTCCTGAGCGCGATACGCAGTTCACTGGAGAGAAGCAAGGCGCTGCTTGGTCGCGAGGAGGAACGTCGAACTTTGAGAGCGCAATATGATCGTCTCACCTCGCGCGAGCGCGAGGTGATGTCGCTGGTGGTTCTAGGGCTGCCGAATAAGCAGGTCGCCAGCGAGTTGGGCATCAGTGAGATCACAGTAAAGGCGCATCGCGGTAGCATGATGCGAAAGATGAATGCCGACTCTCTCGCGGAGCTAGTCAATCTCGCCGCACGCCTTCGCCTCTCGCGCCCGAGTGCCTCGAAAACGCCTGTGAACAGATAGCTACTCGAAGCTCCTCCGCGGTCAACCCGCCCGCTAGCCCGATGCGGCAATTGAGGCTAGTGTAGTGTCTCATTAATAACATCCTTTATATATCGAGCCTCATCTTATGATGAGGAGACTTCGATATGCGTGTAGCTCAGCCCATTGTTCTGAAAGAAGAAGTCCGGCGGAAGCTGGAGCAGCAGGCGCGCGGGCGTTCGACAGCGGCGCGTGTGGTAATGCGCAGCCGCATCGTGTTGCTGGCGGCCGACGGGCTTCAGAACAAGCAGATCGCTGAGAATCTGAAGGTTGCCCCCCGAATGGTCGGGTTGTGGCGGGGACGGTTTCTGGAGCTGGGCGTAGAAGGATTGCTGAAAGATGCGCCCCGGCCTGGACGCACACCGTCGATCTGCTCAGAAGTGACTGCGGCCTTGATCGAAAGAACTACGCAGAGCACGCCTGCGAACGCGACCCACTGGTCCACGCGTACGATGGCCCGGGAGATGAGCATATCTAAGGCTTCCGTTTCGCGCATCTGGCGGGCCAACGGCCTCAAGCCGCATCGTGTCGATAGTTTCAAGGTGAGCAACGACCCGCAGTTTGCAGACAAGCTGGAAGCAATCGTTGGACTGTACCTCAATCCGCCCGAACACGCTCTGGTGTTGTCTGTGGATGAGAAGAGCCAGATTCAAGCTCTGGATCGCACCCAGCCTGGGCTGCCGATGAAGAAGGGCCGAGGCGCAACCATGACGCATGACTACAAGCGCAACGGCACCACGACCCTGTTCGCCGCGCTGAATCCCGCCAATGGAGAGGTCTTCGGCCTGTGTCAGGAGAAACACCGTCATCAGGAGTGGCTGAAGTTCCTGCGCATGATCGATCAGACCATACCGGCTAACAAAGAAATCTATCTGATCTGCGATAACTACTCGACTCACAAACATGCACGAGTCCAACGTTGGTTGGAAATGCACAAACGCTTCCATGTTCACTTCACGCCCACATCCGCTTCTTGGCTCAATATGATTGAACGATTCTTCCGCGACCTGACCCATAACCGCATCAGACGCGGAGTCTTCCAGGACCTCGAGCAGCTCATCACTGAAATCGGAAGTTATATCGACGTCCATAACAAGAACCCCAAACCGTTCATCTGGACAGCCAAAGCAAGCGACATCCTCGAAAAAGTCACCCGCGCTCAGACCGCACTGAATAAAAGACGATCTGCGTGAGACGCTACACTAGCGAGAATCTTTACTTCCGAGAGCCCCTCCGATCTTCGGCAAGCCATCAGTTGAATGCATCTTGATCCAATGCCGTGATCATTTCTCTATTGACTGTTCAGCTAGTCCCGACAATCAATCAAAACCGAGGAACCACGGGCGGCCGCAATGGCAGTTCATCGCGGAAGCTAGGCAGTTTTTGCCCTTGGCATTGAGAGGATCACTGGGAAACGGCGGTCCATAGGTCTGCCCGCGCAGCGGAAGACTGAAACGCGGAGATCAGAAGCGCAATTGGAAAAAAGAGAACGCAAAGCAATCAACCGCCGGGAATCATGCGACAAGCTACTTTGGCATGCTCGGATTGAGACAGCCGAAAACTCAAGTCAAAGCTGGATACGAAGGTATCGGTCGATACTATTGTCCAATTGCTTTGCTTGCTGACCTCTGGCTTAATTGCAATCGTTTCAGACGCACGTCAGAGCGGTTCTCCAGTTCACGTGGAATCTCAAGTTGAGATGCAAGGTGGCCTTATCTTAAGGAAAAAGCCACTCAGCCGTTGTGGCTTCCCTAGACGCCAACTGGAGAACCGCTATAGATCGGGCTAGAAGACTTTCTATGTGAAGGAGAACGCCGGATGCCTGAACTTATGCGGGAATCTGTGGGTCTGCCATGGATTGGGGGGCGAGGCAGAAATGATCGCCGTGTCGCGCTAAAACACAAGCTGATGCTTGGCGTGATCAGTGCAATGCTGGGCGCTTTGCTTCAAGGTTGCACAGCGGACAAACATCCATCCCAGGAGGAAACCGATCTGGCCAATGCGGCTAAGGACGTTACCATTCCGTTGGAGGCAGGAAAGATGCAGAACCCGCTGCCCGATACAGATGTGGTCGTGAGCCAGGGCCAGGAAGTGTTTCTTGGGTCTTGCGCCCAATGCCACGGTGCGGATGCGCGCGGAGACACTTCCATCGGGCGCAACATGGCTCCGCCTGCCATGGACCTGAGCACGTCCCACGTGCAGCACTGGAGCGACGCGGAACTATTCTGGATCGTGCAGAACGGAGTTCGCCTCACAGGCATGCCTGCCTGGAAGTCGAGCATTTCCGAGAACGACACCTGGAAGCTTGCGCGTTTCATCCACTATCTTCCCCGGCTCGAGGCTGCCTCCCCCTCCACAGCAGTCCCGGCCCAGGCACAAGCCGCCATTTCCACGCAGGACAAGTACGCCCTCAAAATACCGAATGGCCTCGCGTTCTCCGAGTTCAGGGGATACGAAGGCTGGCCGGTGATCGCCATCAGTCATAACGGAGATAAGCTCGCTGCAATCCTCGGGAATCCTGTGATGATCGACGCCTATAAGGCGGGCATTCCCGGTAACGGCAAGCCATTTCCGGATGGCGCCAAGATGGTGAAGGTCCATTGGAACGGGAAAGTGAATGCCGGTGAACCTGGTGCGCCGACGATTCCAGGTACCCAGCATGACGTCGATTTAATGCTGAAGGACAGCAAGAGGTTCGCGGACAGCGGCGGATGGGGTTACGGCGCGTTCGAGTATGACGCGGCGTCTAATACGTTCACGCCCGCCACCTTGAAAGACAAGCCACCGCAGGGGAACGACGCCAAGTGCGGATTCGCGTGCCACACGGCAGTGAAGACAAAAGATTACGTGTTCACGGATTACGGGCACAGGTGAAGCTGTATGAGCAGACTGTTCTTATCTTGTTACATCAATCGATCCTCATGTAACGCGACGAAGAAACACACGTTTCGCAGCGGGACTTGCAGATCACCTCTGATCCGGAGCCATCGGCACAACTAGATAGGAGAGACATTATGGCAAAAAATCATAAGACGGTAATCGTGACGGGCGCTTCTCAAGGAATTGGCTCTGCAGTAGTGAAGGCTTTTCTCGACCGTGGCTATAACGTAGTGGGCACCTCGCGCAACGCGACGAAGTCGGCTGAACTGAAGGCGAGCGAGAAGCTGGTTTTGGTGGACGGAGACATCGGGCAGGCAGCTACCGCTCAAAAGGTGACTGAGGCCGCCATTCAGCGGTTTGGCTCGATCGATGCCGTGGTCAACAACGCTGGCATCTTCTCGGCGAAGCCCTTTACAGATTTCACTGCCGACGATTTCCGCGCCCTCGTCTCGACGAATCTCGGTGGCTATGTCTACATCACCCAGCTCGCGGTCAAGCAGATGCTTGCCCAGAAGTCGGGCGGAAGCGTTGTGGCCATCACAACGTCGCTGGTTGAAAATCCCATCGGTGGCTTCACGGTTTCCTTGCCGATGATGACAAAGGGCGGCATCGAGGCCATGTCACGCAACCTGGCCTCTGAGTATTCCAAGGAGCACATCCGCTTCAATTGCGTCGCTCCTGGACAGGTCGATACTCCTCTTCACAAGGACAATCCGAAGGATTTCCTGAAGACCTTGTCGCCGATGGGCACGATCTCTACTGCGGAGGAAATCGCCACCGCAGTGGTCTATCTAACCGAAGCCGGCCAGATCACCGGAGAAGTGCTGCATGTGGACGGCGGTGCGCACAACGGCAAGTGGTAAATGCTGCGCCTGTCGTCGCTGGATGCCAAAGGAGATGAAATTGCAGCACTGATACGCGAGTTTATGAAAGCGCAGAAGTAATCAACGTTGTTCGTGCCTTATCAATAATTGCCGCGAGACACCACAGCCCACACCAACGGATACGGTCGGAAAAAGGCGTTCTAGAGAATCTGCTCACTTGGCATCGAAACGAAAACTAGTCACGGATTCGGTTCGAAACCTTTGAGGCAGTTTCTTGGTCGCAGTCGATTCTAGGCTCCGCCTGACTTGCCAGTGGCCTGCAGATATACGAACAGAGAGGGCTTTCCGTCCGGTTGCGGATCAGCCCTACTTTTCCGCTTTGAGCACCAGTATTTGTCCAGATGACGCCGGCGGATTGACCTGCGTATTCAGAAAGTCTGTCAGGTCGTTCACGTCCTGCTCTGTACCGACCATGGGCGGCATGAATTTCTTGTAGGGCGAGTCGTCCTTGTTCTGGTGCAGCATGACGATGAAGTTGCGGATATTGGCGTGGTCGCGTCCGTCGAGAAGCCGGCGTAATGGGCGGTAGCCATCGAGGGTATGGCATGAACCGCATTCGCCGCGGAATATCGCTTCGCCGCGTGAGTAGCTCGAGGTGGCAATGCCAGCGCTGCCCCAGACCCAGTTGGAAGTGGCGAGATAGCCCTGTGCGTTGATGCCGTTGACATATGGAACTCGCACGCCATTCGAGTACATCCAACGGCCGATGACGTAGGGCTTGCGCAACATTTCGCGGCTGTACTCGCCGGCACCGGTCACGATGAGAGCCAGCAACAGGACGGCCATGGCATGCGAGAGATTGAATTCCGTCGGATTGCGGTAGGCAAGGAAATAGGCGACGCCGACAATCGTCGCCGACGTGATGACGATGACCAGGGCCATCCGAGTGACAGTCGAAAACGTGCCGGAGTTGATCGTGTCGATACCGAGTGTGAGCAGGGCGCGCTGCGAGGCGGGAACCATGAAGAGGTACCACACCATCAGGAATGGCGTGGCCACGAACGAAGGCACGAGCCACGCGACGCTCCACTTGACCATGCTGGTTTTGAGAGCGGGTTGCTTGTCGCCGTCCATGCGGCTGGAGGTGATGAGCGCCCACACGCCGGCGAGCGAAGTGCAAACGCCTACGCGCAGCAGAAGGCTCGGCCAATAAGTCGGATTGAAGAAGGCGTTCCAGAACTTACTGGCTTCGGCGCCTGTGCCGGCGACGGCAAGCCACGTGTCGCCTGGGGTAAGCATGAAGGCGAGGATACCGTTGATGATGATAAGCGTCGCGGCAGAGGCTCCCGCATAGACCCAGCCCACGGTGAGGTGCAATTTTTCGTCGATGCGGTTCCAGGTGCTGTAGTAGACCGCGATGGTGGTGAGTTCGACGAGGAAGAAGACCCATTCCATGGCCCAGCCGAAGACGAAATTATGGATGAGGGTGCTGGTAGCTTCGGGATGCGTGAGGCCGATGGCAAACCAGATGCCCACCCCGGAAACGGTGCCGAAGACGCCGGTAAGGATGAAGAAAAACTTCGAGTGGCTAACGAGTTGTTTGAGCCATGCGGCGCGCAGTTCGGGGTCTTTCATGCGCAGGGCTTTGCGTTCGGCCATGGGAAGGTAGAACCCGCCACCCACGGCGAATTGCGAGATCATGACGTGGAAGATGGCGATGATGCCGATGACCCAGCCTGAGCCGAGATGCGGGATGTACCAGAAGGGGTAGTTCATGTTTACTCCAGTGGACAGTGAGCAGTGACTAGTGAACAGTGTGCGGTGCACAGTGAACAGAAGCGTTGCGCCCCTCGCTCACGTCCTTAGCTTTCCTAAAATTGCGTAGATCATCTTGCCGACTTCATGCGAAAGACTTTCAGCGTCGTTGAGGAGTTGTGAGTTTCCCAGTCCCAGCCGGCGGGCGATTTCTAACTGTGTCTGCAATTCACAATTTGATCCGCGAGCTACACCGAGAAACTGCCGAAATTCGCGCGTGTTCAACCTTCCCTGTCCTTCGGCGATGTTGCTCGGGATCGAAATTGCGGAACGTCGCAATTGACTCGTGAGGCCAAAGATTTCTTCGCGCGGAAAACTCTGCGTGATGCAGTAGATGGACGTGGTGAGGTCCATTGATTTTTGCCAAACGAGCAGATCGCGAAATGATTGGACCCTCGAGCTCTTCATCGCACTGTCCACTGCACACTGTCCCCTGTTCACTGCCTTACCGAATCGTCCAGTAGCCGATGGCGGTTGTGGCCAGCAATGCAAAAACTGCAATCAAGCCGAAATAGTGGGCGGCGCGGCCGCGGCGTCCGGACTCCTTGCTGGAGTCGTAAAAGGGGATGAGCACCCAGAGCGCGATGCCGAGCGTGAAGATCAGTATGCCCGCGATTTCGCCCGCTTCACCGGGCAGGAATGAGCCGAGCAATTTGAGCATTTCAAAGGGGCTCATGAAGTACCACTCGGGATGAATGCCTTGAGGCGCCGGCACCAGAATGTCGGCCTGCTTGCCAAGCGACCACGGAAAGACCGAAGACAACAGCGCCAGAATGTTGAGCGAGATGAGCCACATTGCGAGGTCTTTGCGCAGGAAGTTGGGAAAGAACGGCATGGCCTTGCGATCGAGAAACGGCTTGGCTTCTTCAGCGGGCGGCATGGCGTTACCGTGGCGCTGCACCAGCCAGAGATGGAATCCAAGGAGGGGCAGAAACAGCGCGGGCAGCACGACGACGTGCAGCGCGAAGAAGCGCTGGACTGTGAACTCGTTCACGTCGAGGCCGCCGCGGAGCATGTTGCCGATGATGGGGCCTATCCAGGGAATGGCCGCGGGAATCTGCAGGCCGACCTTGGTGGCGAAGTAGCTGAGCTCGTCCATAGGCAGCAAGTATCCTGAGAAACCGAAGACGGACGCGAGGCCGAGCAACGCCATGCCGCTGAGCCAGCCAAATTCGCGCGGCTTGCGATAAGCCTTCATGAAGTAGACCGAAAACATGTGCACGAGGATGGAGAAGATCATCAAGTTGGCTGACCACGAGTGTGCAGAACGAATGAGCCAACCGAAGTGCATCACGAAGGTGATCTGGCGAACCGATTCGTAGGCGTCGGCGCCGGGATGGTAGTAAACCAGCAGCAGAACGCCGGTGAAGCACTGGACCAGAAAGAGAAACAGCGAAATGCCGCCCCAGTAGTACCAGAACGATTGCGCGTGGACGGGGACGGTTTTGTGGCGCGCGAAGGCAGCCAGTTCCGACAGGCCCAGGCGCTCATCAACCCAGTCGTAGGCCGAACTCGATATCGATTTGGAAGTCATGCGAATGTTCCTTCAAAAGTGAACAGTGGGCAGTGAACAGAGATCAGGTGCGGGAAACTTGAACGCCCGCATCGCCGACGGCGACTTTAAAAAGCTTGAGTGGCTTGGGAGGCGGTCCGCTCACGTTGGCGCCGGTGTAGGCGTTGTAGACGCCGCCGTGGCATCCGCAGTGGATGCGATCGGCCTGCGGCTCGTATTGCACGGTGCAGCCAAGATGCGTGCAGACCGCAGTCAATGCTATCCAGCGGCCGTCCTCGTGATGGATGAGCATGGCGGGCGCGGTGCCGAACTTGAACATGAGGACCGAGCCGGCGGGGATCTTTTGCGCGTCTTTGAGGGTCACCTCGGTGACTGCCGTCGCGCTTGATTCCATCTCTTCAGGCGAAGCCAGATAACGATAGATGGGGTAGGCGAGGGCTGCGGTGTAGCACAGTCCGGCCGCTCCGGCAGCCACAAGAAAAGCGCGGCGGGAGCCTGGTTCACCGGGCTCCGCGGGCTCCTTTACGATGGGGGGCATATTCAAAACTTGGCTCATAGAAACCCTTTCGCGCGATCAGGCCGCGCTCTCCATAACCTTCTGAGCACGTGCCACCACGGACACGAGCCATCCGATGACGCCGAGCCCCGCCACAAAGAGGACCAGGAAAAGGCACACAACCGACCAGTTGGTGACGACGACCCGATCCCAGACGTTGAAGCCCTTGCTGAGGAGCGTCAGGTCGCGTACGGCATCGCGATAGACGGTAAATGTGATCTCGATGAGCAGGGCTAGCAGCGCGCCTGACCATCCGAGCCAACCGGCGGCGACCTTGCCAAATCCTGCGAATGCAGCCAGCAGAATTGCGGTTGCGACGAGAGCTATCCACCCGAACCCGGCAAACGATGCGAAATGATAGAGGGGATGCGCGGCGAGACCCGCCTTGACAGCGACTGGCTGCACGCCTGCGGCCCAGAGGCCTGCGAAGAGGTAAGCGATGCCGAAGATCGCGGCAACCTTGCCGCCGAGACCGGCGAGGAATTTCTTTTCTTCCGCGGTGAAGGTGGATCGGCCGGCTAGATACACCATCCACAAGCCGCCGATGAACAGCCCACCCGCGAGCATCAGCAACCAGCGCGGCGTGAGTGTCGGATCGCCCGTGGGCAGAAATCTGCCGGCAGCGGAAGCCGAATACATGTCGCGCCAGACTTCGGGGCGCAGCATCAAGGTCATGTTGGTGGAGAGCAGACGAGCAATGAAGCCTGCGAGCAGCCACGCGCTGAGTCCCACCCACCAAGCGGATTTGCCTGCGTCGAGCCGCGCGGAGAATTGGTAAAGCAGCCAGTAGGTCAGCATCAGGATGCCGATGATGGAGATCCAATAGGCGCCAATCAAAACACTGCTGGTGTAAAGTGCGCGGCCATACAGCACCTGCGCGAACAAGAGCGGAGGCACTCCGAGGTTGATCACGTAGGTCATGACGACGGTGAGCCGGTGCGCGATGGCCCTTGCGGCGACATGCGAATGCGCCGTGCCGCGGAACAGACTGAGCAGCACGGCAAGCAGCAAGCCTCCGAGCAGCATCTCAACCGCGACAAAGTGAAGTGAAAGGGTCACGATGTGGAGCAGCTTGAACAGCCAAATCGGTGCTGGAAGTGGAATGGGATCGACAGTAGGAAACGATTGCATCACGTCTCAGAATTCCTTTCTATCTCCTCGGTGGAGAGAAGCAGGAAGTGAGCCTGTCGCGCGTTGAGTGCGTGAAATCGTCGGCTCAAGGTGATAGGGAGGGCGCAGTTGGGCGGACATTAATGGACTGTTTCTCTCCAATTTCATTTGGCATTGTTATGTCTATTCGATGGAATGAACGAGGGTCAGTGATGGCGAACACATGTTGCAGTGACCGCATTGAGTAGGCTGCGAACGAAGCCAGCGCGAATTCGCACGTCAAGGAGACGCTCCAGAGGCACGTTGGAGTTTATGTCGGCAGGAATTCGGTAAGGACTCGATGCAACGAAACAGCTCATCCATGCAGCTCACGCGCGCGGCCGACTATGGTGTTCGCGTCATGGTTCATTTGGCGACCTTGCCGGACGACACACGTGCGCTCCTGCCTTCCCTGGCCGAGTCGACGGGTGCTCCCGAAAGCTTCTTGTCCAAGGTGCTGCAGGCATTGGCCCGAGCTGGACTGATCGAGTCGAGGCGGGGCAAAAGGGGAGGATTCACGGTTCTGCCGAGGGGGCGGGTGGCGTCAATATATGACGTAATCGAAGCGGTCGACGGTCCCATCTGTCTGAACGTCTGCCTGGCCGACGGGGCAGGTTGCGAGCGAGCCCAGACATGTCCCGCGCACCCGATTTGGGGGCAGGCGCAAAGAGCGATGCTCGATGTGCTGCGAAGGGCCTCCATCACGGACCTAGCGCTCGCCTGCAGAACAAGGACTGATCGTGAAGGAGCCGTTTGCTCACTGGCGGTGGCGCCTTGATGAAGATGACTGTCTTTTCCCGGCACTTCTGCCTGCAGCTCGGCGATGATGCGCGCTCATTCACGCCTCCACGAGATCGCAGACCGAAGGACGGCTTGCAGTGGAGATCAGGGCTGCTGCCCAATTAGCGACCCATCACGCATGGCCATCTCACGCGCCCGGAAAGGAGATCGCCGAAATTATTCCTGACGCAGTGCCACGACAGGGTCAACTCGCCCGGATCGCCGAGCAGGGAGATAGCAGGCCAACAATCCCACTGCCAGCAGAACGCCCAGGGCTCCTGCAGCGATTCTTGGGTCCGAGCGGCTATGCTGAATGCTTTGCGCGACCGGGTCCACGTTTGCCGCCATCACATGCATAGCCAGTACTGCCAGCGTAATGCCAATGCATGACCCTATGACTATCAGCGTCGCGCCTTCAGCCATGATCATTCGCAGAATATCTTTTGAGCGAGCCCCCAGTGCGAGCCGGATGCCGATTTCGTGGACGCGACTTGAAACCGAATAGGCCGTGACGCCAGCCAATCCCACGCTGGCCAACACCAACCCGAAGGCTCCCATAAGCCCGTAGCTCCATAATCCAATTTTCACAATGAACATGAGCTGCTCAATCCAGTCCGGCATCGTCTTTGCGTTGAAGGTTGTCAGCTTTGGATCGATCGCCGCGATTTGGGTGCGGACGATTGAGGCGGCATCGAGACCCGGAGTGGTGCGAGTTGCCAGGGTGATGCCCTGAAACGTTGGTTTGGCGTAGTCATCGTCGATCATTGGCAGGTAGACCGCGGGGCCCGGTTGTTCGACCGGAGTTTCCAGCACGTCGGTCGCGACGCCGACGACCTCGTAAGATTCGTCTCGCGATGCCGTGCGGTAGTCGAAGGCCGACCCGCCCATCAACCCAAACGTTACTACGTTCTTGCTGACAACAGTAAGTGTCCGTCCGATGGGATCTTCGTTCTTCCATATGGTTCGCGCAAGAGCCTCACTCACCACGGCGGAGTGCGAACGCCCCTTCTCATCATCCTTCGCGAATCCGCGCCCACGAAGGATGCGGATTCCCATAGTCCGAAAATAGTCGTATCCCACGATGTACTTTGTTGACTGATCAACGCGCCGAGATCCATCTGTATCCGTGGTGAACGTAATCCTCCCGCTCGGCTGCATCGGGATCGCCTCCGTCCAGGTAGCAGAAACGATTTCCGGCAACGTCTTTACACGGTCCAAAAGCTTCGGATAAAACTCTTCCGCCTGCGAAACGCTATACCCATCGCGAATTGGGTCAACTGAAATGAGCTGAATGTTCCTGGCATCGAATCCGGTTGCGCTCGACATCGTGCGCTCCATCCCGAAGACGATATAACCAATGAGCAGCAGCAGAGTGAGCGATCCTGCCATCTGGGAAACGACCAGCAGGTTTCGGACGCTGAACGCCCGGCGCCTTCTCACCTGGAGGTTGCCGCCCTCTTTCAGCGCGGGCACCAGTTCCGCGCGTGTGGCCTGGATCGCAGGCAGCAAGCCGATCGCCAGCCCGGTCAGCGTCGTGAGTCCAATTGTGAAGACGAGCACGCGCCAATCCACTTCTACGTTGAAACGGACCGGCATGGCGTGCGGCAGCTGCAGCCGGGAAAGCAGGTGCATCAGCCAACACGTGAGCGCAAATCCGAGCGTGCCGGCGCCGGAAGCAATCAGCAGGCTTTCCATGATCAGCTGGCGTATAAGACGAGCGCGGCTGGCTCCCATCGCCAGCTGCACGGCAACTTCGCGCCGCCGGTCCAGAGCGCGCGCCAGGAGCATGTTCACAACATTCGAACAGGCGATCAGCAGAAGGAGCGCGATCACCACCATGGGCAGAAACGCGAACAAGCCAAAGTCTCTTTCGCGTATAGGAATCAGCTTGCCGCCAGAAGCAACCCAGACAAGGTGCCCGCTTTCTGTTGCCGGATGACCGTTATCACGAAGCATCTGCCGCAGCACTGTGTCTAACTCGGTCTCGATCTGTGAAGGCGGCACGCCCTGCCTCCGTCTTCCTATGAATTGGAACATCGCGAGTTGCGGGCGTTCCAACGCATCTTCCGCCAATTCTGGGGCGACTCCTGCTCCCGCGGAGACCGGCAGCCAGACGTCGGCGACAAACATCATAGGCGACGCGCCCTGAAACCCTTGTGGCGCCACGCCCACGATGATGCAGAGTTTCCCGTTGATGTGGATCGCCCTGCCGATAACGTCTGGATCAGAGCCAAGATTGTTTTTCCAAAAGCGATCGCTGACTACGATCGGCGGGTTTCCTTGCGCGACTTCATCGCGTGCATCGAACAGGCGTCCCGACGCCGCTGTGACTCCCAGCGTGGAGAAATAAGCCGGCGTGACGATGTGCCCCCAGATTCGCTCGGTATGTCCGTTAAAGCTGACCCCGAATGGCACCGGAGCGACGTAAGCCGAGGTAGAAGAGAACAAGTCCTTATGGTCGCGAAAGCGCCTGTATGCAGGATAGGAGATGGGCTGCTGAAGGGTGACCAACTCATCCGCCCTTGTCACGCCGGGCACGTCGCGCAGGATGGTTCCGTTCAGTTCGCTGAAGAAAGCAGAACCGGCACAGATAGCCAGGCTCATCGACACTACTGCAACGAGGGTGAAAGCAGGCCTTCGGATCAGCAGTCGTACCTCATAGCGAAAATCCCATATGCATTCCAGCAGGTGCGCCAACACAAGTTGGGCTGCGAGATCTCCAAAGAGAAACACGAGACCTGACAGGTTCTGACGCTGTATCGAGATGCCGGCCTCCTCCGTGGTCTCAAGCATTTCGCGCTCGAAAGCACAGCGGAATCGATGCGGGAAGAATCGCACCAGATACCGATAGAAACGCAGGACGAATCCAGTTGAGAGCGTTTCACCTTCCATGAATCAAGCCTCCGACCCGGCGATCCGGCGCTTGGCCCGGATAACGCGAACCAAATCCTCAAGACGCATGCTTTCGGCAGCCAGTACGCGTCGCCCCAGAGCGGTAAGGCGATAATAGCGACGCCGCGCATCTTCTCCGTCCCCCGATGGCCGCCCTTTCACCTCTGCGATCAAATCCGCATCCAGCAGGCGCTCCAGTGTCCCGTAGAGCGTCGCCGGCCATAGGCGAATCATCCCATTTGTCCGCTCCAGCACTTCCTGCATAATCCCGTAGCCGTGCTGCTCTTCGTTGGCCAACGAGAGCAGCACGTGAAACCAATTCGGCTTCAAGGGAAGGAAACGCTCGACCGCAGAGGCTTCATCATTCTTCACGCGGACAACTCTATATCAGTCGATATATATCGTCAACGATATTGCAGGCCGACCGGCCCTTGCACGTTTACCAGCGAGGCTCGTCCACATGGACGTACAGTCGCCTGTTCGTCAACTTGAACTTGGGTTGGCTGCCTCACGCAGTAATGGGAGTCAAATCTACGAGCAGGCCAAAAAAATCTACGGCCGTTGTCAGATGCGGATGAAGATCCGCTTGCTATACATCCAGTAAAGAATCAACCAATACGCCGCCATGGCGAGCACGCCGAGGACGAAAGGCTCAAGCGAAGTTCCAAACGCGTTGAGCACACGCATGCCGAGATGAATGCGGTAGGTGTTCAGAACGAACTCTTCCCAGAGGTGAGCAATCAAATAAGCTGCGATGGAGTTCATGCCGACGACCACAAGCGGGAATGCCAGCTTCTGGTTTTTCTTGACGTCGATGAGCCAGGAGAACGCTGCAAGGAACGCGAAGCAGATGCCACCGCTCCATAAAGTCCACGACGGTGTCCAGATGCGCTTGACGATCGGGCAGATGCCTGTGAAATGCAGCAGCAGGCCTCCAGCCATCAGCGCTATAGCCGCGAGCGCAAATCTGCGCAGGGGAATCCTCGGCGCCGCTTCATGGAACCAGCGGCCCGCTATCACTCCCAGCAACATGGTTCCCAGCGTCGGGATAAAGCTCAGGGTCAAATATCCGCCCCCGTTGAAGACAAACCGACTTGTGCGCGGGAACAGGTTCAAAAACCAGACGTCGAAGGCCTGACCAAAATTGCTGTTCTTGTTCCAGTGCGCTGCGAAGCCGCTGTAGATATGCTGATGCCAATCCCGTGGGACGCCGACTGCGGCCCAGTTGAAACTTGGTCCCGGCGCCGGATAGAGGGCCCAGGCAAGCCAATAAGCAAAGAGAATCGCTCCCAGTGAAATCCACTGCCAGCGCGCCTTCACAAAGGTGAGCAGGAAGGCGAAGGTGTATCCGAGGCCGATCTGAGTAAGAGTGTCCTCAAAGGTGTAATTGGTGATCGGTCCATCGGTCGAGCGCAGAAAGATACCCAGAGCGATCAGCAACAAGCTGCGCCACATGGTGTGAAGAAGCATGTGCGGGAAGCCCTCGCCCTTACTGCGACGGCTGCGAAGGGAGTAAGGAAGAGCGACCCCGGCAAGGAATGTGAAGCCCGGCTGAATGGTGTCGTGCAGGCTCATCCCTGACCATTCGACATGGGTCTGGTTGAAGGCCAGAATGCGCCAGAATGTGCTTTGCGGGAATGAGCGCGCTACGTCCGCGAAACGCATCACCTCGCCCATCATCAGCACCATCGCCAGGCCACGATAAGCATCGACGGCAACATTGCGCGGAGGCGGTGCGGGATTGTTCTTCTCCGACGCGGAGAGGGTTGCGTCGAAGGAAAGACGATGTTCCTGGATCGTGGACACCGGCTTATTTACTCCCCCTGGGATCGCGCGGACCGAGACCGGTCGGCTGCCAAACATCCTACAAGAAATGTCCGCCGCTCACGCAGACGTTATGCCGCGCTTTCGCTTCGAAACCTGCGAGGAGCGGTTTCATCTCAGATGACTTAACCCATCTGTCCAGGGCAGTGGCTCTCGAATACTCCCCGCAATCCCATGAAGATTCGCTGCGCTCGGTCTGTGGGCTCTTCAGTTTTGTTTCAGATAACAGTATGCGCAAATGTTGTTTACTTAGTTATTATTGGCATGGTCCGGCGCCTTAACTTCTTCGGAGGAATAGGGGGAGAACAGGGGGCGTCCCATGAATCGCGGGTAATTCGATCGAGTCTCGGTGTAGGCACGATGCTCGGGCCTGCGGCCCTGGCTCGCAGAACTGTCATCGCGCAGCCACTACAACGTCGTCGGCGTGGCGTCTGAAAGGCATTCACTCCGTCATTCGCTGACGGTGCAAAGCAGGAGGACCTGGTGGAGTAGTCTTCAGGTTGCGGTCGTGTTGTGGCCAATCCAGAAGTGGCCAATCCAGAACTTAGTCGTCGAGCAACACGCCGAGGAATTGTGTACCGCGTAATAACTGGCGGGGCGGTAATCTGCGCTTTATACATTCAATGCCCTCGCACGCTCACGCCCGCGCGGGCTCAATCACCATAGTCCGAGACACGGAGATAACGCTGATGTCGTCGTCCTGGCCGAAGTTCTGGGCGGCCTCAGCAATGGCTTCAGCAGGCGATTTGCTGATTGCCTGGGTGCGCGCAAAGCCGAAGAGTTCACCGTCTTTTCCACGTGCTTCGACCACGCCATCGCTGACCAGTGTAAGTTGTTCGCCTGGATCCAGCTGGAATAGAGTTTCCGAGTAATCCGCATGTTCAGACAAGCCAAGCGGAAGGCCGTTCTCCACAGACATCTCAGCGCCGTTCTTATAGGGCGAGATATGGCCCGCATTCGCGACGGTGAGATTTCCGTTCGGATCAACGCGGAGAATCAGGCACGTGGTGAATCCACCACGGCTACGAGCATGAAGACGTCGGTTGAGTCCCTTAAGGATTTCTGCGGGGCTGCTAGTGGAGTCTGCCAGAGTTTGCAGTTTGCCGACCAGCAGAGAAACCATCATGGCAGCAGGCATGCCTTTGCCGCTGACGTCGCCGATTGCTACAAGTACTCCGCCGTCAGGCAGTGGAAGAATCTGAAAGAAATCGCCGCCGACCTGACCCGCAGGCATGTAGACGCTGTGGATCTCGAAACCGGGGATCGGCGGAATGTCCTCGGGGACGAGAACCTGCTGGACGATGCGCGCGGCCTCAAGTTCGGAAGAATGGCGCTCCTCGTTGCGGCGAGTGCGGGCGAAGCGCAACACCAGGATTCCCAGCAAGGAAACCTGCACGAGTAGATCCGCGAGGTTGATGGCCGTGAAGGGAACGGGTTGCTGGAACGAGATCAAAAACAAGCGAAGGTACCTGGAGATTGCATCGAGCCCCAAGGTATGGAAGATAAAGATGGCCTTCGTGAGGAAACTCACTGCCGATGCCAGGCCCACGGGAAATATGAGCAGGCGGGCGTCGGGGACCCCGCGGCGCGCCGCACGACTGAGCAGGAACAGGATGCAAAAGTAGTAGGGAATCTCCGTGAGGAACTGCGCGACATTCCAAAACGCGATGGTGCTCCAGGGAAGTGAGCCGGGGATCAGAATCCAGGCCATTTCCCCGCATTCGTATATCACCCAGGTCATCAACTGCGAGGCGAATGCAACATAGGCGAGGCGGCTGCGGCGCACTCCGAGAAGCCGTATGAGGAACAGCAGGAATGCAATCGAATAAACAAGATAGAGAGAGCTCCACAATATTTCCAGGCCGTGCTGCCAGTAAGAGTGCAAGCCCGTAAACTCTGAGCTGAAGAGTTCCGCGTGAGCAGCCTGAAGGATTTCGTACAGAGCGAACCAGAGATATTCGCGTTCGTTCCGGCGCAAAGCAAAGAGCGCCAGTCCGGCGAAGCCGCCAATCAGCAGCGCCATCACAACGAATTGTGTTGCGCAGGATTTCCAGAAACTGAGCTTGTCTTGAAGAGAGGCCCATTCGCGCAACGTCGCCATTTCTCCAATCCGCCCGGTTCCGATTGGACCTCCACCTAATGCCATGCCGCCAGTTCCCTGCGAGCCATAGAGCCACTGCCAGACCCGGATGGCGATGACCATGGGCTGGCCTTGTCTCGCGTGCGGAAGTGCGATGAGACGCGGCGCTTTCGTATAGACCTGCTGATGGGGCGGCAAATGGCCATACTGACTGATCAGATGGCCGTCCGCGAAGACTTGATAACAGGTTGAAAGCGAGGGCAAATATAGCCCCAAGGGGGCGGTGTCGTCGGGAAGAATCACCTTGAAGCGATACCAGGCAAAGCCGCCGTAGTCTGCGTAGCCTTGCTGGCTCCAATCTTCATTGGAGTGCAGCAGCTTCCAGGAGGAGTCGTCGAAGCCGGGGTCGGCCCAACGCATGTCGTCTCCGGTCTTGAAACGCCAGAAACCCTGAAGCTCGGCCATCTGCACACGGTCGTTCTCCAGATTGAACGTCTGGCTCCGACCTTGGCTCGTGCAGAGGAGCGCTCCTACTGCGAGCAGAACAGCCGCAATGCCCGAACGAGCATGGGGATGCATGATGGAACATCGTTTCACGGCAAAAAGCGTAGCGCAATCAGAAAGGATGGCGACAAGCTTCAGATCCTCGACAAGCAAATATCCTGGCTGCAAGGTCCAGTTCATGCGGACATGTCAACGCGCTCATTGTGCCGCAATCAAGCGCATTTTTCGGAGTTCCTTTTGGGTTATGGCCGATCCTTCCCTTACAAAAATGCAACTTCCGGTCACCTGACCGGAACGGCCCATCGACGAATGCCGCTTCAATGCTGTACGTCGAGAGGCTGGGTTTCGGTACACTGTCCTCAAAATGGATTCCATGCGCGCCGCTTACGACGAGGTTTACGTTTACGCGATGGGAAGGCCTGGATTCATCTTGCAACATGTCGTGGACGCCTTCGCCGTACAGTCCGCGACGCCAGACAGCAAGACTATCGGCGTTGTATTTGGGTTGATTGGTCTATACCTTCGTGTCGAAAAGCAGCTCTCGGGTCACAAGATCCAAGAAATACACAGGCAGCTTGCGAGTCGGAAAAGGGAATGGCCGAGTATACATTTCCCAGAGAATCGTGGCGAAGTGACGGTCCTTGAAGTGCTGCAGGCAACGGCTGGATCTGAGCGTGACATTGCAATCGACAGATGGTGTCGATGCGTGTGGACTGCATTCGCCTGCAACCGACCCGCTGTGATTTCCCTCTTGTATGAATGTCAGATCAGTTGATTCCAGCGATTCGGGTTGTGCCTGTCCATGGCTAGGCAAGAATCGAGTACAGTTTGTTTCGCTGTCATTTGCTCAGTACCCGAATTCTGTGTGATGATCGGCCTCTGTCGCTGATTGAACCGTATAGATGTATCGCCGAAAGAATCGGGCACGAAATCTTTTAGGCTACGTGATTGCCAGAGCAGACGCGCAAGGCAATGCTCGCTACGGCATGGAGCATGGCATGAGATTCCGAAGATACCTATAAAACAAACTGATCTCAAAGAGATGCTTGATCGTGTCCACTGAGCGCAAGTATGGAGTAGATCTGTCTATCGAAATGCTCGCTGATCTTTTACAGGCCGTAGAAGATGAAGACGGGCCAGAGGCCAGGCTCGCGGCGATCACCAGGAGTGCGGCCATCGTTCCGAATTGAACCAGGCCGTAAAGCCAGAGATTGTCCATCACTCTCCACCAAACAACGCTGCCGATTGCCGGTGAGCTCATTGTGTAAGCCGATCCGCTCGCTAGTTCAGTCTCGCGTTGAAGGGCGAAGTCCCAGGGATTACGAAGCTCGGCCAGCGCACGACCCGCACAGCGGTGGCGGCGCCAGGTCGGAGCTTCAGTAAGGGTAAAAGTTGTAGCTCGGCTGCTGAGGAAGAGCAGAAACGTCCAGCACAAAGCAGTGGCGACCGGCGGGATGGGTCCACGCATTAGGATCGCCGTGGGGCGGTTGATTGCCTTCCTCCCGCGGACTGCGCGCGGCGAAAACTGCGCAGAGCTGGTATTGACTACCTTGTGCCGGAACATATTCGAAGGTCTGGTTGGTGATTGGGTCGAGGTAGGGGCCCGGAACTTCGGAGAGGCTGGAGGGAAGCTGTGATGCGTGAGCCAGCCAATAGTTCCGGATGGCGTTCGACAGCATGTAGAGACGCTGCACGCGCTGGCCGTCCGCAACGATCTTGCGCTGTGCACTGGGCGCACCCAATTGCATGAAGCCGAGGACGATCATGAGAGTCACGACAACGGCGCTTGCGACCGCCATGAATCGGTCACGGCTGAACCGGCCCGCTGCGGTCTCCGTTTTGCGCAGGCCGCCAAAGTAATACCAGAAGACACCGCTCGAAAGCCCGAGGACAACGAAGCTTTTTGCCAGGAAGCGCGAGGTGAGTTCCCCGCGAAGCAAATAGGCCAGCGCGGTGATCAGATCACCCATAAACACCGACGCAGCGATGACCAGAGCCATGTATGTGAGCCATTTGCGAATACCTGACTCGAGCTTGTCCGGGTCGGCCGCCGCCTCGCGGAGAACCACGCGCGAGACTAGCAGATAAAGCGGGAAGGCGACTATTACGGCCGCCAGGGACATGGTGACGGTGTAGGTGGTGAAGGTTTCGCCGTAGCCTCGGAAGAGCGGATCGGCGAGCCAGCGGTCAATAAGCGAGAACGCAAGACATCCGAGCGACAGCGTCCAAACAGAGAGCGTGGAGAAGATGAGCAGGTAAAAGAATGCGTCGCGGGCGGAGGCGCCACTGCTGGGGCGAGGTGGCACCTCGATCCCGGTTTGGCTTTGGTAATGGTCGGCAAGAGCGGAATAGGCTTGCTTTTCGGTCCAGCCGCGGGCGCTCAGAAGGCCGATGAACGATGGCACTGGAATACCCGCATCGAGCGCCTTCTGAGTAAATTCGGCAATTCGGTTGTCTCGGCTCATGGTGTGCTCCTTAGTCGTCTACCTGCGACATCGTGCAAGATCTCTTTCCTCGAATTCATTGCGTGAACCCATTCCCGAGGCTTGGTTTGCTCTCACGTTGCAAAGGCGTAGTCTCCGCGAGCAGCGTCGGACACATCCCGTTCGCTGCAAGTCCGAACACTCCAAGTCCGGCAATAATGGTTGAGCCTAAGGTGGTGATCTCGGTGATCGATTCAAACCAGCTGTACTGTGAGGGGCGAGTTGCTCGGAAAGTCGGTTGAAGGGCCATCGTGTTGTACCTCCTCCGGGGACCGGATAGCCATGACAATAGCCCGGCCTGATGCCGCCGAAATGGGGTCGCCGCACACTTTCCGAAGTGTCACAAGAATGGCGGATTAGCTTTTCTGGTGAAGACGCCGAAGCTTTGAGCCGATTGGAGCGCTTGCGATCAGTAGAGACCCTGGCACCCTGCCCCGAATTGGTGATTGAGTTAAGTTACGATTTGACAGATAGTTGGAGCGGCGCCGCGTTCCTTCGGAAAACCCTTTAGGACGCTGACGTCCTTGGCGAATATGAGTAAATCTAGGGACTCGGAGGCAGTCCTTTGAGACTTTGGTTTTCCCCTGCCAGTGAAGTTCCGATTTATCGCCAGCTGTTCACCCAGATAGTCTTGGCGATTCTCAGCGGCGATCTCAGGCCTGGAGATCGCTTGCCGAGTACGCGTGAGCTGGCGCGGAGATTCAGCATTCATCCCAACACAGTGAGTGCGGGATACCGGCAACTGACCGAGGAGGGGTGGGCCGAGTATCGCCACGGGAGCGGCGTATATGTAAAGACCGACGCCGCCGCACCCTCAACGCCGGAACAGATTCTTGACAAGCACATCGTGGCATTTTTTCGGGCAGTCCGTGAACTCAGACTATCCTCGGAGGCAATTCGGACCCGCGTCGCCGAGTGGATCGCCGCTCCGCCACCCGATCACTTCCTCCTCATCGATCCTGATCCAGAGGCGCGTGAGATTCTCCTCAGCGAAATTCGTCAGGCGACCAAGTGGCCCGCAGTGGCCATTACGTATGAAGAAGCCGCCAACCCAGAGGTGCTGGCCGGCGCGCTTCCCCTGTGCCGACCGAGCAAGACGAAAGCCGTGCGCGCACTGCTTCCAGTAGGCGTTGAGTTAATTACTTTGCAAATACGCTCGGCAAATCAATGGCTGGCCCCGGAGTTGCCATCGCTCAAAGGCAAGCTGATTGGCGTGGTGTCCGACTGGGTAGACTTTCGCGAAATCGCGAAGACGATGCTTGCCGCGGCAGGCGTCGATCCGGACCTTCTCGTCGTGCGCAACCCGAGGCGGCCGCGCTGGCAGCGCGGTCTCGAGCAGACAGGCGGGATTATCTGCGATGTGCTCACTGCGGCGAAACGGGAGCTCCCGAAAGGGCCGCGCATCTTCGTCTTTTCGGTCTTGTCCGACGCGGGTCGGCTGGAGCTGCGTCAGTTGTCGGAAGCTTCGGAAGTGTTGTGACACTCTGAAAACTGTATGGAGGCGCGCCTCCCGAGGGCCCGCTATGGCTAATCTCATGCCATCCCATTCCCCGGGAGGAGATTTAGACCATGGGTTCTCTCTCAACAAATCCGGCCGTCATCAGCCAAAGCGTAGCGACCCCCAGCAGAGTTGAGCCGAGCCGTCGAGGCTTTTGGGCCCTAATTGCTACCCAGTTTCAAGGAGCTTTCAGCGACAACATCCTGCGCAATTTGCTGCTCTCGATGATTGTGGGCATGCAGATGAAAGCATCGGACCGAGAGACGTTCATCTCAGTAGTTACTTTTCTCTTCTCGGTTCCCTTCCTGATTCTCAGCATGCCTGGTGGTTGGCTGGCTGACCGGTTCAGCAAGCGGCAGATCACGATTTGGACCAAGGGGATGGAGTTCGGGTCGATGCTGCTTGCGACCGCAGGTTTGATGAGCCATCAGCTGTGGCTCTCACTTGTGGCGCTCACGCTCGTCGCCAGCCAGGCGGCACTGTTTGGCCCATCGAAATATGGCCTGCTGCCAGAGCTCTTGCCAGAGAAGAGCCTCTCGTGGGGCAACGGGGTCATCGAACTCGGCACGTTTCTGGCAATTATTGTCGGCACGGTGGCGGGCGCGGGAATGGCCGAAGGATTCCACGGGCATGAACAGTATGCGGGCTTCGTGCTGCTGGGACTTTCGGTCTTTGGATTCGCAACGAGTCTTGGTATCGACAAGGTCCCCGCCGCCGCGCCGACCAAGGCATTCCGGCTGAACATTTTCGGAGATCTGTGGAAGCAGATCGGAATCATGCGCCAGAACCGAGCGCTGCTTCTGGCTGTCCTGGGCAACACGTATTTCTGGTTCCTTGGTTCGCTGCTGTTTTCGACCATCGTCGTCTATGGTCCCGACGTTCTGCATGTTGGACAGACGAAAACCGGCTACCTCAACGCGATGCTGGCAGTTGGGATCGGCCTGGGCAGTATGGCTGCAGGATGGGTGAGCGACAACAAGATCGAATATGGGTTGATTCCTCTCGGCTCGATCGGCATGACCTGTACAGGATTTGCTCTGGGCATCACGTCCCATGGAATGGTGGGATCGGCCCTACTCCTCGGCATGCTCGGTTTCTGGGCCGGGTTCTTTGCCGTACCGGTCAACGCGCTGATTCAAAACGAGCCCAAAGAAGAGAACAAAGGCGGCATCATTGCGGCCGCAAACCTGCTCTCGTTCGTTGGCATCGCGATTTCGTCCGGTGTGTACCTGGTCTTCACCAAATACGTGCACCTCGATCCGCGCGGTGTCATTGTTGTGGCATCGTCGATCACCGCGATCAGCACTGCCTACGTGTTGTATCTGCTTCCAGAGTGGTTTGGCCGCCTGATCCTCTTCTTTGCAACCCGCACGGTCTATCGCGTTCATGTGATCGGGCGCGACAACTTCCCGGCGAAGGGTGGCGCACTTCTGGTTTGCAATCACATGTCCTTTGTCGATGCGGCGCTTCTGGTTGCAGCAACAGACCGTCCGATCCGCTTCATCATGCACCAGGACATATACGATCACCCGGTGGTCAAGCCGTTCGCAAAAATGGTGCGGGCGATTCCAATCTCAAGCGAACAGCATCCGCGAGAACTCCTGCAGTCTCTACATGCGGCCAGCGACGCACTGCGCAACGGTGAAATCGTATGCATCTTTGCCGAAGGACAGATCACCCGCACAGGGCAACTTCTTCCATTTCGTCGCGGGCTCGAACGGATCATGAAGGGCGTGGACGAGCCGATTATTCCCGTGAACCTCGACGGAGTATGGGGAAGCATCTTTAGCTTCGAGCGTGGGCGCTTCCTGTGGAAGGTTCCGCGCCGGATCCCGTATAGCGTCACCGTCAGCTTCGGCGCGGCCATGGCCTCTGATTCAACGGCACCTTCGATACGCGCGGCGGTGCAGGAGTTGCACACCGATGCCTTCGCACGGCGCAAGGGATCGATGAAGACTCTGGATCGTGCGTTCGTACGAGCGGCACGCCAGAGACCTTGGCAGTTCTTCATGGCGGACGGCAAGACGCCGAGGGTTTCCTTTGGATCGGCCTTGACCAAGACTGTGTTCATAGCGGGGAGACTGCAGAAGGTGGTCGGAGAGCAGCCGATGGTTGGCCTTTTGCTCCCACCGTCTGTAGGCGGGGCACTGACGAACTACGCGCTGATGCTCATGGGCCGGGTGCCGGTGAATCTGAATTACACGTCGTCGAACGAGGTGATCGCCAGCTGCCTAAGTCAGTGTGGAATCGAAGTGGTGATTACATCCAAGGCGTTCCTGGAGAAGTTTCCAGCAATGCAGATTCCTGGACGGACCATCCTGCTCGAAGACCTACTCAATGCACCGCGGCTGGCTGAAAAGGTGATTGCACTTACAATGGCGTGGTTCCTGCCTGTGGGTTCTCTTAAGCACGCGCTTGGCTCGTCTCGCGTGAAGCCTATTTCTGGCTACGCGACGCAGTCTTCAAAACGGGCAGAGGCCAGGATGGATCAGCTTGCGACGGTGATCTTCTCGAGCGGAAGCACTGGAGATCCAAAGGGCGTCATGCTGAGCCACTACAACGTGATGTCGAATATCGGCCAGGTGAGTCAGGTCTTCATGCTGGGAGGGCGCGACAGGGTGCTTGGTATCCTGCCGTTCTTCCACTCCTTCGGCTTCACAGCAGGTCTCTGGCTGCCGGCAGTCCAGGGCGTAGGGGTTGTCTTCCATCCCAATCCTCTCGATGCACAAGCGATCGGCGGATTGGTGCAGAAGTACAAAGTCACTTTCATGGTTGCGACGCCGACATTTCTCCAGGGCTACATGCGGCGTTGCACGCCGGAGAACTTTGGATCACTTCAATATGTACTCGTGGGTGCCGAGAAGCTGCAGGAACGCGCGGCCCTGGCCTTTGAGGACAAATTCGGAATTCGGCCGCTCGAGGGATACGGGTGCACGGAGTGTTCTCCGGTTGTCACAGTGAACGGCAAAGACTATCGCGCTCCCGGGTTTCATCAAGTGGCTGGCCGTCGTGGGAAGATCGGCCATCCTCTCCCAGCTGTCTGCGTGAAAGTGGTGGACATTGAGACCGGCCTGCCCGTTGCGCCAGGCACGCAGGGAATCCTGTTGGTTAAAGGACCCAATGTCATGCGCGGCTATCTCGGCAAGCCGGAGAAGACCGCTGAGGTTTTGCGCGACGGGTGGTATACCACCGGCGACGTTGCGACGATGGAGGAAGACGGCTTTCTCACCATCACCGACAGGCTCTCGCGCTTCAGCAAGATTGGCGGCGAAATGGTTCCTCACATTCGGATCGAGGAAAGGCTGCAAGAGCTTTCGGAAGTGACAGAACAGGTGTTTGCGGTCACTTCGGTTGCCGACGAGAAGAAAGGCGAGCGCCTTCTTGTGGTGCACACGCTCGTAGACGAGGCACTTCAAAAGACGATCGAGAAGTTTGCGCAGTGCGATCTGCCAGCACTGTGGAAGCCCAAGGCAAACCAGTTCCTGAGGGTCGACTCGATCCCGGTCTTGGGAACTGGGAAGGTCGACCTGAGGGGCGTCAAAGCACTGGCTGCCTCAATGGCAGTACCGGCTTGAGCAGAGGAGTAAGGTTCCCGTGCAGAATTGTGTCTTCACCATCGCAGTTGCACTCATCGCTCGCATCTTTTTCCTGCGCGACAAGCTTCTCGGGCGTTTTCGCCGCGTGCAGGAGGTCGAAGGCGTGCAGGTCGTCCGCGATGAAATCCAAAGAGGAGCGCACACGCTGGATTGTGCCTTTGTCACCTCGGCCCATCCGCCTAAGGCCGCGCTCCTCATCTGTCACGGCATCGGAGAGGTTGTAGGCAACTGGCGAGCAGCGCAGCAGCTTCTCGCCCAACACGGCGTTGCCTCTCTCGTCTTCGACTATTCGGGATTTGGCAGGAGCGGTGGAACTGTTGATTGGCGTGCATGTGAAGACGATGCGGTATCTGCTTTCTCGCTCTTGCAAGCACTCGTCCCAGGCGTTCCCATCACATTGCTGGGGTTCTCCATGGGAAGCGGAATCGCGAGCGCGATCCTTAATAGGGTTTCGCCCGCCCAGCTAATCCTCTGCTCGGCTTTCACTTCGTTCCGGGACGCCGCCTGTGTTCTTGGTTTGCCGCGTGCATTCGCCTGCGTCCTGCCGCCCGTATGGTCCGCGCGCGAGACGCTTTCAAACTGTTCTGTTCCCGTTCTCGTCGTCCATTGCGAACGTGATCGGGCCTTTCCTGTTCGGATGGCGGAGGAGTTAACAGCACTCTGCCCGGGCGGTACAGACCTGGTCCTCGTTCCAAAGCAGGCCCACAACGAAGCCTTTTACGATCCGAAGCTCTCCTATTGGAACCACGTGATCGGGCGCATCGTTCCAGACCATTTCTACAACTCATAAGCAACACTATAAGCCGAGCGGGTTGCGTCGGGCTCAGATGGATTGATTCAGGACGCGATTCAGTCGCTGGACGAAAGTCGCAGGGTCCTTCAGCGGGATGCCTTCGAGCAGTAGAGCTTGGTCGAAGAGGAGCCAGGCAGCGTCTTCTACCTTGTTGCCGCTGAGGTCGGCGAGCAGCTTTCGGATGATCTCGTGATCGGGGTTGATCTCGAGTGTCGGTTGCAGCTCTGGAACGCCTTTTTGCCCCATGGCTTGCATCATCTGGCGCATCCGGGCCGAGGGCTCTTCCTCGTCAGAGACGATGACGGATGGGCTGTCGGCGAGGCGCGAAGATGCGCGGACTTCGTTGACGGCTTCGCCGAGTGTGGCCTTGATTTTCTCAAGGAGGGGCTTGAGCTCTTCGGCCTTCTGAGAAGTAGAGTCATCCTTCAGGTCGTCTCCGCTGGTCGACTTGTTGACGGCCTTGAGATCGATGTCGCCGTACTTGGGTACAGACGAAAAAACGATCTCGTCGATGTCGTCGTCGAGGATGAGCACCTCGATGCCCTTCTTCTTGTAGATCTCCAACAGGGGCGAGCTGCGAAGCATACTCTCGGAGCCGCCGGTGATGTAATAGAGCGCCTTCTGCTCCGGCTGCATGCGCTGCTTGGCCTCGGCGAACGAGGTGAGACCCTCAATCTTCGTGGACTTGAAGCGGATGAGATCAAGCAAAGTTTCGCGGTTGGCAAAGTCGCCGTACAGACCTTCCTTCAGTGGACGGTTGTACTGGGCAATGAACTGCGCGTACTTCTCGGGATCGTTGGCAGCGATGGTCTTCAGCTCCGAGAGGATCTTCTTGACGCTCGCGGTCTTGATACTGGTGAGCACCTTGTTCTGCTGCAGAATCTCGCGTGAGACGTTGAGGGGCAGATCTTCGGAGTCGATAATGCCGCGGACGAAGCGGAGATACTGCGGAAGCAGGTCCTTGGAATCGTCCATGATGAAGACACGCTTGACGTAGAGCTTGACGCCGCCCTTGTAGTCGGCCTGATAGAGATCGAGCGGAGCCTTGGAGGGAATGTAGAAAAGGGTCGTGTACTCGAGCGTGCCTTCGGCGCGTGTGTGGAACCAGAAGAGCGGGTCTTCCCAGTCACCGGTGAGCGAGTTGTAAAGTTCCTTGTAGTCGTCGTCCTTGAGTTCGGACTTGGGGCGCTGCCACATGGCGCTGGCAGCGTTGACCTGCTCGGTGGTGCGGGTCTTGGTGGACTCCTTTTTGTCCGCGTTCCACTCGCTCTTGTCGTAGGTGAGAAAGATCGGGAAGGCGATGTGGTTGGAGTACTTCTTGACGATCTCCTGCAGACGCCAACTGTTGGCGTATTGCGCGCCCTCCTCGTTGAAGTGGATGAGGACCGTGGTTCCTGCGCTCTTGCGCGCATCGGCGCCTGAGACCTCGTCGATATCGAAGTCAGTCTGGCCATCGCTGGTCCACCGATATGTTTTCTCCTCGCCGGCCTTGCGCGAGATGACCTCAACCTTGCCGGAAACCATGAAAACGGAGTAGAAGCCGACGCCGAATTGTCCAATGAGATTCGAGTCCTTTTTGGCGTCGCCGGAGAGCTGAGCGAGGAAGTTCTTCGTTCCGGAGCGGGCGATGGTGCCGAGATGCGAGACGAGCTCTTCCTCGTTCATGCCGATGCCGGTGTCGGAGATGGTGAGGGTCTTCTTCTCTTCGTCGAGTTCGAGGTCGATGCGCGGCGAATCGATGCCGTTGCCGGCGAGCGCCTTGTGCTTGTCGTCGGCGAGGGTGAGGAGACGGATCTTGTCGAGTGCGTCGGAGGAGTTGGAGATCAGTTCGCGAAGGAAGATCTCCGGGTGGGAGTAGAGCGAATGAACAATCAGTTGGAGGAGCTGGCTTACTTCCGTCTGGAATTGTTGCTTGGACATAGCGTTTCTAATTATCGCAAACACAGCGGCGACGTGAAGATGGCTCTACCGTCAAGCAGTAATTGCCGATAGCGGGTGATGCGACCGGAATCCTCCCTTTGCGTCCCGATGAATTCGTTCGCGAGCTACGCTTATTGAAGCAGGACGAATGGACTCACTCCGCAAGGTCAATGGTCGCGGAGCGATCAGTCTATGCCGAAGCAGTCGGTCACGCGTCCTTCAACGCCGTCGTCGTCTCCTGCGCGACAGCTTCCCACCTCAGCTGCACCACGGTGATGTCATCCTCTTGCCCGAAGTCCCGCGCGGCCTGCGCAATTTGCGATGGGGAGTGAGCACTGAGAGCATCGGCGCGGTAGAAACCAATCAATTCTCCATCCTTTCCTACGCGACGCCACCACACCGTCGCTCGTCAATGTAGCTGCGCGCTTTCTGTCATCTGAAGGGTTGACTCGGCGAAGACAGCTTTCGGATCAAGGCCAAGTGGAAGACTGTATTCCGAGAACCAATTTCTCGAGCCCGATCTCGAAGCCAACTTGGCCGAATTCTCTAACGGTTTGGCGTGCCGGAGCAGGAACCGGGAACGTGTGAGCTTGTTTTCGCGTAGTTCTCCTGGGGCGATTAATATTCATCGTTTTGAAGCGTCATCCCTATGAGAAGCCAAGAAGGTGTATCCGTGGCCGCGGCCGTCGCACCGATTTCGTTAGCAGACACCGGTGAGCGTCTCGCCGCACTTTTCAGAGACCATCACCGGCGCGTCCTTATCGCGGCCTACCGGATCACGGGCAACATGGCCGATGCTGAGGATGTGGCACAGTCTGTCTTTCTACGCCTGGCAACAGGCAACACCCTGCCGCCGGTCAACGCAGGAAGTTATCTCTACCGCGCAGCTATTAATGGAGCGCTCGATCTGCTGAGGAGCAGGAAATCCGCGGCGCTTGAATCAATGGAGTTGATTGCCGGCGAAGCGACGGCTCATCCGTGGAACTCCCCGGAAGCCGGCTTGCGAGTCGAAGAACTCCGAGCATGGCTTAGATTGGCCATCGGCGAGTTAAGTCCGAGAGCCGCGGAGATGTTCACACTTCGCTATCTCGAAGATTTGAACAATCGAGAAATCGCTGCATGCATGGGCACATCGCAGGCAGTCGTCGCCGTGACGCTGCATCAGGCGCGAGCCAGATTGAAGAAGCGACTTGGCGAACTGGAACGGGGGAAGAAATGAGCCACAGGGATGAATCGCTTTTAAGAACTGCGCTTGAGTCGTTGCGTGCAGACGAGCCCGGCGAAGAAATGTTATCGGCCTCTGCCCGGCGGTTAGC
Organism: uncultured Acidobacteriaceae bacterium; assembly: GCA_963745845.1. Classification (GTDB taxonomy): domain Bacteria; phylum Acidobacteriota; class Terriglobia; order Terriglobales; family Acidobacteriaceae; genus Telmatobacter. The sequence continues at coordinate 474,864 of CAVUZE010000002.1, read as the reverse complement.
GGGGCGCCTCGGAATCGACGGCGTCGACAACATTTCAATTGAGGCGATCAATGGCTGCGACGAGGTGAGTTGCGATGACGTGCAAAGGCTACTGGGCGCTTATCGGGCGAAAACGCTCTCCGGATCGCAATTGCTCATGGTTGAAGCGCACCTGCGCGAATGCCTTGTCTGCCTTCACGAATTCCGCAACAAATCCGGCGCCCCTGTTCTCGATTGGTCCACACCGAAGACTGTGCGGGCTATTGCCTGGCTTCCCAAGGCGATTGGTTGGGCGCTCGCCGCCTCTCTCCTTCTTTCAGTTGGCGTTCTCTTTGTCTACAGAGCGTTCTGGCAGATTCCCCAGGGAGTTCAGGCAGAGGTGCAATCGATTGATGGAGAAGCCGAAGGCATATCGGGAAGCGAGAATCGTCAACTCCGTCCGGGAGATGGATTGAAAGAAGGAGAGCATCTGCGGACTGCTGGAGGCTCGCATGCGGTTGTTCGCCTCGCAGACGGCTCAACCATCGAAGTCAATGAGCGGAGTGCTCTCGCGATTGGCGCGCGCGGGCATGACATGACCCTGGCGCTAGACAAAGGCGCGGTAATCGTTCACGCAGCTAGACGCACATCGGGCCACTTATATGTAGAGACTCCGGACTGCCGCGTTGCAGTTTCCGGCACTTTGTTCTCTGTCGATGCGGGTATGAAAGGCTCACGCGTCGCGGTATTGCAGGGCGCTGTCCATGTTGCCTTCGCAGGGCGCGATTCGCTGCTGCAAGCCGGCGACCAGATCGCAACCAGCGAGAACCTCAGTCCAGAACCACTCGATCAGCAGGTAAGTTGGAGTCACAATCGCGAACAGTATCTGCCGCTCTTGGCTCAGTTCGCCACGCTTCGCCGACGAATCGGGACCATACCTTTTCCTGAGTCTAGATATAGCAGCGATCTGCTGCCCCGAGTTCCGGCCGGAACGGAGTTATACATCAGTGTGCCAAATCTCGGCGATTTCATAACCGAGGCAAACTCAATCTTCAAAGATCAGCTTCAGCGGAGTCCCGAACTCCAGCAGTGGTGGTCCCGCGGGAGCGATCGGAAAACCGCTGAGATCGACGAGTTCGTCGGGAAGCTTCACGACGTGAGCCGGTATCTTGGCGGTGAAATTGTACTCGTAGGCGTCAGGCAATCCAAAGATACTGGCTTTGGCATCATCGCCGACGTCAAAAATAGCGGCCTCGCCGACTTGCTGAAGCAGCAGTTCACATCTTCGGCCTCGTCCGGCGCGCTTACGGTGTTGGATGAACGAGCATTGAACTCGGCGTCTAGCGCACGGACGAAACAGCACGCCTCGTATGCCCTCATTCGTCCCCATGAAGCGGTTTTCTCGAGCAGCATCGTTACTTTGAAACTTCTGAATGCCCAGCTCAACGCTGGCGCGAGCGGCTTTACCTCTGGAGATTTCGGGAAACAGATCGCAGACGCATATGAGCGAGGCGCGGGGATTATTCTCGCCGCCGATCTCCATCAGATGATCGTTGACAGAGCCAACCTGGCGCATACCCAGGGCAGCGCCGGAGACACAGCCGGACACAGTGGGCTGGAACAAGTTCAATATCTGATTGCGGAACATCGCGAGACGAATGGTGCCCCGGAAAACCACGTGAACTTGCAGTTCGCCGGGACCAGGCAGCGCGTTGCCTCATGGCTCGCTGCTCCTGCGCCCATCGGATCGCTAGATTTTGTCTCTCCCAATGCTGCACTTGTAGTTGCCGGGCTTTCGAAAGATCCTAAAGAGATTGCCGACGATCTAATGGCCATGGCCGAGAAGAGCGGCGGCGAAAAATCAAAAGCTTTGAGCGACGCGGAGGCCAGACTCCATATCAGTATTCGCGACGATCTTGCTGCAAGCCTCGGCGGGGACTTTCTGGTATCGCTCGATGGACCCGTGCTGCCGACCCCTTCCTGGAAGGCGGTCGTCGAAGTTAGCGACTCTCAGCGGTTAGAGCAGACGCTGGAGCAGTTGGCCCAATCCCTCCACAACGAGGCGCACAACGAGAACGCTCCAAACATTGTCATCGAGACGAGTCAGGTTGGAGCACAGAGCTTCTACGCCCTTCACGATCTCAAGTCAGGCCGGATTGCAGCTCAATATACATTCGCGGATGGCTACATGGTGATAGGTCCCACGCGCGCAATCGTGCTCGATGCCTTGCAGACGCACGCGTCTGGGAATTCACTCTCCCGTGCCCAAGCCTTCAGAACGTTGCTGCCAAAAGATGCGAACGAGAATTATTCGGCCGTTGTCTACCAGAACCTTGGACCGGTTTTGTCTCCTCTGCTCTCTCAGTTCAGCGGGAAGTCAGCCGACGCGATCCGCGAACTGGCAGCCGACTCGAGACCGACTGCGATTTGCGCCTGGGGAAAAGACAACCGAATTGAGGCGGCCAGCGACAGCCGTCTTTTCGGATTCGATTTTCTTACTCTTGGAGCGCTGATGAATTCCAGGAACAAGATGCCTGTCCAGAGCGTAAGAGAATGACATGGGCGTCATCGATCTTGAAGGGCTGGAGGTTCGGCTTGGCAATCGCATCGTGCTCAATGGGATTACGGGCACGTTGCAAGGCCATGCGATCGGTCTCCTTGGTCCGAACGGCGCCGGAAAATCGACACTGATCAATACGCTGCTTGGATTTCATCGCGCGTCGAAGGGAACTGCGCGCGTCTTTGGTTTCGATGCGCTTCGCGACAGGTCGCAAATCCGCCAACAAATTGGCTACATGCCGGAAAACGATTCGTTCATCGGCAACATGAGCGGCGTGCGCTTTGTCTGCTACATGGCCGAGCTCGCCGGACTTCCTCGACGGGAGGCCCTTGAACGCGCTCATGAAGCTCTCTTCTATGTCGGGCTAGGCGAAGTTAGATACCGCGAAGTTAGAACCTACTCGCTGGGGATGAAGCAGCTCATCAAGCTTGCGCAGGCACTCGCGCACGGTCCGCGTCTGCTGATCCTCGACGAGCCCACCAACGGGCTCGATCCAATGGCGCGACAGCGCATGATTCAGGTGATCAAAGAAATTCGCAAAGAAGGCAGTATCCGGTTACTCATCTCTTCTCACCTGCTGCGGGATATCGATGAGACCTGTGACGAAGTGCTGATTCTCAAAGACGGCCGCATCGCGGCGCTTCGCAATATTGAAGAAGAGCGTAACTCCCGCCGAAACTTCATCGAGCTTGAAACAGCAGGAGCCACCGAACAGTTTTCCGCCCGCATTCGCGCACTTGGGTGCGAGTGTGCGGCATTTGCAGGCGGCCGCATCAAGCTCGTGATGCCGGACAACATCGAGACGAGAGACCTTTATGTCATTGCATCCGATCAGGGCGTTCAAATTCGCCGCATGAACCGGCGGCGCGATTCTCTCGAAGACATCTTCCTCAGGGCGATGGAGAACGAAGTGGAACGGACAGAAAATGTCGGTTTATAAGCACAGTTATCGCGCGTATGACAGCAAGGTTACGCCGCTCTGGACGCGTGTTCTCGTTCTCACGCGCTACGCGTTTGCCGAGGCATGGTCTTCGAAAATCACCGTGGCGCTCTTCACGGGCTCTCTGCTACCTACGATCGTTTTCATGGTCATCATCTACGTGGCCAACAATCCGATCGCACAAGCCTTGATCATGAAAGGTGGCTCCCGCGAGTTTGCAATCGACGCTCGTTTCTTCTTCCAGATTCTTCAGACCCAGTCATGGATCGCGCTAGTCATCACGTCTTGGGTCGCGCCTCGTCTCATCAGTTACGATCTCTCCGACAATGCGCTTCCCATTCTTCTCAGCCGGCCCATCTCGCGCTTTGGTTACGTCTTCGGCAAATTCATCGCGCTGTTTGCGTCCCTCTCGGCAGTCACCTGGGTGCCCTGCTTGCTGCTCTTCGCCTACCAGGGTTACTCCTCGCCTGGGCCGTGGATAGGCGTAAATCTTCGCATTGCCGGCGGCCTTCTTCTCGGTGCGGTTATTTGGATTACATTCCTTTCCGTTCTTGGCCTGGCTCTCTCTTCCTGGGTCAGATGGCGCATCGTGGCGACCGGCATCATCTTCGCTGCGATTTTCGTTCCGGCCGGAGTGGGCGGCGTCATGAGCGCAATCCTGAGGACCCGATGGGGCTTCCTTCTTAACATCCCTTACATGATGTCGGTCCTCTGGCGGCGCCTGTTAGGGGCGCCCGATTTTTCGCGCTTCGGAGAGTTGTTACCCACGACGGCGATTGCTGCGATGCTTGCGCTGGTATGCGCGGCCAGCGTCGCCATGCTGAACGCGCGTATCCGCGCTCGAGAGGTGGTCCGCGGATGAATGACCGGATCGTCTTCGACAACGTATCGAAGTTCTACGGCGAGATTCTGGGCGTCAATCGAGTCTCGCTGAATATCCCACCGGGGATCACGACTCTCGTTGGACCCAACGGTTCAGGCAAAACCACGCTCATGAACCTCATGACGGGACTAGTCCAGCCATCGAGCGGCTCCATCTCGGTTCTCGGCATCTCGCCCGGCAATGCCACAGAGTTCTTCCGCAACGTCGGCTACTGCACCCAATTCGATTCCTTCCCGCGTGGAATTCTCGGCTGGCAGTTTGTCCTCGACAGCTTGTTGCTTCATGGAATCCCCAAGCCCGAAGCCTACCGGTTGACCATGGAGGCTCTCGAGCGCGCTCGGCTCGGCGACGCGGCCGGACGAAAGATTGCGGGCTACAGCAAAGGCATGCGCCAAAAAATTCGGCTTGCTCAGGCCATCGCCCATCACCCCAAGGTCCTCGTGCTTGATGAGCCTCTCAACGGACTCGATCCCGTGGCGCGTGCTGAATCTCTCGCCCTCTTTCAGGAACTGGGCTGCCAGGGCATGCATCTCGTAATCTCCAGCCACATTCTCGATGAGGTCGACAGGATCTCCGACCGCGTTGTCCTCATCACCGGGGGCTACCTGGTAGCGGAAGGAAATATCCATCAGGTCCGGCAGGAAGTGCGCGACAAGCCGATGCAGGTCCTCATCCGGTGCGACTGTCCCGAGGTACTTGCATCGAAGATGTTCGCTGTCAATCACTGCGTCGAAGCAAGATTGCATGCGGACGGTAAAGGTGTATTCCTCCGCACCGGCGATATCGATCAGTTCTATTTCATGCTCAACGGGATCGCCGCCGAGGGACTCGTAAAGATCGAGGGCGTTACGCCTGCCGACGACGATGCCAATGCAATCTACCAGTATCTGATCGGAACCGACGGGGGTGCCTCATGACGCTAGGGGTTTTAGGAAACTCTGCGGCACTGCTCAAGCAGCAGCCATGGGGCCTATGGTGGATTCAAGGCCGCCGCCTGACCGTCATCGAACTGCGCAGAAACCTTTTTTCCTGGAGGGCGAGTTGGATTTACTTTCTCGCCTTCGCCCCCACATTCATCATCTTCCTTCACCTGTTGATCGGCGGCCATCCCGCATCTGCCATGGCTGAAGACACCGGTATCCTCGCCGGCATCGTTGAGTTCTACTACATCCGCCTCGGAATCTTCTTCGGCTGTCTGGGAATCTTCTCCCGGTTGATCCGCGGAGAAATGGTCGAACGCAGTCTTCACTTTTATCTGTTATCGCCAGTGCGGCGCGAAATCCTGCTGCTCTCCAAATTTGCGGCGGGCGGAATCACAGCATTGGCTTTGTTTGTCACCGCGATCGTGGCCGATTTCGCGCTCATGTATGCCGGATACGGATCTGCTGGGCGAGACTATATTTTCAATGGCCCGGGTCTCGGTCAGTTAGGCGCTTATGTTCTGATCACGGTTCTCGGCTGCCTGGGCTATGGCGCGGTCTTTCTTCTGTTGAGCATGATATTTCGCAACCCCACTCCGGCCGCAATGCTCGTCCTCGGATGGGAAGCAATTAACCCAGTCCTGCCATCCCTCCTGCAGAAACTCAGCGTGGCATCCTATCTTCGTCATCTTATGCCCATCAGCGTGCCGGGTCAGGGTATATTCGCTTTACTTACCATTGAAACGGAACCGGTCTCCGGCTGGGCTGCATCCATCGGGCTGCTCGCGCTCATTGCACTCGTGCTGACTTATGCCTGTTATCGAATCCGCAGCCTCGAAATCAGGTACACAACCGACTGACGCGCATGCATTGAGGCCGCAGCCGTCGGCCGAAGGGATCGTTGAATTTGGGGAGTGCCACCCTGGATTCCTTCATGCTGGATACGAATGCGTATCTGCCTCTGGGGATGGCGGTCACTGACGGGTCCGTGCCGGCGGGTTCCTTGACAGATCCTGCCGCCGCCGACCTTCTCTTGTTCGGCTGGGTCAGGAGGTGATGATGCGCGGTTTGACGACAATCGAACGGACGGCCTTCGTTCTGCGGCACCCGACCGCAGCAAGTTGGAGTCTTGCGTCTTGCTGCGGCAGGGAAGGGGCCATCGGAGTCGCCGCTCTTTTTGCTGCCCTCGTACTGCCATCCGCATCCGCGCAGGCGCAAGAGAATCCCGGCGCTTCGCAAGCACCGGAAACCGTTGCGATCCAGCCCACGCAAGCGGACTCGGGCGTGTTCACACTTCACATCACGGCCCGCGAAGTCGTCCTCGACCTGATTGCCCTCAATGGGCATGGCGGCCCCGTCCCCAACCTTACCGGCACTGAACTGCAGGTTTCCTATTCAGGGATCGGCGATCAATCACGGAAGCATCGCCATGTGCCAGCTACGCAACCGCAAATCGCACCCATTAGCAGCCTCCACATCATCGACCCCAACGCGCTGCTCTCGTCGGCTGCGGACACTCATGCGGGATTCCAGATCACCTCCAGCTGTCTGGAGCGTTCCACGCTTCACTATCAGCTCACATTTCGCCCCGGCCCCGACGGCTGGACTAGCGGCTTCCATCAGGTTTCCGTCACCACCACCCGCAACGGTGTTCGCCTCTTCTACCGCCGCCGCTACTATGTGGGCGAAACCGTCGCTCCGAAGAAACTTCCGGTCAGGGGGTCTCATTCCATTGAGAAGCTGCTGAGGAAAGACGCCTGTAATTACCCGGACACTCCGCTCTCCATCTCCCTGCACGCTCGCCTCATTGAAACTGGGCACAGCGACGTCCTGCGCTTCCAGGTCGCTGTGGACGCATCGTCGCTCTCGTACGTGACCGTCGACGCCGACGCAGAAGGGCACCAGATGGTTTCGGTGGACCGGCGCGTTCAGATCGACTACGGTGTCTGCGCCTTCAACGCGGCCGGCCAACCGATTGGCTTCTTCCAAGCGCCCCTCGATCGGGTGCTCACCTCCGCGGATTACGCGCGTGCCCTCGCTCTTGGCTTCACCCATATTCTCGAGCTTAAGGCGACACCTTCTCTTGCGCTCGCCCGCATCGTGGTGCGCGATCGCGCAACCGGCAACCTCGGGGCGACCGACGTGGTCTTAGGGGGCAAGACGCCCAGCGTCGCCACTGTGGCAGATTCCGGTGCGAGCAGCGTTCCCGGCACGCGCGAGGTTCCTACCCAGGACCGGCTCGCGCAGGAAACCGCCTCCAATCTCGAAGACTACTCTCGCTTTGTTGGCCGTATCTATTTGGCCCCGCCGAAGGGCCCCATTGGTTCCTTCGGCTCGGTCGTTCCCGCTGCTAATTCCTTCTGTGGCGACGTCTACGAACTGGAAGATTCCCTCCGCCTCCTTCCTGAATTCCGCGAGCTCGATCCCATCGGTTCTATCTATACCTACTCGCTCGACGTTCCCAGCCAGAACTTCACCAACACGGACGGCATCCCCGGCGTCACGCCGCGCACCAACCTCTTCGGGATCGACTACCACGCTGTGTTCTGGATTCGTAATGCCGGCGATTACCAGTTCCGAATGGTCTCCGATGACGGCGCGATTCTGTGGATTGACGACCGGGAGCTCATCAACCTCGACGGCATCCACCCAGCAGCTGGCGGCAGTGGCACCATCCATCTCGACCCAGGCCCGCACACGACGCACGTCGCGTATTACCAGGGAGCGATCGTCTCCGTCGCTCTCCTCCTCTGGGTTCAACCGCCCGGTGAGGAAGACTGGAAGATTTTCGATCTCCGCAACTTCGCTTCGCCGAGTCCAGGTGCACAATGATGTGGTGCGGCGTCTCTTCCTTGAGCGCGACCAATAAAGAAAGCTTAGAAATCTTACGTCAGCATGAAACCTGCATGGGAAGTGCAGATCCTTAAGGCTGCGCAGGGCAAGAATACCCCCCAGCATACGCTCGGCTGGGATTCACGCCCGCTCAATTCAATCGAGTTAAACTGATTTTTTGAAAAATATCCCCGAAAGTACATCTTCCACCGAAAATCGCCGGTCCGCACTCTTACTCCACGAATACAAGAGCCGGAATCGACGGAATTCCATTGGCGACTACCTCCAGTAGGCTCGGGCCTTTCTCCTGCGTGGTCGGTACATCGAAGTGCGTTGAGGAGAGATTCCTGTTGGCGACGGCCATGCTACTGTGGTCGTGCGTCCGGCTGTAAAAGACATGTTGGGTCGCCAGGTTGGTGATGCGCACCAGCGGGTAGTTGGTGGCGCATTCGAAAGTATACAGAATCCAAAGGGCAAAGTTACCAAGGGGATCAAGCGGACCAAGCGAAGTCTCGCCCTCATACGGTCCGTACACTTGTTAGTCTTGTTATTACTTTGCACGTAGCCCATTTCAGCCCAGCTGGCGGTCGGCCCCTCAGGAGATATCCGGCATTCTCACGCTTGTGTGGGCGAGGGATACGCTCTCGCGGTGAGGTCCACATCCGCAGATGACTCGGCACAAGAATCAAGGGCCAGGGGTAGCGTCCACGAAAAGGTGCTGCCGCAGCCGAGATCGCTTTCCACATCAATGGTTGTTCGATGGCGCTCGGCGATCCATGCAGCCAGTGCCAATCCAAGACCTGAACCGTGGTCATTGGCTCCCTGCACATTGCTGCCCCGTCGGAACCGCTCGAAGATATGGTTCCGGTCTTTGGGTGGAATGCCGATGCCCGTATCACTTATTGCGAAGCGCAGGGCATTATTCTCGATGTGAAGAGTCAGTCCCACTGAGCCATTGGCGGGCGTGTACTTGCTCGCGTTTTCGAGGATGATGGCGAGCAAGCGCTGGAGGTAAAGCGGATCGGCCAGCACTACTGCGGGTTCTGCGGGCAAGTTGACGCGAAGCTCCAATTGCGCGATCTGCATGATCGGTTGCCACTTTTCCCTAGCCTGGATGCACAGACTGCGGGCGTCGACCGCCCGTAACTGGACCTGTTCAGCGCCGGAGTCGGCGCGTGCAAGAAACAAGAGGCCGTCGAGAAGCGACGACATGCGCACCGCTTCTGTAGATATCACTTGGATCGCTTCCCGGTATTCCTGATTGGTCCGCTTGAACTGGAGCGCGAGGTCGGCCTCCGTACGAATAAATGCAACCGGTGTTCTCAATTCGTGCGAAGCATAAGCGGTAAAATCGCGCACGCTGCGTACGCCGGACTCGATCCGCTCCAGCATTTCATTTAACGTGGCCGATAGGTGCGCCAGTTCATCGCGAGTTTGGAGCTCGGGGAGGCGGATTTGCAGATTGGCGTCGTGAATGCGCTGTGCTTCCCTCGCGATGGCAGCAACGGGATTCAAAGCGCGGCGGCTCAGCAGGTGCCCGGCAAGTCCAGCCATGAGAAAGACCGCGGGAGAAATGAGCAACAGGCCGTTTCGGAAGAGAAGAAGCGTTTGAGCGGTTTTGGTAAGGGTCGCACCGGTCTCCACGACAAATGTTTGGCCAGCGAGCGTAAAGGAACGCTGCAAGGAGTGAACACGCTTGGCTCCCGCATCGAATTCCGCGATGACGCCTTGCGGGGGCAGGACCGAAGCAGGAGGCAGACCATGGGGCGCTATCATCATGCGCTTGGCGCGGTAGATCCACCGACCCTGCTGATCCTGAATCTGCAGCCATTTCCCATCGTCTTTCAAGGAAAACTCGGCGGCCGTCTCCGTGCGGGCGCGATCGAAGTCCCCTCCAAGCCGATGCGCTGCAAAGAAGTCCCGCACGTCATCGACATGTTCATCGAGTTCGTGATTCAAGGCGATGTACAAGCTTCGCCGAGCCATCAGGTAGGACGCAAAACACAGAAAAATGCCGGCGATGGAGAAGATGACGAAATAGCTGATGGAGAGCCGGATTCGTATCGGCAGCTGCATACGTTGCGCTCGGAGTGTCAGCCTATTGTAGGCCGCATGCAGCGCCGCTTTTATTAAGCCCTTGTTACAGGCAGGGTGCGCTTTATTGTAAAAGGACATAGCCGCGCCCCTTGAGCGTGTGAATGAGGGGCACCGCACCATCTTGATTGAGCTTGCGCCGCAGAGAAGAGATGTAGACCTCGAGCACGTTGCTGAACTTCTCCCAGTTGTGATCGTAGAGATGTTCGAGAAGTTCGCTTTTTGAGAGCACAGTATGCGGACGGTGCGCCATGTATTCAAGCAGGCGGTATTCCATAGCAGTCAGTGTCAACAGTCGGCCGCCGCGCAAAGCCTTCATCTCCTCCGAGTGAATCACCAGGTCGTCTACTTCAATGACGGGCGAAGCGACGCCATGCGCCCGGCGGATGAGAGCTCGGCAGCGAGCCACAAGTTCGTCCACATCGAAGGGCTTCGTCAAGTAGTCATCGGCGCCTGAATCGAGGAGGGCCACCGTCGATTCCTTATCGTCGCGCGAGGTAAGAATGAGAACCGGTGTTCGGATATCGTGGCGGCGAAGCGCCCTCAACACATCGAGTCCATCCATCTTGGGCAGCATGAGGTCGAGCAGGATGAGGTCATACGGATTGGACTCGCCCATGAAGAGTCCATCTTGTCCGTCGAGCGATACATCAACGGCATACCCGGCGGACTCGCGTAAGGCACGTGCCACGTTCTTCGCCAAACCGGCGTGATCTTCTACCACTAGAACGCGCACAATGCCTCCACCCACAAAGACCGTACTCATTGCCCGACTTCGAGCAGGACGAATTGGCCTTCACGGTTGGCGACAGTGTAGACCACATGACGAATGGGGTCGAGGGCCATTGTCTTTGCTCCTGGCAGGGTCTGCACCGTTTCAAGATTCTGATACTCGTCTGCGTTCAATTGGCGAACGACCGAGATGGTTCCCTCTTTATTGGAAGTAAAAACTGTGTGGATTGCAGGATCGAAGGCGACAGCATCCACTCCCTGTCCAATCGGCACCTTTTGAATATTCCTGCCGGAGTTGGCGTCGACGACGACGAGAACACCGTTGTGACATCCGGAAAAGAGTCTTGCGCTTTCGACATCGATGGCTAACCCGGTGGGCTCAGTACATCCCTCCAGATCCCAGGCATGCAGTAGGGAATGCGTGGCCATGTCGATTTCGGCAATCTGCGCCTTATCTTCCAGGTTTACGAAGATCTTGCCCTTCGCGTCAGCAACCGCGGTTTCCGGCCGCCCCGGAAGCGCGATCGGGCTGAGGGGCTTGGCCGCCGCCACGTCCACAACGGTGATGCTGTTTGCGAGACCGTTCATCGTGAGCACTGTCCTACTGAATGGCTCCCAGAGAATGGCATCGGGCTTTTCTCCGGTTGGCACAGTGTTGGCGACTTTCAATGAATCGAGGTCAAAGATGGATGCCGTATTGGCTTTGCCATTGCTGGTTACGCCGCGCTGCAACTCAGGCACCAGCGCAACGCCGTGCACGCCGGGGGTGTCTGGGATCTCGGCGACGAGCTTGCCGGAAGCAAGATCAACCACCATCACCCGTGTGGATCGCGTGATAAACAACCGATTGGCTGCGGAATCGAAGCGAAGATAGTCCCAGGATCCATCGCCGCCAAGATTGAAAGACCGCGTTATGTGAAAAGTTGGTTCGTGTTGAGCGTAAACGCCGGCACCTGCAAGGGACGCAAGCACAAGAGCCACGATCGTCTTCCGACTTGAGAACTGCATGCTATCTCCCTGATAACACCGCGCAAACGACGGTGCACGGCGAAACCAAAGAATGCAATTGACAGGCTGAAGCCAACCTGAAGCCGAACGCTTATGCCGAGAATTCACGACCTTGTCACATGCGCTTCAGCCAACTTTCAGCCACGATTAGCCAAGCTAGCGTTGGACTCACCCATTCGTTGGGAACCTTTGCAAGGAGGCACGCAATGATCCATTTGTTCCGCTTGCGCATTCTTTCTCTACTGGCATTCACGATCCTTTACGTTGTCAGCGCCGCTTACGGCCAATCACAAAAGGCGGCGATCACTGGCCGCATCACGGACGCTTCTCGCGCCGTTATACAAAGCGCTCGGGTGGTCGCAGACCCTGGCAGCTTCATCACCACCTCCGATGCTTTAGGTGAATTCACTATTACGGGCCTCGCCCCAGGGGACTATACGTTGACCATCACTTCGGCTGGCTTCAAGCCATTCACTAAGACGATTACGCTCGCGGCCGGACAGAGTGCCACCCTGGATGCCATTTTGGAAGTTGGCTCCGGCAATGAGCAGGTAGTGGTTTCTGCCGAGAGCGGGCAGAATATGGTGCAGGCAATCAATCAGGAGATTACTTCTCCTAACATTCTGCAAGTGATGCCCGAATCCGAGATCCTTGCGCTTCCCAACGCGAACGTTGCAGATGCAATTGGCCGCATGCCGGGTGTCACCCTGCAGCGCGATGAAGGCGAAGGCGTCTACGTCCAAGTGCGCGGTCTTGACCCGCGTCTAACCAATGTCACTATCGACGGCGTCACGATTCCATCGCCCGAAGCGGCGATTCGCCAAGTCAACCTGGCCACGATTCCCGCGGACATGATACAGTCCATCGAATTGAACAAGACTCTTTCCGCCAATCAAGATGCGGATGGAATCGGCGGTTCGGTCAATCTGGTTACTAAGATGGCAGGTGAAGAACCCACGTTCGATCTTCAGACCACGATGGGCTACACGCCGATCGAGAACACGCGCTATGTGGGTAACGTAACCACGACGCTCGGGAAGCGCTTTGGCGCCAGCAAGCGCTGGGGCGTGATTATGGGAGCAGGCTACGATTACAACGGTCGAGGCATAAACGACATTGAACCGGCACCCGACATCAATCCGGATGGCTCCACGAACCCTTACTACGATGGAATGACCCTGCGCGATTACCGCTATCAGCGCTTGCGCTGGGGTGGAACGATGGGCGCCGACTACAAGCTGAGCGAGCACTCCAGCTTTGCTGCTCATTTCCTTCTTTCCGATTTCAAGGATTGGGGCGATAAGTGGTACTACGAAGTAAACACGAATGCCAAACCGAAGTTCTATGAATCGAGTCGCAAACCCGACTTCGCGATCGGCAGCTTTTCCCTGAGCGGCAGTCATACCTATAACAATCTATGGATTCATTGGGGTTCGGCTGTCTCCCGTTCGCGCGAGCTGAATTCCGGCGGTAATCCTGAAGTGTCTTGGTCCACGGCCAGTGCCCTGAAAAAATACGACGTTGCAAACTGCAATTATGAGGGCACAAGCCCAAAGAGCATCTATTTGCCGCAGTGGTCCTCAGTTTGTATGATGCCCAACTCTAATCCGACGGACAACACTTTCTATCTTCCTAACTACACGATCAACCAGTTCATTACCACGACGGGCCAAGCGGTGCAGCTGAACCTGCAGGAGTGGGGGGAGCGGGCGTCAGTTACCATGTCGGCAAGCATTCGGCCACGCTGGAATTCGGCGGCGAATTCCGCAATGGCCATAAATTTCAGAATGCTTACACACCGACCTACGATTACAGCGGTAGCGCGACGGCAGATCAATTTCAGGGTGGGTACCTTGACCCCCACTATTACAGTGGCAACTACCACAATGGCCCTTTCACCGATTACGACAAGCTGACCTCTTACTTTGGAACCAACCAGGGCCTGTTCCAGTTGGATGTCATCGACACACATACGGGATCTGACCCCAATAACTTCGATCTGATCGAGCGCGTCTCGGCTGGATACATCATGAACACAATTAACTGGGATCGATTCAGGCTGCAAACTGGCCTGCGAATCGAAGGAACCCAGGTCACCGCGCTGGGATATATGGTGAATGCTGTTGCCGGACCCAATGGAGACGGTCTCGATAACAACGGCAATTGGATTGGGACAACGCCGACATCAACAAGTGAGACATACTGGGATCCATTACCGAGCGTTCAGGCACGTTGGGCAGCGACACCTCTTACGGCCATCCGCGCGGTCTATGCGCGCGGCATCTCTCGGCCCGATCCCTACGATCTGGTGCCGTACGACTTCGATAACGGACCGGACACGATTCCGCGCTACCTCATTGGGAATCCCAACGAGAAGCCGACTCACGCCAATAACTACGATCTATTGCTTGAGCAGGAGTTGAAGCCCTTCGGAGTTATTCAAGCCGGATACTATTACAAGCAGCTCATCGACCCAATTGTGACTGCCTTTGCCCCTGCTGCTACATCCACTACAGGAGATGGCTATCCGGACGTGACGCAACAGAATATCAATGCAGCAAACGCCACGGTTTCAGGCTTGGAGATTTCATGGCAGCAGAAGTTAACCAACTTACCAGGCGCCATGCGCGGTCTCGGCATCCTGGCCAACTATGCTTACACTATCTCTCACACGCATGGAATCCCCGACCGCACCGATGCCCCGCCGCTGATCGGACAAGCGAAGAACGCCTACAATATTGAGCCGTCGTATGAACTTGGACGCTATTCGGCCAACCTTGGCATCAGCTATAACGGCGCCAACGACAATGCATACCAATATGTGAACAACTATCCAGATGCAACCCAGGACTCGCCCGGACCACCGAACGGTCCCTTCGGCGATAACTACTTCTATCCTCATCTCCAAGTGGACGCGCAGGCGGGCATTCGCATCTATCGCGGATTGCAGCTCCAGTTTGATGGCTTGAACCTCAACAACGAGGTCTTCGGCTTCTACAACGGCAGCCCGCAATACATGACGCAGAGGGAGTATTACAAGCCGACATATAGCGCCAGCCTCCGCTGGACTTCGGGCCACGAGAAGTAAGAAGCGCGGACAAGAGCAGACCGGCACATCGGGCCTCTTACCCGTGCCGGTCTGAGTTTTTCCGATATTCGAGGAGATGCATGTCGCCCTGCGCTGTGTTCCGCAATGCCATTGCTTCGCTGATTGTTCCGCTTGCGTGTGTCCTTTCGTGCTGCCCCCAAGACTCAATCGGCGACGGTGCAAAGAATGACGAGCAGCTTAAGTTCGTTATCTATTTGAGCCGTCACGGAGTTCGCTCACCCACCGGAAAGCCGGCTCAATACAACCCCTACTCGGCCGCGCCTTGGCCGGATTGGAGCGTTCCGCCAGGCTATCTGACCGATCACGGCTACAAGCTGATGACGATTTTTGGCAGCTATGACCGGGCCAGACTGGCGGCAGATGGCCTGCTGGAATCAACGGGCTGCACAGATGCCAGGCGCGTCACTATCCTCGCCGACTCGGACCAGCGGACGCGTGAAACTGGCAGAGCGATTGCTGAAGGAATGTTCCCCGGATGTTCTGTAGACGTGCACGCGTTGCTGGAAGGCATGAACGATCCGCTCTTCCATCCGTCAATGTCAGAGGATTTAAATCGCGACCTAGCGGTGGCCGCAGTTGCGGGACGCATCGGCGGCGATCCAAGCAATCTTACCGAAGGCTACCGCCCACAGTTGGAATCTCTTGATCGAATCCTTGCCGGTTGCGGGCATGCCACAACCTCGGCGCGTACATCCATCTTTGAGATTCCAGCTCGGCTTTCAGCCGGGAAAAGCGATCATCCGATTGAGTTGAAGGGGCCACTGAGCGTGGCTTCCACGCTATCCGAAAACCTGCTGCTGGAGTACACCGAAGGCATGAAGCCCCCCAATCTCGCATGGGGGTGCATGGATGAAGCGGCGTTACGCAATATTATGCAGTTGCATACTGCCGCCGCAGACTTTGCACAACGCACGCCCATCATCGCGCGCATGTACGCCTCGAACCTGCTCGACTCTATTCTGAAAGCGATGGAGCAAAGCGCAGAAGCCAAACCGGTTCCAGGGGCTCCAGGCAAACCGGGCGACCGCGTTCTATTTCTCATCGGCCACGATACTAACATGGCAACTGTAGCGGGCGCCCTCGGACTCACCTGGATCATCGATGG
Source organism: uncultured Acidobacteriaceae bacterium (assembly GCA_963745845.1). GTDB lineage: Bacteria > Acidobacteriota > Terriglobia > Terriglobales > Acidobacteriaceae > Telmatobacter. Next base: position 458,723 of record CAVUZE010000002.1, on the reverse strand, counting down.
GCGACGGGACGACACGCCACCCGGGGGTGCCTTAGTGTTCGAGCTATGGCGCTCGGCCTCTGGCGTCTATTCGGTGCGCGCCCTCTACACTGCTCAGACACTGGACCAAATGCGCGAGTCGGCTGTTCTTTCGCTCAACTCCCCGCCAGCGCGAGTGCCTGTTTTCGTGCCGGGCTGCAGCCTTCAAAATCAGTCATGCACCCTGGATGGGTTTTCCATTGCTGTTCGTCGCGCCACAAATCCTGCGTTCGCCGGCCCACCGCTTCCCGGCAGATGAAAATCTGCCGCATGCTGGAGTCTTCTAAATCCTCTCGTTGTCAGTGACCCGAGCTTAAGGAGCTGATATGGTTTCAGCTGATATCCATAATCGCAATCAGGATCACCGCGCCCGCGGCTAACGCCAGCCGCTTCCTTCTCCCCTGCAAATCGAAAACGCCTAAACTAAATTCAGAGGTTCATTCCAAAACTGGTCTTCTAGGCGATCCCGATCTTGCCTAACCGTGACACATCCTTAACCGTGGAATCCATGCTCAGCTGTCGTCCCGATTCCTGCCGGTCACGATCAAACTCGATCATGCTCCACGAACAGAGCTGTTGGTTCCGCTTTGAGCACCGGCATGAGCCATTGGAAGAGAAGCGTCGCAACAAAGGCGCCGGCAAGCTGAGCTGCAATGAACCCGCCCACATCGGCCGGGCGAATTCCCGCGAATGTGTTGGTCGCCGATCGAGCGAGGGTTACGGCAGGATTAGCGAAAGATGTGGATGCAGTGAACCAATAAGCCGCAGTGATGTAAGCGCCGACAGCATAGGGGACTGCGGAAGGCCTCTGCCGCACACATCCCCAAATCACCGCGAGCAAGCCGAATGTGGCTATGAATTCGCTGAAAATCTGACCCGCACCGCTGCGAACGTGTGTTGACACTTCGAGAACAGATACTCCGAACATTAAGTGAGCCACTGCAACACCCGCAAACGCGCCAGCCACCTGGGCCAGGATGTACGCTGGCGTTTCACGCCACTGGATGCCGCCCTGCCATGCATCGGCGAGCGACACCGCGGGATTCAAGTGCGCTCCTGAAATGGGACCGAATGCGAGAATGATCGCGATAAGCGCAGCGCCAGTGGCTAAGGTGTTTACCAGAAGAGCGAGCGCAACGTTTCCGGCTGCGAGTCGCTCCCCCATAATCCCGGAGCCGACGACGGTAGCGAGAAGAAGGAGAGTTCCGGTGAACTCCGCAATGACACGTCGCCGCAGCGCGGGTTTCATGGAGCACCGGTGTTGCCGAGATTCCGGCGTGATTTGTTCGACGTTCATCTGGCCTCAACGGCGGTTGGGCAATCGATCGGAGTTGGTAAAGGCGCTCCCTGAAGAGCGGAGAACTTCGCCGGGCTGCAGCAAGCCTTGCATAAACGAGCCCTATCGGCCTGCATTGTTCGCTCTTCTTTCAACCACGCTAAAGTCTGGTGCAACACCTGAGCGGCGCCGACATTCGGTGGCATGACGATGCGGTAGTGCATCCATTTGCCGTCCCGTCGGGCAGCAACGATCCCGGCGCGGCGAAGATACGCCAGATGCCTTGAGATCTTCGGCTGGCCCTGCCCCAAAATCTCCACGAAGTAGCAGACGCAGATCTCCTGGTCTCCCATCAGGTTGAGCAGTCGGAGACGCGTATTGTCTCCCAACGCCTGGAAGAATCGCTCCATGCTGAATGAAGACGACTTTTTTGTCATGAATAATTTATACGCCTTGACGAATATGTTAGCAAGGAATATAGTCGCTTTTGCGAATATGTTTTTGAGAGGTGGATCGTGGCAGAGCAGATTCTGGATTCGGTGAAGTCGAAGTACGGAGCGGTTGCCGAGAGTTCGCTGTCGAGCGAAGACGCAGGCGTGAGGGCCGTCGCAGAGGCTTTCGGCTACACACCCGAGGAGCTTACCTCCATTCCGGCAGAGGCGAACATGGGCTTGTCCTGCGGCAACCCGACCGCGACAGCGCACATTCGCGCGGGAGAGGTTGTCGTCGATCTTGGCTCGGGCGGCGGTCTTGATGTCTTTCTAGCGTCGAAGATGGTTGGGCCTGGAGGCCGCGCCATCGGCATCGATATGACCCCGGCCATGATTGAGCGGGCGCGAGCCAACGCTCAAAAGGGTGGCTACACAAACGTCGAGTTCTACCTGTCAACGATCGACAGAATTCCCCTCCCGGATGCATCGGTCGATTGTGTCATTTCGAACTGCGTGATCAACCTCGCAACCGATAAGCCTGCTGTGTTTCGCGAAATCGCCCGCGTTTTGAAGCCCGGTGGACGCGTGGCGGTAAGCGACATCGCGCTGAAACGCGAGTTACCCGAGGTAGTAGCGAAGAGTGTCGCCGCCTACGTTGGCTGCATCGCGGGAGCCATTCAGATCGACGAATACCGGGCCGGATTGCTGGCGGCAGGCTTCGCACATGTCGAGTTCGTAGACAGCGGTGCGGACTTGAACGCGTATGCCAAGGTGGAGAATCAAACCGGCTGTTGCTCCCCGAAGATGGACGCCGCGAGCCCATTCCAAGTAGTCGGCGAGCCTTGTTGCACTCCCGTACCGAATACTTCAGTCCCTTTGCATGACGAATTGAAAACGCTCCTCTCGCTATATGACGTCAACGCAGCCGCGGCAAGCGTAAAGGTATATGCCATCAAGCCGCGCGTTGAAGCTTCGGCTTGCTGCGCTCCGGCCTGCTGTTCGCGATGAAGTGTACGAACATACCCAACCCGACATCCACCTCCCTTTGGAAGGACGTTCGAAATGGCTCGCTACAATGTGCTCTTTCTCTGCACCGGCAATTCAGCCCGCTCCATCATGGCTGAAGCGATCTTGAAACATAAGGGCTTCCCGAACTTCGCTGCGTACAGCGCAGGGAGCCATCCGTCGGGAATCGTTCGGCCGGAGGCACTTCGCCAAATTGAAGATGCTCACATGAGCACAGCGAATCTTCGCAGCAAATCCTGGGACGAGTTTGCGGGTCCCGGTGCGCCACCACTCCATTTTGTTTTTACCGTCTGCGACAACGCAGCGAAGGAAGTTTGTCCGTATTGGCCGGGCCAACCCATGACCGCCCATTGGGGCGTCCCCGATCCGGCGGCCGTGAACGGAACGCCTGAAGAGATTCAACACGCCTACTCCAGCGCGTTTGTTGCCCTCGATCGGCGCATCAGCCTTTTCCTCTGCCTGCCGGTGGCAACGCTTGACACCTTCGCCCTGCAAAAAGAACTCGACAACATCGGAAAGCAATAGGTACCACATGAGACTGCTGATCATCGGTGGCAGCGATGCTGGCATCAGCGCGGCTCTTCGCGCTCGAGACTAGAACGGAGAACTAGTGGACTGTAACGGTTGAAGTGGGAGTGATGCGGTTTGTGGGATCAAAGTAGCGCCATTTCACCGTCTTCGGCAGGTTGTTGTAGTGACGGATGTATTTCATGAGCTTTCTGCGTAGATCGGCCAATGAGGTGAACACACCACGAGCGATGACATCGCGCTCGATCTTGGCGAACCAAAGCTCGACTTGGTTGAGCCAGGAGGAGTAAGTGGGAGTGAAGTGCATGTGAACATGCGGATGAGATTCCAGGAAATCGTCAACCTGCCGGGTCTTGTGGGCCGAGAGGTTATCGGCGATCACGTGGATCTCCTTGCCGCGCGGCTGGTTCACGACGATGTCGGCGAGGAACGCGACGAACTCCGCGGAGGTGTGGCGGGCAGCGGTCTTTCCTAGCACCTCACCGGTTTTGGTGTTGAATGCGGCGTATAGAGACAACGTGCCGTGCCGGAAGTACTCAAACCCGTGGCGCTCCGCACGGCCTGGAGAGAGTGGCAACACCGGATCCTTGCGGTCGAGCGCTTGGATGGTTGTCTTCTCATCAACGCAGAACACCGCCGCATGCGCCGGCGGATTCAGATACAGCCCGATAATCTCTGCCGCCTTGGTCTCGAAGTCCGGGTCATTGGTTGCCATGTAGCGATCAAGCCGCTGCGGCTTCAGACCGTGCTTAGCCCAGACCCGCGCCACCATCATGTGGCTGATCTTAAGCTGACTGCCCAGTTTGCGCGTGCTCCATTGAGTCGAGCCGTCCGGCGCCTTGCGTTTGACCGTCCAGTCCAGGATGCGAGCCTCGAGCGCCGGCGTAAGCGTGCTGGCCTCCTGTCCGGCGTGCCGGCTGAACAGCCCTGCCAGCCGTTCTTCGCCGAATCGTTTCCTCCAACGATCAATGAAGGCATCGTTGCAATCCAGCTTGTCTCGTATCGCTTTCCAGGTGCAGCCGGCTTCCAGCAGCAGAATCAGTCGTGCACGGCGCGCATCATCTGCACGCCCGCTGCGACTCGCCGCTCGCTGATTCAGTTCCATACGTTCCGCTTCCGTTAGTGCGATCGTGGTTTCCATATTCACGATTATACTATCTTTTCATCTGTTACAGTCCACTAGTCTGCAACGAATGGTGACGGTGCCGCAGTTCCTTTTGGAACACGAGAGTCGATTTCAGGTTGAGGACAATGGAAACGGTGCCGTTAGGATGCCAGGCCTTGGAGGGGAATGAAGCGGTCGGAGAAATGGTGATCGTCGGGAGCTAACCTCACGGCCAATTCCGGCTTCCTAATTATTTTGAGTTCCATTGAATTGCTGCTAACTACGTGCGCTTCATGGCGCACTGGAGGGGATGATGATATTTGCTCGATGTGCTGTACTTCTTTCCGTCTTGGTGATCTGGCCGATGGGCTCGATCGCGCAAAGCTATGAGCCGTCAAACTCACAGAATCTCGAAGAATGCCTTCAAGGGTTTTCGGACTGTAACATGAAACAAGTCGCCGCGTCTGAGCAACAGGCGGTCGCACAGGCCATACGCGACCAAAACTTCCAGGATTGTTACTCCGGCTTCCCCAACTGCAATAGTACGAACCTCACCGCGCCGGAGGCTGCTTTGGTTGTGCAAGCGTCTCGGGCTCGAAATCTAAAAGACTGTCTCGAGGGGATCGGGGATTGCAACAAAGGTCAACTTAGCGAATCCGAGCGACAGACAGTTGAGCAAGCTGAGAGTATAGATAATTTGACGACTTGCCTTGACGGCGTGGGAGAGTGTGACGAAACCAAACTGGCACCTTGGGAGAAGCAGGACATTGGGGTTGCCAGACAAAATCGCAATCTGCAGAGTTGCCTTGCAAGCACCGGCGACTGTGACCGGTCGCAATTGAACGCGCAAGAACGAAGCGAGGTTATGCGCGCTACGGAAGTGCAGAACGCGCAAAATTGTGTTTCGGGCGTGGGTAAATGCGACCATACACTTCTCAAGCAGAAGGTAGCGACGTCGAATCTTTTGGCAACTGGCAAAGCAGATTAATTGGACTCACCTAGAGTGGCATTGCAAGGCCGAAGCAAGTCGCTAGTCGCTCATCCAGCCGCGCACAGATTGCTCGGAGCTTGAGGCGAGAATATGCTGCTGTGGATTTGCTTCCTTACGGCGGTAAGGTCAGCGGTCCGTTCTCCGACCTCGAGTTCAAGGGAGATCAACAGGCGGCGGTCCTGCTCAACGGCGCGACCCCGGCATACTTTGTCGGGCGCGCCGGCGAATTTGACTGGGATTGGCTTTGGAATCGCCGGCTACTCATGCAGCCAGGAAGTTACCACGTCACAGTGATGCGCGAGGGGACACCATTTGGACCGGCAAGGTTACGGCGACCGCTGGACAAAAAGTGATCATCCATCTCAACGACAACGGCGGGGAGGTTGACAAGAACTTTGCCGCGGGAGAAAAGTTAGGACCGCAACCGCGATTCCACGCCGGGCTTCTAAGCACACGAACTGCACTACCACAGATTGGCGACAAAGTTGTTCAGGACGACTCCGCGACGCTGAATTGGTCTACTTCGAATGAGAACAACATCACGGTCCAACCCTTGGGCGCTGTAGCCTCTGCGGGTAATCAGGTCATCCAGGCAAGTCCCACGAACACCGGCATCGGACGTTGTTCGGCATCGGGCACGAAGCTCAAGACAGCAGATCTGGAACTTTGAGCTCGACGTCGATATGCGGAGGGTTGAGGAGCGTGTTCTTCACTAGACAATGTTCGACGGAGCGCATCAAGCCTTCACGTTGGTCGTTGGTGAGGTAGACAGGACTCTGGACGCGGATTGCGAAGTTACCTAGTCGCGAGGGGTTCTTGAGTTTTTCGGCCTCGACGGAGACATGCACGCCAGTCTCGGCGAGACTGCGCGTCTTCAGATACTGCATAGCATAGAAGGCCGCGCAAGACCCCAGCGACGCGAGCAGCAATTCCGGAGGTGTCATGCCGGAGTCTTCCCCACCGTTCTCGTTCGGTTGGTCACAAATAAGGGAGTGTGATCGCGAATGAATGGCAAATTTGACCTTGTCGAGATGAGTAATCTTTACTTCCATCATGGCTTTCCTCCTCAATAGAAGAAAGACACAAGGGCGGCGATTCGTTACAGAATCGCGGATGCTTTTTCTTCGACGGGCATAACCAGCATACGCAGATACTCGCGTGTGAGGATGGCGCGCAATCTAGGCGCGACAGCCGGGTCACAGGGAATCTCCAGGGACCGGCAGCGATCGATGGCAGCGCGCAAATCGCGCAGAAATGCCACACAGGATGGGCATGCTTCGAAATGTTGGCGCATCTGTTCGCAGGTAAGGGGTTCCACTCTGCCATCCAAATACTCTGAGAGGTTGGCGAACAGATCGCGGCATTCCGCAGGACGTTGCCCGTTCTTGGCGTTGGCAACCTTTCGCTTCTTCACGGAGGGTTTTGCACCATTCTGCTCTTCAGGGACTCCCCGTAGGAGTTGGTTCATCTCCATGCGCACGCTAAGACGTGCCCGATGAAGGCGAATCCGAACCGTTCCCTGCTGAAGCGAGAGAACCTGCGCAACCTCCTCGGTGGCCAGCTCCTCCATATCGTGGAGCACGAGAACAATACGCAAGGCTGGCGGAACGCGCAGAATCGCCTGGTGCAGCAGATGGTGCTGCTCGGCCGCGAGGATGTTGCCTTCCGGCCCCACCGCGGCGTCCTCAAGCAATCTCCCCAATTCTTCATTATCCGGCATTAACTCGTCGAGCGAAAGGATGTTCTCCGGGGCGTGGGCGGGCTTGCGGCGCATGCGCCAGCAGCGGTTTCTAGTGACGGTATAAAGCCAGACGGCCATCTGCTGCGGAGTCTGGATTTTGGCAAGGTGCCCAACGGAGCGGGAGAGCACCTCCTGCATGGTGTCTTCCGCATCTTCCGGATGCCCGCAGACCTTCATACTGAAGGAATAGACCGTATTCTGGAGCAACCCAATTGCTTGCTCGACAGCTTCAGGAGTGTTCCGGCGCAAGAGTTCCGTGGCTTGGATCAGTTCAGGTCGCATCGCATGGAGTCACCGAGGGCTACCCCAGTATATTGGGCAGCGTCCACGATCGACAGCAAGTTCTCCCGAAACTCCGTTTGTGTGGCGCGGAGTGCAAAGACAAAGAAACTCACTGCACATCTGGAGGCGGAGTGCTGCCCGTTTGCACGGCAGTCTCGATCATCTGAACACATATCTTGGAAACCTTCTTGAGCCATTCTCGCTCTTCGCCGCCATCAGGTTTGGAGTCAGCGGCCAGCCATGCGCGCAACAGGGCCAACGCGAGCCTCATCTCGGCACCCGGACGACATTCCTCCAGCCGGAACATTTGGCGGTAGACCTCATCTTTTACCCGCTCACCGCGAATATGCCGCGGAATGGCGGGCCGAGTAACACTCTTTCGGACCGTCATTGCACTTTCTCCCCTTGAGCCAGCCAGGAGTACTTTCCGACTTCTGCGGACGCAAGCCGTTCGAAACCGGCGAGCCGCGTCTCTCTAAGGGCATCAGGGGGCGCGATTCGATGCGCCAGAGGAGGCCCCGCAACGGGTTCTGCATCCGTGCGCCAATCGAGGATTGCGATTCGACCACCCGTCTTGAGAACTCGCCGGGCTTCAGATAATACTGCAACGCGATCCTCGATTTCATGCCATAGATTTGCTAGAAAAAAGAGGTCGCAGCTGAATGCAGGCAGGCCGGTTTGCTCGGCTTCGGCGTGAATCAGTTCGATGTTATTGAATTCAGCCTTATCGAGCTTCACCTTGAGCCGGGCAAGCATTTCGCTTTGCCCATCGACTGCGTACACCTTTCCCGCCGCGCCGACCGCGCTCGCTAGCGGCAATGAAAAGTATTCTGTGCCCGCGCCCACGTCTGCAATGGCCTCGCCAGCGTGCACCGCCAGAGCGCCAATCACGTCCGCGGGAGGTAGCCAAAGCAGGCGCTCGGGATTGTCGAGCCGCTCGGCCTGGGATGCTGGGAATCGCTTGTCGTGCATCATGGCCTCAAATCTCGGGACCGCAGTTGGCGTCCTTCAAGCCAATGGCGCGCAGCATCAGCATGGCCGGGCACCAGTTCGTGAAGGCAGATTGCAGCAGATTGAGTCCCACAAATGCCGTCAGCCAGAGCCAATAGAGCGACACAAAATGTGCGAGCATCAGTGATGCCAGAACTATTACGCCACCCATCAGGCGCACTCCGCGTTCGACTGTCATAGTGAGTCTCCTTGTTCTGTTTCAGTTGCAGGCTGAGCCGCGTGTCCAGCATGGCGTCCGGCGTGAACTATGTAATAGAGCACTGGAATGGTCGGCCACGAGAGGAATGTCGATGCCACTGCTCCTGCTATCAGCGATAACGCAAGCCCCTGAAAGATCGGGTCTGTAAGAATCACGCTTGCGCCGACCACGACCGCTGCTGCCGTCAACAGCATCGGACGGAAACGCGTGGCGCCCGCGTCAATGACCGCCTCGGCCAGCGGCATTCCCTGCCTGATACGTAGTTCGATGAAGTCGACGAGGATGATCGAGTTGCGCACGATAATGCCGGCGCCGGCAATGAATCCGATCATTGAGGTTGCTGTAAAGAACGCACCCAGCATCGCATGCGCCGGCATGATGCCGACCAGGGTGAGTGGAATCGGCGCCATGATGATCAGCGGCACAATGAAAGATCTGAACCAGCCCACGACAAGCACGTAGATGAGAACCAGCACTGCGGCGAACGCCAAGCCCATGTCGCGGAAGACCTCGATCGTGATGTGCCACTCGCCGTCCCACTTCATCGAGTAGTGGTCTGTGGACTCGGGCATCACGGCGTTGTAGCGGGTCAGTCCGGCCGGAAGCGTGAGATGGTCGAGTTCCTTGTTCATCTTCAGGATTGCGTATACCGGGCTCTCCACCGCTCCAGCCACGTCTCCTGTGACATAAACCACTCGCCGCAGGTTTTTGTGATAGATGCTCCGCTCGATCGTCTCGTGTTCAACAGTGACCAACTCGCGCAGTGACACCATGCCGCCGTCCACGCCGGGCAGGCGGATATTGTCCAGCCCTTGTTCGGAGGAGCGATCTGCGCGGTCAAGCTCGACAATTGCTGGCACAGGCTCGCGTCCGGCCTGATCGTGTACCAGGCCTACCTGGGATCCCGAAAGGGCCAATGCCAGCGAATGAGCCACGTCAGAGACCGCGATACCATGCTGCGCCGCCTTCACCTCATCCACGCGGATCGCCAGCCTCGGTTGCGGGTCTTCGACATACCAGTCGGTGTCAACGACTCCCAGAGTGTGCTGAAAAATGGTCTTGATCTGCTGTGCTACCTGAGTCTGGCCTGCCAGGTCCGGACCATAGACCTCTGCAACCAGCGTCTGGATCACCGGAGGCCCCGGCGGCACTTCGCTGACTTGAATGCGCGCGCCATACGCGTTGCCGATCGTGTCGAGCAAAGGACGAAGCCGCTTGGCGATGGCATGGCTCTGCACGCTGCGTTGCTTTGCAGGCAGCAGGTTCACCTGAATGTCGGCTTGGTTCGGCTGGCGGCGCATATAGTAATGGCGCACAAGCCCGTTGAAGTTGTATGGCCCGGACGTTCCCGTGTAGGTCTGGTAGTTCAAAACGTCGGGTTGCCGCGCAAGCTCGTCGCCAAGTGCCTGTGCGACACGCGCAGTCTGTTCCAGCGGCGTGCCGTCGGGCATATTGATGACCACCTGCAGTTCGCTCTTATTGTCGAACGGCAGCATCTTCACTTTCACAAGCCCCATAGGCACCAGCGCCACCGAGATCAGAAGCAATACTGCCACTCCGATGAAAAACAGAATGCGATTGCGCGGGGACTTGATCAGAGGCGTCATGATATGGCGATAGAGCTTGGTCCGCCAGTTCTCAGTCTCGGGTTCCAGCAGTTTGGCTCCTTCAAGGTGCTTGCCTAATAGGCGAAGTGCAGCCCATGGGGAAACCACAAAGGCAACCATCAGCGAGAAGAGCATTGCCGCCGAAGCACCGACGGGTATGGGCCGCATGTAGGGGCCCATCAGTCCGCGCACAAAAGCCATCGGCAGGACCGCCGCAATCACGGCAAACGTGGCCAGAATCGTGGGGTTGCCTACCTCGGCCACTGCTTCAACAGCGACGGCGCTCATGGGCCGGCCATGATTCTCCGGCAGCCGGAAGTGCCGCACCATGTTCTCGACCACGACGATGGCATCATCCACAAGAATGCCGATCGAGAAAATCAGAGCGAAGAGCGTGACGCGGTTAATGGTGTAGCCCAGAAAGTAAAACACTGACATGGTGAGCGCCAGTGTCACCGGAATGGCCAGGAGCACAACACCCGACTCACGCCACCCCAAGAAAAGAGCGACGAGAAGAGTCACAGACAATGTCGCCAGCAACAGGTGCTCCAGAAGTTCGTCCGATTTGTTCTTCGCCGTCTCTCCGTAGTTCCGCGTGGTGGTCACCGTCACGTCGTTGGGAATGGTGACGCCCTGCATCTCATGCACGCGCTTGAGCACGGCATTCGAGATATCGGTTGCGTTGGTCCCCTTGCGCTTGGCCACGGTAATCGTCACAGCCGGATACTGGCGTGCTCTCTGCTTCGCTCCGGCGCCCGCGTTCGTCGTGCCGTAGACTACATAGTCCGACGGCTCCGCGGCACCGTCCACGATCTTGTCGGCTACGTCCCGCAGGTACACAGGATGTCCGCGGACCACGCCCACCACGACTGCTTCCAGATCCTCGCGGCGGGTAAAGAGGTTGCCGGCGTCAACACGGACCTCCTGATTGTTATCGGAGAAGTTCCCAGCCTGCACACTCGCATTTGCAGCTTGCAAATGTCCGACGATAGCCATGGGCGATAGCCCGTAAGCGCTCAGCTTCTCCGTGCTCAGGACTACGCGCATCGTGCGCGGAAGCCCGCCGATGATCGTCGTCTCAGAGACATCGCCAATCTGCGCGATGTTATGTTGCATCTCGTCCGCGATGGCGCGCAATTGATAGCCGTTGTAGTGCTCGCCCCACAGCGTTATGGCTAGAATTGGCACATCGTCGATGGAGCGCGCCTTAATCAGCGGTTGCGAGACTCCGGGCGGTATGCGATCGAAGTTCGAGTAAAGCTTGCTATAGACCTTGATCAGTGCATCTTCCTGCGGCGTGCCAACCAGAAAGCGCACGATGACCAGGCTCTGCCCCGGCGCGGACGTAGAGTACACATATTCAACGCCGGAGATCTGATGCACCAGGTTCTCGATCGGCAGCGTCACCCGCTCTTCCACTTCGGCCGGGGATGCGCCCGGCATCGCGGTGGCGATGTCCAGCATGGGAACAAGAATCTGCGGCTCTTCCTCGCGGGGAATGATAACGATCGAGAAGATTCCGATGGCCAGGGACGCGGCAACGAAAAGCACGGTCAGCTTGGAGTTGATGAATGTGTGTGCTAGTCGCCCGGCAATCCCAAGGTCTTGCTTCATGGCCTAGCCCCTGTGCTGGACTCAATACGCTTCCCGGCGAGATCCGGGTCGGAGGGTACGTCAACGAGTTTTTCACCGGAGGAAACGCCAGACAGTACTTCGACGAGATTGCCCTGTACCGCGCCCAGAGTGATGTAGCGAAGTTGCGCAATTCCCTGGCCGTCGAGAACATACACACAGTCGAGCGAGCCGCGCGCCACGACAGCGGAGCGCGGAATGAGTATCGCCTGTCTGGCTCCATTGGCGAACTCGGCCGTTCCATACATGCCCGCGCGCGTCTGGCTCGAGGATGGCAGGTCGATCTTCACGAGAAAGCTGTGACTCGATGGATCGGCCGCGGGAACGATCTCGGCCACTGTCCCCGCCAGATTCGTCCCCATCCCACCTGAGGACGCCCCGCCATCGATTGCTACCTGCACCTTCATCCCCTTGTGAACCACGCCGATCACCGACTCGTCTACCGTGGCTTGAAGTTGCAAAGCCGTGGCCTGATCGACCTGGAGGAGAGGGACGCCCGGTGCGGCCATGGTCCCTGGATCGGCCATCCGCGCCGTCACCACGCCGGCGAATGGGGCAACCAGATGCGTGTAACCGAGCATTGTGCGCGCTCCGCTCTCCTGGGCCCGTGCCGCGTCCGTCTGCGCACGCACTGCCTCAAGGCCCGCCGCTGCTGCTTCGGCCCGCCGCGAGACTTCATCCATCTCCTGAGGGCTTACGCTCTTTTGCGACTCAAGCTGCTTGTACCGGTCCAGCGTGCTTGCCGCAAGAGCGGCGTTCGTCTGTGCTGCGGCTTGCGCGTTCTGCGCCGCCTTTACGCCCGCCTGCGCCTGCTCCAGTTGAGACCGAAGCGCCGCATCGTCAAGAACCACCAGGGTCTGCCCAGCCCGCACGCTGTCTCCTTCGCGCACCATCACCTGCTGGATGTGGCCCATCACCTGTGCCGAAATCACCGCGGTTTCCCTGGCATGAACAGTGCCCGTGGATCGCAGGTTCACCGGAAGTTCTGTTGCTGCTGGCTTTCAACAACCCGCGCCTGCACGGTTTGTACGGCCCGTGGCGTTGCGGCAGATTCGCCGTCGTGGCAACCGGCGATCATCGCCGCGGAAGCGGCAAGCAAACTTGCCCAAATGAAATTCTTCATTGCAGTTCCTCCGCAGCATCGGGAGTGAGAGTCCCGGTGGCGTATAAAAGTTCGCTATAGGCCATGGCATTTCCGTACACGGCATGCCAGTAATTGGATTGGCTCTGCCGCTCGGCATCCTCAGCCCGCAGCAGTTCGGTGATGGTGGCAAGGCCCGCGGTGTAGCGGTTCTTCAGGATGCGCAGACTCTCCGCCGATTGCTCCATTGCAGCTCGCGCCGTCTCCAATTGCAGTGCCGCAGTCTGCCGGTGAATGTGCGCCTGGCTCACTTCGAGCCGAAGATGCTGCTGCGTCGCGGCGAACTGCGCATCGATCTTCTGTTTCGCCGCGCTCTCGCGCGCCAGTTGGGCGCGCTTGCCCAACGGCAGAATGTCCACGCTGATCTGGACGCCGGCAACCCAGTTGTTGCCGCCCGAGCCGCCGAACGATGTGCGGTCTTCTTCCCAGTTGCCATAAGCGCTCACGCGCGGGCCGAAGCCGGACTTCGCCGCTCCCAACGCTGATGCTTGCGCCGATTTTGCCTGTCCCAGCGCCATCAGATCCGGACGCGTCTTTGCTGCCGTCGCCATCTCTTCTTCCAGCGCACCCTGCGGAAACGTATGCGGCTCGATCGGCTTCAGCTCGGTTGCCTTCAGGTCAGGGTTGCCCATGGCTTCGCGCAACTGCGCCCACGCCAACTCCAGGTCTCCCTGCGCCGCAATCAACTCCTCGTTGCGCGCCGCCACATTCACCTGGGCCGACATCCGGTCCGATTCCACCGCAAGCCCAGCCTTCACGTGCTCGTCGACTGAAGCGAGCAGTGCTGCCGCCGTCTCCTGTTCATGGTGAGCTACTGCAATCTCCCGTTGCGCATACAACACCTGCTGGTACGCCCCGACAACGCGGAACACGATCTGCTGGTCAACCGCCCTTGCGGAGGAGGAGGCGCTCTCCTTGAACAGATCTGCGCGGTGAATCTCCTTCTGTGTCTTGAACGAATCGAATGCCATCCACGAGCCCGAGAAGCGAGTGGAGAAATTGCCAATCGGCCGAGGGAAGTTCAGAGCATTCAGCGCAAAATCGGCTTGCGTGAATTGCCTCTGCCGTAGGTGTGTTCCAAACGCATAGACTGCATCGTTGCCGCGCGAAATATCTTCCATAAACGTGAGTTGCGGCAGAAGCTGGTCGCGCGCCATGGTGGCAGCCGCGATGGCATCCTGACTGCCGGCGTGCGCAATCGCTGCCTCAGGGCTTTTCCCTAAGGCCTCATTGATAGCTTGCCGAAGCGTCAGAGTTTCCTGCGCGCCGCCAGCCAATCCTCCTATCGAGAACAGGAGAAAAAGGCCCAGGGATCGGTGAAGGCGTGAGCTCATTAGGTGAAATGTCCTTGGGTAGTACTTTCATTGGAACAAAGTCACGAAATGGGCAATCCGTTACAAAAAACGCGAAACAAAATTCGTAGATGCCTTTGACACTGCGTCCGATGCGGATTCGCGGGGCAAGACATCCGTCTACGGACCCGCGGATCAAACATTCGGTGAGACAGCTGGGAGAAAGACACCAGACTGATGCTCATCGACCCACATGGTTGCAAGAAGGTTCCCGCACAGGCAGCGAGACGTATACTGGCCCCGAGCCAGTGCAGCAATCTAGGAATTCTGTTTTATATCAATTCAATTGTCTGGACGGAAAAGCTCGACGTAAGATTGATACCGCCTTTCTCACTCAGGCGCAGTGGGCTGCAACAGGAGATTCTCCATGACCGCCGAACTGATTCACCGCCTGCATTTCGCCTTCACCATCACTTTCCACTATCTCTTTCCCCAACTCACCATGGGCCTCGCCTTGCTCATCGTGGTGCTCAAGTCTGTCGCTCTGAAAACCGGCAGCGAAAAGTGGGACCGTGCCGCTCGCTTCTGGGGACGCATCTTCGGAATCAATTTTGTCTTCGGCGTCGTCACGGGGATTCCCATGGAGTTCGAGTTCGGCACCAACTGGGCGCGCTTCTCCCGTCTCTCCGGCGGCGTCATCGGTCAGCCCCTGGCAATGGAAGGCGTATTCAGCTTCTTTCTCGAGTCGGCATTTCTCGGTCTCTTTCTTTACGGTGAAAAGCGCATTTCCAAACTCATGCACTGGTTCTCCGCCGTTATGGTCTTTCTCGGCTCCTGGATATCCGGCTTCTTCATCATCGTCACCGACGCATGGATGCAGCATCCCGTCGCCTATGACCGTCTCCCCAACGGTCAGTTCGAGGTCCTCAGTTTCTGGCAGCTTCTTCTCAACCCCTGGGGCCTGCTCCAATACATGCACAACATGACCGGTGCGGTGATCACCGGCTCCTTCGTTATGAGCGCCGTGGGCGCCTTTTATCTTTTGGACGAGCCGCTACAGGACTATGCCCGCATCTTCCTCAAGGTCGGCGTCATCGCCGGCCTTATCTCTTCGATTCTCATCATTTTTCCCACCGGCGATCTGCACGGCAAGTATGTTGCCCGCAATCAGCCCGCCGCCATTGCAGCCATGGAAGGACTCTTCAAAACCGAGACCGGCGCGGGTGTTGTTCTCATGGGCCAACCCAACGAGGAAACTGGCCAGATCGACAATCCAATCGTCGTCAACGATTTGCTCAGCTTCCTCATCTATGGAACCACGAAGGCAGAAGTGCAGGGGCTTGACCAAATTCCACGCGATCAATGGCCCACTGCGCTGCCGCTTCTGTACTACGCCTACCACATCATGGCTGGTCTCGGGACCTGGTTTGCGCTTCTGATGGTCGTCTCCGCCTTTCTCCTTTGGCGCGGCCTGCTCTACAAATCTCGCTGGGCTCTCTGGGCCTTGCTGCTCAGCTTTCCGCTCCCGTACATCGCCAACACCGCCGGCTGGATGACTGCCGAGCTTGGCCGTCAGCCCTGGCTCATCTACGGTCTTATGCGCACCAGCGAGGGCTTCTCCAACACTGTTTCCGCCAGCAACGGACTCTTCACGCTCATCGGTTTCATGGGCCTGTACACGCTCCTCGGCCTGCTTTTCACCGTCCTCATTTACCGCGAAATCAGCCTTGGTCCCGAGCCCCAAACTGTAAAAGCAGTTCACGCGGACTAGTCATCGCCGCTCTCCATAGGGCCTTCACACAAGGAGTTTCCCCATGATGGGTTTCACTTGGTTCTGGCTGGTTGCCATAATGATTGTCGGTTATGTTGTGCTCGACGGCTTCGACCTCGGCGTCGGTGTGCTACATCTCTTTCTCTGCCGCACCGAGCTAGACCGCCGCACCACCCTCGCCAGCATCGGCCCCGTCTGGGACGGCAATGAAGTCTGGCTTCTCGCCGGCGGCGGCACGCTCTACTTCGCCTTCCCGCTGCTTTACGCCTCCGCCTTTAGCGGCTTTTATCTTCCGCTCATGATCGTGCTCTGGCTCCTTGTCCTTCGCGGCATTACCGTCGAGCTCCGCAACCACATCGACGTCGGCGTCTGGCGCGCGTTGCTTGACGGGGTCTTTGGTCTGGCCTCCGCACTGCTCGCCATCTTTTACGGAGCCGCCCTCGCCAACGTTCTCCGCGGTGTTCCGCTTCAAGCCGACGGCTACTTTTTCCTGCCCCTCTGGACCAACTGGCAGCCCGGCGCCGCTCCGGGTATCCTCGACTGGTACACCGTCATCGGCGGTCTGCTTGCCCTCATTGCCCTCACACTCCATGGCGCTCTCTGGCTCACCATCAAAACCTCCGGCGACCTCTCCCAGCGTGCCCACCACATTGTCGCGCCGCTCTGGCTCCTGCTTGCGGTGCTCACCGTAGTCAGCCTCATCGCCACCATCGCTATCCGCCCAGCCAGCCTAAACAACTACTATCGCTATCCCTTTAGCTTCATCGTCCCCATCGGTGTCATTGCCTCCATGACTGGAATCTGGCTTCTTAATCGCAACGCTCAGCCCGTCAAAGCTTTTCTATGCTCCTGCCTCTATCTCTTCTTCATGCTCGCCGGTGCCTGCTGGGGACTTTATCCCACGCTGCTCCCGGCCTCCACCGGTGCCGGCCGCGACATCACTCTCGTCAGAGCCATTTCAGGCCCGCACACTCTAGCCGTCGGTCTCGCCTGGTGGCTCTTCGGCATGGCCCTCGCCGTCGGCTACGTTGTCTTTGTCTATACGAGATTCCGCGGCAAGGTAGACATCGGCTCCGCTGCCCACTAGAGAATGTCGGAAATCGATTGATTCGCTCACCGGTCGCCAAATCGATTCTGTAGATGACCTTATGCTCCGAGAAACCAACAGTCATGCTGCTTTAACTGGTACTGACAGCTGCGCAGACGTTGCGAGAGCGCTTCAGAGTCTTGAGCCCATTTTTACCGGAGCGGAACACGGGCTATCATGATCTTCCTTCGGACGATTGCCGAGTCGTTATCCTCGGTACACTCTGCCGCTAGCCTCCCTCATGCAGAATTGTCGAGGCCACTCCCCGAAAACCGTGACCAGTCATCTCGCCCTTGTAGCCCATGCGATTCAACGCCATTAGGATGGTGCCGTCGCTTATCGTTTCGTTGTTAGACCCCATGCCGGGGAATACCCATTCACTATCTCTTGCTTTGGCGAGACCGATGTCGGGATACTTCCCATAAGACATCAGCTTCTCTTTTCCCTCGAATTTATAGCCCCATCGCCAAAGTTTTCCGCCCGCAACGGTGACCAACAAATACAAGCCGGCTCCGTCGCTCATCGAGTAGTCTTTGTCTCCTGGTTTGGCCTTTTGGATTGCCTTGTCGGTAAGCTTGTTTATCTCCATAGCGTGCGCCCCAGGAAAATACCCCCCGCAAAAACAAGAATACCCCCAACATACATCTTGGCAAACGTGGCTTCGGCTGGAAGGGGTTGGACGGGGCGGGATTAATTGGCGTTTATTTTCTTATACTTAACTGATTGGCTTGGACGGGAGTGGACTCGACAGGACGCGACTGGAAGGATCTCTGGCGGAGAGAGGGGGATTCGAACCCCCGGTAGAGCTTTTGACCCTACAACGGTTTAGCAAACCGCCGCCTTCAGCCACTCGGCCATCTCTCCGGGTCTCACGTCGGATTATACCGGAAGTTGGATGCCACGGGCCTTCGCGTTCTGCGGGGAAGGCTTCGGTGGCTTTTGCGAGCCGTGCTGCTCGTCAGTTTTCTCTTTGTCGGTTTGTCGAATGTTGTTAGATTCACGATATGCTTTTTGGCCCCAGACCGACACGGCGGAAGTTGCGCATGTTGCCGCTGATCGCCGCGACGTACTTTATGGTATCGGGCGGGCCGTATGGAATCGAGGACATTCTCGGCGGCGCCGGGTTTGCCCGAGCCATTCTGATTCTTCTGATACTGCCGATTCTCTGGTCGCTGCCCACGGCGCTGATGATCGGCGAACTCGCGAGCGCGATTCCCGCAGACGGAGGTTTTTACATCTGGGTGCGGCGAGCACTCGGCCCCTTCTGGGGATATCAGGAGGGATGGCTTTCGCTCTCGGCCAGCATCTTCGATATGGCCATTTACCCGGCCATCTTCGTGCTCTATTTAGGCAAATTCAACCCCGCGCTCACTGCGGACTGGCGCGGTTACGCGTGGTCGCTAGCCGTGGTGGTACTTTGTTGCGCGTGGAATCTGCGCGGAGCTCCTGCGGTTGGCGAAGGCGCGGTGGGAATGTTTGTCCTGCTGCTTGCTCCTTTCGCGGTCTTTGCGGTTTTGGCCGTTTGGCGCGGCGTTACGCTCCATCCTGCTGTGCAATGGAGCCGACCGGTCTCTGAATCGGCCCTCTCGACTGCCATCCTTGTTGCACTCTGGAACTACATGGGCTGGGACAACGCCTCCACGGTCGCGCAGGAAGTTGAGAATCCGCAGCGCAATTATCCTCGCGCAATGATCGGAGCGACGATCATTGTCGCGGTTACGTACGTTCTGCCTCTTCTCGCGATGGCGCTCGCCGGCTATTCTGCGGCGGGACTCTCGACAGGCGATTGGATGACGGTGGCGTTGCGGATCGGCGGCCCGCTGCTGGCATTTGCGATCGTCGCGGGCGGCGCTATCTCAGGCATCGGCATGTTCAACGCGTTGGTGATGAGTTATACGCGACTGCCGATGGCAATGGCTGAGGATCGCATGCTGCCTCGGATTCTTGCCCGGCGAAATGCGCGGGGAGTGCCGTGGGTCAGCGTACTCATGTGTGGGCTTGCGTGGGCGCTGGCGCTGAGGTTGCCGTTTGAAAGGCTCATTTCTATCGATTTGATTCTCTACGGCTCAAGCCTGCTGCTTGAATTTGCGGCGCTCATCGTTTTGCGCATTCGAGAGCCGCAGCTGGCACGGCCCTTCAAGGCAGGGAATCTGGCCTTCGCGTGTGCCTTGGCCATCGGTCCCACTGCGCTGATTGGTTACGCACTTTATGCCTCTCGAAATGAAAAGCTGACAGGCTCAACTTCGGCGCTGGCGTTTGCCTGCGGAGTGGCGTTGCTAGGCGCCGTGCTGTATTGGCTTACTGCTGCGCCGCTGGCGCGGCGCAGGCTGGCCACCGTGCCAGCGGCGGACTGACTGTGGAATCGACAGTCAGCGATCGCTTCGGCGTTCCTGATTTTGAACGCTACTTCGCGGTCTTCGTCTTTATCGCGGCGAGCTTCGCCTTGGAGTCGTCAAACATTTTCACCGCACGCACCACGCGATCTCGCGCATAGGCGGCGTCGTGCCAGCCTTTCACTTCCACGCGCTTGCCTTCGAGGTCCTTATAGATGGAAAAGAAGTGCGTAATCTCCTTGAGCATGTGGGGATAGATGTCTGTGTAGTTCCACACATTGGCGTAACGCGGATTATTCTTGCCGACCGCGAGTACCTTTTCGTCGAGAACGCCCTGATCGAGCATCTCGAGGAGACCGATGGGACGAACCTCCTGGACGCAACCGGGAAAGCTCGGGCCTGGAACAAGAACGAGGACGTCCAAGGGATCGCCGTCGTCGCTCAGCGACGATGGAATGAATCCGTAGTCGCCTGGATAGTGGACTGGGGAATGGAGGTTGCGGTCGAGCTTGAAGACGTGCAGCTGCTTGTCGTATTCGAACTTGTTGGTGGCGTCCTTTGGTATTTCGATCACAGCGCGAAAAACCTCGGGCGAGCGGTCGCCAATGGGCAGTTCAAGATAATTAACCATTCTTACTTCTTTCTCCTTCGACAGGGGGAAACGATTCGGTACGCGGAATCTATCGGGAAGCAGAGCGACTTCTCCGGCTTAGATGCCGGAACTCAGGATCTGGTCACAACGCCGCCATCCCGGGAGCGTCAGCTGACCCTTATATAATTACGGATAATGAAGGCGCATGTCTATGTCACCTTGAAGGCATCGGTTCTCGACCCGCAGGGCCAAACCATCCAGAATGCCCTGCGCAAGATTGGATTTGCTCAAGTCACGGCGGTGCGCCAGGGCAAGTATTTCGCGCTCTCTTTGGCTGATGGACTGGCTGCCGACGCCGCGCGCACCCAGGTGGAGCGTATTGCCCGCGAGGTTCTGACCAATCCGGTGATCGAGGAATTTACGTACCGCATCGAGGAATAAACGCGCCTCCGCCGCGCTCATACAACTTCAGTGATGCGCGATCCATTACCTTTCCGTCACAGCGTTCTTCACCTCGTCGCATAGAATCCTTCTATGTGCGGAATTGTTGGCTACGTCGGTCCCAAGAAGGTTGTGCCCGTCATTCTTGAGGGGCTCAGACGTCTCGAATACCGCGGTTACGACTCGGCTGGAATTGCAGTTGGCAGCCCAAGTTCGGCCGTTCTTGAGGTGCGCCGCGCTCCAGGAAAGCTGGCCAATCTTGAAGCGGTTCTCGACGAACATCCCTTGCAGGGCACTTTTGGCATCGGCCACACTCGTTGGGCCACTCACGGCCGTCCCACCGAGGAGAACGCCCATCCTCATCGAGACTGCTCGGGCCGCATTGTCGTGGTCCACAACGGCATTGTCGAGAATTATCTCGAACTGAAACGCGAGCTGACTGCGCAAGGCCACAGATTCGTCACCGAAACGGATACGGAGATCATTGCGCACCTGATCGAACAGGTACAGAAAGACGCGGAAACCGCAAGCGCTCCTGTTCCGCTGGAAGAAGCCGTACGGCGGGCGGTCAAGCATCTCACGGGAGCTTTTGCGCTGGGTGTTCTCTCCGCAGCCGAGCCGAACAAAATTGTCGCTGCGCGGTACGGGCCTCCGGTTGTCATCGGCGTTGGCGAGGGTGAATCGTTCGTTGCTTCCGATGTGCCAGGCATTCTGCATCACACGCGCGATATCTACTTTCTTGCCGATGGCGACATGGCGATCCTGACTACGTCCGGCGTGGAACTAACCGACTTTAATGGCAAGCCAATTGAGCGTGAGCTGACGCGCATCCAATGGGATCCGATCCAGGCGGAAAAGGGCGGCTACAAGCATTTCATGCTGAAGGAAATCTGGGAGCAGCCGCGTGCCATTCGCGACACGACGCTGGGCCGCGTCTCACTCGATTCAGGAAAGATCTTCCTGGGCGAAATGGACATCGACGATGAAGAACTGTCGAATGCGTCGAGCATCAACATCGCCGCCTGCGGCACCAGCTGGCATGCCGCGCTGGCCGGAAAATACATGATTGAGCGTTTGGCGCGCCTTCCCGTCGACGTCGACTATGCCAGCGAGTATCGCTACCGCAACCCGATCCCCGACCGCAATGCTCTCGGGCTGCTCATCACGCAATCGGGCGAAACCGCCGACACGCTTGCGGCGCAGCGCGAGATGAAGAGCCTCGGTTCGAAGACGGTGGCCATTTGCAACGTGGTAGGCGGCATGGTGGCGCGGGAAGCCCACGGTGCCATCTATACGCACGCTGGGCCGGAAATTGGCGTCGCTTCCACCAAAGCTTTCACTGCGCAGCTCACCGCGCTGTTTCTGCTCGCGACGAAATTGGGCCAACTGCGCGGACGTCTCGACAAAGAACAGTCAGTCGCTCTCATTGAGGAACTTAGCCGTGTTCCCGCCAGGATTGAAGAGGTTCTTCGCGCTTGCTCAGCGCAATGCGAGCAATTGGCGAAAGAATTCGCTAACGCCCGGGACTTTCTCTATCTCGGACGCGGCATCCATTTTCCTATTGCGCTTGAAGGCGCGCTTAAGCTTAAGGAAATTTCGTACATACACGCCGAGGGCTACCCGGCGGGGGAAATGAAGCACGGACCCAATGCGCTGATTGACGAAACGCTGCCTGTCGTTGTGCTGACTACGCGCGATGAGTCTGATCCTGCATCCAAATTGCGCTACGAAAAGACGCTCTCCAATATTCAGGAAGTTACGGCGCGCTCGGGGCGCGTGATTGCGGTTGCTACGGAAAACGACACGACCATTGCTGGGCTCGTAGAGCACGTCATCTACGTGCCGCCAACATTTGAGCTGCTTTCTCCGCTCATCGAGATTGTTCCGCTGCAGCTCCTTGCTTATTACATCGCTGTTCGCCGCGGCTGCGACGTCGATCAACCCCGCAACCTTGCGAAGTCCGTAACCGTCGAATAACTTCGCGTGAGTCGCATGCGCGCCGCGCGGCGCGTCGGCGGCGGCGGCGGCGGCGGCGGCGGCTGTGTCGTAGACTGTGGGTTTTAATGCACGGCCCCGAAAATGGGACTCGGCTGGGACGAAACTTCGCCTCAGGTTGCCGGTCGAATGCGTCCAACGCGCGGGACCGCAATCAGTGTGATCGCGACCAGGCAGATCGAAGCAGCGGTATACCCCAGGTGACCGTGACGGAGATCTTCAGCCACGAGCTTCAAAGCGAGAAGCACCAGAACCGCGAAGCCGAGCCGGGTCAGTTCCAGACGTCGCCATCGCGCGCCACTGAAGGCGAGCGCGAGTGCCACTGCGCAAAGCATTAATGTTCGGATGAACGCAAGATGGTGCGTTGCGGGATGCACGACGAGAGATGTCAGTGTCGCCAATCCGTGGATCATCAGGGCTGTGACGCTGCAAATGGCTAGGCATGCGGAAACGAGATGCAGAGCTTTCTCCTGCCATAGGTCTCCGTGGTAAGAGTTCACGGCGACATAGCAGATGACCGCGCACCCAGAAACCAGATCGATGCCCCATGGAGGAGCCTCTTTGGGCATTCCTGTCGCAACGCGCACGACATAACCTGACAAACCCGACGCCGCTGCAGCTATTAGCAGGTAAAGTGCGCCATGAAACTCGAGAGCTAATCGACGCATGCGCGAGCCTGCCACTGTAGAGGCGACCGCGGCCAAGCCCATGCTTGCTGGCATCCACGATGTTGGAATGAAGAGCCAGTTCCCAGCCAGAAACAGCGCGGCGCTCCACGAGGCAAAAACCGCTGTATTGAACGGTTCGTGCATGCATTCGATTGGTTTGAAGACCGCTACATAAACTACAACTGACAGAGCAAGACAAAGAATCCCAAGGATCACTCTGCTGGCCGTGGGCCCGAGCAAAAGAAAACTGTAAGTCACGATCGCAAATGCGATGGTGGTTTGCAGCGTCTCAAACGCCGTAATCTTCCTGCGGAGCAGGATGATCTTGATAAAAATGCTTGCTGCGAAGATCAAGAAGAGCGCGAGTCCAGGAAGGAGCAGCCAGAAGGGAGTGACAGAAGGGTAATCCGGCCGCGTGCTTTGCGGGGAAGAGTAAATGTAGACAAATATCCATACGGCAAGATCGGCTGCGAAAGCAACGAATAGTCGAGCGGCTGACGGGCGTTCGCGGCTCATCGCGTATTCGCTGAAGGCAACCATGAGTAGCAGCACACCGATGAAGGGTAGTGTCACGTGTGTCGCAATTGCCAAGGCCAGACAGAGCGATCCCGAAGCGATATTGGCAATCCGAAGCAGGTGCACTTGATCTGGTTTGCGCACCAAGACAAAAGCCACGCTTGCGAACAAGCCAACTGCAAACGCGGCGGTCGACGCCGACATGACCTTGAACCGCATCGTCAGCTCCCAGAGCATGGGAGCCAGAATCAAGGATGAGGTGCACGCGTACACAGAGCTCGGAAACCAAGACCCAGAACGTGCCCGAGCCCCCCACACCAGCCAAGTAATTGCGTATGCGATCGCGACGCCGGCCACGGTTGATTTCGGGACAAAATCCGATTCCGCTACGGCGCGCAGCAGATAGGCACCTGCGATTCCGAGCATAGCCCGTCCCACCACGGCAAAAGCCCGGTTCCCCTCTATCGTCGGTTTTGCTTGATCCGGCACCGCGGCTGGAGCGGCGGTCGGCTCGACTGCAGGAGCGAGAGAAATGGGAGAGGGAGAGCACTCGAGCGCAGTAACGCGCTGTTCAAGCTCATCGAGGCGCGCGATCAGTCGACTTAGTGATTCGGGGAGATCTGCCATATTTCCACCCGATCTTGCGCAAGCCGTGATTCTCAGTCTCCGGGCGCTGGCGCGTGCAAGCTCTGTTCAGGCCACGGGGGCAGCAGCTTCACCAAAATCCACAGGAAGACAAGCGGCAGGATCGTCAACCCGATCGCTACCAGCAAGCCTTCGCGAGTCACGAGAGCCATCTTGTAAGTCGTGTACCCGAGAAAGCTCTTCGAAAACAATTGTCCACCGATCACCACGTTCCAGCGCATAGCGAAGATGCCGATCATTGCCAGACACCCTGAAGTGGCATAGAGGCGTTTACGCAGGACCTCCGGCAGCTTCACCACTTGCGTCAGAAAAAGCAGAATCAATGGAGTGAGCGTCCCGAGGAAAATCTGAATGACGATATGCGAGAAATAGAGCCGTGTGTGAACCATGAAATTGAGACTGCGGAAGGACTCATCGGCTTCGTATACGCGGTGAATGAGATCCAGCATTTCCAGGCTGAAATCGATGATGAATATGTAGAACAGGTACATCGCGATGGTATCTACACAACGCATGTCGATCGCCTTGCCGCGTAGCTTAGTTAGCGACATATAGAGCAGCATGACCGCTGCTATTCCCGAAACCATGGCCGAGAAAATGAATACGACTGGCATGAGCGGTGACGACCACCATGGATTAGCCTTAATGGATCCGAAGATAAACCCGACGTAGCCGTGCAGCAGGAAGGCTGAGGGGATGCCGATAAGCGTGACGACCCAGCCCACCTTTTCATCGATGGCCAGCGATCGCGAGCTGGTGTTGATCGACCCAAGCGTCATTACTTTGTAGATCAGGCGCAGCAGGCCTTTTGACCTTTGCGAAAGGACTACGATGTCGCGCCGGTAGTCCAGCCAGATCTCCAGCACCAGAACAGCCATCAAGTACCACAGGTAGACGTAGCCGAACATCGCCATCGCCGAGGTGCTGTGCGGGGTGAAATACATCTCAGGTGAGCGCTCGGGATGACCCAGGTGCAGTTGCAGCGGCAACGGAGCATCTAGCAGAAACGCCAGAGCCGTCAGCAGGGCTAGCCGGTAGGTTGGTTTCACCGCTTCGACAAGAAAAACCCGCTCAAGCGACGCGAGAATGAACGCGCCCGCCACTAATCCAGTGATGAAGGGGTAGAGAACGATCAGCACGCTCCACTGAAGCTCAATTTCGTTCGGATACATGAAACCTTCAACGCCGCTCATAAGCTCACCTGTGTCCCTATGGCAACACTCGCGACTGGAATCGCTAACGAACAGAACCGTCCAGATCGTTGTAGTAGACCTTTGCGCCTGTAGCCATCTGCGGCTTTAGCACTTGTACGCTGTGCGTCTTCAGAAACGCGTGGATCGGATCGTTGGGGTTCTTCAAATCGGCCAGTTGACGCGCTCCTGTCGGGCAGGCCTCGCAGCACGCAGTCGTGAGCCCCTTTGTAATCCGGTGGTAGCACAGTGTGCACTTATCCGCGACTCTCTTCTGGGGATGAATGTATCGGCAGCCATAGGGACAAGCCTGCACGCAATATGCGCAACCCAGGCAATACTTTTGATCGATCAGAACCACTCCGTCCGGACTCACGAACGTCGCGCCCACCGGACAAACCTGTGTGCACGGAGAATCCGCACAGTGGTTACAAAGTTTCGGAATGAAGAAGTACTTGCCGTGGTCTTCCCCGACTGCCGGAAATCCGTCCTTGCCCCCGTTGGGTGAAATGACCTCCGGACTCGTCATGTTTTCGTCTGTTACGTGGTATCGCTCAATCCATGTGCGAAAGTATCCTTCCGGGACGTCGTTTTCGCTTTGGCAAGCGCGTACACAGTTTCCGCAGCCGATGCACTTCGGAATGTCGATCAACATGCCCCACCAGTGCTCGGACATTTTGTAGTTCGGCGAGGATTCCGGACTTCCGGCCAGCACCGACTCCCATGCCACAGCTGCAGCTGGCAACAGAATCAGTACTTGGCGTCGGCTGATCTTCATTTCGCACCTCCACCGTCGATCGCCGGACTGTGGGGATTGTGGCAGGTCTCGCAGGGAACCCCATTGGAATGATCAATCGGATTAACCTGCGGAAAGCCTGTGGGCTTGGCGGCACTCGCCGTGTGGCAGCGGGCACATAAGACTGCTGTATCCTGCTTCGTCGGAGTCACCGATGCCGGATCATCAGCGTGCCTGGCCTGCGCGCCGTGGCAGGCTTCGCAGTTTACGTGTGCATGCTTACCCTTCGCCTTCGCATCCACGATGTCGGTGTGACAGTCTTCACACGCCTTGTGGCCTGCGAATTTGACCGGACGCGCGGCAATTTCGCCCAAGGCGGCGCCGCGATAGTGCCCATACTGGCCAAAGGTCTTCGGCACCACGTAACCGCGGATCAGCAGAAACGCGAGAAAGGCGAGGACAAAGAGTCCAGCGAATCGGAAAAGGTGCCCTGTGTCCTTCAATACGCCCATTGACTTGGACTCCTAAGGTCGCGCCAGAGTCTTCACTCTCGTGTTCAAAGTGATCTGGAACACTCGTGCGACGGAATCTAGAGGAACCTGACGATGCTGTATGTGAGCCACGGCACTACACGATGTGATGCGAAACACTATCAGCCCAAGAGGTTTTGATGTGGCTGCAAAGAGATCGAAATTGTGTTGAGCAGAGTCTGGGACGGAGCTAGAGTTGAATCCACTTTTGGGGGTATCCAATGAACAATCTGCTTCGACTGATCGTTGTCGGCGGCCTCGCCGCTTTGGCAATCCTCACGATCGCGTTAGGGATGGCCCGAAACGTTGGCGCTCTATTGGCGCCAGCTCATCTCCTTGTATTCGTGCTCGCAGTGGTGTTCTACCTCCTGCCAATCGGCCTGGCCATGTATCGAGACTGCAAGGCAACGGTCTGGATCACCGTCTTGGATGTTTTGCTGGGCTGGACCATGTTTGGCTGGTTTGTTGCCCTTGGTTGGGCGGCAAGCGGAAGGACGAGGGGGTTGCCTCCAGTTGTGAGTCCACCGCAGATTCATCCCATACCTGGGCACTGATGGTGCCGCGCCGGCAAAGTTGGTTCCACCTAATTCGCGCTGCCGACTGAGGCTTAATCCAATTCCGCTGATTTGAGCGGAGAACGGCAGCCAGCGACTAGAGACACTCGAGAATCCCCAAACTTCTCGTCTACGGGTGGATCAACGCCAATCCCTCTTGGACCCGCGAGATCGAAACGCATATCAGCCGCGTCGATTCAGAAACAAAAGACCTATTGGTCCCTCTTCCTCTTTGATGTGATCGAGTTCGTTCGACTCGGCTTCTTGGAGATTCTCGATGAACTCCAATACGTGATAAGAATCACATTAAATCGAGTTGTCAGCGTGGGAACGAGCGGCAGGTGTTGGGGTGTTGACCCTCCTTCCATTCCACAGCCTCGGAGGCCCCCTGCTCGGCGAGCAGCGACGAAACCGCCACGAACGTCAAGGTTGCGCCCCGCGCCGCCCGAGGAGAATTTTCCGCACTGAATGGCGCATTGATGGAGCTTTCAAGGGGACATCGATCGCGATGAATGCAGCGGCACGCATTGTCAACGGAATGTCGCCCTTCTGTCATTTGTTTGCACAATAGGAAGGCGACCCAATCGAACCACTAATGCGTGGGGCTCACGTCGAGTTGACGCTCAACTGCAGCGATCTTCGGGAATGACAAATTAAAGACATGCGTGTGACAAGCCATCCAGTGACTTATCCGTAATCTGACGGCGAGTCGCAATTACCACAAAGGTGGCGCATGCAATGATTGGCAACTGTCTTCGCTCGCTTTCACGAGTCTCCGCTTCGCTCATTATCTTTGCCTCGACCGTCCTGGCGCAGACACCGGGAACGGGCGCGATCCAGGGCACGGTGTACGATCCGTCCGGTCGCACTGTCTCGAAGGCAAGCGTAGCGATCGAGAATGAGGCTACGCACCAGTCGAGGATTGCTGTCACCAATGCGGATGGCGTTTTCAATGTGCCTCTTCTTGTCCCAGGGTCCTATTCCCTGGTCCTCAAGGTGGAAGGTTTCGAAGAGAAAGACGCGCACTCCGTGCCGGTCGTTGTGAGCGAAACCAGCACCGTTGAATTGCATTTGGCACTTGCCAATGTTGGTGAGACCGTTGAAGTCACGGCAGACGCGGAGATGGCGCAGACGCAAAGCTCCGCGCTCGGGCGCGCCGTGGATCAACAGGCGATTGAAGCCCTCCCCCTCGCCAATCGCAACTACACGCAAATTCTTTCGCTCTCCCCCGGTGTCGTGGTGGGGTTGCCCGATGCGACCGAACTCGGCCGCGGCACGCAGGACGTAACAGCCAACGGGCAGAAGACCACTGCGAACAACATCCAGTTCAACGGCGTCGACGCCAACAATCTTTCGCAGAACTCCGCCGAAGCCGACGGCGAGGAGGTTGGCGTAGCTGTGCCTGCACCAGACACGATTCAGGAATTTAAAGTGCAGACCGGCAACTACGATGCGACCTATGGCCGCGGCACCGGTGCGAACGTCGATGTCATCAGTCGCACGGGAACGGATCATTTTCACGGCACTGCGTGGGAGTTTCTGCGCAACGACGTCTTCAACGCGAACAGCTTCTTTTCCAAACTCACCGGCCAACCGCGCCCCGTACTCAAACAGAACCAGTTCGGCGCCACCGTGGGCGGTCCTATCCTGCGCGGCAAGACGTTTTTCTTTGGCGCGTATCAGGGATTGCGCTCCAGCAATGGCGAAGGCGATGAAGTCGCAACGACTTTGCCGCAACTCACGAACGATCGATCCGCGGCAACCCTAGGGGCTGCATTCTGCGCCTATCCCACGTATGCCGGCGGCACGCAACTCGCGTGCGATGGATCGAATATCAATCCTGTCGCACTCAAGCTGCTCAACTTCAAATTGCCCAATGGGCAGTATGCGATTCCCAATCCGCAGATCAACCTCACCAGTTCCGATCCCACGCAGGTCCCAATCGGCGAGTCGACCTATGCCACGCCCGCTACCTATCAAGAGGACCAATTCACGGCAAACATCGATCACGCAGTCTCACAGAAAAATCAGTTATCCGGTCGTTTCTTCTATTCGCATGCGCCGACGGTTGAGCCTTTCTCGCTCAACGCCGCGAATGTACCTGGATGGGGAACCAATGAAGTAGATCAGAACGCGATGCTGGTACTCGCGGACACTCATGTATTCAATCCGCGACTGGTGAACGTTGGTCGCTTTGGCTATATGCGCTTTTCGGGGATCTCTACGGTAGCGAATCCGATTCTTGCTTCGGACCTCGGCACGCAATCCCCTACAGGGGGCGCCGGGCCCGGAGTCGAAGCGCCAGGGATCACGGTCGATGGACTTTTTACCATCGGCGACGCAGGAACCCCGATGCAGCGACAGACAACCAACAGCTTCATCTGGCAGGACACCGCGTCGCTTACCCGCGGCAGGCAATCGATTCGTACTGGCACGGAAGTGAAGCGTCATGAAGTGATGGTGAATGCTCCGTTCTCTACCAGCGGGCTTCTCGACATACGGACGTTTGATGATTTCCTTCTTGGTCAGAGCGCTACTCAGAATGGCAGCCCCAACGGCATCAGCAACGTGACCATGAGTGGCGGAAGCTCTGGTGATTTCCTCAAAGACGAACGCTATACAGATTTCGCAACCTTTTTCCAGGACGACATCAAGGTCACGCCTCGCCTCACGCTGAACGCGGGCTTGCGCTACGAAATCTTCAGCCCTCCCTCCGAAATTCACGGCCGCCTCGTCAACTTCGATCCCGCCGTCGCGGCGCTCACAGCTCCCGCCGCGGGTACATTCAGCGGCTTCATCGTCTCCTCTAACTTTCAGGGCGCCGTACCCACC
The DNA here is from genome assembly GCA_963745845.1 of uncultured Acidobacteriaceae bacterium. Lineage (GTDB taxonomy): Bacteria > Acidobacteriota > Terriglobia > Terriglobales > Acidobacteriaceae > Telmatobacter. Next base: position 428,553 of record CAVUZE010000002.1, on the reverse strand, counting down.
GGCGTGACGCAACTGTCGAGGCAAGGGCTCTGGTCGACCAATTATGCGGACTTCTCGCCGCGCTTCGGCTTTTCCTATCGCCTCACGAACAGTCCGATGGCTGTTCTACGCGGCGGCTACGGCATCTACTTCGATCGCCTCTCGGCCGGGCTTGCCGAGAGTCTGCTGAGCAATCCCCCCTTCTCCATCTCGCAACTCTTCGCCGGCGCGCAGAATGCCGGCGCATCGCTGCAGGCGCCCTTCAGCCCGCTTCTTCCAAGCGAGTCGAGCTATCCCATCTTCATTCCGCGTGTACCTGGCGGCGGCCCAACGGTCGTCGGCATGTCCTCACACTTCACCGAGCCGTATACCGAGGAATACAACCTGAACACGCAAGTCCAGTTCGCGCGCGATTACCTCTTTGAGGCGGGCTATGTAGGAACGCGTTCGGTGCACGTAGCAGGATGCGCCGAATTCAACCAGGCATTGCTGGCTACCGCGTCGTCCCCCGTGTACGGAGCGACGGATAACTCGATCGGCAACGTGGTGCAGCGAGCGCCCTATCAAGGAGTAGCGCCAGGTTCCTACTCGTGCGCGAGCGCATACAACTCCAATTACAACTCACTGCAAAGCAGCGTGACCAAGCGGCTAAGTCACGGGCTGCAATTTCTCGGCAGCTACACCTATTCCCGCAATCTCGACGAAACCAGCGGCTCCTCCGGCAGTGAAGTCTTTGAGCTTTGGCTGTTGACCAACAACCAGCTCAATCCGCGCGGTGACTACGGCCCGACCGACTTCGATCGCACCCATCGCGGAGTATTCAACCTGACTTACACCACCCCGTCATTTGCGACCATGCCAACTCTGGTTCGCCATGCGATCTCCGGATGGCAAGCGTCGGGCATTTTCGTAGCGCAGTCGGGAACACCGATCACGATTCTCGACGACAATGCCGGTGCGGTCTACGGCAATTATCCCTTCGAGAATCGCGCGCAATTGAGCGGGACAGCGCGGCCGTCGACATCCGGATCGCTCTACTCGCGTGTCATCGGGCAGTATCTCAATCCCGCGGCGTTCACGTCCGCACCCGAAGCTCCGAACGGCACAAGCCCCGCCGATACCGATTTCGGCGATAGCGGAGTGGGTCTGGTGCGCGGACCAGGCCAACGCAATATTGACATGGCATTGGAGCGGACGATTCCCGTTGTCGAGTCGCAGAGCCTCCACTTCCGCGCGGAGTTTTTCAACCTGACTAATTCATCGAACTTTGCCAATCCCAACAATACGTTCAGTTCGGGCGCATCCTTCGGCATCATCACCGCAACGTCGAATAACCCGCGCATTATTCAGCTTGCCCTCAAATATCAATTCTGATTCATCTCAAGTGCACGGGGAGGACTCAACTCTGATGGAGAGCACATTGCCTGCACTGGCCGTACCGACCTTGAACATCCTGACGGTCGAACAAATCAAATCGGCATACGCACGTCGCGAGTCGGTCGCTTATGCCGATCCGATGCTGGCGCGAGCAGCTCTGCCTCTGCAGCAGACCTTCTATCCCTATGGGTTTCCGTTGCAGATTTTCACTAACTCCGAAGAGGTGCTTGGCGCGGCGAAAGAGTCCTGGCAGGGATTTCGTCAGCTTTTCGAGATAGAGCCAATTCGGTTCCACGTTGGCGTGACCGAGGGCGGCTCGCCGGAGTGCCCGCGTGCGCCAAGCAGCCGAGTAAGGGAACACTTGTGTTCGCATGTTGCCGACGGAGACAACTTTGCCATCTCCGACGCATCGCGGTTCTTCTCCTACATCTGGCTTGCTCAATCGACACTCGCTCACCGAAGTTACGTTCGCTACTTCATCCTCGAATCGAGTGCGATGTTTCATCTTGCCGCACGCCATTGCATTGGCATTCACGCGGCCTGCGCCCAGTTGGACGGAAACGGAATTCTGTTCTGCGGCGACTCTGGCGCAGGGAAGTCGACTCTCGCTTATGCTTGCGCACGTGCTGGTTGGACCTACATTACCGACGATGCCAGCTTCCTGGTGAACGGACGCGATGACAGCCTCGTGGTTGGGAATTGCCGGCAGTTGCGCTTTCGGCCCTCTGCGGAGGATCTATTCCCTGAATTGCACGGCCTTCCGATCCTGCAGCGCGCGCAAGCCGGCAAGCCATCCATCGAATGGAAGACTGCTCCTCTTGCGCAAGTAGCCACATCGTTTTGTTCTCGGATTAAGCATGTTGTCTTCCTCAATCGCAGCGTGGGACTGCGATCTGAGCTGGTGTCTTTCCCACCGGAAGTCGCCAGAACTTACATTCTTCAGCGCGGCATTGGCGTTCCGGAAATAGCGTCTTTGCAGACGGCCGGAGTCGACAGGCTGCTGGATCGCGGAGTTTTCGAATTGCGCTATGCCGACTTGGATTCGGCCATTGAGCGGCTTACCCGGCTCGTGAAAGAAGGTCAATAGTGCGTTCTTCGATCGACGATTCGCCCGCTGAACCCTTTCCCATTGCACCGAGCGGGTGGTCGAAACTGCGCTCATTTCCAGGCCAGTTCAGCCGGGGTTTCTGGATCTTCTTCGCGGCGGCATTCTTTTTTGATTTTGGTTTTGGACTCTTCTTCTTTCTCTTCAACCTCTATCTCACCGACCTTCACTTCAATGAACGGATTCTTGGAATCCTTACAGGAACTCTTACCCTTGGCAACCTTGTCGGAACCGTTCCTGCGACTATTCTGGCGAGACGATTCGGGCTGCAGCCGCTTCTGTTGTTTTGCTTTGTTGCAGCGCCTCTCATTTGCATAGTACGCACCGCTGTTCTTTGGACCCCAGCGCAAATTGGTTTGGCGTTCCTTACGGGAGTTGCGATGGGCAGTTGGCCTATCTGCTTTTCGCCAACCATCGCTAAGCTGACCAACGAACGGAATCGAGTTACAGGATTCAGCATAACTTTCGCTACGGGAATCGGCTTGGGCACACTAGCCGGTCTTGCAGGCGGTTACCTTCCGGAGTTACTGCAAAGAGCCGGCCAGACTGCGGCGCTCGTGGGAAGCATGCGAATTGTCTTGCAGCTTGCCTGCGTTGTCGCCCTATTGGGTGCTTGGCCCATTCTCAAACTGCGCCTGGGAGCGCCGGACCGCACGGAACATCGGCGCGTTCGAGTCTTTCATCCATTCCTGCTTTGGTTTCTCCCGCCTTTTGTCATCTGGAACATCGTCACCGGTTCGTTCCCGCCATTTGCCGCGGTCTACCTGCAGCAGCATCTGGGCATTGCGCTGCAACACGTCGGGGTAATCTTTTCGGTATCTCAGCTGCTGCAGTTCAGCGCCGTCTTGCTCTCACCTCTGCTTTACCGAAGACTGGGAAGAATTGCCGGCATCGGGTTTGCGCAAGCAGCAACGGCCGCGGGTCTTCTTTTCATGGGCTTCACGCGTAGCGTGCCACTCGCGGTTACCTACTACTTTGCCTACTGCGGGATGCAATGGATGACAGGCCCTGGAATCTACAGCCTCCTGATGGACCACATTCCTGACGATGAGCGCAGCACGGCTTCCGCGATTCAAAATATGTCGGGGGCCATTTGCCAAGCTGCAATAGCGGCCATCACCGGAAGCTGCATTGTGCGATTCGGCTATGCCAATGTTCTGTTCGGCAACGCAGCTGCCGCCTTGCTTGCCTCGGCACTCTTTGTCGTTCTTCTTGGATATGCGACGAGAAAGTCCATGCCGCTCGCATCGTCCGGTCCGCAAATGAGCGGCTCTGCGGCCTGCCGCTCTTGCTGACACCTTTGCCGCGAGAGAGGGCTGAGATCGATGTAACATTCCTGCTCTTTTCGGGCGTGACAAATCAATGACATTCGTCTGACCGCCGCCTGACACGTGCCTATTCCTAGATCGCTAGCGTAAGAAGCGATGATGGATGTCGCCTCACGTTCCTCTCCAAACAGTACGAGAGGTCTCGCCAGTCTGCTGTACTCCAGGTTAATCAGGCCGCGCCTTTACTCCGGATTGAAGCCAGGGAACCACCAATGAGGGCGCATCTTTCGAATGCGGCGTACGGCGTCCTCGACTATGTGGCGTATCCTGCCGGCCTGCTCGTTGTCGCGCCCATCGCGCTGCGTACTCTGGGTGTTTCGCAATTCGGCGTGTGGATGACGGCCAATGCGGCGCTAACGATAGGCTCGGTCATCGCATCAGGATTTGGCGATGCCAACATTCGTTACGTTTCGCTGAGCCGCCGAGGGAACAGCCAAACCCGCCTCCTGCGCTCGGTGCGCAATACGATGGGCATTCACGTTGTCCTGGGCGCGGCGATTGCTCTCCTTGTATGGATTCTCGCAACGCCTGCGGCGGCTCGCATCGCGTCATCGAATGCGGCGCTTCGTGTCGAATGCCTCTGGTCTCTCCGTATTGCGAGCCTGCTCATTTTCGTTCGCGCGGTCGAGACGGTCTGCGTCAGTACGCAGCGCGCATTGGAGCGATACGGCGCCGCAGTTCGCTTGAGCGTGTCGGCCCGCGTGCTCGCACTGGCCGCAGCCGCAGCTCTGCCTCTAGCCAAGCAGGGAATAGTCGCTGTCATGATTGCGACCGCAGTCTTTACTGTAGCGAGCGTGGTCATGCAGCTTTTTCAGCTCAATCGATTGCTGGACGCACAATCGCTGTGGCCATCATTCGATCGCGAGCCGATACGGGCGCTGCTTGGCATCGGCATTTTTTCCTGGATTCAAGCCGTCTCAGGAATTGCCTTTGGGCAGGTTGACCGGCTCATCACCGGAGTCTATCTGGGGGCTGCCGCTGTAGCCTCTTATGCGCTCTGCGCGCAGATGGCGCAGCCGATCTACGGCATCGCCGCCTCTGGCCTGCACTTCCTGTTCCCCTACCTATCAGCTAGGACCACTTCGGTGTCTACATCGTCATTGCGCCGCGCCGTTGTCGCAGCATTTGGTGCAAACCTGCTCGGAATCGTTGTCGGCGCAGCGGTTCTCCTCGCGCTCGGCACCCGCCTGCTCACGTTGTGGGGAGGAGAGTCAATCGCCCGTGCGGGCGGTTCTGTTCTACCGATTCTTGTGTGGAGCACAGCGGCGCAGGCGCTCAGCGTAACCGGTTCTTACGCGATGTTGGCACTCGGCCGCGTCCGTGTGGTCACTCTGCTGAATCTGGCTGGAGGCGTAGCTTCGTTGCTCGCCATGCGCTGGCTGCTGCCTCGATACGGCGTGCACGGAATCGCCATGGCGCGCCTCCTTTACGGGCCGTTCACCCTGCTTGTCTACGCGCCACTTGCTGCCCTCCTCTTTCGCAAGTCAACCGTTCCATTCCGTACTGACGCCGCTGTTGCGGTCTGCGAGGAGATTTAGCGATGAGATCTCCTGCCTCCATCGCTTCATTGGCTGTTTCCGCACGTCACGAAAGCAACACCGGCGATGAACGCATGTCCCCCGTCACTGTGCCCCAAGTCAATGTGCTGGGTGTGCGGGTCGACGTTCTGACGATGGCGAATGCTTTATCGGCCATTGTTCGCATCTTGCACACCGGAGGAAAGGGCTACTTTTGCGCTATCAACGTATTCAGTGTGATGGAGGCGCAGCGCGATGAGCAGTTGGCAGCGGCATATGCCGACGCGGCCATTGCCTTTCCAGACGGAATGCCGATGGCTTGGGTTGGCCGCCTCCAAGGGCATCGTGAGATGGAGCGTGTCGCCGGGCCCGATCTAATGCGTGAAGTGTTTCTCCGGAAGGAGTTCGCGCACTGTACGCACTTTTTCTATGGCGGCAAGGAGGGCGTGGCGGAAGAGCTGGCAGCCCGTTTCAAACGGCTCGTGCCATCGGTCAGAATTGCTGGAACATACACGCCGCCTTTTCGCGCTCTTACACTGGACGAAGAAAGCGAGCTGGTTGCTCGCGTCAATCTCTGCAAGCCGGACATGATCTGGGTGGGCATCGGGACACCGAAGCAGGACAAGTTTATGCGCCGCTACCTGCATCTGTTTGACACGCATGTCATGTTTGGTGTGGGCGCTGCATTCGACTTTCACACTGGGCGTATTCACGACTGTCCCGATTGGATCAAGCGTGCAGGCCTGCAGTGGCTTCACCGGCTCATCCAGGATCCGACGCGTCTTTGGTGGCGCTACCTCCGAAGCAACCCCGCTTTCATGTGGCGAATCGCATTGCAGCTGACGGGCCTGCGCAGGTACTCTCTACCGCGCAGTGTTTCTTCAGGTTCTGACCGAGTGCAGATCGGCCAGCTTTCACGCGAATCGAGCTCCTAGCAACCTCGCTGAGCCCAAGACGTTTGCACGCATCGGAATCAGTAGGTCGGTTTCGAATCGCCATCGTAGGGCTGGCCAAATTTGTTCAGATGACCTGTTGGCTTGAGAGGGATTCCCGTAGCATCGACGACGCCAAGATCGCTATTTCCTGGCGCGATCTGCACGCGTCGTGTCAATCGATCGAGCTCCGGCTGCGTCAATCCTTCGACCCACAAATGCATCTCATATTCGCCCGCAGGCACGCCGCGGATCGCGACAATGCCACCTATCTCAGCCGTCGCATAGAGAGGTGTCGACAAAACAAGGACGACGGCACTCATCTCCGGATGAATATTACAGAATATGTAAGAAACGCCTTCGCGCGAAAACAGGACTTCTTTGTCCGTTCCCGCCTCGTAGAGCCCAAGATCAAACCGCTTTCCATTGAATAAGGAGAACACATTGTGAAAGAACGGATCGGCGTTGGGAAAATGTACCTCGCTACCGACTGGGACAATCAGCAGGTGGGGCGTGAACATCCGGTTTTTCTGCATGAGGGTGTAACGGCTATTGGGCAAGAATTGCTGCGACGGCGTTCCAGACAACGGCTTCAGCCACACCACTGCTGGCGGCGCGTGTTCATGGGGCTGCAGTTTGGGTAAGCGGATACCGACATGGACATCGACCGTCGTTTTACGGCCCTCTGCCTCACCGCGCGCGAGCGGCGAAACGAGAGCGAATAAACAAAGCAACAAGCCCAGCAGACGATTTCGCTTGGCGGTCATCATCAGAACTTGTATCCCGCGGCCACGCCAATTACATCGCTGGCGGCCGTAGGGCCGTTTACAGGCGAAGATTCAATCCGCCGGTATTCGAGGGAGAAAAGCAGGTAAGCACTAGGACTGAAGATGACGTTTCCCGTAGCAGTCCGATTGCGGGCAATGTTTTGATACGCGAACGAACCCGCGCCGGCGTAAGGGCGCAGCTGCCCGCCGGGAACGTTGTCGATGCCCAATGCCTCGTTGAATTCGAGCCTTTGGCTGATCTTCTGTTTCCATTGTGTCCAGCCACCTATATCATCGAGCGTGCGGAAGTAGACACCGTCTCCATCCGGGTCCAGCCGATAGACGTAATCCTTATACCCACCACCGCCAAGCCCGCCGAGACCTGCACCGCGATAAAGACCTCCGCTCAGTTGCATGCGCGACGGGAGAGGCAGGCGATAGTCGACCGTTCCCGCCCAGGTGTCGAACCGCGTACCTCCGAAGGTTCGATGAGGCGCAAATACTCCACCGGCGCCAACTTGAGCGCCACTTTCGGATTGCCCGCCAAGCATGGCAATGCGCGCTTCAACGCCCGGCCAGCGGCTGGCCTCTGCAGTAGATTCCGTGGGAGCCGCGCCGTTTTGAGCTGCGAGGCTCGCCGTGTACGGCGCATCCGCGACATCGATGAGCGCGGCTTGTGCGCGCAACCTCGATACGGATCCCAAGGAAATGTCCTGCGTGGCGCCGAATTGAGGAGTCCAATTCCACAAGTCGCCTGACCATGCGAGCGGCGGTTCTGCGACGGCTGTCAGCGAATCTGGCACATTCGGCGCCACGATTGGCCGGTCCATCGAAAAGAACGCTTCTGCATGATCCCAGTCGAGAGATGCATGCGCAGTCCGCAACCGCACAAGGTCAATTCCATATCCATTGGCGTAACCGCCCGAGGCCGCCGCGCTCCCGTCGAAATCGACACGCAGATCGCCGTGGCTCCGCGCTCCGAAAAAATGCGGCCCGCGCATGTCCAGGCCCATAATCGTTTGACGCACGGAAGCGCCGGTGCTGCCGCCTCCAGGGACGGCGAGGCTCGGGGTTGCAGCCATGTCAACCTTTCGCGTATTGACGAATCCATTCATGAGAACCAGGCCGCTTACTTTCACGGGAAATCGCGATTCGCTCTCGACCTTGGTCTGTTCCTGCACGGCAATTTGCGACTCCTGCACAGATTGCCGTTCTCTCAAATCCTCAACCTGTGCAGCCAGTTTTGCTGCATCCGATTCTTCCGTTTGCGCTGGCGGTGGATCTGGAGGCGCTCCCGTCCTGCCCTGAAGCGCTGCGAGTTGCTGTCGCATTTCTGCAAGCTGGCGTTGCGACTCATCCAGTTGCGCCTGAACGCGGATCATTGCGTCGCTCAGCTGCTTGACTCTATCTGCGACGTCATTCTGCACTTGAGCGACACATGGAGTCGGGCAGACCGTGAAAGCGCAAGACAGCAGCAGTACCAACGCGCTTTTGTGGCGCGCAGCACAGCACAAAAGTTCAGAGGGCATAAGAGTACCTCGACTTATGTAGTCTTCAAGCGTGTTCGCTCTTCCGTTGTCGCCGCCGTCTGTTCCGCCAGACCGCGCGCAATCGACATGCGAAAGATGGTTGCTCCCGGGCGGCTGCTTACCAGCACGACATCGCCGCCATGCTCCGCGGCAATGCATTGTGCGAGCGTCAATCCGAGACCTGAACCCTTTTGCTTTCCCTCGCTCACAAACGGTTCGAAAAGAGTGTTGCGTATGCTCTCCGGAACTCCGTCGCCGTTATCCAGCACTCCCAGGATGATCTCTGCCGGACGGACATCGAGACTCACTGCAACGCGCGCAGGTTCACCGCCGGTGTGTACTGTCTGGCATGCATTCAAAACTAGGTTGTAAATGGCCCGCTCGATCTGTTTTCCGTCCACGACGGCTGCAGTCTCCGAGGGGCTCTGATTGCCGACCGAAAACTCAACGTTGGCCGCGTCCGGATGGGCACGCACCATCGCGACCGCCCGATCCATCAGAGTTGCTACCAGCTGATGTGACCGGCGGATTCCGGGTCCGCTTCTGCTGAAGATAAGCAAAGACTCGAGCAGCTCCGTCGTGCCGTCGACGGCGTTACGGATTTCCGTCAGGATTTCAGTGCGCTCCTCGTCGGTGAGACGACCCGACGCGAGAAACTCCGAATTTGCATAAACTGCGGCGAGGTAATGACGCAAGTCATGAGAGACGGAGCTTGCCATCCTGCCGATTGTCGCCAGCCTTTCCGATTCCAAAAGCGCCTGCTGCGTGGTGAGAATCTCCTGACGCATGCCGGCGAAGGCCGTGCTCAGCTCGCGAACTTCCATCGTGCCCCGATAAGGCAAAATGTGTGCGCTGTCTCCAGCCGCAAACGCACGTACTCCTGTCGCGAGCTGCTCCAGCGGATGGGTAACAGCCCGAGAGAGAACTGCCATCAATATGGTCCCAATCATCAGCGCAAGAAGTCCCGCGATCAAGACCAGCCAGTCGATTTCGCGAACGGACCGCTCTTCTGCGTCCAGAGATTTCAGCTCGATCAGCTCAAGTGGCGCGGAAGCCCGTGCGGATAAATCGCGTCCCACCGCCAAATAGTCTTCGTTCCCCAACTTCACAGTCGCCGCGCGATCGTTCGATGCGGGAATGGGATGCGCCGCGAGGCTGGATTCTATCGAAAGCGGAAGTGAGCCGGCCAGCAAATGATTTCTACTCAGGAAGATCGCATCGACGCTGGTCGCACTGCTCAGTTGCCCTACCGCAGTTCGATCAATAGTGAAGCCACTGATGACATAACCCAGGATCGTTCCATTTGCTTCACTGCCAAATAAGAGCGGCCGCACCGAAGTAGCGTATAGGTTGTCTCCGCTCACGACGTACGGGCGTGGCGAAGAACCCAGCGCCAAACCCAGATCGGCACGCAAATTCGATCCGGCCGGGGAGTTGCCCGCGTACGCTGCAACGATCCGACCATCGCGATCTGCCAGGGCGAACAGCTCATTGCCGCTGACCTTCCAGAATTCGACTGCGCCATCTTCAATGGTGCGATCATCGCTTGTCGTCATCAAGGCTTTCAGGCTGGGCAGATCGGCAAGCAGCGCATTCTCTCGATCGAGTGCGGTCATGCGTTGGGCCTGCAAACTCTCAAAAGTGGCGATAGACCGCTTCAGGTCCGCAGACAGATCCCCTGTCAATACGCTCTCGAGCCGATAACGAATGGTGAGAAGGCTTGCAAAGGTAGTAATCGCGATGATGGCTGCCATCGCAGCGATCAGTAAGACACGCGTGCGGATACCTGGATTCCCTTGATTGCGAAAAATCATGGAACCGAAGCGGGCAAAGGCCCGTTCCGCAGTGTTCGAGTCACGGGACAAATTTGTATCCTGCACCGTAAATCGTCAGTAGATGACGCGGGTTTGACGGGTCAGGTTCCAGTTTCTGCCGCAGCTTTAGAATCTGGTTGTCGACAGTGCGCGTTGTTGGATAACAGTTATAGCCCCAGACTTCATTGAGCAACTCCTCCCGGCTCAGCACCCGTTCCGCATGTTCGGTGAAGAATTTCAACAGCCGGAATTCATGCGATGTGAGGGGAATGGGGACGTCTCCACGGTGCGCCGTCATCTTTTGAAAATCAAGTTCGCACCCAGCGAATCGATACGTCAGCGCCGCAGCGGGGCGCCGTCTCCGCCGAATGGCCGCCTGAACGCGCGCCATCAACTCACGCGGGCTGAATGGCTTGGTCACGTAGTCATCGGCGCCAAGCTCCAGGAGCAGTACCTTATCTACAACTTCGGCAACAGCACTTAGCACGATGACCGGGGTATCATTGGAAATCGACTTCATGCTTTGGCAAAGTTCGCGGCCCGATATCTCCGGCAGAATCAGATCCAGAATCACTGCAGTTGGCCGATGTGCCCGGAATAAGTCCAGGCCCATCTGCCCATCGCCAGCAGTAAGTACGGCATAGTGCTCGCCGGCAAATACACGCTGGAGCACTTTCTGCATGCGCGGATCGTCTTCAACGATCAGGATCGTGCCTAACCGAGGCGCAGACGCGCTCTCCTCCTCAACGACGGGAAGCTGCAGTTCCTTTACCATCTATCTATTCTCCCCCGAATCTGACTATGGTTTGGAGGGCGACCCCACAAATGACAAAACGGTGACATTTCGACTTATATGTCCGCATAAGCTGGCTCAAAAAATGACGCTTCGGTTACACGCCATCATGACTTTCGATATGTGAAACTCTTAGTGCGCCGCAATCCTTGTTAACAAGGCGGGTCTGCAGGCGCCGGTACAACATTATATACTTCTCTGCAATGGCCGATGCTGCCAACTGCGGCATCGACAGGGGCAAGATTCGCGGTGTCTTCAGGGACGCGCGGATCGCGCCGGTAAACGCTTCCAGCTCTCCCCGTCCAAGCGGCACATAGTGGCAATCTTCCCTGCCGACCTCGCGAAATGCTGCAATATCGGAACAGACCACTCGGCATCCGGCCAAGAGAGCTTCCACTACCGGCAGACCAAAGCCCTCGACGATCGAAGGCGCGAGAAGTAATTCGCAGTTTCGATAACACCATTGAAGCTCTGCGTCGCTGATCCCACAAAGAACGACCACACTACGTTCAAGACACGCCGTCCGGATTTGTCTTTCAATCTGCTGCGTCTCCGGACCCGGAACGCCGACGATCAGCAGCTGGGTCTCCGGTGCAATCACTCCCATATGAAGGGAGCGCTCGAAAACGCGCAACGCGAGCCCGATGTTTTTATTGCGTCGATGCTGTGCGACGCACAACAGGAATGGCTGACTCTTGTGAAGGGGCTGCGGTCCGCGCACGCAGTTCGAAGCCGCAGATTCCACCGAATTCAGAATCGTCACCGCCTTTTCGGAGAAGCTGCTGCCCAGCCATTGGCCGAGTTGCTGCCGCGTGCTTTCTGACACGCATGCGATCGCATCCACGGATTTCAAGCACTGCCGCACCACCTGGCGATTCAGAATGCTCTTCAGGAGTCCAAAGTTCTCGGGAATGTCAAAAGCGTAAAGATCGTGCAAACTTACTACCGTCGAGCATGGGAATTCTCTTGCGGCGACTGGCATTGGATAAGCGAGATGCACGATATCCGCTTCCAGCTGCGCTGCAATTTTGGGTAATTCCGAATAGTACCAGCAATTGCGATAAATCGTAGCGCGACGAATCGGCACGGCGTGAATATGAAGCCGCGCATCCTGCCGGGCAACTGCATTGGCATATGTGTGCTGCTGCCAAGCTCCGACCAACAGATGGACATCCGAGACTTCAGTACGTGTCAGCAGCCCGCGCACTACGTTTGCCGCATGGCGCGAGACGCCGTTGAGATGCTCGGGCGCAGAAACAGCCGCAATCACAACTTTCATAGGGTGGCACTCCTCGTCGGCTGAGAGCCTGATCCCGCAGCAACGAGATCACGGTTTGAATCGAATAGCCTGTTCTCGCCATTCGCATCGATCTGCATCGTTACAACCGAGCTGAACAGCGTGATTCCCCAAAGAGGCAGCAACAAGTCGAAGGGTTCGGCTTCAGCCAATCCGCGAATGACGACGAAAAGCAAAATCGTGAAGAAGATCATTCTCGTCGGCCGATGAGGTAGTCTACGAATTTTCCGATAGAGACTGCCGTACAAACCGGCAAGCATCACGACACCCGCAACACCATAGGCAAAAAACTGCTGCAGCAGTTCGTTCTCCGCGTGCCGTGCTTCAAACTGGTCGGCGCCAAACGGAGGCATCACCTTCCACAGCGCATCGAATCCATTTCCAAACCATGGTTTTTCAATCGCTGCGTTCGCAGCGAACGCCCAAATCGCGGTGCGTCCCGTCAGCGTTTCCGCTTGATTGCCGGCGGTTGTGTAAACGTCGTAGTAGCTTTCGTAGAGTCCCCAGAATGCAAGGCCGACCAACAGAACCACCACACCAATCAGTGATTTTGTTTTTCGACTCATTGATTGGTCACGAACAAGGAGGAAGCCTTCGCTGCACAGAAACGCGACAAGCGTTGTTTTGCTGAGACTGCGAACAAGAGTGATGGTCAGGAAAAGAATCGGGACTCCCCACTTTCCATCCTTGCGGCACATCAGATACTGGGCGAGCAGAATGGCAAATGCGCAAAGATTGCCAATCTGATTGGTATTGAAGAATTCCATATCGCCGAGCCGAAGGTCTGCCCGCGTGGGCATGATCCACGCGCTCATGGCTAGAATGCATGTGCTCCAGATGTAGCCGCGCATGAGGGAATGCGCAACACCCTGAACTGGACCGGCACGCAACAGAAGAACAACAACTGTGACATCGGCGACTACGCCACACCAGTAAAGGAATGAAGCTGACTTCGAAACGCTCGCGCTCCAGAGCAGGCTGCATCCCGCGAGTGCCAGATAAGCGATAACCCATCGAAAACTCGGTTGACGCAGCATCCATCGCAACGAGTGCGTGGCCGGACCCATCGCCTGAAAGACGACAACCAGCAGCAGGAGAAAATCCAGAGCAAGAACGGCAGCGGCGCCAATTTGAGGTTCCAAGAGAAACACCCGCACTGCGATCAATACAATGGCCGCACGGAAGGAGAAGTAGAAGCCTACGCTGGCGGGTGTGAAGAGCCACGACTTCGCCTGGCCGACTTCGCCGTGTTCGACGAATGCACCTTGGGGAATCTCTGCCCGAAAGGCCGGCATCGGCGTGAAGCGATCGGCGATCATCGCGTTCCCCTGCTCTGTGGAACAGCACGGTGGGTCCCCGTTCGCAGATCGGCCCAAATCCCTTCTGCGAGCCGTTTGCGCGGATCTGTGGGGTCCATATGGACCCATCGATATTTAAAGACCATCCCTCCGGCCGTCGCGCCCGTTGCTAACGAAGTCAAAAGCAACGCCAGCGGCAATCGCGGCGGAAAGGATTTCTTCTCTGGAATTCCGGGCGAATCAATCACGCTGACGACAGGAATGTCTTTCGCCTCCTGAATGCGCGCGATTTCGTACTGTTGTGTGAGCAACTCGAAGACAGTTTCCTGCACCTTAACGGTGCGATAGAGATCCGCGTAAGGAACAGCCAGCCGCGGAAGCTGCCGCAGCGGCGGATAAAGCGCATCGGCTCCATCACTTTCCGGTGTAACAGGGCCTGCCGGCGCATCGGCGGCAGAAGGCAGTTGAGCCGAAGTGCCCCCCATTTTGATGAGCACGCGCTGCAGGTCGGCGATTCGTGCCTCGGCGGATCGCACCCGCACATTGCCATCGCCATAGATTTGACGCAATGAATCGAGCTCGCCTTGCGTGGCGACCAGTTCGCCCTCGACCTTCGCTCCAGCATCGACCATGGCGCGTGTCTGTTCGTGAATATCGATGGTCGAGTGCGTGCTTGAAAAGTCGCTGAGAGCCACCTGGGCACGCTCGAGGTCGTTCTTCACCGCATCGAGGCGCCGCTCAACGAACATGCGCTCGCGATGCGCTGATGACGTGCTGGTTCGATTCACGAGCATATTCAGTTCGTCGAGATAGCCTTGCGCCAGGTCACGAGCCCGCCGCGGATCCGTGTCGGTCACTGTCACCGTAATCACGCCGCTCTTCTTGTCATCCGCGATCGAAGTGTGCCGAGCGAGGTATTTCGCCGTGTCGACCCGATAGCGCTTGTGATACGCCTTCTGCAATCCGAAACGGTCGATCAAATCCCCAGTCACCGTACTGCTGCGAAGCAAATCGACAAACAGCGCGCTATTGCCGTGTGCGCCAAGAAAACTCGCAGCCAGCGTACCCAATCCGTCGAGTCCACCAAGACTGCGCCCTGCCAGCGCGGCAAGCATCGCTGTGCCTGAATTCGAATTCTCCGGCGGCATGATCCGCGCCGTTGATTCATATCGCTTGGGGATGACAAACGCGATGATTAGACTCATTCCGAGCGCGATCGCTGCAACGCGCGCCAAGGTTCGCCTCTGGCCCCAGAGCACCGCAACGTTGGCCACCCAATTCGGCGCAAGCGTACCATCGCGGCGCATCACCGCAGGGTCTTCCAGCTCCGGTTCAAGCACGACCTGTTCACGTTCGACAGCCATGTGTGCCTACAATCCCGCGACCGCGGCAGTAATAGCGATCGATGCAGCAATTTGTGCCGTGCTCAGCAGATTGCGCCATACCTGGGAGGCTCCGATAATCTTTTGTGGAACGACAATCACATCTCCTGGATCGAGCCTTGTGGACAACACATCGCGTGTATTCCAAAGGTCGCCCGAGCGTCGTCCCACCACGGATCCATTGGCGCGAATGACGAAAATCTCCCTGCGATTGGCGATCTGCGTGGCTCCGCCCGCACGCTCCAAATACCAGCCCGCCGATTTTCCTGGCGCAAACGTGATCGCGGCCGCGTTGTAAACCTGGCCGGTGATGAGCACAAATCCAGGCTTCTTCGGCACACGCAACTCGTCATCGCTTCTTACTTCAATATCGGCGGGAGTGCCGGCCCAGCTGTCGATATTGGAGCTGATATGAATGACCAGTCGTCCAGTCGCCGGCTGGCTCCGCAAGCGCGCAAGTACCTGCTCCTGTTGTTGCTGAATCAACTGCAACGATGCCGATTGATCGCTGCCCGCGAGGTTGGGCGAGAGCCGCGCAGCGGCGGAGCTTGTCTCAATCTGACGAATCAGTTCCTCGCGGCTCTTTTCTTCGAGCGCGCGCACCTCGGGCCGCGTGAGGACCGCTCCCTCGGGATACGCTGTTTCGCGAAAACCCCCGGCGCGCCGCAGCAGGTCACTCAGATGCTCACCCTGTTGAAAGCCGTAGCTCCCAGGGTGACCCACTTCACCTTCGATCGTGATCGAGGCGCCGATGTCGTTCCATCCCGTGATCTGATGGATCGTCAACACGTCGCCTGGTTTCAACAGCACATCCTCGTCGCGATCCTCTTTCGAAACTGCTTCGCCAATGTGCAGATCGCGCCGTTCTCCGACGACCTTGAAGCCATTCACAACCTGGTAGCTAATCAAATCGGCTCTGTCCAGCAGAGCATCGCGCTTGAAACCGCCTGCCATCCGCACCAATTGCGCGGCCGTCATTCCTTCTGACAGAGCATACGAACCAGGCCTCATCACCTCGCCGCGCGCGGTCACGTTTGGCGCGTCCTGCTCGTAGCGGCCGAAGAGACGAATCGTGTCAAATGGCTGAAGCGTGACGGTGTTGTTGCCAATCAGAGTATCCGGCACATCGAAATCGATCGTCTCCGCGTGCAGATCGGGCGGCACCAGACGAACGATCTCGCCCTGGACCGCGGGTTCCGGAAGAAGGTCACGATAGTTATGAATCACGTCGGTGAGCCGCATGCCATCGCGGTAAGGCACGCGCCCCGGCCGCACCACGTGGCCCTCGAGGTAGATGACACGCTCGCTGAAGGGAAGGATCGGCACGACCCGGATGCGATCACCATCCTTCACCTCGAATCCAGCAATCGAAGCTTGTGGGGGCTCAGCATCTCCGGTAGTTTGCAGATTCAGACCAATCGTCTCGCGTTGCTGATGCGCATCGATGCGTTCGACGGTGATGTGTCCGAGCGCGGCAGCTACGGTAGCGCCACCCGCTTCGTCCAGGATCGCAGCCAGGCTCTTTTCATCGCGAAGTTCATAGATCGCAGGACGCTTCACCGCGCCGTAGACGGCGACCTGCGGGCCCGCAGCAGGAACCAACAGTGTGTCGCCACCCTCGAGACGATCGTCATCTTTGCGCACTCCGCGCAGCAGAAAATCATAAAGATCGATTTCGCCGATCAGCTTGTCATTGCGAAGATGGCGCAGGACACGCAGTGAACCTGTAGCCGTTGGTCCGCCGGCGGCATACAGCGCATTTAAAGGCGAAGCGAGCGAGCTGATATCGTAGGCGCCCGGACGCTGGACATCGCCGACAACGTAGATCCGCACGGTGCGTAACCGCGCGACTGTTACGGCGACATGCGCATTCCTGAACTGTCTTTGCAGCGCTGCTTCGATCACGCTCTCCGCGCAGCTCAGTGTCAGTCCTGCAACCTGAACCACGCCCGACTCGGGCAGCATGATGCGTCCTTCGCGATCCACAACACGCGGCAGCGTCTGCGTGATGCCACCCCAAAGATCGATGTTGAGCGTGTCGCCAGGACCAACGACATAATCCGGTCCGATCGGAACGTCGAGAGCTGAAGTGCCCGAAGCAGCGCCGACACTCATCGCACTCGCTACACTCCGATCTACGAAGACTTCCGATCCAAAGCGCTTCAGTCGTTCCGGCGAACTCGGAATCTGTGTGTAAAGATCGCGCATCGACATCAGGTTGTAGGGCGTGGGGCGGCGGAGTACCTGCGGTTCGTCGGTTGTGGTGCGCGGCCTTTCGGCGATTCGATTCTGCGGGCCCGTCGTCGCACTCCACACCGCAGGATGCGCTGCGAGTGCAGTATTTGATTCGGACAATGTTCGCGGTGAGAGCTGCGCTCCCAATTGCGTCGATTGAATTTGGCTGCCCAGCGGCGAGCTCGCCAGAAGCGGCGATAATGATTCGCTGGAGCCGGGCTGCAGGGAACTGTCACTGCCTGCGGTCGCCGCGAGTTGCAGGTCTTCATCGGAGACGAATCCGCGCGAGCGCAAAAAAACAGTAATGTTGGCGCGAACTTCGCGGCTGGAAGCAATCTGGCTGTAAAGCGCCTCGTCGCTGATCGAGTCCGGCTGCGTCGGTGTGCCCTGTTGCTGAAGCATATCCGCCATATACGACTTCAGCTCGACCACGACCTCCGGGCGCTCCTGCAAAATCGTAAGAATTTGCGAGGAGGACAAGACTCCGCCTGCCCCGGTTGCTTCTATGCCTGTTGTTCCATTGGGAGGCGCAGTGCTGTCGCCTGCGTCGCTCATTCCAAGATCACTCGGCGCACTCGCCGGCAAGGTTGAAGTGGCCGCCGATCCGGTCTGAGAGGCAGACGAAGAATTAGGCGCCCCGGCAACTTGCGCAGCGCCCTTGACAGCTATCCCCGGCAAGAACACCGAGCCGGCGACGATCGCGACAATAGCTAATCGACTAAAGCGGTTCCACAATTCATGTGCCCTTGTCAGTTCCGTGCGAGGTGGCGTTTTCTTAAGGAAAATGTCACCGGGCATAGCGTCTTCGGGATACAGCAATTGTGGAACCGCTGTAATTGCGCCGACCAGCGAGTTAGGAAAGGATCGATTCACTTGGACGTCTCGGTCACTCGCCGTTGCCAGAGCGAGAGTTCAATTGCGTATTTCAATCCCTCGACAACATGAAACTGCAGCCGCAAAAACAAGTAGTAGGATTCTGTTCGGTAGCGGGCCAATCGCGACCTCAACCGCTCACCGGGAGCGGCGCGCGTAATGGGCGGCGGCAGATGCGCCGGAAACACAAGACGGCGAATCGTTGGGCGGTGTGCCTTTCCGCCGCGCAATTCCTGCCTAAGAATCAAGTACAGCTTGTTTCCCGCCGAATCGGCAAGAAGGACGCGCGGGCCGAATGTTTCTACCCATAGACGGACTTTGTGGGGCAACCGGTCAGTTGCCCAAAGCGCAAGGTGATCCGGCGCAGCGCCGCCAAAAGTGAGCGTCGAGAGCAGAACCGCGGCGGCGAGGGCGATCTCTGCCTGTGGCTCAATGGCTGCAATCCGCTCCACCTCGCTCCAGAATGCTGTGTCGTTGCGGCGAGCCTCCACGTGACGCCAGAATTCAAGCACCCACGATGCGCGCGTATGCTCCCCGCAGAGATGTTTGAAGAGATGCACACTTTGTTGCACCAAAATGTCGGCTGGCGTCAGCGTGGGGATCCAAGTGCCCTGAAACGAACGAAGCTGCGTGCGTGAGAGCCGGTCGCTCCTTCGGCCGTTCCGGCCTTCGGCTGTCGAGAGCATATGCAGCTCAAGGGAACGTTGCGAGTGAATCCTGTAGATCTTGCGAATGTCCGGCGCGCCGGAGTATCCCGCAGTGAATTCCATCGTGTTTCCACAAACCGCATGCAATCCATAGCCAAAGGACATCAAAACGTGACGGGCAGCGGTTGCATCGCATGCCGCAACAAGGAAATCGAGATCGATCTGCCAACGTAGCGCGCTGTCCGGCACGGAATCGGGTGTGAGCGTGATGCCCTTCAAGAGTGCGAAGGCAATCCGCTGACGGGTCAACGCACGGCTGATCGCGGCTGCCTCCCGAAGTAGAGCGTCTGTCCGCTCGCGATTTTCGGCGAGGTTCTCTTTAAGCCGCTCAAGAATCGGCTCAGGCAGGCATCGTTCCAGTCCAAGCTCGGTCAATCTGGCCAGCAGATAGAGCGCGAGGCCGCTGATGTCCAGCCAGTACAGGATCCAACGCCAGTCGCTCAAATCGAAACCGGCAAAGCGTGCTTCGACCTCGGCAGGAGTGCTTCGAAAACTTGCGAGGACGGCTTTCTTTAGCCGCGCAGCGCGCCCCGATGCTTTGCTTTCCAATCGGAAGAGTGGGCTCAAGTCAATCATTCGTGGAGTCACCTATCGATCAGTGGTTGTACATTTCCGGTTCGCCCTGGCTGCCCGCGGCCGGCAAATGGCGGAGGTAGACAACGATCGACCATATTTCGTCATCGCTCAAGATTCCTTTGGCGCCCGGCATGCCAGACGGCCAGATTCCGTAGTCGATCACCCACTTCAATTGGCCATCGGTGTAGCCCTGCACGTCGCGCGAAGCCAGAGACGGCACCGGTGGGGACATGCGATCGGCAAACGGTACCCCGGTATTCTGACCGTCCATTCCGTGACAGGCGACGCAGTAGTGTGAGAATGCTTCCTTCCCATCGGCGAGCGTGCTGGGCGTGACTGCGAGCGGGTTCCTCTGCTTCCTGTTCCCGACAAAGAAATGATGTTTCGCACTCGTGACGACGCGTGTCTCGAAACCAGCTGGCGGATTTGCCTTGCACCCAACGGCCGGCAGCAGCATTGCTGCCAAAACGAGATACGCGATGCGAACCATCCTCAGTCCACCACGTGTAACTTCAGCGTCATCGAACCATGACCGGCTCCACAGAAGACGGAGCAGTGTCCGACAAATGTGCCCGCGAGGTTCGGAGTGAAATGAACTTCGCTCGATCCACCCTTGCTCACTTTCACATCGACGTTGAGTTCGCGAAAGCGGAGACCATGAGGGACGTCTGCGCTTTTCAATACCAGATCGACCGGCACGCCTTTTTTCAACGTGATTTCCGCAGGCTCAAAGCCAAATCGCTTCGCGGTGACCTCGATGTGCCGTGCTTGGTTCTCCGCATGGGCCTTCGGCGTCAATGCAAGCGAGCCGATCGCGGTGATTAAGAGAGCGAAGATCAAATGTTGCTTGCGCATGAATCCCCTTTTTTGTTTTTCAGAATTCTGAAAAATGGAATGCTCGCGGCTTTGTCGGTGATTTGCGGCATCGGAAATGGTGCCCTTCATCATGAGAGGAAAACTTCGTCCTTGTGCCTTCGTTCTTAACCTAACCACCGGCGGGTAGTGGCGTGTCATGCGTGTGTCAACAGATTGTCAGGGATTTGTTGTCATCGATCGTAGTCTGCGATGAAGTACGCATGCTGCAACGCGGAAGCAGAGCTGGCCGCGGGAGACACGAGCATTCACGAGCCAAAATGACAAATTCCTGACAATCACAAGACAGCGCCCTGACGCGATGTTGCTGCGGCTCCAGCAGCATAGGTGCATGGGTAACCTTTCCTATCATCTGCTTTCTCGAATCCGGCGACGCATTTTCACCGCCGCGATTCTTGTCGCCGCGTCTTTCATTGCGCAGAATGTCGCGGCGCAAGATACTCCGCTGATCTCCGGCGGAGTTGGTTTTGTCACGATTACAAATGGGGGGAACACAACCTATCTCCCGGTCCTTTCGCCGCTGTTGGCCGCACCCATTGGCTCCCACGTGTTGGTGGAAAGTCGCGCCACGCTGATCGAATCGTTCTTTCCCAAGGGTGGCGGGCAGATCGGTTACACAAGCGCGCCTTTTCTGAACCTCACATATCTGCAAGGTGATTATTTGGCGACGCAGCACCTGACCCTGGTCGGCGGAGAATTCCTTACACCGTTTGGTACTTACAACGAGCGGCTCTCCCCGATATGGATCGGCAATTTCGCCGACGGTCCACTCATTCTGCCTCTTGGCACCATGGGCACGGACTCCAGCGTGGGTGGCATGCTGCGCGGATCCGCCGTGTCGACGCAGAAATTCTCGATCGACTACGCGGCTTATTTCTCCGCTACCAGCACCAACCATCAATTCAATGCGGAAAGGTCGAGCGGAGGGCGCGCCGCCATTTTCTTCCCCAACGCCGGTCTCGAAATTGGAACTTCCTACGGGCGTCTGCTTCAGGGAACGCACCAGAACTTTTCTGGATTTCACGTTTGGTGGGAGCACGTGGACAGCCCGTTCAAGCTGCGTTCGGAATACGCGCATGGAGCCCATTCGCAGGGCTACTGGGTCGAGACGGATTATCGTCTCTCGCATTTCGGAGGCGCCGACAGCGCGCTTGGCCGGCTCGAACCGATTTTCAGAATGCAACAGACTTTTCGCAACAGCCCCGACTCGTCCGATGGATTGCCTTCCGCCGACACGCAGCGTGCCGACTTTGGGCTTGACTACCACTTCCCTCACGAAGTGCGCATCAACACAAGCTATTCGCGCCAGTTCTCCTCCACCGGCAATCGAAACGTCTGGGAAACGGGCATCGTGTATCGCTTTCTTTTTCCGACATGGAAGGGCAAATAATGCGAATCTTGAAATCTCTCTCATACGCCTTCCTCGGTGCGATTCTTACCGTTGTTGTGCCAACGAAGAGTCTCGCCGCATCTTCCGCTCCTGGGCCCGCGGCCGCATCGTCTGACAAGCAGGACAAGAATGCGCGGCCACAGCCGACAAGCGAAGGCGAGCGTGGCTTCCGGCAAAACTGCTCTCGTTGTCATCAGGCGCCAGAGAGTTTTCCGCCGCAGATCTCCGGCACGATTGTTCGACACATGCGTGTCCGTGCGTCTCTCAGCAGCGAGAATGAACGCGCTATCCTGAAATTTCTGAACCCTTAGTGCTCCTCGCGTAGGTCATACTCGAAACCGCCCGAAGCGCCGCGACCCGTCTTATTTCTGATCGATCGGCGCTTCGGGCCTGGACTCGATAGCTTCACTTTTCCGACAATGTGCCGAGAAATCGAATGATATCGGCGCGCTCTTCGGCCTTAGGCACATGGAAAGCCATGTCGTTACCGGGGATCAGCGTATCGGTGTCGGTGAGCCATTTGTCCAGTGTTGCGTCGTTCCAGACGATGTGCGTCTTCTTGAAGGCATCGGAGTATTCGAAGGTAGCGATCGTCCCCGCCTTTCTACCGTAGACGCCGCGTAACCGAGGGCCTTCCTTTTCCTGATCGAGCGAATGGCATCCGGTGCAGCGTTTTTCGAAAAGAGCTTTTCCTCGCTCGGCGTCCCCGGCCTTCTCACTCGTCGCAGAGACCATGCCGGGAAACACGAAGAACGCGAGCGCGCTGACTGTAAGCATGGCAGCGAGTCCCTGGGCGACTGTTGCCGCAGTCATGCGGGCGCAACCTCGGGCTGCAGGGCCGTGCCGGATAGTGATGCGTCTACGATGGCGAGTGCGTGCCGTTGCGCGATGAAGTTCACTTCCGTGATGCCAAGAACGTCGCGCAGTTTCTCGGCGGGAACCTTCATCGGACCGGGCGAGGGCGCACCGCCAGGCGCAGGTTGAGGAAAGGCCGTGGACGTCGCCGTATGGAACGTGACGTTCCCTTCTACCTTTTGCATGACCTGATGGATGTGTCCATTGAGCACGGTGATCGAGCCGAACCGTTGCAGCATCGCAAACGCCTGCTCGCTGTCGGAGGTCCCCCATCCCCACGTTGGATACACCGCCCAGAGAGGAATATGCGCAAACAGTACGATGGGCACACTGCTCTTCAAACCTGCCAAATCCTTCTTCAGCCAGTCCAACTGAGGCCGGCCCAGCCGGCCCATGCCTTCCAACTGAACCACGTTCACAAGGCCGATAAAGTGGACGCCGTTGTGGTCGAAGCTGTACCAGCCGTTGCCCTGCGATCCCTTGCCGTAGCGGTCGAGATACATCTTGCCATCATCGACAGACGTGTCATGCTCGCCCGGCACGTAGAACACCTGCCGCTTCTTCCCAAGCATTTGGTCGAGCGTGTCAAACTCCGCGGGCTTCGAGGAGTGTGTTAGATCGCCGGTGTGGATGAGAAAATCCGGCGCATGCGGCAACGCATCAATTTTGTCCAAAGCTGCCTGCAGCGTGGCCGTAACGTCTGAATTCGCGGCCTTGTTGAAGCCGATGTGGCTGTCACTAATCTGCGCAAAGCTGAAGTCCGATTGCTTTGTGCCATGCAGATGCTCCCCGAAGACGCGCGAAACCGGCATGCCCCCGGCAAAGGTCCACACCAGGCCTGTGCCAGCCCAGGCCATGCATTTCAAAAAGCCGCGCCGGTCGATGCCATCCTGGCTGATTTCGTTGTGGTCTGAATTCAAGACGACCGGGGAAGATGCATCGTCGTGATTTATCGATCCGCTCATGCTCGCTCCTCAAGGTTTCAGAATGCTGTGCACCTACGAGAACTGGGCGGATTGAGTTTTATTCCCGCCGGTAGGAAAAGACCGGCACTTTGTCCGTGCCGGTCGTGCTTCGGCAGGAGACTGTTAGGATATCTGCCATGCTTTGCAGCACCGGACGGAGGGAACTGTGCTTCATCCCCTTGCGTATTCTCCGGTTCGCGTTGCCTGCTACTTCCGTCCCGGGGACGAAACTTGAGCGATTCAAGCCGTAAAAAACATGTTCATCAGACTCTGCTTTATCGAGTCCTGGCCAGAAATGCCAAACCTACACCGAGACCGCCAACCCGCCGGCCTCGTCACTGAACCAGCCGTATCAGATGGAGGATCGTTGATGCGTTCTTTGTTCCGCTTGACACTGCTCTCGCTTGCAGCCTTGGTCATGCTCTCTGGGTTCGCCTTTGCGCAAACCTCCGCTCCGCTCCTGCTGCGCAATCCTTCGCTGTCGCAGGACAAAATCGCATTTCTCTACGCCGACGACGTCTGGACTGTCAGCCTGCAGGGCGGCGAGGCGGAGCGTCTCACCTCCAACGGCCACGTAGAAGCGGGTCCCTATTTCTCCCCCGACGGCACACAGATTGCCTACTCCGCGCACCTCGACGGCAACACGGATGTTTACATCGTTGCTGCCGGTGGCGGCGTGCCGCGCCGCGTCACCTGGCACCCGCAAGGTACTGGAGTCGTTGGCTGGACGCCCGATGGGAAAAACGTGCTTGTCGCCAGTGGCGCACTCAGTTACCGGCATTTCCTGAAACTGTTCCTCGTTCACGCGGACGGCTCGGGCGTGCCTGAGCCTTTGCCGCTGCCGGCCGGCTCCGAAGGCTCCTTCTCCCCCGATGGCCAATCTATTGCCTACAACCCCATCACCAAGTGGGAGCCGGCGTGGAAGCGCTACGTGGGCGGCCAGACCACGCCTGTCTGGATCGTCAACCTGAAGACTCTCGACCTGCAGAAAGTGCCCCGCGAAAACTCCAACGATTCGAACCCCGTGTGGGTGGGGAACTCTGTCTACTTCCTGTCCGATCGCAACGGCCCCGTCACGCTCTTTCGCTATGACATCGACTCCAAACAGGTGGCTCCGGTCGTACAAAATACCGGCTACGACCTGAAGACCTTTCAGGCAGGTCCCGGCGGACTCGTCTACGAGCAGTTCGGCTCGATCCACCTCGTCGACACATCGAGCAATGCCGACCACGAGGTCTCCATCCAGATTCACGGCGAGTTGCCCAACCTGCAGCCGCACCTGGCTTCGGTCAAGCCCGATGAAATTCGCGCGGCAGCAATCTCGCCGACCGGCGCGCGCGCTGTTTTCGAGGCCCATGGCGAAATCTTCACGGTCCCCGCGGAGAAAGGCGACACGCGCAACCTGACCAATACTTCCGGAGTGGCCGAGCGCGATCCATCGTGGAGTCCGGACGGCAAAACGATCGCCTACTTCTCCGACGCTTCCGGCGAATACAAGCTCTATCTTCGCGACCAGACCGGTTTCAAGCCACCGACAGTCATCGATCTTGGCGCTGACCCCAGTTATTTCTACAGTCCCACATGGTCGCCGGACTCCAAGCATATTGCCTACTCCGACAAACATGATCGGCTATGGCTCATTGATCTTCCCTCCGGTTCGCCTGCGGTGGCGGGCAAACCGGTTCTGATCGACTCGGCGACCTATGGCACCTTCTCGAATAACTTCGGTCAGGTCTGGTCTCCTGACTCCAAGTGGGTCGCCTACCAGCGCGATTTGAATAACCAGCTCAACGCCATCTTCCTCTACTCGCTCGACACGCACAAGTTCACGCAGATCACCGATGGCATGAGCGACGCTTCCAATCCGGCCTTCGATCGCAACGGCAAGTATCTCTACTTCCTCGCCTCGACCAATGATGGTCCTTCAAATGCAGGCATCGATCTCTCTTCTCTTGACCGTGCTCAATCGAACGCGCCGTATGTCGCGGTGCTGGCCAAGGACGGCGCGTCGCCCGTTCCGCCCGAAAGCGACGACGAAAAAATCAAGGAAGAGAAGAAGCCCGATTCCGATAAGTCAGGCGACGGATCAAAATCCAGCGACGATCAGAAGAAGGACGACAAGTCCGCGACGAAGGACGATTCGAAGTCCGCCGACAAGGACAAAGACAAAGATAAGGATGCCGACAAAGATAAAGACAAGGACAAGCCCGTCAAAGTTGCCGTGGACCTTGACGGGATCGGCAATCGAATCCTGTCCCTGCCCATTCCGCCGCGTAATTATGGCAACCTTCTCGCGGGCAAGGCTGGCGTGTTTTATTTGTTTGAAGGATCGCCGGTTGGGCGTCCTTCTGGACGGGACGGTGGTCCCAATATCCGCGCGATCTGGCGATTCACGCTGGAAAAGCGCAAGCCCGAACAGGTGTTGAGCGATCTGGATCAGTTTCAAGTGTCGGCTGACGGCTCCAAGGTGCTCTTTGCTCATCACGACGCATGGGCCATAGCGTCTGCAGACGATCTGAAGCCCGGCAATGACAGCCCTGGAAAGCCTCTCAACATGGGCAGCATGCAAACCATGATCGATCCCCGCGCGGAGTGGCGGCAGATTTATCACGAGACATGGCGCATTGAGCGCGACTTTCTCTACGACCCCAGCACGCACGGCCTCAGCATCCCCAAGATCGAGGCGAAGTACAAGCCCTATCTCGATAACCTTGCCTCGCGCTCGGAGTTCACTTATCTCTCCACTGAGATGCTGGGCGAAATCACGATCGGCCACATGTTTGTGGGCGGACCGCGCGATCACGATGACGCGCCCAAGACGGGGCTGCTTGGGGCCGACTACAAGATCGAGAACGGGCGCTATCGCATCGTGAAGATTCTTGGCGGACAGAACTGGACTCCCGGTCTGGCCTCGCCCCTCACCTTGCCCGGCGTCTACGTCAAGGAGGGCGAGTACCTTCTCGCCGTGAATGGCCGCGACTTGCAGGGCACCGACAATCTCTACGAGGCTTTTAATGGCACTGCTGGCAAGCAAACGATTCTTCATGTCGGTCCCAATCCCGACGGCAAGGATGCGCGCGATGTCACCGTCGTTCCCATCGGCGATGAGGACGGTCTCCGCAACCTCGACTGGGTCGAGTCCAATCGCCGCAAAGTCGACCAGCTTTCCGGCGGCAAGGTGGCCTATGTCTACATGCCCAACACCGGGGGCGCGGGATACGACAGTTTCAACCGCTACTTCTACGCGCAGCTTGATAAGGAGGCGCTTGTGCTGGACGAGCGGTGGAATGAAGGCGGCTTTATTGCCGACTATGTGGTCGATGTCCTCAAGCGCTTCCCGCTCTCCGGCGCGAAGGAACGCGACGGCAAGCCGATTCACGATCCGGTCGGCGCCATTTTCGGTCCCAAGGTCATGCTCATTAATCAGAACTCCGGCTCAGGCGGCGATGCCATGCCGTGGTATTTCCGTAAGGCGGAAATCGGCAAGTTGATCGGTACACGCACCTGGGGTGGCCTGGTCGGCATCGGCGGCTACCCACCGCTGATTGACGGCGGGTACGTCATGGCGCCGCGTTACGCCATCTATGGCCTGCATGGCGACTGGGAGGTCGAGAATCGCGGCATTCCGCCGGACGTGATGGTGGAAGAATTGCCGAAGGATGTCGCCTCGGGCCACGATCAGCAGCTCGAAACCGGCGTGCAGATGGTGCTGGATGAGTTGAAAGCGAACCCGATTCCAGAGATTCGGATTCCGCCATATCCGAATTATCACAAGAACGACGGGCTGGGGAGGAACTAAGTCGGGACCATCAGACTTTCATCCGGGGTACCCATCCTTGGCGCAGTCGCATCGCTCCAGGGATGGGGTATCCGGCAGAAACGCTACTTCCCCGAACTCCCAAATCCCTTTTCTGACCGTGCCGACACTTCCAGCGTTTCTACTTCTTGGACGAAACCCGTTAGCACGGGAACCGGAATCATCTGCGCAATCTTTTCGCCGGCCTTCAACTCCACCGCGGCGTTGCCAAGGTTCGTCATCAGCACCAGGATCTCGCCGCGATAGCCCGCATCGATCACGCCACCTGTTGTGGCGATGCCCCTTGCCGCCATTGACGAGCGATCGCGCACCAGCAATCCCAGCGGCTCGCCCGTCTCAGGATGCCGTGCTTCCACGGCGATGCCGGTGCGCACCCGAACTGTCGCGCGCGGCTCCAGAACAATCCCTTCCAACGCAAACAGGTCGTAGCCCAGGTCCTCGCCGGGGTGCGCCACGATCGGCAACCGGGCATCCACTTCCAACAGCTTCACACGCAGCATGATTCGATCCTACCGGACACGCTGCCGGTAACGACGAAGGGCCTTGAGCGCCTCTTCGCTTCGCCAATGTGCGCAAAAATGGCCAGCCCCGATTGGGGTTCTCCCAACCGGGGCTGATCGTATTCGGCAAAAGGACCTATAAGCCGAATTCTGTTCAGGACCCAAAAAGTCCCTAGTGCGGTCATTCCTCTAGGCGCCGCGTTGCCGCGGACACTCATCAGCGACCTACCCGGAGGTTTCGGCAATTGCTCAAGCCGCCTGAACGCGTCGGGCCGATGCGCAGCCCCGCCTGGCTCTTGGCGGAAGCTTCCCTCCCTATTTGGTCTTGCTCCGTGTGGGGTTTACCCTGCCGCTGGCATTACTGCCAGCGCGGTGCGCTCTTACCGCACCATTTCACCCTTACCACTGGGATTTTTGGTCCCCGAGGCGGTATGTTTTCTGTGGCACTGGCCGTCCACGGGCCTTGAAGCCCGCGTCCCGGACGTTATCCGGCACACTGCCCTGCGGAGTTCGGACTTTCCTCCCCCGGAATGTGCCGAGGCGCATTCCGGCAGCGACCGCCCGGTCCTCCTGCCATGGATTAGTTTAGCGCAGTTGCGGGTTTACCAATTGCGGTAAGGGATTTTAGACGGGACAACTTCAACGCCTTGGATACCCAGCTTGGCAAGGTCGATTCTGAGCCGCGCAACCGACAGTTCCTTGTCTTGAGCGGGTCCGACGACAAATCCGCTTAAGGGGTGAGTCTGGATCTTTCAGGCCAAGTGGAATCTGAATGTAAGGGGTCCGACCGAAGAGCCCTTCACGATAATGAATCAGATCCGGATTAGCTGGTTCATCAAATACATAGAAAACTAATCTCCATTCTTTCTCTTCTCGAAAACCAGGGTGCTTAAACTTGGCCGATAGTTCAAGAAATTTTTCCTGGAGTGGCAAAAAATGCTTCTTAAGCTCCTCCCGTCTGTACTCCTTGTCTGAAATGCGAGGATTATCTTTCTCCTGTGCTACCCACTCTTCAACTCCCTTCGCGTGAGTTTTTGCTGAATCACTCGCTAATGCGCGCTTGGGTTCTTCGTCGTAGAGGCATTTCCATAGATGGGTTGGAAGTATTTCTGAGTTCATCACTTCCTCTGCCTTACTTTTCAATTGGTACCCGTCGAATCCAAGGCTAAAACCAGGACGATTGGATGCATACCCCCTCCATTGACTTAGACGGTCCCCCCTTTTCTTCTGAATCCTCTGTGAAGGAGGCCAAATACGAGGCGATTCGCATCCCGGTGTGATTTAGCGCGCCTCGAATGCCATTCCAATATGCCGACGGCAAAGCGGGATGATTCAAACGCAGCAGATCAAATGCATCGAACAACAAAGCTGGAGCTTCTTGTAGCTCCGACTGGTCGTTCAAGAAGAGATAGTGTGTTGCCCAAATGGTCCCGCTCTCAAGTATCCCAAGCAGGCCTTGCTTGCCCGTGTATTGGTAGAGAAGATCTTCGGGCATTTCGTCTCTCTGCGGATTCCCCTGCTGCGACTCTCGCTTTTCCAAGTTATTCCTCGAAAGCAGAAAACCGACCAAACACGTTTGCGTGGGGCTTATGCTGAGACATCCCCTTGGAGTTCGCTCAGCACTTTCACGATTTGCTGCCGCAACTCCGGAATGTCAATCTGCACGGAATCCCAAACCATCGCCGTGCTCACGGCAAAGTACCCGTGCGCAACTCGATTTCTCATTCCATAAATCTGTCCAAAGGGAATCGACGGATACTTCGCCGCGAACTCGGGACCCGCTTCAAGCAGATTCTTTGCCGCCTCGCCAATAATCTCGATGTTGCGAACCACGGCGTCCTGCAACATCTGATTGGCAACGAACTCCTGCTCGCTTACTTTTGCGGTGTACTGAAGAATCCGATCCACCGCTTCCTGCATGTGGAGAAGATAGTCCTTGGCACGGAATTCGTGCTTGTTCACAACGAAGCAGCCTCGGCGAGGACCCTTTCACGGAAGCGGGGATGAAGCTCTCCGGGTGTGCGGAGATCGATCTTAATCCCAGTGACGTCCTCCAGTTGATCCTGAAGCCGCACCATCGTCAAAAGGCTGGCTCGTGGAGCGGGATCAACGAGGATATCCAGGTCGCTGCCGTCCGTGTCTTCGCCGCGCACCACGCTCCCGAAGACGCGCGGGTTCGCCATTCCCGCCTGCAGCACGAGCTGGCGGATGATTTCGCGGTGCTTTGGCAATGCTTCAGACGGTTTCATAGACCGATTTTGAGCCGTGCGGAAAGCCCCCCAGGGCAGCGACCGCCCGGTCCTCCTGCCAGACTCCAGTTTACTCGAACGCTGCCTCTTCGATGTGTTACCAACAGTTTGCATCGACAAAGGCTCTTCAACCCTCCATATTGTTCTCCAGAGGTTCTTGCGCCCAAAGTCAGCCCCGGCTTCATCATCGCCGCTCCGCAACAGGAGCGATTCCGCCCTAGGAGACACCATGAAGATCGTCGCCACAATCGCCCGGTACCTGATGGGCCTCATTTTCGTTGTTTTCGGACTGAACAAGTTCTTCAACTTCATCCCGTCCGGCCCCTTGCCCCCAGGCATCGCGGGGCAGTTCATGATGGCCATGGTCACCACAAAGTACATGATGCTCGTCGGCACGTTTGAAGTAGTGGGCGCTCTGTTCCTGCTGGCCAATCGCTTTGTGCCTCTGGCTCTTGCCTTCCTGGCGCCGGTGATCGTCAACATTCTCTTCGTCAACGCCACCATGGCGCCGCAAGGGATCCCAGCTACGGCGGTGGTCACGGTTTGCTGGCTTCTGGTCTACTTCCGCGTCCGCTCCGAGTTTGCCCCGCTCTTCAAGCCCACCAAACAGGAGTAGCGGCTGCTGCGCACCCGGACTGAAGTGGCCGAGCGGCGCACGATTCTACAATAGACGTACGGGATGATTCGGTACCTCTATCTCGGCCGCGTTGCCTATGACGAAGGGCTGCGCCTGCAAGCCGAGATGGTGGCGCTGCGCCAGGCGGGGCGCGTCGAGAATCTGCTTCTCCTGCTCGAGCACCCTCCAGTACTCACTCTCGGCCGCAACGCTCACCGGTCCAACATCCTCGCATCGGATGAACTGTTAGCGAATCGCGGCGTTACGATTCACGAGATCAATCGCGGCGGCGATGTCACCTATCACGGACCAGGCCAACTGGTCGGCTATCCCATCTTCGACTTGCACTCCCTGCGCAACGCCTCCGGCGGCCGTCTTGGCCCGGTTGACTTTGTGCGGTTGATTGAAGAAGCCTTGATCCGGCTTTGCGGCATTTATGGCGTGCGCGCCGGTCGCGTCGCCGGCCTTACCGGCGTCTGGTGCGGAAATGCAGGGAACAGGGATCAGGGCTCAGGGATCAGTTCTTCCAGCGAACCGACCGCGAGCGACGGGTCCGGCTCCACGGGGCCGGAACGCAAGATCGGCGCCATCGGCATCCATGTCTCGCGCGGCATCACCTCGCACGGCTTCGCTTTCAACGTCACCACGGACCTGAGGGACTTTCAGCTCATCAATCCCTGCGGCCTCGACAAACCTGTGACGAGTCTCTTGAGGGAAGGGGCCGAACCCTCGATGCTGACGAACCTTGAAGAGATCGCGCATCAGGCCGCACGCCAGTTCGGCCAAGTCTTCGGCGAACAGGTGCTGGCCGTCGAGAGTCTCTCCGCTCTGCGCGCCCAAGCCACGCATTCTCCGGCGCCGAAGGCGCTGTCACCCGCACCCGAGGTGCCGCAGTTGGCCCCAGCCGCGCCGCAGATGTCCGAGGACACGCCCGTCCAGGTTCCGCGCGAAGTTGAGCGTTTGCGCGGACTCATCGATAAGCCTGTCCGAGCGTGATCGCGGCATTCCCGGACAACTTCTCGATTTATAATCCGGCAGGACCCACGGCACGTCCTGCATTCTGTTTGGAGACAGGCAACGCAGTCCGGCCTCGCGGAGAGAAAGATTCATGCCAACGGAAGTCATCATGCCCCAGATGGGCGAATCCATCTTCGAGGGAACTATCACCAAGTGGCTCAAAAAGCCCGGCGATCCGGTCGAGAAGGATGAACCGCTCTTCGAAATCTCCACCGACAAGGTCGATGCGGAGATTCCCTCTCCCATTGCAGGCGTGCTCAGCGAGATCAAATTCCCCGAAGGCGCAACGGTGCAGGTGAATGCCGTGGTCGCCGTATTGTCCGATCACGGCCCTTCGGCATTCGCGCCCGATGCCCAAAAGGAGTCTTTTGCGCCGAAGGCGCAGTCACCCGCACCGGAGGTGCCGCCGAAGGCGCAGTTGGCCGCACCGCAGGTGCCCAGTGGGATAGAGATCGTTATGCCGCAGATGGGCGAATCCATCTTTGAAGGGACGATCACGAAGTGGCTCAAAAACGCCGGCGATTTGGTCGAGAAAGACGAGCCGTTGTTCGAGATCTCCACGGACAAAGTCGATGCTGAAATACCCTCACCCGTCGCTGGAGTGCTCACCGAGATCAAAGTCGCCGAAGGGGCGACGGTGCAGGTGAACACGGTGGTAGCGGTGATTGGCGGTACCCCTGTTGCGGATGATCGCAGCGCCTCCGGTGCGGGTGACCGCACTTCGCACGAAGAGGCAGCCACCGTAGCCTTCAAAGTGAACCCGCCGCGAGAGGCGCCGAAGGCGCAGTCGGCCGCACCGCAGGTGCCGCAGTTAGCCCCACCGCAGGTGCCGCTACGTTCATCGCCCCTGGTGCGCCGTATTGCCAAAGAGAAGAGCATTGATCTCGCGCAGGTTCCCGGAACGGGCTCCAACGGTCGCATCACAAAGGACGATATTTTGGGGTTCCTCACCGCGCATTCCCAGGGCGCTGCCGCACCGCACGTGCCGACGAAGGCGCAGTTGACCCCATCGCAGGTGGTGCCGCTCACGAAGATGCGGGCGATTATTGCGCAACGCATGCTGGAGAGCAAGAGAACGATTCCGCACGCACACACGGTGTACAAAGTCGACATGACGCGTATCGTGAAGTTGCGCGATCGCGAGCGCACTGGATTCGAACAGCGCCATGGCTTCAAACTCACCTACATGCCGTTCATCGCGGCGGCTACAGTCGAGGCGCTCAGAAAGTTTCCCATTCTCAATGCCTCATTGATTGACAATGCAATCCAGTATCACGCGAACATCAACCTCGGCATTGCCGTCGCTCTTGAATGGGGGCTCATTGTGCCCGTCATTCGCGCGTCGGAAGGCCGCGATTTGGCCGGACTGGCTCGTTCGATAAACGATCTTGCGGGTCGCGCGCGCTCGAAAAAGCTTTTGCCCGACGAAGTCGGCGGATCGACTTTCACTCTTACGAATCCAGGGGTTTTTGGAGGCGAATACGGGCTGCCGATTATCAACCAGCCCGAATCAGCCATTCTAGCCATCGGCGGCCTGCGCAAAGAGCCTGTGGTGCTCACCGATGCTGAGGGAAACGATGCGATCGCGATTCGTTCGATGCAGTATTTCTGTCTTGGCTTCGACCATCGGCTGATCGATGGCGCCGACTCCGGCAAATTCATGATCGAACTCAAAGCAAATCTGGAAAACTGGGATACGGCAATCGGCTGATCCTGTTGCCCGTTAAAAGGATTGCGTGATTTACGCCGCAACGCGATCGATGTCAGCGCAAGCAAAGCATCCCGACCCTCTTCTCGATGCAGCGATGCGGCGTGTGCGCAGCCGTCTCGCGCCCTACATGATGTTGTTGTATGTCGTTTCCTTCCTCGATCGCGCCAACATCAGCTTCGCCAAACAGGCGCTTCAGTCATCCGTCGGCATCTCAGAAAGAACGTACGCACTTGCCGCGGGACTGTTCTTCATCAGCTACTCGCTCTGCGGATTTCCCAGCAATCTCATCCTTCACAAGGTCGGCGCAAAACGATGGTTTACCTTTCTCATGGTTGGCTGGGGATTGGCCTCCATGGCAACCATGTTTGTCAGCGGCAGCGCGTCTTTCTACGTGCTGCGACTCATACTCGGAGTCCTCGAAGCAGGTTTCTTTCCTGGTGCAGTTTTGTATCTGACGTATTGGTTCCCGAGTCGCATGCGCGGCGAAATCCTCGGCCTCTTCTATCTCGGCATTCCAATTTCGCTCATCTTTGGCGGCCCGCTCTCCGGGCTCTTGCTCGAAATGCCTCCCTGGGCCGGACTTCAGAGCTGGCAATCGATGTTTCTCATCGAGGGGTTCATGGCCGTCGTCCTGGGAATTTCGGCCTTCTGGTATCTCGATAACAAGCCCGCCGACGCACGCTGGCTTCCCGCCGGCGAAAAGCGGGCCCTGACTACATGGCTTGCGAAAGAGGAAGCAGATCGTCGCTCGGTTGGTCCGTCGCAACTGTTGACCATGTTGCGCGATGTGCGCGTCCTGCGTTTCGTTCTTGTTTATGCTCTGATTCAGATAAGCACCTACGGCGCGATCTTCTATCTCCCCGCGGAGATATCGGCACTCATGCACCGGACCGTTGGAATTGAAGTGGGCCTGGTTTCGGCCATTCCATGGATATGTGCGCTCGCCGCCGTGTATTTTCTTCCACGCACGGCAGACCGCGGGCACACGCATCGCGGATTTGCGGCACTGACGCTTCTCATCGCAGGCTGTGCCAGTTTCGCCTTCCC
Organism: uncultured Acidobacteriaceae bacterium; assembly: GCA_963745845.1. Classification (GTDB taxonomy): domain Bacteria; phylum Acidobacteriota; class Terriglobia; order Terriglobales; family Acidobacteriaceae; genus Telmatobacter. Next base: position 394,004 of record CAVUZE010000002.1, on the reverse strand, counting down.
CACTGCTGGACCGGGTCTGGGCTTGTTGATGCTTTCCATCGCGGTTTCGGGATTCATCGCTGTGCAGCCGCTTTTCTGGACGTCTCCGACCGGCTATCTTGCCGATCGCGCCGCGGCCGGTGGCATTGCTTTGATTGGAACAGGCAATCTGGGCGGATTTTTCGCGCCGAATCTGAAATTCTGGGCCGATGAACACTTCGGCTCACCGCATGCCGGGCTTTACTTGCTTGCGGGGCTGACGGTTTTCAATGCACTTCTGATTAGTTCAATGAAGCCCACACGCCTCTCCGGGGCGAACCCGCACTGAATCAGCGCGACTCAGGAAACAGAAATCGCGGGCTCTGTCTTCGCGCGCACTTCTTCCGCGGAAACCGCAGGTCCAAGCTCGACAAGACGTAAGCCATCCTTCGTTACGTCCAGCACGCAAAGATCGGTGATGATCCGCTTCACCACGCGGGTTCCTGTCAGCGGTAGCGTGCACGACTTCAAAATTTTCGGCTGACCCGATTTCGCTGTGTGCTCCAAGAGCACGATAACGCGCTTCACGCCGACAACCAGATCCATCGCACCGCCCATCCCCTTTACCATTTGGCCGGGGATCATCCAGTTGGCGAGATCACCGAACTCCGAAACCTGCATCGCGCCCAAAATCGCAACGTCGATGTGCCCGCCCCGAATCATTGCGAACGAATCTGCGCTCGAGAAGAAGCTCGCGCCGGGAATCGCCGTCACCGTCTGCTTTCCAGCGTTGATCAGGTCTGCGTCGACCTCCCCCTCCAGCGGGAAATCGCCGATGCCCAAGAGCCCATTCTCCGACTGCAGCGTCACACTGATGCCTGGAGGGATGCAGCCTGCCACCATTGTCGGCATGCCAATGCCGAGATTCACATAGTAGCCATCGCGCAGCTCTTTCGCCGCGCGCTGTGCCATCTCTTTGCGTGACCATGGCATCAGGAAGCACTCCGCGTGATTCTCTGTTCAATACGTTTTTGTTGATCGGGGCAATGGACAAGCCGATCAACATAGATTCCCGGGGTGTGCACCTGGTCGGGATCGATGGCGCCGACAGGAACGATCTCCTCCACTTCCGCCACCGTGACCTTGCCGCATGTCGCCGCCGTCGGGTTGAAGTTGCGTGCCGTCTTGCGATAGACGAGATTGCCGCTGGCATCGGCTTTCCACGCCTTCACCAAGGCGACATCGGCCTTGATGCCTCGCTCGAGAATGTATGTCTGTCCGTCGAATTCGCGATGATCCTTGCCTTCCGCGATCAGCGTGCCCACGCCGGTCCGCGTATAGAACCCCGGAATCCCCGCGCCGCCAGCGCGCATGCGCTCCGCCAGCGTGCCCTGCGGACAGAACTCCACTTCCAATTCGCCAGAAAGGCACTGGCGTTCGAACTCAACATTCTCGCCCACATAACTCGAAACCATTTTGCGAATTTGGCGTGACTGCAACAGAAGCCCCAGCCCCCAATCGTCCACGCCCGCGTTATTACTCACGACCGTCAGATGCTTTTTCCCCGTGTTGCGCAGCGCAAGGATCAAGTTCTCCGGAATGCCGCACAGGCCGAATCCGCCCACGGCCAGCGTTATGCCGTCTTCAATCAGGCCATCTACTGCAGCCGCCGCGTTGGGATACATCTTGTTCATATCTATTTGAACCTGTCCTTCGCAGTTCGGCCTGCGACAGAATCAAATCTCCATGCCGAGCAACGCCGACCCGAGGCACTTTCCATGGGCATCGAGTGCCAGCGATCGTGTCACGCTCTGCGTTTCTGGCCGGTGAAGAGCGAAATTCAACGCCGACAGGTGGGGCAAGCTGTAACGTAGCGCGGGTCGATCGAGGAAATCGGCAAACAGCGCGCTCACCTTCTCCACCGTCACGCTCTCATCCACCCGTTTGAAATCCTCATCGCGATAGGCGATCAAAGAAATCGTAACAATGTTTCCCTTATCGCCGGTTCGCGCGTGCGCAATCTCTCGCAACAGCATTCACGATACCTCGTATTGGATTTTGTGTTGCGCCATCGCCCGCGGCACCAGTGTCGAACCAATCGCAATGATCTCTCGGGTTGATCCAACCACTCCGCCGCCGCCCGCCGGCCCGTTTGTGTAGAGAGCCTCTACTTCGCGCGGAATCATCGTCGCGGCCTTCATCGACTGGGCCCTTCCCGCCACACGCAGCCTCACCTCGTATGGCTCGCATTGCTTTTGCGACAGCCGCACTCCATGAATCGAATTCATCCCAATGAAATCGAACCGCAGTTCACTCAACGAGTATGAGCCAAGCCGCTCATCGAGAATCTGTCGCGCCAACTCCGCGCGTGCAACCGCCCCCGGCCCGGCGTACGAGATCTGCGCCTCTCCCACATACCCATCGTGATAACCCACCGAAACCTTCAGTTTCTCGGGTCGTGGCCTGCCTGCTCCGCCCGTGACACGGACCCGGTCCTTGCGGATCTCCTCCATCTCGACGTGCGAAAAATCGGCGACGACGTCGGGCGTCAGGTATGCTGATGGATCCTGGATCTCGTAGAGCAGTTGCTCCGTGCACGTGGCCTTATTGATCAGCCCACCGGACCCTTCAACCTTTGAAAACACCGCCGATCCGTCTTCTGCGACTTCTGCAATTGGAAAGCCAAGCCGTGCAAGATTTGGAACATCCTTGATTCCGGGATCGGCAAAATAGCCGCCCGTCAGTTGCCCCGCGCACTCCAGCAAATGACCGACGACTGTACCTTGCCCAAGCAAATCCCAGTTCTCCATCGACCAGCCGAATTCGTGGATCAGCGGCGCGAGAAACATTGCCGGATCGGCGACGCGTCCCATCAGGATCACCTCGGCTCCAGAAGCAAGCGCCTCCAGAATGGGCGCGACTCCAAGATACGCATTGGCCGAGATGAGCTTTTCTCCGAGAGACTCCACGGCCTCGCCATTCTCCGCGAATATAGAGTGACCGTTCCGAATCACCGCCAAGACATCGTCTCCGCGGATGGCCGCAATGCGAAGCCCGCGCAATCCGAGCCGCTCTGCGACTTTACGCGTCCTTTCTGCCGCCGCCGACGGATTGGCCGCGCCCATATTGCTGACGATTCGAATTCCATTCTGCCTGCAGAGGGGCAGCACGGCTTCCATTCGCTCTTCCAACAGCGGATCGTACCCTCGGCCCGCATCCTGCAGCTTCGCCTTTTGTGCCAGCGCAATCGTCCGTTCCGCCAGGCACTCGAAGACCATGTATGCAATTGAACCCCTGGCCGCAAGTTCCACCGCAGGGTCGATTCTGTCACCCGAATAGCCCGCGCCTGCGCCGATCCTCACCGTTGTCACTGCAAGCCCTCCGCCCCGTTCATAGTGGGATCACCCGAAAGACGACGGCAGCCAGCGTCATAATCAGCGACGCGCCAAACAAATAAGGAATCGTGAAACGTTGGTGCTGCGCGAGGGTGATCTCAGACAGTCCCACGACCAGAAACGTCGCCGGAGTGAGCGGGCTTACGGGAAAGCCCGTCGTGTGCATCCCCAACAGCGCGGCTCGCGCCACGGACACGGGCGCAATGCCGAACGCGCTTGCAGCATTCGCTATCACTGGGAGTACGCCGAAATAAAACGAGTCGGGATCGAAAATCAAGCTCAATGGCATGGAGACGAGGCCCATAAGCACTGGGATGAATCGCGCGCCGTGCTGCGGAAGATGCTGCACAGCTCCGCCCGCCATCGCGTTCAGCATGCCAGTCCCTTTCATGATTCCCGTGAAGGCTCCGGCCGCAAAAAGAATGCTGGCCATAAGAATGGCCGCTGGAGCATGTGCGGTGATACGCGCTTGCTGGGATTTTAAATCCGTGAAATTCAATGTCAGAGCCATGACCGTTCCCAGCATGAAGATCACCGCGGGATCGGCCTTCCCGCTCAACATCGTGCTCAGCACGATTACCGTGAGCGCCAGATTCAAAAAAAAGCGCCGCGGCAAAGGGGCTCGCTCGCCTAGAGGCTGTTCGGCTTCTGCGTCCGCGCTTGCAGGTGGGCAATCCTTTAGTCGCCGCTCTTCGCGAACACCTAGCCTCCATGCGATGAAAAATACAAATGCGAGCCCTACGGCCTGAATGCTCATCATCGGAAAGAAAATGGTCGTGGCAGGAATATGCAACGCAGCCGACGCGCGAATCATCGGCCCCGTCCACGGTAGAAAGTTCACGCCGGCGGCCATTGAAACAACGCACGCCAGGATGCGCCGATCGATGCCGACTTTGTCGTAGAGAGGAAGCAGCGCCGGAATCGTCAACAGAAAGACTACGGCTCCTGAACCGTCGAGATGCACAAGCAACGCCAGCAGTGAGCTACCCGGAACGATGCGTGACGGCTTGCGACCGATGCGGCGCAGCAGCCATCGGATCAAGGGCTCCAGCATATGCGCATCGGTCATGATTCCAAAAAACAGAATGGCGAAAACGAACATGCCGATCACGCCGGAAATGGCCTGAATCCCGGCGAGAATGAAATGCCCGGTCTCCAGGCCAAATCCCGCGATGAGTGAGGCCGCCACCGGAAAACAAACCAGCGCCGCGAGAGGCGACATTCGCTTGCTGAGTATCGCAACCAGCACGGCGAGAATCGTGAAAAGGCCCAGGAGCGGCAGCGGCATGATCGGAATTGTATCTGCCGATATCGGTTCTTCGGAGGAGGTTTCAATGGTTGGTCTGACCGCTCGCATTTCATCAGGAATGAACGCTGACTCGGTCGTTCTTCGATCTGCCTTCGAAGCAGGTGAAGTTTTAACCACGTTATGCGAAAATCGCCTTGTTCCCCATGGAACCCTGGGAAATCGAAAGTACCCGGCATTTAAGCAGATAAGGTACACAAAAGCACCCCTTAGATGCCAATTCCCATTAGATTTGCAGTTAAGGAAGTACCGTGCTTCATTCTTTTCGCTGCCTGGTGGCCGTGTCCCTGCTTGCTTTTTCTTCGTGCGCGCTTGCCCAGGAAGACTATCTGAACCACCTGGTGTTTACGAACAGCCCTACCCCTGACAACGACTTCTATACTGGAGCGCGTTCGGTTGCGCCGAGCACACTGGAATCCTCCAACGGGCGTTTACCCGTTGAGACGCAGACGTTTTTCACGCCGCCCAATGCGCTTCGGATTCAATGGCGTTCGGTCGTGGGCGGCAGCTGGGATGCCGAAATCCGGGTTGTCAGCTACGACAATCGCGCGACCGACTTTCGCGGCGACACACTCTCCTTCTGGTGCTACTCCGACGATCGCGTCGCCGCCGACGACTTGCCGCAGCTTCAGCTCACCGACGACGAGCACAACTTCACGGCCCGTTTGCCGCTCGGCGAGTTCGCCGGCAACCTGCCCGCCGAAAAATGGACGCGCGTTCAGATCCCCCTGAGCCGTTTTGCGACTGAATCGATTCACCCATTCGACCCACGCGAATTGCACTCCATTTTTTTGGCCCAGGGCAAGGCAGACAACACCCCGCACACCGTCATCATCGACGAGATTCGCATCGACGACCAACCACCGCCGACGACAGTCAAGGCCCCTGCGCTCCCAGTGCCGTACGACCTCCACGCTGAAGCCTTCGAGCGCCACGTCGACCTCAAGTGGGAATCCAAAGACTCGGCCCAGCTTGCCTACACGATCATCTATCGCTCCATGGATGACGGCCCGTTTGAGGCAGTCGGCATTCAGCAGCCTGGATTGCATCGTTACGCCGACTTTGTGGGCGCGCCTAACGTACAGGTGACCTACAAGGTCGGCGTAGTCGACAAGGAGTACCGTCCATCTGCACTCTCCAGTCCTGTCGGTGCAGAGACCTATCCCATGTCCGATGATGAGCTGCTCGCCATGCTGCAGGAGGAGTGCTTCCGCTACTACTGGGAACGGGGCGCGCATCCCGTATCCGGCATGGCTCTGGAGAGTGTTCCAGGCGACCCCCGTATCGTGGCCACAGGCGCCACCGGCTTCGGCATCATGGCCATCGTGGTTGCCATGGAACGCGACTTCATTACTCAGCCACAGGGCCTCGAACGCCTCACGCGCATCGTCGGCTTTCTTGAGAGAGCGAAGCGCTACCACGGCGCGTGGCCGCATTTCATGGACGGGTCGACCGGCCGCACAATGCCCGTATTCGGCATGTTCGATGATGGCGGCGACCTGGTGGAGACGGCGTTTCTGATGGAAGGGCTTCTCACCGCTCGCCAGTATGTGCAGCATCGCGGCACCGCCGGCGCGGCCCTCGCCGCACGCATCACGCATCTTTGGCAAACGGTCGAATGGGACTGGTATGAACGCCAGTCCGGCGACAACGCGTTGATCTGGCATTGGTCGCCCGAGTGGTCCTGGCGCACCGATCACCACCTCACGGGTTTCAACGAGACCATGATCGCTTATCTGCTTGCCATGGCCTCGCCCACCCATGGCATCCCGACCGAAGCGTACTACGCCGGCTGGGCAAGCCAGACTGCAGCTGCCGAGCAGTATCGCGTCCGATGGTCGGGCACCACCGATGGCGATCTCTACAGGAACGGGAACACGTATGAGGGCATCAAGCTCAATGTGGGCGTCGGCAGCGGCGGACCGCTGTTCTTTACGCAGTACTCCTTCATGGGGGCCGACCCGCGCGAGATTCGCGACAAGTACACCGATTACTTCAACAACAATCGCAACATCGCACTCATCAATTATCGATACTGTCAGCAGAATCCCGGCCACTTCAAAGGGTACGGTCCCGGAGTCTGGGGCCTCACCGCGAGCCTCGACCCCTACGGCTACCTGGCGCATGCGCCCAATGCTTCGAGCGACAACGGCACCATTGCGCCCACCGGCGCCCTCGGCTCATTCCCGTACACGCCGGAACAATCCATGACCGCGCTCAAGTACTTCTATCGCACTCTCGGCGTCCGTCTGTGGGGAATTTACGGCCCAACCGACGCCTTCAACTTGACAGAAAACTGGTTCTCCCCCGATTATCTCGCCCTCGATCAGGCGCCCATGGTGGTGATGATCGAGAACTACCGCAGCGGCCTGATCTGGAGGGAGTTCATGTCGAACCCCGAGATCGATCCGATGCTGGCTCGAATCGCTCCGCCGCCGCAGCCTGCAATTGCCTCTTCTGACGCGGGCGCGGGCAAGTAATTGGCAACCATTGCTATCCTGATTCGCGGGAAGGCGAACCCCCGGTGCACCCTCGCGCATCTCAAAGCAGGGTGCAGTTCCTTCCGCTCAGGAGCCGAATCATGCCTCTTACCGATGCCGAAATCTCTACGCGCCTCAAGTCGCTTCCCGAGTGGAAAATCGACTCGGGCGAGCTCACGCGCACCTTCACTTTCAAGGACTTTGTGGCATCGCTCGCTTTCGTCAATAAGGTTGGCGAGTTTGCGGAAAAGGCCGGTCATCATCCCGACATCGATATCCGCTACAACCGTGTGCGGCTTGGCCTGGTGACGCATGATGCCGGCGGGATCACCGCCAAGGACTTCGATCTGGCTTCGGCCGCCAACAAAGTGATGTAAGTTGGCAGCTGGTTTGACCCTTAACCCCCAATCCCGCTAAAATAGAGAAGATGAGTTTTAATCCCACTCCGGCTGCTTGTTGTGCATGTTGTTGCGCACCGCGCCGGCCCGTGGGGTAAACCAGCCTTAGATCACCAGGTTCCCATAAGCCCGCGCCGCAGAATCACTGCTGCCGCGGGTTTTCTGTTTTCCGACACAATTCAACCGAGAGGCCCTCAATGACATCGATCGCAACCGATTCTGCCGTAGCCGAGCAGTTGCCCGAACCGGCATCGGCAAGCGCCCGCGGCGCAGTTTCGGAGATCGGCGACGTTCCCGATCAGCCTGAATCCGCCCGCGAACGGCTCAGCCATATCCAGCTTCTCGAAGCCGAAAGCATTCACATCATGCGCGAGGTGGCGGCTGAGTTTGAGCGCCCGGTGATGCTCTACTCCATCGGCAAAGATTCCTCGGTCATGTTGCGTCTTGCGCAGAAGGCTTTCCATCCGGCGCCGATTCCGTTTCCCCTTCTGCATGTCGACACGGGCTACAAATTCCGGGAGATGCTCGAATTTCGCGACCGCTACACCGCTGAGCTCGGCCTCGAACTGATCGTCTGGCGCAACGAAGAAGCTCTGGCCGACGGCGCCAATCCGATTCGCCTCGGCACCCAGCGCTGCTGCGGCCTGCTCAAGACGCAGGCTCTGCTCGACGGCCTTCGCGCGCACGGCTTCGATGCAGCCTTCGGCGGCGCGCGTCGCGACGAGGAAAAATCCCGAGCGAAGGAAAGAATCTTTTCATTCCGCGATAGCGCCGGCCAGTGGGATCCAAAAAATCAGCGCCCCGAACTCTGGAGCCTCTTCAACGGCCGCATCGGCCCCGGCGAGAGCATCCGTGTCTTCCCGCTCTCCAACTGGACAGAACTCGATATCTGGCACTACATCCATCTCGAGAAAATCCCGATTGTCCCGCTCTATCTGGCTAAGGAACGCAAGATGCTTGTGCGCGGCGACTCGCTCATTCCCGTCGAACAGCCTTTCGTGCAAGGCCTGCCCGGTGAAGAGCAGTGGGTCAAGTGCCGCCTGCGTTCGCTTGGCTGCAGCCCGTGCACGGGCGCAATTCGGAGCGATGCCGACACTGTTCCCAAAATCATCGCGGAACTGATGGCGGTGCGGAACTCCGAGCGCGCCAACCGCATCATCGACCACGACCAGGACGGCTCCATGGAGATCAAGAAGCGCGAGGGCTATTTCTAAATGCTGACTGCAGACCAAAGCCCCCCCGAACACGTCATCGAAGCCGTCCTTGTGGATACTCCCATCGTTCCTCTCGCCCCCGTCTCCTTTGTGAAGGACATCGACGCCGAGATCGAACGCGATCTTGAGGCTGATCGCGCCAAGGACCTGCTACGCTTCTCCACCGCCGGCAGTGTTGACGACGGCAAATCGACGCTCATCGGCCGTCTCTTGTATGACTCGCGCAACGTCTACGACGACCACATCCGCTCCGTCACCCGCAATGCGGCAATCGACTTTGCGCAGCTCACCGACGGCCTGCGCGCCGAGCGCGAACAAGGCATCACGATCGACGTTGCCTACCGCTACTTCTCTACGCCCAAGAGAAAATTCATCATCGCCGATACGCCTGGCCACGAGCAGTACACGCGCAACATGGCCACCGGTGCAAGCACGGCCGACGTGGCGATTGTTCTGGTGGACGCGCGCAAAGGCATCCTCGATCAGACCCGCCGTCATACATGCATCGCGGCGTTGCTCGGCATTCCAACGGTCATCGCGGCGATTAACAAGATGGACCTCGTCGATTTTTCTCAGGACGTTTTCGACGCGCACCATCGCGGTCTCCAGGCTCTCGCAGCGCAACTCGAGATTCCTGAATTGATCGCGGTTCCCGTCAGCGCTCTCGAAGGCGACAACATCGTCCATCGCAGCCAGCGTATTGCGTGGTATGACGGACCGAGCTTGCTGGAGCTGCTTGAAACCGTTCCGCTTGCCATCGAGCGGTCGCATGCTGGTCTCCGTTTTCCCGTGCAACGCGTGCTGCGTCCGCATCAGGACTTTCGCGGTTTTGCCGGACAAATCGCCGCCGGCACGGTGCGTCCGGGCGATGAGATTGTCGCGCTGCCTTCCGGCAGGCGCTCTCGTGTGCGCTCCATCCAAACCTGGGACGGCGAAATGGCCTCGGCCCACGCGCCCCAGTCTGTTGTTCTGACCCTGGAAGACGAGACCGACATCAGCCGCGGCGAGATGATCGCATCTGTCGCCGATGCTCCACACAAAACCAGGCATTTCGAAGCAACATTGGTTTGGATGCATGCGAAGCCGCTTCGTCCCGGCGATACGTATCTGCTCAAACACACGACACAGACCGTGCGCGCGCAGGTCCTCAAAATCTCTTCGCGCATCGATGTCGAACGTCTCGAAGATCGCGCCTCCGATCAGCTCGCTCTGAACGACATTGGCAAGGTCGTAATCGAAACCAGCCGCCCGCTGCTTGCCGATCTCTATCGCGAGAATCGCACTACAGGCAGTTTCATCCTCATCGATCCTGCCGACAATGCCACAGCCGGCGCGGGAATGATTCGCGGCATCGCGGATGCCGATGAATCGGCCTCCTCTGCGAATCGCGTAGTACGCGGCGTGCTGGATCTTGGCAATCGCTCGCACCTGGCTTCGCAGCTCGAAGAGTCTTTGCTTCAGGAAAGTGCTCTCGTCCTTCGCACAAGGGCGCCCCTGTCGGCCTCGCTGCTTAGCATCGCCCGGCTTGGTGCTGTTGTGCTGCTTGAGAGCGCCGAAATACGGCCCATCACTCTTACCGCGGCGCATGGCGTCAACACGGCTCCCCGCGAACTTCCGTTCGATCAACCGGAAGAGATCCTCAATGAGCTTCAACGCCTCGCAGCACTCCCGATAGGAGACGACAGCAATGTCTACGGCCTCGGCATCTGAATTCGAACAGCGCTCAATCCTGACTCAGGAATTTCTGCGCGAACGCCTCGCCAGCGCACAACATCCATGCATCACCAGCAGCTTTCAGGCCGAAGATGTTGTCGTCCTTGATATGGCGCGCGCGATTCTTCCGCGCATTCCAGTGCTCTTCCTCGAGACCGGCTATCATTTCCCGGAGACGCTCGCCTATCGCGACCGCATTGCAAGGGAGTGGGACCTGGACCTCGTCAATGTCCTTCCCGAGCACACGGTTGCCGAACAGGAATCCGAATTCGGCATTCTCTATCAGTCCGCACCCGACCGCTGCTGCGGCATGCGCAAGGTCGAACCGCTCTTTCGTTCCCTGGCTCCCTACGACACATGGGTTACCGGGTTGCGCCGCGAGCAATCGAAAACGCGCGCCAATTTGCAGCCGGAAGAATCTTTCACCCTGCCCACCGGCCATGTGCTCGCCAAGCTCAGTCCGCTTGCCGAGTGGACGACACGCGACGTCTGGCAATACGCCGAAGCTCACAACATCCCGCTGCTGCCGCTTTACGAAAAGGGCTACACCAGCATCGGTTGTGCGCCGTGTACCAGCCTGCCTTTCGACCCAGGCGATCCACGCTCGGGCCGCTGGTCTGGACGCAAGCTTGAATGCGGCATTCACATTCAGGCGTCGTAGACGGAGATCGCGATGGAACTTCTTCTCGGCTTTTTGATTGCCGCATTGATTGCCATGACCGGTGTCGGCGCGGGCACGATCACTGCGCCCATGCTGATTTTGTTTCTGCACGTGCCCGTGCCTGAAGCGGTCGGCACCGCTCTGGTCTACTCTGCAGCGGTCAAGCTGGTCGTAGTCCCAATCCAGATATGGCGCCGCCAGGTAGTATGGCGCACGCTCGGCGTCATGCTGCTCGCCGGCGTGCCGGGTGTCATCCTCGGTGCGCTCTTTTTTCAGCGCACCGTGCGCATTCAGGGCCACACGCTTTGGCTTTACCTCGCCCTCGGCGCCATCGTCGTCCTGTCGTCGTCGTGGCACATCTACAGGCATTTCCGCCCGGCAGACCCAAATGCCGAACGCAAAAGCCGCCCCTGGATTCTGGCTGCGACCATGTTCCCCATCGGTGCTGAAGTGGGCTTCTCCTCTTCCGGTGCTGGTGCTCTCGGCACGCTTTCACTCCTCGGACTCACTGCCCTCGATGTGCCCCGCATCGTTGGCACCGATCTTTCTTTTGGACTTTGCCTCTCTCTGATTGGCGGCGGCATGCATCTGAGCCAGAGCGGCGTCGACCCGGTTTTGCTGACGAATCTTATCGTCGGCGGCGTCTTCGGCGCGCTTCTCGGAACCGGCCTGGCTCCGCGCATTCCCGCACGTGCCATGCGACTGGCCCTCTCACTCTGGCTCTTTGCGCTGGGAATGCAACTCTGCTGGCAAGCCTTCGCCAAGACCGGCAGCTAGGCCTGGACGCGCCATCGGCAGTTGGCCCCGCCACGGGCGGCTGCGGGCCACGGCTTGCCATTCTTAAGGCCGGCTGGCGATACTCGCTCATGTCGACTTCTTCGGCTTCTTCATTCGAGCGAGAGCCCAGCTTGGAACGCGAATTCTATTCCGCACGTCTCATCCAGAAGCAATGCATCTCTGAATTGGCGCAGACCTACCATCTTGAGTTTGTCCTCGACGATCTGGATTCCTTCGCGTTTCTTCCCGGCCAATTCATCTCCGCGGTCGCCAACGATGCCGCAGGCAAGGAGCAAACGCGCGCCTATTCCATTGCGTCCGCTCCCGACGGCAATAAGGTCGATCTCTGCCTGAACCGCGTCGAAGGAGGCTTTTTTTCGAACCTCCTCGCCGACCTTCCCGACCTTCCTGTTGGTGGCTCGCTTCAGGTGTACGGTCCGAACGGATTCTTCACTCTGCGCGAGCCCATCACGGACTCCATTCTCATTGCCACTGGGACGGGCGTTGCTCCGATGCGCAGTTTTCTGCAGTGGCTCTTTCCGGTCGGCGGCCCCGATCGCAGCAATGGCAAGCAAATATGGCTTGTCTACGGAACGCGGCACGAGAGTGAGATCTACTACCGCGACGAGTTCGAAGCTTTCGCCGCGCACCACGACAATTTCCACTACTTACCCACGCTCAGTCGTGCGTCGGAAAGCTGGACTGGCCTTCGCGGCTACGTCCAGGACCAAGTTGCGCGCATCATCGAGCAACGCGCTGCCCGCCTCGGCCAAACGCTTCCTTTTCCCTCTGTCGATCCGGGGATTCCTCCAGCCGAGCTCCGCTTCGATGTCTACGCGTACGTCTGCGGCCTCAGCAACATGATCAATTCAGTCCGCGATGGCCTGAAATCGTTTGGCTGGCACCGGAAGCAAATCATCTTTGAGCGCTACGACTGAGCTGGAGCCCAGGCGACCCTACAAATTGAACAGCTCGCGCAGCCGCCGCGTTTGTCCGCGACTCACCGGAATCTCCGTCTGCTTCTTGTCGTTCATGCGCAATTGATAGGTCGACTTGAACCACGGCACCACTTCGCGAATGTGATTGATGTTGACCACAAAGCCGCGATGGGCACGCCAGAACAGAGCAGGATCGAGCAACTCCAGCAGTTCTTCGAGCGTTCGGCATTTGGAGTGGCCCTCGAAGCTTTGCGTCACCACGCGAATCACACCCTCTTCAATCGCGGCGTAGCAAATCTCTGATTGGTCCACAAGCAGCAACCGGGTTTGCGCCTGCACGATCAGCCGGCCTGACTGCGGCGCTTTTGCTCCACTCTGCTCACGACTCAGCAACCGCAGCAGCTCGCCGATCTGTGCCTCGGGCGATGCGCCCGCGGAGTTGCCCGCCATGCGGCCGCGCACGCGTTCCAGCGCCTGGTGCACGCGCGCGCGATCGAAAGGCTTCAGCAGATAATCGACCGCATTCACGTCGAAGGCGCGCACAGCATACTGGTCATACGCCGTGGCAAACACCACCTGCGGCAGGGGATCCGCATCCTTGCCGGGCTTTGCGCCATGCCGGTCCATCAGCCGTTTGATCACCGCAAAGCCGTCGAGCCCGGGCATCTGCACATCGAGAAAGACCACATCCGGATGATGCTCTTCGATCAGGTCGACCGCTTCAATGCCGTTGGCTCCCTGCGCCACCACGTCCACGCCACCCGCCTGGTCGAGTAAATACTTCAACTCGTCGCGAGCCAGTTGTTCGTCATCGATGATGAGCGCGGAGATGGTCACGTTAGGCAGAACAATGATTGTAGGAAGGTGCACATAGGCGGGTCAATCGAAGCTGCGCGGCTAGATTGGGCGTTCAATTTACGTTCGACTCCGGATGAGCTTAATAAGGCTGCTCGTCGGAGCCTAGTCCCTTAGTCCCAAGTCCCTCAGTCCCTGTTTTATTCGCCCAGAACCCGCAGCCGCGCCGGCATCTGGTCGTGAGCCAATTCATGGCCGCAGCGCGTGCAGAACTGGTCCGTGGCGCGCACCGTGCGGAAGCAATTGCCGCAGCTCGCCGTGAGTTGATAATTGCATTGCGGGCAAAAGTGGAAGTCGTTCTGGACATGGGTTCCGCAGGCTGCACAGGTTGACACCAGCGGCGTGCGTAGCAGGAAATACAGTACCGCGCCAATTCCGCCCGGCATCACGAAGCAAATCAGCATCCAGAAGCGCGGGCTCATCGATCGCAGCGGCGCATCCTTGCTCACAAAGCCGATCATCAGAAAATACAGCGCCGCCAGCAGTCCCCAGGAAAGATTCATGTAGACGCGCAGGCCGAGCGGCGGCACATGATGCTGCTGCGCTGGAAAGACAATCCAGAAATAGTACTCAACAAGGACAAAGACCGCGGCGGCGGTCATGATCGACCAGATAGGGATCAGGCGCGTGTCTTCATTCGCGTTTATCGATTGAGGCTCAGGCATAGCAACTCCCTCCCTCGGAGGGCTCGTTTGGGGGATTAAGCCAAGCTTAACCGCTATTCCAATGGACGGGAAGATGAAGGTGGAAGTTGCCGGTACTTTTGGTCTGCCGGCGCCACGCTGCCGGCTTCAGGACTTGCGGCGCATCCAGCCAGCCAGGAGCGCCGAGGCCAGCAGTGCAGTACTCATGAAGAAGCTCCAAACGGCAATTTCGCCCACGATGCTTGTCACCCGTTCTTCTTCGATCAGAGTATCTGCGATCCACCAGATCGGAGGGCCGACCACGAAGAAAACCAGCAATGTTGCCGCCAATGCTACCGCTCGGTTTCGTTTGCGGCTGGCTTTTTGCTCCTGCAATACGCCAAGCGAAGCCATCACCACGCGTCGCGTACGGTGCGCCACAGCCCGATCGCGATCTGCCGTACCCCCCGGCAGCGCCTCCGCCATTGTGCGATGTGACCTGGCTTCCGCACTCCCGCCAGCGGTGCCCGTGATTGCGCCCGAGGTCATTCCGCCAACTCCAGACGGCGTGCCTGGGCCCGCTCCAGTCTTGGCTTGATGGCGGCAAGCCCGCGATAGAGCCTCGACTTCACCGTCGAAAGCGGAGCTCGCGTCACCTTTGCGATTTCGTCCAGCGTCAGTTCTTCGTGGAATCGCAGCACCAGAACCTCGCGATAGAGCGTGTCCAGCTGTAACAGTGCTGTCGCAATATGTTCGCGGTCTTCGATGCTGGAGAAGCTGTCAAAAGGCGTTGGTTGGCTGTCGGCAACTTCAACGCTCATCGGACGATCGTCGTCGCTGCCGGTCTCGAACATCTCATCGAGGCTCGACATGGTCCGCTTCCGGCGGTGATCGATCACCAGGTTCCGCGCGATCGTGAAAAGCCATGTCTCAAAACGGGCCTTCCCATTGAACTGCCCACCGCGCGTCAGCACACGCATCCACACTTCCTGAAACAGATCCTCGGCCATCTCGCGATTTCCCGTCAGGAACAGTAAGTACCGCAAAAGCCGGTGCTGATAGCGAACAATCAATTCATCCAGCAACCCGGCTTCCTGCCGCTTGAGCCCGTCGGCCACGGCGAGGTTTTCCCGCCGCGCCTGCTCTTCAGCGAGGGAGGCAGAGGCTGGAGCGAAGATCGAGCGAATCGCGGCTGAGGCACTCATCGTATTCAATTAGACGATAGAAAGGGTCCCCAAGTCGATTTCAATCATCATTTTCCTCGCAAGTCGCTTTGGTGCATGATTTTTGCGGCCCTTCACCAGGGAAGAACAGAGGAAACTGGACGAATCCTGGACAGGGAAGATCGACTGCGCATGATACCGACGAGCAGGCTGGCGTGATACAACATCGCTATTCCGCTTCCCCCAAACAATTGGCGGTTTTCTCCGGAGGTAGTGTTTTGATCATCCAACGCTTCCAGTGGAAAGCCTCGCTCGCGCCGGCTCTCCTGGCCATCCTCCTGACCCTGCCTTCGGTGCAGGCTGCATTCCCGCAAGGTACGGACGGAGTGCGGCCGGACAACAACACGTGGCTTGAAGATATTTACGGCGAGAAACAGCTAGCCTGGGTCAAGGCAGAAAACGCCCGCACCGCGGCTGTTCTCGAAAAAGATCCGCACTTCGCGCCTATGGAGGTTGAAGCACTCAAAGTCCTCGAGTCGCCCGATCGACTTCCTGTACCGGAATTCCGCGGCACGACCGCCTACAACACCTGGCGCGACGCCGATCATGTGCGCGGGATTGTCCGGCGAACCACTGTTGATGACTATTTTTCCGCAGAACCCCAATGGGAGACCGTAATCGACTACGATGCGCTCTCCAGGGAGGACAAACAAAGCTGGGTCGGCAAAGAGATTGTCTGCCGCCTGCCCGAAGAAAATCAGTGCCTGGTCGCTCTTTCAGTTGGCGGCGAAGACGCGGTCACTTTGCGCGAAATGGATCTCAAAACCGCCAAATTCGTCACGGATGGCTTTGTCCTGCCGCGCGGCAAGGTGCGTGTTGCATGGCTCGATAAGGATACCCTCCTCGTCGGCCGCGATTGGGGCTCGGGCACCATGAGCGAAGCCGGATACCCCGTCACAATTCGTGAGTGGAAACGCGGCGAACCTCTCGAAAACGCCAAAGAGATCTTTCGCGGCAATATCAAAGATACCGGAGTACAACCCCAAGTCGTCCTCGACGGTCAGGGCCATCAGGCTGCTTTTGCTTTGCGTAACCTAACCTTTTTCGAGGAGGAGAAGTATCTGCTGCTGCCGGCCGGCCCCCAAAAGCTCGCATTGCCCCCAAAGTCCCAGCTCGAAGGCATGATCGATAATCAATTGGTCTTTACGCTCGATGAAGACTGGACGCCCACCGGAGAGACCTCCGGCTTTAAGCAGGGCTCGGTCGTCACCATCGACGTCGAACAAGCCCGGAAGAACCCCGCGCACCTCAAACCTACCTTGCTCTTTGCGCCCACGACCGAGGAGTTTGAACAGGAAGTTGCCATTACCCGGAATCACGTGCTGCTCACTACCCTTAATCAGGTGCAGGGACGGGCCTACGTCTACACCCGGGACCGAAGCGGCGCCTGGACCCGCCAGCCGCTTCCAGTTCCCGATAACCAGACCGTCACCATCGCTTCTACAAATCTTCTCGATGATCGTTTCTTCCTGATCGAGACAGGATTTCTCACTCCAAGTTCGGCCTGGCTCGGCAATGCCGCCGACGGATCGCTGAAACTCGCGAAGGCCCAAAAGCCCTTGTTCGATGCCTCCAATGAAGTAGTCGAGCAATTGGAAGCCACATCGAAAGATGGCACCAGGATCCCCTACTTCATCGTCCATCGTAAAGACATGGCCTACGACAGCGGCAATCCAGTCTTGCTTTCGGCCTACGGCGGTTTCCAGGTCTCTATCACGCCCCGCTATAACCCGACCTTAGGCAAGCTTTGGCTCGAGCGCGGCGGCATCTACGTATCAGCCAATATCCGCGGCGGTGGCGAGTTCGGTCCGGCCTGGCACGAAGCCGGTCTCAAAACCCATCGCCAGCGCATCTACGACGATTTTTACGCCGTGGCTCAGGACCTGGTCGCGCGCAAGATCACCTCTGGGCCCAAG
Organism: uncultured Acidobacteriaceae bacterium; assembly: GCA_963745845.1. Taxonomy (GTDB): domain Bacteria; phylum Acidobacteriota; class Terriglobia; order Terriglobales; family Acidobacteriaceae; genus Telmatobacter. Next base: position 376,547 of record CAVUZE010000002.1, on the reverse strand, counting down.
CTCGGCATTGTGGGCGGATCAAACGGCGGCTTGCTGATGGGCGTTGAGTTCACACAGCACCCCGAGATGTGGGGAGCGGTCGTGATTCAGGTTCCCCTGCTCGATATGCTTCGCTTTGAGCATCTGTCCGCAGGTGCATCCTGGGTGGGTGAGTACGGCTCTGTCTCTGTGCCCGAGGAGCGCGACTTCCTCGTTTCGATCTCACCCTATAACCAGCTGAAACCCGATGTCCACTATCCGACGCCTCTTATCTTTACCACCACCAGGGACGATCGCGTGGGGCCCGTGCACGCGCGCAAGTTCGCAGCGCGCATGGAGGAGTTTCACGAGCCGTTCTATTACGACGAGATCACGGAGGGCGGGCATGGCGCGGGTGCGGACAATAAACAGGCCGCGCGGACGTTCGCGGAAGAATTCACCTATTTGGCCATGAAGCTCATGCAATAACACCAAGAGCGTCGGGCGCTCAGTCGCTCTTGGCCTTTCGTCGTGCGACCTCGATGCACTTTTCGATCGCATAGGCGGTCCGGCGTCCGCGCGCTTCTACGCCCTGTGCCAGGAATATGCCAAGCAGATGGTTGCGCCGTTGCGCTCGTGTGCTCGCGTTCCATCCTTGTTCGGCCAGCGGCTGGCGTTGAAAGGCGGCTCGCAGGATGGGCGGCGGGATCTCTTCGCCCTCCATCACCTGCATCACAGTCTCCGCGATCCGCTCCGCGCGTTGCTTGCGTGTCTCCGCGCCTTTGGCCTGATCGACAAACATCGCAAACCACCTACGCGTTGATGGGGTCATGGCATCGAACCATCTGCGCAAATCCTTGTCCTGTCGCAGAATCGCAGTCAGTTCTTTGGGCTCGGCATAGGCATGCCCCTCGGGATCGGGCTCGATGCACACCTCGACCTTGTCTCCCGCCTTTGCGCCCGCACCCGCCAGCATCTTCTTGTAGACAACGAACCAATATCCTTTGCCCTTGGTGCTGAGCAGCGAGGTTTGAAACTCGAATCCCTTCAGGGTTCCGCGCACGCGCCGGCTGTGCCACTCGGGCCACGTCTTCCTGGGGTCGAAGGGCAAACGGGCGATCACCCACGGAGGCGTGGACTCCACCCGCTCCAATACCACGCGAAATGTCTTTGCGCTTTTTAGGCTCATGCAATCCGACCGACTCAATCAGTCCGGCCGATACGATCGGTCAACGACAATCTAAACTAGATGCATGGAAGTTCTCTACGGCCTCCATCCGGTCGAGGAGGCACTCAAGGCCGGCCGTCGCCGCTTTGATCACGTTCTCGTCGCACGCGAGCGCCAAGACGACCGGCTCGCCCGTCTCGTCATCGAATGCCGTGAGGCCGGGGTCCGTGTCCGCCAGGAGCCCCGCGAACATCTCACCCAACTCGCAGGAACGCCCACGCACCAGGGCGTAGTCGCGGTCGTGCGTCCCCAGGAATTTCTCACGCTCGAAGATTTGTTCGAACCTGCTGCGAGCCAGGAAGGTGGACCACGTCTCCTCTTGGCGCTCGATGGCGTCGAAGATCCGCAAAACCTTGGAGCCCTTTTGCGCGTGGCCGACGGGGCCGGAGTCGATGGCGTAGTCCTCACCGAGCGGCGCTCTGCGCCATTGAGCCCAGCCGCTGTAAAGGCAAGTGCCGGAGCAACCGAGCACCTTCGCATTGCGCGCATCGTCAACCTCGTGCGTGCCCTCGAAGACCTCAAACAGCAGAACCTTTGGATCATCGGTCTCGACGAACGAGGCACGACTGACTACGACCAGTTCGACTTCACAGGCAACTGCGTTCTGGTTCTCGGCCGCGAAGGCGCCGGTCTCCACGATTTAGTGCGTCGCACCTGCGATCACCTGCTTCGCATTCCCATGGCTGGGGGCGTCAGCTCGCTGAACGTATCGGCCGCCGGAGCCGTTGTGCTCTACGAGGCCGCGCGCCAGCGCCGCACTGCCAGAAGTGCCTCTTCGCTCGTCCAAGAGTCTGCCCCACGCAGTGGGAAGAAGCAGAAAGGTCTCGGTTCATGAAGTTGTTCTTTTTTCGGAGTTTGGCGCCTCTTTCCGTTGCCGCTGCTCTGGCTCCTTTTGTTGGTTTCGCACAAAACCCTGCGCAGACGGCCGCGCCCTCTAATGCGACGAGTACGCAACCGCAGAGCTCCGGGCCTTCTGGCAAGGTGATCTTCTCTCGCTCCACGGACGAAAACGGTCAAACCACTACGCAGGTTGGCCCAGCCGCTGCGCAGCCTGCCATCGAAATGGCCAAAGAGCCGACCGCTGAAGACACCGACCGTCAGGCCATCACGTTCACTGCCCTCGATCTAGACGTACACCTGCACACCGCCGCCCACCTGATCGCGGTTCGCGCCCTGATTACCGTGCGTAACGATGGCAAAATTCCGCTTACCCGCATACCGCTCCAAATCTCCTCATCGCTCAACTGGGAGCAGATTCGCGTCGCGGGTCGCAACGTCTCGTTTCCCGTTGCCACACTCAACTCCGATACCGACCACACCGGTCAGCTCCACGAAGCTGCTGTTCCTCTCGCGAAGCCGCTTGCTCCCGGCGCCATGCTGGAGCTCGACGTTGTCTACTCGGGCAACATCGTTCCGAATGCACAGCGCCTCGTCACAATCGGCACGCCCGAGGACCGCGCACTTCACTCCGACTGGGACGAAATCTCCCCCGCCTTCACCGGCCTGCGCGGATTTGGCGACGTGGTTTGGTATCCCGTCTCCAGCGTGCCCGTCATCCTCGGCGATGGCTCCAGACTCTTCGACGAAATCGGCCGCCATAAACTCCGTCTCGCCGGAGCGCGCTTCCGCCTGCATCTCACGGTCGAGTTTCCCCACGGCCATCCGCCCACCGTCGCACTCGTCAACGGGGTGACAGTGCCGCTCAGTGCGACCGACGCACAGGGGCTCAATTCCGAGGTCGATGGCATCGCCACGGCTACAGCAGAGTCTTCCGCTCTCGGCTTTTTAGCGCCAAGCCTCTTTGTCGCGGAGCGCAAAGTTCACACGTCGGACCATCTCACTGCGTGGACCATCCCCGACGACGAGGTATCCGTGCAATCCTGGATCGACGCAGCCTCTCGAGTTGCTCCTTTCGTCGCAGGCTGGCTCGGTCAGCATCCGCGCGCCCAGCTCACTCTTCTCGATCTGCCCGATCCCAACGATGCGCCATTTGAAACCGGCGCTCTTCTCGCCACGACGCTGCATGACGTGCCTGCAGATCCACTCAATGGCGTATTGGTTCACTCCCTCACGCACGCGTACATTGAGTCCACTGCGGAACCGCCGCCGGGCTGGCTCAATGAAGGCCTGGCCACATTCATGGAATCTCTCTGGGTGGAGAAGCGCCTCAGCCGCGATCAGGCGCTCGAGATGCTGGAGGCCAATCGGCCCGCGTTGGCGCTGGCCGAGCCTTCCAGTCCCGGCGCAAGTGCCGGTGAGCCGCTCGCCCTTGCCATCGAGCCCGTTTATTACCGCACCAAGGCCGCTTACGTTTTCTGGATGTTGCGCGATCTGACCAGCGACGAAGCTCTCAGTGCAGCGCTGCGCGCCTACGTCGCCGCTCCGTATGACGCTGCCAAGCCTCCCTCCGCTGCAGCCTCATTGCAGCGCCTTCTCCAGCAGGCGGGCGTTCACCGCGATCTCTCCTGGTTCTTTTCCGACTGGGTCGATACCGACAAAGGCTTGCCCGACCTCACCATCGACAGCGTTTTCCCCAACGCCGCGCAGGCGGGTACTTATCTCGTCGCGGTAAACGTCACCAACGCGGGCTATGCGGCGGCCGATGTACCAGTCACGGTGCGGACCGCCAAGAATTTCGTGACCGAACGAGTGTTCGTTCCAGCCCGCGGCAGCGCCATCGAACGCCTCGTTGTCATTGGCCCACCGACGCAGGTGCAGCTCAACGATGGCACGGTGCCTGAAACGCAGGCCAGCGTCCACGTTACCGACATTACTCCGCCGACCACCGACAACGCTGCCCCTTCTTCCGGCAGCACATCCTCCAGCACGCAGGAACCTCCTCCGCAATAGCCCTCTTCGGTACGAACCTCATCCAAAGGTCTGCTGCATGCAATGCTCAACCGAACGGATGATGTGCTTGACCGGACCCCCTGCGTACCATAACCGAACGATGCAGACCGATCCGCAATCCGGACGGCTGATGGGAGTGTGGGCGGCCACTGCCGTCGTCACAGGCGAGGCCATCTCTCTCGGCATCTTTCTCACACCGGCCGCCATGGCACGCTCGTTAGGCTCGCCCGCTCTGCTCGCCGCCGTCTGGTGCGGGATGGCCGTGCTTACTCTTGCGGGCGCTCTCTGTTTCACCGAACTGGCTGTCCGCAATCCTTTCGACGGTGGAGAATATGTGTATCTCCGCCGCGGCTTCGGTCGCCGCGTCGCCTTTCTTTATGGATGGATGGCAGCTCTCGTCATGTACCCCGGCGTAGCCGCGTCTCTCTGTGTCGGCTCCGTTCCCTATATTCAATCGCTCTTTCCCGTACCGGCGCACATTGTGGGGTTGCTTCCAGCTCTTCTTTTGCTCGCCCTGGGGGCCCTTACCTATATGGGAACGCGTCTCTCCAGTCGAGTGATGACGACGCTTAACTGGCTGAAAGTTCCAGTGCTGGCTTCGCTGGCCGGTTGGGCGCTTCTGTCCGGCCACGCGAGCCTGTCCAACCTCGCTCCATTGACGCTTCGCCGCGCTGGGTCCGATCCGCTCTTCGAAGCGGTTGCGGGAGCCACGATCAGCGCCTTCTTTTGCTTTGGCGGCTGGTGGGAGGCAGGCAAGATCGCCGGGCAGGTGCGCAATCCCGCACGCACCCTGCCCATTGCCTTCGCCTGCGGAGTTCTGGTCGTGACGGTCATTTATCTGCTTGTAAGTCTGGCCTTTGTCGCCACCGTTCCTCTTGATCGGATTCAATCGAACACAGCCTTCGTTGCGCAGTTTGGTCAGGCGCTCTTCGGTTCAGCGGGTGGCCGCGTTCTCTCCGCCTGCGTCTTGATCTGCGTCTTAGGTGGCCTCATGGTGCTCAGCATGGCCGTTCCGCGCGTCACCTACGCACTGGCGCGCGGCGAAACGGACAGCGCAGAGCAGGGAGCGCTCGCCGTCTTTGGCCGCCTTGATCCGCGCACTGGCGTTCCGGCAAACGCCGTCCTTCTCCAAACTGGTGTTTCCCTTGCCGTACTCACCCTCGGCGCCTTTGATCGCATCCTCGCCTTCATCATCTTTTCCGCCGTCGTCTTTCTCGCACTCACCGTGGCCACGCTCTTTCGCGTTATCACGCCAATCCGTCGCTGGTGGTTTCCTCTTGCGCCGATCGTGTTCATTGCCGGCTGCGGTATCCTCTCTGCGATGCTGCTGCTTCACAACCTGACCCCGTCGTTATTAGGAGCCGTCGTCGTTCTCGCCGGCCTTCCCGCCCGCGCGCTTCTTACGCGCGGAAGCGACTTGGCCCGAACCGTGTCCACAGAGACGTCAACCCCCTGAATCAAGTCCCGAACTGCGAACCCAGCGCTCACCAACGTGAACTAGGAGCTGCGAACTAAGAACCTTTGGAGGTTTCCATGCCCCACATCCCCCTTCCCGCCGACCTACCCGGCATTCGCGGAGCCATGGCCTTTCGTCCTGAGACCGCGCGCCCGCTGAACGCATTGGTCGAGGTGCTTCTGCAAGGCCCCAGCACCCTTACCCGCGGCGAGCGAGAGCTGATTGCCACGTATGTTTCCAGCCGCAACTGCACCCACTACTGCCACAGCATCCATGGCGCCATCGCCGCTGCGCACCTCGGCGGCAACGAGGCTCTGGTCAAGCGGGTGAAGACCGATTTCACCAAGGCCGATATCAGTCCTAAATTGAAAGCCCTGCTCGTGATTGCCGGAAAAGTCCAGCAGGACGGCAAACTCGTCACTGCCGCCGACGTCGAAGCGGCGCGCAAAGAGGGTGCGACTGACATTGAGATTCACGACACCGTTCTCATCGCTGCCGCATTTTGCATGTACAACCGCTATGTTGACGGCCTCGGCACCGTGCAACCAGACGACGAAGCACTCTACCGCGAACGCGGGCGGCGCGTCGCGCGCGATGGCTACGTCACCGTCAGCGAGGAGTACTTGGCCAGCCACGCCGCTGCACACTGAAGCCGGAACTGTTCCCTGTTCCCTAATCCCTGTTCCCTGAGGTAGAAAATGCCGCACATCAAACTTCCCGAAGAACTTCCTGGCATCACCGCCGGATTTGCTTTCCGTCCCGAAACCGCCAAGCCCATGCGCGAGTTAGCGCACATCCTGCTGCACGAGCCCAATTCGCTCACCGGCGGTGAGCGTGAACTGATCGCGACCTACGTCTCATCGCGCAACAAGACCACGTTTTGCGAGTTGAGCCATGGTGCCGCAGCGGCCAGCCATCTGGGCAGTGAAGCGCAGGTTAGGCAGGTGAAGACCGACTTCACTCAGGCTGATATCAGTCCCAAGCTCAAGGCTCTGCTCGTCATCGCGGGCAAGGTTCAGCAGGATGGCAAGCTCGTTACCGTCGCCGACGTCGAGGCGGCGCGCAAGCAAGGCGCCACCGAACTCGAGATTCACGATACAGTTCTGATTGCTGCGGCGTTTTGCATGTACAACCGATACGTCGATGGCCTCGGCACCTGGCAGCCCACCGACCCAACGATGTATGCGCAGATGGGACAGCAACTCGCCGAAAAGGGCTATGCGGTACCATCCGTTCGGCAACCCGTTACGGTCTAACAGACTCGCTGGGCCCGCGACGCGGAGGGTCGACGAAATTGCCGGCGCGTCGCGGCAGCGATCTCACGCAGCGCGGAGCCGATAGCCGTCCGGATCCTTGCCGCGCACCCGCCGCCACCATACCTGGAAGCTGGGGACGTTGACCGTAATCAGGAATAGCCGGCGCAGCTTGCCTTGCGGGCAACGCAGCGGCCGCACTCCATGCCACGAATGATGTGTGCGCTGGAAAAGCAGGCTTCCATTGCCGCGAGGCTCGATCGATGCGGCGACCTTCAGTTGATCGAAATTTGGCCCCGAGTGCACCGGAAACCTCCGCTCGCTGTCGAGAATTAGAATCTCTCCGCCCCAGGACGAATCCCAGTCGTCCTCGGTATTGAAATAGAAAATGTGCGTGGCCAGCTTGCGCGCTGCATCGCAGTGCGGCGATACCGCGCAGCCTTCCCACGCGTAATACCACTCAAATGTGGGAATAAACGTGTGGTTGCCCAGCATCCGGCGCAAAAAAGCCTGGTAGACCGGCCCCTGCAGTTCGGCCAGAAACTCTCTCCAGGGCTCGGCAATTTCCAAACCAGGCCGATAGTGCAGCAGGAAGCGGTCATGCGGCCCCTGCCCATAGGCGCGCTTGACCCCTACATGCTTGTCGAATCCATCAACGGATGGCAACGTTGCGCGCAGCCGCTCATAGCCTTCCGGGGTCAGCGATTGCTCGATGTTCGCCCAGGGATAAGGCTGCCGGGTTTGAAAGGAATCCGCGGGAATCTCGTTCAGCCGCTTCAGGTTCAGGTATTCCACCGAAAGAACACTCCTCCCACCCTCGTGAAGCAGACGAAGGGCCTTTGCCTCTAGCCTTTTTGGAAGACCAGCCTGCCGTCAGTGACCGGCGACACGCATTCCTGTCCGGCGTTCTCAGCTGGTTGTCCGCACAAGCTAGGACCAAGGCCGGCTGCTGCAGTCCTACCGGTAGACCTCGGGAATGAAGGTTTGCTCGTTGATCGGCGGTCGTGTGTAGTTTTGCTTGGCGATCGGCGGCAGCGGCAACGGCTTGCTGGTCAAATCCCGATAGGGAATCAGCGACAGCAGGTGCCGAATGACATTGAGCCGTGCGGCCTTCTTATTGTCGGCATTCACCACGTACCAGGGCGCCTGCTTGATGTCCGTTCCAGCAAACATCTCGTCCTTGGCTCGCGAATATTCCGCCCAGTGCTTGCGCGATTCGAGGTCCATCGGGCTCAGCTTCCACCGCTTGGTCGGATTCTTCATCCGATCCTGAAAACGCCGCTCCTGCTCCTCATCGCTCACGCTGAACCAGTACTTCATCAGCAAAATCCCGGAGCGGATCAGCATGCGCTCGAACTCCGGGCAGCTGCGCATGAACTCCAAGTATTCGGCCTCCGTGCAGAAGCCCATCACGCGTTCCACGCCGGCGCGGTTATACCAGCTTCGATCGAACAACACCATCTCACCCGCAGCCGGCAGGTGTGCCACATATCTCTGGAAATACCACTGCGTCTTCTCTCTCTCCGTCGGCGTGCCCAGCGCAACCACGCGGCAGATGCGCGGATTCAGCGTGTCGGTGATGCGTTTGATTGTGCCGCCCTTGCCGGCCGCATCGCGCCCCTCGAAGATCGCGACTACTCGCAACCCTTCGTGCCGGATCCACTCCTGCAGCTTGGCGAGTTCCACCTGCAGCCGCCGCAATTCTTTTTCGTAGTCGCAGTCCTTGCCCAGCTTTATCGTGTGATTGTTCTTGGATGGCTCCGGCTCCGCTAAAACCTCAATCGGCTTTTGCGGCGTGAGAACTGTAGAATTCGCGGGTTTGCCGCCGTTTTTTCCGGACTTGTCCGACATGCTTTTCTCCCATCGGCCGACCTCCGGTTTCGTTTACGCCTCGATGACCACTCGTGCAAAGCGGAGTGTCACGCGCTCGGGGAAGAGCAGGCGCAAACGTGCAATCCATTCTATCGGGAAAAGGCAAAGGATATTCCAGCGTCACCTCGCGCCAGCCCAAAATGCGCGCCATTTTCAGCAGAGAATGCCGCAACCGCCGGCTGGTTATAACCTGTTCCCTGTTCCCTAATCCCTGGTTCTTTGTCTTCTAATCCCGATTCCCTGTCTTTTCGTTCCGCGCTCTCACCTTGAACCAGATCGGCGTGCCTTTGAATCCAAAGGCTTCGCGGATTTGGTTTTCGAGGAAGCGCTCGAATGCGAAGTGCAGCTTGATATCCCGATCGGTAAACAGGACGAACGTCGGCGGCGCTACCGCGGCCTGCGTCATGTAGAAAATCCGAATGCGCTTCGCCATCGGCACCGGCGCTCGCTGAAAATCGATCTTGTCGAGAAACCGGTTCATCTGCCCGGTCGTTACGCGCTTGCGCCGCTCGGCCGCCACTGACTTCACCTCGCGCAGCACTCGACTCATTCCTTTCCGGTCGGGGCCCGTCATTTCCAGTGCGGAAAGAAAGATCACCGGCGCATAGCTCAAGTACTTCAGCACCGACCGCAACTGCTTTTCAAAAATCTCTCGATCCGCAGCCGGCTTGCTGTCTGTTCGGCCCGTGGTTACCGCATCCCACTTGTTGACGACGATAATGACGCTGCGGCCGCTTTCGTGCGCATAGCCTCCAATGGTCGCATCGCTCGCGGTGACGCCTTCGGTTGCGTCGAGCACAAGCAGCGCCACATCCGCGGCTTCGAGATGCCTCCGTGCCATCACCACGCTCAGCTTCTCGGCCATCAAATGCGTCTTGCCCTTGCGCCGGATGCCCGCCGTATCGACGAACCGCATCTGGCCGCCTTCGAACTCGACCACTTCGTCCACGGCATCCCGCGTAGTCCCTGCGATGGGCGATACAATCGCGCGGGCCGTCCCCGTCAGCGCATTCAACAGCGTCGACTTGCCGACGTTCGGCCGACCAATAATCGCAATCGAGGTTTCGTGTTGCTCGAACTCGCCATGCGTCCGATGGAGGGGCTTCGCGTCTGGCGAAGGTTCTTCCGCTTCCTCGATCGGTCTGCCCGGTTCAAGCGGTCCGCCCTCAAAAATCTCGTTTTCCTCGGCCAGCTCCTCTTCGGCCTCCAATTCCGAAGGGTGCTCCATCCTAGCCGCACCGGATAAACCTGGGGTTTCCGGAGGCTTGCGGCTGCGGCTAGGGTGGGATTGTGGAATCGCTTCAGAGATCGCATCCAAAAGCTCGCCAATGCCCAGGCCATGCTCCGAGCTGATCGGATACATCTCACGAATGCCAAGGCTGCGCAGGTTCTCCGCCGCCAACTCCATCGCCTCGCCTTCGACCTTGTTGACGGCGAGAAACACCGGCTTTCCGCCTCGTATCAAGAGCTTGACGAGGTCATAGTCGGGGCTGGCAAGTTCGGTGCGCACATCGACGACTAGAACCAGGGCGGACGCTTCTTCAAGTGCCACGCGGGCCTGGTTGTAGATTTCCGTCGGAATCAGCTCCGGGTCGTCCGGCACAATGCCGCCCGTGTCGACGAGCCGGAACCGCCGTCCGGCCCATTCGTACTCTCCGTAAATACGGTCCCGCGTAATGCCCGGCTCATCGCCCACAATCGAGCGGCGGCTGTGCGTCAGGCGATTGAACAGGGTCGATTTGCCGACGTTCGGACGGCCCACGATCGCCACCAGGGGCAGCGCTTCCGTACCTGGGGTGGCCGGCACAACCGATCTGCGGTAGTTGGGCAACTGTTTTCTCCGGGCGGCTCGCAGACCGAGCAACCCCTCTCTATTCTTTCATCAGTTCCAGATGCGCTTCACGCCATAGCGGTCGAGAAGGCGATCCTTGCTTAGGATGGGAAGCCGTTGATCAAGTGCCTGTGCAACCAGCAATCGGTCGAATGGATCGCGGTGGTAATAAGGCAGCAAGCCGGCTCGGATAACCTGAGAAACCGAGGCAGGCAGGATCTCCAGGTCCGCCGCAAACACGCCAGCCTCAAGGTCTCGAAGAAGCCCGGCGGCATCCAGTTTCCCGGTGTTGGTCTTTATGGCAAGCTCCCAAGGAGTGGCAATCGATAGGAAAAACTCGTTGCCGGGGTCGGGGATGATCTCGCTTGCCTTGCGGGAAAGCTTCTCCGGCGCGGCGGCAACCCATAGAAAAACGTGGGTATCGAGAAGATATTTCACTTCTTGTTTTTCGGCGCTACGAGTTCGCCTTCTAGAAGATCGTTGAAGCCGAGTTCGGCAAGCTCCGCATCGGTCAACGGGTCGAGAGCGCTGTCGTCGTAATGAATCTTGCCCCGGTAAGCGCCCATCAGCCGAAACGGAGTCTCGCCATTCTGCGTCTCTTCGATCGCTACGATCTTCGCCACCGGCTTTTTCCCGCGCATCACAATGACTTCCTTGCCCGCCTCTGCTTCTTTCAGCAGCCGGGAGAAGTTTGTCTTCGCTTGATGCACGGTATACGCCATGGACTAAGTATGCTTAGTCCACTTTTCAAAGTCAATCAGGTCGACTAAGAGGATGAGCATCTTCTCAGACGTTCGCGTTCATCTTGGCTCTCCTCATGCCCTATTCACGCAAAGAGGAAACGATGCATATTCATGGAGTAAATGCGAACAACTACGCAGCCAACTTGCAATCTCCCGCGAACGACGTGCGTGCAATCGCTGCTCAGCGCGCTGCTGAGGCGCGCAAACGGCTTTTGAAAAGCGGGCAGAACGTCGAGGCCGAGTTGAGCCCGGACCAAGTCTTGATGGTTAGGCATTGGCTCGGCAATCGGTCAGGCCAAGGCAAGAATGACGACCGCGACTCTGCTGGCTCGTAGGGCAAGGACCCGAAATTCGAGCGACCCATTGAGGGCGCTTTGGAGGTATTCCGCTCGGGCCAATGGACGAGGATTCTGCCCGGCGGCCCGCTCCGGCTTGGAATTCCAGGGATGTTTCCTCGATATTGCGAGACACACTCGGTGACGCCTGTATAAACTACAGCAATTCCAATTCTCGAGGAGATGTTTCCAATGCCCAAGTACGTCATTGAGCGCGAAATACCCGGCGCAGGAGCCCTTACTACGGACCAACTGCAAGGCATCTCGCAAAAGTCCTGCAGCGTGCTGCGCAATCTGGGCCCTGAGATTCAGTGGGTGCACAGCTATGTGACAGACAACAAAATCTATTGTGTCTATATCGCGCCCAACGAAGAAATGATCCGCGAGCACGCCAGCCAGGGCGGCTTCCCCGCCAACAAGATATCGGAAGTTAAATCGATCATCGATCCGACAACGGCGGATGTGAAATAGGCCAGACTGTGGTTGCAACGCGGGCTGAGTCGCGTGACCGCTGCCCCAACAGCGAGCAGGCTTCCTCACTATGATGGAGTGAGCGCCCACCCCCGATGGCATCCACTGAAACCACAACCCGCGCTCTGCCCACCCTGCACGAGTTCTTTTCGCCGGGCGGCATTTTGTCTCGCTCGCCGCTGCCCTATGAATACCGTCCCGGCCAGTTGGAGATGGCCAAGGCCGTGGAGCGCGCTCTCGGCGAACGGCGCCATCTGATCGTCGAGGCGGGCACCGGAACGGGCAAAACCCTGGCCTATTTGCTTCCCGCCTTGCGTACCGGGCAGCGCGTCATCGTGTCTACGGGAACCAAGGCTCTGCAGGACCAGCTTTACTTTCGCGATATTCCGTTTTTGGAGTCGCTGCTCGGCGATCTGCGCGTCTGCTACATGAAGGGCCGCGCCAACTACCTGTGCCGTCACAAGCTTGTCGCGCTGCGCGATCAGCCGATTCTATCGGGCCTCGAAGAAATCGACCAATACCAGCAGATTGCCGCCTGGGAGAAGACAACCGAAACCGGCGACCGGTCCGAGCTGGCCGGTCTGCCCGAGGCGAGCGCGCTGTGGCACAAGCTGGATGCACGTTCAGATGCATGCCTGGGGACAAACTGTCCTGACTATCGCCGCTGTTTCATCACTGAGATGCGGCGCAAGGCTCTCGAATCCGACATCATCATCGTGAATCATCACCTTTTCTTCGCCGATCTTGCCGTGAAACAGGAGGCCTCTGGTGCTCCCGATGCCGGCGTTCTGCCGGAGGCTGCCGCAGTCGTGTTCGATGAGGCCCACGAACTGGAAGAAGTTGCGTCAAGTTATTTCGGTCTTTCAGTCTCGAATATTCGCTTCGAAGAGCTGGCCCGAGACACCGACATGCTATTGCGCGGCAAAGAAGGGGCGGAGAGAATGCCCGCCGCCACGCAGCAACTGCGCGAACGCGCCCGGATGTTCTTTGCCGGTTTACCGATGACTTCCGACGGCCGCCAGCCCTTTGCGGCACGCGAGGAATTTCTGGAAACGTCGGGCGACCTCTACGTGAGCCTGCGTGCCACGCTGAAACTGATGGAAGCGGAGATGGAGCGGCTGACTGCCGTGGACGAAGCGCCCGGCCTGCGCAAGCGCGTCGCCCGTCTGCGGTCGGAGTTGGAATTTCTCCTCGAATCGAACGCCAGCAACATGGTCTATTGGCTTGAACGCCGCGCCCGTGGCGCCACGGAGAAGACAACGTTCGCCGTCCGCGAAGGAGCCCGTACGACATTTCTCCAGGCCACCCCGATCGATGTTTCGGAGCTGCTCCGCGAGCTGGTCTTCGAGACCGTTCCGACCGTCGTACTCACCTCCGCAACGCTCACTGTCCAGGGAGGTTTCGAACACATCCGCAAACGGCTCGGCCTCGGCGATACAGGCCAGGGCGCGCGGGAACTCGTGGTGCCGTCGCACTTCCGTTATGGCGAGCAGGCCCTGCTCTATCTCCCGCCCGAAATGCCCGATCCGCGCGATCCGGAGTTCCCCGAGGCAGCGGCCGACTGCATTCGCCGCGTGCTCGAGTTGAGCCGCGGCCGCGCCTTCTGCCTCTTTACCAGCTACAGCCAGATGCGCGACCTCTACGAGCGCCTATTGCCGGTGCTCGATTTTCCCATCCTGCTGCACGGCACGGCGCCGCGCAAGGCTCTTCTTGAGGAGTTTCGCGTCACGCCGAATGCAGTGCTCTTCGGCACGTCGAGCTTCTGGCAGGGCGTCGACGTGCAGGGTGAAGCGCTTAGTTGCGTTATCATCGACCGGCTGCCCTTCGCCGTCCCCAACGATCCCGTGGTGCAGGCCCGCATGAAGGCCATCGAAGAAGCCGGCGGCAAGCCGTTCTTCGACTATCAGGTGCCGTCGGCCGTGCTCACGCTCAAGCAAGGTTTCGGCCGGCTGATCCGCTCGCTCGAAGACCGCGGGGTGCTGGTGCTGCTCGATCCGCGCATTCGAAGGCAACGCTATGGGAAGACATTTCTACAAAGTTTGCCTCCGTACCGGATGACGACGACGATTGGCGACGTGGAGAAGTTCTTTGAAAGGGAAGCGAAAACCGAATGAACAAGGGCGAATAGCGCGAATGCAAACCACTCCCCACGACGTCCTCATTGTCATCGACGTGCAAAACGACTTCTGCCCCGGTGGAGCATTGGCTGTTGCCGATGGTGCCGCCGTGATCGCGCCTATCCTCCGCTGCATGCAATGCTTCGAGCACATTGTCCTGACGCAGGACTGGCATCCGCCCGATCACTTCTCGTTTGCCTCGGCGCACCGCGGCAGAAATCCCTTTGAGCAGATCGAAGCGAGCTACGGCCCCCAGACGCTTTGGCCCGACCACTGCGTGCAAGGAAGCAAAGGCGCTGAGTTCCACCCCTCCCTTCACCTGCCGCAGGCAGAGCTGATTCTGCGCAAGGGTTTCCGGAGCGAAATCGACTCCTATTCGGCCTTCTTCGAGAATGACCGCTCCACCGCAACCGGCCTTGCTGGTTATCTGCGCGAGCGTGGCCTCACCCGCGTCTTCTTCGCCGGCCTCGCTTACGACTACTGCGTCGGCTACTCAGCCCTCGACGCGCGGCGGCTTGGATTCCCTGCCGTCATCATCCGCGATGCCTGTCGCGCCATCGACCTCAATGGTTCCGTCGCCAACATCGTATCCGAATTCGCTCGCGCGGGTGTGGAGTTGATCGAAACCGCCGAGATTTCCGACTGAAGTTCGGTTATGCGGCATCTTTCGTTGAATGCCGAATCTTCTGCGAGAATCGAGAAAGAGTGCAGCTTCCGAAGGGAATGAATGAACGCGCCTGTCTTAAGGGCCCAACCAGAAGATGCAGCGGTGATCGCCCTTCTTGGCCGCATCACGTTTGCGGAGACCTTCGGCCATCTTTTCGCCGATCATCGAGCCGACCTGCTCGCATATCTCGATCGCACCTTTTCTGTAAGTAAGATCAGGCGCAGCATTCAGAGTTCGCTGAATGCCTACTGGCTCGGATTCGCGGATGGTTTGCCCGTAGGCTACGCAAAGCTCAAGTACCCATCCCCTACGCCTCTTCTGAGCGGCAAAAGCGTCGCCCAACTGCAGAAAATCTATGTCCTTCGGGATTTTCTTGAACGGGGCATAGGCAAGTCCCTCCTCGCTACGATCCTCGACCACGCCGCAAATCTCCAGATCGAAGAACTGTGGCTTGACGTTTTGAAAGACAACACGCGCGCGATCCTCTTCTACCAGCGGCACGGATTCAATGCGCTCGGAGAAGATACCTACACAATCGGCGCCCAGTCGTTTCTATTTCATTTGATGACGTGCCGAGTGAACGCCCAACCGGCCTAAGATACTTCTGTCCCAACTATGTCTCGCAACTTTTACATTCTCGCTGCCACGCTCGGGCTCTTCGCGGTCATTTCCATGGGAATGTCTCTCATTCCGTCGAGCTTTCAGCCGGGTTTGCCTGCCAACGGATCGTTGTGGCGCACCATATCCCTTGTCCTGCTGCTTGCGGGACTTGCATCCGCGCTGATTGGCGTGCTGAGTCATCTGTTCGAGCAGGTCGACCGGAATAGCGAAGAAGCGCGCCAGGCAGCCCGGCGTCAACGGCGAAAACCGCACGATTAGGGTCTGGCAGTCCCAGGCAATAAAATGATCTGGGACTCTTCCCCGCACAGGATCGGGCAAACGCCGATGTACGAAGTCACCGTAGAGGCGGGCTTTTCTTCTGGACACTATCTCCGGAACTATCAGGGCAAGTGCGAGAATCCGCATGGACACAACTACAAAGTCCGTGTCACTCTGGCCGGCGCGGCGCTGGATGAATCCGGCCTTTTGCTCGATTTCAAAATGTTGAAGCAGGTTCTGCGGCCGGTGATCGGGCGCATCGATCATCAGATGCTCAACGATCTCGAACCATTTACGACATTGAATCCATCCGCCGAGAATATAGCGAAATATTTCTACGACCAGACCAATCAGCAACTCGATGGAATGACCCAGGGCCGCGTGCGCGTGAAGGATTGTACGATCTGGGAGACCGATACGACGACGGCCACCTACTACGAATAACGTTACAATCTATCCCGGCTTGCGCGCGACGAGAATACGCAAAGGCGGCCAGGTGCCTGTCCAGTCCAGTGGGTACATCTCGACAGCCAGACCCGCCTTCGCAAACTCGCCGGCATATTCCTTCATCAGCTTGTAGTCCGAAATCACAGCCACGCCACCGGGCTTGAGCACGCGTGCAATTTCGCTGCAGGCCTTTGCGCGGCCAGGCCTTTCGTAGATATTGTGCAGGCACAAATTCGACAGGACAACATCGAACATGCAGTCAGCGAAGCTCATCTGGCGCGCATCCTCGCTTTTGATCGTCGTTTTCTCACCAACACCTTCAAACGCAATGTTGGTTTTGAGCGCTTCCGGACCGTTGCCCGAGAGATCCTCCGCATTCCAGATGTCGATGCCCGTGGCATGGCCGGTGGTGAGTAATTTTGCTGCGCCAATCATCAACAATCCGCGGCCCGTGCCCACGTCGAGTATGTTTTCCGAGCCGGTCCACGCTACTTTCGCCAGCATGCGCTCGCGATGGCGGAACTTGCCGACGAGCGAATAGAGCAGCATCAGCCCGCCGAAGAAGATGAACCACAGCGCCGGCCACAGGAAACCGGGATGCAATACGAACTCGATTTTGCCGATCGTCACTCTTGGAAACGCAAAATCGATGATCAGAAAGAGCGCGCCGGCGATGAAGAAATTACGAATGACATTTGGCGCATCGACTCCATAGTTTGGCTGGTTGGACACCGAGTGCTCCGGGGCGCACGGCCAGAAGAAGTTGACGACTGAAAAAATCGTACACCCGGCGGATTATGAGAGAGAATGAAGAGCCTTCCGCCGGCAACCTCACTTCATCGCGCTCGATTTCGACTGGAGATATTTGTCAAACGGGATTTCGAAGAAGAACAGCTCGTTGCCGTCGGCATCGCGGATTTTGTGAAGATGCAGCTTGGAGCCTTTGAGCGGATCGTCAAGTTGCGAGACATCGTAAAACAGAAATCCGGCCCGCGTGGTGTGCGGTTCCACCACAAGCGCACCATATTCGAACTCGTCAAAATCCGCTTCGACATCTTTGTTGCTGGCCTTGGGCTTCATGTGGATGCTTGGAATCGGGCCGGGCATGGGAATCTTGCCGCCCTCACGTTCCTTCCGCGTCATGAGCCGTTCCACATCTTCAGGCTCGGCTGCCTGTATCCGGTCTCCCGCCGGAGTTTGAAAGAGAATGCGTGCGTCCCGCAGCGAAATCGGCCGGTCACTGTTGTTGGTCACGATCAAGCGCACTGGCATGACGCCGTGGCTCAAATAGTCCACGCGAAAGATCGCTTCCTTTTCTTTGGTGTCGTAAGGTTCGGCGGCGACCGCGACTTTCTCCTTGTCGTGCACTTCAACGGCAGCGAACGAGGTAGCAGGCTGCACAGGAGGCGGCTTGTGGTTGCCGGCAATGGCGGGAATCGCCAACCAGACCGCGAGCAGCGGAGCTATCTTGCAAGCCTTCATCGTGCACGACTGTATCATTCTAAGTTTAGACCGACGTAAGGCGAATTCCGTTACGCATGATTTTGCTTTTCTATAATCTCGCGCTGCTCACGGGGCTCGTTGCCAGCGCGCCATGGTGGCTTTGGCGGATGGCCACAACTCAGAAGTATCGGGAGGGCCTCGGGGAACGCCTCGGGAACGTTCCGGCGTGGCTAAGGAGTTGTTCAGCTGAGAGGCCGGTGATCTGGCTCCATGCGGTCTCAGTGGGAGAAGTGCTTGCCGTCAGCCGTCTGGTTACGGAATTGGACCAGGCTTTGCCGCAGTTGCAGGTCCTGATTTCGACCACCACGCCGACCGGGCAGATGTTGGCGCGCAAGCGCTTTGGGGCGAACCGGGTTTTCTATTGTCCGCTCGATTTGCCCTGGGTGGTGCGCGCATATCTGAATGCGATCAGGCCCCGCATGCTTGTTCTGGCTGAGACCGAGTTCTGGCCGAATCTGCTCAATGGCTGCTTTCGCAGGCAGATTCCCGTGGCCGTGGTGAATGCGCGTATCTCCGACCGCTCATGGCCGCGCTATCGCATGCTGCGCTGGCTCTGGCAGCCGCAGTTGAGCAAGCTCAGCCGGTTGCTGGCGCAGAGCGAGACGGATGCCGAGCGGTTGAAGGCAATCGGCTGTCTACCCCAGCGCATCACGGTTGCCGGCAATCTGAAGTTCGACGTGCGTGCCGCTGAGGAGGCGAAAGCAACTCGACTGCTGAAGACACTCGGACCCGATCTGCGATACGTTGTGGCGGGCAGCACGCTGGAAGGTGAGGAAGCGGCATTGCTTGAGGCTTGGCCGAGACTCCAGGAAGCGGACCCGCAGCTGGCAATGGTGCTTGCACCGCGCCATCCCCAGCGCTTTGCTGCTGTGGCCGGCCTTCTTGAGAAGTCCGGATTCAAATGGATCGAACGTTCGCTCTGGAAGGCCGGTTCGGTGGAACAGATGGAACCGTTGCGAGCGGGGCAGATCGTTTTGCTCGATACCATCGGAGAATTAGCCTCCGTCTACTCTCTTGCGGCAGTCGCGTTCGTCGGCGGAAGCCTCTTCCCGGAAGGCGGCCACAACCCGCTCGAGCCGGCGCAATTCGGAGTCCCGATCGTGATGGGACCGCACTACGTTAACTTTCGCGCGATTACCGAAGACCTACGGGCGCACGACGCCATTCGCATCGCGTCGAAAAACGAGCTTGCCGGCGCGCTCAGCGGTCTGTTGTCGGATCGGAACGGGGCCGAAGCTCGGGGTGAGCGGGCAAGGCGGGTCTTCGACGCACAGGCAGGAGCGACGGAGCGAGCGGTTCATGCGATTCAGGAGTTGCTCGCGAACGGCGGGCGCAAGAAATGAGGCGACCCTGGCTCGCTCCACTCGTGCCGCTCTACGCTGCGGCCGTTGCCTTGCGCGGTTTCGGTCTGAAATGTGGATGGGAGCCGGTGCGGCGTCTGCAAAGGCCGATCATTAGCATTGGAAACCTGTCCACTGGGGGATCGGGCAAGACACCGCTCGCCATCGCTCTCGCTCGGCTGCTCACAGCCAAAGGTATCTCGGTCGATGTGCTTTCGCGCGGATATGGGCGGCAAAGCAATCAGGCGGCGCGTGTCCGTGTCGAGGGAACCGCGGAGGAGTTTGGCGATGAGCCGCTGCTCATCGCGCGCGAGACCGGAGTCCCCGTGTATGTCGCTCCGCAGCGTTATGACGCGGGTCTGCTCGCCGAAGCCGACGCGACCGCGGATGCTCAGGGGCAGCACGACCTTCGCCCAAGCCAAATCGCTCGTGTCCATATTTTGGACGACGGCTTTCAGCATCGGCAGCTTGCGCGCGACCTGGACATTCTGCTCTTGAATCGCTCTGATTGGGAGGATTCGTTGTTGCCCGCAGGCAATTTGCGCGAAGCCTTGCTTGCGGCCAAGCGCGCGAGTGTTCTTGCGATTCCAGAGGAGGATCCAACGCTCGAAGCAGAGCTTCGCGCATGGGGTTGGACTGGGCTAGTCTGGCGCGTGCGTCGACGCATGGAAGTTCCCAAGATGGATGGCCCGGTTGCCGCGTTTTGCGGCATCGCCCGCCCCGAGCAGTTTTTTAGTGGATTGGGGACGGCTGGATTGAGGCTGGCTGTGCGTAAGGCATTCCGTGATCACCACCGCTACACTTCGCACGACGTCGCGGCGCTGTGCGCGCAGGCGGTATCCGCCAAAGCGACAGCGTTCATTACAACTGAAAAGGATACGGTCCGTTTGGCGGCACTGCTCTCCGCATTCCCCGCGACACTGCCGCTCAAGGCCTCTCGCTTGCGCATTGAAATCGAGGATGAGACTGGAGCGGTTGCCTGGCTTGTAAACCGGCTCTGCTCTCGTTCTGCGAGTCCATCGCTGTGAGAAAATCGAAGTTTGCACACGCAGTCCAAGTTTCGCTTGCTCGTGGTCCGGCTGGGCGCCATGGGCGACATTCTGCATGCGCTTCCGGCTGTGACGGCCTTGCGAATCGCGCATCCTGAGTGGATCATCGACTGGGTTGTCGAGCCGAAATGGTGCGCGCTTCTTTCGGCCGCTGGGACATCCGGCCGTGACACAGGGCAACCTGCGCCCCGACAGCCGGTCGTGGATCTGGTCCATCCTGTGTCTGCGAAGCAATGGGGCAAGAGCCCGTTGTCTGGACGGACAGCGCACGAGTTCCTGGCGCTGCGGCGTGTCCTTCGAGAGGGCAGATATGACGCGGCCATCGATTTTCAGGGAGCGGTGCGCTCTGCGGTGTTTGGCCGGTTAGCCCGTTGCCGGTTGATTGGGGAAGCGGAGCCGCGCGAATGGGCTGCACGCTGGTTATTTACAGACCGGATTGTCACGCGCGGCGCGCACGTGATCGAGCAGGATTTTGAACTGGCATCGGCGGTGGCGGGTGATGCGTTGAAGCCGGTGCAACCCTGGTTGCCGTTCGATCTGGGCGCGGAGGCCTGGGCCGAGGGGCTCCTTGCCACGTCGCGCGGGCAACGGGCAGTGCTCATCAATCCCGGTGCTGGTTGGGGCGCAAAGCGCTGGCCGGTGGAGCGCTACGCGATCGTGGCCCAGGGCCTAATCGGCAAAGGCTGTCGCGTATTCGTCAACGCTGGCCCAGGCGAAGAGCCGATCGCGGATGTCATCGTGAACGGAACCAAAGGCCGTGCCGTACCGCTCGCGCCATCTCTCGAAAACCTCATCGCGTTAACGCGCCGAGTGGTACTGGTGATTGCCGGAGATACAGGACCGCTGCACCTGGCTTGCGCGTTGGGCAAGCCTGTCGTAGGTATCTACGGTCCAACAGATCCACGCCGGAATGGTCCCTTCGGTGGTCGGTCCATAGTGTTGCGGCATCCCGCAAGCCGCCGCGACCATTCGCGCCGGGAAGCGCCGGAAGCGGGTTTGCTCACGATAAAACCTGAGGAGGTACTGGCAGCAGCCGAAGAGCTGCTGAGCGCAAAGGTGGCCCTGTGAGCCGCGCAAATACTTCCTCAGAACCGCGCCCTCTGCAGGAGCAGTTGCAGAAAGTGGCGCGGCGAATTCGCGTGCCGCTCGGGTTTGCGGTTGCGGCACTCTATGTTTATGAATTGTGGCGAAGCGCTCCGCAGCTAACGGCCATTGCCTGGAGCCTGGCGCTGGTGCTTCCGGGCCTTTGGCTTCGCGGTTACGCTGCAGGTTACGTCAGAAAAAATCGCGAATTGACACAGACCGGCCCCTACGCGCACACGCGCAACCCGCTTTACCTGGGCTCTATTTTGATCGCTGCGGGATTCGCCGTTGCGTTACAGAGTTGGGTCGTGGCAGTGGCGCTCGCAGTCATGTTTCTACTCATTTATGTTCCGGTCATTGCGTCAGAAGAGCACTTCTTGCGGGAAACCTTTCCCGAGTTCGACGCCTATTGCAAGCGGGTGCCTCGCTTGATCCCGCGTCTTACTGCGGCCAGCGTTCCCGCACAGCCGGCATCCTCGGGGAGCGAACCATCGGAAGTGCTATCCGGCAACTTTTCATTTGCGCTTTATCTACGGCACCGCGAGTACAATGCGGCTATTGGTGCTGCACTGCTCTATTTGGGTCTCCTGTTCCTGAGGCCCGCTCTGGCATACTTGGAACGCGGCCTGCGATGAGTCAGCTGCTTAACGAAACGTCGCGGACATTCGCCGCAATTCACCGGAGCCGGGTAGACGACTCCCGCGCCGCGTAAGTCCAACCTGAAGGAGCAGAGCCTCACGGTGAAGATTCGCACGGCGGTGAAGACGATTTGTTGTGGTGTCGCCCTTGCCGCCTTGGCCCATGGCCAGGATATTCCGCCCTTGCCGGCTCCGCGTCCCGGGTTCGTGTTCCCGCTCAAGCAGACTCTCACCTATTCGGTCGACTGGCGCGTCTTTTCTGCCGGAACCGCTGTGCTGCACTTTGAGGCCGCAGGCGACCGCGAACATGTGAACGCGACGGCGGATACCCTTGGTGCGATCAATCTGATCTTTCACGTGAGCGACCGGTTTCAGTCGACGTTCGACCGCGCCAAAGGGTGCACCTACGATTTCGACAAGCAAACGGTTGAGGGGCGAAGACAGATCAATTCGACGCTTCACATGGATTACGCGCAGTCGAAGTCGATCCTTGATGAGAAGAACGTGGTGAGGAACCAGTCCAAGCATGTGGAATCGCCGATTCCAGGATGCATGACCGATTTGCTGACCGGCGTGTTCTATGCAGCGTCGCAGCCGATGGAAGTAGGGCACAATTTTGTGCTTCCGGTTGTGGACGCAATGCACAATGTGCCGGTGACCATGAAGGTGGAAGGGCGCGAAGAGGTCAAGACGCCGCTGGGCACGTTCAAGACAGTTCGCGTGCAGCCCACGGCCGCGGCCGGCGTGGTGAAGAATCGCGGCAATATCTGGATCTGGTACACCGATGACGATCGGCATTTGCCGGTGCAGATGCGGGCGCGGCTCTTCTGGGGAACGATCACCTTCCGGTTAATCGCGAATGAGAGCAAATAAGGACGAAGCGTCCAGGGACTAGCCGTTCAAGCGGTGGCCGCATAGTAACGAAGCTATGAAGCAACCGCGAAGGATTGTTCCACGCTTCCAAATTGTTCCACGTGGAACAATTGTGGCAATTGGCACACGTGTCGGAACCAATTTGCGAAAAATATGTCTCGAAAACTGATGGCAGCTCGCGATTCGCACTTGCTTGCGTGCTATTTGTGATGGCTTCACAAGAGAGCCGAATCTTCTGCAAATCCTTATAGGAAAATCGACTTTGGAGGCGAGGCTGCGCTTGCAGCGCCGGGCCTCTTATTGCATGCGGTAGCGCTCGCGCATCAGGCGTTGCAAACGCGGCCAGTAGATCAAATCGAAGGCCAATTCCTTGTCGGGGAACATGCCGAGCGCCACGCGGCGCGTGTCGGCTACCATCTCCGAGGCTTCGTCGACGGTGATGGACGAATCCTGTGCGATCACCTGCGTCACCATGTTCACTACCATTTGCAAGCGACGAATCTTGCGGCTTTCTTCCTGCAGTTCTTCGGGGGATTGAAGCGCGTTCGATTCAGGTGAGGGGGAAGCTGGCACGGCGTTGGGCTGCTGCCCTAAGGGAAGATCCGATGAACCCATGTGGCAAAACCTCCTGGGCATTGGATGAAATTGGCGTGCTTTCTGAGCATCGTACACCACAGTAAGAATCGTGTGCGACTGAAACCGTGATTGTTCGGGCTCAAGTGACGAAACCGATTCGTCTCTCATCCGATGGCTAGCGGGGCGCGATGCGCAGCTGATGCGCGTCGTGTTTCTCGTTCCATCCGATGACGAGGCCGTCATCTAGAAAAACTTCAGAGCTTCCGTAAGCGAGTTTGTAATCCGAAAGAAGGGTGGGCGTGCCCTGAACAGCGATGACGTCGTTTCTCGTCGAACCGATGGTGAAGGTTGTGAGGCGAGGATCGGTGTGCGCGCTGGGCCAGAGCTTGACGCGGAGAGGAATCAGGCTCGGGTCGACGTTCCAGCCGTCGACCACGCCCTTGTGGAAATAGAAGATTGCGTTCCTGTACTTCAGTGAGTCGGCGGTGGACGAAGTGGGACGGCCCATGACGGTGATGACCTCGTTGCGGGTGAGGCCGACGGTGACGTAGGGCATGGGAATGTTCGGAGGCGGGATCGAATTGGTGGAGGAACTGCCGGTGGAGGCGGAAGAAGTGTCGGGGTTAGCGGGCTGCGCGGCAGGTAGGGGTGTCGCGCTTGCCGGGATGAGCCGGTGAAGGGGCTGCTCGATCATGGTCAGGTTCGTGCGCATGGCGAAGAGGAGCCGCGAGCGGTATGGGCCGTAGAAACTCGCAGTGGATGGGTTGGATGAGAGCAAGGCATCGAGTCCGACGAGCATCAGCGCGGGAACTGCGAGGATGAGAAGCAGGATGAGGCTGCGCGTCAAGATTCTGGAGGCGAGAAGTGGGTCGATGAGCACGCGGCGTCGCGCCTGGCTGACAGGCTGCATTGCGACTTCGCGCGCTGCGCGTTTCTGCCGGGGACGTTTGCGGGCCTCGACTTCGGGGATTGAGGCCAGGTAAGCGTGAGCCGCATTGACCGACTTGAGCGTCTCTTCTGCGGCCTCTTTGAGTTTGGGATCATTCTGGAAGCGATCGGGGTGCCAGACCTTGACCATCGTCCGGTAACTCGCCTCGATATCTTGCTTCGTCGCGTTGAAATCGAGGCCAAGCTTGTGCAGAGCCGTGCATCGCGCGCACAAAGGGCCTTCCTGTTCGATCGAGTTTCCGCACACGCAGGACGTCATGGAATCGGACGTTTTCAACGGCATAGCACATTGAGAGAATTGTGAATCGATTATACGTTCGGCATGTTGCGGGTTGCGTATTTCGAATTGAAGGCCGGCACTATCGCCTATCTTGTGATGGCGATACAGGAACAGCAGTTGAAACCCAACCTATTCGCCCTGGTTTGCGCCGGGATCATAACCGGAAGGCTGACAGGTTCTTAACGAGGTATCGGGTTTTGTTTGAGCCCGGCGATTCAGATTTCGATTGCCCGGAGCCGTAAGTCGCTAAGCCAGCGGAGCCAACCGACCGTAGAATAGGATTGGATGGCTTTCACCGAGCAATACGATGTGGCCGTGGTGGGCGCGGGGCATGCGGGGTGCGAAGCGGCGATGGCTGCGGCGCGCATGGGGCTGAAGACCGCTCTGATCACGATGAATCTCGACCTGATTGCGCAGATGAGCTGCAATCCCGCCGTTGGCGGCGTGGCCAAAGGACACCTGGTGCGCGAGGTGGACGCGCTGGGCGGCATCATGGGTGAAGTTGCCGATGCAGTGGGCATCCAGTTTCGGCTCTTGAATACGTCGCGAGGGCCGGCGGTGTGGAGTCCTCGAGCGCAGTGTGACAAACAGCTTTACCGCGTGAAGATGCGCGAGGTGCTGGAGGGGCAGGCAGGGCTGCATATTCGGCAGGCGGAGGTCGTCGATCTGGTCTTCGAAGACAGGGAACAGGGAACAAGGAACAGGGAACAGGGAATAGAAGAGCAGGGAACAGGGAACAGGAAACCGGACGCAGCACTGGGGACTGAGGGACTAGGGACTAGGGGCCTTGAGAATCAAGACTCAGATGGTTTGGCGGAGTTGCCGAGGCCGGTTCGGGCGCGGCGGCGTGTGGTGGGATTGAAGCTGCGCGATGGGCGCAATTTGCTGGCCGGAGCCACGATCATCACGACCGGGACGTTCTTGAACGGGCTGATTCACTGCGGCGAGGAGCGCTATCCGGCGGGGCGTTCGGGTGAGCCGGCTTCGGTGCTGCTGGGCGAAGCTCTGCGGCGACTGGGACTGCGGACCTGCCGACTCAAGACGGGTACGCCGCCAAGGCTCGATGGGCGGACGATTCACTGGGAGCAGTTCGAAGAGCAACCGGGCGATGCGGAGCCCACGCCGTTCAGCTTCAGGACGAAGAAGATCGTGCAGCCGCAGGTAAGCTGCCATATCGCGTTCACCACACCAGAGACTCTGCGGCTGATTCGGGAGAATGTGCACCGTTCAGCGATGTACTCGGGGCGGATTGAAGGCATTGGGCCGCGCTATTGCCCGTCGATCGAGGACAAGATCGTCAAATTCCCGGACAAGACGCAGCACCAGTTTTTTCTGGAGCCAGAGGGACTGAACACGCACGAAGTGTACGTGAATGGTATGTCGACCTCGCTGCCGATGGAGGTGCAGTGGCAGATCGTGCATTCGATTCCGGGTCTGGAAGACGCGGAGATGCTTCGGCCCGGGTATGCGATCGAGTATGACAGCGTGGATGCGACAGAGCTGGACAGGACGTTGCGCGTCAAGAGCATGCGGGGACTTTACCTTGCCGGACAGATTAACGGGACCAGTGGGTATGAAGAGGCTGCGTGCCAGGGGATCATGGCGGGCATCAATGCTGCCCTGTGGCTGAAGGGCGAGCCGCCGTTCACGATGGACCGGACGGAAGGGTACACGGGCATCCTGATCGACGACCTCATATCGAAAGGCACGAACGAGCCGTACCGGATGTTCACTTCTAGGGCGGAGTTTCGGCTGCACCTACGCATTGACAACGCGGATCGACGGCTGACGCGGTATGGACGCAGGCTGGGGCTGATCAACGACGAAGCGTGGGCCGAATATGAGCGGAAGCAAGCGCGGATGGTTGCGCTGGCGCGGCTGCTGACGACGGGCAAGGTGGATACAGAACGGCTGAAGGCGGCACGATTTGGTGAGCTGACGGCGACCGCAGGATCGACGTGGGCGCAATTGCTCAAGCGACCGGAAGTGACGATTGAGCCGGTGCTGGGGGCGCTGCAGGAAGAGCTTGAAAAAGAGCCGATGCTCGCCGTGTTCGCGCACTCGGAGAATCAAAGCCCGGAGGCGCGGGCGGCGTTGCGCAATGAGGGGCGGGCGGTGGAGACGGAGATCAAGTTCGCCGGGTACCTCGACCAACAGAAAAAATCGATTGAGAAGTTAAAGGCCGCTGAGGCTGTGGCAATTCCTGAGTGGATCGAGTACGGCACGATCAGCGGACTGTCGCGCGAGATGCGGGAAAAGTTGGAGCGGGTGCGACCGAGCACGATCGGACAGGCGAGCCGCATTCCGGGGGTGACGCCCGCGGCGCTGAGCCTGGTGCATGTATCGATTCGAGTGCAAGGAACTCGGCGTTTGGCGAGCTGATTCGCGCCGGCGGCGTCAATCGTTACTGTTGACTCTTGTCGCTTTTGGAGAAGAGCGGAATGTGGAATGGCATCTCCGCATTCGATTGCTTCTTGCCTCTTGTCGGGGCGTCGGCGCGAAGGGAAGTGCGCTGTGAATTGATGCATGACCATCCGCCGCGCGTGCGTTCGAAAACATGGGTGAAAACGCCCTTTTCATCGACCGGGCCACCGCTTGCTGTTTTGTGGTGGAGGACGTAGGTGCCGTTTGCAACGGCAGTGTCGCCCAGCATGCGAACGGTGATCACTTTCTGCTCCAAATGCAACGTCTTGTCTTCACCACCGATCAAGTCGGCCAGCTGTTGATTGCGCGTGGTAATGTCCCCGGTTGCCGATACATCGACAAAGAGAGGCGACAGGACAAGCTCCAGGCTATATTGATCGCGCACGTTGATCGCGTAGGACCAGGAGTCCTCAATCTTCTGGAATTGGGTGATCTCGGGCGATGCGGTCGAGGTCACGGCGACAGGGGTGGGGGCAGTGGCCGCGGCGGGACTCTGAGCAATCGCAGAAATGGAGAAAAGAACAACACAAAAACAAACCGCAATGCGAATCATCTTTAAGACGAACTCCCAGTCTTTATCATATCTCTTGGACTTTGGCGGATGGTACGAGGGAAGCGGCCAAACCGACTGGTTCGCGCGCAAAGGCTTTAATTCAGCCACTGCAGTCGCTGAGGCTGATTGACAGTAACCAGCGAGTCCTCGATCGTGATCCAGCCGTCTTTACGAAACTGACCCAGGGTGCGCGTGACCGTTTCCCGTGTCGTGCAGGCCATGGAGGCCATTTCCTCGTGTGTCAGGAGCAGCGGAAAACGGAATGCGTCGCCGTCGAGATTCTCTCCGATCTGGTGCCCCAACTCAAGCAGCAGCCTTCCGAGCCGCCCTGCGACAGTCTCTGCCAGCGAAATGCGGCATGCATCCTGCAATGCGAAGCGGTACTCCTGGCAGATGCATTGGACGGCGTGCATCTGAGCTTCCTTATGGTTGCGCAGGAAGTTGAGAAATCGCTCGCGCTCCACGGGCCGAAGCTGCGCGGGTGTTAATGACTCCGCCGAGACTTCATAAACGCCGTGCGAGAGAGCCGCATACAGGCCAAGTACGGAACCAGGCCCCGCGACTCGAACGATCATCTGGCGGTCTTGTTGACGCCCGGCAGTCAGCTTTAAATAACCTCCACAGATCAAATAGAGACAGCGCGCTTCTTCGCCTTGGGCAAACAATGAGGCTTGGGGAGGAAGCGAAATTGTGCTGGTAACAAGCTCGAGGTCGGCGAGAACGGCGCTGCCGAGAGAACAGAACCAGCCGGGACGGCGATGGGCGCAGGCTGCACAGCCTACGGGCGCCTGCCTTGGCGCGTGTTTCTGCTTTTTCTGGGTGATTGCCGGAATCTCTACGTCCACCATGATCTTGCCCCGTCCGCCGCCGTCCGAAGGCTCCCGGCCTCCTGCGGTGGCCCGCTCAGCGGCTCAGGATGCTGCTGAGGTGAAACTCTTTGGCCTTCCGGGAAAGAGACATTTTGCTTCCCCGAGTTTGCCGTAGAGCCGGGCGCAATAGATGTGATGAGGCTCACGAGTCATCGAGTGGTGCGAAGGGTGTCCCGGCTTGCCCCGGGGGAGATTCCTTCTCTCCTGCGATCGACTCGGACCGCCCCAAAAACGTGAAGTGATCAGCGCTCTTTCTGCGTGATCGGCATTTCCCGCATGTCTTGCCGATTCAAGCAATTGAGCAATGTTCAAATCGTCGTGCGATATGTGATGAGCGTCACCGTAAGCGATGTGGGAAAGACGTAGGATGCAGCCCATGAGGTGATGCTCCGCACAAAGAGCGGCTTCGAACAGTGAGACCAAAAAACTGCAAGCAATTTATGAGTGCCACGCATAGTTGCAGATTTTTGAGCGAGCTGCTTTCGAAGGCTGCAATGAGAGCTCCCGAGGTGGTACTAGATGCGCAATGAAGGGCCAGTAACGCGATGGTTGGTCGATGCGGCTCCCAAAGGGTTTTCGGGGCTGCGCATTTGTTTGATGATCTTGCTCGGCGGGGTTATGCTTTGCGCCGCGGCCATGGCTGCTCCTGCAAAGGGAGACAAACCGGCTGGCGCACAGGCAAAGCAAGCCGATGCGGCCGAAGAAGTGGGCTCGGATACGTGCGCGACATGCCACGACGAGAACGCGAAGAAATTCGCCGATAATCCGCACACCAAGATCGCCGAGCTGCATGGCGGCAGCGGGGCAACCTGCGAAAGCTGCCACGGTCCAGGTAAAGCGCACGTGGATGGCGGCGGCGATGTCACGAAGATCTTCAACCCCGCCAAGCACTCGACAAAAGAGGTCGATGCCACTTGCTTGAAGTGCCATGCGGGCTCGCATCCAGACTTCGAGCGCTCGCCGCACGCCAAAGCGAATGTGGGCTGCATTAGCTGCCACAGCATCCACAAGAGCGAGGACAAGGCGCACCTCCTCAAGGCTTCGCAGCCGAACCTGTGCTACCAGTGCCATACCGACGAGAAGCCGCAGTTCGACATGCCTTATCACCACAAGGTGAACGAAGGGCTTGTCCAGTGCAGCGACTGCCACGATGTGCACGGGACGTTTGAGAAGAGCAACCTGCGGTCCAGGAACGACTCGAACCTGATCTGCACCAAGTGCCACTCCGAGATGCGCGGGCCGTTTGTCTACGAGCACACGCCGATCAAGGGTGAGGGGTGCATGGGTTGCCACACGCCGCATGGCTCGCAAAACGCGCGGCTCTTGAATATGCCGAACGTCAACGTACTGTGCAACCAGTGCCATAGCCCTGTCGCCGCAGGCACGGTGCACGGAGTGAACGCAGGTTCGTCGGAGCTGACACCCTGCACGGACTGCCACACGTACATTCACGGTTCAAACATGAACGTGGCGTTTCTCAGGTAATGGAACTGTGCCGCACCCTCCCCAGAGAGGGCGGTGCGGCCAGGATCATGAAGCAAATCGCACAGGGGTGCAAGACTTCGACGTCAGCAAGACGGGTTATTAAGTGAGGCTTTATATGACGCAGATAGGCTGGTTTTCTCGGCTCTCCGATCAACAACCCTCGCGCTCGATCATCGAGCGCAGCGCTGGGGGCATCGGAGCAGCCATTTTGATCCTGATCATGACAGGTATCGCTGTCGCCCAAAGTCCGGCACCGGATAAGCCGATGTCTGCCCCGACCGGGTATGTGCTCCACCAGAGCGTGGACTTCGGCGGACGCATCGCGAATACCACGGGCAGCCGGGCGATGTACAGCAACCTGGTGAATCTGCGCACTGGGCCGCGAGTGCAAAACGAGACCTTTGAGTTGCGCGCTCTGCCGGGCCAGAAGAACACCCTGGTCGACACGATCACCGCGGTGGGCAGCGGCTTCGGAGGCGACCCCGTCAACTATGCCAGGATGTACGCATCGAAGGGCAAGCTCTATGACTTTACGGGAACATTCCGCCGCGACCGCAGGTATTTCGATTACGACTTGCTCGGCAATCCAAACATTCCCAGCGGACAATCGATCCCAATCGGCCCTTCCAACAAGCCGACCGGCTCGTTCGCGTGGCCGCAGACGCTTCAGTCGCCTTTCATGTTCAACACCGTGCGCCGCATGACAGATTTCAATATCGTCCTGATGCCGCTATCGTCTGTGACCTATCGGATTGCGTATGCCAAGAACCTGATGGAGGGACCGAGCTACAGTCCGAGCGGCTATCAGTTCGCTAAATATAACGCAGTGCTGGCCGAATATCAGCGCAACAACACCGACGACATCACGGCGGGGATCGACTGGAAGCCAGTGCGCGGCACGATGTTCTCCTATGAAGAGCAGATCACGCACTACAAGGGCGACTCGTACTTCACCTTGGCTCCAAGCTCCCTGATCGCGCAAGAGGCGGACGGAACCCCGGTAGCGATTAACGACTTTGACAGCCTGTCGCCTTATGGCATCGGTGCCTGCAACACGGGCAGTATGGGCGCTGCCTATACGAATGCCACTACGTATACGATTCTGTCGGCGCCTAACACGCCAGGCGGCTTGCCGGTCATCAATCCCGCTTGCGCGGTGGTGACCAGTTATCTGCGCTCCCAGCCGACCCGCGCCATCTTCCCGACCGAGGTGCTTCGCCTGCAGAGCGCGAGCATCAAGAACCTGTCGATCAACGGCAATGTGCGGTTCACCAACGCGAACATGCACCTCCCTAACTACTACGACAGTTATCAGGGACTGAATGGGACCACGCGTGAGCTGACCTACATCGGAAATGCGAACGCGACACGCCAGGTGCTTGCCGCCGACCTGGGCGCCACGTGGCAGACAACGAGTAACTTTAGTCTGAGCGACCAGATCAGCTTTTCCTCGATGCATCAACCGGGGACGACGTTCTTTACCAGCGGAACTACAGTGGCGACGCCCACCAATCCGAATGAGACCATCAACTCCACAACGCTGACCACGACGAGCGCGGCCGCGGGGGCCTCCACGTTTGAAGGCAGTCCGGCGATTGGCGCGTCGGCGGCAGCAGGAGCAGGCTATACGGGACAGTTGTATGTCACCAATAATCTGACCGGCGCGTGGGATGTTTCCTCGAACACTACGCTCTCGCTCACTTACCGCTATCAGGATCACGTGGTCGCAGAAGGCGATCCTCATAATGCTCCGTTGCCCGTGGGCGCGTCGATTGGCGGCACAGTCACCATTCACGAAAATGCCGGAATCTTTACCGCTGCTGTGCGCCCCACCGCAAACCTTGATCTGAACGGTTCGGTGGAGATGGCGTATGCCGACAACGCCCTGACGCCGGTGTCGCCAAGGCAGCTGTGGCACTACAGGGTACACGCGCGCTACAGGCCGAAGCCCTGGGCGACGATCTCAGGCGCCTACAACGATCTGGAACGGCATAACAACACGAATAACAACCAGGCTGCGGTCGCGGCAGGCGACGACCCGTACGAAGGCCCGCTCGATCATGTCGATCGCACCAGGATTGCCAGTATTAGCGGCGTGCTGTCGCCCAATGAACACTATGGGCTCGACTTCAGCTATGCGTACACCGATGTCTATACGGCAACCAACATTTGCTTTGACAATGGCGCTCAGAACGCGAGTAACAAGCTTGGTATTTATCCGGGTACGGCTTCACTCAACAGCAGCGGTGGACCGAATGTTTGCCCTGGCGTATTCACAAGAGGGTCGACGACCCAACTTGCCGACTGGTTCGGACGCGATTTCATGGATGCGCCGACGCAATACGGATCGGTGTCATTCCGGTTGTCCCCAGCCAAGGCAGTTCAATCGAATCTCGGTTACCGCGTCAGCTCCGTGGACGGAAGCCGATTCTTCAACGATGCGCGCGATGTGAACGGTTCGCTGGTTTCCACGTATCAGTCGCCGTTCGTCAACATTGCGTTCGCGGTTCGTCCCGGATTGAAGTTGAAGGCAGAATACAACTTCTACGGTTACGGCGAGGGCGGGCCTTCCGGACCGCAGGACTGCAGCCTTTCAACCTCTCTGACGTCGTCGGTGGTTCCTTGCACCACGCTGCCGTATCAAACCGGTCTGACCATCTCTCCGGCGGGTGAAACGGCGCCGCGCAATTTCCACGCGAATAACGTGACGCTTGGAGTGCATTACGAATTCTGACAGGAGCAAATGCTCCTGGTATGGAGGTCGCACGAAAGGAGCCTCTGTGAATACGAAGCTGAAGCTGGCAGGGGTGATGTTTCTTGCCGGCGCGATCGGGATGCCAGCGCTCGCGCAATCAGGAGCGGACATTTACAAATCGAAATGCCAGATGTGCCATGGCGCAGCGGGAATGGCCGAGTCGGGTGTGGGTAAAGCGATGAAGGTGAAACCGATCTCGGACCCGGCGGTAAAAAAAATGTCCGATGCGCAGATGATCGACGCCGTCCGCAATGGTATGGGTAAGATGCAGGCCTACAAGGACAAGCTGACGGACGCCCAGATCAAGGATTCGGTCGTCTACTTCCGCTCGTTGATGAAGTAGGAAAAGCAAGACGGCGCGGATTTGCGTGACAGGCGCCGGAACCGCACGAGAGATTGCTCTTCGATCCTGAAAGGTTCTAGGGATTATCGTGCCTAGACTGATAGGGTTCGTTGTGCAGCCGATGTCGGATGCAACGTGCATCTCGCCTATTGGCGAGAAAAGCTGGAGGAGTTTTGAAATGACAAGAACGACGCGATCAATGGTGGTGCTGGCTGCAGCAATGTGCATGGCCGGTTCCGTGGGCTTTGCCCAATCTTCGGGTGAAGCGGTCTACAAGGCAAATTGCCAGAGCTGTCACGGAAGTTCGGGGACACCGAGCCCTGGAATTGCCAAAATGATGGGCGTGAAAGCGACCTCCGATCCGGATATCAAAAAGCTCACTGCCGAGCAGGAGTTTGATTCCGTAAAGAACGGCAAAGGCAAGATGAAGCCGTTTGCTGCCAAGCTGACGGATGCACAAATCAAAGACGCGGTGGCATATTTCCGCACGTTGAAGTAGGAACTGCGGCCCGTCGTCAATCGGCGGGCCATCTCTTTCCCCTGGGGGTATCGTGTCATCGTTTCAGAAATTCCGCGAGAACTGGGTCCGGCCGGCGCTGTTCTTCGGCAACAATCCCATCAGCCTGGCCGGCGGCGCCATCACCACTGCATCCGGCGTAACCATGATTGGTTACTGGGCGGTGGAATTGATCGGCCGCCCGAATGACAATCCCTATCTTGGAATCATCTTCTTTCTGATTCTTCCGGCACTCTTCATCTTAGGTCTCGCGCTGATTCCGATCGGGATCTTCCTGCGCCGAAGAGTGTTGCTGAAGGCCGGTCAGATTCCAATTGCGTTTCCCAAGGTCGATTTTAACGATCGGATGTTTCGCCATGGCGTCGATATTGTCCTGGTGGCCACGATCGTGAATTTGCTGGTGGTCTCCATCGCAAGCTATCGCGGGGCGGCGTACATGGATTCGCCCCAGTTCTGCGGGCAATCCTGCCATGTAATGCACCCGGAATACACCGCCTATAAAATCTCCGCGCACTCGCATGTGGCCTGTGTGGAGTGCCACATTGGAACCGGCTTTTCCTCCTACTTCGCAGCGAAGGTGAACGGGACTAAGCAGTTGGTTGAAGTCAGTTTTCACCCGATTGCCCATCTGGCGCCCAAAATCATTCCGGACTATCCGACACCTATTCCGTCGCCGGTACAGAATCTGCGCCCGGCTCGCGCCATTTGCGAAGGGTGCCATACTCCGGCAAGATTTGTTGGCGAGAAGCTGCTGGTCAAATCCAGCTTTGCCGACGACGAGCAGAACAGTGAGACCCAGACGGTGGTAGTGCTGCATCTGGGCGGGCAGGATTCGCTGTCGCATCTGTCGGGAATTCACGGCGTTCACCTGGGCCACATCGAGTACATCGCCACCGATCCCACACGTACGACAATTCCATGGGTTCAGCGGCGCAACCCCGACGGCTCGGAGAGCACCTACGTGGCTTCAGCCTTAAAGGGCGCCATGCCGCAGGGCGAGCGCCGCCTGATGGACTGCATCGACTGTCACAATCGTGCGGCGCACACCTTCATGACCGCCGAAGAAGCATTGAACCGGGCGATGGCGGACGGGGCCGTAAGTCCCTCTCTGCCCTGGGTGCACAAAGAAGGACTGGTTCTTCTCAAGGCCGACTACAAGAGCCAGGACGAGGCGCGCGCCATGATTCCCGTGCAGCTTGAGGCGTTCTATCGCAGCGGCAATCCTCAAGTGCTGGCGACGAAATCTGATCTCGTCAAAAGAGCGGGAGAAGAACTGGCGACTCTCTATAGCCAGAATGTCTTTCCCGAGATGAAAGTCACCTGGGGAACGCATCCGAATCACATCGGGCATATGAGTTATCCGGGTTGTTTCCGCTGCCACGACGGGGACCATACGGCCAAGGACGGCACCGCGATCACCCAGGATTGCGCAGCTTGCCACAACCTGTTGGCTGTCGATGAGGCTAAGCCGAAGGTACTCGCAGATTTGGGAATCCAGTAGTCGAGATCCAGTGGTAGGTGGACAAGAGGCGGCCAGAATGTCGGCCGCCTTTTCGCGCCCGCTTAATCTTGGTTCACTTCGGCATGTTAGGCTGGCTCTTCGTCTGCGAGGAGTTTATTCATCATGTCGAATGGGCATCCAGCGCATTTCAATCTCATGGCAGCGGCGCACGCGGTGATGATCGAACGGGGTTTCCAACCCAATTTCCCCCCTGGGACGGACGAGCAGCTCGCGGCAATCGAGGCACACCCCGAGACGCCTGCGGCACCCGGCGCGCAGGACTTGCGCAGCCTGCTCTGGTCTTCGATCGACAATGACACGTCGAAGGACCTCGACCAGATCGAGTGGGCGGAGCAGCTATCGGATGGGCGTATCCGCGTGCTGGTGGGCGTGGCAGACGTGGATGCGCGGGTCGCCAAGGCCACGACCATCGATGGCCATGCGCGCAGTGAAACAACATCGGTCTACACCGGTGTGCAGGTGTTTCCGATGCTGCCGACGAAACTCTCCGAAGGCATCACATCGCTGAACGAAAACGAGGATCGCGTAGCCGTGGTCATCGAGTTTGTCGTAGATTCGACCGGTGCAGCCTCGGATGGCAAAGCCTATCGGGCGTTGGTGCGCAATCGCGCGCAGCTGGCCTACAACGGCGTTGGCGCGTGGCTTGAAGGACGTGGGCCCGCACCAGCCAAAGTTGCCGCAAGTCCAGAACTCGCCGCGCAACTGAAACTGCAGGACAAGGCAGCACAATGCATGATGGGCAATCGATTCCAGCACGGAGCGCTGGATCTGGAGACCATTGAAACGCGACCAGTGATGCTCAAAGATCAGGCCGTCGAGATCGCGAAGCTCGAAAAGAACCGGGCGACTTCGTTGATTGAGGAATTCATGGTGGCCGCGAACGGCGTGATTGCCAGGACTTTCGAAGACGGAGGGGTGGCGTCGATCCGGCGCATTGTGCGCACCCCGAAACGGTGGGATCGTATTGTCGAGCTGGCCAACGGCCTTGGGACCAAATTGCCAGCAGAGCCTGACTCGAAGGCGCTCAACGACTTTCTTCTCGCGCAGAAGCAGAAGGACCCCGATCATTTTCCTGATCTTTCGTTGGCGGTGGTCAAGCTGATGGGGCCGGGTGAATACGTTCTGGTGAAGCCCAACGAAGTTTCACCGGGCCATTTCGGGCTGGCCGTGCAGGACTATACGCACTCGACGGCGCCGAACCGGCGTTTTCCTGACGTGGTGACGCAGCGGCTGTTGAAAGCTTGGCTCGCTAAAGCGCCGCAGCCCTACTCCGAGAGCGACCTTGGTGTCATCGCGCAACGGTGCACCTTGATGGAAGATGCCGCGCGCAAGGTGGAGCGCGATATGCAGAAGCGCATCGCGGCGGTGGTGCTGCGCCCGCGCATCGGCCAGAGTTTCCCCGCGATCGTGACCGGCGTGAATCAGTACGGGACGTTTGTCCGGACGCTGGATCCGCACGTGGAAGGCATGCTGGTGAACGCGGGAAAACCAGGAGCGAAGAAGGGCCTCGATGTTGGCGATCGCGTGACGGTCAAGCTTGTTTCTACTGACCCGGAGCGCGGCTTCATCGACTTCGCGATCTGATTCCCGGAAGTGCCGAGACTTTCCGATGCGCCAAATGCGAGTGGATAAGTATTACTCCGTCGGATCGTCCGGTGGTTCAACAGCTGCGGAAGCCTCTCCCGCAGGCTCGCCCTTGCCGACTGGAACTGCGACTTCCGCCAGCTCGGCGCCGCCAGGCTCATCGATCCAAAGACACACGATCCACCAGATGGCGACAGCGAGATAGACCACGCTGTTTCCATTGAATAGTTTTTCGCGCAGCCCGACGACCCGGTCGTATTCCACCATCGAATGGGGCTTTGCCGTACTCGCGATGGTCTGCCAAATCACCTGCACAGCCAACTGCCCTAGGGATGCCGTGGACAGACCAATCATGATTTGCTGCGCGTGGCTGCGCCAGCCCGCGCCGTAGCGGCGTCCGAACGAAACCACGAGAATCCCCAGCGTCACCGTGAGCACGTCGGTCAAAAGGCCGCCCTTTTGCGCGAACATCTGCAAAAGGCTCAACAGCGCCATCAGAGTTGTGGGCTTGATCGTCTTCCATGCAGGCCAGTGGCCCCAGCTCGCAAGCACCGCTCCGCCGATCGACAGAAGCACAAGCGCCCAGACAATCCAAACAGTGCGCCGCGCCGTGCTGAACACGCGCCGTGCCAATTCCACAAGCACGAGAAACGCAACCGCACACGATACGTCCGCGAGGATGACGAAGACGACGCCCAGCGTGAGCTGTGGGAGGCGCCCGAAAAGCAGCCGGCTCGCGATCAAGCGGAGGGCTACAAGGGCAATCGCCATTGTGAACCAGGGAAACCGGTGCGCCCGGTTCCGCCCCAGCAGAACGACGAGCAGAACGAGATGTGCCGCGAAGGTCAGCGTCCAGAGAACCTGGACCGCGGTGAAATCAAAATTCAGGTGCATGCAGTCCTAACTTGGCCGTGAATTTCGGAGGAGAAATCGACCAGTCGTTAGTCTAGGACATCTTGGTGAGTCAACGCGAAGTGGGGGAGGGACGGAAATGGTGCGCCCGGAGAGATTCGAACTCCCGACCTAACGCTCCGGAGGCGTTCGCTCTATCCAGCTGAGCTACGGGCGCGCTCTTTCAGCATATCGTACTTCTCGTGGCCCCGGCTTCATCCGTTCGCCTCGTTGTCATTGGTACGTCCCGCTTCACGCTGCGCGCGCAGTTCTTCCATAACCGATTGAATGAGCGTCTTTGCCCCTTCCATTCCACTCAGAACTGCCTGCAGATCCAGGGCCGGCACGTTCGGATTGCGGCTCGACGTGCAATAGACGCCGTGCTGGCCAACCATAATCAGTGAGTCGGTGAGCAGGTCGAGCGCCACCGCCAAGCGGCCCCGTTCCACGCCCATCATGAATTCGTGCTGCTCCAGCTCGCGCTTTCGTTCGTCGAATACATTCA
This sequence comes from uncultured Acidobacteriaceae bacterium, assembly GCA_963745845.1. GTDB lineage: Bacteria > Acidobacteriota > Terriglobia > Terriglobales > Acidobacteriaceae > Telmatobacter. The sequence goes on along the minus strand of CAVUZE010000002.1, from coordinate 338,702 downwards.
TCCCTCAAGCCTAACCGAATGGTGGGCGCACCAGAAAAGGAGCAGGCGAGGTGTTGAGCCGGCTGCAACTTCAAATTACACGTCGAGCTTGCGCATGTACTCGGCATCCTCGCGCAGTTCCGTCATCGTGTCGCCGACGAACTCTTCCTGCTCGATGAAGTAGTGCTTGAGGCCGGTGGCGGCGCGGAGGATGGGGCTGTAGTTCACAACGCCTGCGCCCATCACGACGGAATGATACTTTCCGTCGGGTTCGCGCACCATGTCCTTCACGTGCATCAGGGGGAAGCGCTCCGGGGACTTGCTGAGATAGTCCACCGGATTGTGCCCTGCGGCGGTGACCCAGCCGCAATCCATTTCGAAGACGACATCCTTGGGATCGGTCAAACGCAGAAGTTCGTCATACACGAGCACTCCGTTTTCGACTGCAAACTCCGGCGTGTGGTTGTGAACGCCCAATGTGATGCCGGCAGATTTCACCTTTTCGCCGATGCGATTGAATTCACCCGCGACATAGCGCCAATCGTCCAGTGTCAGGTCGCCTTTCGCCGAGGGATTGCGGTGCACGCCGCCTGCCCAGGAGCAGACAATGTATTCGAGGCCCAGCGTGTGGCCGTATTCAATCAGGTCGTCGAGCTGCGAGCGGAGCTGGACAAGCGTGTGGTGCGCGCTTATGCAGCGCAAGCCAGCCTGATCCATTGCCTGACGAAACTCCGCTGCCGTCTTGTTGAAGTAGCCGGCGGCCTCCACGTCTTTATACCCAGCCGCGCTCAGTTGATGCAGCGTGCCCTCGAAGTCCTTTGGCAGCAGGTTGCGTACCGAATAAAGCTGCAAGCCGATCGGCAGGCGAAGCGGGGCCGCCGCGAGTTCATGGCTGCTGACAAGGGTAGCGGCGGCAAGTGCGCCCGTAGTTTTCAAAAAATATCTGCGCGAGGATTTGCTCATGCTCTGAATTCTCCTGGATTATTCCTTCAGCTCTTGATGTCTTGTGCGGCCGCGTCCCACGTCGCGATCGCGCGATGAAAGTAAGAGTGGTTGGCCATGTGGCAGGCGATGGCCGCGTGATTGCCGAAGACCTCGTCCTCAACCACATGCTCACGGGTGTCTACGGCGCGGAAGAAGTTTGCAATGTGATCGGCGGTGTCGTCGTAGCCACGCGGCGCGGAATACGACTCCACTTCAGCCAGCTTTGCCGGCGGTTCAGGATGCTCGGAATGCCAGTTCTTCAGGTACTGCTGCTTTGCCTCCGCGGTCCACCCATTCAGCGAATAGCCTTCGGGCTGCGGGCTTGTGTCCTGTGGGGTCACTGTCAGCGTGTTGCCATTGATGACCATGGTGGCTTCGCGGCCATAGAAGATGATCGGCTCGCCGGCGGCGTTGTTCTGGTTGCAATGCAGGTTCACCGTCACGTCGGGATAATCGTAGAGCGTGGCGAGAAGGTCAGGGAAGTCGCGGCCGTCGTTAAAGTGTGTCAGGGAACCAGAAGAAAGTGCACGTGCCGGCGCCTGATTGATCCCACTGACACAGTGAATGCCGGAAAGAAGGTGGACGTACAGATCGCCTGCGACACCTTCGCCGTAATCGTTGAAACAGCGCCAGCGGAAAAAGCGCGCGGCATCGAACGGGTGTGGCGGCGCATCGCGAAGCCATGTCGTCCAGTCGATCGTCTGGGGGCTTGCGTCCGGGGCGATCGGATAAACCCACGCACCAGAGGGCGAATTGCGATCGGAGTGGCCTTCGATGTAATGGATTTCGCCCAGCCGGCCGGAGGCATAAATTTCGGCGGCCTTTTTGTAGACGATGTTGCTGACGCGCTGGCTTCCCGCTTGAAAAATGCGTTTGCCCTCCTGCACGGCCTTCACCATTGCCAGGCCGTCGGCGACATTATGCGACATCGGCTTTTCGCAATAGACGTCCTTGCCCGCGGCAACGCAATCGAGAACGACACGGCGATGCTGGAAATCAGCGACGGCGAGGATCACGGCGTCGACATCCTTGCGGTCGAGGAGGGTGCGATAATCGCGCGTGGTGGGGACGTCCGCACCGTATGCCTCCAGGCCGGCCTTCTGATGCATGTCGTAAAGGTCTGCGATGCCGATGAGTTCGCCGCTGGGCACCTGGCGCGCTGACCGCAGCAGATCGCAGCCGCGAATTCCCGTTCCGATCGAGACAAAACGAATCTTGCGGCCATTGACGCTCGCCGGCGATTGAGCTGCCAGCAAAGTGGGCTCGAGGATTGTGGACTTGATTGCGGCGCCAGCCGCGACTGCTCCCGCGCCAAGGCGGACAAAGTCCCTGCGCGAGATTGAAGGCATTTTCATTGTTCCGGATCTCCCCGTGTTGCGTGCAGGCCATTCTCGCTCTGTGCACTGCGTTGTGTCTACAAATCCCACGTTGCCGGATGCGCGCCCGATGGATAGCATGCGTAATTGGTGTTGAATCGATGCGGGAACACAAAGTGAAGCGTGCGGATGAAGCCTGAATGTGGATGGTGCCTGTTGCACAGCGGGAGTGTAAAAGGGGTGATTCTTCTGGCGGGTATGCTGAGCCTGGCCGTGCGCGCACATGCCGCGAAACGGGATGCGCAGCCAGATCTTGGTCCCAACGTCCTCGTTTTCAATCCGTCGATGCCCGCTGCAGAAATTCAGGCAAGGATCGACAAGGTCTACGCGATCCAACAGCACAGCGAATTCGGCTCTGCGCGGTATGCCCTGCTCTTTCTGCCGAGCGAATACCACGTGGATGTGCCGGTGGGCTTCTATACGCAGGTTCTGGGCCTCGGCGCGACTCCCGATGCGGTGCACATTGTGGGCAACGTTCATTCCGACGCGAGCCTTCCGCATAACAACGCGACGTGCACCTTCTGGCGGGCCGCGGAGGGTTTTTCCATCACGCCGACCGGGGGCACGATGCAATGGGCAGTGTCGCAGGCAGTGCCATTTCGGCGCATGCATGTGCGTGGCGACATTGTGCTCCACCAGAATCGCGGCTGGGCGAGCGGCGGGTGGATGTCCGACACGGTTGTCGATGGCAATGTGGGTGCAGGGTCGCAACAGCAGTGGATTTCGCGCAACAGCGAGTGGGGCAGTTGGACGGGCGCGAACTGGAACATTGTGTTTGTAGGAGTGCCGCATCCGCCCGCGGGCGAATGGCCCTCTCCGCCGTTTACCAAAGTGGAGCGGACGCCCATCGTGCGCGAGAAGCCGTTTCTCGTCGTGGATGTGAAGGGAAACTGGAGCGTGCGGGTTCCAGAGCTACGCAGGGACAGCATGGGCGTTACGTGGCACGGTGGAGCGACGCCGGGAAGATCGGTCCCGCTCGCGCAATTCTACGTTGCACGGCCTGGCATCGATTCCGCCACAACGATCAACGCGCAGTTGGCCAGCGGAAAAGACCTCTTGTTGACGCCGGGCATCTACGATCTCACTGAGCCCATTCGCGTGACGCGGCCCGATACCGTCGTGATGGGGCTTGGATTTGCAACGTTGCATCCGACGCAGGGCACAGCGGCGATGACGACGGCCGATGTGGATGGCATCGAGATTGCCGGATTGCTTTTTGACGCGGGGCCCGAGAAGTCGCCGGTCCTGCTTGAAATCGGGCCTGAAGGAAGTGCGGCCCATCACGCCCGCGATCCTATTACGCTGCACGATGTTTTCTTTCGCGTCGGCGGAGCAGGCGTTGGCCGGACCGATGGGAACTTGGAAATCAACAGCAATGACACGATTGCTGACCATACCTGGATCTGGCGTGCCGATCATGGGGCCGAAGTAGGCTGGACGAAGAATCTGAGCGCGAATGGTCTTGTAGTGAACGGAAACAACGTCACGATCTACGGACTGTTCGTCGAACATCATCAGCAGTTCCAGGTGCTGTGGAAGGGCAATCGAGGACGCACGTATTTCTATCAGTCGGAAATTCCGTACGATCCGCCGGACCAGGCGAGCTACGCGAGTGCGCCAGGGACGAAGGGCTGGGCCTCGTACAAGGTAGCGGACAATGTAACCGATCACGAGGCGTGGGGGCTTGGGATTTACAGCGTCTTTCGCCATCCGGATGTGTATTTGACGCGCGCGATTGAGGTTCCGCGCACGCCGGGAGTGCGTTTTCACCACATGGTTACAGTGGCTCTCGACGATAAAGGGGAAATCTCGAACGTGATCGACGATGAAGGAGGGCCGACGTCGCTGGGACTGCATCGTGTGACACCCAAGGTCGCTGAATTTCCGTGAGCACCGTGCGCCCGCGCGTGTCCGACGCGGATCATTGGATCGTGGGAGAATGGAAGAGTAGACACCATGACCCACGAAGCCGCTCCTGAAACCCAAGCCGCACAAGAAACTACGATCGAGTCCGCTGCTGAGCCCATCGAGAATTTCGCCGACATTCTTTCGGACTTTGAACGCAGCCACACGCATAAACCAGCAAGCGGCGCGAGGCAACTGGAAGGCACAGTAGTCTCGCTGTCTGCCGATCAGGTCTTCCTCGATATCGGCTACAAGACGGAAGGTGTCTTGCCTCGATCGGCATTCGAGAACAATGCCGAAGGCGTAACGCCTGGCGACAAAGTTCCGGTTTCCGTGACGGGTCGCAATGAAGAGGGCTACTACGAGCTGTCGCGCTTCAAAGTGGCGCAGCCCCGCGACTGGACAGCATTGCAGGAGGCGTTCGCGCAGAAACTCGCCGTCGTGGGCACGGTCACTGGCGTGGTGAAAGGCGGGCTCACGGTGGATGTGGGCGTACGCGCGTTTATGCCGGCCAGTCGCAGCGGCACCCGCGATGCATCCGAGCTCGAGAAGCTGGTGGGCACGCAGATCAATTGCCGCATCACTAAGCTCGACGTGACCGATGAAGACGTTGTCGTGGATCGCCGCGTGGTGCTGGAAGAGCAGGTGCGGTCGGAGTCGCAGGGCCGCCTGGCGGCGATGAAAGAAGGCGACACCGTGACAGGCACGGTGCGCAGCCTGATGAGCTACGGCGCGTTCGTCGATCTCGGCGGTGTCGATGGACTGCTCCATGTGAGTGACATCGCCTGGGGGCGCGTGAACAAGCCGGAAGACGTGCTGAGCGCAGGCCAGGAGTTGCAGGTCCGAATCCTCAAGATAGACCCCGAAACAAAGAAAATTTCTCTTGGGCTCAAGCAGCTTGAACCAGAACCATGGCAAGTCGTGCCCACAAAGTATCAGGCCGGCCAACGGGTCACCGGATCCGTTACGCGCCTCGCGGACTTCGGCGCGTTCGTCGAGATTGAACCGGGCATCGAGGGGCTTATTCATATCTCGGAAATGTCGTGGGGAAAGAAAATCCGCCATCCAAGCGATGTTCTCAAGCAGGGCGATACAGTCGATGCGGAGATTCTCGCCATTAAGCCCGACGAACGGCGGATCTCGCTCGGGTTGAAGCAGACGCTCAAGAACCCGTGGAGCGAAATCCAGCAGAAATATCCCGTTGGCTCGCAGGTGGAGGGGCCGGTGACGAAGCTCATGAAGTTTGGCGCCTTTGTGCAGATTGCCGAGGGCGTCGAAGGGCTGGTTCACATTAGTGAGATCGTTGCCGACCGGCGGATTAATCATCCCTCGGACGTCGTTCACGCGGGGCAAATTGTCAAGGCGCAAGTGCTGGCCATCGACACCGAAAAGCGCCAAATCAAGCTGAGCATGAAGCAGTTGATTCCCACGAGCATCGATGAGTACATCGCGGAACACAAGCCGGGCGACGTAGTCTCCGGACGCGTTATCGAGGAGTCAGCCAGCCAGGCCACGGTGGAACTTGGCGAAGGGATACGCTGCGTTTGCAGGATTTCAGGGAGTGGCCATGTGGCAGGAGTTTCGGAAGCTTCCGAGTCGCCGCAAACAGCTGGCGCCGCCGATCTGTCCTCTCTCACGTCGATGTTGCAGGCACGTTGGAAGGGCAAGTCACCAGCCGAGTCGGCAAAGCCTGAGCCGTTGAGCGCCGGGCAGATACGCAGCTTTAGGATTTTGAAGCTTGATGCCGAGACCAAGAAGATCGAAGTCGAGCTCGTCTAGGATCTACAGGTACGCTGCATCGATGTAGCACCAGCGCCAGTCTTCACCTCGTTCGGCAGATTGAATGATCGGGTGCTGAGTCGAGTGGAAATGAGCGCGGGCGTGTTGTCCCGGCGATGAATCGCAGCAGCCTACGTGCCCACACTCGAGGCACATGCGCAAATGCACCCACTGGGTGCCGGCCTTCAGGCATTCCTCGCAGCCCTTGGTGTGGGGCTTTACCTTTTTGACGTAATCGGCTACATGCGTGCATTTTGCTGCCATGGGAGACCTCCAGAGCCTCTCTACATCACCCTATACTGCCGTGCCAGCGCTTGAAAATCGCTGACCTGGGCGGTAACCCAGGCGGCATCGTGTCCCAGCTCCGCAGCCAACAGCTTCGCCACCGGCTCGGCCATCGCGTGAGCGGCTGCCGCGTTGAGAAACAGGGCGCGGGTCCGCCGGGCCAGGACGTCCTCTACCGAGCGAGCCATCTCATGACGCGCAGCCCACACTACTTCTGCGGCAATATAAGGCAGAGCGGGGTTGAGCTGCGTCGCCAGTTTCGGGTCCGCAGCCAAGGCGCGGACTTCCTCGGCGTCGGAACCGTAGACTTCCAACTCTCTCAGCGTCTCAGAGTTTCGAAGATAGCCGTGAATCCTCAGATTTCTCGTCGGACATGGTTCATCGCGAAGCCTTCCCAGTGTGATCGCGTGATCGACGCAGTCCTCGGCCATGTGCCGGTAGGTCGTCCACTTGCCGCCGGTAATGGAAAGCAATCCCGATGTGTCCACGTGAATCACGTGATCGCGCGAAAGCGCCGAAGTCTTTCCTTCGCCTTTGACCAGCGGGCGAAGACCCACATAAACAGCCAGCACATCGGCACGCGTCGGCGGACGGCTCAAGTAACGGCTCGCCGTTTCGAGAATGAATTCGATCTCCTCGTCGAGCGGGGGAGGTTCAAGGCTCGGCGCATCGAGTGGCGTGTCCGTCGTCCCGGCGACGGCATGACCGTGCCACGGAATCACAAAGAGCACGCGGCCATCACTGGTGCGCGGCACCATGAGAGCCGTGTCGCCCTTGAGAAAAGACCGATCGAAGACCAGATGGATTCCCTGGCTTGTCACCACCAGCTGTTCTGCTGCGTCGTCAGCCATGCGCCGGATTGCATCGGTAAATACACCTGTCGCGTTGACGACAATGCGGGCGGGGATCGTCAGCGTTTCACCCGTCTCCTCATCGCGCGCAGTCAATCCGTTGATGTACCCTTCGTTGTCGCGAAGCAGGCTGGTGGCCGGGCAGTAATTCACAAGCGCAGCGCCATGATCGGCTGCCGTCATGGCAAGATGAATCAGCAAACGTGCGTCATCAAATTGGCCGTCGTAGTAAATGACGCCACCGCGCAGTTCTTCGGGCTCCAATGCCGGTAACTGTTCCAGTGTTTCTTCTTTTGTGAGCAGCTTCGATGCGCCAAAGCCATATTTGCCGGCGAGAAGATCGTAGAGCTTCAAGCCGATTCCATAAAACGGCGCTTCCCACCATGAGTAGTTGGGCACGACGAAGGCGAGGTCATGTACGAGATGCGGCGCATTCTGGCGCAGCAGTCCGCGCTCTTTCAACGCCGACATCACAAGTGGCACATTGCCTTGTTCCAGGTAGCGCACACCACCATGGACCAGCTTCGTGCTGCGGCTGCTGGTCCCTTTTCCGAAGTCGTGGCCCTCGACGAGGACGACATCGAGCCCGCGCGCCGCTGCGTCCACAGCTACGCCCATACCCGTTGCGCCGCCGCCAATCACAGCAATGTCCCATGGCTTTTGCTGATCAGACCGCTCCCGAATCTTGCGCACCATCTCTTCCCTGCGCATCTTTCGCTCCGTTCTTATTCCGTCCAGTTTCTTGATCGGTCGACTGCACGCTGCCAAAGCGCGCGTCGGTTCATTCTTTCGTCTTTGTCCATTTTCGGTTCGAATCGAATGTCATCTTTGCGTTTCGATCGCAGTTCGTCCGGTCCTGCCCAGAACCCAGTCGCAAGCCCGGCTAGATAGGCTGCGCCCAACGCGGTAGTCTCTGTGACGCGGGGACGCACCACCGGAACGCCCAGCACGTCTGCCTGAAACTGCATCAGCAGGTCGTTCACAGCTGCGCCGCCGTCCACGCGCAAGGCGCCCAGCGGAGCATTGGTTTCGCTGTGCACCGCTTCAAGCACATCAGCCACCTGGAACGCAATACTCTCGAGAGCCGCGCGCGCAATGTGCCCCGGCTTCGTGTCTCTCCGCAAGCCAATCAGGAGCCCACCGGCGTGCGGATCCCAATGCGGCGCACCGAGGCCGACGAACGCCGGTACAAGGATAACTCCACCTGTGTCGGGCACACTCGCTGCCAATGCCTCTACTTCGGCTGAAGCGCCAATGAGTTTAAGGTTGTCGCGCAGCCACTGCACCACAGCGCCCCCAATAAAAATGCTACCTTCGAGCGCGTATTCCAGTCGATGCTGCGCGCTCGCGGCCAGGGTGGTGATGAGCCGGTGTTTCGAGCGCACAAATTGCGTGCCGATGTTCTGGAGCAGAAAACAGCCCGTGCCGTATGTATTTTTTGCCTCGTCCGCGCTCCAGCAGAGTTGGCCGAAGAGAGCAGCCTGCTGGTCGCCGGCGATTCCCGCGATGGCAATCCCGCCAAGACCCAAGGTGGTCGTCACCTCACCCACATGTTGACTCGACCACACTACCTCTGGCAACAGGCTCTTTGGAACATCGAAAATGTCCAGCAGTTCGGGATCCCATTCGCCTTTGACGATGTTGTAGAGCAATGTTCGCGACGCATTGGTCACATCGGTTACGTGACGCTTGCCGCTGGTCAAGTGCCAGATTAACCAGCTGTCAATGGTGCCGAAAGCCAACTCTCCCCTTTCAGCGCGTGCACGGGCACCGGACACATTGTCCAAAATCCACTTGATTTTGGTCGCAGAGAAATATGGGTCGATCACCAGGCCGGTGCGGTTGCTGATTGTCTCTCCGGCTCCGCTCTCTTCCAAAGAGCAGCATTGCGCGGCAGTTCGACGGTCTTGCCAGACGATCGCTGGATGAATCGGCTTGCCTGTGGCGCGGTCCCACACAACTACGGTCTCCCGCTGGTTTGTAATTCCGATTGCCGCGATGTCGCGGGGACGCGCGCCGACCTTGCCCAGGGCTTCCACTGCGCAACTCATCTGGCTGGTCAGGATTTCTGTGGGGTCATGTTCGACCCAGCCGGGTTGTGGATAGAACTGCTCGAACTCGTGTTGAGCGACCGCGGCGATCGCGCCTGCCTCGGTAAACAGAATCGCTCGTGAGCTTGTAGTTCCCTGGTCGAGGGCAAGGATGTATGCCATGCGTACTGTCTTCCTTCGGACCCCAGTCAAACACGCAGGGGTGCGTGCGGGCAAGGAGCGGTCAAACGACGTAGAGGTCGACGTACTCGTTCACCGGAATTTCATCAAGGAGCTGGCGGTCAAGCGAAACGGAAAGTATCCGCTGTTGCTGTTCCTGGTTGAACCGGCGACGGAGATTGGTCTTGAACTTCTCCACCAGCAGAGGCATCCCTTCCTCGCGTCGGCGGCGATGTCCGATGGGGTATTCAACTGCCTCTTCGAATGTCGAACCGTCTTTCATTTCCACTTGAAGCGTGTTGGCAATGGAGCGCTTTTCGGGATCATGATAGTCCGCGGTGAAGCGCGGCTCTTCGATGCATTCGATTTTTGAACGCAGCGCATCGATGCGCGGATCGGCTGCGATGTCGTCTTCGTAGTCGGAAGCGGTCAGTCTGCCGAAGAGCAGCGGAACGGCCACCATGTATTGCACGCAGTGATCGCGGTCGGCTGGGTTCGAAAGCGGGCCCTTCTTGTCGATGATGCGCAGACACGCCTCGTGGGTGCGCAGGACGATGCGGCGAATATCGCATGCAGCTTTGCCGGAGTGATCGAGCCGAGCGCGCACCTTCATCGCGGCCTCAACAGCTGTTTGCGCGTGAAACTCGGCCGGATAGCTGATTTTGAAGAGCACATTCTCCATCACGTAAGAGCCATAGGGGCGCTGGAATTTGAACTCGTTTCCGCGAAACGACACATCGTAGAAGCCCCAGGTCCTGGCCGTCAGCACGGAAGGATAGCCCATCTCGCCAACCTTCGCCATCAGAGCCAATCGCACAGCGCGACTTGTGGCATCGCCTGCGGCCCAGCTTTTGCGCGAGCCGGTGTTGGGTGCGTGACGATAGGTGCGCAGGCTCTGGCCGTCGACCCATGCGACAGAAAGGGCATTGATGATTTGCCCACGATTCAAGCCCAACAACTGACTTACCACTGCCGTGGATGCCACCTTGACCAACACAACATGATCGAGGCCGACCTTGTTGAACGAATTCTCGAGTGCGAGGCACCCCTGGATTTCGTGCGCCTTGATCATCGCTGTCAAGACTTGCTTCATCTTTAACGCGGGCTTGCCTGCTGCAATCGCCGTACGCGAGACCCAGTCTGCCGTCGCCAGGATTCCGCCCAGGTTATCGGAAGGATGCCCCCACTCGGCAGCGAGCCAAGTGTCGTTGAAGTCCAGCCAGCGAATCATCGCGCCAAGATTGAATGCCGCCTGTACCGGGTCAAGTTGATAGCTTGTGCCCGGCACGCGCGCACCGTTCGGAACCACCGTCCCCGGAACAATCGGGCCCAACAGCTTGGTGCAGGCGGGATATTCGAGTGCCTCAAGCCCGCAGCCCAACGTATCAATCAGGCAAGAACGTGCCGTTGCGTATGCTAACTCGCTTTTGATCTCGTAGCTCAGTGCGTAGTCGGCGATGTCTGTGAGGACATTGTCCGGAGCGGGACGCTCATTGCTGATAGGCGACGACACTCAATCTCCTGTTCGATGCTTGCGCTGCATATTTGGTCGGTGCAATCCATGCGGCGCTGTATTTCAGTTTCGTTCGGCGACCGGGACGAATTTCAGATTCTCAGGCCCCGTGTAGCTCGCCGAAGGCCGGATAATCTTGCCGTCCTCGCGCTGCTCGATCACGTGCGCGCACCAACCGGCAGTTCGCGCCATCACAAAAAGCGGCGTGAATAAATCGATCGGTATGCCCATCAGGTGATAGGCCACGGCGCTGTACCAATCGAGGTTTGGAAACATGCGCTTGGTTTCGTGCATGACCTTATCGATGCGCTCGGCAATCGCGAAGAGGCGCTTTCCCTCGTCGTCCACGGCCAAGTTGCGTGCGATTTCCTTCACAATATCGCTGCGCGGATCGCTGATGGTGTAGACCGGATGGCCAAATCCGATGATGACTTCGCGAGCTGCGATGCGCTTGCGAATGTCGGCTTCGGCTTCGTCGGCCGCCGCATAGCGGCGTTGAATCTCCAGAGCCACTTCGTTGGCGCCGCCGTGCTTCGGCCCCTTCAGCGCGCCAATCGCCCCTGCAATGCACGAATAGAGATCCGATCCGGTTCCTGCGATCACGCGCGCCGCGAAGGTGGACGCGTTGAATTCATGCTCCGCATACAGGATCAGCGAAACCTGCATCGCCGCGGTCCATTGCGCGCTCGGCGAGGTCCCGTGCAGCAGGTGCAGAAAATGAGCAGCGATTGAATCTTCGAATCGCTCCACTTCAATGCGTCTGCCATTGCGCGCGTAATGATGCCAATACATCAGCATCGAAGGAAGCGAAGCGAGAAGTGAGTCCGCAATGGCCCGCGCGCCATCGTTGCTATGGCTGGCCCCCTCCGGCAACACGCAGCCCAAAGTTGAGACGCCGGTACGCAACACGTCCATGGGGTGCGCAGTCGGGGGCAGCAGCTCGAGCGACTGCTTTACCGCCGCGGGCAGGCTGCGCAAAGGTCGCAAGCTGGATTGATACGCGAGAAGTTCCTGCGCTTTGGGCAGCTTGCCGTGGATCAGCAGATACGCCACCTCTTCAAACTCGCAGCGCGCGGCGAGATCCTTAATGTCGTAGCCCCGATAGTGCAGATCGTTGCCGGTATGGCCCACAGTGCATAGCGCTGTGTTCCCGGCTGGCGTACCTGACAGCGCAACCGACTTCTTCGCCTTGAAGGCAGCTGGCGCGGGGTTGGCTTGGTTTGTTTCCATCGTCACTCTCCGGGAACCATCCAGCGCTCCGCTGAATGTTGAAGCGATCTACTTCGTATTCTTTTCCTTCGCGAACAGCGCGTCCAGCTTCTCTTCATATGCATGGTAGTCAAGAAACTTGTAGAGATCGGCGCGCGTCTGCATAAGTGGGATGACATTTCGTTGCGTTCCCTCGGTGCGGATCGCTTCGTAGACCTTCAGGGCCGCGGCGTTCATCGCGCGGTAGGCCGCGCAGCAATATAAAACAATATCGACACCGGCTTGCGCGAGCTCATCGCGCGCGAACAGAGGCGTTTGGCCGAACTCCGTGATGTTGGCCAGAATCGGCACTCCCACTGCCTCGCGAAACTTCGTGTACATTTCCAGTTCCGTTACAGCTTCGGGAAAGATCATGTCGGCGCCTGCTGCAACATAAGCTTTCGCCCGCTCAATCGCAGCGTCGAGGCCTTCACTCGCGAGCGCATCTGTCCGGGCCATCACGACAAAGTCGTCGTCTGTGCGCGCGTCGACAGCAGCCTTGATACGGTCCACCATTTCACCTGAAGCAACAAGCTCCTTGCCCGGTCTGTGTCCGCAGCGCTTCGTGCCGACCTGATCTTCGATGTGCACTGCTGCGGCGCCAGCTTTGATCATGGCGCGAATGGTGCGTGCGATATTGAAGGCGCCGCCCCAGCCCGTGTCAATGTCGACGAGCAGGGGCAAAGCGGAGGCATCGGTGATGCGGCGAACGTCGATCAGCACATCGTCCATGGTGCTGATGCCGAGATCCGGCATCCCCAACGAATTCGCGGCGACGCCTCCGCCGGAAAGATAGAGTGCGCGGAAACCCGTCAATTCAGCCATGCGTGCTGTGTACGCGTTGATGGCGCCTGCCACCTGCAGAGGCTTCTCGGCGCGGACCGCGGCACGAAATTTCTCACCAGCCGATTTTGAAATTTGAGATTGCTGCATGCAATGCGCCTTGCGCCGCATCATAACAGGCCGCTCGCACGCGACGACTTTGCACTCTTTGCCGAGGGAGGTGCTTGGTGCGACAATTCTCGCGGCGAACCAACCGCTCCTGAAGCGAGCTTTGCCGGAGGAGATTTCTTATGAAGCGTCTTTTGATGTGCGCCGGCGTATTGATTGCGGCAACCTGTAGCCTGTCTGCTCAACAGAACCCGCCGGCCAGCCCCCCGGAAACAGCAATGGGAAAGATCGCGGGCAAGGCCATCACCATCACTTACAACTCACCGCGGGTGAAGGGGCGCGAAGGCCACGTCTTTACCAGTGACGGCCTCATCAAGACAGCGCACGGCTCGCAGTACCCCATCTGGCGCGCCGGCGCGAATGCTGCCACGACATTGATGACCGATGGCAACCTGACGATCGGCGACCTTGTCGTGCCGGCAGGAAAATACACGCTCTTCGTCGATATTTCAGATCCGGACAACTGGACGCTGATTGTGAACAAGAAGACGGGCGAGTGGGGTCTGGCGTATGACGGCTCGCAGGATCTGGGCCGGACGAAGATGAAGATGAGCAAACCGGCCGCGATGGTAGAGGATCTCGTCTGGACCATTGGCGACGGCAAGATCACGCTGGCATGGGAGAATCACGCGGCGTCCGTCTCGGTGCACTAGAACCGCGTCAAGAAGCGCATCATGCGGGGCAGCAAATATGCGGCCAATTGCCGCCCGGCCGCTACAATAAAGGCAGAGTCACTCTTCGCTGGAGGCATTCAGGACTTTGCCCTTATATGGTTACCGCTGCACAAAGTGCGGCCATCAGTTCGAGAAAATACAAAGCTTCAATGCGGAGCCTGAGACCGAGTGCCCCAAGTGTCATGGCGTCTTGATGCGCCCGCTCACGGCTCCGGCGCTTCAGTTCAAAGGCGCGGGTTGGTATGTGAACGACTACGCGCCGAAGTCTGCGGCGAGCTCCTCCGATGCCAAGCCTTCCGATACGAATGCTGCTCCCAGTGGCGACGCGAAGCCCGCGGCTTCCGACTCCCCGACTAAACCAGCAGCCTCATCGGAATCTGCACCCACGTCTGCGTCCGCTGATTCAGCGACAAAATCAACCACGCCGTCTTCGACCGCGGAGTGAGCGTACGGCAGCGAATTGCGCCAACAGGTCTTTGAGCGGAATTCCCCGTAAGATAGTAGCTGGCGATGCCGCTGCTCGACCCCATTCCGTCTCCCGTTGCAAATGCCGACCTGGTCGCTCTCGAATGGGAGCCGTTGCTTGCGCTGGTTGCGGGGTTTGCTGCGTCTGCAATCGGACGAGCTGCCATCCTTTCGTTGCGCCCTTCCACCGATGAAGAATGGGTTACGCGGCAGCATCGGCTCACGGGCGAAGTCCGCCTCATGCTGGGTGAACAGGTCTCAATTCCTCTGGGTGGCCTCTTCGATCCCACAGAACTTGCGGCCAAGGCGCGCATTCCTGAGGCGGCTCTCGAAGCGAACGAATTGCAGGCGGTCGCGCGGCTTGCAAATGACGTTGCTGCGTGGCAAACGGTGCTGCAGTCGCCCCCTGCCCGGCTGGTTGGCAAGCTGCCGGGGCTGTCGGAGCTTTCTGCCGGACTGACGCAGAGCCTGCGACCGCCCGCCGGGGCCCCCAACGATAGGTCTTCATCGTTGGGGTGGTTAGCCGAATCCATCGAGCGCAAGATTCAACCCGATGGATCACTCGCGGATGATGCGTCGCCGGAGTTGGGACGGATTCGGCGCGATCAGGAGCGGCAGCAGCGCGTGATTGAAGAATCTCTGCGCGCGGCGTTGAGGAAGCTCTCAAGCGATGGCTCAACGCAGGACGACGTGATCACCATTCGCGGTGATCGGTTCGTCATTCCCGTGCGCAGCGAGCTGAAGCGTCGCGTTTCGGGCGTGGTGCATGGCGCAAGCTCGTCGGGGCAGACGGTCTACGTGGAGCCGCTCGAAACAATTGAGCAGAACAACGAACTGGTGCGGCTGCTCGAAGAAGAGCAGGCGGAGATTCATCGCATCTTCGTGGCGCTCACGCGTCAGGTTGGGGCCCACGCCGAATCGCTCGTCGGTGGAGCGCACGTGCTCGCGCTGGTGGATAGCCTGCTGGCGCGGGCGCGCTTCGCGCGGGCCTACAACTGCGCTGAGCCAGCGCTGACGCCGGAAAAGCTGACGCTCACTGCTGCACGTCATCCATTGCTCGAAAAGCACCTGCGCACGACGGGCGGAAGAGTCGTTCCGCTCACACTTGAGTTGACGTCGTCGCAACGGCAGCTCATCATCAGTGGCCCTAATACGGGCGGCAAGACGGTAACGCTGAAGACAACTGCGCTGCTGGCGATGATGGCGCAGGCGGGTATTCCTGTTCCGGCCGAGGCGGCGAGCTTTCCGGTATTTACGGCGTTTCTCGCGGACATCGGCGATGCGCAGTCCATTGAGGCAGAGCTCTCAACGTTCTCGGCGCACATTTTGAATCTTGATCGGCTCGCGCGACTGGCCGATGCGCATTCGCTGGTGCTGCTCGACGAGCTTGGTTCGGCGACCGACCCAGAAGAAGGGTCGGCTTTGGCCGTTGCCGTCGCTAGCTACTTTCTTGACTCGGGCGCATGGTCGCTCATCTCCACGCATCACACATCGCTCAAGGTCTATGCCGCAAACACTTCCGGTGTGCTCAATGCGGCGGCTGGCGTGGATGAAGCGACGCTGGTTCCGAACTACCATTTGCGGCTTGGCGTGCCCGGCGCGTCGGCCGGCATCGCCACGGCGGAGCGGTTGGGACTGAATCGCAGCATTATCGCCACTGCGCGCGAACGGCTCGGTTCGCAGCAGGTCGATATAGCGCGATTCCTGGACAAATTACACAACGAGCTTGTCGTGCTTGAAGTCGAGCAGAAAAAAGCGCGTGAGCAGCAATACGCACTCAACCAGGAGAGAACGAAACTTGCGCGCGAGGGCGATGTGGAGCTGCGCAATCGCACGCGCGAGCTCGAAACGAAGCTGGGCTCGCTGCTGAAGGACTTCGAATTTCAAATGCGCGAAAACGTGCGTGCCATTGAAGATCGCGCCGCGCAACAGAAGCTCTCGAAGGAAGCCGAACGGCGCATCAACCGGCTGCGTCGAGAATTCCAGGAGAGCTTCAATCAGACCGTGGTCGCGCATCGTACCGGCGCCGATCAGGGCGATGCCAACGCGCAGCCGCATCTGCTGAAGCACATTGCGCCGGGAGACCAGGTTCTGCTCAAGTCGATGAACAAGATCGCAGTCGTGCAGCGCGAAGTGGAGAAGGACGTCTTTGAAGTTGCGCTGGGGCCGATCAAAATGCGTGTCAAGCGCGACGAGTGCTCCGCACCTCCTCCTGGACAAGAGTCACGGCTGGACAAAAAGGCCGACCCGGTTGCCGCCGCCCGACGCCAGAAGAACGTGCACGTCAGCGTTTCGAACGCCAACACGGATGACATGCGCATGGAGATCAACCTGATCGGACGCACGGTCGATGAGGCGACCGACGAGCTTGAAAAATACCTTGACCGCGCCTTTCTCGCGGGGCTGCCGCAGGTGCGCGTGATTCACGGGCACGGAGCCGGGATTTTGCGCCGCGGCCTGCGTGAATTCTTGAAGGGCCATCCGCATGTCGCGGGAGTGGCCGAGGCTCCGCAGAACGAAGGCGGACAAGGGGCGACGCTGGTGGAGTTGCGGCGATGACCCCCTCCCCCTCCCGGTTTTCCGCAAAGTCCTCTTATTGCGTGGGTTAGCTAATGTGGATCTCCCGCAAAGGCTTCATTCTAAATAGGTTTACATATCAAAGTCGTCATTCCAGAGGGGTTGTTTCCGCGCCTTGTCCTCGGTCTGATGCGGGGCGGGCGCAACTGGCCGAAGTTGCCGCAGTTCCCATGGAACGATTGTGCGCCAGAAAGGGGAAATCTTCGGCAACGTTCGAGAGAGATTTTCCAACCCGATCGTGGACGGCTCCGGCAGCGGACTCGGTGCATTGGTGACAAAATCCTAACAATTCGTTTAGTCGCGCCCCGTATGATCGAGAGCAACCCAGAATTGAGGAGAATCGGATGCGCAAGCTAGTCCTGACGCTGATGCTCACGATCGCCGCTGCCGCTGCGGGTGCCGAGGCGCACAGCATTTACGACTTCACGATGAAATCGATCGACGGCCAGCCGGTGAGCCTGCGGAGCTATAGCGGGAAGGTTGTGCTGCTGGTGAATGTAGCCAGCAAATGCGGCTTCACGCCTCAGTACGCGGGGCTGGAAGCGGTTTACGAGAAGTACAAAGATCGGGGCCTGGTCATCGTCGGCGTCCCGGCCAATAACTTCGCGCAGCAGGAACCGGGCACCGACGAGGAGATCAAGAAATTCTGCAGCAACAAGTACAACGTGTCGTTCCCGATGATGTCGAAGGTGTCGGTGCTGGGAGATGACAAGACGCCCCTCTACCAGTTCCTGACCGACAAGTCGGCAAATCCGCAGATTGGGGGCGACATCAAGTGGAATTTCACCAAGTTTCTTTTCGATCGCAATGGCAACCCGGTGGCGCGGTTTGAGCCGGCGGTGAAGCCCGATTCGCCGGAGGTGACGGCAGCGATTGAGGCGACGCTAAGCAAGTAAGACGTTCCTGGTACCCCCACTCCCCCGGTGTTTTCGGTCAAATTCCTCTTGCGGCAAGAGTTGGCGAGTGGGGTTGGCTTGCGTGCAACTCTCATGGGACGATTGTGCGCCGAGAGGGGGAAATTGTTCGCAAGAGGGGAGAATGCCCTCAACAGCGTGGTCTAGGCGCGGACAGGTAGAGCTTGACGCATAGCTACGATGTAGCTACCATCTGTGCAGTGGGTTTATCTTTCGAGTCGACTTGATCGCCTCGAAAGCACCTTGAATATTCAACTGTAGAGGATTCCGACCCCCTCTTGAGGAGCATGGCCTCGATAACGAGATAGCGGTCAGCGAGTGCTGATTTGTTAAGTCTGTTGGGGAAGCCATGGACACTCTGAGTTTTGCATGGGACGACACGAATATCGGTCATCTGGCCGAGCATGGCGTGAAGCCGGAAGAGGCGGAACAGGTCATTCTCAACCGCCCAATCGACCTTGAGTCGCAACTGCGCAATGGCGAGAAGCGCGTCGCCCAAGTCGGCGAGACAGATGCCGGTCGAATTCTGATCGTCGTCACCGCGAGCGGAGAAAAAGTACGGGTCATCACTGCTTGGCCTGCGAAAGGGAGACTTCAGCGGTATTTCGTGACGCAGAAGAGGAATGGCAATGCTGGACGAGTTGAAGAACAAGACGTTCGCGAATGAAGCCGAAGAGGCTGCGTGGTGGGAAGCGCACGAAGACGATCTTGCCGACGAATTTGAAAAGGCCACGGCTGAAGGACGAGTGGGTATCGGGACCGTTGCGAAACGCGCGGCTTTGTCGACGACCACAATTCGGCTCGATCCCGACGACATTGCGAAGGCTCGTGTGCAGGCGGCTGAGCGCGGACTGCGCTATCAAACCTATTTAAAGATGATCATCCACGAAGCACTTAGCAAAGAGGAGCGGAAGCGCAAATCGGCGTAGGCTTCCGTCAGAGTTCGAACAGGTGCATTCATGCCGCCCCCTACAGGGCGGCGGGTTCTTGGTGGGCTGCTTGCCCAGGGCGTCTCTTCGCTTTGCCCTGGGCTATTCTCACGTTCTCCCGACGGGAGAACCGGGGTCGGTCAGGACGACAGGGGCTCGTTGAGGTTTGTGCTTTCCCAGGGCTCAAAAGCGAGGCGCACGCAAGCCTGTGCGATTTCATAAGGCCCCGGAGGAAGTTCTTCCGAGGCCTGCTGTCGGGGGTTCGTGCTTTCCCACCCTAGCCGCAAAGCGCGGCTAGGATGGGGCACCCAGAGCATTGTTGAACCGGCTTCGCTGTTCCCGTGGCCCGAAGCGCAGTTGGCCGCGCAAGCGGCGATTGGCCGCACCGCAGGTGCCAGGCCATCGCGGCCCATCGGCTCGAAGCGCGGGGCATGCCGCCGTCGGTGTGGAAAACCTTCGTTTCCTCTTTCACCCGTTTTTGGCGTATCGTTCTCGCAGTCCCCGATTCCCCAAATATTCCGGACCTCAGGCCTGGAACCCGCTGGATGCGCGCTCGACCGGGCGGAGTGCCTAACTGAAAGAAGAGGTTCCCAATGAAACTCATCCGTATCTGCGTTTGCGCCCTTCTCGGCGCCGCGTTCGCCGTCCTCTCGTTTGCCCAACAGGCATCTCCCGGTTATCACGCCGTGGCCTGTTTCAAACTCAAGCCCGACAGCGCTCCAGCTTTCCAGAAGTGGACGGCCGACGAAATGCACAAAGTCGCCCAGGGCCGTATCGACGACGGCGAAATCACGGCGTTTTATCTGCTGCGCTCCGTTTTTCCCCGGGGCGAAGCAGCAGACTGCGATTACCTGATTGTGACGTTCTTTCCGAATATGCCGCATGAATTCGGTCCGGAACGGGTGGACGCGGCAATCAAGAAAGCAGGCCTCAAGTTTACAGGGGAGGACTATTTCAAACATCGCGATGCCCTGGTCCACCTGATGTCCGTTGGGATCTTCCAGAACCTGGCGTTTGTCGGAACGTCGAAGAAGGGCGACTACTTCCAGGTGAACTACATGAAAGTAGCCAACGAGAATTTCGACGATTGGATCGCTTTCGAGAAGAAAGTGTGGCAGCCGTTCGCAGAGGCGATGGTGAAGGACGGCAGAGAAGAGGGATGGTCAGTCAATGTTGCCGCCATGCCCTTCGGCAGCGACAGGCCCTATCAAGGAGTCACGGTGGACGTATTTCCGAGCCTCGATGCGGCGTTCGCCGAAGACAAGCAGTTCGGCGATCGTTTCAAGAAAGTGCATCCCGACATGGAACTCGGCACGACCTTCGAAAAGGCTCAGAAGTTGAGAGCCCAGGCCGAGGTTGAGCTGTATGAACTGGAGGAGTTTGTCGCTGCGGCGCATTAAGCTGTGAGAGCCGGAAGGAAGAGGCCTCGGAGAGATTCTCCGAGGCCTTGCTGTTTTGGTTCGTGCTTTGCCTGGTCTCAAAGGCGAGACCTCCACCCCATCGACGAAGACCTGTCGCTGGGGACCCCGGACCCCGAGGCAACCGGTGCATCGTTGAGTCGGCTTCGCGGCTCATGTGCTCGAAGCGCAGCGCCGAACGGTCACAATGGATTCCGCGGTTCTCTGGTACTCTTCCGACAACTCTCGTTGCAACGGAGTCTGAATGATTGCGCGGAGAATGCTGCGCTCCCAAATGTGCCCGGCGCTTCTGGGATCTCTCATCCTTGGGGCCAGCGTTTTCGCAAGCGCTCAGCCCGGCACAGCAGCGACCGATCTTGTGATTGCCGCCGCGAAGGGCGATCTGGCGAGTGTCAATTCGCTGCTGAGCGCCAAAGCAGATGTGAATGCCACCGTGGAAAACGGCCTGACAGCTTTGACCACGGCTTCGATCAATGGCCACGTGGATGTGATGAACGTATTGATCGCTGCAGGCGCCGATGTCGATGCACTTACGACGGACCACATATCGGCTCTGATGGCGGCGTCACAGTTTGGACATTTGGAGGCGGTGCAGACTCTGATAGCCGCCAAGGCAAAGGTGAACACCAAGGGCAAGGATGGCGATACAGCTTTGATGTATGCCTCGATGCAGGATCAGCTGGATGCCATGAAGGCTTTGATCGGCGCGGGAGCCGACGTGAATCTCAGAGATGACTACGGCAACACGGCGCTGGTGGTCGTGGTGGCGCACGACGGCCGACCGGATCTGATGCGAGAGTTGATCGCGGCGGGAGCCGATGTGAATGCCCAGACAAAAGACGGCGAAACCCCATTGATGTATGCGGCGCAAGATGGCCGCCTGGAGGCGTTGCGGGCGTTGCTTGCCGCAGGGGCCGATGTGAATCGCAAGGACAATGACGGCAGTACGGCGCTGATTGTGGCATCGACCGCGGAGGTAACGCAAGCCTTGATCGATGCCAAGGCCGATGTGAATGCCAGGAGCCGATTTGGCGAAACTGCACTGACGAACGATGCGCTGAATGGATCGGTGGAAGCTGTGCGGGCATTGATCGCAGCCAAGGCCGATGTGAACAACCGGAATAATGCCGGCATGACGGCTCTGCTGGCGGCCTCGTTCAGCGGCCGTATCGATGTGATGCAGGCGTTGCTCGCAGCCGGGGCTGACGCCAACGTCATGGATGCGACGGGCACGGGCGCGCTGATTTTTGCGACGCAGAACGGCAACCCCTGGGCTGTGCGGCTGTTGATCGCAGCGGGGGCCGATGTGAATGCCAAGACCGCACGCGCGGGCACGGCGACGGAAGACGGCGACGCAACGGCCTTGATGGTTGCCTCACAGAAAGGCTATCTGGAGATCGTGCAGTTGCTGCTCAAGGCCCAGGCCGACGTCAACGCCAGGACGGCTACCGGTACCACCGCGTTGATGGTGGCGGCAAAGAATGGTCATGCGGATGTGGTGCGGGTGCTGCTGGCTGCCCATGCGGATGTGAACGCGAAGATGACCGACGGCAAGACTGCGCTGAGAGCGGCAGGGGAGCAGAGCGAGATCAGAGCTCTGTTGGTTCAGGCGGGAGCGAGGCCTTGACGCTGGACTGCGTGAGCCGATGGGAATTCTAGAAGGGGTTGGAGAGGGTGTTCATGCCGCCCCTTCGGGGCGGCGGATGCGGGCTGGGCCGTGGCCCCAGGGCCTTGCCGAGGGCCTTGCCGGGGCCTTGCCCTGGGCTATTCTCATGTTCTCCTACGGGAGAACAAAGCTTGCGCCGTTGCGGCATGCATGAAGTTGCGTCCAGTTACAAAGATTGGTCTCGCGGAGGGTGAGCGCAAAATTGATTTGGAGTGAAAGGTTGCAGGGGCTAATAGCCCTCGCTGCTTTTCCGGCGTTTTCGGCATGACTGAAGTCATGCCCGGTTACAGAGGCTGTTTCGACTGGGGTTTTTCCGCAGCCTCTGAAGCTACGACCTGTTACAAAGCGCTTCGTTGAACAGAAAAGCCTCGGAGAGATTTTCCGATTTTCCGAGGTATTGCTGTCTTGGTTCGTGCTTTCCCAAGTCTCAAGAGCGAGACCTGGGGCACCCATTTTCAGTGGCGGATTGGCGCGAAGCGCAGTTGGCCGCACCGCAGGTGCTTGGCCCCAACGCAGGTGCCGCAGGACGCTCACGCCATGGCTTCGCGGCCCATCGACTCGAAACGCAACTGGTTTGAGTTGCGGTCGGCGTCGATGCGGACGTGCGCGCCGTGCAGAATTTCGCCGTCGAGGATCTTCATCGCCAACGGGTCCTGCACCATGCGCTGCAGAGCACGCTTCAACGGGCGTGCGCCGTACGCTGCGTCGGATCCTGCCGCCAGAATCAACTGGCGCGCGGGGTCGGTGAGCTCGAAGGAAATCTGCCTGTCTTCGAGCAGCTTGCGCAGTTCGTTCAAGCGAAGCTCGAGGATGGCGTCCATTTGCGCATGACCCAACGGACGGAAGATGACCATGTCGTCGACACGGTTGAGGAACTCCGGCCGGAAGTGCTCGCGCAACGTGCGCATCACGCTCTCGCGCGCCATGTCGAAGTCGTGCTCGGTCTTCAGAGCTTCGCCGGCGAGAAATGCCGCGCCGAGGTTCGACGTCATGATCAGCACCGTGTTCTTGAAGTCGACGGTGCGGCCTTTTGAGTCGGTCAGGCGCCCGTCGTCCATCACCTGCAAGAGGATGTTGAAGACATCCGGATGCGCCTTTTCGATTTCGTCGAAGAGGATGACTGCGTAGGGCCTTCTCCGAATTGCCTCCGTCAGTTGACCTCCCTCGTCGTAGCCCACGTAGCCCGGAGGCGCACCAATGAGGCGAGCCACGGCATGTTTTTCCATGTACTCGCTCATGTCGATACGGACCATGGCCTGTTCGTCATCGAAGAGGAACTCGGCGAGCGCGCGGGCGGTTTCGGTTTTCCCCACGCCGGTCGGTCCGAGGAAGATGAATGAACCGATCGGCCTTTTGGGATCGCTGAGGCCGGCGCGGGAACGGCGAATGGCATTCCCGACCACGCTGAGCGCCGCATCCTGGCCGACCACGCGCTCGCGCAGCCGGTCTTCCATCTGGACGAGCTTTTTGACTTCGCCTTCGAGCATGCGGGACACGGGAATGCCAGTCCACTTGCTGACGATTTTGGCGATATCTTCCTCGTCCACTTCTTCCTTGAGCATGCGGGCTGCGCCGTTGTTGCCAGCGCCATCCTGTGCGGCGTTCAGTTTTTTCAGTTCCGCCTCGAGCTTGGGCAATTCGCCATATTGGATTTGCGCGGCGCGCTCAAGCTGGCCCTTGCGCGTCTGCTCTTCGGCTTCGAAGCGCAGAGCCTCGATCCGCTTCTTGAGCTCGCTCATGCGGGTGATGGCTTCGCGTTCGGTCGTCCAGCGCGCGCGCAGGGCGGTAATCTGCTCCTTGAGCGTGGCCAGTTCGCGCTCCACTTCAGACATGCGCTCGCGGCTGTTCTTGTCGGTCTCACGCTTCAGGGCCGCGCGCTCGATTTCGAGCGAAGTTGCCTGCCGTTCGAGCTGGTCAATCTCCGTCGGCACGGAGCCGATTTGAATGGCCAGAGACGCCGCGGCTTCGTCAACCAGATCGATGGCTTTATCGGGCAGGAAGCGGTCGCTGATGTAGCGATGCGACAGCGTCGCCGCGGCCACAATCGCAGAGTCCTTGATGCGCACGTTGTGGTGTGCCTCGTAACGATCTTTGAGGCCGCGCAGAATGGCGATGGTGTCTTCGACGTTGGGCTCGCCGACATACACGATCTGGAAGCGGCGCTCAAGGGCTGCGTCCTTCTCGATGTATTTGCGGTACTCGTTCAGCGTGGTTGCGCCGATGGCTCGCAGTTCGCCGCGCGCGAGGGCCGGCTTGAGCATGTTGCTGGCGTCGATGGCGCCTTCGGCTGCGCCCGCGCCGACTAATGTGTGCAACTCGTCGATGAACAGCACGATCTGGCCGTTTGACTCCTCGATTTCCTTGAGGACGGCCTTGAGGCGGTCTTCAAATTCGCCGCGATATTTTGCGCCGGCGAGCATGGAGCCCAGGTCAAGCGAGATGACGCGCTTTTCCTTGAGGCTTTCAGGCACATCGCCGGAGACGATGCGCCGCGCGAGACCCTCGACGATGGCTGTTTTGCCAACGCCGGGTTCGCCGATCAGCACAGGGTTGTTCTTGGTGCGGCGGCTCAGCACTTGAATGACGCGGCGAATCTCTTCGTCGCGGCCGATGACGGGGTCGAGCTTACCGCGGCGGGCGAGATCGGTGAGATCCTTGGCGTATTTCTCGAGAGCCTGGAACTTGCCTTCGGGATTCTGATCGGTGACGCGCTGCGAACCGCGGACGGCAGTCAAAGCCTTCAGAATCGCGTCATGCGTGGCGCCGGCGGCAGCCAAAGCGTCACGAGCGGGGTCACCCTTCAATTGGGCGATACCCAAAAGCAGATGTTCCGTAGACACGTACTCGTCTTTGAAGTTCTGGGCCTCGCGAAACGCCTGGTCCATGACCTTATTGAGCGCCTGGCTTGCGCCGGGCTGCGCCGAGGCTCCCGCCACACGAGGCAGTTTTTCCTCGATCTGGTGCAGGTCGCTCTCGAGACGCTCGGTGGGCACACCGATCTTTTCGAGCACTGCGGGGATGACGCCCTCGCGATCCTCGACCAGAGCCAACAGCAGGTGGACGGGCTGCATCTCGGGGTTGCCGAACTCGGTGGCCCGGGCCTGCGCCTGCTGCATCGCCTGCTGCGATTTCAAAGTAAGTTTGTCCCAACTAATAGCCATGAATCAGCTCCTAGCCGCTAGCCTTCAGCCTCTAGCTTGTGCGTTACCGAGGCCGGAGTCCAGCGCTTCCTGTAAAATCCCTACTTTTTTAGAATGCGTTGTCTTGCTCTCTGTACACAAGCGCCGGGCGAATGCACTCCAATCGCCCGGCGTGAACCGCCATTTTTTGACGGCAAAAACTAGCAGCTAGCGGCTAGAAGCTGTTGTTACGCCGCAACGGTGTGTTTGTCGCCCGCGGTGTGTTTGTCGCCCACGTTGACTTTGATCTGCTTGGGCTGCGCTTCGGCCTTCTTCTTCAGTTCGAGCTTGAGGACGCCGGCGTTATAGCTAGCCTGCACGTTCTCCGTGTCGACGGTCGAGGGCAAAGTGAAGGCGCGATAGAAGCTGCCGTAGCGCCGCTCAATGCGATGGAAGTTCTCTTCCTTCTCCTCTTTCTCGAATTTGCGCTCGCCCTTGACGGTCAATGTATTGTTTTCGACGCGAACATCGAGGTCCTTCTCTTCGATGCCCGGCACTTCGAGCTTGAGGACGACTCTTTGCGGGTCCTCATAAACATCGACAGCCGGCACAAAACTGGCAGTCGTCAGAGGGCTGTCCCCGTCATTGAAATCGCGAAAGAGCGAGTTCAAGCGGTTCTGCAGTGTGACGACATCCCGGAACGGGTCGAAACGAGTGATTGCCATAGTCTTAAGTCCTCCAGATGGATTGAGATTGGCGGGTTGGGGATGTGGGTCCCAACCGCTCAACTGATCTGATGGATACTATAGCACATAAGATTCATAAAATATGAGCGCATTACACTAATATTACTTAACAAACCATAATACATATATTTTCAATGGGTTACGAAGACGGGCCACTGATCTCTCGCCTTCCCACGATTGCCGAAGGACGAAATCTGCCAGCAGCAGCGCAAGTCGACTTTTGAGATGCTGGTGTTCCCGGCCTCTACAATGAGCGCAGATGCACCTCATTGCATTTGCTACCCCTTCTATTGACTGGCACTGGATTTGGCTGACGGCTGCGGCCTTTCTGGGCGGATTGTTGAATGCTGTGGCTGGCGGAGGATCGTTTCTGCTTTTTCCAGCGATGCTGGGAATGAAGATGCTGCCGATTCAGGCGAATGCGACAAATACTGTCGCATTGTGGCCGGGACAGCTGACGTCAATTGCCGCGTATCGCGACGACATTCGCAAGAATTTGCGGCTGGCTCTGACGATGGGACTGGCGGGATTTTTGGGCGGAACGGCAGGCGCGCTCGTGCTGCTGAACACACCGCAGCGGACGTTTCTGCATCTGGTGCCCTGGCTGCTGTTAGCCGCAGCTTCGATCTTCGCTGTCAGCGGCCCGGTTTCGCGATGGCTTGAACGGCGCAAGGGATCGATCGTGCATACACATGGCCCGCGACGGCTGCCGGTTTTTCTGTTGACGGTTGTGGTCTGTTTTTACATCGGGTATTTCGGCGCGGGGGCGGGGTTTCTGATTATTACTCTGCTTTCGCTCTTCGGCTTCCAGGACCTGAACGAGATCAACGCCCTGAAGGTGGTGTCGACCACTGCGGCGAACGGAATAGCCTTCCTGATCTTCGTCTTCGAGGGACAGGTCGTCTGGAAGTACTGCCTGCTGGCCATGGTGACGGCGGCGATCGGTGGGTACACCTCGGCAAGCATGGCGCGCCGCGTTCCGCAGTCCGTTTTGCGAGGCCTGGTGGTGTCCATTGGGCTGGGAATGGCTGCATGGTTTTTCTGGAAGCAGTGAGAAGAATGGGAATAGAGATCAGAAAACAGGGAACAGGGAACAAGAAGCGGAGAGACGTCGTCACTGCGCCTTGGGGAGAGCCTGCGCTATGCTAGGTCGCGAACTTTCGGGTGCGGTTCTCAACCTTCGCCTCTGGAGTTGTCTATGCCGGTATGCAAGCCCTCCGCCGATCTTCAGCCGTTTCCTGACTGTCCCGCTCTGGACGGATGCCATTGCGTCACTAGTTCGCTGGCCAAGATCTTCCATCATGCCGGCCGGCCGGTTTCCGAGGAGATGTTGCTGGGGCTTGGCGCAGGGATGGGCTTTGTGTACTGGCAAATGAAGTTCGGTGGCGAAACCTCGGTGTTCATCGGCGGCCGCGACAACCTGAAGAACTTCTATCGAGACCTTGCCAGCCGCACCGGTGTTGCTATTGCCGAGATGCGAACCTCCAGTGCCACGAAAGCTGAGGAAGCGTTGCTGCGGTCGCTTGAAAAGCAACAGCCGGTGATGATCGGCGCCGACATGGGTCTTCTGCCGTGGTTCGATTTTCCAGCGGGCTATCATTTCGGGGGCCACACTTTTGTTGCCTGCGGCTTCGATGGCTGCAAGACCATACTCGGCTCCGACTTAGAACCCAAAGCCGCCGGTATCAAGAAGGGGTTCTATGCACCCATCGGCCTCGACCAGTTGCGCAAGGCCCGTGGCTCCACTTTTAAGCCGTTTCCGCCGAAAAACTTCTGGCTTGAGTTCGATTTCAAGGGCTACCAAGCGCCGCGCGCTCAAGCAATTGCCGAGGCGATTCGGCAGACGGCAGATGCGCAGCTTAACCCGCCGATCAGAAATCTCGGCGTCAGCGGCATACGTCACACGGCGGCGCAGCTTCCCAAGTGGCCTTCGCTGTTCAATGACTTCCAACTGCGCATGAATCTGTTCAATCTCTACATCTTTATCGAGATCGGCGGCACCGGTGGCGGAGCCTTCAGGGCGATGTATGCCCGCTTCCTCGATGAAGCTGCTTCCATCGTGAAGAAGGCCGCACTGGCCGACGCAGCCGAAACCTTTCGCGCGTCCGCCCGCCGGTTCACGTCCATCGGCATGCTGTTCAAAGACGCCGCAAAGGCAGCCGACGTCGAAGGGAAGATTCAAACCGCTTCCGCGACATTCCGCGAAATCGCCGATCTCGAAGAGGGTGCCTGGAGCCAATTAGCGAAAACGGTCTGATGCCCGCAAACCAGTCTCCTCAACCCCCATTCTGCCTCCGCATTTCGCTTTGCCTCAACTGAAATCAATGCCTCTTCTGGTGTTGAAGCTGAGATATGACGGAGGGGCAGGACTGAAAGAACGGGGCCGTTGAAGTGTTGCTGAAAGGTAGTATCCGGGTTGGCCACACTCGACAGCGATTCGATATCGACTGGCATCGCTTCCAATTCACCGACCAATTTGGGAACATGGACCCTATGACTCGCAGCCGCGACATTGGCGTTCTTCACCTGGACCGCATTGTCCTGGTGCCGTTTTCACCAGAACGAGGCGAGGAGTTTGAGGAAATGCTCGACGAGTTTCGCGTGGCCGGCGAGATGCACGTATATTCAGGCGACTTTACCGTCGCATGGGGGGGATACGCGGGCTTTTATGATCTGCTTTCGCGAATGAAATATGGAGGCTATCCGAAGCAGGAAATTGTACCAATGGACTCGTACTTCATAGAAGCGGACAGACGTATGCTCGGAGACTTGTTCATTCGCCACCGGCTCAACACAATGCTGGAGAAAATGGGCGGTCACATTGGCTACAAAGTTCGGCCTTCCCTCCGCAACCGCGGGGTAGCAACAATCGCCTTGCGACTTGGACTCGAAAAGCTTCGCGCAATCGGAGTGGAAAGAGCCCTTGTCACCTGTAGGTGGAACAACCTTGCTTCAGCTCGCGTGATTGAGAAGTGCAGTGGCGTGCGTATCGAAGACGCGATCTTGGAAGATCGCGTGGAGCGGCGCTACTGGGTACCGACCATTTAGGATGGTTGACCGCTAACCGGCAGTGGATCGGACTGAGTTCTTTGCTTCGATCGCTTTGTCCTCTCGTCTCCATGCCGGGCTCTTATAGAATGGAGTCATGAGCCACGAGGGGATTCGGATTGTCAGCAAGGAAGAGGCGGACCAGGAGCGCTTGCCGGCCCAGCCTTTGCCGCGCATTGCGATCACGCCCGAGAAGGTTCGAGTTCTGCTGACGGAAGGCAAGGGCCTGGAGATCGACTGGCAGGACGGGCACAAAAGCGCATGGGGCTTTGCGTGGCTGCGCGATGCCTGCCCCTGTGCGACGTGCGTGGATGAACGCGTCAAAGAAGGGCGCAAGGTTGGGCAGCCGCATGCGAAGCCGGCCGAATTGCTGCCGATGTACAAGGCGCCTGCGAAACCGGCAAACGCGCACGCTGTGGGGCGCTATGCACTCCAGTTCAACTGGCTCGATGGTCACTCCAGCGGGATCTATTCCTGGGAATATCTGCGCCGGAACTGCCAATGCGCGGAGTGCACATTCGCGGCAACTGATGGGTCAGGCACACCGAACTGAATTGTAACCTGCGATTCGACTCTGACCGATGCCGCAGGGAGCCATAGGTTACGGTTGGCACCCGGAATCCCTTCTTTTCAAAAGAGATTTTCCATCTGAATGGTAGAGTTGCTTTCGAGGAGGCGCACGTGACCCTCAAGCAATTTCTAGGCAAACAGTTCATCGATGTCATCCAGTGGAGCGAGCCGGAAGACGGCATGCTGGCCTATCGCTATCCGATGCAGGACATGGAGATTCAGAACGGCGGTCAGCTGACCGTCCGGGAATCGCAGTTGGCGGCTTTTGTGAATGAGGGCAAGATTGCCGATGTGTTTGGACCGGGGCTGCACACCCTCGATACACGCAACTTGCCGCTGTTGACCGATCTGCTGAATTGGGACAAGGAATTCGAATCGCCGTTCAAGTCGGATGTGTATTTCTTTTCGACGCGGCTCCAGATCGATCAGAAATGGGGAACGTCGACGCCCATCACCATTCGCGACAAGGAATTTGGGGCAGTGCGGTTGCGCGGCTACGGCATCTATTCCTACAAGATTTCCGACCCCCGCATCTTCTTCACCAAGGTGACGGGGACGCGCGCACGCTTTTACGCGACTGAACTGGAGGGGCAGTTGCGCGACACAATTGTTGCGCGAATGACGGACATTTTCGCCAGCAGCGATGTTTCGTTCCTCGACATGGCAAAGAACCAGGCTGCCTTGGGTCAAAAGATTGCCGAACAAATGAAGCCGGCTTTCGCAGCGCTGGGATTGGAACTGGATCAGTTCGTGGTGGAGAGCATTTCGCTGCCCGACGAACTCACCAAGGTGATGGATCAGCGTATCGGCATGAGCATGGCCGGAGACCTGGGGCGGTTCACTCAATTTGAGGCAGCGGAGTCGCTGGAAGAAGCTGCGATGAATACAGGCGGGGCCGCCGGAATGGGCGTCGGTCTTGGCGCTGGCGCGGCGATGGCGCAAGCAGTGATGTCGCAGGCAAGAGTTGCATCGAGCGGCGTCCCGCAGCCGGTCGCGGCGACGTCTTCGACCGACGCCACGACCGCAGCGGGTACAAGATTCTGTATCGAGTGCGGCAAGTCTATTCCTGGTCGAGCAAAATTTTGTCCCGAGTGCGGGAAAGCCCAATGAACTGTCCATCGTGCGGCGCGGCGATGCGCCTTGAGCCCGACAAAGACTGTTTGACGTGCGACTATTGCAGGAACATTTATTTCCCGGAGAAGGGCGACGACGGCGTCAGTGTTTTTCCGGAAAAGTCAGAGAATAGCTGTCCGGTGTGCTCGATTCCGTTGATGCAGGCATCCATCGCCAAAGTACGCATTCAATACTGCACGCAATGCCGCGGCATGCTGATTCCCATGGGGGTGTTTCTCGCTCTGGTGGACGAGTTGCGCGCAGGCCAGCCCGGATCGCTGATTCCACCTCCACCCGATCCCGCAGAGTTGCGCAGAAAGCTCGGATGTCCCCACTGCCACAAGCCGATGGTGACCCATTACTATTCCGGGGCTGGAAATGTGATTCTCGAGGATTGCGAAGATTGCGAACTGAATTGGCTTGATCACGGCAAGCTGATGCGCATCGTGCGCGCTCCCGATCACTCGTATCGCGGCGCCGAGCCAATGGTTTAGCGCCTGTCGACGGCTCTAGTGGCGTCTCGATTCGTTTGCAACCTCGGCGTCTCCGCGTGCGAGCGCGCTTCCGTTCGATGAATCAATCTATGGATGAGCGGCCGGGCTGCGTGCCCCAATCTCCTTAATCTCGGCGATCAGTTCGACAAGTTGCTCCCGTTTGCGCTCGCTCACACTGAGAAAACGAATGCCGACTTTGTGGCGCTTGTGAATGGATTGCGTGACGCCGGCGAGGCGGAAAGGCAGACCATCGAGGTGAAATTCGATTTCGACGCGTCTGTTGATTCCCAGCGGAAAGCAATCGTCGGTGCGGAATTGGCATCCGTTCAAACTCAGGTCCAGAATGTGGCCGCGCAGGCGGACGCCCGGGTCGAGCAGATAGAGGGTGGCGGTACCGTCCACGGAGTGCCGAGGGTCTTTGCGGCGTTCCGCTTTTTGCGTTGGAGGAGGGGCTGCATCGTCTTCGGGCGCCATTCTTAATTCCTCATCCAACGCTCAAGAAAACTCAATGGCCGTCCGTCAATGCCCAGGGTTGGACGGGCGCGGGCTGCTTTACTTCACGGCCCTGGAGCCGATCGTACAGATATACATCGCTCGTAGTCCCCAGCGACTCGTTATACAAGCTCACGTCGCCGATCAGCAGTTTCAGTTCCTCACCGAATGCATGGATGGATTGCAACTGGCTGGCCGTTGCGGGCAATTCATATTTAGAAGTCTTAAGAAATTTCTGGTAGCCGCGATCGAGGAGCCGCGCCACCTCGTTGCGCACGAGAACGCCGGGATGAATCGCGAACGCGACGGGCGTGTCCTTGTTTTGGCCGGGGACCAGGACAGCCGCGGCCCCATGCTTGCTGACCAGCATGCCGCCTGCGACTCCAGCGTAAGGCGCAACATCAAACGAGTGCGAGCGCAGGATCGTCAGCGCTTGATCGAAACTTGGTTTTGTAGGCGTTCGGGACATGGCCGCCTTCCAGTCTGCGAAGATAAAAGGGAGCGATCAAGAGCTTCCCTCTTACCACTGTCGCACAAGGCGTACGAAGCCCGCAATGAATCGAACCCAAATGGAAACGATTCCGACCCAAACCGCGCTCGGCTCATCGTTGCCGGAACGCATCGGCTCAACACCGTTGTTGCGCCTTGAGCAAGTCGTGCGCGACCTGAAGGGAATCGCGCTGCTGGGCAAGGCGGAATGGGCCAACCCCGGCGGCAGTGTGAAAGACAGAGCGGCTGCGGCGATGGTGCGCGATGCGCGTCAACGCGGCTTATTGACGCCAGGCAAAACCATCCTCGATGCGACCAGCGGGAATACGGGAATTGCGCTGGCGATGCTGGGCGCGGCCCTGGGTGTTCCGGTGCAGCTGGCCATGCCGTCGAATGTTTCGGCCGAACGCAAGCGGATCCTGCATGCGTATGGTGCGATGGTGGACTGGACAGATCCCGATCAAGGCTCGGATGGAGCGATTCGGCGGGCGCGCGAGCTGGCGGGCAACGACCCGGCGCGCTTCTGCTATCTGGATCAATATTCGAATGATGCCAACTGGCTGGCACACTATCACTCGACGGGACCTGAGATTCTGACGCAGACCGCAGGGCAGGTGACGCACTTTGTCGCGGGGCTCGGCACAACCGGCACGTTTATGGGTACGACCCGGCGGCTGAAGGAGCACAACCCCGCGATTCAGGCGATCAGCTTTCAGCCCGACTCGCCGTTCCATGGCCTCGAAGGGTTGAAGCACATGGCCAGCGCCATTGTGCCGGCGATCTACAATCCGCATTTGGCCGATCGCGAGCTCGAAATCGAAACGGAAGCCGCCTACGCGATGGCAAAGCGGCTGGCGCGCGAAGAAGGACTGCTGGTGGGCATCTCGGCCGCGGCCGCTGTCGTTGCATGCGTCAATATTGCCCGCGAAGAAGCTGCCGCCGGGCGGAGTGCGGTGATTGTGACCGTGTTCCCGGACTCGGCAGAGAAGTATCTGACCGAACGGTTCTGGGAGGAAGGATGAGCGTGCTGCGCGTGCCACGCGCTGTCTACGAGAGTTTTCGCGCGCATGGGGAAGAGACCTATCCGCATGAGTGTTGCGGGGCACTATTAGGGCACCCGTCGCCGGAAGGCTGGCAGATTGTCGAGACAATGCGGGCAGGCAACACGCGCACGGATTCGGCGCACAATAGGTATCACATTGCGCCTGTGGAACTGGTGAAGATCCAGCGTGAGGCGCGAACCAAGGGATTGGAGATTGCCGGCTTCTATCATTCGCATCCCGATCATCCCGCGCAGTGGTCGTCCACCGATTTTGCCGAGGCGCATTGGCTGGGCTGCTCGTACGTGATTACCGAAGTCGCGCAGGGCAAGGCCGCGGTCACGAATTCATTTCTCCTGGCGGGGACGACCGAAGAAGACAAGCAATTCGTCCAGGAGACAGTAGAAGTCTTCGTATAGCTGAAGCCGGAATCGGCAGCTATACTCGTGAATTCACTTTACATACGCTCCCACTGCCATTAGTATCCGGCTTGCCCAAGAGCAGGCGCGCTTTCCTCCCCTTTATCCCCCACCGCCAGCGATCTCTGAGCAAGTCAAGGAGGTTACACATGAAGTTTGGCCCAATGATGTTGGGACTTTCTCTCGCGGTCGCCTGTAGTTTGCCGGCCGCGGCGCAAGATGCATCCACTGCAACCGCTACGGCGCCCAAGTACCTGCAGGTGATCGTGGAATATCCCAAGCCCGGCAAGGGCGGGTTGGCCCACGACAAGACGGAAGGCGCTTTCGTACAGGCGATGCGAAAGGCCAATTTCCCGCTGCACTATACCGCCTACAACGCGCTGAGCGGCCGGGCGCGGGCGATTTATCTTTCCCCTTTCAACTCGTTTGACGAAATGCAGAAGGCCAACAAGATTTTTGATGCCCCGGCCGTCGCATCCGAGTTTGAACGGATTAATGTGGCAGATGGAGAGTTGCTGGATGAGGCTCACGTACTGATCTTCAGCTCCGACCCAGAGCTGAGCTACCACTCGAAGACACCTGGCCCCCAAAACCGCTACCTCGAAGCCGACATCGTCCAGGTCCGTCCGGGGCATAGCAAGGATTTCGAGGAGCTGATGAAGTTGTACATGGCCGCCTTCGATAAAGCCGGGACCACTCAACATTGGGGGGCATACCGAACGGAGTACGGCGAGTCGGTCGGTACGTATGTCTTCCTTACAGCCTCGAATTCGGAAGCCGAAATCGACCAGCGCTTTTCAGAGGATCCGAAGATCGGAGCGGCTCTGAGCGATAACGACAAAAAGGTGATTCGCGAACTGCGCGCCGCGTCCATTGAGTCCGAGCGGATTGAGCTTTATTCAGTGAATCCCGCGCAGAGCTATGTGACCGACGACTATATCAAGGCCGATCCAGACTTCTGGAATCCGAAGCCGGCCGCGGCGGAAAAGAAGGCCACGCCGTAGTTGCCTTCTTGCGGCGTTCTACTGAATCAGTTTGAGGGACTTCGGCGAGACGCCGGAGTCCCTTTTGAATACCAGAACCGTCATCGGCTGACCAGCCGTAGCCCGATTCAGGCCTGCAGTCCGATTCATCTCCGATTAGTCGGTCGGGGCACAACAGCCACCCCAGGGTCAAAAGAACGGAGCAAGCACGATGAACACGCTCAGCACGCCCGCCGTCCGCTCGCAACATCCGGCTACCACAATCGGGCTCAGGGGATGGGTGAATAAGTACTTCTACTTCGCCATGTCACTTCTCATTGCAGCGATTGTGATCTGGGGATTCAGCCACACCATCGATGTCAACCTCTTCCATGCCGCGCCGCCGCGGCCGATCCTTCTCTGGATCCACGGTGCTGCCTTCTCCCTTTGGGTAGCGTTCTACATCTTTCAGTCGGCGCTGGTGCGCACCCGCAACGTGCGAATCCATCGCACCTTGGGCTGGTTCGGCGTCGGACTCGCGTCCGTTATGGTGGTGCTCGGTTTCGTCATCGCTGTCATCATGGGCCGCTTCGACAAGCACATCCTCCACATCCCCGACACCGATGCGTTTCTCAGCGTTCCGTTTGGCGACATGCTTATCTTCGGCGTCTGTGTGACTCTCGCGATTGCCTGGCGCCGCAAACCCGAACTCCATCGCCGCCTGCTGTTCATCGCCACGTGCGCGCTGCTCGACGCTCCCTTCGGACGCATCCAATACATCTTCGACCACAGCCTCTTTTACGTTTTAGTGGACGGCGTGACCCTGCTGGGAGTGGCCCGCGACCTTCTCGTCGACCGGCGCATTCATAAGGTCTACCGTGTGGCGCTGCCGCTGGTGTTTGGCTTCCAGATCTTTCTCATCTATCTCTACCGTGGCGCACCTGACTGGTGGCTCAAATTCGGTCAGTCGCTTCTCGGCTGAGATGTCCTGCGATCGAAGGACTTGCCTTCTCGCGGCTCGGAACCCCGGGATGGTTTCATGCTCAAAAAACGGCTTCTTGCTTCCCGATTGAATGGCGGAATGAATTCAATCCCGAGCAGATCAGAAATTCCCTTTACTTAAAACGGTTGTGGCAAGATAATCGCCCTGCCCCAGAGCGCGCGCGATTGCTCACCTTCTACTCCCCCTCAAGCAAGCGATCTCTGAGCACGTCAAGGAGGTTCCCTATGAAGATCAGCCCAATTCTGTTGGGACTGTCCCTCGCGGTTGCCGGCAGTTCACTGGCCGCGGCGCAACAAACCACAGCCAAACCCTCCGTCTTGCAGATCACGCGCGAATTCATCAAGCCCTACAAGGGAGGCATGGCGCACGACAAGACGGAGAGAGCCTTCATCGCTGCCGAAACCCGCGCCAAGTTTCCCGCCTACTATGTCGCCTTAAACTCTCTCTCCGGCAAGGCGCGCGCCCTGTTCCTCACCGAGTACGCCTCGTTCGACGAATGGGGTAAGGACAACGACTTAGTAGACAAGGACAAGGTCCTGGCGGACGCATTGGAACGCGCAGGCCTGGCCGATGGCGAGCTGCTGGATTCCGTGGACTCCGAGGTCTTCTCGTATAGCGACGAGCTGAGCTACCATCCGCGCCCCGACCTCTCGCATGCTCATTACGTCGAGATATCGGTCTTCCACGTCCGCCTGGGCCATCGTGGAGATTGGTTCAAACTGTCGAAAATGTACAGGGACGCGCAGGATAAGGCGGGGACCAGCGCGCACTGGGCCTGTTTCGAGGCGGCCTATGGCGTCGACGACGGCACCTATATTGCGATCACAGGGGACAAGTCCCTGGCGGATATTGACGCAGCCTACGGTGAAAGCAAGAAGTTCGTGGCTGCTCTTGGCGAAGAGGGAATGAAGGAGTTCGAAAAGCTCTACGGCGAGACTGTGGAATCCGCCCACTCGGAGTTATTCTCGATCAACCCGAAACAGAGCTACGTGAGCGAAGATTGGATCAAAGCCGACCCCGATTTCTGGAAGCCAAAAGCTCCAACTCAATAACGGCCACCTTCGACAGGATCAGTTTAGGAGACGGCTCCGGCGAGGCGCAGGAGCCGCCTCCCTTTGGGCTAGATTTCCGGAGGCCCTGGAACTTGCGGCAGATCAGCGGATTCCGACTCGATCGCGCCCCCCGAGAGCGGTCAATCGCTTGCATCCCTTCATCCAAATGGCTCGCTGTGTCATCTTAAAAAGAGCTGGCGAGGTCCCAGACATATGACGATTTTCATTCCCACGCCGTTGCGCCCCTTCGCAAACGGAAAAGACACGATCGAGGTGAACGCAGCGACCGTGACCGAGGCGCTCAATCACCTCACCAACACTCATCCCGATCTGCGCAAGCACCTGTTTACTGGCGAGGGCAAACTGCGCGCCTTTGTTAACCTTTATCTGAACGACGAGGACGTGCGCTACCTTCCCGCGAAGGAAAGCACTCCCGTCACGAACAAAGACACGCTGTCGATCATCCCCTCCATCGCCGGGGGTGCAAGCCGCACGGGCGTGAGTGCCTTCGGCACAAACACTGATCGCTGACATCTTAGAATTAAGAACCGAGAACTGAATCCAGAATGCCTACGATTACCGAAACCGCTTCGCTTCCCGAACTCACCGCCGACGATCTCGCCCGCTACTCGCGCCACCTGATTCTCCCTGAGGTGGGCATGGAGGGGCAGAGAAAGCTGAAAGCCGCGAAGGTGCTTTGTGTCGGCACGGGCGGACTGGGGTCGCCGCTGGCCCTCTATCTTGCTGCAGCCGGCATCGGCACGCTGGGACTAGTGGATTTCGACGTAGTGGACGCGAGCAATTTGCAGCGCCAGATCATCCACTCGACGAAGGACATTGGCCGCAAGAAGATCGACTCGGCGGCCGAGAAGCTCACCGCGTTGAACCCCGCGCTCAACGTCGTGAAACACGAAACGATGCTGTCCAGCGCCAACGCGCTGGAGATTTTGAAGGACTACGACATCGTTGCGGATGGAACGGACAATTTCCCCACGCGCTATCTGGTGAACGACGCCTGCGTACTGCTGGGCAGACCGAATGTATACGGCTCCATCTTCAGATTTGAAGGCCAGGCCAGCGTCTTCGCGACCGAGGAAGGCCCCTGCTATCGCTGCCTCTATCCGGAGCCGCCACCGCCAGGGCTGGTTCCCAGTTGCGCTGAGGGCGGCGTACTGGGCATTTTGCCCGGTCTGGTCGGCGTCATTCAAGCGACCGAAGTCATCAAGCTGATTCTTGGCAACGGAACTCCTTTGATCGGCCGGTTGCTGCTTGTCGATGCGTTGAACATGCGTTTCCGCGAACTGAAGCTGCGCAAGAATCCCGAGTGCCCGGTGTGCGGCGACCATCCGACCGTGACAAAGCTGATCGACTACCAGAATTTTTGCGGAATCGTACCCGAAACTCCGCAGGAGGCAAATTTGAAGAACGGCATTCCGCAGATCACGGTGAAGGAATTGAAGCGGCGCATCGACGCGGGAGAAGATGTGCAACTGATCGACGTGCGCGAGCCGTATGAATATCAGATTGCCCAGATCGGCGGAAAACTGATTCCCCAGAATGACGTGCCGCAGCGACTCGGCGAGATCGACCGCAACCGCGAGGTAGTGGTGCATTGCAGGAGCGGCGCTCGCTCGCAGCGGATCGCCGAATTTCTCAAGCAAGCGGGGTACCCACGAGTCGTGAACGTGGCAGGCGGGATCCTCGCGTGGAGCGACGAGATCGACCCCAAGGTACAAAAGTACTGATCGCCTATCTTCGCGTAAGATGAGCCATGATCAGAGTCAGCATTCTTTACCCCAAGAAGCCCGGCAGCCGTTTCGACGTCGATTACTACTTGTATGTGCATATGCCGCTGGCGGCCAAGCTGCTGGCGCCCGGAATTGTGGCTGCGTCGGCCGAAATCGGAACCAGCGGCGCAATGCCGGAACAGCCTCCAGCTTTTTGGGCGATTGCAGGATTCACGTGCGAGTCGGTTCAAGCATTTACCAATGCATTTTTGCCTCATGCATCCGAGCTGCAGGGTGATATACCTAAATACACGGACATAGAGCCGATTATTCAAACCAGCCAGCTGACTGAATTTAGAGTTTCCCCAGTCGTTCACGCCCGCGAAACCGGTCCCAGCTAAACTGATTCGGAATCGCATCGCGGCGTTCGGAGCGCATCCATTTTACAAGAAGCCATTAACGCGAGTGTTGTGCTGCTGGGCAAGCACGTGCGCCTCGAGCCGTTGCAGGCGAGCCATGCCGACGCGCTGGCTGCGGCAGCATCGGTCGAGCCCTCGCTCTACCGATGGACATCGGTCCCGCAAACAAGCGCCGAGGCCGCGGATTACATTGCTGCAGCGCTTGCTTTGAAAGACGCCGGAAAGGCGCTTCCGTTCGTGACGATTCGGATTGAAGATGGCGCAGTGATTGGATCGACGCGCTTCTTCGATTTGGAAACCTGGCCGTGGCCGAAAGGCGATGCGCGGCATGGGCGAAACCTTCCTGACGTTTGCGAAATCGGCTACACGTGGCTTACGCAATCAGCCATTCGCACTGCGGCCAATACCGAATCCAAGTTCTTGATGCTCTGCTATGCCTTTGAGACCTGGGGTGTGCTCCGTGTCTGCCTGCATACCGACGCCCGCAATCTGCGCTCGCAGGTGGCAATCGCACGCATTGGCGGGGTGCGGGAAGGCACATTACGCGCCCATCGTATGGCGTCCGATTTCACGGCGCGCGATTCGGCGCGTTTTTCACTCATCGCCAAAGAATGGCCCGGAGTGAAGCAGCGCTTGCGCCGCATGCTGATGCAGCCGTAATCGCTAACGGATTGAAATGAAGGCCTGGGCACGACGATGCGAGATCGCGCCCGGTAGCTTCGCAACTCAATCAATTGGGCAGCAATCCATACACGTCGAGTTCGCCGGGAACCGACGTGCTGTTGTCTGTTCCGCCGGAATTGTTGCCGCGCGTGCCCACGTATACCTTGCCATTCGCAACGGTGGGAACCGTGAACTTGACCGCGCTGCCCGCAGCGTTGCCGGTTCCCTGCGTGCTGTTCCAAAGTTCGTTGGAGAGGTTGGTGGCGTCGTACGCGTGGAGGACAGCAGGGCCGCATCCCGGAGCCTGGGTGGTGCAATATTGGCTGTCATCCAGGGCCCAGACGATGCCGTTGCTGTAGTTCGGCATGGAGGACACCGACGGAGTCGCACCAGGAAAACCATACGGACTGGATGAAGTATTCGGAGAAAGAGTCAGCAGCGCGGTTGAAGGATCGAGGGTGAACGCCTGCAGCGTGTTGCCGACAGTTGCTAGGTAAAAAGTATCGTTCCAAAAGGCCCCTGTTGCGAAGATTCCATAACCGCTCAGCTGCAATTCCTGCCATACATTGGAGTCGCCGTATCCTCCCATGCTGTCGCGGTTGAGTAGATAGAGGGCTCCGTCTTTGCCGCCCCCAATCACGAGATGGGTGGGATTGCTGCCATTGGCCGGTAGGTCGACCAGGACTGCAGCGCCTCCGGAGCCAAAATCGTTGTCGTTGTCGTTATCTGCCTGTTGGTCGGAAGGCGTGAAATATTGATTGACGCTTAGGCTTGGGGAAAGCTGCAGGAAAGAATCGCCATAATCGCTGCTTGTGGGATCAAAGCTACCGTTGGCGGTGATGAGATAGAGATTGCCAGAAGAATCGGCCGCAGGCGCACCGCCGCTCATCCAAATGCCTCCGTCTCCTGCAACTCCAATCATCGGAGAAGAAGGAGCATTCGGCACGACATTGAAAACGAATGTCTGGGCGAGATTGCTCGCGTTGTAGCCCATGACCCAACCGTAAAACGGCGTTGTGTCCTCATGCGAGGCCCAAGCGATGTACACCGTCCCATTGACGAGCGCCAGGCCGGGCCGCTGATTCTCCTGTTGGGCGACGAAGGTTGTGGTTGAGCCTCCATCTCCGTTGCCAGGATAGGTGGCGGCAATGTTGACGGGGCCTGAGAATTTTTCATTTCCGGTTGCGAGATCGATCGCATGGAGACGCTGATAAAAGGTAGGTCCGGAGGCGATGACAGATTTCGAAACGACATAGAGGGTATTGGTGCTCGAATCGATCACCGGGGTTCCGGTGACTCCGACCTCGGGCTGAATGTCGCCTCCGCCTTGTCCTACAAGGTAGTAGGCTGGGCCCGACGGAACGGAGGTTTCGCCGGGAGTGCCGCCGTGGGCTGAGTCCAGCAGATTCACCTGCCAGAGCGGTGTGCAGGGAGGAGTGTTGCTGTCGGCGTCAAAGGCATAGAGGCTGTCGTTCTGCGTGGCAACGAATACCACGTTGTGTGCGGCCGAATTGACAGTCAAGTTGGGAACCCAAAGAGGCTGGGCATACACGGCTTCGTCGACTGTGCAGGAAAAGAGTTTGCCGAAGGTCGAGGTTGTAACGTTCGAAGGGTTGAGAGCGTACTCTTGTGTGTTCGCACCATCGTGAGAGAGATCGTTATGATACGTGGTCATGCCGGCAAGATCGGTCACACCAACGGTGACGGTGGCTGTGATTGAGCTGTTGGTGACGCTGCTGGCCGAGATGACGTAGACGCCGGCCGTGCTCGGCGCCGTGTAGGTGACGGCAACTCCGGGAAGGCTTGTGGGGGAGGAGAACGTGCCGCACGATGTGCCGCTGCAGCCAATGCCAGTGGCTGACCATTGCACGCCAGAGCTGTCGGTTGTCGTCGGCGTTAATGACAGGGTTTGCGTGATGGCGACTCCTGAATTCTGAGGCGAGACCGAAACGGAAATTCCATTTGATGAGTAAATGGTCAATACAAGGTTGATCGATTTGGTCTGCACGGGGACGCTGGAATCGCTGATGGAAAATGTGAGCAGGGTGGCGCTCGCCGTTGCCGTGGGCGTTCCAGTGATTGCACCGGTGGTCGGATTCAGATTCAGGCCGGCCGGGAGCGATCCGCTTGTGACGGACCAGGTGTAGGGTGTCGTTCCGCCATTCGCAATGAGGGTCGCATTGTAGGCATTTCCATCCTGTCCATTGGGCAGCGACGAGCTCGTGATCGCCAAGGTGCTGGAGCCGGAAGCGGAAATATACAGCGTGAGACTCACGGATTTGCTCTGTACGGGGCTGCTGGAGTCGGTAACAGAAAAACTGAGCGGCGTGTTATTCGCATTGGCCGTCGCTGTACCGGTGATGGCGCCTGTCGATGGATTGAGTGCGAGGCCGGCGGGCAATGTGCCACTCGAGAGTGCCCAAGTGTAAGGAGTTGTGCCGCCAGTAGCCGTGAGCGTTGCGCTGTAAGCGGTGCCCACCTGGCCGTTCGGCAACGCAGTGGTGGTAATGGTCAACGGTCCGGAAGCGGATGCAGCGATGGTCAGAATCAGATTTGCCGATGCTGTGTGAGAAGGGCTGCTGGAATCGGTCACGCTGAACGTAAGCGTGGAGGCGCCGGCCGTTGCTGTCGGTGTGCCCGTAATTGCTCCTGTAGAAGGATTCAGCGTGAGGCCCACAGGTAGTGTGCCACCGGTCAACGACCAGGTATAGGGCGCGGTTCCCCCCGAGGCGACAAGCGTTGCGCTGTACGCCGCACCCACCTGGCCATTCGGGAGTGAAGTTGTGGCGATGACCAGCGGCGGGGCGGAAGAGGCTAAGACGGTCAGGCTGAGGTTCACGGATTTGCTTTGCGCAGGGTTCCCCGAGTCGGTGACTGCGAAGGTGAGCGCGGTCGCGTTCGCCGCTGCCGTGGGGATGCCGCTGATTGTACCTGTGGCGGCGTTCAGCGTGAGACCAGCGGGCAGTGAGCCGCTGGTCAACGACCACGAGTAAGGCGTAGTGCCGCCGGTGGCTGCAAGCGTGGCGCTGTAGCTGGACCCCACGAGGCCGTTGGGCAATGAGATGGTTGTAATGCTCAACGGGGCCGGGCCAGCCGCGGTAATTGTCAGTGAGAGGTTGACCGACTTGGTTTGTGCTGGGCTGCTGGAATCGGCCACCGTGAAGGTGAGCGCGGTGGCGCTTACTGCTGCCGCAGTCGGTGTGCCGGCGATTGCCCCGGTTGAGGCGTTCAGCGCGAGGCCCGCGGGGAGCGTGCCGCTCGTGAGAGACCATTTGTATGGAGTCTTGCCACCGGTGGCTGCAAGCGCGGCGCTATAACTTGTCCCCACCTGGCCGGTAGGCAGAGAAGTAGTTGTGATGGCCAGCGTGATCGAGGCCACCAAGCTACTTGACGCGCCTCCGCAGCCAGTCAATGCGGAAAAGGCACAAAGCAGCCCGAGCGCGAACGGAACCCGAAGCGCTATGCGTTGAAAAGAGAATTTGACGGCACAATTGGCAAAAGACCGTATGAAACAGGCCCATAAACTTGTAAGCAATTTGCGCACCTCCGCGAGGGAGTCAACAAGCGCCGGGGGAGGACGGACTTGTGAGCGCGCTAGCGTACGGATGACGTTGTGGATATCTTCTATTTATTCATCGAATTTTTCAATAACGTTGATGACGCTCTTCAGTAAGTCTCTGCGGTAATCATGATCCGGTGCCTAAGGTTTTCGCGTGGTACTCGCGCCTGTATGTTGCAGGACGTGGAGTGCCATTCTGTACGGTCTCGGGTCTTGTGCCGAAGTTTACTAACGAGCGATCTCCACCGGACCGGATTTGACAGGCTCAAACGGCTTTCCGTTCTCGTCCATCTTGCCGAAGATCATCTTGCCGCTTGCGGTTTGCAGCACGCT
Source organism: uncultured Acidobacteriaceae bacterium (assembly GCA_963745845.1). Classification (GTDB taxonomy): domain Bacteria; phylum Acidobacteriota; class Terriglobia; order Terriglobales; family Acidobacteriaceae; genus Telmatobacter. The sequence goes on along the minus strand of CAVUZE010000002.1, from coordinate 295,730 downwards.
GGTGACGGAGATGTCGACGGGCTTGCCGATCATCTTGCGCGCGTGGTCGACCACCACCATGGTGCCGTCATCGAGATAGCCGACTCCCTGGTTGTATTCCTTGCCTTCTTTCAGGATGAGCACGGTCATGCGCTCGCCCGGCAGCACCACGGGCTTGAGTGCATTGGCCAGGTCGTTGATGTTCAGCACGTCGACGTGGTGCAGGTGCGCCACCTTGTTCAGGTTGAAGTCGTTGGTAACGACTTTGGCTTCCCATTTCTTTGCCAGTTCCAGGAGCTTGAGGTCGACTTCGCGTATAGACGGGAAGTCATCGGGGACGATTTGGACTTGAATACCGCAATTCGACTGCATGCGCTGCAGCATATCGAGGCCGCGGCGGCCACGTTGGCGCTTTGAGCCATCGGTAGAGTCGGCGACGACTTGCAGCTCGCGCAAGACGAACTCCGGCACTACCATGAGGCCCTCGATGAATCCGGCCTCGGCGATATCGGCAATGCGCCCGTCGATAATCACGCTGGTATCGAGGACCTTGGCGGTGCGCTTTGTGGGACGTTCCCCGCTAAAAACGAAACCCAGCGCCGCAGGATTCAGCAGGTCGCCTTTGCTGGCACCCACCAGCAGGCCGACATACGTCATCAGGAGCAGGACGAATATCTGCAGGACGGCCGAGGTCGAGCCGGCGAGGGGCGCCGAGCGCAATACGAGGCAAAAGAGCGCGGCGCCAAAGATGCCCAGCACGCTGCCCACGACTGCTCCGATCAGCCGCTTGAGGCTGAGAGCCCGCACTCGCAGCTCGAAGACAATCACCGCGCCAGCCGCGCCTGCTCCGGCAACCGCGCCGATCGGACCAGAGAATCCGAAGGGATGAAGGACGTAACAGACCCCCGACAACAAGGCCACAAACAGAAGACGAGCAAGAACAAGATCCATAAAACCCTGCTTCCGCGAGCGAGTAATGTGGAATGGCCCGCTGGGCTATATGCACTTTTGGAAATGTAGCCGAGAGCCGAAGCCAAGGACAGAAGATCAACGCGAGTGGGTCGTGCGGTGACCTTGCAAGAGATTCAAGATGGCAAAATCATTTCCGAAAATGCTATAGCAGCGGAGTATGCCTGCCGGCGCGTCCAGTCGTCAAGTGCGTGCTTTCTGAAGGAGCTGGAAGTCCGCATTCGAGGCTTCCAGCTCCTCTTCCTCTTCGCCGGCCGATTCCTTGGCCCGCCCTGCCATCAAGACGCGACGGCGAGCGCCGTGCCTTGCGGCAGGCGCTGCATGCCTTTGCGCGGGCCCCTCTTGCGCGCACTTCTCACTTTGATGCACTCGAGCAGCTCCAGCGGCGAGCAAGTTTTCTTGGTCAGCAGCGCATCGGCGGCGTGGATCTGGCCCTCCATTTTTTGCGGATCGCCCAGAAGGACCATCGGCACGTGAGCTGCGATCTGTTTCAGCCGGCGGATCAGTTGGTCGCCGGTCATCTGAGGCATGGCGGAGTCAGCCAGAACCAGGTCGACAAGGTTGTCGCCAAAGATGGCGATCGCCTCCGCACCGCTGTTCGCCGCCAGTACGCGGTAGCCGTTCGTGGAAAGCATGAACTTGAGCACAGAAAGGTCTTGTTCGTTGTCATCAACGCAGAGAATTACTTTCTTGGGACGCATGAAAGAGGTCCACTCCTTGAATACAGATTTTTGGCTGCCCTTGAGAACACACATCTCCTCGCCCGCTCTCATGGCGGGTTGGCACGAGGGTGCCCTGGGACAGCAGATGCCAACAGGCTATGTCTGCGTGGCCGATTCGGCTGCAAAGCGCATGCCAAACACAAAAGCGCTCGCTCCGTTGATCGACCTCACGCAACGGAAGCCCTTGTTAGCAGTCAGAATTGTGTCTGATTGACTTGGGCTAGTCCGGCTAGAGCAGTTCCACAATTACAGTGCCATTTCTAGCATCGAGCAACGTGTCGTCTCCCTAAGGAAAACGCCACTGGGCTGCGGTGCTTGCGGGCTACAGGAACTGTGTAACGGCTGAATCGCCGGTGAAAATGTCTCAATGCTTCGCAAGAGTACGAGCACTCGCGAACGCTGGGAAGAGGGAAAGACAAGCGAAAGTCGGAATGAAAACCATCATGAAAACAGTGGAAATCCGGTATTACGAAGATAGTGCGTCACTTGGGATCATTAAAGTCTGTTGAAAGTATGTGTATTACGGCAGGAAAAGCTGTCCCTTTGCAACAAGAACTGTGCTGCCCGCAACGCGCACATCGGAGACCTTCGCTGAACTCAATTTTGCGCGGAGAAAAAGATCGCTGGGTCGGCGGATTTCGACGCCCTGTCGGAGCAGAATCTGCTCGCCCGATGAGACCACGCGCCGCGCCACGAGAAAGCTGATGGCGCAGCCCGCCGCGGAGCCTGTGGCCGGATCTTCGCCTCCATTAAACTGCATGCGCGCGCGAAAGGCGGGTTCCTTTTCGCCGGTCGGGCCGAGGACAAAGAACCAGCGGGCGCCGCGTTCCCGGAGCCAGTCGGTGGCCTCCAGCTGTTTCACGCCGAGGCGGCTCAAGGCATCGGCCGAGCGCAACGCCACGATGGCGAATGCGATTCCTGTAGAAACGATTTGCGGCGGAAGGTTGGGATCAGGATCTGAAGGATCGAGCCCGGTGAGATGCGCAACCACAGCTGGATCCAGCTCCGCCCCAAACTCCGGGTCGCGCTGCGTCATTTCACCGAAGAGGGCGGTGGAATCGTCGGCTCGATCTTTAAAGCGCACCGGGACGGGGCCCACGTTGAGCGCGAGGGTGATGGTATCTCCCTGGGCCGTCTCCGGCGCGTTCACCTTGAGTACGCTTGCTGTGCCTAACGTCGGGTGACCGGCAAAGGTAAGTTCCTCCTGCGTGGTGAAAATGCGCACGCGTACGCCCTCGGCCTGCTCGACCGCTGCGGGTCTGCGTTGCACGAATGTCGTCTCGCTGAGATTGAATTCGCGGGCAATCGCTTGCATCCGTTCCGTGGACAGACCGATGGAATCGGTCACCACCGCGACCGGGTTGCCGGCAAGCGCGGTGTCGGTGAACGCGTCGACAACCGTGTACTCCAGGGCAACGCGATGAGAACCAGGGCGAGTGGACATGAGGCCATTATCGGGCAACGGCCCGGTTGTTCGTCCTGCCGGCGAGGCCACCGGTCACAAAAGCTGGGACGCTAGGTTCTCCCCTCATCTTCCACAAATATCTTGAGCCGCGCGAGTGCCTGGTCCCACTGCTCCGACACCGATTCGAGATAACTCTTCGCCTCCTCGAGTGGCTCGGGGTTGAACGCAAACAGGCTCTCACGGCCCCGGCGCATGCAGCGCACCATGCCGGCTTGCTCAAGCACGCGCAGGTGCTTGGTGATTGCCTGGCGGGTGAGCCGTGAGCCCTGGGTGAGCTGTGAGATCGAGTAGAGTTCACCCAGGCTCAATTTCGCTACGAGTGCGAGGCGAGTCCGGTCACCGAGCGCCGCGAAGACAGGCGCGTGCGACCGGCGCCGGCCGGAACGGGAGCTAGAGGTGTTACGCGACATAGCTCTCGATGTTCTTCATCTGCTCGGTCCAGCCACCGTCGTTGCGGCGGAAAACCTCAAGACGCCAATCGGCTGGAGCCTTCTCGAATCCCGATTCGGTGAGCGTGAGAAGAGTGCCGGTACCGGTTTTCTCGAGTCTGAACTCGACGAGCGTGGTCGGCGAACTGGAGTAATCTCCTGAGTAATTCGCTGGATCAACTGATTTAATCAGGGGCCAGGTAAACGAAAAGAGCCGCTCCGGATCCATCTTTTGAACCAGGGCTTCCCATTTCACGTGTTCATAGCCGGGATGGGTGATTCGACCGCGCGTCACCTGGCCGACCACGAATGGGCCTTCCAGCTTCACGCGAAACCATTCGCCGAATTCGCGGTAGTCGGTGAGCGCGCGCCAAACGCGTGCAACCGGAGCCTTGAGCTCAATGCGTTTTTCGATGCGATCATTCATAATTGGGCAACCTCAAGGTTGCATAATAGAACAGGTTGGCAAAGAATGCAACCAATTGGTTGCGTGTTCAGCGGCTCCGTGTGAGATGGCCTCAGGGATTCTGTTGGCTTGACATGTTCCGGAGTTCGCTCTAGTCTACGAATATTCGGTTCGGGCGGCTGCCCAGCCGTAAAGGATTCGATGGCCCGCTTTTCCACTCCCGCGATGTGCCCCAACGAGTGCTTGCCCTGCTGCTGTCAGGGCTGCCGTTGCACGCGGGCGTGTTCGCTGGGCTGACTTCCGAAGATTTTGGAACCCCGACGACCCACCCGCCCATGGCGAGTGGGTTTTTCATTTCCGGGCGCAGACCGCCCGCACGCAATGTGCAGTGAGGAGATTTCAGATGAGCGTCGTTCAGGAAAGCCGAATTCCGCGTATCCTCGAAGCCGCGCCGGACTTTGAAGCCAAGTCCACGCAAGGCTTGATCCGCCTCAGCGACTTCACTTCGAAGGGCAAGTATGTCCTGCTCTTCTCTCATCCAGCCGACTTTACTCCGGTTTGTTCCACCGAATTCGTTGCGTTCGCTCGCGCATGGCAGCGATTCGACGAGCTTGGCGTGCAACTCATCGGCGTGTCGATCGATTCCATCTACTCGCACATCGCCTGGGTGCGGGACCTCGAAAAGAATGCCGGCATCGAAGTCAAATTCCCGGTGATCGCGGATCTCGATCAAAAGGTCGCGGGGCTCTACGGCCTGGTGCACCCGGAGGCATCGGATACGTCGACGGTGCGCGCGGTTTTTGCGATCGATCCCAAGCAGACCATCCGCGCGATCATCTACTACCCGCAGCAGCTGGGCCGGAACATCGATGAGCTGATCCGCGTGTTCCAGGGGCTGCGGACGATCGACGGAAACGGCGTGAGCGTGGGAGCCGACTGGCGGCCGGGACAAGATGTGATTGTGCCCGCGCCGGCCACGGTGGCTGATGCTGCCAAGCGTACCAATGGAGGCGGGGCAGGGCTCAAGGTCGAGACGTGGTATTTGTCGAAGAAGGAATTGGCGACGGAATGAAAAAAGAAAGGGAACAGGGAACAGTTCTTTTCGTGCCAATGTGTGATTTCATTGCGAATGAAGAAGCCGGCTGAGGGCTACTTAGGTTGTTCGTCTTCAGGCGCTGTTCCCTGATCCCTGTTCCCTGCATTTCAAGCATCGGTGGCGAAGTGGCTAACGCGCAGGTCTGCAAAACCTGTATACGCGGGTTCGATCCCCGCCCGGTGCTCCAAATTCTGACCGCAGAAAAAGGCCGTGCCCATGACATGGGGCACGGCCTTTTTGGATTCGAGCGCCAATTGGGCTCGCAACGCGAAGTGGGCGGCGCGCAAAAAAGAGCGTCTAGAGCGTAATCAGCGGGCGCGGCGAGCGCGTTTTCGCGCGATCGAGAAAGAGGCGAATGCGGAGGGCTTCGGCGCGCTCGATTGCGACCAGCCGCATCTGCCGCCGAATGTGATCGCGGTTCTCGAGCCGCGAGATTTGCTCCTCATCGTAATCTGCATCGCGCTCCAGGCGGCCGACGCGTTCTTCCAGCGTCTTGCGGAATCTGGGGCTGATTTCAAAGCCATCTTCGAGGGCGGCATTCAGCATGGCAGGCACCTTTGGCCGGGGGCGGGGGCCGAAATCTTTGTATTTTGGCCTCAAGTTTTTCCCGACGCAACCGATATTACCGACAACCCCCTCTTTCGCGCCAGATTACGGCGTCGTGGGACGTAGGTAACGATCTGTGCAAAAACGCGACAGGTTGTTCCTATCGAAAGCTCAACCTGCGGCGGGACCGGGAATTACCCAGTCCTATCCCGGTTCTGCGAATTGGTCTGGACGCCTTACGCAAGTTTTTTCAGGGATTTTTAGGCTTTCGTGCAGACGACGCGATTTCCTTGGGCATCTTTGGAGAAGAATAAAAGAATAATGATTGAAGTATTTAAGATACATATACTCCGAAAATGCCCAAGCCTGTTAAACCTTATTTCGCCATAGAGTTGGCGTCGATTTTGATTTGTTCTTCTGTCTTTATTGCAACCGTTTCGCGTGCTCGCGTCGTTTTGGGGGTAAGCGTAGCGATCGGTTCGGTGTAGTCCGTCCGAACTACGGTGCCAGAATGAGTCGGGTTATCCGCTGAAAAGCTTTCGGGATGAGCAGGTGGAATCACCGCGGGGGATGTGTTCTCCTGGGCTGCGGCGGTCGTTTGACGCGACACAATGGGAAGGCTCGAAAGGATAACGATGAACACAGCGAGCAGGATGGCAGTCTTCATACAGAGGTCCCTCAACAAACCCACTTCCAAGCGTCGTGTTGATCGCGCACAAAACTCTGAAGCATCGTATGCGGTGTAATGAAAAGACAGTTGCATGTGACGTGCCATGTCGGCGGAAGTGCACGCGCAGGTAATAGTGCGCGTCTCGTGTATTGGCACGAGGACAAGCCGCTGATTCGAAAGCCCTCATCCCGTGCAATTGCTGCATTGACGCGAAACGAAGTAACTTGCTGAGGCGCAAGTTCGCAAACAGCGCTTCGCATTTCGTCTTAGGTGTGTAGATTTTTTATTTCAAGCAGAGATGTCGGGCCGAAGAACGTAATTTCTACGTTGTTATTGCCCGGACGATGGTGCGAAGTAGCCCTTGCGCACCTGGACTTTCATTCCATCGCCTTTGCACTCGACGGAGATGCGGCGGAAGGTGCCGTCCAGTTTGGCATTCGTGGGTGTGTAGCTGGCTACGTACTGCGTGCGCAATTCGTCCTGGATCTGCTGGAAGGCAGCTTCCAGCTTGTTGCCGTTGTTGCCCACGTTGATCAGACGCCCGCCGGTCTCATCGGAGATTCTCTTTGCCGCGGAATAGCCGCTGTAGCCGAACCCGCCATAAAACCCGGTATCAGCAATCAGGATGACGTAGACGATGACGTTATTCCGCTCTGCAGCGGCAATTGCCTCCGTGATCTTGTGGTCGCTGCCCTCATCTTCGCCGTCGGTCAGGATGATCATCGCCTTGCGGCCCGTTTCCTGGTTCAGCTTCTGATTGGAGGCCATATAGATGGCATCGTAGAGCAGCGTTCCCTTCGGCGTGCCATGCACAGGCACGGGTCCGCCACCAAGCCCAGGGATGCCTGCGGCCCCATTGCCACCGGCGGTATTGATCTCGGCCTTATCCATCGCTCGCGCGAGCAGACGAGGGCTGTTGGTGTAGTCCTGGAGCAGATCCACGTTCACATCGAAGGAGAGCAGGAAGGCCTGGTCTTTTTGGCGAAGAACCTGCTCCAGGAATCGGCTGCCTGACTGCTGCTCCAGCGGTAAAACCCGTTGTTGACTGCCGGAGGTGTCGAGCAGAATTCCGAGGGTAAGAGCCTGGTTGGTTTCGGCGACAAAATGTTTCAGCGTCTGGGGTACTTTGTCTTCGGCGACGGAACAGTCGTTCTGAGTGAGATGAGGAACGAGGTTGCCGCTCTTGTCCTTCACGGTAAAAAACAGGTCGACCAGATTGACCTGGATCTTGAACGTCGCGACTGACTGATCTTCGGGAGGCGCTTCGGGCGCGTTGCTGACCGGGGGAGCATCCGGCGAAGGCGCAAGCTGCGCCCTTCCCGGCACGGACGACACCGCGAGGGTCAGCAGCAGCGCAGCAGTCAGAGAAGGAATCCGCATCTGTTGAGATAGACGGCAAAGCGCCTACGAAGAGAGCATACCTTAGAACCGGTCGCATAAGCTGAGTTCATCAACTCGATCGGCGCCTGGGGCCTGCCTTGTTGTTGGGGCCTATACTTCGACAGCCAATGGGGTAGCCATTGATGAGACCGGTTGCAGTGTTTCCATCTATCGTGGACAACCTGCGAGGCTTCCGTGCGTCTGATACTCTGACGAGTACAGTCAGGAAGCAACTCCAGCGACGAAAAGTCCGGTCATTGGGGCAAGAGATAGAAGACAGGAATCGTACAGGGACAGTCCCGAGTTGCGCCAAGTTACGGTGCAGGGATTTGAGGTCCCCGGTTTTTCCGTTCGAAGGGAACCGGCTGGCAAAGCCCGAATGCCCACGGACGCGGTTTTTGGAGGAAGATAGACCTGTGAAGCTTGGTTTCAAAATCAGGGCGTTGGGCGCGGTATTGACTACGGGCCTCATTTTCATTAGTTTGGCTTCAGCCCAGCAGCAAAACCAACAGCAGCAACCTGTTCCCGATGCGCCTGCGCCGCAGAATCAGACGCCATTAAGCGATGTGGCAGGTCCGATTACGCCTGGTATCGGCGCGGGAAGCGACGCCGCCGGAACGGGCACATCGTCGAATTCTTCCTCCGTGCCGCAGCAGCCCCCCAGCACGCAGCAGCCCAGCCGCCCGCAGGAGCCGATCCAGCCTGTAGCGCCCGAGACGGCTTCAGCCGCGGATTTGCCCAATATTTATCGCATCAATGTGACCTACGTCGAAGTTCCGGTCACAGTGAAGGACAACAAGGGAATCCTCGTGCCCGGGCTGACCTGGCGCGACTTCCGAGTCTTTGAAAACGGGACGTACGAGCCATTGAAGGTCTTTTCGGTCGACCCGATGCCGCTCTCCATTGCGTTCGTCATCGACCAGAGCCTGACCAGCGAAGTAATGGCCAAAGTCAACGACTCGATGGGCGCGATTCAGGGCGCGCTGACACCCTTCGATGAGCTTGCCATCTTCACGTACGGCCATAGCTACCATGAGTGGACCGGCTTCACTGGCGCACAAAGCGCGCGGGTTCCCGCTGTATTTGCAATCGCGAAGGCGAGCGGCACCGAAGAGCTTATCCCGGTGAATAGTGGACCAATGGCCGGTTGCAACGTTCACGTCAACGGCAACTGCGCAGATCCGAACCTGCAGGAGGGGCGGTCGACGGGAGGCGGCGGCGGAGTCATCACAATACCCAAAGAAATTCACACCCTTAACGACGCAATCCTCGCAGCTGCGAAAGAACTATCGACCCGGCCCAAAGGACGCCGCCGGATTATCTACGTGATCTCCGATGGGAAAGAAGCCGGCAGCAAGGCCACTTACAAGGATGTGCTGCGCTATCTCCAAACCAACAATATTGCGGTTTGGGGAACACTGGTAGGCGACTCGGCGCGCTGGGGCGAAGGCTACGTGAGCCGCTTTCACCTGCCGTTCCAGATGTACGACAATCTGCTCGTGAAGTACGTGTATGCGACGGGCGGCCAGCCGGACTCCGAGAAGAATCTGAACGGCATTGAGAAGAGCTATGCCAAGATCGCCGAGGAGGCGCGCACCCAGTACACGCTGGTTTATTCCACGCACGAGCCGCTCCTCGATGGCAAGTACCGCAGCATCGACGTGCGCGTGGAACGGCCCGGCATGGACGTGATTGCGAAGAGAGGTTACTACCCGTCGGCGGAAGACCAGCGTCCTTAGGGGTGCGACGCGGCGGATTCCCGGCTCTGAAGAAATACAGAAGGCCTGGGCGGATTGGCCCAGGCCTTTGCTTTTCTCGAAGCGCAAGTACGGTTTCTTGTTGCTGCAAAATCGATTCGTGTGGCCTCAGGCCGCCATCACGCCGCGTGCTTCGCTACTTCTGATCGGCAGGAGTCGAGTTGGGCGGCGGCGGGGCAGTGTTCTGTGCGGTTGTCGTCGGCGCTGAAGGTTCGCTGATCCCCTTCAAGCCTTCTTTAAACCCTTTTAATCCTTCGCCGAGTCCCTTGCCCAGTTCCGGCAGCCGTTTGGCGCCAAACAGCAAAAACGCCACCACCGCCAACACGATCAGGTGCCATGGTTGCAATAGATCGCCCATGCTCAATCCTCCACGCGCCGCGTCTTACCGGCGCACTCCGTCACCGTTCATTGTCGCACAAAGGCTGCCAGAGCGGTTGTCACCTGGATCGCATCGGTGAAACGGAAGTGGTTGGAGCTTCTTGAGGCGGTTGCCCTAATTCACTTTGGCTGGACTGCCGAGCCGTTCGGTCACCATGGCAAAAAAGCTGCCAAGGTCTTCCTCTTCCCCCATCGTCAGGCGGCGATAGACCTTGATGAGCGGGAAAAGGCGCGAGCCGCGGACATCCACTGCGGGAACGGCAACAGCGCCCCCGGGATAGGGCGTCATTTCCCACGAGCCGTTATAGCGACGCCGCAGTACCTCGCCGAGGTAGCTGCCCCATAGACGCACTTCAAAGTCGAGGTCGACATTGGGATTCTCGCCCACGAGCACCAGGATCTCATCGAGGTTCTCGATCGATTCGGAACTGAAGTCGAGCCTTTGTTGAAAGCCTTCGTTGCCCAATTCGACCGCCGCTCGCGCATAGCCGTCCATCATCGCTCCCAGGTCCGGGAACGCCTTCGATTCCAGCCGTTGGCGCAGGTCACTCATTCCTTTTAAGGGTAACGCCGAGCGCTCGGACTGTCTTGACCCGAAAGGGGAAAGGACATTACCTCTTATGGCACACTGAAGAGGTGACCGTTGGAGGATTCCCCGTTCCATGAAGACACTCAAATGGATCGCTGCCATCGCCCTGCTTGTCCTTGCTGCCGGCACGGCAAATTCTGCGAGCCGCGACATCTACCCCGACCCAGCGCGGGCAAAAGCCGACCTTGCGATGGCTCTCAAAAGAGCGGCGGCGACGCACAAACGCGTTCTCATCGATTTTGGCGGGAACTGGTGCGGCGACTGCCAGGTGCTCGACATCTATTTTCACAATGACGCGAACCGGCCGATTCTCGAGTCCAACTTCGTGCTGGTTCACGTCAACATCGGCCACATGGACGAAAACGTAGATATCGCCCAGAAGTACAAAGTGCCGCTCGAAAGAGGCGTTCCTGAGCTGGCGGTTTTGAGCGAGAGTGGCAAGTTGCTCTACAGCACGCAGACCGCGGAGTTCGAGAAGATGCAGAGGGTGGAGTCTTCGGCGGTCACGCAGTTCCTGGTGAAGTGGAAGCCCACCAAGCCCGGCTGCTCGGCTGTGATGGTGACCTGCTAGTGCGACTCTCGCTTGTGAGCCGCGCGGAAGCTGCGCCGAAGTTAACCCGGAGACCTCGTTGAAATTCGATCTGGAACAAACCTCGCATAGCGAGGTCTACAAGCTGCTCATCGGCCTCATTGCCCCGCGTCCGATTGCGCTAATCACCAGCATGGACAAAGAGGGAAGGCTGAACGCCGCGCCGTTTAGTGCCTTCAACTATTTCTGCACCGATCCGCCGATCGTTGGAATAGGCGTTGCCAACCGTCCCGATCATGCTTTTGTGCCCAAGGACACGGCGCGCAACATTCGTCATACCGGGGAGTTCGTGGTGAACGTCGTCACCGAAGATATTGCAGAGAAGATGAACATCTGCGCGGTCGATTTTCCCGAGGGGACGAACGAACTGGAGATCGCCGGGTTCACCATTACCCCGTCGCAGCTGGTGCGACCGCCGCGCATCGCAGAGGCCCATGCAGCGCTTGAGTGCCGGGAGCACACAACGCTTGAGATTGGCCGGTCGCGCATCATTCTGGGGCGCGTGGTGGCCATCTACGTGGAAGATCGCTATGTCGATCCCGCCGGACCCTACATCAAGGCCGAGGAATTACACGCGATTGGGCGCATGAATGGTCTGGGCAACTATGTGCGCACCCGCGACGCGTTTGTGAAGATTCCGCGTATGTCGTATGAGGAGTGGAAGAAGAGGCAGGGCTAGACGCTACTGACTCAGCGGCGCCAGGTGCTTGGTGCGGGAGTACGTGTACTGGACGCGGTGAATTACGGTGATGGTCGAGAGCACGGCGAGCACCCAAAGCACCGGGGCCATCACGCCCCAGTGGTTGAACAGTGCCCCCAGAATCACGAGCACGATCCGCTCCGGCCGTTCCATGAAGCCCACTTTGCAACTGCCGATCAGGGCCTCGGCGCGTGCGCGTGTGTAGCTGACCATCAGCGATGTGATCATCACGAAGGCGACCAAAACCACATAACGGAATCTGTTGATGCGGCCGTAGTAGACCAGCAGTCCGAAAAACAGCACCACGTCGGAGTAGCGGTCGATGACCGAGTCGAAAAAAGACCCGAAGACCGTGACCTGGTTGTTGCGCCGGGCCACGCGGCCGTCCACCATGTCGAAGATGCCGGCGCCGATGATGACCAATCCTGCATAGAGAAACATGCTGCCGGCATTGGTCGCGTTCGCATGACCGAACAGAAACGCCGCAACGATATTGATAACGAGCCCGAGGAAGGTGAGTACGTTGGGGGAGATGCGGGTGAGAGCCAGACCATACACGATGCGATCTAAAAGCCAGCCGCAGGCGCGGCCGAAAGCGCTGGTCCAGGTCATGCCAATCTTCCTAACTACTTCTGCGTGCCGTTTTCGGAAACGTCTTCGTCTTCCTCGTCGGCTTCGTCGTGGACGGTGGTCAGCTTCAGGATCTCCAGTTCGCGCTTGCCGTTGGGCGTGACGATGGTGGCAACGTCGCCTACTTGTTTGCCCACCAGGCCACGTCCAATGGGCGAGGTGGTGGAGATGAGCCCCTTGGCTACATCCGACTCCTCGCTGGTTACGAGCCGATAAACAATCTCCTCGTCCTTGGTGGAGTCGTAGACGACGACGGTCGAGCCGAACCCGGCCTTGTCGTGGGGAATGTTGGCAAGATTCACGAGCGAGAGCTCGGCCATGCGCCTCTTTAACTGGCCCAGCCGCGCGTTCACGAAAGTCTGGCGCTGCTTCGCCATGTGGTATTCGGCGTTTTCAGACAAGTCACCCAGCGACGCTGCCTTTTTGATCTCGGCGGGCAGTTCGTGGGCAAGTTCATGCTCAAGGATCTGAATTTCCTTGAGAAGTTGTTTTTTGATGTGATCCGGCATCCAAGTTCCGTGGCGGGCGCTGTCTGACTCCGCGAACGATCGACGTTAGAAACTTCATTATACGGGAAACAGAAGCTGCGCGAGGGGACGAACGAGGCGTTCCAGGCTAATCGGCGCCTTTTCTGGAGTCGAGAAAAGACTGCAGGATCAGCGTGGCGGCAACCTGATCGACGACGCGGTGGTGCTCCTGCCGGGCATGACCGGCTTCATACAAGATCTGGTGCGCTTCGTGCGTGGTCAGCCGTTCATCCCACATGTGAATGGGCAGGCCGGTCAGTTCGCCGAGCGCGGCGGCAAACGCCTCGGTCTTGGCGGAGCGAGGACTTGCTTCGCCAGAAAGATGCAGCGGATTGCCCACCACGATGCCCACCACCCCAAATCTTCGCGCAAGGCGAGCCAGCGAACGCTGGTCCTCGCGGGCATTGCGCCGCCGCTCCAAGGTCAGCACTGGCTGCGCCGTCAGACCCAATTCGTCCGAGACGGCCACGCCGATCCGCTTCGATCCGACGTCGAGGGCGAGAAAGCGCTTTGGTTGCTCCGAACTTGCCATCCACCTGCCTGAATCTCAGCTTATCGTGGCGCTGCAAGGCGTGCTTCGAAAGAATTCCTCCAGATACAATGGTTTAAGTAGTAAGTAGAGAATCCACAGGGGCGAAAATCGCGTCTTAAACAGAGAAGGAATTTTGACCGCCGCATGGCATCCCCCAGACGGAGAACCAGAAGGAAGAAGGGCAGCGGCGCAACTGGAACCCTTCTGTTTGCGTTTTTACTCATATTGGGTGCGGCGGGCGGTGCTGCGTGGGTGGTGCTGGCGCCGTTTGGGCCCACGTCCGAGACGTTTGTCAAGGTTGCCCCGGGCACGTCGGCTGTCCGCATCGGCAAGCTGCTTGAGTCGGCGGGCATTGTCCGCAGCCGGTATGCTTTTGATCTTGTGCGCAGTTGGAGGCGGGGGACTTTGCGGGCGGGTGAATATCGGTTCGATCACCCGGCGCCTGTGATGGAGGTCTACGAGCGCATTGAACGTGGGGATGTTTACACCAAAGCCGTAACGGTGCCAGAAGGCGCGACCATGTTCGATATTGCCGCGCGGCTGGAGCAAGCGGGGTTTGGCGCGCAGCAGGATTTTCTCACCGAAGCGCGGCGGCAAACTGCGCTGATTGCCGATCTGGATCCGGCCGCGAAAAGTCTTGAGGGATATTTGTTCCCGGATACGTATCACTTTTCACGGAAGGCTACGCCGGAGCAGATTGCGATGGCGATGGTGAAGCGCTTCCGGCAAGCTGCGGCACAAGTGGGATTGACGGGGAATCTGCATAAGGTGGTCACGATCGCTTCGCTGGTGGAAAGAGAAACGGCTGTGGATGCGGAACGCCCTGTGGTGGCAAGTGTCTTTGAAAATCGCCTGGCGAAAAACATGCCGCTGATGACCGACCCTTCGGTGATTTATGGCCTTGAGCTGCAGCAGCAGTGGCGCGGTTCGATCTATGCCAGCGATCTGAAGCGCGATACGCCCTATAACACCTATCTGCATGCGGGATTGCCGCCCGGGCCGGTGGCAAATCCTGGCATCCCATCGTTGCGTGCGGCCATGGCGCCGGCGCAAACCAACTACCTTTACTTCGTCGCGGCCGGAGAGAATCCGCAGGGCAAGTCGATGTTTGCGACCACCCTCGAAGAGCACAACCGCAATGTGGACGGCTATCGCCAGGCTTTGAAGAAGGCAGGTGGCCGTTGAAGATTCGTTGCCGATGCGCCGTTGGACTTGCGACTCTGTCATCGCTTCTCCTCGCGGGGTGTTCGCTCTTCCCGACCACGCGCAAGCTGCCTCTTCCGAAGGCGCCGGCAGTGACGCAAACCGCTTCTCCTGAGGAACTGGTAGAACGGTTGAACCAACGGTGGGCAGCGATCGACACACTCACGGCGACGGTCGAAATTCGGGCGACTGAACTGAAAAATAAAGAAGGCGTGGAGAAGGATTTTCCGAGCTGCCGTGGTTATATCGTGATGCAGAAGCCAAACAAGCTCCGCATAGTAGGGCAGTACTTCGGCGTACACATATTCGACATGGCCAGCGATGGCAAGACCTTCACGCTGGTCATACCCACGAAGAACATCGCATTCACAGGCTCCAACGACGTGAAGGGAACCTCGCCCAACCCGATGTATAACCTGAGGCCGGATTTTTTCTTCAACGCGATGATGGTGCGTGGATTGCCGGCAGACGACTTTTATTCGGTGACCGCTGACACCGAGACAATCGAAGATGCCGCCAAGAAGCATCTGATGATCATGCCGGAATATGTCTTAAGCATCACGCACCACAACCCAGGGAGCCGCAACGATACTCCGGTGCGTGTTGTCACCCTCCATCGCGACGACCTTTTACCGTATCAACAGGATCTCTACGACGGAAAAGGAAACCTCGAGACTGAAGTCTTCTACAGCAAGTATGCAGATTTCGGCAGCGGCAAGTACCCCTCGGACGTCACCATCAAACGACCTCTCGAAGGACTTCAGATCGAGTTGACAGTCGAACGGGTAATCGAGAATCCGAAGCTGACGGACGATCAGTTTCAGGTCAAAATGCCGGATGGGGTGAAGGTGCAGAAGCTGGAGTAGGTTCTCCCGGAGCGTCTGCTTCAAGCGCGGCGATGCCGCCCCGATCCATCCAGGATATCTAGGATGCCCGGCCGGTCGCGGTCAGTTCGCGATGGAAGCCAAGGTCTTCGCCGCGAAGCATTTTGTTGATGTAGAGAACCTGGCCAAAGTGCATTCCAAAATGCTCGACGACCTGGTAGACCGCGGCCAGTCCGCTCACCGTGTAGCCCTGAATGTGATAGGTGGCGCCCAGATCGTCCTCTGTCAGGCGGTCAAGCACGTTTGAGGCTTCGTGCATCGTCGCTTCGAGCTGCTCGAGAAGAAGCCTGCCCGGGATTCTCCGCCGCTCGTTGAATTCAGCGGGTCGATTGCGCGCATCTTCCAGGCCGTTGAAGGATGCAACCATCCACTGGCCAACATTTCCTTTCAAATGCAGAAGAATATTGCCGACGCTGTTGCAGGCGGAGTTCGGACGCCACCAGACTTGTTCGTCGGTCAAAGGCTCCACGCTGCTCCGCAGGCGCGGCCAATATTGATTCAGCAGTTTGTCGCGCGAGAATTCCAGGAATAACGCAGCCAAACCCGTGTCATAGGTCGTCATGCGAAGGATATCCTCTAGGCCAATATTCTATGGCATTCCCTCGGAGTTGGCTGGAGGATACGTTTTGCGGCCGAAAGCCGGTTCGAGGCGCCGGCATGGAAATCACATTCCCTCTCTTCTGCCTATACGGAGTATGGAACGGAATCGTCTTTCTCTGACGCCGGCCGGTTTGTGCTGGCACCACGAAGAGCTGGGACGAACCGAGTGCGCGAGGCTCCTCTGCTTCGTATTGCAGAACCGCGTTGTCGATCGGTCGAGTGAATCCCATCATGCCCGAAGTGAATGCAACTCGCGGGCCATTCTTTGGGAACCTCAAACACAAAGAGCTAGTGAGGGTTCTCTTGGAAGACCCGTGTAAATAATTCCGTGTGCGATTGGAGATTTTCTAATACGAGTTCTTCACGAAGTCGTTTGCTTCTGCGCAGAAGATCCGTGCATCAGTTCACGCGAGCGAGTCATGGCAGAGAGAAGCGCACATCATTCAGCCTTGACGCTGCTGAGCAGCCCAAAGGTTCGCGCGGAAGGCTAGGGGCGCCGTCCGCGCGCAGTTCCGGGATGGTCGCTCAGCTCGGAATGAAGATGATCGCGTGGCCGCAACTGGCTTGACCTTGCGTTCTTGGCCTCAGCACCGAGTTGGGCTCTGCGCTGCCGCTGGAGGGAAGGGGATGGTCCAGAGTGAGGTCGAGCCCTGCAAAATTCGCCATGGCGTGGATCGCGGTCCGCTCATGCTGAATGGTGGGAATATAGGGGATTTCGCCTTCGATGATCAACGTACCGACGCCCGTATACGGCGTTGGCACCAGGCTCTGCAGTTGGCTCGGAGCGCCGCAGAGTGCAACCGAGGAAACATTCTTGAAAGTGAGGGTCTGCGTCGAAGATACTTTGGCCTTGGGCGCATCTGCACCGCTGAAACATGGGACGGTTCCTCCTCCGGGGACGGGAGACACCGGCGATTGCGTGCCACTTGAAGTCCACGCATCCGCGAGGCGGAGATGGAGACCACAAGGTCCCAACTGCTCGCGATGGGACGAGACCTGTTCACGCAATGGTTCGCCGTTTGATCGATGCCTGACGCCGGCATGCCGCTGCTTGGTGAACTGCGCTGGATGGCCAGGTTCAGGCCGTGGCTGTCGAGCATGTAGCAGGTCGAAGGTTGGGGCCAGTTTGTGGGTCCGAATGGGCCCAGATTCGAAAGAAAGAGTCCCGCATGGGGATGACCGCAGGCTGGAGAATAGATGCTGACGCCGGTGATGTTCCCCGACGCATCCACATTGGGAATGTAGATCCACGTCCCGTCGAACACCACATTCAATTGCGACGCAGGGTTGCTAGTTGTTGCTGCCATGAATAACCTCGCGCAAATCGGTTGTTCCCATACCAGAGGCGTAATACGCCGCCCAGTAATAGGGGTGTTTGTATCGGGCATCGCGGATGAGGGATTGCCGCGCTGCGGTGAGGGCACGCGGAACGCTCAGTCCATTGGATAGGCCCCGGTAAAACACATCCATCATAGGCACGGCAGAGGCGGAGTCAATCTGCCATCGTGTGGCGACTACCTCTGGAACCCCCAGGGAATTGAGCGTGTCCACTATATCCCTCATACCGTGATCACAACCTTCTTCCCTTTTGCCTGTGGAACATGCGGAAAAAACCACGAGTCGAGCTTCTCTGGGTGGAAGGCGACGGAAGAGCGATTCGTCGAGATAGGGCTTATCGTCAGCTTGACCGGATGGTGCCAGCAGAAGGTGCGTACTGCCCTCGTATGGTTCCGCATGACCGGCAAAATGGATGATCGAAGCCGATGAAAGGTGTGCGGCTACGTGTGGCTCTGTCGCTTGCGCAGCCAGCAGCAAGTTCGAGTCGAAGCCGTCCCCAGCTACGATGCGTGCTTCCTTCAGCGCTTCGGGTAAAGGTTGGCTTTCATCTGCGGCAAGCGAAGCACCGACCACAAGAGCACTTCCGTGGCCGCGACGCGGGCGGATCTCACGCTCCAGTAGAAGAGAAGGCAGTTCTTCCAGATCGAAATGCAGTCCAATTGGCCCGTCTGCGATGCTGACTGCGGCCCACGGCAGATTGCCCAGCAATGGGTCTGCTTCAAGAAGAATGGTCTGCGTAGGATTGGGAAAGAGCCGTCCCCCGTTCAACAGAAGCTCGCCGATGCGGTAGGAAGCCTGATCGATGGAAGCCTGGGAACTCGCAGGCGTACTTGCCACGTGATCGAGCGAAGCGACCGCCGAGAACAAACCGGGTGCACGAATTGGGCTCTGACTCCAGACGACCTGATCCGCGTTTGCTCGATAGAGGAGTGTTCTGTCGCGCAAGACGATCTGGCCGATGATCCGGCGGCCCGAATCGGTTGCGAAGTTCGAGGCGAGCATGCTCTTGACAGTGGTCTCAAGGCAGTCGAGCCGCTGGTTTCCGCAGCGCGGTACGATTTTGCCGAGAATGCGGAAGCGATAGCGCTCCCAAAGGGACAAGATCTCGGGCCCTGGGCGGTTCTCGGCCAGCCACACGCCAGCCAGTGTCGCGTAGAGGTCTCGGTCTTGGCGTGCGGACACCACATAGGATGGTCCCGTGCCCCGAGCGCGAAGCTCTTCCGTGAGGATCGCTTTGCGCAAGGTGTCTTCGGCCTTTTCCGCGTGCCCAAGCGCCAGATCGAGCTCTCCCCGTTCCGCAGCGTATTTGGCCATATCGACCCAATTGTCACTTCCGGTCAGGTCGATCAGCGCTGCGTCGAGTTGCTGCGATGTCTCTGCAAATTCCCGCCGGTCCAGATAGAGACCCGCGAGCTCAAGTTCATTCTCGGCCCGGAAGCCGCGTGGGAGGGCCCCATCGGACATTGCAGCCTCTTCGCCTTGGGCGATCTTCATCTGCTCTCTGGCTTCCTGCAGTGAGCCGGCGCGTAAAGCGGCGCCAATCAGTTGATCGCGAACGCCGGCGGTGTAGGCGGCGTTATGCGCCAATTCAAAGAGTCCGAGTTCCTCCCGGTTGAGCAGGAGGGCGAGATGGACCCTGGGCGTGCCTTGCTCGAGCATAGCCAGGCTGGCCAGGAAGGTGCCGGCGCGGAAAGGCGGAAAATCGCCGGCGTAAAAGGAACGAATTGCTTCCATGATCAGCCGCCATGCATCCTCGTTATCCCCCGATTGATACGTCCATGACGCCATTCCGTTTCGTACGCGCAGTTCGAGCAGGAGATAGTGATACTCATGTGCGATTCGGAACGCTTCTGCAAAGAGCGTCGACGCAGAGCCCGGACTCATGTGGCAACCGGCCGAAAGCGATGCCGCCTGCGCGTGGACCCAGACGTACTGCCTGCGATGCGCGAGCAACGATTCAGCGTCCTGCTGGCAGCGCGCAAATGTGAAGGAACGTTGCTCTGCGTACACACGTTCGACGGCCGCGCGATCCTCGCCTGCTGAATTCTTCAACCGCTGAAAAATCTCGCGACTTGCAAGAGCATGGGATTCTGCGGCCGCATAGTCGCCGCGCGAATTGGCATCGATGGCCTGGCCAAGGGCATGCGCTGCAGGAATGAACTGGCTGTCTGCGCGGGAGAGATCGGCGGGTAGGAAATCCGTAAGCCAGGAATCTTGATGATTGCCTTGGAGGGAGGCGGCGAGGGCATTCAGGAGGGATCGGGCGGACTGGCAGCTTTCCCCGCATGGGGATCCACGGGAACGGTCGACGGGCAAAGGAAATGCGGCGTCGAGCAGGCGGGGAAAAAGTGTGGTTGAGAATTCCTCGTCGATGCCGGCGAGCGTGGTCGGGTCTGCTGCCAGTGCGCGCATCGCTTGCGGAGTGGCAAGGTGCTGCTGCATGCGGCTCTCATGCGTCTTGATCCTGTTCAGCTTGTTCTCGAGCGCTTGCAGACGGCGGCGGCCTTCCTCCTGCCAGCTTGAATCGCGTTCGAATTTCAGATAGCGATTCCAGGTTTCGACCGCATTCATCACCTGGCCCCGGTCTTCCATCACGATTGCTTCGTTGAAGAGCACCACGGGATCGTTGGGAGCCAACTCGTCTGCTCGGCGAAGATTATCGAGCGCGGTGGCGCGATCGTTCTCACTGCCCGCGGCTATTCCGCGCATGTAGTAGGCTGTCCCGTCATCCAACAGCAAGCCGGCTGTTACGGGACCGGCCCCGAGCAGGCGGTCGAGAATGTCGATGGCACTGTCGTAATGTTCCTCGAGAATTTCGGCGCGCGCCTGGAGCTGGAGCCAGTGCGGGTCTGCGGGCGATTGCTCCAGATGACGCTGGATCTGCGCACGAGCCGTAAGCAGCGGGGCAGGTTCGTTGTCGGTTGCACCACCGCGCAAGTGAGCCGGTGGCACCACAGGAGCGAAATCCGCACCGTGCACGCGCAGGTCAATCGTGCGCGATTGCGTGTACGCCTCGGCGATCAACTTCTCGGGAGCGGTCTCGTGGCGCCACCATACGAAGGCTCCCAAAGTGACGACCAAGGTAGCAGCGGCCGCGCCGCTCAACCGCGCAAAGCGCAACCAACTTGCGGCGTGCTGCGAGCGGTGGTCCGTCTGGGCAAGTTCCAAAGCAAGCCGGCGCTGCCACTGTGGGGTCGTAGACGCAAGTTGCTTCAGCTCCGCCGCTTCTTCAGGAGAAGTGTCCTCGGCAAACACGCTTTGGCTCTCACGAAGTCGCCGCAAGCATCCTGTACACAGCGCCGCATGCGCAAGCAATGCTTCTTTCCTGGCAGCCGGCAAATCTTCACCCGCCAATCGAAGCCAATCGCCGACTTCAGGACAGGGTCCGGCTGCTGGCGACGTAAAACCACTCACTTGATTGCCCTGTGCAGAATGACGGAATGGAGCATTTGCCACCAAAACCTCGAGCGCCTGCGCAAGCCGCTCGTCCGAGTTTTCAGCGGCTGGGCTTGCCTTCGGATTTGGATCTGTTTCTCTATTCATCCGTTCACATTTCTTATCGGAAATCGCTGTCAAATTCCTTTTGCCGGTTTTAGCCGGTTTCACCAGCACGCTCTACGGGTGCCTCCGTTTTCCTCGGTTCCAGCTCCTTGCGCAGCCAGGTTGTAATCCGGCGTAGCGCGCTTTCTACACCTTTTGCGGACAGCTCCGATGCGGGCAGCCCTGCGATTTCGTCCGCTGTGAGTCCTTGCAAATAATAGAGCCAGAAGATAGTTCTATCTCTCTCCGCAGTCGCTCCGGGCGCGCATCGCAGCTTTTGATCGAGCTCAGAAAAGAGCACTGCGCGCTGTGTGTCCGAGCCATTCTCTGGCCCAACAGGCACAACGCTCGAAGCCTCGTCGTCCAGAACCATCGTCACTACCTTTCCGCCCCGTTTTTCCGAGCGCTGGCGGCGGAAATAATCGTTGGCGACGGACGCGGCGACTACCCGCAGCAAGCCGAGGAACGAGTCTTCGCCCCTTGGCTTGAAGTCGCGAAGAATCCGGCGCTCCTGTTCGCAGAGTTTGACAAAGACTTCCTGGACGATGTCGTCAACGAGGGAGACCGTTGCATTCCCCTGCCAAAGTCGTGCGACACGTGCCGCAACCAGTGACGCAACCGGCGCGCACCGGCCCAAAAACTCGCCCCATTCCGCAGTATCAGCAGAATGAGCACAAGCTCTGGCGAGCTCATTGACGGGCACCTTCAACATATCCATTTCGCGGGAGTCCAGTGTACTCCAAACACATGGCTAAGTTGTGTGTTTCCAAATTGTCACAATCCAATCAGAAGGCATCGCACCGCGACCCCAGTTTGGCGTGTGCTAGTATCCCGGCAAGCGCTGCTTCTGCACCAGTTGCGCCTTCCGGGACACGAAGGAAACCGCCATGGAAACCAACCTGCGACCGCTCACCCTTGGCGAGATTCTCGATCGCACGGCTCAACTTTATCGGACCCATTTTCTGTTGTTTGCGGGAATCGCGTCGGTCTATGCGGGAGTGCTTCTCATCCTCAGTCTAATGCAAATCGGGGTGCAGGAAATCCTGCGGGCGCAGCACATGGCGAGTCAGCTCGTGTGGGTGACCGTGATCAGCATTCTTGGCATGTGGCCGTTGATTGTCATCGTTGGTGGGTTGGCGGTGGCTGCCAATAATCGCGCAGTCTCCTGGGTTCACCTTGGCGAGCCTGCCACCATCCGAGATGCCTACCGCAGCATTCTGCCGCGCCTTGGCCGCTACCTCTGGCTCATGACGATCACTACCTTCATTGTCTGGATTCCGTTTGGGGTGCTGTACGCCGGATACGCCGTTTTCATTTTTCTTTACGCGCGTCCGAAGGGCATTTTCGTTCAATCCCCTGTGCAGCGCGACCCGGAAGCCTTGATCATCTTCGGCCTGGTGACCCTGGCGCTGGGCATTCTTCTCTTTGCCGCCATGGTCTACGCAGTCCTGATGGGCCTTCGCTACTCGCTTGCGGTTCCTGCCTGCGTTATCGAAGACCTGAAAGCGCGGCAAGCGATTCGGCGCAGCATCGATTTGAGTAAAGGATCGCGCGGACGGATCTTTCTGCTCGGACTGCTGGTGGTCGCCATTCAAATTGGACTTGGGTTGATCACACAGCTTTTTTTCATCGTGGCCACTTTCCGGCACCATGGCGAACTCTCGCCCACGATCCGAGTTCTGCAGCAGCTTGTGGCTTTCTGCACCAACACATTCGTTGGCCCCATCTACGCCACCGGATTTACTCTGTTCTACTATGACCAACGCGTGCGCAAAGAGGGATATGACATCGAGAGGATGATGCGGGCGGCCGGCCTCGAAGGCTCTGCCGCACTTCCAGCTCCCGGAGCGTCCTTTGTGCCTGCGCACACTCAATCTCCTGCGCACACCCAATCTGAGGAACCGCTGGCTTGACCCTGCACGGCGCAATTGCGCGATGGAGCCGGACGGCAGTTCTCGCCGCCTTTTTGGGGGGCGGCTCGATGGCGTGCGCTGTGTCGCCGATTCCATTCACAACTGCACCTGTGCCGGCAGGGCGCTGGCGCGATGCCTCGATCGACGACTATCGCAAACATCTCGGCGAACTCATCACGCTTGTTCATGCCTGCGCACAGGCGAGGGACATGAAGAACTGCGACCCGCTTCTCATCGGACCGGACGACCGCATTCCTCTGGGCTATGATGCGAACGCCAACCGCCGCCTGGTGCGCTACGGATGGCTGCGAGTTCTGTTTTCGAAAGCCGAGGAGCCGGATCAAGCCGCAGCGCCGTCGGATCGTTCAACCAAAAATGCATCCGGCCCGGCTGCTTTGCAACCGCCTCCGCCGACCACAAGCACCTTGCTGGTGCAAGCCGGGCAGCGCTTGACGGAGGATCTGGCCCAAGTCAACACCTCGACAACCGCGGCTCCCACGCATTCGCTCGAACGCGAGACGATGGCCCAGGTCCTGGCAGGCCGGGACTTCCGCGACCTTCAACAGCCCACGGTTCGCGATACGGTGCTCGAGAGAGTCGGCAACTGGCTCAACCATCTCCTTGAAAGCGCCACCAAGCTTCGGGCCCGTTCGGCATGGATCGGCCGTTTGCTGGTGTGGGGATTCATCGTCGGCGTTTGTGTGGCTCTCGTGTGGGCTCTTCTGCAGTTGGAGCGCAGGTGGCGGGTTCGCTTGGTGCCGGAGGATCGCGCTCCCGCTCCGGATGCTCCGTCGGCGCGCAATTGGCAACTGTGGCTTGAGGACGCACGGCGCGCGGCTGCTTCCGGTTTGTGGCGCGAGGCGATTCACCTTGTTTATTGGGCGGCTATCGCGCGTCTGGAATCGCGCCGCCTGTGGCCTGCGGATCGCGCGCGCACGCCGCGCGAATACCTTGCCCTGATTGCTCCCGAAGATCCGCGCCGCGCGGGCCTGGCTGCACTCACCGGCAGTTTCGAACGCACCTGGTATGGCGGGCGTGCTGCGATCGAGAGCGATTACCGGCGCGCCGAAGCGATTGCCGCATCGCTCATCCAAGGTGGTGCGGCTTGACGTTCCTTTCTTCGCTCGATGCCAAAGACCGCCGTCTGCTGTTCTGGTGCCTCGGCATCGCTGTCGCGCTGGCCATATGTCTCGGAATTCTTGCGCCGAATGGGACTGGCAACGACAACCCCCTTCCATCGACCTATCTCGCAGGCCAGCACGGCGCGCGCGCCGCCTATGAAACTCTCCTGCGTGCGAACTATCCAATCGAGCGCTGGGAACGGCCGCTTTCAGAGCTCGCCAGCACTGCAGGTCCGGATACCGTTGTCATCTTCGCCGAGCCCTTCACACGCGAACGGGATGACATCCAGGCAGTACGCCATATTCTGGAGCGCGGAGGGCGTGTGCTGTCGACTGGCTATTGGGGCGGTTTCATTCTTCCCGGCGGCCAATCCGATACACCGAAGGAATTCAATTTTGCCGCGTGCCGTCTCGAACCCGAAGGTCTCGATGCGCTCGCCAATTCGGGCGAAGTGTGGATGGTGCCGGAAGCCGCCTGGCAGGTGGGCAATCCCACGCACCGCATTCAGTACAGCTGTGCCGGGCAGCCAGCCGTCGTGGAATACGACTACGGCAAGGGGCATGTTGTCTGGTGGTCGAGCGCAACGCCGCTTGAGAATGGGACGCTGGCGCGGGCCAACAACCTCGATCTCCTCCTCAACTCCTTAGGTCCACGCGAAGGGCATCATTTCTTCTGGGATGAGTCTTTGCACGGCGATGTACGTTCGAACTGGAGCTACGTCGCGGGGCCGGCACGCAACATGCTGTTCATCGGCCTCCCGATCCTGGGATTGCTGATCGTGTTCAGCTTTAGCCGCCGCAGTGGGCCGGTGCGCGACCTTCCGCAAGCGCCGCGCGCCGCGCCAATTGAATTCCTCGATGCGCTTGGTTCGCTCTATCGCGGCGCCGGAGCTTCGTCGACCGCCGTTGCTGTTGCGCTGGAACGATTTCGGCGGCATAGCCTGCGCCTTTGCGGGCTGCGTACGGGACCGATGGGCGCATCCGAACTCGCCGCGGCCATCCTTCGGCGATTCCCGCGTGCAGACGCGAGTCTTGAAGCGGACTTGGCTGCCTGCGAAGATGCTTCGTGGAGCGAAACCATCGAGCCCCGCGCAGCGCTTAAGCTGATTCAGGCGCTTCATGCGCACCAGAGCAAGCTGGACGCAGCGGCAAGGCCCGGTGGCGGAAGCGCGCCAGGACACCAGGAAAAATCTGCTCCGCAAGAAAGGGCTTCATGACCCAGGAAACGAATGGGGAAGCAAATCAGGAAGCGAATGAGGCCGCACCCGCAGATGCGCAAGCGGCTTCTCTTCAGGCAACGAATCAACTGATCGCGCAGGCCCGCGGTGAGTTGGGTAAAGTGATCTCCGGTCAGACAACGGCCATCGATGAAGTCTTGTTCGCCGTGCTGTGCCAGGGCCATGCCTTGCTCGAAGGCGTGCCGGGGATTGCAAAAACGCTGATGGTGAAAGCGCTGGGGCGCCTGCTTGGGTTGGGCTTTCAGCGTGTGCAGGCAACGCCCGATCTGATGCCTGCCGACATTCTCGGCACAACCATTCTGCGTCCGGGCACGGACTCCTTCACATTTCACG
This sequence comes from uncultured Acidobacteriaceae bacterium, assembly GCA_963745845.1. GTDB lineage: Bacteria > Acidobacteriota > Terriglobia > Terriglobales > Acidobacteriaceae > Telmatobacter. The sequence continues at coordinate 270,197 of CAVUZE010000002.1, read as the reverse complement.
CAGGCCCCGTCTTCACCGATCTTTTGCTCGTCGACGAAATCAACCGCATGCCGCCACGCACACAGGCGGCGCTGCTGGAGTGCATGGAAGAGCGGCAAGTCACCATCGACGGCCAGCGGCGTCCCCTACCCGGTTGGTTCACGGTATTTGCGACGCAGAATCCCGTCGATTTCGAAGGCACCTATCCGCTGCCCGAAGCGCAGCTCGATCGCTTTCTGATGAAGATTCGCGTTGCCTATCCCTCCGAGAGCGAAGAACTCCAGATCCTCGAGCGGCATCACGGCAGTTCGGGCGCGACGCTGCTCGACGATGCTGCGATTGCTCCGATCTCCGAAGGACTGCTCACATCCGCTCGTGCCGAGGTGCGTGCCATTCGCATCGAGCCCGAGCTGTACGGCTACATTCTTTCAATCGCACGCCGCACCCGCGAGTGGCCCACTTTGTCGCTCGGCGCCAGTCCGCGTGCTGCATTGAGCGTCATGCTCGTGGCCCAGGCCGCGGCAGCCTTTGACGGACGCGACTACCTCGTTCCCGACGATGTGAAGCGCGCCGTGCCGCCGGTATTGCGTCATCGCGTGATTCTCAAGCCCGAAGCGGAACTTGAAGGGTTTGATTCCGAGCGGGTATTGGCCGACGTGGTCGCCGCCGTGCCGGTTCCCCGCCAATGATTGCGGCCTCGCTCCAACCCGCGCCCGTGAAGGCTGCCTGCGAAGCCAGAAGGCGATGGGCCTTTGGTCTCACGCCGCGTTCGATCGCGCTCCTGATTGCCGGATTTCTCTGGCTGATTCCGGGATTCTGGGATGGTCAACTCAGCTACGCCATGCTGGCCTGGGACGCAGTGGTTCTGCTTGCTGCTTTTTTTGACGGGCTCCGCCTGCCGCGCGCAACGGATCTGACGGCCGCACGGTCCTGGACCAATGCGCCCGCTCTCGACAGCGAAACCGAGATTGAATTGACGGTTGAAAACCGCGGCCGCACGATTGTCTCGTGCCAGTTGGAAGACGATTTGCCGCCGGCGCTCGCGAGCCAACCGGCGACGCAACGGTTGACGGTGTTCCCGCGCGTGCCGGCCAGCATTCGTTACCGCATCGAGCCGCAAGAGCGAGGCGACTGGGATGCGCATTCGCTCTATGTGCTCTATCGCTCGCCGCTGGGACTTGCCGAGCGCTGGGCCAGGGCGCGGCTCGACCAGAGAGTGCGCGTGTACCCGGCGCTCCGTACAGGCGAAGAACAAAAGCTGTTTCTCGCGCGCAGCCGGCAGATCGATCTGCAACTACGGCAGGCGCGGCAACGCGGCTTGGGCCGCGATTTCGAGAGCCTGCGCGAATATCGCGAAGGCGACGACCTGCGCGACATTTGCTGGACGGCCACAGCGCGGCGAGGCAGTCCGATTACGCGCCAGTATCAGACCGAGCGCAGCCAGCCTGTGTGGATCGTGCTCGATTGCGGCCGCCTGATGCGCTCCCGTGTGGCCGCGGTGGCGAAGGGCAAAGCGGCAATGCCGATCGCCGAGCCGGGCGCGCGTGTGCATTCGAAACTCGACTTTGCCTGCACGACTTCTGTCTCGCTTGCCCAGTTGGCGCTCTATTCCGGCGACCGTGTCGGGCTGCTGGCGTATGGGCAGGGAACGCAGCAGCGGTTGCTTCCGGGGCGTGGCGCAGCCCATCTACGTCAAATGATCGAATCGCTCGCGCAGGTGAAGGCAGAAGGCAGTGAAGCTGATCATCTGCGCGCAACAGCCACCTTGAACCGCCTTCAACCGCGACGTTCCCTCATTCTCTGGATTACGGATCTGGCCGAATCGGCGATGCGGCCCGAGGTGATCGATGGCGCGGTGCAGTTGTTGCGCCGCCACGTTTTGCTGTTTGTCGCCATGGCGCAGCCCGAGGTGGACATGATTGCTCAGGCGCGTCCAAAGAATGTGGAGCAGATGTTCCGTGCGGCAGCAGCGCAGGAGATGGCCGGTCGTCGCGAATTATTGCTGGCTCGCCTGCACGAACAGGGCGCGCTCACCCTCGACTTGAGCCCCGAAGCCCTCACGTCGTCGGTCCTGAATCAATATTTGACCGTGAAAGAGCGAGCGATGGTGTAGGAACACGAACGGTGCTAAAGTAGTTATAGGTAACACCTAGGGAGTTCCTATCGTGCCAGCTCCAACTACAACCAGCCTCAAACTCAATGCTGAGTTGAAAGAGCGAGTGCAGCGCCTCGCTCTGGCTCGTAAACGTTCGGCGCATTGGATCATGCGCGAAGCCGTGGAAGAGTATGTCGGCCGCGAAGAGAAGCGCGAGGGTTTCAAGCAGGATGCTCTGGCAGCCTGGGCTCATTACCAGGAAACCGGCCTGCACGTCACGGGCGATGAGGCCGACGGGTGGCTAGCAAAACTGGAAGCGGGAGAGGATGCCGAGGCTCCTGAATGCCACCGATAAGGTGGTCGCAGGCCGCACTCCGCGATGTGACCCGACTCCACGATTTCCTTGCTTCGCATAGTCGTGACGCAGCCAAACGCGCGGTTCAGACGATTCACCGGGGCGTAAGCGTTCTTGCCAACTACCCTGAGATCGGCCGTCCAATCGAAGACTTGCCGATGGAATTTCGCGAATGGGTGATCGAATATGGTCAGGGCGCCTATGTGGTGCTCTATCGATTCGACGGGAAGCTGATTGTTCTGCTGGCCGTTCGTCACGGACGCGAAGTCGGCTATTGATATGCAGCGAAAGAGCGAGCGATGGTGTAAACGGCTACTTCTTATCCGCCCCGCTGTTGAGTTGCGGCAGAGTTGAGCTGGTGCTGACGGTGAGCAGGCCGGCCTCGGCGTAGGTGCGCAGCTTGTCGCGCGTGTCGGTGATGTCGAGGTTGCGCATGGTGAGTTGGCCGATGCGGTCGCGCGGCGAAAAAGTCGATTCACCTTTCTCCATCGTCAGGCGCTCGGGTTTGAAGGTCAGGTTGGGCGACTCCGTGTTCAGAATCGTGTAGTCGTTGCCGCGTCGGAGCTCGAACGTAACCTCGCCGGTGATCGGGCGCGCAACCCAGCGCTGTGCGCTTTCGCGCAACATGATGGCCTGCGAGTCGAACCAGCGGCCCTGATAGAGCAGGCGGCCGAGTTTGCGGCCGTTTTCGCGATACTGCTCGATAGTGTCTTCATTGTGGATGCCGGTGATGAGCCGTTCGTAGGCGATGTAGAGCAGCGCCAGACCCGGCGCCTCATAAATGCCGCGGCTTTTGGCCTCGATAATCCGGTTTTCAATCTGATCGCTCATGCCCAGCCCATGCCGTCCGCCGATGCGGTTCGCCTCAAGCAGCAGCTCGACGGGATCAGCGATCTCCTGGCCGTTCAGCGCTACCGGGAACCCCTCGTGGAAGCGCACGGTGACTTCTTCGCGCTTGACGTCGACATCGTCGCGCCAGAAGGCCACGCCCATGATCGGATCGACGATGCGGAAGTTGCTCGACAGGTGCTCGAGTTCTTTGGCTTCGTGCGTGGCGCCGAGGATGTTCGAGTCCGTGGAGTAAGCCTTCTCCGCGGACATTTTGTACGCGAAGCCGGACTCGGTCATGAAGGCCGACATCTCGGCGCGGCCGCCGAGCTCCTCGATGAAAGCCGCGTCGAGCCAGGGCTTGTAGACGCGCAGATCGGGATTCACGAGCAAACCATAGCGGTAAAAGCGCTCGATGTCGTTGCCCTTGTAGGTCGAGCCGTCGCCCCAGATGGAGACGTCGTCTTCTTTCATTGCGGCCACCAGCATGGTGCCAGTGACAGCGCGGCCAATGGGCGTGGTGTTGAAGTACGCGACTCCAGCAGTCGTGATGTGGAATGCGCCTGACTGCAGAGCGGCGATGCCTTCGCGCACCAGCTGCGCACGGCAGTCGATGAGCCGGGCCACCTCCGCGCCGTACTCGAGGGCCTTGCGCGGGATCTCGTCGTAGTCCTTCTCGTCAGGCTGGCCAAGGTTGGCCGTGTAGGCATAAGGGCGCGCGCCTTTGAGCTTCATCCAGTGCAGGGCCGCGCTGGTGTCGAGACCGCCGGAAAAAGCGATTCCGACTTTTTCGCCCGCGGGCAGGTTTTCAAGAATGTTCGACATGGTGATATGGCCCTTCGAGAGCAGGGATGCGCCTCGTATCTCGAGAAAGAAGAGGACTCTTTATTCTACGGTTTGCGGTATAAGCGCAGTTCAATGCGCAGTTAAGCGGGCATTTTGGGGCTCCGCATTCGCAGGCAGTCGTAACTTGGCTAAGTTGGCTAAGTCGGTGTAGAATGGCCTTCATGCGGTCGGTGAATATCGGCACCCTGAAGAATCAGCTCAGCTCCTATCTGCGCCACGTGCGCAATGGGGAGGAGATCCTTGTGCAGGATAGAAAAAAGCCGATTGCGCGGATTGTCCCCATTGTGCCGGATGCGGCGACGGATGAAGAAGCCAGGTTGATTGCGGCGGGAATCATGACGGCGGCCAAGGAAGAAATGGACTGGGAAGCGTTCTGGGCCTTGCCTCACCCCGCCGTCTCCGATGAAGCGGTGCGAGAAGCGATTCGGTGGGCCAAGGGCGATCGGTAGATGGTCACGGCTTTTTGGGATTCGAGCGCGATTGTTCCTCTGTGCCTAGAGCAACGCTCGACCGCTGCTGCACGGGTGTTGACCGCGCAATTCGGCTTAGTGGTCTGGTGGGCGGCTGCGGTTGAAGTCAGGAGCGCGGTTGCACGGCTTGTCCGCATGCGTCAAATCAGTCCTCGGGGGCAGGTACAAGCGATCTTGCTACTGGATCAGTTGCGCAACGACTGGCGCGAAATCCGGCCCATGGACCACGTGAGGGAAAGGGCCGAGCAGCTGTTGGACCGCTTTCCTCTTCATGCCGCCGATGCACTTCAATTAGCTGCTTCGTGGATTTGGTGTCAGGGACATCCCCGCAACCGCAGGTTCATCTCGAGCGATGTGCAGCTACTCGATGCAGCGCGGAAACTCGGTTTTACCCCGTTGCCGGTGGCCGTAAAGGAAATGTGATCTCGCTCTCCTTTCGGCATTGCTGAAGATTCGATTCGGTCCTCAGCGGTCTCCGACGCAACGTATCTGCTAATTCTCGTTGGGCGGAACAAGCGCCGTTGGCCGCAGCCGCCTGGCCAGCGCCCAGTTCAGCTCATCGATCCCTGCCCCAGTCACCGCAGAGATGGCATGAAACTCCAGCTTGCGACGCTTGGCGTGGGCCGTCAGCTTCTTCAGCTTCTCCGGATTCGCCGCGTCAATCTTGGTGGCAGCAACGATCATCGGCTTCTCATCCAGCCCATGGCCAAAGCTGGCCAGCTCCTGATTGATGGCCTTGAAGTCTTCTACCGGATCGGGGCGACCGGAAGCGTCCGACACATCCACCAGATGAACCAGCAGCCGCGTGCGCTCGATATGGCGCAGAAACTGGGTCCCGAGTCCCTGGCCCAGGTGCGCGCCTTCAATCAGGCCCGGCATATCGGCCACGACAAACGATTCCTGGTGTGGCTCTTCTCCCACGGTCACTACGCCAAGGTTTGGTTCGAGCGTCGTGAAAGGATAGTCAGCAATTTTTGGCTTGGCAGCGGAGATGCGCGAGATCAGCGTTGACTTTCCTGCATTGGGATAACCGACGAGGCCTACATCGGCCAGCAGCTTTAACTCCAATCGAAAAGAGCGCTCCTCACCCGCCCGGCCCAATTCATGTTCGCGCGGAGCCTGGTGTGTACTGGTGGCGAAATGCTGGTTGCCGCGTCCGCCGCGCCCGCCTTTGGCGACGATGATGCGCTCGTCCGGCTGCTGAAAGTCGTGCACCAGCTCGCCCGTTTCCTGGTCGTAGACCGCGGTTCCCACAGGCACCTGCAACACGATCGATTTGCCGTCCAGTCCGGTGCAATTCGAACCCATGCCGTGTTCGCCACGCTGCCCTTTGTGTTCCGGGTTATAGCGGAAGTGAATCAGCGTATTGTGGCGTTGCGAGGCTTCCATAATGACGTCGCCGCCGCGTCCGCCGTCGCCGCCGGATGGGCCGCCACGAGGCACGAATTTTTCTCGCCGGAAGGCCATACAGCCATTACCCCCGTCGCCCGCCTTCACGCGGATCTTTGCTTCATCGATAAACATGGATCAACCGGATAGTCAGAATGTGTCTTTCTTTTGGATTGGCTTCACGGATGGTTCCGGAGCCCTACAGCAAAACCAGGGTCGATGTATCCCGGAGCGGATGCCGTCCAGCCGGCGCGACCAGTAAGGAGCGGCGGCCCAGCACGAAAATGAATAGGACACAGGAACCCTGGTTTTGCTCTAAGGACATCCTTTTAGTTTATCAACCCAACCGTCTGCACTTCTTTGGATGCGCCTTCAGAACCTTCGACGCGCGATGTTCTGGAACACGAGGTGTTGTGATTAAAGGCACCTAATTAATTCTGAAGAATGACCTATGATCCCAGTTGACTCGAATACAAAAGCAAGCGGAAACGCGCCGGGCTAAAGATTCAACTTACCGGCAAGATCACGCCCTTATTTAGATCGGACCCGCCACAAGAGCAGGCCGCGCAGGAACATTGAAGCTCCCGGATTCTGCTGCGAGCCGAACCTCGATGGCAGAATGCAGCTGGACGAAGTCGTTGGCGCGATTCTCGCTGCTGATCGCATTGGGCGCGAGCACAATTGGGTCTGCGCAATTGCCTTCCGGCTCGCTCAGTGGCAAACTGACCGATCTTTACTCCAGACCCCTGGAGAGCGCAACCCTGACTCTGCGCAACAAGACCACCGGCGCGGAGGCGCGCACCACAACAACAAAAGGCGGCGTCTACCGCTTCAAGGGAATCGAGCCCGGCGACTATTCGCTCGAGGCGCTGAGTCCCGGCCTGGGCCGGGGGACCATCGACGGCATCGAAGTCATGGCTGGGCACGAGGCACGCATGCAGATCGCCGTGCAACTGACGCCGGCGGTTCGTCGGGATGCGGCATCGGTCGCGCCGCTCCGTTTGCCCATGCCTGCACCTCTCACGGAAAAAGACGCGCAGCCTGCGGTTCTGAGAGCAGTGGTCCGCTCTGCGATTCGCTTGCCGATGCACGAAATCCCGGATCCTTCTGTGCCGGCATTTACGGTGTCCCTGGAGACAGAGCCGTTGAACTTGCTGTCGCTGTCCGCGCGCTCCCCATCAAATGATTTACAGGAACAAAAAGTGATCAATCCGAGCGGCGACATTGCGGAGCTTGCAGATCCAGTGCCAGCGACAAGCAGATCGATGTCCGAGACGAATACGGACGCACCGCTTCTTGAATCGGCGCTGGCATCGATTCCCCTTCCTGGCATGCCGACGGCCATCGTTGCATCGAGACTAGCCGCGGCCGGCCTACTCGGTTCGAGTGTCACCGACGTCGGCATCCAGGCCGCGCGCGTGGCACTTCAAATTGCCGCGAGATCACCCAAGCCAGTCATCGAAACAGCTTGGGATGTCTCCGATGGCGTCGCGCTGGCCACCGTTTTGCCGGCAACTCAACTTGCAGCGCTGCCTTTAACGGGCCGGAATTGGCAGAACTTTCTTCCCGATGCGTCGGTTGGATCGGGCAATTCAGAGACGGAAAACGCCTCGTCCACGCGCAACGGGCTGGAAACGTCTGCGGCAACGGTGGACGGCGCGAACACGCGGCTTGCCTTCGGTGGTGCAGGCGCAGGGCGCATGCGCGGACTGGCCGCTTCGCTGATCGGTCCGGGTGCAAATGAAGCGTCGATCCGCCAAGTCGAGATGGGCTCGGGCAGTGTGGAAGCCGGTGCGAATCGCGGTTCAAGAGGACGGCTCAATGTTGAGACCGAGCGCGGCACCGGCGCGTTCCATGGGCAAGGATTTCTCTTCGATCGCGGAAACCTCTTCGGTGCGCAGAATCCATTCACGCAGTGGGCAAAGCAAACCGCTCCTGCCACGCTTACGACGGTTCCAGTCTTCACACCCGAGCCCTACACACCGAAGGATCAGGAAACGTTGTGGGGTTTCGGCATCGGGGGCCGTGTTTACCGGCGGCCGCTCTTCTGGTTTGTTGCCCTCGACGGCTTGAAGCGCGACAACCCCGGCGTTTCTACTGTCAAGCACCCTGACAATTTCTTTGCCCAGCCCTCGAACGACCAGATGCAGGTGCTCAGCGCGCGATTAGGTCTGAGCAGCGCCAACCCCGTTGCGGAGGGCCTCGGTGCCTATTCCAGCATGCTTGAAACGCTCGATGGTCTGCTTGGACCAGCTGCACGCACATCGTCTCAATGGACCGGCTTTGGCCGCTTGGACTGGTCTATCGCGGAGCGCCACAAACTCACGCTGGAAGGAACGGGCGCGCTATGGGATTCGCCGGGTGGCGGGCTGACGCGCACCTCGGAAACCTACGGTACGCACAGTTACGGAACGAGCCGTGCCGACGACCAATGGATACTTGCCCGCTGGGAGGCGTTTCTAACCCCCAATCTGCTCGCCGTTACCCAAGGATCCGTTGGCCGCCAATTCCTCGTGACTCCGCCCGAGACCCCCTCGTCCTACGAACAATCGCTTGTTAGCAACGCCTGGGGCCGTCTGCCGCAGATGACCGTCGACTCGCGCTACGGCTTCACCATCGGCAACCCGGCGCGCTTCGGTCCGGGCGGCTATCCCGACGAGCATCTCTATGAAGCGCAGGAACAATTGAACTGGGTGCGTGGCACGATGTTGGTAAAAGCCGGAATCGATTTCAGGCATAACAACGACGGAACAGGATTCCTCCGCAACCAGATCGGCACCTACGACTACGCGAGCGTTGAGAACTTTGCTTCGGATGCGTTGGCCTTCGCCGCCTTCGGCCTCAATGGGCAATTGAATCCGATGGATCAGCATAACTGCGATCAGACCGGGAAGGTATGGCGCGACTCCGTGGGCACGCTGCATGGGCTGGGCTATTTGCCTTGTTATTCCTGGCATTCGCAGACCATGGGGCCCGCGAACTGGTGGTTGAGCACCGACGATTGGGCCAGTTACGTGACCACGCAATGGCAACCGAAAAAGACAATCGTCGCTTCGCTAGCGATCCGCTGGGAATTGGAGCAGAGTCCACCGCCGATGCCTTTGCTCATCAATCCCGATCTTCCTCTGACGGAAAAGATGCCGAGTCTGGGCAGTCAATGGGGACCGCGCGCCAGCATTGCCTGGGGTGCGGGTGAGAGCCACTGGCCCGTGCTGCGCCTTGGCTATGGCATGTATTTCGGGCGCACGCCGAATGCGACCTTCGAGACTGCCTTGACGCAGACCGGCTCGCTCAAAGGCGATTTGAACTTCTTCATGCGGCCAACTGAAAACCTCTATGGGGGTGGCGCGCCGCCGTTCCCCTACGTGCTCGCAGGCGAACCCGGCACTGTGGTCAAGCCGGGCGCTGTCGAATTTGCGCCCGGCTTTCGCAACGGCGAAGTCCATCAGGGAGTCGCCTCCATCGAGGAGACAATGCCGGGCCACATGCATGTCGATGCCAGCGCCATGGCCAGTCTCGGCCGCAGACTGCCCGTCACCGAGGATGTAAACATCGATCCGGCAGTCAATCCGCAAACGATCACGTATGCCGTCGTTGATGGCAACGGTTCGGGTCCATTGAAAACGCCGCAGATCACGGTGCCGTTCTATGCCTCATGGCCATCTTCCGAACCATCGACTGGCTTCGCCGGCCGGCTCAATCCGAATTACCAAGGGGTGACGGAGATCTTCAGCCGCGCCAACTCGACCAATGAAGCGGCGATGCTGCGCGTGACACGCAACAGCCGGGAAGGCCTCACGCTGCACGCTCGCTACACCTACGCGCACGCCATGGACTGGAATCCGAACGAAAGCGCGCGTGTGACTGGGCCGAGCGTCTTCGATCCCGCCGATTTTCGCGACGAGTATGGTACCAGCGATCTCGATGTGCGGCACAGTACCTCCGCAGCTGTCATTTGGGAGCCGCGATGGAAACTGCAGAAGGAAGCTGCACGGCTCGCGAACGGATGGATGCTTTCGGGAATTGGTACATTCCACAGCGGGCTGCCCTACACGATGCGCACGGCCGGGTCATTGGCGACGGAATTTGCCACCACGGGAACAGCCATTGTGGCTCTCGCGCCGGGGATGAACGGCTATGGCGGCGATAACCGGGTGTACGGCGTGGGGCGGAACACCTATCGTTATCCGCACACGTGGAAGGCCGATCTGCGCCTCGCCAAACACTTCAACCTTGGTTCGATGCGGCAACTGGAATTGCTCGCGGAGAGCTTCAATCTGTTCAATCACCAGAATGTCACCGGCTTGAAACAGTCGGCTATTCCATTGAATCGGGGAACGTCAATGGGGGCTTCCCCACACTCAACTTTCTCACTGGGCTCAAGACCGGGCAAACCGAGTTCGGCCAGCCACTCAACGTGAATGCAACAGATTTCTATCGCCCCCGGCAGATTCAGTTTGGGATCAGGCTGAGGTTTTGACGAGCGCCGATCTGCGCAGCAGCCAAACAGATCGAACACTTATACTGGGCGGGTTGAATAGAGAGAAGGATCACGATGCTCCGCTCACTCGCCTGGCTATTTGTGCTGACGGTTCCGGGTCTCGCGCTCGGGCAGCAACCAAAGTCGACACGACCGCCTATCACCGGTATTTCGCATGTCGTCTTCTACGCGGACGATCTTGGAAAGTCGCAGCAGTTTTATGGTCCTTCGCTCGGATGGGTGCAAGCTCCCGCAGGCTCCGCTGAATCCGGCGTCCGCTTTTATGCGAACCACGTGCAGTATGTCGAGCTGGTTTCTCCGCCCGCACCAGGACTCGTGGATCGCCTCGTCCGCATCGCGTTTTCAACCAGCGATGCCGAATCCTTGCGCATTTTTCTTGCCGCAAATGGGTTGGCTGTTCCTCATACCCTCAGCGTCGATCGGGATGGAAACAAGTTCTTCCGTACGAGCGATCCTGACGGCCACGCGATCGAATTCACTCAGCAAGGGCCGCACGCACCGACTGAGTCTAAGTCCGCACACCCCGTGAGCACGCATATCAACCATGCAGGATTCGTGGTGCGCGACCGAGCAGCGGAGGATCATTTTTACAAGGATCTCTTGGGGTTTCATCTGTATTGGCAGGGCGGCTCGGGACCCGGCCACACGGATTGGGTAATGATGCAGGTCCCGGACGGCACCGACTGGCTTGAGTACATGCTGTACTTGCCCGCATCGCCATCGCGCGCGCAACTAGGCTCAGCCAACCACTTCTCGCCGGGCGTGGTCAGCATCGCGGACCTGCAACAGAAACTGCGGCAAAATGGCTGGGCGGGGACGGGGCACGAGCATCCTCTGCTGGGCGTCGACGCAAAATGGCAGTTCGATCTGGCCGATCCAGACGGAACCCGGGTCGAATTCATGGAGTTCAAGCCAGTGAAAGAGCCCTGCTGCTCTCCTTACACAGGTCCTCAACCAAGCCCATCGCCGACCTGGTAGACGTACGCTTTTACTGAGTTGGCTGCGCACCGCAAAGCGGCTCAGGCACAACGATCTTTCCATCGAGTTGAAAGCACACTGCGCCGTTGATGTCGGTGCTGTAGGTGCGGACCTTCGCTGCCTGCAATTCAGCCAGGACTTCAGGGCGCGGATGGTGATATCGATTGTGCAGTCCGCACGAGATGACCGCCCACTCAGGCGCGACGCGCGCCAGAAACTCAGGCCGAGTGGATGTGGCGCTGCCGTGATGGCCGACTTTCAGAAGCGTGCTCTGCAAGCCCGGCTCCGCCAGCATGGACTGTTCGATCGGCGCTTCGGCGTCGCCCTCGAGCATCACAGACGTACCGCCGTAGGCCACGTGAAGCACGAGCGAGTCGTTGTTGGCCGGTTCTGTGCCGGGCTGGTAATCGCGAAACGGCGCGAGCACATGAATGTTTGTGTCGCCGAGCGCGAGCATGTCTCCCGCACGCAGCGTGCGCACGGTGACGCCAAGCAGATTCGCCTCATCCAAAAGTGCATTGTAGGCTGCGACCCGCGGGTTATTGCCCACCCACAGTTCCGCAGGATGGAAATTGCGCAGGACCGCGGGCAATCCGCCCATGTGATCGGAATGAGCGTGACTTAGAGCCACCACATCGAGATGACGGATGCCGCGCGCCCAAAGTGCAGCTGACACCACTTCTTCGCCGATGTCAAAATCCTGCGCAGATTGCCCCGGCCCGCCGCCGAATCCGCCACCATCTACGAGCAGTGTCTTGCCGTCCGGCGTGATCAGCAGCAGAGAGTCGCCTTGCCCCACGTCGATTGCCTCAAAAAACAGCGCATTATGTGGATGGGCGATGGGTCGCGGCAAGACGACGGCAACGGCCGCAAGCGCGAGCGCCGCCCACGCGCCGACGCCACTCCGACGAAACTTCCAATCGCGAGCGTGATCGTGCCAAGCAAGCCTGCCGCCTCAACGCGCCATCACGATCGCTGCTGCGAGCAAGACGCAAAAGGCCGCGGATTGCCAGACCAGCGGCGCGGGAATGCGAAAATCGCCAAGCGCGAAGGAACCGAACAGCCGCACCAGCCAGACTCCGCAATGAAGAAGCAGGGCCGCGATCGTTGCAGGCACGACCGCAGCGGCAGGCCAAACAAGGAGCGTCAGCAATGTAATCAAGGCGGCCGGCATCAGGAGCGCGAGCAGCGGAAGAATAAAGATGTTGACGGGCAACGCAAAGACCGTGATGCGATGAAAGTAAATGGCCATTGGCAGCGTCATCGCAAGCTCCACAACGCATGACACCACGAGCAGCTCAACACAACGCAACGCGAAGCGAACCACCCAGGGGAAAATGCGCCAGCCCATGCGCGCCGAGACTGCCCGTTGCAGGCGGCTCGCAATCATCCGCAGCACAACGCGAAATTGAGCGATCTGCGGCTCCAGCTTGACGTCGACGGCGACGGTGCGCAGATCGCGCGTGGCAACGAGGTAAGGATGAACGTTCCTTTCGAGCAAGGGCGCAGCAATCCCTGCAATCGCGACGACTGCAAGCAGGGTCATTTGCAGGCTCGAGTCGAAGAGGCTGCGCGGGCTGACAGCGAGCAGGCAGAGCGAGGCGAATCCTATGGCGTTCAATGCGCTGCGCTCGCGGTAGATCAGTCTGCCCAGCAGATACAGTGTGACCATCCAGAGGGAGCGCTGCACTGGCGTGGCGAAGCCTGTAAACAGAGCGTAAGCAAAGGACGCAGCGATGGTGATCAGCGTGGCCGGCACACGGGGCAAGTGCATCCGTCGAGCAATCCAGAAAAAGCATCCGGCCACGATTGCCAGATGAAGACCGGATACCACCAGCATGTGAAACGAACCGGTGCGCTCAAAGCCGACGCGGAGCGAATGCGAGAGATAGGTGCGGTCACCGGTGGTCATTGCGGCCAGCATCACGGCGTCGTCCTCGCTTAACCTAAGCGCCACAGGAAAACCACGCACCGCGGAAGACAGAGCAAAAAGACGCGCGCTCGATGCATGCTGCAGCGCGGCGAGGTGGCAATGGAGCGATTGGGTCTGTTCCGCCCCAAGGATCTGCACGCGATCGGCTGTGAGCGAGCTGGAGGAGGTAATTCCCTGGTCAAGCAGGTACTCTGACCGGCTCCATGCGCCAGGGTCGCGATACTTTTCTGGCGGCAGCAGACGGACGACAGCCCGAATTCGCTCGCCGCATCCAAAACCGCGCGGGAGCGATTGATCCCCGGATTGCAGCGGCCAGCGTACTGTCAATCGCACGCTGCCGTCACCGGGTATTTGACGATCTTCCGCATCGTTGACAAATTCAATGTTGGCCACGCGCACGTCGATTCGCTGCGAGAGGTTTTCGCCGGGCGATTCTTCCACGTTCTCGATATGTTCACTTCGTATGGGTGCGACGTCGACGATCGTTCCTTCCACGCTGCGCAGTAGACCGTCGGCGAGAGCGGATATGGTTGGTGCCGCGGACGGATTCGGCTCTATTTCCGCGCACCACGCGCCCAGAAGACACCACAAGACTGCAAGCGGAAGCCAAACGATCCGCTGCGCACGAATCGCAGCCATGCAGCAGAGCGCTGCGATCGGTGCGAGCGCAAGCAGCAGGATGCTCGGTCGCAGCCAAACGACGCGCGCAAAAGCGATGCCCAGCGCAAACAGCCACGCTGCCTGAAAGAGCGGAATCACGCTTATGGGGGGACTCGCGTCCGCATGCGAAGCAGTTGAGAATTGGGGCCCGGGGGTGGGACGTTCCGCTTGCATGGCCGGTGAAGCGAGGAGGGGTACTTGTAAGAAGCGTATCAGGCGCGGCGTAACGCAACCACTGTCTCCAGGTGGAACGTCTGTGGAAACAGGTCAACGAGCGTGATCGATTCAATTGCATAGCCCGAACTCAAAAGCGCACCAAGATCGCGAGCCAGTGTTGCAGGATCGCAGGAAACATAAACGATTGCGGGAGAAGCGAGCCTCGCGAGTTGCGCTGTTGTCTCCGAACCAAGTCCGGTGCGGGGAGGGTCCACAACAATCAGGTCCGGTGCGATACTTGGCGGCTGGCGGCGCAGAAACGCCAAGGTATCTGACTGAACGGCTTCGCCGCGTGTGTTCCTCAGATTCTCTTTTAATGCATCGATCGCAGAGGGCGCAGACTCAACGGCAATCACATGCTCAAAACTCGCGGTTAACTGTCGCGCAAAAAGTCCAACGCCGGCGAACAAGTCCCAGGCGAGCCTGCCGCTGCGGCCCGCCGTCACACGCGCAACAAGCTCATCCACCAGCCAGCGATTTACCTGAAAAAAGCTGCCATGGTCGACGCGATAATCGAACCCAGCGGCGCGATAGGCGAGGGAAGACGAGCCCCATCGCGCGAGCGTGCGCGGCGGCTGGCTTTTGCGGCCTTCGACGATGAGTTCCAGCCCTCGCAACTCCGGAATTCGTTCCTGGAATGTGCGGGCGAGGTCATCGAGACTGGACTTTCCCGGGGACGCGACAAAAATGCTGGCGAGCAACGTATTCTCGTCCGCGCTGCAGAAGAGACTTATTTCGGACGGACGCAATGTAGATATAGTTTCGCGAAGTGTTGCGGCAAGAGTTACCGCGGCGTTCACCAGAATCGGCGCGGCGATGGGGCATTCCTTCACGGGAATTACGGAGTGCGAGCGGCGTCCGCGGTAACCCGGATTCCCCGCGGCATCGAGGGCCAGCCGAATGCGATTGCGATAGCCCCAAGGTTGCGCCGCGCAAACTGCAATCGCCGGCAGCGTGCGCAGGCCCCCGCGTTCCAGGGTTTCGTGCAGGATTGCCTGTTTGAACCCGAGCTGCGATTCGTAGTCCGTGTGCTGGTAGTGACAGCCGCCGCACGCGCCAAAATGTTGGCATCCCGGAGTGATCCGTGCAGCCGACGCAATAACGATCTGCTCCGTCTCCGCAAGCGCATAACCGCGCTTCTCTTCCACCATGCGGACACGCGCTTGTTCACCGGGTAGCGTCAGCGGCACGAACACAGCCTTGCCTTCGACGCGTGCCAGAAACGCACCGCCGTAAACGGGCTTCTCAATCTGCACCAGCTGGGTCTCGCGCGCGGTCATTGCTGGCTCATGTAGAAGAGGCTGAGTCGCGGCAAACCGTAGTTCACCAGCAGTTGCTTTGTCACGAACTGATGTTCGACCTGGCGCAGTTGGACGGCGCCCATGCGGCTGCGATACGGGGCGAGTTCGCGTGCAGCGTGCTCTTTGAGACCGACCAGCAACTCTTCAGGCGCTGCAGCGGTAAGCGCAGCAAAAAGCTTCTCTTCGAGAACGGTAAGCGTGCGTTCGAGTGCTTCGAGATCGTGCGCCGCAGCGTTTACGGGTTGAGGCGCCCTCACTTCGTTGGCCAGTTCACGCAATCGAGTCGCGGTCGCCGCGCAGGCACCTTCAGCAATCTTTGCTACGCCAAGCGCGGTTGCAGCAGTCTCGAGATGCGCGGCCACGCGCTCATGCTCAAACCCTGATTCTCGATTTTCGACCGGCACAGGCGCTGCGCCCGCCGAAGCCTCGCGCATCTCTTCGGAGGCCATCATCACTGCCTGCGCGCACCATGCCAGGCCGTTGATGCGGCGCATGCGGCCGCGCTTCTGGCGTGTTTCATACTTGTCAAACGCCGCGTCGATGCCACGCAGAACCGCCTCCAGGGGAATGCCCGCCTCGCGCCAGGTTTCAATCAGCGCCCAATCGAGCGTGGAGAGCAGAAGCAGTGCCCCGCGTCTCTGCTGAAAGCGCTCCTCAATTTCGGTGAAGTAATTGAAATAGTTGCGCACAGTGCATCTCAATGCGCGCGGCTGCGGGTGCGTGGAGCACGATTGCGTTCAAAAAGAATGCGCAGGCCCTCAAGCGTTAACATGTCGTCAATCTCGGCGATGTGACGCGAGTCTGCAGCTACCATGCGGGCGAGGCCGCCAGTGGCAATTACACGGGGCTTCGTGCCCAATTCCTCAAAAATGCGTTCGAGGATCCCATCCACGAGCCCGATATAGCCGTAGTAAAGTCCGCTTTGCAGATGCCCCGTCGTATTGGTGCCGATCACCTTGGCTGGCCGCTTGATGTCGACGCGACTAAGGCGCGCAGCGCGCGAAAAAAGTGCGTCGGCGCTGAGGCCGAGTCCAGGGGCAATGACTCCGCCGAGATATTCGCCGCGTGCCGAGATGACTTCAAACTTGGTCGCCGTGCCGAAGTCCACCACGATGCATGGACCGCCGTATTTTTCAAATGCGGCGATCGAGTCGCAGAGCCGGTCCGCGCCGAGTTCGGTCGGATTGTCGACGAGCACCGGCATGCCGGTCTTGATTCCCGGCTCGACAAACAGCGGCACTAAATGGAAATAGCTTTCGCAGACCTGGCGCAGCGTCGACTCGACCGGCGGCACTACGGACGAAATGATGATGTGCGTGACCTGTTTCGGAGACATTCCGTGCATTTCAAAGAGGTTCACGAAAAACACGCCGTACTCATCCACGGTCTGCGTGCGATGCGTGGTGACGCGCCAATGCGCGGCAAGCTGCGGCGGGTCGGAGTCAAGCTGGTAAAGCCCCAGAACCGTATTCGTGTTGCCCACATCGAGAGCCAGAAGCATTCTGTTCAGTCCGTCTTCATTTCGCGAATGCCGCCGCTGCGCACGGCGATCAATCCCCCGCCGGCCTTCACCAGCAGGAAACCCCGATCGTCGAGTCCTGCAGTGATGCCAGTGCACGCCTGCGATCCATGCACCTCAACCTGCCGCCCGCGGACCCATGTCGAGGCTTGCTCCACGCGCGCGGGAATCTTTACTGCCGCATTCGATTCGAGGAGTCCGTGTGCTTCGCGCTCCAGCGATTCTAGCAGGGCCACGAGCAGCGCCTGGCGGCTGATTTGACGGTTCGCCTCAAGATCCAGCGACGTCGCCGGAGTGCTCAGATCGGCAGAAAAACCGGGCTGATGGACATTGATGCCGATGCCGACGACCGCGAAGGCCAGCATGTCGCCCTCTGTTTTCGACTCGACCAAAATGCCGCCCGTCTTCCGACCGCCGATCAACAGGTCATTGGGCCAGCGCAAATCCACATCGAGGCCACTCGCAACGCGGATCGCATCGATCGCGGCAAGACCCGCTGCCAACGGAAGCAGCGACAGCCGCGCGGCCGGCAAACCGAACCGGAGCAGAACGCTGACATAGAGGCCGTGCCCCGCTGCAGACTCCCAGCGATGGTCTCCGCGTCCACGTCCGGCTGTTTGCTGTTCTGCAAAATAGACCGACCCGTGCGGCTCAGCGTTGCGCGCGCCAGCGAGGGCGTCGGAGTTAGTCGATCCCGTGGCAGCAGAAAAATGCAGCTTGCCTGTATAGATCGAGCCGGTGAGCGCGATCTCAAGGGCCCCCAGGTCATACACGATTAGCTCGGCTCCGCGACAATGGTCATTGAGATGTCCGAAGCTTTGGCTGAATGTATCAGCGCGCCAACGCTGATGAAGTCCACGCCGGTCTCGGCGTAGGCGTGAATATTCTCAAGCACGATGCCGCCGGAGGTCTCGATGGGAATCCATCGATTCTCCTTGCGAATCCGCTCGACCGCCTCTTTGACCTGCGCGGCCGACATATTGTCGAGCAGGATCGCTTCGGCCCCGCACTCGATCGCTTCGTTCAACTCGCGCATATTCCGGACCTCAACCTGCACGCGCTGGCCCTTCTGGCGCCGTTCCAGGGCATGTGTCAGCGCGGTGCGCAATCCGCCGCCGAGAGCGATGTGATTGTTCTTGATGAGGATTCCGGAGGACAGGTCGAGCCGGTGATTGGTGCCGCCGCCGCACAGCACGGCATACTTCTCCAAAGCCCGCATGCCGGGCACGGTTTTGCGTGTATCGAGCACGCGAGCCGGCGTTCCCTGGATGGCGTCGACGTATTTCCGCGTGAGTGTGGCGATGCCGCTGAGGTGCTGCATCAGGTTCAGGATGACGCGTTCGCAACTGAGAAGTACGCGCGCATTGTGGCGTATCACGGCCAACACCTGGCCTCCATGGACGCGCACGCCGTCGAAGATTTCCGGGTGGCTCACCACTTCAAAGCGCGTATGCGCCTCAGGGCGTTGATCGAGCCGGGCGAAGATTTCAAGCAGACGCGGGACCGCCCCGAGGCCGGCGACCACCAGCTCCTGCCGCGCCAGAATCGAACCGGAGGCGCGCAGAACCGGATCGATGGTGACGTTGGTTGTCGCGTCGCTGGCGGCCTTGTCTTCCACAAGGGCCTGTTCCAGCAATGCATCAATGCGGCTGCTCTTCCAATCCATTCGTCTTCTTTCGCTGCGTCAGGATCCGGATTGCTGTTTTTGCTTTAGAAGAAAGTTATAAATAACTTTCTTTACCCTGTCATCCGCCTCGCCGGCAATGGTATGAAAGTGGGATCCGTTATGGCGTCCGATGACGAGCGAGTACTTTGGCTCAAGGCCCATCATTTCGACCAGTCTCTGCCAGAATTCAGGCTTGCCGTGCGTGAGCCGGTCGATGAAGCTGACAGTGCCGAGGTCAGTGAACCAGAGAAAGGCGACGATGTTGAGAGCACTGCGCACAAAGATCCGGTAGCTGGTCAGCAGGATGTATTGCGACGGGTTTCCATCGTGTTTCATGCCATGCGACAGGTCTACGAACGCCAGAGGCTTCTCGGTGGGCTCCATGCGTGAGGCGACGATGATCCGGTTCGCGCCTGCGGAGAAGTGAGGCGCGGTGAAACAGCCGGGCAGGTTGCCGAAGAAGATTGCTGGGGTCTCGTCCACCGGAGCAGGCGTTTCTGCGGCAGCGCCGGACTCATACTGCCTTGAGAACGCATTGCCGTCTTCGGAATATGCAGCTGCGGCCGGACTCACGGGAATGTCTTCGACCGGCAACTCCTGGGGAGTTTCGCAGTGTTCCTGGAGTTCGCGATAGGCGACCTGGATCAGCTTGAAGTGTTCTTCCGCTTCGACGCGTTGGACCGGGTTGTTCTCAAATCGATCGGGATGCCATCGCTTGGCGGCTGTTTTGTAAGCCTTGCGGATCGCGGCCTTCGAGGGGCCCTCCTGCGCAAGACCAAGGACTTCGGCGTGTTGCGCGCAGGATTGGCAGACGCAGGGCATGCTGTTCGCTTACTCGGGCAACGCAGCGAGCGCCGCGCGTGCTTTTTCGAGGAGCAGTTGTGTCTCAGCGGCCTGCTTCTTCAGGCCCTCCACTATTTGCGGCGGAGCCTTGGCCAGAAAGCCCTCGTTGCCGAGTTGGCGTTCTGCGGAAGCCAGGCCCTTTTCGTATTTGGCGATGTCCTTTGTCAAGCGCTCACGCTCGGTGGCGACGTCGACTGTGTGTTCAAACTCGATTCTCATTTGAAAATGATGGAAATAGCTGAAAACTCCCTGGCCCTGAAGCTCTTTGTTTGAATACACGATGGGTGCCACACGAGCCAACTTCTCAATCACTTCCTGGTTTTCGCGAAACAATCTTACAGCGTGATCTGTTCCGTAAACGTTCAAAGGGGCGAATGCCTTTTCTGGAACGCCTTGCTCCTTTCGCTTGAATCTCGACAATGTGATTAAGTTTTGAAGAAGCGCTATGTCTGAGAAGGCTTTTGGGATTTTCGTGCGCATGGCGCTCTCGCTAGAATCGTCGTCCTTTGTCATCGGATACTGAGTTAGCGCAATCGACTTTGCCGGAGGATTGCCGTCATACACGGCGTGCCACAGCTCTTCGGTCAGGAAGGGCATGAAAGGCGAAAGCAGCCGCAGCGCAACTTCGAACACCTGCACTAATGTCGTCAGTGCAGCTTTTGTTTTGGCTTTATCGGCAGTCTCAGAAAAGTCCAGCCGCAATTTCACGATTTCCAGATACCAGTCGCAGAAGCTTCCCCAGAAGAATTGGTAGATCGTGTTGGCCGCATCGTCAAAGCGATAGATTTCGAGCGCCTGGTTCACCTTCGCAGCGGTTTCATGTAGTTCAGCAACGATCCACCGCGCTTCAAGTGGCGCATCCGCGGCGACAGTCGGCATCGCACCCAGCGCATTTCGATCGACGGTAATCCCAATCTCCGCAGCCCGGTCCACATTCATGAAAATGAACCGTGCGGCGTTCCAGATTTTGTTCGCGAAGGCGCGATAGCCCTCCGTGCGCGCGATGTTGAACGCAATGTCCGTCCCCGGCGAGGCCATTGACGCCAGCGTGAAGCGCACCGCGTCCGTTCCATAGGTCTTCACGATCTCGATGGGATCGACCACATTCCCCTTGGTCTTCGACATCTTCTCGCGGTTGGCGTCGCGCACCAGCGCGTGGATGTAGACTTCGCGAAAAGGCACGGAGTCTTTCAACTCGCGCTTCGAGCCATCCGGCATCGGGACATCGCCGGCAAACCAGCAGCCCAACATGATCATCCGGGCTACCCAGAAGAAGAGAATGTCGAAGCCCGTGACAAGCAGATTGGTGGGGTAAAACGTGTCAAAATCCGCGCGATTTTCGGACGTGATCTTCGGCCAGCCAAACACCGAAACCGGCAGCAATCCAGACGAGAACCACGTGTCGAGCACGTCGGTTTCCTGCGTGATCTTCTCCGATCCGCAGTGCGCGCATTGGCTCGGATCCTCGCGCGCCACCGTCATCTTGTGGCATGTCGCACAATGCCACGCAGGAATCCGATGACCCCACCAAAGCTGCCGGGAGATGCACCAGTCGTGGATGTTCTCCATCCATTCGAGGTAGACCTTCTCGTACTGCTCCGGGAAGATACGAATCGCTTTCTTGCCGTCGGCGTCCGGCCTCACCGCGGCAATCGCTTTGTCGGCGAGCGGCTGAATCTTGATGAACCACTGCAGCGAAAGCCGCGGCTCGACAATGGTCTTGCATCGGGAGCAATGTCCGATGTTGAGCGTGTGCTCCTTGATGCCTGCTAACAGGCCCTGCGCTTCAAGATCCTCAATGATTTTTTTGCGCGCAACGAAACGGTCAAGGCCCGCATACGCGCCGCCCTCCGCATTGATGTGCGCCGTCTCGTCCATCACGTTGATGGATGGAAGATTGTGCCGCTGGCCCAGCGCGAAGTCATTGGGGTCATGCGCCGGAGTCACCTTCACCGCGCCCGTGCCGAAGTCGCGGCTGACCCACTCGTCCAGAATCACGGGAATCTCGCGATTGGTGAGCGGCAGACGCAGCATTTTCGCGTGCAGATGCAGGTAGCGCTCGTCCTCGGGATGAATGGCCACGGCCACGTCGCCGAGCATCGTCTCCGGCCGCGTCGTCGCCACCGTCAGGAATTCGCCCGTGTCCTTGCCATCGGCGCCAACAACCGGGTACCGAATCTCCCACAGATGGCCTTTGTGCTCGTCGTAGACGACTTCCAGGTCGCTGATGGCGGTCTGGCAGCGCGGACACCAGTTCACGATGTAAGCGCCGCGATAAATGAGCCCTTGCTTGTGCAGTTTGACGAAGGCCTCGCGCACCGCGACCGAGAGCCGCTCGTCCATGGTGAAGTATTCGCGCTGCCAATCGACCGACGCGCCGAGACGCTTCATCTGGCCTAGAATGGTGCCGCCGTAATGCTCGCGCCACTTCCATACGCGCTCCACAAAAGCTTCGCGACCCATCTGCTGCCGGGTCGTCCCTTCGCTCACCACCTGCCGCTCCACCAGCATTTGTGTCGCGATGCCCGCATGGTCGGTGCCCGGTACCCAAAGCACGCGATCGCCCCGCATCCGGTGCCAGCGCGCAAGAATGTCGCTTTCCGTGTGCTCGAACATGTGCCCCATGTGCAGACTGCCGGTGACATTGGGCGGCGGCAAGAGAATGACAAACGCCGACTTGGCGTCGGGGCCGGACGCCGCAGCGCGGCCAGAAACTGAGCCAGGGCTCGCATGCGGTGTCGGTTGCGCGAACAGATTCTCGCGAACCCAATATTCGGCCCAATGGTCTTCGATTGCAGTGGGGTCGTACGCTTTAGGGAGGTCGTGAGGCATCGGGGTCGTTGACGAGCCCCCAAATGCAGATAGCCAAACCGTTTCAAGCGAGGGGACTACCTTCAACTTTAACAGAGGTGCGTGTCTCGGTAGGGATGCCGCGTGAGCCAAAATACCTGCGTCCAAAACGAAATGCCGCACCTGGATAGGCGCGGCACTCGCTTCAACGTGCTCTCAGCTTAGAACGGGTTCAACTTTGCAAGCCCCTTCTTCTTTTTCTTCTTGCTTGAGGACTCGTCGTCCAGATCCGCCTTGGGCGCCTTCTTCTTCTTGCCGTTCGAAGCGGTCGTGGGCGCCTGAGGAGCAGCTCCCGGCTTGATGTCGTTCACCTGATCCGGAGCGGCGGCAGGACCCTCCGCGGCGGGCAGCACGGTGTTCACCGGTCCAACCGGCTTGACCACCGCGTTGGGATCGGCAGCAGCAGCTTCGCCTGAGGGCGCGCCGACAACCTGGACGCCCACCCCCGTTCCGCCTCCTGGCGGCGCCATCTGGATGGGAACCGCGGATGGCACATCGCTACGCGGCGGCTCATTGGGTCCCGTTGGCGTGATTGCTGTTGCAGGAGGAGCCGGCCTTCCAGCGTTAATCGCCGAGGTGTACATGGCAACATCCTGCTTGGTCACTTCAGGCGCCACCGTGCGCTTGGGATCGTCCAGGCTGGGGTCGCCCACATGTACCGCCTCAACCACCGAAGGCCCGTGCCGGATGATGTCGAAGGTCTTGTCGGTAAACCGCAACGGTTGCCGGCTGCGCTCTTCGGCGTCGCTCTCGGCAACCGCTGCGGCGGTCGGCTCGGGAACGGGGCGATTCATGGCAACCAGCCGGTCGCGGGCATCCTCTACGTGCGGTGCCATCGGATAGCGCGTAATGACCTTGGCGTAGGCCGCGGCGGCTCGATCCATATACATCGCGCGTAGCCGCTCGCGCACAGCACCCGGCAAGCCAGTAGCCATCTGGAATTGATGGGCCCGACCGGAATACGCGTCGCCTATCCCGATCAGCGCCTGGTCGCTCTTGGAGTAGAGCGGGTAGGTATCGACCACCGTACTGAGGCGGGCGATGGCTGCGGAGTAATTCTCGCGGCTCTCGTAATAGAGGCCAATCTGGGTCTCGCGCTCGGCCAGCACTTCCTGCACGTCGCGCAGCTTCTGCTTGGCGCGTGGGATGAGGGCCGAATCCGGGAACTGATTGATCATGTTCCGGTACTCTTCTTCGGCGCGCTGGGCGTTGGTGTAGTCGCGGTCCGGCTTCTCCATCTGCTGGTAGTAGATGTCGCCGACCTTCATCTGCGCTTCGGCCGCTTCAGGCGCATTGGGGAAGAAGGTGATGAAGTCCTTGTACTCCGCTTCCGCCTGCGTCAGGCCCGCGGCGCCGCCTTCTTTGAACCACGTGTCGC
This sequence comes from uncultured Acidobacteriaceae bacterium, assembly GCA_963745845.1. Classification (GTDB taxonomy): domain Bacteria; phylum Acidobacteriota; class Terriglobia; order Terriglobales; family Acidobacteriaceae; genus Telmatobacter. The sequence goes on along the minus strand of CAVUZE010000002.1, from coordinate 246,390 downwards.
CCAGCGCCAACTTAGCACGCATCCGGTATTCGGAGTCAGGATAGGTGTTGAGCAGGGTTTGCAGCGTCAGCCGGGCCACGTCGAAGCGGCCCTTCTTCATCGAGACCATAGCCTTATCGAAGAGCACCTTGTCGGGCTGCTTCGAGTTCACGTTGGCCAGCGGGTTCGCGCTCAGATCCTCATTTTTTTTATGCTTGGGGTTCTTGGGTTTGTCCGAGGCCTGGGCCATTACCGCTGTCAGAACCAGTACCGACAACGCAGCTGTCGCGATCTTCCGGGAAAAAAGACTCATACCACCTCAATGTGGGCTTTCAACCTTTGGGATTAGGCCGCTCGCCCTTGCCGACACATCGTCCTCTGAGCTTTACTCACCCGCTGCGGCTCGCGCTGCCGCCAGAAGTGTACGGGCGTCCTGCTCGGCCTTGCCCGCACCGAACACAGCATTCCCTGCCACCAGCAGCTCCGCTCCTGCTTGGACGACTTGGGCGACCGTGTCGTGAGCCACTCCGCCGTCCACTTCGATTTTAAACGCAAGGCCCAAATCCTGGCGCAATTCGACCAGACGCCGGATCTTGTCGAGCGAAAATGGGATGAATTCCTGTCCGCCGAAGCCTGGATTGACGCTCATGATCAGCACGTGATGCACCATGGGCAGGATGTCGACGATGAGGTCCACGCGGGTGGCCGGGTTCAGCACCACTCCTGGCTTCATCCCATGGTCGGCGATGTGGGCGAGCGAGCGATGCAAATGCCGGCACGCCTCATAATGCACGCTGACCCAGTTTGCCCCGGCATCAGCAAAGGCCGGAATGAACTCGTCGGGATTCTCGATCATCAGGTGGCAATCGAGCGGGAGTTTGGTCGCCTTGCGCAGACTCTTCACTACCGGCGGCCCGAGGGTGATATTCGGGACAAAGTGCCCATCCATCACATCCACGTGAATGGTTGTGCCGCCGCCTCGCTCGGCCGCGGCAACTTCGTCCGCAAGCCGCGCAAAATCAGCCGACAAAATTGATGGAAGTAACTCGACCATGGTGTGTAGGGCGGAGGATTCCCGCCCGGCCAGTGTATCAGCAGTGAGGCTTCGATTTTCGGTTCCTGAGGTCGGGTGGTTCGGGCTGTATTCCGGCTTCGAGTTGGCATAGAAGAATGCGTCCCCGCGCACGCATCGCGGGTGTCCCGCTGCGGCTTTGAATGCGGAGCGTGTCCAGGACTTCGGGCAAGAGAGACGGGCTCTGGCGTGTGAGATCGGCGAGGCCCTGCAAGGACATGGTTTTCACGATTGAACTGCTTTGGTCCTCAAGCCAGGTTTGGAGGACTGCGGCAGTTCGAGCGGACTCCGAGCGAGTCAAAGTGATGCGCGGCACGACGAGAGCCAGGTGCCAGCGGAGCTTATTCTCAGTGGCTTCAGCCATCAAGCCAAGCAGGGAAGTCTTCCATGAGTTGAGCAATGCAGTGGCGACGGGTAGACCGTCGCGAGTCAAGAGTTCCAAGGCGTGTGCGGCGCGGTTGACTACCCCAGGGTCAGCGTCCCAAAGGCACTCCATCAGGTGCGAGGCGCGCTCTGGATGGGTGCGAATGCGGGCGGCTACTTCTTCGGCGCGGCCAACCGCGATGCGCCCCTTGCCCTCACTCAGCATCGAGCGGATCGTCTCGGTCTTTACCATTTGTGGCCTCTCGTCCCCGGTGGCCTATTTCCGATCCGCAGGCGCCAGCATGTGTGCAGCAACCCGACCGGCTCCGCGGAGAATGGCTTTGATCGGCCAACGGTCTTCTGGGTCGGGGAAGAAGATTTCGCCCACGCGGCGCACCTCGGGCCGGTAGTACCAGCGCTTGAGCAACGCCAGATGCCCTTGGCGCACAACTGCAGACGGCGGGTCCATCGGCTGCGTGAGCTCAGAGAGCACCGCCTCCATGCGCGCTTCGAGCACTCCACGGGCGGGCTTTGCTGGTGCAGCTTCGTTCGTCGTTGGCGCAATTTCCACGGCACCGGCTGAACTAGTCGCTAGTCCCTGGTCCCAGGTCCCTGCTTTCTGTTCCCTGCTCCCAATTCCCTGTTCTTCCGGGATCGCTTCGATCGCCATCGGATGCGCGAACAGCGAACTCGACCCCGACCGCTCATTTTGAATCCGCATGCCCAGCGTCGAAAACATGACAGAACCGCGAATCTGGCCCTGTTGATAGAGAAAGACCGCTACCTCGTCTGCCGGCGCCAAAGGCGCGGATGGCCCCACCGCAGGTGGCTGCAAGATCACGGCGCGTAGCTTGCTCAACGGCTGCACCAGCTCAGGAGCCAATGCCCGCACAGCTTCCACTTTCTGCACTTGCGCGTGGAGTGTGGCGGCGGACTCGAATTCCAAATCCGCCGACGCTTGTTCGCGTTGCGTTCGCAAGGTGACAAGTTTGGTCTCTCCGCGTGTAGCCAGAAAATCGCGCACCGCCGCAGATTCTTCGGCGTAGCGCTCGTCGGTGCAGCCCTTATAGCAGGGCGCGAGGCACATCTTCATCTCCGAATACACGCAGCCGGGATGACTCGGATTGGGGTCGAGATCGTCCGTGCATCGGCGCAGCAGAAACAGCTTCAAAGTCTCCTCGGCAAAGCGCTCCGCGGCCGCGCGCGAGGCAAACGGGCCGTAAGCCCAGTCCGCTTCGCGCTGGCTCGGCTTGTTGGTCACGACAATACGCGGATAAGGATTTCCGCCGAGGTAGCGAATGAATGCAGGCGCGCGCAGGTGCATCCGCTCCAGAGCCTTCGCGCCGTAGATCTCTTCCAAGAGGGAAAACTGTGTGAGCAGCGATTCGAACTCGGAGCCCGTGAGCCGCCACGCAATCCGCCGTACGCGTCCCGCCAGCTGAAGCCGCCGCGGATGTTTCGGCGAAGGCTGCAGCAGCCGCTCGAGCCGCCCACGCAGATTCGGAGTGCGCCCGATGTAGGGTTCGTCTTTTGCTTCCGCACCGTAGAGAGCGAAAACCGCCGCGCTCGTTGGCAGCTGCGACAGAGCGGCTTTGGCATCCGCCGGATCGAAGGCGATCGATTGCATCGCGCTCACCGCATCCGCGCCCACTTCACGCTCCCGCGATGGTCATTCCGTCGATGCGGATCGTTGGCGACGCAACCGCGCTGCGGAACTTCAAATCGTTCCCGATGGCCGTCACATTTTGAAGCATCTCGCCCAGACTCCCAGCAATCGTGATCTCCTCGACCGCGTGGGTTCGCTGGCCGTTTTCGATCCAGAGGCCCGTTGCGCCCCGCGAATAATCTCCGGTCACGATGTTGGTCCCGAAGCCCATCAGGCTGGTCACATACAGCCCCGCTTGCACCTCGCCGATGATCTCCTCCGGTGTCAGCGTGCCGGGTTCGAGATAGAGATTGCCGCAGCCAATGCCCGGCGTGCCTGCCAATCCTCGTGACGCATTGTGCGTTGACTTCATGCCGAGTTTGCGCGCGGTATAGGTGTTGAGTAGGTAATTACGCAACACGCCTTTCTCAACCACGACCGTGCGCCGGGACGGCAACCCCTCGCCATCAAACGGCGACGTGCCGAATCCTCCAACGCCTGTGGGCAGCATCATCGTGTTGTCGTCGATGATCGTCAGATTCGCTGCCGCAATTGTCTCGCCCAGCTTTCCGGCAAGGAAAGAAGCGTGCCGCCAGATGGCGTCGCCCGAAGCCGCGTCAAATACCGACCCGATCAGCGAGCGCGCCACCTCCGGCGCAAACACAATCGGCACTTTCTGCGTCGCCACGCGCCGCGCCCCCAGCCGCCGCACCGTGCGGCGTCCTGCTTCAGCCCCAACGGCCTCGGGGCTTTCGAGGTGTGCGAAACTGCGGGCGCTCGACCACCAGCCGTCGCGCTGCATCGAGCCATTCGTGTCCACAGCCAGCGGCGCAGCCGAGACGCCGGCATAACTGGTCTTGTAGCTGCCCAGGAATCCGCGCGAGTTGGCCAACACCTTGCGCCCGGTGGCCGCGCTGAACTCACCGCCATCCGAGTTAGTGATTCTCGGATCGGCTGCCAGGGCTGCCGCCTCGCAGCGGCGTGCCCACTCAATGCGTTCCGGTCCCGACAGGGAATATACGTCGTCAAAATAGAGATGCTGGTCTTCCGGGATCGCGCCGAATTCCTCTCGTTCCGGCAGCCCATTCAGGGGATCTTCCTCGGTCACCTTGACCAGCGCCAGCGCGCCATCGACCAGTTGTCGAATTCCGTCGGGAGTCAGATCGCTGGTGCTCGTCGAAGCCGACCGTTTGCCCAGAAATACGCGCAATCCCAGCGCCCTTGAGCCAGACTCCTTCAGCGTCTCTACTTCGCCCATGCGCACATTCACGCTGAATTCGTCGCCTTCGCGCGCGACCGCCTCGGCGTCGCTGGCGCCAGCCTTCATGGCCTGCGCCACCACATCGGCGGCCAGGGATTCCAGATCCAGTGCGGTCAGTTCGGGGGCAGTAGCGGTTTCGGGCATGTCTTGAAGCTATCAAATTGGAACGATTTGTTAGACGAATCAGCTGGTTTGCTTGCAGTGTATATCTTATTGGATATAATTGATCCGTGAAAGAGATCGAGTTCCTGGGCGACTCGTTGAAAGCCATCAGCGAATTCCCGAAGGGCGCGCGCCAGGCGACCGGCTACCAGCTGTGCAGATTGCAAGAGAGTAAGGAACCAAACGATTTCAAACCGATGCCCAGGATTGGCAAGGGCGTGGAAGAGATTCGCGTGTGGGACGGGTCGGGAACCTTCCGAGTCTTTTATACGGCGCGAGTGGCAGATACGATTTATGTGTTACATGCCTTTCAAAAGAAGACTCGGGAAACACCGGATCGGGAAATTGAAATCGCCAAGCGCCGTTATGCGCAATTGATACGAGGTAAAGGATGAGCAAAAAGGCTGCGCAACGATTTGCCAACGTTTGGGACGCAATTGCGGAAACGCCGGAAGAGTCGGCGAACCTGACCTTGCGTTCAGAACTCATGGGAGAGATCGAGGAGATCATCAAGAAGAGAGGATGGACTCAAAAGGAAGCGGCGAAGCGATGCAGCGTGACGCAGCCGCGCATCAACGATCTGCTGCGCGGACGGATTTCGCGGTTTTCTATCGACGCCCTAGTGAATATTGCGGCGGCGCTTGGACGGAAGGTTCGGGTCAGCCTCGACGATGCGGCGTGAGGTGGGTCAGCCTATGGCTTGAGCTTCCTGGATTTCGCGGATCATTTCCGGATAGATGACAAGAGTCTCCCGGAAATTCGGCCTGAGGCTCACGGCTAAGTTTTTACTTAAAATGGCCCCTCGCCCCAATTCCCTCTGCGATTGTCCATTTCCAAAATGTGACGCCAAGTCTTGTAAGCCTTTGCAATGATGGCTTCGGCCTCCTCCTGATTCAGCAGCATCCCAGGGAGTACAGGGCTGAAATCGCCATCGAATTCAACATATAGCGCCGGCTCGCGATATTCCCTGAGGCTCGTTCCTTTTTTCAGATCCACTTGCATGGAAAACTTGTCGACTAACGTGACTCCGTCGCTAATTGGGGTTCCGCTCACCTCTACTACCCGTCCCGTATATGCAGCCTTTTTCGGGTGACTGTAATAAGAACTTCTGAACTCTTCTTCGGAAAGATCGCCATTGTAGAAATCCGCAACGATCTGAGCCTTGCCTATCTCTTCGATGCTGCAATATGCCAGGAATGCGGCGCGCGGGAATGCACTGTGCTGCAGGAGTATCTTCGCTTCGTCTATAAACGCTCCCGCGTTCTTCATGCATGCCGCATAGAGATCAAGGAGCTTCATCTTACGAACAAAAAGGGCTTTCCTCTCCTCCTTCGATACCTTGTCGATTGACCTCAATTGATTCTCTCTTTTCCTACAGCTGTCCGGATGCCCAATGAAAACGTGTGTTGTGTCATTTCTTCTTTGCGGCCGGATTGAACGATACGTCACCCATTTCATCTTTGTATTGGGCCTCGAGTGCTGAAGATAATTTGCTTTTGTCAAGGAGCTGTTCAAGCTCCTTATGATGCCATCGGGTGTAGAAGATGTATGGCTGTATATCGACAACTCCCCCTGTGGCAGTGGCCGCGTCTTTCAATAGGCTTACATGCAATTCCGCAAGCTCTATCGACTTCGAGAGCATGAGTTCTCTCTTTCTAGCGCGGCGTTCGACGGCTTGGCCGATGAGCGAGATGATGCTTGAAGTTAGAGCCCCGACCGCAGCGGAGCCCAAAATGAGTGGTGTTATTTCGGTCATTTCGGCGATCCTCGCTAAATCCCGCAGGGCAGTCAACATGCCACGAAGCGCTCTTACCGTCCCGTCCCGCCCACCGTCATCCGGTCGAGCTTGATGGTCGGCATGCCCACACCCACCGGCACGCTCTGCCCATCCTTGCCGCAGGTCCCGATACCCTCGTCGAGCTTCAGATCGTTGCCCACCATCGATACGTACTTCAGCGCCTCCGGCCCGTTCCCGATCAGCGTCGCGTCCTTTACCGGCGCGGTGATCTTGCCGTCCTCGATCAAGTACGCCTCCGACGCCGAAAACACAAACTTGCCATTGGTGATGTCCACCTGCCCTCCGCCAAAGTTCACCGCGTAGAGGCCCTTCTTCACCGAGCGCAAAATGTCCTCGGGGGCATCGTCGCCAGCCAGCATGTAGGTGTTCGTCATGCGTGGCATGGGAATGCACTGGTAGCTTTCTCGCCTTCCCGAGCCGGTATTGGCCGCTCCGGTGAGCCGTGCCGACAGCTTGTCCGTGAGATAGCCGCGCAGTACGCCGTTCTCGATCAGCACCGTCTCCTGTGTCGCCGAGCCCTCGTCGTCGACATTGAGCGACCCGCGCCGGCCAGCCATCGTCCCGTTGTCGACCACGGTCACCTTCGAACTCGCCACCGGCTTGCCAATCAACCCCGCGAAAGCCGATGTTTTCTTGCGATTGAAATCTGCTTCCAGTCCGTGCCCCACAGCTTCGTGGAGCAGAATTCCCGGCCATCCCGGCCCGAGCACCACCTGCATTTCGCCTGCGGGCGCCGGCACTGCGCCCAATTGCAGAATCGCTCCTCGCGCTGCTTCCTGCGCCAAATGCTCGGGGCTCTTTGTCTCGCGGAACAGTTCCAGCCCGCCGCGTCCACCCGCGCCGGCCGAGCCCTTTGTCGAGAGGTGTCCGTCCTTGGCGATCACGAAGACATTCAGACGGCATAGCGGTTGTGTGTCGCTGGCAAAAGCGCCGTCCGACGCGGCAATCAGAATCCGCCGTAGTTCTTCGCTATAGCCTGCCCTTACCTGCACCACGCGCGGATCGAACGCCCGCGCGGCGCGATCAGCTCTGACAATCAATTCAAGCCGCGCTGCCAGGTCGAGATCGAAGCCGCCGAGGGGCACGGGATAGAGATCGGCAGCTTTTGTCTCGGTGAATCCCTGCACGGTTTGCTTCGCCGGCCCTGAAGCGATGAGCGCCGCCGTGCGCGCCGCATGGAGCAGCCTTTCAGGACTCAAATTATCCGTGTAGGCATAGCCAGTCCGCTCGCCTGAGAGCACTCGGACGCCGCAGCCGGCGCTTTGCCCCTGGCTTGCGGACTTCACGATTTGCTCGTCAACGCCCAGGGCGGTCGAAGTGACTGATTCGAAGTACAGGTCGGCGTAGTCTCCGCCTGCGGCAAGTGCCTCGCCCAGACAGCGCTCCAGCAGCCGCTCGGTGATCCCAAATTTTTCAAAAAAATAACGTCTGTGATTCGTGCCAGGGGAAGCGGCGGAATTTGTCATCGTAGTTTTAGTTTACGCTCCTCCTGAATTTCGCTGAGCGGCGCGAGGTACGTTGGTGATCAGGTGCCGGTGACGGCTTTTGACTCCAAATGGAGCGCTTTCATGCTACATTTTTGCCATGAAGAAGCTTATTGTCGCAGCCCTATTGTTGCTGGTGTTTGCGAGCCCCGCGTTCGCGTCGCACCGTCATCACCATCATCATCACCACCATCACGCGGCCTAAAATAGGGCCTCGTCAGATGGAAAGTGCTTCGAATGGCGAACGGCGGTTGTCCGTCGCAGAACCGCCCTGCCTCCCCATCGATCGCGCTGCTCGACCAGCACGCCGAGTAGACGTTACTCTTTTCGGTTACAGTGTGATCGAAACACTACCCCAGGCGCGGCGCTCGTGCTACATTCGGGCCATGAAACGGTTCGTCCTTACTGCGTTCCTATTGATGCTCTTTGCCGCTCCGGCCTTTGCCGCTAAACACAAAGTGACGCATCCAAAGCCGGTGCACGCCCAGAATCCTTATTTAAAGCACGCCAATCACAAAGTCCACCGCCAGCACCACAAGAAGGTCTAGCTCAGGCCGCGCTCCAATCTAAGACTCACGATTGCCCGCGACCAATCGCTGGCATCTCTTCTCTAGTTTCGTTCGGAGACTCTAGCCATGACTGACCTGGACATTCTGCGTTATCCCATCGGCCACTTCAATCCGCCTGCAACCTCGCTTCCGGGCATCCGGGCCGCGCATATCCAAACCCTGAGCCAACTGCCCGAGCATCTTCGCTCCGCTGTGAAAGGTCTGAACGATTCTCAGCTCGACACGCCCTATCGCGAAGGAGGTTGGACCGTACGTCAGCTGATCCATCACGTCGCCGATAGCCACATGAACTGCTATGTCCGGTTCAAACTCGCGCTTACCGAGGATTGGCCCACCATCAAACCCTACGACGAGGCTGCCTGGGCTGAGCTCGCGGACAGCAAGCAGCCGATCGAACCCTCCTTGGTGATGATCGCCGTTTTGCACGAGCGGTGGGTTGCCCTGCTTGAATCGATGAGCGATGAGGATTTCCGGATGGGTTTCAATCACCCGGAGCGTGGTCGTCAAAACCTCGCCACCACTCTTGCTCTCTACGACTGGCATTCGCGCCATCACACCGCACACATTACAACCCTTCGCGCGAGGCAGGGCTGGTAGGGAAGGCCGATGGACGTTCTGGAGACTGCATCCGCCGGCCAACTTGCCCAAAGCGTCGAAGAATATCTTGCCCAATATCCGGCGGCCGCTCTGCTCGAAGATGGGCGCATGATTTTCGATCTGCGCCGCGCCCGCTATTCGGTCGGCGAGTCCCACGGCCGATGCCTGCTGCAGTTCTGGAACGACGAGCGCAACCTGCTGCGCACCGTCGTCGAAGTGCGGCAAAGAGCACAAAGCCTGCGTCTAATGACGCGCCGCATGGGCACAGCCAAACCCAGGCTTTGGAACTCGTTCCCACATGCGATCGCCGCACACCCACTGCCCGCGACGCCACGCGGCGCAATTTCCAGCGCTTGCTGGAGCGCGTATTGACGCGTGTCTTTATCGGTTCAAAGGTGGACGGACTCCGTTCGGCGATGGACCTGGAACACAGCTTCGGTCCGGCATATGTCCGTGGGAAACTGCTGCGGGGAACGGCTGCGGAAGCAGTAATCGGCGTGAGTGTAGCCGAATCGTCCGCCACCATCGACGGTGTCCTCACTCTCGGCATACTTTGGCTCGACTACTGCCGACAGCATTCCGACAGCCGCCGCCACTTTGGCGGCCTCAAAGTGATTGTCCCCGCGGGCGCCTGGCGTACGACCGCCGAGCGCATGGCTTGGCTCAATCACGCTGCGGCCGATTTTCAGCTCTTCGCACTCGATGAGCGCAGCGAAGAGCTTGCCCCCGTCGACATTCGCGACACCGGCAACCTGGAGGCGCGCCTGGTGCACGCCTTTTCTGCGTCTGCGGCCATCGCGCGATGCCAGGCTGGCGTCGATCGCCTGATGAGCCTTCTTCCTCCGGCCGCTCGGGAACGGGTAGAAGTCTGCGCCCGCTCCGCAAGCGAGGTCTGCCTGCTCCTGCACGGTCTCGAGTTTGCCCGCGTCCGCCACGGCATGGCCGCCCACTCGTTCACTCGTGAAGACGAGATCACCTTTGGTGCAGGAGCCAACGAGACGCCGCTGACAGCCGAGAATGAATCGCTCTGCCGCGAGCTTTTCGCGCGCCTCGTCCACAGCCGTCATCCCGACGGATCGCATACCGACGCGCTTTTCCGTCTTCAGCCGGAGCGGTGGCTTGAGTCGCGACTGCGCTACAACATCGACGAGTTGATGCCCAGCTTGCGCGGCGATCTGCTCTTGAGCCAGGTTCCGGCACTGACCAGCGGAGACCGGGGCATGCTCGACCTGTTGACCCTCGACCGCGATGGCCGTCTTGCTGTCATCGAATTGAAGGCCGATGAGGATTTGCATCTCCCCATGCAGGCCCTCGACTACTGGATTCGCGTGCGCGCCCTTAATCAAGACCGACAGCCCGTCGCCGGAAGCGCCAGAACGCTGTCGGCCTTCGAGCGGCAAGGATACTTTGCCGGCGCAGAAGTTTCGCCGCTGTCTCCACGACTGGTGCTGGCTGCGCCCGCGCTGCGCATCCATCCTGCCAACGAACCGGTGCTGCGTTATTTATCGCCAGAAGTCGACTGGGAACTCATCGCGCTCACAGAGCATTGGCGGCGTGAACTGAAGGTTGTCTTCCGCAAGCGCCCCGAACCCCTGCGAAACTGATGCCTCCGGAGGATTAGCCAGAGCTTTGGTTTGATCCAAAGAGTCCTCTTTTGCGGTTGTCGCTAGTGTCTCGTCCCGTATAATTATTTACAATAAAGGTGTTTCATGATTCAATGATGGCATGTTTGAACCTGCCGCGGCTCTTGTTGTCGACGAAGGGCAAAGGCGCGAGTTGGAATCTTTGCTACGGGCGGGTGCCACGCCGCAAAGGATTGCTCTTAGATGCCAGGTCATCTTGTTGGCCAACCAAGGCATGGCGAACCATTCAATCGCTCAACAAACTGGTTTGTCACGACCGACCGTGCTGGCCACGCGAGCTGCATTTGTTGAACGGGGCACCGTCGGCATTTGCGCGCCGCAGAGGCGGAAGAGGTCGCGCCGGGTTCTGACGCCGGAACTTGAACAACGGATTCTGGACACAACCTTAAAAACCAGACCGGCGGAAGCGACTCACTGGAGCGCCCGAATGCTGGCCGCGAAGCTGGGCATTTCCCGCATGATGGTGCAGCGTGTCTGGCAACGCTACGACGTCCAGCCGCACCGCGTGGAAAAATTCAAGATCTCCAATGATCCGGAGTTCGAAGATAAGGTGCGGGATGTAGTCGGCCTTTATCTCGACCCTCCTGATCGCGCTCTGGTGCTTTGCGTTGATGAAAAGAGCCAGATTCAGGCACTGGACCGAACCGCTCCGATTCTGCCGTTGCGGCCGGGATTACCGGAACGTCAGACACATGACTACAAGCGGTACGGGACCACGACCTTGTTTGCCGCCTTCAATATCCTGAACGGCAAAGTCATCGGCAGTTGCCTGCCGCGCCATCGTGGCAAGGAGTTCATCAGATTTCTGAATCAGCTGGAAAAAGAAGTGCCTCCGGAACTCGAAATCCACCTCATTCTCGACAACTACAGCACCCACAAGAGCGAAGATGTCCAGCGTTGGCTGAAGCCCAAGAAACGACACCGCTTTCATTTCCACTTCACACCGACCAGCAGTTCCTGGCTCAATCAGGTGGAACGCTGGTTCGGGCTCATCACTGACAAGATGATCCGGCGCGGAACCTTCCCCTCCGTGGAGGAACTGGAAAGAGCTATCTATGCTTGGCTCGCGAGTTGGAACGACAAGCCTAAGGCCTTCGTCTGGAAGGCCACCGCTGACGTGATCCTCGACAAGGTTCGCCGTTGTAAGGAATTAGCCGGGACGGCACACTGGAATGGGCTCAATGCATCGGCGTGAATGCCCGTCAAGGCCGCTTTCAACATCCTGTCAAAGCGGCGGCGAGAGCTGGATGAAGTCGGCATTTCTGGTTGGTTTGGGACGCGAACATTCTATAGTATGTTGTTAATTTTAAATATGTTAACAACATTATTGCGACACGCCGATTGATGGAGACAGAGGATTCCCGGAATGGAAATGCGCTCCAGTTCGGATTGAATGCGAAAACATTTTCATTACTTCGTGATATAAATCACAATGTTCTCCCCCGCTTTAGTTACACAATCAGTCGTCGAGTCAGTACTTCGTTTGGGCTCGGCCTCATACATCCGGTGCATACGGCGACAGATGACGGAGAGGGGACCATTCAAGTGACCAGGAGCGTTTTTCATCGCAGTGCGCAGGGCGAAATGGGTTCTGTGCCAGCATTTGAACTTCAATTCGTACCGGTGCGGCAATCCTCCTTGCTCGAATTCCCGCAGAGCCTTGCCGAGGTGAAAGACCAGGATGATTCGTCGCCGAGCAGGCCGGGATGCATGCGCGGCATCCGGTCCGCGCTTGCCATCGAAGCCGTAGCCGCGCTCATGTTCTACGGCCTCTGGCAGCTGTCGCATTTGCTGCGGTAGGGCTGCCCACCTTACTCCTGCAGTTGACGAACCAGCCGCGACGTGACCCGCTTGGCCCTTGGTCGCACTGGAAGCAGCGGCACACCATTGCGCATGCGATAACGCGAGCGACTCAGGCGCAACCCAGTGCGGGCCAGCTCCGAGATGACTTTCCCCAAGCTCTTGCGCTCGATTCGCCCGAGCTCCTTCGCAGCCGCCAGAACATCGACGTCGATGGCTAAGGTTGTCCGCATTTGAGTCTCCCCATCCTATCGAGCATCACCCATCAGCCGTAATACCTCAATTCAGCACTTGCCGCGACTTCGTGGCACGAGCAGGCAAATAGTTCGGGGCAGTGCGACACTAGAGTGGGCAATGGACGCGGAGGCCCGCGTTTCCGCAGGGATTGCAAATGAGTCGTTTTTCGGTGCGGCCATCGGATCGGAGACGAAGTTACAATCAACCGCGTGGTGCGGGTAGTGCATGCAAATCCGGGTTCTCTCAAGGTTTAATCCAGATTCTCGGTGCCTAAACGGCAGAGGGGCCATGACGTTATCCCATTGTTATTCAGGACGTCACTTCTTCAGCGGCTTCCGCGCAAAATAATACAGCGAGTAAGCCAGTAGCGCGAAAGCCAGCACCGATACCCAGGTGTGATCCAAAAATGTGTGCGGGAAGTTGAGGATGTCTCCCTTGTCCGCCGTCGTCTCGTAGCCTTTCAGCGCCACGCCGAACAGCCCCACAATGCCGCCCGCGGCAATCAGCCCCGATGCAAACAGAGATCCCGGCGAAATCTCGCTTTCTACTTCCGACGTGTCCCCTCCGGCGCGTTTTACCGCCTGATCGACGAACCAGCGTACTGCTCCTCCACAGAAGATTGCCAGCGTGGTGCCAATCGAGAGATACGCACCGACAGCAAACGAGAGCGATCGAATCCCGAGAAGTTCTACTGCCGCCACCAGAAAGACGCCGATCATCACCAGGCCCCATGGCAGCTTGCGGCTGAGAATACCGTTGATGACCGTGGCCATCAAGCGCGCCTGCGGTGCCGCGGCTTTCTCGCTGCCGATCCCTTGAATCCACTGCACCTCAATGCGCCCGGTTGCCGGCGAATACAGATACTTGCCGTCGGCCAGTTCCGGCGAGCCCAGCGCGTTCAGCACTACATATTCGTCTTTGTGGTGCAGCGTCGACGCATTGTTCGCACCCAGCACGGGGAACTGCGCGGGCAGACGCTTCACATCGTTCTGAACCGAAACGCCGGGATGTACTCCATTCAAATTCCACACCTGCGGGGCGGCGCGAAATTGCTGCAGCCCGGTATTCATCAGGTTCAGTGTGAATCCGATCGCCACAGTCGACACCACGACGCCAATCATCAGCGCGACCTGCTGCTTCCAGGGCGTGGAACCGACCAGATACCCGGTTTTCAGATCCTGCGAGGTATCGCCGGAGTTCGACGCCGCGATGCACACTACGCCGCCGATGGTGATAGCGAGCGCGCCGAATGCAGGAGCGGTCCATCCCTGCACAAGAAAAATCGCCGACGTTGCCATCAGCGTTGCGATGGTCATGCCGGAAACCGGGCTGGCCGAGCTGCCAATCAATCCCACGATCCGCGAGCTGACCGTGACGAACAAGAATCCGAAGACAACCACCAGCAGCGAGGCCGCCAAGTTCGCGACCCAACCCACGTAGGCGCCGGGCACAGGCTTGAACTCAAGAAAGATGAACATGACGGCGACGATCAGCAGCGAGCCGAATACGACCACGCCCATCGATAGGTCATCCTCTGTCCGGATCGGCTTTTTCTTGTCACCCGTGCCAGGACGCATGGTCCTGAAGCCAGCCACAAGCGCATTCACAATCGTTGGCAGCGTCTTCAGCAGCGTGATCAAGCCCGCAGCAGCCACCGCGCCCGCGCCCATGGGGCGAATGTAAGTGGACCAGAGCTGGCTCGGTCCCATCTGCGCAATCGGAATGGTGCCCGGATAGACGGGGCTGGGCAGCGCTTTCCCGAAGAAGTAGATCAACGGCATCAGCACCAGCCACGAAAATACGCCGCCGGCGAAGATAACGCCTGCTACGCGCGGCCCGATGATGTAGCCCACGCCGAGATACTCCGGCGTCGCATCTGCTTTGATCGACGCGCCCTTCAGGATGTGCTGCGGGCCGAAATCGGGCTGAAACTCAGGTGTGCCCGGCCATGCTTTGAAGATGTTGTCATTCTGAAAGAGGGTGTAAAGCGCGCCCAGTCCGAGCCCCGAAAACACGCGACCTGCGAGCGATCCACCCTTTTCGCCGGCAATCAAAACATCCGCACACGCGGTGCCCTCGGGATACGCGAGCACGCCGTGCTCTTCCACGATGAGCTGGCGTCGCAGCGGAATCATGAACAGCACACCGAGCCAGCCGCCGATCAGGGCGAGCATGAAGATGCGGGAATACTCAAGGTCGAAGCCGAGGAACACGAGCGCGGGCAGCGTGAAGATAACGCCCGAGGCAATCGACTGCCCCGCGTTTCCCGTTGTCTGCACAATATTGTTTTCGAGGATGGAGGCGCGGCCGAAGGCACGCAGAATACTGATGGAGAGCACCGAGATCGGAATCGAAGCCGCCACGGTGAGCCCAGCTTTCAGGCCCACATACACCGTGACCGCGCCGAAGACGATGCCGAAAAGCGATCCCAGCAGAAGAGCGCGAAACGTAAATTCGGGCCGGTTTTCGGCGGGCGAAACAAAAGGCTCAAACTCGGGCACGCGTAGCCTCCAGGCGATTGCAAACAAAGTTATTGGAATTCCCTGAAAGGGGGAGTGTAGCAGTATCCGCAAGGGAATCGCAGCGATGGTGCACGGTGTCACTCAAGCCCTTCCGAAGAGAGGCGAATCTCTGGGCAGGAACCGCGAGTGGCCCCACCGCGCATCGGCAACCCCAGAGATTCGCCGCACGGTGATAGGTCGACTAGCTCCTTAAGTAATGAAGTGGAGCGCGTGGAATGTGTCGATTTTTCTGGACATCGGCGTCGGTCTGCCCCAGAATTTCACGGAATCAGGGCTATCTCCCCATACGTGATACAGCGCGCCCTTCCGGCAAGAGCAAAAGGAGAACTTGTGACTCGAAGCTTCAGGAAACATCTGCTTTCCTTTGCCGCGGTTCTGTCGATCGCGGTTCCCTTCAGCCAGGCTCAATCCGTCACGACACACCATGTACGCGATGCGGTCCGCAGCGGCCAGGCACAGGCGATCGGCCGACTGCCTGCAAATCAAGTGTTGCAACTCGACCTTGTGTTGCAGTTGCGCGATCCAGCGGGCCTGGAGAGCTTTCTGAGTCAGGTCTACGATCCGGCCAGCCCCACCTATCGGCACTTCCTCACCGTGCCCGAATTCACGGCGCGTTTCGGCCCCACACAGCAGGACTATGACGCGGTGCTTCGCTTTGCGAAGAGTTACGGTCTCGCGGTGGTCGGCGGCACACGCGATGGCATGGACATACAAGTGAAGGGCACAGTTGCCGAAATAGAGACGGCCTTCCACGTGGACATGCGCACCTATCAGCATCCAACCGAAAACCGTACTTTCTTTTCTCCGGACCGCGAACCGACCGTCGACCTGCCTTTCAGCCTGTGGCACATCTCCGGCCTCGATAACTACTCCATTCCGCATCCCCTCTACGTCAGCAAGAGCGAATATGCCGCAGCTCACGGGATCGAGGCGGAAGCCGTCGTTTCGCACGCCACCACCGGTTCCGGCCCTTCGGCTTCATTCCTGGGCAGCGATATGCGCGCTGCCTACTACGGCACTGGACCGCTCACCGGTTCGGGCCAGAACCTGGGCCTTCTCGAATATCTGGGAACAGATCTTGCCGATCTCGACACCTACTTCAAAAACGTAGGCCAAACCAATAACGTTCCCATCACGCTTCTCTCTACCGACGGAACCAGCACCAGTTGCGTCGATACGCGCGCCGGTGGCGATTGCGACGACACCGAACAGACCCTGGATATGACACAGGCCATCGGCATGGCGCCCGGCCTCGCCAGTCTCGTGATGTATATCGGTTCGACTGACACGGCCATCATCAGCGCCATGACCACCCACAGTCCGCTGCCCACAACCATTGGCTGCTCGTGGGGATGGACGCCGGCGGATCCGAGCACACTCAATCCATATTTCGAAAAGATGGCATCGCAGGGCCAGACCTTCTTTGTGGCGTCCGGCGACGATTCCACGTGGAAGGCAAGCGGGAATGCAGCCGCATGGCCCGCGGATAACGCCTACATTGTCTCCGTCGGCGGCACCGATCTGACCACGGCGAGTGCAGGCGGTCCGTGGGGGTCGGAAACCGCCTGGTCCGATAGCGGCGGCGGCATCAGCCCCGACGGTATTGCGATTCCCTCATGGCAGCAGATTTCCGGCGTCATCAACTCCAGCAACAAGGGCTCGACCACGCTTCGCAATGGTCCCGACGTTTCGGCCAACGCCAATTTCACTTTCTACACCTGTGCCGACCAGACTGCGTGTCTGGCCAATGAGTACGGCGGCACCAGCTTCGCGGCGCCCATGTGGGCAGCTTTCATCGCCCTGGCCAACCAGCAGGCGGTCGCCAACGGCGAGTCCCTCCTGGGCTTCACTAACCCAACGATCTATGCGCAGAATGAGTCCGGTGGCGCGCTGACGGCGGCCTACTCCGCAGACTTCCACGACATCACCAGCGGCACGTCGGGCAGCTACTCCGCCGTCACGGGATACGACCTCGTGACCGGCTGGGGCAGTCCCAACTCCGGCCTGATTCCCGCCCTCACGGGCCCGCCGGTTGCCGGCTACAGCCTCTCGGCGTCGCCCTCTTCCGTTTCCATTCTCCAGGGCAACGCTGGAAGCACGACGATCACCAGCACCGCGAGCGGAGGATTCGATTCGCCCGTGACTCTGTCAGCGAGCGGCGCGCCAACCGGCGTGACCATCGCCTTTGGCTCTAACCCGATTACCGGAACGGGCTCTTCGTCCATGTCGATCAGCGTAGGGTCGACTGTCGCGGCGGGGACTTACCCCATCACCGTGACCGGCACCTCGGGAAGCACGGTTGAAACCACTACCGTCACCCTCACCGTCACCGCGCCTTCGACGGGCGCCTTCACCATCTCCGTCTCGCCCACATCCGGGTACCTGGATGAGGGCCAGAGCGGGTATGCAACCGTTACGACGACAGTGTCCGGAGGGTTCGACTCGGCAGTTGCCCTCTCTGCCACTGGTCTGCCGTCGGGAGTAACCGGGAGTTTCAGCCCCGCGTCCATCGCCGCGCCGGGCTCCGGCACGTCGCGTTTCGCTCTGACGGTTTCCAGAACCGCTCCCACTGGCACTTACCCGATCACGATTACCGGTACGGGTGGGGGAAGCACGCACACAACAACCCTCAGTTTGCAGGTGAGGCGCTGAAACGCGGGCTCGCCTTCGATCGCTGAGAGGCTCCTGAGCAGCAAAAAGCCCGGACCACCACGGTCCGGGCTTTTTGCTGTGCCAAATGAAATCGGCGGAAAAAAATCACGAGGTGAAACTGCACTTGGCGAAATCCACCCGAACCGCGTAGCGTAGGGTGCAGCCAGCGCTCATCGAGCGGAGGCCCGAATCGCCATGACCAATCCTGCAACTGCACCGTCGCCCGTCGCAACAACCGTCGTTGCGCCTGCTCCTACAGCGGTCAAACGCCTGCTCTCTCTCGATGTGGTTCGCGGCATCACCATCGCTTTCATGATCATGGTGAATAACAACGGAGGCCCCGGCTCCTGGCGCTTCATGAATCACGCCGTATGGAACGGCCTGACACCTACGGACCTCGTTTTCCCCACGTTTGTGTTTGTCGTCGGCGTTTCCGTTGTCTTCGCTTTCGATGCGCGCCTCGCTCGGGGCGCGACACGCGCGCAACTCGCCTGGCACACGGCGCAACGCGCAGTCATCCTGATCCTCTTCGGCATCGTGGTGAACAGCTTCCCCTTCTTCGCACTCCAGCACATGCGCTTCTATGGCGTGTTGCAGCGCATCGCCATCTGCTATCTCGTCGTCGGCCTCTTTTATCTTTGGGACAATCGCGCGTGGACCAAAGTGGTCGCGCTCGTGATCGCGCTGGTGGGCTACTGGGTTCTGGTGCGCTGGGTTCCAATCCCTGGCGCAGGCATGCCCGGCCGCGATGTTCAGTTCATGGACATGACGCAAAACCTTGTCTCCTGGATCGATCGCCATCTTTTCCCGTATCACCTCTATCTCTACGCGCCCGATCACAATGTGCGCGATCCCGAAGGGCTCTTAAGCGACTTGCCCGCCATCGGAACTGCGCTGATGGGCGTGCTGACCGGCTTGTGGCTACGTGCCGACAAGCCGGCTTCTTTCAAAGCCAATGGATTAGCGGTCGCGTCACTGTGCAGCCTGGCCCTCGGCTACTTCTGGGCGCTCTGGTTCCCGCTGAATAAGAACATGTGGACCAGCTCGTTTGTGCTGGTCGCGGCAGGCTACTCCCTTGCTCTGTTCGCTTTCGCCTTCTGGGCGATCGAGGTGCGCGGTTGGCGCAAAGGCTGGACATGGGTGTGGCTGGTCTTCGGTTCCAACGCAATCGCCGCTTACATGTTCAGCGAATTACTGCCGGGCGTGCTCTACAACGTGACCGTGCCGGACGGCTCAGGCCGCCGTGCTGTATTGAACGGCTTTCTCTTTGAGCACACCTTTGCGCACATCCCCAATTCTCACTGGGCTGCTTTTGCCTATTCCGTTACCTTCACGGCCGTGTGCTTCATTCCTGTATTGATTCTTTATCGGAAAAAGATTTTCCTGAAGGTATAGCAACCGGGTGCCTGCCGCAGCGTCTATTTGTGAATAGGCCGGTCCGACGGAACATTCAAGCCTGCCGCGTGTTTAATTCAACGGAGGCGCGCGGACTGCGCCCGTTCTTCATTCTGGAGGTCGAAGGGTGAGCACTGTCGAAGACTCGAATGCAATCGGTGTGGCTGCTTCGGGTCCCCTGCCGAAACGGCGCGCCCTTCGGGAGTTCTTCGAACTCTCCATTGGTTACGCACTGATCCTGGCGGTCATTTGGACTTCGCGGCCCCTGCAGCGGTGGCTCTACTGGGCGGCCATTGCCTGGTTCGTATTCTCGATCATCTGGTCCTTCCCCGGCTGGAAGGCGATGGGCTGCACCGTGACAGGCTTCTGGCGCTCGGCGTGGATCGTCGGAGTCGCGCTGGTTCTTGCCGCTGGCGGAATGGAACTCGCCAGTAATCTTCATACCCTGCACCGTCCCAGCGGTTTCGTTGAATGGGTCCTCGCTTTTGGCGGCTACACCATCTGGTCTCTCGCGCAGCAGTTCCTGTTGCAGGGCTATTTTCTGGCTCGCCTTGTGCGCTTGCTCCCCAGCGCGACCCTGGCAGCAGTTGCCGCGGCAGTCATCTTCGCCATCGCACATCTGCCCAATCCAATCCTGACTTTGTTGACACTGCTGTGGGGTCTGGCCGCTTGCCTCGTCTTCATCAAAACGCGCAATCTCTGGACGTTGGCCATGGCACACGCCATCTTTGGCATTTGTGTGGCGATCACCATCCCCGCCACTGTCCTGCACAATATGCGCGTGGGCCTGGGCTATCTTCACTATCGTGCGCCGCGGAATCTTCAGCGGAGCCAGAGCGACCATAGAGTGTCTACAGTAGCGTGGGTAAGGGCAGAAGCCCCCACGCGCCGCTGAGCGCGCCACGCCCTGCCGTAGAAGATCCCCGCAATCGCG
This sequence comes from uncultured Acidobacteriaceae bacterium, assembly GCA_963745845.1. Classification (GTDB taxonomy): domain Bacteria; phylum Acidobacteriota; class Terriglobia; order Terriglobales; family Acidobacteriaceae; genus Telmatobacter. The sequence goes on along the minus strand of CAVUZE010000002.1, from coordinate 226,277 downwards.
GCCATTAACACATACTGCCAGTTAAAGCTTGTGGTCCTCTTGTTCCAGTGCGCAAGACCGAAAAGAATCGCGGTCAGCACGAGTGCAGCAGTGCGCCCTATGCGCCGCTCAAGAAGATTCTGCAGCCATCCGCGAAAAAACAGCTCTTCTGGAATTGCAATGAACAGAAGCGTGAAGACGAAGGCTTCAACAGCGCGCAACGGCTGCGGCCAGCCTGGATGAAAATGCAGAAAGCCCAGCCCCAACCCAAGAGGAATGGCCAGTACCGCGTAAAGAACAAACTCTCGCAGCCCAAAGGCGGCGTCGCGGCCTCTCAATCGCAGATCGAAGCCCACGCCATCCAATTGCCGCACCGCGAGAAAACCGTAGATGCCCGCGTCCAATAGCAGCATCTTGCCGAATGCCGCCAAGCCATCGGGCCAAGCGGGCTCGAACCAGCGTAAGTCCACGGCCAGGCCGAGCACTGCAAGAATGATGAAATCACGCCAATTGCTCCGTCGGACCGCATCGGCGTTTCGTGCTTGATCCAGAAGCAACGCTACGCCAACAGGCAACAGCGCATACAGTGCGAACCATCCCAGGCGAAAACTCTCAAAGGCATGCGCGACCAGCGTGTAGGGCACACATAAGAACGAAGGACTGATGAGTCGAACTGTTCGCGGCAACGAGTTCACCCATGCAACCGAGCGCTCAGGCACGAATCCTGCGAACAACATTGGACACAGAATCAGCACCGCCGCAAAGATGACTTCCGGCCGCAGGATCGAATGCATGTTCATGAGACGGCTTAGTTAGAAACGGCGCGCACCGGTTTGACGGGTCGAAACAGCCACAGCAGCAGAAGTGTGAACAGCAAGCCGCCGACGCCGAACTTGAGACTCTCCGGCGCGTGGGATGGTGAGAAGAAGCCCTCGAGAGTTCCAGCGATAATGAGCATCGGAATCACGCCGGACACCAGCCGCGTCGCCTCAATGCCGCCCGCGGCAACTGAATCCCTCCATCGCAGCGAGCCCGGAAAAAGCATTGAGTAGCCGAGGCGAAATCCGCCGCCTCCCGCGATCAGAATCGCCGGCAATTCCAGCGCTCCATGGGGAGCAACGAAGCTCCAGAGCGCGAGCGACATGCCATATTGGTGGCATGCGGCGCCAATCACGCCGAGCATCATGCCGTTTCTATAAAGCAGGAATAATGTCCCCAACCCAAAGGCGATCCCGCCGGCAAACGTCACAAAGCTGACGGACAGATTATTCGTCATGATGGCGCTCGACGCCATGGGCGCAACCGTGACAACGGACTTCGTCCACATTTCATGCCGCTCCATCGTGGCGATCATTTCCGGTCCGACGAAATGGCGCATGAACTCCGGACGGGCACTGGTCAGCACCGCGCCCAGCACACCCCAGGCCGCGAAAACCAGCACCGATGCCGCAACGTAGCGGAGGTTCCGCTGAAAGATTGCCGGATACTCATCGCGCAGGAAACGAAACAGAGTAGCGACGCTCGTCTTGCGCCCGGAGTAGATAATGTGGTGAGCCCGAGCCAGGAGATGATTCACGTGTTCGGCGTAAGTGCGCGACGTCGCATCCTGGCGCAGCACGGAGAGGTCCGCGGCCACTTGGCGATAGAGCAATGCCATCTCCTGCAGTTCCGAGCGCGAGAGTTGAGCCAGTCCGTTTCGATCGGAGACCGCCAATAGCTCGGCAAGACGATCCCAGTGTGGCCTTCGCTTGGCGATCCACTGGTTTGAGAGAATGTGGGCCATGGACGTGAATTCAGATCAGCTTAACATCGATACGCCGGAGCTCGTGGCGATCCAAATGCCTCTGGCCGGTATTGGCAGCCGTTTTATTGCGCTGCTCATCGATACGCTGATTTGGGCCGCGGGCTTGGTTGTGCTCGGCCTGGTGCTCTGGGCTTTCAAGCCGGCGCTGCAGGCATTCTCCAACCTGTCCTACCAATGGACCGTTGCCGTCTTCACAATCACGATCTTTCTTCTCAACTGGGGCTACTTCACATTGTTCGAAGCCTTCTGGCACGGACGCACGCCTGGCAAACGTGTTGCCAGAATTCGCGTCATTCAGCGGTCGGGCCGTGCCATTGGAATTTTCGAGTCCATGGCACGCAACTTCATTCGATATGTCGATCAGATTCCTTTCTTCTATGCGGTCGGCGTCATTGCTGTCTTCGCCACGCGCCAGCATCAGCGACTGGGCGATCTCGCCGCGGGAACCCTGGTCATTCTCGACCGCGAACAGGAAACACCGTTGTGGGCGGACACCGGGGTCCCCACGGACAGGTCTTCGTCCGTGGGGTGGAATACCGGGGTCCCCACGGACAGGTCTTCGTCCGTGGGGTGGAACACGGGCACACGCACATTCACCCCACCGGTTTTCCCGCAAGCGATCGCCATTCCGGAACCGCACTCTACTGTCGCGCTCTCATCGAACGGCATCGCACAATTGTCAGCGTCCGATCTTGAAGTGCTCGAGAGCTTCTTCGCCCGCAGACTCGATCTTCCACTCGCCACGCGGCAGCATCTCGCGCAACGTATCGCGGAAGCGATCCAGGTGAAATCTGGACTGGAAATCCCGCCTGACGTGAGCGTGGAGACATTCCTTGAAGCTGTTGCGCGCGATTTGCGCGACCTTGCGCGCATGCGATAAACGCCGTTCTTGCGTCGCGCATGGATTCGCCATTCTCCAAGTGAAGGTCAGAACAGCTACAGCGGTTCCACTATTGCTGTAACCCGAAATCACCGCCCTCAAGTGGCATTTCCCTTAAGAAAATGCCACCTTGCACGATACTTGAAAGGGCACGTGAATTGTGGAACCGCTCTAGAACTCCCGAATACGGGATATTTGCTTCCCGACCCGAACAGTGCTGCGCTCTCATCACTCTCTCATTCAGCTTTTCGCGAAAATTCGATTGGTTGATCCTTCAAGGAGCGAACTTGGCTCTGGCGTATCTTGTGTGGAGGTAACTTTCCGGGGTCTCCGGAACTTAGAAGTCCTTATCTTCCGGCAGCTTGCTTCAGCGCCACGATCTGGCCCTTTCGCACGCCCGCAAAAATGACAATTCGTGCCTTGACAACCGTCCCCCCCGCGGCATTTAATCTCCACCGGCCCAAAGAATGTGATGTTCTGCGCATTCTGCTTAAACGTTTGAGCGAGAAGATTCCAAAAGGCATATCTCTTGGAAATTCTTCTTCCAAAGAACGGATAAAGCAGCCCATTCCAGGCTTGCTCTAGTGGCTCGCCGGGAGTCGGTTAGGACCGGAAATAGGCCGGAGGGAGCGAGGAGCGCTTCGGCTGGAAAGAGAAACGCAACTTAACCCCGCAGTACTTGAAAGTACCGGGGGTGAAAGGCCTCCAAAGGACCGGAAGGCAACCCACCGAAGAGACGGGGCGAATTGGTTGAAGTTAGGAATGATGTCAAGTAAAGGGATTTTCTACTTGACGGCAGTCGCAAGATGCGCGTTAAATGGCTTCGCATTTTCAATGCCGAAAAGAATCGTTCCAGGCTTCATGCTAATTCGATAGTGAAGCGACAGATGTACAGCAGCAACTTTGAAAAGGGAGGCTACATGAGACTCGCGAGGCTACTATCCATTATTGTGCCCGTGCTCTTATTGTTCGCTAGCGTGGCGTCACTCGCGCAGCAGAACTCTGAGATCGTCGGTACAGTTACGGACCAGACCGGGGCATTCGTGCCGGGCGCAAACCTGACACTGAAGCAAAAAGAAACCGGTTTTGTCTACAACGCTACGAGCAATGCGACGGGCGGCTTCGTATTTGCCGGACTGAACGTCGGCACCTACGACCTGAAGGTCGCAGCAAAAGGCTTTGAAGCCTACCAGGCAACCGGCTTGACCCTGAACGTATCGCAGACCCTCGCAACCGATGTGAAGCTGACGGTCGGCGCCGAGACGGTGGAAGTTTCGGTTACGGCGGATGCGCTGCAGGTACAAACAGAGTCAAATGAAGTCAGCACGCTGATCAGCGGCGAGCAAGTTACCTCGATTGCGACGGAAAACCGCAACTTTACGGCGTTGGCGGCTCTCGGTCTGGGCGTCAGCTCCAACCTGCCTGACAGCAACCCTCCAACGGCTTCAGCCTCCAGCGCAAGTATCAGCGTGAACGGCCTGCGCCAGAGCCATAACATCTGGCTGTTGGATGGCGCCGAAGCGGATGACCGCGGCGGTGCCGGTGGCATGAGCGTCATGCCATCGATGGACGCCATCGCGGAGTTTCAGGTGCTGGCCAGCAACTATCCTCCGGATTACGGTATTGCTTCCGGGGCCACATTCAGCCTTGCTCTGAAGAGCGGTACGCAGAAATTTCATGGCGAGGGTTGGGAGTTCTTCCGCAACGACGACCTGGATGCGAACGACTACTTCAACAAGTATCAGAAGGCAAGTTCCGCCGATTTCTCCCCGGTTCCGAAGTTGAGACAGAATATCTTTGGCGCCAACATTGGCGGGCCTTTGTATATTCCGCATGTGTTCAACACCTCGCGGCAGAAGACCTTCTTCTTCTTCAACCAGGAGTGGCGGCGGATTATCCAAGCGAGCGCTCCGGCCACCAACAACACCATGCCCAATGCAGACCGTCCCACAGCGGGAACGAATCTGACATACGTGGCCCCTGCCTATGCAACGAGCCAGGTCATTTATGTTCCGACCGTGGCGCTCGTACCCGATCCTGCTTTTGCGGCCAAACTTCAGGCAGCAGGCCTCGCGGGATACCGTGGTCAGCCGTTCCCGGGCCAGGTTATTCCAGCGTCGCTTTTCGATCCGGATGCGGTGGCGTACCTCAATTCAAGCATCCTTCCGCGTGCGAATACTCTGGGAGACAAGGCAACAACCTCGGAAGCCACTCCCACGACGGCATGGGAATCGATTGTTCGTATTGACCATTCGATCAATGACAAGTGGAAGATCCTCGGCCACTATCTGCATGACAACCAGGCGACAGGTGAAGCGGACGCCGATCTGGCCTGGAACTGGGAGACCTATAACACCATCACCAGCGTGGAAAGCAACCCAGCGAACAGTGCCGCGATCAAGCTGACCGGTGAGCTTTCTTCAGACGTGCTGATTGAAGCGTCGATGAACTACGACGGCAACGTCATCAACATTACCAACTCGCCGAATGTTCTTCACCCGACGAGCGGCTGGGCCAATAACAACTTCTTCGTGAACTCGGGTTCGAACCAATACCCTGGGGGGCAGTGGGGCGGCAATGGTATTGGCGCCGCGATGCAAACCGGTTATGGAGCATGGCACAACGCCGCGCAAGACTATGAGCCGAGAGTCGATCTTTCGGTGACACGCGGCAAGCACGCCATGAAGTATGGCTTCAGCTATAACCGCTACACCAAGAACCAGCAATTGCAGGCCGATGCCGCAGGTGACTACCAATTCGGGCAAAACCAGACTGGCACCGGAAACGGCGGCAACGCCGGCGATCCGTTCATGAGTCAGCTCCTCGGCCTGGCCACCCAGTACTCACAGCCGCAATCCATGGCGATCCGGCACTATGTCAACCAGACTCCGTCGGCGTATGTCAACGACAACTGGAAGACAACGCCTCGGCTCAGCCTGCAACTCGGGTTGCGCTATGATGCGCTGCCGCATGCTTGGGAGCGTAACAACGATATCGAGAACTTCTACCCATCGACCTACGTCAATACTCCCGTGATCTGGTCTACGGCATTCGCGGGCGCTATCGACCCGACCAGCCCTGGAGTTCAGACGCCTCCCGGGTTTGGTGGAGCTTCCTACTACCTCAATGGCATGGCTCGACCGGGGTACAACGGTATACCTCGTGGCATGGTAACCAACGACTACGCCACGATTCAGCCTCGCGTCGGTTTTTCGTATGACGTGACTGGAGTTGGTAAGACCATCCTTCGTGGCGGCTTCGGTACCTTCTACGAGCGCTTGCAGGGCAACGACACCTATGGTCTTTCGAACAGCAACCTGCCCTATGAGTACACACCGGTTGCAGGCAGCGTGTACTACAGCGCTCCAACCTGCTCGTGGGAATCGACGGCTTCCACGGCCAATCCTGCGAACTGCGGCAGTCCGACATCGCTGCCAATCTACCCGGCCAGCCTGACCACGCTGGCAACAACCTACAAAGCTCCCGCCGCGGTCATGTACAGTCTCGGCGTGCAACATGAGTTGAAGCCGTCGATGATCTGGGTTGTCCAGTACGTCGGCAATCTTGGCTACCATCAGAACATCGACCGCCCGATCAACAATTTCCCGATTAACACGCCGGACAACCTCCGAGCCTTGACAGCCTCCACTGGGTTGCCGAGCGCGACTTATCCGGCCGGGTCGAACGAGCTGCGCACCTACGCTGGGTATGGCTCGATTACCCAGGAAGAAAACACGACCAACAACACCTACAACGGTCTGCAGTCCAGCCTGCGTATTCAGAACAAATGGGGTCTGAGCGGAGAACTGGACTACACGTACTCGCATAACATTGACCTGACCGATGGGGATCTGTCGACGATCTGGAACCCGTGGTACCTGAAATATCAGAAGGGCAGCTCCGGTTATGACCGCCGTCAGATATTCCAGGGGAATTACGTCTACAACCTGCCCATCTTCAACAAGACCAATGGGTTGGCTCACTCCTTGCTGGGTGGCTGGCAGATTGCCGGCACGTTTGTGGACGAGACAGGCACGCCTACGGATAATACGGTCAACGGAAATCAACCTTCATTCAGCGGTGTGAACGATCCGATCGGGTTGGGCGGGAACTACACAAACATGCCCAATCAGATCAACCCAATCCACTATCGTCACAAGGTAGGTGACTGGTTCGATACCTACGCCAACGGTGGAGTAGGGACACTCGCGCAAGACCCGTTTGCACCCCCGACCCCCGGCTATCAAGGTGGTCCTAACCTCGGTTTCGGTGATGCGAGAAAAGATGCCGTCCTGGGACCGGGACGTGTTGATTTCACAACCTCTCTTTACAAGAACTTCGCGATCACCGAACGGGCTCACTTCGAGTTCCGCGCGGAATCGTACAACACCTTCAACCACACGGAGTTCGAACAAGTCAATACGTCATGGAATAACTCGCGGGGCGGCCAGTATGGTACGGTGACCAGCGATTGGGGCCCACGCGTATTGCAGCTTGGCTCCAAGATCGTGTTCTAACTGCACGTAACAAGCAATCAATCGGCGCCGCAGGAGGAAACTCTTGCGGCGCTTTTCTATCTGGATCCCTGATTTCCCTCGTTCGCATGACTGGACGGCGCATCCGTACTGGACAGCGCATTCGACGGCCTGCGATAGTTTGTTCGAAGATGCTACGGTTCCTCGATCGCCTGCTCATCCTGACTGCTTTTGTGCTTGCCTCTGGATTGGGCTGTGCATTCGGCGAGAGTGCGCCGGCACAGGCTGCCGACGCGTCGCCTGTCGCGGCGAAATCGTCCAATCGGGACGGCTACGTGGGAAGCCCCGCCTGCGCCCGCTGCCATCGGGGAATCGCCAGTTCGTTTGCCAGGGTCAGCATGGGCCGTTCTCTCACCCCCATCACTCCGGAGTTTCTGAAGACCCTGCCACTCGGTTCGCCGGACACCACCAGCCTCTTTGACCCCAAGTCGAATCACCATTTCGAAGTTCACGCTGAAAACGGCAGGCTCATCGAGAGCGAGTTTGAAACCGGAGCGAACGGCCAGGAAGTCTTCCGCAATACCCATGAAATGGGCTGGATCATCGGCACCGGCGAGAACGGCTTGGGTGCGCTTCTGCGCCGTGGTGATTATCTATTCCAGGCCCCGCTCTCCCATTACACGCGGGCCGCGCGCTGGGATCTTTCGCCCGGCTATCAGAAGGAAGATGACGGCTTCAACCGCATCATTCAGCCTGGCTGTATCTATTGCCACAGCGGTCGCCCTCAGCCCATCGCCGGCCACGACGGAAGCTACCGCGACCCGGCCTTTACACAAACTTCCATCGGCTGCGAGAACTGTCACGGTCCAGGCGCTGCGCATATCGAAGCCATGCGGAAAGGTAAGTTTGCCAAAAACGGTTCAGACCCCCAAAGCGGTTCAGGCTCCCTGATCGTCAACCCGGAACGTCTGAACAGCCAGCTGGCCGACGACATCTGCATGTCCTGCCATCAGGCCGGCGACGTGCGGGTCCTGCAACCCGGGAAGACTTATCAGGATTTCCGGCCGGGTGAGCCCCTCGAACGCACCGTCGCCATCTTTCAGGTTCCACCAACGCGCGACAACCCGCCCAACGAGGATCACGTGCAGCACTATTACTCCATGAGCTTCAGCAAGTGCTTCCTCGCCACGCGAAACCTGAGCGCGGAAAAACAGCTACGCTGCATAAGCTGTCACGATCCGCACGTCGAACCCACCGATGCCGAAGCCCCGGCTTATTTTAAGTCCAGGTGCCTCGCCTGCCATAGCGAGGCCAGTTGTACGGCGCCGCACGCTGCGCGCCAAGCCACCACGCCAAGCGATAACTGCATCGGCTGCCACATGCCCCGCCGCAGCATCGGCGTCATCTCGCACTCCAGCGCAACCAACCATCGCATCGTGCGCACCCCTGACGAACCGTTCCCCGACCAGGCCTTCAATCAGACCACTGCCACCATGCCCGACCTGATCGAGCTGAACCCCGCAGGCGAGCGCGGAGCAGCAGCTTTGGCACCGCCCGCGCTGATCCGTTTACAGGCCTACGCGCTGCTCAAAGCCGAGGGGAAGGCGCAGTTTGTCCAACCCTGGCTCAAAACACTGGCCGAGTTGGAGACGTCCAACCCGGAAAATGCCATTGTCCAGGCTTCCCTGGGGCATCGCGATCTGGATGACCACAAGTACGCCGACGCAGCCTCCCACCTGGAGCACTCTCTGCGGCTCGATCCTTTGCAGCCGTTGGTTTATGTCGATCTATCTGCGGCCCAGGATCAAAGCGGCAAGCGCACCGAGGCGATCCAGTCTGCCAGGGAGGCCGTTGCTCTGGAGCCCTTCAATCCCGGCATTCGGAAGACACTGATCTACCAGCTCATTCAGGACAAACAATATGACCAGGTGGAAGCGGAAATGGAAAAGTATGTGCAGATGTTTCCTGAAGATGACCGCATGCGAGAGATGCTGGCCATCGCCAGGCAATGACCCGCGCGTTATTTCGGATTCAATCCTGGGCGGCGGTCAACTCCCATCGCACCCTTTTTCTTTTCCGCGCCGATTTGCTCGCGGCTGTTGTCGCGAGAGAATATTGATGGAGCGGCGAGATGCTTTGCAAGACTCTGATACCCCGCATGAAAGCATCGGTGGACATGAATCGTCACAAGGCGCACAGGTGAAGCAGATTTTACGCAAATTGATCGGTCTTGGACTTCTATCGGTATCGAGCGTTTCCTTCGCCCAAACGAAGTCAGTTCCGGCCCTTCGGCAAGAAGCTCTAACACTCGAGCAGCAAGGAAAAAGCAGGGAAGCCGAACTGAAATGGCGCGCGATCCTTGCGGCGCAACCGCGGAACCCTGAACCCCTCGCCCACATCGGACTGCTTGAAGCGCGACAGGAGCACTACAAGGAGGCTGTGCCCTTTTATCGCAAGGCAATGGCGATCAATCCCAACGTTTCCGGTCTGCGGCTCAATTTGGCGCTAGCTCTCTTTAAAGGGGGCCAACTCAAGGAAGCAATTCCCGAGCTTGAAATCCTGCGCAGGAACGCGCCACCGAACTCACCGGAAGCACATAGGGCGACCATCCTGATAGGCATGGCGTACTACGGTCTCGCCGAATATGCGAAAGCCGCTCCCTACCTCAAGGAAGCTGCAGATGCCGAGCCCGCCAACCTGACGCTGCTCCTCGCCCTGGGACACAGTTATCTCTGGTCCAATCAAGCGAAGAATGTTCCCGACGTTTATCGCCGGATCCTCACGTTGAACCCGGATTCCGCTGAAGCCGACATGATTGCCGGCGAAGCGCTCGATGAAATGAAAGACAACGCTGGCGCCACGGAGATGTTTCGCGCCGCGGTGAAAGCCGATCCCAAACAGCCGAATGCGCACTTCGGCCTGGGCTATCTGCTTTGGTCGCAGAAGCAATATCCAGAAGCTGCCCAGGAGTTCGAGGCGGAGCTCGCGAATGATCCGAAACATTTGCAGTCGATGCTCTACCTGGCCGACGCCTATATCCAAATGAACCGGGTCAACGAGGCGGCTCCGCTACTGGAAGCAACACTGAAGGTCGACCCCTCGCTTCCATTGGCACACCTCGATCTCGGCATCGTTGCTTCCGAAGCGGGGCATAACGACGTGGCGCTGCGGGAACTCACTCGCGCCGAAAAACTGATGCCTGATGAAGTGAACGTGCATTGGCGCCTGGCCAGGCTTTATCGCGCGATGGGCAAGAAAGAAGAAGCCAAGGCGGAATTCGACAAAGCAAGCAGTCTTAATAAGCAGGCCGACGAATCGCTCTTCAGGAAAATCGCGAACGGAAACGCACATCCACCTCAGGGCCAGACGCCGCCCGCACCGCCTTCAGAAAAGTAGACTCACTTGGTCTGTGTTTCGACCCCCCAGGATTGCTCGCGCGCAAGCAACTCTGCCAACGCTTTCTCGGGACAGAGATGTCCTGCCTCCACGCGGTCAAGTTCATTCATCGTCTCCACATCGGAAGCAACCATCATGAAGCAGTAGAGACAGCGCGTGTTTAAACTTCCATTCTCGTTACATATTCGGCTATACATTCGATGATTCCTGATAATTGACGAGACTTTTCGATACTACGAGACTTTCGATTTTTGTCTCGTGTCTTTTGTCACGAAGAACTGTGAGACTCATTCCACGAGCGACTGTGAGAATCAATCATTGTCGATTTTCCTTCGCCATCTCTCTATTCAAAGCTTCACATTCTGATTGGTGTTCCTGCGCAGCTCCCAGCACGGGCTTAAACCGCCTTGTGGGAAAAGCGAAATCGAACACTGTTCATCAAACGTTCCCACGTAGTCATACTCTTCTTTGTTGTTCTTCAGTGGTACCACCAATGTACGGTTGACTGTGACCGTCGATTGCGGCGAACCTTCCAACTTATAAGCGATCAAATCCACTGCATAAGTGGCGACAACTCCCGCAGCGAGAATCAACACAATCCGGAATAGCCAACTGCCAAGCTTTCTAAGCACGATTAACCTTCCCCGATCAGGTGCGAATCTTCTTTGAGTGCAGTTCCCGTGAGTTTGCGGACGCGCGCTTGAGACAAATAAAACAGAAGCTGTGCGGCGGCCTGCGCATAGCTTAGGCCCTCCGTACGAATGTTTGAAATGCAATTGCGTTCGGCATCTGTCCGCCCCTGCCGCGGCGCCCATGTAACATAGGCTCCAAGCGAGTCCGGTGCACTGAGCCCCGGACGCTCGCCAATGAGCACCACGCAAAGCTGCGCGCCAAGCGCCGCGCCGATCTCATCTCCGATCGCCACGCGTCCTTGCTCCACAAGGCAAACCGGCGCAAGCTTCCAGCCATCGAGTTGCGGCAGCAACCGCTCGATCAGGGGGGGCGCATGCCGCTCAACGGCCAGTGCGGAAAGCCCATCGGCGACAATCAACGACACATCGCATCGTTCCTCACCCTGACCGGCAAGTGCGGCAACGCTTCGTTCATCAAGGCTTCGTCCCAGATCAGGTCGTTGGAGATATGTGCGCCGATCCGCCGCCATCGAGTGCAATCGCAAGACGTCTCCACCCGAGATCGCACCGAGCTGTGCCGCCAGTGCTGCCGTCTCCATGCGCGCATGCACAGCGTCACGGGCCTGCGCATGTGCACGCTGAAATGCAAGTAGATCGCTTGTTTGCTGACTCACGCCTGTGCGTCCGAGGCCCACGCGCGCCGGCGTCAGCGCCCGCAAACGCGCCGTCCATAGGGATGAGGTTGCCGTTGCCGAGATTTCGCTCATACCGGAAGAAGCCTCTCGGGATGATGCGCCTCCATGCGCAGCCTGCTGAATTCGTCACCTGCGAGCCATGTTTCAAATTCCGGCGCCGGCCTGAGGCCAAGCACCTTCCGCACATAGAGCGCATCGTGAAAGCTCGTGCTCTGATAGTTCAGCATCACATCGTCCGCGCCCGGTACGCCCATGATGTAATTCACGCCCGCCGCACCCAGCAGCGTCAGCAACGTGTCCATGTCGTCCTGGTCCGCTTCCGCGTGATTCGTGTAGCACACATCGCAACCCATGGGCAGCCCCAGCAGCTTCCCGCAAAAATGGTCCTCCAAGCCCGCGCGGATGATCTGCTTGCCGTCGTACAAATACTCTGGCCCGATGAAACCCACCACCGTGTTCACCATCATTGGATTGAAATGCCGCGCGACTGCATAGGCGCGTGCCTCCAGCGTTTGCTGATCCACACCATGATGCGCGTTGGCAGAGAGCGCCGAACCCTGGCCCGTCTCAAAATACATCACATTGCTGCCTACCAGCCCGTCGGCGCACACAGCACCACGGCACAGCTCCTTGCCTGCTAGATGCGCCTCCGACAATAAGGACAAGCTCACTCCAAAACTGCGATTCGCCGCCTCTGTCCCGGCGATCGATTGGAAGATCAAATCCACGGGCGCGCCCGCTTCAAGCGCTGCCATCTGCGTCGTGATGTGCGCCAATACGCAGCTCTGTACAGGAATCTTGAAGCGCTGTCGCAACGCGTCAATCAATCGCAATAAGCGAGCGGTCACGGCCGCGTTGTCGCCCGCGGGATTGATACCAATCACCGCGTCACCCGATCCCAGCATGAGCCCATCGAGGATAGAAGCCGCGATGCCCATCGCATCGTCCGTTGGATGATTCGGCTGCAACCTCGCACTCAAATGCCCAGGCAGTCCAACTGTCGTGCGAAACTGCGTTACCACGCGGATCTTCGCCGCGGCGGCAATCAGGTCCTGCACCCGCATCAGCTTGCTCACGGCCGCTGCCATCTCTGGCGTCAACCCCGGCGCCAGCGCAGCAATTCTCTCCGGTGTCGCGTCATCCGAAAGCAACCAGTCCCGGAATTCACCTACCGTGAGCGACCGTACGGGGGCGAACGCGTTCACATCGTGCGTGTCAAAAATCAGGCGCGTGACTTCATCTTCTTCGTAAGGCACAACTGTTTCAGAGAGGAAGACTGCCAACGGCAAATCCGCCAGCGCAAACTGCGCCGCCACGCGCTCCTCTGCCGACGCAGCCGCAACCCCGGCCAGCACATCGCCACTGCGCAGAGGCGTCGCTTTTGCCAGCACCTCGCGGAGGCTGTCAAAGGTGTAACGGGTGCTGCCGATCGTGGACACGAATGCCATTTGAATGCATCCAGCCTATCTGAACTGCATAGCTCCGCGAAACGAAACAATCGAGTCCCTACGGGTGTTCACGTTACGGTGAAAGCGAAAGGTTATTCTTCTAACTCGGAGCGCATCCATGCCGCGCAGTTTGCTGGTTCTTGAACTCGTAATAATCTTCGTTGTTTTGCCGCTCGCATACCGGTTCTCTCCCGTCCGGATTCCGGCTCTGCCGCTGCTTTGGGTAGTCAGCGGCTACGCCTTTTGGCAATTGAGGAGCGACCCGCGATTTGATCGCATGCGCCTTTGGAACTCGGCTCCGCTCATCCCGCATCTGGGCTCGATTCTTGCCATCTTTGCGATCGTCGCGGCAGGGCTCTGGCTCGGTGTCCACCGTTTCGCGCCTGCGCTCGAGTGGAGCTTCGTCCGCCAAAATCCCGTTTTCTGGGCCATCGTGATGGTGGCCTACCCCGTCCTGTCCGTCTATCCGCAGGGCATTCTCTACCGCGCCTTTTTCTTCGAGCGCTACGCAGTAATCTTCCCAGGCAAGTGGACGATGGTCGTTGCCAGCGCCCTCGCGTTTGCGTTCCTTCACATCATCTTTCGCAACACGCTTGCGGTGGTGCTTACGTTCGCCGGAGGTCTGCTCTTCGCATTTCGCTACGCTGAGACGAATTCGCTGTTCACCTCATCCGTGGAACACGCCCTGTTCGGCTGCTGGCTCTTCACCGTGGGCTTGGGCCAATATTTCTATCACGGCACCATTGCCAGCGTGGGGTCGGTCATGCGGCGCTGAAAAAGCCAGCCGCTTTCGACTGGCTTGCTCAATCTTGGTTCGACTCGAACGTTACGCCTTCACCGACGCTGCCCGCGCCGAAACTCCGCTCAGCTCCGCCGCTCGCGCTTCAGCATATGCCGCAGCGCCCATCAGCGCGGCGCGGCTCTCCAGAATAACCCGCACTGGCGTGTTGATGAGCAGTTGGCTCAGCCTGCCCTTATCGGTAAAAGCCTTCATGAACGTCCCGTCCTTCAACTTCTCCAGAATGCGCGGCGCAATGCCCCCGCCCACGTAGAGCCCGCCCACAGACAGCACTTTCAGCGCCAGGTTGCCGGCCTCCGCTCCGTACGCCGACACAAACATGTCCAGCGTTTTCGCGCAAAGCTCGCTCTTGGCCGCCAAACCCATCTCCGTGATCACGGAGTTGGGATCGTTCGCCTCAGCCATCTTGGCCGCGAGCCAGACCGGCTCTTCCACGCCCTTCACCTCGCGCAGAAAATCGTAGATGCCGGTCATCCCCATGCCGCTGACAACGCGCTCAAAGCTGATGCGCCCGTTGTATTTCTGCTGCAGGAAGCGAAGCAGGTCAATCTCGTCCTCGTTGCGCGGTGCGTAATCCACGTGTCCACCTTCCGAGGGGTAGGGCACATGCATCCGGCCGTTCCATGCGAGAAAGCCTTCGCCTAATCCGGTTCCCGCGGCAATCAGCGCGCGGTTGCCGATCTGGCTCGGATCGCCTTCGCTCAAGGTGTAGATCTGATCGGCAGTCAACTCCGCAATGCCGTAACCATTCGCTTCGAGATCATTGATCAGAAATACGTGCTGAATGCCGAGATCGGTCGCCAATTCGCGGCTATCCAGCGTCCACGGCAAGTTGGTCAAGCGCAAACGGCCGTCGCGCACAGGTCCCGGGACGCCGAAACATGCCGAGGTGACCTTCTCGGCGCCCAGAAAGAGCTTCACAATCTCTTCCAGGCCGTGGAATTCCTTCGCCGCGTAGCGCTCGTCCCGTGTGTATTTCAGTTGTCCGTTTGTAAAATCGTACAGCGCAAGGTGGACCTTGGTCCCCCCCACATCGCCTGCCAGAATCATCGTTCCCTCTCTAAAACCCCGTAGCCTTCCCCATCGGTTGCGGGCAATCGCGCAGCAGCGGCCTGATCCAAAACCAGAGTGAGTATACCGCCTGAGGGCCGTATCAGTTGACTGGGAAGGCGCTCCGGATCGCACGGTCCTGTAAATACTTCGTGAAGGACCCCTGCCTTGTCGGCCCCGCCAATCAGGAAGAAAACTGAACTCGCATTGTTGATCACTGGCCAGGTCAGTGTGATCCGCCACGAGTCCTTCACTGTCTCCACATGATTTGCCGTCACCAGTCGCCCCATCTCGTGCAACGCCTCAGTGTGCGGAAACAGCGAAGCCGTATGCCCGTCCGGACCCATCCCCAGCGCCACAAGGTCGAACCGGGGTCCCCATGGACTGGTCGTCGTCCATGGGGTGGCCAACCGTGGACTCTCTGCACCCTCCAGACGAAACTCATTCCTCAGCAGCGATTCGTAGCGCGCCGCGGCGACTTGCGGATCGAGCTCGCCTTCCATCCGGTGTACCTGCTCCGGCTTCAACGGCACATGGTCCAGCATCGCCTCGCGCGTCATGCGGTAATTGCTGTCGGCGTGATCGGGGGGAACACAACGCTCGTCGACCCAAGACAGTTCCAGCTTGTCCCACGGCATACGGCTGCGCCACGGCTTGCCTGCGTCCGCGAGCAGCGCAAATGCCGCTTTCGGCGTCGACCCTCCACTGATCGCGATCCGCGCCCGGCCCCGATCCGCCACAGCTTTCTCGGCCGCGTGGGTAAACTCTTCGGCGGCCTGCGCCGCAAGCGCCGCCGCATCCGCAAGGACCTTGTATTCGATTCTGAGCTCCTTCGCCATCCGGTTCACTCCCTCAGCTATCAGATGCGCGGCGAAACTGCGCGTTCTACTGCGTTCCACGGAAGAGAAAAAGAAAGATTTGAATGTGATTGGTTCGAGAACTACCGCCCCAGATACACCCGATACTGTTGTTCCAGGATGCCCGCCGAGCGCGCCAGCGCCAGCTTCGAAAGGTTGTACTGATACAAGCTCTCGATCAAATTGCTCTGTGCCGAGGCTAGCGTAGCCTGCGCATCCACGAGCGGCAGGTTATCGTCCACCCCGGCATTCACGCGATCCGTCTCATCGCTCAGCTCGCGCGTGGCCAGGTCCACGTTTGACCGCGCCACTTCGACCAGCTTCCCCGCGGCATCCACATCCAGCAGCGCACTCCGCACCTGCTGATCAATGTGTCCGCGCAAGTCGGCGAGCTGCGCATTCACTGAGTCCAGTTGCGCTTGCGCCGTCTCCTCATCGCCACGCAGCTTCGCTTCGCGGAACAGCGGGAAATTCAGCGAGCCGATCGCGGCGAAGTCGCCATGCGATGGGGTACCGTTCACCCTCTCGACACCCCAGAATCCGTTGAATGTCAACGTGGGCAGTCGCTGGCTCCGGTACACCGCATGAAGCGCCCTCACTTCGACCAGTTGGTTCTGCAGGTTCTGGTAATCCTGCCGATTCTTGTAAGCCACCGCGCGCACTTCCTCGGGCGTCTGCGCGGCCAGGTCGCTGTAGGGTGTTGCATCGGTCAGCACAATCTTCTGCCCCGGATCGACCCCGATTTCGCGCTTCAGCAGGATCAGGTCTTTATCCAGCTCGTTCTGCGCCGCAATCACCGCCTGCTGCTGTGCCTGCAACTGCACCCGCGCCCGCAGTTCATCGAGATTCGCCGCCGTCCCAGCCTCATGCGCGGCATGTGCCTGGTCGAACAGCACACGGTCCGCTTGCTCCAGCGCTTGCGCCTGATCCACCTCGCTGGCTGCGGCAATCGCATGCAGGTAAGCGGTTGCCACCTGCTGCACCACTTCGCCGCGCGCCGACATCTTGGCAAAATACGCGGCCCGGTCCGCCGCACCTGCCGCTCGCCAACCCGCGATCACCGGACCCGAGAACAGAATCTGGCTGTAATTGATTTGTCCCTGCGTCAGATCGTCCTTCGTGATTTCCGAGAGCCCCGCCGGAGCCACCCCGCCGGGGAAGAAGGACTTGAATTGGCCGATCACGCCGGGCCCGAATCCCAGCGCTGCAAGATTGTGCTGAAACACACCCGTTCCGCCGCTCACGGTAATCGTCGGCAAAAACTCCTGCAGGGCTTCGTTTTTCTCGCCCTTCACCTGCATCTCGCCGCTCTCGGCTTCTCTCAGGCCGAGATTGTTTTGGAGGCCGCGGCGCACCGCATCGTCCAGCGATAATTGCAGCGTCTCATCCATCGCCGGATGCAGGGTTACACTGCCGTAAAACGGATTCCCCGCAGAGCTTGGATTCCCCGTCTGCGCGCGTGCCGGTCCCGCCGAAAAAGCCAGCGCCATTGCCGCACACAAAACCCACGCTCCCGCTTTGGGGAAGACAAAATAGACCGCTCTTTTCACTGCCATCATTCTCTCAGATGAGATGCGGGGCGCAAGGATTCCTTGACACGGCTGAAAATGACCGGGAATCGGTCAAAAAGCGCCCTTGGCCGGCCCAGGTGCGCCGCATACGCCTTCAGGGAATCGCGATCAAAAGCCCGCCGCTGACCCCCAACGATTGCTCGTGACCCCGTCCAAAATCGTAGTCATACGCGGGCTCGAAATACCAACCAAATCTATGCTTCTTCGCTGGCCAGAACATGAAATCCAGCGCCGCCTCGCCGGCGATCGAATTGCTCGAAACTCCCGCCTCGCGTGTGTGGACCCACTCCGGTCCGATGCCCGCCATGAACTCGGCCTTGCGGGATAGAGTCCATGGCTTCTTGAACAGCAGATCAGTGTCCCATTCCGTCGATTTGGAACTGAAAAGGGGCGTGACGCCGCCCTCGAGTTCAAGCCAGTTCTCGATCGGCGTCACTTCGGCTGCCACGCTGGGACCGCCGCTGGATCCACCACCCTTGAGACTCCACCCCGCAGCCCCGCCGAGCTCAAGAATAGCGGCGGGATCCTTCTCTGCGGATTGCGCACGGGCCACCGCAGGCGCCAAAGACACCGCCGCAAGCAATACGAACAGCACAGTGTTCTTCAGCCTCTCCCGGCAAAGCGGCATAGGAATAGAATGCCAAATGTCAGGGCATCCCCACACGTCAAATCTTCTGCCGCGCCCACCGCCCTTGCCGGAACAGCACGATCCCCGCCGCCGCCATCGCGCACTCCGCGATTACCACCGACAAGAAACCGCCTTCGGCCCTGAGATGGAAGTTGACCGCCAGCACCCACGCCAGCGGCAACTCCAGCACCAGGAAGCCGAAAAAGTTCACCCATGTCGGCGTCAGCGTATCGCCCGCGCCGTTGAACGCCTGCAGCATCACCATCCCGTAGGCATAGCCGATATTCCCGCAACTCAGCGTACGCAGCGCCAATGCGGCAATCGTCACCACTGCCGGATCGTTTACAAAAGGGCGCACCACCGGCGTCGCGAACACGAAAAAGAACACGCCGATCGATCCCAGGAAGATCATGTTGTAGAAACCCGTGCGCCACACCGCCAGTGCCGCGCGATCGGGCCGTTTTGCGCCCAGATTCTGCCCCACCAGCGTGGCCGCTGCGTTGCTCAACCCCCACGACGGCAAAATGAAGAAGATCACGATGCGGATCGCGACCGTATACGCTGCCACGGCCGAGGCCCCGAACAGCGCAATGATCCGCACCAGCCCGATCCAGCTCACGTGCGCAATTCCGAACTGCAGAATGGCGGTCAGCGATACCTTCAGCAGCCGCGTCATGACACGCACATTCAGCCGCACGTGACGCAGCAGCACATGAATGCGTTCCGTGCCCTTCAGCAGCCGATAGAACTGGTAGAGCACGCCGATGCTGCGGCCCGTGAACGTGGCCAGCGCAGCGCCGGTCACGCCCAAGTGCGGAAACGGCCCGAGGCCAAAAATCAGGCACGGGTCGAGGATCAGGTTGATGATGTTCGATACCCACAGCAGCCGCATCGCAATCGCCGCGTCGCCCGCGCCGCGAAAGATCGCGTTGTTCAGGAACAGCATGAGGATGGCGCCGCATCCACCCAGCGCAATGCGCGCGTAGCCCGAGCCGACCGCGACAATCTCCGGCGATGCACCCATCAGTCCGAGCAACCGGGGCGCAAAAATCCCCGCGGGAATGCCGATCGCGAGACTGATCGTCAATCCCAGCCAGATCGCCTGCACGCCGGCGATCGCCGCATCCTCCGGGTCTTTCTCACCGATGCGCCGCGCCACCATGGCCGTAGTCGACAGGGCAACGCCCATGCCAATGGCCATCACCAGCGACAGCATCGATTCGGTAATGCCCACCGTGGCCACGGCATTTGCGCCCAGCCGACCTACCCAGAACACATCCACCACGGCAAAAAGAGACTCGAGCACCATCTCCAGCACCATCGGAATGGCGAGGAGGAAGATGGAGCGGTTCAGGCTTCCAATGGTGTAGTCCTGGTGCGTGCCGCGCAGTGCATCGCGCACCGAAGGCCACAGTCCCCGCGCCTGCGAATCCGCCGCAGTCTTCGCGGACAGGTTCTCGTCCGCCGGCTGCGGCACAGTCGTTTCAAGCAAAGACATGGGAAACTCCACAATGCCGTGCAAAAAGGGCACGGCACACGCGAAGGGGCTCACGCTGCGATCAAATTGGTTTTTGCAGGTTCACCCCGAGGCTGAAGTTGACCTCGGGTAATACAGGAAAAGGTCCCGAGGCAATGTTCAGCGAATAGGTCGTACGGCGACGAGCTGAATCATTGTTCTCCTCCGGTCCCGCAGACTGCGGGTTTTTAGAGTGTACCCCGATTCGCTTCTCGACTCCAGCGATTTTCAATTGATTTGGAATCCAATTGGAAAATATCGTCCTCACTCGGTGAATCCTCATACACGCGAAGGAACCTCCGTAACATCGCCGCCGTATAGACGGTTGTATTGCATTTCGCGGCTCATTATCGTGAATGCAAGAGTCCGCATTCTCATGCGCAGGTCCCGCGAAGTCAGGCTCACCCTGCTTGCCGCTGTTGCCGTGGCCATGACCGGATGCCGTCAGCACCGCGATTGCGTCGATGCGCAAGGTCACCTCAAGCCCGATGGGTATTGTCAGGCCAGCGATAGTTCCCGCCTCGGCTACCACTACATCTACGGGGGTTCGAGCGGCGGCAATATTGGCGACTCAGTCATCGGCGGCAGCACCACACCACGTGGCGGTTTCGGGGCCATCGGCGGCAGCGGCGACAGCGCGGGCGGAGGCGAGTAGATGCGACGCCGCACCCTCACCCCGCGTTCCGACTGGCAATCCCGCGTCGAGAAGATCGGCCTCACTTACCACACCCTTGCCGATGGCTCGCCCTATTGGGATGAGTCCGCCTATTGGGAGTTTTCGTCGCGGGAAATCGACCGCCTCGAAGCTGCGACCGCCGAGATTCAGCGCCTCGCACTCGCCGCAGGCGACGTCATCCTCGATCAAAATCGTCTCGAGCAAATGGGCATCCCCGCGGCAGCACACCCCGCCATTCGCGCCGCGTGGAACAGCGAACCGCCCGCGCTCTACGGCCGCCTCGACCTCGCCTACGACGGGACCACCATCAAGCTTCTCGAGTACAACGCCGACACTCCGACAGGTCTCGTCGAAGCCGCCGTCGCCCAGTGGTACTGGCTGCAGGATTGTTTCCCCACCACCGACCAATTCAACTCCATCCACGAGAAGCTGATCGCCAAGTGGAAAGACCTCAAGGACTACATGCCAAGCCCCGTCTACTTCGCCGACGCCGGCAGCGAAGAAGACGTCATGACGACCGCTTACCTCGAAGACACCGCACGGCAGGCGGGTCTGCACACCCGCCATCTCCGCATGCACCAGATCGGCTGGGACGCAAAACACGCCGCCTTCGTCGATCTTTCGAACCACCCCATCGCCACACTCTTCAAGCTCTATCCATGGGAGTGGCTTCTTAATGAGGCCTTCGCCCCCAACGCGCTCGCCACGCTTCCGCCCGCGTGCCCGCTCATGCAATATGGCCCGCGCAAAGATCGGCGCATGTGGGGATCGACGCTCTGGATCGAACCCATCTGGAAGATGCTCTGGTCGAACAAAGCATTGCTTGCCATTCTCTGGGAGCTGAATCCCGGCCACGAACTGCTGCTACCTGCCTACCTCGACGGCCCGCGCGAACTCAAGAGCTACGTGCGCAAGCCGTTCTTTGGCCGCGAAGGCACAGGCATCGCTGTAGTCCGCGATGGCAACGTCGTCGAAGGCGCACCGCCTCCAGAGATTCCATCCGGCGTCGTCTATCAGGCGCTTGCTCCCATGGCCTCGGACGCAGGCAAAATCGCTGTCTTAGGTTCCTGGCTGATTGACGGCGAACCCGCGGGCATGGGCATTCGCGAATCCAAAGGCCTCATCACCAACAACACAAGCTGCTTCGTTCCGCATCTGTTTCGCTGATGCGACTGAGTTCGCCGTTCTTGTCACATTCAAGGCGAAGGCACTCAACCGGCCTATGAACATCCGTGTCGCCGCAATCAGTCGATACGATCCTCCGGCCTCGGTTCCTCGCCGCCTTCGCGATTCAAAATGGCCCGAAAAGCCTCCCGGTCGCCCGATTCTTTCCGGAAAAGAGACGTTCCTATTTCCTCAGAGAATCAACTGCCTGACGCGCCCTTCCGCCGATCGGCTCCAATTTGAACTTCGGCCAGACGGTTGGAATCTTCTCTATCTTCAGCTCCGGCCACGTCGTCGATCGTGGACCGGCATTCGGAGCGCACTGTGGTTCGTCAATCGGCTGAAGCGTCAGCCCCGGATAAAGATTTTGCGCAATCTGCGTCCCCGCCGGCTGCGTGCCCAGGTTCCGCGGCGATGGATGGTGGATAATCTTCGGGTCGATTTGCGCGTCACCCAGCGGCACGACTGCCTGTTTCGGCGGAGGCAAAAGCACCGTCCGCGAATGGAGCGCCCCCAGCCCTTCCCACTGCGGGGGCGTCATCTTGCCGAAGTCTCTGCCCTGCGCGGTCCATGGCGACGGCAGCCTGCCAGGCGGATTTGGGTTCAGCGGCCCCGCCGGACCCAATTGTCCGAATGCCGTTGACCCGGCAGATAGGAAGAGAGCGAGGACCGTAATCCGCATCCCACACCTCCAATTCAACCCAGTCCCGCTTCAAAGAAGGGTAAGTCTCCAATTAGGACGCTCTGCAAAATCCGCCGTGAGCTACACGTACAAATCTTCTGCGATCCTTGCCGAAGATTTCCGCTCGGAGGCGCACAATCGAAGGGTGAAAGTCATGCAGCCGGGGAAGCGCTAGGTCGAATCAACCGGCAAGGAGCCCGGTTCATACCGTGCAGCGACCCCCCACCCCCCCTGTCCTGTGCCCCTGAAATTGTGCAGCCTCTCGCGGCATGAATCACCGTAATTTGTTCGCAAATCCCCCGAACATCTGTGGCAATTCGCACAATTGTTCCACGTGGAACAATTTCGTTGAGCCACGCCGCGCGAAGCCACTCCCCGAATGGCAGGTTCCAGGAACGACGAGTCCAATTCTTCGCAAACCCCGCCAACACCTGTGTCAGGTTTCACAATTGTTCCACGTGGAACAATTTGAGGCGAAGAAGCCAGTTTCGTCGTCGCGCCTTTTATTCCCTATTCCCTATTCCCTGATCCCTGTTCCCTGCACTCACTCTTCTTCCTCCTCCACCGGCCGCTTGGCGTTCGCCAGAATCTTGTCGGCCACCAGCTGCGGCACGATGTCGTAGTGGTGCATCTCCATGCGATAGCTGCCTTTGCCCTGGGTCATCGAGGTCAGTAGCGTCCCGTAGGTAAGCATCTCCGCCATGGGCACTTCGGCATTGATGAGCGTCGTCCGTCCTTTGGACTCCATGCCCTGCACGCGGCCGCGGCGGCTGTTCAAGTCGCCCATCAGCGTCCCGGCAAACTCGTCCGGAGCTTCGATCTCGACCTTCATGATCGGCTCCAACAGGCACGGTTTGGCCTGCTCCATGCACTTCCGGAACGCCAGCCTTCCAGCCATCTTGAACGACATTTCGTTCGAATCGACGTCGTGATAGCTGCCATCGAAGACCGTCACCTTGAAATCGACCACCGGATAGCCGGCCAAATAACCGCGTGCCGCGGATTCCACGATGCCTTTCTCGACCGCAGGAACGAACTGCCGGGGAATTGCGCCGCCGAAGATCTCGTTGGCAAACTCGAATCCGCCTCCGCGCGGCAACGGTTCCATCTTGACCTTGCAATCGCCGAACTGCCCGTGGCCGCCACTCTGTTTCTTGTGGCGTCCATGGCCCTCCGCGCGGCCACGAATGCTTTCGCGATACGGCACCTTCGGCGCCTTCAGCGTCACCTCGGCGTGGTAGCGCTTCTTGAGGCGAGACACGATCGTCTCGATATGAGGCTGACCCGCTCCAGCGATCAGAAACTCGTTGGTCTGCGGATCGCGGAAGAAGCGAATCAGCAGATCCTCCTCCATCAGCTTGTGAATCGCGGGCGCGAGCTTGTCTTCGTCGGCGCGGCTCTTCGGCTCGATGGCATAGGTCATCGCCGGCTCCGGCAGAGCGGCCAATTCCACTTGGATATCGCCGCCCTTCAGGCCCAGCGTGTCTCCAGTAAATGTCTCGCGCAGCTTCGCTACCGCACCTAGATCGCCCGCATGCAACTCGACCACTTCGACGGCCTTGCGTCCCTGCATCACGCTGAGATGGCTGAGGCGCTCCTGACCGCGCCGCGTGTAGTTCTCGAGCGTGGCATCGTTCTTCACCACACCGCTGATCACCTTGAAAAACGAAATGCGCCCTGAGAACGGGTCGGACATGGTCTTGAACACGACGACAGCCGTCGGCTCCTTGTCGTCGACCTTGCGCGATGTCGCGCCCGACTCGCCGTGCTCTGCTGTGCTTGTGCCGTTCCCATTGGCCGCCACCGCCTGCAGGGCCGGTAATTTCACGGCGAACGGCACGCGTTCCGTGGGGGCAGGCGCGTACACCTTGATGAAGTCGAGCAGATGGTCCGCGCCCATATTTGCCTGGCCGCTGACATATAAAACCGGGAAGATGCGGTCTTCACGAATGGCTTCATGCAGCGCCGTAATCAGATGCTGCTCGGGAATCGTGCCCTCGGCAAAGTACTCCTCCATCAGCTCGTCTTTGCCCTCGGCGACCAACTCAACCAGCGCCTCATGGGCGGCTTTGGCAGCACCCGTCAGGGACGCAGGAATCTCTCCAATCTTGCCGCGTCCGTCGCCGCCGGACGTGTAGTAGAACGCCTCCATCGTCACGAGGTCCACAACACCATGGAATCCATCGGGACCGCTGATCGGTAGCTGCACCGGCACGCATTGCCGGCCCCAGCGCTCATGCAGATCGTCAATCAGCGCGCTCAACCCGCTCGAGCCGCCAGCCTTGGGGTGGTCCATCTGATTCACCACTACGAAGCGGGGAACGTTCGCCTCCTCGGCAAACTTCCACACCCGCTCGGTCACCGCTTCCACGCCGTTCTGGGCATTCACCACCACGGCGGCCGCCTCCACGGGAAGCAGCGCAGCGCGGGCTTCGTGATTGAACATGTGAAATCCGGGTGTATCGACAAAATTGATCTTGGTGCCCTGCCACTCGGCAAAGGCAACGGCGTTCTGCATCGTAATGCCGCGGGCTACCTCTTCTTCGTCGTAGGCGGTCACGGCGGTTCCGTCTTGGACGCTGCCCTGGGTTGGGGTGGTTTTCGCGGCATGCAGCAGAGCGGCAATCAAGGTGGTTTTGCCGCTGTGCGCATGCCCCACTACAGCTACGTTGCGGATCTCACTTCCCTGGTACGTTTTCATGGTGTTTCTCCTTCAACTACGATTGAGCACCTGCGATCGGGCAGACGCTTTCGGCAGGCCCGCGCCACAAAAAAGGCGCGGGATCTGTTTTTTGGTTGGTTGTGCGAAACGATGGCCGCGAAAGAACGTTGAAGATTGCGAGTCGATCGAAAGGCGAGACTTTCTCAGGAATCAGGAGCGGTCGGCACAGGGACCTCACAAGCACGTCCGCTGGGACGTCAAAGGGTCCGAATTGGCGGGCTCGAGGGCCCGGTCTGCCGTCTTCCTCGTCCATCAGGAGAGTCTCCGGCAGGCGTCCGGGAACAAAATCAGAGGGAGTTCACGGGCGTCTCGCTTTAAGAAAACGGATGCTATCACACCCGATATATGAACGTCCTGTGACAAAAACCACGACTCTTCAAATTGCATTTTCCAACTAGAACAACTAAAATTATGGTTGAAATGGACTCTAGAGGTGCTCATGGCAGTTTGGCAAGTGCAGGAAGCAAAGACGCGCTTGAGTGAAGTGATTGAGGAGGCCAGCCAAAAGGGTCCGCAGATCATTACAAGGCATGGAGCCGAACGGGCTGTCATTCTGTCCATCGCGGATTACCGCGCGCTCACCGC
Source organism: uncultured Acidobacteriaceae bacterium (assembly GCA_963745845.1). Taxonomy (GTDB): domain Bacteria; phylum Acidobacteriota; class Terriglobia; order Terriglobales; family Acidobacteriaceae; genus Telmatobacter. The sequence goes on along the minus strand of CAVUZE010000002.1, from coordinate 200,718 downwards.
CCACAAGCCAAACCTGAAGGAGTATCTGCTCGGCGGACCGAAAACGGATCGCTTTGAAATCGCGCGCGATCGCGACACTGGCCGGGAGATTGATTTGTGAACGGGCGGACCGAGTACCTGCTCGACACCAATGTCCTGTGCGAGACACGCAAGAAGAAGGCGGACTCCGGCTTGATGTCCTTCTTGGAGAATGCCGAGACGTCCACTCTCTATATCAGCGTCCTCACGCTGGGCGAATTGCGAAAGGGAGTTGCAGTGAAGGGACGCACCGATTCCGGTACGGCGAAAAACTTGGGCGCATGGGTCGATGGCCTCGAGTACAGTTTTGCAGAGCGGATTCTCGGAATCGACGCTGCTACTGCGCGGCTGTGGGGAGAATGGTCCGCCGACCGTCCGAGACCCGTTGTGGATACGCTGATGGCTGCATCTGCCGTGTCGCGCGGCATGACGCTGGTTACGCGAAATATCAGCGATCTGCGCGGAATCAAAGTAAAACTGCTGAATCCCTGGGCGGGTTGAGACCAATTTCTCACCAGTGCAAGACCGGCAGCAGGCTGGAGTAATCGTCTGTCCAGACCTTCAGGCCGGGTTTGATCGCCGCCGACCGGGCGTGGGCCGCGACTTCAGGCCGCGCAAGGAATCCAGCATTGTCGGTCACCAGCATCCATGTGGCGCCAAATTCACCGATCTCGTCTATCGGGCCGGTCGAAATCCGAACGGCCTTTATTCCCGCCGTTTCAGCCAACAACTCGATGGGAGGCTCTAGATCGACATGCTGATTGGAGATGTGGAAAGCGAGAATACCGCCGGGCGCAAGGTGCTTCCGGTAGAGCGCGACGGCCTGGGTAGTCAGCAGGTGCAAGGGGATCGCATCCCCTGAGAATGCATCCACCACCAGCACATCAAACCGCTGCGGCTCCTCACGCAGAAGAGAGAGCCTTCCATCGCCCTCGACGATCTCGATGCGCGCGCCCGAGTCTCGAATATAAGTGAAGACATTTTGAGCAATGGGCGCGACCGCTGGATTGATTTCGTAAAACTTAATATCGTCTCCAGGCCGACCATACGCGGCAACAGTTCCAGCACCGAGGCCAATCACGCCGATCCGGCGTGAGCGCCCCTCGCAGCAGAATCGAATCGCCAACCCAACACCGGAGTCCTCGGCATAATAAGTAGTCGGCGTCCGCCGCAGTTGTTCCGTTCCAAAGTATTGCGTGCCATGCTGGATGGTGCCGTTCGTCAGCGTGCGCATTACTGATCCCGGATAGCCGTGGTTCTGCTTGACACGCAGAGTGCCATAGAAATTGCGTACGGCGGCGATCGTCTCGCGCTGAGAGGCGATGTGAAGCCATGAAACGAGCACCGCCATCATGATGCTGGCGACAGCCCACAACATCCGCTGGCTCCATCCTTCCTTCCAGGTCACAACGAACGCAAGCAATGCTGTCACGAGAAAAGTGATTGCCAGATCGTAGTTGAAGCGGAAAACCAAAGGCGACACGATACCAATCACAAAGGAACCGAGCGCACCACCGGCCGCAAACAGAAGATAAAAGAGCGTGGTCTCCGAGGCCCGTTTCGGTCGAAGAGCCACGGCTTCGCTGTGGCAGAGGAAACATGCAACGAAGACCTCAATAAGGAAGAACAGAATGCTGATCCGCAAGGGCAGCGAAACATCGGCCTTCGACAACATGTAAGCCAGACCGCCAAGCATCACGATGAGTACCCGTGTCACGAGGCCGCGTGGCAACAGGTGAGGGAACTGAAACGCGAGAATGATGGTGATGAGGTAGACCGCCAGAGGAAGAATCCACAACAGCGGAATAGCGGCGATGTTTGCCGTCAGATAACTCGTCACCGCGCTCAACTGCATAGCTGCGCCAAGCGGCAGCAGCACCCAGAGAATCTTGTGGCTCAGCGGTGCTTTGGGCAGGCTAGCGTCGTCCTCGGCGGCAATCGGTCCCGCTACCGATTGTGCCAATCGCGTCTTCCAGGTCAACACGACGGACAGGACGGCGAACGCCGCAAATCCACACGTCCAGCCGATCCGTTGCGTTTGCAAAGTGAAGTGGGGCTCGATCAGGCTCGGATACCAGGCCAAAGCCAGCAGCGAAGCGAGGTTTGAAAGTGCAAAAAGCCGATAGGGAACTTCGCTCTTTTCGATCCGCGCCCACCATACCTGCAGCAGCGGACTCGTCGCCCCGAGCATGAGAAACGGCAAGCCGATCCACGCGCCGAGTGCGACAAACACCGTCGCGATCGGATTCTCTGCGCCAATGCCAACACCGTAGCTGCGCAGGGCCCATACGATTGCCGCGGCGGCCGCCAGCAGAAGGAGCGACAAGTGCAGGTTCCACCGTGAGTTTAGCGAGAGCCAATGTGCGTAGAGATAGGCGCAGAGAAGTGCAGTCTGAAAGAAGACCAGGCAAGTAATCCAAACGGCCGCCGATCCGCCCAGAACCGGCAACAACTGTTTCGCCGCGATCGGCTCAACAAGAAAGAGCAAAAAAGAACCGAGAAAAACCGCGCCGGCGAACAGCAAACGCGAACGAGTCATGCCCAACCTCGAGTTCAGCCAAAAAAAGAATTGCGCGACAGACGGCCTGTCCGCGAAATGCGGGTCGTTCAACAGGCGGATGCTATCACAGCACTCATCCGCGGCGGAGCGAATCGACCTGGCGCCGTGCGTCCATGGTAAAGTCTGCTTACCACGCTGAAGGCAGCGTTCCCCTGGACCAGCTCTCGATTCCGAGAACCGAAAGAGGTCTCCGTTGATCCCGGCCGAGCCAGCAGAAACCACACCCCGAATCGCGCCGAACGGACTCGACCTCGCGGCCATTGGCGCTTCAGCCCAACGCAAAGCAGCGTGGCACCTGCTGCCGATCATCTCCATCGGCTATGGCCTCGCCTACATGGACCGCATCAACATCAGCTTTGCCTCGCTGCGGATGAACAGCGACCTGCATTTCAGCGCGACCGTGTACGGTCTCGGCGCAGGATTGTTCTTCATCGGCTACGCGATTTGCGAGGTTCCGTCGAACCTGATGCTCCTGCGATTCGGACCAAAGCGATGGCTCGCGCGCATCATGCTCACGTGGGGATTGCTGGCCGCAGCCATGATGTTCGTGCGGACACCGGTTGAGTTTTATGCCGTCCGCCTGTTGCTCGGCATGGCAGAAGCCGGATTCTTCCCCGGCGTCATTTATTACCTCACGCTATGGTTTCCAGCTTCTATGCGGGCACGAGCAGTCAGCCGTTTTTATGTCGCTCTCCCGCTCAGTTCCGTGCTCATGGGCTCTGTTGCTGGATGGTTGCTGGGTCTGCAGGGCAAGCTCGGACTCGCGGGCTGGCAATGGCTGTTTCTGTTGGAAGGGCTGCCGGCTGCATTGTTCAGCTTCGTAATTCTTGGGCTGCTTCCCGACAATCCCGCGAAGGCCAAATGGCTCACCCTCGACGAGAAATCGTGGCTGCAGCGGCAACTTGATCGCGACAGCGCGCATGCGCATCTCGGACACGAAGCGGGTGTGTTGCAGGCGCTTCTTTCACCAAAGGTCTGGTTGATCGGGCTGTTCTTTTTCAGTGCGCTGACCTGCAGCTACGCCTACGGTTTTTCGGCGCCGGCCATCCTGCAAGGCGTGACCGGCTGGAGCGTCAGCCATGTGGGCTATCTCGTGGCTTGTTTCGGACTGCTTGGAGCAATAGGCATGCTCTTCGGCGGGGCAAACTCTGACCGCACGGGCGACCGAGCCCTGCATTGCATCGTGCCCTGTTGCGTGATGGCGGCCGGCTATCTCATCGCCAGCTTCGCGCGGGCGCCATGGTTAGTCGTCGTATCGCTCGCCGCAAGTTTTATTGCGTTCAACACGCTGCAGGCTCCAGCGTTGGCGGTCCCCACGCAATTCATGACGGGCCGCGCCGCGGCTGCGGGCATCGCTGCGATGAACACGATCACGATGTTTAGCGGATTCGTCGGCCCTTATTGGATGGGGCTGATGAAGGATGCGACCGGCAGTTACTGGCTTGGCCTGCGCGGGCTGATTGTCCCCAGCCTGGCGGCAGCATTGGCCATGTTTGTACTGACACGGAGCCTGGCGCGGAGCAAAGCTTCCACTTCGCAGAGCGCAAAACTCGCGCCTGAGACCGTTTGAATCGGTCAGTTCAAGAAAACCGGAGGCTGCCTAGACGGCCGCTGCAGCCGGCAAAATCTCATCTACACCCACCCACTGCGTAGGATAGTTGCCCGTGTAGCAGGCCGTGCAGTATTTGTTGCCGTCTCCGTTATCACAACTCTTCAGCAAGCCATCGAGCGAGAGATACGCGAGCGAATCGGCTTCAATGAAGCGGCGAATCTCTTCCACCGATTTGTTCGCTGCGATCAGGTCGCGCTTGCTTGGGGTATCCACGCCATAGAAACATGGCGAAATGGTCGGCGGACAACTGATGCGCAAATGTACTTCCTTCGCGCCAGCGCCGCGCACCATGCGCACAATTTTGCGGCTGGTGGTTCCGCGGATGATTGAATCATCGATGAGGATGACGCGCTTGCCTTCGAGCAGATTGCGCACCGGATTGAGCTTCAGACGCACGCCAAAGTCGCGCACGCGCTGTTCCGGCTCAATAAATGTCCGACCAACGTAGTGATTGCGGATTAAGCCGAGCCGAAAAGGCAAGCCTGCTTGTTCAGCGTAGCCGAGAGCCGCAGTCACACCGGAGTCTGGCACGGGCACAACGACATCAGCGGCCACATGCGACTCACGGGCCAGCTGCCGTCCCATCTGGTCGCGGCTCTCCTGCACCCAGCGGCCAAAGATGCGGCTGTCGGGCCGCGCAAAATACACGTGCTCAAACACGCAACTGGATTGCGGCGCGCCCGTGGCATATTGGCGGCTCGTCACGCCGTCATCGGTCACCATCACCAGTTCCCCGGGCAGCACGTCGCGCTCATACTCGGCCCGCAACAGATCAAAGGCACAGGTTTCCGATGCAAAGACGATCGTGTCGGGACCATCGGCGTTGCGGATGCGGCCCATCGAGAGCGGACGAAAACCGCGGGGATCGCGCGCCGCAAAGATGCGATCGCGCGTCATCATCACAATGGAAAACGCGCCTTCAATCTGGGAAAGAGAATCGGCGATGCAATCCACCAGCGTGTGTTGATTGGAGTGAGCAATCAATTGCACGATGATCTCGGAGTCGGAAGTGGTTTGAAAGTACGCGCCGTTGCGTTCGAGCCGCGCGCGCACGTTGCCAAGGTTGACGAGGTTGCCGTTGTGCGCAATCGCGATCAATCCCTTGGTTGAATCGACACGAATGGGCTGCGCATTCAGTAGCGCCGAGTCGCCCGTCGTGGAGTAGCGCGTGTGGCCAATGGCCATGGTTCCCGGCAGCTTTTGCAGCACATCGTCGGTGAAGATCTCAGAAACCAGCCCCATGCCCTTGATATTGGCCAGATGCTGGCCATCGGCCGAGGCAATGCCCGCCGATTCCTGCCCGCGATGTTGCAGCGCGTAGAGCCCCAGATACACCTGCCGCGCAGCATCGGGATGTCCATGGATTGCGACGACGCCGCACTCTTCGCGAAGCTTGTCTTCGACAGGGGACAGGGAACAGGGATCAGGGATCAGTTGGTCCACGGCCAGCGAGGAATTGTCGGCGATTCCCGGAACACCCTGATAAAGCAGGCGGGTCATGCCCCCATTGCGGCGGGCGGCGGCTGCGCCGTGCGGCAAGTCTTGCGTCATGCCGTCACCTCGTGATGGAGGGTTGCTTCCAGCGAATTCGCCCAAGCGCTGCGAAGTTCGGCCAAGGACGCGGAGATGAAAGGTTCGCGATCGACTAAAATCTCCAGACGGTTTCCTCCCGTTGATCCGATACGGGCCACGAAAAAGTTGTATTCGCTCGCCAGCTTTTCGATTTCTGCGAGGTGGTCCGGCGCAGCCGAGATGACCACAGTGGAAGCGGGCTCAGCGAACAACCCAAACAACGGGTGAACCATGAGCGACTGATCCTGATCGACCGCAGCTCCAATATCCTTTGCGAATGCAGCCTGTGCCAGCGCGACAGCAATGCCGCCGTCGGAGACATCGCGTGCCGAGTGAACCAGCTTTCGATCGGCCAGGCCGCGCAGCAGCGTTTGCAAATCGGCTTCGGCGTCGAGATCGAGGTTGGGCGGCTTGCCCCAGATCCCGCCAAGAACCACCTTGGCAAATTCAGAGGAGCCGAACGCTGCCAAGCCCTCTTTCGCTTCTTCCTCGGTTGCGTCCGCCGTCTCTTTCGCTCGTGGTTCCAGTTCAAGAGCAGGAAAAGGGTACTGACTCATCGGCAAAGGTTGGAGCGGAACCGCCAACGTCGGATCGGGTTCTTTGTCACGCGGGATAGGCCAAAGAAGAAGAACGGCGTCTCCAGCCCGCTGGAATCCCGCCGGCACGGCCTTTGTCACATCGTCCAAAAGGCCGACAATTCCCAGCACCGGCGTGGGATAGATTCCTTCGCCGCGGGTCTCGTTATATAAGGACACGTTGCCGCCGGTAATGGGCGTGCCCAACGAAGTGCACGCCTCGGCGATGCCGTCGATCGCCGATGAAAGTTGCGCCATGATCTCCGGCTTCTCCGGATTGCCAAAATTGAGACAGTTTGTCGTCGCAACAGGCAATGCGCCGCTGCAAGCCACCTTGCGCGCCGCCTCTGCCACAGCGTGCATCGCGCCCAGCTTCGGATCGAGATAGGCCCAGCGCCCATTGCCATCGAGCGCCATCGCAAGCCCGCGCTCGTGACCCGGCGTTCCGGTTCCCTTGATGCGCATCACGCCCGCTTCGCCGCCCGGCCCCAGCACCGTATTGGTCTGCACCATGGTGTCGTACTGCTCGTGGACCCAGCGCTTCGAACAGACGTTGGCGCTCGCCAGCAATTTCTGAAGGTCGGCCGTGTAGTCGCGGTCTTTTGCCAATTTGGCCAGCACATCGGCGGGCGGATCGAGCGGGACCGGCGCCTTCCAAGTACCCACCGGCCGGCGGTAGAGTGGCGCATCATCGGTGAGCGACTGATTCGGAATGTCGGCGACCAACTCGCCGTGATGGCGAATGCGCAGTCGCGGTTCGGGCTCCACAGTCCCGACAATTACTCCGTCCAGGCCCCACTTTTCAAATACGCACAACACCTCATGTTCGCGGCCTTTTTCGGCCACCAGCAGCATGCGCTCCTGACTTTCCGAGAGCATGATTTCGTACGCAGTCATCCCGGTCTCGCGCTGCGGCACAAAATCCAGCTCGACATCGAGACCCACACCGCCGCGCGCGCCCATCTCGCAGGTCGAGCAAGTCAGCCCAGCGGCGCCCATGTCCTGAATGCCAACGATGGCTCCGGTTTGCATGGCTTCGAGACATGCCTCGAGCAGCAGCTTCTCCATGAAAGGGTCGCCGACTTGCACGTTGGGGCGCTTGGCCTCGGTGCCCGCGTGGAACTCTTCGCTGGCCATCGTCGCTCCATGGATGCCGTCCCGCCCTGTCTTCGCGCCTACGTAAATGACCGGGTTTCCCGTGCCTGAAGCCTTCGCGTAAAAGATCTCGTCCTTCCGCACCAGTCCCAGCGCAAATGCGTTCACGAGTGGATTGCCGCTATAGCACGCCTCGAACTTTGTTTCGCCTCCCAGGTTTGGCACACCAAAGCAGTTGCCATAGCCCGCGATTCCGCTCACCACTCCCTCCACGATGGAATGGTTCTTATGAATCAGCCCGGCCTCGGTCCCCGGTTCCGGCGAAATCGGCCCGAAGCGCAACGAATCCATCACCGCCAGCGGCCGCGCGCCCATGGTGAAGATGTCGCGCAGAATGCCCCCCACGCCCGTCGCTGCGCCTTGGTAAGGCTCAATGTAGCTCGGGTGATTGTGGCTCTCAATCTTGAACGCGCAAGCCCAGCCGTCGCCCACGTCGATGATGCCAGCGTTTTCACCGGGTCCCTGCACCACGCGCTCGCTCTTCGTCGGAAGCCGCTTGAGGTGAACGCGGCTCGATTTATACGAGCAGTGCTCGCTCCACATTACGCTGTAAATTCCGAGTTCTGTGAGGGATGGAACCCGGCCCAGGGCCGCGAGAATCCGTTCGTATTCGTCGGCGGTGATGCTATGTTGTGCGAGGAGCTCCGGTGTGATCGCAACCGGCTCGGGAACAACTGCGGAGGAGGCAGGAGTCATGACGATTGCCTTCATTGTCGCATGGGAAGCTTCGTCGAGGTCCGTCGGACGCATGTGGAAAGCCGGGCAAACTGCAGTGACGAGAGATCCAGGGTCTGTCAGAAACTGAAGCACAAGCGAAGTTCCAACGGGTCCGCAGATTTCACCGACGCTGATACTTCAACCGTGGCGTCAGTAATCTGACGCGGCCTTGATGCGGGAAGTCTATTCAGAGCGCTCGCCGTGTTCCGATGGCATGCCCGATCCAAGGCGCGCAGAGTGGCATCCAACACAAGCCCTGTGCGATACTTGCAGTTGCCAACCCACCTCTCGCCGGGATGGCGGAACTGGCAGACGCAGCGGACTCAAAATCCGCCGGCCCTTGCGGCCATGGGGGTTCGACCCCCCCTCCCGGCACCATTCTAAGATATTCAAAACAAATTCTTCACAGTGTGCTCACTCAAGCACAGATCGCCGGCGATCGCTTTGTTCGCTAACTCAGACTCTACAATGACGGTCGTTGGAAGAACCAATTATGCCTTTTTCGAGCTTTTGAGAAGCTCGGGGTTTCGAGCCGTGTTGAGTTGCTTTTTCATCTGACCGTGCAAGGGCACTCTTTTGGTACAGCTCAACACGATAAACCCGGTCATCTAGGGGCGCTACCCGAACAGGTCAAATCGGAACGACCAGATTGAACCGTCCAACCTTAAACGCCTAAAGAACCGGGCTCAGAAAAACAGGGACCAGTTCGCTATGAAATTCAGTGCATTTGGAACGCGCGGCGTAATTGCCGGTCCGTCGACGTAGCTCAATCCCAGACTCACATAGTTACCGCGGGACGCGTGGAGCGAGTAGCTGCCGGTGATCGTCGTTCCCGCCCGCCACACGGTCTTGCCTTCAGAGACAAGATTGTCGGTAAAGACCTTGCTGTAGCCGGTTCGGGATGCAACTACGGACAGAACATCGTCGGGACGTGACCGAACCGGCGCCTCTTTGTAGAGTCGTGCCTCGTAATAGCGGGCGTATGGATTCATTGTTTCCGGCACAATCATGAAGGATCCACCGGCATAGAGCCCGTGGTTTGGATGCTCCCCGTCAGGCTTGAGCAACTGACCATCCAAAAGGGCGTACGCGCAGTAATTGCCCGACTCCAACTGACCGGTGGCCGCATTCCTATAGCGTGTGGTGTTGTATATGTAGCCGGCGCGCAACCAAGCCTCGTGTGCATCAGTGCTTGCTGCACGCAGGAAGCCCCCTTCGTTGATCAGGACAAGTTTGTCCCCGTGCGGAATGAATCGGAAGCCGGTGTGATTTCGTGCCACTTCGGCCGGCCCCCCGTTTGGATCGAAACTCCGCTGCGCGGCGGTCTTAATGTAGGTGTTCTTGGGCCCGCGAATCCGAACGTTGAACGATGGCGCCGTCAGAGGGAAGTAAGACATACCCGCCTCGTAAGGCAAAACGGCATAAACGCCCTGGGCACCAGTCGCTGTCGATCCTCCTACAAAGAGACCAACGAAATTCATGTTGTTGGCGACGTAACCCGCCTTCACTTCCAGCCGGTCCTCCCCGATTTCCTTGTAGAAATAGAGGGCCCACACCTGCAGCGACTTGGGACCCGCAGGGTTCCAGCTCACCCAGTTCCAGACTGCGCCCATATACAACTGTGCGCGCCGCAGGCGCAGTTGACGAAGATCGGCCGAAAGGATCGGCTGCGCAAACATACTCTCGAAGGCGCGCTGACCAACATAAACCTGGTCATCCGCGGGTACGGGCGCATCCAGCATGTTCTGCGTGTACTGCGGCCCCGTGATAACGCGAAAGGCCAGACCCTGACGCAGGAGTGCTCGGCGGAATCCCGAATCAATGTCGATGACGCTGTCAGAAAACGGCGGCATGGCAGCGTCTCCTCCGAGGTAATTCAGGTCCTCAATGGAATGCTCTACAGGCGTTGGGGAATCGGGAAGGCCCTGACGTGTGTCGTTGCTTTGCGCGTTGCCAAGCAGACCGGCACACAGCAGGAGCGCAGATGCGAGGATTCTCCTGATTCTTCGGTCGCTCCTTTTTCGCATTTCACCTGCACCTTCAGTCTTTCTCGCAGCAGTACGGCTTTCAGTCCGGAAACGTTTGGCTCGGCGGGCTCAGATTGAAGATACGCTGCGTGGGGACCAGGGGAGTGGAAGATCGGCTGCCATCCCGAGCGGCCGCCCTGGCGGCCGAGAGAGGCGGGGCGCGCGAAGAGAGCGCTGAATGACAATGATCAGTCGATCCGACAGGTATCGAAAATGAGCTCGTCTGAAGCCGGTGGGTGCGAGCCTCGAAACGTGCTGGCCGCCGAGGGACTAGTGGACTGTAACGGTTGAAGTGGGAGTGATGCGGTTTGTGGGATCAAAGTAGCGCCATTTCACCGTCTTCGGCAGGTTGTTGTAGTGACGGATGTATTTCATGAGCTTTCTGCGTAGATCGGCCAATGAGGTGAACACACCACGAGCGATGACATCGCGCTCGATCTTGGCGAACCAAAGCTCGACTTGGTTGAGCCAGGAGGAGTAAGTGGGAGTGAAGTGCATGTGAACATGCGGATGAGATTCCAGGAAATCGTCAACCTGCCGGGTCTTGTGGGCCGAGAGGTTATCGGCGATCACGTGGATCTCCTTGCCGCGCGGCTGGTTCACGACGATGTCGGCGAGGAACGCGACGAACTCCGCGGAGGTGTGGCGGGCAGCGGTCTTTCCTAGCACCTCACCGGTTTTGGTGTTGAATGCGGCGTATAGAGACAACGTGCCGTGCCGGAAGTACTCAAACCCGTGGCGCTCCGCACGGCCTGGAGAGAGTGGCAACACCGGATCCTTGCGGTCGAGCGCTTGGATGGTTGTCTTCTCATCAACGCAGAACACCGCCGCATGCGCCGGCGGATTCAGATACAGCCCGATAATCTCTGCCGCCTTGGTCTCGAAGTCCGGGTCATTGGTTGCCATGTAGCGATCAAGCCGCTGCGGCTTCAGACCGTGCTTAGCCCAGACCCGCGCCACCATCATGTGGCTGATCTTAAGCTGACTGCCCAGTTTGCGCGTGCTCCATTGAGTCGAGCCGTCCGGCGCCTTGCGTTTGACCGTCCAGTCCAGGATGCGAGCCTCGAGCGCCGGCGTAAGCGTGCTGGCCTCCTGTCCGGCGTGCCGGCTGAACAGCCCTGCCAGCCGTTCTTCGCCGAATCGTTTCCTCCAACGATCAATGAAGGCATCGTTGCAATCCAGCTTGTCTCGTATCGCTTTCCAGGTGCAGCCGGCTTCCAGCAGCAGAATCAGTCGTGCACGGCGCGCATCATCTGCACGCCCGCTGCGACTCGCCGCTCGCTGATTCAGTTCCATACGTTCCGCTTCCGTTAGTGCGATCGTGGTTTCCATATTCACGATTATACTATCTTTTCATCTGTTACAGTCCACTAGGCTTTGCTTATGAAACGCAAAGTTCCGGGTCGCCGCGCAGTGATCAGGTTGGCGGCGATCATGGTATTGCTCGGCCTGCTTTGCGCTATTTATCTGCTAGCTATTCGGCCCGCTGCATTGCGCTGGGGTGCAACAGCAGAAGAAATAGCGCGTTCCATGCCGGGAGACGATATCGTTCGCTCACCATCTTTCTGCGCGACGCGAGCCATCACCATTTCCGGCAGGCCGGAAGATATATGGCCATGGTTAGTGCAGATCGGCTACGGGCGAGCTGGATTCTACGGGTATGACCTCATCGAAAACCTCGGCAGCAGCACGGGAGTCCGCAGCGCCAGATCAATCCGGCCCGAGTTGCAGCATCCCAAGACAGGCGATGTGCTTCCCATCAGCGCAGTTGCTGCCCTGATTTTTGATTCGATCCAACCCAATCGCTATCTGATTTGGAGAGGAACTGCCACGCCCCCTGACGGCAGCTTTGCGTGGTCGCTTTATCCGATTGACGAGAGCCATACGCGGCTGATCAGTCGCATTCGGCTTCGCTACCATTGGAGGGATCGGAGACTCGCACTCGATCTCTTTACGGAGTTCGCAGATCCTGTCGCGGTACCCAGGATTCTGCTAGGACTCAAAGGACGTGTTGAGGGACGTCCCCCGCAGTCCCTTGAAGTGGAGGCTGTCGAGATTGCCGTTTGGGTCGTTGCGTTCGCGGAACTGGTCGCTGCAGCGTTACTCGTCATCCGTCGGCGCCGATGGTTGGAGGCGTGGCTTCTTGGGCTCGGGGCGGGGTTATCGTTGCTGTTCAGCCTTTATGGACAGGCGCCGGAATGGATTGGCATGGCGTTGGTTTGTGTTGTCTTTGCAATGATGCTTCGATTCTCGCGGACCGCGTCCGCCCATTCGCGCTGATGCTCCCTCCTGCCTCGATGAGCGGTTGGCTTATGCGCCCGGCGACAGCCGAAATTCTCGTATCGGGGCGACCATAGGTCTATAAATGAAGGCAAGGCCATGAAGAAGCAAACAGGCAATCACGCCGAGCGCAAGCAATGTGAGTCCGACGGAGCGCCCGCCAAGCCCGCCGCCACAGGCGCGGGACAGTTTGTGACTGAGACCTTCGAGTACGATGGTAGACGGCAAGTCACGGTCTACGTTCCACCAGACCCGCCAGAAGCAATCGTCTTCGCCGGCGACGGTCAGGGAATCTCGAAGTGGGGCGGGTTGCTCGAAGAGGCCGACGTACCGTCCACAATGATCGTCGGTGTACATGGGCTGACCGATGAGATGCTGCGGCTCCATGAGTACTCACCAGGCTTTGATCCGCAGCGCTTCGCTGCACACGAGAAGTTCTTCGTCGAGGAAGTTCGCCGATGGACGGAGTCGCAGTTTGGCGTGGCGCTGCCCACTGAACGTACCGCAGTGTTCGGCGTGTCGGCGGGTGGAGAGCTGGCCCTCGCTCTTGGGCTTCGGCATCCACGTGTCTACGGTGCGGTATTCTGTGCCTCGCCCGGAGGTGGTTACAAGCCGCCTGGCGTTATGCCGAGTCCGCTTCCGCGCACATACCTTGTCGCTGGCACACAGGAGCCGTTCTTCCTCGCGAACGCAAGGAAGTGGTCGGACGCCCTGCGCAATGCAGGTGCGGATGTCGTCATGACTGAGCGATCTGGGTCGCACGGTGGCGCTTTCTGGCGAGAAGAGTTCCCGCTAATGGTGGCGTGGGCATTCGGACGATGATGCATGTTGGTCAATCGGGAAGTAAGCCAATTTTCGGGTAATGTCCGAGTTGCGGTAATACAGGACTATGGAGTTTTTCAGCATTGGAGAAGGTGAAGGATGTCACAAAATACGCCTTGACAGTGAGTATATATCGTATTCTACATAGATAAGGGGAGTTCGAGACAAGCAACCATGTTTGAAGACGTAACCTCAGACAAGGCACCCGACAAGATCGGCGATTGGGTGCTGCGTGTCGGCATTGCCATGGCATTCGTCCTTTTCGGATTTGATAAGTTCCCAGCGGGTGCAGACGCTCAATGGGTGAAATTCTTCGATCAGGTCGGAGTTGGCCAATGGTTCCGATACTTCACCGGAATCGTTGAAGTCGTTGGCGGTGCTTTGGTCATAATCCCGGCGACTGCGCGCGTTGGTTTGGCAATTCTCGCAACGACTATGGCTGTTGCATCCACCATCCACATATTCGTCATCCGCCAGCCCGCAAACGCGATCATCACCGGTGGGCTCTGTGTGGGGCTTGCAGCATTTTGGTGGAGCAGAAGAAGCTGACCTTACTTCGATTCTGCATATGCTCTTGCGTCCCGCTCTAGAAGAATAGTTAGTGGATTGTGGCCAAACCTTCGTTGCCCTTCTTCATTGAGTAGACGCTCGTTGAGCACTGGAGCCAGCGGAGGGGATTTTTGGACGAATAGCTCGCATAACCAGCAGGACGGCAAGGACAATTGCCCCAGGCCCAGCGATCGCAGCCGCCCACACGGTTGCGGCGGCGTACCCCCAGGCTCGTTCAAGGCCTCTTTCCGGCAGACCGACGTATAGCCTTGTATCCGTGGGGTGCGGTTGTTCGCTGTTCTTCGCCTGGACATCCTGGTGGATATTCAGGATGATCCTGTTGGCCGACCCAAGTTTAGGTCGGTATTTCCGCGTGAGAATCGCGTCATTTCCACCCAGGCGCGGATTTTCCGTGTAGACGCCGCTCTGAATGAGCGCGCCACTCTCATCCACGATCTTCCAGTCAAGATCCAGCGGACTCCGTGGATAAGGGAGGAAATAAATCTCAACTTGATAGTCCTCGTCCAAGTCTGTCTTGAAGAAGGCTGACGTATACTCACCGCGTCTGAGCGAAATTGGCGCTGAAAGAGGGTCGAAGTTGTGAGCAGTTCCAAACCACCAGAAATAGACAGCAGGCGATACGCCCACGAGGATCAATAACCCGGCTATGATCCCAAAAACTTTGCGCCAAGGCGAGTTTTTCATAGAGGAATTCCTCCGTTCACTCTGCGACGGAAGTTCTATACTCGCGCATCCAGCGCCCAAAGTGCTCATTGGACCGTGAATTCAAGAGTTTCTTTGAGTTCCGGGCGGATCGTGGCCCATTGAGAACCCCTATGAAGCGTAAATCCAGGTTCACTCCAGCCGGCATCAGTGTTTCTCATTGCCAATCCTGTCGAGACGCCAAGCCCGCGCCGGATCAGTGCATAGGCCTGCTAACAAAAGCAAAACGGAAAACGGTTGCGGAGCACAATTCGTCAGCGTGCAAGAAAGTTGTCGATCTCTGTCGCAATCTTGTCGGCATCCGTGTCCAAAGCGAAGTGGCCGGCGTCGAGGATGTGTATCCGGGCGCTCTTCACGTCGCGCTGGTAGGCAGCCGCTTCGGCCACCCGTTGCATAGATTCCCTTTCGAATGCCGGTTTGGAACACTGCTGCGCGACGCCGGTTCCGGTCATCACGCAGCAAGCGGTTCATGTCCTTTTTGGAGTGAACTAGTCCAGTCAGTTGGCGAAGACAGTCTTGATCTCTTCTGCGACTGTCTGCAGATTCTCATCAAGGACAAAGTGACCTGCGTCGAGCCAGACGAGCTTGGCTTCCGGCAGATCGCGCAGGTATGCCTTGGCTCCGGGCGGGACAAAGAAGGGATCCTTATCGCCCCAGACGATCAGCGTCTTGGGCTGGTGGGTACGGAAGGCCGCCTGCCAGCTCTCGTAGGATGCAACATTTGTCTTGTAGTTCTCAAGAAGATCGATCTGGTAGGTCTGCGTGCCGGGGCGATCGAGAAATGCCTGATCGAGAACCCAGTTATCGGGGTTGATGTTCTCTTCATTGCGAGCGCCGACAGTCCAGTGAAATCTGGTCGAGGACGCACTCAGGAATTCCTTCGCGGGTTTTTCTGTCTCGGCGTTACGGTTTTCCCACAGGGGTCCGAGTGCGCCCTTCGGCAACTCGCCCACGCCCTCGAAGTACGCATTGGCGTTCTGGATGATGAAGCCTTTCACCTGTTCAGGCTTTTCGGCGAAGAGGCGGAAGCCCACGGGCCCGCCGTAATCCTGCATATAGAGGATGTAGGAGGTGAGACCGAGCTGATTGAGCAGACCGCTGACATGGGTGGCAAGATTATCGAACGTATATTGGAACTCGTCCCGCGAGGGGGCTTCGGAGTGACCAAAGCCAATGTAATCGGGAGCGATGAGATGAAACTTTTCGGCGAGAACCGGGATGAGGTCGCGGAACATCTGGCTGCTGGTTGGAAGCCCATGCAGCAATACGATGGCAGGTGAAGCGGGATTGCCCGCCTCCCGATAAAAGACTTTGCGTCCGTTTACGGTTGCTGTCCGATGGTAAGTCAGACGTGAATCATTCTGCTGTGGCGTCGATTTCATTCGTGGTCTCCTTGTTGCGGTTCGAAGTAGGCGGGCTCCTCAGAGAGATCGCTTTCGAACACTTAGATATGGCAACACCAATAAAAGATACAATAAAGGTGTTATAATTTAATGGAGAGACGCGACGATGGAATCTTCACAAGAATGGATCAACGGGTTTCTGGTGGTTGGCAATCAGCCGGTCCTGGACTTGCTGAACACCAGGCTTCTGGTGGACGGCGAACTACAGGAAATGCTGACGGACACGTCCGCACTCAGGCGCTGGCTGCTTGTATCGGGCCTGGCGCCCATAGACGAGATAAGGGATGAACTCAAGGTCTGGAGTGGTGAGCCGGAGGCGAGGAAGTTTCTCCGCGAGCTTTTGATTTTTCGTGAGTCGCTGCGTGAGGCCGTGCTGCGGTTGGAAGACGGCAAGCAGCCCGGCCCTGCCTTCCTTCCGGAATTGAATTCCCGTCTTTTCGCGCATCCCGTACGCAGAGCAATCACGACGAAGGGCGGAAAGATGCAGAGCCGGCAGATTAGCGGTACATCTGTGGCCGATACTCTTTGGGCTGCTTTGCTGCACGAAACAGAGAGGCTGTTTACGGACACGGAGCCAGGCAGAGTGCGAAAGTGTGAGAGCTGTGTTGTGCAGTTTCTGGATGTGAGCAAGAAGAACGTTCGACGGTGGTGCAGCATGAGACTGTGTGGGAACAGGATCAAAGTCGCTGCTTACCAGGATCGACAACGTAGGAGTGCAGAGAACAGCCAATAAACCGATTGCATCGACGGGCGCGCGGGACGGCTCTATCTCCGCATTCAACAGCTTCCAGCGGCCTTCGCGATGCCACCTGCCGGTATTGATGTGCGATAGTCATGGGCAAGGCAGGTTTTCCGCACAACGTGCAGCAACGAGGAGCTTTTATGAACCGTCGTCAGTTCGCAGCTTGTTCGCTGGCCGCAACCGCCGGTGTCGCACTGCATCCCTGGCGTGACTATGCCGCCAACCCGATCTCCACGGATCAGGTACCGGGGTCGGTTCCTGAATCGCTGATCAACGAAGCACGATTCCCGGAAGGCTTCCTCTGGGGCGTCGCCACAGCGTCCTATCAAAACGAGGGTGCCTGGAACGAAGATGGCAAAGGCGAATCGATCTGGGACAGGTTTACGCATACGCCTGGGAAGGTGAGAGGCGGCGTGACGGGCGACGTCGCCTGCGATCAGTATCATCGCTACGCGCAAGACATCGGACTCGCGAAGAGCCTCAATCAGAAGAGCTATCGATTTTCAATTTCCTGGCCAAGGATTCAGCCAAAAGGAATCGGCAGTCCCAACATGAAGGGACTGGATTTCTACAGCCGCTTCGTCGATGCTCTTCTCGCGGCTGGAATCCGTCCCTGGTGCACCATGTATCACTGGGATCTTCCTCAAGCTCTCGAGGATCGCGGTGGTTGGCCGAACCGCGACTTGGCCAACTATTTCGGCGACTATGCCGGTATCCTTGCCAAGCATCTCGGGGACCGCATCACGGTTTGGGCGCCCTTCAACATGCCGTGGGCCATTGCGTTCATGGGCTACGCGGCAGGCGCATTTCCGCCTTGCAGAACCAGCTTCAGCGATTTTCTGAAGGCGGCGCACACTCTTGCGCTGGCGCAGGGTGAGGCTCACCGCGCTGTAAAGGCCGCTTCACCCAAAGCAACAGTGGGGAGTGCGTACGAGATGGCTCCCGCGTACCCAAAGACGGACTCGGAAGACGATCGTGCCGCAGCCGCTCGCTACCACGCGATGAACAATGTCTTTTTCCTCGAGGCAGCCATGACCGGCCATTATCCAAAAGCATTTGTGGGGGAGCCGCCCTTGGATGCGATGGGCTTCAAAGCAGGCGACGAGAAGCTTCTCTATGCCCCATTGGATTGGATCGGCTTTCACTACTACACTCGCCGCATTGTCTCCGACGCGAGCAAGGAGAAGTTTGAGAGCGGAGGCGCTTTCAGCGGCACCGAGATCGAAAACAATTCCCCGGGTGGACGCGACCCGTACACACGTTTCCGTGCTGCGATGCCTACAGAGGGCCCGCTTACAGAGGCCGGTCTTGAAGTGTGGCCGCGGGGAATTTACGATCTCGTAACTCAGATTTCAAGAGAGTACAACCATCCCATCATTGAGATCACCGAGAGCGGCTGCGGCTATCTCGACGGTCCAGATGAAGAAGCAAATGGCAGCATTCCCGATACGCGCCGCATCCAGTGGTATCGTGAAACGCTTGCAGAACTTGCGCGCGCTATCGCCGAGGGAGCCCGCGTCCGCGCCTACCATGCCTGGACTTTGCTGGACAACTTCCAATGGGCAGAGGGCTACACCGAGCGCTACGGGCTGATCTACACAGACTTCCGAAACCAGAAGCGCACGATAAAAGATTCCGGACATTGGTATGGCCGGGTCGCTGCTTCGAATCGACTCAATGTGTGAGGCCGCTGCGGCAAAGATCTCCATCTGGATGATTGGCAACCGAGTGCTCTCGGCATTGATTCGTTGTCAAGTCTCGGCTGCGTTCTCCGCGTTGCATGCTTCAGGGGCAATGCCGCAGGAGAGTGGTAAAGCCGGATTGCTCTCCCGTGCGGGTCAAATCCGCGCTTCACGGGAGCGCCGTTCAGCAGCCCGTTTTCTGCCGACCACGGAAGCGAGCGGATGCCAAAGGTGGTGGTCACCTGGTCGATGGCTTTGCTGCTTTTACGAATCGTCGAGACGGCGCGGTACAACTCTATAACCACCCACCCCTCGCCTTACCACATCGTCAGCGTCACGTTATCCACCCATTCGTGAAGTGGAGTACCGGTGGGATCCTGGTCCAGTTGGAATTGGATGCCGATCATATCCGGCCAAGTAGTAGCGTTGACGTTCCAGGTCTGATTGAATCCATAGAGCTGACCGTCGAACACGAGTGTGTCGTAGCGATACTGCGTGGAACTGAGGCGCTCATAGTACCACTGAACGTGATGCCAGCCCGGCGTCCAGTGCGGACAAGGGATTCCATTGAGAACCCAAGCCCCGCCCTGGCTATCCCAGGTGGCCCAGTAGCCGTCTCCAAAGTCGCACTGGCTGCCGATCATGAACTCGTTGCCACCAAGAACCTGCCAGAGATCCATCTCCGAGGACCAGAAGTGGGCTTCGGCCACGGGGTCGTGGTAGACATAGAAGTCCCACAGAAAATGGGAATTGGAACTGGTGCCCAACATCAGATCCATAAAAAGCACGTTGGTCCAGGACGGTCCGTCGGCATACATCTCAAGGCTGCTGCCGCTCAGCGAGGGCTGGCTCTGGTCAAACGTCATCGAATAATTGCCGGTGGTGTTGGTACCCGCCGCGCAGAGGCTGCAGATGCTCCAACTGGAGGTGTCATTCTGCATCTCCGTCAGCACCTGTGCATCTGCAGGCGGAGTGGGCAGCGCAGCACTGCTGGTCGGCACCGTTCCAACCTGGATCAAATGAATTTCCGATCTGTCAGAATCGCCCGCCGCGTCCGCTGCGCTTGCCCAGAGAAGATGCTGGCCAGTGGGAATATCGATCGCTTGGGAGATGGAACTTGCGGTGCTATCTGTCTGATACACGGCTTGACCGTCGAGGCAAACCGTCCACTTGGCAACGGTAGCGGGGCCGTATGCAGTTGCAGTCACCTGGACATTGCTGGGATTCTGACCCGGTGAGGGGCCTTGCATCCAAACGCCGGTTATCTCTCCATTTCCGTTGTTGTATCCATATCCCGGACCGCCGCATCCCGCAGAGGCGTCACTCGGTGAGCCGCCGATGGGGCCTGGGCTGGTGCCACCGCTGCCAGTACCTGTGCCGGTGCCGCCACCACCAGTACCTGTGCCGCCGCTGCCCGAACCGCCGCTGCCAGTGCCGCTCACAGAACCTGTGACGTTGCCGCCGCAACCGGTTACAAGCAAGACCTGGAGTGCAAATGCGAATGAGCAAAGAAAGCCAAGAAAGAGCCGGAGCATGCGGTAATCCTCACACGCAATGTGAGATGCGGCCTGCCCAGCTTTTTCTGTCCCAAATAGACAACAATATCTATTCGGCTCACGTCCGCTCCTGTTGTGATGCCGAACCGATGAGAAAGCTTCGGCTCCCAGATGTCGCGCTAGTCGGGTGAGGCGTGTTCGCAGGTCGGTCTAGTGTGGAGCCATCTGCCTTGACGATCTCCGTTGGCGCGTTCAGCCCAACGCGCTCATCGACCAAATAGAGGCGTCTTGGTTGGTTTCGGTCGGATATCCAGAACGCAAAATCAGGACTTTCAGTCAGTATTGATCAAAGTAAGCAAACATTCCGTGTTGCCTTAAGAAATGCCCTCTGGAACTCCGTCTAAGACTTTCGTTCCCAGAAGCGAGTTCACGCGCTTTATGACTTGAAATGCATCAGCCACGTACACCACATCGGCCTTGCCGCGCGTCCAGCCACAGTTGGGGTCGAGGCTGATCGCGCGCCGTTCGCCGACGAAACGCCAGCCCACCACGTGAGGCTCCTCGCCATGGCAGCAGGTCGCGAGGCCCTTTGGATGCCTGGGCGTCGAACCAGTTTGGCCCACTTGATTGAGATGCGTGAGAAAAGGCAGGACAGGTGTCCCTTCGCTCCCCTGATCGACGAGTGATTTGGAGCTGCCTAGCGACGCACCCGACGCGTGCGCGAATTGCAGGATTAGTTCTCCCGCCTCCGCAACATGAATCTTCCCGTCGGGCTGCTTCTTCGTCCACCCCGCTCCGGCAACAAACAGAAGCTTTGCGTCAGGGCGAATCGTTTCCCAATGCCGTGAGGATCCATCGCTGGCGGTGCCGGCCGGAATCGCACCTTGCTCCGGCGCGCGAGTTCCCAGAACAGTCGTGCGCAATGCAGGAACCTCGACGGCAATCTGCTCCACTCGTGCCGGGGCTGTCACGGCGGCATACGCCTCGTGCGTCCCGGAGTCGAGCAGCAGGAACCATGGACGCAATTCACGTGTCACGACGGCTTCCATGCGTTGGCGATAGAACCAGCGTGTTGCGTGAATCTCCTCTGCCCCGATGATGGCTGTGATGTGCGTGTCGATACACCCGTGCACGCGATGCGCCACCGCGGCCATCACGCGCGCGAAGCGTGAACTGTGAGGCGCGAGGACGATCGTTGGCTGCGCAGTCCGGCAAATCGCTTCGCACGCCGCGGCATCGCTCGCGTAGCGCGGTTGCGTGAACGCTTCGCCTGAGACTACAAGCAATCGTGCTCCTGCGGAAGAAATGCTTTTCGCTAGATTCTCCAGACTTCCGCAAACGATGCCGATGGTCAACGTGGCGCCGAGTTGAGTTGACAGCTCCCGGCCTGCGGTTACGGCTTCAAGCGAACCTTTACTTAGCTGTTCGCCGGTTTCATCGCAGTGGGTTAACACCAAAATAGATTCCATCACTCCGCCTCTATCCATTCGACCAGCTCGCGCGCGATTTCGTCTGGCGTAAGATCCTTCACCACGCGCGTGGTGCGTTGCTGGCTGGGAAGGCTGACCGAGACGTAGCGCAAACCGTTGGTTGCAAGGGACACCGTTTTTGCTTTTTGCAAAGCGGGCGCGATCGTACGCATATTCGCCATGCCAACTTGCGGATTGTTGCGTGGCTCTGCGAGGTTGCCGGTCGCCCAACCCAGCACCGCCGGGGCTCCCGCGCAAACTGCAACCTGGTGCTTGCCGCCTTCCACGCGCTCCAGCACTTCGAATGAACCGTCCTCGCGCGGATCGATCCGGTCTACGCCTTGAAACTGATCCATGATGCCCAGCCGCTCGCCGACCAGTTGGAGCGTGATTCCGGCGCCGCGCGTCGCCGACTCCCAGCCGCCAAAGAGAAGGAGTTTCGTTCGATCGAGCCCCGGGATTGCCTCGATCGCATCGGCAATCGTGTCCGCTGTGGCGTGTGCATCGGTGAAGCCACCGATCGGACCGTCGATAGGAACCAGCTCGAAACTCGCCTTCTGTGCAACGGTCATCATCAGTTGTTGCAGTTTGGCTTTGGGTCCGAGCGAAACCAGCCAGACTCTGCTGCCGGGGCGTTTGGCAGCCAGGTTCGCAGCCTCATAGAACGCGCTCGCTGCCCAGGGATCGAGAACGGCGGGCAGGAGCATTTCATTCTTGACACCAGGCCCATTCGGCCCGCTGGTCGGTTCGAGAGTCTGCAAAGGATCGGGCACGATTCCTGCGCAGACAACAATGTGGAGTGGATCAGACATGTTTCTTCTCCAGCCTTCAGCTCGCAGCTTTCAGCTGACAGCTGAGAGCTGAAAGCTGCTCTTCAGTTTTCTGCCGAATGCAACCCTCCGGCGCCGGCAAGGAATTCGATGTTGCCGTTCTCTCCATCAGGGACATGAACGCAGTTCCACAAACAAGCCCCGCAGTGCACGCACTTTTCGCGCTCAAACGCGGGCGTGCCGTCTGCGCCCTGTGTGATGGCTTGACCGGAACACATGGCGATGCAGGTCTTCTCTCTGCAGGTCCTGCATAGTTCCTTGTCAAGAAACCGCACATGATCCGCGAAACCCGGCATGGCCTGGACTTTGCCGCCCATCAAGAGCGCATCTTGTTGCGTGACCAGCAGGCGACCATCGAAGGGGATCTCCGGCCAGCCGCGCGCTGTCACCAACGCATCGTGGAAGGGACGGCCATCGCCGGCCGCTTTTTGAAGCGCGGCTACTCTCAACTTTTCGTCTGCTGCACCCTGCGCATCAAATGGGCGAATCTGCTTCGGCGCTGACGGTATCTTGGTCTTCAGCGAAAGACGGCCTTGGGTTAACCCGGCCAGCGCCATCCCCATCATGCCGCGAACAAATCCGGCGTGAAATCCGTCGCGGGCGTGTTCGGCTTCGCATGCTCCTGCTTCAACCCAGCTTGCACGGCGCCGTCTCTTATATGTTTTGACGAGATTTGGTTCGGAGAAAGGAAGTCCGTCGCGCAGAAGTTCAAGCACGGCGTCGCCCAATTGCACACCCGTCGTCCATGCTTCGTCCACGCCGGAGCCGGTGAGCATGTTGGTTGACCCTGAACCTTCGCCGATACGCGCGAATCCATCGCCGGCAAGGATGGGCTCACCGCGTTTGCCGGATTCCTCAAGCGACTTCGCACCCCAGGAATGCAGGGTACCGCCTTTGATGTGTTTCCACAGGACCGGATGCTGGATGTAGTGCTGCAAATATCTGTAGGCAGTGCGAGCAGGATCGCTCATCCACGAAGGCACGAAGATCCCTACCGATACCACTCGATCCGGATGCACATAGAGAAAGCCAAAGATCTCAGGTTCCGGAAAGCCGAAGGTATGCCATACCGTGCCGGGCTCAAGCGTGGAGTCTTCCGGTAGCTCGATGACCATCTTCATACCCAGCGCCCAGTCTCTGCCCTTCGGACTGCTCTGGCCTTGGTTGAGGGCTCTGCCGACCTGGCCCACTGGTCCGTCGCCAACCACGGTCAACCGCGCGTGCACATCCATGCCGGGCATAAAGCCGTCGGCCGGATACCCGTCGTTGTCCACACCCTGATCGGCAAGCCGGATGCCAACGACAGCTCGTTTGTCTGCGGCAGAATTCTCGGCAAAGATCGGACGGCTCACCGGCGTTCCAGGCCAGATTTGCACCAGTCCGTTCGCCATCAGTTGTGCGGCAACCCATTGGTTGAACTGTCCGATGGAAAACACCAGGCCGCCACGTTTGTGCAGAAATGCCGGCGTCCAGGGGAGTTCGAAGGCGTCATCTTTCACGCACAGCCTTCCGCCGAGGCGAAGAAAAAAATCGGCCAATCGCAGTGTGAACGAGCGCCTGCTTGCTCCAATGGGGTCGAGGAGATAAAAGATGCGCTCCTGCTTTACGTCCGCGGCCATGGGGATCTGCGTCGGATCGAGTGATGGAAAGCTCGCACGAATTCCCTCGGCGCGCGTAACGACGCCACTCACGCCGGCAGCAAGATCGTCGGCTCGTTCGTAGCAGAGCACCTGCAACGGCATTCCCGGCGCGACTTTGCTTTCGAATGCAGGATCGCCGGGAGTCTCGCTCCAGGCGCGCGTCAGCGTGGTTAGGAATCCTCCCATCGCTGGACCAAAACCGACACACGCGATGTCCACTTCCATCGTCTGTCGTTCGGTCTCGACCGCCTGTTCTGCCGAACTCATGCGGGCCCAGCCGCCGGATAATTTAGCGCTTCGGGAATCATGACCTTGCTCACGGTGTCTGCCGCGCGGTCTTTTGCCAGCCGAGAACCGGTCAGGCACATAGTCAGCCGGTTTTGCAGACGCAGAAATTCGCCGGAACCCGCACAGCCTGCACACGGGCCTGCCTTTGGCGGGTGGGTTCCGTCGTCCGCCAGAACGTCCACAGCCATGGCCATGATTCCCGGCATGGTCAGTTCAAGATCTTCAAGCTCGCTGGCCAGGAAGCAGCATCTGTGCTCTGCGTCATCCCACGCCGGATGGCAGGCATAACCAAAGACGAGCTCCGCGCAGATACGCGAGACTTCGCCTGCTGCACGTGCGGCTTGCGTGTGGCACAGGTCGCTCAGGAACTGCACAGTTCCCGATAGGCCATCGCTCGCATCTGCATTCTCTCCTCCGTGCTTCTCCAACTCGAGCACGTCGAGAATCTGGCAGCGAGACGCCACGAGCCAGCAAAGCGCATCGGCCAATGCAAACGTCACACCCTGACGCTGGCCGTGATAAAGCTTGTTGCCGGCGGGATCATTGGTCTTTTGCAGATAATTCAACGACCACGCCCAGAGGTTCATTGCCGAGGCAAGCGTGCAGGCTCCTGTGCCGGGATGCGTTGAAGCGACACGCCGCATCTCCGCGGACCACGCGGCAAATTGCGCAAGGAAGACCTCACTGGTCATGGTCACCGTGAGCTGCCGCCGCTGAACCGCCTCGGGCCCTTCGTAGGTCGCTTCGAGCTGCGCGTCCATCCACTTGTTCGCCAGAAAGCCGGGGCAATCTTCGGTGATGCCATAGCCGCCCATCAGACTTACCGCTTCGCGCATCATGTTGGCCCCGTGACCGGTATTCCAGAGCTTGGTGGCCGGGCATAGTACGTTGGCCTCTGCGTCCATCAGTACGTATTGCACCAGGGGATCGGATGCCAGTTCGGCACGGCGCGGATTGTCTTCCTTCAACGACAGTAGCTCGACAGCTCTCCGCTCGCTCTCCTTGAGCGCCTTCATCTCCGCGCGACCACCCTGGATCCCGCGGTCCTTCATGAGCGCGGTCTTTTGCTTTTCCAACGGGTCCAGCCCATCGAACAATCTCGCCGTGGCAAAGCCCAGGGATGCCGCAGCCTCGCCTGTGGCCCAAACATCCACCAGCCGGTGCAGTGCGTCTTCGCGTTGCTGAATGCCTTGCTCGTAGCGCACCGAGCCTGGCTTTGCGCCCTCGGCGCCGCGGAATCGCTGGCGCTGGTAGCGAATCACCGGTTCGACTGCCGACAGCAACTTCGCGGCCGTCATGAGACCTACGGGAACGCGTGTACGCCGAAAAACCGCTTCAATCACTTCGCTGTGGTTAAAGTTGGGAACAAGCACTCCGTCCTTCACCGTGTATCCGCCGACAATGCGGCTCGCGGGCACACGCAGGTTGAAGACCGGATCGCCTGTCGACGAGAGCTGGTGCACGAGTTTCTTGGTAGCCGTTCCGCGGTCGAATGTGCCATCGTCGCCTTCCTCGAGGATCACCATGCAGCTTCCCTTGATTCGCTCGTCATCGGAGTTCACCGCAGCGGTCACAAAGTTGGCGAATGCGATCCCCGTGATGAACCTCCCGCGTTTGTCCACTTGCAGCCACGGTTCCTCGTTGTTGTCTTTCCACTCGGCAATGCGCAGCTTGCCACTCAGCATGCCGGTGTCGACACCCACATAGGGGACTGGCTCCGTCAGTGCGAAGGCTCCACGCCACGGTTTGCGATCTTCTCCGTGTTGTGGAGGCGCCGCCAGCTTTTTGTAGCGTGCTACCTGCTCCGGCGTTCCGCGTTCGTGGATGGGCGAGAGAGCCAAAAAGCTAGCCAGGTTTGCAGTTGCTGCACCGCCATCGACCCACGCCAACTCAAACGCAGCCAGCCCGAACGCCAGATTCTTTGGTCCGGCGATGAAACCACCATCCTCGGGCTCCATAAAAGCAGTGGTGATGCCGGCACGGTCGAACGCATCCATCATGTCATTTTTGCCTGCAGTCCACTCGTGGGTGTTCCGCTCGCCCGCCGCCACCAGCCGCGCCACAGTGCCACGCGCCACACCGCGCGCAGACTGCACCAGCATCTGCAGGTCAAAACGATCGGCGAATCGCCACTGAATCTGGCGCACGGCATCCCCAGGGAGGGTGAGCATGGTTTTGGTTGCGGATAGGGTTATCGTGCCCATCGAGTTGGCTCCTCAACAGCGCACACATTCTGCTTGAGCGGACACACAATAACATGTGACTCACATCACCCCCGGGGAAACACCAACTTGTTGGCGGGCGAGGATGGTGGGTGGGAAGCCTGTGGTTTGCTTGGTCCGGTGGGAATGCGTGCCTGACGCCCATTCGCCCTGCGAACTTTTTCGCCGCTAATTCCCAGTTCGCGCGGTTTGTGCATTTTCAGGGACGTCAAGAACAACATTGCAGTCACCCCAAGTTTGCGTCTCCTTGATTCCGCGGTTCTGCATGTTGCCGAAGGCAGTCGGGATCATTCTGAGAGAAAAACCTGGTGATACTTTTGGTGATGCTTTGTTCCGTACTTTCGTGCATGTCCTGCCGTCCACTGCCAACTGAGTTGATTCAATAAACCATTTAAAATAAACAGGATATGTAGTATGTTGCAGCGCTGTGCAGCATTCTGCAAAATCGCTGAAATCGGACCCAAAATCGCCGGCCCTTGCGGCCATAGGGGTTCGACCCCCTCCCGGCACCAAGAAGCAAATCCTATGGCAACGGTCTCTCATTTGAAGAAGAGTAGGTCAGTGCAGTACCTTGGCGTCTGAATCCTGAACCCGTGCACAAAAAGGAACGGTGGTATCACTCATGGCTGCAAGCACTCGAAGAACTCCTGAAATATCCGCCGGCGATGAGAACTCGCGAGTTCAAGAACTTCCACAAGTTGCGGGAGACATGCGGGAAGGGGCCTTCATTGGCACCTCCGGATGGGCCTATCCGAGCTGGAAGCCGGGATTCTATCCTCAGGAGCTTCCTCAAAAGAAGTTTCTGGAATACTACGCAGCTCAATTGAATTCGGTCGAAGTGAACTACACCTTCCGCCAGTTGCCGACCCAGAGCATGCTTACGGGCTGGCTCGCTGCGAGCGGCGCTGGCTTTCGCTTTTCGTTCAAGGCGCCACAGCGGATCACTCACATCCTTCGGCTCAAAGACTGTTCAGAGGCAGTTGCCGCTTTGTCGCGTGCACTCACTCCGGTCGTGGCTGCCGGACGCATGGGTGTGGTCCTCTTCCAGCTTCCGCCCAATTTCAAGGCCGACGTGCCTCGCCTTGAATCCTTCCTGGTGGATGCGAAAGCGTGCGGACTGCGGATGGCTTTCGAATTTCGGCACATCTCATGGTTCTGCGACGAAGTGTCTGCGGTACTGCGGAATTATGGTGTCGCTCTCTGCGTTGCCGAGAGCGAAGACCTGGAGACGCCCGACGTTGTCACCGCTCCCTTCGCGTGCTACCGGTTCCGCAAAAGCGAATACTCTGCGGCGGATCTCGATGCGATTGGCGCCACCCTGCGTGGGCGGTCCGCCCAGGGCGAGGTTTTCGCTTATTTTAAGCATGAAGATCAGCCAACGGGGGCCATCTGCGCGGTCGATACGCTTCGAAGGCTCCGGCATTCATGAGCGGCGATGATGGCGCCTGTACAAACCTTCAGAGCCCGGTCCTGCTTGATTCCCTCTGCGCAAATTCCAGAGCAATGGCCGGAACAAATTCCTTGAGTTCCAGCCGCTCTGATTTGCCGGCGCACATCAGCTGTAGGATCCCGATGTCCTCGATCTTGCGCCGTTGATCGATCGGACATGATTACGCTCTTCCTGAAGGTGTCTCCTGCGCTTTTTCAGGATCGCGGGAATAACGGGTCACCTCGACACGGGACATGGCGATCAAGCCTTCTTCCACCATTGCGTCGAGGTGCGGGATCAGCATTTCAATTTGCTCCTCCTTGTCGATGACGGTCAGCATAATCGGTGCATTTTGGGAGATCTTCCAATGGCTACTATGGCGAATCCTGGTGCTTGCCCCGTATCCTTCAATCCCTCGATACACAATCGCACCGGCCATTCCCAGTTCCATGCATTTCGACACGATTGCTTCGTGCAGAAGCTTACCCTGCCATTTGTCTCCTTCGCCGAAGTGAATGCGCAGCATGCGCGCTTGAAATTGGTCTTTCATGATCGAGCCTCCGCTTATAAGGGCGTGCTGTCGGACTGCGACTGCTGCTGCTGATCATCCTGAGCGCGGTAAGCATACTTGATGATGTCCACGTCAGAAAAAACGACCAACCCCTCTTCCACCATCTGATCCACGAGAGGAAGAAAGGCGCGGAGCTTCTCTTCGCTATCAACAGCCGAGAGCATGATGGAGCAGTCGTGAGACAGGTGTAGAGCCTTGTCCTTGTGCATCCGACGGTGTGCGCCGTAGCCGAGGATGCCGCGATAGACGGTGACTCCGGCGATATCATTGGCGCGCATGGCCTCAACGAGAGCCTGGTAAAGAGGCTTGCCCTTCCACCGGTCTGAATCGCCAATATAGATCCGCATCATCTTGGCCTTGCCCTCCATCTTGAGGTGTTCCGGTGGCGTCGCTTTTTTCGGCTTCGAGACTTGGGCAGGTTTCGCAACGGTCGTCTCCTGCATTTCAATCATTCCGGTGCCCGCCATCTCTTCCAATTTGCCTAAGATCTCGTTGACCTTTTCCGGGGTCTCGATGAACTCGATCTTGAGCGGCATGTGGTCTGAGATTTCGACGATGCTTGCGGAATGCATGTGATGATCAGCGCCGAAACCTGCAACCCCCTTTAGAACCGTGGCGCCGGACACACCTCGGTAGAACAAAAAGTCGAGAATGCTCGAATAGACCGGAACACCGTGGTGTTTCGCCCCTTCGCTGACGTAGATTGAAACCTTCAGCGCTTTCCCCGCCTTCAGCATTGATCCTCCCTTGCCCCGAGACCGCGTGTTGTTGAAACGCTACAACATTTATCGATCTACCAATCATTCCGCCAACTCTGGAGGTAGGACATCCAACTCACCCGGGCTCGCGGCTCACACTCGTAATCCACGTTGCGAAACCAAGAACTCGGCTACCCTTCCCAGAGCACCCCAGCCACTCCGATCTGGCCCAGGATCTTCGCGCATTTGGAATAACTCATCGTTCAGTTGGTGACGCCCATTCTGTAGCATTGCATCGATCCGCGACGACGAATTGCCGATGAGTGCTCACCCCATTACCTCTGCAAGAAGCGCACCACCCCATACCGCGACAAGGCCAAGAAGCAGGCTTCCAACTGCATAAAGAGCAGCTAGAAAGAATGCGCCTGAGCGGAGATTCGAAAGAGTCTCCCACTCGTAGGTGGAAAACGTGCTATAGGCTCCCACAAAACCAACCGGGATCAAAAAGCGCCACGCCGGATTCAGATCCACGCGCTTGCCCAGGTATGTGAGGGCAAATCCGATGATGACGCAGGCCGTCATGTTGATCACGAACGTTCCGTAGGGGAACTTCGTGCCGAAGCGACCGGATATCGTCGAACCGACCCAGTAACGAGCGATCGAACCAAGCGAACCACCGACCGCAATGTAAAGGTATTTCTCCAACGTCTGACCTCCCTCGTTCAGCTTTGCGCTTCCGCCGTCTCGGCGCTCATTTCAGTCTTCCACGTCAAAAGGATCAGTGAACAATCATGACCGGGCAATGCGCGTACCGTAGCACACGCTCCGAGTTCGATCCGATCATCCAGCGGTGGAGGATTGTGTAGCTGCGTTTTCCCATCACGATCAGGCTGGCCTGCATCTTGTCCGCCGTGTGAATGACTTGCTCCGCCGGATGACCGACAACGATCTCCGTTTCGAGTTCAATATCCTTCTGCTTCGCTAGCTCTCGGATGGGAATGTGGCTTTTCTCGTATTTCTCCCGGGCGTCGTCGAGGACCGCGTGAAACTCGGCGCTCTCCGCCGGTTCCGGAGGACGGATCACTGAAACAACGAACAGCTTGGCCTTCATGTCCCCAGCCATCGCAAGCGCGACGTTCATCGCGTGCTCGGCGTGAGGCGACCCAGATGACCGGGTCGAGCTCTGCTCCAGCCAGGAATGTGAGCACGATGGCGCCCGTTCCGGCAAGAAAAGTGATCCACTGCGTGTTGCCCTGCAGGCCACCGGTGCCGAGCATGACACCGATGACCAGCTGGGCGACAGTGCCGACCACGATCTCGGAGAGCGCCGTTGAAACCTTGAACCAGATCGCGATAAGCGTCGCGACCAATGCCAATCCCACCCACAATGCTGAGAGGGCCCATGCATTTGTCATGGAACCAAGCTCCTTCAATTGTGTTCAGGGATCGCTGCCGGCATAACTCCGCAACAGGATTCCCTGTCAGGAGTCATCATCTGTCCGGCCTATCAACCGCCCCTGCGACAAAGACCTGTTGCTGGGGACCCCGGCTGGGGATGGGACAGCGGTTAAAGGTGAACTCCCTCACCTCAACGTTGCCTGAATCGTAGGAGTTTGGGCGCGTGAAGTCAAGTGATTGCCGATACGGTCTAGATCGGAGCGAAACAGCGCTGAAACCGCCGTGGACTGAGCGACCACCGGCGGACTTCTGTCCGAACGTGTCTAGCCCGAAGTCTACCGACTGGTGGCTGTTTGAAGTCGGAAGAGCAATTCGCCATGGTTTCGGCTGGTTTGCAGCCCATTCTGACGACTTTTCGATTCCAATTCCTTGCGCGTTTTGCCGCGATGAACCGCACGGGGGTACCGACCGCAAAATACGCAAAATCAATAGTTTATGAGGATACTTGGCCGGTTTTGAGCTTCCTGCAGAATTGCAAATAAGCAGACTTAAAAATCTGCGGACCTTTGCGGTCATGGGGGCCAACTCCCTCCGGCACCAACCGAAGGGTTTCTACGGGTTCTTCGTTTCTGCGGATTTCCAGACAGGACGAGCCGCTTGGACGGTTGCGCCCGTATCCCGCGCTTGCACCACCACGAGGTCGACACGCCGGTTCATTTTGCGGCCATCAGGCGTCGCATTGTCGGCGACGGGCCGATATTGCCCATACCCGGACGCGGAGATTCTTCTTGGATCGAAGCCTGCCTCGTCCACGAGCAGCAGAAGCACATTCATCGCGCGCGCGGTGGATAGATCCCAATTCGAGCGGAATTGATCGTTATGAATCGGCTGGTCGTCCGAATGGCCTTCGACCCGAATCTCCAAACCCGGCCGCGACAAGACCTTGGCGATCCTTTCAAGTTTTGCGGCCGCGCCGGGGAGCAGCTTCGCTTGCCCACTATCGAAGAATCCAAGCTCCTTCAGGCTGATGACAAATCCTTCAGGCGTCACCTGTAGAACAATCTCGTGGTTCGCCAGTTCCTTTCCGATCGCGGCCTCGAGCTGCCGGCGCAATTCCTGCATGTCGGCAACCGACCCGAAAGCTGGCTTGTTCACCTTGTTTACTTCGTTGTCGAGCTGCGGGGTGTCGGCTGTTTCCAGAACCGGCCTGGAATACGCTCCCCTCTGTCCATTCTCATCCGCCGAAAATGCTCCCAAAGTCTGGAAGCCGTTGTGAATGGCACGCGAGAGCTTCTTGATCGACTGATTGTCGCGATAAGTGGTTGCAAACAGCACCACAAAGAAAGCGAAGAGCAGAGTAACGAAATCGGAATAGGAAACCAGCCAGCGGTCGTGGCTGACAGTCTCTTCCTCTAGTCTTCTTCGTTTCATCGCGAGGCTACTTTCTGCAGGCCTGGTTTGGGCGTCTTCGATAAATAGCGATGCAACTGCATCTCAAGTGCCCTCGGATTCACGCCCTCAATAATGGAGAGAACAGCCTCCAGCGTCATCTCTTGAATCACCTGTCTTTCCCGAATGCGGATCTTTAGCTTTCCCGCCCATGGGAGGAAGAACAGGTTAGCGGAGCCAACACCATAAATTGTCGCGACGAACGCGACCGCGATCCCCCGACCGACTTCGTTAATGTCCTGAAGATGCTGCATGACCTGGATAAGCCCCAATACCGCTCCAATGATGCCGATGGTGGGAGCAAAGCCGGCTGCGGATTCGAATACCTTGGGAATGCGCTCATCCTTCTCGCCTCGGTAATCGAGCTGCAGTTCCATCATCCTGCGCAGGTCGGTCGCGTTCACACCATCGATTGCCAGCATGAGGCTTTCTTTGAGGAACGGATCGTGAATCTTGGCCAACTCCGAATCGAGTGAAAGGATTCCTTCCTTCCGTGCCTTCAATGCATAGCGGAGCAGATTCTGAACCAGAGCGTCGGATTCCGGCTCTGTGCTGAGGAACACTTCTTTCAGCTGCGTGAGCGCCTGAAGAACGATTGGAAGCGGATATTGCACCAGGACAGCGCCGATGGTGCCGCCAAGGACAATCAACGCGGCGGTCGGCTGGATCACCTGGGCAAGCCTGCCTCCATCGAGCACCAAACCGCACCCGATGCCGACCAGCGCGATTACGATGCCGCCGAATGTGCTCTTGTCCACAGCGCTCCCCATTTCCATCGAGCGTTGCGATGGAAAACCCCTGCCATAGTCCTTGCAGCTCTAAGCGAAACTCCGGCTGTTTCTCCTGAGTTCGTTTTGGCCCACTCCCGGATCGAGCGGATAGCCTTCTATCGGCAAATCGGCTGGAATCTTCAAGAACGGGCATCCCCCGAAAGAGGCATACGAGACGGCTAAACAAGCAGCTTTTGGCATGGAATTCCCGCAACGATTGGCCGATGAGGGGACATGCACTTCCGCTGCCCTCCAGGAATGCCTGCCCGGACCCAAGTCCCGGAGACCAACTATGTTCCGTCCGACCTTGCGAATGCCGGTGCCGCTGGTGCGCCGGAAGTCGCAGCGCCGCGGCCGTTTGTGGAGCGCAGACGCAGCCGCCGCATCGAGCAGTCTTGGACGGAGGCGCTCGATCAGTTGCAGCGGCTTCTTCTTGGTTTTGAAAACGCAAACAAGCAGCTGACGGAATCGGAAACCAAGTATCGGACACTTTTCGAAGACGCACCGGTGGGAATGTTCCAGGTCGACCGGCAAGGGCGGCCCTTGAGCCTGAACAGCGCAATGTCGCGAGTTTTTGGCTACGAATCTCCGGATGAATTCCTGGCTGCGGCTTCAAAAGAGGAAATACGCACCTTATTTGACCCAAGCCAATGGAATGCGCGGGAATCTTCCATCGGAGAGGCAGACCTGCGGCGATTTGACCTGCAGGTCACCAGTCGAGACGGAGAAGGCAAGTGGGTTCGCTTTCATGTACGAGCTATCCGTGAGCACGGCCGGATCGTGCGATATGAGGGCACCGGCGAGGATATTTCAGAGCGAAAACGAATCGAATCTCGCACCGAACGCCTGGCATATTACGATCTCCTCACGGACCTGCCGAACCGAACACTCTTCCATGAGCGCTACTCTAAAGCGCTCGCAAGCGCCCGGCGCAAACATGGACAGGTAGCACTGATTCTTCTCTCTTTGGATCGGTTCAAGGTCATCAACGACTCCCTCGGAGAGAACTTTGGCGATAGGCTTCTCCAGGAAATCGCTGAACGGATGATCGAATTGGCGGGCCCGAACAATATCGTGGCCCGGATTGGCGGCGCAGAGTTTGCCATCGTCCTCAAAAACGTCGAAGATCTCAGCAGCGTAACCACAATCGCCCAAAGCCTCGTGGCAAAGCTCAGCACCGAGTACTCGTTCTTCGGTCATTCTTTGAATGTCTTTTGCAACCTGGGTATCAGCATCTTCCCGGAGAACGGGAAAGACTGCGAAACGCTGATGAAGGCCGCGGATATTGCTCTTTCGTGTTCCAGGGAAGACGGCTTGAACAGCTTCCGCATCTTCACCAACGGAATGAACGACAAAATCCAGGAAAGCCTGCTATTGGAGCAAGGTTTACGAACGGCGTTGGCGCGGAACGAGCTCTTTCTGGTTTACCAGCCCCAAGTGGATATGCGGACGGGGCATGTCACAGGACTCGAGGCTCTCCTGCGCTGGAATCATCCGCAGTCGGGCCTGTTGCTTCCGGGCAAATTCATCGAAGTGGCGGAAACAAGCGGTTTGATTGTTCCCATTGGCGAGTGGGTCTTGCGTACCGCTTGCGCCCAGGCCCGCAAGTGGCAGGACGAAGGGCTTCCGCCTGTACCTGTCGCTGTGAACGTCTCCCCGGTCCAATTCCGCCAGCAGGGATTCCGCGAACTCGTCCAAAATATCCTCGACGAGACCGGTTTGGACCCGAAGTACCTTGAGCTGGAACTGACAGAGAGCCTGCTGCTCAGCAGCGCCGACTTCATGTTTTCCCTGATCCAGGAATTGAAAGACATGGGAATCATGCTGGCCATCGATGACTTCGGAACCGGCTTCTCCAGTCTCGGCTACTTGCGACAGTTCAAGGTAAATCGTCTGAAGATCGCCCGGTCCTTTATCCAGGATGTTTCGGACGATACCGACGATGCGGCGATTACAACGGCAATTATCAATATGGCGAAGGCACTGAACCTGTCCGTCCTTGCCGAAGGCGTTGAAACCGCAGCGCAGTTGTCGTTTCTCCAGGAACAGCAGTGCTATACGATTCAGGGCTTCTATTTCAGCAGGCCCGTTGCGGTCGACCAGATCGACCGGCAGCTGCGGGTCGGTTTCCCGCACATGTCCGCATCGCCCTTCTGTGAACCTGCCTGAAGTTCTAAGAAACAAAAAAAACATCAATTGACCCCCGAAAGGGCCATTCGGCACGCGTCGGAAGTAACGGTTTTCACTCTCCCCCGTTGGAAAGTCGTTGGTTCGATGCCGATAGAGCATCTGCAATTCATGCAGCAAGGCAAACTCCTCGCAACATGACAACGAGGGCCCCGGCAAGGGTGCGATCAGAAGAAGGATAGGACGCATGTTTTCAATCATCGGGATTATCGTTGTTCTCGGAGCCGTCCTGGGCGGCTTTCTCATGGAGAAGGGGCCCATCCAGGTCCTCTTGCAGCCTTCCGAGTTCTTGATCATCGGCGGAGCCGCCTTGGGCACACTGCTTTCGGCGAACCCAGTGCACGTGATCAAAAAGATTATGAACGGCTTGATGGCGGTCCTGAAGGGATCGAAGCAATCGAAGCAGCGTTATATTGACTCCCTCAAGATGATGTTCATTCTCTTCAACAAAGCTCGCAAAGAGGGATTGGCGGGGATTGAGTCCGACATCGAGGAACCGGCGAAAAGCACTGTTTTCTCCAAGTACCCCGACTTCCTGAAGAACCATCACGCACTTTATTTTGTTTGCGACACCATGCGTATGGCTGTCACCGGCGGCGCAAGCGCATTCGATATCGACCAGATGATGGAACTGGATATGGAAGTCCACCACGCGGGCGAGACGATGTCCGTTTCTGCTCTCAGCACCGTCGCAGATTCACTACCGGGGTTGGGAATCGTCGCCGCAGTTCTCGGAGTGGTGGTCACCATGAGCGCCCTCGGTGGTCCTCCCGAGGAACTGGGCCGCAAGGTGGCGGCTGCCCTCGTGGGAACGTTTTTGGGCATCCTGTTGTGCTACGGCGTCGTTGGCCCGCTCGGATCCAATCTCTCCAAGCTTGTCGCCGATGAGCACGCTTTTTACCACGTCCTGCGTGTCGCCATGTTGGCCTTCATCAAGGGAATGTCTCCGTTGCTCGCGATCGAAATGGCGCGGCGCGCGATCCCTGAGCACGTTCGTCCTAGTTTCCTTGAAGTAGAAAAGTCCTGCCGTCAAAAGGATGAGGCGAGCGCGCCGGCAGTGGCGGCATAACAGCTTAGGGAAGGGAATAAAGTCGTGGCTGAAGGCGAAATCATCATTGTCAGAAAAAGAGCCGCGCATGCCGAGCACCATGGCGGCGCCTGGAAGGTCGCCTATGCCGATTTCGTTACCGCGATGATGGCGCTGTTCATCGTTCTATGGTTGATGAATTCCTCCCGGCAGATTCAGGAAGCTGTCGGCGGTTACTTCAAGGATCCAAATGGCACCTCGAAAAGTGTGGGGACGAACAAGAATGGGGACGGCAAATTTGTCGCGCTCAAAAAAGAAGACTTGGAGCATCTGAAACAGGAGCTGCTGCGATCGATCCACCGGCTGGACCCAAGCGACAAGCTCAAAAAACAAATCGAAATCACCATTACCCAGGAAGGCCTGCGTATCGAGTTGATGGAGTCTGCGAAAGGCACGTTCTTCCAATTGGGGAGCGCCAAGCCTACCCCTGCATTGGTGGAGCTCCTGCAGTTGCTGTCGCAAGAACTCGGCAAGCTGCCCAACCATATCTCCATCGAGGGCCACACCGACTCAACGCCGTATTCGGGTAACCGCGCCTATGACAATTGGGATCTATCGTCGGATCGTGCCAACGAAGCCAGGCGCATGATGCAATCCGAAGGGCTTCGGTCCGACCAGGTATCGCAAGTGCGGGGCTTCGCCGATCAGCGCTTGCGCCTGCCTCAGCATCCTCAGGACCCGTCCAACCGGAGAATCTCGCTCATCGTTCAATACCAGGTTCAGGAATGGTCGCAAGTAGGTCAACCGGTCGCGCTCACCAACACCAGGGTGATCCAAGGCAATAACTAGGGCCTGTTCACGCGCTCAGGGTGGACAGCGTTGCAATCCGAACAGCGGGTCAGGCGAGGCGGAGTTCCAAGACCGTGGCGGGCCCACAGCCGAGGATGACAACGAAGCGTGACGGGATCTTCGCCACAACTCAATGCGCATCGAATCCTATCCTGATCGCCAATTCCCGTTCAAATAGCAGCGCAATATCGCTGCGCGGCTCTGCAGGCTCGAGATTGCGAGCGATCACTCTTAAGATGCGAGTTGTCGGGCTTTAACGGAGCAGGACTGGACCGAGGCGCTGCTTCGCGCCTGCCAGGAGGGCGACGAGCCGAATTACTTCGTCGCGCTGTTCGTCGGATTCGTAAACGAACTTGACTCCATCGTAGGACGACCCGGAATGTGCAACCCGCACTGGGACGTCGATCATAAAGTCCCCGTACCTCAACTGCACCGTCCCGCAAGTGTTGGGGGAAAGGGGTTGCTGGATCTCCAGCTTCATCCCTTCCGTGCTGATTTCACAGCAGCGCCCTTCCTGCATCGAGTCCTCAAACGTCAACCGGACCTCAAGATCGACCGAAAAACGTGGAGCGCGATAATCGAATTTCCGCATAGGCGTCCGTTCCATCCGGGATTGCGCCCCGCCGTCTGCGGGTTTCCGGTTCCCTATTTATCGGCATCTAGCGGGAAAAAATCCGGTTTGGATCGCAGTATTTATCAATATCTCTCGGATCGGCCTCGGAATCAAACGGTTATCGAGCCGGCCAATGGATCAGACGTTACTTCTGTGGGACGTTGATTGCGAAAAGACGACAATTCTTATTGCATTGCAAAAATCGACGTACCCCGAAGGTAACGCGAAATGTGAAATTAATCACTTGGTTGTTGTGACCGTAGTCCTATACTACTTTTTCAAACTTTGAGTTGTGTAAACAGTTTCAGGCCCTGCTTCCTTGATTCGCGGGTAAGTCGGTCTTTGTGCAACGAGCTATCTACAAGGTACAAACGGGCACGCAATGAACGAGTTCAACGATACATCTTTAACTCTTGTCACTGAAGAGCGAGCCGCCGCGACATCGCACCAGGATGATGCGAAAGCCAACTTCAGTGCGGCGGAGCTTCCCAAAACCGCGGGACGCCGCATCCTCATTGTAGAAGACGATGTTTCCCTTGCTGGATTCCTGAACGGCGAGTTACAGGCTCAAGGCCTCGGTGTTGACGAAGTGCACGATGGCGAGGAGGCCCTTCGCGTGCTCGAAGCCAAGCGCCGCTATGACCTGCTCATGCTTGATCTCAACCTGCCCAAGCTCGATGGCATCAGCCTCATTCGTCGACTGCGCCCCGTCCAACCGCGCTTGCCGATCCTCGTGCTGACAGCCCGGAGCCGGGTCGAAGACAAAGTGCAGGCGCTCGAAACCGGCGCCGATGACTGCCTGTCGAAGCCATTTTCTTTGATAGAACTGCTTGCCAGAGTTCAGGCGCTTCTGCGGAGAAACTCAGGCCTCGTTCCCAACTGCTCAACCATTGCCGATCTGACCATGTATCGGGACCAGCGGCGCGTTGAACGGAACGGGCGGCGCATCGACCTGACCCCGCGGGAATTCGCCATTCTCGATGTCATGATGCGCAATGCAGGTCAACCCGTTTCGCGAGCGACCCTGCTCGAAGAAGTTTGGAATATGCCATCGTCTGAGTCCTCCACCAATATCGTGGACGTTTATATGAAGTATGTGCGGGACAAGATAGATCTTCCAGGAGAGCCGCGGCTCACTCACACCGTGCGTGGATTCGGATATGAGTTGCGCTTTGCCTGAAAACGGACCGCAAACGCTTCGCGCGGTCTGCGGTTCGCAGGCCGCCCTCCATGCGGACTTGGCCAACGGCCTGCACGCAATGGCCCAGCCACTCACCATCGTGCGTGGCGCACTGGGAGCGATGACACTCTGTGAATCTCTGGCTCCCGAGCACGGACGTTATCTGGAAATGTCGGCCCAGCAGGTGGAACGGCTGTGCGACCTGATGTCGTGCCTGCAAGGACTGCTCGAGGCGGCTCAATTCAGCGCGGATTGTGCGGTATTGGAAATTTGGGATCTGATCGACCCAGTCCTCGAAGATCTCGAACCGTTGTTTGACCGATGCGGCGTACGGATAACGGCGGCAAAAGGAGATCATCACCTCCGCGCAATTGGCGACTCCGGAAGAGCCGAGACAGCGCTTCGCACCGCGCTGCAGACAACTGCATCGCTGTCCTCGCGAGGCGATTTAATCGAATTCGACGTTCTTCCTCGCGATGGCTTTGTCGAAATGATCGTCCAGAACAGAAACCTTGATGGAGATACGTTAGGGTCCGCGGATCGGCTCAGGCTGTCGCTCGTCAAAGCCAATATCCACAGCCAGCAAGGTATATATGAGTGTCTTGAGAGCCCGTTTCGTATCTCCCTCAAGCTGCCTTTGCAGGACCCCATGGAATTGTGCACCGAAGTTATGTTGCATTCTTCTCCGGTCCAGCAATCTAATTAGTTTCTCACCGGCTTGAATCTCATGATTCTTTCATTTCAGGGAAGGGATTGAAACCGCAATGGCAGCACCGGCTACTCAAATAGGGCGCTTCGAAGATCGAGTTCCCATTGACGTGTTCATCGTGAGCTCCAACCCTCGGCTCCGGGAAGAGCTGCAGGGGAAATTGAGCCTTCCACGCTGGAACGTGCTCCAGGCTGGCGGTGGAGCAGAAGCCCTGAAGCTCCTTCAGAAACACGCATCCGATGATGCGGTGCTCCTGTTGGATCCCTCGCTGCCCGACCTTGAACCGGGCGAATTCCATGGAATCGTCAGGGACCGTTTCCCCAATACGCAGATTATGATGCTCAATTCCCATACAGGCCAGCTCCTGGTGGGAAGCGCATCGCCGACGCCCGTATCCAAGAAGCTCGCCGATGTCGTCAATCAGACCGGATCGCTGCGGACCAGCCCGCTTCCATTGGCCGTCCCGGAGAATTCCCGCATCCACGCCGAAAACAAGATCAAGCTGCGCAGCATGATTGGGAATTCGGAGCCGATGATGCGCATCTATGCGTTGACGCGGATGGTCGCGGCCCGCGACACAACGGTTCTGGTAACCGGCGAAAGCGGGACGGGCAAGGACCTGATTGCCCAGGAAATTCATTTGATCAGTGCGCGCAGAAACCAGCCGTTTGTTGTGGTGAATTGCTCTGCGATCCCCGAAACGCTTCTCGAAGCCGAGCTCTTCGGATTCACCAAAGGCTCGTTTACGGGGGCTGTGCAGTCGCGCATTGGACGCATCCATGCCGCACATGGCGGAACCCTTTTCCTCGACGAAATCGGTGATATGCCGTTTTCGCTCCAAAGCAAGATTCTGCGATTCCTCGAGCAGGGCGAGGTGCAGCGACTGGGCGGAAATGAAAACTTGAAGGTCGACGTCCGCGTGATTGCCGCGACCAACGCTGAGCTCAAAAAGCGCGTCGCGCAACAGCAGTTTCGCGAAGACCTTTACTACAGATTGGCCGTCTTTCCCATTCACCTTCCGCCCCTTCGGGAACGCCTGAGCGACTTGGAGGACTTGGCAATCGCCTTCGCCGGTAAATTCCACCCCGGAGTCTGCCTGTCTCGCGAGGCGTTGAACGTCCTGGCCCAGCATGGCTGGCCGGGGAATGTGCGTGAGCTGCGCAACGCAGTCGAACGGGCAACAATCCTCGTCGGTTCCGAGGACGAAATCAAGCCCGAGCACATCGTTTTATAAAGTCCCAGCCCATTTTGGGCAACTAATTCCCGGTTTGGCACTCGTCGTGCATGTCAGATAGGCAAATGCTGCCGAGTTCTCATGCCGTTCCAATAAACCAGCTGGGCGTCGAAACCATCCCCAGCCCACAACTTCTTGCGGACGCATTCTCGGAATTCATCTCGGCCTCGTCTGTTTTGGAGGCTTCCTATCGGGAACTCCAGCAGGAAGTTGCGCATCTCAGCCTGGAATTGTCCAAGCGCAACGCCGCTCTCACCAGCAGTCTGGCGGAGAACGATCGCATGCGGGCCGCCCTGCAGCAGATGCTGGACTCGATGCCTTGCGGTGTGCTCGTCCTGAACAATGCCGAACGGATTGTCATGATCAATCCTGAGGGGCGGCGGCTGCTGAACCTCGGTAGCGCGAAGATTCATGGCTTGCGCGACCTTTCCCGGGCGAGCCACGTTGACTTCGAGGCGCTGGCGAAAGGACCCGAGGACCGGCTCGACCGCGAAGTCTGCGTCCAGTCGGAGACCGGCAAGCGCTGGTTGGCGATCGGCAATCGAAAGCTCCTTTGTGCTTCGCCGGCCCAGGGCTCAACCTACGCGCCGAATCACCTGCAAAGCATCTGGATCCTCCGCGACATCACCGCGAACAAGCTGGCAGAGCAGGAGCGGGAAACTGCAAGGCGCGCCTCTGTGCTGGCTGAAATATCCACGATCCTTGCCCATGAAATTAGAAATCCATTAGCCAGCATGGAATTATTTGCCGGGCTAATTGAGCAGGACCTGGGCGAATCCTCGCAATGGATTTCTCATCTTCGCGCCGGCATCCGCCGGTTGTCAGGCACCGTAAACAATGTGCTCAGCCTGAACGATGAGAGTAAATCGCGTCTCTCTCCGGTCAATCTGGCAGGCTGCGTTCAAAGCGGCCTGGTATTCGTGCAGCCGATCGCCGAACAGGCCGGGCTTATGGTTTCCTTCTTTGCCGTCGAAGACACCCCCTCAATCCTGGGCAATGACGAT
This sequence comes from uncultured Acidobacteriaceae bacterium, assembly GCA_963745845.1. GTDB lineage: Bacteria > Acidobacteriota > Terriglobia > Terriglobales > Acidobacteriaceae > Telmatobacter. The sequence goes on along the minus strand of CAVUZE010000002.1, from coordinate 159,218 downwards.
GCCATCCATCAAATCGTTTTGAACGTCGTGTGCAATGCGATCCGCCATACCGATGTTGGTGGACGCGTCGCGGTGACCACACGCCGCGTGACGCGCGACGGAGCAGATTACGCGCTGGTGGAGATCGAAGATTCCGGCTGCGGCATGCCGGAGAGTGTCATCGCCCACATCTTCGAGGCCGGTTTCAGCGCCAACGGCGAGACCTCTGGTCTTGGCCTTGCCGTGTCGAAGCGGCTTATGACGCAGCACGGCGGAGAAATTCGGGTTTCCAGCCGAGTGAACGAAGGAACGACGTTTCAGTTGGAGTTTCCAGCCCTATGACGAGTGATGAAGTGCTGTCGGTAATGGTGGTCGACGACGAGCCGGGAATTCGTACAGCACTGCGCGCAAATTTTTTGCGTCACGGATGGCGCGTGGAGACGGCCTCCTCTGTGCGCGACGCGATTCGCGGCGTGGAAGGCCATGAGTTCGACCTTGTTGTGACCGATATGCGCATGCCCGACGGCACGGGTATGGAGGTCATGCGGGCCGCACGAAAGGCATTTCCCGAAACCGCAGTCATCCTGCTCACTGCCTATGGCTCCGTTCCGGACGCAGTGACAGCGATGCGCGACGGTGCGCTCGACTACCTGACCAAGCCGATTCCGTTCGATCGCTTGCAGGCTACAGCTGCCCAGGTCATGAACCGCACCAGGCAGCTGCCTGTCGACGGCGTTGCTTCCACGGGAGATATTGTCGGCCATGCCCCGTCTCTGCTGCGCGTGTTGCACCGCGCTCGCGCGGCCGCCAGCACAGGCGCCGATGTTCTGATCGAGGCTGAGAGCGGAACCGGCAAGGAACTGCTCGCGCGGTTCATCCACGATTCCAGCAATCGCAGCGGCAAGCCCTTCATCGCCGTGAACTGCGCCGCCGTTCCTGAATCTCTGCTTGAGAGCGAACTGTTCGGGCATGGAAAGGGCGCCTTTACCGGAGCCATCGCGAACCGGCCCGGCAAGTTTGAACTGGCCAATGGCGGAACAATCTTGCTGGACGAAATCGGGGAAATGCCGCTCAATCTTCAGCCGAAACTCCTGCGTGTTTTGCAGGAACGGGAGTTTGACCGCCTCGGCGAGGGAAGTCCGATGCAAGTCGATATTCGAGTTATCGCGACGACCAACGTTTCCCTCGGCGCGATGGTCGAACGTGGTCAATTCCGCGCCGATCTTTACTATCGGCTGAACGTCATTCCGCTCTCCCTGCCGCCGTTACGCGAGAGAAGGGAAGACATTCCCGTTCTTGCCCGGCACTTTGCCGAAAAATTCTCAGCGCAGCATCAGTCGTTCCCCCCAAGGCTTCATGCGGATTTTCTCGAACGCCTCCAGTCGCATTCATGGCCGGGAAATGTTCGGGAGCTGGCAAATTTCATGCGTCGCGTTCTGACCATGAGCGAGACGCGCGATTTCGATGCCGAGTGTTTCGAGATGGAGTTCCAAGGGAGCACCGGACTAGGGCGCACCAATCTGGTGCCGACGTTGCAGTTCCCGGCGCCGCACGTTCCCACTTCGACCGCCGCGCCGGCAGGCACACCGATCCGGCAACTCGAAAAGCTTCACCTCGAAAAGACCCTTGCTCTCACCGACGGAAACCGGACGATCGCCGCGGAAATGCTCGGCATCAGCCTCCGGACCTTGCGCAACAAAATTCGCGAATACGGTCTGCCCCCCAGGAGGTATGCATAACATGGCGACCACTCCACTCATGCAAGTGCTTCAAGGCTATCTGAAGGTCACTGCGGATCGGCAGCAGGTGATCGCTGCCAATATCGCCAACGTCGACACGCCCGGCTATCACGCAAAGGACATCAACTTCCAAAACGCGATGCAGCAGGTGTTGTTTAACGGGAGCGATGCGCAGCTTGGGACTGCTACCAACGAAGTGCAGGGACTGCCGGAGCGACCCGATGGCAACGACGTGAACATCGACCGGGAGGGCATGGTGCTCTCACAAACGCAACTCCAATATCAAATGGGCGTGCAACTGATCAAGGAAGAGTTTCATCGCTTGCTGACTGCGATTAAGGATGGGAACTAACCATGGGCATGTTTGACATGATGAGCATCAGCGCTTCCGCGCTCTCTGCCGAGAGGCAGCGTGCGGAAGTCACTTCGGCGAACCTCGCCAATGCGGAAACCACGCACACTGACCAGGGCGGTCCTTTCCAGCGCAAGGAAGTTGTCTTCACCGCGACGAATTCTTCGCCCTTTCGCACCGTCCTCAATCGCATCGGCCGATTTGGCCAGGCGGCGGGAGGCTCTGTGCAGCTCACCCAGGTCGTCAACGACACCGCGCCTCCTGTCATGCGCTATGAACCAGGAAATCCTGACGCGGATAAGAACGGCTTCGTGGCCTATCCGGCCATCAATCCGGTGTCTGAGATGGTCGACCTGATGGGCGCCGTTCGCGCTTATCAAATGAATGCTTCCGCGGTAAGCGCGGCAAAACAGATGATCCAGCAGTCCATCGATATCTTGAAATCCTCATAAGCAAGGAGCGCGACGATGAGCAGTTTAAGTATTGGTGCAATTCCCAACGCGCAGGTGCTGGATCTCCCAGCCCTTGACAGTGCAGCCGGGAGCGGAGGAGAAAGCTTCTCGTCCGTTTTGTCGAATGCCGTTCACAGCGTGGATCAATTGCACGACGATGCAGCAACGCAGGTCAGCAACCTCTTGCAGGGCGGAGGAGCCGACCTGAACAACGTGATGATCGCAGTCGAAAAAGCGGATGTTTCCTTTCAGCTGATGATGCAGGTCCGCAACAAGATCGTCAGCGCATATCAGGATATAGAAAAAATGCAGTTCTAGGACTGACTTCCAATGCCGGGAATGACAAATGTAGCCGATCAGGCGAAAAAGTTTTGGGCAAGCCGCAGCGGCCCGCAGAAGGCATTCCTTCTGTGTGGGGCGGGAGTCACAGTGTTGCTCCTTACGCTCTTTGTGCGGCTCCTCAGCACGCCCGACTACAAGCCACTCTTTAAGGATCTGGAGCCCGCGGATGCGCAAGCATTGGTGGCACAACTCACTGCGCAAAACATTCCTCACCAGCTCAGTCCGGACGGCAAGACGGTGAGTGTTCCCGCCGACAAACTGGATGCGGCCCGCATGCAGACGGCAGCACAGGGACAACCTCACAGCGGGCGAATGGGATTCGAGCTCTTCGACAAGATGACCTGGGGCCAAACAGAATTTGACGAGAAGGTCGCCTACCAGCGCGCTCTCGAGGGAGAGCTGGAAAGGACCATTCAAACACTTTCCAACGTTGAGCAAGCGCGCGTGCATCTCGTGATGCCGACCGATTCTGTCTTCCTCGATCGCCAGCACGGCGCCAAGGCTTCGGTGATTCTCAAGCTCCGCCGCAGCGGGCTCTCCAAGGATGCCGCGGTTGCCATCTCGCGGCTGGTCGCCGGTGCGGTCGATGAACTGAAACCCGAAGATGTCTCGATCATCGACGCGGATACAGAGGAGTCGCTCGGCACGGGGCACGACGCCCTCGGCAATGATGAGGCCGAAGAAGGTCGATTGACTCAGCGCCTGATCAGCACGTTGGAACCCGTGGTTGGCATGAATGCGATTCGCGCCAGCGTCAATGTGGACTACGATCAAGGCTCCACGGAAGAAAGTCAGGAGAAGTACGACCCATCCGTGAGCGCGTTGCTGAGCGATCAGAAGAGCGAGGATCAGGAAACTGGAGGATCCGTGGTACCGATCGGCGTCCCCGGAACTGCAAGCAATGTCCCCGCGGCAAAGACAGCGAAGCCGCCAAGCACCCCGACTACCGCGGCGTCGCAAAGCCCATCGCAAACTTCGAAAACGGAAAACGCGCAATACGGCGTGAATAAGACGGTAACCCACAGCGTCATCCCGGCCGGCCGCATTCAGCGCGTGACGGCAGCCCTCCTGGTTGACGATGCGGTAGTCAAGACTGTCCAAAAAGGAAAAGCAACGTTTACGAAACGAAAGAGAACTCCGGACGAACTGAATAAGATCCGCGAACTCGCCGAAGCTGCAATTGGATTCGATTCGAAACGCGGCGACACCATCAGCGTGCAAAACATGTCATTCGACGCCGACTCGTCTGAGACGGATCTTGCTCCGGTGACCTGGACCACGCAAGTACAGAAGACAGTTTCGGATTACTCGTCGATCTTGCGGCCGCTATCGGTTCTCCTGCTGTTCATGCTTGCCTATCTATTCGTACTCCGGCCCGTCCAGAAGCAGGCGTTGAGCACGAACCAACTTCCTGCAGGCGCCCAGCCGGCATTGGCCGCCGGGGCCCAGGCACAGCCTCTCCCTGGCGCGGCTGTGGCCGAGATAGGAGCTGGCAGTCTCCGGGCTGCGCAGCTCAAGGCTCAGACACTTGAACTGGTTAAACAAAAACCGCTGGACACGGCACGCGCGATGCAGGCCTGGATGCGGGAGGGATAGTCATGGGGACAATCGAATCCGCTCCACCGAGCGGTGCGCGCAAAGCGGCCATTCTGCTCTCGTTTCTCGGCGAGGAAGAAGCCGCGCCCATCCTTCGGAATCTGCCAACCGAGGATCTCCACCGGCTCACCGACGAGGTAGCCAATCTGGCACGCGTTCCGGTCGAACTCACACTGCAGGTTCTCGAGGAATACCACCAGATGATGGCCGCCCGCGAATACATCTCAACCGGTGGCCGCGATGTCGCCGTTCGCCTGCTGGTCAAAGCCTTCGGAGAAAACGGCGCGAAGAGCATGGTCCAGCACCTCACCCAACAGGACAATACCGCTTCGTTCAATTTGGATCCGCTCAAGAAGACAGAACCCCAGCAATTAGCCAGGTTCCTGGCCGGCGAGCACGCGCAGACCAAAGCTCTGATCCTCGGCCATCTCGAAGCGAAGCAAGCCTCGTCGTTATTGATGAAACTCGAACCAGAGGCTCGGGCCGACTGCATTCGGCGCATGGCGACGATGGGCCAGTTCTCTCCGGATGCCGCTGCAAAGGCTTCCAGAGTGCTGAATCGCCGCTTTGGCTCTGCAGGGGATCAGAGCCGGCGCACGGACTCCGGAAGCAAAAACCTTGCCGATTTAATGAACCGCCTGGACTCCACCGCCGCTCGCGAAATACTCGAAAAGATCGAATCCGACGACCCGAAGCTGGCCATCGGCATTCGCGACCTTATGTTCACCTTCGAGAACTTCCTTGAAGTTCCGGAAGCGGATCTGCGCGAGCTGATGAACGCCGTCGACAAAAAGACACTGATGATCGCATTGAAGGGTGCGAGTGAAGATCTGCGCACCCATATCTATCGCACCATGTCTTCGCGCGCCGTCGAGATGATGAAGGAAGATTCCGAGATGATGGGCCCTGTGCGCGGTAAGGATGTCTCCAAAGCGCAGAGCGAGATCGTGGCCATCGCGCGCAAGCTCGAGTCGGAAGGAAAGATCGTGTTGAAGAGTGAGGGAGAAGACGAGTATGTCCTCTAACGGCGCCGCACTTCCCGTTCCAATCACGGTTCTGCAATACCGCGATATGTCGGCCTACCAGTCGCGGGACATGGTGGCGCAATCTGAGCCGTCCTCCGGAACCGATAACGAGGCAGCCAACGACCCCAAGGGTGCTGGGATACTTGAAGCTGAGTTGGCCGCGAGGATCGAGCACGAAAGAGCCGATGCGGCGTTTCAGGCGGAGCAAAAACTGCGCCACGAGTTCGAGCAGACACTCGTCGCCGCCCGTGCGCCGATTGCCTCTCTCATTTCGAGCTTCGAGGAAGAGCGCAGCCACTATTATGCGCAGGTGGAGGCAGAGATCGTGCAGCTTGCGCTGGCCATTGCCGCAAAGATCCTGCATCGCGAGGCGCAGGTGGACCCCATGCTCCTGGCGGCGTTGGTAAGACTTGCCGTGGAGAGAATGCGCGAAGGCTCCAATGTGACGGTTCGTGTGGCCCCTGGCCGAGGAGAGAGTTGGAAACAATACTTTGCCTCGGTGCCGAGCATGGCGCATGTGGAAGTGACGGAGGATGCGCAGCTCAGTGAACATGACTGCCTGCTCGAGACTGAACTCGGCACCGCCAACTTCGGTTTGGATACGCAGCTAAAGGAAGTCGAGCAGGGCTTCTTTGATCTGCTCGCCTTGAGGCCCGCGAAATGAATCGTCCGCTGTTAGCTCCATATACGCACTACCTTCATGTTGGATCGACAGTGCGTTGGAGCGGCCGCATTACCCAAGTCGTCGGCAATCTCATCGAGTCGGAGGGCCCCTTTTGTTCTGTGGGTGAATCGTGCCTTTTCACGGGGCATGGCGGACAAACCTACTCTGGAGAAATCATCGGATTCCGCGGTTCCACGATGCTGTCGATGGCCGCCGACCAGCCGCAGGGACTTCGTTTTGGCGACAAGCTTGTCACCTGGGGCGCGCGCCCGTCGATCCGCGTTGGGCCGGGGATGCTTGGACGCGTGGTCGACACGGCAGGAAATCCACTCGATGGCCAAGGGGATTACCGCGCCGTTCATTCCATCATCCTCGATGGTTCGGCGCCGTTGCCGTTGGAGCGCGTTCCGATTCGCGAGCCGCTCAGCTGTGGCATCAGAGCCATCGACGGTTTTCTGACTTGCGGACGAGGTCAGCGAGTTGGAGTTTTTGGCGGCAGCGGCGTTGGTAAGAGCACATTGATCGGCATGATGGCCCGCGGAACCGCAGCGGACATGACTGTATTGGCTCTGGTGGGCGAACGAGGACGCGAAGTTGGAGAGTTCCTGGAAGTCCTTGGCGAAGAGGGTCTGCGCCGTTCCGTTGTCATTGTCTCCACTTCCGATCAATCGCCCCTTCTCCGCATTCGCGCAGCTCTTGCGGCAACGGCCGTGGCTGAACATTTCGCGAGCCAGGGAAAGAACGTGCTTCTCATCGTCGATTCGTTGACACGCTTTGCCATGGCGCAGCGCGAAATCGGATTGGCTGCAGGCGAACCGCCTACGGCAAAGGGCTACACTCCCTCGGTCCTCAATATGCTCGCTCGCCTCGTAGAGCGCGCTGGAAATTTCGATCAGGGGAGCATCACGGCTTTCTATACCGTACTCATGGAAGGCGACGATCAACAGGACCCTGTCGTGGATACGGTTAGATCGCTGCTGGACGGGCACGTGGTGCTCGATCGAAACCTTGCGCTGCGCAGTCACTATCCGCCGATTTCAATTCTCGAAAGCCTGAGCCGATTGATGTCAAGCATGGTCTCGGAGCAGCATCTTGCCAAGGCAAATGCAATACGTCTCATGATGGCGGCATATAATCGCTCGGAAGATCTCATTCGCATCGGTGCTTATCAGAAAGGCGCCGATCCAATTCTCGATAAGGCCGTCGAAAACCTTCCGGCGACTCATGCCTTTTTGCGCCAAAAGCCCGATGAGTTCTGGACTTTTGACGAAGCGATTCAACGACTGATTGCCCTGCCGGGATAGGGCAGTCTCTAGCCGCATAGAGCAGGAGGGCTTCCAGTGGCGTTCCGGTTTTCACTCGCATCCGTTCTACGAGTCCGCGAAAGCATGGAGAGGCGCGAAGAACTCGCACTCCAGAAAGCCGAACTCGAAGTATCTCGAGCGAAGCGCCGAATCGAAGAGTTGTCCGCAGAGCTGGCAAAAGCAATCGACGAGCGCGAGAAGGCCCTGCAACAACCAATCCAGGCGCATCTTCTGCGGAGCATGGATGCCGAAATCAAGGCGGCGGTCGAGGCAAAACAGACTCTTATCGGCACCCTTCAAACGCTTCAACAGCAGCGCGACGCGCAAATGAAACTGTATCAGGCGGCCCACAACGCCCGTCAGATGCTGACGGACTTATCGGCGCAACAAAAGGCCGAACACGAGCAGGAACAGGAAAGACTTCAGCAGAAACGCCTCGACGATATCTTTGCGGCGCGCATTCAACGTGATTAGATTTCCGCTGCTTCTTCATCTCTCGGCCCGCGATCCTTCATCGCGGGTTTTTCTCTTTCCAGTTCACACAAGTCCGCCTGCGAACTCCAGGGCAGACTAGGCACAGATTGCCTAGTGTATCCGGCAACCATTGCCTGTTTTGCCGATAGTGGGAATAGAGCAGGACTCTTCCGCATTCGATATCTCTTGTGGATTGATCAGTGTACGAGGATTCGCGCTCGGCAGGCCAAGCACCATTTGCTGGAAGGTAGCGTGCAGCTAAACGGGCGTGCGAATTGTGTCCAAAGCCGTGACGAGTAATACAGCAACGCCGATCGCTACCACCGGGAAAGCTTCAGGCACATCATTCCTCGACATACTGTCGATGGGTACAGCGGAGGACATATTTGGGGTCAAATCCGCCGGCTCCGGCTCACAGACAGGATCCGGCTCGGCATCCGATGAGGCACAAAGCCAGGACGAGAAGCAGCAGGCATCCGATTTTCAGGCTGCGTTGAACGCTGGCACATCGGCCGTCGCAAAGAACACGGCGCAGGATCAGTTCAACGGATCGCAAAACGGCGTCCTAGTTGAGGCGTCTCAAGCGAACGCCGTTTCTGCAGCATCATCCCAGATTCTCGCGAATCTTGCCTCCCCGGCAAAGCTCACTGCGGCGCAGCTGCTCGGCACAACGCAGCCACCTTCCAATACGACGGGAAAAGCTGGAAAACAGCGAGCCGCAGGAGCGCCCGTGGACGCTCCACTGGCCGCGGCTATCTCCGCCGCGTCAAATCAAGCGACTGTGCTGCCGCCCGCAAGCTCCTTGCAACAGGATTCGCAAACACGATCCAGGTCAGCGGAGACCAGCGAGACAACCATCTCTGGAGCGATTCAGACCGCATCAAGTCTGACTGCATCGAACCAGAGTGCTGCGAATCAGGACCGGCAGCAGTTGGCGGATGCTTCGCAGGCGATCGACTCTAAAGCACAACAAGAAGCAGCCCAGCAGATCGTTGCGAAGACAGCACAGACTTTCCAGGACAATCTGGCCGCAGCGCTTCCCGCCGTAGCACAAGCCGATGCACTGAACCAATCGGAAAATCGGACGGCAGCCAATTCTGGAGATGGATCGAATCTCGCCGCGCAGACCTCGCACCAGCAATCCGGTCTCACGGCGAATGCATTGGCGGCGAGCACATTCGTGTCCGCGGCGATTCTTCCGAACACCTTCGACCTTAGCCAGACTGCAAACAAGGCGAGCCAATACAAAACTACAACGGCCACATTCAGTTCGAATGCCAACGTGTCCAGCATGGCGAACGCGACGAGTTCACCAAAAGTCCCTTCGCAGGATCCTTCAGCGACCTCTTCGCGAAGCACCGGCAGCGACTCGGCGCAAAATTCTCAGGCCGACGCCTCGCAGACGACAGCCGTGGCGGCCAGAACCAACGACAGCGGCACAGCACAAACAATCGCTTTCGGAATGCTCGCGGCTCATCAAACTGCGACGTCTCAGCCAGCGCCCAGCTCTGTCGCCGATACGCCTCATCGTTCAGAGGAGTCAGCAGGCCTTGCTGCAGACCCATCGAACGCTGTCGCTTCCGGGACGACGTCGGGCATCAACTCCGCGCGAGTGATTCAATCCATGAGCGAGACGGAGATGCGCGTAGGAATGAACTCGAGCGAATTCGGAAACATCTCGATTCGCACCATGGTCTCGCAACAGCAAGTGCAGGCTCAGATCTCCGTGGATCACAGTGAACTAAGCAACGCGATATCGGCTCACATCCCTTCGATTCAAGCCAAGATCGGCAACGAATATGGGCTGCATGCCTCCATCGAAGTGAGTCAGGGCGGGACTGCTTTTTCATCCGATGAACGGGGACAGTCGGCGCAAAAAGATCAGAGGACCTACGTCCCCTCAGTGCAAGTCGATGGCGCAGCAGCGTCTACGGAGACCGACCGAATGGTTCTCCGTGCGCCTTCAGTTGTGGTTGATAGTGACCGTTTGGATATCAGGGCATAGAAGAGTATCGCTTCGCGAAAGGAATTGAAGATGAACATTCAAGGTATCATCCCGGCTGTGACCGCTCCCCTGCTGGGACAAACCGCCAGCGCAGTGAAGCCGATGACGAGCTCGACGACTGGCACCACGGGCACCACGGGTAACGGCACTTCGGCTGCCAGCCTGCAGGATACCTTTTTGAACCTGCTGGTCACGGAATTGCAGAACCAGGATCCCACCCAGCCTGTCGACCCGACCGAAATGGTCAGCCAGATGGTATCGCTGAATCAGTTGGATCAGCTGATCTCGATCAATCAGACGCTTTCAGGCATGACCGGTACGTCGGGGAACACGGGAACTTCGGGAACCTCGGGTACGTCCGGGACTTCGGGCTCTTCGTCGCCGTCGTCCGCCACAAACCAGATGAGTCCATCGACCGCGGCCAACGCGATGAGCGCATTGCCGGCGGCTGCGCAGGCAGCTTCTGCGGCCGCCGCTGCAGCTTCAGCGGGGCAACTTCCGGCGATTCCCGCAAACGCCAACAATGCGGGTCTCATGAACCTCTATGGCAGCTACGCATTGCCAAAACCAACAGCCTCATATCCCACATATACAGGAGTGCGTTAAATGGCAGGCTTTTCGATTCCTCTTTCCGGCCTGGCGGCCACTTCGGCATCACTCGATGTGATTGCCAATAATCTTGCGAACCTGAACACGGATGGCTACAAGGATCAATCCGTAACTTTCTCGAGCGTCTTCAATCAAATTCAGGGAACCTCGGGAAATGGCGATCCGATCCAGATCGGAAACGGCGTGGAGATGGCCGGCACGGTTTCCAACTTTTCCGACGGCAACGTGGACACGACGGGCATCGCCTCCAACATGGCATTGCAGGGCAGCGGTTTTTTCATTGTGAACGGAAATAACCAAACCCAATACACCCGCGATGGCGATTTCACTGTGAATGCGCAGGGGCAGCTTGCCGATTCATCGGGACAGCTGGTAATGGGCTATCCGGCGGTCAATGGGGTCGTGCAAACGAGTTCTGTCCTTGCGCCAATCACGGTGAGCCAGACCGGCACTTTCCCCGCTTCGGCCACAACCAATTTCGAGATGACGACTAACCTGGACTCGACCACCGCGGTTGGTACAACGTACAGCGCGCCGATGACCGTGTACGATTCGCTCGGCAATGCACAAAACCTGACGATCAACTTTACAAATACCGGCGCGAACGCCTGGACCTACCAGGTCACCATTCCCGCAGCCGATGTGGGCGCCGCCGGAAATCCAGTGCAGCTTGCCACGGGTGCAATGACATTTAACTCGTCTGGCGCACTGACAGCTCCGGTCGGAAACGTACCCATCGCCATTGCCGGCTTGTCCGACGGTGCAGCGAACATGAACCTGACGTGGAACCTGGATGGCACTAGCGGAGCGCCGTTGATTACCCAGGAGTCGTCTGCAAGTGCGACGACAGCTCCAACTCAGAACGGGTATGGTGCGGGCGCACTGACGGGCTATTCGATTCTGCCCGACGGCACAGTGCAAGGGCAGTTTTCCAACAACCAGACGCTGGTGCTGGGACAGGTGGCGATTGCCAGTTTTGCAAACAACCAGGGCCTGACGCAGGTGGGGAACAATAACTATCAGGCCTCGTTCGCCTCGGGAGTAGCGAATCTCGGAGTGGCCGGCGTAGGCGGAAATGGCACGATCACCGGGGGAGCGGTTGAGCAATCGAATGTGAATCTATCCACGGAGTTCGCGAATATGATCGTGGCGCAGCAGGGATACGAAGCCAATGCGAAGGTTCTGACCACGCTCGATCAGGTGTCGCAGGCAACTCTGGCGGTGCTCAGTTAGTTTTTGAGTGGCGCTGCAGTTCTTAACTTACGATTAGAGAGTTTCACGGAGGAGTTTCTCGACGTCGCGAAAGCTCGCTGCCGCTTGCCGGCTCTCATGGCTGTCTCACCAGCCGGGAGCCGGGCGCGCGGCGCATTTCTGCTCGTAACTATTTTTAAATAGAACGACCTGGGTCGAATTCTTAGGCTTGCACGGCGCGCCGCAATCGAGTCTCTCATTGCGGCCCTTCGATTGCTTTTACCTCTTCGCACAGCTCCATCTCTCGCTCGATGGTACGGCCAGGGCCGGCACTTCGTCCTGGTCAGAACATTTCGCCCGAGGCACGGAGCGCGCTCGAGGTCCAATGAGTACTGCCGCTCAAAACATGGACGCCAATCCTGGGAAGCCCTTCGTTGCGGAACCGGCGCCGAACAGGAAAGATCTGCTCGACACCATGCCCTGGCTGCCGTGTACCCTCACGCTCGAAGTTCCGGTCGTGAACTTCACAATTGCCGACCTGCTTGCGTTGAAGGAGGGGTCGATTGTGGAGACTTCCTGCCATCACACCAGCGACGTTCCGCTGCGCGTGAACCAATTACTGATTGGCTGGACTGAATTTGAAGTGGTCGGAGACCGGCTCGCGGTTCGCATTACGGAGCAAGTATGAGCACGAAGACTCCGGCCGTTACATCTGCTCCGAAAACCGCCCCTCGCAAAGCCGTCAAAGAGTCGAAGGCGATGGGTTTTGCCTCTGGCGCAACGCCCGCCCCTTTCCTTACGCACTTTGCGACTTGCCAAGTTTCCGATGTACCGAAACGCCGGAAGGCCCGCCGCATCCCCCGGCCGAAACAGTCCGATCCGGTCGATTCGAAGCCGTCACTTTCTTCCCGGCCCGCGCTGGCTCATCCCATCAACCCGCTGTCTGGCTTGCTAAGCCGAGCGCTTTCCTGGCTTCGCTCCGCAGGTCCTGCACCGAAACAGCTGCGTGTCGCAGATACCGTTTCTCTTGGGGAAAAGCGCTTTGTGGCAATTCTTCATGCCGAAGGCCGCAAGTTCCTCATCGGAGGAGGCGCCACGAGTGTATCGCTGTTGAAGCAACTCGATGAAACCCCGGAATCCACCAGGAGTGTGGATTTCCTCGCGGGCCTGTCGGAGCCTACTCAATGACGTTGTTCCGGGCCGTCGCACAATGCGCGATCCTTCTATCGCTCTCCATTACCATCCCTGCGCTGGCGCAGGCGCCCGCCGCTGCCCCCGGCACTGCTGCACCATCCGCTCCGGCCGCAAGCGATGCCCAAGGCGCAACTGCTTCAGTTGCCCCATCGGCCGGCGCTGCATCTCCTCCGGCTCCATTTGTCGCGCCTTCCGATCCGTCGAGCACCATCGTCAACTATCCTGCAGCGATCCCCGCAAACAGCGGCAGCGGTCTGCAGATTCAAGGGTTGACTGGTGGATCGGTCCCGTGGTCGATCATCGTCCTGCTTACGGGCTTGACTTTGATTCCCACGATGATCATGTGCGTCACTCCGTTTGCGCGTCTGCTCATCGTCTTCCACTTTTTGCGGCAAGCCCTGGGACTGCAGACCACGCCTTCGAACCAGACGCTCATCGGACTTTCGCTGATCCTCACGTTCTTTCTGATGCAGCCGATCGCCGTGCAAATTTACCAGTCGTCGATCGTCCCCATGCAGGCAGGGCAGATTAACGCCATGGAAGCGCTCAGCCGCGGCGAAGTCCCGATGCGCAAGTTCATGGCGCACTATGTGCGCGAGAAGGATGTGGCGCTGTTTATCGAGCTGGCGAAAGAGCCTCGTCCCAAGTCGGAAGACGACCTGTCGATGCGCGTCTTATTGCCCGCCTATATCTTGTCCGAGCTGAAAGCCGGCTTTCAGATCGGCACCGTTTTGTTTTTGCCGTTCTTGATTGTCGATATGGTTGTGGCGTCGATTACCACTTCGGTGGGCATGCTGCAGTTGCCACCGGTCATTATTTCCACTCCGCTCAAGTTGCTGCTCTTCCTGATGGTCGATGGTTGGCACCTCTTGGTCAGTTCATTAATGAGGAGTTTTAGCTGAGCCTATGGACGTCGATCAGGTAGTACAGCTGGGCCGCTTAATGCTGGAAGAGGTCGTCATCCTCGCCGGGCCGATTTTGGCTGTCGCGATCTTTGTCAGTTTGGTGATCAACGTTGTGCAAGTGCTCATGTCGCTGCAGGACATGACTATTTCCACCGTCGCGCGCCTGGTGGCCACGGGCAGCGCATTGTTCATCTCCATGCCGTGGATGTGGCGCCATCTGGCTACCTTCACCATTGGCAGATTTTCCAATTTCCAAGAGTACCTTAAATGATCGAGATTCCCCTGCTGACGATCATCACCAGCCTGCTCACCATCGGTGTGCGGCTCTCCGGGCTCATGCTCTTTGCGCCGTTCTTCGGCAGCGTGGTGATTCCTGCCCGCATCAAGGCGCTTGTCGTCATCGCTTTGACCGCACTGCTCTATCCCTCCGTGGGTCACCAGATCGGGCCCCACCTCCTTGGTGAATGGCCCTTGCTCATCTTCACCGAATTTCTGGTTGGCGCCGGAATGGGCATCGCAACCAACATCGTTTTCGAGGCGATTCAGCTCTCCGGTCAGGTGCTTGGGATTCAAATGGGCTACTCGCTGATCAACCTCCTCGATCCGCAGACCCAGGTCGACACGACCGTCATGGCCACGTTTTACCAAAGCATTGTCATGCTGCTCTTTCTTCAGATGGATGTGCAGCTCTGGCTGCTCCGTGCTGTGGGCAACAGTTTTCGGTATGTCCCGCCGGGAACGGCGCACCTGAGCAACCTCTTCACGATGTCTGTTCTTAAGACCGTTGGCGAGGTCTTCGGATTGGGCGTTCAGATCGCTGCCCCCGTCCTTGCGGCAACGCTCGCCGCCGACATCATTCTTGGACTCCTTGGGAAATCCTCGCCGCAGATGCCGCTCATGCTGCTCGGCCCGGCTGTGAAAAGCCTGCTCGGCATCGGAGTTTTGATCGCAACACTCAAGTATTGGCCCGATCTCTTCCGCCGTCTGTTCACGGACGCGGTGGCGAACGGCGAACGGATCTTTCATTTAGCAGGTTGAGAAACGATGCCAGACGGTAGCAAAACAGAAAAACCGACGCCGCGACATCGGCAAAACGCGAGAAATCGGGGCCAGGTCACCCGCTCGCGCGAGCTGAGCGGTGCGCTTTCGATGTCTGCTGTGGCTGCAGTCGTTTTTCTTATGGGGCGTCAGGCCGTTCCGCACTGGACTCACTTCTTCCGCACTTCGCTTGACCTTGCGAGCACCGATTCGATCCAGCCGAACGGGCCGCTCTTGTTCTGGACAAGTGTCGAGGTCGTGCGCTGGATGATCCCGATTGTGGTCGCGGGCGGCGCGGTATCGCTCTTTGCGGGGCTCGCGCAGGGAGGCTTCGTCTTTGCGCCCGAAGCGCTCTCGTTCAAGTTCGAGCGATTGAGTCCGGCCGCACGGCTGGGCCAGATGTTCTCTCCAGCCGCGCTTAGCAATATTCTCAAGTCCCTTCTGCCGTTCTCGGCGATTGCATGGATCGGCGTTGAATCGATCCGCACCCACTGGGCGGACATTTTGGGAAGCTCCTACGTCGATGCACGCCGGTTCGCCAGCCTGATCAGCGGAATACTTATCCAAATCATCTGGAAGTCCGGATTGGTTCTTCTCGTTTGGGCCGGGGTGGATTACCTCCTTCTCTGGTGGAAGAGCGAAGGCGACTTGAAGATGAGCCGCCAGGACCTCCGCGATGAGATGAAACAGACCGAAGGCAATCCTGCGAGCAAGGCGCGCATCCGGAAGATTCAGCGTCAGTCGCGGCGGAAGCAGATGCTCAAGGCTGCTGAAACGGCTACCGTGGTGATCACCAACCCAACCCATTACGCCGTTGCGCTTCGCTATGAACCAAACATGAGCGCGCCGGTAGTAGTGGCAAAGGGCCTCGATAACCTGGCAGCAAAAATCAAGGAGATCGCCTGGAAGTTCGACATTCCCGTAATGGAGAACCGGCCCCTGGCGCAAGCTCTTTACAAGAGCGTCGAAATCGGCGATCCAATTCCCTCCGCGCTCTATCACGCTGTGGCCGAGATTCTCGTCCTGATCTTCAAGGCGCAGACAGAAGTGAGAAATCGCGAAGCGCGCAGAAGAGGAACAACAGGCGCGCAAAGAACCACTGAGAGGTCGCAGTGAACAAGAAGCAGAACTTGCTGAGTACGCTTCGCGCATATTCCGACTGGATCATTCCGACCGGTGCGGTGGCCCTGGTGTTTGTCATGCTGGTTCCGCTGCCGAGCATGGTGCTCGACCTTCTGCTCACGTTGAGCATCACGGCATCGGTGCTGGTGCTGCTCACCGCAATTCAGGTTCGACGTCCGGTGGAGTTTTCTGTTTTTCCGAGCCTCATTCTTCTCTTGACCCTGATGCGGTTGTCGCTCGACTTGGCTGCAACGCGGCGCATCCTGCTGCATGGCAGCGAAGGATCGTCCGCCGCCGGCAAAGTGATTGAAGCATTCGGGCAATTCGTGGTCGGTGGCAACTATATCGTTGGCTTCGTCATTTTCATTGCTCTCATCGCCATCCAGTATTTGGTGGTGAGTCACGGCGCTGTCCGTACCGCTGAGGTCACGGCGCGCTTCACCCTCGATGCCATGCCCGGCAAGCAGATGGCGATCGATTCCGACCTGAACACCGGTCTGATCAATGCTGACCAGGCCCGTCAGCGCCGCGAAGCCGTGGCGCGCGAAGCTGAATTCTGCGGTTCCATGGATGGCGCTGCCCGATTCAGTCAGAGAGACTCGCTGGCCACCATTCTCATCACCGCCATCAACATTATTGCGGGATTCCTGATCGGCGTGTTTCAACAAGGCGTCCCGTTTGCACAGGCCCTCAAGACTTACACGATTCTCACCGTCGGCGACGGACTTGTCGCAATCATCCCTTCCTTGTTGGTCTCCATCGCTGGTGGCATCGTGGTCACGCACGCAGCGTCCGAACACTCACTCGGGTCCGACATCGGCAAGCAAGTCTTCCGCACCGCGCGGCCGCTTTGGATTGTGAGCGGATGCCTGCTGTCGCTGGCTCTCATTCCGGGCATGCCCAAAATCTCCTTCATCGCTCTGGGCGGTGTCACCATGTTTGCCGCCTGGAAGATGAAGCCTTCCGCTGCGATCGAAGCCGCCACCGCAACCAAGACCGCCTCTGCAAAGGGAGACAAGCCGGCAGCCCCTGGCCTGGATCCTATGGACGCAGTACTGAAACTCGACGAATTGATGCTCGAGGTTGGTGTGGGATTGGTACCGCTCGTCGATGCAAAACAGGGTGGCCAATTGCTGGCGCGCGTCAAGTCGCTTCGCAAGAATCTCGCCCAGACTCTCGGTTTCCTCGTTCCATCGATTCACATCACCGACAACCTGTCTTTGAAAGAAAGAGAGTATGTCGTGTATCTGCGCGGCGTGGAGATTGCGCGTTGGGAGATGCGGCGGGACCGCTTGCTTGCCGTCAACTCAAACCCCAAGCCGGGCGATTTACAGGGCCAGGAGACACGTGAGCCGGCATTCGATTCTCCGGCAAAATGGATCACACCCGATCTTCAGGCGCAGGCCATCGCAGCCGGATACGCCGTCGTCGACCACACGTCGGTACTGGCCGCGCACCTCTCCGAGCTGATCAAGCAGAATGCGCACGATCTGCTCACTCGGCACGAAACCAAGCGTCTTGTCGACCGCCTCGCCGACTCCCATCCGAAACTGATCGATGAGCTCATTCCGAAACTCATGACCCTTGGCGAAGTGCAGAAGGTACTGCAGCAGCTGCTGCGGGAGCAGGTCTCGATTCGCGATCTGGGCACGATACTGGAGACGCTCGTCGAGTCGGCGGCAACCAATAAGAACCCAGTTCTCCTCATAGAAGCGGCGCGGCACGCGCTCGGACGCGCCTTGATTCGCCCCCTGCTGGATGAGACTGGCCGCCTCAAAGTCGTTACGCTCGACAGTGCCATTGAAGAGGAATGCGCCCGCTCGACCTCGCAAAACCCGCAGGCGGTCGCCGGCAGCGCGTTGCAAATCTCCGTAGCGCGCCGGGTGCTTGAAGGATTGCGCGCGATGCTGGGCGATCAGGTCGCGATGGCTCCGCCGGTGCTTCTTTGCTCGTCGCCTGGAAGGTTTTATCTCCGCCGCGTTCTCGAGCCGTTTATCCCCAAGATCGTTGTGATTTCACCATCGGAGATTCCTCCGATGACCCAAGTTATGTCGCTAGGTTCGGTGCGATGAGAGAGTATTACGCCAGCACGACTAAAGAGGTGACCAGATGACGGCAGCGGAACTGGCATACAAGACGAGCGCAATAGCTGCGGCCGATGGGGACGATCTCGTCATGCAGGAACTGCCGCAGGTCTACTACATTGCCGCGCGTATCCGCGAGCGGCTTCCTCAGCATGTTGAGATGGAGGACCTCGTCAGCGCTGGCGTGATTGGGCTCCTTGAAGCGACGCGCAGCTTCGATGGGTCAAAGAATGTCCAGTTCAAAACCTTCGCCAAGTTTCGCATCCGCGGCGCGATCCTCGATAGCCTGCGTGAGACCGACTGGGGATCGCGCTATATGCGCCGAAGAGGCCGCGAGATCGCCGATGTTACAGCGAAACTCGAAGCCAGGCTTGGAAGGCATCCTTCGGAATCGGAGATTGCCGACGAAATGCATATCGAGCCCGATCATCTGCGCAAGCTGATCGCGCAGCTCGATTCGCTACAAATCGCAGGGCAAAAGGTTGCCGCATCGAACGATCGCTCGGAATCCCTCGACGTGATCGAGTCGGCGCCGAATCTGGATGACCCCGATCCGTTTGAGCTTTGCCTGGAAGGGGAGATGAAGACGCATCTCGCCGAAGCAATCTCCAAACTTTCCGAGCGCGAGCAATTGATCCTGTCTCTTTACTATCGCGAAGAGCTGACGATGAAAGAAATTGCAAAAGTAGTCGGCGTGGCGCTTTCCCGCGTTTCTCAAATACGGCAGGAGACGATGGTCAAGCTGAAAGCACATCTTGAACACCTGCAAAGGAAGCCCGCGCCCGCGATGACAGTCAGAGGAGAGAACCTTGAGCACGCCTAACCAGCCAGAATTGGAAGCGGCAGTAGGGTTGGCGAAACAATCCGCGCCTCCCGCCAAACAGCGCACTGTGCACCCCTGCAACTTCCGTACGGCAGGGCGCCTTTCGAATGAGCATGCACGCTTGTTGAAGGCCCTCCATGAGACCTTTGCCCTCCGCCTTGCCAGCACTCTCGACGCCTATCTTGGGACCGGCGTTGAGATCAAGCTCGAAACGCTCGATCAGCTCCCAATCAAAGACCATATCCCGACCATTCCGCCGCTCAGTTACGTGGTGCCGTTTTCATCCAACACCTTGATTGTGGAGCTCGACAATGAATTGGTTTTTCCCATCATTGAATTGCTGATGGGCGGAGCGGGAACTCCGGTTGACGCAGGCCGAGAGCTTTCCGAGATCGAAGAGGAGATCATGCAGGACGTGATCTCGCTGCTGGCGCGTCAAGCCGAGGCCGTTTGGCGCGTACCCAACCTGTCCCTGGTTTCGGGTCCACGCATCAAACCGACCCTGATGCATCACGCATTTGCGCCGAACGAAAAAGTCGCAGTTTTGCGCTTCGGTATTGAACTTGCCGGCACCACGGGCGCTTTCAACCTGGTCTTTCCCGCGGAGTTTCTCAATATCCTGATGGCGCAGATTAAACAGGATCAGCCTCAAAAGCAGGCTCGCGTGTGGAGTTTCCCGACGCCTCCGCTGCGCGAACGCATTCTCGAATGCGATATCGACGTGTCGTCCGAGTTGCCTGGATTGAAGGTTGCGGTTCGCGATTTGATCGCGTTGCAGCCCGGGTCGGTATTGAAACTGCGCGCGCCGATTCGAATTCCCGCGATGCTTACGGCCGGAGGACGCGGCCTCTTTGAAGCTGTACCGGTTCGGAATGGAATGCAACGAGCGGCGCAACTTGGCCGCCGTGTTCCCTCCACAGAGTGGAAGAGGAGATAGAAATCATGGACATTCAAGCCAAGAAAGAGGGCGCGAATTTCTTCGCCGCCGCGTTTGCCGAGTCTCTTGCTCAGTCGCTCGCTGCCGAGACGGGATCCCCGTGGCCTCTCGGAGTGATGACCTCACCCGACACGCCAAGCAGCAAGGGAATGCCAATCCACTTTCGTTTGGCGGTCGATGGCAGCATCTCCGGCGAATGCTTCATCGAGTTTTTTGAGCCGCAAGTCTCCGACCTGATTTCGAAAATGACGAAGCAGCCGGTCGCGGAGCTTGGGGATGAGCATTTTGAGGCCTTTGCGAAGGTCATCTCGTCGGCCACGACGGGCCTCGCAGCATCTCTTTCCACCAAGTACGGAACGCTTAGCTTTCGCGTCGAACGTGTCGCGGGCCTGGCATTCGGCGGCATGTTTGTTGTTCCACTCGCCGCGTCTGAAGACGAGTCGAGCGTACAGGTGATGCTTTACTTTGGCGCACAGTTGCTCGATGCGTTATCGGGAACCCAGAACAAGAAGCAGACCGGAGATGCCGAAGAACTCGCGGTTTCTTCCGCAAATCTCAAGCTGGTGATGGACGTTGAGTTGAATGTCTCGCTCCGCTTCGGCCAACGGCAGTTGCCTCTTCGCGAAGTATTGGAATTGACCCACGGTTCAATCATTGAATTGGATCGAATGGTCGACGAACCCGTGGAATTGTTCCTCGATGGAAAGCTGATTGCTCGCGGGGAAGCTGTCGTGGTCGACGGAAACTATGGGTTGCGCGTGACCGAGATACCGCAACCGGTCGCATCCCTTCTTAACTAACGAGCCGAGGTGAATGAAGATGAGTCTCTCGCTAAGGTCCTTTTTGCCCGCCGTTGACCGTGGATTGAAAAGCCTGAAGGCGGAGTGCGACTTCAACATGTGTCATAACAAACAGGTCTTGCGCAGCATTCCCGGGTGCCGTCCTGGAATTCGTATGGGCCAGCAATGGTATTGCAGTGT
This sequence comes from uncultured Acidobacteriaceae bacterium, assembly GCA_963745845.1. GTDB lineage: Bacteria > Acidobacteriota > Terriglobia > Terriglobales > Acidobacteriaceae > Telmatobacter. The sequence continues at coordinate 138,403 of CAVUZE010000002.1, read as the reverse complement.
GGATTGCTTCGCGTTCGCTTTGCGCGTTCCGTTCGCGAGTCTTCCCAATCGCCGGGTCGTTGAGATTCCCCGCAATCCACGGCTCTCGCTTGGCCTGGTACTGCATGCGAAAGGCTATCTGTCGGCCGAACAGCTTCGCGTCGCAACTGCCCAAAGTCAGCTCTACAGCGAGGAACTTGCGGACACGGTGATCCGGCTCGGCATGGCTACCGAACGACAGGTTGCGGCCGCCCGATCCACCCAATGGGGTTATCCCGCGTTAGCCCAGGACTACTTCGGCAAAATGATTCAGGCCGATCTTCCCCGGACCATTTTGCGAGCGTGCTCGGCAGCGCCATTGCATTATTCCGCGAGCGCTAAACGAATCCTGCTGGGCTTCGTGTCGAGAGTGGAACACACCGTCCTCGAGTCCATCGAGCAGATAACCGGTTGCAGGGTCGAGCCGTGCTTCATTACCCCAACGGATTTCGAAGAACAGATGGAACGGCTCACTTCGCTTCCGGATTATGAGGAAAGAATCGTAAACGAACCCGGCCTGCCCGAGAAAATGGCGCGCACCGTGGGCCGGGCGGCTGTCGATATCGGCGGTCGAGAGGCGCTCTTCACCCAATACAAAAACCTCGTTTGGGCGCGAGTCCTGGGCAAACGTGGAAAAGTGGACCTGATCTTTCGAGTGAATCAGGCCGTAGGGAGCACGAAAGCTGAAAAATCCGAGTTTCTCGAAGAATCTTTCGCAAGTCTGGGGTAAAACAATCAGCGCCAGTTGCCGATAAGTATGCCAGGTGGTGGCACGGTGCTGGAAAAAAGAGTCATCGAAATCGGAATCTCCCGCAACGCAGTCCCCTTTGGCCAGTTGACTCCGCTCGAACTGGTTCGCGATCTTCCCGATGTGCCGGTGCTGTCCGAGACGCTTCTGCTCATGGAACTGAAGGTCCGGGACCGCGCAGTAGATCTCCGCGAGATTTCTCAGCTGGTACTGGGCGATCTCGGCGCAGTCATCCAGATCATGCGACTGGCAGCGCGCGAAGATGCTTCGGCAGAATGCCGTCCCACCCGCATCGAGGATTGCATCTCCGGCCTGGGTTTGCTCGCCTGTGTGGAAGCCATGTCGAAGCAAACAGTCAAGCGGAGAAACCGCCCACCCGCCATCGTTGAAGCCTGGACCCACGCGCAGGTAATCGCTCAATATTGCCGAATCCTGGCTGAAGAGAACCGCATTTCCGCCAGTCCAGACGAAGCCTTCCTGGTTGGCCTGCTCCACGGAATCGGCTCGTTACCTGAAGTATTGGGATGGGACTGGACGAATCAGCTCTTCGGTGATCCTGACCTTGCGGGATTGAAGATGGCCGAGGCCTGGTCGCTTCCCGCGTGTGTCGTCGCGTATTTCTCCGAACTTCGGCCCCTGCCCAAACCGAATCGGTGGACGGAGATCGTCGAGCGGGCCCATCTGCAGGCGAGCCTGCATGTCGAAGATCGCGCCACGGAAGGCCTTTCTCCACTCGAAAAGCCGTCGCCCGCATGGATGCAACTGGTCTCTCTTTAGAGTCCAAGACAACCCCGACTTCGGTCTCGCGCATTGTGTTCCGATGAGGAAACGCCCGTCCATTAAAGGCACGCGTCGCGTTGGCCTCGCGGTTCTCATCGAACCCTCATTTATCGGTGCCTTCCAGGTCCATTGATCCTCAATTTCGGGCCGCCGGGCCCCTTTTCCGGGCAATTCTTGCCAGTTAGAATGGCATGCTCCGTGCATGTCTCTTTTCGAAGGGTCGCTCATGGACAGTGGGTTCTATGCCGCATGCACCGCACTCGTGTCTCGCACAGAGGCTCTGGATACGATTGCGAATAACCTTGCCAATGTGAGCACCGCCGGTTTCCGCGCCGAGCACAATAACTTCAGCTCCGTTCTCGCCAACACGGGCGGAGGGTCCAGCACTGCCCTCGACCAGGCCATCAATAACTACGGGCTCCTGAGTGGAACGACGCTCGACGGAACCCAGGGCGCGCTGCAAAAGACCGGCAACGATCTCGACGTAGGAATCGAAGGCCCGGGATACTTCGTCGTTCAGACGGCAAACGGCCCCATGTACACCCGCGATGGCGCATTTCAGGTATCGAGCAAAGGCCAGTTGGTCACGAATACAGGGGACGCCGTGATGGGTGACAAGGGTGTGATCTCGATCGTGCCCGGGAACATTTCGATCAGTCCGGACGGAACCATATCCTCGAACGGAGCGGTCGCGGGGAAATTGAAGGTCGTCGAGTTTCCCGCAGGCACGGAATTGACCAGCGCAGGGAACACCTATTATTCCGCGCCCCCCAATACAGCAACCGCGGCTACCAATTCAAGCGTGCGCCAGGGAATGCTCGAGAGTTCAAATGTGAATCCCATCGCCAGCATGGTCGAGCTGGTCAACGCGCAACGGTCCGCCGAGATGATGCAGCGTGCGCTCTCGATGTTTAACTCCGAAATGGATAAGACGGCAACTCAGGACCTGCCCAAGGTCGGCTAAAGGAGAATCAATGTTCCACGCCCTCTACACGGCTGCCAGCGGGATGACCGCCCAGCAAATCAACCTGGACAACATCGCAAACAACCTCGCCAACTCGAGCACAGCGGGGTTTCAGTCGCGCCGCGTCCAGTTCTCCGATCTCCTTTATCAGAGCGAAGTCATGCCGGGGGCCGCTGCCACGCAGCAGACCACGGTCGCGTCCGGCCTTCAGGTAGGGCTTGGAACCAGGCCCGGAAATACTGAAATTGTTCAGACCCAAGGCGACCTGAGCAGCACCGGCAACCCGCTCGATTTCGCGATCCAGGGCAACGGATTCTTCCAGATTCTTATGCCCAACGGGCAGACCGGCTATACGCGCTCGGGCTCCTTTCAACCCGACGCGCAGGGCAACCTGGTGACGGCTAATGGCAATGCCCTGCAGCCGGCAATCAACATCCCCGCCGCAGCGACAAATATCACCGTAGGCAGCGACGGAACCGTGAGTGTGACGCTGCCTGGGCAGACATCGGCGCAGCAGGTGGGCACGATCCAGCTCGCCACGTTCGCCAACCCTGGCGGGTTGAACAGCATCGGCAACAATATTTATCTGCCCACCACCGCGTCCGGCGACCCAGTCGTCGGTGCGGCGGGTGGATCCGAGGGCTTGGGCACGATTCAGCAGGGCATGCTCGAACAGTCGAATGTGAATGTGGTGGACGAATTCGTCAATATGATTCTCGCCCAGCGTTCCTATGAGTCGAATTCGCGCGTTGTCAAAGCCGCCGATGAAATGCTTCAGCAGTTGAACCAGCTTTCGCAATAAATTGAGAAATTCATGACGCGTTGCAAGGCGATCTTGTCGTACATAATCCTCGGCGTCGCGGCCAGTCCCGCAGTTGCGGCGCCGGGGCATTATGCCATCAGCACCGACCAAATCGCCGCCACCGTGAGTCGCATGGGGATGCAGGTCACGCCGCAGCAAGTGACGCTGTTAACGGATGTCGTAGCGACCACGGCGTCCCCCGCGTTGAAGGTCCGTTCCATCGAGCGCTGGAGCAACGAGCGGATGATGGCTCGTTTAGAGTGCGAGAATCAGGCGGAGTGTCTTCCGTTCTTCGTTGGTCTCCGGGTGAGCCAAAAAAGTGAGCCGGCCTCATTAGTCAACTCGATGGAAGGGGCGGCGCTCTTCAGTCCGACGTCGAGGCCTTCGCCAAAAGCTTTTGCGGTGCGCAGCGGATCTCCGGCAACCCTGCTGCTCGATAGCGACCGGGTGCATGTACGGCTCTCCGTCATCTGCCTTGAAAACGGCGCTCCCGGCCAGACGATTCGCGTGACAGGCAAGGATCATCGGCTCGTTTACAAAGCGCAAGTCATCGATGGCACATTGCTGAAAGGAAGACTGTGAAAAGGTCGACGGTGAAACGCATCGGTTCACAGGTTCTTTCGGTTGCACTGGTGGCAGGCGCGCTCGCAGGTCCGGCGGCACAAGCGAAGCGAAGCAAAAAAATCACCAATCCAGCCGAGTTGCGATCGGACTACATCGCCCGGCTCCAGGAACAGCCAATTTCTCAGGCGACGCATACCGTAGGCAGTCTTTGGTCAATCGGGGACGTAAGCGACCTGTCGTCGGATTACAAGGCGCGCAAGCTGAATGACACAGTGGTCATTCTTGTCGCGGTGCAGACCACTGCGGCGCAAAACGGCGATGTCAACAGCTCTCGAGCGTTCCAGACCAGCTCCGCCATTACGGGCCTGGCGGGGGACGTAAATACCAAGGGACTCAACCCGCTCTTCAATGCGAATTCCAACACCACGCTGAAGGGCTCCGGCGCGACCGATTCGAGTACGACTTTCAACACCAGCATGACCGCGCAGGTGATTGCCGTGCTGCCCAGCGGCAATCTCGTTGTCGAGGCGGAACGCAAGATCTTCATGAATAACCAGCACGAGGACGTTACCATCCGTGGAGTCGTGCGCCCCAACGATATTGGACCGAGCAACACAATTCCCTCGACTGCGTTGAGCAATCTTGAAATCGAAATGAAGGGCAAGGGCATCATCGCCGACAGCACACGTCCACCTAACCGTATTACGCGAGCGATCCTTTGGCTCCTTGGATTCTGACAAAGATGAGTTCTGCATTCGCCATGACGAAACTCCGGCCAGCATCCATCGTTGTGTGGTTGCTGGTATCGGTTTTTACGCAAGCTGCGCTGGCAGACAATCCCAACCGCCACGTGTTGATCAGGGATATCACCAGCGTCGAAGGCGTGCGGGACAACATGCTCGTGGGTTATGGTCTGGTCGTGGGCCTGAACCGAACCGGCGACAGCCAGCAAACCTATTTCACCGTGCAAACGTTGGCCAATGCGATGCAGAAGATGGGTGTTCTCATCGCTCCCGCACAGGTCGAGGTCAAGAACGTGGCCTCCGTATTCATCACCGCATCTTTGCCCCCTTTTGCACGTCCGGGCGCAAAGCTTGACGTCACGGTCTCTTCCGTGGGGGATGCAAAGAGTCTTGTCGGCGGTGTGCTGCTGATGAGCGCGCTGCATGGGCCTGACGGCCAGATCTATGCCGAGGCGCAAGGGCCGCTGATTATGGGCGGTTATAGCGCGGGCAATGGCCTCAACGGCAAGGAAGTGAATTCCACGACTGTTGGATCGATTCCCAACGGAGGCATCGTCGAGCGCGATACTTCGGTCGACCTGCACGATTTCAAAACCGTGTCTCTGCTTCTTCGCAATCCGGACTTCACCACTGCCAAAGAAATTGCCGACGCTGTGAATCAGGAGTTCCATAAACCGATTGCATCTGCGCTTGACAGTTCTCGCGTTGACGTCAGCGTGGCGGATGCGGGCGCAGCTTCAGTTCCGCTCTTGATTTCCCGGGTGCAGAATCTTGCTCTCAGCATTGATACTCCGGCAAAGGTCGTCATCAACGAGCGGACCGGCACCATTGTCCTGGGCGGCGATGTGAAGCTCACGCCAGTCTCCGTCATTCACGGGAATCTTTCCATCGAGGTCGTCACCTCGTATACCGTTGCCCCGATTCCGGGCGCCGGACCGGGTTTCACGGATCGGACACGGCAAGTGGGTGGCGGCGGAAGGCCGGATCAGCCCGGCGGTCCGGCGGGCAACCCCGGACAACCGCCGAATCCGGGCGGCGATCAGGGGCAGGGAACCGACCGGACCGTTCTGCCCACTCCCACAGCGGCACTGGTCCCGCAAACGAGCGTCAACGTAACGGACGCTCCGGCACAATCCATGCGGCTCGATGAAGGAGCCAATGTGGACGAGCTGGTGAACGGCCTTCACGCCATTGGCGCAACATCGCGCGATGTCGTCGCCATTCTTCAGGCAATCAAGGCACAAGGCGGATTGCAGGCAGATTTGGAGGTCCAATAATGTCTTCCCCAAGTCTTTCCGGCTCGCTCGTGGCCCAGGCGCAGACCAGTCTTCTTGAGTCGCAGCAGGACCGGATGGTTCAGCAGCTCAAGTCGAATCAGGCTGCCGGCGGCGACGGCAAGATCGAGAAAAGCGCTCAAGAATTCGAGTCCATGCTCTTGAGCACGTGGCTTCAGCAGGCCGAGTCTTCAATGGCCACGGTGCCGGGCGCCGAAGACGACGAGGACGCGGCCGGGCGCGACCAGATGATGAGCCTTGGCGTTCAATCCCTGGCCACTTCCCTCGCGGCATCGGGCGGCATTGGCATCGGAAAAATGATCGCCAAGGCCTTGCACGCGGCGGCAGATAAGGCCGCAGCTCCGGCGGAGCCCAAACCTATTGAAAAATAAAGCTGATAAATCAATTAAACTTTGGCGGGCAAGGTGCCGATAGAAGCGCAGGTCCCAATGAAGGAGTTGCCATGAGAATCGATCTTACCAACACCGCGGCGAGCCAGATCGCTCCCGAGCCGAACCCCAAGCAGGTGAGCGCGAATAACGTCCCCGCCACGGGCTTGGCTGGAGGGGAAGATCGGACCTCCTTCAAATCGGACACTCAGTCTCTCAGCTCTCTCGTGAGCACCGCCATGAGTACGCCGGAGATTCGCGACGACAAGGTCGCGAGCCTGCAACAGGCTGTCAACAGCGGAAACTACAAGCTCGACCCAAGCGCAATTGCCGGGTCGATGATCGACGAGCACGCCTGAGAGTTGCGCAGGCGCAAACGACGCCTGGCGCTCAGGTACGGGATTTCGAGGGATGACCGCAACTCCAATCCAGGACCGGAATGGCAAGCTTGGGGAATATCTTGAGCTCCTGCATTCCCTCGCCCAGGAGCTGGACATCGCCATGCAGGCGATCGCACAGAATTCTCTTCCTTCCCTTGAAGAGAGCATTGGTAACCAGCAAGCCTTGGCCACTCGCCTAAGCGAGTTGGCAATCGAACTCGGCAAACCCGCGCGGAACAGCGCCGCCGCTTCCCAGTGGAGCCACGACGAAGGTCTCATGGTTCAGATTCGCAGCGCAAGCGATACGCTGCAAAGGCTCAACCAGCGCTACTCTGCTTTGCTTAAGCTTTCCAGCCACTCCATCGGATTGATGGTGTCGCTGTTCAGTTCGTTCCGAGGACAGATTCAGGAGGGCTCTGGCCCCAGGTTGAAGCAGCAGACCTGGTCCTGCCAGGTGTAATCGCTATGGGTGGATTGAATACATCGCTCTTGATCGGCATGCAGGCGCTGGAGGCGACTCAAGGTGCGCTCAATGCCACCAGCAATAACATCGCCAATGCCAACACACCGGGTTATACCCGTGAGGTGCCGCAGTTATCGGAGAGTGCGGAGAATCTGACCAACGGCGAGTTAGTGGGCGGCGGCGTCAGCCTCACCGGCCTTCAGAGTGTCCGCGACGAGCTGCTGAATATGCAGATTAACCAGCAGACGTCGGCGCAGAGCAGTGTGGATACGCAATCCGCCAGTCTGCAACAGATACAGACTTATTTCGCATCCAGCGGTGAAGATATTGGCACCGCACTGTCGTCCTTCTCGAGCAGCCTGGCGCAGCTATCGGGAGATCCATCGAACTCGGCCGTTCAGCAAAGTGTACTCTCCAGCGGCCAGAGCCTCGCCCAGGCGTTCAACACCACGGCAAATGGACTCACAAGCGCGCAGTCCGACGCCGATGCTCAGGTAACGCAAACCGTGGCCCAGATCAACACGCTCACCCAGCAGATCGCTCAGCTCAACGGACAGGTCGAGCAGTTGCAGGCGTCAGGGCAGGATGGCGGCACGGTCGAGGACCAGCGCGACGAGCTGGTTCAACAGCTCTCAGGATTAACCAATATCTCTGTTGCACAAGGCAGCAACGGAGAGACAATTACGACTGCCAACGGCAGCGCGCTCGTGGTGGGAAACCAGAGTTTCTCTCTGCAGACCACGACGGGCACAAATGGCTTTCAACAGGTCATTGACTCGTCGGGCAACAACATTACCTCTACGATTCAAGGCGGCCAGCTTGGCGGAGCGATCCAGATGCGGGATCAGGTGATTCCCGGCTACCTGACGCAGCTCAACACCCTGGCAACGCAGTTTTCAAATGCCTTCAACGCAGCCCAGGCACAAGGCTACGATTCCAACGGCAACGTGGGGCAGGCCTTCTTTACGGTTCCGGCCGGCTCTGGCGCTGCGGCCGGCATGAGCGTAGCCATCACCAATCCATCGCAGATCGCTATCAGTTCCGACGGCGCGCCGGGGAGCAACGGCAACGTCGCTAACCTTTCCGCTGTCCTGACCAATGCGCTTCCATCGGGACAGAGCCCCACGCAAGCCTATGCGAATCTCGTCTTTCAAGTGGGCAATGACACGTCAAACGCCAGTACTCAGTCCACGGCGATCGGGGACAGCCTGACGCAACTGACAAATCAGCAGAGCTCGGTCTCCGGAGTCAGCATCGATGAAGAGACTACCAATCTGATCAAATTTCAAACCGCCTATGAGGCTGCGGCCCGGATTGTCAGCACCGTCCAGGCGTTGAGCACCGTCACTCTCGATATGGGTTCGTCCCAGAGTTATTGATTGATATGCGCGTAAATCCCAATTTCATTCCCGATATCCAGAATGCCTTGAATCAAAGCCAGGCCGTGCTGAACAATGCGCTCGAAGTGGTGGCGACGGGCAAGAGCGTCAATCAGCCATCGGACAATCCGGCTGCATCGGCAGCGCTGGTGCAGAATCAGGTCGAGACCGCTGATGTGGATCAGTACACGCAGAACGTTTCCAGCGCGTCTTCGCAAGTCGAGGCGGCCAGCTCGGCTCTGGGCAATGTGGTGAGCCTGTTGAACCAGGCCATCTCCGATGGAACGCAGGGCGCAAACGGCACAACCTCGGCATCGGATCTGCAATCGCTCTCGCAGGACGTGCAGAATGTCCTGAACAGCGTGGTGTCGCTGGCCAATACCTCCTACCAAGGGTCCTATTTGTTTGGCGGAACCGATACGACCACCACGCCGTTCACGGCAAACGGCGGCTCGCCGACGGGATATCAATATAACGGCAACACGGATCAGAATGCGATCGCGGTCGGAGACAACCAGAGCATCCAGGTGAACCTTCCCGGAAGCCAGATCTTCACCAATGCGTCGGCAAACGTGCTCGGTTCCCTGAGCCAACTGGCTACGGCCCTGCAAGGCGGAAGCTCGTCGCAGATTGCAACGGCTACGTCGGCTGTCACCAGCGCACTGAACTTTGTGAGCCAGCAGCAGGAGTTCTACGGCAATGCCGATGCCCAACTGACCTCCCAGACGACATTCCTGCAGCAGGAGACGGTCAGCCTTACTTCGCAGCAGAACACCTTGTCCGGCGTAAATCTGACCCAGGCGGCAACGAATCTTAGCCAGGCGGAGACCGACAATAGCGCGGCGCTCGAGGCAGCGGCGAAGGTTCTGCCCAATACGCTCCTCAACTACCTGACGATACCGACCTAGGGCCTGTGAACAGGCAGTGGGCGCGATATTGCTCGCGCGAAGGTCGGCCGCTTTCGCAGCGCGAGGTCTTATCGTGCCGCAAATTCACGGTCAAGACACGTCGAGGTACGTCTCCTCTTCAAGCCGGTGCGACAATCGGGGCGTGCCGACGCCGCTCGCGCTGCCAGAAGAATCAGGTTTTGAGTGGATGAGATGAAAGTTAACCAGGCCGCATGCAGAAGGGGCGGCCAGGTCTTCAGGCAAACCATTCGTCGCGTCTGTATTCGGTCGTTGTCGCGGCAAAGGCGGGAAAACTCTGCATCGCGGCGGGAAGAATATCCGGTCCCGAGGAAGCCTTGCTTTGATCGGCCTTCTGCCATGCTTCGCGAATCTTCAGTACGGCGGTCATCAGCTCTTCCAACTGCTCGGCGGATCGGTTGATCTGCGCCTGAAACAGGTTGCGGCGCAGCGTACTGTAAAAGGCCCTCAGTTGATCCGCCAACTCCCCGCCGTCCCCATGGAGCAGCCGATCCTCGAGAAAACCGATGATATGAACCGCGTGGTTGGCTTCGCGGCAACGCTTTTCGATGTCGTTGTTCCGTTCGGCCTGAGCCGCGCGACGCAGATCCTCTGCGAGGGCGTCGAAGATCGCGATCAGCAGGCCGAACCCGCTGCTCCCCTGAATTGCAGTCTTGCGATAAGCCAGATCCGTGCGCATGTCCTATGTCCCTGACTACTCATTTAGCTGTTGCTGTTTGAATTCGGGTTGAATTCTTCGCTGATCTGCTTGAGCTCGTTCGGCAACTCTTGCAACTCCTCCTCAGCCTTTGTGAACTGTGATGTCAGATTGGTCTGCAGCGGATCGATGACCGTAGTTTGAAAGTTGCTGATGTTCTGTTTAAGAGTGGTCTCCTGGTTATTCATGCTCTGGAGGTCGACCGTGAAGGCCCCATTGGCAGGAGCAAGAAAGCTGGTGAGCTGCTGATCCATGTTGTTTGCGAAGCCGTTGAGCGCTGAGCCCTGAAAGAAAGATTGCACGCCGGCGAAGTTATTCTGCAGAGTATTCTGCAGCGTCGAAGAGTCAACCGAAAGACTTCCGTCGTTGTTGAACGAAATGCCGAGGGAGGACAGGGTGGCTGAGGATCCCGTCCCCATAAAGTCCAATGACTGCTCCACTGCATTTTGCAGGTTGATGATGTTCGAATCCTGGGCCAGCGGGCCCTGACCCGACGAAGTGTCGTCGAATTGGGCGTTGATGTCGCTGATCACCTTGTTGTAGTCGGTCACGAACTGATTGATCGCGGTCGACGCCGATGAAGTGTCCGGCTGGATATTGAGCGTCACCGGCGTCCCTGCGCTGGCGCCCTCGAGATTCAGGGTTACGCCGGAGAGCACGCCCGTAACAGTATTTGAAGCGCTGCTGATCGGCACGCCATCCACCGTAAGGGAAGCATTCGTGCCGGTGACCGGCTGAGTGAATCCAAAACTCGTCGAACCGCTGATGGTGAAGTTGGAGGCGCTGCCTGACGCGTTGGCGACGATGGCCAGGCGGGCGCCGTTGGCATCGGTGATCACAGACGCTGTGACCCCTAGATTGTCTCCGTTGATCTCGTTCGCCACATCGGCTACAGACTCTGTTCCATCGGTAGTGATGGTCTGCGTCGCGCCGGAACCAGTGGTGATGGTGAAGCTCCCTGCCGGCAGATCGGTGGAACTGGAGGCGAACTCGCCGGAGGTCCATGTGGCCGTGGTGGCAAGGTTATTGACCGTCACGACGTGGGTTCCCAGCGCAGTCCCTGAGGCCGCGGTGGCTGAAACGATGCTTGAGTTCGATGACGTAACGGTATTGGACGCGAGAGGGCCGGTGATGCTGTTCAACTGTTGCACGTCATTATCGAGATTCTGCACATCCGTTTGAATCTGCTGCAGTGCCGAAACCTGGTTCTCAATCGAGGTCAGCTGCGTATTCCAGGCGGTTTCCGGCGCCTCGGCGGCAGTGACGGACGCGGTGACGGCGGTCGTGACGTCGAGACCAGAAGTCGATGACCCTGTTAATGCCTGAAGGATCGAACTAATGTCGATACCGGACGAAGAGGAACTGGAGCCGAGAAGCGAATTAAGTGCAGAGACTGAACTCATGAGAGGTCCTTTTCCTGAGGCCGGGGCCGCGCTGTCTGGCGTCTAGTTAGCGCCCAAGCCGCAAGATTATATCGGCATCTGCGGCTCGGAATTTCAGGCCGCAAAACAGAACAGCAGCGCCGGAAAAAGCGCTGCTGTCGCGTGGAAAAGCGGGTTAAGTTTACTGGAACAGCTTCTCGACCAGCTGTTCGGACTGTTGCGAGCTCTGCAGGGCAGAGAAACCGATCTGCTGCAGGGTCTGCTCTTGCGTGAGCTGCGAGACGGCTTGCGGGATGTTCGTGTTCTGAATGTTGTTGACCGCACTCTGCAGGTTGGTCTGCTCGGTGGATGCTACTTCCGAACTGGCGTTGAGCTGGTTGATCGATGAACCAATTGCGCCGCTGTTCGCCGAGACGGTGTTGATGGCCGCCGTGATAGCGGTCAGGGCCGTCTGGGCATTGGCAGTCGACGTCAGGTTGTCGCCGGTCAGTCCGAGTGCCGCAGTGGTCAAAGCGCTGACGGTGGTCGCAACTGTGTTGTTGCCGGTGGCTGTTCCATCGCTGGTGAAGACGTTCAGCGTGGTGCCTGCGCCGCCCGCACCGAAAACGGCAGTGCCGTTAAAGTTTGTGGTCGTACCGATCGTGCCGATTTCGGTCAGGATCGACTGGAACTCTGTATCCAGAGCCGTCGCCTGCGCGGTGGACAAGCCGCCCGTCGAAGCCTGGGTGGCCAGGGTGACTGCGGTGTTGAGCAGCGTCGTAACCTGCGAGAGCGCGCCTGCGGCGGTCTGCAACTCGCCAACGCCGCTCTGCGTGTTCTGGGCAGACTGCGTCAGCGCCGAGATGTTGGCGTTGAGGCCGGCTGCGATGGACGTGTTTGCAGGGGCGATAGCGGGAGAAACGAGCTCCTGACCGGTGGAGAGCTGTTGCAGTGTCGTTTGAAGTTGATCCTGAGTGCTGTTCAGTGAGTTCTCGGCAATGATGTTCGTGACGTTGTTAATCGGGCTGATGATAGACATTCGAATTGCTCCTTATATCGATTTCCGCCTGCACCGAACCAGATCCGACTTTAGGTCCAGAATCGCTACTTGGAGCAGGTGGTTATTTGCTACGGGCACTCTATCGGCCTATCGTTTTCGAGATTCTAGGTTGAGCTTCATAATTCTTGCTGTTCAGGTTCTACAACTTTCGTGAAAGGTGAATGCCGATTCGCGAGGTTCTCCCTTGGTGCATGAGAAAAAGTACAGTAACTATTCCAAGGGATTGAGCTCACAACCGGGAGCAGGCGCCGGCTAAGTCGCTTTTACTCTCTGAGACGCGACCGATTCTTATCCTTATACATCGCCGCGTCCGCTTCGGAGATCAAATCCTGCAAGGTCTTTCCGGCTTTCCACTCAGCTAAGCCGATCGATGCATCGACGAAAACCGCCTGGGGCTCATTGCCCGCACCACCATGGATTGTGTACTTGCCAAACACCCATTTGCGGAGCCGATCGATGTGCGAGATAGCTCCGGGCACATCGCATGCAAGAACGACAACAAACTCGTCGCCGCCCCAGCGGCCAACTAAATCGCCCGATCGCGTATTCGATTGCAATTCCGTCGCAAATTGCTTGAGCAAGTCATCGCCGGCTAAGTGCCCTTGTTGGTCGTTTACCTGTTTGAAGCCGTTCAGATCGAGCATCACAATACAGAAAGTCTGCCTGCTCTCGATACTCCAGCGGATTCTCTCCTCCACGCTGCGGCGATTTGCCAGGCGCGTCAGTTCATCGCGCAAGCTTAGTTGCTCGGCTGTTCTTAGCTTGGTTTCGTAAATTGAAACTTCGGCGCGCAAATGGGCGACTAACTCCTTGCTCTTGCGAGTCATCTGATCCACGCCGCTCTTCAACTCCGACACGCGTTTCACCAGGGAGGACCGAATCTCGGTCAGATCGTCGAGATCGGCAATTCGCTCCAGGCGTCCGGTCACTTCTTTGAATTGACTGGAATAACCATGATCCCAACTCCCCACGGATTCCGCCGTCTTCGCCAAGGCGACAAGAACCTCACGCACTTCGTCTGCCTTCGCTTTCAAGTGATCGGAGACTCGCGCTCCCCACTCCTGCAATTGGACTTCAACTTGTTTTTCAACCTGCTTCACGGAATCGGGCGAAGCATTGACAGAGACACGCCGCTCAAGGCTCTGCAGGTTCGCTTCAAGATCCGCGCCGAGAGCAGGAGAGATCTGAGTAGCAGTTCTCCCCATAGTGCTGAGCAGGGCACGATAGCACTGCAAGGTTGCCGGAAAAAGTTCTTCAGACTCGGGTTCCGCCGCCGCAACTCCTGGCATGTCGAGGTATTTCTTCAGGGAAATCATTCTCGGTTTCGCTCTTTCTTGCCGAAAATACGGAAAAGACGAATCTAATCCATTTTTCTTCGGGCTTCAGTTGTGGTGTCTTCTTACGACCAACCGGGGATTGCCAGGGCCCTACGTGCTTTTCATTGCGCTCACAGCGCGAACACTATCGGTATTTCGCGGAACAAGTTTCAGCGGTAGGCACGATTCACCTTATCTTTAGTACTGAAAAGGATGATTTTGTTCGAATTAGCTCCGGATTTGGCCCGGATGACTGCCCAACGGAAACCAGGATCCCCCGCGCCTGCAGCCTTTTAGCCAATCATGCGCCTATTGGTAATTCCCCATCAGCACATACGGAGCCCAATAGTACGGATGAGCATATCCGGCCGGCCCCGGAGTGTTGTCTTCGACCTGCATGCCGCGACCAGCCTTCGCGCTTGGCGGTGACGAGGCGGGCTCGTGGAGCAGCGCCAATTGGGCTTCGCGCAGAGCTTCTGCCTTGCCGGCCGCAGGAGCCTTTACCCATCGCGCATAAAAATCACTCATGATGCGGCTGGTGCTTGCGTCATTCACGTCCCACAGCGTTGCCACTACGGCCTCGGCGCCTTTTTGCTGCGCAATCATCCCCAGGCTGTCCATCTCTAGGCCGTCTTTCGCCACATCGCCTTTTCCCGTGCTGCAGGCCGAGAGCGTCAACAGCCGGGTGCCGTGAAAGCTGATCGCAGAATCTTCCAGGGTTGAGAGGCTTAGTGGATACCCGTTCGGCTCCCCGGTAGCGTCGCCACCCAGCATCAAATAGGGCTCGGTCCCGCCCCCGGCGTCCAGGACAAAATGACTCGCAATATGAACTACGGGAAACGTCGGCCCCGCGCCAAGCTCCGATTTCAGTGCCGCGTACGTGAACTGCTCGTCGGAAAGCAGAATGCCGTTCATCGGCCCGTGCGACTGCGGCACTGCGGGATCGTGAGCCACAGAATCGAGTTCCATTGTGACGCCGGGCAGGGCAGGCAGCCCGCCATAACTCTTCGAGAGCCCCATCGCCAGCACGCGCAAGTCGGATTGGCCTGCCTCGGGTCCGCCCGTAATATGCCCATAGCTCTCCGGCGTGAAAAGAATGTTGTTAAATCGCTCCGCCAGATAATACTGCCCGTCGTAGAGCGCGGCCATCGGCAAATAGCGCATCACGCCATCGAGCGACCAGAGCAGCGTCGGAACCCGTCCCTTTTGCTGGTTGCCCTCCTCCAAGGCGCGCAACTCATCGTCGAACGGCGCCACAATCATTGCGTAGAGTTCAACCAGATGCGGCTTCGGGTCCGACGAAGGCTTGCGCAAATCGTTCCGCACCTGCTGCACCTTGCTGCGCAAGTCTGCTGGGCTCGCCTTGAGCTCGAACTTCTTACGAGCCTTCTCGGTCACTACGATTGCGTACGCGTGCTCGTCTCCCAGCAGTAGCCGCACGCCGATCACTCCTGGTCCAAGCTCAGCCAGAGTGTTCTGCAACCGGCTCACCTCGGAACGCTCCCGGCTCAACAATGCGTTTGCATCCTGTGTTCCCGCGCCTTGCGCGAGTTCCGGAAAGAGCGTGTTTCTGAAAAAATCGGACACATCGCCGTTTCCGGCTTCGATCCTCGACTCGAGGGCCTTCAACCGCGCGTCTTCCGCGGCCGTGCGCTGCGCCTTGGCTTTCAGCGCCGCATAGTGTGTGCTTAACTCGGTCACTGTATCGGCGTTCTTCTCTGCTTTCGCCAAGTCGCTCTCCGCCTTTTCCTCCGCCGGAGTGAGCGGAAGCGGCTCGGTTTTTGCGGCATGCTTTGCCGCTCCGGGCACCACTTCATTCAGTTCCTGTTCCTTCAAGAGATCGAGAACTTTTTCGGCGTCGCCCAGCCGGTTGGCTTGCACCAGAAGCTCCGCCAGCGTTCGATAGGTATACGACTTCGATTGCGTGAATCCGGCCTGCAGGCCCTGATCGAGCCCAACGATATTCCTGCGAATCTGCTGATAAGCATTCACCGCATCCGTCCCGAACAGAATCGCTTCTTCGGGCTGATGCTCGTTGCGGAAGCCGATCATCAGCGACGTCTCAATCCAGCCTTCCATGTTAGGATCGCCCGCCTCTTTGGCCAGCGCCAGCGCAGCCAGCTTTTGTGACAGCGCCTCCTGCGGCTTCTTCTGCGCCGCATACAGCTGGCCGACGCTGCTCAGGGCAAGCGCTTGACCGCGGCGGTCCTCCACCTCACGCCAAATGCCAAGCGCCTGAAAATCGCAATCAAGTGCCTTGTCGATTTGCCCTATGTCGGCATACGCGCGCCCAATATTGGTCAATGTCGTTGCTTCCCCGCGGCGATTCCCGGTTTCGTGCCAGATCGGCAACGCCTGGCTGTAAAAATCTAACGCGCTCTGCGTTTGTCCCTGATCTGCGTAGTCTCTCCCGATATCGTTCAGCGCCAACGCCTCTCCATTGCGGTTGCCTACCTCGCGCCAAATGGGCAGCGCCTGCTTGAAATAATCAATCGCTTCCTGATTCTGCCCCAGCGCACTATAGATTCTGCCCATATAGTTCAGCGCGCTGGCTTCGCCCTGGCGGTTCCCGAGTTCCCGCCAAATTGGCAACGCCTTGCCATAGGATTCGAGCGCCTTCTGTAACTGCCCAAGGTCGATATAGGTCATGCCCAGGTTGTTAAGCGTCAGCGCCGCGCCGCCGTGCTCGCCCACTTCGTCCCACATCGGCAGCGCCTTCTGCAGATAGTCCAGCGCCTGCTGCCCTTGACCCATATCGGCGTAGGTCCTTCCCAGGTTGTCGAGCGTGCTGGCCTCTCCCAGGTGGTTGCCGATGTCGCGCCAGATTGGTAGTGCCTGATTCAAAGTTTCGAGCGCTTTCTCCCGTTGCCCGAGGTTGTTATAGGCCCTGCCTATGTTGTTCAGCGTGCTCGCCTCGCCCATGCGGTTGCCCGACCTCTGCCACACCGGGAGTGCCTGGTTGAACAAGTCCATCGCCTTCTGTTCTTCGCCGAGGTCGGTGTAGATCCTGCCCATCGTATTCTGCGTCTGGGCCACGGCGCCGCGGTTGCCCGCGTTCTCTTCAATCTGCAAGGCCTCAGTGCAATCCTCTAATCCCTTTTGCGGCTTTCCTTCCTGGCGGTAGAGGTTGGCGAGCAGATTCAATTCCACGGCTTCGCTGCGCTTGTCCTGCGAGGCCCGCGCCTGCGCCAGCTTTTGCTCATGGTCTGCAATCTGTTGCGGGAGCGGGCTGTGCTGCGCCACCGCGCGCGCAGTCATCGCGAGCCCGAAGAGAACCAGGCTCGCAACAATTCGTTCTCGAATCGTCTCCATTGGAGATTCCTTGCAATTCCGGCGTTCGCAGCTAGGCTGTTCGAATCGGCACGACCGCATCGTGCGATTCAGCAACGTGGCGAGGCGGGATCTTCGAGCCCCAGAAAGCGTAGTATGCAACGCAGACATAGCACACCAGAGGAACCGTCATGGCAAGCGCCATACTGTGGGTCCTCTGAAATGCCAGACCCATCAGCGGAGTAAACACAGCGCCGCCAATAATCGACATCACCAGCAGCGAGGCTCCGGACTTCGTGTTGACGCCCAGGCCTCCAATACCCAGCGCAAAAATCGTGGGGAACATGATCGACATAAAGAAGCTCGTGAGAAAAATAGCCCAAAGTCCGACCCATCCCGGCAAGAGAATGCCGACAGCCACAAGTACAACATTTGCCAATGCGAACAAGCCCATCAACCTGCTTGCGCTCACCACTTTCATCCAATGGCTCGAGCCGAAGCGCCCCACGCCGAAACCTGCCAGCGTCCCCGTCAAAAAATAGCCGGCAGTCTTTTCCGGCAGACGCGTGTAGTCCTGCACATATTGAATGAAGTAACTCCACGTGCCCACCTGCGCGCCGACGTAGCAGAACTGCGCCACCACGGCGAGCAGGAAATGCGGATAGCGCAAAAGCTCGCGGTAGCTTCCATGCGGTTCGTTGCTGCCGGTTGACTGCGGGCCGGCAACTACAGGGAACGGCGTGCGAAAAATCAGAAACGCCCACAGCAGCACCACTGCGCCGAGCACCAAATACGGCACGATGACGCGCATCGTTTCTTGTTGCAGGTACGCATCGTAGGTTCCTGCAAGCTTCAATTGTGCGATTTGTGCTGGCTTCAACTCCACGCCGGAAAAAATGAACAAGGTCCCAATCAGGACGCCGGTGATGGCGCCCAGGGGATTGAATGCCTGCGAAAAATTGAGCCGCCGCACTGCGCTTTCCGGCGCGCCGAGTTGCGCGATCAGAGGATTCGCGCCTGTTTCCAGGAAGCCTAGCCCACTCGCGATGACAAACAGTGCAAGCAAAAACAGGGAATAGCTGCGCGCCTGAGCGGCAGGCAGAAAAAGAAAAGTCCCGGTGCTATAGAGCAAAAGCCCTGTAATCAGTCCTGTCTTGTAGCCGAAGCGCCGCATTACCATGGCTGCCGGAATCGAAAACAAGAAGTATCCGGTATAAAAAGCCGATTGCACCAGGCCCGCCTGCAGCCGTGTAATCTCGAACGACTTCATGAATTGCCGAATCAGCACGTCGTTGAGGTTGTTGGGAATGCCCCAAAAAAAGAACAGTCCCGTCACCAGCGCGAATGCCGCCAGTCCCTCCGTCGGAAAGAGCGATTTGTTCTGGTTCTGCTCGGACTGCGTAGGCGTGATCGCGAATGGCAAGAGCGGCTCCTTCGGGTCATACCTTTATATCCGTTCGAGGGCGAGAGCCGTCAACGAGAGATGGCCGCTGGCGATGCGAATTTCTCAATACTCAGCGCAGGAATGAGTTCCAAAGGATGGGAAGGAAGTTACAAGCTACTTTACGACTCACTTGGTTTCAAGTACGCGCTCATGCGTGGTCCGCCCGGTTTCTACTCCGGTCTGTGCAGTCCTCCGTGGCGCGGCGCAAGCGGCCAATCGCATCCAAACATCTCTGCGTCTCATTTCGCAGAGACTCCCGGCGGCGGCTATCGGCTCGGGAGCGGTAGACTCGGGAGGCATTCACAACTGTCGGTTTCTGGAGCCCGTAAATGCCGGTCAAAACCATCATCGAGCCATTTCGTATTAAAAGCGTCGAGCCCATCCGCTGGACGACCCGCACACAGCGCGAGAAACTCTTGAAAGCAGCGCATTACAACTTGTTTCTTCTCCATGCCGACGACGTTCTGATCGACCTCCTCACCGACTCCGGGACCGGAGCAATGTCGACACATCAATGGGCCGCGATCATGGAAGGCGACGAAAGCTACGCGGGGAGCCGCAGCTTCGACCGCTTTCACGACTCGATCCAGGACATCTGTGGCTATAAGCACGTTATTCCCACGCATCAGGGCCGCGCCGCCGAGCGCATCCTTTTCGGAGTGACCTGCAAGAAAGGCGACGTCGTTCCTAACAACACGCACTTCGATACAACCCGCGCCAACGTCGAGTTTGTCGGAGCCGAAGCCGTCGATCTAGTCATTCCCGAAGGCCGTCAGCCCTCCTTGCAGCATCCGTTCAAAGGCAACATGGACGTTCCCGCTCTGGAAGCGCTCATCCAGCGCGTTGGCCGTGAGCGTGTCCCGCTGGTCATGCTCACCGTGACGAACAACTCCGGCGGCGGCCAGCCCGTTTCGATGCAAAACGTCCGTGATGTGAGTGCCGTTTGCAAGCGCCATCGTATTCCGCTCTACTTCGATGCCTGCCGCTTCGCTGAGAATGCGTGGTTCATCAAGCTGCGCGAAGAGGGTTATGCTGCGAAGACCCCGAAGGAGATTGCGCAGGAGATGTTCAGCTATGGCGACGGCTGCACCATGTCCGCCAAGAAAGACGGCATGGCGAACATAGGAGGCTTTCTCTGCACCAATGACGACTTACTCGCACGGCAGGAAATGGATCTGCTGATTCTGACCGAAGGTTATCCCACCTATGGTGGACTCGCCGGGCGTGACCTCGAAGCGATCGCCGTCGGTATCCAGGAAGCGCTCGAAGAAGATTACCTTCGTTATCGCATCGCTTCGACTGCGTATTTAGGCAATCACATCGCGGCTGCGGGCGTGCCGATCGTTCAGCCGCCCGGCGGCCACGCCATATATATTGACGCACGCGCGTTTTTGCCCCACATTCCCGCCGAGCAGTTTCCGGGTGTTTCGCTTGCGGCTGAGCTCTACCTCGAGGGTGGCGTCCGATCAGTCGAAATTGGCACGTTGATGTTCGCCGGCTCTGCGCAAATGGACTTAGTCCGACTCGCTATTCCTCGCCGCGTCTACACCCAGAGCCACATCGACTATCTCGTCGAAGTGATCCTCGAGGTTTGGAAGAATCGTGAGTCGATACGCGGGATGCGTCTCACCTACGAAGCGCCGTTCCTTCGCCACTTCACGGCGCACCTTGAGCCGGTGCTCTAACTCTGATGGGCGCCGCATTCGGCTTTGGCGCCCAGATGCGAAACTTGCCGCTCAGGTGCATCAGGCCAGGCGCGGGCTAATTCTGCGGCTTCGCTGCCGGTGCGGATTGCGGCGCAGGATGAGCTCCACTTTGCGCATCGCGCTGGGCAGCCTGACGAGCCAGCTTCTCCGCGTGTTTACGCCTGTAGCTGCGCACCATATCCGGCCAGAACTCGATGAGCTCGGAGCCCACAACTCCTTCCACGCTTACAGTCAATCCGTCCGAGATGGTGCCGCCCACAGTGCGGCTCGAGGGCGGATAATAGGCACGCCCGATGGCTGAGCCAATCAGGTTGCCCACAACGTTGGCCCAGTTGGGGCCCCATCCACCTTTGTCGCGCTTGCACCAGACTGTGCTGCTCGCGGCCCACAGAATGCGGCCGCTCACACTGCCCGTTCCCTTCTGAAAATAGCGCGGATCTTCATGCCATAGGGAAGGCAACACCGCATTGCCGAAGAAATTGCCGATAAAGTAATCGGAGTATCCGGCGCCAAATCGCTTGGCGTACCCCTGAGCCCCCTGTCCCCACTCCGGCGTGCTGTTCTCGGCTTGGCCTATCCCGGCAACAGCGCCTGACAGCACAAAGGGCCAAGGGTCGCTGACACTCTTGAAGAAAAGCTGGAATTTCTGCCCTGAAGAGAGTGGCAATGCGTCCTTGTTTCTCGTGGTGTTGAAGGTGGCCATCACCCCCATCACCCGCTGCTTCTCTTGCTCCTTGAGTTGCTCTTCGGCCTTCTCATGGTCGCTCTTTTCCGCGTCAGTCCGTGCAGCGGGTGTTTGCGAACTGGAGCTTCCCTGGGAGCCCGCGGCAGGCTGCTGGGCGCTCTGGTTTTGTCCGGATGTCGTCTGTGCTTCAGATATTTGCGTTTTGGGGGGATCAGCCGCAGCGGCTGTGAATTGAGGTTCAGGCGCTTCGGGGAGCTCTCCGCTCGCGGCCATAACGGGACCCGAGCCCGCTTCCTGTGCGTACGATAAGGAAGACGAGGCTACCAGGACTAGGCCCACAGCCAGCGATACAACGATACGACGAATTGCAGAGAGCATTCATTCACCGGGAATTCTAACTACGGATTTAAAGGCTGGGGCTGGTAAACTACAAAAAATTCTTTCGCTTCCTCAAATTGGTTCGCCTGAGTTCGAAAAAAACCCGACTCGTCGGACTAACTCAAGCTTAAACGCCGACACGCCCATTGCCGCAGTAATGCTGTTGATTAGACGGGGAACCCACGGCCGAAGACACAGTCCGACCTTGAATGTTCCATTACTCCAGGGGAGGTGCCTCCGCGCATGTTGTTGGACCATCTGATTCCTTTTCCCTGTAGCCCGGGTGAAGCATCGGATGAGTCCTTGCTGCACGGCGATCTTCTCCAATAGCACCATAAGCTGCATGCATTCGACGTCGTCCCAGTCCTGCACATGTGTTCTCCCTATGTAGCAGTGCAATGTTCCAGCTCCCGCTGGGTGATACCGGGCGCTCGGGGCCGTCAAGTTTATTTGGCGCCTTGGCGAATTCCTGCGTGGCGCGCGCGCACTTACGCCTTGAAGAAAAGCGACCGGCAAATGGTTTCGCGCATGGCGCAACAGACATCGCTTTAATATTTCACTGAATAATCATTACAAATAATAACGATTATTAACTTTCATTAAACAGCATGAGGACCCCGAGTTTTTAGTTGTGCTGTTTTTTGGCGCTTGGCGTGAGTTTTCGGACCACAAACTCTTGGAAGATATTGGCCACTGCGCGTTGTGCAGTATTGATAGCAAAATTCCCAAACGTGTATCCGACCCCGCGATCCTTGGCCGGGTAATAGGCATTCGAGATCGCACTCGAGATCAGGTCGCCGCCGACGCTGGAGTAATTCGGTTGCCACTTGCCGTTGTCGCCCTTGCAAATGAACGGAGTTGCGAGCGCGTACAGCATACGCGACTTGGTGGTTCCGGTTCCCTTGTAGAAATAGCGAGGATCCTGGTGCAGGAGCACGGGCAGAATGGCGCCGCCGAACAGGATGTCGGTGACGCCGCCGCCATAGACCGCTCCGAAGCGCTCGCCGTAACCCGTCCATCCCTCCTGATAGTCGGGAGTATCTGCAGCCTGATTGACCCCGGCCAGGAAAGCCGAACCTACAAGGGTGATCGGATCAATGGAAGTACGGTATGCCAACTCAAATTTCAGCTTGGTGGTGAGAGGCACCGCGTTCTTCGAGTCGTAGACGACATAGAAGTTGGGAATGAAGCCCAGGACACGCTGCTGTTCCTCAATGTGCACTTGTTCCGTCGCGATCTCCTCCGGAGTCCACCTGACGATGACCGAGGTCGCCTCTCCAAGCAGTTGAAGGCGAACGCCCGTTACAAACTGAAACTCATTCGCGCCCAAACGTAGCTCAGCAGACTGCCAGTCGGCAAAACCCTTCGCCTGGACAATCACGTGATAGGGAACTCCCGGCTGAAGGTTGTCGAATTCGAAGCTCGCATTGTCATTCGCGGTTATCGAGCGGTGATCGCCACCGCCATTCAGCACGACCGTCGCGCCGGGAACAATGTCTCCATTGGTATCGGTTACGGTTCCGCCAATGCGCGCAGGGCCGGCATTCGTCAGCCCGGAAGAAGCATCGGTGCCAGGCCCATCTCCCACCGGAGTGCCGGGCGATTCGGAGCGATTCGATTTCGAACCGTTTGCCGCCGATGCGTCCGGGGCGAAAGGCAATTCAGATAGCAATGAGGATGGTCCGGGGGCTTGCCCCGGCCCGGCGGGTTGCTGAGCAACGACGGGAGCAAGCATCGACAGCAAAAGGCTGGCGCCGAGCATCCCGGAAAGAAGACGAAAATATGGGGGCATTCCATCACCAAGTCCGGGAGCAGAGTCACCGCTCTTCAAAAGAAATGCGACCCAGCGCATCCCAAGGCTAAGTGCAGACATTTGGACAGATGCCTAAATGGGGAATCATCCGCCTTTCGTCTGCGGTATAGCGATTTGACGCGTGTTCTACGCCCTGGATTCCATATCCCGCGCAGTTTTTCTAACTAATAGATGAAATGAAAGGCGGCACGTTGCGCACACATTTGCAACGGCGCCCAAGC
The DNA here is from genome assembly GCA_963745845.1 of uncultured Acidobacteriaceae bacterium. Taxonomy (GTDB): domain Bacteria; phylum Acidobacteriota; class Terriglobia; order Terriglobales; family Acidobacteriaceae; genus Telmatobacter. The sequence continues at coordinate 115,022 of CAVUZE010000002.1, read as the reverse complement.
CATTGGAGTCCATGCAGTTCCGTGCTCCCGGTCGAGAGCAATAGGCCCGCATTGGCTGCCGATTGCACGCGGGCCCAGTGCGCCCGCCGCGCACTGCCCTTGCGAGACGGGTGAGAGTCGTAAAAGAACGAGTGATGTCCTTGATGCGCTCGCTCTCACCCGTGGGCGGCGACTCTGCTCTTGATCTCGTTTAGAAGTGTCTCGACTTTATCTTCACTCTCAAGCGCCTTGAATTTGTCTTCGAGCGTCTCGGGCGAAAGGATCTCGCTCGCCGCCGCGTTCTCTGCGGCGCGCACATGCACCTTGCTCTTCATCCGCCCGAACGCCTGCTCCTGGTCAGTGCCCACCGCCTGTCGCGCGTTCGTGGCTCTGCCCACAACCTTGGCGCGGCGATGTTCAGCCACCAGCATCTCGCAGTGCGCGCGCGTCTCGCTCAGCTTCTGTTCCAGCTTGCGCAGCGCCTGGCGTAGATTGTCGGCCTCGTGTTTTTGGTCCTCGGCCTGCGCCGTGAATCCCTCCACGAGCTGCGCATGGCTCAGCGAACGTTCTAGAGCGGAGCGCGCCAGGTCATCCTGGCCCTTCGTCACTGCAAGCTCTGCTTTGCGGTGCCATTCCGCCGCCTCCTGCTCGTGCTCCGCCCGCTTTTTCTCCAGCAAATGCTGATCGGCGATGGCGATCGCCACCTGCGTCTTCACCTGGAGCAACTGGTTTTCCATGTCCAGCACAATCTGCTTCAACATCTTTTCCGGATCCTCGGCTTTTTCCACCAGGTCGTTCAAATTTGCGCGTAGCAACGTGCTCACCCTATCGAGTAACGACATATCATCCTCCTTGTCACCTTCAGCTGCCGGTTGCTTCTTTCCATGCAAGAGGCCAGCGCGATTCGCATTGCATACTGCTACTTCTTCGCCGGCTGCTCCGGCGCCGGATTGGACGACTGCTTCAGTACTGCCATGTCCTTCATCATTTCCGCGGTAAGAGTCTTGGTTCGTTCTCCCGCTCTCTTCATCACCAGCGGCATGTACTCCTGTGCAATCTTCGGCTGCGCATCCAGCAGATGCTGCCCGGCCGGCGAGCCATAGAACACAATCATGGCGTCCACATCCTCACGGGTCAGGTGTTCCTGATAAAGCGAAGTCATGTCGTCGATCATCTCGTCAACCGGGTAGAGGTTGACCGCCTTCTCGACGTATTTGCGCAAGAGCTGATCCATGGCCGCACGCTGATCCGGCGTGAGCTTGGCACCGGGAGACTCTTGTGAATTGATCGCTCGGAGCTGTTCCCGGATCTGCGTTTCAACCATCATGGGCACGATCTTTCGCATCGACTGCATCTGGTCGCGGATGCGCATGACTTCGAACAGCTTGGCCAGTTGTTCCTTCGTGGCTTGATCTTCAGGCGCGATTGCCGGCGCCGCTTGCGGACCCACGGGCGTCTCCGCTGGAGGAACCGTGATAGCTTGCCCGAAGATCGCCAGGGGCGCCAGTGCGAATCCCATGCCGAGTATTGCCTTCCATTTGCGGAATGCCTTCATAGTCTCCTCGTCTGACAATGCCCCGGCTCCGCATGTCGCACGCGAAGCCGGGTTGGGTTTAATGGTTGGCGTCTTTCGTCGCCGCGCCGTTCTCCGGCTTCTGCTTCATCGCCTGCACATTGGACATCAACTGCTTGATGTCCATGCCGCTCAGCGCCTCGAACAATGCCGGCACCTGCGCCGCAATCCTGCGTCATGTCGCCGGTAATCTTGTGCGCGCCGGCGGCGTCGTCGTTGCCCGTCGAGACGATCGTGATCTTGTCCACCTTGCTGAGTGGCTCGGCCATCGCCCGCACCACGTCGGCCATGTTGGTCAGCAGCTTGTCCACCACCGCGGCCTGGTTCCACTCCTGGTAGGCCTCGGCCTTTACGCTCATCGCCTTGGCTTCGGCCTCGCCCTTCTGGAAGATGATGCTGGCTTCGGCTTCGCCCTGTGCGCGGATCGCCGCTGCGCGGCCCTCGGCTTCGGTGGTCAGGCGATTCTTTCTCCGCGGCTGCCATGTTCTCAATGCGCTGGCGCTCGATCTCCGCGCCCTTCAGCACTGTGGCGATCAGCTCCTTTTCGTGGCGCAGAATTTCCGCTTCCTGCACCTTGATCTGGCCTTCCTTCTCCACCTGCTGCACCTTCACCTGCTCGGCGGTCACCTGCTGCAGCATCACGTTGGTCTGCAACTCGTAGGCCTTGTCGGCCGCTGGCCTGCTGGCGGCGGCTCTGCTCGGCATACTCGGCCTTCTTGATCTCCAGATCGCGCTGCGCCTCGGCCTGCCGAGTTGCGGAAGCAGTCTCGGCGATCACCCGCTCCTGATCGGCCTGCGCCTTGGCCACCGCGGACTCGCGCATCGCTGTTGCACGCTTGATTGCCGTGTCGCGCTCCGCATCGGCGGTCGCCATCTCGGCATCGCGCTTGATGCGCGCCATGTCAGGCCGGCCCATGTTCGAGATGTACTCGTTCTTGTCGCGAACTTCCTTGATGGTGAACGAAATCACCTCGAGGCCCATCTTGCTCATGTCTTCGGCGCAGGTGGCGCGCATCCGCTCGCCCACCATCTCCGGCTCCTTCACAATCTGCTCCACCGTTAACTGGCCGATGATGCCGCGCAGATGGCCCTTCCATCACCAGGCGGATCAAGCCCCTCGCGCTGCGGCTGGAGCCTTGGTCAGGAACTGCTCGGCTGCAGTCAGAATCGATGCCTGGTCTGAGCGCACCTTGATCTGAGCCACCGCCTCCACGGTCACCGCAACGCCCTGCTTGGTATAAAGGTCCTGCTGCGGAGCCACATCGAAGCTCATAAGTTCGAGGCTCAGCTCGCGGCAATTCTCCACCATGGGAAAGATCACCGTGCCATGGCCCTTGATGACGCGCGGCCCGCGAAAACCGTAGACAATCAAAGCCTCATTGGGTCCGGCCTTGCGATACATCCTGGCCAGAATGCCCATCAGAAAGATCAGCGCCAATACCCCTAATCCGACAATCAAAACAATTTGGTTCGTCATTGGTTCCCGGTCCTTTTACCGGGAGGTGATTTGTGAATGGTTCAATGCTTCGAGCCGGTGTTCCGGCCGTTCTTCGGAAACAACTTGGCCAGCAAACCCAGCAGGAAAACCCCTACCAGGATGGCCATATCCGTTATCAGCACCGTCGTGTTCGACATTGCAGACCTCATTGTTCAGTGGTCAGCATCAGTAGTCAGTTGGAAACGCGCTACTGTCCGTGACCGGTGAAAAATTTTGCATTCAATGGTCAGTGTTGCGATTTCAGGTCGCCAGGGGTCTTCGCAGTTTCTGATTCAGTCGCGGAAAACTGATCGCTGACCACAGACAACCGATCGCTGCCGTTCAGTTCTTCCTCCCAGCGCTTCACAAACGCAATTCCTTTTTCGTAACGGACGACATAAACCTCTTCCTGTTTTTGAATCGGTTCGCCGTCTTCTGAGCGCGCCGGCACGCAGCACCGCGCACCCAATTGTTCGTACACAACTTCACCGATGCCGCCTGAGCGGATCGCCGACGAAACATGACCCACGGCGCCCACAACCTGCGTCTCATCCGCGGTCAGTTCTCGCTCGTGCGGCAATAACACCCTGGTCAGGAAAAGAAAAATAATCGCGCCTCCGGCGAAACCGCAGATCGCGGCCAGCACCAAAACGACCAGCGCGACAAAACTTCCATAGCGCGTCAACAAGTACCCAGCCGCGCCAAACCAGCAAAGAAAAATCATCAGCGAGAACGCGTTCCACCACGGCACGTTTGCCCCGCCCCGCGTGCTTGCCCCAGCGGGATGAGACCCGCCCACGGCGCCCGCGTGCGGCAGATGCACGTGTCCCACATGAGGCAAGTGCACATGTCCTCCGAAATGTCCCATGCCCCCCAGCAGCGAAACCGCACTCAGGGCGAGGCCCACCAGAAAGCAGATCAAATAAAACGATTCCCAGTTCATGTGCGCTCCTGTTCTTACCGCGCCCTTTTCGTCGATCCTCGACGCTTGCCATTCCTGTGTCCTGCAAGTGGTTTGAGATCGTGCGAGTCTTCTGTTTCCTGATCCCTGATCCCTGTTCCCTGTTCCCTGCTTCTTGTTCCCTGTTTCTTCGGCCTTAGCACCTCAGTTAGCCGCGGCATCAATCCCGGCGTCTCCAGAATCGATTCCAGCAGCAGCAGGCACTCCCGCGAGTGCTCGTGCCGCGCCAGCGTCAGCAAGGCATGCTTCAGCTCTGGATCCCGCCGGAACCGCTCCGCGCCCGAAACCAGCCAGAGGTCCAGCTTGTCATCCACATTGCGCAACTCGCTCTGCAGTTCGGGCGAGTAGCCTTCCGGGTCATCCACGAGATAGCCGGGATGGACCTTGAAAAACCCTGCGAGCAGTTGCCGCGAAGTGTTGGTCAGGTGCGGGCGCGCGCCGCTTTCGATCTGGGAGAGGTAGCTCTGGCTCAGTTTCGAGCCGGTCTCGGCGTCGATGGCCCGTACCAGCTCCTGCTGGCTCATGGCGCGGTCGAGGCCTCGGAGGCTGCCTTCCACCTCGCGCAGGTAGCGGATTTTTTCGCCGAGCTTCATGGGTTGCGATGGGTCGTCCTTCCAGCCAGTCCAGCAATACATCGCAAATTGCAATAATAATATCGCAATCCGCGATAGGCGTCAAGAAAAATCGGACGATGTCACAAGCAACTGGTTAGTTTTGGTTTTTCAATCGGTTAGCTCGCGGCGAGTGCGGCCAGCAAGGCATCGACGCGCTGCCGGATGATCTGGAAGGTGCGCTCGGCCTTGCCGGGGATCTCGGATGCCGGAAGCGGTCCCACGTCCTCGATTCCCCACACTTCAATCCTTTGCCGGTTGGGGTCGATCCAGTTCTCGCAAAATCGGTGGTGCTCCAGTTCCATGAAAACGAGCACATCGCAGACCTCGACAAGAGCCGCCGTTGTTCGCTGCCAGTGCTCTGCCGCATACGAGACGAGGCCGTACCGGGTCAGCACATCGGCCGTGAAGGGCGAGATTGGCGCGTCTCCGTTCAATCCCGCTCCGATGCCGCTTGAGAGAGTCTGAATTCCTGGGACGCACTTCGAGGCGCAGTACGCCTCGGCCAGACGACTGCGGTAGATGTTGCCCGTGCAGACAAAGTGGATGATCACGTCCCTGCGCAAACACAGGATCGCATGAGCGCGACCCAACATCAGATCATTTCGTTCACGAATGCGAAGGCCCTCCAGCACGTGCCGAAGGGCCTTCAGGTTCACAGCTACTCCAACCCAGGTCCCCGCGGACAGGTCTTCGTCCGTGGGGTGGTCCTACGCCGTCACCGTCCGCGTCGGTTTGGAGCCCCACAGCCCGTAGTAGGCAATGAAGAGGTAGCAGAGGATGGGAATGACGAAGGCGTGTTGAATGCCCATTTTGTCGGCTGCTGCGCCGAGCAGTAGAGGCACGATGGCCCCGCCGACCACGGCAGTCATAATCAGCCCCGATCCCTTGCTGGTCATCGGGCCAAGTCCGGCAATGCCCAAGGCGAAGATGTTGGGGAACATGATGGAGTTGAAGAAGCCGCAGAGCACGACGGTCCAGATAGCCACCGGCCCGCTCGAGACCATGGAGACGGCGAGCAGGGCAGCCGCAATAAAGCCGAAGGCCCCGAGTAGTTTGTTCGATTTGATCTTCGTGAGCACCCACGAGCCCAGCAGGCGTCCGACCAGCGCGCCGAACCAATAGAGCGAGACCAGAAACGATGCGGTTTTGGCGCTGTCCACGCCCTGGCTCTTGAAGTAGTTGACGGAAATGGATGCCAGGCCGACTTCGACTCCCACATAAAGGAAGATGCCGACCGCGCCGAGGACTGTGTGCGTGTAGCTCCAGATGCTCCGGCTCAGAATTGGGTCACCCGGCTTCGCGGGGCGAAATGCCTGTGTCTGCGAGACTGCGGGAAGATGCATAAACGCAACGGCGATGCCTAGAATCAGTAGGCCGCCGGCGATTGCGAGATAAGGTCCGCGTACGGTATTGGCGATTGCTGCCTTCGAAGCGGTACTCGCCGGATCGGTGAGGATATACGCGCCGGCAACCAAAGGTGCAAAGGTTCCGCCCAGAGAATTGAGCGCCTGCGCCAGGGTAAGCCGCACTGGAGCGCTGTGCTCGGGGCCAAGAATCGCAACATACGGATTGGCCGCGGTCTGCAGCGCTGTCACGCCTGCGCCAACAATAAATACCGCCGTCAGAAATAGAGGAAAACTGACCAATTTGGCGGCAGGGACAAACAACAGACAGCCCACCACCTGAATGAAGAGCGACACCACCATCGTCCGCTTGTAGCCGATGGTTTCAATCAGCTTCGAAGTCGGCGACGAGAAGACAAAATACGCCAGGAAGAAGGCCGATTCGGCCAGCATGGCCCAGGCATAGGGCAGATCGAAGATGGATCTGAGGTGCGGCACCAGAGCCATGTTGAGGTTGGTGATGAACCCGAAGATAAAGAACAGCACGGCCACGGTAATAAACGGGCCTATATAGCTCGGGGTGCTTTGCGCTGCCGGTCGTGTCGATCGCGTGGACATGAGAGGTTGTTCTCCGCTTCCTGAAAAAGAGTTCTGCCCGGTTCGGGCGTGCTCGCGTTCTGGGGATTTGACGCGTTCATCGGAGGCCAGTGGTTTCTGCCTGCCGTTTTGCTGCACACAACACTATACGGAAAACCTCTCATCTGGGAAGGGCGTCGGTCGAGCCTCTGCCGGATCAGGGAACTGCCCTAACAGCGAGGCTCTCGTTTCGAGTATTCTCGAAGCAAAAGCAAGGAGAAAGAAGTGGCTATCGCTCCATTAAGCAATGCCCGAACCAGGAAGGTGTTGGCTGCCCTGGAAGGGAACTGGCAGGCCGAGATGGAGGGTTATCACACCTATACAACTCTGGCCGATCGCGATACCGACCCGGTGCGTGCCCAGGTGCTGCGCCATCTTGCCCAGGCCGAACTCGAGCATGCCTCCTTGTGGGCCAGCCGCATTGAGCAGCTCGGTGGCCCTCCGCCTTCTTATTCCGGAAGTCCCGGCGGCGATGCAGATTCGCTGGCCAGCCGCGCCGGCGGCGTCCGCATGGCCCTCCGCCGCCTGGAGATCGAGGAGAGCCGCGCCATCGCCAGCTATGGTGAACAGCTCAAATCCCTTGGCGACGAAGACTCCATCGCCATCCTCGAACACGTAATCGAGGATGAGAAGGACCACTACCGCGAACTCGGGTCGCTGCTGCGCGGTCACTACACCCTTGCCGCTACCGCGCCCAAAATCGACCCCAAAGCAGTTCTTGACGAACTGCTCGCCAAGCGCGATCAGGGCCGCAAACAGCCCGGCGCGTGGATCGGCGATGCCATTTACGGTGTCAACGACGGACTCGGCGCTATCTTTGGCATCGTCTCCGGCGTCTCAGGCGCCACCTCCGGCGATAGCAAATACGTATTGCTGGCGGGTCTCTCCGGCATGATCGCCTCGGCCCTCAGCATGGGCTCCGGCGCCTATCTGGCTGCCAAAAGCGAACGCGAAATCTACCACGCCGAGGTTGCCCGCGAACGCGAAGCGATCAAAATGAACCAGCCCGAGGCACGGGAACTTCTCTCGCTCTATTACCAGGTCAAGGGCCTGCCCGAAGCCGACGCCCACCACATGGTCAACCACATCGCCAGCGACCCGGAGCAACTGCTGCGCGCTCTGTCCAGCGAGCGGCTCGGCTCCTCTGAGGAATCCCTTTCAAACCCGCTCGTCTCGGCCACCTCGGGTGCCTTGTCAACCGCTGTGGGCGCTCTCATTCCCGTCGTCCCGTTCTTCTTTTTGCACGGAGTCCCAGCGGTGATTGCCGCGGCCATCGTCTCGCTCGCCGCGCACTTTGCCGTCGGCGCGGCCAAGAGCCTCATCACCATCCGATCCTGGTGGTCGTCGGGACTTGAGATGACCGTAGTCGGTGCCGTCGAAGGCGCGGTCACCTACGGCATCGGCATCCTGCTCGGCAAGGGCGGCATGTAGTGGCCGGATTTATCCCGCTGGGCGATGCGTCGCGTCGAGCGCGAAGCTTTCCTGTCGTAACGACAGCGATCATCCTTATCAACGTGTATGTCTTCCTGAAGGAACTGATGCTCGGCGATGCATTTGTGTCGACGTGGTCGGCGGTACCGATCCGGATCGTCCATGGACGCCACTGGATCACGCTCCTGACCTCCATGTTCATGCATGGAGGCTGGATGCACATCATCGGCAACATGATTTATCTGTGGGCATTCGGCCGCGAGATCGAAGATGCGATGGGCAGGGTGAACTTCCTAGTGTTTTACCTGGCGGGTGGGATCGTGGCGATGATGGCCCAGATCCTCGGCGACCCGTATTCCAGAATCCCCAGCCTCGGCGCCAGTGGCGCAATCGCCGCGGTGATGGGCGCGTTCATCATCACGTTTCCTCGCGACCGCATTCGCGCGATTGTGTTCATCCTCATCTTTATCCGCGTCACCTACATTCCTGCGGTGCTGCTGATCGGCTTCTGGTTTCTCATCCAGGTCTTCAATGTCGGTGCGGTTGCGCAGGTGAAGACAGGCGGTGTCGCTTACCTGGCCCATGTCGGCGGGTTTCTCTTCGGCGTTGTGATGGCGCGCCTTTTCGTGAATCCGAATCGCATCGCGTACAGCCGCAGCCCTACCTTTTAGAATTGCTTCGTCTTTCTCTGCCGGGGGAATCCATGTCCAGAAGAATCGTTTGCGGTTTCGCGTTCGCCGTCCTGCTTTCGCTGGTTCCTCCGCTCCAGGGGCAGTCTGCCGCACCGCAGGTACTGATTGAGCACAACATTGCCATGAAGACCCGCGACGGCGTAACGCTGAAAGCCGATATCTATCGTCCTGCTGGCGACGGAAACTTCCCCACGCTGCTGCAGCGCACGCCCTACAACAAGAACAACGCGGCGGACTTCGCACGCAAGGCTGTTGCCCGTGGCTACATGGTGGTGGTGCAGGATGTGCGCGGCCGCTACACCTCCGAGGGCGAGTGGTACACCTTCAAACACGAGATCGACGACGGCTACGACACGGTGGAGTGGGCCGCCGCGCTGCCGCACTCAAATGGCAAGGTTGGCATGTTTGGCGGATCGTACGTGGGTGCCACGCAGATGCTCGCCGCTATCGCCCACCCCCCGCACCTGGCCGGCATCTGCCCCATCGTCACCGCGAGCAACTATCACGAAAACTGGACCTATCAGGGCGGAGCCTTCGAGCAGTGGTTCAACGAGTCCTGGACCGCCGGCCTCGCGCAGGACACCTTGAACCGCGTCATCCGGAACGACACGAACGCGCTTGTCGGCGATCGGGTCTTGCCTCTCAGGGACTTTCCTGTCTTCAATATCAAGCCGGTCGCAAGCGGCTCGCAGTTGACGCACGAATTCGCCCCCTACTTCCTCGATTGGCTCGCCCATCCCACCTACGACAGCTACTGGAAGCAATGGTCCATTGAAGAGAACTACGCTACCATGCAGGTCCCTGCACTGACGATCGCCGCGTGGTACGACATCTTCCAGGGTGGATCTTTGAAGAACTATGCCGGCCTGCGTGACCACGCCGGGAATGAAACAGCACGGAATGGCCAGCGATTGCTGGTCACGATCGGCGGCCACGCCGGCAGCGGACGCAAGATCGGCGAAGTCGATTTTGGTGCGGCAGCAGCGGAGTTCGACGAGGATGCGGTCACGCTCGACTGGTACGACTTCTTGTTTCTGGGCAAACAGAACCAGTTTGCGTCGGCGAATCCAGTGAGGATTTTTGTGATGGGCAAGAACGAGTGGCGCGACGAGCCGGCGTGGCCCCTCGCGCGCGCCAGGCAGACCAGCTATTTTCTTCATTCCGGTGGAAAGGCGAACAGCGCTTCGGGCGACGGAACTCTTTCGACGGCAACTCCGCAAAGAGACGCCGCCGACACGTTCATCTACGATCCGAGCAATCCCGTCCCTACGGTAGGCGGTCCTCTCTGCTGCGATTCCGAGCATCTTGCTCCCGGTCCGCGCGACCAGAAGGACGTTGAGACTCGCTCCGACGTTCTCGTCTACTCCACACCGCCGCTCGACGATGACCTCGAAGTTACGGGCCCGGTGACCCTCGATCTCTTCGCGAAATCCTCGACTGTCGACACGGATTTCACAGCCAAGCTTGTCGACGTGGGTCCGAACGGCTTTGCGCAAAACCTCACCGAGGGAATCCTGCGCGCCCGCTTCCGTGAGTCCACGGTCGGTGAACCAAAGCCCATCACGCCCGGCCAGGTCTACGAATACAGAATCGATATGTGGTCGTCGAGCAATGTCTTCCTGAAAGGGCATCGCATCCGCCTCGAGGTCTCGAGCAGCAACTTCCCCCGCTTCGACCGCAACCTCAACACCGGCAAGAGCGCCGCGGATGACTCAAGCTTTGCGACGGCGACAAACACGGTCCTCCACGACCCCGAACATCCCGGCGCCCTGGTATTGCCAGTCGTGCCAAGATAGCGGTTAAGGGCCAGGTTTTGTGACGAAAAGGGATGGCGGGAACGAAAGACAGGCAGGTATAGTAGCGCGTAACCATAGGGCAAACAGAGATGGTAATCGAAAGCTTTCCCAGGAGTGTCTATGCCGATCCTGCCGATTCGACCGGGTGCCTGCACGCTGGTCCTTCTCGTCGCAACTGCAAATGCGCAGGTTCCGAAAATTGACCAAGCGCCGCTGTGGAGCGCCAAGACCGATGTGGCCGCTTTCGAAAAACTGGAAACCGACCGTCTTGCCGCAGCCCAGCACTCCATCGACCAAATCGTTGCGGTCACGGGGGCCCGATCCATCGAGAACACGCTCCGCCCATACGACGAGGCCGTGCGGCAACTGAATACGGCGAACTATTTTTCATCGCTAATGCAACAGGTGCATCCGGACGCGGCTTTTCGCGACCACGCAACGGCGATGACCACCAAAGTGAGCAGTGCGGCGACGGCGCTCTCCCTCAATCGGGACGTCTACCGGGCTCTTTCCTCTCTGGATTTGTCGCAGGCGGATGCGGCGACCCGCTATTACATCCAGCGACAGCTGCTCGAATTTCGATTGGCGGGCGTCGACAAAGACGATGCCACCCGGTCAAAGCTCCATCAGCTCCAGGACAGGCTCACCGAAGAACAGTCCATGTTCGACCGCAATATCTCCGACGATCCAAAAACCGTTGAGGTCGCGGATGTATCCGTACTGGACGGGCTACCGCAGGACTACATTGACCGGCACAAGCCCGGCCCGGACGGGAAAATCCACATCACCACCAATTATCCCGACCTCTTCCCGCCGCTCACCTTCGCGAAGAGTGAAGCGTTGCGCCGTAGTCTCTGGGAAGCATTCCAGTCACGCGCTTATCCAAAGAATCGCGATGTGCTCGAGGACATGATGCGGACGCGTTATCAGATTGCGGCGCTGCTCGGCTACTCCTCCTGGGCGGATTACAACGCAGCCGACAAGATGATCAAGAACGGCGCCAATATCGCCCGATTCATCAACGACCTGAATGCATCAACGAGGCCCATCGCGCAGCGCGAGTTCGCTGTTCTGCTGGCGGAAAAGCAGAAGTCCGATCCCAGTGCAAAGGAGATCTACAGCTACGACTCCTTTCATCTTTCGGAGCTTGTCCGCCGATCCAGTTACAGTTTCGACTCTCAATCCGTCCGTCCCTACCTGCCCTATAACCAGGTGAAGAAGGGAATCATGGACACGGCGGCAACCCTTTTTCATATCGGCTTCCAACAGGAGACAGACGCGCCGGCATGGGACCCATCCGTGGAGACCTGGGATGTCATTGAAGAAGGCAAGGCGATCGGAAGATTTTATCTCGACATGCATCCCCGGCCAGGTAAGTACAGCCACGATCAGATGGCGCAGGTGCTCGATGGCATTCGCGGCAAGCAATTGCCGGAAGCCATCCTGGTTTGCAACTTTCCTCAACCGACTGCGGCCGACCCCGGACTGATGGATTACGGAGACGTAGTCACCTTTTTCCACGAGTTTGGTCACTTGATGCACCATATCCTTGGCGGCCAGCAGGAATGGGCGGGAATCAGCGGAATCTCCATGGAAGCCGATTTTGTCGAGGCCCCTTCGCAGATGTTGGAAGAATGGATGCATAGCCCGCAGGTCCTCGCGACTTTCGCGCATCATTACCAGACGGGAGCGCCGATACCCGCCGAACTCGTAGCGCGCATGAATCGGGCTTCCGCGTTCGGACGAGCAACCTCGGTCGAACTTCAGAACGCGTTTTCCGCAATCTCATACGACCTCTACAAAGACGCGCCGCAGAATATCAAACTCGACGCGGTTGTCCCGGATGACCTGCGGCGTTACACGTTGATGATCCCCGTGGAAGGGGACGCCCACATGTTTGCGAGCTTCAATCACCTCGCGGGCTACTCCTCGGCTTATTACACCTACATGTGGGACAAGGTCATTGCCGAGGACTTTTTTCAGCAATTCGATCAGAAAAACCTGCTTGCCGGCGATGCTCCCATGCGCTACCGGCGCATGGTGCTGGAGCCCGGCGGATCGAAGTCAGCCAACGACCTGGTGAGCAGCTTCCTCGGCCGCGCACAAAACATGACGGCCTTCCAACGGTGGCTTGGACGAGAGTTTGAGGACCAACCCGGCGGCAAGGAGACGGGCCGGTAGAGAGCGACGGTTCAATGGGGCCAATCCGGAAACTTCGTTAGCGGCTGCAAGCCTCAGGGCTGGAACCAAGCGCGATCAGTTCTCTTGCCGCCTGCCGCCCCAGCCGTATGCAATCGGGAATGCCGATGCCGTCGTACGCGTTGCCTGCCAGCCGCAAATCGGGCAGTTCCGCAACCCGCGCGCGAATCCGCTGCATCTTTTCCTGGTGACCCACCGCATATTGCGCCATGGCCCGCCGCCAGCGCGAAACGTGCGTGTGTTCGGGCATCGCGCCGCGGTCGATAATCTTTTCCCCTAGAATTGACGTCAACTCGCGCCGCACCGCCATCACCAGCGTCCCGTCGCTCTCCGCCATCAACCCTTCATTCTTCATGCCGCCCAGAAACGCGCGCAACACAACCTTCCCTGTCGGCGTACGGCCCAGGAATTTGCGATGCACGAATGTACAGGCCAACATCGCCCGCCCTTCGCTCGCCGGAACCAGGAATCCAAATCCTTCCGGTAACTCACCAAGCTGCTCCTCGTCATACAGCAAGTTGACGGTGATCGACGACGAATACGGAATCCCTGCAAGCTCTTCGGCGAGCGTCGGGTCAACCCCGGCCAGCAGCGCGCCCGCAGCCCACGCCGGCGAAGCCAAAATTACCGCGTCATAGTTTTCCTGCAATCCTCGCGCCGTCACCATCCACCCGCAGTGTGTCTTCTCCAGCGCAGTCACAGGCGTAGATCGCTGTATCCAGCTCGGTTCCAGCCGCCCTTCCAGCGCGTCCACCAGTTGCTGCATCCCGCCACGCAGTGTGGTGAAAACGCCACGCGGCCTTCGTCTCCCGTTGTCGGGGACTGGAGAGGACGCAGCAGTGTTCGAGACACCCTGTTTCTGTGCCTCCGCGCGGGCGCGCATTTGCCGGTGCGCTGCCAGCATGCCCCTGGTGAGGGAACCATGCTGTGTCTCCATCTCCACCAGGCGCGGCAGTACCGTTCGAGCGCTCAATTGGCTTGCGTCTCCGCCAAAGATACCCGACAGCAGCGGATCGGCGAGCCGGTCCACCGCCTCCACGCCAAAATGCCGCTCCACCAGCGCTGCGACCGATTCATCGTGACCGCTCGGCCGCGGCGGATGCAACAGCTCGAGCCCCATCCGAATTTTTGTCGACAAGCTGAACAGCCGCGACAGCGCAGTCGGAATCAGCTTGGTCGGCACCAGAAACATCAGCCCATCAGGCAGCGGAACCAGCCGGTTCCGCACCACCACATACGTCTTGCGTTCTGCGTCATTCGAAGGCGTCAGCTGATCGGCCAAACCCAATTCACGGCATAACTCGGCAGCCGCCGGCTTTTCGCTTAAAAACGAATCCGGGCCGTACTCGATCACTGCGCCGTTCACGATCTCCGATGCCAGTGCACCGCCCAGGTGATCCTGCGCTTCAAAAAGCGTGTACTCGGTGTCCGCGCCAGTGGCACGTGCCCTCTCGAGTTCATAGGCAGCTGCCAGGCCTGCAATGCCGCCGCCGATGATCGCTGTCCGCATCGTTTCGCCTCATCAAGATCGGTCTCCACAATACGCTCTATGCAGAGAACCCATCCAGCCGCAACCTGATACAAACTGCGCGGCTCCAATTTCAGAATCAACCCGCCCCCAAAGGGTGCGAGTGATTTGAATCACTCACGATGCTTATACCATCTTCCCGCTCATCCCACACAGCCGACGGGAATCATAATTCAATGTCCCACCCGCTTTTGAGTTTTTCAATTGCTTAAAGCGAAGCCAGCGAAGCTGAGTAGCTTCTTCATTTGTAAAGGGCCAGATGGCACAGGCAGCAAAGCTCGACGTGTGCTGAAGAGCCGCCCTCAGCGACTCTGCATCGCGTCTTTTGGCAAAAAAAGCAGGCGAACCGCGCCCTGCACCTGTGCGCCCGCTCACCATGCGCTGAGTTTCGATGGACGATCGCGGTTATTTAGTTGGTGAATGGGGAAATCAAAACCGGCTGAGTGGCCTTTTCCTTGGGAAAAGGCCACTCAGCACCCAATCGTGAACTGGGGAACCGCTCTGGATTTGGCCGTACCCTCCTACAACGTCACCAGTGTGCTGGCAAACTCCGAAGGCTCTGTCGATGTCACGTCCTGATCGGCGATGGGAATCCAGTTCTTCGGCTGATAGATGCAGCAGGGCTCCTGCGCCAGCGGATCGCCGGTCAAGGCGTAAGCACGCGCCCGCGATCCACCGCAGATTTCTTTGTATTCGCAGGCTCCGCACTTGCCCTCCAGCCGGCTCGTGTTGCGCAGTGCCTTGAAGATGGGCGCATTGCGATAGATTTCCGCAAGCGGCTTCTCGCGAATATTGCCGGCGTGGATGGGCAGAAACCCGCTCGGGTAAACATTGCCCACGTGCGAAACAAACAGGAACCCTTTGCCGTCGTTTACGCGTCGCGTCGCCCAGCCTGCCGTGCGTGTCTGCGCGTCAGCCAGCGGGGCGCCCGCCTCGTACTCGTGGTGCGCGGCGTGCGGATGCCCATGTCCCATGCGCCGCTCTTCCAGGTTGTGCTGCAGCAGATAGCGCCGGTAGTGCATGGCCTCCGTCGTTTTGATCTGGAAGTTCACGCGGTGCGAAAGCTCGTAAATCTTCCCGAAGACCTGTTCGAATTCTTCTCCGCTCAGCAAATCGCCCAGCTGTCCGCGCCCCACAGGCACAAGAAAAAAGACATTCCACATCACGATTGCCAGCTTTTCAAACAGCGCGCATAGATTGTCCAGGTCCTGCGCATTGTGCCGGCTGATGGTCGAGTGCACCTGGATGGGAATGCCCGCTTCGTTGGCCCACTCGATGGCTTGAATCGTCCTCGCCCAGGCGCCCGGCAGTCCGCGAAAGGCATCGTGAATCTCCGGCGTCGACCCGTCGAGCGAGATGCCGAGCCGTACCAGTCCCGCTTTCTTCATCTTGAAGATTGATTCGCGCGTGAGCAGCGGCGTCGCGCTCGGCGTCACGGCGACCTTCACACCTTTATCTGAGGCGTAACGAATCAATTCGTACACGTCGCTCCGCTTGAGCGGATCGCCTCCCGTGAAGACAAAGATCGGCACCTGCAAATCGGCAATTTGGTCGATTAGAGCCTTGCCTTCAGCCGTCGTCAACTGGTCCGGGTGGGCAATCGGTTGGGCCGCGGCACGACAGTGTTTGCAGGCCAGGTCACAGGACTGTGTGACCTCCCAGATCGCTAGAAAAGGTGCTTCGTCATAATTGAGCCCGCCACGAGCGGGAATCTGGTGCATCGGCTGCATAGGGCCTCCGGGGATTCATGGCGGCAGCCCAAACTGGCCGTACGGCCTCCAACGCCACGATTCCGACGTCCTTAGGAAAGCAGCCAATACGATCAAAATCTGTGATTCAGGTCACCTTATTGATCCCAACTCATGATCTGTGCCGCTTGTCACTGGACAAACCTTTGAAACTGGGGCACAATTCACCATCAGCGCGGCGAAGGACTAGATCCCGCGCCAATCCGAAACGAGCGCCCCCACTCCGACGGTCTGTTATGCCGGTCAGTCCATCCTCCTTTGGTGAGCTAGATCACCTGACCTTGTGCCGCCGGGCACCGACAACTGCTACTGGAATTGCCACAGTAAAACCACAAGTCAAGGAGGTTCCCATGGCCGCTATCACAAAGCCAGGATGGAACAAGCCCTCCACCATCCTCTTTGCCTCCGAGATCCCCGCAAATGAAAAGGCCCTTAGCTTCGCCACCGCACAAGCCAGGGAGTTTGGCGCGAATCTCATTCTGTTTCATGCCTATGACACGATGGTTGTGGCGGCGTCGGAAACTTCAGGAATCCGCTATTATGACTACGCCGCAGCGGCACGTGCCGAAATCGATCATCTCCAACCGCTTGCCGAACGGATAAGAGAACAGGGCATCCCCTGCGAAATCGTCGTCCGTCCCGGCCTGGCTGCCGACCAAATCCTCGCCTTCCTCCGCGAGCGTCAGGTAGACCGCATCGTGATGGGGACGCATAGTCCCGGACCTGTTGGAAAACTCCTGGTAGGATCCGTGGCCGAGGCTGTCCTCCGCACCGCCCATGTACCGGTCTGCATCATCGGTCCCGACGTCGTCGATGGCAAATACCGCAACTACGCAACCAAAACCATTCTGTGTGCTGTGAGCCTGAATGAAACCAGCGAGGCGGTCGCTACATTTGCCGCCGAACTCGCCGTCTACCATCAGGCGCGCCTCGTGTTGCAGCACGTAATCAAACCGCAGGAGCGGGCCGAGGTTCTCGCCGGCCGCACCATGGGGGACCTCGAAGACGAGCTGTATCTGCTTGTGCCGGATAAGCTGCAGCGAAAGATCTCCGTTCAGGCCATCGCGGTCCCGGGTGATCCGACCGAGGAACTGCTCTATCAGGCGAGGGCCCAGCAGGCCGACGTCATCGTCCTCGGCGCACAGGGTGCTTCGGCATTCGCCGCCATCGCTCGATCGGGCGTGGTCTACAAGGTGCTTGCGCACTCCCATTGCCCAGTCATTACACTCTCTCCGGCTCTGCTGGCAGATTGCGGCGTGGTCTCAACGCGGGAGCACCGCGCTGAAGTTTTTCTCGCGGGAGTCTTTTAAGGCTGCATCTTTCAAAATTGCTGGATTTTGAGCCGGGTGGGTCTTCGTTGATACGAATCTCTCACCCGGCTCGTGTTTTCAGCCGCACTCTTGAGCCAAACTTCAACTCATCTCGCCGCGACCGGCAACAACCGGACGGCCATTGATTTCCCATCGCACGGCTTTCCTCGACACAGGGCTCCTGTGATGCCCTGTCCTTCCGTGATCGTGTAAATGCGATCGACCGCTGGCAGCTTCACAGTTTCTTTTGCGCCCGAAGGCCAATGGATCTCCGCCGTCCCCGCATCGGTCGCATCTCCCAATCCAAAGTGCGCGCGCTGGTCGTTCGAAGAGATGTAACTGCCCCCGCTCATCACGTCTTCGCGTTGGCGAATTCCATTGGTGGCTAGATAGGTAGTGGCTCCAATCGCATCGCGGGGGCTTGACTTGCCATTCGCCGGATTGATGCCGCCCACCAGCTTCAATTCCACCCAGTGGTGATGATCGGGATTCACATTGCGCAGCAGAACCGGGGGACCATCGATGGGATTGATGACTACATCGATCTTGCCGTCATTGAAAAGATCGCCAAATGCCGCACCACGCCCGGAGGTAAGCGTTGCCAGACCCGATCCTTTCACCGGCGGTACATATTCGAACCTCCCATTGCGGTTGTTGTGAAAAAGCAACGGCCGCTCCGCAAATGTCGTACCCCAGTCATGCTCGTCCACCTGCGGATAGACGTGACCGTTGATCATCATCACGTCCTTCCAACCGTCGTTGTCGTAATCGATAAAGCCATCGCCCCAGCCCACAAAAGGAACGGGGATTTGGGCCAGTCCCGCTTCATTGGCAACTTCGGTGAAGCTGGCCTCACCGTCGTTACGGTAAAGCGCCTTGAAATCGTCGGAAAAATCCGTGACCAGCAAGTCGACCAGTCCGTTGTTCATGTAGTCGCCCACCGCCAGGCCCATCGAAGCGATTTCGCGGCCTTCATTGTTGAGCGCAAATCCCGAGATGTAACTCTGGTCCTGAAAAGTCCCATCACCGTTGTTGATGTAAAGGAAATTCGGCTCCGAGTCGTTGGCCACCAGTAGATCGGGCTTTCCGTCGTTGTTCACGTCCACAAAAATCGCGGTAAATCCGTAGTAGGCGTTCGGATCGGAGACTCCTGCCTTCTTGCTCACATCGGTAAATGTCCCATCGCCGTTGTTGTGAAACAGATGATCCGGTTCGCCCGGCAACCCACGCGGACCGCACATCACTTTGAACCCATGCAACTGGCAGTAGGCGAACGGCACGCCTCCGTTATCGGAGTCCAGCTGGTGATTCAGGTCGTAGTGCACATATCCCGAAATGAACAGATCGAGCAGTCCGTCGCCGTCGTAGTCGCCCCACGTGGCGCCGTCGGACCAGTTGCCAAGCACCACGCCGGCCTTTTGGGCCACATCGGTAAAGGTGCCGTCGTGGTTGTTGTGGTAAAGCCTGTTCCCGCCGAAGTTGCACACCAGAATGTCCGGCCAGCCGTCATTGTCAAAGTCGCCAATGGCCACCCCAAACCCCCAGCGGTCATTGGTCACGCCGGCCCTTTCGGCCACATTGGTAAACGTGCCATCGTGATTGTTGTGGAACAACGCGGCGTGGGGCGGCTTCATTCGTCCGGCGACTGCATCGTAGGTGGATCCGTTCACGAGATAAATATCGAGCCAGCCGTCATTGTCGTAGTCGATCAGTCCGACGCCCGAACCATCGGTCTCAAGGATGTATTTCTTCTGGGCGGTTCCCATCACATGACGCCACTTGGCGAGTCCGGCTGCCTTGGTGACGTCTTGGAAAACCACGGTTCCCTTGTCCACAAATCCGCCCGCGGTAATCGGGCGCTTCTCCTTGTCGTACACCGGGGCGAAGGTTCCCGCGGACGAGATGCCGCCCATGCCGCTCTGCGGAGGCTCCGCCGTCTTTACCGGCTGCTGCGCGAATCCCCGCAGAGTTGAACTGCCGATGCCAAGTGCGCAAACGCAAAGCGAGACGGCCAAACAACAGCCATGCGCACGCCCACGAAGCGAGCGGGCAGCAGAACGACAGACCAAGGCGCCTCTCACTTCGCGGCGGGCTTCGCGGCCGCACCGTCTGAAGCCTTCGCGTCCGGACACGGATTGCCGCCGCACAGGGCCCCTGTGATTCCTTTTCCTTCCGCGATCGTATAGATACGATCGACGGCTGGCAGTTTCACCGATTCCTTCGCGCCCGAAGGCCAATGGATCTCGACGACTCCCGCATCGGTTGCGGAGCCCAGCCCGAAGTGCAGACGGCGATCGTTGGCGCCGATGTAGCTTCCGCTCGCCATCACATCTTGGCGCTGGCGCATACCATTGGCTTTCAAGTAAGCCGTGGCGCATGTCGCATCAAGCGGGCTCTTTTTGCCGTTGGCAGGATTCGTGCCGCCGATCAGCTTCAGCTCCACCCAATGATGATGGTCGGGATTCACGTTGCGCAGCAGAACCGGAGGACCATCGATAGGATTGATGATCACATCGATTTTTCCATTATTGAACAGGTCGCCAAATGCCGCGCCGCGCCCAGGAATCACAACCGCGAGTCCCGTGTCCTTCACCGGCGGGACATATTCGAACTTTCGCTCCTTTGGACCATCCGGTACGTTATGAAACAGCAGCGGGCGCTCGGCAAAAGTCGTTCCCCAGTCATGCTGGTCGACCTGGGGATAGACGTGGCCATTTGTTTCAAACAGGTCGAGCCAGCCATCGTTGTCGTAATCGATGAAACCATCGCCCCAGCCCACAAACGGAATCGTGGTTTGCGCAATGCCGGCCCTGTAGCTCACATCGGTGAAAGTTGTGTCGCCATCATTGTGAAACAGCACTTTGTAGTCGTCGCCAAAATCGGTGATATAGAAATCAAGCAGCCCATTATTCTCGTAATCCCCGACAGCAATCCCCATCGAGGCAATCTCGCGGCCGTCCTTGTTCAGCGCAAAGCCGGAAACGTAACTCTGATCGTCGAATGTCCCATCGCCTTTGTTCACGTAGAGAAAGTTGGGCTCCGAGTCGTTGCCAACAACCAGGTCCGGCCTTCCTTCCCCCTTGAGAGACACAAAAATTGTGCTGAACCCGTAGTACTTATCCTTGTCCTCGACCCCGGCCTTCGCGGTTACATCCGTAAACGTTCCATCTCCGTTGTTGTGGAAGAGGTGATCCTCTTCGCCCGGAAGCCCGCGCGGGCCGCAGTTCACCGATGCGCCGCGATACATGCACGATGCATAGCCCACGGCCTTGGTGCCGGAGATCGGCAGGTTGTCCCGGTCGAAATGCACGTAGCCCGTTACGAAGAGGTCCAGCAGTCCGTCGCCGTCATAGTCTCCCCACGCCGAGCCTGGCGACCAGTTTCCCAGCGCCACACGGGCTTCCTCGGCCCGATCGGTAAAGGTGCCGTCATGATTGTTGTGGTAGAGCCGATTCTTCCCGTAATTGCCGACGTAAAGATCGGGCCATCCGTCGTTGTCGTAGTCGGCTACCGAGCACCCATAGCCCCACCGGTCATTCGCCACGCCCGCCTTCTGCGTCACATCGGTAAAGGTGCCGTCATGATTGTTGTGGAACAACGCTGCATGCGGCGGCTCCTCTTTGCCATCGAGCGAATTGAACGTCGCCCCATTCACGAGGTAGATGTCCGGCCAGCCATCGTTGTCATAGTCGATCAGGCACACGCCCGAACCGTTGGTCTCGACGATGAAGTTCTTCTCCGGCACGCCCATCTTGTGCGTCCAGCCGGAAAGCCCTGCTCTCTTCGTGATGTCCTCAAAAATCACCGGGCCCTTGTCGACAAAGCCGCCCGCAGTAATCGGCCTGCGCTGCGCGTCGTACACAGGCGCGGCGGACACGCCCGAAGAGATGCCGCTCATTCCACCCTGC
Source organism: uncultured Acidobacteriaceae bacterium (assembly GCA_963745845.1). Classification (GTDB taxonomy): domain Bacteria; phylum Acidobacteriota; class Terriglobia; order Terriglobales; family Acidobacteriaceae; genus Telmatobacter. The sequence goes on along the minus strand of CAVUZE010000002.1, from coordinate 93,827 downwards.
TGCGGTGGCGCCGGAGCTTGTTGTGTCCACCCGGGGACAACACTGCAAAACAGGTAAATCAAGGCTCCGCAAACAACAACGCGACTGCGCAAAGCTTCGCACCCCTTTTTGGTGAAGTGTATCGCACGGCGCGGGCATTTCAGGTGACTCTTGCCGGTGTTGAATCGGCAATGTTACCCAATTTGGCGGCTCGATGGCATCTAACAGTCCAGAGGTCAGGTCAATGATGCGCAAGACAAAGGAAAGTTTAACGAGTCTCCAGAAAAGAGAAGCGCAACCCAGGAGTCCGTTTGATCACTTCGGACAATTCGCGAGTGTTGCTTCGTTCTGGCTGGGTTCAAAGTGGGCGTTCGTCGTTGCGGGGGCCATTATAGCTTTGTGGGGAATCACCGGCCCCATCTTTCACTACTCGGATACGTGGCAGCTGGTCATTAATACCGGCACCACCATCGTGACGTTTCTGATGGTCTTCTTGATTCAGAACACTCAGAATCGTGACGCCCGCGCGATCAACCTCAAACTTGACGAACTGATTCGAGCCATCGGCAGCGCACGCAATTGGATGATCAATATCGAAACTCTGAGCGACAGAGAGCTCGACCTGCTCCACGCCCAATATGAAAAGCTGACGGCGGCCCGCAGTCCCAGCTGCGTGCCAACCCACATCAGTCCCGCCGACGATTAAAACCGGTCTCATAAAAGCCTCAAAGCCTCTTTGAGCAAGTATGAGACCCAACGACAAGGCGGGTCTCATGAGTCTTGCGAGTCGATTTATGAGACCGGTTCTAGAAACAGCAAACGCTGAGTCGATCGAGAGAGGCAGCGGGCCCTCAACCAATCCACTCAGCGTCCGTTGACTCGCAAAAGCGTAACTAATCGACTCTGCCTCAAAATACCTTCAGCAAAAGCAGGATCAGAACAATGGTGAGAATCAGGCTCAATCCGCCACCGCCGTAGTAGCCCCAACCAGGGCCCACGCGGTAGCCGCTGTAACCGAACCCAAAGATGAGCAGCACAAGAATGATGATCAACAGCATGTCGTTCCTCCTTCGCGACACGAGCACTCACATGCGCTCACTGCCGCCGCTTGCTTAGCGTTCTTCGTGCAATCACTGATGTCAACGCCGGTGCCCCACGCACAAATCAGATTGACTCCGGGTTGGATGCGGCGTCGGACGCACGCGGCTGTATGGTGCGCTTTCGCAGCGATCGCCGAAGTTCCGCAAGCAACTCGCTGCAAACGCACGCTCTTCGATATCTTTCCAACTCGAACACGATCGCGAACAACCTTCGACGCCTACCCCGGCGTCCAAGGTTAGGTTGTCGGAAGTACTAAGACAGAGTGAACGCGGGAGGTAAGGACGATGCTTTGGACAATCTTTGTAATCCTCCTGGTCCTGTGGCTGCTAGGCGTAGTGAGCAGCTATACGCTGGGTGGGTTCATTCACATCTTGCTCGTGATTGCGCTGGTTGTGCTTCTCATCCAGTTAATCTCCGGGCGAAGGCCCGTGGTTTAACGCACGAGACGGCGAGCATGCCGTCGGTATTTTATGTTTCAAAACCCCAACCACCAGGAGGTGGAGTTATGGACAAGGATAGAGTGAAGGGTTCGATAGACGACACAGTGGGCCGCGCGAAGCGCCAGGTCGGCGAGTGGACTGGCAATACCGGCACGCAGGCTGAAGGCGCCGCCCAGCAAGTGAAGGGCAAAGCCGAAAAAGCCTGGGGCAACGTCAAGGACGCCGTCCGCGATGCGCAGACCGATGCCGACCGCGAGCGCCAGCGCAACGTCGAAGCCGAGCGGAATCGCGAGTCCGAGCACGTAGGAAGCGCTCCGCCCAACACTCGTAACCGTTAGCCGCAAAAGTGCGCAGCTGGCAATGGCCCTCCCCCAAACAATGATAGGCACGCTACAGCAAAGCCAGGGTCGATGTATCCCGGAGCCGCAGCACTCAAGTCGACGCGACTCAAAGGAGCGGCGACCTGGAAGGATTTCGAGAGGACAAAGTTACCCTGGTTTTGCTCTCATTCCGGCGGCTCGGATTCGTCCGAGCCGCCAGCCTTTTTTCAATCCAAATCGCTCACCTCCCGTCGTTCGAAATAGGGGCAATACCAGCGGGGCCGAACCTGCAAAAAAAAACACGGAACCGCCAATTCCGGCCCGTTCTCGCCCGTCTCGTTTGGAGCTAATTTGACTGGAACGGTATACTGAAGCTGCGGGATGGTGATTTGCCACTCCCCCGCGCGTGAGGTGCGTCTTCCGCAGGGACTCCGGTTCACTGACGTTCGACGTTCCGCCATCAGAGATTTCCAGATGGCGCGCAATCGCCCGCGTGCTCCGAAGTCCCCTCGATTCTATCGGTTGTACTGTATTTCCTGCCTCCTGTACCCTCTGCGGATCCCCACTGCCGCAAATCTCCTCCGTGCCAATTTGTTCTGCCTGCTGGATGGAAATTCCCGCCCAGACCGGGCCCCTGTGTCTGCGCTGCGGCGAAACTCTCGGCTCCGTTTCTGCCGCGCCCGCTGCGAATGCTGATTCGGCAGCCCCGATCCTCTGCCGCGCCTGCCGTCTTGCGCCGCCGCCCTTCGAGAAGGCGGTCGCGTTTGGATCATACGAGGGCCGGATGCGGGACCTGATTCATGCGCTCAAGTACGACCGCTTGCGCTCCGTTGCGCCGAAACTCGGCGAATTGCTCGCCCTCGCCATCGCGCGGCTTGCCCCCGACGCGCCTGCTGAGCTGCTTGTCGTTCCCGTTCCACTCCATCGGTCCAAGTTTGCCGATCGCGGTTTCAATCAGGCACGACTGCTGGCTGCAGAAGCGATCGACTGTCTACACAAGCACCACACTGCGTGGCGTCTCACCCTCGCTCCGAGTACCTTGATGCGTTTGCGTGTGACCGAAAGCCAGGCAGGCCTTACTCCGCGCCAGCGCCGCTTGAATGTACGTGGAGCATTTGGTGTGACCGATCCCGCAGCCGTCGCCGGCAAGTATGTTCTCCTTGTCGACGACATCTTAACTACCGGCGCAACCGCACGTGCTGCGGCACATGCCTTGCTGCAAGCGGGCGCAGAATCCGTCTGGGTAGCCTCGTTGGCTCGCGCCCACATGTCGGGCCATAGTTCTGAAAGCACCCCGTCATTCATGACAGACGTCGCCAATGATCGATTCATCAACAAAGCACCGGCAGTTCCCCTTCAACGCGCAACCATGAACTCACTGAACCAACCATCTTTTTGACGGAGAGCAAAGGATGTCGCTGGGAAAAGCTATGATTCATGCACGCAAGCAAAAGTCGGCCGCAAGGGCCGCGGCGCTCGCTGTCGAGCATCCCGCCGTGCAGCCGAGCCAGATCCTCCAAATGCCGGTGCTCGTACTCAATGCTTCCTACGAGCCCATCAACATTTGCGGTGCTCGCCGTGCGCTTGTCCTGGTGCTCAAGGGCATCGCTCGCACCGAAGAAGAACACGGACTCACCCTGCACGCGCAGCGCAGCCTCATCGCCATGCCTTCGGTGATCCGTTTGCTTGAGTATCGCCGCATTCCCCACCAGACCCGCGCCCTGTCGCGCAAAAACATCCTGCTGCGTGATCGCAACTCCTGCCAGTATTGCGGAGTCGTGCTTCCCTCAGCCGAGCTCACGCTGGATCACGTTGTGCCCCGTTCGCGCGGCGGCAACTCCACCTGGGAGAATCTCGTAGCCTGCTGCCACTCCTGCAATCGCCGCAAAGGGAACCGGCTCCTCAACGAGATCGACGACATGGTTCTGCTCCGCGAACCGCGCCCCTTCTCGCTGCACACCAGCCGCCAGATCATGCGCATGCTCGGCCGGGGCGACGACCGCTGGCGCAAATATCTATTCTATTGAGTAGTTAGTTGTCAGCTATAGGTCGTCAGACGTCTCCTCTTTTCGGGCAATAAATTGCAGGTCCATAGGCGGACTATTGACCACTTCTAATTCTGCGGTTTCTGCGGCTGTCCCGGTGCCTGCCCCTGCGGATTCTCCTTCGGCGTGATGTCTTGTCCCTCGTAAATAATCTTCGAGCTCGAGCCGAACCGTTTGTAATCCGTGTACTTGATGATGTCGCGGATGTGCACGTCCGACGCCATATAGCCATTGCCGCCGGAAAAGTGCAGCACACCTTCTCCCTTTGTGTAAACGGGGAACCAATAGTGCCCATCTACCTGCTCCCGCCACGTCATGAACGGCGGATGCAAGTCTTCTTTGCCTTTCCGCGTATCGTCCGGCACCATCCGGCCATTCGTTACCACAATCTGCAAATCCGTGGCGTCCACCCAAATCCGTCCGTCAAGATATCGTTTGCCTTTTTCAATCTGCTTCGGACTTACCTCGAAGACATAGCAATCGACCTCATCTACCTTCTGTTTGCCCACATACCTCACGTTGTAGGCTGCGATATCCTGCGCGGTCAGGACGAAAGGATATCCATGCTGAATGTCCTGAAAATCGGAGGGCGACATCATCACGCGCTGCAGGGTGCTTCCCGGCGCAAAGACCACCTTTTCCGTCCGTCTGCCTGAAGGGTCGAAGATCACGTCGTCCACTTCGTAGTATTCGCCGTCGACCTTGTTGTCGTCGTCGACCGTCTGCACGCGCGCGATGCGCCGGTAAGTGTAGTGGTTCAGCGCCTCCTGGAATTCGGACTCCTTGGCCGCAAACTTGCGGATAATCTCGTCAGGCGGCGTTGCGGGGTCCGACTTATCGATCCGCCCGAAACCCGAGTCCAGCGCCATCGGCGTAAAGCTGTCCTTGTCTTGCGCGGCCGCGGCCAGTGCCAATGCGCCGCCAGCGAGAAGAATTGACCAACGTGAAATTCGCACTCTCAATGCACCTCCTACAGACTTCCCGCGGTCTTCAAGCCCCGACCTTCGATCGCCTCGTGCCCGACTTGAACGAGTCATCCTTCTACCACATTAGACGCATGTACAGACGCGGAGTATGGTTGAACAATAAATCGTGGCAGCACATCGGCGGCGACGTGTGCCAATTCATTATTCCATCGCTCTTTGGCCTTGCACTGCGGCGAAACCCAAGGCTAGGCTTAATTTAACGCGCTCATCGTTGATTTGATTAATTTGAGTTCCAGAGCCCTCAAGCACTCCAGCGATCAGGCATTTGATCTCATACTGTGTCAGAAGGTGGTTGAAGGAGACTCCCGGTTGTGATTGCCAATAGCGACCAGCTCTCCGCGTTCGTTTTGACGGCGCTGCTGCTACCGGCGTTTGCACAGCTTTACCTGCGTTCCCGCGACACGCGCACCCTGCTTTGGCTCCTTGGCTTTCTCTTCGCGTGCCTGCGCATGGTGCAGGTCTACCAGTTCGGCCTCTGGGATTTTTCGAGCGCTCTCCTCCATCCATGGATTGCAGCCGCCGGCCAAACCGCGGCACTCATCGGCTCCACCCTCTTCCTTGCGTCGCTGTCCCCGCTCTCCTTTCGCTTCAAAGGCCGCCGCATCCTCTACGCCATCCCGTTCACCATTCCGCTCGCCCTTTACGCCATCCTCATTGACGGCGTTTACCGCGGCGAAATGCCGATCAGCATGGCGTTCTTCATCTTTCCCGCCCTCGGCGCGCTGACGCTCTTCGTGGGCTGTTTCTGGGCATTTTCCCGCGGCAGCATGCCTACTTCGCTCGGGCTCACCCTCTGCATTGCCATGGGCGGCATCAGTTTCTGGGTCTGTGTCTCGGTGCGAGGCAGCTGGCCGCTCGTCTTCGTCGAAAGCGCTCTCCATCTCACCACCGCTCTTCTCGTTTTCTACGTTTTCCGCCGCCTCACTCCTGGGACGATTCTGAGCGGCCTCGGTTTCGGCGTGTGGGCGTTGAACGTTGTCATGATCGCGCCCCGCTTCTTCGGTAATCAGCAGTTCCTGTCCGGCTTGCAGAGTTTCTCGGTTTTCGGCAAGGTCCTTGCCGCGGTCGGCATGATCGTTCTCGTGCTCGAAGATCAGCTCGCCAACGAACAAGTTGCCCAGGATCGCGAACGTCGCGCCCGTAACGAGCTGGAGGCCTATACCAAGATCGTTCTTTCGCGCCGGCGCGTCGAGGACTTCGACCGGCAAGCCAACCAGGTTTGCCAAACCATCACCGCCAACAGCCGTTTTGCGCAGGCTGCTCTCCTCTATCAACAGGCTTCGGGACAGTTCCGCTTGGCTGGCTCCGACGGCTTCGATGACGCCGCTCAGACTGCGCTCGAAGCGCTCACCGCACGAATTCCCGCACCAGGTTTTCTGGCCCCGGGCTCGTCCCCGCCTGCCGTCGAACACAGTCAGTCGTTCGCGCTGAGCCTTGAACCCTGGCTCCTGCCGGGCGACGATCTCGAACGCTTGCATCTCACCGAAGTCGTGGCTGTGCCGCTCTATGGCCGCTCCGGCGCGGATGGTGCTTTGCTCCTCTCCGTCCTGCGTGATCCCGATCAGCCCCTTCGCGCCGAAGACCTGATTCCCGTCGAGGTTCTCGCCGCGCGTATCCAGGCCTCGCGTAGCCAGACCATGATGCTCGAAAAGCTGATCGACGCGGAGAAATTTGCCGGCCTCGGCCAGTTGGCCAACAACGTTACGCGTCAGCTCAACAATCCGCTCACTGTGATCCTCGGATATGCTTCGTTGCTTGAGGTGACACCCGCCATGAGCCCGCAGGAGCGCAAGGGCATCGAAGCCATCCTCACAGAAGCCCGCAACATGCGCGCAACCCTTGAGAGCCTTTCGCGCATGTCCCGCTCCCAGAGCGACCAGTACACCGCCATCTCGGTCACCGAGCTTCTGAATGATATGGAGCAGCTGCATCGCTCGGAGTTCCTGCACCGTTCCATCGATTTTCGCCTTCAGATTGCGCCGGCTCTTCCGCGCGCTCTCGGCAATGCACAACAGGTGCGGCAGGCTGTCCTGTATTGTCTTCAGTTCGCCATTGAAGCAGTTGAGAACAGCGAATCACCCGCCGGTAAGTCAGTTCGCGTCGAAGCGTCAGCCGAAGGCGACTCCGTCAAAATCCTCATCGCTCACTCGGGTCCCGGTTTCCTCCATCCCGCCCGTGCCTTCGATCCCTTTATCCCCGCCCAGGCCGCGGGAGAAACAGCCGGACTCGGCCTCAGCCTTTGCGCCACCATTCTTCGCGAAAATAATGGCCGCATCTCCGCCATGAACTTCGAGCCCCGCGGCGCCGGCATCCTTCTCGAACTCCAGGCCGCGTAATTCCAGCAGTCGCGCCATGAAAGCTGCTGTCATCCTGAGCGGAGCGCCTTTCTCAGTGGAGCGAAGGATCTGTTTTTCTGGCGCATCAATCCCCACGAACATGGGTGCCCCATGCCCGGGGTCCCCGGCGACAGGTCTATCGTCGCTGGGGTGGATGTCTCGCTTTTGAGACCTGGGAAAGCACGAACCACACCCGCTGACCTAACCACTTCCTTGTCTGACCAATCGTTGTAAACTTCTCCTTCACGCGCGGAGGCTTTGCCGCGCGTCCAGAACCCTCATGCGCAAATCATCCTTTACTCTCGTTCTCGTCTGTTTCGTCTTCGCCGCCATCGCATCCGCCCAAACCAAGCGCCCCATGACCGACCCCGCGAAGCGGCCAATGACATTTCAGGACATGATGGCCATGAAACGTCTCGGCGAAACCGCTGTCTCGCCCGACGGCAAGTGGCTGGCCTACTCCGTCACCACCGTCGATCTCGACCAGAACGCCAAAACACCGGAGCTCTGGATACAGGCGATCACAGGTCCCAACCCCGAGTCACGGGCCCCGCAGAAACTCGCCGTTGGCAAGCCGGGTGACGCAGGTCCGCAGTTTGCGCCGGATGGCAGACGCATTCTGTTTCTGTCGGGACGCGAAGGCGGACAACAAATTTGGCTCGCCGACTTCGATCCCGCAACCGGCACGACAAGCAATGCCAAGAAGCTCACCAGCATCTCCACCGAGGCCGACAACGCGCGCTGGTCGCCGGACTCAAAGTCCATCGTCTTCACCTCGGCCGTCTATCCGGATTGCTCCGCAATCACGGACAACGACTTCACCACGGGCAACAAATGCAACGCGGAGCGCGACGCCGCGTTCGCAGCGGAGAAGGTAAAGGCGCAGATCTTCACTCACCTCCTCTACCGGCATTGGGACCACTACACCGGCGACAAGAGGTCCCACCTCTTTCACCTTTCGGTTGAGAACGGTGGAATACGCGATCTCACGCCCAACGATCCGCATGATGTCCCGCCCTTTTCGCTGGAAGGACCCAGTTGCGGGTGCGCCATCGCGCCGGACTCGAAGGAATTGGCCTTCACCGAGAATCCCGATCCCGAGCCCGCGATCTCCATCAGCGCGCAGATCTACACGCTCGATCTGACCAATCCAGCGGCGAAGCCAGTCAAAATCTCCGCTTCGGCCGGAGGCAACTTCAATCCCGCCTATTCGCCAGATGGGAAATATCTCGCTTGGCGCTCAGAGGCACGCGCAGGCTACGAGGCCGACAAGTTCCGGCTGGCGTTGTATGATCGCGCCGCAAAGACAATCAAAGACCTGCTGCCAAAGTTCGATTTGTGGGTGGACGAATTTGCCTGGGCGCTCGATTCGAAATCCATTTACTTCATCTCAGGAGAAGCGGGTGAAGCGCCGATCCTGCAATTCTCGCTAGATGGGCATAGATTTGGGCATTTGTCTTCTTCGCCGCCGAAGCGGGAAAGCTACGAGCCGTCCAGTGGCGAATTCAGCGATTTACATGCCTTGTCGGGCACGAGAGCACTTGTCGCCGCAAAAATGGGCGTCCGGAGTCCAGCTGAACTCTATATTCTTCGCGACGACCCAAACATGAGCGTGGATTACGCCCAGATGGACAAGGAAGACTGGGATAACATGGTGGCCACAGGCGGACTAATTCTGCCGGTTTCCGTCACCCCACTGACCCACTTCAATGACACCCTACTTTCACAGCTCGATCTCCCCAAGATGGAGCCCTTCTGGTTCACCGCCGCCGATGGCACGAAAGTCCAAGGCTTCCTGATCCGTCCTCCGACCTTCGACCCCAACGAGAAGTACCCCGTCAAATTCCTGATCCACGGCGGCCCACAGGGCGCATGGGGCGACATGTGGTCCTATCGCTGGAACGCCGAACTCTTCGCTGCCAACGGCTACGTCGTCGTCATGATCAATCCGCGCGGCTCAACTGGCTACGGCCAGGCCTTCGTCGACGGCGTCAATGGAGACTGGGGTGGCAAGCCCTTCACGGACCTGATGACTGGTCTTGACTACGCCGAGCAGCACTATCCTTTCATTGACAAATCCCGCGAATGCGCTCTCGGTGCCAGCTACGGCGGCTACATGGCCAACTGGGTCCTTGGCCACACCGACCGCTTCAAGTGCATCGTCTCCCACGACGGCATGTTCAACGCGGAATCGGCCTTTGGCACGACCGAAGAAGACTGGTTCAACATCTGGGAATTTCGCGGGGCACCCTGGGACTATTACGGCAAGCCCGATTCCGAGAACCCATTCAGAAAATGGTCGCCCTCGCTCTACGCCAAGAACTTCAAAACCCCCACGCTCGTCATTCATGGTCAGCTCGACTACCGCCTCGACGTGAGTGAAGGCTTCCAGCTCTTCGACACTCTGCAATTGCTCCACGTCCCCAGCAAGATGCTCTACTTCCCCGATGAAGGCCACTGGGTGCTCAAGCCGCAAAACTCGCGCCTCTGGTACAAGACCGTCAACGACTGGGTGGACCAGTGGACGAAGCCAGCTACTAACCGCTAGCTTCTAACTGCTGGTTCGTCTGCTTGAGTATGAAAATGGGTGCCCCAGGGTCTCGATTCTGAGACCTGGGAAAACAAGTCTCGGGAGAAGAAGCTTGAGGCTAGAAGCTAGAGGCTAGTAGCTGCCTTTCCAACGCAAATCCGCCAAGCCCGGCGCGCCTCTGGGCGAAGCCGGCCTCTACGACTACGCCGTCAAGGCCCTCGGCCGCCAGATGCGCACCGAGGCCGATCTGCGCCGGCTCTTGCAGCAGCGCGTCGAGCCGGGACCCGCAGGCGAGACCGTCATTGCCGCGGTAATTTCCAGGCTCAGAGAGCAGCGTTATCTCGACGATCAGTCCTTTGCCGAAACCTATACACGCCTGCGCAAGGAAAACGAGAAGTTCGGTCAGCGCCGCGTGCAGCAGGATCTGCGCAACAAGGGTGTACCCACCAACCTGATCGCCTCAACCGTGGACACAGCCTACGCCCAGACCAATGAAGAAGCTCTCGCGCGCCAACACCTCGAGCGCAAAAGTATCCGCAAACCCGAAAACGAAAAAGAAACTGCCCGCATCATGCGCCGTCTCGTGGCCGCCGGTTTCTCCACCGGCGTGATCTACAAAATCCTCCGCCAATGGGACGTCCCCGACGAATCTCTCGCCGCTCTGGACAATCTGCGCGACGATCCACACGAAGATTGAACTATTCACCTACCCATCTCGTAGGACTGGTATAGAGTCACCTCGTAGAACCTTCCGGAGGTTGGATGGCCTCTGCCACTGCTGTTCCGGTTTCTTCCGCAACCTTGCCGCTCGCAATCGACGCGCTCGTCAAGCGCTTCGGCGCGTTGACTGCGGTTGCGGGCGTCTCGCTGGACGTCCGCGCCTCCGAGTGTCTCGGTCTCCTCGGCCCCAATGGCGCCGGCAAAAGCACGGTGATTCGCACCATCGTCGGTCGCGTCATTCCAGACTCTGGCAGCATCTCCGTCTTCGGTGCGCGTGCCGACACTGCTGCTGCACGCGCCGCTCTCGGCTGGGTGCCGCAGGAACTCGCAGTGTATCCGCGTCTCACCTGCAAGGAGAATCTGGTCGCCTTCGGGAGCTACCACGGCCTCTCGGGCAAGCAACTCGCAGATTCCGTCGCCTGGTGTCTCGAGTGGGCCGCACTGCAGGATCGTTCCAAAGACCTGGCAGGCAAACTCTCTGGCGGTATGAAACGCCGCCTCAATATGGCCGCCGGCATCATCCATCGCCCGCGCGTTGTCCTTATGGACGAGCCAACGGTCGGCGTCGATCCGCAGTCCCGCAATCGCATCTTCGAAATGATCGAGGCGCTCCGCGCCGCGGGCACTGCCATCGTCTATACCACCCACTATATGGAAGAAGCCGAACGGCTGTGCGACCGTATCGCCATCATCGACCACGGCAGCATCATCGCTCTCGGCACAAAAGAGGGATTAGTCCACAACGCATTCGCCTCGCGCAGTCAGGTCCTGGCCCGTTTTGCCGGCTCTGAAGATCGCATCGCTGCGTGGGTCGAAGGTCACGGTGGCCGCATGGTCGATTCCACCGCGCAATTCACGATCGAACGTTCGATCGAAATCGGGTCTCTGCTGGAATCGGCCGCGAAGGATGGCCTCGAGCTCGAGGACATCTCCCTGCGCCGCCCCAATCTCGAATCGGTCTTTCTGCACCTCACCGGAAGGGAGTTGCGCGAATGATTCTCCCCATAATCCGCACCGCCATCGTCTCGCTGCGCCGCGACCGCGCCGCGCTCGCTCTCAGCTTTCTACTGCCCATTGCCTTCTTCACGATCTTTGCCACCATCTTCGGTGGCATGCACGACACCACGCCCAAAATCACAGTGCTTGTTGTCGATGAAGACCAAAGCACCGGGTCGCAGCAGCTCGTTGTCGGTCTTGAGCGCGAGAGCTCGCTCGTCGTCATGACCCGGCCTTCAACCAAAGACAAAACAGTCGCGCCAGAATACACCGCGGCAACTGCTGAATCCGCCGTCAAAGCCGGGGCCGCGCCCGTGGCCCTCATCATCCCCAAAGGCTTCGGCCAGAATCCTATCTCCTTCGGTCCCGAGCAGAACGGCTCCGCGATCCAACTGCTCAACGACTCCAGCGACATGATCGCTCCGCAAATGGTGATGGGCCTTCTCCAGAAAGTCGCCATGACTTCCATGCCCGCCACAATGGCCGAACAGGGCATGAAATACACCGGCCGCTACGTCGGCGGACTCACGCCCGACCAGCAAAAGCGCATGGAAGCCAATGTCAACGCCCTGCGCGAAATCCAAAGCAAAGGCCAGCCCGGCACCGCAAATTCCAATAGCGATGCTCCTGCTGCCGGCCTCATCGCGGTCAATAAGCGCGTCATTGTTGGACAAAACAAGAAGAGCCCCATGGTCTCGTTCTACGCCGCGGCCATCGGTGTCATGTTTCTGCTCTTCACGGCCAGCGGATCGGCCGGCGTCCTGCTCGACGAAGCGGAGTCCGGCACGCTCGATCGCGTACTCAGCTCGCGCGTCACCATGACCTCGCTGCTCGCCGGCAAGCTCACCTACAACACGCTCCTCGCCTTCGCGCAATTGACTGTGATGTTCCTGTGGGCCTGGGCGGTCTTCCACGTCGATCTGTTCAGCCACATCCCCGGCTTCATCGTGATGGGCCTCTGCACGGCCGTCGCTGTTGCGGCATTCGGCATGCTGCTGGCCAGCCTCTGCCACACGCGCGCACAGCTTGGCGCGGTCTCCACCCTTCTCATCCTCATTATGTCGTCGGTAGGCGGCAGCATGTTTCCGCGCTACTTCATGCCGCCCGCCATGCAGAAGGCCGGCCTTTTCACGATTAATGCCTGGGCCATTGATGGCTTTACCAAAGTCTTCTGGCGTGATCTGCCCATCACTGCCCTTTGGCCGCAGGTCTCGGTTCTCCTCGCCACCGGTATCGTCCTTTTTCTGGTCGCACGCCGCATCGCGCGCCGCTGGGAGTTCGCCTGAATCTGAATCGTCGCTTCAGATGTAACGAGACGGCCGAAGTTTGATCTCCTTCAATGCGATCCAGCCGCAACCGCCTGCCGTTTCCGTTTGTATTCTTCAGTAATTGCCTCCCGCACGCTCGCCAAAGGCGCAGTCGATACCAGCTCAATGCCATCGCCACTCGAACGCACGCCGAGTTCCTCCCAGAGCTTCGGCAAATCCACAGGCACCGCTGCATCCTTCCACTCCGCATACATCCGCGTCAGTACGTGCGTTCCGGTGGCCTGATCCCCGAGGGCCAGCGCTTTCGGCAAATCCCATTCATGGTCGATGGTGCCGCCCTGCGCAACCACCGCGCGCAAAGCATCCTGAAGGCCTTTGCGGTTGCCCGTTTCGCGACGAATCGCAACATCAGCCACGAGGCAAAACATTGCGCCGCCCCAATACGTGCGTCCCCACGTGTGCGTGTGATCCAGTCCTTCGTCGCCCGGTCCGGGCTCGCCTTTCGCCATGTCGCGGAACATATCCTGCCAAATCTGCTGCTCTTTCAACTCACCCGTCATCACGCGCGCGATCGGTTCGATATAAGTCGCCTGGCCTTCTTCCATCCAATGCTGATCGTCCGGCAGAGAAGGGAACGCCATGTGCACCAGCTCGTGCGTCATCATCCAGTCTTCCGCCAGATCCTGTGCGGTGGTGTGTTGCCCGATGCGGATGCGCGTGAATCCCTCAAATCCGCCCATATCGCCCCATGTTGTGCCTTGCAAGATGCCGTGCCGGCCCTCGACGGGAATCACCAGAATCCGTGCCTTCGCCACCGGGAAACGCCCGTAGTAGGTAGTCACCGCCGAGATCGCCGCCTGAATGTGCGCGATCACCGCGTCGATAGGCAGGTCCAGCGCGCCACGTCCAATATCAACCTGCACCACGGCGTCTCCAATTTTGATCTGCCGCGACTGCGCGATCTCCACGCCGCGCCCCGGTTGCGCTGCACACACCGTGCCGCTCATGCACGCAACAAGCGGCACGAGGAACCAAACCCACAATCTACCTGCCGCGCGAGCGGCAAAGTCGCGAAACGTCATGCTTGGTTGGACGGATCGTCCAAGGTTCGGGACGCCGATGCGCCCATGCGCCACGCCCCGTTACACTGAATAAGTCATGCAAGTTCGAACCGGAAACGAGATTCGCGAGCTGTTTTTGCGCTTTTTTGAGTCGAAGGACCACCGCCGTGTGGCATCCTCTTCGCTGGTGCCGCATAACGACCCGACGCTGCTGTTTGCCAACGCGGGCATGAACCAGTTCAAGGATCTCTTTCTTGGCGCGGAGAAACGTGAGTACACGCGTGCGACCACTTCGCAAAAATGCGTGCGCGCCGGCGGAAAGCACAACGATCTCGAAAACGTCGGCTTCACGCGCCGCCACCATACCTTCTTCGAGATGCTGGGCAACTTCAGCTTCGGCGACTACTTCAAGCGCGAAGCGATCCAGTTTGCCTGGGAGTTGGTGACGAGCCCTGATTGGTTTGGCAAAAGCGAGGAGTGGTTCGGCATTGAAAAGGACCGACTTTACGTCACGATCTTCGAGGGCGCCGACGGGGTGCCGCGCGACGATGAGGCCGAGCAGTATTGGATCGAGGCCGGCGTTGCGAAAGAGCGCATTTTTCAATACGGCGCGAAGGACAATTTCTGGCAGATGGGCGAAACCGGGCCCTGCGGCCCGTGTTCCGAGATCTTCTACGACATGGGGATCGAAGCCGCCGAGACTCCCGGTGTCGACAAGCCCTTTGGTCACGACGATGCGCGCTACGTCGAGATTTGGAATCTTGTCTTCATGCAGTTCGATCGCGCCGCGGTTGTGGACCCTGTAACGAAGACGACAACCTATCGACTGACGCCACTGCCCAAGCCCTCGATTGACACGGGCATGGGCCTTGAGCGAGTGGCCGCTGTGCTGCAAAACAAGATCAGCAACTTCGAGACAGATCTCTTCACGCCGCTGATCGCCCGCGCCGCCGAACTCACGGGCGTCGTCAAGCTTGTACGCGCCGAGGCGTCCAGTCTTGTAACAGGGCACGACTTGAGTCGTGCCGAAACAAACAGCAAAACGGAGTGGGCTTTAGCCCCTGAGGGAATCGCGTCTCTCGTCGCCAATGCCAGCCTCCGCATCATGGCCGACCACGCCCGCGCTGCGACGTTCCTGATCAGCGATGGAGTCGTGCCCTCGAACGAGGGCCGCGGCTACGTGCTGCGCAAGATTCTCCGCCGCGGCATTCGGCATGGCCGTCTGCTTGGTCAGGAAAAGCCATTTATGTGCGAGATGGTCTACGCCGTTCGTGACGAGATGAAGGGCGCGTATCCGGAGCTTGTCGATTCAGCTGATCGTGTTGCGAAGGTCGTTGAGGCGGAAGAGAAGCAGTTTGATCGCGTGCTGAATCTTGGCATGACCAAGCTCGACGAACTTTTCGAGGAATTTCAACCTGCGAAGATGACGAACCGTGAAGTCTCATTGAAGGCGGGGTTGGGACTGGATGCCTATCGAACTCAGACTGTTATTCCGGGAGACCGAATATTCCATCTGTACGAAACGTTTGGCCTCCCACTGGACTTCATCGCAGACGCCGCTCGTGACGCAGGATTCGCACTGGACGACGCCGGCTTCGAAGCCGCTCGCGCCGAAGAGCAAGCCCGCGCCCGCGCCAGTTGGAAAGGCGGCGCGCAGAAAACCGCCAGCCCTGCCTTTCGCGACCTGCCTAAAACAGTTTTCGAAGGCTACAAGCAGCTCCAGTCCTCGAATTGCGAGATCCTCGCCATCGTCAAAAACAATCAAGGCGTGCCCGCCGCGTCCGCCGGCGACGAAGTCGAAATCGTCCTCGACCATACCAGCTTCTACGCCGACTCCGGCGGCCAGATCGGTGACACCGGCTGGTTCCAGTCTTCCGACGGCAATGCGACCGTTGCTGAGATCGTCGGTTGCGTCGCTCCGGTGCAAGGTGTGCGTGCCCACAAGGCGCTGCTCAAACAACGAATTGCCCTCAGCGACCACGTCAACACCGTCGTCGACGGAGAACGCCGCGATGCCATCCGTCGCAACCACACCGGCACGCATCTTCTGCACGCCGCACTGCGTCAGGTCCTGGGCACACACGTCAAACAGGCCGGTTCCGCAGTACATCCAGACCGCCTGCGCTTCGACTTCTCTCACTTCGCGCAAGTCGCCGACGAGGAACTCGAGGAGATCGAGTCGATCGTCAACCGCGAAGTGCTCAAAAATGCCAAAGTCGAAACCCTCGAAGATGTTCCCATCGACGTGGCCGTGAACGAGTACCACGCCATGGCCCTTTTCGGCGAGAAATACGGCGACAAGGTCCGCGTAGTCAAACTCTCCGATGGCTTTTCGACAGAACTCTGCGGAGGCACGCACACATCCGCGACGGGCGAGATCGGTCTCTTCAAACTTACTGGGGAGACATCGGTTTCCTCCGGCGTGCGCAGGATTGAAGCGATCAGCGGCATGGGCTCGCTCGACACGTTCCGCCGCGACTTTGCCGTTGCCCAGTTCGCCTCGCAGATCGCCGGCTCTCCCGACGGCGATCTTGCCGATGCCCTCAAAGCCCGAGTCACCGCACAGGAAGACGAACTGAAGCGCCTGCGCCGCGAGCTTGAAGATTCGCGCATGAAGTCGGCTGCCGGCGCACTCGACGAGGCTCTCTCCGGCGCCGTTGACGTGAAGGGCGTCAAGGTGATCACGCACCGCGCCGACAATCTCGAGCGCGGCCAACTCCGCACGCTGGTCGACAACCTGAAGCAGAAATCCGGCGAAGGTGTGGTGGTTCTTGCCTCCGCTCAGCCGGAGGGCAAGGTCGCGATCATCGCAGGTGTCACGCCCGGCCTCGTCAAGCGCATCCAGGCCGGCAAACTCGTCGGCGCGGTTGCCAAGTTCGTCGGTGGCTCAGGTGGTGGCAAGCCCGAGATCGCCGAAGCCGGCGGCAAAGACCAGTCGCAGATCGACGCAGCGCTCAAGGCCACACCCGATGTCGTCGCCTCACTGATCGGCTAGGCAGGCCAAAGCCTGATATCCGCGGAACACCAGCCCAGACCCCGCAGAACGCCATTCCGGCCACTCAAAACACGAAAGGCCGCATCGCATGCGGCCCTTCGCTCACAGCTCAACCTTCGAATTTATCGAATTCCGCCTCCACCCCTCACAGCAAAGCTGTACGCCACGCCGAACGAGACAATCGGATATGTATCGAGAGGACCGAGATCATTCTTCCATTTGGCTATCTGGGCTGTCAGGTTACTTTGAATCTGCTGTGCGGTCGCATTTGTAGGGTCCTGTACGTTGGCGCACTCTGTCTGCGCCTGATCCTGGCAGGCCCAGCCCGACAAGGTCACATTGACCGAAGGCTGTCCAACGAATGCGACTCCAACCTCCGCTGGGAACGACCAATGGCGTTCGCTGCGAGCGATAGCGTTGCCCCAGCCGCCGGTAATCGTAAATGCGGGCTTGGTTGTATTCAAGCCGATGGCCCCATCCGCATTCAGCGGCGTCATTCCAGTGGCTAGATTGGCAGTCGCGGAGTAATAGGTCACGCCATTGAAGGTGAAACTCGTTCCCGCCGCAACCAGCGAATTGCCGGTGACCCTGTTGTTGTTCATGACCAGCACACCGGGACTCACGCGAAAACCGCTGCGAAATGGATAAATATCTGCTGACACCCCCGCCGAAGCCATGTTCAGTTTGGCGTTGGCATTGAACCCGTTGGTCGTGAAATTCGTGGAATAGTAGAAAGCATTGCCGGACGCGCGTAGATTCAGGTGTCTGTTCACGTTGGTTGTCACCTGCACTCCGGGACCGAGCGTAACGAAGCTTGCGCCAACCGCAATCCGAGAGAAGGGCGCCCAGCTGACTGAGGCATTTTGGACGCTCGCCGCCGGACGGTACCCTCCGCCGTCTGTATTATTGGGTCCATCGGCGATGAGGCTCGATGACTCCATAAGAGACTGTGCGGCCAGGGACGACGCGGCCAGGAGAAGACAAATCGACAACGTAACTGTCTTTTGTTTCAGCATTGTGCCCCCCGAATTTTTGATGTGTTTTGTTCACTTTCGTCAAAACCGGATTCTGGCCGCCCAGCAGCGTCCAATCCGACCCCCTCTGTGTCTGATGACGAAAGTTCTCTCAGACGTTACCATGAGGCGGTCAGAAATATTACTCTGAAGCAGGACAAGTTGATTACGGAAGATGTAGAAATCCGGTGCGCTGCAACCTTGACAGATAGGCGCCATTGAGTGACCCGGAGCAATTCCCCCTGCAGAGATGTCTTAAGCTTGCTTGCCATGGTTAGGATTGAAATCAATCCCGAAGTGAGGTCCAGAATCCGTCGCCAGTTGCTCGCCTGGTATGACCGGAGCCAGCGCGATCTGCCATGGCGGCGAAGCCGCGACCCCTATGCCATATGGGTTTCCGAGATCATGTTGCAGCAGACCCGCGTCGCCGTCGTGGTTGACCGCTACCAGGCATTCATGGCGCGCTTTCCTTCACTCGTCTCGCTCGCCCTGGCCCCGGAACAGGAGGTCTTGGCTCTCTGGAGTGGCCTCGGCTACTATCGGCGCGCCCGCATGCTCCACAAGGCCGCTCAATTCGTCGCGGGCAATCGGGAAGGCAGTCTTCCCAACACCTCCGCCGAGCTGCGCCTCTTGCCCGGTATCGGCAATTACACTGCGGCCGCCATCGCCAGCATTGCCCATGGCGAGCCCGTCGCTGTGGTGGATGGCAACGTCGAGCGTGTTCTCTGCCGCCTCCAGGGCTGGGAAGCCGTGGGGCGATCCGGCGCGGCAGCGTTGCGGCACAGGGTCGATTCCGTGGCTACCCAAATCCTCGACCCGGCGCGGCCCGGCGACTTTAACCAGGCGCTGATGGAGCTGGGCGCAACCGTCTGCACTCCGCGCAATCCGCAATGTCTTGTGTGCCCGCTCTCGCCGGATTGCGTAACCCGCGGCGAGCACAAGACCCAGGCCAGACCACGCATGCTCAGCAAGGAAATCTCCTACGCGCTGGCCGTGCGCACAGGCAGCCTGCCCGGGTTCACCAATCGCGAAGTTTTACTCGAGCAGCGCCCCGATTCTCAGACCGTCATGCCAGGACTCTGGCAGCTTCCCGTTCTCCGTGAGTCTGCGGTGCCCGACTCCGAGTTGCGCATGACCGTCCGCCACGCCATCATGCAGGTCAACTATTACGTGCGTATCCGCACCGTCTTTGAAGAGGACATCGACGTTCTCACCGTCACCGAGGGCCGTCGTTGCTGGGTTCCGCTCATCAACGCCGCAGGCATGGCGCTCACCGGCCTCACCCGCAAGGTGCTCAGCCGCGCCCACCTGCTCCCATCCGCCCCGCTCGATGCTCTAATCCTGCAGCCTGCACAACAGCCAAGCTGAAACAGGCCCCGCATTGCGTATCGCGATCGTCTCCGACATCCACGGCAATCTCGCCGCACTTGAAGCGGTCATCGCCGATCTGCGCGAGACAGCGCCCGATCTCATTCTGCACGGTGGCGATCTGGCTGCCGGCGGAGCGAGGCCCGCGGAGACAGTGGATCGCATTCGTGCCCTTGGCTGGCAAGGCGTTCTCGGCAATACCGACGAAATGCTCTATCGGCCGGAGTCGCTCACCGAATTCGCGTCGCAATCTCCGCATCTCAACCATCTTTTCGCCGTCATCGAAGAGATGTCCGCATTCGCGCGCGAAGCCCTTGGCGAGACCCGGCTCACTTGGCTGCAGAACCTGCCCATGGTGCATAATGTGGCGTCCATAGCGCTGGTGCATGCGAGTCCCGAAAACGTGTGGCACGCGCCCAGTGCGAATGCAACCAATGCCGAGCTGGATTCGGCCTACCAGTCGCTTGCCACTCCGCTCGCGGTCTATGCCCATATCCATCGCTCCTACATACGCCGCGTTTCCAAGCGAACCATCGCCAATACCGGCAGCGTGAGTCTCTCCTACGACGGCGACTGGCGCGCCTCCTATCTCCTCGTGGATGACGACCGGCCCTCCATCCGCCGTGTCGAGTATGACCTCGACGAAGAAGCTAAAGCACTCACCGCCAGCGGCCTTCCCCACGCCGACTGGGTCGCAACCACACTCCGCAGCGGCTCGTTCGTGATGCCGTAATCCGCCCGTCGCGATTCAAACGATTCGCGCCCTCCATCGTAAAATCAATGCGACTCAGAATCTTTCCCGACCGGGCATTGCCGTCCCTTCTCAATTCCCGCTCCACGGAGATTGAATGCACTCGAAACATCTTTACGTTATCGCGACCGCCATCCTCGTGATCGCCCCCATCGCCCGCACGCAGGAATCGCCCTCCGTCCCTGACGTCCCCGGTCTTCCGCCCGCCGCACGCGCCGCCGCTGCTTCCATCGATCCCGAGAGAATCCGCGCCCACGTGCGCTTTCTTTCCCTCGACCTCCTGGAAGGCCGGGGTCCCGGCACCCGCGGAGCCGAACTCGCTGCCGAATACATTGCGACGCAATTTGCCCTCGCCGGCCTCAAGCCCGCTGGAGACAACGGCACCTACTTCCAGCCTGTTCCGCTCTTCGCTGTCCACACCGACGAAGAGAAAACCAGATTTGCCTTTGTGCCCGCGAGCGGCGAGCCTGTGAATCTTGCCTATGGCTCCGAGATCGTCGTGAAGGATCAGACCGGCCAGCCAACAGCCGGCTTCGACGCGCCGATTGTTTTTGTCGGCTACGGCATCCACGCGCCCGAATACAAATGGAACGACTACGCCGGTCCAAACGGAACGGAGATTGACCTTAAAGGTAAGGTTGCGCTCGTCATCGTCAACGAACCGCCTTCCGACGACGAAAAATTCTTCAAGGGCAAGGCGCTCACTTACTACGGTCGATGGACCTACAAATACGAAGAAGCCGCGCGCCGCGGAGCCATAGGCGTGCTCATCATTCACCGCAGAGACCTCGCCAGCTATGGGTGGGAGGTAGTCCGCAACTCGCAGGCCATTGAGAAAAGCTATCTCCAGGGCGACCCCGACGCTACCTTGCGCGCAGCCGCATGGATCCAGCACGACGTAGCCCAGCACTTGTTTACACTCGCCGGCCTCGGCGATCTCGATCAGGCAATCGATCGCGCCGGAAAGCGTGGCTTTCATGCAGAGGAACTGCCGGTCCACCTGCGCGCCCACATCGAAAGCCGCGTCCGCCGCTACGTCAGCTCCAATGTCGTCGCCCGCGTCCCCGGCGCCAGTCCAGGCGGAAACTCCGTCCTCTACACCGCGCATTATGATCACCTCGGCATTGACCCTGATGCCAAAGGCGACAACATCTACAACGGCGCTGCGGACAACGGCACCGGCTGCGGCATCCTACTGGAGATGGCGCGCGCCTTTGCGCATTCCACCCAGCCGCCGCCCCACGATGCCTTCTTCGCTGCCGTCACCGCGGAAGAACAGGGCCTGCTCGGCTCGCAGTTTCTCGGTATGCATCCGCCGGTCCCCGCCCGCCAGATTGCGCTCGATCTCAACTACGACATGCTGCTTCCCATCGGTGTGCCCCGCTCGGCCGACCTCAATGGCGCCGAACGCATCAACTTCTGGCCCACCGTCCAAACCGTCGCCAAGGCCTTCGACATCCAGCTTCTGCCCGACCCCACGCCCATGGCCGGCCACTACTACCGCAGTGACCATTTCTCCCTCGCGCGTGTCGGCGTTCCTGCGTTTTCCGTCGATCAGGGCGAGCTCTTCGAGGACCACGACGAGGCGTGGGGTCATGCGCAGAGCGAGGACTATGTTGCGCACCATTACCACCAGCCCAGCGATGAATACCGCGCCGATTGGGATTTCCGCGGCAACGCCAAGATGGCGCGCTTCGGCTTCGTCCTCGGTTGGCTCGCCGCCGAGCAAGCAAAGCCGGTCGAATGGCTCCCTGGTGATGAATTCGAAGCCACCAGAAAAGCAAGCGAGGCGAGATAGTTTGCGGTGCGCGCGCGAAGCGCTATTCGCCGCACGCGCAGCGCCGCGGGGTGCCCCAGGTCTCGCTTATGAAACCTGGGAAGCACGGTTCCAAAGCAGCGAATCGGAAGGAACAGGGACCTTGACGCCCATGTATACCAGATGTTCAAAGGCTGCGGCCTTGAGGCCCGCACGAAGCGTATGAACCGTGTGCAAAGTGCGATCCGCTGGGCGTGAAGTCCTCAGTAGTAGTCCGCGCAGCTCAGGTAATACCCGCACTGCACACATACCAGCTTGCAGCGATGCCCCGTCAGCCGGTGCGAGCACGTTGGACACACTTGACTGTGGTGCTCGATGGGGCGTTCCAAATCGCAAGCCGCACCGCCCTGTGAGAATTCGCGCGCAATTTCACCATCGAGAGCGAGGGGTCTGTGTGGAAGCATGGGTCAGAGATTACCATAGAGACGACGGCCGCTCGCCGCGGCGAGTGCCCGAAGTATCAACTCTCTGGCGTAACCAACGATTCCCCAAGGTCGACGCCCTGATTACCCCCACAACCACCGGATTCCGGAACCCCAAGGAGGGTCTATGGCAAGCAAGGCAAGTGCGGTTTGGACTGGCTCATTGAAAGAAGGCAAAGGCACCATCTCCACGGCGACAGGCGTGTTGAACAACGCGAATTATTCCTTCGCGACCCGCTTTGAAGGCGCCACTTCCGGCACCACCCCCGAGGAACTCATCGCCGCGGCCCATGCCAGCTGCTATTCCATGGCGCTCGGCGCGCAGCTCAACGGCGCGGGCCTCACCCCCACCAAAATCGAAACCCACGCGGCTGTCACTCTGGCCAAGGTCGGCGACGGCTTCTCCATCACCAAAATCGCACTCACCACCACCGCCAGCGTACCCGGCGCGATCAAGCAAGTCTTCGACACAGCGGCTGCCAATGCCAAGGCGGGCTGCCCCATCTCCAAGCTCTTCGCCAACAACACCGAGATCACCCTCGACGCCAAGCTGGTCTAAGAGCGGCGTACAGCCTCCCGCTGCAATCCTCATGCGCCATCCCATCCTTGCCGCTCTTCCGAGTGGCTGGTTGGGATGCGCACCTTGTACACGCATGACAAGTGGCCACCACCCTGTCGTTTCATCCTTGACAGCGGCCGCCCCTCCGCGCGACCCTCAGGTGCGCGTCCCCCTACCGCAAATTGAAACCGCTGCGGCTTCGTTGCCGCGAACCTTGATTGTCTTGGGAGGGATCCTGTGCACCACATTTTCCATGATCTGAATTACCTCGCGATTTTCGTCTCCGCGGTCATTCTCTGGCTTCTCGGCGCCGTGTGGTATTCACCCGCGCTCTTCGCCAAGCCTTGGATGGCCATCATCGGCATCAAGAAAGAAGAGACCAAGGGCAGCTCCATGATCGCCGGCATGATCGCATCCTTCATTTGCGATCTGGTCCTCGCTTTTATCCTCGCGCACATCGTCATTTGGACTCAGGCCTCCACGTTGGGCTGGGGCGCTGTCGTGGGATTCATCGTGTGGACTGGCTTCATTGCCGCGCCAAACCTGCCGCAGGGCATCTACGAGGGCCGTCCTTTCAAGCTTTTCGCCATCAATGCCGGCTACTGGCTTGTCGGGCTGCTGATCGTCGGAGCCCTCCTCGCCGTTTGGCGCTAGCCGCTGGGGAGCGTGTGTCATCCCAATCGCCGCGCCCCATCCTGAACGCATCCTGTCCAGGGATGCGTTTCGGGTGGGAGTGGCTCCTCATTCGCTCTAGAATCGAGCTATGACCAAATCCGTCATCGCCACCGCCACCGCTCCTGCCGCCATCGGCCCCTATTCCCAGGCCATCCGCGCCAGCAACCTGCTCTTCACCGCCGGACAGATCGCCCTCGACCCAGCCACTGGGCAACTCGTGCCCGGCGGCATCGCCGAACAAACCACCCGCGTGCTCGAGAACCTGAAATCTATCCTCAAAGCCGCCGGCTCAAGCCTCGACAAAGCTGTCAAAACCACGGTGTTCCTCAAGGACTTTGACGATTTCGCCGCCATGAATGCGGTTTACGGCCGATACCTCGCTCCCGAAGGCGTCGCCGCTCCCGCGCGCACCACCATCGAGGCCGCCCGTCTTCCCAAGGACGCCCTCGTCGAGATTGAACTGATCGCCGAGATCTAACCCGGCCGCCAGTGCCGGCTGCTGTATCTTCCCCGCACGTCCGCGCATCCGACCATTCGCTGTTGCGCTTTCTGAGGTCCAATATGAGCAACGTACAAGACACCACCCACACACCGGAAAAGATCACCCGTACCGATGCCGAATGGCGCGCTACCCTTACCCCCGAGCAATACCGTGTCCTGCGTGAAAAGGGAACCGAGCGCCCCTTCACCGGCCTGCTCACCGAAAATCACGAGACCGGCAACTACCACTGCGCAGGCTGCGGCGCGTTGCTTTTTCTCTCCGGAGCCAAGTTCGACTCCGGCTGCGGCTGGCCAAGCTTCATGATCCCCGCCGGGTCCCAGTCGATCACCGAGCACGAAGACCTGAGCTACGGCATGCGCCGCGTCGAAGTCACTTGCGCCCGCTGCGGCGGCCATCTCGGCCACGTTTTTCCCGATGGCCCCCGTCCCACCGGCCTGCGCTACTGCGTCAACTCCGCGTCCCTCACCTTCACCAAAGCGGAGTAAAGCACTCGATGCGACGCTTGCGTGGTGTGTGTGCAGTGTGTACGATGGATTGAGTTCGAGAGAGCGGCGGAAAGATGGACAGCCGGGAAATCATCCGGAAGCTCAAAGCGGACGGCTGGTTTGAGATAGCTCAGGCAGGTAGTCACAAACAGTTCAAGCAGGCGACCAAGCCAGGCCGCGTCACAGTCCCGTCACCGCGCAAGGACATCCCGATAGGAACTCTTCGCTCCATCGAAAAGCAGGCGGGCATCACTCTCAGGTAGGAACAGATGGAATACATCGCATATCTTCACAAAGACGGAAAGTCGGATTACGGCGTCAGCTTTCCCGATTTTCCTGGCTGTGTCACGGCAGGATCCACTCTTGAAGAAGCGCGCCGCATGGCCGCGGATGCGCTCTCATTTCACATCGCCGGGATGCGAGAGGATGGAGAGCGAATTCCGGAGCCCTCGACCCTCGACGACCTGCGCAGCGATCCCGCGATGAAGGGTGCAGTTGCTTTCTTGGTGGCTGTTCCGGAGCCGGAAAAGACAGTTCGATTCAATGTCACCGCGCGCGCAAGCCAGCTTTCAGAGATCGACGACCGCGCCCGTGCCGCAAAGCTCACACGCTCCGCGTACCTCGTTCATACAGCCCTGATCGCAAAGAAGACGGGAATTGCCAGGACTCCGCAGGTTCCTCGGAGAGCGCATCGGCGGGCAAAGCCGGCCTGAATCGGCGTTTTTCGCCCACAACAAAACCCCGTCCTCCATCGACGGGGTTCCCGGTGAAAGATCTACCTCAAGGTGAGGACCCAGAGGCCGATTTCAAAGTCTGATCCCTGTTCCCTTATCCTTGTTCCCTGTCTCTCAGGCCTTCGCGATCTTCCCGGCCTTGATGCAGCTCGTGCACACCCGGATCCGCTTCGGCGCGCCGTTCACCAGGGCCTTCACCGCCTGCAGATTCACGTTCCAGCGCCGCCGCGTCACATTGTGCGCGTGCGAAATGTTATTGCCAAACTGCGGCCCTTTGCCGCAAATGTCGCATACCTGTGCCATCGTCCCACTCCAAAGGATTGATTGGTTGCCGCCTCTGCCGTTCCCCTTGGCGCCCCGTCACCGTCTCCAGTGCTCAGGCGCCGGAACCGCCGCGGCGCACAACAGCGCGCCACCTGCCGGCTTGCCGAACTCTCATTATATCGTGAACCCGCCTTACCGCCAAGGCGACCGAATTCTCGGTAGTGGGCTACTTTGGATTCCAAAACGCCGCTGTTTGGAACAGTAGATAGCGGGTCTTAGGGGCTTATGGCTTCCAAGCGCGCAACGATATTGTCATATTTAATGCTATAATAATGTCATAATTAAGGAGGGGAAGTGGCCATCAAGGACGGGTTTCAGCCAGTCTATTCGATCACCCCGGCCATTGTGCAAGACCTGCTCCGCATCGAACGGCTCAAAACCGAACTCGATAATTTAGAGATCACGCCCCTTGTGCTTGAGAGTATGCGGAAATCAGCGCGGCTGGTTTCCACTCACTATTCCACCGCTATTGAAGGGAATCTTCTTTCTCAAGCACAAGTGGAACAGGTTGTGGAACAAAATCAGAGCATTCGAGGGCGCGAACGCGATGTGCGCGAGGTGAAAGGCTACTACGCGGCCCTGGAGGAAGTTCAAAGGCTCGCGCACTCACGGGTAGCAGTCACCGAGAAAGTCATCCAGGCCATCCATGCCCTTGTCATGGGCAGCGGAAGAAAGCGGAAGCCGACACCATACCGCGATGGGCAGAACGTGATCCGCAACAGCAGGACGAACGAGATCGTCTATCTTCCGCCGGAAGCTAGCGATGTTCCAGGACTTATGACGGAGTTCGCTTCATGGCTGAATGCGAAGAACGACCTTCCTGTTCCCCTGCGCGCCGCTATTGCTCACTACCAGTTTGCGACTATTCATCCGTATTACGACGGGAACGGCCGTACCGCCCGGCTGCTGACTACCCTCATTCTCCACCGTGGCGGCTATGGAATGAACGGCATCTACTCGCTTGAGGAGTACTATGCCAACGACCTGAGCGCATATTATCGCGCCATCTCCGTTGGGCCATCGCACAACTACCACCTCGGCCGTGCCGAGGCAGATATTACCGGCTGGATTGCGTATTTCGTGGCTGGAATGGCAGAGGCTTTTGAGAAGGTTCACGCACACGCGAAAAAGACGGCAGCTCTCGCGAAGGCTCAAAGGGGCCCGACTAGTCGATTGGACGTCAAGAAGCGCACTGTTCTGGCTCGGTTTATAGATGCTGAGTTGACGTCAAGGGATGTAGCAGAGCTGTTGCAGCTTAACCGTCGCTACGCGTCTGTTCTTTGCGAAAAGTGGGCCGACGAAGGCTTTCTGGCCATCGAGAATCCATCCAAGAAGGCAAGAAGCTACCGCATAGCAGAGAAATACGTGTCGCAATAATGCGGTGCTGCGGGACTGTCGTGGCCTACTAGAGAATATCAAATCGGTTTGTACCAGGACACCGACTAACGCAATTCTCCCGCCAGATCGATGTTGTGGGAATCCAAAATAGCCCACTACCGAATTCTCGGTAGTGGGCTATTTTGAATCTTCCGAGGGACATCGATCAGGCTGATCGGCCGCGCTCCAGCTTGGTCACCTCGTCTTCGATTACGCGGGTCTCTTGCAAGAGAGCCTCAAGCTGCAAAGAAGCCTCTCGCCGATTCTCCGGAGAGGTAAGAGCGGAAGACAAAATGGGCCGCAAACGCATTTCGCGCCGATGGAGTATCGCGAGCGTCGTTTCTAACTCAGGGATTGTCTGGCGGCGATGCTGTTCCATGCATCGACTATAGCCTGATATCGCTTCTGTGGATTCAAATTGAGCCAATTCCAAATCCGCGGCAGTGTCCTCTTCGGTGTCCAATCCCAAGATTCAACCCGATTCCTTCGCGCAGACAACCAATTCGGCCGCGCGACAATCCCACCCCAAGCACGCGCCGGATTCACCCAAATCTCTCCCTCGGGTGCGTTGAGCTGACTTGAGCGCCGAAAAAGGAGTACCCCGACCTCCTGCGTTCCTAGGATTAAGTGGCGTGTTTCCCTCCCGAAAGGGTTTCGACGCGGAGAATGGGCGCGGCTTCGAGGCTCACTATGAAGGTCAACGGAGTCGTCCGTTTCGAGGAATTGTCTTCTACGGGCGTGCACGTTTTGCGCGAATTCGAAAGCAAAAGGCTTCCTGGGATTCGCTTCGACTTTGGTCCCACCCCCGACAGCGCGGTTGTCCACTGGGATTCCTTCGTGCGCCTGGCCGTCATTACCCATATGGCTGCCCTGGTGGCCACGCACCAGGATGATCCCGAAGACACTAAACCTTCGCTGTCCAATTCCGACGGATCTGCCTGACCAATCTGCCTAACCCGCCCGCAGCCCACACCGTGCCTCAACTCCGTTGCCGGCTTCCTTCCGTTTGCCTAGTCCCCTGCAACCAAAGTGCCCCAATTTACCCCTTTTGGGTAATGCCTCTCGTGTATTACCTGCGCCTACACTGCGCACGTGGGGGATTCAATGAACTCCAAACTGCATGAACCGGTCTATAACGCCGCCATCGATTTAGCCCGCACCGACCTCCGTGAAATCGCTGATTTGATTGACCTGCTGCGCGCCCGCCAGGAGCAGATCTATGCCGCAGTGGAAGCTCTCGAGCTCGTCGTCAGCGCAGAGGGCCAGCCCGCCGAAGCCCGCCCGGCCCTAAAGCCGGTCTACGAAATGAGCAACAGAAATTCTCAGCCATCACAGAACTCTTCTAAGCTGGTCGATCCCAAGGTGCTCAACCCGATCGAACCTCGCCTCAAGGAAGCCGTCCGCGTCCAAGCACTGGCCTAAGCCGTAGATTCTCAAAGCTCAGCAGGCGCGGCGAGCAGCCCGCGCCTCGGCCTTCCCGACTCAAATCTCTCCCTCAGATCGTCCGATTCCAACGCAGGTTGCGCGCCTGCGAAGACTCGGCTCGCCCGCGTCCTATATCCTTTATCCTTTCTTGAAAACTCCAGCCGCCGAAGAAGCGTCTTCCGCAGTCGCAGGTATGTGAATGACCATCGTTGCGCCTCCCGCGCCCGATTCCAAATCGCAGTTGCGCAAAACCATGGGCTTCTGGGACGTGCTGTTGTTCAACATCGCCACGGTCCTCGGGCCTCGTTGGATCGCCGCAGCAGGCCACAACGGCTCATCCTCCATTAGCTTGTGGATTCTCGCCGCTGTGTTCTTTTTCCTGCCCGGCGCGCTGGTCATCAACGAGCTTTCCTCGCGTTTTCCCGAGGAGGGTGGCCTCTACGTCTGGTCCCGCGAAGCCTTCGGCGACTTTCATGGCTTCATCGCCGGCTGGACTTACTGGATCTATACCGTCTTCTATTTTCCCGGCCTGCTTCTCGCCAGCGCCTCCATGAGCGCCTACATCATCGGCGGCCGTGGCGCCGAGCTGGCGCAGGACCGCACTTTTCTACTCACGGTTTCGCTGGCCATGCTGCTGGTCGCCGTGCTGCTCAATATCGTCGGGCTCAACATTGGAAAATGGCTTCAGAATGCCGGCGGCGTCGGAACCTATGTGCCGTTGTTGATGCTGGGCGCCGTTGCCGCGCTAGTCTGCCTGCGCCAGGGATCGGTAACGCACTTCA
The DNA here is from genome assembly GCA_963745845.1 of uncultured Acidobacteriaceae bacterium. GTDB lineage: Bacteria > Acidobacteriota > Terriglobia > Terriglobales > Acidobacteriaceae > Telmatobacter. Next base: position 64,817 of record CAVUZE010000002.1, on the reverse strand, counting down.
CCATTGCCAACATGATGCCCGCGTGGAACTGGGACACGGTCAACTTCTGGTCGCAGATCGCCTTTGCGTTTACAGGACTCGAGCTCGTCTCCGCCATGAGCGAAGAGATTCGCGATCCCCGGCGAACATTGCCGCGCGCGGCCTTCGGAGCCAGCGCGCTCATCTCCCTCATGTACATCGCCGGCACATTTGCCATTCTTGCGCTCGTACCTGCCGCCGATCTCGACCCGCAAAGCGGCGTATTCCATGCGATTACTCTCGGCTCGGTCGCGCTCAAGATCGGCTTGCTGGGAGTGCTTGCAGCAATTCTCGTCACGGTCGGGAATGCCGGCGGCGTCGGAAGCACTGTGGCTGGCATTGCGCGCGTACCGTTCGTCGTCGGAATCGACCGCTATCTGCCTGCAGCCTTCGGCAAGATTCACCCGCGCTGGAAGACTCCGTATATTTCCATCCTTGTCCAGGCGATCGTGTCCGGTGCGATTCTGCTTGTCAGTCAGATCAACGATTCGACGCGCGGCGCCTATCAATTCCTCATCGATGCCGCCATCATTCTCTACTTCATTCCATTTCTCTACATGTTTGCAGCCGTCATCAAGCTGGCGCACCGCAAGGATCGCAGAGAAAATCCTCATGCCGTGCTGGTGCCCGGCGGCATTCCCGGTGTCTGGATTTCGGGTGGTCTTGGCTTTGTCGTAGTCCTCATTGGCATTTTTGTTTCGCTCGTGCCCCCCGGCGATTCGACAAACAAGCTTGGTTTCGAGCTGAAGCTGGTGGGCGGAACGATCGCCTCGATTCTGCTCGGCCTTGTCTTGTATTGGCGCGGCGCGCGAGCCAAGCAGACGGAGCCGTAACGCGGCGCCAATTCCCACGCCGCGAAGCAGGTCTAGCGTTGTTCCACGACGTCGTTATAGGAGTGACGCGCCCATCCAAGATAGTGAGGATTTGCGCGATTCGCTTGATCCAGCCTCTGAAGCATCTGCGGCAGCAACTCGCCATAATCGGGCGTACGCAGCGCAATCTCCATCTCAGCCAGTCCGGGGCCGGTCAATCCGTCATAGGCCATGTCGAGAAATCTCTCACTTGCTTCGACCGCTTTTTCGGCCTTCTGCTCCGCCGTCTGCCCGTCGCCCGGACTGCTCAGTTCATACATCATCAGAGTGACGCGTGGCACGGCAGCGAGAAGCATTCGTCGTTGCGTAGCGTCACCCTTGAGCAGCTTGTTCTGGATGTCGGCATTCACAGTCATACCCGAGGATTCCGCGAGAGAGCGCACAGCGACGAGCACGTCCACGAGGCCAGGCAGGAATCGCAGATTCCCCGGGCCCTTATTTTCAGGCCGTTGCTGGGGCTCGACATCGAGGTGGATTCCGTCAAAGCGGTTTGCGCGATGACTGCGATTGAACGCCACAACCTGATGGACGCGATCCAGCAGCTTGTCTCGATGCGTTCCCGGCTCATCGGCGTCGGTGCTTGAGAGCAGCGCCTCTACGCGAATGTTGGCGCGATGCATCAGGCCAATCAGACGTGTAAAGTCATTCTCCTCGGCCGGCGCACTGGCTGCCGAGTATGAAACGTAGATTTCGTTGATGCCTTGCACCATGCAGAAGTCTCTAAGCCGTTGTGCACCTTGCGGGGCGCTCAGAATATCCGGACTCTTCCAAACCCAAAGCCCATGCACCAAAACCTGCGGCTGTTGGCAGATCGCGCCCGTTGCGCGGATCAAAGACGCCATACTAAGAATGAGCAAGAGTTTCCACAGGACTGCGACGCGCAATGACTTCACGTGCGACCTCCTTGAAGTGCCTCGTTCCCGCAAAATGCGAAATCGCCCCCATCGTACACCGAAGGCGACTGCGACTTCACCGCCGGAATTTTGCGCCGAGCGCTGTGCGCACCAAAAAAAAGAACCCCCATCCGTTGAGGGATGGGGGTGAAAAGGAAGGACTACAACTCGGGAATTTGAAGGCAGCGTCGGCTAGGTGGAGCGGGCGAAAATGTCAGCCTTCAATTCAAAGTGAAATCTTGCGCGAGTAACCGCGGCGGGCTTACTCGCCGGCGCCGGTCCCGGTCGCGAGCAGAAGGCTCAGGTTATCGAGTTGAATGGACTCCAGAACCTCGACGCCGCCTACGGTATTGGTGAGCACCGCAACATGGCCGTTCTTTGCTTCGACCAGTTTGGCGGGAACTGTAACAGGAGTTTTGCCCTTTGCCGCGATGGTGACCTGGCTGTTCGATCCGTTCGCGGTCCAGCTCACTTTGTAATCGCCGGCAGGCAGTTGTGTCGACCCGACCTTCACTGCATCGGGAAAGTTTACGGTTTGTGAATTCTTGGCGGCTAAAGCGGGAACGGACAGCGATGCGAGCATGAGTGCGAACCCAAAGAAGCGTTTCATTTGTGTCTCCTCGTATGCCTCAATTCTCAACATTGGCTGCTTGAGGCATTAGGGACATTACACACGGTTGTCCAGTATTTGAAGCTTAAGAAATCTTAAGGCCTCGAGCATCACGAACTCTGCACGGTAACTTGTGCGAATGCAAGGCCCGGCTGCAGTGCGAGTGGAATCGTAATACGCACGCGCAGGCCTGGGGATGCGTTCTCCGCGACGATCGTGCCGTGATGCAGTTGAATTGCGCGTTTCGCAATCGACAACCCCATGCCGGAACCGCCTCCGTTCGCGTTGCGCGCATCTTCGACGCGGAAGAAAGGATCGAAGATGCGGGAGACGGCATCCTCGGGAACACCCGGACCAAAATCGCGCACGGTAATCGTTGCTTCACGCTCATTCTCTGACACAGACAACTGAATTGCAGATCGCTTGGGTGAATAACGAATGCCATTGCGCAGCACGTTTTCAATTGCTCTGCGCAGAAGTTCGCGACTGCCCAATACCACGCCTGTCAGCTTTCCACCCACATCAATGCTGCAATCCCGGAACTGCGCCTCCAATGCGCAATCGCGCACGACTTCATCGATGATCTCTCCGGCGCGAACGATTCCCGTATCCTGCACGGCAGGGTCGCCTTCAATAAAAGTGATCTCCACAATGTCTGCCACGAGAGACGTAATGCGGTCAACATCGCGCTCAATCCGATCCAGTGCTGCTTTGTTGTCGTGCGAGGTGCGAGCCAGCTTTACTGCAAATTTCAGTCTTGCCAGCGGCGATCGCAATTCATGCGATATATCGCCCAATAATCGCCGCTCGCTCACAATCAGTCGCTCCAATCGCTCGGCCATTTGATTGAAGGATCGCCCCAACTGTCCGATCTCATCGGCGCGCTTTGTACGCACGCGGACACTCAGGTCGCCCTGCCCGAATTCTCCGATGGTCGCGGCGATGCGCCGAATCGGCGATACCACGCTGACCGAAGCCAGCCAGCACAGAACGCCTGCGACACCGATGACAAGGAAGTAATAGGGAAGAAACGTCCAGATGTGCGGCGGGCCGGTCGGGCCTTCGGCGGTAAACCAATATTGCCCGTCGGAAGAGCGATGCGCAAGCGTCCAGCGGCCGTGAGAACGCACGCGCAACTTATTTGCGGGGGGCGGGGGAAGCATCCACGCCCGGTTTGCACCTGTGGCAAGATCGATTCCATTCGCATCCAGCAAATAATGCCCTCCGCCGAAGATGCGGTTCAAACTATCCAGATAGTCTTTCAGGCCTGCTTGTCCCCGGTGCTGAAGTGCGGTCCGTGCGCTCTCCAACTGCAATTCGTCGAACTTGTTGAAGGTTGGATCGATCTCCATCCGCTGCATGCGGTCGGCGATCAGGTGGAATGCGAGGAACGACAAGGATAAGATGCTGACCATCGCCAGCAGCACGCCGACGTAGAGGGACATCGCCGGAAGCGATTTAAGCCGTTCCGGTAAATACATACCCAACTCCCCGAATGGTACGGATCAGATTCCGCCCGCCTTCCAGTTTCTTGCGCAGATGGCTGATGTGCACATCGAGAAAGCGATCGTAAGGCGTCGCCTCGCGCTCGAACAGCACAGCCGTAATCTGATCCCTCGAAACTACCTGGCCTGCCGACCGCATGAGCAATTCCAACAGGTCAAACTCCATCGCAGTCAATTCGACGGGGGCTCCGGCGCTCCACACTTCGCGCGTCGATGCGTTCACAGCGAGGTTGCCGATGCTGACGGTAGCCTCACTCTTCAGGTTCGCGCCCTGTGTGCGGCGCAACACCGCGCGAATGCGAGCCAGCAGCTCATCGGGATCGAATGGTTTGGGCAGATAATCGTCAGCGCCGCTATTCAGTCCAAGAATGCGGTCGTGCTGCTGGACGCGGGCAGTCAACATGATAACCGGCAGATTCTTCTTTCGGCGGAGCTGCTGGAGCACCGCAAATCCGTCCAGCCCAGGCAGCATCAAGTCCAGGATCATCAGGTCGTATCCGCCGCGCAATGCAGTCGCCAGCCCCTCACGCCCATTGTAGGCTGTGTCAAGCTTGTGGCCTGACTCGGCAAAGAATTCCCGCATCATCCCGCACAGCTCGGCATCGTCGTCCACCAGCAATAAGGACAGGTGCTTCTGCCGTTCCCCGCTCTCGATCTCAACTGCCGGCACATCTGCTCCCACGGCATTTTAGTCTCGCACAAATCAATGGCTTCGCGCGCAGCTTAACAATTCTTAACGCATGGCAGGAATGCTGGAGAGCTGTCCGAAATCCCTCGGTCAGCAAAGCATCCCGGCTCTCTTGAAGTTGCCGTGGTCGAAAGGATTGAGCGAGCCGCATTCGGTGCGACGGAAGTGCATCAGATTCAATGATTCCCAACACGGCAGCTACAACTGAAGAATGGCCGCCGGCTCGACCAAATAGATGTGGACAGTCGTCCTTCGTTCCAAAGACAATGCAGGCCTAGGGGAATCCCTACCTTCGAGGTCATGCTTTGAATCGTCCCTGGTTGATCTGGGCGCAGCGACGCCCCTTGGCCGTTATCATCGGCGTTTTGGTTGCAACCAATGGCTGGACGGTCTTTGCACAAGATCAACCACCGGCACAGCCTCCTCTTTATGGCGGAAATGCTGCCGCACAGCCTGCCGGCCAGCAAAGCGGCTCAGCCACGGCCGGCGTCTTCGCTCCGGTTCTCGATTCCGAAAAGCGGCCCATCACTGCGGGCGGATTCGTCAAAACGGGCCCAGTTGTCTTTCAGGACATTTCGGAAAAAGCCGGTTTGACAGTGTGGACCCACAAGATGGGAACGCCGCAGAAACCATATCTTCTGGAGACAATTGGCTCGGGCGTAGCGCTGCTGGACTACGATCACGATGGCTGGCTCGACATTTACATTGTGAACGGTTCGACCAAAGACGCACTCGACGGAAAGGAAGAACCTCCGCACGCCGCGCTCTTTCACAACAACCACGACGGAACGTTCACCGAGGTCGCCGCGAAGGCGGGAGTGACCAACGATCGCTGGGGCTTTGGCGTGGCCGTGGGCGACTACGATAACGACGGCTGGCCCGATCTCTACGTGGCCAATTATGGGAAGAACCGCCTCTACCACAACAATCATGACGGCACCTTTACAGACGTTGCCGAAACTGCCGGAGTCACTCTGGGTAACTGGTCTACGGGGCCGAGTTTTGGCGATTACGACGGCGATGGCCGTCTCGATCTTTTTGTTCCAGGCTATGTTCACTGGGACATGAACAACTTGCCGTACGCCGGATCGAAAGAAGTGGGCTACGCCAACTGTTCTTTCCGTGGAGCGCAAACGCTCTGCGGCCCGCGCGGATTACCTGGCGAACCCGACCATCTCTTCCACAACAACGGCGATGGCACATTTACCGATGTAAGCGAGAAGGCGGGAGTCAGCGACAAGCGGCGCTATTTCGGTTTTTCCTCGACATTTGTCGACATCGACAATGACGGAAAGGTCGACTTACTGGTTGCCGATGACTCCTCGCCTAACTATCTCTACTTGAACAAGGGTGACGGTACTTTTCAGGATGCCAGCTTTTATTCCGGATTCGCCCTCAATCAGGATGCGCGGGAAACTGCTTCCATGGGGCTTGCCGTGGGAGACTATGCGAACAACGGGCGCTTGGATCTTTACACGACGACTTTTTCGGACGACTACAAGACGCTCTATCGCAATGACGGCGATGGCAATTTTGTCGACATCACGCCGCAGATGGGCATCGCCGAGGCTACGTATCCCTTTCTGAGCTGGGGGACCGAATTCTTCGACTATGACAACGATGGCTGGAAAGACCTAATGTTTGTCTCCGGTCATGTGTACCCGCAAGTGGACCAGCACAACTGGGGAACCTCCTTTGCGGAGCGCCCGGTGCTCTTCCATAACCTCGATCACGGCAAGAAATTCGAAGTCATTCCCCCGGTGGAGGGGACTGGGTTGGCCGATGTGATTCCTGCACGGGGCGCGGCCTTTGGCGACCTGTTCAATGACGGCAAAATCGACGTGGTGATCAATTGCCTGGATCACACACCGGTGCTGCTGCGCAACGTGAGTGACGACCGCAACCATTGGGTGGGACTCATGCTGATCGGGGGCCCGAAGAGTCCTCGCGACGCGATCGGGTCCACGGTGTATCTGACGGCTGGAGGGTTACGGCAGCGAGGCGATGTGATGAGCGGCGGAAGCTTCGAATCGTCGAACGATTTCCGCGTGCATTTCGGACTTGGGCAAACCACAAAGGTTGACCAGGTGGAGATTCGCTGGCCCGATGGCGCCAAAGAAACCTATGTGTTGCCAGACGTGGACCGTTATTACGCGATTGAAGAAGGTAAGGGATTGGTACCCAGCGTCTATGACTCAATTGCCGCAGAGCGTTCCAAAAGCAAGACGGCGGCCCGGGTCCAGGCAGGGAAGTGAGTTGATCGCCGGCTGCGAAGATAGAGAGTGCGCCGGGGAGTCGGTATGAGAAAGATTGCAATTCAGATGTGCTCCGTCATCGTGTGGGCTGGATGCCTGAGTGCTTCCGCGCTGGCGCAGCAGCAGCAAAACGGCTCGGATCTCACGCCTCCACCTGCATACACGCCACCGCCCAAGGGAGCCGCGCCTGCCGAAGATACACCGGCACAGCAAGAAGCCTTGGCTAAGTTGAAGGCCCGCGCAGAAGAGCGCATGGAGGCCGGCCGCAAAGCTTATAACGCCACAGTCACTCCGGCATATAACTTTCACTATGGCCCCAAGAACCCTTTCACGCCGGGCAATATCCAAGTGCAAGGGGAGGGCTTTCTTCAGCCGGGCGCGTATCCGTCAGCCGAATACTGCGGTACGTGCCACCAGGAGGCCTATAGCCAGTGGCGGCAAGCGCTCCATTCCAACGCGTTCCGCACACCCTTCTATCGGACTAGCGTCAACATTCTGATCCGCGACCAGACGCACGGTATTGCCTTAACTCGCCACTGCGACAGTTGTCACAACCCGATAGGAGTTTTGGGCGCAGCGCTCACTGAAGATTCGAAGGTTGATCGCGCGAAGTTCGATTCTGACGGGTTGACTTGTATGACCTGTCACTCAGTCGTGAGTGTCGATTCAACCAATGGCAATGCGAGCATTGAAATGGGGGTGCCTTCCGTGATCGTGGACGAAAACGGCAACCGCATCCCAGGACAGGTATCGTTCGCCGAGATTCTTCGCCATCCCGAGCGGCATTCTAAAGCCGTGATGCACGATTTCTTGCATACGCCGGAGTTTTGCGCCGCATGTCACAAGGCCAATTTGCCGGCGACCCTCAACGACTATAAGTTCATTCGCGCCTTTACCACCTACGACGAATGGCAACAGTCCAAGTTCTCGCAGCGCAACCCACTTGCCTTCTATACGGCCGATTTCACCTCCTGCCAGGGCTGCCACATGAAGCGCAATCCCATCACGCTCCCTGAATACGGTGCAAAGAATGGTACTTTTGCCTCGCACCGCTGGCTGGCTGGAAACACCGCGGTGCCGTTTTACTACGGCTTTGATGAGCAGTTGAAAAAGACCATCGAGTTTCTGCGTGCCGGAGACTATCTCAACGTCGATATATTCGGTCTCCAGAAGGCTGGCGAGGAAAAGTTGATCGCCCCCCTCGGTAGAGCGTCTTTCAGCCTGGCTCCGAACGATGTGGTTGAGGCTTTTGTCGTCATCCAGAACAAAAACATTGGCCACTCGCTTATTCCTGAAGTGCGCGACCTCTACGAGGCATGGGTCGAGTTCACGGTGAAGGATTCAAACGGGAAAGAGATTTATCATAGCGGCTTCCTCAAACCCGATGGCATGCTTGACCCGCGTGCCCACAGCTTCACCAATCGCCCCGTAACCGATCAAGGCGAATTCGTCGAGAACCATAAGGTTTGGATGATTCATTCCGTGGCCTACGACAACACTGTGCAGGCTGGCCGGTCCGTGTTAGTTCGCTATCAGTTCCGGCTCCCCACTGACATAACCGGCGCCGTCTCCGTGACCGCAAAGGTGAATTACCGCCACCTGCGTCAGAGTTATCTCAATAACATCTTCGGCCCCGATCATCCGGCCTATCCGGTGGTGGAGATCGCCTCACGCACGCGCATCCTGAACATCGGAGAGAACAAACCCAAGGCGCCTGATCCAGCCGACAATCCCGATTGGATGCGTTGGAATAACCTCGGCATCGCACTGCTGGATCAATTCCAATACGCCGAGTCAGTGGCTGCGTTTAGCGAAGTGATTAAGCTTCGCCACGACTATGTCGACGGCTATACCAATGTGGGTCTCACTGAGATCGTGTGGGAGAAGTACGAATCGGCGCGCACTGCGATTAGAAGAGCGCTTGCTCTCGATCCCAACAACGCCCGCGCCCTCTATTACGACGGTCTCCTGCAGCGTCGTGCCGGTAATACAAAGCAGGAGATTGCCGATTTTCGCAGGGTGGTCGAAATGTTTCCTCAATCCCGCGATGCGCGCCGCGAACTCGGCATTACCTACTACCAGCAGAAGGATGAGCATGCCGCATTGGAGGAGTTCAAGGCGCTGCAGAAGATCGATCCGGACGATCTAGCTGCGCACTACAACCTGTCGATTCTGTACCGCCGCATGGGTCAACCGGAGAAAGCTATCGAGCAGCAGGAGATGTTTGTCGATAAGAAAGTCGATCCGGGCGCACCCACTTATTCGCTCAACTTTTTACGCGTGCATCCTGAAATCTCCACCGAAAGCATCCCGTGGCACGTCCACTCCGATCTGACGGCTGAGGCCGGAGGTCCGCAAAATGGCAAGTAGTTCGCCGCATCCGACGCAGACGTTTTGGAGATTGCCTACGCTTGCGTTCGTGCTTTGCGTAGTGAGCGTGCCAAGTGCAGCACGGGCCGCCAATAACTGTCCATGGCTTACGGAGGCCACAGCATCCGGCCTTATCGGAGCCGAGGCAGTCGGCTCCTATACTGCTGCGGCCGGTACACAGCCCGCCGTTTGCACATTCACGCAAAAGGGTGAAGGCATGACACGAACACTCACCATCACCGTCGAGTTGTCCAAGGAACCCCATGCCCGCATGACCTCCATGGCCCAGAATTGCGGTGTCGGAGCAGCACCGCTCAATGCCATTGGGAACGAGGCGGTCTATTGTGCAGCGGATCTTCGCCATGGAGAACTCGGTGAACGCGCCGTAGGCCGTGTGCGCGATCAAGTCTTCACCATTGACTTGAACAGCACGCTGAAAGACGATCCCATCCTCACGCGCGATGCGCTCAAATCGCGCATCTACACCGCCGCCGAACAGGTTGCCGGTAATCTGTTCTGAGCGCGGGCTCCCGTCGTTTGGACACGTTTGAGACTCGAAGAGATTAAAAGTTCTACCAGGGACGGGTTTTAACCGCCAAACGCCGCCTTTCCACGCGCCCGCTTCAGTGCCTGCAGATTCTCCAAATTATGACTCGACGCGCTGACGCCTCTCGGCGTATACCTTCTCGCACTGGAAACCCTGTAACTCGGGTCCAGTGAAAGTGGAGGTTCAGTACGTGCTAGGAGATCAAATCGGCATCACCACAGGCAAAAGACTTGTCAGGCGTGTTCTTTCCAGCGATCCCCCAACGGCCGAAGTTTCGTTCGAAGACAGCGGCACTTTGTACGGCGTCGCCGTCAGCGGCTTAGGCACCTACACATCGGTAGTCAATGCAGATGGCTCCCTTCATGGCGACGGCCAGGGAATGGAGATGACGGCCGATGGAGAAGGGGCCACCTGGAAGGGAACCGGCGTCGGCAAATTTGGTCCCGGAGGTTCCATCAGTTACCGGGGAATGCTCTTCTTCCGGACCAACTCGCAAAAGCTCGCCCGCCTTAACAATGCATGCGTCGCATTCGAATACGACGTAGACCCCTCGGGTTCCACCGTCTCCAAAATGTGGGAATGGAAATAGTCCAATCAACAATAGCAGTGGGCGCCCGGGCCAGCTATGCAGGTGGCAGAGCGCCCATTGCTATTCGTAGGAAATGCCGGCAAATGAGCCGCTCATCCGAATGCGCCGCTTCCACTGCGAACTGGAGTCGAACGCGTGTTTGATTTAAATGGTGGCCAGGGACGGGATTGAACCGCCGACGCCGGCCTTTTCAGGGCCGCGCTCTACCACTGAGCTACCTGGCCTCAGTGAAGACTTCTCGTTGCACTTTCCTGCGCGGGATTCCGGCGGGCGCCGAAACAAGAGGCGGGTTCCTCGAACAGTGCGCTGCAACAACCTTGCCAGTATATCAACTCCCTTGGCGCGAGCCAAACCCAAGGTCCCCCTCACTGAGGCGCAACGAAACACGTCAGAGGGCGTCCGCATTTGGTCGATCCGCGGCCGCTAACTCGGGAATTGGACGCTTCGCCTCTCTACGATAAAGTGCACGTATGAAGACCTCTTCCCGCCTGATTGCTGCTTTTGCCTCATTTGCCTGCACGATCGTTCTCCATGCGCAGACGAACGCCGAGTCCCGGGCCGCTCACGCTTACGAAGACGCCGTCAAAGCCGGCCCTCTCGCACTGCATGCTTTCCTCGAGCAGTTCCCCAAGGGCGCCGACCTTCATGTCCATCTCAGCGGGGCGGTCTACGCCGAGAAGTTCATCAAAGACGCCGCAGAGGATGGATTGTGCGTGGATACGGTCGCGCTTTCGCTCGTCAAGCCCCCCTGCACTGGCAATCTGATTCCGGCAAAGAACCTCTCGGGCAACATCGACCGGCAGACTCAATTGCTCTATGACAAGCTCATCGATGCGCTTTCCATCCGCAGCTTCGTGCCCTCCGCGAATTGGAGCACGCACGACCAGTTCTTCGCGGTTTTTGACCGCATTGGCGCGCTCAAGGACCATACGGGCGAGTGGGTCGATGAGGTGGCTGGGCGCGCGGCAGAACAGAACCAGCAGTATCTCGAACTGATGGTGACGCCGCCCTTCAGTCACGCACTGGAGATCGCGAACGCGGTGGGCTGGAACGCGGCGCTTGCGGGCGGCGAGCGCGGGGCATTCGAACATTTTCGCCAGCAACTGCTGGATCGCGGGCTGCGCGACGAAGTGGCTGCGGACCGCGAAGAAGTACGAGCGGCCGAGGCCGAGCGGAGGCAATTGGAACACTGCGGCACGGTGCAGGCCGCCCCGCCATGCCAGGTCGGGATCCGGTTCATTTACCAGATCCTTCGCGATTTCTCGCCGCAGGATGTGTTTGCGCAGACACTGCTTGGCTTTGAGACAACACAGGCCGCCATGGATGCGCACGACAACACTTGGGTCGGCATCAACTTTGTGCGGCCCGAAGATGACTTTGTCGCCATGCGCGACTACGCGCTGCAGATGAAGATGGTGGACTATCTGCATTCCGTCTACCCAAAGGTGCACATTTCGCTTCATGCCGGTGAACTGGCTCCCGGTTTCGTTCCGCCCGAGGGGCTGCGTTTTCACATCCGTCAGGCCGTCGAAGAGGGCCATGCCGAGCGCATTGGTCACGGCGTCGACGTGATGTACGAAGACAACGCAGAGGCGTTGCTGAAAGAGATGGCGCAAAGGCGCGTGATGGTGGAGATCAACTTAAGCTCGAACGAAGGGATCCTTGGGGTCAAAGGTGCGGAACACCCGTTTCCGCTCTATCGCGCCGCGCATGTGCCGGTCGCGCTCTCAACCGACGATGAAGGGGTAAGCCGGATTGAAATTACACATGAATATGTGCGCGCAGCGCTGGACTATCACCTTAGCTACCGTGACCTGAAGCAGTTGGCGCGCACCGGTATGGAACACAACTTTCTGCCAGGACCGAGCCTATGGGCCGCGCCAGATGTGTTCGTTGCAGTTGTGGACGCGTGCCGGGGGCAGGCGCCCGGTTCTGCGCAGCCATCTGCGTCTTGCAGGGCTTTTCTTGAAGGGAGCCAGAAGGCGACCGCGCAATGGGAGCTGGAGCGCCGTTTTCGCGCCTTCGAAGCGCAATTCTGAATGGAATGCATCGATGCACAAGGCGATTGGGGTTGATTGCGCCAGCTTAATGCTGTTCCATTGTTCAGGACGAGACGATGACTGACTCCGCCGGTGCCTCCGTTGGAATGCGCCTCGCAAGCAGCCGTTTCCCGAAATGTCTTCCTGGCTCCTCAATGAAGCGCCACGACAACAGGAACGCTGCGGCGAAAAGTATAGGGCCGAACATGCCCCAGTTTGCTCTAATAAACAGGCCTTGCCGCAAATAAATGCTGTAGGACATTAGGCCTGTGGTTTTGAGGAAATGCCAATCAAGAATGCGTCCAGGCAGGGCTGAGGGATTTAGCGAAGTGCAGGCAATGAGGACTGAAATCAGGATCGATTCCTGGAGCGTCACGATTCCATCGATCTGGAACTTGTAAAGTTCCGAACCCAACGGCACCAAACATATCCAGAAAACCAGACATCCATATCGCTTCAGCCACGCGCGAATACTTTCCCTTTGTAGAACGAGCGCGAGAAGACACCCGATCAGCAACCCGTCGGACCGCATCGCGGCGGGCTGGAAGATGTGGAAGAGGCGGGGGAGGGCCCAGGCGAAGTCCTTGTAAATTCCAAAGGCAACTGCGATTCCGGCTGCGATGAAGGCTGCACGGCGGCGTCCGAGCAGAGCGAGGATGGGAGGCCACGCAAGATAGAACTGCTCCTCCTGCGAAAGAGACCAAAAGTGCGATGTGCAGGTGTTTGCGCTTGTCTCAGGAAGATAGTTTCGAAAGAAGAACAGGCAGGACCATACGTCGCTTCCGATCGCCTTAATATTTGTGAAGGCACTTAGAAGACCAAGAAAAATGAGGTAGGTCCAGGCCGCGGGCATGAGCCGAAAGAAGCGGCGTATATAGAAGCTGACGAGATCGATCCTATTTTCACGCAGAAGGTTGGCAGTGATCAGGTAGCCAATCAAAACGAAAAAGATCTGCACTCCGTGCTCCCCCGTGTTGAACCACCTTGATCCCCCAATCGGCTGGCGAAGGTAGCCGGCTTGGACATGACTGAGAAGCACCATGAACACCGCGATCCCGCGCCACCCATCGAGTGTGGGAATGCGTTGGTCGGTATGAACGGCGGAATGGCCCATCTCTCTTCCAATAGCCCCCCTTAGGGTATACGGGCTAAGGCATAAAGGAGCGATTGAAAAAATGGCCGCGGAACCGCGAAGTCATTACCTAGGGAACATCACTTTTGGATCGATTGCGCGCGTGGAAGGTTGCCAGATCGTGCGAGCTTCTAGGCCGGATTCGCACGACTGCCTTCGTCGTGTGAAGAAATGACGCGATGGATTCGATTGCGGATTGAAAACGTGAGCCAGTCATGCGCTCTCTGAACCGGCAGCAAATTCAGATCGGAGAATCACGATCTTTCACCTGATGAACGACGACCGTTGTTAAGCTCACGCAGTTGCAAGTATATTTTTAGGGTTTTTTGCAGAACGCATCGGATTACACTTTTTGCCATGGATAACGAGCGCATTCGTGCCCTCTGCATGGCGTTGCCGCACGTGACGGAGACCGTGAATTGGGGCCATCACCTCGTCTACTGGGTGGGGGACCGTGACATCGGCGGCAAAATGTTCGCCATGACCGATCTCGACGGCACGGGAACCGGCGTTCTGTGGTTTCACGTCGGACATGAGCGGTTTCACGAACTGCTGGAGACCGAGGGCATCATCGCTTCGCCGTATCTTGCCAAAGCCGGCTGGGTCACGGTCGAGCGCTGGGACGTGCTGCGTTTGCGTGAGTACGAGGACGAACTGCTCCGGGCGCATGGGTTGATCTTCGAGAAGCTGCCCAAGCGCACCAAGACCCTGCTGGCCATGCCGGAAGAGGATCGGGCCAAGCTGATTCGGGATCGGAAGAAGCTGCTGAGGGAGCGGGCAAAAAGTGCAGGCGGAAAAAGCAAAGTCGCTGTTCGCGCGCGTAAATCCAAGGCAAAATGAGGATGGGAACCGGAATTACTGGTTGTTCGTATCCTTCCGTGTAGCCTTGTTGCTGTTCTGCGTGCGAGGAACTGACGTCATGGCGAAATTCCTTCTCTTCTGCATTCTTCTGGTGCTGTGCTGGCCCCTGGCGCTGCTTGCGCTGATTCTCTATCCGTTTGTGTGGCTGGTGCTGCTGCCGTTTCGCATCGTCGGCATCGCTGTCGGCGGAGTGCTGGAACTGGTGAGCGCGATTATCTTTCTTCCGGCGCGGATGCTGCGGGCGATCTGAGTGACGCACAGGAAGTTCGGGCTTCAGAGGAAATGAAGAGGCCTTCTGGTTCCAGAACCTGGCCTCCAGATCTGGCCCAGGAACGGCAAACATTCCTTCCGCGTCCCCGCCCACTTTACTTCCACCCGAAGGACGCATTAGTTTGGCCCTATGGCTGGCGTGTCGCTGTCAATTGAAGGCAAGGTCGCCCTCATCACGGGTGGGTCACGTGGCATTGGCGCGGAAACCGTCCGGCTCTTTGGCGCTGCGGGCGCGCGGGTGGTCTTCAGCTATCGGCAGGCCAAGGAGCAGGCGCATGCTCTGATGGCCGAGTGCGGAGGTCCAGCCCACTGCGTGGGCCTCGAGCAGGAATTGAGCACGCCGAAGGAGGGCTGGGGGCTGGTGGGTGCAGCAGTCAAGGCCTTTGGCCGCCTCGACGTGCTCGTCGCCAACCACGGCGCGTGGCCGTCGGAAGATGTGCCGATCGAGTTGATGACCGAAGACCAGTGGCGGCGCACCCTGGCCGTGAATCTGGACTCGGTGTTCGGGTTGGTGCAGGCGGCCGTGACCCAGATGGAGCTGCAGGGTCCGCCCCCAGTGGTATCTGACCGCGCCGACGACGCCAAGGGTCACATCGTGCTCATCAGCTCGACCGCAGGCCAGCGGGGCGAGGCCAACCACGCCGACTATGCCGTGACCAAAGGTGCTCTCATTAGTCTTACAAAGAGCCTGTCGAGCGAGCTCGCGCCGCGCGGAATTCGCGTGAACTGTGTGGCGCCTGGCTGGGTGGCGACCGAGATGTCGGCCTCGACATTGGATGACCCCGAAGTGGGTGGGAAGATTGCTGCGGGAATTCCGGTGGGGCGAGTGGCGACGGCGCGCGAAATCGCCGGTCCAGTCCTCTTTCTGTGTACGCCGATGGCGGGGTTCATCAGCGGCGAGATACTGAATGTGAACGGCGGCGCAGTCCTGGTTGGATAGGAATGTGGATGAAAAAGAACGAGTCAGAATTGAAACACTGGGCCCGGTTGAAGCGCGCATTTGCAATGGCCGCACTGTCTGCACTATTCCTGGCTGTACCTCAGTCCAGTCGCACTCAAACCGTCGACGACGCCGCCGCGCAGAACGCGCAAAAGGCGCGGGCTGCGCTGAATGCCATGATCAAGGCGCTTGGCGGCCAGGCTTGGCTCGATATCAAAAACGAGATGCAGCAGGGACATGTGGCCGCGTTCTTTCACAGCCAGCCGGATCTGGGCACGACCGAGCTGTGGCAGTTTCATACATGGCCCGACAAGGACCGTGTCGAAGTCACCAAACATCGCGACGTGGTGGAGTTTTACATTGGCCGCGAGGGCTGGGAAGTTACGTATCGCGGCAAGAAACCGATGCAGAAAGATCTCCTCGAAGACTATTTAAGGCGTCGCGACCATTCGATTGAGACGGCTGTCAAGGTCTGGCTCAAGGATCCGAACACGATCCTGGTTTATGAAGGGCAGACAATGGCGGAACGTCACATGGCCGAGCAAGTGACCTTGATCTCCGCGCAAAACGAGTCCATCACGATCCAAATGGACGAGCAGACGCACCTGCCGCTACGCCGGACATTCCAGTGGCGCGACCCAATCTACAAAGACAAGAACACCGACGCCGAGGAATACGACGACTACCACACCATTGAAGGATTCCCCACCCCGTTCAGCATTACGCGCCTCAAGAACGACGAAATCGTGAGGCAATATTACGTGAGCAAGGTTGAATATAATAGGCCGCTCCCCGACGACTTCTGGAATGCCGACGCGACCGCGCAGAAGATCAAGAAATAAGAATGGCCCCCGGGTGCCCAAGGCGATTTACGCTTTATCTGACCTTCGCCAGGGGGTTTTTCTCAAGAGCATTTCGCTCGATCTTCGCCCAGGTAACCAAACGCCTGATCGCTCAGCCAAATCGCAGCAATCATGACGGTCATTCTCCCCGCCAGACTTCGCCTCCACTAACTAAGTCGATGGTAGTGTCCGCTATATAACACGCAGGTTGTAGGTTATGGCTAAATGGTTCCTTGCTCTTTGTCTGCACTTCGTAAAGAATGAGACGTCACTGTCGACCGGCTGAGAAGCTGTGGGGGCTTCCTTCTGATGAGTGATCCAGCCCCAGCTGGGAATAGGTTTTCCGCGGGTTAGATTACCCATGTTTCTGTCCGATTTTGATCCAATCAAGAGGTCCGACGTACGCAGTAAGGCGAGATGGCGGTCTGGTTCACGGTCCGATTGGCTTGGATCTCACCTCGACGGCAAGGCTGAATCAGCTCTTGCCGGTCAGACCAACGATTCCATCGACGAAGATCTGCGCAGGCAGATGCTGTCGTATGCGCAGCGTCACGACATCCAGACGGGCTTGTTGAACTACCAAGCGTTTCAGGAGTCCCTTAGCTGGCTTCTGCAGGAGAGACAGCCAAGCCAGGAAATCGTGCTGCTTTGGATCGACATTCTGAACCTGCGCAAAGAGTTTTCACTCTGGGGAAGCGCTGGAACCGACGCCCTGGTGCGCCACATTGCCGCAGCTCTCCGAAACGTAGTCGGCCCCGATGCGGTGCTGGGCCGCTTCAGCGGACGTTGCTTCATCATTTCCATGCTTGGGTCCAAGTTCAATCAGCATTCGCGCAGGCGCATTCAATCCATCGTGGATGCAATTACGCCGATGCACTTCTGCGGCTCCGAGATGAAGCCGGAAACCGCTGCAGGTGTAGCTTTCTTTCCCGCGGACGCTTCGTCGGCAGAGGATCTTGTCCGCTTCGCCAGCCTGGCGGCGAGCCGCGCCGCACAAGTCCGAAGCCAGACCGTTGTCATGTTCGATTCGGGCATGAACAGCCTCGTGATTCATGATCATCGGCTCGAGACCGAGATGCGCAAAGGCCTCGACCAGGGCCAGTTCAGTATCAACTATCAGCCGCTGATCGACCTGGCGACAGGGCAGATTGCGGGCGCTGAAGCCCTGATGCGCTGGAAGCATCCAGAGTGGGGAAATGTCGCGCCCAGCGAATTCATCCCCGTAGCCGAACGATCCGATCTGATCCATCGCATTTTTGACCTCAGCCTGCGAACCGCATTGGCGGATTCTGAAAGCTGGCGTGCCCAGGGCATCGCCCCTCCGTTGATCACGGTGAATGTGTCGGCCGCGAACATGAGGGCGGAGGGCTTCAATTATCAGGTGCGCCGCATCCTCGCCGAATACTCAATCGCGCCCACGGAACTTGAAATGGAAGTCACGGAGTCGCTGCTCTTCGAGGACGAGGAACTCTTCATCGCCCGCGTGCGGCAACTGAAGGCCATCGGTTTGCGTGTCAGTATCGATGACTTCGGCACACGCTATACCGGATTTAATGTCCTTAAGCAACTGCCCATCGACACGATGAAGATCGACAAATGCTTCATCCGCGGCATTCATCAGTCGCACGATATGCGGGCGCTCTGTGAAACCATCGTTGCCATGGCACGGCAGATGAAACTGCAAACGGTGGCCGAGGGCATAGAGGAACTAGGCGAGTTGGACGTGGTCCGCCGCATCGGCTGCAATGTGGGACAGGGCTATCTATTTCGGCGCCCCGTGCCGCAACCGGAATTTGCCGACCTGCTGCGCAAATGGCATGGCCAGATGAAGGAATGGGCTGCCGGAGCAGTTCAAGAGCTGACCCAGGACGATTTTCTCCAGCGCGGGGCCTAAATTCGTCGACGAAGTCCCATCCAAGCCGTTCGTTATAATCCTGACGAGCGCAATGCAGCACGTCCGCACGCTGTCTGGAGCCAGGGGATGACGTTCGACATCCAGAAAATTCTAGAATTTCTGCCTCATCGCTATCCGTTCTTGCTAATCGACCGAATCGTCGAATTCGAGCCGACTAAGCGCCTCGTCGCGATCAAAAATGTGACCATTAACGAGCCGTTTTTTCAGGGTCACTTTCCCGGTTATCCCATCATGCCGGGAGTGCTCGTGGTGGAGGCGATGGCGCAGGCCGGGGGCATCATCATGATGGCCGAGATGCCCGACCGGCACGAGAAACTTGTCGTGTTCACAGGGATCGAGCGCGCCAAATTCCGCCGCCCGGTAACGCCCGGCGATCAAATCCGCATCGAGGTCGAAGTGCTGTCCTTCCGACCGCGCGCCGGACGCATCCAGGGAAGGGCAACGGTCGACGGAAAACTGGCCTGCGAGGCAACGCTGACCTGTCAGGTAGTGACCCGCGATCGTGAGAATCGCGCCCATGGAGACCCCAGCGAAGACGCGCCCTCGGCGGAGGACAAGGCTCCCGTGACGGTGGAAGCCGAGTGAGCATTCATCCGAGCGCGGTCATCGCTCCCGGAGCCGTGGTGCCAGCTTCCTGCACCATCGGACCCTATTCCACCATTGGGCCGGAAGTGGTTCTTGATGAAGAGTGCGTTCTGATCTCACACGTGGTTTTGGACGGCAAAACCCGCATCGGCAAGCGAAACACGTTTTATCCTTTCGGCGCCATCGGGGTCGCTCCGCAGGATTTGAAATACGCGGGCGAACCCACGGAAACCGTCATCGGCGACGACAATACGATCCGCGAGTGCGTCACTATCAGCCGCGGCACTGCCAAAGGCGGCGGCGTCACAAGCATGGGCTCCGGTAATTTGCTGATGGCGTATGTGCACATCGGCCACGACAGCCTCGTGGGGAACCATTGCATCCTGGCCAATGCGGCGACCTTGGCCGGCCATGTGGTGATTGAGGACTACGCCAGTGTGGGCGCATTCAGCCCCGTCCATCAATACTGCACCGTCGGACAATACGCCTTCATCGGCGGCGGAACGATCGTGACCCAGGACGTCCTGCCGTTTTCGCTGACTTCCTCACGTCGCGAAAACAAGGCATTTGGGATCAACAAGGTCGGATTGACGCGGCGCGGCTTTGCGCCGGAACGGCTGCAGACTTTGCAGAAGGCGTTCCGGCTGCTGCTGGCGGCCAAGCTGAACACCACGCAGGCACTCGAAAAGATCAAGGCCATGGAAGGCGGCGATGCGGCGATCCTGGCGGCTTTTATCGAGAAGAGCCAGCGGGGAATCATCAAGTAAGCGCCTGAGCCAGAGCGTCGGATTCGGGTCAATTCGCCGGGAGCGGCGTCGCAGAGGAGATCGTCGGCAAAATGAAACTCGGCCTCATCGCCGGAAACGGCCGCTTTCCATTTCTTCTCCTCGACGCGGCGCGGGCGCAGGGTTTTGCCGTCACGGTCGCTGCTATCCGTGAAGAAACCGACCCCGAAATCAACCACCGTGCAGCAAGCGATGAACGCATCACCGTCCACTGGCTTTCGCTCGGGGAGCTATCGCGGCTGATCGAGGTCTTTCACAAAGAAGGCGTCTCGATGGCCGTAATGGCCGGGCAGGTGAAGCACAAGCAGATCTTCTCGAGCATCCGTCCAGACTGGCGTCTGGCCAAACTGCTCCTGAACCTGCGTTCGCGCAATACCGACATGCTTCTCGGTGCGGTCGCCAAGGTGCTGGGCGACGAGGGCATCGAGCTCATCAGCTCGACCGCGTTCCTTGAGCCGCTGCTGGCGCAGGAGGGCGTGTTGACGGAACGCGCGCCCGACGGGGAAGAGCGAAAGAACATTGAGTATGGGATGAGCGTCGCAAAAACTGTAGCCGGGTTCGATATCGGGCAGACGGTTGTCGTAGCCGCGCAGGCCTGCGTTGCCGTCGAGGCAATGGAGGGCACCGATGCCGCAATTGAGCGCGCCGGCAAGCTGATGCAGTCTCTCGAAGAGAACGATTCGGCCGGTCCCTTCACCTTGGAGCGGCGTCTAACAATCGTCAAAGTGGCAAAGCCAAATCAGGATATGCGCTTCGATGTCCCGGTCATCGGCATTCGGACCGTGGAAACGATGATTCAGGCCGGAGCGACCTGCCTCTCGGTCGAAGCTGGTCGCACTCTGCTCTTCGATCGGGATGCGATGCTGAAACGCGCCAATCAAGCGGGCATTGCCATCGCGGCCATCCCGCGCTGATACTGGATGCGGACTGATTCACCTGAAGTTAACAGAGTCATCCAGGGCCCAATCCCCGTCTTAAGCAATGGAGGTTCCTCGTGAAAAAGATCATTCTCTTCGTTCTCGCCGGTGCGCTGACGACTGCGGTTTTGCTCCGTCCTGCTCAAGCAGCTGATGAGGCATTGCCCACCGTCGGGCAGGCCGCTCCCACTTTTACACTCCCCTCCCAGACTGGCGATCCCGTTTCGCTCGACAGCTTCCACGGCAAGTGGGTGGTGCTCTATTTCTACCCCAAAGACATGACGACCGGCTGCACCATCGAAGCCCACAATTTCCAGCGCGATCTCTCCAAGTTTGAAGCAGAAAACGCCGTGATCCTTGGCGTGAGCGTGGACACGGTCGACAGTCACAAGCAGTTCTGCACCAAGGACGGACTCACTTTCCACCTTCTGGCTGATCCCGAGCATAAGGTCGTCGACGAATACGGCTCGCTGGGCCACTTCGGGACGTGGACGATTGCCAACCGCAATACTTTCCTCATCGATCCTCACGGAAAAATCGTGAAGGTCTGGACCAAGGTCGATCCAAATCATCACTCGGAAGAAGTCCTCGCGGCGATTGCCGATCTGAAGAAGTAGCTGGCGTGCCCGCCAGACGGGCGCTTGCAAGCGATGGGGGTTCGAAGAAAGACATGCCGGATAGCCTGGCGGAAAAATTTCGCGCAGATCTGGATGAAATCCATCGAGCCCTCATTGCGGTTCCGGTCGATCTGGCCAACCTGCCCTGGCGGGACGGTGGCTGGACACGGAAACAGATTGTCGGCCACCTGCTCGATTCGGCCGCCAACAACCGTCAGAGGTTTGTTCGTGCCGCGACCGACGGCGAGTATACTGGCCCTAAGTACGCGCAAAATGCATGGGTAGATGCGCACGGCTATGCGAACCAGCCGTGGGGCACGCTTCTGAGTTGGTGGGAGGCGGAACACGAGATCCTGATGGCCGTCGTGGACCACATTCCTGAAGGAAGGCTCGAAGCGAAGTGCGTGGTGGGAGACGATCCGCCGGCGTCTCTGCGATTCCTGATTGAAGACTATGTGGTCCACCAGCGCTGGCATCTGAAACAGATTCTGACGGGAATGGCTCGGTAGAGGGCAGCCGGCCCCGGCTGCTTTCCGGGCGCAAAAAAGTCCGCCGCAGCGGACCCTTTTGCTTGCCTTCAGTTGTATGTTGCCGGATTATTTCTTCTTCTTGGCAGCGCTCTTCTTCTTTGCTGCCTTCTTTACTGCCTTTTTTGCTGCCTTCTTGGCAGGTGCCTTCTTCGCAACTGCTTTCTTGACAGCCTTCTTTGCGGTTTTCTTTACGGCCAACTTTTTACCTCTTTGTTTGGGTTTGGTGGCGCTCTTTTTCACCGCAGCCTTCTTCGCTGCAGTCTTTCCGCCCTTCGCGCCAGCGCTCTTCTTGACGGCGGACTTTTTCGCGGCCTTCTTGGCCACAACCTTTTTTGCAGCGGCTTTCTTGGCGGGAGCTTTTTTCGCTGCCTTCTTTGCGGCCGGCTTCGGTGCCGGCACTTCGGCGACTATGATAACCGCCTCTTCCTCCACACCCTCATCGTCGTCCGAGGAGGTAAGAACGCTGGAGGTTTCGACCTCGTCATCCTCTTCAAAGTCGTCTTCTTCGTGATCGGAGTCGAGCCCGAGCGGCTCCGCATCAGGGTTGCCATCGCTCATCGCATACATCCTGAACACATCATCCATCCGATTGCCTCCAGCGTGTTGCCGCTGCCCCAACTGGGGCCTTCAGCTTCGCAATGCGCGCGTCTTGCATTGCATGCGGAGCTATTGTAGCAACAGCTTCGATTCAAAAGCTATCACAACGCATGCAGTACAAGAAGCTTCTCGCGATTTTTTCTGCACGTACTGCGATTTCAGTTCGCGGCCTGCGCATGCTGAGTAGACTTTCGCTTGCTTGCGACGCCAGATCTCGATTTCGTTCGAGACTTCGGCCTCGTCCCGGTGGTTGCGTGCTTGGTCGAGCGCACTCCCTTTTGAGAGGCTAGAGTCCTGGTCTTGGTCTTCGACGCGGGAGCGGGGTCGCGAAGGCTCGCCGAAGCGGCGGACCCGCGTCTGCGGCCGGTAGCCCGCGTCCGAACCAGTTGGGCTGGCTCGGCCACGCGCAGCCTTCGTCCCGGCGCAACCTTGTAGCCGGTCAGGTTGTTCCAGCGCCGTAATTGGGCCAGCGAGACCCCGAAGCGGTCAGCAATCGATACCAGCGTATCGCCCCTGCGCGTGGTGTAGAGCACTCCATGAGTCGACGAAGCGACCGGTTGCGGCACCGGCACCACGAGCGCTTCGATGCCCTCCAGGCTCGCGTTTTCGCTCAATTGGTTCGCCGCCGACAACTCCGCTAATGGCACGCGATACGTTCGCGCCACGGTGGCAAGGGTGTCGCCCGGAGCCACAGGATGATAGCGCCAGGAATCGCGCTTGCTTTCGGGGATCTGCTCGACGCGCCGTTGGAATACCAATGCTGCACCCGCGGGCAAATGCAGGTCAAAAGGCTTGTCAGACGGAGTTGTCAGCCGCAGCAAGCTCGGATTCAACGCCTCCAGTTCGTCAATCGGGGCGTCTACAAGGTCCGACACCAGGCGCAGGTCGACCGAGTAATTGATGGTCACGGTGTCGGTAACGACCGGCGGATCGAGCGTGATCTCATCGAATCCGTACTGGGTCGGATGATTGGCAATGATGATCGCCGCAAGGATTTCAGGCACATAATTCTTGGTCTCGCCCGGCAGATTGTTCCGCCTGTAGAGCTCCCAGAAGTCCGCATATCCGGTTTTTTGAACCGCGCGCTGCACGTTGCCCGCGCCCCAGTCATAGGCAGCCATGGCCAGGTACCAGTCGCCCAATTGGTCGTAAAGAAACTTCATATAGCGGGCATAAGCCCGGGTCGACTTTTCCGGATCGAATCGCTCGTCCATATATCCATCGCGCGTGAGGCCGTAATTGCCGCGCGGCATGAACTGCCACATGCCCCCGGCTCCGGATCGTCCGTTGACCGCTCGCGGCTGAAAGCCTGACTCGGCCACCGCCAGATAAATCAAATCCTGGGGCACGCCTTCTTCCGCCATGACGCGCTGAATCATGGCCCTGTAGCGGCCTGAGCGCTCGAAGGAATGCAGAAGCGTATTGTGTCCCTTCTGTGTGTTCGCGAAGAAGTTGATGAACGCTGCTACGTAGTCGTTGACCACCAGAGGAAGATCGGACTTAGTGGTGGCCAGCTCGCTCTGCGCTTTGGCAACGATGTTGGGATCGACGGCGAAAGTGACATCGCTGGCGACGTCCGCTGGGGACGGCTCCTCCTTGGGCGCGAAGCCATTGCCCTGCTTCAGAGCCTCCATTTCGAGCGCATTCACCGCGTCCACGATGCGATCGAACTCATCCTGCAACTGCGCTTCGCTCTTGATATCGATGCCGCTGGTCAGCATCAGGTCGACAGCACGGTCAAACGCCGATTTCGCGGCAAGGAGGTTCCCTTTGCGGTAGTTGGCCTGTCCGTCCGAATAGGCATTCTCAACCTGGCCGATCAGCGATTGCACGCGCTGTTCCTGTTGCGTCTTTGCCTGTTGCACCTTCGCTGCCTGCGCCTGTTCCGGGGTGGGAGCCTGCACCGCCGGAGCGGTTATCTGGGGGGATGCGTTCTGCGTCGAGTTCGCGTGCTGGGTGGGCGTGCAACCGGCCATGAGAAAGGCCAGCGTGATGCACGGAATGGATCGAAACAAAACTCGACTCATGGGCAATTCAAAAACGGCCATCGGGCCGCAATCAGGCGTCAGCAAGGCGATAGGAGAGCCTATGTCGATGATAAGCTATGGCCTGGAGGCATCGCGCCCTGAATGGCGTCTGGGCCCTCCTTAGCCAACACGGTTCTTCCGGTGCTGCAGAATGAAGGCCAATCACTGAGCGGTCCGCCACGGCAAATCAGGCTGAATCAACTCAACAAACAGCACACGGACTGGAGAACTGGCCGAACCCCTCATGGATGCACGTTTCCTTCGCAACTTCGCGATCATTGCCCACATCGACCACGGAAAGTCGACCCTGAGCGACCGTTTGCTTGAGTTGACCGGCTCGGTAACTGGCCGCGAAATGCAAGCGCAGATCCTGGACGCGATGGACCTGGAACGCGAGCGCGGTATTACGATCAAGGCGCATGCCGTGCGCATGATGTACAAGGCGCTCGACGGCAATACCTATCAGCTGAATTTGATTGACACTCCGGGCCACGTCGACTTCAGCTATGAAGTCTCCCGTTCGCTCGCCTCCTGCGAGGGCGCACTGCTGGTCGTGGATGCGAGCCAGGGCGTGGAAGCGCAGACACTGGCCAACGCCTACCTGGCCATCAATCACGGCCTCGAAATCATTCCCGTCATCAACAAAATAGACCTTCCCTCGGCGGACATCGTGCGCACCCAGGAAGCCATTGAGCAGGCTGTCGGATTGGACGCAACCGACGCCATCCCCGTGAGCGCCAAGACCGGACAGGGCGTGGCCGAAGTGCTGGAAGCCATCGTTCACAGGCTCCCCGCCCCGGCAGGAGATCCAGAGGCTCCGCTCCAGGCATTGGTCTTCGACTCGTGGTTCGACGCCTATCGCGGCGTCATCGTTTTGGTGCGCGTGATGCAAGGAACCATGCGCAAGGGCCAGCGCATTCGCCTGATGTCAAACGGCAAGGCCTTCGAGGTTGAATCCATGGGCGTGTTGATGCCGAAGCCCGTCGAAATCGCCCAGCTTTCTGCGGGCGAAGTCGGATTCTTTGCCGCCACCATCAAGAACGTCGGCGACACGCGGATCGGCGATACGGTCACCGAGGACGCGCGTCCAGCGGCCGCGCAATTGCCAGGATTCGAAGACATCAAGCCGATGGTTTTTTCGGGACTGTACACCGTGGATTCGCATGAGCACACCCTCCTGCGCGATGCGTTGGAGAAACTGCGCCTCAACGATTCCTCCTTCTTCTTCGAACCGGAGAGTTCCGTCGCGCTGGGTTTTGGTTTTCGCTGTGGCTTTCTCGGCCTTCTCCACATGGAGATCATCCAGGAGCGTCTCGAACGCGAATACGAACTGGACTTGATCACCACGGCCCCTGGCGTGCGTTATCACATCACGATGACAGACGGCTCTGTGCTCGAGGTCGACAACCCCTCGCGCTGGCCCGAACCCACCAATATTGAGAGCATCCGTGAACCCGTCATCACCGCGAAGATTCTCACCAATGAAGAGTACGTGGGCGGAATTTTCAAGCTCGTTGAAGAGAAACGCGGCAGGCAGATCAACTTTGAATACGTCACCTCGACACGCGTGCTGCTCACCTACGAACTGCCACTGAACGAGATCGTGCTCGACTTTTACGACCGGCTCAAGTCCATCTCGCGCGGATACGCCTCGCTCGACTATCAGCTCGCCGGCGAATGGCAGTCGCCGATGGTGAAGCTGGACATCCTGGTCTCGGGCGAGCCAGTCGACGCGCTTTCGATCATTGTGCATCGCGACTTTGCTTATGAGCGCGGCAAGGCCCTCGTATCAAAGATGCGCGAATTGATTCCAAGACAGCAATTCGAGGTGGCCATCCAGGCCGCAATCGGGGCAAAAATTGTGGCTCGGGAAACGGTCACTGCACTCAGGAAAAACGTGTTGGCGAAATGCTATGGCGGGGACATCTCGCGCAAGCGCAAGCTCCTTGAGAAGCAGAAGGAAGGGAAAAAACGCATGAAGCGGATCGGAAAAGTCGACATCCCGCAAGAGGCGTTTTTGGCCGTGCTGCGCGTGGGGGAAGACCAGCAAAAGTAGGCTTCAATTTCCCGCTTGGGGGTCACGTCAGTCACGTCGCGTTAAAGGTGGATTGTGGAAACCTTGCCGCAGCCGGGACTTCCGGCCAATATCGAGAAACAACTGCGCCGCTCGCATCGAACTGCCGCTTCCTCATGAAAAAGAAAGATTTAACTCAGCTAACAGAATCGCCAGAGGATTGGCAAGAGGAAAAGCTGTGCTTTCTACAATAAATCGGAGGCTGGAATCCACAGATTTTTCCACAGGGACGACCTGGCATTCGGGCACGAAACGACTGCGTCGGCCGATGGCCACAGGAAGCCCCTTCCTGACCTTGACCAAAGGCCCCGAAAAAAAGGGGCCTTCGATCAAATAAGAGGTCGGCTTAGTGTACGCCCGGGGCTTTCGGAGCTGCCTGCGCTCCCGGAGCTGCGGCTGGCTGGGCCGGCGGGGCTGGCACGCCTGACTTCACGTTATAGGCATCGATCACAGCCTTGGTGATGTTGGTTGATTCGGTCGCATACAGTACTGGCGTCTGCTGCTGCGCAACGTCCAAAACCAGGGTGTAACCGTGTTGCTGCGCGTAGCTGGCGAGTACATCGTAGACCTTCGAAGCAAGACCGTTATACAGCTCCTGCATCTCCTGCTGCATGTCGTTCTGCGCATCTTCAGCTTCGCGTTGCAGTTGCTTCTTCTTGTCGTCGATCGTCTTCGCGCGGCTGGCACGCTCAGTCTCGCTTAACTTGTCGCCTTGCGTCTGCAATTGCTTCGTCAGGCTTTCAATCTCGTCATTCAATCCCTTGAGTTGCTGGCGCTTCGGATCGTACTTCTTCTGCAGATCGGCAAAGTTGCGCTGACCTTCATTGGTTTGCGCTACGGCAACCTGGAAAGCGACGACAGCAATCTTGGCGGGCCCGGCGGGAGCCGCAGGCGCGCTGGCAGGTGCTGAAGCTTCGGCGGGAGCAGGAGCGGCTGGTACTTGTGCGGCGGCATTCAGGACAAGACCCGAGGCCAAAGTAGTTGCAAGTGCAAGCGAAAGCTTCATTCGGATGGAAAACTCCTTCAAGATTCCTGGATCACTGTTCACGCTCGGGTGTGCGAACAAACCCGTGCCTCCTGAGAAACCCTCGAGTCTTTCTTCGGGGAACTCTGCCCAGGCTTGAGCAGGACGGAAGAGACACGGATGGAGATATCAACAGGAACAGAAAGGATTATACGGCAAAATCAAGGCCCGGTGTCATCTCCGATCCGTTAAGAGATCTCTCGTCCATGGATCTTTCATTGAGATCGGACCGAATCTCACCTGCGTCCAACAACCATTCGGCAAAAGCTTCTTGCTCGGGAGTCAGACGGTTCTGTTCACGCAATGATATTCCCGCTTTTCGAGGTCAACCCCAGCGAAGTTCAATGCTGGGGCTGCGCCGGTGTGCGCTGCGCTGGAGCCTTTGCCGCGGGCTTTGGTGCAGCAGGCAGCGATTGCGCCGTCGGTGCAGGAACTCCAGACTTCAAATTGTATGCATCAAGAATCGCCTTGCTGATGTCGGTCGCCGGATTGGCATAGAGCACCATCTGCGCCTGCTGTTCCCCGCCATCCAGCACCAGCGTGTATCCGTGCTGCTGGGCATAGGTGATTAGAACGTCGCCGACCTTTTGAGCCACGCCATTGAATGTACTCTGCATCTCCTGCTGAAAGTCGTTCTGGTCGTCTTCCTGTTCGCGCTGGAGTTGCTTCTGCTTATCGTTGAGGGTCTTGGCGCGGCTTTCGCGCTCCGCATCGTTCAAAGTGGCGCCCTGCGCTTGCAATTGCTTTTGCAGGGTCCCGATCTCGTCATTCAATGCCTTCAAATGATCGCGCTTAGGTTCGTATTTTTTCTGCAGATCGGCAAAGTTACGCTGGAACTCATTGGTTTGGGTGACCGCTGCCTGAAATGCAATGACCGCAATCTTGGCAGGCGAATCCTGCGCGGGTACATCGCCTGCAGCCGGCAAGGCGCCCGATTGTGCTGAAGCACCCACAGCAAAACTGGAGAGCAGGACAGCAGTGAGTGCAAGATATTTCTTCATTTGACCAATACTCCTTTGACGAACTTGGGCTGCATCGCAGTCCCTGGGACGTCGCGCCTTTGAGCGCCATTGATAAGGGTACATGATTGCGGTTCTCCAGTTGGTGCGGAGGGGACCCACTTACGCTAAGTGGTGGCTTTTTTCGCCTCCCAAGTCTCCGGCGGCAAGTCTTCGTCGCTGGAGTGGGAGAAAAAAAGCCGCCTCGCACGATTTGAAGACCCCAAAGTCGCTGGAGAACCGCCTTAGAAAGTGGTCGACACGGTCAAGCGAAAGGTCTTTCGCGGTTCGCGAAACAGATTCTGCGCCCCGTAGGACTCGATAGCTTCCTGGTAGGTGTAGTCTCCGGCGCCGCCCGGCGGGAACATGTCCCGCGTGATGAGCTCTGCCGAGCAGCTTTGTACCCTGCCTCCAAGGACCACGTCGTTGCAGTAGGGGCGTTCGTAGAGGCGCAGTGGGTTATAGGCGTAGTAGAGCCGGAATGGCGCGTTGATCACCGGCATAATCACGCCGAGCTCGCCGCCGACCGACATGCGCGGTACAAAGTTGGTTCCCTCCACCGGGCGAATGTTTCTCTGGAACCCAACCTCGGAACCGGGAATGCCGCCCTGGCACGATCCATTGTTGTAGACCGGGCAGCCATAGAGCGGCGCGGTGAGCGAGGCGAACCCTTCAGGGCTCTGTTTTAGCTGCCCGCGATTGGTTGCGACGTCCAGACCGAAGTCATCGAAGAACGAGAAACTGACCGGGCCGGCAATGGGAATCCGGTACTCGGCATTGGTGGTGAGACTCGAGTCGCCGCCAATTGAGGCGATACCGTACACCGGAATGGGCACCTGGATGCATTGGTTCAACTGCGGATTGGTTGGGTCGCGCGGCACGCAAGTGCCATCCGGGTTCGTCAGCTGCACTGTGACGCGATTGGGCACGTATCCATAAGGAGTAGCGCCACGAATGTCGAAGCCGCGCAAGTCCCCTTCGCCGCCGGTGTAGAACCGGTTTTGCGGAGGAGCCACATCGCCGCCGTACCCCTGCACGTAACTCAACTGCGCCCGCACACCCAGTACGTTGTGTCCGTTGGGTGACGGCGTCAGGTAGTGCATAGACCGAAAGCTCTTGTACGCCAGCAGCGGCGAAAAGTAGCGCACATTTCCGTACAGACCGGAGACCTGGAAGACTGCCGTGTATTCCTTGCCGGTGCGCGGACGAAGTGGATTGTTGATGGTGTTGTAGATGTAGCTGAACGAAGCCGAGCTATTGATAATTCCCGCCAGCGCGTTCGTCCCCTGGATCCCCGAACGGAACGAGATCGTCTGGAAAAAGGTCTGCGATGCAGTGCTGAACGCCGAAATGGTCGACCTGCTCAGCGAATAAGTGAAGCCCAGACGCTGGAAGGCATGTCGCTTCAGCGGGTAACTCACTGAGAAATTCAATCCCGTGGATGCCTGATTGTAGTTCTGCGTAAGTGACTGCTGGGCCGACGAAAGGTTGACGGACTGGCCGGACGTTGCCTGGTAGTTCTTGGCCGCGTTGAAGTCCTGCTTGTTGTTGAAAATCTGGAAGCCTACATTGATGGGCCGGTTGCGAATGTACGGCTGGGAAAAGCCGAAGAGAAATTGACGGCTGACATTGCCCAGGTTGCCCTGCACGCTCAGCGTTTCGCCCAGACCGAGGAAGTTGTTCGTCTGATAATTGACGCCCAGGAATGCGCCGGAAAGTCCGCTGACGCCACCGTTCAAACCGATCGAGTTCTTGCCCTTCTCTTTAACCTTCAGCAGCAGATCCACAGTGCCGGCTTCTGGATTCTGATGGGCCTCTGAGTCCTGATCCACCTTGAGTTGGTCGAAGTATTCCAACTGGTTCAGGCGCAGCAAACTGTATTCCCAGAGCTGCGAGTTGTAGACCTGGCCCTCTTCCAGCAGCAATTCGCGGCGAATCACGCGGTCACGGGTGATTGTGTTGCCTGCGAATTCAATGCGGGATACGTAAAATGGCTTGCCCTCATCGATGTCGATGTCGAGCGTCACGGTCCTCTTTTGTTCGTCGTAACTGAGCTTTGGAATCGCGCCAAAGTTGATATAACCCAGCTGGCCATATGCCTTCTTCAGGTTCTCCAGGCCTTTGCTGATCGCGGTTGCGTTAAACCACTCGCCGTCCTTGATGGCGAAGGTGCCCCGCAGAGCTCGCGTATTCGTGACCGCCTTGTTGCCCGAGAAGGTAATGGCTCCCAGGCGGTAGCGGCCGCCTTCCTCGATCGGCATGAGGATGTCGATCCGCTTGCCTTTGTTCGGCCTGAAAGTGAACCAGTTAAGTCCGCCTTCGTCACGAATCTGTGTCTGAGGCTGCTCCACAGCAGCGTTCGAGTAGCCCTTGTCGCGATACGCCTGCCGAACGCGCTCGGTGTCTTCCTCAAGTTTCGAAGCGTCGTAGGTCTTGGCGAAGAGATTCTCGAAGACGATCGAGTAGGGGATGCCGACCGGCTTGAGGTTCTTCATCGCGCGGCGCAGATACAGGCCGTTGAGATGCTGGTTTCCAGTGAAGCGGATGTTGCCCACTTTCACCACGGGCCCTTCCTTGATATTGAAGTTCACCTGCACTGATGCGGGTGGGATGGTCTTCACTTCAGGCTTGATGATGGCAAACTGATGGCCATGTTCGGCTAGAAGCTCACGCAGAACAGCTTCCGCCCGCGCAATCTTGCTCGGGTCAAACTGGCCTTCAACCGACAGGCCGACCTTCTCCTTTTTGAACCGGTCGAGAATATCCGATGTGCTGACCGAGTTGTTGCCTTTGTAGTTGATCTCGCGGATGGTTGGCCGCTCGCGCACGAAGACATTCAGGATGACGCCTTTCTCCGTATCTTCGCGTTCAATCCGTAGGTCCTCGAAGTAGCCCGTGTTCCAGAGTGAGTTAAAATCGCGCTCGATGGAAACGGGGTCGTAGGCGTCGCCTGGATGCGTGAAGAGCCGGGCCAGGATAGTTTCCTTGGGGATACGCCGATTTCCAATGACACGGATCTGATCGACCGTCTGGGACGTCTGGGCCCATGCTGTGCACGCCGCAAATGCCAGCAGCATCGTCAGCAAAATTCTCATAAACCGAGCCGGAATCCGCCCTGTGCGGGAGATGAAAGCGTGCTTGATCTTCACCGGGCTGCAATCCTGCGGCGAGCACAAGTACTGGTGCGGTCCATTGTCTAACTTCACGCGAAGAATATGCACACCCTCAATGCTTAAAATCTGGTACAGCTTTGCGGAAAGACTGATTATATTGGACCGCGGTCGCCCCGCCCAAACTCGCCGGCGCATTCGATACACCGGCCATCGTGTCTTTTCCGGAACCT
Organism: uncultured Acidobacteriaceae bacterium; assembly: GCA_963745845.1. Lineage (GTDB taxonomy): Bacteria > Acidobacteriota > Terriglobia > Terriglobales > Acidobacteriaceae > Telmatobacter. The sequence goes on along the minus strand of CAVUZE010000002.1, from coordinate 32,974 downwards.
CCGAGCAGCGCACGATGCCCAGTTGGATTCAGGTCGTCCCTCATTGCCTTTTCCGCGACGAAAGCTCGTCCGCGACTCGGCAGGCTGGCACATCTATCAGTCTACCGGAGCCGAGCGGGTCAGAGGCTGGCTCCAATACCCTCATCCACCACCCATCGTCTGCTGATTCCTCTGCAGGCTTTAGACGCACGAGAGCCCGACATGACATCCTCGCTTGAAGAGGCTTTTGCGGAAATGGATGGCCGGGCTGAAAGCGTCTATGCCTTCTCTGCGCCCTTGCTCGACGGCCGAGAAGTGAGTCTCGGTGAGTTTCGAGGCCGCGTCCTGCTCATCGTCAACACTGCAAGCAAGTGCGGCTTTACTCCGCAGTACTCAGGCCTCGAGCGGCTCTATCAATCCTATAAGGACCGCGGATTCGCCGTGCTTGGCTTTCCCTGCAATCAATTTGGTCACCAGGAACCGGGAAACGGGGAAGAGATCGGCACCTTCTGCGAGGAGAATTACGGCATCAGCTTCCCCATCTTTTCCAAAATCGATGTGAATGGACCCGCAGCGCACCCGCTCTACCGTTTCCTCAAAGAGAGCAAGCGCGGGTTTCTCGGGATCGGACGCATCGCGTGGAACTTCACCAAGTTTCTCGTGGATCGGCAAGGCAGAGTCGTGCACCGATTCTCCCCAAACACCGATCCGAAAGCGATTGCTCCTGAGATCGAAAAACTGCTTTAGCATCCTGCCTCCTAGGTTCGATTCTTAAAGGTTGTTGTCCTGAGCGATCAGAGCGTCGCGGAGGGAGTCGAAAGCCTGCCCTGAGCGAAGCCGAAGGGGACCTGCGGTTGCTTTTGCCGGGTCGCTCAGCACAAAAATGGATGCCCCAGGTCTGTCAGAGAGATCTGGGTTTTCAGACCTGGAAGAGCAATCACCTAACCCAGCCGTGACCGGCATGGACAAGCACGCATCCACGATTCGTCGGGCAGCGGCTTGGCGCTGCGTTATGCTTCTTCCAGCCCGATCGAGTGTCGAAATGCGAATGCACGTTGATCGGACCGCCGTCTAAGATTGCCGCAACCGGAGAACCACTATGCGCAAGAACCTGCCCATGCTCCTGATTCGAGTCGTCGTCGGGCTGGTGTTTCTCACCGAAGGCATCCTCAAGTTCGTTCTTCCGTCTGAACTTGGCGCCGGTCGCTTTGCGCATATCGGATTGCCTTACCCGCAAGTGCTCGCGCCCTTCGTCGCGGTTGTCGAAATCGTTGCAGGCGCGGCGCTCATGCTGGGTGTTTATGCAGGCGATGCCGCTGTTGTTCTTTTGATCGTGATCCTCACTGCCATTGCCACCACCAAAGTGCCAATCCTTCTGGGTCACAAATTCGGCAGGTTCGAGCAGCCGAAGCTCAGCCACTATGGCCTCCTGAGTTTTCTCCATGAAGCGCGCACCGACCTCTGCATGCTCGTGGGCTGCATCGCCGTGCTTCTCGACAGCGGGCTGACCATGGGCAGCAGCAAACGCATGTTCCAGCGATAGAGCCTGCGTCATGCCCGGCTCAAATGCAAAATCATCGTTTGGCGAGATCTTCGGCCTGTTTCTCAAGCTGGGTCTAATTGGCTTTGGTGGTCCGGCAGCCCACATTGCGCTCATGGAGCGGGAAGCCGTAGAGCGGCGCGCGTGGTTGAGCCGCGAACAGTTTCTCGATCTGGTTGGCGGATGCAACCTGCTCCCCGGTCCCAGTTCCACTCAGTTGGCCATGGCGCTCGGTTACACACGTTGCGGCTGGCTGGGACTTCTAATCGCCGGCGTGTGCTTCATCGTGCCTGCGTCGTTGGCAACACTGGCTCTGGCGTGGGCGTATGTGCGCTACGGTCACCTGCCCCAGGCGCAAGGACTGCTCAATGGCGCGAAGCCCGTGGTGGTTGCCATCATTGCCCAAGCCGTTTGGCGACTTGCACGCATGGCGCTGCGTGAGTGGGTTGTCGGGTCGCTGGGTGCGGCATGTTTTGTTGCAGCTCTCGCAGGCGCTCCAGCAATCGCCATTCTCCTCGGCTCGGGTGGACTGATGCTCGCGCTGGCATGGCAGAAGTCGCGGCCGAGCTCTCCCCAACGAGCGATGTGGCTTTTTGCAGGAGCAGGCAGCTCCGCAACCGCGGGCTTGGGCGGCGCAGTGGGCTTGGTCTCACTCGGCCTTACGTTTCTCAAGCTCGGCGTCGTCGTCTTCGGGTCAGGCTATGTGCTTCTCGCGTTCCTCCGCGATGACCTCGTGACTCGCCTTCATTGGATTACAGAGACGCAGTTGCTCGACGCCATCACAGCCGGCCAGGTTACGCCCGGTCCGGTCTTCGCGACGGCCACGTTTCTCGGGTTTCTGCTGCGTGGGTGGGCCGGCGCCGGCGTCGCGACCGTCGCTATCTTCCTGCCCTCGTTCTTCCTCGCGGGCGCTGTGGGAGCATCCGCTGGCCACATTCGCAAGTCCAGGCTGGCGGCTGCATTCATCGATGGCGTCAATGCCGGTGCCGTCGCGTTGATGGCCGAGGTTGGACTCATGCTGGGCAAGGCGACCTTCGTCGATGGCTGGGCGTGGGCAATTGGCCTGGTGAGCGCCCTGCTCCTCATGCGGTTCAGCACGAATGCAACGTGGCTCATTCTGGCCGGAGCAGCCATCGGAGTTTTGCTCCATGGTCTGCACTGAAGCTTCCCACTCGCTCGCCCGCCGAGCAAATATCGGCAATGTGCTCCGGTGTGCGCTACCGTGGCCCTTCGACCGGCGCGGCCATAAAAAATGCATAGACCAGCATTCCAACGCCACACATGGCCGGAATCAGCCCGCATAGAAAGGGCGATCCGTGTCCTCCGCCCAACAGCGACCGCAAGAAGATGATCAACCCCACTCCCACACCCACATTGATCAATCCGCCAATCTTAAGCCCTTCGAGCATCTTGAGCCGCTTGAGTCGATCTTCCTCGCGCAGAAGTTCGAGGGCCGTCTTGGCCGCATCGCCCGGCGCTTCCGCCAGACGCCGAATATTCTCCGACTTATAGTAGGCCTCGCGCTCCTTGCGCCGGCTGTCGAGCCAGGTCACCAACGGAATGAACACGCAAAACAGCGCCACCGCGCCGACCGATAAAAACAGCCACATGCCGAAGTTGCTCATCTCCGGGTCGCCAAACATTGAAATCGCCAGATGCGTCATACCGTCCTCCCGCCCTGCCGGGCATTTCATTTGTCCCTTTGCGATTGGTAGACAGGAGAGACGCGGAGCCGGTTGCATTTTGATCGGCCCGTCCGTGGATTTGTTGGCCGCAGCAGTCGCGGCCATCAAAAATGAGTCGGCGCTCAGCTCTCCTTGCGGTAGAGCATGTCGCGGATCGCGGCACGCCGCGCTGCGTTCAGTTCGGTGTCGCCGCTGCTAAGGCCGGCACCGGAAGCGTCCGCTTCTTCCGGCTCGCTGCACGACGGGCAGCGGTTGGCGAAGCCTGGTTTGTCGGGCTTTAGTTCGAACTCATCTCCACAAATGGCGCAGACTCGGATTGGGAACGGCATAGCCCCTTTATGTTAAAACGAACCGCGATTTTTTTGCAGTGGTCCCCCACTGGGCTCACTGCTTTCTTTCGCAACCGCGAATAAAATGCAACCTGCCTCGCGGAACGCCTGTCCCACAGCATGGAGAACGCCGGTTTGAGCACGAATGCCAATAGCGCGAAAAACAACCTGGCCGATCCCGATCTCGCGAACGTGGAGCGCGTTTTGGCCGGCGACGCAGGCGCGTTCGAGGGCATCGTGCGGCGCTGGCAAGGACCACTCGTGAATATGGCATGGCGCTATTGCCGCGATCGTGCACGCGCCGAGGAATTGGCGCAGGAGGCATTGGTTCGCGCATGGCGCGGCCTCGGCCAATGGCGCAGAGAATCGAGCTTTTCTACCTGGTTGTTCGCATTGGCCGCCAACGTCTTCCGCAGCGACCTCAAGCGAGTCCCAACGGTCAACATCCCCATCGATGACATCGTCGAGCCGGCGCGGCCTGCGTCGCAGGCCGACGACCTCCAAAGAAAATCGCGTTACGAAGTAGTCCGGCGCGCGGTGCTCGCGCTGCCTTTGCGCTATCGCGAGCCGGTGATCCTGTTTTATTTTCATGAAATGGATGTAGCCGCGGCAGCACGCACCATGGGCCTGCCGGAGGGAACAGTGAAGGCTCGATTATCGAGGGCTCGAGAACTGCTTCGACGAAGATTTCCACATCTCGCCGACGAACACGCGGCGATGGAACTCTCAGCAGCAAGCCCTGGAAGGGAGGCCTGAAATGAAAGACGAAATGCTCGATCGAATCCTCGCAACAGAAGAAGAGCTGGTCCCGTCGTCAGGATTTGCGGCCTCGGTTATGGATCGCATTCGGGAGGAAGCGGCCGTGCCTCCGCCGATTCCGTTTCCATGGAAGCGCGCAATCCCCGGAATCGCGCTGGCCATTGGTGTGTTCGGATGGGGCGCGGTGGAACTTACGCGTCAGGCTGTCTCGATAGCCCACACCGCGCCCTCAATTTCGCTGCATATTCCCGATTCTCTGCAGCGTCCTATCGAAGGAATTGGCTGGGCCGCGATCGCCTTGGTCGTTTCGCTCGCGTCCTGGGCCTTGTCGCGATTCATGACCGGCGATTCGCAGCTTCTGTAGCCACATCGCCCAACAGCAATCCGTCGCTCGCAACGGAATCGCCCTAATTGATCGTCCTGGCGTACTTCTCGCCGAATTGCCGCAGCTTCGCCAGCGTCGCCGCGGCCTGCCCGGAATCAATGGCCTCTGCTCCCTGCGCAACACCCTCTTTCAAATCGCCCGCCAATCCTGCCGCCACCAGTGCAGCCGCCGCGTTGAGCAGAACGATGTCACGGCGTGCACCGGGAATACCCGTGAACACGTCGTAGAGCAGCGCTGCATTCGTCGCAATGTCGCCGCCCGAAAACTCCTCAAGCGTGGCCCGGGGCAGCCCTGCCATTTCCGGCGTCACGCGTGCCCCCTTCAACTCCGGTGCGCCGCCAATGGGGGACTCTTCAATACGCGCGACTACCGACTCACCAGTCGTAGTCAGCTCATCGATGCCGTCCGTTCCGTGCACCACGAACGCGCGCTTCGCTCCGAGGGCTGCGAGCGTCCGGCCCACCAGCAGCACTCGGCTCGGTGCGAGCACTCCAATCACTTGCGACCGCGCTCCCGCCGGATTGGTCAGCGGCCCGCAAAGATTAAAAATTGTCCGGAAGCCCAGCATCCGCCGCAGCGGAGCCACTGCCTTCATGGCCGGATGGTAGAGCGGCGCAAACAAAAACATGAAGCCGGTTGCGCGCAGGCACTCGGCAGCCATCTCCGGCCCCAGCGCAATCGGCACACCCAGCGCCTCCAAAACATCGGCTGAGCCTGCCTGCGAGGTCACTGCGCGATTGCCGTGTTTCGCCACCTTCGCTCCTGCAGCAGCGGCCACGAGCGCTGCACCTGTCGAGATGTTGAAGGTCAGCGGCCCTCCGCCGCCCGTGCCGCACGTGTCCACCAACTCGGCGCGCTCTTCATCGGTGAGGGGAACGGTAAGGGCGCGCGCGCGCATTGCCTCGACAAATCCCGCCAGCTCCGGTGCCTGCTCGCCGCGTGTGGCCAGCACTGCCAGCAATGCCGCTGTCTCAACCTCCGAAACCTCTCCCGAGAGAATTTCGTCGAGCACCGCCGATGCCTGCGCGCGCGTCAGCGCGCCACCATCCTCCGCCAGCAGCTTCAACTGTTCTTTCAGTACGCTCATCTCTCATTATGGTAATTCCCGCGTTTGTGATCCCTTCACACGGAGTGAAAACAGCCCACGGCTGATTGCGGGGCGTTCGTAGCGCAAGATACTATTTGAATGCCGCTGTTCAATCCGCGTTGGTCTGGCGCAAGCGCGCCCCGATCGAGCGACTCCAACCTCAGCGGACGGGTCGGATCAACCCAAGATGAAAATTCACGAGTATCAGGCGAAAGAAATCCTGGCAAAGTACGGTGTTGCCGTGCCCAGGGGCGAAGTTGCTAACACTCTGGAAGAAGCCAACGATGTGGCGCGCAAGCTCTTCTCCGAAGGCGCCAAAGGCGTCGTCGTTAAAGCACAGATCCATGCCGGTGGCCGCGGCAAGGGGGGCGGCGTCAAGGTCGCCAAAACGCGCGAGGAGGCCGACCTGTACGCCAAAAACATCTTGGGGATGCAACTCGTGACGCACCAGACCGGTCCGCAGGGGCAAAAGGTCCAGCGCCTGCTGATTGAAGAAACTGCAGCCATCGATCGCGAACTCTATCTCGGCATCGTGCTCGACCGCGCGACCGGCAAGCTCGTATTTATGGCCTCCCAGGCCGGCGGCATGGAGATCGAAGAAGTTGCCGCAAAGACGCCTGACGCCATCTACAAAGAGAGCATCGACCCGGCAGTTGGCTTTGGCGCATGGCAGGCGCGCAAGCTGGCGTTCGCGCTGGGACTGAAGTCCACGCAGATCAACCAGGCCGTCGGTTTCCTGCAAAGCCTCTACAAGGCCTTTGTCGAAACCGATGCGTCGCTGCTCGAGATCAACCCTTTCATCACCACCAAAGACGACAAGCTTTTCGCGCTCGATGCCAAGATCAACTTCGATGACAATGCGCTCTTCCGCCACGCCGACATCAAGGCTCTGCGCGATGTCGCCGAAGAGGACCCACTCGAAGTCGAAGCCAGCAAGTACGCGTTGAATTACATCAAGCTCGATGGCTCGATTGCTTGCATGGTGAACGGCGCAGGCCTCGCCATGGCCACCATGGACATCATTCAGTACGCTGGCGGAAGCCCGGCAAACTTTCTCGACGTAGGCGGCGGAGCAACTCAGGAGCAGATCGAGCACGCATTCGAAATCCTTCTCTCCGATGAACACGTGAAGGCCATCTTCATCAATATCTTTGGCGGTATTCTTCGCGTGGACCGGCTCGCGACCGGTGTCGTCGCAGCTGCCCGCAAACTGAACGTTACCGTCCCCATCGTGCTGCGCCTGGAAGGAACGAACGTCGAGGAAGGTCGAAAGATTCTCAAGGATTCAGGTTTGAATTTTCAGGTGGGCGCGACGATGAAAGATGCAGCGGAATTGGTCGTGAAAGCAGCTGCTAGCCACTAGCTTCTTGTTCCCGTCGGCTGCTCAGGGATCGCTTTGTGTCAGGGCACGACTTCAGTCGTGCCAGAAGACGCTTCAAAGGAATGGGCTTTAGCCCCTGCGGGAGTGCGGCGCGGCGCGGCGCGGCGCTGAATAGGAGGTTCTCTTGACGACAAATGGCGACGAGGCCAGATATTCAGTTAGATGTAAAGGGTGTGGCACGCAATTTGAGTTTGTCGACCATGGTCTTCGCATTGAGAAAACTTCGGGCGTGAGCGTCGAGGTTCTTGAAGGATTTGACCCGGAGTTCCCAGGCGAAATCCGACACGGCGGATGCGGAAGCGCATTTGTTTACGAGCCGCGCGAAGTTTGCAAGGTAACTGCAATTAAGTAGCATTTGGAGAAATCATGGCTGTATTAGTCAACAACGACACTCGTCTTATCGTGCAGGGCCTCACCGGCAAAGAAGGAACCTTTCACGCGAAAGGCTGCGCGGAGTACGGCACCAAGGTCGTCGGCGGCGTAACGCCGGGCAAAGGCGGAACCACGCACGAAGGCTGGCCTGTCTTCAATACCGTGACCGATGCCGTGGCAAAGACCGGCGCCAATGCGACCATGATCTTTGTGCCGCCGCCTTTTGCCGCCGATGCCATCCTCGAGGCTGAAGATGCAGGCATTCCACTCATCGTCTGCATCACAGAGGGCATTCCCACCCTCGACATGGTAAAGGTCTGGGCCAAGCTCAAGACCTCCAAGTCGCGGCTGATCGGTCCCAACTGCCCCGGCGTCATTTCGCCCGGCAAAGCAAAAATCGGCATCATGCCTGGACGCATTCACAAAGAAGGCTCCGTCGGCATCGTCTCGCGCTCGGGCACGCTGACCTATGAAGCAGTGCATCAGCTCACCCAGCGCGGCATCGGCCAATCGACAGCCATCGGCATTGGCGGCGATCCCATCATTGGCACCACGCACATTGACGCGCTGCGCCTGCTCAATGACGATCCGGGCACCGACGCCATCATCATGATCGGCGAGATCGGCGGAACGAACGAAGAAGCAGCAGCCGCTTTTGTGAAGCAACACGTGAAGAAACCCGTCGTTGGTTTCATTGCCGGCCAGACCGCGCCTCCGGGCCGTCGGATGGGCCACGCCGGCGCCATCATCAGCGGAGGGCAGGGAACAGCCGCCGACAAAATGAAGGCCATGACCGCGGCGGGTATTCACGTCGTGGTTTCGCCCGCTGAAATCGGCGCAACGCTGGCCAAGGTGATCGGCAAGAACTAGCTTCTAGCTCGCCGGCAGCGATCGCCTTTGTCGGCAGCGCCTCTGCGCGCGAGACGGGATTCAGCGAGAGAATCGCTGAAATCATCGAACGAGCCAAGCTGAATCCAAGAGCATGCCTTTTTGGGAGCACGCACTTGCTATCCGTCCAAGACTACTTAGCGACCCGCAAGTGCTAGGAGCTAGTGTAGTGTCTCATTAATAACATCCTTTATATATCGAGCCTCATCTTATGATGAGGAGACTTCGATATGCGTGTAGCTCAGCCCATTGTTCTGAAAGAAGAAGTCCGGCGGAAGCTGGAGCAGCAGGCGCGCGGGCGTTCGACAGCGGCGCGTGTGGTAATGCGCAGCCGCATCGTGTTGCTGGCGGCCGACGGGCTTCAGAACAAGCAGATCGCTGAGAATCTGAAGGTTGCCCCCCGAATGGTCGGCTTGTGGCGGGGACGGTTTCTGGAGCTGGGCGTAGAAGGATTGCTGAAAGATGCGCCCCGGCCTGGACGCACACCGTCGATCTGCTCAGAAGTGACTGCGGCCTTGATCGAAAGAACTACGCAGAGCACGCCTGCGAACGCGACCCACTGGTCCACGCGTACGATGGCCCGGGAGATGAGCATATCTAAGGCTTCCGTTTCGCGCATCTGGCGGGCCAACGGCCTCAAGCCGCATCGTGTCGATAGTTTCAAGGTGAGCAACGACCCGCAGTTTGCAGACAAGCTGGAAGCAATCGTTGGACTGTACCTCAATCCGCCCGAACACGCTCTGGTGTTGTCTGTGGATGAGAAGAGCCAGATTCAAGCTCTGGATCGCACCCAGCCTGGGCTGCCGATGAAGAAGGGCCGAGGCGCAACCATGACGCATGACTACAAGCGCAACGGCACCACGACCCTGTTCGCCGCGCTGAATCCCGCCAATGGAGAGGTCTTCGGCCTGTGTCAGGAGAAACACCGTCATCAGGAGTGGCTGAAGTTCCTGCGCATGATCGATCAGACCATACCGGCTAACAAAGAAATCTATCTGATCTGCGATAACTACTCGACTCACAAACATGCACGAGTCCAACGTTGGTTGGAAATGCACAAACGCTTCCATGTTCACTTCACGCCCACATCCGCTTCTTGGCTCAATATGATTGAACGATTCTTCCGCGACCTGACCCATAACCGCATCAGACGCGGAGTCTTCCAGGACCTCGAGCAGCTCATCACTGAAATCGGAAGTTATATCGACGTCCATAACAAGAACCCCAAACCGTTCATCTGGACAGCCAAAGCAAGCGACATCCTCGAAAAAGTCACCCGCGCTCAGACCGCACTGAATAAAAGACGATCTGCGTGAGACGCTACACTAGAAGTCCTACCATACTCTGCAAGGCTTCGCCGCAACCATCTTGTCCGTCTTCTTACAGCTGAAGCTCTTCGCAAACTCCGGCAAATCTATCAGCACCGCATTCGTGCGATACTCATCGGGCGCGTGCGGGTCGGTCTCCGCCTGCGTGCGCAACTGCTCAGGCCGGGTCTGCGTGCACCACTGCTGCGCATACGCAACCCAAAAACGCTGGTCCGGCGTGTAGCCATCAGTTTTCGCGTTCTTGTCGACGTGAGCTGTCTGCGCTTGATCGAGCCACGCCAGCCAGGCCAGCCACAGTCCACCCAGGTCAGCCAGGTTCTCGCCCAGGGTGAGCTTGCCGTTCAGGTGAACACCCGGCACCGCTTCAATGGCGTCGTACTGCTTGACCTCGCAGTCCGCGCGGTCGTTGAATTTCTGCTCGTCTTCCTTGGTCCACCAGTCTCTGAGATTCCCATCCTTGTCAAACTGCCGTCCCTGGTCGTCGAACCCATGGGTGAGCTCGTGACCGATCGTTGAGCCCATGTCCCCATAGTTGGCCGCGTCGTCTTCCTTGTCGTTGAAGAAGGGCGGCTGAATATACCCCGCAGGAAAGTTCACGTTGTTTTGCTGCGGGTCGTAATAGGCATTGACCGTGGGCGGCGACATCTGCCATTCGCTCTTGTCCACAGGCTTGCCAATTTTCGCCAGATCGCGCGCAAATTCGAATTCCGCCACACGCTCTTCATTGCCCAAAATGTCGCCGCGCACGATTTCAAGCTTCGAATAGTCCCGCCACTTGTCCGGGTACCCGATCTTGTTCATCACGGCGTGGAGCTTTTCTTTGGCCCGCACCTTGGTCTCCGCGCTCATCCAATCCAGACTGCCGATGTCCTTGTCCATTGCTTGTTCGATGGCGAGCGTCATTTCCAGCGCGTGCTGCTTCGCCTCCGGCGGAAAATACTTCGCTACGTAGACCTGGCCAAGCGCTTCACCCATTTCGCCGTCAACGCGGCTGGTGCAGCGCTTCCAGAGTTCCTGCTGCTTCTCGGCGCCGTTAAGAATATGCGAATAGAAATGCCACGACTCATGGTCGAACGCGGCAGGCATGCTCGTTCCTGCATAGGCATGCAGCAGGTGCCACCGCAGATACGTTTTGATCTGGTTCAGAGGCGTGCTGCCAAGAAGCTCATTGAACTCCGCAAAGAACTTTGGCTCCGTATCGTTCATCTTGCCGGATGCGGGCGCATGCGCAGCCTCAACGTATTCGTGAAGCGAGAAATGCGTGAGCTGCTTGCTGAAGCTTTCTAGGTCTGCCGGGTGATTCAGATTCTGGGGGTCGCGCTGTTCAGTGATCGTAAGCGAGGCCTTGGCCAGCCGCGTTTCGGTCGCAAGCACCGTATTGGCATCCTTATTGGCCTGCGCTTCAGGCTCGCCGGCGAGCACAAAAATCTTGCTCACGTGCTCGACGTAGTCTTTGCGCTGTTCCACTGACTTCGCATCGGTGCGCGTGTAGTAGTCACGCTCCGGCAGTCCGAGCCCACCAGCTCCATAAAAACTGATCACTGAGTTGGCATCGGCAAAATCCTGGCCCGAGCTCACTCCAAAGAAAGCATTCACGCCGATCGTGTGCAGATGACCCACCAGACCCGGCAACTCTGCCATCGATTTCAGCGCCGCGATCCGGTCAAGCTCCGGTTGCAGCGGCGCGATGCCCGCCTTGTCAATCGCCGCCGTGTCCATGCAGCTCGCGTATTCGTCGCCGATCTTTTGTTCGTTCGGCGTCCGGGAAGGCGAAGGGGCTGCTGCTTGTTCGAGAATCTGTTTTAGGTGCATTCGGTTCTGCTCAAACAATTCGCTATCGCGGCCATAGGAGGACTGGTCGGGAGGCAATGGATTGCGTTTGAACCAGCCATTACAGCTATAGCGATAGAAGTTGTCACACGGGTCCACGCTTTTGTCGATCAGCGTCGGGTCAAAGACGCGATCCTCGGTTGCCCCTGGGGCTGCCGAAGTCGCAGTTTGGCAGGAAACGTCGACCGGTAGAAGTGCGATCAGGAATGCAAGAAAGCCAAGACGACAGAGGGAGGAGCGGTCGTTGCGAAACATGCCGAAACTCTATCAGATCCTCGTCGCCCCTCAATGGGCGTGGGACCGCGCTTTACAATCATGGATGGGCAACAATCCAGCGAGGAGTAAATCGAGTGGCGCAGCGCACGTTCAGCATCATCAAGCCCGACGCGGTCAGCAAGGGTTTCACCGGAGCGATCCTGGCCGAAATAGAGAAAGCCGGGTTCAAGATCGTCGCAATCAAGAAGGCATCCATTTCCGCGGCGCAAGCAAAGGGCTTCTATCATGTCCATGCCCAGCGTCCGTTTTTCAACGACCTGTGCGCATTCATGGCCTCCGGACCGCTCTTTCTTATGGTCCTCGAGAAAGACAATGCGATTGCTGACCTGCGCAACCTGATGGGTGCGACCAATCCGGCCAATGCTGCCGAGGGGACCATCCGTAAAAAATTTGCGGGTTCTCTCCAGGAAAATGCCATTCACGGTTCTGACGCTGAAGACACTGCCGCTTTCGAAATCGGCTATTGGTTTGCCGGATACGAGCTGATTTAAGGCAGTCTAAAGGTAAGAAAGACCCGACCAGAGCAAAGGAGCTTCGGCAGCCGGCAATGGATTCTTTTCAGCAAAATGAGCCCGTGATCGGACAGCCCGAATACAGCAAAGTCGCCGCGGTTACCATCTCCTTCTGGATCATTAAGATTCTTTGCACGACGCTCGGTGAGACCGGCGGCGATGCCGTAACCATGTCCATGAATCTCGGGTACGCCGTCGGCACCTCGATCTTTGCGGTGATCTTTCTCGCGGCAGTCGTCGCCCAAGTCTTGGCGAAGAGATTCCATCCTTTTCTCTACTGGTTCACGATCATCGCCACCACGACGGTGGGCACCACCATGGCCGACCTCGCCGATCGCTCGGAGGGCCTGGGATACGCATGGGGCAGTGCCGTTCTTTTAGGCTTGGTGCTCGCCTCGCTCGGTCTCTGGTATTGGACCACCGGCACCGTTTCCGTGGGAACCGTCAGCTCGCCGAAGTCCGAAGCCTTCTATTGGATCACCATCATGTTTTCGCAGACTCTGGGCACAGCGCTGGGCGACTGGGCGGCCGACGATGCCGGGCTGGGCTATCTGGGGGGCGTTGCGGTCTTCGGCGGGGCGCTGGTTATTGTTGCGTTGCTGCATTTTTTTACAAAAATCTCGAAGACAGCGCTCTTCTGGGCAGCCTTTATCCTCACCCGGCCTCTCGGAGCTGTCTCGGGCGACTTGTTCGACAAGCCGATCGCGCAAGGCGGCATGGCCATTAGCCGTTACACCGCTTCCGGCGTTCTTGCCCTTGCGATCCTGATCTGCGTCCTGGTGTTTCCGCAACGTCCGGCGCTTCGCACGGAGCACTGAAATTCGTTTTCGTTCCCGGGCTGAGTTTTTTGGGTTCAGTCGCCGAACAGATCATCGATTTTGAGCCGTAACGCCGCTACTTCCTTCCGCAACTCTGCAACATAGGATTCCAGTTGTGCGATGCGATCCTCGTCTGCTGACTTAGCCGGCACAGCCACCGCTGCATTCGCCGTTGTAGCGGGTGCCGTTATTTCACCCGAAAGCAAATGCGCATAGCGCGGTTCTTTCGTTCCGGGCTGACGCGGCAAAACGGCGACGAGCGCCGGCTCGCGCTCCATCAGTTTTTGCAATCCGCCGATCACGTCGCCGATCTCCTCAAACCGATGCATTCGCTCCGTGCGCCCGCGCAGCTCGCCCGGTGTCTGCGCTCCACGTAGCAATAACACGCACAGCAGCGCTGTTTCAGAACGACTGAAATTGAAAGCTTCGCCAAGCCGGTGCTCGTATTTCGATACCCTGCTATCGGCGCCCTGCGCGGGGCCGGCCAATCGCTGCTCTTGCAGGCCGGCCAGCGCATCGCGTACCTGGTCCTCGTTCAGATCCATCACCGGCTCGCGATTCGACCGCTGATTGCATGCATTGATCAGCGCATGCAGCGACAGCGGGTAATAATCCGGCGTAGTCACTTCCTTTTCGACCAACGCACCCAGCACGCGCGCTTGCGTGGGAGTCAGAAGGATGGGTGCAGTTGGCGGCATAAGTCCATTCTCCCATTCAACGCTCGGGGGCGCGCAACTAGGCGAACCTGCGGGCTGTTCAAGCCTTCTTACGGCTTCTCGCCTGGAGTCTCTTGCTCTTTCGGCCCCAGGAGAAGCTGCAGGCCAACATAGGCAATCCAATTCGGCTCGCTGTTTTGCCGCGTCACAGCTTGCAGACCGCGCCCTCCCATGAAGAGCAGACGCAAGTGGCCTCCATGATCGAGCGTCTGCCGCCCTCCGACATCGGCAGTGAACTCACGCTGCTTGGGTGCGCCATCAATTCGGTTCGCGTCCTGCAAATCGTAGAGCTCCCCATACAGCTCAAAGCGGTCGCTGAATTCACGGCCTGCGATCAACCCGCGGCCCCAGCGGCTCGGAACGAGCTGGTTCCCGAACCAGTGCCCCACCTCGCCATTGAAATCGATAGGACCCCACTTCGCCGTGAATTCCACCGGCAAATAGTATTGCGGGCCATTCTCCACAATGCCGCGTCGCACGGCGCTGGTGGGGTTATTGATCGAAACCTGTGGATACGCACCCAGCGAAAAATCCATGTTCTCGTCCGATGGCGGCTCGCCCGCTTTGTGATGTTCGTAGGGCCTCCATTTGACACCTAACAGCGATTCGCCCAGTCCAGCTCGAGTTGTGTTGTCCTGGTCTGTCGCTGCGGCAAGAGGCAATTCGTATTTGAGCTGAATGCGATCGCCCCATCCGTAATTCATATCGATGTCGGGTAGTTCGTAATAGGACAAGCCCGGATTGTGATCGGCAATCCAGCCAAAGTTGATCTCCCAATGCTTGTTTCCCGGAGTTCCTGGGTCGTCCGTGATAAACGGTGGTCCGCCCTGCGCACAGGCCGTCTTCGCGCACACCAGCACAACCATGAACAGAACGATTCGATGAAAAGTCGACATGATGAACCAGCATTCCACCGCGTCGCAGCGTTCTGCCAAAGCAAATCGCGTGGCCCGGAGTGCTCCCGACTCAGATTACATGGAGCGCTGCACCCGGCCGTCGCTTCCTCAATGAGAACGAACGCACGCTCCCCACATACCGCTCGACTCTGCGATACTAGTCCGTTATGCCCATTGCCGACCTGCAAGAAGCCGCCCAGAAAATAGCCGCATTTCTCGCCAATCTCAACAAGCTCGGTGGTCTGCGCCTCAAGTACCGCATCACAGCGGGCGACGGCGCGCGCGATCCTGAGGGCCTTGAAGCACGCCAGATCTACGTAGAACTGGGTGGCCCCGATGTTTCGCTCGCCACACAGCACAATGGCGAACTGTTGCTCGCCCTCGAAACCATCGCCGCGCAGATGCTTCACCTCGATCAGCGTGAGCACGATCTCGTAAGTTTCGATGCCGGCAACTTCAAAGCATTACGCGCGCAGGAACTGCGCATGGCTGCCGAGACTGCTGCTGACAAGGTTCGCAAATCCGGAGTCCCCTACGCCTTTCCGCCCATGAATAGCCGCGAGCGGCGTCTGCTGCACTTGGCCTTTCGCACCATTGAGGGCGTGGAGACGGCAAGTTCCGGTGAAGGGCAGGATCGCTTCCTGGCCGTATATCCCCAAGGCAAGACAAATCTGCCCGTCGCCGCACCGGTAAAGCCGCGGGGATTCGAGCGCCGGCCCCGCCGTTAATCGTTGAAAGCATGCGCTGCAGGTATGCCAAAATACCCGCAATGAGATTTTTTAGGCCGCTGCTTCTTCTTGTCTTCGCCGCGTCTCTTTGTTGTGCGCAAAAACGTCTCGTGCTCGTCGATGAGGATGGCTCCGGTCCCGGCGGCTCGAACCAGATGGCGATGCTATCGCTGCTCCAAGCGCCGCAGGTCGAGGTCCTGGGCATCACCATGGTCACCGGCAATGCGTGGCGCGAAGAAGAAACCATGCATACGCTGCGCATGTTGGAACTCACCGGTCACTCCAGTATCCCGCTCGCCAAAGGCGCAGTCTTTCCCCTCGTCCGTACGCAACGGGAGACGCAACTCAGCGCGGCGATCGACGGCAAGGTCACATGGCTTGGCGCATGGGGACAAGGACCGACCACGCTGGCTGAGACCGCTCACGGCGTCACCCCCGTCACGCCGGACAAACTTGCCGCGCATGCGCCTTACGACATTCCTCCGCTGCCTGAAGGTCAGCCCACCCTCAAGCCGATCGAAGAAGATGCAGCTCACTTTCTCGTTCGCCAGGTGCACGCGCACCCCCATCAGGTCACGGTCTATGCCGCGGGGCCGCTCACGAACATTGCGCTCGCCATCTCCATCGATCCGGAATTCGCCGCGCTCACACAGGGCATCGTGCTCATGGGTGGCAGTCTCAATCCCCAGACCGATGACCCGGAGTTCGCCACCAGCCCGCGCCACGAATTCAATTTCTGGTTCGATCCCGAAGCCGCGCACATCGTTCTCCGTGCTGACTGGCCGCGCATCGATGTCACAACCGTCGACGTGTCCATCAAGGCCCCTTTCACGCAGGCGATGCTCGATGAGATCTCAAAATCGCCGACGCCCACAGCGCGTTACATCGCCGCATGGAGCCAGGATCGCTACTACATGTGGGACGAACTCGCCGCCTGTGCTTGGCTCGATCCCACACTGATCACGAAGGAGCAGCAGGTTTACATGGACGTCGACATCAGCCATGGACCCGGCTATGGCGACACGCTCACGTGGACTGAACAACTGAAACCCGCAACCGGCGTGCGCCTCGTTCACGCGCAGGTGGATCTCGATTTGCCCCGGTTCCAAAAAATGTTTGTGGAGCTTATGACGGGAAACAACTAGAGCCAACGGCCAAAAGAAAAACGGAATAGCTCAAGGCTTACGCACGCAGCGCCGATATGCGTCGAAGTGAGTGCGCAGCACGCATCGCAGCATCCTCGGGGATAGCCTGTTCGCGGCCGGCATCCGTTGCGTTCATGCGCAGGTGGATCTCGATTTACCCTCGGTTTCAGCAAACTTTTGTGGAACTGAGGCTTCAACCAAAGTAACGGGATTTTGAACCGCTGCGACCCCTTGGGTCTCGGTTCGGAGCCTGTTCGTCCTTGAGAACCCTCAGTTTTTGCAGTAACCGCTTTGGTGTGTGACCGAAGTGCCAGAATCGAACACTTTCGTGGGCCGTTCCGGTCGCCAAAGTCGTATGGCTGCGCGCAGTCCATTGCGAGAGACTGAAGCCCTGATCGCATGGGGGTTATGAACATCTTGAGCAAGCGGATTCCTTCGATCGCTTTTGTCTTTGCCCTGAGCGCGCTTCTGAGTGTCTCTCAAGTGCGTGCAGAGGAAGCTTCATTTGTTGAGCTATCGGCTCCCACGCCGCAGCCAACACGTTCGGAAAAGGTGCTCCGCGCCTTCGCGTGGCCCGCCTACGGCTTGAGCCCCAGATTCACTCCTACCGAGGAAGATCGCTCGAAGCTCGGACGAACCGAAAAATTCGTTCTGGCCGGCGAGCGCCTTAGTTTTATGGCGGATGCGACGACAACCCAGCTCGGTTTGAGCCAGGGTCACGAGAGCGACCCGCTGAACTCACTTTTTGGAAGCACCAACCGGGTCGGCGTGCTTGGCTCCATGACGGCGTGGGAGATGGGATTCAGCTACACCTCGGTCGCGGTACCCCGCTGGCTAGAACATACCCGCTTTCACAAGGCCGCACAGGTTGTCGCCATCGCCGGTGGCGCGGCTCTGACTGGTTTCCGCGTAAAGATGGTCGTGCAGAATTCGCAGTTTATTCGGTAGTTTCCTTTTCCCAGACCGCGTAAGTAAAAAGGGCGCTTTCTCTCGATCGAGACAAGCGCCCTTCTTATTAGCTTCAACGCCTTCTTATCCGTTCAGCAGTTCCTGCAGCTTATTCAGCGTGCGGTGCAGGTCCTTATCGACGCGGCGATGCTCGTCAATCTTGCCGATCGAGTGCATCACCGTGGTGTGGTGCTTGTTGCCGAATTGACGCCCAATCTCAGGCAGGCTGGCCTCCGTCATCTGCTTGGCCAGGTACATCGCAATCTGTCGCGGCACAACCACGTTGCGTGAGTTGTTCTTCTGCTTCAGGTCGCTGACCTTCATGCCAAACTGCTCGGCCACGGCGCGCTGAATCGCTTCGATGGTGATCTTGCGCACCTGCATGTCGATGAACTGCTTCAGGCACTGCTGCGTCGCCGCCAGCGTAATCTCCATCCGATTGAGCTGGCACCACGCGATGAGCCGCACCAGCGCACCCTCAAGTTCGCGCACGTTGGTGCGCACATTCGAGGCGATAAATAGCGCCACATCCGTCGGCAGCACCACCTGCTCGGTCTCCGCCTTCTTCTGCAGGATGGCCACTTTGGTCTCAAGATCGGGCGGCTGGATGTCCGCGATCAGGCCCCACTCGAAGCGCGAGCGCAGCCGGTCTTCGATCTCGGCCAGTTCCTTCGGTGGCCGATCCGACGCAATCACAATCTGCCGCATGCTCTCGTGCAGCGCGTTGAACGTGTGGAAGAACTCTTCCTGCGTGCGCTCTTTCTGCGCGATGAACTGAATGTCGTCGATCAGCAGCACGTCCACGGAGCGGAAACGATCGCGGAAGCTCGTCATCCGATCGTTGCGCAGCGACGTGATCATTTCGTTGGTGAATTTCTCCGCGGAGACGTAGCAGATATTCGCCACCGGCTGACGCCGCTTCACTTCGTGCCCGATGGCGTGCATCAAGTGCGTCTTGCCCATCCCGACGCCGCCATACAGGAAGAGCGGGTTGTAAGCACGCGAAGGCCGCTCAGCGACCGCGAGCGAAGCGGCGCGCGCGAATTGGTTGCCGTTGCCGATGACGAAGTTGTCAAAGGTGTAGCGCGAATTCAACTGCGCTGCGGTGGACCAATCAAAGCGAGCCTGCTCGGGCACGCGATGGTTTGGCGCCGGAGGAGGCGCAGTCGGCGCATGGGCAGACAACGGTCCAAACCCGCCGTCTTTCCGCTGCGGCGGAACTGAAGGGTCCTCGCTTGCGGTCACGAAGACCACATCGTCGAACTCCAGCGATTGAAGATCGATGGCTTCCTGAATCAGGTCGCCATACTTGTCGCCGATATGCTGAAACTCGGCCGAAGGTACACGCACATAAAGCGTGCGGCCCGCCGCATGACTGTAGCGCGTGGGCTTGAGCCATGTCTCATACGACTGGCGGATAACTTTTTTCTCGAGGGCTCCGAGAATCTGGAGCCAGGGATTAAGTGCCGAAGCCGGCGAAATAGCGAATACCATCGAACAAATCCTTGACTGCGTCGCCTATGAAAAGCCGTAACGGTTCATCTGCCCGGTTTTAGACAATGGCTCTCTGAACAGTGAAGCATTCGCTCACTGTTGAGTTGCTTCTCAAAACTTGCCTGGTCGCCGTGTTTAGTCCCTGACCTGCAATTCGGGACTCCGGATGATTCTCGTTCCGTGGGACGCTGAAAATCTTTTCTGAACGGACCCGATAGTAGCACATTCAGAGATCATTGCAATGCCTCATTCACAATACTTCGCCGAATCTCTTTCAGGTTGCACCATCGATGGTGAAAGCTCAAAAAATCTTCCGCTGAGCGTGCGAACTTCGTGTGCGCAGCGCGACCGCCAGCGTTCTTTTTGATGATCGTTTTCAACTTTAATTTGCTTCGCGAGATGCCGTTCGTCACACTATCGCTACCGGCTCTTCGCTGGATTCCTGACTCAACCTGCGATACACTAAATACTTGCCGATGAGGCGCAGATTTTCTTAAGGAACCAGGAGCGCATTTCAATGCCTAAGCGCACATTTCAACCTAACCGCCGCAGCCGCGTAAAGAAGCACGGCTTTCGCTCGCGCATGAAAACAAAGAGCGGCGCGGCAGTGCTGAGCCGCCGTCGCGCGGCCGGACGCAAGCGCGTCTCGGTAAGCGCCGGATACCGGGACTAAGCGACCGCGTCTCGCCGGTTCGGCCGGAGCGCTTTTCCATTGATCCCAATAGAGCGCGGGTCTACTCCGGCACTCCATGAGCAATCCACATAAGATGAATCCACGCGGCATCGTGCACGAGTCCGCAAGGCGACCGCAGTCGCTTTCGAACGCGCGCTTGCGCAAGCATGCGGACTATCAGCGCGTCTATGCGGCCGGACGCAAGCGTCAGTCCACGTCGATGAGCTGGTTTCTCGCGCAATCAAAGCCGGTTACAGGACCGCGCGTTGGACTTACCGCGGGCAAGGTGCTCGGCAAGGCGCACGAGCGCAATCGCATCAAGCGCCGCCTGCGCGAGATTCTCCGTCGTCATGTGGGATTGCTGCCCGCCGGATTCGACCTCGTCCTGCATCCGCGCCGATCTGTGCTGACCGCGGAATTCACGAAACTCGAAGCCGAGCTCCTGCGTATCCTTGGACAGGCAAACACGGAAGCGGCGCTCATCGCGCAGGCTGCCGCGCCAAAGCCAATCGCATGACGCGCATTTTGCTTGCAATGCTCGGGTTCTACCGCCGTTGGCTCTCGCCGGCTTTGCACGCATTGAACCCCGGTGGTTGCCGCTTCGTGCCCACTTGCTCCGAGTACGCTTCCGTCGCCATTGCCACCCACGGACCCCTGAAGGGCATGGCTCTGGCGGCGTGGCGTTTGCTGCGATGCCATCCCTTGAGCCGCGGGGGGCTCGATCCAGTACCGCCCGCGGTCACCCCTTTTCCGCACGAACCGGTACCATAGACAGAGAGGCGCTTTTGCTCGCGCCCTTTCTCCAACGACAGGAAGTTTCCTTTGCCCGAATTTCGTAATCCAAATCTGGAGTCGCAAGGACCAGGCGGTGGCGGCAGCGGCAGCAGCGGCGGTGACTTCCGCAGCATGCTCACCTTCGCCTCTTTGGCAGTGATTGTTTTCCTGGCATTTCAATACTTCAAACCCAAGCAGGATACGACCCCGACCCCACCCCAGGCCCAGACGCAGCAAGCGGTACAGCCGGCCGCCAACCAGCCCCAATCGAGCGCTGCGTCCAATGCCACTGCATCCGCGGCTTCGCCCACCGGCACGCCGGCAATCGCTGCAGTATCTGAATCGGAAACCACGGTCGAAAACGAGCTCTATCGCATCGTCTTCACCAACAAGGGTGCCCAGGTCAAGCATTGGATCCTCAAGAAATACTTCGATACCGCCGGCAAGCCCCTTGACCTGGTGCAGCCGCAGCTCGCCGGACAATTTGGCTTTCCTCTATCGCTTTATACCTACGATGCGTCGCTGACACAGCAGTTGAATCAATCGCTGTATCAGGCTTCCGCCACCGGACTGCTGCTCGCACCCAATACGCTCACCTTCCACTACGCCCAGGGCGGCCTCGACGTCATCAAGACTTTCCGGTTCGATTCGACCTATGTGATCGACGCCGAAGCCGAAGTGCGCCGCAACGGAGCGCCCGTGCGCGCGCTCATCGATTGGCCTGCGGGCCTTGGTGACATGGAAGAGTTTCTTCCCTCCTCCGTCACGCGTAGCACGATTCCTTCTCAATCTCAGCTCGTCACATCCAGCAGCGGCAGGCAGGAGACAACGGCAGCGGCCAAAGTCAACGGCAACGCCACATCCGAGCAGCCCTTTGACTATGCGGCCGTCACCGACCTCTATTTCGCCGCGGCCTTTTTACCGAATCCCCCCGAGCGCGCCACACTGGTCACGCAGCACAATAGCGTCGATGTGCTCAGCGACCTCTCCAATCCCAACAGCCAGAAAAAGCCGCATCCTGTGCTGGGAATCGCAATGGGAGATAGCAGCGGAGCGACTCGCCTGCGCATCTTCGCTGGTCCCAAACAGACAGACATCTTGAAGAATGTCTTCGCTACCGGCTCGGATGGAAAGGCGGACGGTCCATCGCTCGAGCCGCTGATCCAGTACGGCATGTGGGGCATCATCGCCAAACCGCTCTACCTGGCGTTGCGCTGGCTGCGCAACCTGCTCGGCGCTGGCACAGATAGCTGGGGCTGGGCCATCATCCTCTTCACTACCACCTTCACGCTCATCATGCTGCCATTCCGTTTTATGGCGATGCGTTCTTCGCTGAAGATGATGCGCATTCAACCCAAGGTGGAGGCCCTCAAGAAGCGCTACTCCCATCTCAAGATCAACGACCCCAAGAAGGCCGAGATGAACACCGAGATGATGCAGCTCTACAAGGACGAAGGCGTGAACATGTACGGCGGCTGCCTGCCCATGCTGCCGCAGATTCCGTTGTTCTTTGCCTACTTCCGCGTGCTGCAGTACACGGTGGAACTGCGCCAGGCGCACTGGTTCTGGCTCAAGGATCTGTCCACGCCCGACCCGCTGCACATCCTGCCCATCCTGATCATCATCACCATGTTCCTCACCCAATACATCACCCCGTCACCGGGCATGGATCCCGCGCAGCGCCGCATGATGGCCTTCATCATGCCCATCTTCATGGGCTTCATCCTGTTCAATTACGCGTCGGGACTCGCCCTGTATTGGGGAACAAGCAACTTGATCAACCTGCTGCTGCAACTCGGCGTCAATCAATCCAGCATGGGCAAGGAGATGCATGCTATCGCCGCGCGCCGCAATCCTGCCAAAAAAGGTAGTGGCTCCAGCCAGCGTGTGATTCAAGGCCGCCGCTAAGCGGCACCTCCCGTCGGCAGCACACGAATATGCGTGCCCCAGGTCTCGCTTCTGAGCGGGGTCCCCGGCGACAGGTCTTCGTCGCTGGGGTGCAGACCTGGGAAAGCACGAACCCAACCCCGCCCCTTCCGAACCCAGCGTGACGCGTGCAGCGTTCTCCCGGAGGGAGAACAGGAAAATAGCCCAGGGTGAAACCCTGGGACAGCGAAACCCACATCGCATGCCGTCCCGTAGGGTCGGCGGCAACTTGCCAACGTCGTTCACCCAAGCGCAGCAGCCAACGCCTCCTCCAGCGTCGCGTGCGTGAACCGGAACCCCGCCGCCGTGAGCTTTGCAGGCACAACGCGCGCACTCGCCAGCAACGCCTCATCGGCCATTGGCCCCAAGGCGAGCCGCAGAGCAAACGCAGGCGCGGGCAGCACCGCCGGCCTGCGAACCTGGCGTGCCAAAGCACGAGTGAACTCCGCATTCGTAACTGCATTCGGCGCGACCACATTCACCGGACCAGCGAGCGACCGCGTCTCAAGCGCAAACAGAACCGCCGCAATCGCATCGTCGAGGCTGATCCAGCTCATCCATTGCCGTCCCGACCCGAGCCTGCCGCCAAGGCCTGCACGAAACACCGGCAGCATCTTTTCGAGCGCCCCTTGTTCACGCGCACCAAGCCCACGTCCCAGCACCACGCCAAAACGCGTATGAACCACGCGTATGCCTGCCTCTGCAGCCGGCGTTGCCGCTTCCTCCCACTGCTGGCACAGATCCGCCAGAAATCCCTTACCCGGCGCGGAGGCCTCGTCCAGCACTTCCTCACCCCGATCACCGTAAATGCCCACGGCCGAAGCCACAATCAGCGTCCGGGGCGGATTGTGCAGGCCGGCCAGGATCGTCGCCAGCGCCCGCGTCGATTCCACCCGGCTCGCTTTGAGCTCCCGCCGATACTCCGCCGTCCAGCGGTGCGCCGCCACGCTCGCGCCGGACAGGTGAACCGCCGCATCGTACCCCTCTAGCGCCGAAGGATCGGCGACGGCCGTCGGCTTCGACGGATTCCAAGTAAGCTGACCAGCTCCCTCGGGCTTGCCCCGGACCAACTGCATCACCCGTGCCTCGCGCGTCGCAAGTCTCCGGCGCAAGGTCGCCCCCAGCATCCCGGAAGCGCCGCTCAATGCGATCTTGCCGGGTTGCCCGACAACCCCATCGGGGTCTTTGCTCATCTCCACATACATGGATAGATTTTCCGCGCCATCAACGAATTGGACGCGGTTTTGCCCCGCCTTGGCAAATTTAGTAATATGAGAATAGATTTTGATCGGGGCAACAAGTTGGCGAGCACACACCCTGGGGAGGGTGGCGAATGATGGAGCTGGCAACGGTTCGCAGCGAAGAAACGCAGAAATCGCAGGTCGACAACGAAACCACGGAGAAGTTCATCGCCGAAAAGCATATCGGCGAGCGCATCAAGCGCCTCCGGCTGAAGAAATCCATGGGCCTGGTCGAACTGGGAAGACACACCGGCCTTTCCGCCAGCTTTCTTTCGCAACTGGAGACGGGGCGCGTGGTGCCCACGCTGCGCAACTTGGCCCGCATCGCCATGGTCTTCTCGAAGGACCTCTCGTACTTTTTCGAAAGCGAGCCGCAGGCCATGTTCCGCATTCACCGGCGCAAGGAGCGCGTGCGCCTGCCGCAGACCGGCGTCGACGAGCCGACGTATTTTTTTGAGAGCCTCGGCTACATGGTGCCCGATCGGCACATGGACCCCTACTTCGCCGAATTCATCCCCCTCGAGAAGGATCACGAGCCGCGCGCCCACATGCATCCCGGCTTCGAATTCCTATACGTACTTGAAGGCGAGCTCGATCTCCGCCACGGCGAAAATCAGTGCACGTTGGAGCCCGGCGACGCCGTCTATTTCGACGCCAGCACGCCTCACTCTTATGTTTGCGCTGGAAAGAAACCGGCCGATGCGCTCATCGTCACCATGCACCAGCCTCCGCCCGTGCAGCCCGTTACGCTGCTGCGACAGGGCGTCCCGCGCGCGCTGCCAGGCAGCCCGGCTCATCCGGCGCCCAGCGGCCGGCAATAGACGAGAGTGACAGGTTCGGTGCTTTGTGGTCTCACAATTCTAATTAGGCCAGGCCGCGCAAATAGCGACCAATACCGTAGCGAGTAAGCATAAATCTACGAAAGTGACTGCGACATTCGTGCCTACGCTCTTCTTGGCATCCGGCTTGAAATAGATTCCCAAAGCGGCGCTCTTTCGTTGCTCCCTCATCGTCCTTAGGGCGATGCGGGATGAGCGCCAAGCTGTAGTCGCAACCAACGCCGTCATTGCGAAGCAGACGTATTTCCCGGGATATGGGCTTCCTATTGGACCGTGGAGCACCGATTTCACTCATTCTAAGTTTATCGGGACCCAACGAGAATTGACCGGAAATGACAATTTACAGCTAGTCATCTTCTACTTATCTGGTTGACTCAGCATACCCCAAGGGGTTGCGGTTGAGGTCCTTGGCTCCGCGAATCTGTTCGTACTGGGTTGACTCCCCGGCCAGTCCCGAGGCCGAGAAGAGTCTGGAACGCGGCCGCGGGTGTATTGCGGCGGTTGTGCCGGAAGACGAATTCGTCGAGATAAACCTGGAGTTGCGGTTTACTCACTCCGTGATAAGTGCCGATCAGCCATTGCTGGAGGTTTCCGATAGCGCGATCGGCGAGCGGAACAGCCGACTGCGCTCCCTTTCGCAGTGCGGATCGCAACGGTTGCGTTCGGACGATATGTTTGAACCCAGCCTCCGTCAGGCCCAAAAAGCTCTTGAGACCATCGGTGTAGATGATCGAACCGGGAGAAACATTCTCGTGGAGGAACGGGATGATGGTGATGCTCCTAAAATCTGGGATCACTTTCATGCGGATGCGACCTGTACTCCTGCCGCGCCTTTCCACTGCGACCAGAACCAGCGCTGCCCGTCGCCCCTTAAGCTGTCGGCTTCCGCGGAGGCCAGCCTGTTCGCCACCAATCCACGTTTCATCAACCTCTACCTCGCCGTGGAGTGGTTCCCGAGCCACATTCACCATCGCCCGGCGGAGCTTGTGAAGCAACATCCAGGCGGTTTCGTAACAGGACAAGCCGAGTTGCCGCTGGAGCAGCAAAGCAGAAATTCCGCGCTTGTCCGTGGTCATCAAATAGGCCGCCCAGAACCACTGGGGCAGCCCGATCTTCGTCCGATGAAGAACTGTCCCGGCTGTCAGCGAGACTTGGTGACGGCAGCCCGCACACTGCCACCGCCGCTGATTCACCAAGTCATAAGCTCGCCGATTTCCGCATCGCGGACAGATGAAACCCTCGGGCCAGCGGCAGGTCGCCAAGTAGCGTTCGCAGGCTTCCTCTGTAGCGAAATCGCTTTGGAACTGCCGCAGGGTCTTGGGAAATGGCGGCCTGGACACCTTTCAACACTACCTATGGGGGTAGGCTGAGTCAACCAGATAAGCAGAAGTCATCTAAAGTCGTAATGACAATAAATAACTTGTCATATAGCCATAAATTGACTATATTTAAATTGTCATGCGAAGCACATTCAGAAATCTCCGCCTGAAACAACTCGATCGTGTCCTGAAACCATTCCGGACGGCGCGGGAGGTTCCCCGTCCGTCGAAGGGATGGATACGCGGCATCCGGCAGGCGCTCGGAGTCTCCTCGGGAGAACTGGCACGCAGGCTGGGCACAAGCCGCCAACTTCCCCTGCAACTGGAGAAGGGCGAGGCCGAAGACCGCATCACTTTGAAAAGCCTGCGAGCCGTGGCCAATGCGCTGGACTGCGATCTGGTCTATGCCCTTGTGCCGCGCGCTCGCAGTATGCAGGAGTTGATCGAAAACCAGGCGCGCGCCGAGGCGAAAAACCGCGTTCTCGGCGTCGAGCATTCGATGGCACTTGAAGATCAGGCGGTCGGCAAAATCGACGAAGCGGTCGAAGCCGAAACGCAGCGCATCATCAAGAAGCGTGTGGCCAGATGACGCCCGTCACTGCGGAGGACGGCAGCACGCCGCTCTCCCCCGAAGAGCAGAACGACCTGATACCCGACCTCACCACGAAGGATGAACTCAATGAATGGGAGCGCCAGAACATCCTCGAAGCCGTAGCATGGGCGCTCGATCAACGCAACCTGAATCGACAGGACCCGTTCTCGGAAGCCTACGTGAGGCAACTGCACCTGCGCATGTTCGATCAGACCTGGAAGTGGGCGGGGAAATACCGGACCACGGAAAAGAACATCGGAATTCCTCACTATCGGATCCGCGAATCGCTACCCGCCTTGCTGGGCGATGCGCGCTATTGGGTAGAGCATCAGACCTTCGAGCCGGACGAACTTGCGGTGCGATTTCATCATAAGTTCGTTTGCATTCATCCGTTCGCGAACGGGAACGGCCGCCATGCTCGGCTCATGGCAGATGTCGTCGTGCGAAGATTAGGCAAACGGCCGTTCACATGGGGAAGCGCCGATATCGTGCGCGCCGGTGATTTCCGTCGCAGTTACATCCAAGCGCTTCGAGCCGCGGATAAGAACGACATTCGGCCCCTCTTGGCGTTTGCTCGCTCGTGATTCTTCAGTGATGAATTCGTAATTGAGAAGGAATTCGATTTACTCCCGCACCCCTGCAAAATACTGCGCCACTTCCTGCCAGTTGTTCACGCGTGTGAATCCAGTCGTAGTCAGATTATGCGGCGCAGTATAGAGCAGCCCTGTTCCCTCAAACCGCTGCAGATTCCGCGGCAGATCGTCGATCAAATAGTCCGCCCGCAAAATGCTCTTGTTCCCGCAAAACACATAGTGAGTCGGGGGAATGAACGGAAAGTGCCTTTGCAGCCACCGGTACTTGGGGCCCAGTGAATTCGGCACCGTCATCGCCTGTGTGGCGATAAAAATCTCAAAGCGCGCAGAGAGCTGCTTCAGAACCTCCTGCGCTCCAGGCATCAGCGCCAGATCTTCAAAAAAATCCTCGGCATCGAGAAAGGCGCGCAACTGTCCCTGCCGATCGAGCGGCGCAATCTCCCACAATCCCTTGCCGGCCAGATCGTCCACCGTCACGTCGTCGTCGAATGCCTGGTTGTAGCGGCGCAGGTGCTCGGCGAGCGTATCCGCCATCACCTCGTCCATGTCCACACACACGCGCTTCACCAACGGCTCCTTGTGTGCGCATCGCCGCGCATTTCTTCGCAGCACCTGGACTGCGTCATTCCTTAAACGCGCCGATGAACTTGGGTGCCCAGGACCCTCTTCTGGGACCTGGGAAAGCACAAATCCTCGCGACCACGGTACTTGTTTGTCGTATCCGCGCGCCAGCCCCGTCAGGCCCCGGCGGGTCGCGGTCGCCGAATCGCATGCCCGTCGCTCGATGCCGCTTCAGGCTGCGGGGCTTTTGGGGCCGGGGCAATCCCCGGATCCCAGTAAAGCAGCCGCCCGCAGCTATCACAGGTCAGCAACTCGCCCTCGCGCAATTGATTCCACATCTGAGGGCGCACGCCCATCCGGCATCCGGTGCACTGCTGATTCTCGGCGCGCGCCAGGCCGGTGCCGCGGCTCGTCGCAATACGGTCGAAGCGCGTGAGCAACTCCGGCTCAATTTGCTGCCGCAGCCCATCGCGTTCCGCTTGCAGCGTCGCCACCTCAGCGCCAATCTCCTGCTGCCGGACCGCAACGCGCTCGCGTGTCTTGTCGAGCGCCGCCGCCAATTCTTCCACCTGGCCTCGCGCAGCGGCAAGGGCTGCTTCCTGCACTTCCGTCCGTTCCAGGCTGGCAAACTCTTCGGTGTCCAGACGATCAATCTCGCTCTGAGCGAAGTTCACTTCGTGCTCGATCGCCGCAGCCTGCGCGGGTGTTGTCACCGAATCGAGCTGCGCGCGATACCGTGCGGCTTTCTGCCGATGTCCTGCAACTTCACGCTCCAGCCGGTTGCGCAGCGAATCTTCCCGCGCCAGCGCATCCGATGCCTCGGCGGCCTGCCGTTGCGCCGCAGCAAGAGCGGCTTCGGCCTGTGTAATCTCTGAAGGCAGGGATCGAACGTTCTGCGCCAGCCGGGCCCGCTCCAGGTCAACCGCCTGCAGCTTTGCAAGATTTTCAATGTGCGCGTGCATTCGTCTACTGAAGTCTAAGCCATCGGCCGTCTAATCAGGAAACGCCAGGAAGGAAAGCTCTGACGCGGCGAAGCCGGCGATTGCATCCAACGAGGTAGAAATGGAACTGTCCAGGAGAAGATTATTAGGACACCGGCACCGTTGGCTCTTGGGTATCGGCGGCGTCTTCGTGTTGCTGGCGGCAATCGCGGGTGCAGGTTTCATGACTGCGCGCCGGGCCGAGCCTTATCTGCGCACGCGCATCGTCAGGTCTGACAGACCACTTCCATGCCCGCGTGGAACTCGACGTTCCATGTTTCGCTTGGCAACGGCCTGCGGAGGGAGTGGGGCGTTGGGTCCGGGGACATGGCCTGCGTACTGCCTCCCGGCGCAGTCGCCGGCGTCAGATTACGAATCTTCCTCCATCCAATCCTCCGTCTGTTGAGCCCCTGATCAGCCTCGCCTCGTTGGCTTCAACGTGCCCCTGCGCTATAAGCCGGACCAGCCGATTTACATCCGCAACATTCACCTCGAAGGCCTGCACATTCACCTGCCGCCCAAATCGCACTTCCTGCACACCGCGCCTGCGCCAATCCGGGAAGACAACGCCTCGCAGCCGGGCGTCGGTGGCCTGCCCGTCCGGTTTCAGCTCGGCAACGTCGATTGCAAGGACGCGGTCCTGGTCCTCGAAACCAGCAAGCCGGGCAAGCTGCCACTTGAGATCGACATCGCGCGCCGGAAGCTAAGTGGCATTTCGCCGAACAGCGCCATGCACTACGAGGCTGAGCTCACCAATCCGCGTCCCGTCGGCACGATTCACACCAAGGGAGTTTTCGGTCCGTGGCAGGTGACAGACCCCGGCGAGTCGCCCATTGCTGGAGACCACCGCTTCGACGATGCCAACCTCGGCGACTTCAAGGGGATTGCAGGCACACTCAGCTCGAACGGCAACTACGTTGGCACATTACGCGATTTAAACGTAGACGGCCAGACCGATACTCCTGATTTCAGCCTGACCCACTTCGGCAACACGATGGATTTGAAAACCCAATTCCACGCCATCGTGGATGGCACGAACGGCGACTCCCGTTCCATCCAATGCAATGCTGTTGGCCTATTCGCACATCACTGCACGCGGGCAAGTCGTCCGGGCGTTTGCACGGGACGATCGCGATTCGCTCCATTCCATCGGCCACGACATCGATCTCTAAATCAAAATCGACAACGGGCGCATCGAGGACTTTCTCCATCTTGCAAGCCACGAGGCCACGCCGCTGACCACAAGCCAGGACCGCCAGTCTTCCTTCGCATTCCGCCGGCAAGGAGCCCGTTCACGAACGCATGGCAACGGACGGCAATTTGTCCTCGACCATGCGGAGTTTTCCAGCACAAAGGTGCAGGAATCCGGATTGAGGAACTCAGTTTGCGTGGTCAGGGGTGCTCCCACACGACGCAAAATCCCCGGGTCACCCCAGTGTCCAGTCCGACATGCAGAGCGATTTCCAGATCGGACACGGCGTCATCACCCTCCCCAATCTGGTCTACACTGTCCCGGGCGCCGCAGATCGCATTCGAAGGGTACACAGCAAATTCTCGACGGCGGCCTGCTTGTATTCACCGGAGTTGCAAATATGTAAGGCCACCGTTTCAAAGAGACGGTCGGCGGATGGAAAGGCCTTCTGCTTAAACCGGCCGATCGCTTCTTCAAGAAGGATGGCGCTGGTACCGAATTCCAGATCATATCAATGGCAATTAGACAATTCGAATTTGGCGTCGATGTGAAAGGAATGCAGCATACGCATCCGCAGCGGCCGGACGAACAGCCGCAGTGGCAACGCCGCAAGCGCAAGCTGCCGCACCTGCTGCGCAGCATTGATCCGCCTTGCCTCCAGGGCAATCGCATGAACGGTTGTGGTTGTCGAGGCTGGTGTTCTTCAGGCGCCGAACCGAGCCGCGACCCCCACCGCGGCTTCCCGAAAGGGGAAGACACGAAAATAGCCCAGGACAAGCGGGAGCGCTGTCCGGGACAGCATCGCAAACTCGTTTTCGCGCCCCGTAGGGGGCGCGGCGAAGAATTTAATGACCGTCCATCGTGTTCAATCAAGCGTCCGCCTTGCCTCGCCGCTCCAGTTCAACCGCAATATCATTTCCTCCGACATTCCTGTACAATTTGCTGTTACCCACACATCTGTGCCGGGGAGGACAGCGATGGACGCGCTCTTTCTGATTCCATTAGCAATCGGCGGTCTGATCTTTATCACCCTGGTTTTGGGGAGCTTTTTTACTGTGAAACACTGCGCAAGTCGGTGCCACCACGATCACGCGCTTCGGCAAGTTTCTTCTGTGTGGCCTGAACTGGGTCTGAATTGGAAGGCTCCCGCACTTCGATACGGTGGCCGGCATCGTCAGTCTGCGTGTCAATCAAATCGCGCTAACTATGGAAGTTAGGAATATTAAGGATAATGTGTGTCACTATCCCCACCTCCCAGAATCGCGTCCGCCCCTGAAAGGCTGACGACGCTATCGGTAACTGTTGCCTGACCCTGTTGCGCAGATCAAGCTGATGTTCGAAGGAGGCCGAAATTCCTTGGCCACGTGCCCAAATGACGCTGGACTAAGTTTTTGCCTCGAATTAAAGTATTGCGATGCTTGTGGTGAAGCAGGAACTCGATGCGGACATGACGGGTTTTGGCTACGAAATTGTCAATGTCCTTGTCACCTACATTATTCCCGACGCCAAGGTCAAATCCGCCATGAACGACATCAACGCGGCTGCGAGTGCTAACAGGTCGCCGCCAGTGCGCGCGGCGAGGCCGACAAGTATTCGCCACGCCGAAGCTGAAGCTGAAGCAGAAAGCAAAGCGCTCCAGGGGGAGGCAATTGTCAACCAGCGCAAGGCCATCGTCGAGGCATTGCTGGTGCCTTCGATCGAGCAGATCCAGAAGGTGTGTCGAAGGCGCTACTTCCCTGCGACGTAATGCAGCTCGTTCGCTCAACGGAAGGCATCGATAAACGCCCAAGTACCTTGATTCGGCGAAAGCGACAAGACCAGCACGCTCTTTCTCGCGCATTCTCCGGGGTCGGTCAAGGAAGTCTCGACCAGATACTTAGAGTCCATGCTGGTCGCGCAAAACTCGATTCGTTGAGGCGCATCGCGTAAGGTCGCCCCAAACCCGCAATTGAACTTGCCGGCCAAGAGCCCAGGAAATCCTGTCCTGCATATTTTCAGTGGGGCAGGGGTCAAGGCTCCAGAACGAAGCCGCTTTTTTCCGGCAGCCGAATTCATCGCCCAATCCTTCATACATTGTGATACTTTGGCCTGTTCACACCGTTGCCGAGTTTACGAGCAGCGGACACATGGGTGCGGGGTCCCCAGCGACCATCGGGGTTCCGGCCAGCGATGTTCTGCTTGGTCGGGTGATCGACAGGTCTTCGTTGCTGGGGTGCTCGTACGAGGAGCCCCAACGCACTGGACCAGCAAGTTCGCAAGCTGCACGATATCCCTGTCTCTCGGAGCCGTAGCGCTCTTCGCACTCGGCCAGACGCCCACGGGCTACGCCGCAAGTGCAATCCACAACCCAATCCGCACAGCAGGAACGGCGGCGTCACGCCGTCATTTATGAGATCTACCCGCGCAGCTTTCAGGATTCCGATGGCGACGGCATCGGCGACATCAAGGGCATTACGTCGCGCCTCGACTACCTCCACGACCTTGGCATCGATGCCATCTGGATCACGCCCATGGATCTCTCGCTCGGCGTCGACTACGGCTATGACATCTCCGACTACACCGCCATCGATCCCGTCTATGGCTCCATGGCAGACTTCGACAACCCAGTTGCCGAAGCCAAAAAGCGCAACATCCGCGTCATCATGGACTATGTCATCAACCACACGTCAGACCAGCACGCGTGGTTCCTTGAGTCCCGCTCCTCGCGCGACAATCCCAAGCGCGATATTGGTACATCTGGCGCGATGGCAAAGGCGAAACAGCGACGCAGAAGAGGCCAGCCTCCGAACAACTGGCAGTCGTGGTTCGGCCACTCGGCATGGCAATGGGACGCGAAAACCCGCCAGTACTACTACCACTACTTCTATGTGCAGCAGCCGGACCTGAACTGGCGAAAACCCCAGGTCCACGCGGCCATGGATGGCCTGCTCGACTTCTGGATGAAGCGCGGGGTCGCCGGCTTCCGCATCGACGCCGTTTCACGTCTTTTCGAGGACCCGAACCTCCACGACGCGAACCGAATCTGCCCGGTCATAATGCGTATGGCGATCGCAACATCAAGCATCAATACAGAACGATCCGCCCGAAGTGCACGACGTGCTCAAAGAAGTGCGCCAGGTTGTTGAGAATATCCGGCCCATCTGTGCTCGTCACCGAAGCGGACGAGCCCAACGTCGAAGCGCTCACCA
>CAVUZE010000001.1:0-274584 GCA_963745845.1 uncultured Acidobacteriaceae bacterium | reverse complement strand
AGGTGTCTAGCCGCTCGATCCCGCACGAACATGGGTGCCCCAGGTCTCGGGTCCCCAGCGATAGGTCCAGGTCGCTGGGGTGGAGCTCTCGCCTTTGAGACCTGGGATAGAACGAACCTCAACACGGAATCACGCAGTCAAGGACCTGTTGCACACCCACCCGGGCAACGCGCCGCGCGCGCCGATCACACCTCCAGCCGCTTCTCGTAATCCACTTCTTCTCCGTATTCGGCGTTGCGCCGCAGAATCCGTAGATACATCGCCCAGCAGAAATTGGAAGCCCGCCAGTGCGCGTTTGCTTCGGGCCAGCCCGCGTGATAAAACCGCACGCGTGTCACTTCCGCTCCCTCTTCGCCTTCTTGGATGAGCTCGCATCCCACCTTCGTCCCAATCCAATCGCGATGCGCGTCCGTGATCTCAAGCTCGAACCCGTGCGCTGGGTTGCAGCGCGTGACTCTGCCGCGCCATTTAAAATCGCGTCCAAAGTACAATCGAACCTCACCGCCTTCGCGGCATTCTCCGCTCGCTGCCTTCGTCCACCATTTGTCCATGCCCTCTGGGGTGGCAAACAAGACATACACCCGCTCCGGCTGCGCCTTGACCGTAAACTCGTGCACGATATCCGCCACAGTCTCTCTCCTCGCTGGATTCCTGATGCGCGCAATTCTCTCAGGTGCCGCCGCGCCTGTCGATGCGTCCCGAAAGTCTGTCCTTCATGATGTCATCCTGAGCGAAGGTCACAGAGCGACTGAAGTCGAAGGACCTGCGGTTGCTTTTTGACAGGCGTCGATCCGCACGAAAATGGGTGCCCCATGCCCGGGGTTCCCGGCGACAGGTCTTCGTCGCTGGGGTGGATGTCTCGATTTTGAGGCGTGGGAAAGCAACCAACCTACCCCGCCACCAGGGCGAAATCTATCTCAACGAATCTGGCCGCGTGACCGCTCTACCCGAGCCTCATCCGCTTCTTCAGCGTCTTCACCCGGATGGCAAGCGCATGGCTGCGCAGCCGCGCCACAAGCGGCGCAACCTCCGCATCGCCGTTGCGCTCCGCATAATCCGCCATCTCCAGCATCACGCCGGCTTCGCGAAACATCCTCCGCTGCCCATGCGTACTCTGCGCACGCTTTGCGATCGCTTCGCTGGTAAAGTGCTGGTCCATCTCCGCCGCAAGGTTTGCGGTCTCCACACCCGCGCTGCGATTCAAACCTAGCCTTGCCACCGCCGCGCGTTGCGCCGGTGCAGTCCTGCTCTCCATTGCCCAAGATAGACGGCGATCGAAACGAAGACAGCGATTTGGAGACAAGAGTGGAGAATCGCGGCGCCTCTTGCACGGAGTTCGCGACGAGCATCCACACACTCTTCGCCACTTCGCAGCCTATGCGACCCTCATGTGTTGAACAATGCTACTTCCGATGCAATCTTTGCGCGCGCAAATGGCAAGCAAGTTGCCCATGTTTCCTGTCGAGGAAATACACCCCTTCGTGTTTATTCACGCGGGTGCGAAGCACATTATGTACTAACTAGCTACTACACTCGCGCGCCCTTGATCGTACCCTACGGTAATGCATGCAAGGTTGTATTGAATAAGAACGGATCTCCGTACTCCGTCCGGTCTCCCCCCTTCTTGCCGGGAATCGGCTGCAGATGCGCCGACAGCGGCTTGTTCCACTTCACCGCCAGCGAGGCAACATCCGAGTACATCCGCTCCAGTTGCTCTACGCTTACATCGGCCGGCAGCGGGATCGTGTCCAGCCCCGTGCCGCACACCGCCGAATACGCGAGCAGCGAATCCACGTTGTAAAAGTCCGGAAAATTAAATCGAGAACCTGGCTAGAATCCCGCCACAAAGAGTCCTCGCACAGGAAGGTACAAACCGAGGCCGCCCTTACTTCTGCTCTACGCCGACAATCCTCACTTCAGAGCCAAAACGGTGATAGTCGCGGAATTCAATCTGGTGCAGAATCCGTTCCCGCTTGCCCAATTGCATCCGCATCTCGCCGCGCACCGGCATCAGGTAATCGTGATTGTTGATGGCAATATAGTCGTAATCGATCGTGATCGCTGAAGCGTGCACCGGCGATTTTTCGGGAATTCCCTCGGCCTCGATCGT
This sequence comes from uncultured Acidobacteriaceae bacterium, assembly GCA_963745845.1. GTDB lineage: Bacteria > Acidobacteriota > Terriglobia > Terriglobales > Acidobacteriaceae > Telmatobacter. The sequence goes on along the minus strand of CAVUZE010000001.1, from coordinate 272,474 downwards.
GATCCGCCGCACCCCGCGCGTCGCCGCATCAATATAGACAAGGCCGTGAAACGCTACGAAAATCGGCGTCTCGGGCAGTGCCGTCACCGAGAACTTCGAGTTCTTCGCGTCCACGTGATAGCTGAAAACTTCCACCGGATTCCCATCCAGTTCGCCTTTTTCCTTCCATGTGAACGCCGCCTTCGCCGCCACATCGAACGCGATCTCCAGCACCCCGCCGAACTCGCCCTCCAGCCGTCCGCCCTTTAAGTCCGCCGGCTGCGTGCTGCGCGGGTCACCGTTCACTTCAACAACCTTGCGCGACTCCTCGTGGTTTTCATACGTCACCAATTCGGCAAGCTTGTCGTGTTTCGTCCAGGTTCCTGTTCCCTTGCGGTCCACATACCGGTCCGTCACTTCGATACACTTGAAATTCATCAGCGTATCGAGATAGCCAAGAGCGCGTTCCCGCGCACCGGACAGCAGATCATCGCGATACTTCTCGCCAGGCGTGTGTAAGTTGCTCCCGCCCGGCGAAGCAACATAGTGGCCCAGCCCCGAATTCAAATCTCCCGCTGCTTCCGCTTCGCCTTCGCTGGCATCCTCTGCACTGGCGCCGTCGGCCTCGTCGACCGCCCTTTGCTCGCCGTCTACCGTGAAGTCCGTTGCCCGCACGAAATTCTTTTCTCCCTGCGAGTAGCTAAACACTGCTCGATACATCCCTGGTTTCAGCGATCCAGACTCGATTGTTGCCAGATTCAGGTGATCCTCCGTCCCTCCAGCGTTGCCCGGCGCGCCCCCGGGCACATTCCCGGCTATATTCATTGACGAGTGCGAAATCTTCTGCCCGTCCCGCTCCACATCCACATCCAGCTTGCCCGCTCCGCCCTCCAGGTTCGCGTTTCCATGCATCCTGAAGAGAAACGAAATGTGCTGCGTGCCCGCCGCCACCTTGTGCGACAAATTCGGCGCCACGCGCGATTTCTCATACTGCAACGGCTCCTGCGGATCAGGCGCACCCGTCCACGGCTGCATCCGTCGCACCAGCGCTACATCGCTCAGCCACGGTCCCTCCGCTGGCGCAGGAACGGTAAACTCCGTGCGCAATGCGCCGGCTTTTTCGCCGTTGCGGTCCAGCACCACTGCCTCCAGCACATAGTCGCCTGGCTCTGCCGTAAAGTGCCGTTGCATCGTCACCGCATCCGCGCGTGCTGCGTCCAGCGTCTCCAGCGCTCCCTTGCGTGCGTCGTCTTCGCTGAATCGCTCTACCACCACGCCTGACTTGTCGCGCACCTGCGCCAGAATCGAAACATGCCCCTCATACAATTGCGTGCGCGCGTCCTGGCGCAATTCCACCTGCGAAAGTGGTACTTCGATCGCAAGTTCGTTCGTCATCCGCGTGCCGTTTCCGCCCATACACAACACCGCCTGCTGAAACAGCACGTTCGATGGCAGCGGTGCATTCCGCAGGATCTTCAGCATCGGCGTCTCGAACGGGCGCACGCCGATCGCGCCGGCCGCGTCCGGCGCCAGTGCAAAATACCCGGCGCGCGAGCGCACCGTCACCCCTCCGCGCAGCGGCTCAATATCCAGCGAATGAAACTGTCCGTCGTAGTCTTTCAGCACTGGCGTATACGACGCCTCGTAATACGTCCCAATGTCGCCCATCAGCCGCTGCAACGACTCCTTCGACTTGTCGCCACCCCTGATCGAAAACCCGCCCGTCCCTTTCGCGAGAAACGCCAGTGAACTTCCCTTTGCATCGGCGCGATCCTTTTCCAGACTCGAGACGGACTGCGCATCCTGCGTCGAATACCCCATCAGACCGATCCTCGCCACATCCGGGCTGGCGTAAGCGCCCGTGGGTGTGCTCGAAGTGCCGATAAGCCCCGTCGTGGGATTCGCCTGGAAAATCTGCGGCGATGCCCGGCCCGCTGGTTGATACATCATCGTCAGCATGTCGAACGCCTTCGCGTCCACCGCATTCGTGTCCACGGTGTAGATGCTGACTCCCGCGCGATTCGCAGTCTGCACCACATCCCGCGTCATGTTTTCAGTATTTGAATTGGCGCGCAGCCCCTCGGAGAAAAAAACAATAATCTTCCGCCCGCCAAGACTCTGCTGCGCCTTGCTCAAGGCCAGCAGCCCAGCCAGTGTCGCTGGTGCATGTTCGTCCCGCACAATCCGCTGCGATTCCTCAAGCGCCGACAGCATGATCTGTGCTCTCGACCGATCTTCCACGCTTGCGTGCGTTCCCGAAGTCAGCTCTCCAGTGCGAACCACCGAGAGCAGCTGCTTCTCCGCATCCGCGAGCTCTTGCTGCGGCAGCTCGCCCAGCGCGGCATTTACGGCATTCCCGCTTGATATGCGATCCTGCGTAAAGTCATCGAACAGCCGCAGCCCTCGATCTACTCCCAAAACCGCAATTGCACTCCGTTCCGGTGCCATTGCCACCAGCTTCATTGCGATATCCCGCGCAATTTTGGCTGACTCCGGCGACATGCGATCGAACAGCAGCGCAATGGTCGCCCTCCCCGATTCCGGCGTCACTAAGTGCAAGTCCGCAAGCTGCACCGGATTCCCCGCGTCACTCACCTTAATGTCCGCCGCGCTCAGGTTCGTCACGGGCTTGTTCCTCTTATCGCGTACCACCAGATCGATCAGCACTTCATCGGGATTGGAATGAACCTCAGTCGCCGTTGCATCCGTTCCCGCCGATGGCCCCGAAGGCGCAATGGTCTGCGCCTGACACGATGGCGCAAGCAACGCGCATACCCCTGCAAACGCGCAAAGACCCTTGAGAGAAAGGGTCGCCAACGTGGGCCTTTGACCCGGCAGATCGGATTTCCAAATCATCAGGTTGCTCTTCTCTGCACCGCTTCCAACGCGCAACAACGCGAGCTCTGCCTCCAACCGTCGGTATCGAGAATTGTACAGCCGGGTTGAATTGCGCCGCGGAGGATTACGCCTGCACTGAATTTCTGCGCCTCAGGACATTCGAGCGCCATTCCAACGCCTGCTACCGTTCGTCACATTTCTCGTCCCTCCTGTGGTATCCCCACAGGTTTTGCATTATCCTCGTGTGGTACTGCCACAGGGAGACTTTTTTTTCATTGGCCAGCCCCCGCAAACTCGACCTTCTTCAGGGCACGCTCGATCTCATGGTCCTGCAGACCCTCACCGCCATGGGTTCGCTGCACGGCTACGGCATTGCGCGCCGCATTGAACAAGTCAGCGGAAACGAAGTGCTGCTCAACCAGGGCACCATCTACGCGTCCCTTGTTCGTCTCGAACAACGCGGCTGGATCAAATCCGAATGGGGCACTTCGGGCAACAACCGCAAAGCCAAGTTCTACTCCATCACTGCGGCAGGCCGCCGCCAGCTCGCCGCCGACACGCGCTACTGGGAGCGCTTAACCGGCGTGATGGATCGCGTCATGGGTATGGCCGAGGACGAGGACGGCGAAGCCGCGAATCCTGAAGAGAGCCCCGCATGAGCACTCTCCGTCGTTTCACCGGCCGCCTGCTCGCATTTGTCGCGCACCGCCGGCTCGATGCCGAACTCGACGCCGAGCTTTCCGCCCACATCGACCTTGCAACCGAAGAAGGCATTCAACGCGGTCTGCCCCCCGCAGTGGCCCGCCGCAGAGCCCTGCTCGCCTTCGGCGGCATTCAACAAGCCAGAGAACAGCAACGGGAGGCGCGTAGTCTCATGCATGCCGGCATACTTTCGCAGGATTTGAAATACGCGTTGCGCACCCTGGGGCGCGACCCGGGATTCACCACGGTCGCCGTGCTCATCCTTGCGCTGGCCATCGGCGCCAACATCGCAGTCTTCAGCGTCGTCAACACGCTCATGCTCCGGCCGCTGCCATTCCCCAATCCCCAGCAGCTCCTTTGGATCGCGCCACCGCCCACAAAATGCGGCCTCTCCTGCGCCACTTATTCCACGGACGCCTACGACGAGTTCCGCGTCGGCAGCCGCTCCTATCAGGACGTCACCGGATACTTCGCGTTTTCCAGCCCCGACAATCTCAGCCTCAAACTCGGCAGCGCGCCCATCACAGCCACCAGCATCGACGTGATCGCCAACTTCTTCCAGGTCCTCGGCATTCAGCCCGCCATCGGTCGCGCCTTCACCACCGACGACGCCCGCAACGGCGCTCCTCCCGTCATACTTCTCTCGGACGCGTGGTGGCGCCGCCAATTCAACGCCGATCCCAACATCGTGGGCAAGGCCTTCGACATGAATGGCCACCAGACAACGGTCATAGGTGTCTTGCCGCCGAGCTTCGACTTCGGCGCTGTCTTCGCTCCCGGCACCAAGGTCGATGCCATCACGCCTCTCAATCTCTACGGACCTCCGCGTGACTGGGGCAACATCATTACCATGATCGGCCGCCTCAAACCCGGCATCTCACTCGCTCAGACCCGCGAAGATGCGGAGCGCGTCGCACCCTCCATGTGCTGGAACAACAGATATCCGCAATCCTGCGGCAGCTACAAAGGCCAGGTCGTCCCTGTCTCGCTCAAGAGCTACATCGGTGGTAAGCTGCGCCAATCGCTCGTTGTCCTCTGGTCCGCCGTCGGCGCCATCCTCCTCATCGCCTGCGTCAACCTCTCGAACTTGCTCCTCGCCCGCGCTGCGGCTCGTTCCAAAGAGTTCGCCATGCGCGGCGCACTCGGCGCCAGCCGCAGCCGCATCGTGCGCCAGCTGTTGACAGAGAGTCTGGTTCTCTCCGGCGCCGGCGCAATCTTCGGCCTTCTGCTTGCCCTCACTCTCGTCCACTGGTTGGCCCATCAGAACGCCATCGCGCTCCCGCTCCTCAGCACGCTCCGCATCGACGGCGAAGCGCTGGGCTGGACCGTCCTCATCGCAGCGCTGTCCGCCCTCTTCTTCGGCCTTGTCCCCGGCCTGCGCATGGCCAGCGGCGATCTGCAGGAATCGCTCAAGGACTCGAGTGCCGGCTCAGGACAAAGCCGCAAACATGAGCGCACCCGCTCCATCCTTGTCATCACCGAGGTCGCACTCGCCTGCATGTTGCTCGTCGGCGCCGGTCTGCTCTTGCGCAGCTTCCTCCACGTCCTCGATGTCGACCTCGGTTTCCAGCCGGAGCGCGCTGCCGCCGTCAAAGTCGCATACGACGACAGCGTCCCAGGGGACAAAACTGGCGACCTCACCACGCAAAAACGCACCGCAATCTTCCAACAAGTCCTCGCCCGCGTCGGCGCCATCCCCGGCATCGAAGGCGTCGGCATTTCCGACTATCTTCCTCTCACCCAGAATCGCTCGTGGGGCCTGCCCTTTCCAAAAGGCGTGACAGCCCCTAATAATGTCGACAGCCCGCTCGTCTACGTCGTCACGCAGGGCTACCTGCACGCCATGGGTATGCGTCTTCGCGGCCGTGATTTCTCCTGGTCCGACGGCCCGCACAGCCAGAACGTCGTGATCATCAACCAGTCCTACGCGCACTTTCTCGCCTCCCAGACTCACTGGCCCAACGACAACGCAGTCGGACAAATCATTACCAGCGATCCCAAGAACGACCCGAAAAACGACCTGCACGTCATCGGCGTCGTCGACGATGTGCACGAAGAAAACGTCGATGGCGAAACCGGCTGGCAGATCTACTATCCCGTCACGCAGGCTGGCCCGGCGGGCGCAGAGCTCGTCGTCAGCACCACACTGCCTCCGGCAACCCTGGCCACCAGCGTGATACGCACCCTCCGCGATCTCAACCCCCGACAACCACTCGCCGAGTTCCGTTCCATCCAGTCCCTCGTCGACCACGCCAACTCGCCGCGCCGCTTCTTTATGCTGCTTGTCGCGTCGTTCGCCAGCCTCGGCCTGCTCCTCGCCGCGCTTGGCATCTACGGCGTCATCTCCTACTCGGTCACACGCCAGACCCAGGAAATCGGTATCCGCATGGCCCTCGGCGCCAGCGCCCGCGTCGTCGAGCGCCAGGTCCTCGTCAGCACCTTGCGGCTAGCTCTGATTGGCGTTTTCCTGGGAGCCTTTGCGTCGCTCGCTTGCGCAAAGCTCATCGCATCGCTGCTGTTCGCTACGTCACCTTGGGACGCGGCAACCTACGTCGCCATGGCGTTCGCTCTGCTCGCAGTCGCTGCGCTCTCCGGCTACATTCCGGCGCGCCGCGCCGCGCGCATCAGCCCCATGGTCGCGCTCCGCGCCAACTAAGGCGACGGCTACATCTATTGCGAAACCGGTCTAGCCCCCAGATTGATGAAAACCCGGCAGGTCGTGCGGCGGAGGGAGCGGGAGGCTTCAGTCTCCCGAATAAAGCTCTTCGATTCAATGTGGCTTTAGCCTCGGGCCTATCCTTCAAACCGCCAATTCGACTTTGTCAGCAGTCTGTAGGCTTTAGCCCCTGAGTTCTCTATGCCAACAATATCAATGGAAGCCAAAGAAGAAACCGTGAAAGGGCACGGTTTCGCAACAGACCGAAAATGACCGGGGCTTTGGCCCCTGAGGACCCGCCAACGATTGAATCGAACCGCCGGACTCCCCAAAAGCCAAGCGGGGCGGCTCAACGCCGCCCCGCTTGGCTCTCCACACTACGTCCCTTCCCGCCTCATTTATCTCTAGCTATAACTTCCGATAAGATACTGTAATCTTTCCAGCTATAAATAACTCACGATCTGCCGCAGCGCATCGTCCGGCTGCACCGGCGTCAGCGCTTTCAGTGCTCCACCGCCCGCGCCCGTTTTGATCGGCAACAGGCCCAGCGTTTGCAGCAGCCAGACTCGCGGTTCATCCTTCGCGCTCAACGCCTGAATCTCCGGCCTGTGATACTTATCCCAATCGTCCTTGAGATTGGTCAGGATCGTTTCCGGCGTCGAATCGTCGCTCGCGATCACGACCATCTTCAGCACCCGGATTTCCTGCTCGGTCAACCGAACCGCCGGTGATCCATTGCGCAGTTCCCGCGCCAGGACCGGCAACCGCCGCTCAAAGCTTGCCTTCACATTGGTCCAGATCGCATAGCCCAGCCACGTCGGCGGTGTCTTCGGATTCGGAAGCACTAGGCGGTGGAGCTCTCCCACCAGCAATGGAATTCCCGACGTCAGTCGGAACATATCCAGCACCTGCGGCTCCGCCAATTCGATCTTGTAGACTTCGCCAAACCACGCCCGAATCTGTTCAATCGCCAGGCGTCGAATTGCCGCGATCCCGTCCTCTTGTCCGTCCGCGCGCTGTGCGATGCTCCACCGCAGCAGATCCGCGCCTCCCGTGAAGAGCAACAGGCTACTTTCCGCATCAATCGCCCGCCCGGCTTCCTCGGGAGCCACCGGAAGCAGATCCGAACTGCCTGCGTACCCAATTTGCGGACGAATTCCGCAGCTCGGATGCAGCACCGGATTCTGATCGCTCGGCAACAGCCATTGCGAAATGCCCAGCAGTGAGCGCACGCTGCGCAATGCCTTCGGCTCCGTTTTTGCTTCTTCGATGTACCGCTTGAAAGCTTGAATCTCTTCCGGATCGAAGAACGACGTCTTGCTTCCATCCGCCGACACCGCAATCTTCCTCGGTGCCTTCGGCGTTTTCGGAGCAGCCTCGGTCTGAACGCCCGGCTCAACCTTCTGTTCCGATTTCTCTTCTGCCTCCGCTGTTGCAGTCGCAGCACTCGCCGCTGTTTCCGTCTCAGCGGCGACTTCTTCAATCCGCGGCTTCTCCACCGAATTCGTCGCCGATTCCGCTGTCGACCCTTCGTTGATTGCCCCACTCGGCGCGGGCTCGTTGGGCTCTCCCTTGATCGCCGGGACCGCGTCCACGATTTGTTCGGAAACCGAAACGTGCCCATCCTGCCACATCTCAATCTCCAGCTGGCGCACAAAATCATCCACCCGCGGCAAACTGCTCTTCAGTTTCGCCAGGTCCGGATCGTTCGTGCTGTCATCCAGACTGCACGCCCAGCTCAGCCACTCTTCTACTGCAGGGCCAGGCAAATCCTCCAGCGCCCCTTGCGCCGAAACTTCCATCAACTCCGCCACCGCTGCATCGCGCTGCCGCAACCGCTCTTGCCGCGTCCGCTCGCGCCGATGCGAAACCGTTCCCGCCACCAGGAGTTGCGCCAGGTCCAGATAGCGCTTCCGCTTCGCCGCAACCTCATCTAACCGGTCTACAAGGGCACTCAGCTCTGTCTTCGTATTCCATGTTGCGCCGCTGTCCTCTGAAAGAATCGCATCGTGCAGATTCTGACAGGCGTCAAACAATTGCCCCAGATCGGCAATTGCTTCATCACGATCCAATCGCTGTCCTGCTTCAAGCAGATCGATCTTCTCGTGCCAGCGTTTCGCCTGATCTGTGAGGCATTGAAAGGTGTCGGAGACAATGCTGCGTCTGCATTTGGTCTCTTCAAATGCGCCCACGTGTTTGCTCCTTCTTCCCTGTGTAAGTTGTTATCGGATCATCGTACCGTGACACCCTGTGCGCTTTAGCTCTAAGTAATCGTCCTCTAATCACGCAAGTCATATTACTTTCGTCCCTGCCGCCTCCAGGCGTACGCGGTTTGCACCCGCGCTGGTGCACAAAACTCCCCCAATATATCCACGCACATATCGAGGCGAAAGGGTAGGGAAGCAGCGATCATCGCCCCGTCCAAACAGTTTTGGGGGATTGAGTAGTCCAGCACAAAGCGATGTGCGGCAGCTGTGGTTCGGGCCTTAGCCCGCGACCTACATCGCCGCAACGAATTCCGGCAGCGCCGCCGAAGCATGATCCTGCAGCAGCTGTGTCATCCGTGCCGCCATGCCTGTGTACATGGACGCTGTGCGGAACGCGCTCATTTTTACGCTTTCGTTGGCATAGTGAAGCGCAAATTGAGCCATCGACTTCAGAACGCAAAACTGAATCTGCGCCGCGTCACTGCGCAGCGTCTCCAGCAGCGCAGCGTCCACATTGCTGTGGCGCGTGGCAAACTCGGCCATTTCCATCATCACCGCGGCATTGCGGTAAATCGCCCACAGCCCACGCGGCCCTTTCATGTGCGTCCATGCTTCTTCGGGCGAAGCGCTCAGTCCCTCTCTCCAAAGGAAATGAGCGCTCAGTTCCCGCGCGTTGAAGTCCTGTCGCAACCGAGCAATCAGCAACTCCCACGTCTGTCCGTTCCGGCGCCGCATGTTCACTCTCAAGCGTCCCAGATACACGGCAACCAGGAGAACCAAGGCGAATTGGAACAAGCTCAGAAGCATAGGTACCATTCGTATCGGCCACTCACGTTGTGAGCAACCCGTTGCAAAACTGCAATTCGAAAATTAAAGTAATCACCCGCCTCGGTCAATGCGACTTCCAGACTCCTCAGTGGCGGCTTCTGGGGATGCCATCCCCCTAAAGTAAATGACTTTAGATACCGCCTGATCCCGCCATTCCAACATCGACCGCGAACCGAACCGCTCAGAACAGCGTTGGCGTTTTCTCGTGGTTGAGAAGCCAGCGCTTGCGCTCGATCCCCCCACCGTAACCGGTAAGCGAACCGTTCGATCCGATCACCCGGTGACAAGGAACAACGACGGCGACAGGGTTGGCTCCGTTGGCGAGCCCGACCGCTCGGACAGCAGAAGGTCGCCCAATGCGTTCGGCAAGTTGGCCATAAGAAACCGTGGTCCCGCAGGGAATCTCGCGCAATGCCTGCCAGACTTGGCGCTGAAAAGTCGTGCCGCCCGTCTCAACAGGCAACGAATCAAGCACGCCTAGATCCCCAGCAAAGTAGCCGGCCAGCGCATTGGTGATGCCATGAGGATTCTGCGCTGCTTTCAGAAAAAATCCTCCGGTGCCAAATTGCCGAACCAGTTCCCGGCGCACCTGTTCCTCGTCCTCGGCAAAGAACGCGACGCGCAAACACCCTGCCGCGTCGCAAACCAGCATCATCGTACCAATGGGCGTCGAAAGCCGGTCAATGAACAGTAGAAGAGGTTCAGTCATCGCAGCCACACCGCGAACAATGCGCGAATTCTCTCACAACGAACAGTGCCCTTAGTTCCAATGATCGCCGTTCGCTGTCTCACTATCCACAGTTCACTAATCGCTGTGCGCTGATTACTTGATCACTGTCCGCCCCTACTCCACCACCAGCTCTGCATGCAGGCTCGCCGTCGAATCTTCGCCGGCCCACACATCGAACGTCCCCGGCTCCACAACCCACACCTTCGACTGCGGGCTCCAGAACTGCAGTTCATCCTTGCCCAGTGGAAACTTCAGCGTCTGCGTTTCGCCCGGCTGCAGCGTCACGCGCTTGAACCCCTTCAGCTGCCGAACCGGGCGCGACGCCGACCCGTACCGCTGGTGAATGTAGACTTGCGCAACGGCATCGCCGGCCACAGCGCCCGTGTTCGTCACTTCGACTTCGACCTCGGCCGTCTCGCCGGCCTTCAGGTTCTTCTTGCTCAGGCGCAGATGGTCAAATTTGAAGGTCGTGTAACTCAGCCCATAGCCGAACGGGTAGAGCGGCTCGCTGCTCATGTCCCAATACCGCGACGTGAAGGTTGGCCGGTCTTCAGGTTCGTGAGTAAGGTTGTGGTTGTAGTAGAGCGGTTCCTGCCCCGCGGCCCGCGGCCAGCTCACCGGCAGTTTGCCTCCCGGGTTCACATCGCCGAACAGCACATCGGCTACCGCGTTCCCGCCCTCGGTCCCCGGATACCACGCCTCCAGAATCGCCTGCACATGCTCCGCCGCCCACCGAATATCCAGCGGCCGTCCGTTCTCGAGCACCAGCACCACCGGCTTACCCGAGGCCACCAGCGCCTCGAGCATCTGCTCCTGAATCCCCGGCAAATCCAGTGTCGCCCGCGAAGCCGATTCGCTGCTCATCGATGCCATTTCGCCCAGCACTGCTACAACCACGTCCGCATCGGACGCTGCTGCCTTCGTTTTCGACAGCCAATCGGCAATCTCCTCCGCGGTTGGCGGAGGCGCCGGCTTTGTCCCCGAAATCAAGTCAAACAGCGATGGATACAACCGCGCCATTGGTGGCCCCGGCACGTACGTCACCTGCGCGCCTGACCCCAGTTTGTTCTTGATCCCAGCTAGCACGGTCACCGGATGGCTCTTTCCCGGTCCGCCAAACAAGCCCTCCACCGTCCATCCGCCTTCAATGTCCCGCGTCGAATCGGCCAGCAGTCCGACCACCGCAATCTTCTTCACGCTCTTCGCCAGTGGCAGCGTCTTGTTTTCGTTCTTCAGCAGCACCATGGACCGCCCCGCGACCTTCCGCTCCAGCGCCAATCCCTCCGGCCGCGTCAGCGTTGCCTCGACCTTCGATTCATCCACATACGGGTGCTCGAAGAGTCCCAATTCATACTTCGCTTCGAGAATCGGTAACACCAGCGCGTCTAGTTGCGCATCGTTCACCTTGTTCTCTGTCACCAGCTTCGCCAGGTTGTGCGTATACGTCTGGCTCGCCATATCCATATTCACACCCGCCGTCGCAGCCTTATACGCCGCGTCCTCCCCATCGCGCGCAAAACCGTGCGTTACAAGACTTCCCACGGCAAATGCATCCGACACCACAAATCCCTTGAATCCCCAGTCATTTCTGAGAACGTCCGTCAGCAGCCATTTGTTACCGCTTGCGGGCACGTCGTTCAGGTCCATGTAGGCGCTCATAAAGCTGCCCGCACCCGCTTGCTCAGCCGCGTGAAACGGCACCAGGTACACGTTCTCCATCAGCTCTTCCGGCACATACGAGGAGTCATAATCGCGCCCGCCGTCTGCCGCGCCGTAGCCGGCAAAGTGCTTCACACACGCCAACACGCTGTCCACTCCCAGCGTCTCACCCTGGAAGCCCTTCACTTGCGCCCTCGCCATCGCCGCGCCGAGATACGGGTCCTCGCCCGCGCCTTCCACGATCCGTCCCCACCGCGCATCTCGCGCTATATCCACCATCGGTGTAAATGTCCAGTCGATCCCCGCTGCACGCGCGTCTTGCGCCGCCAGCCGTTGCGCTTGTTCTTCCACACTCGGGTCCCACGACGAAGCCATCGCCAGCGGCACCGGAAATGCCGTCCGATATCCATGAATCACGTCGAACGCAAAAAGAATTGGTATGTGCAAGCGCGATTTCTCCAACGCGATATGCTGCAGCCTGTTGATCTCTTTCACATCGATCAGCCACAGAACCGACCCCACCTTTCCCTGGCTGATCAGGTCATCCGGCTTCTCGCTGCCCAGCATCGGCATGGTCACGCCCGACGACTGGTTCAGCTGCCCAACCTTCTCGTCCACCGTCATTTTCTGCAACAGGGCTTCCGCCTTCCGGTGCGCCTCTTCGTGCGAGAGGTTTTGGGCATTCAGGATCCCGGCAATCATTGCCAGCACGCAGCATGGCAAAAGAATCGTTTTCAATCGAATCGTGTGCATACTTTCAGGGCCTCTCTTCCAAATCCAACGGCTTTACGTCCGCGAAATCGTTGATCAGCATAGCCGACCGGCCTTTATCTCGTCAGGCCATCTCAACATTAAGAATTATTGAGGGTGCGTGCCCAGGAATGCGGGCAAGGTGGCTGCCCGCCTTTGCACAAAAAAAAGCGCCCCCCGGTGAGTCCTGCCTGGATCGAGCCAGGTCTGGCAAACCGGAGGGGCGAGGAGCCGCAATCACAAGAAAACGCGCCTTTGGGATTCCTCAGCGGGTTAGGACTTTCGTCTTCCGCAGAGGTACACTGCCAGCACATTTTCTGGACCGGAGAGAACTATAGAAGTCCCCTTCTTCCCGTAGCTAGGTTCTATCGGGTAGCATCCGTCTCGTTTCTCGCTTAAATAAGAAATGCAAATGGGTTAAGCAACCGTAGACAATCGATTTTCTTGGACGTATGATACGCAGTGCGTGAGCGTGCACGGTTGAACCTGTGTCTATTTGTTCCACACGTAAATTGAGGGTAGTCAAAGAAATGCCGGTTGGCTTTGATCCAGCCGCGCGGTAGCTGTCACTTTGTAGGACAGAACCCCAATCCGCCCGGTGAGCTGTGAAGCGGACGGGGTTCGATCTGTCGAGATTTTGCCCTTAGGGCATTTCGAGCCGAATCAGGAGTTGGACATGCCGGTGGCGCCAAAATCCATGCAAGAGCTGGAGCAGTCGGCCTCTGTCCAGGATCCGACCGCCATCCGCGAACAGCTCGAGCGCCTCCTGGCACACCCTCTTTTTGCCAACAGCAAGCGCTATCCGGCCTTGCTCGCCTACGTCGTCGAGCAGACCCTCCTCGGCAATGGCTCCGAGCTGAAAGAGCGCAGCATCGGCATCGAGGTCTTCGGCCGCTCGCCCAGCTACGACGCAAATGCCGACCCTATCGTCCGCATCACCGCCGGCGAAGTCCGCAAGCGCCTCTCACAGTACTACTACGACGCCTCGCACCAGGGTGAACCGGTCGTCGAGCTCCCCATCGGCTCCTACGTCCCCGTTTTTCACCCGCAGGACGCCCCGGCCGAACCAGAACCCGTAGAGGCGGCTCCCGAAACGGCTGCTTCTGTTGCCGACCCCCTGGCTCCGCCCGCCGCGCCTGAAGCAAAACATATTCAACCTTGGCGCCTCCGCTGGATCGTCGCCGGATTCCTTGTCGTTCTCGCAGCCGCCATCGGCCTCGGTGTCGGCCTTCGCCTCCATCCCGCGCCTCCCGTTCCGCCACCCTCAAATATCGACCGCTTCTGGGAACCGGTCGTGTCCAGCGCCAACCCTGCCACCTTCTGTCTCGGCGAGCCGGCTAAAAACCTCGACACCGATTCCATCAACGACTTCGAAGCACCCGTCAGCCCGCCCCAGCCCGAAAAGCTCTACGTCCGCCTCCACTACTCCGGCAACCTTGCCCTGGCGGACGTCATCACCCTCACCCGCACTGCCGCAGATCTCGAAATTCGTCACAAGACCTTCCGCGTCGTCCCCGCTTCCGAAGCGACCTTCTCGCAGCTCCGCGAAGGCCCCATCGTCCTCATCGGTGCCTTCGACAATATCTGGACCCTCCGCGTCACGCAGAAACTCCGCTTCGGCTTTGAATCAAAGGACGGCGTCGCCACGCTCGTCGATCGCAAGAGTCCTCAGTCCACCTCATGGGCGACCGCATGGGACTTGCCCTACGAAAAGCTCTCCCGCGATTACGCCATCGTTGCCCGCATCCACGACAGCACCACCGGCCAGCCCGTCATCATCGCCGCCGGCATCTCTGAAGAGGGAACTGAAGCCGCAGGCGAGATCCTCTACAACCCCGTCTACCTTGACTCGCTCCTCGCCAAGGCGCCGCCCGATTGGGAAAAGAAAAACATGGAAGCCGTCATCGAAACCCAAGTCATCCAGGGTCACTCGGGCCCGCCCAACGTTCTCGCCGTCGAAACCTGGTAGTCTCGCAACCACGCTATAGCATTTTCGGAATTGCTCTGACCGAAGGCACACACTCAAGTGGCCTTTTTCCTCAAGAAAAAGTCACCTTCACGACTACAAATAAGTCTAGGTGTATTCCGAAAATGCTCGATAATCCGCACCAGTAGGGAAAGCCTAGAGCCCGTTATTAACTTTCGCGCGGGTGGCGTTGCGAGCAGAAATTGCGCCAGACGAAGCCGAGGCCGACGGCTGTGGCGGGCCCACTGCCTAGGACGAGAATGAAGTATGGCGCAGTTTACGCCGCAACCCAAAGGGCTGGGGCCAGTTTTCCCCATGTCTTTGTCGCTCGTCGCTTGCAGACACCCGGTATGCGGCGCGCTTCGCTTCGCGAACTGAGAAAAATTGGCGCCCAGCGCCACCTGCGGGAAAGTTAATAGCAGGCTCTAGGTTTCGGTTGTCAGCGTCCTCCGCTGGGACACACAGGCACGCATTCGTCCCGCGATTGGCTGCAGCGGTTCGATACTGCTGAAGCTCGGGGCCGTCGGTCTCAAGTGGCTCTAAGGAAAGTCGCCTTCCCGGATCCAGATAGGGCACACAAGTTGTGCGACCGCTCTAGGAGCTGCAGAGGCGCAGACCGAAGTCGCTATCATTTCGACCGCGTCCAGTCAGGTCAGTCGAAGCGCGTTCGTCTTAGTCTTGTGATCCGAAGCTCAACATATCGCATTCCCGCAATCGCGGAGTCGATAGACTGCGCCCAACGCGCCGGCTCGGTACTCGGGAATTGCGCTGTCGCTCCGTGAAGAACTTCGTCGAAAAGCTATGACTTCGACTTCGCCTTCTGCGCAGCCCAGCGCTTGCGCTGTGCATCCGCAATGCGCTTGCGCGCTTCCGCACTCAGTACCCGCTTCTTGCGTCGCTTCGTCGGTGCCTTCGTAGCCTTGGCATCCACAAACTTGGGCGCAGACTTGGCCGTATTGGCAAGCAGAGAACGAACCTGAGTGAGCCGTGCAATCTCAGAATCTAATTGTGCGAGGATTGAATCGATCGTCATAAATCGAGAATAACTCAATTCCCCCACAATTTTTCAACCTAAGTTGACAGGTTTCTCCACTTATTCGCAAAATTCGATAACCTTATTCGGCTTTTCCCAGGGTTTCTTCCTTGTATGCCTTTTGAAGCACATAGAATGCCAGCTTCTTTTGCCCCTGCTCCGAGATAAGCCCCTTGCGGTTGAACTCATCCTGAATGCCGGCAAGTGGCCGGTTGGGAGAGCGAAAATCCATCAGAACCCAGGGACTCATCCCTCTTAGTTGCGCTATCTTGTTCAACATCGGTAATTGATGGCGGAACACATTAGCCTGGTACTCCTCCGTCCACCGCTCATTCTCCCCGCCATGCAGCCCCGCCTTCGCGTCCGCGCCAAATTCACTAACAATGAGAGGCTTCTCATATTCAATGTCCCATTTTGTTACATCTGCGCTCTCCGGATGCCCCTCATACCATCCGATATATTCATTGATGCCAATCACGTCCAGCGCCTTGCCTAGCGCATCATCCACAATCTTTGTGTTTCCCTGCGCACGCACCAGCAGCGCCGCTGTAATCAGCCGCGTCGCATCCATCGACCGCGTACGGCTCGCCAGCGTTTCGATAAACTGCGTTCTCGCCGCAGTGTTAGGCGTTTCGTTCGCCATCGACCAAAGAATGATTGCGGCATGATTCCGCGACGTGTTGATCTCTTCGTCTAATTGTTGCTCGGCCTTCGCCAGCACTTTGGGATTATCGAACTCGAGCGCCCAGTACACGGGATTTTCTGACCACACTAACAATCCCATTCGGTCCGCCGCCCGCAGCATCGTTTCATCGTGCGGATAATGCGCCAGCCGCACGAAGTTACAGCCAAGCTCTTTCGCCCATCCCAGCAGTGTCTCCGCATCCTTGTCGGAGTAAGCACGTCCCGTGCGATACGGAGCCTCCGCATGTACCGATACGCCGCGCAAAAAGATTGGCTTTCCATTCAGAAGGATTTCCGTTCCCCGCACCTCCACAGTGCGAAAGCCCATGAGTTCGTCGATCGAATCGCTTCCGGCGCGCAAAGCCACTTTATAGAGCTTCGGCCTCTCCGGCGACCAGCGTTCCAGTCCCTTCACGTCAAAGTGAAGCTCCGCGCGTCCATCCGCGCCTGTTACTGCCGATGCGTGTGCGCCTAACTCGGCGATCTCTACCTCAACCTTCTGGCCGGCCTCGCCTCCCACCACGTGCACCCAACCCGCAATCGTCGCACCATCTCCTCGCTCCAGATGCAGATCGTATTGGTCAATAAATGCTTCCGGTACTTCAATCAGCGAAATCTCGCGCGTCAGGCCGCCATAGTTCCACCAATCTGTCTCCAATGTCGGAACATTGTCCTCATGCCGCGTGTTATCCACAGCAGCGACCACGAAGTTGCTCCCAGGCTGGATGACCGACGTCACTTCGCAGTTGAAGGCCGTGTACCCACCCTCGTGTTCGCACACCTTCTTCCCGTTCACCCAGAACCATGAGTGATAATTCGCCGCACCCACATGCAGAAGAACATGAGTGTGCTCCTTCGGTTGGTAATTGAAGTCCCGCTCATACCACACCGGCCCCTCATAGAAGAGCAACGATTCCCGCTGCGTGTTCCAGTCACAGGGCACCTTCAACTTAGGCGCCTTCGCATAGTCGTACTCGGTGGGAAACGGATCGCCCGGCTTCGCCTTGTAGTTCAAAAACCAGCCATTCTTTTTCTCCTCATGATGAAAACTGAAGAGGCCTGCGAAATATGGATCGACAATCGACGCCCACTCTCCGTTCAAGGATGCTGCGGGCCTGCGATCGGCCCCCGTCAGCACCATCGTGCCCGACGTACCCTGCGCGTTCGCTCGCAATGCGCCTAAGAACATCAACGTCGCAACCAGCGCAATAGTCTTCGCGCTCGTTCTTCGATCCGGCGAGCCGATCAGAGAATCTCTCATCCCATCCCCTCTAACTCAAGACTTCACGCCGCCGCAATTCAAAGCAGCTTCTGTCCCGTTCCATTGAGCGTGGCTATCTTATCCTCTCGTCCGTCCCCCTGTATATTTCGTCCGCACTCCAACTCCGATGTGCAGCAAAAAGGGCAGACCCATCGGGCCTGCCCCTCAACTTATACCGCGAAACTTCGTTGCTTCTTACGCCCCCAGATACATCACGTGGACATACGTCCCCAGGCGCACGTTGTAGGCCAGGTACCAGCCCACATGATCCGGATCGTCATAGATGACAATCTCATCCGAGTCCCACAGCCACCCGTCGCAGTACGCCACATCGAACGGCGCTACATTCCAATACCAACCGTTGAACCAGAACCTCCCCGGTCCTCCGCCGGCAAGGTGCCACACATGGCTCGGGCCAAATCCACCCGTGAAGTGGCCATGCTCCCACGGATGATCGAGATGGTAGTTCGGGTCGTTCTTGCCCGTGTTGTGACCTACCCACTTGTTTCCCGGATCCACATGGGGAACATTCGGATGGCCTGGCTTGTCGCTCAAGTTGCGCTGCGGTGTCGATGGTTGAGGCGTTCCGTGAAAAGGGGCCGGTCCACGCGCCGGCGGAGCTGGATGTGCGCCCCCATGTTCCTGGGCAAGTACCGGCAGGGAGAAAACAAGCAATGCTGCCAAGGCAAGCGCTCGGCTCATACTATCCTCCTGGAATGCAATCCGGCTAAACGTTGCAAGAAGCACCTGCCCGCAGCCGCGATATGTCATCCCGACTACAGTAAATGCAACCTGACTTAGTCGCGCAAGTTGTATTTCGGAGAATTCTCGCTCTGTATCAATGACTTCGTGCAGGGTCGGCCAGTTCCAACGACAAGGCTGATCTACGCCACCACTGCCGCCGGCGCTCGCCTCCACGCATAGAGCGGAAACTGATTCGCCAGCTCCGCCACTTCACCGCGCATCCGCTCCAGCGCCGCATCGTCATTGCGCTGCTCCAGCGCCTTCGCGATCCACGCGCCAATCGTCCGCATCTCCGCTTCCTTCATCCCGCGTGTCGTGAGCGCAGGGGTACCAATGCGTATGCCCGAAGGTTTCAGCGGAGGGTTCGTATCATACGGAATCGCGTTTTTGTTTACGGTAATTCCCGCCTTGCCCAGCGCCAGTTCGGCCTCGGAACCAAGAATGCCCTTCTCAAACACATCCACTAACAGCAGGTGATTATCCGTACCACCCGAGACGATGCGATAGCCCGCCGCACGCAATGCCTCGCCCAGCACCTTCGCATTCGCCACAATCTGAGCTGCATATGTTTTGAATTCCGGCCGCAGCGCTTCGCCAAACGCCACTGCCTTCGCCGCCACAATGTGCACCAGCGGCCCGCCCTGCTGTCCGGGAAACACGGCCTGATCGACGGCCTTGCCAATCGTCAGGTCCGGCTTTGCGCCCACTTGATAATTCTTGCCGCACAAAATCAATCCCGCTCTCGGCCCACGCAGCGTCTTGTGTGTCGTCGTCGTCGTAATGTGTGCATGCGGCACCGGCGAAGGATGAGCTCCGCCCGCAACCAGCCCCGCAATATGCGCCATGTCGAAGACGTACGTAGCGCCCACCTTGTCCGCGATCTGCCGCATTCGCGCGAAATCCCACAGCCGCGGGTACGCGCTCCCTCCGCCGATAATCACCCTTGGCTTCTCGCGCTCGGCAATCGCTTCCAACTCGTCGTAGTCGATCACTTCCGTATCGCGCCGCACAGTGTAAAACGTCGTCCGATAAAGCTTCCCGCTGAAGCTCAACTTGTGCCCGTGCGTCAGGTGCCCGCCATGCGCCAGATCCAGGCCAAGAATCGTGTCACCCGTCTGCAGCACCGCCGCATACGCCGCTGCATTGGCCTGCGATCCCGAGTGCGGTTGCACGTTCGCATGCTCCGCGCCGAAAATCTGCTTCGCCCGGTCGCGCGCCAGGCTCTCCACCACATCGGCGTATTCGCACCCGCCATAATAACGCCGACCGGGATAACCCTCCGCATACTTGTTCGTGAACACAGATCCGGCCGCTTCCAACACGGCCTCCGACACAAAGTTCTCGCTCGCAATCATCTCCAGGCCTTCATGTTGGCGGAGCGTTTCGTGGTCAACGGCTGCGGCGACTTCGGGATCGGCTTGGGCAAGAGAGAGAGCCATGCGGTCAGTCATATCTTAGATTTTACGGCAACGCCGCCCGCCGATTCCCTGTGAAGTTCTGGAGCAAATCGGCGGGAGTTAGAGGTGTGGATGAACTCGGGCGCAGGCATGCATGAGCCGCGCGATCCGGTAGAAAAAGTAGGCTATGCCGAGCAAGCTGCCCCACCCGATGGCAGAAAAAGTGCTGCGTTTGTGGGAGAGAGAATTGGGAATCGTAAGCGGCTCGACGGGCTCGGCAGATAGAAGCTCCGAGAGTGGCATCCAATGCCCGGCGTATTCATCACATGCCATGTCGGTGAGAGCAATCTCTCCAGCCGCCACACGCCCCGGGACCGCGTCGCGTGCGTAGGGACCAAGTGTCTTTCCATTGCGATCGACCAGGAAGCCCATTTTCGCATTGTCGCACCGGACATTTGTGTCCGTATTAAAAAGAAAGAATCGAGAGGCCTAGAACTGTCGGAGGGAGCGGGAGGCTTCAGCCTCCCGAATATAGCTAGCCCCTCTCCATTCATCACATTCCTGTTGACATTCAACCTATGACTCCCGTACCTGTTGAGCATCAACAGGAGACCTCATGGGCGACAACAAATCCGACGTTCTCCAGGGCACCCTCGACCTGATGGTCCTCAAGACCCTTCAAGCCATGGGCCCGCTGCACGGCTACGGCATCGCGCGCCGCATCGAGCAGGTCAGTGACAACTCCCTCAGCCTGAACCAGGGCACCATTTATCCCGCCCTGCTGCGGCTCGAACAGCGCGGTTGGATCAAATCCGAATGGGCTGTTTCGGAAACCAATCGCCGCGCCAAGTTTTACTCGCTCAGCCGCATCGGCCGGAAAAAGATTCACGACGAAACCGAAAACTGGGAGCGAATCGCCGCTACCATGTCGCGCTTTCTCGCGCCTTCGAACTAGGAGACCTCAGTCTAGGAGTTCATCATGGACTTGCTCCGCACCCTCGTCGCCCGACTTGCCGCCCTCTTCCGTCACCGCCAACTTGACGCCGACCTCGACGATGAGCTCCGTTTCCACATCGACCTTGCGACGAAAGAAAACATCCAAAGGGGTCTGCCCCACGCAGCCGCCCGCACACAAGCCCTCCACGCCTTCGGCGGCATCACCCAAACCCGCGAAGCCTATCGCCTCCAGCGCGGAATGCCTTTTCTCGAGCAAATCTCCCGCGACATTCAGTACTCGATCCGCCAACTTCGCAAATCACCCGGCTTCGCCCTCACCGCCATCCTCACCCTCGCTCTCGCCATCGGAGCCAACACAGCCATCTTCAGCGTCATGCACGCCGTGCTCCTGCGCATGCTCCCCGTCCGCGACCCCGGCCAGCTCTTCTACGTCACCCACGAGCACGTGCCCGATGATGCGGGCATTACAGGCGATTACCGCTACTCCTCCAGCTTGAACATCTACTACCATCTGCGCCAGGATCGCACCGTGCTCTCCGATGTCATCGCCTACGTCCCGCTCGCCTTCAATAAGACCGCCGTCCGCATGGGCGACAGCCCCGAAGAGATTCGCGCCAACGAGGTCAGCGGCAATTTCTTCTCCGCTCTCGGGGTCTCCATGGCCGCCGGTGCCGCGTTTACATCCGACGACGAGACGAAGCATTCCGCAGTCGCGGTCATCAGCTACGGCTATTGGCAGGCGCGCTTCAACCACAACCCCGACGTAGTCGGAATGACCATCTACATTCGCGGTGTTCCCTTCATCATCACCGGCGTCGCCGCACCGCAGTTCTACGGCGTTGAGTCCGGCGGCTCCGCCACTGACCTCTGGATCCCGCTGCAGAATCACCCTGAAGTTCCCGCATGGGGAGTGCCTGCCACCACAGGTCGCACCATCTATGCAACCCCAAACTGGTGGGCTTTGTTTCTCATGGTCCGCCTCAAGCCCAGCGTCACTCTTCAGCAAGCCGCGGCGCACCTC
This sequence comes from uncultured Acidobacteriaceae bacterium, assembly GCA_963745845.1. GTDB lineage: Bacteria > Acidobacteriota > Terriglobia > Terriglobales > Acidobacteriaceae > Telmatobacter. The sequence goes on along the minus strand of CAVUZE010000001.1, from coordinate 251,062 downwards.
AATCCGATCTACGCGCACGCAGCCCGTGAATTTTCCACCCCGCCTGCGCCCAATGCGCCTCCCCTCCAACTCCAGCTCATCACTGCGCGCGGGCTCGGCACGTCAAACACCGATTACGAACAGCCCCTTCACGTGCTGATGGGCATGGTCGTCCTGGTCCTTCTGATTGCGTGCGTCAACATCGTCATGCTGCTGGTTGCGCGCAACTCCAGCCGCGAACGCGAATTCGCATTGCGCCTCGCCCTCGGCGCGAGCCGTTGGCCCCTCTTGCGGCAGTTGTTGGCCGAGAGCTTCCTTCTCGTCACCACCGGCGCTTTGCTCGGCTGGCTCTTCGCCATCGAGGCCACGCATCTGCTCGCACGCTGGGCCGAGTTCGAAGTGAGTCTTGCCCCGGATACGCCAGTCTTGGCGTTTACATTCTCCATCTCGGCGACCGCCGCCATTCTTTTTGGACTGGCTCCATTGCGCATCGCCTCCTCGGTCCCGGTCGTCTTAGCCCTCAAGTCTTCTTCAAGCGCGCAATCCACCACGAGCCGCAGCCGCGCGGTCTCAGGCAAGATCCTTATCGCGCTGCAAATGGCCTTCTGCTGCGTGCTTCTGTTCGCCTCCGGCCTGCTCCTGCGAACGCTGCTCAACTACCGCAACACCGATCTCGGCATTCAGGCGGACCGCGTCCTCGCCGTCGGTGTGCATCCCCTCGGCTCGCCCTCACGCCAGGCCAAGCTCGCCTTCTATCGCGCCCTGCTTCCGAGACTGCAATCTCTTCCCGGGGTCAGTTCCGTCGCCTTGGCCGAACTGCGGCCCGGCACTGGATGGTCCGACGGCAGCCTGCTCGTCCTCGATGGCCGAACTTACTCATGGGACGATGGAAAGAATCTGCTCGAAAGCAACTGGGTGTCTCCCAGCTTCACCGGCACGCTCGGCATTCCGCTCCTTGCCGGCCGCAATCTGCGCGACTCCGACACGCTCAGCACGCCGCTCGTCGCCATCGTCAACCAGACCTTCGCCGAACGTTATTTCGCCCAGTCCACTCCCATCGGTCATTTCATTGGAAGAGACAAAGGCCGCGCCCAAATCGTGGGCGTCGTGCGCAACAGCAAATACACCAGCACCAACGAGAAAATATTGCCCATGGCCTGGTACAGCTACGCCCAGGGCGACTCCATCGAGGACCTCGACGTTGAGATGCGCATCTCAGGCGTCGATCCTCTGTCTGTGCTCCCAGCGGTCCAGCGCGTCGTGCGTCAAATGGACCCCAACATTCCTCTCAACAAGCCGCAGATTCTCAGCGACGCCTTCAAAGAAACCTACCTCATGCCGACGCTCGTCGCCCGTCTTGGCGCTTTCTTCGGCGTTCTCGCAGCGTTGCTCGTCTCCGTCGGCCTCTACGGCACCCTCGCCTACCGCGTCAGCCGCCGCACCAGCGAAATCGGCGTTCGGCTCGCCCTTGGCGCACAACGCACCCAGATTCTCTGGATGTTCCTTCGCGAAAGCCTGATCCTTGTCGCTGCCGGTCTCGCCGCGGGTTTGCCTCTAGCGTGGTTCACTGCACGCTGGATGTCCTCGCTCCTTTACGAGCTCTCCGCGCATGACTCCTTCAGCTTTGTCGCCGGAGCCGCCGGCGTCCTCATCGTCTCCATCGCCGCCTCCCTCATCCCCGCACGGCGCGCCGCTTCCATCGACCCGATGAAGGCCCTGCGCATGGAGTAGGAACCATCGTGCAATCAAACCTCACCGGCTCAGCGTTTGTTCCGCCGCGCCAAGGACATGTCCCGTCTTGTGATCGACAACGAACACCACCAGGCGCACCGGCCCGCTCGCTTCGTCTTTGTGCAGCAGACTCCCGCCCGGCAGCTTCAACGCACGCCCATCTGTTGCATCCCCGCCAAACTCCTTCATCACCCGCACCACTGCCACGTGATGCAGTGTGCGCCCCGCGTTCTCGCCGCGAGCCACCTCCGAATGCGTCGCATCCGCCGCCAGCACCGCTACCAGCCTCTGCCCCGGATTCACTGCGCCCCGCACCGAGAACTCTGCTGTGCCGTTTTCCCATTTTGCGTTCCCAATCGTCAAATCCTGCTTCGGCCTCGCTGCCGCTCCCTGCATCGCGGCTTCCAACGCCTGCGCATTGTTTCCCACAAACTGTGCCGTCCCGTCGATCACCATCTGCGGCGTGTAGCTGTCTTGCAGCCCAAATCGATACACATATTGCTTCTGCCGCTCGGTCATCTCCTCGAGCGAGAACGGATCGCGCCATCCCTGCTGATCCCAATACGTCACGTGCTCGCTCAGCACAATTGCATGGGCACCCGCAATGGGCTGAGACTTGTCCAGCTCTTCGAGGAGCCGGTCCGCCGGTGGACAATCCGAACATCCCTCTGAAGTGAACAGTTCCACCAGCACCGGCTTGCTCTGTGGCGCCGGACTTTGACTTCGTAGATCAATCGCCGCGATCCCCGCCACCAACACGACAATCCACACGCACCAAGCAACGTCCATCCGTTTGTGAAGTTGAAAAGTCATACATTCATCTGAGTCTCAATCGTAGCCGTACGTTACATCGAACGCCACCCGCTCGCAATGAACCGGTTCCGCAGCCGGTCGATCCGGTCTCCTCCCGATGCGGGACCCATCTCAGCAAAATCTCCACCCGTAACTTTCGAGGGGTACCGGCAAAAGTTTTTGCTCACTTTCGAAAACTTTCTCCAACAACAGGGGTCCAGAGTGAACGTGGGCCACAAGCGACGAGCAAGGCCCGTGGAGGAAATATGAACAGGACACTCGTAATGTTCGCAGTCGCTGCCCTGGTTGCCTCGGGTCCCGTCTTTGCGCAACAGAGCCAGCCCACGACAACGCAGCCCGGCAACACCGTCAACGACCGCCGCGACAACCAGCAGGATCGCATCGCCAATGGCGTGCAGTCCGGCCAGCTCACTGCCGGTGAGACCAAGAACCTCGAAGGCCGCGAAGCCAACCTGAATCGCGAGATCCACGACGATCGCAGTGCGGATGGCGGCAAGCTCACGCAGCAGGAACGCAGCCAGGTCAACCGTCAGCAGAACCATCTCAGCCGCTCCATCTACAGCGACAAGCACAACGCCGCGCAAGCTCACTATGGCAACAACGAAGTCGGCCAGCGCCGCGAAAATCAGCAGGACCGCATCGCGCAAGGGATCCGCAGCGGCCAAATGACCGCCGGTGAAGCCGCCCGCACTGAAAATCGGGAGCAGGGCATCAATGAGCAGATCCATGCCGATCGCCAAGCCAACGGAGGCAAACTGACTAGTCAGGAAAAAGGCCAGATCAACCGCGAGCAGAACGGCGCCAGCCGTCAGATCTATCGCCAAAAACACAACAACAACGTCCAATCGAAATAGGACTTGATCTCTCCCCCGGAACAATGAGCCGGTTATGCTGAACACATGACCGGCTCCCTTTTTTTCCGGCTCGCGCTTTTCTTTTTCTCTATCCCTGCGGCTCTCGCGCAGTCGCCTTCCGCTCCGACGCAGACCATCTCGTTGACCCCTGCAATCGTCGTCGCCGGTTCTCCTGAACTCCTCCGCATCTCGGCGCCCGACGCAAAATCCATCGACGGCGAATGGCTCGGCCGCAACCTCCAATTCTTTCCCGCACGCGATCACCGCACTTGGTTCGCTCTCGCCGGCGTCGACGTCGAAGCGACCGTCGGACCCTCTTCGCTCCTGCTCCATCTCCACTTGGCCGGCGGCGCCACCCGCGACATCACTCAATCCATCGAGATTCGTCCCGCCCACTACCGCACCAGCGTCCTCACCGTCTCGCCGAAGTTCGTTGAGCCCGGCCCCGACGAGCTCAAGCAAATAGCAGCCGACAGCGAGATCAAAGCAAAAGTTTTCGCTACAACCGCCGCCGAGCCCCTGTGGTCCGGCAGCTTTCGCGCTCCGGTGCACTCGCCACCGACGGACAGCTTCGGCACCCGTCGCACCTTCAACGGCAAGCTCGCCAGCATTCACAAGGGCATGGATTTTCGCGCGCCCATGGGCACCGTGGTCAGGGCAGGGAACAGCGGCATCGTCGTTCTCGCGCGTCCGCTTTACTACGAGGGCAACTGCGTCGTGATTGATCACGGACTCGGCCTTTACACGCTGTCGATGCACTTCAGCCGCATCGACGTGCGCGAAGGGCAGCACGTCAACGCCGGCGATGCGCTCGGGCTCAGCGGAGCGACAGGCCGCGTCACCGGCCCGCATCTGCACTGGGCCGTCCGCTGGCAAGGCGCCTACCTCGACCCCGCCAAGCTCCTGCGCCTCAACCTCAGCGCCGTGCGCTAGTTTTCTGACCGCTTCTGGGCCACCTCTCGTGCCCCATCACTAGGCCCCGACAGAGTCGCCCCAGCAGCAATGAGTCGATTCGAAGATGCCTCTGCCCGCAGACCTTGACCTTACACGACGGAGAAGATAGCATGTCCGCTCAGCCGTCGAATCCGGGCCCGAAAGGTCTCCCATGAAAACTCCGCATTGCTTGCCACAGGCGAGCAGAGAGGTAATCTTTGTCGGTCTTTTAGCTGGTGCGTTCGTCCCGGCGATCATTTCCGCACAGAACGTGCCAATGGCTCCGCCCGTTGCTCCCGTTCGTCCGGTAACAACTGATTACTACGGAACAAGTGTCACCGACCCGTACCGCTACATCGAGAATCTCAGCGATCCGGAAGTCGATGCGTGGTTCAAAGCGCAGAATGCGTATACGCGCGGCGTTCTGGCGAAGATTCCCGGACGCGACCCGCTCCTCGCGCGAATTCGGGAACTGGATCAGTCGACGCCGGCCAAGGTGCACGACGTGAACCTCATCCCCGGCGGCCGCTACTTCTATCAGAAGATGCTGGCGAACGAAATTGTGTCACGACTTTACGTGCGCGATGGACTCGATGGCCAGGAGCGCGTGCTGCTGGATCCGGCGAAATATCCCGCTCCCGCGGGCTCACACAACGCCATCAGCTACTACACTCCCTCGTGGGACGGCAAGATGGTTGCAGTGGGCGTTTCCGCCGGCGGCTCCGAGAATGCAATCATTCACATTCTCGAAGCGGATACCGGCAAGGAGTTGCCGGAGACGATCGATCGCGCTCGCTTCGGAGCCATCGCCTGGCGTCCCGACAATCGATCGTTCTTCTATAACCGTCTGCAGAAACTCGCGGCGGGCCAGCCTCTCACAGATTATGAGCAGAAAAGCATCGATTATCTGCACGTGATCGGCACTTCAATCGACCAGGATGCTCCGGTTTTTGGGTTCGGATTATCGCCCCGGGCCGAGATTGCTGCCACCGATCTCCCGTTCGTGTTCGCGAATTACAATTCGCCTTGGGCGTTTGGCTATATTGCCCACGGAGTGCTGAACGAAGCCACGCTGTACAAGGCGCCTCTCGATTCAATCGGCAAGCCCGGCACTCCCTGGGAGAAGGTGTGCGATGTCGCCGACGACGTGACCGGCCTCGCCGTGCACGGAGACGAGCTTTTTCTGCAGAGTCACAAGGGTGCACCGCACTTCAAGGTCATTCGGACGAGCCTTTCGCACCCCGATGTGGAACACGCAACCGTCGTGGTGCCCGAGAGCGACCGCGTTATCAAGAACATTTCTACTGCCCAGGACGGTCTCTATATACAGGAGTCCGACGGCGTCGTGGGAATGCTGGAGCGTCTGGCATACGACGGTGCAACTCCGCAAGAGGTGAAGCTGCCTTTTGAGGGAACTGTCAGCGTCGCGGCCTCCGATGAGCGCATCCCTGGAGTCCTTATGACGATGACATCGTGGGCGCGCGCTCCACGGATCTATTCGTTCGATCCGCGGACAAAAGCGATTGCAAATACTGGATTGCAACCGCTCGGTCCGAACGATGACCCTTCCGATGTGGTCTCAGAAGAGGTGAAGGTCAAGAGCTGGGACGGCGTGTTGGTCCCGTTGTCGATCTTGCACAAACGCGGGCTGAAAATGGATGGGTCCAATCCCACGCTGTTGGATGGCTATGGCGCGTATGGAATCACGATCGATCCTGAGTTCGATCCAAAGATACTGGCCTGGTTGGAAAAGGGTGGCGTGTACGCGTGGGCTCACGTGCGGGGCGGCGGCGAATATGGCGAAGACTGGCACAAGGGCGGCCAGAAGCTGACCAAACCGAATACCTGGCGCGATTTTATTGCCTGCGGCGAATACCTGGTCGACAACCATTACACCTCGTCCGCGAAACTCGCCGGCACGGGAACAAGCGCAGGCGGAATCACCATCGGCAGGACGATTACCGAGCGGCCCGATCTGTTTGCGGCGGCACTCGACAGGGTCGGTCTCTCCGATGCTCTGCGCTTCGAAAACACCCCGAATGGTCCGCCCAATATTCCGGAGTTCGGCAGTGTCGAGACGCAGTACGGCTTTGAGGACCTCTATGCGATGGACGCGTATCACCATGTTCGTGATGGTGTAAAGTACCCGGCGGTGCTGCTCACCACGGGGTGGAATGACCCGCGCGTCGCGTCATGGCAGCCGGGGAAAATGGCAGCCAGGCTGGAGGCAGCCACCGGCAGCGGAAAGCCGGTTCTCCTTCGCGTGGACTACGCCGGCGGACATGGCATGGGTTCGACAGAGGACCAAAGGCGAGAGGAGATGGCCGACGACTGGAGCTTTTTGTTGTGGCAGTTTGGGGTCACCGGCTTCCAGCCGGCGGGAGGGACCGCGGCAGGAAAGTAGCGATTGAACCAAGAGGGAGAAGCGCAGCACGGGCATTTGAAGCGATAGGGCCGCAACCCCGTGCTCGGCTTACCGCGTCCCCACTTCCTCTTCCACGTTTTCCGAACATGTGACCGTTGCGATTCCGCGCGCCGTTTTCTCTTCACGCAGCGCCTTGAACGCCCGCCACACAAACGAACCCAGATACCATCCATCGATAAACTTGAACGGCGTCTCGCCTGTCGTGTAGTGCCCGCAGGGCAGGACGCGCAGCGTAAAGTTCAGGCCAATGCTCTGGAACGCATCCACCACTTGCAGCGAATATTCCTTCGGAAAGGTCAGATCGTAGTTCGCATACACCAGCAGCACTTGCTTGTCTGCTCCTGCAACCTCAGGCCGCATGATCTTGTCGTAGAAACTCACCGGGCTCACCGCCGCCCACAAGGCCCGAATGCGCTCCTGCGTCAGGCCAGCTTCGGCCAGCGCCTGCTTCACATGCCGCGTGCTCTGCCCCGCCCACACCACATCGCCAAACGCCGTCGACGCATGGTTGAACGCATTCACCCGGATCCGCTTGTCGTGCGCGCTCGCCAAAAATGCGTAGCACGATCCCAGGCTCGTCCCCAGCACACCGAAGTGCTCGTATCCCTGCTCCTCAAGCCAATCGATGCAGCAGCGGATATCGATCACCGCCTGCCGGCACGCCGAAATCGTCCGGCCGATGTTCGCACTCACCGCATAATCCGACCGTTCCAATTCGCTCGGCCGCCGAATATCGTGGTATGGCTTCGAAAGCCGCAACGCCGACACGCCAAACTTGTTGAAGATCGCGCACAGCGAGTTGTGCCCAAAGGCATCCGCGTTCCACTGCGGCAGCACCACAATCGCCTGCTTCGGCCGTCTCGGGTCCTTGTGCGCAGGAGCCGGATACCACCGCGCATTCACCAAATCGTTTTCCGGATACGGCGTCCGTTCCGGCGAAGTGAAGCGCAGGAACTGTGCCTTTTCCATCTGCCCCGCTGCAGCCATCTCGCGAAGCTCCGCATCCTGCGCCAGCGTCTCCGGCCGCACATTCGTCGGAAACAGCATCGGGTACCGCTCTTCCAACCGGAAATCCGTCGGCCGCTCATATCCAAAAAAAACATCGCTGTTGCGAATCAGCAGTTGATTGATGCGCACCATCGCGGCTTCCGCGTCCGCATCATTCCGCACGCTCTCCGGCCTCGGCACAGCCGCTCCAAATCCATGTGCCTCAAGAAATGGGTCGATCCACTCGAATCCCCATTCAAGCGGACGCACCACGCGATTCTCATCGCGCGTCGTCAGCCGCGTCTCCCACTTATGCATCCAGCGCGCGTATCTCTCTTTAAACATGCCTTGTCCTTAAGTTTATCAGCGCGACATTGCATCGCCGTGAACCCCGTCACACCGTCGTTATCATCGGAGATGCGAGTCGACCTAAAAATTGGAGCGGTTTCATCAGGGTCTTATAGGATGCTGACGTGGATTCTCCCCGATTGCTGTGGGAAGAAGGGCGATGATCTTGAGCGTGAGTGAGGAGTTTCTTAAAAATGCGGGAAGCCAACTTCTTTGGGAGCTGAGAGCCCATCGTAATGTCCTTTCAAAGATGCGGATCGCATCTTTGCTGTCGGAGCCACGGCACCAGGACCCAAAATCGCTCGTCAAGCACGGCTTCAAGGTTTATTCGCAAACCGATGAGGACGGAATCATCCAGGAGATCTTTCGCAGGATCGGAATCGCGAAGGCAACCTTCGTCGAGTTCGGTTGCGGAAACGGAGTGGAAAACAACACCGTATATCTCCTCATGCAGGGATGGTCCGGTCTATGGATGGACGGGGATCCACTCAATATTGAGGCAATCGCCAAACCCTTCGAGCCCTTTTTGAAGGGCGGCACATTGCGCCTCAAAAACGCAATGATAACTCGGGAAAACATAAACGACTTACTGGCGCAGGAGCCAAAAGAGGTCGACTTACTGAGCATTGATATCGATATGAACGATTACTGGGTGTGGGGTGCGATCGAATGCATCCAGCCAAGAGTCGTTGTGATCGAATACAACGCCTCGCTTCGTCCGCCCGGCGCCCTCGTCGTCCCTTATCACCCCGATCGCCGCTGGACCGGCACCAATTTCTTCGGTGCGAGCCTCTCTGCATTGGAAAAGCTCGGAGCGGCGAAGGGATATGCTCTTGTCGGGTGTGGACTCACCGGGGTGAACGCATTTTTTGTCCGGCACGATTTATTGGCAGAGAAATTTGTAGAACCTTACACGGCCGAAAGACATTATCAGCCTCCAGCCTATAGCCTCTTCCAGGTTGAGATGGATTCCCACTCGCCCGAAATTGGAGTCTATAAGGTTGTTACTTCCACCAGCGAGGCGACTAAGTCGTCCAATGCGCCCTCGATTTAGATTTGGAGCAACAATCGGCAAACCTGCGGCTATTTCTTCGTTTCAGCCGGCGCGGTTTGCCCCGCGCTTCAGCGAGATATATTCCGCCGCCAGCCATCCTAAGCTCAACAGCGAAATCAGTCCGATGATTCCTTGCGAGATCACGCAATAAAGACACCACAGCTGCAAATCGAATTCCTCAATGAAGCTGAGACGAAGCGAAAAAATCAACGCGATCAGCGCAGCCACATGCAGCACCAACCGCTGTCGCGTCACCGCCAGCACGGCAAGGGCAAGATAGCCTGCAATGCCGATCGCCGCTACCGGAACATGCCCGACTACGGCAAACGGGCTGTGATTCACCACCCCGCAGTCCCACTTCTCATTGATCGAGCAGGGCTCAGTCGCCGTCGAGTAGTGAACCTGGAGCGCCAGCGCCGCAACCAACGCACCGGCCACGGACAAAATCACAATCGCAAATCGCATCATTATCTCTGATCCTAGAGCATTACCATGAACCCATGGTTTCTCCGGCAGTCAACGGCCATCGCATCGCCTTTTTTGGAGGAAGTTTCGACCCGCCTCATCGCGGCCATCTGGCTGTCGCTCGCGCCGCGCGCAGTGCTCTCGAACTTGACACCGTCCTCTTCGCGCCCGTCGGTGCGCAGCCGCTCAAGCCGCAAGGATCCACCGCCGGCTTCGACGATCGCGTCGCCATGACGCGCCTCGCCATCGACGGCGAGCCTGGCTTTGCTCTTTCCCTCGTCGACGCACCCAAAAGGGACGGCGCGTCTAACTACACTCCCAATTACACTCTTGAGACGCTTCTCGGCCTGAAAAAGAATCTGCCCGCGCATGGCGTGCTCTTCTGTCTCATGGGCGCAGACTCCTTCCTCGCTCTGCGTCGCTGGTATCGCGCTTCCGAGATCCCATTTGTTGCGTCCCTCATCGTCGCTTCTCGCCCCGGCCAGAGTCTCGCTGACCTCGCCGCGGTTCTTCCTCCGGGATTATCGCTGGCAGAAGAGTGCATGCCGGCTGCTGCTGCCGAATGCATTGAGCTGCGAACCTGCACGATCAGCAATGCCGCCGGTGCCACCGCGCCCTTCCACCTCCTGCCCGGCCTTCACGTCGATATCAGCGCCACTGCCATCCGCGAGGAAGTACACAGCGAAGCCGTGCGCATTCCCGCCGGCGAGGGTCATCACAGCGACCTCCCTGATGCCGTCTTCGACTATATTGCCGCCCATAATCTCTACCGATGAAGCAGCACGCAGTTCAAAGTTCGTGATGCACGACGGCGCCTGGTCTATTCTTCCTATTCCCTGTTCCCTGTCCCCTGTTCCCTGTTCCCTGTCCACTGCTACCATTGCCATGGAGACCGATTCTTTCGAATGACCACCCCGCAGGCGCACGAACAGACCCGCATCCTCGTCCAAGCCGCAGCCAAAGTTTGTGAAGACAAAAAAGGCGAAGATACCCGCATCCTCGAACTGGACCCGGTTGACTCTGGTCTCTCCGACTTCTTCCTGATCACTTCTGCACTCAACGACCGCCAAGCCCAGGCCATTGCCGACGAAATAGAATTCACCCTCAAGCGCGACTACGGCATCTACGCCAACTCCGTTGAGGGCCGTCGCCAGGGCGATTGGATCCTCCTCGACTACGTTGACTTTGTTGTCCACGTTTTTCTCGCCGAGCGCCGCGCCTTTTACGACATCGAGCGCCTGCGCAAATCCGCGCGCCCGCTCTCTCCCGCCGAGTTCGACGCCGAGCTTAAATCCGCCCTCGCCGCCAAAACTCGCGCCAGCCGCGGAAAATCCCCGGACCCCGGAAACGGGTCTTCTTTGGTGGGGCGGAAAGCCGGGCCAGCGAAAGCTCCAGCCAAGCCTACGTCGGCCAAAGGTCCTTCAAAAGCCGTCTCCGGAACCAAACCAAAGAAGACACCCGCGCAATCTCCCGTGATAAAGAAAGCGCCGGCTCCAACGGCGAAGAAGCGCGCCGCCAAAAAGTCTGCATCTTCCAAAACCCCATCGAAGAATTAGCCCCGGCGCAGCACCACGCGCATTGGCTGAATAGCACAGAATCTTCGTGCGAGATCTCCGGCTTTTCCCTCGCCTGCTCGTCATCCACCAAATGAAAAGAGGACCCGCATCGCGGGTCCCCTTTCGCTGTTTGAGGTTAACTTGGCTTAGTTAGAACCGGTAGTGCAGCGCCAGACGAATGTTCCGGCTGAGCTGATACAGGTACGGCTTGCCGTATTCGCTATTCACCGTCACCGGTCCGCCCGCTGAACTTCCGAGTGGAGAGGCATTGTTTGCTCCCACATAATCGTACTTGCTCATCGCGCCCGCATAGAACGCCGGACCATCCGGCAGGAAGCAGCTGTTAACCCCGACGATGCCGTAATTTGCAGCGTTGTAGGCTCCACAGCCCGCGGTCTGCGGTGAGATGAAGTTAACTGCGTAGTTGGAGTCGACCTGCTCGTTCAAGGCCGTCACCGAATGCTGGTTCAGAACATTGGCAAACGTTGCGTCAAACGCAAGCGACTGCCGTTCCGAGATTTTGAAACTCTGCTTGAAGTTGAAGTCCGTGTCCAGGTACTCCGGCGTGCGCTTTGTGTACGGCGCGCTCGCGGTAATCACGCCGGTGTTCGCATTCTGCGTAAAGTCCACCCACTTGCCGCGCCCGACGATGTCCGTCGGGAAAGCGCCTGGGAACGCATAGCCCACATCTTCATAGCTGGTGATCGGCGAACCTTGATACACGTTCTGGAGAATGCCAAAGTCCGAAGCGAACTTCCGCATCCAAGGTAGCTGGTAATAAACGTAGCCCTTCAGCACATTTGGGCGATCCGTCGGCAAACGACCGCTGGAAGATCCGCCCAGTGCATCCCACGAGAAGTACGGCTCGTCGAACGCCCGGCTGTTGTTCGGCGCGTTGCGCCCGCCGCCGCCGTCTGCGATATCCGAGCTCGTCAGTCCGGTGTAGTTGCCGCGGAAGTAGCTGTAAGTGTACGAGAACATCCCCATCCACCCGTGGCTCACGTTCTTTGTTAACCGAAGCTCCACCGCGTCGTAGCTGCGCGCGGCGGGAATGGTCTTATCCGGAGGGCATCCGTCCGAGCAGTCAACCGGTGTCCCGTAAAGGAAGTTGTAAAAGCTCGAGAAGGTCTTGTTGATCCCTTGTCCGGGGTTCACGATCACAAACGTCTCGCCTACCGCGGGATTGAAGATGGCCGAGTCTTCGATCACGTGATCCAGCCGCCTCCGGTCCCATCGCGCCTCGAACGCGACGTTCGGTCCCAGTTGGTAGTCCACGCCAAACGCTGAGTCGTGCTGCGCATACGGCTTGAGTCCGGGCGCCGTACCCTCTTCCGTAGCGCTGCAAGTCGAACAGGTCGTCGGGAACGCGCGAACGTTTTGGTTCTCTAGGAAGATCAGCGAAGACGCCGGCGGCGTGGTCGCAAAATTCGCCTGGCTGGCCGAATTCGGGCCCACGCAGAAACGCCCGTCGCTGTTGTAGACCGGGTTGATGCTCGAAAGATCCGGGGTCATGAGCGCGTACCAGCATTCCTGCCAGTACTGTCCGCCATACGAGCTGATCGCCACATTCAGCTTCATCTGGTCGTAGTATTCGCCATAGCCGCCGAAGATCTTCATCTTCCCATTCTTGAATACATCCCAGGCCGCCCCGACGCGCGGAGCAACTTTGTCTCCCCAGCCGAAGCTGATCGGCGTGGCAATCGACCCGGTTGGCTGATTCTCTGCCGGTACTGCCTCATGCTCGACGCGCAATCCGAAGTTGATCGTGATACCTTTGCCAACCGTCCACGCATCCTGTCCGTAGAATCCGTTGTTGTAGCTGATCGCACGGCCATTGCTGCCGTAGTCGTACACATCCACGTTGCCGTATGTGCCTGTGCAGCTCGAAGATCCCGTTATCCCCTCCACTGTCGCGCAGTTGGCCTCGCCCACCGCGCCCTGCGGCGAATAGGGGTTCGTCGTGCCCGGCCACACCTGGATATAAGGCGTGTTGAACTTCTGCAGAATGAGATTCGAATTGCGATTCAGCTGATACCCGAACTTCAGGTTGTGCGTGCCCCCCCGCCCCGCATGGAACCAGGCAATATCCTGATCGAACTGGATTGCCTTGTTCGCGTTGTAGTGTGTGTAGTTGGCATCCTGCGCAATATTGAAGTAGCCGGCCGACTCGTTGAGCTGTGGAGCGGACACTGACAACGCATTCCCATTGGTGTCCGTGTTCCCTATGCCATTGTCCTGGAAGGCATCGATGGTACCTGATGTCGGATATCCAAAATCGTGGTAGTTCTCGAAGTAATATCCAAACCGCGAAGTCGCCACCAGGCTATTGCTGAGAGTAATGTCCGCGCCCGTATTGAGTGTGACGTTCGGAGCGGCATAGCCCAGGTTATGAGAAAACGCAAATTGCGGAATTCCGGTGCTGAGGCACGGATTGCTCGCGCTTGTCGCCGCTCCAAAGCAGCCCGTCGCCGGGTTGAAATAACCCTGGGTCGAGTCGAAACCCGGAAGCCCTGCCCCGGCGTCGTTGTACCCAGGCAGTGACTCGCCGGCCTGCCGCTGCATTTGGTAGAGCCACGATCCAAAGACGCGAATCTTCTGCGTCACTTCGGCGTCGATGCGCGCGTTGGTGTAGAAGGTGTGGGTGTTTTGGCTGAAGGGCACAATCCCACCGTTCGTAGGACCGTAATTCACCTTCTCCTCAAACGCGTTGAACTCGGGATTGAAACCCGCAAAGAGGAAGATCCGGTCCTTGAGATTCGAAGGCGCCTTCGGGAAGATTCCGAAGAGGGGCCCCCCAATGGTAAAGCCGGGGAATACGTCGCTGGTATGCGGCCGGACCGGCTGATAGTTTTGATAGGTCGGATCGATTGCACCCCAGCTCGTCGTTGTGCCGCTCGAACTCGGATCGTAGCGTGAGTTCGGATTCAGCCCTCCGTTCATCGCTCCGTCCTGGAAGCTCGTGAAGACCGAGCCGTGCCAGGAGTTGGTGCCCTTCTGCATAATCACGTTCACTACGCCGCCCAAAGCGCCGCCGTATTCGGCTTCCACGCCCGACGTCTTCATCTGCACTTCCTGGATGAAATCCATGGGCACGTTCGTGTGCGAGTAGCCGCCAATAATGTTGGCCGTCTCCTGGCCTTCCACCAGGTAGGAGTTCTCCGAGTCCGAGCCGCCGCCGATCGAGTACCCAAACGCACCGCCGTTGCTCGAGCTGCCCGGCGAAGCCGAGCCCGTACCATTGCTCATCGAGTTGTTGCCCATCAGCGGCTCGTTGCGCGCCGAAGGTGCAAACTGAATCACCGACTGAAACGACGTCCCGTGCGGAACATCCGCCAGCGCCTGCTCGGGGATGTTCGTCAGCGTCGTCGTCGTTGTCTCGTCGATCATCGGACCTTCGGTCTTCACTTCAACCACCGTGTTCACCGCGCCCACACTGAGCGTCAGGTTGATGGTGGGAAGGTGTCCGACTTCCAGAACAACATCTTCACGCTTCAGCGTGTCAAAGCCCTGCGCCTTCACAACAATCGTGTAATTGCCCGGCGGAAGGTTTGCGAAACGATAATATCCGGCTGCGTCCGTTAATACTTCCTTCGAGCCCACCAGCGTCGGCGTCGTCACCGAAACACTTGCGTTGGGAACCACTGCCCCTGACGGATCCTTCACCGTACCCTGCATCCCGCCCGTCGTTTCTTGCCCGTACACCGGATGATCGAACGTGGTCACCGTGAATCCCAGGGCAAGCGCGATGGCGAACAGAACTGCCAGCCCTTGCAAACGGAAAAATCGCATTGAACTCCTCCAAATTGAAAAGAACCGGAAGCCCAGGTAGGGAACTCCTCGATCCAGGTAATCTGCCTTGCGTACCGATCTGAGCGATAGAGCGGTTCCGCGATTCATTTGCATAAAGCGTTCAGATGTTCAGGGAAGAACGCGGCGGGTGTACGTCCGCAGAGCGTAACCACCCAACCACCACCTGAAAAAAGCAGAGGACTACTTGCTGTACAGCAGAGCATGACACTTGCCAATCACACAAAACGGTGCAAACTAATTGATTTTCATTGAAAATATGTGACTTAGGTCATGTTGGCAAGACGGCCTGAAGACTTCAATCTATGAAAATCAGAAGAAACTTCGACGAATATTCCGAAAACAGTTTGAACCTCTCGTTTTTGGGGAATTTGGTCTTTCAGCTGCTTCCCGGCCGACCAGTTGCGATATCCTCCTCGCCATGCAGGTCACCGTCACGCACATTGGCGGCCGTTTCACAGCCAACGACCCCTTCCAGTCGCTCACCGCCCTCTACCTCGATCGGTGTTCAAATCTGCTGCGCTGCCAGAATCAAGCGTTCAAGTCCGAAGACGCCTTCTTCGCATGGCTTGACCCGCAGAAGGGTCGTGCTGCGCGGGCACAGATCGTCGTCCTGCTCGACAGCCGCGGCCGATCGATGACCTCCGAAGCTTTCGCCGCTTGGCTCGGTGCCCGTCGTGACGAAAGCGTTCAGCACATCGTCTTTGCCATCGGCCCCGCCAGCGGCTGGTCACCCGCCGCACTTCCACGCGCCAAACTTCTTTTGTCCCTGGGCTCTTTGACACTGGCCCACTCGCTCGCCCGTCTGGTCCTCGCCGAACAGCTTTACCGCGCCTGCACCATCCTCAGCGGTCACCCCTACCACACCGGCCACTGAGAAGCAGCGGAATAGGGAACAGGGATCAGCGATCCCGCATTACGCACTGACTCATCGAGGCTAATTCGGAGGAGGCCGCCTTCCGACCCGACAAACATTTTCCTCCGTGATTCGTTCTGATTCCCTGTTCGCCGTTCCCTGAACTCTGTATTCTGTTCCCTGTTTCCTGTTCCCTTCCAATTCGCCGGCATGACCGACTCGCGCAAAGGCCTCATCCTCATCAACACGGGACCCGGCAAGGGCAAAACCACCGCCGCCCTCGGCACCGCTCTGCGCGCCGTCGGCAACGGCATGCGCGTTCTCGTTCTGCAATTCCTCAAAGGCTCCTGGCACTACGGCGAGCTCGACGCCGTACTCGCCCACGGCTCCAACTTCGTTCTCAAACAAATGGGCCGCGGCTTCGTCAAAGTCGGCGGCGCGGAAACCGACCCCGAAGACATTCGCCTCGTCGAAGCAGCCTGGGCCGAAGCCCGCGAAGCCATCCTCTCCGGCGAATGGGACCTCGTCATTCTCGACGAAATTAACTACGCCATCTCCTACGGCATGCTCGCACCGGAGCAGGTCGCCGAAACCCTGCGCGCCCGCCCGGAGATGGTCCACATCATCCTTACCGGCCGTAACGCCCATCCTTTATTAGTCGAACTCGCCGACACCGTCACTGAAATGCGCGAAATCAAACACGCCTACCAAAAAGGCATCCTCGCCCAGCGCGGCATTGAGTATTAACCAGCCTTCCGTCCAACTCCGCACTGTTCCCCACTCCTATTCCCTGTTTTTTCCAGTCCAACTGCAAGTTTCAGGTTCCCTCGCGTTCTATAGTCAGAACCCGTAGGAGGATTACCGTGCGCAAAACCAGTTTGTTCGTCGCCGCTCTCCTCACCGCTTTACAAGCCCAGGCCCAACAACCTCCCCCGGTTGCACTCACCATCTACAACCAGGACTTCGCCGTCGCCCGCGCCTCCATCGATCTCAATCTCCATCCCGGCCTCAATGAAATCACTACGACCGGCGTCACCAGCCGACTCGAGCCCGACTCCGTCGTCCTCCGCGATCCCACCGGCAAGCGCATCATCCATATCTCCGAGCTGGACTACGATGCCGCCATCGTCAATCAGGACTGGCTCCTCCAGAAATATGAAGGCAAGACCATCGACTTCCAGGTGGTCACGCCGCAAGGAACGCAAACCGTCCAGGGCATCATCCTTCGTGCGCCTTCGCAGAGTCCGTACGAATACTCGCCTCAGGGGCAGATTCTCAATGGCGGTCCCGCCCAGCCTCTCATCGAAGTCAACGGAAAAATGCAGTTCCAGCTCCCCGGCACGCCGCTCTTTCCCGCCGCCACGGACGGCCTGCTTCTCAAGCCCACCCTCCGCTGGCAGATTCAATCCGATAAATCCGAGCACTTCTCCGCCGAGCTTGCTTACATCACCGGCGGCCTCAACTGGAACGCAACCTACAACGTCGTCGTACCCAACTCTCCAGATGTCACGGGAGATGAAAAGGCCGACGTCCTCGGCTGGGTCACCATCCACAACCAGAGCGGCACCGAATTTCCCCAGGCGCGCGTTAAGCTCATGGCCGGTGACGTTGCCAAAATCCGCCCCGAAGGCCGCGCCTACGACATGGACAGACTGGTCAGTCTGAGTGCTGGCGTCGCCGGCCAACCACAAGTCACCCAAAGACCCTTCGACGACTTCCACCTCTATGACCTCAACCGCACGGTCGCCCTCCGCGATGGCGAAACCAAGCAGGTGCAGTTCATCGACGCAGCCGATGTCACCGTCCATCGCAACTATCTCTACGACGGCGCGGCCACCGAGCTGCAACCCCTCTACAACAATGGAAACATCAACCAGCAGCGCGGCTACGGCCTCGACAGTAGCAACACCAAAGTCCGCATAGTCGAGCAGTTCAAGAACAGCGAGTCGAATCATCTCGGCATGCCCTTGCCTGCAGGCCGCATTCGTCTCTACCGCCGCGATGCCGACGGCCAGATGGAATTCGTCGGCGAAGACATGATCAATCACACACCCGCGGAAGAAACGGTGCGCCTCGCCACCGGAAGCGCCTTCGACGTCAAAGGCTCACGCCGGCAAACCGACTTCCACATCAACCAGCAGGACCGCATCCTCGACGAGACCTTCGAAATCAAGGTCACCAATCGGAGACAACAGCCCATCAACGTCACCGTCGTCGAGCACCTATACCGTGGCGTGAATTGGGAGATCCGCGACAAGTCCATCGACTTCACCAAGAAGGACAGCCGCACGGTCGAATTTCCCCTTCAAGTCCCCGCGAAAGGAGAGACCACGCTCACCTACTCCGTGCGTTACACTTGGTAGGCTCACGGTCTCTGACGCTTGAACAAGCACGAATGTGGGTGCCCCAGGTCTGGATTTTCACCGGGGTCCCCGGCGACAGGTCTTCGTCACTGGGGTGGTTTGAGACCTAGGAAAGTACGAGCCTCAACCCACAAAACTACACGGTCTGAGACCTGGTGAATTCCCGATATAGAGTTGCTTTCTGCGGTCTATTCGTTCTTGTGGCGGCTCCCGTCGTTGTCTCAGCGGGACCATCTCCGGCCGCTGTTTCCGAATTCGACACATATGTCAGTTCGGTGGAGTCGCGCCTCGCCGAGCAGCACCATGCGCAATCCTCCTTCCTCGCTCGCCTCGCTTCCGACCCGCAAATTGAGGCCCGCCTGCGCCGGGGTGAATTAATTGTCGATAAGCTCACCCCATCCACCCCGCCTGTCTCGTCGGGAGCATTGCTGCATCACTGGCGCGGAACCGCGTTCGTCCCCGGCGCTACCGCCGCCGACTTCCTCCGCGTGACCCAGGACTTCAACAGTTACCCGAAATATTTCGCCCCGCAGATCCTGAAGGCCAAGTTGATTTCCCAGCAAGGGGATCGTCTGCAGGCATCCATGCGCGTGCGCCAGCACCACCTCATCACCGTCGTGTTCGATATCTCCTCCGACATCAACTACGGACGCCTCGATCTCCAGCACGAATACAGCAATGCGCACAGCACCGCGATCTCCGAGATTGAAGCGCAGGGCACCGCCAAGGAACACGCGCTGAGTCCCCAGGAAGACCACGGGTACCTGTGGCGCTTGAACACGTATTGGAGTTACGAGGAGCGCGACGGCGGACTCTACATGCAGATCGAATCGGTGTCCCTCACTCGTTCCATTCCATCCGGCCTTGGATGGCTGATCGGACCCTTCGTCGAAAGCGTTCCCCGCGAATCGCTGGAATTCACCCTGCGCTCCACCTGCGACGCCCTCCGCGGCAAGACAATCGGCGTCGCAAAGGCCTCTGCTCCATAGTCCACGCTTCTCTAATCTCAATCTCTATTCCCTATTGCCAGATCCCTAGTCCCAGATCCCTAGTCCCTGATCCCTGTTCCCTGATCCCTGATCCCTGATCCCTGATCCCTGGTAGCCATATACAATGACCGAAGCCCTATGTCCTGGTTCAAACGAGAAGACGGCGAGTTCGAAGGCCCCGACAACAACGGCGACGAAGAGAAGCGAGTCCGCACCGAAGGCCTCTGGACAAAGTGTCCCGGCTGCCGCCAGGCTATCTTCAATCCCGATCTCAAGGCCAACCTCAACGTCTGCCCCAAGTGCCAGTATCATTTCAAAATCGGCGCGCGCCAGCGCCTCGACCTCCTTCTCGAACCCGGCTACGAGCTCGTCGACGGCGGCCTCCGCTCCACTGACCCGCTCAATTTCGTTGACCTCAAGTCTTACAAGCAGCGCCTGCGCAAAGCTCAGGAAGAAACCGGCCTCGACGACGCAATTCTCAACGCCATCGGCCAGCTGGGCCCCCACCCGGTCATCATCAGCGCCATGGAATACGCCTTCATCGGCGGCTCCATGGGCGCAGTCGTCGGGGAAACTATCGCCCGCGCCGTCGATCGCGCGCGCCTTACCCACAAGCCCCTCATTGTCGTCGCCGCATCCGGCGGAGCACGCATGATGGAAGGCATCGTCAGCCTTATGCAGATGGCCAAAATCTCTACCGCCCTCGCGCAGCTCGACGAGGCCCGCGTCCCCTACATCTGCGTCCTCACCGACCCCACCACCGGCGGCGTCACCGCCAGCTTCGCCATGCTCGGCGACCTCAACATCGCCGAACCCGGCGCCCTCATTGGCTTCGCCGGACCCCGCGTCATCGAGCAGACCATTCGCCAGAAACTCCCCGAAGGCTTCCAGCGCTCCGAATTCCTCCTCGAAAAAGGCTTCCTCGACGCCGTCGTCCATCGCCGCGACTTGAAAAGCTACCTCGTCCGCGCCCTCGAGTTCCTCAAAACCCCCGCCGTCGCTTAGCTCATCAATTTCAAACTGTCGTCCTGAGCGAAGGTCGTGAAGCGACCGTAGTCAAAGGATCTGCGGTTGCTTTTCACGATGCGTCCATCCGCTCGACCACGGGTGCCCCATCCTTGAATCGCTGTCTCTGATTCAAGGGTGGGAAAGCGAGATCTTTCACCGTCCACGATCCCCCAAAAACACAAAGGGCGTTCGCCTGAGCGAACACCCCTTGCGCTTCTACTCTCGTGAGCTCAGAAATAGAACTTGCCCACCAGCTGAATCGACCGCCCCGGAGAAGGATCGGCGTTCGGGTCCGCGCTCTGGATCACGTTGCTCACCTGGCCAAACAGTGGGCTGCTGAAGCTGACGCTCGGCGGCGCAAAGTTCGCGTGGTTGAACGCGTTGTACGCCTCCAGCCGCATTTCGAGACGCCGCTTACTTTCAGCCGACAGAGGGAAGTTCTTGATGATGCTCAGATTCGTGTAGTTGAATCCGGGCCCGTGGAAGTAGTTCCGCGGCACGTTGCCGAAAGTTCCCAGCGGCTCAGCCGAAAACGGGGTGGTATCGAAGTACTGATAGGTACCTGGAGTCGAGCGCGGATTGTACAGCTTCTCGTTGAAGCTGCTGGCCACGGGAACGTCCGGGCAGCCGAAATAGCTCAACGCATCGCACCAGAACGAGCGGTCTGTCCCCATGCTGAGTGCCAGGGGAAACCCGGTCTGCACCGCGGTGACGCCGCCAAGACCCCATCCGGCAAGAGCCTCGCGCATAATCACGTTGTCTCGCAGGATTCCGACCGCCGGTACGGTGTAAACGTAGGAAGCAACCAGCCGCTGTCTGGCGTCGAAATCCGATGACCCGTAGTTAAGGTACTGGAAGCCCGGCACGTAGTTGTGCACGCGGCCGGCGTTTCCATAACCTCCGTCGCCTCCCGTCTGGCTTTCATACCCCGAACCGTTATCGAGCGCGTGCGAATAGGTGTAGCTCAATGTGAACTGCAGTCCATGCGACGGCGCTTTGATCAAGCTTGCCTGCAGAGCGTTGTAACTCGACGAGCCTTCTGTGTTCTGTTCTCCGATCGACGAGTACCATGGCAGGCCATTCGGTAGCGAAGGAATTGCACCGTCCCCCGTACCGGGGACGATGACCGGGTCCGCGGTGTATTGCGGAAAGAACAGGTGAATGTAATACGGGTCGGTCGAGCAGACCGGATCGGCAAGGCACGCCGCATGACCCGCTGGCGTAATCGGGTCGCCTTCGTACCATGTTGCAAGTCGGTGGCTCACCGAACCCACGTAACGGACCTCAGCAATCATGTTGCCGCTCACAGCGCGCTGAATGCCCAGGTTGTAGTTGAAGGTATAGGGAATGTCATAGTCCTTGTCGAACGCGGACATCCCCAGTTCGTTGTAGATGCTCCAATTCACTGCCCCGCCGGCAGCCGGAGGCGTGAATGGAAACGGATTCGCCTCGGAGCCCATGCCGGCGACATCTGTATACGGATTCGCAAAGGACGGGCTGCCGCCAAAGTCTGCCGCGCCGTGTGAAATATAAAACACTGGCGGATTGACGAGATTCTGCAGCGACTGCTCTTCCTGGTCGCGGTTGTAGTACACGCCAAATCCGCCGCGCACCGACAGGCTATGCGATCCAGGCTCGCCGATGATCTTCGAGGGACCGTCGGAGGGCGACCACGCAAAGCCGAGCCGGGGTCCAAAGTGATCGTAGTGCGTCGTCGGTCCGCCAGCCTTGTTGCATCCCGGATCGCCGTTGTAAAGAAGTCCCGGAGGTCCACCGGCGAACACCTGCGACTGTGCGCTGCTGATCGAAAAGCAGACAATCCCAAGACCGCCGAACTGGCCGTTTTGATTGGGCTGTTCCGCATCCCACGCCAGGCCAAGGTTGAGCGTCAGATCCGGCGTGACTTTCCAGTTATCCTGCACAAAAGCATACTTCTCGGTCGCCACCGCATCGATAAAGCCGTCGTTGGCCTGCTCATAACTGTCCGGAATACCCATCACAAAATCGATCAACGGATCCCCCGAGCTATAGGTTCCGCCGCCGTTGTAGCTATAGTAGCCGTTGTTCAGATATCCGAATGGGTTGTGTACACGAAACTGTTCGAACGATCCGCCAAACTTCAACGAGTGATTTCCGATGACCCAGGTGAAGTTGTCCGCATACGTCAGGTTTGTATCGGTGCGCGGCTGAGGCCCCTCGAAGCTGTTGCCCAGGTTGAAGTACTGCCCAATGGACATATACGGAATGCCCGACTGCGCCAGTTGCGGATTAATCGAAAATCCCAGTGAGCTCGGCGACTGAATCGGGGTTGGAATCACCGCAGGGAAGTTTAAGCGGTAGTACCCGCCACGCAGTTCGTTGAGTTTGTTCGAGCTGAACGTGTGCGTGTACGACCCGCTGAAGATCTTGAAGTGTTCTGCCGCGTGCTGCCCGAATCCCGGAAAACTGCCGCCGCCAAACGACTGGCCATTTGTGCTTGGACTCGACTGGAACACGGTCGATCCCCAGATCGTGTCCCTCGCACTGGGCGTGTAATCCACGCGAAGGATCCCTTGGTCCTGTGCATCGGTATTTGGTGAGTTGAAGGTATAGAGGTCCGTCCCGCTATTCGCTGCTGGAATGTATTTCGTGACCAACGCAGATGCCACCGAATTCCATTGCGTCGTCGGAATGACAACAGGCCCGCTCGCGAAGCAGTCCGCCCAGGTCTCTCCGGCAGTGCACGAACCAAAACTATAGGGGATCGGATTCGAAGTGAGGCCCCCGCTATTCGCGCCGCCAGTGAAGTAATTCGTGTCGTCGGTGAAGTCTCCGCTGAATTGGTCCGAATCCATCGTCGAGTTCGTCGTGGTCTGCGATGTCCGGTTGCGCAACCCCTGATA
The DNA here is from genome assembly GCA_963745845.1 of uncultured Acidobacteriaceae bacterium. Taxonomy (GTDB): domain Bacteria; phylum Acidobacteriota; class Terriglobia; order Terriglobales; family Acidobacteriaceae; genus Telmatobacter. The sequence goes on along the minus strand of CAVUZE010000001.1, from coordinate 228,012 downwards.
GGCAGCAAAAAAGAAAAACTTGTTCTTGAAGATCGGGCCGCCCAACGTTCCGCCATACAGATTCTGGTGAAATACGGGCCGAGTCGGCGAGAAGTAGTTTCCATTGTTCAGGAATGTGTCGCGGTAGAATTCAAACCCACTGCCGTGAAATGTGTTGCTTCCCGACTTGAGGATCTGGTTGATTACTGCGCCCGAGTTACGCGCAAACTCCGGATTCATTGTGCTCGTCAGAATATTCTCTTCGTGCAGTGCATCGGGATTAATCTGGATTCCCTCACTCTGCAACGGGCCGTCGTTGATGTCCGTCCCGTTTACCATGTACGCGTTCTGCGGCGTCTGATTCCCGTTGCTCGAATACGAACCGAACCGGTCCGACGACTCGACGACGCCCGGCTCCAGCTTCTGCAACCCGGCCGGATCGCGTCCTTCCAGCGGAATCTCTTCCAGCTGGTCTTCCGTCGCTACCTGCTGCAGCTGCGTATTCGACGTTTCCACCTGCAAAGCCGAAGCGGACACTTCCACCGTCTGCGACGTCGCGCCCACCTTCAGCTTGCCATCCACCTCGCGATTGTCATTCACGTTCAGCGTCAGCCCCGTGGACACAAAACTCTCAAATCCAGACGCTGAAATCGTCACCGTGTAGGGACCCCCCACCTGCAGCTGCGTGAAGATGTAGTACCCGTTTGCGTCTGCTTCGCGAACGGTGGTGATCCCTGTGCTCGTGTTCAGCACCGTCACCGTCGCCTTCGAAATCACTAAGCCAGTTGCATCCGTCACCGTTCCGTGGATTTGGGCATACACGTTCTGCGCCTGAACCCTGGGAGTGAATGCGGCAAGGAAAAGGGAGAGAACGACAAGGTACCTGCTCATGCGCTGCATGGGTAGCTCCTTTTCGGGCGCCTTTCGGGCTGCCCTTCGAAATCGCTTACATGTACTTGCCTGCTGGCTCAATGACTTGCGGGGGATGAGCGCGAATGAGGAGAGAAACCTGCTCGAAACAGCAATTTAGCTTCGGCGGTAACTCTCCAATTGTTAGCGCTGCAATTTTGGAACCAAAGGCGCGATTGCTCACTCATGTCGGCAACCCATTGAAAAATTGTGGCTTATTTTTCGCTTGGTCGCCCGATGGAAGCCTGCGACCCTACCGATTTACAGAGATTTCATTAGAATTTATGAAAATCGGTACTCGTCTTTGGCTTTCCCTTTCGCTGGGTCTTTCCCCGCTTCCTCCTCATCTGCCACCAAATCATTTTCGCGGGACAAGAAATAGCCTTAGACTGTTGCCCTTGAGCGCAATCAGAAGACCCGCAACCAGAGGAAACCGCAATGCCCCGCTTCGTTTCCAGTTCCGTTTCCAGTCTCATTTGCTCTCTTCACCTCACCCCCACACTGCTCTGTGCTCCAATCTTCGCGTTTTCCATCCCATGTGCGGCCCAGTTGAGCCCGGCTCACACTTCCGCTCCCAGTTTCACTTCGGTCGCTCCCATCGCTTTCGACACTTCCGGCCCCGTCATCCGCGCCCACACCGAATCCTTCAAACCCTTCACTGTCGCTGGCGAGCACGGAGTCCTCGTCGGCCAGCAGCACGGCGCCTTCGAGTCCTGGATTCTCCCCGTCAAACTCCTCTCCCACATGACAATCGAAGCCCGCGTCGAAGGCTACGGCGTCCCCATCGATGTCAACCAGCAATCCGCCGAGATTGAAGTCCGCCCCGACCGCACCGTCCTCACGTACTCCCACCCCACGTTCACCGTCCGCCAGATTATGTTTTCGCCCGGCAAAGTCCCCACTAGCACTGGAACTGCCCAAACAGGCCCAATTGTTCTTTTCGAATTCGATTGCCTCCATCCCACCGACTTCACCTTCCGCTTCACTGCCGAGCTCCGATGGATGTGGCCCGAGCGCAATGAAGGCACACCCGGTGCCGAATGGGTCTCGCCCGATCCCCACAATCCCACTGCCGCCAGTGGCTTTTACGTCTTGCATACCGACTATCCCGATCTCGCCGGAGCCCTCACCATTCCCGGCGCCCAGCCCGGCGTCCTCGCTCCCTATCAGGAGCGGCCTCAAGTTCACCCGGTTGAGTTGAAACTGCACATCGACCCCGTCCGAGACGAGAAAAAGCTCTTTCCTTTATTGATGGCCGTCGGCATGAACACCACCTCCGCCACCAACGCCGCCCTCGGCGCCACTCTCGCTCAACTCAATACCTCCATTCCCGCCCTCTATGAAACCCACGCAGCCATATACAAGAAGCTGCTCGCCGGCTCCGTCTCCATCGAGACCCCGGACGAGTCCCTCAACGATGCCTTCAGATGGGCGATCGTCTCCATCGAGCAGCTCAAGACCCCGACCATCCCCGGCCAAAGCTCCCCACCACCACCCACTCTGGGTGCCCCCGGTCCCTCGCTTTCGGGGACCGGGGAGCCTGCAGAGACCGCCCTGGTCGCCGGCTACTTCACCTCTGCCGATTCCGCACGCCCTGGCTTCGGATGGTTCTTCGGCCGTGACGCCCTTTACACCCTCTATGCCGTTAACGGCTACGGCGATTTCGCACTATCTAAATCCGAACTCGAGTTCCTCATCCATCGCCAGCGCGCCGACGGCAAAATCATGCACGAGTATTCCCAAACCGCCGCGGCCATCGACTGGCAATCTTTTCCTTATATGTATGCCGCGGCCGACTCCACACCGCTCTTCCTCCTCGCGGTCGCCGACTATGTCCGCTCCAGCGGCGACACCGCCTTTCTCACCGAACAGCGCGACGCGATAGAAAAAGCCTGGGCCTTCGAAACCGATCCCGCCCACGACACAGATCATGACGGCATCTATGACAATTCGCAGGGTACCGGCTGGGTCGAAAGCTGGCCCGGCGGCATGCCTCACCAGGAGATCTACCTCGCCCTCCTCGACCAGCAAGCTTCATCCGCCGTTGCCTACATCGAAAACCTCCTGAAAGACTCCGCGAAATCCACCCTCGCGGAGCAAAGAGCCAACAAAATCGCCGCCACGATCAACACTGAGTATTACGATCCGCAAAAATCCTGCTACGCCTTCAGCCACAACCTCGACGGCACTAACGACCGCACCGCCACCGTCTATCCCGCTCTCGCCTGGTGGGATCCCCCAAACCAAAAATCTATCCTCGACAACTCCGACCACTGCCTCCGCAACTTCGCCACGTCCGCGCTGAATACAGATTGGGGTTTGCGTGACGTCGCCAACACCGAAAAAATCTACGACGGCCTCAGCTATCACCAGGGCTCCGTCTGGCCGCTCTTCACCGGCTGGGCTGCGCTCGCCGAGTACCGTGGCAACCAGCCCCTCGTCGGCTATCAACTATTGAAGGAAAATGCCAACCTCACCTGGGCGCAGGATCTCGGCGCCGACACCGAGCTCCTCAGTGGCGACTTTTTTGTCCCCTTTGGCCGCAGCACCTCGCACCAGCTCTGGTCCAGCGCCATGGTCATTACGCCCACACTGCGCGGACTCTTCGGCATCGGCATGGACGCCCAAGCCAAGACCATCACCGTCAACCCGCATCTCCCCGCCAGTTGGGATCACGCGGCCGTCAATCATCTCCCGCTCCCAGGCGGCGACGAATCCCTCTCCTTCGACCGCAACGGATCCGTCCTCGAAATCTCCATCACCGACACCCACCACGCCGGCTTTCGCCTTCGCAGCGATCTCCCCAGCGCGACCTCAGCGCAACTGCCGAATGGCTCCGCGGGTGTTCGCATCCCGCTTCCCCCACTCGAAATCTCCATTCCTTTCGCGCCGCCGCTCCCCGGCGCCCGCACACAGAACACGCGCATCCTCAGCGAAACATGGTCTCCCGCCAGCGCTACTTTTGTCTTCGAAGGCCAGTCCGGCGCAACATCCAGTTTCGAAATCCTCCGCCGCTCGCTCGTACCGCACTTGAAGCTCGACTCCCCTCAAAACAAGGGCATCGATCCTTCTGACACCGCCCACCTCGCCGCGTCCACCTCGTTGGATGAAGCAGGCGCACAGGACCCATCCATCCCCGTCAACCTCGCGCTCCACTTCCCACAGGGCACAGGATTCCAAACCATCACCGTCACCCTCACCTGGTAGCCACGCCCGTCGATCCCAAATCTGCGCTTCGCCCAATCGGTTTGTTGAACGGATTCGCACGCTATGATTTCGGCGCACACCCGCCCAATGGCTCCGAGCTGATCGGATTTCTCGAATCTCTCACCAACGACCGGAGCAGCCCGATCCTGCAAGTCCAGCGCCGCAGCCTGCAAACTGCTTCGGCCTCCCTGCAAAGTCGTGGTCTGATCGGCGACTTGGAACGAAACTTACGCCGGGGTTGAAACATGGCACAGTTCCCGTTGGATGTAAATGGCCAAAGCCGCACGATTGAGGCCGACAGCGAAATGCCCTTGCTCTGGGCTTTGCGCGATCTGCTGCAATTGACTGGAACCAAGTACGGCTGCGGCATTGGCATGTGCGGAGCTTGCACGGTTCACGTGGATGGCGAGGCGGTGCGGTCCTGCCAGACCACGGTAGCCGATGCGCGCGGGAAACGGATCACGACCATCGAAGGGCTGGGACCCGGGCCCAGTGCGGCGCCCAGTGCGGCGCCCAGTGCGGCGCAGGCTGCGGTGCCAGGCCCGCTGCACGCGGTGCAGAAGGCCTGGATCGCCGAGCAGGTTCCGCAATGCGGCTATTGCCAGTCCGGACAGATCATGCAGGCAGTGGCGCTGCTCGCCACGCATAAAAATCCGACAGACGCGCAGATTGACGACGCGATGGCAGGCAACATCTGCCGGTGCGCGACCTACTTCAGAATTCGTAAGGCGATTCACACCGCGGCCGAGGAGGTACGGGCATGAAGCTTGACCGCAAAGAATTCTCAAAGACGCCGTCTTCCGTTACGCCACACGCAACGAGGATCAGCCGGAGAGCGTTTCTAGGCACATCGGCCGCGGCAGCTGGCGGCGCATTGGTAATCGGGTTCAGCTTGCGCAATGGGTTTCGCGCGGGCCTGACCGCCGAGGCAGATGCGCAGGAAGCAGCCGGCACTGTCACCACGCACAATCCGTTTGACGCGTGGATTCATGTACAGCCGGACGGGAGCGCGGAGTTGGTGCTGGCGCAGTCGGAGATGGGGCAGGGCGTATATACGTCGCTGCCGATGCTGCTCGCGGACGAGGCCGATCTCGACTGGAAGCGCGTGCGGGTGGTGCAATCGGCTTTTTCGCTAGGCACGGGCGGAAGCGGCAGCGTGAGGTCGAATTATCTGCCGTTGCGGCAGGCCGGCGCGGCGGTGCGATGGGCGATGATTGCGGCGGCGGCACGGCAATGGAGCGTAGCGGAAAGCGAGTGCACGACCAGCAACAGCGAAGTCATCCATGCCGGCTCGGGACGTCGAACGAGTTATGGAGCACTGGTGCCGGCCGCGCGCACGATGCCCTTGCCCGATTTGAAGACGGTGAAGTTGAAGGAGCCGGCGCAGTTCACGCTGATTGGGAAGGCAACGCAGCATCTCGACATCCCGGATAAATGCACGGGCAAGGCGCAGTTCGGCCTCGATGTGCGGTTGCCGGGGATGGTGTACGCGGTGATTGCGCGCTGTCCGACATTTGGCGGGCGCCCGGCGAAGTTCGACGCGACGAAGGCACTGGCGACCCCAGGGGTCTTGCAGGTGTTCGAAATCCCGGCGCGGGGGATGCGGGTTTTCACAGCAGGCGGCGTCGTAGTCGTTGCGAGGTCGACGTGGGCGGCGCTGCAGGGCCGGAAGGCGCTGAAGATCGCGTGGAACAACGGTCCGAATGCCGGCGAGAGCACCGACACGCTGCGGGCCGCGTTGAAGGATGCGCTGGCGAAGCCGCCGGCGTGGACGGATGGCGGCAACGTTGACCTGAGCGATGGGCCAGCGACGAAGCGCGTGGAGAGCGTCTACGAATTTCAGTTCCTGTCGCACGCATGCATGGAGCCGATGAACATCACGGCTCACCTCAAGGACGGCAAGTGCGAGGTGTGGAGTCCGTCGCAAGGGGGAGATTTCACGCGCCGCGTGATCGCGAAAGAACTGGGGGTGGCCGAGAGCAGCGTCACGGTGCATACAACGCTGATGGGCGGCGGCTTCGGTCGGCGCTACCAGTACGACTTTTCGACGGAGATTGCGCAGATCGCCAAGCACGTGGACGCGCCAGTGCAGCTGGTGTGGACGCGCGAAGACGACATGACGCACGACTTCTACCGGCCGGCGGGCATGCGGCGCATGCGCGGAGCGCTCGATGCGCACGGGAATGTCGTGGCGTGGTCGGATCACGTGGCCGACGTGTGGATCAACGGCCAGTGGGCGGAGCCAGAGAAACGCAAGCCCAACGGCGATGAGCTGCCGCCCACGCTGATCTATCCGATTGCGACAGCGCGCAAGGGGTTCACCCCGATTGAGAGTGCGGTGCCGCGGGCGTGGTGGCGGTCGGTGGAGAACTCGTTCAACGGGGTCGCAGTGGAAAGCTTCATCGATGAGCTGGCCCATGCGGCCGGCGAGGATCCGTATCTGTTTCGGAAGCGTCTGTTGCAAGCGCAGGATGGAAGACCGAGTACGTTGTGGGGCGATGGAGGCGCGCCGGACAAAAAGCGGCTGCTGGCGGTGCTCGATCTCGCAGCCCAGAAGGGCGACTGGGGCAAACCGTTGGGGCCGCATCGCGGGCGCGGGATCTCGTGCACGGCGAGCTATGCCTACTTGGCGCAGGTGGCCGAGGTGGAAGTCGAAAACGACACAATTCAGGTGAAGCGGCTCGTGACCGCAGTCGATTGCGGTCAGGTGGTGAATCCCAATGGCGCGCGGTCGCAGCTGGAGGGCGGAATGCTGATGACGCTGAGCTCGATTTTGAAGGAGGCGATCACGATCAAGGATGGAGCCGTGGTGCAGCAGAATTTCGACGATTACAGTGTTCTGCGGATGCCGGAGGCTCCTGCGGTAGAAACGTGGTTTGTCGAGAGCCACGACAGTCCGCACGGGCTGGGCGAAGCGGCGGTGGCGCTCACCGGACCAGCAGTGGCAAACGCCATATTCGCAGCGACCGGCAAGCGTCTTCGTAAAATGCCCTTCCGCATGGACGAGGGGCTGGCGTGAGACGGGAATCTCCCTCAATGACGCATTTGTAAAACGAATGCGCTCCTCAGTCTCCTATTCCAAGGTGAGCTGCTGGTGCAGCGGCAGATCCTGAGAAGAGCCGCCGGCCATCACCGTATATTTTCCTGGAACCAGCTTCCAGTTATCCGATGCCTCGTCGTAGATGGTGAGGCGGTCGTGCGCCACTGGAATGGAAACTTGCTTCGATTCGCCGGGAGCCAGTTCCACGCGTGCCCAGCCGATGAGCCTCTTCGGCGGTTCACCTGCTGCTTCGGGAAGCGAAGCATAGACCTGGGCAATCTCGGTTCCGGCACGTTTCCCGGTGTTGCGCACCGTGAAGGAAACCTCCACGTCATTCGATCCCTTCACACTGAGCCCGGAGTAGGCGTACGTGGTGTACGAGAGGCCAAAGCCGAATGGAAAGAGCACCGGCTTCTTCTCAGCGTCGTACCATTTGTAGCCGACCTTCAGTTTCTCGTCGTAAGTAATCTCGAACGGCGGCAGGCCTTTGGCCATCATCGCCATAAAACTGGAAATATCGGCGCCCGGCGCTGGACGCTGTGGTTGAGAAGCGGGAGGCGGCAAGACCAGCGTGGGATGGGGCAGATCGGCATCGCTCCTTGGAAAGGTGATGGCCAGTTTGCCACTTGGATTCACTTCGCCCGTGAGCAGATTGGCCAGCGCCTCAGCGCCACGGATTCCGGGATACCATGCTTCGACGACACCCGCGACCTTGTCGATCCACGGCATGGTGGCCGGGCTGCCCGTCTCGAGAACAACAATGGTTTTTGGATTCGCTTCTGCCACCGCTTCAATCAGCTTGTTCTGATCCTCGCTAAGATCCAGCGACTTCAGATCCATGCCCTCCGACTCCGGTTGGTATCCGAAAACGATCGCGACATCGGCCGACTTGGCGGCGGAAGCGGCTGCAGCCAGGTCGTCGCCCGAGACATAGGTGACCTTGCTCGAAGGCAATTTGGCAGTTAACGCGCGCAGCGGCGAACTGGGCAACCACACCTGGCGCCTCACGAAATTCGCCATGGGAGTCGCGCCCGGCCGCGGCGGTGGCGGGGGAACCACGGACCCTCCCGGCGCATCGACCTGCGCCGACCCTCCGCCGGTGAGTACGCCTACATCGGCATGGCCACCGATCAATACGACTGAATGAAGACCTGCGCCCTCCAAAGGCAAAATGTGGCGCTCGTTCTTGAGCAGAACAATGCTTTTCTCCGCGAGTTTTTGCGCGATGACGTACCCGCCCTCGACGTCGGGAACTTGCTTCACCACCGGATTATCGAAGAGGCCGGAAGCGAAAATCGTACGCAGGATGCGATGCACGTGCTCGTTGATTTCGTCCTGGGAGACCTCCCCGCTCTCGACAGCTTTCTGCAGTGCATCGGCAAAGAAGTTCTTGCCCGGCTGTTCCTGATCGAGGCCTGCGTGCGAGGCTTTGGCTGCGGAATGGGTACCACCCCAATCGGAGAGCACAAAGCCCTGAAAATGAAAATCCTTTTTCAGGACGTCGGTGAGCAGGTAGCTGTTTTCGCAGGCATAGTCGCCGTTCACGCGGTTGTAGGAGCACATGAACGCGCCGGCATCGGAGATCTTGAGAGCAATCTCGAAAGCCCGTAGATCCGTTTCGCGCATGGAACGCTTGTCGACGTTCACGTCGACTGCATTGCGTCCGCTCTCCTGGTCGTTCATCGCATAATGCTTCAGGTCGCCGATGACATGTTGCGACTGCACTCCCTTGACGAAGTTGCCGGCCAGCGTCCCTGCGAGAAGCGGGTCCTCGCCCTGGTACTCAAACGTGCGCCCGTCGCGCGGCTCGCGCGGCAAGTTGACGCCTCCGCCAAGCGACATGCTGTAGCCCTCCTGACGGAGCTCGCGGCCGATCAGTGCACCGTATTCAAAGGCAGCCTGCGGATCCCATGCAGAGGCAGCTGCCAGGTTGTTGGGCAGTGCAGTGGAATAGCGTCCGGACGCAGCGCCGCGTGTAACACCGTACGCTGAATCGGCCATCTGAATCGCCGGAATGCCAACGCGCGGAATCCCCACCGAATATCCGGCGCCGCCGTTGGATTCAGTCGGACCCGTGTTGGCATTGAAGCCGCCTTGCCCGTGTAAGAGCGAGATCTTCTCCTCCAGCGTGAGTTCCTTGATCACCATAGCGGCACGCGCATCGGGGGACAGACCCGTATCGGACCAGGGATAGTGTTTCGGTTGTTGCATTCCGGGAGATTGCGCAATCGACATCGGCGCAGCCGCAACGACCATCAAGAAAGCAAATAGTCCGGCAGGGAATGTGACACTTGAAAGTTTCTTCATGCTGAGTTTCCTTTCTTGATTGGTGAGGTATGGAACTGCGCAATGAACATCACGCTTCAGCGATACTCGCCTGTTCTCCACCATCGGGATTGTTGACGGCATCGCATTTGTTATCGAACATCATCGTCGGTACGGAGTCCGGCTTGAATTCCGCCCAGTGCGGTATTCCGGGATGATTCGGATTTCCCGTTCGCGCAAAGTGAATCCACGCCTCGCTCACTTTCTCTGCCAGCGCGCGCGCATCCGCTCCGCCTCCGGTCATGTTTTCGCACCGATCCGTGTTATCGAACGCAAACGCAATCTCAGAACAATGAAAGGCTCTCGGCCTGCCGTCGAGTATCGGCGTTTGCCACGTGAACCAGTAGAGATATGCCGGCGCTTTGCCGAGCGCAGCCTTCGCCTTGCATTGCTTGATTGCGTTTTCGCGAACCGTCGATGCTGCAATATGCGACCAGAGGTCGAATGGTTTTGCCGCCGGTGTTCGCTGGCGGAATGCGGCCAGAATGGAAGGAGTCTTATCGCCAAACATTCCGCGCACGCGCTGCTCAACCTCGGCGTCGGTCATCGACTCATATTCAGGATGGTTGATTGCGGTGACGAACTCATTGAGCGTCGTGCCCGCGATCATCGGCACATCCGCGGAGATCGCAGAAGCTTGCGGATCGAATGGATGAGCCGGAAGAATGGTTCCATCGACAACCGGCGAGAAGCCAAGCATCTCCGCCATGCGCCGGAAATTTGGAACGCCGTTCGCAGGCCGCGGATTATTCTTCCGCAAAACTTCCTGGCTTGCGTGCGAGAGTTGCGCATACGGCAGTGTCTGAAGTTGATCGATCGTCGAAGAGGTCAATCCCAACTCAGCAATCAATAGATCCGTTAGTTTCTGAGAACGCTCCTCTGTGTTTGCTCGCAGCATCGAGCCGCTTTCAACAATGGCGCGGTGGAACAAGCCCTTGGCGGCGGGCATGCCCATCAATGTGCTCACCTTGCCACCTCCGCCGGATTGGCCAAAGATGGTGACCACCTCGGGGTCGCCGCCAAACGCGGCAATGTTGTCGCGAACCCATTCCAGCGCCGCCACAATATCCAACATGCCGACATTCGCCGAGCTGGCGTATTTGCCGCCGTATTTTGAGAGATTCAAATACCCCAGTACATTCAGGCGATGGTTGAGAGTAACCACGACAACGTCTCCGCGTCGCGCCAGATTCTCTCCGTCATAGGAGAGCAGCTCCTGCCCGGATCCTGCGGCATAACCGCCTCCATGCAGCCACACCATCACAGGACGCTTCTTACTGTCGTTGACCCCCGGCGTCCAGACATTGACCCGCAGGCAGTCCTCTCCCTGGATACCGTCGTCCCAGGAAAACATGAACGCCTCTTCGTCGTTGGCCCAGCCCGCACGGGCAGCTTGGGGCGCCACCGGTCCGTGTTGACGCGAACTCCGCACCCCGTCCCAGGGTTTAGGCTTCGCAGGCGGCATGAAGCGACTCGCCCCTTCCGTCGTGTCGCCATACGGGATTCCTTTGAATGTGCAGATGTCCTTGCGAAGATATCCAATCACTTTCCCCGAGGATGTGTTCACGACCGGGCTATCGTCTCGCGCAATCACGGAGGGAGAAGAATTCAGATGCGTCGACTCGTCTGTCTTTGCCGTGTCGGCGTACACGGGCGTCGCACAGGCTCCGGCAGCAAAGGAACCTCCGGCCATAAAGGCAATGCCCTTCAAAATATCGCGCCGCTCAAGTGCAGGATGTAGCCTCGAAGCATCCACTGAAGAGAACTCGCGATTCCTATTCATCCACTCCACCCCTTAAGTCTGACGTTGGCTTTTTAGGCTCCGATCGACGTACGATTCGTTTCCGGTCGAAGGAGAATTCGCTCGCATACTTTACCGGCTTTGAGCCGCTTGAAATCCTTCCGCGGCGCGACGTCGAAGAATACCACTTTGCCGTTGTTCGGGTCGGAGTACGCTCGAATGAGCAAGCGGCGAGGATTGTTCCGTAGCGCAAATTGAAACGCCGAGATACCACCGCCGACAGCAAGCAAGACAGCGATAGAGAGAAAACAGCCTTTGGATAGCTTCAAAGGTCACAGTTTCTTGGGGGGAGGAGCGACAACATCGTAGCACGAAGTGAGAGATCGAGCGGCTTAATTCCTTTATTGCTTAACTAATAAGAGGCGCAGCAACCAGGCCTTCATCGCAAGGATAACATCTCGTTGCTCTTCAATATCATGATCTCAATTTAGCTAGTTATTGATCAGACAACATCAATGTGATTTGCTTACGGATTATTCTCCACAGGAATTCGGTGGAAGATCCGATTTTCGAGAGCCCCCGTGTGAACGAGGCGAGCTATGACCTCCTTGCGGCCCTTTATTCACGCGTTGTTTACCTTCTGCCGAAAGGGAAGTGCCCGTTCGAAGCGTTCTTCTTGGCATAAACGGTGGGTGCATCTTTCGGATTGTTATCTTGCTTCTGGCTTTGCTGGGACGAGCGCATAGAACTCCATTCCAGAATTCAGCAGCACCAACGGTGATGCTGCTACCGTAACGATCTCGTCGGGTCTCTCTTCGATGCGGATATTGAGAGTTGATGGCACCACTCCGGCTGCTAAATATTCCTGTACGAAACGATTTAGCTGAGAAAACGAAGAAAAACAATCGTCCACGCCGTCGAATACTTGACTCGCCGCATTTCTGATTCTCGGTATGATATTGACGAGCACAGGTAGAAGGCGACCAACCTTCGGGTTCTGCCTGACATGAGCGTCAACTGGGAAATTTACAATTTTCTCTAGCAGAGTCGAGAAACGTGCATGATTCTTTCGAATATGATCCCACCAGTGGGATCCTCGCAAAAAATCAGATTGCTGCTGAAGCCTGAATATATGAGAAGGGTGATTCTCGTAGAATTCCATCCGAGCGTGGATTCTCTCGTCAGAAATCAGTCCAGTGCTGTCCAGCACGGCAGAGAGATCATAAGCCTCAATGTAAGCATAGGTGTAGCACGGGCCAAGCAAAATAACCCCGAACAGGTCACAGAAGAGCTCTTCTGCCCATCGTGTCACAGACCGGATCCAACGATCCTTTAGTTCCTGAGTCTGTGCCTCATAATTTTCAAACAGGGACTTAAGGGCTGCGTCTGCCTCCGTCTGGAGGGAGTTCTCGAATGCCCTATCTCGATAAACGAAATGACCCATCTCGTGGGCCACGAGGCAATTTGCAAATGCCGTTCTGCCCTGCGAGTAGGGCATCCCAATCAACCCGAGGTTCACAGGGAATTCCGGCGAATCAGAAATAATGGCACGAATCTTCGCCGAAAGACTTCGCAGATCAGCAGTGCGAATCTGGACGTAATTGAACTCGGCCGTATGAAATAGAACGAATTCCGTCTCGTGGTATCCCGGAATCTCCTGGAATCGACGAACAATTCCATCGACAACCGCCGATGGGACTTGAAGTGTGTCTGCGTCAAGTGAGGGCTTGATGAACTTGTGGAGCTCTCGCCAGGCCGCTCTGATGGTGCCCAGCTCTTCCCGCCTATCTTCGAATTCCTCGTCGTCGGCAACGGACCAACTGGTAAGGTGCTTCTTACTGCTGGATGCAAGAGCGGAAACGAAATCGAGGAAGCGAACGGCAGCGGGAGTATAGGCAGTGAAACTTCGTCTCGACGTGACGCCTTCGACGATGCTTTCAATGAACGTGTACAACGCGGTTAGATCGTGCCGCAAATAACTGCGCTGCTCTGTCATCAGAGAGCTAGGCTGCGAAGGCGTCGCTGGAAGCTGGATCATTGTAGTGATGCAATGCTCGGCTTTCCAAGGCCCGGAAGAATCTTCGGGCCAAGCCTAAGTCCTCAGCCGAGGGCTTTTCGTCACCACTAGCGAGCAGAGACTTCAAACTCTGGAGGAGGGAATCCGGATCCAGAGAAGAACTAACCTCCCGCAGAGTCTGAATCTCCTCGTACTGCACATAATGATCAGGAGAGAGCTTTGCGTAAAGGTCCGAATGCGTCCGAAGCATGTCAAGCGACTCGGTAGCCGCGCGTATCGATTCCCGGAGTTCGTTTGTGCGTTCGCTTCCTTTGCCGGCGGCGCGGATGGCGTTGAGCGCCCGGCGGGCGTCCAGCGCAAGCGACAAATAGTGAACCCGCTCACCCATAGCGACCATATCGGAGTTCTCCCGCAGTGCGTTAAAGGGCATCATAATTGACTGCGCCTCCCAGCTACCCGGTTTTAGCAGTTTTTAGAACAGGTGTCAACGAATGTTGACACCTGTTGACAACATATGTTGACAAACAAGGATTTACGGTCAACAATCGACGAATGGCCAAAGCCTATCCGGATAGAGATGCCTACAACAAGGCCGTGCGGGACCACATCATTACCGTTCTCGACTCCGGAGTCTCTCGTCGCGTGATGGGTGATGTGTTGGGCGTTACGCGTGCCGCTATTTCTTCTTATGTAATCGGAAGAACAACGCCGAAGCCGTACATTATCGAACGACTTTTGACGAATTGGCCAACTCAGCTTCCATTCCGCGGGGTGCCTTTTGGCGTTGGCGCGTTTGGCAGCCCCGCGCCGAAACTCGAGTCCGTACCGTACCAAAAAGACCTCTTCTCGACATTGAATTCGATCAAGCCTGAGAATCTGAAAATCGAAGTTGAGAGGGCGGGCGGGGCAGATGTTGAACTGAAGGTTTCGATCAGAGTCGCCGGACACAGCTGAATCCCTAAAATTCGGACAATCACTCGGGCGTGGTTGTAGCTGAATCCCACAGTGGAATGATCTCCGCGACACGATCAGCCGCGAGGAGATCAGAGGTCACGGTGGAATTCGAACGAACATTGCTGGCGCCAACGGAGAGCAATACTGTGCGGCGCTCAAGGACGTCGGAAGCGGATTGTGACTGCGAGTTCGACGAGTTCTTCTCAAGCATCTTCCGAGCGGCACGCGCCCGCTGGTAACCTTGACAGCGAAGTGGCCTGATTCAGGCTCATCAAACGGGCGGGACAGAATAGATTGCCGCACTTTGGTGTGAGCGCGCGTCGGGAGGGGTTGTCGGCGTGGTCAGCTGCCGAACCGAATCTGAATCGTCAGTTCTAGGGCGTTTTCGCGCTCGACCGTCTTCTTGCGGATGACTCTAAGATCCTCGGGACGAAGTGTCTCAAAGAGCGGCAGGACAGACTGGGCATCGCTCGCGGTTTTGCGCCTATTTACTTGTGGTGCTGGACCCGAGAAGTCCAAATATTGGAACCGGAATCCCAATGTTTCATGCGCCCTCTTGAGGACCTCATAGCCAGGCAACGTTTGCTCACCTAAGTAGTTGTAGAGAGAAGCCTTACAAACTCGGAGCTTCAGGGCCAGAGCTTCGTGTGTTTCTTTTGCCAGCTGCGCATACAGCTGCGTACAAAATTCCCCAATCAACTGCCTCTCGGCCGTGGTCAGAGTGCGCGGCTTTCTTCCCCGTTTTCCACCGGATGCCATGAGCTGAAAAGTGTATCAAATTTTATTTGATTAGACTAGAATTTCTATTTGAATAGAATTTATGTGGTAATGAGCCATGCTGCAGCAGACATTTATCCATATCCCGGGTATAGGCAGGGAAACAGAGCGGGAAATGTGGCTGAACGGCATCCGATCGTGGGATGATGCAGACCGATTTGAAAAACGCTTCGGCCTCCTCGGTGCCCGCCTTCAACAGAAACTGGATGATTACATTCCTCGCTCGCGTGAGGCGATCCGGAATCTAGACGCGGAATTCTTCCGACGCTTGAGTGACATGGGTGAGGCTTGGCGGATCTTTCCCGAGTTCTCAGACAAGTGCGTCTATTTGGATATTGAGACGACCGGTCTTTCTACAGTATTTGATTCAGTCACCGTCGTAGGACTCTACGACGGAAGGCGATATCAGGTCTTCGTGCGAGGACATAACCTGGACGAACTGGAAGATGCGCTCAGGAGGTACTCCGTTGTCGTCACCTTCAATGGCGCGGGATTTGACCTGCGTTTTCTCCGGTCAGCATTCCCAGGAATCTTCATCCCGCCTGTGCACATTGACCTACGGTGGGTATCCAGGAAGCTCGGCTATAGCGGCGGTCTAAAGGAAATTGAGAATCAGGTTGGCCTTCACCGGAAGGATTCCATCGCCGAAGTTAATGGCTTTGACGCGACTGTTCTCTGGGCGAAGCACCTTCGTGGAGATAAGGCAGCCTTTGATCAGTTGATTGAATACAACACGGCAGACGTCGTGCACCTCAAGGCCCTCATGTACTTCTGCTATGACAGACTGTCGCAGCAAACCGCGAATTCCTAAAGGGGTCAATTGCACCAATCTTCACAGGCATCTCTGAATTGCCAAAAAGGTTGCGCCTTAGCACATCGCGGAAGCACGTTTTGCTCCCTTCCGGTCGCGAGATTGTCGGGAATCTGGTCAAAAAAGTTGGGGGCGACTCCGGACCGCGGATCGCGGGCATCGACCTCACCGGTAGTGAGCGTCGCGCTACTGGCTGGGCCCTTCTCGATGGCTGCCATGCCTCTCCACACTCATTGCGCACTGATGCGGAATTGATTCCAGAGACCATTGCCGCGAGGCCTGACATTGTTTCGATTGACTCCCCCCTTTCCATGCCGCAGGGTGTCACGGACTGTCATTCCGTGGGGAGTTCCCCAATTCATCGGAAGTGTGAACTCGCGCTCAAGCGCATGGGCATCTCCGTCTTTTGGTGTCTGCTGCCAACAATGAAAGGCCTCACAACCCGGGGAATGATGTCGGCTGCGGAACTCCGCAAGCACGGTTTGACTGTGATCGAGAGCTACCCGGTACAGTGCAGGATCTCCTTGGTATTCCGCGCAGGGATCCAGCCTGGAGGAACTCAAGAAGGGGATGGGTCGCATTGGCATTTCTGGCCCTTACCTCACCGATCACGTCACTCATGACGAGGTGGATGCGATCACTTCAGCCTTGGTAGGCCTATTCTTCTTGCAGATGACTACATTGCGTTAGGGACTCCGACGAGGACTACCACATCGTTTCCCGTTCGCCACGCATCAATCACCAAAAATTCGCGTATATCATCGCGCCACAGGTCTGGATGCACTCCTCATTTATCGACATTTAGAATGGCCTTTATGCCGGAAACTCTTCAATTCGTTGTGGGCGTTATGGTGCGAATGGGCTTTGCAACACGGCCGTCGCTCGACACTTGACGGAACTGCTCGGATCCCACTATCTCCGCTACAGTCAAATCCTTCCGGAATGGTTTCAAACAGATCCTTTTACAAACGGCGGTCACAGGAAGCGGAAACAGCCGTCATGTCGCGCGATGGGCAAACAGAGCTCAATTCACTGCTAATCGGCCGCATTGAGTCGGGCCGAGACGCCGTTATCGATGGCTTGCGGCATCCAATCGATTTCGAGAGCCTGCGAGCGGAGTTCGGGCTCCGGTTCTTCCTGCTATTCGTGGACACGCCCGATAAGCTCCGACAACAGCGGCCGCGCAAACGGTTCGATAAATACGCGAGTTTCCGGGATGCGGATTCGCGCTCTGTGGAGTCCCATATTGACTCGCTTCGCACAGATGCCGCGATGGTTGTCCCAGGAACAATGGCAACCGATGAATTAACGAGATCGCTGCAGCGCCTTGTTGCGGAGTTTCGGCAAAGGAGCGTCGCATGAGTGTCTGGGTTGTCGTAGGCGGCCAATACGGTTCTGAGGGAAAAGGTAAGATCGCTGCCTTCATCACTCTCCAGGAAGAGATCGACATTTGCGTTCGCTGCGGAGGGCCAAACTCGGGTCACTGCTTCGTCGATGAATCTGGAGAACTGCGAGCACTGCGTTAAATTCCTACCGGGTATGTCCGGCCCGGCACGCGCCTTTTGATTCCGTCCGGCGGTTTGATCGACCTCGACGTCCTCCGGCATGAACTCTACCATTTAGATCTTGGCCCCCATCGCGTCGGGATCTATTGACCAGCCATGATTATCGAGAAGAGTGACCGAGAGCGGGAACAAACGCTGGGTCTCCGTCATCGTCTCAGCTCGACTCTCTGTGGCGTGGGCTCCGCAGTTGCGCGGCGCGTGCTACGCGGAGCGGATGTGAGGCTCGCCCAGGATATAACGGCTGAAGCCACCTGGCTTAAGCCGTACCTGGTCGATGTTTCAGCCGAAATCAACGAAGGCATCGATCGCGGCAAGAAAGTCCTGATTGTATAAATCCAAGGATTCGGTCTTTCACTCTATCATTCGCAGGCGTATCCCAAGACCACATCACGTGATACTTCGGCGGCGGGTTGCATCAGTGAGTGTGGAATAAGCCCGATGTCGGTCACAAACGTAGTGTTGGTTTTCCGCACGTTTCCTATCAGAGTTGCGGGGCAGCAGGCCGGGCCCCTCTTCGAGGAAACCACTTGGGAAGATATTCAAAGGTCTAGTGGCTATCCCCATCCAATCGCGGAGCATACAACTGTAACCGAAAGATGTGACGAGTTGGACGTTTTGATTTAGATTTGGCCAGGAGAGCCGTTGCGGTGAACCGTCCCAACAAGCTGGCGATCAATTTTCTCGACTATTTCGATTATCGAAATCGATTGGCGACAAAGCCTGGGATGCTAGCTGCGGAGACCAATGACTTCATCAATGGAGTCCAATCCGCGCTCGGCGTTTCGGCTGCCTACCTCGGAGTTAACGCACGCGCCTCAGGAACTATCCAGGTAAGCGACTCGGAAGTCTCAGCGTTGTCGATGCGAGGTACACGGAAGATGAAAGAAGACGCACCGCTTAGCTCGGAACAAATCCTGTTACTGAGAGATGCAGAGGAGAAGCGCCTCGCGGAATTCCCAAGCGCGCCTCACGGTCTGCGGAATGCCCGGCCCACGGGCGTTTTGTTGAGCGACGAGATCGAGTTCTATATAGAACACTTCAAACTCGTTACTCCTTCGAAAAGCGCCAATATCAAGGCGGCCAGCTATGAGCTCCGCGTTGGGAAGAAGTATGCGATCGGCAACAAGGTGTTCTCATTGTCTGATGGCGGAGTCCTTACCTTCCCTAAATTCGAGGTGGTTGTAGTTGAAATTCTTGAAACCCTCAACTTGCCTGACTTTCTATTCGGACGCTGGAATATCCGAACTAGATGGGCATATGAAGGCTTGATCTGGTAGGTGGACCTCAAGTTAATCCAGGTTTCAGGGGCAAGATAATGTGTCCACTGTGGAACTTGTCAGACAAGGAAATATCTATCCCATATGGGGCAGCAATCGCGGTTATGGATTTTGCGACCACCACACCGGTAAAGGACAAATCCAATCGCGAACCACATTGGAACAAACGAACAAGAATCGTATTCGAGGATTACGTTAAAGACTTAGGAGTGGGCTCGTGACGCTTGTGGCTGATGGCGTTGAGAAATTCAAGACAACAACAGCCGAGCGATTAGAGTCACATCAAAACCGAATGGACACCTTCACCGCAGTAACCTTCTCAGCACTCGGTGTTCTCGTCGCCGCAGTAGCAATAATTGGAACTGAGGGAACAATCACTATTGGTGGGATCCAACAGTATTCTGGCTCTGTTCGTTGACGGCGATATTCGCCCTATTTATGTTCCTTCGAGCACGTGTTGCAACGAGAACAAGCCGATGGATCATCATTTTTGTTGCTCTCCTCGGCATTGGGAGCATCGGCCTACAGTTATTTCATCAGCACACCTACGAGCAGACTCGCCAAGCGGAGCTCAAGTCTCTTACAAAGACAATCGATGATGTCAAGAAGCAGAACTCCGAGCTTGAAGAGCAAGTTAAACTCGTACAGAGCGTCGAAGCTTCTGGGAAAAAGCGGTAAGAGCGGCAAATCGACTTCGGCGAGTCAGGCCGGATTCAGTAATCCCACCGTTCATCGCCCAGAGGCGCGCGGTTCAGCTGATCCCTCACGTTCCTCCAGTGCGGAAACAACCGGTCCATGTGCGTTCTAAAGGTGTCGTTGTGGTGCCGTTCGAGAATATGGATCAATTCGTGGACGACTATGAACTCCAAACAACCTTCAGGCTTCTTGGCCAGTTCTAGATTGAGCCAAATTCGTCGGGCACTTTGATTGCAAGTACCCCAGCGGGTTTTCATCTTGCGGATTCCCCATTCCTGGACGCGAACACCGACTCGCGGCTCCCACATTGAAATCAGATCTGGCAGCCGCTCGCGGAGCAACGAGCGATACCACTCATTCAACACTCGTTCCCGCTGCCCGCGGTCCGAACCTGCACGAACATTCAGCTCCAGCACGTGATTTGAGCGAATGTGAACAGTGCCCTTGCCTGCCGTCTCATCGATTGCAAGACGGTACCGTCTGCCTAAGACGTAATGGCTTTCGCCATTCACGAACTCCCGTTTTGATTGGCGATCCTGGTGTGCGAAGCTGCTTTGTTGCCTGCGTATCCAGCCCATGCGAGTCGCAATCGCGAGATGAACGGCATCATCGTCCAATCGCAAAGGAGCGGCGACACGCACGCGGCCGTATGGAGGATAGACCCCAACGTGCAGATTCTTGATGTTCTTGCGGATTACCTCGATCGGAATGCCGCTGATTTCGATCTTTTGGCCTCTAATAGTCACGCTGTTCCTTGACCATCTGGAAGATCTCATCCGTTAATTCGCCCTGACCGTCCAAGGCCAGTTTGATTGCCGCCCTGATCTCCCGCTCCTTTAATCTATTGCCACGCCATGCTTCCTTCTTCGTTTCGCGAACGGCACGGTCTACTGCAACGGCTCGAGCTTCATCATCATTCAAGTTGTCATAAAGCGCACGCAAAGCAGGTGTGCATATTGCTCCGGGGTACTGAGCTGTGCTCTCTGGCGCCTGCACATGCTTCGCCAGTTCTGCGATCCGCCGCAGATACTCGGTGTAGTGTATGGCTTGCGCTTTACGCTCTTTGACCAGCGCATGCAGCAACGCAGACATCTTCTCATAATATTTTGGGTTAACCGCCATCTCGTCGATGATCAGGCGCCGAACGTTGTTTTCAATTGTCTCGGCCACGGCTTCCTGATCTGGGCGGACATCGTCAGGGAGTTGGTTCACGGCCGCGTAGGGCCCCTGCTCGACGATCAGCTGCACGAGCGTCATGTCGTCAAACGCGGAGAGCTTCTTGCTTTCGTCAGCTCTGATGTAGGTGTCCAGCAAGTGACGCATCGCAGGCTCAAACATTTTCATGTCGACGTAGTCGCCACTTGCCAGTTTGATCTCTCCGCGAACCTTCTCGTAATGCCCAACTTCCTCTTTTATCTCCCGAGTCTCAGCCGGGGTGTATCCAGCTTCCTGCATTTCATTGGCAAGATCCGAATATGCCCTGACCAGCGATGCCACTGTCGTGTAAAGAGCGACACGTTTCTGCTCATTGTCTTCCAACTCATCCCCATCACCGCTCTTTCCGCAGAAATATCGAATGTGAGCCGCTGAATCCTTCGGCGGGTCCACCGGATCGCACAGAGCCTTTACTGACTCGCGAAGCTCTTCCAAACGCTCCTTCGCCTTGGTCACACGATCCGTCAACAACCCGGCGACATCCTCGCTGTCGAAGCCAGCAAACGCGTCGCTGGTGTAGTCCTTGATCGACTTTTCGATAGCGCGGAAAAGATCCTTGTAATCGATGACGTACCCGTACTCCTTGTCCTCTCCGTCCAGGCGGTTGACGCGACAAATAGCCTGAAACAGTCCGTGATCGTGCATCTCTTTGTCGATGTAGAGGTAGGTCGCAGGAGGAGCATCGAACCCAGTGAGTAACTTGTCCACAACGATCAGCAGCTTCATTTGTTCCGGCTGCTCGATGAACCGCTTTTTAACCTCCTCCTCGAATAGCTCGACCTTTTTCGCAGCCTCATCTTTTGACTCGTTGAAATGGTCGGCCAACATCTGGCGGTAGATGTCGTATTTGAGCAGCTGTTCAGTTTTCCCTTCGCCGGTCTCCTCGCCCTTGATGCTCGCGGCAGTGGGCTCGTAGGACGTGATAATGGCGCACCGGCCGGCCAAGTCGCTCTGCCGGAACATATCGTAAAAGCGGCAGGCGTTGTAGATGCTGTTCGAGACGAGCAGCGCATTGCCGCGCCCGCTCTTCAGGCGGTCCTTTGTCTCCATGTCAACCAACACGTCGTCGACGATCATCTTCAGCCGCGGTTCCGAGCTCAGCACCTTCTGCATCGTTCCCCAGCGGCGCTTCAGTTGGGCGCGAGCCGCCTCTGTCATTCCGCTAGTCTTCAGCTCGAACCACTGATCGATTTTCGCCGGATTCGAGATGTGCTGATCGATGTCCCGTGCCTCGTAGCGTAGATCGAGCACAACCTTGTCGCGCACGGCTTCGTCATAGCGGTACGTGTGGATGTACGGCCCGAAGATCTCGATGCTCTTCTTCTTGTCTTTCTTCAGGAGCGGCGTGCCGGTGAAACCGATGAACATCGCTCCCGGCAGCAGCGTCTTCATGGCATCGTGGAGATCGCCTGACTGCGTGCGGTGACACTCATCCACGAAAACGAAAACGTCGCCCTCCGCCTGGAAGTTCCTGGGCAATGAGCGATGGATCTCCTCAAGGAAGCCTTTCACGTCCGGCTCAGCCGAGGAGCCGAACTTGTGGATCAGGGAGCGATGAGCCATTTGTCGGCTGCGTTTAGTTTTTCCACCAGGTCGGCGCCGCTCTTTGTGCGATAGATGTCTTCGCTCACTCCTTTGAAGACTTTCTCGATTTGATCGTCCAGCTCCTCTCGATCCGTGATCAGCAGAACGCGGGAATTTGCAACGTGCTCACGAATCCACTTCGCCAGCCAGACCATGGTGAGGCTCTTGCCGCTGCCCTGCGTGTGCCAGATGATTCCGCCCTGGCGCCTTCTTACCGCATCCTGTGCTGCGCGCACTCCGAAGTACTGATTGTGCCGGCAAGCCTTTTTCCTGCCGGCATCGAACACCACGAAATCGTGGATCAGCTCGAGCAGCCGCTCCTTCTGGCAGAGCTGCAACACCGCCCGATCGAGCAGGTTCTCAGTCTCCGATGTTTCCTTCCACGTCAGGTAATACTTTTCAGGCGTCTCGATCACGCCATAGCGCAATCCCTCGGTGTCATTGCCGGCCATTAGCAACTGAACGGTCGTGAAGAACGGGCGAATGAATACCTTCTTCTGGTTGTCCAGATTTTGCCGGATGCCCTCGGTGACAGAGACGATCGAGCGCTTCAGCTCGAGCACGCCGATCGCGATGCCGTTCACGTAGAGGACAAGGTCGGGACGCTTGTCGTGGATTCCGGCAATCGTTACTTCCTCCGCGATGGCGAAATCGTTCTTCTCCGGGTGTTCCCAGTCGACCAGCCAGACCGTTTCCTTGTGCTCGCCAACGTCAGGCCTGATCTTCACGCCATACCGAAGCAGCCGGTACACCTCGCAATTCGCGTCGTACAGGCTGGTGCTGCCGCCTAGGGATTTGGCCTTCGATAGTTCGTGCAGGGCTTTTTCAATGTGCCTGTCATCGACCTTCCACCGCTTCAGCCATGCGCGTAGGCATGCCTCCTCAACATTACTGTTCTCCTGGCGCTCTTCCCAGTTGCCGAGGTAGTCGTAGCGAAGTTGCTCCCGAAACAGCCGGACAAGCCGGTTCTGGCACTCACGCTCCAGCTGGCCGATCTCGCTCACACGACCGCCTCCGGCTGCAGCAAGCGAATGCGCCCTGTAAGCAACTGCTGCATCATGCCCTGCTTGAGTGCTTTGGTTTTGTCGCGGCGCCGGTCCAGAGCGGCGATTTCGGAATCCATGTCCACAAGTACGGCTGCAATCGTGCGTTGCTCACGATTGGAACAAGGAATCTGGATGATCGTGCCTCGAATAAGGTCGGTATTCAAATTCATCTGCGATCCAGTTTGGCCATGCCTAAGCCATTCAGGTTCAATTGACCGAAGAGCGTAATAGAGGAATCTCTTGTCGACCTTGAGCCCCTCGAATACAACAAACCCATCGTGGATGCACGTCTCGATCTCGGTGATGGTAGGCCGCCCCACTGTCGCACAAATGCTCATAATTAGGTTCCCGCGAGCAACCGGGCGACTACTTTGGACGCCGAGTTCGGACAACTTTTGCGCAGTCTCATACAAATACATTCCAGTGGTTGAGAGGTCAGAGATGCGCACCCAGCCGATTTGGGAATTTGAATCGAACCAAACGGGGTTGTCGATTGGACGCGGCGAGGCTCCGCGTCTGATGGTCGCCAAGTCGCCCAAGCTAACCGATTGCCAGGGTTCACAAAAGCCCGTGCCCCGTGTTCGACCACTGAGTAGTTGCTGCAT
The DNA here is from genome assembly GCA_963745845.1 of uncultured Acidobacteriaceae bacterium. GTDB lineage: Bacteria > Acidobacteriota > Terriglobia > Terriglobales > Acidobacteriaceae > Telmatobacter. The sequence goes on along the minus strand of CAVUZE010000001.1, from coordinate 204,264 downwards.
GGCCGCCAGTTTGACAGCGCGCTTTTTCGCGATGAGCTTGTCCAAGCCGTTGATCAACGCGTCCATATCCGACAGCGCGACTGCGATTGCACGCTGCTCTGGGATGGTAGGTAAAGGGATCTCAAGCAGTTTGAAATAAGGCAGTCCGATTGTTTTGATTGTGTTTCCAGCCGCGATGCGTTCAAATTCTGGCTTTCTAAGTTGCAGCCAATAATAGAGGAAGTGGTTGTCCAGTTTTGGACCACAGCGCCAGGCAATAAAGTGCTGGCTCACCGCCATCTCCTCTGCCATCACGGCGCTCTTGCCTATTCCGGCGTCACGCGACAGAACCACGGTCCCTTTAGGGTGCAGGACCGCGGATGAGTGTTCGATGCCAGCCTGAGTGATCGTCTGTGCAGTTTCGCGGATATAGACGCGATCAAGCCGATCAGAATCAGCAAGTGAAATCCATTTGATCTGACCACCCCAGTATTCAGGACACTCCTTATCAGGTGTGTGGCCACTGCCCCGTTTTGCAACTACGTCGAGGCGCACGACGTCCCAATCGTGCGGTACGTTTCCAAAGGAGGCCGTCTTCATGGCGGAACAGCGAATCGATTGCTCAGTGGCAGCTTCGCTCATAACCAAGTAGCTGCTCATACAGTCGTTAGCCCCATCTGGATCAAATGCTCTCCAACCCGCCTTGAAAGCTCCTCGATTTGAGCGTCGAGTTTGGGCAACGGATCTTCGTAGCGGTCCTCCAGCTCTCGGACTCTGGAAGCCAGTGTCTCCGCCAACCGCCCGACCTCAGCGTCCATCGCAGCTCTGATGTATGACAACCACTTCCTCTCCACAACCAGTGTCTTGATCTCCGCCTCGTCGAGCTCTCCGTACTTCTTGAGGACTTTCAGAGCGAGCGCATCCTGCGCATCCCGTACTTCCTTTGCTGCTGCGGACCCAGCCTCGATTAAAGTCATGCAATGCATAAGTGCGGCCGTTTCGTCCCGGTTCTCAGCTGTGTCGGGGAGCTTTGAAAGCTGCTCCTTCGCGCTGACTTTGGTCACAGTGCCGGCTTCGGTCTTCGCATCCTCCAGCAGCCCATCTTCCCCGCTGTTTTCCTCTACGAACTCTTCGAACGCGCGCTCGGCGGCTTCGCGCTTGGCCTCCAAAGCGTCTACATTCGCCTGCTCCTTTACGAAGTAGCGCGTCACGATCAGCGCAGGAGGAATCAGGTCCATCTTGTACCGCTTACGTGCGACAACGAGGTCCGGTGTCTCCTTAATCTTTCGCTCCTTGTTGTCGATAGCCAGGCGCGGCTTGGCTGCTTCCATCCAACCGTCGGATCCAACTAGGAACACGTCGTCCTGCATCGTTTCTGCCCAGTAGTCCATCAGGCGCTGGTACGCGTCGTAGTTATCCAGCAGCGGCAGCGATGCAAAACGCGCCAGCAGATCCTCTGACATGCTGGCGATCAACTGCTTCGCCTTTACGCCCTGCTTCATCTGCTTAAGCGCCGTCTCATGTGCCGCCTTCCACAGATCAAACACAGCCGCGATCCGCTTTCGGAACGCGGCAAACTCCGCGTGATCGAGAATCGTCCGCTTCACTTCGCCGGCGGCGACCTGCGCCTGGCTGTATCCCGGCCGATCTCCGGGCTCAAACAGTTCGGCCCGCAGGGTAGAGAACACCCGCCAGTAGTTTTCCAGGGCATCAATATCTCGGTTCGGGATCCCCCCCCGCAAGTGCGCCTCCAGATCGTGCAGGTCCTCGGGCTCCGATGAATCGATATACCGGGGGATGTTCAGGTTGTGATCGTTCGCCGGGCTGACGATCTCAGAAACAGGAACCATGCGCGAGTAGCGCGGCACTTCCACCTGTCGGTTGAAGACGTCGACGATCCGGTGAATGTCCAGGTCACGCAGCCGGTTCTTGTTGCCGTCCTTCATAAACCCGCGGCTAGCGTCAATCATGAAGATGCCGGTCCGGACGTTCGCATTCTCTTTATCAATGACGATGATGCACGCGGGGATTCCCGTTCCGAAGAAGAGGTTGGGCGGCAACCCGATGATGCCTTTGATCAATCCCGAATCGATCAGCCTGCAGCGAATGTCGGCCTCGCGATTGCCGCGGAAAAGCACGCCGTGGGGAAGGATGATGGCGCCCTTGCCCTTGCTCTTCAACGAGGCAAGCAGGTGCAGCAGGAAAGCATAGTCGCCATTCTTGGCCGGCGGTACACCGTATTCGAATCGGCGGAACTGGTCGTTTTCTGGATCGAGTCCGTTGGTCCATGCCTTGGCGGAAAACGGCGGGTTGGCCACGGCGAAATCAAATGTCTGGAGCCCGCCGTCTTTCTTTTTGAAATAGGGCGTGGAGAGGGTGTTGTCCTTCCAAAGTTCGGCGGTCGCATGGCCGTGCAGAACCATGTTCATGCGTGCCAGAGCCCACGTAGCAAGGTCGTTCTCCTGACCGAAGATGGACATGCCGCGGGGTGCTTCGTTGGCCGCCCGCAGGAGAAGAGATCCCGACCCACATGTCGGGTCGTAGATGCTGTGGTCCTGTCGGGTTTGCGGCCCGATGCCGATTACCTTCGATATGATCCGAGAGACCTCGGCGGGCGTGTAGAACTGACCCTTGCTCTTGCCCGATTCCGTGGCGAAATGCCGCATCAGGTACTCGTACGCATCGCCGAGCAGGTCATCTCCCTCGGCACGGTTTGCGCTGAAATCCAGATTCTCGAAGATGCCAATCAGCTTCGAGAGCCGGTCCTGCATCTCCTGACCCTTGCCGAGCTTGTCTTCGTCATTGAAGTCTGCGACGTCAATGACACCCTTGAGATCGTTGGCGTCCGCCAGCCGGGAGATGATCTTGTTGATTTTGTCGCCGATTTCCTTGTCGCCCTTGAGCTTCACCATGTCGGCGAAGCTGCCGTGCTTCGGGATTTCTATCACCGGGTCGGCCTTGCCGGCGTACTTGTCGGACACGTACTTCATGAACAGCAGCGTGAGGATGTAGTCCTTATATTGCGAGGCGTCCATGCCGCCACGCAGTTCATCGCAGCTGCTCCAGAGAGAGCTATAAAGTTGTGACTTCCGAATAGCCATTGGTCTCCGAAAATCCATCGTACTCTGCCGGGCAAATTCGGGTATAGCGACCTAAATGGAGGTATCAACGAATTTGACAGCTGAAAGCGCCATCCGCGCAACCTTTGCTGATAGCGAGAAAGGCTCGCGTCACAGCGGCTACCGCGCAGGAAAGGCAAGACGGCGCGTCGGCCCCTAAGTGCTAAACTTTTTGCGAGCCGAATCGCACGAGGGCCACGATCTCTAAACGCAAGCCCAAACCCGCCCCTTCACCAGCTGCAAAGGTTGTAGATCCCACCCCGTCCCCACAGGTCATTGCTTCGCCACCGAGATGGACCGAGATTCGCAATTGGATCACGCTCGCAATTGCTTCCCTCGCGTTCGCGATGGGCATTCTCAATTACAAAGACACTCATCAGACCTCGACAATAAATGAGGCTCGCTTTTTAGGAGAGCGGTCAGTCATCGTTGTTGCTGAACCCGACAACACCGCAGTCGCGCCACTGAAGGGAAAGTTATTTCACCTTCATACACTATCGGCAGCGCAACGGATCGATCATGTCGAGATTACTGTTCCCTCTATCTTCGCGACCGGTCCATGGAGTACGACGGCGCCCGACCAGCTCCTCACACTCGCCCCGATTGACTTCAAGGTGCAAGACTACTTCGAAAAGAGATTCCCGCAACACCCTGGTATGACAACTTACGCCGAAATGCCCATCCCCGTTGTATTGGATACGGTGTATTCGATGTCTGGTGAGACCCTCGAGATTCGCGGAGCATACACACTGATGGCGCACCTTTTGAGAATCAGCAAACCGGGTGAACAGCCCACCGTCGAATTCGTTGATCTTGTTTTAGTCCGCCAATTGTCATCAACAGAAGACGCTCAGCACGTTGTGGACGACTATCTTGCCCATGCTGAAGTGAACATGCACAAAACTAGTCCCCCAATTATGCACGCAATTCCCCCTTCTCAGCCCCCTCAATGACACCAGTAAATCGGGTCTGAGAGAGCGAAAACGCAGCCTCCTGACCATTGCAATCCACGCATGGACGTATGTAGCAATTCGCGCCCTTTGAAGACCTTGCGCGTGCGCTACTGCCGGCGAACGAGGAAACCGGAAACGGATCGCACGACAGCTCCCATTTGGTCCGGGTGTGGATCAACGCAAAGACCATCCACGCAAGAGAGGGCGGGGAGCCAGAAATAATCGCGGCCGCGCGGTCCTTTTCCGAGAAAGCTGCTTTCGCTTGCAAACGCGTTCCAGACTTCAACTGGACCGCGGCTTGTGCTGGGGAGGCCGTGCTGGCACCGCTCTTGCGAATCTACAACTTTTGGAATAAAGCAAAAACCTGCCGTTCGGCAGGTTTTTGGTTGTTCTCGCACCCTGAGTCCCCAGTCTTTCTCAAATCCGCATCGGCATCAACACATAGCGCGACTTGTATTCCGCGTCCGGGGCCTCTGGCCGCATTTGTCCTGCCGATTGCGAGTCCTTGAACTCCAGCCGCACCTCGCCCTCATTCCCCAGCGCTTTCAAAAAGTCGATGATGTACGACGAATTGAATCCCACCACAATCGGATCGCCCGAATATGGCGTATCAATCGTGTCCTCGCTCTCGCCCGACTCCGTCGATTGCGAGCTGATCTTCAATTCATTCGACTCCAGCCGTAGCCGGATCGCACCCGACCGCTCATCCGCAAACTGCGCCACACGCTGAATCGCCGCCGACAACTCGCTCGACCGCACCACTGCGAACTTCGTGTTGTCCCGTGGCATCACGGCTTCATAGTTCGGAAACTGACCCGACAGCCGCCGCGTGCTCAGCGTCCGATGTCCCACCCTAAAGAACAGCGTGTGCTCATCATCGGCAAACTCGACCTTCTCCACATCTGTGTTCGCCAGCAGCTGCTGCAACTCCTGCAGCGCCTTGCGCGGAATCAGTACCCGCTTCTCGCCGCTGATCCCTTCCATCAATTCGCCCGGCTTCTCCACGAACGACAGCCTGTGTCCATCGGTCGCCACCATGGCCAGCGACTCCGCCTTCAACACCAGGAGTGCCCCATTCAGCGTGTACCGCGATTCCTCATTCGAAATCGCAAAAATCGTTCGCGCAATCAGAGTCCGCAGCGCCACCGCGGGAATGCTCGCCGCCGTCACCACCGGAAATTCAGGCACCTGGGGGTAATTCGCCCGCGCCATTCCCACCATCTTGGTGTTCGAACGCCCACTGCGAATCTGCACCCAATGGTTCTCCAGCATCTTGATCGAGATGTCGCCGTCCGGCAGCAGCTTGATGTAGTCGTAGAGCTTTCGAGCGGGAATCGTGCACGACCCCGGCTTTTTCACCTTGACAGTGGCACTGGTTCGAATAGCCTGGTCAAGGTCCGTCGCCGTAATGTTCAACCGCTCGCCCTCCGCTTCCACCAGAAAATTCGACAGGATCGGAATGGTCGTTTTACGCTCCACAACGCTCTGCGTTGCAGTCAGCTCCTTCACCAGTTCCTGGCGGCTTACGGTTATCTCCATCGCTGCCCCCTGTGCGGACGGCTTTTCGACTTCGCTCTCCACCAACGGCATATCCCCACCTCGTCGACCTCAGGCCTGTTAAATCGATTCAATCCACACGACCATGGGTGCCCAAGTCCGGGGCCCCCATAGACAGGTCTTTGTCTGAGGGGCGGAGGTCCCGCTTCTGAGACCTGGGAAAGCTGCATACCCTACCCGGTCGATGACCCTATGATCTCTCTGATCCCCTGTTTTCAGCCGATTCCGCTGGTTTCAGCGTAAACTACACACCTCGCCTCACGAAACAGCTGCCGTTCCTTGCCTCTGATTGTATTCACCTTCTGCTCGCCTGTATCCGTGGAAATCCCGTCTTCTTCTCTGAAATCCGCCCCACCAACTCCACGCAGGTCACTTTCCACCGTCCACTGCTCTTCGCGTCAGCGTCAGCACCGTGACGTCGTCCTCCTGCCCAAACTTCAGTGCCGCTGCTGCAATTGCTGCCGCCGATTCGCCACTCATCGCCTGTGTCCGCTCAAACCCAAACAGGGCGCCATGCGCATCGCGCGCCTCCACCACACCATCCGAAAGCAGCGTCAGTCGATCGCCCTGTTCCAGGCGAAATACGCGCTCCGCATATATCTCTCCCGGCGCAATTCCCAGGGGCAAATCCGACCCGAGCGCCAACTCCTTGCCATTCCTGTACGGCGACAAGTGCCCCGCATTCGCTCCCATCCCTTCGCCTGCGGCATCGATCCGCACGCACACACACGTAACAAATCCCCCATCGGCCATCTCCACGAGCTGCTGGTTCAACCGCGTCAGCACGTCCGCCGGTCCCAGCCCCTCCGCCGCAAGCGTACGCAGCGCCCCCAGTGCAAGAGCCCCCGTCATCGCAGCCTTCAATCCCTTCCCGCTCACATCGCCAACTACCACCATCTGCATGCCATTGCCCTGGCCAAGCACTTGGTAGAAATCGCCGCCCACCTCCTGCGCCGGAAAATACGCCGCCTCCAGCGCATATCCCGCTACCTCCGGCAACTGCGCGGGCACCAGCCGTTGCTGAATTTCCCGTGCCGCCTCCAGCTCCGCAGCCACCCGCGTCTGCTCCCGGCTCACCCTCGTAAACCGGAAGAACATCACCACGCCGATTGCCAGCAGAAACAGCAGGTCGCCCAGATCAGCCAGTTGCACCTGAACCGGTCCGAGCGGAATTGGATTTGCGAGAAAATCCGCTCGCACCCAACCCAAATAAATCGAGGCCGTCCCGATATCGAAGAGCGCTTGTGTCGCTGCTGGCAGCAGACTTGGCAAAATCAGCCAGCCCGCCTCCCGGTTTCCCTTGCGATACCACACCAGCAACAGGACCGGAAGTAGCAACGCTGCCGGAAGAATCACGATCGCTTCATAGGCGATGTAAAATCCGCTCGCCAGCACCCCCGCTCCGCTCAACAGGCTTGCAGCCACTGAGAGCAGCAACAGCCCTTCATAGACGCGCCACACTCGATTCAGTCGTCGCCCTGCAAAACTGAACGTGAACTCGATCTGCATGATCATGTACAGATAAATCAGCGGATCGCCCACATCGTTGTTCCACACAATCGGCACCAGACCTGTTGATGTGCAAAAGAGCAGTCCGTTCGAAAGTCCCACCAGAAAGAGATAGAAACCAAGCCACAAATACTCAACGTGAGCACGCTGGCTTCGTGATAGCGCAAACGCTCCAATCCCCGCGAGGACCAGCACTTGGTTGATGGCAAGCGATGGCACCGCCGAATAGAGTCTTTGGCTCTCCATCGCCGCGCGCTCATTGTCGATCGCATCGGCCGTTCCAACCGCCACCGCCAAAAACAGCGGCAAATGCCCCGGCGTGTAGGAAAGTAGGGTATGCGTCCGCAACGCAATCGTTACGTCACTGGCATCGTCCCGCAGCGCAATCACCTTCTCCACCGGCCGCCGCAGCAGATACCACGGCTTCAGTTGCATCCCGTTAACCGCCTGCCCATTCACATACGCCGCGTAAACTCCATCGCCGCCCACAATCAGCAGATGCGCATGCGGATGTCCCTTACCCAGCCTCACAGTCAGCCGATACCACCGCCATCCAGGTTGCGCCTCACCCAGCTCATCCAGCTCCACAGTCGGCCACGCATGATCGTCGAAACCCGGCTGCGCCCACGCCAGATCATCGCCCTCATGCGTACGCCACTGGCTAGTGCTCAGGCCTACCGTTCCCGAACTCCAGCGCGTCGCGTCCACTGTCTGCGCACCCAGCCACGGGGGCGCCAGCCACAATGCCAGCAACACCCACCAGACGCAAAATGATCTTTCACCAAGCAGCACTCTGCTGATCCTCGTTGAGGTTTCTCTTTCCGGAACAGAGTTGAAAAACGAAGGGAAGAGCATCAGGCTGCAACGAATTCTACAGGCTGATTAGGCTGCCATGCCTTGACGATCTTCTTCGGTACTGAGGCCCTTCGCGACGGCTTCGTGGGAAAAGTACCTTTAAGAATTAAAAAGAACAGAAGTACCCGTAGTTCGCGCTGGAAAAGTGGAATTCTTTCCTTACTGCAAAGCTCCACGTCACTTAAGAGGCGTCCTCTTTTCTAAATCTCGTCGGTGCGTTTCAGGAGAACTGGAAAACCCTCTCACCAATCCTCCAGACCCGCTCGCTTTCCCACCTCTTCCACACCTCGCCGAAAAACCCCTGCGCAAACTCTGTGCACATTGTGGAGACTTCTTCCATCACCGCGCCAACCAATCACTTGCGCAACCACGGTTCTCCACATCGACCTTCTCTTCCACACTCTCCACAAGTGCTGCGAACAGTAGAGGAAAAAGCCTCATAAATGGCGTTCTTTTTTTGATTCGCTGCTTCTTTGTATCTCTGTTTTTCTCCTTCTCTGCGCGTGTACCATCAGAGCGACCATGAGCCTGCAACGTTACACCTTCTCTTACGGTAGCCTCACATTCTCTTATCTCGACACCGGCCCGCATATAGGAGCTGATGCGCGCATCCTCCTCGCACTCCATGGCCACCTGATGGAAGCCGCCACCTTCACGCAACTCGCCGAATTCCTTGCGCCCCATTGGCGCGTCATCGCGCTCGATCAGCGCGGCCACGGCCACTCCAGCCACGCGCCCACCTACACGCGCAACGACTACATCGGCGACATTGAAGCTCTCTTCACGCACCTCGGTCTGCAACAAGCCGCGCTCCTCGGCAGCTCCCTCGGTGGCGTCAACTCGTTCCAGTTCGCTGCCCGCCATCCTGAACGCGTCTCCGCGCTCATCATTGAGGACATCGGCGCCATGGTCACCGACGACATCAGCTTCATCCTTCCCTGGTCCGGCGTCTCTCCGACCCGCGACGCCCTCATCGCCAAAGTCGGCGAGCGCTTCGCTCCCTACCTTGTTGACTCTTTCCGCCAGACTCCCAACGGCTGGACCCTTGCCTTCGAACCCCGCGAAATGGTCGCTTCCCAAACCTGTCTCTGCGGCGATCACTGGCACGACTTTCTCGCCACTGCGTGCCCCGCGCTTCTGATCCGCGGCTCCCAAAGCCGCGTTACCACTGCCGAACATCTCGAGGAAATGGCCAACCGTCGTCCCAACACAAACCTCCTCACCCTCGACGGCGGGCACATCCTTCACATGGATCAGTCTGCCCTGTTCAACTCCGCCGTCCGCCAATTCCTCGATTCCCTCGTCTGAGGTTTCATTCCCTGACCTGTCATCCTGAGCGGAGCGACGCGCCAAGCACGAAGCGCAGTCGAAGGCCCCGCCGTTGCTTTTCGAAAAAGCGTACTCCGCGCGATCGAGGGCACACGATATTCCTTTGTTGGAACATGGGAAAGCAAAGAGGCGTCAACCCGCAACGATCCTTGAGAGCTTCCAATCACTTCTCTGCAATTTTCGTTCCCGCCCGTTCCAATCTTTTCGCCCTCGTTCCAATCCTGCACATGCGCTTGACCAATCCCTCCACTTCCGCGCGTTTCGCCCTGCATCCGTCTTACCCTGTTCAAGAGGGAGCACCGCACACCGTGTCGTCCATCTCGAGCACCAGCTCCTCGCCATGTACGCGGACGATGCGCCCGGGCGCGATTTCTGCAATGCCATCGCCGAGCTAGCCCGTACCAACCGCATGCAACAACTGCGCGGCATCCTCCCCGCCGTCCTCTACGACGAGCTGCGCACCCGCTACCGCCAGAATCCAGCCGCCTTCGTCACCGGATGGCGTTCGCTTGCGCACGAAATGCGCCAGGGTTTCATCCAGCACGCGCGCCAGCGCCTCACTTCACTCACGCGCCTCCAGCGAGCGCGCACTTCCACCCCGGCTTGGCAAGAGATTCAGTGCGCCCTCGATGCCCAGCAGAACGATCTGCTCCGCGCCGCCTTCGCCCTCGAACTCATCGAGCTCATCGAACCCGCCGTCGGACGAGCCACCCATCTGCGTGAGTGCGTCGTTGCCGCGCCCTCCGAGGAAGCCGACCGCTACCTCGACGAAGCCACCCGCTGCTACTTCTACGGCCTCTTCACTGCATGCGCCGTCATGTGCCGCTCCGTCCTCGAAGAAGCAATCAAGCAGAAACTCCCTCCGCAACTGGCCCGCCTCGTCCGCACTCGCTATCGCAATACCGCCACCCTCGGCAACCTCCTCCACGAGGTCAACAACAACTTGCAACTCACCGGCATCGATCCCGGCTTTCCACGCGTCGCCAACCAGGTGAATGACGCGGGCAAACGAGCCGTCCACTGTGGCCTTCTCTCCGAAGACGAAGCCCGCCAGAGCCTCCAGTCCGCCCGGCAGGCCCTCCAACTGCTGCTGCGCTCGTGATCCCCATTCGTCTTGCCCATTACCAGTGGAATAAGCCCTCCATTACTGACGACTTGCATTTTGTTACTTATGCGTCATAAATCAAGCACTTAACAGACCGCAATCACGCAACTGCAGACGCGCACGCCGCGTCCTAACAACATCGGCGCTCCAGGTCTCTTTGCGTGTCCGCACGTCGAGCGCTCGTCTCCTTTGCGTCTTTTGCACTTTGCCTTGTGAATCGTGATGCCCCGATGCCGCTTCTCATCGGGCTGCCAGGCCGGATCGAGTCCATCAATACTCCGGCAATCCCCTGCTGCCAGCTGTTTGCACATGAACGAGGGCCAATGCAAACCAAAGAATTCTGCGCGTACAACGAAACCCGCGAGAACTTCCTCAGCGCGCGCGTTACAGTCATTGACACCAAGGCCGAACCGTTAAAGATGGTCAAGGTTCTCATCGAGGGTCTCGGCCCCAATCCCGAATCGGGCCTCTGGCTGAATCCCCTCAAGAGTCTCCCCACCGTGCCGAGACTCTCTCCCTACGACCTGGTCTATCTGGACCAGGACTGCCGGGTCATGCACGGTGCGGCGCTTGCTCCTGATGAGGAATTGCCGCTTTTCAGCGGTCAAGTCGCCAGCGCACTCCTCCTGCCCATCCACACATACTCGCGCTCCGAAGCTGTTCCCGGCGACCAGGTCATGATTTGTCCTGCCGAAGAGATGGAGAGCCGGCCCCCGCGCGTTGCTCAAAGCGCCAACCCCGCACCGGCCACCCAGATCGTCTGCATTACGGCAAAACCCTCTGACATCGTTCCGGTTCCTCCGCCGTTGTTAAACGCCAGCCCCATTCAACATCAACCTGCAATCGAGACGTTCCAAGTCAACGACAAGGCTGAATTCCCCGGCGCGCAAAGGGAATCGTCTGGATTCCGGTTCTTGCGCGGGATAGCGCGCCTGCGGATCCATATCTCGGTCTCCATCGAGCCTGCGCCCATCGCAAAGTCCGCAAATACCGCAACGGGGAAGCCGTCGGCGAACATGGATGCGCCTCGTGATTTCCGTGAAACCCGTGGCGCGGCCTCGGTCAATCAGTTCCTCAATCGCTACGCCCGCCCTGCCATCGTTGCGATCTCGGCATCGGTCGCCCAATCCTCGCGCTCCGCAGCCAGGCTATGCGGATCTTGGAAGGGCCGGTACGTGCGCTGGGCCGATCAGTTCATGTTTCGACCAGCGAACGCCACGATTCTCCGTACACTGAGAGCACGATTCGTAGCCTTGGATAAAGAATTTGGACAGCGATGGTTGAAGACCCGCTTCCTGCGCTAGCGCCAGTGAATAGCTTTAGTGCCTGTTCCCTAGCCTCTAGTCCCTGTCTCATCCTCCCCGCCTTCTATACTGAAGTTTCCATGTCCTACGCGGCTGCGATCGACCAACTCAGCGCCATGACTCCGGAACTGTTTACTCAGCCCGGCCAAACGAGGCGCAAGTATTCTCTCAACGAAATCGGCATCCTCCTCGCCGCCCTCGGCAACCCCCATCGTCGCTTTCGCTCCATCCTCATCGCAGGTACCAACGGAAAGGGCTCCACGGCTGCGACTCTGGCCTCCATCCTCACCGCTTCGGGCCTGCGCACCGGGCTCTACACCTCGCCGCACCTCACACGCCCCAATGAGCGCATCCGCGTCAATGGCGTCGAAATCGAAGACGACGCTTTCGCAGCCCTCTATTTCCGCGTCCACGACTGCGCGCAGCAACTGGTCCTCGATCAGGAATTAGCGGAGCGCGGGACCCCCGGCGACACGCGGGGTCCCCAGCGGGTGAACGTTGCTTCCTGGGGTGAGGACAGGTCTTCGTCGCTGGGGTGCAAGTTAGCCCAGCTTCCGAGCTTCTTCGAGTCCCTCACCGCCATGGCCTTTCTCCACTTCGCCGACGCTGGCATCGACATCGCGGTCCTCGAAGTGGGCATAGGCGGCCGCCTCGACGCCACCAACATCGTCGATCCGCTCCTCTCCATCGTCACCGATATCTCGCTCGACCACACCGAATGGCTCGGCCCCACCATCGCCGCCATCACCCGCGAAAAAGCCGGCATTCTCCGCCCCGGCGGCACCATGATTACGCTGCCGCAACATCCCGATGCCAACCAGGTTCTCGGCGAAGTCGCCACCGAGCTGGGCGTCCGCGGAGTCAGCGCCGTATCCTACATGCCGCTCGCGCATACTGCCTTTGGAGCGGCAAGAACCGTCGCTGAAGCCGGGCAACAAAGCTCCTATTACGTCGAAGCCCTCGGCGCCTCCATCGAAGTCGCATCTCCTCTCCACGGTGCCCATCAGCACCGCAACATCGCTCTCGCCATCGCCGCCGCCGTTGAGCTCGCCACGCGCAATCACTTTCCCATCACGCCCGTGTCGATCGAGCAGGGAATTCGCTCCACGCAGTGGCCCGGCCGCCTCGAGGTCATCCAACTCCAATCCCTTAAAGGCCGGGTACCCCATCCAAGCTCTGCTTGGGTGGGAAACCGCGAACCTAACCCGGCCCCAATACTGGGTGCCCCAGGTCTGGGGTCCCCAGCGACAGGCCCAGGTCACTGGGGTGGAGCTCTCGTTTTCGAGACCTGGGAAAGCACGAACCCAGAATCGGCCGCAATGCGGTTGCCCCCACCGCAGGGGTCGCAGTGGATCCTCGACGTTGCCCATAACCCCGCCGGCGCCTGGGCTCTACGCGCCGCCCTCCGAAGTCTGCTTCATCTCACCGAGCCCGGCGCTCCGCCCGCGACGCTGATCTTCAGTTGCCTGCGCGACAAACCCATCGTCGAAATGGCCCAAATTCTTTTCCCGATCTTCGAGCGCGTCATCTTCGCGCCGATCCATAGCCCCCGCGCCACGCCCATGGCCGATCTGCTCGCAGCTGCTGCGTCCACCGGCACACCTGCAACCGCAGCGGCGTCGGTCGCTGAAGCCATTGAATTGGCCGAATCTGCCGTGATCGCCCCGAACAACGCCGCCCATCCGGCCAGGATTGCGGCCGGCAACGAAGCGCAGTCCGCCCCACGCGTCGTGGTCATCTCCGGCTCCGTCTACCTCGTTGGCGAGGCCCGCGCCCTCCTCCTCGCCCGCACAGGAGTCCCGGCGTGACCCGTCCGCCCGATCCGTTGCCCTGGCTCTATCGCTGGCAAACCAATCTCATTCAAGTTCCGCTCTTTTTTCTTTGGACCGGCAGTTGCGGCACCCTTTCGCTTCTCTTGTCCTACCTCGAGAAGTCCGGTCGCACCCAGCACCGCATTGCCCGCATCTGGGCCCGCGGTTGCATCCTCCTCTCCGGCTCGCGTCTCACCGTGCGTGGCGCGGAAAACCTCCACAAGCACGCCGTCGCCGTCTACGCCGCCAACCACACGTCCTACATGGACACACCTGTCATCTTCGCCGCGCTTCCTTTCCAGTTCCGCATCCTCGCCAAAAAGGAGTTGTGGCCCATCCCATTCATCGGTTGGCATCTCAACCGTTCCGGCCAGCTCCCCATTGATACCGTCAACACGCATGCGACGCTTTCGAGCCTCGGCGCAGCCGTCCGCGCTCTCCGCGCTGGCATGCCCCTCTTCGTTTTTCCTGAAGGCGCCCGCACCCCAACCGGCGCTATGCAAACATTTCTCTCCGGTGCTGCTTTCCTCTCCATCCGCGCCCAGGTCCCGCTCGTCCCCATCGCCCTCAGCGGCGTCTATGACCTGCTCCCGATCCACACCCGCCACTTATATCCCTCCCGGCTCACCGTCACCGTCGGCGAGCCCATCCTCACCACCGGCATGACCATCCGCCAGGCCGATGAACTCACCGACCGCCTGCGCTCCGCGATCGAAGCCTTGCGCACCGCTCCAGCCGCGCAGCAGGACCCCGCCCTCGCCTGAAGCGCCGTCTGATTCGTAGTTTTTGCAGCCTCAATCCGCACCAACTTGGGTGCCCCAACGCCTCAATCCGCACCAATTTGGGTGCCCCATCCTTGCGCAGCAAGGGTGGAAAACACGAACACAAAGTGGCTTTGTGTCAGGGAACGACTTTAGTCGTGCCGAAAAGCGTGCATGGAATTTGGGCTTTAGCTCCTGCGTGTTTGTTGTGAACCTGCAGTTGCTCGTTCCAACGCCTCAATCCGCACCAACTTGGGTGCCCCATCCTAGCTTTGCTAGGGTGGGAGACCGGAGACCTAGACTCAAGCCCCTGTCATCCTGAGCGAAGGTCGCCGCAGCTGCAGTTGTTCTTGACTTGTCATCGGATGCGTTCTTGCGCATCCTTTGTTTCCATCGCACGATGAATCAGAGGCCGCCCATGATCATTGAAATGCGCACCTACAAAACCAGGCCCGGCAAACGCGACGACTTCCTCGCCATCTTTCGCTCCAAATCCATCCCCGCCCATGACGCCATCGGCATGAAGATCCTCGGCCCGTTCCTCTCCATCGAAAGCCCCGATGTCTTCTTCTTCATGCGCGGCTTTCCCGATCTCGCCTCGCGCGAGCCCATGAAAGCCAAGTTTTATGAGGGCGAACTATGGAAGACCGAGCTTGAACATATCCTCATGCCCATGCTTGAAAAATACGACGTCACGCTCGTGGATGATCCCGACGGCCTCGTCCGCTGGTAAACGCGCGTCCCAGTTTGTCGTGAGCCCTCGCGTCAGCCAAATTTCGCTGTGCTGCCGGATTAAAAATTCATCGCGACTCGCACTCCTCCTCTGCTACCATCCTGTGCCATTCCCACAACCAACTCCATTTCCAGGAGAGTTGCCATGGATTCTCGCCCTCGCCGTCTGATGTGGCACGGAATGGTCCTGTTTCTTCTTGGCCTGTTCACCGGCTTCGCAGAAACACACTTCGCCAATGTGCGCAATGGGCCTCGCCGCGCATCTTGAAGGGGTCATGAACGGCATCTTCCTCATCGCCCTCGGATCTGCATGGCCCCATGTCAGGCTTCCACCCACCGCCGGCGCCATCGCCTACTGGGCCGCCCTTTACGGTACCTACGTCAACTGGTTCATGACCTTGCTGGCGGCGATCTTCGGAACCGTTGCGCTTTCACCCATCACCGGGTCAGGACACGCCGCGTTGCCGTGGCAGGAAACCCTCGTCAATGGGGGATTTCTTTCCGTCGGCATCGCCATTGTTCTCGCCGCACTGCTGCTGGTTTGGGGCCTTCGCGGCAAGGCATAGTCGATAAACTCGCGTCGTCTCGCAACCCTTCAACGTCATTTCTCGCCGCCAAACCGCCACGAGATCGACCCGCCCACGACACCATCTCTCCCGGAGAGCACGCAATATGTGCCACCGATTGTTCAACTTATGAAAATCACCACCTTTGTGGGAGTTTCCTTGGTACTTCGCTTTGGTAACTTTCCTTTGCACGAGAACGATTCCCATTAGAAAAAAAAACGAGTCACTTTAGATTGGTGAGGGAACGATGGCACCTCCTGCCGCTGCGCCTTGGAACCTTGCGCTGACCACCTCGGGTCGTCAACAAAATATTTCTCTCGCCGAGATTCTATCGGCCCTTTCCTTTGCGCTCGATCTGACGGAGGGCGCTGTGCCCGGTCACGCGCTGCGCAGTTGCCTTCTCGGCATGCGTCTTGCCACCGAGCTCGGTTTCGTCCCTGACCAGTTGGCCGACCTTTACTACGCGCTCCTGCTCAAAGATATCGGCTGCAGCAGCAATGCCGGCCGTCTCTGTCAAATCATTGGCGGGGGCGATGAGCGGCAAGTCAAAGCCGGAGTCAAGCTCGAAGATTGGACCCGGCCGAGCCAACCAAAGCTATCCACGCTGCGCCTGCTCTGGAACACCGTGTCGCCGGAGGCAGGGCCAATTGAGCGCACAGCAGCCATCGTGCGCATCGGGTTAACGCAGCATAAGAGCAACGCAGAAATGATCGGCCTTCGTTGCGATCGCGGCGCACATATTCTGCGCAAGCTGGGCTTGGGAGAGATTTCCGCGGAGGCAGTCCGCGGACTCGACGAGCATTGGGACGGAAGCGGCTACCCGGAGCGGCGCACAGGGGACGAAATCCCCATCGAGTCCCGCATCTTGGCAATTGCGCAACATCTCGATGTGTTCGCATCCGAGCAAGGGACGGGCAAAGCGATCGAGGTTTTGCGGGAACGCAGCGGCCGCTGGTTCGATCCCGAGCTGGTGCAGATCGCCGAGGGGCTCCATCGCGAGGGCACTCTCTGGTTGGCGGCTCTACCGGATAGCGCCGAGAGCCACACGCGCGAGGCCGCGCTTGATTTGGCGCCGGATTCGGTCGCAGATCTTGAAGCCTCCGACATCGATCTCATCTGCGAAGCCTTTGCCGACGTTGTGGACGCAAAATCCTCTTTCACGTATCGGCACTCATTGGGTGTGACGGATGCAGCCGGCAAAATCGCCGACCAACTGGGACTGACCGAGCAAAGAAGAAGCCTTGTTCATCGCGCCGCGCTGCTGCATGACATTGGCAAACTTCGTGTCCCGAACTCCATCCTCGACAAGCCAGGCAAGTTGGATCCCGAGGAATGGCGCGTGGTTCAGGAGCATCCCCGTCTGACCCGCGAAATTCTGTCGCGCGTCGGCGCGTTCGATGAACTGGCCGCAATCGCAGGTGCGCACCACGAAAAGCTGGACGGAACCGGGTATCCCGATCGCCTCAGCGCCGGCCAGTTGCCGTTGGAGGCGCGCATCATCGCCGTTGCCGATATCTATGGTGCGCTGACCGAGGATCGTCCTTACCGGCCCGGCATGGCGGTTGAACGGGCGCTCGAGATCATGGCGCTGGACGTTCCTCACAAGCTCGATTCCGAGTGCTGCGAGGCTCTCGCCAAGTCCGTCTCCTAGTCTCCCGGCGGAGTAACATCTCGGACGTCTGAGTCGGCAGCCTCGAATCGTAAATCTGTCGCGCCGGCCCGCGCACACGCAAATCTCTACAATATCTGCGGGCCTCATCCGTCTAGGGAAGTGGTTGGATGAGCCATGAGCGTGGCCTCGATGATCGAGCAAGACCGTCGGATTTCCGAAGTCATCGCGGAACAACGGCCCCGGTTGCGAAGCTTCATCCGCAGACGCGTGCCGAACGATGCAGACGTCGAAGATCTTCTCCAGGAAGTCTTCTTCGAGCTCGTCAGGGCCCACCGCCTGCTCATGCCAATCGACTACGTGACCGGTTGGCTTTTTCGCGTCGCGCGCAATCGCATCACCGACCTCTTTCGCAAAAAGAAGCCGGATGCCTTCAACCATGCTGCGGAGAACGAAGACGGCGAGTTGCTCGAAATCGAAGACTTGTTGCCCTCGCCCGATGCAGGTCCTGAGGCACTCTACCTCCGCAACGCGCTATTTGAAGAATTGGAACACGCGCTTGCCGAATTGCCCCAGGACCAGCGTGAAGTCTTCGTAGCGCACGAAATAGAGGGGCGCAGCTTTAAAGAGTTGTCCGCAGAAAACGGCGTGAACGTCAACACCCTGCTCGCACGCAAGCGCTACGCGGTTCTCCACCTCCGCCATCGATTGCAACGCGTTCACGATGAGCTTATGAAGAAATGAGGAAAACAACATGAAACGGAAATGGATCTTCTTCGTGGCCCCGCCCGCAGCCATCATTCTCATCGCGCTCTGCGGCGAAATCGTGATGCACCTGTGGAACTGGCTCGTGCCGATGCTGTTTGCCGGACACCAAATCACATTCTGGCAGTCTCTCGGATTGCTCCTTCTCTGCCGGATTCTTTTCGGAAGCTGGGGTGGCGGGGGCTCCGATCGTTCCAGATCCCGTCGGTGCAGGTCCAAACACTGGGATTCGATGACTCCAGAAGAGCGCGAGAAATTCCGCGAAAGTATGCGCGCCCGTTGGGCCGCCAGCGGAGCGCCCATCGGCGAAGGCCGGATGAGCGAGCACAAGGAACCGGCCTAGCCCCTCGAATTTCGCGCCTAACCCCACTCCCGATCCTTTTCGTCACTTTCCTGTTGCTTTCCAAAAGGAAGATGTGGCAATCTCCCTGTTGGAAAAGGTAGGCTCCGTGCCTGAAAAACCAGATGTTCTGCAGGGAACACTGGCATTGATGGTTCTCAAAACCCTCGATGTCCTCGGCCCTTTACACGGCTACGGCATCGCCCGCCGCGTCGAGCAAATCAGCGGAGACTTGCTCGCCGTCAACCAGGGCACCCTGTATCCGCTGCTCCTCAAGCTGGAGCATGAGGGCGCGATCGCCTCCGAGTGGGGCGCTTCGGAAAACAACCGGCGTGCGCGTTTTTACCGCCTCACACGCGTCGGCCACGAGCAATTGCAGACAGAAGCTCGCGATTGGGAGCGAACGGCGGCGATCATCGCGCGGTTCTTCGAAGTCAAAGCGGAGGATCTGTCATGAAACTCCTCAAGCGGTTCTTTGTGCGCTTATCGAACTTCCTGGCAGGGCGCAGCGCCGACCAGCGCTTGCGCGAAGAAATGGAAGAGCATGTTGCTCTGCAGGTCGAAGAGAATCTGCACGCAGGCATGTCTCCCTCCGAAGCGCGTCGCGAAGCCATCCTCAAGTTCGGGGCAGTGGAAGCGATCCGCGAGGAATATCACAGCGAGCAGAGCCTGCCCTTCATCGAAACGCTGTTGCAGGATCTTCGCTACGCGCTCCGTCAGCTGACAAATTCTCCGGGCTTCGCCGCCATCGCGATTCTCACCATGGCCTTGGGCATCGGTGCCACTACGGCCATTTACAGCGTGGTCGATGCCACGCTTCTGCATCCCTTGCCCTATCCGCAGCCCGAACAGCTTGTGCGCATTGAGGACAATCTCCCCGGCATTGGCGCGCGCGACGTTGGTTTGTCCGTCCCCGAGTGGAAAGACTTTCAGCACTCCGGGATCTTCCAATATGTATCGGTTGAGGGGAATGGGTCTGTGAATCTCACGGGCTCTTCTCAACCCGCGCGCATCATCTTTAAGCCAGTCTCGCCGGCTCATTTCGCAGTGCTGGGCGTGAAGCCTCAATTCGGCCGTCTCTTCAATCCATACGATCCAACACCCGGCTTCAATCTTGAAGTAGTCATCAGCGACGGTCTGTGGAAGCGCGATTTCGGAGCCGATCCGCATATTCTCGGCAGAAGTCTGCGCCTCGACAACGATGTCTATTGCGTCGTCGGCGTCATGCCGCCCGGTTTTCACGATGAGGGCCGAACGCCCGATGAGCGAAACACCGAACTGTGGGCAGCAGCCGGCTTTTCCGCCGTGCCCACGCCGCCGCCCGTGCGCAATTCACGTTTCATTCCGGGAGCTATCGCGCGCCTGAGTCCCGGACTCACGATTGCAGCCGCACAGAGCCGGCTGGATGCCCTCGTTGCCTCTTTGCAGAAGCAGTTCCCGGCCGATTATCCGCCCGAAAGTGCATGGAACGTCCGCCTCATTCCCCTCAGTGAAACCGTGGTTGGCAATGTGCGCCAGCCGCTGTTGCTGCTCATGGGCGCGGTGGGATTGGTGCTGCTCATCGGCTGCGTCAACGTGGCCAACCTTCTCCTTGCGCGCGCCACCGCCAGAGGACGCGAAATGGCTATTCGCCAGGCCCTTGGCGCGGCAAGAGTGCGCCTCGTACGGCAGTTGCTCACCGAGAGCCTGCTTCTTTCCCTGCTCGGCGGCATCGCCGGCTTGGCGATTCTCTTCTGTACCAGGAGATTTCTGCTCGAACTCGTCCCGGCAACCCTGCCGCGGCTCAACGACATTTCCATCAGCTGGGGAGTTCTGTTCTTCGCTCTCGGCGTCGCCGTTCTCGCCGGCGTCCTCTTCGGCCTCGCTCCAGCGCTGCAGGCTGGCCGCCTCGATCCGAGTCACATGCTCCGCCAGGAAGGCCGCGGCTCAAGGGGCTCCAGAACCCAGGCACGCACGCGCAGCATACTCGTCGTCACGGAGTTCGCGCTTTCGCTCGTGCTCCTGATTGCGGCGGGCCTTCTGCTGCGCAGTTTCTGGGATCTGTTCCAGGTGCGCCTCGGCTTCGATCCCGAGAATGTCATGGCCGTGCGCCTGTGGCTTCCCGTGCCCAACGATCCAACCACCGACATCTATGGAAGTCCCGCCAAAGAAGCTCCCTTCATCCGCGAAATCCTGCGCCGCGGCAGGTCTCTCCCCGGAGTGAAAGAAATCGCCGTTGGCAGCCTCGAGTCCATTCCCCTGAATCACGATAAGAACTTATTCTCGCTCGTCCTCGAAGGAAGCGACACGCGCAGCAATCTGCTGCATCAGGTCCAGGGATCGAGCGTGACACCGGAGTATTTTCACCTCTTGGGAATTCCCCTCCTGCGTGGCCGCTTATTCACCAACGCGGATAACGAGAATGCGCCCCAGGTCGCCGTGATCAACGAAGCATTTGCACGAACCTGGTGGCCAAACGACAATCCCCTCGGCAAGCGCATCAAACTAGGCCGCGCGCCCACTTCATGGACCACGATAGTCGGCGTCGTCCCGGATGCCCGCACCGAGTCGCTCGAAAGCGCGAGCATTCCGCTGATCTATCTCTCCGCCTGGCAGAGAACCGATAAAGAGCTGGCCATCTTCCTGCGCGGACAACTCGATCCCGCCGCAATTCCAGGGCAGGCTCGCGAAGTCGTCCAATCCATCGATCCCGAACTTCCCGTCTTCGGCGCGAAAACACTGCCTGAAGTCGTCGCCGGCTCTCTCGCCCAACGGCGATTCTCCATGCAAATGGTCTTGCTCTTCGCTTTGACGGCGCTGTTGCTCGCGGGCATTGGAATCTACGGAACCATTTCATTCATTGTCACCGAGCGCACCCGCGACATCGGCGTCCGCATCGCACTCGGCGCCCAGCGGAGCAGCATCCTGCAGATGGTCCTTCGTCAGGGACTCGAGCTTGCAATCGCTGGTGCAATCTTCGGGCTCGTCGGCGCGCTCGTCGTCTCGCACCTCATGGCCGGGTTGCTCTACGGCGTTTCACCCAACGACCCTCTCACCTTCATCGGCGTCACCCTCGTGCTGACAGCCGTCGCTCTGGCGGCCTGTTATATCCCTGCGCGTAGAGCAACCCGCGTCGATCCCATCGTCGCCCTTCGTTACGAATAGCCGTATCACCCGAGAAAGTGTCATCCTGAGCGGAGCATGCTTGGGGCCCCCGCGCAGTGGGGTGGCGCAGCCGGGGGGGAGCGAAGCATCTTCTTTTGCCTTTTAGGGTGCACCAATCCCCCACGACCATGGGTGCCCCAGGTCTCGCTTCTGAGACCTGGGAAAGCACGAACCGGAATGCAACGCCGAACCGGCATGATAATCAGAAGAGGATGACCCTTGACTGGACCGCCGGTGCGCTTGCGGAGGGCCTGCGCTGCTATCGCAGCCAGGAGTTCTTCCTCGCCCACGAACACTGGGAAGCGATCTGGCTCAAGTCCCAAGAGCCGGAGAAGACATTTCTCCAGGCATTGATTCAAACCACAGCTGCCTTTTACCACCTGCAGCGCAGAAACTTCCTCGGCGCATCCTCTCTGCTGCGTGCGGCACTGCGCCGCCTCGATCCATATCCTGCCGTTTACGCCGGCATAGAAGTCGAGTGCCTTCGCCAAAGCATTCGCGCCTGGCTCCGGTCGCTAGATCGAAAGGACGACTCGTCACAACTCGCCTTTCCCCACATTCGATGAGCATCGAACAACACCCAAGCCGACCGGTAGCCGCACTCTTCATGAGGAGATTTCTCTGCCTTACTCCTCCCGCAGCAACACCAGCGGACTGACGGAAAGCGCGCGCTGCGCTGGAATCCACGTGGCCAGCAATCCCAGCAACGCCATCGCCAGAACCACACCAGCCAGGACGAGAGGATCGCGCGGCGTGGCTTGATACACGATGAATGCCAGCACCTTCGTTGCGAGCAGACCAAGGATCAATCCAACCCCCGAGCCAATTGCCAGCAGTTTGAACGCGCGCCCGAGTGAAGCCTGCAACACTTCCTTGCGTCGCGCGCCCAACGCCATGCGAATGCCCAACTCCTTGAGACGCTTGCTCACCGAGTACGCCGCCATCCCGAAGATGCCGGTGATCGACAGCATCGCGCCCATTAGGCCCAGCACGCCAAGCGACACTGTCGCCATGCGCGAGGGGAACAAAGTTCCCCCCAGTTCTATGCTCCACGGGCGAATCGCCAGAACCATTCCTGGATCGATGTCCCGGAGCGCGCTTCTCATGGCCGCGGCAAGTTGCTGCGGGTCGCGGCTCAAGTCGCGTTTTGACCGCACCACCAGCCATATCCAACTAGCCGGCGATTGCAGCAGGGGGAAGAACATCGCGGGCTTCTGGGCTTCGGTGAGGTTCACGTACTTTCCGTCTTCGACCAGACCCACCACCCGCACGCGCGTGCCATCGCGCAGCTTGAAATACCGGCCGACAGCGTCCGGTACGGAGCCCAGTATCTTGCTTGCGAACTCCCGGTTCACCACTGCTACGCGGGGCGTTTGTGTCGTCATGCCATGTGAAGGCTCTGCCCGCCAATAAAGATGTACCCGCTGCGCGGAAGTAGTCTGGAGATACGTTGAACATATTAGGGTCGGCCGCGGCATTCGATGGGCTCAGATCCTCGGTTGTGTCGGTATAGACAAGCCCTTGCCAGGTACCGGGGGGTTCTAACGGCGGATAATTCACCGATCCTACGGAATCTACGCCAGGAATTGCTTGCAGGGCATCGATCATGCGCCGTTGCATTGCGGGTACTTTTTCGCCGGTGTAGCCTGCTGCCGACAGATCGGTATCCAGCAACATCGCGTTCCGCGGATCAAAACCGAAGTTGCTGTGCATGGAGCGCATGAGTCCACGCACAGCAACCATCGATGAAGTGACCAGCACGGCACAGATCGCAATTTGGACGACAAGCAATGCGTCTCGCACGGTGATTCGGCGTCCGAACGCGCCTGTCGATCCCGCTTTGACGATCTCATACGGATTGGCTCGGAGAATCTGGCGCACCGGAACAATTCCGAATAGAAATCCGCTGACCAACGCCAAGACCAGAGCGACCAAATAAACGCTGGCGTCTGGACTTACCGGCACATGGAGAGGGAATCGCGGAAATGGCTGCCACACGCTCAATCGGCGCAAAAGCAGAATGCTCGCCACGAGTCCCGCTAGGCCTCCAGCGAGCGAAAGCAGCACGGATTCGGTGAACAGCTGGCGCAAAATGCGATTGCGAGTCGAACCAAGAGCCAGGCGCAAGGCCACTTCGCGAGAACGGTCGGCGGCCCGCGCGGCAAACAGGCTGCCCAGGTTGGCACAGGCCGCCAACAGAATTAAACCCGAAAGAAGCATCAACCCGGTGAGAAAAGCCCGCGTCGGCCCGTTCAAATAGTCGCCATGAAGACCAGGCCGCGCCAGCGTATAAGGGTCGTTACTCTCTTCTTTGGGATAGCTTTTTTTCAAGTACGAATCCACGGAGTTCAGATCGGCAGCGGCCTGCGCCGGAGTGGCTCCCGGCTTCAGACGTCCCACCATCTCAAACATCCAATGGTTCCCGCGCGCGTTCAACATCGTCTTGTCGCCGGATAACTGCTCATGGTTCACGATGGGCACGAAGATATCCGATGCGAAAAACAAGACGGTCCCCTGGAACCCTTCAGGCGCCACGCCAAGGATGGTGAATGGATGCCTGTTGAGCCGAACCACGCGGCCCACCACGGTGCGATCGTCCTCAAAATGGCTGTGCCAATATGCGTAGGAGAGCACGACATAAGGCGCGCTGTTGGGGCCGTGTTCATCGGAAGCGTGGAAGAAACGGCCAAGGTACGGTTGAATGCGTAATGTGTCGAAGTAGTTTCCGCTGGTCTCGTATTCCCAGACATTGGATGGATCCTTGCCCGCATCCAGTCCTGACTGAGAGATAGCAAAAACAGCCACATCGTCGAAGCTGCGATTGCGCCGGAGAAGATCGAGATAATCGGGATAGGAGTGGGACGCGACGTCGCTCCCATGCTGGAGGATGAAGAGGCTCTCTGCCTGAGGCACATTCAGCGGACGCAGGATGAGCGCGTTCAATACGCCGAAGACCACGGCGTTGGCGCCGATCGCCAGCATCAGTGTCAAAACGGCAGTGATGGTGAAGCCGGGAGACTTGCGCAGTTGGCGCATCGCGAATCGCACATCGGCCCAGATCGATTCCAGCGTCGGCCACTGCCAAACTTCGCGGCTGCGCTCCTCAAGTGCTGCGCGGTTTCCGAAGGCCATACGCGCGTTGCGTTCCGCTTCTTCTCGAGTCATGCCTTCATGCATCAACTGCTCCGCGCGCTCTTCAATGTGAAGGCGTATCTCTTCGGAGAGATCGCTGTAGAGCTTGCCGCGACGGAAAATATTCGGCATCCAGTTCATGCTTTACTCCTCACGCAGCAGGACCAGGGGATTGACGCAAAGAGCGCGCTGGGCTGGGATCCATGTAGCCAGCAATCCAAGCGCAGCCATCGCGAGAACTACGCCAGCCAGAACCAGGGGATCGCGCGGCGACGCTTGGTACACGATGAATGCCAATACCTTCGTCGCAAGCAGACCCAGAACCAAGCCCGCGGCTGAGCCAATCGCCAGCAGCTTGAACGCACGCCCTAATGCCGCCTGCAATATTTCCTTGCGCTGCGCACCCAAAGCTACGCGAATCCCCAGCTCCTTGAGCCGCTTGCTCACGGAGTTAGCGGCCATGCCGAAGATGCCGGTGATCGACAGCATTGCGCCCATCACGCCGAGAACGCCGAGCGAGATCGTCGCAATGCGCGGCCCAAACAGCGTAGACTCCATGGGCTTGTCCCGCGTTTCAACGGTCACCTGCAACCCCGAATCCACTCGGTGTAAAGCATTCCTTATCGCCGGGCCAATCTGGAATGTCTCGTTGTTCAAATCTGTCCGCTCTCGCACCACCAGGATCGTGGACGTGTTGGGCGCTTGAAGAATGGGAAGAAACATCGCAGGCTGAGGGTCCTCGGTCAGGCTTCTGTACTTCCCGTCTTCCGCAATGCCTACTACCTGAATCCTCGTTCCTTCCTTCGTCTTGTAGTAGCTGCCGAGCGCTTTCGCCGGGGCACCGAAGATCTTGCGCGCAAACTCGAGGTTCACCACCGCCACGCGCGGCGAATTGTTGTCGTCATGCTCTGTGAGATTTCTGCCCGACAGCAGGCTCGTACCCGCGGCGCGAAAGTATTCCGGAGAGATATCGAAACTGGCGGCTTTCGCCACTGCGTTCGAAGGCCGCAAATCCGTCGTCGCGTCTGTAAAGATCGTAGTGCTGCTCCCGTTCACGGCAAGCGGCACCGAATCTGCCAAACCTACCGACTCCACGCCGGGCAACGCTTCTACGGCCTCGACCATCTGTCTTTGCATCAGTGGGACGCGATCTCCGCTATAGCCCGCCATGCTCAGGTCCGTCTCCGCCAACATGATATGCGCGACATCGAAGCCGAATTCCGCATGCAGGGAGCGCACTAGCCCCCGCACCGCTACCAGCGACGAAGTGACCAGCACTGCGCAAATCGCAATCTGCACCACCAGCAGCACGTCGCGCGCATTCATCCGCTTCCCCGCGGCGCTCCCTGTTCCCGCCTTCACTACTTCGTAGGGATTCGTCCGTAGCACCTGCCTCACGGGCACTGCGCCAAAAAGCAGTCCGCTCGCCAGCGCCAGCAACACCGCGACCACATATACTTTTGCGTCGGGATTCACCGCCAGGTGAATCGGAAATCCCGGAATCGGCTGCCATGCACTGAGTGCGCGCAGCAGCACCACGCCACCCAACAAACCCGCCGCGCCGCCCGCCAACGAAATCATGATCGCTTCCGTAAACAGTCCCCGCAGAATGCGCTTGCGGCTCGAGCCCAATGCCAGCCGCAGCGCCACCTCCCGCGACCGATCCGCAGCCCGCGCGGCAAACAGGCTGCCCAAATTGGCGCATGCGGCGAGCAGGATCAGCCCCGTCAGCAGCATCAACCCCGCCATGAATGCCCGCACCGGCCGCCCTAGATAATCGCCATAGAGGTTCGGGCGCTTCAGGGCGAACGTCATTTTGCCAACGTCCTTGGGATAGGTCTTTTGGAGATAGGCTCCGATCAAATTTAAATCCGCCACTGCCTGCGCCGGAGTGACGCCCGGCTTGAGATGGCCCAGCGTCTCAAAGATAAAGTCATTTCGGCGCGCGTTCAGGTCGCCTCCCCCCAGGAAAGGGTCTTCCACCAGCGGCACAAAGCACTCGGCATTGAAAAACAAGAGTGTGCCGTTGAATTCAGCAGGGGCCACTCCGAGGATCGTGAAGGGATGCTTGTTCAGCCGCACCACACGGCCCACCACGCCGCGATCGTCCTCAAAATGCGTGTGCCAGTATGCATAACTCAGCACAATATACGGGGCGCTATTCGGCCCATGTTCATCGCCCGCGTGAAAGAAATGGCCGAGATACGGCTGAAGACCCAAAGCATCGAAGTAGTTTCCGCTGACATCTTCGGTCCAGACATTCGATGGATTGTTCCCTGTGTCAAGTACCGCAGCACTGACGTCGTAGGCCACCAGTCCGTCGAAGCTGCGATTGTGGTCGCGCAGCTCGAGATAATTGGGATAGGACTGGTTTGCCACCAGATCGTCTTCATGATGCAGCGCGTAGAGACTGTCGGGATGGGGCACATTCAGCGGCTTCAGAATGATAGCGTTCATCACACTGAACACCACCGCGTTGGCGCCGATCGCCAGTGCTAATGTCAAAATTGCCGCCATCGTGAATCCCGGAGAACGGCGTAATTGGCGCAGAGCGAGGCGCACATCGGCCACGATTGATTCGAGTGTCGGCCACTGCCAGACTTCGCGGCTGCGCTCTTCTTGCACCGTGGGGTTCCCGAAGGCCATACGCGCCGTCCGTTGCGCCTCCGCCGGGCTCATCCCTTCGCGCATCAATTGTTCCGCGCGCTCATCGATATGCAGGCGGATCTCTTCGCTGAGATCGCCGTAGATCTTGCCGCGACGGAAAATATTCGGTATCCACTTCATCTCGGCCTCCACTGAGTGCTACAGTTGCGGACCTAGGATTCCGGAGGGAGCTGTAGGCTTCAGCCTACTGAAAATGTGCCAATCTCAAGGGCCTTCAGGCCCGGGAGTTTGCCGCCTCCATCATTGGAGGAGAACTGCAACTGTCTTGCTAGCTGGCTGGGGTCTTCGCCGGATTCAAAACCAACGCAATGCCCTCAAGCATCCGTTCGAAACTCGAGATCTGCTCCTCCAGGCGGCGCAGTCCTGCAGGCGTGATCTGGTAAGTCCTCACCCGCCGATTGGTGGGGGAAACACTCCACTCGGCCTTCACCAGTTTTGCTTTTAGTAGCCTCTGCAGCGCTGGATACAGCGATCCCTCTTCCACCTGCAGCAGGTTGTTCGATCGCTGCTGGATGTGCTGCACCAGCGCGTAGCCGTGCGAAGGCTGGCGGCGCAGCGACTCCAGGATCATCATCTCGAGTGCGCCGGGAAACAGATCGCGAGTAGTCGTCTCGGTCATAGGCCTGTTTACTTCAGGCATAGAGTAAACAAGTATAGGTTCCTTGTCAATGACAAAATGCAATCCCGTCGCCCCCCGGAGAATGCTGCCTTAAACTAATCTCTCCATGTCCGTGCGCATCGCCATCCCCGAGCCCACCTCCACCGACACCGAATACAACCAGCGCGCGCTCCCGCAATATCTCGCCGCGCTCCAATCCGCCGACGCCCACGCCGTCGTCGTTCCGCTCCACGAATCCCCCGAGCGCGTCGCGCGCCTGCTCGCCAACACCCAGGGAATCCTGCTTCCCGGTAGCGGTTTCGACGTCGACCCCCAGCGCTACGGAGAAGAACCCATCCCCGCCTGCGGCCCGGCCGACGCGCCGCGCACCGCGGTCGACGAGCTCCTCCTCACGGATGCCTTCAACCTCCACAAGCCCATCCTCGCGATCTGTCACGGCGCCCAAACCCTGAATGTCTGGCGTAACGGCAGCCTGATTCAGGACCTCGAAACCGTCCTCCACACCCCCGTGAATCACCGTCCAGGCCGTGACATCGTCGAGGCCCACCCTGTCGCCGTTGCTTCCGGCTCCCGACTGGCCGGAATTGTCGCATCAACTGCGGGTTCTCAGAGCGCGCAGCGCAATTCGCTCGACGCGCAGTCGGCGAAGCCCGCGCAGTCCTACGTCAACTCCAGCCATCACCAGGCCATCCATCAGGTCGGAGACAATCTCCGCGTCGCTGCAATCTCCCCTGGCGATGGCGTCATCGAGGCCGTCGAGCTCGACTCGCCCGACCACTTCGTTCTCGCCGTCCAGTGGCATCCCGAGCGCACCTACACCGTCAGCGCCGTTTCCCGCGCGCTCTTCTCCGCATTCGTTCACGCCGCTCGCGCATGGCAGCCCCGCTGCCTCAGCGAACCGGTCGCCACTCCCTGAGCCTCGGCTCTTCTAAGTTGCATACACTGCACCCGCCCCACTCTGGGTGCCCCATCCTAGCTTTGCTAGGGTGGGAAAGCACGAACACAAAGTGGCTTTGTGTCAGGGCACGACTTTAGTCGTGCCGAAAAGCGTGCATGGAATTTGGGCTTTAGCTCCTGCGTGTTTGTTGTGAACCTGCAGTTGCTCGTTCCAACGCCTCAATCCGCACGACCTTGGGTGCCCCATCCTAGCTTTGCTAGGGTGGGAAAGCACCATCCCAAATCAGCGCTGCGCGCTAAGACCGTGCATCCCGAGCGAAATCAAAGGCACCTGCAGTTGCTCGTTCCAACGCGTCAGTCCGCACGAACCTGGGTGCCCCATCCTAGCTTTGCTAGGGTGGGAAAACACGCACTGGGATACCACGAACCCTCGTTGGCTCGGATTCACGAGGAGAGAGCAAATCCACGAAGGGAGCAGGGGCCTTCAGGCTCCCGAAGATGAGCCGCTCGACGACCGGCTTTAGCCCTGGAGTCTTGCTTTCCGCCGCGCCTCAATCCGCACGACCTTGGGTACTCCATCCTGGACCGCGCACCTCGCATCTCTCGCGAACCCTTCGTGCTACGATGACCTCGTTCAACCACGTTTCTTCTATGACAACCTTCACCCCCGCGGCTCCTTACGAGCTGACCAATACCCGCCACGGGCTCATGCTGGTCAATCGCAACGATGTGTACATGGGCCAGGCGTACCTGCTCTACGGCGAGTGCTGCCAGCTCGAATCGCAGTTCCTTCTTGCCCTTGCGAAGAATCCCGGCCTCGTCATTGAGGTCGGTGCCAACATGGGTGTCCACACCGTCCCCATCGCGGCGCAACTCGCCAAACAAAACCGCACCCTCTTCGCGTTTGAACCGCAGCCCGTCATCTTTCAGCAGCTCTGCGCAAACCTCGCCCTCAACGGCCTCATGAACGTGCGCGCCTTTCCGTATGCCTGCGGAAACGAGAGCGGCGCGGTGACCTTCGAGATTCCCGACTACCACGCAGCCGGCAACTTCGGCTCGACCTCGATGAGCGATGCCACGCCTGCGTCCCCTCGCCACGCACTTGTGCAATGCGTCCGCCTCGACTCCATCGCTGCCGAAGAACCAGTGGGCCTCATCAAAGTCGACGTCGAAGGGTACGAGTTGGAAGTTTTAAAGGGTGCCGAAGGCATCCTCGCGCGATGCCATCCGTTGCTTTACGTCGAAAACGATCGTGTCGAAAACTCGCCGCCGCTCATTCAGTGGCTTCTCGATCGCGACTATCGCCTCTGGTGGCATCTTCCGCCGCTCTTCAATCCGCAAAACTTTCGCGGCATCGCGGAGAACCACTATGGAGAAATCCTCTCCCTCAACATGCTCTGCATCCCCAAATCCCTGCCCATCCCCATCGAAGGACTGATCGAAATTCTCGATTGCAACGATCACCCCCTCGCCCCCAATCCCGCGCCAAAAACGTCGTAAATCAAGTCGACGGATACGGAGGGAGCAGAGGCCTTCAGGCCTCTGAATCAGAGCGGTCAAAGATCCTGGGCTTCAGCCCTGGAGGTTTTTGCGTCGCGCCATTCCGCACGATCACAAGTGCCCCATGTCCCGCTTCTTGGACATGGACCCTGAACCAACCGCTTTCCTTCGCCTGAAGAAATCAAAAGCTGTGTAAGAGGAAATCTCTCGCGCTCGCCAGTACTTTCTCTCGCATCGCAGGCTCCGGCAGCATGCGGGCAATTTCAATTGCCCCGATCATCGTCGAAAAAATCGCAAAGAAGGCTCGCTCTTTGGCCGCAGTTCGCCGGCCCGGCATAAAGGGAACCATCCGATCCTTGTAATTCACAAGCTCGGCAAGAATCTGTCCCCTCATCCGCTTGTCCACTCGCGCCATTTCGGGGGCGAGTGCTGGCAGTGGGCAGCCGCGCTCAGCATGATCGCAGTATTCCGGGCTGAGATAGGTCGTCACAATCGCCTTCCACGGGGTCTCACGGTGCGACTGCTCGGCCGCACGGGCCAGGTTGTCGGCGATTTCCCGGAAGGCCTCGCGAAGCGATTCCAGAAGCAGCTCGTCCTTGCTCCGGAAGTGCTTGTAAAAGCCTCCGTGGGTCAGACCGGTGTCGCGCATGACCGCTGCAACACCCGCACCGTTCAGGCCCTCGGCGAGAACACGTCGCGACGCGTCTCGCACAATCTTCTGATGAACTTCCGCTTTATGTTCAGGTCGGTAACGCATGGTTCATTGTAGGATGCTCACGATCATCCCACGATGCATCCGGTTGCCGCGCGCCAAAGAAAGTTCGAATCGATAGGATGAGAGTGATCATCCTATGCGGGAAAGGAGGATTCTCAATGTCTCACCCAATTCTGATTACAGGCGCAGCCGGGGGGCAGCAGGGCTCAACCGGGCGCGTCATCGCAACGCTTCTCCTCGAGCAGGGCCTTCCCGTTCGCGCCTTCGTTCACAAACTCGATGCCCGGTCCGACGAGCTTCGCCAAAAGGGCGCAGAAATCGTCGCCGGCGACCTCCTCAACCCGGCCTCGGTCCGGGCGGCGATGAAAGATGTAAAGCGCGCTTACTTCACCTTCCCGGTAGCCGATGGACTGCTTGAGGCGGCCACCATCTTTGCTGCAACGGCTCGTGAGGCGGGCCTGGAATTGATCGTGAATAATTCGCAATTTCAGGGCACCCCCGGCGATCCTGCGTTTCGCGATCTCCAGCACGCTCCCTCTTTCCGGAATTTGCAGCATCGGCTCGCCGATCGCCTCTTCGACTGGGCGGGGGTCGGCGCTATTCACCTTCAGACTCCACCCTTTTACGAAAACGTTCGCGCGCTCGTCAGCCGCAGCGTGGCCGAGAAGAGCGCCGCGTTCTTGCCCTGGGGCGATGGCGACGCTGTCATTCCGCTGGCCGGCGCAGAAGACGTAGCCCGCGTCGCCGCAACCCTTTTGGCTGCCTCCGGCGCGCCCTCCGAAAAGGTATATCCGCTGGTAAGCGAAACTCTAACCGTGCGGCAGATCGTTGCAACCCTTGGCAATGCGATCGGGCGGCCCATTCGCTATGTGCCGATCACCGACGAGCAGTGGGCCGATGCAGTGAAGGAGCGCATCAATCCCCACGCTCTCGATCACCTGACCCATCTGTGGCAATACTTCCGAAATAGTAAGGAACGCCGCCAGGCTACCAATGCCGTCCGTGAGATCACCGGCCGGAGTCCACAAACTCTGGAAGAGTTTTTCCGGGCGAACGCCAATTCCTTCGGCGCCGCAGTCCAATGGACCGGCCATCCGGTCCTGCTCGAATCAAATCTGAACCTATAGGATGACTAACATAATCCTATCAAACAGGAGATCCCATGTCGCCCGAAACCCTCTTCCCAATTCAACTCGTTTTAGGTTATGTCGCGTGGCTGCTCTGCTTCCGCGCCTATAGGTCGATGGGACGGGTCGAAGCGCACCGCGCCATCGCGACCCTGCACAGCTTTCGCTTCTTCGGCCTCGTCTTCATCCTGCCTGGCGTCGTCGGACCCAATCTCCCCGCGAGTTTCGCCGCGTTCGCAGCCTACGCCGACTTTGCGACCGGATTGCTGGCCATGCTGGCGCTCCTCGCGGCAAGCAAACGTCTGCTTTTTTGGCTGTTCGTCGTTGCCTTCAATCTCGTGGGAGCAGCCGACATCGTCATCGACTATTACCATGCCACCCAGGTCGGCCTTCCGATGCTGGCAGGACAGTTGGGCGCGACCTACGCGATTCCGGTTATCTACGTGCCTCTGCTGATGATCACGCACCTCACCGCATTCTACTGGCTGGTACGCCCGCGGTCCCTCGCCGGCGAAGCGGCCACAACCCGGATCGGACCGGCCGTTCGCTCATGAAAGACCGCCTCGCGCATCGCCGATGAGCTGCCCGCCCAGACGAAATGTCGTCTTCGAGGCGATATTTCGGCAGCATGACCTCGTCATCTTCGCCACATCACCCCAATGCGCTGGGGCGCCTCCGACCTCTAGACTCTTTGTTCACAACCTTCCCGCGGATTCTCATCCAAGTGCGACGTTTTGGCAGACAAAGTGCTCGGACTAACATGTCCTGCGAATCCTGCGCAATGGAAAAGCGGTACGAACAGGACGAAACCCTTCGGTCTATGGTGCGACACATGTCAATTCATCCCAATTCCAGCGTTCCTCTTCTCCCGAGTGATCAGGCTGACGTAATCCGGATCTTCCTTGAACTGATGCGTGAGGGCAATTGCCCTGCGAGCATGTCCGAGGGGCCAATCACCAAAAAGCCACTCGGACCGACGAACAATTCCAAGGACAGATGGTTTCCGAGTAAATGAGCGGACAACCAGTCCTCGTGAAAGTTGATTCGATCAAGCAAGCAAGGGATCCGATCCCCAACGGAAAACCCGGGAAGCCACATCGGCCGGGCACCTAGCGCGATAAGAGCACTCACTCATCCCCAAGGAGCGCTTTTCTTCCCCGTGCGATTCCGCGACGTACCCAACCCTTAGCGATTCAAATCGACCGGGCCATCGAAGCATGTGAATATCCTTCAGTGATAGGCAACACAGTTGACTTTTTCCGCATGTGCAATCATCCCCGCCGGAGCAAAAGCCGTATGATGCGGCCGCTCAAATGGTTCTCTTCCTGGCGGCAAGAATGGAAGGCGCCTCTTTTGTCGCAATCCATTGTTCCTGCCGGACTGACAGATGAGGTCGATCGACGATCGACAGCATGTAATCTGGCGGTGGATCGAGTCTTGTTCCGTGATGGCGATCAAGCAACGAGCCTCTACGTCCTGAAGAAGGGCGAAGTTACATTTACCGTTCAATCATCCCGTCAGATGGTTCCCTGCTTTCGTGTCGCGCCCCGTTTTCTGATCGGTCTATCGAATGTCGTCTGCGACAAACCGTACACATTGACTGCAATCGCAAGTCAGGATGCCGAAGTAACGCAATTCTCCGCAGACGAATTCCTCAAGCTCATCCAAAATAATCCGCAATTCTACTTTCAACATTGCAGATCCTCGCCGCCGAGACGGATGCCGCGCAAACAGCCCTCGCCGCAATGCTCTCCTATTGGAAGATGACGGAGTGAGGTTCAACCCACCTCTCGGGGGTGTGACTCTAATCTCAGTTTGCGCATGCGGCCTGAGTGACCGCCCACAACCATCAATGTCTAACTCCAGACTTCGTAACCATCCACCCGGGATACGCGCGTCACTTTAAAGAGTGTGCCGGGAACGGCTGGCTGATGAGACTGCCGACGTTCCTTAGCGGGCCTGGCGTCACCACACGTCGCACTTGCTCACGATTCACTCAGATCGTTTAAACCCCGAGGACGTCGGTCCAGTGTCGCAAGCTGTGCGACTGCGTCAGCCCGCAGAAACGACGACCACAGTCGCATCGTCCTGAAAATGGTCTTCGCAGAAGACGCTCACCTGCGCAAGAAGCCCATGCGACAAATCCTGCGCCGATTCGCGTTTGTTCGATTCTGCGTACGCCGCCACGCTTTCCATACCAAATTCCTGTGCATTGGCTCCTTCGGCTTCTGTTATACCGTCGGTGAACAACACGAGGCGGTCTTGTGGCGCCAACGGGATCACGCTGTCCTTGTACTCCCATGCCGGAAACACACCCAGCACCGCGCCACCTGCATCGAGAATCTGAGATTTCCCGTGTGACACGAGAATCGGGTACGGGTGGCCTGCATTGCAGTACTGAAACGTGCGCGCTTCGCCATCGAGAATTCCATAGAAGAACGTCACAAATTTCCCAGTCGCGATGTTTTCGCAAAGCAGCCTGTTCACCTTTCCGCACAGGTTGGCCGCACTCTCAGAGCTGCTGGCATACGCGCGGACAGCCGCTTGCACGTTGGCCATGAGCAACGCCGCTGACACACCCTTTCCCACCACATCGGCGATGCAGATGCCCAGTCGATTTCCTCCCAATCTGAAAATGTCGTAGTAATCGCCGCTCACCATCCGTGCCGGGCGCCATGCTGCCGCGACCGCGAATCCAGGCAACTGCGGAATCTCCTTGGGAAGCAACGATAGTTGTATCTCCCGGGCGCGCTGCAACTCCTGCTCTTGCATTTCAAGTTGTGCTGTACCAAGATCCACAGATCGCTGAAGCTCGACGTTGCGCCGTTCGAGCTGCTCTTTTGTGGTCCGATAGAGGAAGATCAGAGCGCTGGAAACAAAGGTGATCAGTATCGGAAACTTCCAGCCCGTCCTGAGCAAATGCCCTAGAGTCTGCGGCGTGGGTGGAGCGAGCAGCCACACAAACGCCGACGAGATCACGTAAATAGGAACGAGAAGAACAAGCAGGAAAAGAAGAAAGAGCAACCAGTTGTAGGGAAACGGCCTCTCTGAATAGAGCCCATGCAATCTCCGCGTTATAGACACGGTGAGGTTCCCAATCGCAAGTCCATACAGCAGGACGGTAAGCGGGTTGATCCGCTGTCCAATGGCCCAGAAGGTGGCTCCTCCGATTGCGGAAATGGCGATGTAAAGGACTTGATTTCTGAGGAGACTGGTTAAAGACCCGGGCGTTCTCCTGAATCTGCCTCGCATTACTTAACCTCGCCGACTAGCGGAGAGAATTCTACGCGCATTGGATAGATCCGATACCCAACGAGCCATGACCGCCTATACGGCGCGCCGCTGCGTAGCTCCAACTCGTGGGAAGAGTTCGAGCATGGAGGCGATGAGGAGTCGACCGTCCCCAGGGCCTCCTCTTTTCGCTACGCGGAACCCCATTTGCGCAGGTATCGTAGATCGAGTCGCACTCCTCTCGATAGGACAATCGAATGCATTTTCAAAGACGCCAATTGATTCGAAGCTTGTCGTTCGCTTTCGGGTCCAGCTTCCTCTGGAACCGGAACCGGCTCGGCATCGCTCAGCAGCCCGCCAGTCAGCCAACGGTCCCCCCTCCTCCTCCGGGAGCCGCTCTCCGCGATCAGACCGCTGCCGCAACAGAAATGGAGAAGGTGACGGGAATTGGAGGACTGTTCTTCCGAGCTCACGATCCGAAAGCACTGGGGCTTTGGTACCAGCAACACCTGGGTATCTCGCTCACACCTACGGGCCTCAACGATTCCGTTTGGCAGCAAGAGGCTGGACCCACCGTTTTCGCTCCCTTCAAGGAGACGACCACCTATTTCGGAGATCTCAACAAGGCCTGGATGGTGAACTTTCGAGTGCGGGATCTCGACAAAATGGCCGCACAGTTACAAGCTGCGGGAATCGAGGTCAAGATTGATCCTCAGTCTTATCCCAACGGCCGTTTCGCCCGATTGCATGACCCCGAGGGAAATCCCATCGAATTGTGGCAGCCTGAGGTTGCAGACTCGAAAGGGTAGGTCGCAAAGCAGTTGCTGGTCGGTACCCACTCACTCAGCGCCACTTTGCGGACAGATGCATCTCGATCGTTATAAAATTTCGCTTCACAAGGCTGCGCCTCGCACGGCGGTTTCAGGTGGCGCTGTGTAGGGGAGCGAATGCCGGGTCTGGCAACCGTCGTCGATTCGATCAATGGTCACAAAATGCAACTCGCCTGCAGGCTGGTGCTTGGCCTCGCGGGACTCATGATGTCTGTGGCACAAGCGCAACAGGATGAAGTCACGTTAGGCATTATCGTTGTGAGGACGTCCCAAGAAGCCAATCAGATTCTGTCTGCCCTGAAGGCCGGTGCTGACTTCCAGGTCCTCGCAAAGGAACGCTCTGTCGACTCGACCGCCAATCAAGGCGGACGGATGGACGGGCTGCGTCCCGCCGATCTACGGCCCGAATTACGGGAAGCGTTGAAAAACGTTACGGCGGGACACTTCACAGGCGTTGTGCCTTTCAAAGGCGAATTCGCTATACTCACGATCTTTCCGGCAGCGCCGAATGCGCGGAAAGCGGATTCGAAACAAGACAGCCTGCCGGTCGAACCGCCCTCCGAACGCAACATGACCGACATCGACGGATTCAACGAAGCGGATGCGGCATTTCAGCAATATCAACCAAAGCCAGAGGGCTGGGAGCGAGATCCGAACCAGGTCTGTTCGATTCGCAAAGAATCAACGCCTGCGGCGCTCAGTGCGCTCGAAAAGCTTGTGGCCGACGCC
The DNA here is from genome assembly GCA_963745845.1 of uncultured Acidobacteriaceae bacterium. GTDB lineage: Bacteria > Acidobacteriota > Terriglobia > Terriglobales > Acidobacteriaceae > Telmatobacter. Next base: position 167,379 of record CAVUZE010000001.1, on the reverse strand, counting down.
GAAGGTCCGGGACGAGGAAGCGCCGAACATTTGTCGGAAAACGACGCGGAAGTGGCCATTGAAGCTCATGTGGCGATGGCCCAGTTGCATGTGTTCAATGGAGAGATGGATCAGGCCATCCAGCAGTTCCAGAAGGCCTATGAATACGCCACGCAGAGCTCTCCAAAGTCGCTTCCCTTTCTCAAGGAGGCACTTGGGATTACCTATTTTCACCTCGCGGAGATGGAAAACGGAGCCTATCGCAGCTCCGGCACAATGGACTTTTTCCCACCGATCGATCCGCACGCGCACTATGAGAAGCAGGAACATTCAAAACTGGCGATTCAATTCTTCCTGAGCTATCTCGACCAAAAGCCGGATGATCGCGAGGTCAAGTGGCTGCTCAATCTGGCGTATGAGACGCTGGGCGAGTATCCGGCAGGGGTTCCTCAAAAGTATCTGGTTGCGGAGAGCGACTTCGACTCCAAAGAGAGCGTGGGGCGTTTTATCGATGTGGCTCCGGCGGCCGGGCTGAATGTCTTTCTTGCAGCCGGTGGTGTTGTGGTTGACGACTTCGAGAACAATGGCCTGCTCGACGTGCTGGTATCGAGCATGTACGCCTGCGACTCATTGCATTACTTCCACAATAACGGGGATGGAACGTTCTCCGATCGTACGGCACAGGCGGGATTGTCGAATCAGATAGGCGCACTGCAGATCGTGCAGGCCGATTACAACAACGACGGCTGCCTCGACTTCCTCTTGCTGCGCGGTGGATGGGAATTCCCGATGCGCAGATCCCTTTTGCGGAATAACTGCGACGGCACATTCACCGATGTAACGGAGCAGAGCGGTCTCGGGGTAACCGTCAGCGCCTCTCAAACCGCGGTGTGGGCCGATATCGATAACGATGGGTTTCTCGATCTTTTTATCGGCAATGAAAAGGCTCCCAGCCAACTCTTTCATAACCGTGGGGACGGCACGTTCGAGGACATCTCTCACGCGGCTGGCATCGATCGAATGACCTTTGCCAAAGGGGTCACGGCGGCAGATTACGACAAGGATGGATACGTCGATTTTTTTGTTTCGGTCTTTAACGGGACAAAGTATCTCTTCCACAACAATCACAATCTCACCTTTACGGATGTGGCTGGAATGGCCGGGGTGCAGGACTCGACCTATAGCTTCTCCACCTGGTTTTTCGACTACGACAACGATGGTTGGCCCGATATCTTCCTAACCGGCTACAACATCAATTCGATTGACGATGTTCTGCGGAGCTATCAAGGCCAACCTGTTGCCCAAGCTTCGCGTAAGACTTTGAAGCTCTTCCGGAACATGCACAATGGCACGTTTCAGGATGTAACCGCGCAGGTGGGTCTGGACAGGGTTTTTATGCCGATGGGATCGAATTTCGGAGATATCGACAACGATGGTTTCCTCGATATTTACCTGGGCATGGGAAATCCCTCGTTTGTCTCGCTCATGCCGCATGTGCTGTTGCGTAACAACGAAGGAAAATCTTTCGTCGATGTTACCGCCTCATCGGGCACGGGCGAGTTGCATAAAGGACACGGCATCGCATTCGCCGATTTGGAACGCCGCGGACAAGAAGACATCGTTGCCGACGTCGGGGGCGCCGTACCGGCTGACAGGCACGTGCTCCGATTGTTCAGAAACCCCGGAAACGACAACGACTGGATTAACGTGCGATTGACGGGCGTCAAAAGTAATCGGTCTGCGATCGGCGCTGAAATCAAGGTCACCGTGGAGAACGATGGCCGCGGCTCGCGGTCAGTTTATCGTACGGTTGGACAAACCAGTTCCTTCGGCGGAAACCCCCTGGAGCAACACATCGGACTGGGACATGGCGCGCGTGTCGTGTCAATTGACACATGGTGGCCTGCAACAAATACAAGACAACACTTCGTAAATGTCGACAAGGACCAGTTCATTTCCATTAAGGAATTCGCGGTCGACTACGTTAAGTTGGATCGAAAGCCATTAAGGGCGCCTGGCGCCAGCGCGATTGCGGTCGGGAAATAGTCGAGCAAACGGAGGTGAGCAGAATGAAAAAGTCTTCGGCATTGCTCGCGATCGCGATGTTGCTCGGAGCGATTTATCTTCGGGCCGCCGAGGAACACCAGGCGCGCGGAATGGTGCTTGTCGTCGATAAGACGCACCGTTCTCTGATTGTTTCCTGCGAGGCGATTCCCGGCTATATGGAGGCGATGGAAATGCCGTTCGTGGTGCGCGACCCATCGGAGCTCGCGGCATTGAAAGCTGGCGCCACCATTGATTTTCAGATCGTCCAAAGCGGCAAGGTGCTCTATGCGGATCGAATTCAGGTAAGCAACGCTGCGAGCCACGAATCCGAACCGATGGAGGCGGGAGCGCTGACTGTGCTGAACCGTGCGCTGAAACCGTCCACCGCGGTGCAGGTGATTCCTGAAGGCCGGCCGGTGCCGGATTTTGCGCTCATCGATCAGACCGGGCAGCAAATCCACCTCGCTCAGTTTCAAGGCAAAGTCGTGGCCCTGACCTTTGGCTATTCGCGTTGCCCGAATCCGCAATATTGCTTTCGCCTGTCAAACAACCTCGCCCGCGTGGAAAGGCGTTTGCGTGCCAGGCACAAAGAGGGTCCGATATTGATCACGATCATGATCGATCCGGATAACGATCGGGGGAAGGCCCTTGCGCAGTATGCCGACACGTGGAAGGCCGATCCGGCCGTGTGGCATTTTCTGACGGGTCCGCTCGAGCAGATACGCGGGATCGCTGCAATGTTCGGGATGAACTTCTGGAGCAGCGACGGCTTGCTTACGCATTCACTGCACACGGTCGTCATCGACCGCAAGGGACGATTGGCGGCGAACATCGAAGGGAACCAGTTCACACCAGACCAACTGGGCGATCTGGTGGAAACGGTGATGAACCGGCCCACCTGATCTCTTGCACCACCGGCATGGCCTTGATGGATGACAACTGGGTTTTGCCAGTGCGCTCAGAGCCGTGTCGCGTTTGATGTGCTTGTTGGATTTCCCAATCGGCCACGATCCAACTGGAAGCGACAAGCCGCCTTCTGCCGGCGCCAGCGGGTTTAACGTTCCTTACTCGCAAAACTCAGATTTAGAGGAACTCTTAGGGCTGCGCATGCGTAGCGGCACTAATGTAGGTCTTCAAATCCCACCGCTTGCGAGGTTCTATGACCAACGCATTACAGAAGGGCTTAATCATCTATTCCAGCATAATCAGCACGGCTCTTCTTGCATCACTGCTGATGGGAGCAAAGTCCCAGCCCAAGCGTTTTGATGAGATCAGCGTTCACAGGTTGAACATAACGGAACCCGATGGAACATTGCGCATGGTCATCTCCAACAAAGATCGTTTGCCTCCGGTGATCATCAAGGGCAAAGAGCGGCCAGAGATGGGCGAAGCTAGGCCGCAAGCAGGGATGCTCTTTTACAACGATGAGGGCACGGAGAATGGTGGTCTGATCTTCGGCGGAAGGATGAATGACAAGGGCCAGGTTGTTGACTCAGGAGGCAGCTTATCCTTCGACCGATATGGAGCGGGCCAGACAGTGCAGCTTGCCGGAGTTGACGATAGCGAGAATCATTTCGCGGGTCTTCAAATCAATGATGCCGGAGGTCAGAGAGTCTGGGCCGGACGTGACCGCGAAGGAGTTGCAAGCATTTCATTGGCGGGGACAGACGGTAAAGAACGCATCCGACTTCAGGTTACGGCGGATGGCAAAGGGAGCATTGTCTTCTTGGACGCAAAGGGCAAGGTCCTCCAAGATCTTGCTCCAGCGAATTGACGCCCTTAAATTCGTCTGATCGAATGGGATCAGAAGCATAAGTGAAGTGCGTGCGTATCACCCCCATCCTTTAGTTACCTTTTCGGCAAGCCCAAATCCAAGAGGCGTCGACAATCGAGATCGAGCCAGACGACACGGAGCACCGCGTCGGCAGGTCTGGAGAGAGGTGTGATATTCTCAACTCGATATCGACACCAGCAGTCGAGACATTCGAGCAGTGCTCAGGCATAGATCGCCATTAGATAAAACGTTTGACTACTCACCGCCGCAGTGGATTGTGGGCTCTCGAAATACAGAAAACTAGAGAACCAATGAGATCCGCAAGCATCTATCTCATTAGCCCCCTTGCTCGAGAAGCATATGGTCCGCAAAGAAGCACACGAGAGGACGTCGAAGTACCAGAATGAAAACAATTGACGCTTGGAAGCGCACCGAGCCATTGGCGGTGCGACCGAAGAGCTTGGCAAGAACTGTTAAGGAATATCGCCTCTATTTTATTGATTATGCCGTCGATCATGCCCAGCAAATCACAACAACCTCGGTTGAGGGTGCAGCGGCGAAGAATCTTCCGTCGCCCGCGCTCTGTGACCCCAACAAGACCCCTGACGTATGCGAGCATTTTGTGTCAGCTGCCAAGAAAGAGGTCGAAGAACACATTTCCATCTTTAGCCAAACTCTTTCTGGTCTCAATGAACTCGTTCAGGATCCTGCGGCTGATGTCCGCAATGTATACGGCGAGAAGATGAACACAGAGGATGCAATCAGGGCTGTCTACGGTCAGATCGAGCGCTTTCGAGCACTTCACCGATTGATTGCCGATTGCAGCATTCCTGCGGCGGGGTATCCCCAGGAAGTTGAAAAGGATCTCTTCGAGCCCTGAGGTCTCTTTCATCTGCTTGGACAACACCCTGAAACAAGCCAATCCATTCAATGCGCCCGAGGCTCCGACGCCGATTGCACCCCTTACACTGGTCAATTGATGGATGCCATCCCTTTCCCCGACCGCCTCAGCGAACTGCTCACCGCGGCAGGACTTCCAATCGCGCAACTACCACAATTTAAACAGTTTAGCGACTATCTTTCGCTTATTATTCGCTGGAATGCCCGCATCAACTTGACCTCCGTCCGCGACCCCGGCGCCATCCTCTCCCGCCATTTTGTCGAATCCATTGCCTGCGCCCATGCCCTCCCAGCGGGCATCGGCACCCTCCTCGACTACGGCTCCGGAGCCGGCTTCCCCGGTATTCCCATCTCTATATGCCGCTCCGAGATCGCCGTCACCCTTGCCGAATCCCAAGGCAAAAAATCCGCCTTTCTCCAGGAAGCCATCCGCGTTACCGGCATCGATGCCAAAGTTTATACCGGCCGCGCTGAAACTCTGACCGGCCCATTTGATTGCATCACTCTCCGCGCTGTCGACCAGATGGAGACCGCCGTGCGAGACGCGACCCGCCTCGTCTGTCCCGGCGGCCGACTCGCCCCCCTCACGACCTTTTTCGATCTGCCTCGCCTCCAGGCCGCCGCGGGTCCTGCCTTCTCCTGGTCCGAACCTATTCCGCTCCCCGGGAGCGATAACCGCATCCTCGCATTCGCCCGCCGTCCGGAATCTCGCGCCACGTAGCTTCATCAACAAAACTCTGGTGATTCTGTTCGACGCATAAACAGACGCGTGATTTGTGGAATCTTGTTGATCCGGCCAAAAACCATCGAGACATAGAAATTGTTCCACGTGGAACAATTTCGTCCACGCTACCCTCCCAACCGCCCTCCAAGCCCAGAATTGTTCCACGTGGAACAATTTGGCATCCAATTCGTCGCTCAAAATGAGCAGGGTCCCGGTTTCAGACCCCGCATGCAGACCCTTATTCTCTTGGCGACCTTCCCAAAATTGTTCCACGTGGAACAATTCGGGGGCTGAGAACAGGGGTTAGGATGCCATTCGGCGCGCTTTTAGCCCAAAATGCCAAGATGCGCGGTCCACCTGGCAGGCAAGTCAAATTGTTCCACGTGGAACAATTTTGCACCCCGGCCACGCTTCAGGTCCGATGATTTGGAATCAAAAAGCGATTCTCCGCCGCGGAATCATTTGAAGGGCCGTCCCAAATTGTTCCACGTGGAACAATTTGGATCTGCGTCTTCCCGTCGAAGTCGGTCGAATCGCGAAATTGTTCCACGTGGAACAATTTCGCCCGGTGCGCCTCCCATCACGACAGGCAACTGGCCTGCCGGCCATCCTTTTAGGGCAAAAGACATAAATCTTTTGTCCGGGTCTGTTGATTTCTCCAAAGGTTGCCCCTGCTCGATAATTTTCCACAAGTCTATTGGCCTCATGCGGTTACTGCCGTACTCAAGCCTCGCCTCTCGGCACTTTCCACAATCGTCCCGCTTTCTCCACAGCGCAAATCCCTGCACGGAACAGGTCACGCATTTTAACCTGAAATGCCATGGGCAAGATTCTAGGCGTGGTCAATCAGAAAGGCGGAGTCGGCAAGACCACCACTGCAATTAATCTCTCCGCCTGCCTCGCCATTGAAGGTCTCAACGTTCTTCTGGTGGATTGCGATCCCCAGGCCAATGCCTCTTCTGGGCTCGGGTTGCCCCGTGATGATAACCGCCATTCCATCTATGACGTCCTCGTCGGCAACGCTCCTGCAGAACAAGTCATCTTGCCCACCGATGTTGAGAACCTTTGGTTGTTGCCCGGTTCGAAGAACCTGACCGGCGCCAACGTGGAGCTGGCCGGGGTCGAAGGCCGCGAAACGCGCTTGCGCGATGCCCTGGCTCCCATCACCAGCAACCATAATCTCGTCGTTTTGGACTGCCCTCCCGCACTCGACCTGTTGACTCTGAACGTTTTAGTGGCCGCCAACTCTTTGATTGTGCCCATGCAGGCCGAATACTTCGCCCTCGAGGGCATATCCGAGTTGATTTCGACCCTTGATCGCGTGCAGGCGGCTTTCAATCCAGAGATTCAGATCGAAGGTGTGCTCCTTACGATGTACGATGACCGCACCAATCTGGCCCAGCAGGTCACGGAAACTCTGCGCGAGTATTTCAAGGAAAAGCTGTATCGCACCGTCATTCCGCGGAATATCCGGCTGGCCGAAGCGCCAAGCCATGGCAAACCGGTGGCACTCTACGATGCGCGGTCCAAAGGGACCGAAGCGTACTTTGAGCTGACGGGAGAATTCCTGGCGCGCAATCATATTGAAAGTCCGCGCAGCATCGAACGCAAAGCCGCTGCTGCCAAAGCGCCCAAGGTCGAGGTGCGCTTCTGGCCATATTCGTGACGGAAGCTACTGCGCGCTGACTGTCTGAATCCCAAGATTGAAAAGTTATCCGGCCTACGGTGCCGGACCGAGGGTCCATTCGAATGACAACAACTGCGACCGATCCAAAACGACGCGCCCTGGGCAAGGGACTTGACTCTCTTCTGCCGCGGGTGAATGCGTCCGCCACGCCTGCTCCAACACCTGCTGCGCACGAGGGGGAGGGGGGTAGACCGCGCGAGATTCCTCTGGATCAGATCGATCCGAATCCGTTCCAGACGCGCTCACGGATCAACGAGGATTCGCTTGCCGAACTGGCGGCTTCGATCGCCGCCAACGGGGTGGTGCAGCCGATTTTGGTGCGGCCGCAGGCGGATGGCCGCTTCCAGCTGATTGCCGGCGAGCGGCGCTGGCGGGCGTCTGAGATCGCGGGAAAGAAAACGATTCCTGCGATTCTGCGGCAGGTATCGGACGAGCAGGCGATGGAGATCACCATCGTCGAGAATTTGCAGCGCGCCGATCTGAATCCGATGGAACAGGCGCGGGCATTCGACCGGCTGTCGCGGGATTTTCACATGACGCAAGAGCAGATGTCGCTGCGCACTGGAAAAGACCGCGCGACCATTGGTAACTTCCTTCGTTTGTTAAAGTTACCTGCAGATGTGCAGAATCGTGTGGAGAGCGGCGAACTGAGTTTTGGACATGCGCGGGCGCTGCTCGCCCTACAGCATCATCCCGGGATTGAGCAGGCGGTGAAGCGGGTCTGCACGCTTTCGCTTTCTGTTCGCCAGACGGAGAACCTGGTGCAAAGTGTGCTATTTCCGGACATGGACAAGAAGGAGCCAAAGCCGGAGCCGGTGGTCGACCCGAATGTGAAGGAAGTGGCGGAGCGGCTGCAAAGGGCGCTGGGCTTGCGGGTGCGGATCGAAGACAAAAAGGGCCGCGGGCGGGTAATTATTGAGTACGGCCGGCTGGAGGAGTTTGACGCTCTGCTGGAGCAGCTGGCCGGCAGGGACTAGGGAACGGGGAGCAGGGAACAAGACAGAGAACAGGGAACAGGGAACAGGGAACAGAGAACAGGGAACAGAGAACAGAGAACAGGGAACAGGGAACAGGGAACAGAGAACAGAGAACAGAGACATTGACATGGCTTCCCTTTGGAATCTTGGCCAAATCATAGAATATGAGGGGCCCCAAGCTGCTCCGCTCAGGATGACACCTTTGTGGAGATGGAGGGTGTCTTCGCGGGGCGTTAGTTCGTTGTATTCCATCTTCGTGCGAAGTGATGCGGCCCGAGAACAACAGCAGATCCTTCGCTCCCCCCGGCTGCGCCACCCCACTTCGTGGGGCCCCAAGCTGCTCCGCTGAGGATGACACATTCTTGGAGATGCGAAATGTATTGGTGGCGGCGTGATTCCTTGCAGCGGCGTTGGCTTGGGGGTGACGCTGGGTGAGTTGAGATGTTGGACGGTGTGAGAGCGGTGGGGCCGCTGTGCTACTCTCGACGCAAATCAGTGACGACCAACAAGAATCAACTTTATTACGGCGACAATTGCGAAGTTCTGCAGTTCAGGCGCGGTATTGCGCTACGGCTTTTTTGACGCGGTCGACCATGGGCGCGAGTTCGCCGATGATGCTTGTGGCTTGGTGAACGACGGTGACATTCTGCTCGGTCATGGCGGCGACCTGGGCGATGTTGGCGCTGATCTCATTCATGGCTTCAGTCTGCTGGGATGAGGCGGTGGTGATTTCGGTGACTTTGCGCACCGCATCCGACATGAGACTGTCGATGCCGGAGAGCGCCTGCTGCGCTTGCTGGACCAGCGAAACGCCATTGGAAACCTGTGCGGCCCCGCTGCGCATCCCGGCAATGGCGCGCGCGCTGTCGCCTTTGATGGTGTCGAGCAAGGCTTCGATCTTCGCGGTGGCTTTCATGGTGCGGTCGGCGAGGTTGCGGACTTCACCGGCGACGACGGCAAAGCCGCGCCCGGATTCGCCGGCGCGAGCGGCCTCAATGGAAGCGTTGAGGGCGAGCAGATTGGTCTGATCGGCGATTTCGCGGATGACGCCCGCAATGGCTCCAACCTCGGCGGAGCTGGCACTGAGGGCTTCGACCTCGATGGCAGCCTCTTTGATGACGGACTCGAGATTCTGAATCTGCTCGGCGGCGCGCTGGGAAACCGCGGCGCCGTCGGAGGCATGCTGTCCCGTGGCGGTGACGGCGGATTCCGTGGTCTTGAGGTGCTGGGAGACTTCTCGAATGGTCAGATCGAGCTGAGTGGCGGCGGCGGAGACCGAGGCTGAAGCCATGTTCTGGGAGACGGCAGCCCGATCGATCTCCTGAATTGCAGTGAGCACGTGTTGGGTGCCGCTTTCGACGGGAATCACGGTGTCGCCGATGGATTGGAAAGTGGACTGGATCCAGGTGAGGAGCAGGCGGAGTTTGCGGGCTATGTTGCCGGAAGAATCCTGTTGCTCGAGGTCGAAGGGGATAGTCAGGTCGCCGGTGGAGAGGATGCCGTCGATGTAAGCTTCCATGGCGGTGAGATCGCGGCGAAGCGCGGGTAAAGTGCGCAAAAGGACGAAGAGGGCGGCGAGGCCGCTGATGCCGAATACTGTGAGAGCAGCGATGCGAACCGCAGGCAGCGCGGTAGCGGCAAGCGAAGCAGACAATGCGGCAAGGACTGCAAGAAGAGCGAAGCTAGAGGTAAGGGAGAGCTGGAAGCCGGGGCGAGCAGCTCGCTCGGCCCAGCGGGACCGGGTGTGCACGACACGACCTTCATGAACTTGATGGGATTGATCGCCCTGGAGAATGCGCCGGTACGCTTCGCCTGCGGCGCGCTTCTGTTCCGGAGTCGGACGACGACGGAGGGACTGATAACCGACGACGCGGCCCTCTTCCCGCACGGGAGAGACGTTGGCCAGCACCCAGTAGAAGCCGCCGTCTTTGCGGCGGTTTTTGACGGCGCCCTGCCAGGGACGGCCTGCCTTGAGGGATCGCCACATGTCGGCGAAGGCCTCTTTGGGCATATCGGGGTGGCGCACGAGATTGTCGGGCTTCCCAACCATTTCATCTACGGCATAGCCGCTGAGAGAGGCGAAGGCCTCGTTGGCGATGACGATGCGGCCTTTGAGGTCAGTGCGTGAATAAATGAATACATTCTCCGGTACGGATGTTTCGATGTTGGTGACGGGATGCTCGGGTGCCATAGTCGGTTTCCTTTTGCGCAGCGGTGTTGTGAGGGAGTTTTGTTGCTCGGCCGTGCGGAGAAGCCAGTCTGGCCTCTCCAATTACCTATCGTCCGGAATGGCGACGACATGAAGGCATCTTCATTTCGTTTGAGGGCAAGTGCGCCCAGCAGCAAAGGCGATGGAAGTTTTTTCTACGCGCAGAGCGGGGCAGCGGGCTTATTGGATTGCGATGGCAGCGACGGCCCAGAGAACTGCGATGGGGACGAGCCAGAACTCGCGGGAAGAGAGAAGTCTTCGCACCGGCGTGACGGCGAGAAGCAAAGCGGGCGGAAGTCCGCGGCGGGTGCGGCGTTTGGGAGTGACTGCGCGCGCTTCGACAGGCACGGGGACTGAATCCTTCGGATCGATTGGCGCCGCCAGGAGAGGCATGATTGGAAGAGGCGTGGCATCGATTCGATCGGCTGAGACAAGCCGGGCTCCGAGCGATGGCATCTTTGGCAAACGATGAAGCCGCAGACGAATTCGTAGACGAAAACGAAACATGCGGCGGAGCAGGATCATCTCGAGTGTCCCCTGGCTGAGGAGATCGGCTGCCGGAGTTTGGACTTAAGGATGTTGCCGGTTTTGCGCGGGGATGAAGGGACTGCTTTCTGGAATCGGGAAGAAGCTGAAGATGATTCCCGATTTTGCGCGATTGCAGGAATCGTCAGTTACCTATGCGGAACTTTTCTGCGCAAGGGCGCGTAGACCTGTCACCGGCTGCGCACGCCCAGCCGGCGTTCTCGCTTCAACTTTTCCATCGACGTTGACTCTGGCCCTCACTGCGACCAATGGGAGGCAATCCCGTGAAGTCTTTGACCAGCCAACTGAAGCAGGTTTTGCGCAGGCTCTGGCGGACGCCGTTGTTCACCATCGTCACGCTGATCACGCTCGGAGCGGGCGTGGGCGCGAACATTGCGGTGTTCAGCGTGGTGGAGAGTGTGCTGTTGAAGCCGCTGCCCTATCCTCATGCGGAGACGCTGGTGGGGGTGTGGCATACGGCGCCGGGTCTGAATCTGGACCTGATCAACATGGCGCCATCGAACTACTTCATCTACCGCGAGCAGAATCGAGTCTTCCAGGACATCGGGCTTTACCAGGGCGACTCGGTTGCGGTGACGAGCCAGGGAAATCCAGAACAGGTGCCTGCGCTGCTGGTGACGGACGGCGTGTTGCCTGTGCTGGGAGTGCCGCCGATGCTGGGGCGCTGGTTCAACGGCGTGGATATACAGCCGAAGGCCGCGGATACGGTGATGCTGGACTACGGCTACTGGCAGCAGCGATTTGGAGGCGATCGGGGCATTGTCAGCCGGGCAATCACGATCGATGGGAAAACCCGCACAGTGGTTGGCGTGATGCCGAAGCAATTTCACTTTCTGGATTGGGACGAGCCGAAGGTGTTTCTCCCGCTGCAGCTGGATCGGAACAAGACGCACCTGGGGGAATTCAGCTATGACGGCGTGGCGCGCCTGAAGCCAGGCGTGACGCTGGAAGCAGCAAACACTGACGTCGCGCGGATGATTCCGACGGTGTGGACGAGTTTTCCTGCGCCGCCGGGGTTCAGCCTGGATCTTTTCCGGCAAGCGCGTTTGGGGCCGAAGGTGCAGCCGCTGACCCAGGTGGTGGTTGGCGATGTGAACAAACTGCTGTGGGTGCTGATGGGCTCGATCGGCGTGGTGCTTCTGATTGCGTGCGCCAACGTCGCGAACCTGCTGCTGGTGCGCGCGGAGGGAAGGCAGCGGGAGCTGGCGATTCGCGCAGCGCTAGGCGCAAGCCGGTGGCGCATCGTGCACGATTTTCTGCTGGAGAGCGTGGTGATTGGCGCGCTGGGCAGTGCGCTGGGACTGGGACTTGCGTGGGGAGCGGTACGGTTGCTGGTCGCGATTGCGCCGCAGGGATTGCCGCGGCTACACGATATTGGGATCGACTGGGCTGTGCTGGCGTTTACCGTGGCCGTGTCGCTGCTGTGCAGCTTGCTGTTCGGATCGATTCCGGCGTTGCGTTATGCGAGCGCGCGTATCGGGACAGGATTGCGTGAGGGCGGGCGGAGCGCGAGTGAGGGACGCGAGCGGCATCGCACGCGCAATGTGCTGGTGGTGGTGCAAGTGAGCCTGGCGTTCGTGCTGCTGATCTGTTCGGGCTTGATGATCCGTACATTTCGCGCGCTGACCCATCTGGATGCGGGCTACGACAATACTGCGCCCATTCAGACGCTGCGGCTGGTGATTCCGGAGGCCGATGTGCCAAAGGCGGAGAACGTGGTGCGGCTGGAAGAAGCAATCCTGCACAAGATGGAAGCTGTGCCGGGCGTGACGTCGGCGGCGATTGCAAACTCCGTGCCGATGGACGGGCAGGGGTGGACGGACCCGGTGTATGCGCAGGATCGAAGTCACGCCGACGGAAAGATGCCGCCGCTGCGGAGATTCAAATTTGTCGCGCCGGGATATTTCAAGACGATGGGAATCCCTTTGGTGGCGGGGCGGGATTATATGTGGGCCGATCTCTATGAGCGGCGGCCTGTAGCGATGGTGTCAGAGAATTTTGCGCGGGAGTATTGGGGAAATCCATCGAATGCGCTGGGCAAGCACATTCGTGTGAGCACAAAGGACGATTGGCGCGAGATTGTTGGCGTGACGGGCAGCGTGCACTATGACGGCATGAGCGAGGAGGAGCCGAAGATTGCCTTCTGGCCGATCCTGATGAACCACTTTGAAAGCGACGCTGATGAGAACGTGCGGCGCTACGTGACATATGCGGTGAGGAGTTCGCGTGCCGGCTCGGACAGCCTGATCAAGGATCTGCGGCGAGCGGTATGGGCTGTGGATGCGAACCTTCCACTGAGCGAGATTCACACGCAGAGCTATTTCTACAACAAGTCGATGGCACGGACGTCGTTCACGCTGGTGATGCTGGGATTGGCGGCATCGATTGCGCTTCTGCTGGGCGTGGTGGGCTTGTATGGCGTGATTGCGTATTCGGCGTCGCAGCGCAGGAGAGAGATTGGGATACGGATTGCGCTCGGAGCGCAACGCAGCGATATCACGGGAATGTTCGTGCGGCAGGGAATGCTGCTGGCGGGCAGCGGCGTGCTTTGCGGATTGCTGGTGGCCGCAGCAGCGACGCGGTTGCTGCGATCGCTGCTGTTTCACGTGAGCCCGATGGATCCATTGACCTATGGATGCGGCGTGGTGGCGTTGTGCGGAGCCGCGGTGCTGGCGAGCTATATTCCCTCGCGACGGACGGCCTCCGTGAATCCGGTGGAGGCGCTCAGGGCGGAATGAGCGAGGCAGGGACTTAGGGGAGGGGTTCAGTGGTTTCCCACCCTAACCGCGATGAAACTCCACCCCATGGACGATGACCTGTCCATGGGGACCCCGGACTGCGGTTAGGATGGGGCACCCAATTTCGTGCGGATTGAGATGTTGAGAAAGACAACCGCAGATCCTTCGCTGCGCTTACCCCACTGCGTGGGGCCCCAAGCGTGCTCCGCTCAGGATGACACAGGATTGAGGGAGCGCCGGTTCATTGGTTTGCCATGTCTGAGAATCCAGACACGGCACGGATTGAGACGTTGAGAAAGACAACCGCAGATCCTTCGGCTCCCCTTCCGCTTTGCTGCGCTCAGAGTCAGCGTCGCTCAGGATGACACTCTCCCCCAAGAGAGCTCCTTTCGCGAGTGTGTTCAGGAGGGCAGTGTTGCGTGCGGGTTGTAGCCCATGCCAGCAAGCACGCCGCGCATGTACGCGTAGCTTTCAGTGACGCCGGGCATGGGATCGTCGCCGTGGATTTCGTATTCGAGGTCGACCCAGCCGGGGTAATTGGATTGGATGAGGGCCTCGAAGATTGCGCGGATGGGCATGAGGCCCTGGCCGACGGCAACCTGGCTCTCTTTCGCGGTGAGGTCCGCGAGATCTTTCATGTGCATGTTGAACAGACGCGGACCTACGGCGTGAATGGCTTCGACCACATCGGTGCCGGCGCGGACGCAGTGGCCCACGTCGATGCAGCAGCCGAGGCGAGGGTCCATGGAGCCGACAATTTTGAGGACATCGAGCGGTGAGTGGTAGATCTTGTCCTCGGGTCCGTGATTGTGGATGGCGATGCGGATGTCGTATTCCTTGATGAATTTCTCAATGCGCGGGAGCGTGGTGGGCGCAGGGTCGCCAGCGACGATGACGTTAACGCCGGCGCGCTTCGCGTATTCGAATTTGGCGCGGATGTCGTTGTCTTCGTCTTTGGGAAAGTAGACGGTTCCGACGGCGTGGAGATGGATGCCGGCGGTCGCGTAATCGGCGAGGGCCTGGGCTTCGGCGGCGGGATCCATGGCGAGATGGTCCTTGGCATCCTTGGCATTGAGGCCGGTGAGATTGAGTTGCTTCATCCAAGCAATGACCTGGGCGCGCGGAAAGTTGCGAAAGGTATAACTAGCGAGACCGAGCCTGACGGGCGATGGCGCGCCGGAGATGGGCCTGGGCTCGGCATCGACCTTTAGCGCAGAAAGGATGGGGGACCCAACGGCGGCGATGGCGGTGGATTGAAGAAAGGTGCGGCGCGAGAGTGTGTTCATCATGCGGAATGCCTCACATTCGAATGAGTGAAGTTGGTTGATACGGCATCACGAGAAGCAGGTCCTTCGCTCCCCCCGGCTGCGCCACCCCACTCCGCGGGGCCCCAAACGCGCTCCGCTCAGGATGACAATTCAACTGGTTGTGTTCGTTGCTTTCCCAGGTCTCAAATGCGAGACCCGGGGCACCCATGTTCGTGCCAATTCTGGCGTTTCTATATGCGCGGCTCCCATCCCTTTTCGTATTCCCGGTCCCATCCTTTCATGGCTTCGGGATCGTTTTTGATTTTGCCGTCGGATGGGTCGAGGTTGAGCTCGCGATTGACTTCCCAGGCAATGTTGGAAAGTTGCAGCATGGTGACGGCGACGTTGCCGACCGAGACGGGCGCATTGAGCGCGGCGCCGGTGCGTACGCCGGCGATGAAGTTGGCGAAGTGGGCGTCGGTCATGGAATCGGCGCCGATGAGATCGTCCGTGGAAGTACGGCCGCTGTTGACTCTGAAGTCGCTGGTCTTTTTACCCTTGAGGTCGTAGACTTCGTAGCCATCGCGATCTACCAAAACAGTGCCGGTGGTGCCTTCGATGAGGGAGCCGCGCCCGCGATTGAAGTAGCGCATGCCATTGCAGCATGTTGTTTCCCAGGCGATCATTTTGTCGTCGTACTCGAAGTTGGTGATGAGCGTGTCGTAGAACTGCCAGTCGTCCTTGTAGGCGTATCGGCCGCCGGATGCCGTCACGCGATTGGGAAAGTCGGCGCCAAGCGCCCAGCGGCACACGTCCACTTCGTGGGTGCCATTGTTGAGGGTTTCGCCGGTGCCCCAGATGCGGAACCAATGCCAGTTGTAGGGCTGCACATTGTCTTTGTAAGGGCGGCGCGGCGCCGGCCCCTGCCACAGATCCCAATCCAGCGTGGCGGGAACGGGCGCGTCTTTGCCGTAGCCGATCGACTTGCGGGTGTTGTTGTACCAGGCTTTGGCGAAGTATGCGCGGCCGATGAGTCCGGCGTGAATCTGCTTCACGATTTCGATGGTGTGGGGCGAGGAGCGCTGCTGCGTGCCCATCTGCACCAGCTTTCCGTATTTCTGCTGTGCGCGAATGAGGAGCGCGCCTTCGGCGGGGTTGTGGCCGCAGGGTTTTTCAACGTAGACATGTTTGCCGGCCTGCAGGCCAAGAATTGCCATGGGCGCGTGCCAGTGGTCGGGCGTGGCGATGGTAATGGCGTCGACATCTCTCAACTCGAGAACCTTGCGGAAGTCCTGATTGGTTTTGGGAGCTTCGCCCATGACCTTCTCAGTGCCGGCGGCGAATTTCGCGAGGATGTTGGTTTCGACATCGCAGACATATGCGATGCGCGCATTGGCCTGGTTGGCCTTGAGCGCAGAGAGATGCGCGTAGGCGCGGCTGTTGAGGCCGATGACCCCGAAGTTGAGCCGCTCGTTGGAGCCCATGATCTGGCCATAGCTTTTTGCGGTGGCGCCGACGGCGAGTCCAGCTGCGCCGACTGCAAGTGTGTCGAGAAATTCCCGTCGCGTAACCATATATCTCCTCTAGAGCGAAACCTGAGTTCGAGTGTCCTGTCCAGTCTCACGAAAGGTTGGTGCACGGTGACTCCGGTTTCGCTGCGCGTGCGCGATCCGAGCACTTTCCGGAACCTGTCCATCCTAATACGCGGGAGGGCCGGAAGGCGGGTCGAGCAGTAGAAGCCGGCGAAGGGAGTCCAAGATTTGCCACTGCACCCATGCGCCGGAATTGACAGGTCTATGGCAGTTCCCGAAGAGCAGCAGCCCAAGCCTTTGGAGCGGCTCCAAAAGTCCGGCGGAATGCGTAGACAAAAGCGCTCGGCTGGCTATACCCGACATCGAATGCGGCCTCTTTGACGGAGCATCCTGAGACCAGCAGTTCGACAGCCTTCGTCATCCGCACCTGTCTTCGCCATGATTCGAAGTCGGTACCTAAATCTTTCTGAAACATTCGCTGAATAGTTCTGACACTCGCCCCGGAATGCGAGCACAGCGCTTCAAGGGTATTCGCTTGACCCGGATTGTTGAGCACCGCCCGAGCGATGGCCAGCGCCCGCTTATCGACGGGCATGGTCACGAACGTGGGCGCCGGAGATGCCTTCCGCAAATGCAGGATCGTCAAATCGCGAAGCGTTCGCTCGTCGTCTTTGCGGGAACGCAGCTGACCGATGCGCACCGATTCGAGGATCAGTTCGCGCAGCAACGGATTCACATGAAGCACGGCACAGCCGGCCTCCGGGTGGGAAACCAGCCCCTCCCGAAAATACAGAGTGCGCATCGAGACATGGCCAGGCATATGTATGCGATGCATTGTCAGCGCGGGAATCCAGAGCGAGAATTGAGGGGGGATCAACCACATACTCTGGCCGGAAGAGACTTCCATCAGGCCGGAAATCGCGTAGATAAGCTGATCCGATCCATGCGCGTGTTCCGGGACGTGGTAGCCGGGCGGGTAATCATAAGCCAGAGCCGCTACTGAGACGCCGCGCTTTGGATCGAATTCGCGAAGGATACGCGCCTGTCGCATAGTCGATAGAATATGACGTATCTGCTGGCTTGCGCCATCACCTTTTTCAGGCGATCATGCCTTCATGACACAGAGCATTGGCCTGAGCGGGTATAACGTCGTTGCCTTCGTGACCATCGTCGACGTAGAGCGGGCAAAGAAGTTTTATAGAGACACGTTAGGTCTTCGCCTGGTCAGCGAAGAGCTGCCGTTTGCACTGGTCTTCGATGCCAAAGGCATCATGCTCCGGATTTCGATATCGCCGACGCATTCGCCGAGCCCGAGCACGGTGCTTGGGTGGCAAATTCCCGACATCGGCTCCGTTGTTCGAGAGCTGACGCACGCCGGAGTTCAGTTCCAACGCTACGAATACATGAAACAGGATGAACTGGGCATATGGACCGCGCCCGGGGGCGCTTGCGTGGCTTGGTTCAAAGATCCGGACGGGAATGTTTTGAGTCTCTCGCAGCATCCGGAGATGGAGAAATAAATTCACTTTGGCGGTGATGATTCGACGCCGCGGGCGGCGCGGGCGGCGATCGGAGGCCAATAGAAGGCGCTTAGCGCGCCTGCCTGTGATGCTAGAATGATCGTTCTAGTTTGGCGGGCAGCGGGATGGCAAAGAAGATCGACAAGAAGGCAGCGATTCTGGATGCGATGCTCGACCTGGTGGTGAAGCGTGGCCTCCACGATGCGCCGATGTCGGCGTTAGCGAAGAGATCAGGCGCGAGTCCGGGTGTCATTTATCACTACTTCCCAAGCAAAGACAAATTGATCCGCGCGGTCTTTGAGCGTGTGGCGGCGGTGAAGCACGAGGCTTTTTTCGAGGGATACTCCCAAGAGATGAGCGCGCGCGCATCGCTGTTGCATATCTGGCTGAACGCGTATCGTTTCTATCGGACGCATCGAAAAGAAGCTCGGTTCCTCGACCAATACCTCAATTCGCCATATTGCAAGGCCGGTGGAGGGGATGATTCGGAGTCGGCCGATCCGACGGTCAAGCGCATCATGAAATGGATGCGGCCCAAGAAACATGGCGGCGTGTTGAAGGACCTTCCGCCGGAGGCGCTGGATAGTTTAACGCTGGGGCTGGCGGCGAGCCTGGCGAAGGCGCCAAAGGCCTTTTCGAAAGAGACGCTGACGCAAATCGCCGAGACGGTTTGGGCGGCAATTGCGGAGGAGTAGGACGATGTGACAGTGATGGGGATCTTTGTGCATCCATTAGAGTGAACGTTCGATCTAATTTCAGGGAACAGGGAACAGGGAACAGGGAACAGGGAACAGGGAACAGGGAACAGGGAACAGGGAACAGGGAACAGGGAACAGGGAACAGGGAACAGGGAACAGGGAACAGGGAACAGGGAACAGGGAACAGGGGTCACGGAGATTTGAGATGAGCACAGTTCTGGTGACGGGCGGCTCGGGATTCATTGGCAGCCATACCATTTTGCAGCTTCTGGCGGCGGGGCACACCGTACAGACGACGGTGCGGGATCTGAGACGCGAACCTGAGGTGAGGGCGCTGCTCAAGCAAGGCGGCGCGGACCCAGGCGATCGTCTGAAGCTGTTTGCAGCGGATCTGACGAAGGACGCAGGATGGAAGGAAGCGGTGACTGGTTGCGAATATGTGCTGCACGTCGCTTCGCCGTTTCCGCCAAGTGTTCCGAAGGACGAGGATGAACTCATAATTCCAGCGCGCGAGGGAGCCCTGCGGGTTCTGCGCGCGTCGAGGGATGCCGGCGTCAAGCGCGTGGTGCTCACGTCGTCTTTTGCGGCCATCGGTTATGGGCAGCCCGAACAGCCAAGGCCGTTCGACGAGACGAATTGGACTAACGTCGACAGTGGCGGAGTGATGCCGTATACGAAGTCCAAGACACTCGCGGAGCGCGCTGCATGGGATCTGATCGCGAAGGAAGGCGGCGGCCTGGAGCTTGCAGTGGTCAACCCCGTGGGTGTCTTCGGGCCGGTGCTTGGAGCAGACTATGCGACATCGATCCTGATCGTACAGAAGTTAATGGATGGCGCGATGCCGGGATGTCCTCGGCTGTCGTTTGGCGGGGTGGATGTGCGCGATGTCGCGGATCTACACTTGCGGGCAATGACGCACCCGGCGGCGAAGGGCGAGCGATTTCTGGCGGTGGCCGGAGAGTTTGTCGCGATCGTGGAGATTGCGCGGATGCTGAAGAGCCGCATGGGAGCTGTGGCCAGGCGCGTCCCGACACGGGAGTTGCCGGATTTTCTGGTGCGGCTAGCCGCGCTGATGGATCCGGCGGTGAAACAGATTTTGCCGGAGCTGGGTAAGCGCAAGAATGCGACGAGCGCAAAAGCGCAGCGGGTGCTGGGATGGAATCCGCGCTCGGTCGAGGACGCAGTCGTTGCGACGGCTGAGAGCCTTGTGGAGCTTGGGCTACTGAAGGACAGTGGGAAGAGAGCGGCTTGTTAAGAACAGGGAACAGGGGACAGGGAACAGGGACTAGAAACCGAACAATCAGGAAGGAAAGGTCTTAAACAGCGGCTGGTTGCACCCCATATCTAAAAAGCGAGACATGGGGTACCCAAGGTCGTGCGGATTGAGACGGCGATGAGAGAGACCGCGGTCGTTCAACCCGCTGGGCATGCTCGGACTGCACTTCAAAAACCAGGGTAGACGCGTGGTTTCCCACCTAGACGCAAACTGACTGGGCGTCGAGGATGGGCTCCCATGTTCTTGCGTATTGGTCAATCAATGGGAGGGCGGGATCAACCGGTGGCTTCAAGATCTACAGGCGCGTCGTCGTCATTGACCTGGCTTTGGACGAGTTCGAGGAATGCGGCCATTGCCGGCGAAACCCACTTGTCTTTGTGCCAAAGGATGTGGGTGGTGACATCGAGCGAGGGGCCCGCCCAATGCAAGCTCCTAAATAGATGCTGGCGCAGTTCACGGGAGATGACGATGGCAGGCAAAAGCGCGAGGCCCATGCCGACGCGCACGCATTGCTTCATGGCTTCGACGCTGGAGAATTCCGTGATATTGCCGGGGCGCACGTTTTGCAGAGCGAGAGCGCGATCGAGCTTGTTGCGATAGCCGCAGCCAGCTTCGGTGAGCAGCAGCGTTTGACCGGCTAAATCAGTGGGTTTGACGGTGCGGCGATTCGCGAGGGGATGGCTGGGATCGCCGAAGAGGAAAATTCGCTCCGTGCGAATTCGACATGCCTTGTAGAGCGGGTTGGATACGGAATCGCACATGTTGATCGCGAGGTCGATCTTTCCGGTTTCGAGCTCCGCGGCGAAGGTGTCACCGACGTGGGGAACAAACACGAGTTCGACGTTGGGAAAGCGTCGGCGGAAAACGCGCAGCACGGGCGGCAGGCGATAGGTGAGGATGCTTTCAGGAGAGCTGATGCGTAGCGGTCCGCTGGGTTCGGAGCCGTTACGGATGACGCGCTGGCCCTGCTCCATCGCCACAAGAGCCTGTTCGGCGAAGGGCTGAAAACGGCGCCCGGCATCGGTGAGCGCGACGCGGCGGCCAAGGCGGTCAAAAAGCGGGACGCCGAGTTCTTCTTCGAGAGCCTTGATCTGCGCGGTGACGTTGGACTGCACCGTATTCACTTTTTCGGCGGTGCGGGTGAAGTTCAGTTCTTCGGCGAGAGTGCGGAAAATTTGCAACTGACGAACTTCCATGGCGATTTGCAGACCTCCTCATTGACAACGGGCAAATTGCGGGCAAGAACCGGATAGCGGCGCAGGCGAAGTTCGGCGAGTATCTGCGCATGAACAGCAGGCTCGCAGCGAAGACCGCAAGTCGCGGATTCCCGGTACTCAGTTCTTTTCCGGCCTCCATCTCCAAACCAGATGGAAAACATCATAGCAATCTATTGGACAGATTGGCTAGCCGGAGCCAGACTCGCAGCATGAGAGTCGAGCTTCCCCGCCGGCTTCGGAGGCCGGAGACATTTCTTCTGATGATTGCGCTCTTTATCTCATCCTGCTCGAGAGAAAGAGCGCTCGCACAAACGACGGAACCGAGCGTGCCGCACACCACACTGGTGATTTTTGCGCAGGCACGCATGACGGACAGTGAGTGGACTGCCCTCTTCGACGCAATCCAGAAGAGCGCGCGGAATGCTGTTGTAGAAACTCCGGCGATGAAGGGAGATCTGGAACTCGTGCGAGGCGACACGATCGTGCACGGGCTGGTGGTGAGCAACCCAATTTCGGTCTATCTGCACGGCGAATGCAGACTTTTTCCCATGCCGCGGTATACGCCGACGGGGGCGCTGGGATGGGTGAGGCGGGTGCATGGCCGGATAGAGCCATTCATTCATGTGAACTGCGCGGAGATTGCGCAGGAACTTGGGTCCCTGGTGCTGGGTATGAACCAAAGGCGGCGCGACATGGTTATGGGTGAGGCGATGGCACGGGTGATTGTTCACGAATGGGTGCATGTGGCGACGCAGAATGCGGGCCATGCAAAGCGTGGAGTGTCGAAGTCGAGCTTTGGCGTTGCGGATCTGCTGGCTGAGGACGTAGAGATTCGGAAGGATCCGCGGTTCCCGCGGAGGCGGTGGGACTGAAGAATAGGGAACAGGGACTAGGGAACAGGGGATAGGGAATAGGGACTAGCTAGGGAACAGGAAACAGGGAACAGAAAACGGTTCTATACCTTCCCATCGTCGTCTTGATCGACGGATTCGGGGCGCTACATGTCGGAGTGGGAGGGGTTGAGGAGTTCCTCTTCGGGCTCGATGTGGACCAGGACCTTGGCGACACGGCCAACGGCGGCGAGGATGCGGTCTTCGACACGATGGGAGATGGCGTGGCCAGAGCGGACGGTGATGTCGCCGTCGACGATGACGTGGAGGTCGACATAGTAGCGGAAGCCGACTTTGCGCACGAAGCATTTCTCGAGGCCAACGACGCCGGGAACGAGCACGGCGACTTCGCGCACGTGCTGCTCGATCTCAGGGGGTGGGGCGGTATCGAGGATCTCGGCCAAAGGCGACTGGAGTTGACGCCATGCGCTGAAGAGGATGACAGGAGCGGCGCAGAGGGCTGCCCAGTCGTCCATGGTTGCGTCTCCGGTTAAAAGAGCGAGCGAAATACCGACGAAAGCGAAGAGAGAGGTGATGGCATCGCTCAAGTGGTGCCACGCGTCGGTGCGTACAGCCGTGCTCTCGATGGTGTGGGCGACGGAGAAGACGTAGCGCGAGAGGAGCAGCTTGATGGCGACGACGACGAGCAGAACCCACAGGGTATAGGGTCTGGGGAGCGGATGCGGCGTGCGGATGAGGTTGATGCTTTCGCCGGCGATCGCGAAGGCGGCGCCGGCCATGGCGAGGCTGACGATGGCAGCGGAGACGGGTTCTGCCTTGCCGTGGCCGTAGGGGTGGGCCTTGTCGGGCGGGCGGAGAGCGACGCTGAGGCCGATGTAGACGACAGTAGAGCTGAAGACGTCGGAGAGGGACTCGATGCCATCGGCGACGAGAGCGAAGGAATGGCCGAGGAAGCCGGCGGCGCATTTGCAAAGGGCCAGAAAAAGATTCGAAACGATGCTGAGGAGAGACGAATGGAGTCCCCGATGTACGTCGAGTTCTGGATTGGAGACGTCGCTCATGCGAATCGGCTGAAAGCTCGATTTTACGCTGGCGACTGAGCAGAGATGCCGGATGGATTAGTTTCGGGGAAAGAGGAATCGCAGGAGCGGTGCCGGGTGGGACTTCCTGATTCTGCCTCTTGCAATCAGGAGGTCCCAGGGCCGGTGCGGATTCCGCAAGGGGTCGTTTTACCCGATTGCGGAGGTGAGATCCGGGGAAATCCAGCCTAGCTGCCCAGGCGGTAAGTAGCAGCGATCACCCTGCGTTCAGTTGGG
Organism: uncultured Acidobacteriaceae bacterium; assembly: GCA_963745845.1. Lineage (GTDB taxonomy): Bacteria > Acidobacteriota > Terriglobia > Terriglobales > Acidobacteriaceae > Telmatobacter. The sequence continues at coordinate 144,142 of CAVUZE010000001.1, read as the reverse complement.
TTCGAGCGAGAGTCGGGCTGACCGGTGCGCCGATCCACGCGAACTGACATGTCCGGCATGATGATGGTGCGCGGCGCAGAGGAGTCTGCCTGATTCGCCTCGGCTTTGTGCGCAGCTTGTGCCGCGAGATCGTCGAGATCGGGAGTGTGCGCTGCGGAAGAAGTGGACACCGTGCTTCCGTTGGTGAGCATTCTATTCAGAACCGGAATATTGACGCGCTGAGCTTCCACAAAGTCGACGCCATCGGCGGTCAGGGTGAAGTCGGAGTTATCTGCGCGGGTGATGTAACCCTTCCTGAGCAAATACCACGTGGTGAAGTCCAGATAGTCGCGCGGGAAACCCATCTGCTTTTCGATCTCCTGAAGACTGACTTCAGGATTGTGGGGTTGATTCCGGCGACGGTAGTAGAGCACTGCGAGAACGGCAAGGCGGCGATTGAGTTCGCCATCGAATTGATCCATGAAATCAACGGAACTGGAGAGAGGAGTTTGATCGGCGGCTTCGCGCTCGCGGTTCGCATCGTATTCGGCGCGGCGGCTGGAATCGGAAAGGACGTCATAGGCTGTCTTCAACATGAAGAACTTTTCCGGGTCGCCGGAGGCCGGGTTGTCCGGATGAAAGCGGGCGGCCAGGAAGCGGTAGACACGGTGAATCGTATCGGAATCCGCGTTGGGGCTGATTTGGAGGAACTCGTAATAGTCCAGGTTCTTCATCTCAATCATGGGGGGCCTCTTTGCGCTGTCGGAGACGAGCCTTATTGATCCCAAGTGTAGGAGGGTGTCTCAACGGGGACAATCACACACAGAGGGCAGGGGCCGATCATTTGTGGGAGGGGGTATGACACCGCTGGGGAAGTGGTAGCAGACGATTGAAACAGAAGGAGTTGTGTCTCAGGATAGAAAGATTGTTTCCTTACGGCCGGCACGGACGCGAGCATCAGGGCAGGAGAATTTGCTGCTGCGATCAAATTGGGAGTTTTCGCAGAGTTGAGCGGTGTCACGCCGGAGAAACTTGGCCTGCTGTTGGGGCTTCTGTGGCTGCGAACGAGGCAACGCCGAAGCTGCGCCATTGAGGCGGCGCTCGAGGAGGAGTGCGTCAATCTGGTCGAGCCATTGCTCGGGAGGTGTGAGGCTGGGGACGACGAGATTGAATGGGGATTCGCAGTAGGTGTCGTTTGATTCGCGAAACAGAACCAGTGCCACGGAGGAACAGGTGCGGACGAGGGCGATGGCGTCCTGCGGCAGGTGGCCATTGTGGTCGGCCATCAGGACAGCCTCTGTTTCGTTGGGATCGTCGAGTGCGAATCCAAGATCGCAGACGGAACTGCAGTTTTTGACGGAATAACCAGCTCGCGCGAGGACAGCGAGCCGATGGCAAGTATCTTCGCCAAAATAAACAAGATTTGCGGCCATTCTTCAACTCCTTTGGTTAGCGGTGAAGGAGTGTTTGTGATGGGCAACTTGGGAAGCAGCTGCGGGAGCCGGAATTCCGCGCATTTTGGGGACCGCGCGAAGAAGAATACAACAGGCTTGCAATATTTGACACGAGGAATTTGGAAAAGTTGCAGAGGAAATGGGAGACGGTCGCGCAAGCTATTTCCCGTTCCGAAATCAATTCGGAGACCGTGCCGGCAACTTTCTCGGCGCCCGTCACTTAACGGGTGAGGCCGCCTGTCGCAGAGGGTATGATCGTTTGCACTCGCAAGCCGCTGCCGCTCGCCGACACGCCTCGGAGGTTCGAATCATGATGCAACATGTCCTGCGCGATCTGCGCTATGCAGGCCGCCAATTGCGCAAGTCTCCCGCGTTCACGGCAGCCGCCGTGCTGACGCTGGCGTTCGGTGTAGGTGCGACCACGGCAATCTTCAGTTGCGTGTACGGACTGCTGCTGAAATCGCTTCCGTTTGAAGATGCGGAGCGCCTCGTTGCTCTCCGGGAAACTCATCCGCAACTGAAGGGCGGGATCGAGGCGACCAATCCCGACTTCAAGGACTGGCAGTGTTGAGGGCGGAGTAGGGAGAAGGGAACAGGGATCAGGGATCAGAGAACAGAGATCCGAAAAGCAGATCCTTCGCTCCGCTTACCCCCCGTACGCTCGTGCGTCCGCGGGGCCCCAAGCTGCTCCGCTCAGGATGACATTTCATCGATTAGGCATTTCATCGATCATCTGAAGGTGCGCGGCGAACCTGGCAGTGATCGGTGACGAACCAGACTTCGCGTTCGTTGCTTTCCTTGCAGACCGTTATGATCTTTGTGGGTGTCCTTTCAGGCATGGGCGTCCAGAGGAACGCAAGGGGAATCGGATTTGGGCTGGAATCGTCGCGGATTTTTGAAGTCGCTGTCGCGGACCGCGGTGGTGTTGTCGCTGGAAGATGTGTTGGGGTTGGCGCGGCCGGTTTTCGGGCTGGCCGGACAGCAAAGCCCGGAGGCGCAGAAGCCGACGGGCAGCGCGCGGCAATCCTATGTAGCGCAGGCGAGGCCGGCGCCGAAAGGTGCGCCTTCTCCCGTGACAGGAACACCGCTGGGCGTGCAGTTTGTCAATGTGGCAAAGGATGCGGGCCTCAACGTCGAGACAATTTTCGGCGGAGAGCACCGAAACAAATATCTGCTGGAGACGACTGGCTGCGGGGCTGCGTTCTTCGACTACGACCACGACGACTGGGTGGATATTTTTCTGGTGAATGGGTGGAGGCTGGAGGGATTTCCCAAGGGCCATGAGCCGGTTTGCCACCTGTTTAAGAATAATCGCGACGGAACGTTTACGGATGTGACGCTGAAAGCAGGGCTCGCGCGGAGCGGGTGGGGCCAGGCGTGCTGTGTAGGCGACTACAACAACGATGGGTGGAACGATTTGTTCGTGAGCTACTACGGACAGAACGCGCTTTTTCGCAACAATGGCAACGGGACATTTAAAGAAGTGACAAAAGAGGCGGGTCTGCTGCAGGACCGGCTGCGGTGGAACTCGGGCTGCACGTTTTTGGACTACGACAAGGACGGACACCTCGACTTGTACGTCGGCAACTATATCGATCTAGACCTGAAAACGACGCCGCTGCCTGAGGACGCGAACTGCACGTACAAAGGGATCGTGGTGGCGTGCGGACCTCCGGGGTTGGAAGGCGGAAAGAACATTCTGTATCACAACAACGGCGATGGGACGTTCAGGGATGTAAGCAGCAAAGCGGGCATGAACGGCACGCTGGGGACGTATGCCCTAAGCTGCGCGGCGGCGGACCTGGATAACACGGGCTGGCCGAATATCTATGTGGCGAACGATTCGACCTCGGCGACTTACTACGTGAACCAGAAGGACGGAACGTTTAAAGACGAGGCAATTGAGGCGGGAGTTGCGTATTCGCCGGATGGGAAACCGCAAGCGGGGATGGGCGTGTCGATTGGCGATTACAACCGCGATGGGCTGCTCGACATTGTGAAGACGAACTTCGCGGGCGACACCGACTCCTTATATATGAATCTTGGCGATGGGTCGTTTGACGATCGGACGTACCAGGCGGGGTTGGGGATCAACACGCGGCTGCTGGGATGGGGCGTGAGCTTCATCGACATCGATAACGATGGCTGGCTCGACATTCTGGTGGCGAACGGGCATGTGTATCCCGAGGTGGATGGAACGCAGGTGGATGCGAGTTATGCGGAGCGGAAGTATTTGTATCGCAATTTGCGCAATGGACAGTTTGAGGATGTGAGCTTGCTGGGCGGCAGCGGGATTACGGCGGAGGCGAAGGCGCGCGGGTTTGCGGTTGGCGATTTCGACAATGACGGGGATCTGGATGCGGTGGTGAATTGCGTAAATGCGGTGCCGCAGTTGTTGCGCTGCGATTCGACGCTGAAGCGGAGCTGTGTGAAGATTCGGCTGGTGGGAACGAAGTCGAACAAGACGGGAATTGGAGCGCGGATCAAGGTGGTGGCGAAGACGGGGACAGAGCAAGGGAACAGGGAACACCACCCCACGAACGAGGACCTGTTCGTGGGGACCCCGGAGGGAACAGGGAACAGGACGCTGACGCAGATTGAGGAAGTGCGCTCGTGTAATGGGTATTATTCGGCGAGCGATCTGCGAATTCATTTTGGATTGGGTGATGCGAAGAAGGTGGACCTCGTCGAGATCAAGTGGCCCTCGGGAGCGGTGGATTCGTTGAAGGATCTGGATGTGAATCGGCTGTATGTGGTGGAAGAGGGCGGAAGGGTTTTGAAGACGATGGAGATGGTGGGAGCGAAGAAGTAGGTTGTTGATCGACCAGGAACTGACGGATTTAGGGTGATACATCCGGAGCGCTCAAAAACCCGACTTGGAGCGACCTCAGCCGCGAATGGTACGACGTGGAACCTGCCGACTATCGTCGGGCACTTGACCGGATGGATTCCTGAAAAGCAACCGCGGATCCTTCGTCCCCATCGTTGCGCTCAGGGTCCTCAGGATGACAAGCGGGGTGGAGCTGGGGCCTTAGCCCAGCTCGAAATTCGTCTGGCTGTTGGTTGCCAGTGCCCAATTGCGCGTCCAGGATGGGGCACCCAGAGTCGTGCCGAATGGAGAATCGCAGGGTAGGACTAGAGGTTGCAGTCGTGGCTGATGTCGATGCTGCAGGGGTAGGTGGCCAGATACCACGAGCTGATGAAGAGGATTGCAATGCCGGCGAGAGCCCAGAAGAAGAGCTGCACGGGAAGCGTGGACATGAGGGGCTGATGGGATCGGCGGCGTTCGCGGGAGGGCCAGGAGAAGAGGAGTCCGCTCATGAAGCAGATGCAGGCGGCGAGGGCGATGCGGAGAAGCGATGCGATGAGGCGATCTTCGAGGCTCGAACCGGGCACGAAGAATGCACCGATCGTGACCCAGTAAAGCGACAGGAGGCTGAGGAAGAATGAGAGTGCGCGCGCGAGGTCGAGAAGCATGGGCCGGCTCCGAGGAATGTGACCCAATGCGATTGTAAGCCCGATCGAGGATCGGGTGAATGAGCGATGCTGAAGGGGGTTCCCGAGGCTCATGCCGGATTGCTGACGGGAATTCCATGACTTTCGTAATAGCTAAGGTCTCTCACGGGAGACGCAGCTCGCATCCCAATTGGTAATAGATCCCCAGGAAGAGTCCGAGCGAGCATCGTGGATTTGCGGGTCTTGCGTGGAGGGCCGTAATGGAACCAGGACACTGCGAACATGGAAGCCAACTGTACGACCTTTATTACGACAAGAGCGTGGATTGGGCGATGGCTGAGGCAGGAGTACGAGCAGCCTACTCGAAGTTGGAGTATGAACGAGCCAGGTGCGACTACATAGCACATGTGGTGGGCTGTTCCACGTGCGCTTGGGATGTGCTCACGTTCACTTATCTGGATGGTATTGAGCCTGCGGATGCCGCGCATGCTGTGTGCGCAGAGCACTGAGGTGCTGTTTTCGCAGCTCGTTAGTTGATGCCATTCGATTGGCCCTCATTCAGGATGAGAGTTTCTTCCCCCGGGGCTGAAGCCCGCGCCATTTTTGGCGGGACTCAATTCAGGGGCCTGGAAGGCCCCTGCTCCCTCCGGAAAACACCGAGAAAAGCAACAACGGGTCCTTCGACTGCGCTTCGCTAGGATGACAGCGTTTGGAGTGGCGCGCGAAGCGCGATTACATTGCTGCGACAAAGGCGGGCAGAGCCGAAGAGGCACTTCCCTCGAGGAGCTGGGCCATGCGCGCGCTCATGCCGGTATACATGGAGGCGGCGCGGAAGGCATTGTAGCGAACACTGTCACTGGCCTGGCTGAACGTGCACTGGATGATCGTCTTCAGGGTGCAAATGCGAATCTGCATCGCGTCGGAGCGCAGGGTTTGCAGCAGCTGAGGGTCGACGGATTCGCCGTGACGGGCGGCGAAGTCGGCCATCTGCAGCATGACTCCGGCATTTTTGTGCATTGCCCAGAGCCCGCGCGTGCCCTGAATGTGCACCCAGGTTTCGTCGGGAGTAAAGCTGACGCCTTCCTTCCAGAGGAAGTGCTCGCTCAACTGGCGTCCGCTCCAGCCGGTCTGAAGCCGGGCAATGAGCGATTCCCAGGACTGCTTGTTACGGCGGCCCACGGAGATTCTCAGGTAGGCGAGGTATCCGACTACGAGAGCGACTGCGACGATTTGGAGAACCGTAAGCATTATTTTTCATGCCGGGACGGGGCTAAACGGAGCGGACGTCCCTCTTACTCCTAGAAATTTAACCCCTGTGGAGACTCGGGACAATGCTACTAAAGCGTCAAATTAAACGAGCTTCCGGGGACTGAGTGCACCAAACGGGGTGACGCTCGTGAGTTGACTGGAAGATCCTCTTATGTCCTTATTTATCATCATCATGTAGAAGAGTGAGTAATCACCGTTGAGTTCGACGGCCGTTGCTTGGCGTAAAAAGCCGTGTTTGGGAAACAGCAACGGCCCCGCGCGCGAGTCATGGACACCGCATTGCGGGACAGAGGTTCAGATCAGTGAGGGAGGGGTATGCTTGGGGAGTGTTTCGAGTCAAGAGACTCCCCTTTCTCGCTCTTCTTGTACTTTGCGGGTTTGGCGCGGTGATGACGGCGCCACTTGAGATGTCTGTCGTCGCGGGACAAGCGAAGAGCGAAGGTGACCCCGACGCGGAATGCGCGCCGTGTCATCGTGCGATCTATGAGCGGTACAGGAAGACGCCGATGGCGAACGCGAGTGGTTCGGCGAGCGAAGGATTCATTGCGGCAGATTTTGAGCATACTGCATCGGGGATTCATTACCGGATCACCGAAGAAGCCGGCCATGTGCGGTTGGGCTATGAGCGCAATGAGTTCGCCAGGATGCTGAGCGGACGGCAGGAGCTTCGATACTTCGTGGGGTCGGGGAAACGCGGGCGAACTTATTTATTCGAGCAGCAGGGTTACTGGTTCGAGGCGCCGATCAACTGGTACGCGAAGAAGCAAATGTGGGATATGGCGCCGCACTATCTCGACGCGCGGGAGATGCCGTTCACGATGGCGGTGGATCCTGGATGCCTGCATTGTCACGCATCGGGGGTGGCATCGGCGTTGCCGGATGCGCGGAATCACTACGCCGGCGAGCCGTTTGCGGAGGGCGGGATTACGTGCGCGGCGTGCCATGGAGATGCGAGCGCGCATCTTGCGTCCGGCGGCAAGACGCACATGTTGAATATTGACGCTCTGGAGGCAGTGCGCAGGGATTCGGTCTGCCTGAATTGCCATCTGGAAGGCCAGGTAGGTGTGGACCGGTTGGGGAAGAAGATCGAGAAGTTCGTGCCGGGCGACGATCTGTTCGATTACACCCTGTTTTTTGTTTATCGGAATGAGAATGGGTCGGGGGGACGTGCGACGAGCCAGTATGAAGCACTGCTGAAGAGCGCGTGCATGCAGAAGTCGGGAGACAAGCTGACATGCACGACGTGTCATGATCCGCATGGATCGCCGGCACCTGAGGAGCGCGTGGCTTTTTATCGGAAGCGCTGCCTTGAGTGCCACAATGCGACGGGATTTGTGGAGAAGCACCACCCCGAGAATCCCGACTGCACGGAATGCCACATGGCGCGGCCTCCTTCGAATGACATTGCGCATGAACAGGTGACGGATCACTGGATCAGGAAGCGGGTGAGCCAGGAGCGGTTGCCGTTGGCAACTTCCGGGGCTCTCGTCACGGTGGGCGGGATGACGGCGAGTGACAGGGACCTGGGGTTGGCGTACGCGCAGATGGCCGTGCGCGGGGATCAAGCGGCGGGGATACGAGCGATGGAACTACTGCGCAGGGCAGAGACTCGAAGCCCCGAGGCGGAGAAAGATCACGAGCTCCATGCGCAGTTGGGATTCCTCGAGCAGATTGATGGGAAGACGGAGGAAGCCGCGAAGGAATACAAGATGGCGCTTGAGGCGGATGCGTTCGATTCGCTGGCGGCGGGAGATCTGGCGTTGATGGATGCGCAGAGGCACGACGTGCGGGATGCGATCCGGTTGTGGGGGGATGTGTTTGGGCATGATCCATCGCAATTGAAGGCTGGGATGAACCTGGCGGTGACGGAATGTTCTCAGGGAGACCGCGAGGCTGCGCTTGGGACGCTGGAGCGGATGCTGGTTTTTTCACCTGACGACCAGCAGGCGAAGAGCTTTGCGGCACAGATTCGGACGGGACGGCAGGGGTGTGGTGGGCGATGAGCGGCGGATGGGGGGCGTGGATGAGGATCATGCCGCGAGGAGGAGTAGCTCGCATCGGAATGATATGCCCAAGATGCAGGATCAAGGCGCAATGGATTGCGGGGGGGACGGGTCTGCTGGCCGCTTAGGCGGGTGCGAAATGCAAGCCAAAATCTACGGATGGAGGCTAGGCGGTTTGCATCGACCACAGGAGAATCTTTTGGGGGATCGACGTGAAAAATCAATCATTTGGTGGAGATGCAACTCAACAAGACGATTCTGGCGCGCGAGAACGGGCTGGTTGAAACGGGAGCCGGTGCGTGCCATTGAAGGGGCTTCTTGTTGTTCGAATTAGTCATATCATTTGTGCGGACATTGGCGGTCTATTCTTCTACATGTGTGCGGCAGAGAATGGGCTGTGGTGGTGCAGAGGGTGCGGAAGGATTCCTAAGAAACGGTACGAGAAAACTCAGTAAATCGCTTTAATTAGAGATGCTTAAGCTCGAGAGCCTGTCGAAGGGCCAGCGACAACGGGTTTGCCGGTGGGTCCCGATGCGATCAGGAAAAATGACATATCGTTTTTGCCGGGACGATTCTGAGAAATCTTGCATTTGGACGTTGACAGGTCGACCTAAGTTTGGATATGGTTTCGATTTGCCTCGGGGTCGGTCCTTTTAGCTCTCACGAAAAATCCTCATTCGAGAGCAGCGGCGCCGGAATTATCAGCGAACCTGCCATTGCGACAGGTGAGCCTTGCAAGCCGATTAGCCCAATCACGCCTGCCAACCGGCAGACTTAAGACAAGTTGACAGAAGAACCAAGGTACTTATTTTTCAGGAGACCGCATGAACAGATACTTGCGTACAGCGCTTGCGCTGGCGTTATTCGCCTGCGCCGGTTTGATCACAAGCGTACAGGCCAGTGCACAATCGGTCTACGGATCGATATTCGGCACTGTGACCGATTCCTCAGGCGCCGCAATTCCAAACGCTACGGTGACGGTAAAGGACGAGGCCAAGGGCACCGTCGTAACCGCAGTCTCGAATGGTTCGGGCGATTACAGCGTTCCTCACCTCATTCCCGACGTTTACGACCTAAAAGTGACGGCCAAGGGTTTCAAAGTCTTTGAGACCAAGGGCATTTCCGTTGAAGCGGATACTTCGCCCCGTATTGATCCCACCCTGCAAATCGGTGCTGAGAACACGACCGTCGAGGTGAACGCCGACACGGAGCCCGAATTGAAGACCGATCGCGCCGATGTGTCGACTGTTTTCGATCAGCAGCAGGTCTCCAGCCTTCCGGTGGGCGATCAGAACTTCACCAACTTGCAGCTCTTGTTGCCCGGAGCGCAGTTGCTCGGCTGGTCCCACGCGGCTGATGAGAACCCGCAGGGTTCCAAGCAGATTCAAGTGGACGGACAGGCATTTGGCGGAACCGCCTTTGAGCTGGACGGCACCGATAACCAGGATCCGATCCTGGGAATCATCGTCATCAATCCCGCTTTGGATGCGGTGACGGAAACCAAGATCACCACGCAGAATTTCGATGCTGAGTTGGGCAAGGCCGTCTCCGCAGTGGTTACCGCGCAGACCCGGTCCGGCACGAATACCTTCCACGGCAGCGCGTACGATTTCCGCACGGGGAACGCCAACTATGCCCGCGACCCCTATTCAGAAGCTCCCGGCACGATTCCGGCGGGTCTGAAGAACCGCTTCGGCGGGTCCTTCGGCGGTCCGGCGATCAAGGACAAGCTGTTCTTCTTCGGAAATTATGAAGCGCAGCGCCAGAAGGTCGGCACGGCGGCGACTGACACGTTGCCTACAACTTTGCTCACAGAAACCGCTCTCGGCAACGAAGTTGGCCCGAGCGGAATCGCGGGCGCGGATTTCAGCGAGTACAAGACCCAGCTTGCCGCAGCCGGAACCATTTACAACAACACGGGAGCGGCGGTAGCCCCTGGCTGCGGGTCGTCGGGAGCAAACGGTCAACCATTCCCCTGCAACGTCATTCCTAAGGCGCTTCTCTCTCCTCAGACGCTGGCGCTTCTGAAGATTCTTGAGCCCTACACGAAGGGCATCGGCCTTGGAACAGGCGTGGGAGATGTCAACGGCCTGGACAAGAACTTCAACGAGCCTGGCACGGGTCTGTTCAACAGCAACCAATGGACAGAGCGCGTGGACTACACGATTAACGAGAAGATGCACGCGTTTGAGCGCTTCTCGCGGTTCTGGGACACACTCTCGGGCAAAGTCATGTTCGGCTCGGCAGGAGGTCCTGGTTTCGGCATCAACAACTATGGCGGCAACTCCAACGGCGCGAACGACAGCCTGGCTTCCGGCATGGATATCGCGATCAGCCCCAAGCTGCTGACCGACTTCCGTCTTGGCTACTACCGCTACAACGTCATCGACACCAAGCATGACCAAGGCACCGAATTTGCCACCCAGCTCGGCATTCCGGGGATCAACATTGGCGGCAATATCACTTCGGGATCGCCGGGATTCAACATCACCAACCTGCCTGGCGGCGGCGGTGGAACCAACGGCACGGTCTATGGCGACGGCCTGGGCGTCAACCGGTGCAACTGCCCGCTGACCGAGCGGGAAGACCAGTTCCAGATCGTCAACAACTGGACGAGGGTGATCGGCAACCACACCGTAAAGGTGGGCGCCGATCTTCGCTATGGACGCAACCTGCGCGTACCTTCGGACAACGATCGCGCCGGCTTGCTCAACTTTGCTCCTGGTCCTACGCAGAACCCCACGACCAACACCGACGGCCTGGGATTCGCATCCTTCATGCTCGGCGATGTCACGAGCTTCAACCGCTACGTTTCTACTTCCACCAATGCCAAGGAATTTCAGAAGCGGACCTTTTTCTACGGCCAGGACACCTGGCGTGTGACCCGCAAGCTGCAATTCAACCTTGGCCTGCGCTGGGAGCTCTACTTCCCTGAGGCGGTCAATGGCCCAGGAAACGGCTCGCTGCTGAACCTCAACGACGGCTACCTGCACGTGGCCGGTATTGGCGGCGTTCCCTCCGACCTTGGCTGGGACATCGATAAAAAGAAGCAGTTTGCGCCTCGCATTGGTGTCACTTACCAGCTGAACGAGAAGACCGTTATTCGTTCCGGTTATGGACGCAGCTTCGACACCGGTGTCTTCGGCTCCATCTTCGGCCATACCGTCACGCAGAACATTCCGGTTTTGGCTAACCAGCAGATCAACGCGCCTTCGGCAGAAGCCGCGGCGTTTACTCTAGCCACGGGACCTGTGGCCTACGCCCCGATTCCGGTTCCTTCCAACGGGTTGCTGCCCAATCCGGGGGCCGCAATCAGCTCCAGCGCCCGTAACCAGCCGCTCAATTTCCCGACCATCGACGCCTGGAACCTGGCGGTAGAGCGCGCCCTCACCCCCACGACGTCGCTGACAATTGCGTACGTGGGCAACAAAGGAACGCATACCCTGGGCGACGGCGACAGCAACGGCACCAATCCCAACGAGTCCTTTGTCACCCTTCCGGGCGGCAATAGCGTCACCGGCCAAGCCCTTCACTACGATCCTTCGGTGCCTGCGGGCACGATCGCAGCCAACGGCGGCACCGCTACCAACAATCTCCTGCAACGTTATTTCGCAGCCAAACTGCCGGCATGCTCGGATCCCAACTACACCTCGCCTGGCTCGCCTTATGCCACCGTCCCGCTTCCTGCGGGCGCGTGCGGTTGGACGAACAGCATTGCCTTCCGAGGCGATACGGAGAACACCGAATTCGATGCCATGCAAGTGACCCTCGCGCAGGCAATGAAGCACGGGCTCTCTGTTAATGCCAATTACCAGTGGGCCAGCGCATTCGGTGATACTTCGAATCTCTGGACCTGGAGCCACGTTCTGACCCACCTGCGCGACAGTAACGTCCGCGACCAACAGCTTACCCTGTACGGCAGCTACGACCTTCCTTTCGGCAAGGGCAAGGACTTTGTCCAAAACGCAAACCGCGCGACCGATCTGCTGATTGGAGGGTACCAGCTGAGCTGGGTCACTAACTGGTCCGGCGGATTGCCGTTCACCGTCACCTACAACGAAAACGGTCAGAACGTCAACGACTGTCCGAATCCGGGGTGCGCCCCTAACGCGACGGGGCACATGAAGACCAGCCTCACCTCGTTTGTGACCAACTCCAGCGGCACCGGCTCGCGCACTTTCTACCAGCAGCAAACGACGAATGTCACCACCGATCCGGGTACGGGCATCTTCACCAACCCTGGTCTTGACAACTACGGCAACGCAGGGCTCAACACCTATCGTGGTCCTACGTTCTTCTCGACCGATCTGGCCATCACCAAGGCGTTCACCATTTGGGAGAACGTCGCCGCCAAATTCCGCATGGATGCCTTTAACGCGTTCAACCACATCACTGCGGGTAACCCCGGCGGCAACATCGAGTCGACGGGAACGATCAACGGTGAAGGTGGCGGCTGCGGCCCCGGCAACGACTGCGGACCGCGGCAGCTTGAATTCTCCCTCCGGGTACAGTTCTAATTCGAAGGGCAACGCAACATACATCGAGGGGAGCTTCGGCTCCCCTCTTTCTTTTGGCCCGCGACGCTCTCGCGACGCTCTTTTGAGCTCCGGCGTTGCACGGCGCGTTCCAGACTTCATCGATGTTGAGACTGGCAATCAGGGCGCCCAGGGAAATAAACTTCAAGGCAGGTTTGCCGCATGCATCGCATATGGTTTATGTTTATCGCCGTTTTTCTTCTTGTCCTTGCAGTACCCGCGCAGGAACCGCAAAGCGCTTCTCAGACCGGATCTGAAAGGTCGAACGTCAGCCCCTCTTCATTCGAAACCGCGCAAGAACTTGCCGCCAAAGGGCGTCTGGACAAGGCGCTGGCAATGCTCGACGAGCTTGCGGCGCAAAATCCGGAACCGGCGGGCGTCGAAAGGCTACGCGGCCTCATTTTCTACCAGCGCGAGAGATTTCTAGAGGCAATCGAGGCCTTCACGAAGGCCACAGCGCAAGACCCGAGCGATCACGAATCGATGGAGATGCACGGAGTGAGTCTCTTTCGGCTGGGACGGGTGCTGGATGCGATTCCGTTTCTCGAAAAAGGACGTGCGGCAGTCGAGAGCGCGAACATCGATCCCAATTATGTGCTGGCTCTTTGCTACGCCGATGTGCAGCGATACGACGACTCACGTCATGCATTCGCCGCGCAGTTCGGATTTGAGCCGGATTCAGCGCAGGCGTATTTGCTGGCGGGACGAATGTTTTTGCGGCGCGAGTTGCGCGAGGAAGCGGAAGTAGAAGCTAAAAAGGCAATCGAGCTCGAACCGAATCTGCCTCTGGTGCACGAGCTGCTGGGCGAAGTGGCGCTGGCGCGCGGCGATGCGACAACAGCAATCAAGGAGCTGGAATTAGAACGAACGCTCGATCCAATGAATCCCGATCTGTATGATCGACTCGGCGATGCGTATGTGCGTATGGGGCAGTACACGAAGGCGCAGGAGGCGTTAAACCGGGCGGTACTCCTGGAGCCGACCGCGACCGGTCCTTACATTTTGCTTGGCGAGACATTTCTGAAGCTGAGTGAGCCCATCCAAGCGCTGCACTATCTTGATCACGCGATCCGGATGGATCCCTCCAATTACATTACGCATAACCTGATGGCACAGGCCTACAAAGCGACGGGGCAGGTTGATGCGGCGAACCGTGAATTCCAGATGGTGGTGGACCTTCAGCATCGGAACGATCCCAAGCCGGCGGGGAAGTAGGCCATGCGCGTGTGGGCGACTGGCGGGCTGGCTTGTGTGCTGGCCGGCGCGGCCTTGCAGAGTGGGGCGCAGGCGCCCGACGCGGCGAATCCCGAAACACTGAAGCAGGCGGATACGGCCTTCCGCGAAGGAGTTGCCGCGCGGCAAAGCGGCGACCTTGCCCAGGCGCAAGAGAAGTTTGCACTTGTGGTGAAGCTCGAGCCACAGATTGCGGAAGCCCACGAAGCGCTGGGTGCGGTGCTGCTGGAATTAAACAAGCCGACGGAGGCGATTGCAGAACTGGAAGCTGCCTCGGGTTTGAAGCCGGGAGAAGCTGGGAACGAAGCGAACCTCGCGATGGCCTATGCAGCGAGTGGCGATGCGGCGAAGGCGATTTCGCATTTTGAGGCGGCGTTACATCCGGTGGATGGCTCGGCACCGGCACAGATGGATGCGTCATTTTATGACGCCTATGGACATGCGCTAGCTGCGGCGGGCAGGCCCGGGGACGCGATCGCGCAGTTTGAGGCGGAAGAGGGATTGGCGGGCGAGCACGCTGAAATTGAGGATGCCATTGGCTCGCTCTATGCGCAGGAGAAACAGTGGGACGAAGCGCGCAAGCGATTCGAGCATGCGATCCAACTGAACGGATCGCTGACGAGCGCGCGGATTCATCTGGGTGTATTGCAACGAGAGCGGGGGGATATTACGGAATCACTTACGACGCTGGAGGCGGCAGCGAAGGCAGATCCTCCGGATGCACGCGGCGTATTTGAGTATGGGAGGACGCTGGCCGCGGCAGGGCGAGACGATGAAGCGGCCGGGGAATTTGCAACAGCGCTGAAGGCGAATCCGCAGTTGACCGGAGCGCAACTGGAATTAGCGATGGCGTTACAGCGGCTGGGGCGGCAAGAAGAGGCGATTCCCTGGTTTGAGCAGGTGGTCGCTCGCGAGCCTGAAAACGAGATAGCGTTGACGAATCTTGGACTGGCGTTGACGCTGACGGGAAAAGCAAAAGATGGACTCGCGATCCTGCAGCGAGCGCAGGTGATGGATGCACAGAATCCTGTTGTGTATAAGGATATCGGCGTGGCGCACGTGCAATTGTCGGCATTCGATGAGGCGATTGCGGATTTTAAGAAGGCGCTGACTCTGGACCCGAACGACCCGCAGCTGCATTACGATCTGGGGCTCGCATACAAGTTCAAGGACCGCTACGACGAAGCGATCAGGGAGCTGAGCCGCGCGGGGGAAATGGACCCGACGCTGCAAGATCCGCCGTACACGCTGGGCATCCTTCTGATGCAAATTGGCAAGCTGGACGATGCGGTTGTCCAATTGCAAAAGGCGACGGTGTTGCGGCCGGAGAATGGCGACGCGTGGGCGATCCTGGGGAGCACGCTGAAGCAGGATGCACGATTGCCGGAAGCTGCGGATGCATTGAGAAAGGCGATTCCCCTGCTGCCGGGACAGCCAGGACCACGCGTGACGCTGGCTGGTGTGCTGGCAGAGGAGGCGGGGAATTTGGCGACGGAGGCAGATAACGCAGAGTCTGCGGGTGATTCGTCGAAGGCTGCCGATTTGCGCAAACAGATGACGGCGTTGCGCACGGAGGCGGCGGCGTTGCGCACGGAGGCGGCTGCTCTGGCTCGAAGTGCGGTAAGCCGACAGCAGGCAAACTTCGCGATGAACGCAGGCAATCAGTTGCTGCTGCGCGGGCAGATTGCCGATGCCATCGCGCGGTACCAGGAATCGATTTCATCCGATCCGACATTTGCCGAACCGCATGCACAACTGGCGATTGCCTATGAGCGGCAAGGGCGTAGCGAAGACGCAAAATCTGAAAGACAGAAGGCCGCGGAGTTGGGGAGAAATCAGGGAACAGGGGCTAGGGAATAGGGAACAGGGGACAGGGAACAGGGAACAGGGGACAGGGAACAGGGGACAGGGAACAGGGAACAGGGAACAGGGACTGGGGACTAGGGGCTAGGCGGAGTTTGGTGGAGCGGTCATCGATGAGTGCTGAGATACGGATTCCATCCATCTTGAGAATCGGCGGAGGAGCATTTGAAGAAGCGGGTGCGTTGCTGGCGCAGTTGGGGTGCAAGAAGCCGCTCATTGTGACGGATCCGTTCCTGATGAAGACGCAGCTTGCGGAGAGGCTGCGAAAGCAGATTGATGAAGCGGGGATTTGCGCGGAGATTTTTCACGAAACGGTCGCGGACCCGACTTCCGTCGTAGTGGATGCAGGGTTGCGCGTGTTTCGCGAAGGCGGGCACGACAGCCTGGTGAGCCTGGGCGGTGGAAGTCCGATGGATACGGCAAAGGCCATGGGAATGCTGGCAGAGAATCGCGGGAGGCTGCGGGACTACAAGGTGCCGCATCCGATTCCGCTTGCGGGACCGGTGCATGTAGCGATTCCGACAACGGCGGGGACGGGCTCGGAGGTTACGCGGTTCACGGTCGTAACGGATAGCGAGACCGGGGAGAAGATGCTGATCGCCGGCGGTGTGCTTGTGCCGACCGCAGCGGTGGTGGACTACGAGCTGACGCTGAGCATGCCGGCTCGACTCACGGCCGATACGGGGACGGATTCACTTACGCACGCGATCGAGTCGTATGTGAGCAGGAAGGCGAATCCGTTTACCGATGCGCTGGCACTGACCGCGATGAAGGTGATCTGGAGGGTGTTGCCGACGAGCGTGCGGGAGCCGGGAAATCGGGAGGCGCGCGAAGCGATGATGCTGGCAGCGACGCAGGCAGGGATGGCGTTCTCGAATGCGAGCGTGGCGTTGGTGCATGGGATGAGCCGGCCGCTGGGCGCGCATTTTCATATCCCGCACGGGCTTTCGAATGCGATGCTGCTGCCTGCGGTGACGGCTTTTTCTGTTGAGGCGGCGCGTGAGCGCTATGCGCAGTGCGCACGCACGATGGGCATTGCCGCAGCGGAGGATACGGCGGAGAAGGCCGGGGAACTGCTGATTCGTGCGTTGTACCGCAGAAATGCGGAGCTCGAGGTGCCCACGCCGATGCAGTTCGGCATTCAAGAGGCACAGTACTTCGCAAGGATTCCGGTTATGGCGGAGCAGGCGCTGGCGTCGGGGTCTCCGCAGAACAACCCGCGGGTGCCGACGGCGGAAGAGATCGAAACGATCTACCGAGCGTGCTGGGATGGATCGGCGTTGGATTGAAGTTGGGCGGTTGTTACTTTGCATGACAGAGTTGAACCGCCATTTTCAGAGTAGAATTCCCTGTCGCACAAAGGGGAGCCATGATTCGCTGCTGTCGCGTCGTTTTGTTTGCGCTGGTGATGTTTATTGTTGTCGATGCTGGTGGGTTGAGGTTGTCTGCGCAAGAGCGGTGGAGCGAGGCGAAGGCTGATGCGTGGTATGCCGGGAAACCGTGGCCGGTGGGCGCGGATTTTTTGCCGTCGACGGCGATCAATGAGCTGGAGATGTGGCAGGCGGACACATACGATCCGGCGACGATCGATCGCGAGCTGGGATGGGCCGAGGCAATCGGCATGAATACGATGCGCGTATTTCTGCACAACCTGCTGTGGGAGCAGGATGCGGCGGGATTTCAAAAGCGCATGGGCGATTTTCTGACGATTGCGGCGCGGCATCATATCCGGCCGGTGTTTGTGCTGTTTGATTCGTGCTGGGACCCTTTTCCGAAGCTGGGGCCGCAGCATCCGCCGATTCCTGGAGTGCACAACTCGGGATGGGTGCAGGCACCGGGTTCCGTGGTGCTTGCCGATGCGTCGCAGTATCCGAAGCTGGAAGACTATGTGAAGGGCGTGGTGGGCGCGTTCGCGAACGACAAACGCATTTTGGCGTGGGACCTGTGGAACGAGCCGGACAACGGCAACGACAGTTCGTATGCGAAGGGCGATCCAAAGAACAAGAATGAAATTATCGCGCAACTGCTGCCACAGGTGTTTGTGTGGGCGCGAGCAGAGCACGCGGTGCAGCCATTGACGAGCGGAGTGTGGCACGGCGACTGGAGTTCATTGGAAAAGATGCCGCCGGTGGCGCAGATCCAGATAGAGCAGTCGGATGTGATCAGCTTTCACGATTATGGATGGCCGGAGACGTTTGAGGCGCACGTGAAAATGCTGGAGCAGTTTCATCGGCCGCTGATCTGCACGGAATATATGGCGCGCAATATCGGGAGCACGTTTGACACGGTGCTGCCGATTGCGAAGCGGGAACACGTGGGCGCGATCAACTGGGGACTGGTGGCGGGGAAGAGCCAGACGTGGATTCCGTGGGACTCGTGGCAGAGGCCATATGTGAGCGACCAGCCCATGACGTGGCAGCACGATGTGTTTCATCCCGATGGCAAGCCGTATCGAGAGCGGGAAGTGGAGATCATCAAGGACTTAACGAGTGGAACCCCGTTGCCCCAGTAGACGATTGGAGCTGGTTTAAGTTCGTGCTATCCCACCCAAGCGGAGCTTGGATGGGGCACCCAAGACAGCTGGTTGGAGTTCGTTGCTTTCCCATGTCTCAAGCCACCCCAGCGACGAAGACCTGTCGCCGGGGACCCCGGAAGCGAGACATGGGGCACCCATTGCCGTGCGGATTGAAGCATTGTATGAAGCAGATCCTTCGCCCCGCTTACCCCGCGTCCGCTGATGCGGCTGCGGGGCCCCAGGCGCGCGGGTTCTCAGGATGACACTGCATTGGGAACTGGGGAATGTGGACGACAGGCGAACTGTCGATGAGAGATCGAAATGAGCGCGGGGTGCGATGAGGTTTGCATCCAAGAGCACGGGGAAGCAGCTATGCTGATGCTGCGATGAGGAAGCCGGGCAACATCCTTCGATGGTTGTTCGATGGCCGCCACGGCCCGGCGGACCGCCTGATTCCGCGCTGGATCTTTTTGCGTGCGCTGGCCGCGATTTATTTCTCGGCATTCTATTCGCTCCTGTTTCAAATCAAAGGGCTGATCGGGCCGGAGGGGATCTTGCCGGCACAGCAGTATCTAGCGGCGGTGGCGCGATCGCTTGACGCGGCGAAATATTGGTATGCGCCGTCGTTGTTCTGGATTTCATCCAGTTCGCAAATGTTGATGGCGGTGACGTGGATTGGGCTGATCGCGTCGGTGATTGCGTTTGTGAATGTGTGGCCGCGGCTAAGTTTCTTTGTGTGCTGGGTGTGTTTTCTGGCGTTTGTGGCGGCATCGAGTGTGTTTTCGAGTTACCAGTCGGACGGGATGCTGCTGGAAGCGGGATTTCTGGCGTTGTTTTTTGCGCCGCGCGGGTTGATGCCCGGATGGGGCGCGAGCGATCCACCGTCGCGTGCGAGTTTGTGGCTGCTGCAGTGGGAGTGGTTCCGGATTTATTTCGAGTCGGGCATGGTGAAGCTGCTGAGCGGCGACGAACAGTGGCGGAAGATGACGGCGATGGACGAGTACTACCAAAACGGACCGCTGCCGACGTGGATCGGATGGTATGCGGAGCACCTGCCGCACTGGTTCCAGGCGGCGTCGGCCGCAGGCACGCTGGTGATGGAACTGGGCATTGTGCTGATGCTGTTTTTCCCGCGCAGGGTGCGCCTGGTGTGTTTCTGTATTGTGACGCCGTGGGAGATTGGGGTCATCCTGACGGCGAATTATACGTTTCTGAATTACCTGGTGCTGTCGCTTGGTTTCTTGCTGCTGGATGACATGACGTTGCGGCGATTTGTGCCCCAGCGATGGAGGCTGCCCGCAGTGGTGAGCGCACCGGAGATCGAGCCGGAGGAGCAGTTGTCCATTTTGACCGCGACCGAGGGAAGCGCAGCGGCTGACGATGCGGCCGAGACCGCGGGCGAAGACGAGAATCTCGTACGCGCAACGGGGCGACAGCGGATTGGGAGACATGCGCGGGCAATCGGGTTGGCTGCGGCAGCGGTGATGCTGACTTGGATTGCGTACGACACGACGGCGGAGATGATTGCTTTACCATGGCGCGGATCTCCGTTGCCGTTGGCTCCTGTGGAATGGCTTGATCCATTCCGGATCGCGAATCAATATGGACTGTTTGCGGTGATGACGCGCGGCCGCTACGACATTGAGTTTCAGGGATCGAACGATGGGGAGAACTGGACGCCGTATCTTTTCAGAAACAAGCCGCAGCTGCTGAATGAGCCGCCGAGGATTTATGCGCCGTATCAGCCGCGCTTTGACTGGAATTTGTGGTTCGCCTCGCTGGGCGACTGGCATCAGAATGATCTTGTTCCGTTGACGGAAGAGCGGCTGCTCGAAAATGATGCGGATGTGCTGGCGCTGTTCAGAGATGGGCAGGGGGGCAATCCATTGGGGCAGACGCCGCCGCGGCTGGTGCGGGCAGTGCTGTGGCAGTACTGGTTCACATCGATGGAGGAGAAGCGGCGGACGGGGAATTGGTGGCGAAGGGAGTATCTTGGGCTGTATGCACCGGAGATGACGCGGACGGCGGACGGGAGATTTGCGGTGGTGCAATGGCCGGAGGAGTTGAGACCGCATGATTGAAGGTTGCGGGGAAAGGCCGATGGTGTTGTAAGGTTCTCGACAGAATGCTGCAGGGGCTAAAGCCCGGATTCCACCGGGCGCTTTGTCGGCACGACTGAAGTCGTGCCCTGTTACAAAACACGATCTGACTTGAGGTCTTTCGCAGCATGTGAAGTCGTGCCCTGTACGAAGCACGAAGTTGCCTGATTTTTCCGCAGGATGTAAACGCGGGAACTAAGGAGTTAGATGGAAGCGAAGAGCGCGCTGGTGATTGGAGCGGGGCCGAATGGGCTGGCTGCGGCGATTGTGCTGGCGCAGGCTGGATTGCGCGTCGACGTGTATGAAGCGGAAGCTGAGGCGGGCGGCGGCGCACGCACCCTGCCGCTGACGCTGCCGGGATTCCTGCACGATTTTGGATCGGCGGTGCATCCGATGGCGGTGAGTTCGCCGTTTTTCAAAACGCTTCCGCTGGAGAAGTATGGATTGGAATGGGTGCATGGCGAAGCGCCGCTGGCGCATCCGCTGGACGATGGGACAGCGGTGGTGCTGGAGCGCGACCTTGCGACGACCGATCGCGTGCTGGGGATGGATGGAAGGCGATGGCGGGCAATGCTGGAGCCGCTGGTGGAGCATTGGGACGAGTTCGTGAAGGATGCGCTGGGGCCTGTGCTTCGATTGCCTCGGCATCCGTTGCGCATGGCGCGGTTCGGACTCAGCGGGTTTCAACCGGCGGCATGGATTGCGCGCAATGAGCTTGAGGGTGTGCGCGCGCGCGCGCTGTTTGCGGGGTTGGCGGCGCATTCATTCTTGAGTTTCGATCAGCCGTTGAGTTCTGCGATTGGCCTGGTGCTGGGGGCCGCGGTGCATGCGGTGGGATGGCCGGTGCCGCGGGGTGGCTCGGGAGCTATTACGAGGGCGCTGGTTGCGCATTTCGAGAGCCTTGGTGGGAAGCTGTATAGATCGCGGCGGATCGATGCGCAGGCGTGGAAGGAACTGGGCGGGAATGGGACGCTGACGTTGTTTGACACGACGCCGCGAGCGCTGATGGCGATTGCTCGCGAGCACGTGAATGAGAAGTTTTGGCAAACGGCGGCAAAGTTTGCGCCGGGGCCGGGCGTTTTCAAGATCGATTATGCACTTTCCGCGCCGGTTCCGTGGCGGGCTCCGGATTGCCAGCGGGCCCTTACGGTGCATCTTGGCGGTACATATGACGAGATTGCGGCGGCCGAAGCGGCAGTGGTGCGGGGGCGCTGTGCGGAGAAGCCGTTTGTGCTGGCTGCGCAGCCTTCGCTCTACGACGAGACGCGCGCGCCGCAGGGCAAACATGTGCTGTGGGCCTATTGCCATGTGCCGAATGGTTCGACTGTGGACATGACGGAGCGCATTGAAGCGCAGATTGAGCGGTTCGCGCCTGGATTCAAGGATTGCGTGCTGATGCGGAAAGTTTCGTCGCCGGCAGATCTCGAGCAGGGAGATGCGAACCTGGTGGGTGGCGACATCAGCGGCGGAGCGATGACGATGGGGCAGTTTGTGTTCCGGCCGAGTTATGCGACGGGCACAAAAGGATTGTGTCTGTGCTCGGCTTCGACTCCACCGGGCGGCGGTGTGCACGGGATGTGCGGCGCGAACGCGGCGCGGCTGGCACTGCGGCAGATGCGCTGAAGGCCGGCGATTGGCGCGAGGCGAAACACGACCGACCGGTGTCTATACAGAGTATGCTCGGGGACGTGGACGCGGCGGGGCCTAATCCGGATGAGCTGGAACTGACGAGTGGTGTCGCATTGGATGATGCTGACTCTGCGCGCCCATCGGGGACGATTCAGGAGTTTACGCTGCCGGACCACATTCTGCGCGAGCTTTGGGCGAATGCCGAAGGTGAGTCCTGTGGTCTCACGCTGGTTGAGTTCGGCAGCGTACTTGCGGCGGTCGGCGCGAAGCACAATCACGGGTTGCCTCCCGGGACAAAAGCCAGCGACAGGCAGAAGGAAGCATTTTTCAGGACATTGCATCTAGGTGAGCTGGCGTTGGCGCATGGATGCGCGGGAGGAAAAGAGGCGGCGTGGGTGCGATTCCTGCGGTTGTACCGCGCAGGATTGACGCAGGCGGCGACAGCGATCACGGGGTCGGCGAGCCTCGGTGAAGAGCTGGCCGATTCGCTGTATGCGGAGCTGTATGGGCTGCGTGCGCAGGATGGGGAGCGACGGTCGCCGTTTGCCTCATACTCCGGGCGCGGTTCGCTGCAGGGATGGCTGCGCACGACGCTGGTGCAGCGATTCAGAGATCACCATAGGCGCACACATCGCGAGAGTCCGCTGGAGGATATGGACTGTGCGGGTCCGACAACAGAGGCACCGGTTGCGACGGAATTGCGGACGCTGACCGATGCGGTGGCGCGGACCCTAAGCGAGTTGGTTGCTGAGGACCGGTTCTTACTGGCTGCGTATTTTCTGGATCGGCAGACACTGAAGGGGATTGCGCACACCTTGCGGGTGCATGAAGCGACGATCAGCAGGCGATTGAAGCGGCTGGTGGAGCAGGTGCGCAAGGAATTGATCGGAAATCTGCAACGGAGCGGGATGAGCAAGCGTGCGGCGGAAGAAGCTTTGGGGGCCGATGTGCGCGATCTGGAGATAAACCTGAGAGCGGTGCTGCAAAGATCGCAGATTGCGGCGTTCCATCAAGTAGAGGCGGGAGAAGACGGGGCTGGCGAAAGAATGGCTGGGGAGAGAGCGGTCACGGCAGCGGAGGCAGCAGCGGCATCGGATTCATGATGAAGGAGACGATCCAATTCGGGCACGGAGCGGGACAGCATCCTGACGCGGACCAGATCAGCGCGTTTGTGGAGCATGTGCTGACGGCGCATGAGCGAGAGGAGATGCTCGCGCATCTAGCGGCGTGCCCGGAATGCCGTGCGACGGTGCGGTTGTCGCAAACAGGAGTGGAAGGTGTTCCGGAGCCTGTTGAGGAGCCGAGACGAAGGCCGTGGTTTGCCGGGTGGGGGCTGGCCTGGCCGGCGGGGGCAGCGGTCGCTGCGATGTTGGTACTCGGAGTGTACCTGCAGCACGAGGCGACTCTCCGGAACAGAAAGAATGCGGATGAACAGATGGCAATGGCGCGCGCGCCGGAGCGGCCGGTGACGGCGAAAGAACCGAATAAGGAGAAGGAGGCGAAAAGCGCAGGCACGCCGGGAATGTCGACAGGAACTGCCGCCTTTGAAGACAAATCGAACCTCCGTGGCGCGATCCGGGCGAAGGAGATTGCAGGGGCACCGGCGGCGGGTGGCGCATCCGGTGGAACTGCGCCGAGCTTTGCGGTGGCCAGGCAAATACCGATGACAGCAGACAAGCACGTGGAAGGGTTGGCGCGACCGGTAAGTCCTGCTGGGGAGCAGAGTTTGGCAAAAACTCCAAGCCCGAGCCCTGCGCCTGCGGAACCGCAGCAAGCGAATGCTTCAGGTGCAGTGACGCGGAACTTCGCTGCGCTTGCGGGGATTTCTGCGGGCAAAGCGGGCGGCAGCATTGGCGGGCCTGCTTTGAAGAAGGCGGAAGCGGTTGAAGCACAGTTGACGCTGCCGAGCGGGCAGCCGGTGCTGTCGTCGGCGAGGCATGGGCGCCAGGTGGTCGCGATCGATGCGCGGAATGCCGTGTTTGCGAGCGCGGATAGCGGAGAGCACTGGACCGAGGTTTCCACGGCGTGGACGGGACGGGCGGTGAAGGCGGATCTGGTGTCGTATGGGATAAACGGTGGCGCTGCGGCAGCGGGCGGCATGGTCGCGCAACTTCATTCGCGTTCGCCGGCCCCGTCGCCGCAACAGAGGCAGCAGACGGATGTGGAGGCGCAGAGTGCAGGTCAGAATGCGTTGGTGTCGCAGGCGCAAGGCAGGGAACCGGCCGCGCAGGCACAAAGCACGCCGGGCTCCGCTCCTGTCACGCCGGCTCCCGCGCCTGTACAGAACCAAGAACAGAGCGCGACGGCGCAGATCGCAAACGGTGAATTGACCGGGACGGTGAAAGACACAAGCGGCGTCGCAATCCCGGGTGCGAAGGTGACGGTGACCGATTCTGCGGACCACACGACTCAGACCGCGACGGCAGGGGCGGATGGACGCTACGTTTTGGATCGACTGACGCCAGGCTCTTACGACATGAAGACACAGGCTCCGGGATTCGAGCCGCAGACGACGAAGGACGTCGCTGTGAAGCAGTCGCAGACGAACGTGACGGATGTCGCGCTGCGGGTGGGAGCGGCGAGCGAAACTGTGACTGTTGAGGCGGATCGGATCGCAGGCTTGGAGACGGAGAGCATGACACTCTCGCCGACCGGGACCCATAAGGCAAAGACGGCGCGTACGGCAAAGGCGGAGGCCGCGCCGATCTTCGAAATCACTACGGAAAATGGGGACAAGTGGACGAGTGCTGACGGTATGACGTGGAAGCGGAAATAGCGATTTCGCAATTCGCAACCCTTGGCGGGTGCACGCGGGTCCGGCGGACGGTGTTCCTGGGCTGAAGCCAAACTTTCTATAGGCTTGGTTCATGGGCCTGAAGGCCCATGCTCCCTCCGGTTTCAGCGGCGGAAAAAACAATCCAAAATCTGGTGCAAGTTCTCGGAATGAGCGCGTTCTCGGATCAGACGAGTCGCCAGCTGCAGTTCTGCGGCGGCCTTCGGGAGAACGCCGATGAGTCTCTGCCGGAAAAGTTGTGCGCCTGAAACGCGATGCATTCTCTTCCACCTTTTCTGTTTGCTGGGCTTCGCATTGCTTGTGAGTCCGTGCGCCCGAGCGCAACAAATGAGCGCGATCTTCAGGCACGGAAGTCTCGAGGTGAAGATTCCTTATCACGCGCCGGTGAACGCGGATGGGAAGTTGGTTACGGAGATTCTCGATCCGGAGAACGATGTGCTGGGCCGCGTGGAACGAGCGGTGGAAGTGAGAGCGGGCGATGGAACGTGGCAAGAGACGATAGCGCCGGTGAAGCCGCTGGCATTCGAGGACATGGTATGGCAGCGGATTCGTTATCGATTTGCATTTGATGACGGGAAGATCTCGGCGATTGAAGGTGTCGACTCGATTGGAGAGGTGCTGCGACGGCCGGTGGTGCATGTGCTGGGGCAGAAGGAGTACATCACGGGGAGCCGTGCGGCGATTCGGGTGATGGTGTCGGATGTGAATAGCCATGTGCCGCAGACAGGCATGTTGCGTGTTGAGCTGGTAGGCGCGGGTGGCAAAGCCCGGGCGCTTTACGCAGGGACGCTGAATCGAAGGGGCACGGCGGAGGCGGACTTTCGAGTGCCGCAGGGATTGGCGGGAAAGTACGTGTTGAACTTCCTCGTGGACACGCCGGTGGGGACCGCCGAGGAGAAGGAGCCGGTCGAGATCAAGGACAAGGCATCGATTTTGTTGACGACAGAGAAGCCGGTGTATCAGCCGGGACAAACAATTCATGTGCGCGCGCTGGCGCTAGAGCAGGCGAATCATCGTGCGGATGCGGCGCGAAAGCTGACGTTTGAAGTGGAGGATTCGAGGGGGAACAAGGTTTTCAGGAAGGCGACGGAAACGGACAGGTTCGGGATTGCTTCGGCGGAGTTTGTGCTGGCCGATGAGGTAAATCTGGGCGCCTATCATGTTCGAGCGCTGATGGGGAATTTCGAGTCGCCGGTGAATACCGCCGAGATTGCGGTGCAGGTGGAGCGGTATGTACTGCCGAAGTTCAAAGTGGCGATCGAGTTTGACAAAAAAGATGGGAAGCAGAAGCGGGATTATCGGCCCGGAGATCATGTGACGGGCACGGTGCGCGCGAATTATTTCTTCGGCAAGCCGGTGGATCGCGCTGTTGTTGCGATTAAGGCTTCGAGCATGGATGTGGAGGTGGTGGAAGCGGCGTCGGCAAGCGGGAAGACGGATGGGGATGGTGCGTATCGATTTGATTTAAAGCTGCCGGAATATTTTGCGGGGAAGCCGCTGAGCGGGGGCGCGGCGCGCGCGCTGATTGAGGCAACGGTGAAGGACGCGGCGGAGCATGCTGAGACGCGGGGCGAACCGATCACGGTGAGCGCGGAGCCCCTGCTGATTACGGCCGTGCCGGAGGGCGGAACGCTGGCGCCACAGATGGAGAACGAGGTTTTTATTCTGACCGCGTATCCGGATGGGAGCCCGGCGCGGACGACGCTCAACGTGCATCGGCCGGACGGGCACGAGGAGCGCCTGTCGACGGATGACGCGGGAGTTGCGGTGCTGCGTCTTAATCCAGGCGCTGGCATTGAGTCACTGCGCGTGGAGGCAGACGATCACAAAGGCCATCGCGTGGCGAGTACGGTGCCGCTAGAGATGCGCGAAGGGACTGATCAGGTTTTGCTGCGCACGGAGCGGGCTGTGTTCAAGACGGGCGAGCGGATTGGGCTGAAGGTGTTCTCCACGCGATCAAGCGGGACGGCCTACGTGGATGTGGTGAAGAACGGGCAGACGGTATTAACGCGCGATGTGGATCTCAGGAATGGGCAGGCGGAACTGACATTGACGGCCACGCCGGAGATGACGGGGACGGTGGATCTGGACGCGTATGTGTTTGGACGCGCTGCGGAGGCGGTGGCCGATCATCGGCTGCTGTTTGTGCAGCCGGCGGATGAGTTGAAGATCGAGGCAACGCCTGATGCGGCGGTGTATCGGCCGGGAGATGAAGCGCGGATCAAGTTTCATGTGACGAATGCGCGCGGAGAAGGAGTGCAGGCGGCGCTGGGATTGCAGGTGGTGGATGAAGCGGTGTTTGCGCTGGCGGAGAAGCAGCCGGGATTTGCAAAAGTGTTTTTCTATTTGGAGCAAGAGCTGATGAAGACGCGGTACGAGATTCATTCGCTCTCCATGGAGAGTGCTGTCAATCCCATTGAGCCAGTGGAGAACGAGGCGCAGGATCTTGGTGCGCGGGCGTTGTTTGCCGCGACTGAGATGGCGATGCCCGCGAAGCTGGACGTGGAGTTTGGAAAGGATCTACCGGCCGAGAAGTTTGGAGAATACCAGGAACGGTACCATGCTGCGTTTGTGGAGCAGGTGCGCGGGATTGCGGAGAGTCTGAGCCGGAAGCTTCGGGAGCATCCGGAAGAGATGGTGAAAGCGTTCGAGGGGTTGAAGGATAGCGCGGTGACCCGCGATGCGTGGAATACGCCGATGCGCATGGAGCCGGTGGGATGGAGCCGAGGCAGGAACAGATTCTTTCTGGTGCGCAGCGCGGGTGCGGATCGGCAGTTCGGAAACCAAGACGATTTGACCGTGTATCTCGAGGAACGGACTGGCAGGGTGGTGGGGGAGCCCGGCCGGGGCGGAAGGATGGATGTGCGCACGGAGCATGCGTATGGGCCGTGGAACGGGCGTGCGGAGTTTGACGGGACGATTGTCGATATGTCCGGTGCTGTAGTTCCGGGAGCGAATGTGACGGTGAAGCTGATGCCGGGCGGGGAAATGCGCGCGGCGCGCAGCGATGCGGCGGGGCGATTCACCCTGGCGGCGCTGCCGGAGGGGCGGTACAGGATTGAAATTGTTTCGCCGGGATTCGAGCAGCTAAGGAGTGACGTAATACTGCATGCGCGGGATCGCGCCCTAATCGCCGCGACCTTGAACGTGGGTGCGATGACGGAGGCGGTGACAGTGGAAGCTGCGCCGATGCCGGCGCCGTTGATGAACATGAATATGGCTGCCATGGGAGCAGTCGGAGGGGGTATCGAGAGGCGTTGGGTTGCGGGAAAGGCGGCGCAGGCGCAGTTTGCGGCAGCCGACAACCTGGCCCTGGAAGCCCGGGAAGAGGTGCAGGATCTGAAGAAAGACAAGGGTGCGGCGGGTGCGGGGGAAGCGCATGTGCGCTCGTATTTTCCGGAGGCGCTCTATATCAATCCCGAAATCGTGACAGATGGAAGGGGCGATGCGAGCGTTGTGATTTCGATGGCGGACTCGATCACGACGTGGCGCATGGCGATGTTGGCATCGACCGAAGCTGGGGCTCTGGGCACGGGGAGCGCGAGTCTGAAGGTGTTTCAGGATTTCTTTGTGGACCTGGATTTGCCGGTAACGCTGACGCAGGGCGATCGAGTTTCGGTTCCGGTGGCGATTTACAACTACACCGCAGGAGCGGGGCAGGTGCAGTTGGCATTGAAGCAGGAGGATTGGTTTGCACTGGAGAATGACGACGCGAAAAAGAGCGTCGCGGTGGAAGCGGGACGTGTAGGGAGTGCGCAGTTCACGATTGACGCGAAGAAGATCGGGAAGTTCAAGCTGACGCTGACCGCGCATATGGAAGGTGCAGGAGGACGCGACGATGTGGTGGTGCGCGAGATTGAAGTGGTGCCGAACGGGCGCGAGCAGAACGTAGTGTTTAACGGGCGGCTGGAAAAAACTGCAGAACACGAACTGAAGTTCCCGGTGGAAGCGATTCCGGACGCGACCAGCATTTTGGTGCGACTATATCCCGGACCGCTGAGCCAGGTGATCGAGGGGATGGACAGCATTCTCAGCATGCCGGGTGGATGTTTTGAGCAGACGTCGTCGAGCACGTATCCCAATGTGCTGGCGCTGGACTACATGAAGCGGACGAAGAAGCTGACGCCGGAGGTGCACGC
Source organism: uncultured Acidobacteriaceae bacterium (assembly GCA_963745845.1). GTDB lineage: Bacteria > Acidobacteriota > Terriglobia > Terriglobales > Acidobacteriaceae > Telmatobacter. The sequence goes on along the minus strand of CAVUZE010000001.1, from coordinate 115,174 downwards.
GAAAGCAGAAGGCTACATTGCGAATGGGTATCAGCGGCTGCTGACGTTCGAGGTGCCGGGGGGAGGGTTTTCCTGGTTTGGGCAAGCTCCCGCGAACAAGATTCTGACGGCGTATGGGCTGATGGAGTTCAGCGACATGGCCAAAGTTTCGGATGTCGATCCACGGTTAATCGAGCGCACCGGCACATGGCTCGCGAGCCAACAGCAGGCGGATGGAAGCTGGAAGCCGGACACGTATTTCATCAATGAGGGCGCGACGAATCGGTACAACTCCGATGTTCTGCGGATTACTGCGTATATTGCATGGGCGCTCGCGAACACGGGTACGCAAGAAGGCGCAGTTGGGAAGGCACAGCGCTATATCGATGCGCATATGGATGCAAAGCCGGACGCGTACACGCTGGCGGTGATCGCGAATTTTGCGATGGATTCGAAAGGCGATCGCGAGTTCACGCGCCGAGCGATGGAGGCGCTGTTGGATGCGCGGACGGAAAAGGGCGATGAGATTTCCTGGAGCGCAGAGGAGACGGGAGTCTACGCGACGGGCGAGAGCGCGGCGATTGAGACAACGGGGCTGGCAACGCAGGCATTGCTGAAGTGGGGACAGGCTTCAGAGACTGTGCGCAAGGCAATGACGTATCTTTCGGCGCGCAAGCAGGCGTCGGGCACCTGGGGCACGACGCAAGCCACGATTATGGCTTTGCGCGCGCTGCTGTTCGCGACGGAGTTGAGCGCGTCCGATGTGCGCGGATCGGTTGCGGTGACGCTGGATGGCAAAGAAGTGGAGACGCTGAAGTTGACGGAGGAGAACAACGATCTGCTGCATCAGTTTGTGCTGAAGGGGATCGACGCGCAGAAGGCGCATGACGTGGAGTTGAAGTTTGACGGGAGGGGCGGTCTGGCCTACCAAGTGGCGGGGCGATTCTTTACGCCTTGGGGCGAGGGGCATGAGCGCGATCATGATCACGGGGCATTGACTATCCATGTGGCGTACGACCGCGCGCAGCTGGCGCAGAACGATGTAGTGACGGCAACGGCGACGGTGCGCAACATCCAGCCGGAGTTCGCGAAGATGGTGATGGTGGATCTTGGAATTCCGCCGGGGTTTGATTTACTGAGCGAGGATTTGCAGGGGTTCCAAGAGAAGACGGCGGGGGACGCGAGCGGAAGACTGGAGAAGTTTTCGCAGACGGCGACGCAGGCGATTCTTTACTTCAATGGATTGGCGCCGGGGCAGACAGTCAGCTTGAAGTTTCGGTTGCGGGCTAAGTATCCGATTCGAGCGAAGACATTTGAGTCGCGAGTGTACGAGTACTACGATCCGGGGGTGAGTGCGACGGCGCAGCCGGTGGAGCTGGAAGTGCGCGAACGGTGAGGGATTGTTGGTGTAAACTGAAAGGCGAACCCCAGGCCGGCTCACCCGAGCCGGCTTGATTGTGTCGGGACGTGGCTCAGCCTGGTAGAGCACTCGCTTGGGGTGCGAGGGGTCGGCAGTTCAAATCTGCCCGTCCCGACCATTTGAAGCAATCATTTGCAAAATTCTCCTTCAGGCCGCCGCCGAGATTGTGGGGACCGGCGTAGAAGAATGGGCAAGACTTGGGCCTCAGGCACGCGTCTTTCGTTACGATCGTCGTTTTCCGCGGGGCTTCTTCGGCATCTCAGTAACGTTCTGGAAAGCCGGTGCCGAAGATGGCGGGGGGAGCATTCCTCGAACGTCTTCTATAGTTTTTCTCTCGACCGTCTTCAGAAGAAGCCAGAGTCCATCAACTAGGATGTCGTTCATCCGGTCCCGATCCTCGCCCCTCCTTTTCCGCGCCATCTTGATCAAATGAATTGCGGTCTTATCTTCCTCGGTCAGTTTGATCGAGGTAAGAGTCGCCTCGTCCGGAATGTGTTTATCTCTCGGACTCATTTAAAAACTCAGCTGAATACATTATCGTATGACCAAATTCCCATGTAATTATATATTTATACTGTTTGGAAAACTCCGATCCAAACCAAGCGTAAGATTCTCGAAAGGTGGCGAGCCATGGAAACAGCGACCCCGCTTGAGACCGAATTGAGGGTATTTGATGAGCACCACCATGAGTGGGTGCAGTCTCATCTCGGCAAGTTCGTTGTGATCCAAGACCACACCGTCGTCCAGGAATTCTTTGATGAGTACGAGGAAGCGTTCAGGGCTGGGATACGGCAGTTTGGCGCCGAACGAAACTTCCTAATTAAGCAGGTTTGGAAGACTGAGCCGGTTTATTTTGTCGCCTAGGATATGGTCAAGTTCAGATTCCCTTGGAACCCATTCGACCCTGCGAACCCAGGACCTTGCATCCGATTCTCGGTAACGAGATTTTTCGTAGAAGACATTGAAGCAGGGAGGGAGATCGGGCTGGAGTATCCTGAGTCGCCAGTTCCAACAGCGTTAATAGATACCGGCTCACCATTCACGATCATCAGCAAGACTCTTGCTAAAACTTGTAATCTAACCCTCACAAATCCCACATTCCCAATCAGGACGATGAACGGGGATTGTAATTGTGAAGAGTTCTGTGGCTCAATCAGTTTTCCAGGATCCGGGCTTCCTCACATCTCCATAACCAGAATTCTCGCTCGAGATTTTTATAAAGAATCAGCATATTCCTGCATTATCGGAAGGAATATCCTAAAGCGCTGGAACATCTGTTTCGATGGCATGAACCGGTTGGTGACCATCACGGTGCCCTGAATCTTGCTGATCGCCAGCCTTCGTTTATTCCCTGCAAATAATCCATGACCAAGAGACGGCTGCCGATTTTGGGAGCTAGGCCCATTGAAAACAAATAGATACATCAAGGCGGTATACTTAGACGATCGCTTACGGGTTACGTCCGATGTGCCTGCCCAACATTACTATATACCCGCACACGAGATCGTAAACCTAAATGTGCGTTTCCCAACCGTCGACCCGTCGAAGGACGAGGAGTTCGAAGCATTCTTGGATTCTCTCCTCAAATCAGTAGATGCGCCGCAGGGCACGACCTTTACGTTTGAGCCCCCCAAGGCGCCCGATACGCCCTTCAAGCCAATCGACAGCGCTTCGCCAGCCGACCCCGAAGTGGGCGCACCATCAGGCTAATTCGAGCTTCACACCAAGGTACGTCTTGCCGCCGTCGTAGTCGGGGCTATGCAGAACTCCGCAGGTGTTCTGTAGGCGAGCAAGCGGTGCGGGGCGACCGTAGAGCCCTATTGCAGTGTCTGCGTATGAAGGGATCCTTCGCAGCGCTCAGGATTTCGCCTGCGGGCTCAGACGCCCGCAAAAACGGCTCAAGTTGAGGATCCTTCGCAGCGCTCAGGATTTCGCCTGCGGGCTCAGACGCCCGCAAGACGGCTCAAGTTTTTTGGGGTTCGCACGCTGTGGAGTGGAAGTCTCGAAGGAGAGCGAATAAGAGCGGCGACAGGTTCAGTCTGCCGCCGCTCTTGGGTTAATGAATGAATAAGATATAACTCTATGGGCCGTGGCTATAGATAAAACAAGCGCGTCGGAACGCAAATACCAATGTGTAGAGGGCTTACCATTGCGATCAAATCGCCTACGCCGATGTGGTCGAGGATTAACGCCAGAAATAACCTGCGTGGCGCAGCAATTCGACTTCGGCCGTGACGCTGATGGTGAAGAGCGCGACCGCAATCATGACTATGGTGAGACGCGGGAAGCGCTCCGAAAAGGCGACGTCCGAGCCAACGGTACGAGCGAAGAGGCGACCAGGGATTGGAGCCGCGTTGCGAAGAATGGCAGCTTCCGGTTCGCGGCTGTCGGCGGATGCAGTGGATCGGTTGACGGGTACGGCAACCCAACTGCTCTTGCTGGTCCTCACAAGATTGAAGTATTGCTCCGAAGTGGCCATTTTTTTCCTCTTATATTTTGGTTTGATGCTGTCGCGAAGCAGTGGAAAGGATCGCGTCGACCAAGGCCCGATGAATTGAAAGTTAACCTGAAGGTGGGCCGGGAACAATGGCGCAAAGGTGTCGAATTGACGCCCAAATGGTAGCCCTTTTGAGCAGGAATAAACGCAAGAGAGTAACGTAATTCAGTTACTGCGGACGGCGAGGTAACGGGCAAAACCGGAAGCAAGGAGAAAGCGCTTCGAGGTGCCTATTTCGTTACTAATAACGGCCAATGATTGCGGGCGCGCTAAGTGCCTGAAGATGCGATGATGGCGCGGCTCCGCAACTGCGTGAGTGATATTTCGCGAGCGATTACCGGGTAACGATGACAATTGAGTCGGAAGGGTGGAAACGGATCAACGTGGAGGCGAGAGAGCTCTGGAGATTTCCACATGGGCGCGCTTCCTGTTATCCGATGTGGTTCGCACAAGATGACAGCAAGATGAAAACAAAATGACAAAAGCCAACGCGAATCCTTCGACTGGCTGTTTGCCGTGCGAAGTACTTCTTCCAGGATGAGAGCGGTCAATCGAGATTCGTGCTTTCCCACCTTCGCTGTCACCCGTTCCGGTTGTCCGGCGAAGATGGGGCACCCATTTTCGCGCTGATTGACACTTTGCGAAGTGCAGCGCTCAGGACGCGAGCACAAAGATAGGCGCGCCTCAGGAGGGAAAGAGGGACTCGGTAGACGCGTGCAGGCTGGTAATGCGTGGGCGGCGTCGCGGCGTCTGCGGCTCGGGAGCTGCGAGAAGACCGACGATTTCGCGCAGTTCGGCGCGTGCGGAGCCGATGACAGCGGCCGCTTTGTCGAGGCGCTTGCTTGGTTCCCCTGGGGCGAGCGGAAGGCGCGATTGCTGCTCCGCGCGTCGCGATGAGCCGAGCGCATGGCGGGCGCCTGAAAGTGTGTAGCCCTCACCGTGAACGAGGCGCTTGATTTCCAGAGCCATTTCGACGTCGCGACGGCGATAGAGGCGCTGGCCGGTACCGCTCTTGCCCGGCTTGAGTTGAGGAAATTGAGACTCCCAGAACCGGAGAACGTAGGTTTCGACGCTGCAGATGCGCGCAACGTCGCCGATTTTGAAATAAAGACGGTCTGGAATCGTGGGCGTTTCGTGCACGCGCTTGGGGGACAGTTGCGTGGCCATAAGATTCAATGAGTGCGCGTTGCCGCGGCGCGCCTTTCGTTAACTGCAGTATAGGCCATGTGCCCGCGGATAGCAGCACCAAATTCGGTCTTCGTGCTGCAGGACTCATGATGAAAAAGCCCGGTGTGCCGGGATTTCCTATTGTGATGCGGGGCGTGCAATCCTGACGCGCGTGGGAGATTGCGAAGGCGCCGCGCGAAGATATTGCACTGGCCAGCTGACGGAATCGCCGAGCGTGGCCGCGGCATGAAGGGGCCAATACGGATCGCGAAGCATTTCGCGGGCGAGGAAGACTAAATCGGCGCGGCCGTCGGCGATGATGGCGTTGGCCTGCTGAGGATCGGTGATCATGCCGACGGCGGCGGTGGGGATGGCCGCCTCCGCACGGATGCGCGCGGCAAAGGGCACCTGGAAACCGGGGCCGACGGGGATGGCGGCATGCGGAACCTGACCCCCGGAGGAGCAGTCGATCAGATCGACGCCGTGCGAGCGAAGGCGGCCGGCGAGGGCGACGGATTCGTCGATGGTCCAGCCACCATCGGCCCAATCGGTGGCCGAGATGCGGACGAAGAGGGGCAAGTGAGCAGGCCATGCGGTGCGGGCGGCATCGACGACTTCAAGGAGCAGACGGATGCGGTTTTCAAAGCTGCCGCCGTATGCATCGGTGCGCTGATTGGAGAGAGGGGAGAGGAATTCGTGCAGGAGGTAGCCGTGTGCAGCGTGAATCTCGATGAAGTCAAAGCCGGCGGTGACGGCGCGCTCAGCGGCCGCAGCAAAAGCGCGGACGATGGCGTCGATGCCGGATTGATCGAGAGGCTGCGGGACGGCATAGTGAGGCGCGAACGGAATGGCGCTGGGCGCAACGGGCAGCCATCCGCCTTCGTCGTGAGCGAGCAGGCGATCGCCAATGAATGGAGAAGCCATCGACGCTTTGCGTCCCGCATGAGCGAGTTGAATGCCCACGCGCACGCCCTGCCCATGGATGAATTCGACGATGCGCGCCAGGCCGGGAATGTGCTCGTCCTTGTAGATACCGAGGTCATCGGGGGTGATGCGGCCTTCGGGAACAACGGCGGATGCTTCGAGCATGACGAGTCCGGCACCGCCCTGGGCGCGACTGCCAAGGTGCACCATGTGCCAGTCATTGGCAAAGCCGTCATGGGCGGAGTATTCGCACATGGGCGAGACACCGATGCGGTTGGCGAAGGTGACGGAGCGAAGCTGAAAATGCGCAAAAAGGGGATGGCTCATGATGTGGGAGGCCGATGAATGCCGATGGGGCCTTCAGAATGGATGTGCGAGCGGTGGAAGGGATGCAAGGGAGTGTTCCCTGGTTGGGCACAAGACGAACTGGGCGCAAGACGAAGAAAATATTTGCTTACGGCATAGCTTTAGTAATGGGAACAAAGCGGAGGATCGACGATTAGGCGGTAATTTCTCGACGCGCTTGGGTAGAATGATGGGCCATGAGCGGACCGGCAATTACTTCGGATTGGGTGGGGCGCGTCATCGATGCGAGGTTTGCTCTGCTGGAGTGGCTGGGCGGGACTGGGAATAGCGGTGTGTTTCGGACCGAGTTGCCGCAACCGATAATGAAAAAGGCCGCCATCAAGTTGATTGCGGCGGAAGGCAGTGCAGCGGACTCCTACCTTTCGGGTTGGGCGAAAGCGGCGAATCTGTCGCACCCACACCTTATGCGGGTATTTCGTTCGGGACGTTTCCAATTTGGATCGCTGGGACTGGTGTACGTCGTGACAGAGTGCGCGGATGAGGTGTTGTCGCAGATTATTCCGGAGCGCGCCCTGACGCCCGAGGAGACCCGGGAGATGCTGGACCCGGTGATTGAAGCGCTCGCGTATCTGCATGGGAAAGGCTTTGTGCATGGGCATCTGAAGCCATCGAACATCCTGGCGATGGACGACAAATTGAAGCTTTCGGGGGACAGTGTTGCCGCGACCGGCGGCGTGCGGGTCCTGAAGAGGCCGGCGAGCATCTACGATGCGCCGGAGGCGGCGCGTGGGGTGATTGCGCCAAGTTTGGATGTGTGGGCTCTCGGGGCGACGCTGGTAGAGGTTCTGACCCAGAGGACGCCGGTTTGGGAACGAACGACGAGCCAGGAACCGATGGTGCCGGCAACGCTTCCGCGTCCGTTCGCCGAGATTGCGCGCGAGTGTTTGCGGCGGGAACCGGATCGGCGGCCAACGCTGAGCGAGATCAGGGCGCGGATTGAGCCAATTCCTCCGATTCAGTTTCCGGCGAGCAAAACAGAGAAACTGCAGGAGATGGCGGAAACGAAGGTGGCCGAGAGTCTGCCGGAGACTGACGATGCGGGATCAGGATCGTCATCGAAGATGCGGGTTCTGGCACTGGTGGCGGGATTGGTTGTGGTGGTCATCCTCATGGCCGTTTGGATGACGCGCAAACACGCGCCGATGCCTCGCACAGAAGAAGGTGGCGTGCAGAGTTCGGCTCAGAGTGCAACGGCACCAGATTCCTCTTCGACGGAATCAGTGGCCACGGGTGCGGTGGCGGAGCGTGCACTGCCGGAAGTGACGTCGGGTGCACGCAGGACGATCCACGGCACGATTGTGGTGCCGGTCCGTGTGACGGTCGACGCGAACGGCCGAGTGACCCATGCGGAGTTGAAATCAGGGGAGAAGAGCCGTTACTTCTCGCGCGTAGCGATGGAGGCGGCGCGGGGGTGGAAGTTCAAAGCGGCACAGAAGAGCGGCCAGCCGGTGAACAGCGTGTGGCTGCTGCGATTCAGGTTCCGGCAGAGCGGAACGGAGGCGGAGGCGGTGGAAGAGACTCCGTGATCGATGTTTGGGCGGCCCCTGGGACACTTGAGCAATAAGGCCACCAGCGCTGGGGCGTAGACTGGTCTGTTTTGCAATCCAGAAGAGAGAAGGATGCGCTGCGGATGAAGAGGCAACGGTTTGCAGAGGCTTGCGTTGGAGTTTTGATTGGGATGTTTGCGGCGCAAAGCGCGGTCGGGCAATGGAATCCGCCGAACCCGGTGGTGAGCTTTGAAAAGAAGGGGAATGCGCTCGATGTACAGCAGAAAGAGGGCGTGTTGCGCATCGAAGTGGATGCGCCGGATGTGCTGCACGTAACCTATGGGCCGCTCCATACAACTGCGCCCGAGCGAGGTTCGGAACACGTGGTGGTGAAGACGGAGTGGCCGGCGGCGGAGTTCGATGTGACAGAGACGGACAAGGTGGTGACGCTGACGACGGCGAAGTTGAAGGTGGAGATCGAGCGTGAGAGCGGGGCCATTCAATATGCGAGCGCGGACGGGAAGCCGTTGACGACGGACAGCTATCGGATGCTTCATCCAGCGGAGGTGAATGGAGAGCACACGTTTCATGCGGAAGCCGCGTTTGGGATTTACGGGTCGCATGAAGGGTTCTATGGATTGGGACAGCACCAGGCTGGGGTATGGAACTATCGCGGCGAGACGGTAGACCTGTCGCAGGAGAACACGGAGATTGCGATTCCGCTGCTGGTATCGACGAATGGCTATGGGATTTTCTGGAACAATCCTTCGCGCAGTGTGGTGAACAACCGGTTCGTGCACTGGCTCTACATCAGCGGCGAAGTTGCGGATCGCGTGGACTACTACTTTCTGTATGGACCGGAGGCGGACGATGTGATTGGACACTACCGCGAGCTCACGGGCGAGGTCCCGCTGTTTGGGCGGTGGGCGTATGGGTTCTGGCAGTGCAAGAACAAATATCAATCACAAAAAGAGCTGGAGGGTGTAGCGGCGAAGTATCGCGCGGAGCATATTCCGGTGGACAACATTGTGCAGGACTGGTTCTGGTGGGTGACGATGGGGGAGATGAAGTGGAACCCCAATTATCCAGACCCACAGGGCATGATCGACACGCTGCACAAGGAACATTTTCATCTGATGGTTTCGGTGTGGCCGTATTTCAGGCCGGGGTCGCCGACCTATGACCAGTTCGACAAGAATGGATGGTTCATTGCGAAGACGACGCAGCCGAGTTTTCATCCGGTTGGGCAGGCGCTTTACGATGCGACGAATCCCGACGCGCGGAAGCAGTATTGGCAAAACGTGAACACGGCGCTGTTTCAAAAGGGCGTGGATGCGTGGTGGCTGGATACGGATGAGCCGGAGACCGAGGGGCGTCAGGACAACATTCTTGTCGACCATAAGATTGCGCTTGGGTCGGGCGCGCGGTATGCGAATGTGTATCCGCTTTTTCATGCCGGCGGTGTGAGCGAAGGGCAGCAGGCGGCGTCGGACAAGAAGCGGGTGTTCATTTTGTCGCGGTCGGCGTACGCGGGGTCGCAGAGATATGGCGTGACGGCTTGGTCGGGCGATGTGCTGAGCGACTGGGTGACGTTTCAGCGGCAGATTGCGGCGGGATTGAATTATGCGATTTCGGGGATGCCGTATTGGACGACGGATATTGGTGGATTTATTTCGGGCGGGAATCTGAACGATCCGAAGTTTCGTGAGCTGTTTGTGCGATGGTTCCAGTTTGGCGCGTTTTCGCCGATTTTCCGGGTGCATGGAACGCGCAATCCGGATGAGAACGAGTTGTGGTCTTATGGACCAGAGGCGCAAAAGATATTGGTCGACTACGATACCTTGCGCTATCGGCTTATGCCCTATATCTATTCGGAGGCATGGCAGGTGACGAGCCGGCACGGCACGCTTATGCGGCCTCTGGTGATGGATTGGCGCACGGATGTCGAGGCGCAGAACACGGGCGATGAGTATTTGTTTGGTCCGGCGCTGCTGGTGAGTCCGGTGTATACCGAAGGTGCGACGACGCGGACTGTGTATCTGCCGAAGGCGACCTGGTACGACTTTTGGACAGGAGAAAAGCGGGAGGGTGGGAAGCGGATCGAGACGGAAGCGCCGCTGAGCAAGCTACCGCTGTTTGTCCGTGCGGGATCGATTGTGCCCATGGGGCCGGCGATGGAGTGGTCGACAGAGAAGCCGGCGGACCCGTTGGAAGTGCGGGTGTATGCAGGAGCGGACGGAGATTTCACGCTCTATGAGGATGAGAACGATGGGTACGCCTACACGAAGGGTGCGCATGCGACGATTGCGCTGCACTGGGATGACGGGGCGAAGAGGTTGACGGTTGGTGCGCGCGAAGGGAGTTTCCCGGGGATTCTGGCGAAGCGGACGCTGCGCGTGGTGTTGGTTGGACGCGGGCATGGCGTGGGAATTGGGGAAAGTGCGGTTGCGGACAAGACGGTGGAGTATGAGGCGACGCAAACAGCTGTCAGCTTCTAGCCTTTAGCTTTCCCAGGTCTCAGAAGCGAGACCTCCGACGAAGACCTATCGCTGGGGGCCCCGGCCTGGGGCACCCATGGTCTTGCTGATCGGAGCACCCTGAAAACAACCAGGGGGCCCTCTTCGACTGCGCTCAGGGCGGGACGAATTGAATTTGGCGGATGTCGGTCTGTGCTTTCCCAGGTCTGAAAATCCAGACCTGGGGCACCCATGATCGCGGGGATAGATACGACGAAAAGTAAAAGCAGGTTCTTCACTTCGCTGAAAAGCGCTTCGTTCAGGATGACAATTCAAAAACAAGAGCAAACGCAGATCCTTCGGCTCGTCCCTCGCTTCGCTCGGGACTCGCTCAGGATGACAGTGCTTGGGCTTGATTGAAATCCTTCTCTCCGCAGAGCGCGCTGAGAGAGCTAGATATGGTTGGAAGGCGGGATCGAGTCGAGCATGGTGGTGACGAGAGCGATTGGCAGGCCGACTACGTTGAAGTAATCGCCGGTGATGCGGGGGATCCAACGGGCAGCGCGGCCCTGAATGGCATAGGCCCCAGCTTTGTCCATTGGTTCGCCGGTGGCGATGTAGGCGGCGATTTCTTCATCGGACAAGGTGAGAAAGCGGACGCCGGTGACCTCGGCGGCGACCTCTGTGCGCGTGGCGGTGACGATGGCGATGCCGGTAATGACATGGTGGGTGCGGCCGGAGAGCAGGCGCAATATGCGGGCGGCGTCCGCTGGGTCTTCGGGCTTGCCGAGGATTTGGTTGTCGATGGTGACCGTCGTATCGGCGCCCAGGACGGTGATGGATTGCGGGGCGAGGTTCTTGCCTTCCCCGGTCCCCAAGTGCGAGGGACCGGGGGCACCCTCGGTTGTGAGTTGGTTGAAGACCGATTCGGCTTTCTGGCGAGCGAGGCGGACGACGTAGGCGATGGGGTCTTCGTTGGGGAGCGGGTCCTCGGGGATATGGGCCGGATGGACGGTGAAGGTGAATCCCGCCTGCGCAAGCAGTTCGCGACGGCGCGGCGAGGCTGAGGCGAGGACAAGGTTCATGGTGTTCTTTCAGGGTAACGCGACGGTATCAGCAAGATGAGCCTGTTCAATCCCGCCCAAGCAGAGCTTGGACGGGGCACCCCACGCACCTGGCTGCATTGGGAGGTGCGGAGCCCGGTGGTCGCGTTAGGATTAGTCGCGATGATCTTTGCAGATAAGGAACTGGCGCGGCGGCTGGAGCGCGCGGAGGGGTTTGCGTGCGTGCAGTTCGCAGCGGCGCGAAAGAGGATGTTTCCCGCATGCGATTCGGAGTGGAGGCGGTGTGCGGGCGCGGATGTGGTGTTTGACGGAGCGGATGCGCCAACGACGCAGACGTTTGGGTTGGGGATGTTTGAAGAGGCGACACCGAATTCGCTGGATGAGATGGAACGGTTCTTCACGGAGCGCGGCGCAGCAACGATGCACGAGGTGTGTCCACTGGCAGGCGTGGCGACTTTGGACCTGCTCTGTGCGCGGGGCTATCGGCTGCTGGAGATCAGCAATGTGCTGTATCGGACTGTGGAGACACCGGAGAGTGCGCATCGGGACGAGATTCGCGTACGCGTGGTTGGGGCCGATGAGGCTGAGGTTTGGGGCAGAGTGAGTGCGCTGGGTTGGACACACGAGCATCCGGAACTGAAGGAGTTCATGGAGCAGATGGGTGCACTGATGGTGGCGCGGGAACAGAGTCCCTGCTTTCTCGCGGAGATCGACGGCGTGGCGGGCGCGGCTGGTGGATTGTGTTTGCATGAGGGCGTGGCGCTGTTTGCGGGGGCGGCGACGGTTCCGGAGATGCGGCGCAGGGGATTACAAGGAGCGCTGCTGGAGACGCGCATGCGCTACGCACAGGAGCATGGTTGCGACCTGGCGATGATGGTGGCCGAGGCGGGGAGTGAGTCGCAGAGGAATGCGGAGCGGCAGGGATTTCGGGTGGCGTATACGCGGATGAAGTGGAAGCTGGGTCGTTCTGAGATCGGCACCACGAACGTTAAATAGTAAGGCCGGTTTGGAGGCCGCCGGGAGTGGCGACGCCCCAGGCCATGGCCGGTGTGTTGTGCGCGAGGCCGAAGCGTCCGTCGGGGCCGAGGAGGATGATGCCGCCGTGTCCGCCGAGGCGGTTATAGAGATACGAGATGGCTTCGCGAGCGGCGATTTCTGGGGCTGAACCGGCGGCGACGCGGTCGGTGGCCCATTTGCCGAGGACGAGTTTCATGATGGGTTCGCCCCAGCCGGTGAGAGAGACGGCGGCAGCAAGATTGTCGGCATAGCAGCCGCAACCGATGAGGGACGAGTCGCCGACGCGGCCGGGAGTTTTGTTGAGGGTGCCTCCGGTGGAGGTGGCGGCGGCGAGATTGCCACGAGCGTCGAGGGCAACCGCGCCGACGGTATCGTGGTCCTGGCCGGACGGGCGGAAGCCTTCGGCGTGGCCCTTCGGGCTGTCTTCGTCTTGGATGAGTGTGGTGGATGGTCCAGCGGAATCGAAGGCGGTTTCGGGATCTTTGTCGTCGCAGAGGCCGGAGAAAGTTCGGTCGACGAGGCCGGCAGCGTGGCGGGCCTGTGCCCGAGCGAGGCGCTCGCGTTCGCGATCGAGAACGAGCTCGTTGTTGTCGATGAGGGGCATGCCGTGAGCGTGTGCGAAGCGCTCCGCGCCCTCCCCCACAAAGTAGACATGGGGCGATTCCTCCAGGACGAGGCGCGCGGCGTGGATGGGATTGCGCAGGCGTTCGACACAGGCGACGCCGCCGGCTTTCATGCGGCCGCCGTCCATGAGGAGCGCGTCGAGTTGGACGCGGCCGTCGGCGGTGAGGAAGCTACCTCGACCGGCGTCGAAGGCGGGATCGTCTTCGAGGATGGCGACGGCGGCTTCGACAGCATCGATGGCAGCGCCTCCGCGGGCGAGGATTTCGTGGCCGATTTCGAGGGCGTGGCGCACGCCGGCTTCGTGGTCGGCGGCAGCTTCGGGAGGGATGGCCCAGGCTCCGCCATGAACGAGGAGGGTGGGATCGTGTGTGGCGGGCTGGGTTGTCACTCAGACATGGTAGTGCATTTTGCGAAACGCGGGCGCGACAGGGCGGATCGTGTCAACGAAAAGGAGGGAAGATGGAATGACTAAGCGATTGAAAAGAGGAGTGTGCGGAAGGCGACGCGGGATTGCGAAGAATTTGATCGAGGTTGGTTAGACTAAGGGCATTCCTAATGAACTTGTCATAAAGGAGAGCGCGTGTTGCTCTCCTATTTTCTTTTCGGACTCCTTCCACGGTAAGTGGGCCGCTGAAAGAGGCTGAAAGTGGAGCGCTAGGGCTGTTCTCCAATATATAAAGGGCAATTTGAGTGTCGAACAAGGTGTCTTCTTCTCGATGAAAAAGACACTGAGCGGGTGTGCCTTCACTCTGCAGCAATTGGAGAACAGCTACGGGCGCGATCGGCGAGCATACCGGTTGCGCTTTGCGAAAAACAATCAGGAACGTGGAGGGCTGTCCGAGATCGGCGGACAGATGAACGAAACGGAAGAGGAATCTGTGGCCGTGGTTGAGCCACAGGGGAAAAAAACCGAGGAGCCAGATCCCGCTCGAAACGGCGCGCAGAGTTTTCGGAACGAGGCATGCGAGATTCTGCAGTTAGAGGGAAGGGAGATTGTGAAAGCCCTGGCCGCGGAGGCGAAGAAGGGGCATATCCAATGCGCCAAGTTTCTGTATGACCTAGCTAGCGGACGAAAACTGCAAGCTTGGCGCCGCGGAGATGATACGCAGAGTGCGGAGTCTGGCGCTGCAGTGGACGACGGAGCCGTTGTGGACGGGCGAAGTCGATGATGAGAAGGCGGAGACTGCGGGCGGAAGCGGGGAACCGAAAGGATAGCTCTGGCCCGGAAGGAATAACTCGGCGATAAGTTGAAATAGCAAATTGACTTAGGAATAGCCATGGCTTTTCTCTGGCGCGAAAGCTGCGCGGACGAGAAGCCATGGTTTTTTGCTGCACTTTTCGATTTTTGGCAAATCGCGGAACGGTTCGCGAGAAGGCACGGGGGTGATGCACGTGCCGCAAGGAAGAAAAGAGAGGTACGGATGAAGCTCACAGGAACGAAGCGTTGGAATGCCGTCTGGTGGATGGGAATTTGTTTGACCGCGGCAATGTTGGCTGGGGGCGTTGCGGCGCAAACGATCAGCACGACGACGGTGCAAGGCACGGTGTACCTGGCGAATGGGACGCCGGGTTCGGGGACGCTGATGTTAAGCTGGCCGGCGTTCACGACCTCGAATAACCTGGCGGTCGCCGCGGGCTCGATGAGTGTGGCGGTGGGTTCAGATGGATTTGTGAGCATGAACTTGACGCCTAATCTGGGGGCGAGGCCGGCTGGGCTTTTCTATACAGCCGTGTATCAAATGAGCGATGGCACGACGAGCGCTGAATATTGCCGCAATGCGGCGCAGACGATGGTGCAGGCAGCGAGCGGAGTGAGCGCGTTGTGGAGTGGGACATACACGGGAACGCGGGCGAGTTTTGCAAGTGATGTGTGGCCTGGCGATGCACTCGCATTGAACGCGCCTTCGACGAACCTGAATACGCAGGTTGTGGTGCGCACTGTGAAGGTGAGTTATCGCGCGAGTTATCCGGACTTAGTGGAATATGCGATTGGATTTGCGAATGACTGGGCGGATGACTTAGCTATCAAAACGAGCGCAACGGTGCCAGCCGATACCTGGCTTCCGGCAACTGTGAATCCGACGATGCTGGCCAATCTGAACGCATTGACGGTGACCGCGATGAGCGGGAGCACGGTGACGATCAATACAGGCGTCACGGCCCCGGCGGGCGGAGGGTTCGAGATTAGGCGGCGAGACTTTGCGTTTATGCCGGGCGAAGATTCGGATCTGGTGATGCGCGGATCTCAGTCGACGATGACGTTTACGCGAGTTACGGCGAGCGACCGCTATTACATACGGACCTACGACGGGGCGACGCCGCCGAACTACTCCGAGTTTTCTGCGGCATTATTTATCAATTTGCCGCTGGGGTCATAGACCACTTCACGGACGGAGACCTGTCCGTGGGGACCCCGGTGTTGTCCGACGGAGTTAGCTCAAACGGAAATGAGGATTGAATTTATGGAGTCGGATGCATGCGGATGATGAATGAATTTGAAGCGCAGGTACTCAGTGATCTGAGCGTGCTGAAGACGCAAATGAACGGGCTCATGGGTGATGGGAACGGCGGACGCATTGCGGAGCTCGAGCATCGAATGGAGCGGCACGAACAGAACTGGCAGCGCGCCAAGGGCTTTCTGGCAGCGGCGAGTGTGGTGTTTGCGATGATTGAGGTAGCCGTCGAGGCGTGGTTCAGGAAGTGATCGGTTTGGGAGTTTTTTCGGGGCCTAATGCACGGCGGGGTGGAATCGAGTCAAGTGGAGTGCCCAGGACGCCCCGTATAATCGGCGCATGCAGGTGAAGCCGTTGGTGGGCGTGGTGATGGGCAGCAAGAGCGACTACGACGTGCTGTCGGCGGCCGTGGAAATCTTGCGCGCCCTGGAGATTCCGCATGAAGCACGGGTGGTGAGTGCACATCGCACACCGGATCGGCTTTTTGAATATGCCGAGACAGCGCGCAAGCGCGGACTGCGCGTGATTATCGCGGGAGCCGGCGGTGCGGCGCATTTGCCAGGCATGCTGGCGGCGAAGACGCTCGTGCCGGTGCTGGGAGTTCCCGTGGCGGCGACGCAGCTGAACGGGCTCGATTCTCTGCTCTCGATAGTGCAAATGCCGAAAGGCGTGCCGGTGGGGACGCTGGCTATCGGCAAAGCCGGCGCGGCGAACGCGGCGCTGTTGGCAGCGGAGATGCTGGCGACTACAGATGCGGCGGTTTATGAACGCCTGTCTGCTTGGCGCGCGGCACAGACGCAGGAAGTGATGGAGCAGGAGCTTCCTGCGTGAACGACGATTTCTCGCGAAAACTCAGATCTTCAAGCGTACGGCCGGGTGGATTATTGGCGATTCTGGGCGGTGGGCAGTTGGGTCGCATGACGGCGATGGCCGCCCGGACGATGGGCTACCGCGTTCGCGTGATGGACCCCGAGGCAGCCTGCCCGGCGAGCTTTGTCGCAGATGAGACGATTGTAGGGCGCTGGGACGATGTAGATGCCGCCCGGCGGCTGGCTACCGGTGCGGACGCGGTCACATTGGAGATTGAGCAGATCGGTGTGGATGCACTCAGCGTGGTTGCGGCGATTGCGCCGCTGCGGCCTGGAGTTGAGCCGATTCGGATTATCCAGGACAAGACTCTGCAGAAGACGTGGCTTGCGGAAAACGGATTTCCGGTGGGCGCGTTTCGTGTGGTGCGCAGCGAGGCAGACCTGCATGAGGCGGTACGCGACCTGGGCGGAAGCGTGTTTTTGAAGATTGGCCGCGGCGGTTATGATGGGCGCGGGCAGGCACGGATCGGCGTCGATGAGCCGGTGTCAGAAGAAGCGATTGCTGCAGCGTGGAAAGGCATTGGCGGACAGCCCGCGGTGGCAGAGAAAGCGCTGGAGCTTGAGTGCGAGATTAGCGTGATGGCGGCGCGGAACCCGGCTGGCGAGGTGTGCAGTTTTCCCGCGGCGCGCAATCAGCATGAGAACCAGATTCTGACATGGAGCGTGCTTCCTGCGGAGGTGTCAAGGCATCGGGAATTACACGCGCAGGCGCTGGCGGAAGCGGTCATCTCAAAGCTGCAGCTGGAAGGCTTGCTCTGCGTGGAGATGTTTGTTACCACGAACGGCGAATTACTGGTAAACGAACTGGCGCCGCGACCGCACAACAGCTATCACCAAAGCGAGCGAGGCTGCGTGACGAGCCAGTTTGAGCAGGTCGTGCGCACGACGTGCAATTTACCGCTGGGCGACACATCGCTGATTACGCCGGCGGCGATTGTGAACCTGCTGGGCGATGTGTGGCTGGAGCGGAATAATGAGCCCGATTTTGCCGCAGCGCTGGCAGTACCGGGTGTTCGGCTGCATTTGTATGAGAAACACACGGCGCGCCCTGGGCGGAAGATGGGTCACTTGTCGGCCATTGGGTCGACGGCGGATGAGGCGTTGCAGCGGGTGCTGGACGCGAAGCGGCGGTTGGGATAAGAAGGCTACCGAGAGTGCGATTTTTTTCGCCTGCTACACTTTGACGTTCCTCGAATCTTGATGAAAGCCGATTCTGAAAACGAAGCAGGCTCATCGGGCGTCGTGACGCCGTTTGGGCAGTGGCTCACGGGCGACGGCCTCGCGGTTTCGGTGCTTGCGGGCATTAAGCTCGTGGTGCATCTCTATGCCGGCCGCGGCTATGGATATTTCGTTGATGAGCTCTATTACCTTGACTGTGCGCGCCACCTCGACTGGGGCTATGTCGATCAGCCGCCACTCATCGCTGTCCTGACCTGGCTGATCCGTGCAACGGTTGGCGACTCGCTCTCCGCCATTCGCCTGCTGCCTGCACTTTGCGGCGCGGCGATGGTGCTGCTGGCTGGCCTTCTTGCGCGCGAACTCGGTGGCGGCCGATTCGCGCAGGGTCTCGCTGCGCTTTGTGTGCTGCTGGCGCCTGGACTGCTGGGCATCGATCACATCCTCAGCATGAACTGCATGGAGCCGCTGTTCTGGATGGGGTGCGCCTGGTTGCTGGTCCGCATGGTTCACACAGGAAATACACGTCTCTGGCTCTGGTTCGGCGTGCTGGCGGGCGTGGGCCTGGAGAACAAGTATTCCATGGCGATCTTCGGTTTTGGGCTGATCGCCGGTCTGCTGCTGACGCGACAGCGCCGCCTGCTTGCGAGCAAGTGGTTCTGGATCGGGGGCGCGATTGCCTTTCTTATCTTTCTGCCCAATCTACTCTGGAATCTCCACTACCACTTTCCATTCCTAGAGCTGCAACGAAACATCAAACTGAGCGGGCGCAACGTGGCGCTGTCGCCTCTGCGGTTCTTCGGCCAAGAGATCGAGGCCATGATGCATTTGAGCCTTCCCATTTGGCTGGGCGGTTTGTGGTTCTTCTTTTTCAGGCAGGAAGGCAGAGCCTTTCGGTTTCTCGGGTGGGCGTGGATGATTACAGCGCTAGTGATTGTCACCGTGAGTCCGCGCATCTACTATCTGTTTCCAGCATTCCCGGTTCTGTTTGCAGGTGGCGCGGTGTTATGGGAGCGCTGGATTGGGCGCCCGCGTCTCGCCTGGTTGCGATGGAGCTGGATGACGGCCATGGTCCTGCTGGGCGCCGCGCTTGCGCCGTTGGCTCTTCCGCTGCTTCCGCCTGAGACTTACATTCGTTACACGACGGCTATGCACTTGAAACAGCCGAAGATTGAGAATCACGAGCTGGGCCCGCTACCGCAGCTGTTTGCCGATCAGTTTGGCTGGCCGGAGATGGCCGCAACAGTTGCCGGCGTTTACAACAACCTGCCGCTCGATGTCCGTTCGCACACTGGGATCTTCGCGCAGAGCTATGGGAAGGCCGGTGCGATCGATCTGTTCGGCCCGACTCTCGGACTGCCGCAGGCCATCAGCAGGCATCAGAGCTACTTTTTGTGGGGTCCACGCGGATACACAGGCGAGAGCATGATCGTGATGGGCGACCGGCGTGCGCGCCTGGAGGAGCTTTTCGCCTCAGTCGAGTGGAAGGGCCACGTAAACAATCCCTACTCCATGCCCTACAACCATATCGATATCTACTATTGCCGGGGACTGAAAATGCCGCTCGCCCAACTCTGGCCAAAGATCAAAAACTGGGACTAACTAGATCCAGACTTCGTTGGGCGCGGTGCGTTCGCCGCCCTCGTGGCCGGTGTTGCGCACACCACGCGGCTCAATCAGCATGAGCTTCACTTCGTGCTCTGCGAATGGTTTGTGTTCGACTCCCTTAGGGACAATGAACATTTCGCCGGGGCCGATGAAGACCGCACCATCGCGAAAATCGATACGCAGATTGCCTTCCATCACCAGGAAAGCTTCGTCGGTGTCCTTATGGTCGTGCCAGATGAAATCGCCTTCGAGCTTTACGATCTTGAACTGGTAGTCATTCATCTCGGCAATGACTTTGGGCTGCCATTGCTCGGCGAAGAGCCCGAACTTCTGCTGAAGGTTGATTGCGTTATAACTCATCCATTTCTCCCGGGATCTTAGTCGAGCACCTTTTCCGAGCGCCTGGGGCGCCGGTTTGCCTGGAGAACCTTCTTGCGCAAGCGGAGAGATTTGGGCGTAACTTCGACTAACTCGTCGTCGGCGATAAACTCGATGGCCTGTTCGAGATTCAGCGTCTTATACGGCACGAGGCGGATCGCTTCGTCGGCCGTCGACGCGCGCATGTTGGTCATTTTCTTTTCGCGCACGACATTTACGTCGAGGTCGTTGTCGCGCGAATGCTCACCCACAACCATTCCCTCGTAAACCTCGACGCCCGCACCGACAAAAAGAATCCCGCGTTCCTGTAATCCATTGAGCGAATACGTCGTGGTTTGTCCCTGGCGATCGGAGATGAGTGCGCCGGTTGGACGCTGCGGAATCTCGCCCTGGTAAGGAATGTAGCCGTCGAAGAGCGCATTCATCACGATGGTGCCGCGTGTCTCGGTGAGCATTTCGCTGCGCAGGCCGATGATGCCGCGGCTGGGCACGCGAAACTCCATCCGCACGCGGCCCGATCCGTGATTGTGCATCTTCGTCATCTCGCCTTTGCGCGGGCCCAGCTTTTCAATCACAACGCCGGTGTGGATTTCGGGCACGTCGATGGTGAGGTGTTCAACGGGTTCCATGCGCACGCCGTCGACGACCTTGGTGACGATTTCAGGACGGCCGGCCATGAGTTCATAGCCCTCGCGGCGCATCATCTCAATCAAAATGGCAAGCTGGAGTTCACCGCGGCCGAGTACCTTGAAGCTGTCGGGTGAGCCGGTTTCTTCCACGCGAATCGACACGTTGGTGAGCAATTCCTTTTCGAGGCGCTCGCGCAAATTGCGGCTGGTAACGTATTGACCTTCGCGGCCGGCGAAGGGTCCATTATTCACGCTGAATTGAATCGCGATGGTGGGCTCGTCAATGACGATGAGCGGCAGCGGCGCGGGATTATCGATCGACGTAATGGTTTCACCGATGGTGATGCCCTCGATGCCGGCGACGGCCACAATATCGCCCACGGTTGTTTCAGTAGTCTCGGTGCGCTTGAGCCCCGAGAAGGTGAAGAGCTTGGTGATGCGCGTTTTGTAGAGAGAACCGTCACGTTTGGAGATGTTGACATCATCGCCCGCATGCAGAGTGCCCTGAAAGACCCGGCAGATCGCGATGCGGCCGAAGTAGTCGGAATAGTCAAGGTTGGTGACGAGGATTTGCAGCGAGGCATCCGCGTCGCCGGTGGCCGCAGGTATGGTGGAGACGATTGACTCGAAGAGCGGCTGCAAGTCCGTGCCCGGCGTGGCCAGATCGGTGGTTGCCGTGCCCGCCTTGGCAACGGCGTAGAGCACCGGAAAATCGAGCTGCGATTCCTCCGCATCAAGGTCGATGAAGAGGTCATAAATCTCGTTCAGCACTTCCTGCGGGCGCGCATCGGGGCGATCGATTTTGTTGATGACGACGATGGGCTTCAGTTTGGCTTCAAGTGCCTTGGCCAGGACGTAGCGTGTTTGCGGCAGCGGACCCTCGGCCGCGTCCACAAGGAGCATGACACCATCGACCATTTTGAGGGCGCGCTCGACCTCGCCGCCGAAATCGGCGTGGCCCGGCGTATCGACGATGTTGATCTTGCCGCCTTCAAAAACGATCGCTGTATTCTTGGCGAGAATGGTAATGCCGCGCTCGCGTTCCAACTCGTTCGAGTCCATCACACGCTCGGCCACCTGCTCGTTGGCGCGAAAGGTGCCGGCTTGGCGCAGCATGGCGTCTACCAAGGTGGTTTTACCGTGATCGACATGGGCGATGATGGCGATATTGCGTATCGTCTGGGTCACGAAAGCGGGGTTTCCTTTACTTTGGTTCGGCCGCGCAGGCCGTGCGGTTGGAGAATGAAGATGCGATAAATGGCCGCGCGGTGCGGCTGAATCTATTTTAGCAGTTGGGCGGATGAGGAGCTGCGCGCGACGCTACGCACAGCACGCCCCGGCGCGTTACACTTTTGCGGACATGAGAAACACGGAATTCCACTGCTTAATTCCCAGTCGCCGCAGCTTCTCCTTACGGTTCCTGCGGCATGTGCCCAAGCTGCTGCTTGCCTTCGATGTGCTGGCGCTGTTCCTTGTAAGTTGGTCGTCGTCGGCACGCCTCCAGGCGCAGGCCGGGCCCGGTCACCTCGTCATCTATACGATTGATGTCGAGGGCGGGCAGGCCACGCTCCTGGTGTCACCGTCGAAGGCGTCGTTGCTGGTGGATACGGGCTGGCCTGAAAACAATGGCCGCGATGCCGACCGCATTCTGGCTGCGATGCACGATGCGGGCATCACGAAACTCGACCATGTGCTCATCACGCACTTCCACGTCGATCATGTGGGCGGGGTGCCCAACCTTGTGCAGCGCGTCAAAGTCGGCGAGTTCCTCGATCATGGCGTCAACCGCGAAGACTCCGACATTACGCGCCACGACTATGCGGCGTATATCAAGGCCATCGGCAACATGCCGCGGCGTATCGTGCATCCCGGCGACACGATCGATCTACCTGGGCTGAGCACGATTGTGCTCACGGCTGACGGCGAACACATTGCAGCCGTACCGGGCGTGAAACCGGAGCCGAATCCCTATTGCGCGAGCGAGCCGCATTGGGATCTGGATACGACGGAGAATCCGCGCTCGGCGGGCGTGTTGGTGCGCTTCGGCAATTTTCGTTTTCTTGATCTTGGCGATTTGACTAAGGCAAAGGAGATTCCGCTGGTGTGCCCGGACAATTTGATCGGACCTGTCGATCTCTATCTGGTCAATCATCACGGATTCAATCTGTCGAACTCGAAAGCCTTTGTCGACGCGATTCATCCACGTGTGGCGATCATGGACAACGGGGCGCACAAGGCGGGCAGCCCTGAAGCTTGGCAGACGGTCCACGAGAGCCCGGGCCTCGAAGATCTCTATATGGTTCACACGGCCGAAGACAGCGATGCGGCGCACAACAGCAAAGAGCCGCTGATCGCGAACCTGAAGGGCGGCAGCGATGGCGCTTACTTTAAGGTAGTAGCGAGCGCGGACGGGAGCTTCAGCGTGATGAATTCGCGTACGGGGCAAACAAAGGAGTATGCAGCGCGATGACACAGACAGCGACGATTGCAACAGAACGCACGCCCCAACGCAATTTTGACGAGAAGCTGGACCAGCTTGCCGAAGTTGCGGTGCGGATTGGGCTGGGATTGAAGGCCGGACAGGAACTGCTGATGACCGCGTCGCTCGATGCGGTCCCGCTGGCGCGACGCATCACGGAGCAGGCCTATCGTGCCGGTGCTTCACTGGTAACGACGCTCTACACCGATGACGTGGCCGCACTGATGCGGTATCGATTCGCGCCCGACGCGAGCTTTGACCACGCGGCGAAGTGGCTCTATGACGGCATGGGTGCGGCGTTCAAGAGCGGAGCCGCACGACTGGCAATTACAGGCGCAAATCCATCGCTGCTCTCCAATGAGGATCCAGACAAAGTGGGCAGGGCGAATCGTGCGGTCTCGAAGGCGTACCGGCCGGCACTCGAGTTGATTACGCGCCACGAGATCAATTGGACCATCGTGGCAAGTGCGACCCCGGCGTGGGCTGCCGCGATGTTTCCCAACGAAGCGCCCGACGTGGCGATGGAAAAGTTGTGGGAGGCGATCTTCAATACAACACGAATTAATGTGGACGATCCGGTAAGCGCGTGGAAGCAGCACGATGCCGAACTGCATAAGCGCGCGGCTCGGATGAACGCAAAACGCTATGCGGCATTGCGGTATCGCGGTCCCGGCACGGATTTCCGGCTTGGCCTTGCGGACGATCATCTCTGGCTGGGCGGGGGAACGACGGCGGGCAACGGCAATTACTGCATCCCCAACATGCCCACCGAAGAAGTCTTCACGACGCCGCACAAGGACCGCGCCGACGGCACGGTGACCGCGACCAAGCCGCTCTCGCACCAGGGCACGATGATCGAAGGGATCCATGTGAAGTTTGAGGGCGGCCGGATTGTGGAAGCGCATGCTACGCGCGGCGAAGAAGTGCTGCAGAAGCTGATCGACACCGACGATGGCGCACGGCGACTGGGCGAGGTGGCTCTGGTGCCGCATTCGTCGCCGATCGC
This sequence comes from uncultured Acidobacteriaceae bacterium, assembly GCA_963745845.1. Lineage (GTDB taxonomy): Bacteria > Acidobacteriota > Terriglobia > Terriglobales > Acidobacteriaceae > Telmatobacter. The sequence continues at coordinate 91,575 of CAVUZE010000001.1, read as the reverse complement.
AAGCAGCGGCATGCTTTTCTTCAACACGCTATTCGATGAGAACGCGGCATCGCACATCGCGCTGGGACAGGCCTACTCATCCTGCCTCCGCGACGGCGACAAGCTGACCCCGGAGGAACTTGCGGCGCGAGGAGCGAACGATAGCCTGATTCACGTGGATTGGATGATCGGCTCAGGCAAGCTCGACATCGACGGCGAAACGGCAACGGGCGCCATCGAACCTTTGATGCGGCAGGGCGAGTGGGTGTAGGTCACGGTTGATTCGTGAGGCCCTCTCTGTTTCGCCCAAACGAGTCAACGGCCAGCCCAATTGCAAGCCACACTACACCGCGTCCAGCGCCACAAGTGTGATGTCGTCCTGTTGCGCTGCCGAGGCCGGTTGCCACGCCTGCAGTGAGTCGAGCAGCGCCTGCGACAAATCGCAAGCCGGTAGCATTCGATCGTATTCGACAACCCTCTCCAGCTGTCGATCTCCAAAGGCCTCGCCCGCCGCATTCTCAGGCTCCGTCAGCCCATCCGTGTAGAGCAGGAAGCGATCGCCGCTGTTGAAGTGCAGGCACTGTACCGGGTACTCCAGCCCAAGTTTCACTCCGAACAAAAGACCATTCGTTTCGATGCGCTGCAGAGCGCTGCTCTCGGCGCACCACTGCAGCAACGGAGGGTGACCCGCCCCGGCGTATCTACCTAGATGATTCTCCGTATCGATCCACAGATAGCCCGCTGAAGTGAGCCGCCCCTTCAATTCTGGCGTCAAGATGTCGTTCAACCTGCGCAGCACCTTGTCGGGGAAAGGCGCGAAATCGGCCGCCGATTGCATGGCCACCTTGATCATTGAAGCGATCAGCGCGGCAGGCACTCCGTGCCCTGTGACGTCCGCAACCAGGATCCCGATCCTGCCCCTATCGCTCGGCAGGAACTGATAGAAGTCTCCAGCCACTGACGACATGGGCTTGTAAGTAGCGGCAATGCGCAGTCCAGCGACGGTGGGAATCTGTTCCGGAAGAATCGAAGCCTGGATTTGCCGGGCAGTTTCTAGCTCACTCTGAATCGACAGGAGGCGCCGCTCGTTCTCGAAGGTGTGTTTCGCGGCCTCGTAGCCGACCGCGAAGATCCACACCGCAAACGTGGCCGGCTCGATAAACGGAGCCGGCGGAAAACCAAAGAAATACATCACGTTGACGCAAAGAGCAATCAGCGCGACAGCCGGCAGGACAATGCGCAATGCCCAACTGTGGAAGACGAAATGCCTCTTCGCGAAACCCGGCACCAGCAGGAGGAAGCCGAGCGCGATCACGAGAAGAATCGCAAGCAGTGAACTGATCCGCATGAATGTATACGGTGAGCCCGTGATCAGAAACCAGGCCAGACCGAGCGCAGCAATCCCCGTTGCGACATACGAAAGCCAGACGAAGACGCGCTGCATAAGGCCCGTGCTCAGTTCAGCCCAGAAAAGTGTTGACGGGATCACCAGCACATAATTGACGGCGATGTTCACGACTCCCGGCCATGAAGAATGCGGCGCCAGCTGGAGCACCGTCGTTACCTGCGCCAGCATGCGAGCACCGAACAACCCAATAAACAGCCCAAACCAAACAAGGATCCGCGATTCTCGACTGCGGCGGAGAGCCGCAACCAGGCATGCGGAGAAACCGATAAACAAAAAGACACCACCCAGCAACGTGTCCCACACATGTGCGCGAAGCAGGGCGGTCATCGAATCTTGCGTGGTCATTGACAAATTCGGCGATCGCGGTGGACGAGGGTCCCCGCCGCCGTCGAATGTAGGCGCAATTAGCGACAACGGAATGTGACGGAAAGCACGTGTGCAGCGGGATCTGCTCAGTCGGCGATCATATGGTGTGTGTAGCCCTCCGAGCGCCTCGAAGGCGCTCTTCCGCTGCCTTCCAGGCTGAATCGCCGCGCGAACACAGGCATCGCCCGGAGAGCCGCCTCGGTTCATCCGCTGCAGGGCCTGCTACTGCATGCTTGAGACTTCCTTCGATCCACCGTCGACATCGACGTTATGATTCTTGGCGACCTGTTCAATCAGTTGCAGGTGTTGCTGAATGATGGTCGCGCCCTGTTGCGCAACCTGTTTTACATTGGGATCCTGGGTTGACTGTGCTTCTTCGTTGAATTCTTTCAGGTCCTGCTTGTGGTTCTTTTCCATCGCCTGAATGTACTCGGTGTCGAATTGCGGGCCGGAGAGGGTTTCCAGTTTAGCGATCAGCTTTTTGTCCTTCTTGTCTGGACCTTTTGGCTCTGACACGCCGAGTTGCTTGGCAACGGGCTTAAACCATTTGTCGCCCATCTGCGTGTGATCGGACACCATCTTCTGCGCAAATTGCTTCACGTCGTCGCTTTGAGATTTCTGCTCGGCAAGCTGACCGAGCTGCACTTCGGCGTCTCCGCCTGCGAGCGCCTTCGCGACAAACGCCTGGTCGCTGAAGTTCTGTCCAGTTGGTGCGGTTCCTGGAGAGCTTTCGGGCGTGCCCATTCCGGGGCTTGACTGAGGTTGCTGACTTGGCATGTTGGGTTGCTGCGGCGCTCCGCCGGGGTTTTGTGCAAACACTACTGCGCTTGTGAGTAGCAGAGTTGCGGAACAAAGCAGAATCTTGCGTGACTTGCGGGTCTCTGAGCTGCGCATCGCAATCATCGAATATCCTCCCATCACGTGCTGGCCCAACCCGGCGTTAAGCGCAGGCTGGCACTCTTCCCAATCAAGCTGCGATGCGGTTCACGATGAAGGAAGTTGCCTTTGAGAAGATGGGCGTCTGTTCGCGCAAAATCGACGATTCACAAGTGGAGCGATTTCATAATTTACGATCTTTGATCGGACGAATTTGCTTGGCTGCTTTATTCAATCGTTGATTCAAATGAGAATACGCTCCAAAGCTCGCCGTCTTTCTCGAACGATCCCGCCTGTACCGCCGTTCCTGTGTGTTTTGCTATCGCGTTTGCCCAGAAGATCTGGGCGCGCTGATTGGACTGCATCACGCGCACCTGCCAGGCACCCGGAAACATCGCCCACACCGCTTGGGCTAAGTGTGTTCCAATCGCGCGCCTGCGCATGCCGCGAAGGACAAAAAACTCCGCCATGTCCCAGACCGCCTTTTTGCCATAAATCGGAGCGACTTTTCTCACCAGCGCGAAGCCCGCGAGATCCCCGTCAATCCGCGCGAGAAACGGATGGCGTTCCGGCTCGATCCAGTAGAGCGGAAGATCCGGATAGCCAAATTTTCCGTCCGGACCCAGATCGACCGAGTGGAACTCACTGAAGTCGTGGATATATAGCTCGAGCAGATTTTCGAGGATCGGCCGCTCCTCCGCCGTGGCTCGAAGCACCTCGAGATTCGGCAATGGATGCGGAGCCTGTCTTGTCATGATGGCGGCTGGTTTCGATTGCTGCGCGCATACAGAGCCTCCAGCGCATCGCAGGCAGTCCTGGTCCCGTCCTCGGCGAAGATCTGTCGAGCCACCATCTCTGCTCGCTGTGCGAACTTTGGGGTGTCCAGCATTGCCTGAAGTTTGCGCGCCACGCGGGCCGGTTTGTAATCGGATTTCTGAATCGTGCGAGAGACTTTGAGGCGGCGCATGCGGCGCGCATTGTCGGGCTGGTCGTGGGAGTAAGGCATGATCAGCATCGGTTTGCCGGCGCGTAGACATTGAGCCGTGGTCCCCACGCCACCCTGATGCACGATGAGAGCGGAGCGCGAGAAGAGCGCGGAATAAGGCGCGTATTCGGCGACGCAGATTGCGCTGGGTAAGGTTCGCTGCGGGCGATTGCGCGGATCGTTTCCGACGAGCAACACGGCGCGTATCCCCAATTTGATCGCCGCCCGCGCGGAAACCTCGTAGAAATCGCCGGCAGCGAGAACAGCCGCGGAGCCGAGGGTGAAGACAACCGGCGGGTCGCCCGCAGAGACAAATTTCTCGAGATGTGCAGGCAGCGCGGCGTTTCCGGCATCGGAATCGTAAAAGCAGAAACCCGTGATCAGAGTGTTCGGCGGCCAGTCTTTTTGCTCGACGCCAAGCACGCGCGAGAAGAGCGCAAGAACCAAGTGCGGGGAATGTTTGGCATTGAAGATTGGATTGAGTCCGCGTGGCAGGCCGAGCTCGCGCCGCAGGTCATAGATGGGCTCCGGCCATTTGCGCGTAGTGAAGCGGGCGAGGCGCTTGATGACACGGCCGAAGCCTGTGACTTTATCGGCGCGCGCAAGCCTTGGATAGGGCGGCAAGACAGGCGGGTCGAAGGCGGAGAAGAACGACAGCGGTGCGAGCACGTAGCTGGCCCACGGAATGCCAGTGACCTCGGCGACAATGGGTCCCGCGTAGTTGAGTTCACCCAGCAGCAGCAGGTCGGCGCGCACAGGCTGGGTCGCGGCAGCCAGCAGGTCGTCGTATGTCTGGCGCAAGGCCGGGAAGAGAAATTCGCGCAGGCCCGTTTCGGTTCCCTTTTTCACGTCGTAGACCATTGCGATGAGAGCGCTGTCGGTGGGATCGATGTCGGGGCGGACGGCGTGGAAGGCGAGACCAAGCGGCTCAATTTTGGGCCGGTAGACATTGGGCAACGCCATCACAGGCACATGCCCCCGGCGCTTCAGTTCAAGTGCGAGGGCAATCAGCGGATTGATGTCGCCAAAGGTGCCAATGTTCGAAAGGACAATGCGCACGAATTGTTCCGAAGTTGGGATGGGCCGCAGCGATAAGAGTAAAGCATGGGAGCGGCTCATAGCTCAGGGTATTGAGCGATTCGCCGTTCGCCGTTACTGTGTAACGGAGAGTTTTGCGGCTGAGCGCCAGGATTGCGTTTGAAACTCGTCGGGTGGATCCCCACGTCAATAGAGCATCAAATTGGGCGTGATCGCCGATGCTATTCTGATCCCGCTGTTTTGGAGGGAATCGATGCAAACGCACTGCTGTGCGCGAATTCTGGTGCGGGCATCCGTTACCGTCACTTTGGGATGTGCATTCTTTCTTGCGGCCGGGCGTGCAACGGCTCAACAGCCTTACCACGTCGTCGAGCGATGGAAGCTGGCCGATGCCGGCTGGTGGGATTACCTGACTGTCGACGGGACGGGGCACAGGCTCTATGTCACACGCGGCGACCATGTCGACGTGCTCGATACGCAAACCGGCAAACAGGTTGGAACAATCGGCGGCTTGCACGCGATTCACGGAGTTACGCTCGATACAGCTGGAAAGTTCGGCTACATCTCCGACGGCGGCGGGAATGCCGTGGTCGCATTCGATCGCACGACGCTTGCAACCGTGGCGACGATCCCTGCGGGAACCGGCCCGGACAGCATCCTCTTTGAGCCGGCTACGCAAACTGTGTGGGCGTTTAACGGGCGCAGCAAGAGTGCCACCGTGATCGACGCGACAACGCAAAAAGTCGTGGCTACGATTCCACTGCCGGGCCGGCCCGAGGCTCCGGCTGTGGATGGCGCAGGCATAGTTTACGACAACCTCGAGGACAAGAATGAGATTGTGCGGCTTGATGCACACGCGAAAAAGCTGACCGCCGAGTGGCAGCTTGCAGGTTGCGATGGACCGAGCGGGCTGGCCATGGACTCCGATGGCCACCGGCTCTTCCCTGTGTGCGACGGCAAGAAAATGGCGATCGTGGATGCAAATACCGGCAAGACGATTGGCACCGCGGCCATCGGCAACGGACCCGATGCCGTGGGCTGGAGCACGGAGCACAAGCTTGTATTTGCTTCGTGTGGCGAAGGCGTTCTCTCGGTAATTGATGCCACCGCGCCGGATTACAAGACGATTGAGACGCTACCCACGCAGCAAGGCGCGCGCACCATGGCGTACGATCCGGTAACCGACCGCGTCTATCTGGTGACTGCGGAATTCGGGCCTCGGCCCGCGGCAACACCGGAGAATCCGCGGCCTCGGCCGCCCATGATTCCGGGAACCTTCACAGTCATTGTGGTGGGGCGGTGAGGCTGCAGTGATCATTGTGCTCGTTGTCGTTGTGGCGCTTGTTTTCGTCGGCTCCTTTGTCGCCGATTACAAATGGCGGAAGTGGGTGCGCGAGCGGCGGCGCGACCGGGAATAAACACAACAGCTGCGCCGGGTCGCCTCTTGCTGCCAAGTCTGCCGTTACAATGAGGGACAGGGAGCCGTCCAATCTGCATGCACTTTTTTCAAGCGATTTGCTCTAGTGTTCGACTGAACCGCGCCGGCCTGCCGGCAAGCCTGGCCGTAGCCGCATTGCTGGCGACCGCGACAGCAGGCGCTCATGCACAATTTGCTCCGCCGCCTCCGGGAACGCAGGTGCACGACCCTTCTGCATTGAAGCCGCCGCCCGGTGCGCGCGTGGCGATTGTCGAGTTTGAAGACCTGGAATGCCCCGACTGCGCCCGCGCCAATCCGCTGCTGAAAGAGGCTGCGGCCAAGTACAACATCCCCTGGGTGCGGCACGATTTTCCGCTTCCTTTTCACGCGTGGAGCATGCAAGCGGCAGTCAATGCCCGCTGGTTCGATACCAAGAGCAAGAAACTTGGCGATGAGTATCGCGACGAGGTTTTCGCCAATCAGCCCTCCATCGTCGACCTGAACGGACTGCGCCAATTCACAGAAAAATTCGCGCAGAGCCACAACGCGGCCCTTCCTTTCGCGATCGATCCGATGGGCAAACTACTGGCTGAAGTAAAGTCCGACTACTCGCTTGGCCAGCGCATCGGCATCGAACACACGCCCACTATCTGGGTCGTGACGGCAAACAGCAAAGGCGCGCCCTTTGTGGAGGTCGTCGATCGCAGCAAGCTGTTTCAGCTGATCGATCAGGCACTCGACGATACTAAGGGAGTTGCTGCGCGCATCTCACACTAGTAGAAATTGATCAAGAAGAGAGCGGCAGGGCCCCCAATCAATGGGAAATTTCCTTTACACCGTTGAGATTTATGCTGCGCCCGAGCGAGTGTGGGCTGCGTTTGTCGATGTGGAGCGTTGGCCTGAATGGACGCCGACGGTGACCCGCGTGAAGCGCATGGATGAGAATCCGCTGGCCGTTGGCAGCCGAACCAAACTCTGGCAGCCGCAGTTGATGCCCGCGGTATGGCGCGTCACTGTGCTGGACGAATCGGTGGGCTTATTCAAGTGGACAGCAGGGCTGCCCGGCATCCAGGTGACGGCAACGCACAGAGTGCAGCCAACTCCCAATGGCAGCCACGTGACGCTCTCCCTCGATTACACAGGACTGCTCGGTCCGCTGATGGCCTGGCAATTGAAGAACCTGAATTGGGATTACCTGACGAAAGAAGCGAATGGACTGAAGCGCTTCTGCGAACACTGAGCGCGTTGGGTTCTGAGTTTCAAAGCCCAGTGCTTCATGGATATGTAGAAAAACGCGCCTCAAAATTCCACGTCAACATCCATCTGTGAGGGTCACTTTCCACGTGGATATGGAATTCCGATAAGGCTAATCGGCGGTCTGAATGTTCACCAGTGCCGGGGTTTCTGTTCCATGTTTGCCTGGAGAAATGGTGCTGGTTTGCGGCGCGCGCCAGTGGTCGATATGGCTGATCCTGTGCACGCAGCCGATGGTGCAATTGGGCGCGCAACTCTTGGCAGTGAGAAACTCGCGCTTCACATCGGCGGTCGTGTAGTCGGCAATCGGCACGCCGGGGTAGCCGCGCTGCTGGCTGCAATAGTGCACCAGCCCGTCCTCGCAAATATAGAGATAGCGCGAACCCGCGCGGCAGCGCCAGTCGTTCGGCTCCCCCTGCGCAATCGCCTCTTGAAACGCGTCAAATTGCGCATAGTTGGTCTTCTTCCGGTTGGTCATCGCGAAGTAGACCTTGGCTTCATCCTCTTTCAGCGGCTTCAACTGCCCGCTGCCGTCGTGGATGATGCCGATGGTCGACTCAAACCCCAGCTCCAGAGCCCGCTTCCCAATCACCAGCGCGTCGTTGGGATCTTTGAAGCCGCCGCCGACGACGGAATTGATGTTGACGTGGAACTCGGCGCACTCGGCCAGCATCTCGAGCTTCTTGTCGAGGACCTTGAGGCTTTTTTTTGAGACCTCGTCGGGGACAAGGTTGTCGATGCTGATTTGCAGGTGGTCGAGGCCGGCTTGATTGAGGCGCTCTATTCTCTCGACATTCAGCAGGTAGCCATTGGTGATCATGCCGGCGATGGCGCCGGTCCTCCGCATGCGGCGGATGATGTCGTCGAGATGCGGGTGGGTCAGCGGCTCGCCGCCGGAGATGCCGATCATTGCCGTGCCCAGGCGGCCCAGGTGGTCAATGCGCCGGATCATCTCGGCTAAAGGCACGGGTTCAGAGACTTTGTCGTACTCGTTGCAGTAGGCGCAGGAGAGATTGCAGAAGCGCGCAGGGACGATTTGCGCCAGCACCGGATGGCCGGTATTGGCGAGCGCGTGCACCACCATGGCGTATTCGCGCGCCTTGCGCGTGGCCGCAATGCGGCGTCCGCGCAGCGTCGATCTCCGGGGAGTAGCCATCTCTTCTATTGAATCACAATGCGGCGTGATAAGGAGGGCGTTGCTGCTCATGTTGGTTCGCCGGAGAGAGGCTCGTTTTCTTCAGTCCGGCTGTTTGGCTCTCCTATTAAGGACCAGGAACAAATTCCTGGCATGCGTGGATGCCGCCCCCACTAAAGCGGGGTCAATGAGTTCTAGTAGGTCGAAGCCATGCCTCGTCTTGTGGTATTCCCGCTTCTGCGTCGGCCTCGTAGCATGCTCCAGAGCATCGAAGACTCGCTGCTTGGGGATGAGTTCAATGTTGGGTTGCCCGGGGATGGAATTGGAGAGGAATCCCTGGCCATAATACTTTGAAAGTGCGTCTTTGTCGGCCAGAAACCAAGATTCCATGACCTGCACCATCAGTTGAGCCTGTTCTTCGGTTGCCCCGCTTGGTTTTATCCAGCCGTCGCCGGCGCGCGATCGAAGATGTTGCCAAGATGTGGATTGAACCTCTTCTTCGGCATCGACCAGTAGGACAATGAAGTCGTTGCGATGTTGCTTGAGCGCGGTACAGAAATCTCGGTATGCAGAGGCTCGATCTCCCGACGCAATAACTTGAAATGATCCCGCGGCTACCACCTTCTCGAAGAAGGTCCGAAATGCTTTACGGCAAGCCGTCTTAGAGCTCCCTTCAAAGCCGCCCTCCACATATGCGAACGCTCACCAGCGATTCCCCCCTATTTCGCCCGTCCGCCAGAGATCTCCTAATCGGTAGCGCTTTAGCCACTCGGACAGCTGCGAACCGTCCAACCGCCTCAGAACGGATGAACCGTCGTACTTTTCGCAAACAATGACTGAATCTGGCAATGCAGAGAGTTCGTTTATCAAATCGTCGGAGTGGGTCGTAACTATCAATTGCATTCGCTCGGCTGCGCTCACGAGCAACTTTGCTAGAGGCTGAATCATGTCCGGATGTAAACCGAGTTCCGGTTCTTCAATGCAAACAAGGGGGGGCGGGGCAGGGTGAAGTAAGACCGTCAAAATCGATAACCACCTGAGAGTGCCATCTGACAGCCGTGAGGCTGGTATTGTCGCTCCGCTCGCATCCTCAATTCGAAGATCAATCAGTCCTCCTTGGATGGGAGTAAGGATGTCTTCCGCACCCGGGTAGAAGATCTTCAGAAGTCTCAAGAGCTCATCTTTCGAACCGGGGTCCGCCCTGAGTTTGTTTAACATTAAGCCGAGGTTGCTGAAATCCTCCTCAAGAGAATCATTCTTCTGCCCAGCTCCGTACAAATCCCGAACAACTGAGTCGGGACCGAAGTCCCAATTGCGGTAAAGCCGGAAACTTCCAAAAAACCGTCCTAAATATGTGACTTCCGGATATTGATCCGGGTCCTGTCTCTGAGACAAAATTGAACGCTGCAGGTCGATTTCTTCGCGTTTCAACGAACGAGGGTGCCCAGCGACATTAAGAACCGGTTTCCCACCGTGGAAATCGAAGTAGAGATATGGCCTCTCGTGACCAGGGTCAGGCCTCTCGTTTTCGATTCTCTCGTCAACTATCTTCAGCTGAGCGCCGGTCCGAACAAAAGCAAGCTTATAGGAGATAGTCTTATTAACCCCGGGCGGATCAGCCGTGATCTGGATAGAAGCTCCGGGGTTCTTAATTTTCGACTTACCCTTCCAAAGCCACTCGACGAGGCCCCCCGTATCGCCGATCTCGGCAGCGAAATCCTTCGGAGTAGTCTTTATCAATCCGATTATCTCCAGGAGGTTGGATTTCCCAGAGCCATTCGGTCCAATCAGAACATTCAGATCTCCAAAGCTCACTTCCGGAGAGTCTGCACCGAATGAAAGGAGGTTCTTTACGCGGAGACTTTTGAGCTTGTGCCTTCTCATTGGAATCGAGTCAAATGCTAACACTTCTGAGTGGATTGCAGGCCACGTTTGGAGCGCAGGCGTGTGACCCACATCTCTTCCAGTCCCGCCCACACTAGGTGCCCCAGGTCCGGGCCTCTGACAGACGGGGTCTTTATCCGTGGGGTGGAGATCTCGTTTCTGAGACCGGGGAGGGATATTCTCCTCCCGACGGACCTAAACAAGAAGGACGAACCTCGACTATCCCAGGGCATCTCATCCGGGAAACATCCTGCCTGGGTCAACCACCCCCAACGACGAAGACCTGTCGTTCCACCCCAAGAGTCAAAGACCAACTCTTGGCGCCCCCGTGTCGTTGGGGCCGCGGTAAAAATCGAGGCCCGGGGCACTCAGCGTTGTCATCACCCGTCGACGGCAGGAGTTCTTGCAATAACGATCGCAGTAGAAATCTACTGCAAATGCAGTATACTTTTACTGCAATGCTTTCCCTTCGATCGGAGTTGCGCCGCAGGCTGCTCACGTTCTTCTACGTGAACCGGAAGGCGCGTGCGTATGTGCGCCAACTCGCGGAGGCGTTGCAGGCTGACTCGACCAACCTTTCGCGCGAGCTGGCGCGTCTTGAGCACGAAGGCTTGCTGCGCTCGGAGCGGGAGGGCCGGCAGCTCTACTACAGCCTCAATCGCGCTTCTCCGTCTGTGAAGCCGCTGTTTGCACTGCTGCAGGGCTCCATCGGCGTCGTCCCAGCTTTGAAGCGTGCGCTCGGGGCCGTCTCCGGTATCCGGTCTTCGTGGCTGTATGGTTCGTTTGCCAAGAATGAAGCCGATGCTGCGAGCGACATTGACGTGCTGGTGGTAGGCGAGCCCGAACCGACGCAGCTCGCCGCGGAGGTGCGGAAGGCCGAGAAGGCGCTGCGCCGGGAGATCAACTACACTGTTCTCTCTCCCAAGGAGCTGGCGCGGCGGCTCAGAAAGGGCGACCCGTTTGTCGCCGATGTCTGGAAGGGCAAGCGCGTCGAGTTGATCGGCCATGATCAAAACGAAACCGCAAAAGGTCGATCCCAACCAGGTCAAGCTGTTTCTGGCCGACGCGCATAAGAAAGCGGCCGCTGCTCGCAAGAATCTGACAATCGACGAAGAGGCTGCGTACCAGATTGCCTACCAGGCGATGTTGAAGGGCTCGCTGGCGCTGATGTTGAGTCATGGGCAGCGTCCGCGTGTGCAGCTCGGTCATCACATTGCAATTATCGAATTCGCGCAAAAGCATCTTGATCCCAGCCATGCCAGAACCTTTGCGCTGTTTGACCACATGCGCCGCAAGCGCAATGACGCCTTCTATGATGTGGCGATCATCAGCGGCGTCGAGGCTATCGATGCAGTCGAGGCGGCGGAGCGGTATCTGAAGGCGGTCAGCGCGGATATTCGTAGAAGAATTCCTTAGGTGGGATCGCAGGGTTCGCCCGTGGTCCGGGATTGCAGTAGAAATCTACTGCAAATACAGTATTTCTGATTATCGCCTCGAATCGGTGCGGCGCTCGGCTTCCATCAGGTTGGTCAGGATGTCGTTGATGCGGGTCAGATGGCCTTCGCCTTTGGAGCGCAGCCAGTCGAGCACCTGCGGATCGAGCCGCACGCTCACCGGAACTTTTCGTCGCACGTCGCGCAGGCGGACCATGCTGGCGAGTTGTTCGGGCGTCAGCTTGGGAATGTCGCTGTAGTCGATGTCCGAGTCATCGCCCGCCGCTTGTTTTGCAGCTGCCCGGCGCAGCGCTTTCTTTTCCGCCTCAGTCCACTTCCTGTTCCTTATATCTTCGGACGTCCTCCGTACCAGCTCTTCGCGCGGAGAGGATACGGATGCTCTCTTCACCATCGCAATTCTCCCTGTACACATGCACGACGATCAGGACGAGCGCGGCTCCGGGTTCAATCGACACCGCGCCCAGTGCGTGCCATCGCTGCTCGCCCGCCTCATCGACGCGTTCGGGGTCAATGAGGCAGCTCTCGTCTTCAAAGACCAGCGCCGCGAGGTTAAAGCTGATGTTGTGTTTGCGCCGGTTCTCGCGGTTTTTCCGCTCGTCCCATTCGTAGCGCATTTGTATATACAGAGTGTACTACTAAATCTAATCAGAATGAAGAACCGCAGATCCTTCGACTTCCGCTCAGGATGACAAGCCTCGAAGAAGACTCCGGGGCTGAAGCCCGCAGTTGAGGTGCCGCCTGATTCAGAGGCCTTAAGGCCACTGCTCCCTCCGTTTCGCTCACGCGACTTCGAGGGCGGGGCGGTCCCAGTGAGCGCAATTGGCGGCGGCTTCGTAGGTGGTTTGGAGGAACTGGAGCAGGGCGGCGTCGGGGTCGGGGGACTGGCGCAGGTCTTCGTAGGGGAAGATGAATTCGCCAAAGTCTTTGTTGAAGGAAGCCTGTGCGGGTGCGATGGGATAGTCTGCGTAGCCGGGCGGCTCCGGGTAGGCGTAGCTGTAGAAGAAGGGTTCGATGCCGGGTGCTCCTGGCCAGAAGCCGGCGCTGCTGACCTCATGGGAGTACGCGTCGCGGACGACGCGGTCGGAGAGGTTGGGCATGCTGGGGTGCTCGGGCGCGGGACGGCCGGAGAAGCGTGTGCAGGCGAGATCGAGCGCTCCCCAAAAGAGGTGGATGGGACTGACCTTGCCGCGGAAGCGGGAGCGGAACTGGGTGAAGACGCGGGTGGTCTGGAGGAGTACGCGGGCGAAGCGGTGGACGTATTCAGGGTCGTAGGCGTGGTGGGTTTGGTCTTCAGCGAAGGGGATGGGGTTGGCGATTTCACATGGTACGGGCCAGATGCGGACGGGGCAGTCGATGCAGTCGAGGGCGGCGAAGACCTGGTGGTAGAAGCCGGCGACGGACATGGGCTGGAGGGGGACGGTGCGACGGGCGCCGTCGCTCGAGTCGATGAGAAGCTGGTGCGCGAGGAAGTCGAAGTCGATTTGGAGCATGCGCGCGCCGTGCGGCATGGGCAGCGTGGTGAGGCCGCGGGCGGTGGGGTAGAGGGTGACGTTCCAGCAGTGGTTGAGGTGCGGGACGAGGGCGAGACGGATTTTTCCGACAATCTGGAGCCAGAGCTGGAGGGTGGCGCAGGTATCGGACCACGCGGATTGGGGGAGAGCGGGCCAGGCTTCTTCGGAGCTGGGAGTGGTGTTGGGCATGGCGCTTGTGGGCATGATAGCGCGGAGTGGGTGTTTCCGGTTTCGCGACCGCTATCTGGGGCGAGGAGCGCGCAAAGTGCGGTGTAAGTCGATTCATTCAAAGTTAAAAAAAGAAACTCAAGAAACAGATGTGCGGCGTGCGAACAATGCGCGTAACCTTTTAGATAGAGTGAGTCTCTATCTCCTCTTTCAGATTCTCTGAACTAAGGCAGTTATTCTGAAGCATCTTCCCTCTTAGCCGTTGAAATCTGTGAGGGATTCCCTTGATAGTTTCAGATTTTCCAAAACAGCCAAAGGCGAAGAAATCTGTTACCTCGATCACTTCCTCTGCCGTTAAAAAAGCAACACCGAGAGTGGGCGCGTCGCAAGACGTAATCAGAGAGCGGGCATTTCAAATCTATGAAAGCCGGGGCAGACAACACGGCCGGGACGTACAGGACTGGCTCCATGCTGAGGATCAGCTCCTCAAGCACTAAGACGACCCAAACTCAGCCAGCGCAGGTCCGGGCCGTTGAGGAAGTTATGCATTGCTCGACCTGCAGGAATCTGGAAAGAGCGTTTGCGCATAGAAACGGAGAATACCTCAAGGCTCGCGCTGCGACGTATTCTCGCTTCAGCCTAAGGTTCGTAGCCTATACAAATGTTGAAATGGAGCGCGCCAGGAGCGAACTGGACGTACACCGCGCGGTTTGCCTTTTCGTTTCTGCTGTCGCTGGGTCCCCCGGATCACCTGCTTCTGCTTTAATACCGGAACTTAGCTGAAGTGGGGTAACTCTTCGCCGGTGCAGAACCAGAGGTGCATTCAGTCCGAGCTTTGGCGATTGGATTCACACCGCGGCGCGCGAGACGCTACGGGGTGGATGATGCGCGCTGTTTCGCCGGGGTGTTTCGGGCGACGGCGAGGGCGCAGGCGGCGGGGAACCAGGTAACGAGGAGCGCGGTCCACGGCATGCGCGGGCCCTGTGCGGGGCCGAAGACGGCCTGCACGTCGGCGTTGGGGCCGTAGATGACCGCGGGAATCCAGATGAGAAGAGTGTAGATCCAGAGCTGCGCGGCTTCGGCATAGGCCGCGACGCGGGGAAGCACGTTGAAGAGAAGGCCGAGGCCGCTGGCGATCTGGCCTGCGCCTGTGAGGTAAGCGAAGAAGGAGCGGTTGGGAATCCAGGTTGGAATGAGGTCTACCGCAGCTTCGTGGTAGATGATGTGCGAGAGGCCGACGGGGATGATCCAGAGGCCGAGGTAGAGGCGCGCGAGGCGCAAGGCACGCGGAGTGGTGAGGAAGGCAAAGGGCGAGCCGGGAGCGAGATCGGCGAGGCGCACGAAGAGTGTCGCCGCACCGGCGAGGAGGATGGCGGTTTCGCCGAAGCTGAGCCAGGGGCTCTCATGCGAAGGGCCGGCGAGGAGATCGGGAACCTTGAGCAACTGCCAGAGGATGATGCCGGGGAACAGGATGCGTACAGCCCAGCGGGACGTGGCGCGGAAGAGAAGGCCGAGGGCGGTGACGACTTCGAGGGCGCCGGTAATGTAGGCGAGCGCGGTGCGGCCGGGGAACCACGGTGCGACGGGCTGCCAGACGAGGGCGAAGTCGCCGTAGACGAGCGCGAGGATACCCAGGCCGAGGAGTCCGAGGGCAGCGAGGGCGAGGGCGGGCTGCTGGGAAGCTAGGAAGAGCGGGGAGGGCGCGGGTTGGCTGGCGAGGTGGAGCTTGGGGGGCTGGATGCGCGGTGCTGAACTCGTCTGGTTCATGAGAACTGGAAGGTAGCGTGGGACGAGAGCGAAGCCAACGGATTTGTGTTCATTGGCGTGTGGGAATTGCGAAGCGGACTGCAGATGGGGGAATTCCGTCACATGGCGGGCGAAACGGTGAGGGGCGGACAGTATACTTCCGGCATCTTATGGAGTCGGGGGTCAGGGAATCATGCGAAAAGGGCTTGTGCTGGTGGTGTTGGCGGTGGTGTGTGCTTCGGTGGGTTTACGCGCGGAAGACAAGAAGCCGCCGACGACGTTGCGGGGGGTGCTGCTGGAGCAGCTGCGGACGACGCACGACGCGGAAGACTGGTTTGTTCCGGCGAGCATTGCGGTGGCGGGGTTGACGGCGGACCAGGCAAAGTGGACGCCGGGGAAGGACGCGCATTCGGTGGGGCAACTGGCGTATCACCTGTGGTTTTGGGATACGCAGGCGCTGGCGCGGTTCAAAGGGCAAAAGCCGCCGGCGTTCAGCGGCAATAACGACGAAACGTTTAACAATTTCACTCCGGCGCAGTGGGACGATTTGGTGAAGAACCTGAACGAAGTGATGACGGAGTGGGAGGCGGCGGTCGAGGAGGCGGATGACCAGAAGCTGGCGGATAATGCGTCGTTGATTGCGCATGTGGGTGCGCACAATGCGTATCACATCGGGCAGATCATTTATGTGCGGAAGCTTGAGGGCGTTTGGGACCCGAGCAAGGGAGTGAAATAGCAGGGACTAGGGATTAGGGAACAGGGACTAGGGAATAGGGAATAGGGAATAGGGAATAGATAAAACGAACCCTCCGGCGTCTCAGATTTTCGTCGGGGTTATGAGTGGGTCGAGCGCTGCCTGCACCTATACTGGCGGGATGAAGCTGGCTGGACCGGAACTGGTAGCTCTGCTGGTGGCGGTAAGTTTCGCCGCGGGGCTGAACGTGTATGCGACGGTGGCGACGCTGGGGCTGCTGGCGCATACGGGCGTTGTCGCGCTGCCTCCGGGGCTGCATCTGCTGGAGAGCTGGTATGTCATTGCGGCGAGCGGGGCGTTGTTTGCCATTGAATTCTTTGCCGATAAGGTTCCTGCCTTCGATTTGATCTGGAATGCGCTGCACACATTTATTCGCGTGCCCGTGGCGGCAGTGCTTGCGTATCAGGCGACGACGGCGTTGTCGCCCGGCGAGCAGCTGGTGGCAACGATTGCAGGAGGATTGATTGCGCTGGCGGCGCATGGAGGCAAGACCGCAGCGCGTGCGGCGGTTACGCCGTCGCCCGAGCCTTTCAGCAATATGACGCTCAGTATGGGAGAAGACGTGCTGGCGGTATTTCTGACGTGGATGGCGACATGGAAGCCGTATGTGGCGGCGAGTATTGCGGGGGTTCTGTTGCTGGCCATTGTTCTGCTGGTGCGCTGGGTGTGGCGAGCACTGCGTGGACTATTTCGCGGAGCGGAGCAGGCGGTGGGCGCATAGTGCGGCGTTCACGTTCCTAAACACCGATGCAATTTCTCCATAGGCACAATCCAACCGCATCAGGCCCGTTCAGTGTTCGTAACTAAGCTTCTTTACAGTGCTTTCTTGAGATTGCTCCGGTAGCGCTCGAACGTTTTGCGTCCTGTCTTTGTAAGGCGCAGGAGTGTCTGCGGCACCTTGCCGCGATAGGTCTTCTCGACTTCGATATAGCCAGCCTCTTCCAGGCGTGTGATGTGGCTCGAAAGCGTGCCTTTGTTCATTTCGGTCTCATGTTGCAGGTACAGAAAGTCCGCCCGCTCCACGGAGTACAGCAGGGCGGCAATCATAAGTCGGCCCGGCTCGTGAATCACGCGATCAAGCTCGGAGAAGGCGCGGATCTGCTCGTTCATTCGCTCTCTCGCGCTGCTGGCTGAGTGTGACGGAGGTAGAGCCAGAAGCTTATAGCGCCCGAAACAAGAAACAAGACCCCGAATGCGGTCCAGGTGAGCCAGGAGGCTCCCAGGGTTCGAGCTGTGAGCGCGGAACCGAGGCTGGAATGGCCAGCCAAGTTCTCCAGCAGACCCGCCGGAAGAAACGCGATAAGCACGGTACTGACAACCATCGCTGCGAAGACCGCCCATTTCCAGCGATAGATCCGAATCATGCGAACATAAAGGACGGCGAACAACAAAAAGAACAAGAAAGCGGGAGTGAACAACGCGAAGTGGCGCCGCGCCGCAATGAACAGTCCTGCCGATGTCAGGGCCGCAACACACGAGGCCAGCGCCATCGTGGCCCAAAGCTTGCCTTTCAGATACTCGACGTATCCGGTGCGCCGATAAGTAATCCGACTCTTGATGGTCTTACTGCCGTTGTGAATGATGAAACTGATCACTCCGATGAAGATGAAGAGGGTGTACATCTTGTGCCAGACGGCGTTCTCTGGCGAATGCAACATCAACCAACCGAGCAGCGAATAGCTCAGAACCGTTAGACCCATGCCCAATTCGCCCACGCCATCGATGTTGTAGTAGAGTTGAGGCCGACTCACAAGCTTACTTACGACGTCCATTTTCTTTCTCCGTTCAACGATGTACAGGTGCGGGAACCAGTGCAACGTGGATCTTGATGCTCTTCTGGTTTCGCCTACTAGTTTGCAATACCAACCAGTTGATGTCAAGAGACAACTGCGGCAGCGGCAGTTCATGGCCGGCTGACCCGCAATGGAGCGTGGGTGTAGAGTGAAACAACCGAGATTCCCGGACGGTGGGAATGATGAACGCCATCTTCTCCTTTGCCACCCGGCGGATTGCGCCCTTGGTCTCGAACAGCATTATCAGCGAGTATGGCGACGGCATCGCATCGGCGCCCCGGCGTAAAACCTCAACCAGCCCATCTCCAAGCGTGTCCACAAAGTTCGACTTCCAGTAATACCGGTTTCCGACCGGCACAGCTGCGTCCAGCATCTGCTGCACCGCATGGGCCGGATGGTATCCACGATCGGCGGTCCGAACTTGCGGAGAGGTCTGAGAACATCTTTTCCTTCGTCGCTCGGACCGGCCCCTCCCTCCTTTGCCTTCCGTGACTCAGGTTCGTGGCGTTGAGGTCGTTCCGGTCGGACGGTGGCCCAACCCGAGGTTACCCTGAAAGTCACGGCGCGCTGGCGGCGTTGCCAAACCCTTTCTGCCGACAATCGGGCGTCTTTTCAGTGTTTCTGGTAGACGCGTCCCATGTAGAATGGCGCTGGTTTGGAGGTCCTATGGGACGGAGATACGCAAACATTCTGGAGACTGTCGGCAATACGCCGGCGGTGAAGATCAATCGGCTTGCGCCGGATGGTGTGAATTTGTATGTGAAGGTGGAGGCGTTCAATCCGCTTGGCTCGGTGAAGGACCGGCTGGCGCTGGGCGTGATTGAAGACGCGGAGCGCACCGGCCAGCTAAAGCCTGGACAGACAGTGGTTGAGGCGACGAGCGGGAACACCGGGATTGGCCTGGCGATGGTGTGTGCGGCGAAGGGCTATCCGCTGGTGGTAACGATGGCCGAGACGTTCAGCATCGAGCGGCGGAAGCTGATGCGGTTTCTGGGCGCGAAGGTAGTGATTACGCCGGCGTCTGCGCGCGCGGTGGGGATGGTGCGGAAGACGGAGGAGCTGGCTGAGAAGCACGGGTGGTTTTACACGCGGCAGTTTGAGAATGAAGCGAATGCGGATTTTCATTCGAAGACCACTGCCAAGGAGATTCTCAGTGATTTCGAAGGCGAGCGGCTCGACTACTGGGTGACGGGGTTTGGGACCGGCGGGACGTTGAAGGGGGTGGCGCGCGTGCTGGCGAAGGAGCGTCCGGAGACGAAGATTGTGGTGTGCGAGCCGGATGAAGCGCCGATGTTGTCGAGCGGGATTGAGCAGCAGCGGAATGAGGACGGTTCTGCCGCGGTGGCGCACCCCTCGTGGAAGCCGCATCCGATGCAGGGATGGAGCCCGGATTTTATCGCGAAGCTGGCGGGCGATGCCGTTGCGTCAAAAGCGATCAGCGAAGTTCTGCGGATTGAGAATGCGGAAGCGCTGAAGTGGAGCAAAGAGCTGGCGAAGAAGGAAGGAATCTTTGTCGGGATCTCGTCGGGCGGGACGTTTGCGGGCGCACTGCGCGTGGCGTCAAAGGCGCCGAAGGGGTCGACGATTCTGTGCATGCTGCCGGATACGGGCGAGCGCTATTTGAGCACGCCGCTGTTTGGCGATGTGCAAGTCGACATGACCGAGGAGGAAATTGCGATTGCTAAGTCGACGCCGGGGTGTTTGATGCCGGGGATCTGAAGCAGGGAGCGGCTAATTCGTGACTCGTGTTAGAATGTAGTAACGTTTCTACATTGGGGGACGGGATGCCGATCACGACGCTTTCGAGCCGGGAGTTCAACCAGGACGCGAGCAGGGCCAAGAAGGCTGCAAAGCGCGGTCCCGTGTTCATCACGGATCGGGGCCGGCCGGCACATGTTCTGTTGACGATTGAGGAGTACCAGCGGATGACAGGCAAGCGAGAGAGCATTGCCGATGCCCTGGCGATGCCTGAAGCTGCGGAAATCGAATTTGAATCGCCGCGACTGAAGGGCGATCTTCACCGTCCGGCCGATGTCCGATGATGTATCTGCTCGATACCAATGTGGTGTCGGAGTTGCGCAAGTCGAAGACGCGCCGAGTTGATCGGCACGTGTACAACTGGGCCAAGAACATTTCGGCAGGGGCGATGTTCTTGTCGGCCATTTCCGTGCTTGAACTCGAGCTTGGTGTGTTGCTCCTTGAACGGCGCGACCGCGCGCAAGGCGCGGTTCTTCGTTCGTGGATGGAGAAACATGTGCTGCCTGCATTTCAGGGCCGCGTGCTGGCCGTGGACACTGAAGTGGCGCGCAAGGCGGCTGGGCTGCATGTGCCGAATCCCTGCTCGCATCGGGATGCGATGATTGCGGCGACAGCGCTGGTGCATGGGATGACGGTGGCGACGCGGAACGTGGCGGATTTTCATCTTACGGGTGTCGCGTTGATCAATCCTTGGGAATAGTTCGGTTCAGCTGAAGACATGCCAAAAGAAAACGAGATAGACGAGCATGCCGCAGGCGATGCTGTTGAGAAACCATTCGGTCCAGAAGAGCCAGCGCCACTGTGTGCGTAATGGGCCGAGGATGCTCAGGGCCAACATCAAGAACGCGACGACGACTTGTTTCTGATCGCTTTGAAATGCGGCGAGGCCGAGGATGCGCGGGCCCCTGGCGAGATCGCGCAGATAGGCGAGGCAAAGGAATCCCGGAAAAATCACGAGGAGCCATGCGGCCAGGCGCGGACGCCCTGTGATGTGCAGAGCGGCGGCGGCGAGAAGGAGGGCGATGACGACGAAGGTGAGGAGCGCACCCATAAAGCCGGCATGTCAAGGATAGCGAGAATTGGTTCGGAGCTAAAGCCCATTCACTCTTGGGGTACTTCATGGCACGACTGAAGTCATGCCCTGTTACGGTTTTGTCTTGACTCAGACTAAGTGTTTTGGGCGGATATGAATTGTTCCTGGTGCCTGGGTCGTTTCCCACCCTTGCGCAGAAAGAAGCGGAAAGGATGGGGCACGGGAGGGATGTGCCGATTGCAGCGCGATATGTTGAGGTTCGTTGCTTTCCCATGTCTCAAAGGCGAGACCTCCACCCCACGGACAAAGACCTGTCTGTGGGGGCCCCGGACATGGGGCACCCATGGTTGTGCGGATTGACGCATGGTTCCGGCCACGTGGGGCAGAACCCTGCATTGCGGGATCTAGATTTTTTGGGTGCGCTGGACGTCTCTTACGCCGCTGATGCGGCGGAGGCTGAGGACCATGCGATTCAGGTGGCGCACGTCTTCGGCTTCCACGATGAACTCGATGATGGCTTCGCCGGTGTCATCGTGGCGAATGTCGATGTTACGGATGTTGGTGTCGTCGTCGGAGATGACGGCGGTGAGTTCTTTCAACATGCCGGTGCGGTCGTCGCAGTAGATGGTGATTTTTACGGGATAGCGCTGCGCACCGCCCCCGTTCTCGTCCCCGACGCGCGCCCACTCGACATTGATGCGGCGGTCGCTCTCGTAAAGGAGATTCTGCACGTTCGGGCAACTGCGCGCGTGGACGGCGACGCCCTTGCCGCGCGTCACGTAGCCGATGATTTCTTCGCCGCGAATGGGATTGCAACATCGCGCGCGGTAGACGAGGAGATCGTTCTGGCCTTCGACCTGAAGTGAGTCGGAACCGGTGAGATGCAACTTGCGCACGGCGTCGGACATGGGTGTTTCGCCGGGCGCGGTGGGTTTGGTGCCGGTGGAAGTTTCGGTTTCAGCTGAACTGGTAGAGCCGGGCGCGAGCTTATTGAGAACCTGATGCGCGGAGTGCTTGCCCTGGCCGAGTGTTGCGAGCAGGTCGGCGGCGGTGGCGACGCCGTATTCTTCGGCGATGCGGCCGAGGTCCTGATCGGTGATCTGGCTCATCGGGACTTTGAATTTGCGCGCTTCGCGCTCGAGAAGCTTGCGCCCGATTTCGACGGCACGGCGGCGTTGATCCTCATTGAGCCAGTGCTTGATTTTGTTGCGGGCGCGCGGACTCTTGACGAAGGTGAGCCAGTCGCGGCTGGGCTTGTGGTCTTTCTGGGTGACTATTTCGACGATGTCGCCGGTACGCAGCTTGGTGCGGAGGGGGACCATGCGGCCGTTGACTTTGGCGCCGACGCAGGTGTGGCCGACCTCGGTGTGAATGGTGTAGGCGAAGTCGACGGGTGTGCCGTCGGCGGGGACCACAACGACTTTTCCCTTGGGCGTGAAGGTGTAGACCTCATCGGGATAGAGGTCCATCTTCAAGCTGGAAAGGAATTCGTTGGGGTCGGTCATCTCCTTTTGCCACTCGACGAGCTGGCGAATCCAGTTGAGACGCTCTTCGTCGCGGGCGTTGACGGTGCCGGAGCCGGCCTTGTATTTCCAGTGGGCAGCGATGCCTTCTTCGGCGATGCGGTGCATCTCTTCGGTACGGATCTGCACTTCGAACTGATGGCCGCCGTCGCCGATCACTGTTGTGTGGAGAGATTGATAGCGATTGGCGCGGGGGATGGCGATGAAGTCCTTGATGCGACCGGGGACGGGACGCCAGAGGGTGTGAATGAGTCCGAAAACTGCGTAACAGGATGCGACGTCCTGGGTGATGACGCGAATGGCGAGCAGATCATAGACCTGATCAAAGGAAACCTTGGAGCGCTGCAGCTTTTGATAGATGGAGTAGAGGCGCTTGATGCGCCACTCGACTTTCGCTTCGATGTTGTTTTCGCGGAGCTGCTCGACGAGTGTGTCTTCGACGCTTCGGAGGAACTGTTCGCCCTCGATGCGGCGGGCTTCGACGGCCGCGGAGACTTGTTCGAAGCTGACGGGATCGGTATAGCGGAAGGCGAGGTCCTCGAGTTCGCCGCGAACTTTGCCCATGCCGAGCCGGTGCGCGAGAGGCGCGTAGATATCGAGAGTCTCGCGAGCTATGGCTTCCTGGCGCTCGGGCTTGAGATGTTCGAGGGTACGCATGTTGTGGAGGCGGTCGGCGAGCTTGATGAGAACAACGCGAATGTCGGTGACCATGGCCAGGAGCATTTTCCGGACGTTTTCGGCCTGGCGGTCTTCGCGGTTGGCGAACTGAATTTTGTCGATCTTGGTGACGCCTTCAACGATGTGGGCGACCTGATCGCCAAAGCCGGATTCGATTTCCTCGCTGGTGGCGGGAGTGTCTTCGACGGAGTCGTGCAGCAGGCCGGCGGCGATGGCGGTCGAGTCCATCTTCATCTCGGCGAGAACTTCAGCCACTTCAAGGGGATGGATGATGTAAGGCTCGCCGGAGGCGCGCATCTGGCCCTTGTGGTGCTGGACGCAGAAATCCCATGCTTTGCGGATAAGGTTTACGTCGTCATTGGGGCGGTTGGCCTGGACCTGGCGAAGGAGGACCTCGAAGCGAGTGTCAATTGAATGGTCCTTGGCGGACGGCGAGTCCTTCGCGGACTGCGAATGCTCCCGAGCTTCCACATTGGATGGAGTGGCGTCGGGGATGTCGGCGGGAATGGGCTGCCGGACTGTCGCCATGCTTCATTATAGGCCGGAGTTGTTTGGGAGGGATCAATCGGGGTGGTGCGGGACGCATCGCGGTAATCGGGCAACGCGATGGAGGGAGAGAGTTCGCGGTGTGGGAAAGTGCTGGTTTACCAATGGATGAAAGGGATTCAAGCATGCGTACTCAGTGCATCCGGGAGCGTTCAATCAGGCGGCTTAGTGACTTATTGGAGAATGAGGGTATTGCTAAGTCCCAGGGTGGGATCGGAGATAGGGAGCGCTCCTAAGTAAGAAGACGATTTCGAGGATCAATACTTTGGTAATTTATGAAGTTTTAATCTTGGATAAGTTATGCGGGATATGCCTGCGGATATTAGCGTTTTGCTTAAAGGTACGTCGGTGTTTTCGAGCTCTCTGCGATGTGCTTGCCGTCACAGCCTGGTATCCCAGAGCGAGGAGTAAAGTCCCTTGCGGAGTAGAGGAAACGAACGGAGGAACTTATGCTGAAACCCCTCTTACTTACAGCCTTGGCGGCAGCGTTTGCCATGGGCGTGGGTTACGCAGATCAATCCAGTGCAAAGGTCACCATACCGGTACCCAGGACTTCGCCGACAAGCGGAAAACAGATGTTTTCAAGCTATTGCGCGCCGTGTCATGGCGTGGATGGCAGAGGTCATGGACCAGCCGCGACGGCGCTGAAAGCGCAGCCGGCCGATTTGACTGGTTTGAACAAGAAGTACCATGGAAGATTCCCCGACACCCATATCGTTACGGTGTTGGAATTTGGTTCGGACATCCCCGCGCACGGATCGGCGGAGATGCCAGTATGGGGACCTATCCTTGGCAAGATGAACGTGGCGAATTCTCAGGATAAGCAGCTCAGAATCAGTAATTTGAGCCGATATATCGAAAGCATTCAAGAGCGGTAATACGGGGCGGCCGGTTGCTGGCGAGGGGCTATGATGCCCCTATGAAGCAACTGACCAAACCGCGCAAAGACCATTCAGCCACAAAACCGAAGGCGCCCAAGGCTCGACAGCCTGAGGCGCCTTCTTTGCGAACGGCAGTTGTTGCAAGGGAAGAGGTGTCGGCGGGGCCCATTGTATTTGGGGCTCGGATTGCGCGGCGCGCGGCGGATCGACTTCGGAACGGGCATTTGTGGGTGTATGCGTCGGACATTGAGTCGTTAGAAGCTGGGGAAAGCGATGTTCCGGCATTGCTGCCGGTTGCGGATGGGCGCGGATTGCTGCTGGGGACGGCGCTCTATAGTCCGACCTCGCAAATTGCGCTGCGGATGGTGTCGCGGGAGGCGATTGGCGAGGCGGAGTGGCTGAAGTTGCTGGAAGCGCGGCTCAAGAGGGCCATCGAGCGCCGGATACCGCTGCTGAAAGCGGAAGAGGCCGAGACGGATTCCTGCCGGTTGTGCTTCAGCGAGGCGGATGAGCTGCCGGGGCTTGTCGTGGACAAGTACGGCGAGCTGGTGATCGTGCAGCTGTTGGCCAGGGGACTCGATTCGGCGGCGGTGCGGGAGGTGTGTGCGCGGGTTCTGCGGGAGGCGCTGAAGCCGGCGGCGATTTGGGAGCGGCCCGATCCGCGCATGCGCGAACTAGAGGGGCTGGCTGCGCCGAGCCTGGAGCCGCTGTGGGCGGCCGATCTTGATCACCCTGTTCCGAGCACGCAGTTCAAACTTAACGGATTGCTCTTCCATTACGACGCGAATGCCGGGCAGAAGACGGGAGCCTTCCTCGACCAGCGTGAAAATTATGATTCGGCGCGGCGATGGGCCGGGATGCTTGCTCCGGGTGGGAGAGCGTTGGATGTCTGCACATACCAGGGTGGGTTTGCGCTGCACCTGGCGCGGGTTTCGAAGAGCGTGACTGGTATCGATGCGTCGCGCGCTTCCCTTGAAGTGGCGGAACGGAATCTTGCGGCCAACCGCGAAGTGATCGGCCGCAAAGAGGTCGATTGGGTGGAGGGGGACGCTTTCCAGATTTTGCGCGACTGGTCAGAGGCAGGCGAACGGTTCGACACGATTGTGCTGGATCCGCCGGCCTTTGCGAAGACAAAGCGGGCCGTGGAAGGCGCACTGCGCGGCTACAAGGAGCTGAACCTGCGGGCACTCAAGATGCTGGGGCCGGGCGGTCTGCTGATGACCTGTTCGTGCAGCCATCATGTGTGCTGGGTAGATCTGGAAGGGGCGGTAGCTTCGGCCTCGGCCGATGCGCACCGGCGGGTGCGGCTGCGCGAGAGGCGCGGGGCTGCGCCGGATCATCCCGTGGTGCTGAATCTGCCGGAGACCGAATACCTCAAGTGCCTGGTGCTCGAAGTGGAATAGCTTGGAATCCCGTCAGGTGCTTGCCATGCGCGGACGCCGATGCCATGGCGTGAGCAGGTGCCAGAGCCAGGCGAGGGCCGACGATCGAAGGGTGCTGGCGTTCGAAGTCCGGACAACTGATTGTGCGGGCTGGGGCTTGGACACAGATGCCGTACGGAGCTGCGCCAGAGTGTCCTTGACCTGGGCACGCAGCGATTCGACTTCAAACACGCAGGAGCGTAGATAGGCGGAGACGGTCAGGCCGGCTGCAGCGGCGCGCTCGCGCAGCTGAACGCACTCTGCGTGACTCAGGCGCATGGTGATGCTGGCAGATTTGCGGTTCGCTTCGAGAGAGAGAGTCGGGGATTTTGCGGTGTGCAGCGTGGCTCGGTCTGGCGCTGGAGGCTGTGCAGATTCGGCCTGAAAGGAGTCGGAGGGATCGAGATCGGGCTGGCTTGGCAGACTGGATAGGTTGGGCGGAATGGAGGGTCGATAGCGCGCGTGCTTACGAAGGGCCTGTTCGTAGCTGAGCGTGGTGACATCCTCGGCGTAGGCGTCGTCATCCCAGCGGTCAAAGGAGTTGGATGCGGTGAGGCCGGCGAGGAGACTGGCGAAATTGGCAACTTCGGAAGACGGGAGGGACTGTGCAGTGTCCGGCATGCAGAGAGGATAGAGGGGGTGGAAGGTGAAGTTGAGGGGATTGTGGCGGGTGGTTGATCCAAAAGTGTAAATGGATTCCGGGAGTGGGAAAGAGTTGAATTTGCAAAGAAATGGGAATCACAATTTACGCGGAGACAGAAACAGGTAGATTTGCAGAGTCGATTTCAGGGAGAATGCGGCCTGGCAGGCGCAAGAGCCGGGATACCTCTGAGGCCGTCATTGGCTTCGCAAAGAGGTAGCCCTGGCCGAAGAGGCATCCCATCTGGAGCAGTAGCCGGTATTGCTCAGGAGATTCAATGCCTTCGGCAACCACGTCCATGCCCAGGGCGCGTGCCAGTTCGATGATGGTGCGGACGATCTGGAGGGTTTGATCGCCTTCTGTCATGCGCGCAACGAAGGAACGGTCGATCTTTAGGACGTCAAAGGGGAACGAGTGAAGGTAATTGAGTGAACTGTAACCAGTACCGAAGTCGTCCATGAGCAGGGAGATGCCGAGCTCGTGCAAGCCAGCGAGAACGTCAATGGCAGTGCTCAGATTGGGAATCAAACTGGACTCGGTCATTTCAAGGCCGAGCTGGCGGCTGGATACGCCGGTTTGGAGAAGAAGGGACTGCACGTGATCCGCCAGTCCCGGGCGTGCGAACTGGTGGAGAGATTGACGAGGACGCGGAGCGAGCTATTGCGTAGGTCGTCGCGGTTCCATGCCTGAATCTGCCTACAGGCTTCGGCCAGGCCCCAGTCCCCGATGGGTAGGATCAAGCCGCATTCTTCGGCGTGGGGAATGAATTCCATCGGCGGGATGATGCCGCGCTCGGGATGAATCCAGCGAATGAGAGCCTCGACACCGACGATTCTGCGGGTGAAGAGATCGACTTCGGGCTGATAGTAGAGGACAAACTCGTTGTGATCGAGCGCGCGGCGGAGAGATCGCGGCAGCGCGGCCAGGTTTTTGGGGAGTGACCGGAGGGCGTGGAGGGCGAGCGGCGACGGGAAGATCTGGTTGCAACCCCGCGCAGTTTGCGGAGCTCAAGCAGGCTCGCGACCAGGCCGGCCATGCTTTCCAACATGTGAAGCCCATCTTCTGTCATTCCAGGGCGGGGCTCATTCGCGAAGATGGTCAAACTGCCGAGGATCTTGCCGTTTGGATCACGGACCGGGACACTGGCGAAGAATGAAGCGTGGTTGATCCGAACGATGAGTGCGTGACATTCGATGAAGGGACACTTCGAGACGTCGGGGACAACAACCAGGCCATCTTTGGCGAGGACCATATTGAAGATGGATTCTTTGCGGGGAATTTCTCGTACATTTTGGCCCCACCAGGATTTGAGCCAGACACGGCTTTCGTCGGCAAAACCGAGACAGGCTGAATCGGCGCCGAAGTACTTTGCTGCCAGGTGAGTGATGGCATCGTAGCCAGGCTCGGAGGGAGTGTCGAGGATGGCATAGGAGGCGAGGGCCGCGAGCCGCGTGTGCTCCTGGCAGCAATCCAACTGCCGGATTGCTATCTCCGCCTCTCTTCGTTCCTCTTGCATATCGGCTCCAGCTGGGCCCGTCCCGCTCTTTCTTTATCGGTAAGAACGGGAAGGGCTTGAGGCAGTGTGCCGGGATGCGCACCGGAAACGCATTGTTGTTAGTTCACGGGCTTTCGGGGGGATGGCCGGGTTCCCGTTTCAGTCCAAAGAAAACTGAGCTGGTCGGCATCATCCTGGACTTGCTGGTCGACGCCGACGCCGGCCGAGTGTCCGCCGATGAGGCTGTAATGAAGCAGGATGGGGCGGCCGCTCATGGACGCGGCCTGGAGGAGTGCGGTCATTTTACGGGCGTGAAGCGGATCGACGCGGGTATCGCTGTCGCCGGTGAAGAACATGACTGCGGGATAGGCGGTGCCGGTTTTCACGTTCTGATAGGGCGAGTATTTGAGCAGGTAGTGGAACTGGTCAGGGTCGTCCGCGGACCCGTATTCGGTCGTCCAGTGGGGACCCTGTTCGAACTTCTGATACCGCAGCATGTCGAGGAGCGGATAGCCGCACCAGACGGCGGAGAAGAGCTCGGGGTGCTGCGTGAATGACGCGCCCATGAGCAGGCCGCCATTGGAGCGGCCGGAGATGGCGAAGTGCTGCGGTGAAGTGTACTTCTTGTCGATCAGATAGTGAGCGGCGGCGAACCAATCGTCGAAGACGTTTTGCTTTTTCTCGAACATACCGGCTTCGTGCCAGGTTTCGCCGTATTCGCCGCCGCCGCGCAGGTTGGGGAAGGCGAACCAGCCACCCTGCTCGAGCCACCAGGCCCAGGCTGGATTCCAGATCGGAACCATGCTGAGGTTGAAGCCGCCGTAGCCGGTCATCAACAGGCGTTCTGTGCCATCCTGCTTGAGGCCTTTTTTACCGGCGATGAACATGGGAACCTGGGTGCCGTCGGTTGACTTGTAGAAGACCTGTTTGAGTTCGTAGTCGGCGGTTTCAAAGGGAACTTTGGGCTGGGCGAAGATTTCGCGTTTGGCGGTGAGCGTATCGAGGCGATAGAGGGTTGGCGGCTGAATGAAGGACTGGAAGCTGAAGAATCCGTAACGATCGGTGGGACGGCCGTACACGGTGGACGCGGTGCCGATGCCGTCGTACTCGATGGAACCTGCGGGTTTGCCGTCGAGGGTGTAGACGGTGGTTTGGGTTTTCACGTCTTTGAGCCGCGTGACGTAGAGCTTGTCGCCGACGATCGAAAATCCTGCAATCACGTCGTCGGATTCGGGCGCGATGGTCTTCCAGCCTGTGGGGTCGACACCGGGATCGGCGCGCTGAATGCAACCTTTGGGTGCTTTGTAATCGGTCTTTACGTACCAGGCGCCTTTGGCGTAGACGACGGAAAAGCGCGATTCGATGCCCCAGACGAGAACGTCGAACGGAGCTTTGGGTTTGGTGAGATCGCGGAAGACGATGTCGACGCGTTTTGGGGGATCGCCGCGCTCGATGGTGACGACGAGGTAGCGGCCGTCCTGGGTGACGGTCGAGGTGAAGAGATCAATGGGGTCAAGGGGCTCGTCGTAGAATTCATGGCCGAAGATGAGCGTGTCGCGCGCGGGGCGCGTGCCGAGGATGTGGAGATAGAGGAGTGAACCGTCTTTATTGGTGCGGGTGTAGTAGAGGCCGGTGCCGTCGGGGGAGAAATCGACGGACCAGTAGATGCCGGCGGGAAGCTCGTCATCGAGGGTCTTTTTAGTTTTGAGGTTGTAGACGCGGATGGTCGTTTCGTCGGCTCCGCCCTGACGCACGTGATAGGCGAGGAGCGAGCCGTCGCGCGAAACGGAGGCGAGCTCGATGGAGGTGTTGGGATCGCGACTCAACACGGCGGGATCGAGGAGGCGCTCGTCTTTGCCGGTCCAGCCATGGCGGATGTAGATGGAAGATTGGCCTTCATCGGAGAGGCGCTTCATGAAGAAGTAGTTGTCGCCGCGCTGCATGGGCATGGTCCAGTGGGAGACGTGCTCGAGAGCATCGAGATCGTCGGCGGCCTGGGAGCGGATGTGCGCGAGCTTGAGGTAGTGGTCCGTGTAGGCATTCTGGGCGTCAATGAAGGCGTGGGTTTCGGGGCTCTTCGCGTCTTCAAGCCAGCGGTAGCTGTCGGTGATTTTTGTGCCGTTGTAGTTGTCGACGACAGGGTTGGCATCGGCCGGTGGTGGCGCTGGGAAGGGGAAGCCGTCGCCGGTGTGGATGGATTGAGCGGCGGCGATGGTCGCCAGCGCGAAGAACAGCAACCCGATTTCACCGATTGGGACGAAGCGCTGCATGCAATGCGTCTCCTGAAAGAACAGGATACGCGGCGGACGGGTCGGGGTTCGGATGTGCTCCTGAGGGCGGAACCGAAGTGCACTGCCGCTCCTGAATGGTAACGAAGCACTGAACCAGAACCCCGATAGAATCGAGTCCAGTGACCGGAACACCTTCAACCGAGCCAGAGCGCGCTGACGCGGGGCGAAAGCCGCAGTCGCGGTGGGCGCGCGCGCTGGGGATGCTGCGGCCGTCTCATGCCCACTCCGTGTTCAGCGCGACGGTGGTGCTGATGGCCTCGACGCTTCTGTCGAGCGTGTTTGGGCTGGTGCGCAATCTGTACATCGCCTGGATGTTTGGGCGCGGGATGGAGGCCGATGCTTTTCTGGCAGCCTTTACGCTGCCGGACATGATTTCGTATTTTCTGGTGGGCGGGGCGGCGTCGATCACGTTTGTGACGATCCTGACGCGGTATCGCGACTCGGGGCGTGAGGCGGAGGGCGAGCGATCGCTGTCGGTGATTCTAACGTCGATGTTCCTGGTGCTGGGTGCGGCGATTGTGCTGGCGGAAGTTTTTGCGCCGTGGTACGTGCACTGGTGGTTCAACGGATTCGACGCGAAGAAGGCCGCGCTGTGTGTGACGCTGACGCGGATTCTGTTGCCAGCGCAGTTGTGCTTTTTTGCCGGAGGCGTGTTTGGCGCGGTGCTGCTGGTGCGCAAGCAGTTCAACGTGCAGGCGGTGACGCCACTGATCTACAACCTGGGTACGATTGTGGGCGGCATTTTGCTCGTGCGGCGGCTGGGAGTTTCGTCGCTCGCGATCGGGACAGTCGCGGGCGCGTTGGTGGGGCCATTTCTGCTGAATGCGGTGTTTGCGCGGCGTGCGGGCGTGCGCTACCGGCCAATCCTGGATTGGCGCGACGAGGGATTGCGCGAATGGGTCAGGCTTTCACTGCCGCTGATGATCGGCGTCTCGCTGGTGACGGCGGATAACTGGATCATTGCGCATTTTGCATCGGGGACGAGCGGCGCGATTTCGCTGATGACGTATGCGAAGCGGTTGTTTACGGCGCCGATGTCGGTGCTGGCGCAGGCGGCGGGCGCGGCGTCGATGCCGTTTTTTGCGAGCCTGTGGGCGAAGGAAAATCGCGCCGAATTTGCGAATGCGGTGGCGGACTCGGTTTCACGCGTGGCTTGTATGGGACTGCTGGCGGCTTCGGCGATGGTGGTGCTTGGCGAGGCGTTGATCGATGTCGTGTTTGTGGGCGGGCGGTTTTCGCGAGCGGATGCGGGCGAGTGTGCGGCATATTTCGCGGTGTTTTCGGTGTCACTGTTTTTGTGGTCGGCGCAATCGATCTATTCGCGGGCGTTCTATGCGGCGGGGAACACGCTCGTGCCGATGGTGGCGGGGACGATTATCACGGTGATTTCGCTGCCGCTCTATGCGGGGCTCTATCGCGCGTACGGAGCGATGGGGCTGGCGGTCGCTTCGAATCTGGGGATCGGGCTGCAGACGCTGACGATCGCAGTTCTCCTGCACAACCGGCGGATGGTGTCGCTGGCGAGTTTGGATTATGAAGAGCTGGGACGGTGCTTGCTGGCAGGGGTCGCGAGTGGTGCTGCGGTTTGGTTGGTGTTCGACTGGGTGGGTGGATTGGTGGTGCACGCGCTGCGAATCGAGGGACCTGCGCAGAGCCGGGGGGCGGAACTTGCCGTGCTGGTGGCTGGGACGGCTGTATGGCTCGTGATTGCCGATTGGATTTTGCGGAAGACCGGGTCGGCGCTGCCGCGCGTACTGAGGAAGCGGCTGAGGATGGCGTGAGGGTTCTTAAGAGAGAAACTTGAAAGTCTTGCCTTTGGGCATTGCCTTCATGCGCCGCAGGAATTCTCCTTCGTCGATCTCTTGCGGCCAGTCGAGGTTGATGGCGACGGGTTCCTCAGCAAAATCGAGCGAATTCCATTGTGTGCTTATTGCACCAAGGTCCAACAACTGGTATAGGTCTCGAAAGAATGCTCCCATCCCATCCTTGATGTTGGTGTAGAAGGGTTCTGTCCGAGTGTACAAATTAAAAGCGGTCATGCTATCCGCGTCGAGTAGCAGCTTCAGTATCTCAATCTGTCGCTCCCCGATCACGCGCTTCCTCTTGGTTTTTAGCCGGTTAAAGAGGCTGTACATGGTGTCGCGAAAGAGCGCACGCTGCATTTGCTTGCGAATCTCTGCTGTCAGGCGCTCACATTGAACCCGAACGCCATGCAATGCCAAGATGAGGAATGGTGTCAGATCGAAGTGGCCTCGCCTGACTTCACCGAGAATGCGCAAGTAAGCTGGTTTCTCATCGTAGTAGTAATTCGACATTGCGACGAATGCCCGATCTGTCAGCCCAGCGCGGCGCAACAGTAATGCTTCCATTGCACGGGCCGTGCGTCCATTTCCATCGAGGAACGGGTGCATTGCCGCTAAGTGATAGTGCAGGGCAATCGCCTGCACGAGTGGATCATGAGCCTGATACTCGATCTGAACAGCATGAAGAAGTGCAGTGAACGATGCTTCACATGCGGGCCCTCCCTCTGCGCCCCGATGCTGTGGGATTCCGAAGGTCACATTGCAATCGCGCGCTCGCAATTCGCCGGGCGGGCAGTGGTCGTCGTCGCATCCCGTCACGAGCCGTCGATGTACCTCTCGAACAAGGTCGGAGTTGAGAGGCCTGTCTATGGGGACCTGCCCGATCCAGCGATAGGCTTTCATTGCAGAATTCGCCTGACGCTGCGACCGGGTTGCCAGTTCTTCTGGCAAAACATCGGGTCGGACGGCCTGTTCAAGTTCTCGTTCGGTGAACTCTGCGCCCTCTATTCGACTGGTCCCTGCAACCTCCCGCTTCAATTGCAGTTCCTGTAGCGCTTCAACCCAGCTCTTTTGGTAGGGCAGTGTTGTGAGTGCCTGCACTGCCGCCTTTGCTTCTACGAGGGCAGCAAGTATCGCCTGCGCATCATAGAGAATCCAGCGTTTTGGCAGCTCATAACGGATCATTCGTTTTCAGTTCATTTATAGACTCATTTCAATTCTATCCGAGTTTCGTTTTTTATTAAATCAAGATAATTAAAGAGCTTACAAGCTCTTATGTCCAAATCATTTTGACTTCATTTTAACTGAAATCTTGTTCTCAATTTCGCGATGGAAGAAAGTCGATTTTCACCGAAACGAGTCGCAATCGCGGCTAGAACATTTTGTGGTCCTGCAGGTCCCGGTACTGCTCGAAGACCTTGAGGTTTTTGAATTCGCTTTCGACAGCAGCCGAGTCAAGATGCGGCAGGGTTGTGGGCGTGTCGGCGAAGGCATAGGCGGTGACGCCGACGACGGCGACGCCGAGATTGAGGTCGCGCTCAACAACTTTGTCGAAGGTGTCGCTCGGCTTGTGGTGCAGCAGCATGTATTTGTCGGTTGGCGTCCACAGAACAAAGGACGGAACTCCGCGGACGAGGAATGGCGCCTCGTCGGTCTGGAAGGTGAAGCGGGCTTCGTCGGTAGCGGTGCCAGCGCCCAGGGAGCTTAACAGCGGAGCGAGTGGGTCCAAAGCATGGGTCTCGTCGTCGCGGCCAAACGTGTACCAGCCTTTGGGAGCTTCGGCGCCGGAATCGGTGACGAAGACGCCGACGCATTCGGCGAGTTCGGCAGCATGGTCGCGTGCATAGTGGACCGACCCAATCAAGCCTTCTTCTTCGCCCCCGAAGAGAATGAAGCGCATGGTACGACGAGGCGTGAGGCCGGCGGCCTTGACTGCTTCGGCGACGGCGAGAACGGTGGAGGCGCCGGTGCCGTTGTCCTGCGCGCCGGTGCCGGGATTCCATGAGTCGAGATGACCGCCGATGATGACATACTCGCCGTTCGATTCACGACCGGGAATTTCAGCGACGACGTTGTCGACTTTGACGTGCTGGCGGATGCGGTTCTTAAAGCTGAATTCGACTTCGACGGTGCCTTCTTTGAGCAGGCGCTTGAGCAGGAGGGTGTCTTCTTCGCCGAGATTGCCGCAGGGCACATTGGCGAGAATGCCTTTGAAATCGGTGTTGCCGATCATGCTGGGCGCATTGTTGGTCGTGCCGAGGCCGAAGATGAGACCGCGCGCGCCTTCGTCGCCAATCATGCGGAGCGAGTCAAAAAGCCTTCCGAACCGGCGCAGCTTATCTCCAGAGAGTGACTCGCCATCGACCAGCACGATGGCGTCTTTGATTTGCGCAGCGCTGGCCTTGACCGCGTCGGGGCTGAGTTCTTTGAGGTAGAAAATGCCGCCGTGGACACCGCCTTCGGGGGTGGAAGGGCTCCATCCTTCGCTCTCGAGATGGAGACGCTGCTCATGCGGCTTGAGCATGCGTGCAGTGGCGAGCGTGTCGGGTTCCCAGGTGGCTGGAATCTCCCACGATTCGCGATGGACGTTGGCGAGACCGAGGTGAGTGAATTCGGCCTCCGCCCATGCGGCCGCCTCGTTGTAGTTGGCGGAGCCGGTCAGGCGCGGACCGATGTCGTCGGCCAGGTGCCGGTCGTATTCATAGGCTTTGCCCGCCATCATCAGCTGGCCGCCGAGGCGCACCAGGGATGTCTGTTCTTCAGCAGAAAGAGCGGGTGCGTCGACGGCGGGAGCGTTTTGGGAGAACGCTGGCAACAGGGAAGAAGCCAGGAGGATTCCAGACAGGGCGAGCTTCATTTGGAGATGGTACAAAACGGCGCGGCGCCGAGGGCGAGAATCCTGCCGCGCGGCAAAACAGCGCAGGGCAGCCGCACGAGTCTCCTCGCGGATCTGCCCCATCCCACCCGTGGCGGTGCGCTTAGACAGCGACCGGCTTGGGAACTTCGGTTGCCTGCGCAGCCTTGCCTTCGGGCTTCCTGATGTCGATGCCACCCTTGAAGAACGCGCCATCTTCGATGCTGATGCGGGCGGCAGCCACGTCGCCGGTCAAGGAACCTTCGGCGCGGATGTCGACGCGATCGGTGGCGGAGACGTTGCCACGGACCTTGCCCAGCACAACGATTTCGCGAGCATTGATGGCGGCATTGATTTGTCCATTGCGGCCGACGGTGAGGCGGTTGCCTGGCAGGTTAATGGTGCCTTCGATTTTGCCATCAATATAGAGTGACTCAGAGCCTGTAATTTCGCCTTTGATGAAGAGGCCTTTGCCGATGGTCGCCTGTTCGCCCGTCGAGGGAGCAGGACGCGCGGGCTCTGCTACCGGAGCTGCAGGTGTCTGGCGAATGGGCTCCGGAGTTGGAGCAGGGGAGGATGGTCCTGTCTGAGTGGGTTTCCACATAGCGCTCAAGAAAAATTCCTTTTCTGTCCGAATGGGACGGTTTTCCAAGGCAGGTCTACACTGCGTGACCCAAAACTCTAATTGTGTTGTGTCCTAAGGCCGCGCCACAGACACGCACCGTTGCCGCGTGCACTCGCAGTTATGATAAATGTCCTGCTCGGCGACCTGTAATGTTTGTCTGCGGCTATTTTATGCGTGTTTTGCACAAATGGAAGCAGGCAAATAATCTTTGGTACCCGCCGGTAGCTCATTGTACCAACTGAACGAGTGCCGAGAAAAGCGCGGAACCAAGCGCGATACTTGAGGTTGTTGAAGGAGACCGAATGCAGTGGACGAAAGGGACTCTGGCAGCTTTGGTGGTGACGGCGATTCTGGGCTTGTTACCCGCGAAGGGGCAGGCGAGGACGCAGGGGCAGCCGTTTGACGTCGTAATTTTGCATGGGCACATCATGGATGGGACTGGGTCGCCCTGGTACTCGGGCGATGTGGGGATTCGGGACGGGAAAATTGCGGCGATCGGCGAATTATCGGACGCGGCGGCGAAACACAGGATTGATGCGGCGGGCAAGGTGGTGGCGCCGGGATTTATCGACATGCTGGGGCAGTCGGAGCTAACGATCCTTGTCGATCCACGACTGCCGTCGAAGATTCATCAGGGGATCACGACGGAGATCACCGGCGAGGGCAATTCGGTGGCGCCGGTGAACGACGCGATGCTGGCTGCGGATCGAGCGGGGTATGAGCACTATCACCTGACGCCGGACTGGCGCACGCTTCGGGAGTATTTTGCGCGGATTGAAAAGCAGGGGATGGGGATTAATCTCGCGAGCTATGTGGGCGCGACGTCGGTGCGGCGGATGGTGCTGGGGGATGCGGATGTGCAGCCAAAGCCGGAACAGCTGGTGCAAATGAAGGAGCTGGTGGCCGACGCGATGAAGGATGGCGCGGTGGGCTTGTCAACGGCGCTGCAGTACGCGCCTGCGCCTTACGCGAAGACCGACGAGCTGATTGCGCTGGCGAGTGTGGCGGGGCAGTACGGAGGAATTTATGCGACCCACATGCGCAGCGAGGGCGATGCGGTACTGGAGTCGATTGACGAGGCGGCCCGGATCGGGCGCGAGGGACATTTGCCGGTGGAGATCTGGCATCTGAAGGCAGCGGGGAAAGCGAACTGGGGCAAGATGCCGCAGATTGTGGCGAAGATCGACGCGGCGCGGGCAGCGGGCGTGGACATCAGCGCAAACACGTATGCGTATACGGCGTGGTTCAACACGTTTTCGGCGTTTGTGCCGCCGTGGGCACACGATGGCGGGGACGCGAAGCTGGTAGCCCGGTTGAAGGATCCAGCGATGCGGGCGCGGATCAGAAAAGATATGACGACGGTGGGCAAGGACTCCGCGGGCGAGGCCTGGGACAACGAATGGCAGGAGGTTCCCGGGCCGGAGGCGATTTTGATTGCGGTGGTGCAGAGCCCGGAGCTACTGCCGTTGCAGGGGAAGCAGCTGTCGGAAGTGGCGGCGCTATGGCATGAGGATGCGATTGACGCATTGTGCGATTTGCTGATCATGGACAAGGCCTTCACCGAGGTCGCGGTTTTTGGGATGGATGAGCCTGACGTCGTGCTGGCGCTGAAGCAGCCATGGGTTTCAATCGATAACGACTCGCAGGGGGCTTCGCCGGAGGGATTGCTGGGCGCGGAGCATCCTCATCCACGGGCGTATGGGACGTTTCCTCGGATCCTGCGGAAGTATGTGCGCGAGGAGGGGGCTTTGACGTTGCCAGACGCGATACGGAAGTTTTCAGCGTTGCCGGCGCAGCGGATGCGGCTGACGGATCGCGGGGTGTTGAAGCAGGGGATGTGGGCGGACGTGGTGGTGTTCGATCCGGCGACGGTGACGGACAAGGCGACGTACGAGAATCCGAATCAGTTTTCGGAGGGGATGGAGTATGTGCTGGTGAACGGAGTGCCGGTGATTGCGGAGGGGAAGATGACGGGGGCGTTGCCGGGAAAGGTGTTGCGAGGACCGGGTTACGTGCCGTAGTACTGGCCGTAGGGCAATGTTGCCTTGATCGAGTCCACTGGGCGAGACGTGGACATTCCGGAAGATATTGCGCGTTGCGTCAACCGGTGGATTGATAGGACGCGGCTGTGGCCTGTATGCCTTCTGGGTAGGGCGTACCAGGGAATCCGAAGGCACGCGCGTATTTAGACGAATCGAAGAGGTAGGGCGCGTCGTTCTGATAGAGCATCTCGTCGACTTCGCGCACGACTGGATTGAACAATCCCCCAATTTTGACCATGGGACGGCTCAGGACGCGATAGGCTGCAGGCCGGTGCATCGCGTGTGAAGTCGCGGTGATGAAGTCTTTTCCATTGGGAGGATTTGGCCTGGTGGGTAAATGCCATGTCTGGTTCCACGCCGATTCGTGGTTGGCCAGGGTCAGCAGCGCCTGCGCCGCGTCGGGCACGTAGGTGTAGGAGTGGGGCAGGGCGTCACTGACGAGGCACATCGGCTTTTTGCCCTGGTTCATTGGTTCAAAGACCATCGCGTTGGGGATGCCGTTCTTTGCATCGGGTCCGTAAAAATCTGCTGCGCGGGCGATCATTGCGGTGAGAGTTCCCTCCTTCCATTCATTGGCGAGGGTGGTTGCGATGGCGGCGCGGATTTCTCCTTTTTTGCTGCACGGATGGTAGGGGGTCTGCTCGGTCATGGGGCCGGTAACGCGCCCATACATGTAGACATTGTCAAAGAAGATGAGGCGGGCGCCGGCGCGTTTGCAGGCTTCGATGGTGTTGTCGATGATGCGCGGCCACATCCTGGCCCAGACCTTGCGGTTGTACTTGAGACCGGCGAGCAGGTAGACGATGCTCGATCCCGCGACGGCATCGATGGTCTGGTGCTGACTGGTGAGGTCGGCGGATCGCGTCTCGGCTGCGCCGGAAACGCTGGCCGGATGGCGGCCAACGAGGCGAAAGGTGAGCTTGCGCTCGACGAGTTGCCTGACCAATTCGTTGCCGACGCTGCCACCGGCGCCGAGAATTGTGTGCAAGGGAATCGCCTGCATGGTGATGCTCCTTTCAGCCGGGAGCGCGACGGATCCGCATCGCGAAGATGAACCGAGGCTGGGATCGAGTGTAGCGCTGGTTTGTGCAGGGCGGCGCTGTTTGAAGCAGGGAGAATCAGCTCATGCACAGCGCTCGATGAGTGTTTGGCCTAGTCTTAAGCTATGACGGATCGGGAGCTGGTGGCGCGGATTGCGCGGTCGCCGGGTGAGAAGGCTGGGTACAAGCAGCTGGTGCGCGAGCTGGGGCTGGGCGGTGGGCGGGAGCGGCGGCTGCTTGTCGAACAGCTGGCGCGGCTCACAGTGCGCGGTGAGCTGGCGAAGATCGATCGCGAGCATTGGAGCATTCCGAAGACGCCGGGAGGACGCGACAATCTGGTGGCAGGCCGGCTCGATCTGCATCGCGACGGGTATGGATTTGTGCGACCGAATGCGCGGCAGGCGTCGGGTGTGACCGACGACATTTTTGTTCCCCCGAACGAAATCAATGGCGCGATGCAGGGCGATCAGGTGCTGGTGGAGATGGAGCCGCCGCGCGCGGATGGGCGGCTGTCGGGGCGGATTGCGCGGGTACTGGAGCGGCGGAATCCGACGGTGGTGGGGACGTTTCATTACAGTCGCGGCGAGCGGTACCCGTTGAATGTGGTGATTCCGTTTGACGAGCGGATGACGCAGCCCATTGTGATTCCCGAGGGTGAGGAGGTTGTGGAGGAGGAAGCGGAAGGCACGCCGCATCGGGTGCTGGGTAGAGAAGCCAGAGTGGCTTCGGAGCACGTGAGCCTGGAAGGCCTGATCGTGGATGTCGAGATCACGAGCTGGCCTACTCCGTTCAAGCCACCGGTGGGGCGGGTGATTGAAGTGCTGGGCGATCCGGACGATTTTGGCGTGGATGTGGAGATGATGATCCGGAAGCATCAGTTGCCGCGGGTGTTTCCCGAGAATGTGCTGAAGGAAGCGCGGGAGATTGCACAGCTCGACAAGACAAAAAGGAAAAAGCAGATCCTTCACTCCGGTAACCCCACAGACGATGAATCGTCTGCGGGGCCCCAAGCGCCCTCCGTTCAGGATGACAAGGCAGAAGAACAACCGCAGGTCCTTCGACTCCCTGCGTCCGCTGCGCGGCCTCTGGTCGCTCAGGATGACACGAGTTCTGAGTTCATTGACGAGGCCATGGCGGGGCGAAGGGATTTTCGCGACTTGCCGATTGTGACTATCGATGGCGAGACGGCGCGGGATTTCGACGATGCTGTGCTGGTGACGGAGTGCGCAGACGGGGGCTACGAGCTGCAGGTGCACATTGCCGATGTGGCGGAGTATGTGCGGGCGGGGACGGATCTCGATCTGGAGGCGCGGCTGCGGGGGACGAGCGTGTATTTTCCTGATCGTGCGATTCCGATGCTGCCGCAGGAGCTGTCGACGGATATTTGCAGTCTGCGGCCGGGCGAGGATCGGCTGGTGTTGAGCTGCGTGATGCAGTTGAGCGCGGAGGGGCGGATCGAGAGCTACGAAATTGGTGAGGGCGCGATTCGTTCGGCAGCGCGGATGACGTATACCAAGGCGCATTCGATTTTGGTCGGCGATCCGGAAGTGCGGGCGGCGTATGCGGATCGCGTTGCTGACTTCGAACGCATGAAGAAACTCGCGGTGCTGATGAACAAGCGACGCGAGGAGCGCGGTTCGATCGATTTCGACCTGCCGGAGCCGGTGATTGAGTTTGACGAGCAGGGGCAGATGCGCGGCGTGACGAAGTCGGAGCGGACTTGGGCCAACCGGCTGATTGAGGAGTTTATGCTGGCGGCGAACGAGTGCGTGGCGACGTGGCTCGAAGACCTGGGCGTGCCGTCGCTGTACCGGATCCATGAAAAACCGGAGGCGCGGCGGGTGGTGCAGTTTGAGGAGCTGGCTGCCAGTTTCGGCTATTCGCTTGGACTTGGAGCGTTGCCGGTGAAGCGGGTCCAAACCCGAGGCGATCGGCGGGATTCGCAACGGAGCGGGCGGCCTGCACGGACGTACGAAGTGGCCGAGGATATTGCGGTGACGCCGAAGATGTATCAGAAGCTGGCGGCGCGGATCGAGGGCAAGCCAGAGGAGCGGATTCTGAGCTACCTGATGCTGCGGTCGCTGAAGCAGGCGCGGTATTCGGAGACGAACGAAGGGCACTTTGCGCTGGCTGCGCCGACGTATACGCATTTCACTTCGCCGATTCGACGGTATCCGGATTTGATTGTTCATCGGATTACGAAAGAACTGCTGCGGCGGGGCGTGGTGGGACGCGCGGTGGTGGCGGAGGGGCGACATAGTTCGCCGTGGAGACATACCAATGAGGGGGGATTTCCCGCTGAGATTCGTAGTCTCCCACCCTTGCGACAGAAACAAGTGGCAAGTATGGGGCACCCATCTCAGGATGGGAAGGCGCTGTTGGAGCCGCCGATTACCGAGGCGGAGCTGGCGCAGATTGCGGAAGAGACGAGCCAGACGGAGCGGCGTGCGGCTGAGGCGGAACGGGAGCTGGTGGAGTGGAAGAAAGTGCGAT
Organism: uncultured Acidobacteriaceae bacterium; assembly: GCA_963745845.1. GTDB lineage: Bacteria > Acidobacteriota > Terriglobia > Terriglobales > Acidobacteriaceae > Telmatobacter. The sequence goes on along the minus strand of CAVUZE010000001.1, from coordinate 50,685 downwards.
TCATGGAGGACAAAGTTGGCGAGGAATTTGCGGCGCTGGTGCTGAATCCGGCGAAGTTTGGATTGTTTGTGGAGTTGACGGATTTGTTTGTGGAGGGGCTGGTGCCCATCGACTCTCTGCGCGATGATCGTTACACGTGGCGCGAGAACACGCATGAGATTGTGGGAGAACGGTGGGGACGGCGGTTTCGCGCAGGGGACCGCGTGCAGGTAGTGCTGGACCGGATTCTGGCGCAGGAACGAAGGCTGCAATTTTCGATTGTGGAGGAAGGTTTGCCACTGACGGGGAGACCCGCGGGGAAGGCTCCGAAGGTGAAGAAGGCGCGGAAGGAATCGGGACAGGCTTCGCGGAAGAGCCGGAAGCAGAGGAAAAAGCGGCGGGGTTAGCTGGTTGCTTTCCCACCCTTGCTTCGCAAGGATGGGGCACCCCTGTCCGTGCGAAGTGAAAAGACGATTGGTTCCTCCGATTTGTCTGCTGGGCGACTTTGATCAAGATGACGCGGGTTTGGGTTTGTTGCTTTCCCAAGTCTCAGAAGCGAGATCTGGGGCACCCGGCCTGAAGGCCCGTGCTCCCTCCGTACCTTTCGAAGAAACTGTGTTGCTCGAGGTTCTTATGAGCCGGCTTGCTGGGCGGCGAATTTGCCGATGATGGGCAACTGGAATCGTTCGCCCTTGAGTGCCTTGAGCAGCACGAAGATCCAGATAACCAAGAACGCCAGGTCCAGCAGCGCCAGAATCAGCCATCCGATGACGGGAATGATTCCGAGGACGATGTGGACTGCCACAAACGCAATGCCGAAGAAGATGGATTGCCAGGAGTGGAAGCGGATGTAGGAGTTCCTGTTGTACGGCTCAACGATCAGAAAGATGATCGCGGGAATAATCGTTACATAGGCGAGTGCGCCGGCGGCGTTGTCAGAGAGGCCACTCCCTTGCGCGGGAGATTGGGAAGGCTGCGAAGGCTGCGGCGGAACGGGTGTGTATTGAGGAGAATCGGACACGTAGGCTCCTTTGTCGTTGAACATCGAGGCGAATTGGGGATGGACCGAGTGTCGTGATTGTACCGAAGTCGCAAAGTATTGCCGCAGCGAATCCTGAAAAAATCAACAAATCGAACAGAGGAGCAGGGGAACGGCAAGCAGCTTTTATCGTCCGGCTTGTTTTTCCGCAAGGTCGCCTATGATGGGGAGCTTAAAGCGCTCGCCATTGAATGCCTTGATCAGCACCATGATCCAGAGGATGAGCATGGCGAGGGAGATAAGCGGATAAAGGCCGAAACTGAGCAGGCGGAAGAAGGAAAGGAAGCTGCCGAAGATCATGACCGCGACATCGATCACGAACCAGGCGATGGCCATGAAGATGCATTGCCAGGAGTGAAAGCGGATGTAGGAACTCTTGTTGTAAGGCGCTGCCACCAGAAAGATGATGGCCGGGATGATGGTGATGTAGGCGAGGCCGCCGGCGGCATTCTCGGAGAGGCCTGACTGGGTGGCGGATGGGACGGGCGTTGGGTCGTTCATGGTTCTCCTTGAGTCTCCACGTTGGGTCCGTTCACGCCTGGGTTAAGGCGGGACGTTGAGCGGAATCGGGGGCCACAAAAAACTCGAATCCGTCGAATCGACAGCGGACGCACGGAAAAACCGTGGAGAATTCGATTCGTCCACAGGAAAATCCGAAAATGGATCGTTGTCAAGAAAATTCGGGGGGGGTGATGGGTCGAGAGGAGGACCTGGAACAGAAGAACTCGTGTTTTCACTCCCGATCTGCGCTGAATAAGCCCAATTGCGGACCGATGGCTGCCGGTTCCGCCATTCGCGTTACGCGCATTTCCTGGGCGGGCGGGACGCGCAGGAGATGGATGGGGGGACGTTCGGCGGGGGTCAGATACTCTTCGTATTCGCGTGGATCGAGAATTGTGGTGAGACGGTTGTGGATGGGCTCTACGAGCTCGTTTGGCTCGCCGGTGAGGACGGCAAATGTCCGTTCCCATCGATCGGTCTTCGGGTTCTTCCACAACCTCCAAACGCCGGCCATTCCGAAGGGTTTTCGGCCTGGGACCACAATTTCGTATTTGGGCCTTTTCTTTTCCCCCTCGACTTTCTGCCATTCAAAGATGGCGTCGGCGGGAACGATGCAACGGCGCAGTTGAAATGATTCCTTCCAGAACTTTGCCTGATCAATGCCTTCCGAGCGCGCGTTAAAGAGGAGTCGATCGGGCAGCTTGAAGCCCCAACGCATGGGCGCGATCTCGCGTTGTCCCGATTCGCTGGTAAGAACGACGGGCTGGATGGAGCCGGGCGCGATATCGTCTTCTGGCTCCAGATAGAGGTCCTCCAGGTCCATGCCCACGTGAAAGGCTTCGGCGATGCGCTGTTTATCGGAGCGTCTACCATAGCGACCGCACATAGAGAGAGCATAAAACTTCGAGCCGGCATGAGGAGGGACCTGCGCGGAGGCGCGGGCTGAAGATGCGGCGCGAAAATCAGAAACATTTTCGAGCGTCGATACCTGGGGTTCGTCTGTGTGGACAGAAGCCACGCTGCGAAATCGAGGATACGGCGTTGGCGTGCTTCGGCATTTTCAGCTTTGGGAGGCGAGAGATGAGCAGGATGAGCGATATTGGCAGACGGCGTTGGATCAAGGGCGTCGAGATGATATTGGTGCTTGCGCTGGGCGCAATCGCGGCGCGAGGCACAGGAGCGCAAACGGTGGCAATTGAATCGGCACCGGCCGATGTGAAATCGAGCTCGGAAGCGTATCAAACCTTTTACCTGACGAATCTGACGGAGCCGAACGAGGCGAACGATGCAGCGTCTGACCTGCGCAATATGTTGCCGAAGGCTCATCTTTATTACGATGCGACGGAGGGCGCCATCTCGATGCGCGGCTCGACGGAAGACATTGCGCTGGCGAGAAAAATTCTGGCGGATTTGGACCGGACACAGAAGGTTTACCGGCTGACTTACACAATCACGGAGAAGGATGAGGGCAAGGCGATAGGGACGCAGCATATCGCAATGGTTGTTGCAGCGGGCGGCAAGACGGATGTGAAGCAAGGCAGCCGCGTGCCTGTTATGACGGGGGGTGTCAATGCGGAAAGTTCAGCATCGAAGTCCCAGGTGCAATATGTCGACGTAGGACTGAGTATCGAGGCGTCGCTTGAGGGGAATGCGGAGGGGCTGCGCTTGCGGTCGCGTGTCGAGCAGTCGAGTGTGGCGGAGGAGAAATCCGGTGTCGGCGCGCAGGATCCGGTGATCCGGCAGACCAAGCTGGAAGGCGTGTCGACGCTGGTCGATGGCAAGCCGGTTGTTTTGGGATCGCTCGATGTTCCGGGCAGCGCGCGGCATGAGGAGATCGAAGTGGTGTCGGAGCTGGTGCGGTAAGGCTCTGGAAACTGCGACGGCTACGCGTCCGGTCATCCCCTACAATGACCTTTGGGGGGTTCGACGGATGGCGCACACGGTATTTTGCGTTCGTTACAAGAAAGAGATGGAAGGGCTGGATGAGCCACCCTTCGACTCGGAGTTTGGACAGAAGATTTTCAAGAATGTGTCGAAGGCGGCGTGGGACGAGTGGGTGAACCACCAGAAAATGCTGCTGAACGAGTACCGGCTGCAGCCGTGGACGCCGCAGGCACAGCAGTTTTTGGTGGAACAGATGGAGATGTTCTTCTTTGGTGAGGGGTCGGCGTTGCCCAAGGAATATGTGCCGCCGACGCACTGAGGGGTGAAGCAGGAGCTCTGTCTGCGTCGATTTCTCCCGCACTCCACCTTGGATAATTTGGCTGTTGTTGCAATCGGTTCGAGCTCGCGTGCTTGAAGAGTTCGTCGCTTTCCCAGGTCTCAGAAGCGAGACCTTGGGCACCCAGGGTCGTGCGGAGCGAAGTGGCGTGAAAACGAACCGCATGCCCCTTTCGGCTTTGCTCAGGGCAGGCTTTCGACTTATTCTTCGCTGCTCTTCGACTTCGCTCAGGATGACAACGCAGACGCTACAATGCGGCGCCTTGTGTTTCTGGCAGCAACAACGCGAGGAGAGCGGCTGCTGCGAAGGCGACGGCGCTGGCGCCAAAGGCCCATGAGAGTCCGTGGCGCTCACTGAGCGCGCCGATGGTGAGCGGGGCGAGGGCGCTGAGGCCGCGGGCGACGTTGTAGGAGGTGCCGAGGGCTGTGGCGCGCGCGTGGGTAGGAAAGAGCTCGCTCCCGATAATGGCGGAGCCGGTGAAGAAGCCGGTGCCGAAGAAGGCAGCAATCGAAGCGAAGAGAAGAATGAACGCAGGCTGGCGTGCGGCGGCCAGCAGCGGCACCACGCATGCGGCCGCGCCTAGGTAGAGCGCAAACGTGGGCCGACGGCCAAAGCGATCGGCAGCGACGCCGAATAGCAGATAGCCCGGCAACATTCCCAACAGATTGATAGTGACGAGAAAGCCAGTGAGGCTGAGGCTTGTGAAGCCGCGGCCGCCCTGTGCCGTTGGGAGGACCAGGTAGGCGGGAATCCATGTGAAGAGGCCCCACCAGGCAAACATGCCGCAGGTGTTGGCGAGGGTGAGGACGATGAGCGGGCGCAGGTACTGGCCGAGGGCCGCGAGTTTCTGCGTGGAGGACGCGGCGTGGCTGCGCTCCCAGAGCGGCGGTTCGGGAACGCGATGCTGAATCCAGAGCACCAGGAATGCGGGCAGGATGCCCGTGAAGAAGACCCAGCGCCAACCCGCATGGGCAAGTATGAGGCCGGCAACGAGGGCGGCGAATGCGTAGCCGATGGCCCAACTACTTTGCACGATGCCGAGAGCGCGGCCGCGACCGGCAGCCGGCCAGGTTTCGGCGACTAGTGCGGCACCGGTGTTCCACTCGCCGCCCATGCCGAGGCCGAGGAGAAATCGGAAGATGGCGAGAGCGACGATGGAGGTGGAAAGTCCGCAGGCGAAGGTGAAGACCGAGTAGGCCAGGATGCTGGCAGTGAGCATGCGGCGGCGCCCGAAGCGGTCGGCCAGCATGCCAAAGAGCAGGCCCCCGATGGCAGAGGCGATGAGGGTGAGCGCGTTGAGCAGGCCGGCGGTGGTGCGGCTCATGGCGAAGGCACGCATGAGCGTGGCCAGCACGATGGAATAGAGCATGACGTCGAAGGCGTCGAGCATCCAGCCGAGGCCTGCGGCGATGACGACGTGGCGCTGCGCGTGGGTGGCAGCGGACCAGCGAAAAGGCTGAGTTGTTGGTTCGGTCGGTGGCATGCGCGTGTGAACGCCGAGGTTGAGATTTCACTGTCTCATTGCCTGTTGGCCAGCGTAAAGGGAAATGGTGCGGGCGGAACGCGGGATCGCAACTGATAGGCTGACTTGAAATGGCAGCGAGACGCACAAAGCGACTCACGATCGCAATTGATACGGGCGGGACGTTTACCGATTGCGTGTATCGCGCGAACGGACGGATTGAGGTGTTGAAGTTGCCGTCGACCCCGGACGATCCGGGCCGCGCGATTTTTGAAGGCATGGCGCAGATTGTGGCGCGGGTGGGCGCGACGGAGATCGAGGTGCGCCACGGGACCACGGTGGCGACCAATGCGTTGTTGGAGCGCAAGGGCGCGCGCGTCGCATTTATCACGACGGAGGGGTTTGAGGACACGCTGGCGATTGGGCGGCAAGCGCGGCCGAGTCTCTACGACTGGAATGTGCACAGACCCGCGCCGCTGACGGAGTTTTGCTTTGGTGTGGCGGAGCGGGTGAGCGCGGAAGGAAATGTTCTGCGCGTGCCACGCAAGGATGCGCTGGCGGAGTTGCGGCGTCAGGTGAAGGAGTCCCCTGCGGAGTCGGTGGCGGTGTCACTGCTGTTTTCGTTTGCGCATCCGGAACACGAGAGGATGGTGGCGGAAGCGCTGGCATCGCTGCGATTGCCGTTGTCGCTGTCGCACCAGATATTGCCGGAGTTTCGCGAATATGAAAGGGCGGCAACGGTCGTGCTGAACGCATATCTTGCGCCGAAGATGCAGGGTTATTTGAGCGGGCTCGAGACGAAACTGCGCGCAAGCGGAGCGGGGCTGAAGGTCATGCAGTCGTCGGGCGGCATTTTGTCGGCGCAGGCGGCGGCGCGGGAACCGGTGCGAACGATTTTGTCGGGGCCGGCAGGCGGCGTGATCGGGGCGTTGAGTGTGGCGCGCCTAGCGGGGATTTCGCGGGTACTGAGTTTCGACATGGGCGGCACGTCGACGGATGTGGCACTGCTGGATGCGACGCGTGAGCCAGCGACGACTATCGAGGGCGAAGTCGTGGGTGTGCCGGTGCGGGTGCCGATGCTCGACATTCACACCGCCGGAGCGGGCGGAGGATCCCTGGCGCGAATCGACGAAGCGGGTGCGCTGCAGGTGGGGCCGCAATCGGCGGGCGCCGATCCTGGACCTGCGTGCTATGGGCGCGGGGCGGGCGCGACAGTTACAGATGCGCATGTCGTGTTGGGTCGATTGCATCCGGAGTATTTTCTCGGCGGAGCGATGAGGTTGGATGCGGAGCGGGCGCGCAGTGCGGTGGAGGGAATACGCCGCGCGGCGAGGGGATTCGGCAGCGTGGAGGCTGCAGCCGAGGGCATTGTGCGCGTGGCGAATGTGCGCATGGAGAGTGCGCTGCGAAGGGTGTCAGTGGAACGCGGGTACGATCCACGGGATTTTGCACTGCTGGCATTTGGCGGAGCGGGTCCGTTGCATGCGTGCGCCTTGGCGACTGTGCTGGGGATCAAGCGGGTGTTAATTCCGAATGCGCCCGGTGCGCTGTCGGCATTGGGGATTCTGGATGCGGATTTGCGGCGCGAGTTTTCGCGTACGGTGATGCTGGAGACAGAAAGCAAGAAGATTGCCGGCGTGTTTCGAGAGTTGGAAGCAGAGGCGCGAGAGGTATTTCGCGCGGAGGGATTGCGGCCAGTGCTGACGCGGTCGGCCGATCTGCGCTATCGCGGGCAGGGATTCGAACTGCGCGTGGACTGGGGCGGTGACGTCGTGGCGCGCTTTCATCGGCAGCATGCTCGGATGTATGGGTATGCCGATGCGGCGCGCACGGTGGAGATTGTCACGCTGCGCGTGCAGGCGGTGGTGCGGGGACAGAAGCCGCGCGCGCACGCGATGAAAGGCAGGCGCGGCGATGGCGGAGCGGCGAAGATTAGCGCGCATCGCGTTTTTGAAAACGGCGGCTGGCGGCGCGCTGCGGTGTATGAGCGGTCTCGGCTGAAAGCGGGAGATCGGGTCGCGGGACCGGCGGTGTTTGTGGAGTTGAGCGCGACAACGTATCTGGCGCTGGGATGGACGGCGATGGTCGATGCGGTCGGGAATCTATTGCTCTCGCGCGAGACGAAGGAAGGCAGCGAATGAAGCGGCCTTCGATCGATCCGGCGGAGATTGCGGTGGTGGGACACGCGCTGCATTCGGTAGCGGCAGAGATGGGCGCGGCGCTGCGGCGGACGGCCTTCTCGCCAAATATCAAGGAACGGCGCGATTATTCTTCGGCCGTTTTTTCGGCGAGCGGCGATTTGATCGCGATGGGCGACGACATGCCCGTGCACCTGGGGTCGATGCCGATGTCGGTGAGGGCCGCGCTTGAAGCGATGCGCTTTGCGCCGGGAGATGTGGCGTTGCTCAATGACCCGTATTGCGGTGGGACGCACTTGCCCGATTTGACGATGGTGGCGCCGGTGTTTGTAACGGGTCGTGCGCGGCCTGCGTTTTATGTGGCCAACCGTGCGCATCACGCGGATGTGGGTGGGATGCATCCGGGGTCGATGGGACCGTGTCGCGAGATTGCGCAGGAGGGGATTAGGATTCCTCCTGTGAAGCTGATGCATGCGGGAAAGATGGATGCGCAGGTGCTGGCGATTCTGCTGGCCAATGTACGCACACCCGCGGAACGCGAGGGCGATCTGACGGCGCAGCTTGGAGCTTGCCGCATTGGGATTGCAAGGGTGCAGGAACTGGTGGAGCGGTTCGGCTATGCGCAGTTGCATCGGGGAGTGAGCGCAATGCTGGAGGGCTCGGAGCGTGTGATGCGCGGCTTGCTGGCCGGATTGCCCGCCGGCGAATGGCGCGCGGAGGATTTTCTGGACGATGATGGAGTGCGGACGGGGCGGGTTGGGATTCGCGTGATGGTGAAGAACGATCCCGCGAAGAAGAGCGCAGTGGTTGATTTCACCGGCACGGACGCGCAGGTTGCGGGGAATATCAATGCGGTTTATGCAATCACGTGGTCGGCGGTGTTTTACGTGTTCCGGTGCCTGTTGCCGGCAGAGGCTTTGGCGACTGCGGGATTAATGCGGCCGGTGCGCGTGATTGCGCCGGAGGGCACGGTTGCAAATGCGGTAGCGCCGGCGGCGGTGGCGGGCGGCAATGTGGAAACATCGCAACGCATCGTAGATACGCTGCTGCTGGCACTGGCGCAGGCGATTCCGGATCGGATTTCAGCAGCGAGCGCGGGGACGATGAACAACCTGACGATTGGCGGAATGGATCCTCGGTTCGGATTGCCGTACACATACTACGAGACGATTGCGGGAGGGCTGGGAGGCTCGCCGCAAATTCACGGCGCGAGCGGGCATCATGCGCACATGACCAATTCACTGAATACCCCGGTTGAAGCACTCGAATATGCGTACCCGTTTCGGATGGTGCGGTACGCGCTGCGGAAGGATTCGGGCGGTTCGGGGCTGCATTGCGGCGGCGACGGCCTGGTGCGCGAGATTGAATTGCTCGGCGACGCGCAGGTGACGCTGCTGGCGGATCGACGGGAAACGCAGCCGTGGGGGCTTGCAGGCGGAGAAGCCGGTGCGCTCGGCGTGTCAACGGTGATTGGCAGCGATGGCACAGAAGAGAGGCTTCCCGGCAAATGCACGCGCGAGTTGGGTCCTGGGAGCCGACTCAGAATTGAGTCGCCGGGCGGAGGTGGCTGGGGACGAAGGTGAGCGGGCTGATTTCCGCACGTCTTAATCGCGATTCTAAGTAATTTTGATGGAGTTTTTGTGCTCGTCTGGATAAGAGCTGTGATTTTTTATTGTTTTCGGGTCCCCTGGACCGCTTCTTTTTCATCTGCCGTGGCATCGCACTCATTGGAAGCCTTCTCTGCAGTACTCGATCCAAAACAACGTCGAAGCTGAGCGATCGAGTTCCCATCCGCGATTCAACGAAACGAGCAAACCAACTCTTGCAACGTGAGGGGACAACAGCATATGGCGAAGAAAGTGGCTGAGATATTTGTCGAAACACTCCTGAATGCGGGCGTGAAGCGCGTCTACGGCGTAGCCGGCGACTCTCTGAATGGGTTGACCGATACCATCCGCAAAAGCAAAGACATCGAGTGGATGCACGTTCGGCATGAAGAGGTGGCTGCTTTTGCGGCCGGCGCCGAGGCTCACCTGACCGGTGAACTTGCCGTCTGTGCGGGCAGTTGCGGGCCCGGCAATCTTCACCTCATCAACGGCCTCTACGACTGCCATCGGAACCGCGTTCCGGTGCTCGCCATTGCGGCACAGATTCCCAGTGCCGAGATCGGCAGCGGGTATTTCCAGGAGACGCATCCGGAGCACCTGTTCAAGGAGTGCAGTTACTATTGCGAACTGGTTTCGCAACCGGAGCAGATGCCAAGAATCTTAGGAATTGCGATGCGAACAGCGATAGCCAAGCGCGGCGTTGCCGTGGTCGTCATTCCCGGGGATGTGGCGCTGCGGGAATGCACTGCCCCGGCCCTTTCGCTGGGCATCCAGGATTCCGCGCCGCATATGCGTCCCTCGGATCACGAACTGCACACGGCTGCCGAGATTCTCAACAAAGCCGGCAAGGTTACCATTCTTGGCGGGGCTGGATGCGAAGGGGCCCACGCGGAGCTTCTTGGCGTGGCGGAGAGGTTGTGGGCGCCAATAGTACATGCGCTGCGCGGCAAGGAATTCATCGAGTACGACAATCCTTATGACGTGGGAATGACAGGGTTGCTCGGCTTTTCCTCCGGTTACCACGCGATGATGAACTGCGATGCCCTGCTCATGCTGGGAACGGATTTTCCCTATCAGCAGTTCTATCCGAAGAACGCGAAGATCATCCAGGTTGACCGTCTCGGCGAACAGATCGGACGCCGCACCCCGGTAGATCTTGGCCTGATTGGCAATGTGAAAGACACGCTGGAGGCGTTGACGCCTCTGATCGAAGACAAGCTCGATCGCTCCTTCCTCGATACCTGTCGCGAACACTATAAAGGTGCGCGCAAGGGTCTCGACGATCTCGCGGTTGGTGAACCGGGGCGAACTCCAGTTCATCCGCAATATGTCGCGAAATTCCTGGACGAGCTCGCCGCAGAGGATGCTGTGTTCACGTGCGATGTGGGAACGCCGACGGTCTGGGCCGCACGCTATCTGACGATGAACGGGAAGCGCAGGCTGTTGGGTTCGTTCAATCACGGCTCCATGGCGAATGCTCTGCCTCAGGCCATCGGAGTGCAGGCCAGTCATCCCAACAGGCAAGTCATCACGCTCTCCGGAGACGGTGGGCTGGCAATGCTGCTCGGGGATTTGCTCACGCTCCGGCAACTCAAATTACCCGTCAAGCTGGTGGTATTCAACAATCACGCACTCGGTTTTGTGGAACTGGAGATGAAGGCGGCGGGTCTCATCGACTACGGAACAGAATTGGTGAATCCGGATTTTGCCAAATTAGCCGAATCGGCGGGCGTTTTCAGCGCTCGCGTGGAACGGCCGGAGGAGTTGACTCCCGCGTTGACCAACGCTCTTGCGCACGATGGCCCTGCGTTGGTTGAGGTGCTTGTGCATCGGCAGGAGTTGTCGATGCCGCCTACGATCAGCGTCGACCAAGCCTGGGGTTTCAGTCTTTACATGATTCGCGCGGTGCTGAATGGCCGCAGCGACGAAGTGATCGACCTCGCCAAAACTAACCTTATGCGCTAACGCATCAGAACCAGAGATCGGAGGGATGGGAATGAGCACTCAACTGCAAGCGATCGCTAACCAGGAGATTCTTGAAGTTTCCCTTTCCGGATTCAACCTCATCAATTCTCCACGCCTGAACAAGGGAACTGCTTTCTCCGATCACGAACGCGACGTATTCGAACTGCACGGGCTATTGCCGCCCCATGTGGGAACCCTCGATGAACAGGTTGAGCGCCGCATCGCAGCTCTACGAGCCCAACCAAACTCCTTCAGCAAATACAGCTTTCTGCGCGACCTGCAGGATACGAACGAGACTCTGCTCTATGCGCTGCTGGTGCACAATATCGAAGAGATGCTGCCTCTGGTGTACACGCCAACCGTGGGCGAGGGCTGCCAGCGTTTCAGCGAGATATGGAGAAAGCCGCGCGGTCTGTTTCTCAGCTACCCGAACAGGGATCGTATCGATCAGATCCTGAATCATGCCCGCTATGACCATGTGAAATGCATCGTGGTCAGCGATGGCGAACGAATTCTGGGACTCGGCGATCAAGGCGCAGGAGGCATGGGTATCCCTATTGGGAAGATGGCACTCTACACCGCGCTGGGCGGAATTCATCCAGAGCACTGTCTTCCAATTCTGCTCGACGTGGGAACCGATAACGAGGACCGGCTCAAAAGTCCGATTTACATAGGATGGAGACATCACCGGATCCGCGGCCAGGAATACGACGATTTCGTCGATCTTTTCGTCAACAGCGTGAAGAAACGCTGGCCGCACGTTCTTTTGCAATGGGAGGATTTTGCCGGTTCGAATGCCGCTCGATTCCTGGCCCGGTACAGAGATCAGCTCTGCACCTTCAACGACGACATTCAGGGAACGGCGGCCGTGGCTACGGCGACACTGATCTCCGCGATCAACGTCACAGGCGCACCGCTCGAGCAACAGAAGATCGCGATGGTTGGGTTCGGAAGCGCGGGCATCGGCATCACCAATCTGCTGGCGCAGTTCATGCAGGACCGGGGACTGACGGAAGGGGAAGCGCGCAATCGCTTTTACGCCATCGATCGCTACGGTCTTGTCACGGAAAATGGGAAGGACGTGCGACGCGAGCAACTGCCCTATGCGCGCAAAGAACAAGAGGTGCAGAGCTGGAAGCAGCGGAATGGAGAGATTACGCTGCTCGACGTGGTCCGCCATGCAAAGCCATCGGTCCTCATTGGGGTCTCCGGGCAACCTGGCGCATTCACCGAGCAAGCGGTGCGTGCAATGGCAAGTTACTCGAACCGGCCCGTCATTTTCCCGCTTTCGAATCCGACTTCGCGCAGCGAAGCGACTGCGCAGGACCTGATGGATTGGACAGAAGGCAGGGCGTTGATCGGCACCGGCAGCCCGTTTGAGCCGGTAAATGTCAATGGAAAGAAAGTTCCGGTTACACAGACGAATAACTCGTACATATTTCCCGGACTCGCGCTGGGAATCCTTGCCTCCAAGGCCAAACGCGTGACCGACGCGATGGTCAAGGCCGCTGCGGAGGAATTGGTTCGTCACCTGCCCACACAGAAGGACAAGCAGGCAAGCCTTCTACCACCGCTTTCGGACACGCGTCAGCTCGGCCGCCTGATTGGGGAGGCCGTGGGAAGACAGGCGATTCGAGACGGACAAGCGCAGGTTGCCGGAGAACACGAGCTGGAACGAGAACTCGAGGCAAATATCTGGGAGCCCGTCTATGTTCCGTATGAACGCAAGCAGTGAAGCCGCAAGGAAGCCCGCAAAGAGATTACTCATGGTAGTGAATTAGCTTCCAGCCGCATCCATCGGGAGGAACTGCGATGAGCGAAGCCGTCACCGATCAAGTTCGCATTGAAGAGGACGCACTCGGAGAGGTTCAGGTTTCAGTTGCTCATTTGTGGGGAGCACAGACCCAGCGGTCGCACCTCAACTTTCCAATCGGCATCGAGCGCTTCCGTTGGGGGCGGCCGGTGATCCGCGCTCTCGGCATTCTGAAAAAAAGTGCCGCCCTCGCGAATGCCGAGTTGGGCCAGCTGCCCAGGGAAAAAGTAGACCTTATCGTTCGCGCCGCGCAGGAGGTGATCGACGGCCGCTGGGACGATGAGTTTCCGCTGGTCGTCTTTCAGACCGGCTCCGGCACGCAGACCAACATGAACGCGAACGAAGTGATTGCCAACCGTGCGATCCAACTCGCAGGCGGCGTGGTCGGGTCCAAGAATCCAATTCATCCCAACGACGACGTGAATCACAGTCAATCCTCGAACGATACCTTTCCCACAGCGATGCACATTGCCGTGGTAGAGGGGATCGAAAACGCGTTGATTCCTTCTGTCGGCCAACTACGCGATGTGTTCGCCGCAAAGGCGGAGGCCTACCGCGATGTCGTGATGGTAGGGCGCACCCATCTTCAGGATGCGACGCCGATCACCCTTGGCCAGTTGATCTCCGGGTGGGCAGCGCAGCTCGACCAGGCACTCGACGGCATTCGAGATTCGGTTCCCAGGCTACTTGAACTGGCCATTGGAGGCACGGCAGTCGGGACCGGGCTCAATGCCCATCCGCGCTTTGGAGAGGTGGCCGCCCAGAGAATCGCAGAGGAGACCGGCAGGCCGTTCGTGACGGCTCCCAACAAGTTCGCGGCTCTCTCGGCGCATGATGGCATGGTGAGTGTGAGTGGTGCGCTTCGGACGCTTGCAGGGGTGTTGATGAAGATCGCCAATGACGTTCGCTGGCATGCCTGCGGACCGCGGGCAGGCTTCAACGAACTGAAGATTCCAGCGAACGAACCGGGCTCCTCCATCATGCCGGGAAAGATTAACCCAACGCAGTGCGAGGCGCTCACGATGGTTGCGGTCCAGGTTTTCGGCAACGATCATGCGGTGGCGTTCGCGGGGTCACAAGGCAACTTCCAACTCAATGTCTACAAGCCTGTAATGCTGCACAATGTTCTAACATCGATCGAGCTTCTGGCCGACGCTTGCCGCTCCTTCTCCGAACGGTGTGCCGCAGGAATCGAGCCGAACGAGAAGCGGATCAAGGAAAATCTGGACAATTCGCTCATGCTGGTGACCGCTCTCAATCCTCACATCGGCTATGAGAAAGCTGCGAAGATCTCGCTCACCGCCTACCGCGAAGATATCAGTCTGCGCGAGGCCGCGATCAAGCTTGGCTTCCTCACCGCGGAGGATTTTGATCGGTGGGTGCGCCCTCAGGACATGACCCATCCTCTGGAAGGAAGCCTTTGAACGGGAGAGGTAGGTATTGCATACCCGTTGTAAGATCATTGAACTCGAGATGAGGAGTGTGGCCGAACGCGGGACTCAGCTACTTGCTCTGGTTCCAGATACTGTCCGATAGAGCCATCATTTTCCGATGCAGAAGGTAAGAATACGTCCAGATACGGCATAAACGCCAATGTTCATGCGGGTTCAAGCGTATCGACAGATAGCCGGATTTATTTTCTGGAGACTCACTGGAGACTAAAACTGCCGCTCCGAGGCAAGGGCATCACTTCGCGGGCCGTCCCATACGATTTCCCCAGATCCGCCATGCATTTTTCTGGCGGCAAGCCGGCTTAACGTTCCTTTTGCGAGCGCTTTCGAGGCGAAATCGGTCTTTATCTTTCAGCCGACCTTTTCATCGGGCCATCTCGTCCGGGCTTGAGATGCATCTCGAGCGGCCTTGATCGGATCAGAGTCCAATTCTGTCAGTGCGATCTTGTACCAATCCCCGGCGCTGAGCCTGACCTCGACTCTGCCCTCCCGATCTCGCCCGATACTGTGGTCATACGTCGCCCATCCTTTAGTAAACACGGGCCGACTAGTCAGGACCGATCTGATCCTCGATGAGTGCCTCGGCGGAGATAACCGTTGACCCCAATGCCACGATAGGGAGCCTTCGTGCCGCAACCTTCTCGCGCTGCCCGTTTTCATCATGTACCCTCATCCCATCGGTCCCCAGATTCCCCGGAGTTGCATGCGTAGGTATCGGTCTATCTTTGCCGCCCTCCTGACGGCTTTCGCATTGCCTGCGACCGCGCGTAAGCTCGTCCTGCTGGCGATTGCCGTGCTTGCGCTCCCGGCCTGCGCTCAGGTCATCAATATCGAGCGCGACCGCGTGCAGATGACGCCTCTGGCTGGAATGATGCGGTTTCACACAGGTGACGACCCCAAGTGGTCGGAGCCGGGATTTGACGACTCCTCCTGGCCGCTTATCTCTCCAGAAAGAGATTGGGACGTTCAGGGCTACAGGAATTACGGCGAATTCGCGTGGTATCGATTCAAGGTAATCCTGCCGCCCGAGCACTCGCAGCTTGGCCTTTACATTCCCCGCATCGTGACCAGTTATCAGGTGTTTGCCGATGGCAAGCGGCTCGGGTCATTTGGCGGCTTTCCGCCCCACGCAACCGTCTACGACGTTCACCGGCACCTGGTGCTGCTGCCCCAGACTCAGGCAGCTCAGATGGAGATTGCCATCCGTGTGTGGCATTGGCCGCACTGGGCAACGTACTACGGCGGGGGTATGGTGGGTGCGCCGCGTATCGGCGACGCCGGCGCGTTGAAAGACTGGATGACTCTGCAGGACAAGAGCACGTTCTGGCAATCGACCGCGCGCAATTGCACAGCGCTGCTTTGTTTCCTCTATTGCGTAGCCGGATTTGTACTTTTTCTGATACGGCGCAAAGAACGCGAGTACCTTTGGTATGGCCTGCTGGGTTTCTTCTTCTTTGCCTCGCCCTTGTTATCCGACTTTGCATCGTTTCACGACCTGCCCGTCTTTATGGCCAATGGGTTGGGGGGCATGCTTTCGGCAGCGGGCTTTTTTTCATTCGTAATGTTTACCTGGACGTTGCTGGGCCGCAAGGACACGCTTTGGGTGTGGGTGAGCGCTGGGGTCTTGATCCTGGAGGCGATGGTGTGGGTTTCGCTTCCGCTGCTCGATTTGCAAATCGCCAATGCGATTCTTTTCCTGACGGCACTTGCGACGACCATCGTTCCGATGATCCTTCTGATCCAGGGCGTCAGGCGTGGCAGTCCAGACGCACGATTGCTGGTGATTCCCCAGGGGCTCAACACTCTGGCCAACTGGATCGAGAGTGCGCTTGAGGGATTGGCCGGCGCAGGCCATGCTTGGGCCAAGCCGATCCTGGCTTTCTGGACCGAGACCTTCCATTGGCCGTTCCCGTTCGGACTGTACGATCTTTCGATCTGGATCATCGTACTTGCAGTTCTCGGGGTCGTTGTCCTTCGGTTCGCGCGCTCGAGACATCAAGAAGATGTGTTGAAGAACGAGATGGAAGCCGCGCGCGCCGTGCAGCAGGTCCTGATCCCAGATGCAATTCCAGCTGTGCCGGGATTCAAGATCGAGAGCGTGTACAAACCTGCCGGCGAGGTCGGAGGAGACTTCTTCCAAATTCTTCCGACGAGCAGTGGAGGCGTGCTCATCGTGATTGGAGATGTCAGCGGCAAGGGCATGCCCGCGGCCATGACAGTCTCATTGCTTGTGGGCACCGCGCGGACGCTCGCTCACTATTCGCAAAGCCCGGGCGAGATCCTTTCGGCGATGAATCAGCGTATGCTTGCGCGCTCCAATGGCGGCTTCACTACCTGCCTCGTGCTCCGCGTCGACTCCGACCGGACAATTGTGGCGGCGAACGCAGGTCATCTTGCTCCGTACCTGAATGGCGTGGAAGTTGCGCTGGAGAACGGCCTGCCGCTTGGCCTGGCCGCGAATTCGGCTTATGTGGAAACAACGGCTGCGCTCTCGCAGGGCGGAATAATCACACTTCTCACAGATGGCGTCGTGGAAGCGCAGAACGAACGAAGAGAACTCTTCGGTTTTGAGCGCACTCGCGACCTCAGCACTCGCTCCGCTGAAGAAATCGCTCACGCCGCGCAAGCCTTCGGCCAGAATGACGACATCACCGTGCTCACTCTCAGCTTCACATAAGCGGAACTCTCGCCTGCGTAGATTCGTAGCCGCCGCAACACTACGGATTGTCTGTTGCCTAAACATCCTCGTCTCGCCTAGCCTGTTCGTTCCGGTCACTGTGCTCGGGATTCGTGGCAGTAAATGACACGCCAACCAGCGGGAAGCCGTCGCCATATTGTGGTTACGACGAATTTACCTTCGCTTGGCTTCCCATCCGGCATCGTTCGACGGGACGCCAGCTGCTGGGTTACAACAACTGTTTTTGAATTGAGGCTGACGAAATCCGGCTGAGTCTGCTCGGTATACGTGGCATCGCTCATGCCGAATTTCCACCACTTGAGTTGCCGCTCATGCAGATTGTCGAAGCCGCGAATCACTTCACCGTTGATGACGAAGATCAATGAGGCGTCGTGGAAGAAGGTCGCGAGGAACCCATCCGTGTCATGCGCGTTGGCGGCCACCATTTGCTCGTGGAGCAAAGGGAGGATTCGTAGTTCTGCGGAAGGCTCGGACTGCGCCTGCACAACAGTCACGGCGAGCAGGCAGACAAAAAGAAGTGCACCGGTGTTGCGTCTCATACCCGCAGTGTCCTCTCCCCTCTGATTCAACCGAGTCGCTTGCACCACGGTTATTCTCCATTCTACTGAGCGCCACAGCGGATTGCGGTGCGAGTCATCGCGGTCGGATTGTCGCCTACTCGTCCCTATGCCGTCCCATCGCGTCTACCGTCACGCTGCAGTCCGGGAAGCCCACAATACCGATTTCCTTTTGTTCTCTGTCGTTTCTTTCTTATTCGCGGGTAACTTTGTACCCCTGCTTTTCGAGCATGGCGGGCACACCCTCTTTGCCGACGAGGTGGCCTGCTCCGACAGCGACGAAGCTGACGCCGTCGCCTTCAAGCAAATTCCGGATCTGCTCGGTAAAGTTCTGATTGCGCTTGACGACGAGAATCTGAAACAGGTCGGGATGCTTGTCGCGAAGTTCGGCGTTATTGAGTGAATCGATCTTCTCAACGTCTCCGGCATACCAGGCGGCCAGGAGTTGCTTGAACTCGCCAATGGCGGAGTCGGCATCGTCAAGCTCCGAGACGAGGAAATCGAGTTGGGCCTTGTCGCTCATGTCTGCAAAAAGACGAATCTGCTGCTCTGTCGTTTCAAAACCTTTGACGGCTTTATTCGCCGCGGTGAATTCAGGCTTAATAGCGAATTCGACGCCGGATTCGGGATCATAACCGGCCTGCAGGATGGGCGCGAGGCTGATCATCGTGCCGGCAAGCCATGGCTTCATGGGTTCGAGGATGGTTTCGCCCCCGGGGAGGGCGGCCGCAGCTTTATTGAGTTTCGCGAGCTGGTCGGGCGTCAGCTTCGAAGAGAGTGGGTGGTCGGCATCGAAGCCAAACTGCATCATAAGCGGTTGGATTGCGGCAACGTCTTCGAAATTCTCAACTTCGAGGTATAGCGTCTGACTCTGCTGGATAGCTGCGTCAATCTTGGCGGAATGCCAGGACTGATCCTTGGCAAGCGCGTGTATGGTGCCGAAGAGGTAGACGGTGGCGTGCGATCCCTTGATGACCCAGATAGCGGGTTCGGCTGCGGCGCGGCATGCTCCTGCCACCAGCGCGCAAACAATGATGACGACGACGGCAAGTCTTCGGCAATGCTTCATCGCATTTCCTTTCGAGCAGTGTCAGAATTACAGAACCCGAAGAAGTGCACAATGCGCGGACGTACCGAACGACGGCTTGAGTGCCCGTTGTCGCGACTTTTCCCGTACCAAAAATGGCACAACGTCGAGACGGGCTATGGAGCCAGTAAGACACCTACAAGCGTGGCGAAGAAACCGTGCCGGGTCAGATGGCGGTGCCGGGATCGTTTTTCGGTTCGGCTGGATATGGGATCAACTCCTTCGGCGCGGTAGCCGGACGCTGGCACGATGCAAGCACGGTTTTGCACGCGTTTGTGTGGTCACCGCAGCAGTGAGCAATCTTCAAGAACCCTGCAGCCGAAGTGAAAATCCGCGGTCCTACCCAGACTGCGGATTCGAGGCGGCCGGGTACCTCTTTTGCACCCTCGATCAGAGAACCAAGCGGTTTGAATAAGCCCAACTCAGCCTCGACTTCACTCGAATTCAACCTTAAGGAGATCGACACCATGACCAAGCGAAAGAGCTGGATTGTCACCGTCGCCATCATTATTGGCTCGCTTCTCACCACTGTTTCAGCTCGCGCGCAGGACGCACCTCCCTGCTTTGACCTTGCCAGTCTGCAAGGGAACTACACAATCATCGGTACGTATGGCGCCAACGTTGCCATCGCACTTGCCAAGAGATATATGGACGGAAAGGGCAACCTTACCGGAACATTCATCGTGAATGAGCCCCTTGCCGGATCCACCACGGGCGAGCGCCAAATCGTGTCTGGAACGCAGAGCGGGACCTACACTGTGAACTGCGACGGCACTGGAGTTGTCACCCGAGTTCTCACTGTTGGCACGACCCAGACAGAGCAATTCGATGATTTTGTGATCACGCGCGCCATCTTCGAGCACGGACATCTGGTTGCCGTAGGTCTTGCCGATGCAACACGGACTCCGTCCACCATCGTTCCAGGGGGGATCTTTCTGACCCGAGTGTGGACCCGCATCCCGTCGCACGAGAAATAACCGAATCACGAGCCCGATTGTCCTCATTGCGATCACAAGCGGAAGGACACAGCAGGGAATTCCTATCGTCGCGAACTTCACCGAATATTCAAGTGCCATTCGTTGTTTTTCGACGCAAGCGATAAACGCGGATTGGAGAAATGCGCACACAGAGAAGATCGCAACCGCCTTCCAGTAAAGCGAGGAAACAGGCAGATCCCGCGACAGCGGATCCCGCCTGGAACAGCGCTAGCCACAACAAGGGCAATGAGTATGGCTGCGATCATGTCAGCATTCTAGTGGCTCTGGAGTTCTGCCCGGATTGTGGCTAGGTTACATCGGAAACGCCTTGGCCGAGAATCAGCGTAGAGTTGCATCTCTTCTCCTTGTAGTCAATCCGGAAGTTATTCCCTGGTACCAATGGCCAGAAACGGGATCAGGTTGCGCAGCTACCGACATTCCACGCGATTATCATGCGAGGCGACGATCTGCCATGTACCGCCACGCTTCAGCCACGTATCGGTCCAGACCTGGCACACCTTTGCGTTCGGCTGGGACTTGTCTTTGCCGAATGCATATTCGCTGCCATAGACGAGAGCAAGACTGTCGCCGAAGAAATGCACTTTCGTCTCATCCAGTCCGCAATCATGAGCCGTGCGCGGGCCTTTCTCGTCTCTTAGTTCATCTGCTTTCGTGAAGCGCGCACCTTTGGTTGACGTGCCCTGGAAGTCGTCGGCAAGCAGACCGGCCACGACGCCGTTATCGACACATACACCCTCAGCCCACTTGCGTTCCATCTCGATGATGTAATTCGCGGTCTTATCATCCGTCGACGCCCAGTGACTTCGCTGTGCGTACACCGGAACAACAAACAGGACCGCCGTGATTGCGGACGCGAAGATTCGTACATGCATTTCTCGCATGGTGAAATCCTACAGTACACCTCGCAACCACATCTCACCCTCCTCGAACCTGTCGTGCGCGAGACGTTTCTGATGTAGGCTAGCGGTTATTCGCTTGGAACCTTTGGAGCGGATTCTTAACGGAGCCAGAGGCGCAAATTCATCTTCTAAGGTGAGGGAGTTTCTCGGACGAGTTGCGTGCCGAACCCCAATCACACCCGCGCCTATAACGAGAAGTGCCCATCCGACCGCCAGCGGGAGGCCATATGACACATCAAGACTACGTTCGGGAAGGTCAATGTGCAGTGTCGTGTCGAAGTTCGGCTCATCGTTGGTTTGATGGATGTGCAAGATTATCCGTTGATTGAATTGGAATGCCGATTTATAGCGCCCGAGAATCATGTCATTGCCACCTACGCTCGTTTCTAAGTATGCCCCGCTGGGCCGCTCGACGCGCGGGAATCAACGAACTCAACTTGCGCATAATCACCGGAAGCGTTTCCAGTCACTTCAGTTCTAGAAACGCCGATTTGGCTTGATGGCGATAGTTGACATTACCCGAGGGGCGTTTCAGCCCGAAGTGCTTTGCAAATAGTTTCTGCGAAGATCCGGGGAACGGCTTAGGCCAGCACCAGGGAAGCCGCCAAATAGGCTTTGATAGGCACCCCGTGCCGTTTGAGCAGGTGTAACAATCCAGAGCCTCCCGAAGACAATGACAGTATAAGCAGCGTGGAAGTCGGCACTAAAACGTTGGCGAGTGACGAACTGGGAGGTTACAGAAGGGGATCATGGGTCGAAGTGGTCTCTCCAAGCTCAACGGGCTCTATGACAGAGTGATCGGGCAGGCGAGAAGGCTTTTGCTCACCGTCTATTAGCGGACCTTGCTTCACCACGCACCTGTGGGGCAACCGTGTGGACTCTTCCTAAACGCGATTACGGGGTCGCCAAGTTTAGTGATTGCGCGCATTTTTATCTCCGATTGGCAATGCTCTCGTTCTCCGCTTGCATCGCCCGGCGAGCGCGCACCAGGCGGCCCTTGGCGGCGGCGATCTTCTCCTCGATTTGCCAGGCCCGTTTATAGTTAGCTGTTGCTGCCGCGTAATTGCCCTTGTGCATCTGTTGGTCGGCCAAATCGAAATAACTCTGCGCGGAACGTGCCATAGCTCCACGGGACGCAGGCGCAAAGGTCATTCGGCGAGTCGATTTCGACGTCGGAACCCTCGAGAACGCCGCAACATGCGACCCTCCGCTTGACCTCGTCGCAACACGTGCAGTAGCTCCGCGAGATGCACGTTCCGGTGTCATCGTTCGGTGCGTCGTAGTGATCGACGATGCTACCTCCGCCGATGCCGGCTTGACCGCAGCGTCCGGGCCAGCGTCGGCCTGAGGAGTCGCTTCAGGCACGGTGGCGGGATTCTCGGCGACGGAAGTTGGTCCGGGCGCAGAAGGAGAATCCGGCGAGTTGAGCTGCGGGGGCGAACTGTGCGCCTGGGAGCCAGGCACGGCCCCGATTCGATGAAATGCAACGATGAAACACGCGCACAGCGACAGCGCGCCGATCGCGGCTGCAAACCCGGAAATTACAATTCTCGACGCTTGAGGTCGAGACGCTGCCGGCTTGGACGTTCCAAGATTTGACGATGCAAGTCTCAACCAGGAGATGATCGGCGCAAAAGAACGGTCCAGCGCATTCTTGGGCGCAGTTTCTACACGATCTATTACAGTGCCTTCCTTTACCGCTTTTTCCTCTACCACGGCCAGCGGCCCATCGAACTTCATGGCAGGCGAGGCAGCGGTCGGAATTACCTGCGGCGCGACATATTGTCCGGCCGTTTGTTCAGGCAGCTTCGCTTTCTCCGCCGGCGAAGCGTCAGTTTTCGCGGCCAGCGTAGCGACGATCTCGATCGCCGGAGGCACAAAGTCCTCAACCACGCCGATCTCCAGCGATGGCTCGTATTCATGCGAAACCACCGCCGCGTGCTGGCGAAAAAGATTGTTGATTAGCTCAGTCTGGCGCGAGTTCAACAGGAGAGGCGAGAGCTGTCGAAAGTTGCGGAAGGTCCAAAGCAGATAAACGCGTTGCCAAAAGGAGGGTTCAACGACAACTAATCCTTGCTGCGTTTGGAGCACCAAGAAGCCAGATTCAAGCTTGTTCAGAAGCACAAATCTCCCCCGTGACACAGAATGCAGCTTGCGTGACACAGGGGGTCAATCGCAACTTATAGATGACAGGCCCACTGATAACGATGGCCGGATACCCTCCGCAAGCGAGTTGCAAAGAGATTTCACGGCTGTGCCCTGCCGCATCCTACCGTCAGATCGTTGAAAACGCCCAAGGGGGGAATTGGCATCGTTTTCCAACGCCCAAATCGGATTCCCCGACTTAGACCCCGCATCCAGACCAAAGTTGCGCTACAGGTTTCTATGCCAAGTTTCGCTGTCGCTGGCAGTGCAGGCCGACCCAACTTCACGTCTGGTGCCAAACAACGGCGTTCACCTTTGGCACGATCAGGAAGATCTGCGGATCGCACTCGATAGAGTCACGCCCGCACGGGCATCGCTCGCTACAGGTCTCCCAACCCGCGTCGCCCAAAGAAAGCGACAACCATCAGCTCCGCGCTGCCGGATGGCGCAAATTCTTCATTGATCGCTGCCCCGCCCTGTTTCTCGCATCGCGGTAGGCAAACCTCAAGAATTGGTTCCGGTCGGATTGTGGCCAATCGGGAACCCCGAAACGGAAGAACGGGGGTTACTTCTTCATAGCGGGTAACTCAGAAATCTGTGAACTTGTCCTGGAGGTCTCGAAAGAAGAACTCGCCAGTCGGCTCAGTACTCCCTCACATACCGGGGGTACTTCGGCTCCCACACATTCGCAGCCACCGCTGCCTCGACGCCGCTCTCCTTCAGCTCCGACAGTCCCTCCGCGATCGCCTCTCTCGCTACCGCCTCCGCAATCTCGCGGCTCAGCCTGCGCGAGTCCCTCAGTGGCGGCAGCAGATTTGCATTCCGATCCTTCTCCACCGGCGACAGCTTTTCGAGCGTCCGCGCCGCCGTCATGATCATCGCGTCGCTCACCCGCCGAGCCTTCGACGCCACAATCCCCAGCGCCAGCCCCGGAAAGATATACGAATTGTTCGTCTGATCGATACAAATCTCGCGGTCGCCCCATTTCACCGGCTCAAACGGACTCCCCGTCCCGATGAGCGCTTTGCCATCGGTCCACAGCAGCAGGTCCTCCGGCGTCGCCTCGCTCTTCGACGTCGGATTCGACAGCGGAAAGATCAACGGCCGATCCGTGTTCTTGGCCATCGCCCGTACCGCCTTTTCAGTAAACATCCCCGCCTTCCCCGCCACGCCCATCAGCACCGTGATGTTTGCGTTCCGCACCACCTCCTCGAGGTCAATCTTCTTCGCATCCGCGACCTGCCACCCTTCCACGTCCTTTCGCGGATGCACATACTCCATTTGCCCCGGATGAATCCCCTCCGCTCCCTCGACCAGCAGCCCCGGGCGTCCGAGCGGATAAATCCGCGCCTTCGCCTCCTGCTCTGTCAGGCCGTCATCCTCGAGCGCCTTCGCCAGCAGGTTCGCAATCCCAATGCCCGCCGAACCAAAACCCAGGATCGCGATCCGCTGATCCAGCAGCTTCGTTTCGGCCGCCTTGATCGCAACCAACAGCGTCGCCAGCACCACCGCCGCAGTCCCCTGGATGTCGTCGTTGAAGGTACACAGTCGGTCCCGATACTTCTTCAGCAGCCGCGCCGCATTCGATCCCGCAAAGTCCTCCCACTGCAGTAGCACGTGCGGCCACCGCTTTTCGACCGCCGACACAAATGTCTCCACAAAGTCGTCGTACTCCTGCCCCCGCACCCGCTTATGCTTCCAGCCAATGTAGATCGGGTCCGCGAGTCGCTCCTCGTTATCTGTCCCCACGTCCAGCAAAATCGGCAGGCAATATTCGTGGTGGATCCCACCCAGCGCCGTGTACAGCGCCATCTTCCCGATCGGGATCCCCATGCCGCCCGCGCCCTGATCCCCCAACCCCAAGATGCGCTCCCCGTCGCTTACAACAATCGAGCGCACGTTGTCGTAGCGCTTGTGCCCCAAGATCTTCTCGATGCGCGGCTGATTGGGCAGGCTCAGGAATAGCCCGCGCGGCTTGCGCCAAATCTCGCTGAACCTCTGGCACCCCTCGCCCACCGTCGGTGTGTAGACGACGGGCATGTACTTCTTCACGTCCGACAAGATCAGCGCATAAAACAGCGTCTCGTTGATGTCCTGCAGGTCGCGCATGAAGCTGTATTTCTCAAACCCCGTCTCATACGCGTCGAACGTCTTCGTCCGCCGACGAATCTGCTCCTCCAGCGTCCCCACATGCGGCGGCAGCAGCCCGTGCAAATCGAATGCGTCGCGTTCCTCTTCGGTAAAGGCGGTGCCTTTGTTGTAGCGGGGGTGGTTCAGGAGGGTAAAACCATACAGCTTCGTTCTGATTACCGATTCCGTGCTCGGTTCATTCATTGGCGCCTCACTGTGGAAACAACCATAAGCTAGCGGGATGAAACCAAAACCATTCATCTGGATGCGCGGGTAGGCAACACCACCCCTGCCACGATAGACCATTCTGGATGTATCGTGGCCGACTCTTCAATCACTCTTCCGGCAACAAGCTGCGCAACTGAGTGCGTGGCCGTCCTGCGTGGGTCCGCGATGCAATTTCCGGATTGACTCACTCAGGACCCCGGCTTCCTCTCGTTTGCACCACTTGAGCATTGGCCAGTTAAACTTCGTGACGTGGAATACCGCACGGTGTTCGATGTCTCGCAAAACGGTTTCTCTTGGGCATGGCCGCTGATCATCGCTCTGTTCGCGAGTGTTTTCGCACTCACCGGATGGGCTATGCGCAAATCGAATGAGAGCGGATACCTATTCAAAGGCATCGCATTCCAATGTTTCGGAGCATTCGGGGTAATCTTTGGCCTTCTATATCTTGTATCGAATTACGTTGTCATCCGCGATTACACCAAGGCACTCTCGAACAGCGACTGCGCTGTTGCAGAGGGCACCGTTTCTGATTTTGTGCCCATGCCGCCAGGCGGTCATGCCGAAGAAAGCTTCAGAATCAACGAAACGAGATTTTCGTACGGCAGCGGTTGGGGATCGCTCGTGTTCAATTCTGAATGGAACAGGGGGTTTCTTCGCAACGGGGTTCGAGCGCGCATAACGTATCGCGGCGAGGACATCCTCAAAGTCGAGGTTCAGTAGTTCTTCTCAAATCAAGCGTTCCAGTCGGGTGGCCGATCCAGACATTTCCGTATTTCGAGTTCCTTCCGGTTGGCGGTCACTTGCCAAATATTGTAGAAAGGCGACTGTACAAAGACATGGCCGATCGAGGCGTGTACACCGAGCGTTCTGCACGAGAGCGATCAGCTCGTCAGGTTGGGAAGTTCATCCGGCGAAATAGATCCTGAAAGCGAGGATCAGAGCGGATCGGATTTACGAAAGGGTCAGTTTTGAGACCGTAAATACTGGCGGAATGCTCCTGGTACGCCCGCTCGAGCCAATGAATTGCACTGTCGCGATCGCCCAAGCCGACGTATATCGCCATGACGTTGTACGGATCCAGGTAACCTTGTTGAGGGAACTTCTTCAATCGTGCCAATAGTTGGAGAGCGTCCTGTCGCTTCCCTGCCAGGGCGTAGACGATACCGCAACTACACAACGTCACTTGCTCATCCGGCTCGAGATTTAAGGCTTTCACGCACGCCGAGACCGCTTCTGGATACATCCTCTTCTGCGCGTAATTCCAGCCGAGTTCGAAATACGCGGAGGCGAAATTCGGGTCCAACTCGAGAGTCCTCTTCAGTTGGGCAATCGCTTCATCATTCCGGCCAGCATAGTACAACACCCAACCTAATTGCGCATTTGCGGCAGGATTGAGTGGGTCAAGCTCCAACCCCTTTCGAGCCTCGTTCACAGCTTCATCTTGGCGGCCTATCGCGGTCAGGAATCTGCTGTATGAAAGATGCACGACCGAGCTGCTTGGCGTGAATTGAACTGCGCGTTCGAATTCTTTCCCGGCTCCAGACCAATCCCAATCGAAGGCCAGCTTGATCATTCCCAACGTGGCATGGGCATCACCCAGTCCGTCGTCTAGCTCCAGCGCCTTGCGTGCCGCCGCTTTCGCAAGTGGAAAGAGATCGGTTGACGGCCGAAGTCCCCACAATGCTTGCGTCGAGTAAAGATCTGCTAAGCCATCGTAAGCGAGTGCATACGTAGGATCGATATCTATTGACCGCCGGAAGCTTGCCGTGGCTTTTTCGAATCCCGCATCATTCCACTTACTCGTGTAATACCTTCCCTGAAGGTAAGCGTCATAGGCCTCGTGATTTACGCGGCGGGAATAGTCGCGAGCTGTGGAACTCGAGGGCGCAAGTTCGATCCGCAACGCGTCGACTATCGAGTGAGCCACCTTGTTCTGTGTAACGAGCACGTCCTCCATATCGGTTTCGTAACTGTTGGCCCACAAGTGTCGATCCGTTGGAGCATAAAGAAGGTTAGCAGTGATGCGGATGCGGTTGGCGGAGCGAACTACAGTGCCTTCAATGATTCCATCCACATTGAGTTCGCGGGCGATCTCGGGAAGGGGCTTCCTGCTGCCTTTAAAACCCATTACTGAAGTTCGCGAGATAACGCGGACGCTAGTTATCGAAGCGAGATTGGTAATCAGTTCCTCAGTCATGCCATCGGCGAAATATTCCTGGCTTGTGCCGCCCGAAAGGTCTTCGAAGGGCAAAACCGCCAACGCTCTGATGATTGGTGGCGCCACAGCAGCACTCTTTGGACGAACTACGGCGATCAGCCTGTCGCGAAAACCCGCGATGTTCAAACTTAGAAACGTCGCGGCCAACGCCGTGAGCAGGATGATTGCCGTCAGCGTCATCCACCACTTCCGAGGGACAACTCCAACCTTGGGAACGACGACTGCGGTTGTCGTGACCTCACTTGAATGTGTTTCGACCGGGCGGATGAACCGGTATCCCACTGTAGCCACGGTTTCGATATAGCGCGGCACGTGCGTGTCGTCGCCCAGCAGGCGCCTCAGCTGCGCGCGAGAGAGTTTTCTGAAACTGCCGTCTCACCCCATACGGCGTCGAGCAGTTCTTCCTTCGTGATCAGTTTTTGCGGATTGTGAAGAAGGAATAAGAGAACCCGGAACGCCTTGGGCTCGACCTGAGTCGTCTCACCCGCTTTGATGATCGAAAACTCCCGCTCTCGAACCTCTACACCATCGAATCTGAAAACAGAGGATTTAGTGCCGATCATAAATCCATCACGAGTCCATCAGCCGCGTTCAGAAACAGATCAAACACACCTAGAAACTGATCAGGAGCCCATCAAGACCATGTAGAAGCATACGCCCAGAGTGACCTCAGCCTGACCGGCTGAGGAGAACTCTGATGACCGCATTCAAGTTTCTCGCATACGCCACTCTGACTGCGATGAGCCTTCCCGTACTTCATGCAGAACCACATTGCCCTGGGAACGTCGATAGTTTACGCCTGCCTATGGCGAGCCGCTCGCGAATTATCGTACCGGTCGAGATCAACCATGTCGGCCCCTACAACTTTCTTTTGGATACCGGAGCGCAGGTAACCATGGTCGATCCATCGCTGGCTACTGAACTCAATTTGAAGAGTCAGGGCGAGGCTGCCTTCGGCGGTGTTGGCTTTCTCAAGCATGTTTCCCTCGCACATGTGGATTTGCTCGAAGCCGGTTCGAAATCTGTGGCCAATCCTCTGGTTCTGGTGCAGGACCTTGATGGTTTTCAGACATCCGGTCTCGATATTCGTGGAGTACTGGGCGGCAACTTCCTCGGGCGTTTCAACGTGCTGATTGACTACGCGCACCGCATGCTCTGCCTCGACGACGCAAACCGGATGCAGACAGAGGTCAAAGGAGAACATATCGCGCTGGCGAATATGCCCCAGACGGCGAATGAAGTTCCGGGAACCATGCCCCTCATCGTTCCGGTCCGCATGCCGCGCTCTGGGACCCGGCCACTGCTGCTGAAGCTCGATTCAGGAAGCAACGTCACCTTTATCTACGATCCAGACAAATGCCTGGCGCTGGGATTGCAAAAGGGCGTCCGCTTGCAGGGAAACAGCGCCGACGGAGCGCAAAGGAGATTTGCGCTCTTGCCGCCTCAGGATATGCTGATCGGCAAACACACTCTCCCGCTGGTGCCGCTGGTCAGGCTTGCTGCCAACGGGCGAGATATCCCAGCGCATGAGGTCGACGGGCTGCTGACGACCGGGCTCTTCCGGAGTGTCTTCATCAGCTACGCCGATCACTTTGTAATCCTCGATCCGTGGTAGGACTGATGAGGGGCCACTCCGGCTGAATTCTTGTGGGCAATCCTGAAATCTCTCATTGAGCAACACGTCAAGCATTTGTGAACTGCGAGGTTACTGACCGGTGGGCGGCGACTCGGGCCCTATTCATCATTATGCTGAAGAAGGAGTTCCCAGGGCTCGCATTTCCTCCCCTACGCTTGCAGCGCGAACACCGCGTTCGTTTCTCAGAGGGTCAGCGTATGTCCTTGGTTTGGCCAAATGCGCGGTCCCGATTACTCCTCATTGAGTGATGTAGGCAGCCGGCGACCCCATCTTCTTCAGAAGGACAGTAAAGCGCGGGTCATGACGCGAATCCTCAAGCCAAAACATCGGGTTGGTGAACGCTAGCTCAAGCCGGTTTACCCCCTGGTCGCGCGACTCGTAAGCCTGGTTGAGGAAAGCGAATCCGTTGTCTCGATCACCCAGCGCGAAGGCGAGGTACGCCAGTGCAACATAATCCGGGCAGCCGCCCTTCTTTGCCTCTTCCGTGAGGCTGACCAGGACCTTCTCGGCTTCGACGTGCTTCCCCATATTGGCCAAAGAAACACCCACGAATGCTTTGTAGCCAAAACCGGGAGCCGCGCGCAGCTTCTTCAGGGCGCCTAAGGAACCTCTGCGCAGGTGCCTGATTTTGTAGCGACGACTTGGCCGCAGATGATTTTTGGGTTGTGAGGCAGTTTTGCGATGAAAGATACTGGCCGGAGTTTGTCTTTTTGATCTCTGTGAGGCAGTTTTTGCAGCCTCAAGAGACACTATGCCCTTTGGGTGGTCAGCCGGTTGCGGTGCTGGTACAGATTCACCAGCGCGAAGGCCGCGCATAGCCACTGGTGATTCTTCCAGATGCCACGGTAACGGACCTTGGTAAATCCGAAGACACGCTTCAGGATACGAAAAGGATGCTCCACCTTGGCTCTAACTCGAGCCTTGGTTGTGTTCTTGCGCTTGGCTTCTTCATCCACATAGCCCTTGTATTTGGTCCGGCGGCAAGTCATGTCCTGCGCCTTCGGCGCGACTTCGTGAATCGCCTTGGTCTGACCCTGATAGCCGCCATCGCCCCAAACCTTGCGCTCCTCGCCATGCAATAAGTCGGGCAGCATATGTTTGTCCGACACGCTGGCCGCCGAGGTAGCCAGCGAATGCACCACCGTCTCCTTGCTATCCACACCGATGTGCGCCTTGGCTCCGAAGTACCACTGATTGCCCTTCTTGACCTGATGCATCTCAGGGTCCCGCTGGCCGCTGCTGTTCTTCGTCGAACTCGGTGCGTGGATAATCGTCGCGTCTACGATGGTGCCAGTCGAGATGCGGATGCCCTTCGTTTCCAGGTAGCGATTCACCGTGTCCAGCATCTGCCCGCACAGATCATGCTGTTCAAGCAGGTGGCGGAAGCGGAGGATCGTGGTTTCATCTGGCGCCGCGGCCACGCCCAGATCCACCCCAGCAAAACGCTGCAGCACAGCCGACTCATAGAACGCTTCTTCCATCCCGGGATCGGACAAGCCAAACCAATGTTGCAAAAAATAGGTCCGCAGCATGATCGACAAGCCCACCGGCTGCCGGCCATTGCCTGCCTTGGGATACACGGGCTCGACTAGCGCCAGCAACTCCGACCACGGAACCACCTGGTTCATCTGGTCAAGAAACAGCTCCCGCTTGCTCTTGCGACTATACTTCGCAAAGCTCGCCTGCGATGCCAGTGTTTGCTGAAAACGCGCCCCTCGTTTCATGCTTATAGTTTATTCGAGAATGACGCGGGCTGCGGACTTGTGCAGAGGTTCCCTAAAGCCTCTTCGTGTCGTCCCAGGCGCTCGTAAAGCGTAGGATTCCACCAGAGGGCCATCGGGTCGTCCGGGTTCAGCGGCGCCATTCTGTGCAAGATGTTAAGGGCCTGATCCCATCGATGTAGCCACACATATTCCCCATATACGTCTTCGAGGATCATGGGGGAGAGCGGGTCGGTATCAAGTATCTCGAGCATGCGCTGGGTTGCCTCCGGTAGCCGCCCGGTCAACTCCAGATAATGCGCATACCATCTATGCAAAGGAGCGACCGCGGGAAAAGCCGAACAAAGAAGTCATGCACGCGACTGCGGCTCGATGTGCAGTCTCCCCAATCAGTCCTATCTCAGCCGTCGCTACGACGCCACTGAAGATCGCACCGAGCAGCCTTCCCATCGCGTCACATAAGTCTGGATGCCTGAATTTGTAGGCTGCGGCACCCCTGGCTGGCGAGTGGCGTGAACAGGAAGTCTTCTCCCATTGCCCTTCTTTAGTAGGTGGCGACCGAGACTCGAAGCACTTCCGGCTCTGCATCGAACCGTAGTCCCCAGTCCGTTTGATCGCCGTTCAGGATTCGGTTGGATACGAACACACCGCGCTCGTAGGTGCCTTCTTCCACGCGAAGGAATTGCCGATGCTGCCATTTGCCATCGATGAGGGCCGATGGGGTCTGTCCCGTTCCAAGAACAATAGGTTGCGACTTTCGCTGCTCCTCGGTTCCCGCCGGACGAAAGTCAACGCCACAATAGTATCCAGCCACCAGAAACTGATTCGCGTTCAGTTGAGCTACCAGTGCACGGCCTATCGGCTCGGAATTCCCCTTAGGGGACCCGCCTCGATTTCCACCATAGGAAACAACCGCATCCCATGTCCCTAAATGAAGCGTTTGCGTGGGCTGCTCTTCGATCTCTGCCACCGCCTGAAGCTTACCCTCGTAGTTGAGACGGGCAACGTCGCGCATCATCGGCCCAAGCAGCTTGTAGTTTTGCGCCGTTGGATCAAGGAACGCGTTCGGCGCATCGGGCACGATTCGCTCCGGATGATTCGTTGGCGTAAAGTCCAGCCCAAATGGCGCATAGCCGATCGCCTGAAGTCCAAGCGCAGAGAAAATGAAACGGGCAGCATGGGACGTTCCTGCTGTTTCCGGAATAAACAAGGCATTATCCAACCGATGATAAAGTTCCAGCACCTTTAGATAGGTCGGCGTGTCCAGCATGTAAATATCAGGCGCGAGAATGTCGATCGCAGGCGCCTCGGCCCTCCAAATTGGAATGACGTTGTCCGTCGGGCCACCACTCTCGTAACTGCCCGCCGCTCCCTTGAATGGATCGCGCAGCGCCGCATTGACGTAAAGCGGAATCGGGTAGACAGCCTTGCCCGCAGCGGCAACTTGCCCAACGTAGCGGGCGACCGCCCAGGCGTGGAAGAACACGTCGGCATCAGGGCCAAACACCTCGGCCCATCCCGCCCCATGTGTGGTTGTAGTATTCATCGCGTTCAATACATCATCAGGAACCGCCGCCGTGAAGAGCTTATTGGCTTCGGCAGAGTAATCGCGCAGGGTTCCCCAGGTGCCTGTTTCGTTCTCTACCTGCACCATCAACACCGTTCGCTCAGGATCTGTCGCTTTCAAGTGCCGCATGAAAGCAGTGAACGCACGTATGTCCGCTTCCAATGAGGCCCGCGCAAACGGCGAGGGCGAGTCCACTCGTTCCCCGTTCTTGTTGACGACGTGGGAGTAGCGCTCCGGGTCCAGCTTCATCCACTCAGGCATGTAGTGCTGGCTGCCGTTTTTCCAAGTACCGAACCAAAGCAGAACAAGGTGAACGCGATGTGCGCGGGCCTGCGCGAGAACACTGTCGATCTGCGAGTAGTTGAACTGACCCTGCTTGGGCTCGATCTGCTCCCAATAGATGGGAATTTCGAGTGTATTGGCATGCAGATACTCGATCGCGGACCACACTTTCGGAAGCGTCGCCGGCCAGTCACTAGAGTTGTTGGCCTGCGCACCAAGCATTAGAAATGGCGCGCCATCGACCATCAGGGCATAGCGGCCGTTCTGCTGGACGATACGCGGGATGGGATGCGCCGTCTCCTGCGAATGCACGGCCAGCCCGAAAGGAAATAGAGTCGCGACTATGGCCGCGGCAAAAGTTTTCATCTTCATTCTGCGCACCTTTCTCGCAGTTCCGGTTCTGTGCGGATATTCATTCTCTGATCTTCTGCGCTTGAGTCTCTTCGGTGGATGCAAATTTGACTCGTAGAGCAAAGCCATATTTGCAATCGGCATCGGCGGGCAGCTAAGGAAACCGGTAGAGAGTCACGCGGAGGATGGTGTACGGCCGCAAAATCAGAATCTCTCCTTGCGCATCGTCGTCGCCCGCGATTTGGCGGGCCACGACCCATTCTCCGTTGACAAAGTTGCCCTGCTGCACGTCTCCGAGTCCGACATTCTGCGGCCCTTGAGTGTTTGGGGTGAAGTCGATTCGCATGCCACCACCGACAAAGTAATACTCGTCGGGACCGGTCGCGATCAGGATGGCAGCTGCTTCGAGCGGCGGCTCGGAGGCGGTCGCCGCTGCAGAGAATTGCGGCGGAGCGGCAACCTGCCCCTTCGGTTGCGGCGCGATGTGCGAACTGCGACCCGTGTAGGTGAGCGTCAGTGTGTAGTTGCCCAGCTTGACCTCTTTAGGCGAGTCTCCCTGGTTGAGTCGAGCAGCCGTGATAGAGTCAGTGCCGCGGTGAGCCAGAATCATGGGAGACATCTGATCAAGAAGGCCGTATACGGTGGCAAGATCCGGTGGAATAGGCCTGTTTCCGTCAATGCCGAAGGGAGAGAATCCGATGGTGTCGTATTTGCCGACAGCCATGATTGCATTGGCGGGATTGGTGCTCGTTTCGGGAATGAAGAGCGGATTGCCATTGCGCTTAAAGCGCGCGCAGAGATCGTCAAAGTATTCGAGGTAAAGATCCGGCGCAAGGATGTCGATGTCTGGGGCGCCAGCACGCCAGATGTCATGAACCTGCGGGAGCGGGCCTCCGCTGGGATAGGTGCCTGGCC
The DNA here is from genome assembly GCA_963745845.1 of uncultured Acidobacteriaceae bacterium. Taxonomy (GTDB): domain Bacteria; phylum Acidobacteriota; class Terriglobia; order Terriglobales; family Acidobacteriaceae; genus Telmatobacter. The sequence goes on along the minus strand of CAVUZE010000001.1, from coordinate 17,077 downwards.
ATGCATGGTTCGGCTGCTGCAGCCAGGCGTTCACGTACATTGGGATGTCGTACGCGGCCTTGCCGGCCTGCACAACCCTTTCCAAAAAGCGTGCATAGTTCCAGGCCATGAAGATTTCATCCGAGGCCCAGTGCAGATGCTGCCAACTGTTTTTATGTTCGAGGGGGCCCAGCAACGAAACGGTAGTCTGAATGGGGATCTCCAGAGTAGCCGGTTTGCCGGGGCCGAATACCTCTTCCCATGTTCCCGACTTTTTATAACCGTTTGCAGCCCAAACCTCACGAAACTCGGGGATCAGGGTGTCCTTGTGGGATTGAAGATAGTTCATCAGTTCCGCAGGAACCTGCCCGGCAAATGCGCGGTTGGCAACTGGGGAACGGTCGCGAGTATCGCGGAGGACGCCGACTTCATTCTCGACCTGCATCATCACCACGGTGTGCTGTGTCCCATCGACCTCTTTGATATGGCGCATGAGAGCGGTGAAGGCCCGGGCATCAGCGTCGCGCGTGGCGTCGCTCAAGGTGCTGAGCAACTCAACAGGTCCGGAGACTGAGACTGTCTTGCCTTCCCCGATCTGGATGCGGGGAAAGCGGAGATAGTCCTTCTTGACCCAGTAGGGCGGATAACTTGAGGTGCCATTCTTCCAGCAGCCGAACCACAAAAAGACGATGTGGAGATGGTTCTCCCTGGCCTTGGCAATGACGCCATCCACCAGTGAGTAATTGAATTTACCTTCCTCCGGCTCGAACTGCGCCCATGAGACTCCTATGAGCACAGCGTTCAGATTGCTGGCTACGAGCTTGGGCCAGATGGTCTCCATGGGTTCAAGAGCGGTAGCTGCGTTGTTGGTGAGCTCCCCGGAGAGAATCAGGAAGGGCTTCCCGTCGACGATCAATTGCGTGGCGTCGCCGTGCCCTTCGAGGTGTGGCGCGTCGTTGCGGCTTTGTGCCCGGTTTGAAATCGGCAGGCAGGCAACAGAAAAAGACAGAGCGAAGAGAAACAGGCGACCGATGCGCATTCAAGCCTCCAAGTGGCTGGTTCAACAAGGAGATTGGCCGTCCAAATATCTTCCGCTCGTCCGAAGACCCGGTAGGCCGCCACCAGGGAATGCTATTCCCCTGATAAGTGGGTGATAATTCCCCGAAATTATTTGTCACCAGATTCTGACGATCTGTACAGGCAGCAGGCCAATAATCGAATCAGACACCCTTTGATCTGCATATTAGAGGTTCTCCCTCGGATTACTCGCCGAAAGTCGGCATTGCGACTGGAATCTCGTGAGACGCAACTCCCATAGAATCGGCGTCGCGGAGGGCGTTTATCCGGACCGATCGGCAGCTCGTTCCTCGGGACCCACGACGCGAGCACAACGAAAATGCTCGCCTTGATTCCCATTCGATCCTCGCTTCTCACACTCTTCGGGATAGCCTGCCGTTCCTGACACACCCGGATTTGCTTCGCTTCTTATTGAATTGATCCGAAATGCACATCCTCCGGAGCGGAAGGATTGTCAAGAAACTGTATCGTGGTGGCCGGTCCCAGATCTGCCGGCGGCGTCCACGAGTCGAGGATCCACACCACGTCCTTTTCCGGGGTCACTTCCAGGGCCTGGATCGTTCCCATTCGTTCCTCAGCAGTCGTGTTCCACTCGTTCACCCAGTTATTCACGACAGTGTTGCCGCTAGGCAACCGCCAGGCTTGCTGCAGACTGGCAAAGTGGTAGGCACTCGCATCCGACGGGTTGAATGACCAGACCGTGTCGCCTCTACGCGTGACTTCCCTCACGCCGATCCGATCGGTGATCAGAATGTTTCCATCCTGGAGCGGAGTCACGCCCCACGGCGTGGTTGCTGGGAATGACCACAACTCATGGCCGTCGGAATCGTATTCCACTACCTTGTTCAAGTCCATGTGAGCAACCAGCAACGTTCCGTACTTGGTCAACCGTACGTGCCGGAACTGTCCATGCACGCTGATCGGATGCTTGGCCTGAAGTTCGAACTCCTTCTCCACCGCGCCGGTGACAGTGTTCACCACCCGTACCGTTGGGGGATCCCCATTCATGACGAACAGAACATGGTCCTTCCCGATCGGGACCCCGGTGTGAATTTCGTGCCCCCCCGGCGCGTCATAGTTCCAGATCACTCTCTTCTCAGGACTGATCTCCGTAATTCCGAATTGATGTGCATAGAGGATGTTGCCGTTTGAGAGCATCACTGCATCGCTGATCTCGCCTTTGCCCGCCGGGTCGTCGTAACGCCAAGTAACTTTACCCTGACGAACGATGACAATCCGGTGGTCATGGGACTCCCCTGCATACATGAAGTCATGATGCGCCAAATCATTGCCGCGCAGCCGTGCGCTCATGAGTGGCGCAGTTTGAGCGTGGTCAGGCTGCTGAGCACGCGTGGTTCCACTGATACCTAGAACTAAGATGACAACGAACAATCGGAACACATTGACCTCCTGGCCCGGAAGGATCGTATCATTGCCATCGGCTTACCGGCATCTTTATCCCTGGCTCGATCATGTCCAGACGACAACGTCTGAAACCGTGCGGTTGATCAGGTCGATTACGTCCGCGGGAAGATTGACTCCGACTGACTTGATATTCTCGACGATCTGTTCCGGACGGGATGCTCCGATGATCGCCGAAGTCACTTCTTCTCGCCTCAGCACCCAGGCCAGCGCCATTTGTGCCATCGTTAATCCAAGTTCGGCGGCGATTGGCTTGAGATGTGCCACTGCTTCGAGCAGGTAGTCGGACCGATAGTGACGGCCTGCCGTTTCCATGAATTGATTCATGTCCTCGCTGGCAGCGCGGCTGTCGGGTGGTGGTTGCCTTCCCGCCGTGTACTTGCCGCTTAGGACGCCGTGGGCTAATGGGGAGAATGCGAGAAAGCCGATACCGTGGCGCGCGCACAAGTCGAGCACTGCAGATTCGGGTTTGCGCCAAAGGATCGAGTACTGCGACTGGTTTGAAGCGAAGCGAGTAAGGTTTCCGTGTCCAATCAGGTCCGACGCCAACCCTATTTGCTCGGCCGTCCACTCGCTGAAGCCGATCGCTCGGATCTTACCCGCTTGGACGGCACGGCTTAGGGCAAGGAGGGTCTCTTCCAGTGGTGTGTCGGGGTCGAAGCGGTGACATTGATACAGGTCAATTGTGTCGAGCTTCATGCGCCCGAGAGAATTATCCAGCTGCTTCTCAATCTGCGCAGCAGAGAGTCCATGATCGGGGTCATCGCCGACGGAAAAAAAGAGCTTAGTCGCGATAAGGTAGCGGTCACGCGAGTGCTTTCGCAGAGCTTCGCCGACAATCTGTTCGGCTTCTCCAGCGCCGTATTGGTTGGCAGTATCGAAGAAGTTGATTCCATTATCAAAAGCTGTTTGGATGCAGCGAATAGCCTGCTGCCTTTCGATGCCGCCAGCAACGGTGAGCCAAGTGCCGAAGCTCAATTCCGAGATTTCGAGCGTACTGTCGCCCAGCCTACGCCTAAGCATTTTTAGTTTCGGTCACTTCTTTCTGCTGGATTCGAGACCATAAGTTGAAGATCAGGGCGACGGTGATCAATTCTCTTTCCCTCCGAAGGCCGGTCCAGTCAATTGCGAAGACCGGTCTCAACCAGTTGCGATCCGTGTCAATACACGGCTGAAGGTGGTCCTCTTTATTGATCGAGAGATTCCCTTACCGGCTTTGAGAACCGCAGAAAAGAGAATCGCGTGCCAAATTGGGATGTGACCTAGACTGCGTTTTTCGAAATGGTGTCGTCCGGTCAGTGTGTACAGGTCCGCCGCTCCTTGGGTCGCATGGCTTAAGGGTATTGCTTTCGGTCTACATCGTTTCGGAAGAGGCTTATAGCGAGCTTGGGTCGAGAAGGGCGAGTCGCACGTGCCACTGCGTGCTCTGTCCCGGTTTCAACGTCACCATCCCGGTATCCATGGCCCCCCATTCCTTTCCGAACGGATCGCCAAAGTTGAACTGAGGCTCAACGGCCACAATCGGCATGGCGGGCAGTGCGAACATCTGAATGGTCCTGATCGCGGGGGAAAGCGCGGAGATGCCTATGCCGTAGTGCGCGGCCGGATCGATCACCTGAACGGTGACCTGGCCGTTCTTCCACTCCAGCTTGCTCCAGTCGTCGTCGTAGGAGTTCTTGCCGAGCGCGACGCCGCCAGGGACGCGCAGGTCATATTGCGTTCCGGCAACGGGCTTGATCTTGCCCGTAGGGAAGACGTTGTCGTAGTTGTCCACTTCTGCCACATCGGACCCCGGGAGATGCACGCGCACCTGGGTGCGGTCCCCGGAGGGCAGAGTGAAGCCGGGGTGCCAGCCGATGGCGATCGGTTCCGCTTCGCGACCTACGTTGCGGGCCTCCACGATCAAGTCGGCCGCGTCTCCAGTTAATGTGAAGGCGAAGAACAGGTCGGTCTTTGAAAGCCAATGTCCGCCAAAGTCGCCGGCATGAATGACCCCGGTTACCTGCTGTCCATCTGGAATGGATTTGACCTGCACATCGTCGGTCTTGGCCTTGAAGATGAGCCCGTGGACTGCGCAGCGCTCGGCGCCGGGCTGCCTGCTGCCGCCGTTTGCCGGCAAGGCGAGCGTGTGGCCTTCCCATTCGGTAGCAACGGTCTGGCCATCGGCGGAGAGCTTGCCGCGAATGCGATTTGGGTAGGGGATCAAGAAGGGCCCGCCAATCCGGAAGCTCATGAAACCGTTCGGGTCATTGTCCAGCTCCATCATCTTGGCCGAGGCGGCCGGATCGGGCGAGGCCAGTACATTCACGTTCCCATTTCCGGGGAGATTTGCGGTAATCTGAAGGACTTCCATGCCTCGGCCGGGAGCGACCGAGATGCTTGTGAATTCAGGCACGGACTTGTTTGTTACGGATCGGTGCAGAGTGACGATGTTCTGGCCACCAATCGCCGCGACCGCCTGGGCTCCCGCGTGCGCCGGAAACATGCACGCTATGATGGGCGTCAATGCAAGTGTGCGAACTAAGAGTTTCATCCCAGATCCATCCGTTGACGTGCAGCGAACTCCCCGTGCGTGCTCGCCTACCGGAGGTTTGACGAGCGAGATAAGCCAGGATTTCCGTTTTGGTTCCGTGACACGCCGCGATTATACCCGCTTGCGCCTGTTCGCCGGAGCCGTTGCCGCAACTCCGGCCATCGCGGGCGGCACTGACAGAAGAATCTCTGAGGTTTGCGTGTCCCGGGCGGCTTACCCCGACCCCTTATTGTCGTTCGGATATACGCGCGGCCTACTAAGCCACAGGTTCTCTGACCGGCGCAGGACAGCATCGGGATATTCAGCCAACCATGCAAGGCTTAGAGGGAGTCGCGTTTAAATCTGAATCGGACACGAAGACATTCGAGCCATTTCCGCCCACAGCTTTCGCACGGTAGAGTGCTCGGTCGGCATTCCTCAGCAGCGCATCTGCGTCAAACTCGCCGTTGAAACCACTGCACACGCCGACACTCGCAGACGAGGGTATCTCGTTGCCCTCGAACGCAACAGGCACGGACAGAGCCGCCACGATGCGATCGGCAATGATTCCGGCTTCCTCCGGATGATTCAGTTCCGTGAGCAACACCACGAACTCGTCGCCCCCCAGCCAGATTTACTCCTCTTGAACCGGGATCGGCCAAGTCGCCCGCTTGTCGGCCTATCCTGTCCAGACCTATCGGTATCTATGGATGGGGACTTCAGTTCAAACTGCGCAACGATATCTTTCAGTAATCATGAAGCTTCCTATTCAACTGCGGCGTCTGCATCTCCTCTTCCACCCCCTGGATACAAATCCCTCATCTGGCCGAACTTGCAACGATTATCTTTGGGAGTGTAGGGCTCTTTGGGTGCACCGGCTACCGGCAGCATGGCAATCAATCCCCGTCCTTCAATTTCACGCCCCTGAGGATCTCCATAGATGCCCGCCGTCGAATTGACCACGCCCAGTCGGACATCCCGGGTATGCGCCAAGTCTTCCGACTTTACGGCAAGGGGATGCTTCTACGACCATGGTTCTGTCGATCTGGCTATGTGAGTGCCTACTTAGCCGTCGCACTGGGCCGATATTTCTAATTCCTTAAGTTGGAAGACATGCTGTGGAGGCAAGATCGTGAGAATTACCAGAAGAAGAGCGCTCTCTCTGATTTCTGGAGCGCCTGCGCTCCTTCTGTCCCGCAGATCCCGAGCAGCAAACTCCATCCTCGACGATGGTAGGCGATTCGACGAAGAACGTGCGGCAATCGAAGAAGCATCGGGGAATCCCGATCTAGCGATCACGCCGGGCCCCTTCAAGGGCACACGCCAGTCGCTTCGCCAGTGGCAGGTTCCTGACTGGTATCGCGATGCGAAGTTTGGCATCTGGGCCCATTGGGGACCGCAGTCCGCCGTCGAATACGGCGACTGGTACGCCCGCAACATGTACATCCAGGGCCATAAGCAGTACGAGTATCACCTGAAGACGTACGGCCATCCGACGAAGGTCGGATTCAAGGACCTGATTCCGACATGGACGGCTGACAAGTTCGATCCGGACCATCTGCTCGGTCTCTACAAAAAAGCTGGAGCAAAGTACTTCTGCAGCATGGCTGTGCATCACGACGGATTCGATCTTTGGAATTCGAAGTACCAGCCACGCTGGAACGCCGTTGCCACGGGACCGAAAAGAGACATCGTCGGTGTCTTCAGGAAGGCTGCCCAAAACCACGGGCTCCGCTTCGCAGTAAGCGAGCATCTCGCGCCAAGTTACCACTGGTTCTCTACTTCGCATATGAGCGACAAAACCGGTCCGCTCGCCGGAGTGCCCTACGATGGCGCCGACCCGGACTACGCCGATCTTTACCACGAGCTGCCGAAGTACTATCCCTACAGCTATCGGATCCTAAATGACCGCCAGGCGCCTCCTAGTTGGAAGCAGCACTACTTCAACCGGATCAAAGATCTCGTCGACAAATATCAGCCCGACCTGCTCTACACCGATGGCGACATCTTTTTCGAGGAGTACGGCCTGGCGCTTGTAGCGAACCTCTACAACGTGGACGCCAATCGCCATGGTGGCGGCTGCGAGGCCGTGTACACCAGCAAGTTGCCGAGCGACTGCGAAGTCGGGACGTGCGTTCAGGACTGGGAGCGCGGCGTAGCTGCCGGCATCCCGGCGAACCCATGGCAGACCGACAGCTGCATCGGCGAATGGCACTACGACCGGAATGTCCAATATAAGTCGCCCAAGTATGTGATTGATTTGCTGGTCGACATCGTCAGCCGCAATGGGAACCTGATGCTGAATTTCCCGCTCCCAAACAGCGGCGAGCTCGATTACGAAGAGCGGGTCATTCTCGACGAAATCACGAAATGGATGGCGATCAACAGCGAGGGCATTCACGCGAGCAGGCCGTGGAAGATCTTCGGCGATGGCCCGGTGGCGACCGCGCCACCGTCGGGCGAAGGCACCCGCTTCAACGAGTCAGGCCGCACGGAGTTGGCTGCCGACGAAGTGCGCTTCACGACCAAGGGGGACACACTCTACGCATTCATCATGGGCTGGCCAGAGAAGTTGGCGCTGATTAAGCCGCTGGCAACCTCGAGCCCACTGTCGCCGCCGAAGATCAGAAATGTGGAGCTGCTGGGTTACAAGGACAAGGTGATCTGGACCCAGGATGAACAGGGCCTGACAGTCGTGATGCCGGAACAGAAGCCCAGTGACTATGCGATTACCTTGAAGATCGTCTGAATTCGGGAGCGGGCGTTGGCCAAAGCGATCCACGCTTTTCGTCCCTTTCTCAAATCTTCGCCTCCGAAAGGGATCAGCCTCCGCCATAAACCCTAGCAGGCCAGAGCCTATTCGTGCCGCGGAATTGAGGTAGCGTGGCGCACACGGAGTAAAGAGCAGTTGACGATTGATCTACACGGATACCACCCAGCCGCCATTGTCTGGAATGGTGTGCTTAATCGAGTGGTTCAGCAATCGTGGGAGATGGGAGAACCTTACCTGTACCTCATACATGGGCACGGACGCAATCGAGGTATAACACCTGGATTCGTCAATACGAACACCGGCTACTTTGGGTTGCAGATTCGACATGCTCTGCGACATGACAAGAGCTTTCGGACATGGATTCACCACACGACTTTGAACTGTGAGGATATAGGTGTCACGAGTGTCCGATTGAAACGGAATCCAGCCCCCTCTCGTACAGGTCTTGATCCAGATTTGATCCCCGATGCTGTGGTGGAGAGTGATCGCGATTAGTGCGCAGTTCGTTCTGCACGTTCAGTAGCAGGCATTGCATGGCGGTTCCTAGGGTGTCAGTACGAATTTGCACGGCCGACCGGCTGTCAGCGAACGAAATGCAGGAAGATGGCGGAGATCATGGCCAGGTTGCAAGCGGCATGGGCGACCACGGCGCACCACAGGGAGCCAGTCCACAGGCGGCAGAGAGTGAAGGTCGCGCCTAGGCCTGCCAGCAGAAGAACCATGAGCGCGCCGGAGACCAGCCGGAGATGGAAGCCCGCGGCGTCGTGCCACAGGCCATGGACGTGCAGAAGATGGAGGAGGCCGTAGGCGAAGCCGTTGACCAGAGTGGCGATCACGGCATTCCAACGCAATGTGAAGGACTGCTGGATCAGCCCCCGAAAGAGGAACTCCTCGCCAATGGGCGTGAAACTCATGGTCAGCAGGGCGATGACAGTAAAAGCGGCCGGGGGAGACATGACGGCGAGCATCTGGCCGAGGTGAAAACTGTCGCGAATGCTAACACACCAGTTGTCGGGCGTGTTGCCGTATAGGGCCATCCCGATCCAGAAAATGAAGAGACCGCCCACCACCCCGGCCAGGGAGCTTAGGAACAGGGCGACCGGCGTAATGCCCTCTCTGTGCAGGCCGATGTCGCGCCGGCCCTGGCGCGTGAGGAAGAGAAACGGTAACGTCCACATCACCAGGATATGAAGCAGGAACAGGATGCTTGCTTGCGGGGGACCAAATGCAGAATAGAAGCGGGCAGCGGCCAGGACCGTCAGCACCAGCAGCGAGAGCAGCCAAGGTGGGATCGCGAGCCGGCTCCAGAATGGACGGAGGAAGCTGAATGTGTCGGAAGCTTCAGGACTCATGAGAATCAGTCCTTCTTGCGGTGAGATGATCTGCGAAGCGATGATGCGTCCGCCAAGCGCAGGAGTCTGTGCGCAGAGTCACGGTGCGGCATGTATCCGCGTCGACTCATCGCCGCAGGCTAAGGACACTACCGCCAAGCAAAAAAGATGGAAAAGTGCAGGCCTATTTCTACCTCGAAATGCTTCCGAGAACCGGCGAATCTGATCCTTTCCTGTGTGGTGGGCTATTCGGAAGTGACCTTGTTTCGGGGCTACTTCCGGCTTCCTGCTTCACCAGACTGAGTCAATGCCGGTAGATTACTCCCACAAATTCAGGGTTCTTCCTTTCTGGTTCATCTGTAGAAAAGCCGGCTTTTCGCCGTGGCTTTCGCTGCTCTATATCGTTCCGCTCGGCGGCTGGGTTCTCAATTTCGTGCTCGCCTTCGCGGAATGGAAAGTGATACCGGCGCCCTATGCGTACTGGCCACCGCAGCCGTCTTAAAAATGGATTGAAGACGGGTTGAGGGTAATTGGCCAACAACGCTGAATTGCATGATCATTCGGGAATGTAGCATTCGAGCATCACATTCAGAACAGCCCTCAGTGTGATAATTTCGTCCGCTGAAATGGTATGCATTATCGACACATAGTCCTGGCATTTTCGGTATTTTGTGTTGCTGCCGTACTGCTCTGCTGGCGGCCCTCGGTCGATTGTGAAACTTCACCGGCGGTCGCGCCTTACACGGCACATCTGACCATCACTGAGAATAGAGTTCTTCCAGATGGCTCCTCTTGGAACACCGTTTCCACCGAGGTGCATGCCCGCGACCGGAAGGGAAGAATCTATGTGAAAACTGAGCGGGTATTACGGGATGGAGACCAAAGAACTGAATGGTTCTCGTTTCTTGTGCAAGACGAAGCGAAGCTCCAGGAGCTAACTTGGGATTCGAATCATCAGGTGGCGACCCTGGGGCATTGGCCGTTTTGGTCGGGGCGCAAAGGCTGCTGGGCAGATGAACAGGGGCAGCATCAGTCCAGTTTCCCGAGTAAGGAGGATTGGCACAAAGTTCCCTCTTCGCCTGGGCAAGGAAAGTTGGAGACGATTTCGTCGATTGCCGATCCTTCAGGGGCTAAGCGGATCAAAGTGCGCTTTGTGTCGGAAAACCTTGGTCACAAGGAAATTCACGGGCCGATTGCCATTCCGGAATATACGACTGAACTCTGGAAATCGAGTGAATTTGATTTGAAGCTGCTAGAAGTGACCAGTGGCCCGAAGTACGGATTGAAGCGTGTGGAACTTTCCGATCTGCGTAGGGACGATCCCGATCCGGCGCTCTTCGAACCGCCGCAAGGCTATAAAGTTCAGACCATCGAGTATCATCAGGTGCCGTGCGGACAGCAGTAGAAGATTGCTGTTCGTTCAGGAAAGCAGAAGCAGCCGTCAACGGCAAGTTCCGGTCGAGTTGTCGCAAGCAAACCCAGAACCAATCCAGCCCCCGAAACCAATCGCCAACAATTTGAAGCGATGGGGCGCCCTCATGCAGGCTTTGCTTGGGTGGGAACGAAATCCCCCGCCAAGTCATCCCGGCGTTCACCCGTAGTACTGAAACCCCTTCCAGAATTCCGGCCACGGCACGAGAATGTTGCGGCAAACGTAAACCTCATTGCGGTCGCCATTGCGGTCGCCGATGGCTTGGTTGACAATCCCGTACGGATTTGAAAGTTGAGCGGCAGCGTCACACGCAGCAAAAATCTTTTCCACTTCTTCCCGCTTGAAGCCAACAGCAATCACGGTTTGCGGGGGAGGGGTCCCATATCCGCGCAGCCAGTTGGAGTTCATGCCGCTGATCGCCTCGGGCAACCCATAAGCGCGTCCATATAGATTCACAGCTCCGGCCTCGCCCTCGTCTGCTGCCAGCAGTCCAACCTCGGAGCGATCTTCCACGGGTAGTGAATCGTGCACCTGCGCGACCGTGGCAACAAGCTCGGGCCAGCCAATTTCCATGCTGAAACTTTGGTTGTTTGCGGCCGCATCGGCAAGACGCCACCACGCCGACTGGATCGGCGCAATGGGAAGCGTCAACGCGAACACGGCCAGTCCGCCAATGACGAGCGAATTCCGCGTGATTCTCTTGATTACCCGCTGCGCACGCGGGCTCTTGGAGTCAACCCAACGCTCGCCCCACGTTGCACCAGCAGCTATCAACATGGGATACGCAGGCGCGATGTAGTACTCGCGCCCCCTCGCAACCACAAACAGGATCAGCGTAATCGCATACATCCAGCCGAGCATGCGGAAGCGCTTGCCGGCTGGAGTCGCAAACAAGAACCACAGTCCGGCGCACCATATAGGCACTGTCGCCGGGTTGGTTGTATTCCAGAACTGGCGGGGAATGAAGTAATCGGTCACTCCCCTCGACACGTCGCGCGCGTGAATGCTCTTCATCCACGCCAGCGCCACAAAATGATGCTGGGTTTGCCACACAATCACCGGCAGCGCCATCGCAAGCGCAACACCCACGCCGCACCAGAACCACCCCGAGCGAAAGTAACGGCGGTTCGGCGTCAGCAGCATCCCACCCAGCAGGCCCACCGCAAAAAACAAGATAGTGTACTTCGTCAGCAGCCCCAGTCCCATGCCCGCGCCGATTGCAATCCACCAGCGCGCATCTTCCGTCTCCAGAAGTCGGGCCGTGGCCCACGCCACCAAAACCCACCACAGAACGTCGAACGACATGTAAGACAAGAACGAGCCCGCAAAGCAAATCGGGCCCGCGATGCCCGCAGCCACCGCGGCCACCAGCATCGATCGCCGTCCTCCGCCCATCGCGCGGGCAATCAAGCCGGCGAGCACGCTTACCAGTCCAACCGCGACTGCCGGCAAAAGGCGGTAGCCCACGAGAATGGGTCCGAAAGCAACCAGTTCCACACGCGCCAGCCACGCAGTCAGCGGAGGGTACACCACATAACACCAGTCCAGGTGCATCGCGTTGCTGTAGCTCAACAACTCATCGCGGTGGAAGCCGTATCTGCCGCTGAACGCGACGTGGATCGCCGTGAAAGCCAATCCAGTCAGCCACAGGGCTACTCTGCCGTCCGCGTGAACCTGACTCGTGTGGGTCGAATCGTGCATAACAACCCCAATTGTCGCAGGGTACTTACGTAAATGAAGTATCTATTCGCCTATGCCCAAGTATCCGCTTGTTGAAAACCAATGCATACGAAACACAACCGTATCTGAGCCTGATCAGGTTACGGGATCAAGTGATCCTCTCTCCCGGGTTCCGATTGGTTCGTGGCCGATCCGGAAGTGACCAAGTTGTGGTGCAACTTCCGTGTAGCTGTTATCCTCCCACGACTGTCAAAAGGGCGATGTTTCAGTGGGTCGACCTCAATGTGCAAAAGGAGCCTATCTTTTCTTGTCTACTCACGTAGTGTGGTGGGGAAAGGGAGTTGCGGCGTGCGGTGGATCTTGATTCCGTTGTTCCTGCCCATGATGGCATTCCCATCATGGGCAGCAAAGCGAATGACAGTTGCGCAGCTCGAACAAGTGCTTGCCACGGACAGAGCCGCGCACAAGTCGGATATTGAGATCGCACGAAAGATCGGTGACGTAGAACTGTCGGAACGACTTACCGATTCAGTGTTGGGGCGATTGAATAGGGAATTCGCAAGCGGCTCCCAACCAGCAATGGCGTTGCTTTTGTTGGCAGACAGGTCGGCCTTTCTCAACCCGCCTGCGAATGAGCTACCAGCTGCGCCCACGCCTGGCGCGGCCACGCAACAGCAATTGCTGGAGGCCGCGAAAAGGTTCGCTGTCGAGACATTACCGCATCTGCCCAACCTACTCGCCACGCGAACGACTTTCAGCTTCGACGACAGTCCACAGGAAGTGACGAAGGGCGGGTATCTCCAGCGGATGGGACTGCACTTGATTGGCTCGTCGAAGGCAGAGGTTTCCGTTCGGAATGAGAGGGAGAATCCATCGACAGGCACCGGGGCCGCATCATCGCCTGCGCAAGGCGGACTCATGACCTGGGGCGAGTTCGGTTCCACACTCCTGATTATTCTGAGCGATTCCAGTCAAGGAAAGACGACGTGGAGTCACTGGGAACAGACTTCTGCGGGTGTGATGGCAGTGTTTCACTATGAGGTTCCCAAGACTGCGTCGCACTACGAGATCGATACTCCCGTTGAACCGGTTCAGCCTAACGGCGGCTCAAATCGGTGGGCTCGCACCGGGAGTATGGCTGCAATGACAGCTTCTTCCACGACCGCGATGGTTCGCAGCAAACCCGGTTATCAAGGATCCTTGTGGATCGATCCAGCTACGGGGACCATCCTTCGCATTACGCTAGTGGCCGATTTGAAGGGGAATTCGACCATTGAGCGTGGTGCGATTCTCGTGGAATATGGTCCGGTCCCGATCGCGGACAAAACGGTGATATGTCCGGTGCGAAGTCTGGCACTCTCGTCCGCGCCGGCTACCGTCAATGCTAACTTCGAGGGTGCTGCGACCGAGTGGTTGAATGAGAACCTATTCAGCGGTTATCGCATGTTCGCTTCAACGTCGCGGATTCTCAACGAGCAAGCCACGGCACCGGCGTTGGCACCGACACCGATTACGGCAACCGCACAGAATGACCAAGCAGCTTCACCTGTTGCCGAACAGGGATCGCATCCAGAAACCGCTCCGGCCATGCCGGCGCCGCAGCAGGCCGCAGCCCCGTCCGTCAACGCGGCGCCAAACGCTCCCGCGGCTCCTCCGGTGGAGAAGGTAGAGACGCCTGAACCGAACGCGCCAATCCACGCGACCGGCTTACTCTCCGAACAGCCGCCTGCGGCAGCCCCACTCCCCGCCGCCCCACCCGCGGCGATCAGCGCGGCCATCCAACCACAACCGTCTTTGCCGGCAGCCGTGACTCCCTCTCCGACGGCCGAAACAAAGTTCAGTACCCCTCTGATCGAACTAAGTGTCAACCTGGTCCTGATGCCCGTCGTGGTCCACGACAAACAAGGTCGCATCGTAAGTGATTTGAAGAAAGAGGATTTCCAGGTGTTCGACGACGGTAAGGCTCGGTCTATCTCTGCCTTCACCGTAGAGAAGCGCGATTCCGTTGGAAGCCGGCCCGTGACCGCCGTCGAGCCCGATCTGCAGCCGCCAACACATGGCAATGCGGCAACGCAATCGTCCCCTCTGCCAGAGCGCATCACCGTGCTTCTGTTCGACGACTTGCATCTGACCTTCGAAGATTTGACGTATCTGCGGAAGGCCGCTTCGAAGGCTCTGGATGCGACTTTGAGCGGCTCCGATGTGGCCGCTGTTGTCTCCGTATCAGGAAAAGTCAATAGCGGTCTGACGCGCGATCGTGCGAAGCTGCAGGATGCGATCGTGAGCCTGCGGCCTACAGGCATCTACCGATCCAGCACAGCCGATTGTCCACAAATTGACTACTATCAGGCGAATCTGATCGAAAACAAGGTGAGCGGTACGTGAAGGACAGGTCTAGTTTGTTCTGGATTCGAGGGTGACGCCCTGGCGGCGCTTCCAGTTGTCAGGAAGCCAGTTGAGATAATCGTTGATTGGAATTGTGGGTAAGTTGGTCAGCAGCTGGGTGAAGTAGAGTTGCGGATCGATGTCGTGCCGACGGCAGGTCGAGGTGACGCTGGCCAGGATGGCTGCGGTTCTTCCGCCGCGTGGATTGCCGACGAAAAGGCTGTTCTTGCGATTTAGAACCACGCGCTTCATTTCGCGTTCGCTGGCGTTGTTGTCGATCGAGACCGCGCCGTCGGAACAGAACACGTTCAGTTCCTTCCATTGGCTCAGAGCGTATTGCACGGCCTCGGCCATGGGGTGCTTGGGCAGCAACTGCTCCTTCCAGGAAAAAAGCTTCTCGTATATCTGCGCCAGCACCGGCGCCGACTGTTCCTGTCGCAACAGGAGCCGTTCAGCCGCAGAGACATCATTAGCCTGTTTCTCCACAGCGTAGAGCAGGCGGACCATTTCGATCGCCTCGCGCGCGACCTCGGGTGCGACCTTTTCGGCATCGATAAATCGCCTGCGCAGATGCGCCCAGCATCCGGCGCGTGTGATCGCGTTGCCGGCCACCACGCCGTTGTACCCTCCATAGGCATCTGCAAGCAGAACCTGATCGTAATCCCTGAGGAAGTACTTTGGTCCATCCCGGCCGCGGTTCAGAGTGAAATCGAAGACGGTATAAGGATGATCGTCGTCCCCGACGTACACCCACATCCGCGCATTGGCCGTTTTGCCTGGGCTCTGCATGGGCATGATGGTGTCGTCGGTACCGACCACATGCGAAGCACGCACCCGTTGGGCCATCAATTCCCATAAGGGCTCGACCAGATCGGCCACGTCGCCGCACCAGACCGACTGCGTAGCGCGAGAGATCTCAAAGCCCTGCCGCGCGAAGATGTCTTCCAGCCGATAAAGTGGGACGTAAACAGAGAATTTACTGGTCACGATGTAGCTCAGCAGACCCGGTGCAGCCAATCCTTTTTCAATCGCGCTGGCAGGCTTGGCTGCGGTTTCCATCTGCGGGTTCTGGCCGGCCTGCTCGCACTTCTTGCAGGCATACGTCATGCGCACATGATGCACCCGCTCGAAATGACCCGGATAATACTCGATCTGCCAGCTCTCCTGGCGACCGGTTACGTCGCGTTCCAGACCGCAGCAAGAACAGGCCCGTTGCTCTCCGTGTAACTCATATGTGTGCGTCGTGACGGGCAGGTTCTCGAAGTTGGCCAGGTTCCGTCGGCCCTTGCGCCGTTTCACCCGGCGAAGTTCTTCCTGCAGTTCCGAATGTGCCGGAACGTCATCCGGGTTGACCGGCTTTTGGTCCTGTGCCTCGGCGAACCTCAGCAGCATCTGCGCCAGTTCACCCTCGGTCTGAAGATGATCCGCACGCGGGCCGTAGTACTGCTTCTTGTAGCGAGCCAGCTCGACCTGCAAACGCATGATTTCGATGTGCAGATCGTTGGCAAGACGCTTTTGTTCCTCTGCCCGTCGCGCCTGCTCTTCGGCGCGCCGTTGTTGTTCTTCGGCTCGCTGCCTCTCAAGATCCCGCTCATCGAGCAGCGCAGCCACCATGGCCTTCAATGCTTCCTTGTCGTCGGGTAAGTTGGACAGAGCGGCAGGCACGACTAAGTTATGCCATAACTTGCTGCGGATATCTCATACCGCAACCTTTTCCTTGTTGCTTTCCGTGGTGCGCTCGTAGCGCGGTACCCGCTTCAGCTTCGTCATGTCGATGCCATCAAGAATCATCGCCAGTTCGCTGGCGCGCAACTCCACCGAGCGCGTTCCAGCGCTCACACGTGGAAGCTTAAAAACCCCCGCCTCGAGCCGCTTGTACCACAGTACAAATCCGTCCCGGTCCCACGTGAGGATCTTTAATCTGTCTCCACGACGCGATCGAAATATGAACAGGCTGTCCCCCAGTGGATCCTGAGCGATCACCGCTCTCACTCGCTCCGCCAAACGATCGAACCCGCAACGCATGTCGGTCGATTCCACCGCCAGCCAGATCCGCGTCTTCTGCGTGCTGTCCAACGTGCGCAAGCTCGGCAGCCCGATCATGCTTCCTCCAACACTGAAAGCAATGCACGCAGATGATGCGCGTCGAACCCGGGCTCCACTATAAGACTGCAGCCGCGAACAAGACGAATCTCAATCGTCCCGCCTCGCTCCGGTGTCGTCCCTGGAGCATGCGGCTTCTTCTGCGGCGCCACTTGCACTTCGACCAACTCAGCCTTTTCCGCCTCTCGCAAACGCTTCTTCCATGCGAACATCTGCGATGATGTCATACCCCGCGCATGGCAAAATGCCGCCACGCTCTGTCCGCTCGCCTGCTGCTCGGACACCAATGCTCGCCATTTCGACCACAACTCCGCGCCCCGTTTGCTCACACCTACAAAGTGACTCAATCCCGTGAACCGTACAAGATGCGGTTTAGATATCGC